>CAVOPH010000017.1:0-176005 GCA_963697775.1 uncultured Acidobacteriota bacterium | reverse complement strand
TGGTTTGAAAGAAGGCCGAACTCACCCGGTTGAAGCCGATCTCTTTCTGATGCTGAACGCCGTCGATGATGACGTTCTGGCTCCAGGACTCGCCGGTCAGCGGAACGAAGCGAATGCTGGCGACAGACTGGACGCCTGGCAGCGCGCGCACCGCGTCGAGCAGGTGCGACTGGAATTCGAGTCGACTGTCGACTCGCATCTTGGCTCGCTGGTAGTCAACCATCCTCATGGTGACACGATCGAGATCGAACCCGGTCTGAGCCGTCGTCAAATTGTGCAGCGTGCGTGCGAGGAGGAACGCCGTCACGACGACGGCGAGCGACAGTGCGACCTGGACAACCACGAGGCCACTGCGCGCGCGGCTCTGGCGCCGATCATGCGTCGTCATCCGACCAGTCGCCCGCAGCAGCGCTCCATTTGAGGGACGGGTCGTGAGAAACGCGGGTGCAGCGCCGAAGAGCACGCACGTGACGAGCGCGACGGCGGTTCCGAAGAACAGCACCCGCCAGTTGGGGTCGAGATTGAACCTCACGCCAAAGAACTGAAAGCCGCTGGTCCGGAGGAGTCCAACAAGCCCTTCGCTCAATGTCTGCGATAAGAAGATTCCGACAGCGGCGCCAGCGAAAGCGAGCAGCACGCTCTCGGCGAACAACTGCCGGATCAGCCGGCCACGCGAGGCGCCGAGCGCCAGTCGAACGGCGATCTCCCGTTCGCGCGTCGTGGCGCGTGCGAGGAGCAGCGTCGCTATGTTGGCGGCGGCGATGATCAGCACGACGCCTGCGACGGCCAGCAACACCCAGAGTGGCGTCTCATAATCTTCGCGAACGGTTCCAGATACGCCCGTTGACGCCGGGAACGCTTTGAGCGTTGACTCCAGATACGCCTGTGCCACCTCGGGCGGCAGTCCGGACGCGACGGTCGTTTGAAAGATGCCAGGCGAGATGGCGGCGAGATGATTCGACGCGCGTTCCACCGACCATCCCGGCGCCAATCGACCGATCACCGTCAACCACCACCAGGCCTTGTCATTCAGCGCACTCGGTTCCGAGTTCAGTATCGGCTCGGCGCAAATCGGCGTGGCCACATCAAACGATCGTCCCACTTCGAGGCCGGTGAACCGCCTCGGCGCAACGCCTACGATCTCAAATGGATGGCCATCGAGAAGCAGTGTCTTTCCGATGATGCTGGCGTCGCCGGCGTACTGACGACGCCAGAAGTCGTAGCCGAGAACTGTGACCGGTGAACCGCATCCGGGTCGGTCGTCGTTCGACGTCAGCAGACGACCCAGGTGCGGCGCGACACCGAGGACGCTGAAGAAGTCGCCGCTCACCCAGAGCCCCTGTGCGAACTGCGCTTCACCGCGATTCGAGAGGTTGACCGGATACGCCCCCCACGCGACCAGTCCGGAGAACGCCTGCTGGCGGCGGTGCAACTCCTCCCACAACGCACTCGTGAAGAGCGGGCGCCGACCTGCAAACGTGCCCATTCGTCCGCGCGCTGGATTGGCCATCCGCACTTCAACCAGCTGCTCCGGATGATCAACGGGCAGCGATCGAAGTCGCACGGCATCTGCCAGTTGGAAAATAGCGGTGTTGGTGCCGATACCGAGCGCCAAGGTTCCGACAGTGACCGCGGTCAACCCCCGCGCCTTCCGCAGACTGCGGAACGCGTATCGGACATCCTGGATCAGTTGGTCAACAACCGACTCCCAGCCAAGGTCGCGGATCTGATCCTTGACCGCCGCCGCGCTGCCCAACTCGACGCGCGCCGCGCGGGTCGCCGCCTCGCACGTCATTCCCGTCTGCATCTTCCGCTCGATCGACGCGTCGAGGAACGCGCGCAGCTCCTCGTCCATCTCGTCTTCGACGCGTGAGCGGCGCAACAGGCGGCGCAATCCGGCCGTCACGTTCGTGATGAAGGCCATCACACTTCTCCAGGTGTCGCCTTGAGCACGCTGGCAACTGCGTCCGCCTGCACTTCCCAGTTGCGAGTTTCGCGCTTGAGCTTCGCGCGCCCCTGCGCGGTGAGCTTGTAGTACTTCGCGCGCCTGTTGTTCTCGGTGACACGCCACTCTCCGGCGATCAGCCCATCGCGCTCGAGCCGGCCCAGGGCCGGGAACAACGAACCCGCATTGACCTGGAACACGCCTTTGCTGATCTGTTCGAGCCGGACGCCGATACCGTATCCATGCATCGGTTCGAGCGTCAGGGTTTTCAGGATGAGCATGTAGAGCGTGCCCTGGACCAAACCGCTCGATTTATCGTCAGTTCCCACGTCTTGCCCCGCTTATCTAGTTAGACTAGAGGAGTAGACGATAGCACGTCTCCTCTAGTTCCGTAAGAGGAAACGTCTATTTGGACTGCGCTCACGTCTTCACTGCGAGCGTCGACGGTGGCGGTGCCTCGTGATCGCTGCTGCTCTCAACCTGCGTCGAGCGCATCGCGTCACTATGCTCCAGCTCGAGGACACTCCTGAAGTATCAATTGTTCAGCAAAATGAGATGAAACCCAGACTGGATCCGGAATTGCACTTCTCGGTCGGCGGTTTCTTCAGCAGGACAAGAAGGGCCGCGTCCAAGGAGGTCACATGCGCGTGCATGCTCGGCATTTCCATCAGTCCCTGATTGCTCTGGTAGGGGTCGTCGTTGTCGCGTCAGCGGGAACTTCCGCACGAGCGTTCCCAGACCTCATTCCGCTTCCGGCCGATTTCGGACCTGAAGGGATTGCGTCGGGGAACGGTTCGACCTTTTACACGGGCTCGCTCGCACCCACGACCCGCGGGCAGATTCTGGTGGGAGATTTTCGAACCGGCGAAGTTGCCACCCTGGTGGCGTCAGACGGTGTGCCTGCAACCGGAATGAAGCACGATCCGAGAAGCAACCTGCTGTTTGTCGCGCGAGCGGGCAGCGGAATGGGCACCATCTTCAATGCCGAGTCTGGCGACCTCGTTGCCTCGTATCAGTTCCAGACAACCCCAACGTTCATCAACGACGTCGTGATCACACGTGAGGCCGCGTACTTCACCGATACGCAGGCACCATTCCTCTACCGCGTGGCGCTCGGACCCGCTGGCGCGCCGGCAGACGATTTCACTTCGATTCCACTTCCCGGCACCTTCAGAACCAACGGCATCGCGGCCACGCCCAACGGCGAGCATCTCTTCGTCGTCGATGGCAGCACGGCGCAGCTCTTTCGGATCGACACGGCGACGCAGACACCGGTGCTCGTGGATCTCGGTGGAGACACGCTTCCCAATGCCGACGGACTACTGCTCGACGGCAAGACGCTGTACGTCGTCGAGAACGTCCGCAACCGGATCGCCGTCGTGGAGTTATCTCCCGATTACCTGTCCGGCACGATCGTGCGATTTCATCACGGAACCATTCACGTCGAATCCATCGACGAAGGTGCCGACCACGATTGCGAAGTTCGGCAGCGCGTTGTACGCCGTGACCGCGGGCTTTGCCGCGCCGTCTCCAGATTTCGTCGTGCGCGTGAGCAAATAGGGGACGCGGCTCAAATCAGAATTGCTGAATGCTGATTGCTGATTGGCGGTGGTCGAACGACCACCGTCCGCCGCTCTCAATCGGCAATCAGCAATCGGCGCTATTTCTCCTGGGCCGTCGTCGAGACCGCCGGCTTCTTGCCGTTGATGTGCAGGTCGTACCACGCGAGGTAGCGCTCGTATCGATCCCGCACGTAGCTCGGGCGCGTAATGCCGTGGAACTCGTTCGGGTAGATCACCAGCTGGGTGTCGATGTTGAGGCTGCGCAGCGCCTGGTACATCTGCTGCCCGCCCTGCACCGGCACGTTGAAGTCGCGCTCGCCGCCGAGAAACAGCGTCGGCGTCTTGATGCGATCGGCGTGCAGAAACGGATAGGAAATCTTCTGGTAGGTCTCCCACGCCTTCGGTTCCCACGGCGGGCCGATCTCGTAGTCGTACTGGATGATGTACTGATCGGTGCCGTAGAAGGCGACCGTGAAGGCGGTGCCGGCGCCGCTGGTCGCCGCCTTGAAGCGGTTGTCGCTGGCGATCATGTAGTCGGTGAGGATGCCGCCATAGCTCCAGCCGCCGACGCCGAGCTTGTTGGGATCCGCGACGCCCATCTTCACGACCTGATCGACCATCGCCTGCAGATCGTCGACCTCGTAGTGCCCCCAGTCGGCCCAAATCGCTCTCGAGAACTTGGCGCCGCGACCGGCGCTGCCGCGATAGTTCACCGCGAGCACGGCGTAGCCGTTGGCCGCGAACCACTGACGCTCGAACGCGAACGCGTGCTGATCCTGGGAATTCGGACCGCCGTGAATCCGCAGCAGCATCGGAATCTTCGTGCCGGCGGCGTAGTTGGCCGGCTTCGTCAGCAGGCCGTGCACCTCGGTGCCGTCCTTGCTCGTTCGCGCGCACCTCTTCGGTCGTCCCGAGCTGCAGCTCCGCGAACAGCGCGTCGTTCTGGTGGGTGAGCGGTTGGAACTTCAGTTTGCCGCCGACGACGGCGGCGGAATACACCTCGTTGGGATGGCTATCGTCGCCCGAGATCACCACCGCGCACGAGCCCGCGCTGTGACGCGGTCCGAGAACGATCGGCTTGTCGGTGATCGGAACCGCGCTGCCGGCGCCGACCGGAATGCGCGCGCCGTAGGCAGACATGTCATCCGCCACGATGGCGAAAATGTTCTTACCATCGTCGCCCCACCGTGGCTGGGAGACGCCGCGGTCGAGCGCCTCGCTCGCCGCAACGCGCTGCGGCGGTGTGGCACCATCGGCGGCAACGATCGCGAGATGCTCCATGCCGTAAGCGCCGTATTTCTTGTCGTCACCCTCGAGAAACGCGATCCATTTGCCGTCCGGGCTGAATTCCGGCTTGCCGCGCCCGCCGCGGCTGGTCGATCGGAGTCAGCGCCTTCTCGGTCGACTCCTTCTTCGCGTCGACGATGAAGAGCTGGGTGGACGGCTCGCGGTCCGGATCCTCGTTTCGGTTGCTCATGAAGGCGATACGCGCGCCGTCGGGCGACCACGACGGAGACAACTCGTCGGCCTTGCCCTTTCGTCAGCCGATCGAGCGACCGCGTCGCGATGTCGAAGAGATACACGTAGGTGTGTCGACCGGACAGCAGATAGCCCTGCACGTCCTGCTTGTACTTGTAGCGGTCGATGACAATCGGCTTGGGCGCCTTGCGCGGCGCCTGTCCCGCCGGCGCGGCACTCTCGCCGGGCGTGTCGGGCGCATCAGGATCCGGATCGCCGATCGTGAGCGCGAGCCGCTTCGAGTCGGGCGACCATTCGTAGCCCTGCAGCCGACCTTTGATCTCGGTCAGCTGAAACGCCTCGCCGCCGCTCCGATCGAGCAGCCAGACCTGATTGCCCTTGGCCTTGCCCGGGCGCGACGACGTGAAGGCCAGATACTTCCCGTCCGGGCTGAAGCGCGGCGACGCCTCGCTGTCGGTGCTCCACGTGATCTGCCGTTCGTTCTCGCCGTCGATGCCGATGGTCCAGACGTGTCCGTTGCCGGCCTTGTCTTCCTTCACGTCGATCTGCGACACGACGAAGGCGACCGTCTTGCCGTCGGGCGCGCATTGCGGATCGCGCACGTCCTTGATCCTGGCAAGATCGTCGAGCGACAGCGGACGCTTGCCGCCCTGCGCCGACGCGATGCCGGCCGACGCGACCACGATGACCAACCCGCTCAGTATGCGTTTCATGAGTGCCCTCGCTGTGCGCGTTCCGATCGTATCCAACCGTGGAGGACGGCCTTGGGCCGTCCGGGATCACAGTCGGCGAACAAGCCAGATCAACATCACCGCACCGGCGGTGGCGATGACGAGCTGACCAACCAGGCCGTAGGCGTGCAGGCCGAGCAGGCCGAATACGAAGCCGCCGACCACGGCGCCGACCAGGCCGAGCAGGAGATCCATCAGGACGCCGTATCCCTTGCCCCGCATGATCTTCCCGGCGAGAAAGCCCGCCAGGATGCCGATCGCGATCTCCCAGATCAAATACATCATCGCCTCCGCGTTGGGGACGAAGGCCCCTTCTCGAAGACGTGCTCGTCGAGCGATCGCGGCGACGCGAATCGCTGCTGCACCGAGCGCGTCAGCCGTCAGAACCGCGTCGATCGCGGCGCAATCATCGCACGATTGACTGCGCGTACGGCATGCTGTGGTTCACGATACCTGCCCGGTCTGTAGTCGCGAAGCGATGACTTAGCGGCGACGCAGAAGCGCTCGGGGCCGCTACGGCGTTTGTCGCGGGTACCGTCTCGACGCGAGAAGGGCTCCACGTCCGGGAGACGGGGTGCCATTTTTGAATGTCCAATTGCGAAAGGGACATGTCAGGCCGCGCAACCGGTGTGGGCCTCGCTCGCGAACTGCCACAACACCAAGATGTTACGACGAGGCTGGCGCTGGTCCGGATGTTGATGCACTACAGGTAGGTTCGGCCGAGACCACCCGCTGATGAGCCCCATTCGATCTCATTCGATGGCTGAGGAAATCCCGACATCGCCGCTGTCGTCGATCCCACAAAACAGCCTGGGCAAAAATTCGCGACCTCGTGCGAGGCGTGTCGTTTTCGCGCATTCAGTCCGTCGTGGCCACTCTGGCGGGGATTGCGTCCGTCACTGGAGCGGCGTTCTCGGTGGTGCAGTTCGCTCGGCCCGGGAACACAGGGGAACTCGTCGCAATCGTGCTCGCCGCCGGCTCCCACCGAAGCGTCACCGATGCGACAGTTGAGGTCTTCACGACTGAGAACGCACTCGTCGCCACTTTGACGCCAGACTCTGCGGGCCGGGTCACGCAGGAGTTGAGGGAGGGCGTCTACGTGGTACGCGTCAGCCACCCACGCTATGCGGCCGACGTACGTCGCATCCAGGTACAGCCCCGACAGACGATTGAGATCAAGACGACCCTGCGCGCAGGTTCGTCCTCGCCGATCGAACGCGCCGTCAGCAAGGGAGCGGGCTCCATCCGAAGGGCGCTTGGTTTTTGACGGCCTGCGGAATCCGGACGCTCCGTCGGGAGCTGTCGGCGCTCGAAGTCCTGCTGATCTGAATCAGGTAGTACACGGACGCTCATCTTGGCCAGAAATTAGTCCCACATTTCGTCCCAACTGGCCTATACTCCCACGCCATTCGGTCATCGTTGCATGGGGAGGTGGGATGTGCGCCGACTTCGATCCGTACCCCTCGTTATCCTGTTTGCTCTCCTTTCTATTCCTCGGGTCGCGCTCGCCCAGGCCGGAACGGCCTCGCTGTTCGGCGACGTGAAAGATCAGCAAGGCGCAGCCTTGCCCGGCGCCGCCGTCACGCTCACCAGCCTGGATACGGGCGCGGTACGTACGACGGTCACGAGCGAATCCGGCAGGTACCGGTTCGTGGCGATGCCGCCGGGACTGTATTCCGTGAAAGTCGAGTTGAACGGCTTCCGGACGGCCGTGCACGAAAAGCTGCAGGTTGCGGTCGATACGCAGACGAGCCTCGAAATGAAAATGGAAATCGGGTCGGTGTCGGAGACCGTGGAGGTCACCGGCCGGTCGCCAATCATCAACACGACCGACGCCAGCCTCGGCAACGTCATCTCCGGCCAGCAGATCCAGATGCTGCCGCTCGAGGCCCGCAATCCCGTCGGCCTGCTCAGCCTTCAGGCCGGAGCCGTGTATCTGCCGAGCAACGATCAGCGCAGCGGGTCAGTCAGTGGCGCGCGCAGCGACCAGTCCAACGTGACGCTGGACGGCGTAGACGTCAACGATCCGCAGTTTGGCTATGCCTACAACTCCGTACTGCGCGTCACGCTCGAATCGCTGCAGGAGTTCCGCGTCAGCACGAGCAACTACAGCGCCGACATGGGGCGCTCGAGCGCTGCCCAGGTGTCGCTCGTGACCAAGAGCGGCACGAACCGGTACAGCGGCTCTGGATACTGGTCGATGCGCGACACAGCATGGTCAAGCAACGAGTACTTCCTGAAGCTGACGCAACTCGCGGCTGGCCAGCCAAGCAAAGCGCCCAAGCTCGATAAACGCAACTGGGGCGGCGCGCTCGGCGGTCCAATCCTGCACGATCGCCTGTTCTTCTTCGGTAACTACGAACGTCTGCACGAATCGAGTGAGGATCCCGTGCTGCGGAACGTACCGTCTGAGAACCTGCGCGACGGCGTGCTCGTTTACGTGTGCGCGGTTCCGTCAGCGTGTCCGGGCGGCACCGTTCAGGGCTTTTCGCAAGCGCACTCGATTCCTGCCGGCCGCTACGGCCTGGCGCCCTCGGAAATCGCCGGGCTCGATCCGCTCGGGATTGGCCCCAGCCGCGCCGTGTCCGATCACTTCAAGCAGTACCCGATGCCGAACGATCCCGGCCGCGACGGCATCAACTACATGGGCTACCGCTTCTCGGCCCCAATCGAGAACGAGTACAACACGGTGATCACGCGCGTCGACTACTTGCTGGACCGCAACGGGAAGCACAAGCTGTTCTTCCGCGGCGGAAAACAGAAGGACACCATCAATGCGGTGCCGCAGTTCGAAGGGCAGGCACCGACCACGCAGCGCCAGGGGAGGAACTTCGGCTACGCTACCGGCCTCGACAGCGTCCTGTCCCCGACGATCGTCAACACGTTCAGGTACGGGCTGTCGAAGATCGATGATGCGACGGTGGGGCTCCGGACCGCCGATGCGGTGACGTTCCGATTCATCACCGACTTCGACGCGCTGACGTCAACCAGCGGCCGGGAAGTGCCCACGCACAACTTCGTCGACGACCTCGCGTGGCTGAAGGGCAACCACACAGTCAAGGCGGGCACGAACATCAGGTTCACCCGGTCGCCGAAGTACTCGAACGCGAACTCGTTCCACACGGGAAATCTCAATCCGTCGTGGGTGGCCGGCTCGGGCAGGAACTACATGCCTGGCAGCACAGGATGCGCCAACCCGCTCTGCTCGCAGCTCCCGGCCGTGGCCTCGAGCTTCCAATCAGGGTACGGTGATCCGTGGCTGACCATCCTCGGCGTCATCTCACAGCCGACGGCGAACTACAACTACGACAAGACCGGCACGCCGCTCCCCAACGGCGAGCCCGTTCGCCGGTCGTACGCGACCGACGAATACGAGTTCTACCTGCAGGACAGCTGGAGAATCAAGCCGAACCTGACGATCACCGGAGGGGTACGCTACAACCTGTACTCGCCGCCCTGGGAGGTCAACGGAAACCAGCTAGCCCCGTCGGTCCCGCTCGGCCAGTGGTTTGAGCAGCGACGCGCGAACATGCTCCGTGGTATCGGTGACAACGCCTTGCCGCCCCTGACGCTCGACCTCGCCGGCCCGGCCAACGGGAAGAAAGGCTTCTATGACTGGGATCTCAACAACTTCGGGCCGCGGGTGTCGGCCGCCTGGACGCCGCACGCCAAGGAAGGTGTCCTCGGCTGGTTGACCGGCGGAGACCGGCTGGTCGTGCGCGGCGGGTACTCGCTGCTGTACGACCGCGTCGGCTTCGCGCTCGCGAACATTTTCGACGAGGGCGGATCGTTCGGCATGTCCACCAGCATCTCATCGACGTTCGGAACCTCGGACGAGACCGTGCCCTCCGCACGATTCAAGAATCTCACCACGCTGCCACCGACCCTTCCGGGTGCGCCCCCGGGAGGGTTTCCGTCAACACCGCCGATCGGCAACGTCGCGATCTATCAGAGTATCGACGATGGGATCACGACGCCGCGTACCCACGTGTTCAACGCCGTCATCGGCCGCGAGCTGCCCAAGGGCTTCGCCATCGAGGGTGCGTACGTCGGCCGTCGCGGCCGCAACCTCCTGATCCGCCGCGATCTTGCGATGCCCATGGACATCGTCGATCCGAAATCGGGCGTGAACTACTTCACCGCAGCGCAACAGCTCATCGCGGCGTACCGGCAAGCGGGCGTCACCAGCTCGACGCCGGGCAACTTCCTCGGCATCGGCGCGATCCCGTACTGGGAGAACCTGTTCCCCGCCGCGGCGGGCGCCGTGTCAGGCGTGCCGATGACGGCCACGCAGCGCATGGCGCGGGCGTTCTACCAGAACGATCTCGACTGGACGACAGCGCTCTTCAACGCCGACACGGCGTGCAATCCCGCATGCAGTACTTTGGGAAAGTATGCGTTCTGGAACAGCCAGTTCTCGCAGTTGCGCGCGCAGAGCTCGATGGCTGACGCCGACTACAACTCGCTGCAGCTCACGCTGCGCAAGCGGTTCACCGACGGGTACCAGTTCGACCTCAATTACACCCTGGGCAAGTCCACCGACCTTGGATCCGCGGTCGAACGCGATTTCCAGGGGTACGGCGGCTACTCAGGGTTCCTGCTCAACTCGTGGGAGCCGGAGCTCCAGTATTCGTACTCGGACTTCGACGTCCGCCACCAGATGAACCTGAATTGGATCGCGGATCTGCCGTTCGGTCACGGCCGCGCGCTTGGCAACGGCGCGCCCGGATGGTTGAACCAGGTGATCGGCAACTGGCAGTTCTCCGGTGTATTCCGCTGGACGAGTGGCCTGCCGTTCAACATCATCAACTCGCGGTGCTGCTGGCCGACGAACTGGAATTACCAGGGCAACGCCGAACTCGCGACGGCCGGCCAATATCCCACAACCGTCAGCCCGGCCGCGCGCAACGTCGTCGGCAAGGACGCCAACGGCGACTTCGGCCGCCCGAGCCCGTTCGCGGACCCGTCGGCGGTGCTGAAGCAGATCCGGTTTGCGCTGCCGGGCGAAGTCGGCTTCCGTAACCAGCTGCGCGGCGACGGCTACATCGGCGCCGACCTCGGCGTCTCGAAGGCATTCGCGCTGACGGCGAACCAGCGGATCCGGTTCCGCTGGGAGATCTTCAACCTCACCAACACGCAGCGGTTCAACACCGCCGATGTGTCCATGACGCCCGATACAACCAGCACGTTCGGGCGTTACAACAGCGTGCTCGGCACGTGCGACGGCCGCGCCGGCCGCTGCATGCAGGCGTCGCTCAAATACGAGTTCTGAACGACACATTAGTTCCCTTTTCGTTCGCGACTTCCCGTCGGAAGAAGCGGGTATGATCCGAGACCACTCGCTGAATTCGCCAGGAGGCTGACATGCGCCGACCCGCTCCGATCTCGTGGATGCTGACGATCGTGCTATGTGTGCTCACCATCCCTGTGCTGATGGCCGCGCAGGTGCCTACCAACCGGCCGCTCTACCCCGGCGAGCAGTGGGTCCGTCTCTTCAACGCCAAGGACCTGACCAACTGGGTCGAAGTCGGCAAAGAGAAATGGACGGTGGAAGACGGTACGATCCACGGGCAGGGCGCGACGAACGCCTACGGCTATCTCAGAACCGAGAAGAAGTACAAGGACTTCTGGTTCTCGTTACGTTTCAAGTGCGAAGCCGACGGCAACAGCGGCGTCTACTTTCACACCGAATTCGCGCCCGGCACGGCCAACGTCAGCCAGGGCCTGCAGTTCGAGATCGATCGGACCATCAACCACCACAACGCCGGCTTGTACGGCGACGGCCGACAGTGGATCGCTTGGCCAGCGCCCGAATACGAACAGGTACTGCGCCCGACCGACTGGAACGACCTGCTCGTGAAGGTCGAGGGCAACCACATGGTCGCCATCCTGAATGGCATCGAGGTCCTGAACTTCACGGATCCGACGCCGAAGTCATTCGACGGCCACATCGCGCTGCAGCTGCACTCAGGCGGCGAAGGCAACATGCGTTTCAAGGACATCTACGTCCGTGACCTGTCGGTGAGATAAGGCGCGCCGGACATAATCGCGCAAACGCTCAGAACGTCAGCCGCAATCCCACCTGCAGCCGTCGCATGGCGTTCGCCGTGCGGATGACGCCGAACGTGGTAGATGTCGCGCCCGACGGCACGGCCGCTCCCGGCTGACCGTAATTGACGATGTTGAAGATGTTGGTTCCCTCGAGCCGGAACGTCAGCCTCATCCGCCGCGGCATCTCGAAGTCGCGCGACAGCGCGAGATCGACGACGCGGAAGCGCGGTGCGCTGCGCGCAGCCTCGACCCGTGCTCGCGCCGCGACGGCGGCAGGTATGCGACGAAGGAGAATTCGTCGCGTTAAGGAGAAGATTTTTTCGACCGACTTACTTTTCTCTTGACCGGATACGTTGGTTAGGCCGCGGCGCCTCGAAACGAGTTCCTGGCTTTCGGTGCTTCCGGCAGCTCATCACTCCAATACCCGGTCCGCCTTCGCGACGAACCCTGGCGGCAGAACCAGGCCCAGGCCCTCAACAGCATTCCTGTTAATTGTCAGGTAGTACCGACTGGGAAAGTGGATCGGCAACTCTCCTGGCTTCGCCCCTCTAAGGATTCTATCGACATAGCGCGCCGCCTCGCGGTACTGCTCCTCCTGGTTTGGCGCCCACGACATCAGCCCTCCGACTTCTACGAAGAACGCCGACTGGTATATCGCGGGCAGATGGTTCTTCGCCGCGAAGTCCACGATGAGCTGCCGATTGGCGAGCGATAGCGCCCCTTGGAAATTCGCAAGGCCTTCCATACCGTCACTAACAATGGCGGCGAGGGCTGTTTCCAACTCGCTCAGTGATGCAGATCTGTAGGGTTTCACCGTAAGGCGTAGCGACTTAGCAACCTTCTCAGCATCGGCGAGTTGAGCCTCATGACCGCCTCGGCCCGGCGTCGTCGAGAGCAGCGCAACGCGTGATACTTTAGGTGCGGCAGTCTTCAGGAGCCGCAGCCGTTTCGCCGTCACGGCTGGGGGAAGCTCGTCCATCCCAGTGTAAATGCCACCCGGGCGCTTGAGAGTACGGGCGAAACCGTTGCTCACCATGCCCGGACACGTGGCGATTACCATTGGCATAGCCGGATTGTTCTTGCGCACTTCGAGCGCCTGCGGGAGTGCCGCGGCCACGATCAGGTCCAAGTCCATTTGGGCGAGTTCAGCAGCCTGCACTGCTAAGTCCGATGAATTAGGCCGGGAAATACGTTTTTCGATGACGATGCTCTTCCCGTCCACATACCCCAGCCGGCGCAATTCCTCTTCGAATGCTTCGATCAGTGTCGGTGCCGCACCAATGAGAAAGCCGATACGCCTGATGCGGCGCGACTGAAAGCGATTCGCGTACCCCGCCAAAGGGAGCGCGCAACCGAGTAGCCCGACCCGGCTGATGAATGAACGACGACTGTAGACGTTTGCCATTGCTCCCCCGTAACTCCCGCGGCCTAACGTTCAGCTTCAGCTGCGGCGGTTCACGGTCGCACCAGCCGCCGTCGGCTGCTGGGGTTAGCCGGCATGCCACTTCGGGATCCGCGCAACGAGTTCGCTCTCGAGAATTAAGTCAGGGGCAACGACGCCGGCGGGCATCGACGCAGCGGCCTGGCTGAAGAGCGTCGAGATCGTAGACGGGGCGGATACGTACTCAAGCCGTCGAAATGGCACCGGCCCGGACTGTAATTGATAGTCCTGGACAACGGGCTCCACTTGGTCCGATTTGAGAATTGCGACGTCCGGCTTGCGATGGAAGAGACGGCGTGGAGCGTACGCGTCTCGGTACAGAAAAACGACGTCGACGGTCGGGAGCAAGACCGGTATCGCGTCGCTCCAGACGGCAGCACTGAGAGCAGTGCCTGGGCCGGCGACGAACATGATCTGCGGCACAAAAATCGATTCACCCACTTGCGCCTGAAGCCGCTGTCGACCGATGTTCCATTGCCAGGTTGCATCCAACACGTTGGCAGGCAGCGTAAGGGGCCGACGCTGTCCATTCCCGGCGAGTGCTTGGCACGCAACTTCGTTGCCCGCTCTCCATCCTCTGAGGAACCCATCAGAATCGAAGCGGCCGTCACCCATCCCGTCGATCTGAGGATCATGAACGGAGAGCCCAAACCTCGAAACGAACGATTCGACGTGGGGCAGAGCCTCAAGCGCGAAAAAGCGCGGCCGGGCATAGTTGATAATGAACTGCACCCAACATCGCGGTGTCTCGTCCCCGCCCTCCGCAAGCTCGAAACTGAAATAGACCCCTGTGTCCTCATTCTCGTACCACGCCTGACCGTTCTTCATCGAGAAGTTCGGTCGCTCGGCGAAGTATCGAATGAACTCCCCTGACGAACCCTCTGTCTGCGGTCTCAGAAAAAAGAGGTCGTAGCTCATGAACTTGTCCGGCTAACGTCATGCGTTTCACCCGCGGCCGCTCACGATCGCAGGGCGCCCGTCGGGTGCAAACGCCTGTTAGACTGCGCGGGTACGATCCGCCCAATAGCCCGGCCGCCGCTTGTGATGTGCCACCGCGATGATTACGACCTCGTCACCGCGAACTAAATAGACGATCGAGAAAGGATATTGCTCGAGGTGGATTCGGCGCGTCCCATGGTCCGCGGGCCGCATATCGCGCAGGAGCGGAGCGAATGCGATGTACTGCGCGAGTCAGTGCCTGCAGAAACCCGGCAGCCGCGAAGACACTGCGCTCTCCGTACCACGCCTGGGCTCGTTCGACTTCGGCTGCGGCTGCGGGATGAAACCTAACGGGCATTCAGCCGATCAAGGAGTCGGCGGCGGAGCTCTTCCCAGGGGACTGTCTGAACCGCGCCAGACTCCACGTCGGCCACGCGCCGCTCGATCTCAGCCACCCATGCGGCTTCAACATCCGCTTCCGGCTCGGCTTCGAGAGATTCGATAAGAAGGCCCGCGAGCGTTGCCCGGTCCTGTTCGGAAAGCTCCGAAGCGTCACGAAACAGCGCGGTGAGGTCCTTGGCCATAATTCATTTTAACCCTGGCGCCCGAATCGCGCAGTCTAACGCCTGGCTTCAGCCGCGGCGGCTCATGATTCCACCAGCCGCCGTCGGCTACAAGCCGTGTTAGACGGCACGACAGTTACTGACGCTCTCGCTTCGTTTGCCGGTGCAAGTGTTTTCTCGGCGGCACGAACTGTGACTCAGGTTCCGCTGGGTACACCGTGACTTGGATCTCTCCGCCGGCAGCCGCAATATGCCGGAGAGTCTCAGCCGTGAGTCGAACCCCCTCGAAGGCGCGGCCCGGCCCTCCTGCTTGAACACCGATATCGAACATGCGTCGCTGTGCGTGAGTCCAGCATATGCGCGCGTCGCCTCGAAGACGTTGGATGTGTCGAATGAGTTCCTTCGCTGCCGCCTCGGCCGTCACGACGACGCGTCGTGGATTGAGAATCAGCCAACGCGGGTTCGGCCGACCTTCCGTAATTAGCGGCTGGTACGACCAGGGCCATGCTTCGACGAGGGCAGTCAGCGAGCGGCGTGACCTCACATCGAGGTCGATGTTCAAAAACTGCGCATCCTCGAGACGAACCTTTGACTTTGCGCGGCGCTTTACCGCTTGTTGCGAGTGACTTTCTCGAGCTTGGCGCATGTACAAGATGTCCGTCTAACGTGCTGCGTTTCAGCCGCGAGCGGCGGATCGGCAACTCGTTCCGGAACGAGTTGAATGTTGGCACAACATCGGTGCCGCTCGTCGGCTGCAAACGAACTACTAGTATACCGACCGGTCGACGCCGGCTGCACGACGTCGCCGCAGCCTAACGCGGCGGGAACGTGAAGACCACGACGTGCGCGGCGTAGGCACGGGAACTATCCTGACCGGGATAGCACGATAACGGATGGTCAGCATAGCTCGCTGACTCACTCGTCCAGCGGAACTCCGAACTCCGCCGGCGCCGGGATTCAATACTTGCGTGCCTCGTCACCGACGCCAGCACCTGACGTTCATCGAACACATCGGGATGCTGAAGTCCGTTGAACAGGCTGTAGCGACGCACCTCGTGCTGGCCGGCGAACTCGGTCTGGTCTGGACCAAGTACAAAAAAAGGCGGGCCGTAAAGACCCGCCCTACATTCGTCAATCGGCAATCGCCAGTCGGAAAATCGGCACGCGGCAATCGGCAACACCGGCAATCGATCAATCTCAGAACGTCAGCCGCAATCCCACCTGCAGCCGTCGCATGGCGTTCGCCGTGCGGATGACGCCGAACGTGGTAGATGTCGCGCCCGACGGCACGGCCGCTCCCGGCTGACCGTAATTGACGATGTTGAAGATGTTGGTTCCCTCGAGCCGGAACGTCAGCCTCATCCGCCGCGGCATCTCGAAGTCGCGCGACAGCGCGAGATCGACGACGCGGAAGCCGGGGCCGTCGAGCAGGTTACGCGGCGAGTTGCCATCGGTGGCGACACCGGTGACGACCTTGTTCTGAACGAACGCCGCCGTATTGAACCACTGGTTGATCGTCGGGTCCTCGACGTGCGGGTCGCCGACGAGCTGCGCGCGGTCGTTCGTATTCCCGTCGAGGTTCGCGTCGACGTTGCCGTTGGTCACCGTAAACGGCAGCCCGCTTCGCAGTTTGACGACCGGCGCCAGCCTCCAGCCATTGAGCACGTGCCGCAGCACGTCGTTCTTGCCGGTGTAGTAGTCCAGCGACCAGTTGACGCTGGTGCTGAAGACATGGCGCTGATCAGTGTCGGCGCGGCCGTAATCCTCAGCCAGGTCGCCGTAGTTCTGCGCGCCGCCGCCGGTTGTGTTGTTCATCAGCTGCGCGCTCGTCATGGTCTTGCTCAGCGTGTAGAAGCCGTTGACGCTGACGCGGTGCCACTCGCGCAGGTTGAACGTCACCTGCAGGCCGTCATAGTTCGAGTACTGATCGGAGTCGAGCAGGAGGACCGCGCCGAACGCGGGATTCGGCCGCCGCGACAGGATGTTCGCGCCCGCCGCCGTCGCGGTGGGGGTGACGACTGGATAGTTGACGTCGCGCTGGAACGGCAGATTGCGGGTGAACGTCCCGACGTAGCTGGCGCCGACCGAGAGCGCCTTCGTGAGCTGACGCTGCACGCCGATATTCGTCTGATAGGCGCGCGCCCAGTCGAAGTCGAGCGACGCGCCGAGGATGCCGCCACCGCTCGCGTACGAGCCGTTATAGGGGAACGGCGCCCCGCCTACGAAATTGTTATACGGGTTGCGCAACGAGGCGCCGTTGGGGACACCGGCCGCATTCGTCGTCGGGCTGATGTTCGTGAACGTGAGACGCGTGCTCCACGGCTGGAAGTTGGTCATCGCGTTCCACTCGTTGCCCGAGATGCTGCCGTAGAAAATACCGCCGGCCGCGCGGATCGACGTCTTGCCGTCGCCGAAGGGATCCCAGACGAAGCCGACACGTGGCGAGACGTGACCGAGGGGCGTCGGAATCACGCCGCGCTCGATTCCCGGATCACCGTAGAACAGCTGTCCGGTCGGCGCGGTCGGCGTGACCGTTGATTTCTGGCCAGGCACGTAGGTCGTGAACCGGTTCTGCGGATCGGTACCGGGCGTCTGCACGTCCCAGCGCAACCCGAGGTTCAGCGTCATGTGCGAATTGAGGCGGTAGTCGTCCTGCAGAAACGCCGCGCCGTACCAGCTGTTCCAGAGCGCGGTTACCGGCGCGTCCTGCGTCATCGCGCTGGGAATGCCGATCAGGAAGTCGGCGAGCGCGTTCCGCGTCACGCTGTTGTTGAACGTGAGCACGCCGTAGTTGTTGAGGAGCGTGTCCTGGATCGTCTTGTTGTAGGACAGCTCGCCGCCCATCTTGACGGCATGCGCGCCGGTCGTCCAGCTGTAGACGTCGCGCACGGAGTAAAAGTCGCCGCCCGCCGTCGGTCCGCCGATCGCGTTGGTGAGCGTGAAGAACCCGCTCACCGTGATCTGCGGCAGCGACGGCGCGCCCTGAATGACGGCTGCCGATCCGAGATCCGTCAGCGAGACCGCCGGCAGGTTCAGGCGCCCACCGAAGTTGCGGTTGAACGAGAACCAACCCTGGTTGATGCGATTGGAGCGAATGACCCAGGTGTCGCTGAGATTGAGGTTGTGCTGGCGCCAGTTGAAATTCTGGCTCGCCCACGGCAGGTTTCCCGAGCCCGCGCGCACCGTATTCGTCCCCGTCGTCAGGAAGTAATTGCCGCTGAACCGGTGCGCGTCGTTGATCTGATGGTCGATCTTGATCAGCCCTTCATCCGAGTTATAGGGGCTCGGCACGTAGCCCTGCCAGATACTGCCGGGCACGTTGGAAAGCGGGATGTAGGTGTCGATGATCTTCATCGCGACCGGGTCGAGCCTGTTTGGGCAGATCACGCCGGTGACGCCGTTGCACGCGAAAGTCTGACCGGTCGCCGGATCGGTCGGCAGCGTACGCGACTGGCTGAAATCGCCCACCCGTTCCAGCGCGGTCGGCACGATCGCGGTGTTCAGGAACGTGCTCGTCGTCTGCCGCAGTCCGGAGTAGGTCCCGAAGAAGAACGTCTTGTCGCGCCGAAGGGGGCCACCGACCGTGGCGCCGAACTGGTTGCGCTTCAGCGGCGGCGTCGCCAGCACCGCGCCCCAGTCCTTTGCGTTCATCTTCCCGTCGCGGAAGTATTCGAACACCGAGCCTTTGACGACGTTCGTGCCTGCCTTGGTGATGACGTTGATGACGCCGCTCGAAAAGCGGCCGTACTCCGCGTTGTAGCTATTCGTCTGGACCTTGAATTCCTGGATGGCGTCTGGATTCGGCAGGGTGTTGCCCGTATTGCGAAGCGCCGTCATATTGATGCCGCCATCGAGGTAATAGTTCACCGATCCGGTGCCGCCGTCGGCGCCGCCGTTGATCAACGTGCGCTGCTCCGGAAATCCGAGTATGAGCGAATTGGTCCCCGACGAGGCCGAGGCGACGCCGTTGTTGTTGGATTGCACGCCCGGCGTGAGATCCAGCAGCGAGTAGACGTTCCGATCGACCAGCGGCAGGCTCTGGATCGCCGCCGCGTCGACCGTCTTCGAGAGGTCGGCGGTCGCCGTGTTGACGTCGGCGCTCCGCGCTTCGACGGTGACGGTTTCGGCCAGCCCGCCGACCGCGAGCGACACGTCGACGCGCGCGGTGTCGTTGACATTCAAGACGATGCCGCTGCGGCGCTCGGTCTTGAATCCCGAGAGAGTGATCTCGACGACGTAGCGGCCAGTGGGCAGGAAGTCGAGACGGTAAGCGCCGGATTCGTTGGTCGGCACCGCGCGCACGAAGCCGGTCTCGACGTTGCGCGCCGTGACCGTCGCACCGGGCAGCGCTGCGCCGCTGGTATCGGTAATGGTGCCGACGACGGCGGCGCTGGTGACTTGCGCGTCTGCGGCGGCCACAGTCGGCCCGATCAGGGAGATGGCGGCGAACGCCGCCACGAGCAGTTTCGGACTCACACAACCTCCTGGCGTTATAAGTCTCTGGACGGACACTATACGCTGCCCTATCCCGGCGGCGGAGGACGGCACAAAAAAAGAGCGGTGATCCTGCGACCACCGCCCTCAATCCTTCCTGAACAGGACCCCGGCGACCTATTGCTTCAGGCCGTACACGACGACATAAAAGTTCTTCGGGATACTGTCAGTCGGCGGTCGGTTTCCCTCGAAGTATCGCTTCGGACCCGGCGGGTCTTCGCGATCGCCATACGTCGGAACGAATACCTTTCCGTTCGCGACGGTCGGAGGAGCGAATTTAGCGAACAGTCCGACAGCATTTGGTCCGGCTGGATCGTCAGGTGGTGAGCTGCGAAAGATGTCATTCTTGATGTCCTGCGCATCAAATGCCAGAAGCTGCGCCTGAACTCCGCGCTCCTGGTTGGCATCTCCCGCATATGGCAACAACGCCCAGACAATGCCGGTGCCGGCTTTGTTGGCGTCGGCTGAAATCGAAAGCATCGCACCCGGCATGCCCGGGGGCGCATGATACAGGCTCTTCGTCGGCGGCGTGACCAGCTTTCCATTCTTGAACTCATACGACCGCAGCACATCTTCTTCGCCCCAGACGTAGACGTGCAGGCCGTCGGGCCCCTGCCACATGACGTGTGAACCATGGATATTGCCCACTACGCCTTCGCCGCCGAACTGCGACTGCGGGCCCATGATGGCTTGTACTGCGTTGGGGTTTGGGCAGTCCATCTTCGGCGCCCCCACCGGCGCCGTGAAATGCCCCATCTTCGAGGTGTCGACGACGTAGATGTTGCCGTCCTTGCCGCCGCCAATCAGCAACTCGGGGTCAGTGCCCAGCACGAGCAACGGCCCCGCCGACCCGAGATCGAGATCGCAGCGCCCTGGACCGCCGCAGGCTTTATTGAGCAGAGCCTGGTTGCACGGCGTGAAATAGTCTTTCACCGCCAGCGTGTTGCCCTCGAGTCTGAGCTTGACGAAGCTGTCACCGAAATTCTTGCCGCCGGAGTTCGCGTTGAAACTGCCGTTCCCGGTCATGACGTAGACGTTGCCGAGCGCGTCGGCCGCGGGTCCTGACCCTGCCTGCCAGATTCCGCCGTTGATGTCAGTGGGTGTGACGTTCCACACGGCCTTCTGTTTGAGCGTCGCCGCGTCGTAGGCGAGCAGCCAGCCGTGCAACGTGCCGCCGGTCTCGAGATTCGTCGAGAACCCGACATACAGCACACCGTTGTCCAGAAGGAGTGCCGCGCGCTGCTTCTGTTGGGTCGGGTCGAGTTTCAGCTGCCCGCCGCCTGGCTTCGGCACGGTGGCGGTGATGACCGGCACCGGTTTGATCCTTTCCCGATAATCGACCGGCGGAAAACCGGGGCCAGCAAAAGGCGCTTTGGTCAGGTCGATTGCATGAAGGCGAAATTGCCCGCCGTTGTCGTTGTGCCAACTCACGACATACAGTGTCGTGTGAGCCTCGTTGATGACCGGTGTGCCCAGAATGCCGTACTCGGGGAAGTTCGTGTTCCAGCTGTCGAAGCTGGCCTTCTCCGGTTGCGGCTGCCCCAGCCACTGAGCCCAAATCAGCGCGTCCTTCGACTGCGGGAGCGTTGGCTTCTTGTCTGCGTCGTACACATAAATCGTGTTGTGCATCGTCGACACGATCAGCGCGTTGAAAGTGCCCGTGCCTTGTACCGTCAGCCCCGATACATAGAGCGGCTGCGCAACGATCTGGCCGTCGGCGAAAAGCGTCCACAGTTTGCCGAACTTCTGCTTGACACTCGCAACCGTGAGCTCGCTCTCGTGCAAATTGGAGCCGGTGCGACGGTTGTCATTGTGGTGGGTGAGAACGTGGACCTGGCTCCAGGCCGGCACCGCTGCCCAGAGGATGGTGAGAACGATCGAACTGGCGGTCGTTCGTGTCTTGAAAGCACGCACTGTATAGCCTCGCTCGGATTATCCTCCATCCGCTTCGAGCAGTAGTGAAATCCCGTCGTCGAGTTATCCCCCGATTACCCCGGCACGCGTTGGACGTACCGTTCTCGATCCGCATCGGCCTCGTCGCGTTCGCCGCGGTTGCCGACGAAACGGAATGGGTTGCATGAGGGCAGCCTATGCTGCCTGCCGTCCCTCATTTTTCAACTTGACGTAAAGAGGATCCGGCAGTTAAATGCAGCTCTTCCATTTCGACAGGAATACTCCGGAGGAGGACACCATGGCTGCAGGTCCGCTACGTCGGATACTGGTCGTTCCCCTTGCCTCGCTCGTGTGGCTCGCCTGCGCGGTAAGTGTGAGCGCGCAACAAACGTCTGTCGTACCAACCGCGCTCACGCCTGTTCCGCGCGTGGTGTGGTTCAGCGGCGCGTTTCATCCGGCGGACGGACAGCCGGTGGCGGCGGTCGAGACCGTGACGCTCGCCGTCTATGCGGATCAACAGGGCGGCACGCCGCTCTGGCAGGAAACGCATACCATCGCCTTTGGAAACGAGGGCCGATTCAACGTGCTGCTTGGCTCCAGGACAGCCGACGGGCTGCCCGATGATCTGTTCACAACCGGGGAACCGCGGTGGCTCGGTGTGCGGTTCGATCGCGCGGCAGAAACCGAACAACCGCGCGTGCTGCTGGCGAGCGTGCCCTACGCCCTGAAGGCGGCGGATGCCGAGACGCTTGGTGGAAAACCTGCGTCGGCGTATGTGCTCGCGTCACCTGAGGGATCGGGTCTGCACCGAAGGGACAACGCCTCAACGGCGACGGGCGACACGGGAACGACACAAATGGATTCGGGGATTGCAGGCCGCATCGGAAAGTTCGTGAACGCCACCGATCAGGACAGTTCGCAGATCTTCCAGGCCGGGTCGTCAATCGGCGTGATGGGCGCCGGCGTGGCCACACCGTTCGCCCCGCTCGACGTGATGCACGTCGCGTTCAATAACGGGGTCGGGTCGATGACCGGCTACGCGGTGCAGAACACGAGCGCCGGGGCGGCTGCGTATTCCGGGATGCTGTTTTACGACCAGAACGGTGCGCTGGGCCAGTTTCAGGGGTTCAATAATTCGACGCACGAGTACCGCATCAACAACATCGCGGCGGGCGGCAGCATCAACTTCATGATCGGGAGCGCGTCGAAGTTCCTGGTCGCGAACAACGGCAACGTGACGGTCGCGAACAACATGTCGGTCAACGGCAACATCGCCGCGAAGTATCAGGACGTGGCGGAATGGGTCGAGACGGCGGCGCCGCTCGAGCCGGGAACGATCGTCATCGTCGATCCGACCGAGCCGAATCGGGTGCTGGCGGCGCCGAAAGCGTATGACACACGCGTGGCGGGTGCGGTGTCGCGACAGCCCGGCCTCGTGCTCGGCGAGAAGAGCGACAGCAAAGCGATGGTGGCGCAAAGCGGGCGGGTCAAGGTGAAGGCGGACGCGCGATATGGCGCGATCAAGATCGGGGACCTGCTGGTGACGAGCCCGACGCCGGGGCATGCGATGCGCTCGCGACCGATCCGGGTTGGGGCACAGCAGATGCACCGGCCGGGCACGCTGCTCGGGAAAGCGCTCGAGGCGCTGCCGTCGGGAAAGGGAGAGATTCTCGTCCTGCTCACGCTGCAATAGGTGCACGATGGCACACCATCCATCGCTCTATCCGGCCAGGATGCTCCTCGTGGCCGCGACGATCGTCGCATGGCCGCGGGTTGCCGCCGGCGCTACATACATCGTCAACAGCACGATTGACGCCGTCGATGCGGTGCCCGGTAATGGCGTCTGCGCGACCGCAGGAGGCGTGTGCACGCTGCGCGCGGCCGTTCAAGAGGGCAACTTCCACGCCGGTCCGCACGTGATTACGCTGCCTGCCGGCATCTACGCGCTCACCATCCCGCCCGGCAGCGGAGCCCTCTCGGCGACCGGTGACCTGAATATCAGGGAGGGCGTCACTATCAACGGCGCCACGGCGGCGACGACGATCATCGACGGCAACGGTCTCGACCGTGTGTTCTGGGTCGATGCCGGCGGCCTCACGCTGAACGACGTGACCGTGCAGAACGGCAACCCTGCAGGCGGTCCTGGAGGCTGCATCGCCATTTTTGGACTCAATCTGACGCTCGCCCGCGTGGTCGTCAAATCGTGTCGGACAGGCTCCGCCGGCGGCGGCATCTTCGTCAGTGGTCCGTCAACGGTGACACTGACGGATACAACAATCTCGCAAAACGTGGGGACAGGCGGAAATGGCGGCGGAGGCATTTATCTCGCATACAGCGTCACCGCAGCGTTGACCCGCGTCACGATCTCGGGCAACTCGGCGGATGTGGCCGCGGGTATCAGGGTCCTTGGGTCCGCGGACTTTCCGTCGACTGTTACTCTGACCGACAGCGTCGTCACACAAAATGTCGTCACCAGTTCTGCCGCGAGCGGCGGAGGAGTCTCTTTGGAGGGTGCTGTCACAGGGACGCTGAACCACGTGACCGTTTCCGATAACTCGGGCAACTTTGGAGCGGGCATTTTCGTGTTCGGCATTTCGGCACTGACGGTAGCGGACTCCGCGATTGTGCAGAACACCAATCCGACCGGTAGCGGCGGCGGCATTTACGCGCAGACCTCGCCGGTAACAATCAGGCGCACCACGATCTCCGGTAACTCGGCCAATCGGGGCGGTGGAATCGCTCAGGCCGGTGACAAGTTGACTCTCTCCAACACCACGATTAGCGGAAACACAGCAACCGATTCCGGCGGTGCAGTTTATAGAACGCCAAACATTATTGGAAGCGAACTGACACTCATCAACGCCACGATTGCGTCGAATTCATCGGCGGTGGCCGCCGCAGTTGACTCAAACGATGCGATCTCGGTCAAGAACTCGATCATCGCCAACAGCACAGGAGCGGCGCCGACGAATTGTTCGACCGAGATTCTCATGAACGACCTCGGCAACAACCTCGAGTTCCCTGGAACCTCGTGCGGGTTCGCCCTGGCCAGCGATCGCCGCGCCGATCCCCTCCTCGACACGCTCGCGAACAACGGTGGGTTAACCAGGACGATGGCGCTCATCCCGGGCAGCCCGGCGATCGACACGGGCGATGATGCGGCGTGCGCCGCGACGCCGGTGTCCGGCCAGGATCAACGTGGCGTAAGCCGATCGACCGGTGCCGGCGCGCACTGCGACATGGGGGCGTACGAGCGAGTGCCACTGGTGTTCACCGACAACCCGATCGTCGCCGGGATGACGATCAGGGCGTTGCACATCCTCGAGCTCCGGTCCCGTATCGACGCCGTCCGCGTCGCACGAGGTCTGCCGCCGTTCACGTGGACCGATCCGACGCTGACGCTTGGATCGGCGATCATCAAAGCCCAGCACATCATCGATCTCCGTTCGGCGCTGGCGGAGGCCTACGTCGCCGCGACGCTGACACCTCCTACGTATACCGATGCCCTCCTGACGACAGGCATCACCGTCGCGCGCGCCGTCCATATCGCAGAACTGAGGGCTGCGGTCACTGCGATCGAGTGAACTGCGCCATCACGCGTCGGCGCCGCCGTAGGAGATCTCCATACGCCGGACGGCGATACTGCCGATCCACAGGACGAACGCGGTCAGCAGGAACAAACCGAGAATCGCTCCTGGACGCGAGGCGGGAGCGGCGGGCGCCGCCAGCAACCGGATCAGCGTCGGGACGTCATTGTCGATCGGCGCAGGGACGGGACAGAGAGACTGCAAGTAATAAAGGATGCTCATCTTCTGCAGCACGTGTGGAAGGATGCCGTTGATCCCCTCCCACGTGAGCAGCACGGCCGCCGGGATTATGGGATTGCGGACGTACGCGCCGACCGCGAGAAAGACGCTCCCGTAGCCGACGCAGCCGAGCGCAGCAGCCGCTGCGTACCAGAACACGTGTCCCATGCCCCCGGCATTCCAGTAGGCCTGGACTTCGACCGCATCGTGCGGCCAGATCATGGCGGCAAACGTGAGCAGGGCACCGCCGCCGAAGATCACGGCAGACGCAATCAGCCCCGCCGCATACTTGCCCGCGAGCAGCACCTCGCGCCTCGCCGGCGCCAGAAACCAGAAGTGCAGCGTCCGGTTGCTCATCTCCCCGCGGAAGAGATACATGAAGATGCCCAGACAGCCGAAGAAGATCGCGAGCCGCAGGTAGAAGTACTGGAAGATGCCCGCGAAGATCGCCCGGTCCTCTTCGAAGTCGAGGAGACGGTAAATGTCCCGGCGCTGAAGCTTGCCGTCTTCGAATAGAAGCCGGGCCTCGCGCCGCCCATCGAAGTAGTGGATATCGCGATACTCGGTCCGCTCCTCGACGAACCCTGCGCCGGTCGACGAAGCGACCGTAGTAAAGGTCTTTCCTTCATTACTGAGCTGGATGTTGAACTCGCGGGTGTCGGACTCCTCGTTTTCGCCACCCGCACTGGCGTGCTTGACGATGAAGCGCGTCACCGGACGAACTTCTCCCAGATCCACCTGCAGGAACAAGGGCCGGTCTTCCGCGCACCATCTATCCGTTTGGCCTCCCGTCACGCTGCCGTTCACCGCCTTCTCCGGCCCTTGATCCGGGCTGCACGGCAGACTTCCAGTGACGGGTCGGTGGAGCGCGAGGTTCACACGGCCATCAGGCCCATAGACCTCGAACTCGTAGATCTTGGCGACCGGCTCCCCGCTGTAGGAAGGACGGATGACATTCAAGCGAACGAAGCGCGCTTCGACGGCCGGGTCGATCACCTGTGTCGTCGTTCCAGCATTTCCGGTTTTTTGCCGGACGCGCCGGCTGCGCGTCGACCAGCTTTCCTGTACCGGCTTTCCCAGGCGCTTCTTCACCTCGTCGGCCGATTCTCCATCGCGGACGCTGTCGATCAAGGCCGGGGAAATCACGCCGCGCCGGGTCAGCCGCTCGATCCGGAACTTCGCATCGAGACCGTGCCCGAAGAAGATCACCGAGGGCAGGAGCGCCAGTCCGTAAACCCAGAAAGAGCGCTTGGCGAAAAAGGCACGCCGCAGCTCGATCTTTGCGATCGTCCACGCCTGCCTGGCCCGGGACTGCTGGATCACGATTCACCGCCGATCAGATACTCGTACAACGCGTCCACGTTCTCGTCGGCCGGCACGACACTCTCGATCCGGTGACCGTCGAGCGCGATCCGGCTGAGCGCGCGCGCGAACTGCTCCCGGTCCCGGGTCATCACCAACATGCCGAGCCGGTCGGCGTTCAGCTTGATCTCGGTGATGTGTTCCTCACCAAACAGCAGGGCTGCCACGCCGGATGCGTCCCTCTCCCGGCACCGGATGATGTACTGACTGGGATGCTCGTCGATCTCGTCGCGCACGTCGCGGATCTTTCCCTCGGCCACGATCATCCCGTTGGCGATCAGCACGACCTGATCGCTGATCAGATCCACCTCCTGCAGCACGTGGCTCGAGATGATGACGTGCTTTCCCTCAGCGGCCCAGGAGCGGAACAGGTCGATCGTCTCCGCCCGGACCAGCGGGTCGAGGCCGTTCAGCGGCTCGTCCAGCACCAGGAGATCGGGATCGTGCGCGATCGCCTGCGCCAGCCGCACCCGTTGCCGCATGCCCTTGGAATAGCCCGCGACCTTCCGGTTTGCCGCCTCGGTGAGGCCCAGGCGCTCGAGTGCCTTCCACGCCTTTTCCTCCGCTTCCGATCGGCCGTATCCGAACAGAAGCAGCCCGGTGGTGATGAAGGTGAACCCGGTGGCCCAGCGCGGCGCGGTGTCGTACTGCGTGGCGTACCCCGTGATTCGCATCAGCGCTTCGGGATTGCGCGGCGAGATCCCACGCATCAGGATGCGGCCGTGGTCGGGGAAGATCAGGCCGGTCATCAGGTTCATCAACGTCGTCTTGCCGGCGCCGTTCGGCCCGACCAGGCTCGTGATCCCCGCCGGAATGTTCAGCGTGACGCGGTTCACGCCGAGCACTTCGCCGTAGAACTTCGAGACCTCCTCGAAGATCACTCCGAGGGGCTTCGCCCCTCGGACTCCCCCACACGCTCCCTCGCTCGCCGCTTCGCCGGCTCGCTCCGTTCGCGTGGCGGACTCGCTGCGCTCGTCCGCTCTGCTCATCGGACGACCTCGACCGGCCGCAGCTTGCGCTCGATCACCACGACGAGCAGGAGAACGAACGTTGCCAACGACAACATCGAGGCCCAGGTCCCCGGGCCGTCGGGCGGATCGACGTTCAGCAACGCGCACCACACCCGATTGACCGACCACGCCGGATCCAGAATGTGCCCCCACGTCACGCGAAAGACGTTGTTGATCATCTCGGACACGCCGCTCAGGATGAAGAAGACGGCGAGGCTGACAGCGCCGGCTACGACTCTCCATTTCACGTAAGCGGAGCTGGCCATCGCGACCAGGCCGAGGACCAGCAGCCAGAGAAGGAACCCCAGCACCACGCCGACACCCAACGTCCAATTCGCCAGGAACCACCAGCCACCGGCCAGTCCGACCTGCAGCGCGAACAGGAGGAGGCCCGGAATCCACGTGACGACCGACAACATGCCGACGATCACCGTCAGCCGCGCGAGCGCGTAGCTCCAACGCGTGAGCGGTCGGCTGAAGTACAGCGGGAGCGCGTTGTTCGCCAGGTCCGGCGCAACCAGGCCGGGCCCGGCCAGCGCCGCGAGGAAGACCGCGCAGCCCCCTTGGACGTACATGAAAATCGAGAAGAACCTGCCGTTCACCTGGATGAACTCAAGAAACTCCCGATCGAGCCCCTGGAGCAGCTCGACATGATTTGTCAGATAAACGAAGCCGGCACAGAGGAGAGGCCACAGGAACGACGCCATCGTCAGCAGCAGAACGAGCCGCTGCTCATAGAGCTTGCGCCAGGCGTAGCGCGGAAGCACCATGAAGCGCGTCCACTGCCCCGTGAGGGGGCCGGCGTACCGCCGATATCCGCGTTTGTAGACTGCCATCCGCCTCCGCTAAAGCTACGGCGCGACGGCGCGTGCCGCGCCGTCGCCGCGGCCGGCGTCGAGCGCCGCGTCCCCGTGCGTGTGCGCCAGGTGGCCCATCGCCTTCAGGAAGATCTCCTCTAACGTATCGCGGCGGTGCGTGAGTTTTCTCACCAGCAGGTTCTGCTGCGCGGCGAGTCCCCAGATGGCTTCGACCTCGACCCCCGCCGGCAGGACGATACGCCAGCGTCCGCCACCTTCGGACACGCCCTCGGCCCCGATCTCTGGCAGAGACGTCCTGAGGTTCCGATCGTCGCCGGTCACTTCGAGCTCGACAAAGGATCTGTTCGACCGCCGCTCTTCTTCGAGGTTGCAGTGGTGGACGATCGCGCCGTCCTTCATGATCACGGCCTCGTCGCATACTTGCTCGATATCGCGCAGCAAGTGGGAGCAGACGAGTACGTTCATCCCCTGCTCTGCCTTCATATCGACGACAAGCTTGAGCATCCGCCGGCGTGCGGCAGGATCGAGCCCGTTGGTCGGTTCGTCCAGTACGACCAGCTCCGGCCCATGGACGATCGCCTGGGCGAGCTTGGCCATCTGCTTCATTCCGTACCGAGTAGGTCCGCAGCTCGCGGTAGCGCGACTCGCCGAGCCCCACGTGGAACAGGACCTCGTGCGCTTTCTCGAGCGCCGCCTTCGGCGGTACGCCAGACAGCTCCGCCATCTGGCGCAGGAAGGCCACCGCCGTCATCTCGCCGATGAACGAGTCGTTCTCCGGCATGTAGCCGATTCTCGACCGGGCCTCGCCCATGTTGTGGCGGCAGTCCATGCCGAGGATACTGGCGCGTCCGCCGCTGGGCCGAAGAAAGCCGAGCAGCGTCAGAATGAGCGTGGACTTGCCCGCCCCGTTGGGACCGAGCAGCCCGATCGCTTTTCCCTTGCCCGAAACGCCGAGACGGCAGGTGATCCCGTGGAGGATCTCCCGCCGTCCCAGCTTCACCTTCAGGTTTTCGAGGTCGACTACCGCTATATCCATCTTTAATCGCTGCGCTCGTTCGCGGCCCGTTCATCAATGGCGGAGGACAGGGCCCGATTGCGGCCCCATGCTTGCCGAACCCAGGTTCTGGAGCAGCATGACGTCCATGATCAGTCCAGAGATACGAGTACGACTGGACGCATGGATCTGTTCCGGGGTTCCATCGAACACGACGAGAATCGGATCGTGCCCGGCCACGAGATCGTTGAGCGCCGAATTCGTGGACAGCGCCGACAGGATTCCGAGTGCCCCCTTTGCGTTCAGCCACGCGAACGCGGACGGGTGGAGTCCCGCAGACGAGGGGAGCTGGCCGAGGAACTCCGGGGACCAGACGAGCGGGAACCCGCCGTTCCGGGTCGCGATGGCACGCTCGGCGATGCCGCGATCGGAGGCCGCCACCATGTAGCCCCGATCGTAGGTCCAGGAGATACTGAGCGGAAGTCCTCCCGGTTTCAACGTGTTCCACGTCCGTTCACCCACGCTCTCCTGCGCCAACACGATCCGCTTGCCTTGCTCGTCGGGCCCAAGCTCCGCGTTGAAGGTTGCCACGACCTTCTGAAGGGAGCTGTCGATGACTGCCGGATTGTTCGCCACGCTCGCCATCACCCACGTCGGGCCGCTGGCAGAGAGTCCCGTGAGTGCCAGGGCCGATTCGGTCCCCAACGCCGCGGTCAGGTTCTGGACGAAACCGACACCGAATTTCTCGTCCAGGCTGGCCAGGCCGCGTTCGAAGTCCGGATCCGACTTGGTGATCTGCGCGGTGAACTCCTCGAACAGTTGCAAGGGCTCACGCGTCGACACGTACCCGGCAACGAGCGCATCGGACGGCAAATACTCAGCCGCTCCACCGGAGCCGGCGTCGGCCAGCCACGATCCCATTCCGGTGCGAGCGCCCTGGAACGCGAACGTCACTTCATTCTCCAGCGCACCCGCAGGAGCACGCTGCTCGAGGAACAGGTACTTCATGCCCATCATGTCGGCGAGCTTGATCGGCGGCGCGTCGTCTTTGGCCGCCAACGTGACCAATGGCGCCGCGTCCATCGCGATAAGCCAGCCAACGCCGCGCCGATACCGTTCGCCGATGGCTGCCGCGAACGGGGAGCCGGCGCCTTGCCCCAGGTGAGCGAGGACCCACGACAGCTGCGATGGCGCGCTTGAAACGATCATCAGCTCGTCGGAAACCGAATACGATGCGGCCGACTCGCCCGCCGCGGCGAAAAGCCCTTCGAGGGCGCTCGCGAGCGCCGCCCGTTTGCCGGGCTGGACCCGGGCCATCACGATCGGAACCGGCTCGCCGAGCCCGCCGACGCTGGCGCAGAACACGATTTCGCTCCCGAGAAGCGGGTTCACCGACTGGACGCGGTCCGTGATCTGTTTCAACTGCTGTCCTGTCTCGGAATTCCACCACGCTCCGAACGTCGCGTTCTGGGCCGCCTGCTCCTCGGCGAGGGAGAGGGCCCGGTCGATCGTGAGACCAGGATTTGGGACGGCGCCGTAGACAACAGCGCCTGCTGGAAGATACGAGAGCAGTGCCGAGTTGGTCCGCAGTTCAGCAGGAAGATTCGCCAGCTCGCGTTCGATCTTCACGAACGACCCGAGGAGCTCCAGGTACTGCTCCGCGTCAGGGCTCCAGGAGACGGCTTCCGCAACCGAGCTCGCCAGCGCCGGGATGGAGGCGGCTTGCTGGCCAGGGCGCAGCAGCAACTCCTTACCCGGCTGGTTCACCGCCACCGATCCCTCGACCACCGAAACCACCGAGCCGCCCATACCGGCCGAGACCGCGAAGACGGTTCCCTTCACCGAGGCAATCGAATCGTGGGTCAGCACGCGAAGGTGGCCTCGCCGCTGTTTGGCGGCTTTGACGATGAGGTCACCGCGCTGGAGGTGAATAGCCTGGCCGCTCCATGCGGCGGTCACGAATAGTTCGGTTCGCTCGTTGACATCGAGCACGGATCCGTCGGCGAGCCGCAACACTGCGTGCGCACCCGGGCCGGTGCGGACCGACTCGTGTTCGCCGATCGTGGCGCCCGCTTGGAGAGAGCCCTCCACCTTCGCGCTTCGCGCTTCGGCGGACAAGGCGGTCAGGCCGTACAAGCCGCCGTCGGCGGACACGACCGTGGCCCGCGGGCCGCCCGGAGCCATCATGCTGTCGATGGTGCCGCGACCGAGATACAGGACCGACAGGAAGAGTGCAGCCGCCGTGGCGAGCGCACCCCACTGCACCCACCGGGAGGAGGACCGCTGGGGCATGGCGACGACCACCCGCTCCCCTTTCATGTCGGCGATCCGGGCGCGACAGCTTGGGCAGCGGCTGAGATGATCTTCCACGAGGGTGCGGCGGCTGGCGCCCAGGTCATTCGCGAGATAGGCGTGGAAGTCCTGCCGGAACTCAGCACAGGTGGCGCTGCCGGCATTCGTCATCTGCGCCCAGACGCGCGCGCGCGCGCCCTCGAGCGTGCCGGAGTCTACCGCTTCCTGTTTCATCTCTTGTAGTGCCTGTTCCAGTCGATCTTCAGACATTGCGATCTCCTTCTTACTTATCCGAGGGGCTTCGCCCCTCGGACTCCCCAACACGCTCGCTTCGCTGCGCTCGCTCGCACCGTGGATCTAACGTTCCATCTCAGTCTGCAGCCGCTGCCGGATCCGGTGGAGCCTCACGGTCACGTTGTTCTTCTCAATCTTGAACATCCCGGCCAGCTCTTCGATCGACAGTCCCTCGACGTGACGCAACAAGAACAGGCTTGCGTCGTCGTTGTTCAGAGCGGCGATGGCGCGCCGAAGCCGTTCCTTCAGCAGTAAAGAGGGCTGGACGGCAACCGACGGCGCCGAATCGTCGTAAACCGAGTCGCCCCGAAGCTGCCGGCGGCGCAGTACGTCGACCGCCGCGTTGACGGCTGCGCGCCGGAAGTAAGCCGCCGGCTGCGCAAGATCCTCGACGTCTCCACTCCGGGCCAGGACGCGCAGGAAGACGGTCTGCAGGACGTCCTCGGCGTCGGCCGGATTCCCGGTGACGCGCAGGGCCGCGCGGAATACCGCCTCGTAATGGCGCTCGTACAGCTCGGCAAACCCCGTCGCCGGGGCCGTGGAAGACATCGGGATCAGCAGCTCGTCGATGTGCGTGATGGCTGTGGTCACCTCGTCCGCCTCACTAACCTTGACGCACGAGGAGGCCGGCTATTACAGGTGTGCGGAAGAATTGTAGCGGCGGCGGCAGAAATCCCCTCCACCAGCCGTGACCATGCGGCATCACACCGTTAAGCTTTGCATTATAAAGTAAGTTGAACTGGCGACGCTGAGCGGGTTCCCAGCGCCTTCATCGACACCGTCCGGTAGCGACAGACGTGGCCGTCAGTTTGTAACGGAGCATCCCGGATAGCCAAGACCGTGCGGCGTTGCGGCGTGTCCGTAGCTGTTTGGCGGGGAATACACCACGGATTGTCGCGGAACCGCGCATTGTCGTGGTCCGGCGCTATCCCCGAGGCCTAGGCCCCCACGCCGCGCGGCGGACCCTGTAAATATTGCCAGCGGATTGAGCAACTCAACTAACTGCTAACTGAAGGAGCAAAAACGATGAACCCGAGACACGCGATCACGACTGGTCTGGCGGTGCTGGGCATGGCCACGGCATTACACGCCCAGGCAACGTCACAGACCGAAAAGATCAAGGGCGAAGCCAAGGTCGAGACGGTAAAGATGACGGGCGAAGTGGTCCAGGTTCAAGGTGACTGGCTCCTCGCCAAGATGCAGCCGCTCGGAAACTACAGCCTCTTCCACGTGCAGCCGGGGCGGGAGTTCATGGTCGACGGACAGACCAAGCACATCGCGGATCTCAAGCCGGGAACCGTCCTCACCGGAACGATCGTGAAGAAAACAACTCCTGTTACCGTTCGGACGACGAGCACGCTCAATGGCACCGTGTGGTGGGCGCAGGGCGACTACGTCGTCCTGACGCTCGAAACCGGCGAGAACAAGGAATACAAGGTGCCCCCGTCGTTCAAATTCATGGTCGAAGGCAAAGCCGCGACCGTCCACGAGCTCAAGCCGGGAATGAAGGTCACCGCGACAAAGATCGTTGAAGAGCCACAGACCGAGATCTCGACTGAGACTGCCATCACCGGGACAGCACCGAAATAGCAGGGAGTGTCGGAGCGGGCCGCAGCAATCTAATGCGCGGCCCGCTTCGAGCTACCGCAACATTCAACATTCAACATTCACTTGCAATCAGCAATCAGCAATCAGCAATCAGCAATCAGCAATCAGCATTTTCAGCATTTTCAGCATTCAGCATTCAGCATTCAGCATTTTTTGCATTCACTCTACTGATGTTCCGGATGCGTGCAGCCTTCGAACGCGCCAAGCATCATTCGGCCATCGTCGCCAAGCTCCTGCCGGAGTCCGATTTCGGTCGTGTAATAGCCGGTAACCGTCAACGATTTGATCGCGTGGAAAAACGCGATGCCGGCCGCGTCCTCGGCGAGTGCCGTCCCCTCTGTGGCGAGCGGCGTCAGAACGCTGGTCAGTTCCTCGGCCGTCGCGCCGGCGACGTCCCGGCCGACGCGCGCGTGACAGCGATCGTCCAACCAGGCCAACCCTCGCATGAATTCGGAACGCTCCTTGACATCTGCCGTCGAGAGCACGTGGTCGATGAACCGATTGACGAGCGCGGCCTTGGCGCCTGGCGTGTCGGTCGCCGGGATGATCAACTCGGTCAACGCGATGACCGCTTCGTTCTGACGCGCTGTCAGCACCGACGGGGTCCAGGCGGTGGCGCTGGCGGCAGCCTGGGCTGCCCGCGTCTGTGCCTCGACGCGCGCCTGCACGCAGAGCGATTCGACCCACAGCGGCAACGATGCGACGCCCACAGCGCCTGCGGCAAGCTGGGTCAACGCCCGGCGACGGTTGATGTCAGTTTCAGAGGTTCCCACGTTTCATCTCCTGCGCCAGGTAATCGGTGGCGCGCCACGAGAGCGACAGAATCGTGAGCGTCGGGTTCTTTTCCGTGGCGGTCGGAAATGCGGATCCGTCAACCACGAATACGTTCTTGACCTCGTGCATCTGGTTGAACGCGGTCAGCGCCGATCGCTTTGCATCCGTGCCCATGCGGCACGTGCCGTGCTCGTGAATCGCTGACCCCATCGCATCGAGGCCGCCCCGCTTGTAGTTGACGAGCACACCGCCGGCCGCTTTGACGATCTCCTCGATGGTGTCTGCCATGTGCTCGGTCATCTTTCGTTCGTTCTCGCCGATACGGTAATCGATGTGCAGCAGCGGCACCCCGTATCGATCGACGCGCGACGGATCGACCGTGATGCGGTTGTGCGCGTACGGCAGCGCCTCACCGAACGGATGAATCTCGAACCACGCCGGGTGGCGCCGCTTGATCTGCTTCTTCAGCGCGACGCCGAAACCCGGAATCTGATCCGAGCCTTCCTGCGGGCCGTTCCAGTTCGACCACGTATTCCAGAATTGCGCGCCGAAGCCGCGCAGGTAGTTGCGGCCGCGGCCGGATCGATGGTTGAAGCGCGGCATATAAATATGCTCGCCGCCGATGCCGCGATCGTTGCGCGTTGGCGTGCCCTCGAGCGCGGGCAGATATCCGCGCGCGTTCAGCCGGATCTGTTCGCAGAGATACCGGCCGATCACGTCGGAGCCATTGCCGAGGCCGTTCGGGTGCGTCGGAGACTTCGAGTTCAGCAGAATGCGCGTCGAATCGACGCAGCTCGCGCCGAGGACGACGACCTTGCCGCGCACCTGCTGTTCGGCGCCGGTCCGTCGATCGAAATACTGCACGCCCGTGGCCCGTCCGTTGTCATCGGTCAGAATTCGCGCCGCCACCGCGTTCGATCGCAGTTCCAGCTTGCCGGTCTGCAGCGCGAACGGCAGCAGATGATCGGCGGAGCAGAAGAACGACGCCGTATCGCAGCCGTTGCCGCAGTTGCCGCAGTAGTGGCAGGCGGGAAAACCGCGGGTCGGCCGCGTCATGTTCGCGCGTCGTCCGGCCACGACCGGGATATTCAGCTTCCCCATCGCTTTTTGCAGCAGCCGTTCTCCGCACCGCGGCGCCGGCGGTGGCTGCAGGTACTTGCTGCCCGGGAGCACGTCTGAATCGTCCGTCCCGCCGTTGACTCCGATCAACTGCTCGACCTGGTCGTAGTACGGCGACAGGTCCTTGTAGGAGATCGGCCAGGAGGTCTCCCAGCCGTCCCGGTCGGCGGCCTTGAAGTCGATGTCCGAATATCGCAGGCTGACGCGACCCCACACGTTCGTCTTGCCGCCGTGCCCCCACACGCGCGTGAGCGCGAACGGTCGGTCGTTTGGCGTGAGGAACGGCTGCTCTTTCGTGTCGAGGAAAAACGTTTCCGGCTTCTCGCCGCGTGCGAGCCGCGCCTGTGTTTCCCATGGCGGCACGTGCGTCCAGTATTTCGATCGGTCGAACTTGTCGCCGGCATCGAGGAGCACCACCTCGATGCCCTGGCGCGTCAGGTTCCACGCCGCCATCCCTCCAGACGCGCCGCTGCCGATCACGATGACTGGATAGACCTTCGGTGGGGTGATGACCTGCATGGTGCCGCTACTATCTCATTTCACGGCGGCGGCGTCGAACTATTGTCAGGCTGCAACCACGTCCGCGTTGGTGACTTGCCGCGCCACCATAGCCGTCATCTCGTCCATGACTCGATGGCGTTCGCTGAACAGATCCCACACCGGCGTCGAATCGCTCCGCGCGCCGTGGTAGCTCACGTGCTCAATCAGCCGAAAACGATCATACGGGCCAGGATGTGTGTCGTCCTGGGTTGTCGGATGCACCATCGCGTTCGCGATTCTCTGCTCGACGTCGCTCGAAACCAGCGTCGGCAGAGGCGGGAGCGCGTAAAGGTTGTTGACGGATCGCTTCGCTTGCACTGCACCTTGCAGTTCCAGCACGACGGCCGTTTGGAACTCCACACTCCGCGCGATGACATGTCGCAGACCTTGCTCAAACGCGGCCGGACCGTACACGTGCGCGGCCATGCGATCCGCGAGCACCTCCTGCAATCGAATCGCTCCGTAACTGAGCCGGCGAAACAGAAAGTCGTACAGCCGCAAGAACTGGAATGCGAGGTTCCACCACACGGCCTGGCCTTGCTGGGCCAGCGCGAGAGCGAACATCATCATGTCGCGCCGGACCCGCAGAGCCACTTCACCGCCTGCGGTATCCCGATGCGCGAAATGACCGTACTCGTGCGCAAGCACCGCGCGGAATGCGCCCTGCTCAAAGCCGTTGAGCAACCCGACCCCCAGGATGAGGATGCGTTGCGCGACGTCGCGCCGTCGCTCGCTCGCGCTGCCGCGTTCGTACACCGCCATCTCAGTTCCTGGCGTCACCCGGATCTCGTCCACCGGTCTCGTGCCGGCGCTCTGGGCGACGTCGCGTACGAGCTTCCACAAGGCGGGCGCTTCGGCCTCCTCGAGCGTCCGACCGGGATCTTCCCCAGTGACCCTGATGAACAGCGAGTGCACCATCTTGAAAACGGTGACCACGGCACCGATAACGAGCATCGCCACCAGCTGGAGTGGCACTCTCCCGATCATCATGAACCCGTAGATGATCGCCGCGGTCCCGCCGACAACGAGCACGACGATCACCGGAAGAGAGAGGTAGTAGTAGGCGCCGGCACAATTGATGAGAGCGCGATAGACTCGTCGTAGAGAGCGTTCCGAGTCGGAAGCGAGAACATTTGGATCCGCTCGCTCGATTGACGACAACGTGCGGCCGGAAAGGACCCGTCCCGACACGAACAACAGCAACAGGCCGGCGGCCCAGGCGGCGATCAGATACGCGGTGTACCGCGCGAATCTCCACACGCTCGCTTGCGTATGCACGCCCGACGCGAGGAAACTCTCCGCGGCTTCGTGCGGAAGTCCCAGACGCTCGGCTTCTCGAATCTCGTGTTCCGCCTGCTCCCATCGGCCGTCGGCGGCATTCGCGATTGCCGTGAAATAGTGCGTCGCCATCGCGCCGGGATACTTGCTCTTCAGTGCCGCCACCGCCTCACGCAATGAAGAGATGTCCTGGATCCCGATCGCGATCTGCGCGACGGTCGCGTCATAGGACTCGTCGTCGGGATACGGATTTCTGCGAGCCGCCTCCTTCGCCATTCCGAGCGCAGCTTTCTGTTCCGTGATCGAGACAGTCTTCTGGCCCGGGCGAAACACGAGCGCTTCAGCCAGGCTGATCAAGTTTTCGGGAGAGCGATCGATTTGCACGGCGCGATTCAGAAGCGCCACCGTCGGCGTCCCGACCAAGCGTGACAAGGGTGCCACCAAGCCGTCGCATGGCGGGAGTGAACTCGGGCGCTGACGCGAGCACCTCTCTGTATAACGGTTCCGCTTCCGCGTACTTGCCAGAGTCCATCGCCTGGGTTGCGCGACGGAACGTCGGCACGGCGCCCGCCGACACTGACGCGAGCGCGTCCTCGATTCGGCGCTCCCGCGTCGTGTTCCGCGAAGGCGGTTGCGCCATCAACGAATACGATGCGGTGAGGAGAATGGCGGCGAGAACAAGCAGAATGGATCGTTGCATATGGCTCCTCGGCAACGCGGACACGTGTCTCGACGAAACTGTGGGAGCGAACCGCACTCCTCAACATCTCTACGGGATCGCCGGCGGGAGTATACGTCAGCAGTCTGTGGAAGGAGTCCGGACTACAGATTGAAAAGTGGTGGGACGGCCCGCAACTGCGCTCAGTGTCCCCGCATCGATTGTGAACGGGGACCTTTGGACAAGCTCAGGCTCGCGGCTTCAGCAGCGAGAACTGCTCGAGAGGTTCAGAAAGGGTCCTGGGCCGTGGCGCACGGTCGACCACGGCGACCCGCCGCCAATCAGTCGTTGTCTGCTCGACGGGACACTATATCTGCTCCGTCTGGAAAGACGGCAGGATGCGCCATCAGCGGGCTCAGGCGATTGTTTTCTGCCCAGCGCCGCTTGCTCTCGGCCCACCAGTGAAACACGACATCGGGAGCAGAGAAGATCGCCACGGGATCCGGCGTCCGTTCCGGTGACACGCCCGGTGCGGCCACCACGGCGAAACTGTTCGGGTGATTCTGCTGAGACATGGTGCCTTCCCCAACGCAAACGAGAGCTCGATCAGGCAGAGTCCGACATCCGAGCGACGGTTATCCGACTCGATCCTGTCGTGAGTTGATGGGGTTTTGGGCGTTCGATAGAACGGCTACAACGACCGTACCAAAGGACACGGAACTGCGCGGGACGGCAGCTCCGGGCTCAGAAATCCTCGATAAACCTCGACTTTCCGTTGTGAAATTCGATTTCAGAAGTCGTAGGCCGACGCGGAGAGGTGTACCAGACGGTTACACCGAGCCACGGCGTGCAGTACAGATTTGTTATTCGCTTACAGGTTTGGCTGACGTTAGCTCCGCGAGATACGCCTCGGTCTTGTCGCCCGCCAATGTCTTCAGCACTCTCAGCGCCACCGGATGTTCTCGCACTTCACGCGGAGCGGCCGCGCACCACTCGGCGAAGTACGCGAGATCCAGAAGCGGCATGTCCGCTGCTCCAATCGCCAGGTCCAGCGAGTCCTCATCGTCCCCTGTGAGCTGGAAGCGACGGGAATACACCCAGTCGTACACCACCTGTCGTTGACCGATCGCCCGCGTCCACCATTCACCCGCGCGCGACTTCGCTTCGACGGCGGCGTACAGCTCCTCCCAGCTGTTCGCTTCACATGCCACGAAGAACGGCGCCTCCTCCTTGGAGTCCACAACTGGCCTGTCCACGCGGGTCACGATGTTCGCGAACGCACTCTCACTTGGATGCACCGGCCACACGTCGCGCGGCAACTGGAGCAGCACCGCGTAGGTGTGCCCACCGCGTGCGTTCACGCCGGTCTCGTGGTCCGGATAGTCGCACCCGGCTACGAGCAGGGGCTTCACGAGCGTACGGATAAGACGCATATGATCTTCCGCGGCGCGGAACGCTGCGACATCCATCGGGCGGCCACCGCCCCAGCCGCGCAGATACGTATCCCGCTCGGATTCGGCGAAGTAGCGCAAGGCCTTGAAGTCCGAGGTCGTGCGGCGTCCCGCGCTCTGCGCGGTTGATAGCGCGCGCGTCTTCTGCGCGGGTTTTTTGTTTGTGCTAACTGTCATGACCTAGCCTTTCGAACGACGGGTGGACTCATCCCCGAACGGCGGCTCCTCGTCGAACGGAGCGGCCGTCAACACGGTTTTGACCTGCGACGAATTCGATCCTGTCAATGACGCGGGGCTGACGCCCCCGCGCTACCGGTGTCGCTGCAGGCGCCATTCCACGAGTCATCAGACGCGAGGCTCAGAATCTCGCCACTTTTCGAATGATTGAGTGGCGAACTCGTCACCTGGTGCCGACAGTTCGTCACCTGACGAGTCACAAGTCACCCCGGTGGCACGGTCGTTTTGGGTGTGGAGCAGACGTTGGGGAAGGGCGTGACCGCCCGCTCAAGACAAGGAAGTGCCGGCGCTCAAATCAGCTCAGCGCCGCGACCAGCTCGCGGACGCTCGCGAGCCGATCGACCGACTCGATCGCCTCGAGCGCGCGTCTGATGCGTTCGGGTGAGAGCACCAGGCTCGCGCAATCTGTGAACTTCTCGTGGAGCTCGGCGCGCGTGAACGGTTTCTCGGGCCCGCCGCGGTAGCGCTCGTCGGACGGCTGCGACAGCTTCCGTCCATCCACGAGGTCCACTTCAACGATGCTGCGCATCTTGTCGAAGCCACGCGCTTCGATGTGCTGATCGAAGACGGTGTCGACCTTCGTCATCATCGCCTGCACCGGTGCCGATGCGACGAATTCATCGGTGAACTCGCGAATGCCGGCGCGCCGCCGCAGCGCGATGGCCGACATCATGAACGGCAGGCAGAACTTTGCTTCGAGCTCCGTCTTCGCGGTCTTGTAGCGCAGCGGGTTGAGAATGTTCGACCCGGCGCGCACGCGGATCCGCGCGATCTGGTCCGGCTTCACGTCGTGATCCGTCACCAGCTTCAGCATCGCGTCCATCGTCGGATGCCCTAGCGAGCCGCACGGGTAGGGCTTCACCGAGACGCCAGGATTGACGATCGAGAACGGGTTGCCGAGCGCCGGCACGATGCGCGGCCCGTCGGCGCCGCCTCCGAGCACCTGGAAGAATCCCCATTCGCCGTCGAGCGGCTCGTCGCCGGCAGTGAATCCGCGCGACGCGAGCTCAGCGGCGGTGACGCCATTCTCGGCCGCTCGCCCCGCGTGGAGCGGCTTGGTCATCGATCCAAAATTCACGCGGATGCCGCTGCTCATGCTCGCCGCGATGCCGAGCGCGTGCGGAATCTGTGCCGCCGACAACTTCAGGAGCTTGGCGGCACTCGCGACCGCGCCGAACGTCCCGATCGTCCCGGTGCTGTGGAATCCGCGCAGGTAGTGATCCGGCTTGATCGCCTCGGCGACCTTGCACTCGACCTCGAACCCGGTGAGAAATGCCTCGAGAAACGTGCGGCCTGACACGTTGAGCCGTTCGCCGACGGCAAGCGCCGCGGCCAGCACGGGAACGGTCGGATGCGTGAGCAGACCGAACACGCGATCGGGCGTGGTGGACAGCTGCGTGTCGTCGTAGTCCATGGCGTGGCCGCTCGCGCCGTTCGCCAGTGCGACGTGCGCCGTCGTCGCGGTGATCCTTTCCGGTCCGAGAACCGTCGCGCCGGCTTGCGCGCCGGCGGCCTTGATGTGCTCGCGCACGATCGCGCTGCCGCGCACGGTGGCGCCGGCGAGCACGACGCCAAAGCCGTCGATGAGGCAGCGCTTCGCCTCATCGACCACCTTCTGCGGCATGCGATCGAACGACGCGTTCGAGATGAAGTCAATGACTGCCTTCGTCGTTCCCGCAGGGAAGTTCGTGGCCCTTGCCGCGTCGGGCGCGGACGCGGAAGACCGTCCGCCCTGCTGTGAATCAGTGGCAGAGGATCTGACATCGCCGATTGAGCCGAGGACCGTCGAGCCAACTGCAGCCCTGAGGAATTCTTTGCGCGTCATGCCGAGAGTCTATACCGGAGACACATGTTGAATTGATGCGACAACATGATCGTTGGCAGACGGTGTACATTCAGGGCATCATGCCCATCCGCCACGTGGTCTGGAATGTCGGGGCGCGTTTCGCCGGATGAGACTCCGTCTGGTCGCCGTATGGTGGATAGCGTGCCTGCTCTGGAGTTCCACGTTCCTGTCCATCCGTGTCGGACTCGCAGAAATACGTCCATTCACACTGGCGTGGATCCGGTTGGCCATAGCGCTCGCGATCCTGATACCAATCGTCGTCGGACGGCGCGATCTGCGAACCCTCGGCTCGATCGATGTGCGGCGTGTAGCGGCCGCCGGGTTGTTGCTTCTCGGCGTGAACTACTCACTGCTCTTCTGGGGCGCCCAGTTCATTCCTTCCGGACTGGTCGCCATACTTCAGTCTGGAACTCCGCTGCTCGCGCTGGCGTTCGCCTGCGCCGTCGGTCAGGAGCGAGTCACCGCTCGTAAGCTGTTCACGTTCATCCTGGGCGTCGTGGGCGTGACGCTCATCTTCGGCTCGGAAGTCCTGACTTCCGGCCGCGCGGCCATGACCGGTGTGGCCGCGGTTCTGGGATCCTCGGCCTGTGTCGCTTCCGCGTACGTCTGGATGAAGAGTTACCGGGGACGCATTCCCCCGCTTGCCATGACGACGATTCAGAGCGGCGCCGCTGTCCTGCCGCTCCTGTGCCTCGGACTGTTGACGGACGGAGTTCCGACGCCCGCGCGCTGGTCTGCGGCGGCATGGACAGCTCTCCTCTACCTGGCAGTAGCCGCTTCCGTCGTCGCGTTCTGGCTGAACTACTGGTTGCTGGCACGCATGGATGCGTCAGCGATGTTGATGATGGGTGTGGCCGAGGTTCCGATCGCCGTGTTGCTGGGCGCCGCGATTCTGGGCGAGCGGTTGCCGGCAGGCACCTTCGTGGGCGGGACGTGCGTGCTGGTGGCGGTCGGCACCGGTCTCGTCGGCAACAGAGACAGAGAGTCCTGATTTGTGAATTGGTGAATTGGTGAATTGGTGAATTGGTGAATTGGCCGGACCGGGGCCGACTACGCCGACTCGACCATTGCAATCGCTCGGCGCGGATCATGCGCGGCGACCCGCCGTTCGACATGAATGTCGCGGACGGCGACGCTGTCAAATAGCGAGACGCCTGGCATCAACCCGCAGCAAGTGATAAAGTCGCGCCTCGCCGGCGGGCTTCTCGCCCGCAGCACCCCGAAAGTACTCCGGCCCATCGCAGACTGCCGTTCCGGAACTCAGGAGGCTGTCATGTCGCGGTCGATCACGCAGTGGATCCTCTTACAGCTCGTCGCTGTTTCAACCTCGGCGACATTCGCCTCACCAGCACTTGCGGGCCCCGTCAACTCGAACGCAGTCGCGGAGCTTGGCCACGACACCTCGCCGACGCTGGAGAGCATGACGGGCGGTGTGAAGAATACGCAGTCGTGCGCGCAGCAGCCTCCACAGGTGCTGCCGAACTCCACCGGCATCGCAATCGACAAAAATTTCTGCGGCTACACGCCGACGCCACAGACGCTGTGCCAGGGCGGCGTGTGCGTCATCGCCTCCGACAACAGCGGAGCCGCCGGTCCGAATCACTACTTCCAGCATGAAAACTTCTCCGCCGTGATCTTCGACAAGACCGGCCAGGTCGTGCTCGGACCGTTCTCGACCGCCAAGTTCTGGACCGGCTTCACGTCACCGAGCAGCACATGCTCCGGAGGGTGGAGCGACTCGGTTGTCTTGTATGACCACGCCGCCGAGCGTTGGTTCGTCAGCCGCTTTGCCGCGGTCGCGAATAGCGACGGGACGACGAGCTGGTATCAGTGCTTTGCCGTATCGACGACCACGGATCCGACCGGCCAATACCACCGCTATGTTTTCGCCATCGATGCGAAGGACTGGAACGACTACCCGAAGTTCGGTATCTGGCCCGACGCGTATTACATGACGGCCAACAATCGATTCGACGTCAACAAGGCCACCGCCCCGATCGCACACTTCATCGTCGCCTTCGAGCGGAGCGCGATGCTTGCCGGGACGGCCGCGCGGGAAATCATCTTCAAGATCGACAACGCCGGACTTCGTGCGCACATCCTTCCCGCGGACTGGGACGGCAACACACCGCCGCCGGCCGGATCGCCCAACTACCTGGCACGACCGCTGGACACGAACCTTGGATGGCCGGCATCAGCCATGGAAATCTGGACCGCACAGGTCAATTGGACCGCAGGCACCGGCGTGCTGAACCTTCAGACCACGCTGCCACAGAACGCGTTTTCGTCGGCCATCTGCAACATGAGCCAGAACTGCATTCCGCAGCCCGGCACCACGCAGCGGCTGGATCCTCTGGCCTTCGGAATGATGATGTACCGCCTGGCCTACCGGAACTTTGGCGACCACGAATCCCTCGTGTTTACGCACACGGTGGAAATGAGCGACTTCGACGATCACGCGGGAATCAGGTGGTATGAACTGCGACGAAGCGGTGGCAGCTGGTCCATCTTTCAGCAATCCAACTTCGCGCCCGACAGCGATCACCGATGGATGGGCAGCGCCGCGATGGATCGCTTCGGCAACATGGCGATGGGGTACAACGTCTCCTCGTCTGCCACGTTCCCGGGCATTCGGATTGCCGGCCGGCTGCCGGGGGATCCCGTGAACCAGATCACCGAGGCCGTGAACTTCGAGCCCGGGCTCGGTTCGGAAACGGGCACGGTGTTCTTTGCCGATTACGCGCAGACGACCCTGGACCCGCTCGACGACTGCACCTTCTGGTATGCCGGCACGTATCAGCCCGCGACCGCCAATAACCTGCAGTTCAGTTGGGCCACCAAGATCGCATCGTTCCGTTTTCCAAACTGCGTGGCGGATCTCTCCGTCACCAAGACACGGTCGCCTGCGGGTCCGATCACGGCCGGCACGAACGTGACCTACAGCGTCACCGTGAAGAACAACGGTCCAGCGGACGCCGGGAACGTGACGCTTGCCGACACGTTAGCGGCAGGCACCGGGTTCGTCTCGGTCTCAGCACCGGCAGGCTGGACGTGCACGACGCCGCAGCCGGGCCAATCGGGCGCCGTCACCTGCAAGACGACAAAGCTGGCCAACAGTGCCGCCGCCTCGATCACGATCGTCGCGAGCGTGAACTGCAGCACGCCCAATGGCACATCGATATCCAATAGCGCCTCGGTCGGTGCCGAGACACCACCCGATCCGGATCATGCCAACGACAGCGACAGCGTGTCGTTCACGGTCTCGAACCCGGTGCCGGTAGTGACCGCATCGACGGCGGTTGGTCTGCTCCCTCAGGACAACCACGACCTTGTGGACGTCGGCTTGGCGGCAGTCGCGACCGACGGCGCGTGCCCGGCGCCCACCACGTTCTCGGTGCAGGTCTTTGGCAATGAAGACGACGAGACGCCGACCGGCGCCGTCTTCTCCCCTGACGCCAAGGACGTCGCCGTTCAAACGCTCCGCCTGCGGGAGGAGCGTGTCGCCAGCGGCGACGGACGCGTCTATCTGATCGTCGTCAAGGCGACCGACACCGCGAATGGAACAGGCTTCGCGACGCTGACGGTGGTGGTACCCAAGAGCTCGAGCCCGGCAAACATCGACTCGGTCAACGAGCAGGCGGCCGCGGCAAAGGCTTATGCCGACAGCCATGACGGGACGCCGCCAGCAGGCTTTGTCTTGATTGGTGATGGCCCGGTCATCGGCAGCAAACAATAGCGGTTGCCGAGCGCGACGAGCGGCGTTCAGGGTCGTTTAGAACCCGACCGTGTCGAGCAGATCGATCACGTGCGCTTGATCCTTCTGCACGATATGCAGTTTCTGGCCCGCTGACAGCGGATGCGCGTCGAAGAATGCCTTGAGGCTGTGCTTCGACGGCGACCAGTCCTCGCGCGGCTCCTTCGATGATGTGCCGTTTTCCTTCTTTTTCTTCTCCTTCGCTTGTTCCTTCTCCCAGTCCTTCTTGCGCTCGACGTCGATCTCGTCGATCGGATAGGTCAGATGCAGCTCGAACGGCTCTGTCGCCGCGTGCGTCGAAGCAGCATCTTCAGCGTTTCGCGCTCGGGATTGCCGTGCTCGCCATTGCCCGAGAACACGTAGTGATCGGCGGTGATGCGCTCGAAGAAGACCGGTGCGACGTTGTTCGAGCTGCCGTGGTGCGGCACCTTGAGCACGTCGACGTGCAGCGTGCCGCCCGGCGTCGACAGCGCCGATCGACTCGAGGCCCTCGAGGATCTTGTCGCCGCGCGCGTCGCCGGTCAGCAGCATCGTCTTGCCGCCGGCGTCGGCCAGCACGACGAGGCTGGAGAGATTCGGAACCGACTTGTCGACGAAGGCGGCAGAGAGCGTCCTCGGGCTTCTTGCCTTCCGCTTTCAGCTCCTTCAGCCACTCGTCGTGCTTCTTCTGCAGCTTGAGCAGCTCCGGCTGCATCGGACCGGCGACGGTGAAGGTCGAGATCGTCGGTCATGCCGAGCGCGCTTGTTCGACGCCATGATCAGCTTTCCGTCCGAACTGCGGGTTGAGCGGCATCTCCGAGCGCTTCGGCGTCCAGCCGCAGGTGGAATCCCTGCTCGATGCTGGCGAGCACCTTCAGGTCGACTCGGCGACTTCCGGATCTTCATCGTCGACGCCCTCGATCGTGGCATCGTCCGGCAGTCGCCTTCGAGCGCCGCCGGGCCGAACTGCGCGGTGACGCCCGGCGGTGAGCTCCGCGGGATTCTTGCCGATGATCGTCGTCGAAGCTGTTGTGCCACAAGCGGCTGGACACGCACGAACGGCGCGCCGACCGCCTCTCGCAGCTCCCTCGTGAAATCGAGGATGCCCTGGATGTGGTCGTCGTCCACGTGGCTGACCATCAGCAGATCGACGGGCAGCGGTTGATGGTGCCTCGAGGCTCGCGCTTCTCGCGAATCTCCATCAGCCGCGGCTTGAGGTGCGGCTCGTAGACCGCCTTCGGGCCGCCGTCGATCAGGACCAGCCCGGGCGCAGTCGGCGGAGCCGAAGTGCAGGAGCAGACAGTCACCCTTGCGCGCGCGACGGACGTCGAGGCTGAAGATCATGGCACGCTCCTTCTAGATGCTCTGGAACGCCCGCAGCACGTCGAGCATGCCGTTGCCCTGAAAGCTCTTCTCGCGTCCGAGGTCCGTCGCGCTCTTGCAGAGGATGTCCTTGATCCGGCGCGGCTGCCCGACGAGCTCCGAGTAGCGCGCCATCAGCATCGCCGCGGCGCCGCTGACGTGCGGCGCCGCCATGCTCGTGCCGTCGAGATCGCCCCAGCGTGTTGCCGGGCAGCGGTCGCGCGAATCCGTTCGCCCGGCGCGACGAGATCCGGCTTGAGCCGTCCGTCGCCGGTCGGCCCGCGGCTCGAGAAGAAGCTCACGCCGTAGGTGTGCGGCCAGAAGCGATGCGTCGCGCCGACGGTGATCACGCCGTCGGCATTGCCGGGATCGGTCACGCTGAACGCCGCGTAGCCCTCGTAGACGCCTTCCTTGGTCTCGAAGTTCTGATAGCCGCGATTGCCGGCCGCGGCGACGACGACGACGCCGCTGTTGACCAGGCGCTCGCATTCGTTGCAGATCGGCGTGCGGCCGCAGGCGAAGTTCCGCACGTCGTGCGGGATCGACAGACTCAGATTCGCGCCGTGAATGGTCATGAAGCTGTAGCGATCGTTGATGTGCCGGATGTACTGCAGCGCGGCGATGATCGCGAACTCGGTCTCCTTGAGCGTCGGCGCGAGCACGCGGAAGTCGTAGATGTTGATGTCGGGGCACATCCCGTCGGCCCAGTCGGTGAAAGCTCGGGCGTGACCCTGGAATCCGGCTTGACGGCGTTCGCCTTCTTCGCACCTTCGACGCTCGCCGCGAGAATGCCGGAGACGTGCGTGCCGTGATTGGTCTTGGGACGATTGTCCGGGTCGTTCGGATCGATCTCGACGAATCGCTCCACCAGCTGCCAGCTCGTCGAACGGCCTTCGCTCGCGCCATTCGCGAGCTCGAGCAGGTTCTTGTCGGCCTCCTCGTGACTCGGCGCGTTCTTCAGCTTCTTGCTCAGCAACCTCTGGACCCGCTCCATTCTTCGGTCCGCGTCGAGATTGTCGAGCGTGACGATATCCCTGATGCTGGTGAAATCGAAGCTGCGCTTCACCCGCGACTGGACGGACGTCGCGTCTTTGTCCACGGCGGTGCTGCCAAAGGCGTAATGCGTCGCGTCCACGCCCGAGTCGATCACGGCCCAGACAATCTCACTGCAGTTGACGGTGAAGAGCGTACGGGCCGCGTCCGCTTTGACCGCCGGAACGGATCGAGACAGCGCCGGTGTGGCGCGACGATTCAACGACACCGTCCACACAAACGGCACCGCGACGCGCGGCGGCAGCTCGGGAAAGAGCCGCGTCAGGGTCGTGACGATCGCCCGTTCATTGCCCTCCATCCGGCTCACGATGGCGCGAGCTTGCTCCTTCGGCGATCGTTTCTCGTTCTCGGGATCGTCGGGCTGGTCGGCGGCCCACAGGAGGAGAGCGGTGAGCACCGAAAACCGCCGTCGGGTCTCGAAGTCCTGCACCGACGCTTCTGAGTGATCGCCAAGCCAGTTCACAGCTTCGTTGCGCGTGGCGACGAGCTCCCCGACCAGCATTTCGGTGTTGGTCAAGTAGTCCTTCATCGCTTCGGCGATCCGGCTCTCGCTCCACCAGAACGTGATCGGCAGCACGAACCGAATCACCTCCTCGAACGTGAGCCGCGCCGCCACGATTCCCTGCAGGTAGGCGATGTCGGTCCGGTTCTCCGGTTCGCGCCCTCCGGGCACTGACTTATGCAGCTCCATAGCGGTCTTGGCTGCGTCCCGTTCCTTGTTTGGCGTGATTAACAGCTCGAGCCGCTGTTTCGGCTGGCGCGCGAACTCCACCCACACGTCGCCGAGAATCGGCGAGTCCTGGAGCTGACGGCGATCGTCCTCGGGCCCCAGGAGAATGAACTCGACGAGCAATCGCGGAATTTTAAGACCCATACAATATTCACTAATCACTGATCACGAATCACCGATGTAGAAAGTTTCAAGACGTCGCGACTGAGTTTACTCGCACATGGAGAGGCGGGCGCGTTTCTTCTGGGGCGTCACGATATTCTGGTCGATCGCAGTTCCCGGTACTCACGTACTCCAATACGCAACACCGCTCCAACCTGACGTGCATGCAAGGACGACATGTGTGCGCCGAAGCGCGACTCGGGGCTGGTGAGTTCTCACTGTTTGTGTTTAGCTCAGACGTGAACAGGAACGGTTTCAAGAACTGTGGCGCAGCCCTCCAGGGGTTGCCTTCGTCGACGCCTTGAGTGGGGCGGTTTGAAACCAGTTGTAAGGAGTAAGGCATGGCTCTCTACGATCCTCCGGCATCGATCAACGATTTCGGCCGCCGACCGGCAATCGAGCAACAACTTCGCACGGGCTGGGACGCGAGCGTCCGCAACTTCATTGCCGAGACGAAGAGCGGCAACAACGGAGCCGTGAGCGGGTTGTTCTTCGATCAGCTGGCAGACACCAGCGGTGTGCCGGACCCGGCGGCTGCGGGAGTTCCGTGGAATGCCTTTCCGCAGCTGCTCACGAACTGGTTCGCGACGCAGCCGGTTCCCAATCAGGAAACGCTGGCGAACACCGCCGCCGAATCACCGGTCACTACGAGTTCGTTGTTTGGATTCTTCAAGAAGGACGGCTCGCAGTACGTCCCTATTCCCGTCACCTACAGACGACAGGATGAGTATTGCGAATGGCACGTGACCAGGTCCGGAAACTCCATCACCCGAATGTCGTTCACATGTGAACCGCCCGAGTACTGGTCATATCTTGCCGACAAAGACCTGACGCTGCTCCTCGAACTGTACCGGGAACTCCTGCACGACGCGTCAATTCAGAAGGACGCGTTGTGCTGGCCTGACGACGTCTATTCCGCGCCGGGCGCGAACGGACATCGAGACATTCTTTATCGTCGCGGCGCTTACAACCCGTGGAACGAATGGAACACAACGAAGGGAGTCGTGCACCTCACGCATTGGGCGAATTCATTGGCCGCCGAGGTCCAGCTCGCCTCTGATGGCTCATTGGGGTGGAATCAGCCAGCCGGCGGAGTCGATCCGCATCGTTTGATTTGCTGTGCGGGTTTTGGCGGCGTGAATCGATCGAGCGATCCCAAGATCGGCGCAGGCGTGTTCTCGTTGACGCGTCAAGGCTTGTCGATTGCCCTTGCCAACCCGATCGGCCTGTACATGCAGCGGTTCGAGCTGGCCGGGCTGCGAGATCCTGGTGGCGCGCGAATCACGAATGCAGTGACGTTCGTCAGGCACAGCGCGAACGGTCAGAACCTGTTGCGGTTCGAGGTGGCTCCCCCCGCTGGTGCGAACTACACGCTGGATCAGTGCACGCTGGATGGTAAACATCTGTTGTTCGGCGGTCAGATAGCCCGGCTGGTGACGATGTCCTTGTTTGCGATTGCGAAGCAGATCCCCGGGGCGGTCGCGACGCCGGCTGGTGAGTGTTCGTCGACGTGCTGTCCGTACCCCACGAACGGTCAGTTCTTTGGATCGTTTGGAAATGACGGAAAGCCGTGCAATCAGCGATCGTCTCAAGAGTGGGCCAGGAACCTTCGTGATCTCTCCGACCTGGCGCCTCATCCTCTGATGCCGAGGTCGGCGATGGTGAAAGAGCACGCGGAAGTGCCGCTCTCGACCATCTTCACGAGAATCCGCGGCCGTTCGCTCGAGCTGTAGGCGCCGTGATCGAGCCAGAACTTGACGTCCACGAGATCCAGGGAAACTCACTGCGGGGTTTCAACGTTCCCGCGCAGACGCTGCTTGGGTTGAAGATTGACGATCCGTCCACGGCCAGGGCGTGGCTGGCCGCGCTGTCGCATCGTATCGACACGCTAGCCACCGTTCACGAATACAGGGTCCGTCGCTCATTTCGATCGGTGAGAGCGCCGCGATCGCTGCTCAACGTGGCGTTGTCTGCACATGGTCTCGATCTGTTTGGCGTCGACCTTCGAGACGTCGAAGACGGCTTGTTCCTGAACCCGATGGGATTCGCCGCCGGCTCTCTCGGGGATCCGGTTGACGGCTCGTCGGAGCCGATCAACTACGTTCTCGGGAAGCAATGGGCAGACACGCCGGACATCCTCCTGATTGTTGGAGGTGATTCTCCGGTAGTCATGCGGCAGTTCTGCAAATCGCTCACAGACGCTGCCGCGATGGCATCGTGTCGCGTGATCTACTCGGAAGAGGGCCATCGGCTCGACAACGAGATCGAGCATTTCGGCTTCCGCGACGGGATATCGCAGGTCGGAGTGCGGGGCCGACTGTCGGCGGTGGCGGACGATTACCTGACCTTGCGCTACCTTGCGCCAGAGGATCCGGAGGCGTCGCTGCTTGCGAGGCCCGGTCAGCCGCTCGTCTGGCCAGGTCAGTTTCTGTTCGGCTACCCCACAGAATTGGCGGCGGATCCCTTGGTGCCTGGTCCGATAGCCGACGGCGGCGCTGCCTGGATGAAAAACGGATCGTTTGTCATATTCCGCAGGCTGCGTCAGGACGTTGCCGCGTTTCGCGCCTTTCAGACGCTCCAGGCGACGGCATTGACCAATGCCCTGGGCAGGCCGGTTTCCGAAGAGGAAGTCGGCGCGATCCTTGTCGGGCGATGGAAGGATGGCACTCCGACGGTGCTCTCTCCTGGCGGTCCGGACGCTGCGATCGCCACCGACAAGATGTTCGTCAACGATTTCGCGTACTCCAGCGGAACCGCAGAGAGAAGCGTCGTCGATCCGACCGGGCAGGTTCGTCATGTCCCTGCGACGCCCGACGATCATCTCGGACAGCGATGTCCGCATTTCGCGCACGTTCGAAAGGTCAACCCGCGAGACTTGTCCACCGACCAGGGTTTGCCGGGAAGGACGCTGACCTTCCAGATGCTTCGCCGCGGGATCCCGTATGGGTCCCCGTTTGCTGACGCGACGGCGCACGACGATCGCGGTCTCCTGTTCCTCGCCTACCAGACGTCGTTCAAGCGCCAGTTCCAGGTCCTCAATAATTTGTGGATGAACAACAGTTCCGCGCCGGAGCTCGTTGACGAGGGGTTCGATCTGCTGGTCGGCCAGAACCCGTCAGGAGGAGCGCGGACGGCGCGATTGCTCGCGGCGTCCGGAATGCCGGTGGCGGAGCTGTCAACCGATCAGTCGTTTGTGATTCCGACCGGCGGCGGGTTTTTCTTCTCGCCGTCGATCAGTTTTTTGAGAGAGCTGTAGATGACGCGCCGCACTCGGACGCGAGCGATTCATTCATCTGCGGGCACCTCACTCCCCGAACGCGTGGTACACGATATCTATTAATTCCTGCGGCAGGACCGCTTCGCCCAATGCGCCGGCGGCTCGTGCCCGCTTCGACCGTCTCGCGCGTCGTGCTGGATCGAACTGGCCGTGGTAGAAGACGACTGGTTGCGCGTGCCCGTCGGAGCGTATGCGACGCAAGAGCTTCAATCCGGCCTCACGACCCTCCCAGGGTCTCGACCAGTCGCTGATAATCAGATCGAATGGTTCGCGGTCCGACCGTGCCCCCTCGAGCGCCGTTAGAGCGGCGTTGGTTGATGTCACGGTGACCACTTCAATCTGCAGTTTTGCCAGGGAGACAGTTTCGAATCGATTGTTGTCGGGATGATCGTCTACCCACAGAATCCTCCGTTGAGCGGGCTGATCGATGAGTCTCTGCACCGGCTCCAACAATGCGCGTTCGCCTGCCTGGTCTAACTTGGCGCCGCGCGTGCGCTGAGCTGCAGCGACCTGCTCGATCACACCGCGCGTGACCTCTTGCAGCAACGGATCCAGCTCGCCCGGACGCGACGGTGGCGTCATTCGTACCGGGGTCTGACGTCGCTCTCGTATGGAGTGGACGGTAACGCGAAGCCCCTTGGCGACGTTCGTCCATGCCTCATCGCGATTGGGCCATGAATTGACTGGCCGCAAATCCGTGGGCAATCCCTGAAGTTTCAGGAACGGCATGTCCTCGGCGTCTTCCGGTTGTAAATCGACAGCACGTACGAATACAGGCACCACGACACTGCGCCCTTCCGAGTGATTCTCCAGGGCCAGCTTCAATTCGCGACTCATGATGTAGTCAGACTGAATGAAGTCTTTACTGATCAGCAGCAATACCAGTTCCGCGCTAGTGAGCTGTTCATCTATGACGTCCGCGTAGTCCCCGCCAGGAACGATCTTTCGGTCGTGCCAGGGCGCGACAAGCCCTCGTCGCTCGAGAATCTTCAGATGACCCTGCAACTCGTCGCGCAGGAGTTCGTCCTCGTGGGCATAGCTGTAGAAAACCGTAACCGGAGTCCCCGCTCTCGTGACGGTGGTTGTCATGCGAATCTGCCCTGCGTCCTCATTCTAGTCAACAGTAGTCAGCTCATGTCGATTAGAACACGTGACCCAGTTACACTCGTCCAGGTACTTCCGGGCGGCGTATACTGCGAATCCGATCGCGAGGCCGTGCGTGCGGATCGACGAATCGCGACGCATCGTGGAGGTCGCGGCATGGACATCATCGACACTCCGTTCAACACCACGCCGAAGATACCGTGTCTGGTATCACAGGGCGTCGGCACCGTGATTCGCTACTACAACTTCAGCAACTCACTGAGCTTCCCGGACAAGTGTCTGCAGCTTCCGGAGGCGCAGGCGCTCGGCGCACAGGGCATGCGGATCGCCGTCGTCTTCCAGCAGCGGCAGAATCAGGTGGCCGATTTCAGTGAGTCGAAGGGGCTGGCGGCGGGCCGTCGCGCCTATCGTCATGCGCATGACAACATCGGCCAGCCAGGCGGATCGGCGATCTACTTCTCCGTCGATTTCGACGCCCCGCGAAGTCAGATCACGAACAATGTCGTCCCGTACTTTGAAGGGATCACGCGCGCGTTCGACGACGAGAGCGACGGTGCTCCTGAATTCCGCGTCGGAGCCTATGGTTCAGGCCTGGTCTGCGGCACGCTGACCAGGAAGAAACTCATCGACTTCACGTGGCTGGCGATGTCACGCGGGTTTTCCGGCACCCGCGAGGCCCTGGAGGCCGGCGAATTTCACCTGGCCCAGCGCGCTCCGGCGGGAACGCTGTGCGGAGTCGGGGTCGATTTCAACGATCCAAATCCGGAGCGCCCGGACTTCGGTGCATTCACGCTCGTGGACGACACCCCGGAGCACGCCTTGATCATTCCCCTTGCCGACCGATACCGCGTCGTCGCGCGCGCTGGATTACGTCTTCGCGAAGGGCCCGGCAATCAATTCGACATCATTGGCGGGTTGCCGTTCGGTCTGGTGGTGTTCGTGGTCTCGATCAGCGATGGCTGGGCTCGTGTGGACATCGAAGGCGACGGCCGGATCGATGGCTTCGCGTCGGCTGGTTTCATGGAGCGAATCTGAATCTCTGCACGTCGTGATAGTCCGGCCAGTCGATCGATCGACTGCGTAGCATGGGGATGTGCCAGCCCGGGCGTCTTGCCGGCAAGTACCGCTCGAGCGTGCTTACGGCAACTGCGATGGCCATCACGAGCAGGTGATGGTCCGTCACGAGCAGAACGAGGAGCATGACAAGACTGCAGGCCGCGGCACAATAGCGGCCGGTTGAGATTCCGTATCGCAGCGAATCCCATTGTGCGGTGGTTCCGAACACGCGCAACGTGGGCGGCCTGTGGCAGGCATTGAGGCAGCGCTGCCGCGCCGGTGAGCAGTGCCAGATGGCAGATCAGTGCTGCCGCGACACCGATGCGCCAGGAACTGACGGTCACCCATCCGAAGACGGTCGAGAGAACGATTCCCGCAACCAGCCAGACGCAGACGTACCCGAAAACGAACCAGCCAATCGTGAGATGACGCAGCCGGCGAAGGCTCGTCCGCCACAGCCGTCCGATCTCGCGGAGCAGAAGCGGCGGCGACATCGCAAGAATCATCGCCATCCACACGGCCATGAAATGGTTCGGTCGATCGAACATCGACGTCGCAATCGCGGAAACGGAGTGGCTATGTCCCGACACGGCTGAGTGTGAGAATCGATCGCCTGTGATCAGCCAGGCCATCACGATCCAGCCGCCCGCGCTGGCGAGCACCAGGCCCTTCCCCGGCCCGCGCAGCGCCACCGTCAGCAAGGCTCGCGTCCACATGTTCTATTCACCCAGCTTGAAGACGCTCAAGCGGCCGATCGAGAAGTTCGCGCCGGCGCCTGCCGCGGTGGCGGGAACGAACCGCAGGTCGAGCCGATTGAGATCGTCGCCCGATAAGTGAAGCGCATCGACGATCTCCGTGATTTCCAGGACCTGGTTGATGCCGCTGCCGGCGGCGGGGCCATTCGGATCGCTGGCCGCCGAGACGCCGAAGAGAGACACGGTTCCAGCCAGCCGATCGCGATAGCCTGCCGGGTCGGCGTTAGGCGGAAGGCCGATGTAGACGTGGTAGATCGCCGCGTCGCTCGTGCCGCGGATGCCCTCGAGCTTGAGAAAGACGCGAGCGGGTTCTGCCCTCGGTCTGGCCGCGGCGGAGGCGCGCTCGAGATTGCCACGGAGAGCTTGTGTCGATGACGGGTCGAGCCGGATCGCGGCGCCGGTCGAGCCCGTAATACGCACCGGCCCGTCGCTCGCGCCGATCAACTCGGGCGTCTTTCCGCTGCCCACGGCCACATCCTCGCTTTCTCGCGTGCGTCCGGCCGCGTCCACTCGAGCGCCGAGACGCTTCATCCGCCGTTCAGCGCGCCGTTCGACAACCGGCAGCCGTCTCGTCGTCATAACGATAGCCCAGCGATGGCGCCGTCGTGTCGAGCATCTCGCGCGCAGTGAACATCCACTCACCCTGGTTGCTGCGTGGCATCACGAACTGGCGGTCCGCCGGTCCATCGAGCCAGGTCGCCTGGTTGGGGTTGACGTGCGGCTCCTGCGCATCGCGCAGCCAGACGTTCCACAGTCGATCGATGTTGGAGTGATGGAGCCAGAAGATCGGATCGAGCGCCGCCGTGATCGGCAACGACATCAACCCGAGATCGCGCCAGTCGTTTGGATTCCCGCCGGGCGCGACGCCGCCGATCACGCTGTGAATCACATTGTGAGGCAAGGATTCGAGACCGCCGTTGGTGGTCTCCGACTCAGGCCCGTGATGGAAGACGGTTTCAGGGCCGCCGAACCCCGGCGGAATATCGCTATCGCCGCCCGGAAAGACGTCATCCTGGAGCGCGGTCAGCTCGACGAACGACGGATCGAGCTCGATGGGTGTCGTGCCGTCGCCGAAGCGGCGCTCGACCCGCAACGGGTTGTCCGATCCATCGGGAAGCGCCGCCAGGTCGAACGCATCCGGCATCGTGCGTGCGGCAGGCTGGGTCGAGTCGCTGTAGTTCCAGTACGGCAGCGCCCAGTCGTCCGGCCCGCCCGCGGCGACGATGGCATGGCGAACGATCTCCTCGAATGCCGCGAGGTATCCACGATGCCACGGTAGGAAATACCAACTCTGATGCTGACATTGGTTCCAGAACCGCCGCTGGACAGCGGCCGGAGGTGCCGGCGTGTTCGCCTGGATGATGCCGAACTGCCGCCAGACGGTTGGATGCATCCCGTGAATCGCCGCCAGGAACCGCCAGCTGGTGGAATCGGTCAACGGGCGTGACTGCAGGGTGCGCACCGCCCTGGCGTACCACAGGAGCGTGTCGTTCCACCCGGGCCCGAGGCCCCTCACGTCGCTGCGCACGCGAGTCATAGGTCATCCCTCCTGAATTCGTGGTCAATGAGTCACGAACGCTCGCGCCAGAACCGCCTGGTCGTCGCCCGAGAGATCGGGCAAAGTGCCGTAAAGCAATCTTCCCGCCTTACAGGTCTGCTCGTCGCTCGTGGCCTGTGGGTCCGCCAGCACTTGCTTCAACAGGTCCCCGTCGTCAGCTGACAGTCGCGATGACAACGACGAGAGGGCCTGATTCACTCGAGTGCTGGACGGCGGCTTCGGTGCGGTCCGCTGTTCCAGCTCCGCGACGGTCGACGCGAACACGAGGTCAAGCCACTCCTGCAGGTCACCGTCTGACAACTTGCGGATCGCCGCCTCGAGCCCGGGCGCGGCACTTCCCTTGACGATCGCCGCACAGGTCTCGGTATCAGACTGAGTGAGAATCCGACCGAGCACTCGTGCACGAACGATCAGCTCATTGCCGGTAAGCCGCCGCAAGCCGTGCAACGCCAACTGTTGTCCGGCCTCGCGCGCCTGTCCGGCAGACATCCCATTCACTCGTTCGCGGAATTCAGGCCGACTCGAGAGTCGTGCCGTCAGAATCGCGAGCTGCGCGTCGTAGGTTGAACGCACGACGGGTGAACCTCCGGCAGCCGGACTCGCGATGGCATCTGAAGGCTCTGGAGCGGGTGCGTTGGCGGGAATCAGCTGCACCGGCGTGTAATCAGGCGTCGAATTGAAATAGTCCGGAAGCGAAATTGCCAGCACCAGGGCGAACGCCAGCGCAGCGATGCTTCCGCTGGTCCACAGTACGATCAGCTTCTTTCTCGCCACGGGAGGCGGCGCCCACGGCACCCCCAACCGTTCGTAGATCGGTTTGAGCGTGAGTTTCAGAGGCCCCACGAATGGTGCGGTGAAGTCCGCGCGCCTGAATGAGCGGACGATTGGGATCTCGTGACTGTTCCAGGTTTTGTCAAACGCGATGATCGCCCGGAGCCGGCCGAGCCGCTTGCGTCGGCCGAGCTCGGGCAGCGGTGAAGGAAGAACGTCCGCCGCGCGCGTTCTGAACGTTTCGTAGTCGGCACCCGCGGTGCTGACCAGCAGCAGCACCCGCTCCGGTGCGACATGAGCCTTGACGGTCTGGAACTCCCACCAGAAGTTGTCGGTCGTCGCCGCCCGCAGGACAACGAGACACGCGTCTCTCATGAGTTCCTGGACCCGTTTCTGCCAGTCCCCTTCGCGAATGTAGATGCGATCCGCACCCAGATCGGGCAGCGCCTCACGTGGATCACCGATCGCGACAAACGGCCCGAATTCGTTCATCACGGTGGCGATCTGTTCCTCGTCCGTGAAGTAGCCGAACTTCAGCAAGGGCCACGAGCTGACCACTCCTGCGCCCAATGAATCCGCCGCGAACGAACGAAGATACACAACCGGCTTGCGCGGGTCGCTTGCCAGACGCGTGTCGCCCGAGGTCGCGAGCAGCTTGCGTCCGCGATGCATGAGCGCGACCCCGATGAACGTGACGATCACCAAGGCCCACACGATCGCCATCAGCGCGGGCCCGGGCACTGCCGATCGCAACCCTACAGCCGCGGATGCCCCAACCACTCCGATCCAGAACAGCGCCTTTCCAATCGAGCGCAGCGCCTGACCTTGCCGGCGGTTGATGTGGGTCACAAAGGAACTCGAGTGTTACGCCAAGATGACGCTCAGGGATTGGCGGCGAGCATGCTCTTCACCCAGTCTCGGGTCAGCGTTTCGACGAGCGCTTGATCCTTCTGACTTTCGATGATCCGGTACACGTAAGCGAATATCAGGCGGCGGTGCAGGTGGAGCAATGAGGTGCTGAAGAGCAGATTGATCCGTCGATCGCCGATCGAGACGGTCGTCATGGCGAGTGTCGAATAGGACTTCGGCGTCTGATCGATAACCCCGAGTGCAACAGGAGTATCCGCGGTGACGCCAAGCTGTTTGCCACGCTCAGCCAAGTACTTCTTCAGATAATCCTGGTCATACACGTCCGGCGCGGCCTGTTGCTTGACGACGCCGGCGAAAAACTCGTCGGTAATGTCACTCTCGACTGCGGCGCGCGATACTGACACTTTCGTGTACAGCGCAAGGTCTTGACCGGCTTTGAAGGTCTTCGCCGCCTCACTCGGCAGGTGTGCCGCCAGGTTCCACAACCGCTCGGGTTCACCGATGCGCTGGCGAAACTCCTCGGAACGCGAGAGCATCTCTTCGAAGCCGCGGGGCGGCGGAATGTCAATGCTCACGTTCCCCAGTTGGTAGACGTGAGCCCCTATCGACGCTGGGCGCGAGGCTTGTAACGCTTGCGTCAGCACCGTTCCGCCGCCGCGCACAGACACGGAGGTGACGCCTGCGATCGCAAGGACTATCGTCGCCGCTCGGAGTTTGTGCATGCTCTCCTCCTGGCGTGGCCGCTCAATAAAGAACTGACTCGAAGAAGGTCTTCATCGCGGCCGCGTAGTAGACACCGTATTTCGCAAACGTCGCCTTGGTGGTGTCGTCGGGCTTCCAGTCGAAGAATGCGTGGCTCGCGCCGCCCACCTGCACGTACTCCACTCGCTGTCCCGCCTTGACCAGCGCATCGACGAACTCTTTCACCGCCGCATCGGTGATCAACGGATCTCTCGTGCCTCGGGTCAAAAACTGTGAGACCGGACGTTCGGTCGCAGGCGGAATGTGGCCGAGTGGAGCCACCGCCTCCTTCCACGACTGATCCGCAGCGGGGTCGTCCGAGTATGTGTTCAGCAGAGCCGGACCGAAAACACCGTAGCTCGGTGCAGCCGCCTTGATCGCCTTGGTCATTTCGTCGCGAACCTGCTCGACGGTCTTCCCCTTCGGCAGATACGTCGGCATGAACTCGAAGACGCCGGGTGTTTTGCCGAACCCCCGCGATCCGATCATGTTCGTCATCAAGGATGCGACGGCAGACAGATGACCGCCGGCGCTGTCCCCGGTCACGCCGATTCGACTCGCGTCGCCGCCGTACTGTGCGGCGTGCTCCATGATGTGGGCAATGCCGCCAAAGACATCGTCGATCAGATCCGCCATGGTGTTCGGCCGGGCATCGCCGTCGGCCTTGCCGCCCCAGCGATAGTCCATGCTCGCGACGACGAATCGGCTGCCCTTCGTCAGCTCTCTCGCGAGACCGCGCATGATGTCTTCGTCATTGGCGGTCCATCCGCCGCCGTGCACGATGATGATGACTGGAAGATTCCGAGCGCCCCTTCGCGCGTAGACGTCGTACTTCAGCGGCTTCACGCCCGGTTTCGCGTAAGCGACGTCGTGCGTCACCACGAGGTCTTTGACCGCAGCTTCCTCGATGAACGAGGCGCCAATCCGCTTGTCCTGATCGATCGTGACTTTGAAGTCGCGGCCCATGCCCTCGTGATACATCTGTCCGAATTGACCCGGAACCGAGTACCACGCCGAATCAAGTGCGTAACCCGAATCAGGCGTCGCGGTGACGGTGACGATGGTACCGGCAGGATATTTGCCGTCCGCCGGAAGAGTGGGAGTCAACTGCACTTTGCCGTGAACCGGTGGGACCAGCGTGACGACGAAGGATTTGTCCTGAGCGCGAAGAGTTCCGCAGACAGCCATGAAGAAACCGATGGCGCAAAGGCCCCGTATACAGTTGAGCATGACACTGGAGACTACCAGAAAAGTCGTCGAGAGATAGATCGCGCTCGCCGCACATTCGCGCAGCAAGCCAATCTATCTATAACGTTCAGTCGCACGTAAACGCACAAGAAAAAGTTACAGCTCTCGAAATCGATTTAGCGCTTGACCGACGGTTCTGCCGAATACCAGAATCGCGCGTAGCACCATCCCTCCAGCAGAGGTACCTATGCCGTCACCCCAGGACACGACTCGAACCGCAGTTGGCATCCGCTTCACCGAAACGATGCGGGGCTTCTTTTCGCAATCGGTGAAAGACGGTCGCTATGAAGAAGCCGAACGCATCGGCACTCAGGAAAAGACGCCGTTCGAATTCACGCTCACGATCACGGCTGACGACGTGGATCAATTCACGAGCGATCCCAATCATCAGGCGACGATGACCGGCACGGCGACGGCGCCGTCACTCTCCCCCGATCCGATGTCGGTCTCCGACGGCGTGTTCAACCTGTTCGTTGCCGATCCAGCCCACGCGGACACGCGAAAGATGCTCTATCGGATGAAGCTGCGCACGACGGCGGGGCGGGATCTCCTCTTCAGCGGCTTCAAGACCGTTCCGCGCGACACCGTCAACCAGGCCTGGCCGCAGCTGTCCACGCTGTACATCACGATTCGCGACGGTGTCGATGACACGGCGCCGATTGTCGGTCAGGGGATCCTGCACATCCTGCCGGCGGATTTCCAGAAACAGATGCGTTCGCTCGAGACTCCTGGCGCGACGACTCTCGCCGAGCGGGCGCGCGCATTTACCAAGTTCAGTCAGTTCTTTTCATCCGTGGTGTGGCGGGCGTACGGCGGCCCGTTTGCCGGTCCGACCGTCTTCGACAAGGATGCGCCACCGAGGGAGCGGCGACCCCTGCGCGTTGACCCGCCCGAAGTGCACACGGTCACGACATCGGACGGCGTCGCGCTTCGGCTGACGCGATACCGCGGCGGATCCAAAGGACCGGTGATTCTGTCGCACGGGCTGGGCGTCTCGAGCCTGATCTTCTCGATCGACACCATCGACACGAACCTGCTCGAGTTCCTCTTCGCGAAGGGCTACGACGTGTGGCTGCTCGATTTCCGCGCGAGCATCGAACTGCCGGCGTCCCGTGCCGCGGCGACCGGTGACGATGTGGCGACGAAGGACTATCCGGCGGCCGTCAACGAGGTGCGGCGCCTGACCGGCGCGAACGATGTCCAGATGGTGGTGCACTGCTGGGGATCGACGACGTTCGTGATGGCGATGCTCGCCGGCCTGCAGGGAGTGCGCTCGGCGGTCTGTTCGCAGATTGCGACGCACATCCGCACGCCGATGGCCACCCGAGTCAAGACCGGCCTCCACCTGCCAACCGTCCTGCAGGCGATTGGCGTTTCGTCGCTCACCGCGTACGCGGACAACCATGAAGGCTTGCTCGAGCGTGTGTTCGATGGCGCGCTGAATCTGTATACGCCGGACGCGCAGAACCGGTGCACGAGCGCGACGTGCCATCGCATCACGTTCATGTATGCGCCCCTCTATCAGCATCCACAGCTCAACGACGCGACCCACTCGGCGCTGCACGAGATGTTCGGCGTCGCCAACATGCAGTCCTTCGTTCACCTCGAGCGGCTGACGAACAAGGGACAGCTCGTGAACTTCAATGGCGACGACGTCTACATGCCTCACCTGGATCGGCTTGCGCTGCCGATCTGCTTCATCCACGGCGCGAAGAACGAGTGCTTCCTGCCCGAGAGCACCCTGCTCACGGTCGATGCGCTGCGGCGCGAAAACGGCGATCGTTACGAGCGCCACCTGATCGACGGGTACGGCCACATCGACTGCATCTACGGGAAGGACGCCGCCCGCGACGTCTATCCAATCGTTTCGGATTTCCTCGATCGGTACTGCCTAGAAGTGGTTAAGGACTTCTCTTGCGAAAGATCAGAAATGGTTTCGAAACACAGTTTTGCCGCTTGGCGAACGAGCGTGCGAGTGAGCCCACGCGAGGGGCGCGGGGCTCACCGGGCCCCGCAAGCGAGCGTGTAGGGGAGTCCGAGGGGCGAAGCCCCTCGGCGTAATTAAGGAGCACCATGGACTTCGACGTCATCATCGTCGGCAGCGGGTTTGGCGGGGCCGTGACCGCGTGTCGCCTGGCCGAAAAGAACTACCGCGTGCTCGTGCTCGAGCGAGGACGCCGCTGGGACAAGACGACGTATCCACGAAAGGCCACCGATGCGTGGACCTTTAACGTCGCCAGGCCGGAGCACGAGAACGGCTGGCTCGACCTCCGCGTCTTCCAGCACATGGCCGTCGCCCAAGGGGCCGCGGTCGGAGGCGGCTCTCTGATCTACGCCAACATCTCATGCGAAGCGCCGCCGAAGACGTTCGACCGCGGATGGCCTGCTGAAATCACGTTCGCCGAGCTGAAGCCCCATTACGACACCGTCGCCAAGTTCATGAACGTGCAGTGCGTGCCGGACAACCAGTGGACCGAACGCATGCGGCTCATGAAACAGGGGGCGAAGGGCATCGGCCACGAAGATCGGTTCAAGCTGCTTCCGCTCGCTGTGACCTTCGATCCTGACTACGATCCGACGACCGCGAATCCAGCTAACCCCGGAGATCCGGCGAACGTGGCGAAGAGCAAACGCTTCAAGAATGACCAGGGCGTTGAGCAGGGCACCTGCGTGCACCTCGGCAACTGCGACATCGGCTGTGACGTGGATGCGCGGAACACGCTCGATCGCAACTACCTGCCGTGGGCGGAGAAGCATCACGCCGAGGTGCGTCCTCTGCACCTCGTGTCGAACATCGAGCCCATCGGTGGCGGCTACAAAGTCTCGTTCGATCGGCTGGAACATGGAAACCGCGTCCCTGGCAGCCAGACCGCGCGGATCGTCATCGTCGCGGCTGGTTCGCTCAACTCGACGGAACTCCTGTTCCGCTGCCGCGACGTCACCGGCGCGTTGCCGGCGATCAGCCGCTGTCTCGGCAGTCGATGGAGCAGCAACGGCGACTTCCTGACGCCGGCGCTCTATGCCGATCGAGCGGTGCATCCCTCATTCGGTCCGACGATCACCTGCGCGATCGATTTTCTCGACGGCAGCGAAAATGGCCAGCAGTTCTGGATCGAAGATGGCGGGATTCCGAATGTGCTCGCCGGCATGCTCAAGCAGGAAGGCACTGGCGTCCACCGCGGCTTCATGGCACAGACGCTGCTCATGTCGATGCACCACATGCTCCAGGGTGCGGAGCCCGCTCGAAACGTGATGCCGTGGTTCGCGCAGGGAATCGATGCCGCCGATGGCCAACTGAAGCTGGCCAAAAACTTCCTCACCGGTGAGTGGTTCCTCGATCTCGGCTGGGATATCAAGAAATCGAAGGCGGTCATGGACGAAATCATCGGCATGCACCTGCGCCTCTCGGCGGCGACAAAAGGGGCTCCCATGGTGCCGCCGACGTGGACGCTGTTCAATTACCTCATCACCCCGCACCCGCTCGGCGGGTGCAACGTCGGCATGACCGCAGACGATGGAGTCGTGAACCATGCGTGCGAAGTGTTCGGCTATCGAAATCTGTATGTCTGCGACGGGTCGGTGATACCTGAGGCGCTCGGCGTGAATCCCTCTCGCACGATCGCGGCGCTCGCTGAACGCACGGCGAAGATCATCGGCGACGAAGCTCGATAGGCGGCCACTATGAGTACCTTCGACGCGGTTGTTGTGGGTTCGGGATTCGGCGGCTCCATCGCGGCCGCGCGCCTCGCGGCCGCCGGACGGCGCGTCGTCGTGCTGGAGCGCGGGCGACGGTATCGTCCCGGGGACTTCCCGCGCGACGTCAAGCGGGTCGACGACCTGCTCTGGGATCAGCCGGGGCACGGCAAGCGCCGCGGCCTGTACGACGTGCGCGCTTTCGACGGCATTGGCGCGATCGTCGCCGCGGGTGTTGGCGGCGGCTCATTGGTCTACGCGAATATCCATATTCGCCCGGACGCCTCCGTCTTCGACGATCCCCGGTGGCCGGCGCCGTTCACGCGTGCCTTTCTGGATCCGTACTACGCGCGCGTCGCCTCGCGACTCGAGGTGGCTCCGCTGCCGGAGAACATCCAGCTGGCAAAGCGGGATCGCTATCGCGAGGCGGCAGAGGCGATGCGCCGGCCGATCTTCGATCCGGATCAGGCGGTGCGATGGACCGGTCCGAAGGACGGGGACCGCGGCCCATGCGAGCTGGTGGCGGAGTGCGAGTTCGGCTGCCGTCGCGGCGCGAAGAATACGCTCGATGTGACGTATCTCACGGACGCGGAAGGCCACGGTGCGGAAATTCGGCCGAACGTCTGGGCGACGCATGTGGCTCCCAACCCTGGTGGCGGTTATCAAGTACACGTCGTCGATTCAGTCTCGGGCGATCGGACGTCGTTCGTCGGAACGCACGTGGTGCTTTCGGCGGGCACGCTCGGAACGAACGAGATCCTGTTTCGCAGCCGTGACGGCGCGAAGACGCTGCCGAACGTCAGTCGTCAGCTCGGGCGCGGCTATTCCGGCAACGGCGACTTCCTCGGCTCGATTCAGAACAGCCGGTTCGATCTCGAACCGTGGCGAGGACCCGACGTCACATCGGTCATGAAGTTTTTCGACACGCATCCCGGGTTCACCATGGCGGCGCCGACGTTCAACCAGCCGGTCATGCGCGTATTGGCATCGTTCGGTCAGCCCGAGGGTGCGGCCATGCGGCTGCTCGCGCCGGCATGGCGAGCGCTTCCTGACGGGATTGCCACCGCGTTTCGGACTGGCCTGATGTCGCAGCCGCTGCCGATTCGCGGACCGCACGCGGGTGACGCCTCGCGGATGACGAACCTGTTCGCGATCGGGCAGGACAATGCGAACGGCGTCGTGCAGTTCGCCGGCGATCGGCTGGATATCGAGTGGGCGTATGCGGACGAAAACCAGGCGCTCATCTCCCGCATGGACCAGGCGATGCGAGACGTCGCGGCCGCCTACGGCGGAACGTTCGCGCCGCTGGCGTCGTGGTCGGCATTCCGCCGCATCCTCACGGTTCACTCGCTCGGCGGCTGTCATCTCGCAACTGATCCGTCGCACGGCGTCGTGTCCACGGAAGGAGAAGTGTTCGGTTATCCGGGCCTGTTCGTAGCGGACGGATCGGTCGTGCCAACGTCGATCGGTTTCCATCCGTGCATGACGATCTCGGCCATTGCCGAGCGCATCGCCGAAGGGATCGCTGCGAGGTGACGGCGAACGAGCGCGCGAGTGAGCCCACGCGAGCCGCCTCCGCCGGCGGCTACGGCGGGCCAAGGCGGAGCGGACATTGAATAAGACGGGCGCGGCCGAAACGGAGCTGGCGACGAAGCGCCAGCATAGTGAAGGCCGCCAGGCGGGGTGCAGGGGACCCCGCCGATCCAAGAGAAGTGTAAGGGAGTCCGAGGGGCGAAGCCCCTCGGAGTGATTATGAGAAGACGAGTCTCGATTCAGTGGCAGCCTGGCCGCGATCGACGCGACGCGTCGGCGCCGTCGGTTGTGCTGGAGCGCGTCCCGACTCCCGTGTCAGCGAGGCCGTCGATCAGCCGCATTCTCGAGCAGGTTGGCACACCGCAAGTAACGGGGGCCACCACTCCGAAGGAGGAAGCGATTGGCTTGCTCCAGCTCGCGGCGGAGATCGAGCACTCGCTGATGGTGCAATATCTCTACGCCGCGGCGTCCTTGCCATCGAGTGAGACGGGTGGCGTGAGCGGCCGGACCAAGGTCCTCAGTGTTGCCGTGCAGGAGATGGGACACCTCATCTCGGTGCAAAACCTTTTGCTGCTGGTCGGCGGCCCGGACGAGTTGCACTTCGGTCGGGATGGCATCCGCGCCGCCAGTCCGGGCAATCCCATTCCGCTCGTCCTGGAACCCATTTCTTCTGACGCGCTCGCGAAATTTGTCGTCGCTGAGATGCCGGCGGAAATTCCGGATCCCGCGCTGCGCCAACGAGTGGACGGGCTTGTCGAGATCGCAAAAGAGGCCGCGCACGCAACACCCCATCGCGTCGGCGCGCTGTACGCAAAGCTCTTCTGGTTGTTCCAGGCCGACGACACACCGATCGCACCCTTCCATCTATCGCCCAGCGCGTCGGTTGGGTTGAAGGCCGGCTGGCACCTCGATCCAAAGGACTTTACCGAGCCGGCGGTCGTCGCGCAGGCTGAGGCCACGCGCGGCGATTGGGTCAAAGGCAGCGTCACGGGATTCATCCTCGGCTCGGTCTCGACCGCCGCTGCGGCCCGCGATCTGATCAGCGAAGTCTCGGAGCAAGGCGAGGGTCTTGGCGCCACGCACGATTCGCACTTCTTTGAGTTCCTGGAACTGCTGGACGAACTACAGAGCGGACAGCTGCAAGTCACCGCGCTGCCTGTCAATCCGGTCGCCCGTCTCGCGCCGGCGCCGGATGCTGGAACGAGCGCGGCCATCCTCACGCCGTACGCGAAACTGTGGGCCGAGCTGTTCGACAGCCGTTACAACCTCCTGCTCCTGGATCTGTGGCACGGCCTCGCGACTCCGAATACATCCCCAAGCCGGAAGGGGCTGATCGGGCTCGCCTACGCGAACATGCATTTCATCTGGGAGATCGTCGAGCAGTTACTCTCGATTCGAGACATGGTCGGCGTCACCGATGCGGCGCCGCCGTTCGGTGTTCAGTTTGACGATCTACCGGAGCAGGAGACGCAGCGCTGGCGGCGTCACGAGCAGCTGCTGGCGTCGCAAACCGAGATCATCGAGGCCATTCGCAACAGTCCCGAGTTCAAGGATGCTCCTACCGGCGAGATCCTGGACTTCGACGGTTCGATTCGCATCGGCAACATCGAACAAAGCGACGTCGTTCGTCGAACGCTGATTCAGTCCGGCCTCAGCACGTAAGCCTTCGCCACGTTCTTGGGAGATCACCATGCAGTACCGCATCTACCCGCCCATCGGCATCGCGCGCATCGGCAACAGCGAGACGGAGTTCTTCATCGCAGCGGAGGTTCCCGAATCGCCCGGCACGGAGCTCCAGGCCAACGGCACCGAGACACCGCTGACCGAGTACAAGACCGGGAACAGCGGCAATCCCGCGACGAGCTTTCAGGTCAAGCGGCAGGCCGCTCGTTTCCGGCTCTACGAATTCGACGATGCCGCGTCAGCCGGCCAACGGGCCGCTCTTCCGGCTGGCGCGACGGTCGAGTGGTCGGTGCAATTGGTGAACAAGAAGGATGCGGTACAGAGACCGACCTCGCCGCCTGCGAGCGCGCCGAATGCCATCACCGTGCAGACTGGCCGCGAGAATCGCATCATCGACTCTACAGTCCGCAGCATCTCGGGCTCGCAACCGGGGCCGGTGACACTTTCAGGCACCTATCTCGGTCATGCGGTGCCGCTCGGAGAGCTCCGCCTCGATCGCGACGCGAACCTGCTCATCCTCGGCGGAGCGGGTGTTTCGCGCACCTTCGAAAACGCTTCGATCGGCGCTGATTTCTACAACAATCCGGGCTGGCACGACGACCTCTCGGATGGGCCGGTTACGGCGACAATCCGATTCGCCGACGGCACCGTCGTCAATGCCGAACCGGCATGGGTGATCGTTGCGCCGCCCGACTTCGCTCCGGCAGTACAGGGCGTCGTGACGCTTTACGACACCGTGCTGCAGGCGGCGCTCAGCGCGAATCTGACGACGATTCCTGCTCAACCGTCGTTCACGGATCACATTCTTCCGCTGATCAAGCGCGCGCGTGGTCTGCGCTGGGTCCACGATGACGTCACGTGGCCAGCGATCTCATCGAACTTTACCCAGCTGTCGGACACGTCGAACACGCCTCAGGTGACGACCCGCCGGAAGAATGCCGTCACCGGTGTGCTCCGCGTCGAAACGGCGTTCACGCACCCTGACTACACATTCCGTCTGCGTGCGTGGCAGAAGGACTATCTCGAGAAGTATCGACTCGGCAATTTCATCGCTGACTTCGGCACCGCCACGCCTCCCGACCCCGCCGCTGCGACGACCCTCACACGGGCCGCGCTCGACGGAACCGTCGGCGAAGGCTTTTTTCCAGGCATCGAAGCTGGAATCATCCTGACGAAGACGTCGATCTACCGCCAGCCCTTCGAGTTCCGCCTCGATCACACCAAGGTGGGGGCGGGCGATCTCACGGCGCTGATGGCGCTGCCGTGGCAGGCTGACTTCATGAAGTGCGCCTCCGGCTGGTGGCCGACGCAGCGCCCGAACAGGGTGCCGGGTGCGGCGACTCCACGTCCGGATTGGGACAGAGGCATCACGAACCACCAGGACCTCGTGAACCGCGTGATGCGACTCGGTGTGATCACCAGGCGGCCGGATGTCGGCGGTCAGGAGGTTCAAGAAGAGTCGCTTCGTGACCCGGCCGTGTAGCGGATTGCGATGGAGCCGCATCGCTGGTCTGGAGACGTCATCATCGTTGGCGCTGGTCCCGCCGGCTGCGCGTGTGCGGCATTCCTGAGCCGCGCTGGTCGTGCGGTGTTGCTCATCGACCGCACGTCTTCTCGCTGGAAGCCTGTGGAGGTGCTCGCGCCGGCGACGGTGCAGCTGCTGCGTTATCACCGTCTCATCGATTTCGACGTGACGCAGAAATACGGTGTGTGCCGCGGCGTTCATGGACTCTGGGACCGCCAACCGGGATTCTTCGATTACCAGCTTTTCGCATGCGACGCCGGCGTCGCCGTCGACGCGATCCGTCTTCGATCGTGACCTGCTCGCGCCTGCAGTCTCGGCGGGAGCTCACTTCTTACCGATTACCGTCGTGCACCGGACGGCGCAAGCGGCCGACGGTTGCTGGACACTCGAATTGAGCGACGCGGACGGGCGGAGGATGACGGCGAGCGCTCCCATGCTCATCCAGGCGGGCGGGCGGGCCGCACCCCCACTGAGGCCGGCACCGATTGACCGTCTGTATTTCGATCGACTGATCGCGATGGCGTGCCGGATGGATCTGCCGCCATCCCCCGTCCAGATCATGCTGCTCGAAGCGGACGAAGACGGCTGGTGGTACTCGTCTTCCGATGCGAGCGGTCACGGAGCCGCCGTCTATCTGTCCGACGCTGACCTCTTGCCGAGAACGCCCAAAGAGCGCGCGTCTTTCTTCAGGCGCAAGTTTGCATCGAGCCGGCTTCTCCGTCTGCACCTGCCCGCCTTGCCTGACGTTCTCGACCTGCGGCTGATCGATGCGCGCACGAGCCGTAGTCAGCCATTTCTGCACGCGCGCGTCACTCTCGATTGGCGACGCCGCGTATGCGGTGGATCCGCTCTCGGGCAGCGGCATCCGCCGCGCTGTCGAAAGCGCACTCGCCGCGTCGGACGCCGTGAATGCCTTCCTCGTCACGGGCGACGCGCGGACACTGGATCGCTACGATGCGTGGGCCACTGCCGAATTTCAACGCTGGTTGGACGATAAGGATGGCGTCTACGCAGAGGCGTCCGACGATCTGCATTGTCATACCTTCTGGAAGCGCCGGATCGCCGCGGCCGTTGCGTGACTGATCTTTTCTCGCGGCCGGTGTGCGAATGACTCGACGCGCGCTTTAGTTGCCTCGACTATCTATATGCCTCGCAAGCACCGCATTTCGTCGACCAAGGCCGACGTCACGTTACCCGCGCGCGGATTACGGCGGCCGTACTCGAAGCTCTACTGCCGCGTCAACGGGTTCATGTTCGGGGTCTTCCTGCAGATGTCGAAGTTCAAACTCGCCCGGAGGAAGTACCGATTCTTTCGTGGGCGAATGCAGCACTTTTTGATGGAAGTCGGGATACCTGCTCAGATTCCACCCAAGCACAAGGACTTCGATGCTTGGTGCGTTGCGCAAGTCCCTCGGCTGCTGGAGTTGCTGGGGGAACGTCCCTATGCGCTCGTCGACTATTTCGGGATCGGATTCTGTGCCGTTCAATACATCTTGAAGCGCTTGCGCGATCGAGCGGAAGCAGAGCGAGCCCGACACGCTGCACACATCCTGCTCGCCCGCCAGAAGCTGCCAGTGGAGGGGTTCGACGCGCTGGTCGACGTCTCCGGACAGCCGGCTCGATCGGTCGCTGAGATTGTTTCGCCTGCGCTCAGGCTTGCGATGACGTTCCTGCGGGATCTTCCTCCAGAGCCGAAGACCTGCTTTGTCGCGATGCCCTTCCGCGAGCCATATGAGGGGTACTTCGCCGCGTATTACCAACCGCTTCTTGCCGCCGTAGGCTACCGCTGTATCCGAGCGTGGGGTGGTTTCGGAAGGGAAGACTTCTCGCCGCCTCTAGTCGCCATGATCATGAAGTCGGGCGCATTGCTGGCAGACGTCACGGAGCCCAACCCGAACGTGCTCTGGGAGGTCGGCGTCGCGCAAGGGGCCGGCAAGCGCGTGTTCCTCGTCCACGATGAACGACGGGAGCCGCCAGCGGATCTCGGAAACCATCTCGCGCTCAGGTACCGACCGCGCGGCCACGGCTGGGCCGCCAAAGCCGTTCAGGAGCAACCGCTGGCCTTCTACATGCTCGCCGCATCGATGGAGGGACACCGCCGCGACGCGATCGGTAAAGTGTCGGGCATACGAGGCGGCGACGTGGACTCGACCAGCCAGACACTCTTCGAAGTCCTGGAGGAAGCTGCAACGAGCACGGAGGTGAGCGAGACGGACCGTCATCTGGCACAAGGCTCGGAGCGGCTCACCCAGAGCCGGTGGTTGGATGCAGAGTCTGACTTTGACTACGTGCTCGAGCACGGAGGAAACATCGGCGAGGCAAGCTATGGCCGTGGTATTGCGCGCCAAAGTCAGCAGCGGTTCGCCGAAGCCGAAACCGACCTGTCGAACGCCATTCGAGCGCACATCCCGAACGACTCCGCGTACTACTTTCGCGCGAGCGGTCGAGTCGCGCTCGGGCGGTACAGGGCTGCGCTTCGTGATCTCGACCGCCTCCTGGCTCGCGACTCGCAACGGTTAGAAGCCATCCAGCTGCGAACGCTCATCCACGCACGGCTAGGAAATATCCGGGCCGCGGAACGCGACGGCAGCGTCGCTCGGCGTCTTGCGCCGCGCGAGTCGTGGACCTACGGGCCGCTCGGGATGATCCGGCTCGCCCGGGGCGAGTTCGGTCAGGCGATCGAGTTGCTTCGAACAGCGCGCCGTCGGTCGTCAGGTACGGAATGGGGTTTCGAACTCGCGCTCGCGCGACTCTTGAGTGGCGACTTCACCGCGGGCATTCGCGATTACGTCAAGGCATTGATCCGCGCCAGCGACCCAGAAATCGACGATGCGTTGCGCGAGTTGTCCTATTGGAGTCGGAAGCACAACGTAACCGGACGCCCTGCCTTCCGCGACGCCATCAGCCGGGTCCGCAAGCAGTTGCGAGCTGTCCGCGACGCATCGTCATCCGACACCGACGCCGCAAGCGTGGTCGGACCTGCCCGACCGAGCCTTGATTAAGGCATCCTTCGACTCGCGCTGAAAACTGAACGCTCCCTCAGGACAGGTCCTTCGGCTCGCGTCGAATAATTGACGCTCGCTCGGGACAGGCGCGCGGCCGAAAACTCGGCCCGGATCATGCACGGCGCTGCGCCGTTCGGAAGGAATGTCAGACTCGAGATACGCAGTACGTGGACCCGCTGGTTATGGCGTGGCGGTGCTCGCACTCGTGCTCTCGATCGCCCCAGCCGTTGACGCACAATCAATTACGGACGCACGCCGCATAGAATTCACGCCTTCACCTGACCACGACACGGTAGACCCGACGTCCGGCGTTGCTCTCGTCACGAATTACACGCTGGATGTATTAATTGCTGACGGCACCGTCGCGCAACAGACGGTAAACCTTGGGAAGCCCACGCCCGACGCCGACGGAATGATCCGTGTCGACTTCGTCGCGCTGCTCCCTATCCCTCTCACGCTCGGCGTGATGTACGAGGCGGTCGTCAGCGCGGTCGGACCTGGCGGCGCAACTCCCAGCGCGCGCTCGAATACTTTCGCGTTCAGCCTGCCGTGTCCACCGACGTTCTCACCATCGAGCCAGTCACTGCCGGGCGTGGGAGCCACGGTGACAGTGGCCGTCACCGCCGCAGCGGGATGCGCGTGGACCGCTGTCACTACTGACGGCTGGATCGCGGTGACGACGGGAGCGACAGGAAGTGGGACCGGCACGGTGACGTTCAATGTGGCTGCGAATCCGGAACCCGCGTCGCGAACGGGTACCGTGACGATCGGCACCAGCGCGTTCACGGTGACTCAGGCCGGCACGCCGTGCTCGTTCACGCTGTCGCCGATCAGTCACACGTTTGCGGCAACTGGCGGGAACAGCACGGTAACCGTGACGACCGCTGCCACATGCACATGGACAGCGACAAGTGGGGCATCGTGGGTCACGATCGCGAATGGCAGTGCGCGCACGGGCCCGGGGAGCATAGCCGTGACCGCTGCGGCCAACCCGACGACACAGTCGAGGACTGCCACGTTGACGATCGCGGGCACGAGGTTCGACGTCACCGAACAAGCGGCGACGTGCACATTCACGGTCGCGCCGCTGACGGTCACCGTGCCGCCGATTGGCGGCACCGCCACCATTAATGTCACGACCCTCTCGTCCTGCGCCTGGACCTCCTCGTCCGGCACATTATGGATTTCACTGACTGGAGCCGGCCCGGGATCCGGCACGGCCACCTACACCGTCGGCGCGAACACGGGCACGATCGCCCGAACTGCGACGGTAACCATAGCTGGTGTGTCGGTGAGGTTCGATCAGGGCATCCTGACGACGCCAACCGCGCCAGGCAACTTGCGCGTGATCAAGTAGCCTGCCGCTGACCGCCATGCGCTCCTTCCAGTGCCACCACGAACGTGGGATTCAAGAGCCATGTGCATCCCCGGCGCTGACGTCAGTACTACCGTTGTCAAACACCAGGCCTGAGTGCAGGCTCTATGAGAGGATGACGGTGAAGCATTGTTGAATTGATGAGTTGGTGAAATTTAAGGAGTTCTCCCCATGAAGACCACATCCGCGACCGCCCCTCATCGACCCCGATCGGGCAACCGCCTTGTATGGGTCCTGCAAATTCTGTTGGCCTTGGTCTTCCTTGCGCACGGGGCCATGATGCTGTTCCCGCCGGCCGCGATCGCTCAGCAAATGAACGCGGAGCTCCCGCGGTGGTTTCAGCTGTTCATCGGCGTCGCCGAGATTCTGGCGGCGGTCGGCCTCACGGTTCCCGCAATCACCGGGATCGAGCCCTGGCTGGTGGCATGGGCCGCCGGCGGCCTCATGATCGTGATGGTGTCGGCAACCATCTTTCATCTCTCGCGGCGCGAATTCAGCTCCGCCGCGACCACTCTCGTGTTGCTCGCAATGGCGGCGACCGTCGCCCGCGCCAGATATCAGCCGCGCGAGCGCGCTCACGTTGGTACCGCGAGGCCAGGTGTAAGATGCTGGCCATTGAGCATCTGGTGCTTGCTACGACCTAGCGCCATTTCGTCATACTCGCGGGAGGTCTGATGCGGAACGCCATCCGATACGTCATCGCTCTCCTGCTCGCGATCGGCACCGTGGCGACGATCGCGGCGCAAATCACGACCAATCCAATTCCCGCCCCGATTACGAAACGCGGATTAGAGGTCGAGATCAAAGATGTCGTGCGCCTTCCGGATACGCGTGGGATCCGTCCTGCTGATCAAGACGTGACGCCGGCAGGATGGGCGCGCATCAGTTTCGTGCGCGATCTACCTGACGGCCGCCGCTTCGCCAACGATCAGCGCGGCTTCCTCTACATCATCGACGCGAACAATCAACCCCAGGTGTATGCCAACCTTGCCGAGCTGTTTCCGCAAACCGTCTATGGCCGGCTCGAGAGCGGATTCATCGGGTTCGCCTTTCATCCTGAGTTCGCGCGAAACGGCTTGTTCTATACCGTCCACGCCGAACGCGGTCCGGGCAATCCAAAGACGCCCGACTTCATCCCTCCGGGGTTCACCGCAAAAGATGTGACCTACCACAACATCATCACCGAGTGGCACGCGACAAACCCCGCCGCCAACACGTTTGCCGGAACGCGACGAGAACTCCTTCGGGAGGCTCATGTGGTCGAGAACCTCGGGCACCCGATGGGGACCGCCGAATTCAATCCCACGGCAAAGCCCGGCGATCCTGACTACGGTCTGCTCTACACCAGCGGCAGCGATCATGGATTCAGCAACGGCGGAGGACCGAACTCGAACACGGCGAGCCAGACACAACGTCTCGACTCCATCATGACGGCCATCCTGCGCTTCGATCCGCGCAGTCCGAAAGTGACGGGCGGAACGAAGGGTCTCGGCGACTACACGATTCCGATGGCCAATAAGTTCGCGTCAGACGGCGACCCGAAGACGCTCGGCGAAATCTATGCGTACGGCTTCCGGAACGCCCACCGAATCTCCTGGGACACAGATGGGACGATGTTCGCCTCGGACATCGGCATGAACAACATCGAGGAGATCAACATCGTCCGCAACGGCGAGAACTATGGCTGGATGAAGCGCGAGGGACTTTGGGAGAACGGCCGGTGGCGCGGCGGCCAACTCAATGAATTGTTTCCTCTTCCTCCGGAGGTGCTAGACGGGCGTCAGAAGGACGGACTCACCTATCCAGTCGCGATCTACGATCACGACGAGGGTCACGCGGTCACCGACGGGTTCGCTTACCACGGCCGGATCGCCGCACTGAGAGGCAAGTTCGTGTTCGGCGACATCCAGAACGGACGTCTGTTCGCGGCCGACCTCGCCGAGTTGAAGAAAGCTGACGATGGCATTCCTCAGACCGTGGCGCGCATCGAAGAAATCCAGCTTTACATGCGCGACGCTGGTGGTAACCGCATCGGAGTGTCCATGCGCGAACTCGTCGAACGAACGATGGGGACGAGCCTTCCTCGTGTCGACCTGCATATCGGCCGATCTCGCGATGGCGAGCTGCTGCTCACCTCGAGACAGGATGGCGTGATCCGGATGCTGGTTCCGGATTCAACGGCCACCGCAGCGGCACCTCCGCGACACTGATCGAACGTCCTCGCTGCTGCAGGACGATGTCCGCGCCTACTCTGCTCGCAACGCCACCAATGGATCGACCGTTGTCGCTCGACGCGCGGGGATGTAACAGGCGATCGCGGAGACGGTGAGCAGCACGGCGGCGGTCACACTGTAGCTGACGGGATCGAGCGACGTGACGCCGAAGAGCATGCTGGCGACGTAGCGCGCGAGCCAGAGCGCCGTCACCAGCCCGACCACGACGCCAACCGTCGCGAGCTTCATGCCGCCGCCAACCACCATGCGCAGGACGTCGCCGCGTTGCGCGCCGATGGCCATCCGCAGCCCGATTTCCCTCGTGCGCTGGCTCACCGCGTACGCGACCACGCCGTACAGGCCGACGGCGGCGAGGAAGAGCGCGACGACCGCGAACGCCGACAGCAGCAGCATCGAAAAGCGGCGCGGCGCAACCCACTCGGTGATGACCGTATCGAGCCGGTCCAGCGACGCGGCCGGAATCGCGGCGTCGAGCTCGCGCAGCACCTGCCGCGCCGCGGGCGCAACGGCTTCCGGTTCTCCCGCCGTCTTCACCATCACCCACATCGTCGAGAACACGTCAGTCCGCAACGGCACGTACATCGTCGGGCGCGCATTGGTGTCGAGCCCCTCGTGCCGGACGCTGCCGACCACGCCGACGATTTCGTAGAAGCCGTCGGTGCCGTTGCCGATGTCGATGCCGCGGCCGATCGGATCCTCGCCGGCGAAATGCTGCTTCGCGAACGCCTCGTCGATCACGGCCACCTGCCGCGGCGGCACGTCCGCGTTCGTGAACAGCCGCCCGCGAAGCAGGGGGATCGTGAGAGCTTCGAAATAACCGGGAGTGATCACGCGGTAATTCGCCGACGGTTCCTTTCCGGGCTCCGACGGACGCCCCTGGATCGAAAACGACAGCAGATAGTCGGCGCGAATCGGGATGGTCTGCACCATGCCCATCGCGCGGACCCCCGGCATGCCGCGCAGCCGCTCGTCGAGGCGGTCGAAGAACGCGATGCGTTGAGGATCCTCCGGATACGTCGTCTGCGGCAGCGCGACCGAGAAGGTCAGCACCTGTTCCGGGCGGAAGCCGGGATCCACGCGCGTCAGCTGCACGAAGCTGCGCAGCAGGAGCGTGGCGCCGACCAGGAGCACGATCGACAACGCGACCTCGAGGACGAGCAGCGTGTTACGGACGCGCAGTCCACCGATGCCGCCAGACGATCGTGCACCTTCCTTCAAGAGTGCGCCCAGGCCGCTGCGCGCCGCGTGCCATGCCGGCGCGAGGCTGAAGAGGATGCCTGTCAGGACCGTGACGAACACGGTGAACGTGAGCACGCGCCAGTCGAGCGCAATCTCCGCGGCCCTCGGGATGTTTCCCTGGCCGAGCGTCCGCAGCGGCGCGACCGCAAGATACGCGAGCAGCACTCCGAGAATGCCGCCTGTGAAGGCGAGCACGATGCCCTCCGACAGCACTTGCGCGACGATTCGGCGCCGACCGGCGCCCATCGCTGCGCGGATCGCGATCTCTTTCTCGCGGACGGACGCGCGCACGAGCAGCAGATTCGCGACGTTCGCGCACGCGATCAGCACGACGATGCCCACCGCGGCAAGAAGAGTGAATAGCATCGCCCGTGCCGGCCCGACGATGAGCTCGCGAAGCCCGATCGTCTCGGCTGACTCGTCGCGATTGGTCGCCGGATACTGCTGTGCGAGACGCGCCGCGATGCCCCGCATCTCGACCCCCGCCTGATCCAACGAGACGCCGTTCTTCAATCGCGCGATCGTCGCCAGATAGTGGGCGCCGCGGGCTGCATTCGCGGGATTCAGTCCCAGTGGTCGCCAGAACTCGGTCGTCCGGTTCGGGAAGTAAAAGTCCTCGGGCATCACGCCGATGACCGTCGAGGGCTCACCGCTAAACGTAATCGTGCGCCCGAGAATCTGCGGATCGCCTCCGAAGCGCCGCTGCCACATCCCGTGGCTCAGGATGACGACGTTGTTCTGCCTGGGACGGTCTTCGTCCTGGCGGAACGTCCGGCCAAGCGCGGGAGAAACGCCGAGCACGTCGAAGATATTCCACGACACCGCCGCACGCGGAATCCTCTCTGCTGATTCGGCGCCGACGAGCGTCTCGAAGCCCGGCCCGAAGGCGGCGATCCCGTCGAAGACGGTGTTCTGCGCTCGCCAGTCGAGAAAGTTGGCCGGCGCGACGGAAAAACGGCCGAACCTGTGGCACGAGTCTCGAGCACTCTCACGAGGCGATCCTGCTGCGGGTAGGGCAGCGGCCGCAGCATCACGGCATTGACAATGCTGAACACCGCGCTCGATGCGCCGACGCCGAACGCGAGCGTGAGCACCGCGACGGCCGTGAATCCGGGCGCCTTCAGCATCTGGCGAAGCGCGTAACGCGTGTCGGTCAGGATATGGGCGACCATCAGTAGAACTCCTCGCTGGGGGTGTGGCATGTGCTCGGCGGCGTCGGTCAGACGGTCGCCGCGTGGACGCAGGTGGCGGCGGTCGGCGCTTGCGACATCGTGCGCCAGTCGATCCCAGTCGCGGATCTGCTGGCGCGCGAACGCGTCCGCCTCGTCGTGGCTCGAGCCATGCGCGACCGCGTCGCGGTAGAAGTCTTCGAGCTGCGCGGCGAGGTCGCGGACGATGTGCGCTTCACGCTCAGGAGTCAATGCCGGGAGCGACAGGTGCGCGCGGACGTAGGCGTTCCAGTCACGCATCGCCGCCCTCCATCACCGCGTTGACGGCGTTCACGTACGCCTTCCACGTCTCCCGGTGCGCCGCCAGGGCGCGACGGCCTTCGGGCATCAGGCGGTAAAAGCAGCGGTCGCGCTCGCCCGGCTTTTTCGACCCACCGGCCCTTGATCAGACCGCGATTCTCGAGGCGCAGGAGGGTCGGGTACAGCGTCGGCAGCGCGAACGTGAGCCGCCCGCCGGACCGCGCCTCGATCAGCTTTCCGAGTTCGTAGCCGTGCCGCGGCCGCGCTTCCAGCAGCGACAGAATCAGCATCTCGCTGCTGCCCTTTTTCAATTCAGGACTGAACACAATGCCTCGCTATATGTAGCGACGCTGAGTATAGACGAGAGCGGAGCCGAAATGGTTGACCGGGCATCGCCGGCCTCCACTCACGGAAAGTGGGCTAAAACGTGCATACGGCGTGTTCCGCCCCCTTGTGAAGGGTGTTCAATGGACCCACTTTGCTCAAAGTGAGCTCGCGGTTCCCCAATCACGGCGGTCAAGTGCCGTCTTCGCGTAGTCGACCGTTTCGAGAGTGTTGTGCTTAATCCTGGAATGAGGAGTAAGGCCATGCGCACATTTCGGCCGCTGCTGTTGCTAGGCCTGCTGCTGGTGCCCGCCGATGCCGGAGCAGACCCGATCCAGATTCCCCTCCCGCTCGATTCACCCGTCAGCATCGATTTGACTATCAACCCCATCGTCACGTTCGGAACACGAACGATCGATTTCACTTCGAACCTGAATCAGGAGTTCATTGCCTTCCTGATCGCCGTCACACCTGTCGGCGGTGATTACAGGAACACAGTCGGTGTTCGAGCTCGCGACGGATTGACGGACCTTTCCGGCGTGTTTCCTCCATCTCCCGACCCGATGTTTGTCAATCAGCTGCCCAGCTTTACGCCTGGCACGATGAATCTTCTGGCGTTCGATCTTGTCATCCCCGGTTGCTGCACCCGATTTTCGGTGTCGCTGGTGGACCTCAACGGGGATGCACATCACGCCGATTTTTCAAACCCGGTCCCAGAACCGGCGACGTTCTTCCTCGCGGCAGGCGGGCTCGCGCTCCTCGCCACGCGGCGTCGGCGGAATCACGCTTGACTCTGCGTGTCGGTCTGTCGGAACTGTTCGGTCGGATTGGGCGACGCCGTCCCTCGAGTTGTGGCCCGGTGGGTTTGCCTGCCTTGACTCCCTCGCGCATTCAGGCGGGCGTTATCCAGCCCGTCGAGTAAATGTCATGATCCAGTTCGTCTCCCATGTTTTTCCCCCATCGTCCGAGAACGCCTGTTCCCAGCGCGGAGAAGCCGGGATTCGTGCGCGTCCAGTCGAAACGGCACAGAACCCTCCTGGTGTCGACGAGTTCGTCGCCGAAGAACTCACCCACATCGCCAGTGAACCGTCCCACCATGGGAGGCAGCAGAACGCCTGGATTCACCGTGTCCGTCCAGTGAAGCGACCATTCACCGGTCGCCGGATTGAACAGCCGCAGCGTGACGCCTTCGATGGCGTTGCCGTCGCGTATGGCTGCATACCGATCGAGCTGGCCGAGGCTGTTGAGCAGAGGCTGCACATCTGAGTGTGCGTCGAACTCAATCCATTCGGTGCAGTGCCGCATCCGCGCCGTGTCGTTTGCGGCCCCCCGGTGTGCCGCCCACACCGGACCTCCGTAAAAACGCTCGAGCGACTGATGGCGGCTCCCATGTCGGGAAAGCCGCGGATCCAGACGAATCGATCCGGACGCCGCCGATCGCGGAACTGCCCGACGATGGTCATGCCAGCGGCCTCCTGCGATTCAACGAAGTGTCGATCGAACAGATCGATCAGCACGTCGCGTTGACCAGGCTTCAGCGTGTACTGCCGCAACTCGATCACGGGACAGCAGCGGTGAAGCGCAGAGACGCCGGCGTTCATCGAAACTCCACGACTTTCGACCGGGTCATCGCCCGGTCGTGACCGTCTGAGTTACTGATTGTGAGGAACGACGCACGTCGCGGTCATCGTTCTGGTGTTGTCCGCCAGATCCGTCGCCTTCGCGGTCACCGTGTAAACGCGTCCCTTGCCGGTGCCCAGGCGTGCAGCACGCAGCTGGACGACATACGCCCCGGACTCGTTCTGCGTGACCACGACGTCCGGAGCGCCGTCTGACGGCTCACTGCTGGTCGCGGTCACCTCGAGCGAGGCGACACCCGAGACGAGATCTTCTGCGCTGACGACCGCGACTTGACGAAGCTCGCGGTTGACAGGCCAGAGGGAGCAGCCGGTCGATGAGAGGCCCTTGATCGTCGGCGCGGCGCCATCGAGGCGCACGGCCAGGCTCTTCGCCGCTTCATCGTTGCCGGCCGCGTCGGTCGCGAAGTAGTTGACGGTGGTCGTCCCCGAGGCAGAAAGCCCCACGGACGCCGAACTCCCCGGCACGATCTGCTGATCTTTCACCTGCGCGCCGGTCAGTGAATACCGAACCTGATCCACCCAGCCGACCGGTGTATCAGAGATCCCGCTCGCCAGATCGGTGGCGTTCAGAGCCACGGTCACGTTCGTGTTGTTCCAGCCATTCGCATTGGGAGCCGGCTGCAGCGTTGCCGTCGTAACCGGAGGGATGCCGTCCGAGTAGATCGCGAGGTTGCTCGCTTCCGCCCGGGGCGGATTGTCGGACGGCGAGTTCACCACTCGCCGCTGCGTGCGTCACCGGATCCTCGAGCGCCACGGTGGTCGAGCCACCGCCATCCATGTTGAGCGCGTTGTAGACGCCGTAATCGCGAATGAGGAGATCCGCAACTTCGCCCCCCTGCATTCCGTGGCCGCCGTTCGTGCCGTCCACAGTGAAGATGACGAGCGTGCGGTTGTCTCTGGTCAGTCCGATGGCCGTCCGGGCGTTGCTCAGGTCGTACCAATGTCTCCCGTCGCGTGTGTAGGTCCCGTTGGGTGTGAGCGGATCGTCCGGATGGGTCGCGTCCTTGTAGGTCGGGATGGTTGTCACGCCGTTGGTGACAATCTGCGCCGATCCCGCGAACGCATTCCACAACTGCACGTTCTGCAGGACGTGTAGTCCGTCGGCGACATTCGGATCCCTCGTGACGATCCCGGCGTTGTTCGACGAATCGATATTGATGGCCGGCGCGTCGGTCACGATTGCATAGTTCTGAAAGGGCGCCTCGAATGCGGAGTAGACATTGCCTCGGGAAGCCGCGAGCCCGATGAGGTACGCGTAGGCGCCTTGTGTCGACCCGGCCGGCACGGGGAAAGGTGCGAAGAAGTGAAGATTGACCGCCGCCTGCGCGTGGGAAGCCTGGATGAAGTTCAGCGTGGTCTGGCGGACGACCTCGAACAGCGGCGGCGGGAGCGGCCATCCCGGCGTCGGGAAATTGGGTTCTGGAAGGTTCGTCCCTTCGGGCGCCACTTTGAGACGAATCTCGGGCGCAGTCAGATCGACCAGCAGGATGTGCATCCGCGCCAACCGAGGCGAAGGCGTCGGCGACGGACAGCCTGGGCACTGGAACGATGGGTATGATTCGGTGCGGGTGATGTGCGTGATCCCCGGGAACTCGTGGGTCACGACTCCCTGCGCCTCGAGTCTGCACTCCGCTCCGTCGATGGCCAGTGCCGCGAGGAACATCAGACCGACAAGTCGATGCGACATACATCCCTCCCCCTTCACCAGAGCGTCTCCACGCAAATCGCTCCGTCACGTTGTGCGTCGGACTACACCTGCGCTCGGTGACCTGCCAGATATTACTCGCGTCTGCGCGATTCGTTGCACGTCCGACCGCGTCTTTGAAGTTTTCACCGTGGTTACGAGCAGCCAGCTGAACCGCTGGCAGGAGCAACGCGAGCGAGCCACGGTGGCCCGCGAACGGAGCGCGCGCGAAGCGGCGCGCAGAGAGCGTGTAAGGGAGTCCGAGGGGCGAAAGCCCCTCGGATAAAAATGGCCGGGCTCGCACATGGGAGCGCATTCATGACAGCCTGATGGCTTCTGTCGGCAGATCGTTGCAGGTGAAGGTCAACGCGTGGCAACCATGGACAATTCGATGCTTGACGATCTCGCCTTCCGCCATCGCGCGCTCGGCGCGGTCATCGGCTCGGCGGTCGGCGACGCGCTCGGCGCGCCATTCGAATTCGGGAAGCCACGTGAATACTCGAAGAGGTTTCCGCGGCCGGTGCTCGGCGGCATTGGCGAGATGATCGGCAATCAGGTATGGGAACCGGGCGAGTTCACCGACGACACACAGATGGCGATCGTCCAGGCCGAGTCGATCCTGACCCGTGGCGGCATCGATGGCGCGGACCTGTTCAAGCGTTTCCAGGTCTGGGCGGCCGACGCAAAGGACGTCGGTGTGCAAACGCGCGCGGTGCTCGGATCACATCTTCCGTGGAACGAGTCGGCACAGTCCTACTATCAGCGCAACCCGAACAACAGCGCCGGGAACGGATCGCTGATGCGCGCGACGCCGACGGCGGTGCGATTTGCCGCGGCGTCAGCGGACGAGACGGTTGATGCGGCTCGCCAGACCTCGATCGTCACGCACGGTGATCCGGCGGCCGGGTGGGGCACCGCGCTCTTCCATCTCATGATCCGCGCGGCCGTGCGCGGCGACGATCCCTTTGCCGCGCTCGACGCGGCGCTGGCCGACCTGCCGTCCGATCAGGCGCGCTATCGCGAAATGCTCGACGCGCGATGGCAGCCTGCGAACACGAACCTGCCAAACGGAACCGTCTGGACATGTCTCGCGCAGGCCGTCTGGGCGGTGCGAACGCATGCCGATTCGTTTGCCGACGCGGTGACGGCGGCGATCGATCTCGGCGGCGACACCGACACCGTCGCGGCGGTGACGGGAGCATTGGCCGGCGCGAGGGTCGGCATCCAGGGCATTCCGATCCGGTGGATGACATACGTTCACGGACACATCACTACTCCGGACGGACGACGCACGTACCGCGCGCATGATCTACAGGATCTGACGATGCGTTTGCTCGGCGACACGGGCGCGTCGGAGACACCGCTCGGCCCTCGGCGAGGGCCGACGGAGATCGAGACTGGGGTGTTTGCGGCGGACCTCGGCGCGGCCTCCAGTGTGGACCGCGACTGGGCCGTCCTGTCGTTGTGCCGCGTCGGCAGCTGCTTCGGCGATCACCCCATCCGACGCGAGGTCTTTCTGCTCGACGACGGAAACAACCCGGGGCTGGCGTCGGTCGTAGAAGACTGCGTCTCGACGATCGACGCCTGGCGCGCCGAAGACCGCACCGTCGTCGTTCACTGTCACGGCGGCGCCAGTCGCACGGGCCTGATCCTGCGCGCCTGGCTGATGCGCAAGCACGGCTTGTCGTCGGCAGAGGCGACTGAGGAACTGAAGTCACGCTGGCCGTGCCTCGGCGAGTGGAATGAGTCGTTCACGACGTTCCTGCGGGATAGCTGGCGGTGAGATGGGCTGTCAACAGCCGTGTTCAAGGGCTTCGTCGGCGCCGACGGAGAAATCACGATTCGAGCTCAAGCTCTCGTGGTGCATCAGGCCGCTTCTCGCGGATGAACATCTCGCTTGATCCTGCTCGCCGACGCGCGCGTCGCCACGTCGAGATCGTACGCCGCTTGAAGGTTCATCCAGAACTGAGGCGTCATCGCAAAGTAGCGCGCCAGCCGCAACGCAGTGTCGGCCGTAATGCTGCGACGGCCATTGACGATCTCACTCATCCTCGTGACAGGCACGCGAAGGTCGCGGGCGATCCCGTTGATGCTCAGTCCGAGCGGCGTCATGAGGTCCTCCCGAAGGATCTCTCCGGGGTGCACTGGCGATAGTCGGCGACTCTTCGCCATCATTCACTCCCAACGCTGGTGATCGTCCACGATTTCCACATCCTCGGCGTGCCCGTCGTGCGCGTTTTACGTCAAGCAAAACAGCTGACCCGATACTTCGGACTCGTCTGGCGTATCCGAATGTCAATGGGAGAGCGGCGCTCTCCGATGATCGACATCTTTCACAGGGTACGCCTGACAGTGGACAGGAGAGGCTCGCATAAGTATCAGGCAAACGAAAGACGTATGACCGCGGTTGTCACACTATGGTGAAATTCGATGATGAGCTAGTTTACGGGAGCGAAGGTTTTGGCCGGCGGAATACTGCGTATTGAGTCCCGGGAGGTTCCATGGCAGGTTGGCGGCGCAGCGAACTGAAAGCTGGCGTGTACGACGAGATCGTCAGTGCACGTCTTGATCGCCAACTGGCGGCCCTTGGCGTTTCGTTCCAGGTGTATCGCTCCGCGCTCACCGCGAGCGACCCGATCGGCGTGGTTCTCGAATCGCTGGTCGGGGATGGGCTCGCCCTCGCACTGGCCGAACTGAAGGCTGACTCCGCTAAGGGACTCGCCCTAGCGGAAGCACTGCTGGCGGTGCTGCGCTCGCACGCGCCACGCGTCTTCGAGCGCGATGACGAACTCCACCTGAACGCCGAGCGACTCACTGCAATCGCCGCGAGGCCCGCACAACCCGCAGAGCGGCCGCGTGGATCGCTCCATACCTCGAGCCTGATCGTGAATGCCGAGGGCGACCAACTGCTTGAGCACCTGCGGAGCGAGTTCGATAGCGCCGACTCGGTCGACCTTCTGTGCGCGTTTATCAAGCTGAGCGGCTTCGAGAAGTTTCGCTCGGAGATCGAGCGACACTGTGACGCGCGCGGCCGTCCCCTGCGCGTGTTGACCACGACGTACATGGGGGCGTCGGATGCGTTCGCGATTGAGAGACTGGCGGCGTTGCCGAATGCTACGGTGAAGATTTCGTACGACGAGAATGCGACGCGACTGCATGCCAAGGCGTGGATCTTTCATCGTGCCAGCGGGTTCTCTACAGCGTTCGTGGGTTCCTCGAATCTTTCGCACGCCGCCCAGACCGACGGGCTCGAGTGGAACGTTCGCATGACGCAGTCGGATCAACCGGCGCTGGTAGCGCAGATGCAGGAGACGTTCGACCAGTACTGGGCCGATGCACATCAGTTCGAACTTTACGAGCACGGGAACAACGCGCACCGCACGCGGCTTGGGCGCGCTCTCTCGCCTGACGCGCGCAACGATTCGAGTGAAGATTTGCTGGTCGAGATTGAGCCGAGAGACTTCCAGAAGCCGGTGCTTGAGGAGCTCACGGCCGCACGCGAGCTCGGACGGCATCGCAACCTGATGGTCGCGGCTACCGGCACGGGGAAGACCGTTATGGCCGCGATCGATTACCGCGCCCTGCGGCACGCGGGACACGTGGAGACGCTGCTCTATGTGGCGCACCGCCGCGAGATCCTCGAGCAAGCGCGTCGCATCTTTCGCCACACGCTCCAAATGCGCGACTTCGGCGAGCTGCTGTTTCAGGGCGAGCGGCCTGCCATTCAGCGCCACGTATTTGCGTCGATCGACTCGCTGGGTGACGGCTCCGCGATCGATCCCGCTGCATTCGAGCACGTGATTCTTGACGAAGCTCACCACGCCGCGGCTAGCTCTTGGCACAATCTGCTCGAACGGGTGGCACCAAAGGAGCTGATCGGTCTGACTGGCACACCCGAGCGCGCCGATGGACTCGACTACGAGCGCCACTTCCCACGCCCATGGATCGGAAACCTTCGGGTCTGGAACGCCATTCCGCACGCGCTAGCTCCATTTCGCTACTACATGTTGGATGTTGAAGGCGCCGATCTGCGTGACCTCGCCTGGACCGCAGGTCGCTACGCGCCCGATCAACTCGCGGGGCGACTCGTTGGAGCGGCCGAAACGTTCGTGTTGCGAGCGGTCCGGGCCGTCACTGAATGCATCGGGCGCCGATCCGAGATGCGCGCCATCGCTTTCTGCGTGAACGTCCGACACGCTGAAGAGGTCGCCCGGCGCTTCGCCGACTGCGGCTTCTCGACCCAGGTCGTGACCGGCAATACCACGAGCGTGGAACGGCGAGGCGCTCGCAGCGATCTCGACGCCGGCCTGGTGCAGGTGCTGTGCGTGGTCGACATCTACAACGAAGGCGTCGACGTCCCGAACGTCAACACGCTATTCTTCTTCCGCCCGACCGAGAGTGCCACCGTGTTCCTCCAACAGTTCGGACGCGGCCTGCGTCGTGCGCCAGGCAAAGCTGAATTGGTCGTGTTCGACCTCACCGGACGACAGCACCTTCAGTTCCGATTCGATCGGCGGCTGCGATCGCTACTCGGCCACACACCGCGCGAGTTGGCCGAGTTCGTTTCGAAGGGGTTCGGGCGCCTGCCGGCTGGCTGTCTTCTGCGCTTCGATGAACAGGTCCGGGAGGACGTGATCGCTCAAATGCGCCGGGCGATTCCGTCAGACCAAGCGGGTATTCGCGCCCTGCTGCGCGAGCCGGCGCACGCCGGGCTGTCGCTGGCAGCATTTCTTCACGAGACCGACGTCGCGCTCGACGACGTCTACCGCAAGGATCACTCCTGGTGGCAGCTGCGGCAGTCGGCGGGTCTCGATGCGCGAACAGTCGGGCAAGAAGAGAGAGCGGCGCTCGAGAATGTTCACAAGCTGATCCACGTCGGCGATGAGCGTCGGCTCGGGATGTGGGAGCGGCTGGCGTCACTCGAATCGCCCGTCGACGAGGCCGATCGTCGGCTCGGTACGCATGCTCTACGCGGTGGTCTACGGAAAGGATATCGCCGCCGACGTCCGGGCGGAGACGCTGTGGGCTGAGCATGCGTTGCTGCGCGAAGAGGTTGCAGGTCTTGTACCGATCTTGCGCGAGCTGAACGCGGTGCTGACCCCACCACACGCCCTCGCTCCGGAGATCCCGCTGGCGCTGCACGCACGGTATCTCGGCGTCGAGCTGAGCGCAGCCTTCGATCATCGTACCCGGGAAGGCCACTTTCGCGACTATTACACTGGGGTCGAACTCACACACGGCAAGAAGTTCGATCTGCTCCTCGTCACGCTCGACAAGGCAGCAGCAACGAAAGAACACCTGCGTTACCGGGACTTCCCCCTCAACGAGAAGCGGTTTCATTGGCAGTCGAAGGCCCGAACCACACGCGGGTCGACCGAAGGACGGCGGCATCTCGATCCGGCGCGGTACGGTGTGACACCGCTATTGTTCGTGCGGGAGCGGGCGGATGAGCGCGCCGGGGTGACGATGGCGTTTCGGTATTTGGGACCGGTGGATCCAGATGGGGCCGATGGGGAAAGGCCGATTACGATCGAGTGGCGATTGAGATACGCGATGCCGCGAGAGGTGCTGGTTGCGGGGAGAGTAGCTGGGTGAGGTAGTGACTGTAACTTGACTATGAAAGTGTTTCCGGTTTGCTGTATTGCGCAATTCGCGTAAGAACTTACGCATTGTGCGTAAATCCCAGACGGCTCTAAAGGTCCTATTTCCAACGGCCCGCGGGGAGATACTCGCCGCAACGCTGACCCAGGCCGACAAATGGTGGAAGCGGCGAGGCAACAGCACGAAGTGAGTGGCGTTGCTGTCGACAGCGCTGTCCAGCCGCCGCTGCCGTTTTCGTTGCCGCGCCTGGCGAACGGTGTGACGACCCTTCGACTCGCATATCCGATCGGGCTTTGACGGTTAGCGCACCTTCGCCGGGCGCGTGGAGCGAGGCGCCGCCAGTTCGTGGGCATGCCGGAGTCGGTCAGCGACATCGCCCCAATCGGAATGGCCGTCGAGGTAGATCCCGATCCAGCCACTCGGGCCAACGTAAGGTGGCCGAAAGTACCGCTCAGGAGCGCGCGCGAGCAAGAGATCCTGCGTCACGTGGGTGGCCTTGCACCAGACCGCATGGCGGCCAGCGCCGTGGTGGTTGGCGGCGTTCGCGAAGCTGGCGAACATCTTCTTGCCGACCCAGAACGTGGGTTCGCCGTGTGAGACCTTCTCCCAGGCATCAGGCAGTGCCAGACACAACCGTCGCAAACGACCCAGCGGACTCGGCATCAGACCTGCTTCCGTAGCAGCACGTAAACGGCACCCGAACCGCCGTCTGACAGCGGCGCGTCCGTGTACGCGAGGACCGACCGGTGCGACCTGAGGTACTCCCGCACGCGCGTCTTCAGGATCGGCGCGTTGCCTTTTGAGTGCAGCCCGCGGCCGTGGATGATGCAGACGCATCGATGGCCGCGATGCCGGCTGTTCTCGATGAACAGTTTCACGCTGGCGAGCGCGTCGGCACCCGTCATGCCGTGAAGGTCGCGCTGGTCGCGGACGATGTATTCGCCTCTTTTCAGTTTCCTGATCTCGCGCCGATCGACGCCGTGCGCGACGAAGTCGTGATCCGATACGTCGGCATGTGCCGTTCGCTGCGGTGAGTGACGCGGCGGCGGACTGATTGGTGCAACGCGACGCACGCGCCCACGCGGATCCGGTTCAAGCGGGACGACATCCCGCATCTCCAGAGCGAATGCGTGATCGTCGGCGGCTGCGTCTGGCCTGTCGGTCGCGTGGAGCTTGGCGCTGCGTTTTTTCACTGGTCTCTATCGCCATTATGATGCTGCCAGGATCTCCTCCTCCGCCTCGGGCAATTCAAGGAGCGCGATCGGCGGCAGCGCTGGAACCAGCCCTTGCAGGTCGCCGTACATCCCGGAGACGTTGAAAGTGACCGCATCAATCTGACGCGAACGGCGCGCCCACTGCCGCTCGGCGGCCCGGCGCTCCTGGTCCAGGTCGTGTCGCATGGCCGTGAACGCCTCCACGACGGCCTCCACGCGGTGCCGGAACTCGACACCCGACAGGTATCGGTACAACAGCTCCAGGCCTTCTTCTTTGCTGATCGCTGCGCTCCGCATCTGCGCGAGCTGACACAGGTTCGCCCGCAAGACCGTCGCCAGGCCGGCGGCACAGGCGAAATCCGTCACCAGAACGCCGTCGATGAGCGCAAACCTGGTGCAGCCCTTGGGCAGAGCTGCCGTCACGAGAACCGCGACGTCGGCGTGCCGCGATCGCTGATCCTGTTTCAGCTTCGCGATCCACCCGTCGCTCCAGTTCCGGGTGTTCTTGCACTCCCACAGGATCGCGCCGCTCTTCCTGCCGCGGGAGTCGATGACGACCTGGTGCACGTCGGCCCCACGGACGCCCTGGCCGATTGCGCTGATCTCGTCTGACGGGAAGTTCGCCCGCAGGAGCGATTCCAGTTCTCCTTCTCCGGCTTCACCCTGCAGTTGCTGCGAGCCCTGTTCGGCCTTCCGCTTCAGATCTTCGATCTGGCGGCGCATGTCACCAAGCTGCTTTTCCTTTTCTGCGTCTTTCAAGCGGTGCTCCTCCGCAAGACGCTCCTGCGTCTCGGTGACGAGCCGGGTGCGTTCCTTGTCGATCTGCTCGGGCGACGGTCAGCTCCAGCTCCTGCTGCTTTCGTTCGAGCTCTCGCTCCTTCTTGCGCATCGAGAGTTCGAGGCGTCGAGCCTCCTCGAGATCTTTCGCCTGATCCTTCACCTGGTTCTTCAGTTCGGTGAGTTCCTGCGCGACCCTCTTTTCCGCCTTCTTCGCCGCATCTGCCTGCGCGCGCTGCAGGTCCTCTTCCAGCCGGCTCTCGTATTGCGCACGCAGCTCGCGCTCCTGGTCTTGCAGCGTTTCGTCGAACTGCTGCTTGAGCGACGCCTCGATTTCGGCGCGTAAGGCGCGTGTCAGCGGGATCTTTTTTCTACATGAAGGGCACGTGATCGACTGGTCGGCCATGGAACCTCTTTCGCCGGGTCGTCATCGGTCCCGGTCTGCAGTCGACTGTAGTGCCAGGGTCTGACAGGGCTGGTCATACGCCTTGTCTTCGCCGCAGGTCAGTCCAGACTTCGCTGCCTGAGAGGCCGTCGGCCAAGGACGCAACGCACCTGAATTCGGGCTCATAACTCATCGAAGAACGCCGCGATATCGCGGGCGAGCAACTCCGGCTCCTCGACTGGGGCGAAGTGACCGCCGCGAGGCATCGGGGTCCACCGGCGCACGTTGTAGAGGCGTTCGGCCCATTCACGGGGAGGTGTCCCCTCATCGACAAAGGTGTTCGCGAAGACCGCAATCCCAGTTGGCACGTTGACGAAGTCCTGTGGTCCAAGCGTGACTCGGAACCGCCTGTTGTCGTTGTCGAAGTAGTCCCGCATCGAGGATGTGATCGTCTGTGTGACCCAATAGATCGTCACCGTGGTCAAGAGGAAATCGCGAGAGAAGCGCTGATCGAGGTTTCCGGCAGAATCGGCCCAGGAGCGCCACTTTTCCAGAATCCAGGCGGCGAGCCCGGCCGGCGAGTCGTTGAGCCCGTATCCGAGTGTCTGTGGTTTCGTGGATTGGATTGCCTTGTAGCCATGTTCCGCCTGCCAGAATGCCTCATTGCGCTCGAGATACGTCTTCTCCGCTGCGGATAATGGCCGTGCCCCTGATCCGGTGTAAGGACTCATCTCCAGATTGCTCAAGTGGATGCCAATCATTGGCGTGGGATCTTTCATTGCCATGAACGTGGTGATCCCGGCCCCGAAGTCTCCGCCCTGAGCTCCGTAGCGCTCGTAACCCAGCCCACGCATCAGCCGGTGCCACAGCCCCGCGACGTGCTGATAGTTCACGCCCACCACAGCAGGCCGCTCGGAGAACCCATAACCCGGCAGCGAAGGGATGACCACGTCAAAGGCGGGACCCTCGATACCGTGGGCGTCAGGATCGGTCAGGAACGGGACGAGCGGAAGCAGCTCGACGAAGGTGCTGGGCCAGCCATGGGTCAGGATCAGCGGGATGCCGTCTCCGTGTTTCGCCCGCACATGAACGAAGTGAATGCGGACGTCGTCGAGCTCGGCCTGGAACTGATCCGTGGCGTTCAGTGCACGCTCTTGCGCGCGCCAGTCAAATTCGTCGGCCCAATACGCAAGCAAGCGTCGCAAGTAATCAAGATCGGTCCCCTGTTCCCAGGCCGCGCCTGGTGCCGAATCAGGCCAGCGCGTGTCGCGGATACGCTTTCGCAGGTCAGACAGAGTCTCTGCGTCGATGCTGATCAAGAACGGAGTGACGTCCATCGTAGATCTCACTCTATAGGCTAACAGCCTGTAGTCATGGCAAACCCGATCCCGCGCTCGAGCGTTTCGTGGCGGAGTTCGCCTGGGTGATCGATCTTATCTGCGGTGCCGTGACCTGATCTGTCACGGACGGCATTTATGCTCCAGTCATCCGGCCAGCAAGGGCAAGATTCCCAGCCCTCTGGAAGCTGTCTCACAAACCTGAGGCTCACTCCAAGATGCGAGCGAGCCGTGCGAGCGAGCCACGCAATCGGAGCGCGCCGGCGTAGCGGCGCGCGAGAGGGCGTGTCGGGGAGTCCGAGGGGCGAAGCCCCTCGGATTGAGACTGGACCGGATGTGACAGGAGCCCGCGATGAGATTGAGTCTACTGAGTGACGTGCTGTTCCCGGTCGAAGAGCATCCCGTCTTTGTCATGCTGCGCGACGAGTCTGGTGAGCGCCGCGTCGCCGCTCAAAACAAGAAGGCCATCGTCAATGTCGCCAGCCAGCGCGTCCTTGGGGTTGTCAGTCGCGATTATCAACTGGTGACGAACCAGGAAGCGCTCGACTGGGCCTTTGAGTGCTGTCGGCATGTCTTTCCGAACACCAACAGTGCCGAGTGGGACGTGAGCGCGACGGATGGGCCTTCAACTGGCGGGTATTGCCGAATTGATCTGGTGCACCGAACGGCAGCACTGGACTTTCGCGACGTGCGACCGGGACAACGACCCGAGGCATTCGGGCCGTTCATTCGCGTCACGAACAGCTACAACGGGTTGCGGGCGCTCGCGTTCGATATCGGCTTCTATCGCAAGGTTTGCCAGAATGGTCTGATCGCTCCCGACACAATCGTCCAGTTCAAGTTCGCGCATCAGCGAAACCTGGAAATGGGCATCCAATTCGAGGTGGCGCATGAACGCCTGGCGACGCTCCAAACCAAGATGTCGGACCAGTTTAGCTCGCTGAAGAAGTGCACAGTCCCACGGACGGCATTCGAGCCGATGGTGCGGGCAGCGCTGATGATTCGGCCGCTGAAATCGACACGACCAGGAACGCGCGAGGCTCACGAGTGGGCGTCGCTCGAGGCGCACATCCAGGGACTTTGCAATCGCTATGCATGCGAGCTTGGCGAAACCGGTTACGCGGTCTTGAACGCCATCACCGATTTCGCATCACGCCCACCCAGGAATCGTCACCTTCATCGCGATCGCCACGGCCTGCAACGGCTGGCAGGGACCTGGTTGACGACGTTTACGCACGAGTGTGCACAGCCGAGTTTCGCGATTGCCACGCATGTGGGAAAGATGGAGAGAGCATCGCAGTCAGCCGGCGTCCTCATGACTGCGTGAGGCGTTCGTCATGCGCCAGTACAACACATCGCGAGTTTAGCGCCGAGAGGACGCCCAGTCCTCCCACTTTAGTCCCGGTACCCGAGTGAACTCCTTCGTGTTGGAGGTCACGAGTGTCGCGCCCCGCCTTCGCGCCTGACCGGCGAGAAGAACATCATAAGCGCCGATCGGCTTTCCCACTGCTTCGAGCTCAGCGCGGACGGCCCCCGCAGCGCGCGCATCGTCTTCATCGAAGAGGACCCATTCCAGAGGACCGGCAAAGAAGGTTTCGAGCCGTTGTGTGTTGCTGTCCTTCCGCTGGCTCTTCCACACGCCGTACCACAGCTCGAATGTAACGATCGACGACAACAACATCACGCTCTCACGAGCGACAGCTCGCTGAAATCGTCGACGTACGTTGACCTCGCTGCCGTTGATCAACGAGATGCAGGCGTTCGTATCAAGCAAGTACGTCGTCATTTGAAAACGTCTCGCTCGGGCGTCGGTGGCTGGTGACGGCCCTCCGGCATAAAGGGCTCGGATGCAAGTCGATCCAGTTCGGCGAACCATGCGGCGACGTCGGTGAAGACTGGTTCGACGAGCACCCCTCGCCCAGCACGGCGCACTCTGACGCGATCCCCCTCGAACCTGAATTCGCGCGGCAAGCGTACGGCCTGGCTTCGTCCGTTCTTGAAGAGCTTGGCGGTGCTAGTCATGAATCTCTCGCCCTCTGGTATATACCATAAGTATAGACCAGCCAGTGTTCACGTTCAACCGCTGCACTTATACCGTGCGGCCTTCGGCGGCGCATGTCGTGACCGGGTTTGTCGTGGCCGTCTCGTTCCCAGCGTGGGATCGCCTGGCATAGATCGCATGCCCGCGATCGCGGTGGGTGTATAGTGCAAGGGTTCTACCGGAGAACGCACGGCTCCTCTTCGAACGCCGCCTCCGCACGGTAGGTTATGCTGCAGATCTTCGACAAATTCTCGATAAAATCGTTTGCGCTCGACGGCTTTGACCCTGATGCGCAATATCAAATGGTGCCGTCTGGCAGCACACGCGAACTAATTATTTCGACCGGCAACCTTACCGCGAGACTGACCTTCAGTCGCCAGGGTATTGCGTTGATCGGTAATTTTCGAGATTTCGACACCAAGCTACCGCTTCCGGGTGTGGACCCAACACGCTTCGTGAACACGTTCGATCTGCCGCCCAATCGGAAGATTCTGTGCACGCTCAAAAGCCTTGCCCCCGGTATTACGTTCCTGGACGGCGCAGATTTGCCGGGAGCTGACACCGACGTCCAGTTCAACTTTGATCTCATCGTCTCCGTCAAGCCGGCATTGGAACGAAAATTCTGCTTCGTATTCGTTTCCGATCTGGTCAGGACAACGGTCAGGGGAAAAATCGAGCCGCGATTTCTGCTGGACGCTGTGAAGCCGGTGTTCGACGGGCAGGCGAACATTCAATTGAACGACATCGACAACGGCCGCGCTTTTCGGGAAGTTCAGGTCCACGCCGACCTCGGCGACCCGATCAATATCGAAGATTTTAGTGTCCTGAATAAAATCGATCAGCGACTGTCGGAAGTGTTCCCGGACTTGTTCTCACAAACGGACTTTATCGTGTACCTGCTGTGGCGTGTCCGCGGCAAGCATCGGAAGGACAACCTGCTCGGGGTGAATCGGCAGACGTCAACCAAACTGAATACCGTCTTTTTGGGTCTCGAGCCATCGTCGTTTGACGGCCGCGTTCAAACAATGGCCCACGAGTTCGGTCATGCGATGGGCCTGCCACACGCGACGGAGCGTTGTCTCATGTTTCCGGTTGTCGACGTGAATGACCGGCGACTGTTGGGCGGACATATCGAGCAGCTGCATACGGGTCCGATCTTCCCTGACCCGCGGCGCTAGCTGCCACGTTTTCGCAGCACGCGCTGCGCAAAGGAGAAGCAACATGCCACTGAGATCTCGGATCTTCGCGGGAGATCTTTCCCTGGAGGCGTGCCTCGTCAAGGACAGCGCGCATGTGACGCGCGGCGCCCAGGGGGATCATGTGTCCAAGATCCAGGGGGTCGTCATGTTTCTTGATGGCTCGACGATCAACGAGACCGAGATCAAATCGAAAGCCTACGGGCCCTCCACCGCCGCCGCTGTGTTGGCTTACAAGCAAAAGCGTCGAATCATCAATTCGACCTACCAGAACCAAGCCGACGACATCGTCGGCAAGATGACAATCAAGGCGCTCGACGACGAGCTCTTGAGCCGCCAGGCCGACCATCTCGTTGGCGGTGGTGATGGGCAATGCACCGTGCAGGCACCTCTTGTTCCTGCGCTGAAGACGCCGTCGCTGGTGGGGCGCAAATAGATAGATGGCCGTCACACTCTAGGCTCATACCGCATAGCCACTGCCCCCGAGCTGAACTCCAGCCGGCTCACGAGCCTCAGGTCGACACGCTTCGAGAGCCCCGCGAACAACGTCGGCCCGTGCCCGGCCAGCCTGGGATGGACCACGAACTCGTACTCATCGATCAATCCCAGCTCCGCCAGCGCCAGCGGGAGCGTCACGCCGCCCGTGAACAGTCCCTTTCCCGGCTCCCGCTTCAGCTGCTGAACGGCCTGTCCCAGATCCCCGCGGATGAGTTCCGCGTTCCAATCGACCCGGTCCAGGATGCTCGACACGACGTACTTCTTCGCCGCGTCGATCGCCCGCGCGAAGGGTTCCGTCCAGTCAGGCATCGCCACCGTCCGCGTCGCCAACCGCCACGCTGCCTCCATCATTTGGTAAGTCACGCGGCCAAAGAGAAGGGCATCGGCTTGGACGATGTTTTCCATCGCGTGACGATGCAAGTCTTCGTCCGCGATTCCTTCCCGATGATCGCAGCACCCGTCCAATGTGACGTTGATCGAATACCGAAGGGGTCGCATTGCGTAAGCGTATCTGACGATCTTCACAGCTCTCTTTCGGCAAGGCGTCGGAACTCGTCAGGGACAGAGCGCGCATCCCGCGACGCTGACCCATAATCCACCGCTTGTCCTCCGAAGCGCTTGCGGATCGCATCGACGGCCCGGTCTGCGCGCGATCGCGCCAGGCCTTTCTTTGTGCCAGGACGGCATCCTTCGTCGGCAAGCCCGAGCGGCAGCTCCAGTTGCACGATCGCATGCGCTTCGAGATGTGAGACGGAGATCGCCAGCAGCGAGATCGTCCTCTCGTCACGGTGATCCGCAAGGACGCCGCGCACCAGGCCCTCGGCGATCTCAGCGAGAGCCCTCGTTGCAGAAATCGGCGCTGACAGCGTGAGCGAGCGCGTGACCGAGCGCAAATCGGCGAAGCGCACGCGGACCGTGATAGTCCGACCCGCCAGGGATTTGGCGCGGAGCCGCGCGCCGATGCGGTCGGCGAGATGATGGAGCGTCGGTTTGAAGACGCGCTCGATCGCAGGCCGTCGTCCGAGCGCCGATTGTGCGCCGGCGGAGCGCGCGCGCCGGCGCGTCTGGATTTGCCGCGGATCGCTGTTCCACGCGAGTGCCGTCAACTTTCTTCCCACCGCGTGCCCAAGCAATCGCTCCACGGATTTGGGAGAGCTCTCAGCCAATTGACCGATGGTGGTGACGCCGATCTTGGCGAGCCGCGCCTCGGTGGCAGGACCCACGCCCCACATGAGCGCCACGGGCAGTTTGTGAAGGAAGTCGAGTTCAGTATCTGGATCGACGACGACCAATCCATCCGGCTTCGCGACCTGCGATGCGACCTTCGCCAGGTGCTTGGTACGCGCCACGCCGATTGACATCGGCAAGCCAAGTTCGGCGCGCACGCGAGCCCGAACCGTCCTTGCGATCTCTGCCGGCGAACCGAAGAGATGCGTGCACCCTGCCACGTCGGCGAAGGCCTCGTCGATGGAGATGCGCTCGATGGAAGGCGTGAAATCGCTCAGGACTCTGATGGCAGCGTCGCCGAGCCGTTGGTATTCATCGAAATGTCCGCCGACAAACACGAGGTCGGGACAGAGTTGCCGCGCGCGCGTCCCAGGCATGCCGCTTCGTACGCCGAACGCCCGCGCTTCGTAGGAGGCGGCGAGCACGACGCCGCCGCCGACCGCAATCGGCTTGCCGCGCAGGCGAGGGTCAAGCAGCTGTTCGACCGACGCATAAAAGGCGTCGAGGTCCGCGTGGAGAATGGTGGCTGTGGAACCCATCTCGTTGCCCCCGGGTCTTATGGCGAAGCAATAGCGAAAGTATAGCCGCTTCTGCACCGAGCCGAGACATTTTGACTGTTTCGTACATTTTGGACAAAATAGACGTATGAAATCGCAGGGCGCGAAAAGAGAGCCGGAGTCAGCCTCGTCTGCTGTCCAACCGCGACGCAGGGCAGCGGGTCGCGTCGCGTCGTTCCGAAACAGCCGCGGTGAGACACTGGAGCCGTCGTCAGTCAGCGCGAGCGAGGCGAAGAGTGAGTTTGGGCGCGTCTTGGAGATGGCCATTCAAGGCGACGCCGTCGTGATCACGAAGCACGACTCGCCCAAGGCCGTCCTCATTTCCGTCGAGAACTTCAACGCCTTATCGGGCGCAGCCGAGACGAAACTCGATACGCTCAGCCGCGAATTCGATGCGCTCCTTGCGCGGATGCAGACATCCACGGCGCGTCGCGGAATGAAGGCGGCATTCGCCGCGTCTGGAAAGCGTTTGGGCAAGGCTGCGGTCGCTGCGGCGCGCTCGCGTGGCTAGTTCGAGGCGTCGACCATGCATCTACGTGCTCGCTGGAACCAACGGTGCGGGCAAGAGCAGCGTCGCAGGCGCGATGTTTCGGCAGGCCGGCGCAGACTACTTCAATCCTGACGAAGCGACCGCCCGAATTCTGGCCGCCAATCCTGATATTTCGACGGCAGAAGCGAACAGCGCTGCCTGGCACGAGGGGAAACGCCTCCTGGAACGAGCGATCGCCGAACGCCTGGACTTCGCGTTCGAAACGACGCTTGGCGGGCACACCATCAGCGCTCTTCTGCACGAAGCGTTGGTGGCTGGAATCGAAGTGCGCATGTGGTTCGTGGGATTGAGTAATCCCGAACTGCACATGGCGCGCGTCCGATCCAAGGTGGCTCGAGGCGGACACGACATCCCGGAAGAAAAGATTCGGGAGCGCTACGATCGGAGTCGCATCCATCTGATTGAGTTGATGCCGCGACTCACAGAGCTTCGAGTCTTCGACAACAGCTTTGATGCCGACCCGCATGCCGGACGGGCTCCCCAGCCGATACTCATTCTTCACCTTGCGAAGGGGAAGATCCTGGAGATGGTCGAGTTGTCCAAAACGCCTCAGTGGGCCAAGGCCTTGGTGGCCGCAGCGCTCAAGATCTCGAAGTGATCTGCCTTCGGATGCCGCTGCACTCCCGGCGAATCTGAGCAGCGCGTCGAAGAGTCGTCAGGCTTGGCCTACTCGTCGCCCGGATCAGGAACCTCATTCGCCCGCGGCGAGGGGCAACGCTCGTTCGCGGACGGCTTCGGCCGCAAAGAGCAGCGCCTCGCGGACGTCGTCAGCCTCGAGGTCGGGGTACAGCGCGAGAATACCCTCTGTGGTTTGCCCTTCAGCCACGAGGGCAACGACAGTCGCAACGGGAATCCGAAGACCGCGAAGACACGGAACTCCCCCCATCTGGCGGGGATTGGTCGTGATCCTCTTGAACTCCATATTGACAGTGTAGCCCGGAGGCCGCTGATAGGTGAAAACCGCACTCCGGCTGTCATGTTCGTCAAGCCACGATGCGAGGACCGGCCCGTCTTGCGGCTCTCGAATCGCCGCGGTTACACGTCGTCGCGGCCTCTGAAGAGCGACCGAAACAGCGTGATCTTCTCCTGCGGCGACGATGTCTGATCCACCGACCCGGAGATTAGGTCCATGAGGTTGATTTCGTCTTCTCAGCGACGGAAATTCGCCGAGTCCTCTTCAGGCCCCAGCATACGTGGGAGCTCTTTCGTTTTGTAGGTGGTGTGCGGTTGCGGTGGAACTGAGAGTCCGCCTGGAAGACGCGCGACCTAGCGCCGTATGTGGAACCCCACTGGACCCGGAACGAAAAGTGGTCGGGGCGACCCTTCGACAAGCTCAGGATCGCCCCGTTTGAAGTGATATCGGGGCGACTGGATTCGAACCAGCGACCCCCTGCGCCCAAGGCAGGTGCGCTACCAGGCTGCGCTACGCCCCGACCGAACTCCGATTATCGCATGCCCTGCCGGAACCGCGAGCCGCGATTACCTGATAAACCCCCGCTGCACCGAGCCGTCGCGCCCTGAAATAGCTCGCGCACAACCGCCACTGCGGATCCTCGAAGACCGCGGTGACGTAATCGACCCCCTGGGTCCGGCCCGGCGTGCAGGTCGCTCCCGGCACGCAGACGCTGTCCCACCTGGACGGCACCGACCGCGCACGCGTCGCCGTCGCGCGGCCGGTAGCTGCACGGCAGACTCGGCGAACTGGAGGTTGACGGTAGCAGGACCAATCGCCGGATCCGACGATCTGGTAGGTCTTCCGATTCGCGTCGATCTCGTTGAACTCCTCGTCGCGATCGGCCTCGCATCGGGGACTCTTGGTGAAATTGCGCACGACGAACGCGGCGATCGTTTTTCGAATCAGAAAAATCGAGCAGGAACTGACGCGCCAGATCGCCCACCTCCTTCGTCGAGTTGTGAAGCGAGACGTTGACGGTGCCGGTGGTGCGATTGGAACCGGGATCGGAGACGTTGACGGTCAGCGTGACTGACTTCGGCGTCGCCGCATCGGCCGGCGCGCGCCAGGTGACGGTCGCGCCGCTGCCGTTGATCGTTCCCTCGTCGGCCTTCCATTCGAACGTCAGTCGATCGGCTGGCGTGTCGGGATCGTCAACCGCCGCGGTGACGGCGATCTCCTCGTCGAGATCGGCGAAATTCTTCGGCTCGTGCGGACGCGTGCCCTGCGCGATGACTGAACTGATCGTCGGCGCAGTATCGGCCTCGTAGGTGAACCCGCCCGGCAGCGAACCGGTTCTGCCGCCCGACGGTTGACGATCACGTCCGACGCACCCGGTATCCGGATGCCTGTCTTCGCGGTAATCGACGTCGACGACTCGACGATGACATCGGTCGCCAACGAACCGCCGATGTTGACGATGGCGCCAGCGGCGAAGTGATCGCCGGTGATGTGCACCGCCGTTCCGCCGCCGGCAGGACCGTGATTCGGATCGATCGCCGCGACGATCGGCGACGTCCCCGAGGGACCGCTGTCCGCCGCAGCGCGCCAGAGAAGCGTCGCGGCAAGAGCGCCCACGCAACGGGCCAATAGAGAAAATGTTCGTCGTGTGGTCAAGTCAGGATTCGGTGAGCAGGGCTTCGACGATGACGACGTCGCGCCAGACGCCGCGGGATTGTCCATGCCGTTTGTAGATACCAACCTCGCGGAACCCGAGACTGCGAAGCAGCGCGCGGCTCGCGGCGTTCTCCGGAAACACGCGCGACACGAGTTTCCAGAAGCCCGCGCCGCGACGCCTCCTCTATCAATGATTGCATGGCGAGACGCCCGGCGCCTCGACCGCGCTCGGAGCGGGCGACGTAGACGGAGAACTCGGCGACGCCGGCGTAGCAGTCGCGCGGACGATATTCGGATGTCGACGCAAACGCGATAACGACTCCCCCGCTGTTCTCCACGACCACGATTGGAAAGCGCTCGCCGAACCACTTCCTCACATCGTCCGCGGTCCGCGGCCGCGTCTCGAACGTCGCGATCCCGTCCTCGATGCCCTTCGTTGTAGATCGCGGCGATCGCTGCGGCGTCTTCGAGTGTTGGCTCGCCGGGCGATCATGCGATCGTCCGCTGACGCGGCTCGGAACCGGCTACGAGGCGGAGGATTCATTCAACCCAATCCGCGATGAAGACGTTCGTCTCCCCCTCGACCTTCGCGTTGCGATTCGACGCGAACACCAGGTGCTTGCCGTCGGGAGAGAACATCGGGAACCCGTCGAACGTGTCGTTGTAGGTGATGCGCTCGAGACCGGTGCCATCCAGATTGACCATGTAGATGTCGAAGTCGCGGCCCTTCGGATCGGCCATGTTCGACGCGAAGATCAGGCGCTTGCCGTCGGGATGCCACGACGGCGCGAAGTTCGCCCGCCAAGCTTCGTCACCTGACGCTGACTGCTGCCGTCGCGATTCATCACGAACAGCTCGAGCTCGGTCGGCCGCCACAGGCCTTCCTTCAGGAGCGCGCGAAAGCCGTCGAGCTCGGGACCAGGCGACAGCGGCTTGCCGCGAAACGCGACCTGCTTGCCGTCCCACGAAAAGAACGGACCGCCGTCAGGACCAGGACGATTGGTCAGACGCTTGACGTCGGAGCCGTCCGCCTTCATCGAGTAGATTTCCATGTCGCCGTCGCGAACGCTGGTGAACACGATGAGACCGTCGGGCGCAATCGTCGCCTCCGCGTCGTAGCCAGGCGTGCGCGTCAGCGGCGTCAGGTTCGATCCATCCGGATTGGCGCGATAGATGTCGTAGCCGGCATAGATCGGCCAGACGTAGCCGCGCTCGTAGCTCGGTTTCGGCGGACACTCCGGCGACGCTTCGTGCGTCGACGCAAACAGAATCTGCTTGCTGCCCGGATAGAAATACCCGCACGTCGTCCTTCCCTTCCCCGTGCTGACCTTGCGCAGGTCGGTGCCGTCGATCTTGATCGTGAAGATCTGATCGCACGGATAGCCGTCGCGCGTGGACTGAAAGATCAGATGACTGCCGTCGGGCGAGAAATACGCTTCGGCGTTCTCGCCGCCGTGGGTCAGCTGCTTGATGTTGCGAAGATGCCGCTCGGCTGGCCGGTTGCGTGATGACGGTGCTGGCGCCTGCGGCCATGCGGCGAGCAGCGCAGAACAAAGGACGAGTGCTGCAACGAGAAGCTTCATAGTTGATTCAGATTAATGACAGCGTGTGGAGACGCGTTAAGATTACCCGAATTCTCCATGTCCCATACGGCACCGGCCAAACGGGTCCTCTTCATCTGCCGTCTCAATCGCCACCGCAGCGCGACCGCCGAACGCATCTTCTGCAAGCGCAAGGATCTCGACGTGCGATCCGCCGGCACCGACGAGGACGCGCATGGTGCGCGTCAACGCGCGCATGCTCGACTGGGCGCGACGTGATTTTCGCGATGGATCCGCTGCAGGTCGAGGCGCTGCGAGCGGATGTTCCCCGCACCATCCCGCGCTGGAGCGCGTCATCTGCCTCGACATCGAGGACGATCTACGCGTTCCTGCGAGCCGCAGCTGGTCGAACTGCTGCAGGAGAGGGTGCCGCAGCATCTCTGAATTGCTGATTTCTGATTGCTGATTGAGTCTTCCGCCTGAAGGCGGAAGCCACAAGAGCGATCCGCTTCAACGTTCAACATTCAGCATTCAGCATTCAGCATTTCGCTTACAGCTCCACGTGTCGCAGGCGGAGCGCATTCAGGATCACCGACACCGAGCTGAACGTCATCGCGGCGCTCGCCCAGATCGGGCTGATCAGGATGCCGATGAACGGATAGAGCACGCCAGCGGCGACCGGAACACCGACCGCGTTGTAAATGAACGCGAGAAACAGATTCTGACGGATGTTCCGCATCGTCGCGCGACTCAGGTGACGCGCACGGAGGATGCCGCGCAGATCCCCTTTGACGAGCGTGATGCCGGCGCTCTCGATCGCGACGTCGGTGCCCGTGCCCATCGCGATGCCGACGGTCGCGGCCGCGAGCGCCGGCGCGTCGTTGATGCCGTCGCCCGCCATGGCGACGACGCGGCCCTGCGATTCGAGACGGCGGACGAGATCGCGCTTGTCGGTGGGCAGCACTTCGGCGTGCACATCGGACTGGGGAATGCCGAGCGCAGTCGCGACGGCTTCGGCGGTGGCGCGGTTGTCGCCGGTCATCATGATGACGTGGATGCCGTCGCGCCGAAGCGCCGCGAGCGCGTCGGCGGTCGTGGTCTTGATCCGATCCGCGATCGCGAAGAGTCCTGCCGGACGGCCGTCAATGGCGGCAAAGACGATCGTCTGTCCTTCACTCCGCAGTGCGGAGGCATCCGCATCGAGCACTGAGACGTCGACGCCGCGGTCATGCAGGAACGTCTTCGTTCCGGCGAGCGACCGGTGGCCATCGATCTCGCCGACGACTCCCTGGCCGGTGACGGATTCAAAGCGCGTGACCGGCGGCAACGTCAGGTTGCGCCTGCGCGCCTCCTCGACGATTGCGGCGGCGAGCGGATGTTCGCTCGCCTTGTTCGAGTGCGCCAACGAGCCGCAGGACGTTCATGGATGGGGTCAGACTCCGGCGCCGAAACAATTTGCGACACCGACGGGCGTGCCCTCCGTCAGCGTGCCGGTCTTATCGACGACCAGCGTGTCGACGCGCTCGAGGCGCTCGAGCGCCTCGGCATTGCGAATGAGCACGCCGGCCTTGCGCCGCGGCCGGTGCCGACCATGATCGCCATCGGCGTTGCGAGGCCGAGCGCACACGGACACGCGATGATCAGGACGGCCACGGCGCTGACCAGCGCCAGCGCGAATCGCGGCTCGGGACCCCAGAGGCTCCACGCCACGAACGCCACGACGGCGACGCGCAACGACCGCTGGCACGAAGTATTCGGCAATGCGATCCGCGAGCCGCTGAATCGGCGCGCGAGTGCGCTGCGCTTCGGCGACCATCCGCACGATCTGCGCGAGCAGCGTCGCCTCTCCGACCCGATCGGCGCGCATGATGAACGAGCCGGTTCCGTTCAGCGTTCCGCCGGTCACCGCCGCAGCCGGCTGCTTCTCGACCGGGACGGACTCGCCGGTGACCATCGACTCGTCCACGAAGCTGTGACCGTCGATGACGACGCCGTCCACCGGAACGTTCTCGCCTGGCCGCACGCGAAGAAGATCGCCGACGTGAACCGACGCGATCGGCACATCATGTTCGCCGTCCGCGTCGACGCGGCGAGCGTCGGATGGCGCGAGACCCAGCAAGCGCGCGAAGCGCCATCGCTCGTCCGCGAGCGCGCGCGCAGCTCGAGCACCTGACCGAGCAGCACCAGCGCAGTGACGACGACCGCCGTGTCGAAGTACGGCTCGACGCGACCGTGCATGCGGAAGCCCGACGGGAACAGCCCGGGCGAGACAGTCGCAACGACGCTGTAGAGAAACGCAGCGCCGATCCCGAGCGCGATCAGCGTGAACATGTTCGGGCTGCGATGAACGATCGACGCCCAGCCGCGCGCGAAGAGCGGTGCGCCGGCCCAGAACACGACCGGGATCGACAGCGCGAGCTGCAGCCAGTTCGCGGCCGCGGCCGCGACGAGGCCGTGCACGAACGCCGGCGCGACCATTTCCAGCATCGCGAAGAGCATCACCGGCGCGCCCAGCAGCGCGGCCGCTTTGAAGCGCCGCGTCATGTCGACGAGCTCGGGATTCGGACCCTCGTCGAGCGTGACGCGTTCCGGCTCGAGCGCCATGCCGCACATCGGACAACTGCCAGGTCCGTCCTGCCGCACCTCGGGATGCATCGGACACGTGTAGATGGCGCCCGGGACGGGGACGTCAGCCGTCCGCGGTTCGAGGAACTCCGCCGGGTTCGCGGTGAATCGCTCGAGACAGGACGGATGGCAGAAGAAGTAGGTCGTGCCGTTGTGGTCGGTGCGAAGATCAGTGGACGGATCGACCTCCATCCCGCAGACCGGGTCTACCGGGAGCGATTGGGCGTCGGTTGTCGCTGTGTACATGGGTTGAATCGTGGGGCCGATGACTCACTCATTATTATGACGGCCGCTGTCTTGACGCCGTCCCAGACGTCAGCAGATTGCTCGGAACTCTTCGACCGTCTGCGACGTAGAGTACACGAACGCTTTCGTAGACCAATTCTCCCGACAGTGAAAAGGCGTGGCCTGAGCCACGCTCTACGGGTGAGGCGAGGATGATTCAGACGACTCTCAACGACATCCGCTACGGGCTCCGACTCCTCCGCCGCAGCCCTCTATTCACCCTGACTGCCGCCCTCTCGCTGGCGATCGGCATCGGCGCCAACACCACCATCTTCTCCATCGCGAGTACCCTGCTCCTGAAGCCGCTTCCAGGACTCGGCGATCCCTCGCGCCTCGTCGACATCGGTCGCACGCAGGACGGCCGCGGCTTCGACAACTCGTCGTACCCGAACTATCGCGACTATCGCGAGCGTCAGACGACCCTGACCGACGTCTACGCGTTTCGCGGCGAGCCTCAGCCCATGAGCCTGGCGACGGGCAACGATGCGCTCCGGATCTACGGCAGCATCGTCTCGGCCAACTACTTCACGGTTCTTGGGGTCCGTCCGCTTCTCGGCCGGATGCTGCAGGACAGTGACGACGCACCCGAGAGTTCGCATGCGGTCGTGGTCCTGAGCTACGACACTTGGAACAAAACATTCGCCGGCAATGAGGCGATCGTCGGCCAGACGATCTCCCTGAACAGTCACCCGTTCATGGTGGTCGGCGTCGCGCCTGCCGGTTTCCAGGGGACCACACTGCTGAAGCCTGACGCGTGGACGCCAATCGCCGGAGTGGCGGAGACGATGCCCCGACTCGCCCAGGACTCGCGCAGCAACATGTTCAACCAGCGAGCGTCTGTCTGGCTGGTGATGGGCGGCAGGCTGAAAGACGGCGTCACGATCGCGCAGGCGAACGCCGAGGCGCAGGCGATCGGCGTGAATCTCGAAAAAGAATACCCGAACGAGAACCGGGGCAAGAGCCTCACGGCTGTTCGATCGACGCTGGTACCCGGTGAGGCGTTGACTGTCGGCGGCTTCTTCGGGCTGCTGATGATCATCGTGTTGCTCGTCCTGATGATTGCCTGCGTCAATGTCGCCGGGATTCTGCTCGCGCGCGGCGCGGCCCGTCGACGCGAGATCGCCGTGCGCCTCGCCATTGGCGCAGGGCGCGGCCGGTTGATTCGCCAGCTGCTCACGGAAACGACCATCCTCTTTGTTGCCGGCGGACTTGCTGGTCTGGTGCTGTCGCTCTGGCTGACGAAACTCCTGATGTCGCTCATCCCGAAATTGCCGATGCCGATCGATCTCGCGGTTCACACGGACTGGCGCGTCGTGTCGTTCGGGATCGTGCTGTCCTTTCTTGCCGCGATCTTCTCCGGACTCGCACCGGCGCTGCAGGCATCACGCGCCGACCTCGTGCCCGCGCTGAAGACCGAAGGGCTCGACTCGGGCAAACCACGGCTGCGCCTGCGGAACCTCTTCGTGATCGGACAGGTGACGATGTCGTTGATGCTCGTCATCGTGGCGGGTTTGTTCCTGCGCGCGCTGGAGCATGCGGCGGCGGTTCAACCCGGCTTCGACGAGCGGCGCGTGGACGTCGTTCAGCTGGATTTCTCGCTCGCGGGATACACACGAGACACGGCCAGACCGTTCGTGCGTGATCTGCTCGAGCGGATACGCTCGCTCCCGGGCGTCGAGAGCGCGACGCTCTCGGTCGATCTGCCGCTCGACGGCGGACGGATGGGACTTGGCGGCCTCCGGGTCGCCGGCAAGACACCGCCCCGCGGCGAATCCTTCCAGGCCGACTGGAACGTCGTCGAACCTGGAGTCTTCCGCACGCTGAAACTGCCGCTCGTCCGGGGGCGCGATTTCAACGACGCCGATACGGCGACCTCGCCGTGGGTCGCGGTTGTGAACGAAGCACTCGGCAGCGAGATCTGGCCTGGCGAGGATCCGCTCGGCAAGCAGATGACGGTCCGCGACGACGATGGCAAGGATCATCCGGTGACCATCGTCGGGATCACCGGCAACGCGCGGCTGATCTGGCTGACCGGCCGTGTAGACCCATACATCTACGTGCCGTTCGCGCAGCGATACGTTCCGCGTGCGTCGATCCTGGCACGAACGACCGACGACCGCAGCGCCATTCCGGAGATCAGGACGCTGCTTCGAACGGCTAATCGGAACCTGCCGATCACCGAGGCGATGCGGCTGAGCGAGCTCACCGCGATCGGCCTCGTCCCGCAGCGCATGGCCGCGTCCGTCGCCGGCACGCTCGGGATCGTCGGACTCCTGCTCTGCGCGATCGGAATCTACGGCGTGACGTCGTACTCCGTCGCACAACGAACGCGCGAGATCGGCATTCGCGTGGCGCTCGGCGCCGATCGCCGCAACGTGCTTCGACTCGTGCTTCGCCAGGGGCTCGTCCTCGCCGCAGCCGGGACAGCGATCGGTGTGGTCATCGCCGGCATCGGCTCGACGTTTCTCGAGAGCCTGCTCTACGGCGTGCGCGGCCTCGATCCACTCACGTTCGCCGGGGCATGCCTGCTCTTTGCCGTCGTCACGCTCGTCGCGAGCTACGTCCCGGCTCGCCGCGCGACCAAGCTCAATCCAATCGCGGCGCTCCGAAACGAGTAATGAAGTCGGCGACATTCAGAGTCACGCTGCGATCAACTCAAGAGCGAACAGGAGAAAGGAGAAGGGAGAATTCTCCTTTCTCTTTTCTCCTGTGTGCTCTTAAGTCACGATCTCAGCGTGACCGTGAACGTCGTCGATTAAGAAAAGCGCCTACTATACTGGCGCGATGCGACTGATTGCCGCGGCGATTCTCTGTTCCGTGTTCGCGGCGTGCAGCACGACGAGCACAGAGCCGCCGCAAGCGCTCACAGCCGCACGGAACCTCGTCATCATCACCATCGACACGCTTCGCGCTGACCATGTCGGGGCCTACGGCTACAAAACCGCAAACACTCCAACGCTCGACCGGCTCGCGCGCGACGGCGTGCTGTTCAGCCATGCCTACGCCACGGCGCCGATCACGCTGACGTCGCACGCGAGCCTGATGACCGGGCGATACCCGGCTGGCCACGGCGCGCGGCACAACGGCATGCGGATCGATCTGAAGACGCCGACGCTGGCGGAGAAGCTGGCGGAGGCCGGGTTTGCGACGGGCGCGTTCATCGCCGCCTATCCGCTCGATCGGCGGTTCGGACTGATCAAGGGATTCCAGACCTACGGCGACAAGATGCCGCCCAGCCGCAATGGCCGCGCGGTGAACGAGCGGCCGGGACGTGAAGTCGTGGACGAAGCGATCGGCTGGCTGAACGCGCACCGCGATAGGCGTTTCTTCCTGTGGGTCCACCTGTTCGAGCCGCACGCGCCGTACGGAGATCCGGCGGACGCGCGGCACCTGACGGCCGCAGCCGCTACGACGAGGAGATCGCGGAAGCGGATCGGCAGGCCGGCCGGTTGCTCGATGCGCTGGAACCGATTCGGGGCTCGACCTTGATCGTCGCCGCGGCCGATCACGGCGAAGCGTTCGGCGAGCACGGCGAGATCGGACACAGCATTTTTGTCTACGACACGACGCTGCGCGTGCCGCTGATCTCTGACGGGACCTGGCGTCAGCTCGGGCCGAACGGTCGCCGAACGCGTGGCGCTCATCGACGTCGCGCCGACCGTCGTGAGGCTGCTCGGCGTCACTCCGTTCGATGCCGACGGCATCGACCTGGGCCCGGCGCTGACCGGATCGACGCTGCCCGAGCGCGATCTGTACGCCGAGTCCTTCGCGCCGCTGCTGGATTTCGGATGGAGCCCGCTGCACGCGGTCCGATCGGAGCGAATGGAAATACATCGACGCGCCGAGGCCGGAACTGTACGACATCGGGCGCGATCCGAACGAAGAACACGATCTGAGCGGATCCGAAAAAATCAAGACTGCCGAGTTTCACGATCGACTGGCGCGTCAGGCGACGACCGCGCTGAAGACCGACGCCAGCATCGATCCTGACGCGCGCGCACGGCTGCAGGCGCTCGGTTATGCGGGCGGAGGCGGTGCGCCCGCGAGCAGCCATGCGGATCCGAAGGACCGAAAGGAAGAAGCGGCTCGGCTCGCGCAGGTGACGTCGGGCGAGTTGAGCGGCAAAGATCTCGAACGTGCGCTCCGTGCGATTCTGGCGGCGGATCGCGGCCAATCCGCAGGCGAATCTGCGACTCGGGTACGTCCTGCTCGACTCAAACCGCTGCCGCGAGGCGGTTCCCCACTTTCGGTCGGCGATCGCCTCGCACCTCCCGTCGGCCGACGCGCACCTCGGCCTCGCCGCGTGCCGGCATCCGAGCGGCAGTTCGAGACCGCCGTCACCGCTTTACGCGATGCCGAGCGCATCGAGCCGGACAACCCTGTCGTCGAGCGCGAACCTCGGGATCGTGCTCTCTGACGGTGGGCATCCGGCCGACGCCATCGCACCGCTGCAGCGGGCGCTGACCATCGATCCCGATCTGCATCAGGCGCGCTTCGACCTGGCGATCGCTTTTGCGCGCACCGGCCGACGGGCCGAAGCCGACTCGACGGCCGAGGATCTGCTTCGCCGACTTCCGGCGGATGCCCCGCAGCGCAGCGAGGTCGAACGACTGATCAAAGCGACGGCGCCACACGAAGCAGATAGTCCTGGCGATCAGCCGGCGCGAGCGAACGAGCGAGCGCTGGCAGGCGCTGGGGCTGGGCCCCAGCGCAAAGTGAAATCGGAAGTGTCAGATATTCACATTTTGACCACGCTGACGATACACGGTACCTGTGACCGGATACGCAACAGCAACCAACCAATTGGATGGCCATATCCAAATTGGGTCGTCTGTCATTTCTAACAACCCCTTCCCAGTGCTGTTCGTCAACGAATTCAGGGCGTTCGTCACTCGAATGCGTGGAGACACTTTTGCTCACGCTCAGCGTCGACCATTTCCACGTCTACATCGATTCACGGGACGAATGGTCAAGGGTGGGGTAGATCCGGGCTATTTTGCCGTAGAATTGAACGCTGCACCCCAAATTGAGTTGAACCAGCAAGAGTCCGCCTTCGCGTGCCTCTGGCCGCTTCGGTGGGACACCGTTCGCTCTGGAAGTCGAGAGCGAGGGCGACTGTCATTTCAGAAGGAGCTTGAACAGATGAAAAGGATCATCCTTGCGATGATCGTGCTGTGCGCGCTGGTGGCTGCGTCCACGGCGCTCGCACAGCAGACCACGGGCAACATCACCGGCCGCATCGTCGACGCGCAGGGCGCCGCCGTGCCGGGCGTCACCGTCACCGCCCGCAACCCGCAGACGGGATTCGTCCGCACCGACGTCTCCGACGGCGAGGGCATCTATCGCCTGACGTCGCTGCCGGTCGGCAGCTACGACGTCACCGCGCGAGCTGTCGGGCTTCTCGACCTACAGCCGCAAGGATGTCACGGTCAACGTCGCGCAGACGACCGACCTCAACATCGAGCTGAAGCTCGCCGGGCGTCTCGGAATCGGTCAACGTCACCGCCGAAGTGCCGATGGTGAAGACGACCGATTCGTCGGTCGGCGGCGTCGTCGACGTGACCAAGATCGAGAGCCTGCCGCTCAACGGCCGTCAGTTCGCGAACCTCGCGGTGACGATCCCCGGCGTCGGCCTCGGCTTCCACTCGGATCCGACCAAGTCGACGCAGTACTCGCCGCAGATTGCGGGCGGCAACGGCCGCAACGTCAACTACCAGATCGACGGCGGCGACAACAACGACGACACCGTCGGCGGCCTGCTGCAGCTCTACCCGCTCGAGGCGATCCAGGAATTCAACTTCATCACCCAGCGCTACAAGGCCGAGTACGGCCGCAGCAACGGCGGCGTGATGAACATCGTCACCAAGAGCGGCACCAACGATCTTCACGGCAGCTGGTTCACGTCGTTCCGCGACGACAGCATGAATGCGAAGACCGAGACCGAGAAGCTGAGCAACATCGCGAAGCAGGACTACCGCCGCTATCAGTACGGCGGGTCGTTCGGCGGACCGATCGTTCAGAACAAGGCGCATTTCTTCGCCGCGGTCGAACGGACGCAGCAGGACACGAAGCAGGCGGTGACGACCTTCGGACTCTACCCGAGCCAGGAGGGTGTCTTCCCGACGCCGAGCCGCGAAAACCTGTTCACGGGGAAAGTGTCGGCCAACCTGAGTCCGAGCCAGTACCTCTCGGTGCGCTACGGCCGGAACACGAACTCGCAGGTGTACAACGCCGAGAACCGGCGCGTGGAGAATAACTGGGGCGACAGCACCAACACGTTCAACTCGATCAACCTGAATCACAACTGGGTGCTTGGCGGGCGCGAAGCTGAACGAGTTCATCTTCCAGTACGCGGACTTCGCGAACGCGATCCTCGCGCGCACGGGCGATCCGCAGCAGACGTTCCCGAACGGGCTGACGGTCGGCTACAACGTCAACACGCCGCAGCAGACGCAGCAGCACAAGTTCCAGTTCCGCGACGACTTCACGTGGCACGTGACGGGCAAGGGCGGACTCGGCCACGACCTGAAGGCCGGGCTCAACTACATCCACGAGCCGCACCTGTACGTCACCTTCTCGTCGGGCAGCACCGACTACGCCTACACGCACCTGACCAACGACATCAACGGTCCGATCAGCCGCGTCACGCGGAACAAGCCGGGTGCGTCGGCGAACCTGCCGATGGACCAGTACGGCATGTACATCCAGGACGACTTCCGCGTGACCGATCGCCTGACGGTCAATGCCGGTCTTCGCTACGACCTGTCGACCGGATTCCTGATCGATCAGTCGAAGATTCCGAACTACGTCGCGCTGACGGCGCGGCCGCCGCGGCCGGCCGATTCGACGGCGTGCCGGGATTCGACGAGTTCGGGAAGAAGGCGCAGGAAGACAAGAACAACATTCAGCCGCGCCTCGGCGCGGTGTGGGATGTCCGCGGCAACGGCAAGGACGTCGTGCGCGCCGGCTGGGGCATCTACTACGACTACGGATTCACCAACGCGAACATCCTGTTCCCCGGACTGAGCGCGCAGGGCGGATCGGGTGTCGTGTTCGACGCTCAACAACACGGCGGGCATCAAGAACCCGGACGGCAGCTTCTTCACCGTCGGCCAGCCGATCTCGAACATCGCCGAGCCAGAACGAGGTGAACCCGAACGGCCCGTTCTACAGCTCGAACGTGGCGGCGCCGCAGATCCGGCAGCCGTGGACGAGCGCAGACGTCGGTCGGCTGGTCGCACGAGCTGACGCCGTCGACGGTGATCGACGTCGACTACGTGCACACCGACGGTAACGATCTGGGCGTTCGCTGGGCCGCTGAACACGCGCGTCAACGGCGGCGCGCGGCGCTACGCGGATCTGCCGCTGAACCCGGCGAACCCGACGCTGAACATGAGCATCGGACAGAGCCGGTACGACGGCGTCAACATCGGCGTGCGCCGCCGGATGGATCGTCACGTGCAGCTGAGCGCGTGGTACTCGCTCGCCAAGGCGACCGGCCGCGGCGGACAGGCGGTCGACGAGCTGACGACCAACCTGGTGCAGGATTCGACCAACCCGTTCGCGGACGTGCAGGACGGACCGGCGGCGCGCACCGACGCGCGGCACAAGGTCACCGTCAGCGCGATCATCCAGGCGCCGTGGAGCATCACGGTGTCGCCGATCTATCCGCTTCCGCTCGGCGCTGCCGATCCACACCTGGTACGGCTACGACAACAACCTGGACGGCGTGAGCAACGACATCTTCCCGACGGCGTATCCAGTACACCGGGATCAGCGACGCGGGCGTGCCGTCGTTCAAGGAGATCGGCGCGTGCGAGACGGTGAACTGCAGCCGCGGCGCGTCGCTGTCGCAGTTCAACCTGCGCGTGTCGAAGACGGTCCACATCTATCAGCACGTGAACGCCGAGCTGATCGCCGACTTCTTCAACCTGACCAACGCGATCAACCCGGCGTTCAACATCGGCGCGGCATCGGTCGGCGCGGTCTACACCGGCACGCTGGCGAATCACGCGCCGAACGCGGTCTTCATGAAGCCGAACGCGTTCGCCGGCGACTCGGGTCAGCCCGAGCAGCGCGTAGCGCAGTTGGGGTTCAGGATCTACGTTCTAGTCGGCTGCTTCGGAGGCGCCGGGGCTTCGCTCCGGCGCCTTTTTTGTCTCCAGCAATTAGCACCCATCAACAGCCTTCCCTGTCACACTGCGATCAAGCCTTAAAGAAGAACAGGAGAAAGGAGAAAGGAGAATTCTCTTTGCTCCCTTCTCTCTTCTCCTGTTCGTCTCCTGTTCATGACGCAGCGTGACTGTGAAGCTGTTGATTGACGAAGCCTGACGCATACCTCTGTCCGATTGATTGAATATGGGTCCTCATTTCTCTCCGCACACGCTACGCTTCCTCCGCGCCCTCAAGCGCAACAACGATCGCGAATGGTTCAAGGCGCGCAAGGACGAGTACGAAGCGTCAGTGCGCGCGCCGATGGTGGAGGTGATCACGCAACTCGCGTCTGACTTCCGTCGCTTCGCGCCCGAGCTCGTCGCGTCACCGCAGAAGTCGATGTATCGGATCTATCGCGACACGCGGTTCAGCGAGAACAAGACGCCGCTGAAGACGCACGTCGCCGCAGGGTTTCCGTGGAAAGGCTTCCGCAGACACGAAGGGGCCGGACTCTACTTCGAAGTTGCCGGCAGGCTGGGTGTGGGCTGGCGGCGGGATGTGGGCGCCGCAGCCGCCGCAGCTGCATCGCGTGCGCGAACACATCTCGAACACCTATCCGGAAATTCAGCGCCTCTCACGGACGAGCGACGTTCCGGCGGAATCTCGGCGAACTGCAAGGCGATCGCCTGACGCGCGTTCCGCGGGGATTCGCGAAAGACGATCCGGCGGCCGAATACCTGAAGCACTACCGGTTCGTCGCCGGCCGCGAGTTTCCCGCATCGCTGGCCACGAGCGACGAGTTCTACCCGACGCTGCTGCGCACGTTCCGGGCGCTGATGCCGCTTGTCAGGTTTCTGAATGAGCCTTGATCGACGTATCCGGTTACCAGTTTCGCAGCTCCCAGCTGAGCGCTGGAGGCTGGACGCTGGAGCTGCTCAACGCGCTACTTCGCTACCTCGACGAGCGCCACCTTATTAACCCCGCTCTCCGCAATCACCAGATCTCCCCTCCTTCGTCGGCATCATGTTGCGGACGACGCCACCGCCGGAGGGGATGGTCCAGGTCTGGAACTTCTCGGTCTTCGGATCGAAGCGGACGAGCGTGTTCGGTCTGACGGCGGACTCGCTGTACCAGATGATGTCGTTGTAGGCGGTGATGCCGTAGGGCTGCGACTTGCGGGCCGCCGGGCGACGGCCATTCGGTCGCCTTCCCGGTCTTCGGATCGAAGCGGCCGAGATATCCGCGCGAGTAATCCGCATACCACAGCACATCGTCGCTCGTGATCGCGACGCGGCGCGGACGCGTGTCGGCGTTCGGCAGCGGATACTCGGTGATGGCCATCGTCTCCGGATCGATGCTGCCAATCTTGTTGACGCCGAAATCGACGAAGAACGGCACGCCGCGCGAGTTGATGACGAGCCCGTACGGCAGCGACCTTGGCGTCGGCGAGGTCGCCATCTTCACTTCCTTGGTCTTCGGATCGAGCCGGCCGACCATGTTGGCGCCCTGCACCGTGAACCACAGGATGCCTTTCTGTCGAAGAGCGGCGTATGCGGATCGCGCGCGGCCTCGGGCAGCTTGTATTCGGTGACCTAGCTCGGTCGCCGGATTCAGCTTGCCGATGTAGCCCTTCGAATTCGCGGTGAACCAGATGTTGCCCTCGGTGTCCGCGGTCAGGCCATGCGGACCCGACTCCGGCGTCGGCAGCGCAAATTCCTTGAACGCGCCGGTCTTCATGTCGACGCGTCCCAGGCGATTCGAGAACTGGCCGGTGTACCACAGCCTGCCGTCAGGCGTCGCAGAGCGGATCGTGCGGGCGCGAACCGAGCGTCGGCACCGCCCATTCCTTGAACGTCACCTTCGCCGGTCCTGGCAATCACGACCGCCGGCGGACGAGGCTTCTCGGGAAAATTCGTCGCGAGATAAGTGGTCACCGCGTCGGCCTGCGTCAGGCGGCAGCGCCACCATCGTCGAGATGAGCGTGTGCCAGCCCTCCTTCGTGTAGCCCCCGGAGTTCACGATCATGTTCAGCGAGTGACAATTCGCGCAGAGCGCCTGCACGTTGTCCTTGCCGGGCCGTCGGGCAGATTGACCGGCGGACCGCCGCGTCCGCCGCGCCCCTGGGCGAGAAGCGGCAATGTGGCGGCGAAGATTGCCGCTGCGATGGAGAAGAGAGGAAGCCAATGTTTCTTCATGAGCCCCTGATCCGGCCTCTGATCACATTCGAACGACAGCCGCACCTCGAGAGAAAACAAGTAGAAAGGAGAAAGGAGTTCTATTGGTCTTGTCTTTCTCAAACAAGAAACAGATTCTCCTTTCTCTCGTTTCTCCTGTGATCTCTTAGGCAGGAATCGCAGTGTGACAGTGAAAGTCGTTCGCTTAGTGCACTGCGGCTACTGCCGACGCCGATGTCCTCGTCCATGTATCGCCGCACGATCGAATCAAAGTTCTCGTCGACCTGGAAACCCAAGGGCGAGTGCGCGGGTGTTGTCGATCGCGGCGCGGCCAGCCGAGCACCATCCGTTCGATCCGTTCGTCGCGCTCCCAGCGGATTCGTCTTCGCGACATCAGGTCCGGCGACGCGCTCGAGCGACGACGGCCATCTCGCCGGCGGTCACCGAGATACCCGGCACGTTGATCCACCGGCGATTGCCGAGCGCGGCGGACGGCAGCTCGTTCGCCCTGATCAAGCCGGCAATCGCGGTGCGCGGCGACGCGACCCAGATGCGTGCGTCGCGGACCGACCGGACAGATCGCGTCCTCTCCATTCAGCGGCTCGCGGATGATGCCGCTGGCAAACGACGACGCGGCCGCGTTGGGCCGGCCGGGACGCACGGTGATCGTCGGCAGCCGCAGCGATCGGCCGTCGATGAATCCCTTGCGCGTGTAGTCGGCGATCAGCAATTCGCCGATCGCCTTTTCGATTCCGTACGACGTCTGCGGATTGAGCGCGGTCGTGTCGTTGAGCACGTCGGAGGCAGCTCGCCGCCGAACACCGCAACGGAGCTCGTGAACACGATGCGCGGCCGATTGCCGGCGGCGCGGCACAGCTCGAGCAGCGTGCGCGTGGCGTCGACGTTGATGCGCATGCCGAGATCGAAATCCGCTTCGGCCATGCCGCTGACGATCGCCGCGAGGTGAAAGATCGCGCCGGTCCGGTCGTCGACGACCGACTTGAGCAGCGCGGGATCCGAGATGTCTCCGGTGACTCGCGTCACCCGGCTTGTCGTTGACGCCGGTCGGCTCGGTCACGTCGATCAGCACGAGCTCGGTGATCGGGCTGGTCCCGTCCGTCGCCGTCCGTCAGCGTTCCCCTGCTCGAGCAACGGCGCGCGCGAGCCGCGTCCCGAGAAATCCCGCCCCGCCGGTGACGATCGCTTTCATGCGCGGTCGATCTTACCGCTTTTCGATACACTGTCGGCACGTGACCGACGAGCACCTCGTCCGCAAACGGCTGACGCTGTCTACGCCAGGGTCACCTGGCGGCTGCTGCCCTTCCTGATGCTCTGCTACGTCGTCGCCTACCTGGACCGTGTGAACGTCGGGTTTGCGCGGCTGCAGATGCTCGAGCGACCTCCACTTCAGCGAGACGGTCTACGGACTCGGCGCCGGCATGTTCTTCATCGGCTACTTCCTCTTCGAAGTGCCGAGCAACCTGCTGCTGCACCGGGTCGGTGCGCGCGTGTGGATCGCGCGGATCATGATCACGTGGGGCCTGGTCTCCGCGTCGTTCATGTTCATCAGGACGCCGGCGTCGTTCTACATCCTTCGCTTCATTCTCGGCATCGCTGAAGCGGGATTCTTCCCCGGCATCATCCTCTATCTGACCTACTGGTATCCGAGCGAACGCCGGGCGCGGATGGTCGCGCTGTTCATGGCGGCGCCGCCGCTCGCCGGAGTCTTCGGCGGACCGCTGTCGGGCTGGATCATGCAGTCGTTCGCGGGCACAGGCGGACTGGCCGGATGGCAGTGGCTGTTTCTGCTCGAAGCCATTCCGGCCCTCATCGTCGGCATCGTCGGTGCTGCTCTATCTCGACAACGGCATTCGCTCGGCCCGATGGCTGACGATGGCGAGAAGTCACTGCTCGAAGAACGCATCGAGCAGGATCGAGCCGCCGTGCGCGGTTCACGCGTCGCTCGCGCGACGTCTTCGCCGATCGCCGGCTGTGGCGGCTGTGCCTGATCTACTTCTGCTGCGTCATGGGCCACTACGGCCTGACGTTCTGGATGCCGGTCGCTCATCCAGTCAGCCGGGCGTCGATCGGCACGTTCAGCATCGGCCTCTTCACCGCGATTCCCTACACCGGCGCGGTCGTCGCGATGGTCCTGCTGGGCGCGAACGCCGACCGGCACCGCGAGCGGCGCTGGCACGCCGCGATTCCGATGACCATCGGCGCGATCTTCCTGTCGCTCAGCGCGATCGCCGGCACGCACACGACGATCGCGATCATGTGCCTGACGATTGCCGCGGCCGGCGTGCTCAGTTCGGGGGCGCTGTTCTGGAGTCTGCCGACGGCGTTTCTCGGCGGCGTCTCCGCCGCCGCCGGCATCGCCGCCATCAACTCGGTCGGCAACCTCGCCGGCTTCGTCAGTCCCTACGTCGTCGGCTGGCTGAAAGATCTGACGCACAGCACCGAGGCCGGCATGTTTGCCGTCTCCGCGGTGCTCGTCGTCGGTGCGGCTCGTGATTCTGACGATCTCGCCGAAGCTGGTGAATCGCTGAGACTCTGGCTGCTAACTCGCGGTTCGCAGCTTCGATCCAGGACTCAGAGCAGAAGCCGATCCGCCGCCAGGCCTGGATCGCTACCCCGCGTACAACGTCAGCCCACCGTCCACGCGCAGCACCTGGCCGTGAATGAACCTCGCGGCCGGCGTGCAGAGGAACGCGACCGCGTTGGCCTGATCGCGCGGGGCGCCGTAGCGTTCGAACGTGCCGTCCTCCCGGAGCAGCGTCGCGTCGACCTTCCGCGTGGCAAGAAAACGCGCGGTCGCGGTCGCGCCAGGGCTGACGCAGTTGACGCGGACGTGGTGCTTGCCGCGTTTCGAATGCCAGGCAGCGCGTGTAGTGGACGATCGCCGCCTTGATCGTCGAGTACGCGACCTCGGGTGAGGTGCCGAAATGGCCGGCGGTCGATGCGATGTTGACGACCGCGCCGTTGCGGCGGTCGACCATGCCGCTGCACGATCGCCTGGCACATCAGCATCGTGCCGACGAGATTGCGATTGAGCAGCGCGCGGATGTCTTCGAGCTTCACGTGAAGCGCGTTGTTCGGGTTGGGCTTGCCGCCTTTCGCGGCGATGTCTCCGCCGGCGGCGTTCACGAGAATCGTCACCGGACCGAGCGTCGACTCGACCTCGCGGGCGATTGACTTCACCGCGGAGTCGTCACCGATGTCGCCGATTACCGCATGCGTCTTCGTGCCATGACGCGCGACTGCCGCGAGTGCTGCGCTCGAGATCGGTAAACTCTCCGAACTCCGCAGGGGACTTCGACGTCGTAATCGTGAATCGCCACGTCGGCGCCGAGCTCCGCCAGACGCGACGCGATCGCATGGCCGAGACCGCGTCCCGATCCGGTGACGAGCGCCACTTCCCCCTTCAACGAAAACTCTTTATCCATCTCTCCCCTTTTACATCCAGCCGAGCGCCTTCAGATTCGCGACGCTCTTGCGCAACTGCTCCAGCTCGTAGTCGACGATCGCGACGTCGGCTCGTGCTTCTCCCAGGGCGTGCGGTAATCCGCATTATCATCCAGACGCTTCGTCTTGAGACGATCGAGCGCCGATCCGAAGCTCGCCGGCGGGACGCGCCGGATATCCCTCCCACCAATCCGGCGCGAAGACGCGAATGTGCCGCACGTCGAGCGCGCCGACCTCGATTGAGGCGGTCAGCGGGGACTCTGTTGCGGAGTCCGGCGGGCCGGAAGAACACATCGGCGATCTCCTGCAGCGGCACACATCCGTCGCCAATCGCGCACCGGATCAAACGAAAACCCTCCGGCGTGAACTGCGACACGTAGTCCTTCAAGTGCACGTGCCTGATTCGAGGCGCCACGCGGCTCGCGAACGCAACCGGATCCTCCGCGACGGCGAACGGATTGCCGGTGTCGAGCGCAATGCCGACGTTCGGTCCGGCCTCCTCAGCGAACGCCATCAGCTCGTCGCTGCCGAGGTCCTGATGATTCTCGATCGCGATCGTCGAGACCGGCATCCGCCGCCTTGCGCGCTTCGCGATTGAGCGTCGCGCGCGCGTGACGCGAGCATCTCCTCCCATCGCGCGCCCTGTTTCGCCCTGGCGCCTTCGAGCACCGGCGTCAGGTGCATGCGGATCGTGCGTCCACCAATCGCGCGAGTGGCGCGAATCGCTTCGTCCAGCGTCTCACCCGGCGACGTGCTGGAGCCAGTAGCTGCACAGACGAGGGCACGGCGGGTAACTCGGCGCCAAGCGCGGCAAGCTCGTCGTCGGTCATCGGCGCGAGCCATCGTCCGTCGAACTCGAGGCACTGCGCGCCGATGTCGCTCGCGATCCGGATGAAGCCTCGCAGTCCGGTCCCCTGAGGATTCGCGCGCGGCGTGCCGAAGCCTTGAAGACCGACCGTGTGGGTGAAGCCGTATGGGTTGAGGCCGATCTGGAACATCCTACGCAATTGCTACTGGCCGACCACCTGGTAGCTGACGAACGCCAGATACTGGCTGTTGGGCGACCATGACGACACGTTGATCGTCCCCTGGCCGCCGACGAGCCGCGCCAGCACGTCGATCTTCCCCGTCTTCAGATCCATGACGCGCAGCGCGACGTCCTTGTTCTCGGGATGATCGCCCGCACCCTTCTCGTAGGTGAGGAACACCAGCAGGAGACCGTTCGGCGAGACGTGCGGAAACCAGTTCTCCTGATCGTCCTTCGTCACCTGTTCCTGTTCGGATCCGTCGGGCCGCATCCGCCAGATCTGCATCCCGCCACTCCTCTCGGAGTTGAAGTAGACGTACTGGCCGTCCGGCGAAACGCCGTGGTCGTTGTTGATACGGGTCAGCATGTCGAGGTTCACCGCTTCGGGAACTTTCAGTCGATTGGGATTCGGCGGCGTTCCCGGGGGTTCGGCCTGCACCTTGAACAGCTTGCCACCGTTGTTGAAGTAGAGCGTGTTCGTGGCGTCCGGAAACCAGTTCGGCGCCTCGATTCGCTCCGGCTGCGTGACGACATAGGCGACGCGCCGATCCTTGAGCGCACGCTGATCGTCTCGAGCGTGTTGACGAGCGTTGTCTTCCCCGTCGCGGCAGCCGGTGCGCCAATCGACACATCCGAGAACGTCGCCGTCTCGATGCGGCCGGTATCGTGAGCCGTCACGCCAAGACCGACGTAGAAGTCGCCCGTGAACTCGACGCGCGCGGATCCGCCTGCCGGATGCAGTGGTCCGCCCGGGTCGCCGATCGACATCGACACGTAGCTACCGCGCTTCTCGATCCGCAGGCGCTTAGGCCCGACGACGTTCGACTGGACTTCCTCGGTCACGGTGCCTTTCGCGGCACGCCACTGCAGCGACGTCAGCCCGTCGCCGTGACCCGCGGCGTCCGCGTAGACCGAGTCACTGTCCAGCGTCTGCCGAAGAACGAGGCACGCCTTTCGATGGCCGACCGGCGTGCCGCTGGCCGGGTTCGTGCCGACGAAGGCAATCGTGGCCTCGAGCGTCACATCCCCCGACATCTTTTTCCAGACGTAGTGGAAATGATCGGCTGTCGCCCACATGTTCTCGCCGCCGCCAGCGATCGTGTAGGTCTTCGTTGCGGGATCATAGGTGGCGGAGCCAGGGCCGATCGTGGATGGTTTGCCGACGTCGGCGTGATCGGTGAAGACCCCGAGCGGCTGAGCGCTGGATCCGGTCGCGAACAGCAGGACCGACGTCATCAAACCAATCGTGGTGCACGTGCGCATTGGATTAATCTCCACACAGTGATCGAATTTCACGAGCGGGATAGTACAACGAGACACTGACACGCGGCTAAAGCCGCGCGCTGCGGGTGTCGCTGAGGGATTAGACTCGCCCGCACCCGTAGCGCGGGGCTTTAGCCCCGCGCCAGAGTCGTCTTCTGATCCAAAATGTCCCTGCAATGAGCCACATATTCAACGTTGCGGTCATCGGCTACGGCTGGGCCGGCGACGGCCCACATCGATGCCATCAATGCGACCAACCAGGCGAAGGTCACCGCCGTCTGGTCGTCGCGACCGCTGTCGGCGGCCGAGCTGACGGCGCGGCACGAGACACCGATCACGCCCTACACCGAACCTCGAGGCGATGCTCGAGCGATCCGATCGATCGACGTCGTCGACATCACCAGCTATCCGGATCAGCACGCGGCGCAGTTCATCGCCGCGGCGCGGCACGGGAAGCACGTCATCGTCGAGAAGCCGCTCGCGATCGAACTGGCGCGGAAGTGCTGGCGATGAAGAAGGCGGTCGCAGAGACCGGCGTCAAGACCTGCGTCTGCTTCGAATGCCGCTACTCGTCGCAGTTTCTCGCGACCAAGGCGCGTCCTCGATTCCGGACTCATCGGCACGCTGCACTACGGCGAGGTGGACTACTACCACGGCATCGGTCCGTGGTACGGGCAGTATCGGTGGAACACGAAGCGAGCGCTTGGCGGCAGCGCGCTCCTGACCGCGGGCTGTCACGCGCTCGACGCGCTGCTGCTCTGCATGAGCTGGCGAAGTCGAAGAGGTGACCAGCTACGCGACGCAGAGCACGAACTCCGTTGTTCACGCCGTACGAATACCGACACGACGTCGACGACGATCCTGAAGTTCAGGAATGGCAGCGTCGGCAAGATGCGCGGCGGTCGTCGATTGCCTGCAGCCCTACTACTTTCCACACGCATCTCGTCGGCAGCGAGGGCAGCATCCTCGACAACAAATTTCACTCGCAGAAGCTCGCCGGGTTGAACCGGCACGCGTGGAGCGACCTGTCGATGAAGATGCTCGACAGCGGCGACGTCAGCGATCATCCGTACCAGACGCAGTTCCAGGCGTTCTTCGACGCGCTCGAAAGCGGCAAAGAGATGCCGCTCACGAGTTTCACCGACGCGTTCGTCACCCATCGGGTCATCGCAGCGGCGGACAAATCAGCGGACGAAGGAAGGCCGGTGAAGCTTGCCGAAATCCCGATCGAGTAGGCGCACGAAGACGTCCGGACGCGCGCGCGCGTGCCTGGCGATCGCCGCGCATCCCGACGACATCGAATTCATGATGGCGGGCACGCTGCTGCTGCTTGCGCGACGCGGGCTGGGAGGTCCACTACATGAATGTCTCGAGCGGCAACCTTGGCAGCATGACGCTGTCGCCGGCCGAAGACGGCGCGGGTGCGCGCGCGCGGAGGCGCAGGCGTGCCGCGCGCATCGATGGACGCCAGTCTGGCACCCGTCGATCTGCAACGACCTCGCAAGTGTTCTACGACGATCGCACGCTGCGTCGGCTTGCCGCCGTCGTTCGCGAGGTCGATCCGTCGATCGTCCTGACGCACTCGCCGCAGGACTACATGGAAGACCACATGAACACGGCGCGGCTGGCGGTGACGGCGACGTTCGCGCGCAGCGTGCCGGGCTACCGCACGCATGCCGGCGCGCGATCCGGTCGAGACCGCGGTCACGATCTATCACGCGCAGCCCGCACGGGCTGCGCGACGGGCTGCGGCGACGAGTGCTCCCGGAAGCGTTCGTCAACACGACGACCGTCCAGGAGCGGAAGCGCGCAGGCGCTCGGGTGCCACCGCAGCCAGCGCGACTGGCTCGACGCGACGCAGGGGATGGACAGCTACATCGCGACGATGGACGAGTTCGCGCGAACGCTGGGATCGATGTCGGAGCAAGTTTCAGCTACGCCGAAGGATGGCGGCGGCACTCTGCACTACGGATTCTGCGACGAAGCGGCCGATCCGTTGAGAGGCGGCGCTCAAGCAGCGACTACCTGTCTGAACCCGGCGCTACCAGCCGCACGCTCGGATGCGACCGCGATGACCGACCGCTGAGCGCGATCGCCCCGGACTGGTGGGACTACACGACGCTCGATCGCGATCTGATCGACGAGGCCGCACGGCTGACGCCGCGCGATCTGACGCGCTTGTCGCGTCCGGGCTTCACCGTCGTCCTCTACGACACGCTCGAAGAGTTCTACCTGGCCGAGGCGCTCGAGTACATCGACGCGTGGCGGCAGAGCACCGACGACAATCCGGTCGGCATCTGCGGTCCGATCGGGCCGACCGAACAGCTCCCGCTCGTCGCGCGCATCGTCAACGCGCTCGATCTCGACGTCCGCTCCGGGCACTTCTGGGGCATGGACGAATGGTTCGACGCCGTCGACCGGACGCGAAGTCGCCGGTCGATCATCCGCTCAGCTTCGAGCGCGCCGATCGCGAGCTGTGCTTCAATCGCATCCAGTCGCCGCCTGCGGATGCCGGACGCGCATCTGCACTTTCCGAAGGCCGACACGACGCGACTACCGGAAGTCGTGGGACGCCGGCGTCCGCTGCGCGGTGATGCAGGGCGGGCAGGGCGACGTGAAGCACTGGGCGTTCAACGATCCGCTGCCGCGAACAGGCAGATACAAGGACGCGCCGCCGTCGCCGCCGAGTATCGCAAGCTGACGACGCGCGTCGTCGATCTGCATCCGCTGACGATCGCCCAGAACGCCCGCACCAGCGGCGGCGGCAACGTCGCGGCCGTGCCGACGAAAGCGATCACCGTCGGACCGGTGGAAACGTGGAAGGCCGAAAAGGTTTCCATCTGGCACGCCGGCACGCACGACAACCCGTTCGGCCAGCGGCTGACCGCGCTGATGATCTCGAAAGCAGATCGTCGACACCGTCGGTGCCGATGTCGCTGCTCGCCGATCATCCGAACGTGCAGTTCAACTATTTCCGCGGCGGGATTGGGACGTGTGAGGTGGAGATGCACTGAAGCTTCCAGCTACCAGCTTCCAGCTAGCTGGCTCCCAGCTCCCAGCGTTCGTAGTTACCCGAAGAACAAGCTGGAAGCTGGAAGCCGGAAGCTGGAAGCTGACAAGCGTCAGTACATAACAAACGCCCACAACGTATCGTCCGTCGCGACGAGCAGATACTGACGGCCGTCGAGCATGTAGGTCTGCGGCGGGTTGGTGACGCCGCCGATCTTCGAGTGCCACAGCGCCTTTCCGGTGTAGGCGTCGTGCGCGACGATGTTGCCGGCGCCGTCGCCGGCGAAGACGAGCTTGCCGGCGGTCGTGAGCACGCCGCCTCCGCCGCCGGCGCCGCCTTCGTACTTGTATCGCCACGCGGCCTTGCCGGTCTTGTAGTCGAGCGCGGTCAGAAAGCTGCCGCCGGTGCCGGCGCGTGATTCGAGCTTGCCGCCGAGCCCCATCGATCCGCGCGGATCGGTGTCGAGCAGATAGAAGATCGAATAGATGTTGTCTTCGCCGACGTAGAAGAGACCGGTGTCCGGAGAAAACGCGGGCGGCTCCCAGTTGATCGTCCCGCCGGCGCTCGGCGACACGATCGAGCCGCCGACCGTCGGATCCTTCTCGACGTTGCGCATCGGACGGCCCTTCTCGTCGAGGTTCTTCACCCAGTTGGTCGCCGAGCCGTACTTGCTCGTCAGCAGATGCTCGCCGGTGACGCGATCGAGGACGAAGAAGTAGCCGTTGCGCGCGGCGGTCATCACCAGCTTGCGCATGCGTCCCTTGAACATCGCGTCGACGAGCACCGGCGTCTGCGCCGAATCCCAGTCGTGCATGTCGTGCGGCGCGGTCTGGTAGTACCAGGCCATCTTGCCGGTGTCGACGTTCACCGCGATCAGCGATCCCGTGAACAGGTTGTCCATGTTCTCGTCGCCGCGGCCCGGCGTGTAGGCGGGCGTCGGGTTGCCGGTGCCGAAGATGTAGAGATTCGTCTCGGGATCGTAGGCGCCGGGCAGCCACGGCTGCGCGCCGCCGTGGCGCGCGGCGTCGAGGCTCGGCCACGTCTCGACACCGGGATCACCCGGATTCATCGGCACGGTGTAGAGCTTCCACTGCAGCTCGCCGGTCTCCGGATCGAACGACTGCAGGAACCCGGGCATGTCGAGATCGTTGCCGGTTCCGGCGAGCACGTGATTGCCGATGACGATCGGCGCCATCGGTCGAGAAGTACTGCTGGTTGAAATCCGAGATGACCTTGTGCCAGCGCTCCTTCCCGGTTTTCGCCTCGAGCGACACCAGGTAGTTGTCCGGCGTCTCCATGTAGAGATAGTCCTTCCACATGCCGAAGCCGCGCGTGGCGATGTGCGTGCCGCCGCGCGCTTTCCAGAAGTAGTGCCACAGCACGCGGCCGTCGCGCGCGTCGATCGCCCACGCGTTGTCCGGTGCGGTCAGGTAGATCGTGCCGTCAACCATCAGCGCCGACGCTTTGATCGTCGGAGGGCCGCCGGCCGGATAGTCGCCGGTGCCCTCGCCGCCGATGATGAAATTCGGCGACGCACCGCCGCGGCCGCCGCCGAAGACGTCGCCGCCCGAGCCGTTCATCGTGGCCGCCGGTGAGCCGCAGCGTCCACGCGAGCGTCAGGTTCTTCACGGTCAGCCTGATTGATCTGCGTGAGCAGGCTGTAGCGCTTGCCTGAATAGTCGCCGCTGTAGGTCGGCCATTCGTCCGCGAGCGGCTTGAGCAGCTTCGCCGGATCGAGCCCGCGGCCTTGCGCGAGCAGAAGCACCGGAGAGCCAGCCAGCGAGGCGGTCACGAGCAGTTTCTTGAAGGTCATTTGAGTGTCGCCAGATAAGCGGTTACGTCGTGCATGTCCTTGTCGGTCAGGATCGCCGGCAGCGTTCTTGTGGAACTCCAGCGGATCCTTCACCTCGACTTTCGGCAGATCGCCGTCGCGGCGAATCGTGCGCAGCCGGCCGTCGTCCAGGAGCAGCGTGACGAAAAAGTTGTCGAGGCGCGCGAGCTGGCCCTGAACCTTCTCGCCATTCGCCATCGTGACGGTCGCGGTCACGGTGCGGCGATCGGTCGTGCCGGCGCCGCGGCCGCCGCCGCCGCGTCCGCCCGTCCACCGCCGCCGCCGCCACGACCCAGTTATTCTGAAGCGCCTTCGCTTCGTCGATACGCGTGATCCGATGCCGGCGAGATCGCCGGTCGGCGAATGACAGCTGCTGCACTTCGCAGTGAAGTACACCTCCCCCGCCTTGGCGTCGCCGACCAGCGCGTTCGGCGGCGGCGTCTCGCTTTCCGGAGGCGCCCCCTGGCCGCGCGCGGTCGCGACGCACGCTGTGGATGTACTCGGCGATCGCGACAACGTCGGCGATCGGGCAGCGGCAGCGCCGGCATGCCGCGTTCGGCGCGCGCGCCGTGCACGATCGGCAGAATCAGCTCGCCGTGCTGATCCATCAGCACGACCGCCGAGCGCAGCAGGTTGGGACCGCCGGTGACGCCGCCGCGGAGATCGACGCCGTGGCAGCTGCTGCAGTTGGTCAGTGAAGAGCGGCTTGCCGCGCGCGATCAGCTCGGGATCGCCGGGTGGCCGCTGCTGCGCCGGGAAACGTCGCCATGCCACGTCCGCCCTGGCCGCGACCTCCACGCCCGCCCGCGGCTGGCTGCGGCGGGGCGCCGGCCGTGCGGCGCCTGCGCGGGCGGTGCCGTGCGGAGGCGTGCCCTGCGCCGCGACGTGGGTCGCAATTACGGTGAACCCGGCCAGCGCCGCGGCCAGGATTCCTCTTGTCATATGCATCATCACCTCAGGGATCGAGTTCAGAATGATATTCGCTGCAGGAGGTGGAGTCCACCGATCGGAGCCGGATCATGAACTCACGGATCGAGGTCGCGCATCGCGGATCCGATCGCGACGGCGCCGAATGCAAGTACGATCCACGGCGCGAGACGAAGGATAGGCATCCATGAGGTGATTCCCATGCGTCGATTCGATCGCTGTCATTGTCGTGATTGCAGTGCCTCGTCGCCGGCGCGATCGCATCCTGCGCGCATCGTCGCACAGACACCCGCAGCGCGGCAGCTGCGCATCATCGCGTTCGGCGCGCATCCTGACGATGCCGAGCTGAAGTTTGCGGGGACGGCGGCGCTCTTCGCGGCGCAGGGGCACAAGGTCAAGCTCGTCGCGCTGACCAACGGCGACGTCGGCCATTTCTCGCAGGCCGGCGGACCGCTGGCGCAGCGGCGCAAGGCCGAAGTCGAAGCGTGCCACAAGCAAGCTCGGCGTCGCGACCGACGTGCTCGACATCCACGACGGCGAGCTGATGCCGGATCTCGAGACGCGGAAGAAGGTCGCCAACCTGATTCGCGACTGGCAGGCCGACATCGTCCTCTCGCACCGGCCGTGGGACTACCACCCGGATCATCGCGCCGTCGGCAAGCTGGCCGAGGACGCCGCGGTCGTCGTCGCGGCGCCGTACTTCGCGCCGTACACGCCGCCGACGAAGGGCAATCCGATCTTCCTGTTCTACTCGGACAACTTCAAGCAGCCGTATCCGTTCGATCCGATTCTCGCCGTCGGGTATCGACGATGTCGCGCAGAAGAAATGGGATTGCATCTCGGCGCTGCCGTCGCAGTTCGGCGACGCGGACTCCTGGCAGGCGCGCTACGGCCGCAACGTGCCCGCCGACGAGGCCGGTCGCAAGGCCTACCTGCTCGACATCGTCAAGCAGCGGAACGCGGACGTCGCGAATCAGTATCGCGATCTGCTGGTGAAGCTGTACGGCGAGCAGAAGGGCAAGGCGATCAAGTACGCCGAGGCGTTCGAGCTGAATCAGTACGGGGCGGGCGCGACGGCCGACGAACTGAAGAAGATGTTCCCGACGTTCGGGAAGTGAACCGGAATTGCTGATTGTCGATTGCTGATTGTTGATTGAAGATCTTCGATGCTCTTCAAATCAGCAATCAGCAATCAGCAATTCAGCATTTCCACTCTACACGTCGCAGATCTCGATCGCCTTCTGCAGCGTCGCGATCGGATCGTGGCCCTGCGACGGCGAGTATTCGTGCGAGACGAAGCCGGTGAAGCCGAGATCGGCGATCGCCTGCATGACGAAGCGGTAGTTCAGCTCCTGCGTGTCGTCGATCTCGTGGCGGCCGGGATTGCCGCCGGTGTGGAAGTGGCCGATCCACTGGAAGTGATCGCGGATGTTGCGGACGATGTCGCCGTCCATGATCTGGGCGTGATAGATGTCGTAGAGAATCTTGACGCGCGGTGAGTTCACGCGCTTCATCACGTCCACACCCCAGGCGATGTGGTCGAACATGTAGTCCTTGTGATTCACCTTGCTGTTCAGGTACTCCATGCAGATGGTGACCTGCTTGTCCTCGGCATGCGCCTTGATCTGGTTGAGGAACGCGACGCAGTTGTCCGCCCCTTCGGCGTCCGCCATGCCGTTGCGATTGCCGGAGAAGCGTGATGATGTTCGGCACGCCGTTGGCGGCCGCCTCGTCGATCGCCGGGTTCATCGAGGCCGAGCAGCCGCTCGTGATTCTCCTTGCGATTGAGCGCGACCGGGATCGTGCCGCCCGGACCGCCGGGATACATCGACGGGACGAGGCCATACTTCTTCAGCGTCGGCCAGTCGGTGGGACCGATCAGATCGAAGCCCTTGATGCCGAGCCGCGCGGCCTCGCGGCAGCAGTCTTCGATGCGGTGTCCGCGCGCGAACACGCCGCGCGTGACGCCCTGCTTGATGCGCCCTTTGCGGGCGGCGGCGGCGGCGTGGACTGGCCGGCCGATCGCAGCCTGAGCCGTCGGACTCGCAGTCGTTCCGGCCACCAGCGATGCGGTCACGGCACCGAGAAACTCTCTGCGTCGCATAGAAATACCTCGCTCGTCTGAGAGGCTGTAAGATACCACTCCAGTTGCTGGTAACGAGTTGCCAGCTTCCAGTTGCCAGCTCGGAAAGAACAATGGGACGGGAAACTGGAGACGACTCGCATGTCACGTCGCTCGCTCAGGGCAGGCTGCGGAACTGGAAACTATTATGCAAAGAAGACTTCATGCCTCGATTCTTCTCCGTTGTCTGCTTCTATTCGCGGCCGTCGCGTTAACGGCTCAGGGCTCCGGTCAGACTCAGCCGCCGCCGGCCGGCAACATGCTCGTCTATTTCGGCACCTACACGAACGCAACGAAGAGCAAGGGGATCTACGTGTCGCGCCTGGATACCGCGACCGGGACGCTGTCGCCGGCAGAGCTCGCCGCCGAGACCGTGAGTCCGAGTTTTCTCGCCGGTCCATCCGACGGGGAAATTCCTCTACTCCGTCAACGAGATCGAACACGTTCGGCGGCCAGACGACCGGCGCCGTGAGCGCATTCGCGATCGACAGAAGACCGGGACTGCTGAAGCCGCTGAATGAGCAGTCGTCCGAGGGTACCGGTCCCGCGCACCTGACCGTCGATCGAGATGGCAAGAACGTGCTCGTCGCCAACTACGGCGGCGGCAGCGTCGCCGTGCTGCCGATCGCCAGGGACGGCACGCTGAAATCCGGATCGTCCGTCGTGCAGCACACCGGCTCGAGCGTCAACCGCAGCGGCAGAAGGCACCGCACGCGCATTCGATCACGACGGATCCTTCAGGCCGATTCGTCTACGTCGGCGGATCTCGGGCTCGACTGGATCCTGATTTACCAGTTCGATGAACGCAAAGGCCTGCTGAAGCTGAACGATCCGCCCAACGTCAAGGTCACGCCCGGGAGCAGGACCGCGGCACTTCTCGGTGCATCCGAGCGGCCGCTTTGGCTACGTCATCAATGAATTGAACTGCACCGTCACGGCGTTCACGAGAGATACGAACACCGGCGCGTTGACCGAGCTGCAGACGGTTTCCGCGCTTCCGCCGAAACAGGCGTCCGGCGCAAGGCATCAGCGGCGCCGAACTCGCAGTGCATCCGTCGGGGCGTTATCCTCTACACGTCGATTCGCGGCCACAACAGCATCGCGATCTTCACCATCGATCAGAACACCGGCCGCTTGACGTACGTCGAGAACACGCCGACCCAGGGCAACACGCCGCGCGGCTTCGGCATCGATCCCGAAGGCAAGTTCCTGCTGGTCGGCAATCAGAACTCCGACACCGTCGTCGTCTTTCGAATTGATCCGCAGATCGGCCAAGCTCACGCTCACCGGCGAGCAAGATCGATGTCGGCGGCGCCGGTGTCCGTCTCATTCGTGAAGTGAACGGCGCCGGCTCTAAAGTTAAAAGTTACAAGGCAAAAGGTACCTGTTCAGCCTTTGACTTCTGACTTGCGTGAACTTGCTAACTTTTAACTTCTGAACAGCGCCGAGTCCCGGGCCCGTGAGCTGTCCCGTCGCCATCATGCCGTCGTGAATGGTGAAGAGGCCGGGGAACCGCTCTCCCAATCGCGGTTGGCGGCGGGAACGAACTGGCGCGCGTTGGCTTCGATGCCGGCGTTGCCAGGGACGCGCGCGGCGATGCCGGCGGAGTGAATGAGCGACGCGCCGGGGCACGTCAGATCCTGCACGCAGAGGAACATCCCGAACTTCTGCGCCGCCGCCGCCATCAGCATCGCCTGGCTCTGTCCCTTGCACGCTTTGAGCGCGACGCCCGTGTAACCCATCTCCCGCGCAAGCAGCAGCGCCTCCAGATCGGTCAACGACTCATCGATCACGACCGGACGCAGTCGTGCCGCCTCGTGCATGACGTTGGCGCGATCCTTCGCCAGATCGCGCGCGGTCGGCTGCTCGATGTAGAGGATGCGATCGAAACCGGTCGGCGTCGCCTCGCGCAGGCGCCGCAGGAACTCGAGCAGATAGGCGACGTTCGGACATCCCTCGTTGAAGTCGAGTGAATACTGCCAGTCGGTGACACCGCGAGCCGCCTGGGCGCGGTTGACGATTCGATCGATGCGGACGACGCGTTCGAAGTCAGCGTGGAGGTTGCCGCCATTGAGTTTGATCTTGAAGCGGATCAGCCCGTCGCGCGGGATCCACTCCTCGAGCGTGTTCGGCAGTCCATCGTCGATCCGCGTTCGCCACTGCATGTCGGACGCGTCGAGCGGATCGCTGGCGCCGACCGAGTGGAACACCGGCATGCGCCGCACGCGGCGCCGAGGGCACGTATCGATCGAGATACTCGCCTTTGAATGACGGACCGAGATCCGCAGAGAGATCGCGGCGCATGAACTCACGGCCATAGGTCTCGTACACGCTCCGGCCGAACGCTTTGCCGTAGGCGTCGTGGATCGCCGCGTCGAACGCGCTCGCGACCACCAGCGTGCACAGCTTGGGAATCGGAATCGGCAGCGACTGCGCGCGCGAGACGTCGGCGGCGGCGCGCAGGTACTCGGGTTCGAGCACCCGGAACAGATCGATCGGATGCCCTTTGTCGTCGCAGGCCGCGGTGACGTCGCGCAGCCGGTCGGCGAGCGTCCGCATCGCGCCGAGGCCTGCGTCCTGGGAAGCGGCCGGGAACGCCCAGGCGTTCCCGAGCGTCATCGAGCCGAAGCCAGACGACTTCGCGTCCGCCGTTGGTGCGCACGCGGCAGGTGACGTTGAGAAGCGTGACGCGATCGACCGAGCGGCCGCCGAACTGGTACGGCGCGCGGTACTGGAAATCCTCGAACTCGTGGCGAACGTCAAGGATGCGAATATCGTTTGGCCGGTCGACGACTACGGCTGGTGCGCGACCGCAGCGACCGGCGCGCCCAGCGCAGCAACCGGGGCCGCGCACGCACGACGCAGGAGCGTCCGCCGGGAAAAACGACCGGAGTGCTCCGTCGCTCATGCGATCTCTAGACGGCTCGCGCCACGGCCAGCGTCCGCGCGGCCTCGGCGAGCACGCCGCGCATGTATTCGGCGGCCAGCTGCGCGTTCAGATCGGCGAAGTCGAGGCCCGACCGGTTTGCCGTCGACGTCCGGAATCGGATGACACAGCTCGTAGCCGATGTAGCCGTCGTATCCGATCTCCTGCATGCCGAGCGCGAAATCGAGGTAGTAGTTCTCCGGCGTCAGCGTGTCGTCTGGATTGCGGACCAGTCCGCGGATCGATCCGTCTGGCCGTACGCTGGTACTCGCCGCCGAAGTGCGACAGCACCTGCAGCCCGGCGACCTCGCGTGCGGCGTCCTGCATCGACGTCACTCCCTGCTTGCGCCGCCAGCGGCGCGTCGAGGCAGGCCTTCACGTGCGGCGAATCGACTTCACGAATCATGCGCAGCATGTCGGCCGGACTGTTCGTCACCGGCGCGTGATTCTGGAGCGCGAGCGTGACGCCGGCGTCGCCCGCCCAGCGCGCCGCCTCGATCAATCCATCGCGGCACCACGCCCACGTCTGTTCCGGCGGTGTGTCGAGATGCGCGTCACGCCAGACCTGTCGCGCCTTCGTGTAGCGCGCGCCCTCTGGCGTCATCGTCAGGCCTGGCCAGGCCGCGAACACCCGCAGCGTCTTGACGCCGAGGTCCGCCGTCATGCGGATCAGATCGCGGACGTAGATCAGCTGGCCCTCGCGATACTCCGGGACCGGACTGCTGAAGTCGTTGTTGGCCGCGACCGCATAGATCTCGATGCCGGCGTCGTTCGCCTTCAGCTGAAGCTCCTGGCATCGGCGTTGCGGCAAATCGAGCGGGCTGCCGTGCGGCCGCTTGCCATCGATCTCGACCCCCTCATAGCCGTACTCCTGCGCACGGTCGATCAGCTCCTCGAGCGTCAGCGCCCGACCGCGATACCACACGCCAAGGTAGGTGATGCTGTAAAGACCTAGTTTCATGATTAGTTTCCAGTTCCCAGTCGCCAGTTTCCAGTGGCGGGATCTTGTAGACCCCGGCGCGAAGCACGAGCATAGTGTAAAGCCTCTTCGGCTGGACCGCCACGACAACAAAAAGGGACAAGTCCTCGTTTCAGAGGGCTTGTCCCTTTTAACTTTTAACTTTTAACTTCTAACTTTTAACTTTTGACTTGACCAGCGTCAGTACCGATAATGCTCGGGCTTGTACGGCCCTTCTACCGGCACGCAGATGTAGTCCGCCTGCTCCTTCGAGAGTTTCGTCAGCCTCACCCCCAGGTGTCCGAGATGCAGCCGGGCGACTTCCTCGTCGAGGTGCTTCGGCAGGATGTACACCTTCTTCTGATACTTGTCATTGTGCTGGTGCAGCTCGAGCTGCGCGATCACCTGATTGGTGAATGACGCCGACATCACGAAGCTCGGGTGACCGGTCGCGCAGCCGAGATTGAGCAGCCGGCCTTCGGCAAGCACCATCACGCTGTGACCGTCCGGGAATCTGGTACTCGTCGTACTGCGGCTTGATATTGATCCGCTGGATTCCCTTCATCTTCTTCAGCCCGGCCATGTCGATCTCGTTGTCGAAGTGGCCGATGTTGCCGACGATCGCCTTGTCCTTCATCCGCGCCATGTGATGCCGCGGTGATGATGTTCAGGTTTCCCGTCGCGGTAATGAAGATGTCGGCGGTCTCGACCACGTCCTCGATGGTCTTGACCTCGTAGCCTTCCATCGCCGCCTGGAGCGCGCAGATTGGATCGATCTCGGTGACGATCACGCGGCAGCCCTGGCCGCGAAGCGCCTGCGCGCAGCCCTTGCCAACTTCACCGAAACCGAACACGACCGCGACCTTGCCGCCCAGCATGACGTCGGTGGCGCGATTGATGCCGTCGACGAGCGAGTGACGGCAGCCATAGATGTTGTCGAACTTGCTCTTGGTGACCGAGTCGTTGACGTTGATGGCCGGGAACAGCAGCGTACCCGCCTTCATCATCTCGTAGAGGCGGTGGACGCCGGTCGTCGTCTCCTCGCTGACGCCGCGAAGATCGGCCGCCACCTTCGTCCAGCGCTGCGCGTTCTCCTGCTGCTCCTTGCGCAGCAGCTCGAGGATGACTCCCCACTCCTCCGGGTCGCTGTCGGAGTTGAACGCAGGAACCTTCCCCGCCTTCTCGAATTCGACGCCCTTGTGCACGAGCAGCGTCGCATCCCCACCGTCGTCCACGAGCAGCGTCGGCCCCTTGCCGTCGGGCCACATCAGCGCCTCGCTCGTGCACCACCAGTACTCCTCGAGCGTTTCCCCCTTCCAGGCGAACACCGGCGTGCCCTTCGGGATTCTCCGGCGTTCCGCCCGATTCAGGACGACCCACGACGACGGCTGCGGCGGCGTGATCCTGCGTCGAGAAGATGTTGCACGAGACCCAGCGGACGTCGGCACCCAGGTCGACCAGCGTCTCGATGAGCACGGCGGTCTGGATAGTCATGTGCAGAGCAGCCCATGATTCGCGCGCCGGCGAGCGGGCTCTTTCCCTTGTAGCGCTCCCGCAACGTCATCAACCCCGGCATCTCCTGCTCGGCGAGGCGGATTTCCTTGCGGCCGAATTCCGCCAGCGCCAGGTCCTTGACCTTGAACGGTGCGCGGCCGGTTTTTGTGGCCTGGTCGAATGCGTGAACGTCTGTAACTGCTGTTGGCATTGCTATGTTCCTCTCTCAGGTTTCTATAACGAATCGTTGCCTTCGTCTTTGGTCGTCGTCACCGTCGCGTCAGCATTTCTCACGGCGCGTGGGGCCCCACCAGCGCTCTCGCTCGCGGCGCCGCTCCCGCGGCGCTGCCCTCCGGCCGCTCGCTCGGGCCGCAGGCGCTCTTCGTCTTTCAACCAGGAGCCAGCAGCCAGCAGCCAAGAGCCAGCGGCCAGCCGCCTATTTTTTCACTCCCGTCGCAACGAACAACGCCGGGCCCTTCGCCGAGGCGGTCACCGGGAGCGCGAAAACTCGAATCCGGTCGAACCCGGCACTGCTCAACAGACGTGTGAGTCTGCTCCTCGCTGAACCCGAGCCACACGTGGCCCATCTGCTGACGATACTCCTCCCGGTCGTGCGGGAGCATGTCCGCGATGACCAATCGGCCGCCGGGCTTCAGCACGCGATGCGCTTCGGACAACGCGGCAGCCGGATCCGGAAGGTGATGCAGCACCAGAAGCAGCGTTGCCGCATCGAGCTCATCGTCGGCAATCGGCAGTGCTTCCAGCTCACCGCGGCGGACTTCGACCGTCGGCAGATCGCGCAGACGGCGGCGGGCAGCCTGGAGCATTTCGCCTGACCGATCGACGGCGACGACGCGGGCGACGAAGGGCGCCAGCGCGCCTGCCACCTGGCCCGTGCCGCATCCGAGATCGCCGACAACCCACCGCTCGTCCACGAGCGCCGGAAGCGCCTGAAGATGAGAAGCCGAGCCAAACAGATCGGCCCGAAGCTTGTCCCACTGCCCTGCCGTGGTCTCGAAAAACTCCTGTGACTTCGATTGGCGGCGGGCAAGCACGTTCTTGAGCCGCCGTGCATCCTGGTCGGCGCCTGCCGTCACGCTGACCTGATCGCGCAGCAGCGACCAGAGTCGTCGCGCATGTGCCCGGTCGTCAAGCGAGAGCGTGTAGTACCGGCTGGTGCCATCGCGACGGGACACGACCCATCCGCTGTCCGAGAGAGTCTTGAGATGACGGCTGACCGTGGACTGCGGCAAGCTGCAGCACGGTGCACAGCTCGGACACCGTCAGTTCGTGCCGTTCCAGAAGCACCAGCATGCGGCTCCGCGTCGCGTCCGCGAGCGTGCTCAAGTCGTCAAAGATCTCTGCGGCTGCCGCCATTAAATGATGTATCCGTAAATCCGGATTTATGGTTACATACAAAAACCCCGGTGTCAACCTTGGTCCATCATCCCTGCTCCAGCCGTGTCGAAGACACGATCGTTTCAAATCAAAACAGGCGTGGATCGCGGCTCAGCCGCAATCGACCGAAAGCACCCCGCATTTTTCGGCGGGCATGTGTTGTGCACCCAGCTCGCTAGATCTGTGCGAAGGGGTTTTTCTATACCTTCAACTACCTCGTTAATCCGGATCCTTGACCAAGGATGCCGGGTCCGGGGGATGCCGGTGAGAAAGGACACGCCAATGGCCGACGGAACGATGAACCTGACGCTACCGAGAAGCGACAAGAGTGTCTGGGACAAACCAGGCCTGACGGCAACACTTTCTACCTACGATCAGGAGCGCTGGATGGCGGTGCTGTGCGGGGCGGCGTTGACCACAGTGGGGGCGCGGCGCGGTGGCTTCGTCGGCGGCCTCCTGGCGACGGCAGGGACGGCGCTCGGTGTGCGCGCATTGATGGGACGACGCGACCTGCGCATGGCGCGCAACTGGGTCGACCGCAGTCTCAAGGATGCTGGCTGGCGTCCGCAGGATATCGTCGGCGACGCTTCGGAAGAGTCCTTCCCGGCAAGCGATTCACCGGCATGGACACCAACGATATGAAGGTAAAAAGTAAAAAGTAAAAAGTTAAAAGTGAAGAGTCAATCCAAACTCCGTACTTCTAACTTTTAACTTCTAACTTTTAACTTTTTGTTCAGGAGCACTACATGGAGCTGGAGTTTCCGGGAAACCTGCAGGATCGGCTGGTGCACGATCGTCTCAACCTCAGCGAGATGGAACGCTGGCTGTCGGTGGCAGCCGGACTCGGCCTGGCGACGTACGCGGTGGCCAGACGGCGCGGCATGGCGCGGTTGACGCTGGCCGGCTTCGGTGCGCTGCTGGTCAGGCGCGGGACATCGGGCCACTGTCAGACGTACGAGCTGTTCGGCATCAACACCGCCGGTACGGGTCAGGATACGCGACGAGCGCTCGGCGGTTCCGGCGGCGTGCTCGTTGATGAAAGCGTCACCATCAAGCAGCCCATCGAGATCCTGTACCGCTTCTGGCGAAACCTGGAGAATCTGCCGCGCTTCATGCGTCACCTGGAGTCGGTCGAACGACTCACCGACACGTTGTCGCTGTGGCGAGCCAAAGGGCCGGCGGGCACGACCGTCGAATGGAACGCCGAGATCATCAACGAAGTACCGAACAAGGTGATCGGCTGGCAGTCGATTGAAGGATCGGACGTCGTCAGCGCTGGCTCGGTCAATTTCGACGCTGCGGGCGATAGCACTCGTGTGCGGGTCCGGCTCCAGTACAGCCCGCCCGGCGGCAAGGTCGGCGCCGCCATCGTCAAATGGCTTGGACAGGACCCCGCGACGGAGATTCGGCAGGACCTCAGGCAGTTCAAGCAGCTGGTTGAGAGCGATCAAGGCACCAGAAGCCAGTAGCAACCTTCGCTTTCAGACTCAGGCGAAAGTTTTCACACCTCGTTATTCATGACCGCCGCCTTGTCGGTGAGCACCGTGGCGGCCGATGGCGCCCATTTCGAGGTGCTCTCGCGTCCGCGCCTCCCGCGATCGCCACTCACACCGCTCGGGCTCGGCAGGAAGCGATTCACGACGATCATCGCGCGCCCGAGGGCAGAGGACGCAACCGCGCTGGCGACAATCGCGAGTCTCGCCGGGACCGTGATGGTCAGCTCGCGATCACCGTAGCGGCAGGCATCGATGATTTGCCGCGCCGACGTCTCGGCCGAGGCCGTCACCCCGGGGAGCGAGTCCGCGATCGCGAACCAGGCGTACTCGGCTTCGTGTTGTCCCTTCAGATCCGCGTTCGGCGGCGATCCGGTGCGCATGAGGCCGGGGGTGACGGTCGTAACGTAGATGCCGTACTGATGGAGTTCCGCGCGGACGGCGTCCGACAAGCCCGTCAAGGCGAACTTGCTCGCGCAGTACGGCGCGAGATGCGGCAGCGCGAGCCGTCCACCAATCGACGACACGTTCACAATCCGGCCGAAACCGCGCTGTCGCATGAACGGGACGATCTCGAACATCAGGTGCAGCGGCCCCCAGAAGTGGGTGGCCATCGCATTTTCGAAGTCCCCCGGAGTCATGTGCTCGAGCGGGCCCACCTGGATCACGCCCGCATTGTTGATGAGCACGTCGATCTCGCCCCAGCGCTCCAGGATCGCATCGACTGCCGCCCGCACGTCAGCGCGGCGCCGGACGTCGCAGCGAACGATCATCACCTCGACGTCTGGCGGAAACTGTTCGGCGGCTCTTCGAAGCTCCTCTTCATCGCGGGCAAGCAAGCACAGCCGCGCCCCCTCTGCCGCCAGCTGGCGCGCCAACACGAGTCCCAGACCACGGGAGCCTCCGGTGATCACGACAACCCGGTTGTTGAAATCGATCCGCCGGCTTCCGCGCACCAGCTGTCGCCCCGCGAACGCGCCAACCGCGCCCGCTATGACACCAAGCAGGAACTTCTGCTGGTTATTCATTAGATGTCCTCCATCATCTGTCGCAGGGTGAGGGCGTTCCGTGGCGCATGACCGCCCACGTCATTGTTGAAATACGCATAGACGGCGGTCCCGCGGCGCTGTTCGGCAAGCAGCCAGTCGGCCCACTCGCGCAGCCTAGGGTCGGAGTATCCGCCGCCGTAATGTCCGGTTGCTCCATGGAAGCGCACGTACACGAACGGACCGACGCGCACCCGGGCGGTCGCCGATCCGCGCATGTCGTGGAGGCAGAGCGCCACACCGTATCGATCCAGCAATGCCAGCACCTCGTCGGCATACCAGCTCGGATCCCGAAATTCGAGAACGTGGCGGAAGTCCGCGCGGGAGCGCTTGCAGAAAGTACTCCAGCCGGGCACGGTCCAGCTTCCAGCCAGGCGGCAACTGATACAGAACGGGCCCGAGATGCTTCCTCAGCGGCTGCATGCGACCGAACAGCCGATCCAGCGGTTCCTCCGGATCCTTCAGCTTTTTCATGTGCGTGAGAAAGCGGCTCGCTTTCACGGCGTAGAGAAATTCTCGAGGAGCTCTGGCGGCCCAGGCGGCGAACGTCGTCTTCTCTGGAAGACGGTAGAACGTGTTATTGATCTCGACCGTATCAAAAGTTTTCGCGTAATGTTCGAACCAGCACGTCTTCGAAAGCGTGACCGGGTAAAAATCGCCCCGCCAGTGTTTGTATTCCCAACCCGAGCAGCCGATTCGCGGCGCGCGCATCGTAAAGAGATATGCAATGCACGGCTCTCTTTATTGCCGAGACGGCACCTCGCAGGGACCTTCGTGCTCCCCGCGCCGGACGTGCCGATCGGCGGCAAGGTCTTCTAAGACGGCACCGAATTCGTGTTCCGATTCTGTGTGCGAGTGGTCCGGGGCGGAACACGGGGACTCAAGCATCTGACGGACAACGATTTACCCTCATTCGTCGGCCAAATATCGCTGGCAACTGTTACGAAACAGCACAACCCCGCCTAAGTGATGCAAATCAAACGATCAAATAAGAGCTGTATTTTCAAATACTTATAGCCTCGTTGCACCGACGCAACCTGTTCAGAAACGGGACCAACTCTTGCCTCGCGCTTGAGGTGGCATCCTCGAACCCGTCAGAAGAACTGAACAGGAAAGGTCTCCACGAATGTCGCGTCGGCCACTCTTCTTTGTAGCTGTTGTTCTCTGCCTGTTGACCGGTCTGCCGGCCCACCCGTCCGGCCAGCGTCGGCCGACGCTGTCGGGCGATCTGGTCAACGTCCGAGGCGATCGCATCCGGCTGATCGTGCAGCCTGCGATCGAAGGCAATCTGTCGTCGATCCGCGGACGGCTCCGCGGAATTCTGCGGCGCGAGCTCGAAGGATCGGTCGCGCTCGAAGTCAGCAAGGCGGAGTTCGATGCGCTGTCGCAGGACTCGTCGTTCGCGCACATCTCAGCTGACGCTCCGGTCGTCAGTGACATGGCGATCACGAACAAGGTCACCGGCGCGAGCGCGATGTGGCAGGGCACACCTGGACTGCTTGGACTCCTGGCCACGCCGGGCTACAACGGCCACGGCATCGGCGTGGCGGTTGTTGATTCCGGGATCTCGCCGCACTCGGCGCTCGACTCGCGGGTCATCGCGCGCGTGAACCTGGTGTCGTGGGAAGGCGCGAGCACCGGCGACCCGTACGGGCATGGCACGCACGTCGCGGGAATCATCGCTGGTAACACCACCGCGGCAAAATACGTGACGCCCGCGTTCGCCGGCGGCAGCGCACCTGGCGTGAACCTCATCGACGTGCGCGTGCTTGGTGCCACCGGCGTGGGTTACACGAGCGACGTCATCGCCGGCATCGACTGGGCGATTGCCAATCGCGCGAAGTACGGCATTCGCGTGATCAACCTGTCTCTGGGACACGCAGTCACCGAGCCGGCAGCGATCGATCCGCTCTGCCAGGCCGTCGCCCGCGCGGTTCAGGCCGGCGTCGTCGTCATGGCGTCGGCTGGCAACTATGGCGTGACGTCCAGGGGCGAGCCAGTGCTCGGCGGCATCACGTCTCCGGGCAATTCGCCGTTCGCGATCACGGTTGGCGCGATCGACACGGCCGGCACCGTCACACGTTCGGACGACACCGTCGCCGCCTACAGCTCGAAGGGACCGACCCGCTACGATCTCGCGGTCAAGCCTGATGTCGTGGCGCCGGGCACCCGCATCGTTTCACTCGAGGCGCAGAATTCGTATCTCTCAAGGAACTACCCGTCGTGGCACATCGCAGGCAGCAGCAAGAACGCGTACCTGCGACTGACGGGAACCAGCATGGCGACCGCCGTCGTGAGCGGCGGCGTGGCGCTCCTGCTCGACGCCAATCCGTTCATGACACCGGGTCAGGTCAAGATCGCGCTCCAGATGGGCGCGAGCTACATGCCGCAGGCGGGGCTCGTGGCGTCCGGCGCCGGCAGCGTCAATTTCCCGCAATCGCAGAAGGTCTCGTCTACGGGGCTGGTTGCGTCGCTCCTGAACACGGTCGACAGCGTGCTGGGCACGTCGAGCGGCGCCACCTTCCGCGATACCGGGACGATGATCGAGCGGATCTACGGAAACACCGGCATCCGGCTTCTCGGCCTGATCGACCTGAGCGTGCTGTTCGTGCAGGCGGACTCAGCCGAACCCGGCGTCCTGAATCTGCTCGGGTTGAACAATCCGATCGCCCAGATTCCGGCGAACCATGTCGTGTGGGGCGACGTCGCGGACTGGACCAACAACTACCATGTGGTCTGGGGCGACAGCCTCCAGTCCCCATCCGGTCAACACGTCGTCTGGGGAGACATGGAGCACACCGACTCCAACCATGTCGTGTGGGGTGATGCGGCCGTCGGGGGCGGACACTAGGCGCCTTGGGCAGGAAGCCGACAAGCTCTCTTCCGCGAACGGCGCAGATCTATATCACGACGGTGTCCGCCGTCGGGATATCGCTTGGCGGCTATTGCTTCTTCTCGCTCTTCCGCAACGGGATCCCGCATGGTGAGTTCATTGTCTTTGCCGGTCTCACGCTGCTGAGCGGCCGATTCACCCTCAAGATCCCGTCGGTCGAAGCGCACTTCTCGCCGTCGGAAATGTTCGTGTTCGCCTCGGTGCTGCTCTTCGGGCCGGAAGCGGGCGCGATCACCCTCGCCGCCGACAGCGTGCTGATTGCGTGGCAGCGGAAACTGACGCGCGTCCAGACGCTCTTCAATTTCGGAAACCTGGCGCTGTCAGTCTGGTTATCAGGTCAGCTTTTCTTCTTCTTTGCTGGGGTCAAGCCGCTCTTCCCGGACGGTACCGCCTCATCCGGGCTGATCCTGCCGCTCCTGGTTCTCGCAGGAACCTATTTCCTCGTGAACAGCGGTCTGACGGCGACCGCGATTGCTCTCACGAAGAGGCGTCCCCCTCGCGCGGTGTGGCTGGAACATTTCCTGTGGCTGGGGCCCGGCTATGCGGCCGGCGCCTGTGTGGCGCTCCTCCTCGTGGTGGCGCTGCAGATGGTCCACTTCTCGGCGCTCACGCTGATTCCGCCGCTGCTGCTGATTTTCTACATCACCATGCGGTCCTCGTTCGGCCGAGTCGAGGACGCCAAGGGACACGTCGCCGCGTTGAACCGCCTGTACTCTGTCCACGGTCGAAACGCTGGCGACCGCGATCGACGCCAAGGACGAGGTCACGCACGGGCACATCAGGCGGGTGCAAGTCGGCACGCTGGCGCTGGCGCGGGAACTCGGCATCACGGATCCGACAACGCTTCAGGCCATTGAAGCGGCGGCGCTTCTGCACGACACGGGGAAGATCGCCGTCCCCGAGCACATTCTCAACAAGCCGGGGAAACTGACGCCGGCCGAGTTCGAGAAAATGAAGCTCCATGCGCCGATCGGCGCGGAAATCTTGTCAGCGATCGATTTCCCCTACCCGGTCGTGCCCATCGTCCGGCACCATCACGAGAATTGGGACGGAACGGGCTATCCCGATCGAATCGCCGGCGAGGCCATCCCGATCGGCGCGCGCATCCTGTCGGTCGTCGATTGCTTCGACGCGTTGACTTCAGACCGGCCGTACCGGCGGCGCATGTCGAACGCCGATGCGATCGCGATTCTCACCGAACGTCGCGGGACGATGTACGACCCGAAGATCGTAGATACGTTCGTGCGAGCGCACGAGCGCATCATGCCGGCCACTGAAGCCATGACCCACCCGGTTGCCAGGACGCTGGGAGAGGCGCGGGCGCCAAAGGTCGAAGCGGGCGACGTTGCCGCCAGCGGGCCAGTCGAGGCGGCGACGAGCGAGGTGCTGGCCGTCGCCAGCCTTGCGCGCGCGATCTCCGGCGAGGCGACCATCGCGGATGTCGGGGCGTTGACGTGGATGATGTTGCGCCAGGTGGTGCCGTGCACTTCGATGGGGATCTTTCTCCACGACGAGTCAGCCGATGCGGTCACGATGCAGTACGCAGATGGCATGCACGCGACCTCGATTCGCGGAGCCCGCTTGACGATTGGCGCCGGCATCGCCGGCTGGTCAGCCGCGAACCGCCGCTTCGTGCTGAACAGCGATCCGGCGATCGACCTCGGTCCGGCGGTCCTCTCGCTGACGCCGCCGCTGCGTTCGTCGCTGACCATTCCGCTGATCCATGAAAACACACTCGTGGCCGTCGTCTCGCTCTACGCGGCGACGCCTGACGGATTCACCAATGATCACGCACGGCTGTTGATGCTTCTGGCGCCCAGTCTCGCGACGTCGATCGCGTCGCTCAACCGCATGCGACCGCCGGTGCCGGCCGCCGAGCCGCGGCGCCTGGCGTCAGGCGAGCTGCGGCTGCTCAAACGTAAGAAGTTAAAAGTTAAAAGTTAAAACTGTCGATCACTTCAGGGTTCACCACATCCATCCGCTGATAGTCGCGTGCCTCGGCCAGCGTGATGTTCTGCAGTGCGCGCTCGGCCATCCCCCGATTCGCTTCGCGCGTGTGACTGCCGACGTGCGGTACGAGGATGACGTTCGGCAGCGTGCGCAGGTCGCGCGACGGATCGACTGGCACATACGGCTCGCGATCGAATACATCGAGCGCCGCACCTGCCAGCCTCTCGCCTGCAAGCGCCTCGTAGAGAGCGCCCTCGTCAACGACGCTTCCGCGCGCGGTGTTGATCAGCCAGGCCCGCGGCGGCATCATCGCCAGCCGGTTCCGATCGACGAAATGATGATTCGCCGGCTCGGCGTTGATGTGGAGACTGACGAAATCTGCCTCACCCACCGCAGACTGAAAATCATCGGTCACTGAATCGAACGCCGTCGAAGCACTGGCCCTGAGCGTGCGCCGGCACGCAATCGTTCGCATGCCGAATCCGCGAGATGCGATTCTCGCGGTGGCCTGGCCGATACGTCCGCCGCCGATCAGGGCGATGGTTTTTCCACGAAGCTCGATACCTGACGGACCGAGCGCCCAGTGGCCGCGTCGCATCTCATCGGCCAACGCCGGCAATCGCCGCGCCGCGGCGAGCACGAGCAGAATCGCGTGCTCGGCAACGGACTCATCGAGGACACCCGGTGTATTCGTGCAAAAGAGTCCCGCCGTTGTGGCTTTCTGCTTGTCGATGCCGTCGTGGCCTACACCGAATCGTGCAATCACGCCTCCTCGCGGCAGCACGTCATACAGCTTGCCGACGTACTTCACCGATCCGACGATCACGTAACGGGCGCCGTGACGTGCGGCGGCGTCCGCAAGCGAGTCCTCGTCGCCGGAGGTCGCGATGCATTCGACGGGCGCCGAATCGAACACGTCCGGCGCTCGTCGATACTCGGTTTCTGTCACGAGAACGATCACGTATCCTCCAGGTTCCGCCGGGTTCTACAGCGTTCTACAAGGTTCTACAGGGTTCGTGCAAGGTTCTGCAAGGTTCTACAGGGTCCTGCAGGGTTCGTTCGGCAAGCGAGCGACAATCATGTCGATCCACCAGAGAATCAGAACGCGATTGTCTGAAACAGCAGGGTCACGGAAGGGCCGAGAGCGCGCAGTCTCGAGAGAATCAGCGAAATTGCTCACAAATACTGAAGTGGCGCACCCCTTGCACTAACAAAGTGCATGGAATACGCAACATTGCTTCAACGGGTACGCTCGGAGTTCAACGAAATGCCGGGTTTGAGATTGACCCCGGCCCAGGCCGGACGGCTGCTGGGGCTGGATAATCGTTCGTGTCAGCGAATCCTCAATGCGCTGGTCAGTTCGGCGTTTCTTCGGTGGACCGACGACGGCAGCGTTATGCGGTCTGAATCCTAGCCCTCGGCAAGACGGAGCGGGCACGCCCCCGCTCCGGTCCCTTCATTTTTGTTCCTGACTTTCTAACTCCCTGACAATCTGCGTTTTTGGCTTCAAGAGAACGAATCTTCTTCGTTGTCTTCGCCTCCTCCGTACGCTCCCGCGCGCATTATAGTGATTCCCTTGCGCGATGACCGTATCCACACTCCCCAAGCCAGACGACGCCTCACAGAGGGACAGCGTGCTCGCCACGATCCGCGAGGCGCTTCGCGGGTCGAGCCTCGACTATACGTCGGCGCCGGTTGGACGCGCCGTGATCATGCTCGCCGTCCCGATGGTGATGGAGATGGCGATGGAGTCAATCTTTGCCGTCGCCGACGTGTTCTGGGTCGCGCACCTCGGCGCCAACGCAGTCGCGACGGTCGGGCTCACCGAGTCGATGCTGACGATGATCTACACGGCCGCGATGGGGCTCTCGATTGGCGCGACCGCGCTCGTCGCCAGACGGACGGGTGAGCAGGACCCCGATGGCGCCTCGAGAGCGGCTGGTCAGTCGATGCTTCTCGGACTCGCCGTCGCGGTCGCGATCGCCGCGCTCGCTGCTCCCGAGGCCGAGAGACTGTTGCGCATCATGGGCGCATCGGAAGACGTCGTTCGATCCGGGAAAGGGTTTACACGCGTCATGCTCGGCGGCAACGCGACGGTTCTGCTGCTGTTCATGCTGAACGCCGTGTTCCGCGGCTCGGGCGACGCTGCGGTCGCCATGCGCGTGCTCTGGCTCGGCAACATCCTGAACATTGTCCTCGGCCCCTGTTTCATCTTCGGGCTTGGACCGTTTCCGCGGCTTGGCGTCACGGGTGCCGCGGTGGCGACCAACCTCGGGCGCGGAACCGCCGTCGCCTGCCAGCTCGCGATTCTGTTCGGCGGCAGCAGCCGCATTCGACTCGCCCTCAGTCACCTGCGGCTCGACCTCTCGCTGATGCGCAGCGTTCTTCGCCTGTCGGGATCGGGCACCATCCAGATTCTCATCTCCACGGCCAGCTACATCGGGTTGGTACGCATCCTGTCGGTCTTTGGCAGCCCGGCGCTGGCGGGATACACCATCGGCATGCGCGTCATCATGTTCGCGATCCTGCCGGCGTTCGGCGTCAGCAATGCCGCCGCGACGATGGTCGGCCAGAATCTTGGCGCACAACGGCCCGATCGCGCCGAGCGCGCGGTCTGGACCGCGGCGTTCTACAACATGGTATTCCTCGGCGCCGTCGGGCTGGCGTTCCTGGTGGGCGCGCCCTTCATCGCCGGGCTGTTCACCAGCGACGGCGAGGTGTTGCCGTATGCGGTGAGTTGCCTTCGCACCGTCAGCCTGGGCTTTGTGTTTTACGCCTACGGCATGGTGCTGACGCAGGCCTTCAACGGCGCCGGCGATACCTGGACGCCGACCGTGATCAACCTGTTCGTATTCTGGCTGTGGGAGATCCCGCTCGCATGGTGGCTGTCGTCGCAAGCCGGTTTCGGCGCGCGCGGCGTCTTCATGGCGCTGACGATTGCCTACTCGACGCTCGCGGTCGTCAGCGCGATTCTGTTCAGGCGGGGGAAGTGGAAGAAGACCACGATTTGATATAGCTGCTGGCTATTGGCTGCTGGCTTCCAGTCCAACGCGGGGCTAAAGCCCCGCGCTACGGGTGTCCGAGTCGCGAACCGCGAATCGCGAACAGCGAACAGCGAACAGCGAACAGCGATTAGAGGTTAGAATCTCCGCCCGAGGGGGAGTAGATATGGATCGCACACAACGTGTCTTTCGGGCCGCGGTGCTGGCCGTGGTCAGCGTGTCTGGACTGGTCTTCGCTCAGCAGCCGGCGCCGCCGCCGGGCGGTCAACCGCCAGCCGGCGCTCCGGCCGGAGGGCGACAGGGGACGCCGCCACCACCGATGTCGTTCTTCGTGACGAGCGCCGGCAAGGGCGACGGCGCGAACCTCGGCGGTCTGGCTGGCGCCGACGCGCACTGTCAGGCGCTCGCGACGGCGGCAGGACAGGGCAATCGGACGTGGCATGCGTACCTGAGCGCGAACCCCTCGGGTCAGCCTGCCGTCAACGCGAGAGACCGGATTGGAAGCGGCCCCTGGTACAACGGACGCAGCGGAGCGCCGATCGCAAAAGACGTCGGCGACCTTCACGGCGACACGATCGACCAGGCGCGAATGGGAAACAACCTGTCACGCACCACGGTGTTCAGCGAAAAGGGTGAACCGATCAATGGCGCCGGCCAGACCCCGAACGAGCACGACATGTTGACCGGCTCACAGCCCGACGGCCGCGCGTACACCGACGGTCAGGACCACACGTGTAACAACTGGACCAGCAACGGTACCGGACGCGCTCAGCTCGGACACTTTGACCGCACCGGTGGCGGGAACACGTCGTGGAACTCCGCTCACCCGTCGCGCGGATGCAGCCAGCCGGACTTGGTCGCCACGGGCGGCGCCGGCAAGTTCTATTGCTTCGCGATCAACTAAATCGCGGTTCGCGGTTCGCAGTTCGCGTTCGCGTTCGCAGTTCGCGGTTCGCAGTTCGCGGTTCGCGGTTCGCGGTTTGTTGTTTCGCGAATTGCGAATTGCGAATTGCGAATCTACGGAAACACCTTCTCCACGATATCGGCGACGAGTCGCCCGTGCGGATCGATGAGGAGCAGCCGCGGACCCAGGAATCGGTACTGCAGCGCGTCGGGGAGCGCTGGCAACCCCTGCAGAATCGGCAGCGGCACGGTCGAATACGGCAAGTTGTCGGGATAGGGTTGATTGACCCGCAGGTTCACGTTGCCGGTGTAGGTATCGAGAATCGAACCCTTGATGTCTCGGCCGCCAGGGCCGCGAAACACGCTCGCCAGCAGCCGGCGCATGACGTTTCGCATCGGCTTGGTCACGATGTCGCCGGCTTTCGCGTACTGCCGCTCTTTCTGCATCAGCTTTGCAAACTCGCGTTGATGCTCGACGACCGCTTCAGGCCGGCCGTCTTGCGACGGCTCTTTCAGCGTCGAGTCCACTTTCTGATGCAGCGCCGCATAGTCGCTGACCCGCTTCATGAAGTCCGCGATGGCCGCAGCATCCGGGTTGACCTTCGTCTCCTGCCGCACGCGCCCGGTTGCGGCCACGACGGCCGTCGCCAGCACGAGTACCTGCCGCGGCCAGAATCGGGGTCAACCGCCCTCTATTCCTTATGCCCATATGAATGAGTCTCTTTCTGAACGAACCCAGTAGAACCTTGTAGAACCCTGCAGAACCCGGTAGAACCCGCTCTTATTTGATCCAGACGGGTTGAACGAACGCGCCGTTCCCAGCCGAGTCCCACACCGCAAACCGGACCCACGCCTTCCCTTTCGCGTCAAAAGGAATAGAGAAGTGCTTCGTGCCGAACGCTGCCAGGTCGGTGACTGAAATGACCTGCCGATCGATCTTCTTGCCGTCGCCCCACACGACCTCGACGAACGACAGCGGGAACGTCCACTCGACATCGGCCGAGATCGTCCGCCGATCGCCAGTTCCGTCCACGCTGTACGCGGGAATGAGGATTTCACCGGTCGTCACGAAGAAGTTGCCGCCGCCGAGTGCCTTCAGTACCGGAGTCCAGTCCTCGTCTGGCCCGGGCACTCGATCGAGTTTGAGGTAATTGACCGGGAAGTTGGGATACAGGTCATCTTCAGGGCCCTTCTGATACGTGTCGATGTCCGCGATGACGTATTTCGGCCGCAGGCCGGATCCGGCGTACAGATTGTTCATGGTATCGGTGGAATCAAAACATCGCCACTCGCAGAGTCGGACCTCCGACAGGTCCATTCCCATGCCAGGCTTGAAGGCGCCGCCCAGGTAGCGATCGTTCTTCGTCCACGCCTTGTCGAAAATCAGATCGGGATACCCGGTCGTTCCCTTGGTTCGCGGATGGGCGTGGTACCAATAGGCGCCCTCCGCATCCAGCATGTGCTGCACATCCTCGGCGTTGCCGGTGTGGTAGACCTTGCCGTAGGCCGGATCGGTTTCCGTGAACGGTTGTCCCGCCTGGCGCACCTTGGACCAGTAGACGTTTTTCGGAAACATGATGTTGTAGTGGCCGCCGAAGTAGGCGCTGGGCTCCTCCCACGGCGTAACCAGGAAATCGGCGTCCGACGCTCTGCGCGTGGCCTCGCGGTAGTCCTTCTGATCCTTGAATCGCAGCGGGCCCGGATCGTTGGCGTGGAGGTCGCCGTGGAAGTCGCTCAGGCCGACGATGTTCAGGCCGAGCGATTTCATCGCCGCAAGATCCTGGATCGGCGTGTCGAACGAGCCCGAGGCTCTCACCCGATCGGTGAACCGCAAATGAAAATGGTTCACCATCGTCTTGTAGCCGGCCACCCGCTTGAACGTGTCGTCGTGGGTAAACGCCAACACCGATTGGCGCGCAGACTCCGCCGAATCGGGGCTGACGTAAAAGTACATCCCCATCCGCTGTTTCGTGCCCGGCGGCGCGTTGAAGAGCGCGAAGTTCTCGACGTACTGAGGGTTCTCTTCGCGTTCGGCCTGTCGCACCCCGAATGCGAACCGCTTTCCTTCGTCGAGCCGATACCAGACGTAGCCCAGATTGGTGTCCACTTCTCGCGTGAAGAAGAACGTGTGCGGCATCGGAAACGCGGCAATCGATCCGCCCTTGCCTTCGGCGATCAAGACCCGATTCGACGCCTTGAGCGGCACCGGTGTCTCGTTCACCACGCCGCCAAATGCGTACTGCTGATCGTGACCGCCCGTGTCCTTCCACATCACGCGAGGGGTGAGCGCGGCGGAGAATCCGCTGAGGCCCGCGTCGTACTTGTACGCGACCCACTCTTCCTGCGTGCTCGCGACCGCATCCATCCGGATCAGATTGGTGCCGCGGTAGACCGTGAACCGCAGATCTCCCGCGAAGATTCCCATCGACAGACCGGGGAACGTCGCTTCGACCCCGTTGCCATCGGTTTTCACCGAGCACGACGAACTGGTGAAGGACGCGCTCGCACGTCGAATCTCCGACTCGGTTCGAGGTGTGCCGACCGTGCGCGCCGCGGGCTGTCCCCGGCCAGCAGCGGGGGGCGGCGGAATGAAGAGCGGCGCATCCCAGAACGCATACCACCGGTTCTTCGCGATAACGTCAGGCGTCAGCTCGACGCCGGCGGCACGCAAGGGATCCGCCTGCTGCGTGGACATCCGGCGCACGCCGGTGACCACGCGGTACTCGGGCCTGAGGTTCTCCCCGAGAATGGCCCACGGCGCGGTGCCTTTCCGGACCGCCAGGTCGCGGACGAGCGGTTGCCCGTTGTCAATCGCGAAGCGTGCGCGCAGATCCGCATCGCGCGCGCCCTTCCATGTGAGGACGAGCTGGTTGTCAGCCATCGCCGCGGTCAGGCCGTTTTGGGCTCGGTAGCCACCAAGGTCGCAGTTCAACGATGAAGAAGGCGACGAGATGACGTGCGCCGAGCAGGAACACTGCGGCGAGCAACGCGATGGTCAATCTCATAATGACACCTGTTTCGTGCGCTGGAAGGCTACAACGATCACCAATCACCAACATTCACCGTCACACTGCGATCGCGCAAAGAGCACACAGGAGAGAGGAGAAGGGAGAAGGGAGAATTCAATGACTTCATCAAGTAAAAAACTCTCCTTTCTCTTTTCTCCTTTCTCCTGTTATCTCTTGATCTAATCGCAGCGTGACCGTGAACAGCGGTGATTAGTACCGCCGTTTCTGCTGCCTCACAATATCGAACTTCGCCGTGTCTGCGATCGCCATCACCGCCATCACCCCAGCCTGCACCGGATCGCTGACGACGAGGTCCGCCGAATCGGGAACGCTGCCCGCCATGTTCAGCGAAATCACGTACGTGCCCTTCTGCCGCACGTCGTCTACCGCGCGTGTGATCTCGCCGCCCATGAGGGAACCTGCAAGCACCAGCAGCTTGACGCGCGGCAAGCGGACGACCGCGCGGACCGCGGCGGCCAGCTCCATCTCGCCCACGAGAGGAATCGTATCCACCGAGATGCGCTCGCCGCGAATGTTGTGTCGATCCGCTTCGGCGATCGCACCGAGCGCGACCTGGCCAACCTGCGCGCCGCCGCCCATCACGATGATCCGCTTGCCGTAGATCTTGACGAGCGACGGCGTTTCTTCGACGCCGACGACGCCGTCCACCGCTCTCAGATCGCGGAGCACAGTTTCGACCGTGGCACCCTCGGGAAGTGTGAATTCAAAGTACGTGTCGGACAACGCTCCGCCGCCGTGCATGTCGACATAGGTGATGTTCGCCTGATGATTCGCGAGGACGCCGGTCATGCCGAACAGCATGCCCGGACGATCGGAGACGGTGACGAGGACGGCGTGAGCGGACATGGGAGAAAGGATACAGGTGAATCCTCGAAATGCTGAATGTTGAATGCTGAATGCTGAATTGGCGCGTCGAAGGAATTGCGGATTGTCGATTGAAGAAGATACAGATGAATCCTCGAAATGTTGAATGCTGAATGTTGAATTCTGATTGCTGAATTCTGATTGCTGAATGCTGGTTGAGGTGCTACAACAGGAGGACGGCCATCCGTAAAACCCGGTACCAACGATGTGCGGGGGTCTATATGTCTCCCATCCGCTTGCTTTTTGTTGCGGTCAGCGCCGCGGCAGTCGCGTCAACAACCTTCGCCGCCGATAAGACCTCTCCCAGCCTCGAGACAATCGCGATAAACGACAACCGGACTCCCGCGGGAACGCTCGACGGGATGACGTTGACCGTTCGTCTTGAAACGCGGGAAGGCGAGTGGCATCCGGACCGTGATCAGGATCCGGGCGTCGCAGTCCGGGCCTTCGCGCTCGAAGGCGGTCCGCTGCAAATCCCCGGGCCGCTCATCCGCGTGACGGAAGGAACCGAGATTCGCGCGTTCGTGCGCAATCGGCTCGAGAAGGAGCCGCTGATCGTTCATGGAATGTATACGCGACCCGCCGCGGCGACGGCCACCGAACCGATCACGATCGAGCCGGGTCAGGTTCGCGAGATCCGATTCCTGGCGGGAGCACCCGGAACCTATTACTACTGGGGCGCGACCGCGAACGCGACGCTCGCCCAGCGCGCCGCTCGAGACACGCAACTCTACGGAGGGTTCCTGGTCGAGCCACGCGGATCTGTGGCGCGAAACGAACGAGTGTTCCTCATCGGCGTTTGGGCGACCGTTAACGACGCACTGGTCCCCAGCGAATTGAATCGGATCGTCATGAACGGAAAATCCTGGCCGCAAACCGAGCGGCTCACTTATGAGGTCGGCGAGCCGGTTCGGCTGCGCGTCATCAACGTTGGCGCTGCGGTCCATCCGATGCACCTGCACGGGTTTTATTTCAAGGTGGACAGCCGCGGAGACGAGCGATCCGATGTGATATTCCCTGCCGACAGCTCGCCGCGCCTCGTGAACACGGAACGGCTGGCGCCGGGCCGGACATTCTTGCTGACGTGGACGCCAACGCGGCCTGGCAACTGGCTGTTCCACTGCCACGACATGAGCCATATTGCCCCGGGGTTGCCCATCGATGGCAGCAAACCCGCCGAGCACGGTCACGTCGCGAATCATGCGCTCGAGATGATGGCCGGCCCGGTCGTCGGCATCACGGTGGTTGGCAAAGATGCCTCCGCGTCGGCCTCCAGCATCCAGCGGCGCAACCTGCGAGTCGTCGCGAAGGTCGACACCGGCGGCACCAGCAAAGAGCCCGCGTACGGTTTCGCGCTGGAGGATGCCGGCAAAACAACACCGGCGGCGTCGCCGTATCTGCCATCTCCAACGATCGTCCTCAAACGCAGTGAGCCGGTGAGCATTTCGGTCGTCAACGAGTTACCGGAAGCGACGGCGATCCATTGGCACGGCATCGAGCTGGAGAGCTACTACGACGGCGTCGCCGGCTTCTCGGGCAGCGCCGCGCGCGTGTCGCCTGCGATCGCGCCGGGCCAGTCGTTCGACGCGCGGTTCACGCCTCCCCGATCGGGTACGTTCATCTATCACACGCACGTCGATGAAATGCGCCAGCAGCAGGCAGGATTGAACGGTGCGTTGATTGTGATGGACGACCCCGCCACTTACGATCCCACCCACGATATCGTCCTGCTCGTATCGGTGCCGCGCAAAGAGGCGGACGCCGACAAGGTCTACATCAATGGCTCGATGTCGCCGCCGGCGCTGGAGATGAAGACCGGAGAGCGATATCGCTTGCGGTTCATTAACATTCATGTCTTCAGGCCCTCGATGCGCATGCGCTTGCTCAACGGCGATCAATTGCTCACATGGCGGGGAATTGCCAAGGACGGAATGGATCTGCCGGCCGATCAGTCGGTCACCGGCCCAGCAGAAATTCAGATGGGAAATGGAGAGACGTATGACTTCGAGTTCTCGCCCACCACTCCAGGCGACATGCGTCTCGACGTCACCAATGCGGCCGGGGATCTGCTGACGAGAATGCCGGTTCGCGTGCAGTAGGACGATCGCACCCGATCAGTAATCAAGGACACTCACTGTCACGCTGCGACTAGATCTCAAGAGATCAACAGGAGAAAGAGAAAGGAGAAAAGAGAATTGCTTCTCCCTTCTCCCTTCTCCTGTCGATCTCTTTTGATCTGGTCGCAGCGTGATGCAGAATGGCGGTGATTGAAGAGCACGATCGAACAAATCTGCGTCAGTCTCGTCTATCGAAGATCATGGAAACCCTTTCGCAGGACCTTCGATACGCCTTTCGGACGCTCATCAAGAATCGCGGATTGACGACGGTCGCGGTGCTGTCCCTCGCGCTCGGAATCGGGGCCAATACCACGATCTTCACGTTTATCAATGGGCTGCTTTTGCGCCCCCCGGCGGTTTCCGAGCCGGAAAAACTGGTCGAAGTCTGGCAGCACGACATCAGGCGCGGCAGCGGCATCGGCAGCGATATGCAGCTCTCGTTTCCCGAGGACCAGTACCACCGCGACCACAACAGTAATTTCAGCGAGATGGGGGCGTTCACCGGCGAGGCCCCGGTGATGATCTGGAATCGGGCCGGCGAAGGTGAGACGCTCCGCGCCGGGCTCGTATCCGCGAACTTCTTCTCGATTCTTGGCATCCGGCCGGTTCTGGGACGCGGCTTTCTTCCCGAAGAAGGTCGTGACGCGACCGCCGCGCCGGTGGTCGTCCTCTCGCACGCGGTGTGGGAGCAACGGCTGGGGTCCGATCCGGCAATCGTCGGCAAGACGCTGACGTTGAATGGCCGTGACTTCACGGTCGTCGGCGTCGCGCCTGCCGCGTTCAGCGGCCTGGTGGTCGGGTTCTCGCCGGACGCGTGGACGCCCATGAGCATGCATCGCGCCGTCAGTCCCGGACTGGACCTGACCGAACGGCGCATGCACTGGCTTCTCGGCATCGGACGCCTGAAACCCGGCGTCACCCCGAGACAGGCGAGCGCGGACCTCGCCGTCCTCGGACAACAGCTCGCCAGGGACTTCCCCGACACCAACAAGAACCTGATGCCCGACGCGATGGCTGTCGAGCTCGTGCCGGCACCGTTTCGCGGAGTCGCCGGAGGCGTGAGCGCGGTGCTGATGGCGGTGGTCGGCCTGATCCTGCTCATTGCGTGCGCGAATGTCGCCAACCTGCTCCTCGCGAAAGCGTCGAGCCGGCGACGAGAGGTCGCCGTGCGAATCGCGCTCGGCGCAAATCGCCGGCGTCTGATTCAACAGATGCTGACCGAGAGCGTCCTGCTGGCTGGCATTGCCGGGTCGATTGGCCTTCTCCTCTCGTTGTGGGGGGCGCCGCTGCTGCTCTCGTTGAGACCGGCATCAATCCCGCTCGCGTTGAATGTGTCCCCTGACGTCCGGGTGATTGCCTTCACGCTGCTGGCGTCCATCGCCACCGGCATCGTCTTCGGCCTCGTGCCAGCGCTTCAGCAGTCAAGCCCGAATCAGGTGGACAGCCTCAAGGACGGCGCGGTGCATGGAGGAACGACCCGCGCGCGAGTTCGCAACGCACTCGTCGTCGCGCAGGTGACCGCGTGCGTCGTCCTGCTCGTCGGCTCGAGCCTGTGTCTGAGAAGTCTCCTCAACGCGCGATCGATCGATCCTGGATTCGATAGCCGCAATGCCGTCGCCGCGGGCCTGAACCTCGAGACGTTCGGGTATGACGAATCACGCGGCCGCGCATTCTATGCGCAGCTTTTGGAACGCGTTCGCGCTCTGCCCGGTGTTCGCTCTGCGAGCCTCACGGATCATTTGCCGCTCGGTCAGATCATGCGCATGCAGGGGATCGAGATTGACGGCTATCAGGCATCTCGTGCGCCATCAGGGATGCCGGCACTCCCGATCGACATGTCGCTGGTCGGACCGGACTACTTCGAGGCGATGGGCATCCCGGTCCTGAGCGGGCGAAGTTTCAGCGACAGAGACACTCAGCACGCCCCTGCCGTCGTCGTCATCAACCAGGAGATGGCCGATCGATTCTGGCCGCACGGCAATCCAGTCGGACAATCCCTCAAGATCGTCGGGCCGAACGACACGCGTGTTCGCGCTGAAATCATCGGCGTGGTGAAGACGGGCAAATACGCAAGCCTCGGCGAACACCCCAAGCCCTTCTTCTATCGATCGCTGCTGCAGGAATATGTACCCGGCGTGCAACTGGTCGTGCGCACCGCAGGCAACCAGGGCGTCGTGAGCGCGTTGCGACAGGAAGTCCGTGCACTCGATTCACGGATGGCGCTCGTCGGCGTCGAGACGCTCGAGCAGCACATGGAGCTTCCGCTCTTCCCCGCACGCGCCGCGGGTTTGCTTCTCGGCCTGTTTGGAATGCTCGCCTTGACGCTTGTCGTCGTCGGCCTCTACGGCGTGATGTCGTACTCAGTCACGCAACGCACGCGTGAGATTGGCGTACGAATGGCGCTCGGGGCCCGGCGGATCGACGTCGTGCGACTCATTCTCGGTCAGGGACTCAGGCTCGCGCTCACGGGCATGAGCATCGGCGTCGTCTGTTCGCTTGCGCTGACGTGGGTCTTAAAGAGTGTGCTCTACGGCATCAGCGCAACGGATCCCGTCTCGTTCCTTGCTGTGGCGGTCGTGTTGACGATGGTAGCGGTGGTTGCGAGTTACGTTCCGGCACGATGGGCGATGCGGGTCGATCCGATGCAGGCGCTGCGGTCGGAATGAGAACGGATAGGCCGCGGTCCGCGGCGGGCCAAAGGCCCGCCGGCGGACCGCCAGTGTCCGAAGACGAACGTTGCTTCAGAAACTGTATCGAAGCGCGAACCGCACCTGACGCTCGGCGTATGAGGGATTCAAGGCGAAGATGTGCATGAAATCCCCACTGGTGATGCTGCTCGTCGGATTGGCGAATTTGAACGTGTTCGTCACGTTCGTCGCCTCCATACGGGCCTCGATTCGATGGGTCCCGCCGAGAGGGAACGAACGGAAGAGCGACATGTCGAGGTTCCAGCCGCCAGGGCCGCGGAACTGATTCGATCGCGACGTCCCGAAGCGAACGCCTTCGGGTTGGACCCACGCGGCGGGATCGTAGTACGGACCGGCTGCGCCGATCTGGCCGATCTTCGTCACGCTGCCCACGAGATCTGCGGTCTGCTGATTTCCTGGCGTGTTCAATGTCGTCCCGTCGGCGGTCACCGTGAACGGCGAGCCGCTGAACGCCGCAAAGATGCCGTTGACCTGCCAATCGTTGATCAACATTCGCGCAATACCGTGACCTCCTTCACTGCGCCAGGGCAGCTGGTACACCGCCGCCATCTGGAATATGTGCGGGCGGTCGCTGTTGGCCAGCGCCCAGTTGAGTTCCTGAACTTCGGGAGTGGGAACCTCGTAGTCGGTTCTCAACGCCATCGAGCGGCTGAACGTGTAATGTCCCTTCAGCAACAGCCCTTGAACAAACGGCCTCGTAATGCCCACTTGCAGCGCGTGGTACGACGTCCTGCGAAACGGCGAGTAGATCTCGATGTCGTTGACGCGTCCGAATGACTGGAAATACGGACGATCCGTATCGCCGCCGCCGATGTGCTGCACGTTGTTGATGTTGATGGTCTGCCCTTCGGCGGGCGGCAGGCCGCCGACCAGCTTGTTGCCAACGTACGCGACATCAACCGACACATTGAGAGGGATCCGCCGCTCGAACGCGACGTTCCACGAATGCGTGCGCCCACGATGCGTCGATTCCGGGATCGCGGTCTGCATACCGTAGGAATTCGGCAGATGCATCCGTCCAGTGCTCAGGTCAGGTCCGACGAGAAGTGGAATGCCCTGATTGATCGTACCGTACCAACCGAATGTAGATGTGCCGGGCGCCGGAGGGAAGCTCGCGTTCAGCACGAGCGGATAACTGAAGTCGCCGCGGAACGCTTCCTGCGCAGACATCCCGCGCGCCTCTAGCGTCGCACCGTAGCCGGCTCTCATGACCGTCTTGTCGTTCAGCCGATAGACGGCGCCGGCACGAGGCGTGAAGCCGTTCAGTGGAGCGACGAGCCCCATGTTCTGGGGATTGCCGCCGACGCCACCGATGAGGACATCAAGTGTCTGCCGATCCATCAATTCGATCTGGCGATCGGCGCGGCTCATGATCGGGTAGGACTCCCACCGCACGCCGAGGTCCAGCGTCAGCTGCGGCTTCACCGTCCATCGGTCGCGGAAGAACATCGCATGCTGCCACTCGCGTCCGGTGAAGAGCTCGTACTGGTAACTCTTGCTGGCCGTGCCGACGAGGCCGAGAAGAAACGCGGCGTACTGGTTGTAGAAGTTGCCGGTCTGCGAACCAGTGCCAAACGTTCGCGTGGAATTGGTGGCGAAGTCGAACCGGCCGCGCGGATTCGCGCGCTCGGGCTGCCAGTTGTCGAGATGGAGATAATCCACGCGGTAGCCAGCCCTGAAATCATGGCTCCCCTGGACCTTCGTGACGTTGGTGCTGAACGACACCGTTCCCTCGTCGCGATAGGTCGGGGTCCAGGTCGGTGAGTTGCCGAGCGTAGTGAAGCCGGTCCTGAATTCCGGCATGCCGGCGTAGCGAGGATCGCTGCGCCCCTGGTCGTTGGTGCCGGGGATGCCCGCATCCAAACCCAACATCCCCAACCCGAAATCGGCCGCGCTGCAGAACTGATCGAACATCGATACGCCAAAGGCACTGTCGAGGAGGAGGTTCTTGCCAAGCGACCAGGTCTGGCCTCCGGTGACGAGATGCACTTTCGTGTCGCCGCCGTCGTTGTCGCTACTGCCCAGCGGGAAGTTGTAGAGATCATCGACCAGCGCATTCATCTGGCTGTACTTTCCCCAGAGCTGATGCGCCGGCGTCCGGTTCCAATTGAGTTTGAGGTCGTAATTGTGCCGGTCGGTCCGGTTATGGCGGGTCGCCCTGTAGTTGGCAGTGAGTCCGCCGGCGCCGGTTCCCTCGACGTTCGGCGCCGGAAAGAGCGCCTGCAATTGTTTCGTGATGGCATTGATCCGACTGGCGGGGATCATGTTGTTCTCGAACTGGACCCGCCCCGTTCCGGTGGCCACGTCTCCCGTGAATGGATCGTAGATGCGCTGAACGGTGCCATTCGTGTTCAGCGCGTTGCTAAAGTCTCCATTTCGGAGCGCCGCGTTCGGCACGTTGAAGAACGCAAACAGGTTCTGTCTGCCCTGGTAACCCTCGTACGAACCGAAGAAGAACAGAGAATTGCGTCGAATCGGTCCGCCGAGCGTACCGCCGTATGTCTGCCGTTCGATCGGGAGCTTCTGCGGGACTGCGCCACGGCCGAAGTAGTACGGGGTAGCGTTGAGCTTCTCGTTGTTGAAGAACTCAAACGCCGATCCCCTGAAGGTATTCGTGCCCGACTTGGTGATCACCGTAATTGCAGCACCCGCCGCCATTCCCTCTTCGGCATCCATGCTGCCGGTCGTGATATTGACCGACTCGATGGTCTCTGCCGGCGGGATGTAGATGTTGTGATGCGGCAAGCCGACGTTGACGTTGCGTGTTCCGTCGGTCAGCGTGGTATTGGCCGCCCCTTCCTGTCCGTTGACCGGAACGTTCAGCGACCGTTCCGGCGTGTCAGTCTCGGCATTCGGGAGCGTCGCCGGCATCGACCCTGGCACGAGGACCACCAGCGCCTGATAGTTTCGGAATTGATTGAGCGGCAGGTTCGTGATCTCGGTGGACTTGAGCTCGGTGTGGACGTCCGCCTTGTCGGTCTGCAGCAGCTCCGCGGCTGATTGAACCGTCACGCTCTCGGTCAAAGCGCCGACTGCGAGCGTCAGGTCGACGCGGCTGATTTGGCCAACGGTGACAGGAACGCGGGATTGGATAGCCTCCTTGAATCCCTCGAGCGCCACCTTGACGTCATACGGTCCAGCCTGAACGTTCGTGAACGAGTAACCACCCTGGACGTCTGTAATCGTCTCGCGGCTGAAGTTGGTGTCCCTGTTGACGATGGTTACCCTGGCTCCGGGAACGACGGCTCCCTGAGCGTCGACGACGGCGCCGACGATGCTGCCATAGAGAAGCTGCGCTTCGGCACGGCCGGATGCGGCGACAACGATAACGAGAGCGAGCGTGAGAAGACGGAGACACAATCGTACCCATCCCGCGTAAGTAATCACAGCCACCTCCCGGTCAGGTCGGTTTCATGCTGCCCGCTCCACCCGAATGATGAAGCGGCTTACAAATCGTGGGCAGTCTGCTCGCACGTGTGCGGGGATGTCAAGAACCGATGGACTGCGAACCGATTAGAGGAGGGAGAACCCAAACAGGAGAAACTGGAGAAACAAGAGAGAAACGCTTTGGCTCCCGTTTCTCCCGTTTCTCTTGTTTGCTTTTCTTACCTATTGGCAGCTGGCCGAAAGCATCTTGACGTGGTCGACGTCCACCCTCCGAACCAGGGCGGAGATCTTCTTGTCTTTGTCGCGCGTAGGGTCCGGGAACACGTAGGCATTGGGCACCTTCGCCTTCATCTCGTGGCCGTCAGACTTGACCTCGAGTTCCGTCCAGTTGTCCTTGCGGTCCAGCTTGATCTCGCCTTCCTTGATGTCGCCCTTCAACTCCCCTTCGATCTCGACGCGATGTCCGATGTTCTTCTTGAGATCGTCGTCGCCGCCGAGCCAGTAGAAGACGTTGGTGAAGTTCCCCGCCGTGCCGATTGCGGTTGTCGTGACACTGCGATCGGCGACCGTCGATGCGCCTGGTTCACTGGGCAGATTGCTGATCAGATAATCGTTGTCTCCATCAGCTTTGATGAGGCATCCGCTCAGCTTGATCTTCTCGTCTCCCCCGGCTGCCTGAATTGCTGTGTTTGCGACTCCGACGACACTCAGTGTCACGGCTGCAAACAGTCCAATCATCATCGTGCGTTGTGTCTTCATGAAAATCCCACCTCGGTCAGATGACGTGCAGGAGGTGGGCCAAACGGATCTGTTACCGCCGACTCATGCGCTCGTAGCTCAGCCGGACAATGCACTCGGAACAGATCGTCGCGTCATTCCTCGCGCAGCGCCTGCATCGGATCCACGCGTGAGGCGCGGCGAGCCGGCAGCCAGCACGCCATCATCGAGGCAGCCGCGAGCACCAGAACGACGATGACATAAGTCGGTGGATCGGTCGGGCCAACGCCGAACAGCACGCTGCGCAGGGCCCGTGCCGCGACCAGGCTGAGGGCGAAACCGATCGCGAGGCCTGCGACTGTCAGCCGCATGCCCTCGCCGACGACGGAGCCGAGAATCTGCCGCGGCGAACCGCCCAGTGCCAGGCGCAGCCCGAACTCGCGCGTGCGCCGCTTCATCGCAAACGCAAGGACGGCGTACTGCCCGAGCGTTGCGATCAGAAGCGACATCGCCGCGAACACCTCCAGCATCGTCGTCAGCATCCGGACGACCGAGATGATGCTGGCGAGCTGCGTGTCCATGGTGCGCACGTAGACAATCGGCGCCCGCGAGTCGACTTCCGCGAGCGCGCGGCCGATCGCCGGCGCGACCCGATCGAGCCCGCCGCTGATAGCGTACGTAGAACGTTGTCTGACCGGCCGGCGGCGGATCCGATCGCATCGGCAGAAACACGAAATTCGGCCGCTCCTCGCGGCGGAAGCCGCTGAAGAACGCGTTGGGCGCAACGCCAACGACCTCGACCGGCTGCTGCCGCGGTCCGAGGAGCAGCGTGCGGCCGACCGGCGTGGCGCCGGGCCAGAGCGCTTGCGCCAGGTTTTCATTGATGACCGCTGCCGTCGTCGTTCGTGTGCGATCCTCGACCGTCAGTTCGCGGCCGAGCCGTCGGAGCCAAGCCGAGCACGCGCAGGTAGCCGGGACCGACGCTGTTCTGTTCGGCGAGAATCGGCTGCGCCTGCGCCGGCGACGCGGACCGGCTCGGTGCCCCAGTACTCCTTCGGCGGCACTCGCGCGTAGGTGACCTCGTCGACCTCCGGGACCCCGCGCAGTCGTTCGCGCATCCGTTCGAGCAGGGTCGCGCGCGGGCCTTCCGGCACGCCATCCACGTTGATGGTCACGAGCAGCACGCGGTCGCGGTTGAATCCGAGATCGAGCGCGTCGGCTAGCGAAAACGATCGATAGACAAGTCCCGCGCCGGCGAGAAGCAGGACGGCGAACGCGAGCTGCAGGACGACGAGCCCGCTGGCGAGCCGCGACCGTCCGGCGACGACTCCCTGTTCGCCAGCTTTGAGGAACGGAAGCACATCCTGTCGCCACGCGCGCATCGCCGGTCCGATCGTGAATGCGACCGTTCCGGCGGCCGCGAGCGTCATCGCGTAGGCGACGACCTTCCAGTCTGGCGTAAAGTCGACGACGAACGGAGGGCCACCTTCACTCGGCGGGATCCACCGCGCCATCGCTTTCGACAGGATCCACGCGAGGAAGCATGCGACCGCCCACGCCGCGACCGCGATGGCGATCCCCTCCGCGAGCACCAGGCGAATCACGCGTAGCTGAGACGCGCCGAAGGATCTGGCGGACGGCCATTTCCCGTTGACGGACCACTGCGCGCGCGAGCATGAGATTGGCGACGTTCGCGCAGACGATCAGCAGCGTGAGCGCCGTGATGACGGAGAAAAGCGCGAGAAACTGCGGGCCGCGCTGCGCGATCATGCTGTCGCCCGCGGCGGTCGCGGAGTAAGGGAAGACGGCGATCGCTTTCCTCTTGTTCGCGTCCGGATAGGCCGTTTGCAGCCGTGCCGCGATCGTGGAGAGTTCAGACTGTGCCTCACGCAGCGACACGCCTGGCGCCAGCCGTCCGACCATCGCAAATGGGCCGCCGGTGCGCTCCTCGAGCAGCCGGGATTGTGCGTGGCCGCGCGAGTAGGCGACGAGCGGGACCCACACGTCCGATCGTTCGCCGAGCCACAGCCCCTGAAATCGAGCCGGCGCGATGCCGACGATCGTTGCCGGCAGGCCGTTCAGCACGATCCGTTCGCCGATGGCATCGTCGCGCTGCTGAAAGTGTTCGACCCAAATCCGATAACTGATCACGGCGGTCAGCTCAGACGCGTGCGCCTCGTCTTCGCTGAACATCCTCCCACGGGCGAGGGTGACGCCAAGCGTGTCGAAATAACCGGGCGTGACCATACTGCCGGATACCGCGTAGCTGCCGTCGCGGTGCGTCAGCGTAAAGCGCTCGAAGCGGAACGCGAGCATCGGCCGCACGGTTTGCGACGCGGCGGCGACGTCAAGATAGTTCGCGTAGCTGTCGGTCGGATGCACCGGCTGCCGATCGACTGACCAGCCGAGCGACACCAGGTTGGACTCGGGGATGGCGGGCGCCGGTTTGGTCAGCAGGCCATGGACCATGGAGAAGATGATCGTGTTGCCGCCGATCACGAGCGCGATCAGCGCGATCGCGGTGACGCTCACACCCGGCGATCTGCGTCAGGATGCGAACGCCGGAGCCGAGATCGGCGAGCAGTTGCTCGACGGCCGTCCACGTCCACACGCGGCGGGTGTCCTCGGTCACGAGCGCGACGTTGCCGAACTTGAGAATCGCCTGCCGGCGCGCCTCGTCCGGGGACATCCCTCGATCGATGTTGTCCTCGGTCTCGCGATCGAGATGGTCCTTGATGTCCTCATCCAGGCCGTCGAGCGCTCGTCTGCGCGTCATCGTGCGTCACTCCTGTGCGGCGGGACGCAGAATCCGGGCGACGGCTCGGGCCAGCGTGTCCCATTTGCCGGTTTCGATCTGGAGCTGCTTGCGCCCCTTGGAGGTGAGCGCATAGAACTTGGCGCGGCGGTTGTTTTCGGAGACGCCCTCGTCGAACGTGATCCAGCCGCGCTTGATCAGCCGGTGCAGTGCCGGATAGAGCGATCCCTGCTCGACCTGCAGCACGTCGTCCGATCCGCGCTCGATCGCTTTGGCAATCGCATGCCCGTGCGCCGGCCCGAGCCGCAGCGTCTGCAGAATCAGCAGGTCGAGCGTGCCCTGCAGGAGCTCGATGCGCCTCGTGGCTCGTTTAGTAGACATTCTAGGTGAAGGATACGCCTCTCGCCTAGAATGTCAAGGGGAGTGCGGTATCCGCGCGACCTATTTTCGAAACTTAGTATGCTCCGCGCCAGAAACAGGTCGGCTCCCCGGGCCGGCCATCTTTCGACCGTTTTGATGTCTCTCGAGTGAGGCCCGCGGCCTTGAGTTCGTCGACGACTGATGCCCGGCGGGACGCCCCGATGTCCGCCTCGATTGGGCATGTTCGGGCACACCCTTAGGGATCTGACCTCCGCTGCGATCCTCGAGGTCGATCGCCACCTGGCCGACCGTCCGGCGCAGCCGTTTTCAGTGACGCGGCCAGCGCTCTTCTTCGAAGTCTCCGACACGAAACTGGCACACGCAGCCAGCGTGACGAATGAAGAAGATTGAACGCCGTCCCGCCGTGATGTGGTGATAGACGGCAAGAACATCGCGTCGCAGCACGCGTCGGGACAGATTCGTCGCCGCCTCTGATCCCCTTCGATCACGGTCACGTGCGTCAACCCCTCCTTGTTCACCGTAGCTCGCGCGTTTGGCGCAGCGCGCGCTCGGTAATGTCGGCTCCGGCGAACACGCGGCCCGAGCCGATCCAATGCCCTAAGCACCACCGTCAATCGCGCCGAAGGGACTGCCGGACCCGACGTCGTGCGACCGGGAGTCATCCCGGGCTTCAACTCCAGCAATCCTCGACGCAGCTTGGGGGCATCGTCACAGTTCGGCCTGGTGGCGAATTGGACAAATGGTCCTGACGCTCCTGCGCCGATCAGCTGCGCAAACGGCATCGGGTTGCTGTGCACGGTACTTGGCGCCGACCGCGGAGCAGCACGAGGAGCATCTGTTCCTATGGAGCAAGTTGTGACCGTGGCATCATGGTGAATAGCACGTCGCTCAGCCCTCACCGGTCTGAACTGACCAGAAATTCGCGGTTCGCCAGTCCATCGCCGATCTCCGTAATCGGCGCGTCCTTGTCCGGATCGCGCAGACCGGTTCGCGTCGCGAAGCCACGGCCTTTCAATATTGAGATAGCTCCCCTAGCCACCCGATGCGCACTGTCGATCGTGAGAAAGCCGAATCTCGCGCGAGATCTTTCTTCTCCGCGCTCTCTGCGCGAGGCATCTGCGTCCGTGGCATCAGGCGTCCCGGAACACCACCAGTGGGTTCACTCGGGCCGCGCGCGTGGCGGGAAATACGCTGGCCATCAACGCGGCTCCGCACACCAGCCCGGCACTCGCTGCGAGCGTGACCGCGTCTGTCGGCGACACGCCGGCGATGAATGTCCGCAGCAGATTCGCGCCCAGGACGCCAATCAGCATCCCTGCGCCAAGTCCGGTCAGCGTCAGCAGCATGTTCTCCCCGACGATCAAGCGGACCACGTCCCATGTGCCGGCGCCGATCGCCTTTCGTACGCCGATTTCACGCGTTCGCTGCACGACGCTGAACGCCACCAGACCGTAGACTCCGAGCGCTGCCAGCGACATCGCGACGATTCCGAACGACGCCGTCACCCATGCGCCAACGCGAGCCGGTACCATCGCCGTGGCGACGGTCGCTTCCATCGGCGTCAGATCGACGAACGTGTCAGGTGCCTCGAGTGCGCATGAACTGCGTAATGACCGACATCGTGCCTCTCATGTCTTCCGTCCGAGCATGGAGAGTCATCCAACGCACGTAGTTCTGCCGGAGTGGAAGATAGATCGTTGGGACGACGTTCTCGCCGAGAGTCCAGTATTTGCTGTCGCGAACGATTCCAACGACTTCCACCACGCTGCTCTGAGTGGCCCGGGATCCTCAATCGCTTGCCAAGCGCATTTCCACTCCAAAACTGCCGCGCCAAGGTCTCGTTGACGATGGCCACGAGCGGTGTGCCGTTGCGATCGGTGGGCATGAAGTCGCGGCCAGCCAGCAGAGGGATTCGAACCGTCTCGAACCATCCGGGCGTCAGCCGGTTGGAGAACACCCGGTGACGCAGCGGAGAGTCGCGCGTCGCTCGAATCTGATTCGCGAACGACGTCGAACTCTTCATTGTCGAGCGAGAGCGGGACAACCGTGGCCGCTCCTGCCGACATCACGCCACTCGCCGACTGGACCTGCTGCTCTAATTCGAGAAAGAGCCGCTCGCCGAAATCGCGATCAGTTGTCGTCTCGTCGAGTTCGATGCGAGCGAGCAATACGCCGCGTGCGTCGAACCCCGGATCGATGTCGGCGATCTTGCCGAGGCTGCGCAGGAACAAGCCGCTCCAGATCAACAGGACGGTGCACGTCGTGACCTGCCCCAGGACGAGCGCTCGCCGCAGTCGATGCCGCACCACCGAGCCGGCGGCTTCGTCTTTGAGTGATGAGACGAGGTCGAATCGCGCCGCGCGCCGCGCTGGCGCCAGACCAAAGATGAACGTGGCCGCGGTTGAAATGCCAAGCGCGTATACGAGAACCCGGCGATCGATGCCGAGATCGAACGCCATCGGGACGGGCAGTCGGGACAGCAACGGATTCACGGCGCTCGTCAGCCACGCCGCGAGCAGCACACCAGCACCGCAGCCAATAATCGCAAGCACCAGGCTCTCGGTAAGGAGCTGACGCACCAGGCGCCCTCGCCCTGCGCCAAGCGCCAGACGCACCGCAATTTCCTTGCGGCGTGCGGCAGCACGACCGAGCAGCAGTCCGCCGATGTTCGCGCAGCCGATCAGCAGCACGAGCGCGGCGACGACGGCGGTCAGGGTCAGAAACCCGAGAAGTGGAAGGATCAGATCGGCCATGCCGCGAAATGCGCCAATCCCCTCGAGAGGCAACACTTCCATCCGAGAGAAGGTCTCCGGGACGTCCGGATGATCGGCGGTGATCTGCTGGCCGACGGCTCCCATCGCCGACTCCGCTTGCGTGTGACTCACCCCGTGAATCAACCGGCCAAACACCTCGAATCGCGTTGCGTCACGATCGCGAAGCATCCCGTTCGAGGCCGCATCGTCAACAGGAGTCCAGAAGTCGTGCAGCAGTCCGGCGGCGCGACCCCACGGAATCCTGCTGGCATCACGCCGATGACTTCGTACGAGCGCCCATTCAGCAGTAACAGACGACCAACCGCGGATGGATCGCCTCCGAAACGCGTGCGCCAGGCGTGATCGGCAAGAACGACCAGGTCCCGGCGCGTGTCGAAGGGCATGTAGGTGCGTCCGAGCGCCGCAGGAACTCGCAGCACGCTGAAATAATTGGCGCTGGTCTGCTCGCCCCACAGTCGCACCGGGGCCGCGGCGACACCCATCCCGGCGACCACTCGTCGATGCGCGACCATGTCGGAAAACACGTGGTTCCGTTCAGCAAGATCCCGGTAGTTCAGCCACGACATCTGGCTTTCGCCAGCCCGCACGCCGGCGAGCTCGCGCGGCGCCTGCACCGGCAACGGCTTGAAGAGCAGTGCGTTCGCCAGGCTGAACACCGCCGTGTTGCCGCCAATGGCAATCGCTAACGTGAGGATCGCGGCCGCTGAGTACCACGGGTTTCTTGCGATCAGGCGGACGCCGAGACGGCTGTCTTGTCCAAACTCGCCGAGAAACTGTGCGATCCAGCGACGTCGTTCGATGCGATCGCCGTGCCTGACACAGACGGCGGCGCCCCCTTCGGCATCGCCGAACTCTTGCAACGCTCGAGCGCGCGCCTCCCCGTCAGTCAGCCCCGATCGAACGAGCTCCTCCGTTCGCATCTGGATGTGAAAGTTGAATTCCTCATGGACGTCCTCGCGCACGCCCTCGCGGCTGCGACGTGAAAACCTAAAGAGTCTCCTGACGCCCGGACGCTTCATGCGATACCTCACGCGGTCTGAATGGCTTTGAACACGGCCTCCGCATACCGCTTCCACAACGACACTTCGACGCGCAGCTGGCGTCGACCTTCACTGGTCAGCTGGTAATACTTGGCCCGGCGGTTGTTCTCCGACAGTCCCCACTCGGATTCGACGAGCCCTTTGTCCTCGAGACGGTGGAGGGCCTGATACAAGGCCGCGTCTTCGACGCCGAGCACGCCATCCGTCCGTTCGTGAACCCAGCGCGACACCTCGTAGCCGTGTTGAGGCGCCTTGCCGCAGCGACTGCAGGATCAGCAAGTCGACGGTTCCCTTGAGCAGCGGAGTCATCGTGTCTGGACTCATGGCGTCTCGCAGTTGGACGACGTTGTCATTTCGGATGTTCCACTCATAATGTGAGTGGAGATGATATTCCGGTTGAAGCAATCGCGTGGTAGGTGACGGAGCGGAGGAGGCGCCCGAGCGCGCCAAACGAAATCCTTACCCGCTGATACGTGGGTCTGTCGCTTGACGGCCAAAGTGCCCGGATGCAGGTCTAAATTCGTCGAACGGAGGGCGTATGGCATCCTCCATTTCACAGGCACCTAGTGCCCCGGCCCTGGCTGCGTCGAGGAGCTCCAAATGGTGCAGGTGAACCGGCCGGAGCCGGCGTCGGCGTCGCGGATCGGTGGCGTGGCCGGCGCGGTCGAACGATCCGCTTTACACGGCGACGGTCGCAGCGCGCCAGCCGGCGGCGTCCTTGTCGGACTCGAACACGTGCGCGGTGTCGACGTGGACCACGGTGCCGTCCTTGCGGATCGGCATGCGGTCCATGTTGCGCGTGGCGCGGCCGCTGACGTGCGTGCCGTCGGCGGTGTAGTGCGAGTCGTGCTTGGTGCACTCGAACTGGTTGTGCTGCGGCACCCACTTCACCGCCGCGTTCTGGTGCGGGCACGACAGCGCGAACGCGAAGACGTGGCCGTTCGCGCGCACCAGGATCACCTGCGCGGCGCGATCGACCGAGACGCCGTCGGCGGCGGGCATCGGGTAGGTCTTCTCGGCGCCGGCCTGATCGCTGTCGATGATCGCCACCGGGGCCGCGAGCACGTCGCGCGAGACGCCGAGCGCGGCCAGCGCGCCGGCGAAGCAGCCGATCGTCTGGATGAATTCGCGGCGCGGTGAGCTGGATTGCACGTCGATCTCGTCTGCAGGCGGACGCGCTAAATATTCGGCAGTCCCGCACCGGCGAGCGTCGATCAGGAACCACAGCGCCAGGCTGAGGCCGGCCGTCCAGCGCATCGTGCGGCGCGTGCGTTCGTCGGGCATCTGCACGCCGTGGCCGACGCGCACCAGAAACGCGCCGTTGACCATCAGCGCCGCGACCATCACCATCTTCAGCCAGAACAGCTTCGATGGCGCGTAGGTCGCCACATCGGCGGCGAAGAGCAGCACGCCGCTGACGATCACGCTGGCCAAGCCGATGATGACCACCCGGTGGGTGTTGTGGATCGCGTCGATCTGCTCCCGTGTGACCGGCGACGCCGGCGCGTGTCGCCTTGAGCGTCGCGCGATCCGCGGAGATCGCCGCGCCGCCGCCGCCGACCAGGCCGGCGACGTGCACGAACGAGACGATCGTGCGCAGCACCGCGGAGCCGCTGTAGAGCGCCGCCCAGCTGCCGACGACGATGCGAAACGAATGCCGTCATGATCTTACTTGCCTCCCAACAGCATCATCAGGTATCCGGCGGTGCCGATGCCGATCGACGTGAAGGCGACGGCGCGATGCGTGCTGGCGCTGCTGCTCCCGAACTCGAGGCGATCGCGGTCGCCCGGCGCGATCATCGGCGTGATGGCGAAGCCGGCGCCCGACGCGAGCATCAGGATGCCGTGGATCAGACGCCGCTTGTGACCGTTCGGATCCTTGCTGGCCTCGACCAGGTTCCACACGCCGGTGACGCCTTGTGCGGCCGTAGAGGCCGATGATGCCCGTCCCGATCGCGATGTGCGCGTTCTTCTTGCTGTCCGACGGGGTGTTGTAAATCGACTGGCCAAGATAGAACTCGGTGGCAAAGAGCGGCAGCGTCGCGACGGCCGCGTACTTGTGAATCTTCGCGCGGGTCTTGTACCGTCGCTGTACTCGAAGGCCACGTGGCGCGGCGCTGGCGACTGCGGGTCGTCGGTGTCCGCCGAGTTCGATGCCGTCAACGCCGTCGTGGCGACCACGTTCGCGATGGCAGCGTGGATCGGGCCGTCCTCCTGCGCCGCGGCGCGGTGCGCGGGAAGAATCAGGAACGCGAGCGCGGCGGCGAGCAGTAAACGCATGTCACTCCTTTGGAACATGGCTACTGAGCGGCCTTGAAGTCGACGACCCAGCGGCGAATCGTCTCCGCTTTCGCGGTGGCGCTTCGACCAGTTCGCATACCCGAGGCCGTCGTGCCACGGCACGCAGTCGTTGTCAGCATTGCCTGCACGTCGGCAGTGTATGTCAGCGACGTGGCCGCGGCGCCATCCTGCGAAGGCGCCCGCGTGGCGGCGCCTTCGGCTCCCGTCAGGAGAGCCCGCACATCCCGCGGCGAGCGCGGGGAAAGGACGCCGCAGCAGAGAACATTACAGGTCGACCGTACGTGCAGACGAACGCATGGACATCGTAAAAGCAATAAACCTGCCATTCTGTTCGACGTGGATATCCGCTTTTCCGCCGGCGCGCGTCACCTTCACAGTACGGCTTGGGTCACCATCGCTCGACAGGTCGCGAGGAGTGTGAAAAATGCGCAGCGCGGCTCGCCGCTCAAGGACAACGCCAGCCAACGTGACGGGCTCCCTCGCTGGTGGAGGTCGAGGCGGAGACGGACAGGGCAGCCCGGCGCTTACGGCACCCAGGCCCAGATGATCAGGTCCGGTCAGCGCGCCCCCCGCGAGCAGGATGCAGGAACCCGGCGACGCGGTGCTTGTGGATGAAGTAGAGCAGGATCAGGCCGGTCAGCGAGATGAACGTCAGCAGCCCGGCCGACACGTCGATGAGCGCCTTCCAGACGCCGCCGGTATCCCGCCCCTTGTGCAGGTCGTTGGCGATCGCGACGAGACCGAGGCGCGACTCGGTGAGCTCGTACTTGCCGGTGCGCCGATCGATGACCGCGTCGGCGATGTAGCCCGGTCCCTTGAACGCGACCGACAACTGATCGTCGTCGACGCGGAAATCGGTCAGCGCGCCGCCGACGTGGTGGGCGCGGCGCAGCGCGTCGACGATCTCGAGTCCTGGCGACGTCGGCCGACCCGGGGCTGGTCAGCTTCGTATCGAGCGTCCCGGTCGCCTGCGTCCTGCGCGCGCCCGCCGGCGAACAGCGTCGGGATGGTTGAGCGTCCAGCCGGTGACCGCGAAGAAGAACACGATGACGAAGCTCGTCATCGAGACGTAGATGTGCAGCCAGCGCGAGTACTTCGCGAGGCGGCGCTTCAACGCGTGCATTACTTCGCGGGCGCGGCGTCTTGTGGTAATCGAGCGACGCGGCGGTAATCTCGATGCCCTTGATCGGGACGTCGATCTGCTTGTCGGCGCCGGAGATGTCCATCGCCTGCCGCATGATCTGGTAGGTGCCGTGCTCGCGCGCCGCCTCGATGTTGACCGTGTAGGTGCCCGGCTTCACCAGCTTGCCCTGCTGATCCTTCATGTCCCACTTGAAGGTGTAGCGTCCGGGGGAGCGCGTCGCGCTCGACACCGATCCGAGGATCTCGGTGCCTTCCGCCAGCGCGCGCAGGCGGTCGGCGCGGTACCACGCGCGCAGCTCGGCCAGGAATCGCGCCTCGTTCGCCCGGTAGAGCACGGTCAGCGTGCGCACCGGGAACTTGTCCTTGTCCTCGATCCAGATGCCGACGAACGGCCGCTCCAACCGGCTCCGCCTTGGACTGGAGTCCCTGCGCCAGCTCCACGGTCACGGTCAGCTCGTGGTCCGGCTTGCCTGCCTGTTCCGCGGCGTAGAGGCTGGCCACCGGGCTGGGCAGCCCGCAGGGGCGCGGTGGCGGTCGCGAGCGCGCGCCAGCCGGCGCTCTGGATCCGGCTGCCGTCCGCGAGCACGATCAGGAACTCGGCGCCCGGTACGGTCGACGCGAGCCGCTCGCTGTCTTCGGGCGTCAAGCACGCAGAAGGCGGTCGCCAGCGCGCCGGCGTCGGCGGCCCGATCCGCGACGACGGTCGCGCTCACGACCTGCGACGTCGGACGGCCCGTCCGCGGATCGACGATGTGCGAGTAGTGGCGGCCGCCGATGTCGAAGCCGCGGCGGTAGCTGCCGCTCGTCGCGACGGCGCGATCGCGGACCGCGAGGCGCGCCAGCGGCGTGGCGTTGTCGGCGTTGTCGAGCGGATCGGTGACGCCGACCGTTTCCGTCCAGGCGCCGCGGCTGACGATGTCGCCGCCGATGTTGAGGACCATCGCGCGCGCCGATCCGGTCGCGAGCGCCGCGCGCACGGCGCGATCGATGATGTAGCTCTTCGTGAACGAGTTCAGGATCACCGGCGTGGCGTCGAGATGGGTCGCGGTCCGGGCGACCGGATCGAGGCGCCAGTGCGGCTGCCGCACCAGGCCGACGGCCGCCGCCACCTCGCCGTCGGTCGGCAGCCGCTTGAGCGACGCCGCCTGCTTCCACACCCGCGAGACCGCTTCGGCCGACGCGTCGAGCGCGCCGCCGGTGCGTGTCCGCCAGGTGTCGAACAGATCGAGCACGTCGTAGAGCTCGGCCGAGACGCGAACCGGCTGGTTCGTCGTCGCGAACCAGCGGCTGAACTCGCTGGCCGGGTCGTAGCCGCTCAGGATCTTCGCGTCGCGGTCGATGCGGTCGAGGGCGACGGCGGCCGCGGCCCGTGCGGCGGCCGCCGAGCGCGCGACGACCGTCACGTCCATCGACGTGCCGAGGACGCTGTCGTAGTGGAAACGGTACGGCCGCGCGCGCAGCGGCAGCACGATCGCGAGCAGTGGCGGCGGCCAGCAGCGCCGCGGTGACGACGTATCTGGGTCTCATGGGCTCCTCAGCCGCGGCCCCGGCCGCCGGCGAATACTTCTTCCAGTGTCAACATGCCGTCGCCGTTCGCGTCGAGCTTGCGCAGCGACGCCGGCGACGCGACGATCTCGTCGGCCGACAGGGCGCCGTCGCCGTCCTGATCGAGGGCGCTGATCAGCGGGTCGCGGCGCGGCGGTCCGCCGCGGCCTTCGCCTTCGCGCCCGGGTCCGCCGCGTCCCCCGCGGTTGGCGGCGGCTGGGCGCGGCGGCCTTCTTGATTTCCTCCGGCGTCAGGACGCCATCCTTGTCTTCGTCGGCGCGCGCGAAGATGCCCTGCAGGCGCTCGGGCACTTCGGCCTTCGTCAACTTGCCGTCCTTGTTCGTGTCGAAAGCCATCAGCATCGCGGCGAGCTCGTCCGGCGTCGGCGCCGCCGCCGGCGGTTCGTCGCCCACGCCGGAGCCGCCGCGTCCGCGCCCGGGACCGCCCGCTCGGGAGCGGGGCGCGGGAATTCATCCGGCGTCACCTTTCCGTCGCCGTTGGCGTCCAGCTTCTTTAGAATCGCGGAGGCGTTGTCGATCTCCGCCGCCGTCAGCGATTCGCCGCCGTCGGTATTGAGGGCGCCGAACAGGGCGAAGCCTGGGAAACCGCCAGGTCCACCCGGTCCACCCTGGCGCTGTGGCTCCTGTGAAAGCAGCCCGGCCGCCGCGAACGCCAGAAGCACGACAAAGGGAGAGTGCTGCATCATCCGGCGATCCTAAGGCAACCGCAATGAATCCCGCGTGACAAAAGTGTGGAAGGGCTTGTCGGGGCGTCGTCGCGCTGGACCGCTTCGCCAGCGAAATAACGATCGGCGATCGTCTGATACCGTGCGTTGCTCGCAGGCTCGCGCCGCACAGCCCCAGGCGCTCGACCCTCGGCTTGAGAAGGCCGGTAGGAGTACGCTCGATTATGAGCACGCAGACGATGCGGCGTCGCGCTCCCACGTACGGCGACGATCAGCTTCACACCCTTCAACGGAACACGTTCCGATACTTCTGGCAGGAAACCAACCCGGCCAATGGGCTGATCCCCGATAACACCGCAGCCAGCGCCACGCCTGTCAGCATCGCCGGTGTGGGAATGGCTCTCGCCAGCTATCCTGTCGCGGTCGAGCGCTCATTCGTATCCCGCGCCCAGGCGGTCGCGCGTGCGCTGGCCACGTTGCGGTTCTTCTGGAACGCTCCGCAGGGGCCGATGCCGGACGCGACGGGGTACCGCGGCTTCTTCTACCATTTCCTCGATGTCACGGCCGGCCGGCGCGCGTGGCGTTCTGAGCTCTCGACTATCGACACCACCATCCTGATCGCCGGCGCCCTAACCGCTGCGGCCTACTTCGATCAGGAAACGGACGATGAACGTGACGTGCGGAGGCTCGCCGACTCGTTGTACCGGCGCGTTGACTGGCAATGGGCGCGGAACGGACAGGCGACCGTGTCCCATGGGTGGAAGCCAGAAACCGGCTTCTTGCGATCTCACTGGCAGGGATATAACGAGGCGTTGATTCTGTACGCGCTCGGCCTTGGCTCGCCGACCTACCCGCTGCCCGACGAGAGCTATATCGCGTGGACGTCGACCTATCGCTGGAAAAAGCTGTACGGCCACGAATTTCTTTACGGCGGCCCGCTCTTCATGCATCAGCTCTCGCACCTATGGATCGACTTCCGCAACATCCAGGATGCCTTTATGCGCCGGCATGCGAGTGACTACTTCGAAAACAGCCGCCGTGCAACCTACGTCAACCAACAGTACGCCATTCGAAATCCGAAGCGCTTTCGCGACTACGGCCAGCACGCCTGGGGCATCACGGCAAGTAACGGCCCGGGCCCGGCGACTCGCCGAGTGAGAGGAGTCACACGGCGATTTCGTGGGTATGTGGCGCGAGGCGTGCCGCATGGTCCGGATGACGGCACGCTGGCTCCATGGGCCGTCGTCGCATCGCTGCCGTTCGCGCCTGAGATCGTGCTTCCCACTCTGCAGCACTGTTCCGTGACGTACCCGAATATGGAAAGCGAGTACGGGCTGGTCTGCAGCTTCAATCCGACGTTTCCGAGCGCTGGTTCCGGACGTTCTGGCTGGATCTCGCAAAACCACTTCGCGCTCGATCAGGGGCCGGTCATTCTGATGATCGAGAACTATGCGTCAGGCTTGATCTGGCGACTCATGCGCAGCTGTCCATACATCATCGAGGGCCTGCGGCGCGCGAGGTTTACGGGCGGGTGGTTAAGGGAATTCTCGGCCAGTTGAAGCCGTTTTCACAGAGGCGGGAACGATGTTGATTAGATTGAGGCTGCCAGCATAATGCTGCCGTCCGGCGCCCGTCGGAGGAACTCGGCGCGAACCAGCGCATCGATGACACGCTGACACGCGGGTTGATCCAGGCCCAGCAGCCGGGCCGGGCCCGGCGTTGTTCGCCATCCACATGGCCGAGCGTCCAGCGACATCGGAGCGCAACGTACGGGTACTACCGCACGGAAATCCTCGCGGCGCTGGCAACGACCGGAGCTATCCGTTTGGTTGGTTGGGTGATACTTCCAAGCCGAGGGTCGCAGGTTTGAATCCTGCCGGACGCGCTTTTCGCTCGAGCCGCTCTCGATCACGCGGCTCACGAACAGCGTACGGAGGTAGGCGCGCCGTAGCGCGACTTGTCTGCCGAAGCGGCGAAGGTGGAAGCGCGGAGGTCCGGGAAGCACGGAGGTGAGGGAGCGACCCCCCGCCGGCAATCGGAATTCTACCCGCCGTTCGGGTGGGATTTATGCGGGAGATCTAGGGTCGATACGGCCGAGCGGCAACGAGCATCGAGAACAGCCCGATCGCGAGCATGACCGACACCGCATAGCCGGGTCGCGTCTCCGCGACCCTGCTCGACAGCCACAGCGCAGCGCCCAACGCCAGCAACGACACGATTAAGGTGCTTCGCTTCATTTGGTCGCCTGCAGAAACGGACCTCGCAGATGGTCGCGTGAGCTAGCGCGCCAACGAGGCCACGATTACCAGTGCAAACATAACGATGCTCACCACAGCCGCGATATTGAACGCCTTTGGCGGGAGTGGCCCATGCATGGTCGTCATGCGAACAGCGTAGCACCGATGAGCGGGTCGCTCAATGCAGTGACCGCGAGTTTGCACGGTAAGTTTTATCCTTCAAAACTGACCCTTTGGCGCACGGTTCAGGCCACCATACCCCGGAATGGGAGAGACCAACTTTTGTTCAATCCCCCCGGGCGCGAACTCTCGCTCACGCTTGCGAACGTGAACTTCCGGCTACCCGTTTTCGCAGAGGCCGAACGATGTTGATTAGATTAGGGCTGCCAGCATAATGCTGCCGTCCGGCGCCCGCCGGAGGAACTCGGCGCGAACCAGGGCATCGATGACACGCTGACACGCGGGTTGATCCAGGCACAGCAGCCTGGCCGCCTGCGCCGGGGTCAGACGGAGTCCGGGCATCTCGTTGAACTCCGATCGGACGCGCCGCACCAGTTGGTGAAACTCCATCGCGCACTCCATTCGCCTACCGGTGACTTGAGAGGGAACTCCGATAGAGAGGGCAAAGTCGCGGGCCATGACCAGGCCGCCTGGGATCTGGCTTTTTGCGGTCAATTTCAACTGCCTTGCCGTTTTCACCTTGCTCCGAAAACTGGGCCATTCTCGTCGAAAGGCCGGCGAGCCGGTATATAAGTAATGGTTGGCGGCCGTACACACGCGTTGTCTGCTCACTCGCGTTCGCTCGTTGCGTCGGCGCGACCCGGTCCGGTACAATCTTTGTGAGTCGCGCGGTCAATTCAGTGCTTCACCTGATACGGTCTTCACGCTCGCGCCGGGCCTTCGTCTGGAGTTGCGTACCGTATCTGCTCCTGTCGGTGTTCGCGGACTTCCTCCACGTTCACCCTGTGCTGAGCCCCGGCTCGTCGGCCGTCGGGATCGTCCATCAGGTCGTCTCGGTCCCAGCGCAACCCCCACACCGGATCCCAGACTGGTCCTGCGCGATCTGTCAGTGGCACCGAGTTGGCCCAGGGCCGCAGGATGCGACGGTGGCTTTCGCGATCGTCCCGGCTCCCGCGCTCATTCTTCCTGTAATCGCTGCCTTCCCTGAGAGTCCAGTTCCGCATCCTTCCGCGTTCCGCGGCCCACCGCAGCTGTCGTTCTCCTAAGACAGATTCTCTGGCAGAGCTGTCGGTACGCCTTCTGGTCGCCTGGCGCTCGGGCGATGAGCGTATGGTCCCGCGCGGTGCTGTTTCCAAAGCGACGTCCGGCGACCCACGGCCGCGATCCCAGCCGGTGGTTCGGTTTGGCAAAGGGCGGGTCTATGGTTCCGTACAAACGGCGAGGCTCTCAAAGCGTGTGGCCGGTTTTCGGCCGGAGTATCGCAGCGGTGGTCGCCTCGACCGGCCTCGCCGCGCCGCACGTCGAAGCGCAGGATGTGGCATCACCCGTCGCACGCGTGTCCATGAACGACGCCGTGCGGTTGACCCTGGAACGCAACCAGACGATGCGCGGGCAGCGCCTGACAATTGATGCATCGAAAGCCGACGAGACGACCGCCGCACTCAAACCCAATCCGGGATTCTCGTTCGGCGCCGAGGGGTTCCCGTTCTTCTCGCCGCGGCAAATCAACGCGGACTTCGTGCGCAGCGTCGTGAGCTATAGCACCTCATTGAATTACACGTTCGAACGCGGTGACAAGCGCGCGAAACGCACGACGGTCGCCGAAGACACCACGGAGGTCACCCGAAGGGGCGTGATCGACTTCGAGCGGCAGCTCCGATTCCAGGCCGAGCAGGCGTTCGTCAACGCCCTGCTCGCCAAGTCGACGCTCGAGCTCGCCCGGCAGAATCTCCAGAGTTTCTCCGAAGTGGTCGAGCTCAATCGCGAGCGCGTGACCGCTGGAGACCTCGCGCAGGGCGACTTCTACAAAATCTCGCTCCAGAAGCTGCAATTCGAGCAGGACGTCTCGGGCGCGCAGGTGGGACTGGTGCAGGCCAAAGCCTCCCTGCGCCAGTTGATGGGGTTCGAGACCATCGCGGACGATTTCGAGATCGATGGAGATCTGTCGTTTGCACCGTACACGGTGAACCTCGACGATCTCAAGCGGCAGGCCCTCGAAAGCCGCCCCGACGTACAGGCCGCGCACACGGGCGTGAAGCTGGCGCAGGATGCGGCGGCGCTCGAGAGAGGAAACAAGGCGCGCGATGTGACCGGCGACTTGGCCTATTCTCATACGGGCGACAACCTATTCGGCGTCGGCTTCTCGATCGATCTGCCCTTCCACGATCGGAACCAGGGCAACATCGCGCACAGCGAGATCGCGGTTCGTCAGGCCATCGAAACCGAGAGCGCGACCCGGTTCATGGCCGTCACTGACGTGGTGAACGCCTTTGCCGCGTTCGAGACGGACCGGAGGGTCGTCAATCTGTATGAATCCGGATATCTCGATCAGGCACGGCAGTCGCTCGAGATCACCACCTACGTCTATCAACACGGCGCCGGCTCGCTTCTCGATCTGCTGGACGCCGAACGGACGTATCGCGCGACGGAGCTCGCGCACCGCGAGGCACTCGCGGCGTACATGACGAGCCTCAGACAGCTCAACTTCGCGGTGGGAAGACAGGTGATTCCATGAGATCCGCGGCACTCACAATCGCGCTCGCGCTGATGCTGACCGGGTGCGGCGGGAGCAAGCCCCAGGCGACCCAGGGCTCACCACAGGCCGCCCCCTCTGCCGCGGCGTCCGGCACACTCGCGGCGGCCTACTTCACGGTGCCGCCGCAACAGCTGTCCCACCTGCAACTGGTCGCGGTG
>CAVOPH010000016.1:0-109782 GCA_963697775.1 uncultured Acidobacteriota bacterium | reverse complement strand
GGAAACCGCATCACCTTGTCTTCAAGCGACGGGCAGTATCCTGGGGCCGATTCCGCGGATCTGACCGTTGAAGAGCGGCGACTTGTCGATGTTGCAGCGAACCAGATCGTGGACGCGATCGGTCGTGTAGAGGACGTGACAAGCGATCTGATCGCGATCGATGGAGTCGGTCTCGAACGAGAAGGGCACCGGTGGCCGGTCGCCCTGCTCGACGGCGAAGCGCGAGAAGTCGATGCTCTTGCGATCGAGTCGCGGCGGAGTTCCGGTCTTCAGCCGCCCCCACTCGAAGCCGAAGGACTTGAGCGACTCCGCAAGATCGTGTGACGGAGGTTCGCCGGCGCGCCCGGCAGGGCGCTGCTCAGGACCGACGTGGATCAGCCCGTTGAGAAACGTGCCGGTCGTGATCACCAGCGATGTGCACGAGTAGCGTTCGCCGGTTTCGAGCTCGAGCCCGGTGATGCGACCGTCCGCGCGAGAATGCGCGCGGCCTTTCCGAAGATCCACTCGATGTTCGGCTCGGCCTCGAGCGCCGACTTCACCCAGGCGCCGTAGCGTCGCTTGTCCGCCTGCGCGCGCGGCGACCAGACCGCCGGTCCGCGGCTACGGTTGAGAAGCTTGAACTGGATGCCGGTCGCGTCGATCGCGCGGCCCATCAACCCGCCGAGCGCGTCGATCTCGCGAACCAGATGGCCCTTCGCGGTACCGCCGACAGCGGGATTGCACGGCATGTGCGCGACCGTCGCGTCCGACAGCGTGCAGATGCCCGACGTGGCGTCCAAGACGAGCCGCCGCCCAGGCCGCCTCGACCCCGGCGTGGCCGGCGCCAATCACGATCACGTCAAACGAACGCAGATTACTTTGCATTACCAATTACTTTACTTTCCAATGCAGAAACGGCTGAAGATCGCCTCGAGCACGTCGTCCGGCGTGCGTGCGCCGGTCACTTCCTCGAGACGCGCCCGTGCCTCGGCGAGATCGGCGGCGACGAATTCCTCCGCCGTGCCCTCGCGCGCGGCCGCGCTGGCGCGCCGCAGCGCAGCGCGTGCCGTCGACAGCAAGTTCACGTGGCGCGTGTTCGTGATCGCCGGGGTATCGTGCAGGCGATCGCTTGCCGACAAGTGGCGCCCGATCTCGCGACGGAGGTCGTCGAGTCCGTTGCCGTGCTTCGCGGATACCGGCAGCGCCGAAACCAGCAGGTCGTCCGGCTGGCCAGGCAGGAGGCAAATCGCACTTGTTGGCAACGACCAGATGCGGACGACGGCGGCCGCCGTCGAGAAGCGCTCGGTCGTCGTCGCTCATCGGGCGCGAGCGATCGAGCACGACGATCGCCAGGTCGGCGACCTCCTCCGCCGCGCGTGCACGGGCAATGCCCTTCCGCTTCCACCGCGTCGGCCGGCGCAGGCGTGCAGGCCGCCGTGTCGACCAGCGTGATCGCGACGCCGTCGATGTCGATCACCTCGGTCACGAGATCTCGAGTCGTCCCGGGAATGTCGGTCACGATCGCGCGACCCGCGCCGGCGAGACGATTGAAGAGGCTCGATTTCCCTGAGTTGGGCCGGCCGATGATCGCGACCTGTGCGCCCTCGCGTACGAGTCGGCCGCGGCCGGCGTCAGCGAGCAGCGTCTCGATTTGCTGCGCAACGGTGTCGATCTCCTCGGCCGCCGACCCGGCTTCGACGAAGTGGTATCCCTCTTCCGGAAAATCCAGCGACGCTTCGAGGCGCGCCGATCAACTCGAACAGCGCCGCGTCGATTTCGCGAATCCGGCTCGTCAGCGTGCCTTCGAGCTGATCGAACGCGGCCCGCGCCTGGAGCGGCGTCACCGCTTCGACCAGATCGTGCACCGCCTCGGCCTGCACCAGATCGATGCGGCCGTTCAGGTAGGCGCGAAAGGTGAACTCGCCGGGCTCGGCGAGCCGCGCTCCCGCCCGCATCGCAGATTCGACGATGGAGCGGAGCACCACGGGGCTTCCGTGCGCGCTGATCTCGACGACGTCCTCGCCGGTGTAGGAATGCGGGCCGGGAAAGAAGGTCACGACGGCCCGATCGATCGCCTCGCCGTTCACGCGAAGTTCGGTCAGCGTCGCGCGCCGGGGTCTCCAGCGAGCCGGCTCGAGTCGCGAGTGACCGGCGACACGCGCGCCTGTGACCCGCTGATCCGGACGACGCCAATCCCGCCGCGGCCCGGCGGCGTCGCGATCGCGACGATGGTGTCAGCGGGAGAAAACATTAATTGCTGATTGCTGATTGCCGAATGCTGATTGATTGATCGCTGCCCTTAATCAGCAATCAGCAATCGACAATCAGCAATTGCCCGGCGGAGCCGCACTACCGTCTCACTGAAATAATCACCGTCTTCAGAAACGCATCGCCGATGCTCTCGGACGACATCTGCGGATCTTCGGCGACGGTGAGGTGGACGAGGCGGCGCGCGTACGGATTCAGCGGTCCCATCTCCTGCGGCCCGGCCGACTTCGCCTTCTCCATCATGAAGCGCGCCATCTGGCGCAGCTCGGCGTCCTTCGCCTTGCGATAGTTCATGCAGTCGACGACGAATGAGCGATCGTCCTTGAGCTCGCGGCGGAAGGCGGTGTTGACGATCTGCTGAAGCGCGTCGAGCGCCTCGGCGCGGCGGCGCAGCAGCAGCTCGCCGCCCTCGCCGGACAGCTCGACGCGGATGTTGTCGCCGGCGTCAACGACAGTCACGTCAAGCGGCACGCCCATCGCCGCCACGGTCTGCTTCGTGAACTCACGAACGCGTTCGTGCAGCTCCATCACTTCCGCTCCTTCACGGCCTGCTCGGTTCGGCCGCCGCCCACGTTCTTCACGCGCCGTTCGGCCGCCGGACGGACGACCCGCGGCTTGGTCGGCCCGATCAGCCGGTTGGTCAGCACCTGCTGTCCAATCGCCCACAGGTTGCTCGTCGTCCAGTAGAGGACGAGCCCGGCCGGCGCCCAGAGGAAGAACGACATCATGACGAGCGGCATGAACAGCATCATCTTCTGCTGCGCCGGATCGGCGGTCGTCGGCGTCATCTTCGTCTGGACGAACTGCGTGATGCCCATCAGGATTGGCGTGATGAACAGCGGATCGTGGATTGAGAGATCGTGAATCCACCCGGCGAACGGCGCGCCGCGCAGCTCGATCGCGACCGAGAGCATCGAGTAGAACGCAAACAGGACCGGCAGCGTCAGCAGCATCGGCACGCAGCCGCTGGCCGGGTTGACACCTTGCTCGCGATAGAGACTCATGAGCTCGGTGTTCATCTTCTGCTTGGCCGGATCGGTCATCTTCAGGTTCGCGTAGCGATCCTGAATCGCTTTGACCTGCGGCTGGATCTCCTGCATCTTCCGCATCGACACGACGCTCTTGTGGCGCAGCGGGAACATCGCGACGTTGATGAGGATCGTCAGGATGATGATCGACCAGCCGTAGTTGCCGACGTAGCCGTTGACCCACTTCAGCGCGCGCAGCAGCGGAACGACGAGCCACGCGAACATGCCGAAGTCAATCGAGCGGACCAGATCGCGATCGACCGACGCCAGCACATCGAAGTCCTTCGGGCCGAGAAAGTATCGCGCCTTGACCGGAGTCGGTGCCGTAGCGCGCGGACCAGTCGATGAAGTGCGCGACCGTGCCCGCCGGCGACTGCCAGCGGGACGTCGAGCGTCCGGTAATCGACGTGAACGGGCTGGCGCGCCGGCAAGCGTCGCGACGAGGAAGTAGTGGTCGTCGACGCCGGCGAACGCGCGCGACCGTCCTGCGACGCGTTCTCCGCGACCTTGTTCGGCTTGATCCGGCTGACGCTGCCGTCGCGATAGAAGATCGGCTGCGACGCGGGGTTGTACGCTGCGCGTGCTGGCGACGACGCCGCTGCCGATTCCGGTCCCCACTGAATCGTCGGCGTCAGATCCTTCCCCGCCTGGGACACCGTCGTGGAGAAATCGATGACGTACGGCAGATCCGCCGAGAACGACGAACTTCTTTACGCGCAGTCAGACCGCTCGCGTCGGTGTATGTCGAACTCGAGCGTCGACGTTGCCGGACGACGCACAACTTGATCGGCGCTCGGTTTGAACAGCGCCTGCGCGAGCGTCGCGCTGGTCGCGGCGTCGGGACCGACAACGTGAACGGTCGAGGAGTGCCGGCAGGAACCGTGTGCGGGATCAGCTCGAGTGGCTGACCCGCCGAGTCCTGGTATTTCTTCAGCCGCCAGCTCTTCAGCGCACCGCCGCTGCGTGGTGAAAACCGCGCTCACGGAACGGCGTTCTCCACCGTGATGTCACGTTCGGCGGCTGTCGGCGACTACGGGCGCGACGGCTGACGGCGGCGTCGTTGCTGCCCGGCTGCTCTGCTGGCTCGGAGTCTGGCGCCTCTGGCGTAACTGTTGTCGGTGGAAGGACTTGTCGTCTGGCGAAGCGGCTGCCTGGCGTTGATGTCGCCGGCTTCGGCGGCGGGAACATCGCCTGGTAGGCGTACAGGACGATGAACGACAGGATGACCGCGATCAGAACCCGCTTTTCCATGAACGCTGACTATCGAGACTTCCGGTTGTCCGCAGGGACTGCGTCGAAGCCGTGGCCGCCGAGCGGGTGGCAGCGCGCGAGCCGGCGGGCCGCCAGGACAGACCCGCGAAGGACGCCGAATCGGCGAACGGCTTCGCGCCGCGTAATCCGAGCACGACGGGAGATACCGGCAGGACCCGGCAAATATCGGAGAAATAAGGAGCTTGTACAGCCGGTAATCAGCGCGCAGGGCGAGCCGCTGCGCGGCGAGACAGATCAGCGCGCGCATGGGCGGTGGCGGGAAGTCGGGCTGCGCAGCGCTTGATTGTGCCACGCAAATCGGATTCAAGGCTGGAATACACGGCATCGAACAGCTCTCGTCGCGGGAATGACCACCACGTCGAGACCCTTGCCAGGCGGCAGCAGGTCTGATACGCCTGAAAACCTCTCGTATCAATCTCTTAGCGCGATTTCTCCGCACCGCATCCCCGAGCTTTCGCGAGGCCACGATCCCCAGCCGTGCGATTCCGGCGTCGTTGGGGGCCACCAGCACCGTCGACGTATCGGCCCTTTGCGCGAAGCGAGAAGTCGAAGACGCGCTGGAACTCGTCGCGGCGCCTGACCCGACGGGCCTTCGAGAAGCGCTCGGACGCCGTGGCATGTTCTCGCGGATCGATGGCTCCGCGCGCTGGTTTACGAGGAGGAAACCGTGAGGCGTTTACGCCCTTTCGCCCGGCGCCGTTTCAGCACCTGGCGGCCATTCTTCGTCGCCATGCGCACGAGAAATCCGTGCGTGCGCTTGCGGCGCCGGCGGTTTGGCTGGAACGTCACACTCATTGTCGGATCCCCTGCAGCGAAAGAAAGATAGCGGAGAAACTTAAATAGTAATCAAGCGGCCTTCATCGACTGTCAATCGACTGCACGAAGGTTGTCGGCCGCCGAAACCGTGTGCTACAGTCGCTTCCCCTGCGGCAGCGACGGCCGTAGGGTCACCCCCCGAAGTTTTCCACAACTGTGGAAAAAAATGTGGAAAAGCACAGGTTTTCCCGCTGCGCCGACGCACGGATAGCGCTCATGAGGCCGCTTTTGCCGGGACGAGCGGCGAAACGTGATCGGTTTTCGACGGGTTGAGCGGCTGCGTACTCAGGGCATTCGGGTAATTCGGACTCAGCGCGAGCGAAACCCTCCAGAGCGTCTTTCGGTCACAGGCGTGCAAATGACCGGCAAGTATCTGGGACCAGGTCCTCTCCCGCATCGAGACGAAGGTCAACCGTCACATCTTCTACACCTGGTTCAAGCCGACGTCGCTTCGTCGCCGACGACGGATCGACGGCTGCGGATCCGAGTGCCGAACGGCCTCTTCCGCGACTGGCTGACCAAGCACTACGCGGCGGTGCTGGACGAGGCGCTTGGAGAAGTCGATCGGAAAGGGCACGGCGATCACGTTTCATCACGCGATCCGACGGGGAAATCGTCGAGGCCGCCGGCAATGACCAGCCACCCTGAGACGCGCCGAAGTCTTCGTCGAGGCCGAACCGTCGACGAAGGACGATGCGCCGGCTGGCAGTCTCGCGCCCCGCTATTCGTTCGATACGTTCATCGTCGGACCGTCGAATCAATTCGCGCACGCCGCCTGTCGCGCCGTCGCCGAAGCGCCGTCGCGTTCCTACAACCCGCTGTTCATCTACGGCGGCGTGGGACTCGGCAAGACCCATCTGATGCACGCCATCGGTCACTACGTGCTGAATCATCTGCGCACGTTGAAGCTGACCTACATCTCGTCCGAGCGGTTCATGAACGAGATGATCAACGCGGTGCGCTACGATCGCGTGCTGGACTTTCGCGAGCGGTATCGAAGCGTCGACGTGCTGCTCGTCGACGACATCCAGTTCCTCGCCGGCAAGGAAGGAACGCAGACCGAGTTCTTCCACACCTTCAACGCGCTCTACGACTCGCAGAAACAGATCGTCATCAGCAGCGACTGCCCGCCGCACGAGATTCCCCAGCTCGAAGAGCGGCTGCGATCCCGCTTCGAGTGGGGACTGATCGCCGACATCCAGCCGCCCGATCTCGAGACGAAGGTCGCGATTCTCAAGAAGAAAGCGGAAACCGAAGGCATCCCGCTGCCCGACAACGTCGCCATCTACATCGCCGGAAAGATCAAATCGAACATCCGTGAGCTCGAGGGATCGCTCATCCGGCTGATCGCGTACGCGTCGCTGACCGGACGGGAGATTTCACTGCCGCTCGCGCAGGACGTGCTGAGAAACGTCCTGCAGCACGACGAGCGCGCGGTGACGATCGAAGGCATTCAGAAGTTCGTCTCGGACTACTACCAGCTGAAACACGGCGAGCTGAAGTCGCGGAACAACTCGAAATCGATTGCGATGCCGCGTCAGATCGCGATGTATCTGTGCAAGAACCTGACGAGCGCGTCGCTGCCGGAAATCGGCCGGAGCTTTGGCGGCAAACATCATTCGACCGTGATTCACTCGATCCGCAAGATCGAAGACCTGCGTCAGCGCGACGGAAATTTCAACACGCTTATCAACACGCTTCATGGAGTCGTTTCGATAGGAATTCCAGCTCGAATCGCGCCGTTTTCCACAGCGTTGCCACGGTTGAGTTTGAGGATGAGATTGTGGGTTTCCGGACGGGCGTCGGTTTATCCACCGAGATCGCGGCCAGAAAACCCGGACGCCGTACCCGAAGCGATGGTCCACAGCCTAAATTGCAGAATTACAAGGATTAATGGCTCGTTTTCTTGTTTTCAACAGCACCTCTTTCTTGTTATAATTCTTTGTTTCCTGATCTCCCTCAACATTGAAGGGATCAGCGCGCCCGTCACACGAAATCTGACGGCGCCTTCCCCTGAGGTCATCACCGACATGGAACTGGTCGTACGCAAGGCCGATCTGCTGCGCGAACTGCAGTTGTTCCAGGGCATCGTCGAGCGCAAGAACACGATTCCGATTCTCGCCAACGTCCTGATCGAGGCCGACGGCGATCAGGTCAAGCTGCTCGCGACTGACCTCGAAGTCGGGCTGCGAAGCCGCTGTCAGGCGTCGGTCGTCGAAGAAGGGATCGCTGACGCTTCCGGCGAAGAAGCTCTACGAAATCATCAAGGCGCTTCCCGAGACGGACGTGCGGATCGAAGAGGACAAGAGCGGCGTCAAGGTTGCGGCCGATCGATTCGATTCGCGGATGCAGACGCTGCCGCGTGAGGACTTTCCGACGCTGCCCGACGGAACCGGGACCTACACGCGCGACGCTTCCGCGCGATGTGCTGAAGCACATGGTCGCGAAGACGCAGTTTGCGATCACCGGTGAGGACACGCGCTATTTCCTGAACGGCGCGCTGTTCATTCAGCGCCCGGATTCGATGAGCCTGGTCTCGACCGACGGTCATCGTCTCGCGCTCATCACGGTGCCGCGCGACAAGTCGCAGAGCCGGGCGAAGTCGACGACGAGGAGCGGGTCATTCTTCCGCGGAAGACGCTGCTCGAGCTTGGGCGGCTTGCTGTCGGAAGGCGACGGCGACATCCAGTACGAGCGCGGCGAGAACCACCTGTTCTTCGAAGTCGGCGGACGGCTGCTGATCTCGCGCATGATCGACGGCCAGTTCCCGGCATTCGAGCGGGTCATTCCGAAAGGGAACGACAAGCGGGTCGAATTCGATCGCGATCGCCTGACGAGCGCGGTCAAGCGCGTCGCGCTGCTCTCGAACGAGCGGTCGCGAGCGGTGAAGTTCCAGATCGACAAGGGCAAGGTCGAGATTGCGTCGAGCAGCCCGGAATTCGGAGAGGCCAAGGAAGTGCTGATGGTCGACTACACCGCGGCACCGGTGACGATCTGCTTCAACGCGCAGTACGTGCTCGATTTTCTGAGCGTCGTGGAAACCGATTCGGTTGGCCTCGAGTTCAAGGACGAAATGAGCCAGGCCGTGATGAAACCCATCGGCGCGGAAGGGTACGACTACACCTACGTGATCATGCCGATGAGAGTGTGAGAGCAATTGGTGAATTGGTGAATTGGTGAATTGGTGAATTGGGCGCGGAACTGACGCTGGCGCGCCATTGTGCGATCATCAATGCACCACTCGACACTCCAATTCACCAACTCACCAATTCACCAATTCACCAATGATTTGATTGATGTCTGATTTGGAACCTCAGAACGACGAGCAGCGGTCCGCCGCGGCCACGCCGGAGGCGCGCATCGCCCCGAGCGCCTGGGTCAGCGGCTGCATCCGCCGGACGTCGGACAACGGGATCGGTGCGTCGGACGACTACGGCGCCGACAAAATCAAGGTCCTCGAAGGGCTCGAAGCGGTCCGCAAGCGGCCCGGCGATGTACATCGGGTCGACCGGCGCGCCTGGTCTGCATCATCTCGTCTACGAGATCGTCGACAACTCGATCGACGAGGCGCTGGCCGGGCACTGCGATCAGGTCAACGTCACGCTGCACATCGACAACTCGGTGACCGTCGTCGACAACGGCCGCGGCATCCCGGTCGATCAGCACACCAGCGGCAAGTCGGCCGCCGAAGTCGTGCTCACGGTGCTGCACGCCGGCGGCAAGTTCGACAACGACAGCTACAAGGTGTCGGGCGGTCTGCACGGCGTCGGCGTGTCGGTCGTCAACGCGCTGTCGGAGACGCTCGATCTCGAAATCTGGCGGAACGGCCAGGTCTACAAACAGACCTACGAGCGCGGCACGCCGGCGGCGGATCTCGAGGTCACCGGAACGACCAAGAAGCGCGGAACGAAGATCACGTTCAAGCCCGACTTGCAGATCTTCGAGACGACCGAGTACAGCTTCGACACGCTCGCGCAGCGGCTGCGCGAGCTCGCCTTCCTGAACGGCGGCGTCACGATCACGCTCGACGACGAGCGCGACGGCAAGTCGCACAAGTTCCTCTACGAAGGCGGCATCATCTCGTTCGTCGAGTATCTGAACCAGAACAAGGCGACGGTCAACGACAAGCCGATCTACATGCACGGCGAGAAAGACGGCATCGACGTCGAGATCGCCCTGCAGTGGAACGACGGCTACGCCGAGACGGTCTACTCGTTCGCCAACAACATCAACACGCACGAGGGCGGCACGCACCTGTCGGGCTTCCGCTCGGCGCTGACGCGAACGATCAACTACTACGCGGGCAAGAACAACCTGACCAAGGATCTCAAGGACGCGAGCATCGGCGGCGACGACATCCGCGAAGGTCTGATCGCCGTCGTCAGCGTGAAGATTCCGCGGCCGCAGTTCGAAGGGCAGACCAAGACCAAGCTTGGCAACACCGAGGTCAAGGGCATCGTCGAAGCCATCCTCAACGACAAGCTGGGCGCCTATCTCGAAGAGAACCCGAGCGTCGCGAAGCGGGTCGTCGCCAAGGCGGTCGATGCGGCCCGGGCGCGCGAGGCGGCGCGCAAGGCACGCGATCTCGTGCGCCGCAAGGGCGCGCTCGACAACAGCTCGCTGCCAGGCAAGCTCGCCGACTGCCAGGAACGCGATCCGGCGCAGAGCGAAATCTACATCGTCGAAGGCGAGTCGGCCGGCGGCTCGGCCAAGCAGGGACGCGACCGGCGCTTCCAGGCGATCCTGCCGATCAAGGGCAAGATCCTGAACGTCGAGAAGGCGCGCTTCGACAAGATGCTCGGCAGCGACGAAATCAAGACGATGATCGCAGCGCTCGGTTGCGGCATCGGCGCGGAGGACTTCGACATCTCGAAGCTCCGCTACCACCGCGTCATCATCATGACCGACGCCGACGTCGACGGATCGCACATCCGGACGCTGCTGCTGACGTTCTTCTACCGTCAGATGCGGCAGCTGGTCGAGCACGGCTACGTCTACATCGCGCAGCCGCCGCTGTTCCGCGCGAAGCGGGGACGGAGCGAAGTCTTCATCCGCGACGAGCGCGCGCTCGAAACCTGGCTGATGAAGCGCGCGGTCGAGTCCCGCGTCGTCGTGCTGCCGGACGGAACCGAGATGTCGCGGCGAGCAGCTCGAGCACCGGCTCGAGCGGCTGATCGCGTTCAGAAAGCTGCTGCAGATCGTCGAGCGCCGCGGACCGTCGCGCGAAGTCGTGCTCGGGCCTGCTCGAGCGGGACGCCAGGGACAAGGCCTTCTTTGCCGATCGCGCGAGGAGTGGATTCGCTGGCCGCGGCGCTGACGCACGCCGGCGCGGACGGTGACGGTGCAGCCGGACGAAGAACACCAGGCGTTCGCGCTCGCGATCGAGGATCGCACCGGCGGGTATCCGCGGCATCACCGCATCGACCAGGACTTCGTCACCACCGGCGAGTTCCGGACGCTGGCCGTCGAGCTATCAGGACGTGAAGGGCATTCGCGGACCGATGGTCGTGAAAACGACCGGCGGCCGGCGCTGCCGACGATCGGTGCCGACGCAGGTCGAGGGCACCGCGGCGGCCAACGACACGGCGATCGGCGGCGCGCCGATTGACGACGCGACGCAAGCTCGCGGCCGAACCGAAGCCGCTCGATTCGTCGGCTGGTCCGAAACAGCCGCACAAGGCGCGTCCGCGACGCGGACGTCCGCGTCGAGTCGCTCGACGACCTCGTCGAGTTCTTCACCGCCGCCGGCAAGAAGGGTGTCGCCGTGAACCGCTACAAGGGTCTGGGTGAGATGAACCCGTACGACGCTGTGGGAAACGACGATGGACCCGGAGCGACGCTCGCTCGCCCAGGTCCGCGCCGAAGATCACATGGAAGCGGACCTGATGTTCACGACGCTGATGGGCGATCAGGTCGAGCCGCGGCGGAAGTTCATCGAAGACAACGCGCTCGATGTGAAGAACCTCGATATTTGATCTGGTGAATTCGTGAGTCGGAGAGCCGATTGTCGAATTGCTGATCGCACGCGCGACCGTCGCGATGCTCCCAGCACGCGACCAATTCACGCATTCAGCATTCAACAATTCACCAATTGTTATTCCGACTGACCACCTATGACCGACTCCGCCCTCACTCGCTTCCCCGTCAACATCGAAGACGAAATGAAGCGCTCGTACATGGATTACGCGATGAGCGTAATCATCGGGCGAGCGCTGCCCGACGTGCGCGATGGGTTGAAGCCGGCGCACCGTCGCGTGCTGTACGGCATGCGCACGATGGGGCTGGCGTCGAACCGCGCCTATCGCAAGTGCGCCAAGATCGTCGGCGAGGTGATGGGGAACTATCACCCGCACGGCGACGCGTCGATCTACGACACGCTGGTGCGGCTCGCGCAGGAATTCAACATGCGCTACACCCTGGTCGAAGGCCAGGGGAACTTCGGCTCGGTCGACGGCGATCCTCCCGGCGGCGATGCGATACACCGAGGCTCGGCCGCGGGCGCTCGCCGAGGCGATGATGACGGATCTCGACAAAGAGACCGTCGACTTCGTCCCCAACTACGACGAGACCACCGAAGAGCCCACCGTCCTGCCGACGACGTTCCCGAACCTGCTGGTCAATGGATCGTCGGGCATTGCGGTCGGCATGGCGACGAACATTCCGCCGCACAACATGCGCGAGGTCATCGACGGCGTCATCGCCGTCATCGACCAGCGCGGCCAGTCGAAGGAATCGCGGCTCAAGGCGGTCCTGAAAGTCGATTCCCGGTCCTGACTTGCCGACCGGCGGCTTCATCGTCGGTCGACACGGAATCTTCCAGGCCTACACCACCGGGCGCGGCGCGATCACCATGCGCGCGAAGGCGACGACCGAGGAATCCGAAGAAGGGCGACAAGGTCTCGATCGTCGTCACCGAGATTCCGTATCAGGTCAACAAGAAGCGGCTGCTCGAGAACATCGCCGATCTCGTCCGCGAGAAAACCATTGAGGGGATCTCCGATCTTCGCGACGAATCCGACCGCGACGGCATGCGGATCGTCATCGAGCTGAAGCGTGGCGAAGTGCCGGAGGTCGTGCTCAACAACCTCTACAAGCACACGCAGCTGCAGACCACGTTCGGGATCATCATGCTCGCGATCGTCGGCGGCCGGCCGAAGGTCCTGCCGATCCTCGAGATCCTCGAGCACTTCGTCGAGTTCAGGCGCGAGATCGTCCGGCGACGCACCGAATTCGAGCTGCGGAAGGCTGAAGCGCGGGCGCACATCGTCGAGGGGTTGAAGATCGCGCTCGATCACCTCGACGAGGTGATCAAGTTGATCCGCGGCTCGAAGAGCCCCGCCGAGGCGCGCGAGGGCCTGATGACCGAGCTTCAAGCTCTCACAGATCCAGGCGCAGGCGATTCTCGACATGCAGCTGCAGCGCCTGACCGGGTCTCGAGCGGCAGAAGATCGTCGACGAGCTGGTGGAGCTGCTCAAGACGATCGAGCGGCTGCGCGCGATTCTGTCGAGCGACGAGCTGCTGATGCAGGTGGTGCTCAACGAGCTCAAGGAGGTTCGCGAGAAATACACCGATCCGCGGCGAACCGTGATCGTCGAAGAAAGCGGCGAACTGCGGATCGAGGATCTGATCGCCGACGAGGACATGGCGATCACCGTGACGAACACGGGCTACATCAAGCGCACCGCCATTTCGACCTATCGAGCCCAGCGACGCGGCGGCAAGGGGCGCATCGGCATGCGCACCCGCGAGGAGGATTTCGTCAGTCACCTCTTCATCGCGTCGACGCACGCCTACATCATGATCTTCTCCGACCGCGGGCCGGGCGTACTGGCTGAAGGTGCACGAGATCCCGGACGTCGGTCCGGGCGGCAAGGGCAAGGCGATCGCGAACCTGGTGGCGATGGAAGAAGGCGAACGCATCGCGGCGCTGCTGGCGGTCAAGGAATTCCCCGAGCAGGAGGATCAGCAGTTCGTCGTGATGGGCAGCCGCAAGGGGGTCATCAAGAAGACCGACCTGTCGCTCGTTCCGCAACCCGCGCGCCGGCGGCATCATCGCCATGGGCGTCGAGGAGGGGGACGCCGTCATCGCGGTGGAGATCTCGGACGGCACGGAGCAGATCTTCCTCGGCACGCGCGACGGCATGGCCATTCGCTTCGACGAAACCGATGTGCGTCCGATGGGACGCACGGCCTACGGCGTCCGCGGCATCTCGCTGCGCGACGACGACGAGGTCGTGGCGATGGAAGTCGTCCGCCAGGGCGGCACCCTGTTGACCGTGGCGCAGAACGGCTACGGCAAGCGCACCGAGCTCGACGAATACCGCCTGCAGTCGCGAGGCGGCGTCGGCATCATCAACATCCAGACCTCCGATCGCAACGGCAAGGTCGTCGGCATCGCCTACGTCAGCGAAGACGACGAGCTGATGATCATCAGCCAGCAGGGGATGATCCTGCGAATGCGCGCCGGCGACGTCCGGGCCATCGGCCGCGCCACCCAGGGCGTGCGCCTGATCGAGATGGAAGAAGGGGACGCCGTGGTCGGGATCGCGAAGCTGGCCGAGAAGGAAGAAGGCAACGGCGAGCCGGACTCGCCAATTCGGCTGAATTAGTCAGGCCGGCTCGAGCTTCGCGTACTTCGCCAGCAGCTTCTTCACGCCGACGAGGTTGAATCGGACCGTGATCTTCATGTCGTCGTTGTGTTCTTCCACCGACACGACCGTGCCGACGCCGAATTGGGCGTGCCGCACGCGCATCCCGGATCGCAGTTCGCTGGACTGACTGGTCTTCGTTTTCGTAGCGGTAGCTCTCGTCGCGCTTCCTTGAACCGAGCCGCCTTGCCCTTCCGTCCATACGGGTTCGTGCGGAACTCGTAATGGCCATGCGTGAACGTGCTCTGGTACGCCGGCGCGTATGTCGGGGCGATGCGCTCGATGAGTTCCGCGGGAATCTCGTCGAGGAATCGTGACGGCTCGGTCGATTGGTACTCACCGAAGACGCGCCGCCGGGCCGCGCTCGTGAGCACCAGCTGCGACTGCGCCCGCGTCATGCCCACGTAGCAGAGCCGCCGCTCCTCCTCGAGCTCCTCCACATCCTCGCTTCGACCGGGAGTGCGGGAACAGGCCCTCCTCCAGGCCGGCGATGATCGACCAGCGGGAACTCAAGCCCCTTGGCCGCGTGCATCGTCATCAACCAGACCTTTGCGTCGCGCGTTCCGGACTCTTCGTCCGACTTCGGACAAGAGCGACAGTCGATCGACGAATCCTCCAAGCGACGCGTCGGGTTCACGGGTCTCGTACTCGCGCGCGGCGGACACGAGCTCCATCAGGTTCTCGATTCGCTCGTTCGACTCCTCGCTGTTGTCGTCGCGGAGATCCTTCAGGTAGCCGGTCTGGTCGAGCATCTTGCCGATCGCGATCGAGACGGACTCCTTGCGGGCGACGTCGGCCAGGCGGCGATCAGGTCGCGAAAGACCACGCAGCGACGCGGTCGCTCGCGGCGCAAGCCTGCCGTCGTCGACGGCGTAGACGAGTTTGGCCCAGAGCGACCTGGCGGAGCTGACCTCCTGGAGCCCCGCGGCGAGCAGCGGCGGCGCGTCCTCGATCACGGCATTCGGATCGATCGCCTGCAGCGAATCCATGACGCCCTTGCCGATGCCGCGCGCCGGCACGTTGATCACCCGGCGAAGGCTGACGTCGTCGTGCGGATTGATGATCAGCTTCAGGTAGGCGAGCGCATCCTTGATTTCCTTGCGCTCGTAGAAACGGACGCCGCCGATGATCTTGTAGGGGATGTTTTCCCGCATCAGCGAATCTTCAACCGCGCGCGACTGCGCGTTGGTGCGATACAGGACGGCCATCGTGGCATCGACGTCTTCGGATCGGTATTGCTTGATCGACCGGGTGATGAAATCGGCCTCTTCGAGTTCGTCGTTGCCGCGGAAGTAGACGATCCGCGAACCACCCTTGCGATCGGTCCACAGCCGCTTGTCCTTGCGATTGCGGTTCTGGCTGATCACCGCACTGGCGGCATCGAGGATCATCTGCGTCGATCGATAGTTCTGCTCGAGCCGGACGACGAAGGCGTCGGCGAAGTCCTGCTCGAAATCGAGAATGTTCCGAAGGTCAGCGCCGCGCCATTTGTAGATGGACTGATCCGGATCGCCGACCACTGCGATGTTGCGGTGGAATTCTGCAAGCCGGCGGATGAGCAGGTACTGAGGACGATTCGTGTCCTGATACTCGTCCACCATCACGTACTTGAACTTGCGCGAGTAGAACTCGCGCACCTGCTGCGACGTTCTCGAAGAGATCGACGGTTTTCAGCAGCAGGTCATCAAAATCGAGCGCGTTCGCGTCCTTCAGCGCGACCAGGTAGCGCTCGTAAATCTTTGCCGTCTGCTCGTCCCGGATGTTCCAGCCACCGCGAAGCGTGTCGGGACCCTCCATTCGGTTCTTGGCCTGACTGATCCGCGCAAGCGCCATCCGCGGCGGCACGAGTTTGTCGTCGATACCGAGCTCGCGCTGCGCCTGCTTGACGACCGCCACCTGATCGGACGAGTCGTAGATCACGAAGTCCCGCGACAATCCAATCTTCGGCGCCTCGCGCCGAAGCAGCCGCGCGCACAGTGAATGAAACGTCGAAAGCCACACGCCCTCAGCCGTCGAACCGATGAGCGACTCCACGCGCTCGCGCATTTCCTGCGACGCCTTGTTGGTAAAAGTGACCGCCAGCACTTCGTCCGGGCTCGCATGGCCATCCCCGATGAGATAGGCGATGCGGAACGTGATGACTCGCGTCTTTCCCGATCCCGCTCCCGCGAGGATCAGCAGCGGACCGTCACGGTGCAGGACTGCGTCGCGTTGCTCGGGGTTGAGCTTTTCCAGGAACGTCATTGGGGGAGAGTTCATTATATCTTCGCTGTTCCGCGGTTCGCGGTTCGCAGTTCGCGGTTCGCAGTTCGCGGAGTTCGCGAGTTCGCGGTTCGCGGTTCGCGGTTCGTCCACCGCCGATCACGAGACGGCAGACGACAAGAGCCACCCGACAAACAGCAGAACGCCCTATGCCCTTTGCCGCAGCTCGTCGTTTCAGTGACCGATGAAGACCGTGAAGAAGTTGCCCGGTTTTTTCAAGTTGTGCTTCAAACTCGGATAGCTTCGCCGGCGCGAGCAGCTTCAGTAACGATTCGCAAGCTCGAGATGCGTCACGAGTTCCGCCAACGAGCCAAGCGCAATCCGGACGTGATATCCGATATCGCACGCCCAGGCCCGTTTGCCTGACCTTCGGCCACATTCGATGGAACCGAAACCGCGGCCCGCCTGCATTTGCGCCGAGAGTTCGAATCGCTCGGTCGGAGGCAACTGTTTCGCGACGGTCGTATGCTGTCGAGACGCCAATTCCATCGCTGCCTTCCACGCGTCCAGGTCACGAAAACTGCGGATTTCGGTCATTGCGGGTTCTGCCTTTTCTGCTTCGCCTCTCGAAGCTGAAGGACGCAGTTTCTGCGTCATGTGGCCGTAAGTCACTGACTCTCGATGGCCTGTCTGGTTATTAGGCAAGCAGCAAACCGTTGGGTCACGAATCCCGAGGCGCGAACCGCGAACTGCGAACCGCGAACCGCGACTGAGCGACAACGTGTAGTACGATCGATTCTGTCCATGTCGCAGACGCTGCTGCAGAAGGTGTGGGACGCGCATACGGTGCGGAAGCTGCCGAACGGGCAGACGCAGTTGTTCGTCGGCCTGCACCTCATCCACGAGGTCACGACGCCGCAGGCGTTCGACATGCTTCGTGCGCGGGGCTGGCCGGTGCGATTTCCGGAGCGGACGATTGCCACGGTCGATCACATCGTCCCGACGCGCGATCAGCGGCGGCCGTTTCTCGACGTGATGGCCGAGGACATGTTCGCGGCGCTCGAGCGGAACTGCCGCGATGAAGGCATCCGGCTGTTCGACATGTCCACCGGATCGCAGGGCATCGTCCACGTCATCGGCCCGGAGATGGGGCTCACGCAGCCGGGGATGACGATCGCGTGCGGCGACAGCCACACCTCCACGCATGGCGCATTGGGCGCCGTGGCGTTTGGCATCGGCACGTCGCAGGTGCGCGACGTGCTGGCGTCTCAGTGTCTGGCGATGGATCCGCTTCGCGTGCGGCGTATCCGCGTGCGCGGCCGGCTGGCGCGGGGCGTCTACGCGAAGGATGTCATCCTCGAGATCATTCGGCGGCTGGGGGTCAACGGCGGCGTGGGCTTCGCGTACGAATACGCCGGCGACACGATCGAGCGCATGTCGATGGACGAGCGGATGACCATCTGCAACATGTCGATCGAAGGCGGCGCACGCGTCGGCTACGTCAACCCGGATCAGGTCACGTTCGATTACCTGCGCGGCCGGCGTTTCGCGCCCGACGGCGACGACTTCGAGAAGGCGTGCCGTTGGTGGACCAGCATGGCGTCCGATGCCAACGCCAGCTACGACGACGAGGTGGAGATCGACGCGTCGGCGATCGGGCCGACGGTCACCTGGGGCATCAATCCGGGGCAGTCGGTGTATGTCGATGAACCGCTCCCCAGCTCCGGGCAGCGCCCAGGGATCGGACCGCGCGTCGATCGACGAAGCGCTCGACTTCATGGGCCTCACCGCCGGATCACGGATTCGCGGGACACGAATCGACGTCGCCTTCGTCGGATCCTGCACCAACGGGCGGCTGTCGGATCTCCGCGAAGCGGCGAAGGTGATTCGCGGCCGTCACGTCGCGCCGCACGTTCGCGCGCTGGTCGTGCCCGGATCGCAGCCGGTGAGGCTGGCAGCGGAGCGAGAAGGGCTCGATCGCGTCTTCATCGACGCCGGATTCGACTGGCGAGGCGCCGGGTGCTCGATGTGCCTGGCGATGAATCCCGACAAGCTCGAAGGCCGCGAGATCTGCGCCTCGTCTTCGAACCGGAACTTCAAAGGGCGGCAGGGAAGTCCGACCGGGCGCACGCTGCTCATGAGCCCGGCGATGGTGGCCGCCGCGGCCGTGGCCGGCGAAGTCGTCGACATCCGTGAGTTCGTCCATGGCGATTGAAAAGATCCGCCGGGTTCACGGCCGGGCGCTCCCGCTTCGCGGCGACAACATCGACACCGATCGGATTATCCCGGCGAGATTCCTGCGGTCGATCACGTTCGAGGGCCTGGAGACGCATCTCTTCGAGGACGATCGCAAACAGCTGCAGGCAGCAGGGCAGCGTCATCCGCTCGACGATTCGAGATTCGGCGGCGCCTCGATTCTGCTGGTGAACGCAAACTTCGGCTGCGGATCGTCCCGGGAACACGCGCCGCAGGCGATCCGGCGACATGGCATTCGCGCCGTCGTCGGCGAGTCGTTCTCCGAGATCTTCTTTGGAAACTCTGTCGCGCTCGGGATGCCGTGCGTCACCGCGGAAGCCGCGACGATCGCCTCGCTGATGCAGCGTGTCGAATCACAGCCCGCCACCGACGTCGCCATCGATTTGGATCAGATGACGGTCACTGCTGGAGGGTCAACGCACCGCATCACGCTGCCCGCAGCGGCCCGCGAATCGTTTCTCGACGGCACGTGGGACGCGACCGGTCTGCTGCTGGATCGGTTCGAAGATGTCGAGGCGGTCGCTGCGAAGTTGCCGTACGTGAGTGGGTGGAGGTGACGAGTTCACCTCATGGTGATCTCCGTTCTCTTCGCCTCCTCCGCTCTTTCCCGCACCAGCTCCAGAAACGCCGCCGCCGCTCGCGACAACTCTCCCGCCTTCCTGAAGACGAACCTGACCGAACGCGGCGAGCTCAGCTCCGGCACTTTGACCGCGACGAGGTGGCCGCGCGCGATTTCAGCGAGCGCGCAGCGTCGAGGCAGCACGGCGACGCCGAGCCCCATCTCCACCGCGCGCTTGATGCCATCGAGACTGGGCAGCGCGATCTGGATGTTGATCGGCGCGTGCCGCCGCTCGTAGACGCGCAGCACGCGTTCGCGCGCAGGCGAGGGATCGTTGTGAGCGATGACGATCTCGCGCCCGACCTCTTCGATCGTGACGCGTTTCTTCGACGCCAGCCGATGGGTCGGGTTCGCCAGCATCACCAGCTCGTCGCTGCCGAGCGAGATCGACTGCAGCCCCTTGTCCGGCGGCTGAAACGTCAGCACGCCGAAATCGAGGCTGCGTTCGAGCAGCTCGGTCGCGATCTGCCGCGACGCGACGCGGCGCACCTCGACGCGGGCGTGCGGATGCGCCCTGGTGAAGCGATCGACGATCGGCAGCAGCGAGTGGACCGCGGCCTCGTTCGCGCCGACGACGACGCGGCCGCGCCGGACCTGCTGCAGCTCGCGAACCGCGGCCTCGGCCTCGGCGGCGAACCGCAGCAACCGGGTGGCATGTTCCTGCAGCAGGACGCCCGCCTCGGTCAGCGCGCCGTTGCGCGACGTGCGATCGAACAGCTTGTCGCCCAGCTCGTCCTCCAGCCGCCGGATGGCCTGGCTGATCGCCGGCTGGGTCCGATGCAGCCGTTTCGCGGCCTTGGAAAAGCTGCGATCCGACGCGACGGCGACGAAAGCATTCAGGTCCTGCAGCTGCATTCGGGGTATCATAAGTAGTTTTGATATAAAGTCAAAAACTATAAATTGGACGAAAGCTGCTGAACCCGGGTAATACTGTCAGGGGAGGACTTATGTCTGCCGATCGGCTCACCATCTTCGACACGACGCTGCGCGACGGCGAACAGGCGCCGGGCTTCTCGATGCGGATCGACGAGAAGCTCAAGCTGGCGCGCCAGCTCGCGATGCTCGGCGTGGACCTGATCGAAGCCGGCTTTCCGATCGCCTCGGAGGCGGACGCCGAGTCCGTCCGCGTCATCTCCGCGCAGGTGCGCGGACCGGTGATTGCGGCGCTGGCGCGCTGTCATCCGGCCGACATCGATCGCGCCGGCGAAGCGCTCACCGCGGCGCCCCGTCGTCGCATTCATACGTTCATTGCCACATCCGATCTGCACCTCGAGCGCAAGCTTCGGATGACGCGCGAGGCGTGCCTCGACGCCGCGGTCGCGGCGATTCATCGGGCCCGCCGCTACACCGACGACGTGCAGTTTTCGGCGGAGGACGCGACCCGTAGCGACATGGATTTTCTGTGCCGCGTCATCCAGGAAGTGATTTCTGCCGGCTGCACGACGGTCAATCTGCCGGACACGGTCGGCTACTCGACGCCTGACGAAATCGGCGAATTCTTCCGCACCGTGCTCGACCGCGTTCCGAACGCCGGCCACGCGACGTTCAGCGCGCACTGCCACGACGATCTGGGTCTGGCGGTCGCCAACACGCTCGCCGCGGTTCGCGCCGGCGCGCGGCAGGTCGAGTGCACGGTCAACGGCATCGGCGAACGCGCCGGCAACGCGTCGCTCGAAGAGATCGTGATGGCCACTCGCGTCCGATCGGATCTGCTGCCGTACACGACCAGCATCGAGCCGCGCGAGATTTATCCGTCGAGCCAGTTGCTGACCGGGCTGACCGGCGAGGCCGTCCAGGCGAACAAGGCGATCGTCGGGCGCAACGCCTTCGCGCACGAAGCCGGGATTCACCAGGACGGCATGCTGAAGGATCGCCGGACCTACGAGATCATGCGGCCGGAGGAAGTCGGCGTTCCGCAGGCGACGCTCGTGACTCGGCAAGCATTCCGGGCGTCACGCCGTGCAGCGCCGCTGCGAGCAGATCGGCCTCGCGCTCGAACGCCACGAAGTCGAGACGGTCTACTGGGCGATCATGTCGATCGCCGATCGCGAGAAGGTCGTCAGCGATCGCGATCTCGCCGACGTCATCGGCCGCATTCGCGGCAAGCGTCAGGCTGCCGGCACACCCGCCAGCGTCTCCGACTTCAACGGAACCCCTGCCGAAGTCGGCTACGGACACGGCGTCTAACAGATCGGGTTCTGCTAGGTTCTACAGGGTTCTACGGGTTCTACAGGGTTCGTTCAGGGTTCTGCAGGGTTCGGAGCTTCCCTTCGACGGACTCTGAACGCAGCCTGGCAGAATCCAGAACGAACCTGGCAGAACCCAGAACGAACCCTGCAGAACCTCGTAGAACCCTGTAGAACCTCGTAGAACCCTGATCATGAAAGTCGACGATTCTCTTGTTGCCGGGCGACGGCATCGGTCCCGAAGTCGTCGCCGCCGCCGCTGGTGTCCTGCACGCGATCGCCGTCGGTTTTCTCATCAATTCGACCTGCACGAAGCGCTAATCGGCGGCGCGGCGCTTCGCCGCGTCTTCCGCCGCTGCCGGGCGACACGCTTGCGGCGGCGCGCGAGGCCAACGCGATCCTGCTCGGTGCGGTCGGCGATCCCGCGTTCGACACAGGGTGATTCGAGCCGGAGGCCTGAAACCGCGCTGCTGCAGATTCGTCGCGAGCTGAAGCTGTACGCGAACCTTCGACCGGCCAAGATGTGGCCCGGGCTCGAATCCGCGGGTCCGCTGAAGCCGGCCGTCGTGTCGGGCACCGACATGCTGGTCGTGCGGGAGCTGACCGGCGGCCTGTATTACGGTGAGCCGCGCGGCATTGCGGCGGACGGCAGCTCCGCGCACAACACGATGCGGTATTCGCGAGCGGAGATCGAGCGGATCGCACGTCGCGCGTTCGACGCCGCGCGGCTTCGCCGCAAGCGCGTGACCTCGGTCGACAAGATGAACGTGCTCGAGACGTCGCGACTCTGGCGGCAGGTCGTCAGCGAGGTCGCCCGCGACTATCCCGACGTCACGCTCGATCACATGCTCGTCGATTCCTGCGCGATGCGGATCGCGCTCGCGCCGGCGAGCTTCGACGTCATCGTGACCGAGAACATGTTCGGCGACATCCTCTCGGACGAAGCCGGCGCGGTCGTCGGATCGCTGGGGCTGCTGCCGTCAGCGAGTCTCGGCGATGGAACCGGACTGTTCGAACCGGTCCACGGATCGGCGCCGGACATCGCCGGAAACAACATCGCCAACCCAATCGGCGCGATCGGATCGGCGGCGATGCTGCTGCGTCACGCGCTCGGGCTGGAGACAGAAGCGCGCGCCGTCGAGACAGCCATCGGTGCCGCCTTGAATGCCGGGCTACCGAACCGCCGATCTCGCGGAAGGAAACGAGAAGCGCGTCGGCACGAAGGAAATGACTGCGGCGATCGTCTCGAATCCCAGTAGTCAGCAGCCAGTAGCCAGTCAGCATTCGGATCCCGGATCCCGGTCCAGCAGTCCCGCAAACCGCGACTGGCGATCAGCGAATCTCGAACTTATTCGACCGTGACGCTCTTCGCGAGATTCCTGGGCTGATCGACGTCGCACCCGCGGCGAATGGCGATGTGATACGCGAGCAGCTGCAGCGGCACGACCATCAGCACCGGTGTCAGGAGCGGGTGGCGTTTCGGGCACTTCGATCAGGAAATCCAGAGCTGGGTCGAGAAGGCTGCGGATGCTCTCGTGCCCTTCGGTCGTCAGCGCGATGACCGATCCGCCGCGTGCCTTGGCCTCCTGGATGTTGCCGATCATCTTCTCGAACACGTGATCGTGCGGCGCGATGGTGACGACCGGCATTTTTTCGTCGATGAGCGCGATCGGACCGTGCTTCATCTCGCCGGCGGGGTAGCCCTCGGCGTGGATATACGAGATCTCCTTCAGCTTCAGCGCGCCTTCGAGCGCGATCGGATAGTTGATGCCGCGCCCGAGATAGAGAAAATCGCTGCGCTGGTAGAACCGCTTCGCGATCTCCTCGGTGATGCGTTCGCACCGCAGCGTGTGCTCGATCAGGAGCGGAAGCTGCGACAACGCCTTCGATGTGCGGCTTCGCGGCATTCGGCGCGCAGCGTGCCGCGGATCTGGCCGAGATACATCGCCAGCAGGTGCAGCGCGACGATCTGCGTCGTGAAGGCTTTCGTCGAGGCGACGCCGATCTCGCGGCCCGGCATGCGTGTAGACGGTTCCGTCCGTTTCGCGCGTCGCCATGCTGCCGACGACGTTGCAGATGGCGATGCTTCGGGCCCCTTTCTTCTTGGCTTCGCGCAGCGCCGCCAGCGTGTCTGCCGTCTCGCCCGACTGCGTGATCACGATGGCCAGCGTGTTCGCCGAGACGATCGGATCGCGATAGCGGTACTCCGAGCCGTAGTCGACATCGACCGGCACGCGCGCCAGCGTTTCGAACAGGAACTTTCGCGACCAGCGCGGCATGCCACGACGTGCCGCACGCCAGGATGACGACGCGCTCGACCTCGCGCAGCACCTGATCGGGAATCTCAATCTCGTGCAGAAAGACCTTACCGCTCTCCTGCGACGCGCGGCCGAGCACCGTTTCCTTGACCGCCCACGGCTGCTCGAAAATCTCCTTGAGCATGAAGTGCTTGTATCCGGCCTTCTCGGCCATGACCGGATCCCACGACACTTTCGTGCTCTTCTTCGAGACCGCGCGGCCTGAATAATCGGTGAATTCGACGCCCGCCGGCGTGATCACCGCCATCTCCTCGTCGCCGAGAAACACGACGTCGCGCGTATGGCTCAGGATGGCCGGGATGTCCGAGGCGACGAAGAACTCGCCCGTCGCCGAGTCCGACGACAATCGGCGGACCATTGCGAACCGTGACAATCTTGTTGGGATCGTCGGCCGAGATCAGCACCAGCGCGAACAGGCCGCGCATGTAGAGCAGCGCCCGCCGCACCGCGTTCTCGAGACCGTCGTCTTTCATTTCGCGCTCGACCAGGTGCGCGACGATCTCGGTGTCGGTCTCGGTGACGAACGTGTGGCCTTCCTTCTGCAGTTGCTGTTTCAGATCGAGATAGTTCTCGATGATGCCGTTGTGGACGACCACGATCCGGCCCGGTGCAGTCGCGATGCGGGTGTGCATTCTCCTCGGTCGGGCGACCGTGCGTCGCCCATCGCGTGTGCCCGATGCCGTACTCGCCGTCAATCGGCGTGGTGGCGATGACCTCTTCGAGGCGCGCCAGTTTGCCCGCGCTGCGCCGCAGATCGATGGTCGCCATCCCGCACGACCGCGACGCCCGCCGAATCGTAGCCGCGGTATTCGAGCCGACGCAGCCCGTCGATGAGGATGGGAACGACCTGCTTCGATCCGATGTAGCCGATGATTCCGCACATGAGCTTCCTTTGCGCGGGCTGAGCTGCTCTCTCCTGGCTGATCTGAAGACGTCGTCTTCCGCCGCGACTTCGCCCAGCCTTCTTTGTTCACCTGTTTGCCGCGTCGCGATCGCCAGCGATTCCGCCGGCACATCTTCGGTAATCGACGATCCGGCGGCGACATAGGCGCCCTTCCCGATGCGGACCGGCGCGATCAGCTGACTGTCGCTGCCGATGAACGCGCCGTCCTCGATCACCGTCGGATGCTTGGTCGTGCCGTCGTAGTTGCACGTGATCGTGCCGGCGCCGACGTTGACCTTTTCGCCGATCGTCGCGTCGCCGAGATAGGTGAGGTGACTCGCCTTCGAGCCGCGCCCGAGGACGGTCTTCTTCAGCTCGACGAAGTTTCCGACCTTGGCGTGTTCGCTGACGTGTGAGTGCGGTCGCAGATGCGCGAACGGTCCAACCTGCGCGCCGCTGGCGACGTGCGAGTCGATGATCACGCAGAAGTTGTAGATGATCGCACCGTCGTCGACCGTCGAGTTCACGAGACGGACGCCTGAGTGAATCTCGCATCCCGATCCGATGCGCGTGTGTGCCCTCGAGGAACACGCCGGGATGGATGATGGTGTCGGCACCGATCGTGACGTCGGGATCGATATAGGCGGTTGCGGGATCGACGAGCGTCACGCCTGCGGCCATCAGCTCGTCGTTCTTTCGCGATCTCAGAATCGTCGCCACGTCTGCCAGCTCCTTCCGGCTGTTCACGCCGCAGAATCTCATCGCGGATCGTCGAGCCTGACCGTCTCAACCGGCAAGCCCGCGCGCGCGATAGATCGTCACGAGGTCCGGCAGGTAGTACTCGCCCTGGGCGTTGGCCGAACCAATCGAGCGCAACGCTGCAAACAGCGGCGCGAGATCGAACGCATAGACGCCGCTGTTGATTTCGCGTGATCGCGCCGTTCGGCGGGCGACGCATCCTTGTGCTCGACGATCGCCGCGATCTCGCCCGTTGTCTCGGACAATCGGCCATAGCCGTCAGGATTCGTCGACGACCGCGGTGAGCACCGTCGCCGCCGCCGATCGTTCCTCGTGCGCCTGACCAGTCGCTCGAGCGTTGCCGCGCGCAAGCAGCGGAACGTCTCCCGAAAGCAGAAGCAGCGTTCCGCGAGCACCCTGCAACAGCGGCTCGGTCTGCAGCAGCGCGTGCCCCGTGCCGAGCTGCGGTTCCTGCGACTGCAAAGGCAAGGCCCAGCCGTTTTCCGATCGCTTCCTTGAGCTGGTCGCCTGGTGGCCGACCACGACAACGATTGATGCGGGGTGCAGCGATTCCGCGGTCCGCAGAATGTGCTCGATGAGGGGCAACCCGGCCGCCGGATGCAGCACTTTGGGACGCGTCGAACGTCATCCGCGTGCCCTTGCCGGCTGCGAGCACGACGACGTGGAGATCAGCCATGCCGGGGACTAGTGTATCCTGTTACAAGGCGATGAGTGAGACTCTAGCGTCGACGGAGCGGTCGCGCGCGGTTCGGGGCGGGTGGCGTATCCAGCGCGTCGCGAAACCGGTTGTGATCGCGAAGGCTGTCCAGATCCGGGTCCTGCTTGGCCAGTCCGCGATTCTCGGGATTAAGGGCAATTGCCTGCTGTAAGATGCTCGATGGCCTCGTCCGCCCGATTGCGCATGCCGAGGGCAACCGCCATGATGTAGTGGGCGTGATCGCTTTCTGGGTCTTCCCCTAAAGCTCGCTGCAGATGGTCCAAGGCGCCGGTGTGATCTCCGGAGTTGAGGGCAACGGTTGCCGCATAGACCCGCTCGGCCGGAGTCTTCGGCTGCAGGCCGGCTGACGGGACGTTTCCCGTTCGCAGACGCGGAGATACAGCCGGGCTCGCTCCAGCAGTTCGCGCTCTTCAGGATAGCGCTCCAGTACCGCTCGGAAATAATTCGCCGCCGCGCCGAAAAGTCGTGCCGCTGCAAGCGCCTGGACGCCCCGTTCGTAGATGGCGACCGCCTCGTAGAACCCGGGCTTCCGTGGCGCCGGGGCCGGTGTGGCGGAGGCGACGTCGCCGCTTGGTGCGGACGCGCAACGACTTCTGGTTTGCCGGTCGCCCGACGCGGCTTTGACTTTGGTGCCGAGGCCTTTCGAGCGGTTTTCTTCCGACTTGCCGGTCGTTTGACGTCCCCGAACGGGCTTGGCGGTGTGTCTTCACGGACCGGCGCTGCTTCGCCATGCGTCTCCTGCGGTTTTGGCCGGGGTGACAGTAACAAAACAGCTTCGGAGGGGTCAAGCGGACGAAAGGACAATCGGCGGTGGAGACCACAAATAGGTCATGTGGCAGATTTTTTGAGCCTTCTCAAGAAGCATTAAACACTGGTCTCGACTGGGCCATGCCGCTAGCGCCGCGAAAGTGTCGAATCGCTTCTCGCCGAGTTACGCGTCCCGTTTTCTGTCAAATGACCAATTTCTAGCGTCAGTCTGATCGGCAGATGGCGCCGGCTCGGCTATCATCCGACTGAACGGGGGCGACCCTGCGACGACTAGCGTGAACTCGCCTCTCTCCTCAAGTCGACCGCTCAAATGGCCAGATATTGGTCTAACAACCAATTCTTCGTGGGCCTTCGTCAGCTCTCGGCCGAGGGCGACGACCTCGATCGCCAAGCTCCTGTAACATATCCTCAAGCGTCGGTCGTATCCGATGCGGCGCCTCGTAGAGGATTAGGACGCTGGGTTCGAGCGCCAGATCGCTCGAGCCAGGCTTGTCTGGCTTTTGACCTAGATGGAGGAAATCCTGACAAAAGAACGAACTCTCCGGCCAGACCCGGAGCTGACAGCGCTGCAATCGCGGCATTCGGCCCAGGGATCGGTTCCACTGGCAGTCCCGCTCGATGGGCTTCGGCGACCAGATGGCTCCCGGATCCGAAATGACCGGCGTGCCGGCGTCCGAGACGAGCGCGATGGACTCGCCGGCCGCCAATCGAGCGATGAGCGCACGCGGTTTTTGATCGCTCGTTGTGTTCGTGCAGGCTCGTCGTGCGCGTCGAGATGGAGTAGTGTTGAAGGAGACGCGCGGTCCGGCGGGTGTCTTCCGCCGCGATCAGGGAGACTTCGCGCAGGACGCGAAGGGCCCGTAGCGTAACATCTTCGAGGTTGCCTATGGGTGTTGCCACCACATAGAGAGTGCCCGGCATGTCGTCCGCCGGCCGATTGTACCAAATGTATTCAGCCGAACCCCTGCCGCATTTCGTCGACGAGTATCTGTCGTATCTCTACGAAGTCCATCCGACCAACGCCACCTTCGACGGCGTGCATCTGCACGACGATCTGCTCGAGGACTGGAGTCGTCAGGCGATCGAGACCGCAGATCCGCGACCTCGGCGGCTTCGCGCGGCGTCTTGGCGCCATCGATCCCGCGCGGCTGACCGACTCCGAACGGCTCGAGCGGCCGGCGCTGGACGCCAGCATCCGCGCGCGGGTGTTCGATCTCGAAGAGGTGCGTCCCTGGGAACGCAACCCGCAGCACTACGCCGACGTCGCTGGCGACGAGCCTCGCCGGTCAGGCGCTGTTCGATTATGCGCCGCTCGCCGAGCGGGCCCGGCGCGTGCTGTCGAAGCTGCGTCAGGTGCCGCGGTTCATCCAGGCGGCGCGCGACAACATCAAGGATCCACCCGGCATCTTCGTCAAGGTCGGGCTCGAGAGCATGCGCGGCACGCTGCGTTTCATCGACGAAGATCTGCCGCGCGCGTTCGGCGATCTGAGCGATCTGCATCTGCTCGGCGATCTCGCGGACGCCTCGACCGAAGCGGCGCCGCGATCGGCGGCTACCTCGACTATCTCGAGCGCGAGCTGGCGCCGCGCAGCAAGGGCTCGTTCCGACTCGGCCGCGATCGCTTCGAGCAGAAGTTCCGCCTCGACGAGGGGCTCGACGCTCGACGCCGATCGAGCTGCTCGCGATTGCCACCCGTGAACTGCAGCAGACGCAGGATGAATTCCGCCGCGTGGCCTCGCGCGTCAACGGCGGCGATCCGCTCGCCGCGTGGGCGCGCACGAAGGACGATCATCCGCCGGCCGGTCAGCTGATTCCGGTCGCCCAGCAGCAGCTCGTCGGATCTCGTCGACTTCATCAACCGGCAGCGGATCGTCACGATTCCGAACGGCGCGCCGGTGGAAGTCGCGCCGACGCCGCGCTTCTACCGGTGGACGTTCGCCAGCATGTGGACGCCCGGTCCGTTCGAATCGCGTCCGCTGCGCGCCTTCTACTACATCACCGACGTCGAGCCGTCGTGGCCGGCCGAACGGAAGAACGAGCACCTTCGCGACTTCAACTACGGTGCGCTCTGGTCGATCTCCATGCACGAAGTGTTTCCCGGACACTTCCTGCACTATCAGCATCTGCGCCAGGTGGACTCGAAGCTGCGCAAGTCGATTCTGTTTTCATCGACGGCGTTCGTCGAGGGCTGGGCGCACTACTGCGAGCAGATGATGATCGAGGAAGGCTTCCGCAAGAACGATCACGCCGTTCGCCTCGGCCAGCTCGCCGAAGCCCTCATCCGCCTCTGCCGCTTCATCGTCGGCATCCGGCTGCACTGCGAGGACATGTCGGTCGAGCAGGGCGTGCGTGTCTTCCGCGACGAAGCATTTCTCGAGGAGGCCAGCGCGCGGCGGGAAGCCGAGCGAGGCACCTTCGATCCTTCGTACATTCTCTACAGCGCCGGGAAGCTGATGATGCTGAAGCTGCGTGAGGACTACAAGACGCACGCGGGATCGAAGTATTCGCTGCGCGGTTTCCACGACACGCTGCTCGCCAACGGCACGGTGCCAGTCTGGCTCCATCGCGCCCTGATGCTGGGCGAGCAGAACGGCGACATGCTTGAATGATTTTTTTCAGGATTGAACTTTCATGCCGCTGTACGAATACCAGTGCGAGGCCTGTGACCACCGCTTCGAACGCATTCAGAAATTCTCCGATCCGCTGGTCGATGTCTGTCCGAAGTGCGGCAAGGGCCCGGTGCGCAAGCTGATCTCGTCGCCGGCGATTCAGTTCAAGGGATCGGGCTGGTACATCACCGACTACGCGAAGAAGTCGTCGAGCGACGCGGATCGACGAGTAACGCCGAGGCTGCTGCTGACAAGAAATCGGACAAGGCCAAAAGCGACAAAAGCGAATCGGGAAGCAAGTCAGACACGTCCTCGACGAGCACGGCACCGCCGGCAAATACGACGAAGTCCGAGTAGGCGAGCGCGAACCGTTCCGGTCTAGCGGGACGAATTCACCTGTTCGAGATCGATTCCCATCAGGTACTCGCGGAAGTGATCGCCCAGATCCGGACGACGCAGCGCGAAATACACAACCGCCTTCAGGAATCCGAGCTTGTTGCCGGTGTCGTGGCGGACGCCGTCGATCCGGCAGCCGAAGATCGGCCGTGACTTCAACAGGTGCCGCAGACCATTGGTCAGCTGGATTTCTCCGGTTCGATCCGACTGACGTGGCTTCGAGCGCCGGGAAGATGTCCGGCGTCAGGATGTATCGGCCGATGATCGCCAGATCGGAGGGCGCCTCGCTTCGCGAGTCGGTTTCTCGACCAGATCGCGAATCTGGTAGACGCCCGGACGAATTTCCTCTGCGTCGATGATGCCGTAGGAGCTGACGTCTTCGCTCGGCACGCGCTCGACCGCCAGGACCGGCCCCTGGACTTCCTGAAACACGTTGATCATCTGCTGCAGGGCCGGCGGATTGGCGTCGATCACGTCGTCGCCGAGGATGACCGCGAACGGTTCGTTGCCGACGAGGGGTCGGTCACCAACACCGCGTGGCCGAGGCCGAGCGGTTCACCCTGGCGCACGTAAGAAAAGTTGATCAGGTTGGAGATCTTGCGGATCTCCGCGAGCAATTCCTTCTTGCCGCGCGCCTCGAGAAACGTCTCGAGCTCGACCGAGACATCGAAATGATCCTCGATCGCGTTCTTGCCGCGCCCGGTGACCAGGATGATGTTGTCGACGCCGGACTCGACCGCTTCTTCGACGCCGTACTGAATGATCGGCTTGTCGACGAGCGGCAGCATCTCTTTGGGTTGCGCTTTGGTCGCGGGCAGAAAACGAGTGCCGAGTCCGGCAGCGGGGAACACGGCCTTTCGAATGACGCTGCTCAAAGTATTCACTCCCGTCTTCAACCGCGAATCGTACCTCAAAACCGGCCGCGCCAGAGAATCCGCGGCCGGTTACGGTATACGATGAACGGATGCTCGATGCGGCTTTCGTGCGCGATCACATGGACGACGTCCGGACGGGTCTGCGAAATCGCGGGCCTGCAGCCCGACGCGGAACTGGAGCAGCTCGCGACGCTCGAAGCCCGTCGCCGGCGTTTGATTCCCGAGCTGGAAGGGCTCAAGCGCGAACAGAACGCTGCCGGCGACGAGGTGGCACGCGCCAAGCGTCAGGGCAAGGACGCGTCGGACATTTTTGCCGCCAACAAGGCCCGCGGTCAGCAGATCCGCCAGTTGGAAATCCAGCTCGATCAGGTCGAGCAGCAGCGTGCGTCGCTGCTGATGACGATTCCAAACCTGCCGCACGCCTCCGTGCCAGTCGGTCCAGGCGCCGAGCACAACCAGGAAGTGCGGCGCCATGGCGAGCCGCGGACGTTCGATTTCGATCCGCGTCCGCACTGGGATCTCGGACCGGCGCTCGGGATTCTCGACTTCGATCGCGCGACGAAGATGTCGGGATCCCGCTTTGCCGTGTTGATGGGCGCGGGCGCGCGGCTCGAACGGGCGCTCATCAACTTCATGCTCGACCTGCACACGCGCGAGCACCGGTACGTCGAGGTCGAGCCGCCATTTCTCGTCAACGCCGAGACCCTGAAGGGCACGGCGCAGCTGCCGAAGTTCGAAGCGGATCTGTTCAAGATTGCCGGCGACTGGGATCTCTACCTGATTCCCACCGCCGAAGTGCCGCTGACCAATCTCCATCGCGGCGAGATCCTTGACGGCCGCCAGCTGCCTGTGCGCTACACCGCGTACACCCCGTGCTTCCGATCGGAAGCGGGATCCTACGGCGCCGACGTGCGCGGACTGATTCGACAGCATCAGTTCGACAAGGTCGAGCTCGTGAAATTCACGACGCCCGACGAGTCCTACGAGGAGCTCGAAGCCCTGACGCGTGACGCGGAAGAAGTGCTGAAGCGTCTCGAGTTGCCGTATCGCACGATGCTCCTCTGCACCGGCGACATCGGATTCGCGTCGGCTAAGACCTACGACATCGAGGTCTGGCTGCCAAGCCAGAAGATCTACCGCGAGATCTCGTCCTGCAGCAACACGGAGGCCTTCCAGGCGCGCCGCGCGAACATCAAGTTTCGCCGCGAGGGAACCGGCAAGGCGGAGTTCGTCCACACGCTCAATGGCTCAGGGCTGGCGGTCGGTCGCACACTGATTGCAATTCTGGAAAACTATCAGCAGTCGGATGGATCGGTCATCGTCCCGCCGGTGTTACGTCCGTACATGAATGGACTGGAACGCATCAGCAAGGCGTAACGCATCACGCTCAATCGGATCCCGGATCCCCACGGATCCCGAGTGTCGTCAACGATTCAGATGAAACGGCACACTGGTGACGACGACGTTCGGCCGGAAGAGCAGCGCACCCTTGATTAGCAGCGCACGCTGGTTGTGGAAGACGTGATGCCACCAGCGCGCCGGCACGAACTCGGGTAAGACGATCGTCACGAAATCGTCCGGTTGCGCGGCATCGACCTGATCGATGTATTCGAGCAGCGGTTCCATCAGCGAGCGGTACGGTGACTCGAGCACCACGAGCGGAACCCCGTCGCCCCACTTCTTCCACTGACGCGACAGCTGTTCCGTCGCGGCCGGATCGATGTTGACGTAGACCGCTCGCACGTCTGGCGACAACGTCTTCGCGTACTCGAGCGCCTGGACCACGGCCCGGTGCACGCCGCTCATCGGCACGAGCACGGTGTTGCGGTGCCTCGTGCCATTTGTCCACCCGTCGAGCGACAGCTGCCGCGCGACTTCGTCGTAATGTCGGCGGGTCGCTCGAAACAGAAACACATGGACCGGAATGAGCAGCAGGATGATCCATGCGCCTTCGCGGCTCTTCGTGAGGGCGACGACGACGAGGACGATGCCGGTGACGACAGCGCCGAGGCCGTTGATGAACGCGCTGGTCCTCCATCCCGGCCCTTTCAGCTTTCGCCAGTGGACGACCATGCCGGCCTGCGACAACGTGAACGACACGAAGACGCCGATCATGTAGAGCGGAATCAGCGAGTGTGTATCGCCGCCGTAAGCGACGAGCAGAATTGACGCGAAGGCACTCAGCCCGATGATGCCGTTCGAAAACGCGAGGCGATCCCCCTGGTTCATGAGCTGTCGCGGCACGTAGCGATCGCGCGCGAGGATCGACGCGAGCCGCGGAAAATCAGCGTACGCGGTGTTCGCGGCCAGGACGAGAATCAGCATCGTCGCGCCCTGGACGGCGTAGTACGGCCACCCTCGTCCGCCGAAGACGCCTCGCGCAATCTGCGACACGACGGTTTCCTGCTCGCTCGGGACGATGTGATACGCGTGCGCGAGCAGCGTGATGCCGACGAACATCGTGATCGACAGCACCGCCATCATCACCATCGTCGCCGCGGCGTTCTTCGCTTCCGGCGGTTTGAATGCGGGAACGCCGTTCGACACCGCCTCTACGCCGGTCATCGCCGTGCACCCGTTGGAAAACGCAGTCAGAAGCAGGAACAGGGTCAGCGTGTCGCCGGCAGGCTGAATCGGCTGCACGGCGGCGATCGGATGAATCGTGCCGCTGAGCGCCCGCCACGTCCCGACCGCGATCAAGCCGAGAAGGCTGACCACGAACATGTACGTGGGGATCGCAAAGATCCGGCCCGACTCTCTGATCCCGCGCAGATTGCCGAGCATCAGGACCAGCACGAACCCCAGCGTCATCTCGACGCGGTTCACGTGCCATTGCGGGAAGGCCGACGTGAGGGCCGCGACACCGGCCGCGATGCTGACCGCCACCGTGAGCACGTAGTCGATGAGCAGCGACGCCGCGGCGATGAGCGCCGGCATCTCTCCGAGATTGTCCTTCGCGACGATGTAGGCGCCCCCGCCGCTCGGGTAGGCGTGAATGGTCTGTCGATAGGAAAAGACGACGATGGCCAGAATGGCGGCGATGACGAACGCGATCGGCGTCGCGAAGCTCAGCACGCCAACGCTGACCAGAACGAGGACGCGCAGGATCTCTTCCGTCGCGTAGGCCACCGACGACAGGGCATCGGAGGACAGCACCGCGAGGCCGGTGAATCGCGAGAACCGTTCATGGTGTGCGAGATGTGACGGAATCGGCTCGCCGACGACGAGCCGCTTGGCTTGCGAGAGCAGGCCTTCTGCCGGCATGGTCCTTCCAATCGGCCGACGGGGTTAGCTGACGGGCTCGAGGTTGGAATCCTCTACCCACCTTCGCGCCTTGCGGCACTTCGGTGGGATACGCCCCGACGAGCGGAATGCTCGAGTGGGTCCCCCGCATCGCTTCGACCAGCGAAGCGAATTTGGCACTGTCGTGATTATGCGAGGAAACCGCCGGATTTCGGCGAGCGCGGCAGCCCGTACTTATGAACTTTTTACGACTTTCTTATGCGGAGCCCTGATGGCCTTCGGACCGAGGGACATATTTGTGGGTAACGACTCCATCGACGCGTTCGAGGCGCCGCGACAGGCGATGCTCGCGCCCGAGTTCGACGATCCGTGCCCAGGCGGGAGGAACGAGGCACAGGGCGACGGTGACCACGCGGGCGAAGGGAGAGAACCCGCGAAAGACGGTCTCGATCAGTGCCGCCAACAGCGCCAGCACGCCGAAACGCGCCACCATCAGCCGCCGGACGATTCGTGCACGATCGAGCGCCAGATAGTCCGACAGGATCGGACCGAGTTCCCGCGAAGGGGCGCCGGACGCGGGGAGCGAAATGAGCATCTGCATGTTCGGCCTGCTCTTCAACCTTACCGCCCGTGCGCGTAAGAAATCCGTAAAGAATCGATAAGAAGTTGAGCGGCGATGCCGCACGGCCGGCGTGAGATGTCAGAATTGCCTTGAGAACATGCTCCGTCGGAGACCGACACGCGACCTCATCGTCTTTCTTGGGAGCATCGTCGCGCTTGCTGCGGTGACCGCTGCGCTCCGCGCGCTGCGCGACGTGAGCCCGACGACCGTTGCGCTCGCGCTGCTGCTGGTCGTGCTCGGCGCCGCGACCCTCGCACGTCTTCGGATCGCGATCGTGGTGTCGATCGTCGCGATGCTCACGCTGAACTTCTTCTTTCTCCCTCCGGTCGGCACGTTTACGATCGCCGATCCCCAGAACTGGATCGCCCTGGTGGCGTTCCTGATCGTCGCGGTGATTGCCAGCAATCTGTCAGCGGCGGCGCAGGACAAGGCCCGCGAGGCGATCGCGCGCCGCAACGAAGTGACGCGCCTGTTCGATCTGACACGGGATGTGTTGTTGACCACTGAAACGGCGAGTGCCATCGACGTGCTCGCGCGGCATGTCGCCCGTCGCTTCGAACTGGAGCGCGTCGCGATCTGCCTTCCCGGCGATCACGGCTGGCACATCCACCAGGGCGCGAGCGAGGAGGTCTCGATCGACGAGAACGTGCTGAATACGGCCCTGGCCAAGGCCCGCGGGACGCTCGAATTCGACGCGCATCAACGGGCGTACGGCGGCCACATCCGCGTCGGAGCGAACAATGAGGTGTCGATCGTTCCGTTGAGACACGGAACCCGGCCGGTCGGTCTGCTCGCTGCGGCCTCGCCGTCGCTCGACATCGGCACCCTCGACGCCGTCGCCGGCGTCGTCGCGATTGCGATCGAGCGGGCGCAGTTCCTCGCGGAACGTGACGCGGCTGAGCTCGTCAGACAGAAGGCCGATCTCGGGGCGACCTTGCTGGCATCACTGAGCCACGACCTGAGAACGCCGTTGACGGCGATCAAAGCCGCGGTCGAGAACCTTCGAGGCGAGCTCGCGGCCGAGGATCGCCGCGTCCAGGCTGGCGCCGCGATGGCCGAGCTCGATCGGCTGACGCGCCTGTTCCAGGACATCCTGGACATGGCCCGGATCGACGCGGCCGCGATTCACGTCGAACGGCAGTGGGTTGCCGCCGCCGACGTGGTCGATGCGGCGGTCGCGCTCGTCAGACACACGCTGGAGGGGCACGCGCTCAGCGTCGATGCCGACACCGACATGACGGTGGAGATCGATCCGAGACTGGCATCGGTCGCACTGTCGCACCTGCTCGAAAACGCGGCCCTGTATTCGCCCCCGGCCAAGGCGATCGTCGTGGGCGCCCAGGTGGAACGTGACGGGCTGCACGTCTCGGTTACCGATCAGGGCCCCGGACTCGATCCGGCCGAGCTCGATCATCTCTTCGAACGGTTCTACCGAGGACGCGCCGCACGCCAGGCTACCTTCGGCACCGGAATGGGACTCTCGATCACGCGGGGACTACTGGCCGCAGCGGGTGGACGTGTCTGGGCCGAGAACGTGCCCGGGGCCGGCGCGAGGTTTTCGATCGTCGTGCCTGGAGCCGTGCGTCCGGTCACGGTGGCGCAGTAGCGATGGCGGCGCGCATCCTCATCGTCGACGACGAACCGAACATCCTCGGCACGCTGGCGCCGCTGGTGCGGGCGCGAGGATACGAGGTCTTCTCGGCCATGACCGGTCGAGCCGCGCTGGAAGCCGTCGAGCGCGACAAACCGGATCTGATCGTGCTCGATCTGGGTTTGCCGGACATCGATGGTGTCGAAGTGTGCCGGCTGGTGCGAGAGACGTCGAACGTACCGATCCTGGTGCTGTCCGCGCGCGGGGCCGAAGGCGACAAGGTCGGCGCACTGGACGCGGGTGCGGACGACTACGTGACGAAGCCGTTCGGGACCGATGAACTGCTGGCACGTATTCGCGCGACGCTGCGTCGGATCGAGAATCCGTCACCGGCGACCGAACCGATCGTGCGCGGCGGCCTCGTCATCGATCGCGAACGATTCCGGGTTCTCCGAGACGGCGAAGAAGTGCGCCTGACTCCCAAGGAATTCGAGCTGCTCACCTTTCTGGCGCAGCACCCCGGGCGCGTGCTGACCCATCGGACCATCCTCAAGGCGATCTGGGGCCCGCATTTCGTCGATCAGCCCGAGCACCTGCGAGTGCTGGTCGGATCGCTGCGAAAGAAAATCGAGCCGAATCCGTCCGCTCCCAGATACATCCTCACGGAACCCTGGGTTGGATATCGATTTGCGGACCTCTGAAGACCGGGTTCTACTGGTTTCTACCGGGTTCGGCAAGGTTCGTTCGTCGAAGCGTTGAAGCCACGAACCTCGTAGAACCCAGCAGAACCTTGTAGAACCCAGCAGAATCTGGATCCTATCGAGTGGCAGTGAACTCGCGCTTCGCCAGAGCGTCCTGAAGCGCATGCAGGCGGTCCTCGCACGCGGCGGTGAAGCGTCCGCTTCTGGCCCAGCGCCAGCGCCAGCGAGCGAACGTTCGTGTTGCGGCGGGACAGCTCGATGATTTGAGCGTTGATGCCCATGAACCGGTCGAGCGCGGCGGTGGCGGCGTCGAGCTGCGGACGGGATGCGGGCTGCGCCACGGTTCCCAGGTTCGCCAACGCGCTCCGGGCCGCCGCTTCCTCGGTTGCCATCTGTTTCTCGATTCGAGTCATCACGGCCTCGTCGGCTTCCGCGATGTGTGGCGCCTGAAGCACCTGGATCTCGCGCACGGCCGCCGATAGCGGTCGCGGCCAGCGCCTTCACGCGCCACGTATCCTTCGCCGGATCCAGTGGCGCGACGGCCGCAACGGAATCGCGGAACGCGTCGGCTGCCTCTTGAGCGGGCCCGAACGACAAACGCTGCGCCTTGAGATTCGTGTTCTCGACCGCCAGCTCGAGGATCTTGCGGTCCAGCGCGCGATACTCCGCAAAGCGGCTGTTGAATTCCTCGAGCAGCCGCGTTTCGTTCGAGTAGCCGAGGCCGCGAAGAATCGGATCCAGCGCGGCGGCGTCTTTTTCGACCGCCTGCGTGGCCTGCTCGGCCTCACGGGCGAACGCGACGGAGGCTTCGTCGGTGTCCGCCATCACCGCGCGATTCGAGGCGTCAGCGGCCTTGGTGAACTGAACCAGGAGATCCGCCGCGAGGCGGCGCGATTCCATGAGCCGTTCGAGCGCCGTTTCCGGCGAGTTGGTGCAGCTCGTCGCCACGCTCATCATGACCGCGCGCGAGCACACAGCCCGACGCCGGGTAGCGCGACGCAGAATCAGGGGCCGAGCAAACAGACTGGTTGACGAGCTGAAACCTCACGAAAGCAGACGATAGCATGACCGGTTCATCGGTGACCGGTTCCCGACTCGCCGTTTCTGACAGGATCGATGTCACGTGACGAAACGTCTGTGTGGGAATCCTCACGTTGGTCGTTATCGTGGTTCCAGCCGTGTTTGTGCTGGAAGAAGTGGTGCGTACGCTGGGCACGCTCGACAGGGTGGAACGCGAACGCGACTCGTGGCAACGGCCGGACGAGATCCTTCGACAACTCGATCTGCATCCCGGGATGACGGTCGTCGATCTGGGCTCGGGCGCGGGCTACTTCTCATTGAAGATCGCCCCTCGCGTGGCCCCGAACGGCCGCGTCCTCGCGGTCGATCTCCGCAGGCAATCGCTGGCCTTTCTATGGATCCGAGCCGTGCTCGGCGGGCACTGGAACCTTCACGTCATTCGCGGCCGTGTCGACGATCCGAAGCTTCCGCCGACGCCAGTCGATGCCGTGCTGATCGCGAACACCTATCACGAGCTGACCGCGCCGGAGCAGATTCTGAAAGCGCTCTACACGTCGATGCGTCCTGGCGGCAGGCTGGTCGTCGTCGATCGGGCCCCGCGCAGTGGTGGTCGAAACCCGCTACCACGGCCGAGGGGCATCACGAGATGACCCGGGCCGTGGCCGAACGTCAAATCAATCAGCAAGGATTCCAGACGGTCCTTCGCGAGGATCCGTTCATCGATCGATCCGGCGACGAGGACCTCTGGTGGCTCGTCGTGTTTCGCAAGCCCTGACTACTTCTTGAGCGGATACTGCGAATCGAGCGCGAGATTCAGCTCGAGCACGTTGACCCGCGCCTCTCCAAAGAAGCCGAGCTGCCGCCCTTGCGTGTTGGCATCCACCAGACGCCTCACGTCCGCCTCGGAGACGCCACGCTCGCGGGCCACCCGCGGTACCTGAAAGTCGGCCGCGGCGGGCGTGATGTGCGGATCGAATCCGGAGGCCGACGTCGTCACGAGGTCGATGGGGACAGGCGCGTTCGGGTTCTCCTTGCGTGCGGCTTCGACATTGGCCTTGACGTTGTCGATCAGCTTCTTGTTCGTGGGCCCGAGCTGGCTGCCCGCCGAATTGGCCGCGTCGTAGCCCGTTCCGGCGGCTGACGGCCTCGGACGAAAGTATCCCGGCGACGAGAATCCCTGCCCGATGATCCGCGACCCGATCACGGATCCGTTCCGCTCGATCAGCTGACCGTTGGCCTGACTGGGAAACGCGACCTGCGCGATGCCCGTGATCGCCAGGGGATAAATCACCCCCAGGATCACCGTGGTGACGATCGTCATCAGGATGGCCGAGATGAGGTTGCGTGTGATGTTCATGATAGTGCCTCCTATGCAAGTCGCAGCGCGGTGATGACGACGTCGATCGCTTTGATTCCGATGAACGGGATGATCACGCCGCCGACGCCGTAGATCAGGAGATTGCGGCGCAGCAACGCCGCCGCGCCTTCCGGTCGATACTTGATGCCCCGCAACGCGAGCGGCACCAGCGCGACGATGATGAGCGCGTTGAAGATCACCGCCGACAAGATCGCCGACTGCGGCGTCCGCAGTCCCATGATGTTGAGCGCGCCGAGCAGCGGGAACGTCGCGAGGAACATCGCCGGGATGATCGCGAAGTACTTCGCCACGTCGTTGGCGATCGAGAATGTGGTCAACGCCCCGCGGGTAATCAGCAGCTGCTTGCCGATCTCCACGACCTCGATCAGTTTCGTCGGGTTCGAGTCGAGATCGACCATGTTGCCGGCTTCCTTTGCCGCCTGAGTTCCGGTATTCATCGCGACGCCGACGTCGGCTTGCGCAAGCGCCGGGGCGTCGTTGGTTCCGTCGCCGGTCATGGCGACAAGCTTCCCGTCGCCCTGCTCGCGTTTGATGAGCGCCATCTTGTCTTCCGGCGTCGCCTGGGCGAGGAAATCGTCCACTCCCGCTTCGGATGCGATCGCGGCGGCGGTGAGCGGGTTGTCGCCGGTGATCATGACGGTCTTGATCCCCATCGCGCGCAGATGCGCGAATCGCTCGCGGATGCCTCCCTTGACGATGTCCTTGAGGTGAATGACGCCGAGCGCATGGCGGCCTTCCGCCACGACCAGGGGCGTGCCCCCCGCGCGCGCGATGCGCTGCACGATGCCCGCGAGCTGCTCGGGGACGGTGCCGCCCCTCGAAATCACCCACTTCTCGATCGCGTCCGCGGCTCCCTTTCGGATCTCTCGCACGTCGCTGTCCCGACCGCCCATCGATCCGCCCCCGCCGCCGGCCGCGACCAGCGCCGGCCGCTGCGCGTGCAGGTCGACACCTGACATGCGCGTCTGAGCCGTGAACGCGACGAACGTCGCCTGTTGTGGCGACAGCTCCCGGCCGCGCAGCCCGTACTTCTCTTTTGCCAGGACGACGATCGACCGGCCTTCCGGCGTCTCGTCCGGCAGCGACGCCAGTTGAGCGGCATCGGCGAGCGCGGCCTCGCTGATACCCGGCAGCGGAATGAACTCCGACGCCTGCCGGTTGCCGAGCGTGATCGTCCCGGTCTTGTCGAGCAGCAACGTATGGACGTCGCCGGCGGCCTCGACCGCGCGTCCGGACATCGCCAGCACGTTGTGCTGCACCAGCCGGTCCATGCCGGCGATGCCGATCGCCGACAGCAACCCGCCGATCGTCGTCGGGATGAGGCAGACCAGCAGCGACACGAGCACGAACAGCGACTGCGGCGCGCCCGAGTAGATGGCAAACGGCTGCAGCGTGACTACGGCGATCAGAAAGACGATCGTCAGCCCGGCCAGCAGGATGTTGAGCGCGATCTCGTTCGGCGTCTTCTGCCGCTCGGCACCTTCGACGAGCGCGATCATCCGGTCGAGGAACGTCTCGCCGGGATTGACCGTGACCTTCACCCGAATCCAGTCAGAGAGCACCTTCGTGCCGCCGGTCACGGCGGAGCGATCGCCGCCCGACTCGCGGATGACCGGCGCCGACTCGCCGGTGATGGCGCTTTCATCGACGGACGCGACGCCCTCGATGATGTCGCCATCGGCAGGGATGACCTCGCCGGCCGCGACTCGCACGACGTCCCCTTTGCGGAGCGCCGGCGCCGGCACGACCTCGTAGGTTCCGTCCGGGCGCTCCCGGTTGGCCACCGTCTCGGTCTTGGCACGCCGCAGCGCATCCGCCTGCGCCTTGCCGCGTCCCTCGGCCATCGCTTCGGCGAAGTTGGCAAAGAGCACGGTCAGCCACAGCCAGAACGTGATTTGAAACTCGAAGCCCAGCCCGGGCCCACCTGTCGCGATGTCGCGAACGAGCCGAATCGTCGTGAGCACGCTGCCGATTTCGACGACGAACATCACCGGGTTGCGCGCCATCGTGCGCGGATGGAGCTTCCGGAATGAGTCGCCGATCGCGCGTCGCACGATCTGTGGATCCCAAATCGATTTTGCGTGTGCAGTCATGGAAACTCGTCCTTGAACCTGTCTGTCAGCGGTTGTCTGTTTTCGTCTCAGCCAGATCAATCAGCATTCAGCATTCAACAATCAGCATTCCTTAGAAGGCCTGCCCCGCGTTCATCATGAAGTGCTCAACGATCGGGCCCAGGCTGAGCGCCGGGAAGAACGTCAGCGCCCCGACGATCACGATCACGCCGACGAGCAACGCCGTGAAGAGCGGCGTCGTCACGGGGAACGTGCCGAGCGACTCGGGAATCTTCTTCTTCCGGCTCAGGCTTCCAGCGATCGCCAGCGGCGGAATGATCATGAAGAACCGTCCGAACAGCATCGTCAACCCGAGCGTCGTGTTGTACCAGTGGGTGTTCACGCTGATGCCGCCGAACGCCGAGCCGTTGTTCGCCGCGGCCGACGAGTAGGCGTAGAGCATTTCGGACAACCCGTGCGGGCCGGGGTTGAAGATGCTCGAGGTCCCGAAGCTCGGCGACACCGATGACGTCGCCGTGAAGGCCAGGATGAGCAGCGAGAAGATCAGCACGGTCAACATGGCCATCTGCACCTCGAACGCCTGAATCTTCTTGCCGAGATATTCCGGTGTTCGGCCCGACCATCAATCCGGCAATGAAGACCGAGAGAATGATGTAGACCAACACGCCGTACATGCCCGCGCCGACACCGCCGAAGACCACTTCACTCAACTCGATGTTGGCGAGCGGGACGAGCCCGCCGAGCGGGGTGAACGAGTCGTGCCAGCCGTTGATGGCGCCGCAGCTCGCGTCGGTGGTGACGGTGGCGAAGAGCGCCGTGTTGGCGATGCCGAAACGGACCTCTTTGCCCTCCATGTTGCCGCCAGGCGACGTCGCCGTTGTCGTCTGGTCGGCGCCGGCAGCGGTCAGCATCGGGTTCCCCCGCGCTTCAGCCCAGTACGCCGTCGTGACGCCCGCGAGGAAGAGAAACGCCATCGCCGCCCAGACCGCCCAGCCATGACGCTTCGACCCGGTCATCGAGCCGAGCGTGTAGGTGAGCCCCGACGAAATCGCGAAGATGCCGAACATCGCGAGGAAGTTCGTCAGCGGCGTCGGGTTCTCGAACGGGTGCGCGCTGTTCGCATTGAGGAACCCGCCTCCGTTCGTGCCGAACTGCTTGATGATCTCCTGCGAGGCGATCGGCCCCTGCGCGATCGTCTGTTCGGTGACCTTCTGCGACTGCGGCTTGCCGTCGGCGCCGGTCGTCGTCACGGTCTGCGGATCGACGACCGCGACCTTGTCGTACGGCTTGAGGTTCTGCACCACGCCCTGCGAGACCAGGAACAAAGCGCCGACGATCGAGATCGGCAGCAGCACCCAGAGCGACGCGCGCACCAGGTCCACCCAGAAGTTGCCGATCGTGTCTTTCTCTTTCTGGGCGATGCCGCGAATGAACGCGATGGCCACCGAGATGCCGACCGCCGCCGACACGAAGTTGTGATACGCGAGCCCCGCCATCTGCGTGAAGTAGCTCATCGTCGACTCGCCGCTGTACGCCTGCCAGTTCGTGTTGGTGGTGAACGACGCGGCGGTGTTGAAGGCGAGATCCGGCGCGACGCCGGCAAATCCCTGCGGGTTGAACGGCAGCACCGCCTGCACACGCTGCATCACGTACAGCACCAGCATCGAGACGACGCTGAAGAGGAGCAGCGCGACCGAGTACTCGGTCCAGCGCATCTCGCGCGCCTCGTTGACACCGGTCAGCCGGTAGACGAGCCGCTCGAGCGGGCGCATCACCGGATCGAGGAACGTGCGCTGCCGGTTGAACACGCGCGCCATGTAGCCGCCAAGCACCGGCGTCACGAGAAAGATGGCGAGCAGAAAGAAGAGAATCTGTAGCCAGCCGTTGAGAGTCATGTCAGAACTTCTCCGGTTTCAGCATCGCGAGCACGAGGTAACCGAGCGTGAGAATGCTGACGAGCTAGAGTGAGAGCGGTGTCGATGCCCACGTGTCACCTCACTTCATGAGCCGGTCGCACACGGCCACGTAGCCGATGCTCACGGCGAAGAAGAGAATTGTCAGCGCGACGAAAATGAAGTCGGACACGTGTATCCTGCCTTCCTCAAACACAGCACCGTTGCTCAACGACCCAGCGGGATGTCGATATCGAGCTGCGCCGTCCACATGTACTTGGTGCCACCCGGCTGCAGGTTCTTGTCCAGGAAGAACACCGGGCCAACCAGGAGCGACACGTTGTCAGCAAAATAGATGTTCGTGCCGAAGCCCCAGGCTCCGAGCACGTTCTTGCCCGTCTGCACATCCGTGGCGATGTTGATCTTCTTCAGACCTTTGAGACCGATCTTGGATGTCGGGCGAGACCGCGGCGATCATCGCGCCGGTCTTGACGACGTTGCCGTCGCTGTTGGTCATGAGCGTGTCTGTTCAAACCGTGGTACACGCCCGCCGCAAAGTAGCCGCCTTTTGGGAACGCCTTCTGGAACATGAGATGCAGCACGTTGTAATTGCTGACATCATCCTTGAAGCCCAAGTTGTAGATGCCGAAACTGATGCCGGGCGACCCTTTGAACAACGAGGACTCCGGCGTGCAGAGCTTCATGTTGAGGAAGAACGGATACGGCTGGGGAGCAGCAGGTCGAAGCCGACTTCACCCTGCACCTTCTCGAACGGCAGAACGCCCGCGGTCAGGCCCGTGTCGATGGGATAGCCGGTCGCGCCTTGAGCGCCGGCCGCCGGGCCCTTCCAGAAGTACGTGTCGTAGGTGACGTGCGGGACTCCCCGCGCCTGACACGAGGCCGTGGAGGGCGCCCAGTACGTCGTGGACGGCGTCGCGTACGCGGCGACCGGTACGAGTCCGAACAATCCGACCGCCAGCAGTGCGCGAGTCATCTCTCTCAGTGCCACAAAAGGCTCCTTTCGTCTGTCATTCAGCGTAGGTCGCCCAGCCGTAAGAAGGCGGTCAAGACTTCGTAAAGAAGTCATAAGGCCCAGCGGCCGCCGGCGAAGAACAGTAAAACGACGACCGCTCCCACCACCACGCCTGCCGCGAACCAGCCCCACACCGGACGTGCGCGCTCGGGCGACGGACGGCGTCTTTTGTGAGTATCGCGCGCGAGGCTGGCGCGGAGTTTCTCGAGATAGCAGGATCAGGGTGTCGAGTTTCCGCAGCTTCTCGTTACGGGATCCCGTCAATTCCACCGAGGGAATGAAGTGCGAGATGGTCGCGTCCGTCTCGACGGATGCGCTGACAGCGCTGTCTTCAGGCCTGTCCACAGCCTGACGCTAAGCCTCGAACGGCTAAACGGTTCGCCAAAAAACCATAAAGAGTTCGTAAAGAGACGCGGGCGCGCCAATGTGGCACGCTGGGATGAAAGCTGGCAGGAGCGCGCTGACGACTAATTCTTGGTCCACGACCAGCCGGTGATGCGCCAGCCGGTCACAACCTTCTGCAGGGCGACCGTGAAGATGGAGCCGGTCTCCTTCACAGGCTTTCCCTTTTCCTTGTACGCATAATCCGCCGGAACGACTACGTAGGCCCGATCCGCTACGACGTTGACGTGCTTCGGTGTACCGAGGGTGACGTGTCCGTCACTGAGGCCATTCTTCTTGGCGTCCGCGTCGTAGTCGGTCATCCATTTTGCACAGCCGCCGGCGCCGTGCCATTCGTGGGGCGGGAATTCATCGATGATCGACGTTTGATCCGCACACGCGGCCGCCGCCGTTTTCGTGTCCCCTTTGTTGAAGGCATCGGTGAACTGATGCACCACAGACATCACGGCGATCTTGTCCGGGCTGGCAGGCTGGCTTTGGAGGAAGGCGGTCAACCCGATCGACTATCACAGCGTTGTACATGGTCGTTCCTCTTGTGAGCGGCAAAACGCTGGTGAAAGAATTCAGATGCGAGCGGTGACGACGACGGCGCGGATGCCGCCGTCGTCTATCACCCGCTACTTGAGGATCAGCTCGCGCGCGTACTTGGTGCCGACGACTTCGCGGTACTTGCTGCGGTCCTGATACCCCTGCATCTGGACCTGGTCGGTGCCCTCGACCTGCTGCGCGAGCGCATCGGCCTTCTCTTCGTTTGCCTCGAGCGAGGCAAGGCTTGCATATTCCCTGAGTATCAGCATGTTCCACGCACCACCATCGTCCATCGTCCGGAGGATCTTGTACGACTTCTGGAACCCTGCCTTGACCGACGCATCCTCACCCTTCTTGAACTGACCGTCCAGATACTGCACGTACATCTGATCCATGCCGGACGCGATTTTGATCATGGTGACGGTCCAGACCGTGCCAGGCGAGTAATACTTGTGCACTTGGGCTGCGACGGTCCCGCTCACGGCTGCGGCCAGGACTCCGGCTAACAAGACTCTCTTCAGCATCTTCATCGTCCTCTGCTTTTTCATTCCAAACGCTCCGGCGCGGAGCGCAGGCGAACCCCGACCCGACCGAACCGGCTGACAGAAAAACCCGGTTGGTGGGTTCCGATCGACTTCGGACTGTCTCGATGTGAGGCGACTATAGCACTCCGAGCGCGCGCGGCCGCGATTCAATTGACCGAAAGAATCAGCGTCGCTATCGAGTTGGCAAACGTCCTCAGCGCTAAACCGTTAGCCAAAAAAGCATAAAGAGTTCGTAAAGAGCCGTATCGGAGCTGAGACGCCGAGCTAGGATGAAACCGTGCAGGACAGAAGCCGGCCCACCGGCGAACAGGTGCTCGCCAAGATCCAGACGGACCAGCGCGCCCGTCTCCGCATCTACATCGGCGCCGCTCCCGGGGTCGGCAAAACCTATTCGATGATTGAGGACGCCCACGCACTTCGGCGTGACGGCGTCGACGTTGTCATTGGATACGTCGAGACCCACGGACGCGCGGAGACCGAGGCGAAGCTCGGCGACCTGGAGGTCGTTCCGCGCCGGAAGATCGACTATCGCGGGGTCACCCTCGAGGAGATGGATGTCGCGGCGATCTTGTCGCGAAAACCGGCGCTCTGCATGATCGACGAGCTCGCGCACACGAACGTCCCCGGCAGCCGCCACGAAAAGCGCTATCAGGACGTGTTCGAGATCCTCGACGCCGGCATCGGGGTGATGACGGCGGTGAACATCCAGCATCTCGAAACGCTCAACGATGCCGTCGGTCGCGTGACCGGCGTGCGTGTTCGGGAGACCGTCCCAGACACATTCCTCGATCGCGCAGATGAGGTCGTCAACGTTGACATCACCGTCGAGGAGCTCCGTACGCGCTTGCGGCAGGGCAAGATCTACAAGCCCGAGAAGGTCGAGCAGGCGCTCACGAACTTTTTCCGGGAAACGAACCTGTCCACGCTGCGTGAACTGGCCCTTCGCGCCGTGGCCGACGAAGTGGGTGAGAAGGCGGCATCGCATCGGCAGCGTGAAGGACTCGAGCCGGCGCTCATTCCAGAACGGGTCATGGTCTGCATGAGCTCCAACGCCGATGCGCCGAGAGTGCTTCGCACGGGAGCGCGCATTGCTGGCCGGCTGGGGGCACGGTGGTACGCGGTGTACGTGGAGACGCCCCGAGAAGCCCCCGGCCAGATCAGGGCTGGGGATCGGGAAGCGTTGCAGCGGAACATCGCACTTGCCGAGGAACTCGGCGCGACGGTAGTGCGCGTGAGAGCGGATCGCCCGGCGGACGGCCTGATCGCGTTCGCGCAGCGCGAGGGCATCACGCACGTAATTTTTGGACAGAGCGCGCGGACCCGATTTGAAATTCTCCTGAAGGGTTCGACCCTCAACAGGTTCCTGGAGGAAGTACGCGACGCCGCGATCCAGGTCGTACCGCTTGGTGAGCCAACACCTTGACCGACGAGGCTGATGGCACACTGTCAGGCCCGTGGTCCGCTGGCAACCCGTGACGCCACACAGTACATGTCGTCTACATCACATCCTTCGACTTCGACCTGAACCGTCGTATGGGTGATGTGAAACAGGCGTTCGACGTCATGGACGACCGCTCGCAGCACCTGCTGTCCCTCTCGGATGCTCTGCTCGGCGACGACAATGTGGCAGCTGCAGGCGATGACACCGGGGCCCACCATCCACACGTGTAGATCGTGCACATCGAGGACGCCTCTGACGCCTCTGATTGCCGCTATGAGCGCGGGCATGTTCATGCCCGCGGGCGTGCCTTCGAGCAGGACCGCCGCACTCTCCCTGAGCACGTCGTAGCTGCTGTAAAGAATCAACGCCGCGATCAAGAGGGACACGATCGGGTCGGCCAAGGGCATGTGAGCAGTCGCCACCAGGACGCCGGCGATCATGACGCCGAGGGCAGACACCGCGTCTCCCATCATGTGCAGGTAGGCGCTGCGGACGTTGATGTCGTGCTTCGAGGCACGGCGCAGGCCCAAGCCAATGACCGTGTTGACCACCAGCCCCGCAGCGGCCACGCCTATCATCAGGCCGCCGCTCGCGGGCTCTGGATGACGGAATCGGATGATCGCTTCCCACCCAATCCAGGCCGCGATGACTACCAGCGACAGGGCGTTCAGGAGGGCGGCGAACACGCCGACGCGGTGATACCCGAACGTCATCGCCTGATGCGATGGCTTTCTGGCAATCCAGAGCGCATACCAGCTGAGCCCCAGGGCCGCCACATCCGCCAGGTTGTGCCCCGCGTCGGACAGCAGCGCCAGGCTGTTACCCATCCAGCCAGAAATCGCTTCGACGATGACGAATGCCAGCGTCGCCGCGACGGCGGCGCCCAGCACTCGGTTGGACACGCTCGCCGAGCCATGGCCGTGGGAATGGTGATGGCCATGGCCCGAGTGATGATGTGTCATGGGATGCAATGACTCGTCCTGCGCCTTTCTCCGAGCTTATGTCAATCGACTCGTGTATGCATTTACGGCCGACAATGAGACAATTCGCGCCGGGGACTGCTCATCCCTCGCTCGACGCTTTTTCCGGCCACGTTCAGTCCCTCGATCGGATTTGCCCGGAGAGATAACGGAACTGAGCAGAGAAACGGAGTTCACAACGAAGGAACGGAGCAAACGGAGACGAACGAAGATAAAAGTGCTCGTCCGCGAGCATCTTTTCCGTTCGTCTCCGTTATCTTCGTTCCTCCGTTGTGAACTCCGTTACCTCAGAGTAGCTGGTCTGGCGGTCAGCATCGGCTTCCTGGCGGTTCCGATTCCGGCGGCCTACGCACAAACCTCAGCGGATCCAGCGCAGCCGGATGATCCGTTGTCGCACTGGACCCTCAACGCGACGCTCGAGGGCTTCTACGAGTACAACTGGAATCGGCCGCCTGACCGCGTGAACACTCTGCGAATTTACGACACTCGCGCAAACACGTTCGGCATCCAGCAGGCGGCGCTCGTCGTGGAAAGCGCGCCCGATAGAAAAGAGAATCGGCCCTTCGGATTGCGTCTCGATTTGCAGTTCGGCGAGGCGACGGAAAACACTCAGGGCTCGTCGGTCAACGAGCCCAGGCCCGATGCATACCGATATGTGTGGCAGGCGTACGGCTCTTACGTGTTTCCGGGCTCGCGCCGCGTGCAGGTGGATTTCGGCAAGTTCGCTTCGAACTTCAGCTACGAGACCAACTACGCAAAAGACGACGACCATTTCTCCCGGTCGCTCCTCTTTGCCTTCCTTCCCGGCTACCACTCGGGTCTCCGGACCCAGGTGACGCTGACCGATCGGATCACCGTGTTGTACATGCTCACCAACGGCGTGCAGCAGACGGAGGACTTCAACGAGTTCAAGTCCCACCAGTTTGCCGCGGTCGTGACACCGTCGAAGAACGTCAGCTGGACGATCAACTACTACCTCGGCCAGGAACAGCCTGACGGCGGCGCGGCTGACGGGCCCGACGGGTGGCTGCACATTTTCGACACCTACGTCACCTACACACCAACCAGCCGGGTATCGCTGGGAGCTGACGCGAACCACACGTCGAATCAGCTCCAGGAAGGCAATCCCAACTCCACGCTCACCGGCTTTGCCGCCTACGCACGGTATCAGCCGCTCGCTGCCGCGCGCTTCGCGCTGCGGTACGAGTACCTTGACGACAGCGGCGGACTGTTCGGCGGAGTTTCTCAAGGTCTCCAGGAAGTCACGCTCACCGCCGAGCACAAGGTGGCCGAGGGATTCTTGATCCGCGGCGAACTTCGTCATGACTCCAGTGACACCAGCTTTTTTCCGAGCCGTTCGACCGACGTGCTGAAGCGCGGCCAGACGACCGCGCTCGTCGGCGCGGTGTGGTGGATCGGAGGCAAGAAAGGAACCTGGTGACGAGGATCAGGCATCTGACATGAACGTACTGCTCTTCGGGGCGACCGGAATGATCGGGCAGGGTGTCCTGCGTGAGTGCCTGCTGGCTCCTGACGTCAATCGTGTCCTGTCGATTGGCAGGAGTGCGACCGGCGTCCAGAATGCCAAGCTGCAGGACCTTGTCCACGCTGATCTGTGGAACTACTCGGCCATCGAGGAACAGCTGCGCGGATTCGACGCGTGCTTCTTCTGCCTGGGTGTCACGTCCGCCGGAATGTCGGAAGCGGACTACACGCGCGTCACCTACGGAATCACGATCGCGGCGGCCGAAACGCTGTGCCGCTTGAATCCCGACATGACGTTCGTCTTTGTGTCGGGCGCGGGCGCCGACAGCACCGAGCAGGGTCGGTTGATGTGGGCGAGGGTGAAGGGAAAGACCGAAAACGCGATCCTCCAGCTTCCGTTCAAGGCGTCATTTGCGTTCCGGCCGGGAGTGGTCCAGCCGATGCACGGCGAGCGATCACGCACCGCTGCCTATCGCGTGCTGTACGTGATGACGAAACCGCTGCTGCCGCTTCTGCGCGCGTGGCGCCAGGCCAGATTCTCACCACTGAACAGTTCGGCCGCGCGATGTTGATGGTTGCCCGTCAGGGCGCGCCGAAGCGCGTGCTCGAGAGTGCGGACATTAACGTGATGGCGCCGTCGTAACGAGCGCGTCGCGTTCGCGGAGCGCTCGGGCCACCGGTGCGAGCTCCTGCACCTTCTTGTCAGACAAGAGCGAAACGTAGGGTGGAATCGGTCCCGTCGTCGCGATGCCGGCGAGTTCGGTCGCATGATGCAGCACGCGCGCGGGCCCCCATGCGTCGCGAAGATCCTCGAGCGGCATGAACTCGGCTCGCAGCTCCTCGGCTCGGGATCCAATCCTTCTGGACGCATGCCTCGAACATCATGCTGCACGCACGCGACGCGATGCACCCCGAGCCCGTGGTGAAGCCCGGCAACCCGAAGTCGCGCATGTGAACGATGGCTGGACGTTCTCCCATGCCGCTGACGACGCGCTGTCGATCGACGCGGCGCAGCAGGCCTTCGAGATACGGATCGCTCAGTGGATCGTCGAGAACGACGGCGTACTTGATCGCGACAGCCACTCCGTCGTTGACGAGACGTCCGACGGCGTCGAGACCGGCATCCTTGTCGGCGCCGAATCCGTCCTCCGACTTCAAATAGAGGATCAGCGGCACACCACAGGCGTCGGCGATTTCGCGCAGGCCTGCTTCCATCCCCAGCGCGTCGCGCGGATCGTTGCAGGGCAGCACCATCACTGTTCGGAACGAGTAGCGTCGAAGAAGCTTCGCCTGATCGATGGCACGGCCGAACGACGGTCCGACACTCGGAATCGGCCATCGAGACGCGTCGAACCCATCGAGCCAGCCCAGTAACGTCTCGTACTCATCGAGTGTGATGTGGTAGAGAAACGCGTTGCCGCCATAGAGGTAGCGAGTGATGCCGCCGTCCTCGATGTGCTTGGCCACCGACTCGGCGGCGTCGAAATCAATCGTGCGGCGGGTGCCGGTATCGCCGCGGCAACGGCGGCACGGCGAAAACACCCGCGAGATCCGTGGTGGCGATGACGTTGCTGGGCATCCGCAGAGGATACCGCGAAACGAACGGCTGAAGCACCGGCGCGTGTTATCCTGAAAGGAGTTCATTCGACCGCAACGCGGATAGGGGCCTTCGACCTGAAGGTGCATTCGCGTTGTGCAAGAAGCGGAGCCCCTGGCCGACTCACGGCCCGAGGTTCCGCTCTTCGTTTTTGTGGCGGCTCTCGGGTTGCGGATCGGACCAGACGTCCGCGGAGGAGCCGCCATGTCCCGGTACCAGACTCTCGCCGCCCTCGCGCTGATGGTCTCTGCGAGCGCCATCGTCCATCCGCTCGGACGTTCATCGCCGTTGACCAATCCGGTACAGTCGACCGAACTGGCAGAGCGTCTCAGCGACTGGCAGGTCGACCCCGGACGCGAGAGCGACATCAAGGTCGATTCGTTCCTCGGCCGACAGGCGCTGTGGCTCAAGAACAACACGCACGCGCGGCGCCACGGATTCATTCTTGCGGACGGGACCATCGAGCTTGACGTCGCGCCGATGGACTCCGGCGACTTCATCGGCATTACGTTCCGGCGTGAGTCGCAGACCAATCACGAGAACATCTACATCCGGCCTGCGCGCTCGGGCGAATTCATGGCGATCCAGTACGCGCCGCGCACCAACGGCAGCTCGACCTGGCAGCTCTATCCCGAATTCACCGCGCCGGCGCGCTGGCCGCGCAATCAGTGGACGCACGTTCGCGTCGAAATCCGCGGGTCGAAGCTGGACGTGTTCGTCGGCGAGACGACGAAGCCGACGCTCAGCGTGCCGCGACTGAGACACGCATCGACGAGCGGCGAGGTCGGGTTCTGGGCGCGGGTCAACAATCGGCCGGGGGAGTGGGCCGCGGCGCTCTCGAACATCAGCATCAGACCGGCAGCGACATCGCTGCCTCGGACTGAGCCCGCGCCACCGCCGCCGGGATTCGTGACCAACTGGGAGGTCGCGGGACCGTTGCCGGCAGCTGTCGCGTCCGGTCGATGCGGTGCCCGCAGATCTGAAGTGGATCGCCGTTGCCACCGAGGAATCCGGACTCGTGAACCTCAACCGGCTCTTTCCCGCGAAGCCGCAGCAAGGCCGATTCACCGCCTTCCTCCGCACGACGCGTCACGCGCATCGTCCGCCAGGCGCCTGCCGGCCGGCATTGGGTACAGCGACGACGTGACGGTCTTCGTGAATGGTGAGCCCGTGTATTCGGGCGTCAACGGATGGGAGAGTCGCGCGCCGGGATTTGCGAGCTTCGTCGATCCGCGCTTCGAGCGCGTGTGGCTCCCGCTAGCGCGCCGGTGTCAATGACATCGTGCTGGCCGTGACCGACGATCAGCTTTTCGGCTGGGGCGCATCGATGTCGATGTAGGTCAGGCGGGCAAACCGGCTGGTTCGAGCGTCAGTGCCGGGACTGCCGCGGCGATCCGGGCAGCGACTACCGTGCTTACGGTTAGCCTCACTGCCCGGACCGCCGCGGACCGATCACTGCTTCTCGTAGAACGAGACGGTGTCGACTTTCTGGCCTTTCGCGTCCATGCCCTTGGTGGTCGTCGTCCGTGTCTTCCCATCGGCGGACACGACGATGGTCTGAGTGGTCATGACTTTCCCGGCGAGTTTGCTGATGATGCGTGTCGTGTTTGCGTCGACGCGCTCTAAAGCCACCGCATCGCCGTATGGACTGCTACCGGAGACGGGATTGTCCTTTCCGTCGAAGTTGGCGGTGAACGCCCACTTATTGACCTTGCCATCCGCACCAACGAGATCAACGGTAAACTTGACGCCTGCGCCGGCGAGCTCGATTTTGCTGGTGCCACTCTTGTAAGTCAGGCCCGTCGATTTCGCGGCGTTCAGTTTCCACGTGCCAACCAGCGAATCCTTGGACTGCGCGAGAGCCGCGCCGCTGATCAGGCCGAAGACGATCGCCGACACAAACAGGTGTTTCGTTTTCACCATGCGCACCTTTTCTAATTGATGGGAGCTGCTTCGGTATTGAAGCAGCGACAGTCTGGCTCAGCAGGGAGGGGAACGCAAGCTTTCCTGTGCGATCGGTTCGGGCCTCGTCAGCTTCACCCTTTGTTGAGCGGCGTTCACGCTCGCACCCAACGAACGCTACCGGACCAAGCCCTCGATTGCGTCCACCACAAGCATGGTCCCAAGCGCAAGCTTCACCAGATCTCCGTCGAGAATCCCGTATCGATAACCCGCGGGAGCGGGTCCTATCCTCACAGATAGTTCCAGCGGAAGCTCCCCGACAACAATCCCGTGCGGCAGCGAGTGGCCAACGACGTAGCGCTTCTTCGCCTGTCCCGGAGGCAGGCACCCGTTGTTCTTCTTGGCCAAGCCAGGGGGGCAGTTGCCTCGGCCGTGTTGCGTGACGAAGTAGGAGCGAGCGGCTTCCCGTTGAGTGTCGCTGAAGACGACGGTCCCGTGGGTCTCCTGCGACTTCGCTTTCTGATTCTTCGGCTTCTGTGCCGACAGCGCACTGGAGCCCACGAGTGACAACGCCAAGGCAAGCGCAACAAGCCGTCTCATGTTGTTTCCTCCCCAACAGCCACGCCGCCAGAACCTCAGAATGCCCAAGCATTCCTTCCGAGGCGAAACGGTGATTCTAGGGAAAAGCCGCCAGCTGCGCCTGCCGTTCGGCGAGTGTGCCCGTGGAAAGGGTTGCCAGCGGATAGCGGTAAATCCGCAGGAACTGCATGTCGATCAACGCTTTGAGCACCTCATTTTCTTGGTTGGCCGCGTCAAGACGTGCACGCATCTGCTCGCACTCGGTCGCGATGTGTCGGGTGGCTGGTGTGTTCACGGTTCTGCCTCGGATGAGACTGTACCGCTCAGGTCACGGCAGGGCTGTCTCGTTCTGCACAGCCGCGCAAGGGCGCGAGTTCCCTAAATAACTTGCGCTGTGCAAACCAGGACAGACAGTCGCGCCTCTGGACTGCCATGCTGAGCCAACAGACGCATGGCCGCCGCGACCAAGACGCTCGACACCATGACCGCTGACGCCGGCGCCGAGGTGCGCCGGCAAGAAGCGCTCCTCAAGACCGGCGCGCTGCAGAACGCCATCCTCAACAGCGCCAACTTCTCGAGCATCGCCACCGACGACAAGGGTGTCATCCAACTGTTCAATGTCGGCGCCGAGCGGATGCTTGGGTATGCCGCTGCCGACGTTCTCAACAAGATCACGCCGGCCGATATTTCCGACCCGCAGGAGCTGGTTGCCCGCGCCGACACTCTCAGCGTGGAACTGGGCACGACGATTTCGCCCGGTTTCGACGCGCTGGTCTTCAAGGCCTCGCGCGGAATAGAAGATATCTACGAGCTCACCTATATTCGCAAGGACGGCAGCCGCTTCCCCGCGATTGTATCGGTCACGGCGTTGCGCAACGATCAGGGCGGGATCATCGGGTACCTCCTGATCGGCACCGACAACACTGCCCGCAAGCGCGTCGAGGCGGAGCAGCAAAAACTCGATCAACGTCTTCGCGACCAGCACTTCTACACGCGCTCGCTGATCGAATCCAACATCGATGCCCTGATGACGACCGACGCCGCCGGCATAATTACGGACGTCAATCGGCAGATGGAAGCGCTCACAGGATGCACGCGAGACGAGCTGATCGGCGCACCGTTCAAGAACTACTTCACCGATCCGGAGCGCGCCGCTGCCGGGATCAAGCTGGTGCTGCGGGAAAAAAAGCTCACCAATTACGAGCTCACCGCGCGTGCGCGCGACGGCAAGATGACCGTCGTGTCCTACAACGCGACGACGTTCTACGACCGCGATCGCACGTTGCAGGGCGTGTTCGCCGCTGCCCGCGATATCACCGAGCGCAAGCACATCGAGCAAATCCTCCAGGAGAAAAACCTCGAACTCGAAGCCGCGAAATCCGTCGCCGAGCAGACAGTCGAACGCCTCGAGGAAGTGGAACAGCTCAAGAAAGGGTTTCTGTCAACCGTCAGCCACGAGTTGCGCACGCCGTTGACCTCGATTCGCGGATCCCTCGGCCTGCTCGCGTCCGGCGCCGCGGGCCCGTTGTCGGACCACGTGGTCGAGGTCGTCGCGCTCGCTGAGCGCAATGCCATCCGTCTGATGGCGTTGATTGAAGACATTCTCGATCTGGAGCGACTCGAAACCGGGAAGATCGAATTGCAAATCACCCACGTCCCAATTGCCTCGATTCTGCGCCGCGCGATGGAGTCGCTCGCCGCCTTCGGCGCACAGGGCGTCAGGGTCGAGGCGCCGACCGTGTCGTCCTCCATCCATGGCGACGCCGATCGGATCGTGCAAGTGCTCGTCAATCTCCTGTCGAACGCCGTCAAGTTTTCTCCGCCCGGTGGCGTGGTCACGATCGCGGTGACCGTAGACGGTAAATGGACAGAGTTCCGCGTCATCGATCATGGCCGAGGTGTGCCCGCCGTCTATCAGCGCGCGATCTTCGAGCGGTTTCGCCAGGTCGATCCATCCGACGCGCGCGAGAAGGGCGGCGCCGGACTCGGACTTGCGATCTGCAAGTCGATTGTCGAGCAGCACGGCGGCAGCATCGGGGTGGACAGCGAGGAAGGCGCCGGCAGCGCGTTCTGGTTTCGCCTGGCGACACACGCGCCCGATGACGAGACACCATCGTGAAGGTGCTGATCATCGACGATGACGCCGATATTCGCTTCGTTGCGGCGATGAGTCTCCGCGCCGGCGGCGACATCGACGTCGTTGAGGCCAGCGGCGGCCTCGACGGCCTATGCAAGGCACGCGAGGAACAGCCGGACGTCATTCTCCTCGACATGATGATGCCAATGATGGATGGGGCGCAGACGATCGCGGCTTTGCGGATGCAGAGCGAAACCGCGACGACGCCGGTCATCTTCCTCACGGCGAAGACGATCGTCGCCGAGATTCAGGGCATGAAAGACCTGGGCGCCGCCGGAGTCCTGATCAAGCCGTTCGACCCGCGGACGTTGGCGGCCGATGTCCTCGCCCTGCTCACCTAGTGGCCTGTCCACGCTGAACAAGGACCATCTCGCGGGCGGGGCATCCCGGCTGGCGGCGTTGCTCCTCCCTTGAAAACTCCCGGTATTCGCGGTCGTCGCGCCTTGCCATCCGGGCGCCGCGCTCCGCGATCTGGTCCTTGTTCAGCGTGGACAGGCCACTAGCCGTCAGCCTCCGAGTCGAACGCGAATGAGCAGGATCAGCTCGCGCATGTCAATGGGTTTACTCAAGAAATCGTCGGCCCCGAGCGTGAGCCCGGCGAGCCGGTGGCGCACATTCGCACCGGTCGTCATCAGGATAACGGGGATGGCGCTCAGCTCAGGATCGGACTTCAGGAGCCGGCACACCGAATAGCCGTCGAGCCCCGGCATGGCGATATCGAGCAGAATCAACGCCGGTCGCTCGGCGCGCACCCTGTCGACCACGCCCTCGCCCGAGCGGAGGGCGATCGGGAGGAACCCGGCGTGCGCGAGCGAGACGCCGAGAATTCTCCGCTGGTCGGCATGATCTTCAGCGATCAGGATTTTGATACCGGTAGCAGGCGCGCTTTGCGGCGCCGACATGGCTGGCGCGTCCGCCAGATCATGAGTGAAGGCGCGCCGCATCTTCTCCAGTGCCACCCGTGCCAGCGGCGCATCAACCACGCTGGCGGCAAGCAGGCTCTCGAGGTCGACCGCGCGACGGCTGATGGTGGGAAATCCGATTGTCCCGGGCAGTCCAATGAGCCGATGCACACGTTCGGTCAGCTCCGTCGGCGGATCACTGGCGGGATGGGCCAGGGCTTCTTCCAGGAGCGCGGCGATGGCGTCGCAATCTGTGACGAAAGTGGCGACGAAACGAGCACGGGTCTCGTCCAGGGCGCGTGCCAGGTCGTCCGGCGGCGGTGACGACGGAATAGAAGGCGGCGAAGGCAGCCCGGCGGTCATTGCTCGCGTCTCTTGGTGAGTACCCATACTGCGATACGTTATGGAAGGGCGGCCGCGATGGCTGTTCCAAAACGTACAGGCCGAGCGCCGGTCGCCGTCGACTCCAGTCGAGACGCTCGCTAGAAGCTACAATAGTTGAAGGCTTTGTCCCGATAGGAGAGGTGGCCGAGTGGTCGATGGCGGTGGTCTTGAAAACCACTGTACCCGGAAGGGTACCGGGGGTTCGAATCCCTCCCTCTCCGCCACCCTTCGCTTGTAGTCATCCCCGGGGCGTCGCGTCGGCACTGGCTTCGCGGCAAGCCCGGCGTCGATCTGGCGCATCAAGAGCGCCATCACTCCTCCGAGCGTGCCGCTTCCCTCGCTGCCGCCCATGACCAACGTGTTCGGCATAAACGGCACATTGCTCTTCGAAAGAGCTTCGACGGCGTTCACCAGCGCCGTCGCGGTCGCTCCCAGAGCGGCAACCTGCCTGTCGTACGCCTCCGCCCTTGCCAGACCGACAGATCTGACCTGCGCGCCCTGGGCCGCGCCGGTCTGCTCGATGAACGTGGCCTCTCCCTGGGCTTCCATTTTCCGGGCCGCAGTCCGGTTGCTTTGGATGTCCACACCCACCTGAGACTTCGCGAGGTCCGCCTGCATGTCCGCAGTGCCTTTGGCCTTCTCGGTTTCGGTGCGCTGGTCCTGAGCCGACTTCTGCATCTTGTAGGTGTCCACTTGTTGATTGGCGATCTCCCGTTCCGTCAGCACTTGCACCAATTGCTCTGGGAGCACCACGGCCTGGATATAGACGCCGCGCGTTTCGACCCGATATTTCGCCAGTTCTTCTTTGACGTACTCGAATGCACCTTGTTGCACCGCTTCGCGAGTGGCAATGAAGCTCACCGCGGGCATGCTCTGCAGCTTGTTGCGAAAATGGTTGCCCACCGCGGCCTGCAACACCTCGTTGACGAGGTTCGCCACGCTTCCAACCATGGAGATGACATACGGAGCCTGGGTGTCTGGAATGTGAATCTGCACCTGCAGATCGATCGCGAAGTGAAACCCCTCACTGCTCTTTGCCTCAATCTGCTTCAGTTGCGCATCAAGATTGTGCGCTTGCGACACAACATCGGCCCAGTTCAGCGTGATGATAAACGTCGGCACAATGACGGCCTGGTAACAGCGAGGATTGATCGGGTACTTTCCCGTTCGCAGCGGCTCCTGCCAGATGCCGCGATGGCCGGGCCGCACGAGGCTGCCGAACTTGAACTCAATCCCCGACGTATCTTGCGTCGGGAGACCGACGTACGCTTTCATCACGGCAACCTGACCTTGCTCGACGACCAGCATGGGCACTTCTTCGACCCGGACCAGAAAAGGGTTGAGGTTGTACGCCCCATACAGCAGGGGGTCGTGTTGCAGCCCGATCTTGCCGCCCAGTTGCAAAAACTTCTGAAAATCCTGGTAGGCGCTGTGCTTGTCATTTTGGTTGCCCAGAATGGTCTCGATGAGTCGCGCGTCCGTGGCGGAGCTCGCGCCAGCGACGGACTCCAACACTTCGATATCTTTGAATCCGCCCAGGCGGCTCGCGATATCACCGGCAGGCAAAGGCTCGCCTTCCAACGTCGTGACGACACCCACCATGTCGAGGACTTTTCCGGCCTCGGTTGGATGCGGAGAGATTCGGGTAACTTCGAGTTGCCGTGCGTCGAGCCCGAACGCCTCGTACGTGAGCGCGCCCTTCTTGTGAGCTAACGTGCTGAGATCCGAAGAAATGGGTTGGCCGAACACCTCCGGCTTGGTAATCACCATGAAGGCGACGGGATGAATCGGAGCCAGTGTGCCGGGAGACAACACCGGCCGCTGAACGCCCTTTTGACCGCCTTTTTCGATGAACGTGTTCAGGTCACTGAAATTACCGAACTCCGGTTTGTACACCGCCGACTTAGCGCCGATGGGCAGCGGCTGTCCAACCTGGGCAATCACCACGCCGATTTGGCCCGCGGGCACCTGCACCCACGGGTGCTTCGTCACGGCGAACACCAGGCCGAATTTGAAGCGGAGGCCGGGCATGAGCAATTGCGCCTGGTACCCCGCTTCCCCACGGAACGCCAGGGGATTATCTCCGGGCAGCTTGGCTCCGAATCGTTTGCGGACCAGTCCGATCTGGGTGGGACCGATGCTATAGGTTGAGTGAAGAAGAGAGATCAAGACCACGACTGCTGCGATGAAGAGAGACGATGTTCCAGCGTCGATTATCACAGGGCAGCTCCTTGCAACCGTCGTGAATTTGGCAGGAGTCTACCATTTCGCGTCAGAGGCACGAGAGGGCTGGGTTCTACTAGGTTCGGCAGGGTTCGGCTGGGTTCGTTCTCAGGACTGAGCGAACCGAACGAACCTTGCAGAACCGAACGAACCTTGCAGAACCTTGTAGAACCCTGCCGAACCCCGTAGAACCCTGATCTACCGATTGACCGATCGTGTCGAACGCTTGAACGTGTAGAACGTCTCGGTCTGCAGCGTGTCGTCCACGCGAATCTCCCGCCGCGTGACGGCGACGAGCTCCCAACCATCCCTTCCTCGTGAATTCAGCATGGAGTCTGTGGGACCCGCTTCGCGATGCGAGTCTGCACGAGTCTCGGCCGGTACACCGCGTTCGCGGGTGATTTCCGTCCGGTACTCCCACAACTGCATGGTCTCTCCGGGGCGTGACGTCTGGGCCGTCATGGCCACGGCGCCGACAAGCAGAGCCGCAAAGACGACCACCAATGCAAGCGCACGTGTACCTCATCATTCCTCCCGCGCGTTCTGACGGCCGACTCCGCCGACGAGACGAGTGGATCGTGGCCGGCGGCCGTATTTTGACGCGTCCGGGCCACCGGCGTATGCTCGAACGAGCCGAATCCGCGGCCAGACGCGCGGAGCGGGGGAACCAGTGGACGAGTCAGCGGCTCGTCAGGGGCATATCCGACTATTTCGGAGGAGGACCTTCAACCTCCAGCCCGTCAGCTAACCTCGCAGGCGTTTTGGAGGCTGTTGAATGTCACCCAGCGGGGTCCGGCGCCTTCTGACTGGCTCAACTTCCGCGTTGTCTTCGCCATCCACTTCCCGACCAGCTCCGCAGCCCCGTCGTGCTCCGCACCCTGAGCACTCCTCCGGTCTCGGTCTGCTGACGCTGGGCGCGCTCGGCGTGGTCTATGGAGACATCGGCACCAGCCCGTTGTACTCGTTGCGTGAGTGTTTCCACGGAGAGCACGGCGTGGCCGCGACGCACGACAACGTGCTCGGCGTGCTGTCGCTGATCTTCTGGTCGCTGACGCTCATCATCTCGGTCAAGTACATCCTCTTCGTCATGCGCGCCGACAACAAGGGGGAAGGCGGCATCCTCGCGCTCCTCGCGCTGGTCGCGCAGGGACCCGATGCGCAGCGCAAGAGCCGCGCGATGCTGATCGCGCTCGGCTTGTTTGGCGCGGCGCTGCTGTACGGCGACGGCATGATCACGCCGGCGATTTCGGTTCTCAGCGCGGTTGAAGGACTCGAAGTCGTCACCCACATCTTCGAGCCCTACATCGTCCCGATCACGCTCGTGATCCTGGTGATCCTGTTCATGATCCAGTCGCGCGGGACGGCACGCGTGGGCATGCTGTTCGGTCCGGTGATGATCGTGTGGTTCGCGACGATCGCCGATTCTGGGGATCTCGTGGGTCGTGCGGGAGCCGAGAGTCCTGTCGGCCTTCAATCCCTTTCACGGCCTGACGTTCTTCCAGGCGAACGGCTGGCACGGCTTCGTCGTCCTGGGTGCCGTGTTCCTGGTGGTCACCGGCGGAGAGGCCCTGTACGCCGACATGGGCCACTTCGGCCCAAAGCCCATCCGGCTGGCCTGGTTTTCGATTGTGCTGCCAGCGCTCTTTCTCAACTACCTCGGACAGGGCGCGATGATTCTGCTCGATCCCGCCGCTGCATCGTCGCCCTTCTATCTCATGGCGCCGCGCTGGGGACTGCTTCCGCTCGTGATCCTTGCCACGGCGGCCGCGATCATTGCGTCGCAGGCGCTGATCTCCGGGGCCTTCTCACTGACCCGGCAGGCGATCCAGCTTGGATATTCACCGCGGCTGGAGATCTTGTACACGTCAGCGCATCACCAGGGCCAGATCTACGTGCCCCAGGTGAACTGGGCGTTGATGTTCGCCACGCTCGGGCTGGTGGTCGGATTCCGCTCCTCGAGCGCGCTCGCCGCGGCGTACGGCATCGCGGTCAGCTTGACGATGCTCATCACGACGATGCTTGCGTACCTCGTCGCGCGCGGCGCCTGGGGCGTACGGCGTCCCGTGGCCGGCTCGATCGCGCTCTTCTTCTTTCTCATCGAGCTCGCATTCTTTGGCGCGAACCTGACGAAGGTGGCCCACGGCGGTTGGTTCCCGCTCGTGGTCGGTATTGTCGTTTACACGGTTCTCTCGACCTGGAAAGCGGGCCGTGCGCTCCTCGCGCAACGCATGCGAGAGCGGCTCTATCCATTCGACCGGTTCCTGCAGGACATCGAAACGTACCCGCCGCAGCGGGTGTCGGGGACGGCGATCTTCATGACCAGCAACCTGCAGGGAACGCCGCCGACGCTTCTTCACAACCTGCAACACAACAAGGTGTTGCACGAGCGGGTCGTCCTCCTCACGGTGACAACGAGCGACGTCCCGCACGTCACTGCCGACGATCGCGCGACGGTCGATACCCTGGGCCACGGCTTCTATCGCCTGACGCTACGGTACGGTTTCATGGAGGAGCCGGATGTTCCGGACGCGCTCGAGGAAGCGTCCGCTCGCGGTTTCCCGATGGACCTCAACGAGACGACATTTTTTCTCGGCGTAGAGACCCTGCTGGCGACACGCCGCCCCGGCCTGCCGCTGTGGCGAGAACGACTGTTCGTGCTCATTGCCCGCAACGCCATGCGCGCCAACGCGTTCTTCAAGATCCCTCCCGAACGCGTCGTCGAGCTCGGCATGCAGGTCGAGCTCTGAATCCCTGATCACTGATCACTGATCGAGAATCGCTAATCGTCGAATCCTCCAATCGTCGAATCCAGAAATTGCAGCCTCGTTGGAGCCTGCCCGCTGAACTGAACTGCGTGTAGTCGAAGACTCGTGCGATTCAAGGATTCGTGGATCCAGTGATGCGAGGATGAGGGATTCAACGATCAGGGATTCGGGGAGCAGGGATTCAGGATAAGTGATCAGTGATCAGGGGTTCAGCGTCCTGAAAGATTCGATGCCAGAATGTCCTAATTGTGACGGACACGTCGTTTTCCGATTGGCTGGCGGCGCTCGAGAAACGGCACCTCGCGAATCTCAGACCGTCTGAGGTCTCGCGCGCGCTGCGGTCGCTGTCGTCGTGTTACGTCGAACGGCGCGCGAAGCTGGCGCAGGGCGGCGGCGCTGAATACGGCGGGCAAGCGAGCGGCGTTTGCGCTCTTCTATGGACCGCTGCACTTTCTGGTGACCCGCGAGATCGTCGCGCGCGATCGATCGCGCGCGTTACGTCGCACATATCCTCGATCTTGGCTGTGGCACTGGAGCGGCCGGCGCGGCGTGGGCGACTGGAGAGCGGCCGCGCGTCGATCAACGGCATCGACCGCATCCATGGGCCGTCTCAGAGGCGAGCTGGACGTATCGTCACTTCGGCATCAGCGGATACGCAGGGCAGGGAGACCTGGTCCGCGCACCGATCCGCGGCCGCAAGGGACACGGGATCCTGGCCGCGTACTCGATCAACGAGCTCGACGACGGACACGGGAGAACGCTGCTGTTGGCGAGGTTGGTGGAAGCGCGCGAACAGGGAGCGCACGTGCTCGTCGTCGAGCCAATCGCCAAGCGCGCCCTCGCCTGGTGGCCGGAGTGGCAGGAGCAGGTCACGACCGCAGGTGGCAGAGCAGACGAGTGGCGGTTCAGGATCGATCTTCCCGAACGGCAACGCCTTCTCGGTCGCGCGGCCGGCCTGGATCCGCGCGAGCTGACGGCCCGATCACTGTGGATGTAGGACCCCCTTTCAGGTTCTACAGGGTTCTGCGAGGTTCTACAGGGTTCGTTCAAGGTTCTACGAGGTTCTTCAGTTCCGTCCCGTCAGAACGAACCCGGCAGAACCTTGTAGAACCCAGCAGAACCTTGAAGAACCCGAGCAAGATCACTTCAGATAGAATCGCGAGAGCCCGGCGCCCTCCGGGGGAGGATACGTTTTCGAATGGCACTGGCCACAACCCCGACCCGCGCCGCGTCGCGGCTTCACCCTCACCCAGCAGATCTTCGCCGGCCTCATTCTCGGGATCATCGTCGGCGCCATCATCGACGCGACGCATCCGGCGTACGCCGTCTACTTCCGCCCGTTCAGCCAGCTGTTCCTTCGGCTGATCAAGATGGTGATCGCGCCGCTGATCTTCGCGACGCTGGTCGCCGGAATCGCCGGTGCAGGGCACTTCAAGGTAGTAGGACGCATGGGGCTGCGGGCGCTCATCTACTTCGAAGTCGTCACCACACTGGCGCTGGTCGATTGGCCTGCTTGCGGTCAACATCACGAAGCCCGGCGTCGGCGTCAACCTGCCGATGGGTCAGGCGTCGGACATCACGGCGAAACCGCAGACGTGGGACCAGATTCTCCTGCACGTTGTCCCGGATTCGGTCCTGGACGCGATGGCACGAGGAGACGTCCTTCAGATCGTCGTCTTCAGCATCTTCTTCGGGATTGCGCTGGGAATGATCGGTGACAAGGGACGCCCGGTGCTCGCCTGGTGCGAAGCGGTCGCCGAGACCATGTTCAAGTTCACGAACATCGTGATGCACTACGCGCCGATCGGCGTCGGTGCAGCGATTGCCTATACCGTCGGTCATGGCGGACTCGGCGTCCTCTACAACCTCGCCTGGCTGGTGGCGACGCTCTACTGTGCGCTGGCCGTGCTCATTCTCGGGGTGTTTCTGCCGATTGCGCTCATATTCAAGGTGCCGTTGCGAAAGTTCATCCGCGCAGTGAAAGAACCTGCAATCATCGCGTTCTCCACCACGTCTAGCGAGGCGGCGCTGCCGCGCGCGATGGAAGCTACTCGAACGGCTGGGCGTTCCGCGGCGGATCGTCTCGTTCGTCCTGCCGCTGGGTTACAGCTTCAATCTTGATGGAACGACACTGTACCTGTCGCTGGCGGCGGTGTTCGTGGCACAAGCTGCCGGGGTGCAGCTGACGATAGCGCACCAGATCACGATGCTGCTGACGCTGATGCTGACGAGCAAGGGTGTCGCCGGAGTACCGCGGGCGTCTCTGGTCATTCTCGCTGGTACGCTCGCGAGCTATGGCCTGCCGCTCGAAGGTGTGACGCTGATTCTCGGTGTCGACGAGCTGATGGACATGGCGACGGACGATGACGAACGTGATTGGCAACTGCCTGGCGGCGGTGGTCATCGCCAAGTGGGAAGGGGAGTTCGTCGAGGCGACCGATCAGCAGCTCGAACTCGCCGCCGCGCGCGGTGAGATCTAGCTGTCCCGCAGCGCTAATCAGGCTGGCCCAGCGACACCGCGCATTCATCGACCCCATGGCCCTTTGACCGCTGGTGACCTCCAGCTGCAAGCCGTTCGTAGCGAACGGTGTCGCCGACGGCCGGGGGCCGGCCGAGCACCGTGAGCACCAGGCCGCTGACGCTGTCGACGTCCTCGTGCTCCAGATCGAGATCGAACTGCTGACCGAGCTCGTCGAGCCGCATCGTTCCCGGCACGCGAAGCCGTCCGCCCGCGTCGCGATAGACCTGCGGCGCACCGCTCGGGCCCTCCTCGATTTCTCCGACGACCTCCTCGAACAGATCCTGCAGCGTGACGACGCCGGACGTTCCGCCATGCTCGTCGAGCACGATCACCATCTGCGTTCGCTCCCGGCGCATCGTCGACAGCACCGAATCCAGAGCCGCCGTTTCCGGGACCAGCGGCAGCGGTCGCGCGTGGCTTCGCCGAATCGATTCGTTGCGCAGCAGCACGCGCAGCAGATCCTTGATGTGAACCATGCCGACGATGTGATCGAGATCGCGCTCGTAGATCGGGTAGCGCGTGTGCGGCGTGCGGCCCAGGAGCTCGCGGATCTGATCCGGTGTCGGTCCCGAGCGGCATGCCGACGACGCGCACGCGCGGCACCATCACCTCGCCCGCCGTGAGATCGCCGAACTCGAACAGCTCCTGCAGCATCTTGTCCCGACTCGGCCCGGATCGCCCCGAGATCCTCGCTCTCCTGCACGATCAGCTGCAGTTCTTCCGGCGGTGTAGTACTGATCAGCGTTTTGCGCCTGCCGGTTGACGCCAATGATTTTCAAGACGTAATTGCCGAGCGCGTTCAGCACCAGCACGAACGGGAACAGCGCGTTGCGGATCCAGAACATCGGCGGCGTGATCCACAGCGCCAGCTGTTCGGCGTACTGCAGTGCCAGCGACTTCGGGACCATCTCGCCAATGACGATGTGAAAGTAGGTCAGAATGGCAACGGCGATCGTGCTCGCGACGCCGTGCGACGCGAGCCAGCCGCGGCAGACCGTGGCCGCCAAGCACCGCGTAAACGCAATCGGCGAGCACGTGCTCGCCGTACATGCCCGAGTCCGAGACTCGCGACCGTGATGCCGAGTTGGGCCGTGGCGATGTAGCGATCCTGCTGCTTCGGATCGTCGAGCACGCGTTGGACCGAGGCGGGCGAGCCGATTGCCGTCCTGAGCCTTCCGATCGATCGCGGCCCGCGGTGCGCCGACGATCGCAAACTCAGCGGCGACGAACACGCCGTTCAGAATGATGAGCACCGCGATGATCAGAACGGCGCGTCACGACTCGGCGCCCTCGTCCTGCCTGGGCGATCGCCGACGATGACCGAGGCGATGGCGTCACCTTCGACGGCTTCGACTTCGACGTGCAGACCGTCGACGTCGAGTCTCTTCGCCGGGTTCTGGTACGCGACCGAGCGCCGTCGTGATCTGCTCGGCGACCGTGCCGATCGACATCGCGCCACTGCGGTCCGACGAGCGGCGCAGCCTGATCGAGCCGCATCGACCCCGGAAGGCGCAGCCGTCCGTCGGACAGCCGAATCGGCCGCGCCTGCATCGACTTGAATTCGTCGGCGACGCCGCCGAGCAGTTCGGCGACGACGTCCTCGAGAGTGATCAACCCGACGACCGACGCCGTTGACGTCCACGACCAGCGCCTGGTGGCTGCGGCGCTCGCGAAGGAACGTCAGCAGTCTGATCGGCCGGCATGGTCTCGGGAACGCGGACGATCGGGCGCAGCAGCGACGCGACCGACAAGCTGCCGCCCTGCACGTAGCGCATCACGACATCCTTCGTATGAAGGATGCCGACGATGTTGTCGATCGATCCGCGATAGACCGGCAGCCGGCTGTAGGGGCTCGCGGCGACGCACGCGAAGCACTTCCTCAAAGGGAAGCGACGCGTCAATCGCCGCCAGCCGAGCCCGTGGGACCATCAGCTGGCGCGCGGTGCGAAGGCCCAGACGAAGCGCGCGATGAAGGCGCACCTGTTCCTGGGGCTCGAGCAACCCGCCATCGCGGCTTTCAGCGATCAGCAGCGCGATCTCTTCCGGCGAGTGCACGTGACGATGGCCGGTCGAGGGAATGCGAAGCGCGCGCAGGAGGAGCACCCCGCTGCCGTTGAGAACGGTGATCGACCACGAGAACGCGCGCATGCGACCACTGCATGGGCAGCACGGTGAAGAGCGCCGTCCGGGTCGGGTTCTGCAGGGCCAGCGACTTCGGGCACGAGCTCGCCGAGAATGACCGCCAGCGTGGTCAGAAACATCGAGGACGATGCCGGCGGACGCCGACTCGACCGTCGACGGTTGCAGTCCTTCGAAGCGCTGCCAGGAGCGGCGTCAACCGCGGCGCGAGCGTCGCCTGGCCGTAGGCGCCGAGGATCAGGCTGGACAGCGTGATGCCGACCTGCGACGCGGCGATGTAGCGATCGAGCGCTCGCGGGATCTTCGAGAACCGGCAGGAGCCGAGCCGCAAGCACGTTGCCGTCCTCCGCCAGCCGGCGGAGACGGCTGCGTCGCGCGCTGACGGCCGCGAACTCTGCCGCGACGTACAAGCCGGTCAGGAGAATGAGCAGGGCGATGACCGCCCACGCCAGCAGCATGCATGCGAATCGTACTGCAAAAGCCGGGTTCCAGGGTCCGGCGACTATCAGGTTCTACAAGTTCTACAGGTTCTACAAGGTTCGTTCACTCGGCCCGGAGCGCGACGACCGGATCGACACGGGTTGCGCGACGGCCGGGAAGATAACTGGCCAGCGACGGCCACGGCGCGAGCAGAACAGAAACGGCCCCAAACGTCACCGGGTCCTGCGGGGTGCACATCGAAGAGCAGCTTAGTCATGAGCCGGGTCAAGGTGAAGGCTCCGAGCGCGCCGACCGCGATGCCGCGATCGCCAGCACCATGCGCGGCCGACGACCATGCGCAAGACGTCGCGGTGTTGCGCGCCGAGCGCCATACGAATCCCAATCTCCTGCGTGCGCTGTGTCACCGAGTAACTGATGACGCCATAGATTCCGACCGATGCGAGCACGAGCGCCACGCCTGGCAAAAACCATCAGCAGCACCATCGTCAATCGACGCTGTGCCGTCGATACGGAGATGACTTCCGTCATCGGCATGATGTCGGAGACCGGCACATCCGGATCGATCTCATGCACGGCGTTTACCACCGAGGGCAGCGACGCGCATGTTTCCGTCGCTCGTCTTCACGACCACACTCATGAATGGGTAGGCGAAGCGGGCAGGCGGCAGATAGCTGGTCCCCGTGCGGCTCGGTCTCGAGGCTCGCGGATCGCACGTCGCCGACGACGCCGACGATCTCATCCGGCCCCTTGTCGTTCCAAGACAATACGATCCGTCTGGCCGATCGGATCCGATTCGCCGAAATACTTCTTCACCATCGTCTCGCTGACGATGACGCGTCGTGTGTTCGGCGCCGTGTCACGGCGGTCGAACAATCGTCCGCGGAGGAGTGGAATGCCCATCGCCTTGAAGTAGTCGTGTGTGACGACCTTGCACGTCGGACACCGGCTCGTCGCCCTGCCGCGGCTTCTCCTGTCCCTCGATCGTGAAACTCGTCCCGCACCAAGTCCGTTGAGCGGCAGGAAGCTGATGCCGCCGGCGGCCTGCACGCCCGGCAAGCGTGTCGACGCGATCGAACAATCGATCGAAGAACGCAATCGACTGTCCACGCTTCGGGATAACTTGCCGAAGGCAGAGTGACCTTCATCGTCACGCGTCCGTGATGGGTCGAAGCCGGGATCGACGTGCATCAACGTGATGAAGCTGCGGACCAGCAAGCCGGCGCCAACCAGCAGCACCAGCGCGAGCGCCATCTCGATCACGACGAGCGCCTGCCGCGCACGGCCGCCGCGACGTGGCGTCCCGGTTCGCCCACCTTCCCTCAGTGATTCGGTCAGGCTCGTTCCGGCCGCGGCGACGCCGGAATGACGCCAAACAACAGCGCGCTGGCCAGCGCGACATGCACCGCAAACAGAAGAACCCAGCCGTTGACGCCGACCAACTCGAGTCGCGGGACCGCAACGTTGCCGCCACACGTGCGCAGAAGGTAGAGTCCCCACCACGCAAGCGCGATCCCGGCGGCGCCGCCGATCAACGCCAAGAGAAGGCTCTCCGAGAGCAACTGGCGGATCAATCTACCACGATCCGCGCCGAGCGCCGCTCGAACCGCCAGCTCGCGTTGACGCGTCGTCGCGCGCGCAAGCAGCAGATTGGCGACATTCGCGCAGGCGATCAGCAGCACGAAGCCGACCGCGCCGACCAGCACGAGGAGAGCCGGCCGGACGTCGCCGGTCAGCTGCTCCTTCAGCGGCACGACGCGTGCCGTCCAACCCGTATCAACGTTCGGAAACATCGCCGTCAACTCGCGACCACGCGCGTCATGTCGTCCTGTGCCTGGGTGAACCTGACGCCATCCTTCAAGCGTCGCGATGACCATCGTCCAGCGTCCGCCCGGTGTTCTCGCCTCCGCCGTCAGAATCCGGCAGGAACCCAGACGTCGACGTTCTTGTCGAGAATAGAGAAATCCACGCGGCATCACGCCGACGACGGTGAACAGATTGCCGCCGAGACGAATGGAGCGATTGACGACGTCCGGGTCGCCGCCGAAGCGCCGTTTCCACAACCGATCGCTCAGGAGCACGACGCGACTGGCATTCGGCCGATCTTCTTCCGCAGTAAAGACTCGTCCGACCGCGGCATTCACGCCAAGCATCGGAAAGAGCGTGGCGTTCACGACCTGCATCGGCAACTCTTCCGGCTGCCCGTCGCCGGTGTAGGCGGTGCGAAACGTCATGCTCACGATCGACATCTCGTCGAATACCCGATTCATGTCGCGCCAGTGAAGATAATTGCCCGGCGACACGACGTTGTCCTTGCGATCGCGTGGCAGGTTGTGCTCCCACACGATCGCCAGACGATCGGGACTCTTGTACGGCAGCGGTTGAATGAGCACCGTGTTGACGACGCTGAAGATCGCGGTGTTGGCGCCGATACCGAGAGCCAGCGCGGCGACGGCGATCGTGGTGAAGGCCGGCGACGCGTGCAGCAATCGAACGCCGTGACGTAGATCCTGAAGCCATGTGCGCACGGGTTACTCGCTTCGAAGGCTGACGACGGGATCGACCGATGCGGCGCGACGAGCAGGCGCCGCGGTGGCCGCCAGCGCAACGACCAGGAGAATCGCGACGACAGCTGAGAAAGTGGCCGGATCGGTGGGCGTGATCCCGAAGAGCTGCGTGCTCAGGAACCGGCTCAAAGCGAAAGCGCCGGCGAGGCCGCCCGCCAGACCCAGGACCGCGAGTCCGATTCCCTGGCGCACGACGAGCGTCACGAGATCCACCGCGCGGGCCCCAAGTGCCATGCGGATGCCGATCTCCCGGCGGCGCTGTGTGACGCCATAACTGAGTACGCCGTGGACGCCGACGGCCGCGAGTAGTCAGCGCGACAGCGGCGAACAATCGCGAGTAGAAGCATGGTGAAGCGGCGTTGCCCGATCGATCGCGACAGCGTAACCGTCGAGCGGCTCGATTGCAAACACCGCGAGGCCCCGATCGATCGTCGTGGATTGCGCCGGTGACGGCCTGACCGAAGCTGTGGTCGGATTGCCAGACGTCCGCACCAGCAGCACACCCGCGCCATTTGCGGACGGCGTCTGAGAGACCGGCGTATAGGCGGCGATTGGTGACGCCTCCGCAATGCCGTGAAATTTCTCGTCGGCAACGACTCCAACGATGGTGCGAGCGGTTCCCCAGAAGCGAATCGTGCGCCGATCGGATTCGCGGTCCGAGAAGAATCGTGCGGCCGCAGCCGCATTGATCAGCGCCACCGGAGTCGCCGTCGTGCGGTCGCCGTCGGTGAACACGCCGTCCGCTAACCAGCCCGAGGTCCACGGTCTCGAAGTAGGACGGGCTCACTCGCCGAATCGAGATTTCAGGCCACGTGCTTCGCCTCAGCCTCACGGCCGACGATCGTGAACGAGTTTGTGAACCCTGGATCGAGCGGGTGATTCCCGGCGATCGCGACCGACGGACGCCGGGAAGCGCCGCCGCACGCGCGAGCAGCGCGCGCGTGAATTCATGCTGCTGCCTTGAAGTCCGGCCACCGCGGAAATCAGCCGGGATATCGCGACGGCGGCAACTGGTATTCGGCTTTCAAGACGCCCTCGGCTCTGAAATCCGGGATTGACCTGCTGCAGCGTCCAGAAGCTTCGAATCAGCAGCGCCGCCCTGCAGACGAGGACGACGGCGAGTGCGAGCTCGACGATCACGAGGACACTGCGAATCCGACCCTGTGCTGGGCCGGCCGATGCGCGGTTCGGTGTTATCCGCACAGCGACGACTGCAGATTGAGCTCGACGAGCCTGCCAAGCGGGCAGACAAGCGCGAACAGCAATCCCGACGAACACGGCGACGGCCAGCGTGGCGATAAGCACGCGGAATTTGATCGTGGCCAGCGAAAGCCGCGGAACCTCCGCGGGCGCAATCGCCACGAGCGCGCGAACACCACGTAGGCGCAGACGCGATCCCGGCCGCCGCCGCCGTCATCGTCAGCAGCATCGTCTCGGCAAGCGCCTGCCTCAGAAGCCGTCCCTGCGATGCGCCGAGCGCGCGACGAACCGCCGCGTCCTGAGCACGGGCGGTCCCTCGTGCGAGCAGAAGATTTGCGACGTTGACGCATGCCACCAGCAGGACGAGGCGCGACGGCGGTCAACAGGATGAAGAGGGCCGGACGCACCGGACCAAAGACGACGACATCGAGCGTCTCGACATTGGCGCCACGCGCGGCGTTCTCCGGGATACGTGCGTTCCAGATCGGCGGCGATTGTCGTGCCAGCTCGCCATGCGCGGCGTCGTGCGTGGCGCCCGGGCGTCAGTCGTCCGACCACGAAGAGCGGATGCGTCGATCGAGGCAGCTGGTGGTCGATCACCCTGGAGCGGCATCCAGATGTCAACGTTCGCCTTCATGCCGCGATCGGCAAAGCCGCGAGAGTAGGCTGCCGCAGACAGGATCTGAAGGGCTCCGAAATCAGCGCCCTCCGGCATGACGCCGACGACGATATACGGGCGTTCGTCGAGCCGCAGCGTCTATCCGATGACGGATAGACGCCGATCGAACGCGCGCTCCCACAGGCGCTCGCCGATCAGCACGACGTGGGCGCCGTTCGGCCGGTCCTCGTCGGCGGTGAAAGTCCTGCCAGCGATCGGCTGGAGTCCAAGCAGTCGGAAGGGCGTTTGCCGATACCTGGAGCACCGGCAGCCGCACCGGATCGCCGTGGTCGGGACTGAGATTGACCTCTCCGGCCATGACTGCCGCGAGATCCTCGAAGGTGCGGCTTCGTGTTTTGAAGTCGATGAAGTCAGGAAAGGACGCCGGCTCGCGTGTGGTGCCGGTATTGCGATCGGTCTCCCACACCATGGCCAGTCGATCCAGGTGTTGCAGCGGCGTGGGGCGCAGCAGCACCGCATCGATGACGCTGAAGATCGCCGTGTTTGCGCCAATGCCCAGCGCCAGCGTGACGATGACGATCGCCGTCAGCGCAGGCGTTTTCCGGAAGGACCGTACCGCATAGCGAAGGTCCGACAGCACGTTCCCGCCCTCACTTTCCGATTGCGCCAATCGCCCATGCGGCCTGCTTTCGCACGCCGGCGTCGGCGTCCTTGAGCGACGGAAGCAAGCCGGGCAGCGCGCGTGAATCGCCGATCGCGCCGAGCGCCCAGGCGGCCTGCTGGCGGACGCCGTTGCTCTGATCGGACAGCGCCTTGACGAGCGGCTCCACTGCGCGCGAATCGTCGATCGCGCCGAGCGCCCATGCCGCCTGCTTGCGCACGCGCTCACCCTGATCGTTCAGCGATCGGATCAACGCGGGCACGGCGCTTCGATCGTCGATGGCGCCGAGCGCCCAGGCTGCCTGCTCGCGCGTCCGCTCGTCGGTCGTCGGTCAGTGTTGCCGAGAGCGCGTCGGCGGCGGCCGGATCGTCGATCGCGCCAAGGGCCCACGCCGCCTGGCGCCGTACCCGTGGGTCGGGATCCTTCAACACGCCGATGAGCGGCTGCACGGCGCGTTTATCGTCGATCGCGCCGAGTGCCCACGCGACCTGTTCGCGAACGCCGGGTTCGCGATCTTTCAGCGCCTCGACGAGCGCCTCCACCGCGCGTTGATCGTCAAACGCCCCGAGTGCCCACGCGGCATTCCGGCGTGCCGTCCACAGCGTGCTATGAAGCGCTCCCAGCACCGGCTGAAAGGCGCGAGTGCCGATTGCGACCAGCGCAGCTGCGGCCTGCTCGCCGGGCGACGTCAGGTCGTTGGGATTACCGCGCCACCAGTTACGGCTGCAGACAACAGGTTCAACCGGCGCCGCGTCGCCAAGCAATTTCGTCAGGGGTTCGATCGCGTCGGCGGCAGCGTCACCGAGTTCGCGCATCTCGCAGGCGGCCCGGGCCCGCACCATGGGATCCTGCGCCGCGAGGTCGCCGACGAGATCGTGAACGCTTCGCGCCTGGGAATACGGTTCACGGTTCTCGTTGGCGGAACCGGTGAGCGTCAGCAGCGCGACAACCGCCACCGCGATGGTCCGGGTCACCTCAGTGCTCCTCTTGTCAATTCCCGAGCCGCGGATTGGGGTTCGGATTGCGGGTTCGGGTTCGGGTTTGGATTCGGGTGCGGATGCGGATGTGGATGCGGGTGAGGGTTGCCGATGTTGAATCTGTGACCACTGCCGCCATCGCTGATCTCGGCGATGGCCGAGATGGCCGCCCGCCGCACCGCCACGTCCTCGTCCTTCAGGGCCGCGGTCAAGGCCGGCAGGGCGCGAGAGTCTCCAAGCTCGCCCAGCGCCGAAATGACGTGCCGCCGCACATCGGCATTCGCGTCGCGGATGACGGCAATCAGTGGATCCACTGCGGCGGTGTCGCCGAGCTCGCCGAGCGCAGAGGCGGCGTGACTGCGAATCGAAGGTGAACTGTCCTTCAGCAGGCCGACGATCGCGGGGACCGCCCGGCGATCGCCGATTTCACCGAGCGCAGACAATGCATGCTGGCGCACGTCGGCGATCGGCGTCCTTCAGCGCGTCCATCAGTCCGGTCACCGCGCGCGCGTTGCCGATCTCACCAAGCGCTGCTGCGGCCTGACGGCGGACGCCCGCGTCGGTGTCCTTCAGCGCGGCGACGAGGCCGTCAACCGCCGCTTCTGTCGGGTTCTGCCGCGCCGTCACGCGCGACGACGACGATCCCGACGCGCGGGACCATTCGAACGACGGATGCAGCATCACGGTGGTGACGCCGATGAAGATCGCGCTGGTCTTCAGTAACGTGCGAACAAAGACGGCGAGGGGAGTCATGCGCTTCTCCTGCTAAAAACCTAGCATCTCCAGACACGACAACAGGTTGGCGGCACCAAAGGGACCGCCCTGACAGGGTCGATTTTCGAATGCTGATTGCTGATGGCTGATTGACGGGTTCAATCAGCCATCAACATCAGCAATCCGAATCACCGCGCCAACTGGCCGAGCGCGAACGCGGCCTGCTGCCGGACGTCGGCGCTCGAGTCCTTGAGCGCCGAGGTCAAGCCGTCAATCGCGCGCGGGTCGCGAATCTGCCCGAGCGCAAACGCCGCCTGCTCACGCACGTCGGAGACGCTGTCCTTGAGCGCAATCACCAGCGGCTCGACCGCGCGCGGATCGCGAATCTGTCCGAGCGCGAATGCGGCCTGCTCGCGCACGTCGGCCCTCGGTATCCTTCAATGCCGAGATCAGCGGTTCGACGGCACGCCGATCGCGGATCTGCCCGAGCGCGAAGACCGCCTGCTGCCTGACGTCGGCCTTGCTGTCGTGCACCGCGCCGACCAGCGCGTCTACGGATCCGGGATCGCGAATCTGTCCAAGCGCAAACACGGCCTGCTCGCGCACGTCGTCGCTCGAGTCTTTCAGCGCGGCGCTCAACCCGGGCACAGCACTGCGGTCGCGAATCTGCCCAAGTGCGAATGCCGCCTGCTGACGTACATCGGCGTTTTGATCCTTCAGCGCGGTGATCAACGGTTCGACCGCGCGCCGGTCGCGGAGCTGCCCGAGCCCGAACGCCGCCTGCTCCCGGACGTCAGGCGAGCCATCCGATAGCGCCTGGACGAGCGGATCGAAGATGCTCGGATCGCGCAGCTGGACGAGCGCGTGCATCGCGGTTTCGCGGACGTCCTTGTCCGCTATCCTTGAGCGCGGCGGTCAGCGCGGCCACCGTCCTGGGGTCTGCTTTGCTCTGGCGCGCGGCGTGCGCGTTATCGCCGTGGTCAGCCGCCTGCGCCGCGATATTCCAGAGCGACGAATCGACCACCGCGTCGAGACCGACGTGGCCCATCAACGAATGCATGCCGGTCGTCACCGCGGAGGCGACGCTCGACGCCACGCCACTCTGCACGGCGCTCTGAATCCCGCTCTGCACTTGACTCTGGACCTGGCTCTGGACGCTACTCTGAACGCGGGACTGCACACTGCTCTGGATTCGGGACTGCACTCCGCTCTGGACCGCGCTCTGAATGGCTGATTCCACCGTGTCATCGTGCGCTTGTGGCTCGATACCGCGACGTCCGCGCCTCTCGGTTGAATCGGAAGGCGAGGGCGACGGCGTCGGGGCAGGCGTCGGTTGCTGGGCAGACGCCGTGCTCTGCTGAATCTGAGTCGCGGGCAGCTGATCCTGCGCAGGCACGACCGTCCACGGTTGCAGTGACGCGAGGGGCATGACCGCCAGCGCAAAGGCGGATGTCGCTCCGAACGCTCGCACCCGTGACAGGCCCGCGCGCGGAACGGTCGGATCGAGGATGGCCAGCAGCCGGCCCTCGAGTTCCGACCGGTGGGCCATCGCCAGGCTTGCACCGGCGAGCACCGCCGGGAACCGGCCGGAGCGCATCACGCGCGCAATCTCGATCAGTTGATCGGCGTAGTCGGGCCCGTGTGTTCCGGCGGCCAGCACCAGGTCGTCGCACGCGCGCTCGCGCTCGGTGCGCACGTGCCGCGCGGCCATCCATGCCAGCGGATTGAACCAGTGCAGCGCGCACGAAATCTGCGCGAGCACATGCGTCAGGCAGTCGCGCCGCTTGACGTGCGCCAGCTCGTGGAGCAACACGATCCGCAGCCGCTCGGCCGGCCATTCATCCGCCTCTGACGGCATCAACACGGCCGGTCGCAGGATGCCCCACGCCATCGGCATGGTCGCACTGTTGCTGCGAAGGAAGACGATCCGCGGAGACACTCCAAGCGACTCGGCCAGCGCGCGGGCCTGCTGAAGCCACGGCGCGTCGGTCACCCGCTGAGTGCGCCGTGACATCCAGCGGACCGCGACGATCCCGGCGGCGAGCCGCGCGAGGATCAAGAGCGCGCCACTCAGCCAGATCGCCAGGAGCATCGTGGACCAAGACATGTTGGTCGCGGCTTGACCAATCCGGGATCCGGTCTGGTCCGCCTTCGCGGCCACGGCCGCTTCGGCGGGACAGCCTTCGCACGACTTATGAGCGAAGGCTGGCTGCGAACCGGAAACGGGCAATTGGAAATTGGGCGCGCGATCCTGAGCTGAGAGCGCGAAGCTGGAAGCTGGAAGCTGGGAGCTGGCAGCCGTTTCGATCGTCACCAAAGACACCTGCCACCGAGGCAGCGCGATCGAGAGCATCGGCAGCAGGAGCACACCCGCGAGCGCGAGCGTCCAGACCATGTGCCGTGCCGCCGCGGATGCGCGGCGAAGCACGAAGGCGGCGGCCCCGGCCGCGACCAACAGCAGCGTCGCCTTGAGCACGATGTCGGCGACGAGGATCCACGAGGATTCGGAGTCGAGCGAGAGAAAGTGAAGAATGCTCATGGCTAGGCTCCGGCGTTCCGTGCCTGATCGATCAGACGCGCCAGACGATCGAGTTCCGCGTCCGACAGTTTCTGCGACGACTCGTCGAGGAGCGCCGAGATCGCCTGTTCGGCGGAACCGTCGAAAAAGGTTTTCAGCATGTGGCGCAGCGCCGATCGCTTGGCGTTGTCACGTCCCACCGTCGGGAGATAAATGTAGCGGGGACCATCCTGCTCGTGCCGGACGTGCCCCTTGTCCTCGAGAATCCGAAGCATCGCCCGGACGGCCGAATAGCTCGGCGGGTCGGGCAGGGCGGCCTGGACCTCCGCCGCGGTCGCCCGGCCGTTCGCGTAGAGTATGTCAATAATTTGACGTTCGCGCCGGCTAAGGTCGTAACTCATTCTCTGGACTCCGCCTACGGGCGGAAGAGGTTGTCTCGTCATTGGTGCAATCGCTCCGTCCATGGTCCGTTCAAACCTGCGTTCTAGGGCATTGGACGGTGATGAACGGCAAAAGGTGCTATGAAAATAGCATAAAGCGAAAAATTTAACATCTGCCGCTGAAATCCTCCCCAAACTGCCGATCGACTATGCTCCTCCTTATATGTACAGGCTGCTGCTCCCCACGGCCGCCGCTGCCATCGTCACGGCGTGGACCGCGCAGGCGCCCGCGTCGCTGCCGCTCGATCAGATCAAGCTGCCGCCAGGGTTCAGCATTGCTCTGTACGCCACCGGCGTGCCGCACGCACGCGAAATGGTCATGGGTGCGAAGGGCACGCTGTTTGTCGGCAGCCGCGATTTCAACAAGGTGTACGCGATCGTCGATCGCGATCAGGATCAGAAGGCCGACCAGGTCTACACCATCGCTGAAGGCCTCAAGGATCCCAGCGGCGTCGCGTTCCGTGACGGTTCGCTCTACGTGGCCGAGATCAGCCGGATCACCCGATACGACAATATCGAAGCGAATCTCGAGAAGCCGCCTGCGCCCGTGGTCGTCAAGAGCGATTTGCCGACCGAATCGCATCACGGCCAGAAGTTCATTCGCTTCGGACCCGATGGCCTGCTCTACGTGCCGGTCGGCGGTCCCTGCAATGTGTGCGAGCGTCCCGACGATTCCCGGTTCGCGACGATCCTCCGGATGAAGCCGGACGGAAGTGGAAGCGAGATTTTCGCGAGCGGCGTCCGCAACAGCGTGGGGTTCGACTGGCACCCCACGACACACGAGATGTGGTTCACCGACAACGGACGCGATCTCCTTGGCGACGACATTCCGCCAGACGAGCTGAATCACGCACCAAAAAGAGGGCTCGCGTTTGGTTTCCCCTACTGTCATGCGGGAGAGGTCAAGGATCCCGAGTTCGGCGACAAGCACGCGTGCAGCGAGTTCCAGGCGCCGGCGCGCAAACTCGATCCGCACGGGGCCGCGATCGGGATGCGGTTCTACACCGGCACGATGTTCCCGGCGGAGTATCGAAACCAGATCTTCATCGCGGAGCATGGCTCGTGGAATCGGTCCGTGCCAATCGGATACCGCGTCATGGTCGCGAAGCTTCAAGGCAACACGGTGACGAGCTTCACGCCGTTCGCGGAAGGATGGTTGCAGGGCGTGGCCTCCACACGGGGCACACAGACCACAGGACAGACCTGGGGACGCCCGGCCGACGTGTTCGTGATGCCCGACGGCGCGCTGCTCGTCTCGGATGATTTCGCCGGTGTGATTTATCGGGTCAGTTATAAGAAGTAGTGTCTTTGGCTGCTGGCTGCTGGCAAGTGAGAAAAGCAGACACCGCGGCGATTCGCGATTCACCGAGCGGCAGACACCATTCACCGCTTTGATCTGGAAGCTGGAAACTGGAAACTGGAAACTACAATCGAAGGACTCTCACGATGTCCATGATGAAAGAGTTCCGGGAGTTCGCGGCGCGCGGCAACGTGGTGGACCTCGCGGTCGGCGTCATCATCGGCGCCGCCTTCGGCAAGATCGTCAGCTCGCTTGTCAACGATATCGTGATGCCGCCGATCGGGATGGTCATCGGGCGGATTGATTTCAAGAACCTGTTCGTCGCGCTCAACGGGCAACAGTACGCGTCGGTGGCCGATGCGCAAAAAGCGGGCGCTCCAACGATCAACTACGGCGTCTTTCTCAACACGGTGCTGGAGTTCTTGATCGTCGCGTTCGTCATTTTTCTCCTGGTGCGGCAGATCAACCGGCTGAAAACACCGGCGCCGACGCCGCCGACCGACGACGCGCGCGATTGCCCGTTCTGCGTCTCGCGCATCTCGACCAAGGCGGCCAGGTGTCCCCATTGCACGTCTGATCTGCGCCCATCGAAGGCCTGAATGAGACGGAACGGCGAAGCCTCGCCAGGATCGCTACCTGTGCTTGATCGCGCCGGACGGCGGACGATAAACTCCCCCTCACCGGGAATGGGCAGCCGCTCTGTCGCGCGACGAATCCGAGAATTGGCTCTTGCCGTTCTCCTCCCGTCGGTTGTTGTTCTTGCGTGCCAGCCGAGCGCGCACCGCGACCGGTCCAGGTCCGCCAAGGAGGCTCCCGAGTCCGACGCTCCCTATCAAGCCGAAGTCGAGGAGGGTTTGGGGGCCGCGGTCGCGATCCTCGTGGACACGTCGGGCTCGATGAAGCAGGATGCGCCCGGCGACTCGCGCCCAAAATACGTCGTCGCCCAGGAAGCGCTCGAGGCGATGCTCGACGCCACCGACGCGTTCGTGGCCAAGCGACCCGATTTTCCGATCAAGATTGGCGTTTACAGTTTTGCCAGCAGCGTCCACGTCCTGCGGCCGATCCAGCCGTACGATCGCGCCGCGGTTCGAGCGACGCTGGCGAGCCTGCCGCGTCCGGGCGGAGGCACCGCCATCGGCGATGCGATGCGAGAGGCGCGGCCAGATCTCTATCGCGCCGGCGTGTTCCGTAAGTACCTCCTGGTCGTCACCGATGGCGACAACACGAATGGACGCAGCCCCGACGATGTCGCGCGAGACATCTGGCGGCGGAGCGAAGGAGGCGTGCAAACCTACTTCGTCGCGTTCGATACGAGCCCGGAAAAGTTTGCATTCCTCAAGGACGCCGGCGGAGACGTCATCGGCGCCGGAACCGGCGCCGAGCTGCGCACGGCACTCGACGGTATTTACCAGGGCAAGATCCTCGCCGAGGCGGTCGGCGGCGAACGGGAACCTGCCAGGAAGTAACTCGTAGATTTTTAGAAGGAGCCCCCGTGATTTTCCACAAGTTCTGGTCGGCGTTCGTCGCGCAGATAAACAAGGTGGCGAACATCTTCTGGGAGGCCGATCCCGTGGCCCAGATGCGCTACGAATACGACCGTGCCGTCGAACAGCTCAAGGAAGGCCGTTCAGGGCTTGAACAGTATCGCGGCCTGGTCGAGCGCGTGAACCGGCAGGTGTCCGCCAACCGGTCACACGTGCAGAAGCTCGAGGCGGAAACCAAGGCCTATCTCAAGGCCGGCGATCGCGCGACCGCGTCAAAGTTCGCGCTGGAGCTGCAGAAAGCCAAGACGGAGATGGCGGCCAACGAGGGCCAGCTGCAGATGCACGAGACCGCCTACGGCAACAACCTGAAGAAGATTCAACACGCCAACGAAAAGCTGATCGAGCTGCGCGAAAAAATCCAGAAGTACGACGCCGAGCTGAAGATGAGCTCGGCCGAGGCCGAGATCGCCAAGCTGTCTGAAACGTTCGAGATGAACCTGACGACGGACTTCGGCGAGATCGAAAGCGTGATCCAGCAGAAGATCGATCAGAACCGCGGCAAGGTCCGCGTCGCTGCCGACCTCTCGTCGAAGGGCATCGCCGAAATCCAGGCAGAGGAGCGGATGCAAGGCCAGCTCGCGGAACAGGCGCTCACCGATTTCGAGGTCGAACTGGGGTTGAAGTCTCCCGAGACGTCACCGATGGCCCAGACGGCCAAGGACCTCGGACCCGCGGCCGAAAAAGCCACCGAGAAACAGACGAATTAAACCGAGACGGACTCGGCAGCGCGAGCGAGCGCAGCGAAGCGAGCCACGCGCCCGCCTTCGCGCCGAAGGCGCTTCGGCGCGGTCTCGCCGTAGCCTTGGCGGAGGCGGAAACGGAGCGAACCGGCGAAGCGGCGCGCGAGAGGGGGACTCCGAGGGGCGAAACCCTTCGGATAAGAGAAGTGTAGTGCAGCCTTCAATGGGCTGCTGACAGGAGCATTGATTCATGGCCAACGGAAAGCCCCGACCTGCTTTTTACGTCGCCGTCCTGCTGATGGTGCTCGGTCTCGTCGGCCTCGCGCTGTGGCGATACGGCGCGATCGGACCGAAGTCGCAGACGGGTCAATTCTCGGCCGACGAGCTGAAGAAGATGCAGACCGGCGCGGAAGCGCCGGACAGCGCCGGCATCACCACGGTCAAGGAATACAACTACGTCGCGGCGACACGGCTGCCGGAGGTCAAGGGCATCTCCAGCTACAAGCCGATGGCCGACCGCACGGTGCGTTTCGGCATCAACGTGTGGGCCGGCTGGAGCCCGATCATTCTCGCGAACAACGGCTTCAAACCCGGAAAGCTGTGGAAGACGCCCGGCGGCAAGGACTTCAAGGTCGAACTCGTGCTGAGTGACGATCCGATCGTGATGCGCGATGCGTACGCGGCCGGCAACCTGCACATCGGCTGGGCGACGCTCGACATGATCCCGCTCTTTCTCGAAGGACTGCGCAAGGACTCGCGCGTCATGCCGCGCGTCTATCAGCAGGTCGACTGGTCGAACGGCGGCGACGGCATCGTTGTCCGCGACGCGATCAAGACGATGGCCGATTTGCGCGGCAAGACCGTCGTGCTGGCGCAGAACTCGCCGTCGCACTTCTTCATCCTGAACGCGCTCATCAACGCGGGCGTTCAGCCGGCAGAAGTCCAGTTCAAGTTCACGCAGGACGCCTTCCAGGCGGCCGCCGCGTTCAATGCCGACAAGAGCCTTGCCGGTGTGGTCAGCTGGGCGCCCGACATCTACAACCTCGAGAAGGTCAAGGGCAATCACATGCTGGTGACGACCGCGACGGCGAACAAGCTGATCGCGGACGTCTGGTTCGCGCGCGCCGACTTCGCGAAGGACAATCCCGACATCATGGAGGGGATCACGCGCGGCATCTTCGACGCGATGGTCGATCTGAAGTCGCAGGAGTCGAAGCAGAAGGTCGCGAAGCTGATGGCAGCGGGCTATTCGATTCCTGAGGGAGACGCGCTCGGGATGCTCGGCGACGCGCACTCGACCAACTACGCCGAGAATCGCGACTTCTTCCTGAACCAGAACAACCCGACGAGTTTCGAGCGCACCTGGTCCACCGCGTACTTCCTCTACAAGCGGATCAACGCGGTCACCGAGCAGACGCCGTTCGATCAGGTGATGGACTTCTCCATCATCCAGAAGCTCGCGTCCGAGCCGAAATTCGCGTCGCAGAAGAACGAGTACGACGTCCACTTCGCGCCGGCGTCAGCCGGAACCGTGCAAGGCGAGAAGGACGAGATCCTGACCAAGACGGTCGTGATCCATTTCTTCCCGAACTCGTGGGATCTCAACAAGAAGGTCACGCGCGACTCCGGCGGCAAGGACGCCGAAGAGCTCTACGACCCGAACGTCGGATTCGTCGTCGAGGAAATCGGCAAGCTGGCGGGCCAGTACGGCGCCGCGCGGATCGTCATCGAAGGACACACCGATGCGTCGATGAAAGCGTCGGTGCCGAAGAGCCTGGTCCAGGAGCTGTCGTTGAATCGCGCCAATTCGGTGAAGGAAGCGATTGTGCGGAAGTTCCCGTCGCTGCAACCGAATCAGTTCTCCACCGCCGGTCTGGGATGGGATCGTCCGGCCGATCCGTCCGATCCCGAGAACAGCGCCAAGAACCGGCGCGTCGAGGTGAAGGTGTATCCGGCGGAAGCCGCGCCGGGCGCGAAGTAAATGCCGGGCGACGCCAAACCGGAGCTCCTGGCGCTCCGCATCTCGCCGCCACGAATGACGCGGCGGCTCGTCGGCGTACTGGCCGTCGGCGTCATCGTGTTGCTGTGGTGGATCGCGACGTCAGGACTGGGATCCGAGGATCGCTGGATCTCGCCAGTGATTCTGCCGAGTCCCGGCGAAGTGATCCGAAGCTTTCCGAGCCTGTTCAGGGAACGCGCGCTCCTGCAGAGCATTGCCGCGACGCTGAAACGCGTGCTGGTGGGATTCGGCCTGGCGGTTCTCGTCGGCGTGCCGCTCGGCATTGCCGCTGGCGCGTGGCGGGTGATTGAAGCAGCCGGTGCGCCGATTGCGCTCTTTGGACGCAATCTGCCCGTTGCCGCGCTCATCCCGCTGACGATTCTCTGGTTTGGCATCGACGAAACGCAGAAGGTGATGTTTATCTTCATCGCCTGCGTGCCGTTCGTGTACTCGGACGCGGTCGCTGCGGTCGTCGGCGTCCCGGATCGGTACGTCGAAACCGCGCAAACGCTTGGCGCCAAGACGCACCAGGTCGTGCTGAAGGTGCTCGTCACGCTCGCGCTTCCCGATATCTACAACAGCCTGCGACACCTGTTCGGGCTGGCCTTCGGCTATATCATGCTCGCCGAGCTGATCAACGCCGAGCACGGGCTCGGATATCTCCTGATGGCGAGCCAGCGGCGCGGCATGTCCGAGCACATCATCCTGATCCTGATGATCATCGGCGTGCTCGCGTATGGCATCGACCGCGTGCTCTTCTGGTTCCAGCGCGGGCTGTTTCCTTATCGTTCGGTTGAGGACTGACGGTGACCGATCCCGAGGCCGCGCCGGCCGCACCTGGCAACGTTGTCGAGTTCAAGAACGTCACGAAGCGATTCGGCAGCGTGACGATCGTCCGCGACATCACGTTCTCGGTGCCGGACCTGCCGCACAAAGGCGAGTTCATCGCGATCCTCGGCCCCTCAGGCTGCGGGAAATCGACCGTGCTTCGTCTGATTGCCGGGCTTCGGCCGCATCATCCGCCGACCGAGGGAACCGTGCTCGTCGCGGGCAACCGCGTGGAATGCCCGGGCGCCGATCGCAGCATGGTCTTCCAGGACTACACCTCGTTCGACAATCGCACGGTCGAAGATAATGTGGCGTTCGGGTTGGAATGCCGCGGCGTCGCGGCGGCGGAGCGCCGCGAACGCGCGCGCGAGTGGATCGGGAAGGTGGGGCTCGACGTCAAGCGCGACGCGACCAAGTATCCGAGCGAGCTCTCGGGCGGCATGCGGCAGCGCGTCGCAATTGCCCGGACGCTGATCCTGTCGCCGCGCATCATTCTCATGGACGAACCCTTCGGGGCCCTCGATCCGACGACCCGGCTGCACATGCAGGCGCTGCTCGTCGATCTGTGGCGCGAAGCGCAGGCGACGGTCTTCTTTGTGACCCACTCGATCGAGGAGGCGGTGTACCTGGGAGACCGCGTCTATGTCTTCTCGTCGGCGCCCGGCACGATTCTTCGGCAGATGGAGGTCCCGCCGCCAGACCGGCCGCCCAAGGTGATGCAGCGCGAGCCGGAGTTCATGAAGTACGTCTTCGAGATCCGCGACATCATCGACAACCTGTCCGCCTCCAACCGGGCTGGCGATGATTAAGCTGCCTGACAGTCCGCCGCCGAACGTGCCGCCACGAAGTGCAGACACCAAGGACTATCTCAAGGAAGCGTTCCTGTTCCGGTGGAATCTCCTGTTCTTTCTCGGCGGTACGGCCGCTGCCGCATTGACACCGCTCGCGCCGGTCCTGCTGCCGCTCGTCGGCGCGGGGGAGCTCGCGTATCTCACCGGCCTGATCTCGATGCCTCGATTCCGGGCCGCAATCGACGCCAAGCTGCACGCGCAGCGGGGATTCGGTCCTGGGGATGCTGCCGCCGTGCCCGCGGTGTCGCTCGTCACGATGCTGAACGGATTGCCCTCGGAGGCTCGTACGCGGTTCGAGCGATTGCATGGGCGCTGCCTCGAGATGCGAGGAATCGCCGCCGGCGTGCGAGGCGCCGCTGGCAATCAGGCAGGCGCGGCGGAAGACATTCGCACGCCGGGGCTCGATCGTCTGCTCTGGCTGTTCCTGCGCCTGCTGCTGTCGAAAACCGCGCTCGATCGATTTCTGAAGACGATGGACGGGCAGGAGATTTCCGGGCGGCTCGAAGAGCTGCGAAAGAGTCTCGCCACCGCGCAAGCGGCGGGCGACGACCGCGTCGTTCGATCGTTGCAGGACAGCATCGCCATGGGCGAGCTCCGGCTCGACAACTTTGGCAAGGCGAAGAAGAACGCCGAGTTCGTGGCCGTCGAACTGGATCGCATCGAAGGGAAGATTCAGGCGCTGGCGGAGATGGCGGTCAATCGTCAGGACCCGGACTTCCTGAGCAGCCAGGTTGATTCCGCGGCGGAAAGCATGCGGCAGACCGAGAAGGCGGTCAGCGAGCTGCAGCACCTGACCGGCCTTGGCGAGCAACTCGAGGAGCCGCCCGCCATTCTCGAAAGCGATCTGCGCGGGGTGCTTCGCAATGATGCCTGACGCCCAGCCGCGCCGGCCGGCCGATTTGCCGGCCTGGTTCCCTTCGTGGGCCTCGCAGCTGGCGGACCTGTATTTCTCCGGCACGACCGCGGCGTTCGTCCTGTGCGGCAACACCTACGACCTGTTTCGCATCGGCGGCGACGATTCGTCGCGATACGGAGTCCTGTCGGAGTTTCTTGCCGAGCAGCTGTTCGGCCGCTGGTCGCTGGTGCTGCACTACGACCTCGGTCGAGGGCTGCGCGCCTTCGCCGGGCGCGACGAACGCCGGCTCAAGGACATGGTCACGCTGGCGAACAAGAAGCTGGGCGACCTCAGCGCGCTGCCGAAGGATCCCGCGGCCACCTTCGCGCTCATCGATCGCTTCGTGCGCATGAACATCATGGCTCCCGAGGACGATCGTCAGAGCCTCGCGCTGATCATGGATCAGGCCTCGTACGTCTTTCCCACCGGTGAACCTGGACGGCTCAACCTGCAGGCGTCCTCGCAGCTCGTGACGATGCTGAACTGGGCGATGAGCCCGCACGTGAAGCGGCTGAACATGGCGTTCGTCATGATCGATGAGAAGCTCGCCGACCTCAGCGATCGACTGACCGGCAATCCACACGTCGCCACCATCGATGTCCCGCTGCCCGAGGAGAAGGCGCGTGAAGAGTTCATCAAGGCCGCGGCTGGCGATCGGACCATCACTGAGTACTCGGACTTTGATGCTGCCGAACTGGCCAAGCTGACCGCCGGCATCTCGAACACCGATCTCAACGTGCTGATCCAGTCTGCACGTGAGAGCGGCAAGCGACTCGACTCGTCGGTCTTCCGTTCGCTGAAGAAGCGGCTGCTCGAGCGGCAGTGTCACGGGCTCCTCGAGTTCATCGAGCCCAAGTGGACGCTCGACACGGTCGTCGGTCACGACGCGGCGAAGGCTCGTCTGCGCGAAGACGCGGCGCTGCTCAAGCGCGGCGCGCTCGACAGCCTGCCGATGGGCTACCTGCTGTGTGGGCCGGTGGGCACCGGCAAGTCCTTTCTCGCGCAATGCGTGAGCGGGGAAATCGGCGTTCCCTGCGTCATCCTCAAGAACTTCCGCTCGAAGTACGTCGGCGAGACGGAGGGCAACCTCGAGCGCGTCCTGTCGGTCCTGCGCGCGATGGGTCCCGTCGTGGTCGTCGTCGACGAAGCGGACGCCGCGCTCGGCAGCCGCGAGTCGGAAGGAGACTCGGGCACGTCGAGCCGGGTGTTTGCGATGATCGCGGCGCAGATGGGCGACACGCGGTATCGCGGACGGATCATCTGGATGCTGCTGACTGCGCGGCCCGATCTGCTGCCCATCGATATCAAGCGCCAGGGCCGGGCCGAGGTGCACATCCCGTTGTTCTATCCGACCGACGAATCGGAAATCCGTCAGATGTTCCTGATTCTCGCGAAGAAGCTCGGGTCGCAGCTGGCCGTTGAGGATGTGCCGGCCATTCCGCAGACCGGTCATCTCTCCGGCGCGGATATCGAAGGAATGGTCGGCCGCGCTCTGCGCGCGTCGATTCTGGCCGGCGCGAATCACGTGACCCGTGAAGCGTTGGCGCAAGTGGTCTCCGAGTTCATGCCCTCGACGCAGGGTCTCGAGCGCGAACTCCAGGAAACAGCGGCGATTCTCGAGTGCACCGACCGGCAGTTCCTGCCGCCGCCGATCGTCAAGAAGATCGATGTGCAGAGTGGCCGTGCATCGCTGCAGGAACGGCTCACAGCGCTGAAGCAGTTAGTGAAGGGTTTATGAGTGAGCGAATTCTAGAACCGGTTTCAAACCGTGTCACCGGCTATCGGTTTTGAAACCGGTTCTCAATCAGCATTCAGCAATCAGCATTCAGCAATTCCTTGGAGGTTTCCGTGGCCCGAACGAGCTGGTTCGATGACAAGGCTGAGCACCCGGCGATCCAGGAGCGCGTCAGCAAGCTGGAGTCTTTTACGAGTGCACTCGCGGATGGTGTCGTCACACAGCAGGAGCTGGCCGGCCAGGAGGAGCGCCTCGTCGCAGCGATGAAGAGCGTGGAGGCCGAGCTGAGCGATCCGCTTCACTCGAAGGTGACGACGGTGCTCGTGGAGTTGACCGCGTACAACATCATGCGACTGCTGCACGAACTGCACAGCGAACGGCTTCGCATGGTGGTGAGACCGTGACGGAGGGGACGGAGGACACGGAACAAGCTTTCAACACGGAGACGCGGAGACACGGAGAATTGACTCTATTCTCGCGCAGAGACCGCCGAGGACGCGGAGAAACTCCGCTGGCCCGACCGCGCTTCGCGCGGTGAAGGGCACGCTGGAATCGAGAACACGAGCGCGACTTAATTCCGAAGCGTTCGTGTTCTCAATTCCAGTGTGCCCTCGAACGCCGGCCAAGGCCGGCGTCGGGCCAGCGATGCTAGCCCGTCTCGCGCGGAGAATTCCGAGAACCCATCCATAAAGAAAGCGTGTCTGCGCCCTCTGCGGCCTCTGCGCGAGCCTGGTTCCTCAGTGCCCTCAGCGTGAGACGAGTGCTCTCCGTGTCCCCGTGCCTCCGTGTTGATCTTCTTCCGTCCTCTCCGTCTCCTCCGCTACACGCCGGATACGCGCACGTAATCCACGATCATTTCCTGCGGAAACTGCGTGCTGGCGTCGGGGTTCCCTGGAAAATTTCCTCCGACTGCGACGTTCAGGATCAAGAAGAACGGATTGTCGAACACCCACGACGCTCCGGGTGGAAGCGAGGATGGCGTGACGGTCCTGTACGCCGTGCCGTCTACCGAGAAGGTGATCGTCTGCGCGGCCCACTGGATCGCGAACACGTGAAAGTCGTCCGAGAACCTGATCCCGCCAGAGAGCGTGAACAAGCCCGTGACGGAGTTGCCGCCCGAGTAGCCGGGACCGTGAATGCTGCCGTGGTTGATCGACGGCTCGCGCCCGATGTTCTCCATGATGTCGATCTCTCCGCATTGCGGCCATCCAACCGACGGAATGTTGGTTCCCAGCGCCCAGAATGCCGGCCAGATGCCCTGGCCGAACGGCAGACGGATGCGCGCCTCGATCCGGCCGTAGCGAGCCGAGAGGAGTCCCTGGGTTTTGATGCGGGCCGACGTATAGCCCGAGTCGGTGCGGTCGACGTGAATCGATCAGGTGGCCGGAGCCATCGACGTGCACGTTCTGGGCTGAATTCGTGTACGTTTCCAGCTCTCGATTTCCCCACCCGTTGTTGTTGCCGAGATCGTAGGTCCACTTCGACGGGTCAGGTTGCGTGTTCGCGGGCCCATCGAACTCGTCGGCCCAGGTCTGTGATGCCGGTGGCGTCGGGGAGGGCGTCGTCGGCGTGGACTTCGCAGAGCCGCACCCCGGGGACCAGGCGCACACCATCAACATCGCGCTCGTCAGTGCGAACGCGCTGGCTCCTTTCATGTTCGTGTTTATACTCTCGCGGCCAGCCGCCCTGCCAGAGGGGACTACTTGCCCGCCATGGCCGCCCGGTCTATGCTCACGACGCCTCTCAATCACGTGAACTGACAGGCAGGAGTTCCTAGAACTCGTCTTCAACCGAATTGGCAACCGGCGAACGAGCGCGCGAGTGAGCCCACGCGAGCGGCGCGGGGCGGACGGGGCCCCGCGAGCGAGCGTGTAGGGGAGTCCGAGGGGCGAAAGCCCCTCGGGGTGAGAATCATGTGTCGATGTGGAATCGCGTGTGTTGTGGGTCTCGCCGTCGCATCCGTCGCTCTGGTGGACGGGCAGGGTGGAGCGCCGCAGAAACCGGATCCCGCGAAGTTTCTGACGCAGCCGCTGATCACACAGATCTACACCGCCGATCCTTCCGCGCACGTGTTCAACGGGAAGATCTACATCTATCCGTCGCACGACATCGACGCCGGCGTGCCGGCCGACGATCTCGGCAGCCACTTCGCGATGCGCGATTACCACGTGCTGTCGATGGACGCGATTGGCGGACCCGATCACCGATCACGGCGTCGCCCTCGACATCAAGGACGTGCCGTGGGCAGGCCGGCAGATGTGGGCACCGGACGCGGCGGAGAAAGGCGGGAAGTACTACCTGTACTTTCCGGTGAAGGACAAGCAGGACGTCTTTCGAATCGGTGCCGCCGTCGGCGATAAGCCCGCCGGTCCATTCAAAGCACAACCCGAACCGATCAAGGGCACCTACAGCATCGACCCGGCAGTCTTCAAAGACACCGACGGCAAGTTCTACATGTATTTCGGCGGCATCTGGGGCGGACAGCTGCAGCGATGGGCGACCGGAACCTACAATCCGAAGGATGTCTACCCCGCGAAGGATCAGCCGGCGCTCAGTGCGAAGGTCGCGCGCCTTGGCGACGACATGGTCAGCCTCGCCGAGGCGCCGAAGGACGTCGTGCTTGCTGGACGAAGCGGGCAAGCCGCTGACCTACGGGGACAACGGCCGGCGCTTCTTCGAAGCGTCGTGGATGCACAAGTACAACGGGACGTACTACTTCTCCTACTCAACCGGCGACACGCACTTCATCATGTACGCGACCGGCAAGTCGCCTTACGGTCCATTCACCGTGCGAGGCAAGGTGCTGGAGCCGGTCCTCGGCTGGACGAATCATCACTCCATCGTTGAATTCAAGGGGAAGTGGTATCTCTTCTATCACGACGCGCAGCTGTCGGGCGGACAGACGCATCTGCGCAACATCAAGGTGACGGAGTTGAAGTACCGCGCCGACGGTTCGATCGAAACCGTCGACGCGTACTTTCAGTAGATTCACTGCGAGTCGCCAACGGCGAATTGCGAACCGCTCACTTCCTTCTCTTGTCGTCGAGATTGACCGTCAGGTCCGCAGGCGTAATGGTGTCCTCGACGCCGTTGCGCGGAACCTCGACCTTGGCAATCCACAGCAGCGCATTCAAGACGACCTTGCGCTGACTCACATCGCCCCAATTGGTGTGGGTATGGCCGCCGGTGAATCCGAAGCTTCGGCCGCCGTCAGGCCGTTCGTACACCCACATCATCGTTTCCACCTTGCCGCTGTCAGCGATGATGTGCGGGTATGGGCCCTTGGGGGACACATACGGTCCCTTTCGAACCTCGTCGCTCGGCTTTGCCGTCAGGATCGGCGTCAACCGCTTCATCGCCGATGCATCAGGCGTCCAGCGCATGTTGAAGTACCACTCGTCGTTGTTGCCGAACGGCTTGACGCCCCTGGTCACCGGATGGTTCGGGAACGTGTCGAATGCCGGGCGCCCACATCGGGTTCACCGAAAAGTTCGTCTCGTAGTAGCCGGCATTCCAGCGCTGCATCGCCTCGCCGCTCGCGCCCGCCGGTACTTCGACGCCGTAATGCGCGAAGCCCAGGCCGACCCCCTTCGCCGCCAGCGCGTCGATGACCTTCATGTGATCGCGCTGAATCGCGGGATGACCGCCGCCGCCGTCGGCGTAGATCAACACGGCATCGGCGTTGTCGAGCGCGGCATTGTCGTCGACCGCCTGGCCGTCGACGGTCTTGGTCGGCCAGCCCATCGTGATGACATCGACCGTGACGCCGCTGACGCCGGCAAGCGCTTTCTGCAGCAGCATCGATCCGGCGCGGAACTCGTGTTCACCGGGCGCATGGCTCGGCCTGCCGGCGATGAGGACGATGCGCTTGTTGGCGCCTTTGAGGGTGTGTGTGCCGGCGATGAGAAGGACGGCGACGAACAGGGGAGCCATCCGGGTCCAGCGCGTGACTGCAAGCGTCATGGGAGGCCTCGCGGGTGAATCGACTCGAGGTCTTGACCTCTCCAAAGCTTGCACAATCAAGTCAAGTTTCTGGGTCAAGACCGTCCCCGCGTCAGCGGGGCGCCTCCTATTAGTTGGTGGGCGTCCCATGACTGTCAAGGGGGTCCTCCCCCGCGGCAGCGCCGCGAGGGAGGACGACAGCGACGCGGACTTACTTGGGCGGCTCGAGCGTCCCGCCGGCAGCCATCATGCGCGCCAGCATGGCGTTGACGAGCCCGCCGCCGTCGCCGCTGACGGCAATGTCAGGCACGAGGCGAACCTTGTTCTCGCCCAGGATCGAGGCCATCTGCATGGCGGTGTAACCCGCCGCCCCGACGGCGTCGATGCCCTGGCGGTAGGCTTCAGCCTTGGCCGCGCCAACCGCACGGATCGACGCCGCCTCGCCTTCGCCCGCCATCCGAACCGCCGCTGCCGCGCCTTCCGCGCGCAGCCTGGTCGCGTTGGCTTCACCACGCGCCGTCTCAGCGGCCGCCAGCGCGTTCTGCTGCGAGATGCGCACCATCTGCTCGGAGCGCACGACCTCGCTCTGCAGGTTGGCGATCGCCGTTTCGCGCTCGAGCGTCTGGCGCTGCACTTCCGCTTCGCGCTGCGCGTCATAGGTGCGCTGCAGCTCCGCCGCGATCTTGCGATCCGTCTGCGTCTTCATCAGATCCGCCGGCGGCGCGATGTCGCCAATCAGCGTGTCGATGCACTCGACGTCATACGCTTCGATCGCCTTGCGGATGTTCTGAAACGCCTCCCGCTGCCGCTCCGATCTCGCCCACAGGAAGTCGAGCACGGTCACCTCCTGCGCCGAGTTCCTGAAGTAGTTGCCCACCGTCGGCTGCAGCACGTGATCGACGAGGTTTTGCATCGAGCCGACGCGCGAGATCACTCGCGGCGCATTCTTCATGCCGATGTGGATGATCTGCGACACGTCCAGGCTGAACGAGAACCCGTCCTTCGATCGCACGTTAATCGACGACAGCCGCTCGTCGTAATGATGCGCCTCCGTCCGCTGCGCCCAGTTCAGGACGATGTTCGTCGTCGGCACCAGCTCCACCTTCATGACGCGCACGTTGATCGGGTGCTTGCCCGGGAGCAGCGGCTCGACCCAGACGCCCTTCCGTCCGCGCTCGACCAGATCGCCGTGCGTGAACGTGTCTCCTGACACGTCGAGATGTTCACGCCCGACGTAGCTCACGACCACGCCGACGTAGCCGATCGGAATCTCCGTCAGCGGCACCTGCTCGACCTGCACGAGCCAGGGGTTCAGGTTCCATGAACCCGACAGCAGCACCTCCTCCTGAAGGCCGCGGCACCCCTTCGCGTCCACGAACGCCTGGCCGCGTTGAAAGCTCTCGTGCCCGGCGACGATGGGGCCGGCCAGATCACCGGCCGTGATCGGCCGTCCGTCCAGCATCGTCACGATGCCGACTCGATCGGGCGGCAGCTGGTAGACGTGCAACTGCGACGGCACGATGTCGTGCGCCTTCGCGGTGGCCGGCGTCACCACTTCAAAGAGCGCCGGGTTGATCCGGTACGACCCCGCCGTCAGCACCGAGATTTGACGGCCGCGCTCGCCGTGATTGCGGAGAAACGCCTCGGCGTCCTGGAAGTGATCGCACGGCACCGCCCGCGCGAGCACCCGTTCCGGCGGAATGGCCTCGCCGTCGGCCGCGACCACCAGCGCGATCTCGCCCGGCTGGATCACGACCAGCGGCACGCGCTCCACCTTGTACTGCCAGCGCCAGAAACCGAAGTGCCATCCGGGCGAGAGCAGCGTGCGCCTGATAGCCGGCCTCGCCGTTGAGCGCGATGATCCGTCCCGACGGCAGCGGCTGACCGAATCGCTTGATCACCAGTCCCGACTCGTCCTCCTTGATCACGCGAATGCTGGACAGCACACCCATCACGGCGAGTAACGCCAGGATCGCGGCTGCGAATTCGAGAACCAGCGAGTACGACAGGGTCATGATGCGTCCTCCACACCGACCCAAACCTGCGGATCGGCCACCGCTGACAGGAGCTGCATGGAGTGCGCCGCGGGCTGACGCGTCAAATCAGGCCAATTCGCGCTGCAGTGATCGACATAAAATCATTTAATTCATTCATTGACATTATTAAAATACTGATATGGCCACGCGCATCAGATGGGACGGAGTGCCGCCCTCGCGCGAGTTGACCCGCGCACTGAACGACGCGCGCTTCGAGATCGAGCGGCGGGATTCCGCCGCCCCCTGCCTCGTGCTCTCGACATCGAGCGGCAGGCCGCCGGCCGCGCCGTCCGGCGGAGCTCGGTGGATCTGGCTCTCGACTTCGCGAATCACCAATGCGCAGGCGCTCGAGGCGGTGAAACGCGGGGCGTATGCGGCCGTGTCGCTCACGGCCGCCGACGCGCCGTCGAGGCTGATGGCGCGACTGCAGGAGCTCTCGACCGCGCATCCGGCGCCGCAGCCGCCACCGCACATCGTCGCGGAGAGCGCCGCGTCGCGAGCCGTCGTCGAGCAGGTCGCGCGGGTGGCGCCGACCTCGATGCCGGTGCTGATTACCGGGGAGACCGGCACCGGCAAGGAGGTCGTCGCGCAGGCTGCTGCACGCGTGGTCGCCGCGCGAGCCGAAGCGTTTCGTCGCGATCAACTGCGCCGCGATTCCGAACGAGCTGATGGAGGCCGAGCTGTTCGGCTACGCGCGAGGCGCGTTCTCCGGCGCCGTGCAGCGTTACGACGGTCAGCTGATGGCCGCCGAAGGCGGAACCGTCTTTCTCGACGAGATCGACGACACGCCGCTCGAGACACAGACCAAGCTGCTGCGGGTGCTCGAGGATCGCGTCGTCAGCCGGCTCGGGGAGAACGTGTGGCACGAGGTGGACTTCCGGCTTCTCGCCGCGACCAATCGCGATCTGGAGCCCCTGATTCGTGCCGGACTCTTTGGCGCCGACCTCTACGAACGTCTCGCCATCGTCACCATTCACCTGTTGCCGCTTCGAGAGCGGGTCGAGGATCTGCCGCCGCTTGCCAGCCACTTCATGCGAGCGCTTTGCGCGCGAAGAGAAGCGCGCGGCGATGACCGGGATTGCCCCCGATGCGCTCGCCGCGCTGCTGGCCTATCCATGGCCCGGGAACATCCGCGAGCTCCGGAATGTGATGTACGAGACGCTCGTGTACAAGCGCGTCGGGAACGAGCTGCTGCTCTCCGATCTGCCGAGACGTGTACTGATGCGGGGTGTCGATTCGTCTCGCGAGGCGACGGTCGACCGCGCCGCCGTCGCCGGCAAGATCGAGCGCGGGACGATGAGCCTCAAGGACGAAGTCGTCGCGCTTCAGCGCGTCGCGATCGAGGAGGCGCTGAAGCGAACCGGCGGCAACGCCGCCCAGGCTGCGCGCCTGCTCGGAGAGGTGGGCCGCGGCGTTGCGCGCGATCCAGGCGGCACCCTGCGAGCCATGATGCGACGGCTCAGCACCTCGTGAGGCGGCCCGAATTGATTCGTTTTGCGCGGTGCAGAGCGTAATAATCGAATCAACGTGCAGGCCCCCCTGCTTCACGCACGCTGGACGGAATTGGAGCGCGAGATCCTTCCCGAGGAGTGGCTCCTCTTCGATCTCGCGAAGATCGATCCGTCCGATGCCGATTTGACGCACGCGATCGCGCTGGCGGGCGCCAACGGATTCTCCTGGACGAATGCCTGGAACCTCGCGACCCGGCTCTGGGTCCACGGGCTGGTCTCGAAGAATGTGCGCGATTGCGCCGAGCTCTCCGCGCTCGTGCCGCGCGAGTTGAAACCCATTCTGGCGCTCTCGCAGTTCACGGCAAAAACGCGCTATGCGATATACGCCGAGGCGACGGCGCCGGCCTTCGCCGAGCTCGCGAGCTCGGGCGTGCCAGTCGTGCTGCTGAAGGGCGCCGCCCTCGTCTCGCGGTACCCGCCGGGAACGCGGCTGTTGAACGATCTGGATCTCCTGATTCGGCGTGGGGACTACGCGAAGGTGTCAGCGACGCTGCAGGCGTCTGGATTCCAAAGAGTGCTGAGCAAGGAGGTTCGCGCACTCGGGAAAAGCGAGGACTATCAGCTGCGCACCAATAACGAGATGCGCTTCGTCAAGCACTCGCAGTCCACGCCGCTCTCGCTCGACGTGCACTGGTCGCTTCACCACGTCCACCTCCCTTTCACCATCGACAACCACTCGCTGTTATCGAGGGCCGTGCCGGTGCGGTTTGGGGAGGCATCGCTGCTGGCGCTCTCGCCGGAGGATACGCTGCTCAATTATGCGTCGCAGCTCGTCGCCGAAGACCTGACCGTGAGCTTCCTTCGACTCGCCGACATTCATGCGGTGGTGAGTGGCGGAATCAGCTGGAAGACGCTGTGTGATACCGCGATCCGGGCGCAGGCCGCCGGCGCGACCCACCTCGCGCTGAAGGGTGCGTGCCTTCTCGGCGCGGACGTGCCAGACGACGTGTTTCGAACGCTCGAAGAGGCCTGCCACGGGTGCGATCTCGGTTCGGAGATCGTGGCCGAACCTCGATGGCCGCTGGATCGCTTCACGCTCGCCGGATCCGCGCGGAATGTGCTGGCGCCCCTGTTTTCCTCGTCAACTCAGTACCGGCGAGCACGCATCAGGTCAGTGCCCCGGGAGGCGTTCAGATCGGGCAAGCGGATGGGGCGAACCAGCTGGCAGTGCTACGCGACGTCGCTGCGCGCAATCGTGCTGACTCTGGTCAGCGCCGTCGCGATTCTGGGGCTGCGAATTGGGGGGTCTGCGCACGGACGGGTCCTGACCCGTCCACTGCGCGACCTGCTCTGGCGGAACAATCCCTGATCACTGATCCTGAATCCCTCATCCTTGGATCCAAGGATCCAGGGATCCAGGGATCAGGGATGCAAAAGATACAGGGATCAGCGATTCGCGATTAGTGATCAGTGATGAGGGATTCTGAGTCCCGGCGGGACTGGATGAACGCGAGGCTCGGCCCGGCGATCGGCTCGACCAGCAGGTGCGCCTTCGAGAGGCTCTCGAGGGCGGACCACACGATGTTCTCGGTGATCTCGCCCCCGGAGGTCTGCCGCAGCCGCTCGACGATCGTCTCGACAGGGACCTGTCCATCGGCATGACGCCACACCAGGGCCGTCGCCCCTTTCAAGCAGTGGGCTTGGTCGCGATCGAGGTCGTAGACGAGGATCTCCCCATCGACTTCTTCGACCACAACTCCCGTCTTTCGAGCGAGAGGTCGCATACGTTCTTCCTCCTTGCGGGCTAAACCTCACCGATCAACTAACAGCCGTCTGGCAAATTCCTTCGCGTCGTCCCGAGGACCGGACAGTGCGACCGCGCCGCGAACGGCGACACCGAATGTCTTCAGCAGGAAGCCGGGTTGATAGCGCGCCGCCGCGGAGTTGGACAGGAGCGCAAGAACCGCTTCGCCTGGGGACAGCTGTCGCAGCGGCCCCGTCGCGCCCGGCTGATACTCGGTCACGACAATGCTTCCGATCGGGATTGGTTGGTGGCCCGTAACCGCGCCAAGCTCCTCGGCCGTGAATACGCGCCGTGAATTCGCGTGCTCGCGGATTGCAAGCGGCCGGGGAAATGGGGAAACGAGGCCGCCCTGATCGATCACGGCGTACTCGTCGGAGTAGTACTCTGCGCCTTCCCGAATCAGTGCTTCAACGAGTGTCGTCTTTCCGCTGAAGCTCCGTCCCGGGATCACGATGGCACGCCCACGCCACCCGACCGCTCCGGCGTGGACGATGACGTGTGTCCGCGCTCGAACGGCGAGGAACCGTTCGAGATCTGCCTGGAAGCGCTCGCAGAGCGCCGCGGAATCGTCGGTGTGCCAGACCAGCGAACGATCGCCGAGAAGGTACCAGCAGGGAGCGCCGGCCGCCACGTTCTGTCGGGCAGACCAGCCCGGAGCGGTGTTCAGAAACTCGTAGGTTCGGTCAACGCGATCGGAGCTGTGGTGAGCGCAGCCCGGTGGCAGGCGCTCGGAGACCCCTTCGACAAGCGACGGATCATCGATGCGAATATCCACTCGCACGCCGAAGATCGAGCATGTCAGGGTTGTCGGATGGCTTGCCGGCGATTGCTGAAGCGCCGCGGGCAAGAGCGCCGACGAGTGCATCTCCACGGACCTCAAGGTTGGGACGAGCCGAAAATGTGCGACTGCGCCGCGCGCGTGCGATGCAATTGGATCACCACGACTGCAGAGGTGCCGCCCTGACTGTTAACCCGAATGACGCTTGGAACTTGTCGAGATCGCACCGCGAGTGCGTCGGGTCGCGACCAGCCACGAAAGTCTGCGTGAGGACCGCCAAAAGTCGCGCGGTCAGATGAACCGAACTCTTGCGTTGGGGCGAAAAACCTATTTGCTCGGGCTTGCAGCCAATTTTTGTCGGGCGAGCTTGTTGCTGCCGAGTTAGTTTGAGATAGAGTGGATGCGGGAACTAGTTACACGCGAGTTTGGTTAGGTTCGGACACGCACTCAGGCCCCTGGTTACCCCGCATCCGCTCCTTCCGGTCCCGCATCTTGGTCAGATCACGGCCGTAATTCAACCCACCGGCCTGGATCTTCTTGTCTTCAGGAGGATGAGTGCTGCTCCCCGCTCCCGGCCGTTTTCGGCCTTTGTGTCGATCGATCATCATTGCCATTCTGCTGGGCCTGCTCGCGAGCCCCGCGCTGCTCGCCCAGGGCGTCCCAGGTCGTAACCTCACGCTTGTCGGTCCCACACCGCAGCCAGCAACCTGTGCCACCGCGCCATTCTGCGGCGGCAAGCTGCCCGATTTCGGGCTGAAGCAGCAGAACGAACCATCCTGCGCGATCTCGCCGGACACCGGCGCGGTCTTCTGCGGCGCCAACGACTACCGCGGCACGGATCGGACCGACGGCGTGCTCGGCGACGCGTGGCTTGGCGCGATGATGTCGCGCAACCGGGATACCTGGGTGAGCCGGCTGATCCCGGGCTTCAAGGGGGACACGCCGTCGTTGAATCTGGCGTTCGGCGCCGATCCGACGGTGAACGCGTTCCCCGGCGGCATGGGCTACGTGTTCATCGCCGGCAACCGTGGCGACAACACGATCGGCGGCATCTTCTTCCAGCGGTGGGTCGAGATGAACAAGGAGGACGGCTATCCGTTCGAGCCCGCCAACGAACCTGCGCATCAGATTGCGAACGGTGTCGCCGGCCGGTTCATCGACAAGCCGGCATCGATGATCAGTCTGCTGCCGGGAACGTGCGACATTCCTTTCAAGCGGCCGGACGGTACCGCCGGAATTCGCACCGTCCCAAAATTCGAAGTCGATGTGGCCTATGCGATCTTCCTGGGCAGCGATCAGAGCAGCAACACCGCGATCTGGATGGTCAAGTCCACCGACTGCGGTCTCACCTGGGACACGCCAGGCACGAAGATCACGCAGACCGTCAACGTCAATCAGGGCGTGTCGCTGGCCTCGATTGGCGACCGGTTCGTCGCGACATGGCGCAGATTCAAGGACTCCAACGCCAACGATGCGGTGATGTCGTCGGTGTCGGACAACCGCGGCAAGAAATGGACGCTGGCCGTCGTCTCGAGCGTCGTCCCCTTCGATCAGGGCACGCAGCAACGTGACCTTCCGCACCAACGCGCTGCCATGGCTCGTCAGCGACGGCACGGCATTCCACGTGTTCTGGGCGGAACGAGAACCATCGACGAACCTTCCTCGAATCAGGTACTCCAGCACGACGACCGGCACATCGTGGCGGAACCCGGACTTTGTTGACAACTACCCGGGGCTTCCTGGATTCCAGGTCATTCCGAGTGCCGGCGCGTCCGAAGGCGTCGTGCAGGTGGCGTGGTACGACACGCGCGACGATCTGACGCCGTCCCAGGGGCCCCTGATCAACGGATTACCCTTCGTGAACGACTACCGTGACGCGCAGGGGAACATTCACCGTCACACGATCGACGTGCGCGCGGCACAAGGTGTCTGGGATGGATCGAAGCTTGTCTTCTCGAAGCCGTCTCCCTTCGCGCTGACGCAGTCGATCAAAGTCTCCAGCTACCTGATCGGCCTCGCGCCGCCGGGCTTCCTCGGCGGTAATGCCGAGCCGGTCGTCGCTCAGCTCGAAAACAACTTTGCGAACTCGCGGATCTTCCAGCAGGGGAAGACGCCGTTTGTCGGCGACTACATTGCCGTCGCCGGCAAACAGTGGAAGATCGATCCCGCGACCCGGGCCTGGGTGCCGAATACGACACCAGTCGACGTCAAGCCCACGTTCTTCGTTGCGTGGGGGGACAACCGGGCGCTGCGCGGCAACACCATCGCCGATCTCGTCGCCCCGACCGGCTATACGCCTCCGACGTTCACGCCGCCGCAGGACGGCGTGGGCGATCCGACCATGACGTATCCAGCGTGTTCACCGTCGACCCCGCTGGCGAACACCCGGAACCAGGAGATTTTCGGCACGTCCATCAAGCCGGGCCTGATCGTCACGGTGCCGTCGGCGTCCAAACCGACGGGGAACATTCAGCGGACCTACGTGGTCTGGGTGCGCAACACGACGCCGCAAAAGAAGACCTACAGGGTGCACATCGCGAACCAACCGGCGGATGCGCCGCCGTCGGGCACGACCGGTCGCGCGACCTTTGCGCAGCTGCCGCTGCCGCCCTTCAACACCAGCTCACCGGCGCCAGTCGTCGATGCGTGCGTGACGATTCCTGGGCGATCGGGAACAGTCAAGACCGTCTTTGTCACCTCGTCGTCGCTTCAACCACCGGCGATCACGGTGCAGGTCAGCGAGTCGGATCCGGCAAGCTGCACGCCTGTCGCCGGCGGAGAGACGGCAATCGTGCAGCTGAATGGCAATCCGATATCTGCGGACATCGAGAATCCTGACTTCACGAACACCGACTTCCAGAACTTCAACTTGAAGACGGTCGAGCTGCACAATCCGGACATCGAGAACAAGACGTTTTCTGCGTACACGACGAATGCAGACATCGAGAATCCGGATCTGCCGACCTTTACGCCGTCGTTTGCGGACATCGAAAACGCCGACATCGAGAACGCGGATTTCCAGAGCGCGACGCTTCCGTACGCCGACATTGAAAACGCGGACATTGAGAACGCCGACATCGAAAATGCCGACATCGAAAACGCCGCGATTTCAGAAGTGACGTGGGCGGTCAAGATGAACGGCAATACCACGTCGGGCATCGAGATCAACCCGCTGTTCAGCGTCGCGCCGCCGCACGGCACGCAATTGATCGTTCGACGCATTTACAAAGTGACCACGACGCAGAACTGCACGCCGGTGCAGACGGCGGTGAATCAAATCATTGCCAATACGGTTGCTCCGCCGAACGTCGTGCCGACGGCCAGCGTCCCCGTGGAACCGGGTGAGACGATCCTGATCACGCTCCGGATCACCGGGACGACAAGCTTCAGCCCGGATGCGGCTGGTGTCGTGGTGACGGCGCAGGCGAAGAACACAGGACACGAGACCGATCCGGCGGTTGCTCCGCCGGCCTGCAACACGTCGGACCCGACGCAATTCTGCACGAGCGACGTGCCGGAGGACGTGACACCGCCGACGTTCGGCTTGAACCCTGACGTCACCTTCAACGCGGCCGCGGAACTCACGAGTGCAATCGTCACCTATACGGTCGCCGCAGCGGACAACGTCGGCGTGACATCTCTGACTTGTTCACCGGCCAGCGGTTCGGTGTTTGTGATTGGTTCTACACACGTCATCTGCACGGCTACCGATGCGGCCGGCAACTCGTCGAGCGCCAGCTTCAACGTCATCGTCAAGGACGTCACGCCGCCCACGTTCGCGGTGGCCCCCGACATCACGGTGAACGCCGCGGCCAATGCGACCAGCGCAACCGTGACCTACAACGTCGCCGCGACCGACGCCGTTGGCGTCGTATCGCAGACCTGCTCACGCGCAAGCGGGACGTCATTCAACGTCGGCTCGACGGTTGTGACCTGCACGGCTCAGGACGCGGCCGGCAACGCTGCGACTGCTACCTTCACTGTGCTGGTCAAGGACGTGACCGCTCCGGCGATCGCGGCCCCACCCGGCATCGTCGTCGAAGCGACAAGCGCTGCCGGCGCCGTCGTCACGTTTGCGATACCGTCAGCGACCGATGCGGTGGGGGTGACCTCCGTTTCGTGCACGCCGTCGAGCGCCTCGATCTTCCCGATTGGCACCACGACCGTTTTGTGCCGAGCGTCGGATGCTGCGAACAATGCGGCCACGTCCAGCTTCTCCGTGCTCGTCCGGGACACGACGGCACCGGCGATCGGCGCCACTGCGAACGTGACGAAAGGAACCGCAATCCTGACCGGCACCCCGGTGTCGTACGCGACCCCGGCGGCAACGGATGCGGTCGGAGTCGTGTCGATGGCCTGCAGCCCGGCGAGCGGATCGGTGTTTCAGACCGGAACGACGTCGGTGACGTGCACCGCCCGCGACGCCGCCCTGAACACGTCGTCAAAGAGTCTGACCGTCACGGTGCAGCTGTCGTTCGGGTTCGGCGGCTTGATCGTGCCGGCGACGGCCAACCAGGGCAGCGCCGTGCCGCTCCTCTGGCAATACCTGTCAGGTGCGACGCCGGTCGACACCCGGACGCTTGTTCCGATCGTGCGCGTCAGAACGCTGACCAGCTGCACGAACGGCAGCGAAACCGGCGTGCCGTTCCTCGACAAGCAGGCGCCGGGCAACAGCGATTTCAATTACGACGTGACGACGTTCACATGGCACTTCAACTGGCAGACCAAGCCGTTCTCGGTGGGCTGCTACAACATCTACATCGATCTGACCGACGCCAACGGCGTCTTGGTCCAGGCGAACGGCCCGGTGAAGGTCAAACTGAAGTAACTGAGGAAAAGACCATCAAACCCTGAACATTCTTGCCGTCCTCGAGTGTTAGCGTGAGCGCGTTGGTATGGCGCTGACGCGCATTCGAGGAGGCATTTATGGGTTCGCGCAGACTGGTTCTCGCGATCGTGACGATGATGATCACGATCCCTCTTTCCGCGGAAAAGCAACACTCGGGCGCTCCGGTCGAACCGTCGGCTGGTAGCTGGCGCACGTGGACGATTTCGTCAGGTAAGGACTACAGGGTTCCCCCGCCGCCCGCACCTAACGAGACCCGCGCGGAACTCCGTGCGATGGCCGAGCTGATCGGCCAGAACACGGACGACATCAACGCGCAGATCGCATACTGGGACGCCGGCTCCCCGGCCTATCGCTGGATGGATCTGATCTCGAACCGGCTGCTCGCGGGAACACCGACGACGGCCTTCGCGCACCGCGTCTACACCTACGTCAGCATGGCGATGTACGACGCGACGATAGCCGCCTGGGAATCGAAGTATTTCTACAACCGGGCGAGGCCGAGCGAGCTGGATCACAATCTGCCGACCGCCGTTGACGTGCCCGACAGCCCGTCATATCCATCCGAGCACGCCGCCGCGGCGCAGGCCGCAGCCGCCGTGCTGGCGTCTTTTTTCCCGAACGAGGCGCAGGGCTTTCAGGACATGGCCGATCAGGCGGGGCGGTCTCGCGTCCTGGCCGGCGTTCAGTTTCCGAGTGATGTCGAGGCCGGTGCCGCGCTTGGGCAGAAAGTGGCCGAGCAGGTGATCGCGCGAGCGAAGGCCGACGGGTCCGATAACACACAGACCGCCACCATCCCGACCGGCCCTTGCAACTGGAAAGGCACCAACCCGGTGAACTTCACCGCACAATTCTTCAGACCTCTGCTCATGACCTCGGCGGCTCAGTTCCATGCTCCACCGCCGCCCGATTGCACGTCGCAGGCGGCAAAGGATGAAACCGCCATCGTCAAGAACACCCCTCGTGGCCAAACGGCATTCGCGACCAATTACAAGGCGTTCTACTGGCAGAGCCCTGAGGGCCTGAATACCTGGGTCTACCGCTACATGGACAAGTGGATGGCGGAAGATCGGCTCGACAAGAATCCGCCGCGGGCGGCGCGCGCGTATGCGCTGGTCTCGGCGGTACTGTTCGATGCGTTTATCGCCAGCCAGGAAAGCAAGTACTGGTACTGGTACATCCGGCCCTCGCAGCTGGACACGACGATCGTGCCCGTCTTCCCGGTGCCAAGTCATCCAAGTTACCCGTCGAACCACGCGACGTTCTCCACGGCGCGGTCCGAGATCCTTGCCTACCTGTTCCCGACGCGCGCCGCCGCCGCCCGTGCGCTGGGCAAGGAAAGTGGTGATTCGCGCATCTGGGCCGGGATCCACTACCCGATGGACATCGCGGCCGGCGCGACCATGGGAAAATCGGTCGCGGGATTGTTCATTGACTGGGCAAACCACGACGGGTCACAGTAGTCGAATCGCCGGATTGCTCCTCGAGGGCACGATCCGGTTACGATTCGAATTCAGATGAAGCAGATCTTTACTGCAGCGGTTTTCCTCGCACTGGTCACGCGCGGCAGCCTGGCGCAGGCGCCGCGCGTCCCAGTGCTCGTCGAGTTGTACACATCCGAAGGATGCTCGAGTTGCCCGCCGGCGGACGCGCTTCTCGAATCGCTGCTGCGCGATCAGCCGGTCGCTCGCGCCGAGGTGATCCCGATCGGCCTGCACGTGGATTACTTCAACAGCCTCGGGTGGAAGGACCCCTTCTCGTCGTCGGCATTCACCGTGCGACAGCGGAGCTATTCGCCAGTCTCCGGCGACGACAACTTGTACACGCCGCAAATCGTGGTCGACGGTCGCGACACGGTCGAGGGAACGAAAGGCGATCTCGTCCGGCGTGCGATTGATTCAGCCGCCAACCGTCCCCATATCGTTGTCAGCCTGGCCGCGAGAGTTGTGGCGGACCGGGTGCATCTGACGATTGGCGTGCCCGCCGCACCATCGACGGCAGAAAAGATCCAGGTGATGGCGGCCATCACTGAAGACGGGCTGTCATCGGTCGTCACGCGCGGCGAGAACAATGGCCGGACGCTCCATCACGTCGCGGTCGCCCGGGTTGTGCAGGAAGTCAACGTCCTGAGCGCGATGCGTGCGTCGCTGGAGAAGCAGCTGACGCTCGGGAAGGGCTGGACCCGAACCGGGCTCAGGGCCGCGGTGTGGCTTCAGGGCGCAACATCGCGTCACGTGTATGGCGCCGCCGTTGCCGACCTGACGCAATAATGGCCGTCCATCCGTCCTTCCCTCACGTTGACGCCGCCTCGACGTGAGCGGTATCTTTCGTCCACCGCATCCACAGCCGAATGCCGGAACTGCCTTCGCACTTCGGGCCCTACCAGGTCGTCAGCCCGCTCGGTGCTGGCGGCATGGGGCAGGTGTATCGCGGCCGCGACACCCGGCTGCAGCGCGTCGTCGCGATCAAGGTTCTCCACGATGGCGCGAGCCGCGACCCCGACCGTCAGCGCCGATTCGCCCAGGAAGCGGTTGCCGCAAGCGCGTTGAATCATCCAAACATCCTGACGGTCTACGACGTCGGCGCAGACGGCGACGTGCACTTTCTGGTCTCCGAGCTGATCGACGGCGAGTCGCTGCGGATCGAGATGAATCGTGGACGGATGCCGCTCAAGCGCGTGATCGAAATCGCGCAGCAGATTGCGGAGGGTCTGGCTGCTGCCCACGAAGCAGGGATCGTTCATCGGGATCTGAAGCCCGAGAACGTGATGGTGACCGCTGACGGCCGCGTCAAGATCGTGGACTTCGGCCTGGCCAAGTCAGTCCACGGCGAGGCCGCGGTGCTCGGCGAATTCACCGCGACCGAGACTGCCGAGGGACTGATCATGGGAACGGTCCCATACATGAGCCCCGAGCAGGCACGCGGCGGCGCGGCCGATTTCCGATCCGATCAGTTTGCGCTCGGCGTGATGCTCTACGAACTGACGACCGCGACGCATCCGTTCAAACGGGAGACGGCGGTTCAAACGCTTTCGGCGATCATCGCCGAGGAGGCGCCCGATCCGGCGCAGATCGCGCCCGCGCTGCCGGTCGCCATCCGATGGCTCATTCGTCGCCTGCTTTCAAAGAATCCGCGCCAGCGGTTCGCGAGCACCTCCGATCTGGCCGCCGACCTTCGCACGATTCGTGACTACCTGTCAGAAACGACGTTGTCGGGCGCGGCCGCGGCAATGGGCTCTTTGCCGTCGCGACGGGGGATGATTGCGGTCGTCGCGACACTTGTCCTCGTCGCCATCGGCCTGCTGGTGTGGACGCTGACCTCGACAGACGCCGGTCCGCGATTCGACAGCTACACGCCATTTGCCACGGAGGCTGGCTATCAGAGTGCTCCAGCCTGGTCGCCTGACGGAAATCAAATTGCCTACGAAGCGGAAGTCAACGGTATCGTTCAGATATTCACCCGATCTCTCGATAGCCCTGGCCGCACCCAGGTGACGAACCGTGCCGCCGATTGTTACGTCGCCGGATGGCCTGGCGATGGATACATCTACTTCCATTCGCAGGCAGGTACTGAGGAGGGCTTGTTCCGCGTCAGCCCAATCGGTGGCAGCCCTGAGTTCGTTCTCGAACGTGCGTCGGGCTCGGCGATTTCGCCTGACGCCAAAACGATCTTCTTTCTTCGCGACAGTGACGGAGGGAAGCTTCACTTCAACCTCTGGTCGGCCACGCTTCCCGATGCAGAAACAACAAAGCGGCCTTACACGAAAGGCATCTTCAAGGACATCAATACGTCAACGACCACGGAGCTCAAGTTTTCGCCGGACGGATCGAAGCTGCTGATATGGGTCGGCCCAGGCCCGGAAGGGGATCCCACGATGTGGGAGATCCCGATGAACGGCGGGGAGCCGCGACCACTGCTGGGCACGTTGCTCAGGCGTGCGATGGCACCGCTGTCCTTCAGCTGGGTGGACAACCGGAATGTGGTGGTGGCACGAGCGGACGGAGTCACTCCAGGTGAGCATCTCTGGCTCGCAGATACACGGACGACGTACAACTGGTCCTGCTTGTTCGCATCGTCGTCGTGTGAGTTGAAGACCAATCGTGTCGTGCCGATCACGATCACGCCGGGCAACGAACGCTACCCGAGTGTGTCGCCAAACGGTCAGACAATAGCCACCGCCATCGACGCAACGGACTTCGATCTCGTCGAAGTCCCGCTCGATGGTTCGCGTCCGCGGCCGGTCATCAACACCACGCGCGAATGAGTTCGACGCGGCCGTGTCTCCGTCGGGCGTGCAATTCGCGTTTGTGACGGACCGGACCGGCCAACCGCAGATCTGGCTCCAAAACCAGAATGACTCCAAACCGCTCGTAACCACGGCTGACTTCGACGGCGTTGCAGTCGCTGGCGATCGGCTCGCTGGCGTTTTCTCCCGACGGCATGCGCCTGGCGTTTCAAGCGGCCGCCGCGCCGGAGAGCACCACGCTTCCAGGTTTCGTCGGCGGATCTCGGGTGTGGGTGAAGACACTCGCCGGCGGCAAGCCCTTCCCCATCGGTGGCGAAGAGACGTTCCAGGACGCGCCAGCGTGGTCGCCGAAAGGCGACTCGATCGCATATCTCGCGGGCGGCAAGGACGAAGGTGTCGTGCTCGTCAAGACCCAGGTAGGGAGCCGCGGGACCGCCGTTCCGCTGACGAAGTTTCACGTTCCGCCTTTTGTCGTCAGGCCGCAATGGTCACCGGATGGGGATTGGATCCTGTGTGAAACCTTCGATGGCCTGTCGCTGATCGCCGCGGACGGAAGCATGCAAACGCGTGTGATTGCCGAGACGGGCTGGATGGCCTACGCGTGGGATGGTGACGGTCGGCGGATCTACGGTCTTCGTCCGAGTGAGGACTACCATCAGATCACCCTGGTATCGATTGATACCAAGACGGGGAGCCTGCGCACGATTAACCCGGATGTTGGTCCGGTTCCACAGGCGCTTCAACCCATCCGCGGCTTCAGCCGATACCGTTCGGGATGGCTGACGTCGATTGCGCACGTCAGGTCCGACATCTATCTCATTGAAGGATTTCAGCTTCCCCGTCGATGGTGGGAACGAATATGGAGACTCGGCCGGTCACACTGACCTGAGAAAAACCTGAGTGTTTTCCAAGGTTCAGGCCGCTCAACAGACTTATACTTCAGCTCCATTAGGAGGCAGGCATGTCGCGAACCGCAGCGCTTATCGTCGCCCTTTCCGTCAGCGTTCCGGTCATGTATCCGGTTGCGCACGCGTGTGGCGACAAGTTTCTGATGGCCGGGCGCGGCGCAAAGTTTCAGCGCGCCTACGCGTCGGTCTATCCGGGCAAAGTGCTGATCTATTCGCAGTCCTCCAAGAATGCCAAGACGGCGATTCGCGATCCGCAGCTGCACAAGGCCTTGCGCCAGGCGGGTCACACCGTCTCGATCATCGATGACTGGACGCTCTTCGAGAACGCGCTGAGGAGCGGGCCCGTTGATGTCGTTCTCGTGGATGTCGCCGAGGCCTCGCGGCTGCAGCCGATCGTCGCCTCCTCCGCTGCGCACCCGGACCCGATGTACATCGTGTCGTCGAACGACTCCGTGCCGGCGTGTGCGAGCCTGAACTGCCGCTTGAAGTCATCCGACAAGCCGCTGAAATATCTCGAGGAAGTCGAATCGGTCCTGAAGACGCGGGCCAAGCACGCCAAGAATTCGTAGCGGTTCAGAGGAAGACGGGTCATGACCCACAGTCGCACGCAGCACGTCCACACGCTTGCCATCGCCGCATTGGCGCTTGGGCTTACGCCGATTGCCGCATCCGCACAGGCCTGGGTTCCGCCAAAGGGCGACGGCACGGTGTCGCTCGCCGCCCAGCAGCTGAACGTCAAGAAGCACCGCGCCGGCACCACGATCACCGACGCAGGCCACATCAATACCGGCGTGCTGGTGGCCGACATGACCTACGGTCTCACCGACAAGTTTGCCGTCGATCTCGCGGTTCCATATGTCGTGACGAAGTACAGCGGAACGCGGCCGCACCAGAATACGAACATCGACGACGGTGCATTGCACAACAGCTTTACGGATTTCCGCATGTCCGTACGGTACAACCTGACGCGAAAGGGCGCGGTGATTACGCCCTACGTCGGGTCAGTCGTGCCGAGCCATGACTACGCCTTTTACGGGCACTCCGCTTTTGGCGAGCAGTTGAACGAACTGCAGGTCGGCACCTTCGTCGCGAAGCTCTTCACGAGCGGCGTTCCCGGCATGTTCGTGTCGAGCCGTATTGCGTATGGCTTCGTTGAAAAAGTACAGGACATCTCGCACAACCGGAGCATGGCCGATCTCGAAGTTGGCTATTTCGTGAAGCCATCATTCCGTGCGTTCGGAATGGCCAACGCGCAGCAAACCCACGGCGGGATCGATTTTCCGATCAACGGGCAAGCCGGCTTGCCACCCAGCCTCGTCCGGTTCACGACGTCATTCAGCGCGTGAACTATGTCAATCTCGGCGGCGGTTTTGCCTATTCGATCACCGACTCGCTCGACATGTTCGGATCGTTCTTGCGGGAGGTCGCCGGACGCAACGGGCACGTGCTCAACCGAGGGATCACGCTCGGAGCGAGCTGGAGCTTCAGTCGCAGGTCAAAGGGCGACACGACAGCCGGTGCGGGCGCACCGTCACGACAGTACGCAGGTATGACGACCGCCAAACGCGAAACCTCGCTCGGCCGCTGCATCTGTCAGAAATCAGGGAATTAAAGTTAAAAGTTAAAAGTTGAAAGTTGAAAGTAGAATCACGCCACTTTTTTCTTCTGACTTTTAACTTCTAACTTTTAACTTTTAACTTTTCATGATTCGCCCCGCTGCGGGACGACAGTGTTTCGGTCGTCTCGATCACTGCGACAACCGGAACGTAAACAGCAGCGAGCCAACCCGAATCTGATCGCCGTCGACGACTGGCGTCGGAGCATCGACACGCCGGTCGTTGACGTAGGTGCCGTTCTTGCTCCCCAGGTCCTCCATCACAGCTCCAGACGTGTCGAGCGCAATGCGTACGTGGCGACGCGAAACCGTGCTCGACTTCACGACGATCACGCCGTCTCCCTCGCGGCCGATGATGTTCTCGCCTGGAACGAGCGCCAGTTCGGCGGTCGAGCCTATGAGCCAGGCCTGGCGCGGTTCACCCGAGGCGCCGATGGCGACGCAGGCGACGCAGGCGACGCTGGTTCGCGTTCCGATTGGAACGCGTAGCCGAAGCCGTGGACCGTTCGCAGCAGTCCGGGCTTTCGTCGATGATCGGCGATGACGTCGCGGATTTCGGATACGAGCGAGGGCAGGCTGCTGTCGGACACGTAAGTGCCGGGCCACAGGTGATCGCGGATCTCTGCCTTCGATACCGCGTGCGGTCGGTTCGTGACGAGCAGCGCGAACAGGTCGAATGCTTTCGGCGAGAGTCGAACTTCTCTTTGCCCGTCCAGAGCTGGCGGGTGTCTGAATCGAACGTCAGGTCGTCAAACTGCAACCGCACGATGGCCTTCAGTCCCGCGCCTTGTGCGACGACTCCACCAGGACGACGCCGCTCTGGAGCGGCGAGGGAAGCTTGATGAAGCTCAAGTCGTAGCCCTCCTGAACGCGACCCGTCACATCGACGCGGGCGCCCTTGCGTGGCGCTCCGGTGTTGGTCACCACCCACAGGCTCTGGTCGCCGTCCGCGATCCGATAGGCGCCGCGGCCGAGGACCGAGACGCTGTCGTCCACCGTGCCGTGGACGGTCACGGACTGGTTGCGGTACTTGGCCGGGTCGGCCAGCACCTGGTTGATGCTCTTCGCACCACACCCCGCCGTCAACAGCACTATGCCAAGTACGAGCGTCATTTGTCTTTGCCGGCTCACCATCGGAACGTCACCTCTGGAGGAGGATATCGCGATTTGAGCTATGCGGAGGGATCGGAGGACACGGAACAAGATCAACGCGGAGGCACGGAGACACGGAGAATTAGTTCAAGAAGACCCCAAAAGACCCAAAACCTCCGTGTCTCCGCGTCTCCGTGGTGAAGCTTGTCCCGTGCTCTCCGTCCCCTCCGTGCCGCCCAGCCGCAAACGGAAGCGGTCCCCGCGACGTCTAACGACTCTGTGCACCCGAGGAGACGTTTATGACCCGCTGGCTGGGGGGACTGACTCAGGATCTGGACTACGCCGTCCGCGCGTTCCGACGCAGCCCGGCATTCACCGTCGTGGCGCTCTTGTCGTTGACCCTGGGCATCGGTGC
>CAVOPH010000015.1:0-203321 GCA_963697775.1 uncultured Acidobacteriota bacterium | reverse complement strand
ACAACCTGCCGGTGCTGATCGACATCAACCTGGTGCCATCCGGTCAGTCGCTTGCCGACGGCCGGCCGATTTTCTCCTCGACCGCACGCGTCGATCCCACGTTCAACCGCGTCAACATGTTCAAGTCCATTGCCGAGTCGTCCTACAACGCTTTCACGGCGATGCTCACCAAGCGGATGTCTCATGGCTGGATGACCCAGGCGACCTACACCGTCGCGCGCGGCGAGGACAATGCGCCGCTGACTGGCACGTACGTCATCGGCAGCCAGGATGATCGAGTGTCTGACGTCACCAACCTCGATCGCGACAAGGGCGTGACACCGTTTAATCAGACGCACACGTTCTCGCTGTCCACGGTCCTTGCGCCGACGAAGAGCGGCAGCGGTATCGGTCCGGCGCTGATCAACAACAATCAGCTCGGCATAATCCTCCAGGCCAATAGCGGTCTTCCGTTCAACATCCGGTCGAACCTCGACCTGAATCAGGACGGCGTCAACAACGACCGTCCGCTGGACATCGAGCGCAACGCCGGACGGCTCGGCCGCGTCGTCGATCTCGACCTGCGCTACTCGCGGTTCATCCCGTTCCGTGATGCGATGAAAGGCGAGCTGTTCTTCGAAGCGAAGAACTTGTTCAACACCGAAAACATAGCCGGCGTCAATCGGGTCGTGACAACGAACGCGCAGGGCGTTCCCGCGAATGCGCTCTCCTTCAACGGCAGCGATTATCCGACTGCCGGGAAGAGCGGATACGACCAGCGGACGATGCAGCTCGGGGTGAAATTTATTTTCTGACCTGAGTTGGTGTTCGACGGAGGGGACGGAGAGCACGGGACAAGATCAACACGGAGGCACGGAGGCACGGAAGGAGAAGCCTCGCGCAGAGGCCGCAGAGCGCGCAGAAAACATTTCTTCTCTGGGTTCGAGTGATTCCGCGCGACACGGTGAGCGGGCTGGCCCGACGCCGGCTTTGGCCGGCGTTCAAGGGCACACTGGAATTGAGAACACGAACGCTTCGGATTCACGTAGCGTTCGTGTTCTCGATTCCAGTGTGCCCTTCACCGCCGGCCAAAGCCGGCGTCGGGCCAACCATGTTCGCCGCTTCTTCTCGCGACGTGACCGATAATCCGAGAAGTAGTCTCTGCGCGCCTGAGCTCGTCGGCGCGCGCCTGTTCCTCCGCTCTCCGCGTCTCCGTGTTGATCTCGTTCCGTGCCCTTCGTTTCCTCCGAGCAAGATTCGGGAATACTATGCCTCTATGCGCTTCGTCCGCGTTCTGATTTCTACCGTTCTCTTGCTCCTCTTCACGTCTTCCCTCCCAGCGCAGCTCCGCGTCAGGCCTGTCGGGGAGTTGCCTGGCGACATCACGCTCCGCCTGATGCTTCGGAAGCTGGCCTCGACCGGGACCTTCATGGAAACGACGGCGCATCCAGACGACGAAGACAATGCGCTGCTGGCGATGATGAGCCACGGTCGTGGGATGCGGACGACGCTGGTGTCTGCGACGCGTGGAGACGGTGGGCAGAACGAGATCGGCCCGGAGATTTTTCAGGCGCTTGGCGTACTGCGGACTGAAGAGTTGCTCGCTGTTCACCGGTTCGACGGAGCAGAGCAGTACTTTACTCGTGCGATCGATTTCGGCTTCTCGTTCAGTCTCGAAGAGTCGATCGAGAAGTGGGGGCATGACGAGATCGTCGGTGATTACGTGCGCCACATTCGTACGATTCGGCCGGACGTCATCGTCGGTTTCCTCTGTGGTGGTGGAGGAGGCGGTCAGCATCATCAGGCATCGACACGGCTGACGCTCGAGGCCTTTCGCGCGGCGGCCGATCCCGCGCGCTACCCGGAGCAGATTCGCGAAGGGCTGCGGCCGTGGCAGGCCAAGCGGGTGTTCTGCACGGAAGGACCGCAGGGGCAGGGTGCGGCGGTCGCGCCGGATCTTCTGCGCACGGCGCCTAACGTGTTTGATCCGTTGCTCGGCCGGACGTATGCCGAGCTCGGACTCGAAGCTCGCAGCATGCACAAATGCCAGGGCACATTGCAGCTGCTGATGCTCCCTGGCGCATCGCCGTCACGAACCTATCGTTTGAAGGACAGCGTCATCGGCGCGGCTGGAGTGGCTCCGAAAGACATGTTCGACGGAATCGACACGAGCCTGAGTGGTCTTGCCAAGTACGCAGGGCCACAGCCTCCGGCGAGTCTTGTGAATGCGCTTCAGTCCGTTAGCGGGAGCGTTGATGCTGCAGGACGGGCGATCGAGGCGAGCGGTCCTGCCGCAGCGGCGGCGCCGCTCGTCCAGGGGCTCGCGGCGGTGCGCAGTCTCCGCGCGTCTTTGTCAGGCGCGGGCATTCAACCGGATGCACGATACGAAATCGATCTGCGGCTTGCGCTCAAGGAGTCGCAGTTTCAGGAGGCTCTGCTGCTGACGCACGGCATCCGCCTCGAAGCGCTTGCAGACGATGGGACGGTGGTGATCGGTCAGCACGTTAAGGTCTCGCTCATGGCAGGGAACAACGGTTCGCCGGACGTCTTCCTGAAGCACGTGAGCGTCAGTAGAGGCGATTCGATCGGAACTTTGTTCGAGCCAAACATCACCGAGGGTCCAAATCGGGGCGCGCCAATCCAAACTGGGGCAGCGGTAAAGGGAGAGTTGACTGTCGATGTCCCCAGCGTGGCGCTGTCGACGCCCTATTGGACTCCCCGCAAGGACGCGGCGCGCTACGACTTCGAATCGGACGTGCCGTTCGGCGTTCCATTCCGGCCGACGCCGTTCCGCGCGACGTTTCTGTTGACGATCGGCGGCGCTGATGTGAACGTGGAACGTCACGTCGAGTTTCGATACAGCGACCTGTTTGCCGGCGAGAAGCGGATGGAACTCCAGGTCGTCCCCCCATTCAATGTTCGGATGACGCCCGAGATCGCAGTCGTTCCCATGACAGGCGTCGCGCGACCGACCACACAAAAGCGCGCGGAGATGGAAGCGCAAGCAGAGAAGGAAGAGCGAGGCGTGCGCGCAGCGCCGCCCGCTCCGGTCGTTCGCGCGCAACCGCGCACCGTGACCGTCACCGTAGCGAACAACATGACTGGCGCGGTCAACGCCACCGCGTCGATCGAGGCTCCGGCCGGATGGACCGTCGCGCCGGCGTCCGCGCCGGTGAAGTTCGAGCGCAGCGACGAAGAGGCGACCGTGTCCTTCAAGGTCACACCGAAGACCGACGTCCGCGTGGGTGACTACGCGCTTCACGCCGTCGTGTCTGCCGAGGGCGTGACATCCCGAAGCGGCTACGAAGTCGTCGAGTATCCCCACATCCATCGCCGCCACGTTGTCGAGTCCGCCGAGACGCGAGTCAAAGCGATCGATGTCCAGATCGCGCCGGCGCTGCGGGTGGGCTACGTGATGGGCGTCGGCGACGAGATGCCTGCCGCGATTCAGCAGCTCGGCGCCGACGTGCATCTCATCGAGGGCGGCGAGCTCGCATCCGGGGATCTGTCGCGCTACCACGTCATTGTCACCGGCGTGCGGGCCTACGAGCGGCGAGCGGATCTCCGTGCCAACAACAGCCGGCTGCTGTCCTACGTGCAGAACGGCGGTGTGCTGCTCGTCAACTACAACAAACAGGAATTCAACCAGGCGCAGTACGGCCCGTATCCGGTGAAGGTGGGGCAGGACCGTGTGACCGACGAAAACGCACCCATCGAGGTGCTGGTGCCCAGCCATCCGATCTTCAACGTGCCGAACAAGATTGGCGAAGACGCGTGGAAAGGTTGGGTTCAGGAGCGCGGTACGTACTTTCTGTCCGAGCGGGATCAACGATACGTCGACCTCATTCGGCTGGCGGATCCCTTCCCGTTGAATGCCGGCGTGAAGAACGGCGCGCTGGTCGAAGCGAAATACGGCAAAGGGCGCTGGATCTATATTGGGCTCGGCCTCTGGCGGCAGCTGCCGGCCGGCACCGACGGCGCCTACCGAGCTGCTGGCCAATCTTCTCAGCCTGGGAAGGAAGTAATGCGGTTTTCGCCGGAATACGTGGCGTGTGTTCTCAACACCAACTTCGAAGACGCCAAAGCGCTGTTCCTGGCTCCGCTGATGCGCATTCAGTATGCGCATCTCGTCATGCTCGCCGAGCGCGGAATCATTACCGCTCAACAGGCGCGCGTCGTCCGCGACGCGCTCGACGGCATTTCGATGCAAAAGGTGCGCGACACAGCCTACGACGGCACCTGCGAAGACCTCTTCTTTTTCGTCGAACGACTGATCGTGGCCGCGTGCGGCGAGGAGGCCGCCGGCCGTCTGCACACCGCGCGCTCGCGTAACGACATCGACATGACGATGTACCGCATGCAGCAGCGGGAGATGATCCTGTCGCTGTATGAGAGCGCGCTGACAGTTGCGTGAAGTGCTGATTGACCAGGCAGACGCGCATCGCGAGGCCGTCTTCGCCGCACACACGCACACGCAGCCGGCCCAGCCGACGACGATCGCGCACTATCTTCATGCCGTCATCGAGCAGCTGGAACGCGATGCGACCCGGTTGCGCGCCGCGTACGCGAACACGAATCGAAATCCACTCGGCGCGTGTGCCATCACCGGGACGGGCTTTCCGATCAGATCGCAGCGCGCACGAGCGAGCTGCTGGGTTTCGATGGTCCGACCGGCAACACCTACGGCAGCATCGCGACGGTCGACTACCTCCTCGAGAGCGTCTCGGCGGCGTCGGTGCTGCTCGCCGGGCTCGGACGGGTCGTGCAGGATTTGCTGCTGTGGTGCACCAGCGAATTCGGATACCTGCGTCTCGGGGACGAGTTCGTGCAGACGAGCAGCATCATGCCGCAGAAGCGCAACCCGGTGGCGCTCGAGCACGCGCGCGCGATCGGGAGCAAGGCGCTCGGTCAGGCGAGCGGCGTGCTCCTCGCCGTCCACAACACCCCGTTCGGTGACATCGTCGACACCGAGGACGATCTGCAGCCGCTCGTGTTCGCGATGTTCAACGACGCCGAGCGCGCCGTGCGCCTGGTCGCTGCGGCGATGAGCTCTGCGAAGTTCGATCGTGCCCGCCTGGCCGAGCGGGCGGAGCAGGGGTGGATCACGCTGACCGAGCTCGCCGATACGCTCACGCGCGACGAGGGTGTGCCATTCAGGACGAGCCACACCATTGCGACACGTCTGATCGCCGAATCGGCGCGTCGCTCCTCCGAGCCCCGCTCCCGGCTGCTTCGCGAGGTATCCGAGTCGATACTCGGACGTCCAATCGACTTCGATGAAGCCCGATTGGCAAAGGTCCTCAGCGCGCGTCATTTCGTCGAAGTGCGAACGACGCCGGGCGGGCCGGCGCCTGCTGAAATGCGCGAAGGCGCTCGCGGCCTCACGATCGCTGCTGGCGGGCGACAGGAAGTGGTTGAGCGAGACACGCGAGAGGCTGAAGTGCGCGGACCAGAGACTGACTCGAACGAGCGCGCGGCGGCTCTCGAAGCTTCAAGCGAAGCAAAGGCTATGTACCGAGCGGATCTCGACACGACGGCTGCAGGACGCCGGCCTACGGCCGGCGTGCGAGCGAGGCGAGATCCGCAAATACAAGCACCTCATGATCGTTAGCGGGTGTCTTGTGTTTTGGGGATCATCGCCTCGCTCGCACTCGCGCAGACGCGCGGTTCTGCAGCCCTCAGCGTGACCTGCTCTCTCCTTCGGATCTTCGGATCTTCGATTCTTCGACGTTATAGCCGTGGGCACGTGTCAGCGTGACGGGGGAAGTTGCTGCTAGAGAGTCACTACCCAGTGCTGCCCAAGTTCGAGCGGCAGCGTTCTGCAGCAGCGTGTCGACCAGCCCAGGACCGTAGCGATTGATGAAGTAGACGAGCGTGAGCGTGCGTTCCTGCGGCTGACCGAGTGGGAAGATCTGCGCCTGCGCGCGCGTGAATTGACGGCGGAGCGTTTCGTCGCGCCGCTTTGCCGCCTGGATCACCTTGCCCTGGAGCGACTTCAGATCGTGCTCCATCTTGCCCATCGTCGTCTTGGCCGCGCCGGCCAGGGTCGGATCGAGCGCCGGCATCGCATCGATGACGCGCTGTAACGCGGACTGCGAGCGTCGTCCTCGGCGTTCTTGAGCGAGTGTTCGATTTCGGGTGGGAGCTGCGACTGGAGCAGGTGATTGAGCGCGGATTCGTCGCGCGACCGGAGCTCGTCGAGCGGACCTTGTATGCGTGCGAGAAAACGCGCCGCGGCGCCGTCGACGAGCGTGGCGCTGGCGCGCGGATAAATGAGCGGCATCGGAATGTCGAAGTGATCGTAGACCTCGCGCAGCTGACCGAGGTAGGCGAGCTCGCTCGGACCTGACACGTAACAGATCGTCGGGAACAGCGTGTCCTGAACGAGCGGCCGTAACAGCGACATTCGGACTGAACCGCTCGGGATTGGTTCTGGCTTCCTCGACGAGCGACTCGAGCGTGACCGCGTCTCGCCGACGAGGAAACCGATCGCCCTCGCGCTCGAATCGGCTGTCGCGCGCCATTCAGGTGAAACAGCGAGACGCTGCCGGGCTGCGGAACGACCTGCGGCTGATGTCCAGCGCGCCGCAGTTTTTCACCGCCTGAGGTCGCGAGAGCGGCCGTACGGCCTGGCGATTCGAGCTCGCGCGCGAACACCGGGGCCAGCGAGAGCTTTCGCCGCCGGGTCGGCGGCCTCGAACACGACGAGCCCGTGCGGACCGAGCACCGTTTCGATCCAGCGTCGAGAACGCTTCCGCCATTCCGACGCCGGCCGGTACGCGTCGCCGAAGGCCGTCGATCACCTGCATCGGTGAAGTCGGTCGCTGGCAGGGTCGCGAGGAGATCGTGGATGGAGGTTGCGACCCGCTCGTCCAGTTTGAGCTGCGCGACCGGCAGTTCACCGGCACCGTCGGGATTCGCGAGGGTGATCGTCTTGGCTGAAAATCCGCTATCGAGCACCGTGCAGCCGCGAATCTCCTCCCAATCGTGATCTTCGGCGTCGACCCAGAACACCGGCACCGCCGGGACGCCATGGTCGGCGGACACCTTCGCCGCGAGCTGGATCGCGGTGACGGCCTTGAGCAGCGTGAAGAGCGGACCGCCGAACACGCCGGCCTGTTGTCCGGTCGCGATGACGACCGCTCTGCGGATCCGCGAGACGCGCAGCCGCTTCGCGCGCCTCGTCGGGCGCGCCGCGACGTGCCTGCTGCGCGGCAATGACTCCGCGCGATCGCCGGATCGCGCGGATGCGCGTGCGATCGCGCGATCGCGTCCGCCCAGCCGCTTCGTCCGAGGCCGGATTGCCTGCGTACAGAGCGCGCAAGCTTCTGAAAATTGAAGGCGTACTCGCCGACGAGCGGACGCATCCACTCGAGCGTTCGAACGTCGATGCCGGACGGACGCGACTCGTCCACAGCCGCCGCTGCGGGCGAGCCGGAGGCTTGTGAGGCGGGTGACTCGGCTGACACCGCTCCGTACTCTGTCAAAGTTCGGAAATAAGTCAAGGATGGGCACTGCCGTCGAGCGGAACTAGCTTTCGACGCCTCGAGCACCGACACCGGATCCCTGCGCTTCAGCTTCAGACGTGGAACGATCTGTGCTACATTTTTTCGATCCCTCCCCGGAATGACCAGAGACGACCCGGCTGCGTTCGCTCCACCCCCTGCATTCGGACCGTTCCGGGTCCTGCATCAAATTGGTATTGGCGCGCTTGGTCCCGTCTTTCGCACCTACGAGCCGACCCGCGATCGACTCGTGGCCGTCAAGGTGTTCCGCCTCGATGTGACGCCCGAGCAGGCGCAGTCGCTGGCTGACGAGCTGGCGCGCGCGGCCGATGCCGGCCTGTTTCACCCGTCGATCGTCGAACCGATCGCCGCCGGTGTCGAGGGCACGATCGGCGTATCGGGCCGAGGAGTATGTCGCCGCCGAATCGCTCGACGTCGCGATGCGGCACTACGCGCCGGCGCCGCTCGATCGCGCGTTGCCATTCCTGACGCAGCTGGCCGGTGCGATCGACTTTGCCCGGGCCGCAGGTGTCGGCCACGGCGCCCTGCACCTTCGCGATGTCTTCGTCACCCCGGACGAAGCCCGCGCCAGCGGATTCGGCATCGTCGAAGCGCTCGAACGCGTGGGCGTGCGCGCGCCTGTCCGGCGGCCATACAGCGCGCCCGAGCGCATCGCCGGTGACGAGTGGAGCACACCGGCCGACGTCTTCTCGCTGGCGGCGATCGCCTACGAGCTGCTCACCGGACGTCGTCCGTCCGGCACCGGTGAACAGATCGGCGATCTGACCGGTGAGAATCTCGGCGGTCATGCGGCGGCGATCCGATCGGTGCTGGCGCGCGCGATGGACGATGATCCTGGGCGCCGATATCGCGACCGCGCTGGCATTTGCATCGGCGCTCGAGTCGGCGCGCGCACGGCAGCAGCTGACGCCGCGTCGTCGCCGCCTCCGGTCGTCCGACCGCGCTGCCAAGCGCCGCTTGCACCGCCTGCCAGGTCAGCGGCATCCCGCGGCCCGTCAGCTGCCGCTGCGCAACCGCTCGATCCTCCGATCCGCGCGGCACCAGTCCCCGTTGACCCGCTGCGACGACGACGAGAGACCGAGCGATCGACGACATCGAGTTATCGACGAGGACGACGTCGACGCGGAGCGCCATGCGCCTGCACGCATCTCATCGACGAAGCGACAGCGAGGAACCGACGCCGATCTCGACGCTCGACGATGACGCGGAAGCGGCGGCGCGATCATCGACGCTGGAAGCTACGAGCATCGCGGAGCTGCGACCGCCGAACGAAGCTGCCGCGTCGCGAGAGACGGACTGCGCCGTACCCCCCGCGTTCCTGGCGAGTGCACGCGCATCGATCGATGATGTGTCCGCGCGCCAGTCGTCGAGCGGCCGCGTGCCGCGATCCTGCCGATCGCCGTTGACTGCGATCATGTGCCTGCTGCTCGGGTACGCGATTCGGCGATACTGGTGCGGCGGATGCGAGACCACCGGCGCCGCCGGCGCAAACCGCGGCCGAAGACGTCGAAGCCGACGCCGCCGCCTGCGGGAGTCCGCTCGCACAACGCTACAGCCCGGTCGCGCCTACAGCGAACAGGCGGTTGCGCCTCGCCTGCGGCGCATACGCCGCCGACGTGGGGAAGCGCCGCCCGTACCTGGTGACGTGCCCGCCGGCGAGCCGTCACCGGCGCCGAAGCGCCGGCTCCGGCGCCGCCGCTCACGACGCACGCCTGACGGTGCTCTCCACCCCGTCGCGCGCCGGCGTCACGGTGAACGGAAGATGGCGCGGGCGAACGCCGCTGACGCTCGACACGCTGCCGTTCGGCACCTACAACGTGCGTGTCGTGCAGCCGGGCTTCGCCGCGTCGAACGAAGACGTCATGCTCACCGCGCGGCAGCCGATGCGCACCGCTGTCCGTTCACCTGCAGCCGGTCAGCGCTCGCGCGCGCGTCGACGCCGTCAGCCTCCGGCACGTCGCGTCGCGCGACCGACGGACGCACGCCGCCGCCGCGCGAGGCTGCGCTCGCCGACCTACGCCGGTACGATCTACGTCGACTCCCGTCCGCGCGGTGCCACCGTCCTGATTGACGGCAAGCCGATGGGCACGACACCGGCCAGCATTCCCGACATTCCGATCGGTTCACACGTGGTCAGGCTGGAGCTTGCCGATCACCGCGCCTGGACCACCAGCACACGCGTGGCTGCCGGAGAGCAGGCGCGCGTCACCGGTTCGCTCGAACGCATACGATGAAAGCTACACTCGCACTTGAAAATGGTCTCTGGTACGAAGGGGAAGCGGCGGGCGCTGCCGGAGAGACCGGCGGCGAAGTCGTCTTCAACACCAGCCTGACCGGCTACCAGGAAATCCTCACCGATCCGTCCTACGCCGGACAGATCGTGACGATGACCTGTCCCGAAATCGGCAACTACGGCATCGCGCCGGAGGACGGTGAATCGCGCGCGCCGCAGGTGGCCGGATTCATCATCCGCGACGAATCGCCGGTGGCGAGCAACTGGCGATCCGACAGCACGCTGCGCGACTACCTCGTTCGAAACAACGTCGTCGCGATCTCGGACATCGACACGCGCGCGTTGACGCGCGTGCTGCGATCGGCGGGCGTCATGCGCGGCGTGATCGCGACCGGCGACGCGGATCCGCGCGTGCTGGTCGAAAAGGCACGCGCGCTTCCGTCGATGGAAGGGTCGGATCTCGTCCGCGGCGTCACGTGCGACGCGCCGTTCGACTGGAAGCCGTCGCCGCTCGGACGAATTCGCGCCGTCCGCCGCGGCGGCATGCGCGGCGGCCGCTGCGCGTCGCGGCCTACGATTACGGGATGAAGTGGAACATCCTGCGCCGCTTCACGGCGTATGGCTGCGACGTGCGCGTCTATCCCGCGACGGCGCCGGCCTCGGAGCTGCTCGCGATCGAATCCCGACGGCGTGTTTCTGAGCAACGGCCCTGGCGATCCCGCGGTTCTCGATTACGCCGTCCAGAACGCGCGCGACCTGGTGAAATCGGATGTGCCGGTCTTCGGAATCTGTCTCGGCCATCAGATTCTGTCGCTGGCGATGGGCGGATCCACCTACAAGCTGAAGTTCGGCCATCGCGGCGCCAATCATCCGGTGAAGGAACTCGAGAGCGGCAAGGTCGAAATCACGTCGCAGAATCACGGCTTTGCCGTCGATCCTGAGTCGCTGCCGAAGGACGTCAAGGTCACGCACGTCAATCTGTACGACGGCACGGTTGAAGGACTGCGCCACGAGACCAAGCCGGTGTTCTGCGTGCAGTACCATCCGGAAGCGGCGCCCGGACCACACGATGCCGACTACCTGTTCCGGCAGTTTCTCGACGAGATGGAAAAGCGAGCGTAATGCCCAAGCGGACCGACATCAAACGCGTGCTCGTGATCGGCTCGGGTCCGATCGTGATCGGCCAGGCCTGCGAGTTCGACTACTCCGGCACCCAGGCGTGCAAGGCGCTTCGCGCCGAGGGGCTCGAAGTCATTCTCGTCAACAGCAATCCGGCGACGATCATGACCGATCCGGAGATCTCGGATCGCACCTACGTCGAGCCGCTGACGCCGGAGATCGTCGAGAAGATCATCGAGCGCGAGCGTCCCGATGCGGTGCTGCCGACCGTCGGCGGCCAGACGGCGCTCAACCTGGCCATCGCGCTCGCGAAGCGGGGCACGCTCGAGAAGTACGGCGTCGAGCTGATTGGCGCGTCGGTCGAACGCCATCAACCTGGCCGAAGATCGCCTGAAGTTTCGCGACGCGATGCGCGAGATCGGCGCCGACGTGCCCGAGAGCCGCTACGTCGGGAACATGGAAGAGGCGCTCGCGGCGGTCGAGGAGCTCGGCTTTCCGATCATCATCCGGCCGTCGTTCACGCTCGGCGGCGTCGGCGGCGGCATCGCCTACAACATCGAGGAGTTCCGCGAGCTGGCGAGCCGCGGCATCGATCTCAGCCCGGTTCACGAGGTCCTGCTCGAAGAGTCGGTGATCGGCTGGAAGGAATTCGAGCTCGAGGTGATGCGCGACTGCGCCGACAACTTCGTCGTCATCTGCTCGATCGAGAACGTCGATCCGATGGGCGTGCACACCGGCGACAGCATCACCGTCGCGCCGGCGCTGACGCTGACCGACAAGGAATACCAGCGGATGCGCGATCTCGCCCGGCGGATCATCCGGCGCGTCGGCGTCGAGACCGGCGGATCGAACATCCAGTTCGCGATCAATCCCGAGAACGGCCGGATCATCGTCATCGAGATGAACCCGCGCGTGTCGCGGTCGTCGGCGCTGGCGTCGAAGGCGACCGGATTTCCGATCGCGAAGATCGCGGCGAAGCTCGCGCTCGGATATCACCTCGACGAGATTCCCAACGACATCACGCGTCTGACCCCGGCGTCGTTCGAGCCGACCATCGACTACGTCGTCGTGAAGGTTCCGCGCTGGACGTTCGAGAAGTTCCCGCGCGCGGATCGGACGCTGACGACGCAGATGAAGTCGGTCGGCGAGGTGATGGCGATCGGCCGGACGTTCAAGGAAGCGTTCATGAAGGCGTTCGCCTCGCTCGAGCTCGGCGCGAGCGGGCTGCTGTTCGGCGACAACACCGAGCGGACGCACATCGGGCCTGACGGCGGAGGAAGAGGAAGGCGCGCTCCAGCGCGAGCTGAGCGTGCCGAACGATCGCCGCATGTGGGCGGTGTTCCGCGCCTTCGAGCGCGGCTGGACCGTCGACGAAGTCCACGAGCTGACGCAGATCGATCGCTGGTTCCTCGTCCAGTTCTCGCAGCTCGTCGAGCTGCAGCGATCGGCCAGCCTCGTCGGCCTGCGCGGCATCTCGCGCGACATGCTGCGCACGCTCAAGCGATCGGGATTCAGCGACCGCGAGCTCGGGCCGATTCTCGGCGCCGACGAAGAGGCGGTGCGCGACGCACGCGCCGAGCACGGGCTGAAGGCCGGCCTACAAGCGGATCGATACCTGCGCGGCGGAATTCGAGTCATTCACGCCGTACCTCTACGGCACCTACGAGACAGGAGTGCGAAGCCGATCCGACGCCGCGACAGAAGGTCGTGATCCTCGGCAGCGGACCGAACCGCATCGGGCAGGGCATCGAGTTCGACTACTGCTGCTGTCATGCGGCGTTTGCGCTTCGCGAGGAGGGGTTCGAGACCGTCATGGTCAACTGCAACCCCGAGACGGTGTCGACCGACTACGACACGGTCGATCGGCTCTACTTCGAGCCGCTGACGTTCGAAGACGTCTCCGCGATCATCGCGCGCGAGCAGGAAGCCGGCGGCGACGTGTCGTGCGTCGTGCAGTACGGCGGACAGACGCCGCTGAAGCTCGCGCTGTCGCTGCAGGAGGCGGGCATCAAGATCATCGGCACGTCGCCCGATTCGATCGACCTCGCCGAGGATCGCGAGCGGTTCGCGCAGCTGCTGTGGGACCTCGGCATTCCGCAGGCGCCGAGCGGCACCGCGATGACGCCGGAGGAAGCGCGCGACGTCGCCGAGAAGATCGGCTTCCCGCTCGTCGTCCGTCCCTCGTACGTGCTCGGCGGACGCGCGATGGCCATCGTCTACGACATGGCGGCGCTCGATCGCTACATGATCGCCGCGGTGTCCGTGTCGCCCGGACATCCGATTCTGATCGACAAGTTCCTCGAAGATGCGGTCGAGCTCGACGTCGATGCGGTGGCCGACGCCACCGGCGCGGTCGTCATCGGCGGCATCATGGAGCACATCGAGGAAGCCGGCATTCACTCCGGCGACAGCTCCTGCGTCATTCCGCCCTACAAGGTGATCGATCGTCACGTCGCGACGATCCGCGACTACACGCGGCGGATCGCCCGCGCGCTGAAGGTCGTCGGCCTGATGAACACGCAGTTCGCGATCAAAGACGACGTGATCTACGTGCTCGAGGTGAATCCGCGCGCCTCGCGCACGGTGCCGTACTTGTCGAAGGCCACCGGCGTGCCGCTGGCGAAGGTTGCCGCGCGCGTGATGATCGGCCGGACGCTCGAGCAGCTCGGCCTCACCGAGGATCTCGAGGTCTCGGGCTTCTTCGTCAAGACGCCGGTGTTCCCGTTCGTCCGTTTCCCTGGCGTCGACACGATTCTCGGCCCCGAGATGAAGTCGACGGGCGAGGTGATGGGTGGGGCGTCGACGTTCGGGACGGCGTTCGCGAAGGCGCAAATTGGCGCCGGCATGCAGCTGCCGACTCGAAGGGACCGCGTTCATCAGCGTCAACAATCACGACAAGCCGGCCGTGGTGCAGATCGCGCGCGACCTGCGCGACCTCGGCTTCCGCCTGGTGGCGACGCGCGGAACCGCGAGCTACCTGCGCGCCCACGGCCTCAACGCCGACATCGTCTTCAAGGTCAACGAGGGCCGCCCGCACGTCGGCGACGAGATTCTCAACGACAAGATCCAGATGGTCATCAACACGCCGCTCGGCCGCGAGTCGTTCTTCGACGACCGCACCGTGCGGCGGATCGCGATGATGCACGGCGTGCTGTCCATCACGACCCTCACCGGTGCCGCTGCCACCGTCAACGCGATCAAGGCGCTCCGATCCGAGGGGCTCACCGTCCGTGCGCTGCAGGAATACCACGCAGAAATTGCCACGCGAAAGGCGTAGCCGGCGCGCGGATGCTGCCGCGCGCAAGTAATCGGCAAGATCAAAGTCGCTGAAACGCCCGAGTGACACTCGGACGCCTGCTTTGCAGCGTCGAGCGGGCGTGCGCGTCCCTGCGTCACTCATCGCCATTCCGCTGTTCGTCGGTTGTCTCGCCGGAATCCTTCTTACCGACATGGCCGGTCCGTCGCTGCGGCTTTGCGCGGCCGCGGCGGCTGCACTGTCGCTGTTTGCGGCCATCGGATTCTTCCTCGACGATTTCGCTGAAGCTGTCGCGCTCAGTATCTGTTCAGGATTCTTCCTGGCCGGCTTGTCGTTGGCACTCGGCGCGACTGCAGCGCCTACGGTCCCGATCTCCTCGTCTGGTTCGACGGTGCCGACGCGGAAACTCGTGACAGCCCCGTGCTCGTCGAGGGCGTGCTGCGTGACGACGCGGCACTGGCTGGTTACGGCGTGTCGTTCGTTGTGGACGTATCCGCGATCGTCGTCGGCCGGAATGGAGCACGTCGTCCCAGCAGCGGTGGTGTCCGGCTGTCGATCGGTGGAGCAGCGGCGATTGATCTCCTGAGCGCGTGGCGTGCCGGTCGAACGATTCGCATGCCCGTGCTCCTTCGCAAGCCGACGTCGTATCAGGATCCCGGTGTTCCAGACGATGTGCGCGGCCTGGCGCGGCGTGGAATCGCGCTGCTCGGAACGGTCAAGAGCGGATCGCTGATCGAGATTGTTCGCGCTGGCAGCATTGTGAGCGAAGCCGCGGCATCTGCGCGTGAGTGGGCGCGGAAGCGGATCGGCGGCACGTCGGCCGCTGGAGTCCGCAGTCGGCTGCGATTGCGATTGCGATTCTGATTGGCGATCGATCCGGCCTGTCCGATGTCGATGAGCGGCGGCTGCAGGAGGCCGGGACGTATCACGTGATTGCGATCTCCGGCGGAAACATCGCCATCCTCGCGGCGATGCTCCTCGGGCTGCTGCGGCTCGTGCAGGTTGCCAGCCGCGGCTTCGGCTGGTCTCACGATCGTCGTGCTGCTCTTTCCTACGGACAGATCGCCAGCGGCGGCGCGTCCGTGTCGCGGGCGCGTGACGGCGGCCTGCGTGTATCTCGGCGGCCGGATGCTCGACCAGCGTGGACCGCCGCTGAACGCACTGGCCGTTGCGGCAGCGGTGGGCCTCGCGTCGTCGCCGCTTGCGGCGTTCGATGGCGGTTTCATCCTGTCGTTCGGCGCGACGCTCGGCATTCTGCTTGGTGTGCCGCGCCTGGGTCGGGTGTTGGAGCGTCGAGACCTCGAACGCGCGCACGTGCCCGCCAGTCACGCGGCGTGCTCGTCCTGGTTCGGCTGCTGCATCTCGCCTTCGAGTCTGCGAGCGCTCTTTTCGTCGCGACGATCTGCGCGGAAATTGCCCTGATGCCGGTGAGCGCGCTGTTCTTTTCGCGAATCACGATCGCGGGTCTGGCGTTGAACTTTCTCGCGATCCCGCTGATGACGATGGTGCAGGCCGCGGCGATGGTCACCCTGGCCGTGAGCTCGCCGCGCCGCAGAGTGCCGACGTTTCCGGTTACGTCACGCACCTGGCCACGCTCCGGCCTCGTCCGCTCCGCGGCGCTCGTCGATCTGGCTCCCTGGACGTCCCAACATGTCGCTTGTCACCCGCGTGGTGGGTGATCGCCGCGTATTACGGCTTCTGTTGTCTGCTCTTCGTGCGGCGGTTGTGGCGGGTCGGCGTTGTCGGTCTCGCGAGCGCGATGGTGCTGATGCTGGTTGGCGCCGCCGTTAACGACCAAGGCCGGTGTGCCGTCGTTGCGCATCTGGTTTCTGCGCGTCGTGTTTCTCGATGTCGGGCAGGGAGATTCCACGCTGCTCGCAATTGCCCGATAAGCGGGCCGTGCTGGTCGATGCCGGTGGTGTGCCGGGCACGGGGTTCGACATCGGCGAGCGTGTCGTGTTGCCGGCGGTCCGCGCGCTTGGCGTGTTCATCGATCGACACGCTGGTTCTGACGCACGGCGATCCCGATCACATCGGCGGTGCGCCGGCAGTGCTTCGGCGATTTCTCGCCGCGACAGATCTGGGAAGGTGTGCCGGTTCCGCCGCACGCCGGCCTGCGCGATCTGATGTCTGCGGCGCGGCTCTCCGGCGTCGTCTGGCGGACCGTGCAGGCGGCGCGACCGTGAGCTGTCCGGTGGCGTCGAGATTCGAGTCCTTCACCCGCCACCTCCGGACTGGGAGCGGCAGCGCGTGCGGAACGAAGACTCTGATCGTCCTCGAGATTGCGGCTGGGTGACGTCTCGATCGTCCTGCCGGGCGACATCGGTCGCGAGGCCGAGCAGTCTCTGAACGCCGCAGGCTCGCGACCGGCGCCGATCACGGTCGTCAAGGCACCGCACCACGGCAGCGCCACCTCGAGCACCGAGCCGTTCATCGCGCGCCCTCATCCAGCCGCCGTCATCTTCAGCGCCGGTCGCGGCAATCGCTTCGGTCATCCGGCGCCGGCCGTCGTCGCGCGCTATCGCAGCGCGAATGCTGTGATGTTCCGGACCGACGAGGACGGCGCGATTGTGCTCGACACAGATGGACGGATTGTTGAGATCACGACGTGGGCGTCGGGAAGGGAGGTGAGGTTGCGGTCGGTGAGTTCGTTTCAGCGGCAGCCACTGTCGCGCTGCACGAGCCACGGCCTGACGTCGAAGAAACGAAGATCCGAAGAAACGAAGGAGGAACAGATGCTCGTAAACAAGTATCTGACTTTCACCCGAGCAGGAAGCGATCGTGTCAGTCGGCGATTGGATGTGCGATTGATGTTCATCGAGAGCTTGGTCCCGGATTCAAGGAGTGCATCTATCACCGGGCGTTCCGACTTGGAACTCGATTCACGAGGCATCGTCTTCGAAAGCGAAAAGCCGATTCTGGTGAAGTATCGAGCAATGGAGCATTCCTGGTCAGAGGATCGATCTCATTGTGGCGGACACGGTCCTTGGTCGAAGTTGAAAGCTGTGCCACGACTTCGCGGCCATTGCATCGCTATCAGGTCCAGTCGTATCTTCGAACGACGAATCTCCCGATTGGATTGCTGTTGAATTTCAATGCGCCGCTGCTGAAGGATGGGCTTCAGACGAGTGCTGACGCCGGTCGGGCCGCGCGAAGCGCGGCCGAAGTAGACGTGTGACGTCGCAAATACAAGCCGCACCGCGATCAAGTGTGGTTTGTATTCGTGTCGTCACGCGCATCACTTCTGTCGCCGGCCTCCGGCCGGCGCCCGACCGGCTCGAGCGTTTCGACGAGCTGATGTACTCTGTTTTCTTCTTCGGTTCTTCGGTTCTTCGTTTCTTCGACGTTGCCGTCGGCCCGTGCAGTTCGACACTGGCTGTCGCTGCATCGTCACTCGACTGTGGAGTCGATTTCGCCTCCTGCCACTCAGCCTCCATTTCCTCCAGCGTCGCCTCGTGAATCGATCGCCCTTGCGACTCGAACGCACGCTCCAGCGCCTCGAAGCGTGCGCTGAACTTCTCGTTCGCCTTTCGCAGCGCCGACTCCGGTTCGATCCCGAGCTTCCGCGCAAGGTTCGCGATCGAGAAGAGCAGGTCGCCCATCTCCTCCTCGGTCCGCTGATGGCCTCTCGGTCGAGAGCGCGGCGTCAGTTCAGCCACTTCTTCCTCGATCTTGTCGACGACGTCCGTCGTCTGTGCCCAGTCGAACCCGACGGCGGCGACGCGGGTGCCGATTTCGTGCGCACGCAGCAGCGACGGCAGCGTCGACGGGACGCCGCGGAGCAGCGATCGGCGCTCGCCGGCGTCCTTCTGCTCGCGCGCTTTGATCTGCTCCCACTGTTCGACCACCTGACCGGCGGTCCGAACGTGAGAGCCGGTCGGACCGAAGATGTGCGGATGGCGACGGATCAGCTTCTCGCGAAATCGCACGAAGCGAATCGGCGACCGAGAAACGGCCTTCATCCGTCTCGACCTGCGCGAGAAACACGCCCTCGAACAGCAGATCGCCGATCTCGCCGCGAAGCGCCTCGTGATCGCCGCGATCGATCGCGTCGAGCACCTCGTAGGTCTCTTCGAGCACGAAGCCGCGCAGCGACTGAATCGTCTGCTCTCGATCCCACGGGCATCCGTTCGGACCGCGCAGACGCGCCATGATGTCGACGAGTTTCTGGAACTCGCGTCCGCCGCGGCGCTGCGATGCGCCCGACGTCGTTCGCGCGTGCGGCCGCGCTCGAGAACTCTGCTCGACGCGCTCGGCGCGATGTGCGCGATCGAGTCGGCCATCGGCGACTATGCTAGCATTCGAACGTGGAGACGCCCGAGTCCGGCATCACCTTCAGCGGCTTCATCCTGTCGCTCGCGACGACGGCCGCCGTGCACTTTGGCGACATCGCCGACCCGAACACCGGCAGACAGGTCGACGCCCAACCTGCAGGCGGCAGCGCAGATGATCGAGCTGATCGCCATGCTGCAGGAGAAGACCAAAGGCAACCTGCTCGAACCCGAAGCGCGTCTCGTCGACGATCTGCTCTACGAACTGCGCGTGCGCTTCGTGCAGGCGCAGCAGGGCGAGAAGCGCATCATCGAGCCGTAGCTGCCATTCCCTTGCGCATCACATTTCTCGGCACCGGAACGTCGCACGGCGTGCCGATGATCGGCTGCGACTGCGAGACCTGTCGCTCGACCGATCCGCGCGACAAGCGATGGCGCGCGTCCGTCTACGTCGAGACCGACGATGGGCACGCGCTGCTGGTTGATGCCGGGCCTGACATCCGCGCGCAGTCGCTGGCAATTCAACGTGCGCCGCGTCGACGCGATCATCTTCACGCACGGCCACGCCGATCACATCATGGGGCTCGACGACATGCGCCGCTTCAACGCGCTGCAGCAGCGCCCGATGCCCTGCTTCGGCGACGAGGCGACGCTGAACGATCTGCGCCGGACATTCTTCTACGTGTTCGACCCGCAACACCCGCGCGGCGGCGGGCTTCCGCAGCTCGAGCTGTTCCGCATCGCGGGTCCTTTCTGCATCGGACGCCAGGAGATCGTGCCGGTCCCGATCTTTCACGGTCAGCGCCAGATTCTCGGGCTGCGCATCGGGTCGTTTGCGTACCTGACCGACTGCAGCCGCATTCCGGACGAGTCATGGCCGCTGCTCGAAGGACTCGATCTGCTCGTGCTCGACGCGCTTCGCGAAAAGCCGCACCCGACGCACTTCTCGCTGTCGGAAGCCGTCGAGGTCAGCCCGCGCATCGGGCCGCGCCGCGACCTGCTTCACGCACATGTGCCACAATCTTCGTCATGCCGACACGTGCGCGAAGCTGCCTGACGGCATGGAGCTCGCCTACGACGGACTCGTTGTGGAACTCTGACATTGCTGAATGCTGATTGCTGAATGCTGAATGTCAGCGATCTGCTGATTTGCATGATTGCATGTGCACGAATGCTGATTGCCCACTTCCCCGATGATGCACCGCGTGCGCTGGCACAACCCCGTGCTCGCGCTCGGAAACTTCGACGGGCTGCATCGCGGGCACATGAAGATCATCGACCGCGTGCGCCGTCGCGCCGGGGAGCGCGGCGGGACGCCGGCGGCGATGACCTTCGATCCCGCATCCGCCGCGCAGTTCTTCGTCCCGACAAGGCGCCGCCGCTGCTGATGACCAAGGATCAGAAGATCGAAGCGCTGACGCGGTCTGGCATGCAGGGCGTCGCGGTCGTGTCGGTTTCACGCTCGAACTCTCGCAATGGGATCCGGAGACGTTCGTCCGCAACGTGCTCGTCGACTGGCTGCACGTCGTCGAGGTCTGGGTCGGTGCGAATTTTCTGTTCGGCCACGAACGGGCGGGAACCTTTTCAGTGCTCCGCGTCGCTCGGCGCCCGCTACGGTTTTCGCGCCGAGAAGATCGATCCGGTCCGCTACAAGGACTTTGTCGTCAGCAGCACCCGCGTGCGGCGGCTGCTGGCAGAGGGGCGAGTCGACGAGGCCGGAGCGCTGCTCGGCCATCACTACTTCATCGACGGAACCGTGGCGCGTGGCGCCGGACGCGGGCGCGAGCTCGGTTTTCCGACGGCCAACCTGACGACCTGCAACGAGCTGGTGCCGCCGAGCGGCGTCTACGCGACGACCGTGACCATCGACGAGCGTCGTCCATCCGTCGATTACAAATATCGGCATGCGGCCGACGTTTGGCGACGTCGATCGTCCGATGATCGAGACCCACGTGTTCGACCTGACGCGCGATCTGTACGATTCGTCCCTGCGCCTGTCGTTCGTGCAGCGGCTGCGAGACGAGCGCGCGTTCCCGGATGTCGATGCGCTCCACGCGCAGATCGACGCCGACTGCCGGAGCGCGCGGCGGCTGTTTGGCCGCATTTCGCTGTAGAATCTCAGCATGTCTCAATCGCCGGACCGTGCGCCGGATCGAATGCTGATGCGCCTGTCGGTGCCCGCCGGAGGCGACCTGCGCGGTCCTCGCGGTCGACGTCGCCAAGCGGGTCGCCGAGTACCTGCGCGAGGGTGTGCCGGATACGATCCGGGGTTGAGGGTCGCGGTCGAAGGCGTGGCGTCGAAAGTGGCGCCGGCCGCGACCGACGCCGAAATCACCTTTGACTTCCGCGAAGTCAACGGCGAGCTCCAGATCGAGGCGCACTGCGGCAGCCGATCGTCCGAGGTCCGTTGTCCGCTGCCTGCCTGACCGTGCGCGAGTCCGCGCGACTGCCAGTGTCCGTGAATTCCATGCGTCTGTACAACACGCTCACTCGCCGCGAAGAAGACTTCGCGCCCGCCGCGCGACAACACCGTCCGGATGTACACCTGCGGACTGACCGTGTACGCGCGCGGCCACATCGGCAACTTTCGCACGTTCGTGGCGCTCGACGTGCTGCGCCGCGCGCTCGCGCACGAAGCGGGCTACACCGTCCGCCAGGTGATGAACTTCACCGACGTGGACGACCGCACGATCCTCGAATCGAAGAAGGCGGGCGTGCCGCTGCGCGAATACACCGATCGCTACATCGAACTGTTACAGGCAGGACGCGGCCGCGCTCGGACTCGAGCCGGTCGAAGAGAATCCGCGCGCGACCGATGCCGAGAACCTCGCCGCGATGGCCGACACGATCAAGGCGCTCGAGCAGAACGGCCACACCTACCGGAGCGACGGGTCGATCTACTTCAAGATTTCGACGTTTCCCGGACTACGGCAAGCTCGCGCATCTCGATCATTCCGGAATCAAGAGCGGCGCGCGGATCGACTCGGACAAGTACGACAAGGAAGACGCGCGCGATTTCGTTCTGTGGAAAGCGACGAAGGAAGGGGAGCCGACCTGGGATCCCGGAATCGGGCCGGGCCGTCCGGGCTGGCACATCGAGTGCTCCGCGATGGCGCTTGCGCCTGCTCGGGCCCGGCGCCGATCGACATTCACGCCGGCGGCGTCGATCTGATCTTCCCGCATCACGAGAACGAGATCGCTCAGAGCGAAGGCGCGACGCGCCAGCAGTTCTCGCGCTTCTGGGTGCACGTCGAGCACCTGATGATCGAGACCGGGCCCGAGGACGATGACAAGGGGTCCGGAGAAGATGTCGAAATCGCTCGGCAACGTCTACAACCTCCAGGACATCGTCGATCACGGGTTCCGCCCGTCGGCGCTCCGGTATCTGTATCTCGGCGTGCACTACCGGAAGCAGTTGAAGTTCTCCTGGACGGCAATGGCGCAGGCGGAGGAGGCGCTGAAACGGCTGACCGATTTCCTCGCCCGCCTCGATTCGCTGCCCGCGCGCGAACCCAACCCTGAGATCGCCCGGCGCCTGCAAGAAGCGAAGGACGCGTTCTCCGCGCACATCAGACACGATGTGAACAGCGCCGCCGCCCTCGGCGTGATGTTCGATCTCGTTCGCGCGCTGAACTCGGCCATCGACGCCGGAGAGCTTGGCAGCGCCGATGCGCTCGGCCGTTCGCGCAGACGTTCGACCGCTTCGACCAGGTGCTCGGCATTTTTGCGCTCGAGGCGCGACGAAGACGCACAGCCGCCGGTGCCGGTCGAGGAGATCGAGCAGCTGATCGCCGCGCGCCGCGCCGCCCGGCTCGCGCGAAACTTTGCCGAAGCCGACCGCATCCGGCGCGACCTCGACGCACGCGGCATCGTGCTCGAAGACACCGGATCGACGACGCGGTGGAAGAGGAAATAGTTCGCAATTCGCATTCGCAATTCGCGGTTCGCGATTCGCGATTCGCAATTCGCGACTCGCGATTCCAGGATCCGACGATTCAGGGATTCAACGATGTGGGATTCAAGGATGGGGATTCACGATTAGTGATCAGTGATCAGTGATTCAAGAATGGACGCACCCGACATAAAGACTCCATTGCCCGGCCCGAAGGCGAAGGCGATCATCGATCGCGATCGACAGTTCGTATCGCCGTCGTACACGCGCGACTATCCGTTCGTGATCGCGCGCGGCGAGGGCGCCGTCGTCGAGGACGTGGACGGCAATCGCTTTCTCGACTGCGCCGCCGGCATCGCCGTCAACTCGACCGGCGTATCGCATCCGGACGTCGTCAAGGCGATCTGCGAACAGGCGCAGAAGTTCATCCACATGTCCGGGACGGACTTCTACTACGAGCCGCAGGTCCGGCTGGCGGAGGAGTCTCGCGAGCATCGCTCCGATCGAGGGGCCGGTGCGGACCTTCTTCGGCAATTCAGGCACTGAAGCGACTGAAGCCTCGCTCAAGCTCGCGCGCTACCACACGAAGCGTCAGAACATCATCGCCTTCCTGGGATCGTTTCACGGCCGATCGATGGGGTCGCTGTCGCTGACGGCAAGCAAGGTGATTCAGCGCCGCGGCTTCGGGCCGCTGTTGCCGGGTGTGTACCACGCGCTCTATCCGGATCCCTATCGCTTCAAGGGCAGCGCCGATCAGTGCGCGGCCGAGTGCCTCTCGTTCATCAAGGATCAGCTCTTCGTGCAGCTCGTCGCGCCCGACGAGGTCGCGGCGATCGTCGTCGAGCCGATCCAGGGGGAAGGTGGCTACGTCGTGCCGCCGAAGGCATTCCTGCAGGGGCTGAGAGAACTGGCCACCGAACACGGCATCCTCCTCGTTGTCGACGAAGTGCAGTCCGGCATGGGGCGAACGGGGAAGATGTTTGCGTCCGAGCACTTCGATCTGAAGGCAGACGTCGTCAACATCGCCAAGGGCATCGCCTCCGGCCTTCCACTCGGCGTCACTTGTGCGCGCGCCGACGTGATGACGTGGCCGCCCGGCGCCCACGCGAGCACGTTCGGCGGCAACCCCGTTTCCTGCGCCGCCGCGAACGTCACGATCAGGCTGCTCAAGGAAGGCCTGGTCGCAAACGCCGCCTCCGTTGGCGCGCATCTCGTTGACGGGTCTGCGTGAGCTGCAGAAGAAGCACCGCGTCATTGGCGACGTGCGCGGGAAGGGTCTCATGATCGGCGTCGAGCTCGTGCGCGATCGCGAGACGAAAGAGCGAGCGCTCGACGAGCGCAACGCGCTCGTTCAGTCGATGTTCCGCCGCGGCGTCCTGGTGCTCGGCGCCGGCAAGAACGCCATCAGGCTGGCGCCGCCTCTCGTCTTCACCAGTCGCACAGGCCGACAGCCTGTTGCGCGTGATGGACGACGCGCTCGGCGAAGTCACCGGCCACTCGTAACACCCAAGGCACATGGCCCCTCGGGCACGCTGATTCGATCCTTGCATCTCCCTGGAGGTGTTCTGTGACGATGAAGCGACAGGTACTCGGAAAACACGGCGAAGATGTGGCTGTCGAGGAATTGGAGCGTCGCGGGTACGCAGTTCTTGCGCGGCGCTACCGCACGCGGCATGGCGAAATCGACATCGTTGCACGCGACGGTGAAGTCATCGTGTTCATTGAAGTCAAGGCCAAGGAAACGGCCGAGTTCGGGAGCGCCTCCGAGGCGGTCACGGTCCGGAAGCAGCGGCGGGTCATTTCGATGGCGGTGGACTACCTCGCCCGCAACCGTTTGACGTCGAGCCCCTGTCGCTTCGATGTGGTCGCGATCGACGGTGTTGGCGGCGACGCCGTGCTGACCTATTATCGCGGTGCGTTCGTAGCGGCGTGACTTTCCAGGACGATTCCAGTTCCCAGTTCCCAGCCTTAGTATTGAAGCGAATTGAGGGGAACATGAGAAGACCACTTTTGCGAGCCTTTCTGCCCATGTACCTGGTCATGGCATGTGCCGTCTTCGGTGCGCAACAAACCGCGACACCGAATCAGGCGGCTGGTCCGGCAACAGAGACACCATCGCAGTTTTATGTTCGCTACCGCTCTGCGGCCCTGAATGCGAGCAGTCTGGATGAGGTCATGAAGTTCTGGAAAAAGAGTCTGGTTGCCGAGTTCACGCAGGCGCCGCCCGACCAGCGTGTCGATCTCGCCGCATTCAAGCGCATGTACAGCAGGTTGTCCGACGTGAGCGTGGTGAGCGTCTCGGTGGCTTCAGACGGCTCTATTGCGACGATGAAGCTCACGGGAAAAACGGCTGACGGCAAGAGGATGAGCGGGACAACCTCCCTGGTACTGGAAGATGGGGGGTGGAAGTTAGGCGCACCCGAAGACTGGCAGGAGCAGAACCCGAAATAGGACGCGCTGGGCCGCGCAGGGCTGTGCATCCACGGCCGTCGCTGCCTTGCTGTGTTTGCTAGGTGTATGGTACGATTGAGGTTCTGGGCAGCGGCTGGGCGTGGCCACTGGCACGCCCGCGCGGTCAGGCAGGCGGGAATAACTCAGTGGTAGAGTGCGACCTTGCCAAGGTCGAAGTCGCGGGTTCGAATCCCGTTTCCCGCTCCAATATTGAAACGTCGGGCCCTGTGGGCCCTCCTGCCCGCTTCGCTACGCCGCCGCTTCGACGGCGGCTCCGCTCCGCGGGCTTGGTGACCATGGCGGGGCTTTTGGCCGCTGCTGCGCGCTGCACACGCGGCCGCTGCGTCGGCCGCTCCGCTCCGTGCGCTCTGGTTAAACCAGGGGAGCAACGAGCTGCAAATTACGGCCTTCACAGCTTGTAATGTAATCGTTGCGCACGATGTTTTCGTCAGTCGATTGTCTTGAGTCACAACGCCTATTCCGCTCGTCGCTGTCGGTCGTGTCAATAGACGCGGCCGGACATTCCAAGTAAGCTTCGATCCCCAGTTCCGACCGGCGCCGTCGCCAAGTGGTAAGGCAGAGGTCTGCAAAACCTCCATCCCCGGTTCAAATCCGGGCGGCGCCTCCAATTTTTTCCTCAAGAAAACGCTTAAGGCCGAAACTCAGCCAGCCGCGTTTTGATCAAATCCGGGCTTAAGCCGGGTTTATCCGAAAATTCAGCGCTTATCCCGGGCTCTACGCGAAGTGACTACTGGTCTAGTTTGAGGCGTGAGCACGTTGCAAGTCGAGCAACCGAGCGGCATCACGCAGATCACTGATGCACTCCATCAATGGTGAGCTGGAAATGCTCGCCGGAACGGCGTCGGGGCGCGATCGCATTCAGGCGCTCGAGACATCGCGGCAAAAAGAAACGGCTGAGAGTGCAGCGCCGCGCCGGAAGTTGAAGTGGCGTGAACCTCTGTGCAGCACGCGAAGCCGACGAGTACCTGATTTGTCCGCCACTGACAATTGTGAGCCGGATTCGCCTATCGAGAGATTCCTCCGTCGCGATCGGCATGACAAAAACGAAAAACCGCGACGAAAACGTAATCGCGCGAGTAGGCGCGAGTCGACGTCACGGCAGCACCAACGAGCAGACGCGGTCGAACATTCCGCATCTTATTGCCGAAACGCGCATCAGCGCGCACCAACCGAATCGTTACAGCTGTGGTATGGCGCTTGCCACGGTGCACCGCCGAATGCTGGCAACGCCCATCACGTCGGAGACTGCGGAGTCGTCCGTCTTTCGGGACGGGCTAGGCGACCGTCGCGTCACCGTTGAACCAGGCGGCGAACTCGTGCAGGTGCTGCGCCTCCCGGACGCAGCGATGGCGCTGCCCGAGTTCGAATTCGCGCTTCGTGAGCGCGTGGCGCGATGGTCGTCACTTCGTCACCCCTCCTACGTTCGTGTTTGCCGAGTCGATCGCCTCCGGGTTCCCGCGATGCGCTTCGCGCTGGTCTCCGAGTACGTGCAAGGCCCCCGGCTCTCGGATCTGCTGCGTGTCGCCCATCAGCGTGAAGTCGTGATCGACGTCGCTGCGGCGGCGTCGCTCACCCGGCAGCTTCTCGCCGCCAGCGCGGTGTTGCATGAACAGGCTCCGGACCTGGCAAACGGGCTGATCGCGCCGGAGCGGCTCATCGTCACGCCGCAAGGCAGGGTCGCGATCGCTGAACAGGCGCTCTGCAGCGCGATCGAGCAGGGGCGCTATCGTCCCGAACAGCTGTGGCGCAGGTTTCGAATCGCCACGAATCCTGGCACCGACGCTCGGCGGTTCACTCATCGCACCGATCTCCTGAACATCGGGCTGGTGACACTGGCGCTGCTGCTCGGGCGTCCTCTGGCGGACGAAGACTTTCCGGAGCGCATTCCGCAACTTCTCGACACTGCGCGCGAGCGCTCGCCACTTGGCCATGATCGTCCGCTCTCACCGCCGTTCCGCGACTGGCTGACCCGTGCGCTCCAATTCGACCCGGACCGGATCTTCGCCTCACCATCTGACGCCTGGATCGGGTTCGAGAACGTGGCCTCGACCGACGCGCTCTACATGCCGACCGCGATCGCGATCGAGGTATTGCTGGCCACCTGTGGTGCGAGTCGATCTCACCCGGCCGCCGTCGAGCCAACTGCCGCTGGGCCCGCGCCGGCGCGCCTGGTGCCGCAGCATCGAGCGCCAGCCGTGTCCACGAAATCCGCATCCACGCGGACCACACCGCTGCTGTCACAGGTCAAGCCGGCTGTCCCGTCGGTGCTCACGGATCCTGAGATTCGCACGACGATGCTGCCTGCCGATCACGTCGTCGGTGCCGGTGCACCATTGGCAGCAGCGCCGGATGTCATTGATTGGAGCGAGATCACCACTCGACCCGCCGCCGTCGCAACGGCTCACGACATTGCCCAACTGTTCGCTGACGCTGATCTGGCGGTGCCTTCCGATCGAACCGTGACGCCCGACCCTGTCGATCCGCTGGTGCGCTCGCTGGAGGTGTCGATTCCAGCGGTCGATGGCGACGGGCAGCTCGCGGACGCGATTCCCGCGGAACGATCGAACCACGCCAGGATCTTTGAGCCGGATTGGTCGGGGCAGGCCAGCTCTGCGCCGCGCCGTTCACGATGGTCCAGGATGGCCATTGCGTCGTCGGTCGTCGCGGTGCTGGCGGCGAGCGCCGGAATGGTTCGGTTTCCTCGTTCCGCGATCGTTCGGGCCTCCGAAGTGGGAATACTCCGCGTGGAGAGCAACCCGACGGGGCTACCGGTGTTGGTTGACGGAATCGAGCAGGATCGCACACCAGCACGCGTGTCGGTTTCCGCTGGCACTCATGTCCTGGAGGTGCGCGGCCGAAACGCGCCACGCGTGATGCCGGTCTCTGTGGCGAGCGGCGTTGAGAATACTCAGTACATCGAGTTCCCCGACCTCCCGCAGACCGGGCAGCTTCGTGTTGACTCCGATCCAGCGGGTGCGACGGTCATGGTCGACGGCGTTCCCCGCGGCGCGACGCCACTTACCGTGGCAGATCTCGCACCGGGGCCGCGGGAGATCGTCCTCCAGACAGCGGCCGGATCCGTGCGGCACATTGTCAACATTCAGGCTGGCGCCACATCGTCGCTCAATGCGGCCGCCCCCGCACCGTCTGCCGGCGAGACTCCTACCTGGGGTTGGATTACCGCCACAGCCGCGTTCCCGGTTGAGATCCGTATTGGCGGGAAGGTGCTTGGTGGCGCCGGCGAGCGAATCAGGATGACGGCCGGCCGTCACCAGATCGAACTCGTAAACGAGGGCCGCGGATTCCGATCGGTCCGGACCGTCGAGGTCGTGCCCGGAAAAGTCACCAGCATTGGCATCGACACGCCGCCAGCGGGCCTGGTGAATCTGAATGCGTTGCCGTGGGCCGAACTCTGGATCGACGGACGGCGCATCGGCGAAACGCCTCTGGCAAACGTGTCAGTCCCAGCCGGGGAGCACGAAGTGGTATTCCGTCATCCACAGTTCGGAGAGAAGCGACAGGTGCTCAAGGTGAATCCTGGCGCGCGTCTCCGGCTCAGTGTCGAGATGAAGTGACGTGAGTTGGCACATCAGGCGCAGCCCCACTCGCGCCTGGTTCCAGCATGGAGCACTCGAGTGAATGTGTTGGCACGGACCGCGCGCACGCTGCTTATCGGATTGTCGTTCACAGGTGTCTGCGCCTGCCACGGTGCAGCCACGCAGACAGGCGCCATACGCCCCTCCTACGACAAGGCCACCGGGCGGCTCAAGGAACTGGCGTACGACGCGAACGGAAATGGCCGCGTGGATACCTGGACGGAAATGGACGGATCCAGACCCTTACGGTCCCGCGTCGACATCAACGAGGACGGCAAGATCGATCGCTGGGAGGAGTACGACGAGAACGGCGGTCTTGCCAAGGTTGGTTTCTCGCGCACGAACAACGGGAAGCCAGACGCCTGGGCATTTTCCGGGGCCGACGACAAAGTCCACCGCATCGAGATCTCGTCGACGGGCGATTCGAGCCGGATCGATCGATGGGAGTACTACGACACGGCGCAATCCGGTTCCGATGGGCGTGGAGCATTGGTGCGGGCGGAAGAGGACACGAACCACGATGGCAGATCGGACAGGTGGGAGACCTACGAACACGGCATCCTCAAAACCGTCGCGTTCGATGAAAACGGAAACGGCCGCCCCACTCGTCGTCTTATCTACTCGAGCAGCGCGCGCGTGGTGGTTGAGTCCGATCCCGACGGGTCTGGTCGATTCGCTGAACATGCTGAGGTGAGGTAGCAACACGATCCCCCTTAAGGAGACTGGGAAATGCGCAGATTTGTTTCGACAGTGTTGGTCACGGTCATGACGATGGTCGGCGCGCCTCTCGGCGTGCTGGCCTCACCGCAGGACTTGATTGCCTTGAAAGGCAGAGCGCTCACGCCGGGTCTGCAAGCCCTGACAGATACTCGAGTGCAGATTCGTGATCTCAAGACCGGGCTGCTCGTCAACTCGACCACCAGCAACGCGACGGGGGATTTCTCGTTCGAGAACCTGAAGCCCGGCGACTACATCGTCGAACTCGCCGATGCTTCCGGCCACGTGATGGGCATGAGCCCACCGTTCACGCTCGGGTACTGCGAAGACCGTAACCGTCTCGGTCGTAGCCGTTTCCACGGGCGCTGTCGCAGCGGGCGGGGGCGCAGGTTTCAGCCTGTTTGGACTTGGTCCAGTATCGAGTGTGGCGGTCCTCGGCGCGGCAGGCGCAGCGGCGGTGACCGCAGTCGTCGCGACCCATCAGGACGCTAGCCCCTCTCGGTGAGTAGACGGCGCCACGCTCGGACCCGCGTGGCGCTCTTCCGGGGGTGAACCGGACACCTCAGGCCGGTGTTGCCCCACTCAATCAGGACCGACCAGGATTCGGTCCAGACACGAATCGACCGAGCCTTCAAGAGGTCGACGACGGGCGAAGGATTCAGCCGGTCCGGCGTGAGCTGTCGGCGAAAGCGGGCGAGCAGATGACCGGAGGCCACGTGTTGGGAGGAGACATGTGCTTCACGAGACAACAGGCGAACCGATTGGGAGCAACGACCGTGACCGACGCGATCAGAATGTGCATCTTCGTGATGGCCATCGGCATTCCCGTGAGCGCTGCTGCCCAGACCGGGGCATCGTCTGAGCCCGGCGATGTTCGAACCGAGGCCCGGGGGCACGTCGGCCCGTTCTATCTCACGCCAGGTGTCCGTCTCAAAGAGCTTGGCGTCGACAGCAATGTGTTCAACTCGGCCGGGGAGCAGAAATCGGATTTTACTTTTACGGTCGCGCCGATCATCAACGTGTCAGTGCCGATGGCGCGGCGAGCACTGCTCACCACGACCCTTGCCTCGGATCTGGTGTGGTACGCGCATTACGACACGGAGCGCTCGGTCAACCCTCAGGTCACATTACGTGGAGAGGTGTATCTGAACCGAATCACGGTATTCGGCGAGACCGCTCAGCTCAGCACGCGTCAACGGCCGAACTACGAAATCGATGTGCGCTCGCGTCGCGCCGACAAGACGGTGTCGACCGGAGTTCGGGTCGCGCTCACCTCGAAGTTCTCGGTGGAGGTCGGCGGACATCGTGACGAGATCCGCTACGACAGCGACGCGGAGTTCGACGCGACGAATCTCCAGCGCACGCTGAACCGTGACACGCGTGGCGTGCAGCTCACGGCGCGGCACCGGCTGACTCCCCTGACGACGCTGGCCGTGCGCGCCCAGGTGGACCAGGATCGATTCATCCTGTCGCCGTCCAGGGATTCCGACAGCTATCGAGTGCTGCCGGGTGTTGAATTCGCACCGCAGGCGCTCCTGAAGGGCTCAGCGTACCTGGGCTATCGAAAATTCACGCCAGTGGTTCAGGGGGAGCTCCGCCCGTTCAGCGGGCTGGTGGGGGAACTCGGTCTCTCGTACACGCTGCTCGGCGCGGCCGCGTTCGGCCTGAGCTTCCGGCGCGACCTCGCCTACTCGTACTCGGAGTTCCAGCCGTTTTTCGTCGATACCGCGATCGGCGCATCGATCCGCCGCGCGCTCGGAAGCCGCTTCGACGTTCTCGGTTCGGCCGATCGCCACAACTACGGTTATCGCAGTTTCCTCACCGCCGGATTGGATGACGCACCGCGTGTCGACATCACGTGGAACTACGCGGCCAGCGTTGGCTACCGCGTCGGACGGAGCGGCCGCGTCGGGTTCGGTGCGTCGTACATACAGCGTGACTCGACGATCTCGTGGCGCGCGTACGACAACCTGCGCTTCGGCACCACGTTCTCGTACGGACTCTAGCCCATGCCATATTCCGACCCGCTTCCAGCCGTCTCCGCCCGCTCGGCGCCGCTCGTCCGGCATGACCCGAACTCGTCGTCGGCACGCCTTGCCGTCGCTCTGGCCGCGCTGATCGCATTCGGTCAGATTGTCTCGGCGCAATCGACGAGCGACTACCTCATCGGACCGCAGGACGTGCTCACGATCCAAGTCTACGATCAGGCCGATCTCGGCGGAAAGTACAGCGTCGAGGCGGATGGCACGTTCAGCTTTCCTCTGATTGGCCGCGTGAAGGCCGGAGGGCAGACGCTGCGCGCGTTCGAACAGAACCTCAAATCGAAACTGGCAGACGGCTATTTTCGGAACCCGCAGGTCACCGTCGCCATCGAGCAGTACCGCAGCCAGCGTGTCTTCGTCATGGGAGAAGTCCGGCAGCCAGGACCCGTCCCGTTGACCGGCGGCATGACCCTGATCGAAGCGCTGGCCCGCGCCGGGTCGACGACATCGACGGCGTCTGGCGAGGTCGCGATCGTCCGCACGTCGCAGGGCGACGTGCGTGGCCCGGTGTTACCCGATCAGAACAGCGGGAGCGAGGTGTTCCGCGCATCGCTCAAGGAACTCGAGGGCGGGGCGCTCTCTCAGAATCTCGAACTGCGCGACGGCGACACCGTGTTCGTTCCGCGTGCGGAGACGATTTATGTCTTCGGACAGGTGAGGACCCCTGGCGCCTATGGTGTGCAAGCGAACATGACCGTGCTCCAGGCGCTCTCGCTGGCTGGCGGTGTCACCGAGCACGGCGCGACTGGCCGAATCCGCGTGGTGCGCTCCGAGGACGGCGCGAAGAAGGAAATCAAAGTGAAGCTCACGGATCTCGTCCGCCCCGGCGACACCGTGATCGTTCCGGAGAGATTTTTCTGATTCTCGCTCGCGTCCGGTCCGCCGGACGCTTTGAAAGGCGCTCTCGATGAATGACGAACTGAATCCTGGCCAGACACCCGAACCGCACGGATCGCTGCGCCTGGCGGTCGGGACCGGCCGTCCGCCGCAGCAGGCACAGCCGTCCGCTCCGCAGCGCCCGGCCGTGCAGCCATCCTCGCCGGCACCCACGCCGCAGGACTGGACCGACGGCGGACATCTGCTGGACTACCTCAAGGTGCTCCACAAGCGGCGGTGGACAGCAGCCACGGCATTCCTGCTCGTCGTCGGCGGGATCATGCTGTATACGTTCACCGCCACGCCGATTTACGAGACCAGAACGCGGCTGCTGATCGAGGCGGACAATCCCAATATCATCAGCTTCAAAGAAGTCATCGACGAGCAGGGCGCGAAGGCGGACTACTATCAAACTCAGTACAACATTCTTCAGAGTCGGATTCTCGCGCACAAGACGCTCGACGAACTGCACCTCTGGGACAATCCGTACCTCGGGCAATCAGCGACGGGACCGGGCTTCTTCGCACGCCTGCTGGGAGACCACCCTCGCGACCAGCCGTCCGCTCGCCCCGCTGCTGCCGGCGGCGAGTCGCCCGAGCAATCTCGCGCGATCGATCGATTCCTGGCAAACCTGACGGTTTCTCCGATTCGCAACAGCCGACTCGTCGATATCCGGTTCCGTCTGCCGGATCCGGAGCTCGCCACTCAGGTGGTCAACGCGTTGGCCAAGAACTACATCGAACAGAACCTCGAGTACAGGTTCGTCGCGTCGAAGGAGGCGAGCGATTGGCTCGGGGAGCGCCTCGACGAGAATCGGAAACAGGTCGAACAGGCGGAAGCTGCGCTGCAGCAGTACCGGGAACAGAACGACGCCATCCCGCTCGAGAACCGCGAGAGCATCATCGTACAGAAGCTCTCGGATCTCAGCGCGGCAGTGACACAGGCCAAGACGGATCGCTTCCAGAAGCAGGCGGTGTACACCCAGCTCGAGTCACTCCGTCAGAGCGGTGACGCCCTCGACAGTTTCCCCGCGATTCTGTCCAACACATACATCCAGCAGCAGAAGGCGTATCTGGCGCAGCTGCAGAGCCAATACACCCAGCTCTCGGAAAAGCTGGGCGAGCGCCATCCAGAGATCATCAAGGTGCAGTCGGCCATCCACATGTCGCAGACGAAGCTGGATGGCGAAATCGCCAAAATCGTGCAGTCCGTGCGCAACGAATACAAGGCGGCCCTGGCGAAGGAGAACAGCCTGATCCAGGAACTGAACCAGCAGAAATTGGAAGCGCAGGGCATGGCCCGGAAGTCGATCGATTACGGCGTGCTCGAGCGAGACGTTCAGAGCAGCAAACAGATCTACGAGAGCCTTCTGCAGCGCGCCAAGGAAACGGGGATCAGCAGCGAGCTGAAGACGAGCAACATCCGGATCGTCGACCGCGCCGAGCAGCCTCGCGCTCCGGTCGCGCCCAGGAAGACGCTGAACCTGGCGCTCGCGCTCGTCGGCGGCGTCATTCTCGGCCTCGCGCTGGCGTTCTTCTTCGAATACGTCGACAGCAGCATCAAAACGCCCGACGAGATCAGGAGCTATCTTGGGCTGACCACGCTGGGGATGGTGCCAGCGTTGAATGCCAAGTCATTGAAGGGGCGTGAGCCGCTCATCAATACTGGCGTGCCGCCGAATTTCGCCGAGGCGTTCCGCACCATGCGAACCAACGTGCTCTTTGCTGCCGCTGACGAAGGGGCCCGAACCCTCGTGATCACCAGTACGGGGCCCGGTGAGGGAAAGACGATTGTGGCGGCGAATCTCGCGATTGGATTCGCGCAGGCCGGCCAACGCGTGATCTTGATTGATGCGGACATGCGACGTCCGCGCGTGCACCAGATGTTCGGTCAGCGGCAGGAGCCCGGCCTGTCGAACCTGATGGTCGGTCATGCCGTGCCCACCGCGACGATCTGCAAGAGCGGCGTGCCCGGACTCTGGCTGCTGCCGGCCGGCCGTATTCCACCGAATCCCGCTGAACTGCTCGGATCGCGGCGATTCAAGGAGTTCATCACGCTTCTCACCCAGCATTTCGACTCGGTCATCATCGACTCGCCGCCGATCATGGCGGTCACCGACTCGGCCGTCGCCGCCAGCGCGGCCAGTGGCGTCGTGTTCGTCGTTGGTGCGGAGATGACCAGCCGCCAGGCGGCGAAGGCGGCGATCGAACAGCTGCAGAACGGACACCCGCGCTTCCTCGGGGCCGTACTCAATCGCGTGGAATTGGAACGGAACGCGTACTACTACTCGAGCTACTACCGGCGCGAATACGCCCAGTACTATCAGGCCGCTACGGCAGCCGCCAGGTGATCGTTGGATGAGGGCGAACATCTCCTGGGCCTTCGCTGGCAATTCGGTGTACGCGGGTTGCCAGTGGATGGTGTTCGTGCTCGTCGTTCGCTCGCTCGATCTCGACCGGGCGGGTCAGTTCGCGTACTGGATGGCGGTGACCGGCCCGGTTTTCGTCCTCGCCAACGTGCGGCTCAGGAATCTCGTCGTGACCGCCGACGATTCCGCCTTTGATTTCTCCGACTATCTGAACGCGCGGCTGCTCACGACCGCGGTGGCCATTGGTGTCGTCGTGCTGATCGGCACGTGGCTGTCTACCGATCGGCACGCACTCGGCATCGTCGCGCTGGTGATCTGCTCGAGAGCGTGCGAGGCGATTTCCGAGATCTGTCATGGCCTGTTCCAGCGTGAACTGGACATGCGGACCGCCGGCCTCGGGCTGATGATCAACGGCATTCTGAGCGCCGCACTGGTCGGCGCGGGTCTGTGGATGTGGCCCTCGCTGCCCGGAGCCGTCGGCATGTACGCAGCGGCCTCGCTGGTGGCGTTGATCGGCTGGGATCTGCCGCACATGCGGAAGATCTTGAGGCTGCGAGGTGCGTCAATCACCAGGACCGGCGGTTTGCCGGCAGCCGTGAACGTGATTTGGAGAGCGCTGCCGCTCGGGCTCAGCGCTGCCATCGGCAGCCTGCAGATCAACCTGCCACGTTACGCCATCGCGGTGTACCTGGGTCCCGCCGCGCTGGCCGTTTTCAGCGCGCTCGCCTACATCCCGACGTTGGGCAACCTGATCGCGAACGCCGTGGCGCAGGCGGCGCTCCCGGTTCTCGCCCGAGACCTTCGAGTCTCGCGAGTGGCTGTACGCGACACGTCTGCGGACGCTCGTTCGTTCCGGTGTGGCGCTGGGTGCGGTCAGCGTACTGACGGCGGCGCTGATGGGACGTGCGGTCGTGACCCTGATCTACAGCGCGGAGATTGCCGGCCACCTCGACGTTCTGATTTGTCTGATGATCGCGGCGGCGTTGTCCTACTCATTCCTCTTTCTGGGAACGGCGGTGACGGCGCGTCTGCGTTTCGCGACCCAGTGCTTCATCACCTCGGCCGGTCTCCTCACCGTGGCCTCGTCTGTCATGCCGCTGGTCAGCCATTACGGGCTCCGCGGCGCGGCCTACGCGCTCTGCGCGGGAGCGGTGGTCGAGGGATCGGCCTACGCCGCGGTCACGGTGCAGGATCTCAAAGCGGACGCGCGTCTCCGCAGCAAACCCTCCGGTCTCATGGACGAATGCACAGGTGAGGCCGCATGACAACCCGGTTGCTCCGCGTCCTGCATGTGTTCGGGCAGATGGCCCGGGGAGGCGCCGAGCTCAGAACTCTCGAGCTCGCCGAATCGTTTCACGGTGAACGGGTTCGATCGGACTTCCTGGTTCTGAGCGGTCTCGACGGGCCGCTCGACGCACGCGTCAGAGCAGCTGGAGGCGAGGTCATCAAGTGTCGAATGGGTGCTCGATTTCCGTTACGTCTGTATCGACTGCTGCGCGAGCGGCGTTACGACGTCGTGCACTCGCACGTTCACTACTTCTCCGGCGTGATCCTCGCTCTCGCGGGCCTCGCGGGCACCCCTGGCCGGATCGCGCACCTCCACACAGCGGTGGTCAACGATAAAGAGGACACGCTCCGGCGGCGTGCACAGCTCGCCACTTGCCGGCGCCTCCTTCAGTGTGCCGCAACCGATGTGCTCGCGGCCGGCGAAGGAATCATGCACGGCGCCTGGGGCCCGCAGTGGAAATCGGATCGCCGGTGTCGGGTGGTGTACAGCGGACTGCCTGCAGCACGGCTGCGTGTGCAGGTCAAGACACCCGAGACACCCACTTTCACCAACGTGGCATCGATTCAGCCGCTGAAGAATCAGCTGCGGCTGATTGCAATCCTCGGCCGCGCCCTTGGCGACATTCCCGATCTGAAACTACGACTCGTGGGTCGCGAGATCGGAGATTACGGCCTGAAAGTGCGCCGCGCGGCGACCGAAGCGGGTCTGTCCGATCGGCTCGAGCTGGTCGGCGAGGTCGATGAGCCGATGCCGTGGATCGCCGAGTCGAATCTGCTGATCCTGCCATCTCTCTGGGAAGGTCTCCCGGGGGCTGCGCTCGAAGCGTGCGCGCTTGGCATTCCCGTGCTCGCCGCCGACCTGCCCGGGACACGAGAACTGGCCAGGCATTTTCCGAATCTCTCGGTGTTGTCCCTCAAAGAAGACGACGAGGTCTGGGCGGCTGCTGTCGTGCGATTGAGTCGACAAGGCACGAGAGCCAATCGTGACGCGCAAGAGCGCTTCGCACGAAGTCCCTTCACGCTGGCCCGCAGCCGCGAGGCCCACTACGAGATCTGGAGTCGCGTCCGTGCGTCTGCATAGGTGGGCCCTGCGCGGGCGCCCGGCCACGTTCACGCTGGGGCGTACTCACCGGACTGGTCGCGCTGGCAGCAGCGATTGCGCTGCCCACTGAAGGCCTCGAAGTATCCATCGGGCACTTCTGGTGGATCGCGCTGGGCTCCATCACGGTCGTCGCTGTGCTCGTGGCCCGGAGCGGTCTCTGGAGTGCGACCGGTGCCTATGCCAGCGTGTTCTGGTGTTTTCATTTCGGACTGATCGCAGTCCTCGCGAGTGGCTTCATCGAGGCTCACGAGCTGTCGCCGTGGGATCAACTGTGGCTGCTCGGCCCGTTTGGCGCCGATGCTGCCGTGCTGGCACTGATCGGCTTCACGGCATTTGCCGCGGGTGCGACCCTGATCAACGCGTCGGCCACGTCCGCCGACTCGCGAACGAATCCACCAGACCCAAACGAAGGCGCTCACCCATTCGGTCCTGCCGGCTCCGCGCTGGTCTTTGCGGCGATCCTGCTGTGGTGCGGCAGTGTGCTCATGACGAGCTGGGCCGAGCGGGTTCTACGGCGCGTACGGGGACTACCTCAACGCCATCGATCAGGTCGGCGGGTTCATGGGGCTGGTCTGGCTCGCGCTGGGCGGCGGGATCGTCATGTCGGTCACGGGCAGGCATGGCAGGCTGCGAACCAGTGCCATCGCTGCGTTCGGGTGCATGGCGCTCATCGCGCTTCCGATCGGTTTGAGGGGGGAAATCATGTTCCCCACGATTGCGGCTCTGGTCGCCGCCGCCCGGTGTGGCTGGACGTTGTCGCCGGGAAAAGCTGGTGCCTTTCTGATCGCGTTGCTGATCGTGATTCCGTCGGTGCGTGAGATTCGGAACACCGGCCTCCAGGGTCTGCCCGACATGGCCCTCGAACTGCGCATGTTCGACGCGTTCGTCGAAATGGGAGGCTCGCTGCATCCGGTCGAGAAGGTCGTCCGCTGGCGCGCCGAAGGTGAAGCGCTCGACATGGGCAGCTCGTACTGGGCGCCGATCGAACGCGCGGCGGCGCGTGTCCTGCCTGGCCTCGAGACCAGCGCGGCAGAAGATGACATGCGGATCATGAACGTCCTGGTGACTGACCGCGTTGGCCCGATCGGCTTTTCCCCGGTCGCCGAGGCGTATCGGAATTTTGGCGCCGTGGGTGTCGTGCTCATCCTCGGTCTTCTCGGTGCAGGTCTGGCCGCCATCGACAGGATCGCTGATCGCAAGCTGGCGGTTCTGGCGATCGCGATTTTTTACGTGCCGCTGCTGATCAACGTTCGGAACTCGTTCGTGTCGGTCCCGCTGCAATGCGGCGTCGGCGCGTTATTCGTGGCCGGGATCCATGTCATGCGGCACGTGTCCGCAACGATCAGGTGCAGAGCTTATGCGCGTCCTGCTTACGTCAGAAGCGAGATTTGAGCGCACGCCGGACGGCGAGATCTGGGGCCCGCCTGCGTATGGACGCGCGCTGTGGGCACGGTACCTGGATGTGTTTTCGAGTGTGATGATCGCGGCGCGAGTCGCCGACGTGGCCGGCGCATCCGCGGGCTGCGTCACGGCCTCGTCGCCCGACGTGCAGTTCTGCCCGCTCGTTCCATATTCAGGACTCTCCGGATTACTCACCAACCTCCGTCGCGTCCGCGCCAGCGTCGTTTCTGCAGGTACAGAACTCCACCGCCATCATCGTCAGGGCGCCGTCACCGATTGCATATCTCACGTCCCGGGCCGCGGCGAGGGTAGGCCGTCCTTTCGCCGCGGAGATCGTCGGTGATTCGGATCAGGTGTTCTCACGGGGCGCCTTTCACCATCCCCTCCGGGTGCCGATCAGGTGGTTCGCCAGATCGACGCAGCGGCAGCTCTCGCGGGAGGCGATTGCGGTTCTGTATGTGACCAATACCGTGCTTCAGCGCCGCTACCCAAGCCATGGGCAGTCTTACGCGGCTTCGGACGCCGCGCTCGACGATCTGGCGTTCGCATCCGAAGACCGGCACGAGTGGCGGCCGCCGGCGGAGTTCGTGCTCGTCACGGTTGGAGGACTGGATCAGCCCTATAAGGGAACGGCCGTACTTCTCGATGCGGTATACGAGCTTCGTCAACGAGGGGCGGGCGTAAGGCTCCGCATCGTTGGCGACGGTCGGCTCCTCGCCCACTACCAGAGACGGTGCGAGGCATTGGGTCTCTCGAACGTGGTCGAGTTCGCAGGACAGCAGGATCGTGCAGGCGTCCGCACGGCGCTGGACTCTGCGCATCTGTTCGTCCTGCCGTCGCTCACCGAGGGCCTCCCGCGCGCGTTGCTCGAAGCGATGGCGCGCGGCCTGCCCGCGGTCGCCACCAACGTCGGCGGCGTTCCCGAATTGCTTCCCTCGGAGTGTCTTGTTCCTCCCCGGGATGCCCACGCGCTCGCTGTCCGCATCGAACAGATGATGTGCGACCAACCAGGGCGGCGGCGCTTTGGACACCGAAATCGAGCTCACGCACGCACGCATCACGAGCGGTGCCAGTCAACGATTCGCAGGGACTTTCTCACCGCGGTCAGGCACGCGAGCGCGAGTCACTTCCCGGAGGCGCGCTGTGCGTGAATCCGTCAGCTTGACCGTCGCGGATGCCCTGCCGAGTCCTGTGCAATCTGTCGTCCCGCCCGACGTCGGTACGAAGGAACGGATCGTCCTCGATCACGATGCCGTTACAGGTACGCGGCTCAAGTACTACTTGCAAGCGGCCGACGTCGAGTACTGGACTGATCTCTGGAAGCAGGCGGGCGAGACTTCATATGTCCGCGCGAGCCGCGGACATTTGCCCCATCAGCTGCGGCAGACATTCCGGCGCTGGGCGAAGCGGGGCGGCAGGACGCTCGAAGCCGGATGCGGGCTGGGCCACTTTACCGTCGCCGCGAACGCGCTCGGGTATCAGGCCGAAGGGCTTGATTGGTCCGCAGAGACCATCGAGACGATTCGCCAAAAATTTCCGTCGATTCCGTGGCACGTAGGCGACGTGCGGAGCCTGGAGTTTGCGACCGAAAGCTTCGACACCGTCTACTCGCCGGGCGTGTGCGAGCACTTCATCGAAGGGCCGATCACGGTTCTCTCCGAGACACACCGCATCCTTCGCCGGGGCGGTGTCGCCATCGTGTCGACGCCTTGTTTCAATGCGTGGCAGCAGCGACATGTCGACCGTGTAACCCGCGGCGGGCGCGGTGCCGATGGCGAGTTCTATCAGTACGCCTTCACTCCCGATGGCCTGACGACGGTGCTGGGACGACTCGGCTTCGAGGTCGTGCAAGTGCGGCCGTATGCCGCGCTCGACACATTCATCCACGACGCCGGTTGGCGCCTTCCGCCTCGGCTGGCACACGTTGCGGCGGGTTTGATGGACTACGTTCCCGTCGTTCGCGACTGGGGCAGCACGTGTATCTGGGTTGCACGCAAATGCTGACGTCTGTATTCGAGTTGCCCGGACATAGGGAGAGGCCGCAGGTGAACACATGGTAGTGGGGATCACCGGGGCGTCAGGATTCGTCGGCTCCGCCCTCATGCGCCGGCACGTCGACGCTGGAGACGTCGTGCGCTGCCTCACCCGGCGGCCGAAGGCGATATCGCAGTCAGGCGTGCAGGTGATCGAGGGAGACCTCGAGAGACCGGACGACGCGCTGACGCGATTCTCGGACGGCCTCGACGTTCTGTACCACTGCGCCGGCGAGGTGCGGGATGTGCGGCGGATGCAGGCCGTCAATGTGGAGGGGGTGCGCGCGTTGCTTCGCGCCGCCGCCGGGCGCATAGGCCGGTGGGTTCAGTTGAGCAGCGTCGGCGTCTATGGCTCACGCCGCAGCGGTCTCATTTCCGAGGACGCTCCGGTTGCGCCGCGGGGGATCTACGAACAGACCAAGGCCGACGCCGATGCACTGGTCATGGAAGCCGGACGTCTGGGGGACATCGCGTCGTATGCGGTGCTGCGTCCGTCGATCGTCTTCGGGCCAGGGATGCCGAATCAATCGATCGCGCAGATGATGCGCATGGTGCAGCATCGGCTCTTCTTCTACATCGGCCGGAGCGGCGCCTCCGCAAACTACGTTCACGTATCGAACGTCGCGGATGCTCTTCTGCTGTGTGGGACCTCGCCGCACGCTGACGGCCAGGTCTACAACCTGTCCGACTGGTGCACCGTGGAAGACTTCGTCGGCGCGATCGCTGACGCGCTCGGCTGTCCGCGGCCGCGCCTGCGGCTCCCGGAGTGGCCAGTCCGCCGAGCGGTTCGGATGATCAACCACGATCGCGGCCCTTCCACTGACCGACTCGCGCGTCGATGCCCTCGTCAATCGAAGCCGGTACTCGAGTCAGCGAATTCAACGCGATCTGAGATTCTCGCTCGCCGTCTCAATTCCCGCTGGCCTGGCGCAGATGGTTGCGATGAGGACCGCGGCATGAAGCGCAACCGCGAGCGAGCGGAGCGAAGCGAGCCACGCGACCGGAGCGAGCCGTCGCAGCGGCGAGCGAGGGCGCGTGTAGGGGAGTCCGAGGGGCGAAGCCCTTCGGTTAAGGCCTGCATCGTGGTCGCGAGCGAGATGACGCTTCGTACGTTTCTCGTCGCTCAGCTTGTCGCGATGCAGGCACGCTACGACGTCACGGTTGTCGTCAACACCGCGAATCCGGCATTGCTCGAAGACCTCGGCGTCATCGCGCGACTGCAGGCACTCCCAATCGAGCGAGCGATTGCGCCGCTCTGTGATCTACGGTGCCTGGCAAGCCTGATCCGCCTGATGCGCACCGAGCGTTTCGATCTCGTGCACTCGATGACACCCAAGGCTGGACTGTTGGCGATGGTCGCGGCCCGGATCGCGCGGGTGCCCGTGCGTATCCACACGTTTACAGGTCAGGTTTGGGCAACGCGAACGGGCATTGCTCGCGCGGCGCTCAGGTGGCTCGACAAAATCTTGGCGAGGACCGCAACCTTCGCGCTCGCCGACAGTCAGTCGCAGCGGTCCTTTCTTGCGAGCGAGCGCGTGGTCTCCGCGTCGAAGATCGCGGTGCTGGCCAACGGCTCGGTCAGCGGCGTCGACGCAACCAGATTCCGGCCGGACCCCATGCGCCGCCGCATCATTCGCGAGTCGCTGGGCATCCCCATGACTGATGTCGTGCTGCTCTTCGTGGGGAGGATCAACCGCGACAAGGGCGTGATGGATCTTGCCCGTGCATTTGCGATCCTGGCGGATCGCCGAACCGACATCCGCGTGCTGGTGGTCGGACCCGACGAGGAAGGCCTCACAGGAGCCATCCGCGAGGTCTGCAGCCGCCATCTCACGCGCCTGCACTTCTGCGCGTACACGGACGTGCCAGAAGATTTCATGACCGCCTCCGACGTCCTGTGCCTGCCGAGCTATAGAGAGGGATTTGGCACCGTGATCATCGAGGCCGCCGCGGCCGGCCTGCCCGCCGTCGCATCACGCATTTACGGCGTCGTCGATGCGGTCGTCGACGGGACGACGGGTCTGCTGCACGAACCTGCGGATCTCGACGGGCTGACCGGTCAGCTGGAGCGATTGATTTCGAACCCCGAGCTCCGACGATCACTCGGTGCAGAAGCGCGGGCACGGGCAGCTCGCGAGTTTTCGCAAAGCACGATTACGTCCGCCGTCCTCGACGTCTACTCTCGATTGCTCGACGGTGCGCCGCGTAACCAGACGACGGCTTCGGCCCGAGCGGCACAGATTGCCGAGGGATCGTTCCTCGTCGAAACGCAGGGGGGCGCGAAATGATTGCACCCGGTCTGTACGCGCGACACGGCAAGCGGGCCTTCGACGTCGTGGGCGCGAGCGCAGGGATTGTGTTGCTGGTGCCGCTTGCCGCATGTCTCGCCGGCCTGATTTGGGTTTTCCTGGGCGCACCCGTTCTATTCCGTCAACGTCGCCCGGGGCTTCACGGCGTGCCGTTTACGCTGATCAAATTCCGGTCCATGACAGATCGATACGACTCCTCGGGCAGACTCCTGCCGGACTCCGAACGTCTCACGACGTTCGGGCGCTGGCTCCGCGCCTCGAGTCTCGACGAGATTCCAGAATTGTGGCACGTGCTCACCGGCGAGATGAGTCTGGTCGGCCCGCGGCCGCTGCTCATGAAGTATCTGCCGCTTTACACCCCACAGCAGGCTCGCAGACACGATGTCCGCCCGGGCATCACCGGACTGGCTCAGGTGAAGGGCCGTAATGGACTGAGCTGGCAGGAACGTTTCGAACTGGACCTCTCTTACGTGGAGCATTGCTCGCTCGAACTCGACCTCCGAATTCTTGCCCGTACTGCACTCGAAGTGCTCGCCGGGCGCGGCATTGCGCAACCGGGTCGTGCCACCGTCGATGATTTTCAGGGAACCACAAGTCATGGCTGATCAGAGGCTGAATATCGCGTTTGCCGGCGACCGCGACGTCTCGGTCGACGTGCTGGCGGCGTTGCTGGAACTGGGGGACGCTCCGCAGGCGCTCTTGCTGTCCGATCAGGATCGGGCGTCGCACGATGCCGCTTTGGTGAGGCTCTGCGAGAGCGCGGGAATTTCGCCACCGGTCATCCGCGGACGGCAGTTGACCAGCGCTGCATCGGTGGAATTCCTTCAGCGGCTCGAACTCGACTACATCGTTTGTGTGCACTTTCCGTATCTGCTGCGACGCCCCGTCCTGGATACGGCCGAGCCGCGGCGTGCTCAACCTTCATCCCTCCTATCTTCCATACAACAGGGGATGGCATACCCCGACATGGGCCATTCTCGATGGGACGCCGGCGGGCGCGTCTCTTCACTATGTCGATGAGTCTCTGGACACCGGCGACATCGTTTGTCAGAGGCACGCGGTGATCGACCCGGCGGACACGGCTCACACGCTCTACGCCAAGCTCAAGAAGCTGGAAGTGGAGGTCTTCAAAGAGGGATGGCAGCAGATCACGGATGGCAGCGCGAAGCAGCACTCCCCAGACCGATGGAGCAGGCGACCGTCCACCGACGGCAGTCGCTTTTTGATCCGGCCGTGCAGCGACTCGAGCTCGACGCCGTCGTCCGAACCGCGCGATCTCTTGCGCCAGCTGCGAGCGCTGACGACGAACCGGCTCGACGAGGCGGCGTACTTCGAGACCGGTACGGAAGGTATCGAGTGCAGGTGACGATCACTCCCGAGGCTGTGAGCCAGGGGACGAATCGTGAGCCATGTCTGTCGCCGCGATCGGATGTCGCGAGATGAAGCGCATCTACTTGTCGCCGCCGGATGTCGGCCAGCTCGAACGCGAGCTCCTGCTCGACGCCTTCGACTCGAACTGGATTGCTCCGCTCGGTCCGCACGTAGACGCCTTCGAGCGCGAATTCGCCGTCACCCTGGGGGTCCCTTACGCCGTCGCGCTTTCGAGCGGCACCAGCGCGCTGCACCTGGCGCTTGCGGCCCTCGGCGTCGGGCCGCGGCGATCTCGTGCTGACGTCGACGCTGACCTTCGCCGCGACCGCCAACGCGATCACCTATGTTGGCGCGACGCCGGTGTTCATCGATGCCTCGCGTGACACGTGGACGATGGATCCCGACCTGCTGGAGGAGGAACTGGCGGCGCAATCGCGATCCGGCCGTCGGCCGGCTGCGGTGCTCGCAGTCGACCTGTATGGACAGTGCTGCGACTACGAGCGGCTCGCCGCGGTGTGCGAGCGCTACGGTGTCCCGCTCGATCGAGGATGCTGCCGAAGCGCTGGGCGCGTCGTGCGGAACGCGGCAGGCCGGTGCATTCGGCGCCTGCGCGGCCTTCTCGTTCAACGGCAACAAGATCATCACGACCAGCGGTGGCGGCATGCTCGTCTCCCACAGCCGAACCCTGGTCGGATCAGGCAAGACACCTGGCCACACAGGCGCGTGACCCCGCTGCCACATTACGAGCATTCCGAGATCGGCTTCAACTACCGGATGAGCAATCTGCTGGCCGCAATCGGACGTGGGCAGTTGACCACGCTTGGCGACAAAGTCCAACGCCGCCGCAGGATTCGCAGCAGGTATCAAGACACGCTCGGCAGCGATTCCGGGATTCGATTTCCTGCCCGAAGCGCCGCTACGGGCGCTCGAACGCCTGGCTGACCTGCATCACCGTGGATTCGCTCGCGCTTCGGCGCCACCAGCGAAGAGATCCGTCTGCACCTGGAATCGTGCGACATCGAGGCGCGCACCGTCTGGAAGCCGATGCATCTCCAGCCGGTGTTCCGCCACTGCCGCACTCGCGGAGGCGCGCGTCTCGGCGGACCTCTTCGACACGGGCCTTTGCCTCCCGAGCGGCTCCAGCATGTCCGAGGCAGACCAATGGCGTGTAATCGCGGCGATTGCTGACGTGCCGCGACGACCCACCGGCACACCAAAGAAACGAGACGATGACAGAAAGGGCGATCCGTGTCTGACAGACCTTCTCATGCTGCCGAGGCTGTTGCTTCAGCTGCAGCGCGCGCTCATCATCGTGGTCCAACTGGGAGTCGTCGTGCTGTCGAACCGGCTGGCGTTCATGCTGCGATTCGACGGCGACGTGCCGGACCGCGCCAATGAAGCGTTCTGGCTGATGCTGCCGTGGCTGGTCGGCATTCGCGCCCTGACGTTCATCCCATTCAAGCTGTACGAAGGCCTCTGGCGTCACACCAGCATCTACGACCTGCGCGCCATCGCCGGCAGTGTCATCGCCAGCTCAGGCGATCTTTTTTCTGTTCACGCAGACGCCGCTCGGTCCCGCGATGTATCCGCGGTCCATCTTCGTGGTCGACGCGTTGATCGTGATGCTGCTCCTTGGTGGCGTGCGCATGGGCCATCGGCTTTCCACGGAGCTTGCCCGCGGCAAAGCCGCAGAAGCGTGTCCTGATATTCGGTGCGGGCGATACCGGCGAACTGATCGTGCGCGACATGAAGCACAGCACGTCGAACAATCACCACCCGATCGGGTTCGTCGACGACGATCTCGCGAAGTCGGGACACTCCATCCACGGCGTGCCCGTGCTTGGGACCCGAGAAGATCTGCCGAAAATCCTCGAGCGCTTCCAGCCGGACGAAGTGCTGCTGGCGCTTCCCAACGCGGAACCCGCCGCCGTCCGGGCGATGGTCCGCGTCGCTGCAGCCGTTCAAGATCCCGATCAAGACGGTTCCGAACCTGCGAAACCTCCTCGCTGGCGAAACCAATATTTCGCAGATTCGAAGCCTGGCGGTCGAGGACCTGCTCGCGCGCGCGCCGGTCGGACTAGATCCGGAGCCGGTGAAACGCCTGATCGCCGGCCGCCGGGTGCTGGTCACCGGGGCGGGCGGTTCGATTGGGTCGCGAGCTCTGCCGGCAGATTTCAAAACTGAAGCCGGTGTCGCTGATCATGCTCGACCGCTACGAGAACAGTCTCCACGCGATTCGCATGGAGCTCGAGGATGGCGTGCACGGCCGTTCGGCCTCCACGCCGTGATCGGCGATGTCACGGACGCGACCCGCGATCGCCGAGGTGATGCGAGCAGCATCAACCCGAGATCGTCTTTCATGCGGCCGCGCACAAGCACGTGCCGCTGATGGAGGAGAAGTCCCTGCGAAGCGATCAAGAACAACGTTCGCGGCACCCGGCTGCTGGCAGAGGCCGCCGAACGGTACGGCGTCGACCGCTTCATCCTGATCTCGTCCGACAAGGCGGTCAACCCGACCAGCGTCATGGGCGCATCGAAGCGGCTCGCGGAGCTCGTCGTTCAGGCGAAGCGCGATCGGCAGCGGCACGTCGTTCGCCGTCGTGCGGTTCGGCAACGTGCTCGCCAGCAACGGCAGCGTGGTTCCGCGTTTCATCGATCAGATCAAGAAGGGCGGGCCGGTCACGATCACCCACCCGGAGATGCGCCGGTTCTTCATGCTGATTCCGGAGGCCGTGCAGCTCGTGCTGCATGCGGCCGCCCAGGCGCACAGCGGCGAGATCTACGTCCTCGAGATGGGAGAGCAGGTGAAGGTCCTGGACATGGCGCGCGACCTGATCCGCCTCTCGGGATTCGTCCCGGAAGAGGAGATTCGCAATTGAATTTATCGGACTGCGTCCGGGCGAGAAACTCTACGAAGAATTGGTCGGGAAAGACGAGCACGTCCAGGCCTCGGCCATCGAGAAGATCCTGCGCGTGACAAGCCGCACGCCACCGGCCGATGATTTCCCTTCGTCGATCGCAGCACTCGAAAGGGCTGCCGCAGAGGGCAGGCGGGAAGTGGTGATCACCGCCCTGCAGACGCTTGTCGGACTGTCCTCGGCGGGCGAAGACTCGACGCCGTCCTCCCCGGTCGCCGATCGATCTGACGCTCTCGTCGACAGTTCACCGGCCACAGTGAGTCCGGCGGCCGACGCCTTCCTCAAGCAATCATGTCCGCACTGTCAATCGGCGACCCTGCATCGATCGCGCGCCCGCACGATCTCCGAACGACTGCGTCGTACCAGCTCCGACCAGCGGTTGTTCCGGTGCGACACGTGCAATTGGCGCGGCTGGTTGATACCACTCGAATTCGGCGATTATGAATCGCCCGAGCCGGTGGCGATGCCCGATCTCGTCGCGCTCGACACCGCGGTGCAGGATGCGGCCGAAGACGTTTCGTCCAAGCTTTTCGCCGAGGGATCTGCAGTGATTCACGCGGCACCGGCTGTCGCCGGGAATGCCGATGCCTCTTCCAGGGATCGAGCGGTCGCACCTCGCGCAAGCGCTTCCTCTGTGTGCAATCGCGTGGGGCGCACTGGCCTTCGGCGGAGTGTATGCGTGGGCATACTGGCCGCTTGCTGGCGTGTGCCTCCTGTCGGGATGTCTGGCAACCTATGTCGCCCGCGACGCGGCAGCGAAATCGGCCGACGCAACGTTGGTAGGTGTCCTCGCCGTGCTAGCAGGCGCCATTCTTGTTCAGTTGTTTCCGCTGCCGGTACGCACGCTCTCGGCCTTCAGCCCGCACACGATCGGACCTGCTTCGCCAGCTGAATCCCGCGTTTGCGGCCGGCCTGATGCGCTGGCATGCCATCTCGGTCTGGCCGCACGACACGATCGTGGCCTTTGTGCTCTATCGCTTCATCTGGCCCTGCTCCTGGTCGGAACGGCGCGCCTGCTTATCGATGACGGGAAGCCGCGTCCTGGTTCGAGGCGCTGACGGTTTTCGGCGTAATCCTGGCGCTGATCGGAATCATCCAGAAACCGCTGTATGCACGGGAGCCATCTACGGGCTTTGGACTCTTGACATCGGCCGGATGCCGTTCGGACCGTTCGTCAACAGGAATCATTTCGCCGGATGGATGCTGATGGCGCTCCCCCTCACGTTGGCGCTGCTGTCCGGCGGGATTCATCGCAGCATGCGCGGACTCCGACCCGGCTGGCGCCACAAGGTGCTGTGGTTCTCGTCGCCCGAGGCAAGCCAGCTCATTCTGATCGCCGCCGCTGCGGTGATCATGGCGCTGTCGCTGATGTTGACGATGTCGAGGTCCGGGATCGCGGCGTTCATGTTGTCGCTCGTCGATCATGGCGTTGTTCGTCGTGAGCGCGTCTGACACACGTTCGCGACGACTGGCGTCTACCGCGTGCTTCGTGCTGCTCGTCATCGTCGTCGTGGTCTGGTCCGGGCCTGAGGTCCTTGCCAGCCGATTCGCCGCCGGCGACTGGGGGGACTTCAACAATCGGCGCGGTGCGCATGGACTGACGCCTGGAGCGTTGTGCGAGACTTTCCGCTGTCGGGGACGGGGCTCAACACCTACTGGGCCGCCGCCCTCTTCTATCAGCGGCATGAGCTCGATTATTTCTTCGCGCAAGCACACAACGATTATCTCCAGATTGCCGCCGAAGGGTGGCCTCCTGCTGATCCTGCCAGTGACTCGCTTGTATCGGAATGCTTTGTTCGGAACGTGTCGCGTGCCATGTGCGATCGACGCGGGTTCGATGGCATGGTGGATTCGGGCCGGTGCGGTGACGTCGCTGCTGGCCATTGCCTGTCAGGAGACCGTCGAGTTCAGCCTGCAGATGCCGGGTAACGCCGTGCTCTTCACCATCGTCTGCGCAATCGCGCTACACAATCCTGCGAACATCGACGATCCGGTAGAAGCCACGGTAATCGGCGGAACGGGTCAGGCGTCTTCGAGACCGATCAGACTCGAATTTGCCAGGCGGATTGATCGCCGGTGAGGGAGGACAGGATTTTCGAATGGCGCTGAGAATCGGGTTCGATATGGACGGCGTGCTCGCGGACTTCTCATCCGCCTTTCACGAGGTAGAGGTGCGCCTGTTTGGCCGGGGAAGGCCGATTCGGCCGGAGTTGCCGGAAGAAGCGGAGGAAAAACAGTCGGGCCGGTCAGCTACAGGAAAGCCCGGTGCCGGCACTGTCGACGATACTGGACGGCGCTCCGATGCAATCTGGAACGCGATCCGGTCGACGCCGGGCTTCTGGACAACGCTCAAGCCCCTCGACCCAACGGCGGTCCGGCGGATTCGGGATGAGATGATCCGCCATCGGTGGGAGGTCTTTTTCATTACCCAGCGGCCGGAGACGGCCGGGGAGACGGTTCAGCGGCAGACGCAGCGCTGGCTTCTCGCGCAAGGGTTCGATGTTCCGAGCGTGCTGGTGATCGGCGGCTCGCGCGGCGCCGCTGCGAAGGCCCTGCGGCTGGATTACCACGTCGACGACAGCCCCCAGAACTGTCTCGATGTGATGTCAGAGGGTCACGCGAAGCCAATCCTAATTGTGCCGTCAGGCAACGAGGCGATGGCTCGCCGGGCGCGCAGCGTCAGGATTGGGGTGGCAGAGAGTATTGGCGAGTGCCTCGATATTCTCGAACAGGTCTCGGACGCCGGCGAGGAGCCTGGCGTCTTGCAGAAGCTTGCCGCCGCCGTAGGATGGAAGTGACCCGCCTTCGCACCGTGTGAAACTGGACCGGTGCTACGGCGAGGCCCCTCGGTTCATTAATGCACTGCCCGATAGTTGTTTTGAACGACCCATGCCATTGCGGAATTCGCCGCGATCATGAAGACGATCGAGGCGGTCCTGTTCCTCTTCCACATCTTTTCGCTCGCGTAAATGACCCCCGCCGTCCCCGCGGCCTTCAGCGCAACCAGGCCGGCCTGATTTCCAACGACCCCTCGTAACACTGGATTGGCTTCAACGGCGCCGTGATCGATCGCGCGCCATGTCGAGTGGGTATCAAGTACCTGCAGGGTGCAGAACGAGGCGTACAGCGGGACGAGTGAATCTGGACGCCGTTGGCGGGCCCGACCCACGTCGGCCGTGTTGGGTAAAGATGGCGCGGCTGCGGGCAACGCGGTGGCTGCGACCTGCGTCGCCACCACACCGTCGTCAAGGGTAGCGCGCTCGAGTTCCTGTGCGGAGAGGCGTCCAACAGAACCCGCGGCACAAATCAGCAAAACGAAGGCGATCCGTAGAGAAGCGAAGCGCACCATGACGAGACCTCCCGTTGCGGCGGGCGTGCGGCCACATCGAAGGGGCCCGGTAGACTCCGGGCGTCAGTCATCGTCACAACTCACAACCGATCGAAGAGAAGTTCCGCCGGCTGGGGAGACGATTCGCCGTGGTGACACATCAACAGTGCTGCCACGAAGGGCAGCCGCTGTGAAGTTGGTGAAACTGTAGGGGTTTACGCGGTTGACGCGCGTTTCTGGAGGGTCGCCCGAGTCGGGAGTAGGCCGGCCGTTTTCCTTATGTGGGCAGAACTTTGCCACGCTCGCAGGCGACTACGCCCTGCAAATGATGGCGAGGGTGCTCAGGGGAAGCACGCGATCGCCCGGGCGGGCGATCGCGTGAGCGAGATCGAGATTGGAGCCGGGATTAGTTGATCGTGAAAACCCCGGTGCTCTTGTATGACTCGTAGGCGACGGACGAGCCGGCGCTCCGCACCCAGACTTGAAGCGCGTGGTCGCCCACGTCGCTGGCAGTCGGGGTCCACGTGTAGCTGTTCACAGGACTGTAGTCCCGCGCCATGACCCACCCGGTGCTGCTCCACCTCCAGAATTGATACTGTAGCGGGCCCGCGGTTCCGCCACTGGCGGCCGCGGTCCACGTGACGCTGGTGCCAGAGGGCACGGGCAGCGAGACGTTCGAAGTCAAACTCACGAGTTGTGCCGGACCTTGAGAGACCACCAGCTCGTTGGTGCTGCGAAACACGTCGTATGAGACGGACGAACCAACCCGTCGCGCCCACGCTTGGATGTAGTAGCTGCCGGTGCTGGCCGGTATCCACCTGAACGCGTGGCTGGCACCATAGGGCTTGCCAAGCGACCAGGTGGCGGTTCCCACCGAGTACACCCAGAATTCATATTCGAGGTTGGCGGTTGGATCCGGAACGTCCGCTGTCCAATCGACCATGGTTCCGGGCGCTGCCGGGAAGAGCGCGTTGGTCGTCAGGTTCATCGGCGCGCGCTGGACGGTGAACGTGTCACTGACGCGCGAGCCCTCGAAATTCTGAGTGGAACCGCTGCTTCGGACCCACACCTGCACCTGGTAGTCCCCTTCACTCCCCCACGCGGGCGTCCAGGTGTACGTCTCACTCGGTCCATAGGGCTGGACCACGTTCCAGCCGGTTGCGGCTGAATACAGAGAGAACTGGTACTGAATGGGCCCCCACATCCCGCCCATGACGCGAGCGGTCCACTTAATGGGCGTGCCCGTGCTCGCCGGAGAAGGCACGTCAGAGGTCAGCCCGGTGACAGTCAGCGGCGTCTGAGAGACGGTAAAGTAGTTCGTCGTACCGGTGTACTCAAATTGCGCGGTGCTGCCGACGGTGCGTGCCCATCCCTGAATCGCATAGAGGCCGTTCGCCGTCGGGGTCCACGTCGCGACGTTGCTGGTTGCGTACTCGCGGAATACCGTCCAGTTGGGACTGGGCTGCTGGTTGACGAGGAACCTGTACTCGAGGGCGCTCGGGTTCGGAGCGTCAACCAAGGCCGTCCACGTCACCTCGTTTCCAGGTGGCGTAGGAAAGTCGACATCGGCCGAAAGCTCGAACGGAAGAACCGTCACCGCGAACGTTGGGGTTCCCGCCCAGCTTTCGTACTGGGCGGTCGAACCGACGGCTCGAGCCCAGGCTTGAACGGCGTACGGCGCCCCCGTGTCGGCTTGCGTCGGCGTCCACGTGAACGTGTTGCTGGCCGTGTAGTCCTGCGCCAGTGTCCATCCGGTTTTTCGATACAACCAGAATCGATACTCGAGTGGAATCGACGCAGTGGCGGTGGCCGTCCACGTGACAGGCCTTCGCGCGAGCAATGGATAGCTGGCGCTCGCTTGGATGCCAGTGACCTTGGTGGGAACCCACTGAGCTTCGTTCGACACAGAACTCGTCAAGCCGCCGCTGGTGTACGCAACCACTGCGAAGTACCGCGTAATCGACCAGTCGAATCCTGAGGGGCGATAGCTCACGACATTGCCGACGTCGATCTGGTCGATGTAAACGCCAGGTTGAGTTCCATAAACGAGGCGGTAACCGGTCACATTGGGGTCTGTACTCGGGTCCCATGCGAGCGCCTGCGCCTGGAGTACAGACGGAGCGCAGAACACGATCACAGCCGAGACCATCACACCGCGGACAAAGCGCATTCCAAATCTCCTCTTCGGTGCGGAGTGGAGGGGCAAGTCCTGTTCCCGTCGAGAACGCGAGCGTGCGAACGCGTTACTCCTGTGTAATCAGCGGCATAGATGCTTGTGGGGTAGCTGGTGGCGAAAGGAGAGAGGAATTTTACTAACAAGAATGTAACGGCTTCGACGGGGCCGAGTGGGCTCCCTCGGACACTTTGCGACTTCCGCCAATGATTGACAGCGACTGAAACACAGCATGGCTCGACTTCGACCACGTCAAATCCTGAAAGTAACGTGGTGCGCTGCCTTTGTCGGAGCCACCGCGCTGCTCCTCGCCGTGTCGGCCGAAGCTATTGACAAGCGGGTCTGGTGGTTGACGCTTCTGTCTTGGTTGAGTTTCCCGGCGAGTTTTGCGTCGGCGGATCTGATCGGGGGGGAGCAGGGCCGATGATCTTCAGCGTGCGCAATTGAACAGACACCCCTACTGCGGATTCGCTAATCTCGCACGGTTGGCGACGAATCCCTTCAGGACGTCGGATTCCAAAAATGAGAGTGGTTGATACGGTCAAGCCGGCGACTCCGCCGGCTCGAATGGAGCTGTAATGAAGAAATCGTTTGTCGCAGTCGGTGTCGTGCTCACGGTGGTCGGGTTCCTGTCCTCGCTGGGGCTCGCGCACAGTCCGACCCCGTCAGATTCTGAGACGGTCGCAACCATCACCCAGATGGAGAACGACGCGGTCAAGGCCGATCTGGCTGCTGACGCATCTTTCTACGAGAAATATCTGGCGGATGACTGGACGGGTGGAACCAGCCGAGGCACCTGGGACAGCAAGCAGTCAATCGCATCGGACATGAAAGACTCCAAAAACAACAAGACGAACTCCGAGAGCATCAGCGATCTGAAGGTCCGCGTTCACGGCGATGTCGCGATTGCCACCTATAAGAGCACTTACGATTCGTTGATCAAAGGGCAGCACTACGCCAGGACCGTCCTGAGCACGGATACGTTCCTGCGGGAGAATGGCGCCTGGAAGCAGCTCGCGGGTCACAGCTCGCAGGAGGCAAAGTAGGAACCTCACGAAGTTCTGTTCGGGGTCACGCCAGGAACATCGGAACGGTTCCTGGCGGCCCTTGCCGTCCGAGAGCCGACAAGACCACGAAATCCATGACGGCCAACACACCGTCGCCGTCCGTTGATGAAAAGATGGTGAGCCTTTTACGAATCGAACCATCGAGTCGTGATTGACCGAGAGCTTGGGCCAAATTGGGGTCCAAAACCGCCCAATCACCGGGTAAAAGGAGGTAAATCTACAAAACCTCCATCCCCGGTTCAAATCCGCGGCGCCTCAAATCCCTAACAAGACGCACGCTTCGGCCCGGTCATCGGGTCAGAGTGGAGTGAGCCGCGCGAGCTGTGCAAAACGCGACAGCGCGCCTTCGAGCTCGGCTGTTAGGATTATTCCATCGGAGGCAAACCGTGAGTACACTGCCAACCCCACCCATCAGTCCTGACTACATGCGCGCGCATCTTGACGACCTCGCCCGAGAAGTTGCTCTATTGCGGACGATGGTCGCGAGGCAACGGGAACGCATCGGTGTTCGGCACTCCGATGTGCATTCGACTCGTGCTCAACCACCAACGTCGGCTATGAAAGAAGGGCCGGTTCTGGGCTGAAGAAATTCAGGATGCGGCGATTCGCGGCGTTTATGTCAGCTGCCTTTGCGACTGGACTCGACAAGCAGCATTTCGATAAAGCCGCCCGGTCCGGCGCACTGTTGGGGACCACACCTGCGAGCTGTGCAAAACACGACAGCGCGCTCCGGCCTCGGCTGTTAGATTTGTCTGACATCGTGAGTGTACAACCAACCCGACACATCATCGAGTGTGAGCAGATGCGCGCGCGTTGAGGCGACCACTAAAGAAAATGACGCGCTGAGAGCCTTGATCGACATGCAGTTCCTACGGATTTACAACTATCCTCGGGCAACCCTTTCGATGGGTACACTGACCGAACGGCAGGCGCAGCAAGCGGCTTTTCCCTAGAACCATGGCGGCTGTAGCTCCTGTGTAACTCACTCCACAAAACTCAGCCCAATTTGGCACCCACAGCTACGGTTGGCAAGCCACGCGAAGGTGGACTGTTGCCAAAGCCACGCCGATCAAGTGCGCATGCTGTTCATCGGGCGCGACGACGTGAGGGTGGTGTGATCGGAGAGCTCTCAGGCTGGACGTTGCCGATCCGCACGTAGTCGCTCACGTGCCGTTTCCTGATCTCCTCGGTCTTCTTTTGAAGAAGCTGTTCGGCCCGTGCGAGCGCCGGCTTGATCACCGCCGGCTCGAGCACGTCGATCAACCCTTTCGCGGAATCGTACTCGAGCACGTCGAGCACCCAGTTGCCGTACTTCTGCTGCAGGTCGCGAAACATCGCGAACGGTTCTTCATCCTCCTGAATGATCGGCACGAACGGAATCATGTAATCGGGCATCGTTGCCTGCAGCTCGAGTGGACTCGACTTGGGGTTGGTGATGTCGGCGATGATGAAGCGGCTCAACCCGGCGAGCGTCTTGATCGTTTCCGTGAAGTCGCGCTGACGCGGCCGATCGAAGTCGAACATCATCGGCACGAAGCCGAGCGCGCGCAGCCGTTCTCGAATCGCGTCGAGGACGGCCTTTCGCTCCTTCGTGAAGCGGCCGAGGATGAGCACCCCTTTTTGGCTGATCGTGTCGATGGCGTCGCGGATCTTCTGGTTCTGCAGCAGCAGGTAGATGAACTGCGCCACCTCGATGCTGTCAACCGTGATCGCCGGCTGGCTAGGCGGCGTGATCACGAGGTTGTCTTGCTTCAGCCCCTCTGTCTTCACGTCCCAGACCGAGATCCCGTAGATTCGCGCGCCGCTGATGTTCGCGCCCGCGAGCTTGGTTCCCTCGAGCAGGGCGCCGCGCAGGTCGGTGTCGATGAGCGTCGCGTCGGTCAGATCGGTTCGCTTGAGGCTGGCCATGTACAGGCTGGCGCCGGTGAACCGTGCCCCGCGCAGCGTTGCTCCAGGCAGGTTGGCCTGGCGCATGAAAGCACAGCGAAAATCGGCCTGACTCAAATCATCCTGGATGAAGGTTTTGTAGAGGTTCGCTCCAATCAGGTTCACGCCGCGCAGATCGTCGAAGCCGAAGCGGATGTTCAGGTGCGAGAGGTTAGGAACGACGTCAGGGAAGTCCCGGCGCCAGCGATTCCATTCCGCCGCACCTTTCTTCAGGATCGCGACTTGCTTTGGGTCAGGGCGCGACGGAAGGTGTTGTTCGCGCAGGCTCACTTCGGCGCGCCGCAACAGCTTCGCGAGGAACACGTCGGATTCGCGTGTCATGCGCTGGCGGGCCGGCGGCGGTCGTTTCGTCATTCTGGCTGCGTCTTGTCGAGGCGCGATTATACGCGCGGGTCGTCTCACACTCCTGGGGTGCAGTCGTGCGCCGGTCCAGGATGCTCGATAATGGGTGGGTGTCCGTCATGCCCCACGCGCTGATTGCCCGCGCCGCACTCCGGCCGACGCGCATCCGAGGCCGTCGCGCGCGCTGCTCGGCGGCCTCGCGCCTCGGGCGACGCGCGTTTCTGGCCATGCGGGTCGCCCCGTTGGCCGCCCAGATAATCGTCGGGACGCTCCTGCTGGTGTTCGCCTTGGCAGCCGTGAACTGGATCGTGCAGGTCGTCCGCAAGCCCACCGAGGTGTTTGTCGCGGTGAGCGGCTCGCTTGCGAAAGCGCCGGCGCAGACGTGGCAGCAATACGGCCCGCTCTTCGACGAACACTCCACGGCGGTCATCACACCGGAATTGCTGGCCGCTCTGGCCCAGGTGGAGAGCAGCGGCAACCCGGTCGCACGGACCTACTGGCGGTGGCGGTTCAGCTGGAACCCGTTCGAGCTATACAGACCGGCCTCGAGCGCCGTCGGGATGTTTCAGATCACCGCCGGAACGTTTGCAGAGGCCCGGCGCTATTGCATCCACGATCACGTCGCTGTCGAGGACGGCCCCTGGTACGACGCGCACTCGTGCTGGTTCAATGCGGTCTACACACGCGTAGTGCCCGCGCATGCGGTGGAGATGACCGCTGCGCTCCTGGATCGCGCGGTCGCGCGCATCCTGGCCCGCAACCGCATGACGACCGCCTCGCTGCAGCAGCGTCAGAACCTCGCGGCGATCATCCACCTGTGCGGAGACGGTGCCGGAGACGGATATGCTCGCCGGGGCTTCCGATTCAGAACCGGCCAGCAATGCGGCGACCACGACCCTCGCCGCTACCTTGCACAGGTCAACGCGCTGAAGCATCAATTCGCGCAGCTGGCTGCGGCTGACTGACGTTCGCGTTCGCCAAAGCGATAGTGCAGGGGGTCCATACCGGCCGCGGACGACACCCCACCTGGGTATCGCAAACCCACGGTACAGATTTCGAGACCCGTCGACCGCAGACGCTAGCGCGCTTGCGCCGTGGGACGGCTCAGAAGTACAGTGTCCGCTCTCCTCATGCCTGTAAAGACGCATCGCCGGCGGGTCCCGCGCATCCCGAAGGGGCGCCGCATGGACGTGCGCCGCGACGAGTACAGATCAGCTGGTTGACATCCTGAATATGCGCGGCGAGATCCTCAACCGCGTCCTCAGTGAGCAGCAGATCCAGTTCCAACGAATCGCGCAGATGCAAGCGGAATTGGACCGCTTCAAGCAAACCCTGGCACGCCTGAAAGGTGAATGAGGCGCGCCCACAATCTGAAAGACACGCTTCGCCTCATGAAACCACGAATCATTGCACTTTCGATGGTGCCGCTGCTGTCCGCCTGCGGCGCTGGCAAAACCGCTCCGGCCGCCGCGGCGCCGAAGCCTGCGTTCGGGAACTTTGGCATCGACACGGCGCAGATGGATACCTCGGTCAAGCCGGGTGACGACTTCTACAAGTACGTCAACGGCAAATGGGTTTCGACGTTCAAGATGCCGGCCGATAAGGCGCGTTACGGCGTGTTCGATGCGCTGAGTGACAAGTCGGAAAGCGACGTCACGTACGTTGCTGGAAGAACTCTCGAAAACGTCTCCGGCCGCAGGTTCGGTACAGAGAAAGGTGGTCGACTTCTACAACTCGTGGATGGCTGAAGCCGCGATTGAATCCCGGGGAACAGAGCCGCTGAAAGCGGATTTCGACGCGATCAAGGCTGCCAAGACCAAGGCCGACATCATCAAGCTGATTGGCAACATCGATTATGCGGGCCCGATCGGCATCTATATCTTTCCGGATCCTGCCGATCCGACGAAGTACACTGTCGGCGTGACTCAGGCCGGCCTGGGAATGCCGAATCGCGACTACTACCTCAACAAGGGCGACCGTTTCGACACGTATCGCAAGGCCTATAAGACATACGTCACGAAAATCTTCGAACTGGTCGGCGACACCACGGCCGCGGCGTCCGCCGATGCCGTGATCGCTCTTGAAACCAAACTCGCTACCGTCCACTGGGCGCCGGAACGCCAGCGTGACGTCCAGGCGACGAACAATCCGGTCGATCGCGCCGGCCTCAAGAAGATGATCCCGGCCGTCGATTGGGATGCCATGCTCCCGGTCGGAGGCCTCGCCGACGTCCAGCACTTCGTCGTCAACGAAACCACGGCGCTGCGCGATGGAGCAAAGCTGCTGGACACCGCACCGGTCGAGACCTGGAAGAAGTATCTCGTCTTCCATCTGGCCAGTGACTACGCCTCGTACCTGCCCAAAGCGTTCGATGAAGCCAGCTTCAACTTCTTCTCGAAGGCGTTGCGCGGCACCGAGGTCCAGCGAGACCGCTGGAAGCGCGGCGTCGCCCTGCTCGACGATCAGATCGGCGAAGGTGTCGGCGAACTCTACGTGGCGAAGTATTTTCCGCCAGAGAACAAAGCCAAGATGGACCAGTTGGTCGCCAATCTGCGAACGGCGATGGGTGAACGGCTGAAGACGCTCTCCTGGATGGACGAAAAGACTCGCGCGGAAGCGGCAAAGAAGCTCTCGACGTTCGATCCGCGAATCGGGTATCCGTCCAAGTGGCGGGACTACTCCGCCCTCTCGATCGACGGAAGCAAGCTGTTCGAAAACGTGCGCAACGCTCACAAGTTCGACTGGAATCGACGGGTCGCCCGGCTCAATCAGCCGGTCGATCGAACCGAGTGGAGCATGAACCCGCAAGAGGTGAATGCGTACTACAACCCGCTGATGAACCAGATCACATTTCCCGCGGCGATCCTGCAGCCGCCATTCTTCGATCCCAACGCAGATCCGGCGGTGAACTACGGCGCGATCGGCGCGGTGATCGGTCATGAGATGGGTCATGGATTCGACGACCAGGGCCGCGAATTCGACGAGACCGGGAAGATTCGCAACTGGTGGACGCCCGACACCAATAAGAAATTCCTCGAACAGACCGAACGGCTGTCCGCGCAGTACAAAGCCTTCTGCCCGCTGGAAGGCGTCTGCGTGAACGGCGATCTCACGATGGGCGAGAACATCGGCGATCTCGGCGGTCTCGAAATGGCGTACACCGCGTACAAGCTGTCGCTGAATGGCAAGGAAGCGCCCGTCATCGACGGCTTTACGGGCGACCAACGCTTCTTCATGGCGCACTCGCAGGTGTGGCGCGGCATCCAGCGCGACGACTCGTTGCGTAATCAGGTGCTCACCAACGAGCACGCACCCAATCCGGCGCGAGGTTCCATCCCCGAACGAAACATGGACGCCTGGTATGCCGCATTCGGTGTGAAAGAAGGCGACAAGGCCTTCATCAAGCCGGAAGATCGCGTCAGAATCTGGTAAGAAATCAGATCGGCCGCGCGAGCGAGCATCGCGAGCGAGCCAGGCGATCGGAGCGAGCCGGCGAAGCGGCGAGCGAGAGCGCCTGTCGGGGAGTCCGAGGGGCGAAGCCCCTCGGAAAAGACTAGACCGTGTAAGATCGGCACGCCGTGCCCGAGTCGTCGGCGCCACCGTTCGACGTCTTCCTGAGCTATCACAGCGGCGATGCCGACTGGGTCGAGGCGCTGAAAACCGCCCTCGATGCGAAGGGCATTCGCGTCTGGATCGACAGCGAGCAGATCCGTCCCGGCGATCTGTTTCCCGGCGCGCTTGCGCGCGCGATCGTCGGCGTGCAGTGCGTGGTGCTCGTCCTCTCGCCTGGTTCCGTCGCATCCACCTGGGTCGAAGAAGAGTTCAACCTGGCGCTTGCGCGCCGTTCCCGCGTCATCGGCGCGCTGATCGACGACGTGGAGCCACCGGGCTTTCTGGAAGGGCGCACGTGGGTCGACTTCCGCGATCCGGCGCAGTTCGCGGCCGGCGTGGACCAGCTGGTGTTCGGCATCCGCGGCGAGCGGTCCTCGGATGCGTCGTCCGTAGTCCCGCCGGCCTTTCGCGATGCCTCGCGCGACGCGGCCGCTGACGAGACCTACGTGCTGCAGCGGCTGATCAAGCGGCGCCGGCAGGACGTTCGCCGCTTGTGGTACGCGCGCATCGCCAGTGCTTTCGTCGGTCTCGCCATCGGCGGCACCTTCTCCATCGTCGCAGCCGATGCCGGATTGTGGACGCGGCTGGCCGTCGCCGTGCTGGCGCCATCGATCCTGACGCTGGCGGCGTGGGGGCTGACCGCGACGGGGCTGGCGCGGCTCGACAGCAAGGTCGAGCAATTCGAGCTTTTGTGCGACGGTCTCGAAGCGTGCCGATCTCGATCTCATCCGGGCTGCCGGCGGCTGCGGCAGCGGTTCTGGGACATGATGCAGGACGTGACGGCAGATGCGAGCGTGCGAACGGCGCCGGGAGCCTTGACGTGAGCGTCGAGGAACCACGCGCGGGGGATTCTGTCTGGTCGAGCAGCGTCTCGCCCTGGTTGACGCCGCGGAGCGCCGCGAGGCAAGCGCGGTCAGAAAGGCCGCGGCCGTCGCTTGGGTCTCGGCGGCGGTCGCCGCGGTGCTGCTTGGACTTCTCGTGTTCGGCGGCTGGTCGCAGGTGCGGCGCATTCGCGGCGAAGTGGCGACGCTCGACGCTCAGCGCGAATCGCTCGTCGCGCGCATCGAGGCCCAGAAGGCGGACGTCGCGCGTCTCGACGCGGAGTATCGTGACAAACAGGCCGCGCTCTCGACGCTGATTGGCGCGGTGCGCCGATCCGACCAGTCGGCGCGCGGCGGGCTCGAGACGGCGCTCGATGCCGATCCGACGGCGACGACGCTCGTGCCGAGGGCGTACATTCAGATCGTCGATGCCGGCGATCGGCAGTGGGCGATGAACCTCAGCGATCGGCTGCAGCACGCCGGCGTCATCCCGGTAGGGATCGAGCTCGTGCCCGGCGCGGCAACGCTCGAGCAGTTTGAAGTGCGGTACTGACAAGAAAGCGGAGGAGTCTGGTGCGCAGCGCATCCTGAGTGTCATGGAGACCTCGGGCGTGCAGGCGAAGCCGGTGTATCTCAATCTCGAGGACAACACACGCGTTCGCCGGAATCATTTCGAGATCTGGTGTCCAGTCAACGCGCGCCAGCACAAGCTGCGCCCCATCGCGACGCCTTGATCAATCCGAGGGGCTTCGCCCCTCGGACTCCCCGACACGCGCTCTCGCTCGCCGCTTCGTCGGCTCGCTCCGATCGCGTGGGCTCACTCGCGCGCTCGTTCGCCTTCGCTGAGCCGTCGGGGCTTCGCCCCTCGGACTCCCCAACACGCGCTCTCGCTCGCCGCTTCGTCGGCTCGCTCCGATCGCGTGGGCTCACTCGCGCGCTCGTTCGCCTTCGCTGAGCCGTCGGGGCTTCGCCCCTCGGACTCCCCAACACGCGCTCTCGCTCGCCGCTTCGTCGGCTCGCTCCGATCGCGTAGGCTCACTCGCGCGCTCGTTCGCCTCGCTGAGCCGCCGGGCCACTGGTCCAGGTCAACCCCAGCATTTTCCACGCATCGCTCGTCGTTCGGATGGCGTCGTGCTCGAATCGGGTAGGCGTGTGGCGCGCGCCGGCTTGTAAAAAGCGTTGGAAAAAATACCGCTAGGTACGGCAGTCCGCCGCCGTCTTTTGCCAAACTCTCGCTCACGCCCAACTCCAATGACGATCGGTCAGCGCGGGTCTGAACTCGGAGTCCTCGTGTTTCCTTCGGAAAAATAGTCATCTGTCGCGTTGCCAGTTCAGCTGGAATCCACGGCGTGAAAATTGCGCGCGGGCAATGATTCCACGGTGCGGTCGAGGGGAACGACGTCAGTGCCGCGGGGAGTAATGCAGATGTCTTCTCAATTCCCAGGGAGGAGGTTGTAGATGCGTCGAGCGTGTACGGCTATGCTGGCCGCCGTTGTAGTGCTGGCGTCCGCCGCAAGAGCTTCAGCGGACACGATCCTGCTGGCGACGCTGACGAATGGGCAAGAGAATCCGGCGACCGTTCCGACGACAAGCACCGGGGCTTCGAGGACCTCGTTCGGCACGGCGATCTTCACGTTGAACGATGCGATGACGGCGATGACGTTCGCCGCCGCCATTGTGGGCATCGATTTCACGGGAACGCAGACGGCGGATCCGAACGACAATCTCGTCGCGGCGCACATCCACGCGTCCGCGACCGTGACGCCGACAACCAACGCGCCGGTGGTGTGGGGCTTCTTCGGAATGCCGTTCAACGACAACAACCCCAACGATGTGGCGATCGTGCCGTTTCCCGCGGGTGGTGTTGGCGGAATAATCCGCGGAAAGTGGGACTTGACGGAGGGCAACAACACGACGCTGGCCGCGCAACTCAACAATATCCTGACGGGTCATGCGTACATCAATTTCCACACGGTGCAATTCGGAAGTGGAGAGATCCGCGGGGCGCTCACCGCGCAGACGCCCGAGCCAACCGCAGGTCTGCTCGTCGGGATCCCGTTAGCGGCGCTTATCCGGCGTCGGCTGCGGGCTCGTCGAGAACTGCGAGCGCAGTCGGTCTAGAGAGACATAAAACTGTCAGCAACAAACCAGGAAAGCCCGCGTTACAACGCGGGCTTTTCTGTTTGAGGGGGAAACACACCTCGCGCACGGTATTCCGGACCCCCTCCGTCGACCCGGGGGCGGCGCAGGGCTGCTGCTGAAGCGCTCCTCAAAACGTCCATGATCCTGGACCTCTCGGTCTGGCACAGCACGTGCCCGTGACCCGCCAGTTAACGTGTCTCCAACTCCGATTCCCGCCCAGGCGCCGAAGGCGTCGGCCTTCCGCTTCGACCTGGTGGCCGGACTGACCGCCGCCGCGGTGGTGCTTCCCAAGGCGATGGCCTACGCGTCGGTCGCCGGCCTGCCGGTTGCGGTTGGCTTGTATACGGCTTTCATCCCGATGGCGATCTACGCGCTGCTCGGCACTTCGCGGGTGCTCAGCGTCAGTTCGACCACGACCATCGCGATCCTCGCCGGCACGCAGCTGGGACTGGCGGTGCCGGACGGCGATCCGGCGCGCCTCGTGACGGCGACGGCGACGCTGACCTTGCTGGTCGGCGCCGCGCTGGTCGCGGCGCGGCTCTTGAGACTCGGCTTCGTCGCCAACTTCATATCGACGCCGGTGCTGACCGGATTCAAGGCCGGCATCGGGCTGGTGATCGTGCTCGACCAGGTGCCCAAGCTGCTGGGCATTCACATCACCAAGCACGGCTTCTTCTTCGATGCCATCAGCATCGTCCACCACATGCCCGAAACCTCGACGATCACATTGATAGTCGCCCTCGCGACCTTCGCGGTCCTGATCGCGATGGAGCGGTTGTGGCCGCACTCGCCAGCTCCGCTTGTCGCGGTGGCCGGCGGCATCGCCGCGGCCTGGTTCCTCGGGCTGGAGAAGATGGGCGTCTCGATCGTCGGCCTGATCCCGCGGGGCTTCCCGTCGCTGACCCTGCCTGATCTTTCGCTGGTCGTACGGATGCTGCCGGGTGCGCTCGGAATCGCCTTGATGAGTTTTACCGAGTCGATCGCGGCCGGGCGCGCCTTCGCGCGCGCCGACGATCCTCCGGTCAACGCGAACCGGGAATTGCTCGCCACCGGCGCGGCGAACCTTGGCGGCGCCCTGTTCGGCATCATGCCGGCCGGCGGCGGAACTTCGCAGACGGCGGTCGTGCGCGCGGCCGGTGGGCGGTCGCAGCTGGCCTCGCTCGTGACCGCGGGCGCTGCGCTCGCCACCATGCTGTTCCTGGCGCCGATCCTCGGCCTGATGCCCAATGCGACGCTGGCCGCGGTGGTCATCGTCTACTCGGTCGGGTTGATCAAGCCGTCGGAGTTCCGTGCCATTCGCAGCGTGCGCACGATGGAATTCCGCTGGGCCCTGGTCGCCTGCATCGGCGTCCTGCTGCTGGGCACCCTCAAGGGCATCGTGGTGGCGATCATCGCGTCGATGATTGGCCTGGCCAGCCAGTCCGCGCACCCGCGTGTATACGTCATTGGCCGGAAGCGTGGCGAGGATGTACTGCGACCGCTTTCGCCCGAACACGGCGACGACGAGACCTTCGAAGGCTTGCTGATTCTGCGCCCGGAAGGGCGGCTGTTCTTCGTCAACGCGGAGGGGGTGGGGCAGCAGATCCAGGCCCTGGTCGCGAAGTACCAGCCGCGCGTGTTGTTGCTGGACATGAGCCGCGTATCCGACATCGAGTACTCGGCCCTTCAGATGCTGAACGAAGGCGAGCGGCGCATGACCGAGAGCGGCGTCGAGGTCTGGCTGGCCGGGTTGAATCCCGGCGTGCTTGCGACAGTACGAAACACTGAAATCGACGCGCGGCTTGGTCGCGAGCGCATGCTCTTCAACGCGCGCACGGCGATCGAGCGCTACCAGGCGCGGAAGGTGACCGTCGGAAGCGCGACCTAGACCAACTCCTTGTGTTTCGGCTGAGTGTCAACATCGTTGAAGCTCAGCCATTGCTGTGATACCTTGCCTCCCACTCGTGAGGCGTAGCGCTCCGCAACAATTCCAAGCCAAGAGGCTCTCGCCAACCGGTGCGCCCAAGTTCCGCAGGTAATCGGCGCATTTCCCAGAGACGCGAACGAACGAAGTGAGTGAGCCACGTGAGCGGAGTGGGGCGTGCGGGGTCCCCGCGAGCGAGCGTGTAGGGGAGTTCGAGGGGCGAAGCCCTCGATAAAGACTAGGAGAATGGCATGCGGCTGCTGCTCGTTCGAGTCTCCATCTTTTCGATCTGCGTCCTCGCGGTCTCGTCGGTGCCGGCGAGCGCCCAGTCGCCAACCCTGACGAGCGTACCGCGGCTCGTGCGCCTCACCAGCTCGTTCCGCCCGGCCGACGGCCAGCCGCCCGCGCCAGTCGAGACGATGATCTTGTCGATTTACGGCGAGGAAACCGGAGGCGCGCCACTCTGGCAGGAAACGCAGACGGTCGCGGTGAATCCCGATGGACGTTTTACGCTGCTCATGGGATCAACGCGGCCCGATGGGCTGCCGCTGGATCTGCTCGCCTCCGGCGAGCCGCGGTGGCTCGCGGTCCACGTCGATCGTCCCGGAGAAGGCGAGCCGCCCCGCGTGCGGCTGGCGAGCGTGCCCTACGCGATCCGCGCCTCGGATGCCGAGACGCTGGGAGGACGGCCGGCGTCGGTGTACGTGCTGGCGACATCAGATGCGCAGCAGAACGCAGCCGCATCAGCAGTCTCATCGTCAGAGACACCCGTGGCGCTGGACACCGGCACGAACAACTTCGTCGCGAAATTCATCGGGCCGGATATCGGAAATTCCGGAATTTACGAGATCAGCGGCTACGTCGGCGTCGGCACGACTCAACCCAACGACCATATGCACGTGAGATTCTCCGATGCAGGCGGTGGGCTCACTGGGTATGCCGTGCAGAATCTTAGCGGGAGCGCGACTGCGTACTCCGGCATGCTCTTCTACGACCAGAACGGAGCGCTCGGCCAGTTTCAAGGATTCAACAACACCACGCATGAATACCGGATCAACAACATCGCTTTCGGCGGGTCCATAAATTTCATGATCAACAGCGTCTCGAAGTTTCTGGTGGGGAACAACGGCGACATCAGCATTGCCACGGGTCGGATCATGAAGGGCGGTTTGCGCTTTCTCGGCGATTATGAACTCGGCAATACGGGCGTTGGCCTCCGAGCTTTGAACTCCGTCACAACCTCGGCCGCGGCGACCAATACGGCGGTCGGTGCCGGGGCCCTTCAGAGTTTGACTTCGGGAGGCGGGAACGTCGCTGTCGGCGAATCGGCTCTCACGAATCTCGCCAACGGCCACGAGAATACGGCCATCGGTTATGCGTCGCTCACCGGCGCGACAGGCGGTTTCAACACCGCGTTGGGCGCCGGTTCCGGCCAGAATCAGACTGGGAGCAACAATATATTTATGGGGTTCGGTTCAGGGTCGAACCAAACCGGTAACGGTAACCTGTACCTTGGAACCAATGCAGGCGGATCTCTCAACGAGAACCAAACCATTCGGATACAGGGCCCATACACGCGGATGTTCCTCACAGGCGTGCGCGCCGTGACGACGGGCAATTCCGACGCGGTTCCGGTCGTGATCGACAGCATGGGCCAGCTGGGCACGATCAATTCCTCTCGCCGGTTCAAGGAAGACATCCAGGACATGGGCGACGCGAGCAACCGGCTGATGACGCTGCGGCCGGTGACGTTCCGCTACAAGCAGCCCTACGGCGGCGGCAGCAAGCCGATCGATTACGGCCTGATTGCCGAAGAAGTCGAGACGGTGTATCCGGATCTCGTGGCGCACTCGGCTGACGGGCAGGTGGAAACCGTCCAGTACCAGAAGATCAACGCCATGCTGCTGAACGAAGTGCAGAAACAGCACCGCGAGCTGGAGCAGCAGAAAAGCGACATCGAGGCGCTGAAGGCGCGTCTTGCGGCGCTCGAACACGCGAACCGCTGACGCCGAAGCGCTCCGACGAGCCGATTGGGTGGCCTCACATCCTGGCGCGGTTGACGCCCTCGTTTCTGTCCGAAGTCCGATCTAAAATCCTGGCATCGATGCCGACGTATCGCTGCCGCGTCAATGGTCGAGCGGCCCAGCTCGAGAGCTGGGATCCCAAGCAGCCGCTCCTCTACGCGCTCCGATCGAACGGCGTGGATGACGTGAAGATCGGGTGTGGGCTCGGGCAGTGCGGCAGCTGCACGGTCCTCGTGGGCGGCGACGCCGTCCGATCGTGCGTCGTGCCTGTCGAGTCCATCGTTGGAAAAACGATCGTCACGATCAAAGGCGTCGGCAGTCCTGAGAAGCCAGATCCGGTGCAGGCGGCGTTCATCTCCGAGCAGGCGGCGCAATGCGGTTACTGCACGCCGGGGATGATCCTCTCGGTGAAAGCGCTACTCGCGCGCACGCCGAAGCCAACCATTCTCCAGATCAAGGACGCGCTCGCGGGAAATCTCTGCCGGTGCGGCGCGCACACACGGATCCTTCGCGCGGTGATGCGCGCATCGGGGCAACCCTTCGACTCCGCTCAGGGCAGGCCCTTCGACGCCGCGCAGGGCAAGCCATGAAGCGCCGGCAGCTGCTGAAGGCGGCCGGCGGTCTCGTCGTTGGCTTCACGCTGCGCGACGCATTTCCCCTTCTGGCGCAGCAGCCGGCAGGGGACGAGAGGCCCTTCGACTCCGCTCAGGGCAGGCGCTCGCTCGATCCAAAGGACGTAGACAGCGCGCTTGCGATCCATGCCGATGGGTCGGTGACGGTGTTCACCAGCAAAGTGGATGTCGGCACCGGGATGCGGATCGCGATCGCGCAAATGGCGGCGGAAGAACTCGGCGTGAGTACGAACCGTGTGACGGTCGTCGACGGGGATACGGCGACATGTCCGAACACGGGCGGCACGGGCGGCAGCACCGGGTTGACGCGCGGCGGCACGGCAGTGCGCCAAGCGGCCGCGACCGCGCGGCAGGAGATCCTCAAACTCGCCGCCGAACGTCTCCGCGTGCCGGTCGAACGGCTGACCATCATCGACGGAGTCGTTACGGCAGCTGGCGGACGTGGGGTCGGGATCGGTGCGCTCGTTGGCGATCGGCGATTATCGGTGCCGATCGATCCCAAAGCGCCGCTCGTGGCTCCATCGAACTACGCGCGTGTGCGCCAGTCGCCGCCGCGACCCGACGTGCCCGCGAAATGCACGGGCCGTCACGCTTACGTGCAGGACTTCAGCGTTAGAGGCATGCTGCACGCCCGCGTGATCCGGCCGCCCGCGATTGGGGCGACGCTCTCCAGCGCCGACGAACAGTCGATCTCGCATCTTCCGAACGTCCGCGTCGTACGCCTCAAGGACTTTCTCGCGGTGGTCGCGCCCGACGAATGGACCGCTGTGCGCGCCGCGCGCGAGCTGCGAGCGACCTGGAGTGAATGGCGCGGGCTGCCGCGTCACGAAGACCTCGAGCGCTACGCGCGGGAGGGCACAATCGAGCGCGAGCAAACGCTGGTCAATCGCGGACCATCAGGACCAATGGAGCCGAGCGATGCGGACACCGGCGCGATCGACGTTGCGCTGGCGCACGCGCGCACTCGTCTGTCGGCCACATATTTCTGGCCGTGTCAGAGTCACGCGTCGCTGGGACCGTCCAGCGCCGTGGCGGACATCAAGGGAGACGGCGGCACGATCTGGACGTCGTCGCAGGTGACCTACGGCCTGCGCAACAACATCGCCCGGCTGTTCGAGCTCGCGCCCGAGAAGCTGCGCGTCGTGTTCGTCGAAGGTTCTGGCTCCTACGGTACGAACGGCGCCGATCACGCGGCTGCGGATGCCGTGCTTATCTCGAAGACGATTCAGCAACCGGTGCGCGTGCAGTGGTCGCGCGAGGACGAGCACGCCTGGGATCCCAAGGGGCCGCAGCAGCTGCTCGAGCTGAGGGCCGGCGTCGATGAGAGCGGCCGCATCGTGGCATGGGACACACAGATGTGGATCCCCGTCAACCGGCGCGGCGCACGCATTCTGCTCGCTGCCAGCGCTGCCGGCATTTCCCAGGACAACGGGCGCGACGCCGCCGGGATCTTCGAGAACGGCGAGCCGCCTTATGCCGCCGACCGCGTGCGAGTGCACGTGCACTGGCTGCGCGACACGCCGCTCAACCCGTCGAATCTGCGCGCGCCGGGTAAACCGGCGAACATCTTTGCCGTGGAAGGCTTCACCGACGAGATCGCCGCGTCCCTCAAAATCGATGCACTGGAATTCAGAACCAGCCGCCTGCGCGATCCGCGTGCGCTCGCGGTCCTCGAGCGCGCCTCGACTGCATTCGGGTGGAAGCCTCGTCCGTCGCCGAATCCCGAGCCTCAGGGCGAGTGGGCGAGTGGACGCGGCCTGGCGTACGTCCGTTACAAGATGGCGGAGAACTACATCGCGACGTTCATCGAAGTCGCGGTCCAGCGTGCCACCGGCCGCATCGACGTCAAGCGCGTCGTCTGCGCTCACGACTGCGGTCTGGTCGTCAATCCCGATGCGCTCCGGCACCAGATTGAAGGCGGCATCGTCCAGGGCCTGAGCCGTGCGCTGCACGAGGAGGTGCAATTCGACGAGTCGCGCGTGACCAGCGTCGATTGGGCGAGCTATCCCATCTTGCGCTTCTCCGAAGTGCCGTCGATCGAGGTGATTCTGATCGAGCGGCCCGAAGAAACGCTGTGGGGCGGTGGAGAGGCGTCCACCGTGCCGGTCGCAGCCGCGTTGGCGAATGCATGCTTCGACGCAACCGGCGTCAGGCTTCGTCGTGTGCCGTTTACCGCCGAGCGCGTCCAACTGGCGCTGGCCGCCAAGCCCGTTACGGCCTGACGCCCACCGTCCAGTCAGGAAACACACCTCCCCACGGTATTCCGGACCCCCTCCGCGGGTCCGTGGGCGGCGGAGGGCTGCTGCCGAAGCTTCCCCCCAAAAACACAGGTGATCCTCGACCTTCCGCGTTGGCACAGCACATGCGGGAACGGAGCCATTGCGAGGGTCCCGAGATCTGGCTCCGCGCCGTGCGGCCGATATGGCCCGCGGGCCCTCACGCGTACGAATGACCTGGTGGCCTCTCTTCGACGACGCATCGACGCTGGGCAGTGCGCTCTACGCAGGAAATCAGACGATCGAGGGAGCTGGGGTAGACCCTGAGGGGAATTAGGCAACGGGAGGACAGGAGGCTTTATGACTCGTGCAACGATTCGATTGGTGTTGTGTAGTGCGCTCGTATGCTTGACCGCCGGCGTCAGCTGGGCGCAGACGTCGGGAGCCACGTCGGAGACCAAGAAGTTCCAGGTCATCTCGGTCGACGGGAACCAGCTCGTGGTCAAGCTGCCCGAAGGTACGCGGGAAATTACGGTGCCGCCTGACTTTCACTTCACTGTCGACGGCAAGCAGCTGACGGTGAGCGAGCTGAAGCCTGGCATGGCTGGCACCGCGACGATCACGACGAAGACCACCGTGGTCCCCGTTACCGTGACCGAAGTGAAGAACGGGGTGGTGATGCAGAACATGGGCTCGAGCATCCTCGTGAAAACCGACGGAGGCATGAAGATGTTCTCGCAGGGGGACATGGACAAGCGCGGTGTGAAGATCATGAAAGACGGCAAGGCCGTGGATATCTCGGAGCTTCGCGCCAACGATCAGTTGACGGCGACCATCGTCACCTCGAAGCCGCCCAGAATCATGACCGAGAAGCAAGTGGAGGCCTCGCTTGCCAAGAGCGGTGGTAGTGCGGGCGCGCCCGCGCCCGCGGCCGCTGGCGCGCCTCCAGCGCGCTCGACGGCAGGAGCGCCGCCAGCGTCGGCGGCGACGTCAGGGGCTGCCGAGCCAAGAAAGCTGCCCAAGACTGCCAGCCAGGTGCCGCTTCTTGGGCTCCTGGGCCTTGCGTCGCTCATTACGGGGTTGGGTCTCACCGTCAGCCGGCGTCGCGCCACGCGCTGACAGGCCTCCCGTTCTCCGCCGGGTCCGCGCTCGCTACTTGAGGAGCGCGGCCCGTGCGTCGTTCGCGCCGAGCAAACTAGCGGAACGGCTCATCAGCGCGTTCGTTGGCTTGAGCCACAGGGAGAATAACGATGGGCACGACACTGACGGTAGGCGTTCTGATAGCCAGCGCGTTCATCTGGGCCGGACCTCCGTCAGTTGCACAGGACAAGGGAAAGACTGCAGCAGGCGAGCTCGCGGCGTCGTCGCAGGCGGCCTTGAAGAACCTGTACAGCCAAGTGGAACTCGCCAAACTCCTCGGGCCAAAGGCGCAAGCCGTTCTCGTCTTCCCGAAAGTTACGAAAGCCGGCCTCGGGGTTGGTGGACAGTATGGCGAGGGTTCGCTGCTGAAGAATGGGACCGCGGTCGCCTACTACAAGACGACCGGCGCTTCCGTCGGGCTGCAGGTTGGGGGCCAGCAGTACGGTTACGCGATGTTCTTCATGAACGCGAAGGCCCTCGACGACTTCGTCAACGCGAGCGGGTTTGAAGTGGGCGTCGGTCCGACCGTCGTCCTCGTGGACGAGGGCATGGCCAAGACCACCACGACCACCACGCTGAAGGACGACATCTACGCCTTTGTCTTCGGCCAGAAGGGGCTGATGGCGGGCCTCGGCCTACAGGGCAACAAGATCACCAAGATCACACCGAAGTAGCTGACCGGCGACCAGCACCGCCGGGGGCGACAGAGCCCGTACCATGAAATACGCGCGCGAATTCATCACCAGCACACTCGTTGGCGGTTTGCTCATCGTGGTGCCGGCCTACCTGGCGGTACTGCTTCTGCTCAAAGGCATGAAGTCGGTCGCCACCCTGGTCCGGCCATTCGCGGCGCTCCTCCCTGACTGGATGCCGGCCGAGAATCTCTTCTCTTTACTGCTGGTTCTGATCATCTGTTTCTTCGTCGGCATCGCCGTGCGCACGCGATCGGGGCGCGTGGTTCGCGAGCGCGTGGAGGTCGCCCTCTTCGGGAGACTTCCCGGGTACGGCTTGATCAAGAGCCTGACGCAGCGGCTGGCGGGAGATAGTGACCAGAGAGATAGAGATAGTGACGAGAGCGCGTGGCTGCCGGTGCTGATCGAACTCGAGGACGCGCTGGTTCCGGCGTTCATCATCGAGACGCTCGCCGACGGCCGGTTCACCGTCTTCGTTCCGTCGGTGCCGACCCCCCTCGCCGGAGCCGTCTACGTCGTGCCTCCTGAACGTGTCCACATCCTCGACGTTCCTTTCACCCAGGCTCTCAGGTCCATCTCTCGCTGGGGCTCTGGCTCGGGCGAGCTCGTCGCAGCGATGCGAAAAGGCTGACACTGTGCTCCCGGAGCCGACCTTTTCGTCGGGGAACGCCGCACCGGCGGGGTTGCGTCTTGCTCCCGTTTCGCGCCGTGGAAAATCAGCTTCTCCGGTGCGTGCCTGACGATGCGCCGACGGTTGGGGTTTGCCGATCCCCGGTGAGCCGACTGTTCGGCCACGGGGTTCGCCGCTCCGCTGATAGCGTACTCATCGCCGCCGGCGTCCGGGACACCTGCGAAGCTGATTTAGGACTATCGCGGATCACGGCGCTCAAGGTCGCGGCGACACAACCCCGCCGGCGCGGCGGGGTTGACGTCGCCCTGCTCTTCACTGGGGAGCCGCGATCCAAGATTCGAGGAGGCAGCGATCATGCCGGAGGCTCGCGCCATCGCCTGGGCCAGACGCGGACGTAGGCATGAGCGATGAGCGGCGCGACCAATACTGCGACGACGAGGAATAACGCCACGCGCAGCAAGACCACATCGACGATGTGGCGCACGTCGTTGACGACGACGGCGCGCTCACCACGCAGGGCTGTTACCGACGCGGCCAACTCGCGCCGCACTTCCGCGATTGCCTCGCGGCGCTCGTTGGTCGCCCACTCGATTGTGGCCAGGCGCTCCGACTCGACGTTGCGCAGCAGTTCGCTACGTTCCCTCGCGAACGCGCGGACGATCCCATCGACGGCCTGTTCCCGCTCGACGGAGACGGCCGCCATGACCAGGGCTCGCTGCCGGCTCATTTCGTCGAGGACGATCCGTCGCTCGCTCAGGACGAGAGGCGACATGGTTTCGGCGGTCGAGGCGATGCGATCCGCTGCGGCAGCGCTGACGTGGAGGTCGCCCTGCATCGTTGCCACACCATCAGCAGGCAGGATGTCGGAGCGCATCAGGTCGAGTTCTCCCCGAAGTTGCCGAGGTAGATCGGCCAGGTAGATGCGCGCCTGCTGCGAGAGGCTCACCGCCAGTTCCTCGATCGTGCCGACGGACTGGAACGTGTCGCCGGCCGCCCGGGATTGTTCGGCGAAGCGCGCAATCGGAGATTCGCGGACGAACGTGATGTCGTGGAGAGGATGTTCGGCGAGCCACGGATCGATAACTCGTTGCTCGAACGTGGTCCTCGCCTCGGGAGAGACAGCGATCGAAGCGCCGATCTCCCGCACTTCGGCGACGAGCCGGCGCGAGACCTCGACGGCTTCGGGTTGGAATGTGCCGAAGGCTGAAGAGCCGGCGCCTTCGCTCAACAGCTTGTCCATCTGGCGCGCGAAGATCCACGCGTCGATGAGCGCCATGACCGGCTCCAGTCGAAAGCACGCCTTTCGCATCTCGGGTATGGCGCGCGCCCTCCAGAGCAACGCGTTGTGCCGGACTGTGGAATCGGTGGCGCGTAGATCGATCCCCGTGGCCGTGAGATCGACGTTCGCGGCGAACGTGATCGCGTACTCGGTCATCCGCACCCGCAGCGTTTCCGCGCGGAAGTCGGAACGGATTTCCGGCCAGGGCGTCAGATTGGGCTGCGTCGATTTCTTCCCCAGGCTGGCGCAGGCCACCAGCGAGGACAGCGCGAGGCATGCGGCCATGCGCATCAAGCGGCCCGCACGGTTGCTGGCATCCTGCACGTCTAGCTGACCTCCACCCGATCCTCATCGCGGGATGTCGTGGTCTGAAAACACATCGAGCGGGCGAACAACCCAATACTCGCTGGAAACCCGCGGCGGTCCTGAAGCTATGGGCAATTCTCATTCCCGCACGCGTGACAGGCGCCAGCGACGGCTGACCCCAGACGACGCGGATGGCACGCCGGGGCCATGCCCCGGAGCTCCCACCGTATTGCGCGGCTCCCTCCGTCAGGGTGGGGGGCCACGCCGATGGTTCGTGGGCAGCCGGCGACCCGTCGTGAACACCCCAATGAATATGCGGTGTCTATGGCCGCCGCGCGCGGCATGCGATCTGCAGTTTCTCGCGGGTCCCCATCTGTCACCCCTCTGCGAAGCGGTCAAGGCGGGGCTAGGAGGACGTATGAAAAGGTTGGTCGTAGGAATCGTTGCGGCGGTAGTTCTGGTGGCGACGGCGCACACGGCGATGGCGCAGGCCAAGACGGTCAGGTCGGAGATGAGAACGGAGACGGCCACCGTCGAGTCGATCGACGCCACGACCCGCGTGGTCACGCTCAAGAAGGCGGACGGCACCTCCGTGGCAGTCGTCGCAGGGGCGGACATCGCGCGATTCGAGGAAATCAAGGTCGGCGACAAGGTCAACGCTCGCTACTACGAGAACGTCATCCTCCGGCTGAAGCAGCCGGGCGAGCCGGACACGATGAGCCAGGTGAAGGGCACGACTGGTTCCGAACAGACCCTGCCTGGCGGCACCAAGGCCAAGCAGACGACGATCACGGCCACGATCTCGGCGATCGACACGGCCGTGCCGTCGATCACGTTCACCGGGCCGAGCGGCTTGAAGTACACGTCCAAGGTGCAGGACACGGAGGCTCTTGCCAAAGTGAAGGTCGGCGACAAGGTCGACATCGTCTGGACAGAAGCGATGCTGGTGTCGCTCGAGCGCGCCCAGTAAGGGCTTCGTTCCGGCCGGGGCGGTCCCGCGTGATCGCCTCGGTTTCGTCGTTGATACGTGCAAATCGGGATCGCACCACACAGGTACGACTATGCGGAAGCGCGTCTCTTCGCCGCGCGCCCGCGCGGCTCCATTTCAGGTAGCAAATGAGAGGGACAGTTTCGCCATGTCACACAAAGACGATCAGATAGTTGCTGACACACCTCGCTCTACAGAGAAGCGCCGTGAAGCCTCTCGCGAAGATCCGTTAGCGGACATAAGCGGATTGATTTCACCCGAGGTTCCATCCGGCGTGGATCGCCGTCATTTCTTGATCCGAAGCGCCGTGGGCGGTGCTGCCGCGGTGATGACGGGTTGCTCTGTCTCGGACACAGATAAAGCCGCGAAGGCTGCCGCAACGGCGCCGCCCGCGGCTGCGCCAGCACCAGCGGCGTCGGCACCGCCCCTCGATGCGAGCTTGGATGTCGTGAAGAAGGGCGCGGGGCCGGTGTTGACGACCGTGGACGAGTTCTACAAGGTGGGCCCGGGCCCTTCCAGCTCGCACACGATTGGTCCGATGCGCATTACCTACGACTTCTACCAGCGAGCCACGAAGCTGTCGGCCGACAAACTGGCGAAAGCGACGAAGCTTCAGGTGAACTTGTTTGGAAGCCTCAGCGCGACAGGCAAAGGACACGGCACGGAGCGAGCCGCGCTCGCAGGGCTGGTCGGGAAAGAACCCGCAACGGTCGACCCGAAATTCCTCGACGGCCTGCGCGACAAACCTGACCAGGTGTTCCCGGTAAAGCTCGGAGACAAGTCAATCGATGTCAGCCTCAAGGACGTCATCTACGATGCCACCAAGGGCGACTTCAAACACCCGAACACGATGACGGTCAAGCTCCTCGGCGGCAACGAGGTGTTGCTCGAGCAGGAGTACTACTCGGTGGGTGGCGGCTTCATCGAGTGGAAAGGGTATGAGCCCCCGAAGAAGAACGCGCCGAAATATCCGTTCCGTACGATGAAAGAGCTGCGGACACACGCCGACGACAACAAGACCTCAATCGCCAAGATCATGCTTGCCAACGAGATGTCGATTGCAGGCAGGTCCGAAGCCGAGGTCAATGCCTTCGTCGACAAGATCATCAACGCCATGGTCGCGACGGTGAAGTCGGGGCTGTCGATGTCGGAGGACGACGTGCTGCCAGGCCCGATCAAGTTGCACAGCAAGGCCGCAACTGTTTACAAGCGTGCGATGGACGACAAGTTTCAAACAGACAAGGGTATCGGCATGCTGTCGGCATTCGCGATTGCAGCATCCGAAGAAAACGGGCGCGGGCACCTCGTGATCACGGCTCCCACCGGCGGTTCCGCCGGCGTGATGCCCTCGCTGGTCTATGGGCTCATGGAGGTCCGGAAGGTCGATCGCCAGAAGATCCGTGACGGTATGCTCGCGGCCGCGGCGGTCGGTTATCTCTGCAAGCACCATGCGACGCTGTCTGCGGCCGAAGGCGGCTGCCAGGCAGAGATCGGCGTGGCTTCGTCGATGGCCGCAGCACTGATCGCGACGGCGTACGATGCACCGTCGCTGGTGGTCGAGAATGCTGCCGAATCGGCGCTCGAGCATCACCTGGGCATGACGTGCGACCCGGTCGCCGGTTACGTGCAGGTTCCGTGCATCGAGCGGTGCGCATTCGGCGCGGTCAAAGCGTGGACTGCCTACGCGATCGCCAGCAACGAAATCGCGTCCAGGCACCGCGTCAACTTCGACGAAACCGTCCTCGCGCTGGCCCAGACCGCCAAAGAAATGAACAGCAAGTACAAGGAAACAAGCGAGGCTGGGCTCGCCCAATCCGTGGTGCTCTGCTGAATTTGCATGGAGGCTCCTCGACGAGGAGCCTCCATTTCCTGTCGCAATCCCAGTACTTCAATCATGTCGGGATAGCTTTGGATGGAGATCTCACGTGTCGATATCCCGTGCATTGATCGACGTTTCAGTCGCATTGGCATTGACGTCAGTTCCGTTCTTCACGACTTCAGCCTCCGGACAGTCTCCCGACCCGCCGCCGCCCAGCACGGTCGCCGTTTCCGATCCCAAACCAGCAGATTCACCAGGCACTTCCGGACAGTCGGCGCCTGCTGCCACGCCACAGACACTCAAGGATCGTTATCGAGATGGAATGGTCATCTGGGAAACGACGGACGACGAGAAGGTGCCGTTCCTGCTGAAGTTCAACATCAATACCCAGCTCCGATATCTCAACACTCAAGATAGCGACGAGACTTATACCGACCACCTGGGCGTGACCCGCGACGTTCATACGCGCAACGACATCACGGTCAATCGCGCCATGTTCATACTGGGCGGCTACGTGTTCGACAAAAGGGCGCGCTACAGTTTCACCGTCTGGACGTCAGCCGGGGCCGCTTCGATCGTTGTTGCCAGCAACATAGGCTGGGCATTCAGCAAGGGCCTCGCGGTTACCGGCGGCTACACTGGCGTTCCCGGTAGCCGATCGCTGGTGAACACGTTCCCGTTTTTTACCCCAACCGACAGGAGCATGGCGGACAACTTTTTCCGCCCCGGGTTCACTCAGGGAGTCTGGGCGAACGGAGAGCCCGTGAACGGCCTGAATTATCTGGCGTTCGTCGGCAACGGTCTCAACACCCTGAACATCTCGGCCAACAAGATCGATACGCATCTCTTGTTTTCCGGCAGCGTCTGGTGGGAACCGATGGGCCCCTATGGGGAACCAGGCAAATCCCGCAACATGTACGATGACTATTTCTCCTCCGACAAAGTACGCGTGCGAATCGGCACCGCGTATACGAGATCCCGGGAGGACCGATTTTCAAATCTCGACCAATCGAGTCCCGAGAACACGTCCCTCTACAATTCCGACGGCGTGCTGACCTTCTCGACCGGAGCGTTTGCCCCTGGCGTTACAGTCGACCAGGCCACGTACAGGATGTGGGCGATCGACGGCGGCCTCAAATGGAACGGGGTTGCAGTCAACGGGCAATACTTCATGCGTTGGCTGAATGATTTCGAAGCCGACGGACCGCTTCCGCTCGAATCCACATTCGACCGTGGCGCCGAGGTCTCGGCGAGTTTTTTTGTCGAGTCGAAACGCTGGATGCCGTATGTCCGCGGATCGTGGGTGAACGGCGAGTTCGGCAACTCCCATGAGTATGGGGGAGGCGTCAAGTGGTTCTTCCTGCCGACCGAGCGAATCTGGCTCACCACAGAGGTATTCCGCGCCGACAACTCGCCGTATAGCGGGGCCTTCACTCCGTACACCACAGGGCTGAGGGGCTGGGTGCCGATGCTGCAGACCGTCCTCGCGTTTTGATCAGAGACCGCGGAGAACGCCGAACCGTACCGGAGAGCACGGAACAAGATCAACACGGAGACGCGGAGGAGCACAGGCTGGGCGGACGGCGGCCTTTGGCCGCCGTTAGAGTGAGACGACGATCTGGAAAAGCAAACACCCGAGATCATGTATGGTGCTTGTTTTTCCAGATCGCCGTCTCGCTCAACCGCGCGCAGCGCGGTCCGCCCAGGTGTTGCTCTGCTGAGAGGAACGGCTTATCAGCGAGCCTCTTCGGATCTTCGATTTCTTCTATGAAGCGAGCCGTCGGCTCGTGCAGTTCGACAGTCTTCTTTGCGTCCTCTGCGCCCTCCGCGCGAGATCGATCTTCTCGACGCGCGCTGCGGGAAAGAAGACGCGAGCGAGCGCAGCGAAGCGAGCCACACGAACGGAGCGCGCCGGCGAAGCGGCGCGCGAGAGAGTGTGTCGGGGAGTCCGAGGGGCGCAAGCCCCTCGGGGTAATTAAGCGGCACAAGGCGCAGCACCGGCAGCGCCGGCGCCGCGCCTCGTGATCGGACGCCACATCGTCCGAGGAGCTAGAACCGAATCCTGATCCCGGCCAGGAACGGGATCGACCACCGCGAACTCTCGCTGTTGATGTCGCGCAAGCCCTCTTCGACGAGCCAATCGACATCCGACAGACCGTTCTGCCAGCGGAGCTGCGTCTCGGCCACCAACTCGATGGGGCCAAGGCCGATGAGGAATCCCGCGGTTGGGCCAAAACTCAACGACCATGACTTCTCGAAGAACTTGTTGTCTTGTGCCGCGAGGCCGGGGGGCACACCGGGAGCGTCCAGGATGACGCCCCTGATGTCGGTGTTCCGGTTGAGGCCAAGGAGGACCCCTACGTAGGGCGTGAAACGGGTACGGGCGAAGTAGATCCGGTGGCCGCCTTCGACCCCCCAATAGCTGTAGTCACTGAAGTTCACGTTGAGCGGGGTCCCACCGACCGTGCCGATGTTGACCGTCTGCGCCCCACTTTTGGCGTAGATGAAGTTGAACTGGCTTTCATTGCGCGGCGTCTCGCGATAGCCGGCGCCAAACCTGAACATATCGACGCGGCCGTACACGTCGTCGTATGTCGTCTCGTTCAGGTTGATCGGCACGCCTCCGGTCGTCGCCCCGGCTGACTCCTTGATCATGTTTCCACGGAACGAGTTGTCCGGGCCATAGAGGACTGAGATCGTGGTGCGATGCCTGAAGTCGTCTGCCGGGGGCGCGCCCGCGGCTCCCGGAGTGGTCGCCTGCACGGTCGTGGCCTCTCGGACGGAAAAGCTCACCGACTCGGTCCGGGTGACATCCGCGCGGTCGCCTACTTTGAGACCTTCCATGAGCTTCACGTCAGGCTCCAGCAGATGACGCGTGTAACTCGTCCCGCTCGGTCCCGTGAACGTCACCACGCGCGTCGCGGGATCCCAGGCGGTGATCGTGACCGTCGTCACACGCTGTCTGGCCTTGACGGCGCCAGGCAGGGTCTCGGACGTCGGCGATGTGACGGGTGCCATTGACCGGTCAACGGCGGCCTCGCCTTCGGGCTTCGGGCGAACGCTCACCACGTCGAAGTACGACGCGCTGATGAGGTCGCCGACCTTGATCTGGTCAAAGCGTGCGACCGACTGCGGGACGTCGAGCGTGACGACGTTGCCCTGTTCCCCGCGGATTCTGACCGTACGCGAGGGGACATCGACCGCTTCGACCGTCCCGCGTAGGGTGACTTCGTTACGCAACACCTCAGGAGGCTGTGCACTCGCGAGGGTAGATGAGAGAGCCAAGGAGACAAGGACGAAGAGTAAGCGCTGACATTTTTTCAACACGAGTGTGACTCCATCAGCGCCATCAGCCATCGCAATGGCGCTTAGAACCGGCGGCGTACCCTGATGGCTGTTGAACCGGGCGCGGCGGTCGCAGGTCATCCAGACGTCCGGACGACGATGGTGGCGCAGAATTCTTGCCAGCTCGGAGGGAGAGGCTGAGCGCAGCTCATCAAAAAACAGAACGCGATTTCGCAGGAGATTTCGATGCAGGCCGGCTCAACGGTTTCGCGATTTGTGACAGATAGGGCCTGTCAAAACCGGAAGATGGCCGCCGTGGGTGCCACCATTCTTCGTGGCTGATTCATCGGCCAATCGGCCTCGATCGTGCGGCAGCGTGGCCCTGTTGCGCCCGCTGTCACATCACGTGCGGCCGTGGCCACGCTCGCGCTCTGACGATTAGGAGAGTCCGCGTGGAGAGATGATGGCGCGCGTCACGATTCGATCAGTGGCGTCTATTTCCGCTCACAGAGAATCCGATGAAATTGACATCGGTCCTCCCGGAAATCATCCGCTCGTCCTGAACGCCATGAATGTGCGTTCTGGCAACGTTGATGTGGAGGCTGACCGGCGTCTTGCGCATCGGCGGCAGGAAATCGAAGAGCCGATAGCCGAAGCCCAGTGTGGTTGCCGGCTTCCAGTCGTGCCCGCCCTCGCCGTTATCAACCATGACCAGCATCACACCCGCGGCGGGGAGCGTGTATCGTCCGATCTCCAACACGGCGATCTGCATCCCGACGATGCCATACACCGGTGTGGCTGGATATTGTGCCCGGGTCCACAATCCGGTCAGATGGACATGTTGAAAGAACGAAGTCTTCACAACCTTGTCCGCCACCTTGCCGCCCGACGTCGTCACCGGCGAATCACGGCGCCGGATGATTTGTATCGGCTGTTCGTCCCAGGTGAGGAGAATGTTGCAGGCAGTTGCCAGTTGCTCATCGATGACCAGATCATGCTCGCAGGCCGCTGGGAGCCAGGCAGGAGGTTCGGGACGCTTTTTGCGTCCCCACAGCACATCGCTGTTCTTGTTTGTCGCAACTTTGTTTCCCCACTGTTCAAACCACTTCTCCCACGCACGGTACTCTTTGAGCCACTTTGCAAGTTCGGCAGACCTTTGTTCCGTCGGCGCTCCCGGAACCTGTGGCGGCTCCTGAGCACGAACCGGAGCGGCGCTGGCCGCGAGGGTCGGCATAACAACCAGCAAGGCAATCGCGAGTTTCATGACCCCTCCAGAATCCCCCTGACGCTGCCGATGAACCTGCTTTCCGTGGCGTCGCCGATCCAAAACCTGATGACCGCAGCGATGCTGCGCCTCCCGATTGACGGCTGATTGCGCCGCCCGCGTGGCAGGGCGCCAGACCGTCTCCGACCGCTGAACCGCTTTCGTGGTCACGCCCCCGTTGGTGCGGGGATCGTCCTGACCTAACCAGTGGGTGAGGTTTTTGGGGTCAGGGCCTCTACAGATGAGCTTCGTGCGGAATTGTGCACGAGCTTGCCCTTGAAGTAAAGGGATTTTACGACATCCACGATAATTCGTGGGGACGAAAAGAAGGCGCCATCGACGCCCGATGAGTGCGGCCTCGCTATAATCCCGTCATCCTGCAAATGTCCTTGACGCCGGGAATGCGTCTCGGTCCCTACGAAATCCTCTCGCCTCTTGGCGCCGGGGGTATGGGAGAAGTGTACCGCGCGCATGACGCCCGTCTGCAGCGCGAGGTGGCGATCAAGGTGCTGCCCGATGGCATGGCCGCCGACCGCGACCTGATCGCCCGCTTCGAGCAGGAAGCTCGCGCCACGGCCGCCCTCAACCATCCGAATATCGTTGCCCTCTATGACATCGGCACCGAGCGCGGTACTGCCTACGTCGTCTCCGAACTGCTGACCGGGGCGACGCTTCGCGAGCGCATCGAGGCCGGGCCGCTGCCGACGCGGAAAGTCGTCGAGATTGGACTCGGCATCCTGAGCGGACTCGCCGCCGCGCACGAACGGGGGATCGCCCATCGCGATCTGAAGCCTGAAAACATCTTCATCACCGCCGACGGCGTGGTGAAGATTCTCGACTTCGGATTGGCGAAGCTATCGCAGTCGGTCTCAGCAGCTGCAGCCAGTGCCGCGACCGTCGCGGCGCCGCACACGACGCCGGGGCTGGTGCTTGGGACGATCGGCTACATGGCGCCCGAACAGGTCCGCGGACTGGCGGCGGACCATCGCGCGGACATCTTTGCCTTCGGCGCCATCGTCTACGAGCTGCTCACCGGCCGGCGCGCATTTCGCGGCGACACCAGTGCCGACACCATGACGGCGATCCTGACGTCGGATCCACCGGACCTGTCGAGCGTTCCGGGTGGAGTTCCGCCGGCAATGAATTCGGTGATGCGGCGATGCCTGGAAAAGGATGCGCGGGATCGCTTCCAGTCCGCTCGCGACCTGGCGTTCGCGCTCGAGGCTGTCGCGATGGACTCGCGCAGCGGATCGGCCGTCGCGCCGACAGCGCGCAACCGCATGGGGCCGATTGCCGCCGCCGCGATCGTAGGCGCCGTCATCGTCGGCTCAGCGCTGATTGCAGCGCTTTGGAACGAGCGCTCGAACGACTCGAACGAGAAGGGGAGGAAACTCGCCGTCTCGATCAGCTCGCCCCCGGGAACTAGCGTCGAACAGGCGCCCGCGATCTCGCCGGACGGCCGGTTGGTGGCGTTCATCGGCGTCGCGGACGTCGCCACCAGTCGAATTTTCGTCCGCTCGCTCGACAGTTTTGACACCCGCCCACTCTCGGGAACGGAAGGCGCGGAAGGACCTTTCTGGTCGCCCGACGGCCGATCGCTCGGCTTCTTTGCCCGCGGCCGGTTGTGGCGCGTCGAGCTCGCAGGAGGTGTGCCGCGAGCGATCGCGGCGGTGTCGGATCCGCGAGGCGGCACGTGGGGACGGGACAACGAGATCGTCTACGCACCGCATCCAGATGGCGGGTTGCTCCGCGTGTCAGCAGACGGTGGAACGCCGGCAGAAGTCACGACGCTCGACCGTGACAAGCTGGAGATCTCGCATCGCTTTCCGCGATTCCTCCCTGACGGTCGCCATCTGCTGTTTCTGAACCGGATCACAACTTCGCAGCTGACACGATACAGAATCACCGCGGTGTCCGTAACCGGCGGCCCGACCAAGCCCCTCCTCGATGCGATGTCGCCAGGCGTCTACGATAGCGGGCGTCTGTTATTTGTTCGCGACCAGAAACTGTTTGCTCAGCCGTTCGATGCTGCCGCTCTGGTCCTGGCGGGTGAGCCCGAGCTCGTCGCCGACGAGGTCTGGACCGATGGGCAGGGGATCGCGGGTCTCGTTGGCGTCGACGCCGTCAGCGGTGTCCTCGGCTGGAGGCCTGCGATCAGCCGTCGTACGAAGGTTCAATGGAAGGACCGCCACGGGAAGATCCTCGAGGAGGTGCTGCAGAGCGGCGAAACCTCGGCGACTCCTTCCGGCGACGGGCGGCTCATCATGCTGGCTCGGCCAGACTTCCAGATGAACACGGTCGGCTTCGTCATCGTCGATCACGCGGACGGCACGACCACTCCGTTTACCGCTCCTGACACCACCTCGACGTCGCCGGTCTGGTCCCCCGACAACCGTCAGGTCGTCTACTCACTCCTGCGCGACGGCGGATACGATCTTTACGTCAAGGAGGTCAAACCACGTGGCGACGAGTGGCGCCTGTTGCATACGGGTACGATGAAGGCCGCGCAAAGCTGGTCTCCCGACGGAAGCACGATCCTGTTCAACGCGACTAACCCCAAGACGGGCATCGACCTGTGGATGATCGACGCGAAGCGTGATGCGACACCGAGGATGTTTGCCGGCGGAGATGCGGATCAGTGCTGCGGCCGTTTTTCGCCAGACGGCAAATGGATCGCCTATGTGTCCAACGAATCAGGACGCCCTGAAGTGTTCGTCAGGCCGACAGCAGGAAACGCTGAGCCGATACCGATCTCCAAGAACGGCGGCGGCACGCCCGACTGGCGCACGCTCGGCGGCGAACTCTATTACGTGAGCCCGGAGAATCGGCTGATGGCCGTACCGGTCACGACAACGGGAGGCGTATTCAAGGCCGGGTCCCCAGTTCCACTCTTTCAACTCTATTCATGGATGAAGCCGGCGGCGCAGCTCAGGGTCAGTTCCGATTCGCCTTACGCGACGCTTGGGGATCGCTTCCTCGTTGTCGACATGGAAACAGACGCGCGCGCATCCACCATCAATCTGTTGATGAACTGGACGGCATCGAAACGAGGTCAGTGAGTAAGGCTAGGGGAGCCCGTACAGGGCCTTCAAACTCGTGACGTCGCCGGAGGAGAGACCTGACACCTGCGCGATGTCCGGGCGGGACCGAAGCTGTGCCCGGTAACGGCCGAAGTATTTCGGGATGTCGCCGCCGTAACCGAAGAAATACATGATGTCCCGGTAGTCGCGCGTGTGCGGCAACCCCAATGCGTGCCCGAGCTCGTGCACGCAGGTGAGATAGACGATGCTCTCGCGGAGGAGCGGGTCGCGAGCGGCGCGCTCGGCAATGTCGGGTCCAAGCGAAGTCATGTCAGGGCGGATGTAGACAGCAGCGCCGAGCCGCCCGTCGACGACGATCCTTTTCATCTCGCCATACTGACCTTCGGACGGTTCAGCCCAATAGAGCCGCACGAGCGCCGATGATTCTGCTGCCGCCTCGAATCGAATCGCTCGACCTGACGACCGCTGCCAGTCCTCGAGCGCCCAGCGCGCGAGCTCCGTGTCGGTAGGCCGGAAGCCTTTCCCACCTTTCCCGTCGGCAATGAAATACGGGACCGGATGGGAGATGTCGAGAGGGGTCAGGATTGTCTGGGATGGCGCTGCGAGCACACCGGCGCCTGTCGCCAGACTCGCAATCAAGAGCCACAATATTTCGCGCATCGGCTTTTCGTTCTCATTTTGTCACGGAGAAGTCGGTGGTTTCACGACGTCCTCTGACGTTACGATCTCGGTCAAGGCGGAGGTTATTGAATGGACACATCGCTGGTGGTGACTGTGATTGGGAACGACAGGCCTGGCATTGTCGAACGGCTGTCGGAGGTCGTGCTCGCGGCTGGAGCCAATTGGGAAGAAAGCCGGATGGCGCGGCTGGCCGGCAAGTTTGCCGGGATCCTGCGCATCAGCGTTGCGGCCGCAAACGCCGACGCGCTGGCCTCCGCGCTGCGCGCGCTCACGAGTGACGGTCTCACCATCGTCGTCGAGAGCAGTGCCGAGGCGCTGGCGGAAACGTTCCGTACCGTCCGGCTCGAGCTGGTCGGCAACGACCACCCGGGGATCATCCGCGACATTTCGAAGGTGCTGGCGCAGCACCACGTGAACATCGAGGAGTTGGAAACCGGCGTCTCCGGCGCGCCGATGACTGGCGAGCAACTGTTCCGCGCGCGCGTGCAGCTGAGATTGCCGGCAGCGGTGACGACTGATTGGCTGCGCGACCGGCTCGAAGCGCTCGCCGGTGAGCTGATGGTGGACGTCGCGCTCGACGAGCAAGGCGGGTAAGGATCACGAGGGTGCCAGGGTGCCGGGATATTTGGCACCCTGGCGGTGTTGCGTCTAGCGAGCCGCCTCCGTTTTCGTACCTCCAACGTTCGGCACAGCGAACGGGGATCGATACTGCGCGCGCGTGAACATGGCCGTCGCTTCCGGATCGCCCTTGCACATGTACGTGACCGGGTCGAAATAGAGCGTGCGGCCGGTCCGGTAAGAGATATTGGCCAGGTGGATCAGCATGGTCGAGATCGCGCCTTCTTCGACCTCCGCCAGCTGGTCCTCGCGTTTCCTGCTGCGTACGACGTCGATGAAGTTCGTGAACCCGGGATACACAGGGTCCGCTTCCGATTTCGGACCTGGCGCCTGTTCCGGGCCCATGAACGTCTGCCATCCGTCCCGGGTCGTGGCCAGATATCCCTTCGATCCGTACCAGATGTTGCCGACCGTCTGCAGTGGCTCACCGTTCCCGCCGCCCGTCGGCGCCGAGCGCTCGCCGATGCCTGCCTCGTTGTTCGAGATCCAGTGGCGCACTTCGAAGGCGAGCAGCTTCTTCTTCCCTCCGTCTTCGAACTCGAACGTCACGAGCTGCGTGTTCGGCGTCTCCTGATCGTCGTCGAACATGTAGTGCCCGCCCATCGAGCTGATCTTGGTCGGGTACTTCACGCCGAGTGCCGCGCGTGCCGAATGGATCTGATGGGCGCCCTGGTTGCCGATGTCGCCGTTGCCGTAGTCCCACTGCCAGTGCCAGTTGTAGTGGAAGCGATTCTTCGTGAACGGCTTGGTCGGCGCCGGGCCGGTCCAGAGGTCGTACGAGACACCCTTCGGCACGGGTTCTTCTTTCGCTCGACCGATCGTGTCGCGCCACTTGAAGACGAGCCCGCGCGCCATGTAGACGTCGCCGATGATGCCGTCTGCGATCTTCTTCTTGGCCTCGTGGAGCCACAACTGCGCGCCGGTGCCGTTCTGCACGATCCGGTTGTACTTCCGCGCCGCGGCGACGATCTGCTGCGCCTCGAACATGTTGTACGAGACCGGCTTTTCGACGAGGACGTCTTTGCCGGCCTGGACCGCCCAGATCGTCTGCAGCGTGTGGTGGAAGTTGGGTGTGGCGATCGAGACCGCATCGATCGTCTTGTCGTCGAGCAACCGCCGGAGGTCGGAGTACGTCGCCGGCCGCTTCTTGCCCGCGGCCTCAATGGTCTTGACGCCGCTGTCGATGACCGACTGATCGACGTCGCACAGCGCGGCGATCTCGACGTTGGGCATCTTGAGATACGCACTGATGTGCGCCTTGCCGCGGCCGTTGAATCCGACGACGGCGACTCTGACGGTGTTGTTCGGACTCTGAAGCGCACTCGCTTTGAGGGCTGCCGGCAACGCGACGGAACTCAGGATGAAATGCCGTCTATCGACGTCGGTCATCACGAACCTCCGATCTGCCTTGTGCACTTGGACGCGGGCAGAACCACTGCTGCTGCGGGTGAGTATACGCCCGGTCGTGGGGGAGGGTAGATCTTTAGCGGGCCGACTGGCTCTACTATTCGCTGACGCAGAAGGTCCACAGGAAGCGTGGGGGCGGAAGTGTGTAACGGACCGACCGGCGTCTGACTCCAGTACCGGGGGTCAGACCCCGATAGATCGCCGTCGTGCTAGCATTCCCGGCGCCGAGCGGAGGGACTATGGCATTTCTGATCTCGCGACCGATGGCGCACGCTGCTGCCGCCGCTGCGATCCTGATTCCGTGCCTCGCGGCGTCGGCCTCCCCACAGACGCAGCCGCCCAAGACTGATACGACGCGTGGTCTGAGCATCCAGTATGCCGACGGCCGAGTCAGCACGGGACCGGTGCGTCGAACCGGCGGAATGTGGACGGCCACCTTTCCGAGGATCGACGGCGCCGACACCTCCAGAAACGGTTTGCCGCTGACGACGCTCGACGTGAAGCATGTCATCGACGGCCCGAACGTGGTGGTCACGGTCACGCTCTACTATGGCGGGCCGGGTCAGCACGGCGTGACGGTCGCGGAGGTGCGCCTCCCGCAGGAGGAGCCCGTTCGCGTCGACGAGCTGCGCCGCTACGGCGTCGAACCGATCACCCTGTCATTGGTCGCGCTATCACCCTCGACGGCGTACGCGCCCGATGTCATCAGCGTCTCCGGGCAACTGGCCGCCCGGGCCGAAGCCGTTGGCGGAAACGTCTCTGCCTATCGGGTGGTGATCACCAACCGTTCGACTGAGCCGTTGATGTGGGTGCAGTTCAAAGCGTACCGCGCGAATCGCCTGGCGATCCTCGGCCGTCCCAAAGGAAAGCGCAACCTGCCGCTCGTCCAGCCGAACGCGGAGTACACCTTTCAGATCACGAACAGCACCGCGGGTCTCGAGGCCGCGGATGGGTCTGAAACGTGGCAGGCGCTCGATCGCATCGAGCTGACATCGATGATGTGGCAGGACGGCATGGTCGAGGGAGATGCGGCGACCGCGGCCGAGCAGCAGAGGTTCGATCTCAGGAGAGCCGCACAGATCGAGTCCCTGCTCGCGCTGCTGCGCGCGGCGCCGGGACGGCCGCTGGCCAGCCTTCGCGCGGAAATCGCACAAAGCATGACGTTCGATCTCGAGACGCGCCGGGCGAGAGACTCTATCCTGGAGGAACTCGACCGCTTCGTCCAGTCGCAAGCCGCGTCAACGGCGCCGGAATTCCGTGCCTGGCTGAGTCGCACGATCCCGGAATATGAGCAATGGCTGGCGCGAATCACCAGGCCCTGAATGTTGAATGGTGAATGCTGAATGCTGAATTCTGAATGCTGAATCAATTGATTGAAGGCGCGCGGGAGCGCGCCCATTCAGCAATCAGCATTCGGCAATCAGCATTTCAATTATTAGCTTCCCAGTGACATTTCGACGCAGCACTGACACCTGGCTCTGGATAGCGGCCGCGCTGTCTCTCGCCATCAGCCTCACGCGATGGGGACCGCTTGTGCTCTATCCGTTCAGGTTGTTCACGACGTGGGTCCACGAGTGCGCGCACGCAGTCATGACGCTCCTCGTCGGCGGCCACGTGAACTCGATTGTCATCGAACAAAACGGCGCCGGCGTCACACGCAGCCTGATTCCGGAGAGTCGAGTGGCACAGGGCCTGGTGGCTTCAGCCGGCTACCTCGGAGCCAGCGTCGTCGGATGCGCACTCATGATGGCTGCGCGCGGCAAGAAAGGCGCGGACGGAATCCTGTGGACCATCGGCGCGTTCATGCTCATCACGCTGATCGTCTGGATGAGGAATCTGTTTGGTATCGCCGTCGTACTGATCTGGAGCGTGGCTCTGATCGCGCTGTCTCGAAAACGAGGCGGCTCCGTTTCATCGTTTGTGTTGAGCCTGCTGGCCGTCCAGGTGGCGCTCAATTCCGTCTTCGATATTCGCGTGCTGTTCCTCGTGCACGGCGGGCACTCGGATGCAGACACGATGGCGAGGCTGTTTTTGCTGCCAGCGTGGACGTGGGCGTCACTCTGGATGTTGATCGGCATCGGCCTGCTGACGTGGACGCTCCTGCGTTCGCGATAGATTCGATGCGTTCGACCCCTCATTAATTACTCCGAGGGGCTTCGCCCCTCGGACTCCCTTACACGCTCGCTCGCGGGGGCCCATCCGCCCCGCTCCGCTCGCGTGGGCTCACTCGCGCGCTCGTTCGCCACGCTGCTGACGAGCGGCAGCCGGACGATGAACCGATTGCGCTCGACGCCCCAGACCATGACGCGGTTCGTCGCCATGCGAAACCGCTCGCGCATGTTGGTCAGGCCGATCCTGTTCGAACGCAACTCAGTCGGTCCGGGCCGCAGACTGTTCTCAACCACGAGCGTTTCGTTCTCGACTCGAACCTGGATGTGCAGGGGCCGATCACTGGCGACGGTGTTGTGCTTCAGCGCGTTCTGAAAGAGCTCCGCCAGCGACACCGGGGGAAGCAGCAGGCGATCCGCGTCGGTCGGCGGCACCTGCACGTCGAGGCGGACGTCGCCACCGTATCGAATCTCGGCGAGGGAGCGATGACGTTCGAGCGCCTCGAGCTCTTCGGCGAGGGGCACGAGTGTTCGCCCGCGGCGGTCGAGGACGTACTGGTATGTGGCGCTGAGTGTCTTGATGAACCACGGAGCGGCGTCGCTTCGCTGTTCGACCAGGTGGGCGAGCGCGTTGAGGTTGTTGAAGAGAAAGTGCGGATCGACTTCACGGCCGAGACTCTCCAGCTCGGTCTGGAGGCGGGCGTGCTCCATCCGTGCGCTTCGCAGGCGATCGCTCTCCCAATCGCGAAGCAAGAAGACGGTCTCGTAGACGTGCGTGATGGCGACGACGAACGCGACCACCGCGAAGAGCGCGGTCGGCAGCGCGTACTGGCGTGTGCCGGTATCGCCGGTCACGGCGCGCCATCCCCACAGCGTCGCGGTTGCAAATGGGATGGTGAAGAGGCTGATCAGGGCCAGCAGGACGCCGAGCCTCCGCCACGGGCGCAGCAGCCAGTCTTCGCGACGCGGCAGGCGGAAGTACAGCTTGCGATTGCCTTGCCAGATCAGAAACGCGACCGTCGCGAACCACACATACGATGCGATCAATCCAGCGGTCGAGTGCTGCGCGTGATCGATCAAGCCCGACAGGTTGACCACCAGAGCGCCGAGGATCGGGCTCACGAGCAGCCGTGGCCAGAAGTCGTGTACCTCACGAGGGTCGACGCTCGTCCCGTGCCGGCGGTCATCCATCCCGCGCTACGGTAACAGCGAATCTGCTGCTCTCCACGATGAAGGGACGAAGTTCGTGACGAAGCGTCGAAATGGGCCCCGACGCCTCGGTCCACCGTGCACCGGCTCCTCGCTTCGTCGAATACTGCAACGAACCTGAAGCAACGACGCGGTCGAGCGCTGGTGATTAGAGGAAGGACGGCTGCTGTAGCCAATTCCGGGACGGCGGCCTCAGGCCTAAGACCTACTTCGTCTTCGTTGCCGTGAACTCGCCGCTGACGTTCATCGGCTGCACGTTGACCGTCCCTGTGATCTTCTCGCCGGATTGAGGCGTGCCGCTGTAATAGACGGTCAGCGTCTGCCCCTGGTACTGCGTATCGAACTGCCAGCTGACCGTCTTCGCCTCGACCTTGCCGGTGATCATGACGGCTCCGCGGTCGCTATTGCAGGTACCGGTCAGCTCTGACTCCTTCTGCGTGAACGTGCAGCTCGATTCGCTCTGATTGCCCGAGATGTCCGCCCGCACCGTCCACGTGCCGCCGACTGAGGGCAGCTGCGTCTGCAGCGCGACGCTCGAGACGGCAATGAGGGCGAGGACAGCAAGTGATTTCACGATCGTTCCTTTAGTCAACCCAGTGACTTCCCGATCTTACCTTGCCCCTTGTCCCTTGTCCCTTTCTTGTCTGTCTATCGCCGCTGAACTTCAAGCGTGCGCTGCCCCGATCCGCTGCACGGCGGAATCGCCGTCACGTTGACGATGTACTCCCCGGGTGCCGGGTAATTGTGTGTCATGCGATCCGGTAGCGGCGCATTACGCGAGTCGTTGTTGCCGTCGCCGAAATCAATCGCGTAGTTGCAGGTCCCTGTGCCCTTGGTCGTAATCGTCACCGGCTGCCCGGCCCGAGTTGGACCGGTGGCTCGATGGCGAGATCAAAGAGTCGCGGTGCGCCGGGTCGCGCGGCAACCGTCAACAGCTGGGTGAACTTCCCGCTGCATGGCGCCTCGGGCGCGATGATGGTCGTATACGTGTCGGCGACCCCGTAGGTATGGTCGAAGCGGTAGGGCAGCGTGACACTGAGCTCTCGCGAATTGCCGTCACCAAATCGCGCGGTAAACCGGCATGGTCCCTGTCCATTGACGACAAACGTCACCGGCCGTCGAATCACGCCCTGCGGCGGAACGAATTCGACTGACGTAATGAGAGGTCCCTGGCGACGTCGGCGGTGGTGGGGCTGCGGCGGGGTTGACCCGCACCGTGGTCGTCGCCTCGCCATCGCAGTTGCCCATGCCACGAGCGATCACGGTGTACATCCCTGGCTTTTCAAACGCGTGTGTCTGTTTCGCCGGGAGCTCGGGGATGGCGTAGGTGATGACAATCCCGTCGCCGTAATTCATATTCGAGGCGCCGCACGGATTCGTCCCTTCCTCAGTGAAGAGGACCGCCTGTCCAGTCACGACGACAGCGGGGGAAGCCGTCACCTTCGTGATCGTGCCCGCATCGGCGGCGACCGAAAGGCCAAAGAGCAGGAACAACGTCAACGCCGCGATCCTGAGATCGCTCATGGCCTGAACGCTTGCAGTATCCTGGCCAATCGGGCTCAGCTGTTGAAGCTCGACTTTGAATCCTTCGCTGCGTATGATTCGTCGTCTCTCGTTCTCACGAAGGGCGAACCACATGCGAATGGCCAAGGTAGGACTTCTTGTCCTGCTGCTATCGAGAATCACAATTGGCGCGTCTGACTTTCTCACCGAGGGCTTCGACACAGGCCGCACCGGCTGGGTGCGCGACGAAAAGATCTTCACGACCGCCAACGTCGGCAGCATGAAGCTGCTGTGGAAGCTGAAGCTCGAGAGCACGCCGCGCGCGATGCACAACCTGTTCGCGCCGCTCGTCGCCGAGCGGGTGACGACGACACAGGGGACGCGAGAGATTGCTGTCGTCGCCGGTGTCTCTGATGATCTCTTCGGGATCGATGTCGCGACCGGCAAGCAGATCTGGCATCGGCATTTCGACAGCACGCTCGCGAATCCTGGCGGGACGAACGACACGCTGTGTCCGGGCGGACAAACGGCCGTGCCGACAGTGGCGCAGTCGTCTCCGGGGAAGTACACCGTGTACGCCGTTTCGTGGGATGGCCGGCTTCGGCAAGTCAATCTCGCGGACGGACAGGATGTTGCGCCAGCTGAGAAGTTCGTTCCGGGTGGCGGCAAGCCGTACGCGCTGAACTTGCACAACGGCGTCATCTATACCGCGACCGCGCAGGGCTGCGGCGGCCTGACCAACGCCTTCTATTCGTTCGATCTCGCCTCGCGGCGAGCGAGCGCGTTCATTCCCGCAGGCGGGGGCTTGTGGGGTCGGCGCGGTGCCTCGATTGCGCCCGACGGCACCGTCTACCTCGGCACCGGCGATGCGCAATTCGACTCGCAGAATCGCAGGCTCGGCAACGGCATCGTCGGCGTCAAGCTCGATGCGAAGAAGCAGCTGCAGCTCGCCGACTACTTCGCCGCGCCGAACGCGAACTGGTTGTGGCGGCGCGACCTCGACGTCAACACGACGCCGGTCGTGTTCGACTATCGCAACTCGAAAGTTCCTGGTCGGAACGAGCAAGGAATGCCGGTTGTGGCTGCTCGATCGCGACGCACTTGGCGGCGAGGATCATCGGACGACGCTCTACACGACGCCGTTGATCTGCAACGACGCCCAGGCATTTGACGCGCGAGGCGTGTGGGGCGCGCTGAGCGCCTGGCAGGACGAGAAGGGCGCGCAGTGGGTGCTGGTTCCGTTCTGGGGGCCCGTCAGCACGCAGTTCAAAGCGCCGATCGAACAGGCGCGTCCAAAAGGCGGCGGCGTCGCCGCATTCAAGCTCGAGGAACGTGCAGGCAAATGGCAACTGACGCCCGCGTGGCTTTCGCGCGACATGGATCTTGCCGATGAAGCCGTCATTGCCAACGGCGTCGTGTTCGCGTATGCGGCCGGCGAGGATGCGACGCAAGTGATGCCGGATCGGGCATGGAACGAAACCGGCGGCCCGGTGTACGGCGGTGGTCTCAGTTCGGGTCCGGCACGCCGAATTCCGACCTCGCGTCGCGCGGCGCTGTATGCGCTCGACGGACAAACGGGGAAAGAACTCTGGTCGAGCGGCAATCAGATCGAATCGTGGAATCACTTCAGCGGACTGACCGTCGCGAACGGACGTGCTTATATCGCGACGTTCGACGGCACGCTCTATTGCTTTGGAGTGGCCAAGTGATGACGCTGCGCACGCACGCGCTGATCGTCGATTCTCACTCACTGTCGGTCAGTTGCGGGCAGCGTCGTCTTCACTCAACCGGGACGTGGCGGCTCGCAGTGGCTCACCGCACTTGCCGACGCGCAGCGCACGTCGTGGATCCGCGCCGACGACAAAATCTCGGTCGAGAACATTGTCGAAACCTGGGTTCGAGCTGCAGTGGAAGATCAAGACTCGATAATCAGCCGCGCGGACTGTACGAGTCTCTCGCAGGGCGTCAGCGCGAGCGGGGTGACGTTGTTCGTGCCGATGACCCTCGTCACCGGCAGCTCGAACAATGTCTACGCGATCGACAACGACACGGGCTACGTCGTGTGGCAGCGGCACTTCGATGCGGCGACTGCCCGCCGCGACGGCGCGGCTGTCCTGGCGGTATCACGTCCGCGGCGACTCGCATCGTTCGACTGGACGCCTCGGCGACCATCGCTTCCGCCGGACTGAGTTTCGGTCGTGGTGCTGCTGGATATCGCACTCTTCTTGGCGAACCGGGTGAAGGTGTGCCGCTCGAAGGGCGTGCGGCAGGACCGGGACGTGCCGCTGGAGATCCGGGCGCAGGCGCGCGCGGCGGCGCCGCGCCGCCGGCGCTGCGCGTGGCGCGGCGCCGCGGCCGCCGCCAGGCGGCGGCCGCGGTGCTCCGACGGTCGATCGAATTCCGGGCGCGCCACCTGTCGAGCAGGGTGGAGCGTTCGGCATGCTCTTTCGACCCTCCGGTGTCGGTTACGTGATCTCCAGCGACGGCATGCTTCACGTCGTCGGTCTGCCGTCGGGCAAAGACATTCAGAAGCCGGCAGCGTTCCTTCCCGCCAACGCGCGGTGGTTCGCCAATTGCGGTGTGGCACCACGCTGTATGCCGCGACGCGGCGGAAGTGTGGCGGCGCGCCGAGCGGCGTGTGGGCCATCGATCTCGACAGCGACGCGAAGCCGGTGGTGTCCTGGAAGACAAATGGTGGAGACGTCGTCGGCGCCGTGGCGTTCACGTCCGACAACACACTCATTGCGGCGATTGGTCCTGGTCAGGCGAGCGGAGACGGAAAGGTCGAACGCCATCGTCGCGCTCGACTCCGCGGACACTGCAAGTGAAGGACTGGTTCACGCAGCCGACAACGGAATTCGTGACTGGACCGACGATCGTCGAGCACAACGACAAGGACATCGTTGCCGCGGCGACGAAGGACGGACGTGTCATCCTGCTTGACGCGTCATCGCTCGGTGGTGCGAACCACGCGACTCCGCTTTACCAGTCGAAGCCACTTCTCGGTGCCGGTGGTTCCGTGAGCAGGGACGCTCTTGCGGCGTGGCAGCAGGGGAGCGTCGCGGCGGCAGCCACGGGCCAGACGTCCTGGATTCTCCTGCCGGTCTCCGGCTCCCTGGCTGCCGGGGTGACGAACACCAACGGTCCGGCCGGGACGGGATCGATCGTCGCGATGAAGCTGATCGACTCCGGTGGCGCCCTGTCTCTGGCGCCAGGCTGGGTCTCGCACAACCTGACATCGCCGTCAACGCCGCTCATCGTCAACGGCGTGGTGTTCACGCTGTCTACCGGAATGCCGGCAGCCGCAACAGGCCGCGGCACTCCTGCCGTTCTTCATGCCTACGACGGCGCGACCGGTAAGCGGTTCTGGAACAGTGCGAGCTCGATGACGGCGTTCGCCTCGCCAGGAAGCTTCTGGAGCTCGATGGGTCAGGTCTACGTCGGCACGCACGACGGCACGATCTACGCGTTCGGATTCAACGACGAGCGCCGCGCCACGAAATAGCCATCCAGGTTTTCCACGATGTCCTGGTTGAGTCGGCTCGCCAACAGGCTCGAATCCATCATTCGCGATCTGGTATTCGGCGCCCGTCTGCTGCGCAAGGACGCCGCGGTGTCGGTGACGGCAGTCCTCTCGCTCGGCCTTGCGATTGGCGCGTGCACTTCCGCCTTTTCGCTGATCGACGCCCTCATCCTGCGACAGCTGCCTGTTCGCGAGCCGGATCGTCTCGTATACGTGAGCCACTCTGGAAAAGGCACCGACGTTCGATTCGCATCCCTGTTCAGTTACCCGTCTTTCGATCGCGTTCGTCAGGCTACTTCGCCACGAATGCAAACCTTCAGCATGAGCCATCAATCGCTTCGGCAGGCGGTACTGCCGGACGCCGGGGGAGTGGAGGAGAAACTGCTGACGCAGTTCGTCTCGGGCAACGCCTTCGATGTGCTTGGTGTGAACGCCGCAGTCGGTCGGGTACTGGCGCCGGGGGACGATCTGAACCCGGGGGCGCATCCTGTTGCGGTGATCAGCCACGCGTTCTGGGTGCGGCGGCTTGGTGGCAACCCGGCCGTCCTCGGACTTTGGATTCAGGTGGAGCAGAAGCCTTATCAGATTGTCGGCGTGGCGCAAGCCGGATTCACTGGAGCCCAGCCCGGCGTGCTGACCGACATCTGGCTCCCAAACATGATGTTCCAGCGCGAGTCGCTCACGAACCCGCACTGGAACTGGTTGCAGATCTGGGGACGGCTCTCAACAGGCGTCACGCCCGGCGGCGTTCAGCCGATCGCGTTCGCCGCGCTTGCGAACGTCGACGATGGTGTTGCGCCGGGCAAGTCAGAAGGCCAACAGCGCGCCGAGGGTTCGATCGACCTGGTCGATGCCTCTACCGGGTTTTCACAAATACGACAGGACTTCGAGCGTCCGCTCTTTGTGCTGGCTGCACTCATCGCATTGGTGCTGCTCATTGCCTGCTCCAACGTGGCCAATCTGCTGCTCGCGCGCGGCGAGGCGCGCCGGCGGGAAATGGCACTTCGCGCCTCGATTGGGGCGGGCCGCGGCCGGCTGCTTCAGCAGGCGCTCGTCGAATCGGGCGTACTCACGCTGATGGCAACAGGGCTTGGCGTGCTCGCTGCGATCGCCGCCGTTCCGCTCATCGTGAGCATGCTCACCACGAACGAGAATCCGGTCCATCTCGATGCCAGGCTGGACTGGCGCGTGCTCAGTTTTGTCGCGGCACTTGGCTGTGTGACAACCGTGTTCTTCGGTCTGGCGCCGGCGCTTCGTGCGTCCACAACCTTGCCGGGGGAGACCGTCACGCACGGCGGGCAGCGGCAAACGACCAGCGCCGGCATGGCACGCTCGCTCATCATCGTACAGATCGGGTTCAGCCTGATGGTCCTTTTCGTGGCTGGACTCCTGTTGCGCTCGTTCGATCGGCTCTTGTCAGTTGATCTTGGATTCACGTCCGAGCGGGTGACCCTTTTGACAGTCGAAGCGCGAGAGCGCTTTGAACCGGCTCAGTCCCGTGACGTCGGACGCCGGTTGCTCGAGCGAGTGCAGTCACTGCCAGGTGTCGAGAGCGCCAGTGTCTCCGGGTGGGCCCTTTTTAGAGGCTGGTCGAATGGCAACAACGTGGACGTCCCTGGACGAGGATCGGCTCAGACTCGCCGACTCGCGGTGTCGTCCGGGTTTTTCCGAACCATGGAGATCCGTATCCTGGACGGCCGTGAATTCGTGCCCCAGGACGCCAACGCGCTCGATCCCATCCCCGTCGTCGTCAATGAAACCTTCGCGAGAAAATATCTGCCGGGCGAACGCGTCGTTGGCAGGCGACTGACAACCACGAGCCGCGGGCGACCTGTCGCCTATGAGATTGTCGGCGTCACCGCCGATGCCCGTGACGGGTCGGTAAGGGGAGAAGTTGGTCCTTATTTGTTTTCTCCGATCGGCGATGCGGATGGAACCGTTGAAATTCGTTCGTCGGTTGCCCCGAGGATGCTTGCCGATTATCTGCGCAAGGAACTCCCGCTCGTTCATCCATCGCTCCGTCTCGTTGATGTGACGCGGCAGACTTCGCTCGTCGGCGACACACTTCTCCGCGAGCGGCTTCTCGCCGTGTTGTCCGGCTTCTTCGCCATGCTGGGGCTTATCCTTGCGGCCGTCGGGTTGTACGGCGTTCTGAGTTATGCCGTGGTTCGCCGAACTCGCGAAATCGGCATTCGCCTGGCGCTTGGAGCGAGGGCCGCGTCAGTTATTCGATCAGTTGCGGGCCGTGTTGCGGTTGCGGTCTCGGCCGGCATCGTGGCGGGATTGGCAGGCGGCGTCTACTTCGCGAGGTTCGTTCAGAAATTGCTCTACGAAACCGAGCCGGTCAGCCTCTCCAGTCTCGGACTGCCGGTGTTGTGCCTCTCGCTCGTTGCGCTCGCCGCAACCTGGCAACCCCTGCGGCGCGCGACACGAGTGGATCCGGCGGAAGCCCTGAGAACCGACTGATCTCCGTCTACCTGATCATGAGTCCATCGCTTGCGTCGCGCGCCTGAACGCCGTCGTATCGACGGACCGCGAGCGAGCGCAGCGAAGCGAGCCACGCGATCGGAGCGAGCCGGCGAAGCGGCGAGCGAGAGCGCGTGTCGGGGAGTCCGAGGGGCGAAGCCCCTCGGAATGCTATAGTTGAGCTAGACCACCACACAATTCGTGCAGCCAAGGCAGAGACGACGCGCCTTGCGGCGGTGTGCAACACCCGGAGGTGCAGGAGCTCTTGGCCAAAGTCCATGACGAGCCGCCGACCGCCCTCACGGGTGGCCCGCGGACGTGGATCGTCGCGCGCATCGCACTCGCGACCGTGGGCATTTCGTACGCCGGGTATTTAGCCCTCCTGATCACCTGCGACCTCTGGAGGGTCGCGCCGATCGGGTTCGTGCCCGTTTTCGAAACCCGCGGCGTCATCGTCGATCAACTCCAGGCAGATTCAATTGGGGCGCGCGCGGGCGTGCTGGCCGGCGATGTGCTGCGCCGCGCGAACGGTCAGGTGCTCCAAGGCTCAGCCGATTGGCAGCGCGTTCGCGTCCACCTGGATCCCTCGAAACCGCTCAACCTCGAGATCGAGCGCCACGGCGAGTCATTGGTGGCGAGCCTGCTGCTTCCGTCAGGCCTCAGCGAATGGCAGTCGGGTCCGGCTCATCCCGCGCTGCTCGCGTTCAGGTTCGCGCAGGTGATCACCCTCGTTCTCGCGTTCGTGGTCGCTTACAAGCGCCACTCCCACGCCCCTGCCCTGCTCGGCGCCATGCTGCTTGGATCTCTTGCAACCGTATCGCTGGCGCTGCCGATGCGGCTCGCCGCCTTCTGGCACGCGCTGCCACCGATTCTCTCCGCGCTTCTGTGGTTGCCGTTCGCCGCGAGTGCCGCTGTCGGGCCATTGTTGTTGGCATTCTTCGCGGTCTTCCCGCGTCCCGTTCTGGTCGCCGACGAGACTCGGACTGGCGCTGACACCGGCGGTGCTCGTCCTCGGCTGGTATTTGTACGCGTGGCATCGAATCCTGGAGGATCTCGGACCACCAACGGGCGTCGCCGACTGGGTAACGGGCGTGTTCGCGATCAACGCGATCTACGCCGCGTTGGGGGTCGCCGTGTTGCTGGGGCGCCGGCGATCGGCCGAGACGCGGACGGACCAGCGCCGCATTGGCGTTCTGTTGACGGGTGCGATCATCGGCGTCGCCGCCGGGGCCGCGATCGTCGCCGGACACTGGCGCAATCCGGGAGCTGACATCTTTGCGAGCCGGACGCTCGCCGTATTGGCGCTCCTCGTTCTTGCCGTGCCGGCCTCGTTTGCGCACGCGATTCTCCGTCACCGCCTGTTCGACATCAGCCTCATCGTCAGGCAGGGGCTGCGATATGCGCTCGCCCGTGGCTTTGTCGATGCACTGATCCCGGCACTCGCGATATTGCTGATGCTGGACGCTGGTCGTGCATCGCAATCTGTCGTTATTGATCGTCGTTCGGTCGCGCTGGTGGTGGTTCAGCCTCCTGGGTGCGGCGCTGCTGGTGACACGCACGTACCGCGAGCGCTGGTTGAATGCCGTCGACCGCCGGTTCTTCCGGCGAGCGATACGACGCTCAACGCTTGCTTCGGAACATTGCCGATGAAATCGCTCGCGCCTCGAATTTCGATGCGATTGCGCCGACCGTGGTGCACCGGATCGACGAGGCGCTGCACCCGGAGTTTGTCAGCGTGCTCGGTTACGTGCCCGGCGAATCGACGTTTGCGGTGGTCCAATCCCGTTCGTGGGCGGGCTCCGCAGAAGATCGAATCCTCGCACCGCTTCCCGGCATCGCTGGCGGTCATTGGAGTGCTGTCCGCGCTCCGAAAACCGCTCGCGCTCTCGCTCGGCGACACCGCGTGGGTGCGCCATCAACTGCCGGTCGAGGAACGCGCGCTGTTGATGAATCGCGGCATCGAGCTGCTCGTGCCGATTTCGAGTCAGCTCACAGATAATCGCCCGCTTGGATTGCTCGCGCTCGGGCCGCGACGTTCGGAGGAACCCTACAATTTCGAGGATCTCGACCTCCTCGCCACGATCGCGAACGCGGTCGGCCTGCTCATGGACCGGTCCTCGGGTGACGGTTGCCTCTTTGCCGAGTGCGAGAGCTGCGGACGGTGCTTTGACACTGGCACCACCGTCTGTCCTGATGATGACCGGCGCCTGATAACCGTGCCCGGTTCTCGCCTGTTGGACGGGCGCTATCGCCTCGAGCGACGACTGGGCCAAGGGGAATGGGCACCGTCTACGCGGGTATGGATGATGTGCTCGAACGGCCGGTCGCAGTGAAGCTCATTCGTGAGAATGACACGAGCCCGCTTGACCTGCGAGGGCGTATTCGGCGGGAGGCGATTGCCGCAGCGCGCTTCGCGCACCCTCACGTGGTTCGTGTCTATGACTTCGGCATCGATCGCCATCAGCGGCCGTTCCTGGTGATGGAGCTGCTCGAGGGCGACACGCTGCGCCAGCGTCTCACCGGCGAGGTTCCGCTCGGCGTGCCAGAGACGCTGCATATCCTGCGCGGCGTCTGCGCCGCGCTGAGCGCCGCACACGGCCATGGGCTGGTGCACCGCGATTTGAAACCGGAGAACATCTTTCTCCAGCGCCACGCGAGCGGTGTCGTGCCGAAGGTGCTCGACTTCGGCCTGGCGAAGGCCTTCACCACGGAACCGTCGCCCGAGCAGCTCACCGACAGCTCGGCGGGATTTCTCATCGGAACGCTCGACTACATGGCGCCCGAACAGGTCGCAGGCGATGACGCCAGTCCTGGTTGGGACATCTGGGCGATGAGTGTGATCGCGTACGAGATGCTGACGGCCAGCCACCCGTTCAAGCGGCAGGTCGCATTCGTCACCGACGAGACGATCGCCGAGTCGCCGGTCATGGACAGGGTCAAGGGTCGACTCTCTCAGAGACGGCGGCGCAGTTCTTCCAGAGCCGCGCTTTCGACCGATCGAGCCCGGCGGCCGAGCGATGCACTGGGGTTCCTCGACGCGTGCGAGCAGGCTCTCCGTGACAGCCGACGGCAGATTCGCAACGACTCGCTGGACGATGGTGTACGGGCCGGACATCAATCCGACCCGCATGCGGACGGAGCGCTCGCCGAGCTCTGTCAGATCTACTGGCCACCACTCTACGCGTATCTTCGAGGACGCGGCTACGCCGTGGATGAAGCCCAGGATCTCACGCAAGGCTTCTTCACGCGTTTCCTCGAACGCGACAGTGTCCGGGCGGCCGATCGCACGCGTGGGCGGTTCCGCGCCTTCCTGCTCACGGCGTTGAAACGCTTCGTCATCAACCAGCACGAGCACGACACTTCGGTTCGACGCGGAGGACGCCATCTTCACCTCGCGCTGGACTTCGAGGACGCGGAACGCACCTACGCCCTGGAGCGGCGCAACGACGACACGCCCGAGCGCGTGTACGATCGAAAGTGGGCCGCGATCACGCTCGATCGCGCGCTCCATCGCCTGAGGGAAGAATGTCTCCGTGCCGGCAAGAGCGCCGAAGCACACGCGCTCCTCCCGTATCTCACCGACACCGGTGAGCTCCCGCCGTACAAGACCATCGCCGCCGAACTCGGGGTGAGTGAGGGAGCCGTCAAAGTCGCCGTGCACCGGCTGCGTCAGCAATTCGGGGTGATGCTGCGCGCCGAGATCGGCGACACGGTCGTGACACCAGACGAGGTCGAAGACGAGATGCGCGAGCTCATTCGCGCCGTTTCCCGCTGACCAATATCGTGGCCTGCAGGCGTCATCCCATGGCTGCGACCCACGGCGAGCACTGCGCCGCGTGCCTGCTCGAACGGGCGTTCGAGACGCTGCGCGATGAACCGGGCGGCCGAGCGAGGTCCCTGGTGCTGCAGGTGCCTCTCGGCGAGACCGATTCCACACGCGTGTTTCTGGTCAAGAGCGAGGGACCGCCTTCCCGGCTCCTGAGGCTGAAGGTTTGGCGCCGTCCGGCGCCCGAAGGGTTCGTGGCGCGATTTCATCGTCTGCAGGACGAGCTCGACTCGTGGGCCCCTGACGACATCGACCGTCCGCTCGCAGCGCGAATGGATGCACGCGGTTGCCCTTCGGTGCTGACCGAGTTCAATCGGGGCGTTCCGTTGCTCGATCGTGTCCGCGCCGGTCGGCTCGATCGCGACGAAGCGATAGCTCGCCTCACGCCGCTCCTCAAATTGGCAGAACGCGCGCACGCTCGCGGCCTCGCGCACGGCTCGATCGTCGCGGGCAATATGCTGGTCGCCACCGAATCGAGCAGGATTCGTCTGCTGGATTTCGGCCTCACCCCGTTGATGACCATCTCGGAAGATTACCCGGCGCTCGCGTCTGCCGATCTCGCCGGGTTCGCTGCGCTCTCGCGAACGCTGCGAGCGCTTCCCTGATGTCGGCGGATCCATCAGCCGGACACGACGACCACGCCGGTCGAGGAATGCCGTCAGGAGCGACACGTGATCTGGAAACGAAACCGTCATGAGAATCTCACGCAGAGATCGCAGAGGACGCGGAGAAGAGTCCTGGCCAGCCATGCTCGCATCTTCCGTGAGAGTTGAGCTGCTGGACGCCGGCCCGGAGGGCCGGCGTGCGCGCGAGGTGCGGTCCTGGCCCACAGCATGAGCTCTTCCTTCGGATCTTCGTTTCTTCGGACTCGACGTAGCCGTCAGCGCGTGCAGGGTGAATCCTGCGCGCTCCGCGCGCCCGCGCGAGGCTGGCCTTCTCGGCCCCTTCCGCATGATGCGTGCTCAGCGAGTGACTAGATTATCGCACCCGGCTCTGTGTCTCTATCCGCGAAGGAAGGGCTGCCCTATTTGATGATCCGCAGGCGGGTCGGCGGCACCGGAGGCGTGGCGGTCGGCGGATAGAGGGAGAGCACAGCGGCGATGTCGTCGGGATCGAGCGTTCGGCTCTGCTGGCTGCACGTGGAAATCGACGGATACATCGTTGCCGTGGACACCGTCGAATGTCCAAGCCCAAGTGCGTGACCGAATTCGTGCGTGGCGATGTCTTCGATGAAGAACGCGTTCGAGCACCCACTGGTTCCGGTCACGAACTGAAAGCCCGCGTCCCAGAACACGATGTCTGCGTCTACGATCCGGCTGCCGGAGAACCAGGAGTAGGTCGTCGCCAGTGCCGACCCATTCGAGACGTTCCGAAACATCACGACGTTGAGGCCGTCGTAGGTGTTCGTGGTCTGCGTGCTGAACCCGGCGAAGGCGAACGCGAAAGACGCGCCTGACTGCAGCCGCCATGCGTCGGCGCCGGTACGAACGGCCGGTTCGATCGCCGACACCGGAAGATCCATGTTGGCAGGATTGACGTAGTAGGGGATGGACACCGTTCCCGGGGCCCAGATGTACCCGAGCACGGAATACGCGCGCAGGGTGCTCGACAGGATGGTCCCGATTGCAACGACCGACACGGCGACGGCAACCAACAGTTTCAGTTTCATGGCTACCGCCCAGCCGCCGCCCGTACTTCGCGGCGGACCTGATCGAGCGGCACGTTGCTGCCGCGCACCCTGCCGGTCTGATCGAGTTTCTCCAGCCCAAGTCCTCTCAGGTGCGGCACGACCGTTCCCCGGCGGCTGTGCTGCAGGAAAAAGACCGCGCGTTCGCCAGGGGTGAACGTGTCGAGGTCGGATACGCGGAGGGTGAGACTCCCAATCGTCCCGCCTTCAACTTCCACGTCGACTGACTGCTGTGACGCGCCCTTCAGCGTTTCCTCCACGGACACGTGAAGGATCGAGGTGATAAGGCGATCGCCGAAGTCGTTCGTCCGCCAGGCCGGCGTCACCGACGCCACTCGTCCAACGAGGACCTGTTCGGACCCTCGCGTCCGTTCGGCGATAGAAATCGCGCGCTGGGCGCCGGCGGTGGTCGTGAAGAGCAACACGATCGAACACGCCACGACCGTCGTACCGCTAAACCGTCGTAGAGAACGGCGGGAGAACATCGACCCGATGCGGTCAAATCGAATGCCACCGCCCGCCGGCTCGCGCCAACCGATAAGCCTTTGACGCATGGTGGTTTGCAACGATCGATCGATCCGCTCTTTCGCCGACGGCCGGTCCGGCTGGCTCCAGAATTGAACGTTGCGTTACAGGCTCGTCAGCCGGCACTACCTGCACTCTCTTACGAGCCGACCCGGAGACCCGGTTCCCCGGGTTTCGCAAAGACTGGCAGGCTGGGAGAGCAGACCGGCCTGATCGAACTCCTACGCTACTATCACCGCATGCTGAACTACATCTGGTTCGGTCTGATGGCGATCGCGCTCGTCGTCGCGGCGGTCAACGGCACTGCCGACGCCGTCACCAAGGCCGCCGTCGATTCGGCTTCGTCCGCAGTCCAGATCTCAATCGGCCTCATTGGCATTATGACGCTCTGGCTCGGGATCATGCGCGTGGCGGAAGCGGCAGGCCTGGTGACCCTCGTGGGCCGCGCGCTCAGCCCGTTGTTGCGCTGGTTGTTCCCGGAAGTACCTCGCGAGCATCCCGCCGGCGGCGCCCTGGTGGTCGCGCTCGCGGCCAACATGCTTGGTCTCAATAACGCCGCGACGCCGCTGGGCATCAAGGCCATGGAGGAGTTGCAGACGCTCAACCCCGACAAGGACACCGCGACGAACGCGATGGTGACGTTCATGGCGGTCACCACCTCCGGCGTGCAGCTGATCCCGGCGACGATGATCGGCGTCCTCGCTGCGTCGGGTTCGACCAGTCCGACGGCAATCATTGCTCCGACGATCGGCGCCACGTTCGTCGGCACCGTCGCGGCGGTCATCGCCGCGCGGGTGCTGCAGCACTTCTATCCGACAGCGCCGGCGGCGGCCACGGACGTGCGGTCGTGATTCGCGCCGTCCTCGACGCGATCTCGCTCTGGGCGATCCCGGTTCTCCTGGTCGCGATTCCCTTCGTCGGCCTTCTACGAAAGGTAAAGGTCTATGACGTCTTCATCGAAGGCGCGAAGGAAGGCTTCGACGTTGCGGTGAAGATCATTCCGTTCCTCGTCGGCATTCTTGTCGCGATCGGAATGTTCCGTGGATCCGGAGCCATGGACCTGTTGATGGCTGCGCTGCGGCCGCTGGTGGCAGCCACCGGCTTTCCCGCGGAGCTCGTGCCGCTCACCATCCTCCGATCGCTGACCGGCAGCGGCTCTCTCGCATTCACGACCGATCTGATCAAGACCCACGGACCAGACTCGGAGATCGGTCGCATGGCGGCGACGCTCTACGGATCGTCGGAGACCACCTTCTACGTGCTCGCGGTCTACTTCGGATCGGTCGGCGTGCGTCGAACGCGTCACGCCGTTGCCGCCGCTCTCATCGGCGACATCGTCGCCGCGATCGCGGCGGTGGTGATCTGCGCGTGGATGTTTTAAGCACTCATCGCTAGGACTAGAAACAGTGTCATAACCTCCTCCGCTCCGCCCAGCGGAAGGATCGCAGACCGATTTGCCCCGAGCTGGCCGACAAGACCGATCTCGCGCGGAGATCGCCGAGGCCGCAGAGAAGAAAGGTGCCGAGCGGAACGGCCAGGTCGACGATTCGAAGAGACGAAGAATCGAAGAGGATCCGAGACCTGGTTCGCTCAACTGGCTTCACCCAGCAAGATCACCGCTGGCGGGACCGCGCAAAGCGCGGTCGAGGGAACGACGGGATCCAGAAATCAGGCACTTGCTGATCTTGGTAGTGCTTGAATTTCTTGATCCCGTCGTTCTCTCGTGCGCCGGCCCATGGCCGACGTCCCGCCAGCTCCCGCTCGCGAATTTCAGCGTGATCTCTAGATGGCTCTGCGTGCTCTGCGATCTCTGCGCGAGGCCGTTTTGCCGTCCCGCCCCGTGAGATGCGTTCTCAGCGAGTGACTAATCACTGATCACTCATCTAGAAGGTTTCAAAACCTATCTGCTGAAGAGAGATGGGTCTTGAAACCGTTTTCAGTAGAAGCTATCTCATAAACCTGACGCTGACCCCAAGATGCGAGCGAGCAGTGCGAGCGAGCCACGCGATCGGAGCGCGCCGTCGGAGCGGCGCGCGAGCGCGCGTGTAGGGGAGTCCGAGGGGCGAAGCCCCGGATCGAGACGGACCGGTACTTCTCTTACAAAACTGTCACGCGATCGAGCCCATGTGGGTCGGTCGATCCGAACCGACAATCACTCGCCGTACACCAAATTTGAAATTTGCGTGCGACCAGCGCGCCGCGTCGATCGCGCTCGATTTTTTCGAGATGTTGTCGAATAGAATCGCGCGAAGGGCCGTCGCGGGCCGACCTCCGAGTGGCTGACCCCAGCGGCCGCAAATAAATTAGGTACGTCCAATCGTTGCCGATCGGACCAAGGAGGCTCCCCATGCCCACTCTCCTCGATCGCGGCGCGCACGGTCTCGGTCTCTGCCGACCTATCGCGTGCGCCCTTCTTCTCGGAGCGGCCGTCGCTTCCGCATCGTGCGATGAGAAGAAGTATCCAACCGAGCCGATCACGTTCGGCTTTGAGCCGCTCGGCTTGACCGCCGTGAGGTTCAGCGCGCAGTCATCGACAGTCATCGCGCAACCGGTGAGCCATCCTCGCTGCCCGCAGGTCGCGCCCTTCAACGTGCCATTCGTCGTCGTCATGGATCCGAACGGCGCGACCGGTGTGGCCGTCACCGGGTTCCGAGTTCAATTCACTGACTCGGCGGGGAACTCGGGGCCGCAGACTCTTCTGCCGGCACCGGTCCCGGTCACGCCATTTGGCAGTGCCCTGGCCGACGCTCGCGCAGACAAGTTCTTCCAGCTCTCGACCGGTGTTGGATGTGGTGTCGGCCAGACTGGCATCATCGTCGTCGTCGTCGATACGCAGGACGATAACGGGCACAAGGCATCCGGTCGCGTCGAGTTCAACGTCCGGTAACCTCACGCAGCTCACTCGCTCGAAGGAGCTCAACCGCTCCTTCGAGCCAGCCGCATCGCGGTCAGCGCGGCTGTTCGATCGCCCACGGTTGCGATTCATCCCACCGAGTCTGCGCGTCGCCGTTTTCTGATCGTCACCCGAAAGATCCGGGATCCACTATTGCAGCGCCCGCTGGCTGGCGCCCTCGAGCGGGCGAATTGTGTGGATTTCCGCCCAGCAGGCGCGCTGTTTGCGCGACAGCGCCTACTGCATTTCGTGGGTCGATCCGGTACGTCGTGCTGGAGGTGCAGAGCATGCGACAGCAAAGCTTCATTCGCGTCTTGTTGGCCGTCCTGATCCTGGGAGTTGGCTCAGCCGCGCACGCTCAGCCCTATATGCCAGATCGGCCATGGAGCGTTGACTTTGGAATTGGCTGGGACAACACGATCAGCGGAAACATCAATTCAGGGGCGATCGGCACGTTGAACGACCAGTCGGTCGTCATTCTCAAGAACACCTATGCCGACGTCTACGGTACTGGGCTGCACCTGCGGTTCGGGGGTGGCTTCGAGTTCCGTGAGAATTCGGAAGTTCGTGTGACCTTCACCTTCCAGTCGCTCGACGCCGATCTGACTCGCATGGGTGATTTGGGTGTCGCCAATCTCTACGGGCAGTACGCGGATTATCAGAGTTTTGGTATGGATGTCGGGTATCGGCGCTATTTGCCAGTGACGCATAAGATCCGTGGGTATGGCGAGGCCACGCTGGGGTTGGCGTTCATCGATGAAACGGACGTCGTCTTATCGGCGCCGCAGATCAACTTCACCGGGAATGCGACCGATTTCTACGACAAGACGGCGGCATTTACATTGAGCGGCAACGCCGGCTTCACCGTTGGCGTCGCCAAGCAGGTCGACGCGTTTACTCAGCTGGGCTTCCGCTACGTTACGGGGATGTCCGCAGTCGACAACCTGATTGGCACAGGCCTCGATACCATCAACAAGAACAGCTCACGCTGGGCCATGCCGTTCTCGGTAGGGCTGAGCGTGAGGTTTTAGTTCGCAGTTCGCAGTTCGCGGTTCGCAGTTCGCGATTCGCAAAGAGATCTCGCCTTTCGAAGCCTGCGCTGGCATTAAACTGACGCCATGAAAAACGCCATCATCCTGATGCTGGCCGGGGCGCTCGTGGGCATTGTCGCGGCGTCGTTCATCGTGCCGCCGATGCTGGGTTGGTATAGCTCGCCGGGCGGCCTGCCTCAAGGCGCGCAGGTGCAGGCCGTTGTGCAAATCCCCGAGGTCATTCGCTACGCCACATCCCGCCTGCTCATGGGCCAGACCATCGGTGGCGGGGTCGGCGGCGTACTTGGTCTCGTCATCTTCTTTGTCTCGCGAAAGCCGAAGGCGCCTGCGCCTTCGGCTGCACCGCCGGCGTGAGAAGCGCCGCGTCAGAAGCCAGCCGGACGTTCGTCAACGACTCGGAACGCACGCTCCAGCGCAAGCCCGGCACGCGCGACGGTGCCTTCGTCAAACAAGCGCCCCAGTAACGTCACGCCGTGCGGCACACGCCGGGGCGCTGAGAATCTGGGTAGCGGATTTCTCGGGTCCGGCGCCCAGTCGCTCCGCGCTTCGCTGACCTCCACGAATCCTGCCCGGAGCGTCAGCGACGGATGCCCGGTGAAGTTGGAAATCGTCAACATCTCGTCGCGCAGCGACGGCACGAGAAGCAAGTCAACCTCGGAGAACAGCCGGGTCATTTCCTGGGCGACGCGTCGGCGGAATCGATCGGCCTGCACGAAGTCCACGGCCGACAGAAACCTCGCCAGACGAAAGAGGTTTGGCCACGCGTCCGGCACCTGCACCTTCAGGCTGTTCAGTCCGCCGCTCAGCGTGAGCTCCTCGAACGATGCGGCGGCTTCGCTGAAGAGCACCGGCATGAGCGATCCGTACGGCCAGTCCGGCAGCCTCACTTCGGTGGCAACCATTCCCAGCTTCTTGATCGTCTCGAGCGCGGCCCGATCGACATCCGTCGCCGGGTTCTCTTTCATCCACGCAGGGAAGTAGCCGACGCGCAAACCCGAAACGCCGGCCGTGGCATCGAAATCGAGATGGCTCGGCACGCTCGACACGTCGCCCTGGTCGGGTCCGGTGATTGCCTGAAGCACGAGCATCGCATCTTCGACGCTGCGCGTCATCGGGCCCAGCTTGTCGAGCGACCAGCACAGCGTCATCGCGCCGGTGCGCGCGACTCGCCCGAACGTGGGTCGAAGACCGGTGACGCCACACCGCATTGCGGGAGCGACGATGCTGCCGCCGGTTTCGCTGCCGACGGAGAAGCCGACGAGCGCGGCGGCCGTTGCGGCGCCCGGGCCTGCGCTCGATCCCGACGCGCCTTCCTCCAGCAGCCAGGGGTTCATGGTCTGCCCGCCGAACCAGATGTCGTTGAGAGCGAGCGCACCGAGGCTCAGTTTCGCGATGAGCACCGCGCCGGCGTCGTTCAAGCGGCGGACGACAACCGAGTCAACCGTTGGCACACGATTGCGGTAGGGCTCCGCGCCGTAGGTCGTGGCAATGCCGGCCGTGTCGAGCAGATCCTTCACACCGTAAGGAATGCCGTGAAGTGGACCGCGATATCTCCCCGCGGCGATTTCCGTGTCGGCACGCCTGGCCTGCGCGAGCGCGGCGTCCTTCGTCAGCGTGATGATCGAGCGAAGCTTCGGATCGAACTGCTCGATCCGCTTCAGATAGATATTGGTGAGCCGCTCGGATGTCAGCGCCTTCTGCTCGATCCAACGGGAGAGCCGCGTCACCGGTGCATGCGCGATGTCGTCTTCGTTCGACGGCAGCGGAACAGACTCGCCGGAGCTGCGGACAAACGTGTCGTGCGCCGGTCCCGCATTTCCCGCGATCGCCACCGGATTCCACTGAGTCGCCGGCGAAACGGACGCATCGAGCGGGACCTTGCGCGGTCCGACCCGCCGCTCGAGCTGAGGCGCCATCGATCGCTGCCAGCTAGCCGCTGCCACTTGCCGCTCGCCAGCGGTCATCGTCACCTGCACCAGCTTTTCGGCTTCAGCAAAGGTGCCGGGTGAAACCGGTGGGCCAGTGACCGGGCCCGTGCCGAACGTCGGTGGCGCTCCGGCTGTTGTAGACGTCGATGACGTTGTCTGTTCACCACGGCATCCGGCCATGGCAGCCAGCGCGCCCATTTGGGCGGTGATGAGGAATTGTCGTCGGGTATTCATGTGCGGAGCAATGATAACGGGCCTCGGGGAGCCTGGTTCAATGTCACGCTGCAAGGGCCCACGGCCACGTCGAAGATCCGAAGATCCGAAGATCCGAAGGAAGAGCGTCACGCTGCGGGCTGCAGGACGCCGGCCCAGAGGGCCGGCGTACGAGTGAGGCAACGATCCCCAAACACAAACACCCGCAATCGCCTTGGGGCTTGTGTTTTGGGGATCGTTACCTCACTCGACCGCGCCGTGCGCGGTCCTGCAGCCCAAGTACCTACGGCGGTGAATGCACGAGCTTAGTGGGATCCGCAAGGCGGAGTTTCGAGGGGCCTAGATTTCGAAGCACGTTGCGGCTATTCCGTCCGGTTCCCTTCGGATCTTCGGATCTTCGATTCTTCTATGTAACCGTGGGTACGTTTCAGTTCGACAAGTGATCAGCAGTTGAACTACAGCTTGCGCAGCCGCAGCTCACGCAGTGCCGCCTTCGTGCGCCATGACGCGATGCCGAGCGGCACCGACGGATCCATTTCCATTCGGATCGTGATCTTGTTCCCTTTCAATTCCTGCTTGATGATCTGTTGGTCGTCGAGCCAGACCTCGATCGCGGCGTCCGTGACGCGGATGCGCACGTTGTACCAGCGGCCCTGCTCGAATTCCATCGACTGCGACGTCTGGTTTTGCGAGGCGTCCTCGCTGTTGACGCTCGAGAGTCCAATCACCGTGCCGCCCCAGCCGCCAAGAATCAGCGAGCAGAACGAGTCGGCGACCGGGAAGGTGATGCCGGCGAAGAAGTCACGACCCTCGACACGCATCGCCTGCAGCGCGATCTCGTAGTTGTTGTGGGGCAGGTCCGGTCCGGACCAGGTGATGCCGGTCAACGGCTTGCCGGTGTCGAGGACGATCTGGCCGTTTTCCACTTTGACGGCGCCGTCGCCGCCGAATTTCGTCGACTGCCAGTTCCCCAGCGTTTTGCCGTCGAAGAGCGATTGCCACGCGGATTCGGTCGGTTTCGTGCCTTGCGCGCACAAACTCGCGCCGACAATCGCAAACAGTGCACAGAAAACCATGCAAAGAAGTCGTCGGTGGGTGACGGTGGAGTTCATGGCCATGCGCCGGATTCTACAGTGCCTGCCGCGAGCCTGTCTCGCCGTAGCCTGAGCGAAGGCGGACGAACCGCCCTTCGACTCGCGTGAGCCTGACGCTCGCTCAGGGCAGGCGAACTCTTGATATGATTCGAGGTTGGAGACGGCAGCCTCATCAGGCAGGACAACATGACAACACGAAAGAACGAACCGGAGAAGATCGAACGTCGCGATTTCCTCAAGAAGACGGGAACGGTGGCGGCGATCGTTGCGGGGTTCCCTGGCATCATTTCCGGTCAGTCGGTGACCAATTCGTTGAAGGTCGGCCTGGTCGGCTGCGGCGGGCGAGGCAGCGGCGCCGCCCGGCAGGCGCTGACCGCGGATCCGAACAACGAGCTGACGGCGATCGCCGACGTCGACGAAACGATCGTCGAGCAGGCGACCACCAGGCTGAAGGGCAGCACGCAGATTGGAAGCCGCGTCAAGATCGATCGCGCGTACGTCGGGCTCGATGCCTACGAGAAAGTGATCAACAGCGGTCGACGTCGTCATGCTCGCGACGCCGCCTGGCTTCCGGCCGCAGCATCTGACCGCCGCCATCAATGCCAACAAGCACGTGTTCTGCGAGAAGCCGTGTGCGACCGACTCACCTGGCGTCCGCGAGGTCATGGCGGCGCAGAAGCTCGCGCAGTCGAAGAACCTCTCGCTCGTCGCCGGGTTCTGCTGGCGCTACAACAACATGATTCAGGAGGCGATCGCGCAGGTGCACAACGGCGCGATTGGCCGCCTGGTCGCGCACTACTCGACCTACTACACCAACCCGGTCAAGCCCCTGCCGCCCGAGACCACGCGTCCGGCGGGCGATGAGCGACATCGAGTGGCAGATTCGCAACTGGTACAACTTCAACTGGCTCTGCGGCGACAGTCTCGTCGAGCAGGCCGTCCACAACGCCGACAAGATCATGTGGCTGGTGCACGATCAGCCGCCGATCAGCGTCGTCGGTGTGGGCGGCCGCGCGGTCCCGGCCAACGGCGGAAACATCTACGACCACTTCGAGGTCAACTATCTGTTCCCGAACGGCTATCGCGTGTTCCTCGCGAACCGGCAGTCGACGGGATGCTTCAACGGCACGCTCGACTTCGTCATGGGCACCGACGGCACGCTGATGCTGGGCAGCGGACCACCGCGCATCGAGACGCCCGACGGCAAAATGAAGTGGCAATGGCAGGGGGAGGAATACGACATGTATCAGAAGGAACATGACGTGCTCTTTGCGGCGATCCGCGCGGGCAAGCCGAAGAACGACGATCTGAATCTCGCGACGAGCACCCTGCTCGCGATCATGGGACGGCACGCCGCGTACTCGGGACAGCAGGTCACCTGGGAGCAGGCACTGAACTCGCAGGTCAGCCTGGTGCCGAAGCCGGTCGACTGGAACGCCAAGCACGAAGTGCCTGGCCTCGCCATTCCCGGACGGTCGCAGGTGTTTTAGTGTTTCGCGGTTCGCGGTTCGCGGTTCGCGGTTCGCGGTGACTGCTGCTGATTCTGGAATGCGAAATCATTTGTGGCTTCCGCCTTTAGGCGGAAGACTGCTGCCTCTCCTCGCCGTCTGCGTCGTGGCGTCGCTCCTCGCCGCGACGCAGACGGACAAGCCGCCCGATCCGAAGGAACTCGCGGTCGTTCAGCGGATCCGCTCGCGCATCGAAGAACACTCGAAGAAGGCGGCAACGGCGAAGCCCGCTCCCTACAAGGTCACGATCCCGAATACGACGGTCAGCTACAGCATGGTCCCGGTACCCGGCGGGCGAATTCACGATGGGATCCGCCGGAGCCGGCGCGAAGCCGGACGAACAACCGCAGCACAAGGTCAAGCTCGATCCGTTCTGGATGCAGGCGCACGAAGTGACGTGGGACGCCTATCTGTTGTTCATGTTTGCCGACCAGGCGAACGAGCGCGCGAATCCCGACGCGATCGTGGACGCGCTGAGCCGGCCGACCGCTCCGTATGTGGAAATGAGCTTCGGTCGCGGCTTGAAAGGCTTCCCCGCGATCAGCATGACCCAGCACGCGGCCAACAAGTTTGCCGAATGGCTGAGCGCAAAGACCGGTGAGTTCTACCGGCTGCCGACCGAAGCGGAATGGGAATACGCGTGCCGCGCCGGTTCAGCCACCGGAGTTCCCGCCGGCAGTCTGGACGACTACGCGTGGGACGCGAAGAACTCGGCGGCGCAGTTCTTCTCGGCGACGTACCACCCTGTCGGAACGAAGAAGCCGAACGCGTGGGGCCTCTACGACATGCTCGGAAACGTGATGGAGTGGACGCTGGATCAGTACGCGCCCTACACGGCAGCTGCGCAGGAGAACCCCTGGGTCAAGTCGACCACGTCGTATCCGCACGCGGTTCGCGGCGGTTCGTGGCACGACGATGAGTCGCGCGGTGACGTGCAACGCCCGCGTCCAGTCCGATGCGTCATGGAAAAGACAGGATCCGCAACTTCCCAAGAGCATCTGGTACATGACCGACGCGCAATGGCTTGGCTTTCGCCTCGTTCGGCCGGCCAAGCTTCCAAGCGCGGAAGAGATGTACCGCGCGTGGAACAACGGCGTCGCGCAGGAACCGTACTAAAAAGTTAAAAGGTAAAAGTTAAAAGGTAAAAGTCAAAAGTGAAGAGGTATGAGTCGGCGGTGTGTGCTCGCTTCTTGTCTTGTCGCGTTCCTGGGCGCATCCAACCAGTCCAGCGCTATGAATCGGTCGAGCCCTACATGGGCACGCTCGTCAAGATCACGCTCTACACGAGTGACGAGCAGTCGGCGACAAGGCGTTCCGCGCGGCGTTCGATCGCATCGCCGATCTCGATCGGATTCTCTCCGACTACAAACCGGACAGCGAGCTGAACCGGATCACGACGACCGCCGTCGATCGCCCCGTGCATGTCAGCGACGAACTCTTTACGGTCCTCGCGGCGTCACAGGACCTGGCAGAGGCGACGAGTGGCGCATTCGATGTCACCCAGGGACCGGTCATCCGACTGTGGCGCGAGGCGCGCAGGACCGCGCGTCTGCCGGACGCCAGCGCGCTTGCGGGAGGCACGAGCCGGACCGGCTATCGCAAGCTGCATCTCGACTCCGGCCGACACACCGTCACGCTCGATCAAGCAGAGATGGCGCTCGACGTTGGCGCGATCGGGAAGGGGTATGCGGCCAGCGAAGCAATGGCGGTGCTCACGCGGCTTGGTATTCGTAGCGCGCTGGTGGCCGTGAGCGGCGATCTCGCCTTCAGCGATGCGCCGCCCGGTCAGCGCGGCTGGCGCATCGACATTCATGCGGACGATCCGGCGCTCTCGACCGTGCCGCGCGTCCTCGACTTGGCGAACGCGGCTGTCTCAACGTCAGGCGCGCGCGAGCAGCACCTCGACGTCGGCGGCCAGCGCTACTCGCATATCGTCGATCCCGTCGTCCGGCATGGGACTGATCGACGACATCACCGTCACCGTGATCGCGCCGAGCGGACTGGAGGCCGACGGGCTCGATACGGCGGTGAGCGTGCTTGGGAGAGATCGCGGTCTCGCGTTGATCGAATCGCGTCCCGGTGTCGCCGCCTTGATCGTTCAGCGCACCAGCGCAGGAACGACGGTCGTCGATGTCGTCGCGATTTCCGTGATGATCGCCGCCCGGCAGGCTCGAACTTTTGACTTCACGTCGCGCGAGCTTAACTTCAACTCGCTGACGATCGTCCAGAGCGCGAGCGGACCGACGGCGATCAATGCCGCCGCCAGCAAGAACGGGGGCGTGTACGAATCCGGTCTTGTCGATCAGGAAGCCGGTGATCAGCGGCGACAGAATCCCGGCGATGTTGCCGATGAAGTTGTAGACGCCGGTCCACAAACCGATCTCCCGCGCGGCGCACAGCTCTGGAGAATCACCAGCAGATTGCCGGTCGCCAGGCCGACGAGGCATCCGCCGACGATCAGCGCGACCGCGACGCCTGGCGTGTTGACGCGTGCGGCCGGAATCAGCAGCAGTCCGGTCAGAAACGCGACCGTCACGACGCCCTTTCGCGCGCGCGTTTCGCTCCACCTCGTCGAATCAGCCGATCGGCGAGCCAGCCGCCAATCGGTTCGCTGGCGCCGAACACGAAGTAGGGCAGCGCCGCGTAGATGCCGGCGCGCAGAATCGTCAGTCCGCGTCCCGTGACCAGATAGTCAGGCAACCAGTTCACGAGGAAGTACCAGTAGTAGTCGAAGCAGAAAAACGTCAGGCAGACTCCGAGCAGATTGCGATTGGTGACCAGCGCGGCGAACGCCGGGCCGAATCCGGCCGCGACAGCGGACGCAGCTCTGATCCGCTCGTCCGTGGAGTTCGTTCGGCGTCGTCAGGAACCATGGGATCAGCCACAGCAGCGCGGCGAACCCGATGAAGGAGAAACTCGTGCGCCACCCGTAGTGAATCAGCATCCACGGGACGAGCACGCCTTCGATCACCAGGCCGGTGCGCGTGCCGGCATCGAACAGGCCGCACGGAAGACCGCGCTCCGCGGGACGAAAGAGCAGGCTGACGATCTTCGATCCGCCCGGGCAGATAGATCGCTTCGCCGACCCCGAGCAGCATGCGGAACACGATCAGCGTGCCGAGACCCGTCGCGAATCCCATCAAGCCCTGCGAGACCGACCACAGCGTGAACGCGGCGGCATACAGCCACCGGAGGTTCACGCGATCGGCGAGCACGCCCATCGGGATCTGCAGCAGCGCGTACGACCAGAAGAACGCCGACAGCAACACGCCCTTGGCTTCCGGGCCGAGGTGCAGCTCCTTGGAGATGAGCGGGCAGCGCGAACGAGATCGTCGCGCGGTCGAAGTAGTTGATGAGCGAGGCGGTGAAGAGCAGGCCGACAATCGACCACCGGCGAGCGTTCGTGAGCCGGATGGCGACGTCTGGAGATAGTGGAGCCGGGCTCGTGTGGGGGCTCGACACGTCCGTCAGCGGAGCCTACTCTGGGTGGGCGCCGAGCGCAATCACTTCGGCGGCTTCTTGCGTGGGATCCTGTCGGAAGCGATCTGGCTGAACGGAATGGTGATCGACCCGACCGAGCCGCTGCCAACGTCTCGAACCACGATTCGCATGCTGATCGCCCCGGCCTGACGCGGAACCCGCCGTTGGCGCATGACGCCGTCCTTCACGGCTGTTCACGAAGTGGCGTCGGTCAATGTGAGCGAAACGCTGTCGGTGATGCCATCACCCATCAGTCGTCCGTGCTCGTCCTTCTGCACGTAGACGATGTCGATTTCCGCTTTCCAGCGATCGTCTTCCTTCCGGAAGCCGACGCCGCCTGGATTGACCTGGACGATCACGTTCATCGTGTTCGGAGCTGGTTGATTGATGAGATCGGCGCGTGCGTTGACCGCGAGCGCCGTCGATTCGAATGGGCTCCAGACCGCGCCGCGAATTTGCTCCTTGCGAGTCTTGCCGGTGTGGCATCCGCCGGCTTGAGCGCGAAATACCCCTTGCGATAACGGACGTCCACGTGAGGGCGATCCACCTTCACGTGAATCTCGCGAAACTTCCCGTCCTGTCGCTCGTCGGTCGAGTAGTAGCCGATCGTGTAGGTCACGCTCGAATCGTCGATCGCTTGACGAATCGCGCGGCTCAGATCGTTGGTGTTGTATGCCGCGCGTCCACCGGTTCGCGACGCCAATTCCTTCATCGAGTCGTGATTGGCCGTGATCGCCGCCGATCTCGACCGACCGCGCGCGGGACCGACGCTTGGAATGCCTCGAACCGACGCGTCGAATCCCGGCAGCACCATGAGCCCTCGCGCGTCGACGGGATACACCGCAATGCCTGAATTGTTGAGCGCGCGAACCGCCGCGTCGATCTCGTGTGTAAAGGTTCGCTGCTCGCGAGTCGACCCGATTTCGGGGACCGTGTCGAACCCGATCGTGAGCGGGAAACCTCCCGAGAGCCAGATCAGGTTCTTGCGTCCTGGCAGGCCCGCGAGGTGCTGGGCAATCGCTTCGAGCGTCGACAGCGTGTTGACGATGCTGCCCGACGTAAAAAAATCCGCCTCGCGCTGATCCGCGTCGGCCAGTGCGTCCAGTCCGAGACGTCGGAGCTCGCTCTGCGCGCCTTCGTTGACAGTCGACGCGTCCAGCGCCGTCGGTATCTCGCCAGTCGCTTTTTCGAGGCGAGCGATCAACGAGGCCGAGTCGCTCGTGTAGTCGTGGAGGAGCGTGAGGCTGTGGTGTCCCAGCGCGAACACCGCAACGCGATCCTGCGGCTGGAGCTGCTCCAGGAACTTCAGCAGCCCCTTGCGCGCGTAGAGCTGATCAGTCCACGACGTATTCAGCAGATCGAGCAGCACGACGACGACGCTGGTCGGCACGTCGCGATTCTTGGCGATCACGTTGGAGAAGATGTGCGGCGGAAGCGGTGTCAGTGGGCCGCCGGACTTGTCGGCCGACGCCATCCTGAAAAAGCCGATCTGCTGCGGCTTGCCGTTTTCGCTGACGACGAAATCGTCCTTCTTCAGATCGTCCACCGGATGGCCGTGTGAATCGTGAACGACGACCTAGACCTGGACGAGGTGCGCCGACGCCCGGAAAACCAGAGCTTGTTCCACTGGTGGATTCGCTTGAGAAGAAGGTGATTGCGGCGATGTCTGAGAAGAGCCGTGAGTGACTGCCAGGATCAGTGCGACGACGGTTGCGCAGGTTCGACGCATGCTGAATCCAGCATACCTCGTGCGGCTTCAACACTAACTGGTCAGTTGAGATGGAGGCAAAATCGCCTCACCGCGAACCGCGAACCGCGAACCGCGAACCGCGAACCGCGAACCGCGAACCGCGAACCGCGAACCGCGAACCGCGAACCGCGAACTGCGAACTGCGAATCTCTATTCCACCCGCAACGCCTCGGCCGGCCCCACGCGCATGGCGCGGCGGGCAGGGATCCAGCACGCGACGAGCCCGATGACGATCATCACGACCGTGACTGCGGCGAAGCTCGCGGGATCGACCGGGCTGACCTCGAACAGGAGCGCGCGCAGAAAGCGCGCCAGCGCGATCGCGCCGGCGAGCCCGAGCGACGCGCCAGCGAACGTCAACGAGAGGCCTCTCGAGAGCACGAGGCGAAGCACATCGGCTCGCTGCGCGCCGAGCGCGATGCGGATGCCGATCTCCCGGGTCTTGCGGACCACGATCTCGGACAGGACGCCGAAAAGGCCGACCAGCGTGAGCGTGACGGCGACGGCTCCGAACGCGATCATCAACTGCATCACGAAGCGCTGTTGACTGAACACATCGGCATACGACCGCTCCACCAGCGCCACGCGATCGATTGGTTGATTCCTGTCGGACGCCCAGACTGCCGCTTTGATCGCTGGAATCGCCGCCGCTGCGTCCTGCGCGCGAATCAACAGCGTCCGATCGGCGTATGCCCGTCGTCGCGGCAGGTTGGCGGCGACTGTGTCTGTCGGAACGGGCCATGGGCTGTAGACGTGAAACGGCGTGTGTTCCTGCCTGTCCCACGCGTTCACGTTGGCCACGACGCCAACGACCGTTTTCCACGGCGCTCCGCTGAAGAACTTGAATCTCCTGCCAACGGCGGAGCCGTCAGGCCAATAGCGATCCGCGAGCGCTTTGGTCAGGATGAGCGAATCGGCTGGTTCGGTGGGTGAGAAGAAGCGGCCGGCCACCAGCGGAATCTGCAGGGTTCGAAAGTAATCCGGTGAAACGGTGTTGCCTGGCAGCACGAGTTGCTCGGTGTGTGCCGGGGCCGTGCTGCCTTCGACTTCCGGGGCGCCGAAATGGAGCGATCCACCGGCGGGCGGAACGCCATCAGCGACGGCAGACTGTGAAACGCCTTGGATCGCCTGCACGCGGTCGCGCACGGAGTCGAGGAAGCTGGCTCGCGCGGCGCTCGAAGGATACTTGTCGGTCGGCAGGCTGAGCGTCACCGCAACCAGTCCGCGCGGCTCGAATCCGGGTTGCAGCGACCCGAGGTTCACGAACGTACGCAGCATCAGCGCCGCGCCGACGAGGAGAATCAGCGAAAACGCGACCTCCGCGATGATGAGCGTGCCGGCGAATCGGCTGTACGACTGACTGCCCCCGCCGCTGGCTGTCGCTTTCAGGATCACGTCAAGGTCTGGCCGCGATCCCCGGAGGGCGGGCAGCAGCCCGAACAGGAGTCCGGTCAGCAGGGTCACCACCAGCGTGACGGTCAGGATCCGGCCGTCGATCTCAATTGGACTCGTCGCCTGAAACGTGAGGTTCGCAGGCGCGGCCGCCACGATCGCATCAACGCCCCAGATTGCGATCAGCACGCCCAGCACTCCGCCGCAGACCGAAAAGAGAAGGCTTTCGGTCAGCATTTCCCGAATCAGGCGGCTGCGCGCGGCGCCGATCGCCGTCCGTATCGCCATCTCACGCTGTCGAACGGCGATCTGCGACAGGAAAAGGCTGGCGGTGTTCGCACACGTAATCAGGAGCACGAACGCGACCGCGCCGAGAATCACGAACAGGGCGGCTCGCGCCGTCGCGTCGACGTGTGCGACCTTCTTGCGCTCCAGTCGCAGTCCCCAGGTCCGGGGAAGTGGATCTTGCACCTGACGTCGATCCGCGATCGTGTCCGCGAGCTGCTGCTCGGATCCGCGGGGCGCGCTCGTCGCAAGACGGCCCAGTCCGAAGAAACCGCGCACCGAGGTGTCCGAGATATTCGACTGGGGATCGTACGGCAGCCAGAGGCTCTCTTTCTCTCCGGTGAGCCTGAAGCGGCGCGGCATGACACCGATGATTCGATACGATTCATCATTCAGGGTGAGGCGCGAGTCGAGAACGTCCTCGCGCGCGCCGAGCTTGCGGCGCCACAACGCTTCGCTGATCACGACGACACGCTCGGCGCCCGGAGCGCCGTCTTCGCGCACGAAGCCGCGCCCGCTTCTGGGCCGCGCCCCGAGCATGTCGAAGAGTCCAGTCGACACGACCAGGCCCTGGACACGTTCGGGTTCCACTTCGCCGGTCACATCGAATTGATGGGGTGCGTAGGCCTCGAAGGTTTCGAACAGCGTTGGTTCGCTCTGCCAGCCGACAATCTTCGCGGGCGTCAGGAGGTTGCCACCTCCGCCGCGGACACGATCGATATCGATCACGTCCACGAGGCGATCCGCATAGGCAAATGGCGCCGGGCGTAGCACGGTCTGATCGACGACGCTGAAAACCGCCGTCGTTGCGCCGATCCCTATGCCAAGGATGAGGATCATGAGGACGGTGTGGGCCGGCTTGAATCGAAATCGTCGAAAGGCGAGCCGGAGATCGGGAATCATCGATGTCCTCTCTGGACGAGCGGGCCGATACGAACGAGCGCCGCGGTCTGGCCGCCCTCGGGGAGCATGGGGGCTGCCACTCGTGGTGCCCATCGTATGTTATTGAACCGGCGCGAGTTCGTGCTTTTGGGGAACGGTGTGGCGAGGCTGCGCGTGCCCGCCGGTGGGAAACTCGTTTGCGGAATCGGTCACTTGGAAAGGGCAGACGACTCTTTTCTTGCAGGATTTTCGAAAGTCCCACGGCCGCGGTTGAGCGCAAATGGCCGGGCTCGGTAATAATAGCGGCCCGACCGCTGGCAGTTTGGACAGCCCGCTGAGGGTGCCTTCGCCACCGGCGACGGCAGGAGCTGAAACATGACCGCTAAGGAAGGTTTCACCTCGTCGGCTGCGGCGCCCTCCGCTCGGATCGCGCCCTATCGATCCACCGCCATCGACCGCTGGGCGCTCGCGCGAATCCAGATGTTCGTCAAGAGCGCCCCCATCCGATTCGTGTTGTGGGACGGCTTTGAACTGCCCTCGCGTGCGGGCGCGCCGGTCGCGACCCTGGTATTCAAGGAGCGGGCGGCCCTCTACGGGTGGATGTGGGATCCCGAGCTCAATTTCGGTGAGACCTACATGTCGGGCCTCGTCGATATCCAGGGCGATCTCCTCGAACTGCTCGAAGCCATCTACCGCTCGTTCACGCGTCCTCGTCGTCCGTGGTGGCTGTGGCAAGGATCGAACGACACGCGCGCCGCTCGCGAGAACGTGCATCATCACTACGACATCGGGAACGACTTCTATCGTCTGTGGCTGGACGACGAGATGGTCTACACGTGCGCGTATTTCCCGACGCCGGATGCGACCTTGGAGGAGGCACAAATCGCGAAGCTCGATCTCGTCTGTCGCAAGCTTCAGCTCAAGCCCGGTGAGCGCGTGATCGAGGCAGGATGCGGGTGGGGTTCGCTCGCGCTGTTCATGGCGCGACACTACGGCGTGAGCGTGCGCGCATTCAACATTTCGTCCGAGCAGATTGCGTACGCGCGCCGGCGGGCTGACGTGAAGGACTGCTCGATCGCGTCGAGTTCGTCCAGGACGATTACCGCTACGTCGAGGGCACCTGCGACGCGTTCGTCTCGGTCGGGATGCTCGAGCACGTCGGCGCGGCCGAGTATCCGACGCTCGGTCGCGTCATCGATCGGACGCTCTCGAAGAACGGCCGCGGCCTGCTGCATTTCATCGGCCGCGATCAGCCGGCGCCGCTCAGCCCCTGGATCCGTAAGCGGATTTTCCCGGGCGCGTACGCGCCAACGCTGCCCGAAGTATTCAGCCGCGTGCTCGAACCGTACTCGTTCTCGGTCCTCGACGTGCACAACCTGCGCTGGCACTACGCGAAAACGCTGGAGCACTGGCGTCAGCGTTTCGACGCGGCCAGCCGCCAAGTCCTGTCGATGTTCGACGATCGATTCGTACGCGCCTGGCGACTCTATTTGACCGGCTCGCAGGCATCGTTCTCGACCGGTTCGCTGCAGCTGTTTCAGGTCCTGTTCGCGCGCGGCAACACCCAGGCCACGCCGTGGACGCGCGTTGGGGGCTGATTGGGATCAATGACAGGGTTCTACTAGGTTCTGCAAGGTTCTACAGGGTTCTACAGGGTTCGTTCCGGGTTCCACGAGGTTCGTGCGAATGAACCCGCAGAACCTGTGAGAACCCTGCAGAACCCGAACGAACCTGGCAGAACCCGAACGAACCTGGCAGAACCCAGTAGAACCCAGCAGAACCCTGTAGAACCCAGTAGATCTCTAGATCATGAACACGTGCGAAGTGCTGATCGCGGGTGGTGGTCCAGCGGGATCGGCCTGCGCGTGGAAGCTGCGTCAGGCTGGCCTCGACGTCATCGTCATGGACAAGGCGGCGTTTCCGCGAGACAAAGTGTGTGCGGGCTGGATTACGCCGCAGGTCGTCGAGGATATCTCGCTCGACATCGACGACTATCGCGCCGGGCGGACCTTTCAACCGATCACCGGATTCCGCGTTGGTCTGATTCACGGCGATCGCGCACTCGAGACACGCTACGAACGTCCGGTCAGCTTCGGCATTCGACGGTGCGAGTTCGACGACTATCTGCTGAGACGATCGAATGCGCGCCTGCAGCTCGGCACCCCGGTTTCGAAGATCCGGCGCGACGCCGAGTGCTGGATTGTGAACGAATCGATGCGCGCTTCCATGCTTGTCGGCGCCGGCGGCCACTTCTGTCCGGTCGCGCGAACGCTCGGACGAAAGCGCGATCGGGCGCCAGTCATCGCAGCGCAGGAAGTCGAGTTTGCCGTTGAAGCGTCAGCTCCGGCGTTTGCCATCGCGCAAGAGGTTCCGGAGCTCTACTTCTGCCAGGACCTCAAAGGCTACGGCTGGTGCTTTCGCAAACACGGCTTTCTCAATATCGGTTTTGGACGACTCGATTCGAGGGGGCTGCCAAAGCAGACCGCGGAGTTCGTCGAGTTCCTGAAAACGAAGAGCAGGATTCCGCGGAACGGATCATGGCGGTGGCGGGGGCACGCATACCTGCTCGCCGGCGACACCGGCCGATCGCTCGTGGCAGACGGGGTCGTGCTGATTGGCGATGCTGCAGGGCTGGCGTATCCGCAAAGCGGCGAAGGAATCAGACCGGCGATCGAGTCCGGCCTGATGGCGGCGGCGACGATCATTGCCGCGCGGGGAAGTACAGCCGAGAACGTCTCGAGAGCTACGCACGTAATCTGACGAAACGATTCGGTGCGTCGAAGGCTGCCGGACGGCTGTCGCGCGTTTTCCCCGTTGGCCTGACCGTCGCCGCGGCGCGGGGGCTGCTCGACAGCCCGTGGTTCGTCCGTCACCTCGTGCTTGACCGATGGTTTCTGCACGCGCAGCAGCCGGCGCTCGCGTAGAGCGGACGTTTCTTTTTCAGACTCGTGTCGATTTCCGTGCTGGCCGGATCGACAATACAAGGAACACGAGACCGCACTGAACTGGGGTCGTTGACGGCCGTGGTCCGTGGTGCGGATCCCGGACCCCGGATCCCGGAATGAGATGAGAAGGAGTTGCGATGAGCGGGGTAAGAGTATTGGTCGGCACGCGGAAAGGCGCATTTGTTCTGACGTCGGATGGAAAGCGCGAGCGATGGGACGTGAATGGTCCGTTCTTTGGCGGGTGGGAGATGTATCACCTCAAGGGCTCGCCGGCCGATCCGAACCGCATTGTACGCGTCGCAATCATCTGGCTGGTTCGGGCAGATGATCCAGCGCTCGAACGACGGCGGCAAGACGTGGGAACCGGTCGGGCAACAAGTTCGTCTACGACGGCGTGCCCGGCACGCATCAGTGGTACGACGGAACGCCGCACCCGTGGGAATTCAAACGCGTGTGGCACCTCGAGCCATCGCTCACCGATCCGGATACCGTCTATGCCGGCGTCGAAGATGCGGCGCTCTTTCGCACGACCGACGGTGGTCAGAACTGGAGGAAATGCCGGGGCTTCGCGGCCACGGCTCAGGTCCGCACTGGGCACCCGGCGCAGGTGGCCTGTGCCTTCACACGATCCTGCTCGATCCGTCGAACCCGCAGCGGATGTTCATCGCGATTTCAGCCGCAGGCGCGTTTCGCACCGACGACGGCGGGACGACGTGGCAGCCAATCAACAGGGGCTGCATTCGCAACACATTCCGAATCCGACCGCCGAGGTCGGCCACTGCGTCCACCGGCTCGCGATGCACCGCTCGCGTCCGTCGAACGCTGTTCATGCAGAAGCACTGGGACGTGATGCGCACCGATAACGCGCGGTGATCAGTGGACCGAAGTCAGCGGCAATCTGCCCACCGACTTCGGCTTCGTCGATCGATGTGCACGCGCACGAACCGGAGACGATCTACGTCGTCCCGATCAAGAGCGACAGTGAGCACTATCCGCTCGATGGAAAGCTTCGCGTCTATCGCAGCCGGACCGGCGGCAACGACTGGGAGGCGCTGACGAAGGGACTGCCACAGCAGAATTGCTACGTCAACGTGCTGCGCGATGCGATGTCGGTCGACTCGCTCGACAAGTGCGGCATCTATTTCGGCACGACGCGGTGGCCAGGTCTATGCGTCTGCCGACGGCGGTGACACCTGGAACGCGATCGTGCGCGATCTGCCGCCGGTTGTTTCGGTCGAGGTTCAGACGCTGTCATAATCGTCGACTGGGGTACGTCCTGTGATTCGCGTGGTGCTTGCCGGCGCATCTGCGAACGCTCGCGCGAGTGGGCAACGACGAAGTGCAGGTGGAGGTCAACGGACAGCCGACGCTCGGCGCGGTGCTCGACGCGATCGAAGCGTCGTATCCAGTGCTGCGCGGAACGATTCGCGACTACGTCACGGAAAAGCGTCGGCCGTTCGTGCGGTTCTTCGCGTGCGAGCAGGATCTGTCGCACGAGCTGCCGAACACGCCTCTTCCAGATGCCGTCGTCAACGGCGCCGAACCGTTTCTGGTCGTCGGTGCGACGGCCGGAGGTGACGGGCTGAGCTTCAGAGCTCTACGGTCGACTCGGCATGGGGCGTGCTTCAGCTGAGTGGAGGAGGCCACCATGTTTCGAGCTCTGCTGCGTCTTGTGCTGATCGTCATCGTCATTGCGGCCGCAGCCGCGTTCTTCATGGGCTATCGGATTGGCGATCATGGGAACGATCGTACCATCGGAACGGCCGGTCGCGACCACCGGGACCAGCCCGTCGATAGACACGACGCGCGCGCGCGAGACCGGCGCGGCGATCGGCGAGAAGGTCGCCGTAGGGCGCCAACCAGGCCGAGCACGCGCTGGAGGATGGCGCGCTGACGGCGAAGATCAAATCGAAGATGGCGCTCGACGACAGCGTCAAGGCGCTCGACATCAATGTCGACACCAGCTGAGCGGCGTCGTGACGCTTGACGGGCACCGTGCATTCGGAGGCCGAACGGACGCGCGCGGTCCAACTGGCGCGCGAGACCAACGGTGTGAAATCGGTCGACGACCGGCTGGCGATTCGATGTAGCCGCTGAATGCTGACTGAACCGGCTCTTTCAATCAGCATCGGCAATCAAAATCGCAATCTCAACCCGTCCCAATTAGCTGGACAAAAGATCGCGCGTCCGATAATCTGTGTAGATGCTGCTGAGCGCTCTTCTGGCGCGCTTCGCTCGCGGTGTCCGCCCAGCAGGCGGCCGCCCTCGCCAGTCGTTCACCATCTCACGCGCGACCACGCCGCCCCGGCTCGAAGACTTCCGCACGCGGCGAACGTCGCGACGGCGTGGCCGCCGACGCGTTTCCTGCAGCGCGAGCCGAACGATCTGGTGCCCGCCACGAACGCACCGAAGTCTATCTCTCGTACGACGACACCAACCTGTACGTCGTCTTCGTCTGTCACGCCAAGGATCCGTCGAAGATTCGGGCCCGAATGAACCGGCGCGAAGCGATTTTCAACGACGACTTCGTCGGCGTCTTTCTCGACACGTTCAACGATCATCAGCGTGCCTACATGTTTCTCGTGTCGCCGCTCGGGCATCCAACTCGACGGCATCGTCACCGAAGGGCAGGACGACGATTTCAGCTTCGACACGATCTGGCAATCGCGCGGCGAACTGACCGACTTCGGCTACGTCGTGTCGATCGCGATCCCGTTCAAGAGCCTGCGCTTTCCGCCGGCGAGCGGTCCGCAAACCTGGGGCATCGCCTTCATGCGCGGGATCCCGGTGAAGAGCGAAAACGACTTCTGGCCCGGAATCACACGAGGCGAGACCAGCTTCACCGGGTCAGTTCGCCGACTTGCACGGTCTCGAAAACGTCTCGCCCGGCCGGAACATTCAGCTGATTCCCGTACGGCACGTTCACCGGCGCGCGCTTTCTCGATCGCGACATCGCGGCGTACGACTCCGCAAGCGGACGGCCGCGCCGGGATCGATGCCAAGGTCGTCGCGCGCGACTCGCTCGCGCTCGACTTCACGCTGAACCCGGATTTCAGCCAGGTCGAATCCGACGAACCGCAGGTGACCGTCAACCAGCGATTCGAAGTGTTCTTTCCCGAGAAGCGTCCGTTCTTTCTCGAGAACTGCCGGCTACTTCCAGACGCCCATCAATCTGTTCTTCTCGCGACGCATCGCCGATCCGCAGTTCGGCGGGCGAGTGACCGGGAAGGTCGGCGGATGGGCGGTTGGGGCGCTGGCGATCGACGATCGGGCGCCGGGTCACAAGGTCGAGCGCGACGATCCACTGCACGACGATCGCGCGTTCAACGGCGTGATCGCGGGCGAGACGTGAATTCGGCGACTCGAGCATCGGCGGCCTCGTGACGATCGCGGGATTTCGGTTCGTCATTCAATCGCATCGCGTCGGCCGATACGCGGCTGCGGACTCAATCGCGCAATGGTTCGCGCAGGGACAGGCGGCCGTCGCCGATACCGAAGGATCTCGATGGCACGCACTCGCAGCGACGGCGCCTACTCTGCCAACCTCAATCGCAGTTCGCGAACTCTCGCGTACGTGCTCGACTACACCGACATCGGGAAGGACTTTCCGCACGGCGCTCGGATTCGTGCCGCGCACCGACATCCGCCAGGCGACGCAATTCGCGACCTACCGGTGGTATCCGAAGTCCAGCCGTCTGACCTCGTTCGGCCCGAACTCGTTTGTGCAAGGGACCTGGGATCACACCGGTCAGCTGCAGGACTGGACCGTCCGCTATCCGTTCGAGATTGAACTTCAAGGCGCAGAGCGGCATCTTCATTCGCCGTCAGGACAGTCGATGGAGCGATTCGCCGGCATCGAGTTCCGCGAGTACGAGAACCTGATCAGCGGCGAATACGAGCTATTTCAGGTGGATGGACGTCAGCATCTTTGCCGCGACCGGTACGCGGCCGAACTACTACCCGCCGGCCGGGACCGCTGCCGTTTCTCGCCAACTTCCGCGACGCGCAGGTGTCGCTCACGTTCCGTCCTCTCAGCGGCCTGCTGCTCGACGAAACCTACATCTACAGCCATCTCGGCACGCGCACGAGCCGACCACCGCACGATCTTCGACAATCACATCGTGCGTTCGACGCGTGAACTACCAGTTCACGCGCGAGCTGTCGCTTCGCGCGATCCTCGACTACAACGCGCGTCCTCTCGGATCCGTCGCTGGTCGTCGCTCGATCGAACCAAGCACCTGACGAGGCGATATCCTTCTGACGTACCTGATTCATCCGGGAACCGCGATCTACGTCGGATACACCGACGGCTACGACAACGTGCAGCTCGCGTACGTCCGGCCTTGTTCCCATCAACCGTCCCACGACGTCCACCGGGCGCCAGTTTTTCGTGAAGACGAGTTATTTGTTCAGGTTCTGAACGCTCACAACTCGGCTCGCTAGATCCGTCAGCTCGACCATCCATCTGGTACTCCGGAAGAGGTCTACTCATTCACGGAACGATTCAACCCAAAGAACATCAGCGGGGTGCGTTTGGCCTCCTGTGGGGGCCCGTTCAGCCGGGTCTGCCTTTTGCACGCGCCGGCCGCCGCGGGAAAGGAGCCCATGGAGACCGAGAACGATCCCCCAAAAGCGCTGCAAGAATGTGAGGAAAAAGTCAAACACCTGGAGGAAGAAAATGAACATCTGCGTGATGCGTCGCACGCATTCGGCCAGCTGGCCGAGCGGCTGAACACGACGCTGCAGCGAGGAACGGCGGGTGGCCGGGAGCGACCGGCGCCAGCGACCGCGCTCAACGGCGAACGGCGCCAGTCCCGTGAGTCTCACGCTGCGGCTTACGCCGCATACGTCTGACGATCAGAATTGAAAGCTAGTCCGATCGCGCGTTCCGGAGGGGGCGCCGACGTGTGAAAGTCCTGGTAGAACCTGGCGACGTAGGATTCGAGGAGTTCCCGCACGCGGCGCTCGTCCTCTGAGGCCACGATCAGCCCGGCGTGATGCGACTTCCGGATGCGCCGGACGATCTCCGGATCGTCGTAGGCCTGCATGTCAGGCTGTTCCTGGCGCGCCAGCGACAGTACGATGCCCGCGGAACGGTGTCTGCGATCCGCTCGGCGCGAACGACCCGTGCTCGCCCGCGATCTCGATCCTGGCCCACTCCCGCCACAGATTCACGCCGGTCGCCGCTTCGACGACGTCGACGATGAACGCTCCGCCGACCCGGGCAGGATGTTTCGAGAAAGAACAGCGTGCCGTCGTGTCCCCGGATGAACTCCGTATGTGACACGCCGCGCACGAGTCCGAACGCGTCGAGAATGCGCGCGTTGGCCGCCCGCAGCGTCTCCGGCGAGCGGATCGTCGTCTCGCAGTGTGCGAGTGACGAAGATCCCGCCCTCGTGGGCGACGGTCATCGGCGGTGATCCGTACGCGCTTGCGACGGCGAACACCACCTCGCGATTGAACACGAGCGAGTCGACGTGGAACACGTCGCCGGCAACGAACTGTTCCAGCACGTAATCGGCGCGCGCATCGCCGAGTCCTTCCAGTGCGGACCAGAGCTGTTCGATCGAGTCGAGTTTACGAATACCAATCGCGGCCGCCTGCCCGCGCGGTTTCAGCACCCACGGCGGCGGCACGGCGGCGGTCCATTCGTTGACCGCGCGATCGTTCGCGGCGTGCACGAAGTCGGGGCAGGAGATTCCGGCGGCACGTGCGCGCGATCGCATCGCCAGCTTGTCGCGAAAGGCGCGCGCCGTCGTTTCGCCCATGCCGGGGATGTGCAGATACTCGCGGAGCATCGCCGCCATCTCGACGTCGAAATCGTCGAGCGCGACGATGCGATCGATCCGTTCCGCTCGAGCGAGGTACGCCGCGCCCTTGCGGATGTCGTCTTCAGGCATGTCGCGCCGGACGAAATAGAACGCGTCGATCGCGTCGCGCGGCCAGTCGGAGTCCTTGAGTTTCTCGTCGGTGAGCAGCAGGACGCGGCAGCCCTGACGATCGCACTCCTTCAGGAACTCGTCCCCTTTGCGATAGGTTGCGATGCAGAGACAGACGTCAACTGAATCACTCATCACTGATCACTCATCGTGAATCCCGATCGTTGAATCCCTGATCGTTGAATCCCTGAATCTTTGAATCGAGCTGTAGCCAGGAGCCGGTAGCCATTCGGATCCCGGATCCCGGGACCACGGATCCCGACTCCTTTCGAGAATTGGCCAGCAGCCAGCCTTCGCTCACAGCTCGCGCGAAGGCTGTCGCGCCGAAGCGGCGCAGCCGCGAAGGCGGACGAACCGCGAATCGCGACCTGCGAACCGCGAACCACGAGCTGCGAGATCACAGGCCACTGACCGCCGGCCAGCCGCTGACGCTTCGCGCGGCGCGGACGCCGCGCACGATGGCTTCGGCGACGACATCGGCGGCAAGCGATCCGATCACGGTCAACTGAAGATTCGGACGCTGCAGACGGCCGGTCGATACGGCGAACAGCGAATCGCCGTCGCCGGTCGTGTGATACGGCCGGACGGCACGCGCGGCGCCGCAATTGGCCATCATCGCGATCTTGGTCAGCGGCGTCTTGTCGAGCGTGACGTTTGTCGCGACGACGGCGAGCGTGGTGCTGCCGAGCGCCGGATCGTCGACCGGCGCGTCGCCGCTCGTGCCGGTCACGATCCCGCGCATGAACTCGACGCTGTCGGCGAAGCTGCCGTCAGCGCGCCGTGCCCCGGCGACAATCTTTCCCGATCGCCAATCCAGCACATCGCCGGCTGCGTTGACGACGGCGAGCGCGGCAATCACGACGTCACCGAGCTTGATGCTCGCGGTTCCGAGTCCGCCTTTCATGCCGCCGAGTCCACGTCCGCGATGCATCTTGCCGACGGTTGCTCCGGCCCCCGCGCCGACGTTGCCTTCGGCAACCGGCGACGTGGAAGCCGCGGCACATGCCTTGTAGGCGGCATCGCATCAGGCCGGATGTGCGGTCGCCCACGGCAAGGTCGTCAATCACGGCGCTCGACGACAATTGGGATCCGCACGTCGGCAATGCCCCAGTCGAAGCCAACCTTGTGCTCTTCGAGAAAACGCAGCACTCCGCCGGAAGCAGGGAGCGACAGCACCCGCCTCCGGTGAGAAACAATGCATGGATGCGATCGACGGGACTGACCGGTTGCAGCATGACGCCCTGCGACTCTCCGGGAGCCGAGCTGTTGTAATCGACGCCAGCGGTCGCCGCTGAATCGAAGAGGATTGCCGTGCAGCCGGTCGGACGCCGCGTGTCGGTGAAATGTCCGACGCTTGATGCCGGCGACGTCGGTCAGCGATCCGGCTGCGGCCACGGTGGCCTGCGCGGGACTCGAATCTGCGTGGTGCGGCGATCGCCGGCTGTCGTCAGCGCGACCCCGAACTGCCGGCGTGTGTAGGCGGGCATGCTGATTCCTCCCGCCTACAAGATCACACAGAAGGCAGGTGCTTTGGCGCTGCCCTGGGCTTGACGCTTCGCCCCGCAGGAATCTCGAACGATCAGTTCGCAATTGAGCAGGATATCGCGCGTGGGCAGGTGAGTTCGCGCGACCCGTTCGAGCATTGCCGCCAGCGCGGCATCGCCAATCTGCCGCGTCGGCTGACGAAGCGTCGTCAGCGGCACCGGTAGCAGTTTCGCGTACTCCAGATCGTCGATGCCGACGACGCGAACATCGCCGGGAATGTTGTAGCCGAGCCGAAGCAACGTGGGCATGAGACGGGACGCCGTCCGATCGTTCGCGCAGACGATGGCATCGAGCTGCTGCGCCTCCATGACGGCCCGCACTTCCGCGGAATCCGACGGCTCGAGCCGATGGACGAGCGAGCGTTCGATCGGCGCCTGCCAGGTGTAAAGCGCTTCGCGATAGCCGGCTTCGCGCGCGTCGACCGTCGCGGCGGCGTTCGGCATCGCCATGAAGGCGATCCGCCGCGATCCAAGTCGCAGCAGGTGCTCCGTGATGACGTAGCCGGCGCGGCGATTGTCGATGCCCACCAGATCGTGATGTCCGCGTCCAGGATAGGGCACGACCGTTCGATCGAGCAGCACGACCGGAATTCTCGCCTCGTCCAGCGCTCGGGCGATGCGTTCGTTCATGTCGTCTTTTGATCGCTGGATAGCTCGAGCGGCGCAAAGAAAACACCGGACACGCCGCGATCGATGTACTGCCGACAGAGCTGCCAGGCGCGCTCCTCCTTCGAGTCTCCGGAAGGGCTGCCCCAGATGAGCGCATGCTCGCGAGCCAGCGGCGACGCCATCATGCCCTGACAGATCGGTTCGAAGATTTCCGTCTCGCCGAGGTCGGGAATCAGCAGGCCGAACGACAGCGCGCGCGCGGTGTGCGGGTTGCGAACGTAGGTGCCCGATCCGGCCCGCCGCTCGACGAGACCGGCGACCTGCAAGATCGCGAACCGCGCGGCCGACGGTAATCCGTGAGGCGCCGAACGTCCGCACGAGTTCGGCTTCGCTCGGGAGTCGGTCCCCCTTTTTCAGCCGGCCGGACTGGATTTCGCGTCCGAAGCGCGGTGTAGACCTGCTGGTACTTTGGCGACGATCGCGCCGGTCGCCATGGACTAAATGATATGACAACTTTGTCGCTCCTGCAACAAATGTGTCGACATTCCTACAATTTACGCATAATTTACGCTGTACAGTAGACAGCTCGAAAGCGATGCTGCTATGCTTACTGTTGGCGACGGTGATATATCAGCTTGAAGCAGGGACTCAACGATGACAACCGGGCCGGTCGAAGCACTTTCTCGTGGCGTCGGATTTCGATCAGACCCTGAGCTTCAACGATTCAGGGGTGGCTCTCAGCGAGCTGATCGGCGCGTCCCGCTTCCAGGACAAGGTCGAAGGACTCGCGCGAAGCAATCTGGTGCAGCAGGGCGGAGAGCTCGCTTACCTGCTTCGCCACGATCCGGAATTCAGGGGCGTCCGACGCGAGCACCTCGAGGAAACCGGTCGCCGGGTCCGGCTCCGCAGCAACATTCCGGCCCTGGTCGAATTCCTCGAGCGCGGAATCGAGGGCTATCAGTTCTCGTTCTTCGTGATTTCCGCCGCGCCGCGCGAAGTGATTCAGTCCGCGCTTGACGGTGTCGTCGCGCCCGATCACATCTTCGGCACGGAGCTCGACTACGACCCGGTGTCCGGTGAAGTGCGATCGATCGTTCGCGTGCCGGCCGGGTATGGAAAGGTGGCGGTCGTCGAGGAGCTCGAGTCGCGGCTCGGGATTCCGCCCGAGCGCACGATCTATGTCGGCGATGGCAGCTCGGACGTGCACGTCATGCTGCACGTCAACAATCGTGATGGGTTCACGATCGCCGTCTCGGAAAACAAGCAGCTCGCGCGGATTGCTCGAAGCACCGTGCTGAGCGACGACGCGTTTTCGGTGATGGTGCCGATTCTCGATCAAGTGCTCGGGTGGAACTCTGGCCGAGATTCGAGCGACTGTTCGAGTCGAACGGTTTGACGCTGCACGAGTGGGAGAAGGCGCGGACCGATCGGATCACCGTCCGGGCCGCGGGCGGCGTTGTTGACGCAGTCGCGTAAGGGCGCCTGCGTCCGCCTACGCCGGAGGCTCCGGCGAGACCGCGCCGAAGCTGCGAGCGAAGGCGGGGCCCGAGCGCGCGTGGGGTGGGGCCCCACGCGCAGTGAGAAATGATGGCACGCATGATTGAGTATCTTGGGTGGACCGCGACGGCGGTGTTCGTGGCGTCGTATTTCTGCGCCCGGCCTTCCGCGCTGAAACGCGTGCAGATGGTGGGCGCGTTGATGTGGGTGGTGTACGGACTGTTGATTGGCGCCTCACCGGTGGTCGTCGCCAACCTGCTGGTGTTCGGCGCGGCCGCCTGGACGCATGGCGCGAGCCGGGTGGAACCCGCAATCGACGGGAATGCGCAAGAATGGGTAATGCCTTCTTCGACCGACCCACACGACGGGCAGCCCATGCTCCACTACGGCGCGGCGATCGAGTCGGCGCGCCTGGCGGCGATCTTCATGCACGGCCGCGGCGCCTCGGCTGAAGACATCCTTGGCCTGGCGCCGGAGCTTGGCGCCGACGACGTCGCGTACCTGGCGCCGCAGGCGGCTGACCATACCTGGTATCCCTATTCGTTTCTGTCGCCAATTCCGCAGAACGAGCCGTGGCTCACGTCGGCGCTTGGCGTGCTGGGAAAGCTCGTCGACCACGCTCGGCGAGCGAGGCTATGGGTCGGAGAGAATCGTCCTGCTTGGTTTCTCTCAGGGCGCGTGCCTTTCTCTCGAATTCGCGGCTCGTAACCCTCGTCGCTACGCGGCCATCATCGGCCTCAGCGGCGGACTCATCGGACCGCCGGGAACGCCGCGCGACTACCGCGGGCTCGCTGGCTGGACAGCCCGGTGTTTCTCGGGTGCAGCGACATCGATGCGCACATCCCGCTCGAACGCGTGCACGAATCCACGGAAGTCCTTCGACGAATGGGCGCGATCGTCGACGAGCGGATCTACAAGGGCATGGGACACACGATCAATGCGGATGAACTGGATGCGGTAAGGGGCCTCCTGCGACGTGATCGGTGACTTGCGGTAAGCTTCTCTCTTCTCCTTTCTCCTGTTGGCTCTTGGCACGAATGCAGCGCGACAGTGAACGTCTTTGATTGATGATCGTCGCACCCTAAGGAGTTACCATGGCCGACCGTCGCGAATTCCTCAAATCGATTGCCGCCGCGGCCGCCCTGATGCCGGTCCAGTCGACGCTGGGTGCTCAGGCACAGCCCGCGCAGAAGTCCGCATCGTCGACGATTCGCAAGTCAACGCTCATCTCGATGCTGCCGAGAACGATGTCTTACGCGGAGCGCTTTGCGCTCGCGCGTGAGGTCGGCTTCGAGGCGGTCGAGATGCAGACGATCACGAAGGACGAGGAGGCGGCCGAAATCAAGGAGGCCTCGACCAAGACCGGTCTCCGCATTCACTCGGTGATGAATTCCGATCACTGGCGGCTTCCCGCTGTCGAGCAGCGACCCGCAGGTGGTGTCCGACAGCGTGAAGGGAATGGAAACCTCGCTGCGGAACGCCGCGTTGTGGGGCGCCGACACCGTCCTGCTCGTGCCGGCGGTCGTCGACGCCAAGACGTCGTATCAGGACGCGTGGACCCGATCGCAGCGCGTGATCCGAGAACGCCTGCTGCCGATGGCGAGCGACATGAAGGTCATCATCGCTGTCGAGGAGGTCTGGAACAAGTTCCTCCTGAGCCCGATCGAGTTTGCGAAGTACGTCGACGACTTCGAATCTCCCTGGGTGAAGGCGTACTTCGACGTCGGCAACGTCGTGCTCTACGCATTCCCGCAGGACTGGATCCGCACGCTCGGTTCGCGCATCGTGAAGATTCATCTGAAGGACTTCAACTTCGATCGTCGAAACGGCCGGTTCACGTGGAAGAACATCGGCGAGGGCGACATCGACTGGCAGGAGGTCCGTCGCGCGCTCGCCGACATCAAGTACACCGGCTACGTCACGACCGAGCTGGACAATGGCGATGCAGCCTACCTGAAGGATCTCTCGGCTCGCGTCGATCGCTTCCTCGCCGGAGAAAAGCCGTTCGTTTCATAGAGATACGATCTCTAACGCGACGCTAAAGCGTCGCGCTACGGGTGCTCGGACACTCGTAGCGCACGGCTTTAGCCGCGCGTCAAAGCTCTGTAGCACCATATATCTTGTCTAACAAGACATATGGTGATACAATAGCTTGTATGAGTCCGGGACCTGGGCGAGACGACGACCGGAAGGGGATTGAGCGCGAGCTGAAGCGCGGCTCGCTCGAGCTCATCGTGCTGCACCTGCTGTCGCTCGGCGAAGCCTACGGATACGAGATCGTCACCACGCTGACCGAGCGGACCAACGGCGGACTCGAGGTCACCGACGGGACGCTGTATCCAGTGCTCTACCGTCTCGAGCGCGCCGGATTCGTCGCTGTGCGATGGGAAACGCCGCAGCGCGGCGTCCCGCGCAAGTACTACCGACTCACCGAAGCCGGGCACGCGGAACTGGCCAGCCTGACGACAGGAGTGGAACACGTTTGCCAGCGCGATGGCACGGCTTCTTCGCCAGCAACCGGAGACAACATGAACGCCGACCAGTCGTACATCGATCAGGTGGTCGCGCAGCTGCCGCGCGACGCTCGGTTGCGCGAGCAGGTCGCCATGGAGTTGCGCAGCCACATCGCCGAGCGTGTCGAGCACGGGCAGACAGTGGAGGAGGCGTTGCGGCACCTTGGCGATCCCGTCGTGCTGGCAGAGTCGTACCTCGCGGCCATTCCGCTGATCCCGGCGTCGTTCTGGCCGCGCGCAGCGGCCCGTCTCCTGGACTTTTTCGGCGTCGTGACGCTCGCCGTTCCGGTCGCGTGCGTGCTGTTCCTACGTTGCGGACAGAAATCGCGCTCATCGTTTTCATGGTCGTGGTCGGCACTTTGCTGACCGCGTGCGTGTGCTACCCGGTCCTCGCGGAGTACCTATACGGAAAGACGTTTGGCAAGCACATCATGGGCCTTCGCGTCGTGCGCGAATCCGGCGCTCGCATCAGCTTCGGGCAATCCGTGGTGCGGCAGCTTCCGATGCTGACCCAGGTGTGGTGGATCGACATGCTCTTCGCGTTGTTTACGGACAGGCATCAGCGCGCGTTTGAGCTCCTTTCGAAGACGCGCGTCGTCGTTGCCCGGGAGGAACAGTCATGATGAGACAGCTGCTAATCGCCCCGATGCTCGTGGGTGCGCTTCTCGGTCAGGCACCTGCAACCGCACCACGATCGGCATCGCTCGACGATGTGGTTGCCGAAGTGCGGGCCTTGCGGTCGGAGATGAAGCAGAGCACGGAAGCAAGCCTGCGCGCCCAACTCCTGGTGGCACGCCTGCAGGTGGAGGAACAGCGAATCGCCGGGCTGGCGCGTCAGCTCTCGGAGACCGAGCAGCAGATACGAGCGCTCGAGGGCGCGCGCAATCCAATGCTCGAGCAGATGATGAAGGAGTTTGACAAGAACCCGCCCGAGCCGGGAGAAGTCGACATGTTGGCCGGGTTGCGGGGACAGCTCGAAAAGATTCAGAACGGCGATCCGGTTCTCAAGGAGCGGCAGGCGACACTGTCGCGTCAGCTCGCGGACGAACAGGCGCGGTGGATCGCGTTCAACGCGCAGCTCGAAGCGCTGGAGAAGCGGATGTCAGGGAAGTGAGAAATGCTGAGTGTTGAATGCTGAATGCTGAATGTCGTGTCCGGACAATCAGCAATCAGCAATCAGCAATCAGCAATCACATCAGCAATCAGGCCGGGCCGCCACGCCCTGCCGCAGGCAGGCGAAGATGTCGCGATAGAACGCCGGATGCTCGCGCCACGTGGGCGACGACACGATGTTGCCGTCGCGCACGCTCTCGGCGGACATGAAGCGGCCGCCCCCGGCTTCCGCTTCGGTGCGCACGTGCTCGTAGCACGTCACGCGCTTGTTCTTGAGCAGCCCGGCCGAAGCCAGCAGCTGCACGCCGTGGCAGATCGAGAAGATCCATTTTCCGCTGCGCATCGAACTCGCGCAGGATGTTCAGCACCCGCTGATTGTTGCGGAGGTACTCCGGCGCGCGGCCGCCGATGCAGAGCACCGCGTCGTAGTCGGCGACCTTCACCTCATCGAACGTCAGATCCGATTCGATGGCATAGCCGGGGCCTTCCTTGTAGGTGTCCCAGCCGGGTTCGAAGTCGTGCATCACGAGATGGAGGCGCCGTTTCGACGGCGCCGCGACGTGCGTCTGGTAGCCAGCCTCCTGAAAGCGATGAACCGCAAACCATGTCTCGTACGCTTCGCCGCCGTCTCCGGTGATGATGAGAATGCTGGCCACAGGGGAATCCTTTCACCAATTCACAAGACGTCCGATTCGCTATTATATGTGCGCTTCACACATGCGGATTTCAATCGATGCCCCGATGATTCGACGCCTGCTGATCGCGGTCGTCTTCGTCAGTAGCGCCACCGTCGCCCGCGCTGAAACCGGTGCAGGCCGCCTGGCTCCGTTACGCGCGCCTGGACGCGGCGACGGCCGGCGCGCAACGCGGGTGCCGTGCCGCGGCTCGATCGTGACGCTTGAAACGGCGGCGCCAATTCAGAAGGCTCGCGACGAACTTCTGACCGGCATTCGCGGAATGCTTGGCGTGGAAGCCAGGCCGGTCACCGAGTTGTCCGCGGACGGCGCAATTATCGTCGGCACGCTTGCGCGACTGCGCCAGTCGATTCCCGGCCTCCTGCCCGACGGAGCGGTCGCCGCGACGGATTCTGGCTGAGGGCGGTGTCGATCCGCGGCGCGCGGCACCTCGTGATCGCCGGCGAGAGCGATCGTGGCGCGTTGTACGGCGCATTCGCGCTGCTCAGGAAGCTCGCCGCGGGAGAACCGGTCGGCTCGATCGATCGAGAAAGATGCGCCGTACGCGCCGATCCGCTGGGTCAACGAGTGGAACAACATCGACGGCTCGATCGAGCGCGGATATGGCGGACGGTCGATCTTCTGGGAAGGCGGGCACATCCGGGAGGATCTGAGTCGCGTCAGCGAATACGGCCGGCTGCTCGCCTCGCTCGGCATCAACGGCATCTCGATCAACAACGTCAACGCGAACCCGCTGGTGCTGTCGCCAGAATTCGTCCCGCAGGTTGCGCGAGTGGCCGACGTGCTCCGGCCGTGGGGCGTCCGGCTGGCGCTGGCGATCGATTTCGGCAGTCCGCAGTCGCTCGGCAAGCTGCCGACCTACGATCCGCTCGATCCGGCCGTCATCGCCTGGTGGAAGGCGAGGGCTGACGATCTCTACAAAGCGATTCCCGACTTTGGCGGCTTCGTCCTCAAGGCTGACTCCGAAGGGCGCGTCGGACCATCCGCGTACGGCCGGACCCACGCCGATGCGGCCAACGTGGTCGCGCGAGCGCTCGCGCCGCACGGCGGCGTGATCTTCTATCGCGGCTTCGTCTACGACCATCACATGGACTGGAACAACCCGAAGAACGATCGCGCGCGCGCCGCGTACGACAATTTCCGTCCGCTCGACGGGCAGTTCGACGCGAACGCGATCATCCAGATCAAGCACGGCCCGATCGATTTCCAGGTCCGCGAACCATCGTCGCCGCTCTTCGGCGCGCTCGAGCGGACGAACCAGGCGATCGAGCTGCAGATCACGCAGGAGTACATGGGCCAGGCGCGGCACACGGTGTTTCTGCCGCCGATGTGGAAAGAGACGCTCGACTTCGACATGCACGTCGGGGCCGGCGGGCCATCACCGGTGAAAGCGATCGTCTCGGGCAAGACGTTCCACCGGCCCCTCGGCGGCGTTCGTCGGCGTGTCGAACGTCGGACTGAACGCGAATTGGTACGGCAATCACCTGTCGCAGGCCAACCTCTACGGCTTTGGACGGCTCGCCTGGAATCCCGACCTGACGTCGGCGCAAATCGTCGACGAATGGACGCGGCTGACCTTCGGAAACGATCCGCAAGTCGTGCGCACGGTCACGCGCATTCAGCTGCGACTCGTGGCCGACCTACGAGCGCTACACCGGTCCGCTCGGGCTGCAGACGCTGACCGATATCGTCGGCAATCACTACGGCGTCGCCGTCGAAGCGTCCGAGCGCAACGGGTGGGGACAGTGGCACCGTGCCGACGACAAGGGTGTCGGCATGGATCGAACGGTGGCGACCGGCACCGGGTACATCGGCCAGTATTCGCCGGCGGTGGGCGAGCTGTACGAGTCGATCGACACCTGTCCGGACGACCTGCTGCTCTTCATGCACCACGTGCCATACACCCACCGGCTGCACTCTGGAAAGACGGTCATTCAGTACATCTACGACTCGCATTACGAAGGCGCGGCCGAGGTCGAGCAGTTTCTCCGCGATTGGGACGGCTTGAAGGGCCGCGTCGACGACGAGCGGTTCGCGGAAGTGCGGGCGCAACTCGATTACCAGACGGGGCAGGCGATTGTCTGGCGCGACGCGGTGACGCAGATGGTTCGCAGCGCGCCTCGGGAATTGCTGACGCGCGCCCGCGTCAACAACTATCCCGGCCGGATCGAGGCCGAGTCGGCGACGTTGACCGGCTACGTCGTCAAGAGCGTCACGCCATGGGAAACGGCGTCGGGGGACGGGGCGGTCGAGTGTCCGGCCGCGAGCTGCACGGCGACGTTCCGCTACCCGGCTCCGCTGGACCTCACGACATCGTCGTCCAGTACTTTGACGTCAACACCGGCACCGCCACGATTTCGCGTCCGAGTCGGCGACCGCACGCTCGGGCGAATGGACGGCGTCGGATCGCATTCCGACGCGGCGGCTTGATGGATCGTCGTCCTCACGTCACGTGGTGCGTGACGTGGCGCTTGCCAGCTGGCGACGAGATCGTCGTCGAAGGGATCCCCGATGGCGCCGAGACGGCGGCGCTCGACTACATCGAGATTCGAGCCGCAGGCGGCCGCCAGCAATAGACGAAAGACTGAGAGGACTTCACATGAGAGAGCGGCGCGTATTCGAGTTCTTGCCGATCGTCTACGGTGCGATCGCGCTGCACCATCGTCTCGTTCGCTCGGCCCTCAGAGGCAATCTCGCGAAGCAGGACAACTGGGTGCCGACGTGGGCGACCGCACAGCAACTCGTCCGCACACCGCCGCCGGTCTTTACACAGGCACCGCACGCCGCCGGCGCGGCTCAACGTCAGGACTGGCGGCGACCTCCACCTCGGCACAACGAGGGAGAGGGCCCGCCGGTGCCGTGTTCCGCGTCACGACTCTTTCGAATCAAACCGTCCGCATGATCGTGCGAACCAGCATTGGTGGACGACGCGCGCGAGTGAAACTGTCCAACGCGTTTGGATCGACGCCAGTGATTGTCGGCGCCGCACATCTCGCGAGGCGAGGCACCGGTTCCTCGATCGTGCCGGGCAGCGATCGCGCCCTCACGTTTGCCGGCAAGGCATCCGTTCACGATGATGCCTGGCGTGGTCGTCGTCAGCGATCCGGTCGACATCGAAGTGCCTGCGATCGGCGATCTTGCGATCAGTCTGTACGTGCCGAGCGACACCGGTGCTCCGACGGCACACGCGACCGCGTTGCACACCACCTACGTGTCGAGCGAGGGCGATTTCACCGGGCAATCCGAGTTCCCGCTCGCGGGGACGACGCAGCAGTACTACTGGGTGTCGAGCGTCGAGGTGGACGCGCCGGCGACGCCGCGGCGATCGTGGCGTTCGGCGACTCGATCACCGACGGCGCGCGATCGACGCCGGACACCAACAATTCCTGGCCGGCCCTGCTCGCGGCGCGCCTGGGCGCGGACAAAGCCGACGGCGAACATTGCCGTCATCAACGAAGGAATCGGCGGCAACCGTCTGTTCACGGATGCGGCCGGCCTTGCTGGCGTCAGCGCGCTGGCGCGGCTCGATCGCGACGTGTTCAGTCACCCCGGCGTGAAGTGGCTGATGATTCTGGAAGGGATCAACGACATCGGGACGCTTGGCGTCCACCACCGTCAGCGACGCCCATCACGAAGGACGACTTGATCTGGGTGCTTCAGCAGGTGATCGATCGCGCGCACGCGCACGGCATCAAGGTGATTGGCTGCACGCTGACGCCCTACGAGGGTGCTGGCTACGCCCGCGAAAACGGCGAAGCCATCCGGGCGGCCGTCAATCAGTGGATCCGGACGTCAGGCGCGTTCGATGCCGTCGTCGACTTCGAAGCGGCGACGCGAGATCCCAATAATCCGAAGCGGTTCAGGCCCGAATTCGATCCGGGCGATCACCTGCACCCGAACGACGCCGGCTACAAGGCGATGGCCGACGCCGTGGATCTCTCGATCTTCAAGTCAAGAAAGTGAAGCTGCAGCATTCTTCAAAAGTTGTAGAATAAGCTCGACCGTAGGGTATAGTGTGCCCCGCCATGCCTGAGCTACGATCTGCTTCCCCTGAAACAACTTACGTTCACGCCACGCGTGTCGTGGCGACGTGTGTCGACTCGCTGGTCCTCGACGTTCGCGTGGATCGCGATCGGGTGGATCGTGGTCTTCTGGCGGCTCGGCTACGCGAGCCTGCTCGATCCGGATGAGGCGCACTACGCAGAACTGACGCGCGAGATGCTGCATTCGGGCAGCTGGCTCGTGCCGCTCCTCGACGGCAAACCCTTCATCGACAAACCGGTCCTCTTTCACTGGTTGCAGGGCGCTTCGGTGCTGCTGCTCGGCGAGACGGAGTTCGCCGCCCGGCTGCCGACGGCGCTGTCGGCGGTCGGTCTCTTTGCCATCACGCGATGGGTCGGCGCCGCACTCTTCGGCGAAGAGGTCGGCTCGCTCGGCGCCGTCATGTTCGCGACGATTCCGGCGACGTTTGCGCTCGCCTCGATCGCGATCTTCGACATGGTCTTCGCGCTGTTCCTGTTCGGCGCGGTGGGGTGCCTGCTGGTGGCGGGAAGCGATCCAGCCGTCGTACGGAATGGTGCGGCTATGCGCTCCTGACGCTCGCGGTCATGACCAAAGGGCCGGTGGCGCTGGTTCTCGTGGCGCTGTTCGTCGGGGCCGCGATACGCCGCATCGAGTGACACGCGGGCCGTGTTTCGCACGCTGCATTGGCGAACCGGCCTGCCAGCGGTTGCGGTCGCCGCGTCGCCGTGGTTCCTGTGGATGCAGTGGCGGTTTGGCGACGAATTCGTCAAGGGATACCTGCTGGCAGGCAACCTCTGGTACGTCACGCAGCCGATCGAGTTCTCCGCCCGCGCGATCAATCACACGTTCTACATCCGGGCGTTCACCGGCGCATTCTTTCCGTGGAGCATCGTCGTGGCCGGTCGCGGCGTCGACGTCTTCCGAAGGCTGCGCGCGACACGACGCGGTCGTGACCGGAGAGAAACTGCTCTGGCTGTGGACGCTCGTCGTGCTCGGGTTCTTCAGCATCGCGCGCTTCAAGCTCGATCACTACATCTTTCCGGCGGCGCCGGCATGCTGCCTGATCGCCGCGCACGCGCTGGCGCGAAGCAGCTCGCGACGCCGACGGTCGCCTGTGGGGCACGCGCTACAGCGTGCTGCTCATTGCCGGCCTGCTGATCGTTGGCGGCAGTTTTGGCGGCGTCGCGCTCGCGCAGCTGAACCTTGCGCTTCCGCCGGTGCTTTCGTGCTGCCGTTCGCGGTCTTCGTCGGCGGAGTCGGCCTGCTGTTTCAGATCGGAGCGAATCGGCTGGCGTGTTCCGGCAGGGGTCGGCGTGCTCGTGGCGATGCTGCTCGTCAGCTACACGACCGTTGTCGCCGTCGGTTTTCCAGTGCTCGAGCAGGTGCGGCCGACGGCGCGCGTTGCCCGCCAGCTCGCGCGCGTGACGTCACCCTCGGCGCCGGTCGGACTCTATCGACTCGAACGATGGCGCGGAAGTCTTCGCTACTACTCGAATCGTCCAATCGATCGACTGGAAACCGTCGAGGAGCTGTCCGCGTTTCTGGCGCGACCGGAGCCGGTATACGTCGTGATGCTGCGTCGCGATTACCTGGAGCTTAACGAACACCACATTCCCGTGTACTCTGCTCACCGCGCATCGGGCCGTCATTGGCACGAGCGGCCGAGGGCTTCGAAGTCAACGGTGGGGATTTCTTGTCGTGGTTTCAAACGTTCCGCGGCGCCCACATGCCAATCGCTGCTATCGCGGTTATGCGAGGGAGTGGACCGACTAACTGCTGATTGTGGATCGCTGATTGCTGATTGGCTGGGTTCCCGCTCAGGGGCTCCGGATCCCGATGGCCGACGTCCGCGGCAGCCAATCAACAATCAACAATCAGCAATCAACAATTCTTCTACGCTCCCATCCTCGCCTTATAGAGCGCCACCAGTGCGGCACCGATCGCCTGCGACAGATCGCCAAGCGATGCCGGAACGATCGTCAGCGTCGCGCGCTGGGTCGGCCACAGGTATGGAGCGGCGGTTTCGCGCGATGATCCGAAGATAGCGTGATCGAAATTCGCTCGGTCGTCGATTCCGGATCCATCAGGCCGCCGCCGATCACGACGAATTGCGCGTCGAGCGCCATGGACAGCGTGGCGACATGCAGGCCGAGCGCGCGCGCCTGAAAATCGAAGATCTCGACCGCGAGCGGATCTTCCTTTTGCGCCAGCCCGCGCAAGGCGAAGCGCCTTCGCTTCATCGTTGCCGGTCGATGCGGCGAGTTCGTGATGAGGGATACCGGTCGAGCCGTTCGTCGAGCAGGTAGGGCAGCCCGGCGAGCGTCGTATACATTTCGACGCATCCCCACGTGCGTCCGCAGCCGCAGGTGTACGGTTTGGCGTCGAGCAGGTGAAGCGGCGCCGGCATGTGAGCCGCTTCCATTCCGGAGATCGTGTCGCCGTCGAGCGGCAGTCCGTGCCGATCGACGTAGGCGCACCCAAGTCCCGAGCCTGGCGCGAGCATCATCACCGACGCTTCGACATTTCCGCGCGCGCGCTGCGCTTCGGCGACGCCGCCCATGTTCCCGTCGTTGCCGACGATCAGCGGGATCGGCCGGCCAGCCGACGCTCGAGCGAGCGTTCGTAGCCGGTGTGAACGTCGAAGCCGGCGAAGCTCGGCGGCAGATTCGGCGAATGTCCGAACACACCGTAGCGTTCGTACGGACCAGGGATCGCCAGTCCGACGCCGCGCACGTCGCTCCATGAGAGACCGTTGGTGGAGAGGTAGTCGGTGATCGCGTCGGTCCACGTGCATGAGCGCGCCTCGGGACCGGCCTCGCCGTTGGTCGGCCGCTGCAGGAGCTTCGTCGAAACCGCTTCGCCGTTGGTCCAGACGCCTGCAACCTTCGAGGTTGTCGCACCACCATCGGTGCCGATGTACACATCACGCCCGCTCATGCCGCAACGCTCTCCTTGTTGTTGGAGCCTACGTGGTGGGTCTCGCGCGTGTCAAACGTGGAGGCGCAAAATTCGTGTTCGCGCGGAAGACGTTCGAGCGTCACGTACAGTGGACCGACTCCGAGAAGCGCGACAAGCGCCATGCTGCCGAGTCCGGCGCGATTCACGGTGTTGAACCTGACCTGTTCCCCCGGCTGCGCGTCGAATTCGACGGTCTTCCAGACGAGCGTGTTGTGCGCGCGAAGGCGATGGCGGCCTGGCTGAATCTCGCGCTGTCGCCGCTGGCCGAACAACAGCGTGGCGAGCGCGTCACCGTCGAGCGACAGCACGACCTGGCGCGTGCGCACGTCGCTGCGAGCCGTCCGTTCGACGGTCAGTCGCGCGACTGCAGCAGAGCTTTCGGTCATTCTCGTTTCGCGTACCTCTAAAAATACAGGACGACGCCCACTCCGGTTCGGACGCCGAAGGTGTCGCCGTGACTGGTAATGCGGATTGTCAGTGCGCCGATCGTTGTGGTTACCGACCCGGTCTGACGCGAGTAATTGCGCCCACCTCTCCGAAGACCGCAAACCGCTGGCCGAGCGAGTAGTGCGCCCCAAACATCCCGCCGAATGAGTACATGTCAGTCGTCGATTCGGTGGTCGTGCTGTCGCCGCTGGTGCGCGTGTAGGAGAATCGTGGAGCGACGTAGGTGTTCAGGTTGTCGCTCAGCGGCGAATAGAACAGCACGCTGACGCCGGTGCCGAGAGACGAGAAGTGGCTTTCGTCGTCGACGAGGCTCTCGCTCGAACTCTGAGTCAGCTGAACGAAAACTCCGGACGCAGCGCCACGCGTTCCGAGACGTGCCACAGGACACCGATCGCTGCCGGATATCCCATCGTCATGCCAACACGGCTGGGCTCCTGTGCGTTGGCGGCTGGCGCCGAGCCTGACCGTCATCAAGAAGGCGAACAGCAAAATTCTCCCGACGCGCATGCGATCTCCCTATAGAAGAGACTGTCGAACGAACCTTGTAGAACCCTGTCGAACCCGGTAGAACCAGGTAGAACCTGAAGAGAGGGCTATTCTAGGGCAGCGATGTCGAAGACCGAGTGGCAGGTTGACGCGGACGCGGACGGGAGTCCGGCTCGACAAGTTTCTCGCCGACCGGCCCGACTCGGCTCACGCGGCCGGGCGGTCGCGGCCCTCGAGCGCGGCAAGATCTATCTGAACGATGCGGAAGCGTCGTCGTCGGACGCGGGACGGCGGCTCTCGATCGGTGATGTCGTGCGCGTGTGGCTCGATCGTCCCGGAAGCTCCAGACGACCGACCGCACCGGGCTGGTCGGCGATCTCGACGTCGTGTACGAAGACGACGCGTTGATCGTCGTCAACAAGCCGGCAGGCATTCTGACCGTGCCGCTCGAACGACGGCCGGATGCCGTCTCGGTGTTGGACCAGATCGAAAATCGATTCCGATCGCACGGTCGCGGCGCCCGTTTCCCGTCCATCGGATCGATCAGAACACGTCGGGCCTGGTGGTCTTTGCGAAGCACGCAGCGGCGCAGCGGACGCTGAAGGATCAATTCAAACGTCGCGAACCGGAGCGGGTCTACTGGGCGGTCGTGTACGGCACGCCGGATCCGTCTTCGCGGAACCTGGCGCGACATGCTCGTCTGGGACGAGAAGGCGCTCATCCAGAAAGAAACGCATCCCCGCGATCCCCGAGGACAAGAGGCGCTCAGTCGAGTACACGATTGCTCGAGTCGTTCGACGGCGCGTCGCTGATCGAAGTCAGCTGCACACAGGGCGCCGAAATCAGATTCGGATCCAGGCGCGGCTGCGCGGGCACACGCTCGTCGGCGAGGAGCGTTACATCTACGGATCCGGATTCGCTGCGGCCGATCGAGTTCGGCCGGCAGGCGCTGCACGCGCGACGGCTGACCATTCGCCATCCGGCGCGATGGACGTCGTCTGGAGTTCGAAGCGGCGCTGCCCGCGGACTTTCTCGACTTGCTGACTCGGCTTCGGCGGCACCGCTGATCTATGCTGACCTCGGGAGGGATAGATGGAACGTGTGCTTGGACGATTCAGTCCGCAGCTGTACGCCTTGATGCGAATCGTCGTCGGCCTGCTGTTCGCGTGTCACGGCGCGCAGAAGCTGTTCGGCGTGCTCGGCGGTCAACAGGTGCCGCTGACGTCCAAGTTCGGGCTTGCCGGAATCATTGAGTTTGTCGGCGGCCTGATGATCGCGATTGGGTTTCTGACCGGCACTGCGGCGTTCATCGCGAGCGGCGAGATGGCGTATCGCGTACTTCACCGCCCATTTCCCGCGCGGACGTGTTCCCATCCAGAACGGCGGCGAACTCGCGGTCCTCTACTGCTTTGTCTTTCTGTACATCGCCTCGCGCGGCGTCGGCATCTGGGGAGTCGATAAGCGAACCAGAATCTAATAGTGCACCGAAGTTGGCTTCGACCGGCTCAATCGCTTGCGCGCTGGCTCGGACGCGCTCGGAATCCCGAGCTAACGTTGACGCCGACTGTACATCGGCATTCGCATTCACATTCAGCATTCCCACCCCCTGCCACTGACGACCGCCTCCAGCGGGTAAATCAGCATCAGAATATTGAGCGTCAGATTGTCGCGAATCCACTACGCCAGTATCAATTCGATCGCGATCGCCAGGAGCGACGTGACCCAGACCGGCAGGCGCGCCGCCAGAACGAACCCGACGATCATCGCCACGATGTCGGACACCGAATTGACGACGCTGTCGCCGTAGTAGTCGAGCGAGATGGTCGCTTCGCGATAGCGATTGATGATGAAGTCGGTGTTCTCGACAATCTCCCACGCTGATTCCACCAACACCGCAAGCACGAGCCGCGTCGCCGACGCTCCAGCGGCGTCCGACCAAGCCAGAGCAGAACGTAGAACGCGAACCCATGGATGACGTGGGTGAACGTGTACCAGTCGGTGAGGTGCTGCGAGTTCTCGGAGCTCTGAACGACGCCGTGCCATAGCTTCACGTATCCGCACTTGCAGATCGGAACCCGCCCCATCCACAGAAGCGTGACGGCAGAGGCGGCGATGATTGCAGGATGAGAGCCGCAGGGGTGGTGCGCGGGCGCTTCACCAAGCTCATGGATGCCGGATCGTAACATCGAGAGAGCGAGCGAGGTGTTCATGGCGAGCTCCGCGATCGCGCGTGGGATGGTTACGTAGATCGCCGCTACAGACCCTTACATTATTGAGGGTGCCGCGACTGCCGTTCGGTGACCTTCAACTTCTGGCGCGCCGATTGCCTGTCAGACATATACCCCAGCTTCTCCGGCCCCTGCCGTCTTGTAATGCAGGGGCGGTCCGACGACCGTCATGTTTATGGACATCCGTTGCCCTCGGTGTGGATGTGAGGCGACTCCGGCCGGACACGAAGACGCCCGTGCGTACTACCAATGCCCGAAATGTAACCGGGTGTGGGCGACCACGCTGGCGTCGCTCGCAGGCACGCGAGGGGCCGCGCAGCCGCCGCGGTTCGATCCGGGTTCTTGTTGTCGACGATTCAAATGAACTGACCGGACTGATCGCGATCTGGCTCGAAGACGAGGGGTATGCGGTCGTGACGGCGACGTCCGGCCGCGAGGCGCTCGATGCGGCGTCGGTCTACTATCCGGACATCGTCCTGCTCGATCTGATCATGCCGCCGCCGGACGGCTTTGCCGTGTGCGCCGCACTGCGCACATCGCTGCCGCCGCAGGTGATCCTGATGACCGGTCTGTCCGACGACGAGCACGTTCGTCGTGCGCTCGATCTCGGTGTCGTCGCGCTGCTCCGCAAACCGCTATCGCGCGAGAACGTCGTCGACGCCGTCAACCTGCTGCCGAACGATCGCCCCGCGATCCGCTGGCCAAGCTGCGCTGGCACTTCGGCATGCATCCAGAGCCTAAAGAAGTGCTGATGCGAATTACTCACCTGAGTGGCCGATCCTCGCCACCGAATTCGCGACCGCCGAGCGCACCGCCTGCATCCGCACTATCGATCGGCGCGCCTCATGCCCACGGCAGACGCGTCCTCATGAAGCGCGTCGCTGAGCGTCGCCTTATCTCTTCATTCCGTTGATCTCCCATCGCCTCGCCGCTGGCGCGCACCGTCTCCAGGCGCCCGACCGGCCACAGCCATATGGCGTCTGTCGATCCGGCGCTGCTTCAAGGGCCTGAACTATCGGCTCGTCGGACCGTCGCGCGGCGGGCGAGTGACGACCGTGACCGGCGTGCCGTCGCAGCCGCGCACGTTTTATATGGGCGTTGCGAGCGGTGGACTGTTTCGGACGACCGATGGCGGCGGAACGTGGACGCCGATCGCCGACGGGAAGATCCCGCTCGGGTCGATGGGATCGATTGCGGTCGCGGACTCGGATCCGAACATCATCTACGTTGGCACCGGATCCGACGGCGTTCGAAGCAACGTGTCGACCGGCCGTGGTGTGTATCGAACGACCGACGGTGGCGCGACCTGGCAGTTCGCTCGGCCTCTATAACGCCGGACAGATCGGAGCGGTCCGAATCCATCCGACCAATCCCAACATCGCGTGGGTCGCCGCCTACGGCGATGCGTTCAAGCGAAACGCCGAACGCGGTGTGTTCAAGACAGACGACGGCGGCAAGACGTGGCGGAAAGTGCTGTACCTCAACGACGGCGTCGGTGCGATGGACGTCGAAGTTCAGCCTGGCAACCCGAACGTCGTGTATGCCTGGATGTCGCGGCTCGAACGCAAGCCGTGGACGATCATCAGCGGATCGCGCGACGGTGGGTTCTTCAAGAGCACCGACGGCGGCAAGCACCTTCACGCACGATCACGCACCGGACTTGCCGACCGAACTGATCGGCAAGGCGAATCTCGCCGTCACCAATGCCAAGCCCGATCGGATCTACGCGCTCGTCGAGGCGCTTCCCGGTGGCGGGCTCTATCGATCGGATGATGCCGGGCAGACGTGGACGCTGGTGAATTCGCAAGGCGTCCCTGATTCAGCGGCCGTTCTACTACACCACGCTCGGCGCCGATCCGACCAATGCGGACGTCGTCTATGCCGGGGCGGAGAGCTTCTTCAAATCGACCGACGGCGGCAAGACGTTCACGCTGCTGCGCACACCGCACGGCGACAATCACGACATCTGGATCAATCCGAAGGACGGCAACATCATGATTCAGTCGAACGATGGCGGCGCCAACGTGTCGTTCGACGGCGGCCGCACGTGGTCGTCGCAGCTGAACCAGGTGACCGGCGAGTTCTACGGCGTCTGGCTGGACAATCAGTTCCCCTACAAGTTGTATGGCGCGCAGCAGGACGACTCGACCGTCATCATCACGAGCCAGGCGGATCCGTTCTGCGCGCGACGACTGGCGCGGCGGGCCCGGCTGCGAAACCGGTCCGATCATGCCGCACCCGCTGAATCCCGACATCGTGTACGGCTCCTGCAAGGGGCAGTACAGCGTCATGAACCTGAAGACGGGCCAGGAAAAGAACTACTGGATCGGCGGCGCAGTCGCTCTATGGCAACCCGGCGCGCGATCTCGATCTACCGGATGCAGCGCGTGTCGCCGATGGCCGCTGTCGCCGCACGATCCGGACGTGCTGTATTACGGGTCGCAGTATCTGCACCGCACGCGCGACAAGGGTGTCACGTGGGAAAAGATCTCGCCGGATCTGACGGCGCATCCCGATTGCTGCCAGGGCGTCAGCGGCGAGCCGATCACGCGCGATGTGACCGGCGAAGAGTTCTACAGCACGCTGTACGCGATTGCGGAGTCGCCGCTCGAGAAAGGCGTCATCTGGACGGGTTCGAACGACGGTCCGTTCTTCGTCACCCGCGACAACGGGCGAACCTGGACGAACGTGACGCCGAAGGACATGGAGCCCGGCGGTCGCGTTCAGTACATCGAAGCCTCGCCGCATCGGAAGGGATCGGCGTACTACGCGGCGTATCGATACCTGCTCGGCGACTATCGGCCCTACATCTACGCGACCGACGACTACGGCAAGAACCTGGAAGCGCCTGACCGACGGATCGAACGGGATTCCGGCCGACACGCCGACGCGCGTCGTGCGCGAAGATCCCGATCGCGAAGGCCTGCTGTACGCCGGCACGGAATTCGGCATGTACATTTCGTTCGACAACGGCGCGCACTGGCAGTCGTTCCAGTTGAACCTGCCGAACGTTCCGATCACCGACATCAAGGTGCATCACAAGGATCTGGTCGTCGCGACGCAAGGACGTGCCTTCTGGATTCTCGACAACATCACGCCGCTTCATCAGCTCACGCGCGACGACCTCGCGATCGGAGGTCCGCCTGCTGAAGCCGCGCGACGGCTATCGGACCCGCACGGCCGCCGGCGTGCTCGGGCCGAATATCGACTACTACCTGCCGACCGTTCCGAACGGGCCGGTGACGATCGACATCCTCGATGCCTCGGGCGGCCTCGTGAACTCGTACAGCAGCGACGCTCCGGCGGCGGCGGCCGTGGCGGACGTGGTCGCGGTGCGGCGGCGGCCGGCGGATTCCGACGATCCTGACGCGGCGCCAGCGTTCGGCCGCGGACGCGGCGGGTTCGCTGCCGCGAGTCACCAAAGCTCGAAGGCATGAACCGCTTCGTCTGGGACGTGCGGCATCAGGCCGGAATTGTCGCGCCGCACCGGGTTCTTATCAGGCGCGGCTGACGAGTCGGTAGCCGTCGTCGCAGACGCAACCGTTCACCGTGCTGATCGATCCCAACGTCGCCGCTGACGGCGTGACGGTCGCGGACCTGAAGGAACAGTTCGAACATAACCTGCGCATGCGCCAGCTGGTCACCGACGCGAGTCAGCTCGCCGCGCGTGTTCGCGACGCGCAAGCCGAAGCTGCGAGGCGGCGAGTCCGGCGGCGACAAGACGAACAGGCGAGGCAGGTCGATGCGATCGCCGCGAAGCTGTTCACCGAACCGGTGCGATACGGCAAGCCCGGTCTGCAGGCGCACATCACCTACCTCGCCGGCATGACGACGGGTGCGGATCAGAAGATCGGACGCGACGCGCTCGAGCGCTACGCGACACTCCGAAAGGACCTCGACGCACTTGCGCGCCGAGCTCGACCGGATCGCCGTGGCGAATCCGCGCTTGCCGGCGCATATTATCGGGATCGACGCGACCAGCCGTTCCTGGCTGTCGACATCTGGTTCGCGGATACTCAGGAACCGATCGACATTCAATTGTTCGGAGACGTTTCAGGAATAACAATTCGGATGTCTCGCGAGACGTGCTCTGCGCGCATGTCGTGGTGACGCGTGCCGCTGCCGCTGCGCGCCGATCTGAAATACACGACGCACATGGAGATCAAGAAAGCCGAGACAGCGCGCCGACGCAGCCGGCCAATCCGATGATCGGCATGATGGCCGATGCCGTGATGAAACAGATGGTGCCCGGGCGGCGACGGCCGATGTCGTGTATCTGGTTGGCGACAAGGGTGCGCGGATCGAATACCTGCAGTCGGCGATGGGGCAGCCGGCCGGAACCATCACATCTTCTCGCCCGATGGGACGCTCGTCGGTCCTGAATCCCGAAAGAGAAGACCTACTGGAAGACGAGCGTGCAATCGGCGCTCGGAGGAGATGAAGGCGGCCGGCGTCCCGACGCCGGAAGTCACCGCGAAGCGAACCGGGCAGTTCGAAACGGTCGCCGGGAGCCAAGTGCGAGGTGGTGACCTTCGACTGGAAGATGAACCTGCCCGATCCCTGAAGCGGCGCGTTCGACGCTTCCGCCTGACTTCCCGACGACGCTGAACATGACCGGCGACGCTGTGTCACGACCGACGCAGTACCAGAAATACGCCGAGATCGTCGCCAAGGGTGCCAACGCGATGATGAGCGCGATGGGATTCGACAAGATCGCGCAGGGCGGTCTCGTGCTGCGGCAGACGCATGCAGTTGATGGGATTCGAGATGCGGATCGGCGGTCACGCAAATCGCCGAGGAGGCCGCGCCCGCCGATGCCTTCGAGATCCCCGCCGACTACAAGGAAGTGCCGATGCCCGGTCCGGGCAAGTAGCGCCGAGCGCGCACCGATGCAGACGAGACGCCGTGTGATTTGCGTGGCGGCACTGCTGATCCGCAGGCGTCGCCTTTGCGCAGGGACCGCCGGGCGGGCCGAGCGGCGGTCACGGTGTCTGCAGGCCCGCCCGCGTCTTCGACGGCGACGCGATGCACGAAGGCTGGGCGGTCCGCGTCGAGGGCGATCGCATTCAGGCCGTCGGTCCCGCCGCGAACGTGTCGACGCGCCGGCGCAACGATCGTCGATCTGCCCGGGTCTGACACTGCTTCCCGGGTCTCGTCGAAGGGCATTCGCACGTGCTGCTTCATCCCTACGACGAGACGAGCTGGAACGATCAGGTGCTGCACGAGTCGCTTGGCGTGCGCACGGCGCGTGCCGTCAATCACCTGCGCGCGACGCTGATGGCCGGCTTCACGACGATTCGCGATCTCGGCACCGAAGGCGCAGGCTACGCCGACGTCGAACTGAAGGACGCGGTCGAGCAGGGCATCATTCCCGGGCCGCGAATGCTCGTCGTCCACGCGCGCGATTGTCGCGACCGGAAGCTATGGCCCGAAGGGGTTTGCGCTCGAATGGCGCGTGCCGCAGGGCGCCGAGGAAGCCGACGGCGACACGCTCGTTCGCGTCGTCCGCGATCAGATCGGGCACGGCGCCGACTGGATCAAGGTCTACGCCGACTATCGATGGGGCGCGCGCGGTGAAGCGGCGCCGACATTTTCGCTCGCCGGAGCTGACCTCGATCGTCGAAACGGCGCGGAGCAGCGGTCGTCCGGTCGTCGCGCACTCGACCACGCGCAGAGGGCATGCGTCGTGCCGTCGATGGCCGGTGTCGAAACCATCGAGCATGGCGACGCGGGACGCCCGAGGTCTTCAAGCTGATGGCGGAGAAGAACGTGGCGCTTGTGCCCAACGCTCGCCGCCGGTGACGCGACCGCGCAGTACGCCGGCTGGAAGAAGGGAAGCGGCGCCGGAGCCGCCGGGGATCGCACGCAAGCGCGCCAGCTTCAAAGCGGCGCTCGACGCCGGCGTCACGATCCTGAGCGGCAGCGACGTCGGCGTCTTCACGCACGGCGACAACGCGCGCGAGCTCGAACTCATGGTCAACTACGGCATGACGCGCCGACGCGGCGCTGAAGAGCGCGACGTCCATCGCCGCGCGCGTGCTGCACATGGAGAATCGCATCGGCCGGGTCAAGGAAGGGCTGCTCGCCGATGTCATTGCGGTCGATGGCGATCCGACGCACGACATCTCCGCGCTCACGCGCGTTCGTTTTGTCATGAAGGGTGGCGCCGTGTACCGCGGCCCCGAAGCGCTGAGTGCCGGTCCCCTCGCAGCGCGCAGCAGTCGGTCCGGAGACCGAGAAAGATTCCGACGCGCGCGGTCGTCAGCTGGGTCCTGTACGACCTGGCGAACACCATCTTCTCGATGGGCGTCGTCTCGGTTTACTTTTCCACCTGGGTCCGCGATCAGGTCGGCGCGCTTCGCGCCGACTCCGTCTACGGCGTCATCACCGCGATCTCGATGGGGCTCATCTTCATCGCCTCGCCGGTCCTCGGCGCGATGACCGATCGCGCCCGCCGCCGCATGCCGTTTCTCGTCGTCAGCACGGTCATCTGCGTCGTCTTCACCGCGCTGCTCGCGCGGGGCGGCTTCTTCCTGACCGCGCTCTGCTTCGTCATCGCCAACGTCGCCTATCAGGCCGGCCTCCAGTTCTACGACGCGATGCTTCCGGAGGTCAGCCACGAAGGCAATCGCGGAAAGATCAGCGGCATCGGGGTCGGCGTCGGCTACCTCGGATCCTACATCGCCGTCGGCCTCGGAATGGACGCGGTCTTCGGCTCGTCCGACAAGCCGTTCCTGTTCACGATGATCGCGCGTGTTCTTCCTGCTCTTCGCGCTTGCCGTGCTTCCTCTTCGTCAAGGAGCGAGGCAACCCGAACCCGCGCGAGGTCTTCAGCCTGGCCATGCTGCGCGAGTCCACCGCCGAAACGCTGCGGACGATTCGATCCGGGCAGACAGTATCCGGGCTCGTGCGATTTCTGGTCGGGCGGATCTTCTACACCGATCCGATCAACACCGTGATCTCGATCATGATGCTCTACACGATTAACGTCGCCGAGCACACCGGATTGACCCACGATCAGGGAGAGAGCGACCGGCAAAGCTGGTCATGATGACGGCGATCAGCTTCGCGGTCGTCGGCGGGTTCGCGTGGGGATGGATCGTCGATCGCGTCGGCCCGAAGCGGACGTTGAACTACGTGCTGTACCTGTGGGTCGGCGTCTTTCTGCTGGCCGCGGCGATCGGCATCCTCGGTCTGCCGCTGCTCACGCTCTACGTCGTCGCCTGCTCGGCCGGTATTGCGCTCGGCGGCGTCTGGGCCGCCGACCGGCCGTACATGCTTCGGCTGACGCCGCCGACGCGCATCGGGGAGTTCTACGGGCTCTACGGGATGGTCGGCCGATTCTCGGCGATCACCGGTCCGCTGATCTGGGCGATCGTGACGCGCGTGACGATCAGCGTGTTCGGGCTGGCGCCGAACGTCGGCCAGGGAATCGGCGTGCTGGTGCTGCTCGCGCTGATCGTCGGTCAGCTACGTCATCCTGCAGCCGGTCACCGACGAACCGCGCGACTGGGCGGCAAGCCTGTCCGGAATCCGGTCGACTCCGCGGCTGCCAGCGATCTACGGCGTCGGCCCGGATCCTTTTGACCTTTTCCTCGCGCTCGCGCTCGAAGCGATCCAGATCGCGGCGGAGCTCGCTCTCACGTTCGTCCAGTTCCGCCGGGATCGAAGACGCCGGCAACCGTGGACTGGTGCATGATCCGGCGTTCCGCGACCTGCGCCTCGTAGACGCTCGCGCGCTTCGGCAATCGCCGCGCGCTGCGCGTCGGTCAGCGGGCGTCTGCTCGATTCCCGCCTCGGCGTCCTTCTTTCGCAGCCGTTCCATGACGATGTCGAACGCGCTCTTCGGGGCATCTCATGGCGAACTCCTGGACGTGATCATCGACGTCCTCGCTCCTACTTCGGCTCGCGCGGGAACCGTTCGTCCATCATCGCGGCGTTGTAGGCGAACCAGGCCAGCGAGCACGCGCGTTCTGCTTCAGGTCCTGCTTCGCGGACCCGCTCGTAGGTGTCCACGTTGGTGTGGTGCGTGCGCACGTCGTAGGTGGCGTAGTCCTGGATCGGCGTGAAGCCGGGAACGCCGACCGCCTTGAAGCTGAGATGATCGGTGTTCGTGATGCCGGCGATGACGTTTCGCCGTCCGTCGAGATCCTTCAGCGGCGCGAGCCAGGCGTCGAACAGCGCCTTCGCCGCGGGACTCTGTTTCCGAGTACCAGCCGTAGATCGGCCCCATTCCCGGATCGATGTTGAGATACAGCGAGAGATGTTCACGTGCGTCGCGTGTTGGCGTCGCCGGCGAGGTGCTGCGCCACGTACGCCTTCGATCCGAGCAGGTTCTGCTTCCTCGCCGCTCCACAGCGCCGCCCGAATCGTGCGGCGCGGCCGTGCGCCGACCGCCTTCAGAATCCGCAGCGCCTCCATGACCGCCGCGGCGCCGTCGGCGTTGTCGCTCGCGCCGGTGCCCGTGTGCCACGAATCGAGATGACCGCCGAGAAGGACGACGTCGTTCTTCAGCAGCGGGATCGGTTCCCGGCAGATCCGCCACGACGTTGTAGCTCTTCGTGTCCGTGGGTCAGGTAGTGCGACTGGATGCCGACGCGGAGCTTGACCGGCACGCCCTTCTCGACCATGCGCGCGATCATGTTGTAGTGCTCGGCGGCGAGCACCATGGTCGGCATGCGCGTTGGCGCCGCGATCGGTCCCGAGCACGAACACGGTGCCGTGCTCCCCGGCGCTTGCGCGCAGCAGCACGCCGCGCCCGGCGTCGCGCAGCGCCTGCGCGAGCTGTCGTCGGCGCCGGTTCGCGGCATCGGTGGCGCGCCGATTCGAACCGGCGACGTCGCTGGCGACGGCTGCGGGCGATCTTCGCGGACGAACGCCGTCTGCACCGGCTGCGTCAGGACGATCGCGCCGGCGAGCGCGTTGCGCATCGCCGCGATTCGGCGGCCGTCCGGCCCGCAACCGATACTGGCGTCCCGACGAGTTCGCCGTGCTGTCGGTGCCGACCACGCCTCCGCGTAGCCGATGAGCGGCATGTAGCGCGGCTCGATCATCTCGATCACCTGCCGATCGAGCACCCACCCGCGCCCGAACTCCCACGGCTCGAGCTGCGCATCGCTCAGGCCCCACGACGTCAGCGTCGTCGTCGCCCAGTCCGCCGCCGCTTTGTGCGCGGGCGAGCCGGTGAGCCGCGGGCCGATCACCGTCACGAACTGATCGAACGCTGTCATCACCTGCGATCGCTCGAGCCCCTCGCGGCGAATATCGGCGAGCACCCGAGCGATGCCGACCCGATCTGTCCTGCGGCATGGCAGCCGCTGCCAGCGACGATCATCGCGCGCCGCCGCACGCCGTGCATGGCGGATTGCGGCATAGCGACTTCGTGTCATGACGCGGATTATATGCGTAGGCCTCCGCCGACGGCTCACGCATCACGTGCCGTATACTTCGTGAATCCAAATGCGTCGGTCTTTGCATCCTGTTGTTCTCGCTGCCGTCGTCTATCTTCTGCTGACCGTCGCGCTGACCTGGCCGCTCGCTGTTCATCCAGCCAGCCTCGTTCCGAACGATCTCGGCGATCCGCTGCTGAACACGTGGATTCTCGCGTGGGACGCACGCGTCGCTGCCGCTGACCAGCGTCATGGTGGAACGGACCGCAGTTCTATCCGGTTGCCGGGACGATGGCGTTCTCGGAGCATCTGCTCGGGCTGACGATCTTCACGACGCCGATCATCTGGCTGACCGGCGATCCGCTGCTCGCCTACAACGTCGCGTTCTTTCTGTCGTTCGTGCTCTCCGCGCATCGCGGCGTACTTTCTCGCCTACACGATCTCGCGCCGGCACGACTGCGCATTTCTCGCCGGGCTCGCATTCGGCTTTGCGCCGTATCGCATGGCGCAGTTCGCGCACGTGCAGGTGCTGTCCGCCTACTGGATGCCGGTCGCGCTGGCGGCGCTGCATCGTTACTTCGAGAATCGCCGCACCCGCTGGGTCGTCGCTGTTCGCCGTCGTCGTGGCTGCTGCAGGCGCTCGCCTGCGGGTATTACCTGTTCTACCTGTCGGTGCTGATTGGCCTCTGGCTGCTGTGGTTCTGCGAAGGGGCCAAACCGGCTCCGTGCGCTCGTTCGCGATCGGCGTCGCCTGGGCCATCGCGATCGCGCTGCTGGTGCCGGTGCTCTATGGCTACTGGCGATTTCAGCACGCCTACGGGTTGCGCCGCGGGCATCGATGAAATCATCATCGTTCAGCGCCGATGTCGGCAGCGTACTCAAGGCACCAGACAATCTTCTGGCGTCTGGGGATGGCTGAACGTCGTCCATCATCCCGAAGCCGACATTTTTCCCGGCCTGACGGTTGTCGGTCCTCGTCATTCTCGGGTTGGTGATTGGCTGGCGCAATGCGGCGAAGGAGCAGATCGGCCGGCTGCAGATCGCGCGTGTATTTGTCGCGCTCGCGGTCCTGTTCTTCGCCATTGCGGCCTCGCCGTTCTACTTCGGATCCGTGGAAGCTCGAGATCGGCGGCATCCGGCTGCTTGTCGGTCGGGACGCCGCACAAGCCGCTGTCGGTCGGGTCTGCTGTTGTCTGGTCATCGCCGGCGCGATGCACCCGTCCGGTCGGACCGCGTGGCGGCGACGATCGGCGATGACGTTTTATGCGCTCGCCGCCGTCCGTGATGTGGCTGTTGAGTCTCGGGCCGGCGCCGACGCTGCTCGACCGCCGATCATCTACAAGGCGCCGTACGCCTGGTTGATGATGCTTCCCGGCGTCGAGGGCATTCGCGTGCCCGGCGCGATTCTGGATGCTGGCGGCGCTATGCCTGTCGATTGCTGCGGCGCTTGCGCTGCGTCAGATCACCGCGCGATGGCCGCGATTTGCGCGCGCGATTCCGGCGATGGCGTGCGTCGGCAATTCTGGCCGATGGCTGGCCGCGACCGATCGTCATGGAGAAGCGGCCGGCAGCTCGGCCGAGTCCACACGCGCGTCGTCGCGCGACTCGATCTGCCGCCGGTGCCGTCGCACGACAGCATCTCGCTCTTATCGCGCCACCGAGCACAAACGTCCGCTGTTCAACGGCTACAGCGGATACTTCGCGCCGCACTACTGGGCGATGCAGTACATGATCAAACAGCACGATCCGGCTGTGCTGACGCGGCTGTCGTCGTTACGGGCCGATCGAGGTCGTGATCGATCACGATTGGGATCCCGGGCGACGGTCTGCGACGATTTCCTGTTGGCCGCTCCACAGGTCATCGCTCGTCTATCAGGACGATCGATATTCATCGTTCCGAGTCGAACGCGGCCCTTACGCCTCGGCGCTTCCGAGTCCGCAGGGGCAGCCACTGCCGATTGCGTCGATCACGGCGCAGTGCAACGCAGCGATCGTGGGCGCGATGATCGATGGCGACATCAAGACGAGATGGGCGTGCGGCCGCGAGCAGCGGCCCGGCGACACCTTCACGATCGACCTCGGCTCCGAGCGGCAGGTCGACTGGCGCCGAGCTCACTGATCGCCGGGTTCGTCGCCGACTTTCCGCGCAAGCTGCTCGATCGAGACGTCGCTGACGATGGATCGAGCTGGTCCACGGCATGGAACGGCGATGCCGCGATCGTCGCGCTGTCCGCCGCGCTCGAGGACCCGCTCAACATTCCAATGCCGTTCACGTTCGAGCCGCGGCCGGCGAGGTATCGTGCGCTTCACCCAACTGGGAACGAGGAGACCTACTACTGGTCAGTTGCCGAATTGCGCATCGTCGGCGAGTCAGGAACATTGACGTGTTCAGGCGATTGTGGCGACGTCCTCGATCACTGTCTGTGCCGTCGGATTCTCCGGCTGCTTCACGTCGAACGTGCTCGTCACGGTCCGGCCCGATGGCTCCGGCACGGTGGAGCAGACGGCGACGATCCGGCCGGCCGATATCCTGAGGTTTCAGAAACTCGCGTCCCCGGATACCCCGGCCACTGTTCTGGATCCGGCTGCCTTCCGCGACCTCCGGCGGGATTTCGAGACGGCCGCACAAAGTCCGGGACGGGGCACGAACCTTCGACTTCGTTCTTCGAGGCCGATCGAGACGGCCGACTCTATCGGCTGGCAGCTGACCTACGACTTCAGCGACATGAGTGCGCTGAGCCTGGACGCTGCTGCCGCAGATTCCCGGCGCGCGAGGCTTCATCGCGGCGAAGGGTGACACGGCGTCGACCAGGATAGCGGTGACGCTCGAACCGATCGCGGGAGGCCTCGAGCGATACACGTTCCGCTTTCCGCAGTTTGGAATGGACCCTTCCGCTGAGCCACCTGCGTCGTGGGCAACGGGTCCGGCGGACGAAATGGCAGCGCTCAAAAAGCTGATGCACGGAGCGCGGATCACACTCGCAGTGAGCTCGGCCGCGCCAATCGTGCGTACGAACAGCCCGTTCCGTCAGGACAATCGCGTGACGCTGCTCGATGCCGACATCGAGCAGGCGCTGTTCAGCAAACAGATCGGCACGCTCGCGACGACGCCGTTGACGTTCGATGAAGTGCTGGCGGCGTTGGCCGAGCTGCCCGGCGTCACTCTCGCGAGGAACCATGCGATCACGATCGACGTGCACGACCCCTCGACCGATCTGACCGCACAGCCGCCATCGTCTTCCGCAACTCCATCCCAGGACACCGAAATCTATCTGGCATCTCTCTCGTCAGCAGGCGGCAGGCTGACGGTGGGATCACCGATCAACATTTCGACGAACCCTGGCTACGACAATCAACCCTCGTTCACGCCGGACGGAAACGAGATTCTGTTCGCATCGTCACGTGGCAGCGCGGGACCGGCGCGCGACGCTCGCGGTGGCGTTGCGGCGACGCCAGCCACGGACATCTTTCGGTATGGGATCGCGTCACATCTCATGTGGCGCGTCACCAACACGCCGGAAGGTGAGTTCTCGCCGGTCATGATGGCGGACGGCAAGAACATTTCCGTCGTGAGAGTTGAAGCCGATGGCACACAGCGATTGTGGCAGGTCGCCAACAGCGACAATGCACGAGGTGAGACGTCCGTCATCCTTCCCGAGATCCGGCCGGTCGGGTACTACGCATGGATGGACGACAGAACAGTCGCTCTGTTTGTACTCGGTCAGAATGGTCAACCCTCAACCCTGCAGGTCGCGGACACGCAGACAGGCAAAGTGGAAATCGTCGCGTCCGATATCGGGCGGTCGATCCAGCGGATGCCGTCGGGTGGCGTCAGTTTTGTTCATCGCGAACGCAGGTCAGCAGACCCATCGACAACAACGACGCTCACGATAAAACGGCTATTCAAGACTTCGACATCGTCGTCCGTTCAAGTCGGAGTTCTTACCGCGCCGCCTCCCGGGCTCACTGAACCCTACTTGACCTGGATGGCCGACGGGTCGGCTCTGGTCGCCGTCAACTCCACGCTCTATCAATGGCGTACCGGTGATTCGAGCTGGACGCCGGTGGTGAATCTCGGCGGCTTCGGCCTGCGGGATGTCACGCGCCTTGCCGTGTCGCCGAAAGGCGATCGCTTAGCCATCGTCGCGGCAGCGAAATGATGAACTGAAGGGAATGTTGCTTGCAGCCTTCCGTTCACGAATCGCGAGCGACAGCTTCGACACACTGAAAAACCGGCACCGTTGACGGTCTGCAACCCGAAAAGCCGCGCGCAGAACTTACATGGTGACGTGTGTCGCTACGCTCAACGGAATCGCGAAATGACGCGGGCAAAACGGGTCGACGGCGTGTCGGCGACGAGGGCTAAGCTCAGCAGTGTTGGGAGATAGGACCGGGGGCGAGTCGCCACGCCGTCTGGTCTTAACCGACCGGGCCGCCTTATACTTGGTGCCCGGAGACCCAGATGCAATCGGGGGAATCGCCTCCAATCGTGCTCCTCGTCGAAGATGACCAGGATGGTCGCCGTATGTATGCAGAGTGGCTGACGGGCGCCGGTTTCCGCGTCGATCAGGCTCACAACGGCCTGCAGGCGCTCGAACGGGCATTTGATTCCCGCCCACACGTGGTCGTGACCGACCTTAACATCCCTGGGATCGACGGGTTCGAATTGACTCGTCGGCTCCGACAGGATTCGCGCACCAGTGACGTTCCTGTAATTGCGGTCACCGGGTACGCCGCGTTCGCGTCGGATCCGGAGCGCGCCCGTCGCGCCGGTTGTGATGCGGTGCTCCCAAAGCCTTGCTCGCCTGAGGATCTCGAGACTGCGATCCGGGATCTCATCCGCGAGCGGTCCAGTCACCGGTGATCCCGGCAGCATGAGTGACCCCGCTCACAAGGCCTTGATTCTGGTGGTCGAGGATTTCGACGACGCGCGCGAGATGTATCGCGACTACCTCGAGTTCAGCGGTTTTCGCGCGGAGACGGCGCGCGATGGGCGAGAAGCGATTGACAAGGCGCGCAGGCTGCAGCCCGATTTGATTCTGATGGACTTGTCCCTGCCCGGCATCGACGGCTGGGAGGCCACGCGACTTCTCAAGGCTTCTCCGGACACCAGCCATCTCCTTGATTGTCGCGCTGAGCGCGCACGCGCTCGCGACCGAAGGCGACCGGGCTCGCGCCGCGGGATGCGACGGATTCATCGCGAAGCCGTGCCTGCCGTCCGATCTCGTTCACGAAATCTGTAACTATCTGAAGAGTCAATCAACGAGCCGCGAGCGGCGCACGCGGGTCAGACGCCATTGATGGTGAACCTTGGAGGCGGCGGCACGTCTCGGGTGCTCCTCGTCGAAGATCACCTGGACACTCGGCAGATGTATGCCGAGTTTCTCGGCCTCGACTTCGAGGTGGTGACGGCAGCCGACGGTGAAGATGCGCTGACGATGATGCGCCTGAAGCCGCCTGATGTCATCGTCACCGACCTGTCGCTGCCCGGCATTGACGGTTTCGAATTGATCGCCCGTGTTCGCGCTGACCCGGCTCTTCGGGCCACCCCAATCATTTGTTTGAGTGGATACGGCGGGCACGAACACGAACAGCGTGCGATGGCGGCCGGCTGCGATCGGATTCTTCAGAAGCCCTGTATGCCCGACGCGCTCGCCGAAGTCGTGGCCGAGACGATCCAGGACGCTGCTAACCGGAGGAGCAACGCGTGACCGCGACAGTATTGATTGTCGAAGACGATCTGGATACGAGAGAAATGCTCGGGCGATTTCTGGAACTCGAAGGCTACAAGGTCGAGACCGCGGAAAACGGTAAGCGGGCGCTCGAACGGCTGGGCTCGGGGGTGGGCGCGTGCGTCATCCTTCTCGATCTGATGATGCCGGTCATGGACGGCTGGCAGTTCCGTCAGGAACAGATCCGCGATGCGTCACTCGCCGACATACCCGTCATCGTCGTATCCGCCGCGGGCCGCGAGCGACTCGAGAGGATCCACGCAAACGCGTACCTGTCGAAGCCCGTCGATCTCGACGAACTCCTCGGCTGCGTCACGCAGTTCTGTCGCCCCTAACTCTAATCGAGGGGCTTCGCCCCTCGAACTCCCCCACACGCTCTCTCGCGCGCCGCTGCGCCGGCGCGCTCCGGTCGCGTGGCTCGCTCGCCATGCTCGCTCGCGGCTGGGGACGAGCCTCATCCTTATGAGATAGTTCTCTATTGCCGCCCGCTGGTGGCGACCGGGACATCCTGCGCCAGCGTTGACCCTGCCGCGAGCGCGCCCTGCTTCATTCTCTCGAGGCGCTCGGCTAGCTTCGCGGTCTGCTGCCCGTCGATTCCGTAGACGTCCTTCCGAAACTGCACCTAAACGGTCTGGTGTCACCCGCTGCCGTCCAGTATCCCAGGTAGACGGGAATGGCGGCCTTCAGCTTCACGATGCGCTCTTCAGCTCGCATGCATCGCTTCGGTGATGCGCTCGGGTGTCCAGTCCGGTTGATCCCGCAGCACGTACTCGGCGAGTTTCTCCGGTTGTTCGACGCGCACGCAGCCGTGGCTGAACGATCGGCTCGCGCGGCTGAACAGCGAATCGGCCGGCGTGTCGTGCAGGTACACGTTGAACTGGTTCGGAAACATGAATTTCACCAGGCCGAGCGCGTTCGACGTGCCGGGCCGCTGACGGAACCGATACTTGTCCGGGCTCGACAAGTCGATGTCGTCGGCTTCGACCGGCTTGCCTGACGCGTCCACGACCTCCATGTTCATGCGGGTGAGAAAGCGCGGGTCGCTCAGGGCCGACGGAAGCGTCTCTTTCTCGCGCGATGTCAGCCGGCACGTTCCAGAACGGCGCGAAGACGAGGTAGGTCATCCGGTCGTTGAAGATCGGCGTCTGCGTATCCGGCTTGCCGACGACGACGCGCATCGAAAGCGCATTGGATCCGTGATCCCAGACGTCGAGCCGCATTTCAGGGATGTTGACGAGGATGTGAGGATCGCCGAGATCGCGCGGCAGCCATCGCCATCGCTCCATGTTCAACTCGATTTGCCGGATGCGCGCTTCGATCGGCACGTTCATCTCGGCGACCATCGCCGGTCCGACGACGCCGTCGTCGGTGAGACCGTGCCGGCGCTGGAATCGCTTGACGGCTTCCTGCAGGTCGGGGTCGTACACCGCAGGTTTGTTGCCCGCCACCGCGGTTCCCGTGAAGTCGCCGGATGCGGCCAGTCGTGCCGCGAGGGCGGGAACCAGCGGACTGCTTTGTCCCGGCTTCAATTTCAAACTCGGAGGCACTCGCGGCCAGCCGCCGCGTGAGGCCTGCTCGCGATACTCATCGAGCGCACGCTGCAGCGCGCGGTAGTCCGGGTCTGTTGGTGCGAGCTCGAACAGCGATTCGGCGACGCGGTTGTCGCGCAGGGCCCGCTCGAGCTGCGGCAGCGGATCGAACGGTTTGCTGTCGATCTTCCACGCCGGATCCGCGTGCGCGAGATCCGCGACCCCGTCGGCGAGATCCGACGCGAACTTCAAGTAGAGCCATGTCAGCCAGACGTCCATGGCGATGGCCTCCTGCGGATCGAATCCCTTTCTTCGTCAGAAATCCGCGCGACGCCTCCGCCTTTCGTTGATCGAGAAGGCTTGCGCTGTAAAGCTCCGGATCGAGCCCTTCACGATCTGCCGCATGGATGGCGCGCAGCAAGCCTTCCATCTGCGGCGTGGGCGATCGGTTTTCGATCCATGCGGGCGCAAAATCGCGACGTTCGTAGAAAGTGCGAGTAAGCTTCCAGAGAGTCGCGCCGTCCTGATCGTGGGTGACATAGTCTGGACGCGTCGCATTCTGCACGATGTGACGGATCGCCGTCTCGGGCGTCAACTGCCGTGGGTGTTCCGATCGTCCGTGCCGCCATCCACATGCAGGCGTCCGCAAGACGCAAGCGCGAGCGAGCCGATCACTATCGCGATCGCTGGCGCCGCCGGCAAAGAGCCTGCATCGTCGTCACCCATGGGCTTCGAAGCAAGCGGGATGCCGACAGCTTTGCGCGCAGAAACGCTGGTGATTCTGCGGGTCTGTCGTTTGCTGCCGAGTCTCGGCGGGGAGTGTAACTTTGGCTACCCATCAGCGGCCGAGTCCGAAGTCAGCGCAACCACGACGGCGCGCCGCACGCCACACGCAGGTGGCGGAAGCCATCGTGCACGACGACGTGAACATGGCCGCCGCGGCGCTGCTCTACGACATGGCTGCGCTGCAGCCAACCGAGCGAAGCCAGTTCGGATACAAGCGCGCCGCCAAGGCGATCATCGGGCTGCCGGTTTCAGTCGCCGATCTCGTTGCGGCCGGAACGCTCCGCGAGATCGATTTCGTCGGACCGGCCAGTGCGCGAATCATCACCGAGGTCGTGCAGCAGGGGCGTTCGCCGACAGTTGAAGCGGCGATCGCGAAGTCGACCAGGCCGTCGCAGGTGACGTCGAGCCGCCAGTATCGAGGCGCATACCTCAGTCACTTTGCGATGCAGCACGCGCTCTCGGCGCCGCTGCGAAAGGCACGGTGAACCGCGCGGACTATCGCGGTGACTTTCAGATGCATTCGACGTGGAGCGATGGCGGCGAGAGCCTCGCCGTCATGGCTCAGGCCGCATGGAACTCGGGCAGACCTGTCTGGGCATCACCGATCATTCGTACGGGTTGCCGATCGCGCGCGGCATCAGCATGACCGACGCGGCTCGGCAGCACCGCGAAATCGACGAGCTGAACGCGGACCTCGGAGGACGCTTCCGCGTCTTCAAGGGGATCGAGGCGAACATCCTGGCCGACGGCAATCTCGATTTGCAGCCGTCCGAGCGATCGATGTTCGAGTTCGTCGTCGCGTCGCCGCATTCGCAGCTGCGTCGGACGGACGATCAAACGGCTCGGATGCTCGGAGCCGTGAACGGCCCTGGCGTGACCATTCTGGGTCACCCGCGCGGGCGTGTCTTCAACACTCGTCCTGGTGTCAGCGCTGATTGGCCGCGAGTGTTCGCGGCCGCGGCGAAACGGCGGGTGGCGATCGAGCTCGACGGCAACTGGCATCGGCAGGACATCGACTTCGAGCTGGCGCGTCACGCGCTCGATGCGGGATGCATGTTCGCGCTCGACAGCGACGCGCACTCGATCGGTGAACTGCGGTTCAGTGAGTACGCGATCGCGCACGCACGGCTCGCCGGTATTCCTGCGGCGCGTGTGATCAATTGCTGGAGCAACGAGGAGCTCGAGGAGTGGATGAAGGAGCTGAATCCCTGATCACTGATCACTGATCGCGAATCACTAATCCCTGAATCCCTGAATCCTTGAATCCACATGAACCGCGAACCGCGAGCTGCGAACCGCGAACTCGCGAACCGCGAACCGCGAACCGCGAACTGCGAACTGCGAACTGCGAACCGCGAACTGCGAAATGGCTCACTGCGCCTGCGCGGTAGCCATCGTCGCCCGATAATAGCGCGACGGAAGCGGATGCCCGACCCGTGGTTCGATGAACGCCGACGCCTGAATGAGCGCGCTGAGGTCGATGCCGGTTTCGATTCCGAGCCCGTTCAGCATGTAGACGAGATCCTCGGTCGCGAGATTGCCGGTGGCGCCCGGCGCATACGGACAGCCGCCGAGCCCGCCGGCCGACGCATCGAAGGTGGCAATTCCGAGTTCGAGCGCGGTGAGCACGTTGGCCAGTGCGGTTCCGCGCGTGTCGTGGAAATGCAGGGCGACCGCCTGAAGCGGAACCCGGTCGGCGACGACGGCGACGACGCCGCGGACGCGGCCGGGATGAGCGATACCAATCGTGTCGCTGATCGCCACCTCGAAGGTTCCCATGTTCATGAGCGCTTCGGCGACGGCGGCGACGCGGCCGGGTGCCACTTCACCTTCGAACGGACATCCGAACGCGGTGGAGACGTATCCGCGGACGCGAATGTGCAACTCCGACGCACGAGCACAGACCGCGCGATAGGTGTCGAGCGATGCGTCGACGTCCTGATTGATGTTGCGAAGGCTGAAGGTATCAGACGCGGCGGCGACAATGCCGACCTCTTTGACCCCCGCGGCATGCGCGCGCTCGAGACCTTCGAGATTCGGAACGAGCGCCGTGTACCGGGTGCCATCGCGCCGCGCGATGCCGGCGAACACCTCGGACGTGTCTGCCATCTGCGGAACCCACCTCGGGCTGACGAAGGCACCAACTTCGATGACCGGCAGTCCAGCAGCCGACAGCTTGTCGACGAACGCAATCTTGTCCGCGGTAGAGATTGACGCGGATTCGTTCTGAAGTCCGTCTCGCGGACCAACTTCGACGACCGTGACGCGCGACGGATACCGCATCATTCGATCTCGACGAGGGGCATGCCCGGTTGCACCAGGTCGCCAGGTTGACAGTGCACCGATGTGACGGTTCCGTCAGCGTCTGCGCGAATCGGCAGTTCCATCTTCATCGCTTCCAGAATCACAAGCGTATCACCGCGGTGCACCTTGGCGCCCGGGGATACTTCGACCCGAACGACCGTCGCGGGCATCGGCGCCGACAACGAACCGTGACCGATCGGCGTTCTTCGGCGGCGGCCTTCGATCTCGATGTCCAGTTGATGGACGTATCCATCGAGATAGACCCAGCGTGTCTCGCCCGCTGCGGCCACCCACGCTCGTTCGGATCCGTCCTCACCGATTCGAACTTCACTCCCCGGCGCGCTCGCCGCCGAATCGCGACATCATTGACCACGACGCGTCCGCTTTCGTCGACGGTCACGCGGAATTCGTTCTGCCCGTCGCGTACGATCATCCGGCGCGGCATCAACGCCCCCATCCGCGAATGATTTCCCACGGATCCGCCGTTGATGGCCGTGCGCTCGCTGATGGAGCAGGCGGCGCGGTGGTGGCGACAGCTGCCGCCGCCACGGCTTCGGGCGGAGTGGAACTGCTCGCCAGCAGCTCGTCGGCGTGATCGTCGATGAACCGGGTGTGGAGGCGGCCCGACCGAAAGTCAGGGTGCTCGAGCACGCGAATCAGGAACGGCACATTCGTACGGATGCCGAGAATCGGAAACGCACGCAACGCCGCCAGCGCGCGCGCAATCGCCGCGTCGCGCGACTCGGCCGACGCCGTGAGCTTCGCGAGGAGCGGATCGTAATGAACCGAAACCGTTCCGCCTTCGACGACGCCTGAATCGACGCGGACGCCCGGACCGGTCGGTTCGCGATACAGAAGCAGCGTTCCGGCCTGCGGCAGAAATCCGGCGGCCGGATCCTCGGCATAGACCCGGCACTCGATCGCGTGGCCTCGATGGCTGATCGCCGCTTGTGTCCATGGCAGTCGTCCGCCGGCCGCGACGACGAACTGCGCCCGGACGAGATCGACGCCGGTGACGGCCTCGGTGACGGGATGTTCGACCTGGAGACGCGTGTTCATCTCGAGGAAGTAGAACCGCGCGTCATCGCCCGCACCCTCGAGCAGGAACTCGATGGTGCCGGCGTTGACGTAGCCGGCGGCACGCGCCGCCGCCACCGCGGCATCGGTCATCGCCGATCGCACCGACGCGGTCAGCGCTGGTGACGGGCTCTCCTCGACGATCTTCTGGTGCCGACGCTGGATCGAACACTCGCGCTCGAACAGATGGATGATGTTGCCGTGCGTGTCGCCGAATATCTGCACTTCGACGTGGCGCGGTCGTTCGATCAGGCGTTCTACGTAGAGCGTGCCGTCGCCAAATGCCGCAACCGCCTCTCGTCGGGCTGCGGCGATCACTTCGAGCGCCGACGCGCGGTCGCGGACGGCGCGCATCCCCTTGCCGCCGCCGCCCGCCGAGGCTTTCACGAGGACGGGAAATCCGAGCTGCTCAGCCGATCGAAGAATTCCCGCATCCGACTGATCGGTCGGGGTATCGCCAGGCACCACGGCACGCCCGCCGCCGTCATCAGCTCGCGCGCGGCGACCTTCGAACCCATGCGGCTGATCACGCTCGCTGGTGGTCCGATGAACACCAGTCCGGCATCGTCGCACGCCCCGGCGAACGTGGCGTTCTCCGAGAGGAACCCATAGCCGGGATGGATGGCTTCGGCAGTCGAGCGGGCGGCCTCGACGATTGCGCGATTGACAGGTAGCTCTGGGATGACGGCGCGGGTCCGATGCGGACGGCACGATCGGCGGCGCGAACGTGCGGTGCGTCACGATCGGCGTCCGAATAGACCGCGACGCTCTCGATTCCGGCTTCACGGCAGGCCGCGGCGATGCGGATCGCGATCTCGCCGCGATTGGCGATCAGCACACGCCGGAACGTCATGCCGTCCAGCTCGGCTTGCGCTTTTCGAGAAACGCGCGGAGTCCTTCCTGGCCTTCGTCCGAAACGCGCTGTGCCGCAATCGCGTTCGTCGTGACGCCGATCACGTCGTCCGGATGCGCGCCGGCGATCTCCCGGATCAGCGCCTTGGCCCTCGCGATTCCCTGCGGTCCTGCGGTGAGGACGTCGTCGATCCGCCGCTTCACGGCGGCATCGAGATCGGCTGCCGGCACGACGTCATGAACCAGCCCGATCTGCGCGCGCACGCGCCGCGTCGAATCGCACGCCGGTCAGGAACAGCTCGCGCGCCGCGGAGATCGCCGATCTTTCGCAGCACGTAGGGTGCGACGACGGCGGGCAGGATGCCGAGCTTCACTTCACTCAACCCGAACACCGCATCGTCGGCCGCGACGACGATGTCGCAGATGGCGGCCAGGCCGACGCCGCCGCCGAGCGCCGAGCCCTGGATTCGGCCGATGACCGGCACCGGCAGCGTGTCGAGCCGTTCGAGCAGCCGCGCGAGATCCTCGGCGTCGCTGAGGTTCTCCTGGCGCGAGTAGGCGATCGCCTTCGCCATCCATCCGATGTCGGCGCCGGCGCAGAACGCCTTGCCCTTGCCGGCCAGCACGACGGCGCGCAGCGACTGATCGTCGCTCGCGCGCGATGCCGCGGCGCTGAGCGACTGGATCACCTCCTCGTCGAAGGCATTGCGAACGTCGGGCCGGTTCAGCGTGATCCGCAGGATCGGGCCGTCGTGTTCGATGAGGACTGACGACATGCGTGAGTCAGTCTCTTCGGTCGCGGCCTGCGAGGTCCGCGTCCCTACATCCGGAAGATGCCGAACCTTGGCTTCCGGGATCGGCGCGTTGAACGCGGCGGACAATCCCAGCGCGAGCGCCGTGCGCGTCTCCGCCGGGTCGAGAATGCCATCGTCCCACAGACGCGCGGTCGAGTAGTAGGGTGACCCTTCGCGCTCGTACTTCTCGAGAATCGGCGCGCGAATGGCCTCTTCCTCCGCGGCCGGCAGGCTGCGCCCTTCGCGCGCGAGCTGATCGCGCTTCACCGTCGTCAGCACGCCAGCCGCCTGCTCGCCGCCCATCACCGAGATGCGTGCGTTCGGCCACATCCACAGCAGGCGCGGTTCGAACGCGCGGCCGCACATCCCGTAATTGCCCGCGCCAAACGATCCGCCGATGATGACCGTGAATTTTGGCACGACGGAATTCGCGACGGCATGCACCATCTTGGCGCCGTCCTTGGCGATTCCGCCGCGCTCGTAGTCGCGGCCGACCATGAAGCCGGTGATGTTCTGCAGGAAGATCAGCGGAATCCCGCGGAGGTTGCACAGCTCGATGAAGTGCGTCGCCTTCAGCGCGGATTCGGAGAAGAGCACGCCGTTGTTGGCGATGATGCCCGACGAGAAATCCCTGCAGCCGCGCGAAGCCGGTGACCAGCGTGCTGCCGTAACGCTCCTTGAACTCGTCGAACCTCGATCCGTCGACCAGGCGCGCGATGATCTCGCGCACCTCGTACGGCTTGCGCGTGTCGGTGTTCACGATGCCGTAGATGTCGCGGCATCGTAGAGCGGCTCCTCTGGCGATGTCACGTCAGCGGGCAGCGTCTTCGACGTGTTGAGCGTGCCGACAATCGTGCGGACGATCTGCAGCGCATGCTCATCGTCCTCGGCGAAGTAGTCCGCGACACCCGACAGTCGCGTGTGGACGTCGGCGCCGCCGAGTTCTTCGGCCGTGACCTCTTCGCCGGTGGCGGCCTTGACCAGTGGCGGTCCGCCGAGAAAGATCGTGCCCGTGCCTTTGACGATGATCGGTCTCGTCGGACATCGCCGGGACGTAGGCGCCACCGGCCGTGCACGACCCCATGACCGCGGCGATCTGCGGAATCCGCTCGGCCGACATCCGCGCCTGATTGAAGAAGATGCGTCCGAAGTCGTTGCGATCCGGAAACACCTCGGCCTGAAGCGGCAGAAAGGCGCCGCCCGAGTCCACGAGGTACACGCACGGAAGCCGATTCTGCAGCGCGACTTCCTGCGCCCGCACGTGCTTCTTCACGGTCAGCGGATAGTAGGTGCCGCCCTTGACCGTCGCGTCATTCGCGACGATGAGCACTTCGCGGCCCGAGACTCGGCCGATGCCGGTCACGAGCCCGGCGGCGGGCGCCTCGTTGTCGTAGACGTCCCACGCCGCCAGCGGCGACAGCTCGAGAAATGACGATCCGTCGTCCAGCAGCTTGTCGATTCGCTCGCGCACCGGCAGCTTTCCCTGCGCGCGGTGGCGCTCGACGTACTTCGCGCCCGCCTCCCTGCTTCGCGACCGCCGTCCGCTCGCGCAAGTCCGACACCAGCGCCGTCATCCGATCCTGGTTCTCGCGGAACAACGGGGAGTTCGGTGTCGACGTGGGTCTCGAGAGTGTCCATCAAGATCGGATCGCTGAATGTGATCGGGATCCATGGCTTCGGGATCCGGTGCGGGATCCGGGTTGATGGTTCGATCAGGGATTCACGTTCGGCAGGATCAGTGATTAGCGATTAGCGATTCACCTACCACCGCAGCAGTCGGTTTTATACCGGCAATTCGGGCATCGCCAGACGGCGTGCATCCGGAACATCTCGGCGCCGCATCGTTCGCAGATGACGGCGTCGTTCGATGACGCTTCGTTGCGTTGAGCACGGAGGCGACGGCGGCGGCGAAGGGGTCTGCAGGCTGCGGAGTACGTGCGGGATCCGGCATGCGCGGGATTATAGCCCGTTCAGCTATCCTCCACGACTGCCCTCGGGACTACAATGTCCTCGTGGACGATCGCGATCGGCGCGTCCAGATGGTCGAGCGTCAGATTGCGCCAGCGCGGCGTTCGCGACCCGCGGGTGCTCGAGGCGCTGCGCGAGGTTCCGCGCCACCTGTTCGTGCCCCGAGGCTCAGCGCGGCACTGCGTACGAAGATCGCGCGCTCCCGATCGCGAGCGGTCAGACGATCTCTCAGCCCTACATCGTCGCGATCATGACCGAGCTGCTCGGCGCCGGAAGCCCATCATCGGGTCCTGGAGATTGGCACGGGATCCGGATATCAGACCGCCGATCCTCTCGCGATTGTCGCAGCGAGGTCATTTCCATCGAGCGTCACCCCGAGCTGGCCGAGGCGGCCCGTGCAGTTTTCGAGACACTCGGCATCACCAACGTCGATGTCCGCGTCGGCGACGGAACCGAAGGCTTGCCCGAGGACGCTCCGTTCGATCGAATTCTGGTGACCGCCGGTGCACCGGCCGTGCCCGATTCGCTGAAGCAGCAGCTTGCGCCGTGGGAGGCCGGCTGGTCGTTCCTGTCGGTCCGTCGGGATACCAGCACCTCACCGTCGTCGATCGGTCCGAAGCACCGGCTTCGAGCAGCACGAGCGCGACGCCTGCGTGTTCGTGCCCCTGATTGGCCGCCACGGCTGGAAAGCCTAGCACAACTAGGTCAACTTCAGGGTGTATCTATTCCGACAACTGTCGGCCTATGGACGGCTGTGCTCAAATGTGTATACTTATTTGCTTGACGATGCGTACTGCCGTGTATTGATGCACGGCTCTTTCGCCGCCGAGTTTCTAACCCGGCGGCCTGCATAGGAGAAGGTGGCTGGCACCTTGCGCGCAAGTGGCAGCGACGTTTGAACACGACGGGGCAGCTATGACCATGAAAAAGCGCAACCGGGTGCTCGCGATCGACGACGAGCCCTCGATGATCGAATGGCTGAAGATCCTGCTCGAGCATGAAGGATACGAGGTGCGGACCGCGATGATCGGCACGCGCGGAGAAGAGATCTTCAAGACCTGGAAGCCCGACGTCGTCGTCACCGACATGATGCTGCCCGACGCCGACGGCCTCGAGCTGCTGCGGAAATTCAAGCAGATCCACGCCGACACCGAGGTCATCGTCGTCACCGGCCACGGCAGCGTCGTGAAGGCGGTCGAGGCGATGAAGGCGGGCGCGCACAGCTTCGTCGAGAAGCCGATCGAACCGGACACGCTGCTGCAGATGCTCGAGCGCGCCATCGAGCGGCGCGATCTCGTCGGTGAGAACCTCCTGCTGAAGCAGAAGCTCGAGGGGCAGTTCCGCTTCGGCAACATCATCGGCAAGAGCAAGAAGATGCACGAGGTGCTCGAGCTGGTCGAGAGTGTGGCCGGCAGCGACGCGAACATCCTCATCCAGGGAGAGAACGGCACCGGCAAGGAGCTGATCGCGAACGCGATCCACTACAACAGCAAGCGCGCGAAGGGCCCGTTCATCAAGATCAACTGCGCCGCCATTCCGAAGGACCTGATCGAATCGGAGCTGTTTGGCTACAAGAAGGGCGCCTTCACCGGCGCGGCGACCGACAAGGAAGGCCTCTTCGAGATGTCGGAAGGCGGCTCGCTGCTGCTCGACGAGATCGGCGAGATGCCGCCGTATCTTCAGACCAAGCTCTTGCGCGTTCTGCAGGAGCGCGAGTATCGGCCGATCGGCAGCGATCGGATCGTGCGCGTCGACTTCCGGCTGATCTGCGCGACGAACATCGATCTCGATGCCGCGCTTCGCGACGGCAAGCTCCGCGAGGATCTCTACTTCCGGATCAACACGATTACGCTCCGCGTGCCGCCGCTGCGCGAGCGCACCGAAGACATTCCGCTCCTCTGCGAGCACTTCCTCGAGAAGTACCGGCAGCGGCATCAGCGCGGCGTGAAGACCATTGCGCCGGCGGCCTACCACGTTCTGATTCGTCACCGGTGGCCGGGCAACGTCCGCGAACTCGAGAACGTGATCGAGCGCGGCGTGCTCGTGGCCAAGGGAAGCGAAATCACCGTCAACGATCTCCCGGAATCGCTGCGCACCGAAAATGCGACGACGACGGAGTTCGTGATTCCGCCGCACCGGACGCTGGCCGAAATCGAGCGGATGGCCATCCTGCAGACGCTGCAGCGGACGAACTGGAACAAGCAGGAGGCGGCGCAGATCCTCGGGCTGTACCGGCCGACGCTCTACAGCAAGATGAAGAAGCACGAGATCCAGGACGGCAGCAAGGGCGCCGCTCGCCGCGTCGCCCCGTGTCAGTAGTCAGCTGCAACCCGGCCATTGCGCCTCGGTCATCGGCCGCGAGCCTTGCAGCGGCTCAGCCTGATGGAAGGCCGCCTACCGGCACAGCTGCGACTTCGTTCCTCGCCACGGTTGGTGACGCCACGCTCTTCGCGCTCAAGGCGGCCCGCGAGATCGTGGATTCCGCCGTTCGAATTCGGCGGAAACCAGCCGACAGATCTACGAGTTGGGCTCGCGGTCCGCACCGCTCATCGCGGTGTCAGGCGTCGCCGTCGGCGTCGTGCTGTCGATGCACACGCGCGCCTCGCTCGAGCGATTCGGCGCCGAGTCGATGATTCCGGCCGGACTCGCGATCGCGCTCGTGCGCGAGACCGGACCGCTCACCGCCGGGTTGCTGCTGTCGGGAGCGCATCGGCGCGGGTATTGGCGCCGAGATTGGCGCGATGCGCGTCACCGAGCAGATCGATGCGCTCGAAGCGTCCGCCGTCGACGCCTTCCGCTATCTCGTCGTCACGCGCGTGATCGCGTGCGTGATCGCGCTGCCGATCCTGACGACGCTCATGAACTTCTCCGGCATGTTCGGCGGGTTCATCGCGGAAACCGTCGGCGACCGGCATGCCGTTTCAGCTCTACCTCAACCGTGCATTCTCGCTCATCGACATGACTGACTACGTGCCGGCGACGCTGAAGACCGATGGTGTTCGGTTTCATCATCGCGACGATCTCGTCGTATCTCGGATTCAACACCGAGTCGGGCACCGAAGGGGTCGGCCGCGCATCGACGAGAGCGGTCGTCCTCTCGTCGATTCTCATCATCGTGAGCAACGTGCTGCTCGTGCGGTTGATCTTCTTCATCTTTCCGCAGGCGGCAGGCGGATGATGCCCGCCACGACGCCAGCCGGCGAGTCGATGGCGACCGTCACCGGCGCCGAGGCGGCCGCCGTCCGGCTCGATCACGTGACGAAGTCCTTCGGCTCGAGAAAGGTGCTCGACGACGTGTCGTTCGAGGTGCCGTCGGGCGACGGGTTCGTGATCCTCGGCCGGAGCGGCACCGGCAAGAGCGTCACGCTGCGCCACATGATCGGCCTGCTGCGCCCGGACCAGCGGCCGCGTCTTCATCGGCGACGACGAGATCAGCGCGCTCGAGCGGACCGCGATTGTCGGCGGTGCGGCAGAAGATGGGCTTTCTGTTTCAGAACGCGGCGCTCTTCGATTCGATTTCGGTCGGCGAAAACGTCGCGTTTCCCATGCGCCGGCACACGCGACTCAAGGACTCGGAGATTCGCGCAGCGCGCCGAGGAGCGGCTGGCCGCCGTCGGCCTCGAGCGCGACTACGACAAGATGCCGGGCGCGCTGTCCGGAGGCATGCGCAAGCGCGCCGGTCTGGCGCGGGCGCTCGCGCTCGATCCGCAGATTCTCCTCGTCGACGAGCCGAGCGCCGGGCTCGATCCGATCACCGCCGACGAAATCGATACGCTGCTCCTCGAGATGAAGGAGAAACGCGGCGTGACGCTGGTGGTGGTCACGCACAACATGCCGAGCGCGAGCCGCCTGGGCGATCGAACTGGTGATGCTGCACGAGGGCCGCATCGTCGCGCGCGGCTCGCCAGCAGAGTTCGACCGCAGTCCGAACGAGCTCGTGCGCGCGTTCATGACCTCGCAGCATGCCGGGTGACCGCCTGATATGAATCGCAGCCGCGCCGTTGCCGTCGGCGCCTTCGTCGTCGTCGGAGTCCTGCTGTTCGGAGTCGGGCTTTTTCTGATCGGCGATCGGCGCATGCTCTTCAATCGCTCGTTCGATGTCTACGCCGAGTTTGCCAACATCGCCGGGCTCGAAGACGGCGCCAAGGTGCGTGTCGCCGGCATGGACGCCGGCGAGGTGGACACGATCCACGTGCCTGCCAATCCGTCGGCGCGGTTTCGCGTGAAGCTCCGGATTCGCGAGGATCTTCATCCGCTCCTTCGCGTCGACTCGGTCGCGACGATTCAGACCGACGGACTGGTTGGCAACAAGTTCGTGCAGGTCGAGGCCGGCACCGATCAGGCCGCAGGTCGTGCCGTCGCAGGGAACGATTCGGAGCCGCGAGGCCTTCGAACTGTCCGCGATGCTCCAGCGCATGAACGACACGGTGGACCTCGTCGGCACGACCATCGTCGATCTGAAGAGCGGCATCGACGAAGCGCTCGCGTCGATTACCGACACCGCCAACGAGGCGCAGGAGCTGATGAACGATGTCGGCAGCGACGCGCGCGCGATCATGGCGTCGACGCAGAAGGTGAGCGAGAACCTCAACGTGATCGTCTCGGGCGTGCGAGACGGGAAGGGCACCGTCGGCAAGTTGCTCACCGACGACTCGCTGTATCAGAGCGCCAAGAGGATCGCGGCCGATGCCGAGAAAGCGGTCGCCAGTCTGCGCGAGGCCAGCGAGCAGGCGAAAGAGGCCGTGGCCGATCTTCGCGGCGAAAACGGGCCGTTGAAGGGAATCTCGGGCGACCTGCAGCAGACCCTCGCCTCGGCAAGGGACGCCATGTCGGATCTCGCCGAAAACACCGAGGCCTTGAAGCGCAACTTTCTGTTCCGCGGGTTTTTCAACAACCGTGGTTACTTCGATCTCGATGACATCAGCGTGGATCAATACCGTCAGGGGCGCTCGAGACGAACGATCGCCGCGTCCTGCGCATCTGGATCGGCTTCGGACGTCCTGTTCGAGAAAGACGCGAATGGTAACGAGCGGCTGAGCGCCGACGGTCAGGCGCGGCTCGACTCGGCGATGTCGCCGTTCGTCCGTATCCCAGGAACAGCCCCTTCGTGGTCGAGGGCTACGCACACGAGGCAACCAACGACCGCCGATACCTCCTGAGCCGTCGCCGTGCGCAGCTCGTGCGTGACTATCTGGTCGCGAAGTTCGGCCTCGACCCGAATCATGTGGCCACGATGCCGATGGGAGAGGAAGCTTCCGACAGCCCCGACGGCAATCGCTGGGACGGTGTGGCGCTCGCACTGTTCGTTGCCACGTCAGCCATGTAGAGGTTTCTGTTTGCACATGGGAGACTGGCCAGAAAACGGTCAAGGTGCCGGGCGGCAACGCCGTGGCATGTCATTTGATAGCGTAATGTGAGAGGTTGCCGCAGGGCAAACCGGAAGCGTGAACCAAGGAGGGGAACGTGGATGAACGATCGCGAGTCTTGCTGGCGACGTGTCTTGGGGCGGTCGCCGGCGGTGTCTGGGGCTGGTTGTACATGACCGAAAACGGACGACGAGTCCGCGACCAGATCGAGCCAAAGCTCGACGACGTGATGCGCGAGCTGACCCGCGTGCGCGGGACAGTCGAAAAGGCGCGCGGCGTGGCGAACGAGGGCTGGCGATCGCTGAACGACGTGACCGGCGGCGCATCCCAGGGGCGCTGGTCGGCGTAGGAGGATTGATGGGAAACCTGGACACAACGAATGTCCTCCTCGGCATCATGGCGGGGGTGAGCGTGCTCGAAGCCCTCCTGCTCATCGGCATCGGCATCGGCGGATTCATGATGTATCGCCGGGTGATGCAGCTCGTGGGGGATCTCGAAGACGCGACAGATTGCACCGATGCGTGAGAAGGTGGATGCGATCCTCGGCGATGTGAAGACCGTCACCGCTCGCGTCAGTCAGCAGACCGAGCGTGTCGATCACGCAATCTCGGGAACGATTCATCGGGTGGATGAGACGGCCGATCGGGTGAAAGGGTCAGTGCGCGACAAGGTCAACCAGGCCGTGGGGGTGATGCGCGGCGTTCGCGCCGTGATCACTTCGCTGATGAACGGCGACGACGACGTCCGGCACGAGGAACCGGCGTCGGCGGTCAGCCGCGATGTAGACAGAACGACGGACAACGACAAGAGCCGGCTTGCCCGGTGATTCCAGACGTCGAACAGGAGGGTGCATGGCGTACGAATATGATCGCTTCGAACGGGAAGACGGCGGCGGATCGTTCCTGATGGGCCTGCTTGCCGGCACGGTGCTCGGCGCAGGTCTCGGAATGCTCTTCGCGCCGAAGGCCGGGTCCGAGCTTCGCAACCAGTTGGGCGAGCAGGCCGGCCGGATCCGGACGCAGGCGACCGACGGCTACCAGCAGGCGTCGGAGAAGGTCAGCCAGATTGTCGATCGTGGCCGTGAGGCCTACGACCGTGCGCGAACGTCGGCGGGCGGCGGCATGGGCAGCAGCACCGGCACGACCGGATCGAACCGCCTCGACCGGCGGAAATCAGACCGGTTCGATGTCTGGCGCCGGCGCCGGTGGCTATTCCACCAACCGCGGCTAACCGCGCGAGCGCTGACCGCGGTGCGACGTTTCATCAGCGTCGCACCGTCGGTTGTACGGCGGCCGCGATGCCTGCCTGAATCGGTCGTCAGATCTCTACCGCAGGTAACCACAGACGACTCTCAACCAGGGCCCATGACTCAATCCTCAGCGGAAAAATTTGCGAACGTCGTGATGGGCGCCGCGGCGATCGGCGCCGCGTACTACGTACTGAAAACGCCCCGCCTCCGCCGGACTGGCGTGGCAGTTGATCGGCGTCGCCGCGACGGGACGCCATTCCAGCCTGGATCACGCAGGAGATCCGGTCGAGCTGGGAAGCGACTGCGCCGCAGCCGACCGATCCTTCCCAGGCGCCTCGAGCACGGGCGGTCTGACCCCGTAGCCCGGTCCCGGATCCGCAGCCCGGCTCCCGGATCCTGGAATAGGGGAACCCGCGCGATATGATGGCGGCGTGAGTGCGCGAGCCGTCGAGGAGTCCGAGGTTCCGCCTCGGCTTCCGTGGGTGCGCCGCGCGTGGACGCGCGCGTTCGCCGAAATCCGTCTGACCGCCCTCGCCATCTGGCGCGGCGTCACCGGCATCTACAACAGCAACGACCTCACCTTCGCGTCGTCGATCGCGTATTACGCGCTGCTCTCGCTCTTTCCGTTCTTCCTTCTCGCCCTGGCCATCCTGGCGAGCGTCACCGACAACGACATCGATCGGGCATCCGTGCTCGACTTCGTGCTCCGCTACTTTCCGCGGCAGTTCGAGTTCGTGAACACGCAGCTGAAGGCCATGCAGGACGGCAGGCGTCCGGCTTGGAGTCTTCGGCAGCGTTCTGATGGTGTGGGCGGCGATGGGGGTCTTCAGCGCCATCACGTCCGCCGTGAACCACGCGTGGGGTGTCGAAAAGCAGCCCAGCTACCTGAAACACAAGCTGATGGCGTTCATCATGTTGATCGCCGCGAGCCTGCTGCTGCTCGTGGGACTGCTGCTGGTCAGCGCGATCAACGTGGCGGAAGCGCGATGGTTTGCCGTCATCCTCACGCGCGCTCCGGGACTGCTGGTGCTGCAGGGGTGGGCGATCAAGTCCGCGAGCACGATCATCTTCATCGTCCTTGTCGGACTCATCTTCTACTTCGTGCCGAACGCCGCGGTGCGGTTCCGCGACGTCTGGGTGGGCGCCATCCTCACCGGTCTGCTCTGGCGCGTCGCGCTCGCCGGCTTCTCACGATACGTGCGCGACTCTGAATCGCTTCAGCGTTCACGGGTCGATTGCCGCGGTCGTCGTGTTCCTCGTGTGGGTGTACATCTCGGCCGTGATCCTTCTCTACGGGGTCGAGGTGACTGCCGCGTACGCACGCTTGCGTCGCCGGCGACCGGAAGAGATTCCCGCCGCGCCGGCGCCGAGGACGACGCTATAGATCAGTTGCCAGTTTCCAGTCACCAGTTTCCAGTTATCCGGTCGGTCGAGTTGGCCGCCGGCCTCATCTGAGAAAGGAACTGGCGAACTGGCGAACTGGAAACTGGAAACTGGAAACTGGAAACCTGGAAACTGAGAATCGGCGACTGTACATGGCGGGGCAGGGAGTGTCTTTCGACTCCTCCCTGCAGCCAGGCAGGCAGTAATGGAAGGGCGGATGCTCCAGCGGAACACCGGAGCGGCTGGCCGGGCCGCTGAAGCCGCCCGACAGCCTTCCATAGAGCAACCGCGGTGCCAGCCTCGTCGCCCAAAAACCAGCTGTTTTGCCTGAAGATTTCTCGCTTTCGTGCAGCGATTTGCCGTTGAGGTTGTATTGGTTGGTATGTGCGTACACTTGAAGGGGTCCGGCCTGTGTATGCCGCGACACACCCTGCTCATCAGCAAGAAAAGGCCGGGTCAGGGCGCGATGTTCGTGGGAGGTTCAGGTCGACGCGCTGGGGGAGACCACTGTGCCCGGCGGACCATCAGCCAATAGTTCAGCAGCGAGGCCGCGCCAAGGCTCATCCACGCCCCGCCGATGCCCCAGCCCACCTCGGGCGAGCGTGCCGCGACGCCAATCACGAAAACCAGTCCCAGACCCAACCCGATGAGCAGCACGCCGGCCGTTCGATAGCGCTGGCTCCGGTTCACTTCATCTTTGTCGGGCTCGAGGAACCCGGCGGCCGCTTCGAACGCTGCCGGATTGGCTTCAGGCGACGGCATCACGCCGCGCTCGATCATCGCCAGCCGTTCACGGTGTTCCATCTCGCGAATCAGCCGGCGGTTGTTCATCGCCGCTATCATCAGCGCTACCCCCGCTACGATGGTCATCAGCAGGAACAGAATGAGTCCGACATCGCCCATATACGAATCCTCCTCTAACTCAATTCAGTTGCATTAGACCGGGGCCTCCGGTGAATTGTTTCAGTCCTTCGACTCGCGCGCAGAAACCGGCTCTCTCTCAGGGCTGGTCCTTCGACTTGTTCGAAGAAACTGCTCGTTCAGGGCGGGCCTTGAAACAAATTGGGGTCTGCCGGCTTCTAATAGGGCTGGCGGATGACCGACTTTGACGAACGGACGCTCATCGAGCGGTGTCGGAGCGGCGATGACATCGCATTCGGCGAGCTCGTCGAGCGGTACAAGAACCTCGTGTACGGAATGGTCTGGCGCCTGACGACCGACCGGTCGCAGACCGACGATTTGGCCCAGGAAGTGTTCCTGAAGGTCCATCGCGGTCTGCCGTATTTCCGGGGAGACGCACGTTTGTCTACCTGGATTTTCCGCATCGTTTCGAACGTCTGCAGCGAGGCGCGCGGCCGCCGAACGGCCGAAATCGCCGGAGCGCAGGCGAGCGTCGAACCGGGCCGACCCGATAGCGCCTTTGCCGATCTCGAATTGCGCGACCGGCTCGACAAAGCGATCGCGCAACTGCCCGATCAGTACCGAGTCCTGATTGCCGCCCACTATATCGATGGTGTCCAATATGAGGCGCTGGCCGAGGCGCTGGACATTCCGATAGGGACGGTCAAGACGCATCTGCATCGAGCGAAACGGCGTCTGCGGGAACTGCTTCAATGACGTGCAAGGACACGGCTGAATTCATCGAGGCGATTGCGGCAGACGAAATACAGGTCACCTCCGAGATGCGCGCGCACCTGGAGAGCTGTCCGTCGTGTGCGTCCGCTCTGGCTGCGGCGCGCCGCCTCGAAGCGATGCTTGCCGCGAACCGTCCGCCCGGCGGCCCCCGATCGGTTTGTCGCGCAGGTGCTTCAGCGCGTGCGTCGTGAGCGATGGCGGATGGAGCAGAACGTCGATCGCTTGTTCAACGTCGCCATGATTGCGGCGCTCGTCATCGTGGCGGTCGGCATCTTTGCGCTGATGAACCTGAGCGGCGTCGTCGCCGCGTCAGACGGCGTCTGGACTGCGATGAAGAGCACTGGCGGTCAAGTGGCCCGGCAGATGGTGCCGGTGGTCGACACCTACATCGCCGCTGCCGGTCTACTGCTCACCGCCCTGGGCATGTGGTGGTGGGCTGAGCGACGGGTCTCCTTCTGAATAGATCTGAATCGCTGATCACTGATCACTGATCGTGAATCGCTGATCCTTGAATCCTGGAATCCTTGAATCTGCGAATCGAATTGGTCTTGATCTGTTTTTGTGGACACGGTTGATGAATCATGCCGCGACTCCGCGTGTACGCTTCAAATTCAACGGGACTCCGGTAGCCCAGCGACGAATGGAGGCGGCGACGGTTGTAAAAGTCGTTGATGTAGTGCCCGATGGCGACGATCCCGTCTCGACGGGTTCTCCACACCGTATGGTCCAGATCGGTTTTCAGCGTCCGGAAGAAACTTTCGACGACGGCGTTGTCGTAGCAGTTGCCGCGCCCGCTCATGCTGCAGCGGACGCGTTGGGCCGCGAGCGCGCGCTGATAGGCGGCGCTGGTGTATTGGGTGCCGCGATCGGAGTGGTGCTGGCGCGGAGCCCGACGGCGCAGGGCGAGTGCGCGACGCCAGGCCGTCAGGACGAGACGTGTCTCGAGCTGGGTGTCGATCGCCCAACCCACCACGCGTCGCGAGTACAGATCGAGCAGGACGGCGAGATACAGCCATCCTTCGCGCGTGGGGAGGGCGGTAATGTCGGCGGCCCAAACGGTATTCGGACGGGCCACCGTGAAGCACTGGGCGAGGAGATTGGGGGCCGGTGCCGCCCGCGGATCGCGCTCGGTGGTGCGGCGAAACCGCCGACGCGGGCGACCGGCGAGCGCCTCTTGCCGCATCAGCCGGATGACACGATTGCGCCCGACGCGGAACCCGCGCGTCCGGAGCTCGTGGTGCAAGCGCGGGCTGCCGTACGTGCCGCGGCTCGCCTGATGCGCCGCCCGGAGATACGCCGACAACCGCCGATCAGTCCGCCGGCGCACCGACGGCTGCCGGCCCTGCCAGGCATAGAACCCGCTGGGCGAGATCCCCAGCGTGCGGCACAACCGCCGCGACGGTATGGTGGGCCTTCTCCGTCCTGCACGAACGCAAACGTCACGCGTGGTGCTTGGCGAAGAAGGCCGTGGCTTTTTTTAAGATGTCGCGTTCCTCGCGCAATTGCTGCACCTCGCGCCGGAGCTCGAGGAGTTCGGCTCCGTTCGTCGGTCGTCAACGGCGCGCTCAGGCGAGCGGCCGCGTCGCTTTCATCCACGCCTCCAACGTGGAGACCGAGACGCCGAGATCGCGGGCGATCTTCTTCACCGGATCGGCACTCGTGCGCATCAATCGAAGGGCTTCGGCCTTGAACTCCGGGCTGTATGTCGGGCGGCGTCGTCGACCCATGGGACACTCCTTGGCGCATTGTGCGCCTTTCAGGGTGTCCACCGAAACGGATCAACTGCAAATCCTCGAATCCTTGAATCACAAGCCTGTTTTGCCGTAGTGGGGAGCGCAAAGGCGGGCGAAACCGCGAACCGCGAACCGCGAACCGCGAATTGCGAACCGCGAATTGCGAACCGCGAACCGCGAACCCCGGGATTCAGAGCAGCATTGCGAGATTCTCCCGGCGGTGCGCGAAGATGCGACGCGCGGGGATAAAGAGCAGCCATCCGATGAGATAGCTGATGCCGCACCACGCGAGGAGCAGCACGGGGACAAGCGACGGCCGGCGCAGCCATCCGGAGACAGCGAGCATGATGAACACGCACGGCGCCGCGGCCGCGACGAACGTCAGCATGCCAAGCAGGCCGGAGAGTCCGTGAGCGTTGCTGCCTCGACCGATGCTGTTGAGATCGACTGACCGGGGGAACAGCGCCGAGAAAATTGCCGCCGCCGGCGCAACGATGAAGTACACCGCGAGAAGGCCGAGCGGAATGGCGAGCCAGAGGCCCGGGGAGCCGCCTGGGAGCATCACGAACGAAATCAAAATCGCGAGCGTCACCGGCATCGCCGCGATCAGGCCGTTCCCCACCGCTTTTCCAGCGAGATACTCGCGATCGGTCAACGGCGACAAGAGCGCCATTGTCAATCCCGCGCCGTCAACCGCGAACTGATTCATCGCGATCGGCAGGATTGACATCAGGCAGACGAACGAACCGAAGGCGGCGAGTGACAGACCGCTCTGGCCGGCGAAGAATTCGATGCCCGTGGTGCCCATGGGTCTTCGCATGACGAAGGCAAAGATTCCAATCATCAGCACCGGCGCCAGGAGGATCGATCGCCCGCGGGGCGTACGAAGCGCGAGGCGCAGGTGCGCCAGCGCCACAGCCGACGCTCCCGGCGAAAGTCCCGGGAGCCGCCGTCCCCACACGGCTCGAGTCGGCACCGCTCTCCGCGCGCCAGTCGAGCCCGGCGAATTGAGCACCTTCGTGAATACGAACATCCCGGCGGCGTGCAGGAGCATCGCGGTTGCGGCGAGCGCAGCGAGCCCGGCCGTGGCTGGCGCCACTTCGTCGAGCGCGGCGCTCCGCGTTGACCGCACGTACAACTCGGTCGGGTAGAGCGCGAATGCCCGCGTGCCGGCGGCCACTGCCCACTCGGGCGCTCTCGTCTCCGCGGCCGGCGCTCCACTTTCACTCCGACGCAGCTGCCGGGTCCCGTGGAGCAAGCCGGGCAGCATGCTGATGGCCGGAAGGATCAGGATGAACAGCAGCGCGAGCAGTTCACCGCGACGTCGATTTCGTACGAGCAGATGAAGCACGCTGGCAGACAACGAAGACAGCGCGACGACGACGAGCACGAGAAGGACACCGCCGGCGAGCGAGAGGAGAGCGGCGAGAAAGGCGCCGCCGGCGAGGAGGCCAGCTGGCACGAACAGCACGATTGGCAGCATCAGGAGCACCCACACGTCGCCAAATGCCGATGACGACTGGGCGACATACAACGTGCTGCGTGGGATCGGCAGCAGAAGCAGCCGGATCGGATTGGTCCGATCGGCGGCAGGCAGCAGCAGGGGGCCAAAGATGCTGACGATCGGAATCACCAGCAGGATGAAGCGGGCCGCTTCGAAAAACATCGAATGCTGATCGCCGCGCGCGAGCGCGAACCCGCTCGCGGCGGCCGCCGCGGCAAGGAGCAGCGCCGAAGGGATCAGCAACACGCCAGCCATGATCGGCCCCAGCTTTTCGATGGCGAGCGAGAAGCGCTCGATCGTGTCACGGGCGCCGGTCTTCTCGAGCGAGTTGACGAACATCCGCCACCGCATCCAGGCGAACGCGCGCAGGATTCGCCCCATGTCAGTTACGGGGAGCGGATCCGCCAGCTCCGCAGGGAGCGCGGCTACTCCCAGACGCGGCTCGCCGTCCTCTCGGGCATCTCCCAGCCGCAGATCAGCCTTCTCGAGCGCAGGCGGATCCCGCTTACCTCCGCGGCCGCCGAGCGCATCGCAGTTGCGCTCGGGGTGTCCGTCGGCGACCTCGCCCCAGGCGCGCGAAACCAGCCAGGTGACCGGTGATACTGTCCGGGATCGCCACGATCCTGCACTTCACCCACCGCGGGAACCTCCGTCCGATCTTCGCCGAAGGTGCTCTCCTGTGCCACGCACACGCTCCCTGCAACAACGACATCGGCGACCAGGGCATCAAGAGCCGCCGCAGCACGACCCGGGTACCTGTGCCACCGGGAGGGTTCGTTGGTGACTACATGCCGTTCTACTACGCCTGGCGCTCGCCGATGCTCTACCGCAAGGTGCGCGAGGGCCTCGACCAGGACGACATTGTCTACTTCGTTGCCGAGTCCACCGACGTGGTGGCTGCCGGCCACAACTGCGTCATCACGGACGGCAACGCCGGGTCGTACATCACCAACTTCTACCCCGCCAAGCTGCTGGAACAGGTTGGCGAAGGCATCGTGGACTGGAAGGTGATGCGCTCCTTCATGTGGACGAGCACCCCGGAACACGGCGACCGCATGCGACGCCGAGCTGCCGAGTTCCTCGTCCCCGAGCGCTTGCCTCTCGAGCTGGTTTCCGGCATCGTCGTCCGAACCGATTCGGTAGACTTCGCCGTACGCGACCTCCTCGCGCGCTCAGGCTCAACCTCTATCCCTACCAGCACGCAGTCGGGGTGGTACTACTCATGATCGAGCACCGCGTCGGAAACCTCCTGCAAGACCCCGTTGATGCCCTCGTCAACACGGTGAACACCGTCGGCATCATGGGCAAGGGCGTCGCCCTGCAGTTCAAGGGTGCCTTTCCCGAGAACTACGACGCGTACGCCCGCGCCTGCAAGCGCGGCGAGGTCCGAATCGGCGAGATGTTACGTCGCGGAGACAGGCGCTTCGCAGCCTCGGCTCATCATCAACTTCCCGACGAAGACCCACTGGCGCGCCAAGTCGAAGCTCCGGGACATCGCGCTCGGCCTGGCCGACCTCCGCGAGACGCTGATCCGGCACGACGTCGAGTCCCTCGCACTGCCAGCCCTCGGATGCGGCAACGGCGGTCTCAGCTGGGCCGTCGTCGAACCGTTGATCGAGTCGGCGCTCGGCGATCTGCCGCTCCGCATCCACGTCTACCCGCCGCAGCGCGCCCCGTCCGTCGCTCCGGCCTCGCGGCCACGCGAGCCGCTGACGCGTGCTCGCGCCGCACTGCTCGCACTGCTCGCCGCGTACGTCGGCGACACGCGAGCCGCGACCCTCGTCGAGACGCAGAAGCTTCTCTACTTCCTCCAGTTCGCCGGCGAACCGCTGAAGCTTCGATTCGACCGCGGTCCGTTCGGGCCCTACGCGGACAACATCCGGCACCTACTCCAGCAGGTCGACGGCGACTACCTCGCAGGCTATGGCGATGGCACCAGCCGCGGCGGCCTTCGGCTCGCGGACGACGCGGCCGGCGCGTATTCCTCGCGGACGAGGAAGCGACACGCGAGCGGGTGAGACGGGTCGTCGAGTCGTCGACGGGTTCGAGGGGCCCTACGGTCTCGAGCTTCTCGCAACCGCGCACTGGCTCGCCGATGTAGACCACATCACGGATCCTGACGCGGCCACGCGCGCAATCCGCCTGTGGAGCGATCGCAAGGGCGAACTCTTCACCTCCGACCACGTGCACCGCGCATGGCAACGGCTGGGCGAGCAGAACTGGCTACCGTCGGCAGCCAAACCCGCGGACCTGGGAACCCAGCTTCACGCTGATGCCCTAGTCGCCCGTCGGCGACCTCTTACCTTGACGGTTCCATCCGATCCGTGTAGCGTCCCTCCCAGGACGTAAAGCGGCCCCGGCGGCGCGGCAACGCCCCGAGGCCCGGCACCGGGACTGGGAGGTCCACAGATGCAAGAGCAGGCTACGACAGCACCGCGCCGCGTGAAGGTCGACGCGCCGAACTCGACCGGCATCTACTACCGCGCGGTCGCGGTCGATATGGCCGCGTCGATAAGCGGTATGAGATCACCTACTACGACTCGACCGGCGAGAGGCGCTGGAAGCGCGTCCACGGCGACCTCAAGGCCGCTCAGGCCGCGCGCAGGAGGAGCATCCTCGGCCGCCGTGACCGCGGCGAGCAGGTGATGAAACCCCCGGCAGACCCTCGCCACGTTCGCGGCGGCGTGGCTACCCGCCCAGGCAGGCCTGCGCCCGCGGACGATCGACGCGTACCGCTGGGCGATCGACAGCTACCTCGTGCCGCGCCTCGGCCGGCTCCGGCTCACCGCGATCCGGCCCGGCTCACATCCGCGCCCTCGTCGGCGAGCTGCAGGCGGACGGGAAGTCGGCGTCGACGATTCTGAACGTCCTCAAGCCGCTGCGGCGGATGCTCGGCGACGCGTTCGCCGACGGCCTCATCCCCTCGAACCCGCTCGAGCACCTCCGCCGCGGCGAGCGGCCGCGGCAGACCAGCAAGCCGAAGCGGATCCTGACGCAGGCCGAGCAGGTCGCGCTCGTGCACGGAGCACCGGAGGCGAGCCGCGCCCTCATTGCGACGGCCGTCTGGACGGGACTGCGGATCGGGGAGCTTCTCGGCCTAGTCTGGGGCGACGTCGACCTCGAGGCGGGCACGGTCACCGTCCGCAAGCAGATGAGCCGCAAGACGAAGGCCCAGACGACGATGCGCGACCGGCGCGTCGTGCCGAAGACCGAGAAGGCCGTCCGGGTCGTGCCGCTGATGGCGCGCCTGCGCGCCGAGTTCGCGCGTCACCGGCTCGCCTCGCTGCACACCCGCCCGGGCGACCTCGTCTTCGGGACCGGCATCGGCACGCCGATGAGCGATCGCAACGCCGCGCGGCGCGGCCTCAAGCCGGCCGTCGGCGCCGCCGGGCTCGACGACCCGAGCCTGCCGCCGGTGACGTTCCACCAACTGCGCCGGCGCGCGCCTCGATGCCATCGCCCGCGGTGCCTCGCCGCAGTACGTCTCGCAGCTCCTCGGCCATGCGAGCGTGGCCATCACGCTGCGGATCTACACGCACGAGTTCGAGACGGCCGCCCAGGCGGCGCAGGTGATGGCCCACCTCGACGAGGACTTCGCGGCCACGATTTCGACGCCTGCCGACGTGGTCTCGATCAGTGGCATAGGGCCCCGGAGCCTGTGAGACGCCGGCTGATGGGTGGGCTGGTGAGGGAGCCGTGGGGTAGATCCAGGTGTGCCCAGCAGATCGCCGGGCAGTGCGCGAGCTCGGGCGGCGCTGCTGTGGCCGTCGGCCCACTCGCGCTGCATGATGCCGATGAAGGCTTCTGCTTTTCCGTTGGTCTGGGGTCGGTAGGGGCGTGTGCGGACGTGCCGGAGTGGTGTGCTCGGACGGCGTTGGCGTAGCGGCTGAGCGTGGCCGACTCCGCATGAGAATGCCGTCCGGCCCCGCCGTGAGCATGGTGCTACCGGGATAGGGGCTTTGTTGGGAGACGCGGTTGGGCAGGCCGTTCTGACTGATGAGCTGCGAGCTCGACGTTGTTCATGGCCGCCCCTGCGACTTACCCGGGTGTGCTGAGAGCACGAATCCGTCGCTGTCGTGTGTCCGCCGCGCTCCCGTCAGTCGAGGAGAGGAGAGCGCCGTGCGTGGGTTCGGCTTGGACGTACATCGCGACTTCTGTGAGGTCGCGATCGCTCGAGGACGGCGTGATCCGCTCGGCCGGCCAGATCGCGACGAGGCTGGCGTCGCTGGAGCTGTTCGCGCAGAGCTTGGTCTCGAGCGACGTGGTGGCGCTCGAAGCGACCACCGGTGCCGACGCGATCGTGTCGGTGCTGCAGGCGCGCGGCATCCGGGTGATCGTCGCCAACACGCGCAAGCTGCGCGCGATCACCGAGGCCAAGGCGAAGACCGACCGGCTGGACGCGCGCACGCTGGCGCGCCTGCTGGTCTCGGGGCTGCTCGACGAGGTCTGGACACCGGACGAGCGCACGCGGAGCGCTGCGGCGGCTGACGAACCGGCGCGAGCGGATCGTGCGTGGCCGGACGCGGGCGAAGAACGAGGCGCACGGCGTGCTGGCGCGCAACCTCTGCGAGCGTCCGCCGGTCACCGACGCCTTCGGCAAGGCCGGCCGTCGCTGGCTGGCGCACCTCGAGCTGCCGGTCGACGAGCGGCTGACGCTCGACGGCTGTCTGCGCCAGGTCGACTTCCTGGACGACGAGGTCGCCGCGCTCGACCGCGAGATCGCCACGCAGCGCGCTGGCCTGGCCCGAGGTGCTGCGGCTGATGAGCGTCCCCGGCGTCAACGTGCAGACCGCCGCGACCTTCATGGCCGCCATCGGCGACATCCGCCGCTTCTCCTCGCCGCGCAAGCTCGTCAGCTACCTCGGTCTCGACCCGCGGGTGCGCCAGTCGGGCGGCGCACCGGCCCGTCACGGCCGGATCTCGAAGGCGGGCGCCTCCGAGCCGCGGCACATGCTCGGCGAGGTCGCCTGGAAGGTGATGCTCACTCCAGGCCCGCTACGAGCGTTCTTCGAACGCGTCCGCGCCCGGCGGGGCCCGCAGATCGCCGCCACCGCGACCGCGCGCAAGCTCACCGTGCTCTTCTGGCACCTGCTCAGCCGCCAGCAGGACTACGCCTTCGCCCGCCCGGCGATGACCCGCAACAAGATCCGCCAGCTCGAGCTGCTCGCCGGCGCCCCGCCGCAGAAAGGACGCAACGGCATCGCCGGCGGCAAGTCCAAAGCCGCTCTTCGAAGCCGAACGCGAGCTCTCCCGTCAGGCCGAGGCCGCCTACCGGCGGCTGGTCAGCGACTGGCAGCTCGACCGGACCGCGAGAGCGGGGTGCGGGCGCGACACCGGGGCGCGCATCTCATAGGCCCTCGAAGGGCAAAGCCGCGCGGCAGGCCTCAAGCCCCAACGGCTGCGCTTCGCTACGTCATTCACCCGCACCCGCCAGCACTCTCGCAAACCAGCCCAGCCGACGTCGACCACTTGACTTTCATCCGTCGGTCAGGATGCGCTCGATCTGGATGCCGTGCGCGGCGAAGCGCTGGCTAGCGTGCTCGAGGGCCGCGGACGCACGTCTCGCCGCCTCGGTCGGGCGCAGGTGACGGCGACCGCCTGACGGGAGTCATAGTAGACCGCAGACGTGCACGAACTGTCAGCCAGCGGTGGCGATTGCGGCTGACACCGCCGCCGAGCGCGCGTTTGCCGACCTGCCAAACCGAGCGAGCCGCTTGATATCGAGATGCACAAGGTCGCCGGGCGCGGCGTACTCATAACGAGTCGCGCGCGGCGAGGCGCGCGAGCGCGGCGAGACACGCCGTGTCGCGCCACACCCGCCAGATCGTCGCCGACGGCCAACCCAGCACGCCCGCCAGCCGCGCCGGCCCCCAGCCGGTGCGTCGCCGCAGCTCGACGATCTGATGCTCGGCCGCCCGCTGAACCGAGCGGGCGATGCCGGCGATCGGCGCGCGATCCCGCAACGCCTCCCAGCCTTCTGCGCGAAAGCGCGCCACACGCGATACGCCGTCGCCCGACTAGCCCGAAGCCTCCGCCGCCTCGGCCGGCGACAACCCGCCAGCATCCGCCGCACCACGCGGCAGCGCGCCTCCCACGAGTACCGCATCCGACGCGGCGGGCTAGTCTCACTCATCCGGGCCTCCGGCGAGTCGAGGTGTCTCAGCAAGCCCAAGACTCCCGAGAGGCCCGGACGGCGTCAAGCCGTTGCTCGAAGGTTCATAGGTCCTACACCTAGGCGTCGAACCAGGCGATCGCGGTCATACGGCCTCGGCCAGGAGGCCTTGCGCCTTCGCATTCTCGATCAAGTTTCGGAGTGCGTCGCCCTCCGAGCGCCCTTCACCGCGAACTGTCCAATTCCGGTGCTCGAGAATAACTCGCCAGCCGTCGTCGATAGGGGCCGCGTCGTACCGCGCCTCTGAGGCTCCCGCCGACTTGTCGTCGATGACTCCCAATGGCCGATCGACTTCCTCGAGATCCCGACGGAGTTCGTCGTCCACGCCGCGCACGCTGGCGCCTTGCGCACGTCGCCGCCGATGGAACCATCCGGTGGAACCGAGCGGTGGCGATCAGCGGCGAACCGGGCCGCGGGGGTCATCCTTGATTCCGCCTAGCCAAGCGGGTTCGGCGACCAGTGGCGACCAGTGGCGAAGGAACAGACCTGCCTTACACGCAGGAGGTCACAGGTTCGAAGCCTGTACCGCCCATCGCGGGAAATGCCCGTAAAAGCCATGTTTCTGAGCGCGAGCGCGTGCCTGGGCAGGAATGAGAAGAAGCGAGTGAACGCGAGTTCTGCCCACTGGTGCCCATTGCTTCGCGGCGACAAGAGACAAGTGGGGTGCTCGACTGGAACAACACGATGCTTCCGCTGCTCACCGATGTGCGCCGAGCAATCGACGCTGACTCAGCGAGCTTCGTCTTAGGTCGACGCGCGGCCTACGGAAGCGACGTACTGGTACTCGCTCGGCGGCGGCGCGAAACGGCAACCGAACAGCTCGTCGGAAGCCAGCTTGAGCTGCTCGTTGAGACCGGATTCCTGAATGCTGAGTGGCCGGATCAATCAGTCCTGTCGCGGGAAGTGAAGCTCACCGAGAAGGGGCTCCAGGCGGTTTACGGCTGGCCGAGTGGCGACGAGCGCAGATTCCGCGAAGCCCTCCTCGCCGACGTCGAGGCTCGAGACTGCGGCAGCCCCTAGTCCCAGCGTAACCCGCGCGCGTAACTCGTTAGCCCTTGTGGGTCGACTCGCTCGCCGGCGTCCGAGGAGGGTTCGCGGGCTTCGCGTACCCGCCGCCGGTCACGGCAGACGGGTTGGTCGCGGTGCAGTCGGGTGTACTCCTCGAAGTCGGCGACCTGCTCGCCGGGCGGCAGCGAGACGTCCCGGCGCTCGCGGATGAACGCGGCCGTCGCGGGTGACACCTCGTCGGCGTAGACCTGGTCGCCCAGCAGCAGCAGGCAGTCGGGCCACGGCTCGCTCGCCGTCTGCAGGCGGCGCGAGAAGGCCCACAGCGCGTCGATCCCGTACCCCTGCGGATCCTCGCCCGGCGCGAGCGTGTACGGCGGCCGCTGCGGCGCACCGACCCGGCAGGAGCCGAACACGAGCCGGGACTGCCGCTCGTGCTGGCGGGTGTGGATGGCGCTCGGGGGGCGCCCGTCGGCGAGCGGCCAGACGCGCTCGCCGTCGAGCCGCACCTCGTACGGGGTGACCGAGCCCGGCTCGAGGTCGTCGACCACGACCAGGGCGTAGTGGTGGCCCTCCACCGCGAACGTCCGAGCCCGGCCGCCGAGGACCGTCACCTCGCACGCCGCGTCGGTCTCGACCCAGACCGTCGCCTGCGTGCTCCCGGTGTAGCGCAGCAGCGGTCCGAGGACGAGCGTCGCCATCGTCCGCAAGACGATACGGGAACCGGAGGGCTCGCCCGCCCGAGGAGCGTTCAGAGGATGGCGCGGTCGTCCGCCTTGTAGCCCCGGCCGGCGCTGCCGATCTCGAGCAGGACCCGGTTGCTCGGCTCGGCCATGTTGAGGCGCACGAGGGCTCGCCCGCCAGAGCGTCGAGGGCCCGACCGGCAAGAAAACCGCCCCCCGATAGGGGAGCCTGCCTCCCCGCCAGGCGAGCCGGCAGGAGCCACGATCTGGATGGAAGCGGCACGTCCCACGCATTCCGTCCAGGGAGTCGACCATGCAGACCGCGCTCGTCCAGCCCCGCCCGCCACCCGACCGCCGGTGGTCACGGCGCAGGGACCTCACGCGCCGCTACGGCCGTGGCGACACCGCCGTCGACGCGCTCCGGGGCGTCTCCGTCGAGGTCGCGAACGAGAAGCTCACCGCCGTCATGGGGCCGTCGGGGTCCGGCAAGTCGACGCTGATGCACATCCTCGCCGGCCTCGACCGTCCGACGTCCGGCGAGGTCTTCATCGCCGGCAACGGCGCATCGGCCAGCTCGGCGACACCCAGCTGACCCTGCTGCGTCGCGAGCACATCGGGTTCATCTTCCAGTTCTTCAACCTGCTGCCGATGCTCACCGCCCGGGAGAACATCGTCCTGCCGCTGTCGCTGTCCGGCGCGAAGCAGGATCGTGACTGGGTCGACGAGCTGACGGCCAAGGTCGGGCTCACCGACCGTCTCAGTCACCGGCCGGCCGAGCTCTCCGGCGGCCAGCAGCAGCGCGTGGCGATCGCCCGCGCACTCGTCTCCCGGCCGACGGTGATGTTCGCCGACGAGCCGACCGGCAACCTCGACTCCAAGACGAGCGGCGAGATCCTCGAGCTCCTGCGCACCTCGGTGGACGCCTACGGCCAGACGACGGTCATGGTCACCCACGACGCCCGGGCCGCGGCCATCGCCGACCGGGTCCTGTTCCTGGCCGACGGCGAGATCGTCGACGACCTCGGGCCGTCCACGGCCCACGAGATCCTGGACGCGCTCGAGCGCGTGAGCAAGCGATGATCGGCGTCGCCCTCAAAGGCCTGCTCGGCCGCAAGCTGCGGGCCATCCTCACCGCCTTCGCGATCGTGCTCGGCGTCGCCATGATCAGCGGCAGCTTCGTGCTCACCGACACGCTCAGCAAGAGCTTCAACACCATCACCGACCAGAAGTACAAGGGCACCGACGCGGTCATCACCTCGAAGGAGGCCACCAGCACGGGGGACGCGACCGCCCAGGCCCCGGCCTTCTCGGCCCGGGTGCTGCAGCGTGTCCAGCGCCTGCCCGGCGTGCAGACCGCGCAGGGCTCGATCGACGACTTCGTCCGGCTCGTCGACGCGAAGGGCAAGCCGATCGGCACCGCCGACACCGGGCTCGCCGTCGGCGTCGACACCACGGCCGATCAGGCCCTGAACCCTCTCAAGCTCGTCGACGGGAAGTGGCCCCACGGCAACGGCGAGATCGCGATCGACGAGGCCACCGCGAAGAGCAAGCACTTCGCCGTCGGCCAGACCGTCGACGCGTTCGCCGACGGGCCCGTGCATCGCTACCGGGTCACCGGACTCGTCAAGCTCGGCACCGTCAGCTCCATCGGCGGCGCCACGATCACCGTGTTCGACCTCGCGACCGCGCAGGCGCTGTTCGACAAGCGCGGCAAGCTCGACGTCGTGCGCGCCGTGGCGAAGCCCGGCGTCTCGGCGGACCAGCTCGTCCGTCAGATCACGCCCCTGCTGACGCAGACGACGCGCGTGAAGAGCGCCGAGGCGCAGGCGGCGGTCGACAGCAAGGAGGGCCAGGACGGCGTGGCGGGCTTCCGCTACATCCTGCTCGGCTTCGGCGGCATCGCGCTGTTCGTCGGCGCCTTCGTGATCGCCAACACGCTGGCGATCACCGTCGCCCAGCGCATCCGCGAGCTGGCCACGCTGCGCACGCTCGGCGCCTCCCGGCGCCAGGTGCTCGGCTCGGTGGTGCTCGAGTCGGTGGTGATCGGCTTCGTCGGCTCGGTCATCGGCCTGTTCCTCGGCCTCGGCATCGCCGTCGGCCTGAGCGCGCTGCTCGCGGCGACCGGGGTGGACCTCCCGAGCTCCGGGCTCGTGTTCTCGACCCGCACGATCGTCGTCAGCCTCGCCGTCGGCACCTTCATCTCGCTGTTCGCGAGCCTGCGGCCGGCGATCAAGGCCACGCGCATCGAGCCGATCTCGGCCGTCCGCGAGGGCGCCGTCCTGCCCGAGGCGCGCTTCGCCCGGTTCGCACCGCTCGTCGCGGCCGCCGTCGGCACCATCGCCGTGGCGCTGTTCGGCTACGGCCTGTTCGCCGGCGACCTGGACATCGCGGTGCGGCTGTTCGCGCTGATCGCCGGCGTGCTGCTGCTGTTCATCGGCGTCGCGCTGATCGCGTCCCGCGTCGTGCGGCCGCTGGCCTACGTGCTCGGCGCACCGGCGGCCCGCTTCGGCGGCAGCGCCGGCAAGCTGGCCCGCCAGAACGCGGTGCGCAACCCGTCCCGCACGGCATCGACCGCTGCGGCCGTCATGATCGGGATCGCGCTGATCACCTTCGTGGCGGTGCTCGGCCAGGGCGTGCGCAGCTCGTTCACGAGCGCCGTCAACGAGCTGTTCGTGGCCGACTACGCGCTCACCGCGGGAACGACCCGCTGACCAACACCGCCGCCGAGGCCGCCGCCGCGACGCCGGGCGTCACCGCCGTCTCCCAGATCCGCGGCGCCGACGCCAAGCTCGGCGGCAAGACGATCCACGTCAACGGCGTCGACGCCAACCTGACGAAGGTCGTGCGCATGACCTGGGCCGCGGGCTCCGGGAACGTGCCGGCCGAGCTCGGCCAGAACGGGGCCTTCATCAAGGATCGCTACGCGAAGGATCACTCGCTCCGGGTCGGGTCGAGGCTGGTCGTCAAGACACCGACAGGCACCGTCCTGAACCTGCACGTCACGGGCGTCTTCGACGAGCCGCAGGGCGGGTCGCCGTTCGGTGACGTGAACGTCTCCGTCGCGACCTTCGACAACGCGTTCGCGAAGCACGACAACGAGTTCACCCTGGTGAACATCAGCGGCGGAGCGACGGCCGCCAACACCGCGCGGCTCGAGCGGTCGCTGCGCACGTTCCCCGACGCGAAGGTGCAGACGCGCGACCAGTTCAAGACCGGCCAGCTCGCCGACCTGAACACGACGCTGAACTTCCTCTACGCGCTCCTCGGCCTCTCCGTGATCGTGAGCCTGTTCGGCGTGATCAACACGCTCGTCCTCACGGTCTTCGAGCGGACGCGGGAGCTCGGGATGCTGCGGGCGATCGGCATGACCCGTCGCCAGGTGCGGCGGATGGTGCGGCAGGAGAGCATCGTGACCGCGCTCATCGGCGCGACGCTCGGCATCGGCGTCGGCATCTTCCTCGCGGCGCTCACCACGCGGGCGCTCGAGCAGTACGGCATCGGGTTCGCGATCCCGTACGGCACGCTCGTCGTCTTCGTCGGGGTGGCGATCGTCGCCGGGATGCTGGCCGCGATCCTGCCGGCGCGGCGCGCGTCCCGGCTCAACGTGCTCGAGGCGCTGCAGTACGAGTGACCGGCGGTCAGGCGTGCCGCGACAGGCAACGCCTCCCACCAGCAAGCCGAAGGCCCCGCACCGTGCGGGGCCTTCGCTGTCGAGGGCCCTGCGCACAAAAAAGCCGCCTCACGGCGGCTTCTCGAGGTGGGCCGAGAAGGGATCGAACCTTCGACCTTAGGGATGAGCTGGTTAGCCCTCGGACGTTCCTATAGATGTCAAGGAGCGGTTTCGGGGCGGGCTATGGCCTTGGTCGAGGGCTGCTGGGGCTGAGCGGGCCGTACAGTGCGTCGCCAGTGGAGGCAACGGTTGCGGTTCGTCTGCTGAGACCGGTCGGGCCGCCCCGCAGACGATGGTGGTGGCTTCGCTGGCGGCTGAGCGCGGTGAGGTCGGCGCGGAGGGTGTGGTAGAGTCTCGCGGGCGATGTAGCGCTTGAGGCAGCGGATGATTTCGCGCTTGGAGAGGCCTTCGGTGGTGCGCCTGGCTGGCGTAGGCGCGGGTGCGAGGGCAGTAGCGCAGTCGGCAGACGGCGATCATGTGGAGGGCGCGGTTGGCCTGGCGGTCGCCGCCGAAGTCGAGCCGGTGGCGGTGGTGCGGCCGGAGGAGGCTGGGATCGGCGCGGCGCCGCAGAGCGTGGCGAAGGCGGCCTCGCTCGCGCAGCCGGTCGATGTTCTGGCCGGCGGTGATCAGCAGCTGGCCGGCGTGCTGCGTGCGACGACGCCGAGCAGGCGGTGGTGCGCGGGGCGGCGTCGGCGACGAGCTGGCTCGAGCTGCTCGTCGAGCACGCCGATCTCGTGGTCGAGCTCGCGGACGCGGCTGGGCGACGGCTGCGCAGCGCGAGCTTGGCCGCCTGCAGCGGCTCGTGCAGGCGAGCTCGTATCGGGCCGCAGGCGTAGGCAGAGGGTGGCCTTGCCTTCAGCGTACGGCGCGCGTCGGAGCTCGCCGCGCAGCTCATCGGGCGCGGTGATCACGCAGGTCGTCGAGCTGGTTGAGGGCGGCGGTGCGGGCCTTGATCGCGCCGTCGCGGGCCACGCGTCAGCTGGCGGATCGCCTCGACGATGCCGCTCGTCTGCTTGGGAACCGCGGTCGCCTCGCCGCTCAGTGCCGCCCGCGCGGCGAGCTCGGCGTCGAGCGGGTCGCTCTTGCCCACGCCGATGACGAGCGTGCGCGTGCGGCTGGTTGACCTCGACGACGCAGATCCCGTCGGCGACCAGCACCCGCACCAGGCCGGCCGCGTAGGCGCCGGTCGACTCCACGCCGACCCGATCGATCTGCCGTGCGGGCGCAGCCAGTCGACGAGCCGCGCGTAGCCGTCGCGCGGTCGCCGGAAGGCGGCGTCGCCGAGCAGCCGACCGCGCTCGTCGAGGGCGGCGGCGTGGTGGTAGTCCGTATGCGCGTCGACGCCGCCGATGACGCGTACGCCTGATCGGTCATGCTGTCTCGCACCGTCCCTTCAGGCCAGGGGCGGCGGGCCGGGACGGGCGGACACAACAGTGACGAGGCACGTGTCGCGAGCAGGTTCCTATCAGGTCACGACCGCCCGGACCGGCCGCCCACGACAGCCGGACGGCGCCCGCACCGAGGCCGACAAGTCCGGGGAACGACACCCGCGAACGGGTCCAGTTTCGTAGTAGGTCAGACCCCGGCCGAGCACCGCCCGGAATCTTCACTGTTTCGTGGAGTCGGTTTGCGAGACTCTGGTCGCCCTGACGGGTAGATCGGGAGGTCGTGATGCCGAAGCGGTACCCGGCGGAGTTCCGCCGCCGCGCGCTGGACCTGGTGCGCGCCGGCCGGTCGGTCAAGGACGTGGCGCGGCTGCTTGGAGGTCACGCGACCAGACGATCTACAGCTGGCGGCGGCAGGAGCAGATCGACCGTGGCGAGCTGGCGGGCCTGACGACGCCGCAGCAGGCCGAGCTGGCCGCGGCCCGGCGGCGGATCGTCGAGCTGGAGACGGAGCTGGCGATCCATCGCCGGGCGGCGGAGCTGCTCAAAGAGGTGGTGCCCCCAAAAGGCGGTTCGCGGCGATCACGGTGATCGCCGCCGAGGGCCTGCCGGTCGAGGTCGCCTGTCGCGTCCTGGGCGTCTCCGTCGCCGGCTACTACGTCTGGCGCTCGCGGCCGCCGTCGCTGCGCGAGCATCCGCCACGCCTGGCTGACCGACCTGGCGCGCGAGATCCACGTCGCGTCCTACGAGGCCTACGGCGCGCGGCGGGTGCACGCCGAGCTGGTGCTCGGCCGCGGCGTGCGCGTCGGCCACACCACGGTCGAGCTGCTGATGCGACGAGCCGGCATCGTCGGGCGCACCGGCCCGCCCAAGCGCAAGGGCGTCGCCGGGCGCGGCCACCGCCAGCGACCTGGTCGACCGCCAGTTCGCCCGCAGCGGCCCCAACCAGCTGTGGGTCACCGACATCACCGAGCACCCCACCCGCGAGGGCAGCGTCTACTGCGCCGTCGTGCTCGACGTCTACAGCCGCCGCGTGGTCGGCTGGTCGATCGACGCGCGAGCCACCGCGGCGCTTGACCAGCAGCGCGCTCGGGATGGCGCTCGAGAACCGCAGCGCCACCGCCGGCGCCACCATCATCCACTCCGACCACGGGGGAGTATGTGGGGTCGCTGGTCTCGGCGGTTGACTCGCTCACCGATCGACCGCGCGAGGATGGCTGGTGCTGGCCGGGCCCCGAGCGGCCTGACCCGCACTTCCGATTGACGACGTGTGTCTTTCCTCGGATATGTCGGTTGCCCGGGGCCACCTGGTGAGGCGCCTCGCCTCGCCGACGGAGTGACCTAAGGAGAGCCTGCGCCAACAGGTGCTCATCACTGTCTTGTCCACCGGTTCTGGCTCGGCGTTGCCGCCGTCCCCTATCAGTCCGAGCAGACCGGAGGAAGCGACATGGCCAGCATGCCAAACCCAACCAGTCAGGTGAACCCGACGTCGACGACCCGTCGGGTGGTGATCGGTGGGATCGACACCCACAAGGACCTCCATGTGGCGGCGGTGATCGACACCGCCGAGACGGTGCTGGCCACGCACAGCTTCTCCACCACCCGCGCCGGCTACCGGGCCCTGGTCAAGTGGCTGCGCACCTTCGGCGACGTGGCCAAGATCGGGGTGGAGGGCACCGGCAGCTACGGAGCCGGGATCTGCCGGCACCTGGTCGACGCCGGCATCGAGGTGTTGGAGGTCGACCGGCCCGACCGGTCGGACCGCCGCCGCAAAGGCAAGGACGACGACCTGGACGCGATCAGCGCCGCCCGGGCCGCGCTGCACGGCCGCCGGGTCAGCATCCCCAAGTCCAAGGACGGCGCGGTGGAGTCGCTGCGGGTGCTGCGGGTGACCCGGCAGACCGCGATCCGGGCCCGCCGCAACGCGCTGCAGCTGCTGCGGATGACCATCGTCGCCGCCCCCGAAGAGCTGCGCGACCAGGTCCGGAACCTGACCCGGATGCAGCTGATCCGCACCTGCGCCGCGTGGCGGCCCGAAACCACCAATGCCGCCGACCCGGTCGCCGCCACCCGGATCGCGATGAAGAGCCTGGCCCGCCGCATCCTCGAGCTCGGCGACGAGATCGCCGCCCTCGACGAACTGATCGAGCCGCTGGTCACCGCCCTGGCCCCGCAGCTGCTGGCCCGGGTCGGGATCGGGATCGAGGTCGCCGGCCAGCTGCTGGTCACCGCCGGCGACAACCCCGACCGGCTCCGCTCCGAAGCCAGCTTCGCCATGCTCTGCGGCGTCGCCCCGCTGCCGGCATCGTCGGGCTTGACTCGCCGTCACCGACTCAACCGCGGCGGCGACCGGCAGGCCAACTCCGCCCTGCACCTGGCCGTGATCAGCCGCATCCGCGTCGACGAGAAAACGCAGGCCTACCTGGCCAAGAAGACCGCCGAAGGACACTCCAACCTGGAGATCATCCGCTGCCTGAAGCGCTACCTCGCCCGCGAGGTCTACTACCTGCTAACCGCGCCGCAGCCCATCACCCCGCTGTTGCCGCACAAGACGACGCGCTCAGCGACACGCTGACGAGCCGCGAGCGTTACCCCAAGACAACGACACCCCCGAAACCACGCGCCTCGCGCAACAGCGGCGACCGCTTGACAAACAGAAGAGCGTCCACGGAGTGCAATTCACCTCCTGGGCGTTCACCGAGCGGGCCAAGCAATCTGGCCTGGTGCGTCCATGGGCTCGATCGGCGATTGCTACGACAACGCCGTGATCGAGGCGTTCTGGTCGCGCATGCAGGTCGAGCTGCTCAACACCCGCCGCTGGAAGACCCGCCTCGAGCTGGCCAACGCCATCTTCGAGTACATCGAGATCTTCCACAACCGGCGCCGCCGCCACTCCAGCCTCGGCATGCGCACCCCCATCGAGTATGAAATCCTCAACCAGACACAGACACCGGCGGCCTGATGAGTCCAGCAAGCCGACTCCACCGAACCGAGGGCAGGGCACAGCCTCTAGTGACCTTGGGGTGCTTCATCGACATCGCGCCCTTCACGGGCAAACATCGCCCCGAGTCCGTGCCTGGCCACCGGGCATTTTGGTGACGGGCGTTGGCGTGCCGGTTCAATCGTGGCACGCCGGCGCGGCCCCGGCGCGGTCAGATGCAGTCGGCTGTGCCGACGCCAGCTTCGAGGCGCGGGCTACGGTCGGCGGGTCTAGCGAATCGTTATCGCGATCCGCGCGGCAGGTGAGGCGTTCGTTGCGTCGTCGAGTGCTCGAACGTTATCGGTAGACGTAGGTGCCTGGCGAGAGGTGGGCGTCCCGGAAGATCGCGGCGTCGACCGTCGCGATGTGAGTGCCGTTGCGCATCACGTCGTAGCCGACCACGGCGGCGTTGTCGGTTGACGTTGACCAGGTGAGGTCGACGTCGCATCGTGGCGGACGGTCGTCGCCTGGAGGTTCTGCGGCTGCGAGGGAGGAGTCACGTCCAGCACCTGGACGGGTGCTGGATCCCCGCCGGCGAACCTACCGCCGATGAGATAGATCCGCCCGTCCGAACCGGTCGCCGCCGGCAGCGAAGTCCGTGCTGAGCAGCGTGTCGCTCGCGCGACGCCAGCGGTTCGCCTCGGGGTCATAGGTGAGGGTCGTCGTCGTGGCGACGCTGCTGCGGTGTTGGAGGGGGTGCTCTCCGCCGATCACGTAGATCAATCCGTCTGGGCGAGCGACCACCGCGGCTCCGAGCGACATCCCCCGGGGGTCGGATCGTCTCCCAGCTGTCCGTTGCGATGGTGTAGACCAGGATCGAGCGTTCAGGCGGCCCGAAGACGTTCCAGGCGACCGCATAGATGCGCCCGGTGCGGCCTGCAGCCGCGCCGAGCTCGATCGCGCTCCGAGGGAGGCCGGCGAGCTGCGTCCAGGAATCCGTCTGCGGCGAGTACGCCTCGGCATCCCGAGACACGTCGACGATCGTGTTGCCGCCGCCCATCACATAGATGCGGCCGTCGGCCCCCGTCGTGGCAGCAGGAAGCACCGGCCAACCGCAAGCCCCGCACGCGTCGTCCACGTGTCAGTTCTCGGATCGTACGCCTCCACGGTATTCAGGTAGTTGGAGTTGTCGCTCCCGTAGTTGGAGTTCTCGCTCCCTCCGATGGCGTACACCAGGCCATCGCTTCCCGCGGCAGCCGCGAGCCCGTATCGCGCTGTCGGCATGGAGGCAACCGCTCACCCACGAACTGCTCCCGGGTGCCAAGGCGTAGGTCGCGCCGGTCACTCGCGATCCACCGACCTGGGGCAACCCACCGATGTAGTAACACGGCCGTCAGCTCCCGTCACGGCGGCGCCGTAATCCGTGGCTTGCGGCAGTGACGGGCCTGGACGCCATTGTGGCGTCCGTCATGGCCCCTCCGGAGCCCACCGCAGCGGCGACCGCGATGCCGAGGCTGATAGCGCGGACCAAGTGACGGGTCATGGCTTTCGTCCCTCCGGCGCGACTCTCAGGTCGGCCAATAGTACGCTTCGGCGCAAGCGCGGGTTACGGACGCGATTTGCAGACGGCGCCTGCCAACGGCCCCTAGCCGCGGGCCCGGGATGAAGATCGGCTGAGTGGTACCCTCGTTGAACTCGATGAACACGCTGTAGCAGCTGCCGGCTGCGAGCGGTGCTATGGCCGCGATGCGCAGCGTCCCGTCACTGTTGGCGATCGCCGTGAGTCGCAGGCGGCGCGCGCTTCGGCTCGGTGTCGTTGGGAAGGACGCCGAGACGCCTTGCTCGATCTCGACGCGGCGCAGGACGGCCGTGCCGACGACCGCGTCGCCGAAGGGGTCGGCGACGCTGAAGGTAAAGCGCATGGTCTTTCCGGGCGCGACCCGCTGGATCGCCGGGGGCGGCGGCGGGTCGATCGCCCCGATCTGATCGTGCACGCCGACCAGGTAGAGGCCGTCTCGCGGCCGCCGTTCTCCTGCCGGAGCGCTAGCACGGCGAGCCCGTCGGCGCGCCACGGGTTGAGCCGCTCTTCGAGTTGCAGGTGCGGTGCGAACCTGCGCGGGTTGCGGCCGTCCGGGCCGATGAGATGCAGCGCGCCGTCGGCCTCGCTCTGGAAGAGGATCTCGTCACGCGTCGGTGAGAAGTAGGGCTTCTCGCCGCCAGGAGTGCCCGGTGACGAGCACGTCGGGCTCGCCGCCTGGGACGGGCCGGGTCACGACGCCGGCCGAGCCGGTGAGCGTCGGCCTCCACAGCGCGATGCGGCTCGAGTCGGGAGCGAACGAGTTGTAGCGCTCGCCCGCCGGCGTCCTGGCCTGGTCGCCGAGCGGCTGCTGGTCGGACCCGTCGGGGTGCATCAACCACGTGTCGTCGCACTCGACGCCGCCGCAGCTGGCGCGGCTCACGTCGTCGAACGCGATCCACTGCCCGTCGGTCGACCAGATCGGGTAGTTGGCGCGGTGACGGTCGAACGTCAGGCGGGTCAGCCCCGTCCCGTCGCTCTGGACGCGCCAGATGTTGTCGTCGGTCGGTGCGTCGCCTTCGTCGAAGCGCAGAAAGGTGACAGCGGTACCGTCGGGCGACCAGCTCGCCGGGTAGTCCCAGTGCGACCCGAACGTCAGCTGGCGGATGTCCGACCCGTCCGGCCGCATCGAGTAAAGGAGGAAGGCGACCCCGGCCGGGAGCGTTCGCGTCGGCGACCATCCGCCGGACAGCGACGCGGGAGGCGTCGGGAGAGGGGACGATGCTGTCGACCTGCCAGTCGGCGGGGCCGACACCAACCGGCATCCCGCCACCGGCCGGCACCCGCATGGCGCGCGACCCGCTCGACTCGTCGATATAGTCCACCGACCCGTCGCTCGCCATCACCTGGTACTCGATGGCGGGGTTCGAAACGATCTGGCGGAACGGGGCGGCGACCGCGGCCGGGGCGGCGAAGGCGAGCGCGGCGAGCACGCCGGCGCAGCTGCACGCCGGCGCGGGCGGCGCGGCACGAAATCTTCACCGGGGCCTCCTCGAAGCGGACTGTCGCTAACACTACGAGCCTGGTGCGGGGAATGCAACCAGCGCGGTGAGACCCGGGGCCGAGGCGACTGAGGATGTCCGCGGACCCCTCGCCGATTTCGCCCTGCGAAGGCAGCCGAGCCGGGTCGGACTCTCGCGGGGCATTCGCCCCGAGCCCAAATCCGCTGTCCAACGTCAATACGTCCAGTTCCTGCGGGTAGACCAGGGCGCGGTCGAAGCGGCCCACAGGGGCGCTCCCCCGCGCGTGGGAAAGTGGAGCTGCGCAGAACCCCGCCCACGCCTCGCGCGCCCTCGCCCTTCCTCGCGTGTAGAAGAAGCAGAGGCCATTGGGCCCCGGACCAATTGGGTCCCATCACGACCCGGGGGGAGCAGAGACAACACAGGCCCTCCCGCCCGCCCGCGCATTGCCCGCATAGAAGAAGCCGCCGTCTGCTCGAGGAGGGACGTGCCGAGCCGGGGGCGACCCGAATCATGGGTCCCATGAACGCACGGCCGGGGGCTGCGAATCGCTCTGGCTCGGTCAGGTACACCGACATGCCGGCGCCGTTCTAGGGCTCGTCGGCCAGGAGATCTCCGGGAACAGCTCGGACGGATCGCTGCGATCAGACGCACGCCCGCGGCCAGCTCGCGCGGATCGAAGCAGTACGTCGTCGACGACAA
>CAVOPH010000014.1:0-65555 GCA_963697775.1 uncultured Acidobacteriota bacterium | reverse complement strand
CCGCGGCCAGTTTCCGGTCGACGTCAACAAGGCCCCCCGCGAGATGCTGCTGCGCGTGCCGGGGCTCGGCGTGCGGGCAGTGGGGCGGATCCTGACCTCGCGGCGCCACGCGGCGCTGAGCTTCGCGGACGTGGCCCGCCTGTCTCCGGGGGTGCGGCGGTACGCGCCCTTCGTCCAGGCGGCGGACTGGACGCCCGGCGCTCTGCTGGACGATGAGCGCCTGGCCGGGCGGCTGGCGCCCAAGCCGAAGCAGGGCGACCTGTTCGCGGCATGAAGGCGGCCGTCCTCGCCCACGAGACGGACATCGAGGGCTGGCGCGCGGCGGCGCGGGTGTTTGTGGCAGCGGATGTGGCGCCGCAGGAGGTGGTCTTTCGGGTGGACGGCGCGGGGGCGGTCTGTTCGACGAGGCGGCGGGGACGGGCCCCGATCCAGCGGCGGTGGTCCGCCTGGTGCGGGCGCCGCCGGCCTTTGCCGATCTGGCCGCCACGGCGCTTTGCCACCGCGACCCCGAGCGTTTCGGCCTGCTCTACCGGCTGCTGTTCCGGCTGCAGCGCGAGAAGGGTCTGCTGGAGATCGCCACCGATCCGGACGTCGCCCGGGCCGGAGCGCTGGCCCGAGCGGTGCGGCGCGATGCGCACAAGATGACGGCCTTTGTCCGGTTCCGCGAGGAGGGGCCGGAAGGCCAGCGGCTGTTCAGCGCCTGGTTTGAGCCGGAGCACTATGTCGAGGAACGGGTCGCGCCGCATTTCACCGGCCGCTACGCCGCCGAGCGGTTTGTGATCGCGACGCCGCGCCGGACCTGGTGTGGGACGGCGAGGCGCTGAGCTGGCGGGCTGGCGAGGCGCGCGAGGAGCACGCGGCCGACGGCTATGCGGGGCTCTGGAAGGCACCTATTTCGCCTCGACGTTCAATCCGGCGCGGCTGCGCACCCGGGCGATGCTGTCGGAGATGCCGCGCAAATCTGGAGCGCCATGCCAGAGACCCGGCTGATCCATGAGATGACTGCCAAGGCCGCGGGGCGGACGCAGGCGGCAATCGCCCCGGCCGAGCCGACTCTGCCCGCCCGTGCGGCATGCGCGGATGACCGCCCGGGCGGCGGCCGCGGCGCCGGTGGCCGCGCCCGAGGGTCTGGCGGCGATTGCGGGCGAAGTGCAGGCCTGCCGCCGTTGCCCGCTGTGGCGCGGCGCGACGCAAGCCGTGCCGGCCGAGGGGCCGGAAGGCGCGCGGATCATGATCGTCGGCGAACAGCCAGGCGACCGCGAGGACCTGGAAGGCCGCCCGTTCGTGGGGCCGGCCGGCGAGGTGCTGGACCGGGCGCTAGCGGCGGCGGGGCTGGCGCGGGGTGAGGTGCTGCTGACCAACGCCGTCAAGCATTTCAAGACGAGCCGCGCGGCAAGCGGCGGCTGCACAAGACCCCGACGACGGGCGAGATCGACGTGTGCCGCTTCTGGCTGGACGCCGAGCGGGCGTGGGTGAAGCCGCGGGTAATCGTGGCGCTGGGGTCGAGCGCGGTGCGCGGGGTGACGGGGCGGACGACGCCGCTGAAAGATTTGATGGGGCGGGCGGTGGACCTGGACGATGGTCCGCAGCTGATCGCGACCTGGCACCCGGCGTATGTGCTGCGCCTGCCGGACAGGGGCGGCGGCGGACGCGGCGTTTGGGGCGTTGGTGCGGGCTTTGAGGGAGGCGGGGACGGTGGCGCGTCCAGCCGGAACGAGGGTGCTGGAGCAGGGATCAGGAGAGGGTGCATGGCGCCGTTCTCGGCGTCAACGAACCGGATCATGCCGAACACGCCGGATCGCGATCGCGTTCGGATGTGACCTGAACCGCAAACACGTCGTGGCCAATGGTCCGCAGGATCTTCAGGCCCGCTTGCGGCGCGGTTGTGTCCGCATTGTGCGAATCACCCGCGGCGCGCCCCGATCTCTCCGCCCCGGGTTGCGTGGACGACGAGCCGGGCTCGAGAAAATCAGAAATGATGACGACGAGCCCGAGCTGTCGCGGCCGCGATGCGAACGCCTTGCACGCGGCCCGCAGATCCGTCGGTCCAGACGCTTTCAGCTGCTCGAGCGCGTCGAACACGCGAAAGATGCGGCCCTTCCCTCTGCCGGGTGACGATTCGTGACCGAGATCGTCGCCGAAAGGAATGATCGTCAACCGATCGAGGTGCGCCAGACCGACATAGCAGAGCGCAGCCGCGATTCGCCTCGCCATGTCGAACTTCGCCGGCTCGGCCATCGACCGGCTGACGTCGAGCATCAGGTAGATGGAAAGGTCTCGCTCCTCGTCGAACAACCGGAGCAGCAGCCGGTTCAGCCGCTGATAGGCTTTCCAGTCGATATGCCGGTAGTCATCGCCGGCCGCGTACGGACGATGATCCGCGAATTCCAGCCCGCGGCCGCGCTTGGGCGACAAGCGATCGGCGCGATTCTGCCCGGCCAGCGCGCGCTTGGAGACGACGTGCAGGTACTCGAGCTTGCGGAGAAAATCGTTTTCAAAACGGAGGGGCATCCCAAATCACCGACGTTCACTGGCACGCTGCATCCATTGTCTTAAGAGCACACAGGAGAGAAAGAGAAAGGAGAAAGGAGAACTCAAGTTTGTTTTCAACGGATTTCGTATTCTCCCTTCTCCTTTCTCCTGTTTGCTCTTGGGGGTGGCTGTCGTTGATTTTTCCCAACCGCGCTGAGCACTACTCCGTCGCGACGCTGGCAATAAGCTCGTGCACGATCGTGTCGGTGTTCACCTCGTCGGCCTCCCCCTCGAAGTTCAGAAGAATCCGATGACGGAGCGCGGGCAGCGCGGCAGAACGGATGTCGTCGATCGACACGAACGCCTGGCCGCGGTTGAGCGCGTGAATCTTCCCAGCCAGCACGAGCGCCTGCGCGGCGCGCGGGCTTGCGCCGTAACGCACATATCGCGTGACCAGCGGCGTGGCGTACGGTGAGCCCGGATGCGATCCCAGAGTCAGGCGGATCGCGTAGGCCTGGACGGGGTGCGCAATCGGCACCGCTCTCGCGACTCGCCGCATTTCCAGGATCTCCGGGCCGTCCACCACTCGTTCGACGGTTCGATCGCCGACGTTCGTCGTCCGGTCGAGGATCTCGTGCAGGGCTGTCCTCGCCCGGATACGTCGACCTTCAGCTTGAAGAAGAACCGATCGAGCTGCGCTTCGGGCAGCGGATAGGTGCCCTCCATCTCGATCGGGTTCTGCGTCGCCAGCACGAGGAACGGCTGCTCGAGCGGATACGTGGTGCTTGCCCACCGACACGCTGACGTTCCTGCATCGCCTCGAGCAGCGCCGACTGGGTCTTCGGCGTGGCGCGGTTGATTTCGTCGGCGAGCACGACGTTGGCGAAGATCGGGCCCGGCTGGAACTCGAAGGACGTTGCCGCCGTGCGAGTGCTCCTGCGACGATGTTCGTGCCGACGATGTCGGCGGGCATCAGGTCGGGCGTGAACTGAATGCGCGAGAACTTCAGGTGCAGCGCGTCGGCCAGCGTGTGCACGAGGCTGGTCTTGCCGACGCCGGGAATGCCTTCGAGCAGCACGTGGCCGCCCGCGAGCAGGCTCGTCACCGTTCCGTTGACGATGTCGTCGTGGCCGACGATTCGCCGCGCAACCTCGCTGCGGTGATGCGGCTGAATCGGTCGCGGAACTGGTCGATGGATTGGGCAACAGCGGTGACAGTCATTGTTTGCGGGTGAAGTAGGTCTGAACGCCGGCGCGACGCGTTTCCGGCACCGACGGGGGCGCAACCGCCCGGCTGCCTTCCGACCGAGCCGGCAGTGCTACCCGTGAACGTGGTCGCGGCGCTTCCATGCTCGGTTTTCCGGCGGTCGTCGCTGTGGACGTCGCCGCTCACATCATCCTCGTGAGCCTCGACGACCTCATGACGAAGCGCGGTTGTAATGTCGGGCATCGTGCCGCCGCCGTTCGGCGACGACGATGTGCCGCCGGCGCCCACTCCGGGAGGGGCGTCCGATCTGAGCGGAATCCTGTTTTGAGATGCGCGACCATGCCGATGCCCGCAATCGCGCTGGTGTCGCGCGCTGACTGCGACGGGCCGGCGAGATCGACGCCGCCGTTGGGGCTCGCGTCTCGTCGCTCTTCTCGAAGCCGGCCGAATCCATCTCGGAGTCCGGTCCGACAGCTTCTTCGCCAGTTGATCGAGCGCATCCTTGACGTCCGACGGACGTCGTCATCGCCGCATCGCGCTTGGCGCGATCGGCGAGATCCTTCATCGTTCGCTTTGTCGTCGAGCTGCATCGGCGTATCGGCCATGGCGCGTGCCAGCGCCGCGAGTGCCTGCGGATCCTTGATCGACTGGAGATTCTTGAGCGTATTGAGCAGCGCGGCATCGGCCGGCGTTCCGACGGCAGCGTGCCCTTCTCGATCGCCGCCAGCAAATCCTCGAGATCCTGCGGCAAGTTCTGCCGGTACACCCTTCGACGCGCAGACTGGGGCACCTTGTGGGCCTCGGCCGAGCAAGGCGTGTCAGGACGTCGCTGCCGTGCGCGGGGCGGTCGGGGAAATGCAACGCGAGCCAGGAGCGCCGCGCAATCATCACGCCGGTGGCAACGCGGGCGCGACGCCGCACGGACCGGTGGATAGTGCTGGGCGAAATCGATGGATTCGAGGCGGCTGGCCGCGTGCTCCAGATGGAAATCGCGCCCACGGATCGGCCGTGCCGTGCGACGCAAACCAGGCCGCGCTCCGTAGTTCGCCGCCGAGCTGCGACCTCGTCGTCGATGGCGCCGCGGCCTGATCGGACACACGATCGACTCGGCGGCGCACGAACGCGACGACCGCCCAAACCAGGCACGCCGCGGCGAGCACGACCAGGGGAATCAATCGGCGACGCGCGCCCCCAGCGAACGACCACCGCCAGCACGAGGACAATCGCCGCGGCCACGACGGCGCGATCCGCCACAGCAGACGACTCGTTTCGCGGCCGCGCCGCGTGCGGGCCGCAGCACCGGCCGACAGGACGCGCTGGTCAGTTCGATTCAGACACACCCCCTACGGTCTATCGTATCCGTGGTCTTCTGCCTCACGGCGGAAGCTCCCGGATGGAATCGGAGAATGCTGAATGCGGCAGTCTGCACGCTGATTGAACAACCCAGGCTGTCAAGCAGCATTCAGCAATGAAAAATCAGCATTTCAGTGGGAAGTATATTGCAACCCGCCCACCGGGTTTAACGGACACCAAGTCCGGCTGTGGCGGGCCGCTGTGGCTTGGGCGCTTCGTATGGCAGCGTATCGGGCAGCACCCGAATACCGGTCGTCTCCTTGAACGGATACTTGCCGCCGCTCGGGAACGTCAGCTCGACGAAGAACGCCGTCCAACCCTTCGCCGGCGGCTGAACCTTTGCCACCCAGGTGTTCGGGCCGCTGGGCGTCAGCGGCGTGCTCGTGTACGCGTTGCCGATCTTGTCCTGGCGGAAATTGCGCGCGTCGGGATTGGTCGCCTGCCACATCAGCACGGCCTCTGGGCCGATCCTTGGCGACCACCTTGATCGATCCGTCGCGCTCGAACGTCCACTTGATCTGCGGCCGCGGCGTCTCCTTGACGATCGACGCGTAGAACGCCTGCACGTTCTCGAGCGCGTCGGTCTTTTCGAGCGAGTGCGACGCGTTCGGCTCGTAGCGCAGGTGCTTCTCGCCTTTCAGATCGTCGAAATAGAAGCGCGACGAGTCGGGCAGGAAGAACTGATCGCCAGACGCGTTCACCAGATACTTCGGCATCGTCAACCGATCGCGATATTCGTAGGGCTCCTCGATCTTCATCAGCGCGCGGAACTGCGGCGTTCCCATCCAGTCCATGATGCCCTGCTCGGTGTAGTCCTTGACCGCGTCGGACCACGCGCCGTAGGCGCGGAAGTGATGGATGAACGACGGCTCGACGTTGAGCATGTCGATCACCGCCGGCGCGATCGCGATCACGCGCGGATCCACCGCGGCCGTCGTCCACGTCGTCCAGCCGCGCTTCGAGGCGCCGGAGACGACGAAGCGGCTGACCCGACTGTCGCCGCCTTCCGGCGTCGCGGCGAATGCCGTGATCGCGTCCATCGCGCGGACCGCGCTCTTGGTCATCGGCAAACGCGCCGGCCATTTCTCGTCGCCAGTGCGCAGATACTTGTTCCAGGTGTAGGCGATGAAGTCGTCCTCGGTGCGCGGCTTGTGCTCGGGGTCGTCCTTGAACACGACCGGCTGGTTCGGCACCAGGCGCAACTCCGCCGTCACGGTGCCGGTCGTCTGCGCCGCTTCGACGAGCCAGGCGGGCGGCTGCGACGGTGCCGGACGATCGAGACTGCCGCCGGTAATGAACAGCAACGCCGATGTCGCTCGTCACCTTGGCCGGCCGGATGACCGTCAGCCAGTGCGTCCACAACGGCCGCTCGACTTCCTGTTCGGTCAGCCAGTTCTGCGACGTCATGTCGAGGAGCGTCGCCGTTACGCCCTCTCCGCCGGCAAGTCGCGCACGACCTTCCACGCGAAGCTCGGATCGGGCGCTGCGACGTATCGATCGAGCGCCGTCGAGCGATGTCTTGGCGCGCGCAGACGGCTGTCCCTCGACTCGCGAGCTTGACTGCTCGCTCGGGACAGGTTGGCGAAGCCGCGTACAGGCCGAGCGGAACCAGGGCGACCGCTACTGAACGAGTCCATTGAGTGACCGCGACGAAACATGAGCCTCCAGAACAAAAGCCCGGCGTGGACGCATCCACGCCGGGCTTCACTCTAACGCAATACCAAGCGCGCCGTAGGCGCGCCCGCCGGAGCGGCGCGGGGCGTTGGGGCCCCGCGAGCGACGGCGCTGGGGTCCGGGTACGAAGTCCCCGGATTAGAAGAGGAACCGCAACGCTAAGCTGCACGTCGCGGCGGTTACCGTCCTTGTTGATGCTCCGACCGAAGTTCGCGTTCGTCGGATTGCTCTCCGGACCGCTCAGGTTCGGGTGATTCAGGAAGTTGAAGATCTCCGTGCGGAACTGGACCTTGCTTCTCCCCTTCAGCGCGAAGTTCTTGAAGAACGCGATGTCCCACTGCATGTCGCCCGGGTTGCGGATCAGATTTCGCGTCTCGTTGCCGAACGTACCGGCCTTCGGCGATTGCGAATGCATCCTTGGTTGAAGATGAAATTCTGGTCCGTCGCCACGCCGTTCACCACCCCGCCGGAGAATTTTCCGTTGGTGTTGGCATAGATATCGCCGACCACATCAACTGGCTGTCCATTCGATCCTTCGCCGACGCCGGCGATGTCGTCCGTGCGGGTAATCGAGAACGGCGTGCCCGATCGCAGGAAGGTGGCTCCCGAAATCTGCCAGCCACCCAACGCGCTCTTCATCACCGACCCGCCTTCACGCCAGAACGGCAGATCGTAGATGTAGTAGATGCTCGCCACGTGCCGGCGATCGAAGCTCGACGGGCCCCAGTAGTTCGTGTCGCTGTAGGTGTTCCACAGGATGTTGCGCTTGTCGCTCGCGTTGTCCTCCGAATCCCCGAGCGTATAGGCGACGCCGACTTTCAAGCCCATTGGTGTATCGGCGATCCGCGCTGATCTGCAGGCTGTTGTACTTCGAATAGCCCGCGTTCTCGCTGACCCGGATCGCGCCATAACCCTTGTAGGGCCGAAGCGCTGCGATGTTGACGCCCGGATTCGCCTGTGTCGTCCCCGCCTGCAGCTGGTTGATGTTGCGCTCGCGCGGCAGATACAGCCCGCGACGACCGACGTAGGTGACGTCCAGGACGAAGCCGAGCGGAACCTCGCGCTGCACACCGGTCGACCACATGTAGGAGGTGGGATGCTTGAAGGCCACGTCCTGGCCCTGGATGCCGAACGGCAGATCCGAGGAGCCGCCGGCACCACCGGGGTTGTCCACGCTGCCATTCGACACGGTGACCATCGGCTGGAACGGCGGGTTGCCGCCGAGCAGCGTCGAGTCGTTCAGCGTCACGCGGCTGTGGAAGACGCCGGTGCTCGCCCGCACGATCGTCTGCTTGTTGAGTTGATACGACGCGCCGAGTCTCGGTTCGAACACGTTGTAGTGCGTATCCGAGAAGCCTCGCGGCTCGCCGCGGAACAGCGCCTGCACCCGCGGATCCTGCGCCACCACCAGCTGGTTCGCGTCGCCAATGAATCCGTCGCCAGGCAGGACGATGCCGTTGTAGCGATCGCCGCCGACGAGACGGCCCGTGCCTGGATCAATGACCGCCTGGGTCGCCGTGTTGTAGAAGCGCGGATCGAAGTTGGCGATGTTGTTGGTCTGTGAATACCACGGCGGCCAGAGCGCCCAGCGGATCCCGCCTTCAACGGTGAGGTTCGTGCGCGGCTTCCAGGAATCCTGCACGAAGACGTCGGTTGCGACGGACCGCCACTTGGTGAACGCGCGCTGGCCGAGCTCGGCGTAGTCCTGGAACACCCCGAGCGCCATATCGGCAATGCCGACGCCGGTTCGCGCCGTGGCACTGTCGCGGAAGGCGAACTGCCCGTTCTGGTTGTTGGTGCCGCCCGGAATGGCGTTGACGTTGATCTGGTCGAAGTCGTCCTCGCCGGAGTACTCGATGGCCACGCCGCCCTTGAACGTGTGACGGCCAGTGACCCATGTCGTCGCGTCCGACACCAGGTGGATGGGACCCTGTGAGGATGAGGGGTAGGGTCCGCCATCGATGCCCGTGAACGTATCGATGTTCACCGTCGGGATCTTGTCCTCGATCTCCTTGTTCTGCGGGAAGATGTAGGGGTAATTGATCCCGGTGCGGCTCCGTTTGTGAAGTCCGCTCTCGGTGAACACGTTGATGAAGACCTGATCGAGCGAATGTGAGTAGCTGAATTCATTGATCAGGGTTGGAGAGAGCGTGCTGGTCCAGTTGAAGTTCTGGGTCCCGTTTGGACGGTCCCAATCCGTTCGCGCAAACGGGAACGTCCCTCGAAACGCGTCAACGGCCTTCCAGTTGTACTTCGAATAGCGGTAGGTGAACTGGTTCTTGTCGTTGAGCCGGTAATCGATCCGGATATTGTCCTTCCGCTGATCCTGCGGGTTGTCGCTGCTGAAGATCGCGTTCGCCGTGCCGGACCGATAGCCGGGGGTCGGCAACGGATACAGGTTCATGAGCGCGACGCCATTCTGCGACAGGCGGCCGGGAGGAATGATGTTGCCGGGAAACGGCTGACCCGTCGTGGGATCCCTGAGGATCTTGGCCGTGGAGTAGAAGCCGCTGGCCGGGTTCAACAGCTCGCTGAAATCACCGGCGCGCATCGCCGCGGTCGGCACGGTGGCGGTGTTCGTCTGCACCGCAAAGAAGTTCACCCACTCCTGCGCAGCGAAGAAAAACGCCTTGTCCTTGAACATCGAGCCGGGAATCGGTCCGCCGATCGAATAGCCATACTGCTTCTGGTTGAACGGTGCCGGACCAGAGTTCTCGAGCGCGTTCGGACTGCGATTACGCGCCCAGGTGTTGGCCTGCAGCTTGTCGTCGCGCATGAAAAAGGATGCGCTTCCGGAATAGCGTGAACTCCCAGCCTTCGAGATAAACCGAATCTGGCCGCCGCTCGCGCGACCATATTCGGGCATGTAGTTGGCGGTCAGAACCTGGACCTCCTGAACCGCATCGACGTTCTGGGTTCCGATAATCGCTCCCGCGGATCGCGTGCGCACGCCGATGGCGCCGTCGATATAGATGGCGTTCTCTTCGGGCCGACCGCCGTTGATGCTGAAACCGCCGTTAGAAAACGCGGCGAAACCAAAATTGTTGAAGCTCCCGCCGATCACGCCTGCCTTCAAGGCAGGAACGCCAAGTGGGTTGCGTCCCGAGAACGAGAGAAGCTCGATGTCCTTGGCTTCAACGGTCTTGCGAACGGCCACATCGGTCTGCAGCGGAGTCGCCTCGGCCGTGACCGTCACGGCTTCGGTGAGCGCGCCAGTCTCGAGCGCGATGTTGATCGTCTGGGCCGCTCCGGCGTCCAGCGTGACGTTCTGGCGCAGCGCCTTTTTGAACCCCTGGAGCTCGGCCGAAACGTCGTACTTACCTCCGGGAAGATTCGGCACCGTGAAATAGCCGGTCGAATCACTCACCGTCGTGCGCATCTGCTGGGTCTCGAGATTCGTGACGGACACCGTCACGCCGGGAACCACCCCGCCCTGGGCATCCTTCACGGTGCCCGAAATCTGGCCTCGGTCGAACTGCGCTGCGGCCGGCAATGCCGTCAGCAGCACGCAGCCGAGCGCGGCTGCGCAGTACCGAAGGAACCTTCTCATCAAACTCCCCTCCTCCTGGATTACAACACTAACTGCGTGGCGAAACTACGCCGGGCACGGACGCATGTCAAGCACCAGGGAATAAATCCAAACTGGCGGTTGGCTACTGGCTGCTCTACTGGCGGGCTACTGGCTCACTATTGGCTGCTGGTCGGCTACTGGCTGCTGGCTGTTGGCTGCTGGCGTGGAAAGCCAGGAGCTAGAAGCCAGAAGCCAGCAGCTATCTGAATCTCTTTTGCAGTTTTTCCAGCTCCGCACTGCCCGGGCAGAGTTGGTCGTAGGGCAATTGGACAAGCGGCGTCGACACTGTATTGCTCTGCTCGTGGAGGTCGCTCGAATCGGCTGACAAATATAACAGGCCGGTGGCCACTTCGCCGGCCTTCTGAAGCTCGCGGACGTAGGCATAGGCGGCGTCACGATCGGTCGGATCGTAATCGTCCGCGATCTTGTGCAGCCGCACCCAGCTGCCATCGTGCAGCATGACGTTGCGAACCGCGCCCGGTTCGTAGTCAGCCGTAATCGCCGCGGCCGGCGGCACGAAGTCCGCCTGGACGACCTCGACGTTCTTCTCGCGCGTGTACGCGTAGCTCTTCGTCGAGCCCTCGTGATCGTTGAAGGTGACGCACGGCGAAATCACATCGACGAAGGCGAAGCCCTTGTGGGTCAGCCCGGCCTTGAGCATGGGTACGAGCTGGGCCTTGTCTCCGGAGAATCCGCGGCCAACGAACGTCGCGCCCAGCGTCAGCGCCAGGAGACATCCGTCAATCGCATCCATCGTGTTGGCTTCCCCCTTCTTGTTGAGGGAACCGGGGTCGGCCGACGCGGAGAACTGGCCCTTGGTCAGCCCGTAGACACCGTTGTTTTCGAGAATGTACAGGACGTTGACGTTGCGCCGGATGGCGTGGCACAGCTGGCCGAGGCCGATCGACAGCGAGTCGCCGTCGCCCGACACACCGATGTAGATGATGTCGCGATTGGCCGCGTTGGCGCCCGCGACGAGCGCGGGCATCCGGCCGTGGACGCCATTGAACCCGTGCGCCTCGCGCAGAAAATACGCCGGCGTCTTCGACGAGCAGCCGATCCCTGACAGCTTGGCCACCTTGTGCGGCTCGATCGAGAGCTCCCAGAACGCCTGGATGATCGCGGCGGTGATCGAATCGTGTCCGCAGCCGGCGCAGAGCGTCGTGATCGCGCCTTCGTAATCGCGCCGCGTCAGGCCGACCTCGTTCCGCTGCAGCGCGGGGTGATGAACTTTTGGTTTCGCGATGTAGGTCATGCCGCCTTCTCCAGCTTCGCCTTCACGCCGGCGATGACGTGATGCGCGCTCATCGGAAACCCGCCGTAGTAGCGCACCGACTCGAGCTTCTCGACCGGGACCCCCGTCTCCAGCATCAGCAGGCTGCGCAGTTGCGCGTCACGATTCTGCTCGACGACGAAATTCACTTCGTGCGCCTCGAGAAACGCGCGCACATCGTCGCCGAACGGAAAGCCGCGAACGCGCATGTAATCAACCGCGATCCCTTCGGCGGCAAGCAGATCGAGCGCTTCGGCACACGCCGCGTGGCAGCCGCCGACCGTCACCAGCCCGACCTTGGTGCCCGCTGACGTCTTGACGAGCGGCGCCGGCACGGCACGCGACGCGCTCTGGATCTTGCGATCGATGCGATCGAGCACCTCGACGTACTCGTCGCCATCTTCGGTGTACACCCCGTAACGGTTGTGACCGGATCCGCGTGTGAAGTAGGCACCCTTCGGATGCACGCCCGGCAACGTGCGAGACGGCACGCCGTCGCCGTCCGCGTCGAGGTAGCGGTGGAACGTCTTGACCTGGTCGAGCTCTGCCGCCGACAGCACCTTACCCCGGTCAGGCCGGTAGCCGTCGTTCCAGGTGAGCTTCGGGATCATCCAGTCGTTCATGCCGATGTCGAGATCGCTCAACATGAACACCGGCGTCTGAAAACGTTCCGCGAGATCAAAGGACGCGACGGCAAACTCGAAGGCCTCCCGCGGATCCGCCGGATACAGGCAGATGTGGCGCGTATCGCCATGTGACGCATACGCGCAAAGCATCAGGTCCCCTTGCTGTGTTCGTGTCGGCATCCCCGTCGACGGTCCCGTGCGCTGCACATCGAAAATGACCGCGGGCACTTCCGCGTAATACGCCAGCCCGATGAACTCGGTCATCAGCGAGATGCCAGGGCCAGCGGTCGGTGTGAAGGCCCGGGCGCCGGCCCACGATGCGCCGATGACCATGCCGACGGCAGCCAGCTCGTCTTCCGCCTGCAGGATTGCGAAACGATTGCGATTCGTCTCGGGTTCAACCCGGTATTTCTGGCAGAACCCCTTGAACGCCTCCATGACGGACGTCGCCGGGGTGATCGGGTACCAGGCGCCAACGGTTGCCCCGGCGTAGACGCAGCCGAGCGCGGCGGCGGTGTTGCCATCGATCAGGATCGAATCCTTCGTCTTGTCCATCGTCTCGAGACGGATCGGCAACGGGCAATCGAATTTGGCCTTCGCGTAATCGAAGCCGATGTCGATCGCCTTCTGGTTCGAGTCCATCAGCGCCGGCTTCCTCGAGAACTTCTCTTTCAAGAGCTCGCGGATGATCGCCGTGTCCATGTTCAGGAGCGCGCTGAGCGCCCCGGCGTAGGCGATGTTCTTCATCAGGATGCGTTCGCGCACACCGGAGAACTGCGCGTTGCACATCTCCGCCAGCGGCACGCCAAGATAGGTCACATCAGGGCGCGCCAACCGTGGATCGAGCGGCCACGTGGAATCGTAGAGCAGCCAGCCGCCGCTCCTGAGCTCGCCGATGTCTTTCTGATAGGTCGCCGGATTCATTGCGACCATCAGGTCGAAATGCGGCGTGCGTGCCGTGTACCCCTGCGTGCTGACACGAATCTCGTACCAGGTCGGCAGCCCCTGGATGTTGGAGGGAAAGACGTTCTTTCCCGTCACCGGGACACCCATTCGGAAAATGGCCTGCATGATCAGGCCGTTGGCCGACGCAGATCCGGTGCCGTTGGCGGTGGCGATCTTGAATGCGAAGTCGTTTATTCTGTCCATGAATAGTTGATGGCCGTCAGCTACCAGCTGCCAGCTGCCAGCTTCCAGCTCTCGATCCAAAGAGCAACCTTGAGGCCAGAGAGCAAGAGCGGGAAGCTGGGAGCTGGCAGCTGGAAACGAACATTTCAGACCGCAGCAAGCGGGATGACTCTCCCCGCTTGCGCACCCGCATACGGGATCTTCAGAACAAACTGCCGCATGTCCCAGGCGTAGGTCGGGCACCGCTCGGCGCAGAGGCCGCAGTGCAGGCAGATATTCTCGTCCTTCAGCATCACGCGCTGCGTTTGCTTCAGCGGTTCCGAGACATACAGCGGCTGCTCGGTGTTCAACGCCGGCGCGTTGAAGCGTTCGCGGAGGAACGACTCTTCTCCGTTGACGCTGATCGCCAGGCAGTCCACCGGGCAGATGTCGATGCAGGCGTCGCACTCGATGCAGAGCGACGGGATGAAGTGCGTTTCCATGTCGCAGTTCAGGCACCGCTCGACCTCGGCCTGCGTCTGCTCCGCGGTGAATCCCTGTTCAACCTCCGTCGACATGCTGGCGAAGCGCACCGGCAGGTCAACATGCCGCATCTTCTGGCGCTCCGCCGCGTCGTAGTTGTTGCTGTAGGCCCACTCGTGAAGGCCCATCTTCGTGCTCGTCAGGGTCATGCCCTGCGGCGGACGATCGGTGAGCGGGATGCCCTGGCAGTGGTTGTGAATCGAGATCGCGGCCTGATGCCCGTGCTCGACCGCCCAGATGATGTTCGCCGGGCCGAACGCCGAGTCGCCACCGAAGAACACGCCTGGCCGGGTCGACATGAACGTCGTCTTGTCGACGACCGGCATGTCCCACTTGCCGAATTCAAGGCCGATGTCTCGTTCAATCCAGGGGAACGCGTTATCCTGCCCGACGGCAAGGACGACCGAGTCGCACGGGAGTACTTCGCGACCGATCACTTCCTGCTTCAATCCCGAAGGAGTCTCGACCGACTTGAACTTGTCGAACTCCATGCCCGTCAGCTTGCCGTTTTCGATGATGAAGCGGACCGGCTGCAGGTTCTCGACGATCTCGACGCCCTCTTCTTCAGCGTCCTCGAGCTCCCATGGCGAGGCCTTGAAGTACCTGCGCGTCTTCCGCGCGATCACCTTGACGTCGGTCGCGCCGAGCCGTTTCGACGAGCGGCAGCAGTCCATCGCCGTGTTGCCGACGCCGATGATCAGCACGCGCTTCCCGACCGACTCGACGTGGCCGAAGTGAATCGCCTCGAGCCACTCGATGCCGATGAAGATCTGATCGGTGTCGTGGCGTCCAGGGATGTCGAGCTCCTTGCCTTTCGGCGCGCCGGTGCCGACGAAGACCGCGTCGAACCCGCCGGTGCCCAGCAGATCCTTCAGGCTGTCGATCGAAGTGTTGTATTTCACCTCGACGCCCATGTCGACGATGTAAGCGATTTCTTCGTTGAGGACCTGTTCGGGAAGTCGGAAGGCCGGAATGTTGATGCGCATCAGTCCGCCCGGACGCGGCTGGCGCTCGAAGATCGTGCACTGATAGCCAAGCGGCATCAGGTCGTTGGCCACGGTCAGCGAGGCAGGGCCGGCGCCGATGAGCGCGATCTTCTTGCCGTTCTTCTCGAGCGGCGCCGTCGGCAGCAGGTGCTTGACCTCGTCGCGATGGTCGGCGGCAACTCTCTTCAGCCTGCAGATGGCAACCGGCTTCCCGTCAACGCGCGTACGGCGGCACGCCGGTTCGCACGGCCGGTCGCACGTGCGCCCGAGGATGCCGGGAAATACATTGGACTGCCGATTGAGGAGATAGGCTTCGGTGAAGCGGCCCTGCGCGATCAGCCTGATGTATTCAGGCACGTTCGTGTGGGCCGGACACGCCCACTGGCAGTCCACGACACGGTGGTAGTACTCCGGGGTCCCGACATTTGTGGGGTACATTTCTGGCGAACATTATAGGGCATGGCGCCCAAATGCTTGAAATCAAAGTGGCTTATGAAATTGCTGATTGCTGATTGCTGATTACTGAATGTGGTAAAACCGTCAAAAGTCTGGAGGCGGCATGAAGTCAGCGTTGACGTTCGCAATCGTGTCGGCAATCGCCGCGGCGCTTGGCGCCGGTCAGTCATCGCCTTCCTCGGCGGGTGCCTTGCTGGTCCTTTCGAAGGGTGACCAGACGCTGTCGGTCGTGGATCCGTCCACGCTGAAGGTGCTGGGCAAAGCGCCGTCAGGCCCCGATCCGCATGAAGTGATCGCCTCGGCGGACGGGCGCATGGCCTACATTGCGAACTACAACGGCGGCGGCAACATCATCACGCCGGTGGATCTCGTCGAGATAAAGGCGCTGCCGCCTATCGACTTGGGGCCGCTGCGCGCACCGCACGGCGTGACGTTCGTCGGCGGGCAAGCTGTGGTTTACGGCCGAAGCAGCGAAAGCCATCGGCAGCTACGATCCGGCAGCGAAGAAGGTGGACTGGATTCTTGGAACCGGTCAGAACCGCACGCACATGATTCATGTGTGGCCGGACCTGTCAAGAATCGTGACCTCGAACGTCAACTCCGCAACGATGACGATCATCGAGAAGGCCACGAGCGCCGGCCGCGGACGGGGCGGCGATCTCAGACGGATTGGGACGAGACCGTGGTTCCAGTCGGTCGCGGCGCGGAAGGCTTCGATGTGTCCCCTGACGGCCAGCAGATCTGGGCGGCGAACGCGCAGGACGGGACGATCTCGATCGTAGACGTCGCGTCGAAGAAAGTGACCGACACGCTCGCCGCAAACGTCAACGGCGCCAACCGCCTCAAGTTCACGCCGGATGGGAAGCACGTGTTCGTGTCGTCGCTCGGCGGCGCGGAGCTGGCGATCATCGACGCCGCGACGAAGCGCGATGTCAAGCGCCTGAAGACCGGACGTGGCGCCGCCGGCATTCAGATGCAGCCCGACGGCGCCCGCGCCTACGTCGCGTGCACGCCGGATGACTACGTCGCCGTCATCGATCTGAAAACGCTCGAGATTGCCGGTCGCATCGAGGCCGGCCGGCAGCCGGACGGCCTCGCGTGGGTCGCGCGCCGCTGAGGCTTACTCCACGACTTTGGTCACGAAGTAGGTGACCTGCGCGCCAGGCGCCAGGATCATCTGATGTGGAACCTTCGCCGGAATGTGCAGCACGTCGCCCGCGCCGAGCTTCGCTTCCGTTCCGCCCTTGATTGACGCGCCGCGTTTTTCGCCCGCCGCCGTGGTCTTCTCGTCGACGATGGTTCCGCCGTAGATCATGGTGACGTTGCCGGCGGAGATGAACATGACGTCCGCCTCCTTTTCGTGCCACTCCGCCAACCCCGATCCCTCGCGATGCGCCACCATGAACTTGCGGTTGCCCTCGGTGGCGATCACTTCGCTCGCCACCTTCTGCGCGTCGAGCTTCTGAGAGAGCGCCTTGCCTTTCGCCGCGATGTCGGTGGACTTCCACACATGCACGCCGGCGGTTCCACCGCCCTGAGCCGCAAACGCCGACGACTGCCACGATGGCCATAACGATTCGCATCACGCACCTCATCTAAGAGTCGAACAGTTCGCGGTGAAGAATAGCGTATTGGAGACGGAGACGACGAAGGGAACGGAGAAGATTCACAACGAAGGAACGAAGTAAACGGAGATCGTTAGCTTCGTTCCTTCGTTGTGAATCGTCTTCGTTGTCTCGGTCCCCTCCGTCACTCTCCACCCACTATTGACGACCAACTCGGTCGGATATAAACTTGGCTATCCGACTCAAACGGTCGCATATCGCCAACATGCTGAAACGGATACCACTTACGACGCTCGCCGTGGCCGCTGGCGCGGCCGCAGTCACCGCGATTCTCCTTCTCCAGGTCCTCAGAACCGGCGGCTTGCCCGACCCAACCGGTCACGGCGATTTCGGCGCCCGCGTTCTCGACATCGCCGTCCTCGTCTTTCGCGAAGGACTCGAATGCATCCTCGTGCTCTCGGCGATCACGGCCAACATGATTGGCGCGCGACGAGCGCTTCAGAAGCCCGTCGCGGCCGGTGCATCGCTCGCGCTTTCTCGTCACCTTGGTGACCTGGGCCGTCGCCATCCGAATCGTCGACAGCCTCGCCGAGAACATCCCGGCGCTCGACGTCCAGGCGGCCACCGGACTGCTTGCGATCCTGGTTCTCCTCGCTCGTGATGAACTGGTTCTTTCACAAGGTGTACTGGACGGGCTGGATCTCGCTTCACAGCCGGCGAAAGCAGTCGCTCCTCAAGGAAGCGTCTCCGTCACGGGTCCTCTGGGGCCTTGCGCTCCTTGGATTCTCGTCGCTGTACCGCGAAGGATTCGAGGTGGTGCTGTTCCTTCAGAGCTACCGTCTGAAGCTTGGCGGCACGACGGTGCTCTACGGCGTGACGCTGGGACTTGCCCTGACCACCATCGTCGGCTTCCTGACGTTCGTGGCGCATCGACGGCTGCCCTATCGCCGCATGCTCGTGTTCACGGGCGTGATGCTCGGGCTCGTCCTGCTCGTGATGGTGGGTGAGCAGGCGCAGGAAATGCAACTCGCACGGTGGCTGCCGACCACGCCGATCGTCTCACTGCAACCCTTGATTCCCGGATGGATGGGACTGTGGTTCGCGGTGTTTCCGACGGTCGAAACGCTGGCGGCTCAATTTCTCGCCGCCGCCCTCGTCGTGGGCTCGTTCTTCCTGGCGCGACCGCAGGTCGTTTCCACACAGCCGCGCGTTTCGGCCCAACCTTATTGACCGCTTCCGCGGCCTCCCTGCCCAGCAACGGGAGCCGGCAAGGGTTTCCGCGGCAGCTTCTCATCACGATTGGCCGCGAGATACGCAAACGCGGCCGCGATCGTCGCGTTCTTCATCATGTCGTTCGGCTGCAGACGCTCGTAGCTGTCGAGATTCGTGTGGTGCGTCATCGTGTCGTACTCGACATCGTCCTGGATGAACTGAAAGCCCGGCAGGCCGACGCGATCGTACGACTGATGATCCGTTCCCGCCCGTGTTGCGGATCGTCAGGTACGACATGCCAAGGCTGCGGAACGGCTCGATCCATTCGCGGAAGATCGGCGCGACGGCAGTCGTTGCCCTGCAGGTAAACGCCGCGAATGGCGCCGGTTCCGTTGTCGATGTTGAAATAGGCCGCGAACTTCGCGTGGTCCGGTTTCAGTTCGAGCGGACCAAGCGCGCCGCGGCCACGGCCACCTCCGCCTCCAACTTGCGCCTGTGGCGGTGCGCCCGCAGGCGGCTGATTCGAAGCCGCTGGCGTCGCCGGTGTCGTGTTCGGCAGCGTGGCCCGCGAACCGAAGTGTGCGGACACGTACTGCGCAGATCCGATGAGTCCCTGCTCCTCGCCCGTCCACAACCCGATGCGGACCGTGCGCCGCAGTTTCACACCACTCTGCTTCAGGATTCGCATCGCCTCCATCATCGCTGCTGAACCAGCGGCGTTGTCGGTCGCGCCGGTTGACGCGTGCCACGAATCAAAGTGAGCACCGAGCATCACGAGTTCGTCAGCCTTGTCGGTTCCGGGAATTTCGCCGACGACGTTGAACATGACCGGGTTCGGATAGTAGGTGTTCTTGATGTCGGCTTCGATCGTGACGGGCACCTCCTTCGCCAGCATCCGCGCCATCCGGCCGTACTGCTCGGCAGGAATGACGACCGCGGTCAGCGACTGCGCGGGATCAGTCGCTCGGCTGCCGCCGATCGTGTAGACGCCGTGGCCGCGCGGCGTCGTCGAAAGAACCCCGAGCGCCCCCTCCGTGCGGAAGAAGTCATTGCGATTGAACGGAGGCGCGCCGCCTTGACCACCACGACCGCCGAACTGAGGCGCACCCTGTCGCCCGCCGCCGCGGCCAGCGGGAGACGCCACGCCGAATTCAGATCCGGGCGGAGTCGCGAGTTCCATCTTCTCGAGCTCTTCGGTCGTCGTGCGCGTGGCAGGCGCAGTCCAGTAGGCGGCGACGTCAGGCGCCGCCTGCGTCAGCACCCACTTGCCCTTCAGCTTTCCCGCGTACTTCTGGACCTCTTCCTGCGTCGTCTCTGCGACCAGGATCACTTCGCCACGAACGACCCCGTTCGTCCCCGGCGTCCACGCCGTCGGCGTGCCCGGAATCGGAAACGACTGCGGCGACACCGCTGACATGTAGAACTTCTCGTTCGCCCAGCCGCGCGGGAACATTGTCTGGTCCGGCCACTTCTCGAGATCGACCTTCTGCAGTCCCCACTCCTTCATCCTCGAGACGGCCCACTCACCAGCCTTCTGAGTGGTCGGCGAGCCCGTGAGCCGGGGACCGTACACATCGGTCAGCCAGCTCGAGATCTCCATCACCTTCGAGTTCTGAGGCTGAAGCCCCTGTTCCTTGATCTTGTTGATGGCGTCATAGTCGATCTTCTCGCCAGCGGCGCCGAGTGGCAGCGTCGCGAGCACACCGGCGATCCCGGCAGCAAGCGCGTGCCTGCGCAAATCGAATCTCATTCGCATCTCTCCGGAAAGGAATTGCAAGTAGAACGGCAGACCTCAAATATATCGCAGTCCGCGCTATAATAGATGGTTCGCCGCGCCAGTTTCGGCGCGACAAAGAGACTTCACGCTGGCGAACGAGCGCGCGAGTGAGCCCACGCGAGCGGAGCGGGGCTCGCGGGCCCCCGCGAGCGAGCGTGTAAGGGAGTCCGAGGGGCGAAGCCCCTCGGAGTAAACATGATTTCAGTTCAAGGTGTGTCGATGCGTTACGGGTCGAAGGTGCTCTTCGACGATGTGACGACGACGTTTTCGCGCGGACGGCGATACGGCCTGACCGGTCCGAACGGCGCTGGCAAGACCACGTTCATGAAGCTCCTGACGGGCGACCTGCCGCCGCAGCAGGGGACGGTGAACCGTCCGGCAAAGCTCGGCGTCCTCGGTCAGGATCAGTTCGCGTTCGACGAATTTCGCGTCATCGACACCGTCATCATGGGGAACGCGCGCTTGTGGCACGCGCTGGCTGAACGTGAAATTCTGTACAACAAGGCCGAGATGACCCACGACGACGGGATGCGTCTCGGCGAGCTCGAGGGTATCGTCGGAGAGGAAGACGGCTATACGGCCGAAACTGATGCGGCGATCCTGCTCCAGGGGCTCGACATCCCTGACGACATGCACGAGCGGCGGATGAGCGAAATCCAGGGCGGCCAGAAAGTCCGCGTGCTGCTTGCGCAGGCGCTCTTCGGTCACCCGGAAGCGCTCCTGCTCGACGAGCCCACGAACCACCTCGACCTCGACTCGATCCACTGGCTCAGAGAGTTCCTGGTCCGGTACGAGGGCACGCTGATCGTAATTTCACACGACCGGCATTTCCTGAATTCCATCTGCACGCACGTCGCCGACATCGACTACCAGACGATCATCACCTACACCGGCGGCTACGACGACATGGTGATGGCCAAGACGCAGATCCGCACCCGCGTCGAAACCGACAACGCGCAACGCGAAAAAAAGATCGCGCAGTTGAACGATTTCATTGCGCGCTTCTCTGCGGGCACACGGTCCAGCCAGGTTCAGTCCCGACGCAAAGAGGTCGAGCGGCTGCAGACGACCGAGCTGGCGAGATCGAACATCCAGCGCCCCTACATCAAGTTTCAGATGAATCGGCCGTCAGGCCGCACCGCGATCGAGGTCAAAGACCTGTCCAAGGCGCACGGCGATGTTCCCGTGATTTCGAACTTCAGCGCGATCGTGAATCGCGGGGAGAAGATCGTGCTCGTCGGCCGCAACGCGCAGGGCAAGACGACGCTGCTGAAAGCGTTGCTCGCCGATTCCCCGAATCTGCCGCCATCGCCGGGAGACGTCGACGGCGGTTCGGTGCGCTGGGGTCACGAAGTCTCGATCGGATACTTTCCGCAGGACCACACCAACCTGATCGAGAAAGGCTTGACGGCAGTCGAGTGGCTGCATCGTTTCGATCCCGACGCGGCGCGCCAGGACATTCACGGTCTGCTTGGACAGATGCTGTTCAGCGGCGAAGAAGGTCTCAAGCCGACCGAGGCGCTGTCGGGAGGAGAAACGGCGCGTTTGCTGCTGTGCCGACTCATGCTGCAGAAGCCCAATCTTCTGGTGCTCGACGAGCCGACAAACCACCTCGACCTTGAATCGATCAATGCCCTGAACGTAGCCCTGCAGAGGTTCGAGGGAACGGTCCTGCTTGTGACCCACGATCAGGATCTCATGGAAGAAGTGGGAAGCCGTGTATGGCATTTCGACAACGGCGAACTGACGGATTTCAAGGGTAGTTACGAGGAGTACGCGGCAACGCTGGCCTGATCAACAGCTGAGCTTTTGGCTGGCGTGAGCCGTGCAATAATCCGTCGGCGTGTTTTACTTCTTCAAGCGCGGGAACGAGACGGTTCAGTGCGAAGTGCGATCCGAGTCTGACGGGCTGGGTTACGAGATCGTGATCACGGATTCCGGCGGGGCCTCGCGCATCGAGCGTTTCGCGACCTCGGACCAGGTCCATGATCGTTGGATTGAGCTCCACCAGCGGCTTGAACGCGAAGGATGGTGGGGACCCGCCACGCAAGATGGTCGGGGATGAGCCGGGCGCGCCGCACTTGCAGCAGGCGCGACCGCTCTTCCAGTGAAGCCTGAGTCAGACGAACGGCACTTCGACATCGCGGTGGTAGGCGCCGGCGCGGCCGGGCTGGCCACCGCAATCTTCGCGCGCCGCCTCAACCCGCATCTCTCTGTCCTCCTCCTCGACTCCTCCAGCCGGCCAGGCGCAAAGATCCTGGTCAGCGGCGGATCGCGCTGCAACGTCACCAACGTGTCGGTCAGCGAACGCGACTTTTCCGGCGGTAAGCCAACCATCATCCGCAGGATCCTGAAAGCCTTTCCGCCAGCGGATGTCGTCGCGTGGTTCGGATCGCTCGGAGTCGCCTTGCATGAAGAGGCTCACGGCAAGCTGTTTCCGAATTCCAATCGCGCGCGTGACGTCCTGAACGCGCTGCTCGGAGAAGTGGACGCGTCAGGAGTCGTGCTGAACTCGTCCACCCGCATCGACGACGTCACGGCCGATGGCCGGCTGGCTCTGCACACGACGCGAGGTCTGATTCGCGCGAGCGCCGTGGTCATGGCGACCGGCGGATTGTCGCTACCGAAAACCGGAAGCGACGGCGGCGGCCTCGAGATCGCACGGCGGCTCGGTCACACGATCGTGCCAACCACGCCGGCCCTCGTTCCCCTGACCGCCGACGATCGGCACATGCACGAGACGCTGACCGGCGTCTCTCACGAAGCGGAACTGGCGCTCTGGGTTGACGGCCGAATCGCCCGCCGCCTGCGAGGCGATCTGCTGTGGACTCATTTCGGATTCAGCGGGCCGGTTGTGCTCGACATGTCGCGCCACTGGCTCCGCGCCCGACTCGAAGAACAGAGTGCACGCGTGACCCTCAGCCTGCTTCCCGGTGAATCCTTCGAGTCGATCGATCACGCGTGGTCGTCGCCGGCTGCGGTTCGAAGTCGCGCCACGGTTCACGGCAGACTCGCCAACGCGATGCCGGCGTCGCTCGCAACCGCGATTCTGCAGCGACTCGACATCGAACCGGCCTGCGCGCGTTACCGAACTGACCCGCGCCGATCGACGCCGCCTGTCGCATGCGCTCGTTGAATGGCCCCTCAATGTCGATGGGAGCCGCGGATACAACTACGCGGAAGCGACGGCTGGCGGCGTCGCGCTCGACGAGATCGATCCGGCGACCATGGCGTCGCGCAAGTGTCCGGGTTTGTATCTTGTCGGCGAGATGCTTGACGTTGACGGAAGGATTGGTGGATTCAACTTTCAGTGGGCGTGGGCCTCGGCAAAGGTCGCTGCGACAGCGCTGGCACAGCCGACGCAAAGTTAAAAGTTCAAAGTCAAAAGTTAAAAGTTAAGGCAAAGCGAGACTTCCAGCCCAGACTTCTTACTTTTAACTTTTAACTTCTAACTTTTAACTTTTGTATAACCCCACATAAAGGGAAGGGATCAGATAGACAGTAATCAAAGTCGAGAGCGACAGCCCGCCGATGACGGCGAGCGCAAGCGGCCGCTGAAGCTCTGCGCCGGCGCCGATGCCGAGCGCCAGCGGTACCAAGCCAAACAGCGTGCACAGAGTGGTCATGAGGATCGGCCGAAGACGGATTCGAGCAGCGTCGTAGACGGCCTCCTGCACGGGAACACCGCGCAGCCGTTCCCGCTCGGCGTAATCAAGCAGGACAATGCCGTTCTTCACGACAAGTCCAACCAGGAGGACGAGGCCCATCGCGGATGAGACGTTCAATTCGGTGCCGGTCAGCACGAGCGCGACGAGCGCGCCGGCCAGCGACAGCGGTGCTGCGCCCAGAATCAGGATCGCTGCGCTGAATGCGCGGAAGTGGACGACGAGGATCACGAACACGAGGGCTGACGCGATGCCGAGGACTTCGAGCAGTTCACGGAATGCCTGTCGCTGCGCCAGATACTGGCCGCCGACCTCGGTCGTATAGCCGACGGGCAGCTTGAGGTCGCGAAGCTTCGCCGTGATTTCAGCGGCGGCGGATCCGAGGTCGCGCCCCTCGAGCCGCCCGCTGACCATCACCATCTGCCGCAGGTTCTCGCGCATGAGCACGGTCTGCCCTGCAGCGGGCACTACGGTCGCGAGCGCCGAAATCGGCGCGGTCTTGCCCTCCGCGCCGTGGACGACGGTCTCTCCCAGGCGTCCCTGATTGAAACGGATCGCGTCGGGATATCGGACGCGGACGGGAATCTCCCGATCGAGCGCCAGGTAGTCGGTCGCGACCTCCCCCAGCCAGGCGGCGCTGATCTGCTGCTGGACGTCCGACACGGTCAGGCCAAGATGGCCTGCTGCGGTCGGATCGATCTGCCAGGTGACTTCCGGATTCCCGCTCTGGACGCCAACGATGTCCACGAGCCCCTCCACCTTCCCCAGCATCTCTTCGATCTTTTCACCGAGTTCCGCGAGGACCGTCGTATCGTCGCCGAAGACCTTCACTTCGATCGGCGTCGGATTCCCTTCAAGATCTCCCAGCATGTCCTGCAGCAGCTGCACGAACTCGATCTCCATGCCCGGCGCCGCCTCGGTCAGCTTGTCACGGAGATCGCTGATGATTTCTTCCGAAGATCGATCGCGCTGATTGCGCGGCTTCAGCCGCACCAGGACGTCGCCACTGTTCTGCTGCGTCGCGAACAAGCCGAGTTCGGAACCCGTGCGTCGCTGGATCGCCGCGACCTCCGGCGTCTTGAGCAGCACCTCCTCGACCTTCTTCAACTGACGATCGGTCTCCTCCAGCGCCGTTCCCGCCGGCGTCAGGTAATCGACGACGAATCCGCCTTCGTCCGCGCGCGGCAGGAACCCGCTTCCCACCGAGAAGTACAACAGCCCGCCCGCGACGGCGAGTACGAGCGCGACGAGGAGCGCCAGCACGGGTCGCCCGAGCATGGGCTTGAGCGTTTTTGCATACACGTCGTCCAGCCGGCCGCCGGGATGTGCGTCCGGCTGATCCGCCTTGATGCCCCACCGTGCCAGCAACGGAATCAACGTCAGCGCAAGAACGAGGGAGGCGAGCACCGCGGCCGAAAGCGTGAGTGACAGCGCGCGAAAGAACTGTCCGACGACGCCCGACAGAAGCCCCAGTGGCGCGAAGACCACGACGGTCGTCAGTGTCGAGCTGACGACAGGGCCGCTCAGATCGGTCACGGCGTCGGCCACCGCCGTCGTCGATCCCTCCTGCACCCGGCGATGAATGCCTTCCACGACGACGACTGCGTCGTCGATGACGAGCCCGATCGCAACGGCGAGCCCCCCCATCGACATCAGGTTGATGGATTCGCCGAAGAGCCGCATCACGACGAACGTGATCAGGACGGCGAGCGGCAGAGTGACCGCGGCAATCAGTGTCAGCCGCCAGTCCCGCAGGAACAGCAGCAGGATGATCACCGCGAGGACGCCGCCGATCAGGATTGCGTCCCGGACGTTCGCAATCGCCGCGCGCACGAATTCCGCGAGGTCGTAGACCTTTGTGATACGCAGCCCCGCCGGCAGCGCGCGCGCGAGCTCGTCCACGGCTTCCTGCACGCCGGCCTCGATGTCGAGGATGTTTGCACCGACCTGCTGCGAAACGCTGACGCTAGCGACGTCGCGCCCGTTGCCGGTGATGAGGCCGATGCGGTCCGGCGCGCCGGGAAACACCTGTCCGACGTCTTTGACCCGGAGCACGCCGTCCGGCCGGACGGAGATCGGGGTCTCACCGATTTGATCGACCGAGGCCCACATGCCGGAGGCGAGCACGAGTTGCTGGACGCCGCCGGATGAGTAGCGGCCAACCGGCGCAAGCTCGTTCGACGCCTTCAGCTTCTCCGCCACGTCGTGGACCGTCAGTCCCGCGGCCAGAAGCCGCGCCGGATCGGTTACCACCTCGATCTCGCGCGTGTCGCTCGCGCTGACTTCAACCTGCCCCGCGCCGGGCACGCGTGCCAGCCTGGGGCGCATCACATAGAAGCCATAGTCGTAGAGCTCGGCGGACGACAGGGGACCGGACAGGTTGAGGATGTACATCGGAAACGCCGCGGGCGTGAGGCGTTCCACGATCAGGTCGGTGCCCGCCGGAAGCGACGGCCGGGCGTCGTCCACCTTTCCCTGCACTTGCTGCAGGGCCACAACCATGTCGGTCGAGGGCTCGAATTGTGCGGAAATTTCGGCCGCGCCGCGAAACGTCGTCGAGCGGACGCGGCGGATGCCGGGCACCTCCATCACCGCCTGTTCGAGGAGGCGCGTAACCGACAGCATCATCGTGCGCGCAGGCAACGTCCCGCTGTGGCCGATGATGACGACGCGAGGGAATTCGAGGCGCGGATAAATGCTGCTCGGCAATCCGGAGCTTGCGATCAATCCTGCCCCTGCCAGCAGCGTAACCGCGAGGACGATCGCGCGGCCGTAGCGATCGACGAGACCGGCCAGGTTCATGACCCGACCGTCACCGCCGCGCCATCCGGCAGCCCGTTCTGTCCGCGAATGATGACCTTGTCGCCGGGCTTGATCCCTTTGCGGATCTCCGCAGCGTCAGGTGTGACGACGCCGAGCTCGACCTCGTTGCGGTGTGCCTTCGAGTCCGCACCGACGGTCATGACGACCGTTGTCTCACCATCGTGAATAACCGCCGCCGGCGGCACCAGCGCGGCGGCATTGTGCTCGGGACCGAGGATCTCCACCTCCACCGACATCCCTGCGGTCAGGTTTAAGACCGATGCCGGTCGAAGTCGGACGGCGCCGGTCACGCCGCCCGGCTCCACTGCCGCCGGCCTGGCGATCACGGACCCGTCGATAGGTTCGTCGGCTCCTGGGACGGTGATATGGACCGGCGCGCCGGCCGCAATCCGAGCGAGCGTAGCCACCGGAGCTGCCGCGACGATCTCGAGGCGCGACGGATCGATCACGCGAAGAATCGGATCGCTCGACCCTGGCTCGACCATGTCGCCCGGGTTGTGCATTCGCTTGGCGACGACGCCAGGAAATGTCGCGCGGACCACCGTCCGATTCGCCATCGCGTTGGCGGCGCCGCTCGCGCTCTGCGCCTGCGCCAGCGCGGCGTTCGCCTCTCGCAACTCGCGTTCGGCGTCCTCGACTTCCTTGCGCGCGGCGACCCCGCGCTCGAACAAACCGGCGACGCGCGAGGCCGCCGCCTTGGCGTTTTCCACACGGGCTTGCGCCTGCTCGATCGCGGCGCGGCCGGACTCCGCGCCGGCCGTCAGCGACGGTATTTCGAAGCGGACCAGCAGATCTCCGGCCTTGACCCGATCCCCTTCGGCCCTCGGGAGCTCGGCGATGCGCGCCGCTTCGGGTGCCGTGACGACGAGCTCCGCGCCGGGTGCGGCGGTGACCACGCCGCTGGCGGCGATGACTTCTCGCACCGGCCCGCTGCGAGCAGCTTCGACCTGAACGAGGACCGCTGTTTCCGTCGCGGTCTCTTCGGGCGCGTCGTGGTGACAGCCGCACACGAGGGAGGCCGTCAGGATTATCAGCACCGCGCGATACGTCATCGAATCGGTCCTCCGAGTGCGCGCTCCAGATCCGCCAGCGCTGACTGATACTCGAGACCCGCATCGGTCGCGAGCAGGCGCACCTCACGCGCGGCCTGCATCGCCTGCAGGAACGCCGCAAGCCCCGTCTGGCCCGAACGATACGAGTCCTCGGCCATCGTCTCCATGGTTGACAGCTGCGGCACGATTTCGTCGCGATAGCGGAGGAATCGTTGACGTGCAGCCCGGGCTCGTGCCGCGGCAGCTGTCGCCTGTCCCGTCAGTTCCATGAGCCGTGCGTCCCGTTGCGCGCGCAGCTGCGCGACGCGCGCCGTTTCCACGCGGACGCCGGCATCATGTCGAGTGAACACAGGGATCGTAATCGCCACGCCGGCTTTCCACCCGTAGTTGAATTCGGGCGGCGAATCGAACAGGACACCGCCTGAGACCGTTGAATCGGGCGTTCGCATCGCGCGCGCGAGCCGTTCGCGCGCGACCGCCTCGTCTATCTGCCGATCGATGGTGACGATGTCGGGGCTCGCCGCGATCGCTGATGCCAGATCGGCCGGCGGAGTACCGAGGTCGAAACCGTCGCTCGGAGTCGCGGCGGCATCCGGCGGCATGCCGAGAAGCGTGTTCAACTCGGCGCGCGCCGCTTCGAGGCGGCCGCGCGCGGCTTCCTGCTCGTTGTCGGCCTGCGCCAGCGCAAGCTCGGCCTGGACCGCCTCGAGCCGCGGCGCGGCTCCTGATTGAAAGCGATCGCGTGCGGCGTTGCGCGTCCGTTCGGCGAACTCGCGGAGCTCGGTCGTCACCTCTACGCGGTTGGCAGCCGCCACCAGCTCGAAGTACGCGAGCCGAACCGATCGCCGAATGTCGAGCACCTGGACCGCGATCTCGGCGTCCGTTCGAGCCAGCGTGGCGTTGGCCACCTCGATCCGGCGAGAGCGCTTGCCGCCAAACTCGAGCGGAATCCCAACACTGAACGCTTCATGTGGGGTGTCGCGTCCAGCTTCGAACGAGGCTTCAGGATTGGGCCGCTCTTTCGCCACGTCAATCCCCGCAAGATCGGCGCCCCGTCCAAGACGCAGCGCCGTCAGCGTGCGGTTATGTTCCGCGGCCGTCGCGATTGCGGATTGGAGTGTGAGAGCGGATGGCGCGGGCTGGCCGGTTTGCGCGGGGCCGTCCGCCACCGTAATGAGTAGAGCCCCCAACGGGAGCAGTGACACCGCACGATTCTATTTCAATCGCCCAAATGTCAGATGAACGAGGGATGAATGGGCCGGTCGATTGCTGATTGTTGAATGCTGAATGCTGAATGAGGCGGGGCCAAAGGCCCCGCCTGACTGGAGACTGGAAACTGGAAACTGGAAACTGTTTAGAACTGGTACCTGATCTGGAACTGCGCCATTCGCGGCGGATCAATATTCGCAAGGCTGGGCAACGCATTGGTCGCCGTGCCGACAGCAACCAGCTGGCCGAACGTCGGATTCGCCGTCCCCGTGTCGCCGTAGGTCGTCTGCGCGCGGCCGAGCAGGTTGCCGTGATTGAACAGGTTGAACGCTTCGAACCGCAGCAGCACCGCTCCCCGCTGCAGCTTCACACGCCCTTCAGTAAATATTGAAACCTCAGCGGTGCGGGTGCCGCGAAACGCTGACTTGCTGATCACCTTGCCGTCGATGACGGGCCGGTCGTTGTTGGCGCCATCGCCGTTGTTGTCAATCCCGGTTGTCGCATTGAATGGCCGCGCAGACGCGAATTGGGAGACAGTGCCCGCGGTAATCGAGTACGGCAATTGATAACTGAAGGTGACGACCGCGCGGTGGCGCTGATCGACGACGCTCGGGCCACGCTCCTCTTCCCCAAGGCGAGCGATATTCGAGTCGTTCGGGTTGATTCCGTTGCCGTCCGGTTCCGCCGTGTTGGTCGCCTTCGACAGCGTGTAGCTGACTGCCGCGTACATCCTGGCGTGGCCACGATACGTCACCTGCGTTTGCAGGCCGTCATAGTCCGCGATGCCGAGATTCATCAGCACGTTGACGTTGCGCACGCCGCCATTGACCGGCACGATTGGCCGCGTGGCATTGGCCGCGGCGACAGCCCGGGTCTGGCCTGGCGCAGTGCGATCGAATACGGTCGGTGCGTTCAAGTCGACGCTGCGATCGAGGTTCGTCCAGTGCTGATGCACGTAGTCAGCCCCGGCAAACAGGCCCGGTCTGATCTCGCGTTCGGCGCCAATCGAGGTCACCTGGCTTCGGGGATTGACGAACTCGTCCGGGTAGTTCGACAGCTGATCGAAGTTCAGGCCGTAAGACGCGAACTGCGATTTGTAGAAGTCGCGCTGACCTGCCCGAATCGTGATGTTGCGAGCGGGCTGCTGCGAAAGGGGCAGCGTTTTTGGATCGATCCTCAGCGGAACGCAGGTCAGGCAGGTCGGAAACCCGGTCTGTCCGGGAGTGGCCGTATAGGTCACGAGACCGTCGAGCCCGCCCGTCAACGCGCCGGCAATCGCGTTCGCACGGATCTGCGTGTAATACATCGCATACCCACCACGGACGACCGTGCGCGGATCGTTGTTGGGATGCCAGCTGAATCCCAGGCGGGGCGCGAAGTTGCTGGTCGAGTCCGTCAACGTCTGACGGTCGTAGCGCAAGCCAGCGTCCACCGTGAACTGGTCGCTCAGGCGCATGCTGTCCTGCACGAACCCCACCGACATCCATTGCTTCAGCTTGTAGTCGGTGACGCCGTAGCTCACCGGCTCCGTGTACTGCTGCACGTCAGCCAGCGTCAGCTCCTCGAACGGCTTCGTCGTCGTGCTGAGGAAGGTAAACGTCCCCAGGACGGCCGTCCCCGGCTCACTCCCGAAGCCGCCGGTCGAGTGCCGCGTCAGGCTGCCGCCGAACCGCAGGTTATGCGGCCCGCGGTTCCAGGTAAGAGTGTCCGAAACTTGGAGCTGGTGACTGTACAGATCGGACGAACGCGACTCCCCGATGGTGAACGGCACCGAGCCGCCGCGCGTGTAGGTCGTCGACAAATCCTGCGACTCCCACAACGTGACCGGATCGCCGTGCAGGTAGGCGACTCGCGCCTCGTTGAGCAGGTTCCCACTCAAGACCGCCGTGTGATTGACTTGAGTCGTCCACGACTTTCGGGTGTACCGGCGCGCCACCGTCGGGGCGCTCGTGCCGACGACCGCGTCGTTGGGGTTGGTGTCGTACATGTGATCGACGTTCGCCCGCCACATCAGCGTCTGGTTCGGCGCGAGCTTGTGATCGAGCCGGCCGTTGACGAGACCCTGCCGGTAGTGACCGACGTAGCTCAGGCTGCCGTCGGCCGGCAGCACGAACGCCGGCAGCGTCGGCGACAGATACGTCGTCCGATCCTGCATCGTGTAGTCGGACGTGATGAAGAAGAACGTCTTGTCCTTGACGATCGGTCCACCGATCGAGCCTGAGAACTGATTCAGGACATCGGGAAGATCCGCGGGATTGATCGCCGTCAACGTGGTCGGCGTCACGCAGCTCGAGACCGCCGGTGGGCAGAAGCCCTTGGTCGAAAACTGGGTCGCCTGCGTCGCTCGAGGGCGCGCCAGGTAGAGGCCCTCGCCGTGCAGCGAATTGGTGCCGGACTTCGTGACGATGTTGAACGCCGGACCGGCCGTCCAGCCGAACTCGGCGGAGAACGCGTTCGACAACAGCGATACTTCCTGGACGGCGCCGACCGGGACCGCGGCGAGCATGGTCTGGCGTCCCCAGCCCTCGTCGTTGCTCGCTCCGTCGAGCATGAACGTCGTCGTCCGACGGCTGCCGGAGCCGGTGATGAAGTAGGTGGCGTTGACGAACAGGTCGCCGGTTCCCTTCCCCTGCCGGAACGCTGAGTTGAACAATGGGAGCGTCGTGATCTTCCGGCCGAGGATGGGCGTCTCGTCAACCGTCTGGCTGTCGATGCGTCCGCCAATCTGCGCGTCAGCGCGAACGCCGCTGTTGGTGCCGTAGACGGTCACCTCGGATTTTTCGGTTCCGACGAGGAGCTTCACCCGAAGCGTCGCGGTTTCTCCGGCGCGGAGGCTGAGGGCTTTGTGCTCCTCGGTCGCGAATCCCTGCTTCGAAACGGCAACCGTATAGCTTCCCGTCAGCGAAAGCGCCGGAAACGTCGCACTGCCGTCGGCGCCGGACGTTGCTTCACGCACCGCCCCGGTCTGATTGTTCGTCACCAATACCCTGGCGTCCTTGACGACGGCACCCGACTGATCGGAAACGAGCACGACGACTGTTGACGTATTCGGCGACTGCGCGAGCGCAGGCGCGGCGAGGATCGCAAAACAGGCAACCAGCAAAACAGTCTTCTTCAGCATGTGCTCCTACTTGGAACCGACGACGTAATCCTTGAAATAACTCGTGCTGTCCGTCTTCGCCCAGAGTCCGACCTTGCCGGCGACGGGCGGACGGAGGACCGCGTTGTTTTCGGGAAAGAGATCTGGATTGGGCGGCGCGCCGTTGCGGCCCGGTCCGGGTGTGCTGCCGAGCGTGTATTCGAGTGCGAGCGCGCCGTCGAGGTAAGCCTTGAGGTTCGCCTCGTCCACCACCAGCTTCAGTTCGTGCCACGCCGCGCGATCGAGCATGAACGGTTTCGTGCGATCGCTGAAACGAAGGTTGCGCCGGATGCCGTTGTGGAACTCCCAGAACGCCACGTTGTTCTCCGTATCGTTGTAGCGAACCGCCAGCCAGTCGCCGTTCGGCTTGACGTTGAAGAGGATGCCAGAGGCGCGATCAGAATCTCCCGCGATGGTCTTGAACTTCACGGAGATCGTACCGTTCGAGAAGCTGTTGACGCTCTTGAGCACCGCGACCGGGTAGTACGCGAACTGCTTCGCGTTGTCCATCAACTCCTCGTTCGTCGTGCCGTAGAGGCGCCGGGCGCTTTCGATCAGGAGCTTCGTGGGATTGTCCTTGCTCGCCACCCATGGCCGGCCATCAACGCCGATCACCTTGTCGGGACCGTCCTGCTGGACGATCCAGGTTCCGACCATCGGCTCGAACGTCGTCGGTGGCTTGCCAACGGTTTCCTTGCTCAAGTCCACCTTCACGTCGGCGGCCAGCACACCGCCGACCGTCACTGCCAGTGCCGCCGTCACGATTGCTGCCTTCCTCACCATCACGCTTCGACCCTCCGTACTTTTAACTTTTGACTTTCAACTTCTAACTTTTCAGCCTTTGGCGACAATGCCCGCGCTTATGACCAATGCGGGCCACAGCAGATAGAACATTGTCGCAGCGCCTGGCGCGCGCGTGACGAGCGGATGTCCGCGGAACACTTCCTCGTCGTCGGTCGACTGGGGCGTCACGCCCGCGAGCGAGTACAGCGTCTCCAGCGCAGCTTCCGCGGTCACCGATCGGCCCACGGTCTTCTTGCCGCCAACGTCGTACCAGATCTCGCCATAGCCGGCGCTCGTCTGCTCGAACAACCCGATCGACGTCGCGGAGACGTATCGCACGTGCACGTCCGGCCTGACGCGTCGGAGTTTCGCGAGCACATGGCGATCGAAGTCCACGCGCCGGGGATCCTCCGGCGCCAGGTGTACCTCGATGCTGATCGGCGCGCGAACCGCCGCCAGCGTTTTTTCGTCAGGCAGCGGGAACGAATTCGCGCGGCTCTCGGAAAGGTCCCAGCTGTTCGTCGCCGCCGTGCCCGCCGACACGACCGCGAAGGCCATCGCCGCCAGCGCGATCGATTCACCAACTCGACGCACCACCGGCACGCCAAGCCGAATCCAGACCGCCGCCACACCGAGGCCCAGCGCGATCAGCGTCGCCGCGGCAATGACCACATCGAGCCGGACGAGGCCGTGCTGAAACTCCGCCACCATCGCGGTTGGCGTGTACCGCGCCAGCCGCTCCCAGACACCGCCGTGCACCGCGGCGACGAAACTGAGAATCCAGGTCCCAACCGTTACGCTGAGCGTCACAATTGCCGCCGTGGACGGATGCTCCGTCAGCGACGCCGCTGCCGCAGCCAGCGCAATCGTCAGTCCCGCGTTCATGACATGACCGGCGGCGACCGTGGCGATCTCCGGTCCGTAAAGGCTGCCGCCGTAGCTGCGCCACAAGGCAATCGCGACGGCTGCGGGCACCGACGCGATCATCCAACCAGTGAGCAACACCAGCGCTTTCACGCCAATCCGTGCCACCGGCGGCAGCGGTTGCTGGATCTCGAGCTTCAACGCGCCGCTCTGCCGATCGCCGGCGATCAGCCGGATGCCGACGAACGGAAGCAGGAAGACTGCCGCCAGCTCGCACGCGCTGAACGTCGGCGCCCAGATGCCAACCAGCGGAGAAAACGCCTCGCCAACCCCCGCTGACGTTCCGCCGAGACCGCTCGCCTCGGCATACGTTCGCACCGATCCGATGAACGCAAACCCGACGAGCGGTCCCATCACGACGAGAAGCACCCACCAGGCGCGTGACGCGACCAGCTCGCGCATTTCTTTCTCGAGCAGCCAGGTCCAGGCCGCTCTACGTGAGCGCAAGAAAGACCTCTTCGAGATTCGCCGTCGCCCCTGTTCCCGACCGGCGCGCGACGTCCGTCAATTCGTCGAGTGTGCCCTCGCCGCAAACCTTGCCGCCGCTGAGCAGGACGAAACGGTCGCAGATCCTCGCCGCGTCGGCGATCTGATGGATCGACAGAAACAACGTGCGGCCGCTCTCCGCGTGTCTGCGAAGCGTGGCCGCGACTTCTCGGCTCTGACGCAGATCCAGTCCTTCGAATGGTTCGTCCGACAGCAACAGCGGCTGCGCCGTCAGCAGACCGATCGCGAGCAGAGCGCGCTTCCGCTGTCCTTTCGACAGCGTTCCCATCCGCGCGTCGAGGAGAGGCGCAAGGTCCAAACCCTCGATCACGGAGTCGAGCCGATCTCCACGGCCGCGCAGAAACCCGACGGCAAATTCGAGAGCCCACCGGACGGTCTGGGCGGACCATGGCGCGACCGCGTCGGGCAAATAAAAGAGGGTCCTGAGCCGGGTCACCGGAGAGAGCGGACGTCCGTCGAGCAACAACTCGCCGGCTGTCGGGGGCAGCACTCCGGCCATGCACTCGAAGAGCGTCGTCTTCCCGGCACCGTTCGGGCCGATCAATCCGAGAATCTCACCGGGACGAATCGAAAACGTGACCCCGTCGAGCGCGGCGAGATGGCCATAGCGCTTGGTCAGCCCCTCCACCCGGAGCCAGGCACCCGATTTCGTCTCATGCTCGGTGGCGTCTTTCAAAATGTTGGTGCCGGCTCGACCGCTCTCGCGGACGATCTCACCGCAAGCCGTCAACTACTACCAGTGGTCGTAGGTCTAGGCGGAGACTAGGGCAGGATGGCGACGAGCGCCTCGGTCAGTCGATGCAGCGGTGCGGCGAACAGCGGAATCGCGATGAACAGCACGCCCAGGCCGACGGCCAGCAGGCGGAAGCGGCTCGCAGCCGGGTCGGCCGCCGGCGCGGGGCCTCCTACGAGCCGTCGCACGCGAACCTCCAGGAGGGAACAGTCGTTCAGGGTGCTCCAGGACGGAGCGGGAATCGTTCCCGTCCAGCCGGCCGAGAGACGCGCCACCTTTATTAATGCGGATGCGAGGTGGACGGCGCGAGTCGTGTCCCCTTTGGCTGCTCGCGCGTCCGCGCGCGACTCGGCCGCCGCATGCCACGACAGCTCCAGCTGGCGCGCGATGGCCGAACCGCTGAGCAGGTCCGGGGCGCAGAGCATGAACCAGCGCGCCACGTTGTCGAGCGCCTCCCGGTGTGCCACCTCGTGCGCAATCGCCACGTCGAGCTCGGATACGGACAACTCCGACACGACCTGCGGACCAATCAGGATCTGCGGTTTCAGGATGCCGGTCAGTGACACGCCCGGCAGATCTTCAACTTCGAGGACACCAGCGCGTTCTGTCGCGCGTCTCGTACCGGATCCAGCGCGCCGGCTGATAGCCGCGACGCCGATCGCGCGTGCGAGACTTCGAACGAGCAGCAGAGCTCCCGCGCTCGCCAGGCAGAACAAGACCACGCCGAATGTCTCGTTCGCGTCGCGCGGCTCGAGCGCCCACTGCGACGGCAGAAACATCACGCCGACAAACAACAGCGAGGCGACCGAGGGGAACAGACGGATCGTCAGGAGCAGCCGAGGCCGGCCTGTCGTGTCCCTCCGGCCAATCGCGAGCCCCGCGAACGCCGCGAGCGCTGACGCAATCGCATTCAGCCCCGCGAACCACGCGAGTGCGAGCACGATCGAGCTTGCTACCATCTCGATCATCACTTCGCATCGCCTTTCGGATCGTCGCCCTGCTCCAGGCGCCGACGCTTGTCCCGGACCATTTCCTCGAGCGCATCCAGCAGTTCCGCTCCACCGTCCTGGCTGCCGACGGCGTCCACCAGGTTCGAGAGGATCGGCACGGCCGCTGCGGTTGAAAACAACCCGGAAACCATGCCGCTCGCAACCGCCGCCTCTGTCTGTTCCCGGGTCTGCACGGCGCGATACACGAACGCGCGGCCCACGCGCGTGCGCGAAACGAACCCCTTCTTGAACAGCCGGTCGAGCGTGGTCATCACTGTTGTGTAGGCGACCGCGCGCGGGAGCGCGGCCTGCACGTGGCGGACCGTGCCCTCGCCGCCGGACCACACGACTTCCATCACCTCACGCTCGAGGTTGCCGAGCGCCGCCCGAAGCGGATCGTTGGTCGCACGCCAGCGAAGACTCCACAGCCCTTTGAACATGAACGCCTCAAATCTTACCCTCTTTCTTGCGTTTTGCCTTTCCTTGGTCCCTTTTCCCTTTTCCCTTGTCCTGTCCCTTGTGACCTGTCCTTTCCTTATTGGATCACATGTTGCTGCTATGCCCTCGGCCCGGCCAACGGTAGAGCCGGCAAGGGAGACGAGGCGGATGCCCAACCTGCGAGGACGCCCCACGCGGCTGACCGCTGAAGAACGCAAGTCGCTGACGCATGGCGATTTCTGGATCCCGGACGAGGAACGGGAGATTTACCGGCGAGCGCTCGAGGCTCTCAACGCCGCGGAGATCCAGTACGTCGTGGCTGGCGCCTATGCGATCTACGAGCACACCGGCATCTATCGCAAGACGAAGGATCTCGATCTCTTCTTCGAACCCTCGTCAGTGGTCGCCGCCGCTCGAGCGCTCAGATCCGCCGGGTTCGTCACCCGGCTCGAAGACACGCACTGGCTCGCGAAAGCGACGATGGGCGACCACTTCGTCGATCTGATCTACGGGATGGGCAACGGAGTGGCGCGCATCGACGAGGGCTGGATTCGACATAGCCGACCCGGGATCCTGGCGGCATGCCCGGTGCGAATCGCCCCGCCGGAAGAACTCATCTGGCACCGCCTGTTCATCAGCGAGCGGCATCGTCACGACATGTCCGACATCGTCCACCTGATGCTCTGCTGCGGCGATTCGCTCGACTGGGAACGCCTGGTCACCCGCGTCGGCGAACACTGGCCGCTGCTGCTGTCGCAGATCCTGATGTTTGGGTATGTGTATCCCGGCTACCGCACCAACATTCCGAGCTGGGTGCCGGAGCATCTGCTGGAACGTGCACGATCCGAGGTCGGCCAGAACGATGACAATCAGGATTTCATGAGAGGCCCGCTCATCTCTCGTTTCAGCTTTGCCATCGACGTCAGCGAGTGGGGCTTCAACAGCCCGCGTGGTGAATTGATTCGCAGGGCGCGGCAGCACCCGGACATTCGCGCGATTGCGGGCGCCGACGTCTGGGATCACCGGGCCGAGGACAATCACCCGGCGGAAACCCTGAATTCGTAAGTTGGCCGATTCTCCAACTTTGTACTTTTAACTTTTAACTTTTAACTTTTAACTTTTTTCTATCCGCCCAGCTCCTCCTGCGACGGGAACCCGTGCTGCTCGCGGCCCTCCACGCCGTCGTGCTTCGCCGTCGTCTTGTAGAGCTCGTAGCGTCCATCGGCCGCGCGATCGGCCAGCCGCGCCCGATATGCGCGCATCTGCTGATCGGTCATCGGCTTGAATCCCTGAGCCACTTTCAGGTTCTGTCGCAGCACCCGCAACGAATCCATTCCGCTGATGGTAGTCGTCACGGGCAGGCTCATCGCGTATCGCAGCGCCTCGGCTGGCGTCACCGCCTTCTGCTTCACGGCCTTGCCTGCGCCAAAACTCTTCATCCCCAGCGGCGCGATTCCCTGCTTGTGCAGTTCGGGAAGGACGAGCTGTTCGAAGCTTTTGAATGCCGCGTCGAAGCCATTCAACGGCAGCTGGCAGCTGTCGAACGGGAATCTGTACGACAGCATCTCGAGATGGATCTCCGGGTCCTTGTGGCCCGTGAAGCCCACGTATCGAACTTTGCCCTGATGCTTCGCTCGCTCGAGCGCTTCCACGACTCCGCCCCTGGCAAAATGACGCTCCGGGTCGTTGTAGTACGCGCACTCGTGAATCTGCCAGAGGTCGAGATAATCGGTCTTCAGCCTCCGGAGGGACTGCTCGAGCTGCCGCATTGCCGTCTTCGCGTCGCGGCCATGCGTGCAGACCTTGGTCATCAGAAAAACTTTCTGACGACGGTCCTTGATGGCCTTTCCCATCCGGATCTCGCTCTTACCGTCGTGGTATTCCCATGCATTGTCGAGGAAGGTCACTCCGGCATCGATCGCTCGGTGGATGAGTTTGATGGCTTCGGCCTCGGTACGAACGAGCCCGACGTGGTATCCACCGAGTCCGAGGGCGGACACCTGATCGGCATGGCGGCCGAACGGCCGACGAGGAATTTCAGTGGTGCTCATGCGGCCGCATCGTGCAAGCGTGGGACCAGCGCTATCGAATCTTCCGCCCGATGAAAAATGGCCCAAGTCGATCGAGATAGAGAGCGGTCTGCTGAGTCTTTCGCATCGCCTGAACGATCGCGGAAAGCGGATAGAGATCCTTCCCTATCAGACCGATGACGAAGTCGTTGTCATCGCGGTCGAGACCGTGACATGCGAGGCGAACGTCATGCACGTAATCCGCGGCGCCGTACTGCATGCCGATTTGACCGTGCTCGGCCAGAATCGTGCGCTGCTGCTCGGGCGGCAGCTGCGCGAACCCGCCGCTGCGTCGCAGCGGATACCAGATCGCCCACGGCCAATCTGGATTGGCCAGGGTGCGCAGCGGGCGCTCCACCAGCACCTCGTGCAGATCCGGTTCGTAGCCGAGAGAATACGTGCGGCCAAACATCGCGTACTGTGGCTTGAGTGTCAGCGCCGACATCGGCCCGGTCGTCAGCCGCGGCCGCACCTGGCTCAGGAAGACGTTCGGATCCTCGCTGACGGTCAGCACCGCAATGCCCCGCGGATCGTTCAAGTCCTCGTAGACGACGACGGCATCGGCACAGGTGGCAAGGTGACTCGCAACCGCGGATGAATCGGAACAGCCGCCGAACGCCTGCAGCTGCAAGAACAGCCGCCGGTCGGACCGCTGCGGTCGGCCGTCCTTGAGTCCTCCTCTTTCGCTGAGATCTGGAGGCTCGATACGGGCGCGTCCGGTAGGATGCGCGGGAGGTTCGGTGGTATTCGAGGTCACTCGAGGATTAGAGCACGGGACGGGCGCTTGCGGGGCCATCGACTTCAAATTACCATCCTTGGGGTACTTCAGTTAGAGCGAACATGACCACCAACACGGACCATCGAAAAGCAGCCGAGGAGAGCCTTCAACTCCTCACCTCGGCCTTACAGAGCCAGCCGCAGAACGAAACCAGGGATGCCATCCTTATAGAATGCGAGGCGCTCAAGGTCGCGATTCGGGCGTTTCACATGGAAGGGATTCGCTTCCGCATGTTCAACGTCGACCGGCTCATCAACCGAGGCGACGTGTCGCTGACGGATGAGGCGAAGACGGCGTTTGCGGACGTCAGGCACCAGCTGGAAGCGGCAGGTTTTCATACGCGCTCGCATCAGGCGCCTTCCTGATCTGCTCGCGTCATCGGTCGTCGGTGCGGTAGAATAGAGAGTTCTCTATGTCTGATCTGCACCCACTGTCACATATCGACGAACTCGACGACGCGATTGCGGAGTCCCGTCAGCGCCCGGTTCTCCTGTTCAAGCACAGCCGGACGTGCGGCGTCAGCTGCGAGGCGCTCGACGAGCTCCACGCACACCTCGAGGACTCCAAAGGACAGGCGACCTACAAGCTGATCACGGTTCAAAGCCACCGCTTGCTGTCGAACGAAGCCGCGGCACGGCTCGGAGTCCGCCACGAGACGCCGCAGGCCATCCTCCTGCGCGACGGCCGGCCCGTGTGGACTGCATCGCACTTCAGAATCACCAAAGACAAACTCGACGACGTCATCCAAGGGGCGTGAACTGGGCCGGGATCCGTTGGTCACGCTGCGATCAGATCAAGTCTGACGCGTTCGCAGTGTGACGTTGAATGTCGTTGACTAGTGATTGCCCAACCATGCGGCTCCTCGGACTCCGCTCGAATCACCGAACCGGGCGCGGACCAGGCGAGTGGTCACACGATCGGAAAAGACGTAGCGCGTCCATAACGGCGGGACCCGCTCGTACAAGCGATCGATGTTCGACAATCCGCCGCCGAGCACGATGACCTCCGGATCGACGACATTGATGATGGACGCGAGCGCCCGCGCCATCCGGCGCTCGTAGCGCTGCATGGTGGCCTCGGCCGCGCCGTCTCCGGCTGCGGCACGTGTGGCGATCACAACGGGGTCGAGCCGTTCGCCGGTGATCTGCGCGTGCTCACGTGACATACCGGGCCCGGACAGGAATGTCTCGATGCAGCCGGTCTGGCCGCAATAGCACGGGGGGCCGGGCCATTCCTCCGGCTCCGGCCACGGCATCGGGTTGTGCCCCCATTCGCCGCCGATGGCGTTGGCGCCGATGAGGACCCGGCCGTCTGCGACAATCGCGCCGCCGGTTCCGGTGCCGACGATCACACCAAAGACGATCCGGGCGCCGGCTCCTGCGCCATCGACAGCTTCCGACAGGGCCAGGCAGTTGGCGTCGTTCGCGAAGTGCACCTCGCGGCGAAGCAGCGCGAGGACATCGTCGCGGAGAGGACGACCGTTCAACCAGGTCGAGTTCGCATTCTTGACAAGACCGGTTGCCGGAGAAATCGTGCCCGGCATCCCGATACCGACGGTCCCCGGTCCGACCGCCGCCTCGGTCTCGGCAACGAGCGTCGCCAGGGCGCTCAGCGTCCCATCGTAGTCTTCGCGCGGCGTCGGAATCCGGCGTCGATAGCACTCCGCACCACTACCGTCCAGCGCGATGATCTCGATCTTCGTGCCGCCCAGATCAATGCCGATGCGGTTCAAGAATCAACCTCGTGACCGGTTCGACCGGCTCCAGCGTCCTCAACTGCTCAACGTCGACGCTGGCGTCAGGCACAGGCGCGCCAGCCGGGTTGAACCAGATCGCGCGGATGCCGGCGGCGCGGGCTCCTTCGACATCAGCCGTCCACGAATCGCCGACCATGACGGCGTCCGCAGGATGGATCTCCAGACGCTCGAGCGCGACACGGAAGATGCGGGGATCGGGCTTGGAGACCTGCGCCTCTTCCGAGACCACCAGCGTGTCGACGAACTGGTCGAGGCCGCAGACCTGCAGTTTCTCCTGCTGTTCGTCGAGCAGGTTGTTGGACACGATGCCGATTCTGGCCCGCGGTCTGATCGCGGCCAGCAGCGCCGCGGCGCCGGCTACCGCTCGTCGTCTGGTCCGGTACGTTTCGCGATACATGGACGCGAGCGGAGTGGCCAGATCGGGACGCCCATCCCCGCCAGCGGCCAGCAGCAGCCGTCGGAAGCGCTCGATGCGCGCGTCTTCCAGCGGCAGGCGCCCGAGCATCACCTCGCCGTGCAGCGCCTCGAGAAAGCCGGCATGCGCGCGCTCCAGCGCCTCAAACGGCATCGCGCGCAGCACTTCGTGAGACTGCTGGACGGCGGCGAGCGCATCGCGCGCGCAACCCTGATGATCGAACAGCGTGTCGTCGAGATCGAACAGGACCGCCCGGATCATCGTCCGCGCCCGCGCGGCGGCCGATCGGTCGACACGATGCTGAAGGCGAGCCATGCCGCGCCGGCCGCGGCGGCAAGAAAGAAGAGCATTGCAAAACCTGGATAGCCAAACAGCCGGAAGCTGGTCTCGACCCGCATCAGCATGGCGGCGCCGATGATGAGCGAGGCGAGCAACAGGCCGAGGGTGATTCGGTTGGCAACCTTCTGGAGGCCGTGAATCACCGCTCCCTCGTCGACGACCTCGACGTTCAGCTTCAGCTGATTGTTCGTCGCAACGTCGAGGAACTTGTTCACACGCCCCGGCAGCTGCTCCAGGAACTCCTTGGTCTCGAGCGCCGCGGCCAATACATTCGCCGGCGAGACGCTCCGGGTCATCCGCTCCTGCATCAGCGCCGGTCCTTCTTCGCGGAGCGCGCCGTTGACGTCAAAGTCAGGCGCGAGCGTGCGCCCGACTTGATCCAGATTCAGCAGTGTCTTGCCAAGCAGGGTCAGCTCCGGCGGCAGACGAATGCCATGGCGGCCGGCCGTCCGCGAGATCTCCATCACGACGCGACCAACCTGCAACTCGTCGAGCGCGGTGTCGTGATAGCCGGAGACGATCTCCTGGATGTCGTGCCGGAGCGCCGCTTCGTCCACGTCAGGCATCGGCTGGCCAATCTGCAGGGCGAGCGTCGCCGCCCGGTCACCGTTGGCTTCACTCACCGCCAACAGCAGCTTCAGCAGTTGATCCTGGCGTGACGGCGACAACCGGCTCACCATGCCGAGATCGATGAGCGCGATGCGATGGTCGTCGGTCAAGAACACGTTGCCGGGATGCGGATCGGCGTGAAAGAACCCGTCGACGATGATCTGATGCAGATACGCGCGAAAGAGCTCGCGCGCGAGCCCGATCGCGTCGAAATCCTGACGCAGCCAGCGGCGTCACCGACGTGATCTTCCGTCCCTGCATCGAGCTCCATCGTCAGCACCCGCGAGCTGGTGTAGTCGTCGATCGGCGCCGGCAGGACGATGCCGCGGAAATCGCGAGAGGTTGGCGGCGATCTGCACGAGATTGCGCGCTTCGCGCTGGTAATCCAGTTCCTGCGCCAGTGTGCGGCGGAACTCCGCGACCATCTGCACGAAGTCGAACTGGCTGTCCGGCCGCTGTGTGCTGATCGAGAAAGCCGGCGATGTCCTCCATCGTCGCCAGATCGTCGGCGAGGCCTTCACGAATGTTCGGCCGTTGCACCTTGACGGCGACAGGACGGCCATCTCGAAGCTCGGCGCGATGCACCTGACCGAGCGACGCGGCGGCCATCGGCTCGGCCTCGAAGGTGGCAAAGCCTTTCGAGATCCGGACGCCGAGATCCTCCTGGATCGACGCGCTCGACGTCCGCGAACGAGAAACGGCTCGACGTCGATCCTGGAGACGACCGAGGGCGTCGAGATACGGAGCCGGCAGCAGATCCGCGCGCGTCGAGAGCAACTGACCGAGCTTGATGAATGCAGGTCCGAGCCGTTCGAGATCGGCCGCCAGCTCCTCCGGCTTGACGTCGGCGGGTGGCGTCAGCGTCTCGCCGGCGAGCGCTTCGTCAAGTCCGGCGCGGGTGACGAGATCGCTCTTGCCGTACCTGAACAAGCAGCCGGGCGACATCTTTGTATCGTTTGAGCCGCTCCGGATGCAGTGAAAGTCCCACACCAGTAATTATAGGAGGCGCACACGATCGAGCGCGCACGTGTGCGTGATACACTTCGATAGATGCCAGCGGTCGTGATTGCCGCCACCAATTTGATGCCTGCACTGCAGGAGCGCCTGGCCGACGAAGGAGAACTGCTCGCGTTCGCGGATACGGAGCCGATTCAGGCACTCCAGGCGATCCTCGAGCAGCGTCCCTCACTCATCGTCCTCGAACGGCTGTTCGCGGCAACGCCTCGCGGCGCGGCACTGATCAACCGAATCAAGACCGATCCGCAGCTTGTCGAACGCAGAGGTCCGCGTCATGTCGCACACCGGCGACTACTCGCGTCAGGTCGCCAAACCAAGCAAAGTCGAAGCTCCGCGGATGCAGGGCCGGTCGCGAGCGGACCGGCGACGAGCGTCGTGGTCGCGCCGGCCGAACCGGCAACGCGGCCGCTCGACTGGCACGGCACGCGGCGCGCGGCGCGCTACAGGGTCCGGCCGGGCGTCGAGATTCAAGTCGACGGCAATCCCGCGAGCGTCGTCGATCTGTCGATTGTCGGCGTCCAGGTACTGTCGTCGACGATCCTGCGGCCGAATCAGAAGGTTCGCATCAGCATTCCGAACGAAGAGTTCGTGATGCGCTTTCGCGGCGCGATCGCGTGGGCGAAATTCGAGCTCCCCAAGCCGAACGATCCGCCGCGTTACCGCGCCGGCGTGGATTTCGCCGACGCGGATGCCGTCGCGCTCGACGAGTTCGTGCTCAAGATAAAAGTCTAAGAAATGCGGCTCTCACGCGGACGTCTTCGCGGGAAACCATTCTCCGACGACTGAGTCCTCGCGGATGATCGTGTCCTCGCGCGCCGACCCGGTCGAGATGATCGCCGCCGGCACGCCGGTGATCTCCTCCAGCCTCGCCACGTAGCGCTGCGCTTCGCGCGGCAAGTCGGCATAACGTCGTACTCCGGCGGTGGGAGCGCTCCAGCCCGGGAACGTTTCGTATACCGGCTCACACGACGAGAGCTGCGCCACATCTCCGGGCATCTCGGTGAACGTCACGCCTCGGCAGCGATACGAGGTGCACACCTGCAGCTCCGGGAGTCCGTCGAGGACGTCGAGCTTCGTCAACGCCAGCGCATCGAGACCGTTGACGCGGACGGCGTAGCGCACGGCAACGGCATCGTACCAGCCACATCGACGCGGACGACCGGTGACCGCGCCAAACTCCTGACCGCTCTCGCGCAGGCGATTGCCCAGCTCTCCGTGCAGCTCGGTCGGCAGCGGTCCCTCGCCGACCCGCGTCGTATACGCCTTCGCGGCGCCGAGCACGCCGTCGATCGCTCGAGGACCGACGCCGAGGCCCGTGCACACCCCTCCAATCGTCGCGTTCGACGACGTGACGTAGGGATACGTGCCGTGATCGATGTCGAGCAGCGTGCCCTGCGCGCCCTCGAACATGATCGCCTTCCCCTGAGCCCGTGCGCGATCCAGATGGACCGAGACATCGATGACCCACGGCTTCATCCGCTCCCACGCCTTCGCCAGGTCTTCGAGCAGCTGCCGCGCGTCCATCGTCGAATCGCCAATCAGGCGATTGCGGGCGGCGACGTTGTGCTCCACCGCCTCGGCGAGCGCTGACGGATTCGCCAGGTCGCCCACACGCACGCCGCGGCGCGCGATCTTGTCTTCGTAGGCAGGACCGATGCCACGCGACGTCGTGCCGATCTTTCGCTCGCCGCGCCGAGCCTCGCTGAGCAGATCCAGATCGCGGTGATACGGAAGGATCAGATGCGCCTTGTCGCTGATCAGCAGCCGCTTGCCAATCGTGATGCCGGCCTTCTCGATCTCCTCGATTTCGGCAAACAGCGCCTGCGGATCGACGACCACGCCGTTGCCGATGATGCAGGTAATCCCGGCGTGAAGAATCCCGGACGGCAGCAGGCGCAGCACGAACTTGCGGCCATTCGCGTACACGGTGTGACCGGCGTTGTGTCCGCCCTGGTAGCGCGCCACGATCGAGAAATGCGGCGTCAACAGATCGACGATCTTGCCCTTGCCCTCGTCTCCCCACTGCGCACCGAGCACGGCGATGTTCATACCTGCAGTATTCTACTCAATTCATGATCCTCCTCGACGGCGAGTCGCTCCGCGCTCGACGAGCTTCCGGCCATCGCCGACAGCTACGCACCGGTCGCGCTGGCACCGCGGGCAACTGGGCGGAGTCGACGCCGCTCGCGCGGTCGTTGACCGCAAAGCCGAGCGGCGACGAAGCGGTGTACGGCATCAACACCGGTTTTGGCGCGCTGGCCGAAACGCGGATTCCGCGTGACGCGCTCGGCGCGCTGCAGCTGAACCTTCTTCGCAGCCATGCGGCCGGCGTCGGCGACCCATTGCCGGAGCGCTCGGTCCGCGCGTCGATGGCGCTGCGCGCCAACGTGCTCGCCAAGGGATTCTCCGGCATCAGACGCAGCACGCTCGACCTGCTGATCGAGCTGCTCAATCGCCGCGTGCACCCACGCGTCCCGAGCCGTGGATCGGTCGGCGCCAGCGGCGATCTCGCTCCGCTTGCGCACCTGTCGCTCGTTCTGATCGGCGAAGGCGAGGCAACGGTCGGCGCCGACCCGCGAGTGATGGGCGGGACGCGACGCGTTGACGGCGCGCGAAGCTCGCGCCTGCGACGCTTGATGCCGAAAGAAGGTCTGGCGCTCATCAACGGAACACAGCCCTCGACCGCCGTCGCCGCGCTGGCCGTCCTCGGCGCCGAACGTCTGAGCCGCGCGGCCGACATCGCCGCGGCGCTGTCGATTGACGCGCTGCGTGGTTCGACCCGGCCGTTCGATCCGCGCATTCATGCGGCCAGGCCCCACGCCGGTCAGCGGACTGTCAGCCGCCAATATCTTCGCGCTGCTCGCCGGAAGCGCGATCAACCAGTCACACGAGCACTGCGGCCGCGTACAGGATGCCTACTCACTGCGGTGTGCGGCCCAGACACACGGAGCGGCCCGCGATGCGCTGGCGTTCGCCCGCGCGACGCTGACGATCGAAGACAACGGCGCCACCGACAACCCGATGGTCTTCGCCGACGACGACGAGATTCTTTCCGGGGGAAACTTCCATGGCGCTCCGATCGCGATTGCCGCCGATGTGTCGGTCATCGCCCTGGCGCAACTCGTGAACATCAGCGAGCGCCGCTCGGATCGGCTCGTCGATCCCGCCGCTCAGCGACCTTCCGGCTTTCTTGACACCCGATAGTGGTCTGCATTCCGGCTACATGCTCGCGCAGGTCACGGCCGCAGCGCTCGCGTCTGAAATCAAGACGCTCGCCCATCCCGCGAGCGTGGATACGATCCCGACATCCGCCAATCGCGAAGATCACGTCAGCATGAGCATGGGCGCGGCGCTCAAGGCCGAGCACGCGCTCTCGCTCGCCACCCGCGTCGATCGCGGTCGAAATTCTCTGCGCCTGTCAGGCGATTGACCTCCTCGCGCCGCTTGACGACATCGCTCGCGCTCGCAGCACGTGCACGCGAAGCGTGCGATCGATCGTGCCGAGGCTCGCCGGCGATCGTCCACCGGCGCCCGATATCGAAGCAATTTCGAAAATGATCGACGACGGATCGCTCGAAGCCGCGTGTGAGTTGGAAGTCAAGTAAGAAATTTTTCAATTTCAAATTGACAACGCGCTCGTACGTTTCTAGATTGCTTCCTTCGCCGCGCGTTTCATGAACCGCGTGCGTATCTGCGAAGATTCCGGTCCGTCATTCGAGATGAACATTGTCAGTCGCCATGTCAGCGCCCCGCGGTGGCTCTGTGTTGTCCTGCAAGGGATGGCCGCAGGAAGCCGCACTGAGGATGCTGATGAACAACCTCGACCCCGAGGTTGCGGAGAGGCCTGACGATCTCGTGGTCTACGGCGGCTCCGGCCGCGCCGCGAGAAACTGGGCCGCCTTCGAAGCGATTGTCGAGACGCCTGCGTCGTCTCGATCACGACGAGACGCTCGTCGTCCAGTCCGGAAAGCCGGTCGCCGTCTTCCGCACGCATCCCTGGTCTCCCCGCGTGATCATCGCCAACGCGCTGCTGGTTCCGGCATGGGCCACGTGGGACACCTTCCGCGATCTCGAAGACCGCGGCCTGACGATGTACGGACAGATGACCGCGGGCAGCTGGATCTACATCGGAACCCAGGGCATTCTGCAGGGCACCTACGAGACGCTGGCCGAACTGGCGCGCCGTCATTTCGGCGGCAGTCTGTCGGGCCGCGTCGTGGTCACGGCCGGCCTCGGCGGCATGGGCGGCGCTCAGCCGCTTGCCGTCACCATGAACGAAGGCATCGCGCTGGTGGTCGAAGTCGATCCGCAGCGCATTCAGCGCCGGCTCGCCACCCGCTACGTAGACGAGCGGGCGACGCACCTCGACGACGCGCTGGCCCGGATCGAGCGCTACCGGACGGCGGGGACGGCGCGATCGATTGCGCTGGAGGCGAATGCCGCCGAGGTCTTGCCGGAGCTCGTGCGTCGCGGCTTCAAAGCGGACGTCGTCACCGATCAGACGTCAGCACACGACGCGCTCAACGGGTACGTTCCCGCTGGCCTGCCGTTGAGCGAGGCCGCGTCGCTTCGCCGGACGAACCCGGATGCGTACATCGCGCGGGCGACCGCATCGATGGCCGATCACGTCCGCGCCATGCTTGCCCTCAAGCATGCCGGGAGCGTCGCTTTCGACTACGGCAACAACATCCGCGCGCAGGCGGAAAAGGGCGGCGTGTCGGACGCCTTCGACATTCCCGGCTTCGTCCCGGAATACATCCGGCCGCTGTTCTGCCAGGGCCGCGGGCCGTTTCGCTGGGCAGCGCTCTCGGGCGATCCGGCAGACATCGCGGCCACTGACGCACTCGCCCTGCAGATGTTCGGCAGCAACCAGGCGCTGAGCCGCTGGATTCGCCTCGCCCAGGAGCGCGTCGCGTTTCAGGGACTGCCGGCGCGGGTTTTCTGGCTTGGCTATGGCGAACGCGCCCAGTTCGGGCTGGCGATCAATGATCTCGTCCGCCGCGGCGTCGTCACGGCGCCGATCGTCATTGGCCGCGATCATCTGGACGCGGGATCCGTCGCCTCGCCCAATCGTGAGACCGAACACATGCGCGACGGCAGCGACGCGATTGCCGACTGGCCGATTCTCAACGCGCTGCTGAATACGTCGGCTGGCGCCACCTGGGTGTCGGTCCATCACGGCGGCGGCGTCGGCATCGGCTACTCGATCCACGCCGGCATGGTCGTCGTCGCTGATGGCAGCCGCGAGGCGGATGAGAAACTTCAACGCGTGCTCACGTGCGATCCCGGCCTCGGGGTCGTGCGCCACGCAGACGCTGGTTATGCTGAGGCGATTGACACCGCCCGGCGTAACAGCATTACGATGCCTTCATTCTCGGGTCACGGGGGTTCGGGGCGATGATGATTCCAGAGCGTCCGTCGTTGGAGCGGCGGGTTCTCGCGGCGCTCGACGGCTCGGCCGGCGGCGGCACACACATTCCGGTTGTGCTCGGTGGCTGCGGTTCGGGGCGCACGTCCCTGCTGCTGCGGCTGCGCGACCTCATCGGACGCACGTCGGCGCAGTACGTGGACGTCGAACGCATCGCGACGACGCCCGAGCGATTTCTCAAGTCGATGCGCGACGCGTCGCCGTTCCCACCGGTTCCGTACGGTCACGTGGACGCGGTTGAAACCGGAGCGCGTGGCGCGTTCGACGCAGCGCTGGCCTTCCTCGACACGGCGCGCGCCGCGGCCGACACGCCGGCGACGTTTCTGCTCGACGAATTCCTGGAGCTGCGAACCTTCGAGAGCTTTCCTGGATTGCGGTCGGTGCTGCGCGACCTGCTCGCGGCGCTGTCGTCGAGCGGCAACCGGTTCGTGCTGACGACCCGCTATGGGTCACGTGCGCATCGGCTGCTGCGCGACGCGCCGGCGCAGTTCGAGATCATCCCGGTCGCGCCGCTGACGCCGGCCGAGGTCCGGGCGACGCTGCCAGCGGTCCGCGCCTCGCGCACGTCGTCAGGCTCGATCGTCGACGAAGACGATCGCGCTCGCGACGAGCTCGCGCGGCTCGTGCACGCCATCTCGGACGGCCGTCCATCCTACGCGCGCATGATCGCGGAGGCCTCGACGAGCCTGTCGTCACGCGAGGCGGTCGATCCCGTCAGCGCGCTGACGGCGCTTCTCTCCCCGTCCGGTACGATCGCCACCGCCTGCCGCTTCTCGTACGAGTTGCGCCTCCATCGCGCGCGCGGCTACGGCGCGCTGAAGGCCATCCTCGACGTCCTGGCCGAAGAAGAGCCTCTGACGCTGACCGAAATCGCTCTGCGCCTGCGCCGGACGCCGGGCTCGACCAAGGACTATTTGTCCTGGCTGGAAGACGTGGATTTGATCGTGTCGAAGCAGAAGCGATACAGCTTCGCCGATCCCATCATGCGGCTCTGGGTCCGCATGAACGCGCACAACTCGCCGCCGACCGACGAAGACATCGCTCGTGAAGTCCACGGCTACGTCCTGACCCGGCTCCCGCCGAGCGAACCCGCGCTGGCGCTCGCCGGCGCGGAGGCCGCCGACGGCGAACGCGAGAAGCCGTGGGGAATTATTGAAATTGATTAATCAGTGAGTCAGGGATGGCTCACTCCCCGGTGCTGAGCCGGTCGAACGCCAGTTTGGCGGCTGCCTGAGCCGCCTCTTTCTTGCTCTTTCCCTCGGCCCTCGCGAGCGGGATCCCGTTCACCACGACTTCGACGTCGAACAGGCGCCGGTGCGCCGGGCCGATCTCGGCGGCGAGACGGTACGCTGGCAGGCCCCGATCGTGAGACTGCAGCCATTCCTGCAGCGCTGATTTGTAGTCCTCGGTGAACGCCGCCTCGGCGCCGGTGCGCCGCGCCTCCTGGATCAGATCGGCAAACTGCCGCTCGATGAAGCCCTTCACCGGTTCGATCCCGCCGTCGAGATAGATCGCGGCGATCAGCGCTTCGTAGCAGTCGGCGATCAGCGCGTGCTTGCGGCGGCCGCCCGTTTTCTCCTCGCCGCGCCCGAGAATCAAGAACTCGCCGAGGTTGATCTTGTCGCCAAGCCGCGCGAGGGACGCCGCCGAGACGATCGACGCTTTCAGCTTGGACTTCTGTCCTTCGTTGTGTTGCGGAAACTGCCGGAACAGCATGTCGGCGATCGCGAAGCCGAGAATCGAGTCGCCGAGGAACTCCATCGACTCGTTGTCGAAGACGCCGCCGCTGGCGTCTTCATGAACGCGCGAGCGATGCGTCAGCGCGTGCTCGAGCAGCCCGCGATCCTTGAAGCGATACCCGATCCGCCGCTCGAGCGGCTCGAGTTCGGACCCAAATGGCACGACCCGTCCGGGGCCGCTTTCCTCGCGGTGGCTGGCGATGATCCGCTTCGCGCGATCGGCCTCCTCCGTCGATGCACCGCGATGCGAAGCTCGTTCACGGCCAGCGGAAATGGCGTGCGCGACATGTCCGACGACACGATCGTCTCGATGCCGTGAGTCTCGAGAAGGCCGCGGACGACGTCGGCTTCAATCTGCGACGGCGTGCGGAAGATGACGGTCAGGCCGGTCATGAGTCCTGGATCAGCATCACACGGCGATCCGGCCGGCGGATTCGAAGGCGCGATCGACCTTGAGCAGAATCATGGTCATGTCGTCGTGCTGATCGGCGCTGCCGACGAACGCCTCGACCTCACGCATGATCCGTTCGCGAAGCTCGCTCGACTCCAGGTGTCCGTGTTCCTCGACGATCCGGCTGAGACGCGATTCGCCGAACAGGTCGCTCTCGAGGTTCATCGCTTCGGTGATGCCATCGGTATAGAGAACGATCACGTCGCCCGGCGAGAGCTCCACCTGCTCTTCCTCCAGCAGCTCGGCGAACTTCTCCGCGGCGCCGTCGATGCGGAGGCCGAGCACCATGCCGCTCGGCGTCAGCACCTGGGCCAAGGGGGCCAGAGAGGACGGGCCGGGGAGGAAGATCAGCGGCGTGTGCCCGGCGCGGCAGAACGTCATGACGCCCGCCTGCAGATCGATGACGGCGTAGGTGATCGTGATGAAGCTCCGGCTGTCGAGGTGCTCGGAGATGATTCGATTCACCTCGATCAGCAGATCGCGTGGGGACGCGTAGCGCTGGCTCAGCGCCAGGATCAGTCCCTTCAGCTCCGCCATGTAAAGCGCCGCCGACGTGCCCTTTCCCGAGACGTCCGCGATCAGCACGCCAAGCCGATCCGCCGACGAGCTGAAAAAAGTCATAGTAGTCCCCGCCGACCTCGCGCGCCGGGACGCACAGCGCCGTGATGCCGAGTCCCGGCACGTCGAGCGGTCCGCGCGGGAGCAGCGACATCTGGATCGCCCGGGCGATGCGCAGCTCTTCCTCGAGCCGTCTCTTTTCCGCCGCCGTCTGCAACAATCCCTCGATGCTGCCGGTCATGTCGTTGAACGATCCGGCCAGCTCGCCGAGCTGATCGTTCGACTGGACGTTGATGCGATGCGCGAAATCGCCGTGGCGCACGCGCTCGGTACCCATGAACAACTCGTGGACGGCGCTGGTGATCGAACGCGCGAGCGCCAGGCCCATGCTGAGCGCGACGATCTCGATGATCAGAAACAGCCCGGCAATCACCAGGAGGATAATGACGAACGCCACCCCGAGCGGCACGCCGGTCGGCGCCGTGATCTGCTGCGCCTCCGACAACCGTCGATAGAGTTCGGCGGGACGATAGCTGAGCGAGAGGCTGACCCGCTTCGTTTCGCCGGTGGCCCAATCGGGGTAATCCAGAAAGATGACACTGTTTCGAAACAGCGTCATCCAGGTCCCCTTCGTGCCGTTATCGGCCTGAGCGGTTTGCGTGAGCGTGCTCAGTCCGCCATTTCCCGACCACCGGCGTGGCGGTTCCGGCGCGCACTCCGGTGTCCTGCTGTAGTTTCTGAATCATCTCGTCAGCGAGCGGCAGGTCACCGACGACGTAACCCGCGACGCCGCCGTTGATCACGACGGGCGCGACCGCCCGGCTCACGAGTTCAACCTCCCCGGGACCTTCAGCCTGCCGGAGCACGATCGTGCCCGACCATCCGCTGCGTGTGATCCACGACGGCAGGGACACCGGCGCGGCCGATGTGCTCCCAGGTTCCGGCCGGAATCCTTGCGCCGAGCACGCCCGCACTGACCTCGGCGGGGATGAACTCGAACGACATGCCTCGATAGAGCAGCGAGGCATTCCGGTGCGTACGCGCGAGCGACTGCGCGGCCGCCTCGGACGCCCGCGAAATCTCCGAGGCCGCGCCGTTGGTCACGATCTTCACCTGGTTGAGCGCCGCGTCGTACCCGTCCTTGAAGAGATAGGCGCTCACGTTCATGAAGATCAGCAATCCGCCGAGCAGGAAGAAGATCACGATCAGCAGCGACGGGACGGCGCCGATGAAGATGTAGGACAGAATCAGCCTGTCGCCGCACGCGCCACAGCAGCTGCCGTTTCGTCAGCAGGAAGAGCCGCCACGTGAACACCGATACCGAGATGACGAGACCGATAGTGGCCGCGCTGCTCAGAACCGAGATCAGCAGCGGGAGGTCGCCGAGCAGCCGCAGCAGCGCGACGACCAGCTTCAGTGCAGCGGAAATAATGAAGAGGCGGCCAACCCAAGTGCTCAAGCAGCAGATCGCGAGTCGACTGCTGGAGCTCCGGCGCCGGCGGCAGGCGCAGGCCGTCGACCGCCGGGCAGCCACCGCTCCGGCCCTCGTGGAGTGCTCATTCCCTTGGTCAGCGATGATAGCAGAGCGGACTCTCGTCCCCGTCCCCCCAATCCACGATGCTGCCGGGGCTGGTGATACGAGTCAGACGTGCATGAAGCTTCCCGACAACGCGCGCTTTTCGACCGTCTGCATTCACGCCGGGCAGGAGCCCGATCCATCGACCGGCGCCATCATCACGCCGATCTACCAGACGTCCACATACGTGCAGGAAGAGGTCGGACGCCACAAAGGCTTCGAGTACGCGCGGACGCAGAATCCGACGCGTCTGGCGCTCGAGAAGAACATCGCCGCGATCGAAGGCGGCAAGAGCGGCATACGCATTCGCGTCAGGGATGGCGGCGATCGATGCCGATCACCACGCTGCTCGAAGCGGGCGACCACGTCGTCGTCACCGACAACACCTACGGCGGCACGTATCGTTCTTCGAACAGGTGCTGCGGCGGTATCGGCTGCTCGTTCACCTACGTCGATACGTCATGCCTCGATCAGATTGAGGCAGGCGATTCGTCCCGAGACGAAGATGCTGTTTGTCGAGACGCCGACCAATCCCGGTGATGCGGCTGACCGATCTCTCGGCCGTGAGCGAGCTCGCGCGCAAGCATCGCATCAAGCTCGTCGTCGACAACACGTTCGCGAGCCCGTGCCTCCAGCGGCCGATCGAATTCGGCGCAGACCTCGTCGTCCACAGCACGACGAAGTATCTGAACGGTCACAGCGACAGCGTCGGCGGAATCGTCGTGGCGGTGCAGCGACGACGACATCGAGTCATCTGAAGTTCATTCAGAATGCCGCCGGAGCGATCCTCAGCCCGTTCGATTCGTGGCTGATCCTGCGGGGAACGAAGACGCTGGCGCTGCGGATGGCGCAGCACAACGCAAACGGCCAGGCGCTGGCCGAATATCCTCGCAGGACATCCGAAGGTGAAGGCGGTGCTGTACCCGGGACTTGCCGTCGCACCCGCAGCACGCACTCGCGAAACGTCAGATGAAGGGATTTGGCGGGATGCTGACGTTCGACGTCGGCAGTCTGGAGGCGGCGTTACGACGTGTGCAAGCGCGTCCGGCTGATGGCCCTTGCCGAGAGCCTCGGCGGTGTCGAGACGCTGATCTCGCATCCTGCATCGATGACGCACGCGTCGGTGCCGCCGGAGCGACGCGCGAAGATCGGACTTGACCGACGGTCTGGTTCGTATCTCCGCCGGGATCGAAGATCCGGCGGATCTCATTGAAGACCTCGCGCAGGCGCTCGCGTAAGCGTTCGTGGCTCGTTCACCCGACGCGCGCCATTTCAGCTCGACGCTCACGATCCACGTCGTCGACTCCGCAACCCACCGGAGGTACGCGTCGTTGCCATCGACGATCGGCAGGTCACCAGGAACTCCGGCATGTCGTAGGGATGCAGTTCGCGCACCCGGTCCCACAACGCGACCACCCGATCGCGAGACGTCTTGATGACGAGCTGGCGCTCCGATTTCGTTTTCGATATTGCCATCCCACCGGTAAATCGATTCCATCGGCGCCGAGCAGGTTGACGCACGCGGCCAGCCGCTCTTCGACGAGGTCTCGGGCGAACGCGGCACCGTCGGCATCAGCCGGCAGGGTCGTCAGAACGATCACATACTCGTGGGTCATGCGGCGTGCCTCCGTGCTGTGCACTGACCAGCAGGAACGAGGAAATTCACGGTACGCCCTACTTTCGCGCCGTGGCTTGGGAACGAAACTATTGTACAAAGGAGTCGCTCTCATCCATGCCTGCCGAACCTGGAATCGAACCTCGCCGCACGGCCGGCGCCGAACCGCTGCGGCGCAAGCGCGTCGATCGCCCGCGCATCCTCCATTCTGCGAAGACGCGGCCTGCACCTGCTGCTCGATTTTCGTCACGCTCGTGCTGATTGTCGATGCGTTGATCGGCGACAAGGGGCTGATGCAGTCGATGAATGCTCGGCGGCAGTATCGTCGAACTGCAAGCGTCGCTCGATGAGCTGCGGCGCGAAAACGACGGCGCTCCGCGAGGAAATGCGCCGGCTGAACGAGGATCCGGCGACCATCGAGTCGCTCGCCCGCCAGGAACTCGGACTCATCAGGCCGGGCGAGATCGTCTTCATCCTCAAAGATCTCAAAGAAGCCACGAAGTAGCTCGACTGAGCTATGCTGGCGATCGGCTTGCAATGGCCACCCGCATGGTTCAGCGGAGTCAGTCCGCCGCGGTCATCGCTTTCGTTCTGACCACGTTTACGGTCAGTGCGACACCCGCTCGACTCTTCGCGCAGCAAATCGAAAGAGCCAGTGCGCCGTCGTCAACCGGATGCCGCAAGAAGGCACCGGGCAAAAGGTGGCCGCGGCTGAAGAGCCAGCAAAGCCGACCCGAAGCTTCTTCCCCGCGCTCTTTCACAACCTCGGCGACGACGTCAAACACATCCCGCGGAAGAACACGCTGTACTGGCTCGCGCGCGGGAACCGGCGCGTCGCTCGCCATCCATCCGCTCGACGATTACACTCAACGACCACCTGAGCACGTCCGACACCGCCAAGAACGTGTTCATCGCGGGCAAGTACATCGGATCGCTTCCCGTTCTGATCGGGGCGGCCGTGTCAACGTATCTCGTCGGCCGAAAGCGCGGCTCGCGCCGCGCGGTCAGCACCTCGGCATGGATCTCATCGAGGCCACCCTGCTCGCCGATGATCGACACAAGGTCATCAAGGTCGCGGTCCGTCGTGAACGGCCGATTCAGGGACGACGGCACGCGCGCGGCAGGTTTCGCGTTTCCGTCGGGCCACGCGTGCCGGAACGTTCGCCGCCGCGACCGTGCTGCAGCAGCATCTGGGATGGAAGTGGGCGGTGCCGACCTATACGATCGCCTCGTACGTGGCGATGTCGCGTCTGGTCGACGATCGCCACTGGGCCAGCGACGTCACCGCCGGTGCGGCACTCGGGATCATCGTCGGCCGCTCGGTGACGTGGCACGGCCGGAACTTCTATGCGTCGCCGATGCTGCTGCCGAAGGGCTACGGCGTGACGGTCAATGTCAAGCCGTAGCCGAGCTGGTTCGTTGACCCTCTTCGCTCGCCGCGTGTTACGATTAGGTTTTCCTGACGCGGGGTGGAGCAGTCCGGTAGCTCGTTGGGCTCATAACCCAAAGGTCGCAGGTTCAAATCCTGCCCCCGCAACCATATTGATCCGGGGACTTCGTCCCCGGACCCCTTACACACTCTCTCGCTCGCCGCTTCGCCGGCTCGCTCCGTTCGTGTGCGCGGCTTCGCGCCGCTCGCCGCGATTGCTCAGTCGCAACTTCCTCATCCGGGGGCTTCGCCCCCGGACCCCCTACACCGTCACTCGCTCGGCGCTCCGACGCCTCGCTCCGTTCCGGTGGCGCGCTCGCTCTCGCTCGCGCTGTCCGTCTTGCCCATGCTTCGCCCCCGGACCCCTTACACACTCTCTCGCTCGCCGCTTCGCCGGCTCGCTCCGTTCGTGTGCGCGGCTTCGCGTCGCTCGCCGCGATTGCTCAGTCGCAACTTCTCTTCACGCACGGACCCCTACACACGCTCTCGCCGTGCCCGCCGTCGCGCAAAGCCGCGAAGGTGGGGTCGAAGAGTCCGAGGGACCAAACGTGATGGGGCCGAACCCATGCAAGCTTGCACGTTTATCCCAGAACTGGGATAAACTGGAGGGGTGCGACGTGTCATGGCTGCCGACGAGAAACCGCTGGATTGGGTCGGGTCGTCCAAGCGCGATTTCCTGAGCTTTCCTTCGGCGGTCAAGGAGGACATGGGCAACGCTCGGTATCGCGCAGTTCGGCGGTACCGCACCGACGGCGAAGCCGTGGAAGGGGCTCGGTCCGGGCGTGCTCAAGGTCGTCGAGTCGCACGACGGAAACGCGTATCGAGCGGTGTACACGGTTCGGTTCGGGAAAGCCGTGTACGTCCTGCACGCGTTCCAGAAGAAGTCTCCGTCCGGCATCCGGACGGCCAAACGGGATGTCGATCTGATCGCGGAGCGGTTGAAAACCGCTGAGAGGGATCACGAGGAACACTATGGCAAGCAAAAGCGCTGAAGGGAAAGAACCGGTCACCCGTGGGACCGGAAACGTGTTCGCAGATCTCGGGTTTCCCGATGGTGCCGAGCGTCAGGCCAAGCTGCGCTTGGCGTATGCGTTGAATCAGGAGCTTGAAGCGCGCAAGATCTCGCAGGCCGATGCCGCCAAGGTGCTGGGAGTCACGCAGCCCAAGGTCTCTGCGCTTCGTCACTACAAGCTGGCAGGCTTCTCCGTCGAACGTCTGATGAACCTCTTGACGGCGCTCGACCAGGACGTCGAGATCGTGATTCGGCAAAAACCCCCCTCGCGGAAAGTTGCCAGAATCACCGTCGTCGCAGCATACGACTTGCAGATGGCGCTGACACCAAAGGCCGCTCCTCGACAGCCCAGATCGTTCACGAGCGCCAGACGCCGAGCGCTCGCTCGACTCCGCAAAGGGCTTGACCTTCAGTGGACACCTCCAGCCTCTCGGGACGCGCCTCATGACCGAAGCCGAGGATCGCGGAGACGTGACCGTTGAATCGGTTCAGCGAACCGCCGCTACAGCTCTTTCCACGCGCCGTTCGACCATATGTGCGGCCATGGTTCCCCTCGAGCGGCGGCTTGAAGCACGGGCCAGAGAAAACGATCAAGGGTCGCGATGATCGCGGACAGATCGGCCAGCTCGGGCCGTCGCGCCCGTCGCACGAATGCTGCCCATTGGATCTTCTTCTGAGCGTCGTCAGCGAACTCGCTGGTCAGCGCGAGCGGACGTTCGCCAGGGATCTCGACACCTCTGCGCGTGAACGTCGCCGCGACTGCAAGCCGCATCGTCTCGCCGTCGAACGTTCGTGTCTCGACCAGCCGATGGATATCGAAGAAGTCTTTCATCCGGCTGTTTGCCAGCGCGAGCCGTACCATCGCTTCGGTCTTCTCGGCAATGGAGGTCTCTGGCCGATAGGCACGCAGTCGGGCGCGCGGCAGGTCGAGGAGGCCTGGATAGTCCAGGATTTCCGGTGGTGGCACGACGGCGTCCCCGGCGCCGACATCGACCTGCAGCGGAATCCGAACGTTTCCGAGCATGGCCATCAGCTTGACGCGCATGCCGCCGTACTCCTGGTCCTCGCGGATCGCTTCGACGTGAACGCTATCCGGCAGGAACGTCAGGCCGTCGTCCGGTGACTCGATCGCGCACAGCTGCACGAACACGCGCTTGAGGGCTTCGGCGGACGTGTCACCGAAACCGAGGAGATCGACGTCCTTGGTCGGTCGAATCGGCTCGCCGAGCCACATCAGGAGCAGAGCCGCGCCCTTGAGGATGAACCGGTCTGCGAACTCGGACTTCGACAGTCGATACAGCAGGCGCTCACCACCGAAGCGAGCGAGCGTCAGCTGGTGCTCGACGCCGAGCTCGCGGCTCCGCTCAACGAGTCGCGCCTGTACGGACGCGACGATGTTCTTGGGACCGTCGGCGCTTCACATGACAACCGTTTCGAGGTAGGGCTGCATCACACGCTGTACGCGAAGCTTCTTCGCAATTCGATTGAGTTCATCGAGCTTGAGGCGTTTGCTGCGCCACGCCTCCGTCAGCGCTTCGAGGGCCACGTCGAGGCCGACTTTGTTCCTGAACCGAAAGCAGTCAGCGACGGTGCGAGCGAGGCTGTAGATACGAACGGTCTGGCCCTCGATACGATGCTCCTCGATGCCGAGATCGAACACGGCCGTGGAGACGTTGACGACCCGAAGCGGCGGCGTCGAAACGCGCGGCACACGCGTGCCACGCGGAACGGCAATCCAGACCTCGGCCGGCAGTTGCGTTCCGATGTCGTGAAATCGGAGAGCCGAGACCAGGCAGACCACCGACCGCGGGACGGCGGCGGTGGCAACCGCCAGGTCGTGGTGCTCTGTGGTGCGCGTCCTCTTGGGCAGCCGATATCGTCCGGGGCCAACCCTTTCGAGAGCACCCGACCTTGTCATTCGGGTCAGTGTGCTAGTGTGAATTCCCTGACGAGCTACGTCCCGGGCCCGCAGGACGGGCTGCTTCTCGGCAAGGCGAAGAAGTTGGCCTGCGGCTCCTCGACGTTGCGTCGTTTTGCTTACACTCATATGTATCTGTAAGCATATTACCGCATTCTGACACACGGCGCCTCAGGCGGTGCCGCTCCTCAGCCGCGAGCACGGCGGGCTGCACGCAATGAACGAACGCCTTCAACCAGTTAAGGTGATTTTCGCTGTAGTCAGCTGGGGCGGCACGACAACTTCAAGTAAATCGAACGACTGCTCATGGGCACAGGCGCAACACGCGACTACGATGTCGGCCCGAAGAATCATTGGCGGCAAACGATCTGGAACGAGATCCTTCGACGTTGTCATGAAAACGTCAATCGTGTGCGCGAAGAGGGCCGACCCGCGCTGAAGGGGGACATGATCGACCTTCTCTGGTCATGGCCAGAAGATTGGCCCGTGTGCGCCGGTCTGATGGACTTTTGCTCTGGCATCGAATGGGGCAACGGCGGCGCCTACGACCCGTTCGAAACCAAGCCGTTGCGAAACGCGGCCATCATGGTCAATTTCATGAGGGGACGCGACCGCGCCACTGCGCTACAATCCACGGCTGAGATGGTCGGCCTCCCGCGGACGTTTGTGAGCTTCAGCAGTGCCGACATCACGTACTACCGCACGATGATGATGTCGAACACGAACGAGAACCCGTTCGCAGGCCGCAACCGTCCTCCGTGGACGAAGTAACTAACCAGCGTGATGCGCGTCGTTGTCTCTCACGGAAAGCTCGACACTTGGTTGGCGCTGCGAAGTCTTACCCCGCAGGCAGGGAGACACTCCTGGAGTGTGCGCTGCTGATGCGTCGCCGATAGCGCTTATACAAATCGGCCCCGCCACCAAGTCGACCAGTCGATCTGAGACGAGGCAATTCGGACTGGGTTCACTCGGCACCGGCAGGCCGTCCATGGTCTTGAGCAGCCAAGCCTTGCTCGACGAGCCCGCTCCTGTTGACTAGTCGCGTATCCCGCGTCACGCCGCCCCGCTCCACAGCCGCAGGTACCGCTGGCTGCACGCCCCCGCAACCACTTTGATCCGGGGGCTTCGTCCCCGGACCCCTTACACACTCTCTCGCTCGCCGCTTCGCCGGGTCGCTTCGTTCGTGTGCGCGGCTTCGCTTTCGCTCGCCGCGATCGCTCGGTCGCAACTTCCTTGATCCGGGGGCTTCGCCCCCGGACCCCCTACACCGTCACTCGCTCGGCGCTCCGACGCCTCGCTCCGTTCCGGTGGCGCGCTCGCTCTCGCTCGCGCTGTCCGTCTTGCCCATGCTTCGCCCCCGGACGTTACACACTCTCTCGCTCGCCGCTTCGACGGCTCGCTCCGTTCGTGTGCGCGGCTTCGCGCCGCTCGCCGCGCTCGCTCAGTCGCAACTTCTTTCACGCGCGGACCATCTCACCTTGCGGTGCCTGTGCCCGTGACGATGCCGCTCAGCAGGACGGCGGAGAGCGGGCCCGCGAACAGTCGCGCCAGTTTCACGTGAGTCCTTCGGTCAAGCGAGCACCCGTGGCAGCATCTATTTCCAGCAACTGCCGGCGCTCGGTGCCGGCGCAGTTGGCGCCGTAGGGGGCGCGCCGCGGGCAGGTAGGCCGACCACCGGCTCCTCCTCCGGACTCGCGCCGCGTCCGCGGCCGCCGCGGCCGGACGGCGTCCATCCGTCGCACGCGGGACCGTTCTGTACCATGCGCGTGTCGGCGCTGACGGTGTAGCCGCTCAAGTACTGCGCACCGGCGTTCCCGTAATACTTGCCGTACTTCAGCGCGGCGTCGTGCACTTTGATGATCGCGTCCTGATAGCGTGGATCGTTCTGGCTCCACCCGGAAAAGCTCGAGAGATCGTTGTTGCCGAGGATCACTACGTCCACGCCGTGCGTTGCCGCGATCTCCTCCGCCATGGCGACGCCTTCGAGGGTTTCGATCATCACGGTCACGAGCATGTTGTCGTTGATCGTCTGGCGGTAGTTCAGGCCTGCCCAGATCTGGTTGTACTGTCCGCCGCCGGCGCTTCGACGGCCGTACGGCGGATACCGCGAGTAGCGCGCCGCATCCCGCGCCTCGAGCGCGTCGTCCACCGTGGGAACGATGATGCCGAGCGCACCGATGTCGGTCGCTTTCTGAATGCTCGACTCGAACGCATCGGGCATGCGGACCATCGGCGCCGCTCCCACCTTGGGACACGCCGCGATCATTCGACGGACTTCGTCCCACGACATCGTGCTGTGCTGCATCTCGAACCAGATGTAGTCGAAATGCTTGCCGACCTCGCAGTACAGCTCGGAATCAAAGCTTGAAATCGTGTAGCTCGTGATCTGTCGATCGTTGAACAGCGCTTCTTTCGCGCGGTTGTAGAGTGGCCTCGGGGTGGCGGGATTCATCAGGGCTTTCACCTGCCAGCCCCACCCGCGCTCGTCAGGTTTCCTCGGCGTCAGCGTGCCACCGATTGGTGCGCCTCCCGGCGTCTGACCACCGCGGCGTCCCGTCGCGCCACCTCCCTGGGAGCCGGCGCCGGCGGGTGGAGGATCTTGCGAGGCCGACAGCAGCACGACGGCGGTGATGGCCAAACAGATCGCGATCAAACAGCGTGGTCGAGACATTGGGACCTCGGCTTGAAGTGTGCCGCGCATTATGGCGCCTTTCGTGTTAGCGTTGCGCTCGATTTTCGATTTCCTCTAAATCGATGACACGTCACCGGTTTGACATCCCCCTCGCGGTTTTCGTCGCGCTATCCGCGTCGCTCTTCGCGCAAACGACAACGTCCGTGTGGAGGCGCGTCTACACGACCGCGCAGGCCACGCGCGGCACCGACCTCTACAATCGCGTCTGCAGCGAATGCCATGGCGACGACCTTGAAGGCCGCGAGAAGGCGCCCGCGCTCGCCGGCGGATCCTTCGCGCAGCGGTGGGACGACGCGACGCTGAAGAAACTGTTCGAGCGCATACAAGAGATGCCGCCCGACAATCCAGCGGCACGTCTGAAGCCGGACCAGTACGTCGATATCCTCGCGTTTCTCTTGAGCGCGAACGAAGTTCCCGCGGGATCGCAACCGCTCGTCGCGGACAAGGACGTCCTGGCGACCATCAAGTACACCAGCCGTCCACAGTAGGAGATTTCTTGCGAAGTATCCTTTCACCCTCGAGCGCCGTTGCCGGTCTCGCCCTGCTTGGCATGGCGCTTCTCCCGCCACGCGTCGGTTTGGCTGCGCGCCAACGAATGCAGCCCAGGGGGTCGGCGCCTGCCGAGTGGAAGACCTACGGCGCGGACATGGCCAGCACGCGCTACTCCCCGCTCGATCAGATCAACAACGCCAACTTCTCGAAGCTGACGATCGCCTGGCGGCTGACCACCAACGACTTCGGGCCGAGACCGGACACGCTCTACTCGGCGACGCCGCTCTTTGTCGGGAACGTGCTCTACACGACGGTCGGGACGGCTCGCACGGTCGTCGCGCTCAACCCGACGACCGGCGCAGTGCTGTGGAAGCACGCCGAAGACGAAGGGCCGCGAGGCCAGAACGCCGCGCGCAGCGGCGCGGGGCGCGGTGTCGCGTACTGGTCCGCCCCGAACGGATCGGATCAGCGCATCATCTACGTGACGCCCGGCTACCGGATGCTCGCGCTCGACGCGAAGACCGGCGAGCCACTGTCGACATTCGGGCGCGGCGGCGTCGTCGACTTGAAGCTCGACAACGATCAGGATCTCGATCTCGTCACCGCCGATATCGGCCTGAACGCGACGCCGCTCATTGCCGGCGACGTGATCGTCGTCGGCGCCGCGCACCGCTTCAGCGGATCGCCGAAGACGATGAATAACGCGCGGGGGTACGTGCGCGGATTCGATGTGAAGACCGGCAAGCGTCTCTGGATCTTTCACACCGTGCCCAAGCCTGGCGAGTATGGATACGACACGTGGCTCGAGGAGAGCGCCGATCACAACGGCAACACCGGCGCGTGGTCACAGTTCAGCGCCGACCTCGATCTCGGTCTCGTCTACATTCCGGTCGAGATGCCGACCGGCGATTACTACGGCGGCAACCGGCCAGGCAACACGCTGTTCGACGAGAGTCTGGTCGCGCTCGATATCAAGACCGGCAAGCGCAAGTGGCATTACCAGATCACGCATCACGGCCTCTGGGACTACGATCCGCCGTGCGCCCCCGTGCTCTACGACGTGGTCGTCAACGGGCGGCGCGTGAAAGCGCTGGCACAGCCGACCAAGCAAGCGTTCCTCTTCGTGCTCGATCGGGAAACGGGCAAGCCGATCTGGCCGATCGAAGAGCGCGCCGTGCCGCAGTCGACCGTCCCGAACGAACGGACCAGCCCGACGCAGCCGTTTCCCACGAAGCCGCTGCCGTTCGATCGCCAGGGTGTGTCGGTTGACGATTTGATTGACTTCACCCCGGCGCTCCGCGCCCAGGCGCTGGAAGTGATCAAGAAGTACACGATCGGTCCGCTGTACACCCCGCCGTCGTTCAGCAACGTCGACGGCCCGCTGGCCACGATTCAGCTCCCGGCCGATACGGGCGGTGCCAACTGGCCGGGGGCGTCATTCGATCCGGAAACCAACCGCCTCTATATTCATTCGCATACGACCACCTACCTTGCCGGCATCGTTCCAGCCAATCCTGCGACGTCTGACTTCGGCTACGTCGCCGGTCAGGCGCGCGCGGGAGGCGCAGGGGCGCGCGGCGCGGCCGCGCCGGCCGCGGATCCCGATGCGCCACCGGCCACGGCGCCGGCACGCGGCGCGGGCCCGGGCGCGCGCGGGGCCGGCGGTCCGCCTGCAGGTGGCCGCGGCGGCACCGCGGTACAGGGCCTGCCGCTCATCAAGCCGCCATATGACCGGATCACGGCGTACGACATGAAGACGGGCGACATCATCTGGCAGAAAACGCACAGCTCGACGCCCGACGACATCAAAAACAGTCCGGCGCTCCAGGGTGTAACCCTCCCGCCACGTCTCGGCCAGCCTGGCCGAACATTCATCGGCACCCTCACGACGAAGACACTCGTGATTGCCGGCGAGGGCGGCGTGCACCGAAACGAGGCCGGCCAACGCGTGGCGCTGTTTCGGGCCTACGACAAGGTAACCGGCGCCGATGTCGGGGCGGTCGAGATGCCGGACAAGCAGACGGGATCGCCGATGACCTATATGATCAACGGCAAGCAATACATCGTCGTCGCGGTGAGTGGTATCGACGGTGCTCAACTGATCGCGTTCGCACTGCCATAGGCGCTGCCGTGATCGCTCATGTTTATGGATGCTGAAGGAGCCCGACGATATGATCAGTAATTCTGGCAGTTTGGCGTGGTACTCCCGGACGGGTGCTGCTGCTCTGTTTGTCGCGGCGATCGCGCTCGCCGCAGGCAGCGTCGTGCCCGCGCAATCGCGCATCAAAGTCCTGCTCGTCACCGGGCAGAGCAATCGGTATCACAACTGGGAAGTCAGCAGTCCGATCGTCAAGCGTCTATTGGAAGACAGCGGGCGCTTTGCCGTCACCGTGGCGACGACGCCACCGAAGGGCGCGGCGCCGAATCAGGACATGTCGAGTTTTGCGCCAACGTTCTCCGACTACCAGGCGGTCGTGCTCGACTACGAGGGTTTCGAGTTCGCGCCTCCGGTGAAGCAGGCATTCGTCGACTACGTGAAGAACGGTGGCGGACTCGTGGTGTTGCACGCGGCGGACAACGCGTTTCCCGGCTGGCCAGAGTACAACGAGATGATTGGCATCGGCGGCTGGGGAGGGTTCACACCCGGCTACGCCAGTCGGACCCAACCGGCGGGCCCGAAGATCCGCTGGCGCGATGGCGCCATGGTGCTCGACAGCGACACGCCCGGCACCGCACAGCATCCCAGCCCGCACGATTTCCTCATGACGGTTCGCGCGCCCGAGCACCCGATCATGAAGGGCCTGCCGCCCGCGTGGATGCACGCCAACGACGAGCTCTACAGCAATCTCCGCGGTCCCGCCAGGAACGTGGCCATTCTTGCGACAGCGACCGCGCCGACGTCGATGCCCAACGGCACCGGGGAGAACGAGCCCATGCTCATGGCCATCGCGTACGGCAAAGGGCGCGTGTTTCACGACACCCTCGGCCACGTCGGGGCGACGCAGAAGGAACCGATCGTGCCGATGAACTCCGTGGATTACATCGTCCTGCTCCAACGCGGCACCGAATGGGCCGCGACCGGCGCTGTGACGATCCCGGTGCCGCGCGACTTTCCAACCGCCGACAAGACGTCGATCAGGTGAGCCAGCGCTGAGGTTCCCGATGATGCGCGCCGTGAGTGTAATCCTCTGTCTTGCCGGTCTCTCCATAGCGGTGCGCACGCAACAGCTGCCATCACAACCTCCGCCAACGTTTCAGTCGGGCGTTGACGTCGTGCAGGTAGACGTGTCGGTCCTCGATAAGAACCGCCGGCCGGTGCAGGGTCTGACGATCGCGGACTTCACCGTCCTCGAAGACGGCAAGCCGCGGCCGATCGTCGGGTTCGTACCAGTGCAACTCGCCGAACGCGAGCGTGCATCAGCCGGGGCATCATGGCTGCGCGATGTGACGCCCGACATCACGACGAACGATGTGAAGCGCGAAGGACGACTTGTCATCATCGTGTTCGACTGGTCGATCCGCTTCGACGACAGCACCCTGGCACGGCGAATCGCGACAGCGGCGGTCGACCAGTTGGGA
>CAVOPH010000013.1:0-208274 GCA_963697775.1 uncultured Acidobacteriota bacterium | reverse complement strand
TCGACCCTCGCTCCGCTCGCGGTCTGATCGGCGGCGTCCCCTGCACCCCGCCTGGCTCACTGCGCTCCGCTCGCGCTTCGACGCTCGCTCCGCTCCGCTCGCGGTCTGATCGGCGGCGTCCCCTGCACCCCGCCTGGCTCGCGATTGTGTCAGTGTCCAGTTGCCAGTCTCCAGTTCCCAGAACGTCCAAGGTCACCCGCGACTGGAAACTGGCAACTGGCCACTCTAACTGGCAGGACAGGAGGGAATCGAACCCCCAACCCCCGGTTTTGGAGACCGGTGCTCTGCCAATTGAGCTACTGTCCTTTATTTACCGGCGGGGTCCCCTGCACCCCCCTAGCTCACTTCGCTGCGCTCGCACGTCGCTGCTCGCTCCGCTCCGTTCGCACCGGTCACTGGAATTGCTGGTTTTCTGATTGTTGATTTCTGATCGAGACGCTCTTCAATCAGCATTCAGCAATCGACATTCAGCAATTCACTACTTCGTTTCCCTGTGTCCCGTGTGTTTGCGGCAGAAGCGGCAGTATTTGCTCAGCTCGAGCCGCTCGCTCGTCTTCTTCTTGTTCTTCGTCGTGCTGTAGTTGCGGCGCTTACACTCGGTACACGCCAGCGCGATGATGTCTCTCATTTCAGAGTCCTTGAATTTCTGATTGTCGATTTCTGATTGCTGATTGAGTTCTCGAGGTTTTCAATCAGCAATCGGCATTCAGCAATTCACTATTCCAAGATCTCCGTGATCGTGCCGGCGCCGACCGTACGGCCGCCTTCACGAATCGCGAAGCGCGCGCCCTTTTCGAGCGCGACGGGCGTATGCAGTTCCGCCGTGATGCTGGTGTTGTCGCCGGGCATCACCATCTCAACCCCCTCCGGCAGCTTGAGCGAACCGGTGACGTCGGTCGTGCGGATGTAGAACTGGGGACGGTAGCCGTTGAAGAATGGCGTGTGACGGCCGCCCTCATCCTTCGACAGGATGTAGACCTCACCCTTGAACTTCGTGTGCGGCTTGATCGAGCCGGGCTTGGCCAGCACCTGGCCGCGCTCGACGTCATCTTTTTCCACGCCGCGAAGGAGGACGCCGATGTTGTCGCCGGCGACGCCTGCGTCGAGCAGCTTGCGGAACATCTCGACCCCGGTGACGACCTTCTTCTCGGTCGGCTTGAAGCCCACGATCTCGATTTCCTCGCCGACCTTGACCTGGCCGCGCTCGACGCGGCCGGTGACGACCGTGCCGCGGCCCGAGATCGAGAAGACATCCTCGATCGGCATCAGGAACGGCTTGTCGATTTCGCGCTCCGGCATCGGGATATAGCTGTCGAGCGCATCCATCAGCTTCAGCACGGAGTCCACGCCCTCCTGGTCACCCTGCAGCGCTTTCAGCGCCGACACGCGGACCACCGGCGCGTCGTCGCCGGGGAACCCATAGCTCTTCAACAGCTCACGCACCTCGAGCTCGACGAGATCGACGAGCTCGGGGTCATCGACCGCGTCAACCTTATTGAGCGCAACGACCATGGACGGCACGTTGACCTGCTTGGCGAGCAGCACGTGCTCGCGCGTCTGCGGCATCGGGCCATCGACGGCGCTGACGACCAGAATCGCGCCGTCCATCTGCGCCGCGCCGGTAATCATGTTCTTGATGTAGTCGGCGTGACCGGGGCAATCGACGTGGGCGTAATGACGCTTCGGCGTCGAGTACTCGACATGGCTCGTCGCGATCGTCAGGATCTTCGTCGCATCGCGACGGCCCTGCGACTCGGACGCCTTCGCCACCTCGTCGTACGGGATGAACTTCGCCCAGCCCTTGTCGGCCGCAACCTTCGTCAGCGCGGCCGTCAGCGTGGTCTTGCCGTGGTCGATGTGGCCGATGGTGCCAACATTGACGTGGGGTTTGGAACGGTCGAATTTCTCTTTTGCCATGTCGTTGTGTGCTCCGATTACGTGCTGCCGTTATCTATCGAAGAAATCCGTGATGCAAGGATCAGCCGATGACCAGGATTGAACTGGTGACCTCGTCCTTACCAAGGACGCGCTCTGCCAACTGAGCTACATCGGCCCGCCTACGCACCGACTCCGCCCATCGCTTCGGCGAGGCTGGCTGTAATAGCGGGAGACGGGGATCGAACCCGCGACCAACAGCTTGGAAGGCTGTGACTCTACCACTGAGTTACTCCCGCGTAAGTTCATCGCAACCCGCCTCTGAGGTCCGCCTTCGCGGCCTTGCCGCATCGGCGAGACAGCCTTCGCATGTCGCTCTGCTCGCTCATGCCATCGCGCTTTCCCTGCGCGATGGCCTTGCCGGAGCTCGCCCGAAGGGCGAGCGAAGGCTGGTGGCGAGGGGAGGATTCGAACCTCCGAAGCCGCTGGGGCGACAGATTTACAGTCTGTTGCGTTTGACCGCTTCGCTACCTCGCCGATGTGTATTCCCCGCGTCTGTCGCTGAAAAACGAGCAAGCTTCGGCGAGGCACGCTCTCGAACAGCCACCGTCTATGGCTGCTCGTCCCACAAAATTGTTTGGATTTTTGCCGTTTGCGACGTCCCCTGCGGAACTGCCCGAAATCCCCTATCGTGCTCGTAGTTATCCACCTTCGCGCTTCCGCGCTACGGCGGACAGGTGGAGCTGGCGAAGGGATTCGAACCCCCGACCGGCTGATTACAAATCAGCTGCTCTACCGGACTGAGCTACGCCAGCCCAGACAAAAGATTATTTGTAGCACAGGCCGTGCCACGGCCGCAACCCACCAAGTTCAAAGTTAAAAGTTTAAAGTTGAAAGTCATTTGGTATCAATAGCTTACAGCGACAAGTAAATTCTGCGGCGATTGGGCCGGTCCCGGGAAGGCCGCGCCTTCGCCTTTCCAGTGCCCCCACAACTTTTAACTTCTCACTTTTAACTTTTGACTGTGTCTTTGCCGCGCCGCCTCAAAGAGCACCACGCCAGCGGCCACGGAAACATTCAGACTGTCGACCCTGCCGTGCATCGGGATCGACACGATCCGATTGCACCGCTCGCGAACGAGCCGTCGGAGGCCGCTTCCTTCGGCGCCGAGAACAATCGCGGTCGGCAGATTGAAATCAATCACGTCGTACGAGTCGGTCGCGTCGCCGGCGAGCCCGATCGTCCAGACCCCGCGCGTTTTCAACTCCTCGATCGCGCGCGCGATGTTGACTTCGGTCGCGACGCGAACGAGCGCCACCGCGCCCGCAGATGCCTTGGCGGCGATGCCGTCGAGCGACGCCGCATGTCGCGCCTGACGGACGAGGCCGTGCGCCCCCGCGGCGTCAACGGTCCTGAGGATCGCGCCCACGTTATGGGGATCCTCGACCCCGTCGAGCACGACGATGAGCGGCGGTGCTGGCGCCGCCGCCTCCACCAGTTCGCGCAACGAGTAGTCGCGCGGCGGTTCGAGCTCGGCGACGATCCCCTGGTGCACGCCACCGTGCGCGGCGCGATCGATCGTGGCCGCGTCCACGCGATCGATGGCCACGCCCTTCTCACGCGCGAGCGTCAGGGCTTCGTCCACGCGACGATCATGTCGCGGCGCGACACGGATCCGGCGTACGCGCCCGCCGCGGAGCGCTTCAAGAACGGGATTGATGCCGTAAACGATCATCAGGTCATCGACGCTACGGGCGTCGCTGTTTCTGATCTCAACGCTTGTAGCGCGCCGCTTCAGCGGCGCCCCATTTCGGCGGCAAAGGCCACGGCGCGCGCTCTGCAATCGAGAATCGGAGCAATGCCGGCGCTCGCCTGAAGTGCCGCGCCCCGCTCGATCGCAGGCACCGCAAGATCGAGTTCCGGTCCGGCGCCTTCGCCCGTGAGTGCGACACGGATCGGATGGAAGAGCGCCTTGCCTTTCAGCCCGGTCCGTTCCTTCACACGATTGGCCATGGCCCTGAACGATTCGCGATCTTTCAACGGCCCGTCGATGACGTCGGGCAGCGCGGCAATCACCTGGCGCGCGCCGCTCTCGTGCAGAACGCTGGCAACCTCCTCGCGCGAGAGCGCGGCAGCCGGGTCGAACTCGAACAGGAACCTGAGCCGTTCGGGAATCTCCTCGAGTCGATCCGCGTAACCGACCGCCATCGGCAGCACCGACACGAGATACTCCATCGCCTCGTCGGTGCGCCGGCGCAGATAACCACGGGACAGGAAGTAGCGCGCCGACTCCGCCGCGAGACGAGCAGGCGCCGCCTCTTTCATGTAGTGGCGGTTCATCCACGCCAGCTTCTCCGGGTCGAAGACACCGGCGCTGTGCCCCACGTCCTCGAGCGCGAAGCGCCGCGCCAGCTCCTGGATCGGCATCAGCTCCTTATCGCCACCGGGCGACCAGCCGATCAGGGCCAGGTAATTCACGAGCGCTTCGGGGAGATATCCGCGCTCGCGGAACTCCGTCACCGACGTCGCCCCATGCCGCTTCGACAGCGGCGTGTGATCGGGCCCCAGGACCATCGACAGGTGGGCAAACTCCGGAGGCGTGAATCCGAGCGCCTGATAGAGCAGCACCTGTCGAGGCGTATTCGAGATGTGATCCTCGCCGCGGATCACGTGCGTCACCTCCATGACGGCATCGTCCACCACGACGGCAAAGTTGTAGGCAGGCCGGCCGTCAGATCGGACGAGCACCGGATCGCCGATGACGTCGCTACTGAAGGTCACCTCGCCCCGCACGAGATCGCGGAACGTCACGTCGCCGGTGTCAGGGACCCTGAACCTGATCACCGGTCGCTCGCCCGCATCGATGCGGGTGCGGGCCTCGTCGAGCGAAATGTTGCGACAGGTGCCGTGATACTTCGGCGGCCGACCAGCGGCAAGGTCCGTCTTGCGATCCTCGTCGAGCTTCGCCGGCGAGCAGAAACAGTAGTACGCGTTGCCGCTGTTCAACAGTTCGTTTGTGTACGAAGCGTACAGATGCAACCGCTCGGACTGACGGTAGGGTCCGTGAACCCCGCCGACATCAGGACCTTCATCCCAGTCGAGCCCGAGCCATCGAAGATCCTCCAGGATGCTGGCTTCCGACTCACGCGTCGAGCGCTCGGCATCGGTGTCTTCGATGCGGAGGATGAAGGTGCCGTCTTTGCCGTGGGCAAAGAGCCAGTTGAAGAGCGCGGTGCGCGCGTTGCCAACGTGAAGCTGCCCGGTCGGGCTGGGTGCAAAGCGAACGCGCATTGTCTGCTTCAAGACCGTGTCTGACGGCTTCCTGAAGACAACAGGGCCACGGCATGGGCGGCAATGGCTTCGCCGCGACCGACGGCGTCAACGCCTTCATTGGTCTTGCCCTTGATGCTGACGTGATCGACGTCAATTTCGAGCGCGGCGGCAAGCTCGGTGCGAATGCGATCGATGTACGGCGCGATCTTCGGCCGCTCGAGGATGACCGTCACGTCAACATTCTCGACAGTGAATCCGCGAGCGTGAACCAGAACGCGCGTGTCACGCACCATCTGAATGCTCGACGCTCCCTTCCAGCGGGGATCGGTGTCGGGATAGTGCTGTCCGACGTTGCCGGCGCAGACAGCGCCAAGCACTGCATCAATCACGGCATGGCACACGACATCGGCATCGGAGTGCCCCGTCGCACCCTTTTCGAACGGAATCGTCACGCCGCCGAGGATGAGCGGACGCCCTTCGACGAGGCGATGGAGATCATACCCCGTGCCGATGCGGCTGACGGTTTCAGCTCTTCGCCGCGCCGCCTCGAGATCGCCGGCCGTCGTGATCTTCACGTTCGCCGGATCGCCCTCCACGACGTGCACTCGATGTCCTGCCTGCTCGGCGAGCATGGCCTCGTCGGTCGCCTCGACGCCCGACCGCCCCAGCGCCACCGCAGCGCTCAGCACCTCGCGGCGGAATGCCTGAGGCGTCTGCGCGAGGTAGACACTCGAGCGCGGGATCGTCTCCACGATGACCGTCTGCTCGCCCACTCCCTCCACGCGTTTCACCGTATCACTGGCGGGCAGCGCGACGATGGCGGCGCCGTATTGTGCCGCGACGTCGATCGATCGCGAGATCAGGTCCGGCGACACGAACGGCCGTGCTGCATCGTGCACGAGGACCACGTCCGAGCCGGGATCGACACGATCGAAGGCATTGGCCACCGAGTCCTGCCGACGGAGGCCGCCAGCGACGACGCGCACCGCATCGATAGCCATCCAGTCCGGCGGCGCCGCCGCCAGCGCGGCCGGCAACACGACGATCACGTCGTCAACGCGATCGTGGCCGGCAAATGCGGCGACGCTGCGCTCGAGAATCGATTGGCCCCCGATACGGAGCAGTTGCTTCGGCACGGCCGCGCCAAGCCGGCGGCCCTCGCCGGCAGCCGCGATGATGGCGGTTACATGCATGGAAAGGATCGCGGTCCTGCGATCAAACGATCATTATAACGCACGCGGTCAGACGGCCTGCGTCGTCGGCGGCTCGTCAGCGCCGCGGCGAATCACGTGGCGGACCTGCTCGGCAAATTCGCGCGCGCGCTCACGGGTGATGCCGTCGGTCGACATCGCCGGATGAATCGTGACGCTGACGCTGCCCGGCCTGACCGTCAACTGCCCCTTCATCATCACGAATCGGCTGCGTGCGATGCTGACCGGCAGGATCGGCAGCGTGGAGTCGATAGCGAGCAGGAAAATGCCCCCCTTGAACCGTCCGACCGAGCCATCGAGGCTGCGAGTGCCTTCTGGAAACACGATCACCGACCGTGCGGCCGCCACGAGACTTGCCATCCGCTTCAGGATCCCAGCGCCGGGATTCGTCCGATCCACGAGCAGGTGTCCGGTTCGCTGAAGATGCCATCCGAGAAAAGGAATCCGCCCGAGGGATTCCTTGGCAACGATCCGCAGTTGCAGCGGCAAGGTCGTGAACACGATCGGAATGTCGTAGATGCTCTGGTGATTCGCCGCGACGACATAGCTTTTCCGCGGATCGACGTGCTCGAGACCGATGACCTGCACGCGAACGCCAGTCGTTTTCAGAATCAGCCACGCCCAGGCGCGAGCGCATCGGTGGCCAAAGTCACCACTTCGATCGACGAACGTGGAAAGGAGCGAGGCCGTGCCGAGCACGATCGTGTAGACCGTCACGGCCGGAATGAGAAAAAAGACGGTCCGCCACCAGTCGTACGGAGGCAATCTCACAAGGGACAAGGCACAAGGGACAAGGGAAAAGGCAATGCTACTTGCTCGCCTGCGCCGCCGGCCCGGCTGCCTGCGCCGCGGCGACAGGCGGATGCGCCACCGGGGCCGCTCCCTCGATGTAGCGCCCAAAAATCATCTTGCCAGCCGTCGTCTGCAGGACGCTGGTGACGACGATGTCGATGTTCCGGCTGATCATCCGGCGGGCGTTGTCGACTACCACCATCGTGCCGTCGTCGAGGTACGCCACACCCTGGTTGTACTCCTTGCCTTCCTTGAGAATGAACACCTTCATGAATTCGCCTGGCAGGACGACCGGCTTCAGCGCGTTCGCGAGCTCGTTGATGTTCAGCACCTGGACGCCGCGGAGCTGGGCGACCTTGTTCAGGTTGAAATCGTTGGTGACGATCTTTCCGGCGAGCGTTCGGCCAAGCTCGATCAACTTGAGATCGACTTCTCGAATCTCGGGAAAATCGAGATCCGAGATCATGACGTCGAGCCCCGACATCTTCTGGATCTTCTGCAGGATGTCGAGCCCGCGGCGGCCGCGGTTGCGCTTCATCGAGTCAGCGGAGTCGGCCACCAGCTGGAGCTCCTTCAGCACGAACTGCGGAATCACCAGCGTCCCGTCCAGGAAGCCCGTTTCGCACACGTCGGCGATGCGGCCGTCGATAATCACGCTGGTGTCGAGAATGCGATAGTGCTTTTTCGGCCCGGTGTCGCGAAAGAGTGCGGCCAGCCGGGCGGGTTCGAGCCACTCACCCTTGCGCGCGCCCATCACGATACCGAGGTACGGAAACACCAGCAGGATGTAAGCTGTGCAGGAAGACGATGCGCCGATCGCCGGTGTCGGCCCAGAAGAGGGCTGCCCCGATCGTCTTGGCCAGGCCGAGCCCAATCGCGCCGCCGATGAGCGCACCGAGCAGATCGGTGACTTCAGCCGAACGCAGCCGTGTCTCGACCCAGATGATCAGCACCCCGAGCGCGGCGCCGACCAGCCCGTTGAGCATCGCGTCGGGATTGAACGGACGCGTCAGGATAGCCGCGTACGTCACAGCCAGTACAAAAAAGACGCGGACGAGGATGAACCACAGCATCGAACGCTCCGGGTATGAACCTTACGCCTATGATACTTCGGGGGGTGAGGAAGGGGATCCAGGGGCGGTCTTAAAGACCGAGCTCACCAGTCCATCAGCGCGTCCAGCGCTTCGGAGACGTTCTTGACCGGCACGAGCTCGCAGCCGGCGGGCGTATCGTCTGGCGCGCAGTTGCCCTGGGGGACGATGCACCGGACGAACCCCATCTGGGCGGCTTCGCGCACGCGGAGCGAAGCCTGGACGACGCCGCGCACTTCGCCCGCCAACCCGACCTCGCCAAAGACGGCGGTGGACGGTTTGATCGGACGATTGCGCACGCTCGAAGCGACCGCGGCGACCACTCCAAGATCCGCGGCCGGCTCGTCAACCGCGATGCCACCCGCGATGTTCACAAACACGTCGTCGGCAATCAGATTCAACCCGGCCCGCTTCTCGATCACGGCGAGCAGCAGCGAGAGCCGGTTCTGATCGAGACCGCTGGTCATCCGGCGGGCGTTGCCGTAGGTGCTGGTGCTGACCAGCGCCTGTATCTCGACGAGCAGTGGCCGCGACCCTTCGACGCAACACAGGACGGCGGAGCCCGGCACGTTCTCCGGCCTTTCGGCGAGAAACAACTTCGACGGATTGGGAACGGCGCGAAGGCCCTGGCCGGTCATCTCGAACACGCCCAGCTCGCTGACCGCCCCGAACCGGTTCTTCACCGCGCGCACGACGCGATGCGCATGATGCTTCTCGCCTTCGAAGTACAGCACCGTGTCGACGATGTGCTCGAGCGCCTTGGGTCCGGCGATGTTGCCGTCCTTGGTCACGTGTCCGACGAGGAACGTGGGAATGTTCTGTCCCTTGGCGGCAAACAGAAGCTGGGTGGCCGCCTCGCGCACCTGGCCGATGCTCCCTGGCGCCGACTGGAACCGGAGCGAGAACACCGTCTGGATCGAATCGACGATGACGAACGCCGGCTTGAGACGCGCAATCTCTTCGAGGATGCGCTCGAGACAGGTCTCCGCCAGGATGTACAGCGGCGCGCGCGCGATCCCGAGTCGCTCGCCGCGCGATTTGATCTGGTGCTCGGACTCTTCGCCCGAGCTGTACAGCACTGGACCAAACGTGTGCGCGAAGTGCGCAGCCGCCTGCAGCAGCAGCGTGGACTTTCCGATACCGGGTTCGCCGCCGATCAGCACGAGCGAGCCAGGGACCACTCCTCCGCCCAGCACGCGATCGAATTCATCGATCCCGGTCGTCAGTCGCTCGGCAACGACGGTGTCGATATCCGCGTAGAGCTGCGGCCCGGCTGCCGCGGCGAGGGTGTAACGCTTCGCGACATCCGACGCCGCGACCGGCCCTTCGGCCGCGCGCTCTTCGACCAGCGAGTTCCAGGCGCCGCACTCAGGGCAGCGTCCGAGCCACTTCTGCGACTGGGCGCCGCATTCCTGGCAGGCAAAGACTGTCTTCGTTTTCATTGACTCTGAAATTTCTGATTGCTGATTTCTGATGGCTGATTGAATTCGTTGATGCTGAAACGGCGTAAGCGTGCGTGGCTTTGCCGCTCAGATTCTGCCACCATCCGCTCGTCAATCAGCAATCAGCATTCAACAATCAGCAATGAGACCTATCCATAGACCCTTTCAATCCTTGCTCCGACTCTGCACAGCAATTCGTACGGAATCGTTCCGATCGACGCGGCGATCTCGCGAACGTCGATCGATTCATTTCCTTGCTGGCCGATGATGACGACTTCGTCGCCTGGTGCAACGTCGGTGCCGGTGACGTCAATCATCGTCATGTCCATGCACACCGAGCCAACGATGGGCGCGCGCCGGCCGCGAACCAGCATGGAGCCGTGCCCCGCCAGACGAGGATCGAGGCCGTCGGCGTATCCGGCCGGCACGACGGCGATCGTCGTCGGACGATCCGCGACAAACTTCAGCCCATAGCCGGTGCCCTCACCGGGCCGCAGCCCCTTCACGTGCACGATACGACTGTGGAGTGACAGGGCAGGTCGCAGCGCCAGCGTTGACGCGAGCGGCGGGGGGACGATGCCGTAGAGCAGCAGGCCGGGCCGGACGAAGTCGTACCAGACGCGCTCGTCGCGCAGGATCGCCGCGCTGTTGGCGGCGTGCCGCGCGCGAACGGTGATGCCGAATCGAGGTCAGCGTCACGCACGCGGCTTCGAAGCGCTCGCGCTGCTCATCGAACGCGGGACTCTCCGGCTCGTCCGCGGTGGCGAAGTGCGTGTAGACCGCGTCGATCGACAGGTTGGGGCTGGCGGCGACGTCCGGCAGCGTCCGCCGGAGGTTGTCGTGGCGGAACCCAAGCCGGTTCATCCCGGTGTCGATCTTGAGATGACATCGCAGGATGGCGCCGTGTTTGGCAGCGGCCGCCTGAAGCGCGCGCGCGGCCGACGGGGTCGAGATGGTCGGCGTCAGATAGTGCTGAAAGACGCCGTGAAGATCGCTGATGCCGAGCGCGCCGAAGACGAGAATCGGGACCCGCACGCCGGCGCGGCGCAGCACGATCCCTTCCTCGATATCGGCGCACGCGAGCATCGCCGCGCCCGCCTGCTCGAGCGCAGGGCCTACTTCGGCCGCGCCATGACCGTAGGCGTTCGCTTTGACGACGGCGATGATTCTGGGAACGGGGGTGTGTGACGAGGACGGCGAGAAAGCTGGAGATAGCGCGAAAGTTCGAGCGGATCGGCGTCGAGATCGACGCGGGCGACGGTGGGCCGAGTCAAGAGGGTGGGCCTCGATGTCTCTTACTCACTGCTCGCGGGCCCCAGCCTCACGCGGCCCCGCTTGCGAGGTTTTCGAACCGCGTGTGCTCCTTGATGAACGCGAGCTTGGTCGTGCCGACCGGCCCGTTGCGCTGCTTGCCGATGATGATCTCGGCCGTTCCTTCTGCATCCTGATTCGGCGCGCCGTCGGCATCGCGATATTGCTCCTCGCGATAAATGAACATGACGACGTCGGCATCCTGCTCGAGTGCGCCGGACTCGCGCAGATCCGACAACTGCGGCCGATGATCGGAACGCGTCTCCGGCGCGCGCGACAGCTGCGACAGTGCCACGACCGGCACCTGCAGTTCCTTCGCCAGCCCCTTCAGCGATCGCGAAATCGACGCCAGCTCCGCCTGCCGGCTCTCGAACCGGCCGCGTCCCTGCATCAGCTGGATGTAATCGATGATGAGCAGGTGGAGCCCGTGCTCGGCCTTCAGCCGCCGGGCTTTCGCTCGCATCTCGAGCACGCCGATCGACGCCGTGTCGTCGATGAAGACGCGTGCCTCGGCAAGCGTGCCGAGCGCGTGCGACAACCGGCCGTAATCCTTCTCGCTGAGATAGCCGCTGCGGAACCGGTGCGCGTCGATCCGCGCCTCGGACGTGAGCATGCGCATGAACAGCTGCTCCTTCGACATCTCGAGGCTGAAGAAGCCGACCGTCATGTCGGTCGACGTGCCGACGTGCTGCGCGATGTTCAGGACGAAGCTGGTCTTGCCCATCGACGGTCGCGCCGCCACGAGAATCAGGTCGGAGGGCTGCAGACCGGACGTCATCTCATCGAGATCGACGAACCCGGTCGGCACGCCGGTGACCAGCCCCTTGTGCTGCTGCAGCTTCTCAATCGTCGAGAAGCTGCTCTGCACCAGATCGCGCAGCGGCACGAAGCCGGCGCGGATGCGATCCTCGGCGATCGCGAAGATCGCGCGCTCGGCGCTGTCGAGCAGAAGGTCCGGCTCCTCCTCGGCGTCGTAGGCGTCGGCAAGAATCTTGTTGGCCGAATGAATCAGGCTGCGAAGCGTCGACTTTTCCTTGACGATCTTCGCGTAGTACTCGACGTTGGCCGATCGCGGCACGCCGTCGGCCAGCGACGCGATGTAGGCCGGGCCGCCGACTTCGTCGAGATCGCCCGTCCGCGACAGCTCCTCTTTCAGCGTCACGAAATCGATCGCGTCGCCGCGTTCGCTGAGCGCGACCATGCGATCGAAGATCCGGCGATGCGCGTCGCGGAAGAAATCACCGGCGTCGATCACTTCCGCCGCCGCGTTGAACGCGTCGTTATGGATCAGGATCGCGCCGAGCACGGATTTCTCCGCGTCGAGATTGTGTGGAAGCGTGCGCGTCGGTGCAGCGAGTTCAGCCAAGGGATTGTCGCGGAAAAGAAAAGGGCGCCCGCGATCATCATCGAAGAGCGCCCCGAAGTTTAGCAGATTGTCCTTCCGCCTGAAGGCGGAAGCGACAGCGAATTATTTCTTCTCGGCGACGACGCTGACCTTGACCTGCGCGGTCACGTCGCGGTGGATCTTGATCGGCACGGTCACTTGACCGAGTGCCTTCAACGGCTCAGCGAGCATGATCTTGCGTCGATCGACCTCGAAACCCTTCGCCGCCAGCGCCGACGCGATGTCGGCGGTGGTGACCGATCCGTACAGCGTGTCGTTCTCGCCGACGCGCCGCGGGATCGCGACCTCGAGTTCGGCGAGCCGCGCGGCAAACGCTTCGGCCTGCGACTTCTCCTCGAGCTCGCGCGCTTCGGCATTCTTCCGCTCGCGCTCGATCTGGCGCTTGTTCCCTTCGTTGACCGCCAGCGCGAGCTTGCGCGGCAGCAAGTAGTTACGGGCGTAGCCCTCGGCCACTTTGACGATGTCGCCGCGGCGCCCGAGATGTTCGACGTGTTCTCTCAGAATGACTTCCATGGTGTCGTCCTAATCCGTCACGTACGGGATCAGCGCCAGCTGACGCGCGCGCTTGATCGCGACCTGCAGCTTGCGCTGGTGCAGCGCGCACGTCCCGGAAATCCGCCGCGGCTGAATCTTGCCGCGCTCCGGCAGAAACGGCGCCAGCAGGCGGACGTCCTTGTAGTTGATGTAGTCGATCTTCTCCGCGCAGAACTTGCACACGCGGCGACGACGGAAGAATCCACGACGCGGCGAGTCGGCGCCGCCCTTGCGCGTCCTTCTTGTCGCCACCGCGGCCGCGGCCGCCCCCTCGTTCTTCCCTCATCGCTGGACCTCCAAGCCTTCCATGTCGTCCTGAGAATCGCCGTCGCCACGTCCTTCACCAGGTTGCCGCTCCGGCGGCAGGCCGCGCGCAACACGCCGGCGCGCGACGAACTTCTTGCGCGCGTCGGTGGTCCGCTGCGCCACGCGCAGTTCCTCGTCGACGCGGACGACGAGGTGGCGGATCACCTGATCGATCACGCGCAGCCGGCGATCGATTTCCTTCATCAGCTCTCCCGAGCCGGTGATGGTTTCGACGACGTAGGTGCCTTCGCGGTGATGGCCGATGTCGTAGGCGAGGCGCTTGCGCCCCCAGTTCTCGGTCTTGTCGAACGTGCCGTTGAAGCGCTGGACGATCTGTTCGATCTGCGTGTGCAGATCGGCAATCTCCTGCTCGCTGGCCTCAGGCGTGACGATGTAGACGAGTTCGTACTGTCGTGTGGTGCTCATGTGTCTCCTTATGGACTATGCGGCCACTGTCGAGTTTCCAGCTCCCAGTTCCCAGTTCCCAGCAAGACGTACTGGAAAACTGGAGACTGGCGACTGGCGACTGTTCAGTAGCAAGGAGAAGATAGGTTGTAGCTAGTCCCCGTCTTCTTTCCTGTTAAACCTGTTCATCACCGGCACGATGCCTTCGCGACGAACAGTTCGGCGGCGTCCGCTGCGCGGCCGTCGCCTCGGCGATCTCGCCCCGTTCGTCCGGTTCGAACTTCGCCAGCACGTGATCCGCGAATCCGCCCGGGCGATCTCCGCGCCCGATGCCGACCCGCAGCCGTGCAAATTCTTCGGTTCCGAGCGCGCTGATGATCGACTTGAGGCCGTTGTGGCCGCCGGCCGACCCGGAAGGCCGCGCTCTCAGCCTTCCCAACTCCAGATTCATGTCGTCGACGATGACGAAGAGATCCGGCAGCTCGATCTTGTAGAACCGCAACAGCTCGCCAATCGCGACGCCGCTCAGGTTCATGAACGTCAGCGGCTTTGCGACGATCGCCGACGCCGCCCGCCACCGCGCCTGCAGTGCCTCGGCCGGCGCCGACTCCCACTCGAGCCGATGCCGTTCCGCCAGCAGATCGACCACATCGAAGCCGACGTTGTGCCGGGTGCCGGCGTACTTGCGGCCAGGATTGCCTAAACCGACGACGAGCTTCATTGAGGGCCCCGTCAGCTTTTCTCACTGCTCGCGGGGCCCCCCCCCGCTACTTCTTCTTCCTTCTCCTTCGGTTCGTCCTCCGCCTTCTCGACCTTGCCCTTCTTGATGACTTCGGGCTCGGCCGGCGCCGCCGTCGCCGCAGCCGCCGCGGCATCCGCCGGCGCGCGGCGCTTCCTCGGCGCGCGGCGTCACGACGTGGACGATCATCATGTCGGCGTCGCTCGTCGCCTTCCACTTCGTGCCCTCGGTCTGCAGGTCGCGGACGCGCACGCCTTCGTGCAGCATCAGCTCGCTGACGTCGACGGTGATGTTCTCGGGGATATCGCCTGGCAGCACTTCGATTTCGATCTCGCGGTTGACGAAGTCGACGATGCCGCCCTGCTGCTTGACGCCCTTCGCCTCACCCTTCAGCACGATCGGGCACGGTGACGGTAATCGTCTTGTCCATCGCCACCTGATAGAAGTCGGCATGGAGCAGCTTGTGGTCGATCGGATCGACCTGGTACTCCTTCACGAGCACCCGCGTGTCGCCGCCATCGAGCTGCAGTCCGATCAGCGTGTTCACGCCCGATTCGGAGTGCAGGATCCGAAGCAGCGTCTTCGGATCGACGGCGATCTCGACCGCCTTGCCCTTGTCGGCGCCATAGACGACGGCCGGAATGCGTCCGCTCGCGCGCAGCCGCCGCGCCTCGTTCTTGCCGCGTCCTTCACGTTTTTCTGCTTGTAATACTGCATCCATTGTCAGCTACCAGTTTCCAGTTACCAGTTTCCAGTCAGTTCGTGCCCAGTTTCCGAATACTGGAGCTGGGAACTGGAAGCTGGAAACTTCCTTACACAAACAACGAAGAAACCGACGTCTCTTCGTGAATACTCCGAATCGCCTGGCCCAGAAGCCGTGCGACCGAGAGCACCTTGATCTTGCTGCACCGCGCGCGATCGCCGCTGAGCGGAATCGTGTTGGTGATGATCACCTGATCGATCGGCGCCGCCTCGAGCCGCGCGATAGCGGGACCCGACAGCACCCCGTGGACCGCACAGGCGAGCACGCGCTGTGCGCCGTTGGCCTTCAGCGCATCCGCCGCCTTTGCGATCGTCCCCGCCGTGTCGATGATGTCGTCCTGGATGATGCAGGTCTGTCCGGTGACATCACCGACCACGTTCATCACCTCCGCCGTGCCATCGTCGCTGCGCCGCTTGTCGATAATCGCGAGATCGGCGTCGAGCCGCTTCGCGTAGGCGCGCGCACGCTCGGCGCCGCCCGCATCCGGCGACACGATCGTCAGGTTCGGAAACGCCAGGCGCGAACAGTAATCGATGATCACCGGCGCCGCGAACAGGTGATCGACCGGGATGTCAAAGAACCCCTGGATCTGCGCCTTGTGCAGATCCATCGTCAGCACGCGATTCGTGCCGGCCGCGCTCAGCAGGTTCGCCACGAGCTTGGCCGAAATCGGCACCCGCGGCTTGTCCTTGCGATCCTGGCGCGCGTAGCCGTAATACGGAATCACCGCCGTGATGCGCGACGCCGACGATCGGCGGAACGCATCGATCATCACGCACAGCTCCATGATGCTGCGGTCGACGTCCGCGCACGTGGGCTGCACGACGAAGACATCCGTGCCGCGGATGTTCTCGTCGATCTGAAACGAGCACTCGGTATCGGGAAACCGCTGCAACCGTGCGTGCCCCATCGACACGCCGAGGAAATCCGCGATCTCGTGCGCGAGCGCCGGATGCGCGCTGCCGGAAAACAGTTTCAGCTGGCCGCCATTCATCGGCTTCTCAAGTCTTCGCCGAGGATGCGCCCCCGCCGCCTGCTAGCCCATCGCCCCTTCGCCTACGCTCGGCACGATCCTGCGCCGTCGCCGGGTCGCCGGTCCGGGGCCGATGTCTCGCAGCATCCCATCCTCATCACGATGTGGTTGGGGCGGGAGGATTCGAACCTCCGAATACGGGATCCAAAGTCCCGCGCCTTACCGCTTGGCCACGCCCCAGCGCGGCTCGTGGCGCGGACCTCGTATCCCGCGCCTCGGAAGTTGCCCGGCCCGGGACCTCCTCGCCCGAACGTTCGAAGCGCAACCTCAAGGCGCGGCCCGCCAGGCTATCCGCAAGAGGTTAAGTCTAGCCGGTTTCAGCGCCTTTTTGGCAACGGGACGGGCGCGCCGCTCGTAGTCGGCGCGCGTGATCGTTCGCGTCAGGATGCGCGCGGTTGCCGCCCTTCGACAACGGTTTGACGCACCGCGCCGCGGCAGCTCGACTGCGAAACAGGCCGAAAACCGCCGAACCGCTGCCCGACATCGCCGCCGCGACCGCGCCCGCCTCGCGCAGCGCCGACTTGAGCGCGGTGATTTCGGGATGACGGCGGACGACGGGTGGTTCGAGATCGTTGATCATCTGCGCCGCACGCGTTGGCCAGGGCACCGGCAGCAGCTGAAGCTCGCGCGTCTCCTTCAACCCCGCCGCGCGGTCGTCGTCGTACCACGAATACGCTTCCGCCGTCGAGACGCCGAACGGAGGCCGAACGATCACGATCCAGTGCGGCGGCAGATCGACAAGCGGATAAATCTCCTCGCCGAGGCCGAGACCGAGCGCCGTGCCTCCCGAAAGAAAGAACGACAACGTCGGCGCCGATCGAGGTCCCGACCTCCCGCAGCAGCGTCAACGGAGCGCCACCCCACAAGCGCGCGAGCGCGAGCAGCGCCGCGGCGGCGTCCGCGCTTCCACCGCCCAGCCCGGCCTGCAACGGAATCTGCTTGTCGATCGTGACCACCACGTCGCGTGGTTCGCCCGATCGACCGAGCGCTTTCCACAATCCGAGCGGCCGCCTGCCACACGAGATTCGTGTCGTCGAGCGGCACGCCCGGCAGTCCGGCACTTCACGGTGAACGGGCCGGGCCGCTCGATCGCCAGGTCAGCGTGTCGTGCAGCTCGATCGCCTGAAACACGGTCCGCAGTTCGTGAAATCCATCGGGCCGTGTGCCAAGCACGCGGAGATCGAGGTTCACCTTCGCGTGCGCGCGGGTCGACGAGAGTGCGGGTGCTCGCGGCAGCGCGCCCTCTCGGTCTCCTCGTTGTCCCCGAGCGGCCCGGCCCTCCGCAACTCCTCGAGCGTCAGCGGCGTCGCGTCCTTCGGCACGTCGACGCTGAACACGCAGTTGCTCAAGCGTCGCGTTCATCTCAACCTGCGAGATCCGGATGGACAGGTCCGCCGGGCAACGACGCCGGCTGCGATGTCGTGTGGAGATGCGCACCGACGCCTGGCCGACTGCCGGCGAAGTCCGAATACTCGACCTGCGAGCGAGCCACGCCGCGCACCGGCAACGCGCCACTGGTTCTCGATCCGTCGAAGAAAGACGGTGGCGGGTCCGGTCTGAACAGACGCCCATCCGTCGTCGAACGATCGGCCGTCAGCCGGATCACCGGTGCCAAACGCGCACCCGGCGTCGAGCGCACGCATGTCGTCGGGACTCGAGCGCGATGCCGGTCAGCGCCTCGATGATCGCGGACGGGGCGGCACCGCGCAGCACACGGTTGTCGCGCGTCAGCACGAGCGTCGCGTCGGCTCCGGTCGGCCACGAGGATGAAGAACGGCCTGCCGCCGAAGTTGATCCGCGGATACCCTTCGAGACGAAGGCGCGCCGGCGTCGGCGAACCCGGCATCGATGCGCGCCGACAGCTTGGTGGAACCGGCGCGTCCCGACAGCGAGAGCGACGCGCTCAGCGTTTGCACGCCACGGCAGTCGCGAACGGCTTCCGCGTAGGCGGCGATGGCATCGGGAGAACGGAGTGCCAGGTCCGGATGGAAGTGTGACGTCGGCTGTCGCCGCAGGAAATGGCCAGTAGCAGTCAGCGCGAAAGCGCGATCTCGCGAGCGTCGCCCGAGGGCTCGACACCCGCGCTGTGCGACATCAACGTTTGACGCGCTGATCGAGCGTCGCGCACCTTCTTTTCGACCTTCGACGCGGTCGATCGATTCGCCGTCGCCGGCGAGCGACCGCTCGAACGCCGCGACGGCGTCGGCGTAGCGCTCCTGTTTCAAGTCGCAGATCGCCGAGATGTTCGTTGACCGTCGAACTCGTCGGCAGACGCTCGGCGGCCTGCGTCAGCGGAGCGTCCGCCAGATCGAGTTTGCCCTGGCGGAAATACGCCCAGCCCAGACTGTCGAGGAACGACGGATTCGCCGGCTCGATTTTGAGGGCGCGCTGCACCAGGTCGACCGCTTCATCGAGCCGCGTGTCCGTGGTCCGCGAGCATGTAGCCCAGTGAATTGAGCGCGTTGGCATCCTGCGGATCTTTCGCGAGCACGCCGCGCAGCGCGCGTTCGGCATCGGCGATGCGGCCGGCGCGCTCGAGCAGGCTCGGCGTATTCGTAGACGAGCGATCCATCCCGCTGACGACGCGGTTCATCAGCCACTCGAACGCCGCAATCGCCTGGTCGCAGCTGGCCACGGTCGCGCAGCACCAGCGCTTCGAGATATCCGCCACGCGGATCGTTCGGAAATGACGTCTTCAGTTTCTGAACCGTCGCCGTCGCCGCGTCGAAGTCCTTCAGCGTGCGCTGCGCCTGGCCGAGCATGTAGAGGGTCACGGCATCTGGCGTAGCGGACGTTCTGATCGCAGGCCTGCAGAATGTGCGCGAGCCTCAGCGGCCTTTCCCCGCGTTGATGAGCGCGGCGGCCCGCTGCGCTCGAGACATCGATCCGGCTGTTGGCAGCGGCCGCGCGCGCGTACGCGTCGGCCGCATCAGTGAATCGCCGCTCTTGTTCGTAGAGCTCCGCGAGCCGCAGTGCCGCGCGGTAGAACGTCGGATTGTCCTCGAGCGTCGTTTCGAGCGTTCGAATCTCGTCGTCTGTCTGGCCGGCGCCTTCCTGCGCGGCCGCCAGCAGCATGGCCCCTTCCGGGTATTCCGGGCTGATCGTCGACGACCCTTCGCAGGCTGGCGATCGCCTTGGGATAATCGCGCGCGCCCAGATACAAGCCGTCCGAGCATCAGTTCGAGATTGACGTCGAATCCGGCATCGCGACGGCTCTTTTCGAGTGCGGCAATCGCCGTCGCCCCGTACTGCGCCGGATCATCGCCCGGGCGGAATGGACGCCGCTGTTCGCTCAGCGCGGCGTAAACGGTTCCGATGATTCTGATTCGCCTCGCGGTTGGCGGGATCGCGCTCGAGTGCCGCTTCGGCGGTGTCGAGTGCCTCGCGCGCACGATCCTGCCGCGCGTACAGGGCTGCGAGTTCCGCGCGAAGTTCCGCCGACTCAGGCGCCAGCGCAATCGCCTTCTGATGGGCGGCGATCGCGTCGTCGATCTTGTCTCAGTCCTCGAGGTGCCGGCCGAGCATGAAGTAGTAGGAGGCCGAGGCTCCGCGGACCGGGGGCGACGGGCGCCGCTGCGCCGCGGATGCCGATGCGTCCCCGCAACGAGCACCGATGTGACGAGGATCAGAAATGCCCGCATCTGACTGACTATAATGACCTCGGACGGGTGGTATAGTCCAATGTTCAATGTTCAATGCTCAATGTTTAAGTGCCACTGTTGAGCATCAACGTTCCGACTTTGAGCGTTAATGGCGGGCATTGAACCTTGAACATTGGAGAAGCGATGCCCGTCGATCCCGAACTACTCGAAATTCTGGCCTGCCCGAACTGCAAGACGAAGGTCGACCTCGTCAAGAACGGTACCGCGCTCAAGTGCAGCCAGTGCAAGCGCGTCTACCCGATCAAGGACGACATCCCGGTCATGCTGATCGACGAGGCGACGATAGAGCCGTAGACACATCCGCGATCCGCTATGCGGGATCCGGGATCCGAATCGGACGATCCGACTCGTCGACCGATTGCCGTGATCAGGCGCTGTCCGCGTGTCGCGCATCTCGGATCCCGGACCGCGGCCCCGGATCCCGCAGTGAAAATCTTACTAATTCGCCTTCGCCTGATCGGCGACGTCGTGTTTACGACGCCGCTGATCCGGGCGTTGAAGCGCACGTTTCCCGACGCGCACCTGACGTACCTGGTCGAGCCGGCAGGCGCTGCCGGTCGTCGCGGGAAACCGCATCTGGACGAGGTGATCGTGGCGCCGACGCCGGCCGGCCTCGCGCGAATCGCCGATGATCTCCGACTGGCGGGGCGCCTTCGCCGCGAGCGGTACGACATCGCGATCGATCTGCACGGCGGGCCGCGAAGTGCGTGGCTGGCGTGGCTGTCGAGGGCGCCGATGCGCATCGGCTACGAGATCGCCGGGCGCACGTGGATGTATACGCGGGCGGTGCCGCGGCCGCGAACGCTGCGGCGGCGGCACTCGGTCGTGCAACCAGTGGGACCTGCTCGACGCGATCGACGGGTGGCCTGCCGGCGGTCCATCCCCGACCGGACGCGGTCGAGATGCCGCTCGACGCTGCCGGCGGATAGCGCAGGTTGAGCGGCGACTGGAGGCGGCGGGCGTCACACCGGCTCACGAACTCGTCGTGGTTCATGTCAGTGCCGGCAATCCATTCCGGCGATGGCCTGAAGCGGCGTTCACGCGCTGGTTTCCGGGCTGGCGGCGGCGTCCCCGGCCCGGCGGATCGTGCTGAGCTCGGGACCGTCCGATCGGGTGGCGGCGGCACGGATCGCGGCCGGCCGCGCGGCAATCGCTCGGCCCGGCGGCGGACGGGTGCTGGATATCGGTGAGTTCGATCTCGCAGAGCTGCGGGCGCTCGTCGAGCGCAGCCGGCTGTTCATTGGCGGCGATACGGGGCCGCTGCATATTGCGGCCACCACATCGACGCCAATAGTGGGAATATATGGACCAACGGAACCTGCGCGATCCGCCCCGTGGCGGGATCCGCAGGTTTCCGACCGAATCGGTCGAAGTCGCGGGGCTGGCCGTGCCGGCCGTGCGATCAGCGAGTTTGTGAGCCTGGCGATTTTCGATGTCTAACTACGTTGAAGCCCGAAGACGTCCTTTCGGCGGCGAAGCGCGCGATGAACGCGCGGGCCTGACCGTCGTCGGCAATCCGGCCGAGGGCTCGAACGCGCGGCGTACTACGCGCTGCTCGCATTCGTCGCGCTGCTGCCGTTTTCGATTGCGGCGTCGCAAGTGCTGCTCACCGTGCACCGGGATCCTCTGGCTCGCGCTGGTCATTCGCGGCCACGAAAGATTCGAAGCACCCGGGATGTTCTGGCCGCTGGCCGCGTATGCCGGCGCCACGCTCGTGGCGTCGCTCTTCTCGGTCGATCCCCGAGACCAGCTTCATCGACTGCAAGCAGCTGCTGCTCTTTTCGATCGTGCCGATCGCCTATCGTCTGCTGCCGGGACGACGGGCGCTCACGGTCCTCGACGTGATCATCACCGTCGGCGCAATCAGCGCCGTCATCGGCGTCGTGCAGTTCGGCATTCTCGAGTTCGACTCCCTCGGCCAGCGGCCGCGCGGTCTGCTCGGGATGTACATGACCTACTCGGGACAGTTGATGCTGATCGCGTGCATCGCCGCGGCGCGCGTGCTGTTCCGGAAGGACGATCGTCTGTGGACCGCGCTGGTGATGCCGGCGCTGATTGCCGCGCTCGCCGCGACGCTCAGCCGCAACGCCTGGGTGGGCGCCTGCGTCGGCATCGGTCTGCTGTTCATCATTCGCGACTTCCGGCTGTTCGCGCTGCTGCCGGTCGCGCTCGCCGCGTTCATCGCGTTCGCGCCGTCACAAATGACCGATCGTCTCTACTCGTCGTTCCGCATCAAGCACCTGCGCCACGACACCGCCGCCACCGAGGCCAGCCTGCTCTCGAATCGCGACCGCCTGGCGATGATGCGATCCGGCTTCCGGATCATCAAGGACGATCCGCTGACCGGCGTCGGCCCAGACATGGTGATCAAGGTCTACGCGTATTACCGCGATCCCAACGCGGTGCAGCAGCTCAATTCGCATCTGCACAACGTCCCGCTGCAGATTGCGGCCGAGCGCGGCCTTCCGGCGCTCGCCATCTGGCTCTGGTTCATCTTCACGCTGCTCCGCGACTTCGTCGAAGAACGAATGAAGGCCGACCCGTCGCTCGCCAACGGCGCGCTGGCCGTCACGGTGGCGATGGTGGCCGCCGGCATGTTCGAATACAACTTCGGCGATTCCGAGTTCCTGATGCTGTTCCTCGTGCTGGTGACGCTTCCCTATGCTGCCGAGTCGCAGCACACCGGCGTCGCCGCCTGCATGACGGGCTCATTCCGATCTTCTCTCGCGCCTTCAGGGCCGCACCCTCCTCGTCGTCGGCGACCTGATGCTCGATCATTTTCTGGTCGGCGCGGTCGATCGCATTTCGCCCGAAGCTCCGGTGCCGGTCGTGCGATTCGATCACGAGAGCTTCCGGCTCGGTGGGGCGGCCAACGTCGCCCACAACGCCGCCGCGCTCGGCGCGCGCGTTCACGTCGTCGGGATCGTGGGAGACGATGACGCCGGGCGATCGATCCGGTCGCGATCTCGAAGCTCGGGATTGATGCATCCGGTCTGATTGTCGCGATCCGCAAGCGCCGCACCACGCGCAAGCTTCGCGTCGTGACCTCGCGCAACCAGCAGGTCGCGCGGATCGACTACGAAGACGATCGAGAAGTCCGACGGCGAGTCGAAGCGGCGATCGTCGTCGGATCGACCAGCTGTCGTCGTCGGCCGACGCGATCCTCGTCTCCGACTACCTCAAGGGCGCGGTGTCGCGCGGGGTCGCGCGAACGGGCGATCGCCGCGGCGAAGCGTCGAGGCATTCCGCTGCTCGTCGATCCGAAGGTTCCGCACATCGACTACTACGCGGGCGCGACCGTGATTACGCCGAATCACCACGAAGCGGAGGCCGTCACACACATGCGGATTCGCACGAGCGCGGAAGCGCTCGCGGCCGCACGGCGATTCCGTGAGCGCGCGCAATGCGACAGGTGCTCGATCACGCGAGGCGAACACGGCATGACGCTGCTCGGCGCCGAACGAGGAAGCGCACGCTGCCGGCCGAGGCGCGGGAGGTGGCCGACGTCACCGGCGCCGGCGACACCGTCATCGCGACGATGGCGCTGGCGCTTGCCGCGGGCGCATCGCTCGTCGACGCCGCGCGGCTCGCCAATCGCGCCGCGAGTGTCGTGGTCGGGAAGTTCGGGCCGGCGACGGTGTCGATCGATGAATTGCGGGGCAACTAGCCAGCGCTTCAACGACAGCCACAGCTAGTCACGCTGCGATCAGCCACGTCAGAGATCAAACAGGAGAACGGGAGAAAGGAGAATCTTTTTGACGATCCCAGTTTCTCCCTTCTCCTGTCTCCTGTGATCTCTTATCAGCGAAGCTGCGTGACTGTGATCGCAGCGGTTGGTTATGAGCAGGACCTCGGGTAACGGATCGCGCGCGAGGACGGCTTTGAGTTTGATATTCACCGTCGGCCGCCGATCGAGCACGCACGTCGGGACGCCTGCGTCGCGGGCGATTTCGTCGTAATCGCCCGCCGAGAGCACCGCGAACACCCGCTGGTCTCCTTGCAGCAGCTTCAGAAACGCCTCGCGATCGAACAGGATCTCGATGTGCCGGCCGAGGTAATACACCATGCTCGGGCAGCGCGACGTTGTAGTGCGCGACCACATCTCCGTCGGCGAGGCGACTCTGAATTGCGGCGGTCAGCGGAGGAACCGGTTTGTAACGCTCGAAGCTTGGCAGGACGCGGATGATGAATGCCCAATTCAGCGTGACCAGCGAAACGACGACCGACGACCAGCGCCGCGCGCGCGCGGTTGAACGAGCGCGAAGCCGAGCGCCACGGTCCGCCAACCGCCGCGGCGCCACCGACGAACGCGGCGCCGTGCAGCGCGTAGACCTTCCCCACGGTCTCGAAAGATGTAGAACGTCCCGGCGCCGGCGACCGCGAGCAGCAGTCCGATCACGACTGCGGTGACGCGAAGCGATCGCGGCAGCGCAGCGCCGAGCAGAACCGTCGTCCGGCGCGCGATGAAGAGTCCGGCGAGCGCGGCGACCGCTGGAACGATCGGAAAGATGTAGAGATCCTGCTTGGCGGCGGAAAACGTAAAGAAGATCACGATGACGAGGATCCACAGCCACAGGAGCGTCCGGATCCGAAAGCCGCGATCGCGGTCAGCGCTGACTCCGTGCTCCGGAGCGTGACGCCAGTCCACGAGCCAGAGCGCCGGCCGCACCGAACAGGCACAGCGACCACGGGAAGGAATCGCTGAACACGACCGGCAGGTAGAACGAGCAGCCCTCGACGCTGTTCGACGCCGAGGCCCTCGGTGTACCGCGCGATGTTCTCGCCGACGATGAACGACGTGATGTAGGTCCAGCCGTACCGGTGATAGAGCGCCGCATACCACGGGACGACAATCGCGAGGACCACGACCAGGCCGAGCGGAATCATCATCTCGGTGACCGCGCTTCAGCTCGCGGTGCACGCAGAAGGTACATGCCAAACACCAGCGCCGGCAGCGCCGCGGCGACCGGGCCCTTCGTCAGGACACCCAGTCCGACGCACGCGTACATCAACAGCAGGAACAACCGCCGGCGCTGCGGGATAGCGCTCCGCCAGCGCGAAGAACAGCAGCGTGAGCGCCATGAACATCGAGATGTAGATGTCGATGAAGATGCGCCGGCCGAACATGACCAGCCGCGGCGCGACGGCCAGACCGGCCGCCGCCCAGAGGCCGGCCTCGAGGTTGCCGGCCGCCCGCGCGAGGAGAAGCGCGGCGAGAATCATCGTCAGCGCGGCGAGCGCAATCGGCAGCCGCTGCACGCCGACCGAGACGCCGAACACCTTGTAGAACGCCGCGACGATCCAGTAGCTCAGAACCGGTTTGTTCAGCCGCGGAAGGTAGTTGAACGTCGGACTGACGAAATCGCCGCGCTGCAGCATCTCGCGCGGCGTCTCGACGTAGAAGGCTTCGTTGGCGTCCCAGATCGACGAACCGCCCAGGTCGATGAAGTACGGCAGGATCGCTGCGATCAGCAGCACGAAGAGCGCGAGAGGCCTTCTCGAATCACTAATCACTAATCACTTATCCTGAATCGCTAATCCTTGAATCGCTAATCCTCGTATCCCTAATCGCTGCATCCGCAATCGCTTAATCCTCGGATCCCGGATCCGCATCGCCAGAACCGCAGAACCGCGATGCAGCGAACGCGAACTGCGAATACACTAATGCCTGAAATGCCGTCTGCCGGTGAAGACCATCGCGAGCCCGTGCTCGTCGGCGGCGGCGATCACCTCCGCGTCGCGCACCGATCCGCCGGGCTGCACGACCGCGGTCGCGCCGGCGGCGGCGATCGCATCGAGCCCGTCGCGGAACGGGAAAAACGCGTCCGATGCGGCGACGCTGCCGGCCAGTGAGCCACCCGCCTTCATCACCGCCACCTTGACCGCATCGACACGGCTCATCTGCCCAGCGCCGATCGCGAGCGTGCGATCGGCGCCGGTAAAGATAACGGCAGTTCGACTTCACGTGCGCGCAGACGCGCCACGCAAAGCGCAGCGCCGTCCACTCGTCTGCCGTGGGCTGGCGTTTGGTGACGACCTTCGGAAAGTCGTTCGAGGCCACGTCTCCGCCGCCTCGGTCACCCGGTCGGACTGCTGCTGGAGTGACGCCGCCCAGAAACGACCGCGACTCCGGATCGCGCCCCGCATCATCGGCTCGTACGCCTTCGAAAAATCGGTCGTGACGACGCGCATGTTCTGCCTGGCGGCGAGCACCGCCAGCGCGTCTCCGTCGATCGACGGCGCGATGATCGCTTCGATGAAGGTCGACGTCAGCGCTCGCGCGGTCGCCGACGTCGACCGCGCGGTTCAGCCCGACGATGCCGCCGAACGCCGACAGCGAATCCGCCTCGCGCGCGCGCACGTACGCGGCGTCGATCGTCGCCCCGGTCGCGACGCCGCACGGGTTCGTGTGCTTGATCACGACCGCGGCCGGTTCGGTGAATTCGAGCGCGATCCGCAGCGCCGCGTCGAGATCGAGCAGGTTCGTGTACGACAGCTCCTTCCCCTGATGCACCTGCCAGGCGCGGCCGGAATCGGGCGGGAACTGAATCCACGACGCGGTCTGATGCGGATTCTCGCCGTAGCGAAGCGGACGCGGGCCGCCGTGCGGCGCGCTGGTCGGGCGCTTCAGTGGCACGCCGCGTCATCGCGCCGTCCGCCACGTCGACGTGCGCCATCGTCATCGCGATCATGCCGTCGTACTGACCGGTGTGCATGAACGCACGCTTCATCAGATCGAACCGGAAATCGAGCGACGGTGCCGTCCGCGCGCGACAGTTCCTGCAGCACCCGTGGATAGTCCTCCGGGATGCACGACGACGAGCACGTCGCGGAAATTCTTGGCCGCGGCGCGAAGCAGACTCGGTCCACCGATATCGATCTCTTCGACCAGCCCGTCGAACGGCGTGTCGGGGTTATCGGCCGCCTTCCCGAAGGGATACAGGTTGACGACGACGAGATCGATCGGCTTGATCCCCTGCGCGCGCGATAGCGTCGAGATCGTCGGGCCGGCTACGCCGCGCGAGAATCCCGCGCAAACATCGCCGGGTGGAGCGTCTTGACCCGGCCGTCCATCATTTCTGGAAAGCCGGTCACGTCTGAAACATTGACAACTGGCAGTCCGGCTGCAGCGATTGCTTTCGCGGTTCCGCCGGTTGAGATGAGCTCGACGCCCAGCTGACGCAGTCCGCGTGCGAATTCCACCAGGCCGTTCTTGTCCGAAACACTCAAAATTGCACGCATATCTGTTGGATTTTCTTGACATCGCCCGAGTCGGTGCCGCTACTATTCACCCGACGCTGGCGGGGCCAGCGTCGTAAGCCGAGGCCGCGTACTCGCGGTCTTTTTTTATGTCCGGGCCTCTCAGCACTCACCCGCGACGCCCGCGTCGCAGGCTTCCGGGGTTAGCCCCGAGAGGCGAAGGACAGGTGTCACGTCGGCGCTTCGGCGCCGCGCCATTGCAAGGCAGGAAAAGTACGATGCGTATCACAGGCAAGGTCAAGTGGTTCAACAACGCTAAGGGTTACGGATTTATCGAACGCGAAGGTGGCAGCGACGTGTTCGTCCACTTCTCAGCGGTCCAGGGCAACGGGTTCCGGACGCTCGAGGAAGGACAGGCGGTCGAGTTCGAGATCGTCGATGGTCCGAAGGGCCCGCAGGCCGGCAACGTCACCAAACCGAACTAAATCCCGAACCGGGCCGGAGGCGCTTCGGCGCTTCCGGTCTCGGATCGTTACTGCTCTCCCGTTCCTTTCAGTCCCCGCACCGTAAAGTTTACTTTTCCATCCTTCACCGCCACACGGAACGCCACTTCAGGACTTCCGGTGTCGCGCAGCTTCGTGACCTGATCCTTCACGAGCGCCGCGAAACCGGTGAAACGGCACGACGTCGTCGCCAACTCTGACGCCGTGCATCCATCAGCGTGTCGTACAGCGAGTGCAGCTTGTCCATCTCGTGCATCGGATCCTTGAACGCGGTGACGTAGAGCACCTTGCTGGGGTCCTGCTGTTCCTTCGCGGGCGGCGCTTTCGGCGGCGGCTGCGCGAACGGTCCGGGCCGCCCTTCTTCGCGCGCGCGAAGACCGCGATCCCAGAGCTCGACGAACTTCTGAAACCGCGCCTGCAGCGTCTGAAAGCGAAAGCGATCCGCCGGCCGTCTCGATGTGATCGCGGTCCCAGCGCTTGACGAGCGCCTCGACGCGGCTTTCGCGTCTCCCAGGGCGGGCGCGGCGCCCGTCCGGAGAAAAACATGTTGTATTCGGCCTCGAGCTTCTTGAGCTCCGCCTCGAGCGTCTGCAGGTCTCGCTGGATTTCGGATGGCTCGGGCATTCTCAGTTGCCAGTTTCCAGTCTCCAGTTTCCAGTTCCCAGGCCAGAGCTGTCGACAACTGTCTTCCAACTGGTAACCGGGAACTGGTCACTGGAGACTGACATCGACATTTATCTAATCAGAAACCACATCAACGGCAACCACAGCTCTCGCGCGTAAGGGACCGGGCGATCGTCGATCAGCACGTCGCTCGCGTCGAAGCGGCCGACGAGCTCGAACAGATCGCGGATCTTGATCGCGTCCTGCGGATAGAAGCGGGCCCGGTGCCTGACTGCAGCTCCCGATCCAATCTCCTTGTACTCGACCGACGCGCGCGCCATCGCGAGAGCCCGTTCGTAGTCAGGCCCTTCAAAACGCGGAAACTCTATCGAGACCGAAAACGGCCGTTTCGCCGTCCCGAAGAGCGCCTCGGACAGCTCCGGATTCAGCGCGGCGAGCTCCTCATCCGTGGGCTGCTCCGGCAATTCGACGTACGGCCAGAAACGCTCAACCGGCCGGTAGTCAGGCACCGGCACGTCCGGCGGCGTGTTGTCTGTAGACCGATCCGCGACGGGTTCTGTTGGCGGCTTCATCTCTGAGACGAGGAGTTCGAATGATATCCTGAATCTTGTCTGCGGAGTGAACGGAGGACGCGGAACAAGCCTTCAACACGGAGACACGGGGACACAAGGAAAGTAAGAAGTTAAAAGTCAAAAGGCAAAAGTCCACTTCTAACTTCTCACTTTTAACTTTTAACTTTTGACTTTTCACTTTTGATGCGCTCGATCCCCTCCATCGAACAGCTGCGCCAACGCCCCGCGCTGCTCGCGCTCGAGTCGACCTACGGCCGCTCAGCCATCGTCGACGCGCTCCGGGCTGAAGCCGCGGCGGTCCGGCAGCGGGCAGGGGATGCGGCGTCGAGCGACGACGTCGTTGTCGCAATCGAGCGGCGAACGATTCAGCGGCTGGCGAACGTGGCTGCGCCATCGCTGCGCCGTGTCATCAACGCAACCGGCGTGATCATTCACACGAATCTCGGACGCGCCCCGCTCGCACGAGCGGCGGCCGAGCGTGTCGCGTCGCTGTCGGCGGGCTATACGAACCTCGAATACGATCTCGCCGCGGGAACCCGTGGGAAACGCGACGTGCACGCCGAGCGGCTGCTGTGCCGGCTCACCGGGGCAGAGGCTGCCGTCGTCGTCAACAACAACGCGGCCGCGACGCTGCTGGTGCTTGCGTCACTCGCCGCGGGACGCGAGGTCATCATCTCGCGCGGAGAGCTGGTCGAGATTGGCGGTGGTTTTCGTGTGCCGGACGTCCTCGCGCAGTCGGGCGCACTTCTGCGCGAAGTCGGGACGACCAATCGCACGCGCGTGGCTGACTATGCGGCGGCGATCGGGGATCGCACCGCGCTTCTCCTGCGCGTGCACCCGTCAAATTTTCGGATCGAAGGGTTCACCGAGCGTCCGTTGCTCGCCGAACTCGTCGAGCTCGGCCGCCGCTTCAACCTTCCGGTGGTTGAAGACATCGGGAGCGGGTATTTCAGATCGATGTCCTCAGCGGCGGAGGCCGAAGCAGTCCCGGCAGGCCTGCGCGAGGAGCCGCTGGTGTCCGACAGTATTGCTGCCGGTGCGGACATCGTCATGTTCAGCGGCGACAAGCTGCTCGGCGGCCCTCAGGCAGGCATCATCGCCGGACGAGAGGGACTGCTGGCTCGGATCAGGACGCACCCGCTGATGCGGGCGCTGAGAGTGGACAAGCTGACCTACGCGGCGCTCGAGGCGACGCTGGACGAATTTGCGGCCGGGCGTGCGCACGCGACGGTTCCCGTCTCAGCCATGATCGCGATGCCGCTCGAGGCGGTTCGAACGCGCGCGCGAGCGCTGTGCGATGCGCTTGGCGCAAAGGACCTCTCGGCCACGACGGTTGATGGGGTCTCCACAATCGGCGGCGGGAGCGCACCCGGAGCAACACTTCCCACCTGCCTCGCTTCCATCGCGCACACCACGCTCAGCGCGAATGATCTGGAGCAACTTCTCCGTACGCGGGCGATTCCCGTCATTGCGCGCATTGAACGCGATCGGCTCATTCTCGATCTGCGCACCGTAGATCCGTCGGACGATCACCTGATCGCGGCGGCCTTCGATGGGCTGCAGGATCATGAGTGAGGAATAGATCAAAGTTAAAAGTTAAAAGGTAAAAGTTAAAAGTTCAAAGTACAAAGTTCAAAGCGCCAGGCTCACTTTGCATCGACACCGCACTATCGTTGCCGTGTTCATCGTCTTCCTGCCCTTCTGCGTTGGAGTGCAGCGATCCGCCCTCGCCCAGCACGGCGAAGGGTCGCTGCCCCACGACTTCGATCAACCAATCGGTCTCTACAAGACGGCGCTCGGAACGCTTCACACGGCCGATCTCCTCATCGAATCCCGAGGCACAGGCGTACTTCAATCAGGGTTTTCAGCTGATGTACGCCTTCGCGAGGGCCGAGGCGGGCCGATCGTTTCGCGAGGCACAGAGGCGCGACTCCAGCTGCGCGATCTGTTATTGGGGTGAGGCCTGGGCGTGGGGACCCAACATCAGCGAAGGCCGAATGGCGGAGCACGAGACTCGCGCCTACGCGGCGATTCAAAAGGCTCGTTCGCTCGCAGAGGCGCACGCCAGTCCGAAGGAGCGCGCATTTATCCAGGCCATGGCAGCGCGATACTCCGGCCACTTCGACGCCGCGCGCAAGTCTGAAGAGGATCGCGCCTACGCCAACGCGATGGCAACGGTCGTAAAGGCGTACCCTGACGACCTCGACGCGGCAACGCTCTATGCGGAAGCGCTGTTCCTCCTGCTCCCTCGTCCGGGAGCATTCGACATCAACGATCCGAACGTCGCGCGTGTGCTGAGCGTGCTCGAAGCCGCGCTCAAGCGGGACATCCGGCATCCCGGCGTCTGCCACCTGTACGTGCACACGACTGAGTTGACGACCGAGCCGCAACGAGCGCTGCCGTGCGTGGAGTTTCTCGGGAACGCGATGCCGGGAGCGAGCCACCTCAATCACATGCCGGCGCACACCTGGACCCGCGTCGGTCGCTGGGGAGACGCCGTCCGCGCCAGCCTCCAGGCGTGGCAATCAGATCAGAAGGCAGTCAAAGGCGAAGGCATCCTCACCTACCCTGCGCACGACCTGCAGATGCTCGTCTACGCGGCCTCGTTCGATGGCCAGAGCGCGCCGGCGATCTCCGCCGCCCGCGGCATCGCGAAGCTCACCGGGGATCCGATGTATCTCGCGTTGACGCTGGTGAGGTTCGGCCGCTTCACCGACGTTGCCACGATGGCGGATCGGCCAGCTGCTGACATCCCGGCGGGCACGTGGGACTTCGCGCACGGGTATGCGTCGATTCGCGCCGGCGATGCTCGAGCCGCGAGACAGCACCTCGATCGCATGTCGAGCACCATCAAGTCATCCACGGCCGTGTTCAAGTTCCACTCCGCACAGGTGCTGCTCGGACCGCTTGCCGCGATCCTCGACGGAGAAATCGATCGAGCGGCGGGCGATCTGAACGGAGCCATTGCCGCGTTCGAGCGCGCCGTGGCGCTCGATGACTCGATCGTCATCGACGATCCGGAACCGCTACCCTTTCCTGCCCGGCACTGGCTGGGCGCGGCACTGCTGGACGCGAAAAGATTCGCGGACGCCGAGCGTGTCTACCGCGCGGATCTCGTCAAACACCCTCACAACGGATGGGCGTTGACCGGCCTTCAGCTGGCACTGCAAGGCCAGCGCAAGCCAACGACCTCGGTCGACGAAGACCTGCGCGCCAGCTGGGCCCGCTCCGACACGCCGATCACGGCGTCGCGCTTTTAGTCGCCCGCGCGCCGTCGTCATCATTGCTGATTGCTGAATGGCCTTTCATTCAACATTCAGCATTCAGCAATTCACCATCCCGCCAACTTCGGTTTGATGAGCGTCTGCGATCGCGGCCGGTCTGTGGGATCCGGGATCCGGGGGCCGGCAAAAGCGAAAAGCTGGGAGCTGGAAACTGGAAGCTGGGAACCGGAAGCCGCACAAAAGAACGCCGGCGATGCTGATGCATCGCCGGCGTTGTAGCGTGCGGGTCGCGACTTAGAACGTGACGCGGAAGACGAACTGCATCAACCGCCCGCCCGGGTTCTGCGTGTTGTTGACGTCGCGCTGCGCGGCGGTCACCTGGTTGATCGTCGCGCTGTTGCCCGTCTGGGCGACCGGGGTGAAGTTGATGTTGTTGAACGCGTTGATCATCTCGGCCCGGAACTCGAAGTTCGTATGGCCGACGAGCGTGATGCGCTTGACCGCGCTGAGATCGAAGGTGACGACCTTCGGCCCCGTGACGTAGTGATCGCGCGGCGCGCAGTCGCCGTTGACGACCTGGAGACAATCGGCTCCGTTCGCCGGTGCGAAGTACCTCCCACTCGGTGCCCCGAGTGTTCCGTACCCGGTGGAAGACGTCGCGCTCGTGCTGAACGCCTTGATCGTGTTGTCGATGATGTCCTGCGGAAGGTTGAAGAGCAGCTGCTTCCCGGTTGCCGCGTCGATTCGCTCCTCGATCTTGAACACCTTCGCCAGATCCTTGTCCGACATGCCGACCAGGCGGACGTTGCCGAAGCTGAGAATCAGGCCGCTCTGCACGCGGCCGCCACCGTCGAACTCCCAGCCGCCGATCAGTTTGTCGACGAAGCCGTTGACATTGCTACCGTATGCGCGGCCACGTCCGAACGGCAGCTCGTACAACCAGTTCACCTTGACCGCGTGGCGCGGACCATCGTCGAGCGTGAACTCACGAGGCACGCGGAACGAGTAGCGTGTGCCGTTCTGCTGCTTGCCGAGCACGTAATTGCCTTCGATCAGCAGCCCTTTCGAGAGCCGGCGCCGCAGTTCGACCTGCAGCGAATCGTAGCGCGTGCCGCCGCCGTTGCCGCGGATGAACGCGCCGCCGATCTTGTCCGGGTTGGCGATGAACAGGTTCGCGGGATAGCCGGCGGTGATCAGGTTCCGCACGGAAGGTGCTGTTCCCGATCAGGCCGTTCGTCGTGTTGGTGCTGGCGAATCCGCCTGGATTCGGGTTATACAGCGCCAGGAAACCAAGGAAGGTCGTATTGGTCCAGTTCGTTCCGGTATACAGCGCCGGATTGCCCGAGTTCGCCTTCGATACCGTGTTGTAGGCGCCGGCAAAAATCGGGAGCGGAGCGGTTCCGGCTGCACCGGTGTAGGCGAAGTTGTTCTGGCAGCCCGCCGTCGTCACCCCACCGATACAACCGGCGCCTGCCCCGGCCCTGATGTTCGCCTGCAGGTTGGCCTGCGCGATGCGGAACTCGTCGAGGAACCCGCTTTCCTTGGTGTTGATCTCGTTGAAGTTGTAGTCGGTCCAGCTCTGAAGGAATCGCGTCCCGACGTAACGAATCTCCAGCGCGGTGCTCCGGTTGAGCGCCCGCTGCCAGCCCGCGGTGTACGACTGAGCGTAAGGCACCTGCAGGTTCGGTTCGAACGTGTTGATCTGATCGGTGATCAGTCCGGAGTTCGGATAGACCGGCGCATCCTGGAACGGCGGCGCGCCAAGCCGGCCTGCCTGCCGAAGCAACAGCGGGAGTCCCTGATTGTCGAGCACCAGGTTGTTCCTGCCCTGCGTTCGATCCGTCGTGATCGTGATGCCGGGATTGGCGCCATAGACGGCCGTGAAATCACCCATACCCCCGCGGCTGTAGGCGAGCGTGTATGCGGCACGCAGGACCGTGTCACCGTCGTTGCCAAGAATCGAGTGGAACAGCCCCTTCTGCGACGACGGACGGTAAGTCAGGCCGAGTGTCGGTGCGAAGTTGTTCACGTCCGTCTTGTACGCGTTGGTGTTCTGCGTCAGGTTCTGATACTGAGGAATCTGGCCCGTCAGCGTGCCAGGCTTGAACAGGTTGCCGACACCCGAAACGCCCCAGATGTCGGCGACCGTCGCCGTCGCGTAGCTGTCGTTCCGCGACACGAACGGGAACTGGTACTCGTAGCGCAAGCCAGCGTTGATCGTCAGGTTGTCGCGGACACGCCACTGATCCTGAATGAAGCCGCCGAACTCGTGCAGCTGACCACGCTGGACGCCAGGCGACAGGTACTTATACTTGCCGCTGCCTTCGTCGAGCCGGGCATCCGAGTTGATCGAGCTGATCCGCCCGGTCAGCACCGCATACATCGCCCGGGCATCAGCGAGGTTCGTGCTCGAGGCGTTCGGAAAGTTCGTGGTGTTGAACATCGCGTCCGCCGGGTCGCCGGTGGCGAGGCCGAAGTTGGCGACCGGAACGACGTTCTGGTTGTAGGCCCACAGGCCGACGTGGGTGAACGATCCGCCCATGCTGATGTTGTGCGCCCCCTTCAGCCAGGTCACCGTATCGCTGACGTCGATGGTCGGGTTGATGCGCTCCTGTGGCGCACGGCTGGCCGTTGGCGTCGTGATGTCGTTGTTGTTGGTCGTCGCGAACGCGCCGATGTTCAGCGAGAAGCCGGCCTGATCGGCGACGGGAACGCCCGCGAACCCCGCCGGCGTAATCTCCGTGAAGAAGAACACGTGCGAGGCCGTGTAACCGGTCACGAACTGGTTGACCAGGTTCTTGCCAATCGTGGACCGCGCCTGGATATTCCAGTTCCAGCGATTCGAGTTCTGACCGCCGGCAACCGGGAAGCCGGGGAACCGCGGCTCGGCGTTGTTCAGCGTGTCAGGATAACTCTCGTACTTCTGGAAATAGCTCGCGTACGAAATCCGGTTGTTGGTCGTGAGGTTGTGATCGATTCTCCACGTCGGATACTGACGCAGCTGCTTCGCGGTCGCGGTGTAGTTGAAATCGAGCACATTGGGATCGGACCGCGCCTTCAGCGTGCCGGCGGAGGTCGACGAGTAAATGTCGGTGAGCAGCTTCGCGATCGTCGGATCGATCGTGGACGTCTGGCCGTTGGCCGCGGCCACCGACAGGACGTTGATGGTCTGGCTACCGTAGGTGAAATTCCCCTGCTGCGCAGACGGGCGTCATGATCCGGCGAGTGCGGGACACCTGGCCTGGCTGGCGGAACTGCTCGTAGTTGACGAAGAAGAAGGTCTTGTCATGGCCGTCGTACAGGCCAGGGAGCTGAATCGGTCCGCCGAAGCGGAACCCGGGCTGATAGACCTTCACGAGATCCTTCGGCGCCTTGCCCGTCGCAGGATCGGGATCGCGATCGCGGTTGTTGAACCAGTAGTTCGTGTTCCACCGTGGATCGCGATCGTAGAAGTAGGCGCTGCCCGAGTAGCGGTTCGTCCCAGAGCGGGTCGTGTACTTGATCTGGACTGCGCCCTGCCCGGCTGAATCCGCGCCCTGCGCGCCGGTCGCGATCGTCACCTCTTCAACCGCGTCGAGGCGCGGGCTGATCAGCGAGAAGAACCCGCAGCCGCCGCCGGTGCCCGTCGCCGAACGGTTGTTATTGTCCTGCGTGTTGACGCCGTCGATCGAGATGTTGATCGCGCCAGACGGGAGGCCGTTGATCGTCGATGCGCGCGGACCCGTGGTCGTGTCGACGCCCGGAAGGAAAGGCACGGCACCCCAGAGCGTGTCGCGCGTGACCAGCGGGAGCCTGGAGATCTGCTCGGTCGTGAGCGTGGAGCCAAGCGTGTTGGTCTGCGTCTGGACGACCTCCGTGCCGCTCTTGACGGTCACGGTCTCGGCCAGCGCGCCGATCTCGAGCTTGACGTTCACCTGCGCGGCGGTCGCGGTGCTGAGGCGGATGTCCGAGAGCGCGACGGTCTTGAATCCCGACAACGACACGGTCACGGTATAGCGACCGGTCGGCATCGCCGGGATGTTGAAGATGCCCCGCTCGTTGGTAACGGCGGTGAAAGTGGTACCGGTATCGTCGGCTTTCGCGACGACGTCGGCGCCTGGGAGGACGGCACCCGACGTATCGGTGACGGTCCCCGATAACGACGTCGTGACTTGCCCGTATGCCAGGGAGGACATCAGCGCCACGCACAACAGTGGCGTGATCACACGCAACAGCCTGTGTTTCATCACACGCTCCTTGAACGAGACGACTTGCAAGACTTACAAACGCGACCCAGGGAGGGACAGGAGGCCCGCAGCGTTCGGGATGGAACATGCCCCGCTGTCGCCGGACACACTACTCCTCCCAGTGACCGCCGTCAACCGCCAAAAATGGAATATCTCTCAGAATTCCTGACATTTAGGGATGTGCGGTGTGACGATCCAAAGAATTGGGGGCGTCTCGAAATCAGGCACGCTGAAAGTTCATGTGCATCAAAGATTTCCGACCACTTCAGCCCGTCCATACGGATTCCCGGCGGGCAAATCCTGACTTTTGGACTGGTCAATCGGTCCAAATTTTCGGGATGAACGAGGGGCCAGACGGTCGGTTGCGGCTGACGAGTGGCGGGCCGAATACCGGGGTCTGACCCCGGTACATGGGGTCAGACCCCGGATGTCGAGTTACACACTGACCTGGGGTCAGCGCTCGTTCATCCAGCTGTCTTGCAGCACGCTGAGCGGCTTGGTCAGCGTCTTGCCGTTGGCGGACAGCGTGACGATGTAGGTGCCGGGATCGACGGCAGGTCCGCCGCCGCGGCCGCCGCCACCGAAGCCGCCGCGACCGAGCGGCTGCGGGGTGAGCGTCCATTGCACGCGGTTGATTCCCTGATCCTTCGTCCCGTCGAGCGTGCGGATCGTGCGCCCGGTCGCGTCGGCGATCGTAATCTTCACGTCGCCGCTCGCCGCCGACTTCAGGTAGTAGCAGATGGCGGTGCCCCGCGGCGGATTCTCGCCAACGAAGGCCTTCTGGCCGCCGGTCTGTTGACCTCGCTGACGATCGGCGAGGTAGGCAACCGCTGGACGGATGTCGAACAGCACGACATCCTGCGATCCGACCGACGGCATCTGCTGCAGCGGCGTGATGTCGTCCGCGATCCACAGGCTTCGCGCGTGCGTGGCGAGGATCAGATCGTTGTCGCGCGGGTGCACGAGGATGTCGTCCACTCGCGCCGTTGGCAGGTTGTTCATGAACCGCTGCCATTCTTTGCCGGCGTCGAGCGAGATGTACAAACCTAACTCCGTCCCGACGTACAGCAGATCCTTGTTCTTCGGATCCTCGCGAACCACCTGAATATTCCCGAATGGCGGCAGATTGTTGACGAGGCTCGTCCAGCTTTGGCCGTAGTCGTGCGTCACGAACAGGTACGGCTTCAGATCGTCGCTGCGATGCCCGTCCACCGCGACATACGCGGTGCCCGCGTCGAAGTGCGACGCATCGATCCTCGAAATCCAATACTGGTGATTCGCGGGCAGCCCCGGCATTCCCTTTCCCACTTCCGTGAACGTGGCCCCCGTATCACGGCTCACCTGCACATTCCCGTCGTCGGTCCCCGCCCACACGACGCCTGGCAAAACGGGCGACTCCGAGATCGAAATGATGGTGCTGTAGGAGACGACGCCGTCGTTCTTCGACAGCTGCGTCCGGTCTCCCGGGACACTCATCAACGCGACGGTATTCCGATCGATGTTCTTCGTGAGGTCGGCGCTCGCCACCCAGGTGTCACCACGGTTGTACGACTTGAACAGCCGGTTGCCTCCGAGCCAGACAATGCTCGGGTTGTGCGGCGATAGCATCAATGGAGTGTTCCAGTTGAATCGATACGCATCGTTCGGGCCGGCGTTCAGCACGTTCGGTGGTCCACCGCGTCCGCCGAATGCGCCTGCCGCTTGCTGCGGCGGCGTTGGTGTCTCTTCGCCTGGCGCCGTCGCCGCACCGGCGGCACCGGGAGCACCCGCGGCACCCTGAGCACCAGTGGCCGCCCCCGCACCTCTTGCACCCTGGCCACCTCTGGCGCCCCCGGCACCCCCGCCAAAACCTCTTCCCCGTTCCCCCGGCCCTCGCGGCCTGATGCTGCCGGAGCGGCCGGTCCCACGCAGGTCGTAGCGGTTCGTATTCCCGTCCTGTGATTCGGTGTAGACGATGTTGTAGTCGGCCGGATCGACCGCGGTCTGGAACCCGTCGCCGCCGCCGATGCCGAACCAGTCAGAATTCAGGATGCCGTTGGTCGTGCGCGTCGCGCTCGGGCCACCCCAGCTGCCGTTATCCTGCAGTCCCGTGTAGACGTAGTACGGACGTCGCATGTCGGCCGAGACCCAGTACGCGAGCGCGGTCGCCATCGTGTTCACGAAATCCCACGTCTTCCCCTGGTCCCAGCTGATGTCGAGACCGCCATCGTTGCCGATCATCAGGTGCTTCGGATTCTTTGGATCGATCCAGATGGCGTGCTGATCGACGTGGCCTGGCTCACCGTGACCGCCCACGTCGTCCAGCGTCGCGAAGGTCCTGCCGCCGTCGAGCGACTTCGCAACCGGAAGACCCGCGACATAGATCGCCTTGTCGTTGGAGGGATCCACGCGGAGCTGGCTGAAGTACATCGGCCTCGCGTTGCAATTGCTGACGAGCGTCCACGACGTTCCCTTGTTGTCGGACCGGAACACACCACCGCGCGCAGGATCGAGCGGCGGGGCGGTCGTGCCCTCGTTGCCCCGGCCGAAGCCGCGGCCGGGCCCGGCGTTGTTGCACCAGCTGTAACCGCCGCGCCCGCCACCTCCGCCACCACCGCCGCCTCCGCCTCCAGCAGCCGCCTGCTGCTGCGGGTTCGCGCCGCGTGCGCCGGTTGCCGGAGGCGTTGCGGCACCTGGAGGAGTCACCGCCGCCGCTCCTGGCGGCGTCGCTTCGGTGCTCGCGGTCGGGTCTGCGCCGCGCGCAGGAGCGGGGGCGCCGGTCGAACCAGCTTCAACCTGGACATACACGACGTTCGGGTTGGATCGAGACACGTCGAGCGCGATGCGGCCGTAGGTGCCCGGCGGGAGGCCGGAGCCGGTGAGCTTCGTCCACGACTTTCCGGCATCCGCCGTCTTCCAGAGCGCGCTGCCAGGCCCGCCTCCGTTGAAACAGCAGCCGCTGCGACGGCGCTGATAGCTGGCGGCATAGAGGATGTTGCTGTTCGAGGGATCGATCGCGATGTCGGTGAACCCCGTGTCGTCGTCGATGAATTTGATCTTGTTCCAGGTCTTTCCGCCGTCGGTCGTCTTGAACACACCGCGTTCGGGATTCGGACCAAACAGGTGCCCGGGCGATGCCGCGTAGACCGTCTCGGGATTCTTCGGGTCGATGACGATGCGCGCGATCGTCTGGGTCTCTTTGAGCCCTGTGTTGGTGAAGGTCTTGCCGCCGTCCGTTGTCTTGTAGATACCGTCACCGAACGACGACGTCTGGCGGTTGTTCGCTTCGCCGGTGCCGACGTAGACAATGTTCGGATTGGTCGGGTGGATAGCGATGTCGCCAATCGAAGCGGTGCCGTAGGTCTCGAATACGGGCGTGAACGTGGTGCCGTTGTTGTCCGACTTGAATACGCCGCCGACGGCGTAGCCGACGTAGATGATGCTCGGGTCGCTTTCCGACACGGCAATGTCGTCGATGCGGCCGCCCATGCTCGCGGGCCCAATCGAACGGAAACGAAATGCTTTCAGCAATCCGTCGCTCGACTGATTGATCATGCGCGGCTGTTCGACCGGTGCCACGCCCTGCGGGAGCACCGTGGTCACGAGCAACGGGATACACACAGCAACGAAGCCAACCCGGACGGCTCTGCGCAACGCAATCATCAAGACCTCTCTGAGCGGGTTCTACGAGGTTCTACAAGGTTCTACCGGGTTCTACGAGGTTCGTGCTGGGTTCTGCGAGGTTCGTGCTCGGTTCTGAAATGTTCGCGAACGAATCCAGTAGAACCCTGCAGAACGTCGCAGAACCCCATGGAACCTGGTCATTGAGCGATCGGCACGACCGTGAACGACTGCGATGATCCGATCGGCGTGACCGCGTCGCCGACGAGTTTACCGAGGGTCGCGCGATAGCGGCCCGGCGCGACCAGCGGCCCCTGCGGCGGACCACCGCGGCCGCCGAATCCGCCACCGGCAGCACCGCGCCCCTGTCCCTGATTTGCGTTCGGCGCGGGATCGCTGCGAAGGTTCCATGCGAGGCGACGGAGTCCCGGCTGCTTCTCGATCTCCATCCGGCGAACCTGCCGGCCGGTGTCGTCGGTGATCGTCATCACCAGTTTCGCGTCAGCCGGGAGCGCTTGCTTGACGTTATAGGTCAGCACGGCTCCGAACGGCGGGTTCGGGCTCGTCCAGTTGCCGGCCATCGCGCCGATGCCAGCCGTGCCCGCGGGAGCCAGACCGGTCGGGCTGAACAGATATGGATCGCGAAGGGGAAAGAGGTGCGCGTCCTCCGCGAGCGTCTGCGGTGTGATGTCGCGAAGCGCGCTGTAGTCGTCGAGCACGTAGAAGCCACGGCCGAACGTGCCGAGCACGAGATCGTTCTCGCGTTTCTGCACCGCCATGTCGCGAACCTGGATCGTCGGGATTCCGCCTTTCAGCTGCACCCAGCTCGCGCCGCCATCGACGCTGGTGAACAGTCCGAACTCGGTTCCCGCAAACAGCAGATTCCCGTTGCCGTGATCCTGGATAACGGACCACACGTCATGACGATCCGGAAGGTTGCCCGCAATGCTGGTCCACGTCCGCCCCTTGTCGGTGCTCTTCACCAGGTACGGCTTGTAATCGCCGCGCTGCCAGTTGTTCAACGCGACGAATACCGCGTTGACATCTCGCGGCGACGCAAAGATGTCGGACACGTACGTCCATTTCGGCACGCCCGGAAAGTCCTCAATCTTTCGCCAGTTCTTCCCGCCATCCTCCGTCACCTGCAACAGCCCATCGTCTGTGCCGGCATAGATCAGTCCTTCCATCAGCGGCGATTCGTCGAGAGAGACGACGTTGCTGAGCGCCGTGGTGGACTCGTGGTAGGCCACCGAGTCTGCCGCCCACACCTTGCCCATGATCGGCAGTTCGTCCCATTTGAGCTGCCGTGTGAGATCCGGACTGATGCGCGTCCAGCTGTCGCCACGATCGTCCGAACGATAGACGTAGTTGCTCGCCCAATACAGACGCCGAGACGCATGCGGGCTGATGATGTAGGGCGCATCCCAGTTCGCACGATCGGCGTTCGCACCCCCCCTGCCGCCACGTCCTCCACGTCCCTGTCCGCCCTGCGCTCCCGCCGCGCCCTGGGTGCCCCTCGCACCCTCTGCACCACGGGCATTCTCCGCGCCTGCAGCACCCTGAGCGCTCTCCGCACCGCCGGCACCCCGTGCGCCCGGAGCACCTTGGGCACCCATGGCACCCGGTGGACCCCCTCCTGGCTGTCCTCCTCCTTCGTCGGAACTTGCCTGTGCGCCAGCGAGCGACGGACGAATGCTCTTGGACTGACCGGTGCGCAGATCGAGCCGGCGCACGTTGCCGTCCTGTGACGTCGCATAGACGATGCTGGCATCCTCCGGATCGTTTCGCGTCTGGAATCCATCGCCTCCGCCGACGACGTACCAGTCGCTGGTGCGGATCCCCCACGTGCTCAGCGTTCGCGATGGACCGCACTCCGACCAGTTGTCCTGCGCGCCGCCGCAGACGTTGTAGAACGGCTTCGCGTTGTCGACCGACACGCGGTAATACTGCGTCACCGGGATGCTGGCAAAGAATCGAAACGTCGCGCCTTCATCGTAGGTTTCGTAGAGTCCGCCGTCGTTGCCGATCAGGATGTGATTCTTGTCGGTGGGATCGAACTCGACGACATGATGATCGACGTGCATGCCGGTCTCTTCCCATCCGGTCTGACGCCACGTCTTGCCGCCATCCGTGCTGCGATCGAGGTTCGTGTTGACGGAGTAGATCGTGTCCGGTCGATAGGGATCGACGAAGATCTCCTGGTAGTAGGCCGCGCCACCGCCTCGATACCAATCACCAGCTGCTTCCGTCCCAGCAGGGGCCGTACCCCTGGCACCCCCAGCACCCTGCGCACCCGCGGCACCCTGGGCGCCCGCGCCACCCTGAGCACTCACGCCACCCGGAGCACCCGCCGCCCCTCCGGCGCCCCGTCCCCTGCCCGCATTCGGCACCGTGCGCCCAATCCGCGCCCAGGTCGCGCCAGCATCATCGGAGCGATAGAAACCAGCCTCGTCGACGACAGGTCCGGGCGGCGTCTCGACCACCGGGCCGAACCCGCCCCTCCCTCTCGGCGCCTTCGCGCTGATGAGCGCATACACGCGTTTCGGGTTCCGCAGATCAACACCCAGAGCGATCCGTCCGACGTCATCCTTTGGCAGACCGTTGGTGAGCTTCGTCCAGGTCTTGCCCGCATTCGTGGACTTGAAGATCCCGCCCTCGGGACCGCCGCCGATCATCTGTCCAACCGCTCGACGGCGCTGATATGACGACGCGTACAAAACGTCCGGATTCTTGACGTCGAACACGACGTCGCTGATGCCGGTGTCGGGGCTGACCGACAGCACCGCGTTCCATGTCGCACCGCCGTCGGTCGTCTTGTAGAGGCCGCGCTCGCCCCCGGCCGACCACAGCGGGCCCTGCGAGGCCACGTAGACCACGTTCGAGTGGCGCGGATCGACGATGATCTTGCCGATGTGCTCTGACGCTTTCAGACCAACGTTCTTCCAGGTCTTTCCGGCATCGGTTGACTTGTAGACGCCGTCGCCGAAGTGCGCGCTGCGCTGACTCGCGTTCTCGCCGGAACCGACCCACACGACGTTGGAATCCTTTGGATCGACAACCACACAGCAGAGGGTGAACGAACCTTGATCGTCGAAAATGGGCGTGAACGTAATGCCGCGGTTTGTCGTTTTCCAGAGACCGCCGAACGCCGAAGCCACGTACCAGACGCTGGGATTCTGCGGATCGATCTCGACGTCCTGAATGCGCCCGGTCGCGAGCGCCGGACCGAGGCTTCTCAACTCGATGCCTTTCAAGGTCTGCGAGTCGAGTCCGCCGCCATCCTGTCCGGACATCGACATGGTCGCCGCGATAATCACGGCGGCCGAGAGCACCACCACTCTGTTCATGGAATCAGCTCCGTAGCGAGAGCGTCATTATAGTCGCGAGCGCAGCACGGTTTCGTAGTGGCCACGGACATCGGGGGCCCGGATCTCGTCACACGGCACCGTGCGCACGGCGCGCAGCTGGTTCGTAGCGGGGTCGTGCTCGACCTCCACAGCGCTCTTGACGTCGTACAGTCCGGTCGCGCTGACTTCCTGCAGCACGTTGGTGGCAAAATCGCTGTCCGCGCGCGTCAGCAGGTAGACCGCCGGGGCCATGCGGGCGAAGTCCTCGAGGAACGATCGGCAGGCGGCCGGCTCGAGATGCTGCAGCACGAGAACGCAGACGATCAAGTCGAACTGGCGTCCCCGCACGTCAGGCCAGTGGTCGAGTAACTCGTCGGCAGGAACGGCCGCCAGCGTCCGGCATCGTTCAATCATCGGCGGCAGATCGAAGCCGGTCACACCGCGAGCGATGCTCTTGAGAAAGGGAAACGATCGGCCCACGCCGCAGCCGAAATCGAGTACTCGATCGAGCGGCGCCGGGAGCGCGATCGTCGGGACATACGGGGTGAAGGGTTTGCCGTTCTTGAACCCGGTCAGAATGTGTTCCCGAAGGTCATCGGGAGTGGAGAGCTCGGCGATCGAGAGCCAATAGTCGCGTCCAACCATGGATGGAAGTTTAGGGCGAAATGAAGAATTGCTGAATGCTGATTGCTGAATGAGTCTCAGTTTCAATCAGCAATCAACAATCAGAAATCAGCGATTCAGAAGATCGTCGAGATCGAATCGAGCGCGAGATCCAACACTCGCGCGGGCAGGATACCGAGATAGAAGACCGCCACCACGGCGATTGCCAGACCCGCCATGGCGGGGACGGGAATACGCGGCCGGAGGGTCTCCGGCCCTTCGGTCATGTACATCATGACCACGATTCGGAGATAGAAGAACACCGAGACGACACTCGTCAGCACGCCAATCAGCGCCAGCCAGTAGTGCCCTTCCTGCACGGCGGCGCTGAAGATGTACCACTTACCGATGAATCCGGCTGTGGGTGGTATGCCTCCCAGCGACAACAGGAATATCGTCATCAGCGCCGCGAGCCCTGGGCGCGAACGCCACAGGCCGGCAAAGTCACGCAGCTCGTCGTGCTGGTTCTGTTGAGTGCCCAGCAACGCCACGATCCCGAGGGCGCCGATGTTGGTGACGGCATACGCGAGCAGGTAGAAAAGGATTGACGCCTTGCCGTCCCGGTTGGCGGAAATGATGCCGAGGAGGATGTAACCCGCGTGCGCGATACTCGAGTAGGCGAGCATCCGCTTGACGTTCGTCTGCACGACGCCGACAACGGTGCCGACGATCATCGTCACCACCGCAATTGCGGAGAGAACGGGAATCCATTGAGCCTGAAGCGGTTCGAGCGGCGACAGGAACACGCGCGCGAAGGCGGCAAACGCCGCGGCTTTCACGCCGGTTGACATGAACGCCGTCACCACCGTCGGCGCTCCTTCGTAGGCATCAGGCGTCCACATGTGGAACGGCACCGCCGAGACCTTGAACGCAAAGCCGACCGCGAGCAGACCGACCGTCAGCAACGCGACCGTGCTCGGCGTGCCGGTCGCCTGCGCCGAAAGCGCCATGCCGATTTCCTCGATCCGCGTCGAGCCGGACAGTGCAAACGCAAACGCCACGCCGTAGAGGAAGAACGCGCTCGAGAAAGCGCCGAGCAGGAAATACTTGAACGCAGCCTCCGCGCCGGCCGCGCTCTGGCGGCGGATTCCGGTCAGGACGTATACGGCGAGCGACAGAACCTCGAGGGCAATGAAGATGACGAGCAGATCCGTGGCCGCCGCCATCATCATCATCCCGCAGATCGCGAAAAGCGTCAGCGCGTAATACTCGCCGGCCGGGATCTGTTCCCGCTCAATCACATCATTCGAAAACAGCATCGTCAGAATGCCGACGGCACAGAGAATGATGTTGACGAACAGCGCAAAATTGTCGGACCGGATGACGCCCATGCTGTGCGCGTCGCTGTTCCAGAGGCAGCCCGAGGCGATGGCAGCCCCGACCAGGCCAATGAGGCCAAGGCCCGCGATTGGCATCCGTTCGCCGCGCTGCCGGAACGCTTCGGCAAGCATGGCCGCCACGGCCGAGAGCCCGACGATGACGATGGGAATGATGCCGGCGTATTCAGTCATTACTTTTCATCTTCGCGATTCGCGGTTCGATCTTCGCGGTTCGCGGTTCGCGGTTCGCTGGTCGCGGGGCGCACGTCGTGATTCGCCGCCCTACGACTGGTGCCAGCAACCGAGTCAGTACGCTTTTGCAGCGACGTCGTGGCGACTGCTTGGCTCTCCGCGTTTTTGCGAACAGCGAGCTGCGATTCGCGAATCGCGAGGTTCTTTGCGTAGCTCCGTCCGGTCACGCGTTCGATCGTTTTCTTGACCGCCGGTTCCATTGGATGGAGGAAGAGATTAGGCACGACGCCCATGACAATGGCCATCGCAATTGTCGGAACCATCAGGACCCACTCACGCGGCAGGAGGTCAGGCAGCGAGCGATTCTTGGCGTTTGTCACCTCGCCGTAGTTCACCCGCTGGAACATCCACAACATGTAGACTGCCGACAGAATGACGCCGGATGCGGCGACAGCCGCGAACTTCGGATTCCAGAGGAATCCGCCGAGCAGGATCAGGAACTCACCGACGAAGCCGTTCATCCCGGGGAGCGCAATCGACGACAGCGTGACCAGGAGGAACGCGGCGACGAAGCGCGGCATCACCGCCTTCAGCCCGCCGAATTCGGCGATGAGACGCGTATGACGGCGATCGGAGAGCATGCCGACGAGCATGAACAGCCCGCCTGTGCTCACGCCGTGATTCAACATCTGGTAGATCGCACCCTGAAGCCCCTGCGCGTTCATCGCACACAGGCCGAGCACGACGAACCCCAGGTGGCTCACGCTCGAATACGCAACGAGCTTCTTCAGATCGGGCTGGACCATCGCCACGAGCGCCCCGTAAATGATTCCAATCACGGCGAACGCGGCAATCCACGGCGCGTAGTGCATGGCGGCCGACGGAAACAGCGGGAAGGCGAACCGGACGAGGCCGTAGGTTCCCATCTTCAGCATGACGCCGGCCAGGATGACTGAACCGGCGGTGGGCGCTTCGACGTGCGCGTCAGGCAACCAGGTATGAAACGGGAACAACGGCACCTTGATCAGGAAGGCAACCGCAAACGCCAGGAAGAACCAGCGCTCCATCGGCCACGAGAGCGTGAGCCGTTGCAGGTCGAGCAGGCTGAAGCTCGGCGTCCCGTTCGCGGCGGCATACGCCCAGGCCAGGCCGATGATGGCGACCAGCATCAGGACGCTGCCAGCCATCGTGTAGAGGATGAACTTGACGGCGGCGTACACCCGGCGCTCGTAGCCCCAGATTCCGATCAGGAAATACATCGGAATCAGGACGAAGTCCCAGAACATGTAGAACAGGAACAGATCGAGGGCGACGAACACACCGAGCATCGAGCTCTCGAGCGCGAGCAGGAAGAACGCGAACGTCTTCACGTTCTTGTGGACCGAGTCCCACGACGACAGCAGCGCGAGCGGGGTGAGGAAACCGGTCAGGACGATCAGGAACAGGCTGATGCCGTCCACGCCGATCAAGTACTGAATCCCGAACGTCGGCATCCAGGCATGACGTTCGACGAACTGGTAATCGGCATTCGTCGGGTCGAACCGCCACCACAGAACCAGCGTCGCCGCAAACGTCAGCAGCGACACGGCGAGCGCCATCGTCCGAACGAAACGCTCCCGGTCGGGCCGGTCGCCACTGCCTCCTCCGAGAAGGACCAGCAGGCCGCCGACGAGCGGTAGAAAAACAATCAGTGAAAGAATCATCAGGCCTTCAGCAGATACCAGCCAAGAATCAGCACGACGCCGAGAAAGAGCGAGGCCGCGTAGGTGCGGACGGATCCGGTCTGCACGCGGCGCAGCACGCTGCTCGTCGCCCGCACAGCCTGGCCGACGCCGTTCACCGCGCCGTCGATCACGCCAGCGTCGGCGCCCTTCCACAGGCCGCCAGTTGAGAGCAGCTTGATTGGCTGCACGATGGCCGCGTCATACACTTCGTCCACGTAGTACTTGTGCAGCAGCAGTGAGTAGAGACCGTGGAATCGTGCGGCCATGGTATCGGCGGCGGGTCGGTTCCGCCGCCAGAAGTACCAGCCGATGCCGATGCCGGCAATCGCCACACCGCTCGAGAGAGCCATCAGCTTCAGCTCGGTCGACTCGTCGTCGCCTCCCGCTTCGGAGCCCGCCGCATGGGTCTCCTGAACGGCCACCGGCCGAACCTGGCCGCCTTCCGCAGCCGGGGCGGCGCCCGCCTCCAGGCTGCGCCCGGCGGCAGAGACCTCGAAGCTCGGCTCGAGGAACCGCTCGATCCGATTGCTGCCGCCGATCGCGTGCGGAACGCCGACATAGCCGGCGACGATGGACCCGATCGCCAGCAGGATGAGCGGAATGGCCATGGACGGAGGCGCGTCATGGGGTGCATGTCCGTGATCGTGCGCGTCGTGATGCGACCCATGCGTCGTGGCGCCATGCGCAGCAGGCTCTTCCTCCTCGGGATGAGCGCCCGCATGCGCGGCCACCCGCCGCTCGCCGTGGAACGCGAGAAACACGAGCCGGAACATGTAGGTCGCCGTCAGCAGCGACGTCACCATGCCGATTCCCCAGAGCAGCAGCCGATTCGGGTTGTTCGCGGTGAAGGTGCGAAAGAGGATCTCGTCCTTGCTGAAGAACCCCGACAGCAGCGGCACCCCGGCAATCGCGAGCGCACCGATGAGGAACGTCCAGTACGTGACCGGGAGGTACTGCTTCAGTCCACCCATGTTCCGCAGGTCCTGCTCGCCGGCGAGCGCGTGAATCACGGCGCCGGATCCGAGAAACAGCAGCGCCTTGAAGAACGCGTGCGTGTAAAGATGGAAGATGCCCGCGGCATACGCGCCGACGCCCATGGCGAGGAACATGTAGCCGAGCTGCGAGACGGTCGAGTACGCCAGCACCCGCTTGATGTCGTTCTGGACGAGGCCGATCGTTCCGGCCATGAGCGCGGTCGCCACGCCAATCGCCGCGACGATCGACATCGTAATCGGCGCGTGTGAGAACAGCATCGCGTTACGGCCGATCATGTAGACACCCGCCGTCACCATCGTCGCCGCGTGAATCAGCGCGGAGACCGGCGTCGGGCCTTCCATGGCGTCGGGCAGCCAGACGTAGAGCGGAATCTGCGCCGACTTGCCGGTGGCGCCGAGGAACAGCAGCAGCGTCGCGACGGTCATCACGCCCATCGCCCCGTTCTCAATCGCCCGCGTCGAAGCCGCCGCCGCCACCTGCTGGAAATCCAGGGTGCCGAACGTCGCGAAGATCAGGAGCATGCCGAGGACGAAGCCGAAGTCACCGATACGATTGACGACGAACGCCTTCTTGCCGGCATCGGCCGCCGACGGCTTGCGGAACCAGAATCCGATGAGGAGATACGAGCAGAGGCCGACCCCCTCCCAGCCCACGAACATCACCGGAAAATTCCCGCCGAGCACGAGCACGAGCATGAACGACGCGAACAGGTTCAGGTACGAGAAGTAGCGCGCGTACTCGCTGTCGCTCTCCTCGTGCATGTAGCCGGTCGAGTAGATGTGGATGAGCGATCCGATCCCGGTGACGACGAGAATCATCAGGGCCGAGAGATGATCGAGCCGCAGCGTGAACGGCACGCGCAGGGTGCCGGAGTCCATCCACTCGAATGCCGTGAACTCGAGCGGCGCCGCGTGCTCGCCGAGCACTCCCGAGACGAGAAAGGCCGACACGGCGAACGACGCGATCATCGCGCCACACGCCAGCCCGCCGGAGATCGACTTCGTCAGCCGGCGCCCGAGCGCGGCGTTGACGACGAAGCCAATGAGCGGGAACAGTGGAATCAGTAACAGCATCAGTCAGCCTGCCCGGGACGAGTGCACCCTACCATTTGAGCGACGTGAACGCGTCCGGGCTCAGCGTCTCCCGGTGGCGGAACAGCGCAATGATCAGCGCCAGGCCAACCGCCGCTTCGGCCGCGGCGACGGTCATGACGAAGAACGTGATGATCTGCCCATCCACCAGCCCACGGTATCGCCCGACCGCGACAAACGTCAGGTTCACCGCGTTCAGCATGATTTCGATCGAGAGCAGCACCGTAATCAGGTTGCGCCGCAGGAACACACCGCCCGTGCCGATGGCGAACAGCACGCCGGACAGCAGGAGATAGTGATTGAGGCTGATCGTTCCGATCACGGCGTTTCCTTCCGCGCCAGCACTACGGCGCCAATCATCGCCACCAGAATCAGCACCGACGTCGCCTCGAACGCGAACGCGTGACGGACGAAAATGCCGCTGCCAATCAGGGCGACGGAACTCACCGACCGTTCCGACGTCCCCTGAGTGAACCAGCCGATGCCGACGCGCCCGAGCGCCCACAGGATTTCCGCTCCGAGGAGCACCGACAGCAGCGCGCCCAATCGCATGCCCATCGGCCCGAACAGCGCCGACACGCTCGGCGGCGCCGGCTCCTCCCGCGGCACGTTCAGCAGCATGACGACGAACAGGAAGAGGACCATGATGGCGCCGGCGTAGACGATGATCTGCGTGACCGCCGTGAACGGCGCGTCGAGCAGGACATAGAGTCCCGCCAGCGCGCCAAACGAGACGATGAGCAGCATCACGCTGTGCATCGGGTTGCCCTGCCCGATGACGAGCAGCGACGCGATGACCGCGATGAGGCCAAAAGCGTAAAAGGCTAAAACGTCCATACTTTTCTCTCGGACGCTCGAGCGCGCGGGCTTCGGCCCTGCGTCGGCCGACGCGCTGCTAAAGCAACGCGCTCGGGTGTCGGTGATCTCTATCCAACCCAAAGAACCAGCGCTGCGGTGACAAACAAATTCAGGACCGCCACTGGCAGCAACCATTTCCAGCCGAACTCCATCAGCTGGTCGTATCGATAGCGCGGCAGCGTCCAGCGCATCCACACGTAGAAGAAGAGGAGGAGGAACACCTTCACGAGGAACCAGATCCACGAGAGCCAGTCGGGAAGGAACGGTCCAAGCCAGCCGCCCAGATACAAGCTCGTGGCGACCGCGGAGACGGTCACCATGTTGATGTACTCCGCGAGGAAGAACATCGCGAAGCTCATGGAGCTGTACTCGGTGTGATATCCCGCAACCAGTTCCTGCTCCGCTTCGGGGAAATCGAACGGGGCACGATTGGTCTCCGCGACCCCGGCGGTCATATAGATGAAGAACCCCAGCGGCTGAAGAAAAATGTACCAGCGGGGAATGAACCCGAACCAGTAACCCGACTGGTTCATCACGATTTCGCGCAGCGAGAGCGATCCCGCCATCATGATCACCGCGGCCATGGCGAGCCCGTACGAGAGCTCGTAGCTGATCATCTGCGCCGACGAGCGCAGGCCGCCAAGCAGCGAGTACTTGCTGTTGGAGGCCCACCCCGCGAGCACGATCCCGTAAATCCCCATTGACGTGATCGCGAAGATCACGAGCACCGCCACGTTGACGTCGGTGATTTCCAGCGGAATCGGCCGATCGAGCAGGCCGAAGAGCGTCGTCTCGGTGCCGAACGGAACCACCGCGAACGCGGCAAAGGCGGCCGTCGTGGACACGAGCGGCGCGATCGCGAACAGGATCGTGTCGGCCGCCTTCGGTTTCAGCTGCTCCTTGAAGAGCAGCTTGATGACGTCGGCGAACGGCTGCAGAACGCCTTCGAACCCGACCCGGTTGGGGCCGCTGCGATCCTGGATGTAGGCGCAGACCTTCCGCTCGAGCCAGACCATGAAGGCGGCCGACATCACCAGCATGTTGAAGACGACGAAGATCAGGCCGAGCTGCGCGATGATCTCCGGCGCCGGGAGCCAGCTCATGTCAGTGCGCCCCCACCGGCGTGCGTGACGCGCGCCAGTCGGACGGCACCGTGCACCGCCCCTCGCGTACGTGCGCCTCGAACTCCGCGCGGAAGTGCTTCACCGTCGTCAGCGCCGGCGTGGCGGCGGCGTCACCGAACGCGCACAGCGTCTTGCCGACGATGTTGTTGCCGATGCTGACGAGCAGATCGATGTCGCGCATCTCTCCCTCGCCGTTGTCGATGCGCGTCAGGATCTTGTAGAGCCAGTCTCCGCCTTCGCGGCACGGCGTGCACTTGCCGCACGACTCGTGCTTATAGAAGTACAGAAGGTTCTTCGCGGCCCAGACCATACAGGTCGTGTCGTCCATCACGATGATGCCCGCCGACCCCAGCATCGACCCGGCCTTCTGCACATCGTCGAAGCTGGCAGGGATGTCGAGTTGGTCGGGCAGGAGGATCGGCACCGACGATCCGCCTGGAATCACGGCTTTCAGCTTGTGGCCGTCGCGAATTCCACCGGCGTAGTCGAAGATCAATTCGCGAAGCGTCGTGTTCATCGACGCCTCGAACACGCCCGGCTTCTTGACGTGGCCGCTGACGCAAAACAACTTCGGCCCGCCGTTCTTCTCCGGGCCGAGCGAGGTAAACCACTCGGCGCCGTTGAGCACGATCGGCGGCAGGTTGCACAGCGTCTCGACGTTGTTGACGGCGGTTGGCTTGTTGTACAGGCCGGCGACCGCGGGAAATGGCGGCTTGATGCGAGGTTGCGCGCGCTTTCCTTCGAGCGATTCGATCAGCGCGGTTTCTTCGCCCGCCTCGTAGGCCCCGGCGCCGCGGTGAATGACGATGTCGCAGTCGAAGCCGGTACCGAGGATGTTCTTGCCGACGTAGCCCTGCTTGTAGGCGTTGGCGAGCTCGGCCTCGAGCACCTGCTGCACGTGAAAGAACTCGCCGCGGATATAGATGTAGGCGACCTTCGCGCCGATCGCCCAGCACCCGATCAGGCACCCTTCGAACAGCAGGTGCGGGTTGCGCTCCATCAGCACGTGATCTTTGAATGTGCCGGGCTCGCTTTCGTCGGCATTGCACGCGATGTAGCGCGGCTCGACCTTCTTGTCCACGAACTGCCACTTGAGACCGGTCGGGAAGCCGGCGCCGCCGCGTCCGCGCAGCCCCGACGCCTTCACCAGCTCGATGACGTCGTTCGGCTTCATGCCGAGCGCCTTCTTCAACCCGTCGTATCCCTGGTGCTTCAGGTAGAAGTCGAGCGTGAAGCCGTTCGGCTCGCGGACGTACTTGGTAAGGATTGGTTCCATAAGGGCAATTGCTGATTTTCGATTGCTGAATGCTGCTTGATTTCGATTCAATCAACAATCAGAAATCAGCAATCAGAAATCACACCGTTCACGTCGTGGCCTCCGCCTCCAGGCGGAAGCTCATCTCTCGACTGCCAAATGACACCCCGACAACACCGCGCCGCCGCGAGTCTTGATGTCGTCGACCAGCTTCGAACAACTCTCGGGCGTCGCCTGTTCGTGCCACAGCTCGTTGTTGACCATCACGACCGGCGCGCGATCGCACGCGCCGAGGCATTCGAACTCGAGCAGCGTAAACATCCCGGACGGATCGGTTTCCCCGACCTTGATGCCCAGCTTGTCGGACAAGGCTTCGGTCACTCGTTCGGCGCCAGCGAGCGCGCACGAAAGCGTCCGGCATACCTGCAGCACGTACTTGCCGACGCGCTCCCTGAAAAACATCACGTAATAGGTCGCCACGTCCTCGACTTCGGCGGCGGTCATGTCGAGAATGCCGGCCACGTGGCGCATCCCGCTTGCGGTCAGGTATCCCTCCTGCTCCTGCACCAGATACAGCGCCCCGAGCACCGCCGACCGCTTCTGGTCAGTTGGATATTTCGTCAGCATGTCGTCGAGAATGGCGCGACGCTCACGCGTGAACTCGAAGGGCTTCCCCTCGTCCAGTCGGGCGCGCTCCGACTTCTGGAAGCGGTCCGGGTCGTACACCATCAACGGGTGGAAGCTCATCGATCCACGTCTCCCATGACGACATCGGTCGACCCGATGACGGCGATCACGTCGGCGATCATGCCGCCAACGATCGCGAGCGGCAGCGCCTGACATGCGTAGAACGACGGCGCTCGCAGCTTGATCCGATACGGACGATTCGTTCCGTCCGACACGATCGAGAACCCGTGCTCCCCGCGGGGTCCTTCCACCGGCACGTACGACTCGCCGGCCGGAACCATGAAGCCCTGCGAGTAGATCAGGAAGTGCTGAATCAGCGCTTCCATCTCGGTATAGACCTTGTCCTTGGGCGGCGGAACGATGCGGTAGTCCTGGATGTCGTAGACGCCGCGCGGAGTAATGCGCGCGAGCGCCTGCTGCGCGATGCGCGTGCTCTGACGCATTTCTTCCATCCGCACGAGGTAGCGGTCGTAGACATCTCCCGCCGTGCCCACCGGCACGTCGAAGTCGTAGGTCTCGTAACCCAGATACGGGAATGTCCTCCGCACGTCGTAGGGCACGCCGGCGGCGCGAGCCATGGGCCCAACCAACCCGTACGACACCGCGACATCCTTCGAAATGACGCCGACCGTTCGTGTGCGCTTCAACCAGATCTGGTTCTGCGTCAGCAGGTCCTCGTATTCGTTCAGCTTGTCGGGGAACGCATCGAGAAAGCTCTTGACCGCTTCGTGAAATCCGCTCGGCAGATCTTCGCGCAGCCCGCCGATCCGGATGTAGCTCGGGAACATGCGGAAACCGGCCAGCATCTCGTTGATGTTCAGGAGCAGCTCCCGCTCGCGGAAGCAGTACATCATCACGGACACGGCGCCGATTTCGAGGCCGTGAGTTCCGAGCCACACGAGATGGCTGGCAATGCGCTGCAGCTCGGCGATCAGCACGCGAATGTTGCGCACGCGTTCCGGGAGTTCGACCCCCAGCAGCTTTTCGACCGACATGCAGAACGACAGGCTGTTCGACTGCGCGCCAAGGTAATCCGTTCGCTCGACGAGCGGAATCACCTGCTGCCACTTTTTCTGCTCGGCCGTCTTCTCGATGCCGGTGTGCAGGAACCCAATCGTCGTATCGGCGCTGACCACGGTCTCGCCGGAGAGCTCCAGCACGAGCCTCAGCACCCCGTGGGTGCTGGGGTGCTGCGGCCCCATATTGACCGTCATCGTTTCCTGACGAAGCTCAGTAGTCGTAGCCATTGAGTGAGCCGTGAAATGCTGAAGTTTGAATGCTGAATGCTGAAGTAAAGGACTCAGCACTCAGCATTCAGCAATTCTTCTCCACCAGCGCACAAATCGCATGAATCACGGTCCGGTGCACTTCCTGGATCCGTGCCGTCGACGCGTGCGCGATATTGATGTGAATCGCCGCCGCCTTTCCAATCGTGCCGCCGTCCCGGCCGGTCAGCGCAATGGTCTTCATGCCGCGCGCGTTGGCCGCCTCGATTGCGGTCAGCACGTTCGCGGACCGCCCGCTCGTCGAGATGCCCAGCGCCACATCCTCCGGCCGGCCGAGCGCTTCGATCTGCCGGGCAAACACCCAGTCGAACGTGAAATCGTTCGCGACGCTGGTGACGATGCTCGTGTCGGTCGTCAGCGCGATCGCCGCCATCGCCTGACGCTCGCGCTCGAAACGTCCGACTAGCTCGGCCGCCATGTGCTGGGCGTCGGCGGCGCTACCGCCGTTGCCGAACACGAGCAGCTTCCCGCCTCCTCCGAACGCGGTCCTGATCGCGTCCGCCGCCTCAATCACCGGCTCCTGCACACCGTCGCGCACGCGACGATGAAGCGCGATCGCCTCGTCGAAGAGCGCCTGAACCACAGCGGCATCGCCGACAGCCGCATGCCGGTCCATCACTCGTTCCGCGCGCGATCCCTCGTCGCTTCGATGTTGGCGACGAACTGCTCCTGTGAAACCTGCAGCGGCTCGTAGGTCTTCACCGGCTGCTTGATTTGCACCGGATAATCCTTCCTGAGCGGGAATCCCTCCCAGTCCTCCGGCATCAGGATTCGACGGAGGTCCGGATGATCGCTGAAGTGAATGCCGAACAGATCGTAGGCTTCACGCTCCGACCACGCGGCCGCGGGCCACACCGACGCGACCGACGCCACGGTCGGATTGATGCCGGGGACGCGCACCTTCACGCGCAGCCGTTTCGGCGTGTCGCCAAATCCCGCGACACCAAGGCTCGCCAGCAGGTAGACGATTTCAAATCGCGGCTCGCGCGGCAAGTAATCGACCGGCAGGAGATCGGCAAGAAACGCGAAGCCGAGCTCGGGGGTGTTCCGCAGGGCGCGGCAGGTCTCGACCAGCTGCTCGCGCGCGACGTAGAGCGTCGGCATGCCGTCGCCAGAGACGACGCGCTCGAGCCCCGACGCCGGCACTGTGCGCGACAGGATTTGGACGATCGCGTCCGACTCCATTACGCGAACACCTTCGACTTGTCGATCTTCTTCTGCAGCAGGACGATGCCGTAGATCAGCGATTCGGGCCGCGGCGGACAGCCGGGCACGAAGACGTCGACGGGAACGACCTGATCCACGCCCTGGACGATCGCGTAGTTGTCGAACACGCCGCCGACCGAGGCGCAGGCGCCCATCGAAATCACGTACTTCGGCTCGGGCATCTGGTCGTAGATCCGGCGAAGCACCGGCGCCATCTTCCGCGACAGGCGGCCGGCCACGATCATCAGGTCCGACTGACGGGGGGATCCCCGGAACACTTCGGCGCCAAACCGGGCGATGTCGTACCTCGACGCGCTCATCGCCATCATCTCGATGGCGCAGCAGGCGAGGCCGAACGTCACCGGCCAGATCGACGAGCGGCGGGCCCAGTTGACCATCTTGTCGACGGTCGTGAGCAGGATGGGAACGTCAGTGTCGTTATCAGCCATGGCGGGCAATCAGCAATCGACAATCAGCAATTATCGTTCGTGTCCCCAATCAAAGATGCCCTTGCGCCAGACGTAGACGTAGCCGGACAGCATGATCAGAAAGAACAGCAGCATCTGGACGAAGCCAAGCCAACGCAATTCCCTCAAGGCCATCGCGAAGGGATAAAGGAAGGCGATCTCGATGTCGAACAAGAGGAAGATCATCGCGACCAGATAAAACTTGACCGGATGACGTTCGCGGGCATCCCCGACCGGAGGCATGCCGCACTCGTAGGGCGCCAGCTTCTCCGGCGTGGGCTTCTTCGGCGCGAGCAGGTGCGCGCCAAGAATATTGACGGCGCCAAATCCGGCGCCGAGCACCAGCATGATCAGGATAGGAATCCAGCCGTGCATGCCACACAAAGGACCGCGCTTGTGAATGTTTTCTCAAGGCGGGCCAAAAAAAGTCGGGCCTCGTTCGACCCGATATGGATATTCCCGGCGGAGAATTTCTCCGCCGCCTCAACTACGGAATGCTATCACACTGACAGTTGCCAGCTCTCAGTGGCCAGTTTCCAGTTCCCAGTCTCCAGTTTCCAGTTCACAGTGAAGCCAGCTGGAAAACTTGCAATTCATCCAACACTGGAAACTGGAACTGCACTGGCAACCGGCAACTGCCTGGCAACTGGCACTGGAACTGGTAACTGACAAAATACGCAGCATGCGCCTCGCATGGTTCAGCCCGATGCCGCCGGTGCCCTCGGGGATCGCGGCCTGCAGCGCGGAACTCGTCGCCGAGCTCGGAGAGCGGCACACAATTGATGTGTTCGTCCATGTGCCATCGCGATCGGGCGCAATGTCCGGGTCACGACGCGCGGCTGTGCATTCGGCTCACGACTTTGTCTGGCGGCATCGACGGCAGCCATACGACCTCTCCGTGTATCAGCTCGGCAACTCCTCTCATCACGATTACATCTGGCCCTACCTGTTCCGGTATCCAGGTCTGACCGTGTTGCACGACGCGCACGTGCACCATGCACGAGCTGCCGCGCTCCTCCGCACGACGAGGGCCTCCGAGTTCCGGGTCGAATTCGCCGCGAATCATCGCGACGTTTCGGCCGATCTCGCCGAGCTGGCGATCGCGGGGTTCGACAATGCGCTCTACTACCACTGGCCGATGACGCGGCTCGTGATCGAAGCGTCGCGCGTGACCGCCGTCCACACACGCCCGCTGATGCGCCAGATGCAGGAGGAATTGCCGGACGCGCGGATCACGTCTATCCACCTCGCACACGGCACGCTCCTCGAGGAAGAAGAGGTCCGGCAACTCCGAGCGCGTGCACGCAACAGGTATGGCATCGGGGAGGATGCCGTCGTCTTTGGTGTCTTCGGCGGACTGACGCCCGACAAGCGCGTGCCTCAGATTCTCGACGCGCTCGACGCGATCGTCCCGTATGCGCCCTCGGCGCGCCTGCTCCTGGCCGGCGCCGCTCCCCGTCATTACGATGTCGCCGCCGACATTCGTCGCCGCGGACTTGACCAGCGCGTCACACTCACGGGATATCTGCCAGACGAGGCTGACCTGACGGCGTGCATCGCGGCCTGCGATGTCTCGCTGAACCTTCGATGGCCCAGCGCGCGGGAAGTATCCGGACCGTGGCTGCGCGCGCTCGCCGCAGGACGGCCGACCATCACCATCGATCTCGCGCACATGGTGGACGTGCCGTCGTTGGATCCGAGGACGTGGCGCATGAACAGCCTGGCAGCTTGCTCCTGGCTGCTGGCTGCTGGCACGGATCAGGCGAACCGCGAGCCACGAATCGCGAACCGCGACCCTGTCACAGTCGCAATCGACATCCTCGACGAAGATCATTCGCTCCGCCTGGCCATGCGGCGGCTGGCGACGGACGCGGCGCTGCGCGCATCGCTCGGCGATGCCGGACGCCGCTACTGGGAGCGGGAACACTCGATGCCACGGATGGTCGAGGACTACGAGCGTGTGATCGCCGACGCAGCCGCCATGCCGGCGCCACACGTTGAGCTGCCGGGTCATCTCGTCACCGATGGAGAACGACTTCTCAACCAAGTGTTGGCTGAGTTTTCACTCGGCGCACTGTGGGAGTAGATCAGGAGCCGGGAAGGCGATGTCCGCTGATTGAGAATAGGCGTTGACACGCCAGCGCCTGCGGCCGCCGCGAGCGGCGAGTCTGCGAGCCGTCGAGCGGCAGCGAGCGGGGGTGGGGCCCCGCGAGCAAGTAAGTTTGGAGTAGACTTTGACCATACGATTGAACGGCGAACCGTACGACATCGCCGGCCCCGTGAGCATCAGTGCCCTGCTGGCCGCGCTCAATATTGATCCTCGCATCGTCGCGGTCGAGCACAACGTCGCGGTTGTGAAACGTCAGCAGTACGACGACACCGTGGTGCGCGAGGGAGACGAGGTCGAAATCGTGAGGTTTGTGGGCGGCGGTTGAGTCGCCCGTACGCAGCCCGACCCGAGATTTCTCGTTGGCGACTCAATAGCGGACTCTGGCGCGCCACGGGCGCGCCCGCCGGAGCGGAGCGGGGCGATGGGGCCCCTCGAGCGAAGGCGCCGGGGGTCCGCGGGGGCGAAGGCCCCCGGATGAAATATGACCTCCGACCCTCTCATCATTGCTGGCCGGACATTCGGTTCCCGGCTGGTCGTCGGCACCGGCAAATACCCTTCGAACGCGGTGATGGCCGACGCGCATCTGGCGGCTGGCGCCGAGATGGTCACCGTCGCGGTGCGACGGGTGAACCTGACCGACAAATCGAAGGAGTCGCTGATCGATTACATCGACCGCGACCGCATCTTCATCCTTCCGAACACCGCTGGCTGCTACACGGCCGACGATGCGATCCGTACGGCGCGGCTTGGTCGCGAGGTCGGATTGTCAAACTGGGTCAAGCTCGAGGTGATCGGCGACGAGCGAACGCTGTTTCCCGATAACATCGCGCTGCTCGAGGCCACGCGCGTGCTCGTCAGCGAAGGATTCGTGGTGCTGCCTTACACCAACGACGACCCGATCATCTGCCGCAAACTCGAGGAAGCGGGCGCCGCCGCGGTCATGCCGCTTGGGGCGCCGATTGGTTCGGGTCTCGGCATCCAGAATCCGAACAACATCCGGATCATCAAGGATCAGGCGCGCGTACCAGTGATCGTCGATGCGGGAGTCGGTACCGCGTCGGACGCCGCGATTGCGATGGAGCTCGGCGCCGACGGCGTGCTCATGAATACGGCGATCGCGCTGGCCGAAGATCCGGTGGCGATGGCGACCGCGATGAAGCTCGCGGTCGAGGCCGGGCGGCTCGCGTTTCGAGCAGGACGGATTCCCAAACGCCCGTACGCGTCGGCGAGTAGTCCCGTGGACGGACGGATCGCCACCGCGACGGCGGCCGCCGGGAGTCGCGCCGGCGCCTGATGGCCGATCACGACGAACCGCTCGAGGCGGTACTCCGACGCCTGAGAAACGAGCGCGACGAGGCCGACGCCCGCTACAACGACGCGTTGACCGCCGTCGATCGCGCGATTCAGGCACCTCCCGCGATCCCACAGCCGTCGCCGACTCTTGACGACCATCAGATCACGGCCCTGAACGATGCCTGGAACATCATTCCAGCGCCGCCGTCAGGCTCCGGTTTTCGCCAGCGTATTACCGGCTTCGTCTGGGGAGTCATTGGCCCGTACCTGCAGCGGCAGCTCGCATTCAACTCGATCCTCGTCGATCACATCAATCGCAATGCAAACGCTGCGCGCAACGCGCATCGCGTTGCCGAGCAGACAGCCGATGCGCTGAGAGATCAGCTCGCGGCGCTCACGCGATTGGAGACCCACCTGGTTCAGTATTTTCAGCAAATCACCGCGTACGTGGACACCAGAGATCGCGAGACCGCCGGTGGTTCCCTGGTGTTGAATGCGTCGCTCGGCGGTCTCGCCGACAGCGTCGCGAAACGATGGGAGTCGATGTCGGCGCGCGAGCAGCGGGTCAGCGCTCGCATGGACGCGCTCACGGCCGCGCACGACGATGTGCTCAACACGATTGGGACGCTGCAGCAGGGCTTGATGACGATCAAGCGCGAGATGGAGCGGATGACGGCAGTCGCGCCGGGTGCTGTGGTGGGAGCCCCGAGCACGGATTCGGGCGGATCCCGGCCGGGTCCATCGCCAGATGCCTTCGCGCCCACTCTGGACGCGTACAAATACCTGGGCTTCGAAGATCGTTTTCGCGGTTCACAAGACGTCATCCGGGAGCGGTTCGAATCGTACGTGCCGCTGTTCGACACTCGATCGCCCGTGCTGGATGTCGGGTGCGGCCGCGGAGAGTTTCTCGATTTACTCAGGGCGCGCCACATTGAGGGCCGAGGCATCGACCTCAATCACGAGATGGCAGAGGCGTGCCGGGCTCGGGGCCTCGATGTGACCGAAGCCGACGCCGTGGCATTTCTCTCGGCACTCGAGGACGGCTCGCTCGGCGGAATCTTTTCCGCGCAAGTCGTTGAGCACCTCGAACCCGCGTATTTGCTGCGGTTGCTCGAGCTGTCGTTCCATAAACTTCGCCCCGGTGGACGTCTGATTCTCGAGACGTTGAATCCTGCGTGCTGGGTTGCGTTCTTCGACAGCTATATCCGCGACATTACGCATGTGTGGCCGCTTCACCCCGACACGTTGAAATACCTGGTCATCGCCAGCGGTTTCACGACCGCAACAATCGAGTTCCGTTCCCCGGTCGCGCCGGAACATAAACTTCAGCCGATCACGATTCCGGCCGGCGCATCGGCAGCACTCGAAGATTTCGCCGCGACCGCCAACGCAAACGTCGACAAGCTGAACTCGCGCATGTTCAGCCATCTCGATTACGCCGTCGTCGCCGACAAAGCGCTTTAGTTTTTATCCGAGGGGCTTCGCCCCTCGGACTCCCTTACACGCTCTCTCGCGCGCCGCTTCGCCGGCGCGCTCCGGTCGCGTGGCTCGCTCGCGTTGCTCCCTCGCACCTTTTGAACGAGCTTTCAGGTTTATGACAGAGCGCTCTTATCGATACTGGTCACCAGCGGTCGTTTAGCGATGAGGTGTGTAACGCCGCGCTCAGCTGGTCCGTTCTCCTCCACTTCTCGGTAAACCGCCACCCACACCTCGGCTATTTTCAGCCTCGAACTCGGGCATACGTGTTGCTCCTCAGCCGTTTCGGTGAGGCCGCAAAATATGAAACTGCGAGTTCAGATCGTTTTCGGGTGTCTTTTCGGAATCGTGGCCGCAAATGCAGCGGCTCAAACAGTTGATTTGGCAAGTCCCAACGCACGGCAGATTGTCAGCGGTTCGGCCGCTGGCGGTCGAGCTGGGACATGGGTCGCGGTTGGTGACATCAACGGAGACATCAACAACAAGGACCTCTTTATTGGGGCGCCGGCGGCCAACAGCAACCGCGGTGAAGTGCGCGTACTGTTTGGATGGCTACGCCAATCGGCGGGAGACTTCTCGCTCGACTTGGCTGATGTCATCCTGACGGGTGGCACTGCGGGCGACAGGTTTGGCGCGTCGGTTGATGCCGGTTTCATCACCGAGCGCGAGACCCTGCCAGCCACCAGCTCGCGCGACCTTATTGTCGGCGCTCCCGGTGCGCTGTCGGGACGCGGCGAGGTGTACGTCTTTGCCGGTCCTCTCACTGGAGGCAGCGCATTGACGCCGGCCAACGCGATCCTGCGGATTCGAGGAGCCGCTGGCGATCAACTGGGTGCCGCGGTCGAATCCGCCGATCTCAACAATGATGGCTTTCGCGAAATTATCGCGGGCGCGCCCGGAACGGGCCGGGTGTATGTCATCGACTATCACCATGCCCCAACAACCATCGTTGACTTATCCACGCAGCCCGCAACGATGACGATCTCGGGGCCTGGCATCGGCAACGCGCTGACAGTCGGAGATATCACGGGCGACTCGGTGTTCGATCTGGCCATGGGAGCACCGACAGCTGCAGAGGGAGCAGGCGCGGTATTCGTCGTCAATGGTCGCGCGTCCGGAACACTGCCATCCGTGGTTGCGCTGCCTGCGGGGGCGAATGAAGCGTTCAGCGGGCTCGGCTTGGGCGATCATGCCGGCGCATCCGTGTGGATCAAGGACTACGACGGGGATGGCATTTGGGATCTCGCGATTGGCGCACCCGAAGCCGACGGTCCTGGGGACAGCCGGGTCGATGCGGGAGACGCGTACGTCATTTTCGGACGTGCCGGTCTCCCCGCGAACCTGGTGCCCGACACGGTCATTTATGGTTTCGCTGCCGGGCTCCATACCGGAGCGTGGATTCGATCCGGTGACATTACGAAGGACGAGCCGGACGACCTCGCGCTGCTAGCGCCGGGTGCGAATGGCGGTATGGGCGCGGTGTGGGTCGTGTACGGGCGTTCCCGCGATCAATATCCTGCGGTGATCGACCTGGCCAGCCAGGGCGACAGACTGATCGTCAGCGACGAGACGGTCGGGCCAATCCAGAGCGTCGCGGTCTGGGAAGTGACCGGCGAAGGAGCCGAAGACATGGCGTTCGGCGTTCCCGCCGCCGATGGCGGAACGGGACGCATCTATCTATCAATCTCGCCACGGATGACCGTCTCTCCTGATCCGATTTACATCGCGGGAGTACAGGGTTCCACGCCCAGCGTCGCCGTGACAGTGAACAACGGCGGCTCCATCCCAATCACCTGGAGCGCAACGCCGCAAGTCAGCTGGTTGACCGCGTCACCCGGTGGCGGGAGCGCTGTCGTCACCGCTCCGGGCACGTTCACTCTGAGCGCCGCACTGGCGGGAGTCTCACCGGGCTTGTATGCCCCGAGTATCGCCGTCAATTCAACGAGCAAACATCTGGCTCACCGATCGACGATCCCCATCCTGGTCGCCGTTCTCACTCAGCCAACCATCTCGGCGGATCACGCGTTCCCGACGCCGTGGGGAGAGACGATTACGTGGACCGCGCAAGCATCCGCGCCAGGCGCGACGCTGCTCTATGAGTTCTATCGCTTTGATTCGGCGGGCGGCTGGCACAAAGTCCAGTCATTCAGCCCATCGAACACGTACATCTGGACGCCAACGGCGCCAGATACAGGAGACCATTCCATCCAAGTGTGGGTAAAGACCACGCAATCTCCGGCAGCCTGGGATGCATGGGCGGGCACAACCTTCACGATCACGCGGCCCATTCCAACGATCACGTCGTTTACCAACGACGGTGTGTATCCACTAGCGCCAAATACGCCCGTCCAGCTGACCGCAACGGCGACTCGCGGCAGCGGTCCGTTGCAGTACGCGTTTTACGCCTACCGGGAAGGCGCAGGCTGGGCCGTCCTTCAAAGCTACAGTGCGTCCAACACGACGACATGGACGCCAACGGTGTCCGGCAACTATGGCTTGCAGGTCTGGGTTCGAAGTTCGGGGGTCTCCGACCCATACGAAGCGTGGGCAGGCACGAACATGTTGAGCGTCACAAACGCTGAGCCCGTGCGAGCGATTTCGCTCACTCCGGACAAACCGTTCCCGGCCCACGCTGGCCAGTCGATCAAGTTCACGGCGGCCGCGAGCGGCGGATCCGCCGGTCCGTTGCAGTACCAGTTCATCCGTTACGACGAGGGCGCCGGATGGACTGTCGCGCAGGCGTACAGTTCGCAACGGACTTACACCTGGATGCCCGGAGCGAGCGCGGCGGGCACACACCTTCTGCAGGTGTGGATTCGCAGCGCCGGGGCGTCAGCAGCGTACGAAGATTGGCTCGGTACCGGTTCCTTCTCAGTCGTTATCGATCCATTCAGCTCTCTCTCCCTCACTGCAGACGTCGTGTTCCCGGTTCCCACGAACACGCCAATCAAGTGGACGGCAAGCATCTCCGGAGGCATCGCGCCGCTGCAGTACAAGTTCCTCGTGCTGAAGTCCGGAGGCGCGTGGACGCTGGCGCGGGATTATGCACCTTCGAATACGTTCACGTGGACTCCGGGTACGGGCGGAGAAGGCTCGTACGCCGTGCAGGTGTGGGTGAGAAACGCCGGCTCGTCCGCCCCGTACGACACTTGGGCGGGCACGCCGTTCTTCACGATTGGCGGCTCGGGCCCGGCACGCGTCGTGAGCCTCAGCGCCAACCAATCACTGCCAGCGCCGCCGGGATCCACGATCGTCTGGACCGCGATCGCCACGGGCGGGACGGCCGGCCCGCTTCAGTACAAGTTCGTGCGCTACAACCAGTCCACCGGCGTGTGGGCGGTGGCGCAGGACTACTCCACGATGAACACATTGACCTGGACACCGACGCCGGGAGAGGCGGGAACATACTTGATTCAGGTCTGGGTTCGCAGTGCGGGAGCGTCCGCCCTCTACGAAGATTGGGGCGGAACAGGCTACTTCGCGGTGAAGTGACGGATCAGAGCGGGCGTCGCTTTTCGGCGCCCGCTCGAAACCCGACGTCAGGATCTCATCCGCCGCCAATCAATCGATCACACAACTCGCCGTTCTCGCTCGCTCTTTCAGAGCGCAGTAAAATAGCCCGGCCGGTTCCCCGCCGCAAAAACGCCGTGAGACACGCTGGCGTGGTGATTCGCGTTCGATCTCCACGCGCCAGCCGAGCAGGGCTTCATTGCCTCGACGGCCACGCACCGCGCGGATAGAGTGTTACCTGCGAGAGCATGTCGTTGCTGACGAGAACCGGTCGTGCCCTGTCCGCCAAGCTGACGCGAGTGACGCTCGATCGCTTCATCGCCGCGCATGCCAGCGACCGTAGAACGCTCGACATTGGCGCACAAAACGGGCCGTACTCGACTCATTTTCCTCGGCGGGTCGCGCTCGACATCACACGCGGCATCGGCGTTCAGATCATCGCCGATGCTCAAGCGCTTGGAATCCAGGATGCGAGCTTCGAGGTCGTCCTCTGCACCGAAGTCCTCGAGCATCTTCCCGAGCCGCAGCGCGCCATCGACGAGATCTTCCGCGTGCTCGTACCCGGCGGCCAGCTGCTGTTGACGACGCGGTTCCTCTTTCCAATCCATGACGCACCGCACGACTACTTCCGGTTCACGAAGTACGGACTACGACACTTGCTCCGGCGTTTCGAGATTACTGAGCTCCACGAAGAGACTGATGCCGTCGGCACGCTGGCCGTGCTGCTGCAGCGTCTCGGGATGCAGGCGGAGACACTGCACCGGACGCCGCTGCGGGGGGTCTGGCTGGTCTGGGCGCAGATGGTCCGGCCGTTTTCCTTCCTTATCACCCAGGAGTATGGAGACAGCCGCCGACTGCACCGCGAGCAGGGCATCATGACGAGCGGCTACCACGTCGCGTGCCGGAAGCCCGCATGATCGGGTCCCCGCCCGGGTCGGCCGAGTCGCGGCGTTCGTTGATCGCCGCCGCCGGCCTCACGGTCGCAGCGACGCTGGCGATCTACGGACCCGCCGCGCAGGTGAATTTCCTCGGCGACGACTTCATGATCCTGCATCGCGTGCGGGACCTTCACCGTGCCGCCGACGTGCTGCGGTTCTTCCGCGGCGAGTTCTTCGAGTACTACCGCCCGCTCGGGTTTGTGTCGCACGCGATTGACTGGGCGATCGCCGGCCAGAATCCGCGCCAGTTTCATCTCACGAACATCCTGATTCACGCCGTCAACACGATCTTCGTGCTGCTGATTGGCCGCGCGCTCTCGCCTCGCCCGCTCGCAGGCCTTCTGGCCGCCGCGCTGTTCGCGCTCCACGCCTCCAACAACGAGGCCGTCGTCTGGATCTCGGCGCGATTCGACCTGGTCGCCACCTGCTTCGCGCTCGGTGCGATCCTCTGGATGGTGCGCGCGTGGCCCGGCAAACGGTGGGTGCCGGCGGGGCTGTTCTTCTGCGCCGTGCTGTCCAAAGAGGCAGCGGTGGCGATGCCAATCGCCGCGGCCGGCTGGAGCGCCTTTCACCTGCGCGAGTCGAGCCGCGCCACGATCGCGCGCGTGGCACCCTGGCTGGTGGCGCTGGGCGTCTACAGCGTCCTCCGTCAAGTCGGCGGCGGCGTGTCGGCCGTCGGCGGCGCCTCGCGGATCCCCAAGCTTCTGGTCTTCGGTCTCTCGGTCATCGCGATTGTGGCGATGTCAGACGGGCGATGGGAGACGGTTCGCAGCTGGCTCAGGCCTCGACGCCGGCAAATCGCGGCGACCGCGCTGGCGGTGTTGGCCGCCACGACTCTCACGGCAGCGCTCGCGACCGGGCCGATGGGCGCGCTGGCTCGCGAAAAGCTTTCCGTCGCCGGTTTCGCGATGTTCTATTTGATGTCGCCGGTGCTCGGCCCAGGCGACGCCGTCTTCAATGGGCCTTCCGCACACCTGCCATGGGTGGCGGGCGCGGCAGGGCTTCTGGCGGGTGCGGCGATCATCCTGTGGCTCTGGAACGTCCTTCTCGACGACAACCGCTTCTGGTTCCTCGGTGCACTCTTGGTGGCGACGCTTTTGCCCATCTCCGCGCTGACCGAGGGCAAGCGCTACCTGTATCTTCCGTCCGCGGCGTCGTCGCTGATCCTCGCGATTCTCGTAGTCGAGTGGCAGGCGCGATGGCGCCGCGCGGCGCTCGTCACAGCCGCGGCGATCCTTGCCGCGTCGGCAGTTCAGGTTTCCGTCAAGATCGGTGACTGGCGATGGGCCGGCCAGATGACCGCTGACGGCGCACGTCTGGTCGACTCGTCGCTCGCCCCTTCATGTGGAACCGGCCATGTCGTCTTTCTCACGAGCCCGGTAGGCGTCCGCAGCGTCTACTCGCACTTCTATTACGAGACGTTCGAGGTGCCGCGCGGATGCATGCCGGAAATATTCCAGATTCTCGTCCGCGTGCTGCGCGTCGACACCCCGATCGTCGTGGAGAGGAGCGGGCCGAACCAGATCGTCATCACGACCTCACCCTATCGGGACAACTTCTTGCTCTCTCACGATCTCCGCGCCTTCGATACTCCGCTTCGAAGCGGCGAAGCCATCACGTTCCCCACGCCACTCGGCGAGATCGCGGCACAGGCGGATAATGGCGTCGCTCGTCTGACGCTGACGCTGGCGCCTGAGGCTCAGCGAGAGCCGATTCATTTCTTTTACTATGCCAGCGGCCAGATCGAACCGCTGCGTCTGGCTCGGTGAGGGCGAACCGCGACGGCATCCGTCCGCCGATTTGAAAATAGAATGTACGGCCGGATGGGTATCGAACAGCAAGGATCGCGGCTCGTCGCGCGTGCAGCCTGGATCCTGGCGACGGTTCTGGCGGTGGCGCCTCTCTCTTCGATCTTCCAACAGCCAGTTGGGTGGGAACCGCGCGTGGCTGCCACGGCTCTGGCGGTGACGGCAGCCTGGCGACCATTCGCTGCGTTGCTGATACTGAGCGGTCTTGGCCCGTTTGCGGCCACGATCCTTGTGCTGCTTCGCTCGGGCGCGGCACCTGTGAATTTTTCTGAAGCCATGGTGCTCGCGTTTGTGGCTGGCGCCGCGGCAGGGCGCGCCGTTCGGCCGGAGCCACTCGCGATTCCACGGGGATTCGGCCTCGCGTCGGTTGTTCTTCTGCTGGTTGCGGTTGCCGCCGTCATCACTGGCGCTGTCATCATGTCGATCGAGCGGCCCGACAAATCTGTCGCCGAAATCTTGAACCTCTTCGTCTTCAGGGAGTACCTCATACGATTCAACACGCTGACAGCGGGTATGCTGTTTGTCGAAGGCGTCGCGCTCATGCTCCTGGCTTCGGATGCGTGCGCTGCCGATCCTGACCGCCAGACGCGTGTGCTTCGGATGATGGTCGTGGCCGCAGCCGCTGCGGCGCTTCTCAATTTCCTCCGAATCATCTACTCGGCCATGGCTCAGCCGCATCCCTGGGCGGCATTTCTCACGCAGTTCGCCACCGTTCGCGCGAACATGCACTTCTCTGATTTGAACGCCGCTGGTTCCTATTTCGCGGCAATGCTGTTCATCGCGGTCGGCTTTATACCCTCGGCTCCAGCCGCGGCCACAACCGCATCGCTCTTGATCGGCGCGGGCACCTGGATCGCCGGATCGCGGACCGCGCTCGCAGCCGCAGTGATCGTCGGTGGATGCGGATGGCTGCTGCGGCCAGGAACTCGGCACCGTAGGTTCCTCGTTCTAGGATTCGTCACGGTTCTCGCAGTTCTCGCACTCGTCAGCTGGAGATGGTATCCGCAGGGACGAAATCTGGAGAGCGGCGGTGCCTTGTCGTATCGCGTCACGACGGCGAAAGCCGCGGTCACCCTTATTGCTGCGCACCCGGCGTTTGGAATTGGGCCTGGGAATTTCTCCCCCGCGTCCGGGTTATCGGATAACGCTCATAACAACTACCTCCAGATTGCGGCCGAGCTCGGGCTACCCGCTGCGGTATTGTTCGTGTGCGTCGCCGCACTGGCGGTTCGTGGCAGCTGGTCGCAGGCAGCTCAGTCCTGGCCCGCGTGGGGATTGACCCTGGGACTGACGACGTATCTGGTGACCTGTCTCAGCGGCCATCCGCTGCTCATCGGCGGTGCGGCCTATCCATTCTGGATGGCGCTCGGGCTGGCCGCGTCGTTTGAGCCGCCGGCGCCGTCGAGTCCCGCGATTCGGTGGACCTACATCGCCGCGGGCCTCATTCTGATGTTGCTGCTACCGTTGCAAATCTCAGCGGCTGTTCGCGATGCCGACGTCGAGCATTCGAGCGTGGGGTTTTCACAATGGCAGCAGCGGTCGGACGGATCGCGATATCGATGGGCAGGAGGACACGCCACGTTTTTCGTTTCTCCGGCTGCACGCTCCCTTCGCATTCCGCTTCGGCATGGATCGATCGCGCCTTCAATCATCGAAGTCCGGATCTATCTCGATGGCGTCGAGGCAAATCGCGTCACTCTGCAATCCGGCGACGACGGTGCAACCGTGCGACTGAATCTGATCCGACGCGCCAAAACACGTTTCGCGCGGATCGACCTCGAGTCGCGCATCCCGGGAGCGCCGGAACCGCTCGACGATCTGGCCACTGAAACAGGCGGGGTCCTGATCGTGGGTCGGCCAATGCCCGAAAGCTGATGAGCGCTCCGGGCCGCTGCTGAACATGACTGGCGGTCGGCTCGACGGCAGTACGGTCGGCGACGCCATTTATCGCTCAGGCGATCCGCTGCTTCAGCTGACGGCACGCATCGAACGATTCGCCCGAGCATCACCGAAAAAGATCACTAGAATGTTGAGATTGATAACGGTCAGTAGATTCCAGATCCGCAGTCGCGCACATCAGACGAAGTGGCGATAACCACAGCGAACGACCTCGGGCGTATCGAGAAGACTACGATCGGAGAGGTTGAGGCGCGCCACTCACGCACGACAATCGTGCTCCTGCTGATGTGCGTCCTCACGATTGTGTTGCTCGTCCTGCCCGGCTCGCCGTCATCGCTCCTCGGCGGAACGCCGCTGTCCGACACGGCGCGAGCCGCGCTGGCACTTCTGCTGAGTGTCGCGGCGGGCTTGGTCTTTTTTCAGCCGACTCGGCCGACGCCGGTGTGGCCGGCACTCGGCATCCTTGCTCTGTGTCTATTGAAGCTGATCATCGGTTGGGCCAGCATTCCCGTCGGGTGGCGTGCCGAGTATGAGATGCGGGATCCGCCGCCAGCGACCGCCGTCTTCTTTTGGAGATTCGCGGCCCACTCATATCGGGTCGAGGCGGCGATCGATCTCGACGGCGATAGACCGGGAATGTATTTTCTGAATGGTCTGCGTTACAACACGGGGGTCTACTCGCCGGAGTTGCGCGAGGTGAGTGTCCCCATGCGTATCGTCTGGGACGGCTACCTCCGGGCACGAGGCCCGCTCGCCGCGGTGGTATCCACGCGCGGGACCATGCAGCTCAGAATCGATGACCAGGCGTTCCTCACGCTCCACGACCGAATCAATGACCAGATCACGTTGCCGCTTGAGCCTGGCGTGCCTCACCATCTGAGGGTCATCTATGACAAGGCGGCCGGAGTCAGTCCTCTCTCTCGCATCCGGTGGGTCCCTTCAGATGCCGGCACAATCGTGTCCGTTCCCAGTCCGCGGTATTTGGATGTGATCGGCAGGGAAGCTGCGGGGCGATGGGCCACCACGCTTGCGACCATCGCCGGACTGCTGGCCTTCCTCCACGCAACCGTCATGTCACATCGCAGGCTCGTGCCCCGGTGGAACGCGACGGTCACGGCCGCGGCCGCCGCGGCGGTGCTCTCGGCGCTCGTCGTCTGCTACGGGTATGGGATCAACCGGATGTCGGACCGGGGGTATTTCATGTCTGCAGGCAACGACCCGCTCGGATACGAAGCCGGCGCTCGGGACATCATGGAGATGGGACTGTTGATGCCCTTTGGCGGGACGCTCGGCCACGGCTCACCCTATCCCTTTTATCCGTTGTATCCGTACGTCCTGGCTGGTGTTCATTGGGTGATTGGTGAGGACGCCGGCGCCATCTTTCTTGCGAATGCCGTACTTGTCGCGGCGACGGTGCCACTGCTGTGGATTCTCGGCTGGAGTACGTTGACTGGTGCGCGCGCCGTGTTTGCCGTCGGTGCTCTCGGTGTACTTCTGCTGCGACACGCCTTTCCATACACGCGCGAGGCATTCACCGACAACCTCTACCTGCCACTCGTCTTTGCGACGTTATCCCTGACGATTTCGACGGTCCGTACTCGACGCCCGATTGTGGCTCTGCTCGCCGGTGCCGTTGCGGCGCTCGGTGCGGCCACACGGCCATCATTGGTATCGTTTGTGGCACTGTTTGCGGCGTACCTTCTCGCCGTCGACCGAAGGAGCAATTTCGCCCACCGGTCACGGCTGGTCGGGCTGCTGTGCCTTGGGTACTTGTTGGCAGCGGCGCCCTTCGCGTTGCGCAACTACATCATGTCAGGGCATCCGGTACTCTTCTCGAGTCCCTGGATCCAGCTGCCGTACTTCATCGCCGTGGGCTCTGAGGTGACGGACCTGACCGCCCGATTGTCATCGGCAGCGCCGTCAGCGCTCCAGAGCATCGCGATTGCTGCCGATATCGCGCGAGCGCATCCGTGGCGCACGCTTCTCATCGAGGGACGTAAGGTGGGATTCACTCTCGGATTCACGAACCTTGCATCCGGTCTTCCGCTCTACTGGGAATTTGTCGCGGCGACGGGACTCGGGCTACTGGCGCTCGTCCGTCGCTCGGTGCCATCGCCGATATCAACCGTGACGGCCTTGTTTCTGGCCTCGCACATGGTGGCGATGATCTCCGCGGCTCCGTGGACCTATGGGTACAAGTCGATTCTTCCGTTCCAGGTCGCCACCCTGTTTTCGGCAGCCTTCTTGTGGCGCGGCCGCAGCACGACCTCAGCCATGGAATTCTCGTCCTCGAGGCCTGACATGGTTCGCAATCTCGCCAACGTCGTTGCCACGGAGGACAAATGAAAAGGCGCGTCGAGGAACTCGCGATCTTCGGCGGCCCGCCGGCCTTTTCGGAGGCGCTGCACGTCGGCCGTCCGAACGTTGGCAATCGGGCCGCCGTACTGCGCCGCATTGATTCAGCGCTCGAGCGTCGATGGCTCACCAACAACGGCCCCCTTGTGCAAGAGTTCGAGAATCGAGTCGCCACCCTGCTCTCGGTGCGCCACTGCATCGCGATGTGTAACGGCACCGTGGCCCTGGAGATTGCCGCGCGAGCCGTCGGGCTCGCCGGAGAAGTGATCGTGCCGTCCTTTACCTTCGTCGCGACCGCCCACGCGCTCCAGTGGCAATCCATCACGCCTGTCTTCTGCGATGTGACTCCGGACACCCATACGATCGATCCAGTCTCGGTCGAGCGCCTGATTACTTCTCGCACGACAGGTATCATCGGGGTACATCTGTGGGGTGGCGGCTGCGATGTCGCCGCGTTGACGAGCGTCGCCACCCGCCACGGCCTGCGATTGCTCTTTGACGCGGCGCATGCTTTCGGCTGTACCGTCGGTGGCCGGATGATCGGCAACTTCGGCGAGGCCGAAGTCTTCAGCTTCCATGCGACGAAATTCTTGAACACCTTCGAGGGCGGCGCGGTCACGACCAACAACGACGAACTCGCAGCCAGGCTGCGGCTGATGCGAAACTTCGGCTTCGCCGGCTACGATCACGTCGTCTCGGTTGGCACGAACGGCAAGATGAACGAGATCGCGGCTGCCATGGGCCTGGTGGGCCTCGACGAGATGGATGCCATCATCGCGCGCAACCGTCAGAACCTGGACGATACCGCCGCGCGCTCAACGGTGTAGCGGGCATCGAGTTGCGCGACGGCAACCTGCAGGAGTTGTCCAATTACCAGTATGTCGTGCTCGTCGTCGACCCGCTGGCGGCGGGCTTGAACCGGGACACGTTACTCGCGGTCCTGCACGCCGAAAATGTCATCGCTCGACGCTACTTCTACCCAGGCTGCCATCAGATGGAGCCCTACCGCAGTGCGAACCCTGAGGCCGGCGCGTCGCTACCGGTCACCGAAAGCCTGGTCACGCGGGTGCTGTGCCTTCCGACCGGCACGTCGATCGACAGCGAAACCATTCAGCGCGTCGGCGACATCATCAGGCTCGCCGTCGACCATGCCGCGGAGGTCGTCGAACGCCTTCGCGAGACCCCGACGGCCCAGCGAGTGTGATGCGCCGGTTATATATAGTGGGAGCGGGGAACTTCGGCCGCGAGGTTCTCGACTGGGCCCTGATGATTCCCGCGCGCGAGCGTGACTGGGAAGTTGCCGGTTTCCTCGATGATCGCGAGGACCTGCTCGATGGCCACCGGCCCGTAGCCGGCATCGTCGGCGCACCCCACACGTTTCGACTCGAGGAGAACGACTTGGTCGTATGCGCGATTGGTGACCCGAGCACGAAGTTGACCTACTGCCGGCAGCTGGTGGCACGCGGGGCTCGATTCACCACGCTCATTCACCCGTCGTGCGTGATCGGCTCGGGCAACGAAATTGGCGATGGGTGCATCCTGTGTCCTGGCGCCGTCGTCACAAATCGCGTGCGCTTAGGACGTTTCGTCTCACTCGACCTGCACGCGACGGTCTCCCACGATGCTGTGATCGGCGACGGCTGTACGCTCAGTCCGCATGCGAGCGTCACCGGTCACGTCGTCCTTGGCGAGGCGGTCCTGCTGGGGACGCACGCCTCGGTGCTGCCGGGTGTCACGATCGGCCAGCGCGCAATCGTCGGCGCCGGCGCCGTGGTGACGGCCGACGTGGCGGACTCCACCACTGTCGTCGGTGTTCCAGCGCGCCCGGTTCGGACGCCCGACGCGCCATGACGACTCTCGCGAGCCCTCCCGACGTGTCGATCGTCATGCCGGTGTACTTCAACGAGGAGAACCTCGCGCGCACGCTGGCGTCACTCAGCTCTGAGGTGATTGACCCACGCCCCGAGCTGCGCTTCGAGGTCGTCTTCGTCGACGATGGGTCGGGTGACCGGTCGTTGCACGTCCTCAAGGATCTCCAGGCACGTTTCCCGGCGCTGGTCCGCGTCGTGAAATTGACGCGGAATTTCGGCCAGGTGAGTGCACTCTGGTGCGGTTATCGGCACGCCCGCGGTCGGTACGTGGTGTCGATGTCAGCGGATGGGCAGGACCCGCCCTGGCTCGTGAACAGGATGCTCGACGCGCATGTGAAAGAGGGATACGAGCTGGCGATCTGCGCGCGTGAGGAACGCGACGAATCTGCCTACCGCGTGGCCACGTCACGGCTGTTCTACTGGTTGATTCGGCAGTTGAGTTTTCCACAAATGCCACCGGGCGGGTTTGATGTGGTCTCAATGACGAGGCGTGCCCTCGATGTGTTCCTTTCAATGCCCGAGTCGCACGCCTTTTTCCAGGGCCAGGTGCTATGGACCGGGTTCGCACCAAAAGTCATTCCGTATCGTCGAGAGGTCCGGCAGGGTGGCCGATCGCGGTGGACGTTCGCCAAGAAATTGACGTACTTGCTCGATGGCGCTCTCAGCTACTCGTACCGGCCGTTGCGTTTGATGTCGCTGCTCGGCCTGTTCTTTGGTACGTGCGGCCTGCTGTACGCGTCATTGATCGCCGTCCTGCGCCTGACCGGCGCCTTACCACAGATCGGGATTCTGACTCCCCTCATGGTCGCCGTGCTGGTGCTGGGCGGCACCCAGATGCTGATGCTGGGCATCATTGGGGAGTACATCTGGCGGACGCTCGCGCAGGCGCGCAATCGACCGTTGTATGTTGTAGAGCGCGTTTTCGAAGCGTCTGACGTCCGGATGCCCGCGAGCGAGTCGCCTGGCAACCCCGGGGCCGTCGAGTCTCCCGGAACCGACCGACTGCGATGACGGGGCTATCACCGTGAAGAATGCCGTCCGAGATCATGCGACGGAGTTCTACGACGAAGCGGAAGCCATGGCCATCGAGGATACGATCTGGTGGACACGCGGACGCCGCGCAATTCTCCGGCGTTTTCTTGATCGCGCAGCCACGCTGAAGATCGATCGAATCCTCGAGATCGGGTGTGGGTCCGGGGGCGACCTGCCGCTGCTCTCGCGCTACGGCGCCGTGTGGGGACTCGAACCCTCAGCAACACTCGCCAGCCGCGCCGCCGGGCGCGGCGCAGCTCTCGGGGTACACCAGGCCGATTTTTTCCATCACGACATCGACCCCCGAGTGAATCTCTTCTGCCTGTTCGATGTGCTCGAGCACATCGAATACGATGAACAATTCGTGAAGCGGCTGGTCGAAGCAGCCGCGCGAGACCACCTGTTGCTGCTCAGCGTTCCCGCTTGCCAGTTTCTCTTCGGACCTCATGACAGAATCCTGCATCACTACCGACGCTACTCGCGTCGCGGGATTACCGAACTGCTCCAGAGACACGGGTACGAGATCGTGCGGTCGGGTTATTTCATGTTCCTGCTCTTTCCGTTGGCTGTGCTGTCGCGGTTCATGGAGCGCCTGAAGGCCAAGCTCGGAATCGGTCATTCTGATGTGAACATGGGGCGCGTCGGCCGGCCGCTGAACTGGGTATTTACCAAGACGCTGGAGCTTGAGGCCGTATTCGGACGCTTTGTCCAGTTTCCGATCGGACTATGGGTGGTCGTGCTGGCACGCCGGAAATCCGACAGCAGGTAGGTGATCCGCCGGATGATGTCGATCGGAAGCGATACTCCGCCGGACGAGAAGAGGTCGGGCCGTGCAGCTCGGAACCCGGTGCGATACCAGTGGACCGCGGTTCGCCGAGTCGGCGTCGTTCCTCTCCTGCTCTTCGCCATCCTGTTCTACGGCGCCCTCCTTCGTTTCGACGTCTTCGTTCAGAGATACGGCACGGTCGATCACCCAGTGTGGGCGAAAGTGCTCACGCGCGAACTGGTGCCACTCGGTTCCCGACTTCATCCGTCCGTGTATCGCTGGTACCGCGTCGACCCGCCCTACGTGGGCGGCGATCCCATCAACTACATCAAGTACGCGCGCGAGATGCGCAGCTTCTATCAGGCGCACGTGCGTGAGCCGGTTTTCCTCGCGCTGACGCGCATGTACTTGTCGCTGTTGGCGGATCAAGATGTGGCCGTCAGCTTCGCCTCCGCGACCGGGTCTATTCTGACGATATTCGCCGCCTACCTGCTGGGTTCAGCTGTGCTGTCGCGCACGGCTGGCTTTGCGCTCGCGCTTCTCGTCGCGGTCGAGTACGACTTGATTTCCTGGTCCGTCGATGGCTGGCGCGACGATGTGTTCATGGCGACCGTCACCTTCTCCGCGTGGGCCTTTGTTCGCTGTCGAAAGAACCCGTCGCCAATGAACGGCGCGCTCGTGGGACTGACGACAGCTGTCGCGTGTCTGACCCGCATAACCGCATTGTCCTTCGTGCTGCCGGCCCTTGGCTGGCTCCTGTTCGATGACGCCGCCCACTCGCGTCGCGCCCGGGCGCAGGCAGTCGCCGTCGCGGCGGTCGTCTGCGCGATAGTCTTCGGCCCGTACTTGATCAGTTGCGCGGTTGCGACCGGCGATCCGTTCTACGCCGTCAACTATCACACCGGCTACTACCGTCACGGCGAGGGGCTTCCATCCGAACAGCCGATGAGCGCCGCCGCCTACGTGCACTCGAAGATCAGTGGCCACCCGATTGCGTCGCTGGATACGGCGGTGAACGGCTTGTTCGTGCAGCCCTTCACGATCAAATGGAACGGCCTCGATGGCTGGCTGCCCGGGCTGCGATTGGTCTTGACCTCGGCCGCGGTAGTCGGCTTGCTGACATGGCTGTTCACGGCCAACGGACGGATGCTGCTGATCATTCTGGTCGGCTCGCTCGTCCCCTACGCCCTCACCTGGAATATCGCCGGCGGTGGTGAGTGGCGTTTCACGATGCATGTCTATCCGCTGTATCTGCTGGCGTCGATCTCAGCTCTCACTTTGGCTGGCAATTCCGTGATGACGTTCGTGCGACGTCGTGGGTCGGCGATTCACATCGGCAGAGCGCAAGTCGTGAAGTGGAGCGCATTCGCGGCGCTCATCGCGGTGGGATGGACTGTCTACGGAATCCTTCCCTGGTTTGTCGTCCGGGAAACGATTGCAGGTGGAAAGGACGTCAGCGTGCAGGCGGGCGACCGCGACGCGATGTTTTTCGGCTCCGGCTGGTCATCGCCGTACGCCGACGGACCGACGTTTCGCGTCTCGGTTCGCGATCGGAGTGTGGTGCGGCTTCCCCTTCCCGCCCACCGCACGTATCAAGTCGTGCTCCGACTCGATCCGGTCGCTCCAGATCGGCAGCACCGCGCGGTGGTGTTGTTGAACAATCAATTGCTGGCAACCCTCATCCTGACGTGGAGTCCCGACCGTGTCGGTTCGTATCCGCTGCTGCTGCCCGCCGAGAAGGTTCGGGTCGGGATCAACACACTCACGATCGTTCCCGATACACTCGTGTCCGCTGAATCGGCCGGCCCCAGGTACTCCGCTCGCGACGCGGGCGATCGGCTCGGCGTCAGACTCTGGTACGTCCGTGTGCTGGCGCCCTCGCCGGTGCCGGCAGGTTCGCGGATGCGGGACGACGTCGATTACGACGCGGTGTTGAGGTTGTCGAGCCGGAAGCTGAATTTCATCAGCCTGACGTCGTTTTCACCGCACGCGCGCTCCAGCCGGCTCCGGCGCTCGGGGTCAAGGTGCAGAGAACCAATCACCACGACGTCTACTTTGCCCGTGTGGATCAGCTCAACGAGTTTTCGCTCGCCGCCGAGGACCGGGTAGCCCTGCAACCGCAGGGAGTGCGCGCCCGGATCGTCATCGATGAATCCGATCATTCGAAACTGCTCGGAAGGGTGCCCGAGCAATTCGCGAAGCACGAGCGAGCCCGCTTCGCCGGCACCGTAAATGGCCAGCCGGTGCCCCGGACGACGGCGGCGGGCGTATTCACCGATTAATCGGAAGGACGCCCTGGAGCCGCACAGAAGCAGGATCAGCAGCGCCGGGTAAATGACAAACACCGCGCGGGAGTAATTCTCGAACCGATAGAGATACACGAGCGCGACGATCAGCGCCAGCGTTCCCGTCGTAACGGCCTTGGCGAATCCAACACCATCCATGAGACCGAAATAGCGCCAGGTCCCACGGTAGGCGCCAAAGACGAATAACGCCACGATCTGGATGGCCAGTGCGATCGGCACGGACTGCACAAAGCTTCCGGCATACGCGTTCCATTCCGGACCTTCGAACCGCAGCCGCCACGCACTGTGGTAGGCAATCAACACCAGGCTGGCGTCGAGCAGGACCTCCGCCACGCGGCGCTTGTACATGAGCTCGAACAGAATCAGCGTCGCTCCGCGCGGCGGGATCCGCGAGGGTTCGTCATAGACCCGCACCTGCGCGAGATACGCGGCGAAGACCACCATCGCCAGAACGAAGACGGCGCTGAGCAGCCACGCGTCAACGTCCGTCGTACGCCGGACGACAAATCCAATGGCGCCCGCCGTCGCCGCAAGTGCCCAGAGCACGGTGACGGCGCGTCGTTCCGACAGGCCGATGGCCACAAGCCGGTGCGACGAATGGTCGCGTCCTCCGTGCGAGACCGGACGCCCTGAAACCAGACGCGACACGGTGACAAGGGCGGTGTCGAAGATTGGAATCAGCAGCACGAGCATCGGTGCCACCACGACCGAAAACACTCGTGAACGATCATGCGTCGGTCCGCCCGCGGTCAGCGTCAGCGCGGCAAGTGTGAGGCCGAGGAACAGGCTGCCGGCATCACCCATGAAGATGGATGCGGGGTGCGCGTTATAGATGAGAAAACCGCTCGTGGCCCCGAGCAGAATCGCCAGGTAGCGCGTCTCCGGACCGACGTCTGGCCGACCGAGCAATCCGACCAGGAGCGCGGCGCCGGCAATGATGGCAGTACCAGCGCAGAGGCCGTCCATGTTGTCGAGCAAGTTGAACGCGTTGGTGAGGGCAACCAGCCACACCATCGTGAGCAGCATGTCCACGACGGTGACCTGGCTCCAGTTCAAGCGCTCTCCGAAGAACACGAACATCGCCGCCAGCGCGATTTCGGCGATGAGCTTGGTCGTCGGCTTCAGCGACAGTAAATCGTCGGTCAAGCCAACGAGGAAGATCGCAAGACCGCCGATGAGCGGAAGCGCTAACTGGAGAAGATCGCCGCCGGCAAGAGCCAGGCCCAGCACCGTGACGGCAATCGCGACCCCGCCGAACAACGCCGTCGGCCGGCTGTTCCAGCGGTCCTTGCGTGGACGGGCAACGTATCCTTTTCTAATCGCAATCGATCGACAGACGGGGACGAGCGCGGCGGACGCCGCAAAAGACACGACGTACCAAATGACGAGGCTCACGGTGCGCGCCACGCAAGCGGTCGCGGCGTCATGCCGGGCGGATCATTGTGCCGCGACACGTGGAGTACTTGGAAGTCGGGACAACCGTTCGAGATCGGCATCGACCATCAGGCGCACGAGGCCGGCAAAGTCGACATCAGGCTTCCAGCCGAGCGCCGTGCGCGCCTTCGAGGCATCGCCGATCAGGTGATCCACCTCTGCGGGACGCAGCATTTTTGGATCCAGGCGAACGTGCCGATTCCAATCGAGGTTCACGCGATCGAAGGCGAGCTCGACCAGCTCACGTACCGAGTGACTCTCGCCAGTGGCGATCACATAGTCGTCGGGCTGGGTTTGCTGCAGCATCAACCACATCGCGCGCACGTAGTCGCCGGAAAAACCCCAGTCGCGCTGCGCGTCGAGATTGCCGAGCGGCAGCGAGTCCGCCAGCCCGAGCTTGATTCGCGCGACACCATCGGTCACTTTGCGCGTGACAAATTCAAGACCACGCCGTGGCGACTCATGGTTGAACAGGATCCCGGACACCGCAAACAGGTTGTAGCTTTCGCGGTAGTTGACGGTGATGTAGTGCGCAAACACCTTCGAGACGCCGTAGGGGCTGCGTGGATAGAAGGGCGTCAGCTCGGTCTGCGGCACCTCGCGGACCTTCCCGTACATTTCACTCGACGATGCCTGATACAAGCGGATGCTGGGATCGACCTGGCGAACCGCCTCCAGCAGCCGGGTCACTCCCTGCGCGTTGAATTCCCCAGTGAGCATCGGCTGGTCCCACGACGCGGGCACGAACGACATCGCGGCGAGATTGTAGAGCTCCTGCGGCCGCACGTCTGCGAGCACCTTCATCAGTGACTGTTGATCGAGGAGATCGCCGGGACGGAGCTCGATGCGATCGAGCAGATGCTCGATCCGCCAGAGATTCGGCGCGCTCGAGCGCCGGACAATGCCAGTGACCTCATATCCCTTTTCGAGCAACAGCTCAGCCAGGTAGGAGCCGTCCTGTCCGGTAATGCCGGTGATCACTGCGCGCTTGGCCATGCGCAAAGAAGATTACCACACGGATCCGGCCGAAAAAACGAGGAGCCCCGGTCCGCAACGGTATCTTCGGTCGGACGGCGGGGCTGTTGCTCAGGGCATCCATTGAGCGCTAGCATTCAGAATCCATGACGGGTCAACCAGCGGCTTCCAACGTGCTCGTCCATCCGCTCGCGCTGTGCGAGTCGGTCACCGTTGGCGAGAACACTCGCATCTGGGCCTTCGCGCACGTTCTGCCGGGCGCGACGATCGGGAAGGACTGCAACATCGGCGATCACGTGTTCATCGAGAACGATGTGATCGTTGGCGATCGCGTCACGATCAAGTGTGGGGTGCAGCTGTGGGATGGCCTGCGCGTCGCCGACGACGTTTTCATCGGGCCGAACGTGACGTTCTCAAACGATAAGTATCCGAAGAGCACGCAGGCTCAGGTCAAAACCGAAGAAACGTACATCGGACGCGACGCGTCGATCGGCGGCGGGGCGTCGATTCTTGCCGGTTTGCGAATCGGCGCACGCGCCGTGGTCGCGCGCAGGTGCCGTCATCACCCACGACGTTCCAACCCGCGCCGTGGTGTCCGGCAATCCCGCGCGCATCATCGGCTACGTCGACACGAAACGTGGAGAACCCGTTCCTCCGAAATCCGCGGTCGTCCGCGAATCGGACATTCGAGAGACCTCGGTGAACGGCGTGACGGTTCGTCGGCTGCCGGTCTTCGCCGATTTGCGTGGCAGCCTCGCAGTCGGCGAATTTCCCCAGCAGGTGCCTTTCGTTCCGAAGCGCTACTTCGTTTGCTTCGACGTCCCGGGGAAGGACGTGCGAGGCGAGCACGCGCATCGACGCTGTCATCAGTTCCTCGTCTGTCTTCGTGGGTCACTTTCCGTGGTGGTCGACGATGGCAGGTCGAGCGAGGAGATCGTGCTCGATCGTCCGAGCATCGGGCTGCATGTACCGCCGATGATCTGGGCGGTACAGTATCAGTACTCAGCTGATGGGTTGCTGCTGGTTTTTGCGTCGGACCTCTACGATCCCGCGGACTACATTCGCGACTATGACGAGTTCCTGTCGGTGGTCACCGGCCCTGCGGGCAGATGATGCGGGCCCTTTGCTTGAGAAGAAGATCGGCGACCGAACCCCCGCAGAACCGTTAAAGCCGCGCAGAGTTAAAGAAACCAAGCGGCCCAGCTCCTGACGCCAAGGCCCACAGCGCACGCGATAATGACTGCCGAGGCGAGGCGCGTCGGCAGTCCCTGAGTCCACGCCCAACCCGTGCCTCGTGCCGCGAGGACCACGGCGGCAGGGAAGGTCGCAAGCAGAACGCGGCCGAAGAACTCGGCGGCATAACGCTGAAATGGCGCATCGACGCGCATCACCGCGACGCCGAGAAACACGAGGCAGGCGATAGCCCACGCCATCGCGGCGAGCGTTGCGCGATCGCGCGCAGCCGATCCACGACGGAGCGCCAGATTCCAACGAGCGCCAGCAGCACGATTGGCCAGCCGATCATCCCGACGGCGAATCGCATCGCATTGCGATCCGGGTCCCGAGCGCCGACATTCTGCGCAGGCGCAGCAACGGGTGACGGTGGAGTTTCAACCTGCGGTTGCGATGCGGCGGCCGTGGCACGAACACGAAGAGCGTTCTTGTAGACCTCCCCGAAATGGCCGTAGTAGAGAACGACAGCGAGGACCGCGGACACGATCGTCAACGCCTCCAATTGCCCAGGCGGTACGCGCAGGCACGACGAATATGCGATGAAGGACAGCCAGGGCCACAAGCGTCACACCAAGAATCGCAAACGTGCTGACGTGCGACAAGAAAGCCAGGGCTGACAGGAGGAAGAATCAAGACGAGCGGCAGCACCGCGCCTCCAGCGGGAAGCAACGACGCGGTCAGCACGGCGGCCAGCGCAACCGACTCGCCAAACATGTTCGTCAGATTCGCGTTGCCGAGCAGGCCGAATGGCAGCGGCACGACGACTGAACAGCACAATCGCCGTCAGAGCCGCGGTTCGATCGCCCCATGCCTTGATGATGACCGGATACAACAGCGCACCCGCAATCGTCTGCGCGCCGCACACGATCACTCGCAGCAAGGTGACGTGATCGTGTGTGAACACCGACCACGGTGCAGCGAAGACATACAGCCCGACGGCGTAGGGAAAGGTGACGCCACTCGGCATCGGTTGCGTAAAAAAGTATTGCCCGGCCATGACCCACTCGAGGCGATGGGCGTGAAAGACGGCGTCTACGAGCAGCTTCGATGGATGGAGGAGACCGAGCAGTTTGAGGTAGAGCACGGCCGCCGAAATCGACGATCGCGATGCGAGCGGAATTCTCGAGAGTGGCGTGACGGAACCGGTCAAGTGCGGCAACGATCGCAACTGTCGAAGCCCCGATCCACAGCGCGAACCACACCATCGTCGCGGAAAACCCGGATGTAGGGCGCCGGCCCGGCGGACAGCGGAAGCGACTGCAGCGTCGTCGAGTACGACAACGCAGGCGATCGTCAGCGCGAGCGGCACGCCTGCCAGCGCAAATGCTGCCGCGAGGATCGCGCCGGTCAGTGCCGCGTCACGGACGGTCGAGGAAGGCGGGAACGCGAGGCCGCCTGACGGCGCACAGGCAATCCGGTCGACCTGGATGCCGAGCTGTCTCGGATCTGCGGGACCTGGAACGATGGTGCTGGACGCTCGCAATCGTCAGCACCGCACCACGCGCAGGCCTGACCGGCAAGACCACCGTCGCATCCTGAAATTCATTGCTCGCCTTCGCCGTCGTGGCCACGATGCCGTCGGCGACGAGATCAACGGAGGGTTGGGTTGCCGGATCGGATCGCCCGCCGCGGAATCTGACCGAGCAGGTCCATGGTGTTCGTCGATCCAGGTCTGCGAGCTTGATGTCGGCTCTTTGCGCGGTCCACGCGAAGGTCGTCTGGTCAGAACGTTCACTGTCGTAGAGACCCGAAGCGAATCTTCGCGGCAGCGATCGATCCATCTCCAGCGTGAGCGTCGGGTGCAGAACGTAAGCGATCACCACAGCCGTTGCGCCCAGGACAGCGCCGACGACTGCCGCGACAACGACGACGCGGACGTACCATTCTCTGACGCCGTGTTGTTCGTTCTCTCGTCCGGACAAAACCAAACTACGATATCACGCACATCATGAGCAGATGGGCAGACCGTCTGATCGTCTGGGTTGCGGCGCTGACCGTAATCCTGCTGATCGCTGACTCGATTATCAGCATCGCCAGCGGCACTTATCTCAATCTCGGCAGCGGCGTGTGGCTCGCGCTCGCGCGCGATACCCATGACGGTGTGTTCTATCGCCCGCTCTGGAACGGCACGGAGTACGGCGGGACACGCTACTTCCCGATGCTGTTCGTGCTGACTGCCGGCCTCATGCGCCTTGGCGCCGACGCGGTGACAGCTGGCGTGACCGTGAGCATGATCGGCCTGATCGCGATGGGGACCTCGGTCGCGCTCTTGCTCAAGCGGCTGGCGGTGCCGTCTTCGCTCGTCATCGCGGGAACAACACTCTCAATCGCCGCATACTTCGTCCATCAGACCGCTTTCGCCATTCGATGCGAACCATTGGCCGCGGCGTTCGCGATCTTCGGGCTTGCGGTAATTACGCCAATCGAAACGCGCGCGGATTCGACCAGATACGTTCTGCTGGCGGCCGCGCTGTTCGTTGCGGCGTTCATGACCAAGGTGACGTGCGTCTACGCGCCACTTGCCGCCGTGCTGGCATTGCTCGTGGCACGCCGCCGCAGAGCCGCAGTGAAGCTGGCGATGGTCACGGCGAGCGGCGCGATTCTGATGCTCGGCCTCATCAACGTGATCAGTGAGGGGCGGGCCATCGAATCGTTCCGCGCGTGCGCGCTCGCCGGGTCATCCGCGCTATCTCTCTTCAGCCCCGCGGCCATTACGCGAGCCGTGCAATTGATTGGCACGTCGCATCTCCTGACCGTCGTTTTCCTGCTCACGATCGCGTCGCTCGCGGCGTGGCGCCAGGCGTGGCGCTCGCTCCCAGCGCTCTATCTGGTTGCGACGGCGGCGATCACGGCCGTCATTTTTACGAGTCCGGGAACGATTCTCACCAGCCAGATCGTCGATGCGTATGTGGCCGCCGTGGTCGTATTGACGGCGATCGTCGCGGCGCAGCGCGGGCGAACGCGCGACATCGGATACGTGGTGCTGCTCGGTACTCGGAGTGTGGATGGCGGCACAGAACCTGGCGCGGGTCGTGACGAACGTGAACGAAGGGTCCGTGAACGCAGGCGTTCGGGATCGCCGAGCACTAATTGCCGCGATCAATGACTGCGGAGGCGCCATCGTTTCTGAGTCACCGCTGATTCCCATCCTCGCCGGGCAGCGCCCGGTGCTCCTCGACCCGTTCGCGTTTCATGTCGTCGCGTTGAACCGGCCGGACGTGGAGCGAAGCCTGATCGAACGCATTGGCCGCCGTGAGTTCACCTGCGTGGTGGTCGAACAGGATCCGGCCACGGCAAAGGGCCAGGCGTGGTATGCCAACGTCAACCTGACACAGGGCGTGATCGATTCAGTGCTGCAGCACTATCAGCTCGAGCAGACAATCGCCGGAGAGCGGTTCTTCAGGACGGCACGCTGATTCGAAACGTGAAATCGGCAGTCATTTCAAGCCGATGATGAGCACTCCCGCGAGAAGCGCAACGCCGATCGCCGAAGCGAGTGAACCGTAGACAAAGCTTCGCGGCATGAAGTGAAGACTCACCCGGTGCGTGCCCGCCTTCCACCACGCAGCCGAGGAAGTCGTGGTCGACCGCGGACCGTCTGCAGAGGCACGTCATCGACTGTCGCCAGCCAGCCGTCGTGGAACCGTTCGGTCAACGCCAGCGTGCGCCGAGCCCGGTGCGACAACATCCACGACCAGATGTCCCGGACGATCGACGACCATCGAGGCCACTCCACGTCGCGGCGTGCCCTTGCTCGTCGAGGAGTCGCACCCGTTCGACCCCGCCCTGTGCACGGATGTCTGACACCGTCCGGCGTGAAAAACCATTTCGTTCCCGACAAGCGCGCGGTTGTCTCGCTGTCGCGCGGATAGAAGGTCGCCGGAAACAGGCCGACATAGCCGCTCGTGAGCCGGTATCCTCGCAAGACGAGGACATCGGTACGGTATGGTCCGCGCAACGGTGCGAACGCGTATGAATCGGCCGGATCGGCAGGCGCCTCAGGGATCCCTCGCGTCAGTTCCTCGATCGTCAGAGGCGGCTCGCGATACACGTACAGCCAAGCCCCAGGCGGCGAGATCCGCGGCGGTGACGATGACCAGTGCGCCGAGTGCCCACCGAACCTGGCGTCCGGCCAGGAAGACGAGAACCGTAACCGCCACCACGAACGCGGCGCCTGTCGGCTGCAACGGCCGCGCGCGAGAATGTCTGCGGGCCGTACGGCAGCACTCCCGTGTTCAGGGCCAGCGTCGTCACGATCCCAAGCGCCGCCGGAATCCACAGTGCCGGCATCGCGCGCGAGACTGCGGCGCTGCGCCTGTCGGCAATCGCGATCAGATCCTCCAACGTGATCGCGGCGAGAATCGCGAGCGCAAATTGCACGAGAACGATGTATCGGGTCGGCGCGCGCAGGCTTCGGAAGCACCGGCAAATACGAGAGCAGGACGGCAAGACCGCCGTAGCGACCGAGGGCCAGGAGCAAGGTCACCGCGGCGAACACCGTGACCGCCGCGATCAGTCTTCGACGAGCGCGGCAACGCGTGACGGCGGCTCCACACCCAGATCAGCGCGACCGGCAGGATCGCGCCGGAGTAGATCCCGAACTCGTGGAACCACCTGGGATCGACTTTGCTCCAGGCGCCCGCCTCAAAAATGTAAGGCGACCACAGTCTGGAGCAGATTGACCGGATGCAGCGAGTAGGTCAGCGCGAAGTCGCGCGTAAAGGCCACTCGCTCAGAGTGGGCCACCACGTCGGCGGTGGGCAGCAGCTGGATTCCGCCCAGGAGCGTGCCGATCAGGACGGCGGCGGCACACGGCACGAGCCGCGCGCCAGTGCTTCGTTTCGCCGGCGCGGAACAGACCGAACGCGGCGAGCGTCATCACGTTCCACCAGACAGCCTGCGGAAATCCGAGCAGGAACTCGGACCCGAGGATTAGCGCGATCGCGGCAACGGCGAGCGTTCGCACGCGCCTACGTTCGTCCACGATCAGCAACATCAGCGGCGGCGAGCAGCCATGGCATGTGCGCGACGACCGCCACCATGTTCAGATGTTGATGATGCAGCAGGTTGAAGCCGCTGAACGCGAACAGCATGGCACCGAAGAGCGCCGGCGTCTGGCCGAACTGAAGCCGCCGCAAGAACCAGAACGTTCCTCCGAACGCCGCCACGTAATTGGCGATCAGCTCGAGATTGAAAGCCGGCCCAAGCGGAAGAACGCGATAGATCAGTTGGTGAAACGGATGGAATGCGCCAATCTGACCTTCGCCGTGCAAGTAGTATCCGGCGAAGATCGACGGCGTCCACAGGACGCTATCGCCCGAGTGGAGCGCCTGCTGATAGAGATGCCGCATCGGCAGATGAAACCAGGACAGGTCGTTGAACACGAAGACGCGGCCGGTAAACAACGGCACAACGCAGCGGTGCGAGCAGAGCTGCGCTGCAGACCGCAATCAGGACGGCTAGCGCACGACTCATCGCGCGGGTTTCCGAAAGGCCAGGATCAGCTCGCCGCGAAGGATGTAGCGCGTTGCTTCGTGAGCATAGCCGCGCCGTGCGAAGTCCTCGAGCAGTCCCTTCCGCGTGTAATGCGAGATATGCTCGTCGGCATATCCGCCTGGCGCGGCCAGACCGTAGGCCTTCTCGATCCACACCCATTCCCATCGGTCGTAGTCGGGCGTGCCGAGCACCAGTCGACCGCCGGGCCTGAGCACGCGGCACAATTCGTCAATCATCGACGGGACCATCGGCACGTGCTCGATCACCTGGGAACAGAGCACGCAGGGAAAGCTTTCGTCGGCAAACGGCAGCGCAAAGCCGGAGCCGCGGACGCGCGGGATCGGAAACCGCCGCGCGAACCGCAGTTTATTGATCAGCACGTCGAGCGCGACACTGCCCTTCGGCAGCACGCCGATGATATGGCTCGATCCGCATCCGACATCGAGTACCGGCCCTTCCCCGTCAATCAGCTCGCTGATGTAGCGAAAGCGGCTTCGCTGCCAGTAGCGCTGCAGCGGGATCGGGCTGTCGTGCGCGCGGTAGTCATAGTCGGCCGCGGCGATCGAATTGCGCAGCTTCCAGAGCGCCCAGAATGTGCGGAGATACGCCGACGCAAGCGCCGCGTGAGCCTTCGAAGCCACCTCAGGGTTCGGCGTGTAGTCCAACGGGATCTCCAGCACGCGCCACCCGGCCGAGTGGGCGCGCACCAGGACCTCCTGCAGGATGTCGTAATCGGTCGACTCGAGCTGCAGCGAGTTGACGACACTGGTCCGGTACAATCGGATGGCGCTCGATCCGTCGTTCACACCGACACTCAGGCCGCGGCGGAACGCGCTATTGAGGACGCGGCTACCGACGGTCCGCGCTGGCGGGCATATTGACCCGGCTGCCGTCGACATATCGCGACGCGACGATCACCTCCGCGTCGTCTCGCCGCGCCCACAGATCGGCAAGAAATGTCATACGGCCCGAGAAATCCGGATCGACCGTGATGACATATGGTGCTCGCGCCTGTCGCAGTCCCTCGCGTAATTCGTACCCGAAGCCTCTCGGGTCACCGGGAACGGCGATGATTTCACTCGGGACGCCGAGCGCGTCCACTTCGCATTGCAGCTGATGCACGAAACGCGCGGCGATCGCTGCAGCCGTTGGAGGCGAGCGGCGACGATAGACAGTTGCGGTTCCGCTGATGACAACGCAACATTATATCGACCGACGTCGATCGGAAACGACGAGGTACCCGGCGACCCATGGAAGAGAATCCGACCACGACCAGGCGTGGTACTCCCGCGTCCTATCAGCTCGAGCCGACGATGGCCCGTGAGGGTTTCTGCACGGGGCTACGCGGTACAATGATGCGCGAGATGAAATCACTGCTATTTCGAGTGGCCGTGGTGTCGGTGTTGTCCGCGAGCTCTGCGGCGGCCCAGAGCCCGACTCCGTCGAGCGAGGCGCAATCGATCGCTCGCGGCTGGAGTGCGCTGGCGACGGGACGCGCGGACGAAGCGGTGTCGCTTGCCAACGCCGTCTTGAAAAACCGGCCACGCTCTCACGCGGCGTTCACACTCAAGATCGAAGCGCTGTCGTCAGGGCGGCAGCCGATGGCTGCCCTTGATGAATACGAAGCGTGGATACCGAAGGCGGGGCGCAACGTTGACGATCGCGGCCTGCTCCAACCGATTGCGATGGGCCTTCTTCGTGTGCTGTCAAACGATCAGGACCCGGTCGTTCGAAATGCGGCGCTCGAAGCCCTCGCGAAGCTTGGCGACACTGCTGCGCTCGATGCCCTGCAAAAGCGGCGCGCCGCTGGAGATCCGCAAGCGGCGCTCGCGCTGGTTGCACGAGGCGACACTGAAGCCATCGCTGTGCTTCAGGCATACGTGGATTCATCGACCGGCCGGGACGTGAGCGTCGCGATCCGTGCGTTGGCCGAGCACCAGGGGCTGACACCACCGCTGCTTCAGAAGCTGGCAAAGGATCGCGTGCCAATGAACAAGGCCGCAATCGCCGAGGCGTTGGTGCAAAGTCACGATCCCGACGCCATCAAGCTGCTCGAATCCCTCAGTCACGAACCCGATCCATTCATTCGTACATCGGTGATCCTGGCGCGAGCCAGGAACGGCGATGAAGGAGCCCTCACTCAAGCTCGGGCCATGCTCGCCAGCCCGGTCGCCGACCTTCGACTGACAGCCGCCGAGGCACTGGTGACCGCGCTGCCTCGGGAGTCCGAAGAAGCCGCTCGACCGGTGTTAGCAGACCGCAATGGGATCTACCGGTTCAGAGCGGCGGCCATCGTCGGCAGGTTCGACCCCGCGGCAGTCCAATCCGTGCTGATCGAGGGCCTTGCCGACGACAATCCGTTGATTCAGCAGGAAGCCGCTCGGATCACGGCGCGGACGCTACCCGACGATGTCGTCCGGCTCAGGCAGCTTCTGCGACATCCCGATCGATTCATCGTCGTGCAAGCCGCCGGAGCCCTCGTCGCAGATTAGCCGCTCATCCGGGGCCATTCCCAGGCGGCTGGCCGTCGTACACCTCAAAAGACGCCAGAAATCACGATATTGTGCGTTGACAAGCTGTGGGACGGCCCCTACACTAATGTCGTCCTTCCGGCCTGCCGAAACACCAATACAGTGGGCTTAGCTGCATAGCCCTCTACCCTGCGAACGCGGAGTTGTGTTTGATGCGCTCTAATTGTGGATTCTTGGTTGCCCTCCTGGCCTTCGTCGCATCAGCTGTTCCCGCGTCCGCACAGACGGCGTCTCGAGTCGGACCTTCGGTCTCAGCCATTGATGGGGTCGTAAAGGGTTCCGCGGTTGCGTACGATCCCAGAAATGCCGTCTACCTGGTTGTATCTGCTTATGGCCCGGTGAATGGTCGGTTCGTCAGCGCCGATGGAGCCCTGATCGGCGGGCAATTTCCAATACAAGTCGGTTCGGTCGCCCAATACCCGCGCGTCGCCTACAGTCCTGATGTCGATGGCGGCAATGGCGGCTTCCTCGTGACCTGGCAACAGTCCGATGCCATCAATAACGTCTTCTCCCGGCTGGTGAGTTATACCGCCGGTCTGATCAGTCCAGTGGAAGAACTGAGTTTCGACGGAGCCTTTAACGAGTCGGGCGCCGCCGTTGCCTACTCCACCGGCAGCAGAGAGTTCATGGTCGTGTGGGATGGCATGTGGAGAGACCCTGTTACGAATGCGCTCAGCTGGAAATCCATCGTGGCGCAGCGCGTGGGTGTCGGCGGCAGCAAGCTTGGAGCGCCGATACTCATCACCAAAGCTCCGGCAGCGGGCTGGGGATTTCGCGACCCTTCGATCGCCTACAACCCTGACAATAATGAATATCTGACTGTTTATACCGGTTGGAATGACTCGTACGCGTTCGTCAATGCGAGGAGGATCGCTCCTGTGTCTGGCGCCCTACTGCCTACGGGCGATAGTGCTGTTGAGAAGACCCTGAGCGTTGCGAGCGGCACCTACATTACAGAAGTCGCCTACAACAGCTCGACCAGGCAGTATCTGGCGAGTTGGTACCAGTTTGGAACGTACGGGGTTCTGATGGACGCCGCGGGAAACATTCTAGCCCCTGGGCTGATCCTGCAAGCCACGCGATTTACGGCGTACGATGCGCTCGGGCTCGCGTACAACAACACGACCGGCACGTTCATGATGGTGTCGCACGATGCCCTCGACGTCAGGTCCGGCGGCACGATCGAAGATGGTGCCACCGAGCTGGGTGGAACCACAGGAAGACCGATTGCCAGCTTGTTCGCGACTCAGACCGTTGCTCGTAACGGGAACTACTATCCCAAGATTGCGGCCGCGATCGGAAGGTCGGAATGGTTGATGACGACGGCGACGGACTTCGCGGCCACCACGGTTCAGCGGCTGGCATCGACCTCGAGCAATGGCCCTCAACCCCTGCGCGTGTCGCTGACGGCAAACAAGGCGATGCCGGTGCCTGAAGGCACACCGATCACGTTTACGGCAAATGCAACGGGCGGCACAGCACCACTCCAATATCAATTTCTTCAATACAGCGAGGCCTTGGGCTGGAAGGTCGCGCAGGCCTACAGCGCGCTGAACTCGTACACGTGGTTCCCGGGGCGAGGCAACAACGCAATACAGGTGTGGGTACGTAATAACGGTTCGACTGCGGCGTACGATGCGTACGCCGGCACGGGCATGTTCCTCGTTACAACCTCGACAGCGAAGGTGACCTCTTTCACGTCGAGTGTCGCGCTGCCGCCGATGCTGAATGTTCCGGTGACGTGGACGGCCGCCGCCACCGGAGGAGTGGCCGGTGTCGAGTACCAGTTCATGCGGTTTTCGGTCGCGACGGGATGGCAGATCGGGCAGGCCTATAGTCCAGTCAATACCTACACGTGGTACCCGCCGCTCGGCACCAGCATCGTGCAGGTATGGGTGCGCAACATTGGAACATCGGTACAGTACCAGGACTGGGCGAGCAGCGGCCTTTTCACAATTGGAAGCAGTCCGGCGAAAATCGCCGCCCTGACGGCGAACGTCGCACCTCCCTCTGCGCCGGGTGTCCCGGTGACGTGGACGGCTGTCGGTGCCGGAGGCGCTGGCGCGCTCGAATACAAGTTTTTCCTCTATAACCAGGCCTTCGGCACGTGGTCGGTGCTGCGCAATTGGGGCGCGAGCAACCAGGCCACGTGGATCCCGGCGCCCGGCGATTCCAGCCTCTACCTGGTGCAGGTGTGGGTGCGGACGGCAGGAACGCTTGTCGCGTATGAGGACTGGAAAAACACACCATTCTTCAGCATCACAACGTCAACCGGGTTGACCCTGACCGCAAATCGGTCTTTGGGGACGTTGCATCAGGGCGATGTTGTCCGATTCACCGCGGCCGTGACGGGCGACCCCGGGCCATGGGAATACAAGTTCTTCACCTACAACGGCACCACGTGGATGAACGGGACGCCTGGCTATTCGGCACAAAATGTTTTCGACTGGGTTGTCTCCGCCGGAGCGCGCGCCGTCCAAGTGTGGATTCGGCCCATCGGCTCCGCTGCGGCCTGGGAACGCTGGGAAGGCACGGGATTGTTCGTCGTCAATCCGTAGTTCGTCCCGGGTTCCGACTCACTCCGACACCGAAAGGTCTGCTCCGATCTCAGTCGGAGCAGACTTCTCCGCGGTGCCTTGACACACATCTCGAATCGACCGACCATCTACCTTCTCCTCAATGAATATCTCGCGAAGGCAGACGCTCGAAGCGTTCGCTCTCACCACTCTGCTGCTGTCGACTCTTGCTCCATCGCGAGTCGGCGCGCAGCGCTCGAGCGCCGATGGACTCTTTCGGGACGCCTCGCCCGCTGCTGGCTCGCCGACGCGGGCGCCGGAACACCGGGCGCTCCGGTCGCGCATGGTCGTCGTTGACGTGGATCGGATGTCGTCGGGACGGCAGGTCATGTCGACCCGCGACGTGCCCGCAACCTTGCCGCTGAACCTCCTTCCCGACGCGACCTTCGAGGCCGTTCTCGATCGTATCGACAGAACGGTTTCGGGATTCGTGTGGGTCGGGCACTTGAGAGGGATTCAAGAGAGCAGCGTGACGCTCGCCGTTGACAGCGGTGTCGTTGCCGGCAGCGTCGTCACGCGATACGCGGCGTACACCATCCGGCATGTCGGCGGCGATCTCCACGTGATTGAGCAAGTCGATCAATCCGCGTATCCATCCGAGCTTCCGCCGATGACTCCCGTGACGGCGCAGAGGGGCGTCAGCGCTCGGGGCGCGCAGGACGCAATCCCTACCGGAACTGCCGCGGCCGACGATGGTTCGACGATTGACGTGATGGTTCTCTACACTCCGGCCGTTGTGGCGTTTCGCGGCAGTGATGCCGCGGTGCGTGCGCTCGTCAACGTGGGAATCAGCGAGACCAATACGTCGTACGCAAATAGCGGAATCACACAACGTCTTCGATTGGTCTACGCAGGAATGGTTGGTTATTCCGAATCGGGTGACATGTCGGTGGACCTGACCAACGTCACGACCTCGGCGGGACCTCTGAATAGTGTCGGCCTTCTGCGCAACCTCTACGCTGCCGATATTGTCAGCCTGTGGGTTCACTACTCCCCGCTGCCTGCGTGCGGAATCGGCTGGCTGATGACGTCGATCAATTCCTCCTTCTCGTCAAACGCCTACAACGTCGTCGATGACGACTGTGTCTCGCCGAATTACACGTTCGCCCACGAGATGGGCCACAACATGGGCGCGCGCCACGACTGGTTCGTTGATACGGGGACGACGCCAGGAACCTACGCACATGGATACGTCAACGTGTCAGCGCGATGGCGCACGATCATGGCGTACAACGACATGTGCGCCAGCCAAGGTTTGTTCTGTTCCAGGCTGTTGTACTGGGCGAGCCCCGGACGTACCGCGCCCGCTCCCTATGCGCCAAGCCCGATGGGAGTTCCGGAAGGCACCAACACGAGTTGCCAGTACTACAACCCTGCCAATCCGCCTTGCGACGCAGACGATGCGCGAACGCTGAATGAGACAGCGCTGACGATTGCCAACTTCCGTCAGGGTTTACCCGCACCGCTGGCTGTGACCGGGCTCACGCCAAGTGCTCCATCTCCGCGACCAGTGGGTGGGTCCGTCGCGTGGACCGCAACCGTCAACGGTGGAACCGGTCCGTTCACGTACAAGTTCTTCGTCTACGACGGAACGAGCTGGACGGTCGGTCAGGACTGGAGCGCGTCAAATTCCTGGAACTGGGCACCGGCCGTTGCCGGCGTTTATTCGATCCAGGTGTGGGCTCGCAACAATGGCTCGACCGCGCTCTATGACGCATGGCTCGGAGCGAGCTTCACCATCACCGGTCCACCACCCTTGCAGGTCGTCGCGCTTAATTCTTCTCCAGCCTCGGGTACTTCGCTCGGAGTGCCGGTACTTTGGAGTGCAGTGGCCGCAGGCGGTACAGGGCCGTACACCTACAAATTCCTCGTTTACGACGGGGTCAATTGGAGTGTTGGAAGGGACTGGAGCACGTCGAGCACCTGGTTGTGGATGCCACCTGGCGCCGGGTCTTACGCGCTCGAGGTCTGGGTTCGCAACGCCGGGTCTTCCTCTGTATATGATGCGTGGCTGGCGTGGGATCAGTACCGTGTCGCGCCTCCACCACCGTTGTCGATCACATCGCTGGTATCGTCTCCGTCCTCGGGAGTCCCGGCGGGGACGCCCGTTCAATGGAGTGCCACGGCTACAGGGGGCACCGGTCCGTACACGTACAGATTCCTGCTGTGGAATGGGGTGGTGTGGACAGTCGGCCAGGATTGGTCATCCGCATCGACGTGGAATTGGATTCCATCAGTCGCCGGGACTTATTCCGTGCAGGTCTGGGCCCGCAACGCCGGTTCAGCGGCGGTCTATAACGCGTGGACGGCATCGTCGCCTTTCGTTGTCACCGCTCCGGCTCCGCTTCGGATCACAGGAGTTTCAGCGTCACCCTCGTCCAGTGTGGCACCTGGCGCGAGCGTTCTCTGGACCGCGGCAGCGATCGGTGGAACCGGTCCCGTACACGTACAAGTTTCTGATCTTCAACGGCACGACGTGGACACTGGGACAGGATTGGACCGCTTCGAACACCTGGTCATGGACGCCGACGGCGTCCGGCTCCTACATCGTGCAAGTGTGGGCGCGCAATGCTGGTTCGAGCACGGCGTACGATGCCTGGCTGTCGTCTGCTCCGCTGAACGTCGCGAGTTCGGAGTTGAGGCCGATCACGTCGCTCGATAAGCCGATCCGCTAGGCTCAGGAAAACCCCTTACGAAGTTGTAACGTCCGCGCACAGGCTCCGCGCGGCACGTAACGCGCGGGCCACCGGCGAGACCGGTATAGAATCTTGTTGGCGCTGACGACACTCGCCTCTGTCGCCAGGGCTTCCCGTTCACATGAATAGACTCGCTCGGCTTTCATTTGCCGTCGCCGCGGCGTGTGGCGCGTTTGCCGCCATGTGTCAATCGGCGAGCGCGCAGCCAGGCCTCACGACGCTGACGTTCGGCGCCGAGCACTCCCCCGCGCGTGCCGGCGAAACCATCTCTTTCGTTCCGCTCGTCGGGGTCGTCCCGGGATCGGGCCCGATCGAGTACGAGTTCTGGCGGTTGGATTCCGATGGCTGGCATCTCGGCCAGGCGTACAGCACGACGTCGCGGTATCAATGGCAGACCACCATCGCTGACGTCGGTGAGCATGTCGTTCAAGTATGGGTCCGCAGGATCGGCGTAACGATCGACTACGAAGACTGGGCCAGCACAGGCTGGTTCTCCGTTGTCTCACCGTCTGCTCCGCCCGCTCCGCCGGCGCCGCGCATCGTCTCACTCGAATCGTCGGCGCCACCGCAGGTTGGTCTTGCCACCACCTGGACGGCGACCGCCGATGGCGGCGTCGCGCCGTTGCAGTATCGATTCCTCAGGCTTGATGCGGATGGGTGGCATGTCGCGCAGGAGTACAGGTACCTGCCAACACCTTCACGTGGACACCCGGGGCGTCTGATGTTGGCGCACACGCGCTGCAAGTGTGGGTCCGCAGTGAGCAATCGACGGCGCTCTACGAGGGCTGGCTCGGAACCGGCTCGTTCATTGTGAACGGTCCCCCACCACCTTCGGTGCTGCTTGCGCAAATTGGCGCACCGCCATTCGCTGCAGGCAGCGCGGTATCCTGGACGGCGACGGCGTCGGGCATCGCGGGCGCCGTGGAGTACCGGTTCATCCGACTCGACGCGGGTAGCTGGAGAGTCGTCCAGGAGTATTCGGCGTCGAGAACCTATACCTGGACACCGGTCGCATCCGACGCAGGTCCGCACGCGATTCAAGCCTGGGCTCGCGCCGTCGGATCCGCTGCGCCGTACGAGGCGTGGGCCGGCAGCGGCCTGTTCAATGTCAGCGGTCCTCCCCCACCGTTCATCGCGTCGTTCACGACGAATGCAACGTTCCCGCTGTCGGCCGGCACCGGCAGCACAGTGACGTGGACGGCCATTGCCGCTGGCGTCGGACCGATCGAGTACCGTTTCGTGCGACTGGACGGCGTCACCTGGACAGTGGTTCAGGAATACAGCGCATCAAACACCTACACGTGGATCCCGACATCCGGAGATATCGGGATCCATGCTATTCAGGTGTGGGTCAGGAATGTCGGATCGTCGGCGGCGTTCGAGGCATGGTCCGGCACCGGCACCTTTGCGGTCCAAGGTATCGTCACGGTCACAGTCGCTCCTGCGTCGCGCGATCCCATCGTTGCCGGCTGGTCCGGCCGCTGGGTCGCCTCGGCAACAGGTCTTGCCGATCCGGAGTATGAGTTCTGGAGGCTGGACTCGGCCGGCTGGCACCTCGTGCAGCCGTACAGCGCCTCGAACACTTTCACCTGGACGCCGAGTCCGGGCGAAGTCGGCATCCACTACATCCAGGTGCGGATCCGATCGGCCTCTCTCGGCGGCAACGCGGCTGCCAGCGCCACCACGGAGGCCTTCTTCGTCGTCGTCGTGAACATCAGTTCGTTCACGGTCGACGTGCCCTTGCCGGCTGCCGCTGGTACCACGATTACGTTCAGCGCGACGACAACCGCCGGGAATCAGGTCGTCGAATTTCAGTTCTGGCGTTGGGACGCTGCGGCGCAAGGCTGGACGCTCGGGCAGGACTACTCGGCCACGTCGACCTATCAATGGAAGACCGGCGTGCGCGACATCGGAACGCACGCGGTGCAGGTCTGGGTTCGAACAGTCGGCTCTCCGGCGCCGTACGACGAGTGGGCGGGCACGGGTTACTTCGACATCCCATGCGGCGCAGGCGTGACGCTGAGCGAGTACGTGGATCTGTACGCGGCATCACGACCAGGGCAGCCTGGCGTCGCGCTGTCGGGATCGCCGCTCACGTTCTCGGCTTTCGCGTGCGGAACCTCCGATCCCCTCGAGTACCAGTTCGTGCGCACCCGAGCGGGCGGTGCGGCGCAGGTCGTGCAGCCGTACGGTGCAGCCAGCGAGCTCCTTTGGACGCCGAGTCCGTCCGACGGCGGTTCGTACACCGTGGACGTCAGCGTGAGACGTGTCGGTTCAACGGCTGCTGACGCGTTGGCGAGCACGACATTCCAGGTCAAGGCGCCTGGACCCGATCTCTCGCTGACGATTGACACGCTGCCCTTCACGGTTGCGGCCGGTGAGATGTTCACCGTCCGGGACACGGTGCAGAATGTCGGGCCGCTCACCTACACGGGAAGCTGCCACAACGACTACGTCCTCAACAGCACGCCGGTCGCGTCGCGTCCGATTCCGTCGCTTGCGACCGGCGCATCGGACACGGCGGACACGACGTTCATCGTTCCATCGCTGCGTCCCGGGAGTTACTGGCTGTTTGTGACCACGGTCTGCGCGGATCTCACGGACACGAACAATCGGCGGTGGGTGGGTACGCGCATTGTGTTCTAGGCCCAGCCCAACGAACTTGTATTCCAGCCGCTAGCCGACTTCGATGTTTTTGACGGCTTCAGCCGATAATGACGGACGAATGATGTCTCGGCGAGCCGGGTGGCTGGTTGTCCTGCTGATCAATGGCGTCTGGTTCCTCATCCTGCCGACTCGAAGCGGACGCTTCGTCGCCGCCACCGGCGCCTTGAGCGCGGCCGGGATCCTGGCCTCAGCCTTCATGGCCCGCACGAAAATCGGCGAGTACGTGCGGCCCGCGAGTGAGAGTTTCAGAGCGACCGACACCTCGGGATTGTTCGCAGCCGTTTTTCTCCTGCCGGCGCTCAGCCTGTTCAGGACGCCTCGGATTGCATTTCTGGTGTTGGACGGACGACTGTGGCTGATCGGCGCCTGGCTGATCGCCGCGATTTCGTTGCTCGTGACGACTCCGGTGACGACGCCGAAGTCAGCGGCGAGAGCGCCGGCCCTGCCGGCAGCCATGGCGTTGTTCGTGTTCTGGTCCTCGGCACTGTGGCTCTGCGCCGTATCCGACTTGGGCGTCGGCCGCCTCGTGCTCGACATGCAGCGAAGCCTGGAAGGGATCTGCCACTCCGACCCGCTAGCGGCCGCCTTCACCGTCTGGGAATCACATCCAGCTTCCGAGCACCTGTTCCTCGGCTGGCGTACGCTGGAGAGCTTCGACCAGCGCGAGCCGTACGCAAACCATGTGCACTCCTATTTGTTCGCCATGTACGCGATCGTTCGTGTCGTCCGTTTCGCCGCCGGAGTTCAGACGTACGTGGCAACCAACAGCATCCCCTTCGTCTACATGTTCGTGCTGCTGGCGGGAGTCACAACCTTGCTCGCTCGGGGCGGACTGCTGCGCGACCGAAACAGTCCGCAAAAGCTTCTGCTGCTGTTCCTCGCCTACGGGATGATCGTCACGACGTGGCGCTTCTGGAACGATCAGTATCGATTCAGCAGCGACAGCGTCTATCCGCTGCTGGTCGGCGCCTTCATCTTCGTCTACGCCTTTCTGCTGGAACCGGTGCGGCCGCTGCCCGCCATCATCAGCGCGTGCATCTTCGTCAGCCTCAGCCCGATCCACGCGCCGATGCTGGCAGTCGCGGTGCTGTTCCTGTTCGGCCGTGGCGGGGCAACGTTGCGCCAGATCATTTCCGCCAACAAGGTGCCCATCGTGGCGGCGCTGGCGTCTGCCTCGATTGGGGCCATCTTCTATCTGACGCCTAAATTGCTGATCGCCTGGAAGGGCTACACGCCAAAGGAGAGCGGGTTTATCTTTCGCGCCGGCCTCGACGGCGATACGCGCTACTTCTCGAACATGCTGCAGTCCGTTGTGGCGCCCTGTCCCCTGTCATGCTGCTGGGGTCGCCCGGCGATGGCGCTACTCTTTCCAGCATTCGTCCCACTGGCGCTCCTCGCATTCTGGGCCTGGCGCCGCCGCCGGCAAAGCGCCATCGACATCTGGCATCTGCTGTTCTTTCTGACGATCCCGTATCTGATCTCGTTGATACTCTTCCCGCAAGCCGTGTCGATACACCCCTACATGTACGATCACCTCTTGTTGATACCGGTGGTCGTGGCCGGCGTCGTCGCGATGATCGCATTCGAAAACGAGCCGGGTTTGACCCGAATGTCGCGCCTCGGCTTCGTGCTCGTCGCGTCCGCGGTGCTGATGTCCAATCTGATCGGGATTGCGCAGAGTCTGGCGACGATGCCCTAGGTGAGTGTTCGCTCCAGGCACGACGCCACCCGATCGCAATCGGCCTGTTCCATTCCCACCCAAAGCGGAAGACGAATGAGCCGCGCACTGAGCGAGTCGGTCTGATCCATCGGGCCGTGAACTCGCGCATACACGCGGCCTGCCGCTGACGAGTGCAACGGCACGTAGTGGAACACGGCATTCACGCCGTCGGCATTCAGGGCCGCCAATGCGCGTGTGCGCGTGTCGAAATCTGCCACCAGGACATAGAACATGTGGGCGTTGTGTCCGCAGTCGTCAGGGATGATCGGGCGGCGGATTCGTCCGGATTCTTCGAGAGGCTCGAGTCGCTCGTAGTACCAGCGCCAGATTTCCAGCCGACGGCTCGTGATCTCCGCCGCGCATTCCATTTGTGCTGTCAGGAAAGCGGCGATGAGCTCGCCTGGCAGAAACGATGAGCCGATATCGACCCAGCTGTACTTGTCCTTCTGGCCGCGAAGAAACAAACTTCGATTCGTTCCCTTTTCGCGGACGATTTCGGCGCGCTCAGTAAATCGTTCGTCGTTGATGAACAGGGCTCCTCCCTCTCCGGAGACGATGTTCTTGGTCTCATGGAAGCTCGTCGCGGCTAACTGGCCGAACCGGCCGAGAGGGATTCCGCGATACGTCGACCCCATAGCTTGTGCGGCGTCCTCGATAACGACGAGATGCCGTGTTTTCGCGAGCTCCAGAACGGCGTCCATGTCGCATGCGACCCCGGCGTAGTGGACAGGAACGATGGCGCGGGTGCGCTCGGTTACCGCGTCCATGGCGATCTCCGCATTCAGGTTCAACGTATCCGGACGGACGTCGACGAAAACCGGCCTCGCCCCGCGGAGCACGAAGGCATTCGCGGTTGACACGAACGTGAAGGACGGCATGATGACTTCGTCGCCCGGCTTCAGATCAGCGAGCAACGCCGCCATCTCGAGCGCGCCGGTGCACGAGTGCGTCAGCAGGGCCTTGTGACAGCCGATGTGGCGTTCCAGCCACGCATGGCAGCGCTGTGTGAATGGGCCGTCACCCGCCAGCTGTGCGTTCTCGACTGCCTGCCGCATGTAGTCGAACTCGCGGCCGGAGAGGTACGGCCGATTGAACGGCAGGAACCGCCGCATCACGCGGCCGGCCGGCGCGCCACCATCAGGAGTGAGCCGCCGATCGGGAGAGAGAGGCCGGATTTGATCAGCCACGATTCGATCTCCTGGAGCCCATTCAAGCCGCCGTTGACAAGGCGTGGAAGACGAAGTTCCGCGGACGGATCGAATGGACCGGCGCGGGGCCGCCACCGTGACGCCATGATGAGTGGCAGCGTGAGCACGAAGCAGGACGTGCAACGCACGACCTCGAAGCCCGCGACCCGCACCTTCTGTGACAGTTCCGTGCGCGTATACCGTCGCCGGTGACAGCTGAACGCATCAACCTCGGTCCAGAGCGACGGGTGCTGTGGAACCGTGAGGATAAGTCCGCCACCCGGAACGATCACTCTGAACATGCCAGCCAGAGCATCCCCATCACGATCGATATGCTCGATCACGTCCAGTGCCATGACGGCATCGAACTCGTCCTCGAACGGCAACGCATCCGCGAGCGCCTCGAACCAGAATACGTCCGGCATTCGATTCCTGGCGATGAGGAGCGCATCGATTCCAGCATCGGTGCCTGAAAGCGCAACGTCCCGACGCTGCTCGCGAACCCCCTCGAGCACGAATCCGCTCCCGCAACCGACATCCAGGAGCGACTGCATGTTCGGAAAATAGCGCTGAAGCATCCACAACACGAGCCGGCGGCGCGACTGGAACCAGAAGTGCCAGCGCTCCGCGGCGGCCAGATCCGACCGAAGGTAGTCCGCGTCCTGGTCGGCACTCCTCTTGTCGGACGCTGTGTCGGACGCTGCCGAGAAACTCAGAATGCCCTGGATGGGGACCGGGGCTGCGCCGCACGCGGGACAGACCCAATCAGGCGCCTGATGACCCGTACGGCAACGTGGACAGCTCCTCATTCGGCCGTGGCGAGGCCGATGCCGGTCCTGCCGTAGCCGTTGCCGTTGTACAGCATCTGCAGGCGATCGCGGTGCCGGAAGACGTCAGGATAGGCGATCATCTCCGAGTCCCACCCGTGCGGAGAGAGCGGCAACCCCGCTTCGTCGTCCTTGCGGACCCATGAGATGCCGTCAGATGACTCGGCGTATCCCAGTTGATATCGATCACCTCGATACGAGTACCACATTCTGTAAAGCTCACCATCCCGAATCACACACGGCCGGCCGAATGCGTACTCCTGCTCGTTGCGATAGCCGATGCAAACCGTTTCACCGCGCGACCACAGTGTGCCATCGGATGACTCCGCATACTTGATGAGATACCGATGACGGGGTGCCCCGTTCACCAGTTCCCACCCCGTGCCGGAGACGTACCACATGCGCCATCGCTGCCCCTCCACCAGAACCCATGGAGACGCAGTCAGGTACGGGTCCGCGGTGTTGCGTTCGAGCAGCGGCGCGGACGATGCCCGGTGGAAGGTCACGCCGTCGTCACTGATCGCCAGACCAGCCGAGAGATAGAACGGAACGCTGACGCCTAGGCTCCAGCCGGTGTAATACAGATAAAAGCGGCCATGATGACGGACGACGCACGAATTGGTGACGCCGGCATCATCAAACGCACCAAGGGCACCCGGTGAGAGCGCAGGAGACGCGCTCACGCCAGGAGGAGCGGACGGCGCATCCGGGTCGAACGTGAAGAACCCGATGTGTGAGCGTCCATGCTCATCACGGGAGCTGAAAAACACGCGCAGGCCGGCTGGTCCCTGATCAGCCGCCGGCAGTGAGGCGTGAGTCCTGATCCACGGCGCCTGGCCGGCTGGCTCGAGGATGACGCCATGCTTGCGCCACTGCACGCTCAGAGCTCGACTTCGTCGCTCGGCTTGCTATAGAGGTCCGCCCGGTGGCCGAGGTGCACCGAGTGGGGCTTGGTATCCTTCATGACGAGGGCGCCGGCTCCAATCAGCGTCTGCTCTCCAATCGCGATCGAGTTCCGGAGTGTGGCATTCACGCCGATAAAGCAGGACTCCCCGATCTGGACGTGGCCCGAAACGACCACGTGAGAGCTGATGAAGCAGTGATCGCCGATCGTCGAGTCGTGTCCGATGTGGTTGCCACTCCACAGCGTCACGTTGTTTCCGATGCGCACGAACGGCTGAACGGTGTTGTCTTCCAGGATGAAGCAGTTGTCGCCGATCGGGTACTGAGTCAGAAACGAACAGCGACTGCTGACGTAACTGACGAGCGTATATCCCAATCTCCTTGCCTGTTGGTATTTCTCGGTGCGGATGCGGTTCATCTTCGCGTAACTCAAGGCGACGAACATCGAGTGCTGCGATCGCGGAAACAGGCGATCGACCTCGTCGAACGCGATCAGTGGAAGTTCCAGAAAACTATCCGACTGCCGGTAGGTCGCATCGACCGTAAACGCCACGACCTCATGGTCCGAGTCGGTTGAAAAATAGAAATGCGCAAGTCGTGCGATATCTCCGGCTCCAAACAATATCAGCTTCGCCACGCGCCTATTTCCTCACGACGATCGTGAATTCGTACAGTGGATAGTCGTGCAACAACGCGACGCGCGGCGCAAATCGCTGTTTGCAGAGATCAAAGAAAAACAGCGGATCGGCGTAGAAGAGATCCGAGCGGCGCCGCGCCGGGTCGGAATACGTCGAGAGCAGGTTGAATGCAAACGCCTGACGAGTGATCCGGTTCAGCGTGGCGAGGGTCTCGATGACATAGTCTTTCCAGACGCCTTCGTCGTGCCCGAGGGTGACGTTGAAAATGCCGCTGGCAAACGTGTAGTCCGCGGGTGACAAGGCACCTTCGTCCGCCGTGAACGAGCAGTTCGGATCGTCATGGTGCAGCAACCGGGCGCGAGCGATCATCGAGTCGGAAATGTCGAACCCTCGGTACTGCCAGGCCAACCCGCGGGCGCGCAGATAGTCCACCAGTGCGCCGTATCCACAACCATAGTCGTTGACCGAGTGCTCGCCGGCGTCGGGCTCCAGCCGGAGCAGTTGGCTGAAGCGAAGAAGCTGCGATTCGGCGGAGTTCCAGTCGACGCCTGCAGCCGTCGATCCGAAACGCTCGAGTTTATCGGCGTAATAATTGGCCACCCGCTGAAGCATCGGCGGCAGTTCTCGGCTCGATGATCCGTTCATGGATGTCACGGACGATGGTATAGGGTCGTTGCTTGGTTTCCAAGAAGACCTTGGAGAGATAGATGCCGATGATTCCCAGACTGAACAGGGTCAGCCCTCCGAGCAGCCACACCGAAACGATGAGCGATGCCCAGCCGGCGAGCAACTCACCGAAAAACAACCGCCTGACGATCAAGTAGCCTGCAGCGAGCGACGCCACGCACACAATGGTGGTGCCCATGTAAAAGATAAAGATCAGCGGCGCCGAGCTGAAGGAGGTGACAGAGTTGACGAGGATTGCAAGCTTGTGGGCGATACCGTAGGTTGACCTGGATCGGGAACCCTTCGTCACCGAAAGGGGCACCTGCCGGAACCCAGTGATCGCCCAGAGTCCGCCGATCATCGTCTCCCGTTCCCTGTGAGCCACGAGCGCCGAGACGTACCGTTTCGTCATCAATCGGGCCGTGACCAGGTTGGTGGGAATCGACGAATCGGACAACAGGTTGAAGACCTTGAAAAAGAGCCAGCCCGTGATGCGCTCGACTCGGCCGCCTCGACGCTCCGCCTGCACGCCGTAAACGACATCGGCCTCGGCGGCGCGCAGCGTCTCGAGAAATCGCGGCAACAGCTCGGGTTCCTCTTCCAGGTCAGAATCCAGAAGAAACACGAGGTCCCCGCGCGCGTGAGCCAAACCAGTCATCATCGCCTTGTGATGTCCAAAGTTGCGCGACAGGTCGATGATTCGGACGTGCTCGTCCCGATTGAACAGGTCGAGTGCAATCTCGAGCGATCGGTCCGGTGAACCGTCGTTCACCAGCACGATTTCATAGTCCTCCGAGACGTCTGCCGCCGCGCGACTGACCCGCCCGTAGAACTCCTCGAGATGAACGGCGGAGCGGTAGAGAGTTGAAACGATGGACAGCAGCACGTCTAGAAAGTCAGCATGAAACGGGTGGCGTTGGGTCCTTCGTTCAGGATCAGATCAATGACGCTGACACGGTGCTCGAATGGCGGAAACAGTTGGTGGTACTCCGGGTATCCATCGTAGGCAAAATACCGCAGGTCGACGCCGGCATCCCGGAACTGCTCTGCATCTATATAGGCCGCCGCTGAGGGACCGGACACATACACCTCCGCATTCGCGCGGTGACAGATACCCAGGAGCCGCTCGGTCTTACCTGAGGCGAGCGGCGCAAAATCTGACGACCATAGCAGGCGAGTCTGGATTCCCAGCATGTCGGCGAGGCCTGCCAGAAAGCGCCGATTGACGTCGCTCAATCTCGCGTGCGTGCACCCAAGATACATCTCCTCGATCGCTGGAGCATACGCGCGGAAGAAGGGGGCACGCGCATAGCTTCCGACGATGGACTTCCAGTGGCGCCTCGCCCACTCCGGATCGCTCACGGACATGCTGCTGATGGGCGCGAGATAGTGTCCTTTGCTCGCAACCGGAATCGTCAGCCATTGCAATCCGCCGGTGGTCTTGATGCGGTTCCGGTTCCGCCAGTCCCGCCTGGTGAACTGGACGTCGTCGAACAGGACAAACTCGTCAACCGAGTTCATCAGATCGAAGTATCCCTTCCACGGAATGTAGCTGGACTGAACGATGGCTATGCGTTTGGCTGGCGACACTCGCTCAACAAAGGAACAAGAAGTGTCCTCCGACCCGGTGGGGACTCCGGAGGTTTCCGTAGAGTGCCCGGACGGCGCGTCGAGTGTCAAGGAGCTCGGCACTGTGTAGGAATGTTCCCAGAAAGAGTCGACCTGAGCAGTTTTTACATCAGGCGCCCACGAGATGGCGACTTTTTCGTGGCGCAAATCAAGCAACTCTCTTAATTCCAGCCAGTTATACGTTGGCAAGGTATTTGTTAATGCCGAGCCGTTCGAGCGCAACAGTATGCACTCATGCGCTACTACGGCGTTTGTGACAAAGCTGACGGACCTGTAAGGCGCACTCGGGCAATTCGGGACGGGGCCGCTTCGGGACGCTCGGTCAACTCACGCGTCAACAGTCACTTAGCGACCGCGACAGGACGGGGAAGGTCGGAGGTATAGCTCTTGCGGCATGGGCCGCCGACCTGAGAGGACGATTATGAACCTTCGATTCCGAGCAGCGATCCTGATCACGACGGCGCTGATTCTGACGAGCACGGCCACGGTGGTGCGTGCGCAGACCGCCACGTTGGCGTGGGACGCGAGCGCCGACTCCACCGTGACCGGCTATCGAGTGTCTTACGGGATGCGAACCGGAACGTATTCGCAAACTCTCGACGTGGGGAAAGTGACCCAGTATACGGTGACGGGTCTCGACCTCTCCCTCGATTACTTCTTCGCAGTCCAGGCTTACAACGGAGCCGGACTCGTCAGCGCCTTTTCCAACGAGGCGATGCTGCCGGCGCCCGTGCCGCCCGGCACCACCACGATCAGCTCGCTGACCTCGAATATTGGCTATCCGTTGCTCGTGAGTAACGCCGTCACGTGGACCGCGGCGGGAGCCAGTACGCGCGGCCCGGTGGAATACAAGTTCCTGATCTACAGTCCGCAATCGGGCTGGTCGGTCATTCAGAACTACAGCCAGAACGCGAGCGTAACCTGGCTGCCCGGATGGAACGACCTCGGCAATCACACGGTGCAGGTATGGGCGCGCACCGTCGGCTCTCCGGCCGTCTACGAGGCCTGGGTGAGCACGAACGCGTTCGACGTCGTCACCAGCCCTGTACAGATTACGGCGGACGTCGACTTCCCGACTCCGCCAGCGAATCCGGTCCATTGGACGGCCACGATCGCCGGTTCGTCGAGTCTCCAGCTCGAATACAAGTTCCTCCTCTTGAATACCGGGACGGGCGTCTGGACTGTCCTTCGCGACTACGCGACCAGCAATCAGGCAACGTGGACGCCTGTGGCCACTGGCAACTTCCTCATGCAGGTATGGGCGCGACGCGTCGGCAGCACAGCGTCATACGAGGTGTGGGGTGGGACACCGACACTGTCGGTCGCTCGTACCGCACCTCAGGTCACCGCGCTCACCGCGAATACCGCATTCCCGGCCATGACGGGTGCAACCATTACGTGGACTGCGCGAGTGAAGGGTGGGAACACCGGTCCGCTTCAGTACCAGTTCGTGCGCTATTCGGCCGCGAGCGGATGGAGCATCGTCAAACCGTTCTCAGGTTCGAACACCTACACGTGGACCCCGGTGTGGGGCGAGGAAGGACGGTACAGCCTGCAAGTGTGGGTCAAGAACAGCGGCTCGACCGCCGCCTACGACGCCTGGCTGGGCACGAATATGTTCGATATTCAGCGTGCCCCCATACGGTTGACGCTCAGCAACGGCTTCCCCGTCCCGGCCGGTACGGCGGTTACGATCACCGCTCAGGTCCCTGACCCGAGCGCAACATTCGAGTACCAGTTCTACCGCTATGACCGCGGTACGGGAACGTGGTCGCTGGCGCGCGCTTACAGCACCACAAGTTCCTTCACGTGGACGCCGACCGTAAACGGCACGTTCCTCTTCCAGGTGTGGGCGAGGAAGGTAGGGTCGGCGGCACAGTACGACGTCTGGGCGGCAACCGATTACCTGACCGTCGCCAGCGGGCCAGCGCAGGTGACCGCGCTCAACAGCGACACTTCACTGCCAGCGAAGGCTGGGACGGCCATCACCTGGACGGCGGCGGCACAAGGCGGCACCGCGACGCCGCTGCAGTACAAGTTCGTCATGTATACCGAAGGAGTCGGCTGGTCGATGTTGCGTGACTGGTCCACTCAGAACACGGTCACCTGGACACCGACCAACGCGGACCTGGGCAACCACGTCGTTCAGGCCTGGGTGCGCAGCGCCGGGTCGACGGCGGTGTATGAAGGATGGCTCGGTAGCGGGTACTTCATGATCCTGCCCTAGAGTTTTCGCGACGTGCGGGGCCTTGACGGGCCTCGCACGTTTGGCGATCCATCAGCGCGCGGGCACTTTGGGAACCGCACTGCCGTACGAAATCGACGAACCTCGCTTCCGGGCAAGCACCTCCCGATACATGACGGCGATATCCTCGACGAGACGGCGGGAGTCATAACGCTCGCCGACGACAAGCCTGGCGCGTTCCGCCATGGCGAAACCCCGACCGGTATCTCTGGCAGCGCTGCGAATGGCGTCGGCAACCGCTCCAGGATTCCTGGAGGGAATCAGCACGCCCGTCACCCCATCGTCAATCACGTCAGGCACCCCGCCTACTGCCGTCGCGACGGAGGGAACCCCTGCGGCCATCGCTTCGATCAGGGACACAGGTGTCCCCTCGTTGATCGACGTGAGCACGAACAGATCCATCGCCGCGTAGAGCGACCGCAAGTCGGTATGCCATCCGAGGAACCGCACGGTGCCGGACAGGCCAAGTTCTTTCGCCAGCTTCTCCAGGTTGGGACGCTCGTCTCCATCTCCCGCGATTAGCAGTCGAAGCTGGGGCATTTCAGAGCGCCCGAGAGCAATGCCACGAAGAAGCGTGACGACGTCCTTGATCGGCACGAGCCGGCCGACGTAGCCAACGACATAATCGGCAGTGCCATACCCAAGCTCGCTGCGAATCCCCCGCCACTCCAGCGGACGGGTCAGCAGAGGCGTCAGTTCGAGTCCGAGCGGGATGACATCGACCTTTGCAGCGGGGGCAATGCCAAACCGCTGGACAATATCAACCCGCTGAATCGGGGATATCGCGATGATCCGATCGGTCAGGCGGGACAACAGTCTCTCGGCTGTCCGTATCAGCGCACTCGCGAACGAACTGAAATAGCCCTCGAAGACATGACCGTGAAACGTGTGCACGACGGCGCAGCGCTTCTGACGCCGACGCGAGGCATTGAAGACGAACGCCGCCAGCCTTCCGACCGCCCCGGCCTTCGCCGTGTGGGTGTGCACGATGTCCGGCTGCCAACGCCATAGCAGCCGGAGGATCGTCCCGAATGCCAGGACGTCGTCCCACAGGCTGATCGCGCGGCCGAGCCGCGGCACAAATGTCGTCGGGAGACCGCGGTCGACGGCGAGCGCGGCAAGGCTCTCTTCCCCCGCAGCCACCGAGCCATGGATCAGGTGAGTGACGAACCCTCGCGCGCGGAGTCCATCGTCGAGGATGATTGCATGCCGGGCAGGGCCGCCGACATTGAGACGCGCAATGAGGCGAACCAGACGCAGGGGCGGCGAAACCGTCGACTCAGGCGAAGGTGCCTCCAATGCGTCGGTCCCGCCTGCCATCGCGTCGATATGGCTCACAGGTGTGAGGGACCTGAATCAATCAGCGGCACCTCACCATACAATCGCCAGCCGTAGAGCCCGGTCTGAGAAATACTCACATTCACGAGCCCCGCGCGCTCGGCCCAACCTTCGAGATCCTTTCCGTCATAGTAGAAGCGGATCGGCGCCGAGAGGCGATCGAACCAATCCGCATAACACACCTGGAACGGGTACCTTTCATACACGCGGATCCTCGGCAGCGCGAGGGCATCGGCACGAGGGCCGACTATCCGCCGTGCGATTCTGTACGGCCAGATGAAGCCAACCGTGTCGACGACTGCGCCAGCCAGCGACAAACCCCGCGTGACGGTGAGCGGCAACCGGGCGGTCACGAATCTGGCGGCTTCGAGTGCGCGGTTCGTCCACGTGCGCGACTTGCTGTAGACCCACACAAAAATGGCTCCGCCCGGCTTCACCAGTTGACGCAACGCGCCAAAGCCTCGCTCCGGATCGACGGTGTGATGCAGCACTCCGAGGCTGTACACGAAATCGAACGACCCGGGGGCGAATGGCGGCCGAAGGATGTCTCCCTGGACGAGCCGTACCGTTGGCAGATCACGGGTCACCTCACGCGCGCGCTCGATGGCGCGGCTGAAGTCGAGGCCCACCATCCGGGCCCCGAATCTGGCGGCGTGATACATATGGCGGCCGAATCCGCACCCCGCATCAAGGCCACTCTTGCCAACGAAGAATGCCGGCGGAACGGGATGGATGTAATTGAGAAAGTCATCGTGGAACTGATCGGTCATTTCGCCGAATTCAGTCCACTGATATCCGAAGCTTCGACGCGTCTTGGCACGAAGCGCGTCGGCGTTCCTGACGACGTCACTCATCTCGTCGGCACTCACGAATTCTAGAGGCGACCCTCATGGCAGAAGCGCATCGCCGTTCTTCCTCCCGCGAAGGAGTACGGCAACCTGGCGCATCGCGGTGGTCAGGGCCACCCAATCATACCTGTCAGGCAGCAGCGCGCGATGCAGATCGATGTTCGCCAACCTCGCGGTCCATGCCACGAAGAGGAACGTGCAGACCACATAGGAGACGCTCGACGCCGCGGACGCGCCAACCAGTCCCCACCGCGGAATCCACCAGACGTTGAGCGCCACGTTGCACGCGAGAGACACGGCATAGATCGCGACGATGACGCCCGGCCGCCCAGCCCGGAGTGCCGGGGCGCCGCACGTCCGCTGCACGCCCATCAAAATCATTCCCGGCAGCAGTACCACTAACGGCACATATGAGGACAGGAAGTCCGCGCCGAAGATGTATCGGATCACCGTGGTGCCGAGAACGACCCAGCAGAGAGCGAAGATCACTCCGAGCGCAATTGTCGCGCGCGAGGCGCGCAACGCGCGGACGCCGGCTTCTGCCAACGTATTGACGACCTGCCCTGGGAGAATCGCGAGAGCGATTGCCTCGGTGGCGAGCGGCAGGGTTTCACCCAGCATGACGGTGAGCGAGTAATACCCAAGCGCCCGCGTGCCGAGCCAGGCCTTGACCATGAACAAGTCCAATCGAAGATGGAGAAACAGGAGCAACATGCCGACATGGAGCACGAGGGCGCTACGGAGCGTCTCCTTCAAAAATGCGACGTCGGCGGCGAGCCAGGTCGCCATGCGCCGGAGCGGCCAGTTCATGGCTGCCCATGTGGACACAGCGGCAACAAGGCCGACGGCGAGAACGGTGCCTGGTCGCGCTCGCCCCGTAAGGATCAGCCCGGCGAGAAGCGCGATTTGAACGACCGCGCCGGCCAGCCCTGCTCGGTAGGGCCATGTCGGCTGACCCATCATGCTCAGGAGCCCGCCTGACAACTGGGAGTGGATCCCGAACGGAATCGTCAAGCCGGCCAGCAGGAGAAAAAGTACAGGGGTCTCGGCAAAAACGCTCGGAAGCACCCAATGGAGCGCGACCGTTCCCGCACAGCCAATGAGCCCAGCGCAGAGGGAGACGAACCCATTCTGGCCCATGAGCCGCGAAGGAGGGATGGATCGGCTGCCAAGCAGGAAGACATTGACTTGATCGAGACCGAGTTTGCAGAACGCCAGCCACGTGACCGCCGCAAGGATCGGGGCGTAGTACACGCCCCGGCCCTCCGGACCGAGCGCCCTCGAGAGGAGGGCGTTGGCCGCGAAAATCACGACGTACTGAGAAACCGCCGCGGCCAGAATGCCGGCGGCATTGAACGCCGTGGAGCGGTTCGCTGTCCTGTTCGGACCAATCATGCGCGGATGGCACGCGAGTTTGTCACGCGCGATCAGTCAGTCTTCACCATGATGATGTGTCCAACCTGCGTGAGAGCCACCGCTTTGAGCATCGGATGCTTCTGCACGATGCGGATGACGGAGCGGCGAAACGGGCTCGCGGCCACGCTGCGGTCTTCGGGCCGGAGCACGTCGATGAGCGAGTAGAACCGGCTGAACCCTGCATCTCTGCCGTGCCGGCAGAGCGACGAATACGTGAACCAGTGGACCGCCGGCCGCAGCGAGTAGTTGGCGAGGCTTGGCTTGTAATGCAGATGATGGAAGACCAGGGCCTCTTTCAGCACCGCGGGGAACCAGTTGAAGAACGGGGTCGTGAATTCACCGTTCCTGCCAGTGGCACTGACGTCCCACCTGTTGGTCGTCGTAATCCAGACTGCGCCCCCGGGTTTCAGCACCCGAAAGATTTCAGAAAGACTCAACCTCGGCGATTCCACATGCTCGAGAATGCTTTCGCAGAAGACGATGTCCTGAGATGCGTCGGGCACTGAGATGTGTTCGGCGGAGCCCTGACGCACGTCCGCCGTAGCGCCGAGATACCGCTCCGCTTCCGCGGCAAATCCTGCAACCGGCTCAATCGCGGTAACCAGATGACCGAGCGACACCAGCTCCGAGCACGTTCGCGGCCTGGGGCCACAGCCGACGACGAGGAGTCGCGACTGTGCGGGGAGGCGAACGACACGGCCGAGGTATTCCAACACCCGGCGAGTCTCGGCCGCGCGGTCTTCACCGGACTCCTGGGTCACGGTAAATGCCTGAACCGCACGCGCGGCGAGCTCGGGGTGCCCTTCGATCAAGGGTCGCTCCGCTGAGTACTGGACGTCGCTCATATTCGGTTCCTCGACCTCCATGGCACCGAAACGGTGATCCCCCTCATCGCAACTGCGATCAAAGACCGAGGGCCGCCCGCACCGCGAGGTGCGTGACCGCGGTCGCCAGCAACAGCGCCCAGTAGGCGGCGTACCATCGTTCCCATCCCCGCACGGTGCTCGCCGCACTCAGTCCGAGATAGGCGAACACCAGCAGCAGTGGCAGCATCACGTCGCGCTGGCGATATGACAGATTGATCAGGCAGTATTGCGTGAAGTAGACCGCGGAGAAGAACCAGATAAACACGAGACCGAATCGTTGTTCCCGGCGAGTCACAATTCTCCACCCCGTCACTGCGGCACCGACCAGGATCAACGGAATCAGCGCGTACCACACGACCATGCCTGGATAGAGGAAGAACTGGGAGGTCTGCAGCGCCTCGAAATTCCATCGGGATGGAAGGATCCAGATGAACGGCCCGTACATGCGCCTGAACAGATTGACCGGGAGAGTAAGGAGTATGACGCCGATGCCGACGCCGGCCTTGGGTGGTTCAACCGGTCTGGCCGCCGTCTCGCGACGTCGGACTTGATCGAACAGTCCAGACGCGTATCGCCGCAGGGAGGGAATACCCAGGGTGTAGCTGACGGTGGCCGCGACCATGACTCCAGAAGGTGGCCAGTCAAACCGGGCCGGCACGACTTCCGCCGCGACAAAGATTGAGCATGCAGCCGCCAGTGCGACGATTCGACTGTACGCCCGGACCTTTGCGAGCATCACGACGAACAGGATGGCTCCGACAAACGCGAGCTCGAGATACGCGAACGAATAGAACCTGGAAGTCCGAAGATAGAGCCCGGCCGCCAGGCCGATCGCCGAGTAGAGCGCCATGCGCCACAACTGATTCTCCGACGTGAGTTTGATCACCGCCCAGACGACCGCGGCGGTCGCACACATGACGGATGCATCCTTCAGCAGATCAACCGACGTTAACGAAATCAGCGATGGCGCGAAAGCCGTGACCGCGGTAACCGGCAGGGTCGCCCGTGACAGAAGGACTCGGACGGCCCCGAACGTCAAGGGCACCACGAGGGCCGAGAGGCTGGAATTGAGCACCTGCAGGGCAAACAGATCCGCTCCCGCAAACCGAATGCCCGCCGCGAACAGGTAGTACCTGTCCGACATCGAAGCTGCCAAAATAAATGGGGGGAATGTCGTCGAGAACAAACCCGCGCGCCACGAGGTCGGAACTGCCAGTCCAGTACTTGAGTGAGTCCGGCCCGAGGAACGGACCTCCGCCGCGAATCGAGAAGTAGTGGATGATGGTGACGGCGAGCAGCCGGACCGCAAGAGCGCAGACAAACAAGGCCGTGCTCCACGCTCGATCCGAGGGCGTTTCCAAATTCGCGATGAGGATTCCGATCGAGAAGATGAGGACCGCCATGGCGGCGTACGAGCCATTGCTTCCGGTCAGAAACGCGGCACTCGCCAGGACCAGGCAGAACACGCCAAGTCCACACGCGAGCAGCGGGCGCGGCCCGGGGAACGAGAATCGCGACAGGGCCGCCGGGCCGATCAACGAGGGAGTGTCCGGCCCGACCTCTGCCGCCCGAACTGCTTCAAGCAAATGCAACCGCTCCGAGGCCGCTCGCCACACTGTCGAATCCGCCGGGACGCCGGTCGATGAACGCGCGATGCCACAGCTCCAGCATCAACAGATTCCAGAGCTGGTAGTGCCATGACCGCACCCCGGCGCTGTGCTCGTCGAGCAGGCGTCGCACGAACTCCTGGTCGAAATACCCGCGTTCACGCATCCGCTGACTGAGGAGAATATCGAACGCCAGCTCCTTCAATTCGTTGCGAAACCACGTCTCGAGCGGTACGCCAAAGCCCATTTTCGGCCGGTCGATGATCTCCGGCGGCAGGAGCGAGGCAACCGCCTGTTTGAGGATGTGCTTCTTGACGGCGCCCTTGAGTTTGAAACCGGAAGGCAGGCTTGCGGCGAATTCCATGACGTGATGATCGAGCAACGGCGATCGGCCCTCCAGTCCATGGGCCATGGTCGCAATGTCCACCTTGACGAGCAGGTCGTCCGGCAGATACGTGTGCACGTCGACGTCGAGCGTGGCATCCACGAAATCGGTCGCGTCTGACGCCGCATAGGCATCGACCAGCATTTCCTCCGGATCCGGGCCGCTCGCTTCGAGGAAATCTGCCCGGCATAGCTTCACTCTCAGCCCGTGATGGAAGTGTGACATCCAGCGAGCATATCGCCGCTCGCGCGTCTCACCCACGGCCTCCGCGAAGCGCTTCCCTTTGGAGAGCAGGCTTCCGGCGGCCCCTCCTGGCAGGAGATCGGCGAGCCGCTCGACACGACGCCGAAAGACCGCCGGGAGACGCTGGTACCGCTGGGCCAGCACGTTGGCGCGGTACCGCTCATACCCGGCAAAGCTTTCGTCGCCGCCATCCCCATTGAGCGCGACCGTCACGTATCGTCGTGTCAACTCGGCCAGGACGAATGTCGGAATGGCCGAGGAATCCGCAAATGGCTCGTTGTAATGCCACACCAGCCGCGGCAACAATTCCAGCGCATCCGGCCGCACGACGAATTCGCGATGATCCGTGTGATACCTCTCGGCCACCAGCCGGGCATACGCGAGCTCATCGAAGGCCTTTTCCTCGAAACCGATCGAAAAGGTCTTCACCGAGGAGGTCCCCAGCTGCGCCATCAACGCGACGATACTGGCTGAATCGATTCCGCCGCTCAGAAACGCGCCGAGTGGAACATCGCTGACCAGTCGAATCCGGACGGCCTCCCGGATTTTCTCGAGCAGCTGCTCGGCGGCCTCGACTTCGCTCATCGCCGTCTTGCGAGCGTAGCTGAGTCTCCAATAACGGTGGAGAGACAGCTTGCCGTTTTCCACGACCATGTAGTGCGCGGCGGGAATCCTCTGCACGCCGGCAAAGGCAGAAAGCGGCGCGGGCACATACTGATAGGTCAGGTACGCCGATAGGGCAATGGGATTTGGCTCGGGCCGAAATGCCGGATCTGCAAGAAAGGCCTTCGGCTCCGACGCAAAGGCGAGTCCATCGGCGTCGGTCCGATAATACAAGGGCTTCTTGCCGGCACGATCGCGCGCCAACAACAAACGCTGGCGCGGCTGATCCCAGATCGCCAGCGCAAACATGCCGTTCAGGTGGCGGAGGCAATCCACGTCGAATTCCCGGTACGCGGCAAGAATGACTTCCGTGTCAGTACGCGTCTGGAAACGGTGTCCGCGTGACTCGAGTTGCGATCGGAGCTCCTGGAAGTTGTAGATCTCTCCGTTGAAGGTAATCCAGACGTGACCGTCAGCGGTGGCCATGGGTTGGCGACCCGCAGGACTGAGATCAATGATGGCGAGCCTTCGATGACCGAGGGCCGCGATGCCACAAACAACAGCGTGCCCGCCATCCGGTCCACGGTGCTCGAGCAGGTCACACATGTCCCGCGCGAGTTCAACCGATGGTGGTTGACCACTCCAGAAGTTGACCCGCCCCGCTATTCCACACATCTCGGAATCTTGTTCCTGCTGATCGCATCAGGACGCTGGCGCTTCATGACCGGCATCCTGGCGATCCAATCGGCCCGCCCGAAGGAGCAAGCGGTGATATACGGCTTCGTAGGATCGTATCATGGCGCCCATCTCGTGACGCGCCGTGACTGAAGCTTTCGCCCGCCTACCCATCTCTCGAACGAGGTCGGGATTGGCAAACAGCCGAAGCATCGCTGCCTGAAGCGCGGGAGCATCCTTCGGAGGAACCAGGACTCCCGTCACTCCCTCACTCACCGCTTCAACATTGCCTCCGACCGCCGTGGCAATGACGGCGCGGCCGGCGGCCATCGCTTCGAGCAGCGAATTCGAGTAACCCTCCTGAAACGACGGATGCACGTAGACCTCGGACACGGCGAGCAAGTCGGGGACATCGTGACGAACGCCGAGAAACCGCACCGAGCGAGTAATATTCAGGGTCTCGGCCAACCCTTCGATCTGCCGACGCAGTGCCCCTCCGCCGACGAGCAGAACCGTGGCGTTCGGAAAGACCTCCAGCACTCCCGCCCATGCGCGGAGAAAATACTCGTGGCCTTTGTACTCGATGAAGTTCGAGACGACGATGGCTCGCGGGCCCTCACCGAGTCCGAGTTCCGTGACCAGCGCCGGATCGGGATCGCCCTCAAATCGGGCCAGATCGAGTCCGTTGTAGATCACCATGATGTCGGACGCGTCGATCGGCTCGCGCGCCAGCGTATCTCGACGGACGGCTTCAGAGTTGGCAATGAACAGGTCCGTCATCCGATCAGCCAACCGCTCGAGCATCAAGTACAGGTGTTTGTTTTCCTTGAACAAGCCAAGGCTGCGCCGCCCGGCGATGACAATCGGGGTACCTGCCAGCCGTCCGACAAATGTTCCCAGGATGTAGGCGGCGAGCAGGATGCCGTGGATGATGTCCGGCCGTTCGCGACGCACCAGTCGCCAGAAGCGCCAGACCATCCGGAACATCCGGGGTATCGAACAAACGTAGCCGAGCAATCCTGGAAAGGCGCGCTTGAAATTGAGGAGGATCGTCGGGACTCCGCGAGCGCGCAGTGTGCCGACGAGGTCGCCACCAGACGAAATGCAGCAGACGACCGGCTCGAACCTCGATCGATCGATCCGAGACGCCAGTTCGACGAGCTGCGTCTCCGCGCCCCCGACATCGAGGGTGCCAATCACAAAGAGAATTCTTGACTTGCGCATCCGTCAGAGGCGGCAGAGTTCCAGGCGTCCGCGCGGCGTCACGCCACGTGCCGAATACCTCTCACGGAAACTGGAAACGGCTCGCGCGTGATCTCGGTCAGGCCCGCTTCGCGGAACCAGCCCTCGACCTCCGAATAGGAATGTTTCCACTGGTAACGCGGTGAGTACCAGTCGAAGGTATCCAGCCACCGCCACTCGGGATCGGGATTGAGGCTGGTCGGCAGCACCGCATTGGTGAATCTCCCCACGAGAGGCAATCGGTGGAGGTGATACAGAGGGACCGCCAGCTTAGACGCCCTGAGCAGCACCGGCTTCGGCAGATGTGGCGTGACCAGGCGGAGTATCTCTCCCCCGAACATCAACCGTAGCTTTTTCGAATAGACCCAGATCGCAATGCGTCCGCCAGGCTTGACGAGTCGCGTGAGACTCAAGAAGGCTTTCCTGGTGTCGGTCGTGTGATGCAGGACGCCGATGCTGTAGACGACGTCGAACGTCCCGTCGGCAAACGGCAGGTTCATGATGTCCGCCTGATAGAACGATGCGTTTGCGTGATGGCCGAGATTCCGTGCCGCCGCCTCGACGGCCGTGCTCAAATCGATGGCGTGCACGTCGGCCCCGGCCTGGATGCAGACTTCGGCGAAGCGGCCCATGCCGCAGCCGGCATCCAGGACGCGCGCACCCCGGAGAGTCGACAGGGGGAACCCGGTCTTCTCGACGAACATATCCCGGCTGCGGGTGGTACCATTTGCCGAGTCGAGCTGCGACTGCGCAAAGGTGTTCCATTGGTAGCCGAAAGATCCGACGTAATGTTCCGAGGCAACGAAGCGACTGACACCGTCGACGATTGGAAAACTGGACGCACACGTCGAGCACGTCCAGGCGCCGGCCTGGCGCTCCAGCCCGATGTTGCCGCACTTCACACATTTCAGCACGTCATCGCCTCGCAAATGAGCACCGTCGTGGCCGTCAGTGAAACTCGCTGGGACCACAGCAAGGATGGGTCAAGAATGCAGTAGGCAGGCATCGACACAGGCCGACGCAATTCGCGATCATAGCCAAGCGCCGAGATGGCAGTCAACCGGTGACCCGTGCCGGCGAAGATACAATCAGCAGACGTTATGACTTCCACTGCCCATGATATTGACACCATCGTCATCGGCGGCGGCGTGACCGGACTCGCGATTGCCGCGGAACTCGCTCAATCCGGTATCAGCGTCGTCCTTGCCGAACGCCATCCCCGCTTCGGACAAGAAACCACAACCCACAACAGCGGCGTGATTCACGCCGGCATCTACTACCCGACCGGGTCGCTGAAAGCGACCACGTGCGTCGAAGGCGCCGAACGGTTGTACGCATTCTGCAAGGCCAATGACGTCACGCACGATTGCTGCGGCAAGTTCATCGTCGCCGCCGACGACCATGAAGTCGGAATACTCGAGGCTCTCGCCAAGAAAGGCAGCGCGAACGGCGTACAAGGGCTGGAGATGGTGGACCTCGCGTTCATGCGAACGCGCGAACCGCATGTCGCCGCCCACGCAGCACTGTGGTCGCCGGCGACGGGTCGTGTGGAAGCTGAGGCCCTCGTCAAGGCGTTGGCACGGAAGGCAGAGGCAGCAGGTGCCATCCTTCTTCGCGGCGCGCGTCTGCTCGATGGAGCGATGCAGGCTCACGGGTTCGATCTTCGTTTCGAGCGCGAAACGATCGCGGCGCGGACGGTCGTCAACGCGGCCGGCCTTTACGCAGACGATGTGTCGCGCATGCTTGGTGGAGAGTCATTCACAATCCATCCGTGCCGAGGCGAGTACGCGGAATTGCGGACGCCGCGGCGCAACTGGGTCAATGGGCTTGTGTATCCCGTCCCCCATGCGGCTGGCCACGGCCTGGGGGTGCACCTGACGAAGACGCTGGGCGGAGCGGTCCTGCTCGGGCCCACCGCTCGGTACCAGGACGACAAAGACGACTATGAGCGGGATCGAATTCCGCTGGAAGACTTCCTCGAGCCCACACAACAGCTGCTGCCCCACGCGACACTCGACGATCTCACCTACGGTGGCAGCGGGATCAGGCCGAAGCTCGCGCCGCCGGATCAGCCGTTTGCAGATTTCATGATCCGCCCGGACCAGAACCAGCCCGCCTTGATCCACGCGGCCGGGATCGAGTCACCGGGGCTGACGGCCTGTCTCGCGATCGCCGTGCGCGTCGCTCAGCTGGTCAAAGAGCGACTGCACTGAACCACGTCGCCGTTCGCGTTGCGCACCACGCGTTCAACCGGCGACGAGCGACAGATAGCGGCTCAGTGCGTCCTGCCAGCTCGGCATGACGATACCGGCCGACCCGAGTTTCTCCGGAGACAGCGCACAATAGCGCGGACGTGGAGCCTTGAGGTTCGCCGTGTCGAGGGTCAGCGGTTTTGCCTGTAGCTGTCGGTTGAGTCGTCGAGCTGTTTCCTGAGCGATCTCCAGCCACGACGCAGTCCCGGCATTGACGCAGTGATAGATGCCGGGAGCGAGAGCGCGCTCGATGATCGACCGGGTCGCCTGGGCAAGGTCGTAGGTGTAGGTTGGTGACACCGTACGATCCACAAACACCGGGACTTCTGCCCCGGCGAGGATTCCGTCGACGATCGTCCCCAGGCTGCCTCGTCTCGCTCCCATGGAGCCAGGGTGCCCGAACAGGCTTTCGACTCGCAGGACATACCCGCGGGGCGCTTCCCGGGCAAACCACTCGCCGACAAGCTTCGATGCCGCGTACACCCCGCGCGGGTTCGGCGCATCCTCCTCTGTGTACGGCCGGCTGCTCTCCCCGTCGAACACGAAGTCGGTGCTGTAGTGCACGAGAATGCAATCGACCCGGCGAGCGGCGCGCGCAAGCGTCAGCACACCGAGTGCGTTGATCCGAAGCGCGAGCTCAGCGTCCCGCTGCGCCCCGTCTACATCGTTATACGCCGCGCAGTTGATGATCACGTCCGGACGGGTCGCGGCGACGGCGGCGTCCACGGCAGACTCGTCGGCCACATCCAGCTCCCGGTGGCCAAGCGCGCGGACCTCCGAGTCGGCGAACTCTCGCGCAATCGCGGCCCCGAGCAGGCCGTGCGCACCGGTCACCAGAACGCGCATCAACCTCTGAACGCGTCGGCCACCGCGTCGACGACGAACGTCTGTTGTTCGGCGGTCAGCTCGCCGTAGATGGGAAGCGCCAGTACGGAAGACGCCGCGGCTTCCGCGTGCGGGAAGTCACCGCGCGCGTGTCCGAGACTGGCGAAGCACTCCTGCAGGTGGAATGGCACCGGGTAGTAGACCTCGGTGCCAATGCCGCGATCGGCGAGGAACTGCCGCACCCGATCACGTTCGGGAACCCGGATGACGTACTGGTTGTAGATATGTCGACGATCCGTTGGCGCGATCGGCAGCGTGATGCGATCGGTCAGCCCGCGCGATTGAAACAGCATGTCGTATCGCGCCGCGTTCGCCTGCCGCATCGTCGTCCAGCCTTCGAGGTGCGGGAGCTTGACCCGCAGCACTGCCGCCTGCAGCGCGTCGAGTCGGAAGTTGCCACCGATCCGCTTGTGAAAGTACTTCGGCTCGGCGCCGTGGTTCCTGAGCAGCCTGATTTCGTGCGCGAGCGCCGCATCGCCGGTCGTGATGAAACCGCCGTCACCGAACGCTCCCAGGTTCTTGCTCGGAAAGAACGAGAAGCAGCCAACCGACCCGATCGTGCCAGCCTGTCTCGTCTTGTAGGTGGACCCGATCGCCTGCGCGGCATCCTCAACCACCGCCACGCCCGCCTCCCGTGCGATCTCCATGATTGGATCCATCTCTGCGCACAGACCGTAGAGATGAACCGGAATGACGGCGCGGGTGCGAGGGGTCAGCGCCCGGCGAATGTGCGCCGGATCGATGTTGTAGGTAACAGGATCGATGTCGACGAGTACCGGCTTTGCGCCGAGCCGCGCGACCGAGCCGGCGGTTGCGAAGAATGAAAACGTGCTGGTGATGACCTCATCGCCAGGACCGATACCGAGAGCCATCAGCGCCGCCACGAGCGCATCGGTGCCCGATGACACGGTGATCGCCTCCGAAACCCCGAGGTCACGCGCAAGCTCGCGCTCGAGCGCCTCCACCTCCGGGCCCAGGATGAAGCGTTGACTGTCGCAGACCCGCGTGATGGCTGCGAGGATCTCGTCGCGGAGCGGCCGATACTGCGCCTCGAGGTCCAGCAGCGGTACGGGCGTCCGCGTCGCGGAGGTCATCGAACCACGATTTCCGGCGTGGCGAAGAGTGCGGAGTCGTTGCGCGCGTCGTCCGGTTTCCCGGGCACGCTGACATTCGTGTTGAAGATCACCTCGACCTCTTCACCGGTGTAGGCCGAGACGTCAACCGCAACCGGGAACCACCGGCGGTGCGACTTGTCGTGAAACGGATCGACGTGCAGTGTCAGGAGGTCTTCAAACGCACGGCCATCGGAGATGCCGATCCGGAACAGCACGCCATCCCCTTCCTTGTCCCAGGATTCCGGCAGCATCCCGATCGACGTCTTGATCCATCCGTCCTCGGGAATTTTCACCTTCCAGACCATGCGCGTCGGCGGAGTGGTGAGGATCGCCCGTTTCTTCTCACCGTTCAGGTCCGCCTCGATGATCTGAAACTTCCCTTCAGCGGGCTTCTTCACCGCGGAATCAAAGGTCGCAATCAGGTCAACCGACGGGCCCCGGCTGCTGCGCTTGAACAGCCACCAGCCGGCGATGACGAGAATGAGGACGACAACCGCGGTCAGCACCGCGCGATTTCCCTTCATATCTGCCTACCCCCTCCGCTGAAAGCGCTCAATCTATCACTATCTCCGCCGTTCTTTCACCGCCGCCCGTGTCTCGCGATCGGTTTCGCGGCGCTTGATGGTTTCCCGCTTGTCGTGCGCGTGTTTCCCTTTCGCCAGTCCAAGCGCAACCTTGACGTGCCCGTTCTTGAAGTACATCCGCGTCGGCACCAGCGTCATCCCCCGCTCGACGGTGCGGCCGATGAGCTTTCGAATCTCCTGCCGATGAAGCAGCAGCTTCCGCTTCCGCGTCGGCTGGTGGTCAGCATACCCGCGATGGCTGTAAGGATTGATGTGCACGTTGTAGATCCACACCTCCCCGTCGTCGACACGCGCGTAGCTGTCGCGCAGGTTCACGTTCCCCTCGCGGATGGCCTTCACTTCTGTTCCCAGCAGTTGCACACCGGCCTCGAAAGTTTCGAGGATGTGGTAGTCGTGGAAGGCCTTGCGGTTTTCGGCAACGCTCTTCTGCGCTTGTTCACGTTCAGATTTCATCATCACTCCGAGGGGCTTCGCCCCTCGGACTCCCCCACACGCTCTCTCGCGAGCCGCTTCGCCGGCTCGCTCCGTTCGCGTGGCTCGCTTCGCTCCGCTCGCTCGCGTCGTTTTGCACAACGCTCAAGTTTCGGCCTTTCGGGCTCATGGCGAGACGCGACGCCAGCTTGATTGCTTCAATCATGCTCGACGGATCGGCGATCCCCTTCCCGGCGATATCGAACGCGGTCCCGTGATCGACCGATGTTCGGACGATCGGCAGCCCGAGTGTCACGTTGACCGCGCGGCCGAACGCCACCAGCTTGATCGGGATCAATCCCTGATCGTGATAGCACGCGACGACGGCGTCGAATTCGCCGCGCATCGCGCGAACGAAGATGGTGTCCGCGGGAAACGGTCCGGCCACCGATACGCCGCGACTGCGCATGGCTGCGACGGCAGGCGCGAGGACCTCGTCGTCTTCGAGCCCGATCACGCCGTGTTCGCCCGCGTGCGGGTTCAGGCCTGCGAGCGCCAGGCGCGGCGAGCGAATCCCGAAGCGAGGCAACTCGCGTGCAGCCAGCTCGATCGTGCCCTCGAGGACGTCGCGCGTGAGCGCGCGAGGGACCTCGGCAAGAGCGATGTGCACGGTCGCCAGAATGACGCGCAGCGACTCGGCGTAAAACATCATCGCCACGCGGGGTGACCGGGTCAGGTGCGCGAGCAGATCAGTGTGGCCTCGCCACGGCAATCCCGCCGCAGCGAACGCCTCCTTATTCACCGGCGCCGTCGCAATCGCGTCGATGCGCCCGGCCATCGCATCGGTTGTTGCGGAAACGATCGCGTCGTACGCCGCGCGCCCCGCCGCCGCTGACACACGGCCGCGCGCGAAGCGCGAGATCTCGGTGTCCTCCGAGGGCCCGTAGAGGACGATTTCACAAATCGACGCAAGCGCCGCGTCGGCTGCCGCCTTGTGCGCGATTTCTGGACCAATACCGGCCGGGTCGCCAACCGTCACGCCGATACGCGGACGGGCGATCACCCGCACTTCCCGCAGCCGCCGGGTCCACAGTTGCCGCAGCCACCGCCGCCGCCGGGACCCGTCGGGTTGTCGCAGGAGCCGCATCCGCCCTCGTCGGCGCAGCCGCCGTGTTTCACGCCCTTGCCGTTTGGCAGCTCGTAGCGCAGGCAGCATTTCAATCTGCCGCACATCCCGGACAGCTTCGACGGATTCAGGCTCAGGTTCTGCTGCTTCGCCATCTTGATCGAGATCGGTTCGAAGGTCTGGAGAAAGGTCGTGCAGCAGAGCGGTCGCCCGCACGATCCATATCCGCCGAGCATCCGCGCCTCATCACGCACGCCGATCTGGCGCATCTCGATGCGGACCCTGAAATGCGCGGCGAGGTCGCGGACCAGCTCGCGGAAATCCACCCGCCCTTCGGCCGTGTAATAGAAAATGAGGCGCGAGCCATCGAACAGCTGCTCGACGCGCGTCAGCTTCATCGCCAGCCCGCGTTCACGAATCTTCATCAGGCAAATCCGCTGGGCCTCCTGTTCACGATGCTGATGCTTCAGCCGGGTCACGACATCCTCCCGGGTGGCGCGGCGCACGACCTGCAGCTCTGAATCTGCCGCGGGCGACTTGCGCGCAGCCAGCTCGGCGACGGCACGAGTGACCGTCCCAAGGGCGCGACCCTCGGCGGTCTGGACGACGACGGCATCACCTGGCGAAAACGTCGGCCGGCTGCTGGCGGCTGGCTCCCCACTACTGGGTGCGGCATCCTGGCTATCGCCATCCGACGATAATGCGGGGAGCTCGGCGTCGACTGACAGCTCGGGAAGAAGAAAGGTGTAGGTGCGGCCAACCGGCGAGAACTTGACGCTGACGAACGGGCGCTGCGCCCCGGAACTCATATCGGCCTTTATGAGCGATGATCGTCGCGCCGCGCGTGCTGACGCGGAGCTAAAGCTCCGCGCTAGGGGTGTCTGACGTCCGACCTAGATCTGAAACGCCAGCCAGTCCGCGACAATCTTCGGGCTGGCGTTCCGATCGAGCGCCGCCAGCGCGCGATCAATCGCCGAAAACGCGCGGAGCGCACGGTCCCGATCGAACGACCGCTGCAGGCGTTCAAGGCGCGCCCGCAGATCGGTGTTCGCGAGACTACGTTCGTCCGCGCGGGAAAGCAGAACAGTCAAATCTCGAATTATCGATGAAAGCGCGTACAGTCGTCGCGCCAGTTCCCCGCGGTCGCTTCCCCCGCGTGCCCCCCCCGCCAACGCCTTCGCCCCGCCAAGCCGCCGCCATGGATCCGAGGTTGTGGCCACCGCCTCGAGAAGCTCGGTTGCGGCTTCCCTCGCATCGACGACCTCGTCGGTGCCTCCTTCCAATGCACGACCCACGCTGCCGTCGGACAATGACGCCGCCGCGTGCGCATCGGTTTCCGAATACTCGTGATTCCGCATCAGCACGTCCGCCACATCCGCCGGCGAAAGCCGACCGAACCGCAAGCGCTGACATCGCGAAAGCACCGTCGGCAGGAGCATGTCCGGCCGCGCGGTCACGAGGGTGAACGTCGAAGCGGTCGGCGGCTCCTCGAGCGTCTTGAGCAGTGCATTCTGCGCTTCCGCGTTCAGGGCTTCGGCGTCGTTGACGATCACGACTCGGCGACGGCCTTCGAACGGCCGGTAGGCGGAACGCTCGATGGCATCTCGAACCTGATCGATTTTGATGGCGCCGGTATCTCCCGGCTCGATCATCAGGACGTCCGCGTGGACATTCCGCGCGATCCGCTTACAGGCCGCGCATGCGCCGCACGCGTCGAGCCGGTCGAACGTGTCGGGCTGGAGGCAGTTCATCAACTGCGCGAGTGCGACCGCCGTCATCCGCTTCCCGACGCCTGCAGGTCCGGCAAAAATCAGGCTCGGCGGCAGCGTGCCGCGTGATGCCGCGCCGGCGACGAGGTCGAGCAGATGCCGATTGCCTGCGATCTCACGGAACGCCATCGGAGTCGGTGAAATCCTATCAGAACCTCGGGTTCTGCAGGGTTCTACAAGGTTCTACAGGGTTCTGCAAGGTTCGTTCTAGGTCTACCAGGTTCGTTCGACCAGATCAGCCCTTTTTCTTCTGATCCTTCGGATTCGGATCCTTCGAATTCTGGTCCGGCTTCTTGTCGCCCTTGCCAAATACGCGGGCCCAGAATCCTCGTTTTTTTGCGGGAGCGTCGGTGGTTGGCTCCGCGGAGGGCGGCTCCGGTCGTGACTCGGCCGCGGCGGGTGATGGTTGACGGGTCCCGGCTGTTCCGGTCTGCGCCGGTGGCACACCGGCGTCCTCGGCGTGAACCGGCTTCGCGGAATCGCCGCCGAATACTCCCGCAACCCGATCCATGAATGACGGCGACGGATGCATCGGACACAACTCGGTCGGCTGCGTGCCTTTGACGAAGTAGTCCGTATAGATCATCGAGCGAGTCTCGAGGAGTCCGTCGCGATTGACGACTTCCACGTGATCGCAGCCGCCGTTGGGCAGCTTCCCCGACACTCTGCAGACGTTCACCGCGACGACGTTCGAGGGACGGTCGAACCAGTCGGGCTTGTCCGCCTTTGTCGCGATCTTCATGAAGCTCGCCCAGACCGGCACGGCCAGCTCCCCCGCATATCCGTTCGAAATGATCGTCGCCGGCTGATCGAATCCAATCCACACGCCGGTCACCAGATGCGGCGTGAATCCGACGAACCAGGCATCGACATAGTCGTTTGTCGTTCCGGTCTTGCCAGCGGCGGGCAGAACGAAGCCGGCCTGACGCGCGCGATACGCCGTCCCCGAGTTGATGACGTCGGAAAGCATGCTCGACATCAGGAAGGCGGTTGACTCGCTGACCGCCCGATGGGACTTGCCCGGTTCCTGGTAGAGCACCTTGCCGTCACGATCTTCCACCCGCCTGATCAGCACCGGTTGCCGCACAATGCCCTGATCCGCAAACGCGCCGTAGGCAGCGGTCAGCGATATCAGCGTGACCTCGCCGGCGCCCAGCGCCAGCGACGGCACGCTCGGCGTCGTTCCGACATTCAGCCGCTCTGCGTACCCGACCGCGTTCTTGATGCCAACCCCATTGAGGAGCTGCACCGCGGCTCGATTGCTCGACGTCCGCAGGGCGCTGCGAAGCGTCATCGAATCCGCCGTCGAGTGTTCATCTTCGGGGACCCACCCTCCTTGCGGCGTGGCGATCGGATCGTTCAGGTTGGTGATGAGCGCTCGCCGGTGAATAGCCGGCTTCGAGCGCGGTGGCATACACGAACGGCTTGAATGCGGAACCGGCTTGACGCTTCGCCTGGACAGCCCGGTTGAAGCGGCTCTCGTCGAAATCGCGTCCACCGACCATCGCGCGCACGTAGCCTGTCGTCGGATCCATGGCAAGGAGCGCGCCCTGCAGGTAGTGCGGAAGCGTGCCTTCCTTGAGCGTCCCGTCAGCGCCCCGCCGCGGGTGCTTGTACCCGGGGCGATGCTCGATGTCCGAAAGACCTTTCTCGACCAGGACCTCAGCCGAGCGTTGCAGCGCGGCGATCGAGCGTCGTGTAGACGCGAAGCCCGCCCTGGTAGACCCGCTGCCAGCCAAAACGTTCGACGAGTTCCCGGCGCACCTGCTCCTTGAAGTACAGGCCGGACGATTCCTTGATCTCGAGACCGTTCACGAGCGTGACCGGCGTCGCCCGCGCGCGATCGGCGGCCGCCTGCTCGATGACGCCTGACGAAACCATCGCCTGCAGCACGACGTGCACGCCTGGCCACAGCCCGATCCATGTTGACGGTAGGGCGCATAGCTCGATGGCGACTGAATCAGTCCGGCGAGGAGCGCCGCCTCGTCGAGGGAGAGGTCCTTACAAGACTTTCCGAGATATCCGCGCGAGGCCGCTTCGACCCCGTACAGGCCGCCCCCGAAATACACTTTGTTCAAGTAGATCTCGAGGATTTCGTTCTTGTCGTACATTTTTTCGATGTACGCGGCAAGAATGACTTCCTTGCAGCTTGCGCTTGATAGGTCTTGTCGCGGGTCAGAAAGCTCTGCCGGGCGAGCTGCTGCGTGATCGTGCTGCCGCCTTCCGCGCGACGTCCTGCTTCGAGATTCTGCAGCGCCGCAGCGGCCACGCGAATCCCATCGACGCCGCTGTGCTCGTAGAAGCGCTGATCCTCGACCGCGACCACGGCTTTGATGAGCGTTCGGCGAGACATCCGCTCGATTGGAACTTCGAGCCGTTGTTCCTTGAAAATCGTGAAGGCCGGCTGGTCGGAGGCGTCCAGGAGGGTCGTCGCCTGGGCCATGTCGCCGATGGTTTTGAGTGCGTTGCGATCGGGCAGCCCGGCGGTGAGCTCGTAGCTGAACCACACCGCCCAGCCACCGATTGCAAACACCAGCATCGCCAGCATCGCAACAATCGCGACAAGCAGGCGTGGTCGACCGGCGAAAGCGTCGTGGACGAACTGCAGATGTGGGGAGCGGCGTAAGCATTGTGATCATCACACGCAAAACGAAGGCCCAGCCGGATTCCGTTTGAACTGCTCAGCCAGGTGTCGATCCACACCGTCCTAAAGGACTTCGTTCGCGTGCGATCTACCTCCGCAAGATCGCGTCGTACACCAGTTTACTCCCGAGCCCGCTGTTTGCCCTCACCTCGACCGCAGCCGTGATCACAGGGGAAGTGCTCGAATCCGCTGCCGTGTAGCGATCGCGCCGACTTTACGCGCGGAAAAAGCGCGTCACAGATACCCTCGACGGTGGTGGACACGTGATACACACTCCCGGAGGCGGGCGCAGCCCTCAGCTCCTCGGCGGTCATTTCCTGACGCGACGAGGTCACATACAACTGATCCAGCGCATCGCCGCCAAAAGCGACGCAGGTCACGTTCTTCGACGGCACCGGGATCTCCGTCAGCAGACGGCCTTCGGCATCGTAGCGACGGACCATGCCCGCTCCCCAAACGGCATTCCACAGACAGCCGTCGCGGTCGACGATCGATCCGTCAGGCTGACCGCTTCCATCTTTCAGCCGGACGAACTCGCGAACGTTCGCCACGCGCGCGGACTCCGCGTCATAGTCGCACTGCCTGATGCGCGCCTCCGGCGAGTCGCAGAAATACATCGTCCGGCCATCCAGGCTGAAGCAGATGCTGTTGGGAATGATGACACCGCCGACGTCGAGGCGACGCAGGCCGATGGCGCGACGAATACTGATAGAAGCTGCCCGCCGGACCGTCCTGATCCTCGTTCATCGTGCCGAAGACGAAGTTGCCTGCACGATCGGTCCTGCCGTCGTTGATTCGATTGCGCGGCAGGTGCGGATCGATGGACATCGCCGGCTCGATGCGCGGCTCGGCACCGTCGCCAGCTCCGAGATCGGCAAAGGCGAGGCTCTTTGCCAGCCCGAGCAGCAAGCGGCCAGATTCGCAGATCGCGAAGGAGCCCAGCCGATCGGGCAAGCGGCCAGTGACGCGTGACGTTGTCGTCGACGCGATACATCCACAAGGTGGACTTCTCGATATCGGTCCACAAGAGGCTGCGGCGATCCGCCCACCAGACGATGCCCTCCCCGAGCGTGCAGCGGCAGTCGACCAGCAATGTCGCGGTGGAGATCTCGGTCATCTGAATTCTTGCTTTCTTCTCAGGGCTGTTGTGACAGCACGTCGATCGATGAGGGCCGCGACGGCGGCGGCCACCTTGTCGGCGTGCTGCAGGCCGTCGACGACGCAAACGTCGGACGCGATCGGTAGTGCTCGATCACCGGTGCCGCATACTGCGCGTAGGTGGCGAGCCGATGACGGACCGTCTCCGGCTCGTCGTCGGGCCGACGCACCAGGTTGCCGCCGCAGTACGGGCACGGTTCGCTATCGGGATGAAACGCATCGGCGACTGACTGCGTCAGCCGGCACGAATCGCAGACCCGGCGAGTTCCCATCCGGCGAACGATTTCTGCATCGGGCACCTCAATCAGGATCACGATCATCGGCGAGGGCCCGAGCACATCGTCGAGCGTGCGAGCCTGGGCGACGGTGCGGGGAAATCCGTCGAGCACAAAGCCGTTTCCGATGTCCGGCTCCCCGAGTCGTGCGCGCACGAGATCGGTCATCAGATCGTCGCTGACGAGCGACCCTTTCGCCAGGTATCCGCGACCTGACGGCCAAGATCGGTTCCGGCCCGGACGGCAGCATCGAAGAATCTCGCCGGTTGAAATGTGCGGGATGCTCATACCGTTCGGCGAGCCGCACGGCCTGCGTTCCTTTGCCCGAACCAGGCGGACCAATCAGCACGACATTCACCGGCCCCAGGGAATCCGGGCTGAGCGGCGGCGTTCAGGTGGATCGGGATGGGGGATCTCCAGCGGCACGCCACGACATTGTGACACGGACGCTTCATTGGGCTTATGATCCGAAGCGAATCGGCCGCGAGAAGGTCGCCATCTCGTCCGGAGGCCGCCGTGAAGATTCTGCTGCTCTCGATGCCCGATTCATTCGAGCACACGCCAACCCTGACCATTCGCATGCCGAACGGCGCGCTCGCGTCGCTCGCCGGCAATGTCGATCCGCACCATCGGGTTGCCGTCGCCGACCTCGTGCTCGTCCAGTCGTCGGTGCGACAGCACGGTCGAGCGGCTCGTCGCCGAGATCCAGCCGGACGTGGTCGGCCTCTCCGTGATGACGTTCCAGCGATCGACGGCGCGGCGAATCATCGCACTGGTTCGCGCGCTGAAGCCGGAGGTCCGTATCGTCGTCGGCGGCTACGATCCCAGCCTGGCCCCCGAGGAATGGACCGATCCAGCCATCGGCGTCGACGTCATCGTCCGCGGCGAAGGGGACGTGACCTTTCGCGAGCTGATACGCGCGCTCGAACATGGCCGCCCCTTGTCCGGCGTCGACGGCATCTGGTACCGCGAGAATGGCGGCGTTCCACCGCAATCCCCAGCGTGGTGTGACGCGGCTCGTCGACGGCGAGATTCGGCTGCCGAACCGCGGCGCACGGGTGCTGTCGGGTTACACGATGATGGGCCGGCCGATCGACGTCATCGAGACGTCGCGCGGCTGCACGTTCGACTGCAGCTTCTGTTCGATCATCGAGATGCGCGGGCGAAACTTCCACCGGTTCCCGATCGAGCGCGTCATCGAGGACATCCGCGATGCGTCAGCGCGCGGCGCGCGCTGCCTCTTCATCGTCGACGACAACATCACGCTCGACGTGCCGCGTTTCGAAGAGCTCTGCACGGCGATCATCCGGCGCCGGCCTGAACAAGATCGATTACATCGTCCAGGCGATGACGGCGTCCATCGCTTCGCACGGCGAGCGGCTCGCGCCCTTGATGCGCGAGGCGGGGTTCCGCTACGTCTTCCTCGGCATCGAAAACATCCTCGACGACGATCTCGCGTTTCTCAAGGCGCAAGCCAAGAACAGCCGCCACCAGGAGGGCCGTCGAACGAACACGGCAGTCGCCGCCGTCGACGTCGCTTCACCGCATGGCATGCTCGTCGTTGGCGGACTGATCGTCGGCAACCCGGACGACAAACGTGAATCGATCGCTGCGAACCTCGAGTTCGCGCGCAAGTACGTCGACTGGCCGTACATCCAGCATCCGACCCCCTATCCCGGCACGCCGATGACGAAGGACTTCGAAGCGCGCGGCCTGGTCGTCAACACTCGCGTCGAGGAATACGACGGGACGACGGCGGTCACCCGAAGCACGCACCTGTCGTCCGAGGAGATCGAGTTCATGCGCTGGAAGGCTGAGCGCTGGATGAAGGTCCGGCATCTCCCGGCCGTGCTACGCCACGACCCTGGGTTCGTGCTTCGACACATGCACCGCATGATGGCGCACACCTTCAGGGGCACCGGCTGGAAGTCTGTCCTCGGTCTCGAAAGCAGCTCGAGCGGTTTTCCGCCGATACAAGGCCATCCGCGAAAGGGAGCGGAACTATCTCGACTGGCCCGATCCGATTTCGAGAGCGGAATCGGGCGCGCGCGTTCTTCAGCACCGCCCGGCGGCGGCTCACTCGTAAGCCGCGCTCAAAGAAGGAGAGTCCATGGATCGTTCGCTCAGAACCGGTGTGCTCGGTCTGGGGATCGGCTTGGGCGTAGGTTTGGCCATTCAATCCGGCGCCGGCGCGCAAGCGCCCGCGACACCGGTGGCGCCGACAGCGCAAGTGCCCGCCCCACAGGCCCCGCCGCAGACAGGACGGGGACGCGGCATGGCCTTCACCGAGCCAAGCCCGATGGACGTCAACGATCACGAGGGGTACGTACCGCTCTTTGATGGCGTCAGCCTAAAGGGCTGGGACGGCAACCCGAAGTTCTGGCGTGTCGAAGACGGCGCCATCGTCGGCGAGTCCACGCCAACCAATCCAAGCGGCAACAGCTACATCGCCTATCGAGACTTGACGGCGAAGGACTTCACGCTCAAGTTCGAGATCAAGATCGAGGGCACCGGTGGCAGCGGGATTCAGTATCGAAGCAAGACCGGCATTCCATGGCTCGCGAACATTCCCGCCAACGTGACCGCGAATGTCGGCGCCGTCAACCTGAATTGGATGATGACTGGTCCGCAGGCGGATTTCTGGCCGAGCCGTGTCTATACCGGCCAGTTTTATTCGGAGAACACGCCCATGCGAATCCTGGCGTGGCGCGGACAGGTCGTTGAAGGATTCGGCGCAAAGAGCAAGCGGCTGATGGGCACCATTGCCGATCGCGAAGCGCTCGGCAACGTCGTTCGCCAGAACGACTGGAACCAGTACACCGTGATCGCGCGTGGCGGCACCTTCCTGCACATTCTCAACGGACAACTGATGGCGGTGATGATCGACGACGATCCGGAGTCGTCCAATAATCAGGCCGGGTTGTTCGGCATCGAGATCGAGGCGACCACGAAGGTGTCGGTGCGCAACATGTGGGTGAAGAAGCTTTCTTGATCGGGAGCGCGAAGGATTTCTATCGAGCGATTCGCCAGATCAATCACTCCATGCGGGTTGATCGTCGATGGTGTCTTGCGGCCTATTCCGGCGCGGCGATTCTCCTGATCACCTTCATCGTTCGAACCGCGTGGCTCTGCGACGATGCCTATATCACCGCCCGCACGATCGACAACTGGTTGAACGGTAATGGCCTGCGCTGGAATGCTCTCGAAAGAGTGCAGACGTTTACGCATCCGCTGTGGCTGTTTGTCGAAGCCGCAGCATGGCGCATGTCGGGCGGGTTTTACTGGTCGTCAATCGTCACGTCGGTGATTTGCGCGTCTGCAGGTGCACTGCTGATCACGAGGATAGAAGGCGTCTCCTTCCTGAGCGCAGCTGCACTCTTTTTCCTGTGTACCTCACAGGCATTCATTGATTTCGCCACCTCTGGACTTGAAACGCCACTGTCCTACCTGCTGCTGGCGGCGTTCGTTGCCGTCTACCTCGTCGCCAGATCATCACCGGCATGGATCCTGTGGACGATGGTGCTCGCGTCGCTGGTCGCTGTGAATCGACTGGACAATCTTGTGCTGGTCGCTCCCATGGTGCTGCATGTAGCGATAGTCGCCTGGCGAGAGACCAAGTGGCAGTTCGTGCTCGGACTGACTCCGTTGCTGATGTGGGAGGCGTTCTCGATCATCTACTATGGCTTCCCAGTACCGAATACGGCGTATGCCAAACTGGCCACTGGGATTCCTCAATCCGAGCTGACGAGTCAGGGGGTCGCGTACCTGTTGAACTCGTGGCACGTTGATCCGTCGACGCTGGTCATTGTCGGCATCGCGGTACTGGCTGCTCTGTGGTCCCGCAGCGTCGAGTCGCTGACGATTTCGGGCGGTCTCTTCCTGCACCTTGCTTATGTCGTGCGGGTCGGTGGCGACTTCATGACCGGGCGCTTCCTCGCGCCTGCGGTGATCGTCGCAGTAGGCCTGCTGGTTCACGAGGCCCGCACAACGCGCAGCCAGATGTTCATGACGCTGGTCATGCTCGTGATTGGTTGTCTTGGCTACCCACATGCGGCGTCCCGCGTCTGGCGCTCGCGGCCGTTTCCGCCGGTGGAGAGCCTGATCGACGCTCATGGTATCGCCGACGAACGTCTGATTTACGCGCGCGAGACGGGCCTCGTGACGGCAATGCGTCTTCACGCGACGCCAGAAACCGCTTGGGAACGTGCCGGCCGAGATGCGGCAGCGGCTGGGGTCTCGGCGATGTCCAGGGACTCGGTCGGTATGTTTGGTTACGGGGCTGGTCCCTCCGTGCACATCGTGGATACGCTCGCGCTGTGCGATCCACTGCTCGCGCGGCTTCCGGCGGATCGACCGTGGCGCATCGGCCATTTTCATCGGCCCATTCCTCGGGGTTACATCGAGACGCTTCGCGGTAAACAGGACCGCTTGCAGGATCCGGCACTCAACGACTACTACGCAGCTCTTCGCAACATCACTCGGGGCCCATTGTGGTCACGTGCGCGGTGGGCGGCGATTCTCGACCTCAATACGACCAGGATCCGCGCACCAACTGCCGCGGCCGACTGAACGACGATGCGCCCCCATCCTGGATCTCCGCCGCAACCTGCGCAAACGATTGACGTCGCCGATTGAACAATCAACAATCAGCAATCGAAAATCAACCATTCCCTCCTGGCCGTCTGCGCTGGTGGATTGGCGGGCTGCTGTTCCTGTCCACCGTCATCAACTACATCGACCGTCAAACGCTCAGCGTGCTTGGGCCGACGCTGAAGGACGAGTATCGATGGAGCAACGCGGATTTCGCGCTCGTCATCATTTCGTTCAGGGTGGCCTACACGCTGGGACAGGCCGGCGCCGGCCGATTCCTCGACGCGGTCGGTACCCGCACCGGTTTGAGCGTGACCGTTGCCTTCTATTCGATCGCAGCCATGCTGACGTCGCTCGCCGGGGGACTCCGTTCGTTTTGTTTCTTCCGGTTCCTGCTCGGCGCCGGCGAGGGCGGCAACTGGCCCGGCGCGACCAAGGCGGTCGCGGAATGGTTTCCGAGGCGGGAAAGCGGATGGGCGGTTGCGCTCTTCGACAGCGGCTCGTCGATCGGCGCGGCACTCGCGCCGTTGCTGGTGCTGGGCCTGCTGCACGCGTTTGGAACCTGGCGGCCCGCGTTCATCCTGACCGGCTCACTCGGGTTTGCGTGGCTGCTGTTGTTTCGAGCCTTCTACTACCCGCCTGAGACTCACCCGCGCATTTCGCAGGCAGAGCGCGAGTACATCCTCAGCGACCGCGACCAGATCGCAGAACACCTGCCGGCACCTGGCTATCGCGCGCTTCTTCGGTTGCCGCAGACGTGGGGAATCATCCTGGGAAAGGCGCTGACCGATCCGGTCTGGTTCTTCATTACGGACTGGTTCGCGATCTATCTGGTGTCGCGCGGTTTTTCACTCGAGCGTGGGCTGCTCGCCTTCTGGATCCCCTTTGTCGCGGCCGATGCGGGAAATTTTCTCGGCGGCGGGCTGTCCAGTCATCTCATCTCCCGTGGGCTGTCTGTCGGTACGGCTCGCAAGATCGTCATCGTCGTCAGCGGGCTCGGCATGAGCACGTTGATGGCGAGCCTGCTCTTCTCGAGCCTGTTCGCGCTGACGGTATGCTTTGCCGTCTCCACCTGCTCCTATGCCGCGCTGTCGACGATGGTGCTGAATCTGCCGGCAGACATTTATCGACCCCGCACGGTGGCCACGGTGAGCGGGCTCGGCGGAGCGGCAGCAGGAGTGGGCACCATTGCCGCGACGTATCTGACCGGGGCGGTCGCGGATCGTTATTCGTTCGCACCGATTCTCATCGGCGCCAGCCTCGTTCCCTTGCTGGCAGTCGTCGCTCTGGTATTGCTGGTGCGGAACACGAGCGACAGCAGTTTGGTGCGGCAGATCTGAACTGATGTGTCACCGCGGTAAGCAGATGGCGCCGATCCGTCGTCAAGAAGCGGAGAACGCTCAAGATCTGTCAAATCGGGTTGGAGGGTCCTTGACGTCATGACTGTGAATGTCCGCTTGATCGCCGCCGTTGCCATCACCGCCGTTGGCACCACCGGCTTGCTGCTCGCGCAGGGCGCCGGAACGCCGCCGCCCCAGGGTCAGACTCCGGCCGCGCAAGCTCCGCCGCCGGCCGAAGGACGAGGTGCGGCTGGCCAGCGCGGTGCCGGCCAACAGGGCGGCCGTCAGGGCGGTGGAGGCCGGCGCGGTGGCTTCACACAGTACACGCGCGAACTGGCGCCGCCTGACGTTCTGGTCCGGGGCAAATCGCTCTACGAAGGCAACTGCGCCGGCTGCCATGCCACCGATCTTCGCGGTGGTCCGAAGGGCACGAACCTCCTTCGATCGGGAGTCGCGCTCACCGACAAGCACGGCGAGCTCGTCGGTGAGGCAATCGGCAAGCACAATCCGGCGCTGACCCTCGTCGAGCGCCGACTCCGTTGCCATCGCCGAATACATCCACAGCGTCCACGCCACGATGGGCGGCCAGGGCAGTCCGCCCGGACGCAATCCCACGAACGTCGAGCTGAACGTCCTGGTTGGCGACGCGAAAGCTGGTGAAGCGTCATTCGGGACGCTGTGCGCGTCCTGTCATTCAGTGACCGGCGACCTGAAGGGCATCGCGTCGAAGTTCGAGGATGCCAGAGCGCTGCAGAACGGCTGGGTCGCGGGCTCGACGCAGGCGTTCGGCGGCGGCCGCGGCGGCGGGGGCGGCGCCGGCAATCCCGTGACCGTGACGATGGCCGACGGCTCGAAGCTGGAAGGCACGCTGATCCGCAGGGACGACTTTCTGGTCGTCCTGACGCTGCCAGATGGCACGCGCAAATCCATCGCGCGCAACGACGGTGTGCCAAAGGTCGACGTCAAGGATCCGAACGACGCGCACAAGAAGATGGTGCTGGAGCTCGACGATCCGGAGAACAAGAAGATGCACGACATCACCGCCTATCTGTGGACGATTGAAGTGCAGAGACCGATCGACACCGATGAAGAAAACTACATCCTGCTCCTGCGACATCACTGCTCGTTCGCTCCCGCGCTGATGTCCGGCCAGAGCGGCGGCCTCGATCCCGCCGACATGGTGAAGCCGCTCGCGGATCAGTGGACCAGCTACTCGGGCGACCTCAGCGGCAAGCGTTTCAGCGCGCTGAAGCTGGTCAATACGAACACGGTCAAGAACCTCAGTCTGAAGTGGGTGATCGAGTATGACCACCGGCTGCGGTCCGACCGGAACCGCCGCCGGCGGGCGCCGGCGGGCGGCGGGCGGCGGCGGCGGACGCGGTGGTGGCGGCGGCGGCGGCCGCGCCGATCGTCGTCGGCGGCCTCGGCAACGGCGACGCGAACAACTGCGGCCCTGCGCGGCTCGGCGGCGGCATTCTGTTCGTCGACGGCGATCATCTACGCGTCCTCGCCCGATAACGTCTACGCGATCGATGCGCGCGACGGCGCGCTGCTCTGGCACTACTACTGGAAGACCCGCGGCGGCACCAGCCTGCAGACCCGCGGCCTCGGCATGTGGCACAACTACATCTACTTCGAGCTGCACGACGACTGGGTCGTGTGCCTCGATGCCAAGACCGGCAAGGAAGTCTGGAAGAACGAGATCGCGCCGTTCGATCAGCAGTACTTCTCGTCGAACGCGCCGATGGTCATCGGCGATCACGTCATCGTCGGCACCGGCAACGACATCGACGCGCCGGCGTTCCTGAAATCGCTCGATCCCGAGCACCGGCGCAGCTGCAGTGGATCCTCTACTCGACGCCGCAGAATCCGGGCGATCCCGGGACTCGAGACCTGGCCCAGCCTCGACGCCGCGCGCCACGGCGCCGGCGCGACCTGGATCCCGGGCTCGTACGATCCGGAAACGCACCTCTACATCTACGGCACCGGCAACCCGACGCCGGCCTACACGCACCGGCCGCGGCGATGGCGACAACCTGTTCACCTCGTCGCTCATCGCGGTGAACGTCGATACCGGCAAGATGGCGTGGTACTACCAGACCTCGCCGCACGACACGCACGACTGGGATTCCACCCAGACGCCGATCCTCGTCGATATGCCGTTCAACGGCCGCATGCGCAAGCTCGTCATGACCGGCACGCGCAACGGCTACTTCTTCGTCCTCGACCGCATGACCGGCGAACATCTGCTGACATCGAAGTTCGGTCTCGTCAACAACTGGGCCACCGGCCTCGACGCCAAGGGACAACCCAAGCGCAATCCGAACAAGGACGCGATCATCGCCGGCTCGCTCGTCAACGGCGACGTCACCAACTATCCACCGCCGACGTTCTCGCCGCTGACGGGACTGTTCTACGTCCACGAACAGAACTCGATGCGGATCAGCTACCTGATGGAGCCCGATCCGCGCGGCTCGATGGGGCTCGGCGGCACGAGCGGCGGCGCCAACCTGTCGTGGGGCACGAACATCGTCGCCATCGACTACAAGACCGGCAAGATCGTCTGGCGCAAGGAAATCAACGGCGGCAGTTCCGGGCTGCTCTCGACCGCGGGCGGTCTGCTTTTCCTGAGCAACGGTCCGAACGTCGAAGCCTGGGACGCGGCCACCGGCAAAGGGTCTGTGGTATTCGCAGATCGGCGGCCTCTCAAGTCCGCCCGAGACATTCATGCTCGACGGCAAGCAGCACATGCTCTTCACCGGAGCCGCGCGGGTTGTATCTGTTCGTGCTGAATTAGTGGCCTGAAAGCTCGAAGGACGAGGCTGGAGACCACCCTCCAGCCTCACGTCTCGGCTCCACACACAACAAGCTCGGAACCCCACCCCGCCCCACCCCACGGACCCACGACCGCCGAACGCCAGTCCGGCTATCAGCGGTATAATGAAGGCCCTCCCCTCACAAGGTTCTTCTGTAGCTACACGACAGGCAACCAAAGTGACCCGACCGGCTGTACCGCTTTCGGTACAACTTCTCCTGACGTTCGTCGGCCTCCTCATCGGCATGACAGCCGTGCTGACGACCGCGGCGTATCGCTCTGCCCGCCTCGACCTCGAGGCAGAGGGACTCCGGACCGTCAGCCTTGCCACTCGGACCCGGGAACAAACGATTACGCAGCTCTTTCAGCTTCGACAACAGCGCGCCGAAGGGTTTCTCGCCGGCCTGGAATCACTCTGCGCAGAACCGGTGGGGGGCCGAATCGCGTGGGCCGACGATTGCGTGCGGGCCCTGGTAGTGAACTTCCGGAAAAGCGAACGGGCAGTCGGAGCACGGCTGACGTACGGGTCTCGACGTCTTGGCCGAGCTGGCCGGCCTGTCGCTGCCGATGAACCACCCTCCGGCGCGCTGGCAGGAGTGATCCACCGTCCTGATGGCACCGTCGAGTACGTGATGCGAGCCACGGTGCGACAGCTGAAGCTCGCGCTCCAGTTCGATCATGCGGACGTCGCCGAGCCGTTCGAAGATCAGTCAGGTCTCGGTCGTGGCGGGCGAGTGTCTCTCGTCGACGGCGATGGGTATTTCCTCGCGCCGGCCGCGCACGATCCCCCGGCGCTCCCGCCCGATCGCGCCGCCGAGTTCTTTCAGCACTGCCGGATGGGACTCGACGGGGTCATCGATCTCGACTACCGAGGGGTCAAGAGCATCCAAAGCTTTCGACCGCTCCGCGTCCTGGGCGGAGCCTGTATCGCGGCGCGCGAAGGCTACGATGAAACGCTCGCGCCCGCCGAGCGCCTGCGTGCAGCCCTTGTCGCCCGCGGTGCGTGGTTCGTCCTGATTGGCGCGATCGTATCCCTCGTGGCCGCGCAGTGGATCTCCGCGCCCGTCAAGCGGCTGGCCGTGGCCGCCCGCACGCTGCAGATTGGACGCTTCGATCGACCCATGCCGCTCGGCGGACCCTCGGAAGTGCGAGCGCTTGGGCGGGCATTCAATGCCATGGGAAATGGCCTCGCCGAGCTGGTCGCCAAGGAACAGGCCGCTCGTCGCGACGCGGAGGCGGCGAACCGCTCAAAGGACGATTTCCTCGCAACCGTCTCGCACGAGCTGCGCACACCGTTGACCGCGATCTTCGGCTGGGCACAGATGCTCCGATCCGAACGTCTTCCTCCGGATCGGGTGCGGCATGGCATCGAGGTCATCGAGCGCGGCGCGCGCGCCCAACGGCAGCTGGTGGACGATCTGCTCGACGTCTCACGCATCGTCGGCAACCGCTTGCGAATCGCCCGCGAGCCGGTCCGTCTTGCGGAGGTCATCGAGTCGGCACTCGATGCGGTTCGGCCAGAAGCCGCAGCGAAACACATCGAGATCGAGGCCGTCCTCACCGAATCCGCACTCGTGCTGGGTGATGCTCGACGCCTCGAACAGGTCGTCTGGAATCTCGCGTGGAATGCGATCAAATTTACGAAACCCTCAGGCCGCATCAAGGTGGAGCTGAGCCGCGCGGAGCGACAGCTGACGCTGACGGTCGCCGACACAGGTGTCGGCATTTCCTCGACGTTTCTCCCTCATGTCTTCGAATGGTTTCGCCAGGCCGATGCACGATCGCGCAGCCAGTCCGGCCTCGGCCTGGGACTCGGCATCGTCCGGCAGCTCGTGCAGCTTCACGGAGGCAGCGTGCGCGCTGACAGCCGCGGCGAGGGACACGGTGCGACCTTCGTCGTGACCCTACCGGTTCACGAACCCATCGCTCCCTTTGTCCCGGCCACGCGGCCGTCGGAATCCGTGTCTCGCCCGATCGTGAACCGGCTGAATGCAGTACGTGTCCTGCTCGTCGAGGATCATGACGACACGAGAGATCTGGTGCGGGCGACCCTGGAAGACGCTGGGGCGTCGGTCGAGGCGGTGGCGACGGCGAGCGAGGCCCGACGCGAAATGTTGACGGACCCCCCGGACGTGTTGATATCGGATATCCGCATGCCTGAGGAAGACGGGTTTTCCCTCATGCGGTCATTGCGAAGCACAGGCGCGGTGGTGCCGGCAATTGCGCTGACCGCGTTCGCGCGGCGGGAAGATGCCGACGAGGCATATGCCGCCGGCTTTCAAATGCACCTGTCGAAGCCGATCGACGCCGGGCGCCTCATCGACGCGATCGCCACTCTCCTTGAACACGGCTCAATTCAATAAGGGAACGCTCCTTCCGCGTCCGTAGCTTCCACCCTTGATGGCCCGGACCCGGTTTCAAGATCTGTGTTCTGAAACCAACTCGAGCGTCACGATGTTTGGAAGTTACTTGACGTTGCGGGTTGCGTGAGGGCACGCTTGCTCGTTTGGTCCATCATGTCGGTAGCTGAGCCGAAGGGAGTCACGAGAATGGCGATGATTACTGTGGGCAAGGAGAACTCCACGCCCATCGAACTCTATTACGAGGATCACGGATCCGGCTCGCCGGTCGTTCTCATTCATGGATGGCCGCTGAGCGGCGCGTCGTGGGAAAAGCAGACGGCCGCGCTCCTCGCGGCGGGGCACCGCGTGATCACCTACGACCGCCGCGGCTTCGGCCGGTCGAGCAAGACTGGTGTGGGCTACAACTACGACACGTTCGCAGCCGATCTCGACAAACTGCTGAAGAAGCTCAATCTGAAGAAAGTCGCGCTCGTCGGGTTCTCGATGGGTTCAGGCGAAGTCACTCGATACCTCGGGAAATATGGCGCCTCGCGTGTGCGAAAAGCCGTATTGATCGGGACACTGGGACCTTACCTTGTCAAGACGCCGGACAACCCAGACGGAGTGGATGCCAAGGTCTTCGAAGGCATCAAGGCCGCGATTCGCGCCGATCGTCCCGCGTTCCTCATGGAGTTCCTGCGCAACTTCTACAACTACGACGTCACGGGCGGGAAGCTCGTGAGCGAGCGCGTGCTCGAAGACAACTGGAACGTCGCCGTCGGCGCCTCCGCTATCGGGACCGTCGCGTGCGTCGACTGCTGGATCGAGGATTTCCGCAAAAACCTCCCCAAGAACAAGGTGCCGACCCTCATCCTGCACGGCGATGCGGATCACATCCTGCCGCCAGACGCGACGTCACGCCGGCAGGCCAAGCTCCTCAAGAACGTCAAGTTCGTCGAGCTTCCAGGAGGCCCGCATGGCGTGCTGTGGACACACGCTGATCGGATCAATGCGGAGTTGGTGAGCTTTTTGGCCTAGTCTGATCCGCTCGCTGTCGCTCGCTCGCGTTTCCGCTGTTGTTTACCGAACCGTCTGGGTTTATGAGATAGCGGGTATCGGGATGAAGACACGAGATCTCGTCGCGATCGGGATCCCTGCCGGTCAGTGCGCGGAGACGGCGAAGCAGATCCTGCAGAAGGCCAAGGCCGCGAAACACAGCATGCGAGCGATGCAGGACGAGCTGAAGCGTGTCGCCGCCGCGCCGCGCGAGTTCCTCGACGACGACCGATACGGCGCGCTCGCCAACCAGCTGGTCGAGCATACGGCAGCGGCGGGCACCTTCCGTCCCAGACTGGCCGATGCGCCGTATCAGATATGGGGCCGCGATCTTGAAGCCGACGCCGTGCGGCAGCTGACAAATGCGTGCAAGCTGCCGGTCGCCGTGTCGGCGGCGCTCATGCCGGACGCGCATGTCGGCTACGGCCTGCCGATTGGCGGGGTGCTCGCCACCGATGACGCCGTCATTCCGTACGCGGTCGGCGTCGACATCGCCTGCCGCATGAAGATGACCGTGCTCGACCTGCCTGTAAGTGCACTCTCGAATGACTCGTCCCGATTGGTGAACGCGCTCGAGCGCGAGACGCGTTTTGGGATTGGCGCGACGTTTCGATCGCCACGACAGCATGACGTCATGGACCGCGACTGGGACGTCACGGCGCTCACCTCGAAGCTCAAGGATCGCGCGTGGGGCCAGCTGGGAACGAGCGGAAGCGGGAATCACTTCGTGGAGTACGGAGCGTTGACCGTCACCGATCACACCGTCGGTCTGCCGGCGGGCACGTACCTCGCGCTCCTGAGCCACTCTGGCAGCCGCGGATCGGGAGCGCAGGTCGCGCAGCACTACAGTCGCCTCGCGCGGGATCTCCATCCGGAGCTGCCGCGGGAGCTTTCTCATCTTGCATGGCTGGACCTCTCGACAGAGGCTGGCCAGGAGTACTGGTCCGCGATGGAGCTGATGGGGCGCTATGCCGCCGCGAACCACGAGCTGATTCACATTCACATCGCACGATCGCTCGGCGTCGAGGTGCTGCTCGATATCGAGAACCATCACAATTACGCCTGGCGCGAGCGCCATCGCCGCCCGGATGGATCAGAAAGCGAAGTCATCGTCCACCGCAAGGGCGCGACGCCGGCTGGCGCCGGTGTGATCGGCATCATCCCCGGCTCGATGGGCACACCGGGTTACGTCGTCCGGGGAAAGGGTGTGGCGAACTCCTTGAACTCGGCGTCCCATGGCGCCGGCCGGCGCATGAGCCGCACGAAGGCGAAAGCGCTCTTCACGTGGGACGTTGCGAAGCAGTTCCTGCGCGAGCGCGGCGTCACGCTGCTGTCGGCTGGCCTCGACGAGGTGCCGATGGCCTACAAGGACATCGACGAGGTCATGGCGGCGCAGCGCGATCTGGTCGAACCGCTCGCGCGGTTTGAGCCTCGTCTGGTCAAGATGGCGCCGGGCACCGAACCAGCGGAGGATTGAAGCCGACGCAGGAGCAAGTCCTGGGCGACGTTCCATTGGGGATGGAACAAATTTGTCTTGACCGTAGGGCACCTGCGACAGAAACGTTGGGGTGGTTTTTCAGTTCAAGACGGCCGCGAGGTTTTTCCTCTGCAAACCCGCGCCTTCGGAGGCACAACGTCGGGCGCTTCTGGCTCGCGAGTTGAATAAGCTCGATCGATGCGCACATCAAAGCGCGACATCGACCCCACACCGATTCATGCGTTCGCGGGTGCCTGCCTCCTCGCTGCCGCCATCCTGCTGCCCCATGCCCATCTGAGACCGGTACTGGCCGGGATGGCGCTGGCAGGGTTAATCCAGTGGACGTGGAAATCCACACGGAATTCCCGGCATCGCGACGGTGAGTGATCGGCGATTGTAATCAGGTGAGAATGGGGATCAGATCATTCGAGCTGCGGCTCCGGCGGTGGCCCGGCAATCGTCTCTTCGATGACGACATGACCGATTTCGTGCGGGGGGAAGACAAGCCGCAGCAGTGGCGGCGTTACCATCGTCGTGGCGAGGACCACGAGGACGGACGCTGAGAAGACATCCCGGCCGATCAGCCCCTCAGCCAGGCCGTAGCCAGCCACGATGAGGCCGACCTCACCGCGGGAAATCATTCCGATACCAACCCGGATCGACTGTTGAGTGTCAAAGCCGGACAGTCGCGACGACACGCCACATCCGATTGCCTTGGCCAGAATGGCCACCACGATGAGCGATATCGCAAAGGGAGCCTGCTCGCCAAGCGCCCGGCCGTCAGCCTGAAGACCGATGCTGATGAAGAAGATCGGGACGAACATCGCGTAGGTGAGCGAGTGAATTCCGGCATCGATCGCTGTCTTGAACTTCGTCTGGGAGACCAGCACCCCGGCGAGATACGTTCCGGTGATAGCGGCAACGCCCCCGATATACTCCGCCGCCCAACCATAGACAAAGGCAATCACCAGCACGGCTGCGAGCATCGCCTGGCTGGCGGCGAGCCCTTCAGCCCATCGCAGGATCGAAGGCAGCCAACGCCCGGCATAGATCGCGACTGCGAAGTAACCAGCCAGCCGTAGGACAACGACGGCAATGGCTCCGGCGTCCACCGTCCCTGCAGACGACGCTTTAATAAGAGCGACGACAACGGACAGGACGACGATTCCCATCACATCGTCAATCACCGCGGCCGCAAGAATCGTCGATCCTTCACGTGAACGCAGAGCCCCGAGCTCCATCAGCGTCTGCGCCGAAATGCTGACGCTCGTGGCGGTGAGAATTGTCCCGATGTAAATGCCCTGCCAGAACAACGGCAGGCCAAAACCCACGGCGAGCGCCGCACCACCAACGAAGGGCACCACGACGCCGCCAGACGCCGACCAGAACGCGACCTTGCCGACGTGGCGCATCTCGTCCAGATCGGTCTCGAGACCCGCGACGAACATCAGGAGGAGCACGCCAATCTGGGCAAGATCGCGTATCAGCGCGAGCAGCGACAGCGACCCCGCCCCTGACGTGTCGGATGGCGTGACAAACATCGGCCACCCGAGGACGTTGAAGACGGTGGGACCGAGCAGAACACCGACGAGGATTTCGCCGAATACAGCAGGCTGATGAATCCGCGCGGCCAGCGCTCCGGCAATCTTGGCGGCCGCGATGACGAGCGCCAGCAGCAACAGGACCTGCAGGGAGTGTGTCAGGGGGCGTTCCTCCGTGGGTCGAACGTGGAGAATCGGAGCGAACGTGGGAGCAGGGGACTGGATACCTGCACCCACGTCGCTCCTCCGTCCTTGCGGACGGATTGTGGCCTGTTCACGGCACGTGACAAGTCACAATCTCGCACCTCTCATCCCTGAACCGGCTTCAATGCACCCTGAGGAACCACGGCTGGCGCAGCAGTAAGGGCTCCCGTTGCGTACACGGCACTTGAGGGTTCCAGCACGAAGTCGGGGTATGCGCGCGCGCCCATCTCGGGAATATCGAGCCCTTCGAGTTCGACTTCGGCCGACACGCGGTTACCCATGAGCGCTTCGACGATCTTGAAGAACGCGAAGAACGTGACGAAGACCCAGACCATGCACGTGAGCGTGCCGACTGCCTGCGCCGCGAGCTGGGAAGCGTCGCCGTAGAAGAGGCCCCTGACGGTGCCCGGAACGCCGTTCCATCCGTCGCCATACGCACCGTCGGCGAAGAGGCCTACGGACATTACGCCGAACGCACCGCACACGCCGTGCACCGAAATCGCGCCGACCGGGTCGTCGATTTTCAGCACGCGGTCGATGAACAGCACCGATTCGACCACCAGCACGCCGGCGATGGCGCCGATGAGGACCGCCGACACGCTGTTGACGAACGCGCACGGGGCCGTAATCGCGACGAGCCCGGCGAGCAGGCCGTTGCACAGCATGCTGGGATCCGGTTTGCCCAGGCGTTTCCACACGTAGAACATGGCGGCAATCGCTCCGCCGGTGCCGGCGAGCATCGTGTTCGTCGCGACGACGGCGATGCGCAGGTCGCCGCCGGCCAGGGTCGAGCCGGGATTGAAACCGAACCAGCCGAACGCGAGGATGAACGTGCCGGCGAGAGCCATCGGGAGATCGTGCCCGGGCATTGGCAGGGATTCGCCGGTTTTCGAGTACTTGCCGAGCCGCGGACCGATGACGATGGCGCCCGCGAGCGCCGCGACGCCGCCGACCAAGTGGACAACCGAGGACCCGGCAAAGTCGACGTGCCCGTGGCCAAGGCCGAAATTCGCGCCCAGCTGCGAGAGCCAGCCGCCGCCCCAGACCCAGTTCGCGAAGATCGGGTAGACGAGCATGGACATGAAGAAGCCGAAGACAATGAACGCCGAGAACTTCCAGCGCTCGGCCATCGCGCCGGTGGGGATCGTGCCGGCCGTGTCCATGAACACCATCTGGAACAGGAAGAGCGCGAACACGCCGACATCGTAGGTGCTGCCGCTCAGGAAGAAGCCCTTCAGCCCGAACAGGCCGAACGTGTGGCCGAACAGGTTGATCGTGAACTCATGATTGAGAGGGGCCGTGCCGCCGAGCGCGCCGACCGCACCGACGCCTCCCATCTGCAGCGCGTAGCCGCAGATCCAGAAGCCGAGCATGCCGATCGGATAGATCATGAAGTTCATGCTCATCGTGTGCGCGGCGTTCTTCGCGCGAGTGAAGCCGGTCTCCACCATGGCGAAGCCGGCCTGCATGAACATCACGAGAAACCCGGCGAGCAGCGTCCAGACAAAGTTGATCGCGATCTTGTTGTGACCGACGGTGTCCATGACCTCGCCGATCGTGGGGTTGGCGGCGTCCTTGACGGTGACGTCTTTCGCCGTCCCCGTCGTCGCGCCGGTCGGGTCGCCCTGGCCGATGGCGCCCTGCGCGTGCGTCGCGTACGAACTGCCGGCCGAACTCAACACAAAGGTGAGCAACAGCGCGATGAGCACCTTCCCTATCAATCTCGTGTGTCGTGTCATTGTCTCCAGTCCTTTCGTGATCGTGGTGCAAGTTGCCTCGCCGTCGGGCGCCGACACACGTGTAGCGTTCGGACGCGGTCAGCGCGATACGTCTTGAGCCAGAAGCGGGAATGCCGATTACCAGGATCCGATCGTCAGCAGAGCGCCGAACGACGGACATGTCTTGCGCTCAGAATCAGAGTCTCAGGATCGAATGCTCAGCGGAGGGAACAGCGGAACTGACGCTGCCGGTCAGCGTCACCAGCGAAAAGACAATTGTGGCGGGAGCGACATTCACGTCGGTCGAGTGGACAGGAACATCGCTGACAAACGCGACCGCACCTTCGATCTTTCCCGACGACGACCAGGCGTCTTCAGCCAAGCCAACCGGCGGCAATCGCGTCAGGACGACGACGCACACCAAGGCGAAGACGAGCCGGAGTGAATGGCGACCGAGCGTCGAAGACATACGAGATGCCCACGGTATTTCACGATTAGTGCCACGCGATAAACTCCCGGCATTCTCTGGCGTTTTCTCGCGAGCGTTCTTCGATCCGCGTGCGGTAGACAGCCACCTGCCCGCGTACTCAGACATTAACGTCGGCTTTTCAATGACGGTTCGACAAATGTGTTCCCGTCGTCCCTTGTCGCACGCCAACGACTCGCGGCAGGTCGTGCCAGGGCCCAGCTTGCCGTGTGAGGCGTACTAGTGTAAGTAGTACGCACCGTGCTGCCGTTCAGCATCGTCATCCGGTCCGGACGATCGCTCCACGATCAGGTGGTGTTCGCGGTCACCAAGGCCGTGATCACCGGTCAGCTTCAGGCGGGCGACCGCTTCCCGCCCGTCCGGGCGCTCAGCCAGGAACTCCGAATCAATCCGAACACGGCGCAAAAGATTGTGGCCACGCTGGTCGAACGGGGCCTGCTCGAAACACGGCCGGGCATCGGCACGACGGTGGCCGCATGGAAGCCGAATCGACGAACTGGACGACGAGGCCTACCAATCGATCCCATCGAGCGGCTCGTCGTCGAAGCCAAATCGCTCGGCCTGTCGCTCACCGAGGTGCTGGACGCCATTCGACGGGAATGGAAGCAGGAAGAGGGGGAATAGATGGAAGCTGCCATCGTCGCCTCGAACCTCAGTTGCCGCTACGGATCCACCGAAGCGGTCGCGGACCTGACGCTGCAGGTCGAGTCGGGAACGATCTACGCCCTGCTTGGACCAAACGGCGCTGGAAAGACGAGCACGCTTCGCATGCTGATGAACATCGTTCGGCCCTCGTCGGGGACCGCGACCGTACTCGGCGTCGATTCGCAGCGCCTCGGACCGGACGAGTTCGCGACGATCGGCTACGTCTCTGAAAACCAGTGCATCCCGGGCTGGATGACGGTGAAGCAGCTGTTGGCCTTCTGCAAACCGCTGTATCCATCCTGGGACGACGGACTGTGCCAGACGCTGCTGGATCAGTTCGAATTGCCGCGTGATGTTCGCATCGGACGCCTCTCGCGCGGCATGCGGGTCAAAGCTGCGCTGGTGTCCTCGCTTGCCTACCGGCCGCGATTGCTGGTGCTCGACGAGCCGTTCAGCGGGCTGGATCCGGTGGTGCGCGACGATCTCGTGCGGGGCGTTCTGGAGCGTGCCGGCGAAGAACGGTGGACGGTCGTGATCTCCTCCCACGATCTCGATGAGGTCGAGCGGCTCGTGGATGTCGTCGGATTCCTCGATGGCGGGCGGCTGGTGTTGAACGAATCATTCGCGGACTTGCACGGCCGGTTCCGGCGAATCGACGTGACGACCGGACAGTGGCCAAACCCAATACAGGCACCGGAATCGTGGATTTCCGTTCAGACGGCCGGGCGCGTGGTCCGTCTCATCGACAGTCGTTACGTCGAAGCTGAAACCGAGCGCCACATTGCCGCGTTGGCGCCTGACGCTGTCGTGGACGTGCAACCGATGACGCTGCGGGAGATCTTCATCGCTCTCGTGCGTCAGAAGCGAGGGATGCGATGAATCACGTGCTGCACATCATTCGCAAAGACCAGCGACATCTTCGCTGGACGCTGCTCGCCTGGCTGGCCATCGTTGCGACGCACGTTTTCTTGAACGTGCTCGTGCCTTCGCTCGAGCTTCAGGGTCTCACGATGGCGATGGCCGCCCGTCAGTTGATATCGCTCATCCTGCTGATCCAGCTCCTCATGTTGTGCCTGGTCGTGTCGCGTCTCATACACGACGATCCCGCGGCGGACCGTGAAGCGTTTTGGCTCACCCGGCCTCTCGCGCCAGCACAACTCACGATCGCGAAGCTCACGCTCGCGACGGCCGTCCTCGTCGCCCTGCCACTCATAGGGGAGTGGGTGACGATGGCCATGTTCCGCGTGGCCGCCTATGACATGTGGCGTGCAACCCCGCCGATCCTCCTTGGCCAGATCGCGTGGGTGCTGGTGTTTGCAGCCGTCGCGACTCTCACGCCGTCAATGACGCGTTACGCACTCGTCCTCGTGGGTGCGATGGCAGCCTTCGTCCTGCTCATCAGCGCAATCTTTACGATCGTTCTCCTATTCGAGGACCCAACGCCAGGAACTCCTGGACCGCAGATTTCGAATCCCGTTCCCGCCGTTGTGACCGCATCGTTCATAATCGGGACCTCGCTGTTGGTTGTTCAGTATCAATATCGCCGCCGGCGGGTAAAAAGCGGCGCGATGATTGGAACGGCCGGTCTCCTGCTATCGCTCTTTGTTCCAAGCCACGTGCCCTGGTCCACCGGACGACTGGCCGATCCTGATCCTGGTGAATGGGCGCGCGATCAATCGCGGACTGCAGCCACCGTTGGTCCGGCATTGCCACAGGTCTCGGACGAAACGTCGTTCAGGGGAAGGGACAGCGGCAGGAAGCAGATTGCGGTTCCGCTGCAGCTCAGTGGCATTCCCGCGGACGAATTCGTGTTCGGCGTCGAGGTGGACTCGCGGTTGGAGGTCGCCGGGACAACCTTGCGAAGCGCTCAAAGCCGCATGGCCCTGGGCGGCCGCGGAACGTCCGGTCAAGAAGCCCCTGACTTGCGGTCGTCGCAGCAGGGTGCGCTCGGTAACGTCCGATTGGTGGAATCGGGACCTGTCGACCGGTACGGACAGTGGCCTGTCATCCTGACGCTGACCGATCAGGACTTCCTGCGTTATTCACACACCCCAGGACGTTTTACCGCGGCGGTTGATTTTCATCTTCAGCGATCGACGATTGCGGGAGTCATGCCGCTGGCAACAGGTGCGATGGTGACAGAGGATACGAGGCGAATCGAGATCGTGCGCATCGACCGGCGCCTCGAGGGTTGTACGGTAACTCTTCGAGACATCTCCATCAGTCCCCTCCTTCGGCCGCGCATCCATAGCAATGAAGTCTTCGTGCTTCGAAACAACGCGCGAGCGGAAGCGGTTACGGGCGACACCGAATCGTTCTCATTGGGCGCGAGCAATCCTCTGATGCCGTTTCTCGTGGGAATCGCGATGGGTGGAGGCACGTCCGACGGCAACGGTTCCGATGGCAGCGGATTCGCCGTTCGCACGGGTGCGTATAGATTTCCAAGCCGGACGTCACCCGGGTCCGCTTCAGCGAATCCAGTCATCGACGCGGCGTGGCTGGCGGGCGCGGAAGTGGTCAGAATCAAGACCGAATATGCGGGGCATATTCAACGGCCGCTGACTGTCAACGACTTCAGGATGGCGCAGTAGCCGCCCCCGAAGAAGTACCAAGTGGCGGTGATGTCCCGATCGAACGCTGTCCAGCAGAACAGATTGGCGAAGAAATCAAGAGACAAGATGCGAGGCGCGAATAATGCGCGGCGTATTCCTACCGAAGTCCTGGCAGACGCGATAGACTACGAGCGCCCGGCGTGCCAGCGCCTCGCTGTGAAGGACGTGCCATGCCGACGCGTACAGCGCGACGAGTCTCACCGATCGCCCTGTGCGCGATCGTGCTCTTTATCGATGCAGCGTGCGGCAGCGCTCCGACGGCGCCGACACCTGTTGCCACGACGGATACCTTCACCGGCACGCTCCAACCACTGGGGATCGACTTCAAGACCTTCATCATCGGGTACGCGCAGGGAACGAGCGATTTGAGCGTAACTGTCAACAGCCTCAGCACTGCTGCCGGCTCGACACCCGTGACAGGCATCACGATTGGCGTGGGGGTGGGCACGGTGTCCGGGACGACCTGTTCCCTCCAATTACAGACTCCCGTTGCGACGGTCGGGCAGGAACTCTTGGCTCCCAACGGTGCGTCCGCCGGCACCTACTGCGTGGAAATCTTCGATTGTCCAACGGGATCCACCGGATGTACATCCACGCTGACCGAGGCTGTGAACTACTCGATGACGGTCAAGCACTTTTGACAGCTCACGCAGCGCGCGAGCCATGAATGACGGCGACCACTACTGCCGCTCGCTCAGCGGGACGATAGGCCGGATTAGCGCGGTCGGGAAGTTCACCTAACGCCCGTTCTCCGTCCCTGCTCAGCCCTTCCCCCGTCGACAGTCCTATAATCGCGTGCTGGTGAGCCTGTTCTTCCACCTCTTCGCCGTCGCCGTGATGACGGTGGTGATGTCGGTTGTCCTCATGTGGCGCTATGCCGTCCGTGTGCGCAAGGACATGGAGGCCATCGGACCGGTGACGCTCTCGGTGATGCCCGGTCGTCCGCCACTCCCGGGGATCGCGCCGCTGACGATGGAGGAGGTGGATGGCGCCGCCATTCGTCCCGCGGCGGTGCACGCAGCGATCGTCAAGGAACGTTCGACGCGTCGCGCGATCGTGATCGCGTATCTCTGCTCGACGGCCGCCGCCGCGCTGGTCATCGCCCTCGTCACCCTGCAGGTCGAACAGATCGAGGTCACCAGCTCACGCCTGGTGGCGCTGACCGGCGCAACGATGGGTGTGGCCGTCCCGATGATCGCGGTGAGCGTGGCCTGGCCGTTCTGGCGTGCGCTGGTCGTCTGGCTCGGCCTGCAGTTGGGCGTGGCAGCGCTGACGGTGATCGTCCCGATGATCACCCGCGTCATTCGTCACGGCGAGTTCGATCCCACGCTCGTCACCAATGCCGTCTACCTATTCCAATGGATCACAGTCTCGCTCACCCCTCCGTTCATGATGGCGTTCGCCACCAGCGTCCGCAGGCTGCGCGGCCCCGCGCCAGTATCGCTCGCGCTCATCTCCGTGGTCGGGTTGGTTCCCTTGCTGAGTGCGAAAGGGGCCGAACAGTTCGTCCTCGCTGACGACGTCTCGGTACGGATCGTGGCGGTGACAGCCCTGATGTATGTCGCGTTCTTCATCGCGGCGCCATTCGCCGGCTGGGTCGCATGGCGGGCGCTGAAGGCGCTGGCGAGCGGCTACGACGCCAAGCGGTTCTCCGATGCGCAACTACTGGCGTGCGCGTGGTGGCTGATCTTCGTGGCCACGCTGCTCGCCGACGTGGGGCTGGAGCCACAGGTCAGTGCGTGGGCGCTGCTGCTCGCCGGCGCGTTCGCCTTCGCCCTCTTCGCGGCGTTGAGCAGCGCGCTGCTCCGCCTGGGCACGCGCCACACCGCCGCCGCGCCCCGGCCGATCCTGCTGCTCCTGCGGCTGTTCGGCAAGACGTCCAGAAGCCAACGATTCTTCGACCGGGTGATCTCGCGCTGGCGACTAATTGGGCCGGTCACGGTGATCGCCGCTCCCGATATCCTGGCCCGGACGTTCGACCCGGTCGACCTGATGCAGTTCGCGACAGGACGGACCGGAGAGGCGTTCGTCCAATCGCAGGCGCAGCTGGACGATCGACTGGCGCGGCTCGACGTCGAAGCCGATCCCGACGGGCGCTACCGCGTCACCGAGTTCTGGTGCCACAGCAACAGCTGGCAGGCCACCGTGATCGCGCTGATGACCCGCTGTGACGCGGTGGTGGTGGACGTGCGCGGCCTGAGCGCGGAGCGGGCCGGCGTGCGTTTCGAGCTGGAGCAGCTCGCGACTCGCCAGACGGCCGACCGCATCGTGCTGGTGGTGGACAGCGCGACCGACCGCGACGTGCTCACGCGCAGCATCGGACCCGCGCACGGGACCCTCAGGCTGGTGCACGCCGAACGGAACTCGGCCGCGGAGACCAGGCGTGTCTTCGAGACGCTCCTCGCGGCGGCCGGCGTGCCGTCACCTTGAATCGATACCTTTGCCGCGTCGTCCAGTCGCCTTCTCGTGTGCGCGGCGATAACCGTCCTCAACTTGAACTTGCACTCGCAAACATCTTCCGCAAAGTGCGCGGCGCCTACCCCGAAACCGGGTTCAGCTCAGGGTCACTGACTGGCGGCCTGGAGCGAGCGGCGGTGTGCGTGCACGAACCACAACATCGCGGTGATGACGATCATTTCGCCGCCGTCTTCGATAATGCCGAGCCGATACTGCCACGGTCCGGCAAGCGGTCGGCGCCCAGTGCTCATGGTGTCTTGTCAGGGATGCTCGACGATGGACGCCGTCCACACCTCGTGGCGTCCTTCGATGAAAGAACTCCAGACGAGTCGCCCGTCTTTCGAGACGTCGAAGAATCGATTGATTCTGACGGAAGCGTCCCAGGCTGGCGACGAGCCGCTCATCGGTCCCGTCCATCTTCACGGACCACACCTCCTGGGGAGCGGCCGTGTGCTCCGGTCTTACCACGAACACCCGCTGTTCGTCTGCCGACCATACCGGCAGACTGCCATCCGCGATCGGGCGGCACGCGAAGTCGGCCACCCGACACGTCCAGGCCTTGCCATCGTGCCGCCAGCCGAGGATTGAGGTGCCGTCCGCCGACCATTGCCGCACGTGCATGTGCTCGCCAGGAAGCTCGCGCTGGCTGCCGGTCTCCACCTGCTCGATGATCGTCGCGTCGCGCGGACCTGCGCGCGCGCCGGGCGCGCGCTGACGGGTGTAGGCGACGAATCGTCCCGACGGATCGAACATCGGCGCGTTCTCCGTCTCCCACCGCCATCGCCGGAACTCGGTGCTGACGCCGCCCTCGGCGCTCATGCGCCGGAACGTCTGCGTCGGTCGTGTCTGGAAGAAATAGATCGACTTTCCGTCGCCTCCCCACCGCGGTTCGTGGTTCACTTCCCGCCCGGACGTGAGCTGGCGAAAATCGCTGCCGTCGGTCCGAACGGTGAAGATGGCGACGGCATAGTCCGCGTACCCGAAGAACAGGATCCGTGACCCGTCGGGCGAGAACATCGGAAAGAGGATCGGGATCGGTCGGTTGAAGAGCGCGCCTTCGCGGTTGGTCGCGAGATCGCGGACCCGCAGCTCCCAGTGGCTGCGCGTGTTCGAGTACGCCAGATGGCGCCCGTCCGCCGCGATGTCCGGTTGGTCGTCCTCTCCGGCGCCAGTCGTGAGCGGCACCGGCGATCCGCCGCCGTCGGCGCGGATCTGCCACAGCGTACGGCTGCCGGCACGCGCTGACGAGAAGACGATCGACCGTCCGTCGTTCGTCCAGGCGGGCCAGCCACCCTCGGCGAGATCCGACGTGATCCGCCGCGGCGTACCGCCGGCTGCATCGATTACCCACAGATCACCCAGCGGTCCGTTCTCGGGCAGGAAGTACGCGATCGACCGCCCGTCGGGAGAGAAGGCAGGACCGCCAGGGACGTTGTAGTAGCGCTGCTGAATGCCATCGACTCGCCGCGCGGCCGATCCGTCAACCGCCGCCGTCCAGATCACGCCCTCCCGTTCGTACACCAGCCGGGAGCCGTCGCGTGAGAAATTCGGATTCGCGCCTTGATCGAGGATGCGGCGGGCGTTGCCACCCAGCGGCGATACCGACCAGATGCCGCCGCCGCCGACGCCGAAGACGATCTGATCGTTCGTCGGAGACCAGCGCGGCCTCGCCGCATCGGCTTCGGCCGTCGAGATCCTGATCGCTTCACTCTGTCCGAGGTGTTTGATCCACACCTGTTCGATCCCGTTGGTGTCCGGCGCGACGAACGCGAGCATCGATCCGTCGGGTGAATAGCTTGGAAAACGATGCGAGCCGGCAGACAAGGTTGCCGGGTGCTCGTCTGTCAACGACAACGAGCGCGGCCGTGCCCACCACCAGCCGAACGCGGAGAGTCCGGCCACGACGGCAAGCGCGGCACCGATCGTCCTTCGCGCCGCGGTACTGCTTGCGCGCGCCGGCCTCCTCGCTTCCTGCCCATCTCGAAGGATCGACTCGAGGACGGCGGCCACCTCGGACGCATGCGCGTATCGATCCTGCGGCCGCTTTTCGAGAAGACGCATGATGACGCGGGCCACCGCCGGCGGGACATTCGCCGGAAGCGGGGCCGGCGCCTGTTCGAGAATCGCGGCGCCAACCTCAAACTGCGTCTGCCCGCGAAAGGGTCGTTCGCCGGTGGCCATCTCGTACAGCGTGACGCCGAGCGACCACAGGTCCGATCGTTCGTCCGCGGCGCCGCCGACGAGGATCTCAGGGGCCATGTAGGGCACAGTCCCCGACACACCCTCGTCGCTCGCAATCGACGCGCTGGTGCGGGTGACCGCTGCGGCGACTTTGCCGGGCAGCGACGCGGCGAGGCCGAAATCCAGGACCTTCGGCCGTCCGTCCCGGGTGAGGGCCACGTTGGCGGTCTTCAGATCGCGATGCAGCACGCCCCGCTCGTGCGCGTGGGCGAGCGCCTCGGAGAGCTGGACGGCGAGCTTGACGACGGTCGCGGCGGGAAGGCCATGCGCTGGTATCGCAGCCTGCAGCGGCTCCCCTTCGACAAACTCCATCGCGATCCACGCGGTGTCGTCGACTTCGCCGACGTCGTAGATCTGACAGATGTTCGGATGGTTCAGCGATGAGGCGGCACGAGCCTCGTGGAGGATGCGGCGGCGCCGCGCGTCGGGATCGTCGTCCTCACCATGGAGCATCTTCAGCGCCACCTCGCGGCCGAGGCGCCGATCGCGCGCACGGTAGACCGTGCCCATGGCGCCCGCGCCAAGGACGCCGAGCACGTCGTATGGCCCCACAGACGTTCCGGCCCCGAGCGGCATGCGCGTGATTATCTCAGGGCTGGCGTCGCCGGATCCACCGCGCGATGTCGTCGAGGACGAAGTCCGGGATGTGCCCCGATTGCTGATATTCGGCGGGCGGAATGCTTATCGCTATACTCGGCGGACCTGCAACGTCACCTTGAACTGCACCGTCGCGGAGCGCTGCGACTGATACGAGCTCTCCATCCCGAACCGGGGATCCGGCCGAATGTTCTGGCGATCGATCGTTCAACATTCAGCATTCATCATTCAGCATTCAGCATTGATTCATGGCTGTCGCACGTAGTCCCGATCGATTCGGAACGCTAACGCGCTGAGACCTATCATGAACAGGCCGAAAGCGATCAGCGCGAGTGGCCATCCGATCGAATCCGCGAAGTGCTGACCGGTGAACCAGGCGGTGTAGGCCAGGATGGCCAGTGTGCCAACCACGAGCAGCGCCCGGCTGTGCAGGAGGACGCTGAGGTAGACAAAGCCCGCGGCGCTCGCGAGAAACACGATCTCGAAGGGCGTGTGTTCGACGAGGTCGAACAGGCCAGACAGGCACGCCGCGGCGCCGAAGCAGTACCACGTCGGGGTGATCTCCCGATGCCTCGTCCGATCGACTTGAACGGCGGCGAGAAATGTCGCGCCGCCCAGCACAAGTGCCGTGACCTTGCCGTCGACATCGAGCAGATCGAACGCCGTCCAGCAGAACAGGTTGGCGAAGAACACGACGAGGAACAGCGGCGCTGAGCGACGGAGGGCGGCAAACACTGCAGCGAACTGAAGGGTCATCGTGGCGGCGGTCACGAGTCCGGCGACGCGCCAGTCTCCGCCCGATCCGAACTCGTCGAACGCCACCAGCATACCGGTGGGTTCCAGCGCTGCCCCGACGAGCAACATCGGCGTCGTCGCCTTTTCGAAGCGCACGTCTCGGCGCGCCAGCAGGGCAAGCACGAAGGCGGCGATGCCAGGCCCGAGGGTGGCGACGACACGCGCCGCCGAGCTCATGCCATCCCATTGCAGCGCGATGAACACGCCGATGCCGGCGAAGACGAAGGTGCCCCCGAGGAATCCCAACACTCGAACCAGCACCGCGCGCCGGCGACTGTCCGGGATTGTCGCCGGGACGTCTCCCAGCACAATCGCAATTTCACCGGCAGTGATTCCGTGCTGCCGGGCCATGGCGGCAATGTCCTGCAACGCGCGGGTGCGGTCGTCCACTCAGCGCGATCCTTCGTTCATCAGCCACCCCACCGCAGACACCGAATACCCGTACTGAGGAGAGGGGAACGCGATGGCAATGACACGGCCTTTGTTCACGAGTGAAATTCTCTCGGCGTGTGAGCCCGTCCCGAAGAGGCCTCCGAACAGGCCTGGGCTGGCGTAGCCCGGTGTGTTGAGCGCATAACCGTCGGGAGCTTTCGCCTGCGCGAGCACGCGCCGGCCGGCAAGCGCGGAGACGGCCACCGTCGAAGCTGGATCGGTTTCGGCAAGATTCGCCGGCAGATCGAAGGGAATCTCGCTCACGTTCATCGTCGTGTGGTCGAAGAGGAAGAGCTTCGGTACTTGAGGATAGACACCGGCCGCAGCCGGTAGAGCGCGGACTCTTGCTTCGACGCGCTCGTCACGCACGACGAAATCGACGGCCACTCGGGGCGCCGCCTGATCGGGGTACCCGGTGGTGCGAAGCAGGAGATCGTAGGCGGGCGGCGGCACCACCCATCGTGGAATGGCGCTCGCGGCGAGAAAGAAGCCAACGACGGCGAGCGGCAGCAGCACCGCAGCCAGCAGAAAAGCGTTTTCTCGCAGGAAGCGGCCGCGGTCAGCCATGCCGGCCGCATTCTAGCAGCACAGCCGGGCCTGGCAAGCTCGATCAATCGATGTCCGCCTTCGCGGCTACCGCCGCTTCGGCGAGACAACTTTTCGCGTGAAAACTCGCGCGAAAAGTTGGCGGGGTGTCTGGGACGAGTTTCGCAACTATCTCATCGCCGCGGCGTAAGGCTGCGGGTTCAAATTCAGGGCTCGACTCCATTGTGGGCGACAGGAATGCACCGCGTGGCGACCTGACGAGACGGAGGCGCCACAATGTCGCTGTGGCTTTGGCGAGCTTGTCGAGGAATCGAAGACCAGGCGAAGTTCACCCGTCGGATTACTGTTCAAACACCGGAGCTGACCGAAGTTGGCGGTCAGCTCCCCAGCCAGTTTTGAGTTCCAAGATCGTCCTTAGTGTGTCAGATAGTGTGTCAACTGCTGGCCGGTCGGTTCCCAGGGACTGTGCCGGAACCGAATTCATTGACAAAAGATGGTGACCCTAAATTTCGCCAGTTGGAACCAGCTCGGCGCGCTGCGCCAGATCGGGGGGGTGCGACAGGTGGCCTGACCCTGTCTCCAAGCGCGTGCGACTCTATTTGATATACCAATAGAGTCAGTGATATTCCATTGGCATGTCAAATAGAAAGGCTGACGTACTCCAGGGGACGCTCGATCTCATGGTCCTGCAAAGCATCGACGTCTTGGGTCCCTCGCACGGGTACGCCATCGCCGCTCGTCTGGAGCAGGTGTCCAGAGGCGCATTGCAGGTCAATATGGGAACCCTCTATCCGGCCCTGATGCGACTCGAGCAACGCGGGCTCCTGCGGAGCATGTGGACCACGACGGAGAATAATCGCCGCGCGCGGCTATATGCGCTCACGCCGGCCGGTCGGCGGGGATTGGCGGCCGAAAAGGACGCGTGGGATCAGATGACCAGCATCATGCAGGCCCTGCTGCGGAGTGAGGCGTAGGTGCCGGTCACGGCACGCGATCTGCCCGCGTGAAAACCGTCGATGAACTCGCTCACCGAGCGACGTTAGAAAGTAGTGAGCCGCATTTTCGCGAGTTGGAACCACCTGAACGAGTGGCTGCGGCAGATCGAGCGCCTTCGACGAGCAGCGTGAGTGCTCGGATCGCGCCCTTCCCTTGCTTCGCGCCCGTGGAAGACCCGGTGCATCAGAATGGAGTCGCCATCGTACGAGTACTGGAGGGCGTACGTGCCCCCGAGGGCCTGGAACAGGAGTTCGCGGTGTTCCTCGTGACCTCTTATGTCAACGACCGCGATCTTGCGGATCCGGAAGACGGATTTGTCATCGTCCAGGCCGAGTGATTAGATTGCCCCGAATCATGAAAGGCAAAGGATGAATGAAAATCGGACTCCCAATTACGGCCTGGATGCGCCGCTGGCGGTGCGCAATATGCTCATCGTCGCGGCGCTGGGGATCATCTCGCTGATCACGCGGCTGCTGGGCGTGTGGTCCCGGCAGGATGTGATCGCGGTGATCGCCCGGCCGTTGATGATGGCCGGCCTGAGCTGCGGCGCGATGGCGTTGTGGATGATTTACGACAGCAAGATCGGGAAGATACGCGAGCGGGACACATATCTCGACAAGATCAACTGGAACGGACACGAGCGCGTGCTGGATGTGGGGTGCGGGCTGGGATTGTTTCTCATCGGCGCGGCCAAACGGCTCTCGACCGGCCGCGCCGTCGGCATCGACAAATGGCAGCAGGAAGATCTCAGCGGCAACAACGCAGCGGGCACATTAAGCAACGCGATGATCGAAGGCGTCGCCGATAAAGTCGAAGTGCACACCGGCGACGCGCGAAAACTTCCCTTCCCTGACGCCAGCTTCGACGTGGTGCTCTCGAGCATGGCGCTGCACAATATTTACAACGCGGGCGAGCGGCAGACCGCCGTGCGCGAAATCGCGCGCGTGTTGGCGCCTGGCGGGCGCGTGCTCATTGTCGACGTGCGGCACACGTCGAAATACGCCGCCACGTTGCGCGACGCAGGGCTGACGGATGCGCGCTGCGTGCAAGGCGTGTTCTCGTATCTGCTGACACTGATCACGTTCGGCTCGGTGGGATGGGGCTACGTGATCGGCAGCAGGGTGATCGGCAGCAAATCGTGATGCGATTAGACGTCGCCGAAAATTCGTGGGCTCGATCCCCAGCGATCTCGACGATTTCGATGCCTGATTCGCAAGTTCTGCCAAGCCTTCAGGCGCAGGCGGCGAGCACACTAGACGCGGCGATTGGCTGTCAAGATGAGAACGATGCCGCCGATCAGCGTCAGGAGATCGAAGAATCCTTAAGGAAAGAAGTGAGCCGCGAAGGAGCCGTCGACTTTGAACGACACCAGGCGAATTCTGTACAGGGTCGAGCCTGAGGTCACCGTCGAACTGATCGGCTTGCTGCTCAAGAACGCGGACGGTGAGAGGGGCGTTCGTGAATTGCTCCGGGTGCCGCGCATGCGGCAGCCTGTGGCGTCTTGTGAGCGTCAGTTAGCCAGTCTCGGTTTGACTGTTGACGGTCAGCGCACCGCCGCGCAGCTCACTACCGGCGCGAGATTCAGGCAAAGCTCGACCGCGGGTACTACGTTGAAGGCAAGATTTCAGAAGCGTTCTGGCACGAAAATCTGAAGCGTGGGAGTCGGAGCTGGCCGAGATCGAGGCCGAGTTGAGCCGAGGATCCCAGCATCTTCGGGTCGATCAGTTGAAGGGTGAAAAGATTATAGAACTCGCGAAACAGGCCGGGTTTCTCTACAAAACGCAGTCGCCACTGGAGCAGCGCCGTTTGCTGGATACGCTGCTATCGAACTGCACTTTCGATCGCGGAACTCTTTGCCCTACGTACAGTAAGCCGTTCGATCTCCTGGTCAAAGGCAACGAAACTGGAAATTGGCGGGGCCGACGAGACTCGAACTCGCGACCTCCGGCGTGACAGGCCGGCGTTCTAACCAACTGAACTACGACCCCGCAAAGGGACTGACGCTGACAATTGCTGATTGTTGATTTCTGATTGTTGATTGAAATAATCAGCAATCAGCATTCAAAAATCAGCAATCCTTCTGGCCAACCTCGCCTATGTGTCACGTCGCGGGTTGGCCAGCCGGCCGAAGCTCGCCGGAGGCGAACGAAGGCTGGTGGGCGGTACAGGACTCGAACCTGTGGCAGCCGGCGTGTAAAGCCGGTGCTCTACCAACTGAGCTAACCGCCCCTACGTGCCCAACAGCAGGTCCGATAACTGTCCGGCCAAAACTCGATTATAGGCCACCGGCTGGATCAGGGGCAAGCGTGACAGCCGGCGCGAGGCGTCACCCCAAACCAAACCCACGATGGATCGAGGAGAACAGCGTCTTCAGCGCAAGCAGTGCGATGGCGATCAGCAATCCGAGCAGCGCTCGATACTCGCGATTACGCATCGCCCGCGCGAAGCTGAATCGCCGCGACTCCCCCGCTGCCCGGCCGGCACGATAGTTCGGATACGCAGCGCCGAACTTCTCGGTGAGATGCGCCTCCTCCGTGCGAATCGCAGCCGTCAGCGTGATCGACAGATATGCGAGCACGAGCACGGTCACGATCGCGCTCGCCGACGCGATCGCGAGGCCGACGCCGATGATCGACGACCCGGCGTACAGCGGGTGACGGGTGAAGGCATAAGGCCCGGATGTCGTGACCTCGCGTCCTTTTTCGAGGTGACCGGCAGCCCACACACGAACGAACTCTCCCAGGAGAGCGACGCATCCGCCGATCGCGAGCGATCGCCATGTGGGCTCCGCCAGCCACAAGACGACAACGCCTGCGACGAATCCAGCGGGGACGCGCAACCGCGCGACGCGGCGGAGCATCGTCATTTCTGAAATCGCTGCTGGATGGCCGCGGTCACTTCAGCCACTCCGACCGAACCCAGACACCACTCCGGCCTCCGGCACCGGCGTTCGTAGTGGCACCCGCACGCGCCAAATTTCGACACCGTCACATCCTCTGAGTGCCAGGGCCCGTTGCGATGGGGATCGGTGGGTCCGAAAAGAGACACGGTCGGTGTGCCCGCGGCGCCGGCCATGTGCAGCGGACCGGTGTCGCCTGACACCATCAGTGATGCCGCCCGGCACAGCGCCAGGAGATCCGCCAGGGTTGTCGGTGGCGCGACGCGGGCGGCGCCTCCGGACGTTTCCACGACCGCGCCCGCCAGGCCTTCTTCTCCGGGACCCCACAGGACGAGAGATGGCAGACCACGGATATCCTGCAGGAATGCCGCGATCTCGCCGAATCGTTCCGGCGGCCATCGCTTGTTCGGCCAGGCGGCGCCAGGGTTGATCAAGACAAACGGCCGCTCTCCGCCAAGCGCGGCGCGCACCTCGGTCAGCGCGCGGGACTCGACATCGGCGAGAGGAAATCGTATCTGCACGTCCTTCACGCCGACCGCAGACAGGAGCGACAGGTTCTTGTGAATGACGTGTTCGCTCGCGGCCGCAGGTCCGTTCGCCGGACGTCCGGTTTCAGAGTAGAAAGGCCGGGCCGTCTTTTCGCGCAGGTGCCAGATCGAGAATCCGATCACGCGCGGCGCGCCGGAGACGCGCGCAAGAACCGCGGATTTCATCAACCCCTGAAAGTCGATGGCGACGTTGTAACCGGCGGACCGCATCCGGCGGGTGACGTCTATCCAACCGGCCATCGACGGCCGTTCGAGCACAACCGCGCGATCGACCACGCTGACGAGGTCGATCATCGCGCGATGTTTCGCGTCAACGAGCCAGTCGATTCGCGCATCGGGAAACGCGTTGCGCAGCGCCGCGGCGGCCGGCACGGCGTGGATGATGTCGCCGAGCGCGCCGAGACGGACGATGAGGATGTTCATCCGCGAATTCGGGCGAGGAGATCGCGGGTCGAATGGTCCTTGGGATCACCCACGATCGCGATGCGGCCTCCATAGGCGCGCACGGTATCGCGCTCCGGCACCGATTCGGACGTGTAGTCAGTGCCTTTGCAATGGACGTCCGGCTTCAGCAGCGTCAGCAGCGGCGCCACTGACGGTTCCGGGAAGAGGACTACGTAATCGACGCCGCGAACAGCCGCCACCAGTTCTGCCCGTTCGGTGGCTTTCATGATCGGACGGCCCGGACCTTTCGTTGAAGCCACTTCGTCGTCGTTCACCGCGACAATCAATCGATCGGCTTCCCGTGAAGCCGCCTGCAGATAGCGGACATGCCCCGCATGCAGGAGATCGAAACATCCGTTGGCCAAGGCGATGGTTCGTCCCGCCCGTCGATCGGTGAGCACGAGATCCGCCAAACGATCGCGGGAGACGATCTTGTCACTCACGGTCGCTCACGACCGCGTTCCGCAGCTCGTCGGCGCTGACGGTCGCCGTCCCGCGCTTCATGACCACGATTCCGCCGGCGTAGTTCGCGAGCCTGGCTGCCTCGAGGAAACTGGCGCCGGCGGCGAGCGCCAGCGTCATCGTCGCGATCACCGTATCACCCGCTCCGGTGACGTCCGCAATCTGATCCGACCCGAAAATCGGCACGTGGGTAGTCGGTCGATCCGGCTCGAACAGCGCCATGCCACGGCCGCCGCGCGTGATGAGTACCGCCGCGGATCGCGTCCGACGCAGCAGCTCGCGTCCGGCCCGCTCCAGGACGCGCACGTTGTCACGGATTCGAATGCCAAGCAGCTGTTCGACTTCCGACTCGTTGGGCGTGCACGTGGTCATCCCGCGGTAGCTGAGAAGCGCATAGCGGGAATCGACGAGGACGGGCGCGGTCAGCCGTCCGCGACGCGGCAACGATTTCTGTGCTTCCGCGACGAGCGACGGCGAGACGGCGCCGAGACCGTAGTCAGACACGAGGAGCGCATCGCAACGGGCCGCCGCCTTCGTCAGTTTGGCCGCAATCGCCTGCCGATCGACGTCTTCAATCTGCGGCGCCGCGGCGCGATCGATGCGGACGACCTGCTGCTTCGCGGAATGCACGCCGCCGGCAAGGATGCGAGTCTTTGTCGGAGTCCGGAAGTCCCGCGGTCTGACGATCCCTCGCACGTCCACATGCGGGCGGAGCGCCTCGAGAAGGCGACTGCCGGTTTCGTCCCGCCCGGTGAATCCAACCGGAATCGCCGAAGCGCCAAGTGCCGCGACATTGTTCGCGGCGTTTCCAGCGCCGCCCGGAACAATCTCGGTCGAGTCGTAATTGAGAATGAGGACCGGCGCCTCACGCGAGACGCGGGCAATGTCGCCGTAGATGAACTCGTCGACAATGAAGTCGCCGAACACCGCGACGCGGAGCCGTGAGAAGCGGTCGACGAGCTGCAGCAGGCGCGCTGGATCAACGCGTGCCGTCTTCGCATTCCGCATTACGATTCGCGCAGGATCCAGGAGACGGCTTCCATGACATTGTTGACGATGGCCGACGGCCTGACGCGCGGATGCGACGCGGCCTCCTCGGTCCTGCCGTACCCGGTGCGGACGAGGACGCCGCGCGCACCGACGCGCTGGCCGGCTTCGAGATCGTGCCAGCGATCGCCGACGACGAAGGACTGGTCGAGCGCCAAATCCAGGTCGGACGCGGCGCGCTTCAACAACCCGGGTTCAGGCTTGCGGCAATCGCACGTTCGACGGAATTCGTCAATCACCGCCTCCGGGTGATGCGGGCAGTAGTAGAAGGCGTCGACCCGCGCACCACCGGCCGCGAGCCGCTCGGTAATGTGGCGATGGGCTTCGGCCACAAATGCCTCCTTGAAAATTCCGCGCGCGATTCCCGCCTGGTTGGTCACGACGACCACCGCCAGCCCGGCGCGGTTCAGCAATCGAACGGCATCGACGCTGTAGGGAAAGAACACGAGCCGCTCGAGACGGTCGAGATACCCTGCCTCTTCGACGAGCGTACCGTCACGATCCAGAAATACCGCTCGGCGCGACATCACTCTCGCTCGGCGCCTTGGCGCGCCCTGGCCCCAGAGGCCTGTGCCGACGCCAGCCGTGCAGACACGGACTCGAACACCTGGTCGGACGAGATGCGTTTCATACAACGATGGTCGATCGGGCAGTCACGCAACATGCAGGGCCGGCAGAACACCTTCTGGAGGATCACATCATGGTCGCCGAGCGGCGCCGTGACACGCTCGTCAGTCGGGCCGAAGATGGCCGTCACCGGCACTCCCACGGCCGCCGCGAGGTGCATCGCTCCCGAATCGTTCGACACGAACGCGGAGCAACGCGCCAGGATGCCGGCAAGCTGTCGAAGGTCGGTCCGGCCAATCAGATTGACCAGCGCCGTGCCGGCCAGCACGGATGATTCTATCTCACGCCCGGCATCCCGATCGTCTGGCGCACCAAACAATACCGACACAGCCCCGAGTGTCGCGCTCACGCGCGAGACGACTTCCGCCACACGCGCTGGAGGCCAGCGCTTCGCGTGGCCGTACGCGGCGCCCGGTGCAAACCCGACGAGGCGCGTCGACGGCGTGACCCCGTGCTTTGCCAGCATCTCGTCGGCGCGCCGGACCGTGTCGGCGCGCACGGAAATCCTCGGGAGCGACTCCGCGACATCGAATCCGAGACCGGCAACCAATGCGGAGTAGTAGCGGGACTGATGCACACGTTCCCGCGGCCTCGCGATCCGGCGCGTCAGCAGCAGTCCGCGCGCGTGTGCCGAGTAACCCCAGCACTCAGCAATCCCGGCTCGCTTCATCGTCCAGGCGGATCGAAATGAATTCGTCAGGACGAGCGCCGCCTCGAATTTCCCCTCCGCCAGAATCATCGCCTCGCGGCGGCGGTCCGGGATCGTCAGAACCGCGTCGGGAGCGGCCGCAGTCTCTTCCTCGAACACCGGTGCTACCGAACCAATCGCCGCGATCGTCATGTGCGTGTCCGGCAGCGCGGCGCGAACCGCTGACAGCGCCGGCAGCGCCATTACCGCGTCGCCTAACCAATTGGGAGCACGAATCACTAACCGACTCGGGTTCTGCAAGGTTCTGCCAGGTTCTGCCGGGTTCTACTGGGTTCTGCCAGGTTCTGCCGGGTTCTCTTCGGCGTCGTCTGCGCCGTCGGCCGTTTCGGCCGACGCGGCCGGGAACATCCCCTTGATGTGCTCGCCCCCGGGGACATCACGCCATCGGCGATGCATCCAGAGCCAGAGCTCGGGGTAGCGCCGCACGTACATCTCGAGCACGTCGGTGCACCGCTGCGTGAACTCCGTAATTGCGTGCTCGTCGTCGGGACGAGGAGGCTCAACGGCGTGTTCGTAAACCATGCGAAAGCGCCCGCCGGGGAGCGGCAACGCAAATACTGGCACGACGGGCGCGCCGGTTCGGAGCGCGAGCGCCGCGAGCGCCGACGTGGTGGCCGCCGGTCGATTGAAGAATTCGACGTACACGGCGTCGGCTGGCTGCATGTGCTGGTCGATCAGAAATGCCACGGCCTGGTTCGAGTCGAGCGCCCGCAGCACGCGGCGGATTGCGCCGCGGCGATAGAAAACCGAATTGCCGGTCCGTGTGCGCACCCTTTCGAGCAGGTCGTGCAATAACGGGTTGTCGAGCGGCCGCGCCAGCACCGCCATCGGCTTCAGGGTCAGCGCATGGACGAGCGCATTGATCTCCCAGAACCCGAAGTGGCCGGTATACAGCAGCACGCCGCGATTCTGCGCGTGCGCGTGAACCACGCGGTCCTCTCCCTCGAATTCGACGCAGGCCAGCATCTCCTCGGGACGCATCGTGCTGAACTTCAGCAGGACGACGAGCAGCCGGCCAAAATGCGAAAACATGTCGCGACAGATGTCTCGGCATTCCCCTTCCGACCGCACGGGAAACGCGGCCCGCAGGTTGTCGACCGCCAGCCGGCGATGGACTCGATCGAAGGTGTAGAACGCCCGGCCGAGCAGGGTTCCGGCCGCCAGCACGGCGCGCATCGGCATGACACGCACGAGGCCAATGACGCTGGTCACCGCCAGGTACTCGAGTCGATGCCGGGTCGACGGACGCCGCTCTGCGGGGACCGCTTCGGCAGGTAGTTGCTGATCAGCCAACGATGTCGCGAGCCGCGCGCAGCGAGCCGGTCAGCCATTGCCGGAACTCGGGAAGCGGATCGGGCTCCATTGTAAGCGGCGCGCAGTCGATGCGCATGGCAAATGGCCGCCAGGGCAGCAGCCGCACGAAGTCCTTTTCCGTCGTCAGAATTGTCTGCGCCCCGGCCGAGCGGGCCGCGGAGACAATCCGATTCAGGTCGGTGCGTGAGTACGGATGATGATCACGGAAGCTCATCGTGCCGGACAGCACGCAGCCGAACGCGCGCAAATCGTCAAAGAACCTCGCAGGCGACGCGATCCCGGCGACAGCGAAGACCGATCCGCCATTTGTGGCCGGCAGCCGCAACGTACGGCGCGCGCGGAAAAACGGCACGTCCGTGCCGACCGACTCTACCCTGACGTCATCGTCAACGCCGACAATCGCGTCGGCCGCAATCAGCGTGTCGAGCGGTTCGCGCAACCGGCCAGATGGGAGCGTGATCGGCCGCGCCACGTCGTCGCGCCCGATCATGACGACGTCGACATCGCGATCGAGCTGGAGATGCTGAAAGCCGTCGTCGAGGACGTGCACGCTGGCGCCGAGCGTGTGCTCGGCCAGCCGCCCGGCAAGATAGCGATCGGCAGAGACCAGCACGGACACGCCGTCGAGACCGCGCGCGAGCATCAGGGGCTCGTCGCCGGAGCGCGCCAGATCGCTCCGAATGCCGGCGGGATCCCTGACGACGACCACACCGTCCCCGGGCCGGGTTCGGGCATAGCCGCGAGTCAGAATCGCCGGCCGCTCCCCCATCGCGAGCAGTTCACGAGCAATCGAGGCCACCATCGGCGTCTTGCCTCGACCTCCCACTGCAAGGTTTCCGACGCTGATCACCGGCCGGCGTAACCGCCGCCGTAAATCGGGACGGCGATTGTAACGCTCGCGACGCCGGCGCACGATTGCGGCATATAAATCGCTGATCACTCAGTCACTTTACTCCGGTGAACGAGGCCGTCCGAGAACCGATCCACAGCGGACCAATAGGCTTCGGCGTCAGTCGGGGCATCGTCATTGTGATCGCCCCCTTCGATGACGACGAAGTCCTTGGGCACCGTCAGCGCATCGAACAACTCTCGCCCCCGCTCGAACGGGATCACCCTATCGCGATTGCCGTGCATGACGAGCGCGGGACGATTCGCCCGATTCACGAATTCGGCCGCTGGAAATCGATAAGAAGAGAAGAAAGACAGCACCAGGAGGATGGGCGCATCGCGAACGGCCGCGCGCGCGTTTGCAAAACCCGACTCCAGAATGATCCCGTCGGGCGCGTGCACTGTTGCCGCGTAGGCCGCCATCGCCGCGCCAAGCGATCGTCCCCAGTAAATCGTCGGAATCGTTCCGGATTGTGCGTTCGCTGCATATTTCACGGCGGCATCGACGTCGCGGTAGAGGCCGCGCTCAGTCGGATGTCCTGTACCTCGCGCCGTACCCGCGATAGTCGAACGCGACGACCGAATAGCCGCGCTTCACAATCCCGGTCAGGATCGGCGACCAGTTCGAGAGGTTTGCGCCGTTGCCGTGAAAGTAGAGAACGTTCGCGCGCGGAGCCGGCGCCGGCATCACCCACGCCCGCAAGCGCTCGCCGTCGGCAGTATCGATCGTGGCGGCGTCGAACGAAACGCCAAAGTCCCGCGGCGTTTCCGATTCGCCGCGCGCCGGGAAGAACGCTATTCGTGGCTCCGCCCAGCGCACGAGTAGCCACATCAGTAGTACGCACCCTACGAGGACGTAAAGCAACAGCAGCATTAGTCGTCGCATCACCGACACGAATCACCGATCTTCACCGTCACGTTGCATCCTTGGCCTAAGAAATTACAGGAGAAGGGAGAAGGGAGACCTTTGGTCTTCAAGAAAATTCTTCTCCTTTCTCTGTTCTCCTGTGTGCCCTTGGCAAGTAGCCGTAGTTGATTGTGGGCATGCCCTGCCCCGGATCCGGAGCCCGAACCGCGAAGCGCGAATTGATCACACCCTCCGGAAAGGCCGGACGATGTTCACGGGATCGTCGGGTGGCAGGACCTGGGTAATCGCGGTCATGGTCTTCGTCCGGGCGCCGCGGTTGGCCTCGACGAGCGCTCGAGCCGCGGCGCCGAGGCCGGCACGGCGGACCGGGTCCCCCAGCAAATCGAGCAGCGCAGATTCCAGCTCGCGATCGGACTGCACCTGGACCGCTGCGCCGTTGTCCAGAAACGTCCGCGAAATCTCGGCGAAGTTCTGCATGTAAGGACCAAAGACGATTGGCTTTCCAAAGACCGCCGGCTCGAGGATATTGTGGCCTCCAGTGTCAGCCAGGCTGCCGCCGACGAAGACGACGGTGGCGATCTGGTAGACCTGCGCGAGTTCGCCGATGGTGTCGAGAATGACGACGTCGTGCCGCGGATCGGCATCGACGCGGAGCTCGGTTCGCCGTGCCACGTTCCAGCCGGCACGGCGCGCCAGCTTCTCGACGTCATCGAACCGTTCGGGCTTTCGCGGCGCAATGATGAGCAGCGCATTCGTCATCGTCGCGCGGATTCGCTGGAATGCCTCGAGCACGGGCTCCTCTTCCGTGCGGACCGTGCTCGCGGCGATGACGACCGGCCGATCGGGTGACACCCGGAAATACCGAAGCACACGGTTGCGGCCGCGATCGGGAGCCGAGGCGCCGGGGATCTCGAGTGAATCGAACTTCAGCGACCCGGTCACGACCACGCGATCGCGCTCGGCGCCGATATCGATGACACGGCGCGCCGACTCCTCGCTCTGCATGCAGAAGCGATCGATGTGGCGCAGCACGCGGCGGAAGAACGGCCTCGCGATTCGGTAGCGCGGATACGATCGCGAGGAGATCCGCCCGTTCACGAGCATGGTTTTCACGCCGTCGCGATCGCAGGCCCTGAGCAGGTTCGGCCAGATCTCGGTCTCCATCATGATGAAGAGCCGCGGCTTCACCAGCTTGATCGTCCGGTTGACGATGAAGCCGAGATCGAACGGGAAGTAGAACACTTCGTCCACGTAACGGAGATTGTTGCGGGCGATCTGCTGGCCGGTCATCGTCGTCGTCGACAGGAACAGGCGGAGCTTCGGATACCGCTCGCGAAGCTCCGGCAACAGCGCGCGCGCCGTCAGCACCTCGCCGACCGACACGGCGTGAATCCAGATCGACTCGTCCGACTCGAGGTTGAACGAGATCGGCAGGTAGCCGAGGCGCTGCGTGAGGCTGCCGATGTATTTGCGGTATCGCACCGCCTGATAGATCAGCGACGGCGACATCAAAGCGAAGAACGCCACGATGAGCACGCTGTAGATGACGTACATGAATCGATCAGATGACTTTAGAAGCTATCTAAACCCAAACGGGCTCGGGAAGGCAACGCGAGCGAGCGACAGCGAGAGAGCGTGTCGGGGAGTTCCGCCTTCGCCAGGGCTGCGGCGGACATCGCCGAAGCTTCAGCGGAGGCGTGCCGAGGGGCGAAGCCCCCGGATAAGAGTGGTCCGGCGTTGACCACCGCGCAAGCCGTTCAGTACAATTGATAGTTTCACAGACCGTTCGAAGGAGACGCAGATGGCCATCAAAGTCGGGATCAACGGGTTCGGCCGTATCGGCCGCAATATTATGCGCGCCGCCATGGACGACAGCAGCATAGATATCGTCGCGGTCAATGACTTGACCAACGCTGCGACGCTGGCCCATCTGCTGAAGTACGACTCCATCCTCGGCAACCTCAAGGCGGACATCAAGGCCGGCGCCGACACGATCACCGTCAACAAGGACGAATTCAAGGTTCTCTCGATCAAGGATCCGGCGCAGCTTCCGTGGAAGTCGCTCGGCGTGGATGTCGTGTTCGAGTCCACCGGGATCTTTACCGGCCGTGACGGCGCCGCCAAGCACATCGACGCCGGAGCCAAGAAGGTCGTGATCACCGCGCCGGCGAAGGGGCCGGATCTCACGGTCGTCATGGGCGTGAACGACGACAAATACGATCCGGCGAAGCACCACATCATCTCGAACGCGTCATGCACGACCAACTGCCTCGCGCCGGTCGCGAAGGTCCTGCACGAGACGTTCGGCATCCGCAAGGGCTGGATGACGACCGTGCACTCCTACACGAACGATCAGCAGCTGCTCGATCTGCCGCACAAGGATCTCCGCCGCGCCCGCGCCGCTGCGCTCTCGATCATCCCGACCACGACCGGCGCCGCGCTCGCCGTCGGCGAAGTGATGCCGGAGATCAAGGGCAAGCTCGACGGCATTGCCATGCGTGTGCCGACGCCGAACGTCTCGGTTGTCGATCTCGCGGTGCTCGTCGACAAGAAGACGTCGAAGGAAGAGGTCAATGCGGCGTTCAAGTCGGCGGCTGACGGAAAGCTGAAGGGCATTCTCGAATACACCGATGAGCAGCTCGTCTCGGTCGATTTCCGCGGCAATCCGCGTTCGTCCATCCTCGATTCCGCGTACACGAGCGTGATGGACGGCGACTTCGTGAAGGTCCTGTCGTGGTACGACAACGAGTGGGGCTACTCCAGCCGCTGCGTTGACCTGCTTCGCTATCTGGTCAAGAAAGGGCTGTGACGTTGGCGCGGAGCATCACCGATCTCGATCTCGCCGGCACCCGCGTCTTCATCCGCGTCGACTTCAACGTGCCGTTAAAAAACGGCACGATCACCGACGACACCCGCATCCGTGCATCGCTGCCGACGATCGAGTACGCGCTGGACAAGGGGGCGACGGTCATCCTCGCCTCCCATCTCGGGCGGCCCAAAGGGAAACCCAACCCTGAGTTCTCCCTGAGGCCGGTGGCGGCGCGACTCTCGGAGCTGCTGGGCCGTCCGGTGGAGTTTGCCGAGGACTGCATTGGGGAAGCCGCCAAGGCGGCGATCGAACGCGCCGCACAGGGCGGCAAAGTGGTGCTGCTCGAGAATCTCAGATTCCACCCGGAGGAAGAAAAGAACGACTCGGCGTTCGCGAAAGCGCTCGCGTCGCTGGCGGACGGATACGTCAACGACGCGTTCGGCTCGGCCCACCGCGCGCACGCGTCCACCGAAGGGATCGTCCATCACGTGAAGCGGGCCGCGGCCGGTCTGCTGATGGCCGCTGAAGTCCAGTATCTGGGCAAGATTCTCGAGCATCCGGATCGTCCGTTCGTCGCCGTGCTTGGCGGCGCGAAAGTATCGGACAAGCTCGAAGTCATTCAGAACCTCGTCCCGAAGGTCGATGCGCTGCTCATCGGCGGGGCCATGGCCTACACCTTCTTCAAGGCTCGCGGATTGCCTGTCGGCAAGTCGCTGGTGGAAGAGGATCTGCTCGAGGCGGCGCGCGAGGTCGAACAAAAAGCCAGGGCACGCAACCTTCGGTTCGAGCTGCCCTCGGATCACGTCGTCGCGCCCAAGCTTGAAGCGGGAGCGCCGGCGGAAACGCTCGACGTCACCGACCCGGCAATCGGTGATCGGATGGGCCTCGACATCGGGCCAAAAACGATCGCACGATATCGCGAGATCATCGCCGGCGCGAAGACCGTGACGTGGAACGGACCGATGGGTGTCTTCGAGATCGACGCCTTTGCCAATGGAACGATCGCGGTGGCGAAAGCGGTCGCCGACGTGAAGGGCACCACCGTCATCGGCGGAGGCGATTCGATTGCCGCGGTCGCCAAGGCCGGCGTCACCGATCGCATCACGCACATCTCGACCGGCGGCGGCGCGTCGCTCGAGTTCCTCGGCGGGCGGAAACTCCCCGGCGTCGTCGCGCTGGGTTAGAATCTCCGGCTGCTGGCTGTCAGCTCCTGGCGGCCGGCAACCCGCGACACCCGAACCGCGAATCGTGACCGAGGATCCGCAACCATGCGCGTACCGTTCATTGCCGCCAACTGGAAGATGTTCAAGACCGTGCACGAAGCCTTCGCGTTCGCGAAGGAATTCCGCGCGCTGGTCAAGGACGTGGACGACGTCGAGATTGTGCTCGCGCCGCCGTACACGGCCCTTCATTCAGTCGTGGAAGCGACGAGGAACTCGAACATCGGCGTGGCGGCACAGAACCTTCACTGGGAGCGTGACGGCGCGTTCACAGGCGAGGTGAGTGCGCCGATGTTGAAGGACGCCGGTGCCGAGTACGTGATCATCGGCCACTCCGAGCGTCGCCGGCTGTTCCACGAAACCGATGAAACGGTCAATCGCAAGCTGAACGCGGCGCTCGGCGCCCAGCTCACCCCGATCGTCTGCGTCGGCGAAACCCTCGAAGAGCGAGAGCGCAACGAGACCCTCGCGGTGCTCGATCGACAGATCAAGGCCGGCCTGGGCAGCCTGACCGGCGATCAGGTCGCCGGACTCGTTCTCGCCTACGAACCGGTGTGGGCCATCGGCACTGGCCGGAACGCGACGCCGGCGCAAGCCGGCGAGGCTCATGCGCACATCCGATCGCGCCTGCGTCAATGGTTCGGAGCTCACGCCGCAGAGCAGTGCCACGTCATCTACGGCGGCAGCGTCAAGCCTGACAACATCCACGAGCTCGTGCTGCTGCCGGACGTTGATGGCGCGCTCGTCGGCGGCGCCAGCCTCGATGTCCGCGCCTTCAACGACATTGTCGCGCGGAGCCGGCAAAGCGCCGTCTAGGCCGCCTTAGGAAATCCCTTACCGGGTCTGGCGTTTGAACAAGTACGTCAGCGCAGACGTGTTCACGTTCCCGTCCTCTGGCGCAGCAGAGACGAGTTCCCATCCGTCAGCTCCGAGGGATACCAGCGCAATGCGTAGAGCTTCGCTCGACGATTCCGTTGGTTTGAACTCGCGGCAGGCCCACTCTTTGATGCCGGCGACGCACGCCCGATAACCCACGCGTTCTTGCACGGTGGTGATGAAGGAACTGGGTGGCTTGGTTTCGACTACGGTTCGCTCGATGTACGGCGTGACTCGAGCGTACTCGAATCGAGTGGTGCCTTGCGCTCGAACGCTGAGCGATGTTGCGAGCATCGCCGTGACGACTGTGACGACGACCGCGACAAGGACGAGCGAGATTCTCGACATTTCATCTGCTCCTGTTCATGCAGGCTGGTCGCTTCCGAACGACCGCAGTATACGTCCTGTCCTTCTCGCTGGATAACCGCTATCCCTTCAGCGCCATCAGGAGCAACTTCACCAGCTTCACGCCACCGAGTACGAGAAGCAGCAGGACCGGTATCACGAGCCAGATAGGAAAGAGCTGCACCACGTAGCCCTGCACATAAGCGTGTTCGTTCATGTCGTCAACCTCATTCGTCTCGTTTATCCCTTCATCGCAAGTCGTCACCCTCCCAACGACAGATAAATACACCAAATTAAGCCCCAGCGTGACGCGGTTGCCCGAGCTGCGCCTTAACTGGTAAAATCGGACGTTATGCTCTTCTACCTGGTCGCAACCCTCTACGTGCTCGTCTGTTTTCTGTTGCTGCTCGTCGTCCTGCTTCAGCAGGGCAAAGGGGGCGACATGGCCAGCGCGTTCGGAGGCGGCGGTAGCCAGACGGCGTTCGGCGCGCGTGCCGGCGCCACCGTGTTGACGAAGGCGACGACGGTGCTCGGTGTGCTGTTCATGCTGGGCGCGATTGGGCTTGGCGTCATGGGGCAGCGCGGTCCCGGCTCGTTGATGCGCGGCGTCGGCGGAGCGGCTCCCGCGCCGGTCACGACGCCGGCACCTGCTCCAGCACCCGCGCCGACGACGCAGACGCCAGCGCCGGCGTCACAGACACCGGCGCAGCAGCCTCCGGCGGAAAAGGCACCGGCGCCGCAGACGCCGAAGAAGTAAGTTCGTTAGGTTTGTAAGCGCAGCCCTAAGGGCTGCCCTCTCCCCTCGCGAAAGTGGCGGAATTGGCAGACGCACCAGCTTGAGGGGCTGGCGGTAGCAATACCGTGAGAGTTCGAGTCTCTCCTTTCGCACCAATATTGGATCGGCGGGGTCCCCTGCACCCCGCCTGGCTCACTTCGCTCCGCTCGCTCTTCGCTGCTCGCTCCGCTCCGTTCGCTCAACTGTCGATCGAACCCGAGCGGCGCGCCCAAGGCTCGATCATGGCGGGCCACTGACATGTCGAATGTCCTGAGGAGCGACGCGAGGTGAACGACCAATATTGAATCGGCCGGGTCTCCTGCACCCCGCTTGGCTCATTTCACTACGCTCGCGCTTCGCCAGCTCGCTCCGTTCCATTCGCGCCCTTCGCTCGCCTACGGCGAGACGGGGCTCGCTCGTGGCAGGCCCGTGTCAGGGTCGAGTGCCCCGAGCGAGCGAAGCGAGTCGAGGGGCCACCTCGCCAAGGTCCTTGGTCGCAGGGAACCTACAGGAATTGAAGCGACTCAGTCGAGGCCGCGGATCCTCCCTCTAGGGACGCGGGCCAGTCACTTCACTCCGCTGGCTCTCGTATCTGAGTAGTTGAATCCCACGGAATTCAGTCATTGTTGGTAGCTGCGGATCATCGAGATCGCCGCTGAGGTGCCATCTCGACCGACATTGGCGGAGGGTTTCACACAAACGCTCCGTGGCGCTTTCCTTGCGGGCCTATCTCGAAACGAATCGCTTGCGCCTGAGAATTCGCTGGTTACTCAAAGCGGCGCTCCACAGGAGGGCCCACTTATGAAACGTCTGATTAATCGATGGACCACGACCATCGCAACGGCCGCCATGCTCGGTTTGCCGGTTGCTGGATTCGCGAACGCGCTGCAGGACCCCGCGCCACAGCAGCCGCAGCCGACCCAACCGCAACCGGCACAGCCGCAGCCTGCCCAACCGCAGCCCACGCAGCCGCAGCCGGCATCACCAACGGTCACACCGCAACAACCGGCTCCGTCCGCGCAGGCGGTATCTCTGCAGGAACACCTGAGTCAGGCTAAGGCGGCGGCCGACAGCATCACTGAGATCTCCGTCCCGGAAAAGAGCCGCAACCAGCTCGCGCAATTGAAAAAGCATCTCGCCGCTCTCGTGAAGGCGACATCTTCGGCGACCCCCACCGCGACCCTCGCGGCGAAGTCGAATACGAACTGGGCCACCGACGTCGCGGCGACTGACAAGATCATCACCGCGATGCTCGGCAGCGAGACGGCCACTGGTACGAGCGCAACGCCAGGCGCCGCAGGCACCACGGGCAAAGCCGCGACCGCGACTGCACTCGACGCGGCCACGCGAGCGAAGCTGATGGACGTCCGCACGCACATCACGGCGTATGCAGCGGGCATGTCAGGAACGGCGGCGCCGAAGACCGACGCGCCGTTGGCGAATCCCGAGCCGACTGCGGCGACGACCCCAGCGCAGCAGGCGCCGTCGACGACTCCCGCGGCGGCGTCACCAGCCGCGGCGGCGCCGTCGCCGGCAACCGCTGCCGCGCCAGGCGCGGCGGCGCAGCCGCCGGTTGATGCCGATGCGGCGCACCGTGCGTTGACCGCAGCCCAGGACTCGCTCACCCAGTTCACCCAGCTTCCTGCCGCCGCGCAACTGAGCGGTGACGCGCGAACCGAGGTGGGGCAGCTCATTGTCAACTTCAACGAGCTGACGTCAGCCCAGAGCAACTGGCGCGCGAGCTACGTGAAGGTCGCCGCGAATCTGACGGCCCTTCTCGGTCCGGACAACAGCGATGTCGCAGCCACGGCCGGCACGCCAGCGGCAACCGCGCCCACTGGGACACCTGGCGCCGTGGGAACGTCTGGCGCGACCAAGGTCGCGCTTGATCCGGGAGTACGCGCGAAGCTCGTGGAATTCCGCCGCAATCTCGCGGATTTCGAGAAGGCCTCAGGCGGAGCGGAGAAGTAAGAAAGACGAGCCAAAGGCCATAGGAGGCCTAAGGCAGACAACAGAGAGAAACGGAAGTTGCCCAGCTGCCGTTTCTCTGTTTTCTTTGTACGCAGCCGCTGTAGGGGTGTGCGAAAGAGTGCGAGTATTCTCGGAGGCTTGAAGGGCTGCCCGTCGTAGCGGCGCAGGCGGACGCTCCCGAGCGGCGCGAATCCAGTCGCTTACTTGGGTCGTTCGCGGAGCGACCGGCGAAGCTGGTCGAACGATGACCGGAGATCCCGGAGGAGAGTCCGTTGCTCTTCGATGGACTTCTTCAGTTCGTCAGCACGCTCGAGGAGCGCTGTCAGCCGCTCGGTCGAGCGAAGGTGGGTGGTGACGCTGTCATCTATGACCTTCACGCCAGCGCGCACGTGATCGGCGCACCGCGCGCCGGCTTCCAGCTCTGACTGAAGATCTTCGATTTGGGTTCTGACGGTGGCGATGGACTCCCGGAGTAATTCGGCCTTCATGGAATCCCCACCTCGGGGAGGTCCGCCGCAGGTTCGGCGCCCAACGACTGGGCTGCAACTATCCATCCTACTCCGTCTTACGCTTGTGTAACGGAAATCTGAAACAGCGACTCAGCAGCCTCAGTTGCCCAGCTGTCGCCGGGGCGCGGCTTGCTGCTTCGTGAATCGCATGGCGGCCACAGAAAAACACAGAGACACAGATCTGTCCGTGTTCTTCTGTGGATTCAGCATTCAGAATTCAGCACTCAGCATTGTTAGTGACCGGGAGGGCTCGCGCGAATCCCCTCGCAGCGTGAAGGCCCGTCGTTTCGTTCCAGGCCCCGAACCGGAGTATGGTAGGGAATCCGCAACCATCCGGTTTCAGGGGAAGCCTTGCCGTGGAGAAGCCTCAGAACGCCCGCGTCGCTGGCCGCAGGTTGGTGCTGCTCTGTGGGGTAGGCCCTGCGCTGGTGACCGTCGCTCTCGCGATTTTCAATCCTTCCCTCTTCATCCATCTCGATCGCCGCGTCTACGACGGGTTGCTGCGAACGCTGCCCAGGCCGACGACGGCCAGCCGCGTCGCTGTCGTGGACATCGACGAGCGCAGCCTCGCGACCATCGGCCAGTGGCCGTGGAGCCGCGAGGTGCTCGCCCGGCTCGTCAACCGGCTTCGGGAGATGGGCGCCCGGGTGATCGCGTTCGACGTGGTGTTTCCGGAAACCGATCGATTCGAAGGAACCGACCCGCTGCGCCAGGCCACCACCGACGCGGCTCTCGCCGACGCGTTGCGGCAGGGACAGGTCGTGGTCGGCTACGCATTTACCTTCACCAGTCCCACCCATGCGTCGGCTGGCTGTGCGCTCCATCCCCTGACGATGCCGATCGTGCAGACCGGCGGAACGCCCAACGACGTCCCGGTCTTTCGCGCGACCGGCGCCATTTGCACGTTGCCGCTCCTCATGAAGGCGGCGGATGGCTCCGGCTTTCTCAATGCCGTTCCCGATCCGGACGGCATGCTGCGCCGCTTGCCGTTGCTGATTGAACGCGACGGCCGACTGTATCCCGGGCTCGGGCTGGCGGCAGCCCTGGCCGCGACCGGCGCGCGCCCGGTGGCGTTGCGCATCCAGAATGTCAACGCCACATCGCTGGTGCTGGACAGCGGCGAAGAAGTGCCGCTCGACGGCCGCAGCAACCTGCTGCTGCGATACCGCGGAAGGGCTCGGACGCTGCCCTACGTCTCCGCGCTCGACGTGTTCGAAGGGCGCGCCTCCGCATCCGTCCTGAAAGACGCGATAGCGGTCGTCGGGACCACCGCACTCGGCACGCGGGACGGCGTCTCCACACCGTTCGACACGGTTTTCCCCGGAGTAGAAGTGCAGGCAACCGCGGCAGACAACCTGCTGCGCCGGGATTTCCTCTCGCGCCCGCCGGGAGCATTGGCGATTGAGATGTCGGCAGTGGTCGCGCTCGGCATTGTCGTCACCATGCTGGTCGCGAGACTCGGCCTCGCGTGGGGAAGCGCGGCTGGATTGCTGCTTCTCGTCGGGGCGTGGCGCAGCTCCGGGTGGATGATGGCAACGCGAGGCCAGTACTTCTCGCCCGTTGTTCCGGCGGTCGGCCTGGTGGCATCGCTCCTTGCCGCAACACTGGCGAAACTCGCGCACGAGCGCCATCGCGCGCAGTCCGCGACCGATGACAGCCATTCGGCACAGCGCATGATGGTGCAGTCGCTGCTCTCGCTGACCGAGATCCGCGACGCCGAAACCGGCAGTCATTCACGGCGGACTCAGCAGTACAGCCGGTTGCTGGCCCAGCAGCTCAGCGAACATCCACGATTCAAGGAGTACCTGACCCCGGCGCACATCGAACTGCTCTCGACGCTGGCGCCGTTGCACGACATCGGCAAGGTCGGCGTCCCCGACCAGCTGTTGAACAAGCCCGGGGCGCTGACCGACGAAGAGTTTGGCGAGATGAAGAAGCATCCCGTCCACGGTCTCACCGTCATCACCACGGCACAGAAGCGGGCGGGCGCGAGCGACGACGAGATCCTGTCAATGGCCAAGGACATCGTCTACACGCACCACGAACGGTGGGACGGACACGGCTATCCGCGCGGCCTGAAGGGCGAACAGATTCCCATTCCCGGGACGGTTGATGGCGGTCGTGGACGTGTACGACGCCCTGACGACCAATCGGTGCTACAGGCCGTCCCTTCCCCATGATCGCGCCGTGGAACTGATCGTCAACGGTGAAGGCACCCAGTTCGATCCGGCGATCGTGGATGCATTCCTGAGGAGCGCCACGCTCATGCGTCTCGTCGCCCACGAATCGACCGACACCGCCTTTGCCGCCGTCCTGTCCGCGAGAGCCGGCCATGCCGGGCTCAACCCGGGCGGACCGAAGCCGTCATCGGCTGCACGGTAAACCCGCCGTCAGCATCGATCGACACCGAGTAGAGCTCGTCAAAGCCTTCCTCGGCCGTCGGGATGGCCATGCGCTTCGCCTTCGTGAAAATCGCCACGTCAGGCACGCGAGCCTTGCCTTCGCGGCCGCGATTACGGCCCACCGCTTCGCGCGCCGTCGCGGTAAAGCCGTAACCGATCACGCGCGCACCGTATTCCCGCGCAAGCGCGATGGCCGGTGCACGATCGACGGGCGACGGATTCGTGTTGTCGATCACGACCGATTCACCACGCGACAGCGCCGCTCGCATGGCCTCGGCCTGCCGTGCATCCTTGTTCGATGCGTTCGGCCAGTGATCCTTGCTGAGGTGACGATGCGTGGCGGCGAACCGGCGCTGGTAGAACGTCGTCTTTCCGGATGCCGGCAGTCCGATGAAGATGACGCACTCGGCCACAGATCAATGTTAATCCGGCAACGCGAGCGAGCGACAGCGAGAGAGCGTGCAGGGAGTCCGAGGGGACTACAGCCGGTACTTGCCGAGTCTCGCGAGGATTGTCGCTTTCAGGTCGTTCTCCGAGGTGGACATCGTCAGATCGAGGTCGGCGTCGGCGACGGCGTCGAGCAGCGCGCGAATCAGCTGGGCGCGGCTGATCGCGGCGCCGCTCTGTGCGCGGATGCTCGCGGCGAGGCGGTCCAGAAACACGATTTGCCGGTTGAAGAGCACAACGGTGACCTTGGTCCACGCCTCGTCGTGAACAGGTGGACGTCCGGGCTTTCGTTTGTGGGTGGTCGTGCGCCGCGTCGGCGCGAAGATATCGGGGGAAACTTTCGAACCTCTGCTCTTGCGGCGACGCGCCATTCAGTACTCCCGGGACCCCTGCGTCCAAGCGTAATTATTTCCATCCCTAATTACGCTCTCTCAGTTCAGTGAAGCAGGACGCTATTCAATACTGCGGGCGTAGCTTACTTCAAGCTCATCCATAACTCAGCCGCAGGGGCTTGGATTGTTCCATCCTGAACGAAGGGAGCGTTTCAGGCGCGAACGGTTCGACCGTCAATGGCGAGCCAGCCGGAGCCGGTCGAGGACCTCCGCGGCGAGCCGATTGAACGACGCGGCCGCGCGCGAGCGCGGCGCGAACTGAAAGATCGTGCGGGCTGTGGTCGGTGCCTCTTCGATAGCGCGGCTCGAGGCGATTTCCGTGCGGAACACGCGTTCGCCGTATTGATCGCGGAGCGAACTCGCCAGTGAAGGTCCGCGGCCGCTCGCGGGATCGACCATCGTCAACAGAATCCCCAGCAGTTGGTTCTTGCTGCTGAGCCGCAACCGAACGGTGTCGACCGACGCCAGCAGGCTGACCAGTCCTTCGACCGCCAGATGCTGCGGCGTCACCGGGACGATCAGCGCGTCGGCCGCCATGAGCGCGTTGACGCCGACGAGCGACAGGTTCGGCGGGCAGTCCAGGACGATCAAGTCGTAGCGCGACCGGACACGCTGCAACGCCAGCTTCAGCGTCAACTCGCGTCCGGCGACATCGGCCAACGCCAGATCGGCGTTCGCGAGCTCGACGCTGCCGGTGATCAGATCGAGGTGCGGCACGCCGGTCGAGCGGATCGCCTGCAACGTCGGGAATTCGTGGAGCAGACAGTTCGCCGAGGACGGCCGCAGGTGTGCGCGATCGACGCCGAGCCACAGCGAGGCGGACGCCTGGCTGTCGAGATCGACGAGCAGCAGCCGCCGGCGGGGCGCAGCGAGGGCGGCCGCCAGGTTCACGGACGTCGTGGTCTTGCCCACGCCGCCCTTGTTGTTGACAACCGCGATCACCACGGGAGATTTGTCCGTCATTCTATCCACAAATGACGCGGCGGGGAGGTCGGGCGCGACTTCAAGAGTGTCGGTCGTCTGCGGCGCGCCCGTCATGCAACCTCCATCGCCGGTCACCCGGCATGCGAGCTGTCACTTCGCCGGGTCTGGCCCCGCGAACCGCAGCTTCGTGCAATGTGGACGCCAATTCGACGGGCGCGCGAACTCCCGTCGCTTGACACGTTGCTCGAACGCCAAGGAAACTCGACAACGCCCGATTGAGTCCGGATTCCGGACAACGGCCCGCGAGACAGATCCGGATGGGACTAATCGATTGGCTGAGAGGTCGCCGCGCCCCCCGCGAGGATTCGCGGCTGCGAGCGTGGCACGATGCATGGGTGCGGGCGGCGGGCGCGGAGGACAATCGCCAGATCGTGCAGTTGGCGGCCGAGCTCGACGGTTTCGGCCTCGCCGAGGACGATATCGAGATCGAACGTGAGATGCTCGATGCGCTGCGCGATCGCGAGGCGTTGTCGGCGGCGGTCCGCGCTTCAGGGCTGCCTGTCGTCGAAACCGGGCATCGCGTGCGTGCGAGGCGAACCCTGTCACTACAGCGCCCCGGCATCGATGCCTGACCAACCCGGCCAGCCCGCTGGCCGGCTGCTCCTGACCAGCGATCGTGTCGTCTTCGTGGGCGGCGCCAACGGCCTCGTTGCGGCGTGGCACGCGATCGTCGACGGGAGCCACGTCGAGCGGGATCTTGTCCTCACCAGGAACGGACGGGAACAGGTCTACAGGTTCCGCTGCAACTCGTACGGCGATGCGCTGCGCGCGGCGTTCATCGCCGGCGAGCTGCTCGCGGCACGACGCCGGCCGCCCGGCGGTCTATAATCCGAGACGCTTCCACCTGTCCGCTTCCGGCTTCCTGCTGCGAGGTGGCACGTGGGAGCCGGGAGCTTCTCTGACATGACGACGACTGCATCGAGGGCCACGGCCGTGGACCTTGGAATCGATCGACTGCTGGAGGTCGAGCGGCGCCTGCTTGCCGGACGACGCATCGGCGTCGTGTGCAATCCGGCTTCGGTGGACGGCCTGTTTCGCCACACGGCCGATCGACTGGTCGCCGATCCGGACGTCGCGGTAGCCGCGCTCTTCGGCCCCCAGCACGGATTCCGATCGGACCTCCAGGACAACATGATCGAGACGCCGCACGCACAGGATGCGAGGCGCCGGGTGCCGGTGTATTCGCTTTACAGCGAGACGCGCGAACCGACGGCGGAGATGCTGCGCGATGTGGACGTGCTGGTGATCGATCTGCAGGATGTCGGCACCCGCGTCTACACCTACATCTACACGATGGCCAATTGCATGCGCGCCGCCGCGAGGCACGGCGTCCACGTGATCGTGTGCGATCGGCCCAATCCTGTTGGTGGCGAGGAGATCGAGGGCGGCCGGCTGGAGCCGGCGTTCACGTCGTTCGTGGGCCAATTCCCCATTCCACTGCGGCACGGCATGACCATCGGCGAACTGGCGCGCCTGTTCAACGACGAGTTCCGCATCGGCTGCTCGCTCGACGTCATCCCGCTTGGCGGATGGCGCCGGTCGATGTATTTCGACGAAACCGGCCTGCCGTGGGTCATGCCGTCGCCAAACATTCCGACGCTCGACTCCGCGATCGTGTATCCGGGCGCGGTGCTGTTCGAAGGCACGACGCTTTCCGAAGGGCGCGGCACGACCCGTCCGTTCGAGCTGATTGGCGCGCCGTGGATCGACGGAGAACGGCTCGCTGAGGCGATGAACGCCCGAAACCTGCCGGGCGCACACTTCAGGGCCGTGTTCTTCGAGCCGACGTTTCAGAAGCACGCCAAGCAGACGTGCGGCGGCTGTCAGGTGCACGTCCTCGATCGCCGCCGGTTCCGGCCGGTCCGGACGGCGGTGGAACTGATCGCCGAATTCCGCCGGCAGGCGCCGGATCGCTTCGCCTGGCGCGAGCCGCCCTACGAGTACGAGCACGACAAGCAGCCGATCGACATCCTGTCCGGCTCGGATCGCTTGCGGCAGTCGATCGACGCCGATGAAGACGTCGGAGCGTTCGTCGCGAGCTGGAGGGCGGACGAAGAGTCGTTCAGACTGACGAGGCAGAAGTATCTGCTGTATTAGTCCGTTGCCAGTTGCCAGGATCCGGTCATTCCAGTTCTCCAGTTTCCAGTTCCGCTAGTCTAGGATCCTTTTTTGCTCGCCGCGTCCCGCGCCACGAGGATCTGCCGCGCGTGCTTGTGCGCGTGTTCCGCGTACGTCTTCAGCCAGGCTTCGACGCCGTACGGGCCTGCCTCGGTGTGGGTGCCCTCGCGCACCCATTCGGCCGGCGTCAGCCGATCGAGGATCTCCGCGGTTGACGTGTCGCGCGACGCGGAACAGCTCCAGCGACGATTCGTGCGGTCGATCGTAGTACAGCCGTCGGGCATATTCGTCCTGATCGTAGCCCTTGAGGGTCGGGACGATCCTCGGCGATCAGCAGCCGCAGCCGGACGGCGGCGGTCATTTCGCTGTCGGCCAGGTGATGGATGATCTCGCGCACCGACCACTTGCCGGGTGCGGGCTTGAACTCCAGTTCTTCGGGTGTGATCTTGAGCAGCGCTTCGGCCACGGCGGCGTAGCCTCCGCGGTAGAGTTCGATCAGCTTCGTTCGTTCCTCGGCCAGCAACCTGAACCTCCTAATCACTCCGAGGGGCTGCGCCCCTCGGACTCCCTTACACGCTCGCTCGCGCGCTCGTTCGCCGGTCGCCCGGTAGTTTTGAAACCAGTTTTAAACTATCCACGCGTTTTCGCGATGCCGGGCGCCTTGGTCTCCTGCGCGGTCTGCGGGACGATGTGGTGTCTCATCAGGAACCGCTGCAGCTTGTCGAACGCCTCGTCCACGGTATCGACTCGGCTGAGCAGGCTGAGATCCTCTTCGTTGATAGCCCCCCACTCGGCCAGGGGCTCCAGCCGAAAGACTTCGTTCCAGTACTCGCTACCGTAAAGGATGACGAGCAGCTTCTTCGACAGTTTGCGCGTCTGCGCCAGCGTGAGGATCTCGAACATCTCGTCGATGGTGCCGAATCCCCCTGGAAAAATCACGAGCGCCTTGGCCAGATACGCGAACCAGAATTTCCTCATGAAGAAATAGTGGAAGTTGAAGACGAGATCTTTTGTGATGTACCGGTTCGGCGCCTGCTCGAATGGAAGACGGATGTTCAGGCCGATGGATTTTCCACCGGCTTCCTTGGCGCCGCGGTTGGCGGCTTCCATGATGCCGGGGCCGCCGCCGGAACAGACGACGAAGCGGTGACGCTGCGCTTCGAGCGACATGCTCCAGCTCGTGAGCCGCTTGGCGAGCTCGCGCGCGTCCTCGTAATACCGTGACCACTCGAGCGCCTTGCGGCTCCGCTTGAGCGCGGCCTTGTAGTCGGCCTTGTTCCGCGTGGTGGCGTTCTCGAGCCGTGTCAGATTCCGCCGCGCGAGCGTGCGGCTGAGCACGCGGGCCGAGCCGAAGAATACGACCGTGTCCTGGATGTTATGAGCCTTGAACCGGCGGAGCGGGTCGAGGTATTCGGCGAGGATTCGAATCGGCCGCGCCTCGGTGCTCTCCATGAACTCGTGGTCTTCATAGGCGAGCGGATGATCGTTCATCACCGAAAAACTGTATCATCTTCATGGGTCGCCTCTCACAGCTCGAAAGAGGGCCCGAACAGATAACGGGGTCACGACAGGAGAAAGCTCCATGAATCGGCGGTGGGTTGCACTGGTATTTCTTTGCTCGGTAATGATGATCTCGGCAATCGCGGCTCGACAGGGTGCCCAGGCGCAGCCGAAGTCGGCTGGCGGCTGGACGCTGCCGCCGGAAGCGGAATCGACAAAGAATCCGCTCACGGTTGACGCCAAGCTGCTGGCAACCGGCAAGGCGATCTTCAAGGAGAAGTGCCAGAAGTGCCACGGCGCGAGCGGCAAGGGGGACGGCCCCGATGCCGATCCCGATGCGCAGGAAGACATGGACCTGACGCGCGCCGATCGCGCCGCGAAGAACGCTGATGGCGTGATGTTCTACAAGGTGTTCAACGGCCGCAAGAAGCCGAAGATGCCGGCGCAAAAAGACGAACTGACGAAGGAACAGATCTGGTCGGTGGTCGCGTACACGCAGACATTCCGGAAGCCGGCAAAGTAGTCGGGTGTCTGGCGGCTAGAGCACCCTCGTGATCCATTCCCCGATCAGGTAGCCGATCGCCGCAACGCCGAACCCCACCACGAACATGTCGCGGCCGCTCGCCCAGACGCTGCGACCGGTGAAGATGCTGCGCGCGGCGCCGATGGCGAAGTGCGCGAGCATGCTGACGGCGAGCGACGTCCAGATGGCCGCGCCGTGGTCGAGGATGAAGAACGGTGCGATCGGAATGAACGCGCCGACGGCGGTCGCGCCGCCGGTGACGATGCCGTCCTTGAGCGGCGCCAGTTCGGCGGGATGGATGTTCAGCTCTTCCCGCACCATGGCGTCGAGGGCCTGCGACGGGTCCTGCATCATCGCCCGCGCGGTTTCACGCGCGCGATCGGGCGGCAGCCCCTTGGCCTGATAGATCAGCGCCAGCTCCTCTTCTTCGAGATCCGGCATCAGGCGCATCTCGTGACGTTCCATCTCGATCTGATGCGCCTGGACTTCAGCCTCGCTCTTGGCCGCGAGATAACCGCTCGAACCCATGGAGAGGGCATCCGCAATCGCCCCGGCCACGCCGCTGATGATGACGATGTGGGGCGCCACGCTGGCGCCAATCACGCCGGCGACGAGCCCAAAGTTGGCGGTCAGCCCATCGTTGAATCCATAGACCACGCTTCGCAGATACCCGCCCGCGCCCCCGACGTGCCACGGTTCTCCCTCACGGCCCATCATCTCGGACAGCTCGCGGGCGTGCACCGCGGAGTCCGAGGCGATGTCGACCGCGGCTTGATGGGTTTGCCGGTGACTCGTGTGCCGCGCCATGCCGAGGTACGCCTGAACCTCGCGTCCTTCTTCGGCCAGCATCAACGGGAGGATGACGGACGTGCCGAAGCGCTTCGCGACCCAGGCGAGAAGCCGCGTTCGCGTCGCCGTCGTGTATGCCGGCAGCGGCCGGCCGCTTTCGGCAAACAGCTCCCGCCACCGTTCCGCGTGACGGTCTTCGACGATCGCGAGCTTTTCGAACAGCTGTTTTCGATCGTGATTGGGTTCAACCGCTGCCATTGCCCGATAGAGATAGGCGGCGTCGCGTTCGTCGCGATAATGCTCGTCCCACGACTCGTCTGCTTGCGGCGGGTCCGGCGTCGAACTCATCGGATGAGGCTCCAGCTGCGCGTCCATCAAGGCAGCATAGCCGCTTTACTGGATGCGCGGTAGCCGCTAGCATGAGCCAGGTGCCACGCGAGACTGAAGAACTTGCCTTCGATCATTCGATCCTCATCACCGCTGCGCCGACTCGTGTGCTCGCCGCCTTTTTCGATCCCGCGGCGCTCCGGGTCTGGTGGCAGGTCGTCCGCTCCGTGACGACCCCGCGACCTCTTGGAGTTTTCGCCGTCGAATGGGAGCCGACACCCGAGGTCGATGATCTGCTGGGACGTCTGGGTGGAGTCTTCTATGGCAGCGTGATGGAGTACCAGCCTGGGCGCGAACTGGTCGTGGCCGAGGCATGGTGGCTCCCGCCCGACACCAGCCCCATCGGTCCCATGGCGCTCCAGGTGCAGTGCGCCATGGACGGTCCGGCGTGCAGACTTCGCGTTCGACAATCAGGCTTCGACGACTCACCCAGATGGCGCCGCTACTATGGCGTCATCGAAGTGGGATGGCTCAAATCGATGGCCGCGCTCAAACAGTACGTCGAACAAAAGAAGTAGGTTCTGCAGGGTTCTACGGGGTTCTGCAAGGTTCTACCGGTTCGTTCTACGCTGCCATGGGGCGGCGCAACCCGAGGAGCCGCCCGAGGAGGATCGCGAGCGGGGCGGCCAGGAAACTCAACAGCGCTCCCATCTTGGCTTCATCGAGCAGCGGGCCCGGCGGGAACGCGGCGGTCGCGAAAAAGAGCGACACGGTAAAGCCGATGCCGGCGGCGACAGCCATGACCGTAAGGTCGCGGTAGCTGAGTCGCCCGGGAATCCGCAGGCCAATCGATGCGGACAGGAATGTCGCGAGCACGATACCCAGGGGCTTTCCGAGGAGAAGCGCCAGAAACACCATCCAGCTGCCATCGCCAAGGCTCGACAGCGCCACGCCCGCGTTCACCAGACCGAACAACAACAGCACGAACTGGACTGGTATCTTCCACGCGTGCTCGAATCGGTTCATCGTATCGGGCAGGTCGCGCTCGCGCTCGTCGAAGAGACCCAGATCGCGCTGCGCATGCGGCATGAAGGGAAGAACAGGCACCATGGCCAACGCCGGATGGATGCCGCCAAAAAACAGCGCCGCCCACGACAGCCCGCCGCCGATGGTGAGGTACGGCCAGAAGCTTGTCGTCCGCCGCCTTCGCAGCCAGGCCGACGCGGCGAGCGCCGGAATCATCAATGCCGCAAACCAGAGCATCGACACGTGGGCAGCGGGGAAAAACAGCGCCAGCAGAACCAGGCCGATCGCATCGTCGGCAATCGCGAGCAACAGCAGGAACGGAATCGCCGGGTGATTGCGCGGAAAGATCAACCGCGCAACCAGGTACGAAAACGCAATGTCGGTTGCGCATGGAATGGCCCATCCCGTCACCAGTTCTGGTCGGTCGAAAACGACCGCCTGGAGGATGTAAAGGCCGGCGGGCCCGATGATGCCCCCCGCGGCCGACAGGATCGGCACGGCCGCCTCCCTCGGCGATTCGAGCGCTCCGCCCGGCAGCATCGCTTCCACGATCTCCTTCACCGCCAGCGCAAAGAAGAAGACCATCCCGATGTCGTTGACGGCGAACCGCAACGCGTGCGAGAAACGCGTATACGAGGTCAGGTCGACGTTGGCCCAGACGAGCCCGGACACTGCGCCGGCGAGGAGCAGGAGCGAGTTGTCGATGACGACGGCCCACAATCGCGCCGGTCGGGACGCGGCGATCGCGTTCCTTCTCATCCGATTTTCTGAACGTTCAGGAAATTGGCGTCAACGCGAGCCAGGTCCGGGTTGAAGTTGATGAACACCACCACGGACCCGGCCGGCAGAATCTGTCGATCGATCAGCAGGCGCGCGACGCGCTGCGGATCGAGCTCGGACGTGATGACCGGCATGACGCCCCTCATCAGCGTGAGCGTTCGGGCGACCTCCTCGCTGTCGGTGACGGCGTAGATCGTCGCGGCGGGGCGAAGCACGGAGAGCAGCCAGGCGGTCTTTCCCTCCCGCGTCACTGCGATCACAGCGGCGGCCTGACCGGTCGTCGCGAGCGTCACGGCCGCTTCGCACAGCGCCAGACCATGCCGGTTCTCGATTGAATCGCCCGACAGCATCACTCGCTCGGAGGGAATCCGTTCGGCGTCCTCGATGATCCTGGCCAGCGTCTGGACAGCCTGAACCGGAAACTGACCTGCCGCGGTCTCTCCAGCCAGCATGATCGCGTCGGTTCCTTCCTCGACGGCGTTGGCGGCATCGCTGACCTCGGCGCGCGTCGGCCGCGGAGACTCGCGCATCGATTCGAGCACCTGGGTGGCGACGATCACCGGACGGCCCAATGTGCGCGCACTGCGGATAATTCGCTTCTGCACCCGCGGTACCTGCTCGAGCGGCATCTCCAGTCCGAGATCGCCGCGCGCCACCATGACGCCGTGAGCCTCGCCGAGAATGGCGTCCAGATTCTCGACAGCTGCTGGACGCTCGATCTTCGCGATGATCGGCACCGTGCGTCCGGCCTCCGCCATGATCGCCTTCGCCCGCCGCACGTCGTCGGCGACCTGCACGAAGCTCAACGCCACGAAGTCAACGCCAAGCTCCAGGCCAAAGCGCAAATCGTCTGCGTCTTTCGCCGTGACCGACGCGGCCGGCAGCTGCACACCCGGGGCATTGATCCCTTTGTGTTCACCGAGCCGGCCACCGGTGACCACGGTTGTGGTCAGCTCAGTTGCCGACGCTGCCGCAACCCGAAGCTCTATCTTTCCGTCGTCGAGCAGCAGACGGTCTCCGGGCCTGGCCGACTTGATCAGTTCGACAAAAGACGTGAAAACAAACCCCGGACCTCCGACGTCGTCACCCGCGACGATGCGCAGGTCCTGACCTGCCTGCAGCGTGATCGGCAGCCCGCCTTGCAGCCGTCCGGTCCGGATCTTGGGACCGCTGACATCCTGCATGACGGCCGCGCACAACCCCGTGCGCCGGCAGGCGCTTCGAATGAGCTCGAAGACGGCCCGGTGCGACTCGTGCGTTCCGTGCGAGAAGTTCAGACGGAAGAGATCGACGCCCGCCACGAGAAGCGCGTCGATCAGATCGGCGGTGTTACACGAGGGTCCGACGGTGGCAACGATCTTCGTATGACGCATGACCTGCCTGTCAGGAGGACGCCCATGGATCGACGAGCGCCTTGGTGATTCGCATGCCTTCCGCATCGGCCAGTGCAGAATCGAGCCGATCGAGCGGATATGTCTGTCCGCCTATCGCACTCCACGGAACCCGCGAAGCATGTCGCTCCAGTAATGAGAGCGCGCGAAGGAAGTGTCCGGGTTCGCTTCCCCAGCACCCACGGATGTCGAGGTGCTTGCGATTGATGGCCTGATGCACGTTGACAGAGCTCGGCCCGGCATCCGTGTAATGGCCCGCGACGATATAGCGGCCGCCGTCGCGAGCCAGAAACGGCCCTTCTTCGAACGCGCGTGCGGACCCTGCGGCTTCGACGACCACGTCGACTCCTTCGCCATGTGTCAGGCTGCGAATCTCGTGCAGACGTTCTTCCTGAGACGTGGCGTTCACGTCGAACACACGATCGGCACCCATGCGGCGCGCAAGCTCCAACCGCTCAGCTGGCGCGCCAATCGCGATGATGGTTGAAGCGCCACTCAATCGGGCGAGCGCAATGGTGCTGAGGCCCACGGCCCCCGTTCCCTGCACGAGGACGCTATCGGCGGGACCGAGCGCCGCCCGCTCGATGATGTGGACCGCGGTGAGAAGCCCACACCCGCCGCCGATGTAGTCGTCAAACGTCACCGTGTCGGGCAACCGTGCGATTCCGACACCAGGTTCGAGGTAGACAGCCTGCGACCAGCCGCCGAACAATCCCTCTGTCGCAGAGTCTGTGATGCCATAGACACGCCTCGACACGCATCGTGTCGGCGTGCGGTGGACGACGCATGGCCTGCAGCGCCCACAGGTTCGATGCACATCGAAGAACACCGCGCGATCCCCTTCGCGCAGACGCGCGCCATCGATCCCTATCAGAGGACCACGCACCGCATCGAGCACGCCGGCCGACACATGTCCGGGAATGATCGGGTATGGGACGCCCGACAGCCGTCCGTGCCAGAGGTGGACGTCGGTGCCGCAGACTTCCGAGCGCGCGGTCCGCAGCAGCGCGCTGCCTGTCGGCAGCTCGGGTCGATCGAATTCGCGGATCTCGAGCGGACGCCGCGGACCGGGCATGACAGCGGCAAGGATGCGGTCGCTCACGGCGTACGTTACCCTTTACAGGAACAGGCCACGATGCGGCGCTCCGGGGGCCGCAGCCTGGGGTGCATCTCAAGCTTACCATCCGTGCTCATGCCGCTATTCTTCCGTCGATCGGTCGTTGCTACTGCCGCGCTTGTCGTGGTTCTTTGCGCGGGGACGGTCAACGCGCAGACTTACGCCCCACGGAAACCGCGCCGTCAGTTCGTGACCGTCAGCACGGACTGGCTGCACACACAGCCCCTGCACTTCCTGGAACACCCGCTGCAGGACCTCGTGGGACGACCGGTGGCCGCGGCGCAGTTTCAGAACTACGAATATCGGACACGGGACGAGGCCATCAGGATCGACGTGCTCGAGTTCAGCCGCGAAGGACGGGGCGCCAGCATCGCGGTCTTTCCGCTGGGGCTGAGCGTCGGGCCCACCCTCGGCCTTCGTTTCTCCCGGTCAGACCTGCCGACGATACGTGTCGCATTTGATGGTTCGGGAGCGCCGCAGAACTACCTCCTCGAAGACGCGCGCGCCTACGATTTTTCCGCCGTCCTCTATGTCGCCGATCACTCGCCCGGCTGGGGTCTCGGCAGCCACGCGTTCGTGGGCGGGGGCGCGGGACGAATCAGGAGCGAACTGAGTGACGGGGATCGCCTCTTCGCCGAAGGTGGTGGTGGGATCAATTCAGGTCCGTTCGGCGTCGATCTCTCGGTGAAGTTCGCGTGGAATCACCTGCCCGGACCCGTGGATCACCACTTCTTCACTGTGCCAATTACCGTTCGCGGCACCCTGACCTTCTGATATGACGATAGACGCCTGGCTGAAAGCCGCCTGCGACGATGCAGAGCGACGGGGACTTCCGGAATTGAAGCCGCTGCTCGAGGCGCTCGCGCGCTCGACGGCGGCGCTGCGCGATGCCGACCGGCTGATCGATCGCGGCGCCAGCGAGTCATGACGTCGATCGTGTCGTCCATCGAACAGATCGCCGCGCAAATCAAGTCAGGAGCCGCCTCTCCTGTGGATCTCGTGCGGCGGTGCCTCGATCGGATCGAGGCGCGTCTCGAGCTGAATGCCTTCATCACGGTGATGGCCGATAGCGCGGTCAGCGCGGCACAGGCGGCCGAGCACGAGATCGCGTCGGGCCGATATCGCGGACCGCTGCACGGCATCCCGATTTCGGTCAAGGATCTGATCGACGTCGCGGGGACGCCGACAACATCGGGATCGGCGGTTCCACCCCGACTGGCTGCTCAGGATGCGCCCATCGTCAGCCGGCTGCGCGACGCCGGCGCGATCATCATTGGCAAGACCAACCTGCACGAGTTTGCGTTCGGGACGACCAGCGAAGAGTCGGCATTTGGACCCGTGCATCATCCGAAGGATCTGTCCCGCTCGGCCGGCGGATCGAGCGGCGGCGCTGCCGTAGCCCTGGTCGAAGGCATGTGCTTCGGGTCGGTCGGCACGGATACCGGAGGCTCGATTCGGATTCCCTCGGCCCTTTGCGGGACCGTGGGTCTCAAGCCGATGCGGGGCGAACTGCCGTGTGACGGCATCGTGCCGCTCAGCACCACGCTCGATCACGTCGGGCCGATGGCCAGAAGCGTGGCCGACGTGGCGATCATGTTCGAGGCGATGCGATCGGAACTCGACGCCGGAATTGCCGGCACACCGTCGCCCCGCCCCTATGTATTCGGAATTCCGGACGCGTACTTCTGCGATCGATTGGATCCCCGCGTGCGGGCGGCGCTCACGCGCACGCGCAATGCGCTGAGCGCGGCCGGACACGAAGTCCAAACCGTCGTCATCGAACATGCGGCACGCACGCCTGACGTATATCTCCACATCGTGCTGCCGGAAGCGTCGTGGTACCACGCCCCCCTGCTCGAGACGCACGCCGACCGTTATTCACCCGGCGTCCGGTTACGGCTGGAAATGGGGCGATATATCCTCGCTGAAGACTACGTGCGCGCGCTGCAGCTGCGAGACGTGCTCGGCCAGGCCGTGGATCGCGCCCTTCAGGGCTGTGACGCCTTGCTGTTGCCGACCCAGCCGATTCCCGCACCGTTGCTCGGCGAGGCGAGCGTCGACGTCGATGGCACGCGCGAGCCCGTTCGCGCGGCGATGCTACGCCTGACGCAGCTCTTCAACCTCACCGGGCACCCGGCAATCGCGCTGCCTGCGGGGACCACGGATGACGGCTGGCCGGTCAGCGTCCAGCTCGTCGGTCATCTCGCTGGTACGAGCCGGCTCATCCAGGTCGCGGCGGTCGTCGAACGTTACAGCACCGGCGGCGACGGATCGGTCGGCGGCGGCACGGGATGAACGTCCGGACGTCTCCTCGGCAGATGGATCGCCCGGCGGCACCGGCACCTTCGGCGGCGGCAGCTGACTGATGATGTCCGGCGGATGAGGTGTATCGGGTTTTGGCGGTTGTTCGATCATGCATCGAGGGATGCAACAAGACTGCCGGTGAAGAGGGTCGTCATTGATTACGCGGGTCTTTCATAACTGGGAGCGTCGGCTGGCCGCAGCCGCCGAGCATCGAACCGTGCGGCCGTTTGAATGGGGGCTCGAATGGATCGAAGGTCTCGACGATCCTGATGAAGATGTCGTCGGGCGTCTCTCGGCCTGGGCCTCGCACACGGTCGAGAACAGCGAACGCTTCTTTGCATTACCACCGACTGACGATTACGCCCTGCAGGGCGATCGGCTGACATTTCCCAGCGCCGTCACGACACCGCACCCGGAAAACAACGTGGTTCACGCGCGTTATTTTCCGGAGCCGTCGCATCGTGGACGGAAGCGCGCCGTGGTCGTTCTGCCTCAGTGGAACGCAGATGCCGAGGGACATGTCGGGCTGTGCCGGCTGCTGAACAAGTTCGGCGATCTCCGCGCTCAGGATCAGCCTGCCCTACCACGATGCCCGGATGCCATCCGAGCTGCGCCGCGCCGACTACATCGTCAGTTCGAATGTCGGCCGGACCGCACAAGTGTGCCGGCAGGCCGTGCTCGACACGCGACGTGCGATTGGCTGGCTCGCCAGCCAAGGCTACGAATCTATCGGCATCCTGGGCACCAGCCTCGGTTCCTGCCTGGCGATGCTGACCGCGGCGCACGAACCGCTGGTGAGCGCGGCGGCGCTCAATCACATCTCACCGTACTTCGCCGACGTGATCTGGGAAGGCCTTTCGACCGAGCACGTGCGCGCAGGACTCGACGGACGGATCCAGCTCGACGCCCTCAGGCGCATCTGGATGCCGATCTCTCCATTCCCCTATATCGAACGCGTGCGAGGCAAACATCTCCTGCTGGTGTACGCGCGGTACGACCTCACGTTTCCCGGTCACGCTGTCGAAGATGCTGGTGAACGAATTCAAGAACCGCGGCATCGATCACCAGGTCGCCGTGCTGCCGTGCGGGCACTACAGCACGGGAATCACGCCGTTCAAGTGGATCGATGGACTGACGCTGTGCAGATTTCTGAGCCGGAGCCTTTGACAGATTGCTGATTTTCGATTGCTGAATGCTGATTGACGGTGGTTATCACTTCAATCAGCAATCAGCATTCAGCAATCAGCATTTCAGAGGAACTTGAGGATTCCCTTCAGGGCGTCGTACAGCACGCCGGCAACGGCGCGGACGATTGGAGACACCTCACCCTGCGCGATGTTTTCCGCCGTGCTGACCGGCTGTGTAACGAGGAGGTAAATCAGCCCGGCGGCGAAGACGGCCGTGAGGACCCCGATGATCCCCGCCAGGCTGAGGCTGCGCTGAGCTAGGCTCATACGAATCGGTACAGTGTACATCGGCCCCGTACAACTGTCAGTTGGACGGAGCAGCCCGGCCTATGGTTCACCGCCGGGCAATCCACGGCTCAAATGGACGTCAGCTCCGCCGCTGCCCCCATGTTCAGTCGTGAAACACCCGCCGCGACTTTCTCGCGATCTCCCACGATGACGGTCACCAGACGCGTGGGATCGATGGTACTGTTCGGCAACCCTCGTCACAGCCGCTTCGTCAACGGCGAGTACCTTCGGCACGAACGTCGAGAAGTAATCGTCGGGCAGATCGTACAGCGCCAGCTGCGCCGCGCCGCGGCTGATCTGCTCCGCGGTCTCGAAGCTGCGCGGATATCCGCGGGTGAGGGCGGCCCGGCCGATCTGGAGCTCCTCCGACGTGACCGGCCGGTCTCCCCTGATCGCGTGCAGTTCGTTCAGCGCCTCGATGACGGCGTCAATCGTCACCTCCGACTGCACGCTTGCGCTCAGGACGAACGGGCCCGGGCCGCGGCGAAAATCGAACGACGTCCTGGCCCCGTAGGTGTAGCCCTTGTCCTCGCGAAGGTTCATGTTGATGCGGCTGACAAACTGTCCCCCGAGCACGATATTCAACACGACCAGCGCATGGTAGTCAGGCGTTTGCCGCGGCACGCCAATGTGCCCGATGCGCAATTCCGACTGCGCCGCCGCGGGCCGATGCACGATCGCGATGCGGTCGTCGGGCGGACCGGGCAACGTCCAGAGTGACGGATCCGCCAGATCAGGCGCCGCGGTTCCCGACCAGCCGCCAAATGCCGCGTCGACCGAGTCAAACAGCGCATCGTGCGTGGCGTCGCCAGCCGCAATCACCGTCATTCTCGGAGGCGCAAACATGGTGCCGTGAAACGTGTGCACTTCTTCGAGCGTCACCGACTGGAGCGACTCCTCAGTCCCGAGCGGCGTATGACCGTACGGATGGTCTCGATAAAGGAGCTGGGCAAACGCGCGATCGGCAAGGGCAGGCGCGAGGTCGCGCAGCTGGATGAGACGATTCAGGCGCAGCTCGCGCACCCGCTGAAAATCGGTCGCCTCGAGCCGCGGACGTCTCACCATGTCGGCGAGGAGCGCGCTCGATCGATCGGCGAAGCGTACCAGGCTCGTCAGGGTCAGAATCGTCGCGTCCGATCCGATTTCGGAGTCGAGGTGCCCTCCCATCCGGCCGAGGGTGTCGTGCAATTCCATCGCATCGAGCTCTCCACACCCTTCGTCGAGCATGTCGCTGGTAATCGCCGCGAGGCCGGGCCGGCCGGCCGGATCGGCTGACGCCCCGACCGGCAGCAGCGCGAGAAAGCTGACGAGCGGCACCGCGTGCTGTTCAACCGTCCAGACGCGAAGACCATTCGAGAGCGTACGTCGGCGGATTTCGGGAAACTGGAGCCGCGGAGCGGCGCCAAGCGCGGGAAGCCGCGTGCGATCGACTGGCATCATGACACCGCCACGGGCTGTGAACCGGCCAGTGCCAGCGTACTCCGTCCGCGGGGCACCATGCTCAACAGCACTCGACTCTCGGGCCGCAGCCATTCGCGCGCGACGCGCTGCATCGAAGCCGTGGTCACGCGCCGGTATCGGTCCAGGTCACGGTCGAAGAATCCCGGGTCGCCGACAAAGGTGTTGTACGCGTTCAGCTGATCGGATTTGCCGCCGAATCCGCCAACAGTCTGCAGCCGGAAGATGAAATTGGCCTCCGCCTGTGCCTGGCACCGCTCCATTTCATGCGCAGTCGGCCCCTCCTCGACGAAGGCGTCGATGGCATCGGTAATGGCCCGCTCCAGTTCGGTGAGGGTTCTGCCGGGAGCAGCGGTCACGATGATTTGAAAATAGCCTCCGAGCTCGCGCGAACTCTGCGACGCGGCGACCTCCGTCGCCATCCGCTCCTGATAGACCAGCGTCCGGTACAACCGAGAAGTCTTGCCGCCAGCCAGAATCTCCGCCACCAGATCGAGGTCGGCGTCGTCGGCGGCAAAGATCGACGGAGAGTGCCACGAGAGATACAGCCGAGGCAGTTCGACGCGATCCTCGAGGACCAGACGTTTCTCGAACGTGAACGGCGCCACTGTGGACGCCGCCACCGGCGGAGGATCGTCGCCGGCTTCCAGTTCCCCAAAATACCGCGTGGCCAGTTCTATGGCTTCGCCCGCGTCGATGTCTCCTGCGAGCGCGAGTGAGGCATTCCGCGGGCGATAGTAGGTCTGGAAAAACGCGCGCACGTCGTCGATGTGCGCAGCCCGGATATCGTCCGCCGTGCCGATCGTCATCCAGTTGTACGGATGGCTGTCGGGATAAAGCGCGGCCATGACCGCCGTGCCGGCGAACCCGTAGGGGCGATTCTCGTAGTTCTGCCGTCGCTCGTTCAGTACGACCTCGCGCTGGTTCTCGAACTTCGCGTCGGTGAGCGCAGGCAACAGATAGCCCATCCGATCGGATTCCATCCACAGCGCGAGCTCGAGCGCGTTGGTCGGCACGACCTCCCAGTAGTTGGTGCGATCCGCGTTGGTCGAACCGTTCAGCAGCGCACCGGCCTCCTGGAGCGGGTGAAAGTAGCCTTTGTCGTAATGCTGCGAGCCTTCGAACATCAGGTGCTCGAACAGGTGCGCGAAACCGGTCCGGCCCGGAGTTTCGTTCTTCGAGCCGACGTGGTACCAAAGATTCACGGCGACGATGGGACATCCGTGATCTTCGTGAATCAGCACGTCAAGACCATTGTCGAGCGTTTGTCGCGTGTACGGAATGTTCATGTATCGTGGGTGCCTCGTGCTCAATCGTAGCGACAATCCTTCACAGCGTAAACCTCGGGCCGCCCGGCGCATGCTGGCGCTCGTCGCCCTGGCGCAGTTGCTCGGCATGACCCTGTGGTTCTCGGCAACCGCAGCCGGTCCAGCCATTGTCGCCGAGTTCCTCCTGAGCCGATCCGCGACCGCATGGTTGACCATGGCCGTGCAGGCCGGATTCGTGCTGGGCACGCTGACAAGCGGGTTGTTGAATCTCGCCGACGTGCTCAACGCACGACGGCTGTTCGCAATCGGGTGCGTCGCCGGAGCCGCGGCGAATGCGGCCATCCCCTTCGCGTCCACTCCTGCCGCAATCATCGCGCTTCGCGTCACGACCGGCTTCGCATTGGCGTGCGTGTATCCGCCAGGGCTAAAAATCGCTGCCGGATGGTTTCTCGACCGTCGAGGAACCGCGCTCGGGATCGTCGTCGGAGCGCTCACGATCGGTTCGGCCTTTCCGCACCTGCTGGCATGGGGCGCACACGCCGTGCCCTGGCGCGACTTGATGTGGATTTCATCGCTGCTGGCGATAACTGGTGGAGGGGTCGTGTGGTTCGCGGTCGAAGACGGTCCCTACGTCAGCCCGACGGCGCCCTTCGATCCCCGGGCAGTCAGGGAGATTGCGGCGAATCGCGGCGTGCGTCTGGCGACGCTTGGATATCTCGGCCACATGTGGGAGCTGTACGCGATGTGGACGTGGATTTCGGTATTCGCCAACGCGGCACTGCTGGCCCGTTATGGCGGCCAGAGCCGGATCGGGTCGCTCATTGCGTTCACGGCCATTGCCAGCGGCGCGATTGGGTGTGTCGCCGCCGGTCGCTGGGCGGACAGCTTCGGAAAGGCGCGAATCGCCCGCCTCGCGCTCCTCGCGAGCGCGACGTGTTCAGCCGTGGCCGGGTTCTTCTTCGGCGCGCCGATGCCGCTGCTCGTCCTGTTCGCGGCGGTGTGGGGATTCTCCATCGTTGCCGACTCGGCGCAGTTCTCGGCCCTCGTCTCCGAACACAGCGCCCGGACGCAGGTCGGCACCGCGCTGACACTGCAGACCTCGATCGGGTTCCTGCTGACCATCGCCAGCATTCGCCTGCTCCCCTGGTTTGCCGGGCTCGTCGGCTGGCAATGGGCGTTCCTGATGCTCGTCCCGGGGCCCGTGCTGGGGGCCGCGGCGATGAAACGGCTCGAAGAGAGCCCATCTGATCCAGATCGCAGAACGTGAATGCTGATCGCCAATCAGCGACTACCCTCAATCACCGACAGCCATCTGCAAGAGCAAACAAGAGAAAAGAGAAAGGAGAATGCAATTCTTGTTGAAAGACATTAGTTCCTCTCTTCTCCCTTCTCTTGTGCTCTCTTAAGGCAAGGAATGCAGCGAGACGATGAACGTGGGTGATTGGTGAATGACGGTGAAACTCGCGCAGGCGTTAGTAACTATCACGCGATCGGAATCAACGGAATCGCCGTCTTCTTGTAACTCGCAATCGAGAGTTGTGCAGCGAGCTGCCGCGCGGCGGTGCGGAAGGCTTCGGCCGGAGCCGACTGAGGTTCGGCAATGGTGATGGGCACGCCGGTGTCCCCACCCATCCGGATTGGTTCGTAAAGAGGCACGCGACCGAGGAACGGGATCGACAGATCCGCGGCTAGCTTTTCGCCGCCGCCCTTGCCGAAAATGTCGCTTTCGTGGCGGCACTCGGGGCAGACGAAGTGGCTCATGTTCTCGATGAGCCCGAGCGTTTGCACGTTGAGTTTCTGGTACATGCGGACGGCTCGGCGCGTGTCGGCCACCGATACCGTCTGTGGCGTGGTCACCACGACGCTGCCGGCAACCGGAACCGTCTGACTGAGCGTCAGCGCCACGTCTCCGGTCCCTGGCGGCATGTCCACGATCAAGTAGTCGATGTTCTCCCAGTGAACGTTGCGGAAGAACTGCTGGATGACGCCGTGCAACATCGGGCCGCGCCAGATGACCGGCGAGTCGTCGCTCGCCAGAAATGCCATCGACACGAGCCGGATGCCGTACTGCTCGGCAGGAATGATCTGGCCGCGTTCGTCGCCGACCAGCTGCGTGTTGATGCCAAGCATGATCGGGACGTTGGGACCATACACGTCGCCGTCGATCATCGCGACGCGGCTCCCCATCTGGCTCAGCGCGATCGCCAGGTTGACGGCAACGGTCGTCTTTCCGACTCCGCCCTTCCCAGCTCCGACCGCAATGATGTTCTTGACGCCGGCCACCGGCGTCTTGGCGGCGTCGACATTCGCCGTCGATCGCACCTGCGCGGTCATTTCGATGTCCACTGCGGTCACACCCGGTATGGCGGCAACGACCTGCCGCGCCTGCTCGCGCATCTGATCCTTGACCGGGCAGGCCGGCGTGGTGAGCTCAATCGAAAAGGCGACGCGCCCACCCGGCTCGATGCGGAGATTCTTGACGAACTTCAGCGCAACGATATCGCGATTGAGATCCGGATCGCGCACGGCGCGGAGCGCATCCAGGACGGTTGATTCAGAAAGCGCAGTGGACATGTTTTCTGTGAATTGTACCGGGATCCGGGATCCGTGGTCCGGGATCCGTGGTTCGCGCTTCGCGGCTCGCGGCTCGCGGCTCGCCGATTCAGGGATTCAGGGATTCAGGGATTCAGGGATTCGAGGATCCGAGGATGAGTGATTCGCGATCAGTGATCAGTGATTAGGGATTCACGATTAGTGATTCAGATCCTCTGTTCGGCGATTTCCCCAGCGACCGGCAGTTTGAACCGTTCACCCTGGTAGGCCTTGAACATCAGAATCAGCCACAGCGCGGCCGATCCGTAGAATACGAAAATCGAAAGAATCCATCCGAGGAACGGGATCGCAAGGCACACCAGAAACGCGAGGCAGGCGGCGCCAAACACGATCATCGATTGCATCGCATGGAACCTGACGAAGCTGTTCTCGGGCTCAGTCGCGAAGAAAATCAGACCTGTGACCCATCCGAGACCATAGCAGAGAGCGCCTGCGACGTTTTCATCGAAACCACTTGCGGTCTTTCCTGATCGAATCATTCGTGGCCGCCTCACGGTTGCGCGACGAAGACGGCTCGACTCCGGGCGTGGAGCAGGACCCAGAACGCATAAATACCGAGTGCCGTCCCAAACGGAAGGACGAACAGGTTGAGGGCCCCCAGCCACAGCACGGCCAGACGGCCGTGCGGTCGGTTCCGCCGAAGCGCCCGACCGGCCCAGAGATTGGCGCCGCCACCGGCGAGAAGCACAATCGCAAATATCGCAAACGCCCCGGCGGTGATGCCGGCTGCCATCCGATCGGCCCCTGATGTGACACCGATGGCGATCGCGCCCATCGCGAGCAGCAGCATCGAGACGCCGAGCAGGAGCCCAATCGCTCCCCAGACGAGCTGAAGAATCCCCAGCAAGTGAAGATGCGCGCGCATGATATGGGAAAAGAACCAGACCCGCCGCTCGCGAAACCGCCTGAACGAAGACGCTTGTCGCGCCGTAGCTCACGAAATCGCTCGAGCGAAGGCGGGAACCTAGCGGATTGTAATCCGGACCTCGACGAACGTTTGTGGCGCACCCTGCGGCGCGACGCTGAAACGAAACGTGGCGCCCTCGCGGACGCCGGCCGGCACGCGGAGCCGCATCTCGTGCGCCGCCGGGACTTCACCGGCGCCGCAGCATCCCGCGCACCACTCGTCCCAGACTTCGCCGCGCCCGCCACAGCGCGAGCACGTCCGCCGCAGCGGCACGTGCAACGGCACGAGCACGCCCCAGAAGGCCTCCTGAGGGCTCACTACGATCTCCGCCGAGAGCACGGCTTCACGGCCGCCGCCAAAAAAAGACTCGCGCATGCGATCGAGCACGCTCGACACCGAGGGGAAGTCAATGGCGACCTCGTCGGCAAGCCAATCGGCGCGCCCCCGGGGAATCAGCCGGGCATCGTACGATCGCCGTCGCTCGGGATCGCGCAGCACCTCGTAGGCGCGCGACACTTCGAGGAACGGGCCGCCACGGTCCTCACCCGAAATGTCCGGATGATACCGGCGGGCCAGCTGCCGGTACGCCCGCTTGATTTCAGCGGCCCCTGCGTCCGGCGAAACGCCTAGAACGTCGTAGTAATCCCGCATCCGCCTTCGTGAAGAGCCTGCAAAAAAACGGCCCGCCTGCACTCACCGATCGGTTCGCCAACCCTGGCGGCCCGAACTCTTGTGCTTCCCGGATTGTCAGGGGCCGGGGGGGCGAAGTCAAGAAATCCCCGGCGGTTCTTATAGGTGAACCGCCGCCTCCCGCCTGCTACAATTTACTCATGCGCGAGTGTCCGCTCTGCGGAGAGTCGATGCGCCTCAGCGTGCGCGAGGTCCAGGAGAAAGACGGGGCAATGCGACAGGTGCGCGAGTGGATTTGCCCCGAATGTGATTACTTCGAAGATGCGGAAGCGGAAGGATAAGCGCGACTCTAGCGGGCGCCGAGCGTCAGCAGAACTTCGTTGCGAATCTCCTCTTCGAAATCCGCGAAATTGAGCGCGGTCTCGCACTCGTCGCAGAGCACCTCGATCACCGCCGGGCGCCCCTCTTCGTTGGCTTCCACACGCGAGTTGCGCAGCTGGACGACGTGCATCTGCAGGGTCTTGACCAGGAAGTTCTGGTCGTTCCCGCAGCTCGGACAGGTCAGGGCCATCTAGATCGCTCTCCTCTCGGCCGTTTTCGGCCGTTGCCAAACCTTCGAATTGTACGAGAACGCCTTTCCCATACGCAATCAAGATCTTCCACGATTTTTCTTTTGAGCGTGCCAGGCACGAAGACGGCGCGGGTATACCATGCTCACATGGCCGAACACGGTTCCCCCGGCGAAGTGCACAGTGAGGAGCGCGGACCTCACTGGGTCGCCTGGATCGCTGACGCGTCAGGAAAGCCGGCAGGTTCTGTTGTGCTCGTGGGAAGAAACCGGAAAGAAGCCGAAGAGCGGGCGCGACGATGGGGAGCCTTGGTGAAGACGAAATAGACCCTATTCCTCCGAATCCTCCGACTCGTCAAACTCCTCGGGCTCGCCCAATCGCAGAATCTGCCCGTTCGCATGCCCCGCCAGAATGCAATGCGGCCCTTTCGCCTCGAGCGAGACGACTGCGACATCCCAGGGACGTGCACGATACGCTGCCGCCACACACCCGCACGGCAGCCCTTCCAGCGCCTCGAGCTCGAAGACCGTGGTCGTCGTCGGCCTTCCGTGGTTTAGCGCACCCGCAGGAACTGACATTCCGCACCTCCCTGACGCGGGGCTTTAATGCAATCCCGACGCCAGCTATGGATTTAGACCGTGGGCGGCGGTCTTTGGTTCCGTAGATCCGGCAAGACTTTGTAAGAATTGGACTTGGCTCAAGATCTCGATGTTGTCCTCTCTTACATTCAGATGACCCTCGTGAGCTACAACGATCCGCAGCGCGATGACGAACAGGCGCTTGGCCGGACCGAACTGGCTTAGCTGAAGCGAGTTAGTAGGTGATCGAAGAAAATGTGCCGTTTCGTCACACGATCAACGAAACGGATATCGGGGAGCAACCAGCGTCGCGCTTTGAAAGGAGCGCGGCGATTACAGATATGGGGCTGAATGGTGCAAACCCGTCAAGGACGAGGTTGGATCCCGCCGATGCAGAAATGCGCAAGCCAGAATTTCAATCCGCGTAAACCAGCCGGCCCTCTACGCGCGCACCGGAGTAGATGGCGGCGGCCGCATCGACGTACAGGTCGAGTTGCCGTTGGTGTGATGGGCGGGGACGACCGGTCTTGAATTCAATCACCAGGATGGAGCCGTCGCTCTTTTGAACCAGGCAATCGATGACTCCCCTGAGCACCTCGGGGTGACCATTCCGGCGAATCGCCATGGAAAACGGCACTTCGTGGAGGATTCGCTCACCCGTCAGCAGGGCCGCCACATCCGCGCGTCGTCGAAGACGCAGAAACGCGGTGACCGACTCAGCCACAACAGCGTCAACATCCGCAATCGAGGCACGTTCGTCCGGAGTCAGCAACGAGCGCGCGGAGGCCAGGCCATCGTCTTTGTCGAGACTTTCGACGGCAGCCTTCGACTGAAACAGGCGATGCACCAGAATTCCGGCGGTCACATCTCGAGGGTGTCCGGTCGATCGAAAACCGGGAACCTCGAACGCATCGAGCCATTCTGTGACTGACCGTCTGACGACCGGGTCATCCGGCACTGGTCCAAACCGATCGGCGCCGCGCGCAGGAGCCTGAGACACGGGCTGAGCGACGACGTCGCCGGTGGCTGGTGGTCGGCAAATTCTCCAGTCGTAGGAGTGACCCGAGTTTCCGGTCCAGCCGACGAGCGCGCACTCGTCAAATGTCGTGGCGGCGTGATTGAAGAGGTTTCTGACCGAATCCGGCAGAACCTCGGCAAGGCTGCCGCGGCCCGGCACCAGCGCGCGATCCTTCAACGCCGACGACAAATACAGACGATCGCGAGCCCGCGTGAGCGCGACATACAACAGCCTGCGAGTCTCGTGCTTCTCGCGATCGCGCTCGGCTTCGTCCGTCTCCGAAACGAACGGACCGACCGAGACCGACGGGAAACCGTCTTCGCCCTCGGCGAAGACTCGAATCGGATCCGGAGGACCGCTCGCTCCCCGCGCCAGATTCACCACAAAGACGACGGGAAACTCGAGCCCTTTCGACGCGTGCACCGTCATCAGGTTGACCGCGTCCAGCGCTTCGATGACGGCATTGGACTCGTCGCCCGGCGTCAGCGAGTCGATGTGATCGGCAATCCGCGTCAGCGTTGCGTAGCCTCGATTCTGGATTCGACGGATCAGCCCGCGCATCTTCTTGAGGTTCTCCCACGCCTGCTGGCGTCGTGGACCTCGCAGCTCGAACGCATAGGCGGTCGTCGACAGCAGGTGCTCGATGAGATCGGCCGGCGGCATCCGGTCCACACGCGACAGCCAGTCGGCCACGTGCGACCTCAGGTGTTCCAGCACGCGTCGGTCCTCGACGTCGAGTGCGTCGAATCGACCAGGGATCCCGGGACCGGTAATGGCCGCGGCGAGATTTGGACCCACTCGCGAGAGCGCCGCGTCGGACAGTCGCACGAACCGTGACCGCAGCAAGGCCGCCGCGCGCAAATCGGAAGTCGGGTCCGCCAGATACCGAATGAGCGCGGAGACGTCCTTGATCTCGTCCGCGTCAAAGAAGCCGAGGCCCTTGTACACGTAGGCCGGAATGCCACGCCGCTCGAGCGCCTGCTGGAACTCGCGATGGCTCGTACGCGATCGAAACAGGATCGCAATGTCGCCAGGGCGCGCGGGTCGCGCCACCCCGGTCTGACGATCTCGAACGCTTTCCTCGCGCATGATTCGCGCGATCTCGGCGGCGACGGCGGCGGCGCACTGTTCTGCATCGTCCTCCACGACGAGCCCGAGCACCGGCCCTCGCCGATCGGCGACCGCCTCAATTGGAAACCGATCGGTCTCGCCGTACGTGAAGTCGTCCGGCCGCGATCCTGGCTGGGCGATCTCCGCGAAGAGATCGTTCACGAACGAGAGCAGCTCCGGCACGGCGCGGAAGCTGCGCGTGATCGAGCGTCTGGGGTTGGCGCCAGGTCGCAGACCTTCGATGTACTTGCCCGCCTCCTGCAGGACGGCGACCTCGGCGTCGCGAAACCTGTAGATCGACTGCTTCCGATCGCCGACGATGAAGATGGACGGTTCGGTTGGAAGCCCCAGGCCTTCTCCCCATGATTGGATCAGCAGCGAGACCAGCTCCCACTGGGCGCGGCTCGTGTCCTGGAATTCGTCGACGAGCACGTGGTGGTACCGCGACTCGAGACGAAATCGCGACTGCGAGAATTCGTCCATTTGCCGCAGCAACGTCGAGCGCCCGTTCGAGGACATCGGAAAAATCAAGGACGGAACGTTCGTCGAGCGTTTCGCGGTACTGCTCGAGCGCGATCGCAAACATCTGCCGGATGCCGCGCGCGAGGACGACGTTCAGGTCGCGGGTAAAAATGGAGAGCACCCTCTCGACCTGGGGAGCGACCTGAAAGACCGCCGTGCGATGCAGCCTGGCCACCTCCGACGAGGGGTAGTCGCGTTCGCCCTTGTACGGCGGAATCGCACCGCTTCGTCGGGGGCTGCCGTCCGCCGTGAGAAAGTGCGCGCCAGCACGATCGAGCACGGCCCGAATCTCGGCGTCCTGCGAGCGATCGAGTTCCGCGAACCGTCGCAGGTCGCGTACGAGCAGCTGATAACGCGGATGATCGATTGGCCCGTGATCGAGGAATGCGGCGAGCCCTCCCGGTGCCGTTCGCAGCGCGTCCTGCAAGGCAGTCGCCGCCCGGCGGCAGACCGCGGCGGCGGTGAGATCGGACGGGCCCCGGGCCAGGAACCGATTCAGCGCATTCCAGGCAACGAGACGACGATCCAGCAGGAGCGCCAGCCCCTGGCGGGTACGCGACACTCCGAGCTGAGCGAGCACCAATGCGATATCGGGTTCGTTCTTCGCCCGGCTCGCAAAGATTCGCATCGATCGGTCGAGCGCGTCCTCGATGAGACGCGGCACCTCGGTCTCGTCCGCCATATCGAATCCGGGATCGAGATCGGCTTCGAGGGGAAACTCGCGCAGGAGCGAGAGGCAGAACGCGTCGATCGTGCTGATGGCAATCTCACCCAGACGCTCCCTGACGTCATTCCATCGTGCGCGGTCGAACTCGGACCGCGACGCCGCCGCCTTCAGCTCGCGGATGATCCGCTCCCGCATTTCGGCAGCTGCCTTCCGCGTGAACGTCATCGCCAGGATGTTGGCGGGATCGACGCCGGCCTTCAGCAGGTTGATGTAGCGCGACACCAGGACCGATGTCTTGCCGGTACCTGCCGACGCTTCCAGCACGACGTTCTGCCCCGGATCAACCGCAAATTCCCGGGCACGGGAATCCGGATCGACGACGAGTGGCGGCTCGGCCACCACATCGGGCACCGGCCGTTCGTCCGGTCGGCCGAAGAGCGAGAGCTGGGACGACGCGTCCGTGCGCGCACGGGACTCACTCATCGCCAACGTAATCCTTCCGGCAGACCGACGCGTAGCCGCACCGCGTGCAGAGGAACGGCTCATCGGGGTCCGGCGGAAACTCGCCTCGCTCAATGGCGTCGATGGCCCGCAGCATTCGGTCCTGGCCGGCGGCCACCGCTTCATCGAGCGATGAGGAGGCACCCAGCGCGACAAATGCGTTCTTTTCCCGGAACGCCACGTATCCGGCCCGCCCGAGTTTCCATGATCGCCCACGCCGGCCGTCGAGAGACTGCTGCGCGCAAAGTCCGTAGACCGGCAATTGAAGCGCTCTCGCAGGTTTCGGCGCCTTCCCCAGCTTGTAATCGACCACGCGAATCGTGCCGTCGGCCATCAGGTCGATGCGATCGGCTTTCGCTCGGAGACTGAGCGATCGGTGCCCGCTCGCGACGGGAAACTGGAAGACGCCTTCGAGCTTATGCTCGAGGAGCCGCTCGATGACTTCGCCGCCCTGTTCGATTTCAAACGCAAAGGCCCTTTCCGCCAGGCCCGCGGCGGCCGCGGATCCAAGCAGGTGCGTCCGCTCCAGCGCGCGGTCAGACTCCGGGAGCCGCGCCAACTCGCGTTCAGTAATCGTCTCGAACAATCGAACCGCGTCATTGAGGTTGGCGGTCGTAATCGTGCCCCGGCCCGAGGCCTGCCATTCCGTGAAGAAGGCTTCGAAGACCTCGTGCAGGAACTGTCCGCGTTCTTGCGGGGTCAGTCCCGATTCGTCCGTGCGCTCTTCCGTCAGCCGGAGCACGTGCGCGGCAAAATACTTGAAAGGGCACTCGAGATAGCGTTCCAGGCTGCTCACCGAATACGCCGTTGCCTCGCGCGCGCCGGCGGTCCCGTGGTAGGCCAGGCTCGCCTCGGGCGAACGGGAAACTCGAAGCGTCAGCCAGTCGAGCGGCACGGCCTCGAGAGCGGACGCCACCGTTGGCTCGTCCGCAATCGCCTCGTGCAGAAAAACGCGGGCCGCGTCGGAGGGCGTCAGCTGCTGCACTGGCAGCCCTGCGTGATCGATTTCTTCGAGCAAGACCGACGCCGGCACGATCGCGTCGTCCTCCAGCGTGAACGTCGAGACCGAAACGTTGACGCGAGGGAGGCGCAGCAGATCGTGGAATCGCGCGCGACCCGCGGCCAGCCGGTCCGTGTCCGATGGCCACCCCAGCTGCGCCAGGAGTTGCGGTGGATAGAAGATGCTGCGGGAACTCTTGTCCGGCCAGTCCGCATCAACCAGCCCAACGAGCCGAAGTTCATCGACATCGGCATACGCCGCCGCCGGCGCATCGACTATGAGCACTCCGCTCGAGCCCGTGCGAGGCGAGAAGGTCTGACTCTCGATCCATCGACGGACCGTGGCGAGGAGCTCCCCGAGTTGCACCGCCCTGTCGTCGTGAGCGAGGTGCGCGTCGCGAAGCGATTCGAGGACGCCCAGCACCGCGGCTCGGGCGCGAAGGTGCCCGTCCCAGCCCGGCATACCGGGCTCAGGCACTCGTTCATGGGCGGCAACGAACCTGAGGAGAGACGACAACTGCCCTGACGCGGATTCGCCGGCGCGAAGCGCGCGCAGTTCCGATGCGGCGTTCGCCGCGGCGCGAAGCGCGGCGGCAGCGCGCGCGGTCTTCGTGTCGCGGTCGCCGCGGACGTCGGACGGTGACGCTGCCGCCAGTGACTCCAGTCGCTCCCATCCACCGGCATACTTCAGATCCTTGAGGCGCCCGTCGAGCGCAGCGACGTCTTCGCGCAGAATCTTCCGGCCGTCGATCTCGAACCCCCAGTGCGGCGATGCGAGCAACTCGACAATCGACGCGCGGGTGGCTTCAGAGATGACGAACGAACACACAAGATCCAGCGCCGCCGCGAACGGTTCGCCGGCGAGCGGCAACGCATCAAAGGCCTGATACCGAATCTCGCCATCCGCGAATACTTGCCGCGCGAGATACAAATAGGGCAAGGGGCGCTGAAAGACGACGGCCGTGCGATCCGGAGCGGAGCAGGTAGGCCGCTTCAGCGATCGCGCAACGTCGGCCAGTTCCTCTTCCCGATCTCGACAAACGATCCAATGACGAGCCTCGTCCCCAGCCGTCGCGGCAGGAGCCGCGAGCACGGGGAGGGCCGCGGGCGTTCCGTATCGCTCCTCTTCGATTTCCGGCAACGAGTCGTGCACGCGCTGGTGATAACCCGCCGCCAGCGCGTTCTCCGTGGCGACAATGTCGAGCCGATCGAGCCGCGGCAGCCGCGAGAGCAGATCGTAGTCGGCCGGCCACAGCCCTCGTGCGTCCGCGGCCTGATCCGCGACGGTCACGATGACGTGGCGGTACGTCGGAGAAACCTCTGGCCCGCCGTCGATCAACAGCGTCCGGAGCCGGTGCTCGTCCACGCCATCGGTCGCCGCGATTCGCTGTTCGAAGATGACGAACGTACGGCTCAGGAATCGAGTCAGTCGTAAGAGGCGATCGGCGCCGCGATCGATGTCGGCGCTCGGCTCGAGGCTGCCGTTGAGGAGCCGCTCGAACGCCGGAACGGTCCGATCCCGGCGACGAAGCTCGTCATAGAACGACAGCATCTCGAGGAGCAGACCGGGACGTAAACGGAACGGCGCGGCCGTGCCTTCATCGACGGCGTCGAGGGCAGAGCGCCGAAAAATCACCTCACGCTCGTAATCGCTCAAGCGACGAGGCGCATTCGGAAGGCGTGCGTGCAGACGGTCGTAGAATTCGCCGCGAGTGACGAGATCCGGCATGACGGCTGCCGGCCTGTCGTCGCTGAGACATCGGGTCTCGATGGTGTCTCGCAGCACTTCTGCGGCACTACGAGTCGGGACGATGATGGCCGTCGTCCGCGCGTCCGCCATATCGAGGCACTGCCCAATGAAAGCCTGCAGGCCTTGCAGGTCAGGCACCCGCACGAGGCGGGTGATCCGTGGGGTGATCACCGGTTTGAAGGTGGTGTTGTCAGCCGATCGAGTTCTTCGCCCGCGTTCTGAAACAGCAGGACCGCGCCGGCCGCGGCCGACGACGCCTCCCACGCAAGCGACATGTCTCCTGATGATACCGCGGTACCGACGGGCGGAAACGGCTCGTTTGGCCATCTGAAGAGCTGAAGTGTACAGCGCGTGCACTGCCTGAAGTTCGACCGGCGGCGTGATTGCAGCCAGCTGCTGGCGGGCCATGACGAATCGCTGCTCGAGACGGGGCAGGAGCCGCGGTTCGGGACCCGCAAGCTGGCGGATGCTCTCGAGCATCCCCGCGGAGACGCGCAGTTCCGCGAGAGCTGGCGCAATCGCGGAGCGGTACAGCACTTGAACGAATCGAGCCGCACGACCCATGCGTCGTGGGCCAGGCGCGTCCGCCGCGCCTCGTCGATACGCAGATCGAGCGCCTGCAACAACGCCGTCGTTTCCTGCGGACGCGGCAGAGTCGGACTTCGATCACAT
>CAVOPH010000012.1:0-252807 GCA_963697775.1 uncultured Acidobacteriota bacterium | reverse complement strand
ACGACTGACGCGCCGGTACCTTGCGGCGGGCTTGAGCGCTGCGGTCGAGGCGTATACAGTGGAAGGTTGCATGAACTTCCGCCACCCGCGCGCCGCCGTCATGGGGATCTGGGGTCTCGTCCTGACGTTCGCGGCCGTCCAGCTGATCGCCTGGACGGCCCTCGGCGGCACGTCGCGCGCATCGGTCGTCGTCCTCCAGTTTGTCATCGCCTGGTTCGTCATCCTGATCCTGACGCTCGTGTCGACGCGGCGGATCGGCGGCCTGGCGCGGACGATCCGACAGCACGAGCGCGCGCGCACCGCGACGCTCGACCAGGTCGAGCAACTGGAGATGCGCAATGCCATCCTCCAGATCATCTCGCGGTCGGTCGACGTCCCGCTCGCCTTTCAGGCGCTGGCTCAGCGCATCGTCCGCCTGGTTCCCTGCGACCGCGTCGGGTTGGCACTGCTCTCGGACGACGGTCAGGAGTTTCAGACGTACACCGCGAGGGTGAACCAGGTCGAGCGGCGATCACGTCCGCGGCCTGATCTCGTATTCAAGACCGACCGGACCGCGATTGGCAACGTCGTTCGATCGCGCGAGCCGCTGATCATCAGCGACACGAGAACCTTCGCAGCGGATTTTCTCGATATCAACGTGTTGCATACGGCGGGACTCGAATCCGCGCTTCTCCTCCCGCTCCTCGCGAAAGGCCGTGCGGTGGGGACGCTGAACGTCGTGTCGCGGCAGACGAATGCTTTTCATCAGGAGCATGTCGACGTGCTCGTGCCGATTGCCGAGATTTTCGCCGTCGCCTACGTGGCCCAGCAGCTGCAAGTCGCGGTCGGCAAGTATCAGACGATGGAGGCGATGTCGGAGCTGACGCTGTCGATTGCGGCAGAAATCAATAGCGCGCTGCAGACCATCATCGGGCATTGCGACTTGCTCGAGCGCGGCTATCCCGATCCCAATCTGCAGCGCGATCTCGCGACCGTGGTCAGGCAGGCCCAGCGCATCACCAGCCTGCTTGAACGGATGCGCGCCGCCGCGCAGGAGCGGCTGAAGGAGATGGCGGATGCCGTCAACCAGGGAGGCATTCCGTCGAGCCCCGAGGCGTACGGAAAGGCAGTGGAAAGGTAAAGTTAAAAGTAAAAAGTTAAAAGTCAAAGTACTTTAACTTTTGACTTTTAACTTTTAACTTTCGTGAGCGCCACCAGCACGGTCACCGTGAGTTCCAGCAACACGAACACCGTCACGCCGGCGAAAAACCAGTCCTTCATGACGAGGTACTCGCTGAACGATACGATGACGCGCAGGATTGGCGTGGACATCAGGATGATGAGCCCTGCATTCAGCAGCCAGAGCGCCGCGGTCATGTGCGAACCCCAGAGCCACAGCCCCAGACCGATGGCGAGCAGGCTCGCGCTGGCGATCACACCGGTGACGAGCAGATAGCCGAGTCGAACCTCGAGCCGCGCCAGCGACGGCGACTCATGGTCGATCACAGGGTTCTCCGAAGATAGATGATGCTGACGAGAATCAGAATCATCGACATCAAGAGCTTCAGCCATTTTGCCCGGGCGCGGGCGCCGAACCACAGTCCTCCACGCGAGCCCACGAGCACGCCAAGCACGGCGGCCGCGGCAAGCGGCGGATTGACGTAACCGTTGGCGTACTGAATCGGAAGCGATGCCACGGCGGTGACGCCAATCATCAGCGAACTGGTCGCGGCCGAGGCGCGCATCGGCACGCCGCACCATGCCGTGAGGACCGGCACCTTCAGGATGCCACCGCCGATCCCGAACGCCGCCGACACGTTACCGGCGAGGAAAGAAGCCCCGAGCGCAACAGGCAAGCGGCGAACCCGGTAGACGACGTCCCCGCCGCTTTCTTCATCATGGAATCGCCCGCCCAGGGCCCCTGGGTCGACGGTGGAGTCGACGATGACGTTGCGCCGGTCCAGTCGGGTCAGCATCAGGATCGCGACCAGCGCCGCAACGCCGGCGAAGCCGCGCTCGAGGGTGATGTCTGACAAGTGCGCGACGGTGATCCCGGCAGCGATCCCGCCCGCCGCGGACGCCACCTCCAGCAGCATCCCGAGGCGCAGGTTGATCAGATTGCGTCCGGCGGTGCCCGCCGAGACGGCGCTCGACGTCGCAATGACGGTGACGAGGCTGATTGCGGCCGCGGTCTTGAAGTCGAGTCCGAACCAGGCGTTCAGAAAGGGAACGAGAAAGACGCCACCACCGAGTCCGAGCAACGCGCCGAGACATCCGGCAACCGCGCCCGATGCCATCACGATTGCGACAATGGAAGGAGTGACAGTCACGTCGGACGAGACGACTGAATTCTATCCGATATGCCCGCCTGCCGGCGGGATCGGTTGTGCTCGAAGGCCGGCCGGTCCGCGCGATACAATATGGCTTCCCGTACATCTGATGCCGCTCTCTCCCGGCCAGCGCCTCGCACAATACGAAGTTCTGTCTCCGCTCGGATCGGGCGGCATGGGCGAGGTCTATCGCGCGCGCGATCTGCGGCTCGATCGCGAGGTCGCGATCAAAGTGATGGCCGAGCACGTCGCGGCCGATCCGGAGATGCGGCGTCGCTTCGAAACCGAAGCCAGGGCGGTCGCGGCGCTGTCGCATCCCGGCATTCTCTCGATCTACGAGCTGATCGTCGTCGACAGGAATCCCGGTCGCGGTGATGGAACTGCTCGAAGGTGAAACGCTGCGGCAGCGGCTGCGGCGCGGTGCGCTCGAGTGGCGTGAAGCGGTGCGGATCGCGGCAGCGGTCGGCGGAAGGACTTGCTGCCGCGCACGCCAAGGGCGTCGTCCATCGCGATCTGAAACCGGACAACGTGTTTCTGACCTCCGCCGGTCTCGTCAAGATTCTCGATTTCGGGCTGGCGCTCCAGCGGCTCGATCCGGTCACGCCGCCGGCAACCATTGCGCGAACCGCTCAGGGCGTGATCCTCGGCACGTTCGGCTACATGTCGCCCGGAACAGGTGCTTGGCGAACGCGTCGACGGCCGCAGCGACGTCTTCGCGGCCGGCTGCGTGCTCTACGAAATGCTCACCGGACGCGCGCTGTTCACCGGCGCGACGCCGCAGGAGATCATCGCCAGCCTGCATGCACGATCGCAGCGGCGAAATCGGCGACTTCGATCCTGCCGCTCCCTCCGAGCTTCGCGCCGATCGTCGCGCGCGCGATCGCGCGAGATCCGCGCGCGCCGATTTCAGTCGGCGGACGACCTGGCGATGGCGCTTCGCGCCTGCTGACCGGATCGACGCGCCTCGGTGTGACGCGGCGACCGCGAACGCGTGGAAAGTCGCTCGCGGTGCTGCCCGTTCGTGAACGCCGGCGCCGATCCGACGCTCGAGCACGTGGCCGACGGCATCACCGAGAGCATCATCAACAGCCTGTCGCAGCTCTCCGGTCTTCGCGTCGTTCCGCGGAGCCTGGCCTTTCGCTACAAGGGACTGCAGGCCGATCCGGCGACGGTGGGCCTGGCGCTGAACGCGCGCACCATTCTGACCGGCCGCGTCGCGCAGCACGGCGACGTGCTGAACATCCAGGCGGAGCTCGTCGACACGCGCACCGAGTCGCAGCTCTGGGGTGAACAATTCCGTCAGAGCATGCGCGACTCGCTCACCGTGCAGGAAGAGATCGCGTGGCAGATCTCCGAAGCGCTGCGGTTGAAACTCACCGGCGAACAGAAGAAGAAGCTGCAGAAGCGGACGACGGTCAATCCGGACGCGTACCAGGAATACCTGCGCGGCCGCTATCACTGGAACAATTTTTCCCCCGACAGCTTACGGCGCGCGCGCGAGCACTTCGAACGCGCCGTCGCGCTCGACCCGACCTACGCGCTCGCGTACGCGGGTCTTGGTGACGCGTTCGGCGCGATGGCGTATTACGGCCACATCGCGCCCGGCCGAAGGATTTCCGCGCGCCGCGGCGGCGGCCCGCCGCGCACTCGAACTCGATCCCGACGTCGCCGACGCGCACATCACGCTCGGCATCGAGCGGCTGTTCTGGGGCTGGGACTGGCCGGCGGCCGCAGCGCGAACTCCAGACCGCTATTCGGCTGAATCCGAAGCTGGCGTTGGCGCACTCGGTCTACGGATTGATCCTCGCGGTCGGCGGGCCGCGACGAGGAAGCGTTGAAGGAAGCGCTCCACGCGCGCGAACTGGATCCGCTCTCGCTCGTTCATCAACGTGGGTGTCGCCTGGATCCATCACTTCGCCGGACGTCCTGCCGACGCGATGCGCGAGGCGCTGAAGACGCGCGAAATCTTTCCGGGTTTCGAAGAAGCCGGCAACGTGCTCGATCGTCGTCGTACGAGGCGCTCGGGCGATACGAAGAGGCGGCGGCGATCATCGCGCAGCAGCCGTGCTGGGGAGTGCGCGCTCGATGGCGCCGCGCTTGCTGGAGGCGTTTCGCGAGGGAGGCGCGCAAGGTTACTGGCGCAAGCGCCTCGAACTGATGGACGCGCTCAGCGACGCTCCCCCGATCATCCACTTCGCGCGCGCAATCGTTCATCGCTACCTCGGCGAAACCGACGAAGCGCTGCATCATGTCGAGCGCATGGTCGAGGACGCACGTCGGCGCGTGCGTCTTTCTCGGCGTCGATCCGCGCTCTGGCGCCGCTTCGCGATCATCCGCGCTATCAGGCGGCGCTCAGGCGGGTGGGGGTGGGCCCGCAGCGTATGGCTTCAGCAGCGCATACAGCGTCGACATAATCGGCACCGGCACGCCGGCCGCTCGCCGCGCGACGAACGATCGACCCCTGCAGCGCTTCGACCTCGATCCGCTTTCCCTGCGACAGATCGATCAGCAATGACGATCGCATCGTGCCGGGAATCCCGTCGACGTAGCTGTTGATCCGATCGATCACGTCCGCCCGTACCGATACGCCTTCCGCGCGGGCGACACGCTCGACCTCGCGACAGCCTTCGAGAAACTGCTCCCGGATCTCCGGATCGCCCCACAACGGACCGATCGGCAGCCTTGCCGCGCCAGTGAAACCAGCGAGCGTCACCAGAAAAATGAACTTCTCCCAGATCGGCACCCGACCGTCGTCAACGGCTTCCGACTGAATGTCGGCGCTGTTCGAGCGCCTCGTGAATCGCGCGGACTCGTGCCGACAGTCTCGGCAGCTCACCAAACACCTCGCCAAAGACGATGCGCCGGTGCGTGCCTGTCTGCTCGATGACGCCCGGTGCGATCAGCGCTGTTGCGATGTAGGTGGTCGCCGCCGAGCACCGGCGCTTCGCCGACAACCGCGGCCACCTCCTGCGCGCTGTCGACGCCATTCTGAACCGTCAGGACAGCAGAATCAGGACCGAGCATCGGCGCGATGAGCGGCAGCGCCGTCGCATTGTCGTACGTCTTGACCGCGACGAGCACGACATCGACGTGGCCGACTCGTGTCGTGTCTTCTTCGGCCGGCGCGTTGACCGTGAAGTCGCCGAGCATCGGACTGCGAATCGGCAGTCCGCGCTGGCGAATCGCGGCGAGATGCGCGCCGCGCGCAATGAACGTGACGGCATGGCCGGCGCGCGCGAGCTTCGCGCCGTAGTAGCCGCCGACCGCGCCCGATCCGAGAATGGCAAAACGCATCCTTATTGTTCCTGCCTCCCGAACAGCGCAGCCCGTCCGTAAAGAAATGCCAGACCCCTCTCGACCCTCATCGCGGCAAGACTGTAGCACGCCGGTTTTGGCACTTTCGAAGGGATCCCGCCCGCGTGCTAGAATGCCGCACCTAGGCCGAGCGCCGGGCGGACAGGACCGCCCCGCCCGGACAAGAGCAGTGGCCGCCCGCCTAACCACCTACGTCGTCGTCGGCATCGTCGCCGCCACGCTCATTGCCGGGCTGATCGTCGGCGCCCAGCGCGACGACAACGACGGTCCGGTCGATCTGATCGTCTTCAACGGAAAGGTCTACACCGCGGATGCCTCGGGGTCGATGGCGGAAGCCGTCGCCGTGCGCGGCAACCAGATCCTTCGCGTCGGCAGCAACCGGGAGATCAGCCGTCTTCGGCGGCCGCAGACGGTCGTCGTTGACGCACTGGGCGCGGCCGTCCTTCCGGGGTTCAACGACGCGAGCACACGGTTCATCGACGGAGGGCTGGCGCTCGACGGCGTCGATCTGACCGACGCGACGACGATTGAAGAGATCCAGGCGCGCATGCGCGTATGGGCCGGATCGAATCCGGACCGCGCATGGATCGTCGGGCACGGGTGGAGCGCCTCGGCGATAGCGGCCAACCCGACGCGTCAACTGCTCGATGCCGCGGCGCCGGATCGTCCCGCCTGTCTTTTTTCAGACGACGGCCGCGTGGCGTGGCTGAACACCAAAGCGCTGCAGCGTGCGGCGATAACTCGACGCAGCGTCGTTCCTGCTGAAGGCACGATCGTCAAGGACTCGCGGACGGGAGCACCGACGGGCGTCCTGAAAGGCACCGCCGTGACGCTGATCGCGAACGTGCTGCCGAGGCCGACCCGCGAGGAACGCGCGAACGCACTCCGCGACGCGATCGAGGAAGCCCATCGCAATGGCGTCACCAGCGTCCAGGACACGGTCGAGCGCGCCGATGACTTCATCCTCTACGACGAGGTCCGCCAGGCCGGCGACCTGGGCGTCAGGAGTGTACGCATCGATCGAAGCGGAGAACGAGCCGGAAGCGGAAACGTTCAAGAAGCTGCAGTCGCTGTCGGATCGATATCCGGACGATCCGCTCTTCAAGATGGGGGGCATCCGGATCCCGATCGATGGACCGGTCGAGTCGTTTGACGCGGCGCTGCTGGAGCCGTACGACGCGCGACCCGATCAGTGCAGGACCTTCGCGGGTCGATCCCGACACGCTCAATCGCTTCGTTCGGCTGCTGGACGCACGCGGCTGGCAGGTGACCATCGGCGCCTCCGGCGATCGTGCGGTTCACATGGCGCTTGACGCGTTCGAGCACGCGGCACGTTCCAACGCCGCGCCCGAGCGCGGCCGGCGGCATCGCATCGAGGGTGTGGCCCTCGTCGACGCAGCCGACGTCGCGCGATTCGGCCGGCTGGGAACCCTCACGACGATTCAGCCGCACAGCGAGATTCCGACCAGCGAGCGACTCGAGGCATGGTCCAGGGCGGTCGGGGCCGAACGTGCGTCGCGCGCGTTCCCGGCAGGCAGCATCGTTTCCGCGCGCGGTCAGCTGCTCTTCGCAACCGGCTGGCCTTCGTCGTCTTTGAGTCCGCTCCTCGCGATGCAAACGGGCGTGACCCGCGCCACGATCGACGGCCTGCCGGACGGCGGGTGGTCCCCGGCGGAACGCGTCAGCCTGAAGCGCGCGATTAACGCATTCACGTCCGTTCCGGCATTCGCCTCGTTCGATGAGCAGCGGAAGGGCTCGTTGAAGAAGGGCATGCTGGCTGATCTCGTCGTGCTCTCGGCCGACGTCTTCGACTCGGCGGACCCGGATCTCGCGCGGACGGCCGTGGCCACCACGATCTTCGACGGAAAGATCGTCTATCAGCGAAACGCGAAGTCGACCAACTGACGGCACCTTCCCGCAACACCACGCGTCTCCTAAACACTAGTCGTGTCAGAATCTCAAGAACTGGTTTCGAACAATGCAGGGCCGCCCGGCGAACGAGCGCGCGAGTGAGCCCACGCGAGCGGAGTGGGGCTGGCGGGGCCCCGCGAGCGAGCGTGTGGGGGAGCCCGAGGGGCGAAGCCCCTCGGAGTAATTAAGCATGCGCGGCTGACGATGGACCTTGCCAACCTGGCTCCACCCACGTTCACGGCCCTTGACGGCGTGACCCAGGGAACGGCCGCTCTCGTTTACACCGCCGTAGGAGTGGCCGCCTGGTTCCGGGCGCCACGCGATATCAGGACGCGTGTCTTCCTCGCATTCTCTCTGGCCAACCTCGTCGTCTTCGGGGTTCCTACGGTGTGGTGGCTGCGTGGACTCAGCGATCCAACGAAGCTGCCTTCTGGCGCGACCGCCGCCGTGATTGCTGCGCTCGGGGTCGGCACCCTGCTGCTCTTTCACTTCACACAGGTCTTTCCAAGACGGCGGCCGTGGATCAAGGACTCCGGCGTGCAGATGACCATCGCGTACGGGCTGGTGCCTGCAGCGATTGTCGGCCTCATTCGTTTCCTTCCCGACAGCCTCGACAAACTCACTGGACCCTACACGCTCGCGCTGGTGGTTTTTGGATTTCCCTTGATCGTTCTCCTGGCATTCGTGCTGCCGATCACCGGCATCGTGTCACTCCTGCGCAGCTACCGCGAGTTCCGCGAGGGCCCGCACTCGTTCCTCAAAAGTCCCCTTGAGTGGATCATACTCAGCCAGATTGCCGGCGGAACCCTGGCGATTCTGTTCGCTCCGGTGCTTGCGGTGATCGCACCGAACAGCCTGCTGCAATCGGCGCTGACGGTGCTCATCTGGGCGCTCGGCTTGATGACGCCGATTGCGTTCGCGATTGCGGTCTTCAAGCTCAATGTCCTCGCTCTGAACGCTGACTAGGGTTCTACGAGGTTCTACAGGGTTCTACAAGGTTCTGCCGGGTTCGTTCGCGGTTCGGCGCGAGCGGGCGGCGACGGCATAAAGGATCGCGCCAGCGAGAAGCGCGAGCCCGCCGTTGCGAAGCTGCACCGCCGACGCACCAGCGAGAACCGTCAGCGCGATCACGAGGGCGGCCAGCGGAACAAGCGGACCGAATGGAATGACGAAGCCCGGCGGATTGATCGTCGCGTTGAAAATCGCGACTGCGCAGGCGCAGCGTCGACGCGCAGGTTCCGACGTACAGGACAAGCCGGCTCACCGCACTCGCCGTGGCCATGGTCTGAAACGTTCCCGACAGGGCGAGCACCAGTGCGACGGCGGATGTCACGAGAATGGCGATCACCGGTGTCCGATACGAGGCGTGTACACGCGCGAAAACGCGCGGCAGATCGCCTTGCTCCGCCAGGGCATAGAGGTTGCGCGATCCGGAAATCGCTCCGCCCATGTTGTTCCCGGTCGCGGAGATCACGGCGCCCACTGTGATCATGGCCGCTCCCGCGGGACCGAGGAACGCCGCAGCGGCATCGGCGAGAGGTGTTCTCGAAGCCGGCAGCCCGGGAAGTGTGCCGACCGCAACGATCTGGATCAGCGTCATCAGCAGCGCGACGACGCACGATCGTCATGATCAGCGCAAACGGGCACGTCGCGCCGTGGGTTGCGGGACTCGCCGCCCGGAACCGGGACCACCTCGTAGCCGCCAAACGCGTAAATCAGCAGCAGCCCGCTCGCCGAGAGCTCGGCGGCGGCCGGCACTGGCCCGGGGCGGAGCCGGAACCACTCGACAAAGAAGATTCCGGCGATTGCGAATATGAACAAGGGCACCAGCTTGCCGAACGTGAGAACGTTCACCACGAGGCTGCTCTGTCGAATGCCGCGGATGTTGATCGCGGTGAGCACGACGATGATCGTGGTGATAAGCAGCGTCCGAGGCAGGCCGGCGGCCACGGAAGGCCAGTAGAAGGCAAGCGACGACACGAGCACGTTGATCACCGCGGCCCAGCTCGCCACGCGGGTAAACCACATCATCCAGCCAACTTCGAACCCGGCGAATCGTCCGAACGCCGCACGTGTATAAAGGTACGAGCCGCCGGTACCGTCGAAGCGGCTCGCGACCTCGGCAAAGGTGAGCGCGATCAGCACGGAGGCGATAGCCGACGGCGCCAACCATCCAGGGACTCCACGCGCCGACGCTGGCAGCCAGCGCGGCGGGCAGGCGCGAAGACGGCCGCGCCGATGACCTGGTTGACGCCGATCGCCGTGAGATCCCACGGCCCGAGTTCACGTTTGAGCGAAGGGGTCGTGCAGGCATCGTCGGAGGCACGCTCGAGGTTGTATCATTTCCGCTCGAGCGAAACACGGGAATTGCCGATGCCGCAACCAACTGACGTCGTCGTCAAGCCACGAGACGTGATGCCGCAGGGAGCGTTGACGCTGCCGGCGGAGTACTACGTCGACGTGAATTACTTCAACCGCGAGATGGAAACGCTGTTTGGCGCGGATGTGGATCTGCGCCGGACGCACCGAGCAGGTCGAGCGTCCCGGACAGTTCTTCGTCCGCGACGTGCTCGGTGAGAGCCTCATCGTCACTCGCGCACCGTCGACGAGCGTTCGACGCGTTTTACAACGTGTGCCGGCATCGTGGCACGCGGCTCTGCACCGAGCAGGCCGGCAGCGTTCGCCGGAAGCATTCAGTGTCCCTATCACGCGTGGACGTACGATCTCGACGGACGGCTGATTGGCGCGCCGCACATGGACGAAGTGCCGCACTTTCACAAGGAGCAGTATCCGCTGCGCCAGGTCGCACGCGGACGTCTGGGACGGTCACATCTTTCTCAACCTCGTCGAACGATCCGGCGCCGCTCGCGGCGCAGCTCGCGGACTTGCCGGCGAAGTTCCACGCCGTGGCAGATGGAGAACCTGAGGCTTGGGCACCGCATCGTCTACGACGTGAAGGCGAACTGGAAGCTGCTGATTCAGAACTACAGCGAATGCCTGCACTGTCCGAATCTTCATCCCGCGCTGAACAAGCTGTCGCACTATCTCAGCGGCGAGAACGAGCCGCTCCGCGCAACCTACATGGGGGGCCGGATGGATCTACGGCCAGGCGTGGCGACGCTTTCGATGGATGGCACCTGCCCTCGCGAGTTCCTGCCAGGGCTCTCACCGGAAGACGTGCGGCGGGTGTACTACTATTCGATCTTTCCGAACATGCTGCTCAGCCTGCACCCGGACTACATGCTGGTGCACACGCTGTGGCCGAAGGGTCCCGATCGCACGGTGAACATCTGCGAGTGGCACTTCCATCCGGACACTCTGGCGAAACCCGGATTCACCGCAACCGACGCGATCGAGTTCTGGGACATGACAAACCGTCAGGACTGGCACGTGTGTGAACTGTCACAAGCGGGTATCGGCTCGCGCGCCTACACCCCGGGGCCCTATTCCAATCGCGAAGACCTTCTGTATGCGTTCGATCGGATGATCGTTCGGTTGCACGCGCGCGGCTAGCGAGCAGCGAAGCGCGAACCGCAAAAAATCACCGGCTCTCCTGCTGTTCACGCAGCCGGGCGCACTCGACCGTCGCTGCGTTCGCCCGCTCGAGCGCGGCTTCATACAACCGGATCCAGGACAGCGCAGACGCCTCGAGGTCCTTCAACTGCAGCCGCAGGCGCACGTTGTTCTGCATCAGACACGGCGTTCTCCCGCTCCAGCCAGAAAGTTACGCATTTCGTCGTCCACCCGTACGGCTGAACTGGTCGTCCGCCGCATCGCCAGCGCGTTCAAAGTCATCACTGCGTTCATGGCGTCCCTCTGTGGATGTCGTCGGCAGGCTTGAGCACTGCGACGGTCTTGGTTCTTGTCTGGATAAACGATCCCGGGAGGCTAAACCGAACAGGTAGGGGCGGGGAACGAAAGTCCCGAATCAGGCGGGACGCAGGCGCGGGTTGTCGCGGACCGAAAGACGACCCCGGGTCAGCGGCGCCCAGTCGGTTCCGGCCGGCGGACAGCCCACACCGGCGGCGTAAAGGACGCTTTCGGTGATGCCGTCGATGCCAAGATCACGCTCGATCACGGAATCGGCGAGGCCCATGACCGAGAAGGGGGCCAGGCCGAGCGACGTCGCCGCAAGACAGAACGTCTGACACATGTGTCCAACCTCAACCAGCGCGGCCCGGTACGCACGGGAGTACGGATAGCGCCAGAGCTGACGTTCGAAGACGGCGGTCATCAAGACGAGCGCGGACGCACGGGCAAAATACCCGCTTCGCGGAAGATAGGCGCGAATGCGGCGCTCGGGTGTTCCGCCTCGCAGCCGCTCGAGCGCATGCCGGTCTGCGGCGTAGTGATAGAGGCCAGGACGCAGTCCCCTGCACATCGCGGGCCACGACGTAAACTTCGATGGGATGTCTGGCGCCTCCCGAAGGTGATGTCTTCAGCGGTGTCTCACGCCCGGGGCCGCGCACCCATTTCTGAATCCCCGCGCTGAGTCCGAGGATTGTGGACAGGTCTTGTATCGTCACGGGAGTGGTCGAGAACCTTCGCCAGGTTCTTCTCGCGAGCGCGACTCGCGCGAACTCACCGTAACTGGGCGGAGGCAGGTCAAGCCGCGCGGCGCCAGCATAGCGCTTCTGGACCGCGGGTCTCGGCTGGGTTTGATTGCGTTTCCGTGCCTGCTGTGCAGCCTCTTGAGGCGACCAGAATCGAACGTTCTTGGTAGCCGTGTGGAAGAATCCCACCTCGGGATTCCATCGATCGAGTGCGCTCATGGCGCGCTCGCGCGGATCCTGGGGTCTATCCGAGCGGACGAGCAGCGAGCGATCGATGAGCCGTTTGACCAGCTTCGGCAGCACGGCGGAGACCTCGGGCGGGAGCGCGTCTTTGAGCGCATCAAGCGTCTGCCATTCGCTGCAGAGATCGAGGACCGCGCAGACGAGCGGGTTGGCCAGGCTCGCGGCCCCCAGAGCATAGTTCCGAATCACCAACCGGTTGGCGCGCCAGTGGACGACGAGGTGTGACGATCGCTTGACTCGTAGCGTGTGGCGTCGCGGTCGCTTCACGCGTGTCAGGAGGTGATCACCATATCCGGCCCGCAGGGTTCGCCACTAGGGTCCGCGCAGAGCGTGGCGATGTCCGCTGCCCAGCGCTGAAGCACCGATTGGGTGGTCGTCAGCTCGCCAGCTTTCTGGGCAGACCTTCCCTGACGTTCCCTCAGGACCTTCTGCGCCTTTTCGATGTCTTGCGCAAGCTTCTTCAAGTTGAGGACGGTCTTCTTCTTTTTGAGGACGGTCTTCTTCTTTTTTTTGACTGCAGACTTTGGCGCTTTGCGGGTCTTTGCCACTGAAATTCCTCCGTGAAATGTGTGCGAGTCTAGGCCAGCCGCCCGATGCCGGTCAAGGCAATGGAGCGCGAGTATTCGGGAGCCGGAGCCGCGCAAGAAGGGCAGCGAACCGCGGCATCTGGCGAACGGGATCGACTCGAGGATCGACTGCGACCCAGAGCACGTTTGGATCGAGATCGGCGACCGCGTCTTCGAGAAGCGTCATGCCCTGATCGAGGTTGCCAAACGCGATTTGCATATACGCGAGACGTTCAGGGGCAATGCGCAGCTTGCTTTGCTCAGCGTTTCGGAGGAGATCCTGTAGCGCCCGTTGCGCATCTGCCTGGCGGCCTGCCAGGGCCTGGAGCCGAATCGCTTGAAGGCGCCACGGAAGGATGCCCCCACCCGCCAGCCGCAAGGCCTCATTGGTTCTCTGCAGGGCAGCGTCGAAATGCCCTTCGGCTTCATCCACCCGGCCCAGCATGAACAGTGCGGTCTTCGATGTTTGTTCCAGATCCAGGGCTCGGCCAAGCACCTCGCGCGCGGCGCCGTAGTCACGGTGATAATACAAGACCATTCCGTGGTCGACGACGGCGTCTGTCGAAAACGAGTCCAGGCTTTCGGCCTGGGCGGCCTGCTCGACGGCTTCGTCGAGTCTGCGTATCGCAGCAAGAAAACCCGGCGTACCGTCGTCGGGCGTAGGTGAAACTCGGATTCAGATCAAGCGCGCGTTGGTACTCGGCCTCCGCACCAGGCCAGTCCCAGTCGTAGTAGAACTTGATGTCCGCCAGGGCGGCCCGCGCCTCCGGGAGGTTCTCGTCGATGGCCAAGGCCTTGTTCACCTCGGCGAGCGCGGACGCGCGCGCTTCGGCCTGCGAGATATCGCCCGCGGAAGCCAGACTGAAATACGACCGCGCGGCGGCCGCGTGAGCCAGGGCGTACCGTGGATCCAGCTCGGTTGCCCGTTTGAACGCGTCGAGGGCACGACGCGCGCTATTCCGTTCACGGAGGTCGAGCTGCCTGCGACCTTCGAAATACGCTTCCTCAGCAGGCGGATTGATGCGCTGCGAACGATTCAAGCGGGCGGATTCGTCGCGCGTGATCGTCGCGCGAATGCTGGTCGCAATCGCGCGGGCCAGTTCCCCCTGCAGCGCGAGCAGATCGCTAACCGGCTTGTCGAATGTCCTCGACCACTCCGGCGTGGTCGCGCCGGCCATGAGCAGGTTGGCGTTCACTCGCACGCGCGGTGGATCGGCCGGCGATCCCCCTGGGATGTACGACACGGTGCTTGCGAGAACCGCGTCCACTTTCAGGATCTTTGCCGCCTCTCCGGCGGAGACGGGAGAGTCCTTGAATTGCATGACTGACGGGCGCGAAGTCACGCGAAGCGACTGAATCTGACCCAGCGTCGTAATCAGCTGATCGTGCAGTCCCTCAGCCAGGGATGTCTGCGGTGAGGCGGACAGATCCGCCATCGGCAAAACGGCAATTGACTTGATACTTGCCGGCCCGGAAAGAGTGGTTGGTTGGCCGGTCGAGACGATCAATCCGACGATGACGACTGTCAGCGCGAGCGCAGCCGCCGCAAATGCAGGCCGCACCCAACGGGTGGGCGCAGGGACGGTGTCGGGCTCGGCAACGCGCGGCTCGGGGATGACCGGGACGGTATCCCGATGAAGCGCCGCTCCATTGCGCCGGCCGTCGCGAATCGTCGCGCCGGATCCGGATCGAGCGCGCGTTCGATCGTGTGAACGAGCGCATGCGGCAGGTCCGGCCGCAGATCGCGAAGCCAGGTGCGCTGCCCGTCCGCATGCGCCGCGCGCAGCCCGTCGATGTCCGCGCCGAGTAGGGAAACTTGCCGGTCAGCAGGTGAAAGAGCAGGACGCCGAGGCTGTAGAGATCGCTCGCGGGCGTCGGGGGCTCGCCGGCCAGCACCTCGGGCGCGAGATACATCGGCGTGCCGGCGACGCCGGCCGCGTCGGCGCCCTGCGCGCGCCCGGCGCCGAAGTCCATGAGGACGATGCGTCCGCCGTTCTCGCGCATGACGTTCTGCGCTTTGACGTCGCCATGCACGAGTCCCGGCGCCGTGGACGGCGGCGAGCGCCCGACACAGATCGATTCCGATCGCCGTCGCCTCGCGGGCGCCCATCGGGCCGTGCGCGCTGAGCCACGCGTCCAGCGTCTGGCCGTCGACCAGCTCCATCCAGAGCCCGGCGCGGCCGTCGCGGACGTCGGCGCCGTGAACGGTCACGACATTGGGATGATCGGACTTGCGCGAGCGTGCGCGCCTCGTCGAGGAGGCGCTCGACGGGACGGAACAGCGTGATGTCGCCGCGCAGAAGCTTCAGCGCGACGTCGCGATTGAACTGCGGATCGTGGGCGCGATAGATTCGCCCGAACGCTCCCGACGCGATGCGCGACGCGATCGTGAGATGGCCCCACGTCTGCGGGATCCGCGGCGGGCGCCGCTTCGTCGACGGTTCGGCGAGCGATCGACCTCTTCGTCGAGAACGAGCGTGCGATGCAGCTCCGCGACGCGCGCGACGAGCCGCAGATTTCGATAGCGCGTGCGCTCGGCGCTCGTCGCGGCGGCGGCGTCGAGCGCGGCCCAGTCGATCTCGGCGCCGTCAGCAACCGACTCGAGCAGCGACTCGTAATCGCGCTCAGGCTGCATTGAGTTGCTCCATCAATCGGGCGAGCGCGCGCGTGACGGCGACGCGCGCGGCATTCGCATTCGGCTTTCCGAGAATCACTGCAAGTTCCTGATAGTCGTGCTGAAGCTCGAGGCGGCCGATGATCGCTTCGCGATCGACTGGACGCAGTCGCTGCAGCGCGGCTTCGTAGCGGGCCACGCCCTCGCGTCCGATCGCGATGTCGAGCGGAGAGGCGGCGTCCGACTGGTACGAATCCGTCAGCTCGGCGGCGGCGGGCGGCGGCTGAATCGTCGCGCCTCGTCGCGAATCCGGTTGAGCACGGCCTGGCGCAAGTAGGCCTGCAGCGCTCCTTCATGCCGCGAGTCGAAATGATCGAGCCGCCGTAGCGAGTTGACGATCGTGTCCTGGACGAGATCCTGGGTATCGAGCGCGCCGCGCGCGGCCGCAGGAAGCCGTCCGCGCGCCCAGCGGCGCAGCGGCGGCAGGCATCGCGCGAACAGCCGCTCGAGCGCGTCACGATCGCCCTGCCGGACGAGAGACAGCAGCTCCTGAGTCGATTCGAGTGAGTTCGGCAGGGGTACCGAGGGTCCCGCATCGTGACTTTAGTATCGGTCCGATGATACTCGTACGACGCGGGGAAGGAGGCCGGATTTGGCCAAAAAGCCGCGACTGGCGGGGCGAACATGGCCATCCTCCAATACAACGACCGGCAGGGGGTAAACCGTACACCGACGCGAAACTGGCGGCCTGGTCGTTCGCGAAACATTCGTGCCAGCGGGGTCTGACCCCGGTGTAACTTGGGGTCAGACCCGGGTCAGGGCCTGACCCGTCAGCGGTGGGGTGGCGACCTTCCGGCGTGGGTTGAAGAACGGCGTGCGGACCACGCGCGCGGGCACGTGATGGCGAACCGCCTCGACCGTGACTTCGATCTGACGAGCGGTGCCTTCGGCGTAGTGCGGCCGATCGATCGTGGCCAGCGCGATCATCTTCTTCAACACCGGCGACCATGTCGTCGATGTGGCCTTTCCCACCTGTCGATCTCCGAGGTAAACAGGAACCGCGACACGTGAGGCCGTGGCGCCGACGGTCGGCGGAAGACCGACCTTCTCGTAGATCCGTTCGACCTCGGTCCATTCGATCTCGAGGCCGACGACCTGACGCGCGTGACCCCGCTCGTGTTCGTCGCGGAGCGCCGCTGTCCGATGAAACGCCCTTTGTCGAGATTGACGAGGCGCGCCAAGCCCATCTCGTACGGCGAATACGTCTGCGACGCAATCATCGCCTTCTTGCTGCTGAAGAAATCCACGTCGATGAGCAGCAGTCCCGCCTCGATTCGCGCCACATCGAGCGCGAGCATGCCCGCCGGCTTGATGTCGAACGGTTTGCCCGACCTGCATCAGCGCGTCCCACACGCGGACCGCGGCCGCCGCTGGCATCCAGATTTCGTAGCCGAGATCGCCGGTATATCCGGTGCGCGAGATATCGACCTTGACGCCGGCGATGGTTCCGCTGGTCACGCGGAAGTACTTCAGACTGTCGATGTCGGCATCGGCCGCCGCGCGCAGCAGCTTCGCGGACGTCGGTCCCTGCAGCGCGAGCGCCGCAACGGTTTCGGAAACATCTTCGATCTGCACGTCGAGCCCGATGGCGTTCTGCGAGAACCATCGCAGGTTCGGATCCGCGGCGGTCCAGCGGAACCGCTGCTCGTCGAGCCGCGACACCGTCCCGTCGTCGATGACGCGCCCGTGCTCGTCGCACCACGGCGTGTAGAACACCTGGCCGACCGACATCTTCGACACATCGCGCGTGATGATGCGATCGACGAACCGCGCCGCGTCGCGGCCGGTAATCATGTACTTGAAGAGCGGCGAGACGTCGATTAGCGCCGCGGCGTTTCGGATCGCGTTGTACTCGTGCTCGTGGTGCCCCTCGTAGGCGCTGACGGCGTAATAGCCAGACCACTCGCGGTAGTTCAGGCTCTCGCACAGAGCGAGGGTGCGTTCGTGAAGAGGGGTACCTATCGGCATTCAAATCCCTCATCGCGAATCCCTGATCACTGATCACTCATCGTGAATCGCTAATCCCTGAATCCTTGAATCCTGAATCCAGACTCAGCAGTCGCGAGCGCGAACCGCGAACCGCGAACCGCGAACCGCGAACCGCGAAGGAATAATAGAGTAAAATCCGGAACGACTTCATGCTCGCCCTGCTCTGCTCGCGAACCGCCGGCCTCTGAGCGCGCGTGCCCTGCGCACGCAGTCCCCTGTTTTCTTCCTGTTCGGATTGTCTCGGGCGCGACCTGCATGAACTACGACGTCATCGTCATTGGCGGCGGTCACAACGGTCTCGTGAACGCCGCGTATCTCGCGCGCGCGGGCCGCAAGGTGCTCGTGCTCGAACGGCGCCACGTCCTCGGCGGCGCCGCGGTCACCGAGGAAATCTATCCCGGCTTCAAGTACTCGGTCTGTTCGTACGTCGTGTCGCTGCTGCGGCCCGAGATCATCCGCGAGCTGGATCTGCCGCGGCACGGTCTCGAGATCCTGCCGCTCGACGGCACGTTCACGCCGATGCCCGATGGAGATTACTTGTGGCGCGTCAACGACCACGCGCGCACGCGGCGGGAGATCGCGCGGCACTCGAAGCTCGACGCCGAGGCCTACGACGAATACGGCAAGGCGATGGTCGACATGGGCCGGTTCGTCAAACCGATCCTCAACATGACGCCGCCCGATCCGACGTCGCTCGATCCGCGCGGTCTGATCGATCTCCTGTCGCTCGCGCGCCGATTCCAGTCGCTGAGCGACGCCGACAAGTACAACCAGATCCAGCTGATGACGATGAGCGCGTCGGATTTCCTCGATCAGTGGTTCGAGACCGACGTGCTGAAGGCGACGATGGCGGCGTCGGGAATCATCGGCACGTTTCTCGGCGTTCGATCGCCTGGCACCGCCTACGTCCTGCTTCATCACTACATGGGAGAGATCGACGGCGCGTTCCGGTCGTGGGGCCTGTCGCGCGGCGGCACCGGCGCGATCTCGGATGGCCATCGCCGACGCGGCGCGCGAAGCCGGCGTCGAGATCCGCACCGAGGCCGCGGTCTCGAAGATCATCGTCAAGGACGGCGCCGCCGTCGGCGTCGTCCTCGCCAACGGCGACTACCTGACGGCCAGCACTGATCTCGTCGAGCGTCGACCCGCGCGTCACGTTCCTGAAGATGGTCGGCGCCGAGCATCTGCCCGACGATTTCGTCGACGACGATCCAGCGCTACAAGTTTCGCGGATCGTCGGGCAAGGTCAACCTGGCGCTCGACGCGCTGCCGGATTTCAAGGCGATTCCCGGCGCCGGTCCGCACCTGCGCGGCGCGATCTCCATATCGCCGAGTGTCGAATACATGGAGCGCGCCTACGACGACGCGAAGTACGGGCAGTTCTCGCGGCGTCCGTACATCGACATGGTGATCCCGAGCCTCACCGATCCATCGGTGGCGCCGCCGGGAAAACACGTCATGTCGTGCTTCGTCCAGTACGCGCCGTATCATCTCGTCGGAACGGCACGTGGGACGAGCAACGCGAAGCGTTCGGCGACACCGTGATCGACACGATCGCCGAGTACGCGCCGAACATCCGGAACATCATTCTTCATCGTCAGGTGCTGACGCCGCTCGACATCGAGCGTGAGTTCGGGCTGTCCGAAGGCAACATCTTTCAAGGCGAGCTGACGCTCGAGCAGCTGTTCTTTCTTCGCCCGGCGCCCGGCTGGGCGCAATACCGCACGCCGATCAGGAATCTCTACATGTGCGGATCGTCGACCCACCCCGGCGGCGGAATCATGGGCGCCCCGGGCAGCAACGCGGCGCGGCGCATTCTCAAGGAACCGGGAGCGCGCGAGTGAGCCGCGTCGTCATCATCGGCGCCGGACACAACGGCCTGACGACTGCGTTCTACCTGGCGAAGGCCGGATTGAAGCCGCTCGTGCTCGAGCGACGATCGATCGTCGGCGGCGCGGCCGCGACGGAAGAGATCGCCCCTGGCTTCCGCGTGCCGTCGCTGGCGCACGCGATCGGACCGCTCCGATCGTCGATCGTCCGCGACATGCGGCTCGAATCGCGCGGCGTCGAGTTCATCCGCCCGAATCCCCGGCTGGTCGCGCTTGCCGAAGGACGGCCGCGATCGTCTTCTCCATCGATGAAGCGGCGGACGGCTGAAGCGATTCGCGCGTTCTCGGCGCGCGACGCGCGACAATACAGTGAGTTCTGCGACGATGCTCGCGCGGTTGTCGAAGTTCCTGGCGCCGCTGCTGGCGACGACGCCGCCATCGCTCGACGCACCCGATCGCGGCGACATCTGGGAACTGCTGAAGACCGGACGTCGATTTCGCGCGCTGGGCAAGAAGGACGGCTATCGCCTGCTTCGATGGGGACCGATGGCGGTGGCCGATCTCGTGGCCGAGTGGTTCGAGACCGATCTTCTGCAAGCGTGTATCGCCGCGCGCGGGATCTTCGGTTCGGCACAGGGTCCGCGATCGGCCGGGACGGCGGCGCTGCTGCTTCTCAACGCGGCGATCGATCCTGCGCCGGGCGGCAGCAGCGTCACCGTGAAGGGTGGACCGGGTGCGCTGACCGCGGCGATGGCGGATGCCGCGCGCGAGGCGGGCGCCGAGATCCGCGTGAACTCCGGCGTGAGTCGCATCCTGGTCCGTGATGGACGCGTGGCCGCGGTGCTTCTCGAAGACGGCACGCGAGATTGCCGCGACGGCAGTCATCTCGAACGCCGACCCGCGGCGAACGCTGCTGAACCTCGTCGATCCGGTCGATCTCGATCCGGGGTTCCTGACGAGAATCCGGAACTATCGGTGTCGCGGGACCATGGCGCAAGGTCAACCTCGCGCTGTCGCGCGCTGCCCGCGTTCACCGGGATCACGAGTGCCGACGATCTGCGGACGTCTTCACGTCGGTCCCGGGCATCGACTACCTCGAACGGGCATTCGACGCGTCGAAGTACGGCGAGATCCCGACGGAGCCCTACCTCGATGTTGCGATCCCAACGCTCACCGATCCGTCGCTCGCGCCTGCCGGGAAAACACGTCCTGTCGGTGTGCGTGCAGTTCGCTCCGTATCGTCTCGCTGCGCGGACGTGAATGGCCGGCGGCGAAGTCAGAGCTCCTGGCGAACGTGATGCAGACGCTCGATCGCTACGCGCCGGGAATCGAGTCGCTCGTCGAGCACGCTCAGGTGCTGACGCCGGTCGATCTCGAGGAGATCTACGGATTGACCGGTGGTCACATCTATCACGGCGAACCGTCGCTCGATCAGCTCTTCACGATGCGACCCGTGCTCGGATGGGCGCGCTACCGAACGCCCATACCTGGACTGTTCCTGTGCGGAGCGGGCACCCACCCGGGCGGCGGCATCACCGGCGGCCCGGGTCAGAACGCCGCGCGTGCAATCCTTAAAGCCCTGAAGCCATAGATAGGGTTGGCTTTAGCTCGCTTCGTGACTGAAAAGGTGGCTGGCACCTTTCCTCGGAAAGTGCCAGCCACCTTTTCTGAGGTTTAACGGTCGACACTCGGACCCTGTCTAAACCTGCAGACTCCGGCCGATCGAGCAGACCCGGCGGAACAGGTGCTTCACATGCGGCCATTTCCGACTCGAGGCTGCGCGGGTAATTCTTCCAAGCTGTCTCTGCACGCTCGTGCTGATCGGCACCGGTGCGCCGCCGATGCCGGTGATCGCCGCCGCTGCGTCCGCGGTTCCGACGAATCCTGACGACAAGACAATCGCGCATGTCCTGAATCGGCTCGGATTCGGTCCATCGCCTGGCGACATCGAACGCGTCCGCAAAATCGGCCTCGAGAAATACATCGATCAGCAGCTCCGGCCGGAAACGATCGCCGATGCAGCGATGGCTTCGCGGCTCGCCGATCTCGATACGCTGACGCGAACCAGTCGCGAGCTCGCTGAGGACTACTTTCATGCCGGCGCAGATGGAACGGCGCCGCACGAAGCAGCAGGCGGCGGCGCAACCTGCCGAAGCCGCGACCGACAAGCGCGACCTGCGCACGCCGGAGCAGATCGAGTTGATGCAGGGCGAGCGCCGTGTGTTCACCGATCTGGCGCAGCAGAAGATTCTTCGCGCGGTTTACAGCGAGCGTCAGCTGAACGAAGTCATGGTCGATTTCTGGTTCAACCACTTCAACGTGTTTGCCGGCAAGGGGCAGACCCGCAATTACCTCACCGAGTACGAACGCGACGCGATCCGGCCGCACGTGCTCGGAAAGTTCCGCGACCTGCTCGGCGCAACGGCCGAGAGCCCGGCGATGCTCTTCTATCTCGACAACTGGCAGAGCGCCGCGCCGAAGGAGCGCCCACGTCGGCGGCCAACGATACGCGCAACGAGCGGCGTGAACCCGCGGCGCCCATTCGGGCGGCCGGGACAATTGGGACACGACCTCCTCGAGCGCCGGACGATTGCGGATCCTCCTCCGGCAGCGCAGAACCGGCGTCCGCGTGGGTTGAACGAGAACTACGCGCGCGAGCTGATGGAGCTCCACACGCTCGGCGTCGATGGCGGCTACACGCAGAAGGACGTGCAGGAAGTCGCGCGCGCGTTCACCGGCTGGACGATCGCGAATCCGCAGGCAAGGCGGCGGCTTCGCCTTCGAACCGCGCATGCACGACGACGGGGAAAAGATCGTGCTCGGCCACAAGATCAAGGCGGGTGGCGGCCAGCGTGACGGCGAAGAGGTGCTCGACATCCTCGCCTCGCATCCTTCGACGGCGCGTTTCATCGCCACCAAGCTGGTCCGCCGCTTCGTCTCCGATGAACCGCCGCCGTCGCTCGTCGATCGCGCAGCGGAGCGTTTCCGCGACACCAAGGGAGACATCCGCGAAGTCGTTCGCGACGATCGTGACCTCGCCGGAGTTCTTTGCGCCGACGACGCGTATCGGGCCAAGGTGAAAACGCCGTTCGAATTCGTCGCGTCCGCCGTGCGCGCGACGTCGGCCGATTCCACCAACGCGATGCCGCTCGTGCAGGCGATGCGCGAACTGGGCATGCCGCCCTATCAATGCCAGCCGCCGACCGGCTATGCCGATCGAGCTGATGCCTGGGTCAACACCGGCGCCCTGCTCAATCGCATGAATTTCGCCGTCGCGTTGACCGATGGTCGCCTGCGTGGTCTCCGTGCTCCGGCGTCGCTCGTCAACGCATCGATCGAGACGGCCCGCGACACGATCACCGATCAAGTGCTGGCGGGCGATCTCTCGTCGTCCACGCGGACGACCGTGGCCAAGGCGTCCCGGCCTTCACAGGCCGTGGCGCTGCTCCTCGGCTCGCCCGAGTTCCAGAGAAGGTAAAGCCATGATCTCGCGACGCATCTTTCTCAAAAACGGCGGGCTCGCGCTCGTCAGCCTCGGATTCGCTCCCACGTTTCTCGCGCGAACCGTGGCCGCGTCCGACGCGCGGCGGCGCGTGCTGATCACGATCTTCCAGCGCGGCGCGGTCGACGGCCTGAACATGATCGTGCCGTTACGGTGACCGCGCCTACTACGCCGTCGAGGCCGACGCTGGCGATCGCGACGACCCGGTGGATCTTCGGATGCCGCCGTCGATCTCGACGGGTTCTTCGGCCTGCATCCACGACTCGCGCCGCTGAAGCCGCTCTTCGATGCGCGGCAGATGGCGATCGTCCACGCGTGCGGCTCGCCTGACGGGACGCGCTCGCATTTCGACGCGCAGGACTACATGGAGACGGCGACGCCCGGCGTGAAGAGCACGCAGGACGGCTGGCTGAATCGCTACCTGCACGCGCGCGAGCATCAGGCGGCAACGCCGTTCCGCGCCGTCGCGCTCGCGCCGCAGCTGCCGCGAGCGCTGCAGGGACTCGAGCCGGCGCTGGCGATCGGACAGATCAGCCAGTTCGGCATTCGCGGCGGCGCGGCGGCGACATGGTGCAGTCGTCGTTCGAGTCGGAGTACGCGGCCGCGGCCGACAGCGTGCTGCACTCGACCGGACGCGAAGCGTTCGACGCGGTCAGAATGTTGAAGTCGGCGAACCTCGGGCAATACACGCCGGCGAACGGCGCCGAATATCCGCGATCGCGCGTTCGGCGAAGCGCTCAAGCAGATCGCCCAGCTCGTCAAGGCGGACGTCGGCCTCGAGGTGGCGTTCGCCGAATCCGGCAACTGGGATCACCACGTCAACGAGGGAGCGGCGGTCGGCATCCTCGCGAACCGCCTCGACGATCTGGCGCGCGGTGTGACGGCGCTCGTCCGCGACCTCGGCGATCGCATGCAGGACGTCGTCGTCCTGACGATGTCGGAGTTCGGGCGTGCCGTAGTGGAGAACGGAAACCGCGGGACCGATCACGGACACGGCAACGCGATGATGATCATCGGCGGCCCGGTGCGCGGCGGAAAAGTCTACGGCCGCTGGCCCGGGCTGGCGCCCGAGCAGCGCTACGAAGGGCGCGACTTGTCGGTGACGACGGATTTCCGCTCGGTCTTTGCCGAGGTCGTGCACGGCCATCTCGGCCTTGCCGACACCCGGCCGGTCTTTCCCGGGTTCACCGCAAGCTCCACGCTCGGTTTTGTGTAGCGGCTGCCGGAGACCGAGTGGCAGCACGCGTTTGGATTGCGTAGTAGACTGACGTCAGTCCGAACAGCGTCGCAGAACACTCATGGCAAAAGAACTCCCCGGAGAAGCGCTCGGCCTCGTCGAAACACGCGGCCTGGTCGGCATGATCGAGGCGGCTGACGCCATGGTCAAAGCGGCGAACGTGGTGTTCGTGGGCTGGCAGAAAGTTGATGCGGGACTCGTCACCGCGATCGTGCGAGGCGACGTCGCGTCCGTCAAGGCGGCCACAGATGCCGGAGCGGCGGCGGCGCGACGCGTTGGCGAACTCGTCGGCGTGCACGTGATTCCGCGTCCGGCTGACGGCCTCGACAAGGTCTTTCCGATCGGCTGATCGCGCCGCCTACGGTTTCGCCGTTCGAGGCGCCGACTTCTTCGCCGTCTTCTTCTTCCTCGCCGGCTTCGTCCTCGCCGTCAACTCCTTCAACATCGGCATGTCGCCGACCACCAGCATCGGCTGATCGGGCGCGCGCAGAAGGTTGACGAACTCACCGCCCGTGGTCCTCGCGAAGACTTCCCTGCCGTCCGTGAGGAGCGTGATCGATCCGGTGCCGCCGATCGCCTCGAACAGCCGAATGCCGAATTTCTCGCGGAGCGTGTCGAGCAGCAGCCGAATCCTCGCGACTGACAATCCCTGTCGTCGCAGATCCGCCAGCACCATGAGCTCGAGCAGATCGACCGGAGTGTAGCGACGCTCCGTGAAGCCGCCGGCGGCGGTTCGGCGTGACGCCACCGCTGACGTGAACAGTCGACGGGCATCCCACCATTGCAGCTGCCGCGCCGACAATCCCGTCAGAGCGGCCACTTCCCGCGCGCTGTAGGTGTTCTTCAGCTGCAAATGTCGGTCTGCCTCTTTCCTCTGTACCTTTTACTTTTAACTTTTAACTTTTCACTTTCTATTTCGCGCCCATTGTCATCGCAAGCGAAGTCGCTTCCTGTGCTCCAGCGAAATCCTTTTCCGTCAAACCGCCTTCGCTGTGCGTGCTGTAGGTCACGGTGACCCGCTTGTAGTTCACGAGAAGGTCGGGATGATGATCGACCGCCTCCGCCGCAAAGCCGAGCCGGACGATGAACGCCACTGCCTCGGGAAAGCCGGCGAAGGTGAACTGCCGCTTCAGCGTCTCCCCTTCCAGCGCCCATCCCGAGAGCTCTGCAGCCGCTGTCGCGCCTCTTCAGCCGGAGATTTTCGCCATGCGGCAGAGCATACGTCAGAGCCCCGGGAACCAACCGACTACTCATTCGTCTTAACAATGTTAGAATAGTAAACAGTGTTCAGCGCTGCGGTATATAATAGAGCTTAACGACTTACAGCATAGGGATTTACTTGGGAGTCAAAGAACGTCACGAACGGGAACGGGAGGCGGTCGCTCGGGCGATTCTCGACGCGGCTCGCGAGCTGTTCGTCGCCGAGGGCTATCAGCACGTTTCCATCAGAAAAATCGCCGAGAAGATCGAATACAGCCCCGCCGCGATTTACGGCTACTTCCCCAGCAAGGACGACATCTTCCTGGCGCTCGCTGAAGAGGGCTTCCGGATGCTGTTCGCGCCGGGAGGCGAGACGGCCGATGGCCGATCCGATCGACAAGATTCGGGCGGCTTCTGGCGGCTCTACCAGTTCAGCAAGGAGCATCCCGAATACTTCGCGCTGATGTTCCTCGACCGATCGGTGCCGCCGATCAGCAAGGACTGGCAGCGCTTCGGCTTCGTCCGCGAGATGAAGAGGCTCATGTCGGCGCACATCCAGAGCGTCATCGATCAGGGCCTGTTTCCTCCGGACACGAAGGCCGACGCGGTGTTTCGAATCCTGGCGGCGGCGATTCACGGCGTCGCCGTGATGCGGCTATGCGGCCGGCTCAGTCCAAACGAAGACGCGGACGCGCTCGCCCGCGACACGCTCGAAGCCGCGCTGACGGGGCTGCGGGCCGGCATTCCTCACACCTTTCATTCGGAGCCCTGCGAATAGCGGAATAGACGGGATTTCATCGGATCGACAGGTTGTTCATTTCGGAGCGGAGAGTCATGAGAGTTCAGCACAGCGATACGGGTTCGCCGGCATTCTGATTGTCGCATTCAGCATCACGGCAGCAGGATGCGGCGCTGAGAGCACGACGGTCAAGGCCGAAGCGAAGGCCGAACCGCCGACGATCGAGGCGGTGCACGGTCGAGAGCCGCGCCATCGATCGATATCTGCGCGTCACCGGCTCGCTGGTGGCGGACGAACAGGCGGAAGTCAGCGCCGAGGCTGCCGGACGCGTCGTCGCCGTGTCCGTCGAGCGCGGATCCCGCGTGGCCCAGGGCGCCGTGCTGGCGCGCATCTCGGCGACCGAAACCTCCGCGCAGCTGCAGGAGGCGGAAGCCAATGCCGCACAGATCGAAGCGCGTCTTGGATTGTCGTCCGGCCAGCCTTTCGATCCCGAGCGCGTCCCGGACGTGATGAACGCGAAGGCGTCGCTCGATCTCGCGGAGGCCGAGTTCGGGCGAATCAAGTCGCTCCTCGATCAGAAGGTCGTCTCGCAGAGCGAGTATGACCAGCGGCGGGCGCAGGTCGATGTCGCCCGGCAGCAGTTCCAGGTGGCGCAGAACGTCGCCGAGCAGTCGTACCGCTCGCTGCAGGCGGCGCGCGCGCGCATCGAGCTCGCGCGGAAGGCGCAAGCGGACACGACGATTCGTGCGCCGTTCGCCGGGCTCGTCGCCGAACGACTGGTGAGCGTCGGCGACTACGTCACGCGTGGCGCGCACGTCGCCACGGTCGTGCGGGTCGATCCGATGCGTGTCGAGCTGACCGTTCCGGAGCAGGCGGTTTCACTGATCAAGGCCGGTCAGCCGGTGCAGATCTCGGTGGACGCCTATCCGGGTGAAACGTTTCCGGCGACAGGTTCGATTACGTCTCGCCGTCGCTGCGTACCGATCAGCGGGCGCTGACGGTCGAAGCGGTCGCCGCCAATCGGATGGACGACTGAAGCCGGGTCTGTTTGCCACGGCGCTCGATTCAGCAGCCGGCGTCAACGCCGGCACTTCTCGTTCCTGCGACGGCGGTCGAAACCGTCGCCGGCACCAGCCGGGCCTACGTGATCAAGAACGACAAGATCGAAGAACGCATCGTGACCGTCGGCGAAACCGTCGGTCAGCAGGTCGAAATCACGAGCGGCGTGACCCGCGAAGACACCGTCGCCGCTTCGCCGAAGGGACATCTGTCGGACGGACTCGAAGTGCGCGCCCGGATCGATGAAGGCGGTTTCAAAACCCGCCGAAAACCAGCTCCGGCGAGTTTTGAAACCTTCTAGATTAGTGATCAGTGATTAGAGAATTGATTATGCAGTGGCTCGCAGCGATATCCGTCAAACGTCCCGTCTTTGCCAGCGTTCTGATCCTCTCGCTCACGATCGTGGGCGCGTTCGCATTTACGCAGCTCGGAGTGGACCGTTTCCCCAAGGTTGATTTCCCGACCGTCGTCGTCACCACGCGCCTGCCGGGAGCGGCGCCGGAGGAGGTCGAAACTGAAATCACCGACAAGATCGAAGAGGCGGTGAACACGATCAGCGCGATCGACGAGCTGAGATCGACTTCCTCTGAAGGCGTCTCGCAGGTGATCATCTCGTTCCTGCTCGAGAAGGACGCCGACATCGCGGCGCAGGAAGTCCGCGACCGCGTCAACCGAGTGCTGCCGCTTCTGCCCAAGACGATTCAGCAGCCGACCGTCGAGAAGTTCGATCCGGATGCGGCGCCGGTGCTGACGCTCGCGGTCTCGGCGAAGAAGCCGGTCCGCGACATCACCGAGTACGCAGACAAGACGCTTCGTCGCCAGCTCGAAAGCGTGAACGGCGTCGGCCAGGTCGTCGTCTCTGGCGGTCGGGCACGCCAGATCAACATCACGCTCGACGCGGCACGGCTGCGCGCCTACAACCTGACGGTCACCGACGTGTCGACGGGCCTTGCAGTCCCAGAACGCCGAGATTCCAGGCGGGCGTGTCGAGCAAGGTGCGACCGCGCTCACGCTGCGGACCCGCGGTCGGGTCGAGTCGCCGCAGCAGTTCGGCGACATCGTCGTCCGTCAGAAGGACGAGCACGCCATCCTGCTTCGTGACGTCGCCACGATCGACGACGGCATGGCCGATGCGACGACCAAGGCGAGCCTGAACGGCGAGCCGACCGTCCTCTTGACGGTCAGGCGTCAGTCGGGCACCAACACCGTTCAGGTCGTCGACGCCGTGAAAGAACGGCTTGCCGAGATCGCACCGCTCGTGCCTGCCGGCTACAACATTCGGGTCGTTCGCGACCTTTCAGAATTCATCAAGGCGTCCATTCGCAGCGTCGAAGAGCACCTCGTAGTCGGTTCCATTCTCGCCGCCGCGGTCGTGCTGATCTTCCTGTGGAACTGGCGGTCGACGATCATTGCCGCCGTGGCCATCCCGACCTCGATCATCGCGACGTTCGGCTTGATTTGGTACCAGGGCTTCACGCTCAACTCGATGACCCTCCTCGCGCTCACGCTGTCGGTCGGCATCGTCATCGACGATGCGATTGTCGTGCTCGAGAACATCTATCGCTTTGTCGAAGAGAAGGGCCGGACGCCGCTGCAGGCCGCGGTCGAGGCGACGCGCGAGATCGGACTCGCCGTGCTCGCCACCACGCTCTCGCTGATTGCGATATTCGTCCCGGTCGGCTTCATGGGCGGCATCGTCGGCCGCTTCATGACCAGCTTTGGCTTCACCATGTCGTTCGCGATCCTGGTGTCGCTGCTCGTCAGCTTTACGCTGACGCCGATGCTGGCGGCCCGCTGGATCAAGATGCGGCCGCGACACGAATCGGCCGACGGCCACGCCATGGAAGAGCAGAGCTCCAAGGACTCGCGCTTCTTCAGACCGCTCGATCGGGGATACACGGCCATTCTGCAGTGGTCGCTGCAGCATCGCGCGATCGTCGCCGGCGTGGCGGCGCTCGTGCTGTTGAGCAGCGTGCCGCTGTTCATGCTGGCCAACAAGAACTTCCTGCCGAATGACGACCAGTCGGAATTCGAAGTGGGTCTGCGGGCGCCCGAAGGCGCCAGCCTTGATGCGACCGAGATCATTGCCAACCGCCTGGCGACCCGGATCCGGCGCCTGCCCGAGGTGGCCTACACGCTCGTGTCGGTCGCCGACGATCCGGCGCAGACACAGAATTCAGGAACCGTCTATGTCCGGCTGAAGCCGGTTGACGAACGCCGTCGCGATCAGTTCGAGGTCATGAACGACGTCCGTGCCAACGTTCTTCCTGAGCTTGCAGCCGCGAATCTCCGCACGGGCGTTCGTCCAGTTGCTACGATCGGGGGCGGTGGCAACCAGAACGCAGAAATCCAGTTCACAATCAACGGACCAGATCTGAAGGCGCTCGAACGATTCGCGGGCGCGATCGCCGGGGCGGCGAAAAAGGAGCCCGGTGTCGTCGATGTCGACACGTCGTTGAACGTGGGCAAGCCCGAACTCTCTGTGAGCCTGGATCGGTTGAAGGCCGCGGATCTCGGCGTCCAGGTCTCGGATGCGGCCGAGGCGCTGCGGCTTCTTGTCGGAGGCGATCAGGTGACGACCTACAACGAAGGCGGCGAGCAGTATGAAGTCCACGTCCGCGCCGGCGAGGGCGATCGTGAAAGCGCTGGCGCCATCGCGCAACTGACCGTGCCGTCGAGCCGGGTCGGCAGCGTGCCGCTCGAAAACCTGGCGCGGTTCACGCCGGGGACCGCGCCGTCGGAGATCAACCGTCTCAACCGGCAGCGTCAGGTCACGATATTTGCCGGCCTGTTGCCGGGCGTGTCGCAAACGCCCGCCATGGCGGCGATGACGCGAGCGGCCGAGACTCTGGAAATGGGACCGGGCTACAGCACGCGCTTCGCCGGCCGATCGCGCGAGCTTGGACGAGCGGCGCAGAACTTCCTGATCGCGTTTGGTCTGTCGCTGGTGTTCATGTACCTGATTCTGGCGGCGCAATTCGAATCGTGGCTCCATCCGATCACGATTCTCCTGTCGCTGCCGCTGACGCTGCCGTTCGCGCTGCTGTCGATCATCATCACGCGCCAGTCGCTGAACATTTTTTCCGCGCTTGGCCTGCTGGTGCTGTTCGGCGTCGTGAAGAAGAATTCGATTCTTCAAATCGATCACGCCAACCAGCTGCGTGAGCGCGGCATGGAAAGAGAGGCCGCCATCGTGCAAGCGAGCCGCGATCGGTTACGACCCATCCTGATGACGACCTTCGCGTTCGTCGCGGGCATGATTCCGCTGGTGCTGTCGAGCGGGGTCGGCTCGGCGACCAACCGCGCCATCGGATTCGTCATCATCGGCGGCCAGTCGATGGTTCTGCTCTTAACGCTCGTCGCCACACCGGTCGCGTACTCGCTGTTCGACGACGCGGCGCGGGTGCGGTTGTGGCGCTGGAAGCGCGCGGCGCGTGCGGCCACCGCCACCGCCGGGATCGTTCTGGCCGCGCTGCTCGTCCATCCCGGGACAGCCGCGGCGCAGTCACCGGCGACGGCGCAGGCCGCAAGCAGACCGATCGTCCAGTTGACGCGGGACGAGGCGATCCGGATGGCGCTCTCGAACAACACCGACCTTGCGGCGAACCGCTACGATCCGGCGATCAGTGGCGAACGCGTGGCGGCGGCGAAAGCGGCGTTCGTGCCGACATTGTCGTCGGCGCTCCAGCGTAACAGTTCAACCACGCCGTCCTCGAATCTCTTCTCGGGACAGGATCCGCTGAAGACGGACTTCTGGTCCGGATCGGCGGGCGTCGGGCAGCTGCTGCCGTGGGGAGGCTCCAGCTACGACGTCTCGTTCAACACGGTGCGCACGAACACGACGAACCCGCTGGCGACCTTTTCACCCGCGATCACCGGCGCGGTTCAGGCCGTGTTCTCACAACCGCTCCTGCGCGACTTCAAGATGGACAACGCGCGGGCGCAACTCGACATCACGACGCGTCAGCGCGAAATCGCGGACCTTCGGCTTCAGGAGGACATCGCGCGGACGTCCGCAGACGCCGAGAGCGGATACTGGGCGCTGGTGGCGGCGCGCGCGGGCGTCGACGTGCAGCAGCGGTCGCTCGACCTGGCGCTCGAACTCGAGCGCACGAATCGCGCGCGAGTCGACGTCGGTCAGTCGCCGCCGCTCGATCTCGTGGCCGCGCAGGCCGAAGTCGCGCAACGGCGCGAGAACCTGATCGTCGCGCGCACGAATTCGCTACAGGCGGAGGACCTGCTGCGATCGATCGTGTTCGAGCCGGCGCGCTCCGATTTCTGGACGGCGCACATCGAACCGGCCGACGCCGTGCCGCCGGTTGGGTCGCCGCCGGACGTCGACATCGCGGTACGACGCGCGTTGAGCGAGCGTCCCGACATTGCCGAGGCACGCAAGCTGATTCAGATCGACGACACCAACGTGGTGCTTTCGAAGAATCAGACGCTGCCCGACCTGCGCCTCCAGGCCACCTACCTGACCAACGGCCTCGGCGGCACGCAACTGATTCGCACCGGCGGCTTCCCAGGAACCATCACGGGCAGCCAGAGGACGGCCTTCGGCACCGTGCTCGACCAGGTCCTGACCGCGGATTTTCCGACGTGGAGTCTCGGTTTCACGGTCAGCTATCCACTCGGCAAGAGCGTCGAGGAAGCGAATTATGCGCGAGCGAAGCTGGAACGCGATCAGGCTCAGGCCCGCCTGCGGAACGTCGAACTGATTGCCGTCCGTCAGGTGCGCGATGCGGCGCTGAGGCTCGAGCAGAACAGGCAGCGCATCGAGACGGCGGTGCTCGGTCGTACGCTCGCCGAGCAGCGCGTCGACGCCGAGCAGCGCCGGTTCGATGTTGGCATGTCGACGAGCTTCCTCGTCATTCAGGCGCAGCGCGATCTCGCGGAAGCGCGGAACAACGAGCTGCAGGCCAAGCTGGCCTACCAGCTCTCCGTCATTGCCTTCGAGACGGCGCAGACGACCAGCGGGCCTCTCAGTCGCTAAGGATCAGGTTCTACGGGGTTCGGCTGGGTTCTGCTAGGTTCTACAGGGTTCGTTCTACGCCGCGAACTCGTAGAACCCGAACCTAGAACGAACCCGGCAGAACCAAGTAGAACCCTGTAGAACCTTGTAGAACCCGATCTTTTAGGCGATCAAATCGGCGACGAGCCGGGCGGTGAGTGGAGCGAGCAGAATGCCGTTTCGAAAGTGACCCGTCGCATAGACGATCGACGGGTGCTCCGCGGATCGGCGGATGATCGGCAATCCTGTCGGCGTCGCCGGCCGGAGACCGACGCGAGCTTCGACGAACGTCGCATCCTCGATCGCCGGCAGCACGCCGGTCGCAGCGTTCAGCAGCTGTTGAACTCCGGCTGCAGTGACCCGCTCGTCGAAGCCCGCGTGCTCCACCGTTGCACCGACGAGCAGGGTGCCATCGAGCCAGGGCACGAGATAGCAATGGTCGCTCCACAGCACTCTCGCGAGGGGCACACCTTGCCAGGCGAGGTGAAGCAGTTGACCGCGCACCGGCATCACTTCGGTTTCCGGCGCCACTCCTCCTGACCAGCTGCCGGCCGCAACCACGGCGTCCTTCCCGCGGTAAGTGCCTTCGTTCGTCGTGACCGTTACGCGACCGCTGTCACATGAGAACCGCTCAACCCGACAGCCGATTTGGATCGAGGCGCCGTGGCGTCGCGCCGCCTCGGCGAGTGCCGCGGTCAACTGGGCCGCCCGAACGTAGCCGTGTTCGGCGACGATCAACCCGCCGCAACTTGGCGCCAGCGCCGGTTCGAGGCTGCCGACTTCGCCGGGATCGGCCCAGCGCGCATCGACGCCTCTCGAGCGCGCCCATTCACCAAGGGTCTTCAGGCGCCGGACGGAACCTGAATCGTGCGCGATCTCGATCGTGCCGCACCGGCGGTACTCGATCGGGGTATTCGCCTCATCTGCGACGGTCGCGACGAACTCGTCGTACATCGCGAGGCTCTCGACGGTCAGTGCCTGAAGCGGTCCTTCGCCCGGCGCCTCGATAAATGGCGCCAGCACTCCAGCCGACGCCTGGGTCGCTCCCTGCCCGATCGCTCGAGCCTCGAGAATCACGACGCTCGCACCGCGTCGCGCCAGTTCGCGGCCGATCGCGCATCCGATGACGCCGGCGCCGATAACGATGACGTCAAAGTCCCTTGATGCGTGCGCGTGCGCCAACCCGGCCATCGATCGATCATATCCCGCCGCTCGAACCCGGCCGCCTCGTGGCAGCGCGCTTGCTTTCCATCTCGAGCATGCTGGCCCACTTCAAGGTGCCGTTGAGCTGGAAGGAACTCGCGACTCGAACCGCCAAGGAGATCGCCGCGGATGACCTGCTGAACCTCGCCGCCCAGCAGGCGTATTACTTCTTCTTCGCGTTGTTCCCCGCGCTCCTCACCTTCATCTCGATTGCCAGCTTCTTTCCCATTCACAACCTGGTCGGAGAGATCGTCACACTGCTCGGACGTTTCGTCCCGCCCGATGTCTTGAAGATCATCACCGATCAGATCACCAAGATTTCCCAGTCTGAACACGGCGGCATACTGACGTTCGCCTTTCTGTTGACGATCTGGAGCAGTTCAGGCGCGATGGTCTCGATCATCAGCACGCTGAACGCCGCGTATGACATCACCGAAGGGCGGGCACTCTGGCGTGTGCGGCTCATCGCCATCGGGTTGACGATCGGGATCGCGATCTTCATTCTCGCGTCCATCGCCCTGGTGCTCGCGGGCCCGACTCTCGCGGAGCACATCGCCAACGCGATGCACCTCGGTCCGGCATTCAAATGGACCTGGTGGATCCTGCAGTGGCCGATCGTCTTCGCGCTGGTCGCAAGCGGCATCGGACTGGTCTATTACTTCGCACCGGACGCCGAGCAGGACTGGCTCTGGATCACACCTGGATCCGTGATCGCGACGCTGCTCTGGGTCGTCGTGTCGCTCGGCCTCAAGCTGTACATCTCGTACTTCGGAAACTACAACGAGACCTACGGCACCCTCGGCGCGTTCATCGTCCTGCTCACCTGGTTCTATCTGTCGGGGCTCGCCATTCTCATCGGCGCTGAACTGAACGCCGAGATCGAGCACGCGTCGCCGTACGGGAAAGACGTCGGCGAGAAGGTGCCGGGCGAGAAGCGGAAGATCGGTCCGGCGGCTGCCAGGGACTACGAAGAGCGCAAAGCCCGGGGAGAAGTGGCGGTTCCGCCATTCCCGGACGACGTCAACTGCGATATCGACAAGAATCTGATGCGCAAGGGGCGTGAGACGCTCCGAACGAGCGATCTCGTAATCGGCGCCGCCGTGCTGGCGCCGGTGGCCGTGAAGATTGCGAGGGAGATTCGCGAGCACTTGCCCGCGACCTCACCCGATCGTCAGGACGATCGCGACGCGGCGTAATCGGTCAGTTCTGTTTCTTCTTGTCGGTGGTCGTCTGAGTCGGTTGACCCCACGCATCCGGCCGGAGCTTGCCGCCCCATCCCCAATAGACTGGCTCTGGCTGCTTGACAGACGGGCGCGTGAGTGGTCGTCGGCACGGTTTGCCCGAACGACAACTCGGTCGCGCCGTGGAGTTGATTGCCATCGTGCACACGCACACCGCGGCTGGGCCGTGTGACCACCGGCACGTAGACCGGAACAGCAACGGGCACTTCACGGATCTCCGCCGGGTCGTGATGCTCGATGACGACGACCTGCGGTTCTGGAGCGACGGGCGGCGGTGGGGCTTCGACTGGAACCTGCTCGGCCGGAGGTTGAACCTCTCGTCCGCTCCGAACCATCGCCAGAATCACGCGTTCGCTGACGCCTTCGTCCTTGAGCCGTTTGATCGACGCGGCGTCGATCGGGAAAACCGATCGATCGACCTCGATCAGTGCGAGCAACACGTCCTCCCCGAGACCTGCGTGCGTCAACTCAATGACGTCGCGGAACGTCAGCGCTTCGACTCTCGACGACAGAAGCGAAATCAGAACGACGCCGACAAGGATCGGGATCCGTCGCATTGGAGTCCTCCGTTCTATTTCCTGAGCATGGCAAACCTGCGCGTTTGCTGCAACATGAATGCCCCGGCCAACTCGCAGGATCTAGACTGGGGTCTGACTCTGGCCTGACCCTGGTCTGACCCCGTCTGAGCCAAGAAGCTGTCTCATAAACCTAACGCTCGCCGCAAGATGCGAGCGAGCAGTGCGAGCGAGCCACGCGATCGGAGCGCGCCGTCGAAGCGGCGCGCGAGAGCGCGTGTCAGGGAGTCCGAGGGGCGAAGCCCCTCGGATTGAGACTGGTCAGCAAGGCCGGAGGTCCTGCCGTGAGGACAGCTACTGTCCACGGCTGGTTGCGTGCGATATTGGCACGGCAGGTTTTTGGGACAAATCCGCTGAATTCTGCTGGCCGATTGGCCGATATGCGGGGCACAGCAATTGCTGCTTCGGGTCTTGTTCAGGAGTCAATCCATGAGTTCCAGAGTCCTTGCGGGTGTGCTGGCGGCCGGATGCATCGCTGCCGCCGCAGGTGGAGGCTACCTCGCCGTCCGGCAGAACGCGGTCCAGCCAGTCCCCTTGGCCGCCTCGCCAGCGGTGCCAACGGCCGGCGCCCCGGCACCCCCGGCAGGAGCGCCTGTCACCGAAACTGAAGCCGTGGTCGGCAGCGAGGCAGCAAAGCCGCAACCTGAAGCTGAACCGTCGGCACCGGTCACGCCCGAGCGTCCTGCGGTGAACCCGGTGCGCGAGACCCCTCGTCCGTCGGCGCCAACGCCGACGCCGGCGCCAGCGGCTCGCCGCGATCCGGCGCCCGCATCGACCGCGAAATCACGCCCGACGTCGCCAACGCCCTCAACACCGGCGCCGTCCGTGACCGCCGAGAAGCCCGTCGCGCAACCGCCGGTTACCCAATCGGCCGAGCGAGTCCAGGAGCCCGCACGCACGCCCGGATCCGCCGCCGGCCCCCAAGGTTCCGCAGTTCGAAGAAATCGTGCTGCCAGCGTCCTCCGTCATCGGGCTGGAAGTAGACACGGCTCTCTCGAGCGAGCGCGCACGAGTCGAGGATCGCGTCGATGCGCGAGTCAGCCGCGACGTGATGTCCGGCGGTCACGTGGTGATCCCGGCCGGTTCACGCGTCATTGGAGCGGTCACGGTCGTCGAGCGCGGCGGAAAGGTCAAGACGCCGGCCCGCCTCGGTGTTCGATTCCACACGCTGGTGCTCGCGGATGGCCGTGAAATCCCGCTGCGCACCGAACCAATCTATCGCGAAGGTGAAGCACCTGGCCCCGACAGCGCACGCAAGATCGGCGGCGCGGCGGTCGGCGGCGCCATCCTGGGGGCAATCATCGGTGGCGGCAAAGGAGCCGTGATCGGAGGCGCCATCGGCGCCGGGGGCGGGTCGGCAATCGTGATGGCGGGCGACCGCAACGCCGCCACGCTCTCTCCCGGTGCCGTCGTGAACGTCCACCTCTCCGCTCCGGTGACGCTCGAAGTCGAAAAGCGCGACCAGCAGTAGCCCGCGCCAGACGTGCCATGACGCGGGAGGCCTCTCCTCCACCTTCTTCCCTTGGCGACATGGATCCGGAGGAGTTCCGTCGCGACGCGCATCGTGTCGCCGACTGGATCGCCGATTACCTCGCGAACTCCGGCGAGTATCCGGTCCTGGCGCGAGTGGCGCCGGGTGCAATCAGCGCTGCGCTTCCCTCTGAGGCGCCGCGGGACGGGGAATCATTCGAGAAAATTTTTTCGGATTTCGAGCGGATTCTCCTCCCGGGCATCACCCACTGGAATCATCCCGGGTTCTTCGCGTATTTCGCGATCACCGGAAGCGCGCCTGGCATTCTCGCCGAGTTTCTCTCAGCCGCATTGAACGTGCAGGCGATGTTGTGGCGCACGTCGCCGGCTGCGACCGAGCTCGAGGAAGTCACGCTGGCGTGGCTGCGGAAGCTGCTCGGACTGCCGCCGGCCTTCGACGGCGTCATCTACGACACCGCGTCGATCTCGACGCTGCACGCGCTCGCGGCAGCGCGTGAACGCACGGTGCCGTCGGTGCGTCAGCTGGGTCTCGCGGGGAGTGACCCTGCTCCACGCATGCGCGTCTACTGCTCCGACCAGACGCACTCGTCGATCGACAAAGCCGTGATCCTGCTCGGTCTCGGGCAGCAGTCGCTGCGCAAGATTCCAAGCGATCGCGAGTTCCGCATGCGCGCCGACGCGCTCGCTGCCGCGATTGCCGACGATCGATCCGAAGGCTGGCAGCCGCTCGCGGTGGTCGCAACCGTCGGCACGACATCGTCAACGAGCGTCGATCCCGTCGCCGCAGATCGCGGAGCTGTGCCGGCGCGAATCGATCTGGCTGCACGTTGATGCCGCCTATGCCGGCGTCGCCGCGATGGTTCCCGGATACGAATGGATCCTGCGACGGCGCTGGACGGAGCAGACTCGCTCGTCGTCAATCCTCACAAGTGGCTGTTCACGCCGTTCGATCTCTCGGTGCTGTACTGCCGGCACATGGACCTCGTGCGCGCCGCGTTCGCGCTGACGCCCGAGTACCTGAAGACCGTCGAAGCGGCACCGGTCCGAAACCTGATGGACACTGGCATTCAGCTCGGACGGCGATTTCGCGCGTTGAAGCTGTGGATGGTGCTGCGCCACTTTGGCGCCGATGGCCTGCGGGCGCGGCTCGCCGAACACATGCGCCTGGCGCAGGCTGTTCGCGTCGTGGGTCGACGCGAGCACCGACTTCGAGCGGCTCGCGCCGGTTCCATTCAGCGTCGTCTGCTTTCGCGCGCGCGCTCAGGACGCACGAAGACGCGGACCGCTTGAACGAACGCATCCTCGAAGCCGTGAACGCCACCGGCGAAATCTTCATCTCGCACACACGGCTGGACGGTCGATACGCCCTCCGGCTCGCGATCGGCAACCTGCACACGACCGAATCTCACGTCGCGCGTGCCTGGGACTTGCTCCAGGAACACAGGCGGCTCATTCGTTCCTCGAACTGATCGGCTCACGCGTTCGCCGCGAAACAGCTGAGGAACGCCCGCTCCGGTACTTCGCTTGCACTCGAGTGAGGCGGAACGCGCTTGCGGACGAGCTCGTCCGCACGCCGCGAGGAACGCGGACCACAGTCCGCACATCACGAGGGGGGATATGTCATTGCGAAAGGTCATCATTGCCGCCGCGGTGGCTGCTGTCTGCATCGGCCGCCGCGCCGCCGAAGGCGTCCGCCGACTGGCTGCTGACGCCATTCCTCGGGCAGCACGTTCTGGCGGCAGCGCCAACGTGTGCAGCAGCGGAAGATTTTCCAACGACTTCGAGCAGAAGCTCAACTACGGTGCGTCGCTCGCGTGGATGGGTGGCGGTGATCTTCGGCGTTCGAAGTTCGACTTCGGCTACTCGCCGAACTTCTTCGGTGTGTCGAACAGCAACCCGGACTTCGACCTGATCGGCGACGGCAACGTCACGACGGCGATGGGCAATATGGTCGTCGGTGCGCCGCTGGGTGCGCTGCGGCCCTACGCGTCCGGCGGCGTCGGCCTGATCGCGATCGAGGGTCGACAATCGCATCGCAGTTCTTCAGCAAGGCCTCATCGAATGATCTCGGCATGGACGTCGGCGGCGGCGTGATGTTCCTTGGCGGCAATGTCGGCGTCAGGGGTGATCTTCCGCTACTTCCGATCCCTCAACGAACAACGACTCGAACGGCGTCGATCTCTCGCTTGGCGACTTCCGGTTCTGGCGCGGACGGTCGGCGTGACGTTCAAGTTCTGACAGCGACCGCCGACAGCCATTGCTGCAGCTCCGTCGAGCGGCTGCAGCGACCGCGTCCGGATGGGTCGACTGCGGCGTTCGCTTCCTCGCGATCGACGCCGCGGGCGTGATCGCCTCACGCACGTCTGCTTCGAAGAGCGGCGAATGCGCCCGCCATTCTTCGAGTGTCAGGTCGGTCGAACGACCGCCGCTCGTCGACCAGCCGCCGCACCAGCGCGCCGACGACTTCGTGCGCATCGCGGAACGGCAACGCCTTTCGCGACGAGGTAGTCGGCGACGTCGGTCGCGAGCAGCAAGCCGGATGCGGCCGGCCTCTGTCGCGCCGCGTTGATCGACGAGTCCGTCGACCACGGCCGCGGATGCGGTCGAGCGACGCACGCACCGTGTCTTCCGCTTCGAACAGGCCTTCCTTGTCCTCCTGCAGATCCTTGCTGTACCCGATCGGCAGCCCCTTCATCGTCGCCAGCCAGCCAGTCAGACGTCCGATCACGCGCCCGGTCTTGCCGCGAACGAGCTCCAGCGGATCCGGGATTCTTCTTCTGCGGCATCAGGCTGCTGCCGGTCGCTGCCGTATCCGCCAGATCGAAGAATGCCGAACTCCTCCGACGTGAACAGGATGACGTCCTCGGCGAGACGGCTCAGATGCACCATCGTCAGCGCGCACGCGTGAAGGAACGATGCGCGACGAAATCGCGATCGCCGGTCGCATCGATGCTGTTGGCGACGATGCGGGCGAAGCCGAGACGCGTGGCGAGCGCCTGGACGTCGATGTTGTAGCTGGTGCCGGCAATCGCGCCGGATCCGAGCGGCAGCTCGTCGACCTCGCTCGAGCACCGCGTCGAAACGGCCGATGATCGCGACGGAATGCCGCCGCGTGGGCGAGAAAGAAGTGCGCGACCATGACCGGCTGGGCGCGGCGCAGGTGCGTGTACGACGGCATCAGCGCGTCGCCGCTCGCCTCGGCCTGGCGCGCCGAGCACGCGGACGAGTGTCGGCGATCGGCTCGCTGGATCTGCGGGATGCGCCGTTTCAAATACAGGCGCAGATCGAGCGAGACCTGCTCGTTGCGCGACCGGCCGGTGTGCAGTCGCCGGCCGGCGTCGCCGACGCGCGCGACCAGCTCGCGCTCGACGAAGGAATGGACGTCCTCGTCGTGCTTCGCCGCCTCAGAGGCAAAGAACGCGGGATTGTGCGCGCCTCCGCGGCGATCTCCTCGAGCGCGTGCGTGATCGTGGCGGCGTCCGCGGCGGACAGCACGCCCGCGTTCTGCAAGCGCCTCCGCCCACGCCATGCTGCCCGTCACATCGTCTTCGAACAGGCGGCGATCGAACGTGAACGAGGCGCCGAACTCGAAGAGTGCGGCGTCGGGATCGCCGGCAAAACGGCCGGACCAGAGGTGCGCCATCGTCAGCGTTCCACCGCGGTCGGCGCGATTCGCGTGCTTGCGTGCCGCGGTTTCGGTTGGCAGGCCCCAGATCTTGATGAAGCCTTCTGCGGCGGCGTGATCGAATCGATCGCCGGCGTCGTAGGTCGCCAGGTCGCGATCGTAGAGCGCGTATTCCGATCGGCGGCCGACGACCCGGCAATCGCCCTTGAACAGTTTCAGCCGCACGGTGCCGGTGACGCGCGGCTGAATGGCCGCGACGAACGCGTCGATCGCCTCGCGTGTCGGCGAGAACCACAGACCGTTGTAGACCGCGTCGGCGTACACGCGTCCCATGTCCTGCTTGATCCGCTCGAGATCGCGCGCGATGACGAGCTTCTCGAGCTCGCGATGCGCGGCGTGCAGGACGACAGCGGCCGGCGCCTCGTAGATCTCGCGCGACTTGATGCCCATCAGCCGGTTCTCGATCATGTCGATGCGGCCGACGCCGTGCGCGCCGGCAATCGTTTCGAGCGACTCGATCAGCTCGACCAGCGCCATGTCGATCGCCGTTGGCGCGGACGGGCACGCCGCGCTCGAAATCGATTTCGATGTAGGCCGGCTCGTCGGGACACTGCTGCGGCGATCGCGTCAGCGTGTAGATGTCGTCGGGCGGTTCCTCCCACGCGTCCTCGAGCACGCCGCATTCGATCGACCGGCCCCACAGATTCGAATCCACGCTGTACGGGCTGGCGATCGTCACCGGCACCGGGATGTTCCGGACGCGTGCGTACTCGATCTCGTCGGAGCGGCTCATGTCCCATTCGCGCGCCGGCGCAATCAGCTCGAGCGACGGGTCGAGCGCGCGCACCGAGATGTCGAGGCCAACCTGGTCGTTGTCCTTTCCGGTGCAGCCGTGCGCGACCGCGGTCGCGCCTTCCATTCGCGCGATCGCGACCAGGTGTTTCGCGATGAGCGGACGAGCCGAGCGCCGAGGCGAGCGGATATCCGTCCTCGTAAATCGCGCGCGCCTGCAGCGCGGGCAGGACGTAGTCGCGCGCGAACTCCTCGCGCGCGTCGATCACGTGCGCGCGGACGGCGCCGACCGCAAGCGCCCGCTCGCGCACGTTGGTCAGCTCCTCTCCCTGGCCGAGGTCGAGCGTCACGGCGATGATTTCGGCGCCGTATTTCTCGGCCAGCCAGCGGAATCGCCACCGACGTGTCGAGTCCGCCCGAGTACGCCAGAACAATTCGCTTCATCTTTTCTACCCGAAAGGCTGCGCTGGCACCCTGCCCGGAGAGGTGCCAGCCACCTTGTCCGTTCTACCTCGTCGTTCACCGCTCAGGATGTTCGCCAGCCATCCAGACGCTTCGAAAGCCCCGCCGCATCCGGAGCGCTGCGGCAGATCACCAGGATCGTGTCGTCGCCGGCGATCGTGCCGACGATCTCCGGCAGGCCGGCCCGATCGATCGCGACCGCCAGCGGCTGCGCCTGGCCGGTATCCGTCTTCAGCACGACCAGCTGATCGACGACGTCGTAGCGACGCAGGTAGTCGTCGACCGCCGTCCGGCACTCCACTTCCGGATCGACCGGCAGGCCGCGATCGGCACCCGATCGCCGGTAGGCGCCGTCGGCGGCGCGCTTGATCAGCCCGAGATCGCGAATATCTCGCGAGAGCGTCGCCTGCGTCGCTTCGATGCCGCGCACGCGGAGCCGCTCCCGAAGCTGTTCCTGACTGGTAATCGCTTCGACGTCGACGAGCTCGAGAATGGCGGACTGTCGGTAGGTCTTCATAATTATGCACTGACGAACGGTTAATTATACAGCATATGCATCCAATTGCAAGCATTCGACCAGTCTCACGTGAATTGTGTTGATCGAGACGTGCATGGTGTTGTATAACTAAACGTTCTGATGAATAACTATTCCTCAGTCCGGGTGGGGGTCGCCGGCGCGACGGGATACGCGGGTCTGGAATTGCTCCGGCGGCTGGCGCGGCATCCCCACGCGGACGTGAGATATGCGATGGCGTCGAGTGCGTTCGGAATCGAAGCGACTGCCGGCGCTGGCGCGAATCTGGGACGCACCGGTCGAGCCGCTCGACGTCGAAAAGCTTGGCGACTCAAACGGACGCGGTGTTTCTCGCATTGCCCGATACGCTCGCCGCCGAAATCGCACCGATCCTGGCCGATCGCGGCACGCGCGTGTTCGATCTCTCAGGCGCATTCCGGCTGCGCGATGCCGCGCTGCGCCAGCGGTGGTATCCGCACACCGGCTCGCACATCCGTCACCGATTGCCTACGGGCTGACCGAACGGCGGCGACTCGAGCTCGCGAATGCGCGACTCGATCGCGTGTCCCGGGTGTTACCCGACCGCCGCGGTGCTCGCGCTGCAACCGCTCGTCGCGGCGTCGCTCGTCGAGCCCGGGATCATCATCGACGCGAAATCGGGTGTGTCGGGCGCGGGCAAGACGCCGACCGAGCGCACGCATTTTTCCGAGTGCCACGGCAGCATCTCGGCCTACGGCGTATTCGCGCATCGTCATGCCGCCGAAATTGAACAGGAGCTCGGAACGCCGGTGACATTCGTGCCGCATCTCGTGCCGCTCGATCGCGGCATCTTCGAAACGATCTACGCGCGGCTGCGACCGGGCGTCGATGAGGCGGCGGTGGCGTCGGCACTGGCGCGCGCGTATGCCGGATTCGCCGTTCGTCCGGCTGACCGGCGCCGATCTGCCGGAAATCAAGCACGTCGCCCACACGAACTTCTGCGACATCGGTTGGCGCGTGCAGGGTCAGCAGCTGGTGATGGTGGCGTGCATCGACAACCTCGTGAAGGGGGCTGCCGGACAGGCGATACAGAACTTCAACGTGGTGTTTGGATTCGACGAGGAGACGGCGCTTCAGTAGGCAACAGTCATAACGATGACGACGGTCCTCAAACTTGGCGGCGAACTGCTGGAAGATGCGGCGGCGATTCAGAGCGTCGTGCCGGCGATCCTGCGCCTCGCGGGTCGCGGTCCGCTGGTCGTCGTGCACGGCGGCGGACGTGCCATCGACGCCGAGCTGCGCGCCAGCGGCGAGGAGCCGCGCTTCGTCGATGGCCTGCGCGTGACCGACGCAGCCGCGCTCGACGCCGTGGTGTGCGTGCTCGCCGGTCGGAACAACACCGCGCTGGTTGCCGCCATTGGCCGCAAGGGGTGGACGCGCGGTCGGGCTGACCGGCGCGGACGGTTTCGTCGGCCGCTCGACGATCGCGGACGCCTTCACGACCGTGTCCGGTGAGCGCGTGAATCTCGGCCTGGTCGGTCAGCCGCAGGATCCGGACGTATCGCTGCTGCGCGATCTCGTCCGGCTCGGCTACATCCCGGTGATTGCGAGTATCGGCATCAGCGCCGCGGGTGAGCTGCTCAACGTCAACGCCGACGTGCTGGCGGGGCACCTCGCTGCCGCGCTTGGCGCAGCGTCGACTGATTGTCGCCGGTGCAACGAAAGGCGTCCTTGGCGAGGATGGCCAGACACTCACGCACCTCACGCCGGAGGACATCGACACGATGACCGCGTCCGGTGCCGCGCATTCCGGGATGATCGCGAAGCTTGGCGCCTGCCGCCATGCCCTTGAAGGAGGCGTCGCCGAGGTGGCCATCGTCTCCGGCCGAGGCGTCTCTGACTTCGACGACGCGCCGGGGACGCGCGTGGAGCTGCCGGCCACGTCAGGCCGCGCGTCCTGACTGTTGCAGGAGAACAGATCACGACCATGACTACCGTTACCGACGTCATCGCTGTTGAAAAAGAGCACTTGCTCCAGGTGTACCGCCGCGGCTCGGTGGTCTTCGATCGCGGTCGCGGATGTCGCCTCTTCGACACGAATGGACGCAGCTATCTCGATCTGATCTCGGGCGTGGGCGTCGCAGCGCTTGGTCATGCGCATCCGCGGCTTGCGCAGGCGATCGCCGATCAGGCGCAACGTCTCGTTCACACGTCGAACCTGTTCTTTCATCCGCTGCAGGGAGAGCTTGCGCAACGCCTCTCCGACCTTGCCGGGCTGCCACGCGCCTTCTTCTGCAACAGCGGCGCTGAGGCCGTGGAAGCCGCCTTGAAGTTCTCGCGACGCTACTGGTTCGCACAAGGCAAACCGCGCAGCGGCTTCGTCGCATTCGATCGGTCATTCCATGGCCGGACGATGGGCGCCGTTTCGGTGACCTGGGACGATCACTACCGGGCACCCTTCCAGCCGCTCGTGCCCGACGTGACCTTCGTGGCCGCTGACGATATCGCCGGACTGAGAGCGGCGGTGACCGACAATACGGCTGCCGTCATTGTCGAGCCGATACAAGGTGAAGGTGGCGTTCGGCCGATCAGCAGCGCGATGGCCGCGGCGATCATGGACGCGTGCCGAAACTCCGGCGCGCTTGCTGATTGCAGACGAGATTCAGTGCGGCCTGGGGCGTACCGGACACGCGTTCTGCTCGCCCGGTCTCGGTCTGCAGCCCGATCTGATGACCATCGGCAAGTCGCTGGGCGCCGGCGTCCCGATCGCGGCGACGCTGTTCAGCGAGCGAGTGGCCGCAGCGGCTGCGTTCGGCGATCATGGGAGCACCTACGGTGGGAATCTTCTCGCGTGCCGGGCCGCGCTCGTGTTTCTGGACGAGCTCGTCGAAGGCGGGCTGATGGCGCACGTTGCCCGGGTTGGCGCGCACCTGGAAGGCAGGCTGCGCCAGCTTCAATCGCGACACTCCATCATCCGGGAAATCCGTGGCGCCGGATTGATGTGGGGGCTGGACCTGGATCGCCCCGCGGCGCCGATTGTCGATGCCGCGATTCAGCAGGGCCTCCTGGTGAACCGGACTTCGGACACCGTGGTGCGGCTGCTACCGCCGTACATCATCACGGCCGAAGAGATCGACGAAGGGATTGCACTGCTCGACGCCGCGCTGATCGCGGCCTTCGGGGGACAACAGCAATGACCATGGTGAGCTTCAGACGGGCGGACATATCCGATGCGCCCGACATCCACCGGCTGATTTCGGACAATCTCCAGGTCGGCCACCTCCTGCCTCGCACGATCGACGACGTCGTCGAACACGCCCCGCGTTTCATTGTCGCGGAGGCGGATCAGCGCGTCATTGGATGCGCGGAGCTGGCGCCGTTGAGCCGGACGGTCGCCGAGGTGCGCTCGCTGGTCGTCGATCAGAAGGCCCGCGGCAACCGGATCGGGCCACGCCTGCTGACCGAGCTCGCCGCACGGGGGGTAGCGCTCGGGTTTTCGACCCTCTGCGCCTTCACCCATCAGCCATCTCACTTCGTGAAGCTGGGATTCACGATTGTGCCGCACATGTGGATGCCGGAAAAGATCGCGCACGACTGCACGTCATGCCCGCTCTTCCGCCGACTGCGGTCAGTACGCGGTCACGCTTCCGTTGCGGGAGGGGGTCCAGATTCGACCGGAACAGCCCGCCGCCGTCATTTACGCCGGCCGTTCGGTTGCGGCGAGGCGCCCGAACGTCGAGCGGCTTCAACTCGACCCGGTGCCGGCGTTTGCCGGCGCTGAAGAAAACGCGGTGCCGGCGTGAGCTGCGTCGCCAACCTCTCCGCCCGGCCGATTGAGGGGAACGTGACCGCTCCGCAAGGCTTCCGCGCGTCGGGGGTTTCGTGCGGAATCAAGGCCAAAGGACTGGACCTGGCGCTCATCGTCTCGGACCGGCCAGCATCGGCGGCCGCAGTATTCACCCTGAACCAGGCGCAAGCGGCTCCGGTCATCGTTTCGCGCCGCAACCTCGCGACCGCCGCCGGGCGCTCCCGGGCAATCGTGGTCAACAGCGGCTGCGCGAATGCCTGCACGGGCAGTGATGGCATGCAGCACGCCGAAGCCATGGTGGCGAGGACCGCGTCCACCGTCGGCTGCGCCATTTCTGAGGTGCTGGTGGCATCGACCGGCGTGATCGGCGTCAAGCTGGACATGGAGAAGGTGACGCGCGGCATCTCGAGTGCCGCAACAGCCCTTGGCGCAGATGGCGGAGGTGACGCCGCCCGCGCCATTATGACGACCGATCCGTTTCCCAAGAGCGCCTCAATCGAAGTCGCCACCGAGGCCGGCACGTTCCGCGTGGGAGGGATCGCGAAGGGCTCCGGCATGATCGAGCCGAACATGGCTACAATGCTTGGCTTTGTGACCACGGATGCGGCCGTCGAACCTGCTCTGCTGCAGCGCGCACTCAAGGCCGTCGTGGACGACACGTTCAACGCGATTTCCGTCGACGGCGAGTGTTCGACCAACGATTGCGTGTTCGCACTCGCGAATGGCGCGAGCGGGGTCACGCTCGGCAGCAACGACTATCCGGTTCTGATCGAGGCGTTGCGCCAGGTGTGCGAACCGCTTGCCGTCGGTATCGTCCGGGGAGGCGAGGGCGCGACGAAGCTGGTGACGGTCCGGGTCACCGGCGCGGCTTCCGACGTCGACGCGCGTCGTACCGCGAGGGCTATTGCCAATTCTCCGCTCGTCAAGACGGCGATCCACGGCGGAGACCCGAACTGGGGCCGTCTCGTCGCGGTGGCTGGACGGTCGGGTTCGGAGTTCGTCCTCGACGCCGCTGTCGTACGCATCGGCCCAGTGGAACTGTTCAGCGCCGGCATGCCCCACGACGAGCGTGCGCCGGAGGCCGCCGAGTATCTCAAGGGCAAGGACATCGTCGTCAGCGTGGACATGGGCACCGGCGGGGCCGGAACGTCACAGATGTGGACGTGCGACCTGAGCGCGGAGTACGTGCGGATTAACGCGGAATATCGAACGTAAAAATGGAAAAGGGCCCCAGGCGCAAGTGAAAGAGGCGGGACCCCACGAACAAGTGCGAGAAGACGACAGAACACAAAGGAACACCGACATGCCAAGCGCCACCGAGATTCCCTCACGGTTCCTGTCGATTCTCGACTTCGATCACGAAACACTCGGCGCGTGTCTCGAGCGTGCCGCGCAGTACAAAGCGGCGCGCGCCGCCAGCGTCTACGATCAGAAGGTGCTCAAGCATCGCCATGTGGCGCTGCTGTTCGAAAAGCCGTCGCTGCGTACCCGGTCGACGTTCCAGATCGCCGTGAGAGAGCTCGGGGGCGATGTGATCGAGCCGGGAACCGATGTCGCGCTCGGCGGGCGCGAGTCCCTCGCGGACGTCGCGCGGAATCTCGAGCGATGGGTTTTCGCGGCGGTCATTCGAACCTACGGGCAGGACAAGCTCAACGAGTTCGCCGCGGCCGCGCCGCGGCTGCGCGTGCTGAACGCGCTGACCAACGAAGAACATCCCTGCCAGGCGCTGGCCGACTGCCTGACCCTGCAGCAGGCGTGGGGCACCCTCAATGGCCGGACGATTGCCTACGTCGGCGATGGCAACAACGTCGCCACTTCGCTCGCGCAAGCAGCCGTCATGCTCGGCGCGCACGTTCGCGTCGCGTCCCCCGCCGGGTTTGGCCTTCCAGATCGCGTCGTCAACGATGTCGCACGCGTGGCCCGGGCGGGCGGATCGCTCGAGTGCGTCGTCGATCCCGTCGCCGCCGTCACGGGCGCCGACGTGGTTTATACGGACGTCTGGACATCGATGGGACAGGAGGACGAGACGGACAGGCGCCTGGAGGTGTTCGGGCCGTATCAGGTCAACACCGCGTTGATGTCACACGCCGGTCCAGACGCGTTCTTCATGCACTGCCTCCCCGCACACCGCGGATACGAAGTGACCGACGACGTGATCGATTCAAGCGCATCGGTAGTTTTCGATCAGGCGGAAAACCGGCTGCACGTTCAGAAGGCGCTGCTCGCGATGCTCGCCCGCGCGTAGTCTGCACGCGAGTCGCGAAGGCGCGGACTTGTCCGCCGAAGCAGCGTGCGACTCAGGCGCGAAGGCGGATGTGGTAGGCTCCGCCCTGCTCATGCGCCAGGTCGTCATTCCCAGGTTCGGCGCGCCCGACGTGTTCGAAATGCGCCAGGGTCCGGATCCCTCGCCCGGACCTGGCGACCTACGGATCCACATCAGGGCCGCGGGCATCAATTTCGCCGATATTCTCGCCAGGCTTGGCCTGTATCCCGACGCGCCAAAACCGCCGATGGTCGTCGGCTACGAAGTAGCCGGCACGGTAGACGCGGTGGGGGAGAATGTCGTCGGCTTCGCTCCGGGCGACCGTGTGATCGCATTGACGCGATTCGGCGGCTATGCCGACACCGTCGTCGTTCCTGCGACGCAGGCGTTCCACTTCCCGGACGAGCTCAGCGATGCCGAGGCGGCGGCGGTTCCGGTGAATTACCTGACCGCCTCGCTCGCGCTGTATCGAATGGCCGCGCTCGCTCCGGGCGAGACGGTGCTGATTCACAACGCCGGCGGCGGCGTCGGCATCGCCGCCACCCAACTCGCGCGATTGCGCCGGGCCACCGTGATCGGCACCGCGTCGGCGTTCAAACACGACGCGCTCCGCAGCTTTGGCGTCGATCATGCGATCGATTACCGGCACGCGAACGTCGCGGCGGAAGTCAAGAAGCTGACAAAGGGACGCGGTGTGGATGTGATCCTCGATCCCATCGGCGGGCGAAGCTTCACCGACAGCTACCGCATGCTGGCGCCGCTCGGCCGCCTGATCATCTTCGGCTTGTCGGCCGCCGCGCCGGGCGAAAAGCGCAGCGTCTGGCGTGCCCTGCACGCGTGGTTCTCGACACCGCGCTTCAACCCGATGTCGATGATCAACCGCAACCGTGGCGTGTTCGGCCTGCACATCGGACACTTGTGGGACGAGCGGCGTCAGCTGGCGCCGTTGATGGAGATGCTGTTGAGCGAGTTGTCAGCCGGGAGACTGACACCCGTTGTCGCGCGCACGTTTCCGCTCGAACGAGCCGCCGACGCACACCGATTCATACAGAGTCGGGCGAATATCGGGAAAGTCGTCCTGACGACGTGAAAAGCGTGAACGCCCTCACCCCGTAGCGCGCGGCTTTAGCCGCGCGTCATTTTCCAGAGACCGTGGTATTCCTCGTATCCGGTTCGAGAAACTTCCTGAAGAACGTCTCCATGCGTCCGAGCGTGTACATCCAGCGGCTGTAAAGCATGGATTCGTGGGTGTCGTCGGGAAAGACGATGAGCTCGAAGTAGACGTCGCGCTGCCGCAGCAGCTGGACGAGCCCGGTGGTCTGTTGAAACGCGACGTTGCGGTCGTCGTCTCCATGGACCAGCAGCACCGGCGATTTCCATCCATCGATCGCGCCGATCGTTGACGACTTGAACGACACCGACTCGGGATCGAGCGAGCTTCCCCACAGATGAACGCCGGCGAGATCGACTCCTGCCTTGAAGATGTCCGAGTTGCGTGCCAGCGCCTGCGAGGTGAGAACACCGCCGTAGGACAGTCCCCAGATGCCGATGCGATTTGGATCGACGTCAGACCGTGTCTGCAGATACCTCCCGGCCGCAACCACGTCCTGATATTCCGCGTTGCCGCTTCCGCCAGTGTTCTGGGCGGTGCGGAACGATCGGCCGTAACCGATTCCGCTGCGATAGTTGACCGACATCACGACGTAGCCCTGGCTCGCCAGCCACTGGTTGATGCCGTACGCCCAGTGGTAGAACTGCATGTAGTGATAGCCGAGCAGCATCTGCCGGACTGGTCCGCCGTGAACGAACACGATCGCCGGACGACGATCTCCAGGCCTGATGTCTTTCGGCAGGAACAGCTGATTGTGAATCTCCAGCCCGTCGGCAGCCTTGGTCATGACGAGTTGCGGCTCGACGTGCGCGTCGGTAGGGAATCCGGGACGAGACGAAGGAAATGCCATCTTCTGCGTACCGGCCGAAGAAGTACTCAGCGGCCAGAGTCCGAGCGACTGCGGCATCTTCCAGTCGGCGCTCAACGTCGCCAGCGTCTTCCCTGACGACAGCGGCGTCGGCGATGTCTCGATACCGCTGCCGATCGTCACCTGTCTCGGCGTGCCACCGGCCACTGGAACGGCCCAGATGTGCCGACGTTCGATATCGCCTGCGTTGGTGCAGTAGTAGAGAGTCTTTCCGTCGGACGAGATCGCGACCGATGTCTGATCCTCGATCAGGCCGTCGGTCGTGGTCAGCAGCACGGGGCGTGAGTCAGGGGTTGCAATGTTCAATGAATAGAGGCGGTCCCATTCGTCAACAGGCCCCTCGGGCGCCGGCTGCGTTCCATCGGGCGCTGCACCGCGCGCACCGCGACCGCCACGTCCACCGCCGACGATCAGCGGGAAGACGATGTAATCGCCTGCCAAACGCAAGTTGGTGAGAGTGCTTGCGACGCGATCGTTCGGCTGGTTGTGCCACACTTCCTGCGCTTCGCCGGTCGCAACATCGGCCTTCATGATCGACAGCGTGTATCCGCCCCTGAATGTCGCCCGCTGCAGGCCCGGGACACTCGCGATGCGCGGAGTCTGGGCACTCTCGGCACTCGTTGGACCTTGAGCTCCCGTTGCACCCTCGGCACCCCGATACCCCGGGCACCCTGAGCGGCCGTGGCACTCTGAGCGCCCGTGCCACCTTGGCCTCTGGCACCCCTGCCGGCCGTCACCGGCTGAAACGCCGGCCCGTTCGGAAGACCGAGCGCCCCGGTTCCCTGCTGCGCCTGCTGCGCGAAGGGCAATCCCGGTCGCCTCACGAAGACGATGCTCTTGCCGTCGGTCGTCCACATCGGACTCGTATCGAAATCAACGCTGGGCGCGACGTAGCGAACCGAGCGCGTGGCCATGTCATAGACCACGATGAAACTGTGATCGGTTCGCGTACTGACAAACGCGATCTTCCTGCCATCTGGCGACCACTGAGGCGCGCTCTGCGCGCCCCATTCCTTGATGAACGGCTTGTCGCCGCGATCCATTTCCGAAACCGGCTTCACAGGCGTGATCCTGGCGCGATGAATCTGACTGTCCTTCACAAAGAGAATGGAGCTGCCGTCGGGGGCGAGTTCCGGACTGGCCGCCTCGGCGACGCGGAGTGCCGGACCTCCTGCCGTGCGAGCGGCCCACACGGCCCGCTCGGGTCCGTCCGGATTCGCCGACGGGTTGGCGACCCAGCCGTCGCGGTTCGGCGCGGCGCCTCGCACGAATACAACGGTGGACCCGTCGCTGGAGATCCGGACGCCCGACATGTCCACGCCGTCGTCTTTCATGAAATTCGTCAGGCGGACCGGAGTGAATGCGGGTGCTGCGGCCGTGTAGACGTTGCGCCGACCTTCTTCGAACGCCACCCACGCAAGACGATCGACTCTCTTCGCGGCCACGACTTCAAGAGGCGATGCAGGACCGAGAAATCGTTGGTATCCATGAATGGGTGAAGGCGCCGTGTATACCGGGCCCCACAGGATGGCGACGAGCGCACCAAACGTCACCACGCAGGCAAGACGAGCCACGCGCATGCTCTCCTCCAGACAGCAAAGCCACTAGTGGCCTTACCACTAGAAAGCTGTCTCATAAACCTGACGCTCACGCCAAGATGCGAGCGAGGCGTGCGAGCGAGCCACGCGCGAGAGCCCCTCGGATTGAGACAAGTCCGCGGGGAGTTTACCATCGCCGGCTCCTGCCGCCGGGAACAGCCGCGGCTCGCGCGGTGTCGAAGCGGCCGATGCTTCGGACGCGGCGCCGGCCGTGCCTCGCCAGCCGTCTTTTACCGAAACTCCAGCCATGCCCACGATTCTGGCGTCTAAGGCGCATATGATTCGAGCCCTGCGCGCACTGGCATTTCTCCTGGCGTTCTGGACCTTGGCGGCGGGGACCGTGACCGCGCAGCAGTCCGCCCCGCCGCCGAGAACGAGCCCGATTCGAATCTTCCTGGATTGCAGTTTCTTTTGCGACGAGGACTTTCTCAAGCGAGAGATCACATTCGTCGACTACATGCGCGACCGCCGCGATGCCGACGTTCACGTCCTCGTCACGACCCAGGAAACGGGCGGCGGCGGCACCGAGTACACGCTGAAGTTCATCGGCCTCGGCCCATTCGCCGGCGTCGAGCAGACGCTCAAGTATTCGTCGCCGCAGACGGCGACGGCCGATGAGCGCCGCAAAGGGATCGCCGAGGTGATCAAGCTGGGGCTCGTGCGCTATGTGTCCGAATCACCACAGTCGCAGCGGCTGAAGATCACCTTCTCCCCGCCCGAAGGAACGGCGAAGCCTGCGGGCCAGAAGGACCGGTGGAACCTGTGGGTCTTCAGGACGAACGTCGGCGGCAGCTTCAACGGCGAGCAGTCCAACACGAATCGATCGGTCCGCGGGTCTGCGTCAGCGAACCGGACGACGGACGACTGGCGCCTGAGCTTTTCAGCGAATGCCGACTACCGCTCGGAAACATTTCAACTGAGCGACTCGGAAACATTTCAAACCGTGTCGCGCAATTCGGGTGGCGAGGCGACGATCGTCAAGAGCCTCTCTCAACATTGGTCCGCGGGCCTCCTCGGCAACGCGCAATCGTCGACGTTCCTCAACTACGACCTGCGCGTGCGGATCGCACCCGGGCTCGAGTACGACATCTTCCCCTATTCGGAATCGACGCGGCGAATGTTGACGTTCCAGTACACGATCGGTGTCGATTCACACAATTACCGAGAGGAAACGATCTACGAGAAGACCGAGGAGAAGCTGTTCGATCACAAGCTGACGACGTCGCTGAGTCTTCGCCAACCCTGGGGAACGGCATCCGGTTCGGTGGACTTCTCACAGTACCTGACGGCCCCCAGCAAGTACAGCATCTCGGCGTTCGGAGGCACCAACATCCGCCTGTTCAAGGGATTCTCGTTCAACATTTTCACGGAACTGTCGCGGACGCGCGACCAGATCTATCTGCCGAAAGGGGAAGCGACGACGGAAGAGATTCTCGTCCGCCAGCGCCAGCTCGCGACCAATTATCAGTACTTCTTCAACTTCGGGATTTCGTACTCATTCGGATCGATCTTCAACAACATCGTCAATCCGCGATTCGGGGGCGGAGGCGGAAACTTCTTTTTCTTTGATTGAGGCGGGATCCGGGATCCGCCGATTCGACGATTCGAGGATTAGCGGGATTCTCTATGAGTGACTAGTGATGAATGATTCAACGAGCGACACTTCCGCCGGCAACCAGCCGGCGGAAGCGTGGCGATCTCATTCGCGCAGGACGCGCGAGGTTCTCGAATGACAGCGGACTACTTGAGGTGCTTGCCGACCAGCTTGGTCATCTCGAACATGTTGACCTGCGCCTTGCCGCCGAAGACTGGCTTCAAGGCGGCGTCCGCCTTGATCATGCGCCTGTTCTTCGGATCCTGCAGCCCGTTCTTCTTGATGTAGGCCCACAGCTTCTTGGTGACCTCGGTCCGCGGCACCGCCTTGTCACCGATCACCTCTGCGAGCGCGGGACTCGGCGTCACGGGTTTCATGAAAGCGGCGTTTGGCTTCCGGGCGCTCTTCTTCTTCGCGGGCGCGGATTTCTTTTTAGCTGTCTTGGCCATCTACTCTCCTCTTGAAGACGCTCGAAGGCGTCAGCGCGTAGTATCGCGCAAATTCATGCATTTCAGAGCAGAAAAGTGCATGCGCTGGTTTCGACGGCCTTCCGCTCGTCCAGCCGCGCCTCAGACCTCACGTTCGACCACCCGGCCTTCGCGGAGCACGATGACCTCGTCCGCAAGCTGGGTGGCTTCCGACCGATCGTGGGTGACATAGACGATTGGCACCCGCAGCTCGTCACGGACACGTTCGAGATACGGCAGGATCCGGCGACGCCGCTCGACGTCCACCGCGGCCAGCGGCTCGTCCAGCAGGAGCAGTTCCGGAGCGGACATCAGCGCGCGCGCGAGCGCCACCCGCTGACGCTCGCCGCCCGAGAGCTGCGGCACCGTGCGATCGAGCAGCCCCTCGATTTCCAGCATCCGCGAGACCGCCGGCAGCTCGAGTTTCTGCCCGGCGCGGCGGCCGTAAAGGACGTTTCGACGCACGCTCATGTGGGGAAACAGCGCAACCTCCTGCGCCACGTAGCCGACATGGCGCCGGTGGGTTGGCACGTTGATGCCGGTCTCGCTCTCGAACACAACTCTATCGTTGATGGCGATGGAACCTGAGCCAGGCGTGCGCAATCCGGCGATCGCATCGAGCACGGTCGTCTTGCCGGCACCTGAGGGACCGAACAGCGCCGTCACCGGCCGGTCCAGCTGGACGCTGATGTCCAGCGTAAAGGAACCCTGCCACAAACGGAAGTCGAGCCCGATCACGCGCGCGACGCTCCGCGCGAGGAGATCCAGTTCGACACCGCGAGCGCGGCGAACGCGATCGCCGCCGAGATGACTACCAGCGTCCCCGCTTCACGATCGCGCCCGGTTTCCGCGAACGAATAGATGGCAACGGCGAGCGTCCGGGTCGAGCCGGGGATGCTCCCGGCAATCATGATGGTGGCGCCGAATTCTCCCAGCGCCCGCGCGAACCCGAGCACGGCGCCGGCGAGCACGGCAGGACGGGCGAGCGGAAGGGTGACGGTGAAGAACACCCGCATCGGTCCGGCGCCCAGCGTCGCGGCAGCCGCCTCGTACCGCCGATCGACCTGTTCGATGCCAGCCCGCACCGTTCGCACGAGCAGCGGCAGGCCCATCACCGCCATCGCGAGAATCACGGCCTTCCAGGTGAATACGATATCGATGCCGGCCCGCGCCAGCAGCCGGCCGATCGGTCCCCGCGGCGCAACGAGCGCAAGCAGCACGAGTCCGGTTGCAACCGGCGGCATCACGAGCGGCAGCGAGATCGCCGTGTCGAGGAGGACGCGTCCCCGAAAACGCCCGCGCGCCAGCAGCCACGCGAGCAGCAGTCCCGGCGGCAACATCAACAGCGTCGCGAGCGACGCCGTCCCAATCGTAAACGCGGTAATGTGCCAGGCGTCCATCGCGGCTCAATGGGTCGTCGCCGCGAGCGGGACAAAACCAGCCCTGCGGAATATCGCCGCCGCCTGCGGCCCTGTCAGGAACGACAGGAATCGCTTCGCGGCCTCCGGCTGTCGCGAGCCCGCCACGACTGCGGCGGGATACACGATACGAGGCGCGGCCGATCCGGTGACGACGAATGCGGTAACGGCACTGGTCGAAAGCGCGACATCGGTCTGGTACACGAAAGCCGTGTCGGCGCTGCCATTCTCGACCACGGTCAATGCGGCGCGAACGTTGGCCACCGGGACGACCTTCGGCTCGACCTGGGACCACACGCCAGCCGCCTGAAGGTACGTCCGCGCATACACCCCGGCGGGCACCGCCGACGGATCGCCGATGGCGATCCTCCGCACGTCCTTGCGCAGGAGATCGTCCACCTTCGTGATGAGTGAACCCGTGGCGCTGCCCTTTCTCGTAATCACCGCGAGGCGATTGCCAAGAAGCGGCACGCGTGTGGCACGGTCGATGGCCCCGGCGCGTTCCGCCACATCCATCTGCGCCTCGTCCGCGCTGATGAACACATCCGCGGGAGCGCCGTTGACAATCTGACGGGCGAGGACGTTCGAGCCGGCAAAATTGAACCGCACGGGGTCGCCGCCGGCAGCCGTGTACGCCTTCGCGACCGTTTCCAGCGAGTCCGTCAGGCTGACCGCAGCCGACACCGTCAGCGGATCCCCCGTCCGCGACCCATCGACCATCAGAGCCAGGCAGACCACCGCGGCCCGTAGCAGCATGCTGTGATTTTAGACGATTCGGTATCGATTTCGAATCAACTTAAGCCGGTTCAGATGCAGGCTGGACCGTCCGCAGCAGAACGAGCGAGAACGCTTCGAGGCGGGTTCGACCGCCGGCGCCGATCTCCTCACCCTCGTCCTGCTCCAGCAGCCGATCCTTGTCCTTTGACGTGTCGAGCAGAACGGTCCAGCGCTCGCCCCATTTGTCGTCGGGCAACGTGAACTCGAGCGGTTCATGTTGCGTGTTGAACATCATGTAGAAGCTGTCGTCCACGATCGGTTCACCGCGCTCGTTCGGACTCGGAATCGCGCGTCCGTTGAGGAACACGCCCAGCGATTTGGCGAAGCCGGCCCAGTCGTCCTCGGTCATGCTCGTGCCGGCTGGCGTGAACCAGCCGATGTCGCTGGCCTCGGTGCCGTGAATGGCACGGCCCTGGAACCACCGCCGTCGCCAGAAGACAGGATGCCGATTGCGCAGGCCGATCAGCCGCCGGGTGAACTGGAGGAGATCGTTGTCGATGTGGTCCCAGTCGTACCACGAGATCTCGTTGTCCTGGCAGTAGGCGTTGTTGTTGCCGCGCTGGGTACGCCCGATTTCGTCGCCGCCGAGCAGCATCGGCACACCCTGCGACAGCATGAGCGTCGTCAGGAAATTGCGCGCCTGCCGGCGGCGCAGCGCGAGCACGTCCGCATTGTCGGTGGGGCCCTCTGCGCCGCAATTCCACGCACGGTTATGGTTTTCACCGTCCCGGTTCTCTTCTCCGTTGGCCTCGTTGTGCTTCTCGTTGAACGACACCAGATCGTGCAGCGTGAACCCGTCGTGCGCGGTGATGAAATTGATGCTCGCATACGGGCGGCGACCGGTGCCCTGATACAGGTCCGAGCTGCCCGTCAGCCGCGATCCGAATTCCGCCAGCGCCTGATCGGAGCCGCGCCAGAGATCGCGCACGGTGTCGCGATACTTGCCGTTCCATTCCGACCAGAGCGGCGGAAAATTCCCGACCTGGTATCCCCCTTCGCCGATGTCCCACGGTTCGGCAATGAGCTTCACCTGGCTCACGACTGGATCCTGCTGAATCAGATCGAAGAATGACGACAGTCGATCGACATCGTGCAGCTCGCGCGCGAGCGTTGCCGCCAGATCGAATCGGAAGCCGTCCACGTGCATCTCGAGCACCCAGTAGCGCAGGCTGTCCATGATCAGCTGCAGCACGTGCGGATGGCGCATGTTCAGCGTGTTGCCGGTGCCCGTGTAGTCCATGTAGTACCGGCGGTTGTCCGGCATCAGCCGGTAGTAGGCAGGGTTGTCGATGCCCTTGAACGACAACATCGGGCCGAGATGATTGCCTTCCGCGGTGTGGTTGTAGACGACGTCGAGGATGACTTCGATTCCGGCGCTGTGCAGCGTCTTCACCAGGTTCTTGAACTCGAGCACCTGCTCGCCGCGTTGGCCGCCCGCGGAGTACTCGTTGTGAGGTGCGAGGTAGCCGATCGAGTTGTAGCCCCAGTAGTTGCGCAGCCCGCGTTCAGCAAGCGTGGCGTCCTGCACGAACTGGTGAACCGGAAGCAGCTCGACGGCGGTGATGCCGAGTTTCTTCAGGTATTCGATGGCGACCGGGTGCGCCATCCCGGCGTAGGTGCCGCGCAGCTCCTCCGGAATTCCCGGGTGCGTGCGGCTGAAGCCCTTGACGTGAGTCTCGTAGACGACCGTGCGATGCCAGGGTGTCTCGGGCTGCCGATCGTTGCCCCAGTCGAAGAACGGATTGATGACAACGCTGCGCGCGACGAATGGCGCGCTGTCGAGCTCGTTTCGGGAATTCTCCGGATCGCCGAAATGATACGGGAAGATCGCTTCGCTCCAGTCCCACAGGCCGTCGATCGCCTTCGCGTACGGATCCAGCAGCACCTTGGCGGGGTTGCACCACAGGCCGTTCTCGGGTCCCCACGGGCCGTGAACCCTGAATCCGTATCGCTGGCCGGGACGCACGTTGGGCAGGTATCCGTGCCAGCAGAGCGCGGTGCTTTCGGGCAGATCGACGCAGGTCTCTTGGTCGTGTTCGTCGAACAGACACAGCTGGACGCGTGTCGCCGGTTCGGAAAACAGCGAAAAGTTCGTTCCGGATCCATCGAACGTCGCACCCAGTGGATACGGCTTTCCGGGCCAGACCTGCATGCTCTCTCCGACTGAAAAACATACGGCTTGCAGTGATTCCTGCCATCGCCATCCGTCCCGTAAACGACTTCATCGACGCCGCTTCAATTCCCGTGCCGCGGCCGGACGGTATAAGCTCTCCTCGTTGATCGAACAGTGGCTGAGGTTCTGATGCGCATTCACGTCCTGGTCGCCGCCGCTCTCGCTTTTTTCACGACGCAATCCTCGCCCACCGCCGATGATCTCGGCGTCGCCGGCAAAGACGGCGTCGTCGTCTGCACGTCGGCCACCGCCTGCGATGCGGGCGCGTCAGTCCTCGCGCGCGGCGGCAACGCCGTCGACGCCGCCGTGGCGACCGCCTTCGCGCTGGCGGTCACGCATCCAAGCGCCGGCAACATCGGCGGCGGCGGATTCATGATCGTGCGGACACCCGACCGGCAAAGTGACCGCGTTCGACTATCGCGAGCGTGCACCGCTCCGATCGACGCGCAAGATGTACCTCGGGAGCGACGGCCAAATCGTACGCGAACTCACCAACACCGGATATCTCGCGCCCGGCGTGCCCGGCACGGTTCGCGGTCTCGAGCTCGCGCACAAGCGCTTCGGCAAGCTGCCGTGGAAAGACGTCGTGATGCCGGCGGTGCGTCTCGCCGAAGAGGGCTTCACGCTGCCGGCCGGGCCTCGCCCGCGACCTGAACGCGCAGGTCGCCGGCGCGATGAAGCCGTTTCCCGCGTCGGTCGCGGCGTACGGCAAGCCCGGCGGCGGAGAGTGGGCAGCAGGCGATCGCCTGGTGCTCACCGATCTCGGCAAGACGCTTCGTGCGATTGCCGAGGACGGCGCCGACGTGTTCTACAAGGGCTGGATTGCCGATCGCATCGCCGACGACATGAAGGCGCACGGCGGCCTCATCACGAAGCGAGGATCTCGCCGCCTATCAGGCACAGCTGCGAACGCCGGTCAAAGGCACCTACCGCGGCTTCGAAATCATCTCGATGCCGCCGCCAAGCTCCGGCGGCGTCGCGCTCATCGAGATGCTCAACATTCTCGAGCCGTACCGACTTGAAGTCCAAGGGGCTGCTGACCGCGCCGCGCTGCACCTGCAGATCGAAGCGATGCGCCGTGCGTATCTCGATCGCGCCGCGAGTCTTGGCGATCCCGACTTCGTGAAGGTGCCGGTCGCCGAGCTGACGTCGAAGACGTCACGCGCGCGAGTCGTCGGCGACGATCGATCCTGACGAAGGCCTCGAGCAGCGTCGAGCTTGGACGCGACATCGTCTCACCGCGGCGGCCACTCGCAGGAACCGGACGAGACCACGCATTTCTCCGTCCTCGATCGCAACGGCATGGCCGTGTCGAGCACCTACACGCTCGAGGGCGGCTTCGGCTCGCACGTCGTCGTCAGCGGCGCCGGTTTCATCCTCAACAACGAGATGGGAGACTTCAACAAGAAGCCGGGCGAGACCAACGTCCGGGGAGACATCGGCACGCCGCCGAACCTGATCGATCCCGGCAAGCGCATGCTCAGCTCGATGACGCCGACGATGGTGACGAAGAACGGCAAGCTGGTGCTCGTCACCGGATCGCCTGGCGGCCGCACGATCATCAACACGGTGCTCACGGTCGTCCTCGGCGTCGTCGAGTACGGTCTGACCGGCCGGCAGGCGGTCGATCTTCCGCGGCTGCATCATCAGTGGCTTCCCGACACCGCGTCGATCGAGCGCGACGGCGCGCCGCCCGAGGCGGTGTTCAGCGCGCTGACCGCGATGGGGCACACGATCCGCCCGGGCGATCGGCAGGGGGATGCCGAATCGATCTGGATTGCGCCCGACGGCACGCCGTACGGCGTCAACGACAAGCGGAGCGCCAATTCGAAGGCGTCGACGCTGCGGATTTGACAGCGCCAACCACGGAACGATAGGCTTTACGGACATGTTCCGCGCGCAGCACGCCCACCGGCACCATCATCATTCCTGCTCTGGCGGGCCGGTCGGGCTGCACGCGCACTGACAAACATTCGACAACACTTACGCAGCCAACCTGAGCCCCGCTGGAAATATTCAGCGGGGCTTTTTATTTGTGGCACTCATGGATTTCTCGAAGTTGAACGGGCTCATTCCGGCGGTCATTCAGGACGCGACGACGCAGGAAGTGCTGATGGTCGGCTTCATGAACCAGGCGGCGCTCGATCGCACCGTCGAGAGCGGATTCGCGACGTTCTTCAGCCGGACGCGCAACACGCTGTGGATGAAGGGAGAAACGTCTGGCAACCGTCTGCAAGGTCGATCGCATCCTGGTCGATTGCGACGACGACACGCTGCTGCTGCTCGTGACGCGGCTCGGCGACGGCAACGTCTGCCACACGGGCGAGCGGACGTGTTTTTTCAGAGACCTGGAACGATGACGATCAGTAAGCGTTGCGAGATCGATCGCGCATCAACGACAGTCGCTGTCACGCAGCGATCAGATACGGATAGACAGGAGAAGGAGAAGGGAGTCATTATGGTTCACGATCCTTTCTCCTTTCTCCGTAATCTTAGACGAACGACAAACTATGCCCAATACTCTGAAACTCGGCATTCCCAAGGGCTCCCTGCAGGACGCGACGATTCAGCTGTTCGCGCGCGCGGGATTCAACATCTACGCGAGCGCGCGGTCGTACTTTCCGGCGATCGACGATCCGGAGATCGACTGCATGCTGATTCGCGCGCAGGAGATGGCGCGCTACGTGGCCGACGGCGTGCTCGACGCCGGGCTGACCGGCCAGGACTGGATCGCGGAGCACGCCGCCGCAAACGGGCGACAGCGGCGGCGTCACGCCGCTGGCCGATCTGATCTACGCGAAGCAGAGTTTTGGAAAAGTGCGCTGGGTGCTCGCGGTGCCGGAGGAGTCGCGCTATCAGACGCGCGCGCGATCTCGAGGGCGCCACGATCGCCACCGAGCTGGTGCGCGCGACGCAGGCCTACTTCGCACGCCAGGGCATCAGGTGAACGTCGAGTTCTCGTGGGGCGCCACCGAGGTGAAGGCGCCGCGGCTCGCCGACGCCATCGTCGAAGTCACGGAAACCGGATCGTCGCTTCGCGCCAACCGGCTGCGGATCATCGACACCGTGCTCGAGTCGAACACGCAGCTCATTGGCAACCCGGCTGCCGCTCGTCGGATCCGTGGAAGCGCACCAAGCTCGAGAACATCGCGCTGCTGTTGAAAGCCGCGATCGAAGCGCAGGGCCGGGTCGGCATCATGCTGAACGCACGGCGTGCGGACCTCGATGCCGTGCTCGCGCTGCTGCCGGCGCTGCAGCGGCCGACGATTTCGCCGCTCAGCGACAACGAGTGGGTCGCGATCAACACGATCATCGAAGAACGCACGGTGCGCGATCTGATTCCGCGCCTCAAGGCCGCGCGGGCGCAGGGCATCGTCGAGTACCCGCTCAACAAGATCGTGATGTGATGGCGTTCACATCCGCATCATCGAATCGGCGAACGCACGCGCCGGTCGATCCGCTGCTGGCGCGGCGGACACGCAACCAGGCCGCGCTCGTCCGGCGCGTCGCGCGGATCGTCGACGACGTCAGGCGCCGCGGCGACGCCGCGGTCATCGAGCTACGCGCAGACAGTTCGACAAGCTCGACCCGGCCGATCGAGGTGACCGGCGACGAAATGCTACGCGGCGGCGCGAGCTGTGCCGCGCGAGGTGCGACAGGCGATTGCGGTCGCGGCGGCGAATATCCGCACGGGTCGCGCGCGACAGTTGCCACGCCGCTGGTCGCTCGCAGCCCTCGCGCCGGCGTGCGGATCATCCAGCGCGTGCTGCCGCTGGATCGCGTCGGCTGCTACGTCCCCGGCGGCCGTTATCCGCTCCCGTCGTCGCTGCTGATGACCGCCATTCCCGCGCAGGTGGCCGGCGTGCAAAGAGATCATCGCGGTGTGCCCGCGCCCGGACGCCACGATCATGTACGCCGCCCGCGTGGCCGGCGTCTCGCGGCTGTTCCGGCTCGGCGGCGCGCACGCCATCGCGGCGCTCGCCTACGGCACCGAGACGATTCCGGCCGTCGACAAGATCGTCGGACCGGGCAACGCGTATGTCGCCGCCGCAAAGTCGCTCGTCTCGCGCCGACTGCGCGATCGACTTCCACGCCGGGCCGAGCGAGATCGTCGTCGTGTCGTCGTCGGGACGGCCGGCATGGATTGCCGCCGACCTGATCGCGCAGGCCGAACACGATCCCGACGCACGAGCCATTCTGCTGACGCCGTCGCGCCGACTGGCCGACGCGGTCGCGACGCGAGCTGACCGCGACCAAATGCCGCCGGACGGTCCGGCGTCGCAGGCGATGCACACGAACGGCGGCATCGTGATCACGCGGACGCTGCGACGAAGCGATCGATCTCTGCAATCGCATGGCTCCGGAACACGTCGTCTGCGACACCGATGACGTCGCCGAACGGATCACCCGCGCCGGAACGGTGTTCGTCGGCGACTACAGCGCGCAGGCGTCGGGCGACTACGCGACCGGATCGAATCACGTGCTGCCGACCAACGGCGCCGCTCGCGCGCGCGGCGGCCTGAGCGCCAGCCGACTTCGTCCGTGTCGCGACCGTCCAGCACGTGACCCGCCACGGCCTTCGGCAGATCGGCCCGGCCGTCATGACGCTGGCGAACGCCGAAGGGCTGTCGGCACACGCCGCGTCGATCGAGATCCGTCTGCGACGCCGCCGCCGGATCAGAGCGCGCGCCGCGGAGGTACGCGATGAGCTACGAATACGAGCGCGTCGCGACGCCCGCCAGCGGACTGCGGCTTCACTTGAACGAGAACACCGCCGGCTGCTCGCCGGCTGTGATCGAGGCGCTTGCGCTCACTGACACCGCGGCAGATTGCCGAGTACCCGGACTACGACGCGGCAGTCGACGCGACCGCGGCGCGGCTCGGGGTCGCCCGGCGATTCACTGCTGCTGACCAACGGCCTTGATGAGGGCATTCTGGTCGCCGCGATGGTGGCGCTTCGCGAGCGACCGCCGGGCATGCCGAAGCGCATCGTTGTCGTTCCGGCGTTCGACATGTACGCGGCGTGCACCGACGCCGTCGGCGGACGCGTCGTTGAGGTGCCCGCTCGGCAACCGGACTTCGAGTTTCCCCTCGAGCGAGTGCTGGCGCGCGATCAACGAGCGCACGCGAATCGTCTGGCTGACCAATCCGAACAATCCGACCGGCCAGAGCATTCCGCGTGAGGCCATCGCGCGCATCGCTGCAGCGTCGCGCCGCGCGCACTCGTCTTCGTCGACGAAGCCTATGTCGGACTTCGGCGGGGCGACGCTTGATCGGTGATGCGCTGCTGCAGCAGTTTCCGCAGCTCGTCGTCGGTCGGACGTTCGCCAAGGCGTATGGGCTCGCCGGCATTCGCGCCGGCGCTGTCGTCGGTCATCCGGACGACCATTGCGGCTCTTCGCCGCGATGACGCCGCCCTACAGCCTCAACGTGTGCGCGGCCGTCGGCGCTGCCCGCGGCGTTCGGCGACACGGGCCTACTACGACTGGTATGTCGACCAGGTCGCGCAATCGCAGAGCGCTGCTCTACGCAGGCTCGAGCGGCTCGGCGTTCGCTACTGGAAGAGCGACGCCAATTTCGTGCTCGCGCAGATTCGACGGACGCGGCACCGACGTCGCCGCCGGCGCTCTCTGGCACGCGGCGTTCACGTTCGCGATCGCTCGAACGATCGCGGGCTGCGGCGACTGCCTGCGCGATCACCGCCGGCGTCGTCGAGCACACGCGCGAGTTTCTGACGGCGCTCGAGTGGCTGCTATGAGACGAGCCACATCAACGCGGGCACAAACGAGACACGGATCGCGCTGCGCCTCGTCGCTCGACGGCAAGGGACGCTACGACGTCCACTCGGGGATCAGGTTTCTCGATCACATGCTCGAACTGTTTGCGCGGCACGGCGGCTTCGATCTGAAGCTTGCCGCCACGCGGCGACCTCGACGTCGATCAGCACCACACCGTCGAGGACATCGGCATTGCGCTCGGTGAAGCGGTTTCGACTGCGCTCGGCAACCGGCGCGGGATCAACCGGGCCGGCTACTTCGTGATGCCGATGGACGAAACGCTCGCCGTGGCCGCGATCGATCTCGGCGGACGCATTCATACCGTCGTCGATCTGCGGCTGAAAGTCCGGACGGGTCGGCGATCTGCAGGCCGAACTGGTGACCGACTTCTTCGAGGGCTTCGCGCAGGGCGCCCGCGCGAACGTCCACGTCAAAGTCCTGTACGGCACGATCGAGCCATCACCACGTCGAGGCGGTGTTCAAGGCGTTCGCGCGCGCGCTGCGGGTCGCCTGCGCCCGCGATCGGCGTCTCGCGCGCATGCTGCCGAGCACGAAAGGGCTGCTGTGATCGCGCTCGATCGACTACGGCGCCGGCAACCTGACGTCGGTCCGGAAGGGATTCGCGGCCGTCGGCTGCCGAGCTGTTCACGCCCGCGACGCCGTCCGACCTCGACAGAGCCCGTGGGATCGTCGTGCCTGGCGTCGGCAACTTCGCTGCGACCGCCGCGCTCGAGGGACCGTGGACGTAGGCGATTCGCGACGCGGTGGACCGCGGCGTTCCGCTGCTTGGCATCTGCCTCGGCCTGCAATGGCTGTTCGAGGGCAGCGACGAGGCGCCGGTGTGTGCCGGGCCTGGGCGTGATCGCCGGCAGGTGCTCGCGGCTTCCGCAAACCGGAAGCCTCAAGGTCCCGCACGTCGGCTGGAACTCGCTGCACGTGCCGCGTGACGTCGCGCCTGCTCGACGGGGTCGCCGAGAACACGCAGGTCTACTTCACGCATTCGTATGCCGCGCCGGTGACTCGCGAAGCGGCGGCGACGTGCGAGCACGGCGCCGTGTTCGCCGCCGCGATCGAAGCGGGCCACATCTTCGGCGTCCAGTTTCATCCGGAAAAATCCAGCGATGCCGGCCTTCGAATCCTGCGCAACTTCGTCGCGGCGACGCGCGGCTGACCATGCTGTCGAAGCGCCTGATCGCCTGTCTCGACGTTCGGAACGGCTGCGTCGTCAAGGGCGTGAACTTCGAGGGCCTGCGCAAGGCCGGCGATCCGGCGGCGCTGGCCCGGCGCTACAACCACGAAGGCATCGACGAGGTCGTCGTCCTCGACGTGACCGCGACGCTGGAAGGCCGCCGCGCATTCGAAGCCACGATACGGGCCGTATCGAGCGAGCTGTTCATTCCACTGACCGTCGGTGGCGGCATTCGCAGCGAGTCGGACGCCGCCGCCGCGATCGACGCAGGCGCCGACAAGGTCGGCGTCAACAGCGCCGCGCTGGCCGATCCAACCCTGCTGACCCGCCTGGCGGCACGCTACGGCAGCCAGGCGGTGGTCGTGGCCATCGACGCCAAGCGTGTCGACGATCGATTTCAGGTGTTCTCGCGAAGCGGCAGCACGCCGACACCTCGCGACGCCGTGGAATGGGCGGTCGAGGCAGAGGCGCGCGGCGCCGGCGAAGTGCTCCTGACGTCGATCGATCGCGACGGCACCCGCTCGGGATTCGACTGCGAGCTGACCGCCGCCGTGTCGAGCGCGGTCTCGATTCCGGTGATCGCATCTGGCGGCGCCGGCACGTTCGATCATTTCACCGACGTGTTCAAGGCGGGACGAGCCGATGCAGCGCTCGCCGCCTCGGTCTTTCACTATTCCGAGCACGCCGTCATCGATCTGAAACGTCATCTCCTCGAGCAAGGTATTCCGGTCAGATGCTGATTCCCTCGATCGATCTTCAAGGCGGCAAGATCGTGCAGCTCGTGCAGGGTGAGCGGCTGGCCATCGAGACCGACGACGTCGATGCCTGGGTCGAAAGTTTGCCGGCTACCCGAAGGTTCAGCTGATCGATCTCGACGCGGCGAAGGGCGCCGGCATCAACGAGGCGCTGGTCGCGCAGATCTGCGCAAGGCTTCCCTGCCGCGTCGGCGGTGGCATCCGTTCGATCGAACGAGCAGAAGCCATGCTCGCGCTCGGGCGCAAAGAAGGTGATCCTCGGTTCGGCGCTGTTTCGGAACAACGAGGTGGACATTCGACGTTCGCCAAGGCCCTTTCGAGTCGCCTCGGTCCCGAACGGCTGATCGCCGCGGTCGATGGCAAGGGAGGAAAGGTCGTCATCCACGGCTGGCGAACGTCCCTCGACCTCACTCCGGCGAGGCGATCACCGAGCTCGAACCGTTCTTCGGCGAATTCCTCTACACCCACGTCGATCTCGAAGGGCTGATGCGCGGGACGGACATGGACGCGATCCGTTCCCTACGCGCGAGCACGACCCGGGCACTGACCGCGGCCGGCGGAATTACGACGCACGAGGAGATCGACCAGCTCGACGCGATGGGCGTCGACGCGGTCGTCGGGATGGCGGTGTATACGGGGAAGCTGAAGATCTGAGTCCGGGGTCCAGGGTCCGGGATCCCGGAGCTGGAAGCTGGCAGCTGGAAGCTGGCAGCTGGAAGCTGGAAGCGAAGAATAAACGCCGCCATCGTCTTTCCCGTCTAACCCACCGCTATGAAAAACACAGCCCTCGCCCTGCTGGTGCTCCTGCTCGTCTCGGCCCCGCCGCGGCCCAGAGAAAAGAAACCGAAACCATCGACCGGACGCTGGCGTTGTCGGGCGGTGGGACGGTCAAGCTGAACAACTTCTCAGGCAACGTGCGTATCACCGGCACGGCCGACAGCTCGGTCCAGATTCACGCAGTCCGGCGCGCGACACGCGAGCACCTCGACAACATCAAGCTCGACATTCAGGTGTCCGGCTCGACGATCGAGATCGAAGCAAATCGCAAGGCGCCGGGCTGGCACGAAAGGAACGACAACGTCGTCGAAACGGAGTTCGAGATCCAGGTGCCGGCCGCGACGCTGCTCGATCTGCACGCCTTTTCAGGGAACCTGATCGTCCGGGGCACCACTCAGGACGTAGAAGCGCAGACCTTCAGCGGCAACATCGACCTCGACGTCTCCACCGCGGGAGCGGCGCCAGACGTGAAGGCCGAGACGTTCAGTGGCGACATCTCGACCCGGCTGCCAGACGTGTCGAACGGTCATGTCCCCTTCAACAGCTTCAGCGGAGACTTTCGCAGCGATTTCCCGGTCATGCTGAATCGAAAGTCGCGCCGGGACATCTCCGCCGACCTCGGCAGCGGCGGCGGCGCCAACTTCGAGTTCAAGACGTTCAGCGGAGACCTGAAACTGGTCAAGTAATCGCCGTTGAATTACGCTGGCCTCGATGCGCCAGCGTGCTCCTCTACTCCTTCTGATCGCTCTCCTGCCGGCGCTCGGGTCATGCACCCGCAGCGCCGGTTTCTTTTCAGAACAGAATGCGCGCGCCCACGTATCGATGCTGGCCGGGACGATTGGCAGCCGTCCGATCGGCAGCGACGCGAATGCACGGGCTCGCGCCTACATCATCGATCAGCTGAAGCTGTACGGGTACGACGTCCGCGTGCAGGAGACCGATGCGACACGGCCCGAGCTGGGCCGCACGGCGCGCGTCTCAAACATCATCGCCGCGCTCGCCGGTCGTCGTCCAGAGGCGATCGGCCTGGTCTCGCACTACGATTCCGCTCCGGAGTCGCCGGGCGCGGCCGACGACGGGTTCGGCGTGGCGGTCTGCCTGGAGACCGCGAGAGTGCTCGCCGCCCGCGCGGACCGTCAGTGGACGACGTTCGTTCTCGTGACCGACGGCGAAGAGTCCGATCTCATGGGAGCCGCGGCACTGGTCACCGATCGCGTCGTCGCCTCGAACCTGAGCGCATACATCAACGTCGAGGCGGCGGGCTCCGACGGCACGGCGGTCCTCTTTCAGACCGGACCGGGCAACGGCTGGCTGACAGCGCCATGGGCGCGAACGGCGCCTCATCCGCGTGGCGGATCGTTCGCCATCGAAGTCTACCGACGGCTGCCCAACGACACCGACTTCACCATCCTCGCCCGCCAGAACATTCCCGGACTGAATTTCGCGGCCGTCGACGACGGCTACAGCTATCACACCGCGCGCGATGTCGCCGACCGCCTCACGACCCGCGCGCTTCGGACGACCGGCGAGAACGTCGTGGCGATCGCCACGGCGCTCGACGGCACCGACATCACCACGCGACAACGATGGGGAGCCACCTACTTCGACATCGGACAGGTCTCGGCGCTCAGCTACGGGATGGTCGCCAGCTGGATCATTGCCGCGGCAGCGCTGATGCTCGGGGTCGTCGCGTGCATGCGCACGATTTCGTCGGCGCTCCGACTTGCAGGGCCGCTGCGCTGGGTGTTCGCGGTCGTCTGGACGATCGTCGGATCGGCGGCGGTGGTCGCGGCGATGATGGGGGCGACCTGGGCACTTCGCGCGGCGCGCGAGGTCTACCACCCGTGGTACGCGCATCCGGATCGATTGTTTCTTCTGCTGCTGACGATCGGCATTACGACGGGCTGGGCGATCACCAGGATCGGCGCCTGGCTGCCAGCGCGGCTGCGCGCCCCAAGAGATCCGGTCGTCATCTGGAGTCTCACGCTGCCGATCTGGCTCGATTCTGGCAGGGGCCGCCACGTGGTTCGCGCCGTCGGCGGCCTATCTGTGGACCGTGCCGCTCTTTGCCGCTGGAGTTCTCCTCGCCTTCGTCACGTCATGACCACGTTGCGCTGATACGAGCCGCCTCGGTCGTGATCCTCGCGGTCACGGGCACGCTGTGGCTTCGCAACACCGTCGATCTGCTGCGCTTCGCCACGGCGGTGCTCGGCCGCCTGCCGATCATCACGCCGGTGTACGTGTATGCGGCGATGATGGCGCTGGCCGGCGTGATGATCGTTCCGCCGATCATGGCCGTGGCTGCGCCGGAGCGTCCACTCGCCAGGCCGGCACTCGTCACCGCGTTGTGTCTGCTGACCGTCGCGGTCGCCACGGGCGCGGCGGCACTCGCGCCGGCCTACACCAGCGAGCGTCCGCTGCGGCGGCACATTCGTGCACTGCAGGAAACGGACAACAGGACCATCTGGGAGGTGGCGTCGCTCGAGCCGGGTCTCGATCTCGGGCCGGACGCGCCTGGAGGGTGGACCCGGCAGAGCAACGCTGTGCCCGCCAGCGTACCCTGGGGCCGGTTCCGCGATCCGTTCGTGTTCCGCGCCACGCGGCATACCGCTCGGACCGGCTCCGGCAGACGTGGCCGGCCTGACGATCAAGCCGTTCGAGGGGGGCAGCGAGGTGTCGGTCACGATCGTTCCGCGCCGCAAGAGCCTGGCGATCTCCTTCGTGCTTCCCGCAGGCGTGAGCGCCATTGACCTCCAGCTTTCCCGGTGCCGAGCGGCTCGGGCAATGGACGGCGACGTTCATCGCGCCTCCGCCGGAAGGCATCGCCTGGCGCGCCACCTTCAGCAGCGGCGACGCCGCCCGGCTGCGCGACCTGCGCGTGGCGATCACCGATTCCGGGTTTCCCGGCGGCACCGGCTGGCAGCGGCTGCCGCACTGGCTGCCCCAGGAACATACCGTCTGGACGGCGACGGTGACCTGGGTCGTGGACCCGGCAACCCTGGCCGCGGTTGAACCCGTCCCTGCATTACGCTAAACTACGTAACCGTTACGTCGTTTAACGTAATGTGACGGCCGGATCATGCCCAACCCCTTCGTCTACGGCGAGGTCGTGCCGCGGCAGGCGTTCGTCGATCGGGAGATCGAGCTCGATCGGCTCACGCGCGATCTGCTGGCCGGCCAGAAGATCTTTCTCATCTCGCCCCGGCGCTATCGGCAAATCGTCGCTGGTCCGCCAGGCGCTCGGCGCCGCCGAGCGCGGCGGCGCGCTGACGGTCGAGGTCACGGTCAGCAGCTACAGCTCCTACGTCGCGTTCCTCGAGGGATACGCCCGCGCGCTGCTGGGCGTCGAGACGCGAATCGACAAGGCGCGCGCGTGGCTGCGCGAGATGCTCGGCGCGCGTCCGTCCGGAAGTGCGGATCGAGGCCGACGAGGACGGGGAAAGCCAGCTCGCGCTCTCGTTTCCCTCGGCGCGCACCGGCAGGGACGTCTCGCGGCTCGCGCAGGAAGTGTTCGCGCTGCCCGGGCGCATCGCCGAGGCGCGCCGGCGCAAGCTGGCGATCGCCCTCGACGAATTCCAGGCGATGGCGTCGTTCAATGGCGGCAGCGTCGAGCATGCGCTGCGCGCGGCGGTGCAGCATCAGCGCCAGGTCGGCTATGTGTTCTCGGGCTCCGAACCGAGCCTGATGGAGCGGATGCTCGGACGCAGCCGTCCCTTCTACAAGGCCGGGCCGGTCATGCGCCTGCAGAAGATTCCGGCCGATCGCTTCGCCGACTTCATCGAGGCGCGTTTCCGGGCCACTCGTCTGCGTCCCGCGCCCGGACTCGGCGCGGCCATCGTCGAACTGGCCGGCAATCTGCCGTACGACGTTCAGCGTCTCGCGCACGAGGTCTGGGACGATGCGCAGGGAGGAAAGACGGTCGGGCTGGACGACCTGCACGAAACGCTGAAGCGGTTGCTCGGCGAGCACGACGCGCATCTTCGAGGCGACGTGGCAGCGCCTGACGCTCGCGCAGCGCGCGGCCCTCCGCGGCGCGGTGCTCGAGGAAGGGCGCGAGCTGCTGGCGGCCGACGTTCGCACGCGATATCGGCTGGGTGGTGCGTCAACCGTGCAGGCGTCGCTCAGCGCTCTCGTGCGCGAGGACATCCTCGCGCGCGAGGGCGCGCGCTACGTTGTGGTCGATTCGCTGTTGCGCGAGTGGGTCGCTCGGCATACACACTGAATCGCTCATCATTGAATCGCTCATCCCTGATCACTCATCGCGAATCACTTATCGTCGAATCGTCGAATCCTCGAATCACTGAATCCTCGAATCGCGAGGAAGCCAAAAGTCAGCGGCCAGAAGCTCGCCAGGAGCCAGCAGCCGGAAGCCAGCAGCCAAACACAAGTCGGCATTCGGTTACAGTCTGTCTTGATGCCGGCTTTCCCGATCATCCGCTTCCTGGCGCGGGTCGCGTGTCACGTGTTCTATCGCGTTGACTGCGTCGGCAAGCCGCCGGAGAGCGGAGCCGCGCTCCTCCTGCCCAACCACGCGAACGCACTGCTGGATCCGGCCGTGATCTGGGCGACGGCAGAACGGGACGTGCGATTCCTGGCGAAGTCCATGCTGTTCGAAGGTCCGCTCGGTCCCTCGTCGCCGGCTCGGGCGCGATTCCGGTCTATCGAAAGCTGGATCAGGGGCCGATGTCTCGAAGAACTCGGAGACATTCGCCGCCGTCGATCGCGGCGCTGGCGGCTGGCGACGCGATCTGCATTTTTCCCGAAGGCGTCAGTCACTCGACAGGACGGCTGGTACCGCTGCGGACAGGGGCGGCCCGCATGGCGCTCAGCGCCGAGCGTGCGGGAACCCGTGTCCATCTCGTCCCCGTGGGCCTGAACTTCGATCGAAAGACCACGTTTCGTTCGCGCGTCACCGTGATCTACGGTCAAAGTTTCACCTGTGAGGATCTCGCCGATTCGGCGGCTCATCCGGAAGCGGCCCGTGAGCTGACCGATCGTATTGGCGAGCGCATGCGACGGCTGCTGATCGAAGCGGAGCTGAAGACCGATACCGCTCTCGTCGATCGCGTCGACCGCATGTATTCAGCGGCGAGAGGAATCGGCCGAGATCCTCGAGAACGCGTCGAGCGCCGCCGCGTCATCGCCGCGGGCATCGAGCGGCTGCGCTCGAGTGACCCGCAGCGGTACGACGAGATTCTGATGCGACTGCACCGCTATCAGCAACGGCTTGAGCGGTTCGGACTCCGCGATCGACATCTCGACTGGACGGTTTCGACCGGCGAGGCCGTGAGATTTGCAGTGCGCGAGATGCTGGCGGCGATCCTCCTCGTTCCACTGTCGGCGCTGGCACTGATCTTCTTCGCGGTTCCCTATCGTCTGACCGGCTATGGCGCGCGCTGGTTCACGCGCGAGCCTGACGTCGCCGCGACCGCCAAAGTCGTGGGCGGCTTTCTGATTTACGCCGCCTGGCTGCTCGCATTCGTTGCCGTCGGCTGGTGGTGGCGCGGCCCCATGGCCGGAGCCCTGACGTTCATGCTCTTGCCTCTCGTCGCCGTGGCCGGCCTGTTCGCGTTCGAACGCGAGTCGTCCGTGATCGACGCGGTCCGCGCCTGGTTCCTCATTCAGCGGACGCGCGCGGATACTCGCGAGCGGTTGAGACGGAGACGATCGGAGCTTGCGGACGTGCTCGATGAAGTCAATGAGTGGCTGACCGAGAGCCGGCCGACCAGCACGCGCTAGCCACTTGAAGCTGTCTCATCAACCTGACGCTCACCCCAAGATGCGAGCGAGCCACGCGATCGGAGCGCGCCGTCGAAGCGGCGCGCGAGAGCGCGTGTCGGGGAGTCCGAGGGGCGAAGCCCCTCGGATTGAGATTAGACGGTGTCTCATAAACCTGACGCTCACCCCGAGATGCGAGCGAGCCGTGCGAGCGAGCCACGCGATCGGAGCGCGCCGTCGAAGCGGCGCGCGAGAGCGCGTGTCGGGGAGTCCGAGGGGCGAAGCCCCTCGGATTGAGATTAGACGGTGCCTCATAAACCTGACGCTCACCCCGAGATGCGAGCGAGCCGTGCGAGCGAGCCACGCGATCGGAGCGCGCCGTCGAAGCGGCGCGCGAGAGCGCGTGTCGGGGAGTCCGAGGGGCGAAGCCCCTCGGATTGAGATTAGACGGTGCCTCATAAACCTGACGCTCACCCCGAGATGCGGCGGCGAGCGAGCCACGCGATGGAGCGCGCCGTCGAAGCGGCGCGCGAGAGCGCGTGTCGGAGTCCGAGGGGCGAAGCCCCTCGGATTGAGATTAATTCAGCAGGTACTGTTTGATGAACTGGATCCAGGTGTAGAACCAGAAGTTGTTGTTCGCCGGCTTGGCCCAGAAATCGTGGCCCTCATCGGCATACACCGTCATCCAGACGGGCACACCATTGGCGCGGACAATCCGAGCCATCTCCTCGGCCTGGCTGGGTGGCACGCGAGTATCGTTGGCGCCATGCACGATGAACAGTGGAACCCGGAGCTTTGAGGCGCTGGTCACCGGCGAGATGCGTTTCAGGAACTCCCGCATTTCCGGATCTCTTTCGTCCCCGTACTCCGCCCGTCGATCCTCAGGCCGGGTTGGGTCCGTCGTTTCGAGATAGGTGATGAAATCAGAGATCCCCGCGGCCGCAAGCGCACCGCGCAGGCGCGAACTGTACATCTCGGCAACCGCATAGGTCATGTATCCGCCGTAGCTGACGCCCGTGACCATCACGCGATTCTTGTCGAGCGTCGGCTGCGTCTCGATCCAATCCAGCAGCGCGCCGATGTCCTTGACTGAATCTTCGCGTCTCGTCCCATCGTCGAGCCGGCCGAACGCCTTGCCAAAGCCCCAGCTGCCACGAACATTGGGATACACGAGCGCGATACCCAGTTCGTTCAGCAGATACGCGCTGCGTCCCTGATATCGCGGTCGTTCGCGCGAAGACGATCCGCCTGGACCGCCGTGGATGCTGATGACGACGGGCCGGGGTCCGGTGAATCGTTCGGGCGGACGGTACAGAACTCCCGAGATGGTCAGCCCATCGAAGCTCTTCCATCTGACGATTTCCGGTTCAGGCAACGAGTCGGGATCAAACGCCCCGAACTCGCTCTTCGTCCAGCGCTCGACTGCACCCGTTCGCGCGTTCACCGAAAAGACATCAGCAAAGGTTCGAAGGGACGAAAGTGAGAACGCCACCTCGCTGCTGTCGGGCCGCCAGACAGGTGGTCGCGGGATGAGCTGGCCAGCTGGAAGCTTCGGCGCCCAACGAACCTTGAATGTGCTGGCGTCGAGAAGCTCGACCCGACTGCTCGTCGGTACTATCGAACACCGCTGCGATCGTGCGGCCATCTGGAGAAAGCGCGAACGACTCCAGGTCGTCGGCTTCGCCGGTAATCGGTTTCCACGCCCGGGTCGCAACTTCTCCGCGCCAAAGGCGCAGCGTCTCCGAGTTGCGGTTGCTCAGCGCGTACACGTAACGACCATCCGGCGAGTAGCCGGGCATTCGCCACACGGCTGGCTCTCCGTCAGGACTGATTTGGATTCTTCTGCCCGGTCTTGACGTTGACGCGCCACAGAGACGTCCTCGTGTTGGCCTGCGGAGAATTCACCACCAGAAGCTCACTATCATCGGGTGACCAATCCGCAATGTTCCAGTTACCTTCGACCTCCGAGACCAACCTCGCGCTCGAGGGATCATTGGGATTCATCACCCACAAATCGCGATCGGCGCCGTCATGACCACCGCGCCGTGTAGATTCGAATGCGATGAGACCCGAATGGTGCGACCACGCCGGCAGCCCATTGCGCGACTTGCCATCGGTCAGGAGGGTGGTTTTCTTTGTCGCGAGATCGAAACGAAAGAGCTGCATCGCTTCGCCGCCGCTCGTCGAGTCCTTGCTAAACACGATGTACGAGGCATCCGGGGAATACCAGGCCCCCACGTTTCCCACCGCGACGCTTCCCGCAGCAATGCCGGCGCCCGTCGGAAAGAAAGTCAATTGTTGCCGATCCATTCCGGGGCCAGCCACTGAATGGATCTGAAAGGTATTTCCATCAAAGGCAGTGGTTATCAGAATCTCTCGCCGCTTTGGGTGCCAGCCGAACAGCAACGCCCGGCGCGACGACGCGTACGGGGCAAGATCCTGGACGATCGATGCCGGAATTGGCGGCAGCCCTTCCGCCTTGACGTTCGATGGAACCGGCAGGAATTCGGGTGCGGCCGGCGAAGCTGTATTGCCTCCGGATGAGGGCGCCTGAGCAGAAACAGTCGCGGCAAAGGCGGTTCCGGCAAGAGCCAGGAGCGCTGCGCGTCGAAAGTGATGCATGAATCTGCGGCGGTGGGAGCGAGTTCCATTATAGTGCAAACCTCGCTTCCCTGCCGTTCGTCCAACGCACCATGAGAATTGTGATAGCCGGCGGGACAGGCTTCCTCGGGACGCAACTCGCGGAAACCTGTGCGGAAGACGGACACGACGTTCGTGTGCTGACCCGCGCGCTGCTGCCCGGCGACTCCCGTCACGACCCGGGCACCGGCGTGCCAGGCGTGACGAGGGTCGGGTGGCGGGCCGACGGCAAGAGCGGCCCGTGGGCAGCCGTGGTCGACGGCGCCGACGCGGTGGTCAATCTCGCTGGTGCCGGGCTCGGGGACGAACGGTGGTCCGCCGAGCGCAAGGCGGTCATCCGCGACAGCCGGATCCGCTCGACGCGGAGCGTCGCCGCGGCGATTACCGAATCGGCGCTGCGGCCGCCTGTGTTTATCAGTGCCAGTGGCGTCGGGTATTACGGCGACGCGGGAAGCGACGTGAAGACCGAAGCGTCACCAGCCGGCAACGACTTCCTTGCACAGCTTTGCACGCAGTGGGAAGCGGAAGCGTTACGCGCCCAGAGCGCGGCCACCCGTGTCGTGCTTCTCCGTTCCGGGCTGGTGCTGGAACGGAGCGGCGGCGTTCTTCCGCGCATGATGACGCCGTTTCGCTTCTTTGCCGGCGGACCCATGGGGTCGGGGCGGCACTACGTATCCTGGATTCACCGCATCGACTGGGTCGAGATGATCCGGTGGATCGTGGATTCACCTCGAGTGACCGGCGCGGTCAACGCGACGTCGCCCGTTCCGGTCACCAACCGCGAATTCGCCAGGGCCCTCGGGCGCGCCATGCACCGGCCTGCGTTCATTCCCGCACCCGCGTTCGCGCTGCGTCTGGTTCTCGGAGAAATGGGGGCGCTCGTCCTGACCGGCCAGCGCGTGGTTCCGCAGTGCGCGCTGTCGCACGGGTTTCACTTCAGATACCCGGAAATCGATCTGGCGTTCAGAGGGATATTCGGTGAATAGACAGCAAAAGTTAAAAGTCAAAAGTTAGAAGGAAAAAGTAAGAGCGACGAGGATTTCGCCTCTCGACTTTCAATCTTCACTTTTAACTTCTAACTTCTAACTTTTAACTTGGCAAGCGTCAGAGAATCTCCGGCGCTCCTCCCCTGAAGTTCCCGCCCAGCACCGGCACGGAGTCGCCTCCGAGCCACGAATCGACGACCTTGGCGTAGACCGAGCGGAAGTCGGTTTCGTAGTGAACGTCGTTTCCGCTGTTTTCGAGCGTCGGGTTGTCGGGGGTGACACGGAGATTCGGCGCCGTGCCGAAGATTCCACCTCGCACCGTCCCGCCCATCGCCATCATGACGCTGGCCGCGCCATGATCGGTACCCTGGCTGCCGTTCTCGTTGATGCGCCGGCCGAACTCCGAGAACTGCAGCACGACCGTATCGCTCAAGAGTCCCTGGTTGACCAGGTCGGTATAGAACGCGAACAGGCCGTCGTTGAGTGTCGCCATGAGCCCGGCGTAGGAGCCGTTGGCCTGATTCGGGTTCTGCGCCGCGTGCGTGTCGTACCCACCCGTTTGCACCCAGAAGACCTTGGTGCCCACCCCTTTCACCATCGCTCCCGCAATCGTGCGGAGCGCGAGACCGAACCCGTTGTTCGGGTAGGTCACGGTGGCCGCGTAGGTGCCAACCTGTATCACGCGATCGAGCGTGGCAAAGGCGCCTTGCGCGGTCGCGTTGACGAAGGCCAGATGAGGCTGATCGACCGGCAGGTGGGAAGCGATGCGTGTGGCACTTTCGCGTGCGAACCCGTTGTCCGCGCCACCGTTCGGCGACGCGAACGTATAGCCCTGCGCGCTCGGAATGGACGGCACCCCGACGTGATTCGCCTGCAGCGTCCGCGGAATCACGCCGGTCGTAGACCAGGCCGTCAGCGGATCGGCAGGCGAGGGCAGCGTGTCGAGATAGCGGCCCAGCCATCCGTTGCCCTGCGGCGATCGGGGATCGGCCGTGGACCAGATGTCCGTTCCTTCGAAATGTGAACGGCTGGAGTTCTGATAACCGGTCCGCTGAATGAAAGCCAGCCGTCCTGAGTTGAAGATCGTGCGCAAACCGGTCAGGCGGGGATGCAGACCGAGCGCCACACCAGAACGATCGGACCCGATCTGCAGCACGTTGGCCGCCGGAATGGCGATGGTCGGCCGGCGATTGCGGTACTCGGGATCGTTGTACGGAATCAGCATGCTCAGCGAATCGTTGCCGCCGCTGAGATACAACACGACGAGATTGCGGCGAGAACGGCCCTGCGCTCGTGCGAGATCCGAAAGGAAGGCGGGCGCCGCGAAGCTGATGGTGAACGCGGCGACGCCGCCACGCACGAACTCGCGTCTGGTGATGGCCATGTTCGTCGTCCCTATACGAGTTGATAATCGCCGGAACCAACGATCAAGTGTGCGAGACCGGCAGCCTTGGTGAGGAGCTGAGCGTCCGATCCGGTCCACGACCCGCCGGCGCGCACGTAGTCGAGCAGCGCCTGGTACGGCTCACGGGCAAATGGCGCGGCGGTCAGCCGATCGAGCATGAACGACGCGAGCGCTTCGGGCGTTTGCCTCGCGCCGCGCGCGAGATCCCGCAGGGCGACCCGCTGATTTGTCGCCAGCTGCGACGCAAAGTTCATCCGCGTCAGCATCGCACCGCTGGAAAACCAGTTGGTCCCGAGATCCCAACCCGCGACATCGGGCGGCTCGAACAGCTGCTGGCCCATATTCGCCATCGGACCCAGCGCATTGTTCACCGAGAAGCCAGCCCACCCCACTTCCTTGATCGCGCGCGCGACGAATTCCGCGGGCCACGAATAGCGCGCGTAGCGGTTCTCGGCCGCGGTGAATTGCGAAGACAGCAGCAGCTTCTCCATCACCGGCCTCATCTCGAACTTGCTGCTGTAGTAGGTGTTCGCCAGATCGGCAATGACCCCCTGATCCGGTTCCGACACCTCACTGATGAAGAACTGATACAGCTTGCGAGCGAGCCGCGGGCCGGTTGCCGGATGCGCCGCGACGGCATTGATCAGATCCAGGCCATCCTGCATGCCCGCGTCCTGCGCCCGGGCCGGAATCACCTTGCTGCCGTTGGAGTAAATCGGGAACGTGAACTCCTTGGCGGTGGTGTCGTGCTGTCCGGCGACGTAGCTGAAGGTGTAGTAGGCGTTCTGCGGGCGGGCAAGATTCCAGCCCGTGAAGACGCGTGCGCCGGCGTAAACGTCCGTTTCGGCGAACGTATCGACGCCCATCGTGAACAACTCCATCAACTCACGCGCGAAGTTCTCCTGCGGTTTGCCCTTCACGTTTGTGCGGCCGTCGAGCCACACGAGCATCGCCGTGTCCTTCGCCACCGCGATCAGCAGATCGCGGAAGTTGCCGAGCGCGAACTCACGAAATAGTTCGATCTGGCCTTTGACCTGATTCGGATCCTCGCTCGACGTCGCCGCCATGTAACGCGCGCCTTCTTCGGCGCCGAGCGCACCGGAAACCTTCGAATAGGCGGTGGCGAAGTGGTTGTGCCAGAACAGCGTCATCTTCTCCTGGAGAGGACGGCGCGAATGGATCATGCGGAAGAGCCAGCGCTGACGCGAATCGTTGATCACCGTGCGCGGCTGGAATGCGCCGTTCGAGGTCGTCGCCACATAGCCGGCCTTGCCGATCAGTGAATCGACGTCATCGGGGACGCTCTCGTAATCGAGCAGCTGGCGGACCGCGGCGGTCAGCCCAAGCTCCATGTAGTCGTCGATTTCATCCTGCCCGGCGCCGAAACCGGCGCGGCGCAGCAGATGTTCGACCACGTGCTCGCCGTGTCGGACGCGCTCGCGATCGAGAGGCTCGTTTCGCCCTTGCTGCATGATGCGGCTCCCCAGCGGCGGATCATACGCCTCTCGTCAACGAGAAACGTTGATTCCTTTAGACCCGAGGGCCGGGCCTGGCGTTACTTGCCGAGGACCCGGGCAAAGCCGAACAGATCGTCTCCCCTGGCCGGATCCCCCTGGTAGTGCCGCAGCAGGATCCGCGCCGCGAGCCACGCAAAGCCGGCGCCATGCTGGGCGGCTCCCATCGCGAACAAATGCCGTGGAAAATTCCGATGAAGCCCGATAAACGGCAGGCGGTCAACAGTTTCGTAATGAGTCGAGCTCCAGGCCCATTCCGGCTGCAACCCCGAGATCGCCGGATACAAGACCGAGAGCTCGTACATCAACTGACCAGTTCGCTGCACCAGAGCCTTCGCTCGAGCGCGATCCCCCACGACCGGTTGATCGGCACCAGCAAAGAGCGCGCGATCGTCCTTCAGCCATCGCAGTAGATGTGCAGGAGCGTCAGTATCCCGAAGGGCGCTCGACCGGCTGCCAACCTGCCGACGGACGCTGGCAGGCAGCGGCTCGGTGACGACGGCATAGCTGTCTACGGCTTTGAGGTGGCGGCGCAGCGCGCGCAGATCCGCCAGCGCGGCAGACGTAGCCACGAGGACCGCCGACGCGCGAATAATGCCCGTGGCGGTCGTGACCACGACCTGCTTCCGAGCGGCCCGGATTCGTCGGACCGGAGAGTCCTCGTGCAGCAACGCACCGCGTGAATCGGCCGCAGCGGCAAATCCCACGCAGGCGCGATAGGGATCGAAAGAGAACCCGTGAGTCCGAATCGCGCCGCCGCTCTCAATGCCGGCCTGCCGGCTCACGGCTGCAGGCTTCAATCGGATGTGATCGAGCCCGGCCTCGTGACGACTCTGATACTCGCGCTGCAGGAGTCGTGCGCCTTCGGAGTACCCGCGGGCGATCGTCAGGCAATCAGTCGGCGCGAGATCGCAACGAATACCCAGCCGGCGAATCGCCGCGGAAAAATCGAGCGACGAGCGCCTCATCGCCTGCCACATCGTCCGCGACGCGCGGAGTCCGTGCGCGATCGTGCTTTCGCGAAATGACGCGTCGAAGTCCTCCCGAATCAGGCCGGCAGACTCCGCGGTTCCGCTGCCGCCGATAGCCTCGGCTTCCAGCAGAATCGTCTTCACTCCAGCTCCGGCAAATGACCATGCACAGACACAGCCGGTCAGTCCGCCGCCGACGATGACGACGTCGGTTTCAAGATCGCCTCGGAAGCGTGGATAGGAAGGACGGCGGGATTTCGGGTAACGATCGAGCCAGAGTGGAACGTTGCGGATCGGCATGAAGACGTCGGCCCTCGGAGTCAGGTTGCTGAGCTGTCGGTAGTCTACACGGAGGGAGGCAACCGACGTCTGATCCCGGTCTGACCCCGGTCTGACCCCGGCGACCTGGGCACAGGACTTGCGGAGAAATTGGTCCGGAGGACCGTATGCCCCTGACTGAACAGCTCGACCAGCTGGCCGCGTTCGAGCCGGCACCGTATCCGGTCGTGAGCTTGTACCTTGACACGCGTCCAGACCACCGCGGACGCGATCAATATGAGACCTTTACGCGGAAGGAGCTCAAGGCACGAAGCCGCACCTATCCGCTGAATTCACCGGAACGCGAAAGCCTCGACCGCGATATCGAGCGAATCGTCCGCTACCTTGAAAATGATCGACAGCCGTCGGCGAACAGCATCGCCATCTTTGCCTGTGCCGCGGGCGAGCTGTTCGAGACTGTACAGTCGGCCGGGGTGATCCCGCAGCACGCGCTGCACATCGGCGATCGGCCCCACTTGTATCCGCTCGCTCGCCTCCAATCCCAGTTCCCAAGATATGCCGCCGTCGTGACCGACACCAATCTGGCACGTATTTTTGTGTTTGCGACCGGCGAGGTCGAACAGGATCGCGAGGTCAAAAACGTCAAGACCCACGGCACGACGCAGGGTGGATGGTCGCAGGCTCGCTATCAGCGTCACGTCGAGAACTTCCACGTCGCTCACGTCAAGGAGGTCGTCGAAGCACTGGATCGAATCGTGCGCGACGAGGGAATTACACAAGTCATCGTGTCCTGCGACGAGGTCTCGTTGCCGCTCTTGCGCGAACACCTCCCGAAACACCTCGCCGAGAAAGTGGTCGATCACATTCGTGTCGAGTCCCATGCAGCCGCAGCCGATGTTCTGAAGGCGTCACTCGAGGTCATGGCTCGGGTGAACACGCAGGAAGATCGCGAGAAAGTGAGCGCAGCGCTCGATGCGTATCGCGCTGGCGGTCTTGGCGTCGTGGGACCGGAGAGCACGCTCGCCGCGCTCATCAACGGACAGGTGGACGAACTCCTGATCGCGGCGACTCTGCAGAAGATGCACACGGGGTCGTTGGGTGTGTCGGCCGGATCCGCAAATGATGCCGCGATCCAGGAGCCTGTTCTCGAACCGGTGTCGGCTGGCGAGCCCGCGGACGCCAGTCCGGAAATCGTCCGGCTTGCCGACGAGCTCGTTTCGAGAGCAAAGCAGACCGGCGCTCGGCTGACCTTCATTGAAGATGCCGATCTTCTTGCCGACTACGGCGGCGTCGCTGCGCTGCTGAGGTTCAAGATCTGACGCCTCGCCGGGTGCTTCGGTAGACCGCGATCGCGGAAACAATGGTTCCGACGACCGCAATCACGGTCAGGGCCCCCACGGCAATCTTGAACGTCGGCGATTGCATCCAGGCGAGCAGCGCCCGTCCGTAGTAGGCGGCCAGCGCGCTTTCCGCCAGGAACCGAACCGCCCTGACGCCAGCGAGCGTGGTGAAGAACGTCCACGCGTCGACGCGCCAGGCGCCGCTCGTCAGCACAAACGCGGTGAACGGAAACGGCGGCGGAATGATCGCCAGGGCGGCGACCGTCACGGCAGCGCCGTCCCCCACACGCTGCTGAATGCGCTCCAGACGAGACGGCTTCAGCAGCTTCGAAAGGCCGTGCTCCCCGACCTGGCGTCCGATCCAGAACGTGCCTGCGGCGCCGATGATTGACCCGACCGTCGCGAGCATCGCATACAACCAGAACAGCTCGGGCCTTCTCGCCGCGAGAAGAATGACGACGAAGTCGATTCCCAATGGCAGGAAGAACACCATCGAGGAGTCGAGCGCCCCCATCACGACCAGCCCGACGGGGGTCAGAAAGTACCCGAGGAAGGAATAGAAGAAGCCGCGCATGCGAAGCTTGTCCGTATCAAACGGCGGACCATGCCACGGAATGTGAAACTACAATGGGCTGCGTCGGAGCAATCGTAAGCTCGACCGAGAGGGAGCCATGAAACACGTCGTTCTGTCGGGTTGCGTTCTCGCGGCGGCGGTCTTCACGGCCGGGCTGAAACATGAGGAGCTTCGCGCGCAGGCGACGAAGGGCAGTCCAATGGACACAATCGCCGATCAGTACGTGAAGCTCGTCCTGGCAATGGGACAGCACGATGCCGATTACGTGGATGCGTATTACGGACCTCCGGAATGGAAGAAGGAGGCCGAGACTTCAAAGATTGACCTGGATGCGATTGGTTCGCGCGCGCGTGCGCTGACGGGAGATCTCGCCCGGCAGCATCAGGCAGCCCAGGCGGCGGGCGCCAGCGGAAAATCCGGGAACGACGAGATGTCGCGGCTGCGGGCGCAGTATCTCGAGCGGCAACTGTCAGCCCTGTCGGCGCGGGTGCGAATGCTCAAGGGCGAACGCCTCTCGTTCGACGAAGAATCGCAGGCGCTCTACGATGCGGTCGCGCCGACCTATCCCGAATCGCACTTTCAACAAATCCTCGATCGACTGGAAAAGCGCTTCCCAGGAAACGGCCCGCTCGTCGAGCGATACGCGTCGTACCGGAACGCATTCATCATCCCGCGCGACAAGCTCGATCAGGTGTTTCAGCGCGCCATCCAGGCGTGTCGGGAACGAACGCTTCAGCACGTCAAGTTGCCCGCAGACGAGAAATTCACGGTCGAGTACGTCACGAACAAGTCGTGGAGCGGCTACAACTGGTATCAGGGAGGGTTTCGCAGCCTGATCCAGGTCAACACCGACCTTCCGATTTACGTCGATCGCGCCATCGACCTGGCCTGTCACGAGGGCTACCCAGGGCATCACGTCTACAATGCCTTGCTCGAAAAAAACCTCGTCAAGGATCGCGGATGGATCGAGTACACCGTGTATCCATTGTTTTCGCCGCAGTCCCTGATCGCGGAGGGCACGGCCAACTTCGGGATCGAGGTGGCCTTCCCGGGAACGGATCGGGCCGACTTCGAAAAAACGACGATCTTTCCCGTGGCCGGACTGGATCCGTCGAAAGCCGCCGAGTACTACGAGGTGCAGGCGCTCGTCGATCAACTGTCGTATGCAGGGAACGAGGCCGCTCGGCGATATCTGAACAAGCAGATTGACGCGGCCGAGGCCGCTCGGTGGCTCGAGCGCTACGCGCTCATGCAGCACGATCGCGCCGTCCAGCGCGTGCGTTTCGTCGACCAGTACCGAAGCTATGTCATCAACTACAACGTCGGGAAGGACATGGTGCGCCACTACATTGAATCGCGCGGTGGCACGGCCAACGCTCCGGCGAAGCGCTGGACGGAATTCGAAGCGCTGCTCTCGTCGCCGCGGCTGCCCTCCGGCCTGAAATGACTTTCGGAAAGGACTCGAGAGTCAGCGAACACTCGCGAACCGCTCCAGGTGGGTTCTCGGTGGAGCCTGCGCTGTGCCTGCTTGGATACACGTTCGACCCAGTTCCTACAGCCATCCCTATTCGTTCTTCCTCCTGGCCGCGTTCCTCGAACTGACGGAGCACTGGTACGACCAGCCGCGCACGGACGTATCGACGCTGCTCGGAATTGTGTCGGGGCTGATCGTGCTCGCGCGACATACGAATGTGCTCTTTCTGCTCTTCTTTCCTCTCTACAACATCACCGGCCTCTCGTCGCTCCGCGCGCGTCTGGCGCACTTCACGCGCGAACGCCGGATGGTCGCCGTCATGGCCATCGTCGCCGCCATCGTGGTCTCCCCGCAGCTGGCGATCTACTATCAGGCGACGGGCCGAATATTCGTCAGCTCGTACGGCGATCTCGGTTTCAACTTCGCATCTCCACGCGTTGTCCAGGTGCTCTTCAGCGTGCAGAAGGGGCTGTTCTTCTGGAGCCCAGTGCTGCTAGTGAGCTGTGCGGGCTTGCTCTGGCTCGCGCGGTCACGGCATTCCACGACGTCGGGGATGCGTGGATGGGAAGAGGTCGCCGGTCGACGGTTCAGATGGATGGGAAGCCACTCGTCCTTGTTTGTCCCGTCCGATGCCCGACTCATCGAGATTCCCGTGCGGACGACGTTCGATGAACCCGGCGACTGGCCGATCACCGTCAGCATATCCATCGACGATCGTCCCGGCGATCAACTCGTGCTCGCCGACGCGGAATGGCATGCGATCGTCCTGCGCATGCCGCCACCGGGGTCCCGCAGGGTGCGGCGAATTGACATTCGGCTGGATCGAACGCGTGACGATAACCGCGGCGCGGCGATCGGAGAGATCGCCATACGGTGATCGCGGGCGCGACGCCACACCTCACCGTATGGTGGCGTCAAGTGACTCGCTTGGCTGCACGGGGTAATCGGCAGATCTCTCCAGCGTGAGAAGCGCTGGCGGCAACGCTTCGGTCATGCGGCGGCAATAGCCTTTCGAGTTCTCCAGCGAAGGCGCCGCCGTCGTGCGCGCACCGTGATGCATGACCGGTTGCAATAGCGGACTGGCTTCGGCGGGTGCGGGCTCGTCGTCAAACGCAATCACGTCGCGGACGGCGCGACCGCCGATCGAGACGCGCCAGACCTGTTTGCGGCCCGGCCATGTGTTCTTGCCCGTGCTGCGCTTCATCACCCGGCGAATCACGCCTTCGTCCTCCAGCTCCACGAGTTTATAGATGCCGCCAAGCGCCGGGGCGTCCTCCGAGGTGACGAGCGCCGTACCGACCGCAAACGCGTCGATCGGCGCCCGTGCGGCGACAAGGTCGGCGATCTTCCGCTCATCGAGATCGCCGCTGACGATGATCCGGGTGGATGTGAGGCCGGCGCGATCGAGCCGATCGCGCACGGCGCGGGCGGATGCTGCCAGGTCTTCGCCGCTGTCGATGCGTACGCCCTGCGGCCGCAGCTGCGAATCGACAATGGTCTGTGTCGCGGCGTCCACGTCGAACGTGTCGAGCAGCAGCACCGTCTGATCGCCGAAGAGCCGGGCGTATGACGTGAACGCGTCGAGCTCGGTCGGCGCAGCGAGGATCCATGAATGAGCCATCGTCCCGGTCAGCGGGATGCCGAACTCTCGTCCCGCCTCGACGAACGATGTAGCGTCGCACCCGGCCAGATAGCTCGCCCGCGCGGCAAGCAAGGCGGCGTCGAGCCCATGAGCGCGACGCGCACCAAATTCCATCACCGAGCGCCCGGCTGCCGCCCGTACAATCCTCACGGCTTTGCTGGCCACGCTCGTTTGAAAATTGATGATCGCGAGAAGCGCCGTTTCGACGAGCTGCGCTTCGGCGAGGGGAGCCGAGACGCGCAGGATGGGTTCCATGGGAAACAGCGGCGTACCTTCCGGCATTCCCCAGACATCTCCGGAGAAGCGAAACGAGCGAAGATAGTCAAAGAATGGCGGCGGGACATGAGCGAGCGCCGGCAGATCGTGAAGCCATGCGATCTCCTCGGCGCTGAAGTGAAGCTGTTCCAGGTAGCTCAGCGCCTGCTCCAGTCCGGCGGCGACGAGAAAATTGCGATGAGGTGGCAGCCTCCTGACAAACAGCTCGAAGGTGGCGCGAACGTCGAGCGCCTGGCGGTGGAGGTAGCCCGCCATCATTGTCAGCTGGTAGAGGTCGGTCGAGAGTGCATTCATCGGCATACGGCTTGCGGTTGACGTGCCTGGTGGAGTGAATGGTGCAAAGCTGGCTCGACATTCTTGACGCGTTGTACGAAGGATCCTGGAATCGCGACCTGCAGCGCTTTCGATCCCCCTTCGCGTTTCGCGGCATGAATCGCGTAGGCCATACGCTCGTGAGCTCGCTCGTTCGGCTCGCGGAACCGAGTGCGGACACGGCTCGGCTCGAGCTGGCGCTTCTGCGCAATTTCCGCAAGTACGGACACGGCGAGGTCAGCGGCGCCGACTCGGTGTGGGACTGGCTCGCGCTCGGTCAGCATCGCGGGCTTCCCACGCGGTTGCTCGACTGGACCTACTCGCCGCTCGTCGCCCTTCACTTCGCAACGGAAAACACGACCGACTTCGGCCACGACGGCATCGTATGGTGCGTCAACTTCGTGGAAGCAAACAAGCGGCTGCCCGCTCGGCTGAAGCGGATCCTGCGCGAGGAGGGTTCGGATACGTTCACGGTCGAGATGCTGTCGCCGTTTCCGTCGCTTCGCAGTTTCGACGCTCTCCGCCGCGAGCCGTTCGTCGTATTCCTGGAGCCACCGGCGGTCGATCAGCGAATCCTGAATCAGCTGGCGCTGTTCTCGCTGATGTCGAGTCCGTCGGCCAGGCTCGACGACTGGCTGGGTCAGCACCCCGACTTGTGCCGGCGCGTGATCGTACCGTCCGCGCTGAAGTGGGAAATCCGGGACAAACTCGATCAGTCGAATGTGAACGAGCGTGTGCTCTTTCCTGGGCTCGACGGGTTGAGCCGCTGGCTCACTCGCTACTACAAGCCCGCCCCTTCGCGGCTGCCACTCCGGCGCCGCAGACGTGCGACTGACCGGGTCGGCACCACGCGAAGACGCTCATGACAATACCCGCACGATCCTCGTATGACGTGGTCCCCGAGCGAATGACGGCGATCGAAATCACCGCGCCGGGTGGACCTGAGGTGCTGCAGCCCGTTGATCGACCGGTGCCGCGTCCTTCAGCGGGAGAGGTCTTGATCCGTGTAGAAGCAGCCGGTGTGAACAGGCCGGATGCTCTTCAGCGTCTTGGAAGATATCCCCCGCCTCCCGGTGCGTCCGATATTCCGGGCCTGGAGGTTGCCGGAACCATCGTCGAGGTCGACTCGCACGCGCAACGATGGCGGGTGGGCGATCGGGTGTGCGCGCTCGTGGCCGGTGGCGGGTATGCAGAGTTTTGCGTTGCGCCGGCCGTGCAATGCCTGCCGATTCCCGGCGACATGGCCGTCGCCTCGGCGGCCGCGGTGCCGGAAACGTTCTTCACCGTGTGGACGAATCTCTTCCGGCGCGGCGGGCTTCAACCGGGCGAGCGCGTCTTGATCCATGGCGGTACCAGCGGAATCGGCACCACCGCCATTCAGCTCGCACGCGCGTCCGAATGCACGGTCTTTGCGACCGCTGGATCCGACGCGAAGTGCGACGCCTGCCGTCAACTCGGCGCCGATGTCGCCATCAACTACCGCACGCAGGATTTTGGTGAGGTCGTCCGCCGGGAAACCTCTGGCGAGGGAGTCAACGTCGTCCTCGACATCATCGGCGGCGATTACTTCGTCCGCAACATCGAGTGTCTCAGCCTCGAAGGCCGCCTGGTTCAGATTGGCTTGCAGGGTGGCAACACGTCGCAGATCGATCTCGGCCGCGTCATGCGCCGGCGATTGACCATCACCGGTTCGACGCTGCGCATACGCACGGTCGAAGAGAAAGGCGAGTTTGCGCGCGACCTGGAAGCCAGTGTGTGGCCACTCCTCTCGTCCGGACGAGTTGGACCGGTCATTGACCGCACCTTTCGTCTCACGGACGCAGCGGAGGCGCATCGGCGACTGGAAGCCAGCGAGCACGTCGGGAAGATCGTCCTCACCGTCACAGTTCCATAGCCCCTACAAGGTTCTGCGGGGTTCTGCGGGGTTCTACTCGGTTCGTTCAATACTCGGCCGAGCCCAGCAGAACCTGCAGGAAAAGCGCCTCGCTGTGGCGGTTGTGCACCGGGCCCTCCATGTAACTGGGTGGGAGCATATGGGCATTCGGCGCGTGTTTTCAATTACATGCGGCCACGCCTTTGTGCGACGCCCGCGGCAACCCCATTGCAGTTCGTTCCGCCACTTACTCTCTCTCGACCTTTCAGGAGGCTATCCGTGAAGAAAATTGTTCTCGCACTCGCCGTTGCTGTAGCGACGGCCGCTGCCGCGAACGCCCAGACTGCAGCCAAGGCGCCCGCCGCGAAGTCATCGGCATCGAAGGCTGCGGATCAGACCAAGCCAGCCGCCAAGCATGAAGCCCACGCGAAGGCTGAGTCTGTGAAGGGCGAAGTCGTGTCGACCGACGCGACCGCCAAGTCCATCACCGTGAAGGACGCGTCAGGCTCGAACGTGACCTTGACCGCGACTGGCGGCGCAGTGGCTGAGCTTGCCAAGCTGAAGCCAGGCGACATGGTGATGGTGACGAAGTCGGAAAACAACGCCACCAAGATCACCAAGGCAAAGAGCACGACCACCGAACCGAAGAAGAAGTAACTCAGTCGGTAGGCAGGAGCGATCGCACGCGGCGGGATTTTCTTAGATACATCATCCAACCCGTCGCGTGCGCCATCGCCAGGATCGCCAGCGGCAGGCGATTCTCCGGCATCACGTCGTGCGGCAGCCGCGTCCAGTAAAGCGACTGCACGACCGTCGCAGCCGCCGCTGGAATCGCGATCTCGGCCAGCGCACGCGCACCCGGATTCTCAATCCACAATCCCCATCCAGCCGCAACCGCGAGCGCCGTGACAGCTCCGTGCGCCACGAGCTCGAGGACACCGGCAAGTCCGCGCATTCCAAGCGTGTCAATCGACGTCGCGACTTCGGCAGCAAACGTGAGCGGTTGCCACAGCGCGAGATACGCGCACAGGATCAGCAGCCAGCCCCGGGACATCATTCCCTCGGCTCGTCCGGCGCGGGACTATGCGCACTTGGCGCCACGTTCGACAGTCGAGCACGCACGCGCTCCTCGCCAAATTTCACCAGCCGCTTCAGTGCCTGGATGCGTTCCGATCGATCGATGCCGGCGCGGTTGACGGCCGCGCGCAGCACTTCGACCGTCTTGTCGTAGGTTGCCGTATCGACAGGATAGGGAAACCCATCTTTTCCTCCGTGGGCGAAGGAGAATCGCGCGGGATCGCGAGTGCTTGCTGGTGTTCCGTAGATGATCTCCGACACGAGCGCGAGTGCCCGCAGCGTCCGGCCGCCGACGCCTTGCATGCCCAGCAGCGTTTCGAAATCCTCCGGTGCACGCTCGTAGGTCTTCAGCAGAATCTTCTCGAGATACGCCGGGTTGACGTCGGAGATCAGGACCGCATGCCGCCTCGGCATCGTCAACGCTGGCAGCCTCTTCAGCTCACCGAGCACGATCGATGGGGATTGGCGCGACAACTCAGCCGATGCGCCTCGAACGCCTTCGCTCTCATGAGCGACCAGGTTCAGCGTCGGGGCTTCCGATTCGGCGCAAACCGCGGCATGCGGTTCATCGACGTAGCTTCGCACTGACGACGACAGCCAGTGATACCGGCGTGCCATGCCGTTGTCGTCGTTCATGCCCTGCTGGACGACGCACCAGCCGCCGGAGGGAGTGAAGAAGAACGCGTGATGATAGAGCTGATATCCGTCCTGGACCGCGGCACTGTCGACTTTGGCCGACATACGGCTGGCATAGACGAGGGGACGCGAATCCACCGACAGCGCTTCGCAGGCCTGTGCGATTTCCATCGGCGTCTTGCGCGACGCCGCGCCTTTGCCGCCGCCTGCGAAAAACCTGAGATCCGACTCGAGACCTCGTATCCCTTCTTTGAGTGCGCCCGTCACCGTCGTCGTCACGCCGCTCGAATGCCAGTCGAATCCGAGGACGCACCCGAATGCCTGAAACCAGAACGGATCAGACAATCGACGCAGCATTTCCTCGGAGCCGTACTCGGAGACGACGTGGATGCTGATCTCGCGGGCGAGCCTGACCATGCGCGAGAAGAGCCACGCCGGCGCCCGGCCGCCATGGAGAGGGAGCTGCGCGATTCCCGTTCGTGCTCGCACCTATGCTTGTCCCTTGTGCCTGTCGCTAGACGTCGAGCTCCTCGGCTTCCTCTCTCACGGCTCGCGGGGCCCCACCCCCGCTCGCTCTCGCTCGGCCGCTTCGGGCCTCGCTCGGGCCGCAGGCGCTTGCTGGTTCGCTCCGGAAGCCGAGTCGCCTACACGTCGAGCTCCTCGGCTTCCTCTGCTCGGTCCATGATGAACCGGAACCGCGCCGACGGATCCTTCCCCATCAGCTCGTTGATGACGCGATCCGTCACGATCTGATCGTTGATGTCGACGCGAAGGAGTCGCCGCGTGCGCGGGTTCATCGTGGTTTCCCACAGCACCTTCGGCATCATCTCTCCCAGCCCTTTGAACCTCGTGATCTCCGGGTTGGATCGTCCGTTCGCATGGAGCTTCAGCAGCCGATCGCGATGGGCGTCGTCGAGCGCCCAGTAGGTCTCCTTGCCAAGATCGATGCGGTAAAGCGGTGGCTGCGCCAGGAAAATCCGGCCCGACGTGATCAGCCCCGGCATATGTCGATAGACGAAGGTGAGCAGGAGCGTCGCGATGTGATGGCCGTCGGAGTCGGCATCGGACAGGATGATTACGCGAGCGTAGCGCAATCTCGCGAGATCAAAATTCTTTCCCAGGCCGCAACCGAGCGCGACGACGAGATCGGAAAGCTCCTTGTTCTCCAGGACCTTGGCCAACGAGGCACTTTCGGTGTTGAGCACTTTGCCCCGCAGCGGCAGGATCGCCTGACGACTTCGATCCCGTCCCTGCTTGGCCGATCCGCCGGCCGAGTCTCCTTCGACGATGAAGATCTCGCTGTCCTCGCGCCCCGGAGAGGTGCAGTCACTCAGTTTGCCGGGCAGCGTCAGCCGGCCGGAGGTGGCCGTCTTGCGGGCAACTTCCTGCTGGGCCGCGCGGCTCGCCTCGCGCGCTCGGGCAGCGAGGATGACGCGGGCGACGATGGACTCGGCGATGCTGATGTTCGTGTTGAGCCAGTGCTCGAGCGCAGGTCGCACCTGCGAATCTACGGCTGACAACAGCTCCGGATTGTTCAGCCGATCCTTCGTCTGTCCCTGGAATTGCGGCTCTGCCACGAACACGCTCAGCACCGCCACGAGTCCCTCGCGGATGTCCTCCGCCGTGAGCGTGACCCCTTTGGGGGAGAGATTGTGCGTGTCGATGAAGTTGCGCACGGCTTTCCCGAGCCCCGCACGGAAGCCGTTCTCGTGCGTGCCACCGGATCCCGTTGGAATGCCGTTGACGTAGCTGCGCACGTGCTCGTCGGTCGATTGCGTCCACTGCAGCGCCAGGTCTATACGCAACCCGCCGTCGTCGCCATCTTTCGCGAGCGTGAAGGGCGCCTCGTGCACGGGGGTGGCCGATCGTTCTCGAAGGATCGTCTTCAGGTAATCAGCGAGCCCTTCGCTGTGCTGGAAGACGTGCTTCTCGCCTTTCGTCTCGTCTTCGAAGACGATCTTCAGCCCCTTGTGCAGGTAACTTGAAACCTCGAGCCGTTGCTTGATGATGTCGGCGTCGAACTCGACCTTCGGAAAGATCGTGGTGTCCGGCCGAAAGAACACCGTCGTGCCGGACCCGCGCGCCGCACCGGCCTTCTTCAGCGGCGCCACCGGATGCCCCTGCTTGAACTTCAGCTCCCATTCCGCGCCGTCGCGGCGCACGCGCGCCACCAGCTCCTTCGAGAGCGCGTTGACGACGCTCGCGCCGACGCCGTGGAGGCCGCCGGCGGTCTTGTAGTTGCCGGCTTCGAACTTGCCGCCGGCATGAAGCGTGGTGAAGATCACCTCGACGGCGCTCTTCTTCGTCTTGGGATGCTTGTCGACCGGGATGCCCCGGCCGTCGTCCGCAATCGTGATCGAGCAGCCGTCGTCGTGAAGCGTGACGACGATGTTCGAGGCGTATCCGTTCATCGCCTCGTCGATCGAGTTGTCGAGAATCTCCCAGACAAGATGGTGGAGGCCTGTCGAGCCGACGCCGCCGATGTACATGCCGGGGCGTTTCCGAACGGGCTCGAGCCCTTCGAGGACGGTTATATCTTTGGCGGTATAGGAGGGCATTCGCGATCAGATCAGGTTCTACTGGGTTCTACTGGGTTCTACAAGGTTCTACAGGGTTCTACTGGGTTCTGCAAGGTTCGGTGAAATCCTTGGCTTCAACAGACTCGGCGTTGTTCGGCGATCGTAGCACGTCAAAAAGCCACCTGTTCTCCATCCATCGCTGCAGAAATCTCCACCCTCGGCCTCAGCATGGGGCGAAGATTCTGCGCTCAATAGTCGATCGCGGTCGCAGATTGGAGATATCTCGTGAGGCACGAGTTCTGCTCCAATGATCGCAATGATCGTCGCGAAGCGCTTCGAGGAGCTGGTGGTTTGGCAGCTCGCCGTGACCCTTCGTCGCGTTGTATTTCAGATGACGAAGTCGGGAACAGTAAGCGCGGATTTTAAGTTCCGCGATCAGATTCGCAACTCGGCTCGTTCAGCCCCAAGCAACATCGCTGAGGGCTTCAAAAGATTTGACCCGCCCGAGTTTGCACACTTCATGAAGATCGCTCTCGCGTCACTCGCCGAGACCCAGGATCACCTACTGCATGGCCGCGACGAGAAGTACTTTACGGATGACCAGTTCACACAGGCGTGGAGACTGAGCTGCCGTGCACTGAAGGCCGGCAATCGACTTCACGAATATCTACGAAACTGTCCGAAGAAGAAAAAGTCTCTTCGATGGCGCCCCGAACCGAGAGAACCCCGTAGAACCTTGTAGAACCCTGCAGAACCCGGTAGAACCTCGCAGAACCCAGTAGAACCTGATCCTGGTCGAGACCCCTAGTCGAGCAGCAGCGCTCCCGGATCTTCGACGAGTTGCTTGACTCTGACGAGGAATTGGACGGCCTCGGCTCCGTCGACGATTCGGTGATCGTAGGTGAGGGCGACGTACATCATCGAATGCACGACGACCTGGCCGCTGACGGCGACCGGGCGTGGCTGAATGGCGTGCAGACCGAGAATGCCGACCTGAGGCGGGTTGAGGATCGGCGTGCTCAAGAGCGAACCAAACACACCGCCGTTCGTGATTGTGAACGTGCCGCCGCGGAGATCCGCCAGCGAGAGCGAGCCGTCCTCCGCGCGTTTCGCGAACTCCCGGATCTGCTGCTCGATCTGCGCGAACGACAGGCGGTCGGCGTCGCGGATGATTGGAACGACGAGCCCTTCGCTCGCACCAACGGCAACGCCGATGTCGAAATAGTGCTTCAGCACCATCTCGTCGCCCTGGATCTCCGCGTTCAGGCGCGGAAACGCTCGCAGCGCGCCGATCGACGCCTTCACGAAGAACGATGCGATGCCGAGGCTGACGCCATGCCGCTCCTTGAACGACTGCTTGTGCCGCTCGCGCAAGGCCATGACGGCTGACATGTCGACCTCGTTAAAGGTTGTCAACATGGCGGCCGTGCTCTGGGCTTCGACGAGTCGCTTCGCAATCGTCGCGCGGCGCTTTGACATGCGAACACGCTCTTCGGAGCGGTCGCCAGGCGCCGGACGAGTTTCGGCAATTGGCAGGATCGGGCGGGCCTTTGCCGATTCGGGAGCGGCAGGCGCCGAAGCTGCAGGCGCTGGATGCGCTGCGGCGGTGCGGCCATTTCCGTCGGTTGCGGCCTGCTCCACGTCGCGGCGCATCACGCGACCGGCGTCGCCGCTGCCACGCACGCGGCTCAGATCGACATCGTGTTCCTGCGCCGCCTTTCGGGCAGTCGGGGTCGATCGGGTCTTGTCGGTTGCAGACTGCGCGACATCCCTCGAAGGCGTGGGAGGTGCAGCGGCCGTCTGTGCGGCGCCGGTGGCGTCCTCAATCACGCCAAGGACCTCACCAACTTTCACATCCTCGCCGTCCTTGCGATCGATTCGCTTCAACACCCCACCCTGAGGCGCCGGCACCTCGAGATCGATCTTGTCGGTCTCCAGTTCAACGAGCGGATCCCCGGGCGCCACGATGTCCCCTTCGCGGCGAAGCCACTTCGCCACGCGCGCATCGACGATCGATTCACCCACTTCCGGCACGACGATATTGGCTGGCATGTGTATGTCTTTTCGGTGCTTAACCGTTGTTGAGCGTCAGCTGACTGTCTTCGACGGTTTTCGTCGCGCTTGTGCCGGTGCGCGAGCCGCTGCGCTCGGCGAAGGCCTGATTGACGAGCGCCTGCTGGTTGAGCGCGTGGCGGGCCGCCGATCCTTCCGCCGGGCTCGCGCTTCGCGGCCGCGCAATCCTTCGAACCGTGCGACCGTTTGAGACCTCGGTGAGATGCGGTCGAATGAAGTCCCACGTCCCCATGTTCTCCGGTTCTTCCTGCACCCAGACGATTTCGTCCGCGTTCGGATAGGCATCGAGCATCGCGCGAAGATCCCGCATCGGCACCGGGTAGAGCTGTTCCAGGCGGCAGATGGCGATCTCGGGGTGCACAGCGCGATGCTCGCTGGTGATCAAATCCGCATAAATCTTTCCTGAGCACACCAGCACACGACGAATGTCAGCGGCCTGGCCGGAAGCGTCCTCGTCTGGCAGCACCATTCTGAAGCGCCCTTCAACCAGGTCGCGCGGCGTTGACGCGACGACCGGATGGCGGAGCAGGCTCTTGGGGCTCAGCAACACGAGCGGTAGCGGGTCGACATGGAGGAGCGACGCCTGCCGGCGTAACAGGTGGAAGTACTGCGCGGCGGTGGTGCAGTTGGCAATCCGGACGTTGATGTCAGCCGCCAGCTGCAGGAAGCGTTCGGGACGCGCGCTCGCGTGATCAGGGCCCTGTCCTTCGTGTGCGTGCGGCAGCAGAAACACCAGCGATGGACGGAGCCCCCATTTGCCGCGGGCCGAGACGATGAACTCGTCAATCATCGTCTGGGCGCCGTTGATGAAATCGCCGTACTGCGCCTCCCAGATCACGAGCCGGCCGGGCTCCTGGATGTTGTAGCCGTACTCGAATCCGACCAGCGCGTTCTCGGTGAGCGGGCTGTTGTGAATCTCGAAAGCCGCCCGCGCCTGCGGCAGCGACTGCAGCGGCACATGGACCTTGCCGTCGTTGACATCGTGCAGCACCGCGTGACGATGGCTGAACGTGCCGCGCTCGACGTCCTCTCCGGTCAACCGGATGCTGATGCCGTCGGCCAGGATCGAGGCGAGCGCCAGTTCTTCGGCGGCAGACCAGTCCACCGTGCGCTCGTCGGTGTTCTCGAGCATGTGAATCCGCTTTTCGCGGACCCGTTCGAGTTTGCGGTGGATGACGAAATCGGTCGGCATCCGCAGCAACGCGTCGTTCATGTCGCGGAGCTGCGGCAGCGGGACGGCGGTTTCAGCCTTGGCCGCGGCCCCTGGCGGCGGCGCTTCCGGTTGCGGCTCGATGAAATCGCGCTCCGGCTTCAACGCATCCATCGCCGCCTGCAGCTCGTCGGAATACTTTCGAACGAGCTCGTCGGCGACTCCGGGCTTCACGTCGCCGCGGGCTTCGAGCGTGCGGGCCCACAGTTCCCGCACCGTTGGGTGCGAGCCAATCCTCTTGTACATGAGCGGCTGCGTGAACGCCGGTTCGTCGCCTTCGTTGTGGCCGTGACGTCGATAGCCGATCAGATCGATGAGAAAGTCGCGCTGAAACCGCTCGCGGTACGCAAACGCCAGCCGTGCGGCTTCGACGCAGGCTTCGGGATCGTCGGCGTTCACGTGCACGATCGGAATCTTGAATCCGCGGGCAAGCCCGCTCGCGTACGACGTGCTGTAGACGTCCTCCGCGCCAGTCGTGAAACCGAGCTGGTTGTTGACGATGATGTGGATCGTGCCGCCGGTTCGATAGCCCGGCAGCCGGCTCAGGTTCAGGGTCTCGGCGACCACACCCTGTCCTGGAAACGCGGCGTCGCCATGAATAAGGATGGGCAAGCTGCGCGTGGGATCGAACGTCGGTGCGCCAGGAGAATCGACAATGGTTCCCGCCGCGCGCGCCATCCCTTCCACGATTGGATCGATCGCTTCAAGATGACTCGGGTTGGGGGGCATCGACACGACCACGTCCATCGCGCGGCCGCCCTTGAGGGCGCGATGCGCGCCGGCGTGATACTTCACGTCGCCGGTCCAGGCCATGTCCTCCCGGAACGATCGCGAGGAAATCGGCTCCTTGAACTCGGCAAGGATCTGCGGGTACGGCTTGTTCAGCACGTGCGCCATCACGTTCAAGCGGCCGCGGTGCGCCATTCCGATCAGGATGTTGCGGGTTCCAGATTCGGCCGCTTCGCCGATGACCTCGTCGAGGATCGGCACCAGCATGTCCAGCCCTTCGATCGAAAAGCGGGTCTTGCCCGGGAATGCGCGATGGAGAAAACGCTCGAAGACTTCGACCTGGGTCAGCCGTTCCAGCAGGGCGCTCGGGCTGATGGGATCCAACGGTGCGCGAAACCGTCCCCCCTCAGCCGCCTGACGAAGCCAGCGCCGTTCTTCCGGAACGAACACGTGGTTGTAGTCATACCCCGTCGTCGAACAGTACAGGGTGCGGAGCGACCGGATCACGTCCGCCATGTTTTCGGCGTGTTCCGTGAGCGGCGAGGACACGAGATCCGGAGGCAGGTTCCGAAGATCTTCGTCGGTGACGTTATGAGTCTCGGCCAGGAGGGACGGATCGCCAACCGCCACGCGCAGCCCCAGCGGATCGAGGCTGGCCGCCAGGTGTCCGTATCGGCGAATCGCCTGCGCGAGCCGGGCCGCACCGACAATCCGCGCATAGGCGATGCCGTCGTGAACGGCCGGCGCCTCGGTCGGCGGAGTCCATTGCTCGAAGATCGCGCGAGTTTCAGGATCGACCGACGCCGGATCGCGCCGGTACTTTTCGTACAGCTCCAGCACGTACCCGCGGTTGAGCCCGCTGAACTCCTGCCACCCTGCCATGTTCTAATCCTAACCTATGGGAATTGCTGATTGCTGAATGCTGATGCGTGCTTCTCCCCACCAATCGACCATCAGCAATCAACAATCAGCAATTTCTTCTACTGAGACACTCCAAAGCAATAGAGCGAGTTCAGCGTGCGGATGTAGATTCGCTTCTCAACGAGGGCGGGTGTGGCGTAGATGTTGTCCTGCAGATCGTTGACGGCGATCGTGTCGAGACCACCGCCCGGCGGCAACACCAGGACCTTGCCGCTCTCACTGGCGATGAAGATCTTGCCGTCGCCTGCGACCGGCGACGCATAGTAGCGATCGCCGGGCGGCTTGAGGCGCCCCTGCTGGATCAGCGCGCCGTTATCGGGGTTGAGCGTTGTCACGAGGCCGCCGCCGTCGTTCACCATGTAGAGCGCCTGCTTATACAAGAGAGGTGATGGCAGCTGGGGGATGCCCCGTTGGTAGCGCCAGCGCACGGCGGTTGCCGTCATGTCGCCGGCGCCGCCGAGCTTGATGGCCAGCATTCCGTTTTCTGATTCCATCGCCGCCTTGTAGTAATCCCACTCGCCGCGATCCATCGTCTTGTCGCCGTTCAGGTCGAAGAATTCCAGCGAGTCCCGGATGTGCGCGGTCGGCAGCTCGTCGCGGGAGAGCCGTCCATCCTTGTTGACGTCACTGGTGGCAAAGACCTGGTCGGTCGGAGCAATCGCGATCTTCGCGCCAGGCTGATTCTCCGGCGATCCGAATCCGTTGATATACAGCGTGTCTCCACTGATCACCGGCGTTGATTTCAGCTCGAACGACAGCCCGCCCACCCACCAGAGCCGCTTGCCGTCTCGCGGGTCGTAGGCGGACAGAAGAAACGAACCGGGGACGACGATCTGCGGACGGCCTCCGGGAGGTGTGTAGATCACGGGCGTCGAGTGTCCGCTGCGCGCTTCGACGCGCGGCGTTCGCCATCGCTCGCGGCCGGTCTTCTTGTCGAAAGCCGCGATGAACGAGCCGATGCTCTGATCGCAGTTGAGCACGACGACGTCGTCCACGACGATCGGCGACGCGCCCATTCCGTACACGTTGTTGAACGGACCCAGCGGCCGGCGCCAGATCTCTTTCCCGTTGACGTCATAGGCGAGCAGACCGTAGTCGGCGAAGAAAAAGAACACGAGTTCGCCATCGGTCGCGGCGGAGGGGGACGCGGGATGATTCCGTGAGTCGAGTTTCTCCCGGCGATCGCGCGGCGCCTCGCGCTCCCAGAGCACCTTGCCGGTCGCGCGATCGATCGCCAGGCTCAGAAGTTCGCCGCCGCGAAATCCGGTCAGGTAGATTCGATCGCCGGAGACAACCGGCGACGAGTAGCCTGGCGGCAGGTCGGTTTTCCAGATGACATTCCGGGTGGGCCCGAACTCCGCCGGCAGACCGCTGACGTCGGCCACACCGGTTCCGTTCGGGCCGCGGAAGCGCGACCACTCGTCGGGCGGAGCACCGGCGGCGACCACGGCCGTCAGGACGATGACGAGACTCGAATACAGGCTTCTCACGGATCCGACCTCCGCGCAGCTATTCCGACAACGGTTGCGGCGCCTCCGGCAGCGGCCAGACGACCTTTGTGAACTGACCGCGCTGCAGGAGCTCGCGACCCTTCCCGCCGCGGCCGGTCACCTCATACTTCGCGGTGCTGATCGTCTGCTCCGCGCCACGGCTGGTTTCGACCGTCATGAGATCGCGATCGCCCGAGGACGCAACGAAGCCGAGCACACGATCCGCGTCCGAGCTCAGCTTGATGAGAATCACCCCCCGGCCGGGGCCTGACAGGAAGTTGACCTCGTCAACCTGCGTCAGGATGGCCCGCGCTTCGCGGGTCGCCGCGATCAGTATTTCGCTGCCGGTGATCTTCGCGACGCCGACGACCTCCGCACCGTCCGCGGCTCTGGCGAAACGCCTGCCGCTTCGAGTGCTCGGCTCGACGAACGGCTCGAGGCCGAATCGCATGCTGTAGCCGTCGCTCGTCACCCCGACAGCGTGCACCTTGGGTACCTCGCCTTCCTTGCGCGCCGTGATGTTTCCCACGACCCGCGGATCGAGGCTGAGCGCGCCAACGATCCGTTCACCATCCTTCAGCTTGAAGAAACGCTGGATCGGCTCGCCGTAGCCCGTGGATGCGGGAATCTCGATGATGCGCGAGGTATAGGCGACGCCGAAATTGGTGAAGAACGCGACCGACGATCGCGTGCTGCCCGGCAGCACGGCCATCACCGCGTCGCCCTCGCGCACGCGCGTCGAGGCGACGTCTTTCACTTCCTTCTGCCGCTTCACCCAGCCGTCGCGCGACACGATCACGACGTTGTCTTCCTCGACGATGAAGTCTTCGGCGGTGTATTCCGATTCGCCTTCGTCGCTGGCAATGCTCGTTCGACGTGCGTCGCCGTACTTCTTCTGTATCTCCTCGATCTCCACGCGGACGATGTCCCAGCGGCTCTCTTCGTCTTTCAGCAGCGTGTTGATCTGCCTGACCCGGCGCCGGCGCTCCTCGAGTTCCTTCCGGATCAGCAGGATCTCGAGACGCGCCAGCCGATAGATTTTCAGCTCGAGGATCGCATCCGTCTGTTCCGCGTCCAGGCTGAAACGCTTGATAATCTGCTGCGCCGCATCCGCCTTGCCCTCCGACTTCCGGACGATCTTCAGGATCTCGTCGAGCGCGTCGAAGACCTGCTCGAATCCCTCGAGAATATGGACGCGCCTCTTGATCGCCGCGAGCTCGTGTTCGAGCCGCTTGGTCACGACGTCGAGCCTGAAGTGGAGGAAGTGCCACAGCATCGCGTGCAGATCGAGGCGCTCGGGCCGTCCAACTTCCGGGTTCTCGGTTGGAATCAGGCACGTGAGGTTGACGATGAAGCTGGTCTGGAGCGGCGTGTGCTTGAACAGATACGCCATCACCATCTTCTCGTCCGCATCCTTTTTCAGTTCCAGCGCAATCCGCACATCGTCGGTGGACAGATCCTTGACGTCGACGAGCGGCGGCAGCTTGCGGCTGAGCGCCACGTCCGCGATCCGCTCGACGAGCGTCGCCTTGTTGACGGTGTAGGGAATGCTGGTGATGTAGATCGTCTTGCCCGCGCGCGAGACCGGCCCTTCCTCCCACGTCGCGCGCAGTCGAATGGCTCCTGAACCCGTCTTGTAGATCTCTTTCAACTCTTCGGGTGAGTTGAGCATCTGGCCGCCGGTCGGAAAGTCCGGCCCCTTGACGTACCGGCACAGCTGCACGCTGCTCAAGTCGGCATTCCCCAGGAGCTTGATGAGCGCCGTGCAGATCTCGTTCAGGTTGTGCGGCGGGATGTTCGTGGCCATCCCGACGGCAATCCCGGTCGCGCCGTTGATGAGGAGATTCGGTATCCGCGACGGCAGCACGACGGGCTCGGTTCGCGTTCCGTCGTAGTTCGGCCGAAACGGCACCGTCGTCTGATCGATCTCGGTCAGCAGCTCGTCGCTCAGGCGCGCCAGCCGGCATTCCGTGTAGCGCATGGCGGCGGCGCTGTCGCCGTCGAGCGATCCGAAGTTTCCCGAACCATCGATCAGCGGATACCGCAACGAGAACGGCTGCGCCATCCGCACCAGCGTCTCGTAGAGCGCGGCGTCGCCATGCGGATGGTAATTGCCCATCACGTCGCCGACGACCTTCGCGCACTTGCGGTGCTTCGCGTCGGCCGTCAGGTTCTGCTGCCACATCGTGTAGAGGATGCGGCGCTGGACCGGTTTCAGCCCGTCACGAACATCCGGTAGCGCGCGCGACGTGATGACCGAGAGCGCGTAGTTGAGGTAGCGGGTCTGGGCAGCCTCGTGGAGAGCGACGCCTTCGGGATCGTTGGGACCGCTGGGGGGGCGAGTGTCTACAACGGCGCCGCCGTCATTATCGAACAGAGAGGGATTCTTCTTGCCGCGCTTCGCCACGTCTCGGGTTCCTCCGTGTGTACTCGGGGGATCTTAACCTCGGTACCCCCAATAACCGTCATCTCAATGTCACGCTGACTTGCCTGTCCTAGGAAAAAACAGGAGAAGGGAGAAAGAGAACCTCTTTCCTGAAAAAGAAAGTTCTCCCTTCTCCTTTCTCTTGTCATCTCATGGCATCGTTAGTTTCTTGCAGTGAGTGTCGTCGATTGGGGACTCTGCCCAGAGCGGTGTGACCATTACGCAAATGCACCTTGCCCAAAGGATCGAAACCTGAAATGGTGCAGATCATGCGCTACCTGCACCTCGATGTCTTCACAAACCGAGCCCTTGAAGGCAATCAGCTGGCGGTATTTCCTGAACCTGGCGCGATCGACACCGCCATGATGCAGGCAATAACCCGGGAGATGAACTTCTCCGAGTGCACGTTCATCTTTCCTCCGACCGGCAGTGCCGACATCAAAATGCGCATTTTTACTCCCGGCGAGGAGCTGCCGATGGCCGGCCATCCGACCATTGGCTCGACATTCGCTCTCGCGGCGGAGGGAACCATCGCGCCAGGACGCACCGACTTCGTCTTCGAGCTCGGGATCGGACCCACGCCCGTGTCTCTGGAGTGGCGGGACGGCAGCTTGTGGTTCGCCTGGATGACGCAGCCACTGCCGAAGTTTGGCGGGATCATCACCGATCGCACCTCGTTTGCCGGCGCCATCGGCGTCGAAAGCGCCGACCTGGCCGCTGACTTTCCCATCCAGGTCGTCTCGTGTGGAAACCCCTTCATCTTCGTGCGTCTCGCGACGAGAACGGCGGTCGATGCCGTCACCGTCGATCGAAGGGCGTTCACACGATGCGGCCAAGATGCGGGCATCGAAGCGCTGCCGACGTTTTTCTTCACCACTGACGGCACGCCCGAAGCCGGCGCCGCGCAGACTGTCTACAGCCGGATGCTGGCGCCGACGTTTGGGATTGCCGAGGATCCTGCGACGGGCAGTGCGTGCGGACCGCTCGGCTGCTACTTGATTCACTACGGCATCGTGTCGCCCGACGCGGCGCGAAACGTCCTCAACCTGCAAGGCGTCCAGATGCAGCGCCCGAGCCGGATTCACATCGCAATCGACAGCAAGGATGCCGCGATCACGCGGGTGCGAGTGGGCGGCCAGTCCGTGATGCTCGGACGGGGCGAACTCACGATCCCGTCGGCGTAATCAGCATCAGCCATTCTTCCTGACGACCCACGTCGTCATCGCTCGCTGATGCTGCACCACCGTCGTCTTGATCGGATCCAGCAGTTCTCCGCCGATCCGCAGGGTCACGTCCGCCAGCGACTGTTCGTCCACCAGGTAGCGCTCGGTGCCGTCGGGCAGCCTGAAACGCCTGCCGTCGACACGCTCGATTTCCTGTTCGATTCCGATCGACGACGCGAGCCGGGCGAACAGCAGGCCGCCGGGCGCGAGCACCCGCCACATGTCTGACACCATTGCGTCGAATTGAGGGTCGCCGGCTGCGAAATGCAGCACCGCGCTGGCCAGAATGACGTCCGCCGAAGCGTCGGGGAAGCTCATACGCTCGACCGGCTCGACGCGGAAGCTGTCGTCCGGCAAGTTCGGCGCAATCCGTGCCGCGAGCGCGCGAACGGTCGCAACCGCCGCCGGATCACGGTCGCAGCCGGCGACCTCGTAGCCGTGCTTCAGCAGGTACACGAGGTTACGGCCGGTGCCGCAGCCGACATCCAGGACCCGCATGCCGGGTGTGATGCGGCCGCGCAGGAGCTGATCGAACAGGTAGATGTCGATATCGCCGAACTCGTTCCTCAGCTGACTCATGCGGACACCGACTATAATTCTCCGACATGCGACCCGAACAGTGGGACACCTTCAAACGCGCTGCCCGGCTGGAAAAGCTGGACAAGGTGCCCATGGCGCTCATCGTGGACAGTCCCTGGATTCCCGGATACCTGGGAATCAAACACCTGGACTACTACCTCGATCCGCAGCTCTGGTTCCAGTCGAACCTGAAGATTATGCGCGAGTTCCCCGACATCATCATGGTGCCCTCATGGTGGATGGAGTACGGGATGGCGGCGGAGCCTTCGGTGCTGGGCTCGAAGATCAAATTCTGGCAGGACAACACGCCGAGCGAGTACCACACGCTCTATCGGCTGGAGGACATCGACGAATTCCCCGAGTACGAGGTGGAGGCTGACGCCTTTGCCGCACTGACGCTGCACCGGATCGGCATGCACCGGCAGCAGATCCTCGATCACGGCTACATCCTGCCGATGATCACCTCGCGTGGGCCTTTATGCACGGCAGGCTTCGTCCGCAGCACGACCAACCTGATGATTGAGCTCGTCGAAAACCCGAAAGGCTGCCACAAGCTGATCGACTTGTGCACGCGCGTCATCATCGACTGGCTCAAGGCGCAGCACAAGGTGATGGGCGATACCGTCGAAAGCATCTTCATCCTCGACGACATCGTCGGGTTCATCAACGAAGAACACTACCTGGAATTCGCCCATCCATACTTGAAGCGCATTTGCGATGCCTTCCCGAAAGACTGGGTCAAGGTCTATCACAACGACGCCGAGGTCGACGCGTGCCTCGACCACCTGCCCGACGCTGGGTTCAACGTGCTCAACTGGGGCAAACAGAAGGACATTCGTGAAGTGAAGTCGCGAGTCGGCGCATCGGATGTGCCTCATGGGAAACGTCAATCCCCTGGAGATCGCCGTACGCGGGACCCCCGACGAAGTCAAAGAAGCTACGCTCGATGTGCTCGAGGGATCGGGCGGCGAGGGCATCATTCTTTCTGTCGGCGGCGGCGTCAGTCCAGGAATGCCGCGCGAAAACGTTCTGGCCATGCTCCAGGCGCTCGAGGAGTTCAATTCGAGCCGGGTGTAGCTCGCACAAGGAAACGATGCCTGATTACGCGTTGATGAATCAGTACCTCTACGAGGGTCATGCCAAGGAAGTCGAGCAGATGACGAAAGACGCCCTCGCCGAGGGGCGTCCCGTACAGGAGGTGCTCACCGATGGCCTGATTGCCGGCATGAGCGTCGTCGGCGAGGACTTCAAGCACAACATCCTGTATGTCCCCGAAGTGCTGATTGCCGCGCGCGCCATGAAGGCAGGGATGGCCGTGCTCAAACCGCTGCTGAGCGCGAAGGACAGCGACGTGCCGCGCGCCGGCGTGCTGCTGATGGGCACGGTGCGCGGCGACCTGCACGACATCGGGAAGAACCTTGTCTGCATGATGGCCGAAGGGGCTGGATTCGAGGTCTACGACATCGGGGTCGATCAGAGCGTCGAGAAGTTCATGGCGGCCGCCGAGAAGTGTCAGCCGGTCATCATCGGCATGAGCGCCCTGCTCACGACGACGATGACCTACATGAAGACCGTGATTGACGGATTCGAGGCCGCCGGCAAGGGGCACATCAAGATGGCGGTCGGCGGGGCGCCCATCAGTCAGATGTTTGCCGACGAAATCGGCGCTGATGGGTACGGCCAGAACGCGTCGGCCGCGGTGGATCTGTTCATGCATCTCGCCAAGAATACGTGACGTTGTGGCGACCTACCGGATCCTCTACTGGCAGGAGGTCCCGTCGCAAATCAAAGCCGCCGACGACCTCGACGACGTGACCGTGCAGCTGGACCCGCGGTTCATGGAACGGATCGATCGTCGGGCCGCCGAGCGAGGGCTGCAAGGCACCGACGATTACCTGGCGCAGTGGCACTGGGGCGACGAGCACGAACGAGAGGGAACGGCGGAAGAGGTCGCGCGCGAGATCAAACTCGAGCTCGAAGCTGACGCCGACTGGTAAACCTGCTCCACTCGAATGCCCGTCACCCTCATCGTCAACGGAAACCGAATTGCGGTTTCGTCAGGCCAGTCGCTCTTCGCTGCCGCCGGCCAGGCGGGTGTGCACGTGCCGACCTCGTGCGTCACGCAAGGCAAGTGCAAGGAATGCGTCGTTGAAGTGACGCGCGGCAGCGACTTGCTGTCCCTCCCCACCGAATTCGAGCGGCACCTCGATGCGCGGAGTGGTCCGTTCCGCCTCTCGTGCCAGGCTCGGATCGTTGCGGACGCAGGCGAGGTCGAGTGCCAGACGATGCGCCGCGGCCAGATGCGCATCGAGCGCGGCAGCCTGCACCTGCCGGTCACACATCAGACCACCACGCTCGACCCCGCCGTCGTGAGAGACGGTGATCGGATTGTCGACAGGGTCAACGGCGAGACGATCGATCGGACCAGCGGCCCGATCCATGGTCTCGCGATCGACGTTGGCACGACGACGATTGTGGTGCGCGCGGTCGATCTCGAAACCGGCGGACTGGTCGCGGAGACGTCCTTTGAGAACCCGCAACGGTTTGGCGGTTCGGACGTGATGTCGCGAATCCACTACGACACGCTGCATCCGGGCCGGCTCCTGATGCGCACCCTCGCCGGCTATCTGAGCCACGCCATAGCCGAACTCCCCGTCGATCCCCGATCGATCTACGACGTCGTCCTCGTCGGCAACTCCACGATGCGGGATCTGTTTTTTCGCCAGAGTGTGTACTCGATTGGACAGAACCCCTATCGATCGATCACTGAGATCGAAATGACCGAGGGTAAAAGGACGACGACCAGCCTGACGACGACCGGCCGTCGCAGCCTGCTGCCAGTTCATCCGAACGCCCGCGTCTATGGTCTTCCGATCGTCAGCGGACATGTCGGGGCGGACGCGGCGGCGTGTCTTCTCGCTGTCGGCCTGGCGCAGGAAGATCGGCTGGTGGCGGTCATGGACATCGGCACCAACACCGAGCTCATCGTCGGCAATCGCCATCGAATCCTGGCGGCCTCTTGTCCGGCCGGCCCCGCCTTCGAGGGCGGCGCCATTGCCTGCGGCATGCCCGGACTCGAGGGCGCGATCGAAGACGTGCGGCTGAACGACGACGGGACGTTCCGGCTGGGAGTGATCGGCGGGAGCAAGCCCGAGGGAATCTGCGGATCGGGCCTCGTCGATCTCCTGAGCGAGCTCCTCCGAACCGACCAGATGAACGTGATGGGCAGATTCACCGGCGAGATCGACCGCATCACACTTGATGCGGATGGCCGTGTGTACTTCCTCGAACGCGACGTCAACGAGCTGGCACAGGCGAAAGGGGCCAACGTCGCCGGCCTTCAAGTCGTCTTCAGTCAGTACGGAATCCAGTTCGATGACATCGCGGTGTTTTATCTGGCGGGAGGCTTCGGGCGCCACTTGAAAACAGAAGCCTCGAAGCGAATCGGCCTGATTCCCAATCTTCCCGATGACAAAATCGTGCAGGTGGGCAATGCGGCGCTCGAAGGGGCGACGATCGCGCTCGTGTCGCTGGCGAAACGCCAGGACATCGAGTCGCTGGTGAAAAGGATCGAGCACTGCCGTCTCGAAACCCACCCCGGGTTCTTCGATTTCTTCGTTGACGGCTGCCAGTTCAGGCCGGTCGAATCCGCGGCTCGGGTGAGTGGGTGATCGAGATCAACGACACCAGTCCGGACGTCGACGTGCAGGCAGTCGAATACGTTCGACTGCTGGGATACCCGCGCGGCTGGGTCCTGAGGGATCGCGCGAAAGAGCTGGCGGATTGGGCGCGCGGCTGGTACTCGACCCATGGACGTCCCTGGGTCTATGCGCGCGAAGCCGGAGACCTCCAGGTCGGTGACCACTCGATTACAGTCGACGGAGTACCGTTCACCAGCGCCAGAGTGCGCAACACCTTCCATTCCGCCGGGGCCCACAGCGCGATTCTCGTTGCGGCAAGCGCCGGGCCCGAACTCGAAAGAGAAGCGCAGGCCCGCTGGCGCGATGGAAAACCGGACGAGTATTTCTTCCTCGAGGTATACGGATCCGCGGTGGTCGAGCATCTGGTGACGATGACCGGTGCGCGATTATGCGCGTGGGCTGACGGTGAGTCGGCGGCCGTTCTTCCGCATTACAGCCCCGGCTATCCCGAGTGGAACATCGACGAGCAGGGACGTCTCCTCGAGCTGATCGGCCGGAGCTATCAGGGTACGTTTCCCGTGCAGGCGTTCGAGTCCGGCATGCTGCAGCCCAAAAAGTCGCTGCTGGCCGTGTTCGGGGTGACCCGCCACGCCGATCGCGTCCGCCGCCTGACGGATCTGAGCCCCTGCGAGAACTGCTCCTACATCGGATGTCAGTACCGGCGCGCGCCATACCGGCGAACGAGCAGAGCTTCGAGCCCCGAGTTTCCGATCGCGGAAGATGTTGCGGTCGAAGCCGAGCCGCTCGATCGGGACGCTCAATACAGCGTCAGCCTGAAAGCCCTGCAGCGATGGAGCACAGAGCGGCTGACGCTGGCGACCAGGAACGACGGTTCGGTGGAGGCGGTCTTCCAATATGAAGGTACGACCTGCACCAATATGGGACGGCCGCTGAAGTTTCACTATCATGTGACGTTGGGTCCGCGGGCGGAGGGTTATCCGATCCGGGAGCAAGGGTGCCGGCCGGCGCCTGGCGACGACGGCCACACCTCGATGTGTCAGTACATCCGCGATCGCGAAGCAATGATGGCGTCGATTGAGCGTGAACGGCCGCTGCATGGGCAACTGCTCGACGACGTGGTGCGATGGTCGCGACCGTCCAGCCCGGCAGGGTGCTACTGCGAGGCGGACAGCCGGCAGCACAAGTGGGGGCTCGTTCTCGAAACCATCCACTACGCGCTGGCAAAGCAGGCACGATCGGAAGCGCCGCAGACCGGTTGAGATCGGAGCGTTCGTGAAGAGACGATTGCAGGACGCGATTCGGGAACGGCCGTTCCTGGGCGACGGCGCGATGGGCACGCAGTTGATGCTGGCCGGGCTCGAGCAGGGAAACTGCGGCGAAGCCTGGAACCTGCGGCATCCCGAGCGGGTGTTGGCCATCCAGCGCCGCTACGCGCAGGCGGGAGCAGACTGCCTGTTGACGAACACGTTCGGCGGCAGCCGCATCATGCTCAATCGTCACTCCCAGGCCGATGACGTCGCCGCGATTAACGCCGCCGGGGTCAGAATCGCGCGCGAGGCGTTTGGAGATCGAGAGGGCTACGTGATTGGCGACATCGGACCGTTCGGCGGCCTGATGGAGCCCTATGGCGAATTCACCGAGAGTCAGGTGCGGGAGGCATTTCGTGAGCAGGCGCAAGCCTTGATCGAGGCTGGCGCCGACGCAATCATCATCGAGACGCAGACCTCGCTCGAGGAGTTGGGGCTGGGCTTGAACGCGGCTCGCGAGGCCGGGGCGCCCTGCGTCATCGGGTCCATGGCGTACGACGTCACCCGCGACGGATCGACGTTTCGCACGATGATGGGCGTCGATCCCGAACGCGCCGCCGACTTCATGGAGGCGCACGGAGCCGACATCGTCGCGCTCAACTGCGGCACCGGCATGGACATGGAACGGGCCCGGCAGGCAGTGCTGCGCTATCACGGCACGACGGATTTGCCCGTCATGGCGCAACCGAACGCGGGTCAACCGAAACTGGTCGAGCTCAAGGTCGTGTACGATGAGACGCCCGAGCAGATGGTCGCCGGCGTCGTGCCACTACTCGAGGCCGGAGCCAGCATCATCGGCGGGTGCTGCGGGAGCACGCCCGATCACATCCGTGCGTTCCGGCAAGCCATGGACATGTATCTCGCCGCGGCTCGTCGCGAGCGATAGGTACAGGACTCTGAGAGACATCGACCGTGAAGCATCGCTTGTGTGACATCAACCCCGCTGCCGTGACCAAGCTCCCGCAGCAGACCGACGACAAATCCGGCATCGGTGCACACTATGTCGATGCGTACCTCAAGCCGATGAATACGAAGCTCGAGGACGGTACGCCGGTGAAGTGCAAACGCCGCGGCCTGAAGATCACGCTGTCGATCGGTGCCAGGAAAGGTGAGGGCCTCATGCGGCGGCTTGCCCTCGGCGGCGATCCGATCGTGATGCTGGATGCCGCACTGCAGGAGGCCGCCAAGGGAGCGGGTGTGGGGCTTACCGTCGAAGACGGAGGCATCCATCTCGATTGCTGAATCCCTCGGACTGATTGCTTATTGAGGAATCGTGACGACAGACGACGGACGAGCGCTTCTACGGCACACCCTGGCGACGCTGGCGTACCGCGGCGGCAAGGCCATCAAGGACGCGCCGGATGGATTCTCCGACTTCCGCGTTGGCGACAAGTCGCGGACACCGGGCCAGATTCTCGCGCACGTCGGTGACCTGCTGGACTGGGGCCTGTCACTCGCCGAAGGCGCCCAGCGCTGGCAGGAGTCGGCGCCTCTTCCCTGGCCCGAGGAGAGCCAGCGGTTTTTCGAAGCGTTGCGGAAGTTCGACGCACGGCTGGCGGACTCAACGCCGCTCGGGTCCCCGGCGGAGCAGCTCTTTCAAGGGCCTGTCGCCGACGCGCTGACGCACGTCGGCCAGCTCACGATGCTTCGCCGCCTCGCGGGAGGGCCGATCAAGGGAGAAAACTACTTCAAGGCCGACATCGTCGTGGGACGGGTCGGCGTGGACCAGACCGCGCCGAAGCGGGAATTCTAGGGAATTGCTGATGTCTGATTGCTGAATGCTGAATGACGGACGGGTGGGACATGCGTCGCAATCCGAAATCGTCAATCTCAATCCTCAATCCGCATTTGCTCAAATCAGCAATCAACAATCAGAAATCAGCAATCATCGTTGGACTCGCCCTGACGCGTCTCCGCCAGCGAGCGCATCCACCTCGGCGACGCTGGCGCGGTTGAAATCGCCGGGAATCGTCTGCTTCAACGCGCTCGCCGCCACCGCAAAGCGCAGGGCATCGTCATGGGATCGGCCGGTGACGAGGCCGTAGATCAGTCCGGCGGCGAAGCTGTCGCCGCCGCCGATTCGATCCACCAGCCGCACGACATATCGCTGGCTCTGGTGCATCGTCTTGCCATCCCACAGCACCGCGCTCCAGCCGTTGTCGCTCGCGGAAAGGCTCTCGCGAAGCGTGATGGCGACCATCTGCGGACCGAGCTCGCGTGTGACGCGTTCGGCGGCGGCGCGATACGCATTGACGTTCAACGTCCCCGCGGTGACGTCCGCCCCTTCGACGTCAATGCCGAGCACGCACTGCAAATCTTCCTCGTTGGCGATGACGACGCTGACGTCGCGCATCAGGGGGCGCATGGCTTGTTGCGCCTCCGCCGTGCTCCAGAGCTTCTTGCGGTAGTTGAGATCGACGCTGATTCTGGCGCCGGCGCGCTTGGCGGCGGTCACGGCGGCGACCGTCGAGGCGGCAGCCTTTGGTCCGAGCGCCGGGGTGATACCGGTCACGTGAAACCATTCGGCACGAGACATGACGCGATCCCAGTTGACCGCATCGGATGGGATCTCGCTGATCGCGGAATTCGCGCGATCGTAGAGCACCGTGGACGCGCGCTGGCTGGCGCCGGTCTCGGTGAAGTAGATGCCCATCCGACTTCCGCCGCGAGCGATGACGTCAGTCACGACCCCTTCGGCGCGCAAGGCGCGCACCGCGGCGTCGCCAATGGCGTTCGACGGCAGCCGCGTCACGTAGTGGCTGTCGAGGCCGAACTGCGCCAGGCTGACGGCCACATTCGCTTCCCCTCCGCCAAACGTGGCGCAGAGCATCGGCGATTGCAGGAGCCGCTCGAACCCGGGGGGCCCGAGACGCAGCATCAGTTCGCCAAACGTAATGACCGTGGCGCTCATTTCACCCTGGCGGCGGCAACGTTGTCGACGAACCGGCGGGCGTTCGCGGTGATGATCTCGAACCGTCCGCTCTCGATGGCCTGCGCGTCGAGGAGGGAGGATCCCGCGGCAACGGCGACCGCACCCGCGCGAATCCAATCACCGGCGTTGTCCGGCGTGACTCCTCCGGTCGGCATGAGCTTCACTTGCGGCAGCGGTGCGCGCACGTCCTTGATGTATTGCGGCCCGAGCGTCGTTGCCGGAAACACCTTGACGATATCGGCGCCCGCGTCGTGCGCCTCGAGGATTTCCGTCGGCGTGAAGCAGCCCGGCGCCGCGGGAACACCGCGCGCATGACACGCCTCGATGATCGCGCGCCTGAACACCGGTGAGATGACGAATTGCGCCCCGGCATCGATGACCGCGTGCGCGGTCGCGGGATCGATCACGGTGCCCGCGCCCAGCAGGAATCCCTCCGGCAACGTCGGGGCAAGGCCGCGAATCAACTCGACTGCTCCCGGCACCGTCATCGTCACCTCGAGAGCCTGGACGCCGCCGGCAACGATCGCGTCCACCACCGCGCGGAGCTTCCCGGGATCGCGCAGCCGGATCACGGCCACGATGCCGAGCTGTTCGATTCGTTTGACCGTCTCCTGTCGATCAAGCAGCACCTTCGTCACGGGGTCGTTCCTTCATGAATCCAGCGATGCGCGGGGTCTTCGTGGAGCGCCAGCCGCCGTTCGGCGCCCGCCATCGCCCAGAGGTAATAGAGCCGGTAGCCGGGCGGCGACGATACCGGATGATATCCGTACGGCAGGAGCACGGCATCGCCGTCGCGGACGACGTGGCAGACGCATTCGCCGTCCGCGGTATAGAGCAGCTGCTGACCGAACCCCCGCGGCGGATCGAGACGGAAGTAGTACACCTCCTCGAGCACCGGTTCGCCGTCCTTGCCATCATGCTTGTGCGGCGGATAGCTGCTCCAATGCCCCGCCGGGTTGAACGTCTCACCGACCATGATGCGCTCGGCAAACGGGTCCGTGACGAAGATGTCGTGCACCTCCCGCGCGTAGTTGCCCCGTCCGCGCGCGTTGATGCGCACGTCGCTCGGAGCAATCAATGCGGGCGCACCGCGCCGTTGTGCCGGGGTGGACACCAGAATCGCCTCGAATTCCGAGCGGGCCGAGATCGTGAGCGCCTCGCCGGGCGGCGCATAGACCGCGCTCGCGCGTTCCTCGAATACGTCCACGCGGCTGACCTCGAATGTCCGTCCCGCTACTGCAATCGACGCGCTGCCGTTCTGTACGACGAGCACCGACTCCTCGGCCTGCGCGTTGAATCGTTGCTCACCGCCAGGCGCCAGCCGCACGCGCCATGTGGTCAGTTCACGAGCGCCGCTATCGCCGCGGCGCTGGAGCAACTGGAGCCCGGGTTGACGGGGCAGACGGTAGAGAGTGTCGCGCAGCATCGTGGACATGCTAACCTGCCCACGAGTCATGTCGAAAAGCCTTTTCAATCTCGAGGGTCGGGTTGCGGTGGTCGTGGGGGGAACCAGCGGCATCGGGCGCGTGCTGGCACTTGGACTCGCCCAGGCTGGCGCGGACGTCGTGGCGACCGCCCGTCGTGCGCCGCTCGTGGACGAGGTCGCCACAGAGATCGAGGCGCTCGGCCGCCGCACGCTGCGGCTCGCGACCGACGTCCTCGATCGTCGATCGCTCACTGACGCGTCTGACGCAATCCTCCGCACCTTTGGCCAGATCGACGTCGTCCTCTACTGCGCGGGCGTCAACAAGAAGGTCGCGACGCTCGACATGACCGACGAGGACTGGCAGCGGATCATCGACACGAACCTGACCGGCGCCGTGCGGACCTATCAGGTCTTCGCGAAACCGATGATCGCGCGCAAGTCAGGCCGCCTGATTGGCATCGCGTCGCTGTCGTCGTTTGTCGGCCTGCACGAGGTCAGTGCCTACACGGCCTCGAAGGCCGGCATCGCCGGTTTGACGCGGGCGCTCGCGGTCGAGTGGGCGCCCCACGGTGTCACCGTGAATGCCATCGCGCCTGGCGTCTTCAGAACCGAGCTGAATGCCCGCCTGCTGGAAGGCGCGCGAGGCCAGGAGTTCCTCACCCGCACGCCGATGAAGCGATTCGGCAAGCTCGAGGAGCTTGTCGGCGCCGCGGTATATCTGGCATCGGACGCGTCCACCTTCGTGACCGGACAGATCCTCGGTGTAGACGGCGGGTTTCTCGCCAGCGGGGTCAACCAGTGACGCAGGCGCCGGCCCTCGTGATTACCCCGCGGGACAACGTCGCCACCGCGCTGGAAGCGCTGGACGCGGGCAGGGCCATTGAACTCGGTGGCCACGCGATCAGTGTGGCTGAAGCCACCCCGCGCGGGCACAAAATCGCGCTGGTGCTGATTCGCGCGGGCGAGGCGGTGATCAAATACGGAAGTCCGATTGGCACCGCCACCAGCGACATTCCCGCCGGCGCGCACGTGCACACCCACAACGTCGCCAGCAGCCGCGGCCGCGGTGACCTGCACGCCGAAACGGCGGCCGAAGGCCCGCGGATCGCCGAGCCGCCCGATCTCTCGCCGGTGACCGGCAAGACGGCGCAATGACAGACACCCGTTTCCTCGGATATCGCCGACCCGACGGACGCGTCGGCGTTCGCAACCACCTGCTCGTCGTGCCGACGGTGATCTGCGCGTCGGTCGTCGCCGAGCGAATCGCGCACTCAGTCGCGCCGCACGGCGCTGCGCTTCCGCACCTCGCGGGCTGCGGCCAGCTGGGTCCCGATCGTCGGCTCACGCACGAAACCCTGGCGGCCTATTGCGCGCACCCGAATGTTGGCGCCGTGCTGATTGTGGCGCTCGGCTGCGAGCAGGTGATCGCGCAACACCTCGCCGATGCCGCGCGCGCCGCGGGCAAGCCGGCCGCCATCATCGCGATCCAGAGTGAGGGCGGTACGGTTCGCACGACGACGAGAGGGATCGAGATCGCCGGCTCTTTCGTGCCTGCGCTGGCGGCCGAGGCCCGCGTGGCCTGCGACCTCGACTCGCTGATTCTCTGCGTGAAGTGTGGCGGATCGGACTACACGTCAGGCCTCGCCGCGAATCCGGCGCTCGGGCGCGTTGCCGATCGCCTGGTCGATGTCGGTGGCACCGCTGTCCTCGGCGAGATTGCCGAAATCATGGGCGCCGAACATCTGCTCGCCGCGCGCGCCACGTCGCCGGAACCCGCCGCTCAGCTGCTGAAGATCATCAGCCGCGTCGAAGCGGAGGCAGGGGCGCTCGGGCTCGACATCCGCGGTACTCAGCCCTCGCCAGGCAACATCCGTGGCGGCCTGACGACGATCGAGGAAAAGTCGCTCGGCGCGACTCACAAGGGGGGCGAACGGACGCCGCTGACCGACGTGGTCCCCTACGCGGGACGGATCACGAAGCGCGGGCTCACCGTGATGGACACACCGGGCCTGGACGTCGAATCGGTGACCGGCATGGTTGCCGGCGGCGCCCAGGTCGTCATCTTCACGACCGGGCTGGGGACCCCGACCGGCAACCCGATCGCGCCGGTCATCAAGATCACCGGCAACGCGCAGACGGCGACAACGATGGCCGACAATCTCGACGCGGACGTCAGCGGCATACTCAGCGGCGGTGAAACGCTCGATGCCGCCGCGGAGAGACTGTTCCGCGAGCTGGTCGCCGTCTGCTCAGGCGAGCTGACAGCGGCCGAGCGGCTCGGTCACTGCGAGTTTGCCATTCACAGACGAAATCCGACAATCTGAGCATTGAGGAATTGCTGAATGCTGATTGCTGATTGCAAGATCCGGAGTTCCTAAATCAGCATTCAGCAATCAACAATCAGCATTCCCTGAGGGATTAGCGACTTAATGGCTTTGCCTGCCGCGAAATCCGTCGTCGCCGGTCCCTGAGCGAATCAGCCACATGCGCTGGGTGATTTGCGCCATGCTCTTCCTGGCGGCGACGATCAACTACGTCGATCGCCAGGTCATCGGGCTGCTGAAACCGACACTCCAGCAGCAATTCACCTGGAGCGAGGTGGATTACGCGAACATCGTGTTCGCGTTTCAGCTCGCCTATGCCATCGGGTATGGCTTTGCCGGGCGAATCATCGATCGGCTCGGCACGAAGCGCGGCTTTGCGCTCGCGCTTCTCGTGTGGAGCATCGCCGCGATCGCGCATGCCGAGGCCCCGACATTTGGCGCAGCCGTGGCCTCGGTCCTGAGCGTGCTGGGTCTGACGTTTTCCGCCTCGGTCGCGGGATTCATCGCCGTCCGTTTCGCGCTGGGACTGGGTGAGTCAGGAAACTTTCCCGCGTCGATCAAAACCGTCGCGGAATGGTTTCCGAAACGGGAACGCGCGCTCGCCACCGGTATCTTCAATTCCGGCACGAACATCGGTGCGGTGCTGACGCCGCTCGTCGTTCCCTGGATCACCTACACGTACGGATGGTACTGGGCATTTGTCGGCACGGGCGCCTTCGGGTTGCTGTGGCTCGCAATCTGGTGGCCGCTGTACGGATCGCCAGCAACGCACCCGAGGGTCAGTCCCGGCGAGCTGGCGCTCATCCGCAGTGATCCTCCGGACCCACCCGTGCGCATCCCATGGCTTCCACTGCTCCGCCATCGTCAGACCTGGGCGTTCGCGATTGGCAAGTTCGGAACCGACCCGATCTGGTGGCTCTACCTGTTCTGGATTCCTGACTTTCTCCATCGGCGCCATGGCATCAACCTTCAATCGATGGCGCTGCCGCTCGTGATCATCTACCTCGTGGCCGACATCGGCAGCGTCGGTGGAGGGTGGCTCTCCTCGTCGCTGCTCAAGCGCGGATGGAGTGCCAACCGCGCGCGGAAGACCGCCATGCTGGCGTGCGCCCTTGCCGTGGTGCCGATGGCATTCACCGCGAAGGTCGATAGCGAATGGATTGCCGTTGCGCTCCTCGCAATCGCCACCGCCGCGCACCAGGGATGGTCGGCCAATCTCTTCACGCTGCCGTCGGACATGTTTCCGCGCGCGGCGGTCGGTTCCGTCGTCGGTCTCGGCGGCATGGCGGGAGCGATCGGAGGCATGCTGATCGCCAAGGTCACCGGCTATCTGCTCGAGGCGACCGGCAGCTACGTCCCGGTTTTCTTCATTGCCTCTTCGGCGTATCTCGTCACGCTCGGGATTGTGCACTTGCTCGTGCCCCGGCTCGAGCCCGCCAGTCTGGGGAATCAGCGATGAAAGTCGATACCAGTGTCATCGGAACCGGCGCCGCGAACGCGGACCTCAGGGCCGGCGACATGCGCCCAATCGTCGAGGAAGCGCTGCACGGCATCGCCGCCGGCTCCCGCGTCCTCGCCGTCGTGCCCGACCGCACGCGCGACGACAACACGCCCGAGCTCTTCCCTCTGATTTCGCAGACCCTGGCGCGCCTGCGGGCCGCATCGCTTGACGTGCTGGTCGCGCAGGGGACCCATGTCGCGATGACCGATGCGGAAAAGCGCGCGAAGATCGGCTCGGGCGCGTCGTCGATTCCTCTCCTTGGCAACCTCTTCGATCATCACTGGGATCGGGAGTCTGAGCTCACGACGCTCGGAACGATCGGCGCGGACGTGATCGCCAAGGAGACGGGAGGCCTGCTCCATGAATCGGTCAAGATCCGCCTGAACAGCCATCTTGCGCCCGGCCGGTACGACGCGGTGCTGATCATCGGCGCGACGGTTCCCCACGAAGTCGCCGGGTTCGCCGGCGGCGCCAAGTACTTTTTCCCTGGCGTCGCCGGTCCGGAGCTCACGCATCTCACCCACTGGCTCGGCGCGCTGGCCACCATCGAACGCGTGATCGGTCGCGTCGAGACCCCGACGCGCAGGTTGATCGAAGCGGCGGCCGAATTCGTGAAGACTCCGGCCATCGCCTTCACATCGGTTTCAACCCGCGACGAGTCGGGCTTGAAAACACGCGCGCTCTTCGCGGGCGACGTTCGGGCCACCGTCCGGCGCGGCGCCGAGATCAGCCAGCAGGTCCACGTTCGATACACGGGACGCCGCTACAAGCGCGTCGTCGCGATTCTCGACGATCACTACGACGAGCTGTGGGTCGGCGGCAAGGCGAGCTACAAGCTCGGGAGCGTCATCGAGCGCGGAGGGGAACTCATCATCTACGCGCCGCACCTGTCGGCGATCTCCGTCACGCACGGGGCGCTCATCGAGAAATACGGCTACGCGCCGCTGGAGACAGTTCGCGACATGGTCGAAGGCTCCGACGAACTCCGCGCGAATCTCTGCGTTGCCGCCCATCTCGCGCACGTCGCCTACGCCGGGGAGAAGGGAGACGACGGGGTCGTCGTTCCGCGATATCGAATCACACTTGCGGCCAACCTGCCTGAGGCGACGTGCCGGCGCGTGAATCTGGGGTACCTCGATATGCGAACGTTCAATCCGCGCGCGTTCCGGGATGATCCAGATACCTTGACGGTGGAGAACGCCGGTCGGGACTTGTACCTTGAGCGGCCGTGAAAGATACCTCTTCAACCGCCTTCAGTTGTCGCGCTGCATTCTGACTTAGAGAAAACAGGAGAAAAGAGAAGGGAGATCCTTTGTCTTTTCTTGACTCCTGTTCTTTATCCCCGTCATCCTCGACTGGCGCGTTTGCATTTCATATATCCGATCGATCTAAGAAATGGCCACGAGTTGCTCGGTGGCGGGTGGCAGAACTTGCAACCATGACCTCGCAAGTGCTCCCGATCTCACCCGTTGGCGCGTCGGGTCGGTGCGGCGTGACAATTGCCACGCGGTGTTCCATGTTCAGAGACACTGCTGGCCACGAAGATTTGACCGAGGCGATCATCGCCTGCGGAATGCGAGTGCATGAAACCTGGGGACCCGGCCTGTTGGAATCCGTCTATAAGGGATGCTTGCTGATCGAGCTTCAAGGAGACGGACATCTAGTTGAGACGAATCGAAGGCTACCTCTTATCTACAAGGGTCACGACCTTAAGACTGAATTCTGTCCGGATCTCGTCGTAGACAACATTGTGGTTGTCGAACTTAAGGCTGTCGAGAGGCTCTTGCCTGTGCATAAGGCGCAGCTGATTACTTACTTGAAGTTGACAGCATTGCCCATTGGCTTGCTCATGAACTTCAACGTCCCGTTGTTGAAACAGGGCACTCACCGAGTGGTGCGCCCGGACCTGCTGATAAGGACGTAGAGAACAGTTCTCCTTTCTCCCTTCTCCTTGTTTTCTCTTGGTATGAATTCAGATTGACAGTGAAGCGTGTCGGAATTGCACTATCCCTTACGCGGCACAAGCCACCCAATGAATCCGCCGCCGCCGCGTAATGCGATCTCCAACGATCCCTGGCGTGTCAGCGTAACGCGCTCGACTCGTTCGGCTGCGGCGTTATCCATATCGTCCCGTACCACCATTGCGTTGTACGGGCGCGGGCCGAGGAACTTCAAGTTGACGTGAACGGTCCGTGCCTCCGGACCGTTCAGCACCGCAACAAACCATTCGTCTCCCTTCCGCCGTGCGAACGCCGCCAGTTCGCCGATGCTGCTGCCGGGCAGCACGATCGTCTCGTCCCACGTACTCGGCAGCGCCTTGATCAACTCCACCGCGGGGTTCTCCAGGAGGCTCCTGGGATTGGCGCCGTAGACCAGTAGCGGAGACGTAAAGATCGCGGCCGTCGCGATCTGATGTGGCCATGATGTTTCGCGGCGGCGATCGCCAAAGACGACCGGGGTGAAATCGCCGTGGCCGGCCAGGTAGCGAGTGAACGGAACCGTGGTGTTGTGACGCGCCCACGTCTGCGCCCGGTGCTCCAAACCGTACACGCCCTCGCGGGTCAGCTCGTTCGGCCACGTGCGCGATTCACCGGCTGGCTTGTTCGCGCCGTGGAAGTCGACGAGGAGCTGAAACTCCGCCGTATCGCGCAGAATCGCCTGGTAGAGATCGATGACATCCTTCGCCTCGTGGTCGAAGAAATCAATCTTGACGCCCGCGACTCCGAACGCATGAAGCCGTTGAAACAGCGCCCGGCGTGCGTCGCGATCCTGGATGTCGCGGCTATGGACCCACAGAAGGATGCCGACCTTTCGCTCCCCGGAATACGACACGAGGTCGCGAAGCTGATCGTCCGTCCAGCGGCGCCAAAGGCCTTCGACCACCTGGTACTCGAACCCGAGCTTCCCCGCCATGTCGGAGAACTCCTTGATGCCTTCGAACGTGTTCTCGCCGCCATCGAGGTAGCGCCACACGGCGCGGCCGGGCTTGATCCACGGGGTCTCGATGCCTTGCGGAAAGAGCGCCGCGTCGGGCGGCGCGGACAGGTTCGAGATGATGTCGTTGTTGACCAGCGTGTTCAGGTCCGGACCAGCGAGGATCACACGCCAGGGTGTCGTAATCGTGCCGGTGATCGACGCCGGTATCTCGAGCCGCCTGACGTCGAGCGCCGGATAGCGGAGGCGATAGGGATACGATGCCGGCGCGGCATGCGCAAGGCGCCCGGCAAATCCGCCGCGGCGAATCCGTCTGCAGCACCATGCCGGCGTAGTCCTTCAAGGCAGCCTCGGTAATTGAGGTGTAGCCGCTACCATCCGGCAATTGCGCGGTCACCGGCGGCGCGGCCCAGTCCCCTTCGGTCACATCCTCGATGTCCTTTCTCTCGTGGACGCCCTCGTAGTGCCCGTCGAGGTCGTGGTACCAGACGACGCTGCGCGGAGGGAAGTTGAACACGGTGGCTTCGTCCGGCACCCGCGCGACGTTACTGGCGGCAGGAACGACGTAGCGAAACGCGACGCCATCGTCGAACGCGCGAACTTCGATCGAGTATCGCGTTCCGCTGGGCTGGTGGACCAGCGCGATGGTTGCAGCGTTGTAGCGATTGATCGCGACCGAGTGCACGCCGCGCGTTCGATAGCGATCGTCCTGCCGTGCTCGTTCCACGCCCGCAACCGTCGCGCCGTCACCGAGGTTTACGCCGTCAACGAGGATGCCGAGCCGCGACAACTCGACGACGGGACGCCCCTTCAACGTCACCCGGTAGGCCAGGCGGTCTTCGGATCGGAGACTGAGATCGAACTTGATCTGCGTCGTCGGACTCTCGACCGTGATCGGAAGCGGCACGGTCTTCGGGCGGCAGCAGGATGCGGATTTCACATCCTGCGTGTCGATCCAGAGGACCGGCTGGCGCACGAAGAAATTTCGAATCACCTCGTCCACGTTCGAGTCCGCTGGCAGCGTCGACCAGAGCGCCAGGTAATCGGGTTTGTTCAGCGCCAGGCCCGCGAAGAGCAGGCTGGGATGACGCATCGGCCACTCGGCGTCGTACATGACGTCGGGTGGCTTCGGCCAGGACTTCTTGTTCCTGATGAACGGAACCATGTATTCCATCGCGCGGCGGAGTCCTCGTCCGTCCGGCAGTCTCGAACGTCCAGAGATTGTCGGCAGGCGTCGAGAGGATCTCGGCGACGGTCGTCATCGCGTCCAGGTTGAACAGCGAATAGCCGTACGGCTTCGTCCGCCGGAGTTCCTCGGGAAAACTTCCGTCCGGCGCAATCTGATTCGGCACGAGCACCGTCTTGAACCGATCGCGCGCGTAGCCGAGCAGCTTCTCGTCACCGGTCAGGTGTGCGAAGGCCGCGACCTGCATCACCCAGCACGTACCGTGATTGTTCTTCGCGTCGCGCTCGGCAATTCCGTACTCGTGCGTCGTCAGCCACGTCAGATAGTCGGTGAACCAGCCGCGGAGCGCCGCTCGATCGGTCGACTGCCAGCCCGGCGCCTGGTCGAGCACTTCTGCCGCGCGTGCGACCTCGACGAGGTGAATCGTGTCGATGATCCCGGTGCCTCGTCCGGTAAACCGGCCGTGGATTGCCTGGGCGTATTGCAGGTTTGGATTCATCCGCGTCGCCGGTTCGATGAACCACGCACGGAGATGCTCGATGCGCGCGATCGGCATAGCGACGATCGCCGGTCAGCTTCCAGGCCGCAGCCAGCGCCGGCGCCTGGACCGACAGGCGCATGAGGAATCGGCGGTGATCGTTGAAGTTGTCCGGGTTCGACATCCCGTCCCGCTGGACGTATGGTCCATCGGGGTTCTGCGGGTCCGGCCACCAGTAGTCGCCTTCAGAGAAGAAATCGTGTCGACCGCCGGTACTGCGCGGGGATGAGGAGGCGGTGATCGTGATCGGCCGCTCGGCCAGATACTTGTCCGCGGCGGCGACGACCCGCGCGCGCTCGCGGTTCAGATCGATTGGCGCCGAGACGGCGAGAGCATACAAGCAGCGGCGCGATGACGAGCGCTCGAATCAAGGCGGCCTCCGGATGTGTCCGAGAAAATGCTGATTGCTGAATGCTGATTGCTGAATGAAAACACTCGGACACTCTCCAATCGACAGTCAGGTTTCAACAATCTCAGAAGCTCTTCATTCAACATTCAACATTCAACATTCAGCACTCCCTAGCCCCCACTCGATCGCCTGACGATTAACCGGGGAGGAATCACGACCGAGCGGAATCGATCCGACGGTTCCGGCCCAATCCGATCCAGAAGCAGCTGTGCTGCCTGTTTGCCCTGGTCGTCGCGCGACCAGCTGACGGTCGTCAGCGGCACACGCAGCAGGTCGCCGAGCGCGATATCGCCAGCGCCGACGACCGCGATGTCGTCCGGCACTCGGAGGCCGGCATCCCAAATCGCCTTCATCGCGCCGATGGCGGATGGATCGTTCGCGGCAAACACGGCATCGACGCGTGGGGTGAGCGCAAGGAGCTTCGTCATCGCGCGGAAGCCGTCGGCTTCCATGAAACCGCCCCGCACCATCCACTCGGCACGCGTGCGCACGCCGAGCTCTTTCAGCGCCGCCTTGTATCCGTCAGCGCGGCGCTTTGCGTGAGTGATCGGCGGCCCCAGGATGTGCGCAATCGCTTTTCGCCCTTGTTCCGCCAGATGTCTGGTGGCCAGACGGCCCACTTCTATGTCGTCGGTGACCACCCGGTCGCATTTCACCGCCGGATGATCGTCGCGATCGATCATCACGAGGCCGATCCCGAGCGGACCGAGCCGCTGCAGCAGGTCGGTATTGCCCGAGGCGTTGACCGACGCGAGGATGATGCCGTCAACCTGCCGCTGCCGCAGCAGGTCGATCTCGGCACGCTCCTTGGCGGGATCTTCGTTGGAGCTGCAGAGCAGCAACCCGTACCCGCGCGCGCTGGCGATGGTTTCGAGCCCGGCGACGATCTCGACGAAGAACGAATGCATCAAGTCGGGAATGACGACGCCGAGGGTGTGGGTGCGGCGCAGGGTGAGGCTTCGGGCCACCGCGTTGGGCTGGTAGCCAAGCTCGGCGACCTTGGCGAGGACGCGCGCGCGCGTCGCGTGGCCGATGTCCTCGCGGTTGTTGAGCACCTTGGACACCGTCGTGATGGAGACGCCCAGCTCGCCGGCGATCCGTTTCATCGTGGTGGTCGAGGCCATAGCCGCCTTTCGTTTCCGTCACCGCCGCGCGGCGAGGTCCCGGGGAGACAGTCCGCGCGCCGGCCATCGATCAGGCTTTAGCGTTAAAGTTAATTGACTTTAACGGTAAAGCATAGTATCACAGGCGCCGCGCTGCGTCGGGGGCGCGAAAATGGCTGCCGGACGGATTCGGGTTCGATGAGATCCTACACCGTGAAACCGCATCGACTGTCGCTCATCGTCATCTCGCTCCTGGCGCTCCTTGCGCCGGCAGGGAAAGCCCAGACACCCGCATCGCGCCCACCCGATCCGGCGCGCGAGAAGCGCCTCGAATGGTTCCGCGACGCGAAGTACGGACTCTTCATTCACTGGGGCCTGTATGCAATCCCCGCCGGCGAGTGGCAGGGCCAACGATCGCTCGGGCTCGGCGAGTGGATCATGAACCGCTCGAAAATCCCGGTTCGTGATTACGAGAAGCTGGCATCGCAGTTCAATCCCGTCAAGTTCAATCCCGACGACTGGGTGCAACTCGCCCAGGATGCCGGTATGAAGTACATCGTGATCACGTCCAAGCACCACGATGGCTTCGCGATGTTCAAGTCGAAGGCAAGCCCGTACAACGTCGCCGATGCCACGCCGTTCAAACGCGACGTGCTCAAGGAGCTGGCCGACGCGTGCGCGAAGCGCGGAATGCGCCTCGGGTTCTATTACTCGCAATCGCAGGACTGGCACGAGAAGGATGGCGCCGGGAACACCTGGGATTTTGGTCCCGACCAGTCAGCCGACGGGAAGGAGCTCAAGACCTACGATGCATATCTTCGCGGTAAGGCGGAGCCGCAGGTCAAGGAACTCCTCACGGGCTACGGCCCCGTGGCACTGATCTGGTTCGACACACCGCGCATGATGACGCCGGAACGCGGGCAACGTTTTGCCGACATCGTTCGTTCGACACAGCCGAACACGCTCATCGACGGCCGTCTCGGCACCGAAGGCGATTACCGATCGACCGGCGACAACGTCGTGCCACCCGAGGCCTCCACGGAAGCCTGGGAGACTCCCGCGACCATCAACGATACATGGGGATTCCGGAAAGACGACACGAATTGGAAGTCCCCCGGCCAGATCACCTTCAAGCTCGTCGACATCGTCAGCAAGGGCGGCAACTACCTGCTGAATGTCGGACCAACGGCGGAAGGCGTGATCCCGCAGGCCAGCCAGGACATTCTTCGGACCGTGGGTCGCTGGCTGAAGGTCAACGGGGAAGCGGTGTATGGCGCAAGCGCGTCGCCGTTCGGCCAGGAATTCGGAGAATACGCAGCCTCGGGTGCGAAGGACGTGCGCGGACAGCGCTTGTTTCTGCCTCAAACCGAATGGCGCGTCACCACCAGGCCCGGCAAGCTGTACTTCACGTTCTTCAGCGAACCGCGTGCGCCTTTTGAAATCCCGGCCGTGAAGAATCGCATCACGCGTGCGTATCGGCTCGCCGATCGCGCCGCCGTTGAACTGGCAACCAGCAACGGAAAGACAACGTTCACGTTGGAACGGCCGATGCTTGACCCGCTGGCCACGGTCGTGGTGGTCGAATTCGAGGGAGAGCGGATCGTGACCGGGAGGTGACGGAGGGAACGAAGAAGATTCACAACGAAGAAACGAAGCAAACGAAGACGAACGAAGGTTTACTCTGTCTTAGGCAACGAAGTGGTCTGAAGCAGCGACGGACAGTGAACGCCATTTCGCAGGAACAATCAAATGAACTTCGTTCGTCTCCGTTTCCTCCGTTTCTTCGTTGTGAACTCCGTCACCTTCGTCACCTCCGTCGCCTTGCTTCTCGCCGCACCAGACAGCCCTCCGAGAGTCTTCCTGCTGGATGCCTCGGCGCTTCAGTCGGCGCGCGCGGCCATCGCGCAACACAGCGCCGCGATCACGCCGGCGTGGACCGCGCTGAAAGCCGAGGCCGACAAAGCGCTCGCGCTCGAGCGGCTTTCAGTCGTCGACAAAACGACCACGCCCCCGAGCGGCGACAAGCACGACTACATGACGCAGGCACCATACTGGTGGCCCGACCCAAAGAAGCCGGACGGCCTCCCGTACATCCGCCGTGATGGCGAGCGCAATCCGGAGCTCGATCGGCTTCCCGATCACGGCGCCATGGATCGGATGGCGTCCGCGGTGACCACGCTCGCGCTGGCCGCCTATCTTGGCGACGAGGAGCGCTATGCAGAGAAAGCCGTCCAGCTGCTGCGCGCCTGGTTCATCGATCCGGCGACGCGGATGAATCCGAGCCTCACCTACGCTCAGTTCATTCCCGGAATCAATACCGGACGCGGCATCGGTCTCATCGAAACGCGGGGCCTTACGCGGGCGGTGGACGCCATCAGTCTGCTGGAGGCCATGAGCTCGTTGTCATCTCGGGATAGGGATGCCCTTCGCGATTGGTTCTCCCGGTTCGGAACGTGGATGCGGGAGAGTTCTTACGGACGGGACGAGTCGAACGCGAAGAACAATCACGGAACCTATTACGATCTGCAGGTCGCCATCTACGCGCTCTACGCCGACCAGCCAGCGATCGCGAAACGAGTGCTCGAAGATGCCCGCGAGAAGCGGATCGGAGCGCAGATCGAACCCGACGGCCGGCAGCCGCTCGAGCTCGCGCGCACGCGATCGTTCAGCTACAGCGTCATGAATATCGACGGGCTGACGCAGCTGGCGACTATTGGCGATCGTGTTGGCGTGGACTTATGGAACTACACGCGTAAGGGTTCAACGACGCCGGCCATGCGTGAGGCCCTGCTCTACCTCGCGCCCTTTGCCCTTGGCGACACGAAATGGCCCCACCAGCAGATCGGCGGCTGGGATCCCGAGTCGCTGTTCCCCGTACTCCGCCGGGCGGCGGCGCACTATCAGGATGCCGAGTTCCGGAGGGTCACCGCACGAGTTCCCGTCGTCAGGGCTGCGGATCGGTCGGTGCTGACGTCGGCATCGGCGCGCTGAAGGAAGAGCTCAAGGAGGCGGCGAAGATAGCGGAGTTCACAGTATCCCAATTGTGTCTTCTTCGTTCGTCCCCGTTCACTCCGTTCCTTCGTTGTGAACTCCGTTGTCTTCGTCACCTCCATCACCGCTATTGCGCGAACCAGGCGGCACCGCCCGGGAACGCGTACTCCTCCCGCGACTGCCGCTTAATCTCGCCGCTGTACCCCGGCCTCGTCGGCGCAACGTAGCGTGCGCGGCGGATGACGCACGGATCGACGAAGTGTTCGTGCAGATGGTCCACGAACTCGGTCACGCGATCGTCCATCCGTCCTGAGACGCGCAGGAAGTCGAACATCGAGAGGTGCTGAACCAGCTCGCAAAGACCGACGCCGCCGGCGTGCGGGCAGACGGGGACGCCGAATTTCGCGGCCATCAGGATGACCGCCAGGTTCTCGTTGACGCCGCCGAGGCGGCAACTGTCGATCTGACAGAAGTCGATCGCCTCGGCCTGGAAAAGCTGCTTGAAGATGATCCGGTTCTGCGCGTGCTCGCCGGTCGCCACGCCAACAGGGCGCACGCCCTTTCTGATTGCGGCGTGGCCGAGCACGTCGTCCGGGCTCGTGGGCTCCTCGATCCACAGAAGATTGAAGTCCGACAGGGCCCGAACCCGCTCGATTGCTTCGCCGACGTCCCAGCGTTGATTGGCATCGATCATCAGCGTGTGCTTCTGGCCGATCTCCTGCCGAACGAGGCCCACGCGCGCGCGGTCGTCCTCAACTGACGCGCCGACCTTGACCTTGAAGTGCGTCCACCCGTCCGCGAGCGCTTCCCGGCAGAGGTGACGAATTTTTTCGTCCGAGTACCCGATCCATCCGGCCGACGTCGTGTACGCGGGGTAGCCGTCACCAAGAAGTTGCGCTTCGCGCTCGTCTTTTCCTTTCTCGTGTCGCGCCAGAATGTCGATCGCTTCCTCCGGTGTCAGCGCATCAGTGATGTAGCGAAAATCGATGCACGCGGCGATCTGCTGCGGCGTCATGTCCGCGAGAAGTTTCCAGACCGGTTTTCGTTCGCGCTTCGCGTGGAGATCCCAGACCGCATTGACGATCGCGGCCATCGAGATGTGAATGACGCCCTTTTCCGGGCCGAGCCATCGCAGCTGGCTCTCTGACGCCAGTTCCCGCCAGAACGCGGCGGGCGCGGCGACGATTTCTTCGAGGGTTCGCCCGACGACCAGCGGACGGAAGGCACGGATAGCCTCGACGCAGACTTCGTTGCCGCGGCCGATCGTAAACGTGAAGCCGTGCCCTTCGAGATCGCCGTCCGTCTTCAGGATCACGTAGGCCGCGGAGTAGTCCGGATCGGGATGCATGGCATCGGTCCCGTCCGCCGTGCGCGACGTCGGAAACCGCAGGTCGATGATTTCCAGATCTCGAATCTTCATACGTCTGTAGAACTCTCAGAATCTGGTAGAACCTGTTAAGTTTTACTTCTAACTTTTAACTTCTAACTTTTGACTTCTGGCTCCGGTTGCGCTCTTTTTGGCAACCGGCTAGGTTCTGCTCCGAATCCGATCGAGCGCCACGGCCGCGACGATAATCCCGCCCGTGACGATCTGCTGTACCCAGTTCGCCAAGCCTTTCTGCGAACACCCAATCTGAATGACGGTCATGATGGCGGCGCCGATCAGTGTTCCGGCTACGGTGCCTCGCCCGCCGAGCAGGCTGCCGCCGCCGATGATCACCGCCGCGATCACGTCCAGTTCCAGGCCGACCGCGACCGTCGGATCCCCGACCGACAGCTTCGAGAATTGCAGCAAGCCGGCGACGCCGACCAGCGCCGCTGACAGCGCATAGACGAGCACCTTGGTTCGCGTGATCGCGACGCCGCAGAGACGCGCCATGCGTTCGTTCGATCCGATCGCAAACACGTGGCGTCCGAACCGCGTGTAGCGCAGAAGCGCCGCAATCAGGACCGACAGCACGATTACCGCCCAGATCCCTGACGGCAGAAACGTTTCACCGCGCGTCACGCGAAGCAGATCGTTCAGCCATGTCGCCGGCGCCTCGATTCGGCGCTCTTCGCCCAGCCCTTTCGCCGCGCCGCGGATCACTAACATCGTCCCGAGCGTCACGATAAAAGGAACGACCCGCAGCTGGGTGATCAGGACCCCATTGATCAGGCCGCAGAGCGCCCCGGTCCCGATGCCGCCAAGCGCCGCGACCAGGGGGCTCGCGCCCATTCGCAAGAGCTGCGCGATGACGACGGTGACGAGCGCAATCATCGAACCAACCGACAGATCGATTCCGCCGGAGACAATGACAATCGTCATGCCGACAGCGGCGATGCTGACAATCGCCATCTGACGGGCCATGAGCTCCAGATTGGTGGGGGCGAAGAACTGCGGACCGACGAGCGCGCCGAAAATGATCGCGACCAGGACGAGCCCGACGAACGTTCCCGCCCGTTCGATGACCGATCGGGTCGTCATGCGGCGGTTCCGCCGGTGACCGCCATCATCAGATCGTGTTCGGTGAGCGACGCTGCCGGGACCGCGTCACCGAGCCGCCCACGTTGCATGACAGCAATGCGATCGCACAGGCCGAGCAGCTCCGGAAGGTAGCTGCTGACCATGAGCACCGCGCGCGGCTGGTGATCCGGCGCGTCGGCAACCAGCGCGTCGATAAGCCGGTAAATCTGGGCTTTGCTGCCGACGTCGATACCGCGCGTCGGCTCGTCGAGCACGAGGATGTCGACGTCGTGATGCAGGAGACGCGCGATCGCGATCTTTTGCTGGTTGCCGCCTGACAGCTCGCCCGCTTTCTGCGCCGGGCCCGCGCATTTGATCGCCAGCTCCGAGATCCATCGAGCCGCCGCACTGCGCTGCCGCGATGGAAACACCAGGCCCGCCGGTCCGAATGGCGAGAGCTTGCTCAGCGTCACGTTGTCGGCGACATCGAGGCTCAGCGCAAGACCCTCTTCCTTCCTGTCCTCGCTCAAAAGCCCCATGCCCTGCATCCACCGTTCATGGGGACGTGCCACTCCGGAATACATGCCGATGCGGACGCGTCCGCTCCGAACCGGCTCGAGACCGAACAGTGTCCGCAGCAGGTGGGTCCGCCCCGATCCAAGGACGCCGCCAATGCCGAAGATCTCTCCTCGATGCAACGTGAACGAGGCGGAACCTGGTTCGAGGCCGTTGACCTCGAGGATGGCCTCGCCGCGGCTGCGCGGAGAACGAGGAAACAGATTGTCAACCGATTGTCCGACCATCAGCGCGACGATGTCGTCGTGCGTTGCCGCGGCGGTGGCGCCGCCCCCGGCATTCCGGCCGTCTCGAAGTACGATGAACCTGTCGGCAACGGTCTTCACTTCCTCGATGAAGTGAGAGATGTAGACGATCGCATGCCCCTGCGATTTCAGATGACGAAGGAGTTCGAACAGGTGCTCGACATCGGCACGCCCGAGGCTGCTGGTCGGTTCGTCGAGCACCAGCACCCGGGAGCCGACGGCAATGGCGCGGGCAATTTCAACGATCTGCTGCGCCGCAACCGAGAGGCTGCCGACGACGACGTCGGGTGAAATATCGGTGTGACCGAGCGCGGCAAGCGCGCGCCTCGCCATGTCGCGCAGGCGCGGCCAATCGACCAGCCCGAAGCGCATCGGCTCGGCGCCCATCATGATGTTCTCCATCACCGACAGGTGAGGCGCGAGCGACAGCTCCTGGTAGATCATCGCGACGCCGGCACGGCGGGCATCGATCGGACTATGCGGCGCGAACGAATGATCGTCGATCCACATCTCGCCGGCGTCTGGCTGCAGCGCGCCGGAGAGGATGCTCATCAGCGTGCTCTTGCCGGCGCCGTTCTGGCCGATCAGTCCGCAGATCTCCCCTTCGGCGACGGAGAGGTCCACTTCATCGAGCGCGACGGTCGCGCCGAAGGCCTTGCGGATGCCGCGCATGGAGAAGCGCGGCGGCGCCGCGGCCGGCGTCGAGGTCATTTGGCGAGATCCGGGTGAACGAGTTCCTTCATCCCGGGCTGATCCATGTTCTCTTTCGTCGCCACCGCCACTCCGGTGTCGATCCGTCGTTCGACCTTCTCGCCCTTGATGTGTGCGACGAGCGTCTTGATTGCGAGGTATCCCATCTTGACCGGATCCTGCAGCACGAGACCGTCGAGCGTTCCCTCCTGCAGGCCCTTGACCAGGTTCTCGGATGAGTCAAAGCCGACGAAGTGCAGCTTCCCTGCCCAGCCGTTGTCCTTGAGCACCCGCATCGCGGCGAAGCTGGACGACTCATTGGCGCAGAAGATCCCGTCGATGCTCAGGCTCCCATCAGGTTTTTTGTAGGTGCTGAGAATGGATTCGGTGCGCTTGTACGCTTCCTCGACGTCGGTTCCGACGTATTGATTGGCGCTCACAACTTCTACCGAAGGATGCGCCTTCATGGCTGCGAGGAAGCCTTCTTCGCGCTTCGTAGTGCTGTCGTGGCCTTCCGCGTACCGCAGCAGGACGACCCGGCCCTTACCGCCCATCGAGTCGATCAGGCGCTCGCCGCCAAGCTGCCCGCCCTTGAAATTGTCAGTCGCGACGAAGCTGACGTAGTTCTCGCCTTTCAATCCCGAGTCGAAGATGACGACCGGGATCTTCTTGCCCATCGCGTCGGTGACCGGACCGACCAGTGCCGCCTCGTCGAGTGGTGCGATGACAATGCCGGAGACGCCGCGGCTGATGAATCCTTCGATCTCGGATACCTGGGAGTCGCGGTCGTCCTCGCGCAGCGGTCCCCGCCAGATCAGTTCGATCCCCAATTCCTTCGCCGCCTTGTTCGCCCCGGCGTGAATGCTCTGCCAGAACGTGTGCGTCGTCCCTTTGGGGATCATCGCAATCGTCAGCGACGAGGAGCCGGAGGATGGCTGACTTTCGCCCTTGCTGCACGCGCTGATCGCGAAAGGCATGCATGCCGCCAGCGCCAGGATTCCACCCGCAAGGACTCGACGCATATGCTGATGCTCCATACTTTTAACTTTTTACTTTTAACTTTTTACTTTCCCGTCCGCGAGCCTCCAGAACCGCCTCGCGGTCCCCCCGAGAATCGCGTCCTGGTCCTCCGCCGGCCGCCCGCCGATCGCGGTGCGGACGACGTCGAGAACCTCATCGTACTCGCCGGCGAGCGTGCAGACCGGCCAGTCCGAACCAATCATGAGGCGGTCAGGACCAAATCGATCCAGCGCCGCATTAACGTACCGATGAATGTCTTCGATTGTCCACCGTTTCCAGTCGGCCTCCGTGACCAGCCCCGACAGCTTTGCCACGACATTCGGCAGCGCGGCAAGGCGATCGAGGTCACGGCGCCACCCATCGAACCCATCCGCGCGGATATCCGGTTTGCCGAGGTGATCGAGCACGAACCGGCCGTCGGGAAAGGCCGTCGCGAAATCGATCGCCGCCGGCAACTGACGCGCGTATATCAGAATGTCGTACGCGAGGCCATGCCGTCCAAGCCGCCCGACGCCGCGACGGAAGCGCCCGTCCTGCAGAAAGCCATCCGGCTCCGCCTGGACGATATGGCGGACTCCCACCAGCTTCGGATGCTTTACCGATTCGATTTGCGCGTCAAGATCGCTGGACTGCAGATCGACCCAGCCGACCACGCCGGCGATGAATGGATGCGCATCGGCGAGCTCGAGCAGCCAGCGCGTTTCCTGGAGCGTCTGCCGAACCTGCACGGCGACGCAGGCGTCCATTCCTGCACGCTGCATCTCGCGCCAGGCATCTGCAGGCATGAAGTCCCGCTGGAGCGGGGCCATGTTCGAGTCAATCCAGGCGTAGTCGGTGGCGGTGTACTGCCAGAAGTGCATGTGCGCGTCGAGGCGAAGGAGTGGTGTCACGGCCGATCAATCGGCGTGGCACCGTGCTCGCTCGATTCGTAGCAGGCTTCGACGATGGACATGGTCTTGATCGCGTCGTCGACCGAGCTCACGAGCACCTGGTCCTCGCCGGCGATGACTCGCTGAAGATTCGACATTGGCCCTTCGAACGCCTCGATGAACCATGACCCCCGGAGCGGTACGCTGCGCCAGGCTTCGTCGGTGAAGACGTCCATCGTGTCTGGCGGCCCGCTCGGGTACGACAGGTTCACGCCCATCGTGAGCCTGGCGGCTCCTATCGTACCCTCGACCATCAGCAGTGACTCGCGATAGCGCGGGCCGGCGCGGTGCGTGTGGTTCAGGACGAGCGAGCAGCGAATGCGATCGCCATAGTCGAGGATGATCGAACTGCGGCTGTCACGGAGCCGCGGCAGCTCCGGATGCGGGATCGCCTTGCAGAGAACGCCGTCCGGCTCACCCGCAATCGATCGGATGAGGTCGAGATAATGGATCGAGTGGTAGGGCACCTCGAGCCGCGGCGCCCCCTCCATGAAGGTCCAGTTGTGCCACGGCTGGTCGATGACAATGCGGACGTCGATGTCCACGAGCGTGCCGAGTGCGCCCGCCCGTAAGAGATCGCGCAACGCGAGCATGTTGGGACTGAATCGGAGCTGGAGATTCACGGCGGCGACGAGCCCGCGGTCGCTCGCGATCTGCCGGATGCGTCTCGCCTCCGCGAGGTCGCGTCCCATTGGCTTCTGCATCAGGACGCCCGATCCTTCGGGCACCTTCCTGAGGATGTCGACGATCTGATCCCCGGGCACGGCGAGGTCGTAGACGACGTCGGCGAGACCACAGGCTTCGTCGAGCGAGTGGAATACGCGGTCGACGTCGAAGAGGGCGGCCGTCTCGCGCGCCGTGGCGCAGTTGACGTCGTACACCCCCGCGACGGGGTAGCCGAGCCGCCGATAGACCGGAAGGTGCGCGGTTCGAACGATCGCGCCGGCGCCGATGATCGCGATGGGGCGTGGGGTGGTCGGCCTGGGCCAGGCCTGGGTGAGATTGGTCATCGAGCGAATCCGTCAGCCTCGACGCGCCGGCTGCGGAGCCGATTGAGTGTCTGCAGCCCGTTCGAGACTGAAGACGTGGTCCATCGGCGTCCACCAGTCGCCTGGCGCCGCACCGGGAGGCGCCGCCTGCATCGATCGCATCAGCGCTTCCCATTCAGCCACGCGCGGACTGGAGGCCACGTGCGCGGCGAAACATCGTCGAAAATCCTGGCCGTCGGTCTCGAGGATCATGACCAGACGCCGGCCGAGCAGGTAGATCTCCATCTGGCGGATGCCGGACCGACGCAGGCTGGCCACGACCTCGGGCCAGACCTCTTGATGATGCTGCCGATACGACTGGATCGCCGCCTGATCTCCGTTGAGATCGACGGCCAGGACGGTGCGCGTTATCATCCCTGCCCCGGCGGCACTATTTCACAGTTCAGGGCCCAGAGTCAAAAGACGTCAGGCGAGTTTACGTTTACTTTAGCGTTAAAGTGTGGTTTCTTGTGGCGCCAGAACTGGTGTAGGATGGCCCCGGTTCGACTGTCAGTTTTTGAACGAGGGGGAGCGAAGGGAGAGGTTAATGAGACGTGTGTGCTTTCTCGCTGTCGTGCTGCTCGCTTTCGTATCCAGCGGGATATCCGCTCAGGAGTTCCGCGGAAGCATCTCCGGCCGCGTCACCGACACCTCAAAGGGACGCTTGCCGGGCGCCACGGTTACCGTGACGAACATCGCGACGAACGTGTCGTCGACTTCGACCACCAACGGCGAAGGGGATTACACGATCCTGTATCTCACGCCGGGCACATACAAGCTCACGATTGAGCTCTCCGGCTTCAAGAAGATGGTGCGGGAAGGTCTCGAGGTTCGCATCGGCGACCGCCTCGCTGTCGATGCCGCCCTGGACGTCGGTCGACTTGAAGAGACGATCTCGGTGACGGCTGAATCGCCGCTGCTCGAAACGCGCAGCGGTAGTGCGGGCCAGGTCATCGGTGAGAAGCAGATTTCGCTCATGCCGCTCTCGGACGGCAACCCCTTCGCGCTGACGCGGCTCGTTCCCGGTGTCGCCTACAACGGCGACCTGAAATTCTCGCGACCGTTCGACAACGGCGGAACCTCTTCGATCAACGCCGACGGATCGACCGGCGGCAACGAGTTCACGATGGACGGATCGCCCAACATGGCCAACGGCCGCCGCGTGGCGTTCGTGCCTCCTGCCGGCGCCGTATCGGAGTTCAAGGTCTCGACTGCGAGCTTCGACGCATCGGAGGGACACACGGCCGGGGCGATGGTGAACGTGACGCTCAAGAGCGGAACCAACCAGGTGCACGGCGAGGCCTACGAATACGCGCGGCGGACCGGGCTCGAATCGACCGACTTCTTCGTCAAGAAGAGCGGAACGGCGAAACCGGAGGTCACCTACGATCGGCCGGGCTTCTCCCTCGGTGGACCGGTGGTGATTCCCGGCCTCTACGATGGCCACAACCGGACGTTCGCGTTCGGAGCGGTCGAGTGGCTCTACGACACGTTCCCCGAGCCAGGACCGCGAACGGTGCCGTCGCTGGCGATGCGCAACGGCGACTTCTCGGAGCTCCTCGCCCAGAACATCCAGATCTACGATCCGTTGACCGCTCAGCAGGTCGGCGCGCGGGTCGTCCGCACGGCGTTTCCTGGCAACATCATTCCCGCGAACCGTATCAGCGCGACCGCGCAACAGTTGATGAAGTACTACCCGGAGCCAAACCAGGCGGGTAATCAGGGGACGAACAACTACTTTTCAACCAACCCTCGGTCCGACACCTTCTATTCGATTTCCACGCGTGTCGATCATCGAATCACGCCGAAGCAGAACGTGTTCGTTCGCTACACCCGGAACAACAGACGAGAGTCGCGGAACGCCTACTTCGGCAGCATCAACGGCGTCGTGCCCACGGGGAATTTCCTCTATCGCATCAACGACGGCGTCACCGCAGACCATGTCTACACGATGAACTCTTCGTCCGTTCTGGACGTCCGCGCCGGGTGGCAGCGCTTCCAGGAACCGAATGTGCGCCAGCACGAGGGCCTGGTCGATCCGGCGTCGCTGGGATTTACCCCCGCGGCCGTGGCCGTTTTCAATGGAGCACGCTACTTCCCGTTGGTGGATGTCGGCAGCTTTTCCGGGATCGGCGACAACCTCGCCGGCACGGTGACGCACAGCATTTACTCGTTCCAGCCGACTTACACCCACATCATGGGCACCCACGCGATCAAGGCGGGGTACGACTGGCGCATGTACAAAGAGTTGGGCGTCAATCCCGGACGGCAAGGCAGCGATTACCTGTTCAGGGGCAACTACACGCGCGCGCAGGACAACTCGTCCGACCAGTTCGGCCAGGCGTTCGCTTCGTTCCTGCTCGGCCAGCCAACCGCTGGCGCAATCGAGCGGAACGCCGAGCGTTTGAACTACACCATGTTCAACGGGATGTTCGTGCAGGACGATTGGAAGCTGACCAGCAAGCTGACCGTCAACGTGGGCCTGCGCTACGAGTACGAGGGCGCGACCACAGAGTCGCAGAACAGGAACGTCCGCGGCTTCGATCCGAATGCCTCCATCAGCATTGCTCCGGCCGTTCAGGCGGCTTATGCCGCAAACCCGATTCCGGAACTGGCTCCTTCTGCGTTCAAGGTGCGCGGCGGACTCCTGTTCGCATCCGATGATCAGCCGGGCTTCTGGAAGGCGGACGCGAACAACGTTCAGCCGCGCGCGGGATTCGCGTATCAGCTGACGCCGAAGACCGTGGTCCGTGGCGGCACGGGTGTCTACACCGTTCCCTTCATCATCAGCGGCAACCTTCAGCCGGGGTTTTCTCAGAGCACGTCGTTTGTCGCGTCGGACAATCTCGGATTGACCTTCCGCGCCAACCTGGCAAATCCGTACCCCGCCGGCGTGCTCGATCCAGTCGGCGCATCCAAGGGCGCCGACACGTTCATCGGTCAGACGGCCGGCCGATTTGTTCCGATCGATTTCGAGAACGGTCAGAACCTCCGCTATATCGTCAACCTCCAGCGTGAGTTGCCGCATCAGTGGCTGGTCGATGTCGGATACGCGGGAAGCAAAGGGTACACTCTGACAACCGATCTCGACCTGAACCCAATCCCCCTCCAGTACCTCACGACAAGCCGGGTTCGAGACCAGGCGACGATCGATTTCCTGGGCGCGAACGTCGCAAATCCGTTCCAGGGTCTGGTACCCGGACAGGGTATCAACGGATCGATCACGCGGGGACAGTTGCTGAGACCCTACCCGCAGTTCACCGGCGTCACCAGCAACGCCACCGACGGGACGACGACCTACAACTCGGCGCAGGTGAAGGTGGAGCATCGCTTCACCAGGGGCTACATGCTCCTGGTGGGATACACGTATTCGCATTTCATGGAGCGCGTTTCAAAGCTGAACGCGACTGATACCGCCTATGAGGAGCGCCCGAGCGCTGCGGATGCACCGCATCGGCTCTCGATCAGCGGCATTTACGAGCTGCCATTTGGCCAGGGTCGACACTTCGCGAATGACGCCAATCGCCTGACCGATGCCTTCATCGGCGGATGGAGCGTGCAGGCGATTGGACAGTTCCAGAGCGGTTTCCCAATCGACTTCGGAAATCTCTACTACCAGGGTGATCCGACCGGGCTCACGGTCCATTACTCCGATAACACCGACCTGCCTGTCTTCGATACCGCCGGCTTCTATTTCCACGATGCGGCGGTGCAGACCAACGGCGTCGATGATCCTGTCAAGCAGCGCAACGATCAGCGGATCCGTCTGGCCAGCAATGTCCGCTATTTCCCGTCGCGCATCGATGGCGTCCGCGGGCCAGTGCTGAAGACCTGGGATATTTCCTTCGTCAAGCAGGTTCGGCTGGCTGGCTCGGTGCGAGCGCAATTCAACGTCGAGATCCTCAATGCGTTCAACCAGGCGTACTTCAACAACGCCAACACGGATCCGACGAATGCAAACTTCGGGAAGGTGACGAGCCAGAACAACTTGCCGCGCGAGATCCAGCTGGCGGCGAAGGTCGTCTTCTAGGCCGCAGGAGAACACAAGAAAGGCCACAGAAGAACACAGAAAAACACAGCTTCCTTTGGTGTACACAACAGAGGGCGGGGCTATCTGGGCCCGCCCTTTGTATGTACGAAAGATGTCTGTGTTTTTCTGTGGCTTATTTATTCGCTGTGGCCGTCTGTGGCGCGAACGCCTGATACGCCTTCTCGATCTCCGCCGGCTTCGCGGTCCCGCCGAGAATCAGCACGCGGAAGTGGAAGGTCGCCGACTTCCCCGGCTCGAGCGTCAGGTCGAACGTCTGCTTGCCGTCGGTCAACACGCTCGCGCCGAGCGGATTCGCGGCGAAGAGACCGTAACCGCGCGCGTGCCAGTAGGTCGGGAAATCAGGATTCGAGGGGTTATCGAGTATCGCAATCGTCACCGGCTCGCCTGAGACGGTTCCGGTCAGCATCATCCAGCGGCCGCGCGTGCCCCAGACCTTGTCGCCCTCAAGTCCTTCGCTGCTCGTGTACTGACCGCTGACGCCGGTATTGTCCTTTACCGGCTTCGGCGTCGGCTTGCCCGACTCGTCGGTCAGCACCTCGGCCTTGTCGTACGGCAGCTCCAGCTCGCGCGCGACGCGCATCCCGAAGAATGCCTCCTTGTTGTCCTTGAACACCACCTTCTCGCCGAGCGCGGTCAGCGTCGTGGTGCGATCGATCGTGCGCGACTTGGCGTCGCCGCGGAACACGAACTGGGTCTGCTCTTTCAGCAGCGCGGTGTTGTCAGGCTTGACCCACTCGGTCTCAACGGTCAGGCTTCCACTGTCCTTGCCGCTCTTGGCCTCGACGACGCGTTTGTGGAGGATCGTGCCCATGTGCGGCTGCTGCTCGGGCTTGATCGCGTCGGAGTTGTTCCAGAAGTCGAGGCCGTTGACGTCCCCGTGATTGAGCCACAGGCCGACATGATGCGGATGATCGACGCGCTCGTTCTTGCGCGGCTCGAGCGGATATCCGCGGGTCACGATGGTGCCGTTCGCACTCCGCAGTGGAAACAGGGTGGGCTTCTTCAGCGTCGTCGGCCAGATGTAGGACGTGAACGGCTTGCCGTCGATCGTGATGTCCACGCGGCGCCCGGCTTCGTTCGGGGTCACCTGAATCCTCGGCGCCTGCGCCGCCGCACCGACCAGAAGACCCACAACCAGCGCCGTCGTCGCACACGCAGCTTTTTGGAGTTTCGTCACTGTTTCACCCTTCTGAACCTCGTGGAACCTGGAACGAACCTGGCAGAACCTTGCAGAACCCTGGAGAACCTAGTAGAACCTAGATTTTGCGATAGAGTTTGTATCACTTCTGGAGTGCACAATGCCACTGCGACGACTTGCTCCTGCGGCTCTTTTCATCGCTCTTTCGATGCCGTTCCCGGCTGCGGCTCAGCAGCACGATCCGGCGGCGAATACGCTGACCGCTGCTGAGAAGAAGGCCGGCTGGATCCTGCTTTTCGACGGCCATTCGCTCGACGGATGGCGCGGATACAAGAAACCCGACGCAACGGATTCCCGTTGGAAGGTCGACGGGGACTCGCTGGCGCTGCCGCCGGACAACGGCAAGGACACGCATGGACAGCGCGACATCATCACCAAAGACACGTTCGAGCAGTTCGAGCTGGTCGTGGACTGGAAGATTGCCCAGGGCGGCAACAGTGGCGTCAAGTATTTCGTCCTCGAGGACGGCAACTCGGCCATCGGTCATGAATACCAGGTGATCGACGACGAGCGGCATCCCGATGCGAAGGTCGGACCGCACCGTCAGACCGCTGCCTTCTACGACGTGCTGCAGGCCAACGACCGTCCACTCAAGCCCGCCGGCGAGTGGAACACGACGCGCATCGTCGTTCGCGGACAGACCGTCGAGCACTGGTTGAACGGCAAGAAAGTGCTGCAGTACGAACTCAACAGCCCGGCGCTGAACGCCGCGATTGAGAAGAGCAAGTTCAAGGGGATGGAGCGGTTCGGCAAGCGGCAGAACGGCTACATCCTTCTCCAGGATCACGGCAACCAGGTCTGGTTCCGCAACATCAAGATTCGGCGTCTCGCGTGAAGGTCGGGATTCTCGGCGCGGGCAACATCAGCGACACGCACGCACGCGCGGCGCTCGGCATTCCAGGCGTCGAGATTGCGGCGGTGTGCGGCACGAACCGTGAGAAGGCCGCGCAACTTGCCAAGAAATACGGCGGCGCGGCCTACGACGACCTCGATCGCTTTCTCGCCCACCGTCCGCTCGACGTCGTCGCCATCGGCACGCCGTCAGGCGTGCACGCGGAGCAGGCGCTCGCCGCAATCGGAAAGGGCCTCCACGTCCTCGCTGAAAAACCGCTCGACGTGACGACCGCAAAAGTCGACAGCGTGATCGACGCGGCCGATCGCGCCGGCGTCAAGGTCGGGGTGTTCTTTCAGGATCGGCTGAAACCGGACATCGCGACGATGAAGCAGATGATCGTCTCGGGGAAGCTCGGCAAGCCGATCTTCATCGCCGGCCACGTCCGCTGGTACCGGCCGCCCGAGTACTACGCGACGTCGAAGTGGCGCGGCTCATGGGCACTCGACGGCGGCGGCGCGCTCATGAACCAGGCGATTCACACGGTCGACGTCCTCCAGTGGCTCTTCGGGCCCGTCGCACGCGTGGCCGGACGCACGGGAACGCTGCTCCATTCGATCAAGACAGAAGACACGGCCGGAGCCGTCCTCGAATTCGAGAACGGCGCGCTTGGGATCATCGAGGCGACGACCTCGTCGTATCCGGGATATGCGCGACGCATCGACGTGAGCGGATCGGAGGGAACGCTGATCCTGGATAGCGACAAGCTCGCGGCGGTCGATCTGCGCGGCGCCGGGCCGTCGAAGGCGGCCGCGGCCGAGCCACCGCCAGAAAATGCGGCATCAGCCACCGTCAGCGACAGCGGGCCGCATCAGCGGATCTTCGAAGATTTCATTCAGGCGATTCGTACCAACGGTACGCCGGTGTGCGACGCGCGAGAAGCGCGGCCAAGCGTGGCGATCATCGAAGCGATCTACCGATCGGCGAAGAGCGGGCAGTTCGAACGGCCGTAGACATCGATCACAAAGCCACGACGTTCACTGTCACGCTGCATTGATGTCTTCAGAGACAAACAGGAGAAAGGAGAAGGGAGAACCAATTCTTATTCTCCTTTCTCTTTTCTCCTGTTTTCTCTTGGTCGCGCCAGTTCCAGCCAGTGAAGGTTGTTGCTACCGGTGCGTCCAGATCGCAGACGCACCGGCGACTTGATTACCTGACAAACAACATTTCTCTATACGTCGGCAGCGGCCACACATCGTGCGGGACGATGCACTCGAGACTGTCACCGATTTCGCGGAGCGCGACCATCGTCGGGATGACCTTGTCGCGGAAATACTTCGCGTGCTTCCCGGCATCGCCGTTCGCCTCGTGTTCCAGCAGGTTCTGCAGCTTGTCGACCGTCACCTTGCAGCTCTCGGTCAACGAGACGATCTTGTCGAGCGACTTCTTGGCTTCCTTCGCCGATCCGCCGGCCGCCTTGACCGCCGACACGCTCTCGGCGACCTGGGTCTGGTAGCGATACGCTGCCGGCAGGATGTAGCGGTTTGCCATCAGCACCATCAACTGCGCTTCGATGTTGACCGTCTTGTTGTACTGCTCGAGCGCGACGTCGTAGCGGGCGTGGAGTTCACGTTCGTTGAGCACCTTGTACTTCTCGAACGTCTTCACCACCTCAGGCTTCATCAGCTCGCCGTAGGCATCAACCGAGGTTCGGTGGTTGAGCAGGCCGCGCTTGGCGGCTTCCTTCTCCCATTCGGCTGAATAGTTGTTGCCGTTGAAGATGATCCGCTTGTTCTCCTTGATCATCCTGGTCAGCAGCGACTTGACCGCCGAGTCGAGCTTCTTTCCGTCCTTCTGCGCCTTCTCGAGCTCGGTGGCGATGTAATCGAGCGCTTCGGTCACCGCGAGGTTGAGCGAGATGTTCGGGAACGCGATGCTCTGACCGGCAGAGACGGCGCGGAACTCGAACTTGTTCCCGGTGAACGCAAACGGGCTCGTGCGGTTCCGGTCGCCCGCGTCGCGCGGCAGCTTGGGCAGAACCGATACGCCGGTATCGAGAATGCCGCCCGACTTGGTCGTCTTCGCGCCGCCGTTCTCGATCTGGCCGAAGATGTCGGTCAGCATGTCGCCGAGGAAAATTGACAGAATCGCCGGCGGCGCTTCGTTCGCGCCGAGCCGGTGATCGTTTCCGGCACTCGCAATGGCGTAGCGCAGCAGCCCCTGGTACTTGTTGACCGCGCGCAGCACCGCCGCGCAGAACACCAGGAACTGGATGTTGTCGTGCGGCGTCTCTCCCGGGCTGAGCAGGTTGTTGCCCAGGTCGTCGCTCATGCTCCAGTTCAGGTGCTTGCCCGAGCCGTTGACGCCGGCGAACGGCTTCTCGTGCAGCAGGCACGCGAGGCCATACTTCGGCGCCACCCGCCGCATCATCTCCATCGTCATCATCTGGTGATCGGTGGCGACATTGGCGTTCTCGAATACCGGTGCGATTTCGTACTGGCTCGGCGCGACCTCGTTGTGGCGGGTCTTGACCGGAACGCCGACGCGATACAGCTCACGTTCGACATCCTGCATGAATGCGAGCACGCGATCCGGGATCGATCCGAAGTACTGATCCTCCATTTCCTGTCCCTTCGGCGGCTTCGCGCCGAAGAGCGTCCGGCCCGCGTTAATGAGATCGGGACGATTGAAATAGAACTGCTGATCGATCAGGAAGTACTCCTGCTCGGGGCCGCAGGTCGTGAACACGCGCTGCGCGCGAGACCCGAACAGCTTGAGGATGCGGATCGCCTGGTGCGACAGCGCCTCCATCGAGCGGAGGAGCGGGGTCTTCTTGTCGAGCGCCTCGCCGGTCCAGCTGACGAAGGCGGTGGGGATGACCAGGGTGGTCCCGTTGGGGGTCACCAGCAGCCACGGCGGGCTGGTCGGATCCCACGCCGTGTAGCCGCGCGCCTCGAAGGTTGACCGCATCCCGCCCGAGGGGAAGCTCGAGGCGTCCGGCTCACCCTTGATCAGTTCCTTGCCGCCGAATTCGGCAACCGCCCGGCCGTCGCTCGTCGGCGACAGAAACGAATCGTGCTTTTCGGCGGTGATGCCGGTCATCGGCTGGAACCAGTGGGTGTAGTGCGTCGCGCCGTGCTCCACGGCCCAGTCCTTCAGCGCGCTCGCGATCGTGTCGGCGACACCCGAATCGATTGGCTCGCCATGGGCGATGGCGCGTCGCAGCGCCCGGTAGACGTCCTTCGGCAGGCGGGCGCGCTGAGCTTCATCATTGAAGGTCAGGGAGCCAAATTCGTCGGTCATCTTCTTTGTCGCGGCGGACGTCGTCCGCTGGCCGAGCGTGGTACCCCAGTGACTCATGTTGCGAATGGCATCGCCAGATGAAGCGGAACCCATGTCGATAATGTCCTTTCTAGTCGAAATCACGAAAAGATGACGACGACTCACGGACGTTCATTATCTGCGCGCGTGCGGCGCGCTTCAACACTGGAATGCGGTTCTGACGAACTTCGACAAAAGGTCTCTCGCATCAGACAAAATTGTCTGGAGCAGAAATCCGCCGTTTTTGTCTCCGGACGAGCCTCCCGGCCGATGGCCGCTTGACCGCAGACGCCAATCGGTGTATCCATAGAACGTCTATGGGAAAGAAGAAGACCGATCGGCAGGAGCTGTTGCCAGGCACGCTCGACATGCTGATCCTCAAAACCCTGACCCGCGACGTCATGCACGGCTATGGCATCGCCGAACACATCCGGCAGATGTCCGATGAGGTGCTCCACGTCGAGGAAGGCTCGCTGTATCCGGCCTTGCAGCGGCTGCAGCTCCAGGGACTGATCGCGTCGGAGTGGGGACACTCGATCAACAACCGCCGGGCGCGCTATTACCGTCTGACTCGCGCCGGACGGCGGCAGCTCGGCGAGTCGGAATCGAGCTTCGCGCGCCTGATCGACGCTATCACCCGGGTCATGAAACCGGCCTGAAGCTTCCATGGCACGTCTAGGGGTCTCGCTTCGGATGTTCGGACGCCGGCTCAGGCTCATGGGGCGCCGCGGGCGGCTGGACGACGAGCTTCGCGACGAAGTTCGTCTGCACATGGATTTGCGTCGCCAGGCGCTGATCGATCGCGGCATGGCTCCGCACGACGCGGAGATCGAAGCCAGACGAATGTTCGGCAACGTCGACGTCGATTCGCGAGGAGACTCGGGACATGTGGGGATTTCCGTCACTCGACACGCTCGCGCAGGATATTCGGTACGGCGCCCGGCTGCTCCGACGATCACCGACCGTGACCATCGCCTCGATCCTGTCGCTCGCCATCGGCATCGGCGCCAGCGCGGGCGTGTTCAGCCTCGCGGACGCCATGCTGCTGCAGTCGCTCCCGGTTCGCGCGCCGGAACAGCTTCTGGCGTTTCAGTGGCGGTCGGGACCGACGTACTCCGTACTCCGGTCGCTGAGTGGATACTCCTGGGGAGACGACACAGGCGAGGGAAGCACGTCGTTCCCGCTCGACGTGCTTCGACAGGCACGGATGCGCGCGCAGGACGTCGTCGACGTTGTTCGGTTTTGCCGACCTCGATCAAGTCAATCTGTCGGTCAACGGCATCGTCGAACTCGGTGAAGCGACGAGCCGTGTCGGGAAACTACTTCGATGTGCTCGGGATTGTCGCCGGTGCAGGGGCGGTTGCTGGTTGACTCGGACGATCGGACGGAGGCGTCGCCTGCGGTCGTGATCAGCGACAGTCTGTGGAAGCGGCGGTTCGACGGCATCGCCAGACGCCATTGGACGGCCGCTTGTCATCAACGGCGTGTCATTCACGGTCGTTGGAGTCGCTTCCCCATCGTTTCACGGAACCGGGCCAGGTCGGCAGTTCGCCGGACGTATACGTTCCGCTGGCGTCGAGGGGTCAGCTCCGTCGCGAGCGGCGATCCGAACGATCCGAACTTCTGGTGGGTGCTCCTGATGGGGCGAATCAAGCCAGGCTCGGATCCCGAACGCGTCCGCGGGACGACTCGACCTCGTCGTCAAGCAGACAGTCCGGCAGCGCGACCGGAAATCGCCGATAAGGACCTGCCACGGGTCGAGGCGTTCTCCGGCGCGAGCGGACAGCTCCAGGTGCGGGACCGCACGCGCGAGCCGCTGAAGATGATGTCGATCGTCGTCGGCGATCGTGCTGCTCGTCGCGTGCGCAAATGTCGCGAATCTGCTGCTGGCGAGAGGCCGGGCGCGCGCCCGCGAGCTGAGCGTGCGTATCGCGCTGGGAGCACCGAGGCGTCGCGTCGTTCGACAGCTGCTCACCGAGGGGGTGATCCTCGCCGCCTGCGGAAGCGCGCTCGGACTGCTGGCGCGCGCGGTGGATTGCCGGAGCGCTGTTGCCGGCACTCGGCAACGGCCGGGATCCGCTGACGATCACCGCGGCGCTCAGGCCTTCGTCTCGTTGGCTTCGTCGCCGGCGCTGGCCAGCTGTCTGCGTGCGTGCTCTTTGCCCTGGTTCCGGCGCTGCGCGCGACGGACATGTCGCTCATGGCGGGGCTGCACGAGGCGGGACGCGGCTCCGCCGGCGGTCATCGCCGCCGGGGGCTTTCCGCCACGCTTGTCATCTCGCAGATCACGCTCTCGATGGTGCTCGTCGCGACGGCACTTCTTCTCGTTCGATCAGTCCGCCAGCTTCAGCAGGTCGATCTCGGCTTCGATCCCAGAAATGTGCTCACGTTCAACCTGAATCCCGGGCTGAATGGATACCCGGCAGCTCAGGTCTTCGACATCTACTCGACCGTCCTCGAACGTCTTCGCGGCGCGCCCGGCGTGAAAGGCGCAACGCTTTCGAGCCAGACGCTGATCAGCAACTCGGCGAATGTCATCCTTGCGGCCCGGATCGACGAACCTGTCCTCGATCCCGCGAGCGCCGAAAGGGCGGCCTTCAGCGCGACTCATCGTGCCTGGCGGTTGGGCGTCGACCCTCAGTTTTTCGAGACGATGGGGATCAAGGTCGAGCGGGGACGCACCTTCGACAATCGCGACAACGCCACGAGCCCGGCAGTCGCCGTGATCAACTACGCGCTCGCGCGCCAGCTGTTCAAGACCGACGACGTCGTCGGACGACGGTTCCGAACGGAGTCGATGATCGGGTCCGCCTTCCTACGAAATCGTCGGCGTGTGCCGGGATGCGCTCTACGACTCCCTGCGGGGCTCGACGACGCCGACCATCTACGTCGCGCACAGGCAGCAGGGCCCAGGAGCCATGACGGTCGAAGTGCGAACCGCCGGCGATCCCGTGGCGTTTGTGGCGACCGCTCGCGAGATCGTTCGCAGCGTCGATCGCAATCTGCCGATGTTCGGGGTGCAGACTCAGGAGCAGCAGATCGTCGCTTCCGTCAGTCGCGAGCGTCTCTTTGCCAGGCTGGCCACGTGGCTTGGCATCGTCGCGCTGCTGCTGTCGGCAGTCGGGCTTTACGCATTGCTGGCGTACACCGTGACGCTGCGCACGGGCGAAATCGGAATCCGTATGGCGCTTGGCGCGGGCCGCAGCAGTGTTCGGTGGATGATTGTGCGGCAGTCTTTCCTGATAGCTGGGTGTGGTCTGGTACTTGGCTTCGCCGCCAGCGCGGCCGGCACGAGTCTGCTCAAGCCGCTGCTCTTCAATATCGAGCCGCGGGATTCGGGCACACTCGCGCTTGCCGGCGCCCTCATCCTCGTCGTCGCTCTGATCGCGGGATACATCCCGGCGCGCCGCGCGTCACAGGTCGATCCGCTCGCGGCGCTGCGCGCCGAATAGCCCAGAGGTAAGGGTTCTACTGGGTTCTACGGTTCTACTGGGTTCTACTGGGTTCTACAAGGTTCTACAGGGTTCTACGGGTCTGGGTTCGTTCGCCGGCTTACCGTCCGACGCCGAGGGCATCGGCGACACGGTTGATGTAGTTGAACCAGGACGCGATGAGCGTGATCTGCAGGATGCCCCGGTCGTCGAACCCCACCGCGCGCAGCCGATCGTGGAAGGCGGGAGAGATGCGTGTGGCGTCACGCGTCACCTGCTCGACGTACTCGAGCATGACTCGATCCTGTTCCGCGATCGGCGCGGAGCGATAGTCGGATTTCAGCGCCTCGACCAGCGCCTCATCCAGCGTGACTCGACGCAGAAACTCTGCGTGCGATTCCAGTCAATACTGGCACCGGTTGATGGCCGACACGACGGTCGTGATCATTTCGTGCTGGCGCCGGCTGAGGGGCAACTCCGGCGACATCAGCGACCCGAACGCGGCGAAGGCGTGATACAGCGCGTCGGGAATCAACGAGTGCGAGGCCACGATGCCGTCGGTCTGCGCATCATGCGGGTGCGTCGGCTCGGCGTATTCGATGGGATACAGCTTCTGCTGCGCGTCGCGGGCGCGGCGAAGCTTGTCGTCCTGTTCGAAGGGAATGACGCGGATCCAGGTCATGACACGGTCTCCGGGTGGTGAATGCTGATTGCTGAATGCTGATTGTTGATTGTTGATTGAAGGCAGCACATGGTCCAATCTGCCTTAGCACTCAGCCTCGAGCCGCGAAAGATAACACGTGCGCCGTATCCTGCACATCGACATGGACGCCTTCTATGCGTCCGTTGAACAGCGCGACAAGCCGGAGCTTCGCGGCCTGCCGGTCGCCGTCGGCGGCAGCCCCGATCAGCGCGGCGTCGTCGCCGCGGCTAGCTATGAAGCACGGGCCTTCGGGGTTCGATCCGCGATTCCCATGGCGCGCGCGGTCAGGCTGTGCCCGTCGCTCGTGATCGTGCGGCCCGACTTCGCACGCTACCGCACGACGTCGCAGGCAGTGTTCGCCATCTTTCGACGCGTCACGACGCTCGTCGAACCGCTGTCACTCGACGAGGCCTACCTGGACGTGACCGAGAACGTCTGGGACGAACGCCTGGGGCAAACCGTCGCGCAGCGGATCAAGAAGGAGATCAAGGACGCGACTGGGTTGACCGCATCGGCCGGTGTCGCGCCCAACAAGTTCCTCGCAAAGATCGCGTCTGGGTGGAAGAAGCCTGATGGCCTGACCGTGATTGCTCCGGAGCGAGTTGAACAGTTCCTCCAGAAGCTTCCCGTGGATGCGCTGTGGGGCGTCGGCCCGGTGACCGCCAAGCGGCTGCAGGATCGAGGCGTCGAGCGGCTCGTGGACGTCCGAACTGCCGACCCGGCACTCCTCCGCGAAGCCGTCGGCAGCAGTGTTGACTGGCTGCGACGCCTCGCGGAAGGCATCGACGAGCGGCCGGTCGAACCGAATCAGGCGGCGAAGTCCTCTGGTACCGAGAACACGTTCTCCGAGGACTTGACCGACCTTGCGGAGATCAAAAAAGAGATAGACGAAATGGCCCGCGATGGGGCGGCGTGGCTCGAACGCAAGCTGTTGACGTGCCGTACGGTCACCATCAAGGTGCGCTACGACGACTTCACCACGATCACGCGCAGCCACTCGACCGACCAGCCGACACGCGACGCCGATGACATCGCCGCGCGTGCGGTGGCCCTGCTCGAGCGAACGGAAGCCGGGCAGCGACCCGTGCGGTTGCTTGGCGTGAGCGTTCACAATCTCATCGATCCCGGTGAGGAACCGGAGTGGGCGCCGCTGCCGTTGTTCGAGGGCCTGGAGTAGCCTCAGGCGACCGGGGTTTCCTTCCGCGTGCGCGGTCGAGGCGCGCGCGGCTTGGCCGCGGCCTTTCGCGCCTTGGGCGCAGCGTCCTTCCGTGCCGGACGGCGATCGCCCGATCGCGCCTCGCCCTCCGACGTCTCAGGCTGCACGTCGGTCGCCGCGGTTTGCGGCGACGTCGCGCGGCGGCCCCGTCCGCGACCGCGACGTGACGGCCGGCCTTCGGCCTGCGGCTCGGCGGGTGAAGCAGCCTCGACGTCTAACACGGCCTCGGGCGCGTTGATCTCCTGGACGACGTCACCGTCCACGACATCGGTTTCGGCAGAGCCCTCTGCTGGCGGCGTCCACTCCGCAGGCGTGGCGGCAGCCGACGGTTCGCCGACGTTGCCCCGGTTGTCTTCGCCAGCCTCGACCGGCTGCATCACGTTGCCGGGGAACAGCCGCATGACGCCCTGACGATCGCGCTCGATTCGAAAGAGTCCGTCCCGCTGACATGCACGCATCAAATCGACGAGGCTCGCAAACCCGTACTTCCGCTCGTCGAACGATCCATCCACGTTGCGCAAGAACTGCTTCGCCTGGCGGATGTACATCGGCCAGCGCGGCGGCTGCTGCGCGGACTGAAAGAGTCGGCGGACTTCCCGGATTCCGTCGGCCGTCCGCGGTTCCATGCGGCTGCCGTTCGAGGGTGATGACTCGGGCACCACCTCGCGTTCCTCGTGACGGCGAGCCGCACCTGTGGACTGAGGCTGCGGGGCCGGTCGGCCTTCGTCGAGGCCATTCGATGACTCGGCGAGCTCGACCAGCACGTTGCGGCCAGACTCGCGCAGCGCGACGTGACCAGCGCCGGCGAGCTTCTGCGCAAAGTCGCGGAAGCTGCCGGCTCCGTAGGTTCGCTCTGAGAACGTCGAGTCCAGCTGCAGCAGCGTGCTCTTGAGCAGCCCGAGTTGTGGAGAGACTTCGCGATCGGCCAGCACCTTCAGCGCGCGCCGCACGAGCGGTACGGCCTGTTCGATCGACGCCGGAGACAGCCGATGGTCCCGACTGTCGTCCGCGATCGGCGCTGCGGCGCGAGCCGACGAGATTCTCGTAGGCGATGAACTCGTGGCAATTGCGCTGCATCACCAGGCTCGTGAACGCGCGGCCGCCGACCACGAAGATCTGCTTGTCGTACTGTTTGAGCTTTTCGACCAGCGTGATGAAGTCGCTGTCGCCGCCGACGATCACGTAGGCGTTGATGTGGCTGTGCGTGAACGCCATCTCCAGCGCGTCGAGCGCCAGGTTGATGTCGGCGCCGTTCTTGTCGCCGCCGGGCGTCAGGTTGCGCTGAACCAGCTTGGTCGCATGCTGCGTGAGCGATCGGCTGTAGTCGCCGGCGCGCGTCCAGTCGCCGTAGGCCGATCTTCGAAACCACGTCGCCGCGTTCGCGCAGCGCCTCGAGCACGACCCCGATATCGAACTGCACGCCCAGCGTGCTCTTGACCCCGATCTCGATGTTGTCGAAGTCTATGAAAACCGCAATCTTCAGTCGTGTATCTGCCAAGTCCTTCTACTGTTCCCTTTGCCGCTGCGTGAATCACAGCGCGGCCGTATTGGCCATCTTCTATTATCACTCAATTGCGATTCGCGGTTCGCGATTGCGGCGATTCGCGAGTTCGCGGGATTCCTGATTGCGATCGAGACTAGCCGCGAATCCCCTATTTCTGCCGCACATCGAAGGCGTAGATATTGTCCTGATCGCGAATGAACAGCTTCCCGTTCGACACAATCGGATGGCTCCAGGTCGGCGAACCGCCGGCCTGAATCTGGAAACGGCCGTGCTCGCGATAGCCGGCGGGGTTGGCCTCGGCCAGCCCGACCACCCCCTGTTCGCTGTAGAGATAGAGGCGATCGTCGGCGAACACCACCGAGCCTTTGCCGACGCTGCGATCCCGCCACGCGACCTGTCCCGAATCGAACTTCATCGCCGTCAGGATGGCATCGGAGAAGCCGTACAGGTAGTCGCCGACGAGGACCGACGTGGCGTGGTGATTCCGCATGTCGCGCGTGAAATACACCTGTCGGGCGGTGACCTTGCTCGTCGCCCGGCGTCAGCTCGAGCAGCGCCGCGCCGGTGCCGTAGGCCGACGACAGAAGACAAAGTTGCCGCGCACGATCGGCGTCGCGATGTTGGCCGTCTGATTCGCCACCTGGTTGTAGCTCCACAGCAGCTTTCCGGTTTCCACGTCGACGCCGAGCGCGCGCTCGCCGGTGAAGTAGATGGCCTCGCGAACGCCGTTCGCCTCGTGCAGAACGGCGGAGGAATAGCCCGGCTCGTCGCCAAGGCTCTTCCAGATCACCGAGCCGTCCGTCTTGCTGAGCGCGACGATCGCGGCGCCGCGGCCGCCGGGACAGACGAGGATGCGATCGGACAGCACGAGCGGCGATTCGCTCAGGCCCCAGCGGATGTTCGATCCGCCGAACTTGTCGAGCAGGTTCATCTTCCAGAACACCTTGCCGGTCGCGGCGTCGACCACCGACAGATCACCGCTTGCACCGAAGGTGTAGAGACGATCGCCGTCAACCGTCGGCGTCGATCGCGGCCCGTCACCCATGTCGTTGCTGAATCGACGGCCGTGCGCGATTTCCCACACCTTCTTGCCGGTCGCCGCGTCGTACGCCATCAGATACTCGGTGCCGCTCCGGGCGCCAAGCGTGTAGAGCCGGCCGTGGGCGGCCGAGAACGACGAATATCCGGTGCCCGCGCCGTTGCCGCGCCAGGCCAACGGCGGTCCGCCCGCGGGCCAGTCCTTCAACAGGCCGCGCTCGGCGGAGATGCCATCCCGCTTCTGTCCACGCCACTGGGGCCAGTCGTCGAACGCACAGTTCGAAGCGACAGCCGAGAGGGACAGAATGACCGTCACGATGACGAGGCGTTTCATTGTGGACTCCTGACGCGCAGCTAACCAGCCTCCGCCAAGGCTACGCGGTCCGCCGTTCGCGCGTAGCGGACGCTGCGGGTGCCGCGATCGCGCTCGCGGATGAACGAATCGCGATCACCGCTTTAGACCTACGGATGGACGATTCGGACTTTCGTCAGTTCAATACGCGTCACCGGCGTCTCGCCGTTTACGGGAGACTGCTCGATCGCCTCGACCACCGCCAGCCCATCGACGACGCGGCCGAACACCGTGTATTTCCCATCGAGCGAAGGCGCGTTCCCGGTCACGATGAAGAACGACGTCGTCGCGCTCGCCGGATCGTCGCCGCGTGCCATCGACAGGATCCCCTTCACGTGCGGCGTGTCGCTGAACTCCGGCTTGAGCGTGTGCACGTACTTCCGCTGCTTCTCGGTGAGCGGTCCGCGCGTGTTGAGCGCGCCCGTCTGGACGACAAACCCGCGCACGACTCGATGAAAGGCGGTTCCGTCGAATACGCCTGACTGCGCCAGCCGAAGAAAATTGCGCACGTGCTCGGGTGCCTTGTCGGGAAAGAACTCCACCGTGATCGGCCCCAGCGACGTCTCGAGCACCGCGCGATACTGCGCCAGCTCGGCGGCCGACTCGGTCGAGAACGGCTCGGGCTCCGGCGGCGGTGTATCGCGAATCGTGACGTCGGTGATGACGATGCGCTCGGCTGGTTTTCCGTCAGCGTCAGCCGGAGCCTCTGAAATCTTCTGCGCGACGTCCATGCCCTTCGGAGACGCGTCCGAAGATCGTGTACTTCCCGTCGAGCGCGGGCTGATCGGTCACGCAGATGAAGAACTGCGATCCGGCCGAATCAGGCTTGTTCGGCTGCAGTACCGCGGCGACGGCGCCGCGCGTCGCCGTGCTCCGCGCTGAACTCCGCCTTCAGCACGCCAAGCCCGCCCGTCCCGTAGAGCGCTCGCCTTCGCGGGATCCTTCGAGAGCGGATCGCCACCCTGGATGATGGCCATGCGAATCACGCGATGAAACGTCGTGCCGTCGTAGGCGTGTTCGCGCGCGAGCTTCATGAAGTAGCCGACATGATTCGGCGCGAGGTCCGGCCTGAGATCGATGACGATGGTTCCCGCCGTGGTGTTAACGACCGCCTGCTTGCCGGTCATCTCGGCCAGCGAGAGCGGAGTCGTGAACGGAGCGGCCGTGGCGGGCTTCTGTGTCGCGGGAGGAGCGCCTGCGTCGCTGCGCGACGAGCGATGTGGTCAGCACCGCTACGGAGAGCACGGCGGCAAGTAGAGATGAACGACGCATCGAGAGTGATTATAGGTCCCGCCCGGTCCCGGCGGGTACGGAGGGCACGGAACAAGATCAAACCGCGGCGAGTCACGGCTGAGTGGCTTGAGCACGATGTTCCGGGCTCACGTGGCGGCCGTAGCCCGCTCCAGGCTCGTGACAGCGCAACGCGTCGCAGGGTCGTACGCGAGATACGGCCCGAGCCAGCGCTCGGCTTCCTCGATCGACATCCCTTTGCGCTTCGGCGTACGACTCCAGCTGGTCGCGGCCGATGCGGCCGACGTTGAAGTACTTCGCCTGCGGGATGCGAGAAGTACAGACCGCTCACCGACGCGGCCGGCAGCATCGCGCCGCTCTCGGTCAGCGTCGAGTCCCTTGCCGGCCTGCATCGAGCAGCTCGAACAGCTTGAACTTCTCGCTGTGATCCGGGCACGCCGGGTAGCCGTACGCCGGACGGATGCCGCGATACTTCTCGGCAATCAGATCCTCGTTCGACAGCGATCTCGCTTCTCGCCGTATCCCCAGTCCTTGCGCGCCTGCGCGTGCAGGTACTCGGCAAACGCTTCGGCGAGTCGATCGGCGAGCGCCTTCACCATGATCGCGTTGTAATCGTCGTGATCCTGCTCGAACCGGCGCACGAGATCGTCGGCGCCGAGGCCGGCCGTCACCGCAAACATCCCGAGATAGTCCGGCACGCCGCTCTCGCGCGGCGCGATGAAATCGGCCAGCGATCGATTCGGCCGCCGGTCCGCAATCACTTCCTGCTGCCGCAGCATCGGGAGCCGCGCCAGCTCCTCGCGCCGCGAGTCGTCCTTGTAGACGACGATGTCGTCGCCGACGGTGTTCGCCGGCCAGAACGCGTAGACGCCGTTCGCCTGGAGCAGCGTCTCGTCGATGATGCGCTTCAGCAGCGCCTGCGCATGCTCGTACAGCTCGCGTGCCGGCGGCGCCGTACTCGGGATGCTCGAGAATGGCCGGGAATCGTCCTTTCAGTTCCCACGCGGAGAAGAAGAACGTCCAGTCGATGAACCTCGCGATAGTCCGCGAGCGGCACGTCGTCCAGGTAGCGGCGCCCGACGAACCACGGCGACGCGATGACGTGCTCGTCCCAGTCAGTCTTCAGCCGGTTCGCGCGCGCCTGCTCGTAGGTCAGCAGCGGCTTCTGCCGGCGCGTCGCGTACGATTCGCGAATCTCCGGCTGCGACTGCGCGATTCGCCGCGTCGAACGCCGACCGGTCGCCGCCGAGCAGGCTCGAGACGACGTCGACGGCGCGCGACGCGTCGAGCACGTGCACGACCGGTCCGCTGTATTCCGGCGCAATCTTCACCGCCGTGTGCTGCTTGCTGGTCGTCGCGCCGCCAATCAGCAGCGGCAGCGTGAACCCGCGGCGCTCCATTTCGCGCGCGACGAACGCCATCTCGTCGAGCGACGGCGTAATCAGTCCGCTCAGGCCGATGATGTCCGCCTTCTGCTCGATCGCCGCATCCAGGATCTTCGCCGCCGGCACCATGACGCCGAGATCGATCACCTCGTAGTTGTTGCAGCCGAGCACGACACCGACGATGTTCTTGCCGATGTCGTGGACGTCGCCCTTGACCGTCGCCATCAGCACTTGCCCCTGCGATGACGATCCGCCGGTCAGCCGCTTCCGCTCCTCCATGTACGGAAGCAGGTAGGCGACCGCCTTCTTCATCGCTCGCGCGCTCTTGACCACCTGCGGCAGGAACATCTTGCCGGCGCCGAACAGGTCGCCGACCATCTTCATGCCGTCCATCAGCGGGCCTTCGATGATCTGCAGCGGCTCGTCGTACTGCTGCCGCGCTTCCTCGACGTCGGCCTCGATGAAGTCGACGATGCCGTGGACCAGCGCGTGCGAGAGCCGCGCCTCGACCGGCCCGCTCGCGCCATGACGAGATCCGCCTCGCGCTTCTTCCCCGCGCCTTTCACCGTCTCGGCGAACTGCACCAGCCGCTCGGTCGCGTCCGGCCGTCGGTTGAAGATGATGTCCTCGACGTGCTCGAGCAGGTCCTTCGGAATGTCCTCGTAGACGACGAGCTGGCCGGCGTTGACGATGCCCATGTCCATGCCGGCCTTGATCGCGTGGTAGAGGAACGCCGAGTGAATGGCTTCGCGGACGACGTCGTTGCCGCGGAACGAGAACGACAGGTTGCTGACGCCGCCGCTGATCTTCACGCCCGGACAGGTCGCCTTGATGATCTTCGTCGCTTCGATGAAGTTGATCGCGTAATCGTTGTGCTCTTCGAGGCCGGTCGCAATCGCGAGAATGTTCGGATCGAAAATGATGTCGGTGACGGATCGAACCCCGCCTGCTCGATGAGCAGCTTGTAGGCGCGCTGGCAGATCGTCGACCTTCCGCGCGATCGTATCCGCCTGACCGGTCTCGTCGAACGCCATCACGACGACGCCGGCGCCATAGCGGTGGATCGTGCGCGCCTTCTGCAGGAAGTCGTCTTCCCCTTCCTTGAGGCTGATCGAATTGACGACCCCCTTGCCCTGAATGCACTTCAGGCCGGCCTCGAGCACCGACCACTTCGAGCTGTCGATCGACGACCGGGACCCGGGCGATCTCCGGCTCGGTCGCGATGTAGTTGAGGAACGTCGTCATGGCCTGCTCGGAATCGAGCATGCCTTCGTCCATGTTGACGTCGATCAGGTTGGCGCCGCCGCGGACCTGATCGGCGGCGACGCCGACCGCGTCGGCGTAGTTGCCGGCTCTTGATCAAGCCGCGCGAACCTCGCCGAGCCGGTGACGTTGGTCCGCTCGCCGATCATCTGGAAGTTGCTGTCGGGGCGGATGGTCAGAACTTCGAGGCCGGAGAATTGTGAGTAGTGTCGGGCTGCTGGCTGCTGGCTGCTGGCGGCTGGCTCCGCGGATCGGCTGGCTCGCTGGCTCGCGGTTCGCGGCTCGCGTCCAGATCCACGAATCAGCCGGGAAGCGGTCGTGGCGCGACGCCATCGACGGCGGCGGCAATCGCTTTGATGTGATCCGGCGTCGTGCCGCAGCAGCCGCCGAGGATGTTGACGAAGCCGCTGGAGGCAAAATCGCGGAGCAGCGCGGCGGTCTCGTCCGGGCGTTCGTCGTACTCGCCGAACGCATTGGGCAGACCGGCGTTCGGATAGCTGCTGACGTAGCACTCGGCAAGCCGCGCCAGCTCGGCGAGATACGGGCGCATGTCGCGCGCGCCGAGCGCGCAGTTGATGCCGACCGCGAACGGCCTCGCGTGGCGGATCGACACGTAGAACGCGTCGACCGTCTGCCCCGACAGCGTGCGGCCGCTTCGATCGGTGATCGTCACCGAGATGATCAACGGCAGCCTGACGCCGGTGGCGTCGAAGACGTTTTCGATCGCGACCAGCGCGGCCTTCGCGACCAGGGTGTCGAAGATCGTCTCGAGCAAGCAGGATGTCGCTCCCGCCGTCGATCAGGCCGCGCACCTGCGTTTCATACGCCGCGCGCATCTCGTCGAACGTCGTCGCGCGAAACGCCGGCGTTGTTGACGTCGGGCGAAATCGACAGCGTTCGATTGGTCGGACCGATCGAGCCGGCGACGAACCGCGGCCGATCCGGTGTCTTCGCCGTCCACGCGTCGGCCGCGGCGCGCGCCAGACGAGCGCCCTCGCAGTTGATGTCGTAGACGGCATCCTCGAGCGCGTAGTCGCCTTGCGCGATCGACCGTGCCGCCAAACGTGTTGGTCTCGATGATGTCGGCGCCAGCCGCGAGGTACTCGTGATGGATCGCGCTGATGACGTCGGGACGCGTCAGGACCAGAACGTCGCTGTCCCCCTTCAGATCGCGCGGATGATTCGCGAAGCGCGTCGCCGCGGAAGTCCGCCTCGGTCAGCTTGTATCGCTGGATCATCGTCCCCATCGCGCCGTCGAGGATGAGGATGCGCGATCAGAAGAGACCTCAGTCGGGATCCGGCGGGTCCGGGATCCGGGATCCGTTATGTGAATCAGTCATATCGTTTCTGCTTCTCCAGTGTTTGCCGGCTTCGTGCCGGACGCGATGAGGACGGTGAATGGATCGCCGGCTCGCCGCGCGCCAACGGTGACCTTGACGTCGGTCAGTCCGGCGCCGACCAACAACGTTTTCAGCCCGTCCGGCGTGAATCCGAGCCAGCGATCGCCGAGCCGATCGCGCACCCAGGACTCGGCGTGCTCCCGCAGGTCGAGCACGAGCACGCGTCCGCCAGGCTACGAGAATGCGGACCGCCTCGCCGCAGCACGCGCGACGGATCCTCGGCGTGGTGGAGCGCCTGTGAGAACAGCGCGACGTCGACGCTCTCGCTCGTCAATCGGCAGCTTCTTCGAGCGTGCCGCGTTTCCAGGCGACGTTGGTGACACGGCGTCGCGTCGCCAGCGCGCGCGCCCGCTTCAACACGTCCGGCGATCGATCGACGGCAATGACGCGCGACGCCCAGCGGCTGGTCTCGACCGTCAGGTAGCCCTCGCCGCATCCGAGATCGGCGACGACCACGGGCGGCAGCAGGTGGCCCGAGCGCGCGCGCCCACGCCGCCCAGCTTCGTCCCGGCACCAGCTGTCGCTCGTTGGTGTCCGGGCCCGCGTGCGCGTCGAAGTTCTCTTGGCGGAGCCGCCGGACTTCTTCGAGCCGCGCGTTGTCGGCCCGGCCGATGCTCGGTTCGGCCGGCCCGCTCGAACTGGTCCTGGAGCAGCATCCACAGGGGCGCGTGTCCGTTGAGCCCGCCGCGCACCGTCCGCTGCGATGCCGTAGTACGTGAATCCGGCCTCGCGCTCCTCACTGACCAGGCCGCCGTCCTTGAGAAGCCCGAGATGGCGCGACACGCCCGACTGCGCAATACCCAGGATGCCCGTCAGCTCGGTCACGTTCAGCCGCTCGAGCGCAGCAGCCTCAGCAGCCGCAGCCGCACCTCGTCGCCGAGCAGCCGGTACAGCGCTGAAGGCTCAATCACATCTATAAATCTACATTTATAGATATCGCATTTGGCAAGCCGGCGATGGACACCGGAGTTCGACGTCCAGACGGCAGGTTGGCAGAATCCCCAGCGCCAGAATCAGCTGAACGACAGGAGGATTTCATGCGTGCAGGATTTGCGGCGACAGCGCTTGCTGACGCTCGGGTGCGGAGCCGCGGTGTTCGCCCAGGCCGGCTCAAAGGCGGCGACAGAAAAGACGCTCATCGCCAACGAAAACAAGGTCAACGAAGCCGTCGCCAAACACGACGTCAAGACCTTCAACGATCTGGTCGCCGCCGACGGCAGTGTCGGCCGACAGGGCGGGCTTCATGAAGGTCGCGGACTTCGCTGAAGTCGATCGATCAGGTGAAGATCACGTCCTGGCACATCATGGACACGAAGGTGACATGGGTCGACGACAAAACCGCGATCGTCACCTACACCTGGATGGGCAGCGGCACGTACATGGGTCAGCCGTTTCCGCGCGACGACGTATGCGTCGACGGTGTGGACCGAGCGCAACGGCAAATGGGTCGCCGTATTTCACCAGGAGACCCCGATGGCGCCACCGCCAGCGCCGCCGAAGAAGAAATAGTTGGAAATCGTGTGCAAGGGGACTGTGTCATGGCCGACACAACCCCTTGACACGAACGTGAGGCTGCGCGCAGAATCCCCAGTCCCTAGCAAGACCAAATCCTGCGAACCTTGGAGCGCTTGCGATGTCACACAAAGCCGTCTGGTCAGTCTAGGCGTGCTGTCGCTCTGACATCCTGTAGACGGGACTGTTCATCACCGGGGCCCCCACGGACGTTGAACGCCTGCTGAATCGCCAGTCGACACGCTCGTCCCGAGCGTGGGTGGATGTCGATCTATCTGTCAGTTGCCAGTTTTCAGCCAGCTTTCGCTCTCGTTCACGCGAAAGCTGTCGCGCGAATTGCGCACCGCGAATTGCGAACCGCGAACTGCGAACTGCGAGTGAGCATTAGCCGTGGATATCAACGTCTACTCTGCCGAAAACGCGGTCGCCGCGTTCGTGTTCGCTCACGGCGCCGGCGCCGGACAGATGAGCGGATTCATGGTGGAGGCGGCTCGCGGCCTGGCGGACCGGAGCATTACAACCGCGACGTTTGATTTTCCGTATATCACCGCACGCCGGAAGGTTCCCGATCGCGCACCAGTGCTCGAACAGGCGTGGCGCGAAGCGCTTGACGCGGCTCGCGCGCGGACGGGTACTCTGCCCCTCTTCATCGGCGGGAAATCAATGGGCGGACGAATCGCGTCACACGTCGCTGCCAAGGGCGATGCCGGAGCTCTCAAAGGGCTGCTCTTTTTTGGCTACCCGCTGCATCCGCCAGGACGGCCGGAGCAAATGCGCGACGCGCATCTGCCTGATATCCAGGCGCCGATGCTCTTCATTCAGGGCGGAAAGGATCCATTCGGCGGCGGCGACGAGATCCGTGCGTTGCTCCCGCGGCTTCAGCGCGCAACATTGCACGAAATCGAAGGCGGAGATCACTCGTTCCGAGTGCCGGGGGGACGAGCCAGGCAGCAACCAGCCATCCTGGAGGTCCTGGACACGGCGGCGGCGTGGATGCGCTCAATGTCCGCGTGAGATCCTGGACAGAAAAGCACCCATCCCCGCCGAGACCGCTGCGTTCCACTCGTGAGCGCCGTCATAGACGAGCGGCTCGACCGCCCTGGCCCGTCCGTTCAGCGCAGCCACATCCTTCTCGAATCGTGACTGGGTGAGCCATTCGTCTCGCGCGCCTCGCGCCAGCAGCACGGACGGGAATCGCACCGACGGATCTGCGAGGAGCTCGGGCGGAACGTCTCCGCCAATCGCCACGATCGCTGACGCCGGTTGTGCGCCGCGGATGCCGGCGCGGAACGCCATCGCCACTCCTTGTGAGAATCCGGCGTAGACCAGTCGCGTGGACGAGTCGTGCAGGACCTGTTCGAGCGCCGCAGCGACGTACGCGAGATTGTCGGCCATCGCCAGTTCGCGATCCTCGCGGGTCATCCAGCTCGCGACCACGTCATCGGATCGTCCCCGATAAAAACGATGAAGCCCCTGAATCGAAACCAACGTCCAGGCGGAGGCGCCCTCGATCCCCTCCAAACGCGTCATCTGGGTCGTTGCGCTTTCCATGTAGCCATGGAAACCGATCAGAATCCCTTTCCGCGCCGCGGCACGTGCTTCAACCACCAGCACGCGTCCATGCGTCATCGCCGGCACGACATGAACATCCATTCACATCACCTCATCGAGAGCTCACCTTCCGCTTGTGCCGCTCCTCCGCCTCTTCGATCGAATGCGACTTGGTGAGCGATGCGTCCTTCTTTGCCATCTGCGCCAGCCTGCCATAGTGTCGATGGAGAACGTTGAGCTCTTGCTCGGTCAGCGACTCGACGTCGATGAGTCTGTTGCTGGAGCCTTCGAGCGCGGCAACGATCTCGTTCAGCTTCAGGTGGAGCGCAAGCGAGTCCTTGTTCTGGGTGCGCTGGATGAGGAACACCATCAAGAACGTCACGATGGTCGTTCCGGTGTTGATCACCAGCTGCCAAGTGTCGGAGTATCCGAAAATGGGGCCGGTGATGCCCCAGACGAGAATGACGCTGCAGGCCAGGACGAACGCACTGGTGCTTCCAGTCCAGTGCGTGACCGCGGTCGCGGATCGTTCGAGCAAGAGAGCGATGCGATTGCTTTTCGTGCGAGCCATGGGCCTCCTCGGGGATGGCCCGCACTATAGCGCGTTGCTAATGGGTTCTACGGAGTTCCGCCGGGTTCTGCAGGGTTCTACAAGGTTCTACAGGGTTCGTTCGAAGACTACCAACGAAGCGCAACGCGCGCGCCCGCAGCGCCGCGACCGATCACGGGTGACACGCTCCATGAGCCGACCGTGCCGGGTTCGTGTCTGAAAACATCCGTGGGTGTTTTCAGCAGCGCATCTGTGAAGACGCCAACACCGACACCCCAGAGGGTCGAGCCGAGAGTGACCCATCCGGCCTGACCGCAGTACCTCGTCGGCGCCCCCGCAGCTGAGCTCGGTCAGGAGGCCCATGCCCGCACCCATCACGGCACCGATCACGGCGCCGTTCTTGAGAGGATCCGCCTTGCGCTGACGTACAACGATCACATCGTTCTGGGTGAAGCGATGGGGACCGGACCCTGATGTAATCACGAGCGTGGACGCGTCCATTTCGGAAATCCTGCCGGTGATTCGTGCTCCGCTCGTGTCGACCACCGTCACGCGATCTCCGGTGCCCACGAGGAACTGCATGTCCTTGAACGAGCTCGGAACGGTCTGAGCCGCGGCGAGGGCGGCCTGGCACATCGCGAGGAAGAGGAAGGCAAGCGGCCGGGTGGCTCTATTCATGTTGCATCTCCAGGTTCCATTTCCGCCGGTAGTTCCGCGCTGCATTTCACGATACGGCGAGCCCTGTCGGCGAGTCCTCAGCGAACTGTGAAAAACCCTCAAAGTTCTAGAGGTATAGTGAGGAGATGCGCCCTTTTATCCTTACCAGTCCGTCAGATGTCGCCACGCCTGAGCCGCCTCAACTTGGTAGTCGCCGTCGTGAGGAGGTTCCGGATCGCTTCAAGTGGAACCTCTCGGACATCTTCGCGGACTGGCAGGCATGGGAGGGGGGCTACAAGGAACTCGAGTCCGGGATCAGCCGTTACGCGGCGCTGAAAGGCAGCCTTTCCGGCGGAGCGGAGCCCCTGCTTCGGGCGTTCCGGCTGTCCGAGGACCTCGGGCAGCTCGCCTATCGCGTCTGGTACTACCCTCTCTTCAGTACGACGAGGATCAGCGGGACAACACCGTCAACGCCAAGCGCCAGCAGGTGCAAATCCTGTTTGCGCGGTTGTCGCAGGCTGAGTCCTGGTTCAATCCGGAGCTGCTTGCCATTCCGCTGGAGACCGTTCGCGGCTGGATGGCGGAGTCCGAGGCCCTGCGCCTCTACAGGTTCGCCATCGAGAATCTGTACCGCCAGCAGGAGCACGTCCTGGACGAGGCGGGCGAAAAGCTGATGTCGCTGTCGAGCCGGCTCGCGTCGTCGCCCAATGACGCGTATTGGGCGTTGTCTACCGCCGACGCCAGGTTCCCGACGATCACCCTGTCGAGCGGCGAACAGGTCACGGTTTCGTACGGGCAGTACCGCGCGCTGCTCGCGACGCGGAGGGAGCAGTCCGATCGCGAAGCAGCGTTTCGCGCGCTTCATGAAACGTATCGGGGGTCGCTGAACACCTATGCGTCGCTCTACAACGGCGTCTGCCAGCGCGACTGGTTCCAGGCGCGCGCGAGGGGCTACTCGAGCACGCTCGAAGCGGCGTTGCACGGAGACAACATTCCAACCTCGGTCGTCGAGAACCTGATCGAAACCACGAAGGCCGGAGTCGAGCCGCTGCGGCGCTACCATCGGCTGCGGCGAAAGGCGCTCGGCGTCCCGACCTACCAGGTGTACGACTTCTCGATTCCGCTCGTGACGTTCGACAAGAAGTATCCCTACGAAGACGTGCTCGACTGGATTGTGACCGCCGTCGCACCGCTCGGCCCCGAGTACCAGTCGCGTATGCGCGAGGGATTTGTCGGGCGCTGGATCGACGTCTACGAGAACGAAGGCAAGCGCTCAGGCGCGTACTCGGCTCCCGTGTACGGCACGCATCCGTACATGCTCCTGAACTACACCGACACGCTCGACGATGTGTTCACGCTGGCGCACGAGATGGGCCACTCGATGCACACGATCCTCTCGCATGAAGCGCAGCCGTTCGTCTATTCGAGCTACACCATCTTCGTCGCCGAAGTACCTTCTACGCTGAGCGAAGCGCTGCTGCTCGAGTACATGCTGAAGCGCTCGAGCGATCCCGACGAACGCATCGTCCTGCTGCAGCACGCGATCGACAACATCACCGGAACGTTCTTCACGCAGGTCATGTTCGCCGACTACGAGCTGCGGGCGCACAGACTCGCCGAGCAGGATCAGCCGATCACGTCGGAGATACTCACTACGACCTACACGAGCCTGTTGACGGATTATTACGGCGATTCCGTCGACCTGAACCCGCTCACCGGCATCACCTGGGCGAGGATTCCCCACTTCTTCAATTCGCCGTACTACGTCTACCAGTACGCCACGTGCTTCGCCTCAGCGGCGCGTCTGGCCCACGAGATCATGGCCGGCGACACCGGGTCGCGCGATCGATACCTGACGCTGCTTCAGTCCGGCGGCAACGACTATCCGATGGAGCAGTTGAAGAAGGCGGGCGTCGATCTTTCACAACCGGATACGGTTCGCGCGGTGCTCGAACAGCTCGACGATCTCGTCACGCGGCTCGAAGGCGAACTCGCGGCGCGGCGCTAAAATTACTCCGAGGGGCTTCGCCCTCTGACTCCCCCACACGCTCGGTTTAGACCAGTTATTTAGCGTCAGGACCGGATTTCGGATCCTGGATCTCGGATCCCGGTTTTGATCGCCATGGTCAGCACCGCGGCGCCGGCGAGCGCGAAGGCAGCGGAACCATAAGCGGTGCCTTCACCAAATCGCTGCAGCGTGCCGTTCCCCCAGACTGGTCCCAGCGTTCGCCCGAGGCTCTCGAGCGCGCCGGCGGCGCCCTGGACTCGACCCTGTTCGCGGGGCGATGCCGACTTGCTGATGAGCGAACTCAGCGTGGCATTGCACAACCCGATGCCGATTGCGCCCGGCACGAGCATCGCCACAAACACCGGCAATGAATGCGTCATGGCGCTGCCACCCCACCCGATCGCTGCGCTGACGAGACCTGCCGCAAGCGTGCGACGTTCACCCAGCAGCTTGACCACAGGCCCCACCATTCCGCCCTGGACTACGACGCCGAGAAAACCAAATGCGCTCAGGAGATAGCCCGTATGCGCGGCGTCGAAGCCGAATCGGCGCGCACCAAACAGCGCGAAGGTCGTTTGATACACGGCGAACGCCGCCCAGTAGACAAAATCGATCGTGAAGAGCGCCCGAAGGTGCGGCAGGTTCCACGAATCAACGATCGCGCTCCACGGAGAACGGCCGCCGGCCTGCGCTCGGTGCACGGTTTCCGGCAACCAGAAGAACGCGAGCGCTGTCGCCACAACCGTGATGAATGCCGCGGCCCAGATCGGCGCGGTGTAGCTGATGTGAGAAAACGCTGCGCCAAGAGCCGGTCCGACGATGAAGCCGAGGCCGAAGGCGGCGCCAAGGAGGCCGAAGGCCTTCGCGCGGTTTTCCTCGGTCGTGATGTCGGCGATGTAAGCCCGCGACGTGGTGATGTTTCCCCCCGACAGCCCGTCGACGATCCGCGCGGCGAACAGCATGAACAGGCTGTGGGCCACGGCGAGCATCGCGAAACTCAGAACGGTTCCCAGAAGGCTGAAAATCAACACGGGGCGTCGGCCCCACCGGTCCGACAAGTCGCCCAGCAGCGGCGACGCCACGAGTTGGCTGAGAGAAAAGGACGCGAACAGGAGGCCGATCGCGAGCGGCGACGCGCCGAACGTCTGCGCATAGAACGGCAGGAGCGGGATGATGATCCCGAAGCCCACCAGGTTCACGAAGAGGGTCAGGAAGATGATGGCGAGAGGGGACACGGCGGAATGCTGATTTTTGATTGCTGATTGCTGATTGATAGCGCGATTCACGTGGTGAACCAGGTTGGTTTTACAACTCGTTTTGTCACTTCAATCAACAATCGGCAATCGACAATCAGCAATGGCAGATTATTTGACAACCTTGACGCCCTTGATCACGACCGGCTCAATCGGCACGTCGTCCATGCCGTCTCCTTTGCTGGTCGTGGGCACGGCCGATATCCGATCGGCGACGTCCATGCCTGAGAGCACACGGCCAAAGACGGCGTACCCGTAATCGGCCGGAGAAAAGCCAGTGTGATCCAGCGCGCGATTGTCAACGACGTTTATGTAAAACTGCGAGGTTGCGCTGCGAAGCGCCTGACGCCGGGCCATCGCGATGGTGCCACGAACGTTGTTCAAACCGTTGGTGGCTTCGTTCAGGATTGGCGGCCGGCTTGGCTTTTCGGCGAGCGTCGCCGTGAATCCGCCACCCTGAATCATGAACCCTTTTCGAACCCGGTGGAACACGGTGTCGGCGTAGAACCCTTCGTTCGCGTACTGCAGGAAGTTTTCGACCGAAACCGGGGCCTTGTCTTTGAAGAGCTCGAGGGTGATATCTCCAAGCGACGTGGACAGCACCACGACGGGATTCCCAGGCGCGGGGGTCTCGACCGAGGGCTGAAGCGGCGGCGCCTGGACGGGCTTGGTCTGTCCGGGCTGAGCAGGCGATTGGGCCGGTTCCGACCCGCCGAAACCCGCAATCCGGCCCCCGCCGGCCAGGCTCCAACCCAGAAACGCGGACAAAAGGCCCGCAAAAAGACGACGATTATAGAGGGTGCGCATACGACTCCATGGGGTGATTATTCAACTCGATGGATCTGAAATGTTAGGGCCGTCGCATTAGACCCGTCAATGCTGTGGCTGTACTACAATGTCGGTCCGGCACGTAAATCGCATTTGTGTGGCCCGCACGAGGCGGGCCGGAGGAGATTCGCCATGGCGACCGAACTCCAGCGCGAACAGCGCGAGCTTGCGGAATTCATCCGGGCAGGCGCTAGCCGTGGTCCCCAGTGCTTCGGCAGCTATTTCGACGAAAAGGGCGGATCGTGCGCCCTGGGCGCGGTCTACGAAGGCGTGTATCACCTCCCGCGCGACCATGGAAAGCTGATTCCGGATCATCTCGAACGGTTGTTTCGATGCCTGGACGAGATGACCAAAAAGTGTCCGCAGGGTTGCTCGAAACGGCTGCCGTTGGCATCGATGATCGTGCATCTCAACGACGATCACCGGTTGTCGCGGGAACAGATCGCCGAGTGGCTCACTCAAGAATCGAGCGGTTAATCGAGTCCCGGATCCCGAAGGGCGAGTTACAGGCCGCGTAATTCGCCTTCGTGATTCGTGGACTGCAAGGCTCCCGATGTCTTTCCTCGACCGATTCAAACCCCAGCCAAGATGGAAAAGTCCCGACGCCGCGATGCGTGCCGCAGCGGTGAGCGAGATCCCGGACGATCCGGCCCACAGGAGCACCATCCAGGAGCTGGCGGCATCGGACGAAGACGTTCGGGTTCGGACAGCCGCGATCGAGCGCGTCGCGGACACCGGGTTCCTTGCCGGGCTCGCGCGCGTCGAGCCTGATGCCGACCTTCGCCGGCGAATCACCGAGCGCCTGGTCGCGATCGCCATCGCGCCGGCGGAAACGGACGCGGACGCTGCGCAGGCGCTCGAGGGCCTCGACGATGCGCGGCAGTTTTCCACCGTTGCGAAGTCTTCACCGCACGACACGGTTCGCGCCGCGGCGCTTGGCCGTCTGCACGACGCGAAGGCGCTCGGAAGCGTCGGCCGCCACGCGGCCGATCCCCAGACCGCACTGGACGCGGTCGCGCGCATTTCCGATCCAGCGGAGCTCTTGAACGTCGCGCTCAAGACCGAGCACAAAGAGGCGGGCGTCGCGGCCCTGGACAAGGCGGTCGATCCAGCACTGGCCGACACGCGCGAGACGCTCGACAACGTCGCGGCTCGGGCCAGGAGCAAGGCCGTCGTCAAGCGTGCCCGCGCGCTGCTGCTGGAACTCGACGAAGCCGAAGCGGCACGGAAGGCCGCCTTCGAAGCCTGGCAGCAGGGTCTGGCCAGAATCCTTGCAACCGTTGAAACCATCGGCGCGGCGCCTTTCATGGCAGACGCCGCGGCACAGCTCACAAACGCCGAAGCAGAGTGGCGGGAAATGTCTTCAAACCCTGTGTTCGAACTCGATCAGGAGACCACCGCGCGATTCGGCGCGCTGGTCGAATCTGCGCGGACGGCGATCTCGACCTCCGAACGCGAGGCGGCCGAACGCCGCGAGACCGTCGAGCGCGACAGCGCCGCCAGGCGCGCGCGCGAGGCGCTCTGCGAACGGCTCGAGAGCACGCGCGCGGAACATGCGATCGAGGAGATCGAGAAGGCGCGCGGGGAGTGGGAAGGCCTGCCCGGACCGTCGACGCGCGAGATCGACGACGAGCGGATTCGCGGCCGCTTCGAGGACGCGTGCCGTCGCGCGGAAGAGCGCCATCGCAATCAGCAGCAGCGGGCAGAGATTCACGCCCGGCTCGACGTGCTGTCGGCCGAGGCTGACCGCGTATCTTCCGAGCCGACCTTCGAGCCGGGGTCGTGGGACGCGCTCCAGCAGGAGTGGACAGCTCTTCATCCGAAGGCCGACGGTCTCGACCCGGCAGTCGCCGAACGCTTCGCCGCCGCCGAGGCGCGTGTACGGATGCGTGCAGAGGAGCGCCGCGCCGCTGCGGACCGGACGCTGCGTCAGCAGGCCCAGCGCATGGAGCAATTGATCGAGCGGGCGACGATTCGAGCGACCGCCGAGGACCTGACGCTGCGCGAGGTGGAACGGCTCGCGCGGGACTTGCGCGCGGCGGGCGATGCGCCCCCGGCCCTTCCCGAACGCGAGCAGCATGCGCTCGTCGAGCGGCTTCGCGCCTCGCAGGCGGTCATCGCGCCCAAGGTCCATGAACTCCGCGAAATGGACGAGTGGAAGCGGTTTGCGAATGCCGCGGTCCAGGAGGAGCTGATCGCGCGGACCGAGGCGCTGGCGGCGAAGTACGGATTCAACACCCCCGAGGGCGTCAAGCCGGAGGATGTCGAAAAAGCCGCACGGGAACTTCACGAAATTCAGGAACGATGGAAGCAGGCGGCCGAGGCACCTCGCGCACAGGCACAGGTCCTCTGGCACCGGTATCGTCAGGCTGCCGACCCGATCCAGGCGAGGGCGCGCGAGTTCTTCGCCCAGCGGGGCGAAGAGCGAAAGGGAAACCTCGCGCTGAAGCTGGCGCTGATCGAACGCGCCGAGGCTCTTGCCCAGTCAACCGACTGGATCAAGACCGCCGAAGAGCTGAAGAAACTCCAGACTGAGTGGCAGGCGCTCGGTCCCGTCCCACGCCAGGACACGCGGACGACGTGGAAGCGTTTCCGTGAAGCGTGCGACACGTTCTTTACCCGCCGCAACTCGGATCTCGCGCAGCGCAAGGAAATCTGGGCGGTGAACCAGGCGAAGAAGGAAGCGTTGTGCGTTCGCGCCGAGCAGCTCGCGACCTCAATGGAGTGGGAGCGGTCAGCGGCGGAGATCCGCCGGCTTCAGACGGAATGGAAGACCATCGGTCCAGTTCGCCGCAGCCGATCCGAAGCGTTGTGGCAGCGCTTCCGCGCCGGCTGTGATGCGTTCTTCGACCGCTACAAGCGGCGGGATCAGATCGAGCTCGAAGCGAAGCAGGCGGACCGCGAGGGGCTCGTCGCCGAGCTCGAGGCGCTGTCACCCGGCGAACGAAGCGAGGAGGTCGCCGCCGACACCGCTGCGCTGGCCACCGCCGCGATAGAAAACACGGCGCTGCTCGAGCGGGTGCGATCGCTCCGGAACCGATGGAATCAGTCCACGCCGGTCGTGCGGCAGGGCGCCGATCCGCTGAGCGGCCGGTTCATGGCCGCCCTCGAGCGCCTGCTGGCCACCCATCCCGACGCGTTCAAGGGCACGGATCTGGACGTCGAAGCGAACCGGCAGAAGATGGTGAAGCTGTGCGAACGCGTCGAGGGATTCCTGACCGACGTGGCGGCCACCCCGGCCAACTCGTCTCAGGCGCTCGCCGCGATGCTGCGAGAGGCGCTGGCCGCAAACACGATTGGCGGCCGGGCTGGAGAAGAAACGAAGTGGCGCGCCATGGCCGAAGACGTCCGCGCCGCACAGGCCGCATGGAATCGCCTCGGTCCGGTGCCCGACGAAACCGGGCGCCAGCTGACGGATCGCTTCCATCGCGGGTGCGCCAAATTCTTTGACCAGTTTCGCCGCCATATGCCGCAGCAGCAGGAACCCGCGCCGCGACGCGCGAAAGCCGTAGGCGCACGGTAGAAAGTTAGAAGTTAAAAGTTAGAAGTTAAAAGTAGCGCCTGCGAGCAGTGAGTAAAGCAGACTGGATTGCGCCCCGCATCCGTTACTTCTTGTAGAGAACCCTGCCGCCGACGATCGTGTAGCTGACGTGGGCCGTCGGGATCTCATCCTCGGGGATGGCCGTGATGTCCTTCGACAGCACGGTCATGTCCGCCAGCTTTCCCACCTTCAACGATCCGCGTGACGACTCCTCGAACGCGGCGTACGCGGCATTGAGCGTGTAGGACTTGAGCGCCTCCATTCGGCTCATGCGCTGATCCGGATAGAAGACCTTTCCGTCCTTGGTCTTTCGGCTGACGGTCGCGTAGTAGTTGGCGATCGGGTCGATGTCTTCCACCGGCGCATCGGTTCCGTTGCTGACAACGGCGCCGCTTTTCATCAGCTTCTGCCAGACATACGCGCCTTCCTCGGCGCGTTTCGCGCCGAGCCGCTCGAGCACGTACGGCGCATCCGAAGTGCAATGAATCCCCTGCATCGAGGCGATCACGCCCAGCTGGCCGAATCGCGGGATGTCGGCGGCGGACAGATGCTGCGCGTGTTCGATTCGCCATCGGAGATCGCGCCTCGAAGGATTCTCTCTGAACGCCTGCTCGAAGATATTGAGGGTCTCGCGGTTGGCACGGTCGCCGATCGCGTGCACGCACAGCTGGTAATCATTGGCCATCGCGAGCCGGGCGGTCGCCGTGATGTCGGCAACACTGGTCGTATTCAAGCCGGCGCTGTCCGGCTTGTCGCTGTACGGCTCGAGCAGCCACGCCCCGCGTGAGCCGAGGGCGCCATCGATCTGCCGCTTGATGGCCCGGACGGTCAAATGGCTCTTGCCATAGTCGATGGTGCGGTACTTGGCCAGGAGCGGGGCCTCGCGTTCGTTGCCTTCGCGCACCATGACCCACAGGCGTACCCCGATCTGCCCTTGATCGATCATCTGCTTCATCAGATCGATCGTGGCGAACGACGAACCGGCATCCTGAAACGAGGTCACGCCCTTTGACAGCGCCTCCTGCGACGCAAGCTCGAGTGCTTTGCGGGCGCGTGAAGGATCCCCGCGCCCGGTATGGACAAGGCTGGACGCCGTTTCCCGCAGCAAGCCCGTCGGGTTCCCCGATGCATCCTTCAGGATTTCGCCGCCGGGCGGATTCGGCGTCGAGCGATTGATATCAGAAATCTCCATCGCCCTGGCGTTGACGAAGCTCGCGTGGCCGCTCGCGTGCGTCAGGACCACGGGGTTGTTCGGCGACACGGCGTCGAGCGACGCGTGGGTTGGAAACCCTTCGACGTTCGGATTCGGCCGCGACGTCCATTTCTCCTGGTGCCATCCGCGCCCGATGATCCATTCCCCCGGCTTGGCTGTCTTCGCCGCGTCGGCCACCATCGCCACGATCTGATTCCAGCTCGTCGTTGACATCAGTTTCAGATTGAGCTGCGCCTCGCCAACGCCGGTGAAGTGCGCATGGCCCTCGATGAAGCCGGGGATCACCAGTTGTCCCTGGACGTCGATGACCTGGGTGGACGGCCCGACATACCGCCTCACGTCGGCCACGCTGCCGAGCGCGAGAATGCGATCGCCGCCAACGGCTACCGCCTGCGCTTCAGGAAGGGCGTCATCGACCGTGATCACCTTGCCGTTCGTAATCACCAGATCGGCCGGCGCCTGCTGGGCCATCGTCGGCACGGCAGTGGCCGTCGGGGTCAACAGAAGAGCGACCAGCACGAAGGCTTTGCGAATCAATTGAGATCTCCCGCACTCACACTCGTAGCGCGGCGCGTCCGAGTCCGCGTCAGATCGACGCTCACGGAAACAGCCTCTCGAAATTGCCTTCGAAGATCTTCTGCCGATCCTCGTCGTTCACCCCGATGCCGCGAAGCGCAGCCTCTTGCGCGGCAAAGATCGGCTTCTGCCAGCCACGCGGAAAGAACGACGAATCGGTGCCGAAGAGAATCCGATCCGGGCCGGCAACGGCGAGCGCGCGTCGAAACACCTCGTCGAGGGTGAGTCCAGGATAGTACTTCATCCACCCATTCGAGCTCGACGAGTCCAGATGGATGGTCGCGCACTGGTCAGCGGCCATTAATGCCTCACGCCACATGCCCGCCCCGAAGTGCGGGACGATGACGGGAACAGCGGGAAAGCGCAAGGCGACCGCGGCAAGCGCAAGCGGATCGCCAAGCCGGAGGTCGAACGGAGACGGGAGGCCGAGTTTCTTGCGAACGCCGACGCTCAACACACCACAGTGCACGAACACCGTGGCTCCATGCTCGGACGCCGCGGCAAAGACCTCTCTCACCCGCTCGTCGTCCAATTTGTAGCCGTGCATTGCGGGAAAAAGGCAAATGCCACGGAGGCGCTGCTCGGAAACGGCGCGCGAGAGACGCGACGAGACGTCGCCCGCCGATGGGTTGAACATGAAGAAGCCGACGAATCGTGACGGGTGGCGGCCGACGGCGGTCGCCACCGACGCCTCGTCACCGGGGATACTCGCGATCAGCGCGGCGCGCGACACCTGGTGCGCGTCCAGCTCGGCGACCCAGCGGTCCGCGAGATCTTCTGCGCGACCCGGGTCTTGCCAGCCCAGCCGATGCGATACTTCACTGGAGCGAGCCGCATCGGCAAATCCCGGCTGCCCGGCTATCAGGAGCTCCAGGAATCGGCTGGAGAAGAAGTGACAATGAGCGTCGCAGATGCGCATCGCGAGACCGCCATCATAATCGGGCTCGTCTCCGATACGCACGGGTTGATTCGGGACGGGCTGTTCGAAGCGCTGGCCGGCGTCTCGCAGATTCTGCACGCCGGCGACGTCGGAGGCCGGCCGGTTCTCGATGCGCTGGGCACCATCGCGCCAGTCCTCGCGGTCTACGGAAACGTCGATCCGCTTGACGGTCTGCTGCCAGAGTCGGTCTCGATCGAGGCAGGGGGCCTGTCAATCCACGTCAGCCACGGCCACGAGCTCGGCAGTCCAGTCCCAGTCAAGCTGCTTGCGCGCTACCGGGCTGACATCGTGGTTTTCGGCCACACCCATCGTCCCCTCGTCCATCACGACGGACATCGTCTCGTCGTCAATCCCGGAGCCGCGGGGCCAAAGCGCTTCGATACTCAACCGACGGTTGGCATCCTGCGAATTACGAACGGCAAAGGTGAAGTGGAAATCGTGCCGGTGAAGGGATGAACTTCACCCCGCAAACTTATACCCCATGCCATGGATCGTGAGAACGTATTGCGGATGCCGCGGGTTTGGTTCGATCTTCTGGCGCAGCCAGGCGACGTGCACGTCAACGGTCCTCGTCGACGGCATCGAGTTGTAGCCCCAGACCTCGTTGAGCAGCTCCTCGCGGGTCAGGGTAGCGCCGCGGTGCTCGATGAAGTACTTCAACAGCTGGAACTCACGCGCTGAGAGTTCCAGCGGCGTCGCCGGACTTGGTCACTTCCGCGCGCCGGAAATCCACTCGCACCTCGTCGAACTGATACCCTTCGGCGGGGTGCACCGGCGTCGGTGCACCCCGCCGGAGCTTGGCCTCGATGCGTGCCAGCAGCTCGACCATCTCGAACGGCTTGGTCACGTAGTCGTCTGCGCCGAGTTTGAGGCCAACGACTTTGTCCACGACCTGACTTTTTGCGGTCAGCATGATCACTGGCGTCTCCGTCCCGCGCTTCCGCAGCTCGCGCAGCACGTCGAAGCCGTTCATTCGCGGCAGCATCACGTCGAGAAGGACGAGATCGAACGCTTCGCGCGACGCGCGTTCCAGCCCGCTCTCGCCGTCAGCGCTCGTCTCGATGGCGTAGCCCTCGCGGGTGAGGCGATCCCGGAGTGTCAGCACCAGGCCCGGTTCGTCCTCGATCAGGAGCAGCCGCTTCACGCGTGTGATCCGTGGCCGGGCGCCTCGGTGAGTGCAGTGCGGCCGATCGGTTCTTCGCTGGCGGCTGGCAAGGCCACCGTAAACTCGCTCCCCGCACCAGGCTCGCTGTGCACGGTGATGTTTCCTCCATGCGTCCGCACGATTCGCTGCACGAGGCTCAAGCCAAGCCCCGTTCCCTGGATGCGCGCGGCGATAACGTCGGGTGCGCGATAAAACGGCTCGAAGATCCGTGGCTGGTCGGATGCCCCGATCCCGATTCCCCGATCGGCAATGGTCACGTGCACCTCGCGGCCAACCGATCGAGCCTGAATGCCCAACCAGCCGCCGGCCTCGCCGTACTTGATGGCATTGGCGACGAGGTTCTCGAAGACGCGACGAAGCGCCGCCTCGTCGCCAAGCACGGGCGGCAGACGATCGGCGATGTCGTAGTCGACGCGAATCCCGGCAGAATCGAGCAGCGAGCGCCGGGACTCGACGATGTCGTGCAGCAAGGGCGCGACGGCGACCGGACTGAGTGCAAACGCGCGCTGCCCCGAATCGATCCCGGCAAACTCGAGAATCTGCTCGACCATGTCGGTGAGGCGGCGCCCCTCATTGCGAACGAGGTCTCCGTACTTGCGAATCTCCGCACCGTCCTTGACGACGCCGTCGGCGAGGTTTTCACCGGCGGAGCGGATGACCGCAAGCGGGGTTCGGAGTTCGTGCGAAACGGCCGCGACGAATTCCATCTGCTGTCGCGCGAGTTCCTGCGCGCGCCGGGTCGACAGCACCAGCAGCGCGACGCTCGCGCCCAGCACAGAGAGAATGCTCGAACTGATGATCAGGTTTCGCCGCCTCGCGGAGTTCACGGCGGCTTCGAGCGAACCCGACGGATGCTGCACCAGCAGACGCCAGCGCGGCGACGCCATCGTCGCGGTCAGGCGAGAGGTGCCTGCTGACGTCGAACCGGGCGGTCCGTTCTGCTGGACGAAGATGGAAACCGGTCCGCCGCCCGGGACAGTCAGCGTGCGGTCCGCGCCCGGCGGCAGAACGATCTGCTCACTGACCGTCGTCGTGCCCATTCCTTGCAGCGGTCCCGCGGTAAACGTGGACGTGAACCGGCGAACCTCGGACACAATAGCGCCGAAGTCCTGCATTCGAACCTGAAACAGGTCGCGCGACGCATCAACGGTGGCGTCCTGCGGCGGACTGAACCTACTGGTCGAGTGATAGACCACGTCGCTCGTCGCAGTACTGACAACCGCCAGCTCGTAGTCAAAGCCGTCTCCGGTTTGCCGGAAATGTTGCTGCGCCAGCGCCGGCAGCATCTCGTTCGTGATGTAGTCCCGATCCATCATGACGACGACGTACGAGAGCCCCGCTGACAAGCGAAGGTGCGCACGGCCCGCGTCTTCGTTGAACATGAACACGGGCATCGGAATCAGCAGCGCCGGGATGTTGTCCCAGATCGCCGGCGGCATCTGCCGCAACAGAAGGCCCGCCGGCGCGTTCGTCGGTGCGGGAGCGCTCACAAGTCTCTGGTGGATAGGATCGAGGGCGGCTGGCCAGGCCACCGGTTCGAGGCTGTGCGTCGCGGGATTGAATCGCTGCGGTGCGACGCCGGGCTCCGGCGCGACGTTGTAGACGTCCTTGATGAGACGAGGGTATCTAGCGGTTGCCTGCCAGCGATCGTACCTGACACCGATGCGGGATTCGAGGCTGCCCTCCGCCTGTGGATCCACCTGGAACAATAGATACGCCCGGGTCAGCTCGCCGTCAAAATCCTGAGCGAACCCTGACGCGCGGGTGTTCAGCGTGGCGCGCATGTGGTCGCGCTCCGCGTCGCTGATGCGTCCCAGCCACCGGTACTGGAACGTCGCGAGCAGCGCGATCAGCCCCAGCAAAGCCACCGCGACGACGAACATCGGCAGCCTGAATCGTCCCCGCATGTGGGCAGTCTAGCACGCACATTTCGCCTGCCTGCGCACCCGCACACGAGGTTTTACGTCCTTAACAATCTCTTTGCGCCGCCTTAACCATTCGCGTGCATCTAACCGCGATCATCGTTCGTCTCATCACACGTTCATTCGGGGAGAGCGCGCTCTCCCGTTGGAGAGGATTCAGACATGCGCATTTCGTTTTTGCGAGCGAGCTCGCTGGCTGCGGCTGTGGTGATTGGCCTCGGCGGCAACGCCATCGCTCAACCGGACACCAGGGCGGCCGACGTGCTCGCTGGAACCCGAAAGGCCATCGGCGGAAAGAAGCTGGACACGCTCACCTCGCTGAGCGTCCAGGCGGCCGCTCAACGCAACGTCGGCAACTTTCAAATGACCAGCGACCTCGAGCTGCTCGTGGATATGCCCGACAAGTATCTGCGCTCCGAAACTGCCAACGGACCGATGGTCAACATGGCCAGCACGACGGGGTTCAACGGCGATCGCGCGCTCAAGGGAAGCGGTGCGACGGGCACCCCTGGCGGCGGAATGATCATTCGCATGGGCGGACCGGGGCCCGGCCCCGCCGCGTTTGGCGGCAGCGGCGAGAAGCCGACGCCGGAGCAACAGGCACAGCTCGACACGCAGATCATTCGCTCCGCCCGACAGGAGATCGGCCGGCTGATGCTCGGATGGTTCGCCATGGCGCATCCGTCGCTCGGCGTCCAGTACGCATACGCAGGCGAAGCCGAGTCGCCTGATGGCAAAGCGTTGATGGTTGACGCGAAGAACAGCGACGGCTTTGCCGCACGTCTCTTCATCGACGACAAGACACATCTCCCGCTGATGGTCACCTACCAGGGGCCTCAGCCGCGAACCGTCACGGTGGGTGCACAGCGGCCTGGCAGCGATCGATCGCAGACACCGGTGCAGTCGCGGCAGGCGAGTCCCGACGAGCAAAGGAAATTGGAGGCGGAGGCAAACAGTCAGATCGACCGGCTGCAGAAGCAGGCGCCAGCCATGGTCGAGTACGCGATCTTCTTCGACGACTGGCGCGACGAGGATGGAATCAAGTTCCCTCACGTATTGCGCAAGGCGTCGGCCGGTACGACTACCGAGGAGTGGACGATCAGCAAGGTCAAGGTCAATCCGAAGATCGACCCGAAGAAGTTCGATTCGGAACACTGAAGGGAGCGGTAGACGCGTGAAGTCAGTCAGCCTGTTGCCGGCGTGCGTCATCGCTCTGAGCGCTCTGGCCCTTGACACGCCAGCGTCTGCAGGCGCAACGACCGTCGTCGGCCACTCTCCGCGTTGTCGTGCACGATCCGAGCGGCGCCGTGATTCCAGGCGCCGTCGTCCGGGTGGTCGATTCGGAAACGGCCGCGCCGGGTGCGAACGCGATCGACGCCATCTCTGACGGGCAGGGGGTCGCGGTCGCCGCAGGTCTCGAACCGGGCCGCTACTCCATTGCCGTCAGCTTTCCCGGATTCGAGACGAAGACATTGACGGACGTGCGTCTCAGGGCAGGCGAGACGAAGCGCGATGTGACGCTGCCGATTCAAAAGCTCGATCAGTCCGTCTCGGTCGCGCGCGATCCAGCGGTGTCGGCATCGGATCCAAACAACGACCGCTTCAACACGGTGTTATCGAAGGACCAGATCGATGCGCTGCCGGACGATCCCGATGAAATGGAGAGCGTGCTGAAGGAGATGGCCGGACCCGGGGCGACGGTTCGAGTGGACGGATTCCGTGGCGGGCGCCTGCCGCCGAAATCGCAGATCCGCTCAATACGGTTCTCACGCGATATGTTTGCCGCCGAGAACCATGGCGGCGGCATGGTCTTCGTCGACATCACGACGCAGCCGGGACTCGGTCCGCTGCGGGGTGGGCTCGACTTCACGTTTCGCGACGACTCGCTCAACGCGCGAAACGCGTTCGTCGATGAAAAGGGCCCCGAGCAGACACAGCAGTACGGGTTCAATCTGAGCGGGACGTTGCTGAAGGAACGGACCTCGTTTTCGCTCTCGGCCGGCGGAGCATCGCTGTATGACTCGGCCAACATCTTCGCCGCCGGGCCGGACGGGACCGTCAGTTCCAATGTGCGTCGGCCGTCTGACCGCGTCAACTTCAACGGACGCCTCGATCATGCGCTGACCAGGGCGCACACGCTTCGCGTCACCTTCCAGCGCAACGCAGACGATCAGAAAAACCTCGGCGTGGGAGGCTTTGACTTGACCGAACGCGCGTATGCGCGGAATTCGGACGACCGGATGCTGCGCCTCGCGGAGAGCGGACCGCTCAGCAGGAATGTCTTCGCCGAATCGCGAGTGCAGCTCCGCTGGCAATCCAGCAATCTCGATTCCGCCTCTGAAGTGCCGACGGTGAGCGTCCTCGATGCGTTCACCGCTGGAGGTGCGCAGCAGCGGGGCGGACGACGGAGTACGGAGATCGAGTGGGCGACCACTGTCGATTGGGCGAAGGGCAAACATGCCGTCCGCGCCGGGACACTCGTCGAAGGCGGATCGTATCGGAGCGACAGTCGTTCCAACTATCTCGGCACCTTTACCTTCGCGAGCCTGGCGGACTTCGAGGCCGGCCGGCCCACGACCTTTTCGCGACGCGCGGGAGATCCGCTCGTCGAGTATTCGATGTGGCAGGCAGGTGGGTTCGTGCAGGACGACTGGCGCGTGCGCAAGAACCTGACGCTCAGCGGCGGCATCCGTGAAGAGCTGCAGACGCACCTCGGCGATCGCCGGAATCTCGCTCCCCGAGCGGGTTTTACGTGGTCTCCGTTCAAGAACGGAAAGACAACGATCCGCGGCGGCGGCGGGATCTTCCATGACTGGCTCGATGCGGGCACGTTCGAGCAGACGCTGCGCGTCGACGGCACCCATCAGCGCGACATGGTCGTGCGTAATCCCGGGTACCCCAATCCGTTCAACGGCGACTCCAGCCAGGAAGTGCTTCCAGCGAGCACGTACGCGCTCGCGACGGATCTCGTTCAGCCGCTGCGTAAGATGATCAATGGTGGCGTCAGTCAGCAGCTGACCCCGACGCTCAGCGCAAACGTCAGTGTCGGGCACAGCACCGGCGCGGGCAGGTTCCGCGGCCGCAACGTCAATGCGCCCCGATCGGACGGCACGCGGCCGGATCCGGCGCTCGGGAACGTGACCGAGGTCGAGTCCACGGCTCGCATGCGCGGCAGCTCGCTGAACACCGGGCTGAACCTCAACATCCCGAGCCGCCGGACCTTCCTGTTTGCGAACTACTCCTGGCTACGCCAGGAGAACGACGCGGACGGCCCCTTCGGCCTGCCTGCGGACAGCTACAATCTGACTGGCGAGTGGGGACGGGCGGCAGGGGTTCCGTGCCACATCTTCAGCGGCATCGTCAACACGACGGTCGGCCGGAACATCAGGATTGGACTGACCGCGACGGCGCGGGACGGGACGCCCTACAACATCACGACTGGCCACGACGACAACGGCGACACCGTCTTCAACGACCGTCCCGCAGGCGTCACGCGCAACACCGCTACGACGAAGGGCATGTGGGATGTGGGCGCGCGAGTAAGCTACGCGTTCGGCTTCGGGAAACGTCCCGCCGGCGGAGGCATGGGCGGCGGGCCCGCCGTCGTCATTCAGCGCGTCGGCGCCGTGGGCGGCGGGAGTGACATGCTCAACGCGCTCGGCGGCGGCGGCGCGGAGGACAAGCGCGTCCGCTTCGAACTATATGCGTCGGCGCAGAACCTGCTCAACCACGTGAACCCGATTGGATATTCGGGCGTGATGACGTCGCCGTTCTTTGGAGAGCCGACGGGGGCGATGCCTGCAAGGCGCATCGACGTCGGTATGAGGGTTGGATTCTAATCAAGGAAGAGAGTCACGCTGCGAGCTGCAGGCCCGAGCCGTAGGCTAGTGCAGCTCGACATGGGGCTAGGTTGGGACGTCAGTGGTTGCTTCCACCACTCGTCGATCGACGACGATGAAGTAAGGCAGCGCGAGCGCCGACAGCGCCGCGGCCACGCCAAAGGCGGCTCGAAAGCCGTAATGTTGAATCACCCAACCCATTACGGTGGACCCGGTGCCGATGCCTGAGTCGAACGCCGCGAGTACCGCGCCGAATGCCGCACCGCGACGATCCGGCGTCACGTGCCGCATGACGTAGCCGATGTACGACGGATACGCGGTGCCGAATCCCAGCCCGAAAATGAGAGCCGACAGCAGCATCCAGAATCGCGTTCCGCCGAACGCGAGGCAGGCCAGGCCGCAGCTGATCAGAATCAGGCAAGGAATGAACACCCGTTTGTAGCCATACTTGTCGCCCAGCCTTGCCAGCACAGGTCGCGTGAAGAGCATGACGATGGCGAGGGCGGTGAGATAGAGGCTCTTGGGCGTGACGCCGTTGGCGTCCGCATACATCGCGGTAAAGCTCGTGATGCCGCCGTAGCCAAACGAGTAGAGCGCGAGCGTGATTGAAGTGATCAGAACGCGACGCTCGACGAGCCCTCGACGCCGGGGGGTCGCGCGATCGGAGGAGAACCGATGCTCCGGCAGCGATGACGCGATCGCGGTCATGCCAAGATTGAGCGCCATCGCGCCCAGACATAACCAGAGCCAGCCGCCGGTGCGGTAAATCCAGAATCCGACGGTGGGGGCCACCGCGATCGCTGAGAGCGTTGAGAGTCCCCAGTATCCAATCCCTTCGGCGCGCCGGCTCTCGGGGAGCAGCGACGTCATGTAGGCCGCCGACGCCGATAGCAGTGCCGACCAGAACACGCCGTGCACGAGCACGAGCGCGAGCAGGACCCGGTAGTCGGTAATCACGGCATACGCCACCGAGAACGCAGCCAGCGCGATGCTGGACGTGATCAGGATCCGCCGCTGTCCCGCTCGATCAACGAACGCGCCTGTCAGTGGCGCCGAGAACGACGAGGAGTAGGTCAGAAATCCCAGGAACAACCCGGACGCGAATGTGCTGCCCCCGAGATCGATGATGTGGAACGGCGCCGTCGGCAGGAGCTGGAACGCGGACAGGAAAACCGTGAAGCTGAACCCGCACATCACGAAGAAGCGCGGGGTGAAAAGACGGTCCGGCAAGACTGATTGAGTATCGCACATGCCCACTCCGAGGGGCTTTGCCCCTCGGACACCCCAACACGCGCTCTCGCGAGCCGCTTCGTCGGCTCGCTCCGTTCGCGTGGCTCACTTCGCTGCGCTCGTTCGCGTCTTTCTACACACCGCCTTGCCACGCCGTAACACCGGTCCATCCGACTGAAATTCGGTACGTTAAGATTCGGAGATGCAGGATCTCAGCGAATTCCGTCCATCCAGGCTGTGGAAGAAAATGTCGCCGGAGCGCCGGCTGTCGGCGGCCGAGTTGTTCTGGTCGGATGAACAATCAACCGAACAGCAGATCGAAGCGGTTGGCGCGCTGGCGTCGCACATGAAGTTTCGACCCAAGAGCGTCATCAGCCTTCCGATCGAGAAAAAGGCGAAGTACCTCGCCACGCTGCCGAACGTTTCAGATACGGTTGCGGCTCGCGCGCTCGTGAACTATCACCTGGAGCGTCACCGGCCGATGATGGGGGCATTTCTCGATCTGCTCGGGATCACGCACGAAAACGGCCTGATTAACGAAGAGAACGTCACCAAGCCGGACGCGGCCAAGCTCAAGACCGCCGCCTCCGATCTGGCATCGAAGTACCCGAAAGACGATGTGCTGTTGTATTTCTGCACGCTGGTGTCGCAGGATCCCGACACGTGGGGGCCGCTTGCGGAGATCACGACCGAGGCGGCAGCTGCGAAAGTGCCCTGACTTCGGCCGCGGCGCGCATGCCGGATTCGATGGCGCCGTTCATGTAGCCCTGCCATCGCAGGCTGGTGTGTTCGCCGGCAAAGACGATGCGGCCGGCAGGGCGTGCGAGCCAGGCACGCAAATGGGGCGCATAGCCGTGATCGAAGACGGCATAGCCACCGCGCGCCCACGGATCCTCTTCCCACACGATCGTCCTGGTTGCGAGAAGGGTCGCAGGTTTTCCCAACCACGCGAGCCTCTCCACCACTCCGCGCTCGCCTTCGACTCCGGCAATCTGCTCAAGCGCACGCGAGGCGTGCCCGCCAGCGAGCAGGGCGAGGATGCCGGTTCTCCCCTTCTGATCTTCTGATGCGTCCCACAACGCCCCGATCGGCAGATCCGAGCTATAGGCGCGGGCACGTCTCTTCCGCCAGAACGCCGTTTCGAATTGAAGCAGCATCTTTGTTGCGTCGCCGTACTTGAGCGTCGCGATGGCTTTCGTTTGCTCGTCCGGGAGGGCAGGATCGACGTGCACTTCACGAAGGGTTGATGCCGGCAGCGCCGCGACGCAGAAGTCGCCGTGGAGCTCGGATCGTCCTCCCTGATCTTCGATCGTCAGGTTCACGCCGTCGAGATCGTGTCGAATCGCGCGAACCGCGGTCTGCATCAGAACGTCGCCGCCAAATCGCTCAACCAGGGTGCACGGCAGGCGATCGTTGCCGCCCTGGATCCGGTGGAACTTCGTGTCGGCGGTGATACCGCCCACCGCCAGTTGATCCACCAGGATCAGAAGCGGGAGTTCCTCCGGATCGGCGAGATAAAACCCGCGCAGGCCACGGACGCCAGCCCGCAGGCCGGCGTCCGCGCCAACCCGATCGAGCCAGCTTGATACCGGCTCGCGCGCCAGGCGCTGGGCGATTGCAGAGTCCCATCGCTTTCCTGCGAGGCAGAAGTCGTGAACCTCGTCGTGCAGCAGGCGTCCCAATTCTCCGAATGTGCGCTCGATGGGGCTCACGCGAAGGCTGCCGTCGCGCGCGGTTCCGAAGAATCTGAAGCCGTCTTTCAGAATTCTGACCGGCTTCAGGCCGAGCGATGCGGCCAGCTCGAGCACGAACGACTGGCCGGCCTCAATCAGGTCCGCTCCCGCTTCGGCGTGCAGACCGCCGGCAAATCCCGTCCGCACCGTATGGACGCGTCCGCCCACACGATCGCGGGCCTCGACGATCGTGACACTCGCCCCGTGCGCCTCCAGCTCGCGTGCCGCAGACAGTCCCGCCAGGCCGGCGCCGGCAACAATCACGCGGATTCCGGAGAGTTCGCCTGCGGCCATCGGGAGCATTAAGATTAACAAACGTCATGCTGATTCTTCAGCTCGCGGCCCTTCTCCTGGCGCAGGATCCGAGGCCCGGCATCGCTCAGCTTCCGGACCAGCTTCGCCGCATCGTCGCGGCAAGCGGCGCTGAGGTTGCGATCGCGTATCGCCCGCTCGATGGCCGATCCGAAGTGCTCATCGACGCCGACAAGCCGTTTCATGCGGCGAGCACGATGAAAGTTCCGGTCATGATCGAGCTCTTCCACCAGGCGCAGCGTGGCGTACTCTCACTCGACGAATCCCTGCCGGTCCGCAACCAGTTCCGGAGCATCGTTGACGGCAGCCCGTACGCGCTGAGCGAAGGCGATGATTCTGACTCGGAGGTCTACGCGGCGGTCGGCAAGGCGATGACCCTTCGGAAACTCTGCGAGTTGATGATCACCGTCAGCAGCAACTTCGCGGCGAACCTGTTGATTGAGCGGCTTGGCGTGGAGAACATCCGCCGCACCGTCACGGCGCTCGGAGCCGAGGGCATGCAGCTCCTGCGCGGCGTGGAGGATCAGAAGGCGTTCGACAAGGGACTGAACAACACAACGACGGCACGAGGCCTCATGACTCTTCTCGACAGCCTCGCGCACGGCCGCGCCGTCGGCGGCGGTGCCGATAAGGAGATGATTGAGATTCTCGAGCGGCAGAAGTTCAACGACGCCATTCCGGCCGGCGTCCCGGCAGGAACTTCGGTCGCGCACAAGACAGGAAACATTACCCGCATCCATCACGATGCCGCGATCGTCTTTGCGCCGCGCCCCTACGTCCTCGTTCTGCTGGTCCGCGGCATCGACGATCAAAAGAAGAGTGCGGCGCTCATGGCCGACCTGTCGCGCGCAGTTTACGAGGCGAACGCCCGCTGATATTCGGCCGCGTGGCTGTTCAAAAGCCGGACGTGGTGCTCGTACCAATCACTCGTGAAAAGAACCTTTGGGTCGTGCTCGCGCTTGCGATCGAGAAACTCGCGCATGCGCGGGTGGCAGCGCTCGACCTGATCTCGAGTTGCCCATCGGTGATACGTCAGGTAGAAGCTGCCGCCCAGATCGGCCGCCCGGTCGATCAGACGCCGGAAGTCGTCCTCGGCCTTGCGAACGCCCGCGGGGCAGTGATCGACATGAAGATTGAAAACGATGCATGCCCACGGCTCCCGCGCCCAGGCCAGGACGCTTTCGTCATCCCTTTCGATGAGACGAATGGTTCCATAGATAACGTTCATCCCTGATCGTCGCGCATCGTCGCGAACGCCGTTCATGAAGGCGCCGAGGTCCTGCCGCCTGACGTAAAGCTCGGAGATCATCTCGCTGCCCTTGACCGGCGCGCCAAGCTGCCGGTCGATGTCGGCGTGATAGCCATCCAGATAGCTGGCGAGCTGGTGCGTGTCGGACCAGTAGACTTGGCCGTCGGTGCTCAGGTAATGGCGGACGTATTCGGCAAAAGCCCGCCGCTTGTCCAGGTGCGCGAGAAGCAGAAGGCGCTTCCAGTCGGCTTCCGTCAGCGCGCGCTGGTCACCGGGAATCTCGCAATCGTCGTCGATCGGGCGGTAACACGAGAACACGCCCGATTGGAGGAACTCGTCGGATTCGGGCGCCGTCGCGAACTGAAAATCGCCGTACTCGAAACCCTCGGAGATTCGGGCGTCGAAGAGCTGCCGGAGGTCATTGACGTGAGCGATCGTCACGCGACGTTCGACCTTTCGCCGCGGTGCCAGTCGCAGGGTGACGCGCGCGATCACGCCGAACAATCCGTAGCCACCGACCGCAAGCGTGAAGAGATCGTGATTCGTCGCGCGGCTGCAGGTGACGACGGCGCCGCTGGCGTCGACGAGATCGAACGACTCGATGTCTGCGATGAACGGCCGCATCCCGAGACCGCGCCCGTGAATATTTGCCGAGAGCGCGCCGCCAATCGTCAGCCTGTCGGCCCCCGTCTGCTTCTGAATGATGCCCCACTGTCCCGGCTGGCCGCCGCCGGCCCAGAGCAGATGGGTGACCAGTTGCGGCCAGTCGATGCCAGCTTCGACGACGACGAGGCCGCGCTCGACGTCGAGTTCCAGCACGCGGCTGAGCCGACGCATGTCCAGAAGGAGTGTTCCCTGGCCGAACTGCTGTCCGCCCATCGCGTGCCGTCCGCCGGCAATGCTGATTTGCTGACCGGTCGCGGCGGCGCTGCGAACAATCTGTTGCAGCTGCGGCACCGACTCGACTTCCATGACGCGGGCGACGGTCGTCTGATTGAGCTGGGAGTGCGTGTCGTTGACGACGTATGGTGGTCTGACCCCGGTCTGACCCCAGTCCTTCATCATGTCTCCAAGGGTAGGAGCGGGGGCGGTGAGAAGTCCTGAAGGGGGACTGAAGAAGGCTGAAATTAACGCGCGTTCTGGGCGAGCGTGACCAGAACTTCTTTGAAATCAGCTCGCTGGCGGAGCGGAGCGCAGAGCGGCTCGATCGGAATCGTCCACCCCGCAAACGGCACATTCGGCCGCTCCACGAGCCCTTTGAGCAGCCCTGTCGCATCCTCCGGGTGACCCTGGACGACGTGCATGAAAGCCTCGGCGAGGGTTGCCTCGTTCGTGCGGCCGCCCCGCCTGAGCGAGTCGATCGCGCTGGCGGCGTGCTTGAACGTGGCTTCGGCGGCGGATGCGTCACCGCCTTCGGCCAGAGCGAACCCGAGTCCGACGAGCGATCGGGCGTGCTCCGGAAACAATTCGAGAGCATGCCTGAACATCCGGACGGCTTCGCCCGATTCGCCGTCATCGAGGGCGACGAAGCCGGCGCCGTCGTACGCGTTCATCGCAAATTCGGCGGCATACAGTTGCGTGGAACCAATCGCCATCTCGCGATCGAACTCGGCGCGTGCTTCGCGCGCGTCTCCGCGTGCAAGCCGCACGAGGCCGAGGAGCCAGTGCAGGCCCTTCGCCGGATATCGTTGCTTGAGATTTGCCTGGCGTTCCTGAACGATCGTGCCCTCGCGCAAGACCGATTCCGCGCGCTCCAGAGAGCCCCGCGCGATGTGGACCATCGCCGCCTCGAAATGCGCGAACGGAAAGTCCGGATACAGCTCCATCGCGCGCGAAAGCGTCCGCAGCCGATCCTCGCCCCACTCCGCGTGCGCCAATCGGAACTGATTGCCCCAATAGCCTGGCTCGAGGGTGACCGCGCGGCGCGCCGCCGCCAGCGCTTCACTGAACCGCCCCGCGCTGACGAGCAGAAACGAAAACGTCGCATGCGCCTCGGCCAGATTGCGCTCGAGCTCGATCGCCCGACGCACGTGATCGACGGCGTGCGCGAGCAGAGCCGCGTCCGGCTGATTGCGCGCGCGGGACATTTCGTACTGCCAGAAGCGGGCATTCGCGAGGCCGACGTGCGCCAGCGCGTACCGGGGGTCGAGGGTAATCGCGCGTTCAAAATCCGCAATCGCGCCCGGAACCAGCGCCGCATCGAGTGATTCGAGCCGCACGCGCCCTTCGGTGAACGCCTGATAGGCTTCGAGGCTGCTCGTTTCGCGGTAGGTGCGCCTGCCGGGTGACGAATCGGCGCTCGCGGACCCGAGCGTCTCGGCAAACTGTGCGACGATGCGGTCCTGGAGTTCGAACACCTGTTCGAGCGCGCCGTCCGCCTTTGCCTCGGCGAGCGCTTCACCGGTGCCGGCGTCCACGACGCGGGCCGTAATCCTCAGCCGACCTCCGGCTCGCTGAAAGCTGCCGACGACGGCAAGGTCGAGACGGAGGTCCTTGCGCAGCGCGCCAAGATCGACGCCTACCCTGCGGACGGCTTCGACCACGCGAACACGATCGATGATTCGGTGTGTGCCTGCTGCGCGCAGATCATTCGTCACGGTTTCCGCTATACCCGACGAGAGCCACCCGAACTCGCGGTCGGTGCTGACATTCGTGAAGTCGAGCACCGCGATGGCGGGAGGAGCGACCTCGCTGGCCGGGTGTGAAGCCGCCTGCGGCGCCGCAGCCAGCGGCATCGTCGTCTCGACCGGCGCGATGAAACGATAGCCGCGACGGGCGACGGTCTGGATGTAGGTCGGATTCGCGGAGTCGTCGCCGAGCGCCTGCCGCAACTCCGAGACCGCCTGGGTCAGCGCGTTGTCGGTGACCGCAACATCGGGCCACAGCGCAGCGAAGAGCTCGTCTTTTCCCACCAGCGCCGACTGACGCGCGACGAGATACAACAGCAGGTCAATGATTTTTGGCGACAGCGGAATGACGTCGCCCCCGCGCCGGAGCTGGTAGGATCCGGCGTCCACGACAAAGGGACCAAAGCGGTACGACGCAACCATCGTCATCGAGGCGCCCACAGCATACACCGCGTCGGCTGAGAACGTTTCGCGCGGAGCCGTCAGTACTGCCGATCCGATTTGTCCTACTTCTCGAATGTGATCGAGGAGATGACATCCCCTTCAAGGACGTCTTCGATATCGTTCGGGCTTCTGGACTTGCCCAAAGACCGTGTATTCGAAGTCGAGTCGCGGATTGCCGGCCAGGTTGATGAAGAACTGCGCGTCGCCGGTGTCCCGGCCGCGCGTCGAGATGCCAACAGCGCCAGGCACGTGGGACAGGCTGCCGATCTCGTCCCGCATGTACAGCGTGTCTCCCGAATACTCGTTCGCCGCGGGACTGCCTCCCTGGATCACGAAGTTCGGGACGACCCGATGGAACGTCAAGCCGTTGTAGTAGCCGTCGCGGGCAAGACGTACGAACCGGGCAACGGTCAGCGGCGCCAGCTCCGAGCGAAGATTGATGACAAACACCTTGCCGCCATTCATCTTCACGCGCGCGGGCTCGATTGGCGTGTCGATGCCGGCGGGCAACGCTGGACGCGGGAGCAGCTGCGGATCGATCTCGAGCAGCTTTCCCGTCCACTGCTGTATGACCGTTGCGGCAAGTTGAGCCACGCGAATATCAAAATCACGAAGGAGCGGCACGAGAGCGCCCGCCTGATCGGGAGTGCCAAGCTCCTGCAGCCGCTCGAGGAGCGCCAGGCGTGTATCGCGAGAGGTCTCTTTTCTTTCCGCGGTAACCCGAACCACGGCATCGAGCAGCGCGCCTGCCAGTTGCGGCGTTGGTTTGGATCCCTTCAGCTCGATCGCCGCGGTGCGAAGGAGTTGATAATCACCACGTCCCAGCGCGGCTACGAAGTAAGGCTCCGCTTCGTCTCCCTTCAAGCGCCGCAGGGGAGCGAGCGTCGCCTCGCGCACGTTGTCCTGCTCATCGGCGCTCAGCCTTTCGAGCAACGGCACTTCGTCTACAATCGCAGCGGCACGCGCGGCATACATCCGCACCTGCCAGATCTCATGCCGCACGTGGCCGCCGAGAAGGGCAATGAACGCGCGGCTGGGCGCCCGCTTTGCTAATGCCACCAGCGCGTGCGATGCACGGTGCCATTCAGCGCTCTCGGGCGCCTTGGCCTCGCTCGTCAATCGGTCGGTCACGTTCACATCGTCTTTGCATGTATCCCCGAGCGCATCGAGCGCGGCAAGGACGACCGGGACCGCCGGATCCCTGAGCGCGTCAAGAAGCCGCTGGCAACCGGTTTCTCGGCTCTCCTGCCGTGCCCAGGCGCGCACGGCTTCGATCCGCACGCTCGTGGAGCTGTCGCGAAGCAGTTCCGTCAGCAGTTCCATCCGCTCGGTGGAGGTGACCGGCGCACCGGCGCCGCCGAGGACAACCACGGCCAGGCGCTTCAACCCATCGGTGCGGGCGGCCACGCGGAGCGTCTCCTCGTCGACGCCGCGGGCCGCGATGAGTGCCGTCAACGCTTCGATTCTTGGCGGGCCGCCTTGCACCGCCCCTCTCCAACCGCGCCGGTCCAGGACGACTTTCCTCAGCTCGTCGATCGAGTCTGAACTCAAGGCCGCGAGGCGGCTCTGCGTGCGCGCGAGTATCTCCATGCCCCGAACGATGTCGCCGACCGCTGGCCGAAGAAGCGGATCGGTGACGGCGGCGCGCATCATCCGCAGCATGTAGGCTTCAGCCGCCTTCACGTGTTCCGCCCGTTGGTACGGCAGTCGTCCGATCGCCAGCGCGATGGGACCGATCGGTCCAGGCAACTTACGGGGATCCGAAGGGATGGCTCCGGCGGCGATCAGCGAGTCCAGTGCTTGCTCAACCTGTTGCCCTTCCGTTTCGCCGGGCAACGCAGGACCGCGGAACGCCTGGGCGATGGCTTGCGCCGTTTCGTTCGTGGGTCCCTGTGTGAGATGTGGAAGCAGTTCCGGGATGACCTCGCGGCGCTCGAGTCTGCCGAGCGCGCGGATGGCCCAGGCTTGAATGACGGGGTCTTTCGATCGAGAGAACTCGAAAAGCAGGCGGAGATCCTCCATCTGCTTCGCACGCAGCGTGTCGATCCCCGGCGTATGAAGATCGTCTGGAAGTGCAAGGCGGGAATCTTCGGCAGCCAGAATCGCCATCCTGGCTGAGACTCGGTCGGCGCCCGAGATCACGGGCCTGGACTGGCGCGTCACCGGCCCACGCTCTGCGCCCGCGAGGTGAACACAGGCGACGAGGACCGCCGCAGCAACAGCCGCGCGTCTCATCTGGTTCTACCGGAGTACTCCAGCATCTGCGTCGTGAGGTCCAGCGGATAGGAGATGTTCACATCCGTGACCGCGCCGTTCGCGCCGAGGACGGCCTCCAGCCTTGGCTGCACGAAGCCCGTGTACGAGGGCATGTTCAGGTGTTCCACCCGCTCCACGACTTCGTCCCGCAGCGCCGGGTCGAAGTGGACGCCATAGGTCTCGAACAGCGCCTTCGCGGCGGGGTAATCACCCTCGGCCTTGATTCGCTGGACCTCGGCCAGCAGCCGGCCCACCGCCTCCTGGAACGCGACCGCATCGATCATCGCGTAGTAGGTCTTCCCGTCGCGGCGCCGCACGTCGATGGCCGATGAATTCGCCAGCAGCCACTGCACGATCATCTGACGATTGCGCATGTGGTCTTCCTCGATCTGCGTGCCTTCGCGAATTCGCCGCAGCTGAACAAGGGCATTTCGCGCGTAGGCTTCGTACTCCGCCAGCACGATTTGGGGGAGATCGGCCGCGTCAATCAGTCCGAGGTCCACCATCTTCGCGTTTGGCAGGAAGTACAACGCGACGAGATCGGCGCGCGACTCCTCCAGCGCCGAGTAGTGTTCCTTGAGAAACGACTGTGGGCTCCCCTTCAGGTGCGCCGCGATCTTTCCGGACGCGTGCCCGATGACTTCATGGAGATCCGTCGTCAATTCGCTGGCAACGCTGCTCCACTTCTCGGCACGATCGGCTTCCTCCACCGACCAGGCGAATTCCTTCCGGAATTCGGCCGACGTGGATTTGTCGTACGCCTCGTTGACGTTGGTCAGCGACACTGACTTGCTGCCGTACTTCTCGCGTATGACCTGGTCGTTCGGCAGGTTGATCCCCACTGGTGTGATCGGCCCCGAGTCGCCGGACTCGACCACGACATCGATCGCGTTCGCCGTGATGCCTCGAACCCCTTCCTTCCGGTACTGCGGCGCCCAGGGCATGCGATCCTCGAACCACTGCGCGGAGGCCGCCAGCCTGCGGATGCCTGCCGTCTTTTCACGATTGACGTAAAAGACGAGCGCCTCCCATGCGCCCTTCATGCCTCGCGGATCCATGTAGACTTCGACGAACCCGTTGATCGTGTCGACCGGAGACGACTTGTCCTGGACCCATGCGATGTCGTACGCCACGCGATCGTCATCTGACCCGCTGGTATAAAAACGAATGAGTGCAGCGAGCGCCGCCGCCATCGTGTCGGTGGCGTAGGGAATGGCCGCTTCGAGGTGACCGACGATCTCGCGGATTTCCTTGTCGTATTTCCCCCCAACTCGATAGACCTCTTCGACAATCCGGCCGTCGCTGCGGACGATCCGTGAATTGAGGGGATGCTGTTCGTCGAACCCTTCCAGGTCTTGCATCGACACGTCGACGTAAAGATTGTTGGCGCTCGAGGTGAGGATGTCTCTCCCTTCGCCGGGCGTCTTGTTCGTGACGATCGTGTCGACCGACGGGTCGAAGAAGAGCGGCTGAAGCCTGCTCAGGAGACCGTCGAGCGATTCCCCGTCACGAAGCGGAAAGCGGGCTCCCGATTTCGCGGCGGCCTGCGCCGCGGTGATGAAGGCCTCCGGGCTGCATTTGAGCACGAATTTCCGCGCGGTGAGGTTGTTGTGCGGGCCGGTGTTCAACCAGAACAGCTTGGTGTACCGCTGGATCTCTGCCAGCACCACGGGATCGACGTCAGCCGAGTGCGTGAGGATCTCCTCGAGCACGTCGCGCATCTGGAGGTTATGCGCATAGCGCTGGTCGTAATAGATGTCGCGACCTGCAAGGGCGGCCCGGTACAGGTGCCAGATCAGGATCTTCTGATCGACCGGGAGCGACGCGAACCCGTCCGCGTACAACTGCGCGACCGCCGCGTCGTCCACGCGTTCCAGCAGGTACTTGCGATCGGCGGGCGGCGGATGCGGCGACAACGCCGTCGCGATCGCCGCTGGTTTCGCCGAGTCGGTCAACGGCGTGTTTTCGTCCTCGCCTTCGTGCATTCCCAACAGTGTCATCGATCCCTCCGCCTTCGCGCGCCAGCGGCCCAAGCGCGCTACGGCGAGACCTCGCCGAAGCTGGTCGTGAACACCTCCGACCAGCGGAGGCGGGCCGAGCAACGCTTCATTGTAAGGGGAGCGGGCCTGAGCGAGATGTCTACGCCAGTTCGACGGTCTCCCCGTGCTCTGGCATTTTTGTAATCCAGCCAAGTCGGTCGTGGATTGCGCCTGCCAACGCCTCCATCGCGACCGGTTCGCCGTGGACGATAAATGTCAGACGCGGTGGTGTCGTGAACCCGCCAAGCCACCGGAGAATCTCGGTAGAGTCGGCATGAGCCGACATGGATTCGACGAGCTCGATGCGCGCCCGGACCGGAATGATCTCGCCGTGAATCTTGACCGCCTTCTCGCCGTCGACGAGTTGACGGCCCCGGGTGCCCACGGCCTGGTATCCCACGAAGAGCACTGTATTTCGCGCATCCGGAAGCGCGGCCTTCAGGTGGTGAAGCACGCGGCCGCCGGTCGCCATCCCGCTCGCAGAGATGACGATGGCGGGCATCTTCGACTGCGTCAGCTGTTTCGATTCTGCTGCCGTCGAAATCGTGCGAAAACGCTCGGTGCAGAACGCGCAAACCTGGCGCTCCTGCTGGGCGTGGCGTTGACGTTCCGGCACACGATCCTGATGGTCCGCCGGGCCATGCGGCGCCTTCTCGTCGTGTGACTCGGGGCTCAGCTCGGGATCCAGCTCGGCCAGCCGTTGCTGATAACGCGACAGCGCCTCGATAGCCATCGGGCTGTCAACGAAGACGGGCAGGACCGGAATCTTCCTTGCTTCTTCCAGGCGCCTCAACCAGTAGAGCAATTCTTCGACCCGGCCGATGGCAAACGCCGGAACGATGATTCGTCCGCCGCGCTCGGCGGTCGTCGTGATGATGTCAGCCAACTGGCGGCCCTCGTCGTCCTGCTGATGAACGCGGTTGCCGTAAGTGGATTCGACCAGCAGGTAATCCGCCTCGGGCACCATGGAGGGATCAGGGAGGACCGGCCGCCCGAAGCGCCCGAGATCGCCGCCGAAGAGAATGGTTCGATCGGCCGTGCGAACACGCGCGTACGCCGATCCCAGGAGGTGCCCCGCGTTCACGAACTCGACTTCCATGCCGGGCACGACCGGCATCGGCCGGTCGTAACCCACCGGCTGCAGCTGCGAGATGGCGCGAAACGCATCGGTCTCGGTGTAGAGCGGCAGCGCCGGCGCGTGCTTCGAGAATTGATGTCGGTTTGCGTTGGCTGCGTCTTCTTCCTGAATACGTCCTGCGTCGGGGAGGACGATGCGGCAGAGATCGAGCGTCCCGGCGGTGCAGAATACGCGACCGCGGAATCCTTGCGAAACGAGACGCGGCAGATACCCGCAGTGATCCAGGTGCGCATGGGTGAGTACGATTGCGTCGATCTCTGGCGCGCGGATCGGAAACGGCTGCCAGTTGCGCTCGCGCAGTTCCTTCAACCCCTGAAACAGACCGGCGTCGACGAGGACTTTCGACGTGCCGATATCGAGCAGGTATTTCGAGCCCGTGACGGTCCGAGCGGCGCCGAGAAAGGTAATTGAGGACAAGTGTCGCCTTTACTTTTAACTTTTAACTTTTAACTTTTGACTTTTAACTTTATGCGAAGAGCCCTACCTGTCCGCCGGTGTGCCAGAAGAGCACGGTACTTCCTTTGGGGAAGGTTCGATTGCGGACGCGCGAGATCAAACCCGCCAGGGCTTTTGCGGTGTAGGTGTGATCGACAAAGAGGGCTTCCATCCTTGCGGCCAGATCCACCGCTTCACGTGACGCGGTCGTTGGAATTCCATATCCCTCGCCCACGAACCCGTCATCGACCACGACCGATGCTGAGGCAAAGCGGTCCGCTCCGCAGTCGAGCAGCGTGGCGACGCCGCCCAGGAGGTCGCGAATCGTTGACTCGAGTGATGCGGCCGGTTCATCGGCGCTGATGCCCACGATACGTGTGTGCCAGCCGGCCAGCGCACATCCGGCGACGAGGCCGGCCTGCGTCCCTCCGGACGATGAGGCGTGAATGATGACATCGGGCGGATCGATCTGTTCTCCCAGTTCGGTGATGGCGCCAACGAACGCGGCGGCGCCGAGCGGGGTCGAGGCGCCGAGCGGAATCACGAACGGCGTGCGCCCATCGAGTCGCGCGTCCTTCGCGGCCCGCTCCATCTCGGGCGCCCGGTCCTCACGGGTCCGCACGTGCCGCACGTCCGCACCCAGAAGCTGATCGAGCAGCGCGTTGGCTGTCGGATGCGACGGCCTGGTTCCGTTGACCACGAGAATGCATTTCATTCCGAGTTTGGCGGCGGTTGCGGCCGTTACCCGTGCGTGGTTGGACTGGATGCCTCCTGTGGTGATGAGCGTGTCGGCGCCTGCCGCCTTCGCCTGCGCGGCAATCAGCCGCATCTTACGGACCTTGTTGCCGCCGAATGCGAATCCAATCGTGTCGTCTCTCTTGACGAGCAATCGCGCATCGCAATCGAGCGCATCACGCAGGTTGTCGAGTGATTCAACCGGCGATGGGCTGACCGCCAGCGGAATGGAAGGGAGCGACGCGAGAGGCACCGACATGCCATCCAGTATAATTGTGGGTCCTCCTGACGCTGATCGCGGGTCGCCAAGGCGAGGCTCCTGCGGACCGTCAGGTCCAGAAACAACCCAGACACTTCTTTCATGGGCACGCTTGTTGACCAGCTGCGCTTAGACACCCGCGTGATCGCCGCGGAGCTGAGACCGCCGCGCGCGGAACTCGAGGCGGCGGCCAGCCGCGATGCCTGGATCGACACGTACCACGCGGTCCGCAGCCTGACGCGCACGGGGACGTTCGTGTTTCTGACCGACAGCGCCGTCGGATCGAAGGAAGAAGACAATCTTCGTCACTTGGTCATCAACCTCGGGACCGACGTGCCGCGCTCGAGTGTCGTCCCTTTCCTGACGTGTAAACACCCGCTCGATTACTGCCTGGCGTACGCGGATCGCGCACGCGATCACGGGTTCGAGGCCCTGGTCGTCCTCGGCGGCGACAAGAGCGTCGGGCCGCAGCGCTGCGTCGAACATGCCTGGCAGCTGCGGGAGCAGATCAGGCACCGGGTGCCGGACCTCGCGCTCGGCGGATGGGCGAACCCGCACGCCGATCCGGCCGCGCAAGTCGGCCACCTGATGGAGGGCCACGCCCACGCGGAGTTTTACCTCACGCAGATCGTGTCGCACCACAGTCGCGACCGCGTCGAGCGGTTCCTCGCGGAGGCCAGGCGACGAGGGCTGACGATTCCCGGGATGTTCGGAATCTTCTACTATCGTTCGGCCAACGCGCGGACGCTGGCGGCGCTGAAGGATTTCCTTCCGGTTCCCGCCGCGGAATTGACTCGCGAGTTCGGCGACGGCGCAACGCCCGAGGAGGTCTGCGCGCGGTCGATTCGTGCGCTGACCGACGCTGGCGTCCGACACTTCTATATCAGCAACCTGCCGATTGGCCGCGCCGCAGTGACGCTGAGCCGCATGCTTCAGAAGGTGGGCCGCTGATTCGCAGTTCGCGGCTCGCGGGTTCGCGGTTCGCAGTTCGCGGTTCGCGGTTCGCTATACTGGCTCCATGCCTCCACGCAGATATCGCGCTGGCGAGTCTCTCGAGGACTTCTGCCGTGCGTGCAAGACCGACCGGATGCATACGGTGGTCGCTGCCGATCCGGAAGGCGTGCCTATTCGAGTTGTGTGCGGGTATTGTCAGAGCGAGCACAACTATCGGGGCGGGCCCCGTGTGGCTTCCGAGCCGGCATCAGCCGAACCCGCAACACCAGCCGAGCGAGCCCGGCGGGTGTCCGTCAGGCCCGAGCGAAATCCCTTCCCCATCGTCAGCGAGCGCGAACGGATCGCGCCTCCTGTCAGCGAGGACTCCGCTATGGATATCGAAATGATCCTGCGTCGCGTGATTCGAGAGGAAGCAGGAATCTCGGCCGTGGCACCGGCAGAAAAATGGAGAGGTGGCGATCTCGTGCTGCGGCCCGGTGCTCCAGGCGCCCAGGAAAAAAGCTGGCCGATTGAAACCTTCTTTCACAAGATCGTGATGCTAAGAAATCGCCTCCGGACGCTGGAGCAACAGGTGAACGCCATCGACATTCCAGAAGACGTGAAGGTCAAGCTACAGGGCTACATCAGCGGCTGCTACGGATCCCTCACGAGCTTCAACGTCCTCTTTGCGGACGAGGACGACCAGTTCAAGGGCACAGGACAGTAGTCCACACGAGATCCGCGCACCAGGCGAACTGCGAACTGCGAACTGCGAACTGCGAACTGCGAACTGCGAAGGAATATACTCTCCCCGTGGGCCACTACCTCGACGCGGTGCCCTTCTCGGGAATCATCCGGATTCGCGACATGATGTACGCCGTCAAGGATCCGTTCCGTCTCGATCAAGGAGACGTGAGCTTTGATGCGCCCGACACGGTCAAGCAGGCGATGCACCGCGCCATCGACGACAACCGCAGTCACTACGTCCAGACCATCGGCATCCCGCCGCTCCTCGATCTGCTGGTCGCCAAGCTTCGCTCGGTCAACCGCATCCCCGTCGGCGGGCCGGATGAAGTGATGGTGACGACCGGAGGCATTCACGCCGTCTACCTCGCCTGCCAGGCGTTGCTCGAGCCGGGCGACGAGGTGATCGTTCCCGACCCCGAGTGGCCGCCCTGCATGGGGAATGTAAAGGCGGCCAGAGCGGTCCCGATCGCCTGCCCGCTGCACGAGCGCCTGGGGTGGCGCTATGACCTCGAAGAGCTGAACGCGGCCATCACGCCTCGGACGAAGGCGATCTACATCAACTCTCCGCACAACCCGACCGGCGGCGTGCTGACACGCGACGATGTCACCGCGATCGCCGCGCTCTGCCGCGAACGCAATCTCTGGCTGATTTCAGACGAGGCATACGAGGATGTGATCTACGACGACGCGGAACATGTCAGCCCGGGATCCCTTGCGGGGATGTACGAGCGAACGATTTCTGTGTTCACGATGAGCAAGTCGTACGCGATGACGGGGCTGCGCCTGGGGTACGTGGCGCTGGCTGATGCGAAGCTGCGCGAGCGCATGAAGAAGGCGCTTTTCTATACCGCGACGAATGTTTCTTCTGTCGTCCAGTATGGGGGCGTGGGGGCGCTCGAAGGATCACAGGAAAGCGTGCGCAGCTATCGACAGGAACTGCAGGCCCGGCGGGACCTCTTCTACGCCGGCGTGCGCGAGCACGCGGGGGCGGTCTTCAGCGGCGCGCCCCCAAAAGGTGCGTTCTACGCGTTCCTCCGCATCAATCCAGACTGGCAGCCCGAACAGAAGGTGTCCGACTCGATTTCGTGGGCACTCGCCGAGTTTCTGATTTCGCGCGGCAGGATTGGGTGTATCCCGGGGATCGACTTCGGCGCGAACGGTGAGGGGTATATCCGATTCTGCTTCGCGCGCGACCGGGCCGAACTTTCAGGCGCGCTCGCGTCGATGAAAGCGGTATTTGCCGACACGCCGGTGAAACGCTAAGCCGATCTACGATTCGGAATCGCAGCCCTCCAGCAACTCGATCAACACTTCGGGATTGTGGATATGACCCAGGATATAGGTTCTCGGTCCGGGTGATCGTTTGACCAGCGTCGGAGTAAACGCGACGCTGTCAGCGTCCCCCTCAGTCGGGTCTCTCGCAAGACCGCAGATGGTTAGCTTCACCTTGTCAGATCCATACCGGGACAGAACGCGCTTGATGTTGTCGATTGCGTTGGCGGAACCCGGTGAGTCTGCACTGAGGTAAAGAATCAGCTCGATCGGGTCAGGGCAGTCATCGTGGTTGCCGTGCTCGTGACCTTTCGATTGAGAGGGCGTGACCAGACGGTTACGGCCGATGGGACGCTTCGAGTCGCCGCCGTCGAGTCGCTGCCGTATGTGCGCCACCAGATCGTCGAGATCGAACGGCTTGTGAAAGATTTCGAATCCGTTCAGGTCAGGCGTACTCGGGTGAGCCGTGACGATCAGTGCCGGTGTGGCTTCGAGCAATCCTTCCGCTTGCGCCTGGTGCAGCAGCCAGCCGCCGGTCCGATTCGGCAGCGCGTAATCGGTCAGAACGAAATCAAACGTTCCCTCGCGCAGAGCATTGAGTCCTTGCTCGGCCGTCGAGCAGGGCGTCACTGTGTATCCCGCCATTTCGAGCAGCGTCACCAGCAGCTCGCGAATATCGTCGTCGTCTTCCACGACGAGGATGCTGGCGCCGTTGAACTCCGGCTCGCCGTCAGACCGCATCCAATCGCTGGCCGCGCTTCGGTCATTCCACGTCCCATGATCCTTCATCGCCACTCCGTCGAAAACGTCTCCCGTCGCGATGAGGAGCAATTTTCCTGCCGGGCGATTCTGGTACGTAAGACCAGACGCAGGAAGGGCTTGCGTCAACATGGGTGCGCCTACCTCGTGATTATGTATAGGAACGGCTCAAGCTGTGTCGCATGCGCACCAGCGGTTGGCAAGCCGGTGCTCTCTTTCCTTCTGGGCAAGGCTCGAAACATGCCTTCCGCGGCCAGCTCGGTTATCGCGAGGACAGTCAGCGGACGTGGCGCCCGCCGTCAACACGGAGGGTCTCGCCCGTGACGAAGTCGGATTCCAGGAGAAAGGCGACTGCTTTGACGATCTCTTGCTCACCGCCCCATCGGCCGAGCGGCGTCGACGTCTCCACTGCCTGATGTTCTTCCTCGGTTGTTCCGGGCGGCGCCACGATCGGGCCCGGAGCAATGGCATTGACGAGAATCTGCTCGCTGGCGAGCTCGAGGGCCAGCGCCTCCGTGAGGCCGATGACGCCTCGCTTCGCGACGAAGTACGGAACGAAGCCCTTGTATCGCGGCCGGCCGCTGGCTGCGACCCAGTCGGCGAAGTTGATGATTCTTCCTCCGCCTGACGCTCTGAGATGCGGGACCGCCGCCACCGCGCAGAGAAATGCCGCCTTCAGATCGACATCGACGACGGCGTCCCACCTCGCCTCGTCGAGATCGTTGAGCGGCACCGCGCCATAGACCGACGCCATGTTGATGAGCACGTCGAGCCGTCCGAGTTTCGCGACCGCGTCATGCACGAGCCGTTGACATTCCGCGCCCTGCGACAGATTCGCCTGGATCAGGGCAACCTGCCGCCCGGTCTCGCTCACCGCAGCAGCAGCTTCCTCGGCCTCGGCGCGGGATCGATTGTAGGAGAGCGCAACGTGCATCCCGCGGCGCGCGAGGTCGATCGCGATGGCAGCGCCGATCCGTTTGCCACCGGTGATGAGCGCGACGCGATCGCGAAGCTCCATTTCTTCGCGAGCGATTATATCGGAGCGTGTGATGCGGGAAGGGGCAGCCGGCCGTCAGACTCGCGGCAACGTTTGACGGTGTCCGAAGAAGCTCGACCATGGGGACTTGGCCCGCATTCTGCGCTCGGCCGTCTTGATGTTGAAGAGGACGGGATCGAGGCGAGGGCTCACTTCGTCCCAATCGAGCGGCATCGAGACCGGTGCGCGCGGCCGCCATCGAACGGCGAACGGCGGGGCGATCGTCTGACCCGGCGCGTTCCGCATGATGTCGAGGTACACCGGCGCGCGTCGCCGCGCCTGGCGCGCTTCGATCGTGACGAGTTTCGGATGCTCGCGCACCATCTCCCCGGCAATCGCGAGCGCGTAGGCACGCACGCGCTCCTGCGCGGCACCGCGCCGGAGCGGAACGAAAATGTGAAGGCCCCGTCCGCCGGACGTCTTCACGAACGGTTCGAGGCCATGATCCTCGAGCTTGGCCCGCAAGAGCAGCGCCGCACGCGCGGCCGATGAGAACCCATCCGCCGGATCGAGATCGAATGCGAGCCAGTCCGGTTTGTCGACTTCGTCGACGCGGCAGTTCATCACATGCACCGCGATGCAGCCAAGGTTGACGAGCATCAGCAGCGTCTTGCGAGTTCCGCCGACGACGTAGTCGATCGTCGCGCCAGAGGTTATCGCAGGGATCGTGACCGTCGGCACGTCGCCCGGCAGATTGTGAGGCGCTCGCTTCTGGTAGACGCAGGATGCGCGGATTCCGTCCGGGCACCGCTCCATCGCGACCGGCCGACCCTTCATCCATGGAAGAATCTGACCGGCGATCCGTGAGTAGAACTGCGCGAGATCCAGTTTGGTGAGACCCTCGTCAGGCCAGAAGGGTTTCGCCGGATTCGTAATGACGGCGCCGCCCAGCCGCACGCCAGGAGTGTTCACGGCTTCTTACCTCTTGTCTCGCGCAATTTCCCGTATTGTGACACCGATTCGGGAGGGAAGTACAGTAAAGTCCGGGCGTTGGAACTGACGCGAAGCCGCAGGTGAGAATTGCTGATTGATGAATTCTGATTGCTGATTGACCGCCATCGGCCCGATCGACGGCAGCAAACTTTCCGCCCAATCAACAATCAGCAATCAACAATCAGCAATTCTGGAAGGATTCACTATGCTGACACGACGCTCCTTCCTTCATACGACGGGCTCGGCGGGCGCGGTCGCTCTTGCCGCGTTCCGTCCGGGCGGATTGTCGCGAATCGAGGCGGCCGGGCGACGAGTCGAGAACGTCCCGGCGTCTGACGTGGCGACCGACGAATCCTACTGGCGCGAAATCCAACAGGGATTCACCCTCGATCGCACCATCATCAATTTGAACAACGGCGGCTGTTCACCGAGCCCACGAGTGGTTCACGAGGCCTTCAAGCGATACCTCGACATCTCGAACCAGGCGCCGGTGTACCACATGTGGCAGATCCTGGAGCCGAACATCGAGAGCGTCCGGCGCCGGCTCGCCGCTGAATTCGGCTGCGATCCCGAAGAACTGGCGATCACGCGCAACGCGAGCGAGGCGCTGCAGACCGCGCAACTCGGCATCGACCTGAAAGCGGGGGACGAGGTCGTCACCACGAACCAGGATTACGGGCGCATGCTCACGACGTGGGAGCAGCGCGTCCGCCGCAATGGGATAAAGCTCACGAAGATTTCCTTTCCTGTTCCCCCGCCGTCGATGGACGACCTCGCGACCCGCCTCCTCTCGGCGATGACGCCGTCCACGAAGGTGCTTCACTTCTGCCACATCACCAATCTCACCGGGCAAGTCTTCCCGGTAAAAAAGATCTGCGACGAGGCGCGGCGGCGCGGGGTGAAGACCATCGTCGACGGCGCGCACGCCTTTGCGCAATTCCCGTTCAAAGCCGGCGATCTCGGGTGCGATTATTACGGAACGAGCCTGCACAAGTGGCTGTTGGCGCCGATCGGAACGGGATTCCTGTATGTGCGCCGCGAGAACATTGCGAGTCTCTGGCCCTTGCAGCCGGCGGCGGAATCGCAGACCACGAACATCCGCAAGTTCGAGGAAATCGGGACGCACCCGGCGGCGAATCACAATGCCATTGCCGAAGCGCTGAACTTTCACGAGGGCATCGGCGCCGAACGCAAGGCGGCTCGGCTTCGCTACCTGCGGGATCGGTGGGCTACCCGACTCGCCCGGCAATCGAAGTTCAGAATCCACACCAGCATGGATCCCGCCCAGTCGTGCGCGATTGCCAACGTCCAGGTGCTCGGGATTCCAACGGCCAAGGTCGTGGCGCGGCTGTGGGACAAGTGGCGCATCATCGCGACACCGATCGTGCACGAGGAATTCGAGGGCCTCAGGATCACGCCCAACGTCTACAACACGCTCGAAGAAATCGATACCTTCGCGACGGCCATGGAAACCATCGCCCTCGAATAAAGGTTCTACTGGGTTCGACGAGGTTCTGCTAGGTTCTACGGGGTTCGTTCAGGTTCCTCGAGGTTCTCGGAGCGAACGAACCTCGCAGAACCTTGTAGAACCCTGTAGAACCGAGCGGAACCTAGAAGTAGATGGTCATACCGGTGGTCCACATCGACCCTTGATACGAAGGAAGGAAGTGGATTCCTGAACCGGTATCGGTGAGGTGGGACTTCGCAATTGCCCCGGCAATCGTGTCGGACTTGATCGGATCGGCACCGCCGAACTTGAGAAAGGTGTACCGATAGTCGGCGTGAAACGCCGCGCGTTTGCCCATGCGCACCTCGGCGCCGAAGCCCGCGTGCGTGCCGACGCGCCGCGTCGTCGTTGAATCGACCACTTGCTTTCCAGCAAGCTGCTCCACGCTGTGCGTATACCACCCCAGCCCGCCGAGCACATATGGCGCAAACGTTCCTGGAATCGGCGATAGCAGCACCGAAGCCTGGAGCGGATAGTCGCGCACTTCTTCGGTCAGTGTCGGGTTAGTCTGAACGCGCCGGTCGAGTGAAAGCTCGAGCGCCGTCCGCTTCGACAGCCACCCGCGGACGTGTCCACCAGCAAACCCTTCCGCACCGGTGTCGGACTGCGCGTCGCCGCGAACCATCGCGAACCTGCCGCCGACGCCGATTCCCTGCGCGGCGCACGTGAAAGCCGGGGCGACCACGAACGCCGCAACGGCCAATGAGAGTCGAATTACCTGTGATCGCATGGGGAGCAACCTCGCGGATCGGGTATCGGTCGAATCAAAGACAGGCTGTAGAGATCTGTGCAGTACCGAGATCCGGGATCCGGGGTCCGATCTGGCTCCTGGCTTCTGGCTGGTTCGCGGCTCGTTCGCCTTTGCGGCTACGGCGCGACAGGCTCCGAGGATTAGCGATTCAGGGATTCGAGGATTGGGGGATGAGTGATCAGTGATGAGGGATTGGTCGACCGGAAGCGGAACGCGAAGCACCCTGCGAAAGTGCTGACGTTTAGCCGCGGACGTGCCGCCGGACCATTCCGGCGATACCTCCAGCGCTCCGCTCCCGGTCCACCGCGCCGAGCCTGCGGATCCGCGTCGAGAGGACGCGAACCCGCAGGGCGGCTCGCGAATTCTAGGTCAGGACCTTGATGACGACCCGGCGATTCTGTGCGCGACCCGCCTTGGTGTTGTTCGGGGCGATCGGCTTCTCTTCGCCGTAGCTGATCACGCTGATCCTGTGGAGCGGCACCTGGTGCTGCTCGTAGAGGTAGCGCTTGACGGTCTCCGCACGCTCGAGGCCGAGCTTGTAGTTCACGTCCTTCGCACCGGCGTTGTCGGTGTGGCCTTCGATTTCGATGTAGGCGCCATTTGGCTCGGCCTTCAGCTTCTGCACGAGCGCGTCGAGGTCAGCCTTCGCCTCATCGGGCATCGCCGTCTTGCCGAACTTGAATCCGCCCTTGTCTTCGCTGAGCGTGACCTCGTAAACGAGGCGCTTCGACGCGCGTTCGATCGCATCCGCTCGCGTGTTGACCGCCGCCGCCGCCGCATTTGCCTCATCGGCGCGACGACCGGCCGCATCGGCGCGCTGCCCAGCAGACTGCGCCTTCTGGTCGACGTCGTTGATCCGTCCTTCGTTGGCGCGGGTTCTCTCCTGCGTCTCCTCGACGGACTTTGACAACGTCTCGACCTTGCCGTTGACTTCACCGACCTCTGTCCTCACCATCTTCTTCGTCGCGCAGGCGGTGGTGCCGCCGAGCGCGAGCGCAAGAATTGGCGCTGCGACCACGAGCTTCTTCATCTTTGCCTCCGAACGTATATTTCCGAGTGAGCGAGTGAGTAAGTACCTGGGGTCCAAACGAACGGTCGGGCCGCCATTGGAGCCGGCGATCCCGGATGTGTTGTAACCGGCGCGCGCGCGGACGGTGAGCGCACTGTCGCGTGCGCGAACCTCCAGCGGCCGCCATCCCGCGCTCTGGCTCGAAGCCTCGAACGCGAGCATGTACTGATGTCGAAGCTCGTCAACGATCTGCCGCGCCGCCAGGCTCGCGTGTGCAGGGGCGCTCGCGACGAACATCTCGCCCCCCGTCCACTTCGCGAGATCAGGAAGCGCGCCGGTCATCTCCTGGGGCACGCCAACCGCTTGCCGCGGGTCATCGATCATCGAAACGACCGCTACGATGTAGACCGGGACGTCGATGCTGCTGGCGATGGCCGAGACCTGCTCCGAGGTCAGCCGACTCCGCGTGTCAATTCCGTCGGTCAGCACGACCACCGCACACCGCTGCGGAACACGACCCTTCCCAGGTCCCTCGGCGGCGACCAACTTCGCGGTCTCGGCGACGGCGTCGTAAAGCGACGTCTGTCCGTACGGTGACTGCACGTGATCGAGTGCCGCGTCGAGCGATGCAAGATCAGCGGTGAACGGCGTGACGCGATCGAGACGCGTGTCGAAGCTGAAAAGCGCAGCCTCATCCCCGGGCTTCAGCGAGCCGAAGACGTGACGCGCCGCCTGCCGTGCATCCACTGCCTTGGTCCCCACTCGCATGCTGCCGCTGATGTCGAAAAGCATCGCGAGCTTGACCGGCCCATCGGCCTGTGCGCGGAAGTCGAGAATCGGCCGGACCTGTCCGGCTTCGGCGACAATGAAGTCCTTCCGCTCGAGATTTCCAACGAAGCGACCTTTTCGATCGCGGACGACGGCGCTCACAGAGACGACGTCGATCGACGATCGAAATGTGGTGACCGGCGGCTCTTGAGCGAAAATTCGACCGACTGTCCCAGGAGTGGGGAGCAGGGACAGCGTCAGCGCCGCGTTCACCACGAGGAAACGCCTCGTCATGTACTGCACTACTCCAAGTACTTTGCCAAATTGTTAAGTCGTTAACTTGACAACAGTTATCTCTGCCGCTCGATCCAGCAGAGCCCGAGAGAAGCACCAAAAAGCGGTAATAATTACGCGATCGGTGGGTTGGCGAGAGTCCATTTTTACACGCGCATTTCAGCTGACTTCTCTGCCACGTCTCATCGCGTGTCGCGGCACTTTCAATTACAGAATTCGACGGTCCGCTGCCACCGCTTCGATGGAATCAAGAATGACGGCGAGGGGCAGTAGAATCCTCACATGACGCCTCGAACATCCTCCGCAATTCCGGTGGCCCAGCGGGTTGGCGGCTTCAGCTACGCCATCCGGAATATCGTCGCGGAGGCCCGCAAGATCGAGGCGGCCGGCGGCAAGGTCCGCTACCTGAACATTGGCGATCCGATCATTTTTGGATTCCGCACGCCGCCTCACATGATCGAAGCGGTGGAGCGCGCCATGCGTGACGGGGACAACGGATACGCCCCTTCGGTGGGCATCCTCAAAGCCAGAGAGGCGGTCACGGCCGAGTGTCTCCAGCGTGGGATGCCGATGACGCCCGACAGGGTGGTGGTGACGGCAGGTACTTCCGAAGGCATCGAGCTCGCGCTCACGGCCCTTGCGGGCCCCGGGGATGAGGTCCTGATCCCGGTCCCGACGTATCCACTTTACACGGCTGTTCTGGCGAAGATTGGCGCCACGCCTGTTTTCTACCGCACCGACGAGCAACGCGGGTGGCAGCCGGATGTCGAACATGTGCGCAGCCTGATCACGCCCTCGACGCGTGCGCTGGTCGTGATCGATCCAAACAATCCAACCGGTGCGACGTATTCGGGTGAGGCACGGCGAGCGCTGGTCGATCTTGCCGACCGGCACAATTTTCCAGTTCTCGCCGACGAGGTGTATGCCGACCTCGCGTTTGACGGCCCCGTGCCGGCGATCGCAGCGCTGAATCCCGACGCGCCGGTGATTACGTTTTCGTCGTTGTCCAAGGCCTACCTGGCGCCAGGCTGGCGAACTGGATGGCTGGCGGTGGCCAGGACGGACCGCCTCGATGACGTGCTCGCGGGCATCAAGAAGCTCGCGGACGGCAGACTCTGTAGCACGGGACCGATGGAGCACGCGCTCGCCGCCGCATTGACCGGCGATCGATCGCATCAACACACGTTTCGCCAGGCGCTGAGCGAACGGGCGGCGGTCACCTACGAAGAGCTCAACGCCATCGACGGCATGCACTGCGTCCGCCCCACCGCGGCCTTTTATGCAATGCCCAGAGTCGATCTGCCACGCGGCAAGACCGATGAAGACTTCGTGCTCGGCTTGCTGCGCGCGACTGGCGTACTGTGCGTGTATGGATCGGGATTCGCGACGGCTCCCGCCGACGGATACTTCCGTGTGGTGTTCCTGGCATCCCCCGCAGAGCTCCGTGAAATCTATCAACTGATGGCGGAGTTCACGCGCGAGTTCCTGGCCGGGCGGACCTCCTAAGTGGCAGTCGAGCGCTCCGAACAGAAATCACTGATTCTCTGGACCATCAGCATGGCCGCGCTCGTCGGCATCGTGCTGTGGTGCGCGTTCCTCGCCCGCGAGGTGCTGCTCCTCATCTACGTGAGCGGCCTGCTCGCAATCGGATTCAGCCCGGTCGTGCGATTGATCGAGCGGCAGAAAGTGCTTCCGATCGGTCCCAAACGGTTCCCACGCTGGCTCGCCATCCTGATCCTGTACTTGATCATCATCGGCATCCTGGTCGGCATCGGCTTCATGATCTTTCCGGCGCTGGCCAGTCAGGCGCAGCAGTTCTGGGCCGCGCTTTCCGAGCATGTACGAACGCGGCCAGGACTTGCTCATCCGGAAGGGGATTCTGAAGGAGCACTACACGCTGACCGAGGCCGTCAAGCACGCCCCGGCCACTGGCGGGGGTGAAGCCGTCGGCACCGTGCTTGGCGCCGTCGTCGGCGTGGTCGGTGGCCTGTTCGGCCTGCTGACGATCCTGATCCTGACCTTCTACATCCTGATCGAAGCCGACAGTCTCCAGCGGACGATGTTGCAGCTGTTTCCGGCGCGCGATCGCGCGCGCGTTGCCGCGGCCAGTCGCGACATCACGATCAAGGTCAGCGCGTGGCTTGGCGGCCAGTTGTTGCTCGGCGGCATCATCGGCTTCAGCTCTGCCATCGGCTTATGGCTGCTCGGCATTCCGTTCTTCTATGTGCTCGCGCTCATCTCCGGGGTCGGCGAACTCATTCCGGTCGTCGGTCCTTTCCTCTCGGCGATCCCGGCAATCGCGGTTGCGGCAACGGTCTCGATCAACAAGGTGCTGCTCGTCATTGTCTTCTTCGTCCTGCAACAGCAGTTCGAGAACCACGTGCTCGTACCGAAGGTCATGCAGCGCCAGGTCGGCGTCAGCCCGGTCACGGTCATCGTCGCCCTGCTCATCGGCGGAAAACTCCTCGGGATCGTCGGCGCGATTCTCGCGGTACCGACGGCCGCGATCGTCCAGGTGCTCTTCTGGGAGATCATGGCCGCACGGGAGAAACGTGAGAAGGATTGATGATTGCTGATTTTCGATTGCTGATTGAGGCGGCAAGACGACAGTCAACCACTCCCGATCAATCAACGATCGGCAATCAACAATCAGCAATTCCGATGATTCAGTAATAGAACAGGATAGCGACCCAGGGAAAAACCGCGACGGCGAGATAGAACGCGGCGAGAATCGCGACGGCGCGGTGCACTGCGGACAGGTGCAGGGCAATACCGAAGAAACCGGCGGCGACCTTGACGGTCGCCAGCGCAGCCCCCTGGCCGATGAGCGACATCAGCCAGCCGATGAGCGGATTCGCCTCGATGTGCAGGCCATAGGTGCTCACACCGACATAGGTCAGCACGCCGTCGGATGCCTGAGCAATGAGGAATACCAGGAGGGCGACGTCGCCAAAGATGTCGCGCCCGGTACGTCCAGCCGTGCCCACATTTCCTCCCCGGTTCCGCAAAGACGGAAGAGCGTGCCCGAGCTTCAGTCCGAACGGCCCCACCCTCGGAGTCTAGTCAATGAGGATGCCAATCGGCTGAATTATCACCAGGCATTTCCCGAGATCGGGCGGACTATACTCCAACCATGCGCCGAGATCCCCTGGCCTACCTGGGCGAAGAGCTCGATTCCCTGAAAAAGCAGAATTTATACCGAAAACTCCGGGTCCTGGAAGCCGAGCAGAAGGCCCACACGACCTTCGATCACCGCTCAGTAGTCAACCTCTCGTCGAACAATTATCTCGGCCTGACGACCCATCCGCGGCTGCGGGAGGCGGCGCTCAAGGCAACCGAAACCTACGGGGTAGGTTCCGGGTCGGTCCGGACGATTGCGGGCACGATGGCGGTTCACCTCGAACTCGAGCGCCGGCTCGCCGAGTTCAAGAAGGTAGAGGCGGTTGTCGTCTTTCAAAGCGGTTTCACCGCAAATGCGGGCACTGTTTCGGGCATTCTGACAAAGGAGGACGTGGTCGTCTCCGACGAGCTGAACCACGCCAGCATCATCGACGGCTGCCGTCTCAGCCGTGCCTCGATCAAGGTTTTCCCCCACAAGGACGTGGACGCGGCACGCCGGATCATCGACGGACTGCCCGCAGGACAACGCAAGCTGCTCATTACTGATGGCGTCTTCAGTATGGACGGCGATCTCGGCCCGCTTCCGGCGCTGTGCGAACTTGCCGAGAGCACCGGCTGCATCATGATGGTGGACGACGCGCATGCCAGCGGCGTCTTTGGCAAGAACGGCCGCGGCACGATCGATCACTTCGGCATGCACGGGCGCGTGGACATACAGGTCGGGACGCTGTCGAAGGCAATCGGCGCCCTGGGCGGGTACGTCGCCGGCAATCGCAACCTGATCGAGTTTCTGTATCATCGAGCACGGCCGTTCCTGTTTTCGACATCACACCCGCCGGCGGTGGCCGCCGCGTGCATTGCCGCGCTCGACGTCCTGATCGAAGAGCCCCAAATCATGGAACGGTTGTGGGAAAACACACGTTTCTTCAAAGAGGGGCTGCTGCGGCTCGGCTTCGACACCGGCATCAGCGAGAGCCCGATCACGCCGGTGATTGCGGGCGACAGCGCGAAAGCCAATCAGCTGTCGGATCGGTTGTTCGAGGCGGGTGTTTTTGCCCAGGCGATTGGCTACCCGACCGTCGGGCGTGACCGGGCGCGGGTCCGCACGATCGTCACGGCGACGCACACCCGCGACGACCTCCAATACGCCCTTGACGCCTTCGCCAAAGTGGGCAGGCAGATTGGCCTGATTTGAAGAGTTCCGCTTCGAGTCGCGCGCGCGCACTGTTTGACACCTACACCCGAGATCTGTCGACCGATGACCTCCAGCGTCTGTTCACCGACGACACCCGCGACGCCTACCAGTACTTCACGCGCGGAAAAGACGACGACCGGTTCGTGGGGATGCCGCTGTGGAAGAGCGCGCCTCTCCGATTGCGGGAGCTCGTCCTCGCCTTCACGATGCGGCTCTCGCCGGCGCGGCGTGCGCTCTACCTCGGCGCGCTGATCGTCGCGCTGACAGGCATTATTCGGCTCTTCCGCGGATTCGCGTCGGTGGATTTTCCCTTCGGCGTTCCATTCCTTCAGGTCGCCGTGCTCATGCCGGTCTGGGCCGACGGAACACTCGCGCTGCTCGTCAGTCTGTTTCTCGTGAACCTGCTGGTGCTGCTCGAGGTTGCCGATCGGCTGTCGCTCAAGGGCGAGCTCGAAGTCGCGCGCGAGATACAGCTCGCAATGCTGCCCAAGGGGACGTATCGCGCCGGCGATATCGAGATCTGCGGCATGACGCGTCCGGCGAATACGGTCGGCGGAGACTTCTACGACGTCCTGCCGCTCGCCGACGGACGAATCATTGTCACGCTTGGCGATGTCGCCGGCAAAGGCAGTCCCGCGGCGCTGCTCATGGCATTGCTGCTGGCCGTGCTGCGAACGCTGGTCGATGAAGAGTTGCCGGCGCCCGCGCTGGTCGAGCGCTTGAACGTGCAGATCTGCCGTCATAGCCCGTCGTCGCGCTTCATCACCTTGTTCTATGCCGTGTACTCGCCGTCAACCGGTGTGCTGACCTACGTGAACGCCGGCCAGAATCCGCCGATGATACGGCGCCGCGACGGACGATACGAGCGACTGGGGAGCACCGGTGTCGCGCTCGGCATGTTCGATCATTCGACGTTCAACGCGGTTGATACGCTGCTGGCGCCGGGAGAAACGCTCGTTCTGTATAGCGACGGGATCACCGAGGCCGAAGATCCGGCCGGCCGGCCGTTCGAGGAGTCAGGCCTCGAATTCGTCGTCGAACGGTACGCGCCTCAGGAGCCCGCCGAGATTGGCGTGCAGGTTTTGCAGGCGGTTGAAGCACACGCGAAGGCGTCAAAATTCATCGACGACCTGACCATCCTGGTGTTGAAACGCGCCGTCAGTATCGCCTGACAGAACGTTCCCTATCGAAACGCAAAGACGCGCGCGTCACCGGCAACCGCCAGCGGTGTCAGCTGCTCGACGGCCTGTTGACCGGTCGCGGCGAACCGCTCTCGGAACTCCTTGTACTCCCCGGTGTCGACGACGAGAAGCGGTTCGTATCCCTGCGCGCGAAATGTGGCCAGCGCCTGGTCGAGTCTGGCCGGCGAGAGCAGATCCCATCGCAGCGTCGGGCGGTTCGCGTAGTAGCGGATGCTGCCGCTGTGCTGAGCCGCAAGCACGAACGCGTTTGCCGGCCCTCTGGTACGCACGAACTCTCCGGCGAGCGGATACTTGCGTTCCTGGTTGTGGATGTCGAAGACGCGATTCCGCTCGGCGTAGTGCAGAGACGCCGCGCCAACGAGAACCGAAACGACGACCACGGCAGGAGTGCGCCAGACGGCAGGCAGCGCGCGGATCCCGGCGAGCGCGCACGCGGCCGCGAACAAGATCATGATCGGAATCGCGGGCAGCAGAAACCGCGTGTAGAACCACTCGTGCGGCTGAAAGAACATGTACGGAAGATAGGCGAGCCACACGGCGGCGGCCATGGCAAGCGACATCCACGCGAGAAGCCGATGCGTTCCACGCCGCACGATCCACAAAGGTGCCAGCAAGCGACAGCCAGATAAACCACGTGTGACTCTCGGTGATCCACCGCGGATACCGGCTCAGATTTGGAAGGACATACTCGGCCGCAAACACGTTGGCGGCTGTCCCATAGCCCGACGCGAGTGGCGATCCATAGCGGATCGATCCTGGATCCAGCCAAGCGCCACGAGACCCGGCACGATCGCCGAGACGAAACAGAGCGCACGCCGTACCCGCTGCGCGCTACCCGACGCGATCGCCACAACCGCGACGATGACGGCGAGCGGCGCGAGGTTTGGTCGGATGAGAATCGCGAGCGAACTCAGCGCGCCGGATCCGGCCGCCGCGCGTGTCGATCTTCGCGACGCCAGCGACCAGCGCCACGAGCCAGCACGCGGCGCAGGGCACGTCGCTCATCGGCTGAACGACCTGATAGAGAAACGTCGGGCTGACGCGCGAGAAACATTGCTGCCCACGCGGCCGCGATGCGGATCGCCGCATAGCGGCGCCGAGCCGATACGTCACCCAGAGGAGAAGAGCACCAAAAACGGGAACAACGAGGTAAATCGCGCGTCTCGGAAATGGCCGAAAACGGCGCGAGAAGCAGTGGCAGCCCCGGCGGGTACATCGGGGCAATCACACCCGCGTGATTGTCCCTTCGTGAATCCCAGCGGGGTCAGCGTGGCCTCAACGTTGGGCCACTGGTAATCGGGGCTGACCGGAATCGTGTCGGTCAAGCCTGCCGTGCGCGAGAAGCCGCGCCTGCCCGACGTAGCCGTAGGAGTCGGCGCCTCCGCTGGCGAATGTCCCAAACCCGATTCCAATCGCAGCGTCCACACCGCGGCGACCGCCACGAACCACGCGGCTCGCCGTGAAGAGTCCAGAACGGCAGCGAGGCGGGTCGAAGCGGTCAGAATGCGGCGCGCGCGCGGCGACAACGAGCAACTACGGCGCCGATGGCGGCAACCACGGCTGGGCGCTGCCACGAATGCGAGCTGAACCGCAGGCCGCCGATGCTGATCTTGAATCCGCCGGTCCACGCCACGAGTGACGGCATATGCACCCGTGACCGCCACCATCCCGACGATCCAGGCGATCCAGCGATCACGCGGCCGTGCTGTTGGTCCCATCTTTCGTCACTTGGCCGTGCACCTTTTTCCTGTCGCGCCGGCCGAGCAGGGCTAATATTGGACCGCGATGGCCGCGTTCCGTCTCGAGCGCTCTCGTCGAGAATCTGCCTGGCGCTCGCGCTGGCGGGCTGCCGCTCACCGCCAGCCGCCCAGACCGCGCCCGACGGGGTCGGCGACGCTTCTGCGACGCCTGGAGCAGGCCGCGGCCGCCGGCGACCGCGCGGCGGTCCTCGCGCTCGGTGATCCGGCGATCAGCCGTCCGAGCTTCGAGGACTTTGCCACGCCGCTGACCTCGCCCCGCCCGACCCGACTGGTCGTCACGCGAACGCGATCGCGCCCAGCTCGACGCGGGCGCTCTGCGCCTGGTCGTCGAAGTGTTCTCCGAGCGCGGCATCGAGGGACGTGCTTGGTACCTGGCGGGTCGACGTGCAGGCCCGGGGCCGCACCGGCCGATCCCTGGCGTATCGCCGCGGTCAGCCGCCTGTCGATCGTCACCGGCCTGTATCGCCTGTCGCTCAACACCGCCACAGAGTACGACATTCACGACCTCGTCGTGCGCGCGCCCGATCTGGCGATCGACATGCCGGTCGGGCGCGCGCTTCGTCGCCGAAACGCCCGACGGTCCGACGGCCATCGTGCTGCTCGGCCGCGGCCGCATGCGAGTTCACGCCCGCCGGATCCGCCGAGCGCACCCAGATCCGCATCTTTTCGGGCCGACGACGAGCTCGCCGAGGACATCGACATGGCGTTCCTGCGGTTCTCGCCGTACGAGTTCGAGTCGCTGTTCGACAAGGCGGCGCTGAAGCCGCGGCGCGGTGGACCGCGTCCGATCTGCGCTCGGCGACCAGCATCTTCAACGACCTCGTCGGCCGGTCGCTTCAGATCGACCTGACGCGACATCAGCCGCGATCGCTGGTCGCTGACGCCCGCCGTTCGGCGATCGTGATCGCCGAGCTGCGGACGAAGAGGTTCGGCACGCTGACCTACGCGCGCTCGGGCAGCGAAGCGGAAGACATCACGGTCTTCGATCGAAAGCGCCGGCGGAACATTTCGGTCTACACGTCAGCCGCGAAGCTCGCGGAGCGCGGCCGTTTCTACTCGCGAGGACGAACGGCTCGACTACGACGTGCTGGCGTACGACATCGACGTGCAGGTCAATCCCGATCGCGTCTGGATCGACGGCAACGCGCGGATGAAATTCGAAGATCCGATCGGACGGCGACCAGCTCGCTGACGCTGAAGCTGGCCGAGTCGGTCGAACATTCGCGGCGTGTACTCGCCCGATTTCGGACGCCTGCTGCACCTGCGCGTGGTCGGCCAGAACAGCGTGATCGTCAACCTGCCGGAAGTGCTCGACGCGCGACACGGAAATCTGGCTCGACGTGCGCTACAGCGGTCCCGTGGCGCCGCAGACGTTCGACCGCGAAGCGATCCAGGTCGGCCAGGCGCCGGCGCAGGAGCCGATCGAGATTCCGCTCCAGCCGCCGTTACCTCTACAGCAACCGCAGCTACTGGTATCCGCAAGTCGACGGTCACCGATTACGCGACCGCCAGCATCCGCCTCACGGTGCCGAGCGACTTCGACGTCGATCGCGACGGGCGAGCCGGTCGGCGCGCCGACGCCGACCCCGGCGCAGCCGGTGACAGGCGGCGCGGCGGCGCAAGACATACGTGTTCGAGGCCGCGCGTCCGGCGCGCTATCTCGCGATGATCGTCAGCCGGTTCAACCGGTTCGATACGTCGCGCGTGAACGCCGGCGGATCCGACGTATCCCTGCTATCTTCAGGCGACGCCGCGCGCGGCGGTCCGGATCCGCGACATGAGCGAACGCGCGGCGCGCTGTCTTCTCGTTCTATGCGTCGCTGGCTCGGCGACGCGCCGTATCCGAGCTTCACGCTGGCGCTCGCCGAAAGCGATCGGCCCGGCGGCCACAGCCCTCCATACTTCGCCGTCCTGAACCAGGTCGTGCCGGGCTCCAACTTCGTCTGGCGCAACGATCCGGTCAGCTTCGAGAACTATCCGGCGTTCTTCCTGGCGCACGAGGTCGCGCATCAGTGGTGGGGCCACGCGGTCGGCTGGAAGAACTATCACGAGCAATGGCTCAGCGAAGGGTTCGCGCAGTACTTCGCTGCGCTGTACGCCGAGAAGGAACGGAAGGCGCCGTCCTGCCAAGTCTGCTCCGGCAGATGCGGCGCACGGCGATCGACGCGTCATCGAACGGCCCGATCTATCTCGGCTATCGCCTCGGTCACATCCAGGGCGACGATCGGATCTTTCGCGCCATCGTCTACAACAAGGGCGCGATGGTGCTGCACATGCTTCGCCGCCTCGTCGGCGACGACGCCTTCTTCGCCGGCATCCGTGCGTTCTACACGGAGTGGAAATTCAAGAAGGCCGGCACCGACGACTTCCGCAAGCGTCATGGAGAAGGCGTCAGGCCGCGATCTTCAGCGATTCTTCGACACCTGGATGTTCGGCTTCGCGATTCCCGCACGTCAAGTTCAGCTATCAGGTGTCCGGGACGGAAGCGACGATCCGCTTCGAGCAGCATGGCGAGCCCGTCGACGTTCCCGTCACGGTGACGGTGACCTACGCGTCGGGCGTCAGCGAAAACGTTCTGATGCTCCTCGCCGACAAAGCAGACCGAGCGGACGATTCCGCTCAAGGGACCCGTGCGCACCATCGCCGCCAACGCCGACAACGCGGCGCTGGTCGAAATCGACGTAGAGCCAGTACGAGTGAGGATTCGAGCCCATGCGGAGCTGCTTCTACGCCGAACACGCTCCCTCGCAGCCCCCAAAAAAGGTATGATCAGAGGTCTATGGAAACCGTCACGCTGACGATTGATGGGCGGCCGGTCACGGTCGAAAAGGGCAAGACCGTTCTTCAGGCCGCGATCGAGAGCGGCATCAAGATCCCGTACTACTGCTATCACCCGGGCCTCGGCATCGACGGCTCCTGCCGCGTCTGCATCGTCAAGATCGAGAAGATGCCGAAGCTGCAGACCTCCTGCTCGACGCCGGTGGCGGAGGGCATGGTCGTGTCGACCGCAGACGCCCGACGTCGTCGAGGCGCGGGCCAGCGTGTTCGAGTTCCTGCTGATCAATCACCCGCTCGACTGCCCGGTGTGCGACAAGGGTGGCGAGTGCCCGCTGCAGGATTTCTCCTACAGCTTTGGCCCGAACGAGAGCCGGATGGAGTTCCCGCGGCGCGTGTTCGACGGCGAAGGCGTGCGCGCCGACGTCGATTTCGGTCCGACGCTGATGCTCAACCGCAACCGCTGCATTCTCTGCACGCGGTGCGTGCGCTTCATGCGCGAAGTCGACACCGACGCGCAGATCAACATCGCCGATCGCGGATACGGAAGCGAGATCGCGACGTTCCAGGAAGAAGGCGTGCACTCGCTCCTGTCGGGCAACCTGATGGACGTGTGCCCGGTCGGCGCGATCACGACGAGGGACTACCGCTTCAAGTCGCGGCCGTGGGACAACCCCGAAGCGGTCGACACGATCTGCACGCTCTGCGAAAAGGGCTGCAACACGACGGCGTGGATCAAGGCCAAGCCGGAATGGGCGAAAGGCGCGCAGCTGATTCGGACGACGCCGCGCTTCAACCCCGACGTCAACGGCTACTGGATGTGCGACATCGGCCGCTTCGACTATCGCTGGATCGAAGGAGAGGAACGGCTGCAGCGGCCGCTGCGTCGCGTGCGGAGTCCGGCTCGCTCGAACCGACGGACTGGACGAACGCGCATCACCAAGCTCGCCGATCGCGTCTCGGCTCACGGGCGGTCCGTCGTCGCTCGATTCTTCGTGTCGGCGCACGCGTCGCTCGAGGAGCTGTTCCTGATTGGGCGGCTCGGCGGATCGTTCGGGCTGCCCGAAGACGGCGTGGCGATCGGCTGGCGCTACCGCGAGAAGCCGCAGCCGGCCGCGCGTCAAGTTCAAGATTCCAGCCTGTCGACGCGCCGAACGTCAACGGTGCGCGGGACCTTGGTTTCCCGGTCAAGGCCACGGCCAAGGGAGAAGCGGACATCTCGGCGTTCCGTGCGGACGTCGAACAGGGCCGGGTGAGGACGCTGTATGTGTTCGATCCAGGACCGGACGGTTATATCGGCGACGTCTCATGGATCATCGAGGCTCGGCGATCCGGACGTCTGCCGCTGCTCGTCGTCCAGGGAGTGTTGATGACGGCGCTCGCCAGGCGGCCGACATCGTGCTGCCGGGCGCGTCGTGGGTCGAGAAGGACGGCGCGTTCGTCAACGGACAGGGCCGCCTGCAGGCGGCGTCTCGCGCGATCGCGCCGCCGGGCGGATGCCCAGGAGGACTGGCAGATCTTCGTCAACGTCGGCCTCGCGCTCGGCGCGTCGCTGACTTACGCGAGCAGTGCCGCCGTCCGCGGCGATCTGGCCGCGGCGCTGACAGGCAACGAACGATACGCGGGTCTGGCGGGCGTTGGCATTCGCACGGCCGGTGTGCGGCGCGGCACTGGCTGCAGGCGTCGAACCCGTCGGAGCGATGGAAATGGGACGTCATGTTCCAGGATCTGCCGCCGGTCAAATTCGCTGCGACACCTCGTGCGACATCGGCGCAGCACCTCATCCCGCTGCAGAAGGTCGACTGATCGCGGCGGCAGGCCGGGGGATCGTGAAGCGCTTCCTCGTTCTCGCGTTCGTGTCGTGCTGGCGGATCGGCCGTCAGGCCAGCCCGCGCGCTCCACGCGCCCGAAGGCCGACGTCGATGCCGCTGGTCGAAGGGCCGGCGCGCGCCGGATCAACCGCTCGTGTCGCGCTGAAGGTCACGGTGCCCGAAGGGCTGCACACGCAGTCGAACAAGCCGCGCGATCCAGCTCCTCATCCCGACGACGCTCACAATGGATGCGCCCACGGAGTCTCGGTCGAAGAAATCGTCTGGCCGCCGTCTATCGATCTCGAACAGGTCGACGGGCGACACGCCGCTCGCGGTATTCGAGCGGGAATTCCTGATTGGCGCGAAACTGTCGATTGCGCCGACCGTGTCCGCCGGTGATCTGCACCGTGCCGGCAAGCTTCGCTATCAGGCGTGCGACGTCAATCTGTGCTATCCGCCCGCGACCGCCGACGTCGAGTGGATCGTCCACGTCGTCCCGGCATCGGCGGCCGCGCTGCCGGATCCGGCACTCAGTCGAAGCTGTTCGCGAGAATCACGTTCGGGACGGGAGAAAAGCCGTTCGTCGAGCCGAGAGCGCAATCGCGCCGGCGCCGATAGCGGTACCGTCTGCGCGTGATGACGCGTCGCTCCTCGACGATTTCGTCGTCGCGGGGATCAACGGCGGATACATGAGCACGTCCGAGTTTCTCGCGCTTCATTCAGGAACGCGGAAGCCGGCGTGAAGCCGCGCGGCATGTTCGAAGGCCGCGGCCCGCTCGCGATTCTGCTGCTCGTGCTCATCGGCGGTCTCGCGCTCAACCTGACCCCGTGCGTCCTGCCGATGATTCCGATCAACCTGGCGATCATCGGCGCCGGCGCGCAGGCGCAGTCCCGCGGACGGGGATTTCTGCTCGGCACGGCGTACGGCGGCGCGATGGCGTTCGTCTACGGCGTGCTCGGGCTCGTCGTCATCCTGACCGCCGGCACCTTCGGCACGATCAACTCGTCGCCATGGTTCAACCTCGGGATCGCGATCCTGTTCGTCGTCCTCGGACTGGCGATGTTCGACCTGCTGCTGATCGATTTCTCGAAGTACTCGACCCGCTTCGCCGGCAGCGGCTCACGCGGCAGCGTCCTGCTCGCGTTCACGATGGGCGCGGTCGCGGCGCTGCTCGCCGGGGCTTGCGTCGCGCCTGTCGTGATCCAGGTCGTCCTTTTTTCGAGCAACCTTTACGCCACAGGAACCCGCGTCGCGCTCGCGCTGCCGTTCATTCTCGGCATCGGCATGGCGATCCCGTGGCCGATCGCCGGCGCGGGCATCGCCGCGTTGCCGAAACCCGGCATGTGGATGGTGCGCGTCAAGCAGGCGTTCGGCGTCTTCATTCTTGCGACCGCCGCCTACTACGGTTACGAGGCGTATGCGATCTTCTCGAACCGGTGGGTGGATCCGGCGGCGGTGACCTCGAGCGTGCAAGAGCAGCTCAAAGCCGGATGGCATTCGTCGCTCGCCGAAGGACTCGCCGTCGCGAAGCGCGAGAACAAGCCTGTGCTGATCGACGCGTGGGCCACATGGTGCAAGAACTGTCTGACCATGGACAAGACGACGCTGGCCAGCGAGGACGTCAAACAGGCGCTGTCGGGCTACGTGAAGATCAAGTTCAGGGCCGAAGATCCGGACTGCGGAGCCGGCTCGGTCGGTGTGCTGCGAGCGTCTTCTCCGCCACCGGGTCTGCCCGCGTACGCCGATCCTCAAGCCGAAGAACTGAGGCCTTCTCGCCCGACGCGTACCTTCAGCGCGGCCGGCAGGATCTTGACCTCGATTCGGCGCTCCGCTATTCCAAGCTCGCCATCGACGTGAAATTCCATTGGACCGTCGGTTTCGATTACGGCCCGGGTCACTTGCTTCATCGAAACACTGCGCGCGCGATGGGCGGTGCCCATCGCCAAGTGACGAGCATCCCAGAAGCGCGTGACGAGCGGCCGGTACTCGACGATCGTGGCATCGAGCAGCCCGTCGTCGAGTTCGGCAAGCGGCGCGATTCGAGCGCCGCATGCCGTATTCGCGGCCGTTGGCAAACGCGATCAGGAGCGCACGAACCCGACGCCGATCTCCGTCGAGGTCCACTGAGTACTCCGCGCCGGCATATCGGCAGCCTTCGCGCAGTCCAATCATGATGTACGGGAAGCGGTCCGCGACGTCCGGCGCCGCGTTCGTTGAAGAGCCTCGCGATGCGCGCGTCGAAGCCGATCCCTGCGATATTGAAAAACGGCGCGATCCGCCATGATGCCGGCGTCGATGGTGCGCGTCCGCCCGTCGAACGCCGCCGCGAGCGCGGCGACAGGATCGTGCGGAGCGCCGAGAGCGGCCGCAAGTCCATTTCCGGATCCGGCTGGCACGAGCCCCATCGTGGTGTTCGAGCCGATCAACGCGGCACCGGCTCTCGTTGATGCGTGCCATCGCCGCCCCACACGATTACAAGATCGACATTCGCTGCTGCGCTCGCGGCAGCCAGATCGCGCGCGTGTCCCGATCGCTCCGTCAGATGAATCGTCGCTGAGAGCCCACGTCGGCGCGCTTCACTCTTCACGAGATCGATCCGCCGCTCCGCCGCTGATGTGTCGGCGCCAGCTCCAGAGATCGGATTGATGATCGCAACGATCGACATCGCGTTTTATGTTTTTGGAACACGTCGCCGCGTAACGAACCTTGCTATAGTAACGTCACACGTCATCGCCTTCGGAGGCTGCATGAAAAGTCTGGTGGTGCGCCTGACGCTTGCAGCTGTGTTCGTTACAGCCTGCAGCGCGGCGGCGTACTTTGTGTGGACCAGCGAATCAAAGGCACGACGAAGCGTTGATGATGCTCGGGCTTTCGACCAAACCGCGATCGATGCTGAACGGACTGTTCTCGATCTTCGCGCCGCCGAGCGAGCGTACGTAGCTGCTGGACAGGGAAGCGATTTCTGGATCGGCAAGGTTTCGGAAACAACCGCAGCCCTGAAGCGGCAACTCGAATCGCTGCGGCTGCTTGCCTCTTCATCTCCCGCACAATCAGCGCTCGACAACGCGTCGAGCGCACTTCAGGATTTCGAGCGAATGGATCGACGCGCGCGTGATTACGTGCGCAACGGCCAGAAGCTGCTGGCGGCCGACCTGATTTTTGCTGATGGCGTTGAGATCACCGGCGCGATGGCGGACTCAATCGATCAGGCAAGGACCGCAGAACTCGCCGCACATGATTCGGATAGTCGAAGTCGCCGCCAAGCCGAGGGTCTGGCGGTCGCCGGCGCGGCAGCGGTCGCATTGGTCGCGATTCTGATGCTCGTGCCCGGACCGGTGGTGCCCGCCGAGGCTCCCGGAGAGGAGACCTCGGTGTTGCCTCGGATGTCGGCGCTGAAGTTGCCCGACCCGTCGCAGCCGAGCGCGGAGCCTGCGCCGGTAGTGACGGCCGAACCGGCCAGTCAAGCGGCACCGGCTCCGGCTGTCGATCTCCCGACGATGGCGTCCCTGTGTTCAGATCTCGCGAAAGTTGTGGACACGAAGGCCCTGCCTGCGCTGCTGGGTCGTGCGGCAGCGGTGCTCGACGCTCCGGGAATCGTGCTCTGGATCGCGGATCCCGACGGACGCGAGCTGAGCCCGATCGTGACACACGGGTACTCGCCGCAGTCTGTCGTGCGCCTGGGCACGATTCTTCGCGACGCGGAGAACGCGACCGCGGCCGCCCTGCGCACGTCGCTCTTGCAGACGGTGGCCACCGACTCCGTGTCCAACGGCGCGATTGCGGCGCCGCTTGTGACCCCGGCGGGTTGTGTCGGAATCATGTCCGCCGAAGTACGGCATCACGGAGAGAAGGATCTCGCGAAGCTGGCGGCCGCCTCGATCATTGCCGCCCAGCTGGCAACGCTCGTGGGGCCGCCCTCAACGCGAGCGCAGGCACGCGCCGACGCCAGCTAGATAATCGATCGGGTCGTCCGTCGCGGCCGAATCGTCTCGGCCTTCCCTTTGACCGTCGTCGGCTTCTTGTCTCGAATGATTCCGACCGTGAATTCATCACCGTCCTGAAGACCTTGAATGCGCCGGCGGAGATCCGATGGGGACGTCACCTCGGTGCCGTTGAAGGACGTGATGACGTCTCCAGCTTTGATACCGGCCTTGGCGGCCGCTGAATTGTCGGTGACCGAGCTCACCAGGACGCCGTCCTTGGTGCCGAAGTACTGCGCCAGTTGATCTGAGAGGTCGCCGACCGTGATGCCAAGGCTGTTGCTGGACCGATAGATGAACGTGTCGAAATCAGGGAAAGCGGGAAATGCCGGCGGCTTTGGCGGCGCCGGCGCGGCTGGAGGCATGGGGGCTGCGGGTTTCGGCATATCGAAAGCCCAATCCCGCCACAAGATCTCGTAATCCGCTCAGCCTGTCGCCGTCGCCGAAGTAGCTGAAACTCCCCCCTTCGCGCGGCTCAACCGTCACGTTGACCTTTTGTCCGTCCCGCATCACCGAGGTCTGAGCTCTCCGTCCCGCCGGCGTCTCCTGAACGAGCCGAGTGAACTGACGGACGCTGCGAACGCGCTCGCCGTCGAATTCCACGACAATGTCGCCCTTCTTCAGTCCGGCTCTCGATGCGGGACTGTCTTCACTTACCTCTTCGATGACGACGCCGGATGCTGCGGCGAGCTTGCCCGTCTTGGCGTCGCTGTCCTCGACGTCGCGAATCGTGACGCCAATCTGGCTGCCGCGGCCGCCGAGAACCTGCACGGCCTTGGGTGTGACCACGCGGGTTGACGTCTGCGCGTGCGCGGGCGGGAAAACTGCCGCGCCGATCCCGGCGGCGGCGAAGAGCGCTGCGGCCGTCGCAGCGCATTTCCATGCGTTCATATGAATCAACCTCCGATGTGTGACGGATCGAATCAGCCGGAACCCGGCCCGAACCTACTAGAACCCCGTAGAACCCCGTACGAACCCTGCAGAACCCTGTAGAAATGCCCTGATCCTTCCGAAAAGTGAGACGTGGCCCTCCCGCAAAAGGTTGTGCCCTTGGCGGTGCACCGGATCCTCCGGGCCTGCTGACGGTCCGGAGCGCCAGTAAAGGGACGATTCGCCTTCATGATGCTGATTCCAGCCGCCATTCTGGGCATGACCCTGCTCACCGCTCCCCAACAAACGGACCAGCGGGCCGAAGCGGAACGGATGGCAAAATCGGGCAATTCTGCCGCCGCCTTGAAGCAGTTTCAGGCGCTCGCCGCGGCGAACCCTGACGACATCGACGTCCGGCTGTGGATCGCGCGGCTTCACGCCCAGATGGGACATCCCGAGCACGCGGCGGATGTCTATCGATCGATTCTTGCGGTACAGCCGCAACAGGTGGATGCGCTGATCGGCCTCGGCCAATCGCTGGTGAAGCTGGGACGACTGGGAGAGGCGAGCGAGACGTTGAACCGTGCCGAGGCACTCGCCGCAGATCGTCCGGCAGTTCTAGCCGCCCAGGGGCAACTGCATCAGGCCGCGAATCGAACGACGCTTGCACTCGCCTACTACGAGAGAGCGCTGTCGCTCGATCCGGGAAACGCGGAGATCCGGGCGCTGGCAGATGTCCTGCGCGCCGAACGCGGACATCGCCTCGAGCTGGACTATGACTTTCAGCATCTCAACACGGACGTGGACGACTCACACGCGGGCACGTTCGAACTCAACGCGCGCGCGGCGGACTCGCTTCGTGTCTTCGGGCGGGGCCAGGTCGAGAGCCTGTTTGGTGTGACGGACGAACGCGCTGGCGGCGGTCTCGAATGGAGCATGACCCGAAAGGCGACGCTTCGTATCGGCGCGATCTTCGGCTTCGATCCTGTCTATCTTCCGAAGTCGGATGTGGTTGTCGAAGCCGCAGTGCAACCGGGGCGCGCGCGGTTTGGTTTTCTCGTTCAGCGCGCCGTCTTCCAGGACTCGGACGTCTGGCTTGTCGGCCCGGAACTGACCGTGAGGCTGACTGACGGAGTCGACGCGTCGATCGATTACTTTCACGGCCAGGCCGCGGTTGACAGCGTCACGAACGACATCGAGACCGAAACCGTCGCGGTCCGGATCACTGGACCGGTGACGAAGAGCGTTCGCCTGGGCACCGGCTTCACTCACGGGATCGATCGGCTGGATTGGCTCACGAGCGATCGGATCACCTTCGAAGCCAATACGTTCTCGCTCCGTGCCGCGTGCTCGTTCACGCCGTTTGTCACTCTCGAGCTGGGATACGACTTCCAGACCCGTCCCGAAGACGTGACGGTGCGCCGAGCCCGTGCCGCGTTGACCTACCGCTTTTAGCCACAGACCGGATCTAGCCACAGAAAAACACAGAAGAACACAGCTCACGGGTCTGTGTTTTTCTGCAACCTTCTTCTGGGGCCGTGTTTTTCTGTGTTCGTCTGTGGCCTGTTCTCTGCGCCTGTTCTTCTGTGGCCTGTGTCCTTCCGTGGCGTCAGCGCGTCCCCAGCATTGGACGGTCGTTCGCGGCAGTGTGCCCATTTTTACTGAAAGATTCGTGCGGTGGAGCGGGCACAGCCTTTGAACTCTTCCTAAGCGTCGCGCGGAATCAACGGGGTGCGTAACTCAGGCAGGCGCTGGCATCGCCGCATCCCGTCGCAAGTCAGGCCGATTCCGCGCGGCTTTTTTGTCTCGGAGGGCTTCTGATGCGCAAACAATTGGCTCGTCTGATCGCTCCGCTTGCCGTCGCGGCCGCGCTATCCGGCTGCGCGCTGCACACGCCCAGCGTCGCTGAGCTGAAATACAACCCGGGCCGGTACCAGAATAAGACTGTGTCGATCGACGGAGTCGTGACGAGTGCGTGGGGGGTTCCGCTCGTCCCATTCAAGCTCTACAAGATCGATGATGGAACCGGAGAGCTGACGGTTATCGCGAACGACGGCCACACACCGACGAAGGGTGCGCGTGTGCAGGTGAAGGGCCGGGTCAACGACGTGGCCACGTTCGGCGGCCAGGCTGTCGGTCTTCACCTCGAGCAACGGGACATTTCGTTCAAGCGCTACTGAAGATATCGGGCCGGGTCTCACGACCCGGCCCCTGCTCTACGTCGTAATCCGAACCGCGACCGCCGTCATGTCGTCGTTCGGCGCCGTCTCTCCCCGCCACGACTGGACTGCCGCAGAGATCCCTTCGACCACGCGCGCGGCCGGCTGATCACGCAGCCCGGCGACGACGTCGACGAGCCGCGCGGCGGTGAATTCCTGCCCCTGCGCATTCATGGCCTCGAACACGCCGTCCGTGCAGATGACGTACAGATCTCCGGCGTGAAGCGCGAAGGTCATCTCGTCGTAGGTCGATCCCTGGAATGATCCAAGCGGCACCCCGGGCAGCTCGATTTGCGCGCAGCCGTCGGCCGTGCAGCGAATCGGATACGGCAATCCTGAATTCGCGAGCGTCAGGACCCGTCGCTTGAGATCGAACACGGTGTAGCAAAGCGTGCAGTAGTACTCCTCGAGTTGGCGCTGCTGGAGAATCGTGTTGATCGAAGAGAGCACGGTCGCCGGGCTCGAGCGATCAGGCAGATAACGCCGGCGGAACGTGCGTCCGCGAACCAGTTCGGCGGCAAATGCGCCATAGAGCGCCGCCGGAACCCCTTTGCCTGAAACGTCCCCCACGGCGACCACCAGGGTGTGGGCCTCCGGCGAGAGGTAATCGTGGAAGTCGCCGCCGACTTCGTGCGCCGGCGCAAACGAGGCGGCAACCTCGATCCCTTTCAGCCGCTTTGGCGGGCCGGCTGGAAGCAGCGCCGTCTGGACGCGCTGGGCAAATCGCAATTCCTTTTCGAGTCGCTCTTCGTTCGCTCGCACTTCTTCATACAGCCGCGCGTTCTCGATCGCGACCGCCGCCTGGCTCGCGAGGAGCGTCAGGATCTCGACGTCACGTTTGGTGAACGCATCGAGCTCGGGGCTCTCGAGATCGACGACGCCGATGCAGCGATCCTTCAACAGGAGCGGGATCGCCAGCTCCGAGCGGACGTCCGGCACCAGCTTGATGTAACGCGGGTCCTGGGAGACGTCTGACACCAGGACGGGCTCGCGGTGGAGCGCCGCATAGCCGACGAGTCCTTCCCCAAGCCGGACACGCGGCACTTCGACCTTTTCGCCGTATTGAACGGCGAGCTTCATCTCGAGCTCACCCCGTTCCTCGTTCAGCGAGCAGGATGCCGAATGTCCGGTAATCGATCACGCGCTTGGTCAGCTGCGCGATCCTCGAAAACAGTTCGTCCAGGTCGAGCACCGCGGCGACCTCGCGGCCGATCTCCGCGAGTGTCTCGAACGCTTCGGCGTCGCGACGGCTCCGGTCGAACAGCCGCGCGTTGACCAGCGCCACCGCCACGTGGGCCCCGAACTGTCGGACGATCGCGACGTCGTTGACGGTGAACTGATCGCGGTGTCGACTGAGGATGTTGAGCGCGCCAATCGGCCGCGACTTGTGCAACAGCGGCACGACGATTTCAGAGTTCATTCCGGGAACGAACTCAACGTATCTCGGATCGCTCTGTCAGATCGTTCACGAGCACGGGCTGCTCGCTTTCCACCGCCACGCCGACCAGTCCCTTCCCGAGTTTGAGGCGACGCGGCCGCTCGGCGTCGGGATAGCCGACCGCGTAGGCCATGCGCAGCTCGCCGCGCCGTTCGTCGAGGAGGTAGATCGCGAACGCTTCGAACGATATCAACCGCCCAATCAGCCGGGGAATCTGGTGCAGGAGATCGTCGGGATCGAGCACCGCGGCGACCTGGCGGCCGAGATCGAACAACGTCGTTACGAGTTCCTGCTCCGACGGCTTCGCGGGTTCTTTCGATGATTGTTCCGCCGGAGCTTCGTCCGCTGGAAATGCCTGGCTCACGTAGAGGTGTCGTCCTTCCGCTGCGAAGAATACCGATTATACTTCGCGAGAGAGCTGTCCGGCCCCATCCTGCCGGCGGCCGGCAGATCGAGATCATGGACCTTTCATTACCGCTTGACTACAGCGCGATCGAACGGATTCTCCCGCACCGCTACCCGTTTCTCCTGGTCGATCGGATCACCGAGTTCGATCCCGACAAGCGCATCGTCGGCATCAAGAACGTGACCCTCAACGAGCGGTATCTGGCGCACCAGCCGGACGGGCTCCCCGTACTTCCGTTCACGATTCTGACCGAGGCGGTCGCGCAGGTCGGCGCGATCATGATCCTGGCGAAGCCTGAGAATCGCGAGAAGTTGATTTACTTCATGGGAATCGAACGGGTTCGATACCGGCGGCCCGTGCACCCTGGCGATCAGGTCATCATCGAAGCGGTTGTGCGCCGGCTACGCAGCCGCATGGGTGTCCTTCGTGGCGTCGCGCGTGTCGAGGGGCGGATTGTCGTCGAAGGCACGATGACGTTCGCGCTCGGGCCGCGCAATGAAGGGGCACAACCGGTCAGCGCACAACCATAACGACCATTCCGATCTTCACGCCGCGCGACGCCCACGTTGCCCACTTCGTGTCGGGGTGGTAGTAACGCCAGGCGTCGAGCAACGCCGGCGCGAGAATGAGCGCGCCGATCCACCGTTCGTCGAGGCGCGCCGAGGCCGCCATGCCGCGTGTGTCGCGCTCCTCGGGGCCGGTCTTCGCGAACGCGGCGCCCGCGTACGCAACCGATGCGAGCACGTTGAAAGCAAACACGCCCTTCTTCATCGGCGCCTGCTGAGAACGAAGGTCAGGCCGGCGCGTCAGCAGCCATTCGTCGGTCGCGTGCTGCACCCAGAAGCCGGCCGACGAGATAATGAATTCCTCGTGGGACGGCAGGCCGCTGCGATGTGTGATGGCGAAGAACGGAATGCCGTGGAAGTCAACCTTGCCAAGGCCGGGCTTCTCCCCAAACGCGAGGTTGGCTATCACGTGTCCTGCCTCGTGAGCGCCAAGACCTATGGCAGCGCCTGTCAGGAAAGATGCAACCTGTTTCCCCGTTGACGCTGAGTCAGCCGGCTGAGCTTCGGGCATCTCCTGCGCCAGCGCCGGGGTCGAACCGCACCCAATCAACAGAAAACACAGGAGTAGGACCGCGCTGCACACCCACGAACGACGACCGCAGTGCATTACGGCACAGCCGTTGCTGGTGTCTCGCCGGGGTTGAGTCGAACAGGCCGCGCGAATGATCGCGGCAAGGAGAACGGACATGCTCGAAACGATTGCGATCATCCTTATCGTGCTGTGGCTGCTCGGGATGGTCAGCGGGTATACGCTCGGAAACTTCATCTATGTCTTGCTGGTCATCGCGATCGTGCTCTTCCTCGTGCGGTTGATTAGCGGTCGGCGCGTCTGAACACCGAGCGTACCTTACGGAGGTGGCGAAGGCCACGGAGAAGATTCACCACCGAGAAACGAGGTTGCTTCGTTTCATCGTGGTGAATCTTCTTGGTTCCCTCCGTAGTCTCCGTCGATAACCGCGAACTCTCTCTCAGCTCAACGGCTCCGCCAGAGAGCCGCGCGACTCGAGGGACCGGCGCGCGACGGGCGGACCGCCGCGCCAGCGGACCACCGCGACGCCGCCGAATACGAGTGCCCCTGCCACCACCATCCGCGAGTCGAACGTCTCGTGCAGCAGCAGGACGCCCAGCGCGACGGCGATGACGGGGTTGATGTAGGCGTAGAGTGAAACGAACGACACCGGCAGGTGGCGCAGTGCGTAGTTGTATGCCACCAGTCCGCCGACCGCCCCAACGGTCGACAGATACACGAGTCCGGCCGTGGTTGCGGTCGTCAACGAGAGATGCGACCACTCCCCGCGAATCGTACCGGCTACCAGCAGCATGAGACCTCCGGCGAGCATCTGACCGGCGGTCATGCCGAGGACGTTTTCCTGACGCGTGTGCCGTCTCGAATACGCCGATCCCAGCGACCATCCAATTGACGCAATCTGCAACGCGACGACGCCGGCCAGAAAGCCATGCCGAGCCGCCGCGCGGAGCGTCAGATCGGGCCAGACGAGGACGACGATTCCGCTGAACCCGATGATGAGTCCGGCGACGACCTTCCGCCGAAGTCGCTCGCCATCAGGAAGAGCGGCTTCGACAGCCGCCATCCAGAACGGATTCGACGCCACGATCACCGCGGCAAGACCGCTGGCCACCCATTGTTCGGCGACGACCACGCCGCCATTGCCCAGTCCGAGCATCAGGAATCCGAGAAGCGCGAGGCCGCCCCATCTGGACGGTCCGGGGAGACGATCGCCGCGTGCGATGACATAGGCCGCGAGCAGCGTGCCGGCCAGCACCCACCGCAGGCCGCCCATCAGCATCGGCGGCATCGTCTCGAGACAGATGCGGATGGCGAAGTACGTCGTACCCCACACGATGCAGACGGTGATCCACGAGAAGTACGCGAGGCGTCGCTCGCGGGGGGTCGGCGGCGTCATGCGCCGGACGACGGAGGGAAACGAAGAACCTTGAGGGGCATCGGTATCTTCAACAATTATGACGTCGATCGGGAGCCGGGTGCGGCCAAGTTGCGCTTGGACATCAGGTTCTGCCAGGTTCTAGTAGAACCTTAGGTTTTGGTATTGAACCCGAATGGTCCCTTCCCGAGCCAGGCGCCGCCATCGACCGTGAGGATCTCTCCCGTGATGAAACCGGCGTGATTGGAGACGAGAAACGTGACCGCGTCAGCGACGTCCTCCGGTTTTCCCCAGCGCTTGAGCGGGATGCCCTCAGTGATCCTGCGGACGGCTTCCGGGGAGTTCCAGAGCTGCTGCGCGGCGCCGGGTGTTTCGATTGGACCGGGCGCGACGGCGTTCACCCGGATGTTGTGGCTCGCCCATTCGACCGCAAGCGTCTGCGTCATCGACATCACGCCCGCCTTCGCGGCTGCCGAGTGCACCGTGCCGGCGCTGCCGGTCCATACATAGTTGGCGAGAATGGAAACGATCGAGCCGCCACTTCCGCGCGCAATCATGTGGCGCCCCACGGCGCGTGAGCAATAGAAGCTACCGTTCAAGACGATCCCGACGACGGCATTCCATCCATTCGGCGACAGATCTTCGGCGCGGCAGATGAAATTGCCCGCGGCGTTGTTGATCAGGATGTCGATCCGGCCGAAATGGCGAAGTACGCGCTGAACCATTTCATCGACCTGCTCCGGCTTTCTGACGTCGACCTGCACCGCCAGCGGATCGAGCCCGGCATGCCGCAGATCGGCTGTTCCCTGTTCCAGGTGTTCGGACTGCCGGCTCCCGACGGCGATGCCGGCGCCAAGCTCGCCCATGCGCTTCGCGATGGCGAGACCCAGTCCGGTGCCGCCTCCGGTGACGATGGCGACCTTACCCTCGAGCAGCGATGGAGTAAACATCGCGTTCAGATTACCGGCGCGCGAGTCTGAATGTCCACGGGTGCTAAGATCGGTCGATGTCTCATTCGAATGGCCGATACGGGCTTGGAATTGCGGCGGCCGTCTTCGTCGCCACCAGCTGGGGATGTCAGTCGGAACCGCCGGCCGCGTCGAGCACGCCAGAGCCGCAGCGCCCCGCCTCGACAACCATCGCGCAGGCACCGCTCGTAGCGCCTGTGATCCAGTTCACGCCTCCGCCGCCGGCCTACACCGGAGAACTGCCTCCGATGCCGGTCAGCTTCTACGCACCTGCCAGACCCATCGAAGTTGTGAACGCGGTGTACACCTTTGCCGCGCGGCACCCGGAAGTGCTTCACTACGTGCCCTGTTTCTGCGGATGCCAGAACTCGGGGCACAAGGACAACGACGACTGCTTCATCCAGAGCCGCGACGCGTCCGGACGGCCGACCTGGGAACCGCACGGCATGACATGAGCGATCTGCCTCGATGTCGCGCGTGACGCGATGCAGATGCACAGCTCCGGCGCCAGCGTGTCGCAAATCCGATCCACGATCGAGCAGCGGTATCGACCTCATTTCGACACCATGACCCCGACGTCGCCGCCGCCTCCTCCCGGGAAGTAAGAGGGACCCGGGATCCGGGATCTGGGATCCGATCTGGCCCAAGAACTGGGGACTGGCAATCGGAAACGGACGACTGAGACTGGCAACCCCCGTATAATCCCCTCGTGCCTGACCCTCAGGTGACGTCGGCTGCCCCAGCCGAAGCGTTCGCCCGGTTGTTCGAATCGGTCCACGAAGGTGTCTACATCGGGACACTGTCGAGCACGACGGCGTTGACGCTTTCCGCAAACCCGTTCCTGAAACTGATGTTCGGCTACGCGACGGAGACGCCGCAGGAAGATGTTCGTCCGTTCGAGCTGGAGCGCTTCGTCGATCCACAGGCTCGCGAGGGATTTGTCGAGCGGCTTCAGCGAGACGGCGCGATCACGGATTACCTGCTGCGGCTGCGCCGCGCGGACCGTTCGGCCATCTGGATCGAAGTGACCGCCCAGGCGGAGCCGACCGCCGACGGGATCCGGGTCGAAGCGCTCATGCGCGACGTCAGCGAGCGCAAACGGCTCGAGGATCAGGCACGGGATCTCTACCATCAGCTGCTGCAGGCAGAAAAGCTCGCCGCGCTCGGGCAGACGATCTCCGGCGTGGCTCACGAACTCAACAACCCGCTTGCGACGATCCTGACGTGGGCCGAGCGTCTCGCCCAGCGATCCGTTGACGATCAAACCAAGCGCGGACTGGAAACGATCCTCAGCGAGTCGGAGCGCGCGGCCAAGATCGTCCGCAACCTTCTGACCTTCGCGCGCAAGCGCCACACGACGCGCGCCATGGTCAATCTCAACCAGGTGGTCCGCGAGACGCTCGCGCTTCGGTCCTACGAACAGCGAATCAGCAACATCAACATCCTCGAGGCGCTCGCCGCCGGGCTGCCCGAAGTGTTTTCCGATCCTCACCAGATTCAGCAAGTACTTCTGAACCTGGTCATCAACGCCGAGCAGGCCATGCTGAGCGCGCACGGACGCGGGACGCTCATCGTCCGCACCTGGCATGACGCCGACCGCGACGCGGTCATTCTCGAGGTCAATGACGATGGCCCCGGCGTCCCGGACGAGGTGCAGCCGAAGATCTTCGATCCGTTCTTTACGACGAAGGAAGTTGGCAAGGGGACCGGCCTCGGACTCACCGTCGCCTACGCCATCGTCCAGGAGCACGGCGGCCGCATCTCCGTGAGGTCTGATCCTGGCCGCGGCGCGTCATTCTACGTCGAGCTGCCGGTGGGTGCGGGTCCGCTCAAGCCTCCGATCGCCGCGTGTCGCGGAACGGGCGCCCTCGGGCGATGTTCGAGTGGGAGCAGCGGCACTCGTGGTCGAAGATGAAGCCGCGCTCGGCGCCGCGGTCGCCGAAGCGCTGGCCGATGCCGGCTTCCTGGTGGACCGCGCCAGCGATGGTCTCGAGGCGCTGGAACGGTTGAAAGAACGGCCCTACGATCTGATCGTCTGCGATCTGAAGATGCCCAGGCTCGACGGCACCGCCTTCTATCGCGAGCTGGCCGCGAACGATCCGGCCATGGCCCGGCGCGTGTTGTTCGTCACCGGTGACGTCTCAGGAACCGAGGCCGAGCGCTTCTTCGAGGAGTCAGGCTGCAGGTGGCTCGCGAAGCCGTTCCGGCTGAAGGATCTGCTGAGAGTCGCGAAAGAGATGGTGGAGTGACGGCAAAAGTTAGAAGTTCTTTCACTTCTAACTTTTGCCTCCGCACTTTTAACTTTTAACTTCTAACTTTTAACTTTTCACTTTCCCTCTACCTCGCAGCCGCGACTCTCTCCTCGCGCCGAACGCCTGACTTCCGCCGCGCAACGGCCTTCACAGGCTGAGGCTGCGGTGTGCGGTACTGCAGGACGACACCTGGCTGGTGCGGCATCTCTGCCTTCGCCATTCGCAACTTGCGCATCGTGCTCTGGAATGACAGCACGGCGGGATTGATCGTCTCGGCCGGGCAGTCGGCGCCAAGCGCCTTTCGCAGACGCTGAACCGCACGGGCGTGAAGCTGCGAGACGCGCGATTCGTTCACGCCGATCTCCGCCCCGATCTGTTTCATCGTCGCCTCGCCGTAATAGTAGAGGCCGATCACTTTCCGCTCGCGCGGCGGCAGCGACGCGATTGCGGCGCGTATCCGGTCGCGGACCTCCTGCTCTTCGTACGCCTTGTCGGGAGACTGCGGCTCCGACGGCACGAGCGCGGGAGGCAGCGACGCTCCGTCGACGTTCTCGCCTGCCGACAAGGGAGAGGTGGATTCGATGGTGTTGATTCGCACGATGGTGCGCCCCAGGCGCGCCTCATCCGATCCAATCCGCGCAGCGAGATCCGCGAGCGACGGCTCGGCGCCAAGTTCTCGACGCAGTTCTTCGCGCGCGGCTTCGAGCTCGCGGCGCTGACGTCTGACCCCGCGAGGCCAGGCGTCGCGGCGGAGGGCGTCGATCATCGCGCCGCGGACACGCCGCTCCGCGAATGTTTCGAACTTGATTCCGCGGTCCTCGTCGAACCGGCACGCGGCGTCGATCAAACCGATCATCCCGTCCTGGACCAGGTCGCCAAGCTCGATCGAGTGCGGCATGGAGGCGGCGACGCGGCGCGCGAGCGACTCCACGAACGGGAGCCCTGCGGCAATGCGGTGACGATGACGGGCGGCGAGAGGCTGACGCTGCATTTGATCCTTTCCTCCAAATTTCGGTAACCGGCACCGCGGCGCATCCGCGGACGGGGTGGCTGAAGCGCAACCGTGGTACCAGCTGGAAATCGATCAAAAAGCGAAGATGGCTGAGCCCGTGTGAAGTGGTGTGAAGCTATTGGAATTAAATTACTTACGCTGGTGCTGCGGTGTGAAGGGACGTGAAACGGCGGGCTGGGCGACGCTCAGGAGATGTCGACTTATTGACGGCACAGTGGCCTATTTGGTCAAATAATTGACGCTATGCTGGTCTCGTTCGCGAGCGAATTTCTCGAGCCGTGGACATCGCGTCCAGCACGCTCGCGACGACCTGCGACGCGCGGGCCCGTGTCATTTCGTCGGTGACTTTTGCCTCGAGCAACTCAGCGTTCGCCAGAATGATGCCGAGCTGGTTATTGAGGCGGTGGAACAACAAGCCGAGGTCTGGCGGTTCGTCCACGGACGTCCTCGCACTTCTCGGGTCGGCGGCTGCGCTCATGAGGCTTCTTTGGTGGTCAACTCGTGCGTGCGGCCTGGCTCGCGCCAGAGCGTATCGACGAAGATGCGAACCGAACCGCCCGCGGTCCTGACGTACTCCACCTTCCCGCTGGCAATCCAGTTGTAGATCGTGCGGCGGCTGACACCCACCAGCTCGCACGCCTTCATGATTGAAATAGTCTTGCGGTCAGTCATCATTGCTTTTCAAGCTGGCCCGAATCAGCGGGCCCATGTGGGTTACCGCGCTCGCCGTTCGTTGAGATGTATCGGAACACCTCGCACGTCGCTGTAGGGTCGCCCGTACTCTCGAATTGACCCGCCTGACGCCGGGTGTCAAAATACCGCCCACCTGAACTAAATGCCTGAAGGTCAGAAACATCTGCTGATCGTCGACGACGAGCAGGCGCTCCGCGAGGCAATCGCCGAGCGGCTTGCCGACCACGGCTTCGTCGTCGAACAGGCGGCCAGCGGAGAAGAAGCACTTCAGCGCCTGACGGACTTCGCGTTCGACATCCTGATCACCGATCTGCGGCTCCCGGGCATCAACGGGGCAAAGGTGATCGAAGCCGCGCTGGAACGCTACCCCGAGATCATCGCGATCATCATTACCGGATACGGCACCGTGAAGGATGCCGTCGAAGCGATCAAGCAAGGCGCCGCGGACTTCATTACCAAGCCGTTCCAGTTCGACGCGCTGCTGCATGTGCTTCGATCGGCGCTCGAGCAGCGCCGGTTGAAGTCGGAAAACGCGTACCTGCGCTCGCAACTCGAGGATCGCTACCGGATCGATGGTCTCGTCGGCCGCAGCCGCATCATGCGCGAGCTGTTTCAGCTGCTCGAGACCGTCGCCGCGACGTCCAGCACCGTACTCATCACGGGGGAAACCGGGACCGGGAAAGAGCTCGCTGCGCGCGCCATTCACCACAACAGTCCGCGGCGCGCGAACCGATTCGTCGCCCTCAACTGCAGCGCGATTCCGGAGACGCTGCTCGAGGCGGAGCTCTTCGGTCACGTTCGCGGGGCGTTCACCGGGGCGGTCGGCACGCGGCAGGGACGACTCGAGCAGGCGCACAAGGGAACGCTGTTCCTCGACGAAGTCGGGACGATGAGCCCGGCGCTCCAGGCGAAGCTCCTTCGAGTGCTGCAGGAGCGCGAGTTCGAGCGCGTCGGTGACTCCCACACGGTAAAAATCGACGTCCGCGTCATCGCCGCAACCCACTCCGATCTGGCAAGGATGGTGGCCGAAGGCACCTTCCGGGAAGATCTCTTCTATCGGCTGAATGTCATTCCCGTGCAACTGCCGCCGCTTCGAGAGCGCCGCGAGGACATCCCACTCCTGGTTCAGCATTTTCTTCAGAAGCTTGCGGCCGAAGCGGGACGCGGTCCGGTAACGATCTCGCAGGATGCACTGCGGCGGCTGATGGCGTATCACTGGCCGGGCAACATCCGTCAGCTCGAGAATGCGGTCGAACGCGCGCTGGCGTTCAGCCAGGGACGATCGCAGATCGACGTGCAGGATCTCACCGCGGACATCCAGCATCAGGCCGCGGGCAGCGATTCCTCCGAGGTCTGGTTTCCCGACGACGGGCTCGACTTCGCCCGCTACATCGAGACGGTTGAGCTGTCGCTGATCCGGCGCTCGCTCGAACGCACGCGTGGCAACAAACGGCAGGCGGCCAAGCTGCTGAATCTGAAGCGCACCACCCTCATCGAGAAGCTCAAACGCCTCGAGCCAACCACCGGTTCGTCGAAGCTGCCATAATCGTCCGTACCATGCCACCGCGGCACCACTACTGGACGATCATCCTCGAAGGAAAACCAACCGCGTTCCGCGCCCACACGCAGGAGGAACTGCTGCCGACGCTGCGACAGTTGCAGAGCCGGCACCCGGATGCCGTGCTGAAGTGGTTTGCCCGCGGACGGCTGTGGGACACGCAGGAGGAGGATCGCGCCGCCCTCCTCGCCCGGCGGCGGCCGAAACCCGCGGCGTCAACCGACCGCCGTCCACACGACTGGCGGCCCGGCGGCCAACACAAGGATCCGCGCGATCGATTCAAGGTGACTCGCGACGAAAAGCGCCGGCGGTTTGCCTCGAAGCTGCGGCGAGACCGAACCGGACCGCCGAAGGATGCATCGGCCTCGGGCCACCCTCGACCGGCCGGAAAGCCCGCTGGCTCTCAGACGCGTCGGCCGCCGCGGGCGCCAATGCGAGGGAATCCGCGAGGCGGCAACCGCGGCGGTGGTAGTGGAGGCAGCCGATGATCGTGCACGTTGTGCTCTTCAGCCCGAAGCCCGATCTGTCGGCGGCAGATCGCGCGAAGGTTCTCGACGCGCTCGCGTCCGCATCGAAGGAAATCCCTTCAATCAAACGACTGAGGATCGGCAGACGCGTGAAACACTCGCTGCCAGGATACGAGCAAGCGATGCGAGATGACTACGAGTTCGCGGTAATGATCGAATTCGACGATCTGGCCGGGCTCACGGCGTATCTGCAGCATCCCGCCCACGCTGCCGCCGGACATCACTTCACTGCATCAGCGTCAAAGGCGCTCGCTTACGACTACGAAGTCGCTGAATCACTGATCACTGATCACTCATCGTGAATCACTCATCCTTGGATCCGTGGATCCGTGGATCCGTGGATCCGTGGATCCTTGGATCAGGGATTCAGAGATACAGGGATCAGCGATCCAAGGATAGGGATTCGCGATCAGTGATCAGTGATCAGTGATTCGAAGAAGAAATCCTCGATAAATCCTCGAAGCTGACCGATCGACTCTGCGGAATTGATCGCGACGCGCAGGTGCGACCCGCCGTCGAGCCCTTTGGTATACCAGGAATTGAGCGCGCGGAGCTTGTTGATCACCCAGCGGTCGTGGCCTCGGGCCGGCGCTGCGGGCTCGGGCGCCTGTCCCGGCGCCACGTGCCGAAAGCCTTCGGCCTCGCCGACACGCTCGTTCATGAGCAGATCGATGTAGTCGAGCAGGAATTGGCCGCGTTCGGTCGGCGTCACCTGCCGTAGCGCCTCGCCTGACATGAGCGAGGTCGCCTGCTCGAAAATCCAGGGGTTGCGGAGCGCACCCCGGCCCACGAGCACACCCGATACGCAGCCGTCGCGCAGCCGCTGCACAATCTGATCGGGTTCGATGCAGTCGCCGCTGCCAAAGACGGGGATGGAGACGCCGGTGGCCACTTTCGCGATCAGATCCCAGTCCGAGACACCGGAATAGGATTGAGCGGCGGTTCGCCCGTGGACAGCCACGGCCGCCGCGCCGGCATCCTCCATCCGGCGAGCGAGATCAGGAGCGTTGATCTCGTCGGCGTTCCATCCGGCGCGCATCTTGACGGTGACGGGAATCTGCACCGCGCGCGTCATCGCGCGCACGACATCAGCGGCGTGCCGCGGCTCGCGCATCAAGCTGCAGCCGGCATTGTGTTTCGCAATCTTCGGCACCGGGCATCCCATGTTGACGTCGACGATGTCCGCACCGATGCCTTCGACGATCTGAGCGGCGGCCGCCATCTTCTCCGGATCGCCGCCAAAGATCTGAATGGAGACCGGCCGCTCCTCTTCCGTGTACTCCGCGTACTCGAGCGTGCGATCGATTCCACGGACCAGGCCCTCGGAGCTGACCATCTCGCTCACGACCAGCCCGCAGCCGCCCTTCCGCTTCACCAGGCGGCGGAAGGCGGTATCCGTCATGCCCGCCATCGGCGCGAGCGCAAACGGCGGCGTCAGCTCGATCGGTCCGACTTTCATAAAGTTAAAAGTTAAAAGTTAGAAGTTAAAAGTAAAAGCTAAAAACGCGAAGGGCAAAGACAAGAGTGGAGACTTCGTTTTGCCCTTTCACTCTGCACTTTTTACTTTCGACTTTTAACTTTTAACTTTCTAATACGGTTTCACGTCCGCCGCGTCCACTTCGACGCTGACCGCCTGTCCGATCAGATCCACGGCGAGAATCAATCGAGCGTGCGAACCCTTCCGCAGCAGGCGGCCGACCACGCCTTTCAGCGGACCGTGCACGACCTCCACCATCATCCCTTCGTGAATCAGCGGACAGGGATCGAACTGGAGATCGGTCTGGACCAGCCGGCGAATTCCATCTATCTCGAAATCCGGAATGGCAGCGATGTCGCCGTTGAACGACACGATGTTGACGACGCCGGTGCAGGAGAGGATGGGGAGACGTTCCTTGCCGTCAAAACGCGCGAAACAATAGCCGGGAAAGAGCGGCCAGTCGACCTTCTTCTTGCGGTCCTTCCACCGGCTCCATTTCGTGATCGTGGGCAGGAACGCCTCGTAGCCCTTCCGTTCGAGCTGCTCACGAACGACGTTCTCGTGGCGAGAGCGCGTCCAGATGGCGTACCAGGGATTTGATGGGGGCGCGGTCATTCAGTAAGTAGAAGCGGTTTCAAAAACGCTGAAGCGGTTTTGAAACCTTCTAGATTAGTGATCAGTGATTAGTGATTAAAGGGCGCCGCCACCCGTGTCGAGCGCGACCTGCTTCTCGTAAAGCTTCTTCAGCTCATCGTTCTTCCATTCGATGAGCGCCTGGCCACGAACCCGCGACAAAAACTTGCGGACCTCTGCCTGTTGACGTGCGTCGTGCACTCTGTCGGCGGCGATGTCGCGCACGCTCTCGAACGGCGGGATGGCCGACGGCTTCAGGGTTTCGAGCTTCAGGATCTGCACGCCGCGGTTGGTACGAATCGGCGGCGTGATGTCGCCGGGCTTCATCTTGTTGATCATGTCCTGGAGGGACGAGGAGACCTCGGCGAGGTTGATCGGACCGATCAGGCCACCGTTCGCTTTCGACGGCGACGACGACTCCTCGGCAGCGACCTTGGCGAAGTCTTCACCGGCGAGTACCCGCTTGCGAAGCTCGTTGGCCCGCTCTTCGGCCTGATCCTGCGCGGCGACGCTGATGGTCGCCTGCCCTCCCTTGCCCGCGGTCGGCACGTCGATGAGGATTTCGCGCAACGTGACGGTGGCAGGCTCGGCAAACTGGTTCCGGTGCGTGAGATAGTACTGCCGCGCCTCTTCCTCGGTGATGGTCAGCTTCGAGCCGACCTCCTCACGTTGCACGCTGCTCACGACGAACTGCTTTTCGACGTTCTTGCGGAGATCGTCGATGGTCATCCCTTCCTGGGTGAGCGCCGCCTTGAATTTCTGATCGTCGGTGAGGTTCTGCTCCTTGCGAAGGTTTTCGAGCCATCCCTTGAACTGCTCGTCGCTCAGGTGATAGCCCTTCTCCTTGCCCATCTGGAGCAGGAGCAGCTCATCGATGGCGTCCACGAGGAGCTGCGGCGTGACCTCGTCGATGGCTTTCTTCAACTCCGCGTTGTCGTTGACCATCTCGGGCTTGAAATCCACCCCCATCTTGGCTCGGATCGCTGCCGTCTGCCGGTCTTCGAGCTCGGTCTGGGTAAAGATGTCGCCGTTTACCTTCACCAGCACACGCTCGATGATCTGGGCGCGGAGCGGCACCGCCAGCGCCAGCGCCAGAACGAGGGTTGAAAAATGCTTCATGTAACTTGCCCTAAATAGCTGCAACATAATATTTTACTCGATCGACCGACCGCCGCTCAACTCGCGCAGCAGCCCGGAAACCTTCGCAAACACCCCGCCCTCGGCGCGGGGGTTCTCTTTCGCGGGGCGCATGATTTCGTCCCTGGTGAAGCCCGGCGCGACCTCCCCGGCCTGTGCGCGGGCGGCCCACCACGATCCGGCCGCCACCGGATCCCGCCCCTTCCTGGGTGTCGCAGGGGAAACCGAGCGGGACGCGGCCGGAGCCGCCTTTGCGCCGATCTCCTTCTTCAGGTCGAGTTTCAGCGTTGCCGGAGGCACGAGCGTCACGTCGCCGCGCTGCTGCACCACCCGGAACAACCACGCTGGATCGAGCTTCGCGTCAGGTCTGAACTTTAGGACGACAACGGAGGCTTCGCGGTCGAGGGATTCGAGGCCAATCCGGTCGGCCAGGAGTCGAATCGATGCGTATTCCGCCAGATTCAGCACCGATTCGGGGGGCGGGCCGTAGCGATCCCTCACCTCGAGCACGAGGCGCTCGAGCTCGTCGTCGGTCCGGACGGCCGCCATGCGGCGATACACGGTCAGCCGCTGGTTCATGTCCGGGATGTAGTCGTCGTCGATCCGCAGGTCTACGCGGAGATTGACGTTGGCGCGAATCTCGTCCTCGGTCTCCTCGCCCTTCAACTCCTTGATCGTCTGCTCGAGCAGCTTCATGTACATGTCGAAGCCGACCGCTTCGATGTGGCCGCTCTGCTCGCCGCCGAGGAGGTTGCCGGCGCCGCGAATCTCGAGATCCAGCGCCGCCACGCGGAACCCGCTGCCGAGATCGCTGAACTCTCGAATCGCGGCCAGGCGTTTCTTCGCCACCGGTGAGAGCGCTTCCTCGGGCGGGATGAGCAGATACGCGTAGGCGCGGCGATCCGATCGGCCGACACGGCCGCGCAGTTGATACAGCTGGGACAACCCGTACCGATCGGCGCGATTGATGATGATCGTGTTCGCGTTCGGAATGTCGAGGCCGTTTTCGATGATCGTGGTCGCCAGGAGCACGTCGAACTTGTGCGCGACGAAGTCGACCATCGCGCGTTCGAGTTCCTCTTCGCTCATCTGGCCGTGGCCGACAACAACGCGCGCTTCCGGGACCAGCCGCGTGATCAGGTTGCCGAGCGAGTAGATGGACTCGACCCGGTTGTGGACGAAATAGACCTGACCGCCGCGCTCCATCTCCGTGAGGATCCCGCGCCGGATCACCTCCTGATCGAACTTGACCACGTTCGTCTGGATCGAAAGACGATCCTTGGGTGGGGTTTCGATGATGGACATGTCGCGGATACCGGCAAGCGACATGTTGAGGGTGCGGGGAATCGGCGTCGCCGTCATGGTCAACACGTCCACCCGCTTCCGCATCTGCTTGATGCGTTCCTTGTGCGCGACGCCGAAACGCTGCTCTTCATCGACGACCAGCAGGCCGAGATCCCGGAACTGCACGTCCTTTGAGAGAAGACGATGGGTGCCGACAATGATTTCAACTTTGCCGGCCTTCAGGTCTTCGAGCGTTTGCTTCTGTTCGGCCTTCGACCTGAATCGGCTGACCATGTCGATGCGGACCGGAAATGCGGCGAACCGATCCCTCAGCGTCTTCTGGTGCTGAAATGCCAGCACGGTGGTGGGCGCGAGCACCGCGACCTGCTTTCCGTCCATGACCGCCTTGAATGCGGCGCGCATCGCCACTTCGGTCTTGCCGTAACCGACGTCGCCGCACAGCAGCCGATCCATCGTTGCCGGCGCCTGCATGTCCTGCTTGATGTCGGTGATCGCGTTCGCCTGGTCGACGGTCAGCTCCCACTCGAATGCGTCCTCGAATTCCTGCTGCCAGTGAGAATCGGCCGTGAAGGCAAATCCCGGCATCGCCTTGCGCGCGGCGTAGAGCTTGAGGAGCTCCTCGGCCATGTCGCGCATCGCTTTCTTGACGCGTGTCTTCGCCTTCTCCCATGTCGTCCCGCCCAGCCGGTCGAGCGCCGGACGTGACGCGCCGGTGTACTTCTGAACGAGATCGAGCCGCTCGACGGGAACGAAGAGTTTGTCCTCGCCGGCGTATCGGAGCTCCATGAACTCCTGCGGCGCGAGGCCGACGTCGATTCGCTTGAGGCCCGCGAACACGCCGATCCCGTGATCGACGTGCACAACGAGGTCTTCGACTTTCAGGTCGCGGAAATCCGACAGGAAGGTGCGGGTTGCCGACCGGCGACGCTCGTGCGTCTTGCGTTCCTCTTCGAAGACGTCCGTCTCCGCCCAGAACTGGAGGCCGGCTTCGGGCAGGCGAAACCCGCGCGAGAGATGGCCGACGCCGACGAGGACGGCGGCGGTTCGGACCTCTTCGGCACCTTCGATCGGAGCGGCATAGATTTCGTAGTCGGCGAGCACTTCAATGGAGCGTTCGGCGCGGCCCGGCGAGTTCGCGACGAAGACCATCGTGTCGCCGGCTTCACGCGTCCGCCGGATCTCGGCGACCCAATCCGGCACGCGCCCGGCAAACTCGAGAGCCGGCTGGCAGGCAATGTGGACCGCGTCGTCGACTGAGAGCGTTTCGAGCGCGGTGCCGCCACTCAGCCAGGCTGCCGTCTCCTCCCAGCGAAGCATCAGATCGACCGGCGGTTGCGGCCGGTTTCCCCTGGACACCGCCTCGTCGTAGCTCGCCTGAATCTGCGTGGTCAGTTTCTCGCCGTGCGCGCGGACCTCGTCGGGCTCCGAGATGAGGACGGCGGGTCGTCCGTCGGCCCACAAGTAGTCAAATACGGTCGCCGATCGATCCGGGTGATCGGAATCAGCAACCAGCTCCTGCAGCGGCGCGATCGCTGCCTGGTCGAGCGGAGCCGTCGATCGCTGGGTTGCGGGGTCGTAGGACCGGATCGACTCAATCGTGTCGCCGATGAACTCGAGACGAACCGGCTCGCGCGCTCCAGCCGGATAGAAGTCCACCACGCCGCCGCGCACGCAGAACTCGCCGTTCTCGTCCACGGGATCCTGTCGGGTATATCCTGCGGCAGCGAGGAGGTCTCCAAGATCCGTCGGAGACACGTCTTGCCCGGGCGTGAGCGTCAGAGAGACCGCATCGAGCTTTGCCGGTGAACTGACGCGCGGGAGAAGCGCCGCCGCCGAGGCAACAATCAGCTTCGCCGTTGTTTCCGTGATCGCGTGCAACGCACGCGCGCGCGCCGATGCGATGTCGAAATGCGGGGCCAGGCCGCGATACGGGTCGATCTCATGAGACGGAAAAGGAAGTACGGCGCGGTCGACCTCGGTTTCCGACAGACCTTCGAGCGCCGAGAAGAAGAACCGCGCATCGCGGGTCATCGTCTCGATGTCCGCGTCGGTCGGCACCACGAGCAGAACGCGGTTACGCTCGGCCGCGACCGCGGCAAAGAGCGCCTTGGCCGGCGCCGTCAGTCCTGATACGCGTGGCGCGGGGACACCCAGACGAAGGCGGCTGGCGGCCGACTTCAGTAGCGAGCGCAGCGTCAGCGAACTAGAGGTATAAGACGGCACGGGGAAAGCCGGGAACCTTGTATTGTAACCCTTGAAATGCTGATCGCTGAATTGATAACCCCAGCCAATCAGCAATCAGCATTCAGCATTTCAAGAGTCCCGCCTGATCCGATTCACGATGGCGGTCGTCGAGTGGCCTTCTTCGGTGGGAACGAGCACGACCCTGCCGCCGCGAGCCTCGACGGTATCGCGGCCGACGATCTGATCGGCCGGCCAGTCGGCGCCCTTGACCAGCACATCGGGTTGTACCAGCCGGACGATCTCGGCAGGCGTCTCCTCCTCGAAGATGACAACGGCATCGACGCAGGCGAGCGCGGCGAGCACTTCGGCACGCTCGTATTCCGGGGTAATGGGGCGGCCGGGACCCTTGTTCCGCCTCACCGATTGGTCGGCGTTCACGCCAACGATCAGCACATCACCGAGACGTCGCGCGTGCTCGAGATATCGAACATGGCCGGGATGAAGCAGATCGAACACGCCGTTGGTGAACACGATGCGCTGTCCGGCGGCGCGCGCGGATTTCACGAAGGCTTCCGTCTGAGGCCATGTCAGCACTCGCGATGTGCTGTCCTCGTTGACCCTCATGCCTGTTCAACGCGATCGAACGCCATGCCTTCAGAAAACCGCCAGGCGTGTCGAGGGCGATAGATGCCCACATCCTTGGTGCGTGACTTCACGCGAAAGGTGTACAGAAGGCGATGGTAGTCGTAGGGATAGCCGTCGAGCCTGTGAACCGCGACGTCCAGCTTGTAGGTACCCTCGACGAGATCGAGGCTGTCGATCGTGAAGTAGGCCTCCGTGTCGCCAAGAATCCGAACCGCCTTCAGATCTTCGAGGCTCGTGTTGGTTCCGTAGCAGCAAACGCCTTCCGCGTTGAAAATGCCAATCCCGATCACAAAGTCCTGGTTCTCGATGGGCGATCGCAGGGCGATGCGAACGGTGAGCGGCTGGCCGCTCTGAAAGACATGTCCGGGTTGATGGTCGGGTCCGGTGAGCTGAACGTCGGTGATTTCGATCTCGCGCGATCCCCAGCGCCCCTCTGTCGCGCGAAACATGTCCGCCGGGCCCTCTGCGGCTTCGACGGGATGATCGGGAAGCACGGCCGAAGCAGGCTCGTCAGGCGACACGACCGCGACAGATTCCTGGGCTCTCGCGTCGCCGGCGGCGAGCTGCTGCTCTTCACCGACTTCGACGGCGGTAATGTAGGCCCCGACCACGCGCTTCGGGTCGCCGATGGCATTCATGGTGCCGGCATCCATCCAGAGCGCGTCGTCGCAGAATCGCTCGACCAGCCCGAGCGAGTGGGTCACGAGGAGGATCGTCTTGCCGCGGCGCTTGAACTCCGCGAACTTGTCCAGGCACTTGTGCGTGAACCCCTCGTCACCGACGGCAAGGACTTCGTCCACGAGAAGCACGTCCGGATCGACGTGGATCGCGACGGCGAATCCGAGGCGCATGTACATGCCCGACGAATAGGTCTTGACCGGCGCGTCGATGAAGTCTGTCAACTCGGCAAAGTCCACGATTTCGTCAAACCGGCGCGCAACCTCGCGTTTGGTCAGACCCAGCATGATGCCGTTGATGAAGACGTTCTCGCGGCCGGAAATCTCGGGATGGAACCCTGCGCCAAGCTCGATGAGCGCGGAGATGCGGCCGTTGACCTGCACGGTGCCGGTGGTGGGTTTCGTAATCCCGGCGACGAGTTTCAGCAGCGTGCTCTTGCCGGAGCCGTTTCGTCCGATCACACCCAGTGTACGCCCGCGCGGGACGGTGACCGTCACGTCGCGCACGGCGGCAAACGTTTGATCTGGACGCAGATCGCGCGTCAGGCTGCGCGACAAGAGTGCGCTCTTCAGCGTCGAGAACTGGTGCCGCCGGCTGTACCGGCGATACACCTTCGATGCGTGGGTGATGGTGATGGCGTTCATGAATGTCAGTTACCAGTTCCCAGTTACCAGTTTCCAGTTCCCAGTAGTTTCCAGTTTCCAGTTACTGGAGACTGGCGACTGGAAACTGTCCACTGGATTTCACACCTCTTCCGCAAATGTATCCCGCAACCGGTCGAACACCCAGTAGCCGAAGAGAAAGAGCAGCGCGGATAAGACGCCGACGACCAGCAGCCACATCCAGTGGCCGACCGGGCCTGGAAAATACAGGATCTCCTGATACGTGATGATCACATGCGACATCGGGTTCAGGTTCAGCAGCCCCTGCTGCCAATGCTTCGTCATCTGCGTGTACGGATAGATGACCGGCGTGGCGAAGAACCAGATCGTCAGGATGTGCCCGAGGATGTCGCGGATGTCGCGGAAGTGCACGGTCAGCGCTGAAAGAATGAGCGCCCAGCCGAGCGTGAAGACAGCCTGCACGATCACCACGACCGGGAACCACAGCAGCTCCCTTGCCGTGATCGGCGCCGAGAAGTAGATCAAAAACGCGATCAGGATCGGCAAGCCCAGGAAGAAGTGCACCATGTTGGCCAGCACGGTCACGATCGGCAGGATCTCGGCCGGGAACAGCACCTTCTTGATCAGGTTGCCGCCGGAAATAAGAACCCCGGACGATTCGATGAGCGACGTCGAGAACCACGTCCACGGAAGAATCCCGCAGAAGAGGAACAACTCGTAGTGCTCGATGCCTTCGTAGCGCGCCGCGAGCAGGTGCTTGAAGACGAACGAATAGACCAGCAGGAGCAGCAGCGGGTTGATGAACGACCAGAAGAACCCAAGAACCGAGCCGCGATATCGCGCTTTCAGCTCACGCGCGACCAGGCTTTGAATCAGGCCGCGGTAGCGGAACAACCGCGCGAGATTATGGAGCATCGATCTGCAGGATCAGGGCGGTGATGTTGTCGGGGCCACCCCCGTCGTTCGCCGCTTCGACCAGCCCGCGTGCGATCTCCTCGAGCGCCACGCCGGTCTGACTCAGAATCTCCGCGATATGGCTGTCGGGCACGACCGTGAACAGTCCATCCGAGCAGAGCAGATAACGTTCTCCGGGGCGGGGTGACACTTCGGTCACGTCGACTTCCGGATCCTCTCCCCCGGAGAGCGCGCGCGTGACGACGTTGCGCCAGGGATGTTGGCGGGCGGCGGTCGGCGAGAGCGTCCCGGCTCGCACCTGTTCTTCGACCCAGGAGTGATCGTTCGTAATCTGCTCGAGTTTGCCGTCGCGCAGCACATACACGCGGCTGTCGCCGACGTGCGCCACGCTGGCGCCGCGAGGCCCGAGTAAGACCGCCGACGCGGTTGTCGCCATGCCTCGCAGGTCCTGTGAGTCGGCAATGGCAGCGGCAATCTTGCGGTTGGCGAGTCGAAAGGCGGCGCGAAGACGATTGGCTTCCAGGCTGACGGTCGGATCGAAGGGAAACGGCCAGGTGCGGTTCTTGTCGGCGCCGGCGGTCTCCTGGATGAAGGACTCGATCGCCTCGACGGCCACGCGCGAGGCGACCTCACCAGCGACATGGCCTCCCATGCCATCGGCGACGACAAACAGCCCGACGTCAGGACGGGTCGAGTAGCTGTCCTCGTTGCTGGTTCGCTTCAGACCGGGGTCCGAGGTTACGGCCCACGTCAGCGAAGGCAGCGGCGTCATGATTTCGACGTCAACCCCTCGCCGTGTCCCGCAACCGCTTCAACTCTCCCATGCGCGCCCCTCCCGGCAACCGCGCGGACACCTGCAATCGCATCAGAGATTTCGCGAGCGCAGTCCGGGCCCGCTCGTAATCGATGTCCGACTTCGACTGCGCGAGTCGCTCCTCCGCGCGGCGGCGCGCCGATTCCGCACGTTCGATATCTATATCCTCCGCGCGTTCCGCGAGACGCGCAAGGATCGTCACCCGATCCGGGAGAACCTCTGCGAATCCATAGGCGATCGACAGGTACACCTTGTCGGCCCCCTTGCGATACCACAGTTCACCGACCGCCAACGACGCGAGCATCGGCGTGTGACCCGGCAGTACTCCGAAGTATCCCTTGGAACCCGGGATTTCAACCTCGTCCACCTGCTCCTGAACGAGCAGGCGCTCGGGGGTCACGATTTGAAGATCGATATGTGTGGGTAATGCCATTTCTTAGCTTCCAGCCGCCAGGCTCCCGGCTTCCCGCATTACCCCTTCATCTTCTCCGCCGCCTCGACCGCCTCTTCGATGGTGCCGACCATGAAGAAGGCCTGCTCCGGAAGGTGGTCGTACTTGCCGGCGACGATTTCCTTGAAGCTTCGCACCGTGTCGGCAACCGGCACGTACTTGCCCGGCTTGCCGGTGAACTGTTCGCCGACGAAGAACGGCTGCGACATGAACTTCTGGATGCGCCGCGCCCGGCCGACCGTCAGCTTGTCTTCCTCCGACAACTCGTCGATGCCGAGGATGGCGATGATGTCCTGCAGATCCTTGTACCGCTGCAGGATCTGCTTGACCGCGCGGGCGGTATTGTAGTGCTCGTCGCCGATAATCCGCGCGTCGAGAATGCGCGAGGTCGAGGCGAGCGGATCGACGGCCGGATAGATCCCGAGCTCGACGATCGCGCGCGACAGGTTCGTCGTCGCGTCGAGGTGCGCAAACGTCGTCGCCGGGGCCGGATCGGTGTAGTCGTCGGCGGGAACGTAAATCGCCTGCACCGACGTGATCGACCCCTTCTTGGTGGACGTGATCCGCTCCTGCAGCTCGCCCATCTCGGTCAGCAGCGTCGGCTGGTATCCGACCGCCGACGGCATGCGTCCAAGCAGCGCCGACACTTCCGACCCCGCCTGGGTGAAGCGGAAGATGTTGTCGATGAACAGCAGGACGTCCTTGTTCTCGGCGTCACGGAAGTACTCCGCGACCGTCAGGCCGCTGAGCGCGACGCGCAGCCGCGCACCGGGCGGCTCCGTCATCTGGCCGTAGACGAGAGCGGCGCGCGACTTCTCGAGATCGTTGATGTTGATGACGCCGCTTTCCTGGAACTCGAGCCAGAGATCGTTGCCTTCGCGCGTCCGTTCGCCGACGCCGGCGAATACCGAGACGCCGCCGTGCTTCATCGCCACGTTGTGAATCAGTTCCTGGATGATGACCGTCTTGCCGACGCCGGCACCGCCGAACAGACCGATCTTGCCGCCGCGCACGTACGGCTCGAGCAGGTCGATGACCTTGATGCCGGTCTCGAACATCTGCAGCTCGGTTGACTGCTGTTCGAGCGTCGGCGCCTTCCGATGGATCGACCAGCGCTCTTTCGACCTCGACCGGTCGATCCGGAAAATCGACCGGCTCACCGAGCACGTTCATGACGCGTCCGAGCGTCGCCGGTCCGACCGGCATCGAAATCGGCGCGCCGGTATCGACCGCCTCCATGCCGCGCTGCATGCCGTCGGTCGGCTTCATCGCGACGGTTCTGACGCGGTTCTCGCCGAGGTGCTGCTCGACCTCGACGATGACGTCGATGTTCTGGCCGTCGACTGGATGCGGACGGCGTTGTAAATCTCGGGAAGATGCCCGCCTTCGAATTCCACGTCCACGACCGGTCCGATGACCTGAACGACCTTGCCGACTTTCTGTGCTTCTGCTGCCATAGTTTCCAGTTGCCAGTATCCAGTTGCCAGTGCGCAGCCCCAGAAGTCCTTTCTGGAAACTGGGAACCGGAAACTGGAAACTTCTTTTATAACGCCTGCGCCCCCGAGACCACTTCGATAATCTCCCGCGTAATCGCCGCCTGCCGGACCTTACTCACTGCTCGCGGGGCCCCACCCCCGCTCGCTCTCGCTCGGCGGCTTCGCGCCTCGCTCGGGCCGCAGGCGCTATTCATCTACAATGCTTGGGCCCCCGAGACCACTTCAATAATCTCCCGGGTAATCGCCGCCTGTCGGACCTTATTCATGTACAGCGTCAGCTGCTCGATCATCTCGCCCGAATTGCGCGTCGCCGCGTCCATCGCCGTCATCTGCGCGGCGTAGAAGGCGGCATTCGATTCGAGCAGCGCGCGATAGACCTGGACGTCGACGTAGCTCGGGAGCAGGTGCTTGAACAGCTCCGCCGGCTTCGGGTTCATACAGGTAGTCAATCTGCGGCGCCGCGGCGCTCGCCGGCCGTCGGCGCGTCGAACGCGCCCCGCGGAATCGGCAGCAGACGGTTCGACCGCGACCTGCTGCACCATCACCGACTTGAACTCGTTGTACGCGAGATAGACGCTGTCGACCTCGCCGCCGACGAACGCCTCGATCGCGGCCGCCGCAATCGCCTGCGCGTGATCGAATTTCAACTGCGCGAACAGATTGACCTGCTCGTAGCGACACTTCGAATCCACGCCGCGCGAAGAAGTCACGGCCCCGGCGCCCGACGAGCCCGAGGACCACGTGACGGCTCGCGATTCTCGGTGATGAAGTTGCCGGCCGCCTTGATGACGTTGGTGTTGAAGCTGCCGCACAATCCGCGATCGGCGGTGATCACGATCAAGCAGCGCCGGCCGTTCGCCTTCGGCTCGGCGCGCTCGTCGAGCAGCGGATGGGCGGCGGAGTCGACGCGCGAGGCCAGGCTCTGCAGCACGCGCCGCATCTGCAGCGCAAACGGGCGCGCCTGCTGAATGCGCTCCTGCGCGCGCCGCAGCCGCGAGGCCGCGACCATCTTCATCGCCTTGGTGATCTGCTGCGTCGACTTGACGGCGCGAACGCGGCGGCGAATATCAAGTAATGAGGGCATTCGTCAGTTCGTTCCGTCTCGTAGCGCGGAGCTTCAGCTCCGCGTCTATGACGCGGCTAGCTCGCAGGTGTCTCGCGTCCCAGTTGCCGCCGGAATCGTTTCCAGCTGGAAGCTGGAAACCGGCAACTGGAAGCTGCTCTTACGCCGCTGCTGTCTTTCGTCCCGCGGCAAACGTGTCGCCGAATTCCTTCAGCGCCTGGTTCAGATCCGCCTTGATCTGATCGTCGATCTGTTTCTTCTCCGCCAGCGAGGCGAGCAGCTGGCCGCGCCGCGTGTCGAGGAACTGGAAGAGCGCCGTCTCGTACGCGCGCACCTGTTCGACCTCGACGCTGTCGAGGAACCCGTTGGTCGCGGCGTAGATGATGACCACCTGCTTCTCGACCGGCGAGCGGCTGATACTGCGGCTGCTTCAGCACTTCGACCAGGCGGCGGCCGCGATTGAGCTGGTTCAGCGTCGCCTTGTCGAGATCGCTGCCGAACTGCGCGAACGCCGCGAGCTCGCGGAACTGCGCGAGGTCGAGCCGCAGCGAGCCGGCGACCTGGCGCATCGCCTTCACCTGCGCCGACCCGCCGACGCGCGACACCGAGTTGCCGACGTTGATCGCCGGGCGGACGCCCTGGTGGAACGAGATCGCTCTCGAGGAAGATCTGCCCGTCGGTGATCGAGATGACGTTGGTCGGGATGTACGCCGACAGGTCGCCGGCCTGCGTTTCGATGATCGGCAGCGCCGTCAGCGATCCGCCGCCGAGCTCCTTCTTCATCTTGGCCGCGCGCTCGAGCAGCCGCGAATGCAGATAGAAGACGTCGCCCGGATACGCCTCGCGGCCCGGCGGGCGGCGCAGCAGGAGCGAGATCTCACGATACGCCTGCGCGTGCTTCGAGAGGTCGTCGTAGACGCACAGCGCGTGACGTCCGCTGTCGCGGAAATACTCGCCCATCGCGCACGCCGCGTAGGGGCTGATGTAGAGCAGCGGCGCCGGGTCCGACGCGCCCGGCGGCAACGACGATGGTGTACTCCATCGCGCCGGCGTCCTCGAGGATCCGCACCACCTGCGCGATCGTGGACTGCTTCTGTCCGATCGCGTTGTAGATGCAGATGACGTCCTTGCCCTTCTGGTTGATGATCGTGTCGACCGCGACCGCGGTCTTGCCGGTCTGCCGGTCGCCGATGATCAGCTCGCGCTGGCCACGCCCGATCGGCACCATCGCATCGATCGCCTTGAGGCCGGTCTGCAGCGGCTCCTTGACCGGATTGCGATCGACGACGCCCGGGGCGAGGCGCTCGATCTCGCTGAACTGCTTCGAGACGATCGGGCCCTTGCCGTCCACCGGCTGGCCGAGCGCGTTCACCACGCGGCCGACCAGCTCCTCGCCGACCGGCACCGAGATGATGCGGCCGGTCCGCTTGACCGTGTCGCCCTCGCGAATCTCGGCTGTACTCGCCGAGCAGCACGGCGCCGACGCTCTCCTCTTCGAGGTTGAGCGCGATGCCGAAGACGCCGTGCGGGAACTCGAGCATCTCGCCCGCCATCGTCTTCTCGACCCCATGCACGCGAGCGATGCCGTCGCCAATCGACACGATCGTGCCGACCTCCGCCACGTCGACGTCGACGGCGTAGCTGCCGATCTGGTCGCGAATGATCTTGGAGATTTCTTCCGCTTTGATGTCCATAATTACTCCGAAGGGCTTCGCCCCTCGGACTCCCCTTCACGCTCTCTCGCGTGGCTCGCTTCGCTGCGCTCGCTCGCTTCTGGTTCGCGCCCTTGCCTCACCGTCGCACCGGCCAATCTGACGGTGGGCCTTTGACCTTTTGCCTGTTACCTTTGTGCTCCAGCCGTCAGCGCTTCTTTCATCTTCTCCAGCTGCCGCGTCACGCTGCCGTCGTAGACCGTGCTGCCGACCCGCGCGATCGCGCCGCCGATGATCGACGGATCGACGCGGCTCTCGAGCTGAACCTGACGTCCGGTCGCGTGTCGCCAGCCCCTGCTGCAGCGCGGCGACGCGATCGCCGGGAAGCCCGACGGCGGTCACGATCTCGGCGCGCACGACCTTCGCGTGATCCATCAACCGCTGTCTGATAGGCGGCGGCAATCTCCGGCAGCAGGACCAGTCGATCGCGATCGGCCAGCAGGAGCGAGAAGTTTCGCGACGACCGGCGACAGCGATCCGGCCCGGGCGATCAGCTGTTCGACGATCGCCTTCTTCTTCGGTGCGGGAATCGCCGGATTGGCGAGAATCTTCGGCAGCGACTCGTGGCCGGCGATCAGTTGCGCGAACGCGGCGAGATCGCGGCCCGCCTGCTGGACGTCGCTTTCCTTCAGCGCGACGTCGAACAAGCGCGCGGGCGTAGCGGGTTGCCGCGGCACGACTGGTCATCGCGCCTCCCTCAACTGTGCGGCGTAGCGATCAACCAGCCGCAGCTGATCCTCAGGGGTAATGATGCGCTTGATTCGTTCCTCGGCAATCTGGACGGCCAGATTGGCGGCATGCTCGGTCAGCTGACGTCGAGCCATCCGCAGCCGCGTCTCGATCTCGCGGTGGGTCTGCGCAATCAGGCGTTCGCGTTCGGCTGCCGCGGCCTGGGCGATGCGTGCCTGCTCGGCCTTGACGTCCTCGGCGCCCTGAGCCTTGAGCGCCTCGAGCTCGGCCGGCAGCGCCTGCATCTTCTTGTCGATGTCGGCGAGTTGCGCCGTCGCGGCCGCTCTCATCTCCGACGCGGTCACCAGGTCCTGCCGGATGTGCGTCGCGCGCGAGACGAGATAGGCGCCGATCGGCGCCTTGAGGAAGTAGAACAGCACCCCGCCGAGGATGGCGAAGTTCACGACCTTCGCGATCGACTGCACGAGCGTCTGCCCGTGCGGCGCCTCGGATCTCGGCCGCCGCTTCGTGCTCCTGAACCGCCAGGATCGGAGCCGTTGATGCGGCGGCGGAGACGACGATGAACGCCGCCAGTGCGATCGCGCGCACGCGGGCGCGGACTCCTCGGTCGTGGCAGTCGAATCTCATAAGCGGCGAATCACACATGCGTCAGGGATGCCGGGAATTCAGGATGCCTTGCGGCCCAGGATGCGTTCGGCGACGGCGGCGCCAAGCGCCTCGGCGTCGGTCGAGAGTCGGCGTCGCGCGTCGTCTGCCTCGGCCTGCAGTTTCGCGGACGCCGCGGCGATTTCCGATTCGGCCTCGGCGCGGGTCCGGTTCATGATGGCGGCGCGCTCGTCGAGTGCCGTCCGGCGCATCTCGTCCATCTGCCGGTACAGTTCGGCGCGCGCTTCGCCGGTCTTGCGATCGAATTCAGCAGCCGCCCGCCTCGCCTCGTGCGCCGAGCGCTCGGCCAGCTCACGCGCCGAGCGTGATGGCGCGCTGCCGCTCTTCCATCACGCGCAGCAACGGCTTGAACAGCAGCCGGTTGAGCACGACCGTCAGCAGCAGCACGAAAAAAATCACCCAGACGACAGACAAATCCGGGAGCACAAGACCTCCGGGGCGCCGAACGGCCCTCTCAAGCCGCGAAATTTACGCGCGGGACAAACATTAATTTATACCATTCCGCCACACTCGAAGGCAATGCCGTTGGAGGCAGACGCCGAACGATGGCGGACACGGGACGAAGCGACACGGAGACACGGACACGGAGACAACGCCTTCGTTTTCTCCGCGTTCCGGTCTCCGCGTACGTTCCGTGCTTCCTCTTCCGGCGAGCGCTACATCACAACCAGAATTCGCGGCCCGCGCCGCGACACGACACGTCCTATCGGAACGGCTGGCACGCCGGCCTCCGCGAGCGCGGTCGCGACCCGGTCGGCATCGTCCGGGCGCGACGGCGATCAGAAGTCCGCCTGAGGTCTGCGGGTCGTAGAGCAGATCCAGGATCGGTCTCGTCGACGTCGGGCGCGACGCGCACGCCGCTGCCCGAAGTGTTCGCGATTGGTGCGCCCGCCGCCCGGGATATTGCCGCGCACCAGCTCCCGCGCGCCGTCGAGCAACGGGACGCGCGCGGCGTCGATTTCGATCGAGCAACCGCTCGCCACCGCCATCTCGGACGCGTGTCCGATCAGGCCGAACCCGGTAATGTCGGTACACGCATGCACAACGCCGGCAGCCGTCCGTTGGAGAACCTCGGCGGCGGCGCGATTCAGCGTCATCATCGATCGGGTCGCCGCGTCGATCGCCGCCTGCGGGGCACGGCCGAACTTCAGCGCGGTGGCGATGATGCCAGTTCCGATCGACTTTGGTCAGCAGGAGCATGTCGCCTGGCTGCGCGCCGGCGTTGGCCAGCACACGCGACGGATCGATTTCACCGGTAACCGCATAGCCGAACTTGATCTCCGCAGTCCTGCACCGTGTGTCCGCCGAGCAGTGCGACGTCGGCTTCGCGCAGCTTGTCGAGTCCGCCGGCGAAAATGCTGCTGCAGGATGTCGCGCTCGGCGTCCTTCGGAAACGCCGCGATCGCGAGCGCCGTCAACGGACGGCCGCCCATGGCGTAGACGTCGCTCAGCGCGTTGGCCGCGGCGATCTGTCCATACACAAACGGGTCGTCGACAATCGGCGTAAAGAAATCCACCGTCTGCACCAGCGCGCGGTCGCTCGCCGATCCGGTACACACCGGCATCGTCCGAGGTCCGATAGTCGATGAGGACCCGGTCGTCGTGATGAGACGGCAGATCGCCCAGCACCTGGGCGAGCTCACCCGCGGCGAGCTTGCTCGCTCAACCGGCGCACGCGGCGTAGTCGGTCAATCGTTTCTTCATGTAAGTTTCGATTGCTGATTGAGAGTGCCCACCTGAGCATTCTCCTTTCTCCGTTCTCCTGTCTTGTCTCGAAGGTATGAATGCAGCGTGACTGTGTAGATTGTTGATTCAGAAGTGTCGCCGCTTGTCAGCCGATTGCCTTTCAATCAGCAATCAGCATTCAACAATCAGCAATTCCCCTACTCTCCGTCCGTGAGCATCTCGAAGAGTCGCTGCAGTTCGTCTTCCGAACCGAAATCGATTTCGATCTGCCCACCGTTGCGCTTTCGCTCGATCCGGACGCGCGTGCCGAGCGCGAAGCGCAGGCGCTCTTCCGCGGCGCGGGTGTGGACGTCCTTCTCGACCGGCGGCCTTTGGCGGCGCGGGCTGCGTGACCTTTTTCACGAGCGCTTCGGTTTCGCGCACCGACAGACTCCGGCCGATCACGTCGCGCGAGACGCGAAGCTGTGACGCGTCGTCCGGAAGCGCCGAGCAGCGCGCGGGCGTGTCCCATCGAGAGCGCGCCCGATCCGAGGCCGGCGAGCACTTCCTGCGGCAGTTTCAGCAGGCGGAGGTAGTTCGCCACCGACGATCGATCCTTGCCGACCGCGTCGGCAATCTGCTCCTGCGTGAGGTGATACTCGTCGGCGAGACGACGATAGGCGTGAGCCTCTTCGACCGGATTCAGATCTTCGCGCTGGATGTTCTCGATGAGCGCGGCCGCGAGGAGCCGGTCGTCAGGAATGTCGCGAACGACGACCGGCACCTTGAGAAGGCCGGCGCGCTGCGATGCCCGCCATCTCCGTTCGCCGGCGACGATCTCGTATCCCTCGCCGGCGCGGCGCACGACGATCGGCTGAATGATGCCGTTGGCGCGGATCGATCGCGCGAGCTCGTCGATTTTCGTCTCGTCGATCGCCGTGCGCGGCTGAAACGGATTGGGCCGCAGGAGATCGGTGTCGACGTCGAGCGATCGGTCGTTGAGCGAGGGGGCGGCGGCATCGGGAATGAGCGCCGAGAGACCTCGTCCGAGTGCGGGACGCTTGTCAGCCATGCTGCTGCTCCGTCGTGGTGGGGGTCGCGGTGCGATCGCGCTCGAGCATTTCGCGCGCGAGCGCGAGGTACGCTTCGGCGCCGCGAGATTTCACGTCGTAGAGAATTGCCGGGATGCCGTGGCTCGGCGCTTCGCCGAGCCGGATGTTGCGCGGAATCACGGTGTCGTACACGCGTTCCTGAAAGAACGCGCGGATGTCGCGCGACACTTGCTGGCCCAGGTTGGTTCGTTCGTCGTACATCGTCATCAACACGCCGGCGATGTCGAGCGACGGATTGAACGCGGCGCGGACCCGGCGCAGCGTCGCGACGAGATCGGCGAGGCCTTCGAGCGCGAAGTACTCGCAGTTGAGCGGAATCAGCACGGCGTCGGCGGCGACGAGCGCGTTCAGCGTGAGCAGACCGAGCGACGGCGGCGTGTCGATGAAGATGTAGTCGAAGCTGCCGCGCAAGCCGATCGAGGCAGGACGCGAAGCCGGCTCTCACGGTGGGGGATCGTGACGAGATCGATTTCGGCGCCGGTGAGGTTGCGATCGGCGGGAATGAGCGAGAGTCCCTGAACGGAGGTCGCCAGCACGAATTGCGACGCATCGTCGACGTCAGTGGTCAGCGCCTGGTAGATCGTGCCGCCAGGCGCTGCGCGGCCTTTGAGGCCGACACCGCTGGTCAGATTGGCCTGGGGATCCATGTCGACGAGCAGCACGCGCTGTTCGGCCATCGCCAGCGAAGCGGCGAGGTTGATGGCGGTCGTGGTTTTGCCGACGCCCCCCTTCTGGTTGGCGACGGCTCTGACCCTAGCATTCATTAGGTTAAATGACCAAATACTTAGGCTTGAGACTGTCGGGTCGCAACGGCATGGTCACTCGGTGATCGCCGGCGTTGTCAACCGCGCAACGGCCAATCACTGTTCCACGTGGAACACTCAAAGGATCTTTCTGCAAGAGCGTCAGTCGGCTCTGAAGCGTCTCAACAAGCGGAAACGTTCCCGTCCAGCGGAGAGGAGGAACGACGTCTGGCGAGTCGGGCCCGCTCGCGCCGCGAAAGAGAAAGAACAGGCCCTCCAGGTCTGACAAACGCCTGCAGCGTGAGAAGGTTCGAACTTCGACCCGGACGGCCCGAAGTGACAGCACATCGAAAGCCTCGTGGAGCTCAGGCCTGGCTAGCAGTTCCTCGTATCGGCGTCTTCGACGGTGGTCTTCGGTCCAGCCGAATCGCCCGCACCGCCTCACGAAGGAATGCCGACTTTCGAGCCTTGGCTTCCACCATCGTCAGAGCGATGCCGTCGGGGCGCACAGCTTGAGGGGAATGGCTGGGGAACCGCCGCCGGAACCGATGTCCATCAACGCTTGATGTCGTCGGCGGAAGTAACGCGCAGCCAAGTACCGGCTCCAAGAGCAACCGATCTATCGCGTCGTCCGGCCTGATCGAGCGCTGTGAGATTGATCTTGCGGTTCCAGTGTGACAGAAGCTCGTAATAGCAGGTGAGGCGACCCAACAAGATCATCTGGAAGAAAGACTCCGGCCTTTTTCGCCCGTCTCGACAGCCGAGTGCGAAAATCCCGCGGCGGCCACGGCATGAGAGTATCAGAGCCCGACCCCTTCCGTTCGTCGCCAGAGCGTCGAAGAACTTTTCCAATTCCGCGGTAAAACGTCGCGAACGCCTGGGTCTGTCGAGATGAGTGCCGAGAAGCGCGACCGCAGCCGGCGTCACTCCAGGAATCCGGGATGCCTGACCGAGCGTGGCCGGGCGGATCTGCGTCAGTCGGTCCACCATTTCACGCGACAGCCCCGGGATCCCTTTGAACACAAAGTCTGCGGGAATCGCGTCGTGATTCGTGACGACGCTGACGGTCGACGACGATCGCCTGACGACGAAGATAGCCCTCGTACTTGATCTCTGTCTCGACGCTTGCTATGTCGATGGTCCGGTCTCGCGAATCGATCTGCAGCGGCAGATGCCAGCGTTGAATGCGATGGCTCGAGCCGAACCTCCGGCTGCTTCAGCGCACGGGTCGCAGGAACGCGTTCGCCGGACGGCAGCGAGACCGTCATTCGTCGAACGGTCGCCAGATTGTGGTCGAATCGTGCGCGACGGGAGCGAAATCGATCCCACCGCTCGTCGGACACAGGCCGGCCTCACGCGCGCGCGGCTGTCAGACGGAGATCGGCGTTGTCGATTCGAAGAAGCAGCCGATGTTCGGCGCGGGACGTGAACATCCGGTAAGGCTCGAGGCATCCTCGCGTCGTGAGATCGTCCACGAGAATGCCGATGTACGCCTCGTCACGTCGAAGCGTGAAGGGGGGCGAGTGGCGATCCCGTGCGGCATTGATCCCGGCGATCAGTCCTTGAGCTGCCGCTTCCTCGTATCCGGACGTCCCGTTGATCTGGCCGGCGAGGAACAACCCCCGGAGTCGCTTGGCCTCCAGCGTCGCATCGAGCTCGGTTGGTTGGATGAAGTCGTACTCGACCGCATAACCGGGGCGAAGCATCACCGCCGACTCGAGACCCGGCAGCGAGTGAACGAGATCCGCCTGAAGGTCCGCCGGGAGACTCATCGAGAAGCCATTGACGTAGATCTCGTCGACGTCGAGTCCTTCTGGTTCGAGGAAGATCTGGTGTCGCTCGCGATGA
>CAVOPH010000011.1:0-222079 GCA_963697775.1 uncultured Acidobacteriota bacterium | reverse complement strand
ACGCGGAAATCATAGTCGAGCATGGAAGCGAACGCCCAGGTTTTCGGACCATCATACGCATTCGGCGACGTGACTTTGATTGACTATACCGACCTCGAGTCGCTTTTCGCCGACGCGAGCGACGGCGATTCGCCCTGCGGGCCCAACCTTGAATACGAGGCGCCGTTTTTGGAGCTCGAGCGCGACGCGCGCGGGCGGCCGGCACTTGGGCTCGGCGCCTACCGCGTCGATGCTGTGCGCCCGGATTGGTGGCGGCTGTCTCAGCTTGCTCACGCGTTACTTGCGCGGTCGAAAGACCTCCGTACGGCCATCTATCTTCTGCGTGCGCTGCTGGCGACGGAGGGGCTTTCCGGTCTTGCGCGGGGTCTCTACGTTCTCAATCGGCTCGTGCGCGACTATTGGAGCTGTGTGCATCCGCAAGTGGAGGACGCCGATCCGATATACCGGTTGAATGTCCTCGCCGCGCTCTCAGACTCGGACGGGCTCTTAAAAGAGCTCCAAGACGCGGAAGTCGTTAGAACATCACGCGGAACGCTCACCGTGCGCGATCTCGTCAACCTCCTGCGAACTGGCCTCGACGGGTCGCTCACGCGCGAGAGCGATGACTTCTGCCTACGCGCGGCGCAGCGTGACGAGTGGGTTCTAGCCGCGGTCGATGATGCCGGGCGTTGGCTCGACGAGCTTCGCGAAGGCCTCGTCGAACGAATGGGTCAGGAAGCGGCGGTGTCACTTCGCGGGCTTGCGGAAATTGTCAGCATGCTGCGAGGCGTGTCGGTCGATGTGGCAAGAGAAGACCCCCTGGGGGCTGCGGTGCCGCACGGCTACGTCGGATACGGAGGCGCTGATGCGGATTTGATGCCGGACGACGAACGCCCGGGGCGCGTAGACACGGGCGCCTATTTCAGAGTTTACCGGCCACTCGCTGTCAGGCCAGGCGTGTGGACGTCGTTGCTCGTCTACCTGCATAGCGGGAACGCTGCAGCAGTCGACGCCGACAGCGTTCACCGACTTGGGTCATCGCGCCCGGCCTATGGGACCGAGGAGGAAGCCGCCCGTGTCGCGATCGTTCGCGGGGCAGAGATGATGGTCGTGCCGACAATTCCGGGATGCCGGTTCAATCCACCACAGCAACGCATACAGTGGCTAGAAGAAATCCACACCGTGGAGTTCCGTCTGCAGGCATCTCCCGACGTCGCGGGCTACGCGACGGAGCGCCGACTCCGCGGCCACGTTCGCATCTACGTCGGCCCGCTGCTCGTTGGCGAGGTCCCGACATCGATCGTCGCCTCTCCCGAGCTACTGTTCGAGCAGTCGCTTCCGATCGAAGGCGCGGCCGCCCGCCCCTTCTCTCGCGTCTTTGTCTCGTACTCGCACGATGACGATCGCATCGTGACACTTCTGCAGCAGGCGTACGAACTCGTCCGCATCGACTACCTGCGCGATGTCACCGTCCTTCGAGCCGGCGATCGTTGGAACCCACGAATCCTCGACGAGATCGACCGTGCGGATCGCTTTCAACTGTGCTGGTCGGCCGCGGCGAGCCGCTCTCGATATGTCGAGGAGGAATGGCGTCATGCACTCGCGATTCACGGCGCCAAAGGGGACACGTTCATTTGCCCGTTCTACTGGCAGAAGCCCATGCCGTTACCGCCGGCCGAGTTGTCCGATCTACATTTTGCATACTTCGACTTCGGCTCTTCTTGACGACCGTGACAAGCCGGTGATCTGGCGCCGGCGGCCGTGATACTCAGAACCGGAGTTGGGCTCGCAACCCAATTGCGCCCGCTGCCACGCGGACTGAGAACACATGCGCCGACTGACGACTCGGCGCCGCGTACAGGACACGCTCCGTTCTGATACCAGCGCCGATTGCCGCACCGGCGCCGGCGCCAATGCCGCCCAACAAGCCCGCGAGAAACAGTGCGTCATCAGCACCACACCCCCATGTCGCGTGGGGGTTACTCTGGCAGACGGGGTCCGTGAGGACGATGAGTACCCCAGAGCCGGCTCCGAACGCGAGTCCGATCAAGGCGCCTCGGACCGCATGGCCCCGGCGCTGCGTGATCCACGCTACATCCGAGGCGGCCCACTCGCGCGAGCCGTCGTTCACAAGCAACTCGATCGACATCGCTGAGATCCTCACGACGCTGCCCTTCACTCTCGTGCCCCCTTGGTCCGTGACGTATACGATCTCGCCCTGATGCACATCGGCGCCGAGATTGTCGAAGGTGCGGGTCGCCTGCGCCACGCTGGGAACCACTCCAGCGGCGACCAGTACACCGGCTAGAACGACAGTGATCGAGGCTCGCCGCGTCGAGATTCCCCCAACGTTGGCATGCACGCTTCTTGTGAGCAGTGTCCGCATGGACCGGTTCGCCTGCAATTTCAGGACGCGCGCCTCAACACTGAAATGCCAGGGATTTAGTCCAATCGCGAGGGGAGCCCCTACCGCTACTGACGAATATGTTGATGTGCGCACGCATCACGGCGCCAAGGCCCTAGGCAGAGGCGAAGTACAGGCTTGGCGTTGGCGGGGATCCGGCCGGCCAATTGCTCCGAGCTCCGGCGAGCGCGCGGCGATTGAAACGCACACTCATTGCTAGCCCCGTCAGATGGTTGTGGACGCCCGGGCATCGTTTGCACCAGACGAACCCCAAAGCCCTCCCGCCAACACGCCGAGCGGCGCGATGATGAAGTCGACGACGACAAAAAACACCAGGACCGGAGCGGGCATCCGATCAGAAATAGGAAGCCAGGCATACACGGCAAATGCCACGACGCTCGCGACGACCCAGAAACCGGCCCAGATGAGCACCATCGCCCTGGGATGTGACCGACGCACAGTCCAGCCACTGGCGGCAGCGCTGAAAAAAGCAAGCGGCAAGAAGACCAGGTAGTAGGTCGTGTAGACCCCCATGTAGCCTCCCACGAATCGCCCAACGAGCGACGTCGTGAAATAGCAGAGCGACGCTCCGGTAAGGTAGCCGACGACGACGGCGCGAATCGCCTGGAGCTTGCGCGTCCGCACTTCACGGCCCGCGCTAATCACAAGGGCCAGGATGACCTGCCACCAATACCATGTCCGCGAGCGGCCGCACGTATATTGCTCGGTCAAGTCGCCGAGCAGAGGTTCAGACGTTCGCTGTGGGACAAGCGACTCCAGCAGTCTCGTAGCCAATGAGGGTGGAGCGGTTGGTTTCACGTTGTGCCTCCCTGGAGTTCACGGATGCCCATCCACATCTTGACGAGAACGCCCTTCGCCTCACGGACGCGACGAACGCCCGTCGTGGTCACGCGGAAGTGCCGTTTCGCTCGACCGCCCCGTTGTGCGGTCGATTCGCCGACGCGCGACGAAACCCAGCCTCTGTCTTCCAGTCGCTCGAGGACTGCGTAGACGCTGGCAAGCGCGACGCTACGACCTGTCGTCTGCTCGATTTCGGTCGCAATCGGAACGCCGTAAGCCCTGTCCTCTTCCAGCCGCAACACCGCGAGGAGAACCATCAGCTCGAAGTCCTTCACATGGTCAGCCATAGCATTTGTTCCAGTGTGTGGAATAAATAGGCAAACGTCAAGACACTCATGCGGGAGCGCTTCAGTTGCAGGGCTCGCAAACGAAGAATAGAGTCGCAATCGATGCGGACGCTATCTCTGAGATTTCTTCTATCCGCGGCAGTCGTGTCAGTCACTGTCGTTCTGCATACGGTTGACGCTGAAGGCGTGGTTTTTCAAGGCTCGGTTACCCCGCTGCCCGATGAGGACCTCGCGTCGGACTGTCGCTACGAGATCACACTCACTGATCGCACGAGACCGATCCAGGGAGTGTGGGTGATTTTTGACCGTGGACGCGACATGCTTCGGTATTACGGAGATCCGGACGTTCAGGCTTTCGCCCGTCGTCACGGCTGGGCGCTCTTGCTGCCTTTTCACTGCAGCGCAAAGGCCGGTACTGATGGGGACATGAACATGGACCCGTCAAAGGGAATTGGGCGCGCGCTTTTCGCTGCACTCACACAATTCGCCGACCTGTCGCAGCATCCCGAGTTGGGGTCAGCCAAATTGATTCTGCTGGGCTTTTCCGGAACGGGGTCACTGGTTGGACGCTTTGCGCAGTATGCTCCCGACCGTGTCCTGGCGGTCATTGCCGCCAACCCGGGACACAATCCGCTTGGACTTGAGACGATAGAACTTTCTCCCAAGGGAATGGCGATCCCCCAGCTAATCGTTGCCGGCAGCACGGATAGGATTACGGGGACCGAACGACCGTATACGTACTTTCGCAAGTACTTCGATCAAGGGGCGCCCTGGACTTTTGTGGCGCAGAACAAGACGCCACATTGCTGCGTCATCAACGCCAAGACGCTAGTCCTCGCGTGGCTGGAGGCCACCGCCGTTCAGCGGCTGACACGAGGGAGAGACACGGACCGGTACGGATTCATCCACACTGCTGCCGAGACAAAGCACGGCTGCCCGAACGTCTTCCCGCCCGCTGAACCAATCTGGTGTCACGGTACGAAAGACGCGTGGGGCGGTGACAACTGGTGGGTCAGCGGCGCAGCCATCGGGCGCCAACAGGATGCGCGCGAAGGACTGAAGCCATCAGGCTGGTTGCCTAATGCTGAATTTGCGAAGCGATGGCTCTCGTTTGTCACGCAGAAGGAGCATCCGATCACGTCGCTGCCTTGACGACGAGCGTCGCGACCGGACCGTCCTTCTTCTACCCCGTCGACCGCGCGGACGCCCCGACGTTTTGTCTCGTGGCAACGGCATCCTTTTCGCTGAGCATCGTCCGTGTCCCCTTTCCTCGAGCGCTCTCGCGAGATTCCGCCGTTGAGTTGTGCGGTGGGGAGCGCTGGTGGGGATACAAGCAAGCGGCGATCCGGGACTCTCGACCCGCCGAGCTCGACGCGGGCAGGTCGGTCAATCAAAACATCTTGGTCGCGATCAACGGCTCGGCTGCATTCCAGGTTCCCACCAGGCTGGCCTCAGTTACCGCGGAGAACTTCTCGACCGATCCCGTCTTCGACCATTTCAGCGTGATGGATTTCGCGTCGTCGAAGGTCACCGTGGCGGTGTCGTCGAACGTCAGCGGGGCAAGCGCATTGCTGACCGGCTTGGTGAATGTCCAGCTCGCCGTGAAGTTCGAGTCGAAGAAGTAAAAGAACGTCCGTCCTCGCCACGGCACCGACCACCAGCCCGGCAACCAGCTGGGTACGGTTGTCGGCGGCGGCCCGTTGAGGAACCGCTCGATGTCCACCCACCCTTTCAGCGTCTCATTCTTGTCATTCGTGACGACATCGCTGATTTGGCGCGCCTGTTTCCGCTTGATGATGTCGAAGCCCATTTGCGAACCGCCCTGGCCTCCTTCGGCCGTATTCCAGACGTCGCCTTCGAAATCGAGCGAGATGCCCTCGTGTAGTCGCGGGGCGATTTCGAAAATATCGCCGAATTTCGGACGCGCACCGGCGGTCGACGGGACCCAGGCATGGCTCTTTCCCCACTGTTTGAGCTTCTGGTCGAGTTTGAATTTCCCCAGAGACTTTGGCGGTGTCGGCTCCGTAAGGCCAATGGAGTTGCCGTAGATCCCGACAAAGCCGTTGCAACTCGTCAGGCCAGGGGGTGTGTCCGCGAAGGTGTTGCCGTCCGCCCGCGGCGCTTTGCCCCAGCTCCGCAGCAGATCGAGATGCGTGATGCCGCTGAGCCGAGTGAAGAGAGCCGCCAACGGCCCGTTTGAGGTGACCGGCGTCGGAAGCGGCGGCACCTGCAGCAGGTACGCCCGGGCGAAATCACGAATATCCATACTGCCTCCGGCCTGTAGCCCTGAGAACGGTGAGCGCTCCCAGTTACCGATAAGCGTGGACGATGACTTCGACGATTTCCAGTGAGAGTTGTTCCGTGCATGTGGAACGATGGCGTCAGCTCGAAGACGAAGTCAACGCACGAGCGTCTCAGACGGCCGCTGCGTGCCGAATCCAATCCACCACGACCACGGTGACGTCATCGGTGAAGTCGGCGCCGGTCCACTGGCGCGCGCGGTCGATGAGCGTCGCGAGGAACCGATCCGCGGGCTGAGACAGGCCAATCGTCAGCAGATCGCGAAACTGACGGTCGCCGAAGAATTCACCATCATCTCGAGACGCCTCCGTGAGGCCGTCCGTGTAGAACACGAGGCGATCGCCGGGCGCGAGATCTCGCACGGTCGCAGACGTGTAGCGCGCGTCGGGAAGAAAGCCCAGCACCATTCCGCGCTCGTCGAGCGAGTCCACCCTGCCAGCGGCGCGCACCAGCAGCGGAGACGGATGGCCGGCGGCCGCGTAGGTGAGCGTTCGGGTGGCCGGGTCAATCAGCGCAAACGTGGCGGTCACGTAGGCCAGCTCGAACCGGCCGCACAGCGCGCGGTTCATCCGCGTCAAGACCAGGCCTGGATCCGCAATGTCCCCTTCCTGAACTGCCAGGGCGATCTTGACCATCGACGCCACAATCGCCGCAGGCACACCATGCCCTGAGACGTCGGCGACGAGCACACCGAGCTGACCGGACGGCGTGACGACAAAGTCGTAGAAATCGCCGGCCACCTCTGCCATCGAGTCGTAATGCGCGGCAATCGACAAGCCTTCGATTGCCGGCGGACGCTTCGGGAGGATCGATCGTTGGATCTGCCGCGCCGTCTCGAGCTCGCGACCCACGGCTGCCACGCGTCGCTCGGTCTGGAACACGCGGTTCACGACCACGTAGCCGAGACAGATGACCAGAATGAGCATGGCGAACGGCTCGGGGTCGACGTGAGCCGAGCAGACCCCGCGAGCGTTGTTCACGACCGCAACAGCGGCGAAGACAGACGCGCCGGCAAGCACGATCCAGCCGTCGCGGGTCCACCTGCGGTGTCGAGTATCGAGCGTAACAGAGACAACCGCGATCGCGATGTTGCCGATCACGAGCGCTCTGTTCAGTGGCATCGCCGCGCCTGAACGGCCGACGCCGAAATCCCACGCGACTGCGACGACCGCGCCGAGAAGATCGATCCTCCACACGTAGCGCAGAATGCCGCGCCGACCCCCCGCGAGCGCGGCGGACGCGAGCAGCGCCGCCACGACCAGGATCACGTACGTGATCACGTCCGCGGCCGTGTGCCAGGTTCCTTTCGATACGGGAACCACGGCTTGAACGACATCGCTCCGGGCGATCAGCCGGAGACCGTACAAAAAGGCGAAGACGCCGAACCAGAGGAGCGTGCGATCGTGCCGCACGGTGCGGAGCGCGGCCGCTGCGCCGGCGGCCAGACCAAGGCGTCAGAAACAGCATGCCGAGCATCGCGCCGACAAGATCTGCGGCAGAGATCATCGTGCGACTAGAATACGCCGTTCGGGTGTTCAACAGCGCCCGACGACTCGCGGACATCTTGAGGTCTGCCGGAGCGGTGACGGCCCCGTCGTATCTGGACAGCTTGGCGCTCAATTGAGGCGGCCGCTGACGTGACGCCGCGGCCGCCTCTATTGACGGACGTTCATTTCCGCTGATCGTGAGGAACTTGCACCGTCGCCGTGCGGGTGGCGCTCAACCCCGCACTGTTCGTGCACGTCACGGTAATCGTGTAGATGCGCCCGGTTCCAGATCCGTTCCGCTCGGCCTTCAGTGTGAGCGTCAGCGGATCCGTGATCGTCCAGCTCTGGCCGGGCGAACTCGTGGATTCGTTGTTCGACACCTCGGTAATCTGACAGGTCGGCGCGGAATCGCTGTCGTCGGAGACGGTCGGCGCCAAGACGATCGGTACCATCTCATTGTTCGGCGGCCAGAGGACATCAGGGGTCGCCGTCAATCCCTTGATCGCTGGCGGCGCGATCACCGGGAAGCCCGGACAGGGCGCGACGTCGGCCGGTCCGAAGTAGGTGATGCACCAATTCCTCTGGTACGTGTTGCGAGCGCCAAGCACCAGCGTCGCCTCGTCCTTGATGTCGAACCCGACAGGACCGAAAGTTCGCGACACCTGGCTGGGAGGATTTCCCGCAATGGTGTTACCTCGAATGGTATTGCCAGCGGCGCCGGCCTGAATCAGGACTCCGTTCGCGTTTCCATCGATGGAATTGAGCTCGACCACGTTGCCGCTACTCGTGCCGATCAGACCGACGCCGAAGTCGTTGTTCGAGGCGACAGTCGCCGCTCCTGGTACGCAGACCGCGGTCGGGCAAACCGATCCATTCCCACTGAATTGACTTTTCCAGATGTGATTGTTGTTGCTGTTGACGAGACAGTTGCCGCCACACGGCGCGGCGGCGGAATTCGCGGCGTTGCGAACCGAGACAATCTCCTCGATCACACTGTCGGTCATGCCGTTGGTCAGCAAACCGCTATAGCAATTATGGTGCGACGTGACATGCTTCACAGTCACGCCGGTGCTGACGCCCGCAGCTCCAAAGATCAAGATGCCATGGCGCCTGAACTTCTGCACCATCCCGGGTCCGAGAATCTTCACGCCAGCCTGGCTTGTGGCGGCGTTAATCCCATTGGCGATGCCGTCTGCTGCCGGCGGTCCGGAGGTCGGTTGACACGTCGACGAATCGTCCGGATTGGCGGGACCGGTGATCGTGAAGCCGTTCAATTGAAGCTTGATGTTGGGCGCACCAAACTGAATGCAGGGTGAAGTCGTGGTCGTGCATGTCACGTTTCCGACCAGCCGGCTGTCTTCGATGATGATCTTGGTGGCGCTAATAGGGCCGCTGATGTCCTCGGCATGCACAACGACAGTGCTGCACACGAGGAGCATTAAGGAAACGACGACGGCGAGCCGGGCGAGAATCTGGGGTCTCATAGGCCTCTCCGTTTGAACGTAGTTGTCCGCGCGCCAGCACTGACTCTTCTTCGAAGGCCCGTTTGCTGAATCAGGAAGGCAATGGCTAAGGGAGCCGCGATTATATGTGAGCGGCCGCCGCCGTCAATGGGTTTGGGTGACACTGCGGGGCGAGGGCTTCGTCACCCGCCGAACGTGTAGAGCGGGTGCTGGCCCCCGCCCCAATCGCCCTCTACTGATTGTGCGGCACGAACACCGTCGTCTTCTTGACGGTGGCGTTCCCGGCCGCGTCCGTGCACGTCAGCGTCAGCGTGTAGGTCCGGCCGTTGCCCTTGCCCGAGCGCTCGGCGCGGAGCTGCACGTGATGCGAATCGACGACGCTCCAGTCCGGCGACGTCTCGCCGTCGCCAGTGCCATTCGGCGGCTCGTTGCTCGAGACGGTCAGCGCGCACGTCCCGCCGCAGCTGTCGCTGAGATCGAATCCGACTGCCACGTCCACCATCTTGTGGTTCGGCGGCCAGAGCCGCGACGGCGTGGTCGAGACGTTGTTCACGACCGGCGCTTGCCGATCGACGACCGTCACGCTCCCCATCGCCTGGCTCGTGGCCCCTCGCGGATCGACGACCGTGAGCAGAACCGGCGTCGTCCCGAGCGCGTAGGGTCCGGCCGGCGACTGGGTGACCGTCAACGCATCGCCGTCGGGATCGAACGATCCATCGTCGGCCGACGCCGCTGCATTGCATGCGACGGCACTCGCGAACACGGTGACGTTCTTCGCCTTGGCGACGGGCACCCTGTTCGGCGCGGAGCAATTACCGAAGCAGCCGCCCGAAACCGAGAGCGAATAGTTGGCGCCGACCGCGAGGCCCGGGTTCACTTCATGCACGGCGAGCGCGAACGGAGTGCCTCCGCCTGGCAGATCGAAAGAGAACGAGATCGGTCCGCCTGTGATCTGGCTCGCCGCCGGGTCAGCCGCATATCCGAGCGAGAGGTTTGCTGGATCGAACGATGGGATATAGGCGACGTCGAGCAACGCCGGATTCGCGCCAACGGCGCTGTTGGTCATCGTCACCGTCACGCACGACGGCACGCTGGTGACGCACGACTCGAAGGAGTAGGCGTCTAACACGCGCGTACCTGTTGCCGCAGCAAACCCTGGGAAGCCTGCGCCGGAGTCGCGGTCGAAGCCCGCGGCTTCGATATCGATCGCCGTCGACGTCAGCGCGGAGCGGACCTGCGCCGAAGTCAGGCCAGGAATCGCCGACTTCAGCAACGCGGCGATTGCGGCAGCATGGGGCGCCGCCGCCGAGGTCCCGAAGAAGGGATTCGGAAATCCTCCCACACCCGTGACGGCCACGCCGTCGGCGGCGGTGATATCAGGTTTGTCCAGCACCTTGCCGCCGGATGCGAGCAGGCTGGCCGTGAACGGCGTACCGTTGCCGTGATAGAAGATGCGGCGCGGCCGATCGGAGCTGAACGTCTCGACCCGGCTGGCCGGGCCGAACGGCCCAGGAAACGGCCCCACGGCCGGCGTCGCCGCGACGCCATACGCCCCGGTCGAATCGACCGTCGAGTGGCCGTGCGTCTGTCCGGACGTCGTGAGCTGCAGCCGGCCCCGATTCATGTTGACGTGAAGGAAGCGCGCGGCGGCCGCGGCTTTCTTGACGATTACGATCGACGCCGCCTGGGTGGGCGATGATGGAGTCGTACTTCGGCGAGCTCGACACGATCGACCCGCCGCGGCGTTTGACCAGGTTGAGCGATTCGGCCGAGACCTTGACGCGAATGTCGACCAGCGCCCGCCCCTTGTCATCGATCCGCACGAGCGTCGATCCTTCAGGGACCTGCTTTTCAGCAGCCTGACCACGCTTCCGGTAGATCTCCTGGAGGATCTGCGAATCGATCTTCTGCGGCGCGGCCGTGCGCGTCTCTTTCTCCGGCCTGGTTGCGGCGGTGTGCTGGCGCGACGACGACATCACGACACCCGCGAGTGCGGGCGTGGCCGTCATCAGGACCGCAATGGCGGTCCGCATGAGACGAAAAACCATGGGAACTGCTTTGAAGTGCGCGCATCGTAATGCACAACACGCGTCACGGCAGCCACCCTATGTCTAATTTGCGGACGAACTGTTAGATCGAGCAGGACGCTCTAAAGTTGGTACGTCGAGGTTCTGTTGACTGTTGTTCTTGGGGGCGGCCAAGCCGCCCCGCGGGCCAGAGTCACTATCGGGATCACCGAGCACAAGGTCAGAACTTCGCTCGGGAGCGTCGTGTTGACCGTGTTCTTCTATTTCGATTTCGATTGGCGATTGCTCTTCGACGCCGTCGTGGTGTTGCCCGTCGACGAAATGCCGCCGTCCGACGAGGCGCTCGTCGGGTACGGGCCGCTGGCAGACGAGGGGGGATTCGTCGTGGAAGTACTGTTCGTGTGAACGCGCTCGATGTTCGGCATTTCGGCGCCTCCAGCGATCGCCTGCTTTGCCTGTCCGAGGCTCTGCGTAGACGCCGGGTTCGTCGCGAGCCTCGCGCGCACGAGATTCACCGTGCCGTCCGGTAGTTGGTTCGCGCGATACACGACGTGGGTCCGAGGGTCCACATACGTGCCCGTCATCAGCACCTTGAGCAGGTTGAATGAGTACCCCTGGTTTTGCACCTGGTTCGTCGCGGCGTTGAGCTGTCCCAGGTTCTTGAACCCATAGGCAGCCTCGTAGACGGTGCCGCTGTAACCGGCAGCCTGCAGCTTCGCTTCGATCTTGGAGCGGATCGCGCTGTTCTTCTGGAGCTTCTGACCGAGGGCCGTGCCGGTATAGTCGATTGGTGCGTTCGAAATACGAGTCGGTGAGGACGTATTTGTACCGCTTGACGCAGCAGTGTTCGTCTTCTTCGTGTTCTGTTCAACCTTGGCCGACTTGGTTTCTGTCTTTGGGGCCTTGTCATGCGCCTTCGCGAATTTCGTGTCGCTCTTCGTGGCCTTCGCGGACGTGCCACTTGATAGCGTCGCCGGCGCGCCCTTTGTCTTCACCGTCGCGCCCTTCGCCTGGGTGCCAGTTACCTTCACGGTCGCGCCCTTCGCCTGGGCGCCGGTGGCCTTCATGGTCGAGCCCTTTGGGGCCGACCCCTTGAAGGTCGCTCCTTTAGGCGCGCCTCCCTTCGGGGCCTGAGTCTTCGCGATCGTCGGCTTGGGCGTACTGATTGGCTTTGGCGGCTTCGGCCCCGCTTCGGCACCAACCGCAAGTGCCAGCCCGAGCACAACGAGGATCATCAGTCGTCGCATGGTGGCCTCCACTCGCGTCGACTATAGGCAACAGACATGCCCGGGGGTGCGAAATTTGTAAGTACTATTCTCTCAATGGCTTGACGACTCCTCAAATCGAAACCGATTCTCGAGAGTCTGATCGGGGATTACAGGGTTAGCGTACACGAACGACTATCACCGAATCCCCCCATGAAGCGTCGATGCATTCGACGACCAGCCGCGCGTTCGGGTTGCGCGATGCGACTTGCTGTACGATTTGTCGCGGAACGAGTCTGACGCAACCAGTCCGTTCTGCGCACACTTGACATGTCGAATCACCGCCGAAATCCGGGTAATCCGTTCGCGCGAGCCTTGCTCCTTCTCCTCCTCTTCGGCGCGCTGGCGTGGGTGGAATCGCCCGCGGCGCAGCCAGGCCAGCGCGCCTGGCCGCCAATCATCGCCGAGACGAAGCCGTGGACGCGGTGGTGGTGGCAGGGGAGTGCCGTCGACAAGCCGTCGATCACTGCGCAGCTTGAGGCGCTCGCTGCGGCCGGCATCGGCGGCGTCGAGCTGACGCCGATCTACGGCGTGCACGGCACGGAGGATCGCTTCATCTCCTACCTGTCTCCGCAGTGGATGGCGATGTTCGATCACACACTCCGCGAGGCCGCTCGATTGAAGATGCGCGTGGACATGGCGACCGGAACCGGGTGGCCGTTCGGTGGACCGTGGGTCAACGACGACACCGAGGCAAGATCGATGGCCTCCAGGACCTGGACGCTCGCCGGCGGCGAACGTCTCACCGAGCCAGTGAAGCTCCGGCAGGCACCGCTCGTCCGCGCCATCGGCAATCAGATCCACGTCGTCAACGAAGGCACGCCCGCGGACTCGCCGCGTAGCGCGCAGTCGACCGCGCCGGTGATCAGACCCGAAGCGCGGGCTCTTCAGATCACGGATCTCGCAGACCCGCTCACGGCCAACCGGAATCTCCAGGCCCTGGCCCTCGAGCAGGTGAAGTACCCGCGCGACCTGCCGCTGACCGTGTTGATGGCCTATTCGGATGCCGGCGAGATCGCGGACCTGACCTCGCGCGTCCAACCGGATGGCACGTTGGACTGGACCGCGCCGCAGGGTCGCTGGACGCTGTACGCGCTCTTCGCCGGCTGGCACGGCAAGCTCGTCGAGCGTGCGGCACCGGGTGGTGAAGGGTTCGTGATCGATCACTTCTCGACAAACGCCATCAGGAAATACCTGCTGCCATTCGATCGCGCGTTTGCCGGGCACACTCTCACCGGCCTTCGCGCGTTCTTCAACGATTCTTACGAGGTGGATGATGCGACCGGCGAAGCGGACTGGACACCGCAATTCTTCGCCGAGTTCGAAAGGCGTCGCGGGTACGACCTGCGCCGTCACTTACTTGAGCTCTTCGGCCGCGTCACGAACGACGTCAGCGCGCGTGTGCTGGCGGACTATCGGGAAACGATCTCAGACTTGCTCCTCGAGACCTTCACGACCGAGTGGTCGGCGTGGGCGAGGCGTCACGGGCGTCAGGTACGCAATCAAGCACACGGATCGCCTGCGAATCTGCTCGACCTCTACGCCGCGAGCGACATACCCGAAACCGAAGGCGCTGAGATTCAGCGGTTCAAGTGGGCAACGTCGGCTGGACATGTTGCCGGACGAAAGCTGGTTTCTGCAGAGACCGCAACCTGGCTCGGCGAACATTTCCGGGTTCGGCTTGCCGAGGTGCGAACAGCGGTCGATCGATTCTTCACCGCCGGCGTGAACCACATCGTGTATCACGGCGCCGCGTATTCGCCCGTCGGAGAGACCTGGCCAGGCTGGCAGTTCTACGCCAGCGTCGAGTTCAACCCGCAGAATGCCTGGTGGGACGACTTCAGCGCTCTCAACGCCTATGTCGCACGCGTCCAGTCCTTCCTCCAGTCAGGACGGCCGGACACTGACGTTCTCCTGTACTACCCGTTCTACGAATCGCTGGACGTGCGCGGCAAATCAATGCTGGCTCATTTCGGCGGGGCCGCGGCGCCCGCCCAGGGCACGACCTTCGAAAAGGCCGCCGAGACACTGCAAACGAATGGCTACACCTACGACTTCATCTCCGATCGTCAGGTGCACCGGCTGCTGACCAGCAACGGCCGTCTCACGACCGAAGGGGGAGCCTCGTATGCGACGATCGTCCTGCCTTCGTCGCGCTACGTGCCTCTCGAAACTCTTCTGCAAATCCTTCAGCTCGCGCGCAGCGGCGCGACAGTCGTGTCGTTCGACAGTTGGCCCGCCGACGTGAGCGGTTTGACCGATCTCGAGGGCAGACGAGCGCGCTTCAAGGCCGTACTCGATGCGGTGACGTTCGGCGCACCAGATGTCGATGGCACGAGAGCAGCCGCAATCGGCCTCGGCCGCATTCTGCAGGGACGCGATCTTCGCCCGCTGCTGGCACGCGCCAACGTACATCGAGAGGCGATGGTGGACCATGGTCTTCAATTCACCCGGCGCGTTGACGCGATCGGCCGCATCTACTTCGTCAGCAACGCGACTGACCGCGCAGTTGACGGGTGGGTGCCGCTCGACGGTCGGACTGAGATCGTGACGGCGTTCGATCCGATGAGCGGGCGCCATGGGCGCGTGAGCACCCGCGCAACCAGAGACATGCGCGAGGTCTATTTGCAGATACCCGCCGGCGGATCGTTGATTGTCACCGAGTCACCGGTACCGGTTAGCGAGACGTTTGACGCGTTTCGCACCGCAGGTGAACCCGTCACGATTCCGGGGCCATGGACGGTACGCTTTCTCAAGGGAGGACCACGGCTGCCATCGAATCGAAAAGTCGGCCGGCTCGTGTCGTGGACGACGTTCGGCCACGACGCAGAGGTCTTCTCAGGCACGGCCGCGTACACGACAACGTTCGGGCGGCCGAACAAGGGCGATGAGGTCTGGCAGCTCGATCTCGGCCGCGTCGCCGAGAGCGCACGCGTACGCCTGAACGGACGCGACCTCGCCACACTCATCGGACCGCCGTATCGTGTCGTGCTCCGCGCGTCTCAGATGAGCGCGAGCAACACGCTCGAAGTAACGGTCACCAATCTCTCGGCGAACCGCATCCGCGACCTCGACATGCGGGGGGTAGGCTGGAAGAAGTTCTACAACGTCAATTTTCCAGCGCGCTTTCCGGATAACAGGGGATCAGACGGCCTCTTCAGCGCAGCGGGGTGGGAGCCGCTCGAGTCGGGCCTGCTCGGGCCCGTCACTCTCACGCCTCTCACCATCATCCAGTAACGGGTCCGCGGACGACTCCGTGTGGCGTCAGGCGCGACGGCGGACGCGGCGCGGCTCGGTCGTGCTCGCGCTCGACGATTCGAGTTCGACCCACTTGTGCGCCCAGTCGGCGATCGCCTGGAAAGCCGAGGCCAGCGCGCGTCCCTTCTTCGTGAGCGAGTATTCGACGCGGACGGGCGTTTCCGGAACGACGGTGCGCGCGACGATGCCTTCGGCTTCGAGTTCCTGAAGGCGATCGCTGAGCATCCGATCGGTGATGTCGGGAATGGCTTCGCGCAGCGTGGCGAACCGGCAGCTCGACTGGAGCAGCACGAAGATGACCGCTCCGGTCCATCGGCGGCCGATCAATTCACTCGCGCGGTGAAACCGGGAGCAGAGCTCCGGGCGATGTCGGGCAGAACCAGCCATTTGCCAATAGGATAGCGCCGAATGAAACATTATGCAAGTAACTACTTGACATATAGTTGATATACTTAGTATAGTTACATCCGGAAGTCATAGTGAAATCCCGAAGGGAGTAGTTATGGACGCAGGCTTGCTGATTGTTCGTTCGGTCTTTGGTCTCTTGATGGCGGCTCACGGCACGCAGAAGCTGTTCGGTTGGTTTGGCGGCTACGGATTCGCCGCCGTGTCCGGCTTCTTTGAGTCTCTTGGATTCCGGCCGGGACGGCTGTTCGCAGCGACAGCGGCCGCGTCGGAGGTTGTCGGAGGCCTGCTCGTCGCCGGCGGTTTTCTCGGTCCCATTGGTCCTGCGCTCGTGCTGGCCGTCATGGTCGTGGCGATCTTCACGGTGCACGTCCAGAATGGCCTCTTCGCGGCGACCAACGGCATCGAGGTGCCACTGTTGTACGCCGCGGCCGTCGTCGCGCTGGCGTTCACCGGGTATGGTGGGTACTCGCTGGACGCGACGCTCGGCGTGGCAGGTGTCTGGACGCCGACGCTGGTTCTCGGCGCGCTGGCGGTGGGCGCCATCGGTGGCGCGCTGAATCTTGCCGTTCGTCGAACCCCGGCTCACGTGCCCGCGGCATCATGACAGACGACGCCGGATCGAGAACCTGTGAATCTACCTCAGTCACTTTTACGCTGCCTTGCGTGTCTTAAGAAACAACAGGAGAAGAGAGAAAGGAGAATCCAAGAGGAATACTTATCTTCTCCCTACTCCTTTCTCCTGTTGATCTCGTTCACAGATGCAGCGTGACAGTGTGAGGCGGTGATCACTGCAATCCAATTTCAATCGTGTGCTCCTGAGCACCGTCCGCATCGTCACGGTACTGGAGCCGGAATCTCAGCTGCCCACGCTGACCGGTTGGGATGTCGGCGTAGTACACGTTCACGCGAGTGCTGACGCTCTCGAGCCGCACCAGCTGTGACTGCTCCGAGGACGTCCATTCGAGGACGAACGGAGCGGCGGCGATGATCCGCAGCCGGACGCCGCCGGGAATCGAGGTCAGTTGCCGGCTCTCGCTCCACACCTCCCATCGAGCGACAGGGTCGCGCCCTCCACCAAGGTAGCGTTCGCGCGCGCAGTCGATGAGATCGAACACGCGGCCATCGGCGATGGAGCGAACGAGCTGGATGTACTCGGCGTGAGCCCAGACGAGCGGAAGCGCGGCCTCGGTCGGTCCGCCGTATCGCAGCAACTGCTCGGGCAGCGACGGCTGGTCCCACAGCTGTTCCGGGATCAGGCCGATACCCACCGCGAACGATTCGAGGGCGCGTACGTACGGAACCGCATCCCGACCGGCGGCCAACTCGTAGTGTCCGCGCTCCCCGGTGAGCAGCGGCCACGGTCTCCCCACGCCCCATCCGTCAAACGACGAGCCGTCGTCCCGCTGCCCGTAGCCATCATGGTTGTATCGGCGCCAGCAGGGAAGCGGCGCCTCGGTCTTCAGGACCGCGTCGATCACGCGAAGCGAGTCGACAATCAACGGATCGAGCGGATCGCGTATGCCATAGCGCACGAGCTCGAGGAACCCGGCATCGACGATGTCGCGAGCGGGATAGCCGAAGCGATCGCCGGGCGGCTGGTTCGCCAGCACGACATCGCCAACGTCCGGATCCTCGAGACCGTCCACGTTCGGATTGATCCGGATGTAATGATGTGGCACGCCCGGCAGGAGCGTGCCGGCTGTCGTCGCCGTCCAGGCGTCCACGTGTTGCTCGAGGAAGTCGGCGTAGTCACGAACGAACGTCGCGGTGGCGGCGTCGCCTGCGGCTTCGAGCATGTCGCCGGCGCAGACGAGAGCGGCGACGTTGATGGCGAGCGTCGAGGGGGAGAACCCACCGTTTTCCTCCCACCGCTCCTGTGCCGTGGTCGGCCCCTCGCGGATGAGAAAGCCGCAGGCCGCCGCGACCATGTCGAGCGGATCGAAGTCGCCGAGCGCTCTCGCCTTGTGCAAGCGCCAGGCGAGCACAATGGGGAACGAGACTTCATCGAGCTGGACACCCTGCCAGTAGGGACGCCCGTCGATCCAGAAGTTCTGATAGAAGCCGCCGTCGGCGCGTTGTGAGACAGCGAGATAGACGAGCGCCCGGCGCGGAGTCACGGTGTCGCCGGCCGCGAGCAGCGCCGTCGCGGTGTGAACGAGATCGCGGGTCCAGACAAGGTGGTAGCCGCCGAGCTCCTCGTCTCCCTTGGAGCTGCCCCAGGGAATGCTCATCGCCGCAATCGTCGCGCCGGGATAGCTCTTGTCTTCGTGCGCCAGCAGCAAGTTGACGCTCCGCTCGAACAGTATCGAGCCCGCGTGATCCTGGGCTGACGCCGCGAGCGCGAAGCGTTTCGCGGTTCGCGACCACTCGGCGCGGAAATTCTCGACCTGGGCCTCGAATGGGACCGCAAACGACTGAAAGAGATCCGCCACCGCCCGGTGTCGTGTATCGCCGAACGCAAGTCCGACGGTAAACGGTCCGCCAGACAGATCGATCTCCGCCGTCAGGGCGATGTTGCCGTCGTAGGCCGCGTCGTACTCCCAATCCATCCTCAGGTTGTCGTGTAAGTCGGTCCAGCCGTCGTTGACTGCGACAAACCCGCACGATCTCCGCACAATCGGCGCCGTCGTCCCGAACGCCATCCAGGTCGCTCCCTTGAACGCCACGAAGATTCGGCCGGCGTGGGTGTCGAACGTCTCGGCGTTGTTGTGCCAGCCGCCGATCTCCAGATGCGGCGCACAGAGGATGTAGACCCGCAGGCGCTTCAGGACATCCGCCGGCGCCTCGAACCGCGTCCGCATCAAGACACAGTCATGGTGCGGCGCGCCGATGATCGTCTTTCGAATGGTGTAGAGCCCGTTCTCGGCGACGTTGACGACCTCGAACCCGAGCGACGTCTCGTCGAGGCAGTCGGTGGTCGAGCGGGTGTTGCGCCGCTCGTCGTGAAAGAAGGTCGCGCCGTCGGTGACGAGGAACTGGAGGTCGCGAACCTGCGGCATGTCGATGGTGGGGTAGTAGACCTCGGTCAGAATCCCCGCCGCGAGGGTGTACCAGACGCGACTCGCGGTGGAGTACGCGGTGCCCACCGCGTCCTTCGCTCCGCGCGTCCATCGAGGCGGCAGCCCGGGCCCACCCGGGGCTACCGATTTCGCAGCCACAACTCACACACGCTGTTCATGACCTCCCGGACTTCAGCGCACTCACGCTGAATCGCGCAGACCATACTAGTCTGTCTCAATCCGAGGGGCTTCGCCCCTCGGACTCCCCGACACGCGCTCTCGCGCGCCGCTGCGACGGCGCGCTCCGATCGCGTGGCTCACTCGCACGGCTCGCTCGCATCGTGCGGTGAGCGTCAGGTTTATGAGACAGCTTCAGTCTCAATCCGAGGGGCTTCGCCCCTCGGACTCCCCGACACGCGCTCTCGCGCGCCGCTGCGACGGCGCGCTCCGATCGCGTGGCTCACTCGCACGGCTCGCTCGCATCGCGCGGTGAGCGTCAGGTTTATGAGACAGCTTCAGTCGTCCAATCCGAGGGGCTTCGCCCCTCGGACTCCCCGACACGCGCTCTCGCGCGCCGCTGCGACGGCGCGCTTCCGCCTACGCTAAAGCTCCGGCGAGACCTCGCTCGCATCTTGGGTGACTGCGGTGTGAAGCACCGGCGGTAGAAGCGTTCGCTCGATCATCCGGCGAATGGACCGCGCTACAGTCCAGTGTAAAAGGTCTGACGCGCGGAACGGCCCGGCGCGCCGCGCTGATCACGCTCGATCGCGCGACCGGCCAATTGCGCGAATGCCGGCGATCGAAAAGTCCGCGATGTGCCGGGCGATTGCCTCCGCGTCCCCGGGCGGCGAGGCGGTCGCGCCGATCCGCTCGCCGATCGGATTGGCGACGTAGGCGGCCAACTGCGTCCAGACACTCGCGACTGAGCGGGCTACCCGCGGATCGGACGAATGACATCCGATCAGCTCGGCAATGACTTCGGCCAGGTACTCCATCCACGGCACGACGCCGTGTTCGATGATGACGTCGAGCGCCGGCGTGGGATCCATCATCTCGCGCGTCACGAGCCGGTGGACGGTGCCTCTCCGATCGGCAAGCAGGCGCGCCATGAACAGCAAGAGGTATCGCCGGAGACGCTCTTCCGCGGGCTGCCCCCGTCCCGCTTCACGCGCCAGGTCGGTCGTCTCTCGTATGCGGTCCGCCGCCGATTGCAGGACCGCGCGATAGAGCCCGAGCTTGTCGCCGAAATGATAGTTGACCGCCGCGACGTTCGCTCGCGCGTCGCGACAGATTTTACGAACCGTGACGTCTTTGAAGCCGCGCTCGGCGAACAACCGTTCGCCAGCGCTGAGAAGCCGCGCTCGTGTTTCCGCTTCAGCGCCCACCGCTGACGAGCCCGCCTCACTCTCGTCGGCGACGCGGCGACTGCCAATGCGCAACGGGCGATCGCGTGGAAGCCCGCGCCGCCGCCCGGCTCCCGAACGTGAGTCGCGCGCGTCGCGGAGTCGCCGTCTCATGACGTCCGTCTGAACAGGCTGCCTTTCATGCTTCTGCCTCAAACAGTTGTATAAAACACTTGTTTGACAGGTGTCAAGCCGCTGCGTTCGCAACCGGCGTGGCGGCGTGAGCCAACGTTTCGGCCTGATATATCGTCTGAGCCATCATGACGTCTCTGCTCCTCGACCTCCGTCACGCGACCCGGATGCTCGCCAAGCATTTGGGCGCCACGTCCGTTGCCGTGTTTACGCTCGCCCTCGCCATCGGCGCAACCACCGCGATTTTCACGGTCGTCTACGGCGTCCTGCTGCGGCCATTGCCATTTCCGGCGCCGGACCGCCTGATGGCCGTTTGGGAGGTCAACCACCGCGGCACGTTTTCGCGGCTGGCTGATCCCAACTTCGACGACTTTCGCGATCGCAATCACAGCTTCGCGGCGATGGCGAAATACACCGGCGGCATCACCTCGGTTGCCGGCACCTCGGAGCCCACGCGCGCGGTGATTGCGATGGTCAGCAGAGAGTTCTTCAGCGTTCTCAAAGTCCAACCATCGCTCGGCCGGCCGTTCAACGCCGAGGACTCGCGCGTGGGCGCGGCGCCCACCGCGGTCGTCAGCCACCAGGTACTGGACGCAGTCGCTCGGATCCGACAGCGACCTGTCGTCGTTCCACCTGCGGATCGAAGATCGGGTCTACACCGTGGTGGGCGTGATGCCAGCTGGCTTTCAGTTTCCCGCGAAGACCGACTTGTGGGTGCCGTCGGAACTGGACCCGCCGCGGACGAGCCGCACTGCCCACAACTACTCCGCAATCGGCCGTCTGCGCGACGGCATGACGGCGGTGCAGGCCACGGCCGATCTCAGCGCCATCGCGACGGACATCATTCGTCACACCAGCGAGCGGGGAGAGTACCTGCTGGCCGATGCCGCAGCCGTGCCGCTTCAGTCGTCGATCACCCGGCGCGTCGGCTCGACGCTGTACGTGCTGTTCGGCGCGGTGTGCTTCCTGCTGCTCATCGCGTGCGCCAACGTGACCAACCTGCTCCTGGCGCAGGCGGCCGCACGCCAGCGCGAGCTGGCGATTCGGCACGCGCTCGGCGCCGGACGCGCACGGGTGATCCGTCAGTTCGTCACCGAGGCGATGGTGCTGCTGGCGATCAGCTGCTCGGGCGGCCTCCTGATCGCCTGGCTCGGCACGAGCGCGCTGCTGTCGCTCGCACCGGCCGATTTGCCGCGGCTCGAGAATGTGTCGATCAACTGGGCGGCTCTCGCATTCACGATCGGCGTATCGGCGCTCGTCGCGCTGGCACTTGGACTGTTCACGGCAACTCGATCGACGCGCCGCGATCCACGCGACAGCCTCGTCGATGGTTCTCGCGGACAGACGGCCGGCGCGGCGAGTCTCCGCGCAGGACGAATCATCATCGTCGTCCAGATGGCACTGACGGTCGTCCTGCTCGTCGGCGCGTCGCTGCTGGGCCGCAGTCTCCTGCGCGTTTTGTCCATCGATCCCGGCTTTCGCACCGACGGAATCGTCGCGATCGATCTCGCGATGCCGTACTCGGAGGACCCAACCGCCAATGCGCGGTTGTCGTCCTTCTACCTCGATCTCTTCGACCGGCTGCGCGCGATTCCCGGTGTCGAGGACGTTGCCGCGGCGAGCGCCCTGCCACTGACCGGCGGCTTGCCCGACGGCCTGTTCGCGATACTCCCCGCGAAAGACGCGCCGAAAACGATGGCCGACATCAGAGAGTTGTTCGAACAGAAGGAGAGACTCGGAACCGCAGACTACTGCGCCGCGTCGCCCACCTACTTCCGCGCGCTCGGTATTCCGCTCGTGCGAGGGCGGCTCTTCGACGAGCGTGATCACGCCAACGCGCCGCACGTTGCCGTGATCAGCGAGTCGCTGGCGCGTACCCGCTGGCCGAACACCGACCCAATTGGCGCAACCGTCGAGTTCGGCAACATGGACGGCGACCTTCGTCTGCTCACCATCGTCGGCATCGTCGGCGACACCCGGGAATACGGCCTCGAGCAACCGCCTCGCCCGACGATGTACGTGAACATGATCCAGCGGCCGAAGTTCTCGTCGGCCGTCGTGCTCCGCTCGAAATCCGATCCTCACGCGATCACGAGTGCGGCACGCGCCGTGTTGCGAGACGTCGCTCCAGACGTCCCGCCACGCTTTCGCACCTTCAGCGAGATCTATTCCGCATCGCTCGGCGCGCGTCACTTCAACCTGATCCTCGTCGCCGTATTTGCCGGGACTGCATTGGCGCTCGCCATCGCCGGCATCTACGGTGTCATGACCTACAACGTGTCCCAGCGCCGTAAGGAAATCGGCGTCCGCATCGCACTCGGCGCCAGCCCGTGGCAGGTGTTCCGGATCATTCTGGGCCAGGGGCTGACGACGGCTGCGCTCGGCGTCACGGTCGGCATCATCGCCGCGTTCGGCCTGACCCGGACGATCGCGACCCTGTTGTTTGGTGTTACCCCAACCGATCCGGTGACATTTACGGGTGTGGTCGCGTTGCTGACCGGCGTGGCCACGCTTGCGTGTTATCTGCCGGCCCGTCGCGCAACCGATGTGGATCCGATGGAGGCGCTGCGACAAGAGTAAAAAGAATTGCTGATTGCTGATTGCTGATTGCCCAAGACGAGTATTGCCTCCGGCGCGGCTTTTGGCGTAGCGTTCCCCCTTTACGAAAGGGGGCCCGATGGCGCCTGCTGACTTCCCGAAAACACCCGAGGACTTCTTCTCCGTACGCGAAGAAGAACGACGCCGAGATGGTCGACCTGAAATTCGTCGATATGCTCGGCAGCTGGCAACACTGTTCCTTTCCGATCGAGCATCTCGACACGGATACGTTCGACGAGGGTCTCGGCTTCGATGGATCGTCGATTCGGGGATGGATGGGCATTCACGAATCGGACATGATGGCGGTCCCCGACGCCACCACGACACGGCTCGATCCTTTCTTCACGCGGCCGACGGTGAGCGTGATCGCAAACGTCGTCGATCCTATCAGCCGAAAAGAGTTCACCCGCGATCCCCGGCACATCGCACGGAAGGCCGAGGCGTACCTCAAAGAGAGCGGCATTGCCGACACGTGCTACATCGGACCGGAGCCGGAATTTTTCATCTTCGATGAGGTTCGGTACGAACAGAATCAGCACCGCGGCTACTACCAGATTGATTCAGTGGAAGGGGCCTGGAACACGGGACGACTCGAGGAACCGAATCTCGGCTACAAGCCGAGCTTCAAGGGCGGCTACTTCCCGGTGAGCCCGACCGACACGTTCCACGACCTGCGCGGCGAAATGGTCTACGAGATGCGCAAGATCGGGATCGTCGTCGAGGCCCACCACCATGAGGTGGCGACGGCGGGTCAGAGCGAAATCGACATGAAGTTCCAGCCGCTGCTGACGATGTGCGATCAGTTCATGTGGTACAAGGACATCTGCAAGAACGTGGCGAAGCGGCACGGCAAGACGGTCACGTTCATGCCCAAGCCGATTTTCGAAGACAACGGCAGCGGCATGCACTCGCACACGTCGCTGTGGAAGGGCGGCAAGCCGCTGTTCGCTGGCGACGGGTATGCGGGTCTCAGTCAGATGGCGCTCTATGCCGCCGGCGGACTGCTCAAACACGCACCCGCCATCCTCGCGTTCGCGGCACCCACCACGAATTCTTACCGTCGTCTCGTGCCCGGCTTTGAGGCACCGGTGAATCTCGCGATCTCAGCGCGCAACCGCTCAGCGTCGATCCGCATTCCGATGTACTCGAAGAGTCCCAAAGCCAAGCGGCTCGAGTTCCGCTGCCCGGATCCGAGCTCGAATGGCTACCTTGCGTGGTCGGCCATGCTGATGGCCATGATGGACGGCATCCAGAACAAGATCGATCCGGGACCACCGCTCGACCGCGATATCTACGAGATGACGCGCGACGAGATGAAGCACCAGGGCGTTCGGACGACACCGGGATCGCTCGAGGAAGCGATCAACGCGCTCGATGCCGATCACGAATTCCTGACTCGCGGCGGCGTGTTCACCGAGGATCTGGTGGAGACGTGGATCGTGTGGAAGCGTGAAAAGGAGCTGGATCCGATCCGGCTGCGGCCACATCCGCACGAGTTCTATCTCTATTACGACAACTGAGACGAACCGGGATCCGGGATCCGGAATTGCTGATTGTCGATTGCTGATTGTTGACTGACTGAGAGCCGGGCTATCGCGCGCCCGTCATGAGCGCGATAGTCCGGAGATCTTGCTCGCCGTCAAAGTACTTGTCGACGATCCGATGAAACACGGATCCTTCAGGCGAGACCGCGGCGAACAGCGTCGCCGACGATCGCAGTTTCATGTCGTCGGGGGAGCCGAATATCTCGAGCGCCGAGAGGCCCTCGATCTGCTGCGCGGCCTCGGCGCACTCCACCAGCCTGGCTCCGAGTATCGGATGCGCCAGGTACGCCTCCGCCTCCTCGACGCTGCTGATGGCGTAGTGGATCGACGTCGGACTACTTCCCAGCCCCTTGAACTGAGGGAAGACGTACCACATCCAGTGTGACCGTTTTCGGCCTGCCCGAATCTCGGCGAGCGCCTGTTCGTACACCGGTCCCTGAGCCTGCAGGAACCGAGTCAGGTTGTGCGGGTCAACCGGCATCGTGGCCCGCCTTTGATGATAGCCGGTACGTGTTTCGCCGTGGGACGAATGCCGTTTGCCCCGTCATTTTTGCCAACGTCGTGACTTCGGCAATCTTCCGGCGGAACGGCGGGCATTCTCTGCCGTCTAAGTGCAGAAGCATCAAGGAGGCCTCGTGATTCGACTGTCCGACGTGCGCTACGCCTTTCGGCTCTGGAGGCGTCATCCGGCTATGGTCGTCGTCGCTGGACTGTCGCTGGGACTCGGCGTCGGCGCCACGACCACGATGTACGGCGTGGTCAATGGTGTGTCGAATTACCAGCTGGGTTTCGGCGAGGCCGATCGCCTCGCCGTCCTGTGGACAGCCAACGCCGAGAAAGGCATTCACCAGCAGCCGCCGAGCTGGGAGATCGTCCACGCGGTGCTCGAACACGGACAGTCGTTCGAGTCGTTTGGATTCTTCCAGGGTTTCGGCGCCCCAGTGACGCTGTCCACCAGAACCGAAGCGACCCGCGTGTCCCAGATGCCGGTCGACGTGAACGCGCTGTCGATTGTCGGCGTCAAACCGCTGCTGGGCCGGACGTATCGGCTCGAAGATTTCGAGGACGCCGTCAAGCAGAAGGAAGCGCGATCGATTGTCATCAGCTACGACACGTGGCAGCAGCGAATGGCGGGTGCGGCGGATGTGATCGGCCAGTCCATCCACGTGGACGGCGAGCCGCGAACCATCCTCGGAGTGATGCCGAAGGGCTTCTCGCTGGTCCCGTGGGAAGACAACATCGCCTTCTGGATTGCGAACGATCTGCGCAAGATTCCGGAAGCGCGCTGGATGATTGCGGTCGGCCGGCTCAAGCCAGGCGTGTCCATCGCCTCGGCGCAAGCCGAAGCGACGGTCATCGCCCGGCAAATGATCGAAGCACGCGGCGAAAAGCCCGGTGCAACAGCGGCCGAGGTCGTGTCGCTCCACGAGGCGTTCTTCGCCGATGCGACCAACGGGCTCACGCTTCTTCTCGGCGCGGTCAGTTTTGTCCTCCTGATCGCGTGCGCCAACGTGGCGAACCTGCTGCTCGCGGCCGGAACCGCACGTCAGAAGGAACTGGCGCTGCGTGCCGCGACCGGGGCACGGCGGGCCGGCTCATCCAGCAGCTCCTCACCGAGAACCTGCTGCTCTCGCTCGTCGGATGCGGTTTCGGGCTGGTGCTGGCCGTCTGGGGGACGCACCTCTTCGCGCTGATTGTCCCGGTCGGTTTCCCGGAGCTGTTGCGACACATCGAGGTCGACACGCGTGTGCTCGGGTTCGCGCTGGCGATCTCAGTCGGCGTCGAGCCTCGTGTTCGGGCTTGCTGCCGGCGTTGCGCGCCTCGCGGACGGATCTCAACGAGGTGCTCAAAGAGGGCGCGCGCGGATCGAGCGGCACGGGCGTGGGCGGTCGGAGCGTGCTTCTCGTCGCCGAGGTCGCGCTGTCGATGGTGCTGCTCGTCGGCGCCGGCCTGATGATGCGCGGGTTCCTTCGGGAGCAGCGCGATCTACCGGGCTTCGACACCTCACGGCTGCTGACCGCCGACATCCTGCTCGGCGGCACGAAGTACTTCGACAAGACGCCGCAGGACATGAACCTCGTCACGCCGCAGTGCGAGATCTTCTTCGATCAGCTGCTCGAGCGAGTGCGCGCGCATCCCCGGCGTGACGCGCGCCGGCATCATCAGCCGCCTGCCATTCGACGTGTGGACCCATCCGTTCACCATCGTGGGCCGGCCGGCCCCGGAACGCGGCAAGGAGCCGACCGCCGACCTGAACGAAGTCGATGCGCAGGCGCTCGACACACTCGGAATTCGACTGCTTCGAGGACGGATGATCCAGGAAAAGGACACCGCCTCGACACCGTGGGTGGCCGTCATCAACAAGACTTTCGCCGATCGACATTTTCCCGGCCAGGATCCCGTCGGACAGGCCATACGGATCTCGATTGGTCCCGCTGGCGACGGCGCCGTGCACCGAGCCGCAACCGCAGGCAAATCGTCGGCGTCGTCGCCGACGTCGACGTATCCGAGCTTCTCGACCGAGAAGCCCGCGGCGATCTACATTCCGTTCCGGCAGCACCTCTCGCAGTACGGGCGCGAGGACGAGTGGATCCACACGCGCAAGGTGCTGGCGGTGCGCACGTCGGTCGATCCGCTCACGCTCGTCCGTCCGATTCAGGACGCGCTCGCGCACGTCGATCGCGACCAGGCGGCGCACGACTTCATGACCATGGACCAGCGCGTCACCTCGTCGGCGTCGGTAACCAACAGCCGCTTCTTTGCGTCACTGTTCACGACGTTCGGCACGCTCGCGATCCTGCTGGCGATGGTGGGCGTGTACGGCGTGATGTCGTGGGTCGTCGGTCAACGCACGACCGAGTTCGGGATCCGCATGGCGCTTGGCGCGCGTGCGCGCGACGTGGTGGCGATGTTGATGACGCAGTCGCTCAAGCCGATCGGCATCGGCATCGTGATCGGCGTTCTCGGCGGCTTCGGTCTCAGCCGCGGGCTCAACGCCATGTTCTGGCGCATGACCTCGGTCGATCCGCTCGTGATGGGGCATCTCTGCCGTGATGCTCGTCGTCGCGCTGCTGGCTGCGTGGGTGCCAGTGCACCGCGTCACCCGCATTGATCCCCAGGCGGCGCTGCGGCAAGGCTAAGGAATTTCTGAATGCTGAATGCTGAATGCTGAGTTAGCCCTCCGGGCAGGATACTGGGACCCAGACCCGCCGACCTGCTACACTACCGCCCGATTCGTTGGCACTTTACCGGTTTCGGACTCGCCACGGCCATACCGAGTCTCGACCACAAGACGGCACAACGAGGGAGGGCAGTCGATGACATTTACGGCTTCGTTCAGGCAGGTGGTCGTCATCGCGTGGTGTCTCCTTGCTGGCGCCATGACGGCGTCCGCGCAGGTCACCACCGGATCGATCGGGGGAACGGTCAAAGACCCGCAAGGTGGAGTCATCCCGGGCGCGACCGTGATCCTGATCAGCGAAACGCAGAACACCAAGTCGACACCGGTCGTCACCAACGAAACCGGCGACTTCGTGTTCGTGAACGTCAAGTCGGACACCTACACGCTCGAAGTCACCATGGATCGCGTTCAAGACCGTCCGGAAGACCGGCGTTCGTCGTCGGCGCAGCCGAGCGCGTGTCGGCGGGTGTCCTGACCATTGAGCCGGGCGGCGTGACCGAGACGGTTGAGGTCAAAGGCGAGTCGCCCGATGGTCCAGGCCAACTCCGGCGAGCGCTCGTTCACCGTCGATACCGAGGCGGTTCAGAACCTGCCGCTGCTGGGACGGTCCTTCACACAGCTCGCATCGCTGGCCCCGGCGTCACCGGCACGTCGCGCATCGGCGATCGCGCATCGACCGGCGGCGGCGACACCAACGTCCAGATGGACGGCGTGTCGACGATGGATACGGGCAGCAACCGCGCCATCATCGACCTCAACATCGAGTCGATCGCGGAAGTGAAGGTGCTGGTCTCGAACTACCAGGCCGAGTTCGGCCGATCGAGCGGTTTGCAGATCACCGCGGTCACCAAGAGCGGCACCAATCGATTTCGCGGGTCCGTCTACGACGTCGAGCGCAATTCGGATTGGAATGCCAACAGCCAGGACGAACATCCTGAACGGCGATCCGAAGACCGTGCTCCGTCAGCGTGAGTGGGGCTACTCGATCGGTGGCCCGATTGGAAAACCGGGGCACAACAACAAGTTGTTTTTCTTCTACACGCAGGAATTCGAGCCGCGCACCGGCGGCAACGATGTCATGCGCTTCCGCGTCCCGACCGCTGCTGGAACGCCAAGGAGATTTCTCGCAAACGACCGACAACACGGGCGCCCTCTATCCCTACATCAAGAACCCGCTCGTGAACGGGACGTGCTCGGCCACGAACCAGACCGCCTGCTTCGCCGACGGGGGCGTGCTCGGACGGATTCCCGCGTCGCAGCTGTACAGACGGGACTGAACATCCTCAAGATGTGGCCGACGCCGAATCTTGCGCCAGGCCAGCCCTACAACCTGGAAATCACTAGACCCGACGAAAGCATCCTCAGCACGCAGCCGGCGATGCGCTTCGACTATCAGCCGGCATCGAAGTTCCGCCTGAGCTTCAAGTACTCCGGATTCTCTCAGCGCGAGCAGACCCAACAGGGCTCGATCCCGGGCTGGAACGACACCCGAATGGTGACCCCGCATGTCGCTCTCATCGCGGCGACGGTGAACTACACGCTCTCGCCGACACTCTTCCTCGAAGGCACGACCGGTCACAGCTCTGCCTACCAGGGAGGCTGTTTCGGCGTCGGCGGCGGCGGCGGACCGCAGTTCTGCAACGCCTTTCCGACGACGGCGAATTCAAACCGTTTCAATGTCGGCCTTGGCGATCTGCCGTTCATCTTTCCGGAGGCCAGCCTGATCGACGATCGCTACTTCGTCTATTCGACCTTCTCAACAAGAGCGGGTCGCCGATGTGGGACGGCACGAGGGTGCTCCTGCCACCGAGCTTTACGTGGGGCAGCCGAGTCTCCAACAACACGAACGCACCGCCCAACATCGGGTTCCCGAGCCAGAACACGGCGTCGAGCACCGACATCTCGATCAGCCTGACGAAGGTGGCCGGCCGGCACACGATGAAGACCGGGTTCTACAACCAGTACAGCAACAAGCAGCAGGTCCAGGGCGGCGCCGCCGGCGGACCGGCCTGAACTTCCAGCAGGACACGGTCGGCACGAACCCGTGCGACACGTCGTTCGGGTTCGCGAATGCGGCGACCGGCTGTTTCAGTTCGTACGCACAAGGCTCGAAAGGCGTCGAGGGCAAGTACATCTACTACAACGTCGAAGGGTACGTGCAGGACAACTGGAAGCTGAATTCGCGACTGACGCATGGACTACGGCGTGCGTCTCGTCCATCAGACACCGCAGTACGACTCGCTCGGCCAGGCGTCGAATTTCTTCGTCGACAAGTGGACGACGACGGCCGCACCCACGCTGTATGTCGCCGGCTGTGCCAACGGCGTGTATCCGTGCACCGGCACGAATCGTCAGGCGATGAATCCGCTGACGAATCAGTTCCTCGGCCCCAACAGCACGCTCGCCATCGGCACGATCGTCCCCGGCACCGGCAACTCGACCAATGGGCTGGTTCAGGCGGGCAAAGGAATCCCGGTCTCCACATATCTGCAGCCCGCGCTTGGGCTCGGACCACGGTTCGGGATGGCCTACGACCTGACCGGCAGCCAGCGCATGGTTCTGCGCGGAGGCGGAGGACTCTTCTTCGATCGGCCCTCGGGGAACGCCGTCTTCACGCAGGTGCTTAATCCTCCAGCGCGGCGCTCGGTCACGCTGCGATTTGGACAGCTCCAGACGCTCAATACCAGCGGCTTTGCGACCGAGGCCCCCTCGTCGCTCAGCGTCTATGAATACGACAGCCCGCTGCCATCATCGGCGCAGTGGAACGCCGGCGTCCAGGTTGCGTTGCCCTGGTCGTCGATGATCGACGTCGAATACGTTGGCCAGCACGCCTACGACATCGTCGAAGGCATCAACCTGAACGCGGTGGACTTCGGCGTCGCCTATCTGCCGGAGTCGCAGGATCGGACGCTGACGCCAACCACTCCTGGCGCGACGTCGATCTCGTCCGACCAGATGCGCGCGTTCCGCGGGTACAGCGGGATCACTCAGAACGTGTCGCGCGGGTGGGTCAACTATCACTCGCTTCAGCTGTCATTCATCCGTCGCTTCCGGAACGGGATTTCCTGGGGCTTCAACGACACGATCGGCCTCTCGAGCCGGGGAAGCACGGCCGCTCGTCTGCAGCACAATGCCGACGGAACGGTCGGCTACCGAAGCGATCAGGCACAGGCAGACGACCTGCTTCAGGTCGATCCCATCCGCCACACGATGAAGGCCAACTTCGTGTGGGATCTGCCGGACTTGAAGAGCAGTGAGGGCGCGCTCCGTGCGGTGGGACTCGTCATCAACGACTGGCAGTTGTCCGGGATCTGGACGGCGTCAACCGGCAGCCCGTACACGGTCGCGTACAACTATCAAAGCGGCGGTGGCAGCGTGAACCTGACCGGATCTCCGGACTACGGCGCGCGCATCCGCATTGTCGGCGATACGGGTGGCGGCTGCTCGAGTGATCCTTACCGGCAATTGAACACGTCGGCCTTCCAGGGCCCGCTGGTGAACAGCGTCGGGCTGGAGTCCGGCGCGAGCTATCTGCACGGGTGTTTCGCGAGTGCGCTCGACCTCTCGATCGCGCGCAACATTCCGATCAAGGGCGGGCGGAACATCCAAATCCGCGCCGATCTGTTCAACGCGCCGAATGCTGCCGGGGTCACCAACCGCAATGCGACGCTCGTGATGTCAAACCCGAGCGACCCGGTGACCAACGCCGCGCCGGTGTTCGACCCCGTCACCGGACTTCTGAACAACGGTGTCAATCTTCTGCCGAACGGAGCGGTGAGCCCGGATCGTTCGAAGCCAAAAAACGCCGGCTTTGGCGTCGCGACCAACTACCAGGCCCCTCGTAACGTGCAGTTACAAGTCAGATTCTCGTTTTAGCCAGGCGTTTTCACGAGGGACCGCGGCCCGACGCCGCGGTCTCTCTCATTCGCCATTCGCGTTCACCAGACCCGCACGCGTTTCTCCGGTGGCAGGTACATCTTCTGACTCGGGATGACGTTGAACGTCGCGTACCACGGGTCGAGATTGCGGACGGTTGCCACGCGATACTCATCGGGTGAATGGCCGTCGGTCGTGACCTGCAGGCGGATTAACTCTTCTCGAGCCTTGCTTCGCCAGCTCTGCGCGTAGCCCACAAAGAAGTCCTCATCGTGCGCCGGCTTGCCGTTGAGCGACAGGTGATAGGCATCGTACGCGGCGGCAAGGCCGGCAAGGTCCGCGATGTTCTCGCTCAACACCTGGTGTCCGTTGATGGCCAGGTCGGGGAACGGATGGTAGGCGTCGTACTGCGCGGCCAGCGCTTCACCAGCCGCCTTGAAGTGCTCCAGATCCTGCGGCGTCCACCAGTTGGCAAGACGTCCGTGCGCGTCGAACTGGCTGCCTTGATCGTCGAAACTGTGGCTGATCTCGTGCCCGATTGTGGCCCCGATCGCGCCATAGTTTGTCGCCGGGTCTCGATTCGGATCGAAGTACGGCGCCTGAAGAATCGCGGCAGGGAAGTTGAGGGCATTCTGAAGCGGCAGGTTCACCGCGTTCACGGTCTGTGAAGTCATCCACCATTCCGTCTTGTCTACGGGCTGTCGCAGCTTCGCGAGCTGGCGATGGTATTCGAAGAGCTGGGCACGTTCGAGATTGCCGACGGCGTCATCCTTCTTGATCTCGAGCGACGAGTAGTCAATCCACTTGTCCGGATATCCGACGCCGACGTAAAGCGTCTTCAACTTCTCTTTCGCCTTCGTCCTGGTTGATGGCGTCATCCAGTCCAGGGCGTCGATCCGCTTGTCAAAAGCCGTGGTCAGATCGTCCACCATCGCGCGCACCTTGGCTTTGGCGTCAGCTGAAAAGTGGCGCGCGACGTAGAGCTTTCCCACGACCTCCCCGAGCGCGAAGCTGGTGGCATCGATCCCGCGCTGCCATCGCGGTCGCTGCTCGGGCGTGCCATTCAGCGTCTTTCCGTAGAACGCAAAACCCTCGGCGACAAACGCCTTCGGCAGGACGCCAGTGACCTCGTTCACGGTGTGAAGCGCGAGCCAGTCCTTCCAGACATCGAGGGGCTCCTTCGCAACGAGCGCCGAGAGGCCCTTGACCGCTGACGGATGCCAGACGATGAAGGTTTGCGCGTCGTTCAAGCCGGCGGCCTCGAGGAGCGCCGACCAGTCGATGCCGGGCGCCTTCGTCGCGAGCGCATCTTTCTGCCACGGCTGGGCGAGCGTCACGTTGGCAGACTCGACTCGAGTGGCGTGCGCCTTCGCGATCTTCGTCTCGAGATCGACGATGCGAGCCGCGCGCGCCGGTGAGCCGGTGAAGCCTGCGAGCGTCAGGATCGCCGTCACGTGCCGCTTGTATTCGGCCCGCAACGACGCCATCTTCGGACTGGGCGACACGTAGTAATCGCGGTCCGGCAGCCCCAGACCGCCTTGGAGCAGATACGGCACATTGTGATCGGGGTCATTCAGTCCCTGGGCGACGAACACGCCCAGCAGATGCTCGGTTTGAAAGTTCGTCGCATTCAGCGGATCGACGTCCGCGCGCAACGTCTCGCCGATGGCGCGGGCCAGCGCACGCTTGTCGGCAATGGCCGCAATCGCGTCGAGCCGGGGCTTCAACGGCGCCAGACCCTTGGACTCGATGCCGGCTTCATCCATGTAGCTCGCGTAGAAGTCGCCGACCTTGCGCGCGTCCGGCGACGCATTGGGACCGCCATTGACCGGATCCTGGATGATGTCGACCGTCTGCTTTCGCGTCTGGTCGACGAGGATCGTGGCGACGCCGTACTCGGATTTGTCGGCGGGAATCGGGGTGGCCTTGATCCATCCGCCGTTGGCGTACGCAAAGAAGTCGTCACCTGGTGCAACCGACTTGTCCATGCCGGCGACGTCGATGCCGGAGGGCATGGGAGCTGCGGTTGGAGTCGGGCTCGATGATTTCGAGCAACCAGCGAAGATAACAAGAGCAACGACGACGACGAACGCAGTAGCCCAACGTTTCACATCTGGCTCCATTCCTCAAGAGGCGCTGAGAATATAGGACATCGCACGTGCGACGCTGGCCATTTTGGGCCAGCCGGACGGGATAGAGGGGCAAGCCACAGCAGCAAGGGATAGTCCGCTAGCCGGCAGGGGAATCGCTGACCGCCCAAAGCGCCCGGCGGCGGATGGCTGCTGCTCGATCAGGCGCTGCAGGACACCGGGTTCTTCGCGCACTTTGAATGTGCGGGCGGTTGCAAGGCAGGCGTCATGCTCCGCGCGGAAAAAACAGCGACCGGATTCAAAGGCCTCTACTTCTAGCTGTTAACTTTTAACTTTTAACTTTCTAATGCCTGAACGGCTGGAGCAACGCCGCCAGCCTCGAGTTGTCGGTCGCTTGCGGCACCGGCGTGAACTCGAACCTGCTGAGCGCGCCCTCGCCCCATAGCATCACCACCGTCGCGATCAGTTGAAGATCGGCCCGTACATCGTCTGCCACCGTCTGGTCCGACATCAGTCGTTGACGCTGATCCGGCGTCATGTCACGGAGATGAACCGCGTTCCGCCCCTTTCCGACCACATGGTCCGGAATGGTGGCATGCTCGATCATCACGCTCAGAATCCGCTCCTGCCACGGCTTCGAGAGCTGCGGGAAGACCGACCGGAACCAGAACGTGCTGAGCAGTTTTCTCAGCTCCCGCCCATCCATCTCGATATCGGACTCGGCACCGTCGCCGGCGAGCGCCAGCGCGGCAGGGTCGGATCGATTGACGGCGCGCGCGAAATCCCAGAACGAGGAAAACGATGGCGGCGAATCGGACTCCGCCGGCGAGTCGGCAGCAGCCGCGGGGGAAATGTCGGTTGCCGGAATTGCCTCAGCGACCGATGGCACATCAACAGCCGGCGTGGCCTCCGTGTTGGAGACCGCGAGGACCGCTTCCTCTTCGGGCTCGGACTCCGCCGGAACGGTGTCGGAGGCACCGTTGAAGCGCATCGGGATCCGCTTCTCCGCGCTCCAGTCGACTTCGAGAGGGGGGTGATTGCCGGTGTACTCGGCGAACAACGTTGTCACGCCCCACGGACGCGGAGCGCGGAGCGCGCGCGCGTAGAGGGGGTTATAAGGGCTGTCGGCCGACTGGCGCAGCGCGAGCGCCGCAATCTGCCCCTTGATCTTGCCGTCGACGACGTTCGACCATTCGCCCTGGATGCACACGAGTGAGGTGCCTACGGGCCCGTCGAATGCGCAGAACGGATTGTCCCAGCAGCCGCGCACCACGGATTGGATCTGTTCGTCCGTCGGTTCATGTCCGGAAGGCGGATCGAGTTCGGAGAAACCGATCCGCAATCTGCCATGACCACCGAACAGGATGGATAAATCGGATGGATCGACTTGAGAGAGATCCCAAAGGACGTAGATCAAACCGCGGAGACCTCTCGCAATCGGGAGGTTCATCCGCTCCCAGACGACCGGCTGCGGTTCGGGATGCACGTCGATGTAGCCGCGGTCGTTCAGGATTTCCATCAGGCGGATGCCGGCGGCGTCAAATCGTTCGGCGACCTTGAGCGCGTGATCGTAGCGCCGCTTTTCCACTTCATGCCGCTCGAATGACGGACGGACAAAGATCGGAATCACGAGCTTTTTCTGCTGCCGCGCCATCTGTGCAAGCGGAAGAATCGTCCCCGCGCCCGTTCCCTTTCCACCGGTGCCGACGATGATGACCACCGAGTGCCGGCTGAGGAGCGACTCGACTTCTTTCTTCGATTCTTCCAGGGCCTGCCTGGCCAGTTCCGGGTTGTGCATCGAGCCGAGACGCTTGGTCGTCATCGATCCGATGACCAGACGCTCTTCGCGCGGAACATCGGCCAGCGAGAATTCATTCGTGTCGATGAAACGTGTGGTGACGGCCCGCTTCAACCGCTCGGCGTACCTGGCGTCGGTCTTCTGAGTGACGATCAGGTCACGCCGGAACAACGCCTTCAACGAGCGCAGGATGTTGCCGCCACCGCCGCCCGAGCTGAGAAGAAGAATATTCACGACGCACCTTCTTGTTGTCTGTCGGTTTCGAAGCGACAGGGTATGACCACCCACGTTCCCTGTGCGTACAGGGACCATTGACGAACGTCGGCTCTCTGAGAGATCGCATGACGCGCTCGACGTCGTACTCGACGTTTCTCTTGTGATCGACAAGGTTGGGATACGTCCTGCCCCCTGCCGGCGTGATGAAAATGTCGATGCGGCAGCGCGCCGGCGCAAACCGGACACGCGACTTCACCGGCGGGCTGGTCGCATTCCGACGCAGCGGCCGCTCGAATTCGCTGATGAAGCGTTCCCCGAACGCTCGCATCACGTCGAGACGTGCGCGCCTCTCGTCGATGCGCTTCCATCCCCACGCGAGCCCAACACCTGAAACAAGGACGAACAACGGCGCCGCCCACCACACCACGCTCAGATCACTGGCGCGGACGACCGGGACGGCCTTCGCGAAGCTCGCCTGCGGCGCGACGACGCCGGAGGTGGAAACGGGAAGGTATTGCGGGTGGGGAAATCCGCGCTTGAGCATTGCCGACGCGACGCAGACCCGCCAGCCCGGCTCGATGTCGTCGTAGCGTGACTTCGGTATGACGGTAGAGGTCTCCGGATCGAGGATCTGAAACCACGCGCGGCGGCGGTTCTCCATGCTGCCGGTGAAACGCTCCGCGAGACGTGCCGCCGTATCGCCGGCTCGAATCGCGAAGCACGTCAGCCTGGTCGTGGATGCGGTTGAATCTGGGCTCGCAAAGGCAGACGCCGACCCGGATGTGACGATCAGAACAAGCGGAAGGGCTCGTAGTCGTGACACAGTCCCCGATCTCAACAGCAGTGGTTCCGTGCGATCAGTCAAGTCGCGTACCGTCTGTCGGCTTGGCGACTGCGCTCCGACACGCTGGCTTATTCACCGATCAGATGCGAGGTCCCTTCCGGCGCTGTCCGGATGGGATGGCAGAAACGACCGAAGCACAGGACGCTCAACCGTTTGTCTGAGGCTATCTATCCCACCTAACCGTTCGGCAGAGCAAGCTGAGCAGTACGAATATGGATTTCTGCTAGCTCAGCGTGCCGCTGCCCACGAAGCCACGGTCATCACAGGATCTTCAGTGGCATCCAGCGTTCGGACGGTCACGTTGGGAGCGGTCTTATACAGATCCAGGGCTGCCGCGCCAGCCGGCTCGCCGCGCGGTGTCACAGGGTTGATCAGCAGGACGGGACGCGATTCGAGGCTGCGGGCCACGTCGGGTAGGTCGAATTCCCGCAGGACACCGTAGGCATAGAGGCCGAACGGCTGCGCGTAGCGCTCTGCGACGGACAATGAACGATAGTCCGTTACGGTCTGCCGGATGACCACACGGGGAACGCGCCCGTCGAGGGCCGAGGCGTACAGTGCAATCGCCCCGTGAGCGCCGTCACCCATCATCGAGATCGCTCCTCCGGACCCGACATCAGCGCGCGACCGCAGATACTCCAGCGCCCGTAACGCGTCGTAGACCTGCCCGCCGAGAAGCGGTTTGCCGAGCATCAGCGTGAACCAGGTCAAATACGCCTCGTCGGAGATTCGACCCGGGAAATAGAATCGCCCCCGCTGCGGGTACGCAATCGCGCAGTCGCCGCGCCCACGCACGTCAATCACCGCGACCCGACATCCGCCTCGAGCGCACAGCCGCTCGGCGAACGCATCTTCCGCAACCGAGCTCCATGCCGCTGCCTCACCGATGTAGAGCAGAGTAGAGGTGGCCGGCCCGGCGTTGTCCGGCGTCAACAACCAGCCGGGCGTGCGAATCTCGCGCTCGCTCGCGAATTCGAACTGTTCGGCTCGATATCCCGGTTTCCTGATCGTCGCCAGAACACGAGCCGACAACGGCTCGCCTCGAGACTCTTCCATCGCGAGCACGCTGCGAATGCGTGTGCGCATGTCAGCCGCGGAGAGCGACGACGGCGTGTGGATCTCATCGGCCATCTGCCGCGTCAACGAGAGCGCGGTTTCCCCGCCGAGCGACGTCGTCACGAAACCGGTCGGCGTCACGTACAACGCCGATTCCGGCTCGACCGCCTGCGACGTCTCTCCATCGTCGGCGTTCTTCATCTCGAACCAGCGGTTGAACCAGGCGTAAGTCGCGCGCCGCATCTCGTAGACGTACCCGTGTGAGACGGTGGTCGCCTGAAGCGCCACGCGATCGCCGGCGCCCAGCAACCCGTAGGCTCGCTTGTATTCGTCGAGAAGATCGAGCGAGCCGCTGACGTACTCGGGTGAATAGGTGTGACCCGCATCGTGCAGGGTGACCCCCATCAGCAGCGGTTTTGGCGCGAACGCGTAAAGGAGATCCGCTCGATCGATTCCGCGAGCCAGCGCCGGCACGATGTTCTGCTCCGCATCGTCTGCCGAACCGGGCGGCTCGACGTCGCCTTGCGCGAGGTTTTCGGTGTTGCCCATCGAGACCACTGCGACGCGTATCCGATTGTCGAGCGCCGCGAGGAACTGCGTCAGCGTCCCGCCACCGGACTGTCCGCAGCAGCCGATGCGATCGGGATCGACCTCGGGACGCGTGAGCAGATAGTCGATGCCCCGAATGCCGTCCCAGGCGCGGAACAGACCGAAGTTGGCGCCAAGGAGAATCAGCCGCCGGCCGGCGTACTCGTGCTCGCTCGTTCCCCCGCCGAGTGCCGATTGGCCGGGACGAGTCCCGGGTACTCGATGCGCTCGCCCTGACCGAACGGGTCGTAGGCGAGGACGACGTAGCCCTTGCGCGCGAGATTCGTGAACAGTTTCTGATAACTGGGCCACGCCTTGCCGTTCACCGAGTGCCCGAGAGGACCAAGAATGCCCGGACGACGACCGGTACCGTTCGGCACATACAGGTTCGCCGTGACATACAGTCGCGGCCGGCTCTCGAACGTCAGCTTCTCGATGCGGTAGCCGGGACGCTCGACAGTTCCGACGACGCGCGGGTTCAGGGGAGTGCGATCGAGCGGACCGCCGAGCATCTTCCACAACTCGCTGACGACAGCCTTCTGCCGATCGAGCACTCCCTGCCGGGTCGAGATCGCGTTGATGATCTGTTTTCGCCGATCTCTCGCTTCATTGGCCGCGCGCACCAGGTAGCGCTCGAGGTCGCGCGAGTAGTCCGGCAGCGCCGCGGTGTCGATGTTCAGCTCAACGCCGGGCGCACCCTGACCTTTGGGCGATTGTTGCGCGACGCCGACAGAGCGCCCGAAGCCGGCCGCGGCGGCGAGTGCTCCGGTGGTTTCAAGAAATCGGCGTCTCGTGTAAGTCATGGGTGGGCTCCGCGCGCCATATTAATGGAAGCGCGATCGGTGCGCGCGGTATTCCGTCTTCGCGGTCGACGCGTGGTGCTCTACATCGCGCCGGCCCCGAAACCGCATGGCACGCGGACCGCACTGAGCTATCTGAGCGGACCTGATAACGTGGGCCGACGGGGTTGCGCCACGTCAGCTGCCCGGCGCGATGCGGCCAGGGCGCTACGTCAGTTTTGAAAACCACGCCGCAGGCGTTCCAATCCGCGGCGGCGCTGTTTCCACAATGACGCCCAGACTAGCTTGTTGCACGAATGATCGTTTGAACTGCCGGAGGTCGTGAAGCTCCCGCGCGCGCAGGTCGAATACCTCTGACGGTCACTGGTCCGCCCGCAGGGAATACGCCGGATCGATTTGCGTCGCCCTTCGCGACGGGAAGAACGCAGCCAGTGTCGCCGCGAGCGCAAGAACCGCTAATCCAGTCGCAAACGCGCCGGGACTCAGGATGGACACGTTCTCCAGCGGAACAATTGCGGCCAGAGCGCCCAGCACCGAGAATGACAGCAGCAATCCGAGCCCAGCCCCGATCGCAACCAGCCGTCCCGCTTGTCCCATCACTAACCGCATGATCGCCTGCGATGACGCGCCGAGCGCCATGCGGATGCCGATTTCCTTCGTGCGCTGACTCAGGTTGTAGGTGACGACCCCGTACAAGCCGGACACGCTGAGTGCGAGCGCGATGCTGCTGAGCAGAACACCAATCCACGAGGCGATGATCATCGGATACGTCTGCAACGCAAGCGCCTCGTCCAATGACAGCGTCGAGAACGCCAGCGGATTCGGATCGACGGTCTTGAGCACCGACAGCAGCCGGTCTGGCCGGATGTCCTGGATCGATCGCCCCCGTACGAGCAGCGCCCTGGCGTGACGGGCACCGGGACTGGTCGGCAAGTACAGGTGCGGTCCGCTGCCTTCATAGACCAGTCCGCTCACCACGTCTCGAGTCACACCAATCACGACGACGTCATCACCTTCCGCTTCGACCTGGGTGGTGGAGAGGAGCCGGTCGCGGGTCATGACGTCGGGCCGATCCTCCGGAGGCATCCACAATCGAATGGTCCGGCCGAGCGGATCGGCGCCAGGCCACAACGCTTGGGCGGCGGCGGCGCTGATCACCGCGACTTTCGCTTCGGTTCGCGCCTCATCGGGCGCGAAGTTCCGGCCGATGGCGATCGGAACCTGCAGTGTCGAGAAGTAGTCCGGCGACACGTACATGTAGCTCACCAGGACCATCTGGCCGCCCTGAGGCCTGCGAACCGGAGACCTCGGCGCTTCGCCGGTCAGCGGGTTGCCGCTGGTCACCGAAACCTGCGCGGCGAGTGCACTCGCGCCAACGGTCTGGTACGCGCGCGTCACCATGTTTGGAGTCGTGCCCGACTCCGTGGGGCGAATCGACGCGAGGGTATGGGTGTCGTATCCAATATCGGTCCGCTTCACCACAGATCCGTTCCGCGCGAGCGTTGCGGCCGCGATGATCAGGATCAACGAAACGGTCACCTGGCTGACCACAAGCACGCTGCGCAGCCTGGATCCGCGCGCCCCCGAGAGGAGCTCACCGCGAAGCGCACTCGTCAGCGTCAGGCGCGTGCCGTGCAGCGCCGGAAGGAGCGCAAAGATGACGGTCGCGCCCGCAGCGACGACGAGCGTGAAAAGGAAGACGCGATAATCCAGGTCGAGCGGGAGAACGCGCGCCACGGCCGCAAACGACGGCGGCAGCGTCATGAAGAAGATGGCAAGGCCTGCGCGGAGAACCAGGTCTGCGATTCCCAGCGCCGCGACGCCGGCAATCGCCGCGATCAGGAACCCTTCGATCAACAACTGGCGCACGACACGCCATCGGCTGGCGCCAAGCGCGAGGCGAATGCCGATCTCACGCTGCCGGCTATTGGCTCGCGCGAGCATCACGTTGGAGATGTTGGCGCACGCCGCCACGAGAATCAGGACAAATGCCGCAAACACGGGAGACAACCTGGCGATCAAGCCGGCCGTCAGGGGCGCTGGTGTTGCCTGAGGCAGAATCTCGGCCCGCACGGTTCCGGTTCTGTCGGCGAATCGCGCCATGTCGGACGAAAGGGCGCTTGCGACCTGTTCCGGACTTGTTCCATTCCGTAGCCGCGCAATGACGGCAAGCTCTCGCGGTTGCTTGAGGCCGAACAGATCCTGCTTCATCACGGCCGCATGCATGGTCACCGGCACCCAGAGGTCGGGCGGCGTGTCGTTCAAGCCGAGAAACTCTTCCTGCATGATCCCGACGATCGTAAAGATCTGATCATTGAGACGGACGGTTCGACCCACGGCGTCAGGATCGGCGCCGTACAAACGCGTCCACGCCCGATGACTCAGAACCGCGACTGGATCGCCGCCGGGTGATCTCGCGTCAAAGTCGGCAAGGCCGCGTCCCGACAGGACACGCCCGCCGAGCGCCTGGAAATAATTGCCGGTGACAAACGCGACGAGTAGGGGCGGCCCGTCCGACGGCACCGAACGATTGCGTTCGCCAATCACCTCGTCAAATAGATCGTGCCGGTCCCGCAGTTCCTGGTAATCACTCCAACGGAACGTCCGGCCGGCCGAGCCGCTGGTCCCTTGACGTGCGCTCCACCGGATCTCATACAGGCTGTACGGGTCGCGAACCGCATACGGCCGGAGCACGTACGCATTGAACACAGCAAAGACGACGGTGACGAGCGTCAGGGCAACCGTGAGCGTGGCCACCGTAGTCAGCGCGAAGGAGCGTTCGCGAACCAACCCTCGCGCGCTGTAGAAGATGTCGTTCAGTGTCTGGTCGAGCATGCATGTCTCCGAAATACCTGAGACGGGCCTAACGGCTCCAGAGACGAATAGGAGGGCATTGTAGTTCCAACCTCTACGTGCGATCCGCGCCGGTAATCTGCGGTATAGTCGGGCGGCCGGAGGTCATTCATGCCGAAGTACCTGATTACTGCGACCTATACGTCGGAAGGGGCCAAGGGGTTGCTGTGGGACAGCGGCACGAAACGGCGCGAAGCCGCGGAACAGGCCATCAAGAGTGTCGGCGGGACCATGGATGCGTTCTATTTCGCGTTCGGCGCCATTGACGCCTACGTCATCGTCGAAGCGCCCGACCACGCGACCGTCGCAGCCGCCTCCGTCGCCATCAACGCGAGTGAGGCGGTCCGCGCCGAGACAATCGTGCTGCTCACCGCGGAAGAAATCGACATAGCGATCAAGAAGAACGTCACGTATCGTGCACCGGGCAGCCAGGCACCCACCGATCCCTCCTTCAAGGCTTGACGCAAATGCCGTGACCCTTCGATCCAAAATCGCACCGGCCACATGGCTTTTGGAGTAGGCTAGGCGCTTTTGGAGAGCAGATCTATGGCGCAAGTGTCGATGACCGTCAACGGCAAGGCACGAAAGGTCACCGTTGACCCGCGTGTCCTCCTTGTTCACTACCTGCGTGAAAACCTTCGCCTGACGGGCACCCACATCGGCTGCGATACCAGCCAGTGCGGCGCGTGCACCGTCCTCATCGACGGCCGGACGGTGAAGTCCTGTACGGTATTCGCCGTTCAGGCCGACGGCTCTTCGATTACGACGATCGAGGGGCTCGCGCCGGATGGACAGCTTCATCCGCTGCAGAGCGCGTTCTGGGAAGAACACGGTCTGCAGTGCGGTTACTGCACTCCGGGGATGATTCTGGCGGCCGTGGGACTCCTCAAAGACAACCCGACGCCGTCCGAGCAGGAGATCCGGGAGGGCATCTCGGGAAACTTCTGCCGCTGCACCGGCTACCAGCACATCGTCAACGCAATTCAACGCGCCGCGCGCGAGACAAGGTAAGCCCATGCCGACGACTCCGGTATTGCCGAAACTCGTGGGCCAGCGCGTCAAGCGGCGCGAAGACCCGCGGCTCATCCAGGGCCGCGGAACCTACGTTGACGACATCGCGCTCGTGGGGATGCAGCATCTGGCGTTCAAGCGCAGCGATCTGGCTCACGCAACGATTCGATCGATCGACACCAGCGCCGCGGCGGCGATGGAGGGGGTCGAGGCCGTCTTCACCGGCGCGCAGATCGCCGAGTTTCTCGCGCCGATGCCGATCGGAACGCCGTTTCCTTCGCCCGAGCATCGCGCCGTCGCCGTCGATACGGTCCGCTTCTCGGGCGAACCGGTCGCCGTCGTGGTCGCCACCGATCGGTACATTGCGCGCGACGCCGCTGACGCCATCGTCGTCTCGTATGACCCGCTGCCGGCCGCCGTCGCGGTCGAACAGGCGATGACCGGGCAGCCGACCGTCATCCATCCGGATTTTCCGAACAACCTCGCGGTGGCGCTGATTCCGAGCGGAACGGGCGTCACCCCGGCCGGCGCCGTGGACGACACAGCGATCGATGCGGCGTTCGCGAAAGCGGACGTGGTGGTCTCGCAGCGGATGGTGAACCAGCGCCTGGCGCCGAACTCGATGGAGCCGCGCGGCGTGGTCGCGCACTACGAGCCGGGCAAGGGGACGATGACGATCTGGTCGTCGACGCAGAATCCGCACATCCTGCGGACGTTCATCGCGGCCATGACCGGCCTCGGTCAGGATCAGGTGCGGGCGATCGCGCCGGAAGTCGGCGGCGGGTTTGGCGCCAAGATCAACATCTACGGTGAAGAGTACGTCGCCGCAGCGATCTCGAAGCGTCTCGGCATTCCCGTGAAGTGGTCTGAGGATCGTTCCGAGGCCTTCGTCGCGACGATTCATGGCCGCGACATCCTCGGGTACATCGATCTGGCGGCGAAACGCGACGGCACTCTGCTCGGCCTGAAGTTCCGCCTGATCGCCGACATCGGCGCCTACAACATGCTGCTCACGGCGGCGATCCCGACCCTCACCATGATGATGGCGAACGGCACGTACAACATCCCTGCCGTTCGGGCGACGCTGACGGAGGTGTTCACGAACAAGACGCCAACCGACGCGTATCGTGGCGCGGGGCGGCCGGAAGCGACGTATTTCCTCGAGCGCGCGATCGACATGCTCGCCCGCGAACTGCAGATGGATCCGGCGGAACTGCGCCGGAAGAACCTGATCAAGCCGGACCAATTCCCGTTTACGACGCAAACCGGCGCCGTCTACGATTCAGGCAATTACGAGAAAGCGCTCGATCACGCGCTGCACACGGCGCAATGGGATCGCCTCAAGGCCGAGCGCGACGCGGCCCGCGCAAAGGGCAGGCTCGTCGGCCTCGGGCTCTCGATGTACGTCGAGGTGTGCGGAATGGGGCCTTCCGCGTCGTTGCCCACCGGCGGATGGGAACACTCACAGGTCACGGTCGAACGCGACGGCCGGATCAGCGCGACAACCGGTGCATCACCGCACGGACAAGGCAACGAGACGACGTTCGCTCAGATGCTTGCCGACCAGTTCGGCGTGCCGATCGAGCACGTCACCATTCACCATGGCGACACCGGCATCGTGAAACAGGGGATCGGCACGTTTGGCAGCCGATCGCAGGCCGTCGGCGGGGCCGCGCTGAACATGGCCGGCGCGAAGGTGAAATCGAAGATGGCGAAGTTCGCCGCCGCGATGTTCGAAGCGCATGAGGACGACATCGTGTTCGAGAACGGCACCATCGGGGTCAGGGGCGCGCCCGCGTCCGCAAAGCCGTTCGCGAGCATCGCCGGCTACGCCTACGTTCCCGTGCCGCTGCCCCCGGGACTCGAACCTGGCTTGAGCGACGAAGCGTTTTTCGAGCCGACCAACAACACCTACCCGTTTGGCTGCGACATCGCCATGGTGGAGGTCGATCGCGACACTGGAGAGCTTCGGCTGCTCAAATTCGTCGCCGTCGATGATGCCGGGCAATCTCATCAATCCGCTCATCGTCGAGGGACAGATTCACGGCGGGCTGGCGCAGGGGATCGGTCAGGCCATGATCGAGGAGGTCGTCTACGGCGAGGACGGCCAGCTGCTCACGGGATCGTTCATGGACTACGCGCTTCCACGTGCGACCGATTTCCCGCGCTTCGAGCTCGAGAGCACGGTGACACCGACGCCGGTCAATCCCCTCGGGGCCAAGGGCGTGGGCGAAGCCGGCACGCTCGGGGCCACACCCTGCATCGTCAACGCCGTTGTCGACGCGCTCGGTGAGTTTGGCGTGAAGCACGTGGACATGATGCTTCGGCCGGAAAAGTTGTGGCGCATCATCCAGGGAGGCCGGTCGTGATCTCGACGCCGTTCGAATACATCCGGGCCACGTCGCTCGACGACGCGCTGGCGAAGCTTGGCGCCGCCAAGGGCGATGGGAAACTGATCGCCGGCGGACACAGCCTCGTCCCGCTCATGAAGCTGCGCCTGAGCGAGCCGAAGCTGTTAATCGACATCGCACGGATCCCGGGGATGTCGGGCATCAGCGTGAAGGACGGGATGATCGATATCCGCGCCGGCACAGTGCACCACGACGTGGCCACGTCGGAGTTACTGCGGAAGGCGTGTCCCGTCATCGCCGACGCCGCCGCGGAGATCGGCGATCCGCAGGTCCGCAACCGCGGCACGCTCGGCGGGAGCCTCGCGCATGCCGATCCGGCGGCCGATTATCCCGCGGTGATGCTCGCGCTCGACGCCGACATTCACGTCAAGGGGCCCAAAGGTTGGCGCCTCGATTAAGGCCAGCGACTTCTTCCAGGGCATGTTCACGGTCGATCTCGGCGCCGACGAAATCATCGCCGGCGTGCAGTTCAAGCCGGTGACGTCGGCCGCCTACGCCAAGCTGCATCAACGCGCGTCGCACTTTGCGATTGTCGGAGTGGCCGCTGCCCTCGACGTCAGCAAAGATGTGATCCAGTCGGCGCGGGTTGGGTTGACCGGTGCATGCTCCTACGCCACTCGGCTGACGGACGTGGAGCACGCGCTCGTAGGGAAGGCTCTGTCGGCAGAGACGATCGACGCCGCGGCGCGTGCCGCCGGCCAGAGCGTCGCCGATGTCAACTCTGACTTGCACGCCAGCGAAGACTACCGGCGGGCCATGATCCCCGTCTTCACCAAACGCGCACTCCTGCGCGCAAAGCAGCGACACGAAAGGTGAAAGTTAAAAGTTAAAAGGCAAAAGTAAGAAAGAGAACTAGAAACGCCGCGACACCATCCCCTTTTGACCGTACTTTTAACTTTTAACTTTTAACTTTCTATCCTTGCGCGGAGGCAGGCGAAGAATCGATCCATGGTCATCTTCGCGACGCCGCCGATGAGACGCTGCCCGAGCCGCGCGATCGGACCGCCGGTGTGGACGGCACCGCTGACGTCCACCGCCGTTGCGTCGCCGTCGGCCGTAGCGCGATCACCGAGGTGCCCTTCACGAAACCTGGCCGGCCGTGTCCTTCCATTTCAAGACGATACGACTGGTGGGGTGTTTTGTCCCTGAGGGTGACGGTTCCCTGATACGTTCCCGTGATCGCCGCCATCGCGACGGAGAGCGTCACGTTGTAGCGATCGTCACCGTCCGGCTCGAAGCGATCGCATCCGGGGATGCAGGATGAGATCGCGTTGGGGTCCATGAGCAAATCCCAGACGCGATCGAGCGGCGCGTTGAACCTGTACGAACCGAAGATGTCCATTTGTCTCCATCAGCCCGGCAGGCAATCACGCGAGCGCGTTCAAGTGTAATGCGAGGTCCGCGAGGTTGCGCAGGGTGCGCGCGGGAAGAAAATCGTCCACAAACGGCAGCGCGGCCTGCAGCCCCCGCGTCAGCGGCGCGTAGTCGGCGGTGCCAAGCAGCGGACTCAGCCACACCAGACGATGGCAGCTCCGCTGCAGCCGTGCGATCCGCTCGGCGAGCTCGGGCGGATCGCCGCAATCCCACCCGTCGGAGATCAGCAGCACGACCGGGCCGCCACCCATCACGCGCCGACCCCACTGCTGATGGAACTCTCGGATCGCCTCGCCGATTCGCGTTCCTCCGGACCAGTCCGGCACCGCTCGCGAGACGGCGGCGAGCGCCTCATCTGGACGGCCCGCCCGAAGCTGCCTGGTAATTCGCGTGAGCCGGGTGGAGAACACGAACACCTCGACCCGACGATGTCGATCCGTCACCGCGTGCGCGAAGTGCAGCAGCATGCGCGTGTAGCGCTCCATCGATCGACTGATGTCGCAGAGCAGGACCAGCGGCCGGGAGCGCACGTCGTCGGATCCGCCGCTTGAGTCGTGACCACGTCCCCCTCGGTGCGCAGGCTGTCGCCGATCGCGCGACGGAGATCGATGCGCGGGCCGCGCCCCGGAACCCATCGTCGCGTGCGCCGTTCACCAGGATTCCACACAAGTCGGGACAGTGCGGCCGCGCCCTCAGCTATTTCCGATGCGGTGAACGCGGCAAAGTCCTTGTTCGCGAGCACGCCGAGGTCGCTCCAGGTCGGAACATCGTCTTCCCGAGCGGGCGCGTCGCTTTCCGGATCCTCCGGACTCGTGCGGTCTCGGGGATCCGACAGCGCGAAGGCCTCTGCGATTTCGACGGTTGCGCCCGCGTCGTCCTGCGCGGGGGAGCACGCTATCGTCCTCGGGCCGGCCGCGCCAGAACCGCTCGAACGCGCGATCGAATGTGGCGAGCTGCTCGTGGCGATGAACGAGCAGCGCGCGGCACGTGTGGTACACCTCGTCCGTGCGCGAAGTTCACATGTCCGAGTGCCTCGATCACGTCGAGCAGCCGGCCGGGGTGGACATCGATGCCCGCGCGCCGCAGGACCCGGCCGAACATCAGCAGGTTGATGACAACAGCGGGTTCGGAGCGCTGTCCATCACGCCCGCGATGGGGTCTGTCGCCAGCGCGCGGTCGAGCATCTCGGCCGCTTGCGCGGCCGCGGACGGCGACGAGATCCTCTCTCGCCTTCAGCACGACCCCGAGCGTTTCGTCGACGGCGTCCGCATCGAGCGTGTTCCGATCGAGCGCGACAAGCGCGGTGACCCAGTCGATCGTCTCGGAGACGCCAGGCACCTTGTACAGATCGGCACGCCGCAGCTCCTGCACCATCGCCGTGACCTGTTCCGCCAGTCGCGCCGATGCCTCCGGCGCGCGGGCACGCACGATGGCGAGCTTCCTTCTCGAACGACGGATACTCGATCCATTGATACAGGCAGCGCCGCTTGAGCGCGTCGTGCACCTCGCGCGTGCGATTGGACGTGAGGATGACGAGCGGCGGCATCGCCCGCCCGCAACGTGCCCAGCTCGGGAATCGTGACCTGGAATTCAGCCAGCAGCTCGAGGAGAAACCCTTCGAACTCCTCGTCGGCGCGATCGATCTCGTCGATGAGGAGGACTGCCGGACGCGTGCGTTTCGGATCGATCGCCTGCAGCAGCGGCCGCTTGATCAGAAACGCATCGCTGTAAAGCTCGCGATGCGCGCTGGCGCGATCGAGCGCCTCGGTTGCGTCGAGGATTCGCAGCTCGAGCAGCTGACGCGAGTAATCCCATTCGTACAGCGCGTGACCGACGTCGAGGCCTTCGTAGCACTGAAGACGGATGAGATCGGTGTCGAGCGCCGCGGCGGCCGCGGCGGCGAGCGAAGTCTTGCCGACGCCCGCCTCACCTTCGAGAAAGAGCGGCCGTTTCAGCCGCAGCGCCAGGAACAGCGAGATCGCCAGCCCGCGATCGGCGACGTACTGCTGGGCGGCCAGGCGCTCCTGGAGTTCGGAAATGGATTCGGGAAGAATGGCGATGCCTCTGACGGGACTGGCGCGGCAGTATAACAGGTTTACGAATCAGTACCGGGATCGAGGTCCGGGGTCCGGGGTCATTGAGGTACACTGAACGTTTCTCACAACTCAAGGAGACCTGATGACGACGGCGACCATGCCTAGTGCGGACATAGTGTTCGATACGTTGTTTGCCTACCAGCGGTCGGGAGCGCTGAAGAGCGCGATCGAACTGGACATGTTTACGATTATCGATACCGGCACGAAAACAGCGGCCGCGATTGCTTCCAAATGCGACGCGTCCGAGCGCGGCATCCGTATTCTGTGCGACTACCTGACCACGATCGGACTGCTGACAAAATCGGACGGCACCTATCGCCTGACCCCTGAATCGGCGGCATTCCTCAGCAAGAATTCGCGCGCCTATCTCGGGACGACGATGAAGTTTCTGCTGCTGCCGGAACTGAAGACAGAACATGGACGTGCTGACCGAAGCGGTTCGCCGCGGCGGCGTGCCGCCGGCCGGCGCCAATACCGTCGCCGAGGAGAATCCGATCTGGATCGAGTTCGCGCGTTCGATGGGACCGATGATGATGCCGGCCGCGCACGTGATCGCTGACCTCGTCGCCGGCACGGGCGACCTGAAAGTGCTCGACATTGCTGCCGGTCACGGCTTGTTCGGCATCACCATCGCCCAGCGCAACCCGCACGCGGAGATCGTCGCCGTCGACTGGCCGAGCGTGCTCACCGTCGCCACCGAGCACGCCCGGGCCGCGGACGTCCAGGATCGCCATCGCACGCTGCCCGGCGATGCGTTCAAGGTGGAATTTCCCGGCGGCTTCGACGTCGCGCTGGTCACCAACTTCCTGCATCACTTCGATCGGCCGACCTGCACCAGCTTCCTCGAGAAGGTGTCAGCGGGCGCTGAAGCCGGGCGGTCGGGTCGCCGTCCTCGAGTTTGTCCCGAATCCCGATCGTGTGTCGCCACCCGTTCCCGCGCGCTTCAGCCCTGTCGATGCTGGCCAACACGCCGGCGGGCGATGCCTACACGCTCGACGGAATTGACCGAGCAGCTCGAAGGGCGCGGGATTCCGCAACGTCTCCACTCACGCGCTGCCAACGCCGCAGCTCCTGCTGCTCGCAGAGAAGTAGGGAAAGATTGCTGATTGTTGATTGCTGATTGTTGATCGCGCGTCAATCAGCAGTCAGCAATCAGCATTCAGCAATCCTCAATAAATCTGCTGGGTCTTGGCGACGACGATCTTCGGCGGGGTGACGCCCGCCGCAATCATCACCTCGCGAACGGCGGCTTCGGTGTCCGGCGATGGCTTGAAGTTGCCGAATCGGTAGCCGACGGCAATCGCGAGCGGCGTCCACCCGAACTTGTCGTTCTTGTTCCAGACGTCGACTTTGGCGCCTCCAGCGGCGAGGAATTTCACGACCTGCGGGAGGTTCTTGTAGGCGGCGGAGTGCATCGCCGTCTCGCCGTTGTTGTCGACGGCATTGATGTCGGCGCCGAGATCGAGCAGCACCTGCAGCGCCTCCAGCACTTCACTTTCAGTGCCGGCATCCTCGCCGGGTGACCGCGTCGCGAGCCCGGCGGCAGCCATCAGCGGCGTGCTGTTTTCGACGTTCGTCAGGTGGGTATCGGCGCCGAGCGCGGCCAGCGTCTTCATCAACTCCGCATCGGCGGTGAGCGCCGCCAGCATGAACGGGGTGGCGCCGATCTCGTTCAGTCGCGTGTTGTTCAGGTTCGCCTTCTTCGTCATGCGCGCGTTCAGGTTCGCGCCTTTCGCGACCAGCTTCTTGACCAGTTCGAGGCTGGTCATGTTTCCGGAGCCGTCCGGCGGCGGATCGTTGTCGCCGACGCCCGGTTTGCGGACGGCGGTGATCGCGTGGAGCACCGTGTAGCCGGTCACGTCCGCGTTTGGATTGGCGCCCGCATCGAGCAGCAGCGACGCCAGTTCGTAATGCGCATTGGTGACCGCGAGCAGCAACGGCGTGGTGCCGACCGGGGGCAAGCGACCACCGTAGCCGCGACGGCTCCCTCGACGGTATCGGCTCGTTCACATCCGCGCCGGCCTTCAGCAGGACCTGCACGACGTCGGTGCGTCCTTCACGCGCGGCAAACATCAGCGGACTCAGGCCCGACGGCACGCGCAGCTTGAAATCTGCATCGGCGTCGATGAGCGCCTGCACGATCGCGGCATGGCCTTCGGCCGCCGCCCACATCAGCGCGGTCTGCCCTCGCCGATCATCCTTGGCGTCAACGCTGGCGCCGTGATTGATCAGGACCTTGACCGCCGCGAGATTGCCGGTCCGCGACGCGGTCATCAGCGGCGTCTCGCCACCGGGAAGCGGCGCATTGGGATCGGCGCCCGCCTTCACGAACATCTCGACCATCGCGGCGTTTCCGTTGGTGCACGCGAGCGAAAGCGGAGTCACGCCGTAACGATTCGCCGCCTTGACGTTGGCGCCGGCGCGCACCAGCAACCGGGCGATCTCGACATCATCCTGGTACGCGGCCCAGTGAAGCGCGGTCATGCCGTCGGCCTGCGGCGTGTTGACTGCCGCGTGCTGCTTGACGAGCGCCCGAATCGCCGTGCGATCCATTTTTTCGGCTGCATCGGCGAGCGGCGCGCGGGCAGGCGCGGCGTGCAGCATGCTGGCGAACAGCGTCAACGTTGCGCACACGATGAATCGTTTCATGACCTGCGCTCAATCAGCATTCAGCCATCAGCATTACAACGACAGCAACTCATCGACCTTGCCCTTGCTGTCGGCAAACGCATCCATCCGCACACCGACACGCTCGAGCAGCGTCAGGTGCAGATTGGCGAGTGGCGTCGGTTCCGCGTACTTGATGTGACGGCCGCCCTTGACGCCAGTCCCGCCGCCGCCGGCGACGAGAATCGGCAGGTTCACGTGATCGTGCACGTTGGGGTTGCCCATGCCGCTGCCGTAGAGATACAGCGAGTGATCGAGCAGCGATCCCGTCCCCTCCGGCGTGGACTTCAGCTTCTCGAGGAAGTAGCCGAACAGCGACACGTGGAACGCATTGATCTTCGCCATTCTCGCGATCTTCTCCGGGTCGTTGCCGTGGTGGGTCAGCGGGTGGTGCGGATCGGACACCCCGATTTCCGGATAGGTGCGATTGCTCGTTTCGCGAGCGAGCTGGAACGTGATCACCCGCGTGACATCTGCCTGAAGTGCCAGGACCTGCAGATCGAACATCAGCTTCGCGTGATCCGCGTAAGCGGAAGGGCACACCGGTCGGGCCGATCGAGATCAGGTAATGCACTGTCCTTCGTGGCTGCCTCTGCCTTCTGAATGCGGCGCTCGACCTCGCGGACCGTGTCGAGATACTGGCCGACCCGCGTGCGATCCTCCGGCCCGAGAGTGTTCTGCAGGCGGGCGATGTCGTCGCGGACCGAGTCGAGCAGGCTGGCGCGCCGCTGCAGCGCCGACGCGCGGTCGGCCGTGGTGCCGCCCTCGCCAAACAACCGTTCGAAGACGATGCGCGGGTGTGCCTCGGCCGGCAGCGGCGTCGTTGGCGACGACCACGACAGATTGTTCTGATAGACGCACGCGTAGCCGTTGTCGCACTGCCCGATCGTCTGGAGAAGATCCATGGACATCTCCAGCGACGGCAGCAGCGTCTGCTGACCGATCTGCCTGGCCGCGATCTGATCGACGGTCGTCCCGAGGTAGTAGTCAGTGCTTTCGGTCCACTTCGCCTTCGCCGCGCTGAGGAACGCCGCGTTCGACGTCGCGTGCGTGCCCGGGTAGGCGTTCTTCAATTCCAGATTTGAAATGACGGTGAGCTGATCGACCACCGGTGCCAGCGACTGGAGCGTCGGCGACAGTTCGCTGAGCCGGCCATCCCCGGACGGCGTCCACCGCGGCAAATCGCATCCCATCGGCATGTAGACGAAGCCCAGGCGGCGCACCGGCGCCGCCGCCGTTCTCGCCAGCGCCGTCATCGAGGGGACCATCGCGTCGAGCAGCGGAAGCGCGACGGTCGCGCCCATGCCCCGCAGGAATGTCCGCCGCGGCAAGGCCTTCTTGGTGATGATCATCGTGACTTCCTCATCTGAAATGGCTGGCTCTTGACGACTCCGAGGATGATCGACGACATGCGGTAGTGATCGGCGCGCGCGTTTCGCACGATCGTGCGGATGGCCGGCCCATCGTAGTAATCCATGCCGCGGCCGAGCGCGTACGTCATCGAGCTTCTCGGTCAGCGTGCCGACAAACAGTTCCGGCCGGCGGAGGAGCGCCGATTCGAGGCCCGGGACGTCGGCGAACTTGCTGCCGTCGGGCAAACCGCCCGAGGCATCGATGGCGATCCCGCTTTCGATCGATCGGCGACGACCGACGGCGTCGTACTTTTCGAGCGACAGCCCGAGCGGATCCATCATGTTGTGACACGGGGCGCAGGTCGCGTTCGTCCGGTGCTCGGAGAAACGGTCGCGCACGGAGAGATTGCCGTTGACCGTGTTGTCCTTCAGCGCCGGCACGTCGGGCAAGGGCGGCGGAGGAGGCACGCCGAGGAACGTGTCGAGAACGAACTTGCCGCGCAGAACCGGCGACGTCCTGGTCGCGTAGGAAGTCACCGTCAGAATGCTGCCCTGCCGCAGGAGCCCGCCGCGCCAGCTGTCTTCGTCCAGATCGACTCGACGGAAGCGGGTGCCATACACGTTCGGGATGCCGTAGTGCTTCGCGAGCCGCTCGTTCAGGAACGTGTAATTGGCGCTCAGCAGATCGAGCACGCTGCGATCCTCGCGCAGGATGCTCCCGAAGAAGAGCTCGGTTTCCCTGCGGAACGCCTGGCGCAGATTGTCGTCGAAGTCAGGGAACAGCCGCATGTCTGGCGTGATCGACTCCAGGTTGCGCAGGCGCAGCCACTGCTCGGCGAAATTCGTGACCAGCGCTTCCGACCGGTTGTCTGCCAGCATTCGACGAACCTGTCGTTCGAGCACGAGCGGGTCGTGAAGTTTTCCGGCGACCGCGAGGTTGAGCAGCTGATCGTCCGGAATACTGCTCCAGAGGAAAAACGACAGCCGCGACGCCAGTTCGAGATCGCTGATTCGATACGTCGTATTGGGCGAAATGCCGGTTGGATCCTGCTCGACGCGGAAGAGAAACTGGGGGCTCACGAGCACGGCCGAAAGGGCCATCTCGATGCCGGCGTCGAAATCTTCCTCTTTCCGGGCTTTCTGGTAGAGCCCGAACGGTCCTTGAAGATCGGTTTCGGTCACCGGACGCCGATAAGCCTTTCGCATCAATGCCGCGAGAATCTGTCGGGCCGATCGATCCTCTTCGGCGGGGCTGGCCGGGTGCGACACGAAGATCCGGCGGCGGCTCGGTGTATCGCCGGGCCCCTTCGCCGCATACGGGCCGATGATGGAAACCGAGTAGATGGCCGGCTGAATCCGCGGGTGGCGGTAGGAATTGAAGTGTGTCTGATACGGCTGGCGTGAAGTTTCAAGCAGCTCGGACGGCTTCTTTGGAAACGTCACGCCGACCGCGTGCGGACCGGCGGTAACCGGGACGCGGATCTTCAGGTGCTGATCGACCTTCGCATGCGACGGTTGCTCCGTTTCAGGAACGCCCGCCTCGCGCACCGGCGGCTTCACGGTCAACAGCGCCACCCGATCCCGATCGACGAGCAGTTCCACGTCGTGCGGCTCGCTCAGGCCTTCGACGTGTTCGTCGCGATCGCGCGTCAACCGAACCTGGATCTCGTACTCGCCGTCCATCGGAAAGGTGTAGCGCACCAGCGCGCCGCCACGCGTGCCGATGGGCAGCCCATCGATGTGGTCTTCCTGCGTGAGGTCAGCGGGGACCCTGATCGTCTCGCCACCCGGAGATCGGCTCGGACGTCCGACCGCTGTACGGCTGATCTTTTCCGCCGCCGTCACGTACCGGTCGAGGAGGGTTGGCGACAGGTCCCCGACCGTCACGTTATCGAAGCCGTAGCTGGATTCGTCGGCGGGCAGAAGCGACGTGACGTCCACGTCCAGCGCCAGCAGATCCCGGACGGCGTTGCTGTACTCCGTTCGCGTCAGCCGGCGAATCGTCGCCGTACGTCCCGGATCCGGATGCGCCGACGCGGCTCGATCGAGCGTCGTCTCGAGCGACTTGATGACGGCGTCATAGGTCGTTTCGTCCGGACGCTCTTTCCCGACTGGCGGCATTAGGCGCGCTCGCAGCTTGCGAACAACCTTCTCCCAGACTTCGGGATGCTGAGGCACATCCTGCGCGACAACGGTTTCGAGGACGAGGCCGCCCTTTTCGTGGTCTTTGTCGTGGCAGGACAGGCAGTACTCCTCGACCAGCGTCACCTGAGGGCCAGCCGGTGTGGTCGAACGAGTGCCCCGTCGGCTGGAGTCGGTCGACCCCGCCGTCAGTGCAACCCCCGTGATCAGGAAACCGGCAGCAATAGCAGAGATCGCGAGCCGGTCAGGTCTGCCCACGGACATATTCCGCCAATGATACGCGCCCGGCCCGCGCCAGTCTAATCTCAAACCGAGGGGCGTCGCCCCTCGGACTCTCCTGCACGCGCTCTCGCTCGCCGCTTCGCCGGCTCGCTCCCGCGTGGCTCACTCGCGGCCGCTCGTTCGCTGACGTCCGTTACCGCATAGCGGGTTGTGAGACACGCTAGAGTGACCGCTACCGATCAAGGCTGAGGCGTCTGCCCGGCCGGCTTCGCCGCTTTCGCCGCCTTCGGCGCGAACAAGTCCCCAAAGTAGTCCTTTGCATACCACTCGGCCGCCACATCGTCATCGGCCAGTGTCCGGACGACGCGGTAGTTGAGCTCGGCGAACTTGGCGCCGGCAGCCCAGACGATCGGCTGAGACATGTCGTCGGATGGGTGGTGATAGTGCGTGCTCAGAAACTTCGGCCACGCGGCGTCGCCGCCATTCGCCATGCCGGTCGCCAGCATGACGGCCGGCACACCCCTCCTGACCATCGCGTAGTGATCCGATCGAACAAAAACAGCCTGCTCGGGCATCGGGTCCGGTGAGAGCTTCACACCCATCTCGGAGCCTGCCTTCTGGAACGCGCGGTCCAGCGTCGAGTGGCTGACGCCAAACGCAATCACGTCGGTGAAGTCATACAGGAGCAGCGGCATGTCGAGATCGATCGCGGCCGTGATGCGCTCGATGGGAACGGTTGGATTGTGAGCGAAGTAATCAGCGCCGAGGAGCCCTTTCTCTTCTGCCGTGTTCGCAACAATCAGGATCGAACGCCGCGGCGGAGTGCTCGTCGTCAACGCCCTGGCGACCTCGAGCAGCGTGGCCGTGCCTGCGGCGTTGTCGAGCGCGCCGTTGTTGATCCGATCGCCCGAGCCGGTCTTGCTGACGCCAATGTGATCCACGTGTCCCATCAGCGCGACGTACTGATCCTTCAGCTTTGGATCCGAGCCTTCGATCACGCCGACGACATCGGGGCTCGAATAGCGGCGCACGCGCGTGCTGACGGAAATCTCGGCGATCGACTTCAGCACCAGCCCCTTGGGCCGGCCGCCTGGCTTGTCAGCCTCGTCGAGGATCTGAGCGAGGGTTCTTGGAGCTCCGTCAAACAGCGTGGCGGCTGCCTTGGGCTCGATGAGCGCCGACGCTTTCAGTCCATGCGACGGGTCTTCGGGGGTACCGTCCTTCCGGACCCATACGGTCCTCGGCTCACCCAGGAACTCGACGATCCGGTCCCAGGGGAAGGCCGAGGAAAACGCCCGGTTCTGGACGAACAGCACCGCGGCCGCGCCGCGATCGGCGGCAAAGTGCGCCTGCTCGTTCATCAGGTGCGCGCCAATCTCGCTGTCCATCGCTTTCGGCGAGCCCTGGAGCACGACGGCGATCTTTCCGCGGACGTCGAGTCCTTCATAGTCGTCGTAACCCATCGCCCGATCGGTCATCCCGTACCCGACGAATACGAGCGGCGCACGCACCTGGACGGCGCCGCCACCGACCGGACCACGCATCATCGCCGTCACGCCCTGCTTGAAGGTCTGTGGTCCAGCGGGCGTGGTGACGACGAGCGAAGCCGCCGGCGCAAGTCGCGATTCGAGCAGGTCCACTCTCTTGAAGTAGGTTCCATTGTCTCCGCCCGGTGTCGCGCCGAGGAGCGCCAGCTGAGTCGCGACGTATCTGGCCGCGATCTCATGGCCGCGAGTTCCCGCTTCACGTCCTTCCAGGAGATCGTCGGCCAGGAAGGCGACATGAGCCTTGAACCGTTCAGCGCTGAAGTCAGGAACGGTCGGAGCCGCGGCAACGATTCCGATCAGCGCCGCGCCAAGGATGGTCGCTCTAATCATGGTCCTCCGGATGTGGGTCGTGTGTGAGCAAGCATATCGCAGGGCCTGTCTCATATAATTCAGCAGAGAAAGGGACAAGGCCAGACTGGTTTCAAAACCGAATTGGGAGACCGGCGAACGAGCGCGCGAGTGAGCCTACGCGAGCGGAGTGGGGCGGACGGGGCCCCGCGAGCGAGCGTGTAGGGGAGTCCGAGGGGCGAAGCCCCTCGGAGTGATTAAAGACAATGGCAAAGCCAAGCGTCCTCGTCCCGGTTGTCATCGCGCTGTTGTGGGCACCAGCTGCCGGTAGAAGGTCGCTGCCACCGGACAACCTCGAAAGCATCGACTGGCCGGTCTACCGTGGCGATCCGAAGGGCAATCAGTACGCCGCGATTGCCCAGATTCACGCCGCCAACGTCCACACGCTCCGGCCTGCCTGGGAATACCACACGAGGGACGCCAACCAGCGTTCGACCATGCATGCGAACCCGGTGGTGGTGAACGGCGTGATGTACATCACCACGCCGGCGCTGAAGGCCGTCGCGCTCGACGCCGCCACCGGCCGCGAACTATGGGTGTTCGATCCGGCGAAACACAACAACGGAGAAGTCGTTCGTCTGCGCAATCGTGGCGTGACGTATTGGAAGGGCGCCGAAGGCGAACGCATCTTTCATTTCGTCCGAGACCGCGTCTACGCGCTCGATGCGAAGACGGGCGTGCTGATTACGTCATTCGGCAGGGGAGGCTTCATCGATCTGCGGCAGAACCTCGGCGTCAATCCGGCCACCGCCGTCATCGAAATGACGTCGCCGGGCGCGGTCTTCAGGAACTTTCTGATCATCGCGTCGCGGGTCAACGAAACCTACGACGCATCTCCGGGACACATCCGCGCCTACGACACCGTGACGGGCGAGATGAAATGGATCTTCCACACGATTCCCGCCGACGGCGAGGTGGGCTACGACACGTGGAAGTGGGTCAGGGGAGAAACCTACGGCGGCGCCAACGCGTGGGGCGGTGTCACGATCGACGAGCAGCGCGGCTGGGCCTTTGCGGCGACGGGCTCGGCCACCGATGACTTCTACGGCGGATTCCGAAAAGGATCCAACCTGTTCGCCAACACCGTTCTGGCTCTCGACGCCACGACCGGCGAACGCAAGTGGCACTATCAAACCGTCCGTCACGATGTCTGGGACTACGACAATCCTCCAGCGCCAATTCTCGTGACCCTCAGGAACGGCACGGCGACACGAGACGCCGTGGTTCAGTTGACGAAGATGGGATTCACCTTCGTCCTCGATCGCGACACCGGGCAGCCCTTGTTCCCGGTGCAGGAAGTCGCCGTACCGGCATCAACGGTTCCCGGTGAAGAAGCGTGGCCGACGCAACTCGTCCCGCTGAAGCCCCGTCCGCTCGTTCGTCAGTCGCTTGACGAAGCGGGCCTGACGAACATCACGCCGGAGTCGCACGCCTACGCGTTGAAGGAATTCCGGAAATACCTTTCAGGCTCTATTTACACGCCGCCCAGCCTGCAGGGGACGATCACCACTCCAGGCCACCTCGGCGGGGCTGAATGGCACGGCGCGAGCTTCGACCAGGCCTTGAACGTCTTGTACGTGAATGTGAACGAGGTCCCGACGATCAACCGGCTCCGTCCCGTGCACGACACGGAAGGGGAGTCGCTGAGCCCGGCGGCGCTCGGACAGCGAATCTTCGAGCGCACGTGCGCCGCCTGCCATGGGATCGACCGTCAGGGCACACCCGCACAGGCGCCGGCGCTTGTGAACGTGAAAGGCACCAATCAGGAGATCGAGAACGTGATCGCGCAGGGGCGTAACGCGATGCCGGCATTCCGCCAGTTCCAGCCGCGTGAGCTGCACGCGCTCTCTGCCTACCTCAAAACCGCGCCCGAAAAGTCGAGCGCGACCTCGACGGCTGGTCGGACAGCCGATCGCTACACGATCGATGGCTATCCGTTATTTCTCGATCAGCACGGTGTGCCTGCTATTTCGCCGCCGTGGGGCACGCTGAATGCCATCGACCTCGCGTCCGGAGATTTGCTGTGGAGGGTTCCGCTTGGCGAGTACCCACAGCTCGTGGCTCAGGGCATCCGCAACACCGGCAGCCTGAACTTCGGCGGAGCGGTTGCGACCGCGGGTGGACTCATCTTCGTGGCCGCGACCGCCGATGAAAAGCTCCGCGCCTTCGAGAAGGCGACCGGACGGGTCCTGTGGGAGTACCAGTTGCCTGCGGGAGGCTACGCGACGCCGAGTATCTACATGATCGACGGCCGTCAATACGTCGCGATTGCCGCGGGTGGCAGCGGCAAGAACGCGACGAAGTCCGGCGACTCCGTCATCGCGTTTGCGCTGCCGGTGAACGAATCCTCGCACCCATCGCCCGCGCCATCGTTATCCGGCGACTGGCTCGATCTCTTCGACGGCTCCTCGCTGGACGGATGGGTCCAGATGAACGGCGCGCATCGATTTACCGTGGAGGACGGCGCGATTGTCGGCCGCACGGTGGAGAGCAGCGCCAGCATGAACTCGTTTCTCTGCACGCGCCAGGAGTTCGACGACTTCGAGCTCGAGCTGGACGCCGCCATCGATCCGATCACCAACTCCGGCATTCAGATCAGGAGCACCGTCCGCCCGCTTCAAACCAGCGGCAGGACGTTTGAATCGGCCGCCGGGCGCGTCAACGGCCCACAGGTTGAAATCAGGCGCTATTACAAGGGTGAGCCCGCAACCGGTCTGCTCTATGGAGAGGCCATGGGTACGAACTGGTTGTCGTCACAGGCGAAGATTGACCAGGGGCATCAGTTCTTCCTCGATGAGGGCTGGAACAAGCTGCGCATCGTCGCTCGCGGACCGCGCATCCAGACATGGGTCAACGGCCATCTCGTCGAGGATCTCGTCAACGACGAGGTGTACAAGACGCACGCCCGGGGATTCATCGGGTTGCAGATTCACGGGCTGAGCGAACGCGAGGTCAACTTGCATCCGGAGTTTGGTATCACCACGAAGCAGCCACTGACGATCAAGTGGCGGCACATCAGGATCAAGCCGCTGCCGAAACCCCAGTGACCCCTACCCGTAGCTCTCTTTCTTTTTTTCTCCTGTTTTGTCTCGGGTCGATGTCAGCCCTCGGACAGTCATCAACCGATCCAGCCGATGCGACTCCACACCAGCATGTGCACTCATCGGGCGCCGAGACTCTGTTTCAACCGCGCGACGCTTCCGGTACATCCTGGCTTCCCGACGCCACACCGATGTTCGGCGGCGAACGTACATGGAGCGGCTGGAACGTGATGCTGCACGGCTCTGCCTTTCCTCAGTTTCTGTACGAACCGGCCGATCCGCATCGAACCGGCGGGTTCAGTACGCATCAGTTCTCCGTCGTCAATTGGGGCATGCTGCAGGCGCGGCGAAGAGCCGGCAATGCGCGCTTTGGTTTACGCGCGATGATCAGCCTCGAGCCGTGGACGCTGCGTGACTGCGGATACATCAGTTATCTCGCGACCGGTGAAGTCTGTGAGGGCGACACGATTCACGATCGTCAGCACCCGCACGACCTGTTCATGGAGCTGGCTGTTGACTATGACCGGCCCTTGCTCGGATCGTGGCGATGGCAGATCTACGGTGGCCTGTCGGGCGAACCGGCGCTGGGGCCGGTGAGCTTTCCACATCGGATTTCAGCCATGGTGAATCCGATCGCGCCGATTTCCCACCATTGGATGGATGCGACGCACATTTCCTTCGGGGTCGTGACCGCCGGCGCCTACGACACGCGTTGGAAGATCGAAGGATCGCTCTTCAACGGGAGAGAGCCGGACGAGCATCGTGCGGATTTCGACCTGGGCCCGCTCGACTCGTTTTCGGCACGCGTGACGTTCCTGCCGAGCGAGAGGTTCGCTCTTCAAGTCTCAGCCGGCCACCTTGCCGAGGCGGAATTCGAGTTTCCGCCGCTGCCGCGCAACGATATCGACAGGCTGACGGCCTCGCTGACCTACCATCGCCCGTTGACCAGTCATGGCATCTGGGCATCAACACTCGCGTACGGGGTCAATGCCGGACGCGTGATCATCCCCGCGGACGAGTTCGATGCGACCACGCAGGCCCTTCTGTTTGAAACCAGCGTAGCCCTTCGCGACACCCACACGTTCTTCGGCCGAGCGGAAGTCGTCGAAAAGCCGGCCGAAGATCTCCACGCGCACGAGTTCGCGCGATTGATCTTTCCGCTCGCGAAGCTGCAGGCAGGGTACGTGCGAGAGCTGAAGCCGTGGAACGGTCTCCGCGTTGGTTTCGGCGGCACCGCGTCAATCAGCATGGTTCCGGAGGACCTGGCGTCCCGCTACGATGGCCGTGTGGCGCCTGGATTCGGAGTGTTCATCAGCCTGCGTCCCTCGCATCACCTGATGTGAGTGAGCGCTCGACTATTCGACGATGATCCGTCCCTGCAGGGCGGAGTCGGATGTGTTGTTGTGATCGTGGAATCCGCAGCTGCCCGACAGGTTCAACGTTCCGGTGTCACGACTCTCGGTCGGCTGGAGCAGACCCACGCGGTTCAGCGGCGGACACTCCGTGTGGAGGTCCACAGGATCCGACGCAATGGCATGCGGCCGGCTGTCCATGTTGACGAAGGTCACGTAGTTCCACGCCTTGATGTGCACCTCTTTCGGCGAGAGGCCGGTTGCCGTGATCGTGATCGTCGCCGCGGCGGAGGGAGCGCTGGGGCCCGAACCGCACCCCGACATCCACGCCGTGAGGAAGAAGACTGCGCCGGGCGCCCAGAAGAAACGCGCCCCGTTGAAAGCCCAACCAAGCCGGCGGTTTGTAGTCACGTGAAGGGTCATTCTAGCGGTGTTTGTGATACAGATGGTTGCATAGCGACCCCGAACGCTGGGCGCATCTCCTGTGATCCCCTCAGGCGGTACCGCGGCTTTGACAAGGCAGGCTCTTGTGACAATCCACGCGTCGGTCATGTTGTCGATCTTACTTATCGCCGATCCGGCGGCATTCGAGACGAAGGCGAAGTTCACATCGACGTGGAAGGCTCCCGGTGCGGCCGCGATGTCCTACGCGGGGAAGAAGGTCGTCGGCCTGATCGTCAGCGACGATCTCTCGCTTCGGATGAGCGCAGAGGAAGCGCTCGCGCGTGAGCTGGCCGCGCGCGGCGTCGAGGGCGTTGCCGCCTATCGCATCATCCCGGGCGAGGAAATCCGCAACACCGAGAACGCCAAGCGCTGGTTCGAAAAGAGCGGGGCCGCTGGCGTGGTCATCATGCGGGTCGTCGATTTGTCCAAGGAGAAGATTCCGACGGCGGTCGTGTGGGCAGGCGCCAGTTACTACGGCTCACTGTGGAACTACTACCCGTACGCCTGGGGATCGGCAATCGCGATCGGCCCAGGCCGAACCGAGACTCGCGTTCTCGTCGAGACGTTGATCTTCGACATCGCCGACAACCGGCTGGTGTGGGCCGGAACCAGCGAGACTGTCGATCCCAAGGACGCCCAGGCCACGGTCAAGGCCATTGTCAAGAGTGCGGCGGAGCAAATGAAGAAGGATGGCCTCATCCGCAAGTAGTCTGGTCTTCTACGACTCCTTGACCCGGGTCTTGCGCCGGCCGGTCTGGCCCGCCGCCGGGGAGGCAGCATCCAGGTATTTCACGAACACGACCTCGTTTCGCTTCTCGTTGTAGATCAGTTCGTCCACGCTGTTGCGAACCATCAGGAGACCGAAACCGCCCGGCCGGATTCCTTTCTCTTCTCGAACGAGCATGTGCCCGATCGGGTCATCGTCGCCGTGGCCAATCGCTGCGTGAGGCAGTTCATCGATCTTGAAGCCCGAGCCGGGATCGGCAATGCGATACAAGAGCATCCGCTTCGTACGCAAGCAGGCGATCCGCACCTTCCGCTTCGGATCCAGGCGTCCGCCCCATTCGACGGCATTCAACAGCAGCTCGCGAAACGCGTATCCGATCGTGTCTCTCAAGTCGGTGGGCAAATCGGTGTCGAGCTGCGCCATCACGGTCTGGATTCGCTCGGCAGCCTCACGGGTGCAGGGCACGACGAGCTCGACCCATTCCGGCCGCGCCGAGATCACCTCGACCGGCGGCGGCTCGGCGGCGGCCAGAACTTCGCGCACGGTCTGCAGCAGCGCCAGCGCTTCGATCGGCTTGTGCACGTACTTGAAGGCCCTCTCCCGCACCGTCTCGAGCACGGTCTGCGGCGCATCGTCTGACGTCATGATCACGACGCGCGGGCGTGCTTTCGTGGCACGAAGCTTCGTCAGCAACTCGAGGCCGGTCATCCGAGGCATCCAGACGTCGAGCAGCAGCAGGTCGTAGCGATGGTTCTTCAGCGCCTTGAGTCCGTCAACGCCGTCCTTCGCGACAGACGCCGAGAATCCGGCACCCGTCAGTACCTTTTCGAAGGATGTGCCGGGTCGCCTGATCGTCGTCGACAACGAGAATCTTCTTCATGATTGACTCCGCTTGTGTCGCGTCACGCGTGCGCTGCGCTTGCGACCCGACGAACGTGCGACCAGACCAGCCGATTGGAACGCGTCGTCGAGACGCCGCACCACGCTGCGCAGATCACTGACTGCCCGTTCCGCTTCGAGCCATCGGTTCGATCGCGCCATCGATTCGATCTCGGCGGCCGATTCCCGGCCGGCGGGTGAGCCTACCGTGGCGATGGCGCCCTTCATCGCGTGGGCGGCCATCCGCAGCGCTTCGCTGTCGCGCTGCTTCACGGCACGATCGATTCGCCGAAGCGACGCGGCATTGTCGGATCGAAACAGGGTGATGACCTGCTTCAGCAGCCGGCGATCTCCACCGGTGTAACTCAGGGCAGCCCGCTCGTCGAATATGGCGAGGTGCGACGAGGGTGTCGCTCCATCGCCCGCCGCTGCCGCTCCGCTTCCCAGGCGCTCGACGGTGGCGATGAGGTGATTCACCTCGATCGGTTTCGACAGATAGCCGTCCATCCCGGCCGACAGGCACCGCTCGCGATCGCCGGTCATGGCGTGTGCGGTCAACGCGATGATCGGAAGATGTCCCTGCGTCTGCGCTTCGTGTTCCCGGATTGCCCTGGTCGCCTCGAACCCTCCCATCTCCGGCATCTGTACGTCCATGAGGACCGCGTCGATCGCGCCCGGCTGAGCCGCCACGATCATGTCGAGCGCGGCGCGACCGTTTTCGACAGCGTCGACGTGATGACCGCGCTTCTGCAAGAGTTTCGTGACGAGCTTCCGGTTCACCGGGTTGTCTTCCGCGAGCAGGATCCGCAGGCGTCTCGCAGGTCGGGCAGCGGGCCGCACCGTGCGGTCGCGGCGCGGACGGCGAGTGGACACCTGGAACAGTGTCGCCAGCGCATCGAGAAGGTCGGAGTGTTTTACCGGCTTGGTCAGATACGCGTCGATTCCAACGCCGCGGCGAGCCGCCTCGCCGGCATCACCGACCGACATCAGCATGACGATGGGCGTTCGGGCCAGCGTCCGCTCGCGCCTGACGCGCCGCGCCAGCATGAACCCGTCCACCATCGGCATCTGCCGGTCGGAGATGATGACGTCGAACGGCTTCTCGCCGCGTACGGCAGTGCGCAAGGCGTCGAGCGCCGATTCGGCATCTTCGACCGTCGTCGGCCTCATCTGCCAGCTGGCGAGCATCTCCTGGAGGATGCGTCGGTTCGTGGCGTTGTCGTCCACGACGAGGACGCGCAAGCCATCGAGTGCCCGGACCTTGTCGAGGCTCGGCGCACGCGCGGCGGTTTGCGGCCGATCGAAAGTCGCCGTAAAGAAGAACGCGCTGCCGCGGCCGACCTCGCTTTCGACCCACATCCGTCCATTCATCAGCTCGACCAGGCGCAGCGCGATTGCCAGGCCCAGCCCGGTGCCCCCGAACCGTCGCGTCGTGGAGCTGTCGGCCTGGGTGAACGCCTGAAAGATCTGCCGCTGCTTTTCCGCGGGAATACCGATGCCGGTGTCGGTGACGGCAAAGCGGAGTGTGACGCGCGACGGGCTCATCGTTTCGACGTCGACGTGGAGGACCACCTCGCCGGTATCGGTGAATTTCACCGCGTTGCCGAGCACGTTCAAGAGGACCTGACGCAGTCGCCCGGCGTCGCCGAGCAGCTCGTGTGGCGCCTCCGCGGCGATGTGACAGGCCAGCTCGAGTCCTTTTTCGCTGGCGCGGAGCGCCAGGAGTTTCGCCGCGTCGCCGACCGCTTCCCGCAGATCGAATTCGGCGTGCTCGAGATCCAGCCGCCGTGCTTCGATGCGTGAGAAGTCGAGAATGTCGTTGACGATCGCGAGGAGCGACTCGGCTGAGGACTTGATCGTGTCGAGATACTCGTGCTGCTCTGACGAGAGCTTCGTCTGCAACGCGAGCGTCGTCATGCCAAGGATACCGTTGAGCGGCGTCCGGATCTCGTGGCTCATGTTGGCGAGGAAGACGCTCTTGGCTTCCGCCGCCTCCTCCGCGCGCGCCTTCGCCAGCTCGAGCTCCTTGACCAGCTGCGCCAATCGGCCCGTCTGCTCCTCGAGCGCGTGCCGGCTCTGCTCGAGATCGCGAGCGTAGCTCGCCATCGTTTCCTCGGCGGCCTTCCGCTCCGTGATGTCGCGAGCCGCGGCGTAGATGATCTGCTGCTGCGGAAACGGCGTGGAGGTCCAGAGCAACCAGCGGACCGTACCGTCCTTGTGGAAGTAACGGTTCTCGAAATAGGTGAGCTCGTGGCCGTTGGTCAGCCGCCCGGCAACGGCACTCGTCGCGTTTCGATCGTCGGGGTGAATGAAATCGATGTACGGCCGCGCGAACAGCTCCGCCTCGCTGTATCCAAGGACGCGCTGCCATGAGGGGTTGGCGCGTTTGAAGTAGCCGTCGAACCCGACGATGCAGAACATGTCCTGAGACAGGTTGAAGAATCGATCGAGCTCTTCCTGGGCGCGTCGCCTGTCGACGAACAGGCCTACCTGGTTGCCGACGCTCGTCAGCGTGGAGAGAAGATCTTCGTCGGGCGGGCGAATCTCACGGCTGAAGAACTCCAGCACGCTCTGAACCTCGCCGCGAAGCAGGATTGGAAAGCCGAACGCGGAGTGGAGTCCTTCGTTGTCGGCGATATGTGCGCGTGGAAAATTCGAATCGCGGACGACGTCGGGAATCCAGGTGGGCTGCCCGGTGCTCCAGACTCGGCCCGGCAGGCCGACGCCGTTGGCGAACGTGATCTCGCGGCTGACCCGATCGAACTCGGGAAACGCCGCCGCCGAGCTGCGCCAGGTGTCGACGCACCGAAGCGCCCCGGCTTCGCGATCGATCCGCCAGAGCGCGCCGTACTCCCAGTCGAGGGCCTCGCAGATCGCCTGCAGGATCTTCGGCGCCGCATCGCCAAAGGTCGCCGACTCGAGGAGCGCGCGTGCCGCGACGTGCTCGGCAGTCAGGCGCCGTGTTGCGTGGCTCTCCACGCTCGATCCGCGTGCTTGCTGGACCATGGCTGGATTCTTCGTGATTATAGGCCCGACTGCAGCACCGCCGCGGCCGGGACGAACGGGTACCTGTGGTGGGCGAGAGAGCGAGTGGCAGCTCGAATAGAGGCCGGCTGGCCGGAGCGAGCCGGTATTTGCGGGTGATCTGCCCAGTGGTACGAGACCCTCGAGCGCCTGAAATGCTTCGTCGAGCGATGAGGGCAAAGGGAAAAAGCAACCCTGCCTTTTCCCTCCGTCTGCTTACTTTTAACTTTTGACTTGTGACTTTTAACTTTATTTTTGGCTCTGTGCGTGCTCGCGACCGAAGTTCTTCATGAAGTCGTCTTGGCGCTGCTTCATTTCCTGCGGCGTCAGATCTTCCTTTCGCGTCGCAATCGTCCACCGGTGGCCAGCCGGATCGATGAACGTTCCGCAGCGATCGCCCCAGAACTGATCCGCCATCGCTCCCATGGGTCCCGGAGGGACCTGGCCCCCCGCAGCGACGGCGCGATTGAACAACGAGTCAGCATCCTCGACGTAGATCCAGAGCGATATCGGTGAACCTCCCATCGCCTTGGGGCCTTTGGCGCCCATCATCGCGTCGTTGACCATGATGAGCGAGGTGCCGATGCGCAGCTCGGCGTGCAGGATCTTTCCATCGGGTCCCACCGCGCGTCCCAACTCCTCCGCGCCCAGGCCCTTCTTGTACCAATCGATTGCCTCCGCGGCATTGTCGAGAATCAGCTGCGGGGTGACGGTGTGAAATCCCTCGGGAATCGGGCTCTTTGCTTTTGCCATCTTGATCTCCTTTCACCAGCGAGGATCACAGCCTGCCATTCTGGCGCGACGACCGGATGACGGCAAGCTGGTCGCTTTCAGTTACTAAACGAATGACGGCCGGCGAGATCGACATCGGTCTGGTTGGTCCTGCCGAGTCGTCGAAACACCAGCCGGACCGGCTCCGACCTGTCAGTTCTTCAACCGAGCAGGTCAGCAGCACTGCTCGGGGCTCGACAGGCAGTTGATCGCTAGAGCTCGGCCACAGGGACTGATACACGTCAGTGCTTGGTACGCGGAGTTGCATCGTGAGGCGTCCTGCCGGTGGTACGCCGCGTGCACATAGAGTCACGATAATTCAAAGGGGAGGACACACCATGGCGGATGCGGGAACGTTGCACGATGCTTTTCTTGACGAATTGCGCGATTCATATGACGCGGAGAAACAATTGACCAAGGCGCTGCCCAAGCTCGCGAAGGCAGCGGCATCATCGAGCCTCCGTGCGGCGTTCGAGTCGCACCTGGAGGAAACGCGGGGTCACGTCGATCGCCTGGAGCGGGTGTTCGAAAGCCTCGACGAGAAGCCTCGCGGCAAGCACTGCGACGGCATCGCCGGCATCATCGAGGAAGGCAAGTCGATCATGGAAGAAGAGTTCGACGACGCGACGATGGATGCCTGCCTGATTGCCGCCGGTCAGCGCGCCGAGCATTACGAGATGGCGGCCTACGGAACGCTCGTGGCCTGGGCCCAGAGCATGGGACACACTGAAGCGGCAACCCTGCTCCAGCAGATTCTCAATGAGGAGAAAGCCGCGGACAAAAAGTTGTCATCGCTTGCCGAGGGAGGCATCAATCAGAACGCGGCCGATGCCGCACACCTCGACGGCGAAGAAGAGGATCAGGAAGAGCCGTCGACGATGCGCGGAAAGAGCGGCGGATCAGCCACGGCCGTGGCACGCCGGCGCGGTAACCGTTAAGCCGCGCAGGTTCTATTGGGGTTCTGCGGGGTTCTGGCTGGTTCCACTGGGTTCGTCAAGGTTCGAACCTCGTGGATCCTTGTCAAACCCTGCGGAACCTGCCTCGCCACCTCAGCGCGCAGCGCAACTGAAACTCGAGGCGTCGTCGGTGCTGCCAGAGCCCTTGTATTTCGCAACCAGCGGGTACTGACAGAGCGGACGAGTGCGATCGGTCGTACCGGATGTCCGGTGCGACGCGGTGATCTGTGCCGGCGCACTGCCGGTGCGTACCCAATCCTCGATCGCCGCAACCTTGTCGAATGAATCCGTCCCGGGACCTCCCTGGCAGTGGCCCATCCCGGGCACGAGATAGAGCGCGACCGATTTGCCGGCCGTGTCCTTGCCGGCAGCTTTCAGGACCGCGTCGAAATAGGTGATGCTGTTCATCGGCGCGACCTGCTGATCCGACCAGCCGTGATACAGGAGCAGCTTGCCGCCTCGAGAAAAGAAGGGTTTCAGGTTCGGTGACGGCGATTCAAACCCGGCGGCCTGGTGCTCGAGCCGTGGGATGTCCGTTCCGGCATTGAGCGATGCCGGATCCCACGCGGGATCGCCGAAGGCCACATACCTGAAGGCTTCGAGCGCGATGCCGTAGGGTTGAGGGCCGGCAAGCGTAGCCCAGCCAAGTTCCGATCCCGGATGCAGCATGGGGAAGGACAGGGTCGCGCCGGTCTTCGGATCCTTCACGGGTCCGTACATGGCGCGAGCCGTCTCGACCTGCGCCGGCGTCAGACACGCTGGACCATCGGCTCCGTGGCACGCCAGCACTTTCGGATCGAACATGCACCGGTTCGGGCCGTCGATCACGCCATCCTTCACACCGTCGAGCGCATCGCACGCCTGAAGCGCCGCCTCGTGGATCGCCGGATACTTGTCCGGCGGAATATAACTGTCGCTCGTACGATGCACCATGCGATTGAACTGAAGCCGCACGCCGTGCAGCCGAGGTGCGGTGACGGGAGTCGCGCCGGCGATGATCGCGTCGTAGTCGGCCGGATACATTGATGCCTCGATCACGCCCTGACGCCCGCCTGTCGAACAGCCATTCCACACCGCGAGCGTCGGCGCACTACCGTAAAACGACACGGCGATGGCCTTTGCCTGCGCGGTCATTTCGTGGACGGCCCGGTGCGCGTAGTCAACCAGCTTTTCCGGGTGGTTCATCGCAAATGCAGCGCCCGGCGTCGAATGGCCGGTGTCGGTGCTCGCCGTTGCGTACCCTGCCGCGAGAGCCGCGGCCATCGCGCCGTACGAGATCGTGCCTGCCCACCCGCCGTTTCCGACCGCCTGAAACTTGCCATTCCATTTCGACGAGGGGAGCCAGACTTCGATCTTGATTTCCGAATCGGCGCTCGGCGTCAGCGTCGCGGCGACGCGACAGAACTCGGGAAGGGCCGTATAGGCCGACGGTGCGCCGGCACGACCTGTCGCGCCGGGAGGCATAAACCCGCCGGGAGAGACGAGAGCGGCAGAGGTCACTCGCCCGCCGGAAAGCGGCAGCGTCGCGAGCGAATCACAGGACGTGCCGCTGAACGCCTCGGAAAAGACCACTTCGCTCGACAGCTCGATCGAGCGCACACACAAGAGGGCGATGAGCGTCAGGCAACCCGTAACGATCCGCATGGTTCCACCGCGTGAAGAAAAGGTGACCGTGATGGCCGGTCACTGTACCACGCGAAGATGAGCGCCCCGCCGATTTCGACGTCCCATATCCGACCAATTTTGTCGTCAATATGAGACCGCACCTATTTCGATCGGCGGGCGAGTGCTGATGGGGTCTTGCTGCGCGCTGGTTGCCAGCGTCCTCTTCTGCCGGACCGATGGTCAGCGCTTCTTGCTCGAACCTTTGCGCGAAGAGGTTCGGGATGATTTCCGCGACGACTTCCGCGAAGGCACCTTGGCCCCTTTTGCGCGCGCCTCGCTCAACCCGATCGCGATTGCCTGCTTCCGGCTCTTCACGCGTCCACCCGAGCTGCTCTTCAGCGTGCCCTTCTTGCGTCGACGCATCGCGGATTCAACTGTCTTCGATGCCGCCTTGCCGTACTTCGCCATATCTACACACCTCCGGCAGATGATTCCTGCAAGGCGTGTGCAAGTTCGCGTACTGTCGAGGCTGTAGGATCTGCGGGGGAGTCGGCCGAGCCACGTTGGCCCGGCCGTAAATCGCGGAAGTGGAGTTAAAACAAGACCGCGAGATCGACGATGACTTGCGTGCGCGGCTGGTAGATGATCGCGTGTCCGTCGATGACCCCGCGCTGGTAGCCCGCGGGCAGTATGGCCAACCGGCGTTCGACGGCAACGGGAAATGGCTCCATCTTCTTCTGCCATCCCGGCGGGAGCTGACCCGTCCGGCGGTATTTCTTCTGCAATCCGGGCGGAAGGTTTCGATACCGCGGCGCGAGTACTCGCGAATCACGCGGACTTCGCGCGGCTCGAACGCGACGTGAACCGATACGCTGCGCGTGCTCTCGTTGACGGGCTCGTACTTCGCCTTCTTGCCTTTTTCATGATCGCTGGCGGGGCCGCCCGCATACAGCGTGGCGGACATCAGCAGTCCCGCGATCACCGTGCAGATTGTGCGTTTCATCGTGACCTCCCGGCGCTCGATACTCTTGGGCTCCTCCGCAACCCCGCAAGGATCCTGCCCGGAACGGTGACGCACCGGCCTCGAACTAACTGCCGCCCGATCAATCACTTGTCTCGTGTGCCCGCATGCCACCCCGGCGTCGCAGCCACCGAACCGTGCCCGCCAACACAAGATCGTAAGGGGGGCAGACCGGGGTCAGACGGGCGTCAGACCCGATTGGCTGCGCATCGAAGCTCGATCAGACTAACGATTCGAGCGTCGCACATGTCTCGCCCAGCGCATCGCTTCGCGTGATTTCACGTGCCCAGTGCTGACACCGCTCCGCGGTCCGCGCGTCGTCGAGAAGAGCCGCCAACTCTCGTGCGACCCGTTCACCGGTGAATCTGCTCGGGACAACCCACCGTGCAACCCCGAGACGCCACAATCGCGCCGTGTTGTCCGGTTGGTCGAATCCCATTGGCATCGTCAACTGCGGAATCCCGGCGGCCAGCGCCTGTGCAGAAGTGCCGATCCCGGCATGATGCACGATGGCGGCACAGCGCGGAAGGACATGCGAGAAGGGGACGTACCGCTCATGACGGACGTCCGGACCGAGGCTTGTCGGCAAGTGCTCCGGATAACCTGTCACGAGCAGCGCGCGTCGGCCGATACGTTTCGTCGCCTCGAGAGCGGCTGCGAAAAACGCGTCGGCCGCCCGGTTCGCGGAACCAGGAGTAAACAGAACTGGAGGGGCACCGGCGTTCAAAAATCGATCGAGATCCGGGCTGACGGTGTGAGCCTCGGCTTCGTCATAGAGAGGGAATCCCGTGAGGCGCAGTTGCCGCGGCCAGTCCGGTTGGACCTCAGCGAACCAGGGCGGAAACAAGCCAATGACGCTCCGTGGCGAATGCAGCCACGTGTTGAACACACGGGAGACGGGTGGCAGTCCGAGACGGCGTCGCTGCTGGTTCAACGCCGGAGCGATGAGAGGATCGATCAACCAGCGATCGACGAGCGAGAAAATGGCGCGCTTCACCCATGCTGGCCACCGCGAAGTGTCCACGCCCGGAGTGGGCGTCGCTGACTGATAACGGGATCGAAAAATCGACGGTGCCAGGTGAACGGTCGCGGCCGGTGCGCCGTGTTTCTCCTCGAACATGCGGGCGCTGAACGCGAGAGCGTGAGCGACGATGACAGTCCGTCCCGGCCGGTACGCCGATTCAATCAGCGAGTAGCTGAGTTCCAGATGCGAAGCAATTGCCTGGAGGACCACCATGAGGCCCTTTCGGCTGTGCCAGAGATCCGGATGCCGCGTCAGCTCGTCAAACTGCGCCTGCGATGCCGAGGCTATGAAACAAAACCCGGCGCGTTCGGACACATCGCGAAACGGCTCGGCGGTGATCATCGTCACGTCGTGACCGCGCGATCGAAGCGCGCGGCCGATGCCGATGAAGGGATGGACGTCTCCGCTCGAACCGACCGGCGTCAGCAGGAAATGCGCCACTGCGCTACGAGACGTTCGGGGTGACGGACGCGGTTCGCCGCTTGTCTCGATCCGTCGTCACGGCGCGATCGAAACGGGCTGCGAGGGCAGGAAAGTCCGGCCTCGGTCCATTCCATCGGAGTTGATCGACGTCGTCGAACAGCGGGATGTCGGTGCGGAGCGTAGCCAGCGTGCGGAACAGGAATGCGTCATCTTTTCGTTCGACGAAAGTCCGCGCCAGAGTGGCGGCATTGAACGCGTTGACACCCCAGTCGCGTGAGTCTGCGGGTATCGACTCGAGATGATGAAACTTCGCCAGCACTGCGGCCGAGGACTTGGCGCCCCATCCGGGAAGGCCCGGGTATCCGTCGGCCGCATCGCCGACGAGCGCGAGGTAGTCGGGAATCGACGCTGGATCGACGCCAAACTTCTGACGCACGCCCGCTTCGTCACGTCTCTCGCGCGTGCGACGATTGAGCTGGACGACGCGGCTGCCACGGACGCACTGCGCGAGATCCTTGTCCGGCGTGCAGATGACGACTCGTTCCACGCGAGGATCGCGCTCGCACAGGGCCGCCCCCGCGGCAAGCGCGTCGTCTGCCTCGAATTCGATCATCGGCCAGACCACAACACCGGCCGCGGCGAGCGCCTCTTCCAGCGGCGTAAACTGCGCCAGAAGATCGGGATCGATCCCCGCTCCTGTCTTGTAACCTGACCACAGATCGTTGCGGAACGACTCGATGACGTGGTCGGTTGCGACGGCAACGTGAGTCGCACCGTTGCTGATCATCTGGAGAAGCGAGGTCACGACGCCGCGCACGGCGCCGATTTCGTCCCCTTGTTCGTCCCTGGCCGACGGCACGGCATAAAAGTACCGAAACAGCTCATATGTGCCGTCAATTAGGTAAACTTCCACGCGGCGCTCCACCACAACCCTACAGGACGGGGACGGTCTCGATCAAACCGATCGATCCGTCAAGCATGAAGGACGCGTATGAGCTTCTTCTCTGATTTCCGATTTGCGCTTCGATCGCTCGCGAGGGTCAAGGGTCTGACGATCACCGTCATCGTCACGCTCGCGCTGGGAATTGGCGCGAACGCCGCCATCTTCAGCGTGGTGCGCGGAGTCCTGCTGCGACCGCTCGTCAACCGCGACGAGAGTCGCCTGATTTACATCCGGCAGAGCGCGCCCGGCGTGGGGGCGGAAAACACGGCCTTCTCGGTCCCCGAAATACAGGACCTGCGCGGACGTGCGCGTTCGATCAACGCCTTCGGCGAGTTCTCGACGATTGGCTTCACGATGGTCGGCCTCGGCGAACCACGTATTGTTCGCGCCGGCGTGGTCGATGGCTCCTATTTCGAAGTGATGGGGCTTCGGCCGGTCCTCGGCCGACTGCTCGGACCCGGCGACGACGGCCCGAAAGCCGAGGGAGCGGCGGTGCTGACCTATCGGTTCTGGACGACGACCCTCGGGAGCGACCCGTCGGTCCTCGGAAAGGCCGTGAGACTTGGCACGCGCTCGGCCACGATCGTCGGCGTGCTCGAACCCTCGGTGCCGTATCCCTCGGAAACGGAAATCATCGCCAACATCGTCACGAGTCCCCATCATCTGTCCGCAACCATGGCGACCGGGCGTATCCACCGGATGACGCAACTCTTCGGCCGTCTCGCACCGGGCGTCGATCTCGATGCGGCGCGCACCGAACTGCGGACGATCCACGGCGCCATCGTTCAGGAACACCCCGAGTCGTACGCGAAGAACGCGGACTTTCGAATCGATGCGGTTAAGTTGCGCGACCAGATTACGTCGCCGGCCAGAACGATCCTGCTCGTGCTGCTCGCTGCGTCAGGCCTGATCTTCATCATCGCCTGCTCGAACGTCGCCAACCTCATTCTGGCCCGCTCGGTGCGGCGTGAAGGGGAGCTGGCGATTCGCGCCGCGCTGGGCGCCAGTGCCGCCGCGCTGCGCCGCACGCTACTCGCCGAGAGCCTGATTCTCTGCGGCGCGGGAGCCATTCTTGGCGTGCTCATCGCCAGGCCGATGGTCGCGATCCTCGCACGCTACGCCGCACGCTTCTCGGTGCGCGCGCTCGATCTGACGGTGGATGCCAGCCTGCTGTGGGTCGGCGTCGTGCTCGCCGTCGCGGCCGCGATTCTGCTCGCGTTCATTCCACGGCTGCCGTCAAGCGATACGTCGAAGGGATTCGGGCTGTCGAACGGATCGGTACGAATCACGACCGGTACGAACCGACGTCTCCGCCTGTTTGCGATCACGCAGATTGCCGCGTCCTTCGTGCTCCTTGCCGGTGCCGGAATGCTGCTGACGACGCTGGTGGCGCTGCAGTCGGCGCCGACCGGCTTCAACACGCACAACGTGCTGGCGATCAACGTGCCGGTCATGACCTACGGGCGCACACCGGATCAGACTGTCGCGTTCTACAAGGAAGTCATCCGGCGAATCTCGGAGCTGCCGGGCGTCGAACGTGTCGCACTCGGCACCGTCGTTCCATGGCGAGAAGGCGGCAACTTCGGCCCGGGGTTTCAGTTCGGGCCCGAAGGCTACGCCAAGGCGAACGGCGAGGAAGAACCGCGAGCGCAGCTCCGCACCGTGACCCCGGGCTTCTTCGCGGCGCTCGGCGTACCGATCATCGCAGGACGGGATTTCGACAGCACCGATCGCCGCGACGGTGAGCGGGTCGTCATCATCAGCCAGAGCCTGGCCCAGCGGTTCTTCCCAAACCAAGAAGCCGTGAACCGGCATCTCAGCTGGACCGATCCGATCATGAAATTCATCGACATCAGCACGGCTCCACGGCGGATCGTCGGCGTCGTGGCGGACCTGGACGATCAGAATATTGTGCCTGGTCCAGCGACGAACGTGTATCACCCGTTCGAACAGGAAGTTGGAGGAGGACGCCTGTTCGTGCACGCGCGGTCCGATCCCTATCCTCTCGTCACTCCGATTCGACGCCTCATTCGCGAGTTGTCCGCCGATCAGCCGGTCGAACGAGCGGCGACGCTCGACGACGTCCGCGCGGAAGTGCTCGCACCGGATCGTCTCAACGCGCTTGTTTTCGGCGGGTTTGCGGTTGTCGCGTTGACGATTGCGGTCGTGGGCGTGGCTGGCGTGCTCGCGTTTTCGGTCAGCGCTCGGACGCGGGAGTTCGGGGTCCGTATGGCTATCGGATCGGCGCCGCGGCATCTGCTGGTGCATGTTCTGGGAGAGGGCGCGGTGATCGCCGTGATGGGCATTATCACGGGAGCAATCGCTGGCTACGTGCTCGCGAGATTCGCCGGCAGCTACATGCAAGCGGTTCGAATTCCAGGAGCGGTGCCGATCGCCGGCGCGGCTGCGGTCCTGGTTGGGGCGGCCGTCCTCGCATCGCTGATGCCGGCGGCACGCGCGTCACGTGTAGATGTGATCCAGGCGTTGAGATCCGAATAGGGCGTGGGCCGCCGCCACTGGGGAGAGTGGCGGCGTCGCGCCGTAGCCTCGGCGAAGGCGGACTTACTTGTTCTGTTTCTCGATCTGGGTACGTAGACGTTCTTCTCGCTCGCGCATCTCCGGCAGGAACTCGGCGCCGAAATCTTCGCTTTCGAATACCTGGCGAATCTCGATTTCTGACTCGCCGGCATGCGGATTCGGACACCGCTTGACCCATTCAATTGCCTCGTCCTTGGACTTCACCTTCCAGATCCAATATCCGGCGATCAGTTCCTTGGTTTCCGCAAACGGGCCATCGATCACTGTGCGTTTCGTTCCCGAGAACGTCACACGCGCGCCCTTCGAGCTTGGATGCAGCCCTTCGCCCGCGAGCATCACACCAGCTTTCACAAGCTCTTCGTTGAACTTGCCCATCTCCGCCAGCAGCGTCTGATCGGGCATCACTCCAACTTCCGAGTCTTTCGTCGCTTTGACCAGAATCATGAATCGCATCGTTGTCTCCACATCTTGCAGTTGAGGCGCCCTGCCGGCGCCGGCTGAGCACGATCCGCGCGCGCTCACCTCCTGGTCGAACGGCGTCGTTGCAAATCGACACTCAGCTAATCATTGCTGTTCCGGGATCCGATCCGGATCCGGTTGAACGTTGAGCACCGACCCTGCAACATTAGAAGCTATCTTATGAACCCAAACGGCGGTAAACCGAATATCGGCAACGCGAGCGAGCGACACCGAGAGAGCGTGTAAGAGAGTCCGAGGGGTGAAGCCCCTCGGGAAAGACTATGGAACGGCGTCCGCTCGGCAATTCCGGTCTCGAAGTCCCCGCGGTGGGGATGGGCACCTGGCGTACGTTCAACGTCTACGGCGCCGGCGTCGAAGCGCGCGCGGCTCGCATCGTGCGATGCGCCATCGACATGGGAGCGAATTTCTTCGATTCGTCACCCATGTACGGCAATGCCGAACGCGTTCTTGGACAGGCGGTGCAGGATCGACGCGACGAAGTCCTGATCGCGACCAAGGTCTGGGCAACGTCCGCGGATGAAGGCTCTGAACAGGTCGACCACGCGTTGACGTGGTTCGGCGGCCGAATCGATCTGTATCAAATACATAACCTGGTGAACTGGGAATTGCATCTCTCGCTGCTCGAACGCCTCAAAGGCGAAGGACGCGTCCGTGCCATTGGCGCGACCCACTACAGTCAGTCCGCGTTCGGCGAGTTACGAAGCGTCATGAACACGGGACGGATTGCAGCCATCCAGATTCCCTACAACCCGCTCGAATCCGCCGTGGAGGAGGTCATTCTGCCGCTCGCCGACGATCTCGGACTTGGCGTCGTCGTCATGCGGCCGTTCGGCGAGGGCGCACTGATGAGGCGTTCGCCGTCCGAACGTGACCTCGAACCCCTGAAGCCGTTTGGCGTGACGACCTGGTCGCAAGCACTGCTCAAGTGGTCGCTGAGCGACCGGCGCTGCCACGTCGCGATCCCGGCAACCAGCCGCGAAGAGCACATGCGATTGAACGCGGTGGCCGGAGATCCGCCCTGGTTCGGCGCAGCTGAGCGGGCCTATGTGGCAAGGCTGGCACGAAAGGCCGGTTCGAGCGTCTAAGGAACGTGCGCACGATTCCTTGATCCGGGGAGGCAGAGAAATGGACCGACGAACGTTCCTGACGATCGCCCTGGCCGCACCGGCATTGAGGCAGGCGCCTAAGACCCCGACGTCAAGACCTCCGGCGAAGCCGCCGGCTCCCGCCAAGGTCGAGCCGCCCGCGTGGACGCAGTGGGGCGGACCTCACCGGAATTTTCAGACGGAAGCGACCGGGCTGAAAGACACGTGGCCGCCGAGTGGGCCTGGCGTCATCTGGAAACGGCCGCTGGGGGAGGGCTATTCGTCGCCGTCGGTCGAGAACGACGTGCTTTACACGATGTACGGCAAGTCACGCCAGGAGGTCGTGCTTGCCGCCAACGCCGCCGACGGGAAGACGCTGTGGGAGTACACGACGCCGATGACTTTTCAGAGCGATGCACCGGAGATGGGGAATGGCCCGTACTCTTCTCCTCTCATCGTCGGGGATCGCCTGTTCACGACGGGCGTGGCCGGGCGGTTCCAGTGCTTCGACAAGAAAACGGGGAAGATGCTGTGGACCCAGCAACTGTGGACCGACCACCATGGCTCGCGCCTGATGTACGGCTACGCGTCGAGTCCGATCGCATTTCGCGATCTCGTCATCGTCCCGGTCGGCGGCGCCGGGAAAGCGGTGATGGCCTTCCAGCAGTCGGACGGGAAGGTTGCGTGGAGCCAGAACGACTACGGCAACGTCTACTCGTCACCGATCCTGATCAACGTTGGTGGACTGGAACAGCTCGCGCTGGTGATGGACGGCGCCGTCATCGGCGTCAACCCGCACAACGGCGATCTTCAATGGGCGGTGCCGTTCAAAGCTGACTACTCGATTGCCGTCGCGATGCCCGTGTGGGGACCCGACAACCTGCTGTTCGTGTCCTCCGAGTACAACGCCGGATCGAAGGTCATCGAGCTGAAGCGCAACGGTCAGCAGACGACCGCGACGGAGCTGTGGAGCTCGATTCGACTGCGGCTGCATCACGGCAATGCGATGCGGATTGGCGACACGATCTATTTCTCCAGCGGCGGAAAGGGCAGCCAGGCGATCCTGAGCGCCGTGGACGCGCGGAGCGGCAAGATCCGCTGGCAGGAGCGCAGCATCGAGAAGGCGACGTTCGTCTGGGCGGATGAGAAGTTGATCACGCTCGACCAGGACGGAAACCTGATGATTGCGCACCCGTCGCCGGACGGATTCAGGATCGCGGCAAAGGCGCCGCTGTTGTCCCGCCTCTCCTGGAGTCCCCCGGTGCTGGTCGGCACCCGGCTCTACATTCGCGATCGGCGAAACCTGATGGCGGTCGACCTCGGCTGAGATCCTACGCGCCCTCCCCACGGACCTCGCTATACTAATCGGGCCCTTTTGGAGGCTCCGTGGTTGCAGTGGTGTGGCAGTTCGACGTGCGGGCGGAGACAGCGGCCGAATTCGAACATATGTACGGCGCGGACGGCGACTGGACGAAGCTCTCACGTCGAAGTCGATCCTTCCTGGGCAGCTCATTTCTGCGCGACATCGGCAGTGACACGCGGTATATGCTGGTCGAGTACTGGGGCGAAATGGTCGTCTACGAGAAGCACCAGGCCGATTTCAGCGACGAGCTCCAGAGGCTCGAGAAAGTGCGGGAGCGGCTGGTCGATCGCATGGAGACGATCGGGGTCTTCACAGCTCTCGATGTGCCCCAACGTGCAGGACCAACGTGGTCGCGCCGCTCAGGCAAATGAGCCGCGGTGAACCTTCATTAGAGCAGGAGTGATTCGATGAGACGTGCATTGACCGCTGTGGCGGTGACCCTGGCCACGGCATTGACGCTCGCGCAGGCGCCACCAAACTTCGCGGGCAAGTGGACGCTTGTGCCTGACGCGAACGCGGCAGGCGGCGGAGGTCGCGGCGGCATGGGCGGCGGCCTCGGTCAGGAAGCCACCATTACCCAGGACGCATCGAGCCTGACCATCAAGCGCACGACGCAGATGGGCGAGTTTACCAGCACCTACAAACTGGATGGTTCCGAGAGCAAGAACACGCTGAACTTCCAGGGCAATTCGGTCGACCAGCTGTCGATCGCCAAGTGGGACGGCGGGAAGCTGAACGTTGCCACCAAGATGGACTTTGGCGGGAACGTGGTGGAAACCAGTATGGTGATGTCGCTCGACGCCACCGGCAACCTGGTCGTCGACACGACGCGCCCCGACTTCCAGGGCGGCGGCGGGCCCATCACCACCAAGGCGACTTACAAGAAGAATTAGACACTCGTAGCGCGGAGCTTCAGCTCCGCGCTACCAGAACCGAACCTTGTAGAACCCTAAGCAAGGGGCCTGATCTCGATTGTTCCCATCTGCGCCGACGGGAGCCGCTCAGCCAGGCCGATCGCCTCGTCCAGATCCTTCGCTTCCACCAGATAGAATCCGCCGAGTTGCTCGCGCGTTTCGGCAAACGGCCCGTCGGTGACGAGCCGTTTTCCGTTTCTGACGCGTACGCTCGTCGCGTTGCTCGTCGGCTGCAGCTGGGACCCGTCGAGGAACTGGCCGGTCGCCTGAATCTCCGCCGAGAACCGGCGATAACCTGCCATGATGTCCTGCTGCTCCGCCCCGCTCAGCGACGCCCACGCTTTCTCGCTGTCATGAATGAGCAACATGTACTTCATACAGCCCTCCTGGGATCTCAGTCGAACGGCGCCCTCGTCGATCGACAGGAGTCACTTGAAAAGCAGCGGCGCCAGCTCATTCAAATGATGGCGCCACACAGTCCATTCATGACGGCCCTCGGTCAACCGGAAGGTATGTGTGATCCCGCGCCTGGTCAGCATCTCGTCGAACCCGCGGTCCCCGGGCCCGGTCAGCGTGTCGTCCTTTCCGACGCCGGTCCAGAACAACTTGAAGTACTTGTTCGCAGCCCCCGAATCACCGAAGAACTTCGGATAGACCTGATCCGCCTTGGCGGTCACCGCGCCGCTCATGATGGCGACGTACTTGAACATCTCAGGCTTGTTGAGCGCCACGTTCAACGTCTGCCCGCCGCCCATCGAGAGGCCCGCAATGGCGCGGTCCTCGGGCTTTTTCGACACCTTGAACGATTTCTCTATCATCGGAACCACATCGTCGATCAGGTCTTTGCCAAACGGTGAGAGTCCGCCGTTGCCATCACCCGACATCAGCGCGGTCAGCACGGCCTCGAGCCCTCCCTTGGCAAACGCCGCGCCCATCGTGTCCGGCAGCGCCTTCGCAGGTCCGGTCCAGAAGCTTTGGATCGCGTGGCCGAGCGGCATCACCACGACCATCGGTTTCGCTTTCTTCTCGGCAATCAGGTTGTCGAGGATCAGATTCGCCCGTCCGATCAGCACCCAGCCGGATTCGACGTCGCCGGCGCCGTGCAGAAGGTAAAGGACGGGGTAGTCCTTGCCGTTCTCATAACCTGGCGGGGTGTAGACCCACACCGTGCGCGAGAAACCCATCGCCTTCGATTCGTACGGCCGGATGCGTACTTCGCCGTGCGGCACCGGCTTCGAGTCGTAGAACTGCGGACCGTCGCCCGGCACCTGGACGACGCTGACCGGTCCGAAACTGCCGTAGCCGAGCTTCGTGTTCGTGTTCTGCGGATCCAGCGCCATCACCCCGTCCACGTTGAACACGTAGGTGTAGATGTCAGGCGCGAGCGGACCAATGGCCACGGTCCACACGCCGTCGGATCCCTTGGTCATCGGATGCGGCTTGCCGTCGAGCTCACCGGTGACAGTGATCTGCTTCGCGTCCGGTGCACGGTAACGAAGGGTGATGGTTCGATCGGCCGAAACCTCTGGCGACACGACCGGCGCCGGCATCTGCGCGCGAGCTGCGACAGCCGACAACAGGATCATTCCGAACAGAAACACGCGTGCTCTCACAACGCCTCCGATTGAAAGCAGCCGGTCAGGCTGCGTGTTCGAGTCAGCTCGACGAGTCATCGTCTGGAATCTCCATCTCCAGGAGGGCGGAACTCAACGACTTGCCGTGCGCGTCGAGCGCGAGCGTCCGCGTCACGCCGCCACCGACGATACCGTGGACGACGAAGTTGAGCGCGCCAATCAGCGGCAGCTCATACCGGATCACGTCGCCCGTCGCGAGGCCGGAAAAGTGATCCTTGACGCGAGCGGCGGTCGCGTGCCGGACCATCGACTGATAGTGACGCGCGTCGAACGCGATCAGCGAGACGTTGACGATCGTTCCCTTGTCGCCGCTGCGCGAGTGGGCGATCGTCCGCAGCTTCACGCCACCTCCAGTCGAACATCGCAGTGGACGAGTTCGCGAGGAATGAGCGTGGACATCAGCGACAAGACTTCCCGCGTCGCTTTCGTCGCGCCGCCGCCCCCGGCCGGACCGTTTGTATACAACGACTCCACCTCGTTGGCGACCGCCTGCGCCGCGGCCAGGCTGTTCGTACGGGCCGCCACACGGAGCCGAACCTCGTACGGCGTCGAATCGGCACGTCTCGAACCGTGCAGCGCGTTCATGCCGATGAGATCGCATCGGATCTCACTGGTCGCCACGTGCGCGCGCTTGAGCCGTTGAACAACGACATCGGCCGCGAGCCTGGCGCGATCGACGGCACCGGTGCCCGCATAGGAAATCTGGCCTTCTCCGACGAAACCGTCGCGGCAGGCGAGCGAGACCTTCAACGTGTCCGGCCTCGTCCTTCCGGTCGCGCCATCGATCAGGACACGATCGGGCCCGGCGTGCTCCATGCGGACGCCGGTAAAGTCAGCGACGATGTCTGGCGTCACATACGCGGCGGGGTCATGAATCTCGTACAGCAATTGCTCTTTGCACGTCGCCGGCGTGACCATCCCTCCCGATCCCGGCACTTTCGTCATCGCGACCGGCCCTCGTTCGGGCACTTCTGCGATCGGAAATCCCAGACGGTCCAGGCCGACCACATCCTTGCACCCCGGATCGGCAAAATACCCCCCGGTGATCTGTCCGGCGCATTCGAGCAGGTGTCCGACGAGCGTTGCGCGGCCAAGCGCGGCCCACTCGTCCATCCGCCATCCATGTTCGTGCGCGAGCGGCGCAACGAAGAGTGATGGATCGGCGACGCGACCGGTAATCACGACATCGGCTCGCCGCGAGAGCGCTTCGATGATCGGTTCCGCGCCGACATACGCGTTGGCGGACACGAGACGATCGCCGAAATCGCGGACCGGCTCACCTGTCTCCGTCACCACGAAGTCACCGGTGTCCATCAGGCCGCGGACATCGTCGCCCGTCACAGCCGCAACCAAGATGCCTGACAGCCCAAGCCGTCGAGCGATGGCGCGGACCAGGTCTGCCGCCGCGATCGGATTGGCTGCGCCCATGTTGGAGACGATGGTCGTCCGACGATTGAGGCATTCACCGAGCACCGCCTCCATGCGCGCGGCCAGCAGCGGGTCGTAGCCGCTCCTCGGATCCTTCGACTTCGCCTGCTGCGCCAGCGCAATCGTTCGCTCGGCGAGACACTCGAACACGAGGTAGTCCAGTTCTCCTTTCGTCGCGAGCTCCACGGCAGGCTCGATGCGATCGCCCGAGAACCCGGCCCCACACCCGATGCGGACGGTCTTCACAACGGGAAGACTCCAAACACGACGCTGGCAAACGTCATCACGACAGATGCGGCAAAGAGGAGGGGAGCGGTGAATCGCTGGTGTTCGCCCAGCTCGATACCGGTAAGACCGACGACCAGAAATGTCGCTGGAGTTAACGGGCTGACGGGAAACCCGGTCGTCATCTGACCGAGCAGCGCAGCCTGACCGACCTGGATTGGCGGGATACCGAACGTCTTCACGACCTCGGCGATGACGGGCAGCGCGCCAAGGTAGAACGAGTCCGGATCGAACAGCAGGCTGAGCGGCATGGATACCAGGCCGAGCGCAAATGGTATGTGAGAAGCCATGGATGAAGGAACGGCGTGCACGGTCGACGCGGCCATCGCCTCCAGCATCCCGGATCCCTTCATGATCCCGGTGAAAGATCCGGCCGCCAGCAGGATCGCGCCCATCATGAGTGCGGCTTTCGCATGGGCGTCGATGCGGGCTCGCTGCATGTCGGCTGAAGGGTAGTTCACGATCAGGGCGATCGCCGTGCCAAGCATGAACATCACCGCGGGATCGACAACGCCGCCGATCATTGCACCGAGGATCATGATGGTGAGCAACACGTTCACCCAGAACCGGCCCGGCCGGCGTAGCGACAGGTCGTCGCCTCGGGCGTGCGCGATGGATGGGCTCGCAGCAGCGCCTGGCGACAGCTTCAGCCTGCGTGCCTCACGGCGCCCGAGCATGAAGGCGACGACAAAGACGAACGCAAGGCCGACCAATTGCACAGGAACGAGCGGGCGGAAGAGGTCCGTGGTCGACACGTGAAGCGCCGTTGCCGCACGCAACGTGGGACCAGTCCAAGGGAGGAAGTTCACACCGGCAGCCAGGGATGCGACGCACGCGAGGATGCGCTTGTCCATGCCCAGCCGATCGTAGAGCGGCAGCATCGCCGGAACGGTCACGAGAAACGTCACCGCACCCGAGCCATCGAGGTGCACGAGCAGCGCCAGGAGGGCGGTGCCTACGACAATGCGAGTGGGATTGGTTCCAACAGCGCTCAGGATGCGATCGACGACAGGATCCAGCATGCCCGCGTCGGTCATGATCCCGAAATACAGGATCGCGAATACAAACATCGCCGCAACCGACGCCGTCTGCTGAAGACCGCTGAGCATGAACTGCGCGGTCCTGACCCCGAACCCTGCTGTCAGGGCTGCCGTCACGGGCACCACGATCAGCGCCACGAGCGGCGACATCAGGCGGCTCGCGATGACCACCAGAAGAATAATGACCGTCGCGAGACCGACGAGCGCCAGCATCAACCGTCAGCCGCGCGACTTCTGCGGGGCGCGGTAGAGAATGATCCGCGCTGGTTCGACCGTGACGAGCCCTTCGCCGACCAGACCGTCAAGGACCGGCAAGAACTCCTCAATCTTGTCTTTGGCATCGACGATTTCGATCACGATTGGCAGGTCCTGCGACAGTTCAAGAATCTTGGCGGTGTGCATTCGGCTGTGGGCGCCAAATCCCATGAAGCCCTTCCACACCGTCGCGCCGGCAAGTCCCCGCCGGCGCGCCTCGTTGACCACGACTTCATAGAGCGGCCGGCCGTCGTGCCTGTCGCTTTCGCCGATGAAAACCCTCAGCAGCATGCCGTCGGCCGGAATCCTCATACGTCACTCCTCAGAGCGCCGCGACCGCTGCGTAGCCAGCCCACAACGCCACCAGGCCACACACCAGCTGACCGGCGGCGTTCGCGAACGCCCGAACCAGTTCGCCGTCCTGAAGCATCGCGAATGTCTCATAGGTGAAGGTCGAGAACGTCGTAAAACCACCGAGGATCCCGATGAGAAGGAATGCACGCTCCGACGGGCCGAGGACGAAACGCTGGCGCGCGGCACCCATGAGGACGCCGAAGACGAGGCAGCCGAGAACGTTCACGACGAACGTGCCGTACGGGAAAAAAGGAGAAGAATAGCGTTGGACGACGGTTGCCAGCAGGTAGCGACACACGCTCCCGAGGGCTCCACCGGCGGCGATAAGAAGGACCTGCACCGGGACAGTATGACGAGATCGGCGTTCTATGTGTATCCTTTGGGGGCTTGACCCGACCGATGAACCAGTTCGCCGTCGTGCTCCTCGCCGTGGCGACCGCCTCCTGCGGCGCCGCGACCAGCCAGACGCAACCACCAATCGTGCAACCCGGGGCGCCAGGGGAAGCCAGCCGCGTGATCGCTCCCGCCACAGCGGTCGATCTCTCGCAGGTCGGCCACACGGCTGCCGACGTGCGGTTCATGCAGGGCATGATCGGCCACCACGCGCAGGCGGTCGAAATGACCGAACTGCTGTCGACGCGGACAGCCAGCGACGCCATGCGGAAGCTCGGGCAGCGGATCGAAGTGTCGCAGACCGACGAAATCACGATGATGCAGCGATGGCTGGAGACGCGCGGGGAACAGGTGCCCGGTCCGCACGCGCAGCACATGATGGGCACGACGCTGATGCCAGGCATGCTCACCGCGGAAGAGATGGACCGGCTGGCGCGAGCCAAAGGACCGCGAGTTCGATCGCCTCTTTCTCGAGGGCATGATCAAGCATCATGAGGGAGCGCTCGTCATGGTCAGGGACCTGTTCGCCACGCCGGGCGCCGGACAGGACTCGGAGATTTTTGCGTTTGCGTCCGACGTCGACGCCGATCAGCGCATGGAGATCGATCGCATGAGCACGCATGTTGAAGGAGTTTCAGAAATGAAGTCCGGTGCCATCAGATTGCTTTGCGGGTCGGCCGCCATTCTGTGTCTGACCATCGCCGGCGGGGCGCAGCAGCAGGACCCGCGCGTCGGGCTGAAGGCCGGGCTTCGCGACGCCGGACAGGCGGCGCGACACATGGAACTGGTAGCCAGCCTTCCGAAGCCGGAGGGCTTCTTCGATCCGACGCAGCCGGCGGGAGACCCGACACCGGCCGGAGACGCCGGCTGCACCGGCCAGCTCTCCGTCGAGTCCACCGTCGCCGCCGACACGACCGTCACCGGCCTGCGTCGCCGACACGGTCGTCGGCTGTCGCTGAATTTCGCCAATTCCGACCTGGCCTTCAGCGGCACGCTCGTCTTCATCGGCAACTTCAACGGATTCAATACCTACGACATCGAGACGCCGAAGAAGCCGCAGCTGTTCGCGTCGGTCGTGTGCCCCGGAGGACAAGGCGACGTCTCGGTCTACGGACACCTGCTGTTCATGTCGGTCGAACAGACACGCGGACGGATCGACTGCGGGACTCAAGGGAGTCACCGACACCGTCAGCGCAGAACGCTTCCGCGGCGTTCGCATTTTCGATATCAGCGACGTCAAGAAGCCAAAGCAGATCGCCGCGGTGCAGACCTGCCGCGGATCGCACACCCACACGCTGGTCGTCGATCCGAAGGATCCGGCAAATTCTACATCTACGGATCCGGCACCAGCACCGTGCGATCCGGGGACGAGCTGGCCGGCTGCTCGAGGCCGATCCCAAAGACGATCCGAACACGTCGCTCTTCAGCATCGACGTCATCCAGGTTCCGCTCGCCGCTCCCGACAAGGCGCGCATCGTGAATCGGCCGCGCATCTTTTCCGACCCGCGGACCGGCGCCCTCTCCGGCCTGTGGCCAGGCGGCGATCACGGGCCCGGCACCCAGAAGACGTCGTTGACCGACCAGTGCCACGACATCACCGTGTTTCCTGAAATCGGTCTCGCGGCGGGTGCCTGCTCCGGCAACGGCATCCTGCTCGACATCTCGGATCCGGTTCACCCGGTGCGGCTCGACGAAGTCGCCGACCCGAACTTCGCGTTCTGGCATTCGGCCACCTTCAACAACGACGGCACCAAGGTGATCTTCACCGACGAGTGGGGAGGCGGCACGCGGCCGCGCTGCCGCGCCTACGGATCAGCTGAACTGGGGCGCCGACGCCATCTTCGACATCGTCGATCGCAAGCTTCGCTTCGCGGGCTACTACAAGATGCCGGCGCCGCAGACCGAACAGGAGAACTGCGTCGCGCACAACGGTTCGATCATCCCGGTGCCCGGGCGCGACATCATGGCGCAGGCCTGGTATCAGGGCGGCGTATCGGTCTTCGACTTCACCGATTCCGCGCATCCGGTCGAGATCGCGTTCTTCGATCGTGGCCCGATCGACGCGACCAAGCTGATCACCGGCGGGTTCTGGTCGACTTACTGGTACAACGGAAACATCTACGGCACCGAAATCGCCCGCGGGCTCGACATCTTCAAGCTGACGCCGAGCGAGTTCCTGTCGCAGAACGAGATCGACGCCGCCAGCGCAGGTGCACTCGACCGAATTCAACGCGCAGCACCAGCAGCGGATCACGTGGTCGGCGACATCGATCGTCGCGAGCGCCTACCTCGATCAGCTCGGGAGAACGAAAGGCATCGCGCCGGCACGGGCGACGGCGGTGAAGAGCGCGCTGGAGAAGGCCGACCGAATCCACGCAAGTCCGACAAAGGAGCACCGGCGGTCGCCGAAGGGCTGCTCGACGCCGCCGGCCATCTCGAGACAGATGCCGCTTCGGCGACCGGCGTCGATGCGAATCGGCTGCGGGCGCTGGCTGACACGCTGAAGGGTCGAGCGGAAGCGATTCACTGATGCAATGGTGAGCTGTCATTTGGTTCAGCGGCCGAACCTATAATCAGTCGCGTGATCAGACAGTACCTGGCGGCCTGTTTCGCGATTGCAGTTGCCTGCGTGGCAGTTCCGCGCGTCGCATCAGCGCAAGCGGACGAGATCCAGGTCTACGACGGCGGTCTCGCGCCGGTCGGGACCTTCAACCTGACGTGGCACAACAACTACACGCCCAGCGGCGTCAAGGTTCCCGCATTCCCGGGCGGCGTCATCCCGAACAAGTCGCTGAACGGCGTCCCTGAATGGGCGCTCGGCGTCACGAGGTGGTTCGAGGCGGGTTTGTACCTGCCGCTGTACAGTTACGACGAAACCAGCGGCTGGGGACTGGACGGATTCAAGCTGCGCACGCTGTTTGCGGTGCCCGATGCGGACACGCGTCGATTCGTCTACGGCGCGAACTTCGAATTCAGCATCAACGCGGAACGGTGGGACGAGAGGCGGTACACGTCAGAGATTCGGCCGATCATCGGCTGGCACTTGAGACCCGTTGACATCATCGTGAACCCGATCGTCGACACCTCGTACGACGGCTTCGGAAATCTCATCTTCGCGCCCTCCATGCGCGTGGCCTACAACTACCAGTCCGGCTGGGCCATTGCCGCCGAAGAATACGCGGACTTTGGTCCCTTCAAGGGATTTCATCCGGTGAGCGAACAGGCGCATCAGCTGTACGGCGTGATCGACAAGTCGACCAAGTACATGGACATCGAAGCGGGGATCGGCTTCGGCCTGACCGACGCTTCGGACAAGCTGACGCTGAAGCTGATTCTGTCGAGAGATCTGAATCGCAGGTGACAGCTCTCACGGTTCGCAGTTCGCGGTTCGCGGCTCGCGCGATACCATTCCGCTGTGGCAACCAACCCCTTCGACTCTGATGATCCAGCCCTGACCGACATTCGGACGCGCGTGCCCGGACCGGCTGGTTCGCTGCCGTTCACGCCGGAAATGCTGCGCGAGCGGCCCTCCGGCGACCTGTTCGGATGGTCGCAGAACGCCGGCATGGGCTGGGAACCGTCGGCGATTGGCGGCGAGAATATCTGATCCTGTCGACGCACGGCGGCATCCGCGCCGCCGACGGCACGCCGATCGCGCTCGGGTATCACACCGGTCACTGGGAAGTCGGGCTGCTGATGGAGGCGGCGGCGCGCGTGTTCAAAGTCGCAGGCGCGGTGCCATTTGCCGCGTCGTGCACCGATCCCGTGCGACGGCCGGTCGCAGGGCACGACGGCGATGTTCGACAGCCTGCCGTTCCGCAACGACGCCGCGACGATCTTCCGACGGCTGATCCGATCGCTGCCGACCCGGCGCGGCGTGCATGGGCGTCGCGACGTGCGACAAGGGTCTGCCGGCGATGATGATGGCGCTGGCGGCGAGCCGCGATCTCCCGTGCGTCCTCGTGCCCGGCGGCGTCACGCTGCTCCCGAGCGCGGGAGAGGACACCGCGCGCGTGCAGACGATCGGCGCGCGATTCGCGCACGGTGAGATCACGCTCGAGCACGCGGCCGATGTCGGGCTGTCACACCTGCGCGTCGCCGGGCGGAGGGCTGTCAGTTCCTGGGAACCGCCGCGACCGCGCAGGTGATCGGCGAGGCGCTCGGCATGTCGCTCGGCCACTCGGCGCTGGCGCCATCCGGACATCCGATCTGGCTCGACATGGCGCGCCGCTCGGCCAGGGCCGCTGATGGCGCTCGAGGCCCGCGGCTCACGATGCGCGACGTGCTGAGCGATGCCTCGCGTCGAGAACGCGCTGGCGGTGCACGCCGCGTTCGGCGGATCGATGAACCTGATCCTCCACCTTCCGGCGATCGCGCACGCCGCCGGACTGCGCCGGCCGACCGCCGCCGACTGGGCGCGCGTCAGCCGGCAGATCCCTCGACTCGTGGATGCGCTGCCGAACGGTCCGCGCCACTTTGCGACGGTCCAGGTCTTTCTCGCCGGCGGCGTACCGGAAGTCATGCTGCATCTGCGTCGGATGGGCGCGCTCGACACTCGCGTGCGGACGGTCGAGGGCATCACGCTCGACGAGCAGCTCGACGCGTGGGAATCGTCCGAGCGGCGCGTCACGCTGCGACGGTTGCTGCGCGAGCGCGACGGCATCGATCCCGACGATGTGATCATGGCGCCGGAGGAGGCGCGCGGCGCGCGGTCTGACGCCGACGGTGTGCTTTCCGCACGGCAATCTCGCGCCGGACGGATCGGTCATCAAGAGCACCGCGATCGACCGCTCCGTCGTCGGCGCCGACGGCGTCTATCGCCTGAAGGGACCGGCGAGAGTCTTCCTGACCGAACCGGCGGCCATCGCCGCGATCAAATCCAATCGTGTCAACGCCGGCGATGTGCTCGTGCTGATCTGCCGCGGGCCGCTGGGCGCCGGGATGGAAGAAACCTACCAGCTCACCGGTGCGCTGCGGTACCTGCCGTTCGGCAAACACGTCGCGGTCGTCACCGACGCGCGATTCAGCGGTGTCTCGACCGGCGCATGTATCGGTCACGTCTCTCCCGAAGCGCTCGCCGGCGGACCGATCGGCCGCGTGCGCGACGGCGACCTGATTGAAATCGTGATCGACACGCGGACGCTCGAAGGATCGCTGAACCTCGTCGGGTGAAGCGGGCGAAGCGAGGTCGGCGCGGACGACGGCACGCGCATCCTCGAGAGGCGAACGCCGCGCCCGGATCTCGCTCCGGATGCCAAACCTGCCGGACGACACGCGCATCTGGGCCGCGCTGCAGGACGTCAGCGGCGGCGCCGTGGGGCGGGCTCGGTCTACGACGTCGACGCGATCCTGCGGGTGATCGCGGCGGGAAAGAAGCGCTCAAGAAATGCTGAATTCTGAATGGTGAATTCTGACTGAATGGCTCTGACTGAGTCACGAACGTGCACGCTCTCATTCAGCATTCAGCATTCAGCATTCAGCATTTCTCAGATATCCACGATCTTTCCCGGATTCATCCGGTTGTCCGGGTCGAGCGCGCGCTTGATGGCGCGCATCACCTCGAGACCCTCGCCGTGCTCGGCTTCGAGGAACTTCATCTTGCCGTAGCCGACGCCGTGCTCGCCGGTGCACGTCCCGCCCATCGCGAGCGCACGCGCCACCATGCGATCGTTCAGGCGCCGGGCCTCGGCCAGCTCCTCCTCGCTCGCCGGATCGAGCAGATAGATGACGTGGAAGTTGCCGTCGCCGGCGTGTCCCACCAGGCACACGGGAAAGGGAACCGTCGCGTGATCGGCTTTCGTTTCGACCACACAATCCGACAAGCGCGAAATCGGGACGCAGACGTCGGTCGCCCACGAACGGCAGCCAGGCCGCAGCGCGAGCGACGCGAAATGCACGTTGTGGCGCGCCTGCCACAGCCGCTCGCGATCTTCGAGCCGTGTCGCCCATTCGAATCCATGCCCGCCGCGGTCCGATGCGAGCGCCTCGACGGTCGCGGCCTGCTCCGAGACGTCGCGATCGGTGTCGCCGTGAAACTCGAAGAGCAGCGTCGGCGCGACCGCGTAGCTGGTCTTCGAATACCGATTGACCGCATCCACCTGCGCCTCGTCCAGCAACTCGATCCGCGCGACCGGCACGCCGAGCTGGATCGTCGCGATCACCGTGTCGACCGCGCCTTTGATCGTGTCGAACGCGCAGACCGCAGCGGCAACCGCTTCCGGCACCGGATGGAGCCGGACCGTGACGTCGGTGATCACGCCAAGCGTCCCTTCGGATCCGACGAACAGCCGCGTGAGATCGTAACCGGCGGACGATTTTCGCGCCCGCGTGCCCGTGTGAATGACGCGTCCATCGGCGAGCACCGCCGTCACCGCCAGCACGTTCTCCCTCATCGTCCCGTAGCTCACGGCGGTCGTCCCGGACGCGCGCGTCGCCGTCATGCCGCCGATCGTCGCGTCGGCGCCAGGATCGACCGGAAACATCAGGCCGGTGTTGCGCAGTGCCTTGTTCAGCTGAAGTCGCGTGACGCCAGCTTCAACGGTCGCATCGAGATCCTCGACGCTGACGCGCACGACGCGATTGAGATCGCGCACGTCGATCGTGATGCCGCCCCTCAGCGCCTGAACGTGCCCTTCGAGCGACGTGCCGGCGCCGAATGGCACGATCGGCAGATTGTAGCGCCGCGCTGATGCGAACGATCTCGACGACTTCGTCGACCGACTGCGGGAAGCAGACGACATCGGGCGCAGCCGGCGTGTGATACGACTCGCCGTGACTGTGATGCTCGCGCACCGATGCCGCATCGCTGGCGCGGGTGCCGAGACGTTCCTTGAGTTCGGCAATGGCCGTGCTGACCGCCGATGACCTGCCGTTTTTCGACACCGCACCCTCCGGATCAGCTAGAATCTATACTGATGACCGAATCGGGAACCAGCAGTCCCGCGATTCCCCCCGGGCCGGTCGCTGACCGGCCCTTTTTCTGTACCCGCGAACGCGGTGACATGATACAGGGAGATTCTCCATGGCGAACCGCACAAAAGTCACTCAACAGAAGCGCGCGCGCGAACGCGCCAAGCAGGAACGCCAGCAGGAGAAGACCCGGCGTCGCGAAGAGGCCAAGGTGCGAAAGGCCAACGAACCGCGGCAGGCGGGAGACGAAGATCCCGACATCGCGGGAATCATCCCCGGGCCACAGCCGAGCCCCTGGGGCGACGAGGATCTCGGTGCGACGAAGACAGCGGAGAAGTAGCCGGCCGTGATAGTGCAGCGCGATCGCGGCAGCCAGTAGACAGCAGGACGGCGGCTGGAACCAAATCAGCGCTGCAAGCTGAAACGGCAACCCGGTCCGGAGGAGACCGGAATCTCACCTCGCGCCTGCTGTCTACTGCCTGTCGCGATCGAGATCGCCTCAGCTCCTGCGCATCAATCGTCCCCACCGATAGGCATAGAGGTACTCGCTGCGGCAGTTCGGACAGATCAGCGAGCCCAGCCATGAACCCGAGCGGCGGCTCTGCTCGACGCACTCCAGCGGGTATTCACACTGCGCGCAGGTGAAGTCGCGCTTCCCGACCTGAAAAGTCGACGGCAGATTGAGCGCGGAGATATCGACCGCGCGTGGAGTGGTGGAGAAAAGAGACGATCGCCGCATGGGGAAGTTCGCGACGATCGAGCAACAGCCATGCCCGACTCATCGCCCTCCCGATGCGGCGAATTTCTTAGAATTTCCGACGATTCTCGGTTTCGGACAGGGTGACCGGACGGCCAATCGATTGACCAGTGGCCAACCGCTTGGCCGCCCGGAGGGGAGCAGCCCCGTCCGGAAAGTGACCCGACAACTCGTCAGACGGTTCGTCGGCCACTGACCAGGCCGACCACGAACAGGACGAGCGCGATCACCAGCAGCACATAGATGAAGTTGCCCAGTGTGTATCCGCTGACCAGACCGAGAAGCCACAGGACCAGCAGAATCACCGCAATCGTGAAAAGCATCGTTCCCTCCTGTCATGGATTCAGCACAAGACGTGCCGCGCCGACCGACTGAACCGTTGCCAAAACACACCGTTCCGCTCTCAGATGTGTGGCGCTGGATTCCACCATTGAGCCACGGCTCTGCTAGCATCACTGTCTCGCGGCGTTGAAAGCCGCGCTACGGGCGCCCGTGATGCTGAGCTGTGTGCGTTGCCTGAGCCGTAAGTCAGCCGTTACAGTGCTTGGCGTCGCGTCAGTTCCGCGTCGGAGACATCAGCACCTATGTCTATGCGAACGACATCGATCACTCACGATCGCGATAGCGATCGTCGATCGGGATCGGGCTGAGTGGCATTCGCCCAATTCTCGTCGCGTCGGCCCAGGCTCAGACGCCGTACCAGCGCGTCGGCGAACGGAAGCGATCGATCCGGCATTGCTCGCCGGATTGAAGTGGCGATCGATTGGACCCGCGCGCGGTGGACGATCGCAGGCGGTTGCCGGCAGCAGCAGCCGTCCGCTCGAGTACTACTTCGGCGCAACCGGCGGCGGGCTGTGGAAGACAACCGACGGCGGCGTCACCTGGCGTGCGGTCTCCGACAAGTTCTTCTCATCTTCTTCGGTCGGCGCGGTCGCCGTCGCCGAATCGAATCCGGACGTCGTGTACGTCGGGATGGGTGAAACCGAACTCCGCGGCAACATCATCCAGGGAGACGGTGTCTACAAGTCCACCGACGGCGGCAAGACGTTCACTCACGTCGGCCTCGAGAAGACGCTCGCCATCTCACGAATCCGCATTCATCCGACGAATCCGGACATCGTGTACGTCGCGGCACTCGGCGATCCGTACGGTCCCAATCCCGAGCGAGGCGTGTTCAAGTCCACCGACGGCGGAAAGATCATGGACGCGATCGCTCTTCCGAGACGACAAGACCGGCGCGGTCGATCTGTCGATGGATACCGCGCATCCCGACGTGCTGTACGCCGGCCTGTGGGAGGTATTTCGGACGCCGCACTCGCTCTCGAGCGGCGGCCCGGGCAGCGGCCTGTTCAAGACCACCGATGGCGGGGGCACGTGGACCGAACTCACCCGCAAGCCAGGTCTTCCCAAGCCGCTCTGGGGAAAAATTGGCGTCTCGGTATCAGGCGCGGACGCGAATCGCGTCTACGCCATCATCGAGGCGCCGACGGCGGCGTGTTCGTGTCCGACGACGGCGGCGCAAGCTGGAAGCGGATCAACGACGATCGACGGCTTCGTCAGCGCGCGTTCTACTACACGCGGATCTACGCCGACCCGCAGGCGAAAGACACCGTCTACATCCTCAACACCGGCATCTATCGATCGACCGACGCGGGCAAAACGCATCCGCGCGATTCGCGTGCCGCACGGCGACAACCACGATCTCTGGATCGCGCCGAACGATGCGAAGCGGATGATCAACAGCAACGACGGCGGCGCGAACGTTTCGATCAACGCGGGAGAGAGCTGGACCGACCAGAATTTTCCGACCGCGCAGTTCTACAACGTGATCACGACCGCGCACGTGCCGTACCACGTCTGCGGCGCGCAGCAGGACAACAGCACGGCGTGCGTGTCGAGCACCGGCGACGGGAACCTCTACGACGTGGCTGGCGGCGAGAGCGGCTACATCGCGCCCGATCCGCAGGACACGGATGTGTTCTACGCCGGAAGCTACGGTGGCCTGCTGACGCGAATCAATCGGCGCACCGGAGAGACGCGCGCCATCAACGTCTGGCCGGACAACCCGATGGGATTTTCGTCCGGCGACATGACCGAACGCTTCCAGTGGACCTATCCGATCGTGATCGCTCCGACCGATCCGCACACGCTCTACGCCACATCGCAGCACGTCTGGAAATCGACGAACGAGGGACAGTCGTGGGAGCGTATCAGTCCCGACCTGACGCGCCACGATCCGTCGACGCATGGGTCCATCCGGCGGCCCGATCACGCTCGACCAGACCGGCGTCGAAACCTACGCCGTCGTCTTCGCGCTCGCACCGAGCCCTGTCGACGGTCGCGTCATCTGGGCCGGATCGGACGACGGGTACGTTCACGTGACGCGCGACGGCGGGCCGAACTGGCAGAAGGTGACGCCGCCCGATCTGCCAGACTTCACGCGCATCAGCCTCATCGAAGCGTCGCCGCACGATGCCGGCACCGCCTACCTCGCCGGCAATCGCTATCAGCGAGCCGATCGCGCCCCGTACGTCTACAAGACGACCGACTACGGAAAGACCTGGACGAGGATCGTCCGCGGGCTTCCGCCTCTGACTTCGCGCGCACGATTCGTGAAGACAAGAAACGCAGAGGCCTGCTGTTCCTCGGCACGGAAAACGGCATCTACGTGTCGTTCGACGACGGGGCGGTCTGGCAATCGCTGCGGCTCGATCTGCCGGTGACGCCGGTGCACGGGATCGAAGTGAAGGGGAACGATGTCGTCATCGCGACGCACGGCCGATCGTTCTACATCATGGACGACATCTCCGTGCTTCGTCAGGTCACTCGGACGACCAGCGACCGAACCGGTCGTGCTGTTCCAGCCGGCCGGCGCGGTGCGTTCGGTCTCGCGCGGCGTCTCGATCGATTACTTCCTGAAGACCGCCGCCGACACGCTGACGATCGAAATCCTCGATGCGCAGGGATCGGTCATCCGCACGTTCACCGGCGCGCCTGCCAGCGAGAAGGAGGCCAGCTGCCGCGCCTGGCGCAGATAGCGGTGACGACGACCCGCGGCCCGCCGTCCGCACCCGTCCGAGAAGCAGGGGATGAACCGCTTCACCTGGGATATGCGGTACCCGGACGCTCGCGACTTTCCCGGGCTTGATCATGTGGGCCGGCAGCACGCGAGGACCGCAGGCGCCGCCGGGACAGTACTCGGTGCGGCTGACCGCCAACGGTGTCACGAAGACGGAGACGCTTTGCGATCACCCGTAACGAGCCGTCAAGACCATCACCGACGCCGATCTGCTCGAGCAGTTCAAGCTGGCCCGTCAGATCAGCGACAGGGTCAGCGCCGCCAACGAAGCCGTGCTCCGCATCCGCAACGTGAAGGATCAGGTCAGCGCCCGGATGGGAAGACGAACGATGCGGCGATCAAGACAGCAGGGGAGCCGGTCGTCGACAAAGCTGACCGCGGTCGAAGGCGAGATCTATCAGTATCGAAATCGCAGCAGCCAGGACCCGCTCAATTATCCGATCCGGTTGAACAACAAGCTCGCCGCGCTGCAGGGCCTCGTCGAAATCGGCGACTATCAGTCCGACGGATCAGTCCTACGCGGTGTTCAAGGAACTGTCGGATCGTCTCGACAAGCAGTTCGGTCAGCTCGACACGCTGTTCAGCATCGACCTGCCAGCGTTGAACAAGCTGCTCGCACGAAAGAAACTGGAGCCGGTGAAGGATTCGCTTCCGCCTGAGAAGTGAGGCGGGGCCTTAGCCCCACGTCACTTCGACGACGACCTGTATGAGCTTTTTCAACGACAGCCACCGTCACGCTGAACGCGCCGACGGCCAGGTCGAAGATCCGAAGAAACGAAGATCCGAAGGTACAAGGAAGAACAACAAGCCCGGCTGGCGCCACCGCGCCAGCCGGATACGCGACAAGTGCGTCCGCCGCCGCCGGCCGCTGGCCGGCAACCATGAAGCACGAGAGTGGCGGATACAAGCAGCGTTTGATCGTGAGCCGCTTGTATCCGCCACTCTCGTGTTTCCTGACGCGCGAAGCGCGTCGCGGCGGACGCGAACCGCAAGCTTCGGATCTTCGGATCTTCGATTCTTCGCGTTTTGCCGTGGCTCGTTCAGCTCGACAGGGAACTACGCGGGCGTTACCAAGCTACGATTCACGCTCAACCGTCACTTCGACAACACCGAGCGGTTCTTCCAGCGAGACGAAGAGATCGTCCGGGTTCTCCATGCCGGCGCCGAAGAGATCGGCAGGGCGATACGGGCGCTCGTGAAACCCGAGCGTGACGTCCGCGATTTCCTGGTAGGTGGCGAGCACGACATCCGCAATCGCGTAGAGCGTGTGGTGAACTGAGCGGCCCGAGTGCCAGGCAAACGTGTCGATGATCGCCGCGCGAACACCTTGGCGATACGGACCGGAACGTGACATCGGGGCTGCTGTAGGTCCACCTCGCGGACAACTCGCCGACCAGCAGGCGCTGGAAGCCGTCGGCGCGCCCGTCGTCCGGTTCCGGAACGCGGCGGGGCGTAAATCCCGCGGTACGCATCACGCTCAGCGCGTCGACGCCCGACACGACGGCCACCTGACGCCCGTTGCTCGTCACCGCGGTCGTCTTCATCTCCGGTGTGCCGGCCATGAAGGCCTGACCCTGCGCGTGGCCGCCGGCATCGAGGCGCGTCCAGGCCTGCTCGGTGATCTCGACGCGAGTTCGAGTGATCGCCGGATGTTCACTCAACACTCGATGGCAGACCGCAAGACCGAACTCTTCGATCTCGCCCGACCCGTGTTCGCGGGCCGCCCGATGCACCAGATTCTTCAGCGCCTCGCCGGGCGGCAACCCGTCAGCCTTGCCCTCGCGAAACGCCGCGGCAAACTCCCCTTCGAAGCGGAACGAGACGGAGAGCTCCTTCGGATCGTGCGCGATCGCCGCGGCGCGTGAGCCTGAGCATCCGGAGGTGCGACTCGCCATGACTGCTCGAACCAATCCGAGGCATGCCGGGAACTGTACCATGAGCCGCTATAATGAGCGGTTATGATCGTCGCTCGACGGCTCCTCATTGGCGGACGCGTGCAGGGCGTTGGCTTCCGCATGTTTGCCGCCGCGCGCGCCGCCGCGGAGGGAATTCATGGCTACGTGAAGAATCTTTCCGACGGCCGGGTCGAGGCGCTCATCGAAGGAGACGACGAAGCGGTCGATCGAGTGGAGCTGGCCTTGAGGCGCGGACCTCCTCACGCGCAGGTTGAAACCGTCGACGTAGAAGACGTGGTCCCGACCCACCGCACCACAGGTTTTTCGACACGCTAAGCTAATGCGGCATTCAGAGCCGGAGTGAGAGAGCTGATGGAGACCCTCAAATCGAAAATTCGCCACGTGCCGGACTTCCCGAAGCCCGGCATCCTGTTCTACGACGTGACGACGCTGCTGCGCGATCCGGCGGGCTTCCGTCTCGCCATCGACAACATGACGACGCCGTTTCTCGATCGGCATATCAACCTGGTCGTCGGCATCGAGAGCCGCGGATTCATCCTCGGCTCCGCCGTCGCCGACCGCATCGGCGCCGGTTTCGTGCCGGTACGCAAGGTGGGAAAGTTGCCGTGGGAGCGCGTCCGCGCGACCTACGATCTCGAATACGGCACCGACAGCCTGGAAATGCACCGCGACGCCATCGACAAGGGACAGCGCGTCCTCGTCGTGGACGATTTGCTCGCCACCGGCGGCACCGCGCGAGCGACGATCGACCTGGTGAAGCAGCTCGGCGGCATCGTCGAAGGCATCGCGTTTCTGATCGAACTGGTGGCGCTCAATGGCCGGGCCAAGCTGCCGGACGAGAACATTCACGTGGTGCTGAAGTACTGAGATTGCTGATTGACGATTGCCGATTGCTGATTGATTTGCCTGGCGTTACGACTCCCGCAGCTGGTTATCGGGAGTAATCACGAAACTCCGGCGCATCAGCGGCCGATGGAGCGATCGCGTTTCGAGCGACACGGTCACGCGGACATCCCGGGAGCCCTCGGCCCAGCACGGCGTCACCGACAAGTGGTAGCGACGATCGTCGCGGCCGAGCGCGTGCTTGCAGATCGCGCGGCCGACGACGTCCCGCCAGATGCAGTAGGGAAGGCCGCGAAGCTCCGCGAGTTCGGCCTGGAGTAGTTCCGAGTGGACCTCGGCGGCCGGGACGAGGGGATTCTTCCTGAACATGGGTGAGCGGTGCACTATACGGAGAGCGGCGCCCCGGCGTCAACCTGCGGTAAAATGGCTGTTTTCCCGCGCCCGTAGCTCAGCAGGATAGAGCATCGGTTTCCTAAACCGGGGGTCGCAGGTTCGAGACCTGCCGGGCGCAATCCCAAGAGAATCATGAAGAGCACAGAACGTCACAAGCTGAAAGAGAACGAGTTTGCCCGAACCGTCGCGCACGCGCGCGACGTGATGCAGACTCGCGGCCGGGACTTCGTTTCGCTTGCCGCGATCGTGATCGTCGCGCTCGTGCTGGCCGGCGGTTATGCGGCGTGGCGCCAGTCGCGCAACGCGAAGGCCAACACGCTCCTGGCCGCGGCGCTCACCGTCGAGGAAGCGCCTGTCGATCACGCCGACCGCGCCGGCGCCAGGCAGCCCGATTCCGGTCCAGCAGGCCGGTACGTACCCGACCGAGCAGGCGAAGCTCGAAGCGGCGCTGCCGCAGCTATTGAAGGCGGCCGACGCGTATCCGAGCACCGACGCGGGAATCGCCGCCCGTTACCACGCCGCAGGGGTGCTGGCGTCTCTTGGGAAGTATCCAGAAGCCGAACTGCGTTACCAGGAAGTCGTCGACAAGGCGGGGAGCCGCGTCTATGGCCGCACGGCGAAGCTCGGGCTGGCCGACGTCCAGGTACTGCAGGGCAAGTACGACAGCGCGATCAAGATCTACCAGGAAGCGACGACCGATCCGAAATCGCAGCTTCCGCTGGATGGCGTGCTGATGCAGCTCGGCCGCGCGTACATGAAAGCGGGCAAGAAGAACGAGGCGGCACACGCGTTCACGCGGGTGGTCGAAGAGTTCCCGCAGTCGGCGTACGCGGCGGATGCGCGCCGCGAGATGGAAGAGGCGAAAAAGGGATAGAGCGGCGGCGCGCCCGAGGTCAGGATCTCAGCGACCGGCGGACCGCTTCGACACAGAGGATCGGCGACGTCCCGACAGCTTCGACGCGGCGCACGGCGCCGGCCGGGACGAACACGATATCGCCGGCCGTCAGAATCGCCGACTCACCTTCGATAGAGACCTTCAGGAGACCCGCCAGAACGGCATCAGCACGGTCGAGCGGATGAACCCGGGCTGAGATGAGGGCGCCGTGCGGATCGATAAGCGGAATCAAATCGTAGCCGAGCGAGGTGAGCTTGCCCTGGAGCGCACCTTCGGTGACCGGCCCATCGCGATGCTGATCCCAGCGCTGGACCTGCAAACGGAGGCTGCTGCCCGTCTGACAGATGGTGGCATCCGAGCCCTTGGTGACCGGATGCCGCGGCAGCGTGCCAACGCTCATGCCGTCCTCGTGGCGTCTGGTTCAGCCTGCCACTCCGTCGGCGCGCTCTGGGCACGCCGCTCTGGCTCGACCAGCAAGCGAAGTGCGTAGCCGGTGGGGGCGCCGGTATCATTGCTGACGGGGCCGACCCGGAAGATGGCTGAAAGAACGGTCGACTTGCGAAGAGGCGCCGGCAGGTCAGCCCGATCGCGGGCGACCCGGTCTAGCTGGAAGTACACCAGCCGATAGAGCGGAATCGGAGTGCCACCCTGGCACTCGACGCTCACGCCGTGCACGCTCACGTCACGCGTGACGACTGAAGCCATCCGTGTATTGCCCTTCGAGTCCTTCCACAGGATCTGTCCGGGGACGGCAATCGGGTGCCGATCTTCGGCTCGCTTCTCGTATCGGCTACCGCCTACCAGGCGAAGGCGCTGTTCCATGGTGGTCGGTACTCCCTTCAAGGTCGCAGTGCCCGAACACTATCAAGTTGCACGCCCACCGCGTGTCGTGGCGCGGTAAGTTGGAAGTTACCGCGATAAGCTGGTGATATCTGAGTACTTAGGTCACGCGGGCCGCTGCCGCGCGTGGGAATGTTATTGGATAGTTGGTAATCAAATCAAGCGGGAAGTGGATACTTAATTCTCAATGAGGCGGGCTGCGAGTCGCGCGACCCGGGTCCGGGATCCGGTAACTGGGAACTGGAAACTGGAAACTGGAAACTGGAAACTGACTATGACACTCCCAATCTATCCATCTTCAAGTAAAGGCCTCGTCGAGTGAGACCCAGAGTCCGTGCGGTTTCCGAGATGTTCCCGGATGCGCGCTCGAGTGCCGATTGGATCATCTCCCGCTCGATTCTCTCGACGGCGGCGGCGAGGGTTGTCCGCTTGCCGCGGGCCCGGGCGCCCTCCTCTGATGGTTGATCCTGGACGCCAAACACCGGAGAGAGCAGGTCGGGCGTGATTGAGCCGTCAGACGGCGCCATCGCGACTGCCCGCTGGACCTCATTACGCAACTGGCGCACGTTGCCTGGCCATGGAAACGCGTCGAAGATGTCGAGCGTTTCCGCCGTCAGCCGCACGCCTGGCTTGCCTAGGCGCTCCGACGCGTCGCGAAGAAAGAACGTGCTCAGGTGGGGAATTTCCTCCCGCCGTTCCCGCAGCGGAGGCACGTGAATGCGAATGACGCTCAACCGATAGAAAAGATCCTCCCGGAACTTTCCGTCGCTTACCCGACTCTCGAGATCCGCGTTCGTCGCCGCCACGACACGGACATCGACGCGCTGCGGCCGGGTGTCGCCCACCGGAAGCACCTCTCCCTGCTCGAGGAATCGCAGGAGCTTTGGCTGCACGTCGAGTGGCAAATCGCCGACTTCGTCGAGAAACAACGTTCCCCCGACGGCGGTTCGCAGCACGCCGGCCTGATCGGCGATCGCGCCGGTAAAGCTGCCTCGGCGATGACCAAAGAGCTGGCTGTCGGCAAGTTCGCGGGTGGCGCTGGTGCAGTTGTAGGGCAGGAACATGCTGTCTCGGCGGGGCGAGCCGGCGTGGATGGCGCGCGCGACGAGGTCCTTTCCGGTTCCGCTCTCTCCGGTTATCAGCACCGTGAGGTCGTTGCCCTGCATGCGCTGAATCTGGTCGGCGACGCGCTGCATCGCGGCGCTGGCGCATACAAACCCGGGGAGAAGCGGGTCGAGTGGACGTTCGAGTGCTCCGACGCTCGGATCGGGCTGGCGATCGCGGGCCTCACACAGTTCGAATCCCTGTCGCAGCACCGCGCACAACGTGCGAAAACGCTGTAGTGCCGGCCCTGCCAGCGGTCGCGGCGAGGAAGCCACCGCGAACCGCACGCCCCCGGACGTCCGGCCGATTGCCTCGATCGCCAACGGCAGCGCCGTCGTCGGCCCGCGTTGTGCGGCCGCGGCTAACGCCCGGCCGCCTTCCGCATCACACCCGGCCGTGCCGAGCAGCTGCACCTGCCCGTTCGAGACGCGAACGAACAACGCCACCGCCTGCGCGTCACAGGCCTCGAGAAGCGCCGTCGCTCCGTCGCGCGCAAGCAGCGGCGGAATCGCCGCGGCGTCCACGAGTCGCCTGACCAGCGCGGCGTCGCCATCCATCTGAACACCGACGTAGCCGCCGGTCGTCACTGCCGGCACATGATTCAGCGCGGCCCGGGCGTCCGCGAGATCGGGCGCCGCGCCGAGGCTCTCGAAGATCGTCGCGGCGTCGGTCAGATACCGCGTGGCTCGCGAACGCGCGCCGGCCGCCGCCGCCAGCCGTCCGAGCTCGAGGTGGCTGAGCCCTGACTGGTACCCTTCGCCAAGCAGATCGAACACGCTGACACTCTGGCCGAGATCGTGGTACGCCTCCACGGATCGACCGGCCGCGGCGTGAAGCCGGCCCCGCATCCGCAGGAACTCTCCCCACGTGCCGCTCATGGCGCCGGGCTCGACCCGGCCCGAAATCGCTTCCAGCCGCTGTTCGGCCTCTTCGATCCTGCCGAGGGTCAGCAGCGATTCGATCGCGATCAGTTCGGCCTGGAGGGCGTAAACAGCCGGCGCGTCGCTCGAGCCCGCCACTTCGGCGGCAATCGCGAGGGCACTGGCTCCATCGCCCCTGCGCAGCGCCACCCGCGCCTCGAGTGCGCGCACCGACCACTGATACCAGTGGCTCGCAACCGTCGCCCCGTAGGCCTCTCTGGCGCGCTCGAGGCACCGGCTGGCTTCGTCGTGCTGGCCGCGGATCAAGTGGATCTGCGCCAGTGTGTCGAACACGCCGCCCGTCGTTTCGCGCATGAAGTGGAGCGGACTTCTCACGTCGAGGGCGCGGTTGAGCGCGTCTTCCGCTCGCTCGAGATTGCCGACGCGTACGCAAATCTGCCCAAGCGAGGCCAGCGCGACGCCGAGGCCGTGTGGCGTGCCCGCCTGCTGCTGAAGCTCGACGCTGCGTTCCGCCAGGGCGAGCGCCTGTTCGTGCCGATGCTGCATCAGCGCCACGTTCGCCTGGTTTCCGCAGACAGTCGCCATCACGTCGCCCGCCTCGACGATGACGGCCAGACGCTCCGCTTGACGGAGCGCCGCGACCGCCTCGTCCAGCCGTCCCTCCTGGGCGCGCGTCACGCCGGACAGCGAGTGGACCATTGCGAGATGACGACGATCGCCCGCGGCATGCAGCGCCGAGGCCGCCTTGGTGATGTGCTCTCGTACGATGGCCATGTCGCCGACGTGGCGATAGCACAGCCCGAGTTCGTAGTGGGCGAGGCCGATGGCCCGCGAGTCGTGCGCGCGTTCGGCCTGCCTCAATGCTTTCGTCAGGAACGCAATCCCGCGCGAGGGCTCGCCACGGGCGACGGCCAGCCGGCCGTGCATGCGCCACAGGTCCGACAGGCGGGCGGGATCCAGGCGCTGTTCTCGCCCTTCGGGCGGTTGCCCGAGGGCCTCAGTTGCCTGACGGACGTCGTCCTGGAGGAGCCACGCCTCGGCAAGTGCGCATCGAATCTGGATCTGCCCGTCGCGATGAAGGCCAGGCTGTCTAAGCGCCCGCAAAAGCAGCGACGCCGCCTCGACGCCGGTCCCTCGTTCGAGCGCCCGCGCTGCCTGACCGTACAAATCCGCCGTCGACACGGCGCGCAGTATAGCAGGTATACAGGTGGGTGGATACTGAAGTTCGGTCGCTCGCGGTTCGCGGTTCGCGGTTCGCGGTTCGCGGTTCGCGGTTCGCGGTTCGCGGTTCGGTTCGGCTCGCAGTCTCGCTGGCTCGCTGGCTCGCTGCGCTGCTGGCTGCTGGCTGCTGGCTGCTGGCTGCTGGCTGCTGGCTGGGCTGCTGGCTGAGCTGGCGCTGGCTGCTGGAAGGGATTAGAACTGGGAACTGGGAACTGGGAACTGAAATAGTCACCTTCCCGCGAATCGATACGTCAATATCTTGTAAATCAGCTTCGCGCAGAGGAAGTTGGGCGCCATGACGCCCGGCAGCGGGCTGAGTTCCACTACGTCGCAGGCCACGACGGTCCTCTGCGCAATCGTCGCGCGGAGCAGGGCCAGAATCTCGTACCACGAAAGGCCGCCGGGTTCCGGCGTGCCCGTCGCAGGCATGATTGCGGGATCCAGCCCGTCCACGTCAATCGTGATGTAAACCGGACCGGTCAAGCTGTCGACCACCCGATCGATCCACTTCGGATCCTTTCTCATCGTCGCGTCATAGAAGATCTTCGTGTTCAACCCGGGCGCCGCTTCGGCCTCTTCCGTCGACATGCTGCGGATACCAACCTGGGTCACGGGCGCGTACTCTAGGCTGCGTCGCATGGCGCACGCATGGTTGTGCGGCGTGCCCATGTAACAGTCACGCAGATCCGCGTGCGCGTCGATTTGGAGGACTGACAGCCCTTTGAATGCGCCGGCGGCGGCGGCGACGAGCGGCGGCGTAATGGAATGCTCGCCGCCGAGCGTCACCAGGAACTTGTTGCGCGAGAGGACTTCGGCGGCGACGCGGCCGATCTCGTCTATCGACCGCCGGCATTTCTCCAAACGGCAATTCCATCGCCGGCAGCGTGAAGATTCCGACGCCGTGCACGTCGGCGCCGACCTCCTCGTCCCAGAGTTCCATGTGGGAAGAAGCCTCGAGGATTTCACGCGGTCCGTTGCGCGTGCCCGAGACGTAGGAAGTGGTTCGATCAACGGGAACCGGAAGAATGACGACGCGAGAGTCGTCAAACGACTTCATCGTCGGCATCGCGCCCCCGAATGCCATCGGCGCGCTGTGGTCGTAGTCGAATGGAAAAGACATGCCTGATCTCGGAAATGCTGAATGCTGATTGTTGAATGCTGAATGACTGCCGTGCCAATTGTCGGCCGGAGAGCAACTGCAAATCAAACAATCAGCAATCAACAATCATTCAGCATTCAGCATTCATCAGTCAGCATTCTAGAACGCCCGCCCGACGCGGCCGAAGACGGCACCGCCATCGTGAGTGCCCACGGGATCGCGACGCCACGCGACCCCGGTGGTGAATGTCAGCGGCAGCCAGTAGCCAAGCACCGTGTCGATCGACAGCTCCGCGCCCAGCGACGTCCGAACGTCGTCGAGCCGGAACCCTTCGTCCCAGGCGTGACCGGCGTCGGCAAACATGGCGGCGTGAACGGTACGAAAGAACAACGGGGCGGTTCCGATGCCGCGCTGCACCCTGAAGAGGGGCAGGCGGTAGTCCACATTGACAACGGCGGCATGAATACCGACAAGCGAGTCGGATCCGAATCCGCGGAGCAGGCCGACCGCATCGCGGCCAAAATCGAAACCGCTGGCCGCCGGTCCGTCGCCCGAAGCGCTGAACAGACGGCGCGCGCCTTTCATACCCCAGGCCGTGGCTGCGGCGGCGCGCATCGCCACCGCGGCATGTCGCGGACCCACGTGAAAGTATCCACGCGAGTCGACTGTCGCCGAGCTGTTCCCGGCATCGGAGCCGAGCGCCTCAGGCGCTGCCTCCCAGGTCACACGTAATATGGCTCCCGACTCGCGGCTGACCGAATATCCATATTCTTTCGCCGTGTTGAGAATCCATCCGGTCCGAATCGCTCCACGCTTCACGTCGGAGGGCAGCGGCACCTCGCATCCTTCGCACGAAAACGCGTCGTGGGATGCGTTGAGCCCTGCCAGGATTGCCTGGGCCCATCGGACGCGGGCGACCACGAACACCGCGCCGGCATTCACCTCTCGTGTACGAATCTCGCCGCTGCGAAACGGGTCCGTGTCATCCGACACGTTGACGAACAACGTCGGCCACCACCGATCGTAGGCATACGCCACCGACCAGTCCGGCCAGAACCTGGAAGCCGCCCACCCGATCGTACCGTCGTAGCTGTGACGACCGAGCGCATCGCCGCCCGCCGTTTCCGCACCGAAGGACAGCTCGGATGCATCCGACTGAATGATGGGAGTCCAGAACCGCGGCAGAATCGTGGACCATGGATGATATGGGTTGTCCGCGGTTGTGACGGGGACAGGTCCGAGAGGTCGCGCCGCGATCGACGAGGGCGCGGATGACGGCGCCACATCCGACCACGAGGCAGACGAGAGCGGAAGAGAGAACAGATCGTACCCATCGGCCGTGTAGCCGACGAAGACGACGGTGCGTCCGTTGGGCGATACGATCGGGGCTTGTGCCGAGTGCCCGATCCCGTTCATCCGCCGGACGGCCCCGCTGGACAGATCGATCGAGTAGAGCGAAAACGGTTTGCCGTCACGATCCGACGCAAAGAGGAGTGCCGTCGAAGACAACCAGAATGGGGTGACGTTCCTGGCATCGCGCGACGACACGACGGCCCGCTCGGATCGAGTCGTGACATCGACGACGACAATCTCCGACGGTCCGCCGACCAGGCGGCGCTCGACCGCGATCGACCGGCCGTCCGGCGACCACCGTGGCGTCGAGTAGTCGGTCAACGACTTCGACAAGAACGTTTCCGGTGTCGCGGTCCTGCCCGCCTCTGGTAGCTGAAACGTCGCCAGAAATCGCCGATCGGCGGACTGAATCGTGCAGACAATGGTTCGGCCATCGGGTGCGACGTCAGGATCCGCGGCCCGGGCGAGATGCGTGAGGCGACGGACCCGGCCACCGTCCTGCGCAACGGCGTAGAGGTCTGATTGCAATCCGACGTTGTGCACCAGCTCGGTCTGATCGAAGACCAGCTGATCGCCGGTGGCGGACGTCTGACTGCCAAGGTACCTCGATGCAACCTCGCGCGGCGCGGAACCGTCGGAGCGGCAGCTCCATCATCGCGGGAAAACCGTGCGGATTCGCAACCGAGTAGAAGAGCCGTCCCGACGATCCGAATGCCGCGGCGCCGACCCCGAACCCGTGGCGCGTCAACCGCGTGCTTGTTGCCGGCTCTTCGTGCGTCGCGGGCGCGCGCGTCGGCCTCGAAGTCCTCCCAGAGTTCACCAAGCGATCGCTTGAAGACCTTCCTGTACGCCGGCGCGCCGAAATACGGCACACGTCCTGACGTTTCGTCGGCCAGTTTGGCGATCGACTCAGCACCGAATCGATCGGCGAGATACTTGTGGAAATAGGCGCCATACACGTAGTGCGCCGCGCCGCCGGGCCAATCGACGAGCCCGCCATTCGTCCGATCGACCGGATCGAAACGCCGCGACAGCGCGGCCCGGTCGATGATGTCCCTGAAGTCGCCCGACGGGATGCGCCCCTGTCCGGTGAGGACGCTCTCGTTGTAGACGGCGAGTCCCTCGATCTGCGAGAGCGGCAGGAACAAATTGGGATAGAGAAACGGCGAGTGTCCGAAGACGGCGCGGAGCCCGCCGATCCATCCGCGGGCCTTGTCCAGGTGCACGATGTGCGTGTACTCGTGCGACAGCACGAGCCGGAGCCAGTCGTCCGTGTTTCCAATCGTGCTGCCGCCCGACGGGGCGGCGGCGCTGATCTCGATGACGTTGTACGGCACCGGATTCGCCCAGCCGTTCGACAAATCGTGTTGATCGACGAGGATGACGTGCACGCGTCCGTTTGCCGTCCCAAGCTCGCGTGCCACACGGTCGGCAACGTCTTCGGCGATCGACGCGAGCCGGCGGGCGAGCGCCTCCTCCCCCTGATGGAAGTGAATCGTGAATCGCGGCGTGACGATCGATCGAAACCGAAACCGCGGATCGTAACGGTTGGCGGCAAACGCTGTATGGCAAATGCAGACGGCAACGAGGACGGCGGCGGCGACGGCCCGGATCGGCGTGCTCACGAACCCGAGTGGCTCCCGCCCGGTTGGTGATACACGTTTTTCAGGAACGTGAAGTCGGCGATCGGCGACAGCGTCACACCGTGAATGTCGGGCTGAAAGATCGCGACATTCGTCTTGTACCAGAGGCTGATGTACGGCACGTCCTGCGCAATGCGCTGCTGCGCCTGCGGCATAGAACGCTCGCCAGTGTTGATCGTCGGTCGCCGCGGCGGCGGCTTCAATCAGGCGATCGACGTCAGGATTCTTGTAGCGCACGCGATTGAGGCCGGTGGGCGGAACCTGCTGCGAGTGGTAGACGAGCCGCAGGATGTCGGGGTCGGTCACGCCGACAAACTGCAGCGTGTACATCTGAAAGTTTCCGCGCAGCACATCCGCCGACAGCGTCTGGAATTCCGACGACCGCACATCCAGTGCGATGCCGACGCGCGCGAGGTCGTGCTGGATGGCGGCGGCCTGAATCCGGTACACCTCCGTCGTCGACGTCTTCAGCGACAGCCGGAAGCGGGGCAGCGGACCGGGACCGTCCGGGTCGGGAAAGCCCGCGGCGTCGAGCAGGCGCGCCGCCTGCGCCGGATCGTGATGGAAATCGAACACGTTCCGCTCGAACGCCCACGACATCGGCGGCACGATGCCCACGGCCGTGGTCGCGAATCCGCGGCGCAGGTATTTCACGATGGCGTCGCGATCGATCGCATAGCCGATCGCCTTGCGGACCTCGAGGTGACTGAGGATCGGATCGTTGCAGGTTCAGGCCGACGTACGCGTAGTCGGTGCCGGCCGCGGTCTCGACTGCAACGCGTCCTTCGCGCTGCAGCTGCCACACGATGTCCGGCGGACAGATCGTTGACGATGAGATCGACCGAGCCCTTGCGCAGCTCCAGGCCGCGCATCGTGTCGTCGGGGATGACCTTGAGGACCAGCCCATCATTGCGCGGCCGCCCGGCGATAGTACTGATCGAACGCCGTCAACGAAACGTGATCGTCGGGAACGAACTCCGTTCAGTCGATACGGGCCGGTCCCGATCGGTGTGCGCGCGTTGGCGCTCCCGGATCCCGCCTGCACGATTCCCATCACGAGGTTGATCGGAAACGACTTGAGCGGATTCTTCAGCTTGAATTCGACCGTGTAACGATCGAGCGCGTTGACGGCCGCAAGAGCGCGGTAAGCGCCCGAGCGGCCCTTGAATGTCGGATCGAGAAAACTCCGGAACGTGTAGACGACGTCGTCCGAGGTCAGCTCGCGGCCGTTGTGAAAGAGCACGCCGTGGCGAAGCTGCGCGACGTAGGTGAGATCGATCCGGGTGCTCGATCGACTCGGCCAGCTCGGGCACGACGCGCAGCTGATTGTCGATGTGAACCAGCGTGTTGAAAATGAGCTGATGGATCTTCTGCGACGCCTCGTCGGTGCCGACTCGCGGATCGAGATTGGTCGCGGAGTTCGTCATCCCGACGATCATGACGTTGCCGGGCGGCCGCGTTCTCGCTGCACGCCAGCGTGACCGCGATGAGCGAGTCCGGCAATCGTGCACCACGCTGCGAACCGCGCTCCGATGTCGAGCCGCTCAGCGATCACTCGCCACCTCGTCTCTTGAGTTCGGCGAGCAAGCGCCAGCGCCTGCATCGGCGTGATCTCGTTGATGTCGAGGCTTCCGCAGCCGTCGGTGCACGGCATCGACCTCGGCCGGCGCCTGAAACAGTCCCATCTGGCCTTGCGGTTCGCCACCGGCGGCGCTCATCGACGGCCGGCCGCCCCGCGACAGCTCGTCGCGCTCGAGGCCGTTCAGAATCTCCCGCGCGCGCGCCACCACCGTCGGCGGCAGCCCGGCCAGACGCGCGACGTGGATGCCGTAACTGCGATCGGATCGCCCGGGCACGACCTTCCGCAGAAACACGATGTCGTCCTTCCACTCGCGGACGACGACGTGGAAGTTGGCGACGCCGGGCAACGCATCGGCGAGATCGGTCAGCTCGTGATAGTGCGTGGCGAAAATCGTCTTCGGCCGTGCGCGTGGATTCGACGCCAGGTGCTCGGCGACCGCCCAGGCCAGGCTCAGCCCGTCGAACGTGGAGGTGCCGCGCCCAATCTCGTCGAGGATGACGAGGCTTCGCGAGGTCGCGCTGTGCAGGATGTTGGCGGTCTCCTGCATCTCGACCATGAACGTTGACTGGCCGCGGGCGATGTTGTCGGACGCGCCGACACGCGCGAACAGCCGATCGACGACCGGCAGCTTGGCCGTCCGCGCGGGGACGAACGAGCCGGCCTGCGCCATCAGGCAGAGCAGCGCGGTCTGTCGAAGATACGTGGACTTGCCGCCCATGTTCGGACCGGTCAGGATGACGAGCTGATGGGCAGCGGCATCGAGCGTGACGTCGTTCGGCACGAACGCATCCGCCGCAAATCGTTCGACCACGGCGTGCCGCACGTCGGTCGCGACCAGCTCGTCGCCGGCATGCATCAGCGGCTTCGTGTAGTTCTGAACCGCCGCCGTTTCGGCCAGCGCGCTGAGCGCATCGAAGGTCGCAAGACCGCGTGGCGGTGTCCTGGATTCGCGGCGCCTCTGACGCGACCCGCCGCCGCAGCGTCTCGAAGATCTCGACTTCGCGCTCGATGATCCGTTCATCCGCGCCGAGCACCTTTTCTTCGTAGGCTTTCAGATCGGGCGTGATGAACCGTTCGCCGCCGGCAATCGTCTGCTTTCGGTGGTAATCGGCGGGCACGCTCGCGAGGTTCGAACGCGACACTTCGATGTAGTATCCGAACACCCGATTGAATCGAATCTTGAGAGAACCGATGCCGGTGCGCAAGCGCTCGGCTTCTTCCATCTCGGCGATCCGCTGCTTTCCCGAACGGCTGATGCCGTGGAGATCGTCGAGCTCGGGATCGACGCCGTCGCGGACGACGCCGCCGTCGCGAGCGTTGACCGGCGGCTCGTCGAGCAGCGTGCGCTCGAGCTCGTCCCGCAGATCCGCAAGATCGTCGAGTTCGGCGGCAAGGCTTCGGATGAGCGGCGCCTGAAACGGCTCGAGCAGCATGCGGACGCGCGGGACTGCGCGCCAGCGACTGCCGCAGCGACACGAGGTCGCGCGGTCCGGCGGTGCCGAGTGCGGCGCGGGCCACGAGCCGCTCGATGTCGTGGACGCCCTTCAGCGTCTCGCGAATCTTCGCGCGTTCGGTGCTGCGGAACGCGAATTCCTCGACCGCGTCCAGCCGATCCTGGATCCGCTCGAGTCGCGAGCAGCGGCCGAAGCAGCCACGTGCGCATCAAGCGGCCGCCCATCGACGGTGAGCGTCCGATCGATTTCGCTGAAGCAGCGATCCGCTCCGCCCGCCATCCGCCGCTTCGATGACCTCGAGGTTCCTCAGCGTCGTCGGATCGATGACCATCGAGTCGGCGCCGGTGCGGAACGTCAGATCGCGGACGTGCGCCAGATCGGCTTTCTGCGTCTCGCGCAGGTACTGCACCAGCGCGCCGGCCGCGCACGTCGCCGCCCGATGATCTTCGAGCCCGAAGCCGTGGAGCGACTGGGCGCGCATCTGCGAGAGCAGCGCCGCGCGGGCGGCTTCGAACTCGAACGTCCAGCCGTCGGCCACCGTGACGCGGGTGTCGAGACGCAGCTCGTTCACGAGCGCGGCAACATCGTCGACGCCGGCGGGGGCCAGGACTTCGCGCGGTCGCAGGACCGCAAGCTCGTCGGCGAGCGCCTGACGCGCGCCGCTTCCCAGTGTACTCCGTCGTCGTGAATTCACCGGTCGACAGATCGAGCAGTGCCACGCCGTACCCAGCGAACCGGAAGCGCCGGCACGATGCCCATGAGGAAGGCCGGCTCGCGCGCGTCGAGGTATCCGGCGTCGGTCAGCGTGCCGGGCGAAACGACACGGACGACTTCGCGGCGAACCAGTCCCTTGGCCTTTCCGGGATCCTCCATCTGCTCGCAGACGGCGACGCGGAAGCCCTTCTTCACGAGACGAGCGATGTAGCCATCGGCGGCGTGATACGGCACGCCGCACATCGGAATCGCGCCGCCGCTCGAGTCCTTCGATCGCGACGTCAGCGTCAGCTCGAGCGCACGCGCTGCCGTGAGCGCGTCCTCGTAGAACATCTCGTAGAAATCTCCCATGCGAAAGAAGACGATGGCGTCGCGGAACTGCCGCTTTGCCTCGAAGTACTGACGCATGGCCGGGGTTGCGCCGGCTGGTTCAGAAGACACAGGAGGGGAGGCCATTTCGGGGAGCGTCTGGGCGTGAGTATAACATTGGGGTTTTGGAGGGTTCTACAAGGTTCGACTGGGTTCTGACTGGGTTCTACGGGGTTCGTGCGAGGTTCAACGAGGTTTCGATCTGTCGTGATCATTCTTGCGCTCGATACAACGACGAGAGACGGCAGCATCGCCGTGGTTCACGACGGGATCGTGCGCGTCGAGCGCGTCGGCGATCGGTTCGGTCACGCACGGTCAGCGGCTGCCCACTGACGTGGCTGCCGTGCTCGACGGCGCCGGGCGTGGGCATCGAGAGGTCGATCTGTCTCGCCGTCGCGGCGGGACCCGGTTCCTTCACCGGCCTGCGCGTCGGGATCGCGACGATCCAGGGACTCGCGATGGCGCACGACCTGCGCGTGGTTCCGGTGTCGGCGCTCGACGCGCTGGCCCGGGCGCGATCAATCCCCGCAACATGGTTGCGGCGTGGATGGACGCGCAGCGCGGGGAAGTCTTTGCCGCGCTGTATGCCGCGGATGGCCGCGACCTTGCTGATACCGCCGGTATCGGCCGCCCCGGCAACGGTCCTGAAGAGCGTGGTCGGACACCGTCGATCTGACGCGGTGTGACCTTCATCGGCGACGGCGCCGTTCGCCATATCGATACGATCCGGCGCGAAGTCGGGAGTCCAGGCCGCTCGTCGCTGCCGCCGCCTCATCTCGCGGGTCTGATTGGCCAAATCGCCGCGGAGGATCCTGCCCGTGCCGTGCTGCCGCACGCAATCGTGCCCGATCTACGTTCGCAAGTCGGACGCCGAACTCGCCCGCGCGCGTCGCACCGTCACGCCCTGACGTCCATGGACGACGGCTTCGAGTATCTCGATCAGCACGTCTCTCGCGAAGACGACGATCTGGAAGAGGTGGTGGCGCTCGAAGCCGCGTCGTTTACGAACCCCTGGTCTCGCGAAATCGCTGGCGCGCGAGCTGCGCAACCGCGACGTCGTCCGCGTGTATCGTCGCTGCGGAACGCCGGACAGCCAGCTGCTCGCGTTTCTGCGGCTGCTGGTTCGTGGCCGACGAACTCCACATCAACACGCTGGCGGTCGACGAGGAGTTCCGGCGCCGCGGCCACGCGACACGCTGCTGCGATTCGTGCTCGCCGAGGCCGTGCCGCGGCCGGAACCCGCACGCCACGCTCGAAGTCCGCCGCTCCAACGATGCGGCGCTTGAAGTTGTACGAACGTTTCGGGTTCGAAGTGCGGGGGATCCGGCCGAATTACTACACGCAGCCGGTCGAAGACGCCCTCATCCTGTGGAACGAGAAACTCGGCTTTTTGGATTCCGATACGGAACCTTGAAGCGCGTCCGGCCTTGTGATAGGTTGGCGGTATCATGAATGTTCAGGACTAACCTCTTTCCAGGAGGCGGAAATGCCGAACGACTTCGAAGAGCTGAAGCGTCAATTGTTGCAGAGCGACGAAGAGTACCGCCAGCTTGCTACCCGTCATCACGACCTCGACGAACAGATTCACAACCTCACCGATCGCCCCTACCTGACGCAACCCGAACAGCTCGAAGAAGTCCGATTGAAGAAGGTCAAGCTCCAGCTGAAGGACCAGATGGAAGAGCATCCTTCGCCGTCATCGGATGGACGGCGGCACGCGCGCACGTGGCGCACCGCTGAGACGGCCGCCTGACGGCGGTTTCGCTCGCTGTTCACCGAAGGGCCAGCAACCGGTCGCGCCTCGATGCGCCTGACCGATTCCTGGCCCTCGTGACTTTCTGCCCGCTTCCGGGCATCATCGCATCTCCATGAGAATCGATCGTGCGGGATTTCCGTTCATCGCGGCCGCCGCTCGTTCCCGCGGCGCTGCTCGTGGCGATGCGGCGCTATCGCGCTCGCCGCCCCGTTTGCCGCGCTCGGCGGCTTCATGGCATTTTTCTTCCGCGATCCCGAGCGGCAGGTGCCGCAGGACCTCGGGGCTGGTCGTGTCGCCGGCGGACGGTCGCGTGATGATCGCCGGCACGAGCGACGGCCGCTGGTCGCCGCCCGGCTCGTGGAAGCAGATCACGATTTTCCTGTCGCCGATGGACGTGCACATCAATCGCACGCCGGTCTCCGGCCGGGTCACGCGCGTGGACTATCGGCCCGGCAAATTCCTGCCGGCCTACAACGAAGGCTCGAACGACAACGAGCTGAACGAAGTCTGGATCGATCACGACGGCCGGCCGGTCGTGTTCCGCCAGGTCGTCGGCATCCTCGCGCGACGGATCGTGTGCCGCGTGCAGTGAAGGGCAGGTGCTCGAGCGCGGCGAGCGCGATCGGCCTGATGAAATTCGGATCGCGCATGGACGTCTTTCTGCCCGACCGATGCGACGCTGCTCGTCTCGGCGTCGGCGATCGGGTCGTCGGCGGCGAAACGGTGCTGGCGACGCTCGGGAGCGACCGTGCTCGATAACCGCCGCTGCTGCGCCGTCGTCGCGAAGATCGGCCCAACCGGTTCCGTCGCGGCGTGTTCCTGCTGCCGTCGCTGTTCACCGTCGCGAATCTGTTCTGCGGCTATGCCTGCGTCGTCTACTCGACGCGATCCGACTTCGATACGGCCGCGCTGTTCATCGGCATCGCGATGGTCCTCGACACGCTCGACGGCTTCTTCGCGCGCCTCACACACTCATCGTCGGCATTCGGTGTCGAGCTCGATTCACTCGCCGACGTCGTCTCGTTCGGTCTCGGCTCCTGCGATTCTCGCCTTCACGTGGGGGCTCTGGCCCCTGGAGCGGCTCGGATGGGCGGCGGGGTTCCTCTACGTGACCGCCGCCGCCATGCGGCTGGCACGATTCAACGTCCAGAGCAGCACCACGACCGCCTCGACCGACAAGCGGTACTTCGTCGGGATGCCGAGCCCGGCGGCCGCTTCCGTGATCGCGTCAACCGTCTACCTGTATCCGTACGGGCTGCAGGAACGCCAAGCGGCGTTGCCGGCGCTGGCGATGGTGCTCGTCCCGGCCTTTCTGATGGTGAGCACGATTCGCTTCCGCAGCGTCAAGGCGATCGACGTCGGCTGGCGCACGATCCTACTTCACGCTCTTTCTCGGCGCCGTCGCGCTGCGCGCTCGTCGCCTCCACCCGCGCCTTGCGCTGGTGGTGCTGTCCTACACCTACACCGCCGCAGCGCTGATCGTGTGGGGCTACACGCGCCTGCGGCGTCGTCCTCAGAACATGTTGCCGACGACGCCGCCTCCCTGATTCGAGCGAGCATCCGTACTAAGCGGCAGCGTCCAGGCGTCGCGCTACACGTGCCCACGGCATACGCGAAGAATCGAAGATCCGAAGATCCGAAGGAGTGCGGTTCGCGTCCGCCGCCACGCGCTTCGCGCGTGAGGCAGTCGAGAATCACAGATACAAGCACTTGATCACGAGCTGTTTGTATCTGTGACTCTGACTACTGCTCGCTGGCCGGAGGCCGGCGGCGGCGGACGCCGCGCCGTCAGGTGCCCGGCTGGCGCAGAGGCGCCAGCCGGCCTCGCGGGCCAAGATCCGACGCGAAAAGACACGCTGACGGCGAAGGGGTGGTCCCGCCAGCTTCAACGTGATCTGATTCTCTTCGGTTCTTCGTTTCTTCGGATCTTCGACGTTACCGTGGGTGCGTGCAGTTCGACAGGGAAAGTCGTTCGACATTCAGCTCACCGCCATCGGCAAGCGCACAACGACCGTCGTCCCTCGTCCTTTGCCGCTCTCGATCTCGATCGTGCCCGCCATTCAATTCGATGTTGCGTCGCGCGATCGGCAGGCCCAGGCCGGTGCCCGTCGTCTTGGTGGAGAAGTACGGCTCGAAGACGCGTGCCAGCGATTCCTCGTCCATCCCGACGCCGGTGTCGTGAACCCGAAGCGTCACGAAGTGGTCTGTCGTGCGGATGCGTCGACGGTCAGCGATCCGTCCCCGGCATGGCATGGAGCGCGTTCTCGACGATGTTCGCGAGGCTCCGCGCGACCAGCGTGCGATCGACGAACACGCGCGGCAGTGGCGGGGCCACGTGATTGCGGATCTCGATGCGGCCGGCGAGCCCGGTTCGGTACGGATCGATGACATCAGCCACGAGCTCCGGCACGTCGACGGGCTGCGGGCTTTGCGGTGGGGGACGACGCGAAGCTGGAGAACTCGGCCGAAATCTGCCGCAGCAGTTTCACCTGGCCGAGGATCGCGTTCACACACCCTTCGAGCACCTCGCCCATCGGCTCGCCGCGGTCGGCGTGGACGCGGCGCAGGTGCTCGGCCGACAGCTGAATCGGCGTGAGCGGGTTCTTGATTTCGTGCGCGACCTGCCGCGCCATCTCCGCCCAGGCTTCGAGGCGATGGGTGCGTTCGAGTTGCGTTCGCTGCGCTTTCAGTTCGGCCGCCATGCTGTTGAACGCATCGACCAGCCGCCGCAATTCGTCCGACGAGCGGACGGCGATCTGGGCATCGAAGTCGCCGCGCGCGATGCGGCGGGTCGCACGGGTCAACCGGCTGATCGGATCGGCGATGCGCTCGGCCATCGACAGGCCGATCGCGGCGCCGAGCAGCACGAACAGCAGCGCCGCCAGGTGAACGCCGCGATCGAGATCGTCGATCTCGCGATCGATGTCGCGTTGTCGGGTCGCCAGCGGCACGGTCAGGATCGACTTCTTGCCGCCGGCGTGGACCGGCGCCGCGGCAATCGTGTAACGGCACCGTGCCGATCCGATCCTCGCCAACGAAGCTCGGCAGCCGCTGGAGCGCGATCGCGCGATAGACCGCATCGGGCGTGCGCGTCGCCAGCAGCCCGGAGGCGAACAGATCCCGCTTGCTCGTCGCGACCAGCTGCGCGCCGTCGAAGATATTGACGTCCTGATCGATGACCTGGCTGATCCAGATCATCACGTCGTCGCTCGCCGGCGCCAGGCCTTCGGTGCGCTGCGTGAGCGCGTTCGACTGCTCGATCACGCGCTGCGCGACCGCTGCGGTGCGCGCCGCCTCGAGCGCGACGTCGGCAGTCAGAAGTTCGCGAAATACCAGCGGATCGCGACCGCCAGAATCAGCACCGGAATGATCGACGCCAGCACGAACGCGAGAAACAGCTTCCGATAGAAGCTCGCGCGAATCTCGCGCAGCAGCGCGCGGCCCAGACGCGGACGCGCGCGCGCCAGGCGCGTGAAGCAGGCCGTGCCGATCGAGCACCAGCACGTAGAACACACCCGACAGCGTCGTCAACTCGGCGAGGTGGACGAGATGATCGAAGCGGTGTCAGTGTACGATAGCCGATCGCGTAGATGAAGACGCGATCGTTCGAGAAGAACACGCGATAGCGGCCGTCGCTGGTCTGTACCGTCGTCCAGAACGGCCGGCGTGCCGGATCGTAGATTCGCGCGAACAGGTCGTCGCCGATCGACCAGGCCGCGTGCGGCGAGTTGTAAACCGCGGCGAGACTCCAGCCGTAGATCGCGACCTCGACCTCGCTGCCGGTCGTCCCCTCGCGGGGCGCTCCGCCCTGCGTCGGTCGAAATACTTCGAAGTACGGATTCTGAGACGTGATGAACGGCAGCGTGCGGTAGTCGAAGACCAGCACGTGCACGACGATCGTGCCGACCGGTCTGCGGCGCCTCATCGGGCGCGGCGGCGGTGCAGATCTGCCGCGCCGCGTGCAGCATGCGGCGCTCGTCGGCGCCGAACGGGGCGGCTTCGCCGAAGACGTCCCATTGGCACGGCGCAGCGCTTCGATCTGCGGCGCCTGCGCGGTGCCGGAGTACTCCGGCAGATTCCAGTGCGAATCGGCTGACGCAGCACGCCGTCCGCGTTGTAGAGCTCGACCGCCGACGTCAGACGCTCGCGCGCGAGCGCGGTTCGACTCCACACGAAATAGGCGCGCTCGACGTCGACGCTCGTTTCGCTGACGCGAATCTTCCGGCGCTCGGCTGGCTCCGCGGAGACGGGCACTCCGCCGCTCACGAGTGTGGGCAGCACCGCGTCGATTTCGGCGCGCGCTTCGGTCAAGCGTTCCTGCAGCGTCTGGGAGTACCGCTGCGCCTGGACCGCGTACTGCGACTCGATGAGCGTTCGCATCGCCCCTTCGGCGAAGTAGTCGACCGACGGGTACAGCAGAAGCGCCGGCAGGAGAAACGCCGCGAACAACGCCAGGATCCGCGCGGCGACGGTCGTGTGGCGATACCACACGACCAGTCGCGATCGCCGACAGCGCGGCGACCGCGCACGCGCTCGCGGAGAGGACGAGGCCGAGCGCCGGAAGCGTCCATTCCCGGAAGGTCGCGAAGGCGGCCATCGCAACCGACGGAGCAATCCAGATCAGGAGAATCCGTATCCGCAGCCCAGGCGAGGGACCGATCCGCCAGCGGGCGAGCGCCGCGCTCAGGATCAGCGTGCACGTCCAGAGGGCCGCGGAGTGGCAGGCCAGAATTCCGGTCAGGAGCGCCAGCCGCGCCACGTTCCACGGATGCAGAGAGAAGTGCCGCAGGTCGACCGTCGACGGGATCGACGACGCGCGGCAGCAGCGCGCGCGAACATGACGAGAATGATCGCGACCGCGACACCGGCAAGCAGCTGCCGCACCAGGAAAGTCGTCGGCGATCGATCCGTGTTCCGCCGGTGCGCGCGCAGTGCGATGCGCAACCGCACGAACCGGTCCGGCAAGCAGCGCAATCGCCGTCGCGACGTCAGCGCCGCCGACGAGCAGCAGCGCGCTCGGCGGCGGCCGCCGGCCCAGTTCGATCGCCAGCGCGACGCCGACGATGACGAACGCGGCCGCCAGAAGCAGCGAGCGCCCCGCTCGTCGTCCGCGAGAAACTCGCGCGCCGTCGTCGCCGCGGCGCGGCGATCGAGCACCGGTCCGATCAGCAGGAGGACCAGTGATGGCGATGATGACCAGGACGCTCGCCACGACTCGACGCCGCCACGCGCGACGCGCACTACTGAGCATCGGCCGGCGACATCGAGACCTCGACGAGCGGCTCGCCGCCGGGTGCGTGGAGCAGAAACGCGTTTTCGCGCGGTCGATCGCCGGCGCCTTCCCACCGCGTCCGCAGCGAGGCCGGCCCGAGCGGCGTCTCGAGCACGTACCCACTCGGCGGAATGGTTGCCGTCGCCGGCGCGGGCGACAGCACGTGCTCGGCGGCGACCGAGCCGACGCGGCGCTGATCGGCGGCGAGAATCGGCAGAACGTGGACGAGCCGGAGTCCGAGCGGCGAGGGGGTCGACGAAAAAGGCCGAGGGGCCTGATCAGCCGCTCCGACACGCCGACGTCTGACGGACGGCCGACCCAGGCGAGCGCGACGCCGGTGCGATCGTAAACGGTGACCGCCACCGTGTCCGGCACGGTGTCGGCCTCGGCGAGACGCCGGTCGAGCAGATCGAACAGATCGCGGGCGGCATCCGGTCCCCCGCGACAGCGCGCGCGCCGCGTCGGGATCCATTGCCACGCCGACGGCGACCCGGGTGAGCACCGTCGTCATGCGATCGAAGTCTCGTCGGACCTGCCGCTCGACGCGCGCCGCGGTCGCCGTCTCGCGTGGTTCCAAACCGCCAGACCTCGACGATTGCGCCCGACAGCGGCGGCGACGAACGCCAGCGCCAGACCGCCTGCGAGCAGCCGACGCGCACGGTCACGCGCGGCTCGCGCAGCCTCGGCTTTAGCGGGTGAGGACACTGAAGCAGCAGAATACCGCAAAGGGTACAATCAGTTAGTTCGATGCCGCACCCTCCCGCCCTGAAGGCTTCGCTCAAGCGCGGCGCCTTTATCGCCGCCGCCAACTGGCCGCTGATTGCCGTGCAGTTCATCGCCGAAGGCACGCAGCAGTTGCTGCTCGCGGTGCCGGTGGTCGGCGGCATCGTCGCTGGTCGTGCTGCTGCTCGGCGCCGACGTCGAAGAGGTCATGGCCGGCGACATGAAGGGGAGCATCCCCAGCGTGATCGGCGCGCTCCGCGCGAACCCGGTCGCGCTCGGGTTGTTTGGCGCATCGTTTCTCGTCGTCCTTCTGGGTGCCTCCGTTCTGACCTTCGTCGTCAAGTGGGAACCGTGTCGCAATTCTCGCCGACGCGGAGTCGCAGGCCGGCCCGATCGAACGCCCGCCGCTTCGCCTGGCGATGCTTCGTCGTGCGAACCTCACGAACATCGAGCCGTTCCTCGACGGCTGTCGGAAGCTGGCGGCACGCTACGTCAAGCTCGGGACTGTGTCTGCTGGTTGTCTATGGCGTCACCGCGGCGGCCGTCTCTGGGATTTGTCGTCGGCGGCTACGGTTTGTCGGGAAACTTCGGCGTGCTGCTGGGATGGACGTTCGCGGCCGTTCCGGCCCTCAGCGCGCTGGTCGTGTGGATCACGATCGTCAACTTCCTCTATCTCCTCACGCAGATGGCGATCGCGGTCGAAGACGTCGGCGTCCGCGACGGCGATGCGGCGGGTGGCGCAGTTCATTCGCGCCAGCCTTCGCGAGGTCGCAGGCATCTTCGGCGTGGTGCTGCTGCTCGTCGCCATCACGACCGGCGCGTCGATCCTCGCGACCGCCGGTCTCGGGCTCATCGCCGTCGTTCCGTTCGTCGGTCTGGCCATGGTGCCGCTGCAGCTCGGCGCGTGGCTGTTGCGAGGCATCGCGTTCGAGTATCTCGCGCTGACGGCGCTCGGCGCCTACCTGACTCAATATCGGTACTACCAGCACAGCCTCGCGACGGTGCGCGTCGCCCGAGCCGGCGACCGATGTCACCGGTCCACGTCTCGCATGATCAACTACGACGATTTTCTCTCTCAGGCGGCCGCCGGGCATGCAGGAATCCGCGATCCGGCGGATGGGAGCGATCCTCGCGCAGAACCGCGACCTCATCTCGTTTGCGCCCGGCTATCCGGCTCCGGAAACGTTCCCGTGGTCCGAGTATCTCCGAAATCGCGCGCGAACTGCTGTCGGGCTCGCACGGCAGCGCGCTGCAGTACGGCGCGACGCGCGGATTCCGACCGCTGCTCGAAATGATTGCCGGGATCATGGAGGCGCGAGGCGTCGACTCCGACATGGATCGTCTGCTCGTGACGACCGGTTCGCAGCAGGGTCTCGATCTCGTCGCGCGGGTGCTCCTCGATCCCGGCGACGTGGTGCTCGTCGAACTGCCCGCCTACACCGGAGCGATCACCGCGTTCCGCAACGTCCGCGCGCAGATGGAAGGAGTCCCGCAGGAGAGCGACGGCATCGATCTCGCGGCGCTCGACTCGATCCATGCCAGCGCCTGGTCGAAGAGCGGCACGCGCGTGCGCTTTCTCTACGTCGTGCCGAATTTTCAGAACCCCACCGGCCTGCTGATGGGCCTCGGCAAACGGCAGCAAGCTCCTCGAATGGGCCGCGTCACGCAACGTCCTCATCGTCGAAGACGATCCCTATCGAGAGCTGTACTTCGAAGACTCGGCGATCGGAAGCGGACGTCCGACCGATCAAGGCGGACGATCGCGACGGCCGGGTCATCTATCTGAGCAGCTTCTCGAAGACGCTCGCCCCCGGTTTCCGCGTCGCCTGGATCGACGCTCCGGCGCCGATCGCGGTCAAGCTCGAGATGGCCAAACAGGCCGGCGACTTGTGCACGGGCGTGTTCGATCAGCGAGTCGTGCACGAGTGCGGACGACGGGGGATTCTCGAGCGTCAGTTGCCGCTGCTTCGGAAGCACTACGCGGAGAAACGCGACGTCATGGTCGCAGCGTTCCGTCGCGAGTCCGGACAATCGACTGACCTGGCCGATCCGCGCGGCGGATTCTTTCTGTGGGCGACGCTGCCCGACGCCATCGACGCCGATCGGCTGCTCGATCGCGCCGTGCGACATGGCGTGGTGTACGTCGCGGGCAGTGCGTTCTTCGTCAACGAGCGCGGCGGCAGTCAAATTCGACTGTCGTTCTCGGCGCCAGCACACGATCAGATTCGCGAAGGCGTTCGCCGCCTGGTCGAAGCTATTCGCGAGGAGCTTGCGGGAGCGGGAGCAGGCGGCGCCGTCAGCACGAGCTTCCACTGGCCGGTAAGCGTGCCGGTAAACGCCGACATCACGACCGCGTCCGCCGATTGGCCGAATGCCGGCGGCATGACCAGCGACTCCTCGAGCGTGATTTGACCGGCCGGACGCCCGGTCGAGGCGTCGAAGGCGCGCAGCTCGGGCGCATTGCCCGAGACAATCACGACAGAATCAATCAGCTCTGGTCCGGTGGTCGGGCGGAACGGCACCGCAGGATGCCACAGCAGCGCGCCGTTGGTCCGGCGGTACGCGCGGACGCGTGTTGTCCATCGACGTCACGTAGATCTGCTTGTCGTCAGCCGCGGGCCGGCCGCGGATGACCGCGCCAAACAGAATCCGCCAGTCGCGTTCGCCGTCGTTCGCACGAAAACAGTAAAGATATTTGTCGGCGGACCGAACGTAGACCCGGTCGGGGAACGCGAGCACTTCGCTCAAGGGCCCGGTGAAACTGTCACCCACCTGTCGGTGCCGGTGCGGAGATCCAGCGCGACCAACCGGCCATCCTCAAGCGGCACGTACAGATTGTCCCCCTCGATCGTCGGCAGTGACCTGCTGCGTCGCCGAGCTCACGACTCCAGACCTTGGTGCCGTCGGCGGCGCGGTATGCGGTCAGCCCCTTGTCAGTCGCCGCGATCACCCAGCCCGCGTGCGCGAGCACCGGCGCCATGACGCGGCCGGCAGGCGCGAGCCATTCCTCCGATCCGTCCGCGTCCTTCAGGGCGTGATCTGCCTCCCCGGCAGCCACGAAGACCGATCGCCATCCAGCGCGACCGGCAGTTCGGATCGCAGCTCGACTTTCCACGCGAGTGTGCCGTCGGTGAGCTCGACGCGCTGCGATCGACACCCGACTGCAGCACGACAAATACTTTGTCCTTGCCTATGACGGGAGCCGCCGCCGGGCTCGCAGAAATTGGCACGCTCCATCGCACTGCCGATGGCAACATCTGCACGGCGATGCTGGAGCGGCACGATCACTTGCGCGATCGCAAGAAGAAGGGTGGTGCGAAGTGCGGGCACGTCCTATAATAATGTGCCTGACACACCTTGACGCGTCGGCCGCACTTCATTCGTCCGTCGGACAACTCGAGTGATGCGAATGAGATTGTCTCGTCACCCGATCACTACCTCGCACGGCTCGTGAATCATCAGACCATTGTCGTCCTCGATTTCGGATCGCAGTTCACCCAGCTGATCGCGCGCCGGCTGCGCGAATTGTCGGTCTACTCCGAGATTCTGCCGTTCGACACGCCGCTCGACGACATCAAGCGGCGCGAGCCCGTGGGAATCGTGCTCTCGGGCGGGCCGAAGAGCGTGTCCGACACCGGAGCGCCGCACTGCGAATCGGGCGTCTACGACGCCGGCGTGCCCGGTGCTTGGAATCTGCTACGGCATGCAGCTCATGACGCACGCGCTTGGCGGAGAAGTGGCGCCGGCGCCGCACCGCGAGTTCGGGCTTGCGACGATCGACATTCATCCCGGCGCGCCGCTCTTCGACTCGATGCCGTCGAACCTGCGGGTGTGGGCAAGCCATGGCGACTTCGTCAAGACCGCGCCACCGGGCTTTCAGGTCACCGCGACGAGCGCCAACGCGCCGGTCGCGGCGATGGTGGCCGAAGAGCGGCGGCTCTATGCGCTGCTCTTTCATCCGGAAGTGGCCCATACCGATCATGGCCTCGATATCCTGCGCAACTTTGCCTACGACGTCTGCGGCTGCGCCGGCGACTGGACGATGTCGTCGTTCGTGCAGGAGGCAACGGAACGGATCCGGCATCAGGTTGGCGAGCGCCGGGTCGTCTGCGGACTCAGCGGCGGGGTCGATTCGACGGTCGCCGCGCTGCTCATCCACCGGGCGATCGGCGATCGCCTGACCTGCATCTTCGTCGACAACGGCGTGATGCGCGCAGGACGAAGCGGGACAAATCCGCCGGCGTTTCGAGCGGCTGAAACTCCCACTCGTGTTTGCCGACGCATCGTCGCTTTTCCTGGAACGCCTCGCCGGGGTGACCGATCCGGAACACAAGCGCAAGATCATCGGCGCGGCGTTCATCGACGTGTTCGAGACAGAAGCGGAGAAGCTCGGCTCGTTCGACTTCCTCGGCCAGGGGACGCTGTATCCGGACGTGATCGAGAGCGTGTCGGTCATCGGACCGTCGCACGTCATCAAGAGTCATCACAACGTCGGCGGCCTGCCGGAACGGATGCGGTTCAAGCTGGTCGAACCGCTGCGGCTGCTGTTCAAAGACGAAGTGCGCCTGGTCGGCAAGGAACTCGGGCTCGACGATGAGTTCGTCTGGCGCCAGCCGTTTCCCGGCCCGGGCCTGGCGGTGCGGATCCTCGGCGAGGTCGTCGCCGTCACGCCTGTCAGCTGATTCGGCGGGCGGATCACATCGTGGCCGAAGAAGTGAAGCGCGCGGGGTGGTATCGGCGGCTGTGGCAGTCGTTCGCGGTGCTGCTGCCGGTGCAGAGCGTGGGCGTGATGGGCGACGCGCGGACCTACGAGTACACGATCGCGATTCGCGCCGTCGAGAGCCGCGACGGGATGACCGCCGACTGGGCGCGGCTGCCGCACGACCTGCTCGCGACGATCTCGTCGCGAATCGTCAACGAAGTCAAGGGCATCAATCGCGTCGTCTACGACATCAGCTCGAAGCCGCCGTCAACCATAGAGTGGGAATGAATTGCTGATTGTTGATTGCTGATTGTTGATTGAAGAGCATCCTTGGCAGCGATTGCAGCGCTTGGCCAGATTCAACAACTCACAATCAGCAAATCAGCAATCGAACATTCAGCAATCCGTATGAGCGACTTCGTCCACCTTCACCTGCACTCCGAGTATTCGCTGCTCGACGGCGCGTGCCGGATTGAGGAGTTGCTGGATCGTGCGGCGGAGCTGAAGATGCCGTCCGTGGCGATTACCGAACACGGGAACATGTTCTCGTCGGTGATCTTTCACGATCAGGCGCGGAAGCGCGGGCTGAATCCCATCCTCGGGTGCGAAGTCTACGTGGCGCCGGGCGATCGCCGGACGAAGAGCGGGACGCCGGGTGAGACCGCGAATCACCTCGTGCTCCTCGCCGAGAACCTGACCGGCTATCACAACCTGATCAAGCTCGTGTCGGCCGGCTACACCGAGGGCTTCTACTACAAACCGAGGATCGACAAGCATCTGCTCGCCGAGCATGCGGCGGGACTCATCGGGCTCAGCAGCTGCCTGAAAGGAGAGGTCGCAACCGGCATTCGAACCGAACAGCAGCAGAAAGCCGTCGCCGCCGCCGCCGCGTATCGGGACATTCTGGGCGCGGACAACTTCTTCCTCGAGATGCAGTATCAGGGGATTGACGAGCAGCAAATCGTCAACGTCGGCCTCCAGCCGATCGCGCGCGATCTTGGCCTTTCGCTCGTCGCGACCAACGACGTCCACTACCTGCAGAACTCGGATTTCAAGCCGCACGACGTGCTGCTCTGTATCGGCACGGGGAAGTCGGTCAACGACGCGGAGCGCCTGCGCTATCACGGCGATCAGTTCTACCTGAAGACGGCCGAAGAAATGGCGGTCGTATTCAAGGACTTTCCCGAGGCGCTTGCCAACACGGTACGGATTGCCGAGCGCTGCAGCGTCGATCTCTCGGGCACGACGAATCACCTTCCGAACTTCGACGTGCCGGCGGGGTACACCGTCGACGAGTACTTCGAGCACGTCGTGCGCGACGGCTTCGCCCACCGGCTGCCGCGGCTCAGGGACCTGGCCGCCGCCGGAGTTCTGAAAAAGACCGTCGATGAGTACGAACGCCGGCTGACGTATGAAATCGAGATGATCAAGAAAATGAAGTACCGGGGTACTTCCTGATCACCTGGGATTTCATCCGCTATGCGCGCGAGCAGGGCATTCCGGTTGGACCCGGCCGCGGGTCCGCCGCCGGCAGCTTCGTCGCGTATTGCCTGCGGATCACCGACGTCGATCCGATCGAGTACGACCTGATCTTCGAGCGGTTCCTGAATCCGGAGCGCGTCTCGCTGCCTGATATCGACATCGACTTCTGCGAACGCCGCCGCGGCGAGGTCATCGAGTACGTCACGCGCAAGTACGGCCGCGAGAACGTCGCGCAGATCATCACCTTCGGGACTATGAAGGCGCGGGCGGTCGTTCGCGACGTGGCACGCGTCATGGACATTCCGTATGCGGACGCCGACCGCGTCGCGAAGGCCATCCCGCCCGCCCTGGATATGACGCTCGAGCGGGCGCTCGAGGAGAATCCCGCCCTCAAGGAGATGGAGCAGAACGACGACCGGGTCAAGGAGCTCCTGGCGGTCGCGCGGCGCCTCGAGGGAATGACCCGGCATGCGTCGGTGCACGCCGCCGGCGTGGTCATCGCGCCGCGTCCGCTGACCGAATTCGTTCCGCTCTACAAGAGCCAGAAGGACGAAATCGTCACGCAGTGGGCGATGAAGGAGGTCGAGCGGATGGGCCTCCTGAAAATGGACTTCCTGGGATTGAGCACGCTGACGCTCATCCGTGACGCGCTCGACGAAATCAAACGCACCGAAGGGATCGACCTCGACATCGATTCGATTCCGCTGACCGACGCGAAGACGTTTCAGCTGTTCTGCGACGGACAGACCTACGGCGTGTTCCAGTTTGAAAGCTCGGGCATGCGGGAGCTGCTGCGAAAGGCCAAACCCGAACGCCTCGACGATCTGATCGCGCTGAACGCGCTCTACCGGCCGGGCCCGCTGAAGAGCGGGATGGTGGACGACTACATCTCGCGCAAACAGGGAAAAACCGAGGTCAAGTACGAACTGAGTCAGCTCAGGCCGATTCTCGAGGACACCTACGGCGTCATTGCCTATCAGGAGCAGGTCATGCGCATCGCCGCGGTGCTGGCCGGCTTCACGATGGGCCAGTCCGACGTGCTCCGCAAGGCCATGGGGAAGAAAGATCCCAAGGTCATGGCGAAGCAGCGCGAAGCGTTCGTCACCGGAGCCGTGAAGAACGGCGTCAGCGAGAAGAAGGCGACGAAGATCTTCGATCTGATGGAGTTCTTCGCCGGCTACGGGTTCAACAAGTCCCACTCGACCACCTACGCGTGGGTCGCCTATCAGACGGCCTATCTGAAGGCCAACTACCCGGCGCATTTCATGGCCGCCCTCTTGACGATTGAGGCCGCGAATGCCGACAAGCTGGGGATGTACCTCGGTGAATGCCGCGATCTTGGCGTCACGATCCTGCCGCCCGACATCAACTCGAGCGACCTGGCGTTTACCGTCGTGCACGGCGGCGTCCGCTTCGGGTTATGCGCCGTGAAGAATGTCGGCGAAGGCGCCATCCAATCGATGCTCGCCGTTCGGCGCCAGCTGGGGCGCGTCGACTCGCTCTACAGCCTCTGCGAGCACTCGGACCTCCGCCTGGTCAACAAGCGCGTCCTCGAGAGCCTGATCAAGGCGGGGGCGCTGGATTCCCTCGTCCATGAACCGGGCGCGACCGTGGCGGCCCGACGGGCGCGGCTCTTCGCCGCCGTCGACAAAGCGATCGAGAACGGCGGCCGGCACCAGCGGGACCGCGAGAAGGGACAGTCGCAGCTGTTCGGCGGCGCCAACGAGGATGGTTCCACGCCGGTGGTCCCGCTGCCTGACGTTCCGGCATGGACCGAAATCCAGCAACTCGCCGGAGAAAAGGAAGCCCTCGGCCTGTACATGAGCGGCCATCCGCTCGATCGTTTCAGCGAAGAGCTGAAAACGTTCGGCGCGCGGCGGGTGGCCGACCTGGCGACGTCCGAAGCCGACATCTGGGTTGGCGGCATCGTTTCCGGCCTGCGCCCGCTGAAGACGCGAAAGGGCGATCGGATGGCGGTCTTCATGCTGGACGACGTGGCTGGCAACGTGGAAGTCGTGGTGTTCCCGGAAACGTTCTCGAAATTCGGCACGCTCGTCGAAAACGACGCCATGCTCCTGGTCCGTGGCAAGCTCGAGAAAGACGACGAGTCCGCGCGTCTCGTGTCGACCGAGCTGATGCCGATCGCCTCGCTGAAAGAAAAGACCACCCGGGAAGTCGTCATTCATCTCGGCCAGGCGTCCCAGGCGAGGACGACGTTCGAAGCGCTCGCCGAGCTGTTGTCTCGACATCGCGGCGACCGCCGGGTCTCGCTGGAACTGGACGTCAACGGGCCGCCGGCGATGCGGGTCCGTGCCGACGTCGCCCAGCGCGTGCGCCCATCCGACAAGCTCGTCGCGGAGCTGGAGCAGATCTGCGGTACCGGCACGGTGGAACTTCGATGAATTGCTGAATGCTGATTTCTGATTGCTGATTTGGCGGGGTCTGGAGACCCCGCCTAGAATCTTCGTCAATCAGCAATCAGCAATCGACAATCAGCATTACAAGATCCAGCTTATGCCTGACCTTTTGGAATTCGAAGAACCGATCGGCGTGCTGCTGAAGGAGATCGAGGCGTTGAGCCTGATGCCCCGCACCGCCGAGCGGGAACGGTCGATTGAGACGCTGCGGCGGCGCGCCGACGAGATCCGCGCCGAACTCTACGCGAACCTGACACCCTGGCAACGGGTTCTCGTTGCGCGTCATCCGAATCGCCCCAACACCCTCGACTACGTCGAGCGCTTGTTCACCGGCTGGGATGAGCTTCATGGCGACCGACGATTCGCCGACGATCACGCCATCGTCTGCGGCTTCGCCGACTACCGGGGACAGCCGGTTGCCATCGTCGGGCATCAGAAGGGCGGAGATACCAAGCAGAAGATCTATCGCAATTTCGGTTACGCACGCCCCGAGGGATATCGGAAGGCGCTCCGCGTGATGCAGCTGGCTCAGAAATTCAGCCGGCCCATCCTGGTGTTCATCGACACGCCGGCGGCCTACCCCGGGGTCGAGTCGGAGGAGCGCGGCGTCGCCGAGGCCATTGCGTTCAACCTGCGTGAAATGATGATGCTCGAGGTGCCGATCGTCGTGCTGGTGTGCGGCGAGGGAGGCAGCGGCGGGGCGCTCGGGATCGCGATTGGCGATCGTGTGCTGATGCAGGAGTTTTCGGTCTACAGCGTGATTCCGCCCGAAGGCTGCGCGGCGATTCTCTGGAGAGACGCCAATCGAAAGATCGAAGCCGCAGCGGCGTTGAAGATTACCGCCCCCGACATGCTCGGCCTCGGGTTGATTGACGCGATCGTACCCGAACCGACAGGCGGTGCGCACAACGATCCGGACGCGGCGACCGCGCTCGTCGATCAGGCCTTATCCGTCGCGCTCGCCGACGTCTCGGCCTTGGCGGTGGACGCGCGTCTGACGCGCCCGCTACGAGAAATTCCGCCGCATGGGCGACGAATGCACCGCCTTCGTCGACGAGAACGCCCTGCCATTCGAAGATCGGCCGAAGCGTTGAGCCATCGATGAAGTCTCTTCTCTGGCACCATCTGCCGTGCAACGACGAACAGGCGGCGGCGCTGGCCTCTGCGCTTGGCGTGCATCCGATCATCGCGCGGCTCCTGTGCCTGCGCGGCCTCACCGACATCGACGAGGCCACCCGGTTCCTGAATCCGTCGCTCGAGCCAGCTGCACGATCCCTTCAAGCTGGCCGACATGGATCGGGCGGTCGATCGGCTCGAGCGGGCGCTGGCGCAACGCGAGCGGATCGCGATTCACGGCGACTACGACGTCGACGGCATCACCTCGACCGTCATTCTCCGCCGGGCGCTCGAAATGCTTGGTGGCGACGTCGTGCATTTCATTCCCGAACGGCTCCGCGACGGCTACGGCCTGCAGAGCGCGGCGATCGAGCGTCTTCACGCGGAGCGCGTCGCGCTCATCGTGTCGGTGGACTGCGGCATCCGCAGCATGGATGCGGCCGCGCGAGCGCGGGAGCTGGGCGTCGATCTCATCGTCACCGATCATCATGAACCGGACGGCACGCTCCCGCCGGCGCTTGCGGTGATAAATCCGAAGCGTCCGGATTGCACGTATCCGGACAAGCACCTCGCTGGCGTGGGCGTCGCGCTGAAGCTGGTACAGGCCCTCTGTCAACGCGCCGGCAAGGAGAAGTGGCTGCCGGCCTTCGTCAAGATCGCGGCGATTGGCACACTGGCGGATGTGGTTCCGCTGGTCGGGGAGAATCGCGTCATCGCACGGCTCGGACTGGCGTCGCTCAGCCGCGGCCCGCACACCATCGGTCTGCGGTCGCTGCTCGACGCGTCAGGCCTGAGCGGCAAGACCATCGACAGCTACCAGGTTGCGTTCATGCTGGCGCCGCGCGTCAATGCCGCCGGACGCATGAGCACGCCCGACATCGCGACGCGCCTGCTGCTGGCGACCGATGAGGCGATGGGGGACGAAGCCCGGGGGCTCGCGCAGCAGCTCAACGACGAGAATCTTCGCCGCCAGCAGGAAGAGGCCGACCTCGTCGCGCAGGCGAAAAAGGCGATCGAAACCGATCCTGCGGTCGGTGCCCACAACGTGCTCGTCGTTGGCGGCGACGGCTGGCACCGCGGGGTCATCGGAATCGCGGCGTCGAAGCTCGTCGACACGTTTCACAAGCCGGCGATTGTCCTGTCGGTCGATGGAGACGTGGCTTACGGATCCTGCCGCAGCATTCCCGACTTCGACATGCTGGCCGCGCTCGAACACTGCTCGGACGTGTTCATCAGGTTTGGCGGGCACAAGCAGGCGGCGGGACTGACGATGGAGGCTGGACGTCTTCCGGAGTTCCGGGCGCGGATCAACGCCTACGCCGATCGTGTGCTCGAGCCGGATCAGCTTCGGCCGCGCTTGCGGATCGACGGCCCGCTCAGCCTGAAGTCCATCACGCCCGATCTGATGCGCGATCTCGACACCATGGGACCGTTCGGCATGGCGAATCCCCGGCCGGTATTCCATGCGAGCGGTGTCGAGATCGTGGACGGACCGCGCCCGTTGAAGGATCGGCACCTCAAGATGACCTTCAGCCAGGACGGCCGGCGGTTCAGGGCGATCGCGTGGCGCGCCGCCGAGCGCGCTGAATTCCTCAACCAGAACCGCGCCGGCGTCAACCTGGCCTTTTCGCTCGAAAAGAACGAGTTCCAGGGAGAAACGTATCTGGAACTCTCCGTCGCCGACATCAAAGGCATGAGCGACGGGGAGTAGCGAAATGCTGATTTTTGAATGCTGAATGCTGATTGGCCGGGCTGACGGCCCGGCCCTCTACAATGATTAATCAACAAATCGAGAGCAGCATCGTAAGAAACTCAGCATTCAGAATTCAGCATTCAGCAATTCTTCATGTCCTGGCAGAAACGCGCCCGGTTCGCGATCGCGATCTTCGTCGTCATTTTCGTGGCGATCGTGATCGTCGCCTTGCGTTCCCGGAAGACGCCGCCGGCTGCGGCCGCGATCCCGGAGCGGCGGGACAAGGACTGCATCCTGGAAAATACGACTGGCGGCCGGGTCGAGTCGTCGAAGGACGGCAAGGTCGTGTTCGCCATGAAGTTTGGCGCCCAGTGCAGCTATCAGGGCGGCCGGTCGAAGCTTGGCAACGGGGTCGAGATTACCTTCACGAGGAACGGCAAGCCCTATCACGGTGACCAGCCGCGAAGCCGACATCACCCAGTCGGGCGACGATCTCAAGACTGCGCACTTCGTTGGCTCGGTGAAGCTCACGAGCGAGGGAACTGAGGTCACCACCGAAGAGGCAACCTACGATCAGGCAGAAAGCATGTTGAAGATACCCGGCGCCGTAGCGTTCAAGCGCGCACGGATGCAGGGCACCGGGGTCGGCGCGACCTACGACTTCAACCGTGAGGTGTTGTGGCTGCTGGCGAAACCGCACGTCACGGTCGCGGCCGACGACAAGGGACAGGGGGCCCTCGACGCCACCGCCGAAGCCATCGGCATGGCGAAGCTGGAGCACTACCTGAAGCTCACGCGCAGCGCGCATATCAAGGGCGAGGGACGGGACATCGACGCCGACGAGATCACGATTTTCCTCACCGAAGACGACCAGCGTGCGCGGCTGCTGCAGCTTCGCGGCAACAGCCGGATCGTCGGGAGCGGCGACAGCGGCGGTCCGCAGAACATGTCGGCCCGAGACATCGATCTCACTTACGCCGACGATGGGCGGACCCTCCAGCATTCGCAGCTGGTCGAGAACGCCGTCGTCCAGCTGCCGGGAGAGAAAGCGGGCCCCGGCAAGCGCATCGCCGGCAAGACGATCGACCTGGCAATGTCGCCGGACGGAAAAACGGTGACCAACCTCAACGCGGCCGAGAACGTTCAGGTCGATCTGCCACCCGATGGGGATGCGCCGGCGAAACGGATACGTTCCGCAACGCTGACAGCCACCGGCGCTCCGGAGACCGGTCTTCAGAGTGCGACGTTTGGGGGCAACATCGAATATCGCGAGACGCGGGCGGCGCGGGGCAACCTGCCCGCCGTCGATCGCCAGGCCCGCGCGATCAGCCTCATTGTCGCGACCAAACCGGGATTTGGCGAGATCCAGCAGGCGGATTTTCGAGGCAACGTCCACTTCACCGATGGTCCGGAGGTGGTGACCGATGCGACCCACGCGGTGTATCACGTCGATCGGGATCAAATCGATCTCTCGCCGTCGTCGGATCCCGGGCCGCCATCCCCTCGCGTCAGCGATGGACGAGTCACGGTCGAAGCTCGGACGATTGAGTTTTCGTTGACGTCGCGCAAGTTGAAAGCCGAAACGAAGATCCGAAGCTCGATGCTGCCCCAGGACCGGGGTCAGACGGGGGTCAAACCAGGGTCAGACCGGGGTCAGACCCCGCCGCGGCATCGGCAACTCCGGCCAACGCCCAATCTCAAACGCACGTGCCGGCGCTCTTGAAGCAGGACCAGCCCGTGACCGTCACATCCAACCGACTCGAGTACGATGGCAGTGTCGGCCACGCCGTTTACATCGGCAATTCCAGGCTCTGGCAGGGCGACACAAAAATCAACGGCGACACGATCGTTGTCGATGACAAGACGGGCAACCTCGAAGCCAAAACCCACGTACATACGGAGATGATGCTCGACGAGGTCGACCAGAAGACCGGCGCTCGCAAGTCCACCAAATCCACCGGAGAGTCCGAGAACTTCGTGTATGACGACGCGAAGCGTCTGGCGACCTACACAACAAAGGCGCACCTGATCAGCAGTCAGGGGGATTTGACGGGTGAGAAACTGGAGCTCTTCCTCGCAAAGGACAGCAACGAGCTGGAACGAGCAGAGGGGTACGGCGCCAACGGCCAGGTCATCGTCAAGGAGAGTGCCCGGATAGCCACCGGCGCGCGGGTTACGTATCTCGCGAAGGACGAGACTTATCACATGACCGGAAGCCCCGTCGAAGTCGTCGAGATCGCACCAAATGACTGCAAGAAATCCATCGGTGCCGTCCTGACATTCCACCGCGCTGTCGACTCGGTCGACATGAAGGGCAACAATCTCATCCGAATGGAGTCAGCGCCCATCGCGTGCCCGGCGGAGACTCGCTAGTCCGAATGGCCACGCTGCACACGACCGATCTGACAAAGACCTACAGCGGCCGCACCGTCGTCAAGGGCGTCAATCTGGACATCTCGTCAGGCGAGGTGGTGGGATTGCTCGGGCCCAACGGCGCGGGCAAGACCACAACGTTTTCAATGGTCGTGGGGTTGACCTCTCCCGACACCGGCCGCGTGTTGCTCGACGGCGCTGACGTGACCGACGATCCGATGTATGTGCGCGCCCGCAAAGGCATTGGGTACTTGCCGCAGGAAGCTTCCATCTTCCGCGGGCTAACGGTCGAGGACAACATCACGGCGATTCTGGAAACGCTGCCGCTCGACGCCGCGGGCCGGCGCGCGCGACGGGTGGAGTTGCTGGCCGAGTTAGGGCTCACCCCTCTCGCCAAGGCCCCCGCCTACACGCTGTCCGGCGGAGAGCGGCGGCGAGTCGAGATCACCCGAGCGTTGGTCGTGTCGCCGAAATTCATGCTGCTCGACGAGCCGTTCGCAGGAATCGATCCGATCGCCGTCACCGACATTCAGAAGATCATCTTTCACCTCAAGGAGCGCGGAATTGGTGTGCTGATTACGGACCACAATGTGCGGGAAACGCTCAGGATCACCGATCGCGCGTATATCGTGCACGATGGGGTGATTTTCCGCAGTGGAACCCCCGACAGCCTGGCCGCGGACGAGGAGGTCAAACGGATTTACCTCGGCTCGGAGTTCCGATTGGACTAAGATTGGTGGGGACGGACACGGCCCACTCGACTCATGGCAATTCAGCAGAAACTCCATACCAAGCTCGTTCAAAAGCTCATCCTGACACCGTCGCTGCAGCAGGCGATCAAGCTGTTGCCGATGTCTACCCTCGAGCTCGCGGACCTGCTGAACCAGGAGATGGTCGAGAATCCGCTGCTCGAAGAAGTCCCGACCGAAGAACTCCAGCCGGCCGAGCAGCAGCAGCAACAGGACAAGCCAGCCGACCAGCAACCGGCTGATAAGGGAGATTCCTGGGACGACGCCGATTACGAGTACTTCTTCGGCGACTACCTGGACGACGGCTACCGCTCTCGGACCCCCTCGGAGGTCAAGGAGCTGCCGCCGATCGAGAACACGCTCTCGACTGCCGCGTCTCTCGCCGACCACCTCGAGTGGCAGCTCTCTCTCCAGACAGACGACGATCGCCTCAAGAAAATCGGCCACGCGATCGTAGGCAATCTCGACGACGACGGGTACCTGGTGGCATCGGTCGAGGAGATCGCCGCAATGGGGGAGTGGCCCGTCACCGACGTCGAAAGGGCGCTGCAGCACGTGCAGACCTTCGACCCGATTGGCGTCGCCGCGCGCGACCTGCAGGAATGCCTGTGGCTGCAGATTCGCCACCTCGGGCTCGAGGGCACGCCGACCGAAAAAATCGTCACCGAACATCTGCGGCTGCTACAGAACCACCAGGTCCCCGAGATCGCCCGCAAGCTCGGCATCTCGCTCGACGATCTCAAAGAGCACGTCGAAATCATCCGCAATCTCGATCCGAAGCCGGGCAGCCGGTTCAACCCGTCTCAGTCCCAGTACGTCATCCCGGATGTGTACGTCGTCAAGGTCGAGGATCAGTACGTTGCGGCATTGAACGAAGAAGGGCTGCCACAGCTCCGGATCAGCCCGGTCTATCGACGCCTGCTCGACAAGACGGGCGCCGGTGGCGGCGAGCAGAACGACGAGACCCGCGCCTACGTGAAGGACAAGTTCCGTTCGGCGCTCTGGTTGATCAAGTCGGTCGACCAGCGCCAGAAGACCATCCACAAGGTGGCGACGAGCATCATCAATTTCCAGCGAGAGTTCCTCGACCACGGAATCGAGTATCTCCGTCCGCTCGTGCTGCGCGACGTGGCCAACGACATCGGCATGCACGAATCAACCGTGAGCCGGGTGGTCAACAACAAGTACATGCACACGCCGCAGGGCGTGTTCGAACTGAAATATTTTTTCCACAGCGGGATCAGCAGTTCATTCGGCGAAAGCGTGTCGTCGGTGACGATCAAGCAGCGTATCCGCAAGATCATCGAGAACGAGGATCCGCGGAAGCCGTTGAGCGATTCGAAGATCGTCAGCATCCTTCAGAAAGAAGGGCTGATGCTCGCTCGCCGAACCATCGCGAAGTACCGCGAAGAGCTGAAGATTCCGACGTCGAATCAGAGAAAAGTGCTCTTTTGAGAGTTGCCAGTTTCCGGTTTCCAGTTTCCAGTCTGACTGGGAGCTGGCAACTGGGAACTGGGAACTTCATACTTATATGCGACTCGATATTACCGGCCGGCACATGGAGATCACCGCTCCCGTGCGGCAGTTGATTACGAAGCGCGTTTCCCGTCTCGAGCGCCTGCTCAACGACGCCGCGGTTTCCGCACTCATCACGCTCAGCAAGGAAAAATACCGGCTCCACACCGAAATCGTCGTCCACACCAAAGGGGACCACGTGTTGCGGGGTGCAGGCGAGGGGAACGCCTGGACGATTTCCATCCGCCAGGCGAGCGAGAAGATCGAACAGCAGGCGCAAACCCTGAAAGGCAAGTGGGACGGCCGGAAGCGCACCGCAGCGCCGAGGGTCGTGCGGCCGGGGCCGGCCGAGGTCTCTCCGGTTCCGCGTATCGTGAAGAACACGCGCTATGCGGTCAAACCGATGTCGCTCGAAGATGCCGCGCTCCGCGTGGACGGCGACGCCGACGCGTTTGTCGTCTTTCGCAATGCCGACACCGACGCCGTCAGCATCCTGTACCGCCGCAGGGACGGCAATCTGGGTTTGATCGAACCGGAGTAGCCTTTCGATTTCAGATGGTCGCCTGAGCCGTGACCCGCGCAACCGTCACTCCCACCTTTCGAGCCGCGATCTCGTGCTCATTCAACTAGGCGTGCCGCGATGACCGAATCCGCCGTCCCGCGCGGTGTCACCGTCGCAACGGTCCTTCGTGACGTCGCCGAATCGAAGGTGCTGGATCTCGAACTGCTGGCCGGCGCCGCCGGGGTCGAGCGGCGCATTACGATCCCGCATACACAGAAGACCGGGCTCGCCCTTTCGGGGTTCGACGCCTATCTGCGCCCGGGGCGAGTCCTTGTGTTCGGCACCAGTGAAGTCACGGTACCTGGAGACGCTGACCGCCGAGGAACGTACGACAGCGCTCGGTCGGGTCTTCAGCCACGATCTCCCATGCCTGCTCGTCACCGGGGCCGCGATGCCGCCGCCGGAAACGATCGCCGAAGCCGATCGCGCGGGCGTGCCGCTCCTTCGATCGCGGACGCCGACACCCGAGGCCATCTCACGTCTGTCGGCGCTGCTCGACTCGCACCTGGCGGCGCGCGGAATCGTCCACGGCGTCCTCATGGACATTCTCGGACTCGGCGTGCTGGTCATCGGCGAGAGCGGGATCGGCAAGAGCGAATGCGCGCTCGACCTCGTCGTCCGCGGCCACCGGCTCGTCGCCGACGACGTGGTGGAGCTGCGATGCCGGGCGCAGTCGTTCCTCATCGGAACGTGCCCGGAGTTGACGCGTAATCACATGGAGATCCGCGGCCTCGGACTGATCAACGTCCAGGACCTCTTTGGAGTCGCGTCGACCCGATCGTCGAAACGCGTCGAGCTCGTCGTCCAGCTCGAACGATGGGAGCACGGCCGGGAGTATGATCGGCTCGGCCTCGACGATGAGTTCTACGAGACGCTCGGCGCCCGAATTCCGATGATCCGGATGCCGGTGGCGCCTGGCCGCAACGTCGCGATCCTGGTAGAAGTCGCCGCACGCAACCAGCTGTTGCGCGTTCGCGGCCATCACGCCGCGCGGCGGCTCGTCAATCGCCTGCACGATCGTATTTCAAGCCGGCCGCCCGATGTCGATACTGGAGAAGATCTCTGATGCGCGAGAAGCGCCACGCCGCAAGGCGCGCCGCGCGCACGGCCGTCACCTCCAGGTTTGTCGTCCTGACAGGCCTGTCCGGATCCGGAAAGTCCCAGGCGATACGGGCGCTCGAGGACCTGGGCTACTTCTGCGTCGACAATCTGCCGGTCACCCTGTTGCCGATGCTCGCCGAGTTGACGCTGCGCGCCGGGACCGAAATCTCGCGCGCCGCGGTCGTCGTCGATGTGCGCGAAGGCAAGATGCTGAAGGAATTTCCCCGCGTTTACAAGAGCCTGAAGAAGCGAAAGAACCTGAATCCCGCGCTGATTTTTCTGGAAGCGGCCGAGCCGACGCTGGTTCGCAGGTTCAGCGAGACGCGGCGTCCTCATCCGCTTGCGCCCGATCGTTCCGCGATCGAAGGCATCCACGAGGAACGCGAGGCGATGCGCGCCATCCGCAAGCTGGCCGATCACGTCATCGACACATCGGAAATGACGGTGCACGAGCTGCGTCACGTGTTTACGGGCGTGGCCGCCGGCAGCACGCCGGGATCGCAACTGGTCGTCACCATCCTGAGTTTCGGGTTCAAGCACGGCATTCCGGTCGACTCGGACCTGCTGTTCGACGTCCGGTTCCTGCCTAATCCGCATTTCGTGCCGGCCTTGCGCCCATATACGGGCCGGGATCAGGAGGTGGTTCGGTACCTGGACCGATCGACCGCCACACACGAGTTCCTCGATCACACGCTGAACCTGCTGAAATTCCTGATTCCACAGTACGCGCACGAGGGAAAACGGTATCTCACCATCGGGATCGGGTGCACGGGAGGCCGCCATCGGTCAGTCGCGATCGCCGAGGCGCTGAGGAAGGGGCTGACGGGGATACCGGGCGTCAGGCTCAGGGTTAAGCATAGGGATATTGCGAATGAATAACTTCGGATGCTGGCGAAGCGCCTGCGGCCCGACTGGCACTTGGCTCTAAACATGAAACTCGGCATCGTTGTCGTCACGCACGGCCAACTGGCGACCGAACTCGTCAATTCTGCAGAGATGATCGTCGGCGATCTGCCGCATTTTGCCGCGGTGTCGATCGGGTGGCACGAGGACGTCGATCATGCGCGCGAGGGCATCGGCGCGGCGATCGCGCGGGTGAGTTCGTCGGCGGGCGGCACCGAAGCAGAGCCGGCGGACGTGCTCGTACTGACGGACATGTTCGGCGGCACGCCGGCGAACCTGGCGGTCACGTTCGTCAGCGAGCACGTCGAGGTGATTACCGGCGTGAACTTGCCGATGCTGATCAAGCTCGCTCGGCCGCAGAAGTTACCGGTGGATCTCGCGGCGCTCGCGCGCGACATGCGCGAGCACGGACGAAACGCCATCTGGGTAGCGTCGGATCTGCTGAAGGGCGAAAAAGCGTGACCCGCTGTGCGGTCACGATTCTCAATCCGCTGGGACTTCACGCCCGGGCTGCCGCCCGGTTCGTGCACGCGGCCAGCGGTTTTGCCTGCCGGATCCGGGTCGGACGCGGAGGGCGGGAAGTCGACGGGAAGAGCATCATGGGACTTCTCCTGCTCGCTGCCTCCAGAGGAAGCGAAATCACGATCTCGGCGGATGGGCCGGACGAGGAGGCTGCGGTGGCGGCGCTGTCCGCGCTGATCGAACGCGGCCTGGACGAAGCGCCATGCGTCTGAGCGGCCTCGGCGTCTCGCCAGGAATCGGCATCGGCAAGGCGCTGGTGCTGAGACGGGGCGCCCGCGACCTGCGATTCCGCATTCCCGCCGCGCGGGTGGACCGTGAGCTCGAGCGGCTCGCCCAGGCGCGCGCAACGCTCGCGCGAACAGCTGCAGCAGATTCGGCAGCGCATCGCGAACTCGGTCGGCGCCGAGCACGCCTATCTGTTCGACGCGCAGCTGCTGATGCTCGACGATGCGATGCTGATCGATCGGGCGGCGGAGATCATCCGCACCGAGCGGCTGAATGCCGGGATCGGCGCTCGAGCGTGCGTTCGCCGAGATCTCCGCCCTTTTCGATCAGGCCGAAGACGCCTACCTGAACGAGCGACAGGGAGACGTCAGCGACGTCGTCGGGCGCCTCTGCATGAATCTTCGCACCGGCGGAGATCCGCTGGAGCTGTTCAAGGATCTCGAAGGACCGCTGGTGCTCGTGGCCGACGAGTTGACACCGTCGGTGATCGCGCAGCTCGATTGGCAGCGCTTTGCGGCGTTCGTCACCGACGGCGGCAGCTGGACGTATCACACCGCGATCCTTGCCCGATCGATTCATGTGCCGGCGGTGGCAGGGCTGCGCAACGCGAGCAGCTGATCGCGCCCGGCGCCCTGATTGCGGTCGATGGCGCGAGCGGCGAAGTGTTCGTCGATCCGGATCCGGCGACGCTGGAGCACGTCCGGACACGGCAGCAGCGGCGCGAACAGTTCGAACAGTCGCTCGACGAATACCGCCGGCTGCCGCCGGTCACCGAGGACGGCGTCCAGATCCGGCTCGAGGCCAACGTCGAATCTCCCGACGATGCGATGCGGGCGCGAGAAGCCGGCGCCGAAGGCATCGGCCTGTTCCGATCGGAATTCCTGCTGGCGTGGGGCGGACACGCGGCGCTGACGGAAGAAACGCAGTTCGCCGGCGTACACGCGGCTGGTCGAGAGCATGTCGCCGGGCCGTGTGACGATCCGGACGTTCGACGTCAGCGAACGCAGCTGCCGCTCGAGCATCCGGACGCCGACGGCGCGCGAGCGCCGCTCGGTCTGCGCGGCATTCGGCTCAGCCTGGCGATGGACGATGTGTTTCAGGCACAGCTGCGTGCGTTGTTGCGCGCCGCGGCACACGGCCCGCTCCGCATCATGTTTCCGTTCGTCTCCGGCGTCGAAGAACTCGCGGGCCGCGCGCGCGGCCGTCGTTCGCGCGGCCGAGACGCTTCGCGCCCGCGGCATCGGCGTACCGCCGGTTCCGATCGGCGTGATGATCGAGGTGCCGTCAGCAGCCGTCACCGCCGATCTGCTCGCCGACCATGCCGACTTCTTCAGCATCGGCACGAACGATCTCATTCAGTACTGCCTGGCGGTCGATCGCACCGACGATCGCGTGTCGAACCTCTACGAACCGCTGCATCCGGCGATCGTCCGGATGCTTCGGCTGGTCGCGCGCGCGGCGCGCCGGCGCGGCATTCCGGTATCGGTCTGCGGCGAGATGGCCGCCGATCCCGTCGTGCTCACGCTGCTCGTCGGCCTGGGCCTGACCGAGTTCAGCATGGCGCCGACCGCGATCCCGCTCGCGAAACAGGCGCTGCGCGGGCTGAGCGCGGCGGAGGCGACCGAGTGTCGCCGCGCGCACGCTTCGCGCACGCACCGCGACAGAAGTCGAGAAGCTGCTGGCCGAATTCCTGTCGGCCGGCAGCCATGTCAAGAGCTGATGTCGGCGGGGTCTAAAGGCCCCGCCGCGATTCAGAAGGAGCACACGTGGCTGAACAGGTGACACGGGTCGACAAACCCTGGGGCTACGAACTGCACTGGGCGAAGACCGAGCGATATGTCGGAAAAGTCATTCACATCGACGCCGGGCATGCGCTGAGCCTGCAGTACCACAACCAGAAGGACGAGACCATCTATCTCGCCTCCGGCCGCCTGCTCTTCGAGATCAAAGAAGGAGACGAACTCGTCAAGCGCGAGATGAAGCCCGGCGAAGCGGTCCACGTCACGCCGAAGACCGTCCATCGCATGACCGCGATCACCGACTGCGACGTGTTCGAGGTCTCGACGCCCGAACTCCACGACGTCGTCCGGCTCGAGGATCGGTACGGCCGTACGACGTAACGTCAACGTCGGCCGGACGATCGCGTGTGGCAGAACATGCGTACCGGCTGGAACGACAGATTCGGATTGACGCAAAACAGCAGCGTCACACAATGGCGAGGAGTTTTGAATCGTCTTGCCGTGGCCCTTGTCCCTTATCCCTTTGTCCCTTGCGTGAGGCGTTCGATGGGCAGTGTGAATAAAGTGATTCTGGTGGGCAATCTCGGTCGCGATGCCGAGCTGCGCTACACGCCTGGCGGCGCGCCGGTCGCGACGCTCAACCTGGCGACCACGGAGATGTGGAACGACAAGGCCGGTCAGCGTCAGGAAAAAACCGAATGGCACCGCGTGGTCCTCTGGGGAAAGACCGCCGAGAGCCTGAACGAATACCTGACGAAAGGCAAGCAGATCTACGTCGAGGGCCGGCTGCAGACCCGGCAGTGGGACGACAAGGACGGCAACAAGCGATACACCACGGAGATTCGCGGCGACCGAGTCGTGCTCCTAGGCGGTGGTGGTGGCGGCGGCGGCGCGCGTCAGCCAGCGCGCCGCAGGCGTCAGCACCCGCCGAGGAGCACATGGGCGAGCCGGTGTCGGAGCTGACCGACGACGATATTCCGTTCTGATGCCCTGACTACTTCACTATTCAAAGCATCCAGCCGCTGTTTCGCCAGAATGGCTTCGTAGCGCGGTCGGATACTTCTGCATCGACGGTCTCGAATGCCTTCCGCGCGAGATCGAGCTGCTTCAATTCCGGTAGGTGAGGCCCGATCTTGTAGTAGGCAACCGCCACGCTGTCGCTCTGCGGATAGTTCGAGATCACTTTCTGAAACGCGTCGACCGCCTCGCGGTACTTTCCGGCGGCGTACAGCGCATTTCCGATATTCAGCTGCGCGTCGTCGGCCTTGTCTGAGCTCGGGAAGCTCGAAATGAACGCGTTGAACCCCTGGATCGCGATGTCGTACTGGCCGCCATGTAATCGCTGTACGCGTTGTCGTACATCCGCTGAGGCGAAATGAACGGCGCCGATCCTGGCGGGGTCGTCGGCACGCGGGCCGGCTGGCCGGCCGGGGCAGCGCCCGGCTCGCCGACCGGGCCGCGCCGGGCTCCTGTCCTGGGGGCGTTGCCGCCGCAGCAGGGGAGGTCCCCGTCGACGACCGCCTGCCGCACAGCCTCCAGTTCCTGCGAGACGGTCGACAGTCGAACGTTGGTGTCGTCCGCCTTCTCGCGCAGTACGCGTACGCCATCGGCGACGTTGTCGATCTGCAGCTTCTGATCGGCAAACGCCTTTCGATTCGCGCCGTCTGATCGTCGATCTTCGTCGTGACCATCTTCAGCGTTTCCGCCAGGCCACCCATCATCTGCTGGAGCTGCTGCTGCTGCTCCTGCAGCATCCGGATCTCGGCCATCAGCTGCTGATGCGCCTTGTCGGCCGCAGCCGCCGGCGATGCGCTCACACCCACCAGCGACAGCACCGCAGCAACCGCCAATGCACTGTGCCTCATCGTCCGTGCCTCAATATCGTGAAACCCGAGCCGCGAGCGGCGCAAGAAAAACTGATCTCACTTACTCGTCACGACAAAATGGGCCCGCCGATTCTTCGACCACGATCCCTCGTCATGGCCGGGCTCGAACGGGAATTCCTTGCCGTAGCTGACGGTCCGGAGGCGATCGGCAGGAATGCCGAGCGACACGAGATAGTTCCGCGCCGCCAGCGCGCGTCGTTCTCCCAGCGCCAGATTGTATTCTGCCGTACCGCGCTCGTCGGAGTGCCCCTCAATCGTGACAATCCAGGTCGGATATTTCTTCATCAGCTCGGCGTTGTGGTCGAGCGCCTGCTGGTCCGCCGAGTCGATGTCGTCCTGATCGTAGGCAAAGAAGACCGGCTGAAACGGCGAGTTCTTGTTGAGCGTGTCGATGTCGGTCGACGACAGCGTGTCGGACGCGATCGGCTCGGCCGGCACCGGCACCGGTTCGCGCACCGGCTCGGGTGGACCTGGCGGCCGCGATCCGCCGTCGAGGCGCTCGGCGGCGGAGGAGGGGGAGGCGGTCGGCCGCGCCACGGGCGGCTTCTTCTTCCCGCACGCACTCACCAGCATCAGCGCCACCATCGCCACCATCACAACCGTTCGTCTCTGCTTCATCGTCTCTGCCTTTTCCTTTTGCCTGGTTCCTGTCGGCTTTACTCACTGCGCTTGGGGTCCCACCTTGCACTTCTCGCTTCTCACTTTTGACTTTTAACTCGCTTTAGCTTCCGCGCGCCGAAGGCGCGCGGCTACTGCGACCAGTTCGGATACCGGTTCATGCCGGCGCGGGTGACCTGCAGGAGGTTCTTGCCGTCGCGATCGATCAGGAAAATCTGCGCCTTGCCGGCGCGGGTCGACGTGAACGCGATGTGGCGTCCGTTCGGCGAAAACGCCGGGCTCTCGTTGCTGCCGATGCCGTCGGTGATCGTCTTCGACTGAGCGCCTCGCAAAGTCATAGATCCTGATGTCGTAGCCCGCGCCGCCTCGGGACGCGTAGGCAATCTCGTTGTTCGGAGAGATCGACCAGGTCGGGCGATCGCAATTCGATTCGTTCGTGATTTGCTGCGGCTCCGATCCGTCGTCGTTCATGATCCAGATTTGCGGCGAACCGGTGCGATCGGACGTGAACGCGATCTGATTGCCGGTCGGCGACCAGGTCGGCGTCACGTCGATGTTCGGATGATTCGTCAGCCGCCGGAGCCCGGTCCCGTCGCGATTGACGACGTAGATCTCGCTGTTGTCGTCGCGGTTCGACGTGAACGCGAGCCGGGTGCCGTCGGGCGACCACGCCGGCAGAAAATTCTGCTTCTCCGGCGAGCCGGCCGTCGGTTTGAAGGCACGCGCCTTCGTAGATGAACTGAATCAGGATGTCCTGGAAGTCGCTTCGATACGACGTGTAGGCGATGCGAGTTGCGGTCGGGCGACCACGCCGGCGTAATGTCGAGCGATCGGGAGACGGTGACGCGCAGTCTGATTGGCGCCGTCGTAATCGGACATGTAGATGTTGGAGATGCCACGATCGACAACCGGCCCTTTCATCCGTTCGCCGTCGCGATCCGACGTGAACGCGAGCTTCGTCCGCGCGACACCCCTGAGATTGCGCTGCTGCTGATGAATCTCGTCCGACGCGGTGTGCGCATACAGCCGCGGGTTCTTCAATGTGCCGCTGTATTCCTTGGCCAGCGCGGTCCGGCCGCTGCGCCACCTCGATCAGTCGCACCTGCACCGTCACCCCGGCCGGCGTCTTCCTGACCGTGCCGACGATCAGACCCATCCGCGCCAAGCTGCTTCCATTGATCGAGCGGCACTTGATCGATGGAGGTCGCCGGCGGAATCGTCCGGTACGTGTCGCGCGGGATCAGGTAGAACTCACGTTCGAAGTTGAGATCGTCCCAGAGCACCTGACCGATCGTCTTGGCGGCGGCAACAGTCTCCGCATCGTTGGTCAACGCCATGAAGTCGGGAACGGCGTACTTCGGCGGTAGCCCGGTGGGCCGCTGATCGTAAAGACTGACTTCCCCCGGCTGCCGCGGCGGCTCCTGTGAGCCGGCTGCCGCGGCGGGACTCCCTGGGGCCAGCGTCAGCGCAACCGACGCGGCCATCATGCTCGTCATAAGTATTCGCATAGGCATGATCAACGATGGTAATCAAAGATCAGATGAACCGTCAGCGTGTTTTCGGTGAACTCGCGCGGCAACGGCGGAAGTGCCTTCGTCTTTGCGAGCGCGCGCTGCGATTCGAGATCCAGCAGCGAGATGTTGCTGGGTTTTTCAATCTCGACGTCGGTCACCGTCCCGTCGCGCCGGATGGTGAACTTGACCTGAACCTGTCCCGCCGCGCCCTGGTTCGGGTTCCAGTTCCTCTTGATGAGATCGACCATCTGGGTCAGGTAGGTCGGACAACAGAAATTCGCGTAGTCGGTCGTCGCCGCCGTTCCCGCCGTGCCTCCACCCGATGGACGTGTCAATCCGCCGAACGGAATCGACGCGCCGCCGGTCTCGGCTCGCGCGTCACCGGTTCTCACTTCCGGTCCGGTCGTCGGTTTGCGCGCCGTCGATTTGTCGACGGGCTTTTCGGTCCGCTTGGGAGGATTCTTCGGGGACGGTGTCGCTTTCGGTTCTGGCGCCACCATCTCGGGCACTTTCGGCGCCGGCGGCGCGACCGGCGCCGGCTTGGTCTCGGTCGCGACTTCCTGAACCGGCGTGCTGGAGATCGGCGTCATGCCGCCCGCGTCAGGCCCGGTTCCGCCGCTGAGCGTGATCATCATCGGCGTGACGTCGCTGGATCGCGACGTCCGCCAGCTCGCCGGCATGACCACGATTGCGCCAATCAAGACGACGTGCGCGAGAAGGGAGACGAGCACCATGCGGTTGACGCCGTCGGTGTCACGCGATCGCTCGAGAAGAATGTCGCTGACCGCTTCGTGCATGCTATCGCTCGATCGGCTTGGTCATCATGCCGACCTTTTCCACGCCGCCCTCTTTCAGCTTGTCCCAGACCGCCGCCATTTCCTGCACCGTGACCGCGCCATCGGCGCGAATGAAGACCGACTTGTCCTCGCGGACCAGCAGGGCCTGCCGCACGCGCTCGCCGAGGAAAGCGATCGGCACGTCGTCCTTGTCGAGCTGCACCGTTCGCTTCTTTCCAAAATCGATCGGAACAGTGACGGTCACTGGCTGCGCGGTGACCGGCGTGGCGCGACGCGCCTGCGGCAGGTTCACCTGCAGGCCCTGCTGCATCATCGGCGCGGTCACCATGAAGATGATGAGCAACACCAGCATCACGTCGACGAGCGGGACCACGTTGATTTCCGACAACGTCGTCGTCACGCGAGCCCCGCGTCCTCGCCGCGAACCATTCGAGCCCGCCGTTTGATGGATCTTTGGCAACCTACGTGAAGTTCCTTTCGCAGATATTCAGAAACTCGAGCGAGAAATCATCCATGTCGGCCGCGAAGTGCTTCACGCGAGTCGTAAAGTAGTTGTAGAAGTAAACCGCTGGAATCGCGGCGAAGAGTCCCGCAGCGGTTGCGATCAGCGCGTCCGCGATGCCTGGACCGACAACGGCGAGGCTGGTCGATCCCTGCGCGCCGATTCCCTGAAACGAGCTGATGATCCCCAACACCGTCCCGAACAGTCCGATGAACGGCGTAATGCTGGCCGTCGTGGCAAGAAACGTGAACCGATGCTCGAGTTTCGTCATCTCGACCGTCGTCGCGCGCAGCAGCGCGCGGTCGACGGCATCAAGGCTCTTCAGAGTTGGACGAACGGCGGTGGCGGCTGGCTTGGCCGATTCCGGATTGCCGGTCGCACGAAGCTGCGAATTCAGCTCGGTGTACCCCGCCTGAAACAAGCCGACGAGCGGACTGGCGGACAACGTGCGGCAGACGGCCTGCACTTCCGAAAACTTGCTGCTCTTGCGGAAGACATCGAGAAACGACGACGACTGACGCGACGCGCGTCCGAACTGCCAGAACTTATAAAGGACGATCCCCCACGACACCGCCGAGAAGAGCAGCAGAATCCCCAGGACCAGCTGCGCAAAAAGATTCGCGTGAGTGACGAGGTAGATGATGTCGGTGTTGACTTCGCCGGCCCCAGTTGCCGGCGCGCCGCCCTGCGCGTACAGCGCTAGGGCGTAGTATCCGGGCGTGCGCAAACATTCCTCCGCTACGTCGTGATGTCGCGCCGCTGGGACAGCGCAGGATTCTTCGAAGAGTAACATGCCCCCTATGCGCTGTCAAACATCTGATAAGATTGTACTTCGCGTCCCATGCTGCGCTTCCTTTCCGTCCGCAACCTGGCGGTCATCGACCGGCTCGAGATCGAGTTCGAACCCGGCCTGAACGTCCTGACGGGCGAGACCGGAGCCGGAAAATCGATACTCGTCGGCGCCGTCGGCCTGCTCGTCGGCGGGCGCGCGTCAGCTGACCTCGTGAGAACCGGCGAAGAATCCGCTGCCGTGGAAGCGATCTTCGAAACGGCCTCGGGTGCTGAAGTGATCGTCAGGCGCGAAGTCTCCGCGCAGGGACGCAGCCGCGCATCGATCGACGGAGCGCTCGCCACCAGCGCCACGCTTCGCGATGTCTGCGCGCCGCTCGTCGATCTGCACGGTCAGCACGACCACCAGCTGCTTCTCGATCCGGCCGCGCATCTCGATCTGCTCGACGCATTCGCGGATGTCGGCGCCGAACGATCCGACGTGGCCGCAGCGTTCGCAAAATTTCAGGAGATTCGATCCGAACGCGAGCGACTGTTGACAGGGGAGCGGGAGAAGGCATCGCGGGCCGAGTTCATGTCGTTTCAGCTTGCCGAGATCGATCGCGTCTCTCCACAAGCCGGGCGAGGATGACGAGCTCTCGTCGGCACGGACGGTTCTCGCGAATGCCGACAAGCTGCAGCGATTGTGCGGCGACGTCTACGACGCGCTGTATGAAGGAGACCAGGCCGTCCTCCCCGCGCTCGGCGTCGTCTGGAAGAAAGTCGGCGAGCTGGCGGCCCTCGACGGGCGGTTCGGTCCCTATCTCGACGCCCGCGCGACGGTCAAATCGCAGCTCGAGGATCTCGCCTTCTTTCTGCGATTCGTACGCGGCCGCCATCGATGCATCCCCGGCCCGCCTTCAGGAAGTGGAAGATCGACTCGCGCAGGTCGAGCGTCTGAAGAAGAAACACGGGCCGACGCTCGACGACGTGATGCGGAAGGCCGAAGCGCTGCGACAGGAACTGCACGACATCGAGCACGCAACGGAGCGCGCCGCCACGCTGGATCGCGCGCTCGGCGCGGCAAGGGCCGGCTACGTTGCGGCAGCGGCAACCCTGACCGTCAAGCGTCAGGCTGCGGCCACTGAGTTCGCGAGGCGGCTCGAGGTGTCGTTGAAAGATCTCGCAATGAGCCGAACACGCTGCGAGGTGAGGCTGACCCCGTGCGAAAGCGAGGCCCAGTGGTCGGAGCGCGGCGTCGAAGCCGCCGAGTTCTACATCTCTCCAAATCCTGGAGAGGACCTCAGGCCGCTCGCACGAATCGCGTCCGGCGGCGAACTGTCGCGCGTGATGCTCGCGCTCAAGACGCTGGCGTCGACCGACGAGCCAGGCAAGACGCTCATCTTCGACGAAGTCGACGCCGGCATCGGCGGCGCCGTCGCGGATGTCGTCGGCGCCCGACTGCAGCGGCTGGCTGCCGACTATCAGGTGCTCTGCATCACGCACCTCCCGCAAATTGCGGCGTATGGCAGCGCGCACTACAGAATCGAAAAGAGCGTGCGCGGGAGCCGGACCGTGACCGGCGTTGCACGGGTGGATGGCGTCCAAAGAGAAGAGGAACTCGCGCGGATGATCGGTGGAAGCGAGATATCGCCCGCCGTCATGGCCAGCGCGAAGGAAATGCTCGCCTTCCGGCGGCTCGGCGAGCGAAAGCGAAAGCGAAACAAATACGAAAGCGAAAGAGCCTGAATGCCGCGAAGATACCTGATCGAAACGTTCGGCTGTCAGATGAACATCCACGACTCGGAGCGGATGGCAGGCCTGCTCGAGCAGTCCGGATACGAAGCCACGACCGACGAGCGGGACGCCGACGTGATCGTGATCAACACCTGCAGCGTCCGGGAACGCGCCGAGGAGAAGCTGTTCACCAGACTCGGAGAAATTCGGCTGATGGCGAAGGAGTTGGGTACTCGTCCCGTCGTCGCGGTGACCGGCTGCGTCGCGCAGCAGGAAGGATCGCAGATTCTGCGACGCTCGAAGGCTGTCGACGTGATTGTCGGTACGCAGAATTTGAAACGTCTGCCGATGCTGGTGAACGAAGCCGTCGAACGCAAATCGTCACATCAGCATCAGACGGCTATCGCGCTCGATCCGGTGGACGACGTGTCGTTTCCGCTGGGGATTGCGCGCCGGAGCGATCCGGTCAAGGCGTACGTGACGATCATCGAGGGCTGCAACGAATTCTGCGCGTTCTGCGTCGTGCCGTACACGCGCGGGCATGAACGGATGCGGCCGGTCGCCGACATCATTGCCGACGCGAGGCATGCCGTGGCGACCGGCGCCAGGGAAGTGCAGCTGCTCGGGCAGATCGTGAATCACTACGAGGCGCCCGACGATTCCGGCTGCGATTTCGCGGCACTGCTCGAGCGGCTCAGCGAGATTGAGGGACTGGCGCGGATTCGTTTCGCGAGCCCGCATCCCGCGGCACGTCACGCCGCGGATGATTGCGGCGATGCGCGATCTGCCGGCCGTGTGCCGTCATCTGCACCTGCCGGTGCAATCCGGCTCGACCCGGGTGCTGGCCGCGATGCGACGGCGTCACACGCGCGAGCAGTATCTCGAACTGGTGGCGGCGCTGCGCGAGGCCATGCCGGACATCGCGCTATCGACCGATATGATCGTCGGGTTCCCCGGCGAACAGCGAATCCGATTTTGAGGAAACGCTGTCGCTGGTCGCCGCGGTCCGGTATCACAGCATGTTCTCGTTCAAATACTCGGAGCGGCCGAACACGCTGGCGTCGAAGCGGCTGCCGGACGATGTGCCGGAGGGGGAGAAGACGAGACGGATCGTGGCGCTGCAGTCGCTGCAGAAGAAGATCCAGGCGGAGATCTTCAGCGCCGCCGTCGGACGAACGTTCGACGTGCTCGTCGACTCGCGAAGCGCCCGGCGCGACTGGGAGCTGTCGGGGCGCACGAGCGGAAACACGGTGGTGAACTTTGCCGGCGAGAAGGACTGGATCGGACGTGATCGTCCGGTCCGGATCACCGGCGCAAACCCGAACAGCCTGCGAGGGGACGCGGTTACGCTTGACACGTCGGCGCAGAGGCTTACGGTTGATCGAGTTCTACAAGGTTCTACAGGGTTCTACCGGGTTCGACATTCGGCCACCACGAAAACGGAACTGGCACCGAAACTGGAAACTGATCATGCAGATTGAGATGACGATCAAGGGACTGATGGTCGATCCGATCACGAACATGCCGATCATCATCCTGCGCGACAAGGCCGAGCAGCGCGTGCTGCCGATCTGGGTGGGCGTGTTCGAGGCCAATGCGATCGCGCTGCAGATCGAGAACGTCACCACGCCGCGTCCGATGACGCACGATCTGCTGCGCAACGTGATTCACGATCTCAAGGCCGACATCCAGAAGATCGTCGTGTCGGACCTGAAGGACAACACCTTCTACGCGCTGATTTACCTCGTGGTGAACGGGGAAGCGATGGCGATCGACGCGAGGCCGAGTGACGCGATTGCGCTGGCGCTGCGGGCGCGGGCGCCGATCTTCGTCGAGGACACCGTGATCGACAACGCGAAGACGGTGGACTTCGCGCCGGAGAAAGGCGACTCCGAGCGGCTGCAGAAGTGGCTCGAGAGCCTGGATCCGGATGATATGGGGAAGTACAAGATGTAGCTGCTAGTTTTGGCTGCTGGCTGCTGGCTGCTGGCTGCTGCCTGCTGGCTGCTGGCGAACGAATTCACACGTCACTCCATGTGGGCGGGGTTTTTGGACCCCGCCTTTGTTTTTTGGCGACGCCTCCGAGCAGCCAAGCAGTGGATCGAACTTTCGGTCGTGTGCCCTTTTCATTGACACCCCCGCACACGCTTCCTACAATGGCCGCACACTTCCCACAATGACTCAATTCGACAGCTGATGATCGTCGCCATCGCCAACCAGAAAGGTGGCGTGGGCAAGACCACGACCGCCATCAACCTGGCTGCCGCCCTTTCTCTTCGCGGAGCCCAGACCCTGCTCGTTGATCTCGACCCGCAGGCGAACAGCACGATGTCGTACATCGATGTCGACGCCATCACCCGCAGCGTCTACGACGCCATCGCCGAGCCGAACTGCACCTTTGCGACGTCATCGTGCCCTCGACGCAGCCGAACCTGTGGATTGCGCCGTCACGGATCGCGCTGGCCAAACTGGAGTCGAAGCTGGTTGGAGAGCTCGATGCCCATTTCCGGCTGAAGGATCGGCTCGAGCCGATCCTGAGCGAATACCCGAACATCGTCATCGACTGCCCGCCGACGCTGGGCCTCCTGACGGTGAACGCCCTGGTGGCCGCCACGCACCTCCTGATTCCGATCCAGTCGTCGTATTTCGCCCTCGAGGGCACCGACGACCTGCTCGAGACGATCGAAAAGGTCCGGGCTCGCGCCAACCCGGGCCTCCGGATTCTGGGCGTCGTCATCACCATGCACGACCAGCGTACCGCGCTGGCGCGCGACATCCGGTCGCAAATCGACAAGGTGTTCGGAAACAAAGTGTTCAAGACCGTCATCACCAAGAGTGTCCGCCTGGAGGAGAGTCCGGCCTACAAGGAGTCGATCTTCTCCTTCGCGCCCGAATCGACGGGCGCCGCCGAGTACTACCGCCTGTGCGAGGAGGTCATGGATCGTGCCTAAACGTGGTCTTCCGCAAACCGTGCGCATGCGGCACGACGAGCATTACGTCGAAGCGCTGACCAGTTCCGCCGGAGCCCCCATCGGCCGCATCGCGCCGATCGACCAGCTCGATCCCAACCCGAATCAGCCCCGGCAGGTCATGGGGGATCTTTCAGAGTTGATGGCGTCGATCGCCGAGAAGGGGATCATCGAGCCGATCATCGTCCGGCAGCGCGGCAGCCGATTTCAGATCATCGCCGGCGAACGCCGCTACCAGGCCGCGGTCCAGGTCGGCATGCGAGAGATCCCGATTGTCATCCGCGAGGTGGACGACAACGAGATCATCGAGATTGCCCTCGTCGAAAACATCCAGCGCAAGGACCTCACGCCGTTCGAAGAGGCTGAGGCGCTTCAGTCGCTGGGTGAGCGGTGCGGGTATACGCACGAAGACATGGCGCGGCGGCTGGGGAAGTCGCGGACGGCGATTACCGAGTCGTTGTCACTGAATAACATGCCCGACGAGGTCAAGAATCTTTGTCGGCTGGCCGACATTCACTCCAAGTCGTTGTTATTGCAGATAGTTAGACAGGGCGACCCGCAGAAAATGGTCGCCCTGATTGAAAAGCTGGCGCGCGACGGCACCGTGACCCGGGAAGCCGTCCGCAAGGAGACCGCCAAACCCAAGCCAGGCCGCCCGAAAGCGTACGTCTTCAGCTACAAGGCCCCCACGAAAGCATTCAAGCTGCAGCTCCGGTTCACCAAGTCCAAGGTCGATCGCGACGAGGTCATTGCCGCGCTGCAGGAAATCATCAAAGAGCTCCGAGCGCAGCACTAGTCTCAATCGAGGGGCTTCGCCCCTCGAACTCCCCGACACGCTCTCTCGCGCGCCGCTTCGTCGGCGCGCTCCGTTTGCGTGGCTCGCTCGCTGTCGCTCGCTCGCGTTTGCCGTATGGCCGCCCCGGTAGCCGGAGCCGAGACACCCTGGTCGCCGACCGCACTCACCAGGAACTCGGAACGGCAGCGTTCGGCACGTCGGCCGGACCCGAACAGTGGACCCGAAATCCATGAGGGTGGGGGCCGGGGCCATAGGTCTGGCGTCGGGGGCTTTAAGAACGGGCGGATCAGGGACCCGACCTTTTGGTTAACATAACACTCATTATCAGACCCTTGATGTTTGGCTCGGAAAACATGCCTGTGGAAGGATTGCGGAGGCGATTTAAGGTCTGCGCCCTAGCTGCTCCGTCCACTGATCCCGGACCACAGATCCCGGCGCATAATGAGCGCAGATGTTGAGGAAGATCGACCGCTACGTCATCCGGGAAACCATCCCGCCATTCCTGCTGTCGCTGGTCATCTTCACGTTCCTCCTGGAAATCCCCCCGGTGATGCGCGACCTCGAGATGCTGGTCGCCAAGGGGGTCTCCTGGCACGTCGCCGGCCGGATCATGCTGACGCTGGTTCCTCAGGCGCTCGGGCTGACCATTCCGATGGCCCTGCTGACCGGGCTGCTCATCGGCCTCGGCCGGCTGTCGGCGGACCGTGAGACCGTGGCGCTGCTGGCCTGCGGCGTCAGTCCGCACCGGCTGCTCCGGCCAGTGATGCTGATGGCCACGGTCTGCGCCGCCGCCACGATGTATGTGATGGTCAAGGCCATCCCAGACGCCAATCAGACCTTCCGGGAAATCACGTTTGAAATCATCGCCAAGCAGGTGGAAAACGATGTCCACCCGCGTGTCTTCTTTGAGAATTTCCAGGGCTGGGTGCTCTACGCGCGCGACGAGCCGACCGATCATGTCGGCTGGAAGGATGTGCTCGTCGCCAATACGAGCAAGCCGGAGACGGAACTGTTCCTGGCGGCACGGGGACGGCTGGTGCTCAACCGGGCCGAGCGGCGCGTCGATCTCGTCCTTTCGGACGGCATGCAGTATTCGACCGGCAAGCCGGGAGAGACCCGGATGTACCGCTTCCCCGGCGACCTGACGATTTCGCTGAACCCGGAATCCGTGTTCCAGAAGGCGGAACTGCCGCGCGGCCTGACGGAGAAGACGATCGCCGAACTCCGCAGCGACATGCAGCTGAAGCTGAACGGACACCCCGCCTATTCCCCGCACCCCGAGATCATCATGATCGAGCAGAAGTTCTCGGTGCCGGTCGCGTGCTTTGTTTTTGCGCTGATTGGCCTCGCGCTCGGCCTCTCGGTCTCACGGGACGGCAAGATGGGGGGGTTCGTCATCGGGGTCGCCGTGATCTTTGCCTACTACGTCGTCATGTACCTCGCCGAGGCGCAGACGCAGGGGCACTATCGGGCGATCGAAACCGCCAACCGGCTGGGGTCGGCGAACTTCGCGCTGGCGCACCTCGCTCGCTGGTGGCCCAACATCCTTCTTGGAATCTTCGGCATCGGCGCCCTGGTCTGGCGCGATCGGTTCGCCACTCGACGGCTGCCGCGCAGCTTTCCCCTGATGGTTCCGCGGCTGACATCGAGATGGACGGCAGCCTCGGAAGCCGGCCAGGCGGCACCCACAGTGGGCCCGGCGTCTTCGGCAGGCAGCAGGAAGCGCAAGGTGGTCGTAGCCGTCCGCATTCCCAAAGTGGACTTCCCCGTCGCCGGACTCCTCGATCGGTACGTCAGCCGGATGTACCTGCGGGTCGTCGCGCTCGCGTTCCTGGCGCTCGTCGGACTGTTCTACATCTCCACCTTCATCGACGCGTCCGACAAGCTGTTCAAGGGATCGGCGAACGGCAGCATGGTCATGTCCCTGCTCGTCTACCGGACGCCGCAGTTCGTCTATTTCGTGATCCCTATCGCCGCGTTGCTAAGCGTGCTCGTCACCTTCGGGCTGTTGTCCCGGACCAGCGAACTGACCGTCATGAAGGCATGCGGGATCAGCCTGTATCGCATTGCCGCGCCGATAGTCCTGCTCTCGCTGCTCTTCAGCGCCGCGCTGTTCTCGCTCGATCAGGAAATCCTGGCGCAGTCGAACCGCCGCGCCACGGCCATCGATGATCAGATCCGGGGCCGCCCGCCGAAGACCTTCAACCCGTTGAACCGTCGATGGGTGATCGGCCACGACGGCACGATCTATCACTACGGATATTTCGATCCACGGCACGAAGTGCTGACGTCGCTGACCATGTACCGGCTGACGCCGAATGCGTGGAAGCTGGCGTCGCAGACCTACGCCGCGACCGCCGAGTATCGCGGCCAATGGACCGGCATCAAAGGCTGGACCCAGGACCTCGCCTCGTCCGGGCCGCCGAAGTGGCGCGTGTTCAGCCGCGAACCATTGCCGATCGAGGCGCCCGAATACTTCAAGACGGAAGATACCGAAGCCGACCTGATGAGCGTGGCGCAGCTGCGCCGGTCCGTGCGGGAACTCGCCGCCACCGGGGCCAACGTGGTGCCACAGCAGGTCGATCTGCAGCGGAAGCTTGCCTTCCCGTTCGTCACCTTCGTCATGACCCTGCTCGCCGTTCCATTCGGCGTAACCACGGGACGGCGCGGCGCGCTCTACGGTATCGGGCTGGGGATCGTGATCGCACTCTCTTACTGGTTCCTGATGAGTGTGTTCGTGGCCGTCGGCAAAGCAGGACTGCTGCCCCCCATCCTCGCTGCCTGGACACCGAACATCATTGTGTCGGCCTCCGCGGTCTATCTACTGCTCACTGCAAAGACATAGACAATACCGCGGTGCGGGATCCGGGATCCGGGATCCGGCTGTCGGGCAAGAATGACGGCGCCGCTTACTTCTCTCGGCCGGGCGCGATCTCCTGCAGGGCCGCAATGAGGTCGCTGGCGAGCAGTCCGTGTCGAAAACCCTCTCGCAGCATTCGCGCGGCGATCTGTCGCGCGATGGTAGATGTCCTGCCGCGGCTGTGTTCCTTTGGCCGAGACGAAACAAACGTACCAAGCCCGCGCTTCACGTAGACCTCCCCGTCACGCTCGAGCGTCCGGTAAGCGTGCTGAACAGTATTCGCGTTCACCTTCAGTTCGGCCGCGAGCGTCCTGACCGCCGGTAACGAGTCATCCGCCTTCAGAATCCCTACGGAAACACAGCGTCTGAGCTCATCGGCAATCTGACGATAGACCGGCCGTGGGTCTGAGGCGTCCAGGTCAACTAGCACGCTAGTATACTAGCATACTAGGTCACTAGGTCACTAGCATTCTAGATTCTCGGGTCCGCAAACTCGAAAACGGAAACCGGTGAAACCGGGAGCTGGAAACTGGAAACTGGGAACTGGGAACTGGGAACTGGGAACTGGGAACTGGGAACTGGAAGCTAAAAACTACTTTTCAAATCTCAGATTGCTGACGCGGATCGTGTTCGCGTCGCCGGGGCGCGCGTTCGTCAGGTCCGCAACAATGAGCAGCGAGTCCGCCGTGCCTGTGTCCGGCGCCGGGCCCGTTTGAAGATCCGCCGGCGCCATTCGGTCAACCGGCACCCGCGCTTCGCGAGCGGACGTATCGACAAACACGGACCGCGCCCAGCGGACTTCCCCGCCGTAACGGAGCTGAACCGAAATACGAGCCGGCCTGGTCGCGACAGCCGAAAAGAGGATGCTCGTGAAGTGTGGCGCGCGCCCGCGAACGTCGGCGACAGCCGCGGCGAACTGGCTGTGGCGCTCTCCGGCAGCGAGCGTGTAGTCAAGCGTGACCTGGCCGCCGAAACTGGCCAGCTTCGCAGTCGATCGCGAGTCGTGTTCGGAATGCCACTGGATCTCGGCTGGAAGCCTGATGGGCACGCCAGGAAGCGACACTGCGGCTGATGACGATGCGGGCGGCGGGGGAACAAAGTAGACAGGATTGCTCACCAGCCAGGGCACGGGCGGTGTCCCTGGCGCCCACGGAACACGCACCTCGAAACGAGCGGCGGCGGTCATGTCTTCCGAACGGAGCCGGTAGCGTCCAGCCTGGCCCTCCTGCAAGAGAGGCGAATCACGGCCTCCCTTCACCATGAACAACTCCCCGCCGTCAGGTATGGCGTAGGCGACCGAGTAACCGCCGTCAGCGTCGGACTCGACGTCCAGGAAACCCGGACCGGCGAGCGCATCGATCACCGTAAACGTGCGCCCGTTGCGAATCGCCGCGATCAGCGACCGTGCATCCGACGACGCGTCGCCCGAAAACGGCTGCTCGAGAATCACCCTCGTCGTGAACGTCTTGAAGCTCGCCTCGTACGACGGGATCGTGCCCAGCGTCGGACGTCGCTTCCCTTCCTCCTCCGCGCCACGCCCGATGCCGCCGTGCGCGTCGATGCCGGCGAGCCCCACCACGCGCCGATGCTCCGTCAGCGCGTCCCAATGCCTGAGCGTTGCAACCGGCCTGTCGAGGAGCGACGCAAGCGTTGGCGCGGGTCGGACGAAATACTGCAGGAGCGCCCGCCCGAGGCGCAACCGCGATTCATCGCGCCACTCGCTGTCTTCGCTCAGCCACTCGATGCCATCGAACGGCGCCTCCCAGTCAGTCCAGGCCAGCTGGGGGCGCGCAGAATCGGGATGGGCCACGATTCCGAACCCTCCGAGCCGTTTCACGTCCTCGACCACGGCGTCCGGCTCGCCGCCAAGCGGATAGGGCGCAGCCGGCATGTCGAGCGCGACGTAGTGTCCCCCGTTCGTGCTGATCTCGACCGCGTCGAGGCACAGGACGCCACCGATGTAGGCCGGCGGGTCCGGCTGACGCATGCCGTCACCGTGGTCGGTCAGGATGATGAACTTCAGCCCGGCGCGGGCTGCTGCCGTCGCGATGGCGTTCTTGTCAGCCGCGCCGTCGGAACGATTCGAATGAATGTGGTAGCCGCCCGCGACTGTGCGGGCTCTCTTGTCCGGGTCGGCCGCGGATGACAGCCGAACCGGACGCGGTGGAAGCGTCGCGAGGAGAAAAAAAATGACGGCGACCATGAGGGCCGCCGTCACGAGTGCCACCTTTTTCATTGTTCGCTGGACTCCGGCGAATCGCCGGAGCGCGAAACGAACGTCAGGCCTTTACTGTCGCGGCGTCCGCGATTCCGGCATCGGACCGGATTGCCTCCGCCTTGTCAGTACGCTCCCAGCTGAATTCCGGTTCGGTCCGGCCGAAGTGGCCGAACGCTGCCGTCTTCTTGTAGATGGGGCGTCGAAGGTCGAGCGTCTCGATGATGCCCTTGGGCGTCAGCTTGAAGTGCGCCCGCACAATCTCGCTGATCTTGTCGTCGTCGATGAGGCCGGTGTCGAAGGTATCGATCAGCACGGACACCGGTTCGGCGACGCCAATCGCATACGCGAGCTGGACCATGCAGCGGCTTGCCAGACCCGCGGCGACGACGTTTTTCGCAACGTAACGCGCCATGTAACAGGCGGAGCGATCGACCTTGGTGGGATCTTTCCCCGAGAACGCGCCGCCGCCATGAGGCGCTGCCCCACCGTAGGTATCGACGATGATCTTTCGTCCGGTGACGCCGGCATCGCCGTGCGGACCGCCGACGACGAATCGACCAGTGGGATTGATGAGAAAGCGCGTCTTGCTGTCGCGCAGATTCTCGGGAATCACGCGCTTGATGATCTTTTCGGTGATGTCCTGACGCAGCGTCTCGTTGGAGACCGAGTCGCTGTGCTGGGTGGACACAACGACGGTGTCGACGCGAACGGGCCGGTCGCCGTCGTATTCGACCGTGACCTGCGACTTGCCGTCGGGACGGAGATAATCCATCACGCCTTCACGCCGCGCGCGCGACAGGCCTTTTCCCAGCTTGTGCGCAAGCATGATCGGCAGCGGCATCAGTTCTTCGGTCTCGGTGCACGCGTAGCCGAACATGAGCCCCTGATCGCCGGCGCCGCCAGGGTCAACCCCCTGGGCGATGTCAGGAGACTGTCCGTGGATGGTCGAAAGCACGGCGCAGGTTTCCGAGTCGAAGCCGTATTTCGCGCGCGTATATCCAACTTCTTTGATCGTCTCGCGGACGACCCGCTGGAAGTCGACGTAACACTTGGTGGTGATCTCGCCGGCGACAATGGCCAGTCCGGTCGTGACCAGCGTTTCGCACGCCACGCGGGCGACAGGATCCTGGGCGAGGATGGCGTCGAGAATGGCGTCTGAAATCTGGTCGGCGATCTTGTCGGGGTGCCCTTCGGTGACCGATTCGGACGTAAATAGATGGCGGCCTTTACGGCTCATGCGTGTCGAACTCCTTACAGGCTGCGCGAGTTCGCCGGGAGCCGGCGGAATACGCAGGATTTCGTTGGACGGCTCGGAAAAACCCGAGGAAACGACGCACCGCCGATGACGGCAATGCGTCCCAGATCCAACAAATATAGCAGCTTTCGGAGGGTTGGGGCAATATCTGGAGCCGCGCGCGGCCTTACGGCACCGGCATCGATTCGGGCTCGGTCACAGTCTTTTCCACTTCGATGCTGCAGCCGGTGACGAGCGCGGTGAGCGCGCCGATCGCGGCCGCGACGGGAGCGATTACGCCGCCGATGACGCCCGCCGTCAGCGGGAACTCGGCTACCGTCCGCCCTTTCTGCTTCACCACCACGCGGCGGATGTTCCCTTCTTCGACGAGCTTCTTGAGTTGCGTGAGGACCTGCTCGGTCGTGCCTTCGAGCTTCTGCCAGAACGTACGTTCCATCGCTTCGATCCTCCGGGAAAATGAGGTGTGTACTACTAATAGACGAAGCGCGAGCCGGTAGGTTCCGGTCTGGGCCGCCGCTCTACTTCCTCGGATGAAATTTGTCGTACGACGCGCGCAACCGCGCCTCGAGCACATGCGTGTAGATCTGCGTCGTCGACAGATCCGCGTGCCCGAGCATCATTTGAATCATCCGCAAGTCGGCGCCACGCTCGAGCAGATGCGTGGCGAAGGAGTGGCGCAGCACATGCGGGCTGATGTCGCGTGAAAGTCCCGCCTTGATGCCGTACCCCTTCAGAATCTTCCAGAAGCCGACGCGCGAAAGCGAGCCGCCGCGAGCGTTGACGAACAGCCACGGCGAACTCTTCTTGCCCAGGAGCTTCGGACGCCCGTCCCGAAGGTAGCGTCTGACCCACTCGGCGGCTTCATGACCGAGCGGGACCATTCGCTGCTTGTCCCCTTTTCCAATACACGTGAGATATCCCTCGTCGAGACTCAGATCGCCGGCCCGCAGCGCAACGAGTTCGGAGACTCGCAGCCCCGTCGCATAGAGCACCTCGATCAGCGCCTTGTCACGCAGCCCGCGAGCCGTGCTCGTGTCGGGCTGCACGAGCAACTGGTCCACCTCGTCGAGCGACAGGAACTTCGGCAACGCGGCCCACGCGCGCGGCGGTCTGAGATCGTCGGCAGGACTGGTGTCCTGTCGGCGCTCCATCGCGACGAAGCGGTAGAACCCGCGCACGCACGCGACTGTCCGCGCCACCGAGCGCGGCGCCAGCCCCGAGGACATCAGCTGTCGGACAAAGCCTTCGAGATCCTGCCGCTGCAACGCATCAACGCTCTGTTCCCGCTTGCTGGCAAATCCCGCCAGCTGCGCCAGATCACGCGCGTAACTCTCGACGGTGTTCGGCGACATCCGGCGGACGTCGCGCAGATAGCCGACATATTGATCGATTACGTTCGAGTCGCTCACACGTGCAGGAGTCTACTGTGAATCACTGATCACTCATCACTCATCGCGGATCCCTTATCCTTGCATCGCTCATCCGTGAATCACTCATCTTTGAATCTCTCGAATCCCCGAATCTTTGAGTCCAGCGGCAAACGCCGGGGATTCAGTGGATTCGAGATCCGGGGATGCGAGGATTAGCGATGCAAGGATGAGCGATTCAAGGATTCACGATTAGTGATCAGTGATGAGGGATTCAGATGTTTGACACGACTGAGGCCGAAGAGTAGTGTAAACGGTTGCACGTCGCGCCGGCGACGCTGCAATTTGCCGCAGACCGGACCTATTCATGCCGAGCCATTCGAAGTGGGAGTCGCTCCCAACCGAAGCCATCAACCCGAACAGTCTTTCAGTCGACAAGAGCCCGGTCCCCGACATCATCGAGATGATCGTGAACGAGGACCGGAAAGTTGTCGCCGCCGTTCACAAGGAACGGCCGCGCATCGCGCAGGGGGTTGAAATCATCACCCAGGCGCTGCGCAAAGGCGGCCGCGTCATCTTCGTCGGCGCCGGCACCAGTGGCCGGCTCGGCGTGGTCGAGGCCTCCGAGATGCCGCCGACGTTCGGGACCAGGCCTTCGCTGGTGCAGGCGATCATGGCCGGCGGACAGGAAGCGGTCTTTCGCGCGAAGGAAGGGGTCGAGGACAACTACGAAGAAGGCGCTCGCAGTATTGCTCGCCTTCGCCTGAACAAGAAGGATGTCGTCGTCGGGGTCTCGGCCAGCGGGATGACGCCGTTCGTGCGCGGTGGCCTGACGCGCGCGCGGAAGGCGGGCGCCAAGATCATCTTCGTGACCTGCTGGCCGGGATCCGAACTCCAGAACTTCGTCGATCTACAGATCGCGCCGGCGGTCGGCCCGGAGATCATCGCCGGATCGACGCGGCTCAAGGCCGGCACCGCGACCAAGATGGTGCTGAACATGCTCACCACGATTGCGATGATCAAGGTCGGCAAGACCTACGGCAACCTGATGGTGGACGTGCAGACCGGATCGGAAAAGCTGAAGGATCGCGCCCGGCGGATTCTCGTCCTCGTGAGCGGCGTCGATTACGAGGCCGCCGACGCCCTGCTGAAGCGGGCCAAGTGGAACGTCAAGGCCGCCATCATCATGCAGCGCGCCGACCTCACGCTGCCGCAGGCGCTCCGCCGGTTGAAGAAGGCCCACGACTCGGTGCGCGAGGCCATCGGCGAAGAGGCCGACGCGCACCTCAGAGAGCTGCTTGAAGCTTCTCAGCCGCCGGCGCGTCCAGCATGATGTCCACGTCGTCGTGCAGCTGAAGGAACGAGGCCGGCAGCTCCGGCGTCAGCGGTCCGTTCACGACGCGTTCGATGCAGGGGGCCTTCGAGCGTCCCGTCGCCAGCAGCACGATCGCGCGCGAGTGCAGAATCGTCGCCATCCCCACCGATAGAGCCTCCGGCGGCACGTTCTCGGGATCGCCGCCAAACAGCGCCGCGTTGCTGCGGCGCGTTTCCGGCTTCAGCTTCACGCGATGCGCGCGGGCGACCAGCGTCGGCGCCGGCTCGTTGAACCCGATGTGGCCGTTGGTGCCGATGCCGAGGACCTGCAGATCGATGCCGCCCGCGTCGGCAATTTCCCGTTCGTAGCGCAAGCACTCGGCCTCGGGATCGGCGGTGGTGCCATTGAGGAAATGCCGGTTCTCCGGCGTGATGTTGACGTGGCGGAACAGGTGCTGCTCCATGAAGCTGCGATAGCTGCCGGGATGGTTCGCCGGTATCCCGAGGAACTCGTCGAGGTTGAACGTGGTGACCTGCGAGAAATCGACGCCGTGGTGGTGAAGCGAAGCCAGCTCGCGATAGAGCCCTATCGGCGTGCGCCCGGTTGGCAGCCCGAGCACGACTCGCGGCGCTTTCGTGACGAGATCGGCAATGCGCCGCGCGACCGCCTTGGCTACCGCGTAATCATGTGTGAACACCGTGACGCGCGGGCTTCGCTTCGTGCCGATCGAGCGGGCCCCTAAGTCACCGGCCATTACTCCAGTTTATAGGCAGGAATCATCGCCCCGCCATGCGCTTCCTGGAGGGCAAGGGCGACCGCCCCGGTGGCCGGTTCCCGATCGAGCCGCCGGACCCAGCTGCCAGGCGCCGCGACCGGCAGGCGGCGTTCGAGCTCTTCTTCCAGCCAGGGCACCGCGCGAAAGATTCCACCGGCGAGGATGAACACAAAAGGCTGCCCGACGAGTTCAAGCCGGCGCGCGACCGACAGCGCGAAGGACTCGAGCTCGTCGGCCGCGGTACGGAGGATCCCGATCGCCACGGCGTCGCCCTGAGTGAAGGCCGACTGCACGCACGTGGCCAGCGCGCCGATTGCGGTGGGCCTGCGACCGGTGTGGTAGACCTTGTGAATCAACTCCTGCGGGGCGTCCACTTCGAAATGCCTGAGCAGCAACTCCGACAGCACCGTCACCGGACCGCGGCGGTCTGCCTGGCGAAGCACGGCGCGAAGCGCCGCCCTTCCCATCCAGTAGCCGCTTCCCTCGTCGCCGAGCACGTAGCCCCAGCCGCCGGACCGCGCCGCTTCTCCCTTGGCATTTCGTCCGTAGGAAATCGATCCGGTTCCGGAAATCACGACGACGCCGGGCTGGCCCGGAGCGCCCGCTTCGAGCGCGACCAGCGCGTCGTTGACGATGATGACCCGGGCCTTGTAACCGATGCGCCGCATGATGGCGCCGACAACGGCGTAGTCGTCGGGCCGATCGACGCCGGCAATGCCGAGACAGATCGCGACGGGAACAATCGCGCGATCGCCCATGGCCTCCTCCATCACCTGATGGAGGACCTTCTCGACCTCGAGCTCTCCGGCCGCCTGCAGGTTCGCTCCGCCACGCCGGGCCTCGGCGACAATATTCCCCTGGTCGTCCGCGAGCAGGCACACGGTCTTGGTGCCTCCTGCGTCGATACCGAGCACGTGACCCATTTAATCGATGCTGAAACTGTAGCACACGGTGAGGATGTCTCCGTCTCCTTCGTTGACGAACAACATATTCACCTGTTACATTCGCATGATCTATGAGTCTTGACGGAAGCATTGCGCGCGCTGCTTCAGCGCTCGCAATCGTGCTGGGTGTCTGCGTGGCCGCTGTCGCCCACGTCACCGTCATGGCTTCCCCCGATACTGCCACCACCGAAATTCGAGCGCTGTGGGTTCTGCGCAGTTCGCTGACGACGCCGCAGAGCATTGCGACGCTGGTCACATCGGCGCGTGAGCACGGGTTCAACACGCTCCTGGTGCAGGTGCGCGGGCGCGGCGACGCGTACTACCTCGGCGGAGTGGAACCCCGCGCATCCGAGCTTCTTCGTCAACCGGACAATTTCGATCCGCTCGCCACGGTGCTTCAAGCTGGCCACGCGGCCGGCCTGCGTATCCACGCGTGGATCAACGTCAATCTCGTCTCGAGTGCCTCAGAGCTACCCGCGGCACGCGAGCACCTCATCTATCGTCATCCCGACTGGTTGATGGTGCCGCGCGACATCGGGCAGCAGCTGTCCGCCATCGACACGGACAGTCCCGGGTATGTCGGGACGCTCGCGCGCTGGACGCGGGCCAAATCCACGGAGATCGAAGGACTCTACACGTCGCCCATTCTTCCAGAGGCGGCCGAATACACCGACGCCATCGTCGGCGACCTGGTCCGACGATATGCCATTGACGGCGTTCATTTTGATTACGCGCGGTACCCGAACGACAGGTTCGATTACAGCCGCGGCGCGATCCGCGAGTTTCGCAACGCGGTCCGAGGCAAGCTGCCGGATGCGACCCGCCGGATGCTGGACGGCCAGGAACCCGACGACCTCTTTGCCTACCCCGACGGCTTGCCGGAGGAGTGGCGGAGTTTCCGCCTCGCGAGGATGACGGCGCTAATCAATCGACTGCAGGCGACGGTGAAACGGCAACGGCCAGGGACTCTGGTCAGCGTCGCGGTGGCGCCGGACCTGCGCGAAGCACGTCAGCTCCGTTTGCAGGACTGGGGCGCCTGGCTCGAGGCGGGACTGGCGGACGCGGTCTGTCCGATGGCCTACACGACCGAGTCGGCTCGCTTCGCGGAGCAGATTGCCGCGGCGCGAGACGCCGCCGGTTCGCGAGCCGTTTGGGCTGGCATCGGCTCCTATCGCCTCTCCCCGAAGGAGACCATCGACAACATCCTTACCGCCCGGCGACTCGGCGTCAGCGGCGTCGTGCTGTTTTCCTACGACAGCCTGACGAACGCGCAGCAGACCTCGCCGGACTACCTCTCCCTTGTCGGACGCGCGGCTTTTACCGCGTCGCCGCCGGTGTCCGTCCGGGTCGCGTTAGTTTCTCCGGCCACCGAGACGGATGGTCCTCACCTGGGTCGATTACGTCGTCATCGCCGTTTACCTGCTCGCGATTACCGCGTTCGGATCGTGGTTCGCGCGTTTCCAGAAAACGACACGGGACTATTTCCTCACCGGGCGATCGGTGCCGTGGTGGGCGATCTGTTTCACGGTGGTCGCAACCGAGACGAGCACACTGAGTTTCATCGGCGTCCCGGCAGGCGCCTACGCCGGGAACATGACCTTCCTGCAACTGCCGCTTGGATATATCTGCGGCAGGTTCCTCGTCAGCGTGCTCTTCATTCCCGCGTATTTCAGAGGCGAGCTCTTCACCTCGTACGAGCTGCTTCAGCGACGTTTTGGTCCGAGCGTCAAGAACGCCGCCGCGATCATCTTCGTCATCACGCGCACACTAGCTGACGGGATTCGCCTGTTTGCGACGGCGCTGGTCATTTCGGTCGTGACCGCCGTCCCGGTGGCGTGGACGATCGTGCTTTTGGGCGTCGCGATGATCGTCTACACCGTTCGCGGCGGTGTGGCCGCCGTGATCTGGACCGATGTCGTGCAGATGTTCGTCTACGTCGCCGGCGCGCTGGCAGTCTTTCTGGCGTTGCTGTGGCAGATCCCGGGGGGGTGGGCAACGGTGGTTGCCGCCGGCGACGCCGCAGGCAAATTCCAGATATTCGACTTCAGCCTCGATCCGACGAGGGTCTATACCTTCTGGGCAGGACTCTTCGGCGGCATCGCGCTCACGCTCGCCACTCATGGCACGGATCAGTTCCTGGTTCAACGGCTGCTCTCCGCGCGATCGGCCCGTGACGCCGCGAAAGGTCTCATCCTCAGCGGGTTCATCGTCTTCGCCCAGTTCGTGCTGTTCCTCGTCATCGGCGTCATGCTTTACACCTTCTATCAACATACGCCGTTGCTGCGGCCGCTCGGACGCAATGACGAGATCCTCCCGCTCTTCGTCGTGTCCGGCATTCCGCAGGGTGTGTCCGGGTTCATCATCGCCGCGATCGTCGCCGCTGCGCTCTCGCCCTCGATCAACGCGCTGGCGGCGACGACGGTCAATGATTTCTACCTGAAGTACGTGAGGCCCGATGCCGATGAGCATCGACTGATGCGGCTGTCCCGGCACGCGACTATCGGCTGGGGCATCGCGCAGATTGCCGTCGCGCTCGGCGCGCAATGGATCGATCGATCGGTGCTCGACGCGGGCCTGCTCGTCCTGTCCTTTTCCGCAGGACCGGTTCTCGGCGCCTTTCTGACCGGTGTGCTGATTCGTCGCGTCGGATCGACGGCGATGCTCTGGGGCATGATCGGCGGCACGCTCGTCGTGACATATGTCTGGTGGACCAGCGCGTTCGCCTGGACGTGGTACGCGCTGATCGGCGCCGCGTGCACGAGCGGCGTGGCGGTGGCGCTGTCGTTTGCAATGCCCCGGCGCGCGGATGCCTGACCCCTTCGATCGCGCCGCTGAGATCCTGCTCCACGGCGTCCTCGATCGCGCATTTCCCGGGGCGGTGGCCGAAGTCGGCCGCGAAGACGGCGCGATCTGGCGCCGATCGTTTGGCGCGCTGACCTACGAACCCGGCGCGCCGGAAACCACGAACGAGACGGTCTTCGATCTCGCGTCGCTGACGAAGGCCATCGCCACGACCACGCTCGTGATGCGTGCGGTGGACGACGGACGGCTGACGGTGGAGGATCGGGTCCGCGACTGGCTGCCGGAATGGCGTGGTTCCGATCGCGAGACCGTCACCGTTCGCGACCTGCTCGCGCACAGCTCCGGCCTTCCCGCGTACCTGCCGTTCTTCCGGGACTCTACCGGCCGGATCGAATTCGAACCGGCGATCAGTCACATTCCGCTCGAGTACGAGCCGCGATCCCGGTCGACCTACTCCGACCTCGGTTTCATCCTGCTCGGGTTCATGCTCGAGGACGCGCGCGGCGCATCGCGTGAACCGGGCCGTTTCGATCCGGCACTTACGCTCGCCTCTCAGTTTCGGAGAGTGGCTTCCTTCATCACCACCGAACCGCTCACGTTCAATCCGCCGCGAACGTGGCGGCCGCGAACCGCCCCGACCGAACTCGACACGTGGCGGGGACGATTGCTGATCGGCGAAGTGCACGACGAGAACACATGGGCGCTCGGTGGCGCCGCGGGACACGCGGGACTCTTTGGCACGGCGGGCGCGGTCGGGTCCTTCGCCCAAGCGGTGTTGCAGACGATCGCCGGGAAGCGAGCATTGGCCGAGCCTTCGACGTTTCGCGAATTCATTCGCCGTACGACCGTGCCGGGCAGTTCGCGGGCCCTCGGGTGGGACACGATGCTGCCGACCTCGTCGTGCGGCACGCGGATGTCGTCAACCGCGATCGGCCACACCGGTTTCACCGGCACATCGCTGTGGATCGATTGGGAGCGGGATGTCTATGTCGTGCTGCTGACCAACCGCGTGCACCCGACGCGTGAGAACACGCGCATCCAGGCAATCCGGCCGGCCTTTCACGATGCGGTGATCGAAGAGTTCGATCGCCGGTAGGGCGGGGTCTTAGACCCCGCGCCTACCCTGCTTCATTCCTCAGCGGAAGGAATTCCTGACCACAATCGACGTTGTGCCGTCTCCACTCGGGCCGCTGGCCTGAATGACCCTGACGGTAATGACTTTCGAGCCTGGACTGGTGTAACTGGCGGTCGCCCGGTTCCCCGTCGTGCTCGCGGTTCTGGGCTGGGCGTCGTTTCCAAAGTCCCATTCGTACCGAAGAATCGTGGACGTTGCGCCCGACACCGTGGCGGTGAAGATCACCGTCTCGTTGAGTCCTGGATTGTTGTTGGACGCCGTGATGATGACTGCTGGCGGCTGGCCCGGCAGCACGGTCATGGCCGTCGCGACTTGTTCGGTAAATCCACTCGCGTCGGTCGCGATGGCTCGAACGTTATACGTCCCGGCCTCGGTATACGTGTGCTGAACGGTTGTCGAACCGGCGATTGCGCCGAGCGACTGCTGACGTCCGTCGCCAAAATCCACTGTCACATTCTGGATGTTTGCGGTGGCGGCAACCGCAACCGTGAACGTCGCCGGCTGTCCGGCAGACACTTGCGTCGTCGGAGCTGTGAGGGTGATGCCGGTTCGTGGACTCAAGGTGACAGTCACGTCGGCCGTCTTCCCCGCCACACTCGCAGTAACTTTGGCGGTCCGTGGCGCGTTGAGGATCGTCGTCGCCACACCCGATGAGTCTGTCGTCGCGGTTGGTGGATTCAGCGTGCCTTGATCGGTCGTGAACGTAACCGGAATCCCGGAGAGCCCTGTGCCCGACACATCCTCGACACGCGCGCTGATTGTCGCCGGCCCGCCGCCTGGCGGCAGCGTCTGCGGACTCGCGCTGACGATCACGCGCTCGACGCCGGCCGCCCCCACTTTCAGATTCTCCAGCTTGCCCGACGCTCCGCCGGAAAACGCCGTGATCGTCGCGACACCGCTCTGAGTGCCTGCGAAGAATCGGACGTGGACCTGACCGTTGCTGGTCCGTGCTTCGCTCGGTTCGATTCGGCCAATCGTCGTCGTGAACGAGACGAGCGTGCCATTTTGTACCGGCGTTCCGGCTCCGGCGGTCGTCGTAGTTGTAGTGCCCGGTGTAGTCGTCGTCCCCGGAGTCGTGGGTGTCGTGGGGGTGCTGCTGGCAGCCACCCCGTTCTCGATGACGTTCGCCACGACTTCGATGTCGCCGTTGATGGGGACGGTATTCGCCGCCGCAAACAGCGAGATGACCGAGCCGGTCGGCGCCAGGAGCGGAACCTTATCGCAGCCCAGCGAGACAGCCAGGAACGCAGCGATGCCGGCCACCGCGGAGAGGGTGAAGGAGCGCTTCATGTGTGATACCATCGGAGACGCTAAGGATAATACTCTCATGTGTTTAGCGGGTGGTCAAGACGGCCAGCGCGGATACGCGATGGCGGCCTTGCTGGTCAGCATCGGAGTCATGATGGTCGTGATGACCGTCGCGATGCCCGTCTGGCGAACCCAGGCGCAGCGCGAGAAGGAAGCGGAACTCGTCTTCCGCGGCGAGCAGATCGCGCGCGCTGTCAATCTTTACATGCGAAAAATGGGCGGCGGCAGCTATCCGCCCAGCCTCGACGTGCTCGTGCAGGGCAGGTTCCTTCGAAAGAAATACAAGGATCCGATGACCAAGGATGGCGAGTGGGACGTCATCCTGGCTGCCGGCGGCGTTCCCGGGCAGGGAGGCCCCACGCAGCAAACGCCTGGCATCGGCGGCCGTCAGGGCGCACCGATGACGGGCCTCAGCGCTCCGCCTTCCCGCAATTCCTCTCCCAGTCCGTCTCCCTTTGCCGGAGGCCAGGGAGGGGGCGGCGGACTCATGGGCGTGCGGAGCAAGAGCAAGGAATCTTCGTTCAGGCTTTATAAAGGATCCGGCACTCACTACAACGAGTGGCTGTTCCTGTTCAGCAGTGTCAGCAACCGTCCCGGCGGTCCCGGTGGACAGGCCGCGCCCGGTCTGCCGAGTCGTGGTCGTGGAAGCCAGGTACCTGGCATTGGCCCGGGCCGAGGCCCCGGACGAGGACAGCCCGGAACAGTACCCGGGCCTGACGGCGGACGAGGCCCCCGCGGTTTTGGCCCTGGTCCGGTGCAGCCCGTTATCCGTGGCGGCAGAGGCTGACACGCTCATCGTCATTTGAGACGGATGGCGGCGTTGAGGCGGACGGGTAGAATTTGTCCTGATGCCGCCCGCCCAATCCGATAACACGCCACTTCCTGCTCCTCAATCTTCAGATCACGGTCTCGTCCGGGGAATTGGTCTCTGGCACGCGACGGCGCTGAACATGATCGACATGATCGGCGTCGGTCCGTTCGTCACCATCCCGCTGATGGTGGCGACCATGCACGGGCCGCAGGCGATGGTCGGCTGGATCCTCGGCGCAGTGCTCGTCGTCTGCGACGGCCTGGTCTGGGCCGAACTTGGCGCCGCCCTGCCTCAGGCCGGCGGACCGGTGCGCTATCTGCGCGCGATGTATGGACCGCGTGTCGGCGGCTGGCTCGCGTTTCTCTTTGTCTTTCAGCTCACCTTCAGCGCGCCGCTCTCGATGGCCTCCGGTTGTATCGGCTTTGCCCAGTACGCGGAATACCTGTGGCCCGCACTGCACAACACCATTACCGCGCAACGAATCCCGTTATCCATTCCCGGCATCGGCACGACCTATCTGGAATTCACGATCACGAACGGAACATTCCTCGCGATGGCCACAGTCGCGACCGCCGTCGTGCTCCTCTATCGCCGAATCACGATCATTGGACGGCTTGGCGCGCTTCTCTGGGTCGGCGTCGTCGGGACGACCCTCGCCATCATCTTCACCGGCGTGACCCACTTCGAGCCATCGCAAGCCTTCACATTTCCTCCGGGCGCCTGGGAACCGACGCACGGTTTCTTCACCGGCCTGGGCGCCGCGCTGCTCATCGCCGTGTATGACTACTGGGGCTACTACAACGTCTGCTACCTTGGGGGCGAGATTCGCGATCCGGGCCGCGTCATTCCTCGCGCAATCCTCCTGTCGATCGGCGGCGTCGCCCTGCTCTACCTGACGATGAACCTCTCGATCCTCGGCGCGATGCCGTGGCAGGAGGTCGAGAAGTCGCGCTACATCGCTTCCGATTTCATGGCGCGGATCTGGGGGCCGAAGACCGGCGCGCTCGTCACCGTGATGATGTTGTGGACGGCGTTCGCGTCAGTGTTCTCGCTCCTGCTCGGATACTCGCGCGTCCCGTATGCCGCCGCGCTCGAAGGGGACTACTTCAAGATCTTCGCGCGCGTTCACCCGAAGCACCACTTTCCCCACGTCTCGCTGCTGTGGCTCGGCGGAGCCGCCGCGGTCTTCTGTCTGTTCAAGCTCGCCGACGTCGTCACCGCGCTGGTCGTCATCCGTATCTCGACGCAGTTCCTCGCGCAAACGCTCGGGGTGATGGTGCTTCGCCGCCGCGACCCGCACCTGCCGCGGCCTTTCCGCATGTGGCTCTACCCGATTCCGGCGGTGCTTGCCTTCCTGGGGTTCGTCTATGTGATCGTCATGCGACCCAAGTCGCTCGAATCGATTCGCCTGGCCGTTCTCGTGATCATCGTCGGCACTGTGCTCTTTCTCATACGACGGCGAACGGTGATCCGTGGCTAGCAGCTCACAGTTCGTGGTTCGCGGGTTCGCAGTTCGGAGTTCGCGGCCCAGCTGCTGACGTGATCACTGATTCGAGGTTTACCAATCGGAATACGACGTGCCGTCGAGCCCGGTGCCGGACGCTCCGCTCTTGATGTTGTAGATGCCAGGCTCGGCTGACGGATTGCCGGGCTCCGGCTCGGCCGGCACGGTCTGCCACGTGTCGGCCGACTTCGTCATCGGATCCTCGGGAATTGCGCGCATGTAGCCGTCGCTGACGAGCGCGTCGAGCGACGCCGGATACTTAGCCTTGTCGGCGTAGTACTGATCGATCGCGTCGCGCATGCGGAAGAGATCCGTGTGGAGCACGGCTTCCTTGGAGGCCTGGATCGAGTTCCGGTATTGCACGACACCCATCGTCGCCAGGATGGTGATCAAGGCAATGACGATGAGGAGCTCGATGAGCGTGAAACCGCCGTCGCGCCGTAGTCTCTTGAGATTCGCCACGTCGGTACCTACCAGTCTTTGTACTTCGTTCCGTCGAGCCCCGTGCCTTCGGCCTTCGAGTAAACGTCGTAGACGTTTCCGCCGCCCCACGACGACGAGTCAGGTTTGTCGGCATAGGCGCGAAGACCCCACTCGCTCGAGTTCGTGATCGGATCGACCGGAACCCTCCGCAAGAACTTCAGCTTCCGTCCCGACGCATCGTTTGCCACCGACACCCCATCGACGAGCGTATCGAGGTCGGGTGGATAGCCTTCGCTTCCGGCACGCACGTCAACCGATCCGATGAGGCCGTTGTCCACCGCGTCCTTGTACTTGTCGATCGCGCCTCGCATCTCGCGGAGAACGCGGTGAAGCTCGATCTCCCGTTGCCGCTGAATCGTCACTTTTGCGAGCGGCAGCACCGCGGAGGCGAGGATCAGCAGAATAGTCGTGACGACGAGGAGCTCGATGAACGTGAAGCCGTTTACGAAGAAGCCTTCGTTCGTCTTGGTACTTTCGTTTCTTCGAGTGAAAACCGTTGCCTCCGTCATCTCCGTTCACCGAACCGTCACATTGATCGGGTTGAACTGCAGCGGGATTGGGGTCCCCTCCGGCGTGCTCGCGACACCGCTGACCTGGATCACGGAGTTGCCTGGACCAACGGCATCGAAAACGAGCCCGGCCAGGAGCCCTCCGCCCGACGCGCCTGCCGAATCTGCGGTGCGCGTGATGGCAATGTCCACTCGTCCGGTTGCCGCGTCAATGCGCGGCGTAAACGACGTCCCGACATTTCCCTGGCGCATGAACGTACCATCCTGCGCCTGCCGGGCTCGCAATACGTTCGGGTTGAACGTCACCGTCAGCGTAATCACCGACAAGCGGGAGACGTTGTTGATCGAAACGGGAACGTTATACGGCCCGCCGGCAACGCGGAACTCGGGCACCGAAGAGGTCACGATGATCTGCGCAGTCGAACTTGCTGGCGGCGTGCCAGCCGGTGACGGCGGTGTCGTCGTGACGTCCCGTGGCGCGGTCGTCGGAGCCGCTCCGGGCGGCGGCGTGACCGGCGCCGGAGTAACGGTCGTTGGCCCGACCGGAGGCGGCGGTGGCGCTCCCCCTGGGGCCGTCGGCAGCGGCGTCACGAGCGACGGCACCGGCGCCCCGCCGGGCGGCAGCGGGAAATTCGTTGGCGGCACTCCCCCCGGGGGATTCGCGCCCCCAGTGCTTGGCACTCCGGGCGTCGTCGTACCAGCGGGCAGCGGCGCACCTGGCGCGGGCGCTGGAGCCGGCTGCGGCTCCGGCTGCGGCGCGATGAGCGGCGGCGGACCGCCAAGTCCGACGTTCTGTTGCGTCCCGATGTAGATCGACGAGAGATCATCGACGGTCAGCTCGTGCGTGCGCACGATATGCGGCGTCAGGAGCATGACGATATCGGATTGGTTGATCTCGTCGCTGGTTGACCCGAACAACGTTCTCAGAACTGGGACCTTCGTAATGCCGGGGAATCCACTCAAGATCTTGCGCTGCTCGTCGCGAAGGAGGCCGGCAAGCAGCGTGGACTCTCCTTCACGCAGCCGCAGCTTCGTGGTGACCTTGCGCGAGCTGAACGAGGGCACGTCCTGACCCGCGACGCTGATGCTGGGTCCGAGCGCGCTGCTCTCGACGGTGAATGCGTCGAGCACGATCTCGCCTTCGTAGGTCACCCGCGGCGTCATCTCGAGGTTGACCCCGACGTCCTTGTAGTTGAACGACGACTGCGGGACGCTGGCCAGGCCGCCAGGAACTTGCGCGCCAAACACGGTCGACAGCACCGGGATCTGATCGCCGAGGTTCAACGTCAGCTTGGTTCCCTCGGCGCCGCGGAGCTGCGGCTTCGCGATCACCTTGGTCCGCGAGTCGGTCTCGAGAAACTTGATCAGTGCCGTCGGCACGGTCAAGTAGAAATCGGCAGTGCTGATGCCCTGCGAGATCGTGTTCAGGTTGAACGGCGGCGGCACCGTCGGCGCCGAGGACAGGTTGCCGGACGTGTTTGGGGGTGCGACCTCGGGTGAGAACGTCAGACCAAGCGCGTAGTTGCTCAGGTTCAGCCCGAGCTCCTTCGTGCGCTTCCGATTCACCTCGAGGATCTGCACGTCGACGATCACCTCGGCGCGCGGCTTGTCGTTCGCCTTGATGATGCGTTCGATAACGTCCATCACCGGCGCGGTGGCCCGCACGGTCAGGGTGTTCGCCGTCTTGTTCTGGAGAACGGTCGGCTGCACCGGCATTGTCGGGATGCGCATGATCGTGTTGATGATCTGCGAGATCTCGGCGACGTCGGCGTGCGAGATGAAGAAGACCTTGACGACGAGATCGTCGTACTGCGCATGCTTCTGCGCGTTGTCCGGAACGATGATGATTGTCTTGGGATTGAGAACTTTGTAGAAGAGCTGATTGGCGGCGGTGACCTGCTGAAGCGCCTGCTCGAGGGTCACGTCTTCGAGCCGCACCGCGTAGGCTTTGTCCTGGTACTGCTGGTCATACGTGACGTTGATACCGGTCGCGGCGCCGATGAAGTTCAGAATGTCCCTGACGCTTGCGTTCGGACCGAAGCTGATGACGGGGACCGGCGCCGTCGGGCTGAGGAGCGGTGTGCTCGCGCGGCGGGCCTCCTCGCGCATTCCCTGGATCGGTGGCTTCGGACGCGTCGATTCGATGCGATCGCGAATCGTCTTTTCCAGCTCGACCGACTTCGACGCTGCGAGGCGATTCGATGGATCGAGTTCCAGCGCCTTCTTGTATTCGAGCAGCGCCAGGTCGAGCTGATCGTGTTGCTCGAAATCGTGCGCGCGGCTGAGATGCTCGCGCGACGCCGTCTGCGTGGCGCGCTCGAGCGCGATCTTGTACTCCGCCTTCTCCGGGCTTTCCTGTACCGCCTCCGTGTAATGCGTGACGGCGGCGTCCCAATCGCCGACCCGGGACGACTCCTGACCCTTACGGTAGGCGTGCCCCGCCGCGCATCCCGAGACGAGCATCGCGAGAACAATTACGGCTGTCAGCCTGTGCTTCAACACCGGCACTCCATTATCGACGCCCGTTCAATCGGGCCCTGCTACTTGCCGACACAATCCTGGCCGGACATGCGGATATTCGATCGGCCCCGTCCATCGGTGTATTCCATGACCACCGATTCGGTGCCGATCTGCACGAGACGATACTGCCCGGCGATTATCTCCCCTTCGCGTGCGCGCATCGTCGTCCGGCAGTCGCTGAAGACCGCCATCTTCCCCAGCCCCTGAACCCCTTCCAGCAGCCCAATGTATTTCAGCGGGATGGGCGGCGGTGGCGGCACGACGGTGGTCGTCGGCACCAACGGCGGAGGCGGCGTCTTCGGCCCCATCTCCGCCGGCGACGGCGGAGGCGGTGGAGGCGGCGGTTTTACGTAGAACCTGAATGGATTCCGATCGCTCGATTCGGCCGCCGGCTTCTGCTCCTTCAACGCCTCGAGGTGCACATCCAGATCGCCGGGCTGCACGTTATCGGCGGCTTTCTTGGCCCGGGCTGTCGCCCGCGGATTAGACGACGGCGCTGTCGGCGCGGCTGACTTACCTGACATGAAGGTCGAGAGCAGCGCAAGCACAACCGCAAGCCCGAGGGCGACGAGCAGCCACGGGCGAGGTCTGCCGGAAGGCGGCGTGGACGTGTCAGATTCCATTCGCCCCCGCCCGATAGTACGTCGCAATATCGACGTTCACGTTGATGCCACGGTTTTCGACTTCGCTCTGTGTCAGCTCCACGTTCTCGAGCACGAGAAACTCCGGCGCTGTCTCGAGCTCGTGAATGAAGCGCCGGATGTTTCGATACTCGCCCGACAGCGCCACTCGATAGATGAACCTCACCAGCTGGCTGTCGCGCTCCGGCTTGGCTTCCGAGTTCGTGCGCTCCACCCGAAGGCCGCACTGCTGCGCGAGCTGCTGAATTCTGAGGAACGTGATTCGACGAGCCGCGCTCATGTCGGGCGGCAGGACCTGGTTATAGAACCTCTGCAGCTCCTGATCGGCCTGGCTCTTACCTTTGACCGTCGCCTGGGCCCCTTGAAAATCCCGCCTGGCGGTGTTGAGCGTGGTGGTCGCCGCGGTTGATTCCTGCTCGCCGCCGGCAACCTTCTTCGACAGCGGGTACACGACGATGGCGAAGAGCGCGACGTTGACGAGCAGCGCAATCGCGATCGGCCAAATCAACCTGCGCTTCTCGGTGAGGATACGCCGTGCGTCCGTTACTGGCGCCCTCCGCCGCGCTGCGGTTGGGCGGGCGCGGGCGCCGGTGCGTTTGGCTCCGGCGCGGGTGCCGGCGTTCCCTCTGCCGTCGGCTTCGACTTCGCCTCACCAGCCGATGCCGGCTCCGGCTCCGCGACGTCTCCGACGTACACGCTGTGAATCGTCGCGCGCTGCAGACCGTCGTCAGTCAGTTCCGAGTTCGTCGCGAGGACGTCCTCGAAGGCGCCGGTCGCCTCGAGTTTCTCCATGAACTCATCGACGTCGGCAGGCCGTTTGGCCAGCACGATCATCGTCACGGTCGTCACGCCATCCTTGAACGACGGACGCACCGACGTGAGCATGACGTCGGGCGGAATCGTCGCCTCGATCTGGTTGAAGAACTCCGTCCACGAAAACGTCCGCTGATCGATCAGCGCGTTCGCTTCCTCGGCCGCCCTGACGATCACGCCCAGCTCGTCCTTGTTGATCGTTCGGCGAATGCGCGCCGCCTCGGTGCTCAACCGCGCCGCTTCGGTGCGATCGCCGCTGGTGTGCGCGGACAGCTCGGTGCTGTGGCGCGACAGCGTGACGATCCGGCTGACGTTGAGCACCGTCACCGCCAGCACGATCGCCGCAGCGGCAGCGACGAGCACGTGGATGACCCGCTCGTTGTAAAACGGCCGGGTCGCGAGATTGCTCCTGAGCATCAGGCGACCCGCTCCCGCAGGATGAGACCGATCGCAGGCGCCAGGCTGTCCAGCAGTTCCGGTGCGGCCGCGATACGATCGCGCATCGCAACCGCGCCGCGGAAATCGAGCGGATCGACCCGGATCCCGAGCCGGCCTTCGAGCTCGCGTCGCAGCCGATCGACCGCCTCGGCTCCCCGCAGCGACGCGCCCGCGAGCACGACTCGGGCGAAGCCGCCGCCGCCGAGTCGATCCTCGTGATACATCGCCGTCTGGTGCACGAGATCGGCCAGATCATCGTCTTGTTCGGACGGGCGGGTGCGGAAGGAGATGACGTCTGCTCCGCGCACCACCGCCATGGTGCTGTAATCAGCGGCGACGTGCACGAGCAGCCAGTCGGCGCTCGGCACGGCTCGCCCGTCGGTGGCGAGCACCGCGTTGATCAGATTGACCGTCGCCAGATCGACGATGCCCGGATAGGCGCCCGCCGCTTCGCAGGCGCGCTCGTAGCTCTCGATGATGTCGCGGCGCGCGACCGTGACCACGTACTCACGCCCGCCTTCGGGCAGCACGATGCCGGGAATCCACGACACCTGCGCGTCCTCAATCTTGAACGGCGCGGCCTTGCGGACCTGCCACCGAATCAGCTGATCGAGATCCTCCGCCTTCGCCGGGACTTTCTCGAACCGCACCAGCGACAGTTTGCCGACGGTGTCGGGAAGAACCAGCGCGATGCGTCTCGGCCGCGACGACAGCCGATCGAGCACGATCCGGATTGCGGCAGTCAGCGCCGCTGGATCGTGCACGTTGATGGCATTCAGGCTCGCGTCGACGACGCCCGGCGGCAACGGCTCGCCGGCATAGCTCGAGAGCACACGCGCGCCTCCGTGTTCCGCAATCACGGCGGCCGTGACCCGTCGCGGATTGATCTCGACGGCGGCGGCTGGCGGTCGATTCGCGAGCCAGCGTGGCAGTGCAGCACTCATTCGACGAAGGTCACCTTGTTGATTTCGCGGAGCGTGGTGATCCCTTTCAACACCTGCTCGACGGCGGACTCCCGCAGGAAACGCATGCCTTCGTCGCGCGCCGCCTTCTTGATTTCAGAGGTCGGGCGCCGATTCAGGATCAGCTCGCGGATGTTGTCGCTCAGGTCGAGTAGTTCGCAGATCGCCGTCCGCCCGCGATAGCCCGTTCCTCCGCATTCGATGCAGCCCGCTCCCTCGAAGAACAGGCCGCTGTGCTCGAGCGCTGGATCGAGCGCCGACTCTTCCAGCATCGCCCGCGTGACTTTCTGCGGACGCTTGCAGTGCACGCAGATGTTGCGCACCAGCCGCTGGGCGAGGACGCAGTTCAGCGCCGACACGAACTGATACGCCTCGACGCCCATGTTCAGGAACCGGCCGAGCACGTCGAGCACGTTGTTGGCGTGGACGGTCGTGAACACCAGGTGACCGGTCAACGCCGAATTGATCGCGATCTGCGCCGTCTCGGCGTCGCGGATTTCACCGACCATGATCTTGTCGGGATCGTGCCGCAGGATCGATCGGAGACCGCGCGCGAAGGTCAGCCCCTTCTTCTCGTTGATCGGAATCTGGGTGATGCCGCGCAGCTGGTATTCGACTGGATCCTCGATCGTGATGATCTTGTCCTCGATCGACTTGATCTCCGACAGCGCCGCGTACAGCGTCGTCGTCTTGCCGCTGCCGGTCGGCCCGGTCACCAGGACCATGCCGTAGGGCTCGGCGATGTACTTCCGGAACCGCCGCAGCTCGTCCTCGGGGAACCCGAGGATATCGAGCCGCAGCTCGTGGAACTGCTCGCTGATCGATTCCTTGTCGAGGATACGGATGACCGCGTCTTCGCCGTGCACGCTCGGCATGATCGACACGCGGAAGTCGATCGTCTTCCCCGGCATGCGCAGCTTGAAACGTCCGTCCTGGGGCACGCGTTTCTCGGCGATGTCGAGCTCCGCCATGACCTTCACGCGCGAGATGATCGTGCTGTGGAAGCGCTTGTCGATCGGCCGCATCGCCGGCTGCAGCACGCCGTCGATGCGATACTTCACGTGCACCGCATCGTCCTGCGTCTCGATGTGAATGTCGCTCGCGCGCCGCTGGATGGCGCTGTAGAGGGTCGTATCGACCAGGCGGATGACCGGGCTCGCGTCGGCGGTGAGCTTCTCGACCGTCAGCGCCTCGTCGCCCGAGTCGTCCTCGCGCAGAATCTGCAGCTGGAAGCTCTCGGTCGCGTCCTCGAGCACTCGCTGCGAGCTCTCGCTCTTCTTCAGGATCGACTGAATCGCCGACGGCGTCCCGACGGTGACCTTGATCGGCGTCGCGAGCAGCACGCCCAGCTCGTCGATCATCGGCAGATCGGTGGGATCGGAGACGACGATCACGAGCGAGTGCCCTTCCCGACGGTACGGGACGAACCCGTAGCGCAGCATCAGGTCGGCGGGAATCGCGCGGAACAGCTCGTGGTCGATGCTGAACTGCGACAGATCGACAAACTCCAGCCGGTAGCGCTCGGCCAGCCGTTTCGCCTGCGCCACTTCCGCCGCGTGCTCGGCGTCGGTCGGTTCGACACCCGCCACGTAGAGATCGGGGTCGGTGGATGTTGGTTGAGTATCCATTAAGAGCTACCAGCTACCAGCTGCCAGCTTCCCGCTCTTGCCCGGTAACTTCCCAGCCAGGAGCTGGAAGCCGGAAGCTGGAAGCTGGAAGCTTTCATTAACTAATCATCGACGACAAATTGAACAGCGGCATATAGAGCGACAGCAGCAGCGCCGCGATGATCATGCCCATGATCACGAGGAGCGCGGGCTCCACGATCGTGATGAACCGCGTCAGGCTCGTTTCGATTTCCTCGTCGTAGAACTCCGACAGGCTGTTCAGCATCTCCTGCAGCGCGCCGGTCGATTCGCCGACCTCGACCATCTTGATCGCGACGTCTGGAAATGCCCCGCTCGGCATCATGGCCGACGCCAGCGCGCGTCCCTCGCGGACCTGTTGCGCCGCCGTCGTCAGCTCGTGCGCCATATACTGGTTGCCGATCGATCGCGCCGACACGTCGATCGCATTCACCAGCGGGATGCCGCCGCCGAGCAGCGTCGCCAGCGTGCGCGTCGCCTGCGACGTCGCGAATTTCTGCGCGATCGGACCAAGCGTCGGGATGCCGAGAGTCCACCGGTCGAACCGTCGGCGATTTCCCGGCCGCTTCAGCCAGGCGACGAACGCAAACACAATCGCCACGACGGCGAGCACGACGAAGAAGAAGTAGGCAACGGCAAAGTTCGAGAACGACACGATGATCCGGGTCGACAGCGGCAGCTCCCGATCGAACTGGTTGTAGAACGCGCCGAACTCGGGCACCACCCGGAGCACGATGATGCCGACCACCACGCAGGAGAGCGCCAGCAGGATCGCGGGGTAAACCAGTGCCGAAATCGTCTTTCGCTTGACCGCCGAGATGACCTTCACGTAGGCCACATACCGGCGGATGACCTGCTCGAGGCTGCCGCTCTTCTCTCCTGCGAGCAGCGACGCGGTGTAGACGCCCGGGAACAGCGTCCCCTGCGCTTCAAACGCTTCGGAAAGCGAACTGCCTGCCCGCACCCGGTCGTACACGTCGTCCAGCACCGACTTTGAGGAGCGGGTTGGACACCCGCTGGCGCAGGATATCGAGCGACTGCACGAGCGGCATGCCCGCCTTCAGCAGGGTCGCCAGTTCCTGATTGAAGACCAGAAACTCGCGCGTCGAGATCCGGGTGCGCCGCGGAAGCTTGAACGAGCCGAGAGCCGCCCGCCCAGCGCGCTGAATCGCGAGGACGTACAGGCCCTTCTCCTCGAATTCGCGCCGGAGGCGCGCCTCGCTCTTCGGCGACGTAGACCCCTTCGACGATCTCCCCGCCGGGGGTGCCGAGCCTGCAGCGAAACTCCATGTTATTAGTCGGGCGAGACCGCGTGTCCGCGCAAGATCTTGTCTGTGTGGGCATTATCGGCCGATCTATCCGCAAATTATATATCACCCGAGCGGCGGTTTACCCCGACCGTCCCCTGCATTAGACAGCGAAACCGGGTCACCGGCTGGGAGAAATGCGCCCGGCGCTGGACTCTGCCGCTTCAATGTACGGCAGGCTCCGTCGCTATTTCGTGGGTAGGTTAAGCCCAGAGTGGCCAATTCAACGACCGGGGTCTGACCCCGGTACGTGGCCAAGGCGGTCTTACTTCAGACCGGCGAGCGACAGGATGCGGCGTGACGTAATTGCGGGTTTCGCGATAAGGCGGGAACGCCGTTGAACTTCTCGACCGCGCCGGGGCCGGCGTTGTACGCCGCAAGCCCAAGCTCGAGCGACGAACCGAATCGATCGATCAGCGTCTTGAGGTGTTTGATCCCCGCTTCGATGTTCGCCTTGGGCTCGAAGGGATTTCTGACGTTGTATTCCCGCGCCGTCGACGGCATCAGCTGCATCAGCCCCATCGCGCCCTTGCGTGAACGGGCGGTCGGCCGGAACTTCGATTCGACCTGAATCAGCGCCCGAACCAGCAATCGGGTTGACCCCCTGGGCCTCCGACACCGACGCGATGATTTCGCCGTAGGGCGTCCCGTCCAGCAGCGATGCCGTCCTGCTGGTCCTGCGCCGGCTCCGGTTCTTTTGCCTGTGGGGCGTCCGGATCGACGTACGGCACCTCGTCCGGCTCGATCTTCTCGATCAGGGTCTTGTCGCACGTCACTTCGCCCCCGCTGCGCAGCGTCAGAACGATGTGGTCGCCATCGACTTGTGGCCCTTGACCGACAGCGTGCGGCCTGAACTCAGAAACACGATCTCCGCCGAGGCGGGCATCGCCGCGGCCAGCAGCGCAAGAAGCGCGGCTGGCACGAGTAACTGGGTCTTTGGTCTCATGCGAAGCACCTATCCTAGCATCCGGGCCCTGAATCTGTCCAGATATCAATACAGTCGAGCTTTCTTGGGAGGTCAAGCCGCCCCCTTGAGCTGTATCGGCGGACAACTGGACCTCGCGCAGCCGGCCAGGCTGCTGGCTCGTAACGGCTGGGTGCTGGCGCTTGGCTGCTGGCAGAAGCCGGACGATTCATTTTGGTTCGACGAAGGCGTGGAACACCCGAAGACCCAAGCTCGCGGATATCGCCGTTGCCCGGGCTGAACGTGCGATCGAGGTCGAGCACAAGCTCGCGTCATGTCCCCGGTCCCGAGCTGGGCCGCGGTAATCGGAAACGTGTACAGCTTCCGCTCGCGGCTGTCGGCCGCAAAGGTGGCAATCGTCGCGGATCCGATGCGGATCGTGACCTGCTGCGGCGGGGTGAACAGGTCGGTGCGGGCGTCGAATTCGAGATAGAACGTCGAGTCTTTCTTGGGGTTCTTGAAGGAAATCGTCGCCGTTTTCTTCGTCCACTGCCACTCCGAGGCCGCGTTGTCGGTCGCGACCTCGGCCGGATGCCAGCCGTCCTTATAAATAAGGAAGATGTTCTCCGACTGCGGCTGCAGCTGGAACTTCGACGACCAGGTATTCCTTCCGCCCGACCTGCGGCGCATTCAGCGTCAGGCGGTTCGTGGTGGCGCGATCGTACAGTCCCAGGCGGACCGACGCCTCCCCGATGTACGGATAGTTCGGCACGAAGACCGTTCGCGTGTACTCGACCGTCTGTCCGGGCTTCCACGCTGTCGTGGGCGGGGTCGGCAGATGGTCGTCGGTCCACAGCAACTCGCCGGTCGGATCGAGTACGTGCACGAACACCCAGTAGTCCGTGTTGAACTTCGCGTCCGGCGCGACGACGAACTTGTAGGTCAGCTTGACCGGACTGCCGATCGGCACCTTGTCGTGACTGAGCGTGAGCGACGGCGTCGCGACCGGCGGTTCGTTGTCGGATTTTCGACCGCAGGAAATTGACGCCGCCAGCAGCGCAATCGCCGCGCGGCGCACGTGAACACGGAAACACGTCTGGACATGAATACTCGGTCAACCGATCAAAGAGGGCTGACAGGTCCGGCCCGGCCGGGAAACCACAGAAGGCGAATGCTAACTTAGTTGTCCGAGCTACTGCAATATGTTACGTTCACCTCGTTCACGAGGAGAGTGATGCTCGAAGCGCTGGGAATGGTCGAAACACGCGGATTGATTGGATCAATTGAAGCGGCCGACGCGATGGTCAAGGCCGCGAACGTCGTCCTGGTCGGCAAGGAATACATCGGCGCCGGATATGTGACGGTCCTCGTTCGCGGTGACGTCGGCGCGGTGAAAGCCGCGACCGACGCTGGCGCGGCGGCGGCACGCCGCGTCGGTGAGTTGATTTCGGTCCACGTGATTCCGAGGCCGCACGCGGAAGTGGAAAAGATCCTCCCGAAACTCAAGGACGCGAAGGCGTCATAACGTCCCCGTCGGTCACGCATGGCGCAGCCCACGGCACAGACCGATCGCGATCTCACCTCGATCAGCGAAGCTCGCTCGCTGGCACGGCGGGCGAAAGAGGCCGCTCCGGCGCTCGCCGAGCTCTCGCAGCAACAGATCGACGCCATCGTCGACGCGATGGCGGCGGCCGTGACGCCGCACGCCGAGGCGCTCGCCCGTCTGGCCCACGAAGAGACCGGGTACGGCGTCGTCGCGGACAAGGTTCAGAAGAACCTGTTCTCGTCGCAGAAGGTCTACAACTTCATCCGGCCGATGAAGACGGTCGGCGTGATCCGGCGAATCGAGGACAAGAAGGTCATCGAGATCGCAGAGCCATTCGGCGTCGTCGCCGCGATCGTCCCGTCGACCAACCCGACGTCGACCGCCATCTACAAGATCCTCATCTCGCTCAAGGCCCGCTGCCCGATCGTCATCAGCCCGCATCCGTCGGCGGCGCGGTGCATTACGCGCGTCGCCGAGATCATGAACGAAGCGGCGCGAACAGCCGGGGCGCCTGATGGGTCGATCAACTGGATGACGACCGTCACGCTCGAGGGAACCCAGGAACTGATGAAGACGCGCGAAACCGCCGTCATCCTGGCCACCGGCGGGATGGGACTGGTTCGCGCCGCCTACAGCGCGGGAAAACCCGCCTACGGCGTCGGGCCCGGGCAACGCGCCGGCGTACATCGAATCGTCCGCCGACGTCACCAAGGCGGTCCGCGACATCGTCACCGGCAAGACGTTCGACAACGGCCTGCTCTGTTCCTCGGAAAACTCGGTCGTCTGCGACGCGCCGCTGGTGCGAGGAAGTGAAGCGGCAGTTCGTCGCCAATCGGCGCGCATTTCATGTCGCCGGCCGAAATCGACGCGGTCGGCCGGGTGCTGGTCACGCCGCAGCGCCTTCCGAATCCGAAACTGGTCGGACGCCCGGCGACCTACATCGCGCAGCAGGCGGGCATCTCCGTGCCGCCGACAACGCGCGTCCTGATCGCCGAGCTCGCCGGCGTCGGGCGCGACTACCCGCTGTCGATCGAAAAGCTGTGCCCCGTCTTGTCCTTCTACGTCGTCAACGACTGGCGCGACGGCTGCGAACGTTGCAAGGAGATTCTGCGATACGGCGGCATGGGCCACACGATGTCGATTCATTCGCAGAAACGACGACGTGATCCTGCAGTTCGGCCTGAAGAAGCCCGCCTTCCGCATCGTCGTCAACACGCCGACGACGCTGGGGTCGATCGGACTGACGACCGGCCTGGATCCGTCGATGACGCTCGGGTGCGGCGGGTACGGCGGGAACATCACGTCCGACAACATCTCGCCGCGGCATCTTCTGAACATCAAGCGACTGGCGTACGAAACCAGCCCCGCGCCGGTTCGGCGCGACGCCCAGCCGGCAGCACGGCGGCGCTGCCAAGAGCGACCGCAGCCGCCGCGCGAACCAGGCGGCATCGCGGCCGCGCCCCTTGCCCGCCGGATTGACGAATTTCTCGCCTCGCGCGGCTACACGCCGCCCGGAGCGTGCACCGCCGCGAGCCCGCGACTGGCGAGCCTGCCGGCGTCCCCGTCGTCGTCTCCGAAGCGAACCGGCGTCAATCCGAACGCCTGCACCGCTCGCCATCAGCCGGCGACCGTGCAAAAACCGACTGACTTCGTATGCGAAGACGACGTGCGGCAGGCCATCAGACAGGGTCGCAAAATTGTGATTGGCGAACACACGATCATCACGCCGGCTGCCAGGGACCTCGGCGAGGAGCATCGCGTTTTCGTACAGGCGAGCTGGCCGCGCTGATCACAATTCTGCTGGTTATTGTTGAGCAGGTTGGAGTTAGGGTTGACCTTGGGCTGAGGTGGGTGTTATTCTTTTTGCCCCAGCAATTTGTCAGGCTCCGCGGTTACCGTTTTTGCCCGGTCATCGCAGAAACGTCCGGCCGCATCGGCGACAGTCGGCTGTCGAGTCCAGCAGTAGCAAGCCGTTCGAGCCTGCGCCCACGCCGCGAAAAGCTTGCCGCGCTACAGCGGTCAAGCCGAGTGGCCCGGCGGAGAAACCATGCCCACCGGCAGGTGGCGCTGGGGGCGACCTCAACAGGGCCCCCGGCTTGCAGTTTCGGGTTCGCGCAAGTCCGGAAGTCCTCGAGGGAGCGCCCAGCATGACGACGCGTGCATGGTGGCCGGTAGCGGCCGTCGTAGTTTTTCTGGCAACCGCGTGCGGCTCGAACCCGAAGCCCAAGGTCCAGGCGGCACCGGTGCCCGAGCAGGTCAAGCCAGTCCGGCACGCCCCCGGTCCGCCGTTCCGCCGCCGCCCGATCCGATCGCCATCGCTGATTGCCTCATCGCAGGCGCATTTCGAAACCGGCGAACGGGAACTGAACGTCGGGCATCTCGAACGCGCGCGCGCGGAATTCGATCGCGCGGTCGATATCCTGCTCGAGTCGCCGTACGGCGCGCGGACCGATGCGCGCCTGCGCGAACACTTCGATCAGCTCGTCGATCGCATCAACGCGTACGAGGTCACCGCCCTTCGTCAGGGCGACGGCTTCGTCGGAAAAGAAGGAAGAGCCGGCGTCGATCGACGAACTGCTGACGATTGCGACGTTCCCGAAGCCCGAAGCGGCGCCGGAGACGACCGAGACCGTCAAGGAGGATCTCGCGGCCACCGAACACGACATTCCGATTCCGCAGAACTCGCGCGTGCTGGCGTACGTCGAGCTGTTTCAGGGACGCCTGCGCGAGTTCATCCAGGACGGCCTGACGCGCGGCACGCAGTACCTGCCGATGATCCAGAAGCGTCTTCCGGGCCGAAGGGCTTCCGCTCGACCTCGCCTACATCCCGATCATCGAAAGCGGTTTCAAACCGAACGCCGTCTCGAAGGCCAACGCCAAGGGCCCGTGGCAGTTCATGAAGGCGACGGCGCTCGAGAACGGCCTGCACCACGATTGGTATATCGACGAGCGATCGGATCCGGAAAAGGCGACGGTCGCCGCGGCGAAGTATCTGAAGACGCTCAACAAGCTCTTCGATGGCGACTGGAATCTCGTGCTCGCGGCCTACAACGGCGGTCCCGGCCGCGTGCAGCGCGCGATGAAGCGGTCCGGCAAGGAAGACTTCTGGGAACTGTCGCAGTCGTCGAAGTATCTTCCGCGCGAGACCCGCGAATACGTGCCGCTCATCCTCGCGGCCATCATCGTCGCGAAGAATCCCGTGCAGTATGGATTCGACATCGTGGCGCAGCGACGCCGGTCGCGTACGACAAGGTCAACGTTCCGCGCGCGATCGATCTGCGCCGGGTCGCAGAGTGGACCGGATCGTCGATTGACGAGATCCAGTCACTCAACCCGCAGCTTCGCCGCTGGACGACGCCGGTCAAGTATCCGACGTTCGAACTGAAGGTTCCGGCTGGGCACCGGCGACAAGTTTCAAGACGCGGCTGGCGGACGCGACGCCTGCGGACCTGAACGCGCTGAAGTGGTACACGGTGCGAAGCGGTGAGTCGCTTTCGACGATCGCGCGCAAACTTGGCGTCAGCCGCACCGATCTCGCGGAGGCGAACAGCCTGTCGATCAAGTCGCGGGTCCGCGGCGGACAGGAACTGATCATTCCGCGCGCCCCCGCGACGCTTGCTGGCCGTCGCGGACCGAACGCACCGCGCCGGCGGAACTCGCGTCGCGTCCGGTCAGCGGCACTGCCACGATCCCGGATGCGCCGGCGCATACGCAGAGCACGATCGTCTACAAGGTCAAGCGCGGCGACACGCTGTTCTCAATCGCCGAACTGTTCGACACGACGGTGGCCAAGCTCAAGACCTGGAATCAGCTTCACGGCAACGCGCTCGCGATCGGCACGCGGCTGAAGATCGTCAGGTGACGGACCCCGCCGGCACCCGTAGCGCGGGGCTTTAGCCCCGCGGTCACCGCATGACGCGCTGCTGAAGCAGCGCGCTACGAGCGCGTTTCGCACTCAGAATTTGCGATCTCAGCGCTCCTCCACGCGAATCCTCAATAAACCCGTTCGTCCTCTCCTTGCATCGCTCGAGCCCGATGCTCGCGTGCGTGCGGACCGCTGCGGTCTTCGGCATCGACGCCTGCACGGTCGCCGTCGAAGTCGACGTGTCCTTCGGTCTTCCGGGCTTCACGATGGTCGGTCTTCCCGACCCTTCCGTGCGCGAAAGCCGCGACCGCGTCCGCAGTGCGATTCGCAACTCCGGTTTCGAATTCCCCGAACACCGCGTCACCGTCAACCTCGCGCCTGCAGATATTCGAAAGGCCGGCTCCTCATTCGATCTGCCGATTGCGCTCGGCGTCCTGGCGGCAAGCGGCGTCGTCACCCGGCGCAACGTGGACGACGTGCTGCTGCTCGGCGAGCTGTCGCTCGACGGCGGCATTCATTCGGCGCGCGGCGTCCTGCCGATTGCCGCCGCGGCACGTCGGGAGCGCTTCAACGGCCTCCTGCTCCCCCGGCCGAATCGCGCCGAAGCCGCAGTCGTCGAAGGGCCTGCAGCTGTATCGCGCGTGCGATCGCTCGACGAAGCGGTCGCCGCGCTCTGAACGATCCGGCGGCGTTCCGCGTCGCGAATCGATGCCGACGGCGATCGTCGCCGCCGCCGGCGCCGGCGCGCGACATGGACGGCGACTTCGCCGACGTCCACGGTCAGGCGCTGGCGCGCCGCGCGCTCGAGATCGCCGCGGCGGGCGGCCACAACACGCTGATGATCGGTCCGCCGGGTTCCGGCAAGACGATGATGGCGCGGCGTGTGGCGGGCATCCTGCCCGCGCTGGTGTTCGACGAGGCACTCGAGGTCACGTCGATCCACTCGGTCGCCGGGCTGATCGGCGCCGGGCCACGGGCTGATGTACCGAGCGTCCGTTTCGCGCGCCGCATCACACGATTTCAGATGTCGCGCTGGTCGGCGGCGGACAGAATCCGCGGCCCGGCGAGATCAGCCTCGCCCATCACGGCGTGCTCTTCCTCGACGAGATGGCAGAGTTCAATCGGAGCGTGCTCGAGGTGCTGCGGCAGCCGCTGGAGGAAGGCTGCGTGCGGATCGCGCGCGCGCTGCGAACGGTGACCTTTCCGGCGCGCTTCATGTTGATTGGCGCGATGAATCCGTGCCCGTGCGGATTCCACGGCGACGAGTCCCGTCCGTGCCGGTGCACGCCGATGCAGATCGCGCGGTACGCCTCACGACTGTCGGGACCGCTGCGCGATCGGATGGACCTGACCGTCTCGGTCGCGGCGCTGCCCGCCCGCGAACTCTCCGCCGCGGCGGCGAGCGAGTCGTCGGCCACGCATTCGCGCACGCGTCGAGGCGGCGCGCGACACGGCAGATCGCGCGCGACGGAACGCTGAACGCGCGGCTTGCAGGGGCGACTGCTGCGAGCGCGACACGCCGCTCGATCGCGAGGCGCGCCGCATGTTCGATCGTGGCGTTGACCCGACTCGCGCTGACGGCGCGCGGACACGATCGCGTCCTGCGCGTCGCGCGGACGATTGCGGATCTCGACGGATCTGACGGAATCTGGCGCCGAGCCACTGGGTGAAGCGCTTCAGTTCAGAGGCGAGTGACGCGATCGCGCTAGCTTCGTCTTCTTCGAGCGCCTTGCGCGCGTCGTCGGCGCCGTTGAAATCGGATTTCAGCGCCAGCGCGCGTTTGAGCGCGGCCCGTCCCTGCGCATCGTTGCCCTGTTTCAACTGCGCGAGGCCGAGATGGTACTGGTACACGGGATTATTCGGCGCCTTGTTCGCGGCGCGCTCGAACGACGCAATCGCGTGCTGCAGAAGTCCCTTGCGATAGTAGACCCATCCGAGCGTGTCGTCGGCCTCCGGGCGCTTCAGTTGTGCCTGCGCGACGGTCGCCAGCTTCAGCGCCTCGTCCAGCCGGCCAGTCTCGGCATACATCCAGGCCAGATTGTTGGCGGCAACTCCGGCGTTCGGATCGAGCGGCGAGCGCGCTGCTCGTACTGCTGCTGCGCGCCGTCGCGATCGCCACGCGCGTCCTGGATCATGCCAACGAGCGTCAGCGGTCCGGCGGGCGTCGTGCGAACGGGTGGCCAGCGCCTGATACTCGGACAGCGCTCGATCGAATTGTCCGTTGGCCATCGCGATCCGGCCGAGCAGATCGTAGGCATCCAGTTGAGACGGATCGGCCGTCACCACCGCGCGCAAGCGTCTGCTCCGCCTCGGCGGTGTTGCCCGGTCGCGAGCGCGACGCGGGCGGACAGGATCTTCAGGCGTGGATCGTTCGGGCGATCGCTGCTGCCATGCCGTCACGCGGGCGCGCGCAGCGGCGATGTTTCGCTGCGCGATGTCGACGGTGACCAGACCGACCAGCGCGTCGTACGAATCGGGGACGAGGCGCAGGGCGTCTTCGAACGACTTCCGTGCCGACGGGATGTCATTGCTCTGCAGCGCCAGCCATCCTCGTTCGAGGTGGAGAGGCGCGGCATCGGGATTGCGCGAAATCCGCGGGCGTCAGCTCGCGTTCGGCACGCGGCAGGTCGCCCTGCGCACGAAGACTCCTCGACATCAGCACCGCGGCATCGACATCGTCGGGACGCTCGCGCGAGACTTCTTCCGCCGATTCGAGCGCGCTCGGCCGCCTCGCCGCGCGCGAGCTGCAGACGCGCGAGTTGAAGGCGCGCCGCCGCGGCGCGCGGATTGAGCTTGAGCACGCTTTGGAAGGCGTCCTCGGCGGCGCGCGCGATCGTTTCGAGCGATCGCGGTCAAGCCGAGCGTGTACTGCGCGGCGACGGAGCCGGCGGCGAGCTTCACCGCCTCCTGCGCTTCCTTGGCGGCCTCGTCGGGCTTCTTGTCCATGAGAAGCATGCGTGCCTTCGCGATTCGTGCCTCGGCGTACTTCGGGCTTTCCTGAATGATCCGATCGACGATCTGGTAGGCCTCGGTCTTCCGTCCCGCTCGAGTACTCGAGCGCCGAGATGCGCAGCGTCGCCGCTCGCGCGTCGTTCTTGTCGGAACCGGACTCGATGCCGTGCAGGACCGTCATCGCCTTTTCGCGATCGCCCGCGCCCGTGTAGTAGTCGGCGAGCGCGATCTGTCCGCCGGGTTCGGAGGCGAGCGCTTTGAAATGCGGCTCCGCATCAGCGACTCGACGCGGTCGACAGGTACAGCAGGGCGAGCGCTCGATGTATCTCGTTGTTGCTGCTGTCGATGGCCAGCGCGGTCTTCAGCGTGCGTTCCGCCGCTGTTCGATATCACCACTCGCCCACTGAAAGTTCGCGAGCGCCAGACGCGCCTCCACCGAACTCGGCGCCAGGTCCACCGCTTTCTGAAAGGCGTTCGGCCGCCTCGTCGCGAGTGCCGGCGCGGAACTGCACCGCACCGAGTGCCGTCCACGCCGGCGCGTACGACGGATCCAGGCTGATCGCCTGTTCGATCTGCTTGACCGCCTTGTCTGTTTCGTTCAATCCGGCCAGCGCGTTTCCGAGCAGAATGTTCGCCGGCGCGCTGTCCGGACGCGTTCGTGAGCGCCAGCTCGGCGCGCGTTCGCGCCGCTTCGAACTCACCCGCGGCCAGCAGCAGCATGCCGGCCTTGCACCTGCGCATCCGTGTTCGACAGATCAAGATCGCCCGTGCGCGCGTACTCGTCGATATGCGTTGACCGCATCGCCTTCGCAGCTCGTACGCCTTGGCCAGTTTGTAGTGCGCCTCGGCCCACTCGGGCTTCGCCTGCACGGCGCGCTTGTATTCGATGAGCGCCCGGTTGTTCTGATGCTTCGCCAGGTAGGCGTCGCCGCTGGCGACGTACTTCTGCGCCTTGACCTGCGGATCGCGCGTACACGCGCCCGCCCACAGCAGCACAACCGCGGCAATGCACGTCGCAAGCCTTCGCAACACTGTCTCATGGCAGATGCTTGTCCAGATGTGGAAAGAGCGTGACGGCGAACGACGAGAGCGACTGTCTTCGCCGCTCCGCTGTCGATGTCGATCGGCGCGATCAACCGCACCAGCCCGCCGTTGGTCCGATGAAGTCGCGCCGCGTCGAGCATGAGCAGCGCCTTGTTCCTGTACTCGTTGGCGACGACGCGACCGCGCCCCTGGTACCAGTAGAAGACCAGCTGCCGATCGAGTCCCTTCTGAATGACGAACTGATTGACCCGCACGATGCGGCCGCCGAGTTGCAAGTCGGCGACGCCGCGTTTCAACCGGCTGCCATCCGGCACCAGGCAGACAGTTCTGCGGCGAGTGGATGGTGTCGCCCTGGCGCTGCGACGCGTAGTAGCCGACGTAGAGGCCGACCGGCACTGTCGCCGGCGTTGATGTACTCCCGATTGACGTAATCGTCCACGCCGAGTTGCGCCAGCACATCGTCGGCAAGCGGTGGCGCCTCGTGTCCATGCCACTCACCAATGCGTCAGCGGCAGCGCGGACAGCGGTTCTCGCGGGACGACGGCTTCGGCCGACGACAACGTGCGCGCTGTAGAAACGAACGGCCACCAGCAGCGCGACAACGACCGCGGCACGGCGGACCATCACGCCTGCGCCTCGCGCGGCCGAACAGCTGGCGGCAGCTGCGGAGTCCGCCGGCGATTGCCCGCGAGCGCGCGCTGCACCGCGACCAATCCGATGAACGCGACGACGAAGAGCAGCCATCCGGAGAATGTGTGAAGAAAACCCTCAGCGGCTGCCGGGCTCACCAGTTCCGACGCGAGGCCGGTGCCGGCGACGCGGGCGGCGTTGGCGAGGATGGCAATCGGAACCGCGGCGAGCGCGATCAGAAGCATTCGGCGGCCGATGCGGCGCTCGGTGAAGTGTCCGAGCACGATCGCCAGCATGATGAGCGACACCAGCGACCGAATGCCGCTGCACGCTTCCGCGACTTCGAGCGTCCGGCTCGGCAGCTGCAAGCACGTTGCCTTCGCGAACGACCGGGATACCCGCGAGACTAATCGACCGTTTCACCGGCGCGCGAGGCCAGCAGCTGAAGCGGAAATGCGATCTGATTGAAGATGATCGTCGGCAGCGGAATCATCAAGAGAAGAAAAGCGATGGGAAACGCCAGGATGCGGAAGTGCTCGCGCCCCCAGACGTACAGGACGATGCCAGCGATCACGCCAATCAGTGAGATGCGAGTGAGAAAGAGTTCGGCGCCGAGCAGCCCGCGAGGAGCACGCCGAGACTGACCGCGATGAGAAGAAGCCCGAGACTGCTGGGATGAAAGTCGCGCGGCCTTCAGATCGCTCGCGACGTTCCCACGCGAAATACAGCGCCAGCGGCACGACGAAAAAGCCATGGGAATAGTTGTCGTCGCTCGCCCATTGCCTGGCGAGCGACGACACGATCCCCCCATACATCCAGAAGACGGCCCCTGCGAGCACACACGCCACCGACGATTTCACGCGTGCGACGCGGCGTCACAGAAGCCTCCACGCAATCTAGCGGGTCGCCGAACGGCGGCGGCGATACGCCGCCAGTCCGGCGAGACCGGTGCCGAGCAGCAGCATCGACGCCGGTTCGGGCGCCTGGTCTCCCGTTGGCATTCAGCCGCAGACAGGAACCCGTTGCTCCCGTAGTTGCGCAACCCGAACGTCACGCGCGCCATCCCCGAGCCGAGGCCGGCAAACGTCAGGATGTCGCGCTGGTTCGTTAGCTCGTCCGCGGTCACCATCGCCGAACCGCCGGCGAAGATAGCGCTTCGCGCGAGCGCCGAGTCCTGCGCGAAGCTGAGGCCATCCTTATTGTTGGACGTCGAGTAGCCGGCAGGCACATACGCCGGCTGGACTCGCAGGATCGAGCGCGTCGTTGCCGTCGCCGATCGGATCGAGGAGTTCGGCGCGTCAACGTGTCCCAGCCCGGTGATGCCCGAGACGATCAACGAGACGGTGTAATTCACGCCTGCCTGGAGACCGTTGATCAGGTAGGTTCCTACGGAACCGGCCGGCATCACGATCGTTCCCAGATCGATCGTGAGCGAGCCCCCCACGGCGATGGTGCCGCCGCTGAACCCGCCGGACGACGACTGCACGAATCGCAATCGGTTCGGCGCGCGCTGTGGCGGGCAGAAGCACGCCAAACGCGAGAAGTAACCACAGTCGTTTCATAGATTGCCCGCCTCCTCAGCTTCCAAATGCAGGGTGCCTTCTTCCGGAACTCCACGAGCTAGCGGATGGCCCTCCGCCCGCGCCCCCTCCGGCGAAGGGCGCGCTTCAGTGCTTCAGAACGTCGAGCGCCGCAGCGCGCCGGCCAGTCCAATCAGCGCGCTGCCAGACAACAGCAGCCAGATCGGCTCGTCCGCCTGCGACGTGTGCGCGACGACGGAGGCCATGCCGGCGGCCATGTCCGCGCGGCCGTACGCCACCGCGCTTGCCGCGGCGAGGAGAACGAGGATCATCACGACGAATACCTTCATGTTCCAACCCGTTGCCAATGTTTCCGCTACCAGTTCGTACTTCGCAGTTCTACGTCAACGTCGACCTCACCTGTGCAAGGACCCGACCAGATCAGGCGTGATTGCAAATGGAAGAGCTGGCGCTTGCTCGTTCGTATCAGGTACTTCCATCGCGCTGCGGCCGTATGGTAGAGTCCGTCGGATCAAAATCTGCGACTACCCGGGAGGCTCTTGGCTTCGAGGCGCTACACGATCGTTCTGGCGGATCGGACGACCGGTGTCGTTCGCCGGTTCACGATTTCGCTGCTGGCCGACGCTCGGTGGCGTTGCGTGCGTGTTCGCGCTTCCGGTCCTGATCGGAATGGGCGCGCGGTGGAGCGCCCGCGAGTACCATCACCGATCTCGAACGATCGAACATCGCGCTTGCAGATCGAGAACGCCAGTTATCGCGAGGCGACCGGTCAGCTCGCCGGGCAAATCTCTTCACTGCAGGCCGCCGTCGATTCGCTCGGTATTCAGGCGGCCGTCGATCCGAACGCCAGGCCGCGCGATGGACAAGCTGCCGGACGTCGGTGAAATCGCGCGCGATGGGCGGCGGGCTCGGCGCCACACCAGCGCTGCTCGGCAACATGCTTCACCCGGATTTGACGTTCGGTGTGTTGAGCGATTTGCTCGGGACCATGGCGAGCCGCCTCGACATCATGCGCACCGGCGTGCAGCGACGGCAGGCGCTCGCGGCGGCGACGCCGTCGATCTGGCCGGTGACCGGCTGGCTGACCTCACGGTACGGCAATCGTCGCGACCCGTTCACCGGCGGCGCGGACTTTCATCCGGGTCTCGACATCTCCGCCGATTATGGCCAGCCAGTTCAGGCGACCGCGGACGGCACGATCGTGGTCGCGGAACGCAGCGGCAGCTACGGCAATCTCGTCGAAATCGATCACGGGTACGGGATCGTGACGCGCTACGGTCACCTCTCCCGCTTCGGCGCCGTGCCGGACAGCAGGTGCACCGCGGCGACGTGATCGGGTATGTCGGTTCAACCGGACGATCGACCAGCGCGCACCTGCACTACGAGATCCTGCTTGAACGGAAAGCTGACCAATCCGCTGAAGCTCCTCGCCGCATAACCAGTCGCAGGATTGCTGATTTTCGAGTGTTGATTGCCGATCGATCGAGGCTGCTCAATCAGCAATCGACGCGATGAGCGTCCACCGCAATTTGTTGTACAATTCAGGTCGATACCCTGATCCTGATTCGTTCCCTGATGATTGTTGATACTCTCCTGGCAAAGGTCATCGGCACGCAGAACGAGCGTGACCTGAAGCGCCTGCGCCCTTACGTCGCCGCCATCAACGCGAAAGAGCCGGAGATCCAGAAGCTCTCCGACGAACAGCTTCGCGGCAAGACCGCGGAGTTCCGCGCGCGTCTCGCCAACGGCGAGACGCTCGACGACATCCTGTTCCGGACGCGTTCGCCGTCGTCCGCGAGGCGGGCCGCCGCGTGCTCAACATGCGGCACTTCGACGTCCAGCTCATCGGCGGCATGGTGCTGCACCGCGGGAAGATCGCGGAAATGAAGACCGGCGAAGGCAAGACGCTCGTCGCGACGCTGCCCGCCTATCTGAATGCGCTCGAGGGCAAAGGCGTCCACGTCGTCACCGTCAACGACTACCTGGCCCGGCGCGACTCGGAGTGGATGGGCCGTCTGTACCGATTCCTCGGGCATGTCGGTCGGCGTCATTCAGCACGACCTGAACGATCAGGAACGCCAGGTCGCCTACGGGGCCGACATCACCTACGGCACCAACAACGAATTCGGCTTCGACTACCTCCGCGACAACATGAAGTTCGACCTCGCGCACTACGTGCAGCGAGGCCATCACTTCGCGATCGTCGACGAAGTCGACAGCATCCTGATCGACGAAGCGCGAACGCCGCTCATCATCTCCGGGCCGGCGGAAGAATCGACCGATCTCTATTACGAAGTCGACCGGATCATCCCGCGCCTGACGCCCGGCGCGGTGACGCAAGGCAACGTCAAGGCCGAGGATCGCGAGGAGCTCGAGAAAACCGGAGACTACCTCGTCGACGAAAAGCACAAGACCGTCACGCTGACCGAAACCGGCATGGCCAAGGCGGAAAAGATGCTGGAACACCGCCTGCAGCCTGGCGGCCTCTACGACCCGGCCAACATGCCGCTGCTCCACCACATCAATCAGGCGCTTCGCGCGCACACGCTGTTCAAGCTCGACGTCGACTACATGATCAAGGACGGCGGCGTCGTGATCGTCGACGAGTTCACCGGCCGGCTGATGCCCGGACGGCGCTGGAGCGACGGCCTGCATCAGGCGGTCGAAGCCAAGGAAAAGGTCAAGATCGAGCGCGAGAACCAGACGCTCGCCACGGTCACCTTCCAGAACTACTTCCGCAAGTACAAGAAGCTCGCCGGCATGACCGGCACGGCCGACACCGAAGCCGAAGAGTTCGCCAAGATCTACAAGCTCGACGTCATGGTCGCGCCGACCAATCGGCCGCTGCGACGCATCGAGGAACCGGACACGGTCTACCGCACCGAGCGCGAGAAGTACGAAGCGATCGTCGCCGACATCATCGAGAAGCAGAAGATCGGCCGCCCGGTGCTGGTCGGCACGGTCTCGATCGAAAAATCGGAGCGGCTGTCGAAGCTGCTGAAGCTGCGCGGCATCCGCCACGTCGTCCTCAACGCGAAGTACCACGCGCAGGAAGCGGAAATCGTCGCGCAGGCCGGGCGCAAGGGGACGGTCACCATCGCCACCAACATGGCCGGCCGCGGCACCGACATCCTGCTCGGCGGCAATCCCGAGTTCATGGCCCGGCAGCAGACGCTGGCCGAAGAAATCGCCGAGAAGCTGCCGAAGGGCCAGGAGAAGTTCGTCGACGACGAAGAGTTCGTCTACTTCTATCATCTCGACAGCTTCTATCGCGTGCTCGCGCCGCGAGTACGAACGGATCTACTCGGCGCTGAAGAGGCAGACCGACGCCGAGCACGACGAGGTCGTGGCGCTGGGCGGGCTGCACATCATCGCGACCGAACGCCACGAAGCGCGACGCATCGACAACCAGCTTCGCGGCCGCGCCGGCCGTCAGGGCGATCCGGGCTCGTCGCGGTTCTACCTGTCGCTCGAAGACGATTTGATGCGCATCTTCGGATCGGATCGAATCGCCGGCCTGATGCAGCGCCTCGGCATGGAAGAAGGCGTGCCCATCGAGCACAAGATGGTCACCAACGCCATCGCCCGCGCGCAGAAGCAGGTCGAAGCGCAGAACTTCTCCGTCCGCAAACATCTCCTCGAGTACGACGACGTCATGAACAAGCAGCGCGAGAGCATCTATTCGCTCCGCCGCGAGCTGCTCGAGGGCAAGATTCACCTCACCGACGAAGATGCGGTCGAGACGCGCGAGTACCTGATGACGCTCGCGGAGGAACTGATCGACAGCACCGTCGATACCTACGCCGGGCCAGGAAGTCGATCCGGACGAACGCGACTTCGGCGCGATGATCCAGGCGGTCGCCGACATCTTCGGCATGGATCCGGCCGACCTGAACGGCATGGATCTGTCGGGCATGACGCCGGAAGAAATCACCGACGCGTTGTGGGCGCCGATCCTTCAGAAGTACGAAGCCAAGGAAAAGCTGATTCCCGACCGACATCCTGCGGCGCGTCGAGCGCGACATCATGCTGCAGATCGTCGACGCGCAGTGGAAGGATCACCTCTACAGCCTCGATCACCTGAAGGAAGGGATCGGGCTTCGCGGCTACGGCCAGCGCGATCCGCTCGTCGAATACAAGAAGGAAAGCTTCGCGCTCTTCAGGCGATGAAGGATCGCGTCGAAGAAGAAATCGTCCGCTACCTGTGGCGCCTCACGCCGGTCACCGGCGACGATGCCGCCGGCACCGACGTCGCCGATTCGACCGACGCAGCCGCGTCGTCCGCCGCAGCAGATGACGCTGAGTTCGCCGCAGTCGGCGCCGCCGCCGTCACCATTCGGTGCCATTCGCGGAAATGCCGCAGGCCAGGCAGCACCCCGGCCGGCCCGCACCGGTGGCGACGATGTGGTGAAGCAGGTCAAGCGCGACGAACCGAAGGTCGGACGCAACGACCCGTGCCCGTGTGGCAGCGGCAAGAAGTACAAGAAGTGCCATGGAGCGTAAGGCTCAGGGCTTGAGCCCGGCTCATGGAAACACGAACCGACATCCTCAACTCCGATCAGATTGCGATCGGCCTGACGCACGGCGCTGACCTTCGATGACGTGCTGCTGGTGCCGCGGCATTCGCAGGTGCTGCCAAGCGCGGTCGATGTCTCGTCGCGCGTGACGCGAAACATCCGGGTCAAGGTGCCGCTCCTCAGCGCCGCGATGGACACCGTCACCGAATCTCGTCTCGCGATCGCCATGGCGCAGCAGGGCGGCATCGGCGTCATTCACAAGAATCTCTCGATCGAAGAGCAGGCGTCCGAAGTCGACCGCGTCAAGCGGTCGGAGAGCGGCATGATCGTCAATCCGATCACGCTCTCGCCGAACAACCGGATCTTCGAAGCGCTCGAGCTGATGAAGAAATACCGGATTTCCGGCGTCCCGATCACCGAAGACGGCAACAAGGAAGGACGGCTCGTCGGCATCCTGACCAATCGCGATCTGCGGTTCGAGACCAACCTCGATCGGCCGATCCGCGACATCATGACGCACGATCCGCTGTTCACCGTGCCGGTGGGAACCACCCTCGAGCAGGCGCGCGAGATCCTGCATCGCCACAAGGTCGAAAAGCTGCTGGTGGTCGACGACCGCTACATGCTGAAGGGGCTGATCACAGTCAAGGACATCCAGAAGATCGTCAAGTACCCGAACGCCTGCAAGGACAGTCTCGGGCGGCTGCGAGTCGGCGCGGCAATCGGCGTCGGCAAGGATGCGCTCGCAACGGGCCGAAGCCCTGGTCGCGGCGCACGTCGACGTCCTGGTCGTCGATACCGCGCACGGACACTCGCAGGGTGTGCTCGACATGGTGCGACGGATCCGGCGTCAGTACCCGGACGTCGATCTCGTCGCCGGCAACGTGGCGACGGCAGAGGCGACCGAAGCGCTGATCGCGCTTGGCGTCGACGCGGTGAAGGTCGGGATCGGCGCCGGCTCCATCTGCACGACGCGAATCGTCGCCGGGATTGGCGTGCCGATGATCACGGCGGTCGCCGAGTGCGCACGCGCCGCCGCGCCGCACAAGATTCCGATCATCGCCGACGGCGGGATCCGCTATTCCGGCGACATCACCAAAGCGATCGCCGTCGGCGCCAGCGCGGTGATGATCGGCAGCCTCTTCGCCGGAACCGACGAGAGCCCGGGCGAAATGATTCTGTATCAGGGCCGGAGCTTCAAGGAGTACCGCGGGATGGGTTCGCTCGGTGCGATGCGCCGCGGCAGCCGCGACCGCTACTTCCAGGACGAGTTCGATCTCGACGCCAATCCGGAAGCCAGCGAGAAGCTCGTGCCCGAGGGCATCGAAGGACGCGTCGCGCACAAGGGCAGCGTCGCGGCGATGATTCACCAGCTCGTTGGCGGTCTGCGCGCCGGCATGGGCTACTGCGGCAGCCCCGACATTCCTGTCGCTGCAACGCGACGCGAAGTTGATCCGCGTGACGCCCGGCCGGTCATCGCGAAGGACACGTGCACGACGTCATCATCACCAAAGAAGCGCCGAATTACAGAGTCGAGTGAATAAGCTGCTGGGATCCGTGATCCGGGATCCGGCGCTGCGGCATCAGCTGATTCAGTCGCTGATTCGTCGATCACGATCCGCCGGTCGACCCCTCCTTCGTAGCTGCATGCGGACCATCCACGAGTGCGATGGCGCATCCGTCCATCGCTCCGCCCATTCGATCGCGATCGACTGCCGGTTCGTCCGTCGATTCTTCGAACTCCAAGCCACTCGACTTCCTCCGGCGACAGACGGTAGAGATCGACGTGGACGAGCGTCAATCGGCCCGCGATATTCCTGCATCAGCGTGAACGTCGGGCTCGTCACGTCGTCGGGTGACGCACCAAGACCTCGCGCGAGGCCGCGCACGAACGCGGTCTTGCCGGCGCCGAGATCGCCGTAGAGCAGCACGACGTCACCGGCCTGCAGGCGCGCGGCGAAGCGCTCCCCTGCCGCCGATGTCTCCTCCTCACTGCTGCGTGGTGATGGTTCTGAGGCTCGGTCACGACGTGCGCTATTCCGGGCTGCCGCTTCGGGACGACGGCGGGCCGTGAGTTCGAGGACGGCATCACCAAGACGTGCGGCGAGATCGCCGGCGACGAGCGCGACATCCCCCTCGTCGGCCTCGGCGAGATCGCCGGCGGTGCCGTGCAGATAGACCGCCAGCTTGCACGCCGCTTCCGCGTCGAGCAGCTGGCCGAACCACGCAGCGATCATGCCGGTCAGCAGATCGCCGGTCCCGCCAGTGGCCATCCCGGCGTTGCCCGGTGAGATTGATGAAGGCGCGGTTGTCGGGCCCGGCAATGATCGTTCGATGCCCCTTGAGCACGACGTGCACGCGATGTGAGGCCGCAAACTCGGTCGCGTGACGCAGCCGATCGTGCTGCACCGCTTCGATACTGAGATTGAGCAGCCGCGCCATCTCGCCCGGATGCGGCGTGATCACGACGTCGACACCATCGCGGCCGACGAGACGCTCCGGATCGCCGACTGAACGCGTTCAGCGCATCGGCGTCGAGGATGAGCGGAACGCCGGCTCGCTCGAGCAGTCCATGCACGAACGCGGCGGTTCCAGGCGACTGCCCGAGGCCAGGGCCGACGGCGATGACGTCCGCCTTGAAATCGAGCACGCGATCGAGCGCGGCGAAATCGATCGTCCCGGCCGCCGTTTCCTCGAGTCCTTCCGTCATGTATTCGGGTGCCATCGCCGCGACGATCGGCAGACACGATCGCGGGGTCGCGACGGTGACTAAGCCCGCGCCCGATCGAAGCGCACCAATCGCCGCCAGATGTGCGGCGCCGGATCGACCCACCGATCCCGCGATCACCAGCACTCGCCCGAAGTCACCTTTGTGGGAATCGGCGGCCCGCGCGGGCACCAGCTCGCGCATGCGCTCGCGCGTGAGCAGTTCGATATACGGGCCTTCGACGTCGTCGAGGATCGGAAACGGAATGCCGATATCGGCAATCACCAGATCGCCGCTGTGCGTGTCGGCGGGCGGAAGAATCAGCGGAATCTTCGGCGCTCCGAGAGTCATCGTCATCGACGCTTCGATCGCCTCTCCTTCGACCTCCGGACGTGTCGGCGGAGAGGCCGGTCGGCAGATCGATCGCGACGATCGGCACGCCAAGGCCGTTGATGTCCGCCACGACGGTTTCGAGCAGTCCGCTCAACTGTCCGTGAAATCCGGTGCCCGAGGATCGCATCCACGATCAGCTCGCACGTGAGATCTCGCTGAAGTGAAGTTCCCACTCCTGCGCGTTCGTGATCTCGACGACGGTCAGGCCGATACGGCCGAGCACCTCGAGATTGGTTCGCGCGTCGCCGCGGACGTCGGCGACGCTGCCGAGAAGAAACACTGACGTCTCGACGCCGCGCTGAACGAGCGTGCGCGCGACGACAAAGCCGTCTCCGCCATTGTTGCCGCGTCCGCACATCACGCCGACGTGCGTCGTCGGCGAGATCTTCGAACGCCGCCTCCATCGCCGCGACCGCCTGACGCCCGGCGTTCTCCATCAGGACGATCGATGGAATGCCGACCTCGTCGATCGTGCGGCGATCGGCTTCGCGCATCTGCTGAGTGTTGAGCACGCGCATCGAAAGCGAGCGTAATCTGCTTGTGCTAGACTTCGTCAACGAAGCGCGGGTCGCCGGAAAAGTCAAAAGTTGAAAGTAAAAGGCAAGCGTAACTTCTCTTTTGCTTCACTGGACATTTCTTGTGATGTCTTTACATGGTGCGGTCTACGTCAACGGTCGAATCGCGCGCGCGGAAGACGCGTCGATTCCGGTCTACGATCACGGATTGCTCTACGGCGAAGGTGTGTACGAAACGCTGCGCACGTACAACCGTGTTCCATTCCTTTTCGATCGCCACGTTCGGCGCCTGCGCGCGTCAGCCGGCTTCCTCCAGCTTCCAGTCCCGTTCAGCGACGACGAGCTGGCGTCGTGGATCGGCGACACGATGGCGGCGGCCGGATCGCTTCAGGAGGCCTACATCCGTGTCCTGCTCACGCGCGGTGTCGGCGAGTTGACCTACGACCTGCAGTCCACGCCGGTGCCATCGCTGATCATCATCGTCAAGCCGCTCGACGAACCGCCGGCGCGCGTGCTGACCGACGGGATCAAAGTCGCGCTCGTGCCGATCCTGCGCAATCATCCTGGATCGGTGAATCCCAGTCATCAAGTCGAACAATCTGCTCAATAACGCGCTCGCGATGCAGGAAGCGAACCGCCGCGGCGCCGACGAAGGCCTGATGTGCAACTATCGCGGCGAGCTGTCCGAATGCTCGCAGTCGAACTTCTTCATCGTGCGGGGTGGTGCGGCGCTGACGCCGAAGAACGAAGCCGGACTGCTCGAAGGGCTGACGCGTAACTTTCTGTTCGAGGTCGGCGAAGAGATTGGCGTGGACGTTCGCTACGAAACGTTGCTCCCGGCCGACCTCCTCTCTGCGGACGAGGCCTTCATCACGAGCACGACGAGGGAGCTGAGTCCGGTGACGCAGATTGACGACCGGCCGGTCGGCACCGGCAAGCCTGGACCGATCACGAAAAAGCTGCTCGAGGCGTATCGCCGCCGCGCCTACGCGCTCACGCAGGCGCTGGTCCAAGGACGGCGCTGACCTGACGCAGCCGTCGGCGGCTCTTCAGGCCGGCTGGCTCTCCAGCTCCGCAACAAGATCGCGCAGGTTCTCGCCGCAGATGATGCTGGCTTTCAGTCGATCGCCGTCGGTGCGCGCCAGTGCGTCTCCAGGCTGATGGCGCCCCGGTAGCCGTCGCGCTTCAGCGCCGCGAGCTGACCTCTCCAGTCGATCCCCATCTCGCCGAGCGGCCCCCACGTCGGCGTGTAGCCTGAGACGACACAGTCCTTGGCGTGGACGTGAACGATACGCGATGCGGGCACTTGCGCATAGCCGTCCGGAAACGGTGTCTCACCGAGGATGGACGCGTTGGCGGGATCCCAGATGGCCTTCAGTGCGGGATGATCGAGAGCCGCCAGCACACGGCCGGCTTCGGCGCCCGTGCCCGCGTTGCAGGCCTGCTCGTTCTCCAGACCGATGATCAAACCTCGGTCGGCCGCCCGGTCGGCAAGATCCTTCAGCGCGACGACAATACGATCGAGACAGCGCTCCGGAGCCGTCGTACGCCAATACGAAAACACGCGGATGATTTTCGCGCCGGTCATCTCAGCAATCTCGAATGCGCGCTTCGAGAGCCGCGGCTGATCGTCGATCGTGTAGGCGGAGCCAAACACATCCTGCTCGAACCGCTCGTCGAGTGGCGGCGCATCCGGCAACACGCACTTGAGGACCGGCGACGCTATGCTCAGCACCTGCATGCCGCGCCGCTCGACGCGGCGGCGAACGTCGGCGACTTCCGCGTCGCTGAGATCGATCACGTTGCGATCGCCAATCAGCCGGAGTTCGGCACCGGTCATGCCGATCTTCGCCATGGCGTCGAGCGCGATGTCGAGATCGAGCGAGAACTCGTCGGTGATTGCGGCAATTGGAAACGTGGTCACGTCTATCCTCCCGATTTGTGCAGCCTGAGCATTCAGCAGTCAGCATTCAGCATTCAGCAATTCTTAGCGGAATACTTCTGGGCCAGCTCCTTCAGCTGCTTGAGATATTTGGGGACTGCGGTCGTGGGATCCTCCTCCGCCTCATACTCGAGGCCCATGTACCCACGGTAGCCGTGTCGTGCGAACATCGCAAACACCCGATCCCAATCGTACGGCGCTCTCGTCTTGCCGTCGTCTTGCGCGACCGTGGTCTTGATGTGCGTGCTGACCGCGTACGGAATGGACATCTCGACCTGTTCGTACACCTTCGGCGGCCGGAAGTTGCCGATATCGAGATTCATTCCCGCCCAAGGTGAATTGGCGCCGGCCACGATCTGGATCGTTTCTTTCGCGAAGTCGGTGATCCCGCCGTCATCTTCAACGCCCAGGATGATGCCGCGCGCACCGGCGTACTCGGCGCCACGCTTCAGCGTTTCAATTGCCATGGCAATCGCCTGCTCCATCGTTGCCTCGGCTGGCTTCGTTCCGCCAAAGACGCGCATGTGTGTCGCTCCCATCTTCTGCGCGACATCGACCCATTTCCGCAGCTCGACGAGTTCTTTCTCGCGGAGATCGGCCGTAGGCTGCGCGAGGCGCACGCGCGTGCCGACGCTGTAGATCTCGACGCGATTCCTGTACGCGGCTCGACGGAGTGGAAGTAACACGTCATCGGTGGTGCCCGGCAGCCAGTACACCGTCATGTCGATGCCGTCCGTGCCCGTGTCCACCGCGACACGGATCAGATCCTCGTAGGTCATCGCCTTCGACTGCAGCGCCTGGCGATACGAATAGGCGACCAGCCCGGTACGAAATCGCGCCTTGCCGGTCGTCGGTGAGGCAGGAGCCGCAGCGGCGGGAGCCTGAGAAGACCGCGCGGCAGGAATGGCCGCGGCCGCAACGACCGCACTGGTAGTGGTAAGAAAACGACGGCGATCCATTTTTTGCTCCCGGACTTGGACGCGTTCTGTGTTCTTCGGTGTTTTTCTGTGGCTTACTTTTGGGCGCGTTCTGTGTTCTTCGGTGTTTTTCTGTGGCTAACCTTCAGGAAGCGGCTTGCCTTTGGTTTCTGGCGCCCAGATCAGGGCGACGACACCCACCAGATAAATCGTCGACATCAACACCGCGGCAGAGCGGAATGACATCAGCGAAGCGAGATACCCCATCAACGTCGGAGCGGGGGCGGCCAGATATCGCACGGTGTTGTAACAGAAGCCGACCCCGGTGCCGCGCAGCCGAGTGGGAAACAGTTCAGGAAAATAGATCGAATACCCGGCGAACACCGCGAGCTGCGCGAACCCCATCATCGGCAGCATCCAGTAGGCGTCGCTCGCCGAGTTGAGCGAGCGAAACACGAACATCGTCACGAACATGCTGAGGAGGAGGGCCAGGAGAAAAGCCAGGCGGCGGCTGAGGAATGCAGCCACCATCGTGAACGTCAGCATGCCCAGAAACGACCCGACATCCTGAAACGCCGTGGCCCATCCGCGCACAGAATCAACGACGCTCTGCGGCGCGCCCTTCAGCGCGGTCGAGATCAACTCAGGCGAGAAGAAGCCGATGCCCCACAGACCGATCATGCCGGATACGCCAAGAAACAGCCCGACGATGGTGTTGCGCCGCCAGCGTTCGTCGCGGAAAAGCTCCACCGGCGACCCGACGTTCTTGTGCCCGATTCCAGCGGCAGCGTCCGCCTTTGCCTTGAGCCAGGAGTCCGGCTCCTTCAAGACGAAGATGATCGGGATCACCAGAATCGCGGGAACGATGCCAACGAAGAACAACACCCGCCAGCCGGCGTAGGCGCCGACGAGATTGTGCGATCCGGGTGGGATCTGCAGGCTCAGCAGCGATCCGATGATGTTGCCGAGCGCCGACAACGCCTGGAGCGAGCCAAGCGCCACCGCCCTGAAACCAGCCGGCACGCTCTCGGCAACGAGCGTCGTCGCCGCGCCAAACATGCCGCCGATGCCGATCCCCGCCAGGAACCGGTAGAGAGTGAAATCGACCCAGGTGTTTGCCAGCCCTGACAACCCCGTGAATCCTGAATAGACGATCAGCGTCGCAACCATCGTTTTGACGCGGCCGATCTTGTCGCTCATCATGCCGAAGATGATCCCGCCGGTGGCCCAGCCGAGAATCATCGACGTGGTCGCGTAGCCGATGTGCGTCCTGACCGCGGCCAGGTCATTCGGCATCAGCTCCCTGAGCGCCGACTCCCGGCCGAGAATGAAAAGGCGCTGGTCCATGCAGTCGAACAGCCAGCCCGCCGACGCGATAATCACAACCAGCCAGTGATAGAACGTCACACCTTCGAAGACGCGCCCGGCTTGTCCGTCGCGAGCCGCTGCTGGGGTATGCATGCAATCCTTTATGAAAGTGACGACGGCGGCAGTCAGGCGGCGATTCTCCGTAACATCGTCCGCCGGTGTCAACCTGCGTCTCTGGCACGTGGAAACCGTCACACCCCGGCTGCCGATCGCGGGTTGGCGAGAGTCAGCTGTCGAACAATTGCCTCGGAGAGACCAAGCTTTTCCTGAAGGTTACTCGCACTCTGTTTCATCGTGATGCCGGATCCGACAAAGTGCGAGCCATCTGGCGCTCGAGACACCATGTCTTCGCCCACCACGAGATCCCAGCGACCGAACTGATACCGTCCCGGTCCCAGGCCAGCAGGTGCAATGGCGTCGGTCACCACAATGGAGCGATCGTAGCCAGCAAGCTTGAGATAGTTGCCCAACGCCGTAAACGGAACATGCGTCCCGTCAGCGATGAAACACAACCATAACCGGCCCGCGAGGCTGAGCGCGCGCTGGACGATGTTGTCGTGACGATGCATCAGCATCGGGCAGCCGTTTCCCACGTGAGTGAACATCGACAGACCGGCGTCGACCGCGCGTTGAAGATCGTCGAGCGTTGCATCGGTGTGGCCCGGCGGAAACAACGATTCCCTGTGACGCAAGGAACCGGGTCACCGCCATGGACTGGTCGCGCTCGGGTGCGAGCGTCACGACCCTGGTAAGTCCTCCCGCGGCATCGAGGAGTCTCGCCATAGAGTCCACGTCGGCTGGACGGATCGCGTCTCGCGGGTGCGCGCCACGATACCCATCCGACTCGTTGAGAAACGGCCCCTCGATGTGGATCCCGGCAACGACGCGTCGGACAAGCGCGTCCCGGTCACGAATTGCAGCAAGCGCCGACAACCGGCGGCACATCGCCGCGACGTCGTCGGTGATGATGGTGGCCAGGATCGCGACGACACCATCCGTTTCGAGACGCTCGCACGCGCGGTGCAGGTCGGCGGCGCTGAGATCATCCTGGTTGAAATCCACACCGCCATAGCCGTTGACCTGAAGATCGAAAAAGCTCACTGCCTTGGGGCTGGCCCGCCTCTGCCTGCGCCGGCGATCGCGAGCAGCTCGTCATTCGTCCAGGGACGGGTACGGGTGGCCGTCGCGGCTCGAACCTCCTTGACCGTGTTCGGATCGACAGCGCTCGCCGAATTTCCCCACTGCCGACGGACATAGATCAACGCGCCGGCGATCTGTTCATCGGTGAGCGTGGCGCCAAGCGGCGGCATGAGGCCAACCGATCCCTCTTTGCCCTGCAGCAGGATCCGGATCGGAACTTCAGGCGGCGCGAGCGCGAACTGCGATCCAATCAGTGACGGCCCGAGCTTCTCCCGGCCCTTTCCGTCGTCTCCGTGACAGGCCATGCAGAGGCTGTTGAACAGCGTCTGTCCAGTCTCAGAGAGGCGCTGCTGCTCAGGCGTGAGAGGAGCCGCCGGCGGAGGCGCTCCGGCTTCCGGCGCTTTGCCCGGCCAGTTCATTCGAGCGAGCAGCGCGCGTGGCGCGCGTCGCGAAATCGTCCGTTCCCTTTGCCAGCGCGCTGAAAGCTGTGGGCTCGTGCGAGAGCGACACCGACGAGGCGGCACCACGCCCACCCGCGCCACCGGCTCTTCCCCCGCCACCGGCCCTGCCAGCACCACCGGCCCTTCCCGCCCCACCTCGTCCCGCCGCTGTCGCACCCGCTGCCGCATCCGGCGCATCGGGAAATGCGCGAGCGCCGCCAGGACCTCCCCGCCCGCCTGGTGTCGTGTTAGTGGCGGCGGCCGCGTTTGCGTTACCCCTTGCTGGAGCTGCGCCTGGCAGCGCGCGTCCCGTCAGGGCGGACTCCGTACCGGCGAGCATGGCCTCGCGCTGCCATGCGGGTCGCGCAGTGTCGGCCACACTCTGCAACACATCTTGAACCGCCTTGTCCTGCCCGCCCTTGACGATGGTGGCCGCCAGCGTCGTAATCGCGGTACTTCGCTGAGGTGTCTGCGCCGGGGTTGCGAGCAGCCGCTGCAGAATCGTCGCTTCCCGTCCCGAGAGCCCGCTCAGTACCGCATCGACGGTCAGCGGATCGTCGCCGTACCGCTCGAGCATCTCGACCAGTGCCGTCTCTCCCGAGGAGTTCGGCGCGAATGTACCCAGCGTCGCGGCAAGCTGACGACGCACCGCCCAGTCCTTGTCGGCGGTCAGTTTCAACACTGCGGCCTGGATTGGATGATTGGGCTCGGTCAGCCACCGATCGGAAATCTGCAGCGCCGAGACGCGAACGTCACGCGACGAGTCAGCGAGCGCCCGGGTCACCGTCGCCGGCTCGATCGCATCCAGGCCGTCAAGCGTCCACAGCGCGTGCAGCCGAGTGCGCCAGTCGGGCGCCTTCTCAGCCTTGTCCGTCAACGCCTTCACCACCGAGCGATCGCCGCGCTGGACGAGCAGCTGCTGCGCCATGTCGCGCCACCATCCATTCGGATGCGACAGCGTTTCCACGAGCTGGGCGGGCGTCGCTTTCGATAAGGCCGGCTTGCGATCGCGTCGGGTCGTGTCGTGCACGATGCGGTAGATGCGGCCATGACCACTGGGCTGATCGAGCTTGCGCGACAGAATCTGATCGCGCAGGTATTCGGTGATGAATCCCTTGTGCTGGATGATGCCGTGGTACGCATCCACAACGTAGATTGTGCCGTCGGGCGCTGATGAGAGGTACACCGGCCGGAATCGCTCGTCGGTCGAGGCGATGAACTCCGCGTCCTGGTACGCCTTCTTCGCTCGCAGGCCGGTTCCGTCATCGCTGACGATGATGCGGCTCACGAGATTCGCCGCGGGTTCCGCGACGAAGACGTTGCCGTACAACTCGGATGGAAGCCGGTCGCCGCGGTACACGGTCGGCGAACACACCGACGTGAAGTGCGCGAGACTGCCGTCCGCTCTCAGGATGCCGTCCTGGTAACCGCGATTGACGCCGCGCGTTGGCCGAACCGGCCAGACCCGATTGACTTCCTCGCTCTGCAGCGATTCGTAGCTGCCGCGGGTGCGCAAGAGATTCGGATTGCGCATGAAGTACCGCGCTGGCAGCAGATCGACGAACAGGGCCGCTTCGTTGGTGTTGCGGTAAATCCGTCCGCCATCGTCCTGTGTTGCCCCCCACTGACCGCGCGAGAGCGTCTGCTGATACTCGAACTTGCCGTCCTTCAACCGGAGGTAGCCATTGTGCTCCGAGGTGTACATCCAGTTGTCGAGCGCCCACGTCAGGCTGTTGGCGTTGTGCTCGATGTTGCCCAGTTCCTGCCCGTAGGTATCGACAACGAGTTCCTTCGTGTCCGCCTTCAGGTCGCCGTTCGTATCACGCGCCAGCCAGAGATGCGGCGGTTCGCCGATGAGGACGCCGCGATCCAGAACCTTCAGCGCTCGTGGAAGGACAAGGCCGTCCATGAATACGGTCTTCTTGTCCATCTTCCCGTCGTCGTTCGTATCTTCGAGGACGCTGATGCGGCCAATTGGCTGGCGTTCGTTCGTCGCGGGAAGGTCCTGCATGTACCCGCGCTGCTCGATGACCCACAAGCGGCCGTCCGAATCCCAATCGATCAGGATCGGCTCCTCGATCATGGGCTCGCTCGCGACGAGCTCGACGTGGTACCCGGGCGCTATGAAGAAGGTCTTCATCTCGTCTTCCGGCGACAACACCGGCGAGTCGTCTGAAGTCTTTTGAACGCCTGGCGGCCACGGCTTGCCGGCCTGACGCGCGTCACCCGCCGCAACAAGGCACGCGACAACAAGTGCGATGACGACGTAAACGGATCGGTTGATTGAAAGCCTCATGGCGTGCATTTGTCTCATCATATGCGCCCGAGTTGTGCCTTTTCCAGCGGCGCAAACGATCTGACGTCGAGCTCTGGCTTGATGCCAAACGGCGCCCGGTTGACCGAAACCAGGCACAGCTGCCCATCTTCGATCCGGACGTGGGCGAAACCGTCGGGATGGCTCGCGTAAAAATCGCCGTGCTCACGTAGCAGGGCGTCCTGCCACTCAGCCGGAAGCATGGACAGGCCACGGTAGTAGTGATGCCCGTTTCGCTCGACGTGATCGATGCCGAGAAGCGCCATCATCGCCATGTCCTGCTGCAGAGCCAGCGGTCCCAGGTTGCACAGGTCCTCGCCAGTCAGGACCGCAGGGTGGCCCTGTGACCGCTTGACCGCCAGAAGACAGGCGTTCGCGATGCCTTTGACGATGCCCTTGCAGTTCTTGTGGCTCGCGCCGGCATAGCCGAGATCGAGAGCTCGAGACACGTCACCGATCGCGCCATCGGATTCGTCAATGATGAGCCGCGGACGATCAGGCCACCGGTGGAGCGCCCGCCCAGCCGCATCGGTCAAGGCCCTGTCGCGATGCACCGGCTGCTCGACGACGATGGTGCGGCGGGATATCTCACTGAGACGGGGCTCGGCTTCGACGCGCTCCCAGAACACCCTGAAGGCGTCGAAGTCGTCGAAGTTCTCGTTGCCATCGACCGTGATCTGAAACCTTCCGTCGGTCTCGGAAGCCAGCACGCGTGCCAGATTCGCGAGTCGATCCATGTCGCGTTCGGCGATGCCGCTCAGTTTCAGCTTGAAGTAACGCAGTCCGTACGCGCGGATGGAGGACTCGAGATCCTGCGGCAGTCCGTCATCGACTCGATCCTGAGGTGCAAGTTCTCCCGCCGAAAGCGCATCGGCAAGCCCGATAGTGTGCCGGACATGACAGGCGTTCAGCGGGCCCGGAGGCAGGAGGTCATTCATCTCGAACCCCTGCAGCTCGCGGTAGATTTCGCTGACGCGCAGTCCCAATCGATCGCTGGCGATCATCCGGTGAAGCGGTTCTGCCGTCAGCCGGCACAACCCGTCGAGCACCGCGCGCTCGGCGAGCGCCACCCCGAGACCCGCAACCAGCGACGCGAGGCCACGGGACTCCGCCCAGTCGAACTGCAGCCGGTTCAATTCGCGCCAGAGGTCGAAGAAACCAACCGGATGCGCGGCGCAGGCGGCCGCGATGTCGGTCGCGTGTTCGATCGACTCGAGCATTTCGGGCAGGTCCTGCTCGAACGTCGTCGCCGGATCCTTCGTGAACCACTTCGGCGGGAGTCCCTCGGACGTCACGCCGACAGCCGACTGGCGGCCGGACGTGACCGTCGTCCTGACGAAGAGATGCGGCACCTCTGTCATGCTGGCGATGCCGTAGCGAAAGGGAAATCGGGTCCGCGTGCGGAGCACGAAGAGTTCGAACGGTGAGAGGGTGAAGCGATCAACCACGCGCCTCTCCGTCAGCGACCAAGATACAGATCACGTCCACGTACCAGCGCGGCGATTTTGCGGTCCGCGACCGAACGTTTGAGCATCCAGAACCCGCAATCCGGATGAGCGAAGCGAACGCGGCCCGGTCCGAGCACGCGCTCCGCGCGTTCGAGCGCCCGGGCTACTTCCTCGGGAGTCTCAACCTGGTTCACCTTGATGTCGATGACGCCGATTCCGACGCCGATTCGAGAGTCGAGATCCCGCAACGCGTCAAGATCCGATGACGGACGATGAGCAAGCTCCAGCACCAGGTGATCCGCCTTCAGCGTGTTGAGGAACGACAGGAGCGTCGCCCACGTACCTCTCTGGATCGTCTGCCCGCCGTAGTTGCCGAAACAAAAATGCACGGCCTTCTGGGCGCGCACATTCGCCAGAACCCGATTGATCGCTTCAGCGGCAAGCGGACCGTCGGCCGGGTTGCCTGGGATGTTCGCTTCGTCCACCTGCACACACGCGCAGTCGAGGCTGGCCGCCTGCGCCGCGAACGCGTCGGCGATCGCGAGTGTCAGACGAGACAGATCGCGATAATGCTCGTCGAGCAGTGTGCGAGCGAGCATGTAGGGGCTGGTCAGCGTGAACTTGAATGGCGCTCCGGCAATTGCTGCCGCCCGGGCACAGTCGTCCGGCAGATTCAGCGCGCCTTCAGTCACCGGACCGACGACCACCCCGGCCGGCTTGCTGCGGAAGCGCATTTCGGTCTTCGCCCGGAAAGCCTCGGCTTCACGGCGGCCGACGTCGGATCGAATTCCGCCGAGGCGCCGAACGAAATAGTCGATCATCCCGTTGGTGTCGGGATGATTCACATCGAACCGGTAGAGCTCGCCGTCGGTCGGCAAATCGATGCCTGCCTGGCGTTGAATCTCAAAGACCACCCGCGTAGCATCGACAAGCGACTGTTCGCTCGGCAGCGCCGCGAGCCAGTCAGGAACCGGGTAGGATCCGACGGTTGTCGTGAGGATCGCGGGCGTGCCGGTGGCGGGGATTGGCATGGTGCGAACGGCGTCCCGCCATCATATGATCTCTCCGCTGTAACGTCCCCGGCAGATAAAGACTGATTCACTTGCCCAGCGCCGCGGGTGCTGGTAGTGTCAGCACCTGCGTAGAGGCTTCGTCAGCACTCAAGGAGTGGCGATGTTGTACACGAGGCGAGAAATCGGAAAGTTGGCGCTGGCTGTCCCAGCTGCCGGCCTGCTGACTGAGTCGGTGGGACTCCACGCGGCTGCAAAGCCGAACTCCAAGTGGGCCGGCGTCCAGGTGGGGATGAACGTTCCCTACAACTTCGGATCGACACCGGTGCTGACGCCTGACGAGATTCTGCAGAAGTGCATTGACCTGGGCGTCAGCGGCGTCGAACTGCGATCGCAGCCCGTCGAGGCATTTCTGGGGGTTCCGGCCAACCTGGTTCCCGCGCGCGGCCGCGGCACGGCGGCACCAGACCCCGCCGTTCAGAAGGCCAACGGCGAAGAGCTTCGCAAGTGGCGAGTCGCCGTCCCCATGTCAAAAGTGCAAGAGTTCCGCAAGAAATGGAACGATGCCGGCGTGCTCATCGAGATCGTCAAGTACGACGGCATCTATAATTTCACCGACGATGTGCTGGACTACGCGTTCGAGCTCGCGAAGAACCTGGGCGCGCGCGCCCTCTCGTGCGAAATTGACGTGGCCCAGACCAAGCGCGTCGGCCAGTTCGCCGACAAGCACAAGATGATGGTCGGTTATCACGGACATACCGCGACCGGGCCGGCACACTGGGAAGAAGCGTTCAGCTACGCCAAATACAACGGCGCCAATCTCGACATCGGCCACTTCCTCGGTGGGCAGAAGACCTCGCCGATCCCGTTCCTCAAACAGCACCACGATCGGATTACCCACATCCACGTCAAGGACAAGACCCTCGGTGACAAGAACGTGCCGTTCGGCCAGGGCGACACGCCGATCAAGGAAGCGCTGCAGGCGATCCGCGACAACAAGTGGCCGATCCAGGCGACGATTGAGTTCGAGTATCCGGTGCCGGAAGGCTCCGACCGAATGAAGGAGCTGGCCAAGTGCGTGCAGTACTGCAAGGACGCGCTGCTCGCCTGATCGCCGACGAATGAAGCTTCGCCTCGAACCGGATCGCCGCGCGATGAGCGCGGCGGCCGCTCATCATGCCGCCGCGAGCCTTCGTCAGGTCATTGCGCGAAGCGGCCAGGCACGGATCGTCGCAGCCACTGGTGCGTCCCAGCTCGAATTCCTCCAGGAGCTGACCTCACAACCGGATATTGACTGGCACCGCGTCGAGCTGTTCCACCTCGACGAGTACACCGGCATTCCCGAGGCTCATCCCGCCAGCTTCAGGCGATACCTCCGCGAGAACCTCATCGACCGCACCGGCATCGTTCGGTATCACTTTCTCGACGGCCAACGTGATCTCGATGATGTACGTCGTCAGGTCGGAGCGGAACTCTCCCGGGAGCCGATTGACGTGATGTTCGCGGGCATCGGCGAGAACGGACACCTGGCGTTCAACGATCCGCCGGCAGACTTCGAGACCACCGAGCCCTACATCGTGGTCGCGCTGGATGAAGCGTGTCGCAGGCAGCAGGTCGGCGAAGGGTGGTTCACGCGCATCGAGGACGTGCCGATCACCGCGATCTCGATGTCGGTTCAGCAGATCATGAAGGCCCGCGAACTGCTCGTCGTCGTGCCGGATGAACGGAAGGCGGCAGCAGTCAAAGCCGCGCTGGAAGGACCGCTCACGCCGCTCGTGCCGGCGTCAATTCTGCGCACGCATTCGAACGTCACGCTTTATCTCGACGAGCCGGCGGCGTCCCGGCTCGAGCGCGCGACTGTTGATTCGTTTCGCGCGTGATTCGCTGCTCGTGGTTCGGTTCCGGTTCGCCCGCGCTGGAAGCTGGGAGCTGGCAGCTTACTTCGCCGCCACCTCCTCATACGCCTCCATCGGCGGGCACGAGCAGATCAGGTTCCGGTCTCCATAAGGATTGTCAATTCGCGAAACCGCCGGCCAGAACTTGTTCGCGCGCACGTACGGCAGCGGATAGGCGGCCTGCTGTCGTGAATAGGGGTGCGTCCAGGTGTCCGAGGTGACCTCGTCGGCGGTGTGCGGCGCGTTCTTCAGGACGTTGTCCTTCGCGTCCGCCTTCCCTTCGATGACCTCCTGAATCTCCTTGCGAATGGCAATCAACGCGTCGCAGAACCGATCGAGCTCGTCCTTCGACTCGCTCTCCGTCGGCTCGATCATCATCGTCCCGGCGACCGGGAACGAGACCGTTGGCGCGTGGAAGCCGTAGTCCATCAGCCGCTTTGCGACGTCCTGTTCGTCGACCGACGGACCGGCGCCGTGCTTGAACGGCCGGAGATCGAAAATCATCTCGTGCGCGACGCGGCCGTTGTGATTCGCGTAGAGCACGTCGTAGTGTCCCTGCAGCCGCGCCTTCAGATAGTTCGCGTTCAGGATCGCGTACCGGGTCGCGTCGGTCATCCCGGCGGCGCCGAGCATGCGGATGTAACCGTACGAAATCAGCAGAATGCTGGCGCTGCCCCATGGCGCCGCGGCGATCGCCGGGATCGCGCGTGAACCGCCGACTCTGACGACAGGGTGCCCCGGAAGGTACGGCGCGAGGTGCTCGGCAACCGCGATCGGCCCCATGCCCGGTCCTCCCCCACCATGAGGGATGGCAAACGTCTTGTGCAGGTTCAGATGACAGACGTCCGCGCCAATCGACGCCGGGCTCGTCAAGCCGACCTGCGCATTCATGTTGGCGCCGTCCATATAGACCTGGCCACCGTTTTCATGGACGACCCGGCAGATTTCCCTGATGTCCTCTTCGAAGACGCCGTAGGTCGACGGATAGGTGACCATCAACGACGACAGCGACTGCTTGTGCTGCTCGGCCTTCTTACGAAGGTCATCCAGCACGATGTAGCCGTCGCTGTCGCACGCCACCACGACGACCTTCAGTCCGGCCATCGACGCGCTGGCGGGATTCGTTCCGTGCGCCGACGCAGGAATGAGCACGACGTCGCGCTCCGGCTGACCGCGATCGTGATGGTAGGCGCGAATCGTCATCAGGCCGGCGAATTCCCCCTGGGCGCCGGAATTCGGCTGCAACGACACCGCGGCCAGACCGGTGATCCGGCAGAGCGCATGCTCGAGCTCGTCGAACACCTGGCGATACCCGTCCGCCTGCGCAGTGGGCGCGAACGGGTGCACCCGGGAGAACTGCGACCACGTGACCGGCAGCATTTCTGACGCCGCGTTCAGCTTCATCGTGCACGACCCGAGCGGGATCATCGAGGTATCAAGCCCGACGTCCTTGCGCTCGAGGCTGCGGATGTATCGCATCATCCCGGTCTCGGAGTGATGCGAGTTGAATACCGGATGCGTCAAGTAGTCTGACGTGCGTTGCAGCGCCGCAGGAGCCTTCACGCTTGAAGCACCCGACTCGACCCGCAGGACGGGACGGACCGCGCCGCCGCGCACCGTGGTAAACACCGTCACGATGTCGGCGACGTCCTCCCTCGTCGTGGTTTCGTCGATTGAGATGCCGATCGCGCCGTCGTTGACGTATCTGAAATTGAGTGCGGCCGCGCCCGCGGCCGCACGGACGCTCTCGGCGTCGGCGCCCTCAATCCGCAGCGTGTCGAAATACGCGCGATTGGTTTGTCGGCAGCCGAGGGAGGTCAGCGCCGATTCGAGCGCCTGCGCGAAGCGGTGGATCCGTTCCCCGATTGCGCGCAGGCCTTTCGGGCCGTGAAAGACCGCGTACATCGCGGCGATATTCGCAAGCAGCGCCTGCGCGGTGCAGATGTTGGACGTCGCCTTCTCGCGTCGAATGTGCTGCTCGCGCGTCTGCAGGGCCATCCGATACGCCTGGCGCCCGCGCGCGTCCACCGAAATGCCGATGATCCGGCCCGGTGCCTGCCGCACGAACGATTCCCGCGTGGCTAAAAATGCGGCATGCGGGCCGCCGTACCCAAGCGGCACGCCGAACCGCTGGGAGTTGCCAACCACCGCGTCCGCGCCCATCTCGCCCGGAGGCGTCAGCAGCGTCAGCGCCATCAGGTCGCTGGCGACGGCGACGAGCAAGCCGCTGGCGTGCGCTTTCTCGATCAGCGGCCGGAGATCGGTGACTTCCCCATGGTCGTCCGGATACTGAAGAAGGAGACCGAACGCCTTGTCCATCGGCAACGTCGCCGGATCGCCAGTCTCCAATCGGATGCCCAGCGGTTCGGCGCGGCCGCGAACCACGTCGATGGTCTGCGGAAAGCATCGCTCGGACACCAGGAACACGCTCTCCTGGCCCGCTGGCGCCTTTTTCGACTGCAGCCGGTGGAACATCGTCATCGCCTCGGCGGCTGCGGTCCCCTCGTCGAGGAGCGACGCCGTAGCAATGTCCATCCCCGTCAGGTCCTTGACGACCGTTTGGAAATTGAGCAGCGACTCGAGCCGCCCCTGCGCGATTTCAGCCTGGTACGGCGTATACGGCGTGTACCAGCCGGGGTTTTCAAACACGTTACGAAGGATGACACTGGGCGTCACGCAGTCGTAATAGCCCATGCCGATGTATGAACGAGCGGACGTGTTGCGCGCGGCGATCTCGCCGAGCCGCCGGAGATATCCGTGCTCGGTGTCCGCCTCGGGAAGATCGAGTGGCTTCCGCAGGCGGATGCCGGACGGAATGGTCTGTTCGATGAGCGTGTCGATCGAAGGGACGCCGATGGTGCGAAGCATCGCGTCCCGGGCCGAAGCGCCGGGACCGATGTGTCTGGATTGAAAAGAACCCTGAATCTCGTCGGTCATTACGTATTCGTTCGTCTACTTGGTCAATTCCGCGTACTTGGCCGAGTCGTAGAGTTCGGCCGTTTCGCCGGGATCGGCGACCTTCACCGCGATCATCCACGCATTGTGCGGATCCGTGTTCACCGCTTCGGGTTTTTCGGTCAGTGATGTATTCACCTGGGTCACTTCGCCGCTCACGGGAGCGTAGAGTTCCGAGACCGCCTTGACCGACTCGATCGTCCCGAACACTTCACCTTTCTTGATGCTGCGTCCCACTTCGGGAAGCTCCAGATAGACCACATCGCCCAGCTGTTTCTGCGCGTAATCGGTGATCCCGACCCGTGCTTCAGTGCCGGCGAGTCGAACCCACTCGTGGTCCTTGGTGTATTTCAGATCGGTTGGATACATTCTCTACTCCCGCGGGGCTAAAGCCCCGCGCTACGGGCGCGCTCCCGTGCAGATCCCGCCCTATTTCTGTCGCTTATAGAACGGCATCGGCACGACCTTCGCCTTCGCGCGCCGGCCGCGAATGTCAACCTCGAATTCAGTTCCCGCGGCGGTCCTATCGCTTGGCACGTACGCCATGCCGATCGCTTTCTTCAGAAACGGCGTCTGTGTTCCGCTCGTGACCGTGCCCGCGCGCGCACCATCGACATACACGTCATAGCCATGGCGCGCGATGGCGCGATCGAGCATCTCGAAACCAATCAACTTTCGTCGCGCGCCGTCAGCCTTCTGATGCTGAAGCACGTCCTGCCCGAGGAACTCCTGCTTCTTCCATCCGACGATCCATCCAAGATCCGCCTCGACGACGGTGGTGGACTCGTCCATGTCGTTGCCATAGAGGCGCATGGCCGCCTCGAGACGCAGCGTATCCCGCGCACCCAGACCGGCGGGCACAACTCCCGCTTCCCTGCCCGCGTCAAGCATCGCCGTCCAGACTCGATCGGCCGACGCCGGCGGCACGAACACTTCGAAGCCATCCTCACCGGTGTATCCGGTTCGCGAGATCGTGCACCGCACGTTTGCCAGCTCGCCAGTCATGAACCAGTAATACTTGATGGCGCCGAGGTTGATGCCGGTCAGGCTCTGAAGCACGTCGGCCGCGACCGGTCCCTGCAGCGCAAGGAGCGCGTAGCGCGAACTCGTGTTCACCGCGACCGCGTCTTCCATGGCCGAAGTGTGCTCGGTAATCCAGTTGAAGTCCTTGATGATGTTCGACGCGTTCACGACCAGCATGAAGTGCTCATCCGCGAGCTTGTAGACAAGGACATCGTCCACAAACGTGCCCTGCGGAGTCGTCAGCGCTGAGTACCTGGATCTGGCCGATTGAGAGCTTCGACGCATCGTTTGAGGTGATGTGCTGGACGGCCTGAAGCGCATCGCGGCCGGCGATCTCGATCTCCCCCATGTGGCTGACGTCGAACAAGCCTGCTCGGGTCCGGACCGCCATGTGCTCGTCCACGATCCCGGAGTATTCGACCGGCATGTCCCAGCCGCCAAATTCCACCATCCGGGCGCCCAGCGTTCGATGGCGCGCGTTGAGCGGGGTCTTCTTGAGCAGGCCGGGCGCAGGCAGCGACATCAGCAGTAGGTGAATCAGGAGAACACGGGCTCCTCGCCCGGGCGGGGCTCGAAGGGCCACAACCTATAAACGGTACTATGCGCCTCTGCGGTGGGTCAAGGCAGGACGAAAGGGAAAAGGGACAAGGGACAAGGCTGAGCAGCTCGATGGAGTCGATCTGAAGTCACAAACCGGCAACGGCGCCGTGTGGAGGACTGACGATGGTGCGTTCGAGACGCGCCGCGCAATCGAAGCCGCCGGCGGGTCGCGCGTGAAATGGCGGTCGGTCCTGACGTGAAGGATCGAGAGTCATCGGTCAGCCGATCACAACACCGATCTCATGACCACCGTGCTGCAGCAGGATGCTGACGCGACCGCCCTTTCAATGCGTTCAGCACGTGTGAGCGGACGCGGGCGTTTCGTTGTGTTCGTGTCTTCGGCGCGACTGGTCGATGCCGACCGCAATCAGTTCAAGGATGTGTACATGCTGGATCTCGCGACCGGTCTAGCGCACTCTCGAGAGCGTCGGACCAGGCGGCTCTCCCGGTAACAGCGAAAGCCTGAGGCCGGGCGTCAGCAAGGATGAACGGTTCGTCGTCTTCGAGTCGGCAGCGAACAATCTCACCGACACGCTGTTCCAGCCCGGGACCTATCGTGTTTTCTTGCGGGACCGCACGAACGGTGTGACCCGGCTGCTGACGACGAATGCGAATGGCGAGCCTGCGAACGGCACCAGCGGGAACGCGGAGATCAACGCCGATGGTACAGCCGTCGTCGTCGAATCGAGTGCCACCGATCTGATCGTCACACACGAGCGCGTCCGCAGCTCCATCGGCATCTACTTGATTCAGTTCCCGTCCGGGCTGCGAACGCGGCTGGACGTCACGAACAGCGGCCGACAACCGGATGCCGCGAGCATGTCGCCCGCCATCAGCGGCGACGGCCGATTCGTCGCATTCGTGTCGACGAGTGACTTGACGTGTGTACTCGGCGGCTCCCTGTGGTGGAGCCTTCCGACAAGAATCGCATCGCCGATATCTATCTGCGCGACACGGAGGCGAACGTCTCGAGGCGGCTCGCGCGGAGCTACACGGGCGGCGATCCGACAGCCCCAGCTCGACCCGGCCGTCAGCGGCGATGGGCGCCACGTCGCGTTCTCACCGATCGAGCAGCGTCCGCCAATCCATGACGACGACGAGTTGCGGATCGGGAAGGACCTTCAGAAGAAAGCGCTGACCAAGCTTGTCGACCGCGTACGGTCGGTTGTCGCCGCCCCTGATCTGTGTGGGGAACAACGGTTGAGGCACGCCCTGGGACACGCCGTTCGTCGCGTCAAAGCCAACGGCCATCATCGTCCCGTTGGGCGACACGAAGAACAGCTCCTTGCCGTCTCCTCGCCAGCGGGGATACCTCCCGCCGTTATGTGAAATCGTTCGCGCGGGGTCCTTGTTCGGGAACGGTCGGACGACGATTTCGTAACGGCTCGACGCGTTGGACTGGTAGGCGACCCAACGGCCGTCGGGCGAGAAGGTGCCATTGAGTTCGCTCCCTTTCGAGCTCACAAAGACACTGCGCGTCCGGTCTCCGGACATGGACAGTGTCCACAGATCAAAGTCTCCGTCCTTCTTGCGGACGTTGAAGATCAGGACGCCGGCGCGCGACCAGGAGGCGACATTGTTGGACTCAGACTTCTCAGACTTCGCAAGAAGCACGTCGACCCCACTACCATCGGACGCGCGCTGAAACAGGCTCCCGCCTCCCAGCCGGCTCGAGTTGAAGACGATGTATTTTCCGTCTGGCGACCACGTGGGGTCGTAGTCACCCGCGTGGTCATCCGTCAGAGGCGTCGCTCTTCCCGTCGCCAGTTCGATCAGCCAGACATCGTTATTCGCGTTATTCGGGTCGATAGGCTTGGAAAAAGCCAGCTTCTGATCGTCCGGGCTCACATCGAGATTGCCGCCAGAGAATCCTGGGGCGCCAACGATTCCGACAGGTCGTCCGCCGCGGTCCACCCAGGTCAGCTGCGTCTCCGTTTTCGGCGCCGGCAGGAACACGAACCGGCCGTTCGTGGAGACCGAGAACCCGCGATTCGGCGTGTCAGATCTGACTTGTGCTCGAAGGGGCACGGGATCGCCTTCCAGCCGGGGCGTTGCCTCATTGAAGGACTGCGCCATCACGTTCCCGCCACGCGTGAAGAACACGTATCCCGCGCCGTAGGCGACGGGTGATTCGAACGTTCCAATCACAACCGTGTCCGGCGTCGTCAGCGATCCCACCCGCAGCTCGTTTTTCGTTCCAAGACCGGCGACGTACAGGAAACGTTGACCGTCCGGAAGGAACGAGGGCCGCCGATGCAGGGACGTCTGACGCGTCGTGACCGGCGCCGTGACCGGCGTCGCCATTCCGCCTCGCTTCACGTCGATTTGATACAGGTTGCCGTCGCTGGACGGCCCGAAGACGACGATATCGTGGCTGTTCCAAGTCCCGGTTGGGGCCAACCCGAGAATCTCCCAGTTCTCGGGCATGGACACGGACCATGTCAACGGCACGACCGCTGCCTCCCCGCTCGCCTTCACCGTTTTCAACTGATTGCCGGCAAAGAAACCTATCGACTGGCTGTCCGGGCTCCAGAATGGATTGCGCGCGCCATCCGTTCCACGAATCTGCCGTACATCGACCGCGGCCAACGATCGCACGCAAAGCGACGACCCGGCTTTCGAATTCGCGATGAACGCGACGTGTCGACCGTCGGGAGACACGTTGAAATCGACCGCAAGCGCCGTGAAGCTCGAGCCCTCGGGAGGGAGAATTGGAAACTCGACGAGCTCGGGCGCCGCCGGCGCCACGCCACGACGGTTGAGCAGCATCGTTCCACCCAACGTCAGCGCGAGGGCTGCGGCCACAATCCAGCCGAGCCGGTCCCGAACGCGGCCTGACTTTGCCGGCGTTGCCTCAGTCGAGGACCTGGTCGATGCAACTGGTTTGCTCCCATCATCGAGTTCGATTCGTGCGTCGGCGATGTCGTGGAGCCGGTTGCGCGGATCCTTCCGGAGACATCGCTCGAGCAACGCACGCACGGACATGGGTGTTTCGGCGGGCAGCGCGTCCCAATCCGGGTCGCGCTCCAGGATACTGACGAACGTGTCGGAGATCGTGTCGCCGTCAAACGCGCGTCGGCCTGTCAGCATCTCGAAGACGACGCATCCGAACGCCCAGATGTCGGTCCGCTTGTCCACTGCCTGCCCGCGCGCCTGCTCCGGGCTCATGTAGGCCGGCGTCCCGAGAATCCGTCCCTCTTCGGTTCCGTCGAGCGAGCCCGGCGGCCGCTGGGTCAGGTCTCCCTCCAGACCAACGGCTATCGACTTGGCGAGGCCGAAGTCGAGCACTTTCGCGCGTGTCTCGCTCGACGGGACGCCCGCGGCGTTTGCCGAGCTTTGCAGCACGATGTTGCCCGGCTTCAGATCCCGATGGACGATGCCCTTCTCATGCGCGGCGTCGAGCGCCTCGGCGATCTGGCGCGCAATCGCGAGCGCGTCCGCGATCGGCAAGCGGTCCGCGTTCGAGCCGTTCCGCCAGCGTGGGACCCTCGACGAGTTCGAGGACTAACGCGGCCACGCCATCAGTTTCTTCCAGTCCGTAGATCGCGCCGATGTGCGGATGGTTGAGCGTGGCGAGGAGACGCGCTTCGCGCGCGAACCGCGCGCGACGCTCGGGGTCTGACACGAAGTGGGACGGCAGAATCTTGATCGCCACGTCGCGACCGAGCTTGCTGTCGCGCGCGCGATAGACCTCCCCCATGCCGCCCACACCCAGCGGCGCGACGATCGTGTAGGGGCCAAGCTGACGATTCAGCATCGGTATTGCGGTGCGCGCGCCTGCGGCGCTGATCGCCATGGCGGCCGGTGGTTGTTCGAGGAACTGGGCCGCACCGGACTCATAGCGTAGCAGGGACTCGACTTCTTCCCGGACCGCATCGTCTCCATCGCACGCCTCCCTCAGGAATGCGCTGCGCTCGGCTGGCGCGCGCTCCAGCGCCGCGTGATAGATGTCCGAGATGCGATCGCGCGATTCCGACGACATACGGTCTCATCTGGAGAGCAGCGCGTGCCAATCGAGGATGAGGCGGCCCGGCGCCTCATCGACCGGCCACGGAATCAAAAAGCGCTGACCATCCGCGCTGACGGCGTACGGGTGATTGCTTCCAGATCGAAGCAGCGTCGCGAAGAGTTTCTGCGGAGCAGCGGCCACGAGACCCGTCCTCGGATCGAAGCTCGCTACGATCATCGTGCCGTCTGGCGCCAGATAAAACACTGCGCCCATTCTACGCCACCGGCTGAGCTTGGAGCGCAAGGCTTCAGGTGCGTCTGGAAGCGTTCAATGTGGGCCACCGCGCGCTCGATGACTCGCTCCAGTTCACGGACGTTGCCGGGCCAGTCATACGCCACCAGCGCGTCGATCGCCGCCGCGGACAGCGACAACGGCCTGAAAGCGCGATGGCGTTCGAGGAAATACTTCGCCAGCTCGATCACATCCTCTCGACGA
>CAVOPH010000010.1:0-287217 GCA_963697775.1 uncultured Acidobacteriota bacterium | reverse complement strand
TCGAAGGCGGCGTGGACTGCCTCGTCGTCGGCGAGATCGGGATCGGCAACACGACGACCACCGCCGCCTTGGCCAGCGCCCTCACCGGTGCGCCGCCGGCGGCCAGCGTCGGCCGCGGCACGGGGATGGACGCCCGCGGGCTCGAGCGCAAGCAGGCGGTGGTCGCCGCCGCGCTCGAGCGTCATGGCCCGCAGCGCGATGTGCGCGGAGGGCTGCAGGCCATGGGCGGCCTGGAGATCGTCGCGCTCGCGGGGGCGATTCTCGAGGCCGGGCGGCGCCGGCTGCCGGTGGTGCTCGACGGCTACGCCACAACGGTGGCGGCGCTCGCCGCGGCACGACTCGAGCCGGCGGTTGGCGAGGGTCTCATCGCGAGTCACCGGTCGGCCGAGCCCGGCCACGCCCTCATCCTGATCGAGCTCGGACTCGAGCCGCTGCTCGACCTTCGCCTCCGCCTGGGCGAGGCATCAGGGGCGTTGCTCGCGCTCCCGCTCGTCGCGGCCGCGGGCGCTCTGTGTCGGGAGATGGCGACGTTCGCCGAAGCCCGCGTCACGCGGTCGTGATCGGGTTGGCCTCATCGTCGAGTTCTGGTTAGACTCGCCCGGCTCGCTCGAGGAAGGCCGGTGAGAGTCCGGCGCGGTCGCGCCACTGTGATCGGTATCTCGTAGAGGACCGTCAGCCAGACACTCGACGAGCGCCCACTCAATGGCCGAGACGCAAGATCTCGAAGGAGGAAGTCATGGCAACGAATCCCGGTTACGCGCCCCCCGTAGCGCGCACCCAGCCGATCGCGATCCCGCTGTCCGGTGGCGCCCAGTGGATGATCGGCACGGTGATCGTCTCGCTGATGCTCTACTACTTCATAGGCATCGACCAGGGCGCGACGTCGGTGTTCGGCAATGACTTCCACATCCACGAGTTCGTGCATGACGCGCGCCACTTCATCGGCTTCCCCTGCCACTAGGCCGTAGCCGCCGACATGGAGAAGCGCTTGATCCTGCGCGGGTTCGGCGTGGGCGCCCTGGGCGGGCTGCTGGCGTTCATCTTCGCGCGCATCATGGCCGAACCGATGGTCCAGAAGGCCATCGATTACGAGAGCGGACGCGACGCGGCGCAGGACGCGCTGCGCAGGGCAGCGGGGCTCACAGTCGCGCCCGCCGGCGCCGACATCTTCAGTCGCGGGGTGCAGCGCAACGTCGGGATCGGCGTCGGGCTCATCCTGTTCGGGGTGGCGATGGGCGGACTGTTCGCGGTCGCCTACATCCTGGTCCAGCGCCGCACGCAGACCACGCTGCGGCCGCGCGTGCTGGCGCTGCTGGTCGCCGGCGGCGGGTTCCTCGGCCTGTTCCTGGTCCCCTTCCTCAAGTACCCGGCCAACCCGCCCGCCATCGGGCACGACTACACCATCGGTAATCGCAGCCTGCTCTACATGATCATGGTCGTCGTCTCGGTCGGGGGTCTCATCGCGGCGGTCGTCGCCGCGCGCAAGCTGTCACCGCGGTTTGGGGACTGGAACGCGACGCTGCTGGCCGGCGCGGCGTACGTGGTGCTGATCGTCGTGGTGATGTTGATCCTGCCGCCGATCGGACACCTGCACGCCAACGTGGCCAGGTTCGGGCAGCAGGTGACCGAGACGCCGCTACCGCTGCGCGACTCGCACGGTCAGATCGTCTTCCCGGGCTTCCCGGCCGACGTGCTGTTCAAGTTCCGTCTGTACTCGGTCATCAACCAGCTGATCCTGTGGACGACGATCGGCCTCGCCTTCGGTCCGCTGGTCGAGCGGATGCTCGCGCCCGCCCCGCGTCCCGTCGCGGACACCGGAGCCGCACCGGCGCGCACCGCGAGCATCTTCTGAGCGCACGACTCCGCCTCTCGTCGCGGGATTTGGGGGACGCCCGCGGCGAGACGGCTGGGCGCCGTTCATTCGCGGCGAAGAGCTGCACGACCTCGCGCTTATCCGGCGCCACCCCTCGACGAGGGCGTCTAGTTCGGCCACCAACGGCGCCCACGCCTCGCTCGCCCACGCGGCGATCGCAGAACCGCGGCGCTGTCCGCAGGACGCTCGCTGTGGCACGGCGCCACGCAGGCCGGTGGCGTGCACACATGGAGCATGTTCCCCGCATGGAGCCGAGCAGCGACGTCGTGACCGCTGCCCCTCCAGGATCTGACCGAGGGGCAGGGTTGAGGTCTAACTCGACATAGGTAGACTTAGCAGCGTGGCTCGAACGCGCCGCCCGTCTCGCCAGACTGCCGAGGTTCTCGCGGCGCTCGCGGCCGACCCCTCGGCGTGGCGCCACGGCTATGAGCTGGGACTTGAGGTCGGGTTGCGTTCCGGCTCGCTGTACCCGATCCTGGTGCGACTGTCCGATCGCGACTTGCTGGAGTCGCGTTGGGAGGCCGACCCGCCGGCGGGGCGCCCGCCCCGCCATTTGTATCGCCTGACCGCGACCGGGCTGCAGTACGCGGCCGCGCATGTGCGGGCCGCGGTCGCGCAGGCGCCGCGAGGTCGGCTCCAGAGGCCAGGGCTTAGGAGCGCGTCATAGCCGCCCTGTTTGTCTTGGCTGCGGTGTTTGTGATGGTTCCGGCGGTCGTGCGTGCCGGGCGACGCGCGCGCCGGAACGCCGAAGGCGACGCTCCCGCCAGGGTGCTCGCACTCGCCGTCACGGGACTCCCTGAGACCCACCACCAGTGGGGGCAGGCCATGTCCGCCGAACTCGAAACGCTGTGTGGCCGAGGCGCGAGGTGGCGCTTCACGCTCGGCTGCGCGCGTGCCGCGGGCGTGATCCGGGCACGCGTGACACTGACCTCGCGCGATCGCGGCGGGGGCGGCCTGCGCACAGTGATTGGTGTTGGCGTGTCGGCGGCCGTGGCGCTCGGCGCCTACGGCCTCGTTCGCTACCCGGGGTTGCGCTCGGGCGACGCGTCGATCGCCGCGGCCGGGTTCGTCGCCCTCCTGGTCGCCTACGCCGCGGCGACGCTGGCGCTCTCGGGCGGGAAGGGGTTGCAAGAGATCGCAGCACGGCGCCACGGCCTGGTGGGAGGCGTGGCGATCGGCGCAGCATGGCTCGTCGTCCTCTCGCCGACAGAGACCTTGAAGCAATGGGTTCTCGTCCCGCTGATGATCGCGCTCCTCGGCCCCGGATGTGTCGCCGCACTGGCGGCGCGCGACGGCAAACACGTCACCGCGGGAACCCGCGCCGCGCTGTGGAGCGGGATGGTGGGCGGTCTTCTGGTCTTCACCGTCTGGATCACGGCGACCTACGCGCGCGACGGACGGCCCTACGACGCGCAGTTGCTGCGCGACTTTCCCCGCAGCGGCGCACCGGATCTCGCCACCCTTGCCGTCAGCGACGCTCTCTCCAGTGCGCTGACGCTTCTGATCCTCATTCCGCTCACCGCGGTCGCGTTCGGCTCACTCGGCGCCCGGCTGCCACGCACCACCGGCCCCGACCGGCCCTAGCCCGCCCCGCACCAGATCAGCAGTCTGCCCGCGCTCGCCCCGAGAGCCCCTCACGTCGGGAGAGAGCCCCGCGTCGCAAGACAGCGAGAGCGGGCTCAGCTTGGTCTTCCGTCTCGTGCTTTCCAGCTGGCGCTCTTACCAGCATGCACGCTCGACGAGGCTTTCGCACTGCTCTCCGGCCGGGGGGTTTGTCCACCAACTGTCCACCGGCCCAAAAATGCCTCCCAGCTCGGCGTACGGAGCGAGCTGAAAGGCGCGGGAACGGGCGAGGCGCGGGGACTTCCCGGAAGCGGCTGAAGGGACTCGAACCCTCGACCTTCTGCATGGCAAGCAGACCCTGATCGTGCGCTCCTACCGCTTTACCCCTGCATATCGGCCACATCGGCGCCTTCGACGCGCCGGCGTCCATCTCCGGTTTCGTCGCTTTTCGTCGGAGTTCTGGCACCCAATTGGCACCGAGACTCGGGCCGAGCTCGAGGCGTGGGTCGAACCCGACGCGCGGATTATGATTCCGGCCAGAGTTGGCTTAGCCATCGGGAGTATGCGGGCGGTTGGACACGCCGTTGGACACAGCTGCACCGCCTACCGCACGGTATTCCGCGTGTCTTCACGAGTCTCGCGCGGCCTGAGGCGGGGGAGGGTCTGCGCCGACTCAACCTCGGCTGTCCTTGCGCCCTGGGGTATGCACGCGGACCCGCAGCGTCTTCCACCGCGACCGTGCCTGTGTCGTGACCTCGTTCCACTGGCGGCGGACCTCGTCCTCGGCGGGCCGCTCGCCGCGGTGGATGCGGTCAAGTTCGTCGCGGACCTCGCGGCCGGCGGCCGCCGATGCGACGGCGACGACCATGACGCAGAAGAGCGCGGAGATCATCGCGAAGACCGCGCCGATCACGCCGTAGCGGGTGGAGAGCGTGTTGAAGAGGTGCGGCACGTACACGGTTGCGCCCACGGAGTACGCAGCGAGCAGGACCGAGCCGAGCACCGCGAACGGGATGAGCTGATGACGCGCGATCCGCCCAGCGCTCAGGACGTGGCCGCTCCAGGCAAGGAAGACCGCGCTGACGGGCGCGCCGATGAGCGCCGCATCAAGCTCGAGGCCGCCGTCCCCCAAGAGCGCGTGGACGGTACCGATGAGAATGAGATAGAGCGTAAGCCCGGCGACCCAGAGCAGGCCGTTGGATGTGTTGCGCACACTCAGCGGCTCGAGCTCCCAGGTCTGCTCGAACAATCGCTGCACGGCTCGGGTGAAGCTCAGGACCGCGAGGATGAGAAAGAGAAAGCCGGCGACGCCGAGGCTCGAGCTCGTTCCCGCGGGCTGAGCGAAGACGTCCTTGACCGCCTGGGCGCCCCCTCCCGTCAGGTCGTAGCGGTCGATGATCCGCTGCGCGGTGTCCTTGCCCCCCAGTTGCGAGCTGAGGCTCGCGGTGACGATCAGCAGGGGGATCATGGCCGTGAGCGCGCCGGAGGCGAGGGCGACAGCCCGGTCGAACCCCGCGACCTTCTGAAACCGATTCAGCACGCGGAGCACGAACTCCGGCCGCAGCCAGAACGTCAACGTCTGCCAGGCCCGCTCGCGGTGGACGCGCCGCGTGGCGCTCATCCCGCCTCAGCTCCGGACGGCGGCGCCGCTGACGCCGATGACGATCGCGTACATCGCCTTTCTGCGCCCGGAGGTGCGCCACCACCTCCGGGTCGCCTCGCTCTCAGGCAGTGAGGCGCTCGGAGGCGTGGGCGGGGTCGTACGGGTCGAGTCGAAGCAACGCGCCGGGCGCGTGCAGCGACTTCGCGCGCGCGCCCAGCGGCCCGACGGTGTGACCGGATCGAGCCGCTTGCCGTCGCCCTCGCCCGGCGCGACCTCAGCCCGGCTGCTCACGGGATCGGCGAGGACGTCACGCTGGGGCCACCCCGCCGCGGTCATGCACCATGTAGGCCATCAGCAGCGCCAGCGGGAAGAAAAACAGGCTCAGGATGAAGTACCCGAGGAAGCTATGCCCCTTGCGCTCCGCGACGCGGGCAGGCCAGAAGGCGAGCGCGACCCAGATGCACAGGAACACGATTGCGGCGACGACCCACCCGAAGGTGGAAAGGGCCAGGATCATGATCGTGCCTCCGTTCGTGGACAGGTCCAGCATCGTCCTGGCCGCGGCTAGGAGCATCGCCCATATGGGATGAACGCGCCGTCGAGCAGGCACAGCTGCTTGCGCTCGCCCGATCCGGGCGATGTGCCCTAGGTCCGGCTGCTCGAGAATGAGAGGGCCGAAGAAGGTTGTCCGCAGCCACCGACGGAGGCAGCGTGATGAATGACGTTCGTGACCGCGGTTCGTCCTCAGGGCCCCGCGAGTGAAGCTGCCCGCGCGGGTGAGGTCGTTGCGGCCGGATCGCGGCACGTTGCGGCAGGACGCCGTGGCCGGGATCCCGGGCGCGATCGCGAGCGTCCCGGACGGGATGGCGTCCGCCGTGCTCGTGGGTGTGAATCCCGTCTACGGGCTATACGCCAGCATGGCTGGGCCGATCGGGGGCGGCCTGGCGGTCAGCACGCGGCTGATGGTGGTCACCACCACTACCGCCGCGGCGCTCGCCGCCGGCTCGACATTGGGGGCCTTTTCGGAAGCGGACCGTTCCGAGGCGCTGTTCGTGCTGTCGGCGCTGGCGGGCGTGATGATGATCGCGGCGGGCCTGTTGCGCTGGGGGCGCTTCACGCGCTTCGTCTCGGTGTCGGTGCTGACCGGGTTCCTGAGCGGCGTGGCCGTCAACATCGTTCTCGGTCAGCTCGCCGACCTGCTCGGCTCGCCGCAGAAGGGCAGCCCGGCGGTGGTCAAGGCCTGGAACGTGATCACCCACCCGAGTGAGATGTCGCTGACCGCAGCGGCGGTCGGTGTCTCGGCTCTCGTGCTGATGGTGGTGTTGAGCCGGACGCGGATCGCCTCCGTCGCGTCGCTGGTAGCGCTGGCGGTGCCCACGCTGCTTTCTCTCGGCGCCGACGGCCTCACGCGCGTCGAGGACTCGGGCCCGATCCCCAGCGGCATCCCCACGCCGCACCTCCCGCAGCTGTCGCTGCTCTCCTCCCTGGACCTGATCGCCGGAGCGGCGGCCGTCGCGGTGATCGTGCTGGTCCAGGGCACCGGGGTGGCCGAGGCGGCGCCCAACCCCGACGGCGCACAGTCCGATCCGAACCGTGACTTCATCGGTCAAGGGATCGGCAACGTCGCCTCGGGCCTCTTCCGCGGGCAGCCCGTGGGCGGCTCGGTCAGCCAGACGGCACTGAACCTCGCGGCGGGAGCGCGCACCCGCTGGGCTTCGATCTTCTCGGGGGTGTGGATGCTGCTGATCCTGGTGCTCTTCTCCGGGGTCGTCGGCGAGATCCCGATTGCCACGCTCGCCGCCGTGTTGATCTTCGCCGCGGTCAGCTCGCTGCGCTTCGGCCGCATCGACACCACGATGCGCGCCGGGCTCCCGTCGCGGGTCGCCCTCGTCGCGACATTCGCGGCAACGCTGCTTCTTCCCGTCCCGGCCGCGGTTGGCATCGGCGTGGTGCTCTCGCTGCTGCTTCAACTCAACCAGGAAGCCGTCGATCTGACCGTGGTCCGGATGGCGACTGGCGGCGACGGACGTCTCGTCGAGGCGCCCGCGCCAGAGACCCTGCCTTCCCGCGCGGTTACGGTCCTGGACGTCTACGGAAGCCTGCTGTTCGCCGGTGCCCGCACGCTGCAAGCGCGCCTCCCGGACCCGTCTGGATCTGAGCGGCCCGTCGTCGTGCTGCGCCTCCGCGGCCGGACCAGGCTGGGAGCCACGGCATTCATTGTCCTCGCCGACTACGCCGAACGGCTCCGCTCGGCCGGCGGGCACCTCTTCCTCAGCGGCGTGGAGCCGGACCTCTTCGACCAGATGGGGAGGTCTCGCCGCGTCGATCTTGAGGACGCCGTGACCGTGTTCCCCGCCGAGGAGACGATCCTGCAGTCGACTCAGCAGGCACGCGAGGAGGCCGAAGCGTGGCTCGCCGGCCACGCCACCTAGGGACCCGGCCGTACCGCAGACCGCCAGTTCGGCTCACGTCATCGTTTGGGGCGATGCGCGCACCACGCGCGAGACGTCGGCTGACCGCATCCCGCGGCGTGAGTCTCCTGCTGGGGACGCAGGACCTCGCCGACCTGCACCCCCCGGACAACCCCGGTCTCGTCGATCAGGTGCTGGGCAAACGTCACCAACCCTGATCGCCCACTGCGAGGTCGTCCCCGACTCGGCCGACGCGATCGCCGCCGTCGCCGGCACCCGGGGCACCTGGATCCAGACCCACCGCACCGACCAACGCCTCACCAACCCGAGCTCGGTGCGTCCGCACTGCGACGCGCAGGTCGGCTCGTGGAGCCACCCGTCTGCGGGGCGCGCGGCTCCGGCGTTCATGCCATCTGGGCGATGCCGAGCAGGGCGCGCCACCGTACGTTCGTCTCCGATGGTGCGGTGGCGCGAAGCGACGTGCGGCGGTGCGCATGGATGCGCTGCCTGAGGCCCTGCCCCTCGCGCTGAGCGCGGCCATCTATCCCCCCGCGCTGCTGGTGCTGCTGCTTCTGTTGACGGGCGATCATCCGCGCCGGCTCGTGCTGGCCTACTTCGCTGGTGCGGCGCTGATGGTCGTGGGCGCGGGCCTGGTCGCGCTGACGCTCTTGAAGGGTTCCGGTGCGACGACCCAGGACAGCCAATCTGCCAGCGGAGGTGTGCAGATCGTCGTTGGGCTAGTGCTCCTCGCGCTCGCAGCCTGGCTGTGGCGCCGACGCACGCGCGACCCCGCGAAGCCGGTCAGCGACGAGGCCGGTGAGCCGGGCCGCATCGCGCTGTGGTCGCAGCGCGCGACGACGAGCCAGAAGTGGTCGTTCGTCCTCGGCCTGGCGATGTTCCTGCCCTCCCCGCTCTATCTGCTGGCGGTGCAGAACATCGCTGACAGCGGCAGCTCCGCGAGCTCGAACGTGCTGGCGGTGCTGATCTGCGCGGTCGCGGTCCTGATCTTCGTGGAATGCACCGTGATCGCGCTTTTCATCAGACCCGGAAGCGTCGCCGCCGGCCTGGAATCCACGCAGGGGTGGCTGACGCAGAACGGGTGGACGCTCGGCGCGATCGTGGCGTTCGCTGCCGCCGCGTACGCCCTCGCGCAGGGAGTCGGCTCGCTCACCTGAGCGATCGTGTGACGGCGTGCTGACAGGGCCTCGCATGGACCTGGCGCTGCCGCCGCGGGGGCCGGGGGGCGGTGTCGCGCGCAGCGATGACCGACGTCATCGAGCAAGCAGCCGCGGTTCTGCGTAGTGCTCCTGTCGCCGGCGCGGCGATGACCGACGCCATCGAGCAAGCAGCCGCGGTTCCACGTTGTGCTCCTGTCGCCGGCCCGGGCTCGGGGAGGACGATGCTGCTGGCCGCTTGCGCTGCGCCGCCGCGCGCGCACCGCACCGAATCGGGCGACGCAGCCTCCGCCCGTTGGCCCCGCAAGCGTTCCCCGCGTGGTGCGCGCAGCGCCAATCCCCCAAACGGGACGATGCGCGCCACGGCCGGGTCATGCACGCTGGGCTAGCCCAACCAAAGGAGAGTGCAACCATGGCGATCGGACCCGTCCAGCTGATCGTGCTCGGCTTCGAGCACCCCCAATTCCACGGCGAGATCATCGGCGAACTCGAGCGGCTGCGCGAGAGTGACACGGTCCGCGTGATCGACGCACTGGCCGTCTACAAGGACGCCGAGGGCGAGCTCGAGGTCGAGCACCTCAGCAACCTGACGCACGACGAGGCGGTCGAGCTCGGTACCAAGGTCGGCGCGCTGATCGGCCTCGGGATCGACGGCGAGGAGGGCATGGAGGCCGGCGCCGAAGCGGGCGCGCGGGCTACCGCCGATGGCATTCACGCCTTTGACGACGAGGAGGCCTGGGACGTCCTCGAGGACATCCCGAACGACTCGGCCGCCGCGCTGATCCTGCTCGAGCACCACTGGGCGGTCCCGCTGCGCGACGCGATCGCGCGCGCCGGCGGCTTCCGCATCAGCGACGGTTTCATCAGCCCGCTCGATCTGGTGGGGATCGGCTTGGTCAGCGCCGAGGAGGCCAAGCAGCTGCACGCCCAGGACACCGCCGCCGCGGCCGCAACATCCTGACCCGACCCACGACCACCAAGGAGCCAGAGATGTTCGGAGGACGCAGAGTCGCACGCCGCACGTCCCGCCGCACGGCACGCCGCGTATCGCGCCGCTAGCCGACGGTGCCCGTCGCGACCGGGCGGCGCAAGGTGCCGCCCGGTCGCCAACCGTAGAGAGGACCCGCAATGTCAACGTTCGTCTGGATACTGCTCGCCGCGCTGTACCTGACCGCGCTGTTCGTGCTCGGCCTGACAACGCTTCGCAAAGGCCACACCGTCCTGTTCTGGTTCGGGATCCTGTTCCCGCTGCTCTGGATCGCGGGCGCGCTGATGGCGCCCACGGCCGAAGCGGCTGCCGCGAGCCGGATCTAGCAATCCCGCAAACGCCTTCGGCCCGCAGAGCTGCGTCCCGCGCCTGAGTCCAGTGGTGTGGGTACCGGGCCGTGGTCCTGGATATGGGCGTGGCCCATCCAGGTTTGCACCTGCACGAGCGATGCCTTGTTCACGGCGGTCGATCCGCGTCGCGTCCAGATGTTCGCCGACGGTCGAGACGAACACCGGGTCATCCTCAAGGGTGGCGTTCGCGCGGTCGCCGAGTCGCGCGAGGGCTGTGGCGACCTCGTCGATCGTCGGGACGACACGGACTCCGTGGTCGAACCAGTGCTCGGCAACGTCCATGACGGCGTGCCCGAGGCGTCACCGGGTGCCGCGCGCGCGACCGGCGTGGCCGCCTGGATCACGACTTAGACCGGTAGATGAGCTTGAGCGGATCGCGCCGCGAGGCGGTGCGGCGCTCGTCGCGACCGGGAAGCGGCCACACTCGGTCGAAGAGCCAGAGCAGAGCGGCGACCCAGAGCGCGGCCGCGCCCCAACCAGCTAGGACATCGGTCGTCCAGTGGACGCCCAGGTAGATCCGGGACAACCCCACCCCGGTGGCGAGCAGGATCGCCGCCGCCGTCCAGAGGAGCCGATGCGAGGGTCGCACCAACGTCGCTGCGACCACGGACAGCGCGACGAACGTCGACAGCGACTGCACCGCGTGCCCGGACGGAAACGCCTTCCCGGCGACGTGCACCAGCCACAGGTCGGCCGGCGGACGCGGTCTACCCACGGCGTGCTTGGCCAGGCTGTAGAGCAGGATCGCCCCGCCCCAGGCGACGCCGAGCAGCCCGAGCGAGCGCCACCCTCGTCGCCGTATCAACACCAGGGCCACGATGGCGACGACGGGAACGAGCACCTTCTGGCTCCCGACCGCGGAGAAGACGCGCGCGATGAGCGTGGCCCCCGACGCGCGATGGTCGACCATCCATGACGTGACGGACCGGTCGAACGCCGTCGAGCCGTCCGGCCGCTCCGCCGTGGCCAGCCACTCGCCGCTCGCGATGGTGGCGCCCAGCACGACGCCGAAGAGCACGACCACGCCCGCCAAGAGCGCGAGCCATGCCCCTGGCGTCGCCCGAACCGGCCGGACTGGCTGGGCGGTTCGCCGACCCGCCGGGTCATGCGCGCGGTTCTGCATCGGTTCGAGCGCAAGGATCGTCGCTACCGGCGACGTGCGCGCAAGCGAGTGCGCCTGTCACCGGGCGTAGTGCCGGCAGCTCGAGCGAGATGCGGCTGTTGCTCCCAGGCAAGATCAGCAGCGCGGCGAGACATCACGCGTGGTGCCGGGTTTGGGCAACAAGCGGCAGTCGCGACGGCGCGCAGGATCCGAGGTTCGGCCTGCAAGGGGCCTTGGCTTGATGCCGATTCCGCGTCCGGCGCGGCATCAGGCCGCGGGGGCGTGCGTCAGCGGTGGGCTGTTTGCTCGCGGAGGGGGCGGCGCCGATTCGGGCGTCGACGAAGGCGGTGAGCGCCTCGCTTGTGAGGTAGGCGACCGCCACGGCCACGACGATCAGCGGGGCGACCGCGAGTCCGGCTTTGGCTGAGAGCAGCGTGGCGATCATGACGGAGGCAAGTGGGAGCCGGAGGACGGAGACGCAAGCGGCGCCGCTGAGCGCCGCGACCGCTTGCGTCTCGGCGTAGCCGGGCAGGTGGCTGGCCATGAGTCCTGCGACGACGCCGAGGAAGAGCGCCGGGAAGGTGGGGCCGCCACGGAAGCTTCCGAGCGATATCGACCACGCGAGGCCCTTGAACACGATCAGCAGCGCAAGGGTTCCGAGCGACACGGTCGCCGCCTGCGCGAAGAGCGCGCCGAAGGCTTCTTCGCCTGAGAAGAGCACGGTGTTGGGCGAGTTGTCGGTCGCTTCGGCGTAGGCGATCGCCAGGCCGCCGACGACGAGTCCGGCGGCGATCGTGAGCGGGAACGGGCGCTGGTCGACCGCTCGCTTTGCCCATCGGGCGAGCTCCATGATCACGAACACGGTGACGGCGGTGGCGACGGCGAGCACGATCGTCCACGCGAAGTCGCCCCAGCCTGGGCCGTCGAACGCCGGCAGCGGGAAGGGGCTCAACGACCAGGCGGCGGTGCTCAGGCCCGAGAACGACCCGAGCCCGATGAAGACCAGCGAGCCGATGCCGGCAGCCAGCAGTCCGGGCAGGAGCACGAGCGGCAGGGTGGCGCCGCCGAGCCCCGTCGCCTCGATCAGCAGCACGGCGCCGATCACCGGCGAACCGAAGATCGACGACACCGCAGCGAAGCTCCCCGCCGCGGCCATCAGGCCCACGGCCTGGTCGGGCGCGTCCCGTTTGACCAGCCGCATCGCGAGTGTGCCGAGCCCGATGCCCACCGCGATCAGGGGGCCCTCGGGTCCGAGCACGAGTCCGAGCCCGAGCGTCGCCAGCGCCGCCAGCAGCACGCCTGGCAGGTCGATCGGAGTGGTCGGCGGGCCACCGGCCTTGAGCCCGTCGACGGGCACATGACCGCCGTGTCCGGGCAGGCGCACCACGGCAAACGCGGTCAGCAGGCCCGCGAGGGCCACCCATGGAAGCGGCCACCAGACCGGCACGGCGTGGTAGCCGAGGTCCTGCGGCAGATCCTTGTAGACCCACACTTGGAGCTCGTGAACCCCTTCCAGGAAGCACCACGAGGCGGCCGAGACCACCAGCCCGATCAACGCCGCGAGGACGAGCAGGACGCGGTACTGCCGGCTGAGAAGCAGCGCAGCAGGATCGTCGGGCGGAGGGGAACGTTCATCCTCGTACGCCGCCTCGGCCGTTCCCGTGTCTCGGCCCCCTGCCTGGTCGCGGCCACGCGAGAGGTGGAAGGCTCGCATCCCGGGATGCTCCTACGTGGTGCGGAGTCCGATGTCCATGGTCGGCTGCCTCGACTCGAGCCTACGGAGCGTTCAAGGCCACCGACTCATCCATTTTGGGTGATGTGCCTCCACCGGCCGTGGTGGAGATGGGCTCGCATCGCACCGAGACGCGAGGGCGTCATCGTGACCGACAGCCCCGGCGGCCCGAGCCGGGTGGATGACGCGCCAGCGGCTCGGCGTGACGGTTCGTCCGCCCTGAGTGCGAAGTGACCATTCCGACCCCAAGGAGAACGCTCATGAGTCAGAGTCATCTCGTCCTTGACTTCCCGATCGAGGCTCCGGCCAACGCCAAGGCGCTCACCGAAGAGCTGCCCGCGCTTGATGCCCGATCTCGCGAAGGCGCAGGACGACCTCGGGACGGTGCATTTCTCCCGTTTCATGGTCGTGGGAGATGAGAAGCTTCTCTTCCTCTCGGACATCGACGGCGAGGGCGACGAGCACATTGAGCGGCTCGTGGAGAGCGCCGGCCCGGTGTTCGACGCCATCTTCGAACACGTGGACGACCCTCCAGCCACGCCCGTGGCCGAGTAACCACCGAGCGGGTCGTCAAATGGCTGAAGCATCATGTCCGCGAGCCTCTGGACACGTACTTCGCGTACGAGGACGCGTCGGTTCAGGACATCAAGGCGCTGCGCGCGTGCGGCGGGCTTCACGGGCGATACCGCGCAGAGCCCGCTTGCTGACATACATGTCCATCAAGTCACGTCTGCAGGGCTTTGCCCTGAAGCTGGCCGCGAGGTCCATTCGGAGACGATGGCCATGAAGCGTCGGATTCTATTGGGACGCTGCATGTCGCCCATTGGGTGCCCTTTGAGCACAACCACCTGGGCTTCTTCACCATCTACGACGGTGATTTCGAGAAGTACATCCAGGACTTCGCAGACAAGACCTCGTTCGTCTTCGATGCCCTCTTTCCAGCATGTCGATGGCGCGCCGCCAACCCCGGTAGCAAAGAACGCCCAGCGCGTTCTATCGAGTGGGCATTGGAGAACAACCACGAGCCCATCGGGTTCTACAGCGCCTACCCAGGCCTCGGGGTTCAAGACATCCGAGCCCTGCTGGCCGATCGCGCGTCACAACCGGCCACCGCGTGACCAGCGCAACTCACGCGGAGCAGCGGCGATGAGGGGCCCGGCGCTCCTTCGCCGGTTGCATGGTCGAGCGCGGCATGAACCTCCGGAGACCGATGGCGATTCGGCGGCCCGGGAGAGTCCGCGCTCGACCTCGCGGACATTCAGGGGTTCGTCCTCCGCGGCTACAGGATGCCGATGGTGCGGCATTTCCTGTTGGCGGTACGAACTCCGGCAGCAAGCGCGCAGACAGCTCGGACGGCTCGTGAGCGGCGACGAATCCGACGCCCCGCAGATCACCACTGCCGAGGACTGGCACGTGGGGTTCGCGCCCGGACCGGGAGACGATCCGGCGGATGCCCCGCGTCGCAGCCCGGACTACTGCCTCAACGTCGGTATCACGTGGCCGGGGCTGGTGGCGCTGGAGCTCGAGGAACGCGTCCCGACGCTGTCGTTCAAGTCATTCGGTGCGTTCATCGAAGGAGCGGCGCAACGCGCGGAGTCGATCGGAGACACCGGAGCAGAGCTCGCCCGAGAACTGGGTCGGCGGTTTCGGAAGCGGGCACGATCACGTCCTGGTGACGCTGCACGCCATCAGCCCGGAGGCGATGGAGGGCTACAGCGACAGGTTGTGTGCCTGGTTCGCCGAAGGAGATGCCTTTCGAGAGCTCTGGCGCCAAGACGGGATGGCGTTGATGGAGATGCAGGATGGCCAACCGGTGCCGACTGCCAAGATCCACTTCGGATACACCGACGGAATCAGCACGCCCACCATTCGCGGCGGCCCGGAGCACTATCACCCCGATCACCAGCAGCCCTGCGAGCCATGGCTCTTCGTCTTGCGGGAAGACGCGGTGAACTACGTGGTCCCCGAACCGCGACAACTCGGCCTGAACGGCAGCTTTGCGGTCTTCAAGAAGGTCGAGACCGACGTCGTGGCCTTCGAAGACTTCCTGCAGTCGAACAAAGACAGGATCGATCCCGAACTGCTGGCCGCAAAGATCTGCGGGCGATGGCGCAACGGCGTTCCGCTCGCCTTGTCACCGGACACGGACAGCCCTGCGGGAGGGATCTCGCCCGAACAGCTGAACGATTTCGAGTACGTGGATGCCGATGGTTCGGGAGATCCGAAGGGGATCGCCTGTCCCGTCGGCGCGCACATACGCCGCGTCAACCCGCGGGGTCAACCGGTCGCGGGTCAGGGGCGTGCCCGGCGGCAGCAACAACTCGCACCGGCTGATTCGTCGCGGTCTGCCGTACGGGCCGACCTACGACCCGAGCGAGCCCTACGACGGCATCGAGCGCGGGATGCTCTTTCAGTTCATCAACTCGAACATCGAGAACCAATACGAGTTCGTGCTGCGACAGTGGGTCAACGACAGCGAGTTCGCCGGGGCCGTCAGGCTTCACCCGAAGTCGAAGGATCCGCTGATCGGCACCCAGGACCCGGCAGAGAGCATCTTCGTCATACCGCAGGCGGACGGCGCCCCGCCGATCGAGGTCACAGGTCTCTCGAGCTTCATTACGACCAAAGCCGCTGCGTACACGTTCCTGCCGAGCATCACGGGCCATCAAATTCATCGCCGCGTTGCCCGAACACGAAGGGAGAGCCGTGATGGCTGAGACACCACTGACCGACGTCCTCGTTGCCGGTTACCAGGACATCGACGAAGCGACGAAGGACTTCGAGGCGCTGGTCGCGCTCGTCAAGGCGAAGGAGGTCTCGATCGACGGCGTCATCCTCGTCACGCATGCGCAGGACGGGAGCGTCAGCGTGCGGCAGACGGGCGACAACCTCGGCCGCAAGGGCGCGGGCTGGGGCGGTGGAGTCGGGGTCGCGGTGGGCCTGTTCGCGCCGCCGCTGCTCGCGTCGGTCGCCGTCGGGGCGGTCGCGGGCGGGGTGGTCGGCAGGTTCGTCGACCACCGGGTCGAGAAGGAGATTCACGACAAGATCGGCGAGAACCTGCCGCCCGGGTCGGCCGGGATCATCGCGGTCTTCGACGACGAGCAGCGGCTCGGTGTCGAGCAGGCGCTCGCGGGCGCGCAGCTGCGCTCGGTTGTCCAGGGCGACAAGCAGGGCATCAGGGCGTTGAAGGAGTCGCTCGCCGAGGCGATGGGGAAGTTCAGTCCGGACCGGACGGTGCTGCCGATCCCGGATCCGAACTTCGCGCGGCACGGTCGGGCGCACGCTCGACGCGTCCGTCGCCGATTGGACGATCAACATGACGCCGTCGCCGCCGGAGGGCGCGCCGAACGTGCTGCTCGTGCTGATCGACGACGCGGGCTTCGGCAACCCGTCGACGTTCGGCGGGCCCGTCTCGACGCCGGCGATGACGCGGGTCGCCGAGCAGGGCCTCAGGTACAACCGCTTCCACGTGACCGCGCTCTGCTCGCCGACCCGGGCCGCCCTGCTGACCGGCCGCAACCACCACACCGTCGGCTTCGGGTCGATCGGCGAGTTCCCCGGCCCGTTTCCCGGGTACTCGGCGAGCGTGCCGAAGGACTGCGCTCCGTTCGTCCGGGCGCTTCAGGGCAACGGCTACTCGACCGCCGGGTTCGGCAAGTGGCACCTGACCCCCGATCACGTCCAGGGGGCAGCCGGGCCGTTCGACCGCTGGCCGAACGCGTGGGGGTTCGATCACTTCTGGGGGATCCTCGGCGGCGAGGCGGGCCAGTACGACCCGGTGATCACGCAGGACAACACGACCCTCGGCGTCCCGGAGGGCACCGACGACCAAGCAGTACTACTGGCCGGACGACCTGACCGATCAGGCGGTGCGCTGGCTGCACCAGGTGCGCGCCCAGGACCAGGAGAAGCCGTGGTTCGTCTACTACTCGACCGGGTGCTCGCACGCGCCGCACCAGGTCGCGGTCGAGTGGAGCGAGAAGTACCGCGGCAAGTTCGACCAGGGGTGGGACGTGCTCCGCGAGGAGACCTTCGAACGGCAGAAGGCGCTGGGCGTGATCCCGCCGGACACGGTGCTGACGCCGAGACCGGACGCGCTCCCCGCCTGGGACTCGCTCTCGGACAGCGAGAAGAAGCTGTACGCGCGGCAGATGGAGGTCTATGCCGGCTTCCAGGAGAACGCCGACTGGAACGTCGGCCGCCTGCTCGACGCGGTCGAGGAGATGGGCGAGCTCGACAACACGCTCGTCATCTACATCTTCGGGGACAACGGCGCGAGCCTGGAGGGAACGCTGACCGGCTCCTTCAACGAGCTGACGATGCAGAACGGGATCGCCCTCACCGCCGAGCAGCAGCTCTCGCTGATCGAGCAGTACGGCGGGCTCGACGCCTGGGGCACCGACGCGTACGCGCCGCACTACGCGTCCGCCTGGGCGTGGGCCGGGAACACGCCGTTCCAGTGGGGCAAGCAGTGCGCCTCCCACCTCGGCGGCACGCGCAACGGCATGGTCGTCTCCTGGCCGGAGCGGATCAAGGACGCCGGCGGGTTGCGCGCCCAGTTCACTCACGTCATCGACATCGGGCCGACGATCCTCGAAGCGGCCGGCATCCCCGAGCCCAAGGTCGTGGACGGGACCGCCCAGAAGCCGATGGAGGGGACGAGCTTCCTCCACACCTTCGAGGACGCGAACGCACCGGAGCGCCACACCGTGCAGTACTTCGAGATCGTCGGCAACCGGGCGATCTACAAGGACGGCTGGTGGGCCGCCTGCAAGCTGGACCGGATCCCGTGGGACATCTCGCCGCCGACGATGGCGAGGTTCGCACCCGGAGCCTACGACCCGGAGCAGGACACCTGGGAGCTCTACTACCTGCCCGACGACTTCTCGCAGGCGCACGACCTCGCCGCGGAGCACCCGGAGAAGCTCGCCGAGTTGAAGGCGCTCTTCTGGGAGGAGGCCGAGAAGCACAACGTGTTGCCGCTGCTGGCGGCGTTCTCGGTCTTCTTCGGGATCCTGCCGCCGATGCCGACGATCACGACGCAGACGTTCTACGGCGACGTCGAGAACATCGCGTCCGGGATGATCCCGCGCGTCTACGGCCGCTCCTACGCGATCGAGGCGGAGCTCTCAGTCCCTGCGGAGGGTGCCGAGGGCGTGATCGTCGCCGAGGCGGACGAGATGGGCGGCTTCTCGCTCTGGGTCGACGAGAACGGCCTGCTGCACCACAGCTACTCGATGATGGGCGTCGAGCACTACCAGCACGTCTCGACCGAGCCGATCCCGACCGGGGACGTCGTGGTTCGCATGCAGTTCGACGCCGACCGGCAGGAACCGTCGGCCGGCGGGACGGTCTCCTTGTACGCAAACGACGCGAAGATCGGCGAAGGACGGATCGAGAGGACGGTCGCCGTGCGCTTCTCCGGGTATGCCGGAATGGACGTCGGCCGCGACAACGGCCTGCCCGTCGACCGCTCCTACGCGGCGAAATCGCCCTACCCCTTCACCGGCACGGTGAAGAAGGTCGTCTTCGACCTCAAGCCGGGCACCCACGACGACGAGAAGGCACTGCACGAGGCCGGCGCGCACGTCGCCACCGCCCACGGGATCAGCGCCTAGGTCACGGGCTGGCTCGCCTCATCCCGCGGGCTTCGCGGTCGAGCCGCGCGCTAGGCTGCCGCGCCGGGCGCGGGCAGCGCCCCCGAAGCGGGGTGCCGGCGCCCTTGCCTCGTCGCAGGTCTGCGCGCTAAGCAGTGTGGGCTTGCCTCGTCGCTCTGCGAGGCGGTCGGACACGCTGGAGGTGTCGGAACCCATTCTGAACCTCTCCCCGACAATGCCCCGATCCGGGCCTTGCCAACTACGCCAGTGGTTGACGCTCGCCACGATCGCGCCAAACGGCAGCCGCGAGGCGCTTGCGCGCAGACCCGGAGAGCCGCCTCCGCGACCGGTGATCTGATGGCCGACACGGTCAGCTCGCTTGCCGGTGCGTCGTCGCAGGCTCGCCCCGGCAGGTCCGCGCCGCCGTTCGAACTGTTGGAGTCGAAGCTGCGTCGCGCCGCAGCGTCACGGCCGTGCCGTGCCGCGCACGCCGCTCATCAGCCTGCTCGAGGAGGAGTCGGACGCTGTCCCGGTCGTCGTCCTCTCCGCCGGCCCCGGTTGGGGAAAGACGACGCTGCTGGCGCAGTGGGCCTCGAGGTCACGGCGACCGTTCGCGTGGGTGTCGGTTGACGAGAACGACAACGATCCGATCGTCCTGCTGACGTATGTCGCGGTCGCGCTCGACCGGCTCTCGCCGGTCGACTCGAGCGTGTTTGATGCGCTGGCGTCGCCCGGCGTCTCGGTCGAGGGGACCGTGGTCCCGCGCCTTGGGGCGGCTCTGGCGACGATCGACGAACGCAGTCGTCCTGGCTCTCGATGACCTGCACCTGCTCGACAACCCGGCATGCCTCGACGCGATCGCGGCGCTCGCGAGACACGTGTCGCGCGGGCTCGCAGATGATCCTGTCGGCGCGAGGCGGCCCCGTCTTCCCGCTGGGAGCGCTGCGGGCGCGGGGCCTGGCGCTGGAGATCGGGCCGGCCGACCTGCGCATGGACGAGGCGGCGGCGCGCCAGCTCCTGAGCGCGTCCGGCGTGGAGCTGCCGGACGAGCAGCTGACCGAGCTGACCGAGCACACGGAGGGCTGGCCGGCGGGTCTCTACCTTGCCGCGCTGTCGATCAGGGCCCGGGGGCTCAAGGCCGCCGGCGCGGCCACGTTCTCCGGCAGCGACCGGCTCGTGTCGGACTATCTGCAGTCGGAGTTGCTGGCGCACGTGTCTGCGGAGGACGTCCGCTTCTTGACGCGAACCGCCGTTCTCGAGCGCATGTCCGGGCCGCTCTGCGACGCGGTCCTCGAGGCGAACGGCTCCGCCGCGATTCTGGAGTCGCGGGCACGCTCCAACCTGTTCCTGGTGCCGCTGGACGCTCATGGGGAGTGGTATCGCTACCACCATCTCTTCCGCGAGTTGCTGCGTGCGGAGCTGGTGCGAGCCGAGCCGGAGCTCGTGCCCCGGCTGCTCGCTCGTGCTGCCGACTGGTGTGAGGCGAACGGTCAGCCGGAGGCGGCGATCGGGTACGCGCAGGAGGCCGGCGACGTCGACCGGGCCGCGCGGCTGGTCGAGCAGCTCGCGATACCCGCGTACCAGAGCGGTCATGTGGCGACCGCCGAGCGCTGGCTCGACTGGCTGGAGCGGAACGGGGCGCTGGAGCGGAACGCGGCGGTCGCCGTGCTCGGTGCGCTCGACGCCACGGCCCAGGGTCGGCCGGCGGAGGCGGAGCGCTGGGCCGAAGCGGCCGAACGCGCCAGCTACGAAGGCACCCTGCCCGACGGCAGCGCCTCGATCGACTCCTGGCGGGCCGTCCTGCGTGCCATGCGTTGCCGGCGAGGTGTGGCGAGGATGCGCGCGGATGCGGAGTTTGCGGTCCGGACGCTCGCGCGTTCGAGCCCTTTGCGGCCGAGCGCATTGCTGCTCTACGCGCTGTCGCGGTGGCTGGCGGGCGAGGTCGACGAGGCCGACGACCTTCTCGCCGACGTCGCCGAGGAGGGCCTCGAGCTGGGAAGCGGAAGAGGTGGCCGCGGTGGCTCTCGGCGAGCGCGCCGCGGTCGCGATCGAGCGAGGAGCGTGGGTCGAGGCCGAGGAGTTCGCCGACCAGGCGCTTCGGGTGATCCGCCGGTCGGCGGATGGGGGAGTACCCGACGAGCGCGCTCGCCTATGCGCTGGCGGCCCGCGTCGCGCTCCATCGTGGCGAAACCGAGCGTGCTCACGAGCTCCTGGCTCGGTCGCAGCGCCTGCGTCCGCGGCTCACCTACGCCGCGCCGTACTTTGCCGTCCAGACCCGCTTGGAGCTCGCGCGGGCCTACGTGGCGATCGCCGATGCGGGCGGCGCCGAGACGATGCTGCGCGAGATCGACGCGCTCCTGCGTCGCCAACCAGACCTCGGCACGCTCCCGGCCCAGGCCGAGGAGCTGCGCGCCAGGCTGAAGACGATGCGCGCTGACGCCCCTGGCGCTTCGACGCTCACCGAGGCGGAACTGCGCCTGCTGCCCTACCTCGCCACGCACCTCTCCTTCCGCGAGATCGGCGAGCGCCTCTATCGTATCGCGCCACACCGTGAAATCCCACGCCGTGGCCGTCTACCGCAAGCTCAACGTCAGCTCCCGCAACGGCGCTGTCGAGCGCGCCCGCGAGCTCGGGCTGCTCTGAACGACGCCCGCCGGTGGGCGGGTCTCATGCCATCGGGACGATGACGACGCCCCGACCGTGGTGTGTAGTCCGGGGGGTCCGTGGTTCGCGGACCGCGGACCACTCGGCGAGGCCGCCGAGCAGGACATGGCCGATTACAAGGAAACCCTGCGCAGGTTCGCGCTCAACGACGAGCGCTTCGCGCAGTCCGTTCTCGGGATCGGGCATGACACCGTCGCCGTCTCGACGCTTGACCCGAAGACGCACGCGCTCGTCCGGCTGGGAGCATCGCTGGCGATCGACGCGGCGCCCAGCTCCTACCAGGCCAACGTCGAGGTCGCGCTGGCCGCCGGTGCGAACCTGGACGAGATCGTCGGAACCCTGATCGCGGTGGCTCCCACCGTCGGCCTCGCACGCGTCGTCTCCGCCGCGCCCGAGCTGGCGCTGGCCCTCGGCTACGACGTCGAGGCGGCGCTCGAGCGGCGGAGCGAGGACGTGGAGTGAAGGCGACCCCCGCACGGCGCATCCCTCACCGCGTCGGGCGACGGAGTCTGAGGCGCCTGGTCGAGCATCGCAAAGCCCTCCTCGGGTCCGCGACGACCGTGCAGCGTTCGGACCAGCTACCCCCGAGCGCGCGGCGTGAGCTGTGAGCCGCACGACCAGCGCCGCCACGAGCTCCGGGCGCTGCCGCCTTCACGACCAACGAAGCATTCATCGGCTCGCTGAGTCAAGCTGCGTCGCGGCCCTGATCGCTGCCCGCCCGAGTGCATTGGCGTAGGTGGGGAAGGAGAAGGGAACCAGGGCGAGCTGCTCGACCTTCATCCCGGACGCCACGGCGATCGCCGCCAGCTGGGCGAGTTCCACGGCCCGCTCACCCACGATGTGGCAGCCGAGGATCGTGTGATGCTCTCGTTCGGCGATCAGCTTGCAGAACCCCGTGGTGCGACCGTCGATGATCGGGCGCGGCAATGAGTCGAAGGGCTCGGTCACGACGACGACGTCATGGGTCTCGCGGGACGGTCGCCTCGGTGAGCCCGACGGAGGCGTATTCGGGATCGGTGAAGCTGCCGAGCGGGCTGACCTCCGCGGGAAGGGCGTCGGTGCGTCCGAGGGTTGCGTTGGTGGCGGCAAGGTGGGCCTCGCGCGCGGCCTCATGGACGACCATCACATGCCCGGTGACGTCTCCGGCGGCGTAGATGCCCGGCGCGGTCGTGCGGAACCCGGAGTCCACCTCGATGTAACCGCGCGACTCGGTCTCCACTCCAACGGCGGCGAGATCGAGCCCGTCGGTGTTCGCGACCCAGCCGACGGCGACGACGGCAAGCGTCGCGTCGACGTGCGCCTGCGCACCGTTCCTGGAATAGACGAGTCGGACTCCAGCAGGACACCGGTCGAAGCGCTCGATGGTTCCTGCGTGCTCGAGGATCCGTACCCCGGAGCCCTGCAGCGCTGTGGCCATCGCTGCCGCCACCTGCTCGTCCTCACTCATGAGGATGTGGGGAGCGGCCTCGAACAGCGTGACCCGGGACCCGAACGCGTTGAAGATCGAGGCGACCTGGACGCCGGTCGCACCGGCGCCGATCACCAGCAGCGACGCGGGCACGGACGCGAGGCGCCACGCGTCGCTGTGGGTGGATGTCAGCTCGAAGCCCGGCACTGCGAGCTGCCGCGACGCACCGCCGGTGCAGACGATGACGTTCGCGGCGCGCAGTCGCGGTCCGTTCTCGCTCTCGACGACGTGCGGGCCGACGAATCGGGCCGTCCCTGCGTGCTCGTACACGGCCACACCGGCGCGCTCGAGCTCGCGCACAAGCGCGTGCGCGCGCACGTCGCGGGTCACCTCGCGCACGCGGGCGAGCAAACGCCGATAGTCGAGCACGGGCTCGCCGGCGTCTATCCCGTAGAGCTGGAGCTGCCTGGTCTCCCGCATCAGCCGCGCCGCGTGGGCCAGCGTTCGCACCGGCACCGGCCCGTCGTGGGCGGCCATGCCCCCGAGCTCGTCGCGCGTCACCAGCGCCGTTCGGGCTCCGAGTCGGGTCGCGCGCAGCGCCGCGACGACGCCCGCGGGCCCGCCGCCGATCACGATCACATCGAGGTCGTCTGTGCGTGCGGACGGCATGTCGTGGGGTTCCCGCTCTGGTCGGCGCCTGTCGTCCTCATGGACGTTGTGCTCGGCCATGAGGCGCGTGTCTGTCGCGCGCACGTGCCGTGAACTGCGCCAGCGCGGTGCCCATCACGGCGCCGGCCAACACGTCGGCGGGATAGTGCACGCCGGTATGGACGCGCGAATACGCCACGAGCACGGCGAGGGCCCGCAGCGGGACGGCGGCCGCCGGCGATTCGTGGCCGACGCCCGTCGCGAACGCGAACGCGGCGGCCGCGTGACCGGAGGGGAAGGAGCGCGAGACGGGCATCCGTACGTGGCGCGCGAGCGGGACGTCCCGTGCAAGGCGGTCGGGGCGTCGCCGGCGTCCGAGCGGCTTGACGGCGAGGTTGACCATGGTCGCCGTCACGCCAAGCGAAGCGAGCCCCATGGTGGCGGCCCGGCGGCCGGTCCGCCTCCCGGTGAGCGCGAGCAGCGCGGAGGACGCCAGCGACAGGCGTGAGTAGTTGGCCGCCCGCGAGAGGCGGCGCATCGCGCCGTCGAGTGCAGGGGTGGGGGTGCCGGCGATCGCCGCGTAGATCGCGAGGTCGATCCGCTCGGCGTCCTCGATCCAATCCGACCAGCGGGACCGCGGAGGGGCGGCTTCGAAATGGGCGCCCAAGGGCGCCAGAGCCATGAGTCGTGGGCTGCGGACCGCTGAGCGCTCAGCCACCCGGCACGTCCAAGGAAAGGGGATGCGCGGCGCCCAGCGCTGACGCGTCGTCCTCCACCTGCCGGGCGGCCACCTCCTCACGCCTGAGCGCATCGAGGAACGCGGCGTACAGGTGGTGGCGGTCGCCCCGGCCGGCGGCACACCAGGCCACATAGGCGCGTCCCTCACGCTTGGCGGCATCTCGCCAATCGTCGAGGTGCCCGACCCGGAGATCCGCTTCATGGCGGACGTCGGCCGTGGACGACGACTCGACCACCGGTGACGACTTGGGCGTCCGCCGGAACATGCAAGCGAACGTAGGCAGCACGGGCGCAGCCCGCATCGTCCCGATGGCATGATTCTGGCCGGACGCTCGGCGTCTCGCGGTCCCGCTTCCGGCCAGCGTCCCCGCCGCGCCGCCAAGCCGGGCCTCGCGCCCGCGACGACCCAAGGACGGGCGGTCTCGCCCGCCGCGCCAATCTCATGCCGTTGGGGCGATGACAGCTTCTTGTGGCCGCTGCAGCATGGTCGCTGTCGGAGGAATCGCCAGCGGCCGCAGCCTGCGGCCGCTGCAAAGGAGGGTGGGATGGACGAGTCGGTGGAGCGGAGGAGGCTGCCTATCGTCGTGGTCGCCGTCCGATGAGTCGGCGGCTGGCGGCGATCGTCGCGCTGGTGGTGGGAGCGGCCACGATCGCCCTCGCCCTCGCTATCGCGGTGAGTGAGTTCCCGCGCGGCCTGGGCCTGCTCGGCTGCCTCCTGGTCGCCGGCGGCGCCGCCTGGTACGGCGTGCTGAGGCGCGGGCCCGCGCGCGCGGCCGGGCTGACCGTCGCGGGCCTGGCTCTCGCCGGCGCGGTCGCGGTGCTGTTCGCGGGCGAGTCGCGGGTCGCCGAACTGCTGGCCCTCGCCGGACTCCTGGTGGCTCTGGCCGCGGCTCGTGGCACGCTCGCCGCCCACGTCGATCTACCGGTCGCATCGGCGCCGCGCCGACCGGTGCTGTTCTTCAATCCCCGCTCGGGCGGGGGGAAGGCGGAGCGCTTCTCGCTCGCCGCCGAGGCACGCGCGCGCGGGATCGACCCGATCGAGTTGAAGCGGGGCAACGACCTCGAGACGCTCGTTCGCGACGCCGTCGATCACGGCGCCGATGCGCTCGCGATGGCGGGTGGCGACGGCTCGCAGGCGATCGTCGCGGCGATTGCCGCCGAGCTCGGACTGCCGTACGCCTGCGTGCCCGCCGGCACGCGTAACCACTTCGCTCTCGACCTCGGCGTCGACCGCGACGACGTCGTCGGCGCCCTCGACGCGTTTGTCGACGGCGGCGAGCGCACGGTGGATCTCGCCGAAGTCAACGGACGCGTGTTCGTCAACAACGTCTCGCTTGGCCTCTACGCCGAGGCGGTCCAGCGCAAGGGCTATCGCGACGCCAAGCTGCGCACGCTGCTGGACACCGTGCCCGATGTGCTCGGCCCCGACAGCGGGCATCTCGACCTCCGCTGGACCGGGCCGGGCGGGCATGCGCACCACTCGGGTGCCGCGGTATTGGTTTCCAACAACCGCTACCGGCTGGGCCGGGCCGTCGGTTCGGGGACACGCCCGCGAATCGACGACGGCCTGCTCGGGATGACGGTCGTCGGCGCGCCGAGCGGGCGCGGCGAAGGCGCCCGCGGGCTGCAGCGCCCATGGCGCGAGTGGTCGGCGCCGACCTTCGAGGTCGACGCCGATCGGCCCGTCCCTGCCGGGATCGACGGCGAGGCGCTCGTGCTCGATCCGCCGCTGTGCTTCCGCATTCGGCCGCGAGTGCTGCACGTGCGTGTCGCGCGCAAGCACCCGGGCGCCTCGCCGTCGGCGATGGCTCCCGACGGCGCGTGGGCGGGCATACGCGAGCTGGCGCGCATTGCCCTCGGGCGCGATCAGAACACTGCAACCTCAGTACCGGGGAGGCCCGAATGGACCTGATGGAGATCACGGAGAAGCAGCGGCTGAGCCGCGAGGAGGCCGCCGCTCGCCTGCACGCCGTCGCCGACGCGCTGGCCCGGCACAACGACGTCGAGTTCGACCGCGGCGGGCTGCGCTTCAAGGTGCACGTGCCCGACGAGGTCGACTTCAAGCTCGAGATCGAAATCGAAGACGACGAGAACGAGCTCGAGATCGAGCTCAAATGGTGATCGAACCGCGCATGCGAGAGACGCCCGCTCCCGAGCGAGGAGGCCGTGTCTCGAGGCGCCGGTTCTTACGGCTCCAATTCGACAGGAGGGAAACACATGGTGATCGCGGCCGACTACCCGTTCCTCGACATCTTCTGGACGATGCTCATCTTCTTCGCGTGGGTGATCTGGTTCTGGATCCTGATCAGGGTGTTCGCGGACGTCTTTCGTAGGCACGACATCTCTGGCTGGGGAAAGGCCGGCTGGATCTTTTTTGTGATCGTGCTGCCGTTCCTCGGCGTGTTCATCTATCTGATCGCGAACGGTGACGAGATGGGCAAGCGTGATGTCGCGCAGGCCCGGGCCTCCCAGGCGCAGTTCGACGACCACATACGGTCGGTGTCCGATTCGGGCGGCTCCGCCTCCGAGATCGAGAAGGCCAAGCAGCTGCTCGACAGCGGAGCCATCACGCAGGCCGAGTTCGACGCGATCAAGGTGAAGGCACTCGCCTAGCGGTCGTCGAGGTCGCCGAGCACCCGTCGAGCACCCGCCGGCGCAGCCGCTGCATGCGATCGCCCTCACCCGCGCCGACAAGCACTGTTTCCCCCAATCGGGGCGATGCGCGCCGGACGCGTCGCGGCGAGGATTGGCTCATGCTTACCCGCTCCCACGGAGCGCGAGCTCGAGATCGGACGTCCCGGCCTGACGCCTCGACAGAGATGAACGCCGATCGCGCACGAGTGCTGGCCGAAAGCCTTCACCACGGGCAGCGTGAGGGTGTCGGGGCGCCGCTGATCGAACACATCCGCCGGGTCGCGTTGAGTGTTCCGCGGCGCGTACGAGTCGTCGCCTGGCTTCACGAGTCGCTCGAACACACCTCGATCTCGGAGGAGGCGCTGCTTGCAGAGGGCCTCTCGATCGACGAGCTGCGCGCACTCAGGCTGTTGACCCGGCACCTCGATTCCCAGTCAGACACGATCTATCTGGCCCACATCGAGCTCATCGCGCGCGCCAGAGGACCGGGCGCCGACACCGCCCGAACGGTCAAACGCGCTGACTTGACCGACCGGATGCTTCACCCCTTGACCCGCCCCGGCGGATGGTCACCACCGTACCAGCTCGGGCTCGAGATCCTTGACCGTGCAGCCGGGCCCTTGTACATCGCCGGATCAGGTCAGGGCCGGGCTGGAGAGCGAGGTCATCCGTGACTTCCACGGACCCGATCGGGCGGGCGAGAACAAAGCCCGAGCTTCGCGCCGAGCGACTGGGTACGGCGCTGCGCGGTCTCGCTACCGAGCTGGTGGAGGAGCGCCGGAAGGTGGCTCAGCTCCGGCGCGAGATCGGACAACTGAAAGCGCAACTCGAGTCCCGGCACCGCCCGCAAGAAAGCGAACGGGCGCTCGGGGCGCGCCCCCACGTCTGATCTAGGCCTGCGGCATGGGCGACACCCCGATAGAGGTCGTGCTTGACGTGCGGGCGCAGCACGCGGAGGGCCCGGTGTGGGACGCCGCGACCGCGCGCCTGTGGTGGGTGGACATCGCCGGACAGCGGGTGCATTGCTCGGATCCGGAGTCCTCCAGGGACCTTTCCTGGAGCACCGCCGGGCAGCCCGGTGGCGTGGTGCTCGGCGCGACGGGCGACCCGGTGGTGGCCAGCCCGGAGGGCCTGGCGCTGCTCGACCGCAGCAGCGGCACCCTGGACCTGCGGGTTGCGGTCGAGCAGGACAAGCCCGAGAACCGCGCCAACGATGCGAAGGTCGACAGCCGCGGAAGGATCTGGGTGGGCACCATGGCCTACGACAAGCGGCCGCGCAATGCGGCCTTGTACCGCGTCGACGGCGACCGGGTGACCCGTGTGGTCGACGGCCTGACGATCTCCAATGGGCCCGCGTTCGATGAGCCGCAGGGGCGGCTCTACCTCGCTGACACTGCGCTCTGCGTCGTCGATGTCTTCGACCTCGAGCCGGTGACGGGTGCCGTCAGCGGACGGCGGCGGTTCCTCGATCTCAGCCGCCAGCAGCTCTGGCCGGACGGCAAGACCGTCGACGATGACGGCATGCTCTGGATCGCCGTGGGCCGTGCCGGTGCGGTCCACCGCTACCGCCCCGATGGCACGCTCGACGGCGTCGTCGAGCTGCCGACGTCGAACCCCACCTCGGTGGCCTTCGGCGGCGACGACGGCGGCGACCTCTACATCACGACGTCGTTGGTCGACTCCGAGCACCGCGCCGACGAGCCGCTGGCGGGCGCGATCTTCCGCTGCCGCCCCGGAGTGACCGGCCAACCCGTGCCGCGGTGCACGGAGCTCCCCGGACGAGCCGAGAAAGGCGTCACCCCATGATCGAGCGCATGGTCCTGTTCGGAGCGTCCGGCGATCTGGCCAGCCGCCTGCTGCTGCCGGCGGTGGCCCAGCTGGCCGAGGCCGACCAGCTGCCGGCGGCGTTGACCATAGTCGGGTCCGACCTCACCGAGTGGTCGACCGACGACTTCCGCGAGCACGTCGCGAGCAAGCTCAAGGAGCACGCCACCGTGACGTCCGCAACACGCGACAGCGTCGTGAGCATGCTCAGCTTCCGACCCGCCGATGTCACCCAGCCCGAGGACGTCCGCCGCGTGATCGACGCGGACCATCCGGGCACGCTGGCCTACCTCGCGCTGCCGCCGAGCCTGCTCACGAAGGCACTCTCGGCGCTCGCGACGACGACCCTGGGCGCCGCGGACGCGGTGGCGATCGAAAAGCCCTTCGGCACCGACCTCGCCTCGGCACGCCACCTCAACGAGATCCTCCGCATCGAGCTGCCCGAGCCGACCATCTTCCGCATCGACCACTTCCTCTCAAGCGAGCTCGTCCGCCGCGTCGTCATCCTGCGCTTCCTCAACCGCGTCTTCGAGCCGATCCTCAACGCGGTGCACGTGGACCGCGTGGACATCAGCTGGCTCGAGAGCCTCACCCTCGAGGGCCGGGCCGCCTATTTCGACGGCGCCGGCGCCCTCAAGGACATGGTGCAGAACCACCTGATGGAGGCCGTGGCACTGGTCCTCATGCAGCAGCCGGCCAGAGCCGACGCCGACTCCTTCCGGTCGGTGCGCGTCGAGGCGCTGCGGGCAGTGGCCACGCCGTCGGCGGAACGGATGGGCAGCGACACGATCCGCGCTCGGTACACCGCCGGCACGATCGGCTCCCGACAGGTTCCCTCGTACGTCGACGAACCCGGCGTCGACCCCAGCCGCAAGACCGAGACGTACGCGTCCCTGACCCTCGGCGTGAACAGCCCCCGGTGGGACGGCGTCCCGTTCACCCTGCGCTCCGGCAAGGCGTTCGAGACGGACTCCGCCGAGATCGCGATCCACTTCCGGCCCCTGCCCCGATACCTGACCGACCAGTGGCCCGGGGTCGAGCCGAACGTGCTCAGGATCGGTCTCACAGAACCGTACGTGCGCCTCGCCACGACGCTCAACGGTCCCGGGCAGACCGCGGAGCACCGGCAGCTCGAGGCGCGCTCGACCCCGCCGCGGCTCACGGCCTACGCGCACCTGATCCAGGAGATGCTCGAGGGCGACCCCATGCTGTTCATCCGCGGCGACGAGGCCGAAGAGGCCTGGCGCATCATCGACCCCGTGATGGCGGCGTGGGCCGCCGGCGACGTCCCGATGCAGGAGTACGCCGCCGGCACAGCGCCCCCCGCCGCGGCCCACTGATTTCGCCCAAACCGGACGAGGCGCGGCGCCGTCGTCGCCGGGTACGGTCGTCGTCCATGCGCAAGTGGATCCCCATGCTCATCCTCTCGTCGGCCCAATTCATCATGGTGCTCGACTCCAGCGTCATGAACGTGGCGATCTCGCAGATCGTCGACGACCTCAACACGACGATTCAGGGCGTGCAGACTGCGATCACGCTGTACACGCTGGTGATGGCGGCGTTCATGCTGCTCGGCGCGAAGCTCGGCGACATCCTGGGCCGCAATCGCGCGTTCGCCATCGGCCTGGCCATCTACGGGATCGGGTCGCTCACGACAGCATTGACACCGAACCTGACCATCCTGCTCATCGGCTGGTCGGGGATCGAGGGGTTCGGTGCCGTGCTCGTGGTCCCGGCGATTGCGGCGCTCACGGCCGCCAGCTACGAGGGCCGCGAGCGCGCGCTGGCCTACGCGCTGCTCGGAGGCATCGCGGCCGTCGCGATCGCCGCGGGTCCGCTGATCGGGGGCTGGGTGACGACGGAGTTCACGTGGCGCTACGTGTTCGCCGGCGAGACCGTCGTCGTGATCGCCATCCTGCTCGTCCGCGGGCAGATCGCACGGGCTCCCATGGCCGAGCGGCGTCCGCGGCTCGACGTCGTCGGTGTGGCGCTCTCCGCGGCCGGCCTGGGGCTTGCCGTGTTCGCGATCCTGGTCAGCAGCACGTGGGGCTTCGTCCAACCGCGGACGCCGCCGGAGATCAACGGCACGGAGATCACGCCGCTGGGGTTCTCGCCAGTGCCGTTCATGATCCTCGGAGGGCTGGCGCTGCTGTGGGCGTTCACCGCGTGGGAGCAGCGGCGTGCCCGCCTCGGCCGCGACCGGCTGCTCGACACCACGCTGCTGGGCATCCCGCAACTGCGGGCCGGGCTCTCGACGCTGGTCGGCCAGCAGCTCGTTCTCATGGGCACATTCTTCGTCATCCCTGTTTACCTGCAGGTCGTGCTGGGCTTCGACGCGTTCGAGACAGGCAAGCGCCTGCTGCCGCTGTCTCTGGCGATGCTCGTCTTCGCGCTGTTGGGCCCGCGGATCGCTGGCCGGCGCTCGCCGCGGACCGTCGCGCAGCTCGGGCTGGTCGCCGTCAGCATCGGCGCGATCGTGATGCTGGCGACCCTCGACGTGGAGCTCAACGAGACCGGCTTCAAGGTCGCCCTCGCCCTCGTCGGCGCGGGCGCCGGCCTGCTCGCCTCGCAGCTGGGCAACGTGATCATGTCCTCCGTCGCGCCCGCGAAGTCCAGCGAGGCAGGAGGGCTGCAGGGGACCGCCCAGAACCTTGGATCATCGCTCGGCACGGCGATCATCGGCGCGGTCCTGCTCGCGGCGCTCGCGACCGGCTTCAGCCAGCGCGTGACCGACAACCCCGACATCCCGCAGGCCGCGCGCGAGACGATCGCGGCCAACGCCCAGAAGGGAATCGACATCGTGCCGGTCGACACCGTCGAAAAGGCGGCGGTCGACGGCGGGCTCACCGAGGAGCAGGCCAGCGCCGTGGCCGACGACTACGGCGCCGCCCAGCTCGACGCACTGCGGCTCTCCCTCGGCGCGGTCGCGCTCGCGGCGCTGCTGTCGCTCTCGGTCACGCGGCGACTGCCGACCACATCACTCGCGGCGGACCCTGCGGCCGCTACCGCGCAGCCGGCGGCAGTCGCCTAAGCGCTCACGACGTGCGCAGCATTCGGTTGCGGCTGGAATGGCTGGTGCTCGAGCACCCCGCCACGGCGCACGGTCAGCGCACTCGCCGGCGGGATCTCGTGCCAGGCCCCCGGAAGATCGGCGAACGGCTCGGAGACGATGACCCGGTCGTCCTCGCTGAGGCGCCGAACGCGCGCATCGTCCGGACGCAGGCGGCGTATCGAGTCCACGTCGGCCGAGGCGAAGAGCGATCGCGGGCGGCCATTGCTGGCGTAGCGCACGGCCCACAAGCTCGTGCCGTCCGAGATCCCGAAGCTGCCCTGCACCGGATCGTCCACCCCGTGGCTGCGCGCGGTCGCCTCGATGAAGCCGACGGTCTTCTCGAGCGCCGAGATCGGGTCCCCCTCGAGCCCGAACGTGAGGGCGAGGTAGAAGACAACCTCGGTGTCCGTCGAGCCGTGGACCAGCGCGAAGAGAGCGGGGTCGATTGCGAGCATCAGCGGTCGCCTCAGCACATCGAAGTCGGCGATGTAGCCGTTGTGGACGAACAGCCATTCCCCGTGGCGGAAGGGATGGCAGTTGGTCTGCTGCACCGGCGAGCCGATCGCCGCACGCACGTGGGCGAGGAACAGCGGCGACTCGATGTGCCCCGCCAACTCGCGCAGGTTGGCATCGCCCCACGCCGGTGCGACGCTGTGGTAGAGGGCAGGGCCTTGACCGGAGCCATACCAGCCCAAACCGAAGCCGTCGCCGTTGGTCGGCTCGGCGCCCATGCGAGCGTGCAGGCTCTGATCCACGATCCCGTGCTGGGTCTTGAAGAGGACCTCATCGATCGGTACCGGCTGTCCGAACCATGCCATCCAGCGACACATTTCACTGCTCCTCGCCCGGCGGTTGGGACCGAATGGATCGCGAGACCAATGGTGGCCGCGACCTGTTCTGCGCACATCCCCCCGATGGGATGAGCCCGCACCATGAGCGCGGGGGCGGGAGTCCGAGCTACGACGTGTATTCCGGCAGCCGCTCGGCGAGGATGATCCGTCCGGCCGCCTCGATGAGCGCGAGATGGGAGAAGGCCTGGGGGAAGTTGCCGAGGTGCCGCCCGGTGCTGGTGTCGAATTCCTCGGCGTACAGGCCGAGCGGCGAGGCGACGCTGAGCAGGCGCTCCATCAGGTCGCGGGCGCGCTGGAGTTCGCCGACGATGGCCAGCGCCGATACGAGCCAGAACGAGCAGATCAAGAAGCTGCCCTCCTTGCCTGACAGGCCGTCGTCGGTCTCGTCGGTGCGGTAGCGCAAAACGAAGCCGTCCTCGGTCAGCTCTGCGGCGATCGCCTCGACGGTCTTGCGCAGGCGCTCGTCGTCCGCGGGCAGGAAGCCGAAGATCGCCGCCAGCAGGGTGGAGGCGTCGAGCGCATCGGTGTCGTAGTGCTGACGCAGCACGCCGTCGCGGGCTCCGTGCTCGAGGATGTCGGCCTTGATCGTGTCGGCGGTGGCACGCCAGGTGGCCTCCGCCTCGGAATCGCCCCGGATGCCGGCCAGTCTCGCGGCCCGGTCCAGCGCGACCCAGCCCATGAGCTTGGAGGAGACGTAATGCTTGGGCTCGCCGCGAGCCTCCCAGATGCCCTGGTCCGGGGTCATCCAGACTTGGGCAGCGCACTCGGCCTGCGCCTGGACGATCGGCCACAACCGCCTCGGCAGCCGCTGACTGCGCCGCGTGTGGAGCAGGATCGAGTCGAGCACCGCGCCGAAGACGTCGTTCTGGCGCTGGTCGAAGGCGCCGTTGCCGATTCGCACCGGGCGGGCGCCGGCGTAGCCGGAGAGCTCATCGCGCGTGGACTCGGTGAGGTCGCGGCGCCCGTCGATCCCGTACATGATCTGCAGCGACCCGTCCTCGTTGGCCTCGAGGTCGGCCACGAACTGCATGAACTCGTCGGCCTCCCAGTCCAGGTTGAGGTAGTGCAGGGCCTGGAGCGTGAAGGTCGTGTCGCGCATCCAGGTGAAGCGGTAGTCCCAGTTGCGCTCGCCGCCCGGCGTCTCGGGCAGCGAGGTGGTGAGCGCGGCGACCGTCGCCCCCGTGGGCATGTAGGTCAGACCCTTGATCGCCAGCGCTGAACGCTCGATCGACTCGCGCCAGCGATGGTCGACCCTGCGAGACCGGTCCAGCCACGCCCGCCAGTAGCGCGTGGTGGCGGCGAGTCTCTCGTTGGCCTCATCGATGCTCATCGGCGAGGCCAGGTCCTCGGCCCACGAGAGTGAGCAGAAGACCTGGTCGCCTTGCTGGAGCGTGTGCCGAGCCCTGACCCGTTCGCCTTCGATGCCGATCGCCATGTCGGTCTGCAGCCTGATCGTCTGGTCGGCGCCCGTGGCGTCGGCCGTGTGGCGGCTGGCGCCGAGCAGCGACCACGCGGCCGGTGTGCGCCCGTAGTCGAAGACCGGCTCGCACACCAACTCGACGTCGACGCTGCCGCCCAGGCACAGCACGGTGCGAACGAGCATGTGGTCGCCGTCTTCGTCGGCCGGTGGCCGCGTGTGCGGGGTGATCTCGTCGTTGCGTCGACGTGGGCCCATCGTCAGCGCGTCGCGCACCACCACCCATCCAGCCGGCGCGTTCCACGTCGTGACGAGGGAGTTCGTACCCGGCTCGTAGATCCGGGCTGTCGGGACATTGATCCCGAAGGGAGCCAGGCGGAAGAACCCGGCCTGCCGATCGAGCAGGGTCCCGAAGATGCTGGGCGAGTCGAAGCGCGGCACGCACAGCCAATCGACCGCCCCGTCGGGGGCGACCAGCGCGCCGGTGTGACAGTTGGACAGGAAGGCGTAGTTCGCGATCGGCGGGAACGGCGAGGGCGCAGCGGCGCTCTGCGGCGCAGGCGCGCTCGACGGCTTGCCGTTGGGCTTTGCCTCGCGCGTCGGCTTCACCGGGCTCCTGGTCTTCGTAGTCATGCGCGCCCTTTCGTTCGGGGTCGACGATGGGCCAACAGTTGGGATGTTGCGGGTGCCGACCCCGGTGGCGCATCCCCCAATCGGGACGATTTCCAACGACGACGAATCGTCCCATCTGGGCGATGACCACCGCCCCTGGGGTGGTCACGCTCCGAGGGCAAGCCACGCACCGCTGCAGGAAGGGTGAGGCGGGCAACGACTCGAGGAGGTCCCCGATGATGGGACGAGACCGGCGCCAACGTAGACGACGCGTTGCCGCAGTCGGAGGGGCCGCGATTGTGGCCAAGCAGCACAGGGACGCAAAGGAAGCGCAGCAGCAGGAGGAGGCGGCCACTGCTCAGCAGGATGCGCCTGTCGAGCCCGGCCCGCCTGCTGCGGCGGGCGGACTGACCCCCGAGGTCATGGAGGAGCTCAAGCAGTTGGGCGAGCTTCACGAGCAGAACGTGCTCACCGACGAAGAGTTCGAGCGCGAGAAGGCAAAGCTGCTGGGGACCGGCTGAGCCACACGGGTCGCAGTTGACCCGGAAACCGATTGGCGGAACGTCAAGAGATCTTGAGAGGAGCAACCCATGGCCGAAGCGAGCACACCCGTCCTCGACGCCCTGGTGAAGATGAATGAAGAGATTCCGGAGCGCTCAGGTCTGGACGACGAGACCTTCATGCTCGTACGGATCGCCGCCTTGGCGTCCACCGGCGCCCCGCCGGCGTCCTATCTCGTGAATCTCGGTGTGGCGTCGGACCTCGGATTGAGTCTCGAGCAGGTTCAGGGCGTGCTGATCGCGATCGCCCCCGTCGTCGGAGGCGCCCGCGTGGCGAGCGCAGGCAGCTCGATCGCCCAGGCCTTCGGATTGGCCATCGCCATGGCCGACGAGGCCGAGTAGAGGGGCGAGCACCCGCTCGTGCGCCTCGGCTTGCGGCATGGCCACCGAGGGCCCGCCCATGCCGGGTGAGCACAACGGCAGCCCGCGGCGCCGCGTCGTCATACTCGGCGGCGGGTTCGGTGGCCTGGCCGCCGCCCAGACGCTGCGGCGCGCCGACGTCGAGGTGACGCTGGTCGATCGGACGAACCACCACCTCTTCCAGCCCCTGCTCTACCAGCTCGCGGCCGGCGCCATCGCCGCGGGCGAATGCGCCGCTCCGTTGCGGGCGGCGCTCAGGCGCAGCGCCAACACGACGGTCGTGATGGCCGAGGCCACCGACGTGGACGCCGACCGGCGGCAGGTGATCCTCGACGGCGGCGAGCGTCTCGACTACGACAGCCTGATCGTCGCCTGCGGCGCCCGCACGTCCTACTTCGGCCACGACGAATGGCAGCACGTCTCGTGCGGCCTGAAGACGCTCGGCGACGCCCTCGACCTGCGCAACCGCGTCTACGCCGCGTTCGAGCAGGCGGAGCGAGCGCGCGACGCGGAGTCGCGCGACGGGTGGCTGACGTTCGCCGTCGTCGGCGGTGGAGCCACCGGGGTGGAGATCGCCGGAGCGCTCGCGCTCCTCGCCGATCACATGCCAAAGCGCAGCTTCGCGCGAATCGACCCCACCAGCGCGCGCGTGGTCCTGCTCGACGCCGGCGAGCGCGTCGTCCCGGCGTTCAGCGAGAAGCTGTCCGCCAAGGCGGCCAGATACCTCGCCGAGCTCGGCGTGACCGTGCGCGAGGGCGCCCGCGCCACCGAGATCGACCCGCACGGCGTCACGATCGACGTCGGCGGGGCGACCGAACGGATCCCGGCCCGAACCGTGATCTGGGCGGCGGGCGTCCGCGCAGCGAGCATGAGCGAGACGCTCGCGCAAGCCACCGGAGCGAGCATGGATCGGGCGGGACGCATCGAGGTACGGCCCGACCTGACGCTGCCCGGGCATCCCGAGATCTCGGCGATCGGCGACATGACGAGCCTGGCCGGGCCCGGCGACAGGCCGTTGCCGGGGCTCGCGACGGTCGCCATCCAGCAGGCGCGTCACGTCGCGAAGGCGATCGGCAGCGGTCAGCCGGGGGCCTCCACGCCGTTTCGCTACTTCGACAAGGGCGCGCTCGCAGTCGTAGGTCGTGGCAAGGCGGTCTGCGAGGTCAGGGGGGTCGAGCTCTCCGGCCGCCCGGCGTTCGCCACCTACCTGGGCGTCCACCTCTACTACCTCGGCGGCGGCGTCGGCCGGCGCTTGGGGCTGCTCACCGACTGGGCCTCCGCGCGAATCGGCCACCCGCACCACCAGGTGATCGAGGGCCAGCTCGCGGGCGTCGAGCCGGCGGACGGCGTGGAGGCGACGGCGAACTGATCGCGGCCGCGGAGTCAACGCTCGGCCGCGCTCGCGACCAGGCGGCGCGGCTCGCCGAGGCCGGCGAGCCGCGCCGCCCAGCCACCGTCAGAGACCTGTCTCGGCCGTAACGCGCCCGGTGGCGACGGCGTCCTGCAGGGCGCCGTAGTCGCGTTCGTTCTGGTCTGCGTAGGCCTCGGCGAACGAAAGCCAGGGCACGGTCGAAGCTGTCGCCGGCGCCGAGATAGCTCGCGATCGCGATCGCGTCCCCGGAGCGGGCGTGCGCCTTGGCGAGTGCCTGGCCGCAGAACCCGGCGTACGCCGTCATCGCCGCTGGGTCCATGATCTCGACGAGCGCCGAGCCCTTGCCGTCCCAGAGCTGGCGAACGTAGAAGTCCCGGTCCACGCCGTCCAACGTCGTGATTCGCATCCAGCCCAGCATGATGTCGCTGGCTGCCTGCATGAGTCGCTGGCCCTTCACGACCCGCTGGCCGTGCTTGGCGAAGGCGCTCTTGCCCAGGAAGGGCTCGAGCACCGATGCCTCGCGCCTCCTTGAGCTGCAGGAACAGCGGATCGTTCGCGTCGCGGCCGATCATGAGCAGGATCCAGGCGCGCGTGCCGACGCTGCCCACGCCGACGACCTTCCGCGCCGAGTGCAGGTACGAAGCTCGCCACCAGCCGTTTCACGTCCCATTCGAACGGGCCCGGCAGCGTCTCGTCGAAGTCGTTGATGCTGAACACCAGCCGCCGATCGGGTGCTGCGAAACCGCCGAAGTTGGACAGGTGCGCATCCCCGCAGAGCTGCACGTCAAGCCCGGTCCGAGGCGCGCCGGCCAAGTCGGCCGCCATCGAGTAGGCCGCCCCGCGGAAGAACGTGAACGGCGAGACCAAGATCCGCCCGTAGCGGATCGGCACCAGCTCGCGCACGCGCGAAGCGGCCTGCTCCTCGAGCAGCTCGACCGGATCACGCCGATCAGAGGCCGGTTCCCACTCACCGTGCGCGGACCGCGCCGCTACCTCCCTTGCCGCCTTGCCGCGCGCGGCCCGCTCCGCGACCGTGAGGTGGGGTGTTGCCTCTGCCTGCTTTGCCGCCGGTCGCGCTCCGCCGAAGACGGCAAGACCGTGTCCGGGTCGGCGTCAGTCGGCTCACGCCGGTCCTGTGTCCCGACCGCCCCCCGAGCTTGCACGGGTGTACTCAACGTCCGCCATCATGTCGCTCCCTTCGCGCCCGGGCGGAATGTCGGATGCCCGCCGTGTGACGTCGGTCCATGGAACCGCGCGACAGCCGCCGCTTCATCGCCCAAACGTCATGAGAGCCCGCTCGTTGTGCCCTTCGGGAGGTTCAGGGACCGCTCAAGCGCGCCAGCATCGCCTCGATCCGATCCAGCCGCGCGGCGAGATCATCGAAGCGAACGTCGACCCGTTCCTCGCCGCCACGATCTCCCTGAGCTTCCACATCTTCGCGCTCACGCGCTGCGCGTGTGACGAAGGTCGATGTGATCGCCGCGATGAGGATCGCCAGGAACGCAATGCCTTCGAGCATCACGAACGTCGCGACGATCCGACCCGAGGTATGCATCGGCGTCACGTCTCCGTACCCGACGCTGGTCACCGTCTGCAGCGCCCACCACATCCCCCGCCCGACGTTCGGGTACTCGCCACGATCCAGCACGGACATACCGACGCCGCTTACCACGACGACGACCGCAGTTGCGACGACGATCACGTTGGCGGCGTTGCGGACCGACACGGGCTCGCGGAGGAAGCGCGTCATCCGCCGCTCGATCAACCGCGGGCGGGGCACGTCGCGACGGTACATACCTTCCCGGACGAGGCCACGGCGCCCCCCGGGCGACTACCGCGTCGTGGCGGCGTGCCAACGTCGAGCCGCGTCGTACGCCTCCACGTCGACTTGCCGACGACCGGGCGGGCGCGGAAGACGCTGACGCTGTCGGAATCGAAGGAACCCTGCAGACCAGCTGCTGCAAGAGCCCCGAATCCACGCCACTGAGCAGCAGCCGGCCACCCGCGGCGCGCGCCGCAGACGTGCCGAATCGCCAAACCTGCAACGTCGCACGGCCGGGAGCCCCGGCGTCGCCCACCGGGTTGAGTCCCGCCGCGGGCGGGCGGGCTCGATCTTCGCGGGCGCTTGTACCCCGCCTCGACGCTACACGCCGCTGAGTGCGGAACGAGCCTCGGATCCCGTGCCGTTGAGAGCCTGACGCCAGTCCGTCAGCACTTTGTGAACTGCCGCCGCCCCGATGATGGGCTCGGTCGGAGATGGAAATCGCGGCGGGTGGAAGATGAACGGGCGCGTCTGCGGGCCGCCGAGCCCGCCGTGGAAGCAGATCAGCTCCTCGAACGCGCAGCCCGATTCCAGCTCGGGGTCGTAGAAGCTGCCGACCATGATGTCGGCGACGTGCGCGAAGCCGTCGGTCCGAAGGAGATGTGACGGGGCCGTCGGCGAGAAGGGGGCGAGCGGATCCAGGCCGTCGATCCGGCCGTCGGCGAGGTAGCAGGGTGCCTTCCGCACCCAGGACGAGCGGTCCGTGCTGGGAGGAGCGCACGAGCAGCCAGCCGATGTGGCGATGCCGGCGCAGGGCTGGGATCAACTTGGGATGGCGCTCCTGGATCTCCTCGAGCGTCAGGCGCCGCTTCTCCTCCATCAGGTAGACGAGCCCCAGGTTCCCCGACCCCAGGACGACGGTTCCGCGGTCGGACACGTCGTTCTTGGGGCGCTTGGTCGTGCTGTGCCCGGTCGCCTCGTTGACCGCGTTCCCGACCATCGCGTGCTGCTCGTCGCCGTTGAGGAAGTCGGCCACCTCGCCGCTGGTCAGCGACCGTTGCACGAGCTCGTCGAGCCCGTAGCCGTTGCGCTGCTTGAACGTCGCGCCCTGCGTCTGCCCGTGGTCGGAGAGGACGACGAGCTCATACGGCCGCGGGGCGTATCGGCGCGCGTGCTCGATGCGACCGAACTGCTCGTCGAGCTTGCGCAGCGCCTCGAGCGTGTCCGCTCGCTCCAGGCCGGAGTGATGCGCGACCTCGTCGTAGCTCGAGAAGGTCGCATAGACCGCCGGCCGCCCACGCATCATGTCTGTGAGGACGCCGAACACGATCAGGTCGCGCACGATCACGCACATCACCCCGCGCAGGAACGGATAGATGCCGCCGCGGTGCCCGCGCGGTCGCACGTCGCGGCGGGCCGCCCGCAACGCGGCGGTCCACTCCAGCAGCCACCTCCCACACGAACAGCACCAACGCGCGGGTGACGTTGAAGCCGTTGGCCAGGAACGCCCGGTAGCCGGGGTTGGCGCGCTTCTCGGCCTCCATCCGGCTGACGGTCAGGATCACCTCTTCGGCCTCGCCCGAGAGCAGATTGCCGCGGCTCGCGCCGCCGTCGGCCAGCAGTCCGACGCCGGTAGCCAGGCGGCGCTCGATCTCGGCGCAGTCGGCCGGGGCCGAGCACGTCATCAACGTGCCGGTCTCCTTCTCCACCCACCGGAACGCCGGGATGTCCTCATTGGATCCGAGCAGGATCCCGGCCTGGCTCGCACCGGTCTGGGATGACAGGTCCGGCTCCCACTCGACGAGCTCGTAGCCGTCGTCCTCCGCCCAGCGCGCCATCGTCGGAGCGTTGCCGTCGCGCATGGCCCGGCGCAGGACGGGCAGCGCGAGCCCGTCGATCTCGAGGAAGACGATGCCGGCGGTGTCCGTGCCGGCCGGCGTGCTGGCGGCGGGCGATCCGCCGGACCACGCGCAGCGTGTAGGTGTCGTCGTCGCCGGTGCCCACGATCGCCTGTAGCACCATCGACACGGCCGCGATCACGAGCGCGGCGAGCAGCGCGTCGCGGAACGCGGCGACCGAGACATGGTCGGGGAAGACGTCGGCGGCGACGCGGAGCGCGAGCGCGTCGACGATCAGCACGAGCAGGAAGCCGAGCAGCAGGGTGAACGGCAGGCGCAGCGCCGCAATCATGGGCGGAGCGATCGCGTTGAAGATCGCGATGACCGCCGCGGTCAGGAACGCGCTCAGGGTCCCGTCGACCGCGACGCCGGGCACGAGTCCCGCCGCGACGTAGACCGAGATCGCGGCGATGATCCAGCCGACGATCGACCGCAACGGCCGAAGCCGCAGCTTCTCCGGATCCCAGCTGTCGTGATCGTCGGCCACCATGAAGGGCCTCTCGCGGCGGCCTAGCTGCGGTCGAGTTCCCAAGCGTTCTGCTTGCGGCTGCGCCGCGAACTGCATGGCCGCCGACTCTTCGAGATGAAGTCTCGTCAGGTGAGCTCGGGGCGCCCGCCGTAGGCGACGAGCCCGTAGAGCACGAGCACGTCGAGCGCGAAGACCGACAGGGCGAAGAACGGGTAGGACGGGAGGAACAGCAGTTGCCCGATCAGGTTCAGCGACACGACCACGACGCCCGTCCATCGCGCGAACTGGTTGCCGGCCCAGATCCCGAGCGCGACGAGGACCTGGATGCAGCCGATGATCAGGATGATCCAGCCCCACGTGTTGAGGTCACTGAACACGTACTTCGCGTTGCCGACGTAGAACTTCGACTTCGAGATCGCGGCGACGCCCTCGATGATGTTGAGCGTGGCGACGATGACGATCATCACACCGGCGAACGTGATCCATCCGCCGCCGCTGCGCTCGCCGTAGTTGCCTTCCACGGCTGCTGACGGGTACGTCTGGGTACTCATGGTTCTCCTCCTTCTCTGAAAGTCAGCCGACGGCCCGATTGTCCAGTTGTGTCGTCGGGCGGTCATCGCCCAATGAGGACGAGATCGCCTGCCGCGCCACACATCGCCGCGACGATCTGGAGCCTTCGCACACGCCGGAGGCTCACGCGCGCCCCATTCGTCCATTCGGGGCGATGCCGTCAGAGTTCTCCGCGGAGAGAATCGGGGCTCGATGCAGGAGGGCCGATGACACTCCGAAGGCGCCGGCAGAACGACTGGGCGTCCGCCCTCACCGCAGGGCATCCCGGCGGCCTTCTACGGGAGCCCGAGGAAGTTGCGAGCCCCGTGTTGCGAGTGATCCTGGACCGCGCCCGCGCCGGGAGCCGACCGGGCGAACGCGACGATGAGCACGTCGTCTGCCTGGCGGTGGAGGGCGGCGGGATGCGAGGAGCCGTGTCAGCGGGCATGTGCGTGATGCTCGAGGCCGCCGGCCTCGTGGCCGCGTTCGACCGCATCTACGGAGTCTCCGCCGGCGCACTGAACGGCTGGGCAACCGCCGTGGGGCAGGCCGCACTGAGCGCGACCCACTACCAGGACGCAGCGAACCGGCGTGTGATCAATCGCATGCGACCGCTCCTGGGGCGGCCCGTCATCGACTACGACCTACTGTTCAGAGAGCTCATTGCCATACGCAAACCGCTGTCCTTTGAGCGCCTGTCGCAAGGCCCCGAATTCCGCGCGCTTGCGACATCGCTCGAGACCCTGTCCCTTCGCGTGCTGGCGGGCTTCGTCGATCGAGACGACCTCCTACAAGCCGTCTGGGCGAGCGCCGCGTTGCCCCGCCTGGGTGGGCGCCCACCCGTTTTCCGGGGCGAGCGGATGGCCGACGGTGGCCTCATCGAGCCGATCCCGTTCGAGACCGCGGTGGCCGAGGGCGCGACCCACGTGCTCGTGCTCCGCACGCGCCCGGCCGAGTACCGAAAGCCGGCGCTCCTCGAAGTGGGCCAGCTGCTCGCCTTGCGGGACGAACCCGCGCTGCTCGAGCTGATCAGGGCCCGTCACGGCGTGTACAACCGCCATGCGGCCGCGCTCGCCAACGCACACGCCGCGAGCTTCGGCGGCGCTCACGGCGCTCACCTACTGCAGGTCGCCGTCCCGAACCGGACGCGCCTGATCGGGCGCCTCGAGTCCGACGCCCAGAGGGTCATCTACACCATCCGCGTCGGGGCGACAGCGATGGCATCCGTGCTGCTCAGGGAAGCGATCGATCTCTGCTGGCAACCGGTCGTGTACCGCGCAGCCGTCGGGCTGGACTGAAGCGCGGGCTCAGATCAATGAGAGGAACAGGGTCCCCGCGCTTACCGGAAGATCTCGGGACCGCGTTCCTCGCGGCGATCCCCACGACGGTCCTGGCGAGCGTCACGGCGATCCGCGCGCCGGCGCGGCCAGCTTGCCCACGTCACGCTCGTCGACCTCGGTCTCCAAGGTCGTCCGCCTTCTCATGCCGGTGTGGTGCGGTCCTTGACCATGTAGGCCACGATCAGCGCGAGGGGAAAGAAGAAGAGGCTGAGGACGAAATAGCCGAAGAAGCTGTGGCCCTTGCGGTCGGCGACGCGGGCCGGCCAGAAGGCCAGGGCGATCCAGATGCAGGCGAGGATCACCCAGCCGATTACCGACACTGCGATGACAGTAGGCACCTGTCCCTCCGATCGGTGACGGGACCCGCCGGTCGCAGGCGGGTGTGCGTACGGGTCCCCGGGCGGTGTCGCTGAGCACGCGACGCGGCCGACGCTACCGCCGCTCCTTTGGCACGGCATCGCCCATTTCGGGGGATCGCGGTCCACGGTCCGCGGCGCGCCCGGTTGGTGCGGCTCGAGTACCTAGGGCTCGAACGTTGCGGCTTCTGGATGGCAAGCCGTCCGACAGAGCCTGACCTGAGCCGTCTACCCGGCGATGCATGGTATGCCGTCAGTGTCCGCTGAGGTGGATCACCCCGACCTCGTCGAGGCCGTCGAGCGCGAGTTGTACCGCGAGGGCGGCGAGGAGGAACCCAAAGACCTTTTCGGTGACAAGCATCCGGCTCTCGTCAAGGTGGTCGCTGACGTGGTTGGCCCAGCGGAACACGACGACGTCGAGCGCGAGCACGATCGCTACCAGCCCGACGGCGAGCGCGAAGTAGCTGACCGATGCGGCCTCCGCGGACACCGTGATGAGTGCAACGATGCCGGCAGGGTTGACGACGTACGGGATGGCTAGCGGGTAGACCGCGAGCCGCATCGGGTCCTGTCCCTTCAGCCGGTCGTGGAGCTTCTCGGGATCGTCGGGGCCGAGCACCATGAACACCGCGATGATCACGAGGATCAGGCCGCTGGCGATGGACAGCGAGCCGATCGAGAAGTGCAGCAGGCGCCGCAGCACCTCGCCCAGGACCAGCAGGAGCATCGACACGGTGGCGGCGGTCGTGAGCATCTTGCGCGCGACGCGTCGCTTCGTCGCGTCGTCCATGTCGGCCGTGATCTCGAGGAATGGTACGAGCGCGATCTTGGGGCCGACGCCGATGAGCAGCAGCAGGAACAGGTCAGCGACGACGGTGAAAGTGATCGACTTGTGGTCCACGGGGAGACCTCCGAGACGGTGCGATTCCACCGGACCCCCGCTTCCGGCGCATCGTCCGTTCGGGATGACTCGGCGACCGCTGCTCGCTCGTCTCGCAATAGGACGATGAGAAGCAGCCCGGTGATGGCGCTGAGACGCGCAACCGGGCTCTCGCGTTGAGAAACGAGGGGGAGCGTCAAGGCTCCCTGCGCAAACCGCTCCTGCAGGCAGCGAAGCAGCGCGCGAGCGACCGCATCTCAGGGCCGCGGTGTTGAGGCGAATGGGATTGCGGCAGCACGACGTCGGTGCACGCGGCAGGAAGCAGCGTCGGCCGGGGTCGGCGTGGGAAGTCGCGTGCGCCCACGCTCGGTACCCAGAACTGGGGACCTTCCGTGGTGTGCCGGCACCCCATCAGGATCGGGTGCCGTTCATGTTGTCCGGGCGCACCGGCTGGAGGACGCTGACCGGCCATGAAGGGCGATGCCTTGATCGCTCAAGGGATTGCGAGGACCCTGGCGCCGCCCGTGCTGCTGCTCTGCCGCGGGTGTGAGCGCTTCAGCGGCTACGCGACTCCGGAGGGCTGAACGCTTGGCGACCGCCCAAGTGCCGGCTGGACCTCGGGAGTCCCCCCGGGCGGGGCCCGCCTTCGCGCTGCTTGAGTCGAAGCTGCGCCCGCCGCCGGATCGCGGCGCGAGCGTGCCGCGCGGACCGCTCATCGGGTTCGTCGAGGAGGAGTTCGGCAGGCTGCCGCTCGTCGTGCTTTCGGCGGGACCCGGTTGGGGCAAGACGACCCTGCTGGCGCAGTGGGCCGGGCGGTCCGACCGGGCGTTTGCGTGGGTGTCCGCGGACAAGAACGACAACGATCCGATCGTTCTCCTGAGCTATGTCGCGGCAGCGCTCGACCGCGTCTCGCCCCTCGAACCGGCCGTCTTCGAGGCGTTGGCATCACCGGGGACATCGGTGGAAGCGGCGGTGATCCCCCGCCTCGGGGCGGCTCTGGCGAACATGGAGGCGCCGATCGTCCTAGCCGTGGACGACCTTCACCTCGTCGAGAGCGGGCCCTCGCTGGACGCCATCGCCGCGCTCGCCCGGCATGTTCCGGAGGGGTCACAGCTGGTCCTCTCAGCACGAGGCCTGCCGGCGCTGCCGCTCGCGGCGTGGCGGGCCCGCGGCCACGCGCTGGAGATCGGCCCCGACGAGCTGCGCATGAACGCCCAGGAGGCGCGATGCCTGCTTCGCGCGGCCGGCGTCGAGCTACCCGATCCCGAGATCGCCGAGCTCACCGAGCGGACCGAGGGCTGGCCGGCCGGCCTGTACCTGGCCGCGCTATCGGCTCGGACGCAGGGAACGCGCCCCCGGATCGGGGGCGGGTTTGCAGGGAGCGACCGGCTCGCGGCGGACTACATCCGATCCGAGCTGCTCGTACCCATGGGGGAAGAGCAGATCCGCTTTCTCACGCGGACTTCAGTCCTCAAGCGGATGTCGGGCCCGCTTTGCGACGCCGTGCTCGAGTCGACCGGTTCGGCGGCGAAGCTCGAAGCGCTTGAGCACTCCAACCTGTGCGTGGTGGCCCTCGACACGGAGCGGCGGTGGTATCGCTACCACCACCTGGTCCATGAGCTGCTGCGGTCCGACCTGGAGCGAGCCGAGCCGCAGCTCGCGCATGAGCTCCTTCGTCGTGCGGCCGAATGGTCGGTGGCAAACAGCCAGCCGGAAGCGGCGGTCGCGTACGCGCAGGAGGCGGGCGACATCGAGCCAGTAGCGTCCCTCGTCGAGCAGTGCGGTCTAGCGACCTACCAGAGCGGTCGCGCCGCGACGGTCCTCGACTGGCTCGACTGGATCGAAGAACACGACGCGCGCGGGCAGAACGCTGCAGTCGCGGTCGTGGGCGCGCTCGTCGGGGCTGCCCAGGGCCATCCCACGGCGTCGGACCGTTGGGCCGACGCGGCGGAACACGGTCATCGCGTGGGCATGCTGGCCGACGGCAGCTCGTCGATCGATTCGTGGCGGGCGCTGCTTCGTGCCGTGCGGTGTCGTGGAGGCGTGGCGAGGATGCATGCGGACGCGGCATTGGCAGCGCGGGCGCTCGCGCGAGGCAGCCAGCTGCGCCCGATCGCGCTGCTGACGCTCGCGGTGTCGCACTGGCTCGCCGGCGAGAGCGTCGAGGCCGACGACCTGTTGGCCGACGCCGCCGAGGAAGGACTTGAGCTCGGAGCGCCCGAGCCCGCCGCTGTCGCCCTGGGCGAGCGGGCTGCGATCGCCATCGAGCGCGGGCTCTGGGTGGATGCCGAGGCGTTTGCCGAGCGAGCGGTTCGGATCGTCCGGGGCTCGGGCATGGACGACTACCCAAGCAGCGCCTTCATCTGTGCAATCGCCGCCCGCATCGCACTCCACCTCGGGCAGCCAGCCAAAGCCGAGGGGCTGCTCGCCTGGGCCCAGCGTCTGCGCCCGCAGCTCACCTACGCGCTGCCCTACCTCTCGATCCAAACGCGCTTGGAGCTCGCGCGGGCCTACCTCACGCTCGCCGACTCGGGCGGCGCCTGGACCATGGTGCGTGAGATCGACTCGATCCTGCGACGCCAGCCGGACGTCGGGGCGCTCATACCCCAGGTCGAGGAGCTGCGCCTGCACCTCGGCGAGCTTCGAGCCCAGGCCCCCGGGGCGTCGACGCTGACAGCGGCGGAACTGCGCATGCTGCCGCTCCTCACCACCCACCTCTCATTCCGCGAAATCGGCGAGCGGTCTCATGTCTCACGCCACACCGTGAAGTCTCACGCGGTGGCCATCTACCGCAAGCTCAACGTGACCTGCCGCGACGAGGCGGTCCAACGCGCGCGCGTAATCGGGATCCTCTAGGAGTCGTCAGAACGTCGGGCGGGCGACTACGCCGTCACCGCACCGTACGCCTTCATCGGAGAGCGGCACGACCTGAGCCGTTCCCGACCCCGGGGGCGACGTATGAGGTCGACGAAGATCGCCTCTGCGGAAGGCCGCGGCCCACAGTGCACGGCGCACGCCATCACCGAGCGATCCGGCGGCACGGCCATCGCGCGACCCAGGCGGGCTTCGCGACCCCTGGCGCGATGCGATCGCCGTCGCGCACGACCGTGTAGAGCTCGCGCGGACTGCCGGCCCCTGCAGCGGGGTTTGCGCATCTGCACGACTTCCCGCCGGTGGGCAGCCCGACCGCAGCGTCGTCCCGAAGGTCCGGAGGTACGTGGCTCCGGCCTGTGGGCCGTGTCCGTGGACGCACCGACTTGCTCTCGGGCTGAGGTGGGGCGCGGCCTATGCTGCGCGTCATGGCGATTCGCGTAGTGCTCGCCGACGACAACTACCTGATACTCGAGGGAATGACGGCGGTTCTCGAAGCCGCGACCGAGGTCGATGTCGTCGCGACGGCGGGGACGCGCGATGCGGCGCTGCGGGAGGTTGAGGAACAGCGGCCCGACGTCTTGGTCACCGACATTCGGATGCCGCCGACGAACGTGGACGAAGGGATCACGCTCGCGGCCGAGCTGCGCGACAAGCATCCCTCGGTCGGCGTTGTGATCCTCAGCGCATACGCCGACCCGCGATACGCGCTGATGCTGTTCGACTCCGGGTTCGAAGGTCGTGCCTACCTGCTCAAGGACCGGATGCGCAGCCGAGCCGATCTGGTCAGAGCGATCGAGGCCGTCGCGCGAGGTGACTCGGTGGTGGATCCCAAGGTCGTCGAGACACTCGTCGAGGCGCGCCACCGCCAGGCCGAGTCGCCTCTGGACGAGCTCACTCCGCGCGAGGTCGAGGTGCTGGCACAGCTCGCCGAAGGGCGCAGCAACGCCGCGATCGCCGAACGCCTGTCGCTCACCAAACACTCCGTCGAGAAGCACATCAACGGGATCTTCCTCAAGCTGGGCCTCACCCACGGCGCGGACGTCGACGCGGTCAGCCCGCGTGTGAAGGCCGCGCTGCTCTTTCTCTCGGGTAGCGACCGCTAATAGTCAGCGTGGTCCGTCGAACCTCGGTAGAGCACTCGAAGGAGCCGCGCTCCACGACGGTCCGACTCGACTTGTCGCGCTGCCGCGGCCTGCCCCCCGACCAGGAGCCGAGGTCCGCGCGGACGTCGATAGGTCCCACGCGCCGAGCATGCGCACGGCGCTGGCCTCCGCCCACAATCCCCCAACTTGGATGATGCGCGTCCGGCCGGATCCCTGCACCGTTAGGTCCCGCACTACACGTGCCCGACACGACGCAGAAGGGACCTACCGATGGCAGATCGGCACCTCGTACTCGCCTTCTTCCCCGATGAACCCGCCGCTGACAATGCCGCGGCCGCGCTGAAGGACTCCGGGATCGCCCATGGCGACGCCATCGGCATCCTGGCCCTCGATTCCGAGGGCAAGCTCAAGCAGGACAAGGTCGGCGCACGAAGCACCGGCAAGGGCGCCGCTATCGGGGGCGTCCTGTTCCTGCTCGGGCCGGCGGTCCTGGGGGTCGGCGTCATCGGCGGCGCCGCGGCTGGAGCCCTCCATCACAAGAACCTGGGCCTCACCGATGCTGACAAGGCGCGCCTCACCGTTGAGTTGAACGCGGGCAGGGCAGCGGTCGCCGTGATGGCCCACAGCGACACCGCGCCCGCGATCTCCGACCACTTGGCCCAGCTCGGCGGCACGTCCGAGTCCCACGAACTCACCGACGAAGCCCTGCAGACTGCGAGTGCGGATACCTCGGCGGCCTGATCGACAAGGCGGCGCGGACCCCGCGACACGGCTGATCCTCGCAGGATCCGTGCTCTACTCGTGGTGGAGTCCGTCCCCGTGGCCCCTGTTCTCGCCGATCGTCGTGTGGACAGCCGCTGGGCGGCTGCAACGAGGCGTGTCCCGCGAACGACCTGATGATCGCGGACCGCCCGGAAATCGCCGCGCCGACCGGGTCCGCCACGGCGTGGGCGGCGATCGTCCTGCTCGACGTCCGCCTCGTCACGTCGAGCCGGCGGCGATGGCGCCCATTGCTTCCCGTCTACGTGCCGAGGCTCAAAGCTCACGGTCCCGGTGCTCGCGTATAGGCGAGTGCGAGCCTCCCCGCTTCGCGGCTCGCACCTGACCCATGATCAAGGAAGGCTGCGTAGAGCGCCCCGACATGTCCATCGAACCGGGTCAGGTCCAAGTGGAGGCGGGAACCGCATCGCATTCCCCATTGCAGGTGAGTCGGCGCGACGAGTCGCGCGCGCTCGTGCTGATCGCGGTCGCGGTGGCGGGGACCCTGGCGACCATCGTCACGGCTTGGGCAGTCGCGAATAGCCCGATACTGGTCGACCGCGCGGCGGACGTGCTCTGGAGGAGTCTGTTCGTATCCGCGTATGTGGCCGTCGGTGCGTACACCTGGTGGCGCCGGCCTGCAAGTCCGCTTGGGCCAGTTGTTGCAGGCGCTGGGTTTCTGTACGCCGTGACGTCCCTGAACGCGTCGGGAGTGCCGCTCGCGTACACGTTCGGGATGGTGGCGTGGGCCGGCTACATCGTTTACGTGGGCTACTTGTATCTGTGCTTCCCACGTGGCCGACTTGAGTCCGCGCTGGAACGTGGGTTCATACTGGCTTTCGCGCTGAGCACGTTTGTGGTGTGGGGGCTGATCTTGCTGCTGTCTCCGACGCTTCCGGCGGGAGGCGATTTCACAAACTGCGGGACCGACTGTCCTCCCAATGCGCTGCAGATCGTTACCGGGCACCCCAACATTGGGCTGGCGCTCACCTCGGCCTCCGACATCGTCTTCTCGATCGCTGCGATCGGCCTGGCGATGCTCGTCTTCAACAAGGCGCGCTCTCCGTCGCATCTACGGCGCCGGGCGCTGACGCCGCTGACCCTCGCGGTACTCGCAGGGATTCTCGAGTTCGTGGTCGCGCTATTCCTCCGTCCCGCCTTTCCCGGGACCGCGGACACCTTCAAGGTGATCAACGGTCTGGCCGGGGTGGCGGTCCCGGTCGCGATTTTCGCCGGCCAAGTTCGCGGGGATCTGTTCGCGGCGGTGAGCCTTGGCCAGATCGTTGTCCGAGAGGGTGGAAAGTCGTTGACTCCCGCGGCAGTGCAGACGTTGATCGGAGAGGCACTCGGGGACTCGACCCTGACGCTCGCCCTTCGGGCGCCCGAGCGGGCCGGCTACGTCGATGTGCGCGGTCTGCCGCTCGAGCTTCCGCGCGACGCCGGTATGCGCGGTGTGACCGAGATCACCCGGCACGAGCGTCCCGTGGCGGCCTTGATCCACGATCCGTCGCTCGACACCGACTCCGACATTGTCCAGGGACTGGCTGCGAGCTCGCTGATGCTGCTCGAGAACACGCGCCTCGTCGACGAGCTGCGCGCGTCGCGCTCGCGTCTCGTCGAGACGGGCGATCGCGAGCGACGGCGTCTCGAGCAGGATCTCCACGATGGGGCACAGCAACGGCTGTTTACGCTCCTGATGCGGCTCCAGCAGACCCAGGACGGCACTCACGACCGGAATCTGGCCGCGCACGTCGAGGCGCTCATCGTCGAAGTGGAAGCGGCGGTGGAGGAACTGCGCACGCTTGCGCACGGCATCTATCCGCCGCTGCTCCGAGACGGCGGCCTCGCCGAGGCCCTCCGCGCAGTGGCGGAGAGGGGCCCGATCGCCATCCGCGTAGCCGACGAAGGCATCGGCCGGTGCCCTGCGCCAATCGAGACCGCGATCTATTTCTGTTCGCTCGAAGCCATCCAGAACGCGATGAAGCATGCAGGTAGCCACGCTAGGGTCATCGTGACGCTCGGACGTGACCACGGCGGTGTCCATTTCACGGTTGCGGACGATGGCTTGGGAATGGACACCAGAGCTGGGAGCGACGGGGCGGGCTTGATGGGCATGCGCGACCGCATCGGCGCCGTCGGCGGCGATCTGAGGATCATCTCGTCGCCCGGCCAAGGCACGAGCGTCCAGGGAATGATCCCGACCGGAGACGCTGAAGCTGCACTGGCAGCGTCCGAGGCAGAGCGAGCGTCCGAGGCAGAACGAGGGTCCGAGGCAGAGCGGTGACGAGCCCTCATCGTTGACCTCGAGGCGGCTAGCGCGCAACTGCAGTCGGGGCGCAGCTCGACGGTCGTGCGCGGCGTAGGTGTGACGACTGAGCCTGGCAGAAACTGGTCCGCCTGTCCCCGTGCGTCCTGGAGCCATGCCTGTCGTACCACGGCGTCGGCGGGACGGGGCCCAGGCCCGACGCCTCGGCCAGCAGGGTTCTCCGCTCGGCAAACGCCACGTCTTGCTCCCAGTCGTCGCGCCCGAACGCCGGGAGGGGTCGCTGCGCAATGCAGAGCGCACGGAGGCCGGTCGCGTTACCGTCCCACGCCGTGCGCCTTCGTGAAGGCCGGCTTCTCGCTCCAACGCCTGGCCGACGCGGCGATGGCGAACGCGGCCGACCTATGGCTTGTGGCCGACCTGTCGGACCTGCGCGACGACGCTGGCCGGCTGGACGCCGAGAAGGTCAAGGCGAAGGTGGCCGAAGTCGTCAAAGAACAGCCGGCGTGGCGCCAGCGCACGGTCGGCTTCGACGGCGGCGCCCGCGCGCGCTCCGCGCCACCGCGCTCGCCAGGGTTGTCGGACCTACTGAAGCCGGGGCAGACGTGAACAACGCGAGTAATCCCCTGCCCCCGTTCCTGGCGCCCGGATGGCCACACGCCGCCGTCGTCGCGCCGGACCGACCGCCGTGGCTACAGGCGCCGCCGTTGCCGGTCCACGTCGCCACCACGGTCGTGATCTACAGCCCCCGCATCGTGCGCGCCGCCGATGCTGGCTGGCGAGACTCGCGGTAGCGCCGCTCTCGCTGGCAGGCGATTGCAGTAGACGGCGCCGGTGGCCAGGGCGAGGGCCGCCGAGTAACCGACCGCCTTGCCGGTGCCGAGCGCGGAGGCACCGACGATCGGGGTGATCACCGCGGCCGAGACCGCGCAGACCGCTGCGCTCGGGCCCTGCGCGAGCTGACGTGAGGTCCCGAAGATCGGATAGGCGATGAGCGCCACGAAGGCCGTGTACAGCCCGTACTGGACCGGGACGCCCGCGATGCTCGCGTAGGCGAGGCTCTGCGGAACGAGCAGCGACCACACCGACAGCCCGGCCACCGCATCCCTGGCGATCCACTTGCGGTTGTAGTGCGGCAGCCAGCCGAGGATCGGGAGGTACCGGTGCAGGAGGCCCGGCCTGCCCGCCACATCTGCCGTATCGACCGCGCTCACGGGTCACAGACCTGTCGTGCCGTCCACGGGACGCCCGTCGCGCGGACCCTGGGGCCCCGAGGTCGAGAGGCTGCTCATGCCATCGGCTTTGTACGGACCGCCGCCGACGGGGACATCGCCCGATCGGGATGAAGACAGCCGGCCACAGCGCGGGCAACTCGATGCGATCAGTGCAACTCATCCCAACCGGGCGATGCCACGTCAACGGCACGGGCCTAGCGTCTGTCTCCGAGGCGAAGATCTGTCGCAGCGCCCGAGCGTCGAGAAACGAGAGGAAGTCGACCTATGCCGGATGCAGGAATCGACCGCAGGAGACTCCCGATCCGGCGACCGCCATTCGCGGGCTCGACAGAGCGGACGCTCGCCGACTCGATGCCCGACTGGAACCAGGCGAGCCACACTCGACGACGCGCTTCCTCCCGGATCGGCCGGCATCATCGCCATTTACGACCACGACGCGGCGGACGCCGTCGCGGGCGCGCTGGCCAACGCGATCCGCACCTCGATCGCCCAGATCGACAAGGCCTCCGCCGACGAGCTGAAGGCTGGCCTGAAGCAGGCATCGGCCGGACTTACGGGCTGAGGTACCACTAGCGAGGAGGTTGGGAACGATGAGCGTGACTAAGATCGAGCACCCGAGCATCGACGAGCGTCGGGTTCAGGGTAAGAAGACACGGGAACTGACGGCCACCTCGGCCCACGCGGGCTGGAAGCCGGCCGGGAATCGCGCCGACCCGGTTGCGCTCCTCGAGGAGCAGAATGCGACCCGGGAGCCTGACCTGGTGCCGGTGCGCCACGGCCGGATGATGGTCTCCCCGTTCACCTTCTACCGGGGCGCTGCCAAGATCATGGCCGCTGACCTGGAGCAAACGCCGAGGGCAGGCCTCGACGTTCAGCTCTGCGGCGACGCCCATCTGTCGAACTTCGGGGCGTTCGCCTCCCCCGAGCGGCAGCTGCTGTTCGACCTGAACGACTTCGACGAGACGCTGCCCGGCCCGTTCGAGTACGACCTCAAGCGGATGTCTGCGAGCTTCACGATCGCGGGCCGTAACAACGGCTTCAGCAAAGCCGAGGCGCGCGACGCCACACTCGCCTCGGTGAGCGCCTACCGCGCGGCCATGGCCGAGTTCGCCGAGATGTCCACGATGGAGGTCTGGTACGCCCATCTGTCCGAGGCGACGCTGATGGCGGCGATCGAGAGCTTCGCGAGTGCGACCGCGGGCAAGTCGAAGAAGAAGGCGAGGACGGCGATTGAGAAGACAGGCGAAGGCAGCGAGGAAGGCCGCCAAGAAGGCCCACACGCGAGACAGCATGCAGGCGCTGTCGAAGCTCGGCGAGCTCGTCGATGGCCGCTACCGGATCGTCAGCCAGCCGCCCATCGTCGTCCCGGTGCGCGACCTGGAAGGGATGTACGGCATTTCCGCCGATCAGTTCGAGGAGGCGATCCACCAGCAGTTCCGCGCCTACCGGGCGACGTTGCAGGACGACCGCCGTCACCTGCTCGAGAAGTTCCAGATCATCGATATGGCGCGCAAGGTCGTCGGCGTGGGCAGCGTCGGCACACGCGCGTTCATCGTCTTGCTCCAGGGGCGCGACCAGAACGATCCACTGTTCCTCCAGGTCAAGGAGGCAACGGCCTCGGTGCTCGAGGATCACCTGCCGAAGAGTCGCTACAAGCAGCCCGGCGAGCGCGTCGTGAATGGGCAGCGGCTGATGCAGGCCGCGAGCGACATCTACCTGGGCTGGACGAAGGGCGAGCAAGAGAACCGCTACCTCTACTTTCGCCAGCTCCGTGACATGAAGGGCTCCGCTGAGGTCGAGTCGATGACACCACCCGCGCTCGGCTTCTACGCGCGCCAATGCGGATGGACGCTCGCCCGCGCGCACGCCCGCTCCGGAGACCCGATCGCGATCACCGCGTACCTGGGCGAAGGCGACGCGTTCGACAAGGCGATCGTCGACTTCTCTGAGCGTTACGCCGACCAGAACGAGCGCGACTACCAGGCCTTCACCGACGCGGTCCGAGCGGGCCGACTGGAAGCGATCGAAGGCGTCTGACAGAGCGTGACAGAGCGCGGCATCGGGCCCCGAATCGCGACATGCACCCAGGACGCGTCGGAGGTCGCCATGAGGGAGTCCGTGTCGCACGAGCGCCTCGGCAGCGAGAACGCTCCCGATCCGGACGCCGCGAATGCTCGGAAGCTCGGGCTCAGCGGCGTTCCACTGCTGATCGTCGGAATCGCGGTCGTGCTCTTCGGTCGGGTCGGGCGACGCGCGCGCCGCCCCAGTACCTCCCCCGACCCGGAGATGCCCACCTCACTGAATTCGGCCACTGCCCTGGTCGCGACCGAATGCAGTGCGTCCGACGTGCCAGCTCAAAGCAGTCCGAGAGCGCGGGCACGCTCGACTGCCTCGGTACGCGACGTAACGTTGAGTTTGCGATAGATGCCTATCGACTGCGACTTCACCGTGTGGCGCGACACGTTCAGGCGCTCGGCGATCGCGGGGTAAGCAAGTTGCGTTGCCAGGTACGGCATGACGCGCAGCTCCGCCGCGGTCAGGGTCGAGGCCCCAGGCGGCCTGAGGCGTATCGGCGCCAGGCTTGAACGCAGCTCCTGCACTTCGTCGGTGAGCCTGCCGAGGTTCGGTTGCCGTCGCAGCAGGGCGTCGATCTCGCGCAGCATCGTTCTTGCTCCGCCAGCGTCGGCGAGTGCCAGGTACGCTCGGGCGAGCTCCAGGCGGGCCTGGACCGCTGCCCACGGCAGCGCGTGCGTAAGCCGGAGGCGTAGGCGTTGCGCCCGGGCGAGCAGCTCCTGGGGGCGCTGAGCCTCCTCGCGGTGAAGCGCGACGCGGGCGGCCACGGCATAGACCAACGCGCTGGTGGGATACGCCTCCATCCGCGAACGGCGGATCGTCTGCAACGCGCGTTCCACGAACTCGGCACCCTCGACCCACGCCCCGCGCCCGATCGAGATCATCGCGCGCTCGCCGAGCGACACCGCCTCCTCGTGCGTCTCCAACCCGAGGCCCTCCTCGACGACGGCGGCGAACAGCTCGTCGGCTTCGTCGACCTCGCCGGCCAGCAAACGCGCGACCCCGAGCAGCAGCAGCAGCGCGTGCGGGCGCGCCCGGCTCCCGCCTCCGAGCGTCCGCAGCGCAAGCTCGGCCTCGGCGCGCATCCTCGCCACTCCCTCCTGGCATAGCTGCGCACGCATGAGGGAGAGCCAGGGGTCGATCGAGGAACTGCCGTCGGGCAGGCGGCCGCGGTCGACGGCGCGTTCGGCAACCTCGGCCCAACGCTCGGCCTGCGCCGACCGACCCCAGAGCGACGCGAGCACCGCGCCGAGCACGGCGACCAGCGCGTTGCGCTCGAGCGCTCCATTCTCCTCGACCCAGTCGAGCCACCGCTCGGCCGTTGCGACCCGGCCGCTTTGGTAGACCGGGGGGGCCCACTGCCCGACCAGCAGCGCGACGCGGTCGACGTCTCCACCCTCCTGTGCGTACGCGATCGCGCTCTCCGGCTGTCCGTTCGCGTCACACCAGTCGGCGGCACGAGCCAGAAGCTGGGGCACGAGCTCGGGGTCGGCTCGAACGAGCTCGGCGCGGAGCAGGTCCCGGAAGAGGTGGTGATAGCGGTACCAGTCCTCAGTCGGATCCAGCGGAGTCAGGAACAGGTTGGAGCGCGCCAGCGAAGCCAACGTCGCAGCGGAGCCGCTCGTCTCTAGGACCGCATCGCAGAGCGGCCCGGACAGCCGCTCGAGAACGGCCGTCCGGGTGAGGAAGCGAAACTCGTCAGCAGCGACGTCGGCGAGCAACTCCGACCGGAGGTAGTCGGACACGAGCCGGTCACGACCGGAGAACGTGGCCGCGCCCGTGGCCCTGGTGCCTCGGGCGCGGATCGACAGCGCAGCGAGATACAAGCCTGCGCCCCAACCCTCGGTCTGCTCGGTCAGGTCGGTGATCTGGTCGTCCGGCAGGTTCACTCCGGCCGCGCTGAGAAGCTGGCGCGCCTCCGCCTCGTCCATGCGAAGCTCGTCTGGCCCGATCTCCAGCGCGAGTCCTTGCGCGCGCAGCGCTCCCAGCGGGATCGCCGGCTCGCCTCGCGCCGACAGGGCGATTTGGGACCCCGGCGGAACGTGCCTCGTGAGCGACGCGACGGCGTCGAGGCATACGGGGTTCTCGAGCAGGTGCAGGTCGTCCAGGACCAGCACCACCTCCCGGTTTACTGTTGCGAGCGCCGCTCCCACGCGCGGGACGACCGTCGCCTCGACCGAGACCCCGGGCGACGCCAACGCGTCGAAGACGCTCGGGTCGAGTGGCGAGACGCGGTGGAGGGCGACCGCAACATACGTGAGAAGAACGATCGGATCGTTGTCGCGCTCGTCGACGTGCACCCACCCGAAGGGGCGATGCGACTGAGAGGTCCACTCAGCCAGCAGTGTCGTCTTCCCCCAGCCTGGGCCGGCGGACACGATGATCACCGGCGTCGCGAGCGAGGACTCCGCCCGCTCGATGAGCGCCTCGCGCGGCACGGTCCCGCGACCCCGCGGGGCATGCAGCTTCGACTCGAGCAACTCGAACGGCAGCGCGTGCGGCGAAGCCCTGGCACGACCACCGGTCTTCCTGGCTGCTGCCCTGGAATTCGGCGGTTGGCCCGGCTTGTGCCGGGATGATGGTCGGACGTCGATCGACAGGTCCGCGCCCTTTGTACGTACAGCGACGTTTGTTTGGGACGATCCGCTGCGTCGAACGCGGATCGGCGCCGACCCGACGCTAGCTCACCGGGGCACGCGCGTGCAGTCGAATCGCGGCGAGTCGGGCTGCGGCGCGAGCTGGCTCTCGGGTTCAGGCGATCGCGACCTCACGCCGCCTGCCGAGCGCCTTGAACAAGGTGAGGTTGGCCAGGTTCAGGCACACGATCAGAAGCACGGAACCCACTGCGGTCAAGAGCAAGAGTATCGATCGCCGGACGATGGGATCGACACGCTGGTCGTCGAGCGGCATAGCCGTCGCGCTCCATGGTGGGTTCTTGCCGCCGTGGTATCGCGCGTCCACGGCCTTGCCGACGATGCTCGAATCAGCGTCAGCCTGTGCTGGTGACACGTCAGGCTTGCGACGTGCGACGACGGTGTAGGAGTGATCGTAGGGGTTGCCAAGATCCTCGGCAGCGAGGGTCGTCAGGGGCACCCACACGTCGGACGATCCGGTCAGCCCGCGAAACCCGCGCGGCAGAATTCCGATGATCGTGTGGGGAATGCCGTTGAGATCCACGGAGTGCCCGACCACGGCCGGATCTGATCCAAAGCGCCGGCTCCAGATGCCGTAACCAAGCATCGCCAGCGGCGCGGAACCGGCCGCGCGCGTTTCATCCATCGAAAACGTTCGCCCCGTGACCGGGTGGATACCGAGCACGTCGAAATAGCTCGACTCGACGAACTCGCCCGTCAACCGTTCAGGGCTGTCAGTGCCGGTGAGGTTCCAGTTGCCGGCGCCGAATGCGGTCATCGATTCGAACGCGCGCTGACTCTCGCGGAAGGCCTGGTACTTCGGGTACGACCAGATGTTCGGACGGAAGACGCCCGGCGCCTCGCGATCGGGCGCGAGCAAGTGGACGATCATCAGCCGCTCGGGCTCTGTAAACGGCAGCGGTCTGAGGAGCACGGCGTTGACCAGCGAGAAGATCGCCACGGTGGCGCCAATGCCCACGGCCAGCATCAGGATCGTGGTGACGGCAAACAATCGTGCCTTCATCAGCGATCGAACCGCATATGAAAGATCGTGCCCGACGCCCATACGCATTCCGCCCTTCGATTGTCCGGTGGTGAGATCGCGGAGCGCGTCAGCGAGCCGGTTGCTCAGGATGCTCGCCACTTGCTGCCAGTACCACCGCCGACCGCGCCGCGTCGACGCGGACGTCAACATCTGATTGAGCGACTCCTCGAGATCGCCGGAAATTGCTTCGAAGTCGTCCGGCGGCAGCACCCACCGCAGCAGTGCGCAGGCAAGGCGTGGAGGGGCAACAGCCACGGCTATTCCTTGATCGCACGAAGACGCGCGCCAACTCCGCCAGCCATGAGCCGGAGCGATTCATAGACCCGCGCGAGGGCACGCTCGCCGGCCGGCAACAACGTATACAGGCGCTTGCGCTTGCCACCGCGCGCCGGCGTGGGCTCTCCCAGGTGCGACGTCACCAACCCGCGTTTCTCCATCCGGTCGAGCGCGGTATAGAGCGCGCCCGCCGAAACCGTCCGGCCGGTCCGCGCCTCGATCTCTTCGCGCAGGCTGACACCGTAGGCATCCGCGCCGAGACGGAACATCGCCATCAGGATCAGCTGTTCGAAGTCGCCAAGGGTGTGAGACATGAGCGTGAAGGCGAAGTCTCCAGTTACCAGTTTCCAGTTTCCAGTTTCCAGTATGGAGTTCGAAATCCCCGACTGGAAACCGGAGACCGGTAACTGGCAACTCACATTTACCCTCACTGTAGTTTTAATCACCTCGAGTGTCAATCGTCCCGTGTGAGCGCTCTTTCGCGATAGAGTGTCGGCACCCCATGCACCTCCCTGACGCGCCCCCGGCCAGTGCAGACGACATGCGACGCGAGGTCGTCGCCCGCGTGATTCGCCGGCTCATTCCCTTCGCCTTCATCTGTTACGTCGTGGCCTACATCGATCGCGTCAATGTCGGCTTCGCCGCGTCGGCTCTTCAGCGGGATCTCGGCCTCAACGACGCGCAGTTCGGCCAGGGCGCTGGTCTCTTTTTCATCGGCTACTGCCTCTTCGAAGTGCCCAGCAATCTGATCCTCGAGCGCGTGGGCGCGCGACGCTGGATTGCACGGATACTGATTGGCTGGGGCATCGTGTCGATGGGCATGGTGCTCGTCCACGATGTATGGACGTTTTACGCGGTGCGGGTGTTGCTGGGGATTGCCGAGTCAGGATTCTTCCCGGGGATCATCTTGTACCTGACCTACTGGATTCCTGAAGCTGACCGGGCGCGCACTGGCGCCTTGTTCATGATGGCGGCTCCGGTGTCGATCATCGTCGGGGCCCCGATCTCCGATCGTCTTCTGGCGCTCGATGGACTCCTCGGACTGCACGGCTGGCAGTGGCTGTTTCTCCTGGAGGGAGTCCCTGCCATCGTGCTCGGTGTCTTCGCGCTGCGTGCGTTGACCGATCGCCCGTCCGACGCCCATTGGCTGACAGACGGCCAGCGCGAGTGGCTCGCGCAGACGATGGACGCCGAGCAGAAACGCCGCGCGGCCGTTGGGCACACATCGTTGGCGCGCAGCTTGAGAAGCGGACGCGTCTGGTTACTCTGTGCGGTCTATTTCCTCAATACCCTCGTCACCTACGGGATCTATCTTTGGCTCCCGAAGATGCTGACAGAAGCCGCCGGTGGAAAACAGAGCTTCGGCCTCAGCGTGCTGACCTCCGTGCCATTCGTGGCCGCGCTCGTCGCCATGTTCCTGGTCGGCCGGCATTCCGATCGCACGAGAGAGCGCAAATACCATGTGGCCGCCTGCGCCATGACCGCTGCGACGGGCCTCGTGCTCGCGGTGCTGTTCCGCAACAATCTGTGGCTCGTCGTCCTGAGCTTCACGCTCTCCCAGATCGGCCAGCGATCGGTGCAGGGTGTGTTCTGGGCTATCCCTCCAATTTTTCTTGGTGGGACCGCCGCGGCCGCATGTATCGGCCTCATCAACGCGCTCGGCAACCTGGGAGGATACGTCGGTCCGTCGGTCATGGGCGCATTGCGTCAGTCGACAGGTACCTACAGCCGCGGCCTGCTGGTGCTCGCGGTCGCGCTGGTCGTGGAGACCGCGATCGTCGTCAGCCTTCGCCTGCCGAAGGCGAACGCGACGGCGGAGGGCGACTGAACGGTCGCGGTTCGCGGTTCGCGGTTCGCAGTTCGCGGTTCGCAGTTCGCGGTTCGCAGTTCGCGGTGCGCGGTTCGCGGTTCGCGGTTCGCGGTTCGCGCTTCGCAGTTCGCGGATTCGACGATTCAAGGATTCGAGGATTCGAGGATTAGCGATTCACGATCAGTGATCAGTGATGAGTGATTAAAGGTATGTCCCAACGAGATCCGACTTCGTTACGCAGCTACCGCTGGTTCGGACCGGACACGCTGCGCTCGTTCAGCCATCGATCGCGGGCCAAGCAGGCCGGTTTCAGCATGGACGACATCACGGGCAAACCCGTGATCGCAGTCCTGAACACCTGGAGCGACGCCAACCCGTGTCACGCGCACTTCCGCACCAGGGCCGAGGAGGTCAAACGGGGGATCTGGCAGGCGGGCGGCTTCCCGATGGAGATCCCGCTGCTGACGCTCGGTGAGTCGTTCATGAAGCCGAGCACGATGCTCTATCGAAACCTGTTGGCGATGGACGCGGAAGAGGCGCTGCGCTCCTATCCGGTGGACGGAGTGGTGCTCATGGGCGGGTGCGACAAGACGGTCCCGGCGCTGGTGATGGGGGCAACCAGCGCAAATTTTCCGGCCGTGTTCGTGCCTGCCGGGCCGATGCTGCGCGGCAACTGGCGCGGCCAGTATCTCGGATCCGGCAGCGACGTCTGGAAGTACTGGGCGGAGCGCCGGGCGGGGGCGCTCGACGAATGCAGCTGGCGCGAGATGGAGGATGGCATCGCGCGATCGTTTGGCACCTGCATGACGATGGGGACAGCCTCGACGATGACCTCGGCGGTTGAGGCGCTGGGGCTCATGCTGCCGGGGGCATCCTCGATCCCGGCGGCCGATTCGGCGCACGCCCGCATGGCGACCGCGAGCGGACGCCGGATCGTCGAGATGGTCTGGGAGGATCTCACGCCGCGAAAAATCCTGACGACCGCGGCCTTCGAAAACGCCGTCACCGCGTCGATGGCGCTCGGCGGTTCGACCAACGCGATCATTCACCTGATTGCCATGGCCGGCAGGGCCGGCGCGATGCTCGATCTCGATCGCTTCGATGCGCTGTCGCGGCGCACGCCGTTTCTCGGAAACATCCGCCCGAGCGGTCAGTTCCTGATGGAGGACTTTTTCTACGCCGGCGGGCTGCGAGGCATTCTCGATCGCCTGCGCGATCTGCTGCACACCGATTGCCTGACGGTGAATGGGCGGACCCTCGGCGAAAACGTCGCCGACGCGGTCATCAGCAACGACGACGTCATCGCGACCCGTGAGCGGCCGATCGGTCCCGAAGGCGGCGTCGCGGTGCTGCGGGGAAATCTCGCGCCCAGCGGGGCCGTAATCAAGCACACGGCGGCAGAGCGGCATCTGCTCACACACGCCGGCCCGGCGGTCGTGTTCCGCAACTACGACGATCTGGCCGCTCGCATCGACGACCCCGCCCTTCCGGTCACCGCGGACTCCGTGCTCGTGCTGCAGAACGCCGGACCGCTCGGAGGACCAGGCATGCCGGAGTGGGGGATGCTGCCCATCCCGAAGAAGCTGCTCGCACAGGGCGTGCGCGACATGGTCCGCATTTCCGACGCTCGCATGAGCGGCACCGCGTATGGCGCGTGCGTGCTCCACGTCGCGCCGGAGTCGTTCGTCGGCGGACCGCTCGCACTCGTCCGTGACGGCGACGTGATCGAGCTGGATGTTCCCGCCCGCCGCCTCGACCTGCGGGTCAACGACGACGAGCTCTCCCGTCGGCGCACTGAGTGGAAACGACCCGAACCGCAGTACCCGCGTGGATTCGGACAGATGTATTCCCTTCACGTCACCCAGGCCGACCGCGGATGCGACTTCGATTTTCTCGAAGGCACGGCGCCGATTCCGGAGCCGAAAATCTATTGATCGGCTCCTGGCCACTGGCGGCTAGCGCCTGCGGCCCGAGCGAGGCGACGGAGTGAAGCGCCGCGTGAGCGGCGCCGCCGAGCGAGAGCGCGTGGGGGTGGGGCCCCACGCGCATTGAGTAATGCGGGCGGGACGTCGATCCCAGCTGGCAGCTGAGATAAGCTCTCGCTCGGTGCCTCCCCCGAACCCTGCCACGCTCCTGCTCATCGCAGCCGTCGGCGTCGCCCTCGTCGTGCTGCTCATCACCTGGGCGAAGGTGCCGGCATTCCTGTCGCTGGCCATCGCCGCCCTGTTCGTCGGGCTTGCGGCCGGCATGTCGCTGGCCGACATCCCGCGCGCGTTTCAGGGAGGCATGGGAGACACGCTGGGATCGATTGCGATGGTGATCGGGCTCGGCACCGTGATCGGCAAGCTGCTCGCCGAGTCGGGAGGAGCGGTGGTGGTCTCCAACGCCCTGCGGCGAGCGCTCGGAGAAGGGCGGCTCGACTGGGCGTTGATGCTGTCGGGGCTGATCATCGGGTTACCGGTATTCTTTCAAGTCGGACTCGTGCTCCTGGCCCCGGTACTGTTCACCGCGCAGCGGCAATCTCGCGTGCCGTTACTGCGGCTGGGTCTGCCGATGGTCGCAGGGCTGTCGGCCGCTCATGGCCTTGTGCCTCCCCATCCGGGCCCGATCGCCGCGCTCGAGCGGCTCGGCGCGGACCCGGGCCGGACGCTTTTTTATTCGCTGATCCTGGCCCTTCCGCTCTCAATTATTTCGGGTCCGCTCTACGCCCGGTACATCTGCCGTCGCGTCGAAGTCGAACCCGGACCGATGGCGGAGCAGTTCACCAACGTCGCTCTTCCGGCGCGTACGCCTGCCCTCGGGGTCACGCTCCTGACCATGCTCATGCCGGTGCTGTTGATGCTGCTCGCGTCCGCGGCGCAAATCGCCATGCCCGATGGAACGCCACGACGGGTGATTGGCTTTATCGGCAGCCCGCTCGCCGCGATGATGGTGGCCACAGTCCTCGCCTTCATCACGTTCGGACGATCGTGCGGGTTCAGTCGAGGCCGACTTCTCGAGTTCGCTGAACAATCGTTGCCGCCGATTGCCGGGGTCCTGCTGGTCGTGGGCGCCGGCGGCGGATTCGGCCGCGTCCTGGTCAATGCACACGTCGACACCGCCATCGCGCAGGCGATGGGAGGGCTTCAATTGTCGCCACTGGTGATGGGCTGGGTGATTGCGGCCCTGCTCCGACTGTCGGTCGGCTCGGCCACGGTGTCGGTGATCACGGCGGCCAGCATCATGGCGCCCCTGATCGCCGGAGTGCCGACGGTGAACAAGGAGCTGCTCGTCGTGTCGATTGGCGCCGGGTCGCTGATCGCCTCACACGTCAACGACGGCGGCTTCTGGCTGGTGAAGGAATACTTGAACATGAGCGTGCCGCAGACGCTCGCGACGTGGACGGTCATCGAGACTATTGTCTCTGTGCTCGGACTGCTCGGTGTTTTATTGCTCGCAGTCCTCGTTTGATTTCTGACGCGGTGCTAAAGCGCCGCGCTACGGGTGTCCGTGTCGCAGACGCTGTGTCGCCGACGCCCGTGCAGCGCGCTTTAGCGGCGCGTCACAATCCGAGAATCAACCCCTATGCTGATAGTAGATGCCCATCTCGATCTCGCGATGAACGCGATCGAGTGGAACCGCGACCTCACTCGACCCATTGAAGAAATCCGCGCGCGTGAAGCGAAGCTGACCGATAAGCCCGATCGCGGCAAGGGCACGGTGTCCTTCTCCGAAATGCGGCGCGGCGGCGTCGGACTCTGCGTCGCCACGCAGATCGCGCGATACGTGGCACCTGACAGCACACTTGGACGGGTGGAACTCGCCCGACCAGGCGTGGGCCATGACGCAAGCGCAGCTCGCGTGGTACCGCGCCATGGAAGAGCGCGGCGAGCTGACTCAAATTCGGGATCGCGCCGGTTTGGATCGACATGTCGCCGCATGGAGTTCCCAGTTTCCAGTTTCCAGTTCTCAGTCCGAACGCTCGAGCTCCAAGTCTCCAGTCTCTCTTGCCGAACCCCGAACCGCGAACGGCGAACCGCGAACCGCGATTGGCTACATCCTCAGCCTCGAAGGCGCGGATTCGATCCTGACGCCGGCGCATCTCGAACGATCGTACGCGCAGGGACTGCGCGCGATGGGACCGGCGCACTACGGTCCCGGTCGTTACGCGTACGGCACCAACTCGACGGGAGATCTGGGGACGCAAGGACGCGAGCTGCTGCGCGAGATGGCGCGGCTGGGCATCATCCTCGACGTCACGCATCTCTGTGACGAAAGCTTCCGCGACGCCCTCGATCATTTCAATGGACCCTTGTGGGCCAGTCATTCGAACTCGCGGGCGCTGGTCGCGCACAATCGCCAGTTCTCCGACGATCAGATTCGCGAGCTGATCGGCCGCGGCGCGATTATCGGCGCCGTCTTCGACGCATGGATGCTCGTCCCAGGTTGGGTACGGGGAAAAGCCACACCTGAATCAGCAGGCGTGACGCTCGACACCGTCGTCAATCACATCGATCGCGTGTGTCAGCTTGCGGGAAATTCACAACACTCGATGATCGGATCCGATCTCGACGGCGCATTCGGACGCGAGCAATGTCCATCGGATGTCCACACGATCGCGGACCTCGAGAAACTCGCCGGCGTACTCGCTGCGCGCGGCTACTCACCGCACGATGTCGAAAACATTTTTTCGGCAAATTTCCTAAGGTTTTTGCGATCCAACTGGTTGAGTTGAACCCAAGCGTTTGGATTCTGCCATTCCGCCACGACCCCCGTCGCGAACGCAAAAAAGCCACTTTGTGTCGCGACGCGAATCGGCATATACCCAGAAGGCTAACGTGTTGATACTGCGGACCGGGAGTGGAACCAGCACGCCTCATCCAAGGAGGTGTGTTCGTGTCGTACGTTCGTCGGTTGTTCGTGATCTTCGCAGGTGTGTGCGCGCTCACTCTGACGGCGGGGACCGCCAGAGCCCAGATTCTCTACGGGAGCATCACTGGAATCGCCCAGGACGCCCAGGGGGCGTCTATTCCCGGCGCGACGGTGACGATTGTCAACAAGGAAACCAACCTCACTCGCGACACCGTGACGGGCGGGGACGGATCGTTCACGCTGAACAACGTCCAGCCGGGCCCGTATGACGTCAAGATCTCTCTGACCGGGTTCCGCGAAGCCGTTCGCACCAACGTGCCGGTGACGATCGGCGAAATCTCGCGCGTCGACATGACGCTCGAAGTCGGCACGCTCACCGAAACCGTCACCGTCGCATCCGAGGCGCAGCTGCTGCAGACGGATAAAGCGGACGTGCACACCGAACTGAAATCGGATGCCATCACGTCGATGCCGCTGAATCGTTTTCGCAACTACCAGGCCTTGATCAATCTGGTGCCGGGAACGACGCCGATGGCCTTTGGCAACGCGGAGACCGACACGCCAGCGCGTTCGCTGGCGACCAACGTCAACGGTCAGGTCAACACGAACAACTCGACCCGTACCGATGGCGCCACGAACATGAACATCTGGCTGCCGAACCACAACATGTACATCTCGCCGGCCGAGACGATCGACACGGTCAACGTGTCGACCAGCAGTTTCGACGCCGAGCAGGGCATGGCGGCGGAGCGGCCGTCACCGTGATGACGAAGTCCGGCACCAACAATTTCAAGGGCACCGCGTTCGAGTTCTACAACGGCGACAATCTCAACGCGACCCCGTACAACTTCACCGCCACCCCCACGACGAAGCTGCCGATCAAGCAGAACACCTTCGGCGGCACGGTCGGCGGACCAGTCGCCAAGAACCGCGTGTTCTTCTTCGGATCGTTCGAAGGCTACAAGCGGGATCAGAGTCTCTTCACGTTCTTCAGCGTGCCGGACGAGCGGTTGCGCGCGGGAGACTTCAGTCAGGCGACGGTGAGCGCGAGCAATAACGCGCAGCAGGTCATTTACAACCCGTTGACGGGTAACGCCGATGGCACGGCGCGTCAGGCCTTCCCCGGCAATGTGATCCCGGGCAACATGATCGATCCGATCGCGCTGAAGGTGCTGAACCTCTTTCCGCTTCCGAACATTGCCGGGACGGGAACGGCGGCCTCACCAACAACTACCGCCGCCAGGAAGATCGCACCGTCGACCGGAAGAACTACGACTACAAGATGAACTGGAACCGGACGACCGCTCAGCAGGTCTGGGGGAAGTTCAGCTACATGGACGCGGTGGTGGACGACCTCACCAATTACCTCGGCCCCGACCCCAACGCGACCGGTGACGGCGGATTCACGAAGGTCTATCAGGCCACCGGCGGCACGACGTGGACGCTGAGCCCGACACTCCTGATGGATACGACCTTCGGGTTCTCGCGCCAGCACCAGCACGTGTACGGGCCTGACTTCCAGGCCGGAAACTACGGGCTCGATGTCCTCGGCATTCCTGGCACCAACGATCAGGGCACCGGCGATTCCCGGTACGCCGGATATCCAGTGTTCAACACCGGTTTCAGCGCCGTTGGCAATCGCGACGGGTGGAACCCGATCTTCCGCGACGAACGGACCTACTCGCTGGCGACCAACCTGACGAAGATGAAAGGACGCCACGACCTTCGCGCCGGCTACACGCTCAACTTCATGTACCTCGATCACTGGCAGCCGGAAACCGGAAATCCCCGCGGCCAGTTCGATTTCCGAGCGAACGTGACGGAACTGAATACCGGCAACAACACGCCGGCCCAGAATGCGACCTTCTACAACCAGTACGCGTCGTTCCTGCTCGGGATGGTGGGGACTGCCTCAAAGAGCGTGCAGAACGAGCTGATGACGGCGCGCGAGTGGCAGCACGCGCTCTACTTCCGCGATCGCTGGACGCCGAGCGCCAAGCTGACGCTCGATCTGGGTGTCCGATGGGAGTACTACCCGATCATGACGCGCGCGGACGGCCGCGGCGTTGACCGGCTCGATCTGACGAATCCCGATCCCGCGCATCAACTCGACGTCCTCATCGCCGGTCGCGGAGACAACCCGCAGACCAACGGCATGAGCGCGAGCCTCGACAACCTCGCGCCACGACTCGGCGCGATCTATCGGTTCAACGACAAGACCGTGTTCCGCGCCGGCTACGGTTTGACGTTCAACGCGACGCCGTGGGCGCGTGCCGTTCGGGGCGACAACGACTATCCGATCACGATCGCGTCGAGCTTCTTCAACGCGCTGCCATTTGCCGCCAACAGCACGCTGGCGCAGGGGATCCCGCAGATTGTGCCTCCGGATCAGAGTAGCGGCCGGGTTCCGCTCGATCTCGCGGCGGCAGAGTACACGCCCGAGATCGACAACGTCGATCGCGGCGAGGTGAAGACCTGGAACATTGCCATCGAACGTCGCCTGATGTGGGATACGTCGGTTGACGTGGCGTACGTTGGCGCCAAGGGCTCTGGCGGCTATGCGGCTCTCGACATCAACGCGCCGCAGACGCTTGGCGTCGGTGACGCGGGACGCCCGTATGCCGCGCAGGGACGTCTGCTGGCGATCAACTCGTGGGGTCAGCGTCTGAAGACCGACTACGAGTCGCTCCAGGTTGCACTGAACAAGCCGTTCACGCACGGCCTGCTCTTCAAGGGCGCTTACACGTTGAGCAAGTCCATGAATGAGTCGGACAACGATGGCCGGGCCACGCTCCTGTGGAACACGCCGAGTGAGTTGTTCCGCAACTGGGCACCGGCCGGGTTCGACCGTCGGCACAACTTCCAGTTGGGCTTCGGCTATGCGCTCCCCTGGCAGTCGACGGGCGGGTACGACGGCCTCCTGCACGCGATTGCCAACGACTGGCAGGTCAACGGCGTGCTCGCCGCGTTCAGCGGCAACCCGTTCACGGTGACGGCAAGCGGCAACGCGTTGAACACCCCGAGCAACCAGCAGACGGCGGACCTCGTGGGCACGTTCAACGTGCTGGGAGCCATCGGTGCCAGCGGTCCCTGGTTCGATCCGGCGGCATTCGCACAACCAACAGGCGTACAGTTCGGGACCACCGGTCGGGACCAGTTCTATGGCCCGGGAGGATGGAACCTGGACTTCTCGCTCTTCCGTTCGTTCCCGATCGGAGCGACGCGTCGTCTCGAGTACCGGCTGCAGGCGGCCAATCTCCTGAACCATCCGGTATTCGGTAACCCGTCAACGAGCGTCACGTCCGGTACCTTTGGACAGATCACCGGCGTCTCGGGTAGCGGCTCGTACCTCGAGCGCCAGATCCAGATGGGTGTGCGGTTTAGTTTCTAGCAGTTTCACCACTCGACAGCTAGAAAGCCCCGTCGCGCACTTGTGCACGACGGGGCTTTTTTGTTTCGTGGACGCGAACACGCCGCGTCGACTCGAGTTCACGAGAAAGTGGAAATCTCCTAATGTTTTTGCGATCCAATTGAGTGACTTCGCTACAAGCGATTGGATTCGACCTCTTTTTAGGACAAAATCGCCACAGTCAAAAAAACTACTTGGGTTTCCAGCAAGAACAGGCCTATAAAAGAACGCCCTAATGCATTGACACTATCGGTCGGAGGGGTGTGCCGATGCCTTGGTGGGGTACTTGTTTTTGAAGGAGGCGGTTGTGCTCGTGTCACTCGGTCGTCGTCTGGTCGTTCTCGTACCACTTCTGGCATTTCTCTTTTTGACAGCGCCGGCGCTTAACGCGCAGGTGTTGTATGGCAGCGTCGTCGGTGCTGTGAAGGACGCGCAGGGAGCGGCGATACCCGCCGCAACAGTCACCATCACGAACAAAGAAACGAACCTCACGCGCGAGACGGTAACTGGCGCCGAGGGAGATTACACGGTGTCGACCGTGCCGCCGGGCCACTACGACGTGAAGGTCACGTTGTCCGGCTTCCGAGAATTCGTGCAGACGAACGTGCCCGTGAGCGCTGGTCAGCTGAGCCGCGTCGACGTCAAGCTCGAGATTGGCGCGCTCACCGAGACCGTGACGGTCGCTTCGGACGCACAGCTGCTGCAGACCGACAAGTCGGATCTTCACACTGAATTGAGGTCCAAGGAAATCACCAACCTTCCACTCAATCAGTATCGGAATTATCAGGCCCTGATCAATCTCGTCCCCGGCGCAACGCCGGCGACGTTCCAGAACGCGCAGACCGACACGCCGGGCCGATCGCTGCGGACCAACATCAATGGTGCCGACGGACAGAACAACAACACCCGTATCGATGGTGCGAGCAGCGTCAACATCTGGCTTCCCCATCACGTGGGGTACGTGGCCCCAGCCGAGACGATCGAGACCGTGAACATCGCGACGAACAATTTCGACGCGGCGCAGGGCATGGCCGGCGGCGCGTCGATCACCGTCGTCACGAAGTCGGGCACGAACGCGGTGAAGGGTTCAGCCTTTTATTTCCGAAATCAGGACGAATTGAACGCCACCGGGTTTTTCACACCGTCCTGCGACGTCACGCCGCCGCCTTCTTGCGGGAAGCTGAATTCGAGCATCACCATTGGCGGCGGAACAGTTGGCGGGCCCATCAGGAAGAACAAGCTGTTCTTCTTCGCGGCGTATGAAGGCAATTACGAACGGAACAGCCGCTACGACCTGTACAGCGTCCCGACCGCGAAGATGCGCAACGGCGACTTCAGCGAAGAGCTCGCGATCAACCCGAATTTCCACATTTACGATCCTGCGACGGGTAACGCGGACGGCACGGGACGGACGGAATTCCCCGGTGGGATCATTCCGGCGAACCGCGTCACCGCTCTCGCCAAGCAGATTCAGGCACTCTATCCGGCGCCGAACAATCCGGGGACTAATAGCGGCCTCCAGAACAATCTCTATATCCCCCGCGACCCCAAGGCCGACCGCGACAACTATGACTTCAAGATGGATTGGAACCGGACCAACAACCACCGTATTTTTGTGAAGTTCTCGAACCTGCGGGCCAAGGTGTCGGACATCTTCAAGCTCGGGTATGACCCGGTTGGCTTTGGCGATACGAAGATATATGTCCCGACCGCGGGGCATACCTGGACGATCAGCCCGACCATGGTGCTGGACGGCACCATCGGCATGAACAAGCAGGATCAGTTCGCCAAGGGTGGCGACTTCGGCACGAACTTCGGGAGCGAAACGTTCGGCATCCCCGGAACGAACGGTCCGGATCCGCTGCAGAGCGGCATGCCAACCTTCAATCCCGGTTACAGCACGATTGGCAATAACGACACGTGGGTCCCAGTCGAGCGTCACGAGACAAGCTACACGGTGACCTCGAACTTGACCCGCCTGATGGGCCGGCACGAGGTGCGGGTCGGATTCGACTTCATCCGCTATCAGTTGAATCACTGGCAGCCGGAACTTGGCAGCGGTCCGCGCGGGGATTTCAGCTTCTCTGGCAACATCACCGGGCAGCCGGGCTACTCGGCGAATCTTTGGAACCAGTACGGCGCCTTCCTTCTTGGCCTGGACAGCGGATACGGCAAGAGCGTCCAGTACGAGACGATGACCGGACGAGAGAATCAGTACGCCACGTTCATCAGCGATCGGTGGAACGTCAGCTCGAAGATGACAGTGAACGCTGGTTTACGCTACGAGTACTACCCGTTGATGACGCGCGAGAACCACGGCATCGAACGGCTCGACTACTCGACGTGGACGGTGCTGATCGGTGGCAAAGGCAACACTCCGCAGGATGTCGGGGTCAAAGTCAGCAAGACACTCTTTGCTCCTCGGTTGGGCCTGGCCTACCGGATCAACGACAAGACGGTGTTCCGAACGGGCTACGGGCTGACCTACGATCCGATTCCGTGGTCGCGACCGATGCGCTACTCCTATCCCTCGACCATCGGATTCAACCAGACGGCGGCCGCCACCATACCTGGCGGAAGCAACTTCTCCTCTTTCCCGCTTGCGAATGGCATCCCGACCATTCCGCTGCCGGATATCAGCACGGGCACGATCCCGATGCCGCGCAACGTCGCGACGCGCACGCCGAACCCCGCCGAGGTCGACCGCGGACGGTCGCAGCAGTGGAACGTGACGTTCGAGCGACAGGTGGGATTGGACGTCTCGGTCAGCCTGGCGTATGTCGGCATGAGTACCGATGGCGGATACGCCGATATCAACGTCAACTATGCCGACGCAGGCGGCGGTGATGCGGGCCGTAAGTTCTTCACCCAGGCCGGCACGGCTGACATCCTCGACTGGGCCGGACGCACGCGTCGCCGTTACAATGCGCTGCAGTCGGCGATCAATCGGCCGTTCAAGAACGGCTTGCTGCTCAAGGGCGCATATACCTGGAGCAAGGCCATGGACGAGACCGACGACGACGGCTGGGTGACGCTCGACTGGAGCCAGCCGTCTCAGCTCAATCGCAACTACGCGCTGGCCGGCTATGACAGGACCCACAATTTCTCGATGGGCTTCCTGTACGATTTGCCGTTTGCGAAGAACGATACTGGCGTCCTGCCGGCGATTGTCCAAAACTGGCAGGTCAACGGCGTCTACCAGATCTACTCCGGCACGCCGTTCTCGATAAATGGGGATAACACCGCGCTGAATCAACGCACGGGACGGCAGACCATCCAGCAGGTTTCAGAGATTCGGCAGGTCGGCCCGGCTGGACCCAATGCGGTGTATTACGATCCGGCGTCGTTCGCTCAACCGGGCAACCAGTGGGGCAACACCGGCCGGAACTTCCTCCGCGGCCCGGTGAACTACAACCTCGATATGGGCATCTTCCGCGGCTTCCCCGTGGGGCATTACCGTGTCGAGTTCCGGATGACGGCCAGCAACGCGCTGAACCATGTGCGGTGGGGCAACCCGGTGACCGGCTTCACGGATCCGAACTTCATGAAGATCCGGGCCATCAACGGCGAGCCGCGCCGTATTCAACTCGGATTGCGCTTCGAGTTCTAACGACCCGAACGCATCGACCTTCGATCGAGGCCGGAAGGGCTCAGCCCTTCCGGCCTTTTTTCTGCACAACTCCCGCGTTGTATCCTGCCTGTATGGCCTTCACCCGATGGCTTCTCGCGTTCGTGCTGCTGACGGCGGCGTCGGCAGCCGCGCTCGCGCAAGGAGACAGCCGCGCGCGAGCTGCCCAGGCCTCTCGAGCAATGGGCGAACATCGGTACGACGAGGCGGCAGCCATCTACCGGGAGATGTTGAAGGTCACGCCTGACGAACCCGAACTGCTCGCGAACTTCGGGATTGCTCTGGCTATGGGAGGGCACGACGCCGAAGCGGTGCCGCCGCTCGAGCGTGCGGTCGCACTCAATCCGAAACTCACCAATGCGCGCGCGGTGCTGGGATCCAGCTATCTCGCGATTGGAGAGCCCGCGAAGGCCGTATCAGCGCTGCAACAGGCGGTAGCCGCGCAGCCTTCCAACGTCGAGAACCGCCGGATGCTCGCCGAGGCCTACGCCGCGGCCGATCGGCCAGCCGAGGCACTGGGAGAACTCAGGAAAATTACAGAGATTGCGCCACGAAATCCCGCCGGCTGGTACGCGCTCGGTCACGGCTACAACGCCGTCGCGCAGGATTCGATGGCCACGTTCAACGACAAGCCTGAAGACCAGCCCTGGCGCCAGCTGCTGCTGGCGGATGCGCTGGCGGAAGATGGACGGCTGACCGATGCGTTCGCGCTCTATCGATCGACGCTCGATGCGCTGCCGTCGATGGTCAGCATTCATGACGCGATTGCCCGCATCTACGAACAGACCTCACACGCCGACTGGGCTGCTCGCGAACGATCGAAGGGCGTGCTGACGCCGTCAGCGTGCGCGACGCGCAAGGCATTGTGCGAGTTTCGCGCAGGCCAGTATCGAAACGCGTTGGTGACCGCTCTGTCGCGGAAGGACGCGGAGTCCAGGTACTGGCAGGCCCGAGCGGCTTCCGAGTTGGCCTCGGCCTCGTTCAAGCAACTGGATACGCTGCCGGACTCACGCGAGCGCCGGGAAATTCGTGCGACGATGGCCAGGGGACAGCGCCGCTACGACGACGCCATTGTGGAGTTGCAGGCCGCGCTGAAGATGGCGCCCGGTGACTCGGATCTCCTTGCCGAGCTCGGCACCACCTACTTCTACGCGCGCGATTTCGAGCGCACTGTGAGCACCCTTCAGCCGCTCTTCAAGATTCGCGGTAACGACCCTCAGCTGCTCGGCATGTGCGGCGAGGCGCTGCTCGAGCTCCAGCGTGTCGACGACGCGGTATCACTGCTCGAGCGGGCCACGAGCATCGATTCGACCAACTCGGACGCGCGGATCGCGCTCGCTCGCGCCTACGTCCAGAAGCAGTACTTCGCCGCCGCCATTCCGCTGCTCGAACTCGAGATCCCGGACGACAAGGATGGGAGCGTACACGTGCAACTGGCGCGCGCGTATAAGGGGACTGGCAACGACGAAAAGGCGGCTCAATTGTTGACGCGCTCGCAGGAACTCCAGCGCGCGGCGCAGGAGCGGAACGCGGCGACGGGACAGAGAACCATTACGCCACCGAAATGAACGGATCCGCGCCTGCCGCTCTCCTCAATCAACGGCATTCACTGTCGCGCTGCATCCACGAAAGATCGAACAGGAGAAAGAGAACGAATTCTCCTTTCTCCTTTCTCTTGTTGTCTCTTGGTATGAAGGCAGCGTGACATTGAATATCGAGAATTAGCCTCGACCGCTCTATTGTTCGCGGATGTCGATGACCTGATTCGCCTTCACCCCTTCAACCACCTGACGCGTCCCTGACGGCCACTGCACTTCGACCCGAACGGCGCCCGCAGCCGGACCGAGGCCGAAGTGCAGCCCCGCGTGTGAAGACGACGCATAGCCAACTGCAGATGTCATCGTCCTGACTTGCTGACCGATCGTGACGCGCGCGCCGATGCCGTCGCGATTGCTCTTGACGCCGATCAACCTGAGATCGAGCCAGCGGTTCTGTGATTCCGTCTCGTTGCGCCAGAGTTCCGCATTTGCGCCGAGAACCAGGACCACGACGTCGAGCCGGCCGTCGGCGTCGAAATCGGCAATGCCGCACCCGCGGTGCGCCGCCACAGCGGACGTGAATCCGGCCGATGCGGTCACATCACGGAATCGGCCGTGCTGGTCGTTGAGGAAGAGACTGTTCGACAGGTTCCATCCCGTCGAGTCGCTGACGCGGTCGTTGGCGTGGGAGTTGGCTGTGAAAATGTCCTTCCACCCGTCGTTGTCGACGTCAACCAGCGCACCGCACCAGCCGGACAACTTCGTTGTTGCGCTCACGAGCCCGGCCGCGGGAGTCGCTTCGGTGAAAGCGCCCTTCCCGTCGTTGCGGAAGAGCGGAAACGTCTCTCCGGACAGTGCCGTGAGAAAGATGTCCTCCCATCCGTCGTTGTCGTAATCCTGGAAATCAGTGCCCATGCCAGACACCGGGCGTCCTGATTCGGGGACCGACACGCCGGCGAGCAGGCCTGTCTCCTCGAACGTGCCGTCTCCCTTGTTTCGGAAGAGGAAATTCGGCACCGCATCATTGGTGACGAACAGATCCGTCCGCCCATCGTGATCGAAGTCGGCAATCGCCGCGCTCATGCCCTTGCCGACGTGGGTCGTGAGGCCGGCGCGCGCCGAGACGTCCTCGAAGGTTCCGTCCCCCTTATTGCGATACAGCCGATCCGGCAGGCCCTGGAAGAATCGCGGATGGCAGTAGATGCGGATGCCGCGGGCCTGATCGCCGCAATACCGGTTGGTTTGCGGCGCCCACTGCACATACTGGACAACGAAAAGATCGAGACGTCCGTCGTTGTCGTAGTCGAACCACACGCCGGCGACCGCCCAGTCGCCGCTCGCAATGCCCGAGCGGCTGGTGACGTCCTCGAACCGGCCATCGCCGCGATTGTGCAGCAGCTGGTTCTGCCGCACTCCGGCGACGAATAGATCGACACGTCCGTCGTTGTCGTAGTCTGCCGCCGCGGCCCCCATCGCGTAACCGACACCAGCGGCGCCTGCGGCATCGGTGACGTCGGTGAAGTGAAAACCTCCGTCATTGCGAAAGAGTCGGTTGGAGTATTTCGGAGAGTCTTTCTGAAGCGAGGGGATCGGTGCCCCGTTGCTGAAGAAGATGTCCGGACGTCCGTCGCCGTTATAGTCAAAGACCGCGAGGCCGCCGGGGGCGCTCTCGACATAATACTTGTCAGCGGTGGGCGAATGCTGGTACGAGAACCTGAGGCCGGCGGAATCGGCAATGTTGCGAAACCGCACCTGACCAGATGAGTCAGCCGCCTGCGCCGTCGCTCGAACGCCCGCTTCGTCCGTAGTGCCGGCGAGCGTGACAGCGGCAACGAAAACGAGCGCACTGTTATAGAAAAGATGCTTCATGGTGCTGGAACGCTGCCTATGATTCTGGTCAATCTCCGCGTGCGCATCAACCATCAATCATCAGCGTGAAAAACGCGAACGGGACAGACGGTCAGACGCTGACATTGCTGAATGCTGATTGCTGAATGCGGAATTTGGCGCGGCCTGAAGGCCGCGCCTGACAATCAGCAATCAAACCCATTCAGCAATCAGCAATCAGCACTTCAGAGAACTACCATGAGACACCTCTTCGCCATTCTCATCTTCGTCGTGGCATCTGCCCTCCCGGCCCGCGCGGATCTTCGCGCAGCCGCCGTCAAAGTGGACATCACGCCGCAGACTTCGCAGTGGCTGCTCGGATATCAGGCGCGGCAGTCGACCGGGGTTCTCGACCGCATCTATCATCGTGTGCTCGCACTCGACGCCGGAGGGACTCCGTTCTATCTCATTTCCACCGACGTGTGTCTCTTCTCCCCCAACTTTCACGATGCGGTGATGCGCGAGCTCCGGGACAAGACCGGGATCGATCCGACGCACGTGTGGTGGAGCGTCACCCACACGCATGCGGCGCCAGAGATCGGCCCTCCCGACATGTACAAGGCACTGCTCGGCCGGTCGGATCACGAGTGGGACCGCGACTACACGAAACTCGTCACCAATGCGTTGATTGACGCGGTGAAGGCCGCACACGACCAGCTGGAACCTGCCCGCCTCTCCGTCGCGACGACCACCGCGAATGCCAACATCAACAGGCGCGCCAGGGACGTGGACGGCAAGATCTCTCTCGGCCTGAATCCTGACGGTCCCGTCGATCGCCAGGTCAACCTGATACGCATCCAGAAGGCTGACGGGGCGCCGATTGCGCTGGTCGTGAACTACGCAATGCACGGCACGGTGATGAGCGGACAGAACCTGAAGATCAGCGGCGATGCGCCGGGCGTCGTCGCGGCGTATGTCGAAGAGCAGCTTGGCGGCACCGTCCTCTACGTCAACGGTGCGGCAGGAAACATCGCGCCAATCTATTCCGTCTACGCAGACGCGGCAAGCGGACATCTGTCGCAATTTCGCGTGCTGCTCGGAGATCGCGTCATTGCCGCGGCACGCGCCATGCCGCCCGGCACAGACCGCGTCGTCATTCGCCACGCGCAGCACATCGTCGAGACGCCTCGGCGCGACGATGTCGTCTGGCCGGACGAGTTGGCGGCGTACGCCACTCCCGATCGCCAGCGCATCAAGCTGCCACTGCGTTTCCTCGCGATCAACGACACCATCGTCTGGTCAGCTCCGGTCGAGATGTTCTGCGACATCGCGATGAACATCCGGGAGCGATCGCCGTTCAAGCAGACTCTCTATTTCGGTTACACCAATGGGTGGTTCGGGTACCTGCCGACTGCGAAGGCATTCGATGAAGGTGGATACGAGCCGAGGACGTCACCGTTTACCCCACAAGTGGAGTCGGATCTCACCAGCGCTGTAATGGGATTCCTCAAGGGCTTCCGTAAGTAGATCTCAATCCACGACAGCCACAATCACGCTGGATCTCGATTAAGAGCAAAACAGGACGAAGAGAGAACAAGAAAATTCTCCTTTCTCCTTTCTCCTGTGCTCTCTCGGTACGAATACAGTGTGACAGCGAATGTGGCTGATTAAGTTCTGTAGAAGACCAAAGCCGCGATGACGTAACACGCCGTCCCAACCCAGAAAGCGGCCGAAATGCCCGCACCGATCGCGATGACGACAACGAGCACGGATGCGCAGACCGACGCAGCACCGTTCACGCCCCAGAGCCACGGCGCGATCGACGGCGCTTCGGCGAGCGCGCGCCCGATTCCGAGGGGAAACGGCATCCCCATGAAGAAGCCGATGGGCACCAGCATGGCGACGGAGATCGCAATCCGAATCGGCGTCGAGGCTGCCTCGAAGCGGTGGATCAGGACCGGGGTCAGAAGACCGAAGCCAACCAGGACGAGAACGAGAAGTGCCAGCAGCGTTGCCGGTTGGCGTTGAGCATCACTCCGCAGCAGGGCCGTCGAAAGGCTGCCCAGGCCGCTCGACAACAGCAGCGAAAACAGCACGACCGACAGGCTGTAGATCGGATGGCCGAGGAAGATCGTCAACCGTTGAACCTGCGAGATCTCGACCAGCATGAAACCGAAGCCAATGGCGGCAAAGAACACGAGATAGTGGGCGATGGCAGGCGAACTGACTGGATGTCCACGAGCCCGTTCTTGCGATCGCGCACGTGAGCGCGCGACCCAGAGTGGAACCACGATGCAGGCGGTCGTCAGCACGAGTACCGGTCAGCATCAACACACCGAGCACGCCGACCGCCGTCATGTTGAACCGGACGATTCCCTGGTCGTGCCATCGAGCGGTGTTGAAGACGTCGCGCAGCCGAAGCATGTGAAAGAAGAACGGCGTGTCGTCTGTCGGCGGCGAGATGTTCAGCGGGTGCTTCGCCACGGCGTCGCGCATGCGAGTGCCGCTGGCAATCGCTGCAAACGTATCGTCGGCAGAAAACCGCGGGCTCTGGACGATCTCGAATTGCATCTTCGACGCCACCGCCTCGAGGACGTCGAGGTCGTGAACCGAAAGAGGATCGCGCGACAGCAGCATCGTTCCGACGCCATCGGGCGCATCGGGCGCCCCGGCGGGCCGGGCGCGGACGATGGCGTAATGATCGCCGGGCTTGCGTGACGCCCAACTGCATCAGGGTCGTCGACGCGAGGGTCGCCAGCCGATAGACCTCTCCCGGTCGATCGGCGTAGTACCACCGGGACACCGAGAGAATCCCGCGGGGCGCGAGATGATCGAGGAAGATTCGCCAGGCTTCGACGGTGTAGAGCGAGTTCTCGGTCAGAACGAACGCGCCGCTTGCGGTCGCCGCCCATGTATCGATCAGCGAGATCTGAATAAGGTCGACCCGATCGTCGAGCCGCGCGAGATAGCTGCGGGCTTCGTCGTTGACGAACTGCACGCGCGGATCGCGATCCAGGTGCCCGGTGAAATCGCCGAATCGACGGTTGACCAGGTCGATGATGCCTTCGTTGATTTCGACGCCGGTCACCTGCTTCTGATTGAAGGCCAGCGCCGACAGCACGTCCCGACCGCCGCCTGTACCGACGACGATCACGCGTGAGTCGGGCCGAAGGTAGTGCGCGACGTTGGTGACGTCGTACTTGAGGTGCATCAACGGTCCTGGGATCGCCGTGATACGCGGTCAGCTCCGTTCCTGCGTAGGAATCGATGTCCAGGTGCAGCTCGTGCGCGGTCCGGTCAGGCGGCAGCGTGCTGCTCAGACCCCACCCTGACGGCCGGATCGCGCGATCGGCATTGCCGATGACGCGGATGCGCGAGAACGAATTCCATCGTTCAACGAGCGGCCTCGCCTCGTATTGGCCCTTCACCCACATCAAGCGGAGCCAGCCGGCGTTGTGCCGTGCGGCAACGCCGTGAGCGACTGCCGCGCCCGTCAGGACGAGCGCCAGCGCGGCACACCCGGTCAGCAGCTGGCGGCTGCGACGACCATTGGTCCCGGTCTCGCTGGCAAACAGAGTGGCGGCCACCGCCGTCACCGCGGCGGTGGCGAGCACCGCCGTCGGCGCGTCGGTCAGCCGCAGCATCGGGCCGACGACCAGGCACCCGAGCGCGGCGCCAGTGAGATCGGCGGCATACAACGCGCTCACCTGCGACGGAAAGCGCGTCAGCGCGAGCGACACCACGACACCGCTCAGCACGAATGGCACCGACAAGGCCGCGTAGGTCAGAGCCAGGGCATACGCGCTCACGAGAGACGGCTCGATCAGGAACGGTATCGCCAGATGGGTCAGGTAACTGAGCACGATTGTCGCCGCGAACAAGGCCGAGCCAAGCGCCAGGTGGCGGATCACGCGCTCCGGAACGAAGACCGTCGGGCGCAGGAACACCGCGATCGCGCCGACCGACATCCCGAACATCGTCACGGAAATCGCGACGAAGGCGAAGTGGTAGTACATCGTGACGCTGAAGGTGCGCGTCAGCAGGAGCTGATACGTGAGCGTCGAAAGCGTGACGAGGAACAGGCCGGCAAATGTTCGCGCGCCGGCGCGCGGACTCGAGTCGGACGTCATCGTCACGCGATGCGCCCTTGGCCTTCGACGATGGTGACGTAGCGATCGATGGGCAGATCGGTGATTCGCTCGATCTTGCCGCTGGGCGCGGCCACTTGATTTCGATCCACTCCACGTTCGTTGCGGTGCCGAGGCCGAGCACCTCACGCATGTCGTGCGACGACAGGTAGCTGCCGCCGTTGGCCTTGTATCGGCTCCGGACCTTGCCGTTTACCGACCAGGTGATCGTCGCGCCGATGGCGTCGCGATTGCAGGTCGTCCCCTGGAGCCGCACGCCGACCCAATGGTTGCCCTCCCCGGCGTTGTTCTTGAGCAGCACCGGCGCGCCGCCGTTGTTGCCAATCAGCACGTCGATCCGGCCGTCGTTGTTGTAGTCGCCGACGGCGAGCCCGCGCGCGGAAAATACCTTCTGGAAGACCGGGCCGGCCTCCTGGCTGACGTTCGACAGCTTCGTGCCGTCGTGATGAAACAGCAGCAGCGGCTCCTTGTATCGGACCTGCTGCGAATAGTTCTCAACCATGTCGTCGGGGTGGCCGTTGGCGAGGAAGAGATCGACGAAGCCGTCGTTGTCGTAGTCAAAGAACTTGAGTCCCCATCCGCTCAGCAGCCGCGTCGCCTGAGCCACACCGTTCGGATTGGCGACATCGGTGAAGGCCTCATTGCCATCGTTCCGGTAGAGCGAGAACAATTCCTGATCGACATTGGCGACGAAGAGGTCCTGCCGACCGTCGCCGTTGATGTCGGCGGCATCGACCCCCATGCCCGACCGCGGCTGGCCGTTGGCGCTGAAGCCCACTTCAGCCGCCAGGCCAATCTCATCCCATTTGCCCTTGCCGCGATTGGCGAAGAGAAAATTCTGCACCGTGTCATTGGCGACGAAGAGATCCATGAGGCCGTCGCCGTTGATGTCGGTGGCGACCACGCCCAGCGCCTTGCCAAGCGCGCGATGAATGTCGGTGCCGGCGCCCACCTCGGTGAACGTTCCGTCGCCGTTGTTGTCGATACAGCAAGCTCGGCGTCGGTTTGAACACGCGTGGAATGCAGTAGAACCGCTTCCCCATCTTGTTGTCGCCGCAGAACACGTTGTTCTTCAGCGAGAACTCGACGAAGCTGCAGAGAAAGAGATCGAGCTTGCCGTCGTTGTCGTAGTCGAACCACACCGCGCTCGTCGTCCATCCCGGCGTCGCGAGGCCGGCCTTGTCGGTGACATCAGTGAAGGTGCCGTTGCCGTTGTTGTGATAGAGCGTGCAGCGGCCGTACGCGGTCACGAAGATGTCGGGATACCCGTCGTTGTCGTAGTCGGCAACCGCGCATCCCATGCCGAACGCCTTGACCGCCGGCCACGCCTGCCTTGTCGGTGACGTCGGTGAACGTGCCGTCGCGGTTGTTCTTGTAGAGCGCGTTCTTCAGCGGCGTGTCCGGCTTGTAGAAATCCGCCGCCCCGCTGTTGACCAGGAAGATGTCGGGCCAGCCATCGTTGTCGAAATCGACAGAACGCGACGCCGGGGCCCATCGTCTCCGGCAGATATCGGTTCACCGACATCGCATTCTGGTGCAGTCCAGCTGATGCCGCTGACCGATGCCGGGATCTCTTCGAACACTGGCGCCGCGGCGCCCAACCCGCGGCGAAACGGTATGACGCTCGATGCAGTGACGGAACCGAGAAGAGTGAGGAACCGACGGCGGGTGAAAATGAGCGACGGCCGATGGCTCATGAATCCATACATTTTAGCCGTGTTATTCGGTGTTCTTCTGTGGCTCGCGTTTCCGTGTTATTCCGTGTTCTTCGCGGCTCGCGTTCCCGTGTGATTCGGTGTTTTTCCGCGGCTCGGTCTTGTTCCGTGTTCGTTCGTGGCTTAGGTGTCGATCTCGCCCGTGGCATTGTTCCAGCGCACGGTCTTGCCGGCTCCGGAGCGCCATGTTGGTGAGGTGCGACGGTCCGCGCCGCCTGATGCCCGACGCGCACGTGTGAGTTCGGTGTCTTGCGGCTGCGAATGCAATCGAGCCAGTTCTGCAGATGCGTCAGCGTCCCGTCGCCGCTCGAGCGCACGTAGATGTCCGGCTCCGGTGTCAGCGTGCCTGGCGCATACGCCGCATCGTCGCGATAGAACGCCAGCCGCGCGCGATCGATCTTCAGCGTTCCGCGGTCGCCGCGGAACTCGAGGCCGCCATCGTCGACCTTGCTGACGTAGGTGCCGAGATAGACCGCCATGAAGTTCTTCGGGAACTCGATCGTGGCGTTGACCGTGTCGGGCGCTTCCCACATCTTGAGGTTGTAGTTGCGGCCGGTGGCTGCCGTCGACAGCGGCGCGTCGACGTCCATGTACCAGTGCACGACGTCGATCCAGTGCGTCATCAGATCGGTCATTTGTCCGCCGCCGTAATCCCAGAAATGACGCCACTGATAGAAGCGTTCCGGCCGGAACGGTTCGATCGGGAGCCGAGCCGAGCCACGTCTTCCAATCGAGCTTGTCCATCGAAACGGCCGGATAGTTGCCGGCGGTCGCGTGCTGATACCAATAAGTCTGGACGAACGTAATCTGCCCGAGACGGCCGGAGTCGATGATTTGCTTGCCCAGCACCCAGTGATCCCAGCTTCGCTGCTGGGTGCCGGTCTGCACGATCTGCTTCGAGGCTTCGATCGGCCTTGACCATCTCCACCCCTTCTTCGATCGTGTGCGACATCGGCTTCTCGACGTACACGTCCTTCCCGGCCGCCACCGCATCGAGCGCGATCGTCTTGTGCCAGTGATCGGGCGTGCCGATCAGCACCGCATCGATCTCGCGATTGTCCAGAATGCGCCGGTAGTCGGCGACCTTCGTTGTCGCTGTCGTCGGCAATCTCGGCTGCCTGGAGCATGCGCGGCTCGTAGACGTCGCAGACCGCCACCATCTCATTGCCGGGCAGCCGCTTCAGCAGGTTCATCAAGCCCACGTGCGCGGCCGCCAGTGCCGATGATGCCGACGCGAATGCGATTGTTGGCGCCCTGCACGCTGGCCCGGGCCAGTCGCGAACCCACCGCCGAAGGCCGAAGCTGCCGCGAAGAATGTGCGACGGTTCAGATCATCGGATCGTCTCTCCTCGTCACGCGCATCGTAACACCGTCGGACCTCGGCAGCCGCCCCCGCCAGCGCCAGGCGTCTGAGAAGTCACGCGGAATATCTCAATTCGCCGTGCTAGCATCCCGCATGTGGCCACGCATCGAGGAGGTGTCTGCCGTGAATCGCCGGTTGTGCGGATTGCTGTCGGTCCTCTGGGTCGGCTCTGTCGTGACCACATCCCTGACGGCCCAGGAAAAGCCGCCTGAAAAGGCCGCCTCCAATTCCGCATGCGCTCGTGTTCGCGGACTTCGAACAAGTAGGAGAACGGACGCCCCGTGAGCGCACGCGGCGGCCTCATCCAGATGTTCGGCTACGAAGAAAGCAAGAGTGCACAAGAGCGAGTTCAAGGGAGCGCCGGGAGTCGATCCGCCGGCTCCGGAGCTGGTGCACATCAAGCCGGGCGATCCGAATCACGCGATGAAGTTCGAGTACGTCCTGCACGCGCCGAACCCGTGGACCGGCGTCACGGTGGAGATGCACGGCCTGCCGGACGCGGACGACAAGTCGGTGCCCGAGGATCTGTCAGGCTACAAGACGCTGTCGCTCCAGGTGTACGCGACCGGGATCGAAATCCTCCGCCTCGAGGCGGTCAGCAAGTCGAGCGGCAAGGACTCGAGCTTCGCGTGGCCGGTCATGACGTTCAAGGTGCGACAGGGCTTCAACACCTACAAGGTGCCGCTCTCGGGATTCACTCAGCCGGCGTGGGCGCCGGTGCGCGTCGATCCGAAAAGCATCTTCAAGGAGCTGACGTCGATCAACCTGACGGCGTTCTGCGATCAGTGCGAGTTCAGCAAACAGGGCATGATCATCGTCGACAACGTCGTCTTCGAGAAATGAAGTGGCGAGGACTGTTCTCGCGCTGTGATCGCGGCGATTGCCGCGGCCGCACTCGCAGCCGCGGGCCAGCAGCCGGCGCGGCCGCCGGCGGCGCCGACCGGCCAGGAAGCGCCGGACGATCGCACGTGGAATCGTCGTGCGTCCGGCGCCGGCGACTATCAGCACCGTGCTCGAGGTCTCCGGCCGCGAAGAGGTGGGCCGATTCATGGAGCGCCCATCGAACCCCGAGAATCTCCGCTCGATCTGCGAAACGAAACAGCAGGCCATCACATCCACTATCCGCACGACCGAGGCGTATCTCGCGTCGCTGTCCGCCAAACCGCCCGCGCAGCAGGATGTGCGCGACATCATCTGGACGCGGAAATCACTGGGCCAGCTCTGGGCGTACAAGGACAGCTGGCGCGTGCGATCGAGCAGCTCAGCGCCGCCTATCGCAGCGCCGTGCAGCATGCGGCGCAGTTTCCCGATCTCGTGCCCGCGCGCTCCTACCTCGCGGCGCTGCTCGGCGTCACCGAGCTTCGTCGAGGCGAGCTGGAGAACTGCGTCGGCGGTCACGCGTCGGCGAGCTGCATCGTGCCGATCGCGAAGGCCGGTCTCCACCACGTGCCGTCCGGATCGCAGAACGCCACGAAGTATCTGACCGCGTATCTCGGCGAGCACCCCGACGATCTCGACATGCGCTGGCTGCTAAACGTCGCGAACATGACGCTCGGAACCTATCCCGCCTCGCGTGCCGCAAGCAGTACCGGATCGATCCGGCCGTGTTCACGTCGGCCGAAGATCCGGGTCGCTTCGTCGACGTCGCAACGGAGAAGGGACTCGGCGCGAGCCGGTCTCGCCGGCGGCGTCGTGATCGAGGACATCGACAACGACGGCCTGCCTCGACGTCGTCCTCTCGACCGTCGACTCGTGCGTGTCGCTTCGGTACTATCATCACGAGCGCGACGGCACCTTTCGCGATCTGACCGACGCCGCGCATCTCTCCGATCAACTCGGCGGCCTCAACCTCACTGCGACCGACTACAACAACGACGGCCGCGTCGACCTGTTCGTGATGCGCGGAGGCTGGGAGTTTCCGATGCGGAACTCGCTGTTGCGGAACGACGGCAACGGCACTTTCACCGACGTCACGCGCGAGAGCGGGCTGTCGAGCGCTCTGTACCGGACGCACTCAGCCGCATGGGCGGACTTCGACAACGACGGCTTCGTCGACGTGTTCGTCGGCCACGAGGAAGCGCCGAGCAGCCTCTTCCGCAACCTGGGCAACGGTACGTTCGTGGACGTCGCAAAGGCCGCGGGCGTGACTCGCGCGGCCTTCACCAAGGGCGCGGCCTGGGGCGACTACGACAACGACGGCTATCCGGACCTGTACGTGTCGAACTACGTCGGCGAGAACTTCCTCTACCACAACGAGCGGAACGGCACCTTCACCGAGCGCGCGAAGGCGCTCGGCGTCGAGAAGCCGATCATGAGCTTCACGACCTGGTTCTTCGACTACGACAACGACGGCTGGCTCGATCTGTTCGTCACCAACTTCGTGCCGTCGGTCACCGAGGTCGTGCGCGATCTGCTCGACGCTGCCGCGCCAGGCCGAGACGATGAAGCTGTATCGAAACAACGGCAAGGGCGGATTCGACGACGTGACCGCGTCGGTCAAGCTCGATCACGTCGTCCCCGCGATGGGCGCCAACTTCGGCGACATCGACAACGACGGCTATCTCGACTTCTATCTCGGAACCGGCGCGCCGTCATACGCGGCGCTGATGCCGAACGTCCTGTTTCGCAATCACGACGGCAAGTACTTCGTCGACGTCACCGCTGCCACCGGCACCGGCCATCTCCAGAAGGGACACGGCGTCGCGTTCGCGGATCTCGACGACGACGGTCAGGTCGACATCTTCGAGAACATCGGCGGCTTCGTCCCGGGCGACGCGTACTATCGCGCGCTGTTCAAGAATCCCGGCCACGAGGCGAACTGGATCCGCGTGAAGCTCGTCGGCGGGAAGACGAATCGCGCCGCGATCGGCGCAAAGATCACAGTCACACTGGACGACGGGAGCATCCGGTATCGAGAGGTGTCGACCGGCGGCTCGTTCGGCGCGTCCCCCTTCGCGCAACATATCGGACTGGGCAAAGGCCGCACGGTGAAGACGCTGGAGGTGTGGTGGCCGGCGAGCAATACCCGGCAGACGCTGCCCGACGTGCCAGTCAATCGTGAAGTGGTGATCAAGGAGGCCGGCAGCCAGTAGTCCGCGCCCATGTCGTCGCTGCGGCGAGGGCACATCAGCTCCCCGGCGCCTCGGCCTACGCCCCGGACAACCACGCCTCCGGCGCATTGCTGACGTTGGCCGGGTCGGCCGTTCGAGGACCCAGCGGTCGGCGCCTTGACGCTTATACTGATCAAGCCAGCGATTCGCGCGCGAGGTGTCCATGCGACGCGCAGCACTTTCCCTGTCCCTCGCCGCCGCATTGACGTGTTGGGTCAGCGGCCAGTCGCGTCCAGCGTTCACGCAGGAACAGCGCGGCACCCATCTGAAAGCGACAGCCACCGCAATCACGGTCGACGTCGTCGTGCGCGATCAGCGCGGACGTCCTGTGACCGATCTGACGCGATCGGATTTCCAATTGCTGGAAGACGATGTTCCTCAGCAGATCGGCGATCTGACGCGGGAAGGAGATGCTTCACCGGCGAGCCCGAAGGCCAACGCCCGCGACGTTGCCTCTGGAACCGCGGCACCGCGAGGCACTCAGGGCCCCGCATCGACAACCGGCCCCACAGTCGTCGCACTCGTCTTCGATCGGCTGTCGCCCGAGGCACGCGCGCTCGCCCACAAAGGCGCGTTGGCCTATCTCGACACGAATCGCGGGCAGGATTTCGCGGGCGTGTTCCTATCGGATCTGTCCCTGGTCACGCTGCAGACGTTCACGACGGATCGCGCGCGCGTGAAGAAAGCGATCGACGAGGCGGCATCACGGGTGACGGGCGGCTTCGAGCGGCTGCGTATCGGCCCACAAGCCTACGGCGATCCGGATCCCGGCGTTCTCTCCGACCGCGAGCGCCGAGTCCCATGGACGGTCGAATCCTGCGGATCCGCTCAACACCAACACGCGTCGATCCCGGTGGTACGCCGGCGGATGACCCTCGTTGCCATGATGAATCGGATGGAGCGAGCGTTCGAAGCCATGGCGCGCGATCAGCAGGGACACGCGACGATCAACAGCCTGATGGCCGTCATCTCCGGGCTCGGCGAGCTGCCCGGCCGCAAGACGGTCATCTTCTTCGCCGAAGCGCTCGCGATTCCGCCGAACGTTCAGACGCAGTTCGAGTCCGTTGTCGCGACGGCGAACCGGCTCAACGTGAGCGTGTATTCGCTGGATGCCGCGGGGCTGCGCGTACACAGTGGGCAGAGTGAAACGGCGAGGCGGATCAATTCGACAGGTTCACAGGCACTGCATCGCGACCCGGAGAAGGAAGGCAAGCTCCTGGACGCGCTGGAGCTCAACGAAGACAACCTGCGCCGCGATCCCGCGGTGAGCCTGCGCCTGCTGGCGGACAGAACCGGCGGGTTCCTGATCAACAACACCAACGATCTGGCGGCCGGTTTCCGACAGATCGATGACGACCGACGCTTCCATTACCTGCTCACCTACACGCCGTCGAATACCGACTTCCGCGGCGAGTGGCGCCGCATCGCTGTGAAGGTGCCGGGGCGGAACGTGACCGTGCGCGCGCGCAGCGGCTATCTCGCGGTGCGATCGCCGGGCTCACTTCCGCTTCTCACTTACGAAGGCCCTGCCGCTCGCGGCGCTCGAGCGAACACCGCTGCCGGCGCAGGTGCCGGTGCGCGCGAATGCGTTCGTATTCCCGCAACCTGGTGCCAAAGACGCGCGTCTGGCCGTGCTCGTTGCAGCGGACGGCGGTGCGCTCGCAGAAGGCGCGGGCAAGACACAGGGCGCGAACCAGACTGACTTCACCATTCTCGCGCGGCTGAAAGATGGGACCGGTGAGGTCGTGCGGAAAGGAAGTCAGCGCTACCGGCTGCCCGCGGATCTGCGAGGCGATGTGCTCTTCTTCCGGCAGCCGACGCTGCCGCCGGGCGCCTACACACTCGAGTACGTCGTGCACGACGCGTTGGGACAGCGAGCCGGGGCGGGAGCGGCACCGGTCATCGTGCAGGACAAGCGCGCCGGGCAGCCGGGAGTGAGCAGCCTCATGATCGTAGCGTCGGACCGAGCGCGTGCCGGCGGCCGAACGTGACGCGACCAACCCGCTCTATTACGGCGACCTGCTGCTGTATCCGAGTCTCGGCGAACCGATCTCAAAGCACCAGACGCCGGCACTGTCGTTTGCGTTCAGCGTAATCGCTGGCGGCACACCCGTACATGCATCATTGACACTGTCGCAGGCTGGACGCGCGCTTGGCGAGACGGCGCTGACGCTTGGGACGTCCAGACGCCCAGGGACGGATCTGGCACGTCAGCCAATTGCCGATCGGCAGTTTGATGCCAGGCGAGTACGCGCTTGCTGTGACGGTCGGTGCCGGCGGCTCCAGCGAGACGCGCCGTACAACCTTCCAGATAGTCGAGTGATCGCTGACCGGGGTGTGATGCGAGTTCGTGTTAGCATCGCAACTATGCGTCTTCCGACGCGCCATCGCAGTGGCGCGTTCGCGTCGATCATCGCATTCGTCGTTCTTGTCTTCGCGCGTCCCTCGGCGTCGCTCCAGCAGCCGACACCTTCGAATCCACCGGCTCCCGTCGTGCCTTCCGGGATTCCTGATGGGGAGGTGCAGAAGATCGTCTGCTCGCAGTGCCACAAATCTCCGACGCCCGACATTCTTCCACGCAGCAAGTGGCACCACGAGATCGCGAAGATGATGTTCCTGCGCGACAAGAAGACGCAGCCGAGAGGCGACCTCAGTTCCGTCGAGCTCTCGCCGGACATGGCAGCGGCGCTGCGTTACATGGAAGCGAACGCGCCCGAGCGTCTCGAGGCGCCCAAGCCGTGGCCCGCTGTCTCCGAGTCACCGCTGAAGTTCACCAGCTACGGTCTGAGCGTTCCTGACGCGCCGGACAATCCGGCCGTGTCCAACGTGCAGCTCGCGGATTTTGACGGCGACGGCAAGCTCGACGTGATCGGTACGGAGATGTATCAAGGGACGGTGTTCTGGGGGCATCTCGAGCCGCAAAGCCCGCTGAAGGTGATCGCGGACATTCCGCATCCTGATCACGTGACCTTCACCGACGTCGACAAGGACGGACTGAAAGACCTGCTCATCGCCGACCTCGGCCAGTTCCTTCCCGGGGATCACACCGACGGAGCGATGATCTGGATGCGCGCGCTCGGCAACGGGAAGTTTGCCGGGTTCTGGGCGGACGGGTTGCCCCGCGTCGCCGACGTCGAAGCCGGCGATTTCAACGGCGACGGCAAGAACGATCTCGCGGTCGCCGCGTTTGGATGGCGGACCACCGGACACATCGCCATTCTCGAAAACCAGTCGAGCAGTGCCGACAAGGCATCGTTCACCCCGCACATCATCGATCCCCGTCCCGGCGCGATTCACGTCGTCCCGATCGATCTGAACAAGGATGGACACCTGGATCTCGTGGCGCTCATCTCACAGCAATACGAGACCGTCGTCGCTTACATCAACACCGGCACGCGCGATTTCTCGTTCGTTCCGCGGATCCTCTACGAGGCGCCGCACCCGAACTGGGGATCGACCGGCATCCAGGTCGTGGACCTGGACAAGGACGGCGACCCCGACGTGCTGCTGACTCACGGCGACACGATGGACGACGCGCTCGTGAAGCCGTATCACGGGATCCAGTGGCTGGAGAATACGGGCGGCGAAGGACTTGTCTCGCCGAAGCCAGGCGAAGGCGGACCGTTCCAGGCTCATGACGTGGTTCAGATGCCCTCGGTCCATAGAGCGATGGCCGCCGACGTGGACGGAGACGGCGATCTCGACATCGTCGCGTGCGCGCTGCTGCCGGGAGCGTCGAACGCCGACGACGCCACGCTGCCGGCGCTCGTGTGGCTCGAGCAGACGAAGCCCGGCGTGTTCGTGCGCCACACGATCGAGATGGGATTTCCCGCGGCATGCGACGCTCGACGTCGGCGACGTCGACGGAGACGGCGACGTCGATATCGTCACCGGAACGTTTTCACCCGACAAGCCGGCGAAGTCGTGGGTTCAGGTGTGGCTGAATCAGCTGAAGGCGCCGACGAAATAGCGTGCGAATCTACCGAGCGATCGTGAAGAACGCGTTCCGCACTTCCTCCATCGCTCCCGATCGAAGTCGCAGCCGCAGTTCGTACGTGCCGGCTGGAAACTTGTCGATCGGCAGCTTGCCGACGTGCTGGACGCGGCCCTGCGGGATCGGTATCGACAGTTCGACCGGGACGGACGCCAGCGTCTGTCCGCTGTGCAGGATCTCGAGCGTGGCCTCCGGACGTCTCGTCAGCCCCTCGGTAGAACGCGAAATAAAACATCAGCTCCGTGTCGTGTCCAAGCTGCAACGGATCTCCCGGCGTTCGGGTACAGCAACATGTCGCCGTAATAGAACGGCAGATTCGATCGCCGCTCCGACGACGCGATCCGTTCGGTGCGCTGGACCACCACGAGCGTGCTGGCGGGAACGTGAGCCGGCGAAATCACCGGTACGGTCAACGTGGACAGCCTGGCGCTCGCACGTTGCGCGAGGACGTCCTGGACGACCGTCTCGAGGGCGTACACGCCCGGCGAGAGATCGGGCTGCCGATAGAAGAGGATCTCGCCGTCTCGCGCGCCGTGCCGACGTCCTTTGACGCGCCGGTGAGCAGGTACTGCTGGCTGAGCGTGTGCACCGTCTGGCCGGCTGCGTTCCTGATTCGGGCCACGATCACCGCTTCGCCCGTATACGTCCCTTTGTCCTCGTCGACGGTGAAGCGAAGATTGGCGGTCTTCATATGCACGACGACGGGCACGGCCGCACGGCCCTTCGGGTCAGGGAACACGTACCCGCCTGCGCCGATCGGGAAGTCGTTCGGCGGTTTGCCGTGGTCGAGTGAAGCCAGGGCCGCGGCCTCGTAACTGAGGAATCCGCTCGGCGGCCGCGGACCGCGATGTACCCCTTGCGCGAGAACACCTGCGCGCCGTCGCGGTGCACCTTGACCTGAATCGTCCTGAACTTTCCGTCGAACTCGGGATTCGTCGGCGAGTAGCTCAGGACGTAGTGAAAGCGGTTGTCCTCGTCGATTCGACGAAACGCCGAGCTCAGGTCGTTGGTGTCGCGGATCAGGAAGCCGCCGGTGTCCTCGGCGAGCTGGGCGAGGCCTCCCTGCGGATCGAGTCGCAGGAGATCCTCGGCACGCTCGACCATGCGCGTCATCGGCTCGGCCGGGTCGCGGCTGACCGACGTCTGGCGAAGACGTTCCTGCCCGGCCTCCTCGATCTCGCGTCGCGTCTCCGACAACGTGCTCTCGGCGCGCAATCCCGCCGCATCGATCGTATAGACGCTGACGTTGCCTCGGTTCGCCATGCTGACGATCGAGGTCAACCGCGCCTGCATGGCGGGTGAGGCTGGCAGGCCCTCCGACAGATACACGAGCGTCTTGCGCCCTGGCAGCACAGCTGAGCGACTGGATCACCGCGAGCAGCGCGTTCGCGGTGGCGAATCCGCGCTGATCCCGATCGAGGGACTCGGAGGATCGCAGCATCCTCAGCTCGAGCTCGGTCATCTGCTGTTCCACGATCGCCTGGGCGTTGGTCGCGTTGGCGCCGGGATCGGGCGAGAAGACAGCGGTGTCCCTGCCGATGCCGAGCGCATCGAGAGCGGTGAGGCGGTCGTTGAGCGCCCGCCGCCGCTCGGCTTCCATCTGCTGCTGCGTCGTCGGCGCCGCCGTCAGGTTGTGGACGGCACGGCGGGCAAGCGCGATGTCGTCGGTATAGGGTTGAAGAACCCGCAGGCCGGGATCCGCCGCGAACACGCCGACGTGCGCGTCGGTGTCGCCGTTCATCGGCAGATAGGCGATCGCGGCCCTCTGTGCCAGCTCGAGGGCGTCCGGCTTGAGCGCGTCGAACACGATCGCGACGGTCGGACGATCGGACGGCGGGCGTGGCCGGTGCTTCCGGCGAGCTTGCCGTCGTGCTTCTCGGTGGCAGGCGATGCGGCGACGCGTCGTCCTACTCGGATCCCGATCCCGCCCGCGCGTTCGACGACAGAGAACGAGCCGATCTTCTGGCGAACGCCATCCTCGAACACCTCGAAGTCGTCCGACGTCAGGCCCAAGAGTGGCCGGCCCTGCTTCGTTCGCACCACCACGTCTACGAGGACGGCGGTTGCGCCCGCCGAATAACTCTGCGACTGGGGCTGCGGCGGCGCCTGGCCCTGGGCGGTGACGAGCCCTTCGAGCGCGAGCGCGGTGATGAGGACGGCAACACGTGTCTGCATCGCGCTGTCCTCGCGTCTCAATCCACGATTCTGAACGTCGTCGATCGCGCGATCTGCTGCCGGCCGTCGGAGAGGACGACCCGCAGATCGTAGGTGCCGGCCGCGAGCGAGCCGATCGGCAGACGGCTGACGTGCTGGATACGGCCGGAGCTGTCAGGCTCGCCGAGGGTCAAGGGCAGCGTGGCGAGCTCGGCGCCGTTCTGCAGGACCTGGAGCGTAGCCTTCAGCTTCGTGCCGCTGGCGGGATACGCGGTGAAGAAGAAGCCCGAGCTCCGGTGTTGCGCTCTTCTTGAGCGGGTCGCCGAGGTTCGGATACAGCAGCATGTCGCCGGCCTGGAGCGGACTTGCCGGACGCGCATCCGACTTCGCCACGCGCTCGGCTCGGGCGACGAGCACGAGGTCGCTGGCGCGCAACGCGGCGGAATCGTTCTGGGGCGCCTCAATCGTCACGAGCCGCGCGCTCGCCTTGTCGCTGATCACGTCGTGCACGATCGCTTCCATCGTGTACACCCCGGGGTTCAGCTCGCGCTCGCGGTAGAACAGCACACCCGTCTGCTTCACACCTTCGAGCTTGTCGATCGGACCCGTGAGCACGTACGACTGGCTCATCTTGTCGACGACCTGGTTGCCGGCATTGCGGAACCTGACCAGGATCGTGAACTCCGCCTTGTACGACGTCTTGTCGTCGGAAGTGACAAAGGTCATCGCGGACGCGGGCACCGAGACGAGCACCGGTGTCAGTTCCGCGCCCGTCGCTTGCGGAAACTTGAGCGCAGCCGCCCGTGTCGGAAACGCGTTGGGCACGGGCGTCGAGTCGAGCAGCGCGAGCGGACGCGCTTCGTACGACATCACCGGCATAGGCCCGGCGCCATGAACCGCGTAGTAGCCTTTGCGCGACGCGACGTTCACGCCGCCCCGCTTCACCTTGACGGCGATCGCGCGGAACTTGCCGTCGAATTTGTCGTTCTTCGGCACGTAGGACAACATGTAGTAGTTCCGCATGTCCTGATCGATCCGCTTCAGTCCGCCCGTGAGATCGTTCGTGTTGCCAATCAGGACGCCGCCGGTCTCGTCCGAGAGCTGTCCAAGGCCGCTGTGCGGATCGCGGCGCAGCGTGTCCTCGTTGCGCTCGAGCGCTTCGGTCATCGGCGCGCCGACGACGTCCGAGGTCGGGTTCCGGCGGAGCGTCCGCGCGGCAGCCGCGTTGACGCTGTCGGCCGTCTCCTGCGTCGTACTCTCCGCCCGGAGACCGCCGGCGTCCATCGCATAGATGCTGACGTTCGCGCGATTTGCCGTATCGATCACCGAGCGGAATCTCGCCGCGACGTTGGCTGGAATCGCCACGCCTTCAGAGAACATGACCACAGACTTGCGGCCCGGCAGCCCGCGCATGCTGTTGACGACGGCCAGGAGCGCGTTGGTGGTGGACAGTCCCTGTTCATCGCGCTCGAGCATGTCGAATGTCTCGAGCGTGCGCTGCTGCATCTGCGCGATCATCGCATCGGCCGCTCCCGCGTGACTGCCCTGGGCTGCTTGCGCCGCGCCCGGTCCGGCCGCTGGCGACGTGGACGGCCGCCGCGCCAGCCGCCTGCTGGCCGAGTTCGCGGGCTTTCTCGGCGTGGGACTCGAATTGTGCGACGCTCCGCACCCCGACGTCGGTAATCGCCTTCTTCAGCAGCGCGGCATCGCGAGTGTAGGTCTGGTAGGTCAGCAGGGACAGGTCGATGCCGAACACCGCGACGCGCGCGTCAGTCTGGCCGCGCTCTCCAACGTAGCCAAGCGCCGCTTTGCGCGCGATGACCCGTGCCTCTGGGCTGAGCCGATCGAATATCAGCGCGATGATCGGTTCCGGCGTGAGCTCGGCGGGCGGCTTGGCCGGGCCGGCCGTCGGCGGCGGGGCGGTCGTGGTCGACGTGACCACCGCGGCGTCGACGTCCGACGTGTATCGGGTCAACGCACCGATGTCCTGCAGCACGCCGTCCTCGTACAGCTCGAAATCGCTCGACGTCAGATCGGTGACAGGCTGGCCTCTCCGATCACGCACGACGACGTCGACGAGGATCGCGGTCGTCTCCGCTTGCACGATCCCGCTCGCGCGCGGCGCCGGCGGCTGCTGCTGCGTCTGCGCGGTTGGAAAGCGCTGTCAGTGCCAGCGCGATCGCAAGAGCGTCGATTCTGATCTTTGTCATTTGGATCATTCTCGTTCCGAGGGGCTTCGCCCCTCGGACTCCCCTACACGCGCTCTCGATCGCGTGGCTCACTCGCTGCCGCTCGTTCGCTGCATCAATGCGAACCTCCGCGATCGATGCCGCCGATGGCCTGCGTGCCCTGCTTGCGGCTGCGCACGAGCCGATCGAGACGGAGGAATTCCGCGCGTTCCCGCTGCGCGTCCTCCTGCCGTCCCGCTTTCTGATACGCGCGAGCGAGCATGAACCGGAGTGACGGGCTGTCGGGCGCCAGCCGGACGCCAGTTTCGAATTGCGCGATCGATCCAGCCGTGTCTCCGGTCTCGAGCAGCACCTGCCCGAGGGCACGCCTGGCAGCGAAATCCCGCGGGTCGAGGTCGACGGCTTTCTGCGCCCAGGGTTTCGCCGACTCCCAATCCGAACGCTTCAGATACTCGAACGCGATCTGAAGGATCGAGGGGACATGATCCGGCGAGATCTTCAGTTCCTGCTTGAACGCCTCGATGCCTCGATCCGCGTCGTCACCGAGCAGATACACGCCATACGCATAGTGGACGTTCGGCGCATCGGGATAGCGCTGGGCCAGCAGCTCGAACGCGGGCTTCGCCGCGGCGGGCTTACGCGCGGCGTGATAGTAGGCCCCGCGTCCGGCGAGCATCACGAGCTCACGGCGATCGGCTGGCAGCTCCGAAGGGATCATCGGGATCCGCAACACGGCCATGCCGAACGCTTCGATGACCTTCGGGCTGTCGTTGCCCTCGACCGCGAACTTCTGCAGCGTGCCCAGCGCGAACTCGTACTTCTCGACGCGCGTGAGCGCGATCGCGGTGTTGTAGGCGACCGCTTCGACGAGGTCTCTCGGTTCGGAGAGGCCGAGATCAGTCGCGTGCGTCAGATCATCCACGGCGCTCTCGTAGTCCTTCAGCTGGACTTCACACAGCCCTTTGAACCCGAACGCCGGACCGGACGTGGGTTGCAGGCGCACAACTCGCGCGAAGGCGTCCTTCGCCTCCGCGTACTTGTCGAGCTCGTAGAACGCTGTCCCGAGCGACCAGTAGCCCTCCACCCACGACGGCCGGAGTTTGATCGCCCGCTGATAGAGCGCGATCGACTCATCGATGCGGCCCGCGTCACGCGCGGCGGCCGCATCCTTCGCGATCTTGTTGAATTCCGCGCTCGCAGGGCTCGCCGAGCGCGCCGCTGGTTGCGGTGCCGGCACGGCTGTCTTCGGGGCGGTCCCGCTCTGGACCGCGGCGATCAACGTCCCGGCTGCAAGCAGGAATGCGGCAAGCATTAATCCTTTTCCCTTTTAACGTCTAACGTCTAACGTCTAACTTCTAACTTCTAACTTTTAACTTTTAACTTTTCACTCTTCCCCGGCTGGCGCTCCTGTTCCTTCTGGCGCAGCCGCTCGGCGACGGCCTTCTCCCGATCGCCGTCCTCGGTCCGCTTCAGACGGTAGTAGCAGGTCGCGAGCATCACATGCGCTGCCGTGTAGTCGGGCGAGTCCGCGATCACTTTCTCCAGCATCTGACGCGATTCGTCGATATTGCCGAGCGAGAGCAGCGCCCCGGCGAGGCCGAAGCGCGCGGTCACGTCCTGCGGGCGCAGCTGGACGGCGCGCCGCAGATACGCGGCCGATTCCTCGTGCTTCTCGTCGCGACGAAGGAGCGCGCCGAGCTCGAGGTTCGCCTCGAAATCGTTCGGCGACGCGGCAACCGCTCGCCGCAATTCGCGCATGGCTCCTTCCTGATCGCCGGCGCCCATCAGCGCGCGCGCGTAGACGGTGCGCAATGTCGGCAGCGACGGGTTCAGCTCGAGGGCTTTCTTGATCTCGGCGATCGCCGCGGGGTATTCCCGTGACTCGATGAGCGCCGTTCCCATGAGCAGGTGCGCCTCCGCGGACTCTCCAGCGCTGAAGATGCGATCGAGATACGCCTGCGCACGCACACGCTCGCCGGTTCGCAGGAGCGCCGTGCCGAGCACGTACGCGAACCCCAGATCCGTGGCGAACTCTTCCTGATGAGGCGTCAGCGTATCGATGGCCTGCTGGAACTGTCCGGTCTGGAGCAGCGTGTCCCCAAGCAGCAGGACCGCCTGCTTGCTGGACGGATCCGTGGCGAGCACCGCCTGAAATCCCTCGGCCGCCTCGGGCAGCCGGGCGGCCTTGTAGTACGCAAGCGCCAGGTTCAGCCGGATGGCCGGGTTCGTTCCGTCGACCGTGAGCGCCTGCTGATATTGATCGATGGCCTCATCGTACTTGCCGAGCTTGACGTACGCCGCGCCCAGATTTGAGCGCGCGACGGGCTGCTTCGGGTCGATGCGCAGCGCCGCCTGATAGGCGTCGATCGCACCGAGGATGTCGCCAGCCTGGTGCAACTGCACCGCCCGCGTCATCAACCTGTCGAACTCATGCGCCGGGTCTTGCGCCGGGGCCTGAGGCAGGAAGAGCACCAGGGAGAAAAGCAGGATCATGGCGCCTTAGAGGGGACGACCATGCATTCTACCAGCGCCAAAAGAAAAAAGGGGGGAGCCACTCACGCGGCTCCCCCCTGAGCTGCTGCACGTCCGCCCTAGAAGTAGTACTTGAGGGCGAACTCGATGACGCGGTGACCTCGCTTGAGATTGATCTTGCCGAAATTCTGCTTGGCCAAGTCGGTGTACACGAACCCTGCAGTCGGATCGCAGACGTTGTCCGCGGTGCCTCCGGCGCCGTTGGGAACTCCATTCACCGACCGGTTGCAGGTCGTGTCGAGCACCAGGTCGACGTCAGCGGCCGACTGCGTGGTCGCCCAGGCCTGGTTGAACAGGTTGAAGAAGCCGACGCGGACCTGCATCTTCTGCTCGCCGGTGATGGCGAAGTTTTTGAACAGCGTCAGGTCGTGATTGATGCGCGTTGGCATGCGCAGATTGTATTTGGGAATCAGATCTCCGTTCTCGCCGAACGCGGGAATCTTGATGCAGTCGAGGTTGAGGATCTTCGAGCCAACCTTGGTGTTGCCGGTGCGGGGATCGCACGTGTAAATCGGTGCGAGGCCGCCCCGGTCACCGCCGCCGGGCCCGGGGTTCCCGATGATGTCCGGCGTTCCGAAGATCGCCTGCGTCACGCCGTCGCCGCCCGCCTGGCCGCCGAACCCGAGATAGATCGGGACACCGCTGGCGATCGTCGAGATGCCTGACAGCTGCCAACCGTTGAGCAACCCGCGCCCGACCGTGTTGTCCATCCCCCCCTTTGCGCCGTCTGGGAGGAACGCGTTCCAGGACAGGTTGAAGACGTGCGTGCGGTCTTCCGGCACGATGCCGTAGGTGCGGCTCGGGTCGAACGGATCGATGAATCCGTACTCGCCGTTCCCGGACGTCGTGCCCTTCGTGCGCCCCAGGGTGTAAGCGGCGAAGTACTGGAGGCGGCGCCCCGTCTGGCGGCTGAGCGTCACCTGCAGCGAGTTGTAATCCGATACGCCCTCGAAACTCCAGTCCTGGACCGCCGGGTACGAGGCGAATGGCCGGAACTTGTTCACCACCGACGCGTCGAGCGCGACGCGGTTCACCGGCACCGACAGATCGATGCCGTTGACGGTGCCCTGCAGCAGCGCGCCGAGCGGAACGACGTTCAACTGCCGGCGGCTGACCAGGTCACGTCCCTTCGTACCGACGTACGCCATTTCCAGCACCTGATTGAAGAAGATCCGGCGGGCGTACGACCCGCTGTAGCTGTACGTCTTCGGGAACGTGCTGGAGTCGGGGTTCAGCGTGTTGATCGTCAGCGTGTCGACCCGGGTCGTCCAGTCGAGCTGCCTGATCGTGTCATACGTCAGACCGACTCCGTTCCCCAGATTGGAACCGGCCGATGAGTTGGTACTCACCAGGTACGACGTCGGCGGAATGCGCAGGTAGTCGTACTCCAGGTTGCCCATGTTCCGGTTGTAGAACATGCCGACCCCGCCGCGCACGACGTTCTTGCCATTGTGGGTGACGTCCCATGCGGCGTTGATCGCGCGGCATGGCGAACGGGGTCCGATTCGGTACGCCGCCAAGCGGAGCCTGTCCGAGCGAGTTGTAGCGCCACCCGTTCAGCTGCTTGTAGGTGCCGGGATCGAGGAACGTGCCTTTCGAGGCGTTGTAGAACGACGGGTCGAAGTAGCCAGCCAAGTGCTGCAGCTCTTCGTTGTTCGTCCAGTATCCGCCGCGCACGCCGAACTCGAGCGTGAAGTTCGACTTCAGCTTCCAGCTGTCCTGCGCGAACATGTCGTAGTTCCAGTAACGCCAGTTGCCCTCAGGAATCTGCGTGCCCTGGCGATAGGTGGAGAGGCGACCGGTGAGCATATCGGACAGCGCGTTCCCCGTGCCGCCCGTCGCCCACGGATCGAAGTCCATGTACCCCATCTCGTCGTTCTGGAAGTTCTGCTGCTTGCGGCCGCGCTCGGCGACGAACCCGAACTTCATGCCATGCGCGCCGGCGATCTTGGTCAGCTTCTCTGAGAAGTTGAGCGCGTCGTTGTGCGCGAAGACGTCCATCGCGGGCGCCCACAGGTTTCCCGGCCCGCCCTGGCCCCACCCGGAGGTGATCAGTTGGAGCGGCAGGTACGGACTCTCGATTCGGGAAGAAGCCCTGGTTGAGGCCCGCCAGCTCCGGATAGGCGTCGATGCGAACCTTGGAGGGATCGCGCCAGAAGTTGTCCAGTGTCAGCCGGCTCCAGCTCACCACGACTTCGTTCGTCATGGTCGGGCTCAGCACGCTGACGACGTTGCCCGACACCGACCGTCCCTTGTTGTCGCCATAGATCGGCGTCGGCAGCGCCACGTCGGAGGACGCCCACCAGATGCCACGCGCGCTCTCGGCGTTCTCGTGCTCGATCGCCGTTCGCACGTAGGCCCGCGTCTTGTTCGTGATGTTGTAGTCGATGCGGAACTTGAAGTCCTCGCGGTTGGTCGGCTGCAGCGTAGTGGAAGTTGTAGTTGTACCGGTTGTCCGCCTGCGAAATGTTCGGCGCCGGATACAGGCTCGCGAGGACTTGCCCGAGCGGATGCATGTACGGCGCGAAGTTGTTGTTCGGCGCGGGCGTCCCGGCCCCCGGGAACCCGGCGGGAATGTTGAAGTTCGCGCAGCCCATGTTCAGGTTCTGCGCGACGCAGTTGCCGGGGAGCAGCTCGCTCAGATCGCCGCGCCTCATCTTGTCGGTCAGCGTGGTGCTGAGAAACGAGCCCGGGTCGACCTGCTGGCGCTGAATCTCGAGACCCGCGAAGAAGAACGCCTTGTCGCGGTTCTTGTTCCATGCGACGCCCGGGATGATGATCGGGCCGCCGACGTTGCCGCCCGGATAGTTGAACTTGCTCTTCGGCTTCTCCGTGCCGGTGATGCTGTTGGACCGGTCGTTCGCCGCGAACTTGTTAGTTCGCGGTTGTAGTCGTAGAGCGTGCCGCTGAACCGCGAGCTGCCGCCCTTGGTCACCGCGCTCACGTTCATGCCGCCGGTGCCGTACTCGGCGGCGAAGTTCGAGCTCTCGACCTTGACCTCCTGAACCATGTCGTTGTTCAGCGTGACGATCACGCCGCTGTTCGAGCCGACGTCGATGAGGCTCGATCCATCGAGTTCAACGCGTGTTCGCGAGTCCGCGGATCCCGTTGACCGTGTAGTTCTGAATGTTGTTCGCCCGCCGCCAAAGCTCACGCTCTCCATCGCCGACTGTCAGGCGGCGACGACGCCAGGCAGGATGCGCAGCAGCTCGAGCGCGCTGCGGCCGATGACCGACAGGTTGTCGATCTGCTTGGCGGTCAGCACGCCTTCGCGCGCGCCGGTCTCCGTCTGGATGACTTCCTGCGTCGCCGTGACCGTGATCGTTTCGGTCTGCTGCCCGACGTCGAGCTTGCACGTCGATGCCGCGCGTGTCGTTCGGGCTGAGCGCAACGTTCTTCCGCTCGTACGTCTTGAACCCGGAGAGTTCCACTTTCATGTCGTAGGTGCCGGGGAAGACGACCGGCGAACAGATACTGACCACGGTCGTCGCTCGACGGTGCTCTGCGCCGTCTTCGTCCCCTGATTCGTCACGCGTGACGGTCGCACCCGGAAGAACGCCGCCACTCGAGTCCTGGATGGTGCCGCGGATCATCGCGGTCGTCGAGCCCTGACCTCGCGGTGCCGTTGGCAGCAACAGCAGTGTGCAAAGAATGCCGGCGGTCCACCCGCGATGACCACTCGCGCGCGTTCGCGCATGCTCGCAGCATGGCTCTCCTCTGACGGCATTCTGGCCGTCACAGTTCACCCCTCGCGACGGAACTCTCACCATTGATGTACTCCGCCTACCCCGATCGCGTCGTGCACAGACAGACACCTGCCCGTGACGGGCGCAATAGTGCGTAAAGACTAGGCGGACGAGTTACAGGGCGGAAGTGGCTGAAGGGGTGTGAGCGAATATGTCGAAAGACATATCCGGGTCTTTTGCTTCGCTTTTCGCTATTCGCGGCTCGCAGGTCGCGATTTGCTTCATGAAAGCTGAAGACCGGCCCCGAGCTGGTTGAGCAGCGCGTCGTGTGCGCCGTTTACGCACACGACGGGTAGTTACGACTCGAGCTGAACAATTCCCCGCTGCAGCGCGACGGTCACCGCCTCCGTCCGATCCGCGACGGCCAGCTTGCCGAGAATGCTGCTGACGTGCAGCTTGACCGTGCCCTCGGTGATATCGAGCGTCGACGCGATTTCGCGATTGCGCTTGCCGCCGACCAGCAGTCGCAGCACATCGAGCTCGCGCGTCGACAGCCGCGATCGCGACATGCCTTCGGCGAGCAGCGCGGCGACTTCCGGCGTGATGTGACGCCGGCCACTGGCGGCCTTGCGAATCGCCTGGGTCAGTTCCTCGCGCTGCACCGATTTCGACAGGTAGCCCATCGCGCCGAACTGCAGCGCCGCGTAGATCTCCTCGTCGCAGGCATACGTGGACAGCACCAGAATGCGCGCGCCCGGGAATTCCGCGCGAATCTTCTGCGTCGTTTCCGCCCCGCTCATGCCGGGCAGCCGTTGATCGATCAGCGTGACATCCGGATTGTGGGTCCGGAAGAGCGACAGCGCCTGCGCTCCGGTCGCCGCCTCCGCGCAGACGGTCATGTCCGGCTCGAGCGAGATGATGCTCGCCAGTCCCATGCGGACGAGGTAGTGATCGTCCACGAGCATGATTTTCAGTTTGTTGTGTCATGTGTCAGCCCAATCGCGACCGCGCGAGCGACGGCGCCGCTCGCGCCTGCCGGGAATCATCACGGAGAGTCGCGTGCCGGCGCCGGGCGCGCTGTCGATATCAGGAGCCCGCCAAGCTTGTCGACCCGTTCTCTGACACCCTGCAGCCCGAAGTGCGCGCCTCCCGTGGCCCGCTCGCTGAATTCGAGCCCCTGCCCGTTATCGGTGACGATGAGATCGGTCGAATCGGGCCGAAGCGCAGCTCGATATCGATCCGCGTGGCGCGGCCATGCTTCAGCGCATTGGTCAGGGCTTCGAGCCCAATGCGCAGCAGATGATGTTCCTTGGCCGCATCGAGACGCTGGACCGGGCCGGTCACCCGGACGTACGCCTCTGCCGGCGTGTTGAGCGTCATCTGACGAGCGAGGTTCTCGAGCGCGCCGGCGAAGATCGCGGCTCTCGAGCGCCTGCGAGCGCAGGTCCATCACCGACCGTCTCGTCTCCTCGAGGCTGTAGCGCAGCATCTGCCGCGCCACCTCGAGCGATTCACGCGCCGCTTCGGGCGCGGTCTGGAACGATCCGTCGACCGCTTCGAGCTGCAGCGCAGATTCCCGCCAGTCCCTGCTCGACCGTGTCGTGCAGCTCGCGCGCGACACGTGTGCGCTCGTGCAGCACCGCCTGGTACTCCAGCCGGCGTCGCGCGCGTCACCGCGCGCATCCGCCACGCGCCGACGCCCGCGGCAAACGCGAGGATCGTCACCATCACGGCCGTGTGACGCAGCGTCCACCACGGAGCGGCTGCAAGCACGCGCACGTCGGCTGGCGTGCGCAGGAACAGCCGGAACGACGGCGGCGGTCCTCCCTGGTAGGAATACACGCCCGGTGACCGTCAGGAGACTGCCGGGGCGGATCGCCGTCGATGCGCGTGCCGTCCTGAGCGCGATCGAGCTCCGGCATCGAACACGGTATCGCCGGTGCGCAGGACCAGCACGCGTTCGGATCGGGTCCGCGCAGCACGCTGAGCAGCTGCGCCTTCATGCGCACGAGCTCCGCGTCGTGATCCGGCGTCAGCACGTTCGCCGGTGACATCCTGCGGCGTCGGTTCGCGGCCGTTTCCGACGACTCGGAAGACGGCATTGCGCAGCATCGGCCTCCCCGGCGTGACACGCCCGGAAAGCCGGCGGCCTCGACATGTCGCCGGCGGACCTACGGGATCTGCTTCGGTCTCGATCCGCACGTCGCCGGTCGCGTCCTTCACGTACAGCACGTTGACGACGTATCGAAACGTGGTCGGAGGTGGTGAAGTCCGCCATCGCGACGGGGCGGCGGTCACTCCGCGCCGTGACGACGCCGCGAACCCGGATTCGACGATTGACTTCGCCGGCCGACGAGTAGTTGTAAATCTTCTGGATCGGCCGTTCCGGCAGTGAAAACGGATCCGGCGGCGGCTCGAGCACCACCATGTCCCTGATCCGGCCGGCAAAGAGCGACACGCCGCGCAACTGTTCGGTGCCACCGAAGATCGTGCCGATGTTGCCGCGCAGCTGCACGCGCGCGTCGATGAACCGCGACGCGTCCTCGGGGGACGAATCCCAGAACGCGGCCCGCACCAGGCCGTCCTCGGATCGCGACGTCGGCGTACATGACCTTGCGAGCGTGTCGGTGCCGAGAGCCACGCGCGCTGAATGACGCCGACGACCTCGACGTAATCGCAGTCGTAGCGGCCGGTCAGCATCTCGGAGAACGCGAGGCTCCGGCCGATCGGCATCGGCCCGCGACCGAGCTTGCGAATCCGCGACGGTCGAACGTTCGGAGCAAACCCGCCGCGGATCGTCTGTCCTTCGATTTCGACGAGGTCGCCGGCCTTGAGATCGTTCCAGTCGCCGACCTTTACGCCCTGGCGCCGGCGGCTGGACGAACTGGCCGAAGGCGCCGTCGTGAACGATGAGTGTGGTGTCGAGGATCTCGTCGAAATGCGTGACGGTGCCGCGAATGCGCACGGGATAGCCGCGCTGCCCCTCGTCCTGCGACAGGGCGCGAATGTCCTTGATGCGGGTGAGAAGGGGTAAGGCGGCAGTCTGTTCCTGGGCGGATACGCCGAGCGCAACGGCGCACAGCGCCGCAGCAATCAGGACCACCCTGGTTGACCGGATGTGCACGGCGGTCGAATACTATCCCCGCGCCAGCGGCGCGTCCAGTGCGGACTGTCAATGCCCTGTTCCCACTATTGACCCCCACAGCCGGCCGGCCTACGCTCGGGACTTGCCTGAATTCAGTCATGACAAAGGGTTTGCGCGAGTGCTGACGCGGTCAAGCGTCTACCGGTGGCGGATGCCTCTCCTTCTATTGATCTACGCGCTGAACACCGCCTATCTGGCCGCCTTCGCCAGCCCGACCATCTTCTATTTCGCCAACGTCGTGTTCCACATCGTCGCGGGTATTGCGCTGACGATTGCCTGGATGTGGCGTACACGGCGGGGCCTGAACGCGACGGTCGATACAGGCGGGTCACCCTGGAGGCGCCTCATCACGATCGGCGCCGCGGCGGTTCTCGCGATCGGCCTGGCGTTCGGCCTCCTTATTACTATCGTCGGCGCGGCCGGACGCTGGCGATGGCTCCTGCCGACGCACATCGCCCTGTCGATGGCGGGCGGCGTTCCGCTGCGATCGTTGGTGTCATCGCGGTGTTCCGTCGCGGCGACGCGAGGGAGCGCCGACTGGTGGCGGTCGCGTGTGCGGTGGCGGTCATCGCCGCGATGGCGGCGCCGTCGCCGCCACGATACTCCGCGCGGCGAGGACGAATCACGTCATTCGAAACCCGTCACGTCGTGCCGCTGAGCATGGACGGCGAAGGACGCGGACCATCGAGCCCGTTCTTTCCGTCATCGGGCGACACGAACGTGCACCGGACCATCCCGGCGAACTTCTTCATGACCAGCGCAGCTGCGGCCGGTGCCACACCGACATCTACGAACAGTGGAAGTCGTCGACGCATCATTTCTCGTCGTTCAACAATCAGTGGTATCGCAAGTCGATCGAGTACATGCAGGACACGGTCGGCACCAGGCCGTCGAAGTGGTGCGCCGGGCTGTCACGACCACGCCGTGTTCTTCAACGGCCGCTTCGACCGGCCGATCAAGGAACAGATCGACACGCCCGAAGCGCAGGCCGGGCTCGCGTGCACGTCGTGCCACTCGATCACGCACGTCAGAAGCACGATGGGTCAGGGAGATTTCGAGATCGAGTACCCGCCGCTTCACGATCTGGCCGCGAGCGATCATCCGGTGCTGCGCTTCGTCCACGACCAGCTGACCTACATCGATCCGCAGCCGCACCGGAAATCTTCCTGAAGCCGTTCCATCGCGACCAGACGCCGGAGTTCTGCTCGAGCTGCCACAAGGTCCACCTCGACGTGCCGGTCAACTGCTATCGCTGGTTCCGCGGCTTCAACGACTACGACAACTGGCAGGCGTCAGGCGTCTCGGGCGAAGGCGCGCGTTCGTTCTACTATCCGAAGAAGTCGTCGAAGTGCGCCGACTGCCACATGCCGCTCGTCGATTCGAACGATCCTGCGGCGAAGAACGGCAAGGTACGCTCGCACCGATTTGCCGCCGCGAACACCGCGCTGCCGTTCGTCAACGGCGACGCCGTCCAACTGAAGGCGGTCCAGGACTTCCTGCGCGACGGCCAGGTCTCGGTCGACATCTTCGGCATCGTCCGATCGACCGGAGCGGAAGCCGCGGCCGCCGGCCGATCGCAGGCGTCAACCGAGCCGCGCACGGCCAGCACGTTCGCGGTCGGCGAGGAGTCGATGAACTTCGGCGCGGCGCAGAACTTCCTCGCGCCTGCGGCCGAAGTGGTCGCGCCGCTCGGCAAGGTCGACGCGGCGGTCCGGCGAGGCGATTCGGTCCGCGTCGAAGTCGTGGTCCGCACGCGAAAGGTCGGCCACTTCTTCCCGGGCGGCACGGTCGATGCGTTCGACGTCTGGGTCGAACTCGAAGCGGTCGACGATCACGGACGCACGCTCTTTCACAGCGGCGAGGCCGCCGACGGCGGCACGGGGCCCGTCGATCCCGGTGCGCACTTCTATCGCAGCCTGCTGCTCGACGAGCACGGCAACCCGATCAACAAGCGAAATGCCTGGAGCGCGCGATCGGTCGCCTACGTCCGGCTGATTCCGCCGGGCGCCGCCGACACGATTCACTACCGTCTGCAGATCCCGGACGATGCCGGCGATCGAGATCTACCTCAAGGCCAAGGTGAACTATCGGAAGTTCGCCTGGTGGAACACGCAATGGGCCTATGCGGGCGTTCGCGATCCGGCCGACCAGAATCCGTCGGTCACCGCGTCGCACGACGACGGGAAGTGGGTGTTCACGGGAAACACCTCGCACGTGTCGGGCCCGGTGAAGGCGATCCCCGACATCCCGACGACCGTGATGGCACAGAACGAAACCGTGCTGCGCGTGCTGCCGCGTGGCGCGGCGCTTCCCGAGACGACGCCGCTGATGGATCCGACGGTTCGCGAGCGCTGGAACGACTACGGCATCGGTCTGCTGCTGCAGGGAGACATCAAGAACGCCGAGGCGACGTTCCTGAAGGTGACCCGGATGGAGCCGTCGTACGCCGACGGCTGGGTCAACGTCGGCCGCGCGCGAGTGCAGGAAGGCAACATGGCGGGCGCGGAAGAGGTACTGCGTAAGGCGCTGCAGCATCGATCCCGGAACTGGCCAAGACGCACTTCTTCCTGGCGACGGCGCTGAAGAGTCTTGGCCGCTACGACGAAGCGATCGATCACCTGAAAATCGCCAACGCGAAGTACCCACGCGATCGCGTCGTCCTCAACCAGCTTGGGCGCGTGTTGTTCCTGAAGCGTCAGTACAAGGACGCGATTGGTGCGTTCACCGGCGTGCTGACGATCGATCCGGAGGATCTGCAGGCGCACTACAACCTGATGCTCTGCTATCAGGGCCTCGGCGACGCGGCCTCGGCCGACGCGCGAGCGGACGCTCTACGAGCGGTTCAAGGCCGACGAATCGTCGCAGTCGATCACTGGACCGTACCGGCAGCTGCACGCCGAAGACAACAACGAGCGCCAGCAGATCCACGAGCACGCGACGGCCGCTCTGCAGCCGGCGTCCAAGTCATCCGACACCCGCGCCGGCGGTCACTGACAGGCGGATGATGTTCGGCACGAGCCATCCTCGCCGTGCTCGCACTCGGTGTCCTCGTGGTCGGCTCGCCGATCGCCCAGTCGCCGCCGGCGATTCCGCAGTTCATCGGACGTGACGGCGTCAGCCGGCATTCACTTCAAGCACACGAGCGGCGCCTTCGGAAAGAAGTATCTGCCCGAGACGCTGGGATCCGGCGTCGCGTTTCTCGACGCCGACGGCGACGGCTGGCAGGACATCCTGTTCGTGAACGGACGCAACTGGCCCGGTCAGCCCGGATCGCCGTCCTATCCGGCGCTGTATCACAACAACGGCAACGGCACGTTCACCGACATCACGCGCGCGGCCGGTCTCGCGGTCGAGATGTACGGCATGGGCGTGAGCGTCGCCGATTACGACAACGACGGCGACACCGACATCTACATCACCGCGCTCGGCCCGAATCACCTGTTTCGCAACAACGGCGGCGGGCAAGTTCGAGGACGTCACCGCGCGGCGGGCGTCGGCGATCCGGGATTCTCGACGAGCGCGGTGTGGTTCGACTACGACCGCGACGGAAAGCTCGATCTGTTCGTCGGCAACTACGTCGAATGGTCCGCCGACAAGGATCTCTTCTGCACGCTGAACGGCAAGACCAAGTCGTACTGCACGCCCGAGTCGTACAAGGGACAGAGCCCGACGCTCTATCACAACAATCGGCGACGGCACCTTCGAGAACGTCACGCGAAAGGCAGGCCTCTACGATCCGGCGGCGAAGACGCTCGGTCTCGCGCTGATCGACTACGACAACGACGGGCTGCATCGATGTCTTCGCCGCGAACGACACGCAGCCGAATCGTCTGTATCGCAACAAGGGGGATGGGACGTTCGCCGATGTCGGCGTCATGGCCGGCATCGCGTTCAACGAAGCGGGCGTCGCGCGCGCCGGCATGGGCACCGACGCGGCCGACTACGACGGGTCCGGCCGGCAGAGCCTGATCATCGGCAACTTCTCGAACGAGATGATGGCGCTGTATTCCAACGAGGGGAACGGTCTGTTCATCGACGAAGCTCCGACGTCGACGATCGGCAAGGCGTCGCTGCTTCGGCTCACCTTCTCCTGTTTCTTCTTCGATTTCGATCTCGACGGCCTTCCCGACATCTTCGCCGCCAACGGTCACGTCGCCGACGACATCAACACGGTCCAGCCGACCATCACCTACGCGCAGCCGCCTCACCTGTTCCGCAATCTTGGCAGCAAGAAGTTCGACGACGTGAGCACCCGTGTCGGTGCGGCGTTCGCGAAGCCCGCCGTCGCGCGCGGCGCGGCCTACGGCGACTATCGACAACGACGGCGATCTCGATCTGGTCGTCATCGCCAACAACGGGCCGGCGCGGCTCTTCCGCAACGACGGCGCGACCAATCACACGCTGCGCGTGACGCTCGTCGGTTCGACGTCGAATCGTGACGCGATCGGCGCCAAGGTGCGGGTCACCCGCGTATCCGGTGCTCCCGTCATGGAGATGGTGAAGACCGGATCGAGCTACCTCTCCCAGAGCGAACGGCCGCTGACGTTCGGCCTCGGCGCGGCGACGAAGGTCGGCGGCATCGAAATCATCTGGCCGAACGGCAAGAAGGAACGGCTCCCCGGGGTCGCCGGCGATCAGAGCATCACGATCGTCGAAGGCAAAGGCGTCGTGAAGTCGGTCCCGCTGGTGACGAAACGGTGAAGATCCTCATCCGGCTCTACTCGCGGCGCTGTCGGCTCCTTCAGCAGCCGGCAGGCCGGGGCACGAAGCCGGTCGATCTCGAAAGCGCCTATCGCGCCAACAATCGCGGCGTCGCGCTGCTCGAGCAATTCAATTACGACGGCGCGGCGGCCGCGTTCCGCGAGGCGCTGAAGATGGCGCCTGAGCTAGGCATCGCGCGCGTCAATCTGGCGATCGCGCTTTTCTACGCGAGCAAGGACCAGGAAGCGGCCGACGCGGCGCGGGCCGCAGCCACGCGCTCTCCCTGACTCGCCGACGACGCACTACGTCGCCGGGCTGATCGCCAAGACCGACAATCGGCTCGACGAAGCCGCCGCGGCCTTCGAGCGCGTCCTGCAGCTGGACCGCGACGATGCCGGTGCGAAGATTCAGCTCGGACAGATCAGAACCCAGGAACGGAAGTTACGACGAGGCCATCCCGCTGTTTCAGCAGGCGCTGACCGCCGAGCCCTACAACGTCACCGCCGCCTACAGCCTCGCGCTCGCGCTGACGCGCGCCGGGCGCGCCGACGAAGGTCGTCAGGCGATGCAGCGTTTCGACACGTTGCGCTCGAGCGCCTACGGCGTCACCTACGCGCAGACCTACCTCTCGCAGGGGCAATATGCGGAAGCGTTGACGTCGACCGGGCAGCGAGCGAGCCCTCGTGAACACGTCGACGCCGGCCGTCAGCTTCAGCGAGGCGCCCGCCGAGTTCCTGTCCTCGAACCGTCGGCCTCGGCCGCGCCGGGCGGCATCGCGCTCGTCGACATCGACAACGATGGCGACCTCGACATCGTCGACGTCGAGTCAGGCTCCGTGCGTCTGTTCCGCAAAGATGAACGTGCGTTCACCGATCGGACCGTCGCGTCACGACTCGATCGCGCGCATCTCGACGGTGCGTCCGGTGTCGTCGCCGGCGACTTCGACAACGACACGCGTCCAGATCTGCTGGTGTTCGGCGCGAGTGGATATCTACTGCTGCACCAGGGAGCCGATGGCGGTTTTGACGATGTGACGGCAACCGCCGCCGCTGCCTCGGCCCGCAGGCCCGGTCTCGACGGCCGCGTTCGTGGATGTCGATCACGACGGCGATCTCGACATTGTTGCCGCCGGTCCGACCGTACAGATGCTGCGAAACAACGGTGACGGCAAGTTCTCTGATATCACCGCCGACGCTGGTGTAGGCGCCGCGCTGGCTGGACGGCCTATCGCGATCGCGCCGACGGACTTCGACAACCGGCGTGACGTCGATCTCCTGATTGCTGGCGGCACGCGGGGCGCGCTGCTCTACCGCAACATGCGCGACGGCACGTTCCGCGATGCAACGGCTGAAGTCGCCCTGCCGCAGGAAGAAGGCGTTTTTTCACTCGCCGTCGGCGACGTCAACAAGGACGGCTATCCCGATATGTTCCTCGGTCGCCGCAGCGCCGGAGTGCTCGCGCTGAGCGACGGGAAGGGGCGATTCCGGTCATTGCTCCAGAAGATCTTCAGCGACCCACCGAGCACTACCAGTGATGATGCCACGATCGCAGCGCAGTTCATCGACTACGACAACGATGGCCTGCTCGATCTGTTCACGCTGTCGGAGCACGGTGCGCGAATCTTCCGGAACATCGGTGGCGATGGCGTCCTGTCGTATGGCCAGCGTTTCGCGAACCGGATCGCTTACCGCGTCGCCGAATGCGACGTTTCAATCGATGGCAATCGGGGATCTCGATGGTGACGGCGACGACGACGTGGTCGTGCGCGAATCGACCGGCCGGTTGCGCGTGTGGCGGAATGACGGCGGCGAGCGCAACGCGTCGTTTCGGGTGCGGCTGACCGGACGTGTCAGCAATCGCAGCGCGCTCGGCGCGAAAGTGGATCTGCGCGCCGGCAGTCTGCGGCAGACGCTGGAGACCGCCGTCTGCCTCGCCCGCGATCGCGCCGGCCGATGTGATCTTCGGTCTCGGCTCGAGAACCGGCGCCGATGCCGTTCGCGTGCTGTGGCCATCCGGCATTGTCCAGGCAGAAACGCCCGCGTCAACGCCAGCGCGCGCGGCAGTGCTTCCGATCACCGAGCTCGATCGCAAACCGTCGTCCTGTCCGTATCTCTTCACCTGGAATGGAACCCGCTTCGAGTTCGTCACCGACTTCATGGGCGGCGGCGAGATGGGCGACTGGGTCGCGCCATCGATGTGGAATCAGCCGGATCCAGACGAATACGTTCGCATTCGCGACGACCAGCTGCGATCGCGAGACGGGCGCTACGAGCTGCGCATCACCAACGAGCTCGAAGAAGTGCTGTTCGTCGATCGGCTGCAGCTCGTGGCCGTCGATCATCCCGCTGATGGCGGCCGTGTATCCGAACGAAGGACTGCGCCAACCGCCGCGGCCGCCGTTCACCGTCATGTCGACGAGGCATCCGCGCCCACCGCTCCGTGCGGTTGACGAGCACGGCCATGACGTTCTCGGCCGTGTCGCTTCGATCGATCGCCGCTACCCTGACGATTTCGGTCTGCTGCCGATTCGCGGCTACGCGGCGCCTCATTCGCTGACGCTCGATCTCGGCGCAGCCGCCAATGACCCAGTGCTGCTTGTTGACCGGTTGGACCGACTACGCGTTCTCCAGCGACAACGTCGCCGCGTCGCAAGGCCGGATCGACATGGCGCCGCCGTCGCTGCAGGTGAAGGACGCCGCAGGTGTGTGGCGGACGGTCATCGCGGACGTCGGTTTTCCGGTCGGACGGCCGCAGACGATCGCCGTCGAGCCTGGCGGGCAAGTTTCTGTCGCCTCCCGTGAGGTTCGTCTCCTCACGAACATGCGTATCTATTGGGATCAGATTCTCGTCGCGGATGCCGACAACACGGCGGCGCCGAAACTCACCCGGCTCGATCCGGCCACCGCCGAACTGCGCTGGCGCGGTTTCTCGCGCGAGGTGACGCCTGACGGACGTGAGCCGATCGGCTACGACTACGAGCACGTCGACGATCACGACGACATGGAAAACGTTCGTGGGTCGATACACCCGCGAAGGGGACGTGCGCGCGCTCCTTCGCAGCGTCGATGACATGTTCGTCATCTCGCGTCCGGGCGACGAGATTGCGTTGTCGTTCAGGGAGGCCGAACTGCCGCCACTGCGTTCCGGTTGGACGCGAACCTTCCTGCTCTACGCGCACGGCTACAGCAAGGAAATGAACCCGCGATCGGCAAGTCCCGACACCGTCGGTCCGCTGCCCTTTCGCGCGATGACGAAGTATCCGTATGGCCCTGACGAGCACTATCCGAACACACAGCCGTATCGCGACTATCTGGAGCGCTACAACACGCGGGTGGTGAGCAAGGCCTTGGGTGAATTCGCTGGTCGCTGAAAATGGACACGGACAGGCGCCTGCGGCCCGCGCGAGGATAGCGAGTCTTCGAGCGCCGGAGCGCGAGCGAGCGGGGGTGGGGCCCGCGAGCAGTAAGAAAAGCTGACAATGACCATTCCCATCCGCTACGCCGCCGCCGCCTGCCAGACCGATTTTCCGAATCCGCTCGATCGATCCCAGATGCGCGCGAACACCGACCGCATGCTCTCGATGATCGATTCGGCCGTGGCTGGCAGCGCGCCGTTCCTGCCGGTGCGCCTCGTCGTGTTTCCGGAGTTCGCGCACGCGGCGCCGGTCTTCGCCACGGTCGACGAGCTGCTGCAGAAGCTCGCCGTGCCGATCCCGAACGAGCACACCGATCGCCTTCACGCAAAGGCGCGCGAGCACGACATCTACATCCAGAGCGGCTCGATGATCGAAGTCGATCCGCGATGGCCGGGGATCGTGTTCAACACCACGTGCGCTGATTGGACCGGAGGGAATGCTCTACAAGTATCGGAAGGTCAACCCGTGGATCCCGTACGAGGTTCACTCGAGCCCGCACGAGATCGACGGCTACGTCGATCCGCTGTTCCCGGTCGCCGACACGCCAATCGGCCGGATCGGCTGTGCCATCTGCTACGACTGGCTGTTCCCCGAAGCGATTCGGCAGTTGACCGCGAACGGCGCCGAAGTGCTGGTCCGCGTATCCGCCTACATGGATCCGTGGGGTGCAACCGAACCGATGAACTGGTGGACGATCGTGAATCGCTGCCGCGCGCTCGAGAACACGGCATTCGTCGTGGCCGCGAACCAGGGCGCGAGTCTCAGACACTACCCGCCCTACTCGTGGCCCGGCGGCAGTCAGATCGTGGATTTCGACGGACGGATGCTCGCTGAGGCGTCACCAGGACCCGGCGAGCGCATCGTCGTCGCGCCGATCGACATCACCGCGCTTCGCCACGAGCGCGAGACGCGCCGCGCCCACAGCATGCTCGCGCATCTGCGCACCGAGGCCTATCCCGTCTACGCAAAGCACCAGTACCCGCCGGTGGGCGATGGACCCAACAAGCTCTCGTACGAGCACAACATCGAACTCATCGATCAAGCAAAGCGTAATTGCGAGCCTGAGGCTGACGACAACGGTGAGCGCCTGCGGCCCGAGCGAGGCGCTGGAAGGGAGCGCCGCGGAGCGGCGCCGCCGAGCGAGAGCGAGCGGGGGTGGGGCCCCGCGAGCAGTGAGAAAAGCTGACAGAGACAGCAGACTTGTGCTTTAGCTCATTGAGTCTGGCTTAGCTCGCGGTCTTCGGCACAATATCCATCTGCAGCGCCGGATCGGCCGCCGGCACGTAGGTTGTCGGAAGGCCCAGCTCCTTGCGGACGATGTTGCAGCCCTGGGCGATGGCGCTCGCCTTGTAGAACGCGATCTCGCGATTGGCGCCCTGACGGCCAAACCCGCAGTCGCTCGACACAATCAGCTGCTCGGGAGCGATGTGCTCGAGCGCGGTTCGAATCGACCCGGCCACATCCTCCGCCCGGTCGGCCTGCAGCGTGCGATGACTGACCGCGCCGATGCAGATCTTCTTCGGCAGCTTGCCCTTGAACGCTCCGAAGAGTTCGATGTCGGTAAAGTTGCGATCTTTGGTCTCGATGGTCCAGACGTCGCCTCGCATCTCGTTCAGATACAGCTCGAATGAGGCGCGGTAGCTCGTGTCCTCCATGACGCGCTGCATGTTCGGATTGCCCCAGCAGGTGTGAATCCAGATTTCCACGTCGTCGAGACCCTGCACCTCGCGGTTGTAGCACTCGACCATGAACTTCACCTTCTCGTCGCGGGCCCCGAAGGTGTTGGCCATGAAGTGGAGCGTCGGCTCTTCGATCTGAATGCAACGGCACCCAGCGTCCCGCAACGCGAGGAGCTCCTTGTTCATCGCCACGGCCATGTCCCAGACGACCTCGCGATTGTCCTTGTACGCGTTGGTGTGAATGTCCAGGAAGAGACCCATGACCTGTGAGCAGCAGGTTCCGAAGCGGACAGGCTTTCGTGTCTTGCTCTGCGCGATGCGCCAGATCTTGGCGTAGTCGAGCGGCCGATGCTCAATCTTGCCGGTGACCCGCGGCCACCGCCATGCCGTGTAGATCTCGTTCAGCAGCGTCCCTGGCGGATACCGCAGCCACGGGCTTCGGGTCTCCTCTGACTGGAGGTAATCGCCTTCGAACCCGGTCCAGCGCTGAAGGGGGTAATGGTGCCAGCTGCGACCGGCAAAGTCTTCGTCACAGTGGAAGTCGCCGTGGGTGAGAATATCCAGCCCGGCGCGCTCTTCATCGCTGATAACGACGGCGAGGGCATCCTGGAATTTCTCCCGAAACCGGACGTCCATCATGCAGGTGTCGAGCGGCTTCGCCCACATGCTGAGGTCGAACCATCTGGGCCGCGGCCAGGAGCCTGTTACCGTGCTGGGCAGAATCAGGTCTTTTGTAATGGTGTAGGGCATTTTTCGAATCCCTTTTCCCTGACCACTAGTCGTGAATCACCGATCCTTTAATCGCTGAATCCGCGAATCCTTGAATCCAGGGATCCAGAATCCTGGATCGCAGGGCGGGGATCCTGGATCCGGAGGATGGATCCCACGCCGCTGGCGTGCACAAATTAACGGATTTCCCAGCAGCCAGCAGCCAACGGCCAGCAGGCTTGGGCGAAACCCGGATGCTATCATTCCGGCACATCCAGTGCATTTCGGGAGTACTATACCCGGCGCTTCAGGAACCGGCGTGTGGCCGGCGCCTGTCTGGGTTTTTTGCTTTTCAGGAGGATTGCACTGATGCGACGCAGTTTGCGTGCGGCGTCCGAAGGCTGCCTTGGACCGATCCTGGGCGCGCTCGCCTTGAGCGCACTACTCATGCTTATTCCGACGACCGCGGCAGCACAGGCGGTCACCGGAACCCTGCTCGGCAACATCACCGATTCGAGCGGAGGGGCCGTTCCCGGTGCGACGGTCACGGCCACCGATGTCGACAGGAACATCAGCCGCACCGCCGTCACCAACGAATCCGGTTACTACATCTTCAACAGCCTTCCCAACGGCAACTACACGGTGGATGCCGAGCTTCAGGGATTCAAGAAGATGGCCCGCCAGGGCGTGAAAGTGGACGTGAACACGACCGTCCGTGTCGATCTGGCGTTGAGCGTCGGACAGATGACCGAAGAGGTCACGGTTGCGGCGGAGAGCCCCGCGCTGCAGACGGACCGCACCGACACGGGCCGCATCCTCGAGTCGAAGATGGTGTCGGAACTGCCGCTGACGTTCAATCGAAACTTCCAGAGCCTGACGATGGTCGTTCCGGGAGTGACGCGGCCGCATCGCGAGCACTCGGCGTTTTTCAACTCACAGGACTCGCTGCGCTACGAGGTCAACGGCCAGCCGGGCATGGCGAGCAATACCTTGATTGAAGGACTCGACGACAACCAGAAGACCGGACTGCTGCAGGTGATCATCCCCGCCGCCGATGCGCTCGAGACGGTCAGCATTTCGACCAGCAACTACGACGCGGAGTTCGGCCGATCTGGCGGCGCGGTCACCAACGTGACGCTGAAATCGGGCACCAACGACCTCAAGGGCAGCGGATTCCTCTTCGCCAACAACGAAAAAACAAACGCCGGCGACTACTTCACGCACCTGCAGGCGCCGACCAAGTTCGTCAACGCCGGCTTCACGCTGGGCGGGCCAATCGTGAAGAGCAAGCTGTTCTTCTTTGGCGACTATCAGCGCACGCTCGACAACAACGGCTACGTCGTCCGAACCACGGTGCCGACGGTGGCGATGCGGAACGGCGACTTCAGCGCGTCAACCAGCAAGATTTACGATCCCACGACCGGCGACGTCAGCGGCGCCAATCGAGTCGCGTTCGACGGCAACATCATCCCGCAGAGTCGCATCAGCTCGGTCGCACGCAAGCTCCTCGCGTTCATCCCGGAACCCAATATCGCCAACGCGGCGCTCGGCCAGAACAATTATCAGAAGGCGCAAATACGCGAGAAGACGACCGACGGATTCGACGCGAAGGTCAACTACACCATCAGCGCGAAGGATCAGATGTCCTATCGCGTCAGCTTCATGCGCCCGGTGGTTTTCGATCCGGGCCTGTTCGGCGATTACGGCGGCCCGGCGAACGGCGGCTTCGCCGGCACCGGCACGAACACGAGCAGCAGCACCGCGGTGACCTGGACGCGGGTGTTCGGTCCGAAGACGGTCCTCGACGTGCGTGGAGGTCTGAACTACTACCATAACGTCACCGCCACCACGGGAGATGGACTGACGACCAGCACAGACGTTGGTATTCCCGGTGCGAACATCGATCAGTACACCAGCGGCGTTTCTCAGATCAGCATCGGCGGCTATGGGGATCCCCTGCTTGGCTTCTCAGCCAGCCAGCCATGGGACCGGTCGGAGAAGACCTGGAGCGTGGTAACGACGTTGACCAGGATGTTGAGCACGCATACGGTCAAGGTTGGTGGCGAGTGGCGTCACAACCGCGACATGCTCCTGCAGACGCAGGACGCGGGCGGTCCGCGCGGACGGTTCGCGTTCAATTCGTCGGGCACGACCGTTCCCGCCGAGCAGTCCGCCGCGCTCAACGTCGCCAACGCGCTCGCATCGTTCCTGCTCGACTGGCCGAACACCGTCCAGCGCGACCTCAAGGTCATCGACGCGCCAGGTACGCAACACATGGGGACGTTCCTCTACGCCCACGACAAGTGGCAAGCGCGATCGAACGTGACGGTAGACCTCGGCCTGCGGTGGGAGTACTACACGCCGCTTCAAGGACTCGAGGGAAAGGGCACGCTGGCCAACTACGATCCGACGACGAACACGATCCGGGTTGCCGGGTACGGAAACCAGGACAACGCGCTGAACGTCAAGAGCACGTTCACCAATTTCGCGCCGCGCACCGGCGTATCCTGGCGTCTGAATGAGAAGAGCGTCGTTCGTGCGGGGTACGGCGCCAGCACGATTCCGTTCCCGGACAACCGCTACGCCTTCAACTACCCGGTGAAGCAGAATTACAACGGATCGGCCGCAAACGGATTCCAGCGAGCGGGCGCGATGGCGGTCGGGTTCCCTGACCCGGTGCTGCTGAACATTCCATCCGACGGCATCATTCCCGCGACCGGCAGCCTGCTGAACTCGACCTATGACGTCATCCCGTCGGGCTTGCGCGAGGGTACCCTCCATTCGTGGAACGTCGCGTTCCAGCGCGAGCTGCCCTATCGATTCACCGTCGATGTCGCCTATGTCGGCAACCGCGGCGTCAACCTCGTGATGGACGTCGATACAAATGCGGGCATGGTCTACGGATTAGGCAACTCGGGACGACCGCAGTTCGCGACATTCAACCGCACGGGCACGTCACGTACGCGAACCAATGACAACAAGTCGCAGTACCACTCCCTGCAGATGAAGATCGATCGGCGGTTCAGCAACGGCCTGCTCGTCACCAACTCCTACACGCTGAGCAAGTCGATGGATTACGCGAACGAGAACACCGGCATCGCCACGCCAATCGACTTCAACACCAGCTGGGCACGATCGAACTTCGATCGGACCCACAACTATGTAGGCACCGTGATCTACGAGCTCCCGTGGGGGCCGCGCAAGAAGTGGCTGAACGAGGGCGTTCTGGCCAACATCATCGGCGGCTGGCAGATCAGCAACATCTACATCGCGCAGTCTGGCGTGCCGCTCTCCATCGGCGCAAATGGCACGCTGTTCAATACTCCCGGCAACAGCGCGTATGCGGACCAGGTGGGCTCGGAGAACATCATCGGCGGTCTCGGACCTGGCCTGCTGTACTTCGATCCGAAGGCGTATGCGCAGCCAGCCAGCGCAACCCAGGGCAACATGAAGCGCAACAGCGGTCCGGAAGGGCCGGGCTTCTGGGAACTCGACAGCTCGCTCTTCAAGCGCTTCAGCGTGGGCGCAAAGCGCTACGCGGAGATTCACGTCGATATGTACAACACGACGAACTCCGCGCGGTGGGGCAACCCGAATACCGGGTTCAGCACCAACGCCGGGAACACCTTTGGACAAATTGGGGGCACGACCGGCGGGCAGCGGACGATGCGGTTTGGATTCAGGTTCGTGTTCTAAGTCGATTCCCGGTTACCAGTTTCCAGTTACCAGTAACCAGTTTCCAGTAGATAAAAAAACGGCGGCTCCGGAAATGGAGCCGCCGTTTTTTGTCGTCGTCGAATCTCGGATCCCGGACCCCGGACCCCGGTCAGGATTTCGCGCTGCGTTAGTTCACGCCTTCCACTTCTTCACGGCCACGCGCGTACCGTGGCCCGCACGTGAGTCGATTTCGAATTCGTCCAGCAGCCGTTTCATCGCGCGCAGCCCCATGACGCCGCCGCTGCCGCTGGGTGCGTCGATGGCTGCACGCCGCCCTTCCGAGATCCCTGGCCCCTCGTCGCGCGCGATGATCAGGACTCCGGGCCGGCCATCGCGCTCCAGCGGCCTCATGACGATTTCTCCTTCCCTGGCATAAAGGACGATGTTCCGCGCGAGCTCAGAGATGGCCGTCGCGACAAGCGTGGCCTCTGGCGAGGAGAACCCGAGCTGGAGCACGTAAGTCCGGCCCTGTCGGCGCGCCGCCACAATGTCGAGTTCGGAGGCGATTGTCATCGTCGTCTCACCTGCCGCACATGTAGCGTCGGTGGCTGGGGTGCGTTCCACGAAACAGGCCTTTCTGGGTGAAAAGATGGCGTGGTCATCCGCTGGTGTCGATCGAACAGCCGTGTAATTCGTGCTCAGCGCTCGGGCAGGGTCGTGTAATTGCGGGGTCCAGTTTGTAATCCTGCAAGGGCCCACCAGCGACAGAAGGCGAAGATCTGCCTGTTTTTCAAGGATTCCACTTCAGGCAGGCGTGGCAGCCCTCTTGCGTCAGGAGATATCAACACGCACGCAGGGGTTCCTTACCGATGGCGACCTGTCGCAAGACGGGCTCGCGGAGCCGCAGGCTACTCACCTCGGAGCGGCGGCTGTTTCGTAAGGGACAGATCAGACCCAGGGGACCCCTCCACCGTACCCGGGAGGATTCATGGTCCCACTCGAGTCCCGCACGTCATCCGCTCCCAACGTTCTGACTGGCCGGTTTGCGCGCGCTGCCGCCGCGATCGGGCTGGTCCTCTACGTTGGGCATGCCGTCGCGGCAGGACCGGGCATCGTCTTCGAAAGCACGTGGGACACCGGCGTCGGGGTTGCGGCCAACATCGTGAGTGACGGCGGCAAGTGGCCGAACTACTGGGAGTTCAACGGCGGCTCGAGCGTTCAGCTGCTGTCGGTCGTGTCCGGCGGCGTCAACGGCCACAATGCGTTGCGCGTTCAACAGCGTGGCTCCTCGTACGCGGCCAACCTGCAGGTCGACAACTTCATCGCGCCGTCGACTGACTATTACCTCCGGTACTACATGAAGAACGACGACACCTCGTCGTCCGGCGATCACATCGTGACGGTGGATACGTATCAGTACCCGAACCTGACGTTCATGCGAAAGTATGGCGGGCCGTCGAGCTTCCGCGCGGTCATGAGTCTGTACGGCTGCGGCTATACCTATCCGATCGGCCACTGGACCGCGGCGCAGCAGCTTTCGAATGGCCAGTGGTATCGCCTCGAATACTTCGTGCACTTCGTCGACGCGACGCACGTTCAGGTGCACCCACGCGTTTACAACGCGGCCGGCACGCTGATCATGTCGGACGCGGAGTTTCAGCAGTCCGACTACAAAGCCGGTGGATCGTGGAATGGGCGCGACGACTGGACGTTGGCGTCTTACTACGCCGGTGGATTCAGCTTTTGTGTCGATCCAGCCTGGATGAATGACTTCGGTCTCGGCAACAACGGGCAACAGGGTGCGGCCGATACCGGGCAATATTGGTACTTCTCTGGCGTGCAACTTCGGACCGATACCTGGCCAGGCCCGATTGCTCCAGCGGGCGGCGGCGATACGACACCCCCGGTTGCGTCGCTGACGGCTCCGGCAGCGGGCGCGACGGTGTCTGGCACAGCCAACGTCTCCGCGACAGCGACTGACAATGTCGGTGTCGCCGGTGTTCAATTCAAGGTCGACGGCGCGGCGCTCGGCGCCGAGGATACGACTGCGCCGTATTCGATCTCGTGGAACAGCACGAGCCTCGCCAATGGCGCTCACTCGCTGACGGCGATCGCTCGCGACGCCGCGGGCAATCAGACCACGACCGCCGCCGTCAGCGTGACGGTGTCGAATACGACGACTCCTCCTCCGCCAGGGATCGCAGCGTCGTACCCAGGCGACGTGGGGATCGAGAACAACGCGAACGTCGTGTTCGTCGAGAAGTTCGAGGAGGCGGCGCTCACGGATCTCTTCAGCCGGTGGAGCGACATCCTCAACGGTGCGGCCATGCTCTTCAGCCCGGACGTGCCGGCCGGCAGCCCGGGCACGCACTCGCTCAATGTTCCAGCGGTCGGTGGCGGCGTGAACACGGGCGGACATCTCTATAAGCTGCTGAACCCGGCTGTCAACGACACGCTGTACGTGCGCTATTACGTCAAGTATCCGACCACCGGTGCGTACGTGCACGACGGAATCTGGATGGGCGGCCACAACCCTGCGGTCTCCTGGCCGGATCCGCAGGCGGGCATCAAGCCAACAGGGAACGATCGCTTCTCCGCCGCCGCTGAGCAATCCGACGACCGGACACACTTCGATCACTACGATTACTGGATGAACATGCGCGTGGCCAACGACGGCAAGTACTGGGGCAACACGCTGTTGAACAGTTCCACGGTGAAGGTGACACCGGGCCAATGGGCGTGCGTTGAACAGATGGTCAAACTCAACAACCCCGTCACCGCGTTCAACGGGGAACACGCCATCTGGATCAATGGCGTGAAGGTGAGCCACCTCGGGCAGGGATTCCCGAACGGCACATGGAACGGCGGCAACTTCGTGCAGAGCGCCAGCGGAACGCCCTTCGAAGGCTTCCAGTGGCGGAACGACGCCAATCTGAACCTGAACTGGATCTGGCTGCAGAACTATTCGCCGAGCGATCCTGTCGGAGTCACGAGCCCGATGCTCTTCGATCACGTGGTGGTCGCCAAGAGCTACATCGGATGCCTTGCGTCGGGGACGCCGCGAGCGCCATCGGCGCCGACAAACTTGAGGATCGTTCGGTAGGCCTGGGACCTCCCGCCATTCCCGGTCAGTTCATCGGGACGCCCAGGAACTCGGCGTTCACGGACCTGCCGGCCGACATCGTCACGGTGCAGCTCGCGCCCGAGACTGAATCGCAGCCGGTCCATCCGACGAAGACCGAGAGCGTGCCTGGCGTCGCGGTCAGCGTCACGGCCGTCCCGTCAAGGTAGGTGGCCGAGCACGCGCCGCCGCAGTTGATGCCGGCGGGCGCCGACGTGACCGTGCCGCTGCCCAGGCCCGATCGGGTCACCGTCAGCGTCTCCATCGTTCTCACCGTCAGCAGAGTGCTCGCAGCGTTTCCCGCACTGTCCGTCACGCTGATCGTCGTAACTCCACGGCCTATGCCGGTCGCTCGCCCGGTAGCGGAAATGGTCGCCGCGTTCGTGTTGCTGCTCGCCCACGTGAGCCCTGTCCCGCTGACTTTCACCGGGACCGACGAGTCGCTCGTGGTGCCATTGCCAAGCTGACCGTACACGTTCCATCCCCAGCAGCGGCCGGAACGATCCGCGGTGAGCGCGCAGGTGTGGATGCCTCCGGCGCCAAGAAATCCCGGACCGGCCAGGCCCCCGACCGGAACGGGAGACGATGAATTTGTCGTCGCGCCGTTGCCCAGTTGCCCGTTGGTATTTCGTCCCCAGCATTGGACCGTCGCGTCGGCCAGCATTGCGCACGTGTGGTACGCGCCCGCGCTGACAGCGAGCGCGTTCGAAATGCCGGCCACCGTCATCGGCACGTTCGAGTAGCCGAGCGTATTGCCGATCTGACCGGAGTCGTTGTCCCCCCAGCACTGCACGGTCCCATCGCGCAGCGCGGCGCAGGTGTGATAGAACCCACCGCTCACCGAGACTGCCGTCGTCATACCGCTGACTGCGACCGGCGTCGAGGCAAAGAAGGTATTCGTGCCATCGCCGAGTTGCCCGCGTGTGTTCCGCCCCCAGCAGCGCACCGTGGAATCCGGCATCAGCGCGCACGAGTGATATCCCCCCGCGCTGATCGCGGCGACCGAGGCGAGCCCGGACACGGGCAGCGCCGGCGCTCTGACGTCGGTCGTGTTATCACCGTTGCCGACTTGCCCGTCCTGGTTCCTTCCCCAGCACTTCACGGTCCGGTCGGAAAGAAGCGCGCAATTGTGAAAGCCGCCTACCGCGAGGCCGATGGCGCCGGTGATGCCCTGCACTGGCTTGGGCACTTCCGACAGCCCTGCCATCGTGCCGTCACCGAGTTGTCCAACATAGTTCGTGCCCCAGCAGCGGATCGTGCCGTCCGCAAGAAGAGAACAGGTGTGCTCGATACCGGCACCGACGACGTTCGCCGTGTTGATGCCGGTAACCGGCACTGGTGTCGCCGCGTTCGCGAAGCCCCCATTGCCCAACTGCCCCCAGTTGTTCTCGCCTGCGCAGCGTATCGTCGCGTCGGGAAACAGAAGGCACGTATGGTACCCGCCGCCTGCAACCGCCGTCGGCGTGAGCGCACTCGTCGCCGAAAACTGCTGCGACTGCCCTGCGAGGATCTGCGGATTGCTCGGAGACAATGAGATCGTCGGAGCCTGTGCACGCAGGATCGCCGCCGGCACTGCTCCGATCGCGACGGCAAGGACAAATTTGGAGATCTTGTTCAGAGTCATTGGATATTCCTTACGTAAACCTTGAATCGCTAATCACTGATCACTGATCGTGAATCTGCGCGTCCGGGAACATGGGTCGCTGATCCTCGAATCCGTGAATCTTTGAATCCCGGAATCGCAGCGTTGAGTCAAGGATCAGGTGGTGGATGCGAGATTCAGGATGAGTGACTCGAACTGCTGTCAACGCCGAGTCCGGGCCCTCTGGCGAACGAGCGCAGCGAGTGAGCCCACGCGAGCGGAGTGGGGCTCGCGGGGCCCCGCGAGCGAGCGTGTCGGGGAGTCCGAGGGGCGAAAGCCCCTCGGAGTGATCAGTGATCAGGGATTCAGCTGTTTAGGGAGCGAGTACACCCAGAAAACTCGCGGTGACCGATCGAGCGGCGTTGATGTTGACCGTGCAGACGTTGCCCGACGTGCTGTCGCAGCCGCTCCAACCGGTAAACAGAGTGAGCGGTCCCGGGGTCGCGGTCAGCGTCACGGTCGTGCCGCTGATGAACGACGCGGAGCAGGTGCTGCCGCAAGCTAATCCCGGCGGGACTCGACGTGACCGTGCCGCTGCCGAGACCGGACTTCTGAACCGTCAGCGTGTAGACCCTCGCGAAGGTTGCGGTCACCGATCGCGCTGAGTTCACGGTGACCGTGCAGGTTGCGCCAGACGTCGTAGTGCAACCAGTCCAGCCGGTCAGAATCGATCCGGATGCGGCGACGGCCGTGAGCGTCACGGAGGATCCGCTCACATACGGCTCAGAACAATCCGTCCCGCAGGTGATGCCCGCGGGATTCGACGTCACCGTCCCCGTGCCGCTGCCTGCACGGCTGACGGTGACCGGGAACGTGATCAGATCGAAACGTGCGCTGACGGTTGCGTCCGCCGACATATTGACCGAGCACGTTCCGGTTCCGGTGCAGCCGGCACCTGACCACCCGGCAAATGTTGAGTTGTTTGCCGGACTGGCCGTGAGGGTCACCGGCGTGCCGCCCGGGTAGGTCTCGCTGCAATCGTTACCGCAATTGACGCCCGCAGGGCTCGACGTCACGGTGCCTGACCCTCCGCCAGTACGCGTGACACCAAGCGAGTGGGTAATCAGATCGAACCGAGCATCAACCGCCGTCGCGGCCGAGACTGTAACGGTGCATGTCCCGGTGCCGGTGCAGCCGCCGCCCGACCACCCGGCGAAGGATGACCCGCTGCCCGCCGCAGCGGTGAGCGTGACGACGGTGCCACTCGGGTAGGTTTCCGAGCAATCCAGGCCACAGCTGATCCCAGCCGGGTTCGAGTTGACGGCGCCGGCGCCAGCGCCACTCCGGCTCACGTTCAGCGCGAATGTGATGCGATCGAACCGGGCGGTGATCGTCGTGTCAGCGGTAAGCGTGACCGTGCAGGGACCGGTACCCGTGCATCCTCCGCCAGTCCAGCCGGCGAACGACGAGCCGTTGACTGGTGCTGCCGTCAGCGTCACCGCCGTGCCGCTCGGATAGGTTTCGGTACAGTCGGTGCCGCAGTTGATGCCGGCAGGATTCGAGGACACGCTGCCGGCGCCGGTTCCCAGCGAGAGTCACCGACAATGCGCTCAATGCGGTCACGGTGAGCGTCGTATTCCCGCTGTTGCCCGATCCATCGGTCACCGCAATCGTCGTCGTGCCGCGCGCGATGGCGGTCGCGCGGCCGCCCGCGTCGATCGTGGCCACTGAAGGATTGCTGCTGCTCCACGTCACACCGCCGGTCCCGACCACCGGTACCGGAGTCGATGAGTCTGTCGTATTGCCATTACCGAGTTGGCCGTAAACGTTGTAGCCCCAGCATCGCGCGGCTTGATTGGACATGATCGCGCACGTGTGAAGCCCGGCGCCCGTGACTCGAATCACATTGCTCAAGCCGCTGACGTCGACCGGCGACGAAGAGTTCGTCGTTGTGCCATTGCCCAGTTGTCCGTTGCCGTTCTGTCCCCAGCAGCGGACCGTGCCATCCGATAACAGCGCACAGCTGTGAAAGACGCCCGCACTCACAGCGACGGCGTTGGCAATGCCACTGACCGTCACCGGGACCGATGAAAAGACCAGCGTGCCCCCGATCTGGCCCGAATCATTCTGTCCCCAGCACTGCACCGTGCCGTCAGCGAGCAGCGCACACGTGTGGTACAACCCGGCGCTCAACTGGACCGCATTCGTCATGCCGCTGACCACCACAGGCGTCGTCCTCGACGTGCTGGTGCCGTCGCCGACTTGACCACGATCGTTCCGCCCCCAGCAACGAACGCTGGCGTCGGTCAAGAGCGCACACGTGTGATAACCGCCGCCGGCCAGCGCGACGACGCCGCTGAGGCCCGCTACCGGCTGCGGTGTGCCGGCATCGGTCGTATTGTTGCCATTACCAAGTTGGCCGTCCTGATTGCGTCCCCAGCACTGGACGGTGTGATCGGAGAGAATCACGCAGTTGTGGAAGCCTCCCGACGCGAGAGCCAGGACGCCACTCAGGTTCAGCACAGTCTTGGGAACCGCCGAACCTCCACCAATCGTTCCGTCCCCGAGCTGGCCGACGAAGTTCGTCCCCCAGCACCGTACCGTGCCATCAGCAAGCAGCGCGCACGAGTGTTCGATGCCGGCACCGGCGCTGACGGCGGTGGTGAGACCGCTCACGGCCACTGACGTCGACGCGTTGGCAAAACCGCCGTTCCCGAGCTGACCCCAGTTGTTTTCACCAAAGCAGCGCACCGACTGATCTGTCATCAGCATACAGGTGTGATAGCCGCCGCCCGCGATCATGGCGGGGGCGGATATGCCGGTCGCCGTGAACTGTTGCGTCTGCCCAACGAGAATCGTCGGGTTGCTGGGCGTAACGGTGATGGAAGGGGCCTGCGCCGCCGGGTTTCCCGACGCCATCGCAAGCGCGATCAGGCTCGAGGCAAGGGCGGTCCAGTTTCGACCGGCATTAGTCATTGATTTCTCCTTACGGCGAGAACGTGCGATCCATCCGACTTGTCCGTCACGGTGCGACCGAGCAGGTCGTCATAGACGGCGCGATACCGTCGAACCATCTGGCAGATGTCGTATTCAGCGGTCGCGCGACGAAATGCGCGTTCGCCAAGTTGGCGCGCGCGAGTGCGATCGCCGAGCAGAAGATCTAACGCGCGGGCAAGAGTGGCAGCGTTGCCTGGCGCAACGAGGATTCCCGCGTCACCACGTGCAAGCGCAACGGCGACATCGCCGACGTCACTCGCAATGATCGGACACCTCGCAAACATCGCTTCGAGCAGCGCGAGCGGCAATCCTTCGGAAAGCGATGGCAGGACGAAGACGTCGGCCGCGGCCAGTACCGCCGGGACATCCGATCGTAATCCGAGCAGGTGAAGACGGTCATGCACACCCAACGCTCGTGCACGCGCAGTCAATGCATCGGCCATCTCACCGCGACCGCTGATTGCGAGGTGCACACGTGGATGACGAGCGGCCAACATCCCAAGAGCGTCAATCAGGTGCTGATGCCCCTTGACCGGATAAAGATTCCCGACGGACACGATGAGCCGGTCCTCGCGTTCGAGCCGCAGCTCTGTACGCAGACTGGATTCGGTTGGGCCGGTCGCGCGAACGCCGTTCAGAATCGTGCCGATTCGAGACCGACTGACGTGCAGGTCCGCGCTGATGTGTTCGGCAAGAGGATGGGAGACGGCAATCGTGCGGCCGCTGAGCGCAACGGCTGCCCGCATCGCAACGCGCCGGCGAAGATGTGCCGCGTAATACCGGCTGCCGTGCATGGTGATCACATGGGGGACGCCGGCAAGCCACGAGGCCCAGGCGCCGTAAACAGCCATGGAGAACTCGTGGCTGTGTGCGAGATCGACTCGATGGCGGCGGAACGCGGCCGCCAGGGATTTCACACACGCCGGCGATAGAGGTCGATCGATCCGGAAGTGCTCGACGGCCACACCCGTGCCGTGTAGTTGCCGGGCGAGCCATCCATCGCCGTCCGCGGGAAGAAACACGACGTTGGTCGCACCGCTCGCCTGGAACTCGCTCGCCAGGTCCGCAACAACGCGCTCGGCACCGCCAGGTCCGTCGGACTCAATCAAATGTGCGAGGCAAAGGCCTGAGGCAGGGCGGAGTGTGATCATGAATGGGTAATCGTCAAGCCTGCGGCCCACGCCTCGAAGGCGGCCCCGGAGATTCCCGCGGGCACATTGACCCGCCGAAGGCTGCAGGGATCGGCGAACGGACGATTCAGTCCCGCGTTCAGCGTCAGCCCCGCACGGTATCCGGCGAGACGAACTCGTGACCTGACGCGGTAGTCCCACAACCCGTAGGGATAGGCGAAGAAGTCCGGGCGAGTGCCGATGGCATGCTCGACGATGGATCGGCTGGTCACAACCTCGAACTCCAGTTCGGCATCGCTCAACGTTGGCAACGATCGATGGGTGACCGAGTGCGCCCCGACAGTCATGCCCGACTGACTGGCGGAGCGGATGACGCTCCAATCAGCCGGGCGATGGGAGGCGGGCAGTTCTTCTCGCGCATCGCCTGGCACGATTGCAGTCTCGTCGCCGCGCAGGGTGTTCAGCCACTGGCGGCGCAAGGCAGGATCGGACGATTCCACAACCGGCTTCTGATCCCACCAGAATCCCGCCCGCCGGCCCGCGGTGCCGACGACGAAGACGGTGGCCGGTACTCCGACCTGTCGAAGAACTGGCGCCGCCTGGTCGAAGACACCGGCATAGGCGTCATCAAATGTCAGGGCCGCGACCGCTCGCAAAGACTTGCCGGCCGTCACCCGATCGACGAACTCGCTCAGGTCAATGACCGTGTAGTGGGCAGCGAGCCAGCGGATCTGCTGCTCGAAACGATCGCAGGGCATGTGGAGACCCGGATCGCCACACGCCGGGGAGCCGACGGCAACGACGTTGTGATAGCAGAGAATCAGGCCGGCATCGTGCAGCCGGCGATTGATTGCCGGCAGGCCGCACGCCCGCATGGCGTGGTAGCAGAGCGGGCCCGCGAGGCGGATGGCCTGCGTCGTTCGTCCTCCGAGCGACATGTCAGTCGTACGGGGACCAGGGCGTGTGGGGCACTTTGCACAACCCCACGCTCATCGCCAGGAGTGTATAGAACATTTCGGAGTACGCCAGTGACAGGAAATACGCGCCGACGACGAACCCGACCAGCGATCCAGTCAGCGCGTGTGTGAGAGCTCGCCGATTGAGGCCGGTATCGGAATCGACCGCGCGGTCCGACCGGGTCAGCCGCCCGAGGGCGATGAAGGCACCGACGATGATCGCGACGAACAGACATAACCCTGAAATGCCAAGTTCCGCGCCCACTTGGATGTAGCTGTTGTGCGCAGCATTCCACCGTACCCCGAACCCGAACTGCTGCCGGTCTGCAAACGGCGAAAGCATGCCTTCGGCCGCCTGAGAAGTTGCCCGGACCAACTCCAAAGACCGGGTTTCGAAACATGTATCCGATTCCTCGACGCCAAATCTGCATCCGGCCGCTTTCGTCGGTGCGGTTGTAGTCAGAATCGGAAAGGATCGTGCCCATCTGGGTCCAGTACTGGTCGCTGGCGGTTCCGAGCACCACCAGGGCGACGAGCGCGGTAGCTGCGATCCGCCATCGAAGTGCGATCGCCGTGTATCGCAGGAGCACGAACGTCGCAACCGCCAGCAGCGCAATGAATCCGCCGCGCGATCCCGTACGAACGAACGCCAGCGCGAGCACGCCAAGTGACACACTCGCGAGGCCCCGGGTCAACATGCCGCGGCCTGCATGGAGGAAGTAGATGCCAAGTGGAAGCGCGGTCACGATAAACGTCGCGAAGTCATTCGCGTCGTAGTAATACAACCGGCCGAGACGCCAGGCCTCTCCAGACCCCACATCGAATCGCGCGATCACGACCGCGGCATAGAGAGTCGCAGACGCGAGATAGACGAGCGCCAGCCGCTCGACGTCGCGTGCCCCTCGTATCGCACCGGCCATGACGACAAACATGATGGCGGTCTTGATGAAATCGCCAAAGACGACGTCGACGCTGGTTCCGAGCACCAGCGCACCTGGCACGGACAGGACCATCCAGACGAGCAGTGCGACGACGAACTTCGTCGGCCCAAAAAACACGTCACGGAGCCGCCGCTCGCCGGAACGATCCAGCGCAAATGCGACCAGTGCCGCAAGCGCCGCCAGCGTTGCCGGATGAAAGATCTCCAGGACCGGAAACAGCTGGTGCACACGACCGACCGCGGTCACGAGGTACGCCGCAACCGCAACCAGAAGGGGATCCCAAGAGAGATCCGCCGCCGTGGTGCCCTCAGGGATGACCGTATTGAGCGTGCCGGCCGAACTCGACGGCAGGAGTGAGATGTCTTGCACCAGCATTGACAACCGCCAGGTACCGCTCGATCAGCGCGTCGCCGATGGCATCCCAGCTATACAGTCGTTCAACCGTCGCACGACCGGCTTTGCCGATCGTTTCCCGCAATTCGCGGTCCGCGATGAGGCGAACGATCGCATCGGCGAACGAACGAGGATCGTCACGAATCAGAATGTTTGTGCCGTCTACCGCATCGAGGCCCTCGCATCCGATGGAGGTCGCGACGACGGGTTTCCCCATGGCCCAGGAATTGAGAATCTTCAGGCGCGTTCCACCGCCCAGCCGCAACGGGACGATGTGGCATGCCGCATCCGCCATCAAAGGCCTGACATCGTCAACGTACCCAGTCAGGTCGACGCCACATTGCTCCTGATAACGGTGACGCTCGGCTGCCGACGCGCGCCCGATCCAGCGGATGCGGGGCCCGGGCAACGCCGCGCGAAGGTGCGGAAGGACCAGATCGCAGAAGAAATCAAGCGCATCAAGATTCGGAAATGGACTCGTGCCACCGACGTACGCGATTCCATCGCCACCGGAGCCAGTGGGCCGGAATTCCTCGAGGTCCACGCCGTTGGGCACGATGCTCGTCCGGGCCGAAGGCACCAGCTTTTCGAGCCGCTCGGCATCGTGAGGCGAGACCATGACGTTCAGGGCGAGGCGCGCGCACCAATGACGTTCGGTCTCTTCCATGAAGCCGGCTTGCATCCGGAGATAGTGGCGACGCCACGGTGATCGCTCAACGTCGGCCCGCCGCCGCAGCAGGCTGGATTCGACGTCGTGATGGACGCAGACGGTCGGGACGTCGCAAGTAGATCGCAGGTAGCTCGCGAGATCGAGACTGTCCACGTGGACGAGATCGAACTTCGTCGATTGCAGAACTTCCCGCAGCCGCTTACGGAAGGCACGAGATTCGTAAAGGTATGCCGTATAAACGCGGGAGCATGCGACGCTGCGCGAATGGTCCCAGATGAACCTGGCGCGGCTGTGCTTCTGCGGAATGGAAAAGACTTCGACATCGGCGAATGGACTGAGCGCCGTTCGGGCCGCGCGCTGATCGTCCTTCGATCCGGCACTGCTTGCGCGCTCGAAACACAGGGCGGTGATGTCAAACGCTCGGGCGAGCAGTCGAAGCACATGGTAGGTTCGAATCCACACGCCCCCATCCGGGGGATACGGCAACGTCTGACACAGAAACAACAGCCGCGGGCGGTCCATCTTAATCACTGATCACTGATCACTAATCCTGAATCACTTATCCTCGAATCCCTCATCCTCGAATCCCTCATCCTCGAATCCCCGATCCTTGAATCGTTGAATCCGCGAATCTCAGTTCAGCCTCGGATCTCCGCATCGTCAAATCGCTGCATCCTCAAAGGATTTGAGGATGCAAACGATTCAAGGATGAGTGATTCGGGGATTCAACGATTAGTGATTCGAGGATAGGGATTCGCGATCAGTGATGAGTGATGAGTGATTGCTCCATTGGACCGATTGGCGTTTTGCTGATGACCAGCTGATCCCATCGCTGAGACTGGGACAACACAACCGGCGCGTAGGGTGGACACGTGTGCTGCGCGATCTCGCACCGTTGGTGGTACACGGTGAACCGCACGACGCCGAATTGTTTCCCGGCGTCGCGAGCCTTCAACCACCGCATGTCGGTGTACTCCATCCGCAACGTTTGGTTCGTGATCGGGTCGGCGGCCGGATCGATCCAGAGCCTGGTCACGCCGTTCGACACGCCTGGATCGTTCAGCTTCACGTACCACTCGAAAAGGTACCAGTTGCCGGGCTGCAGCGTGATGTTCCTGCCCTGGTTCTGAAATCGATTCACTTTGGTATAGAGGCCGCCGGTCTCAGGCGTATCGACGTCCTGGTAATTCGCGACGAACGGCTTCCCCGGTCCGCTGTCCGGCACGACCGGCAAATGGTTTCGATTCGTTCCCACGTAGCCAACGAGCGTGTTCGCCTGATCGTGCAGCATCACGGACTTGTCTTCGAGCGTGCCCCAGACAAACGGATCGCCGATGTATTGGTACCAACGAACGTAGAACTCCGACTGGGGCGTGAATGCCCGGCGTCCGTCGTAGCCATAGAAGCCCCACTCGCGGTCGAACACGAGTTTGTTGCTCCATGCGGCGCACCGATCGTGGAAGCCAAATTGACCGTCCGTGCACAACACGAATTGGGAGGTGGGCCAGATGCCCTGGTGCCCGCCGATGTCCCACCGGCGCTCGAAGCCATCATCCTCGAAGTTGTCGCAGAGCACGACGTTCGGATTCGGATTGCGGCCGCCGGGGCAAAACGACTCGGGAGAGACCGGCGCATCAACGGCGAACCGGGCCTCTGAACAGTCCGCTCGCCCCGAGGTAGGCGCCGAAGCGGTTTCGAAGCAGTCCAGTGACCGCGACGAAGACCAGAGCGGCGACGACGAGATATTGAGATCGGCGTCTGCTCATCGAATCACCGTGAGGTCACCGAGTACACCCGGTACTGGCCGTTGTCGAACACCTTCCGTGCCGCCGCCAGAGTCGTCCGTACATGCCGATAGACGTCCGGCTCCCTGACCTCATGCTTCCGAAACCAGCCCTCGTAGATGTGTTCCACCACGATCAAATCCGGCATCTTCCGGCTGTAGTACCCCAACCGCGTATCGTCGCTGACGCGATCGAATCCAACCTGGAAGCCCAGTTCGGCACTGCCGATTATTCGCGCGTGCTCGTTCGGTGTCGCTCGCAGGAATTCAACGACCGGCATGTATTTGGACTGGTAGTCCGTGCGGTGTGCCAACCAGCCAACAAGTCCGACATTCACAACGACGAACCCCGCCATCCCGAGCGCGACGATCCCGGCAGGCAGCACATGAGCCCTGACACAGTGGACAATCCAAAGGGCCAGCAGCGCGCCGAATAGCGGAATGATGTGAACCAGATACCAGTCCTGTTTGGCTCCTTCGACGATGACCATCAGACCGAACGTCAACCCGGTCATGAACAGCAGGACGCGTGACGGCGTCTGCCTGCGCAGGAATGGACTCAGCAGGACTCCGGTCATTCCCGCGAGATATGCCAGCAGCATGACGATCTTGATGCGGGCCAACCCCGTCGACTGTGAACCCAGCCCGTAGGCGTTCACGTATCGCAGAGCTTCTCCTCTGATCACGGCCCAGGGTGAGGTGATGCCTGACGTCCGTGTGCGTGCATTGCTGCCGAATTGGGCGATGAAGTCGGCGGGGTTCTGGAAAATGTACGTGCTCCACATCGCCGCCCCAATCAGATACGGCGCAGCGGCCGCGCCAACATGGATCACTCTGATGTTTCGACGATCGAAGAACACGACCAGAAAGGTCAAACTCGCCAGATAGAGGACGCCGTTCGGATGGGTCATGCCGCTCGCGGCAATCAGTGCGTTGCTGCCGAACAGCGCGACGAACAAGTTCCGGGCCCGGAGCCACAGATAAGCAGCGATCCCCGCCGAGCCCAGACCTGCACACATCATGTCGCTGCGGCCGGTGGAGCCGACAGCAATCATGTACGAGTCGATCGCCATCACGAACACACCAAGCAGCGCGACGTACTTGTCCTCGAACAGAGCGCGCAGGATGACAAACCACGAAGCCAGAAGGACAAGACCCCAGGCAAGCGAGAACAGGCGCGTTTGCAGCAAGCCTGCGCCGAACAGCTCGTACACGGATGCTTCGCCGACGATATACAGCGGCATGACCCAGTACGTGTGGCGGTCGAGACCGTGCAACGGCGTCCCTGCGGACTCGAGGACGGTCGTGCCCATCGATCGCCCGGCGCTCAGGTTGAACGCGGGGTTTGCATACCAGCCCTCGTCGCAGATCGGCAGCCTGGTCAACGCGCTGCCGCAGCCCAGGAGCACGTAGAGCATCCCGGCCGACAGCAGTGAGGCGTGATACAGCCCGCCGGTGCTGAATTTCGACATCGTCACGACTTGAGTATCCGACGGCGCAGGGCTTGGAAAGAGCCCACAGATGGTGATCTACGCCCGCCGCAACGCGGGACGTGCGGCGCGCGGCAGGACGCGAAACGAACTCTCGAGACTGCAGAACAGGTTGAACTTGATGACGTACCAGAACGCGGCAACGCCGTCCCACACTCCGATCTTCTTGCCTTCTTCGTAGGTACGGCCGTGATACGAGATCGGGACCTCGAACAAGCGGCATCCGAGCTTCACCAGCTTGGCGGTCACCTCGATCTCGAACCCGAAGCCGGTGCTGGTAATCGTCATGTTGCGGATGATGTCGCCGCGAAACGCCTTGTAGCCGGTCTCGACGTCGGTCAGGTTCACGTTCGTGAACAGGTTCGAGAAGAACGTCAACGTCTTGTTCGCAAGATAGTGGTAGAAGTACAAGACCCTCGCCGCCCGCCGCACCAGGAAGCGTGAACCGTAAACGACGTCAGCCTCATTGGCGAGAATGGGCGCGATCACGTGCTCGATCTCGGACGGGTTGTACTCCAGATCGGCATCCTGCACGATCACGATATCCCCCGTGGTCTGGGCGAATCCGGTCTTCAACGCTTCTGTCTTGCCACGATTCGTCCGATGGTGGAGGACCTTCACCTGCGGATACAGGCGCGCGAGCTCCTCGGCGATGTCACCAGTCCGATCGGTGGAGCAATCGTCGACAATCACGACGTCGTGGAGAGACTCGACCGCGAGGATCCTCTGCGTGACCGCGACCAGCGTGGCTTCTTCGTTGAACGCGGGAATGACGACGGACAGGCATCTGGACATGATCGATCTCCGCGGAACAAGAGGCGACTCAGACCTCCCAGCGTGTCCGCCAGGACTGAAACATGAGGACGGCCCAGAGCCCCGCGCCCGCGTGGCGGCGGCCTGCCTGCAGATCGCGCCAGGACCGGAGAATGGGGGCGGCAACCAGCAGACCGCCGCGTTCGAGCTCCGCTGGCGACAGCAGGCCGTCCGCCCACTTGCGCAGCGGTCCCCGAAGCCAGCGATCGATTGGAACGGAAAATCCCATCTTCGGCCGCTCGACAATTGCCCGCGGCACCCGCCGATAGAGAACCTGTCGCAGAATCCACTTGCCGACACCGTCCCGGAGCTTGAGCCGATGCGGCAAACGCCATGAAAACTCAACGACCCGGTGATCGAGCGAGCGGCGCCCGGACCTCGAGGCTGGCAGCCATGCTCGCGCGATCGAGCTTGGCGAGCAGATCGTCCGGCAAGTACGTCAACTGATCGGCCAACATCATCCGATCGAGGAGTTCGACGCGGCTCGTCGCGTCGAGCGCCGACTCGTTCATGATCGCGGACGCTCTGATGTCGTTGACGAGATCTGGCGGCCGCTGCCACGCCGACAGCAACGAACAATACATGTCGCCGACCGACGGCGCAGCCATGACGTGCGTCAGCTTGCCGATGCGCTCTCCCGACACGCGACTGCGGGCACACCCGGCATGATCCTCGAGAACCCTGCCAACCGATCCCAGGCCGCAGAAGGCACGCAGCTGACGCCGGCGGCGACGGCGCGGCGAAGCGGGCGCGGAATCCGATTGACGCGAGGCAGCACGCGCGTGCCGTAGAGATACCGGTTGTAACCGCCAAACAATTCGTCGCCGCCGTCACCGCTGAGCGCGACGGTGACGTCGCGGCGGGCGAGCTGCGACACGAGCAGCGTCGGCAATTGCGACGGATCGGCCAGTGGCTCGTCGAAGATGTCCGGCAGCGTTCGGGATCAGCGAGCGCGCGTCTTCCCCGTCAGACGCAGCTCCGTGTGATCGGTGCCGAGCGACCTCGGCCACTCGCGCCGCATGTGCTGGCCTCGTCGAAGGCCTCGTCATCGAAGCCGATCGTGTAGGTCCGGATCGGCCGACTGCTGGCCTCCTGCATCAGCGCGACAACCGACCGACGAATCGATGCCGCCCGACAGCAGCGCGCCGAGCGGAACATCCGACTGCAGCCGCCGCCGGACGGCGTCGCCCAGCAATCGATCGAGTTCGTCGATGGCGTCGTCATCGCTGCCGTCGAAACGATTCTCGAGCTCCGGCGCGGACGACGTCGCGCAGCGACCAATAGCTCTCCGGCGTTCGGGCAGCGGCGCTGCGCGTCGCGAATCGTCAGGATGTGACCGGCCGGAACCTTGACGACGTGCTGAAAGATGCTGTGCGGCGCCGGAACGTAGAGATAGCGCAAGTACGACGCGAGCGCCTGCGGATTGATCGCGCGATCGAACGACGGACCGGCGACCAGCGCCTTCAGTTCCGATCCAAACGTGACGAGTCCGGGCTCGCGATAGACGAACAGCGGCTTCTTTCCCGAGCCGGTCGCGCACGAGCGACAGCTCGCGCACGCTCGGTGTCCCAGACGGCCATCGCAAACATGCCGATGAACCGCGAGATGGCTTCCCGAACTCCCCACTGATCGAAGGCCGCGAGGATCACTTCGGTATCGGAGTGGCCCTTGAAGATGTGGCCGGACTGCTCGAGCTGACGCCGCAACTCGCAGAAGTTGTAGATCTCTCCGTTGAAGACGAGGCGGAAAGCGTCCGGACGCGGACGCCATCGGCTGGTGGCCCGCCGGGGAGACAGATCGATGATCGCCAGCCGACGAAATCCGAGCGCGACCCCCGCCGCTTCATCGACCCACACGCCCTCATCATCCGGGCCGCGGTGTGCGAGCGGCCGGATCATCCGCGAGACCTGTTGCGCGAGTTCGCAGGCCGTCGAGCGCGGCGCAGTCAGGATTCCGGCAAAGCCACACACGGTTACGACACCTTTTGCTTCAGCCGTCGACGTTGCCCTCGATCGCGACGCTTGCCGCCAACGTGGCGGCTGGTTGACGGGGTTGACGCAAGCACCGCGGCGGCGATCGCCGAGGTGATGATTCGAGCACCGGCCGGCGTCGCATGGAAGAAGTCGTAATAGGTGCGTGCACTCGGCTCGAGCGATCGGCATCAGATCGACCTGCTCGACGCCGAGTTCGTGCGCGACGCGCGCCGCCCTGGCATCGAGCAGCGCCATCAGGCGTGACAGCACCTCGCACGAGTAGTAGGTGGTGACCTGCTCGCGCCACGCCTGTCCGACGCCGCCGTGCCACATCAACGCCGCTTCGTCGGCGGTGCAGCGCTTGTCGAACCAGGGCTGCCGCACCACGATGACGCGATCGGCATGCGCCTTCGCCTGTCTGATGGCACTGCGGAAGTAACGGTCGAAGTGCGCCAGCATGGGCGACGGATCGGGCATCTCCGTTCCGAATCTCCGTCGCCCGCGCGCGCATGTCGCCGTGCCTTCCGATCCATCGGCACGCGCGCGGGTGGACCTGCACGGGCCGCAGCCAGCGTTGGCGCACCGCGCAACAGCATTTCGGTGAGGGCGAGCTGATTCAGCGTCGCCAGCCGAACGTCAGCTCGGGATGGCAGCGGAAGACGTCGATGCTGTCCGGCGGCGGCGGGAGTCGTCAGCGGGCGCCCCGACTTCGAGCCACTGCAGCACGTCGCTGGCGCCGACGAGAATGATGATCGTCTGCAGCCGCGGATAGCGCGGCAGCACGCGACTCGAGAATCAGGTCGAGCGCCTGCGACCCGACGCCCGATCGCGCGATGTTGCCGACGTGCACGCGATCGGCGCCGAGCGTCTCGAGATGCTCCGGCTGCTGCAGCAGCCGCTGCAGCCCGCCCGGCCACGCCGTGTCCTGATCGAGCAGATAGCCCTTCAGGCTGACTGCCGCCGGCGACGAGGATCCGGTACAGCCGTCGCTCGATCGCGGCAGCTCGTCGCCGCGCTCACCCTCCGCATTGACGTCGAACCGGACACGATCGCTCGAGCTGCGGCAGCACGTCCGGATCGGGTTCGAGACGAAGCCGCAAGCCCGGCGGCAAGCACGAAATACTGCCGTCGATGAGCGATCCACCATCGAGCGGCAACCTCGTGCGATCGCGATGACCGAAGCAGCGACGTGTACCAGCCACCGCACAGCCAATTCGCACAGTCGTCACGGCAGTGCTCCGGGCCATCGGCGAGCCTCAGGTCTGTAGCCCTGTCAGCTAGTAGCCGAGACACCACTCGCCGTCGAAGCCGCGAAAAGAGGGCGTCTTCGGTCTCGAACGATCGGAGAAATCCGATCGTCCGGGTTGAGCAGCACCCACGGACCGCGACGATGAAACAGGCAGTAGTTGTCGGACAGCGCCTGGAGGTACCGCGGTTCGAGCCGGCCGGTCGCGGCGATCGCGCCACGTGCACGTCGCCTGATAGAACAGGTGATCGAGGACGTCGCGAGTGGCGCCGCGCTCGGCGGCGAACTGAAGAACGTTCGCGACGCGATCGTGATCGAGATGATAGAGGTACCAGCCGATGATGCGTGCCATGCGTTCGGACCACGGCAGCGTGCAGCGACCCGCCGGCGCGTCGCCGACGCGCCTGCTCCAGCAGCCAGCGGAGCGTCGCGTTCGTCGTACTCGACGCGAAGTGAGCCCGCGTGCGTCGCAGTGCCGACAAGTAAGCGAGCACGGACGTCCTCGGTCAGCGTCCTCGGCCGACGATCCCTCGGGCTTGGCACTGGTGGAAATGACTGTGCGGCATCCGGGTCGCCATCGCGTCGACCATAGCTCGCCAACGGACGCGGCGGACACCGCCAGCGGTGCCAGCCGTGCCCGGCCCGCAGACAGTCGCCACCGCGAGCGTCGCCGGCCGGAGCGGCCGCGTCCAGTGCAGGCTGCGCAGCAGCGCCGTCGTCCCGCCGAGTCCTTCCCAGATCTTTCGGGCAACGTCGCTGGCTTCGTCCGAGATCGACAGATCCTGCGGGCCCTCGAGGAACGCGCGGGCCAGCCGCACCGCGACGATGCCGGCGTGGTTGCGGGATCGACGACGAACTGCGAGCTGATTGCGGCCTGGAACCGGTGGCCCTTCATCGTCATGCGTCGCGGCACGACACCGAGAAATCCGAGAATGCGATCGTCGCTCTTCGTAGACGAGCGACGGCAGAGTCGCTGTCGCGGAGCGGACTGTCCAGAAAGACGCGCGTGAAGTAGGCATGATAGGCATCAAGACTTCCTGGCATCCGCACGGTCGCCGGTCCTGAACACCGTCCTGTGGAGACGAGCGACACGGGGGATGTCTCCCTCGACGAAGGGCCGAATCTGTCCCATGAATCGCACTCGCGACGCGTCAGCCGGCTCTGAGACGCCGGGAAGAGTCCGTCTCGCCGATTTCGACAATGCGGCAGCGGCGTCGCGCGTCGCGCGCGTGGCGCGCGTGAACTGGGCGCCGGACGTTTCCGAGAAGACATCGGCATCGATGGTGGCGCGTTCGCGCACCGGCCACACGTACTTGATGCGCTCAGCGCCCTTGAGAAAATCGAATTCGGTTGCGCCTTCCGGCGTCGCCATGTCGATCGCGGCGGCCAGCATGATCTGGCCCAGACGAATTCGGCCGGCCCATTCGCGATCGTAACCCGGCGAGGTAATAACCCCACCACCGGCCGCTCGCGATGCCGTAAAACACCGCGATGGTTCGATCGTCGCCGCTGCAGCCGAATCATCCGCAGCCGCTTGTCGGCCAGCAGCATGCGGTAGCGCGCGCCGATGCCGCCGCACGCGTCTGCGGGTCGTCGAGCACGGACGCCGTGGCGCCGCGCCAGCGCGCGCGAAGGAATCGCGACGAGGTCATCGAAAGCTGCGAGCGCGTCGTCGGCGCACGAAATGCGTTCGATCCGCAAATGGCACCGATGCTCGAGCCAGCGGCGATGTTTCGACCAGGGACCGCAGCGCCCGCGAGCGACGGCGACTCGCGAATCGCGGCGGGCTCGTTGCGAGAGAGCAGGAGATAAGGCAGCGTGTAGATTTCCTTCGGCTGCAGGGCTAGCGGCACGGTGTGCTCGACACCGGCGCGCTGAATCGCGCCCCACAGATCGATGAGGTCGCCGGCACGTCCCGCAACTCCAGCAGGAAGCCCTTTGCGACCGAATGTCTGGCGAGCCACGTCGAGAAACGTATCAGCGGCCACCGCCTCGAAACCGCGCGCAGCCAGCAGATCGACTCGATCCGATCCGCATCCCCCGCCAATGAGCGAGACGCGCACATGTGTCAGCGTCGGTCGAACCGCAATCGGCACGAGCCCGCGCAGCTTCGGTCCCTGGCGAAACAGCAGGACGGACAAGCTCATCCCCGCCGGAGGATCGGCGAAGAAACCCTGCCAGCCAGGCTGGCGACAGAAAGACGCCGACATACGGCCGCTCCGTCGATCATCCCGTTCGAGCGCCGTCCGCATCGACTGGGTCGAGATCCATGTCCTCACTGAATCTCGACATGAAGCCGATCGGCCGTCATTGCCGGAATGACGGGACTGGCGGCGCGATACGATTCTGTCGGCAAGTAGCGGACCGGATCATGCTCGTGCTCCATGCGCGGAACCGCACGAGCTGCCCTCGAAGATCGACGTACGGATCGTTGCGATACACGAAGAAGATCCAGGTGAGCCCGAACAGCACCACCATCGCCGAACCTGCCGCCGCGAGACCTGTAATCGTCTCCACTCGCAGGCCGACCTTGAACCACAGCAGCAGCGCCAAGACCGGCAACGTTCCGATCGCTGCGCGCGGCACGACGTAACTCAGGTAGTGGCCGACACGAAATGCCGAAGCGCGCGGCACGCAATGATCAGAATGACGACCGCAAAGAGCACGTTTGGAATCGCGGTGCCGAGCGCGACGCCGGCGAGTCCGAGCGGCCGGGCCAGCGCGATGCTGAGCACGAGATTCAGCAGGCCGGTCGCCAGAAACACGAGCGTCGGCAGTTCGTCGGATTGCCCAGGCCCATCAGCACCGGCAGCGCGACGCCGCGGACCGGGAGGAACAGGAGGCTCGACAGCATCAGGATCTGCAGCACCTGGCCCGCTGGCTGCTCGAACGACGGATCGATCCACCAGCCGATGAACTTGGGTCCGAGCACGATCAGAAACACACCGACCATCACGCTCAACGACAGCGCAACCTTCGACCATTTCAGGAAGATCTCTTGCAGCTGTCGACCAGTCTCCTTCCGTCCGCAGCCTCGTCGTCATCGGCATGATCACCGCGGCGATGGCAATGACGAAGTCCATCAGATAGACGATGAGGCTGTTGGCGACGACGTAGAACGGAATCGAGTCGACGCCGACGAACGCGCCGATGACGAGCGCGTCGGTCTCGAAGCACAGCCGCGCGCCGGCATTCAGCAGCAGCACGTACAGGCTGAACGAGAGAATGCGCGCACCATCCGCCAGTCGAAGTCGCGCAGGCTGATGCGGATGCCGGGATAACGCCGGCGGATCAGGAACAGAGACAGTGAGAAGTCGAACGCGAAGCAGAGCGAGCTGAACCAGCGCAAGAGCAGCGAGCGACGCGTGCAGCGTCAGCAGGCCGATCGTGAGGCTCAACCGCAGCAGCACGCCGCCGATCCTGATCACGTTGCGCAGAACGAAGTCGTGGTGCGCGAACATGATCCCTTCCGGCAGCAGCCCGATGAACGCCGCGAGACGACCAGCGCGACCATCAGGCCGCACGCGACCAGCGCATCGCGGTGAAGCTCCGGCGGGATGTCGTAGACCGAGAGGAACAGGCCGGTCAGCACGGCGCCGACCAAGAGGGCGACGGCCGCCCATCATCAGATAGAGAGCCGCGCAGCTGCCGATCGCCTCGTTGACCTTCCTGGTCATCGCGCTCGGCGACGTGTTGCGCCAGGTACCGCACGCACGCCATCGGCACGCCGAGCGCGAGCAGGCTGATGTAGCCGGTCAGCGACGTGATCAACGTCCAGATGCCGTAGCCCTCCTGGCCCAGCCGGTGGATCACGAACGGCGTGAGCACGTACGTCGCCGCGATCGTCGACCAGCGTGACAACCCATTGCTTCCGACATTGCGCAGCACGATGTGTCCTTGATCGGAGCGAGCAGACGGCGGAGTCAGGCGAGCTGGATGCTTCGGCCGAGCGCGACTTCGAAACCAAACTGCAGTGGAGAGGGAGAGCCGGACGAAATCGGTACGCGCCTGAGGTCGAACGGATCCGTGCCGCGGGCGATCACGCCGCCGAAACAGGAACAGCAGCAGCGGAATCCGGCGCCGCGTACCAGGCGCCGGTTCGCATCGGTCAGATTGTCCATTCGTCCGTACGGATACGCGAACAACTCGACCGGCTCGCCGACAGTTGGTCCTCCAGTTCCCAGCGCGCACCAAGAATCTCGTCGGTGGGCGTCGCGATCGGTCACCGAGCCGAGATCGACGTGGGTGCGCGTATGCGCGCCGAGCTCGAAGCCGCGCTGGTGCAGCGAGCGGACCTGGTCCCACGTCATCCAGGGATGACGGACGCCCTCTCGCGGTCCCACCAGGGCACGACGTCGGTGCCTATCCACTGGGTCACGACGAAGAACGTGGCCGGCAGACCCAGATCTCTCGAGCATCGGCGCGGCGTGTTCGAAGTTGTCGCGATAGCCGTCGTCGAACGTGATCGCCAGTTCCCGGTTCAACGTTGCGCCACTGCTCCAGCTTGTCCACGAGATTCCTGAGTGAGACCACATTGAAATGGCGCTTGAAAAAGCGGCAGTACGCCTCGAACAGGTCTACGCCGACCGTCAACCCTTCGGCACGTCGCGTGTCCTGCACCCGGTGAAACGTGACGATGACGGCTGACTGGCGCAGCAGGACCGCGTCGAGATGCGACTCGAAGATGGTGCGGCCGACGAGGCCTTTGATCCATTCCCTCATTGCACCCATGCTTCGGGACGGAGCGTGTTCACGATGGGACGCACCGCCCGGGAGATGTGGTCGAAGCACGCCTGGAACTGAGAGTCGTCGCCGTCGACCGGATCGCGAATCTCGAGCGGCGTGTCGGCCGCGAGACAGGTCGAGCAGAAAGGTCTTGTCTCGTGCCTCGCGGAAAGCGGCTGTCGCATCGTCGACCAGCTGCGGAATGTCCATGACGAAGATCACGTCGCTTCCGGCCACCGTCCTGACGTGGAGTGGCGTGGCGGCATGATGGCCGAGATCGATCGCGTGCGAGGAGGCCATCCGCAACGCTGTTGGATGGGCGGGGTTGCCCGCCACCGCAGCGACCCCGCCAGACAGGATGCGAACAGGCGCGGGGCCAATGTCTCTTGCGAGAAGTTCAGCCGCGAACGCGCTCCTGATGATGTTGCCGTGACAGACGACCAAGATCGTTTTCGCGGAACGGAGCGCCATTCGTAAACGGGCCGGGTTGCGCCGAACTCTCTTCATGCCGTAGCGGGCAATCCGGTCGGCAATCGCGTCGGCGGTTCGGCGCTGGGCGATGCGGAACAATCCGCGGGTCAGCTCCCACGCCAACCCGGCGGTACTGAGATCCGCACCGCTCCGGGAATCCGTCGTCGGGCACGTGTCACCCAGCGACCGATACACGTTCATCAACGCACCGCCACTGACGTCATGCGAGAAACGGTCCGCGACGGCACGGCGCGCTGCAAGGCCAAGTGAGCGAGCCAGCCGTTCGTCCGCAGCGAGCTCGAGGCAGGCATCGGCGAGCGCCCGGTCGTCGTGGCGCGGAACCAGGATGCCGGTCATGCGGTTCTGGACGACCTCCGGCACTCCGCCGACGGCGGTCGCGACAACAGCTTTGCCGAGGATCATCGCCTCGAGAAGAGCCATTGGCACCCCTTCGTGCAGCGACGGCAGCACGAACACGTCCATGGCGGCAAGCAGGTCGAACGTGTCCTGGCGCGATCCGGTAAAGAGGCAGGCGCGATCGATGCCGAGCTGAACCGCGCTGGTCAACAGTTCATTTCGGAGCGGCCCGTCTCCGACGAAGAGGAATCGCGCCTCTGGTCGCCGTCGAAGGATCCGCTGTGCTGCCAGGAGGAGATCGTTGTGGGCCTTTACCGGAGAGAGCCTGCCGATCGTGCCAATCAAGAGCGCATCGTCGTCAACTCCCAGCTCGCGACGAAGCAGCCGGGGATCCCTGCGCACGCGCGCCTTGCCCACATCTATCCCGTTGTGGATGGGAACAATGCGCGACCGTCTGTAGCCAACGGTTTGAAGCGTATTCGCCATCTCGTGAGAAACAGCGATGATGCGGTCGCCGAAATAACGCAACGCCGTTGTATCGAGCACACCGTACGCCCGGAACTTCAGCTTGTCCCAGCCGGTCATCGGCTCTGCCAGGCCGTGTACCGTGCGGACGACCCTCGGGACTCCGGCAAGCTTGGCCGCGATCGTGGCCAGCACCGTGTCCTTGTAGCGATGCGTGTGAAGGATGTCGACGCGCCTGCTCTTGAAGAATCGCACCAGGAACGCCGCAATGCTGGCTGCGCTGTGGCGGCGCTCATCCACCACGTCGACGTCCACGCCAAGCGCCCGAAGTTCATGCGCAAGCCGGCCGTCGTTCAGGAGAACCGCTGATAGCCGCACTCCCGGCACGCGCACGAGGTACGAAGCGAGGGTTGCAACCTGGACTTCAGCTCCCGCCCACAGATCTGCCGACATGACGTGGCAGATGCGCATCTCGGGCGCCGCCTCCAGCGGCTCGACTGGAAAGGCGGAGGGTGAGTGTGAGAGTGGAATCATTTCAATGGACGGACGGGCCGACTCTCGAACACAGGACGAGGTGTTGGAATTCCGACATTCCGGAATATCCCTTGACGCGATCGGTCGGCCGCGTCGATTGACGATCGGTCGCGCGCGCCTCGCAGTAGTCGCCGATGTGCTCGTGATGGATCGCAAAGCCGCTGCGCTCGAGCAGCTGCCGCAGTGTCTCTGAGGTAAACGTATAGGGATGCCCCTTGTCGATCCGAAGGACGGCGAGAAGGTTGTGGAGGACGGCCCCCCAGGCGGTGTGAACATTGACTGAGAGGTAAAGCCGACCGGACTGATTCAAGACGCGAGAGATTTCCCTCAGTATCTTTTCTGGAGCGTAAGTGTGATCGATGACATTGTCGATGATCACCAGGTCGCATGAGCCGTCTTCGATCGGCAGACGCTCTCCGCTTCCAGCGATGTAGGTCACTCGAGGGTCGCGAAGCCTGACAAGCGCCGGCTGCTCCGCGTAAAACGACTCGAGCGGATCGATGGCGTAGCGCTCTGGCCAGTCGAGAAAATTCACGATGCCGATGGGTCCGCTGCCGATCTCGAGAACGCGACCGGCGCGCGACGCCGGAACGGGTGCGCGCGCCAGCAGTTCTTCGAGTCGGGCGGCTCGCCAGCGATACCAATCCAGCTGACCCTCCGCCCCTGCTTCGATGTTGCGACCGAGCCGCTCCCAGAAGCCGCGTTCGTATGCCTGCGCCTCCTGCCAGCGGGTCCACTTGATCCGGAGTTGTTCTGAAATCGCGGACATGATGTGCCCTCGGAGTTTTACTGCACGTGACCGGCGACCGGGCCGCGCACTTCGACAGGCGCGCGCCGGCCTGGACGTCGTCGGACCCGCTGCGCGGCCGCGGTCGTCACGCCGCGTGCCGCTTGACCCAGCTCGTGAAGAAATGGACGGATGTCGTCGAAGCGAGCGATCTCGTCGTGCATGTCCTGCTGCCGGAATTTGAGGAAGTCCACGACAGTCCGCAGACGTGACGGCGAGGAGGGAGGCAGCTGAAGCTCTCGAGCCGTCTTGAACAGACGCAGATACAAGTGATCGAGGTCGCCGAGCAACCATCGGCTCTTGACGCCAACTCGATATGCCTGGCCAATCTGCTGACGCCAGCCGAGTGCGACGCGGGACACGAGCCAGGGAAAATCAAGGCCGGCGTCGATGGCCAGCTGGAGCGATCCCCAGAACCGGCCATTCACCTCCATCAAATACAGGGCGTCGGTCTCAGCGTCTTGTTTGAACTCCATCATGGCCACGCCATGCCACCCCAGCTGGCTGAACACGCGCGTCGCGTGCTCTCTGAGACATGGGTCAACGAGCGTGCTCTCACGCAGCACGCTGACACCGCCAGCCGGCGGCTTCTCGCGCAGTCGCCGGTGACCGAACTCGCAAACCAGCCGCCCGCGATCGAAGAGCATGAACACACCGATACCCGGCCCAATGATGCGTTGCTGAATGAGCGAAGGACTCGACGAAAGATACGGGACCTCACGATACAGGCGGAGCAGCGTGCTCTCGTTTTCTGCGTAATGCACCGTGGCGTGGATCCAGCCGCCCTCGCTCGAGATTCTCGAGCGTGTCGGCTTGATCACCACCGGATAGCGAACGTCCTTGAGGGCGCTCCACAGCGCCGATAGCCGCTCCACGCACAGCGTCCGTGGTATCGGTACGCCGTTTCGCACCGCCAGTTCAAGGAGTGCTTGCTTGTCTGAGACACGCTCGAAGGCATCGAGCGGAGGAACAGCAACGGCTGCGTGACGAACAATCATGTCCTGATGGGCGCAGACGATGCGGGTCGTGACGTCGGAGACGGGCAGCAGCACATCGACCTGTTCCCGCTCGACGAAATCAAGCAGAAACCGTTCGAACGCCGCCTGATCACGATACGGTGACGGGTATGTCACGTGCCGGGCGCAGTATCGGGACCTGGAGGCCAGGCTCACTGGCCCGTCCGACCCGACGACGACCCTGATACCGCGGCGTCCAAGCGCGCGGACGATCGCGAGCGCTGGTCGCTCGCTGCCATCCGTTACGAATACGGTGATCGACATGCAGTGATCTCAGGCGCCGATCGCCACGCACTCGGAGCGATCGGTCGTCGCCGCCTCGAGGACCGCGGACGTAAGCCGCGCCTCATACCGTCGCGGCCGCAGGATTGACCACACAGCGAGAGGTTCAGGACACTTGCCGCGTGCGACGGACAACAGCGTACGGACGGACATAATCCCGATCGAGACGACGCTAATGGGCACCCAGACGACACGACCCCGCCAGCCCCGCTGACGCAACGCTTTGATGAATTCGCCTCGGCTCACAAGTGCGGGATCGAAGAGGTTCACGACCGGCGGCGCCTGATCGAAGTGTGTCGCGCACCAGGCGATGGCATCGGCACACCGGCCGACATCGCACACTGCAATCGGCAGCGACGGACGTCCCAGGCCGAGGTGCCACGAGCCATAGAGATGGCGACCCATCAACCCGGGCAGGCCGCTCCAGTCAACCAGCGCACCGGGACGCACGATGCGAGTGGCAATGCCAAGTCTTGGCGCCTCCTCCAGCACGAACTGCTCCTGCCGGGTCTTGCCCCAGGTGTAAGGTCCGAAGCGCTTCGGTTCGTCGGCCGTTGGCGTCGATTCGTCCTGTCGCTCCCATGGCACCCGCGGAGGCCGCAACACCGACAGGCTGCTCACCAGCACCAGCCGGGTCACGCCAGCCGCCTTCATCGTCGTCAGCAACTGCCGCGTGGCGTCGAGGCTGTTTCGCTGATGCGCGTCGTAGCCGCCGGCGGTTTCAGCCGCCGCATGGACGACAACTTGCGCGCCGGCGAGGGCCTCTACGGTCAGTCCATCGGCGAGATCGGCAGGTACCCATTCACGCACGTGCGGATTGTCAGGATGCGGTCCGCGGCCGATGCCGCGAACGGCGTGAAGCGCCCGCGCCAACTCGGCGCCCAGGAATCCGCGTGCCCCGGTCAGGACTACACGTGGCGCGGATTTCGGCATCGCCGGCCACGAACGCGACGTGGCTGACTCCTGCGTGGCTTTCCCGATCTTCGCGACCAGTCGCTCGAACACCTCGGTGACCTGCAGCAGGTGCTCCGCTGAAATGGGTGGCTGACCGTCCTCTGAGACAGCTCGATAGAACCCCTCGATGAGCGGCTGCAGTCCCGGATAGTTGCCGCCCGACTGCAACCGTCGTCCCAGGCTCACGCCTGTTCGGACAACGAGCTGCAGGCCCTCGACGATTGGGTTCAGGATCTTCTCGAGCGCTTCCGTTCCTGGATTCGCTGCGCCGACAACGGTTGACCGGACGAAGTCACAGGTGAGCGCGCCGTTCGTCCCCGTCACCGTGAGCGATGAGGCGACAGGACGGGCTCGCAGACTGACGGTCAACCGCCCGACAATCGCTCCGGCGCGGAGCAGCACGTGGAGGTCGGCTGGCCCCGCGAGCGCTGACGCAACCTCGACTTTTGTGCCGGGTCCGCCACATCTTTCGAGGACGTCAATCAGTGTATAGAGCGGGTGCGGCAGGATGTCGATTGCCTGCTGCGCGAGCGCCCGCGCGCCGTCGCGCGCCGAAGCGCTGACTGGCCGGAAGGCGAAATGGGAGTCCACACTCACGACCGTCCCGAGCTCGGGAACGCGCCCGATCAGCTTCTCGAACGCGGGATCTCGCAGCAGTTGGTGTCCAGCGCAAACGAGAAGGCGACGGGCTCGCGCGGTGTCAAGGAGCCTCTTCGCATCGTCACGTGTGAGAGCGAATGGTTTTTCGACGTACACGTGAGCGCCGTACTCGAGCGCCTCGTACGCCGCTTCGAGGTGCGCGGACGGTGGCGTGCAGACGTGTACGACGTCGGGCTGCGTGTCCATGAGCAAAGCGCCGATCGAACGGGATGGCGAAACCCCGGCAAGAGCGGCGAACTGCTCGGCCGCCATCGGAGATCGATCGGTGACGCCGACGACCGTCGCGGGAACGGTGAGCCGCTGAATCGCGGCCAGATGACTGCGAGCCATCTGCCCTCCGCCGATGAAGGCCACTCGCAGTTTCCGGTCGAAGAAGCGATGACGCGTCATTGGATCAGATACCCCCGCAAGCGTGGCCCAACCTGCCTGGTGAGGCTGAGGGGCAGGTGTTGCCAGGTTCTTGAAAGGAAGGAAATGCTTGCCCGGCGATCCGGCTGGACACGGACGGGGGATGGCGCGGCCGGCACTGAATAGCAGAAGAGCGGCTCCTCTTCCGCACCCCATTGTTGCTTGAAGCGATGCGTGCCGGAATTACGCGTGGATCGTCCGAATTCGAAGCGGCGGAAACCGCCGACCGACGCCTGACGCAGGGCTGTCCAATACAACAGCATGTTCGGACACAGCGAAAAGTACTCCTTCAGGCACGAGGCCCAGGGCACCGTGAGCCGATCCTTGAACGCAATCGCGATCAAGCCGCCAATCACCCTCAGGTCCTGCCGCACGAGCAAGACGCGCGCGCGGGTGCCGAAGTGTTCGAGCACGGAGGCGAGAAACCGACGCGCATGAACAGGAGACCCGAGCTCGCGCATGCGGACGGCGAAGACGTCGTAGAAGGGCGATAGCAGTTCCGCCCCACCAGAGTCGACCGTAAGGCCGGCGCGTTCCGCCTTCCGGATCTGATATCGAACATCCTTGTCCAAGCCGCGCCAGAGGCAATCCGGATCGCCTGGAATGGCCAGCGTCATGTTGACCTTGTGTTCAAACGGGGCGACGCCGAGGTCGAGACGCTCGGTCGAGCGGAACTCGATTGACTTCGCGCCAATCCCCCTGGCCTCGGCGATCAGATGCTCAATCAGAATCCGGCCGAGCGATGCCGGTCCGCACGGCCCGCCGCCGTCGAGAAATGGCATCGAGGTCACGACCGCGCCAAGAAAAGGCCTGCGGACGACAAACGCTGGCAACACTGCCGAGCGACCTTGCCCGTCTTCGGCACTCAGGTAGAACGGATCGTGTCCATACGCGCCCTGGATGATGGGCAGCCATTCAGGCGCGTGCGGAAGGGCCGCTCCCGGCGACGCGTCTACGACTCGACGCCAGGTTCGGCCCGAGTCGGGTAGTGAGCGAATCAACATGCTGGTCCTGCCAATGGCGTGGGGGTGTGAACGGCCTCGACTGATCACACGGCAATCGAAATAGGGTCGATGATGCGATCGAACACGCGGATCCGGCAGACACGCGTTTCCAGAAATTCACGAACGGTCCCGAATCGGAACTGCCCCAGCAGGCGCATCAGCTTGCCCGCTTCCGTTTCCAGTCCGCCGTAGTGGCGGATCCGGTAGCGCCAGGCCATCGGCGGGCGCGGCTGGCCCGGATCGAGCTCCCACGGGTGCAGGTAGAACATGACCGGCTGATGCTCCTGAAGGTTGACGCGTCGGATTCCCCGACGGAACAACTCGTAGGGAAGAAGCCTGAACAGTCCGCCTCCGCCGATGGGCAGGTTCGTCCCAAGGACCCGAGTGGTTCCGATCGGGAACTCGGTCAGGCTCGTGGCGCCGCTCCTCCAGATCTCGTGTGGAAACCGCAGCGCGTTCGGTTGCCCATAACGGTCGTGGTGAACCGGATAGAGGCTGGAGTCATACGAGAATCCTTCCTCCGCGAGGATCGCGTACGCCCAGGACTGAGCCCGTCCGATGGAAAAGTTCGGCGCGCGGTAACCGATCACGGGCTGGCCGATGGCCGCTTCAATCTGTGCCTTCGCTTTGCGGATGTCATGACGAAACTCGTCGGGACTCTGGCGGTACACATCCTCATGTCGATCACCGTGACAGGCCACTTCGTGGTGCTCGGCCGCGAGCGTCCGCACCAGGCGGGGGTGCGCCGCGGCGACTTCTCCCAGCACGAAGAACGTCGCACGCGTGCGGTTGCGGCGCAGCACGTCGAGCAGAAGATCCATGCTCCGCTCGACGCGGCTCTCGAATGCCGCTCCGGGCAATGGGTTCGCGCCACGGCGAAAAATGGCGGCGTGGTAGTACTCTTCAACGTCAACGGTGAGAACGTTCACGATCATGTCAGCACCGGAATGGACTGTCGGCAGGGACCGCGCCCGAGCGGGCGGGCGAACTCAGAGCGCGCCCTTGTGCGAGCAGACCTGAGGAAGCGCAGGCGGACGATCTGACGGGCTCCACATGGTCATGCGCTCGCCGCGCGCATATCGAAACCAGGCCACCAAAATGGCGAAATTGGCCACGAAGAAGTAGAAGGGAATCCGAAGACCTCCAACGCCGGCCCAGCCGCTCGCGACCGCGCAATAGAAGCCGATCTGAATGCCAAGGAGCGACAGGTACCACGAGGAATGGAAGGCGAGCGCGACGTTGGTGACCAGCGCCAGCGCCAGCGCAATTGGAACGAGCCATCGGCACAGTTTGTGGCTCGCCAATTGCCAGGCAAACCATCCATATCTCAAAGGATTGAGCATCGCAGCGTTGGCTCTCAGGACCCCGATGCCGCGGAGCACGGTTCTCACTTTTCGTTGAAACTCCGCTCGAGGATCGGTGATCTGACGGTAGTAGCCGATGCTGAGCGGATCGAGCACGCCTCGCAGGCCGAGCCGGGCGGCATTGAGCAGCGTGTTGAAATCGCTCTGACGATCCGCGGACCAATTGGCGCAGACGATCCGGCGCGCGGCAAAGAACGATCCGCTCAGACCGACGAGCGAATTGACTCGTGTTTCGAGCGATCGGAGGAACATCTCGTAGCGAACGTAGGCCCCTTCCCCGCTGATCCGGCCGTCTTCATCGACGAACCGATCGACGCAGCTGACACAGCCGACGGTCGAATCGGCGAAGTTGGCGATGATACGGGAGACACCGTCCGGGGCCAGAGCGGTCGCCACGTCGGAGAACACCAGGAGCTCTCCGCGCGCGACGCCGATCGCGAGTTGCTGCGCGGCTTCCTTGCCGCGGCGTGCGGCGGCGCGAACCAGTCGAACCCGTGGCGCATAGGATCGGACGATCTCGTCCGTGCGATCCGTCGAACAGTCCGACGCGACCAGAATCTCGAGCGGACCCGGATAGTTTTGCGCGATCGTGTTCGCGATCTTGGCCGAGATGCGCGATGCCTCGTTGTGCGCCGTGATGATGAACGACACCGGACAGCTCGATGGCCCGCGGCGAATGTCGCGACGCCTCACGTGCGCGAGTGCCGCCAGCAGGCAGGGATAGCCCGCATAGGCATAAAACACGAGCGCCGCGGCTGCCCAGAATAGCGCCTGGATCATGACCAGAGGGCACCGTTGGGATCCGGGATCCGGATCCGGGACCCTGACCCCGGAAGAGTCGCGGCACAACTTCTCGATGGCCCGTTTATCTTTTTCACGCAGCCACCGATGCGTCGGCAGCGTCAGGAGCTGCGACGCGACCCTCGTGGCCGCCGGATACTGCCGCCGGTCGAGCGCCACGCGAATCGTCGGAATTTGATCGAGCGCGGTTGGATACGCCGGGCTCAGGCCCAAGCCCCGCCGTTTGGACTCGAGGTACAGCCGTTCCTTCTCGTTCGCACCGTTGGTCAGCAGCGGCAGACGCAGAAGCGGGTGCGACGACGGGGCGCTCAATCCCGCTGGAACGCGGCGACGCAAGTCGTCTACAGCGCGGCATCGAGCGTGATTGGATGCCGTCAGACGCGATCGCCAGTTCTTCAGCATGCCCGCCTTGAATCCAGAGAGTCGGCCGATCCTCACCTCGCGAGGAAATACTGTCGTGCCCAGCCGGAGAAACGGGAGTGCGGCAGGGATCCAATACAGCCACGGCCGGACAAAGACCATCATCAGCACGATCGAAACGAACTCCTCCAGCAGCTCCCGGTATCGAGGCGGCGGCACCCGCTGGTATCGCGCGTCGATGGCTTGCGCAATCCGATCGGAGCTGGTCAGGATGACGCCACCGGATCCGCAGGTGATGTTCTTGCCGCGGCCGAAGCTGAAGATCCCGACGTCCCCCTGGGTGCCGAGCGCACGGCCGCCGTGGCAGACGCCCATCGCCTGGGCCGCATCCTCGATCAGAAAGATGCCGCGCTCCCGGCAAATCGCGCGCGTCCGCTCGATGTTCGAAGGGATCCCGAACAGATGGTGTGCAATCACGCACAGCGTCCGCGGCGTCAGCACGTGTGGCAACTGGGCATGATCGAAATCGAATGTCGAGTCGACGATGTCGCAGAGAACAGGACGGAGTCCGGCATGCACGACCGCCGCGGGTACCGAGAAGCACGTATAGGCGGGCATGACGACTTCGGTCCGATCGGAGAGCGAGGCCAACGCCGAGAGCGTCAGCGTCAGCGCCGCTGTTCCGGACGAGACCGGAAATACGTGTCCGACGTCGAACTCGCGGCGGATTTCGTCGATCCTCGCGCGGAGCGCCTGGTCTGCCGAGAACGCACCGGCCATCCCGAACCACAGGTCGCGCCAGCCGCAAGAGACCGACGCGGGCGGAAGAGTGCGCCCGATTTTCGTCATGCAGTACGCCAGAACGGTTCCCGCTGATGTCAGGAGAGTTAATCAAGTGCGGGCGTTCGGCGCCGTTCGCGAGCGCGAACTCGATCGGCGCCCGGCGTCCTCGTGATTCCCGTAATACCCGTAATAGCTGGAATACGGCGAGAGCGGACGATCGTCGCCGTTGAAGACCAGGCCGATTGTCTTGGCGGGATCCACGAGCGTGAGTGCCTCGCCCAGCGCCCGGCGCGGCGTCCGGTGCGCAGCCACTACGATCAGAAAGCCGTCAACACAGCGGGCAAGCAGCCGGGAGTCTGGCAACGGCACCACCGGCGGTGTGTCGATCAGCACGTAATCGAACTCCTTGCGCGCCGCGGTGAGAAGACCATCGAGCCGCGGCGAATTCAGGAGCTCGTACGCCCCAGCCTGGACGCTGCCAGTGAGCACCACCGAGAGATTGAACGGCTCGATGCGACGAATCGCCGCGTCGAGCCCCGGATCGTCGCTGACGATCACGTCGGACAACCCTGGAGAATGGGGAGGCGCGATGCCCAGATACTCCGCGACCGATGGCCGATGAAGATCCGCATCGATGACGAGGATCCGCGTGTCCGGGGATTGCGCGAGCGATGCCGCAAGGTTCAGGGTCGTGACCGTTTTGCCTTCGCCGGCCCCGGGACTCGTCACCGCCAGGACCTGCAGACCTGAGTCGCGGTGCAGGCGCTCGATGGTGTGGCGAAGGCCGCGATACTGGTCCGCTTCCATCGAAGACGGTGCGACCAGGCTGACGAGCTGTTCCGCGATCGCCATCACCCGCGGCCTCGCGCCGTCATCATGACGATCTGTTCGTTTCCCAGGCCGAAGTGGCGCGCCCCGACGACGATCAGGACGAGCGCCGCGACTACCGATGCCGCCACCAGAGTGCGCCGGATTCGCCGGGTGCGTGCCTCGGATGTCGTCGAGATCCGGCGGATGGCCGCAAGCGCGGGCACACGGGCAAATGCGCGCAGATCCTCGACACTGTGAAACGTCGTGTCGAGCTTCTCGGCGCCGACGACAGCGCCCAGCGCCAGCGCGAGCGATCCGACGAGCCCCATGCCAAGCAGCCACAACCGATTGGGCGCCGCCGGTCGCGCCGACGGGATGGCGGCGTCGAGGACGCGGAATTGCTCGACGTTCTGACCTTGCTCGAGGCTCTCGGTCAACTGCGCCTCTTCGTAGCGTTTCAGAAGTGTTGCGTACTGCTCCTTGCTGGCGTCCGAATCGCGCGTGAGCTGCTGGAATTCCTCCTGGCGTTTCGGCGCATTCTCGACCCGGGCTTCATACCCGGCGATCGTCTGCCGCAACATCGCCTCTTCCGCTTTCAGGGTCTGCAGCTGGCTCTCTACTTCGTGCAACGTCTGCTCGGCCGGTCGGATGGCGGGACCGCCCTTCGCACCGCCGTCAACCGGGACGGCAGGCGGCACCTCGGCATTGGCCCGAACGGATTGCTCGAGCGTGGCGATCTCCTGCTGAAGGTGAATCACGTCCGGATACTTGTCGCTGTACTTCCGGCGCAGCTCGGTCATTTGATCTTTGAGCTTCGTCAGCTGCGAAGCGGGCGTGTCAGGCGCCGGTATCGGCGGCGTCTGCACGACGGTTGCCGCGGCGGCGAGCTCGTGCTCGAGCCGTTCACGCCGTTCGATCGCGCGAATCTGGTACTCGCCGTTCAGCCGGAGCTGGTTGTTGAAGCGGTCGAGGGCCGCGAGATTCGCCTCGACCTGCTCGGACAACTCGCCGTTGTGCTCCTGCTTGAACTGACCGACGCGCTGCTGCTGCGCGTCCAGGCCCTTCTTCACGTCGCCCAGCTGCGATCGCAGGAACTCGGTCGTCCTGACCGCCTGACGTTCGCGGCTCTTTGAATTCTCCTCAATATGGAATCCGGTCAGCAGGTTTGCGACTTCGGCAACCGTGACCGGATCGCGGCCGGTGTAACTGAGGGCGAACGCAATCGTTGCGGTTCGGCCGCTGGTCTGGTCAACCCCCGTCATCGAGAAGTCAACGTCGCGCCGCATCCGCTCGGCGATCGCCTCCATCGGGACGCGCCCCTTCAGCTCGGGATACAAGTCGAGCCGGGTAATGACCTCGCTCAGCCTGGCGCGGCTCATCACCTGTTTGTGGATTGTCTGAATTCGTGTCTCCAGCTCGGACGTCATGGTCGGTCTGACGAACGCTTCCGATACCTGCTGGCGTTCGACCATCACGGTCGCGGTGGCTCGATACAGGTTTGGGAGTGAGAGCGCCAGGCTGGCAATCCCGGAAAACGCGGCGGCAAACACCGCGAGCGCCAGCCATTTCCTTCGTTGCCAGACGTCCAGCACGAAGTCGAATCCCTGTTCCGTTTGCTCGCGAGATCGTGTCATACCTCCTCCCGCGCTCCCGCCGGCCGGTACCGACGCGGTCGCGTGACTGATCGGCCATGGGTCACGCGGCGTGCGCCCGCGTGACGTCCGCAGGAAGTGCCAGCGGCGTGGCGGTGGGTTCGTCACGAGATGCGCTCTGCCCGGCGGATGCAGGCAGCCGCTGGCCGAGGAGAACCACGGCGATGGTTCGGACGAGCACGCGAAGATCCATCGCGATCGAGGCATACTTCACGTAGTACAGGTCGTAGCGCAGCTTCTCGATTTCCTCCTCGAGATCGTTCGCGTAGCGATACCGCACTTGCGCCCACCCGGTCACCCCCGGACGAACCATCGATCGCAGGCTGTAGTAGGCAACCGCGGATCCCGTCAATTCGTTCAGGTTGCGAGAGACCAGTGTGAACAGCTCGAAGTTCGTGACCGGATGCGGCCGAGGTCCGACGAGATTCATTTCACCGCGAAGCACGTTGACGAACTGGGGTAGCTCGTCGAGACGGAACGCGCGCAGCCAGCGTCCCACGCGCGTCACGCGATCCCGGTTGTCGCACTCCCATTCAGACCGGGACTGTGCCGCCGCGCGCATGGTTCGAAACTTCATCAGCCGGAACGGGCGGCCCCCGGCGCCGATTCGCGGCTGCACAAACAGCACGGGACCGGGTGACTCCAGCGTCACCGCGATCCCGATGAGCAGCATGAGGGGCGCGAACACCAGCAGACCGACGGCCGCCACGATTACACTCAGCACCCGGGCCAACAGCTGATCGACCGCGGACGGCCCGAACCGGCGCGAAAACACGATGCTCGTCGGGGTCAGCGACTCGATCGCAAGCTTGCCGGCCAGCCGCTCGTAGAATACGGCGGCGTCCTCTACGGGAATTCCTCGGGCCACGCACGATTCGACGAGCGCGCAGACCGGCGTTCTTCGACGTCGTTCGCCGAGCGCGATGACGACCCGATCAACCGGCGTGGAGTCGATGATGTCGGCCAGACGGGAGACGGGGCCAAGGAGCGGGCAGCCAGCTACGGAGGACAACGACATCTGCCGGTCGTCGAGAATGCCCACCACGACGGGACTGGTGCGCGGCCGTGTCTCAATCTCGGCGAGAATGCGTTCGGTCAAGGGTTCACGGCCGAGGATGAGCACTCGTTCACGGAATCCACGTCCAAGTGTTCGCATGATGCTCCTACTCCTTACGGCACCAGGATGACGTCGCCGGGCTTGACGCAGAAGTTGTCCGGGCTGTCCGGCCTTGGGCCCGGCCTCGTCATCAGCTTGTCGTAGGCAAAAGGAATCTGAACCGACGCCGATTGATCCTGACGGACGACCGAGATCCGGCTGCGGTTGGCATATTCGGTCGGGCCGCCTGCGAGCGCGAGCACATCGAGCACCGTCGCGCGATCCTTGAGCTCGTAGCGCCCGGGCGTCTTCACCTGACCGATGACGGTCACCTTGAAACTGTGGACCTCGCGAACCAGCACCGACACGGCAGGCTCCGGAATGTAGGCGGTCAGCGCCTTGGTCAATGCCTCGCGCAGCTGCATGGGTGAGAGGCCGGCGGCCTGCACGTCATTCAACAGCGGCAGCGAGATCTTGCCGTCGGGCCGCACGGGAACCGTCCGGCTGATATCGGTGTTCTTCCACACCGTGATATCGAGGACGTCTTCGGGGCCAATCAGATAGGCGGCCGTGCAACCCTTCACCGCGACAGCCGAGTCCTGCGCTGCGGCGGTGAGGCCGCCGAAGGCGGCCAGCCCCGCGATCCACAGGGCCACGGCAAAGCGCAGGGCGACAGGCAGGTGCTGACAACGCATGGGTCACCGCAACGGCAACAAGGAACCAGCGATTAGCCGAGCAAGCACGACACGGCGGGCAATAGTCGCGTCTGACAGGGACGGGTTGAGCCCGCCACGCTGCATGCTGGCGTCCGCGGCGAAATCGAGAGCCAGACCGTGACCCAGGGGACGCGTGAGATCGAGCGAAATGAGCCAGGCGTCCGCATGCACGCCCCCGAGATCTGTGCGGAAGAGACTCGGCGCAAGCCGTACCTGCAGGGAGGACCACAACCGCGACGTCACAGCCGCCCCGACACTCTGCGTCTCAACCACGTTCGTAAATCCGATGACCGTCGACTGCGTGCGCGCATACGTCAGGGATATATCCCTGGATGTCGCCTGATAGTGAATCGATGTCGATACCTCGGGCATCACCGAACCATTTGTCAGGCGCGGACCGCCATCGACAGCCAGCCGCCATCGGGATGTCATCGTCCGCGTCCATCCCAATGTCATCGCCTGAGAAGTAGTCGCCAGTGGCTCTTGGGCCGGATTCGTAAACGCGAACGCTCGAAATCGATAGTCAACACTCAGAGTCGTCCTCGAGGAACGCCGCCGCTCGACTCCGAGCGACACATCGTGCGTCGTCGCCGCGGTCCTGCCGGCGAGGTGATCCTGGGTCAGGGTGTAGTCGACAGTTCCCGACGTGAGCTGATCGAAACGACGGTTCAGAGATGTGTGCGCCGACAGGCGCCGCGCCGACGCGCGCGAGAACGTCAGGCCAGTTGACTCGTTCAGCTCGCCCGGTGTTCTCGTCTTCCAGAATCCGCCGTCCGCGATCCATCTGGTTCGAGGATTCGCTTGATATCCGAATGCGAGGGTCGCGCGCTGACGCGCGTCCACACTGCTCAGGCGGGGTCGATCGGCGAATCGCTCTGCGTCCTGGAGGTAGGCGGCGGATGCCGTCACACGCGGCGCGGTGTAGTCAACATCGAGGCCCACGCTGGCGCGGGTCACGAAGTCTGCCTGGGGAGCGGTCGCAGTCGCAAACACGTTGCTGTCGTAGGCCTCTGCGGTGCTGACCGACGGGGTCGCGTGAACCCGTCCCTGTCCACTCGCCGCTCCAGCCGTGATCAGCGCCATTGTGATACTCAGCCAGACCGAGCTGGCAGCGGGCGGAGTGGAGTCTTTCAGCGACACGGGCCGAGCACCATCGCCGCCTGAAATACCGGCGGCACAAGCGGGCGGTCGATGGGAACGACAGCGCCGCAGTCGACTTCGACGGCCACGCTCCGATTCAGAAGATTGACGGAAAGTACGAGCATCCCTCGGTTTGACTTGTGCCGTACCAGGAATCCTTCAACGCCGGTCAATGCGCCCTCGACGATTCGGACACGCTGTCCTTCCCTCAGGTACGGGTAGGGCACCAGCGCGAGGTCGGATCGATCCAGCCGCTGGATCGACTCCATCTCCTCGTCGTCAATGGGAGCCAGTCGATCCCACCGCTCGCCGAGGATGCGCACCACGCCGCGCGTGTTCACGATCTCGATGTAGCTGCGCTTTTCGATGGCGTGGCGGACGAAAAGGTACCCGGCGAACATGGGCACCGGAATCAGTCGGCGAACGCCGGCCCGACGCGACCATTCACGGATCATCGGGAGAAACGTGGCGAATCCCTTGGCGGCCAGCTGATCGCAGACGAGCTGTTCGCAATGGCTCTGGGTCCAGAGGGCAAACCATCGCGGCTCTTCAACAACCAAGGCTTCGCCCCCTTTGGTTAGCTTCCATCCTTGGAACCTCACCGAATCGATCAGCGCGTGACGTGAAGCTGGCCGCGCGGCGTTCGAAAGAGCGCCGCGCGCCGACGATTCAAAGAATAGTGGGGACGATACGAGAAGAAAATCACACGCAGGTGACTACCGACCGTAGCACCCGCGGCGAGCAGAGACTATTGAGTGGGTGACATGTCGCTGTCGAACGTATCGAGCAGACCGTGGCGAGTCGCGAGCATCGCCAGTTCGACCCGGTTGGCCGCGCCAACCTTGTCGAACATGCGCGTCAGGTGATGCTTGATGGTTTCTTCGCTCACCGTCCACTGCTGCGCAATTTCCTTGTTCGAGTGCCCGGCGACCACCATCTTCAGGACCTGCCGCTCCCGCGGTGTGAGCCTGGAGATTGCCGGCCCGCCACCAATTGCGGTTGCCTGGATGAGCGGGCGGACGATCTCGAGCAGATCGGTCATCAGCGACTGCCCCAGCCAGTACCGTCCGGCCGTGACGCACATCATCGCTTCGAACAGCACTTCGGTTGGCGCGTCCTTCAACAACAGGCCGCGAACGCCAAGCCTGACGGCGCTTATCAGCTGGGTCCGATCAATGCTGCCGGCGAGAAGGATGATGCAGAGCCGGTCGCGGAGCGACGCCATCTCACGCAGGGCGTCGAGACCGGATAGCCGCGGCATACTCAGATCGAGCAGCAGTAGATCCGGCAGCGCCGAACTCGTAACCCGGACGGCATCTTCGCCACTGCCGGCTTCCCCGACCACCTCGAACCCTGGCCCGACATCGACGCCATACACTTCCTTGATAACCGAGGGCGGCACTGCAAGCAGCTGACGCAGGCTCGCGCGGAACAGCGATTCGTCGTCCGCGAGTACAACACGCACCGGGTGGGTGCGACGGGTGAGCGGTGCCAGGCTCAGAACTGTGGTCGAGGACATGAGGTATTCACCTTTCGAGCGACAAATGCAACCTTCCAGTCTCGCAGTGGGTACGTAGCAGGTTCAAGACTCCGGTCAGTGCACCCGCCAGGCAGGCGCATCGATGGCGGCCGACATCGCGGTCTGGAATTCCTCGAGCGCCAACCGTTTCAGGCCCTCGGAAGCAGCCGGATCGGATGCGATCTCGGTGGCTCCCTTCGACACCGGCAAGTTCACCGTCAGCGTCGTGCCCTGACCCGGCTTCGACGACACGGAAACGTAGCCGCCATGGTTCTTCACGATGGAGTAGGCGGTGGCTAAGCCGAGCCCGCTTCCCTTCTCCTTCGTGCTGAAATACGGGTCAAAAATCCGGCCGAGGTGCTGCTCCGGAATGCCGATGCCATGGTCGGTGACCGAAATCCTGAGGTAACGTCCTGGTTCGACATGCAGCGCGTGCTCCCAGCGATCGCCGGCTTCAATGACGTTTTCTGCATGAATGTCGATCGAGCCGCCGCGCGGCATCGATTGCTGGGCATTGATGACGAGATTGCTGATCACCTGTCCGAGCTGCTCTTCGTCCGCCGAAATCTCCCAGAGATCCGGCGCCAGATCGAAATCGCAGATCACGTTTGAACCTCGAACGGTCAGGCTCGCGCACTCCTTCAGCAGGCGCGAGACGGCAAGCGTCCGCTTGTGCGGCACGCCGCCGCGCGAGAACGTGAGAAGCTGCCAGGTGAGCTGCCGCGCGCGCAGGCACGCGCGCTCAGCGTCATCGATCGCGCGTCTGGTCGCGGCATCGGAGGCCAGGGTCCGCGCTCGGCCCAGATTGCCAATGATGGCCATGAGGATCGCGTTGAAGTCCTGAGCGATCCCGCCGGCCAGGAGCCCGAGCGAGGCGATCTTCCCGGCCTTCGCCCGCTCTTCCTGCACATTCAGGGCGTCGGTGATATCGCGGAAAACGACGACCATCCCCATCGTCCGGCCATCTGCTGCCCGGAGAGGCGCGGCGGTTTCCTCGATCCGACACTCCGACGAGTCGCGGGCGACCAGCACAGACGAGCGATGCACGCCGGCCCTGCCGCCGTTGCAGGTCAGCAGCTCGACCGGGTTGTTGCACGACTGCCGGGTCTCGGGATCGACGTTCCTGAAGACCGAGTCGAGGCGCTGCCCCAGCGCCTCATCGACGGTCCACCCCGTCAATGTCGCGGCCGCCTGATTGATGAGCGAGACCGAGCCGTCGAGATCCGTCGTGATCACCCCATCGCCAATGCTGCGCAACGTGACCGCCAGGCACTCCTTCTCCTCCGCCAGCGCCTGCTCGGCTCGACGGGTCTGCAGCAGCGCGTCGATGGTCTCGCTGTGCAGCTGTTCGGTTTCTTCGACGTGGCGTCGCTGATCTTCAATCCGGCCGACGAACAGTTGATAGCTGCGGTACGACAGGTAGACGGGTGCCAGCATCAACGTCGCCAACCAGGGGTTGCCACGATCGATCACCAGAGCGGCGGCCGCGCCGGCCGCGCCGGCGACCATGAAGCTGGGAGCGCTCCAGAGGAAGTTCTCGTGCCAGACGTTCCACGCTCGCCGCCGGGTCGACAGGGCAATCGCCATCGCCACGAGTCCGGTATTCACCGCGAAGTACGTGGCGATCGCGCCGACGATGGCTTTCGGGAGCATCGCAATCGGCACGATCCCGCCGGTTCCCGCAAGGACGCCGTACGCAACGCCCGTGATCTGGACCGTGATCGCCTCGGCAGCCATGCTGAAAACGGTGCGATACCACGGGTACGGCTCTTTCGACCGGAATGCGCACTGGGTCCAGGCGCCGATGACGGCGACGACCATCGCCTGATGTGGACCGAGCAGGATGAGCGCCATCAGGTCGGCCGCGTAGGACACCGACAGCGTGGATCCGCTGCTCAGCGCCAGCGGCAACGTCACTTTCCAGAGCGATGTGACACAGGAGAAAACGACCAGAGCCGCAAACAGCCACGGCCTGGGATAACTGGCCGGGAAGAATCGGATCAACAGGACGAGACCAGCAACGGTGACGACGGCGACGTACGCCCGGGCAATTCGAGGCAGCACGTCCCATCCGGTGTGATCGCTCAGCGACTTCCGACGGAACCAACGGAGTTCCGCCAGCGCACAAAGAATGGCTACGGGTCTCAGCAACAGCCAGGTCAACATGGCGCTCTTCCCTTCAGTTGATCCAGGAGAGCTGTGCTTCTTCACAGCTCGTGTCCAGGTCCTTGTCCTCGCCCGTTGAAGTGCCCCACACGACGGTATCGCCTTCATCCCCGGTGCCCCACACGACGGTGTCGCCTTCCTCGGTCGTACCCCAGACGACGGTGTCGCCTTCATCCGCCGTTCCCCACACCACCGTGTCCTCTTCAGAAGCGCTTGAGGAAGCGCCGTCGGTCCGCATGGCAGGATTCCAGGCCGGCAGATTGCAATCGGCTCCCGCGCACGTCCATCCCCACACCACGTTTTCGGATGTCACATCACCCCAGATCACGACCCCGCATCCCGGCAGCACGCACGTCGTCCCCCATCGTTCTGAAGTCGCTCCACTGCAGTCCGCCGAAGAACACAGAACACCCCACGTGATCGGTGTGCCATCCGAGGTGGCCGCAGCTCCCCACGGAACATCTCTGCTCCACGCGAGCGCCGCGGGGGTGAGAAGGCCTCCGCGCACCTGGTGATTTCCCCAGAGCAATTGCCGGCTCCAGGTCGCGCTGAACGGATACGGAACGGTCGCAGGCGATTGAAAATACCGGGCGAGGTCGACTCCGCCACGAGCGTCGAGAAAGCCAGCGCCCTGGGTCAGCGGGTCGTACCCCTCATACTCCTGCGCCGTGTACTGAAGGATCGCCTTCACGGCATTCGGTGTGAGTGCGGGATTGGCCTGAAGCATGAGAGCGACGGTGCCGGTGACGACTGGCGCCGCTTGACTGGTCCCGCTCAAACTCAGGTAGGGCATGTACGAAAGCGGCACCGTCCCATTCAGCAGGTACTGTGCTTTCGACGAATAGAGCGCGCTTCCCGGAGAGCTCAGCGACTCAGTGCCGACACCAGGGGCAACGAGATCAGGCTTGGCGCCGCGATCGACGGCGGTCGGCCCTCGCGAACTGAACGAGGCGACGATATCGTCAGTCCGAGCGATGGTGCCCTGAGTGCTGGAGGCGCCCACGGTGATCACCCACGGCGCGTTTCCTGGCGCGGTGACACCGCCGTAGACCGAGCGGTCGTTCGCATTCGTGCCGGCGTTTCCGGCCGAGGCAACGACGACTATTCCTTGATCGACCGCCCGCTTGGTGGCGAGCGTCAGCAAGTCAGAGTTGTAGGACTCGAACACGCTCGCGCCGAGCGACAGGTTGATGATTCGCGTGTGGAACGTCGATTGATGGGCAACGACGTAGTCGATCGCCGCAATCACGTCGCTGAGACGTCCCCGCCCGGAGCCATCGAGCACTTTGAGGACCAGCAATGCTGCGCCTGGTGCGATACCGGCCCGCGCGCCGTCCGAATCGAAACCGTTGCCGGCGATGATTCCTGCGACGTGAGTGCCGTGGCCATAGTCGTCGTACGACAGCGGACGATTGGCGACGAAGTCGACAAACTGATCGACACGCTGCGACCCGGGAGCACCCGAGCGAGTCAAATCGTCGTGCCATCCGGTGATCCCCGAATCGATGACCGCGACGCCAATACCGGAGCCGTCGTAGCCCAGATCCTGCCGGACACCGATCGCGCCGACCGTGGCGCTCGTCCTTTCGTCCGCCCCGCGGACGACGCGATCGAGCGCGATTCTGAGTACGAGCGGACTGCCAGCGAGGATCGAGAGGGAAGTATTCGGGACATCAGCAGCGACGGCGTCCAGGATCGGCAGCTGCCGGCCGGGTACACCACCCAGCTGACGTATGAGTGGCTGGACCAGGCTGACGCCTGACGCGTTCACGGTTCGCACGATCACACGCGAGCGTCCCGTGAGACTCGACACACGCGCCTGGAGCAACGGATCGAGCTTGGCCGTCGGCAACTGGGCGACTGCCGGCGACGCGACCAACACGATGGCAAACGCCATCGACGAAGATCGAATGAAACGTGCGATCTTGCGCATTCAGGGCTCCATCATGACCAGGGGTTCTGCAGCTACGACGGGACCGTACTGGAAGGATGATGAGACATTGAAGATGTCCCTGAGAATCCTTCAAAGGTGCCTACCGGCGTAGCACCATGGTCGCAGCGAGGAGGAATGCAGCGCGTCGAACTGCGCCGTCGGCTCAGCTAGTGGGCGAATCGAGTCCCTGTCGCGTGGCCGTCATGGCCAGCTCGAGCCGATTTGACGCGCCGACTTTGTCGAACATCCGCGTCAGGTGGTGCTTCACCGTCTGCTCACTCAAGGAACACTGGCGCGCAATTTCCTTGTTCGAGCAACCGGCGACGACAAGGCTCAGAACCTGACGCTCACGCGCCGTAAGCCGGACAGGATCGGTGGGAGCGTGGAAGCCGCACGATGATTGAAGAAGAGGGCGCACGACTTCCAGCAGATGAGAGATGAGCTTCGGACCCAACCAATACTGGCCGGCCGCCACGCACGCGATTGCCTCGAAGAGCGTCTCGGTTGGCGCGTCCTTCAAAAGCACGCCGTGCACTCCGAGATGCACCGCGGTGATGAGATCGCTCCGGCACACGACGCCGGCCAGCAGGAGGATTCGTAGCGCGCGCCGATGCTCCCGGATCTCGCGAAGTGCGTCCAGACCCGACATTCGCGGCATCGAGAGATCGAGCAGCAACAAGTCGGGACGGACACTCTCCACGAGACGGACCGTTTCCTCACCGCTGCCTGCTTCACCCACGACTTCGAATCCTGCGCCGACGTCAACGCCGTAAACGTCGCGGATGATACTCGGCGGCACCGCGAGAAGCTGCCGGAGGCTCGCTCTGAAAAGACACTCGTCGTCGGCCAGGACGACGCGCACGACGCAATTGGTGGACGAGTTAGTTTCTGGGTTCACAGACAACGTCAACCTTCCGCATCTGGATTCAATTTCAGCCGCGCCCCGCCGCCGCGCGCAAACATTGGACCAACACGCCGCACGTCAAGTTCGTGACGATTTCGCCAGATCGCGGCGGAAAGCGCGGGATGATCTGCTCAGTCCGAGAATGAATTACCCCTGACACTCATGAATGAATTCGAAACACAGCTGTCCGCAATCGTTGCCGGAACTATCGAGCAGCGCTACAAGCTGAGCCAGTTGTTCTAAACGGTGTCAATGAGTCGATGATGCGCCGCAAACAGCGCCAGCTCGACCCTGTTCGACGCGCCGAGCTTGTTGAAGATGTGGGTGAGATGCGACTTCACCGTGTTCTCCGTGATGGCCGACTGTTGAGCAATCTCCTTGTTTGAGTAGCCGGCGACGACTGACCGGACGATTTCGATTTCTCTTTTCGTCAACCCGAACGCCTTCGCTCGGCGCCTGTCGGCTTCTACTTTCCGGAGGTTAGGCGCGACCGTTGAAAAGCATTCGTGCCCCAGCCAGTATTCGCCGGCCATCACCGCACGGATGCTCTTGAAAAGGATCTCGGGCGGCGAGTCTTTGAGGACCACGCCCGCAACCCCCAACTGCACTGCCGAGATGACTTCCACGCGATCCAATCGATCGGTCAGAACGATTGTTCGTGTGGGAGATCCGCACTCCCCGAGTCTCTTGAGAGTCTCGATCGGGGGTTTCGTCGACTGCGCCAGACCGAGAAGCAAGACGTCTGGCGCCAGCTCCCGGATCAGGGCAACGGCCGCCTCGCCGTCCGCAACCTCCCGAAGGATGCAGAAACCTGGTTCGGCTTCGAGAAGACGACGAAGACCATGTCGGAAGATGGAGTGCTCGCCGGCAATGATCAGTCGGATGAACGTGGTGGGTTCGGACACGACTACCAGATGCCTGCGCGATTACCGATGCGCAGAACGACCACCGATCGTCGGTTCGTAGGTTTGCTGGCCACGGATTCGATCAAATTCCGTACACGGCGGGTGGTTGATGGTCCTCGTTTTTTCGACCATGCAAACCCCAAACCGCAGTCAGAGAATCGGGAGAGAGTCCTGAATCCGGTGAGTCGTTGAGTCGGCGAACTACTGAATCGTCGTCCCGCCGCCGCCCGGTGCCATCTGGGCTTCGGTCGGCGCCACGCCGGCCGCGTCAAAGAAAATGGCGCCGGAGCCGGACGATGCGAACGCGCGCAAGCCGCTCAGTCCCGCCGAGACCGGCACAGCGGTCGTATAGTACGCGGTCTCGGTCACCACGCCGTTGCAGTCGGTCGGGCCAGGCGATGAAGCGGTGGCTGCGGCCACGGTGATCGTGTAACCGCTCTTGACCGCGGGATCGATGGACAGATCGGGTGAAATGAAGGCCGCGGTGCTACTCGGGCAGGCTGTCGCGAGCGTGGCGAGCAGCGGCGCGAATCCGCCCTTTCCGGCGACCGCGGCATAACTGCTCTCCGCACTGTTGAGCGCGCGCAACGAGCCGATTGCCGCGGCTTCGTTTGCGGTCCGCCGGGCCCGCAGCATGGCCGGGACGGCAATCGCCGCGATGATCCCGATGATGGCGATCACGATGAGCAACTCCACCAGCGTGAAGCCGGCGTGTCCCACACTTGTGCGTGCGTTACAGTTCTGACACCGCGCAGACATACTCGTTCTCTCGGCAGCTCGTTCAGTAAGTTATGTAATTTCCGACAGTTAAGCGCGTCGTTGGCGTGCGCGCCATGAGCGCTTCCTACCTCTGCTGCAAGGCGGCCTCCAAGGGCGCCTCTTACAAGGCTCTGCTGCAAAACCTTGCAGAACCCTGCAGAACCAGTAAGACCCAAGCTACTTGACGCGAGCGCGAACGGAAACAATGACGGTTCCCTCAACGGTGTGCACGCGCAGCTGGTCGAGGTAACTCACGTAGTGATCAACGCGATGCTGATCGGCGAGCGCGCGCAAATCGACCTGCACGCGATTCTGCTCGACATGAATCCATCTCGGAAGCGAGAACAGTTGCAGGGCGCGGCTCGCCAGCGACATGATGCCCGACGTTTCCATTCTGAAGACCACAACGGGAAAGTCTGGAAATTCAGGCTGCCGATCGATGACCAGATGGAGTTGAAGTGCCGGGAGGAGAGCTGACGAACCAATTCTCCCCCGGACAAGAAACCGATCGCCGTCGAGCGGCGTGATGTCCAGATCGCGAACGGGCGCTGATGGAGGAAGTGCGGCGACGATGAGATCGTTCAGCAGGCGCTTCGAAACCGGGAGAGTGATCGAACCCTCGGCCCCGGACACTTCCGTCAGGCCGCCAGCGAGCAGACGACGGAACAACTCTGCGAGTCGCTCGTTGACGGCAGGCGTAGGGCACACCTCCGGCGTGACGCTCGATCGAGCGTCAGGGAAAGGCGTCGGGTTTTTTACGATGTCCTAGACCGCGGGGCCGACCGAAGTCCGCCGGCAGTCTTCACACCGGAAATACAGAATCGGAAAGGATTCCGAGCGGCCGATAATCCGCGCGTTCGGGCTCCCGCATTTCGGACAAACTTCGCGCTGCGGGGCCGGAACCTTCGGAGTACTGCTGCGCTTCTGACGTCGCTCTGCTTGAATCGATTCTGGCATAGGTATATTGCCCATCATATCCAATCGCGGGCGTCGTGTGCCGCTCAATTTGCACGTTCGACGCCGAGCCAGCCCCGAGCCAGCTCGTGCAATGGTTGGCGGAGACAGATCCGCTATCAGTTTGGACGCCGGAAGCCGAAGACTGGATTCAACCCGCGTTCAGGGACCGGAGCTGTGAATCTGGCAAATCGTTGCGGAGATCGGCTATCGCGGTGACTGACTGATCCTTGTAAGTAACTGATGAATAGTTGCTTAATGCCAGCCAAAACGTATACAGCAGGGTCGCTTAGAAGGTCGACACGGCCGGGGTTGGCTTCAAGACCAGATTTTCGATGAAGAACTCCATCATCCTCTCCGCGTTGATACCGCTGTGGCCCCGGTCGGGCCCGACTTGCAGCTCGAAGCTCTTGCCTGCCTGCTGCAGCTCGGTGATCAGCTGCATCATGTTTGACGGGTGGACGTTGTTATCCGCGGTGCCGTAATAGAGCATCAGACGTCCTCTGAGGTTCTTCGCATACGTCATGGCGCTCCCTGCTTCGTAGCCTGCTTTGTTCTCCTCCGGGATCCACATGTATCGCTCGGTGTAGACGGTGTCGTAGTGATACCAGGCGGTGACCGGCGACGACGCGGAAGCGGCGGAGAAGACATCAGGATGACGCAGAACCGACATCACGGACGAATAGCCGCCGTACGAGGTGCCGTAGATGCCAACTCGCGTCTTGTCGAAGTACGGCCGATTCCAGAGCGCCTTCACCCCCTCGGCCATATCGTCGATCTCGACCTGCCCGAGCTTCATGTAAATCTCATCGAGCATCCGCTTGCCCTGGCCCGGCACCGCGCGTGAATCGAGGTTGATCAGCAGGAATCCGTACTCGGTCGTGGCGGTTGGCGTCATGAACGTCTCGCGCGCGGTGTTGCTCGCCGACGCCGGACCTCCGTACACGCTGACCAGCGCCGGATACTTTCGGGACGCATCGAACGTGGACGGAAACTGAATCGTGCCGTGCAGCGTCGTCTTGCCGTCAGCGGCCTTGTAGGTGAACATCTCGGCCTTCTTCAGGCCAAGCTCTCGAAACTTCGTGAGGTCACTCTCGGCAAGCGTCGCGACGACGGCGCCCGTCGCCGCATCGACAAGCTGCGTCGTCGGGGGCGAATCGTGTGTTTGCGCGACGTCGACGAAATACTTGTTGTCGGGAGAGATGCCGCAGCTTCCGGCAGCGGCGCCGAGTGCAGCGGCCGCCCGCCCTCCGCTCGCACCGGTACATCCCCCGACCGTGTGGTGAAACACCGGGTTGGTGAGTCGGCGCTCTCCCTTGCCATCGAGTCCGACGCGATGAACCTGGAGCTTCAAGTAATTGTCGCCGTCGCGCGCCGTGTAGAAAAGCACGCCTGCTGCCTCGTCGATTTTCAGGATGTTCGCCACCTCGAACGTCGTGTCCGTCGTCAGCGGCGTGATCAGTTTTCCACTGAGATCGTAGAGGTACAGATTGGTCCACCCGTTTCGGGATGATTCCCACACGAAACGCTTCCCGTCTTTGAGAAACTGGATGGTCGGGTTGTTTTCAATCCAGCCGGTCGGCCATTCCTCGTGCACGATGACTCGTGTCGTTCCAGTGGCCGGATTGGCGGCCACGAACTCGAGGACATTCTGGCGGCGGTTCGTGCGATTGAAAAGAAGCTCGCTGCCATCGGCTGACCAGTTGACGTGATAGACGTAGTGCCCGACGGCGGAGTTGTCGAACGGCTTGCCGTCGCGCACGTCGACGCGCGTGGTCTTTTTCGTGGCGACGTCATAGACGAAGAGATCGACGACGGGATTGGGCGCGCCGGCTTTCGGATACGCCTCGGTATCGACCGTGCTCTGGATCTTCGTCTGATCCATCTGTAGAAAGTAATCGGGCACCTTCTGCTCATCGAACCGGTAATACGCGATCCTGGAACTGTCAGGCGACCACCACATGGCGGTCGTCTGCGAGAGCTCCTCGCCGTAGACCCAGCTGGCGGTTCCGTACTTGACACGGCCTTTCTCGCTGCCGTCGGTGGTGATGGCGACTTCACCGGCGCCGGTCGGGTCGCTCAGCCACAGATTGCGATCGCGATACGTCGTCTTGAGCTTCCCGTCGGGTGACATCGCAGAATCCACCTGCCGGCCGCGCGCCAGACCTCCGCGTCCACCGCGTCCGGTCATCGACGGGTTGCCTGCCTGGCCGATTTCAGACGCGGATTTCGTGAGCACGTCGTAGAGATAGCGCTTACCGTCTCGCGCGTACTCGAATGTATGTCCGCTGGTCCAGGTGACGGCCAGCGCGCCCGACTTGACTGCCGTGGGAATCTCGCGCGACATCCGATCGTACTGGGCGTAACCGGGCATCGACTTCAGTCGGTCCTGGGCACTCACGGTGACGATCAGCGCGGCCACGGCCGCGGCGGTGACACCCATGGGGACGAGCATCCGCGTGGTAGAACGGTTCACAGACGACCACTCCTTCCGCCGTACAGCGTGACGCCGTGGGAACTCCAGGTCGGACAGCTTCGAGGCGTGACGGTATTGTAACCGGAGAGAGGGCAAGAATGGGACGAACGGCGACGTGCCCTCCCTTCCTGGGAACGCACGTCACCGGCGTGTTTTCGACTACTTCAATAGCGCATCGAGAATGTTGTTGAGGACCTTCACCAGCCCGTTTGGATCATTCAGAAGATTCGCGACGCCGCAAAGAAGGTTGCCGAGCAGGTTCCCGGCGCCCGACTGCGCGGTGATGTCGAGTACGACGCGGCTCAAGTTCACCTGCAGGCCCAGAATGTCAAGCGCAAGAGGCCCGAGATCCAGGTGCAGGATCTCGCACGTCGAGTCAACGATCGCCGCAGGCAACGCGACTGTCTTGGCGACGCCTGTGGCACCGCTGGCGGTAGTCAACGTGCCGCTCAGAATGCCAACCGCGACGAGTTGTCCCGCCTGGTTCGCAAACCTCTGAAGCTGGAATGTTCCCGCGAACGCTCCACCTCCGCCGCTGCCGGAAATTGGAACCGTGATGGCGCTTGCCTGCGCTTGCGCAGGTGCCGCCGCGGCGATCCCTGCAGCCGGAGTGACGAACGCCGTCGTAAAGGCGACGAGCGTCGCCAGAGCAATACGTTTCATTCTCATTGTCGTGTCCCCTCCCAACCATCGTGGGTGTGTTGTTTGTCGGTAGTCATTACCGACCGGGAAACACTCAAACGAGTTGCCACGCCGTGTCGACTAACGCCGAGGTGTCTGAGGCCCCGGGAGCGACGTCTCACAGTACAAAACGCGGCAGCTGGGATGTCGTCCGTTCATTCGAGCAATAAAAGCCGCGCTCCGGCCATTACGTCCTCTGCACAACATCGGCAACCAGCAACCATTTGCCGGTCCCATCACGTTCCCAGATCCGCACGTACGCCCCCGCCTGAGACGCGGGGGCTCTGACTTCAAAGGTACCGTAGCTATAGCCGAGATCCCCGGAACGGGCACTCTCGGCCGCGGCGGTCGTAGCGCTCATCGCTGAAGCGTTCGCGTCAAACCAGGATCGGATCGCCGCGGGACCAATTGGCGGCATGTAGCCGTTGCGGTGCAACCGCGAGCCGCGCGTGACGACGGCCTCGTATGCCGGTCCAGCTCCACGCGCCGCGATTTCCGAGTTCAAGCGTTTGTCCGCCTCCAGTAATGAAGCCGTCCCTGTTGACCCCGCGGTCTCAGCTGAGTACCGCGACGGCAATTGGAATCGGCTGAAGCCGGGCGCAAACGAGACCGCCTGCGGTGGTTGGGATCCGATGTCGATGAAGACGCGCCACGGACCTTCCGCTCGCCGACGCCATACCGAGAGATAGTTGCCATGCTGCGGCGGCGCACCAGGGGTCGTGTGATCGATGAACGTCGACGGACCCGTGAGCCATCCAAGTTCCCCGCTCGCCGCGATGTCACCCGCCCGAGGCTCCCACGTCAGCTCGAGCTCGCTGAAAGGCCGGGCTGGACGGCTTCGCAGACGTTCGGTCGCCGAAATCGGCGCCGGGTTGAACGCAATCGCATCGTCCGCAAAGAACTCGAGGAACGAATCGCGAATGCCCTTTTCAGTCGCCGCTTTGGCGAACGCGCGTTCGGCATTCACCATCGCGTCAAGGCCGGGCGAGCCCGGATCCTGCCCGGTGGCAAGGGTGATGACGCACGCGCTCGCAACAGCAGCCGCCATGATCTGTTTCATGCCGGCAATCTTTCCGATGGAGCGGAGAGCTTGTCAATGGCGGTGGGACGAGCCACAGAAGAACACAGACAAACACGCCACAGAAGAACACAGAAGTACACAGTGGAACCACGGAATAGTCTGTGTTGTTCTGTGGCCTTGGTGGCTGCCTTGAATTTGCGTGGGTCCAGCGGCGGGACGAACTTTAGTAGACTCTGCCCCGGAGGATCCACGTGGCTGTCATACGCACGATTGTCATCACATTGGCGGCGCTTGCGGTGGTGGCCGCTGCTTCCCTGTCGCGCCCCTTCGCGCAGGCATCACGAACGATCGGACCGCTCGATCAGAAGCTGTTCGCCGAAATGCGGTGGCGCAGCGTCGGACCGCTTCGGGCCGGCCGGACCAAGTCTGCTGCCGGCCACCCGGTTCAGCCCTACACCTTCTATATCGGCGTCTGCAACGGCGGCGTGTGGAAAACGACTGACGCGGGCCGCACCTGGGTGCCGATTTTCGACAGCCAACCCACCGGCTCCATTGGTTCGCTCGTCGTCGCGCCGTCGGATCCCAACGTGCTCTACGTCGGCAGCGGAGAAGGGCTCGGCCGCCCGGATCTCTCGGTTGGAGACGGCGTCTATAAGTCCACGGACGCCGGTAAGACCTGGACGCACCTCGGCCTGCACGATGGTCAACAGATCCCGAACATCGCCGTCGATCCCGGCAACGCCAGTCGGTTGTTCGTGGCCGTTGCGGGGCATCCCTACGGACCAAATGAAGAACGGGGGATCTTTCGATCGACCGACGGTGGTCAGTCATTCCAGAGAGTCCTGTTCAAGGACGTGAACACCGGCGGCAACGATGTGGACATCGATCCGTCGAACCCCTCTGTGGTCTACGCGACACTTTGGGAAGAGCGGCAGGGCCCGTGGGAAAACGCGCAGTGGCGGGGAACCGGTGGCGGGATCTACAAGTCCACCGACGGGGGCACGACGTGGAAGCAGCTCACGAGCGGATTGCCGGGCAACGGTGCGATCACGCAGGCCAATCTCGCCATCGCGCCGAGCAACCCGAAGCGCGTCTACGCCGCGATCGCGGTCAATGCCGCGACGTCGTTCTATCGCTCGGATGACTCAGGGGAAAGCTGGACGCAGATTACGCAGGACAACAGACCGGTCGGTCGGATCGGCGGCGGCGATCTGCCCGTCCCGATCGTCAATCCAAAGGACGCTGACTCGTTGATCAGCGCGAGCACGGTCGCCTATAAGTCCACCGACGGCGGCAAGTCCTGGGTCCCGTTCAAGGGCGCGCCCGGCGGCGATGACTATCAGAACGGGTGGATCAACCCGAACGATCCCAACATCATCCTGCTCGTGGCCGATCAGGGCGCGGTGGTCACGCTGAACGGCGGCGACACCTGGAGTTCCTGGTACAACCAGCCGACGGCGCAGCTCTATCACGCCAACACCGACAATGACTTTCCCTATCGCGTCTGCGCGGGTCAGCAGGAAAGCGGCTCGGCCTGCGTTTCGAGCCGCGGCAACGACGGGCAGATCACGTTCCGCGAATGGCATCCGGTTGGCGTGGAAGAGTACGGTTACGCGGTTCCCGATCCCCGCAACCCCGAGATCGTCTATGGCGGGAAGATCACCCGCTACGATCGGCGCACCACACAGGTCCAGAACATCAGTCCCGTTCCCGGCGGACGCGGCGGGCCCGCTCCCCCGCCTGGCACACCTGCCTACCGGACGGTGCGTACGCTTCCGGTGAACTTCTCTCCGGTGGACGAACGGACGCTGTTTTTTGGCAACAACTATCTGTGGAAAACGATTGACGGCGGCGTCACGTGGAAACGGCTTGGCGACGATCCGACGAGAAAGACGTACGACCTGCCGTCGACGATTGGTAAGTACTCGGACCCGGCGCTCGCGATTCAGCGCGGCGTGATCTACTCGATTGCGCCGTCCTACCTCGACGTCAACCGGATCTGGATCGGAACCGACGACGGCGTCATCAAGACGACGAGCGACGGCGGGGTGACGTGGAAGGACGTCACCCCTGCCGGGGTGAAGCCGTGGATGAAGGTCTTCAACATGGATGCGGGCCGTTTCGACGCGCGCACCGCGTACGCAGCCGTCAATACGCTGCGCCTGGACGACATGCGTCCCCATCTCTGGCGCACTCATGACGGCGGCGCGACATGGACGGAGATCAATTCCGGGATCGAGGACGGCGGCGCCACCAGCTCGATTCGCGAGGATCCAAAGCGCAAAGGGCTGCTGTATGCCGCTTCCGAAAGGCGCGTCTATGTGTCGTTCGACGACGGAGATCACTGGCAGTCGCTGCAGTTGAACATGGCGGCTTCATCCGTTCGCGACATCGTCGTCAAAGACGACGACCTGGTCGCCGCGACGCACGGCCGAGGATTCTGGATTCTCGACGATCTCACGCCGCTCCGTCAGATTGACTCGGCCACGGCGAACCAGGATGCCGTGCTGTTCAAGCCGCAGGTCGCCTATCGGGTTCGATGGAATACGAACACCGACACGCCGCTCCCGCCTGACGAGGGCGGGGCTCCGAATCCGCCCGAAGGCGCCGTCATCAACTACTACCTGAAAGAAGCCACGTCAGGTCCGGTGGCGCTCGACGTCATCGATACGGATGGCCGGGTCGTGCGCCATTACTCCAGCGCCGATCCCGTGGTCCGTCCGGATCCAGTCAATGGCAATCTTCCAATCTACTGGTTCAGGCCGCCCATGGTTCTTTCAGCCACGCCAGGGATGCACCGCTTTACGTGGGACGTGCACTATCAACCGCTCGCCGGTGGCGGCGGCGGCCGGGGCGGCCTTCCGATTGCCGCGGTTGGTTACAACACGGTGCCCGCACCCACCACTCCGTGGGTAAATCCCGGAACCTACACCGTCAGGCTGACGGTGAACGGGAAGACTTCCGCTCAGCCGATCACCGTAAAACAGGATCCGCGAGTGAAGACGCCTGCACTGGTCATGGAGCGGATCTACTCGTTGACGAAGGCTGCCTATGTCGGGGCAGCCGACGCGCAGCAGGCGGCACAAGCTGCACAATCGCTTCGCGATCAGGTTGCGCGCATCAAACCGCAGGCGACCGGAGCCGCTTCGGCCGCGCTTGATTCGTTCGACAAGAAAATCGAAGCCGCGTTCAACCCGACTACTGCCACGAGTTCGGCAGCCACGGGCCGAGGAGGCGCTGGAACGCAGGCCGATGCGAATGCACCCGGCGCGCCCGCTGGCCGCGGCGGTCGTGGGGGGCGCGGCGCGGCTGGGGCGCCAGGCGGATTGGGCGGCGGCACGCTCAATGGCCCGGCAGCGGCGTTGATGGCGGTGATGAATTCGCTGCAGTCGGCGGATGTTCAACCGACGGCGACGCAGGTCAGCGCAATCGAGACCGCGTTGACGAATGCCCGCGCCGCCATGGCTCGCTGGAACGCGCTCAAGACCACCGAACTCACAGCTCTGAACGTGCAGTTGAAGGCCGCAGGGCTCGCGGCCATCGAACAGTAGCCACAGCCCACACCACAGAAGAACACGGAGAACAAGCCACAGAAGAACACAGACAAACACAGATCAGACTGAGGATTGTCTTCTTCTGTGTTTATCTGTGTTTATCTGTGGCCTGTTTGTCTGTGGCCTATTTTTCTGTGGCTGGTCGGGTCACCAGCCGCACAATGAGCCCGAGCAGGATCACAACCGCGATCGAAAGCAAGAGCCAGAATCGCGCCGGCGACAACAGCGGCTGACGCGAGACGTCAGCCTGGCGCTCGCCGAGCGGCGTCACCTCTGACGCTTCCGCATTCAGGAGCTCGCCCGACACCAGCGCGAGATCGTATCGTGGCGCCAGCAAATCGCTGCGGCCGTACACCAGCAGCAGGGCCGACCGAGCCGGCCGATAGAACCGCAGCCGGTACGACGGCAGCAGCAACCGAACGGCGGTAATTGGCAGCGCGCTGTTATCGCCCTCGTCAATCGAGAGCCAGAGCTCGGACGCGTCCGCGGGTACGACCGACAGGGTCAGCGCTGGCGCCGGCTCCTCCGCTGTCGCGACATGCCCCCACGTCGTCGCGGTTATGGTGTCCAGCCGCGCACTTCGCGAATGCCGGTCGGCCTGACGAACGACCGCGAGTTGCACGCCGCGCTGAAAAACTCGCGCGGACGTCTCGATGGCGATCTGCGACGCCGGCAGGTTCGTGCACGGCAACCGCAGGCGGTAAGTTGACCAGTTCGAACGTCTGGCCGCGCCCGGATTACTCGACGGCGGATCCGCGCGCTCGGGGGTCAGCGACACGATCATCGGATCGTCGCGATACTCGATCACGTACGGCACCTGGCGGTTGGCGGCGTCGAGGATTCGAACATCAGCAAAATGCTCGGCCGGCCCGCGGCTGTGCGCGAGCGCCAAGGCATCCACGATCAGCGCGACTGCTCCCGGACCGCCGTCAGGAATCGTTCTGCGGAACGCAAAGAGAGCGGGGTTGAGCGGAGCGCCAAGCTCTGCCTGCTGCGAAGAGACGATTGAGACCGCGAAGACGGTGAGGACTGCCGTCAGAACCGCTCTGGTCATGCCTGACTCTCAGGCTTCGCGAGGACGAACCTCTGCAGTGCAACCGACACGAGCGCCAGCGACATCGCCAATCCGACGAACGACCCGACCCGATACAACCCTTCGAGCGAACCCAGGTCGTAAAGGAAGCACTTGAAGGTCGTGAGCGCGATAAGGGCGAGTGACGCGACACGGCCAAACCGGCTGTGCATATAGATGCAGGCCGCAAGCAGCACCATGCCGAACATCAGCCATCCAATCGTATAGGTCAGATCCTGCGACACCGTCACCCCGAACCGGAACATGATCGTCGGACCGGTCGCATAAAAGTCGGCGATTTCGATGTTCAGCAGCAGAAACAGCAGGATGACGGCCGCGCCAGAAAGCACCGACGACCACGTCCGCGCGTCGGTCGAAACGCCATCTTCCGACTGGGAAAGCCACCGCGCGGCAAGGAGAAACGCTGCCGCCGAGACCAGGTACGCATACAGATACCAGTTGAGAATGCGCATCGAGCCTCTGGGTTCGTACCTGCAGAATCTCGGGATTCAACGCGAGGCGGACGAATACGGCGCCAAGCAGACCGAGCGTCCAATAGAGCAGTCCGTTGTGGCGAATCCGCCGGAACAACCAGGCCAGTGCGGCTCCTTCGAGCGCCCAGCCTATCGTGATCCATTGTCGATGCAACTGTAGCGGAATGGCGACCGTGACAAATGCCAGCGTCGTCCCGGCCACAAGCGCGAGACGGCCGCGGTCACGCGCGCCCGGCTGCTCCATCCGGAGCAGCTGGCGCAGCAGAAGGGCCATGACCGCACCTTCGGCAACCGGCAGCACACCCACCATCCATCCGTATCCGCCCGCCATCAGCGCTGCGCGTCCGGCGAGAAACAGCATGAAGCTCGCCAGCACGGCCGCAAGATACGGATCTCGATCGCCTTGCGCGCGTCGCCCCAGCGCAAGGGGGTACGCAATGAATACGCCGTAGACCGCTGACGACAGCATCAGGAGCTGCAGCCACCCGACCGCAACGACGTCCGTTCCCCATTGAACGGCGACCGCGTAGCAGCCCGCGAATACCGCCGCCAGGGCCACCCCGCGCCAGCGCTCGATCGAGGTCAGCGACAGCAGGACTGCGAGGTTCAAGACGTGCGCAACCACGACAAGGCCGAATGGAATCACACCGGAGCCGCTCTTGGCCGCGATGATCGCCGTGAACTCTCCGAGGAAGAGGAGTGCCGCGGCACCCTGTCGCACGACGCGATCCTTGTCGATTGGTATCCACAGCAGCGCAAAGAGACTTGCCGCTCCGGACGCGATCAGTCCGACCAGCGCCCACGACGGGCCGGCCGCGAATGTCCACACCGCCACGATCGTTCCCGCCGCGGCTGCGCCGAGCACGTGCAGCACCGGGCTACCGGTCAGGAGGGAGACCGTGCTTGCCGTCAGCGTGAGCACGGCGAGCGTGCCGAACACAGGCCATGGCGGGATCGACCAGGTCGGGTTGGTCGACACGAAAAGCAGAAACAAGTGTCCGATGAGCCCCAGGAACAAGCCTTCACTGAATCGGGCGGCTTGCGTGCCCGTCGTCAGTCTCCATCGCCGATTCACCCACGCGTGTCCGGCAAAGGTCACGAGCGTGAGTCCGGTGAGAACCGCGAGAGAAGGCACGAGACCTACCGCGGCGCCAGCCCGCATCCACCAGCTCGCGAGCACAATCCACGACAGAAGGCTTCCCGCCACGGACACCGCCGGCAGTCCACCGGATCCGCTCTCGATGAACAGGCCGGCATTCAAGATCGCGAGCAACAGCGCGAGAGCCCACAGCGCCTCCGGGCTCACCGAGCCGAATGACAGAAACAGGAGCAGCGCAAGGCTCGCGATCAGCACAAGACCACCGCCCGCTCGTGGTTCAAGCGGACGGCCGACGCTCCGGGCCAGCAGCGGCACAATGGTCGCGAGGATGCCAAATGTTCCGTATATCACCACGGCCGTGCCAAGCCGATCGATAGTGAGGTGAGTGGACGACCACATGGCCTGCGAGGCAATGGTGAAGAACGCGCCAACGAAGTGAAGCTCACCCCTTCGATCGCCAATCGCGCGCCAGGCAACCAGCAACGCCAGTACAAAGACCACGGCAAATAGAAGCGTTGGATCGGCGAAGGCGGGCTCGATCCGCGCAAGCACCGCCGGAACGAACAGCAGCAGTGGTGCGGCGAAATCCGCCGGGCTGCGTTCTGGGCGATGGCCGAGAAAGGTTGCGGCAACCGGCGCCCCGGAGAAGAACACCACGAACAGGCCGCAGAACACCAGCGCGGGCAAGTACGCGCCTGTGGTGTACGAGAAGCCCAGCCAGGAGGCCATGACGACGAGCGTCGCCGCGGCGCCCGCAACGTGCAGCAGCGCACGACGACGCGCAACGGCGACGACGAACAGGCCAATATCGACGAGCAGGAGAAAGCCAAAAAGCAGCCACGGCCGGTTGCCGTACGCGGGCACGGTGCTCAGATACACGGCAAACAGGAGCGGCATCGCCGCGGCGCTCAGTGCGGTGTACTCGAACGCAACATCATGGCTTCCTGATTTCGTTGAGTCCAGCCGTCCACGCGCGACTGCGAATCCTGCAAGCGCCGCCAGCGGGAAGACGGCGAAGATCCCCATCCCCAGCGGGAGCGATGCGGCGTCGAGGAATCTGAGGACCCAGATCCATTGATAGATCGCGGTGAACACCACGGTAAGCGCGGTCAGGAGTGGCCACACCTGACGGTACGCGACCCACGCAAGGCCGATGTTGAGGAGCATCAAGTACGCAAACAGCGGGATCGGCCGGTTTTCGCCAGTAGACAGCAGTGCCGGCGTCGCAAAGCCTCCGAGCAAGCCGAGCACGGCGATGAAAAGGGATTCGCGGCGGATCGAGAGAAGCACCGCGATCGCGGTGACCATCGCGAGCAGGGCGAATGCCGCAATCGACGGAATCAGGTTCCACAGCGCGTGCGCGGCGAAAAACGTGGAGAAGAGAACGGCAATTGCGGCAGCGTCGAGCGCGTTCGCGGTCACCGGATAACGTCGCGCGGCCTTCAGCTCACAGACGATGAGCAGTGACACACCGACCGCAGTCCCGATCAACACGCGGATCGGCGGCTGCAGCCAGCCATGTTCAACCGAGTACTTGAGAAAGAAGATGGCGGCAAGGACGAGCGCGATCCCCGCGATCGCCGAGAAGAGCTTCACGCCGACGAGATTCTCGAGGTCGAAACCGGGAGGTGGCGGACCTGCAGCAGCCGCAGGCCGCTTCGGCGGTGGCGGCGGTGTCGGAGGCGGCGGAACAGTCCTCGCGGCAACCGGCGGACGTCTTTCGCCGCCGACCGGCGGTGTTATCGGCGGTGCCGTCGTTGGGGATGCGGCCGGCTTTTCAGGTTCACGCGCGCGTTCCGGCCACGGGTTTTCCTTCGGCTCACCGGTTGACGCAGGTTGACGCGGCTGCGCCGGAGCTGGTCGGGGGCGCGCAAGCTCGGGCCAGGGGTTCTCGACCGGTGCGGATGCTGGAGGTGCCTGCGGCACTGCAGGCGGCGGAGGCGCCGGCGCGGCAGGCGTCGGCGGCACCGCTGGCGACATGGGGTGACTGACGCCGGATCCGGCCGTTGTGTCTTCCGCGCGTTTGTGGGGTGCCGGCGCCATCTCCGGATCGGTACGAGCCTCGCGCTTTAGCTGCGCGATTTGGATGGAGAGACGCTCGATCGCTGATTGCTGTTCGCGGATCGTGCGCGACAGTTCCTCGACGTGCGACCGGGTTCGGCGTGCGGCGACCCAGGACGCAATCGGCAGCACGAACGGAATTGCCGCCAGCAACAGCCCGAAAAGGAGCACGTCTGCGACCTCCGCAGGGCGTGACAGGTTGTGGGGGCCGCCCACATCTTAACAGCCCTCAGCCGAAATGGGTCGGGCTGGCCAGCTCAGGTCAGCCGGCCTTGTACGATCCGTCCGACCGCGAATACTCATAAAGACGATACGCGAACGGGCACGGACGTAAAGCATGGTGAAATGGTGTGCAGGATCGATGGAGACAGACCGCCCTGCAACCACGCGACCACGTCCAGCGCCGCTGGTGATCGGCGTCGCCGGTGGCTCGGGATCCGGCAAGACGACCGTCGTCCGCCGGATTATCGAGAGCATCGGCGATGACCAGGTGACGGTCCTCGAACACGATCGCTATTACCGAGACCGCAACGATCTGCGACTCGAGGAACGCGCCGCCCTCAACTACGATCACCCCGACTCGCTCGAAACCGATCTGCTGGTGCGCCACCTTCACGAGCTCCGCGCGGGACGCACGATCGAGATGCCGGCGTACGACTTCGCCCGACACGCCCGTCAGCCGGTAACCGTGCCGGCCTGGCCGCGTAAGGCGATCATCGTCGAAGGCATCCTCATCTTCGCCGATGCGGCGTTGCGAGCGCTGATGGACGTCAAGGTGTTCGTAGACGCCGACGACGATACACGGTTCATCCGGCGGCTCCAGCGCGACATCGCGGAGCGGGGCCGAACGGTCTCGTCGGTTATCGAGCAGTATCTCGGCACGGTGAAGCCGATGCATCTCGAGTTCGTCGAGCCGAGCAAACGCTACGCCGACATCATCATTCCTCTCGGCGGGCACAACACGGTTGCGATTGACGTCCTGCTGACGCTGATCCGCGGGCTCGCGTCTCAATGACGGGCACCCGTCGATCGCGCGAAAACCCACACCGGCTCAGCTTCGGCATGTTCCGGGTGCTACATCCCTCAGTCACCTCCGGGTGATTTCGCTTCGTCGTCCCACCTTCTAATCTTGAGCCTCGGCCTTCTCGCCCGAAGGAGGCGCGGTGAATGGTGTCGGCGCGGCACGATATCGACGTGGTGGTAACACGCCTGACGGTTGGTGACGAGGCGGTCCGTGCGTCTGCGGCAGTCCTGGCTGCGTCCGAGCGCCGCCGGGCCGAACGCTTCGTCCAGGATCGCGATCGACGTCGCTTCATCGTCCGTCGCGCGCGGCTGCGCAGGCTGCTCGCGGAGCGGTTGGCCGTGCCCGCAGAATCGCTCCGCTTCTCTGAGGGCGTGCGCGGCAAGCCAAAGCTGTCGCCGCCTTTCGATTCCGCAGGCCTTCAGTTCAATCTGACTCACTGCGACGATCTTGTGGTTTATGCGTTCTCGACCTGCACGGAGCTCGGCGTCGATGTTGAAGCCATCCGCGTTGTTCCCGGCGCCGACGACATCGCTGCCCTGTCGTTCTCGCCGCGTGAGTGTGAAACCTATCGTCGTCTGTCTGCGCGTGACAAGACCCTGGGGTTCCTGAACTGCTGGACACGCAAGGAGGCCTTCGTCAAAGCCACCGGCTGTGGTCTGGCCGATGGACTCGACGGCTTTGAGGTCTCGCTCGCGCCTTCTGAACCGGCGCGAATCCTGCGCGTCAACGGCCGGCCCGGCCGCGACTGCGGGTGGCACCTCGCCAGTTTCTATCCGGCGCCGGGTTTCGTCGGCGCCCTCGTCAGTCAGCGGCCGTCATGATCGAACACCAATCCTCGTGGGTAACCGACGACGTGCGAATGTTTCGCACGATGGTCCGGCAGTTCATCCAGCGTGAGCTTCTGCCGCACCAGGCTCGCTGGCGTCAACAACATCGGCCGGACGGCGACGCCTGGATCGCTGCCGGCCGGGCGGGCCTGCTGCTCGCCGATGTACCGGAGGGCTACGGCGGCGGTGGCGGAACCTTCGCGCACGAGGCGGTGGTGCTGGAGGAACTGGCACGCGCCGGAGTGGACTTCGCGTCGAGCATTCAGACGATCGTCGCGCATTACGTCCTCGCGTATGGCACCGAGAGCCAGAAACGGCGATGGCTTCCCCGCATGGCGTCAGGCGCCCTGGTAGGCGCCATCGCGATGAGTGAACCGGGGGCTGGCTCCGACCTCCAGGGTATCAGGACGATCGCGCGCCGCAACGGCGATCACTATGTCATCAACGGCTCGAAAACCTTCATCACCAACGGCTGCAATGCCGGGTTGGTGTGCGTGGCGGTCAAGACCGACGTTGCCGCGGCGCCAATGAGAGGCCTTTCGCTGATCGTCGTCGAGACGGCGAACCTGCCGGGCTATCAGGTCGGCGGATCCCTCGAAAAGGTCGGTCTGCACGCGCAGGACACGTGCGAGCTGTTTTTCGACGATGTACGCGTCCCGGTCGATCACCTGCTTGGCGGCGTCGAAGGCAGAGGGTTCGCGCAGATGATGGAACAGCTGCCCTATGAGCGACTGACCGTCGCTGTCAGCGCCGTCGCAAACGCGGAGCGGGCGGTGGCGATCACGACTGCGCATGCGAAGGAACGCCGGGCATTCGGCAAGTCGCTGATCGATTTTCAGAACACGCGCTTCAAGCTGGCCGAGTGCGCCACCGAAGCGCGTATCGGCCGTGTCTTTCTCGATCATTGCATCGAGCGATTCATGGCCGGCGAGCTCGAGGACCTCACCACTGCGATGGCGAAGTACTGGCTCACCGATTCGGAATGCCGGATCGTCGATGAGTGCGTGCAACTGCACGGCGGCTACGGCTACATGACCGAGTACCCGATTGCCCGGATGTGGACCGACAGCCGGGTGCATCGAATCTACGCCGGCACCAACGAGATCATGAAAGAAGTCATCGGACTGTCCCTATGAAACTGCTGCATCAGTTGTTCGAAGAACAGGTTCAGCGAACGCCGGACGACGACGCGGTCGCATTCGAAGGGCACACGCTGACCTACGCGGAACTCGATCGACGCGCCGACCTGATCGCCGGGCGGCTCCAGGAGATCGACGTCGGTCCCGATGACCTGGTGGGACTCTTCGTGCCGCGCTCGCTGGAGATGATCGTCGGCATGCTCGGCATTCTGAAGGCGGGCGGAGCCTATGTGCCGGTCGATGCCGGCCATCCGCCTGCGCGCGTCGCCTTCGTGCTCGGCGACGCCCGCGTACGGGCGGTGCTGACCGACTCGACGCTGCTCGAAAGCCTGCCCGACGCTCGTTCGGCAACCATATGCCTCGACGACTTCGACTGGGCCCGGTCTCCGTCATCTCTCCGCAACGTTGCGGGGGATCCGGCTCATCTCGCGTACGTGATTTACACCAGCGGTTCGACCGGTCAGCCCAAGGGCGTCTGCATCGAGCACCGGAACATCGTGAACTACGTGCTCGGCGTGTCCGAGCGTTTCGAATTCGCAGCGGGCATGCGCCACGCGACGGTCTCGACCGTTGCCGCTGATCTCGGAAATACGGTGATCTTCCCCGCCCTGTCGACCGGCGGCTGCCTGCATGTGATCGCGGAGGAGCGGGCGGAAAGCCAGGCGCGGCTTTCGGAGTACTTCTCGCGCGAGAGCATCGACGTACTGAAGATTGTTCCGTCGCACCTGGCGGCGCTGCAGACCGGCCGTCACCCCGAGCTCGTCATGCCGCGGCGGCGACTGATTCTCGGCGGCGAGGCCTCACGTCCGGAGTGGGTGCAGCAGCTTCGACGACTGTCGCCGGGCTGCGACATTCACAACCATTACGGCCCGACCGAAACGACGGTCGGTGTGCTCACGTATCACGTCGGACCGCGCTCGTCTCCGGAAGCAGCGACCGTGCCCCTCGGCACGGCGTTACCCGGCACCTGCGTGTATATCCTCGATTCGGACGGCCGGATCGCGCCACCCGGGGAAGAAGGCGAGCTCCTGGTGGGCGGCGCGGGCGTCGCACGCGGCTATTTGAATCGTCCGGGACTGACGGCTGAGAAGTTCATCCCGGATCCGTACGCCGCGGATCCACAGGCACGGGTGTACCGCACGGGCGATCTCGCCCGCTCCCTTGCGGACGGCAACGTCGAGTTTCTCGGCAGGATGGACGATCAGATCAAGCTGCACGGCAACCGGATCGAGCCGGCGGAAATCGAAAGCGCGCTGCGGAGCATTTCCGGCATTCGCGACGCCCTGGTGCTGCCCCGCGACGATGGATCCGGCACCAAACGATTGATCGGCTACATCGTCCCGACGCGCAGCGATCAGCCCCTGTGGGACACGACGTCGATCCACACCCTGCCGGACGGAACGGCGGTCGCTCATCTGAACAGGAATGAAACCGAGTACATCTACCACGAGGTCTTCGTGCTGCAGGCGTATCTGCGTCACGGCATCACCGTGCGCGACGGCGACTGCATCGTTGACGCCGGCGCCAACATCGGGCTGTTCACCGTGTTCGCCAGCCGTCTGGCCAGAGATCTCAGGATCCTGGCCTTCGAGCCGAACCCCTCGGCCTTTGAGTGCCTGCGCGCAAACGCGGCGGCATGCGGTGCTGACGTGACATGTCTCCCTGTCGGCCTGTCCCGGGAGAACAAGCTGGCAGAGCTGACGTCCTTCGCAGGGTTGTCGCTGCTTTCCGGTCTTTATGCGGATGCGACGACCGAACGTGAAGTCGTGAAAACGTACGTCGAGAACCAGCGTGGGCACTCGCACGACGACCGCATCGCGGCCGAGATCGGGCAACTGATCGACGAGCGCCTCCAGGCCACGACCGTCGCCGTCGAGTTGAAGACCCTGTCGCGCGTCATCGCCGAACAGAGTATCGACCGTATCGATCTGCTGAAAATCAACGTCGAGAAAAGCGAACTCGATGTGCTGCTCGGCCTGTCCGAGTCGGACTGGTCCAGGATCCGGCAGCTGGTCATCGAGGTCGACACCAGCGAGAATCTGCGGCCTATCGAGGCCCTGCTGAAGCGACACGGATTCGAGGTGGCTGTCGAACAGGATGAACTTCTAAGGCGGACGGACCTGTGCTACGTGTACGCGAGTCGTCACTCCGCAACGAGCGTGGTGACAAGCCAACCGGCCGACGTCCAGCATCCGCTGTCCCCGTCGGATCAGGCCGTGCTCACGCCGGCGACGCTGCGCGCCGCGTTGAGAGACCGGTTGCCGCCCTACATGATCCCTTCCGCGTTCGTCCTTATGGAGCGATTTCCACTGACACCCAACGGCAAGATCGATCGTCATGCGCTGCCCGAGTGCTCGCTCGAACGCTCGCTGCCGGCCGCCGGCGATTTCGAAGCCCCGCGAAGTGAAACCGAGAAGTCTCTGGCAGCGATATGGTCGGAAGTCCTCAGCGTCGAGAACATCGGCGTCACCGACGATTTCTTCGACCTGGGTGGACAGTCGCTGACGGCGATCCGAACCGTCTCCCGCATCAGGGACACGTTCAGGGTGGACCTCTCGCTGCGCAACATGTTCGAACAACCCACACTTCGTGCGCTCGCAGAGATCATCGACGGCCTGCGATGGGTCTCGACCGCACGTACCGAGACGACATCAGGCGACCGCGAGGAAATCGCCTTGTGAGCGTCGCCGCGTTTCTCGCTGAACTCCACAGCCGCGACGTCCACGTGTGGTCTGAGGGCGACCGGCTGCGCTGCAACGCGCCCGCGGGCACACTCACCGAAACGCTTCGAGCCGAGCTCGGTGAACGGAAGAGCGACATTCTCCGGTTCCTGCGCTCCGCCGAAGCGGCGGGACGGCAACTCCGTGCGATCGTGCCGCTGCAGCCCCACGGATCGCGGACGCCGGTATTTGCCGTCGGCGGCCACAACGGCGATGTCTTCTGCTATCGGCTGCTGTCGCGCTGTCTGGGACAGGAGCAGCCGTTCTTCGGACTCCGCCCGCCCGGCCTTGACGGCGAGTGCGCGCCGCTGACATCGATTCGCGATCTCGCGGCCCACTTCGCCGGACAGATTCTCGCGTTTCAGCCTCGCGGCGGATTCATCGTTGCCGGCTACTGTGCGGGGGGCGCGATTGCCTTCGAAGCCGCCCGCCAGCTCCAGGCACAAGGTGCGGCCGTCGAATTCGTCGCCCTCTTCGCCGGGCGATACCCGACCTGGTTTCGCCCGCTTTCGCAACTTCGGCACCGCGCCGAGTATTACGCCGGCCGGATCGATGCCCATGCCCGGATGTTCATGTCGCTTGCGCCGGCCGAGCGCCGGCGGCACCTGGTCAGCGTGTTCGACCGGCGCACTCGACACCCCGCCGCTCCTCGAGCGCAACCGGGCGATCCCGCGTCCGTCGTGGTGGCCAGGGTTCAGCGCGCCACGATGGCCGCGGTCCGCTGTTACCGGCCGGATTTTTTCCCTGGACGACTCGCGCTATTTCTGCCGAGCGCACGAGCGAGGCGCCGGGCAGATGGACTGATCCGATGGCGCAGCCTCGCGCGCGAGGTGGACGAGTACTGCGGTCCGCCAGGGTGCTTCGGAGACTCGATGCTGCTCGAGCCGCACGTGCGCGCCGTCGCAGACCTCTTCCGGGCATGCTGCGAATCCAAACCGAACCAGCTGACTTCGACTCGAGAACACGGGCTGTCATAATGCTCTCGTTCCGACATGACGCCTGTGCTTACGGAGACTCCGATTCGGGATCCGGGGTCCGGGACCCCGGATCCGGTCGAGCGGATCGACACATCGGTGAAAGAAGCGAAGCTTCCGGACTGGGCTGGTCCGCTGCTGCTCATGGTTGCCTTCGCGGTGATCCACACCTGGCCGCTCGCGCTCGCGCCAGGGACCCATTCGCGAAACGACAACGGTGACGCGCAGTTGAACACGTGGATCCTCGCGTGGATCGAGCACACGCTGCCGCGCGATCCGATGCACCTGTTCCAGGCCAACATCTTCTATCCCGCCAGGGACGTCCTCGCGTTTTCCGAGCCGCTCATGGTCCCGGCGATCCTCGGCGCTCCAATCGCCTGGCTCGGCGGATCGCCGGTGCTGGTCTACAACCTGATGGTGATTGCCGGGTTTGCCTTGTCGGCGCTGGCGGCGTATGCGCTGGCGCTGACGTGGACCAACGATCGGATCGCGGCGCTGCTCGCCGGGACGACATTCGCGTTCAACACCCACACGCTGACACGCCTCGCCCATGTACAAGCGCTTCATCTCTATGGACTGCCCATGGCGCTGCTCGCCACCGATCGCATCATCAGGGGCGGCCGCGTTCGCGATGGCGCCTGGCTCGCGGCGTGGATGATCGTCCTGGTGTACACGTCTGGGTACCTGCTGGTGTTCGCGTCGATCGTGGTGGCGATCGCGATGCTCTTGCGCGGCCGGGAATGGCTTCCGCGCTGGCGTGCGGTGATAGCGTCCTTCGCGGTCGCAACCGGCGCCACCGCGCTGCTGATCCTGCCACTGTGGATCCCGTATCACCGCGTCGCCACCGAACAGAACATGGTGCGATCGCTCGAGGCCGTCGCCGAGTACTCGGCGACGCCGAAGGGGTATCTCGCGGCGGCCGGCACCATCCATATGTCCACCTGGAGCGGACGATTCTTCAAGGACCCCGTCGACAGCTTCTTTCCGGGCGTCGTGCTGATCGTGATGGCAGTCGCGGCGGTCGCGCTGACGTTGCGCGCCGGCGCGAACAGCGAGCAGGCGCTGACCCGCAGGCGCGTGGTCATGCTGATCGGCATCGGAGCGATGGGTGTCGTCCTGTCGTTTGGAACCGCGACGCCCGTCTACGGCTGGGTCTATCGGATATTCCCGCCGATGCACGGACTGCGCGCCGCGGCTCGCTTTGGCAATCTGTTCCTGCTGGCGATGTCGGTGCTCGCCGCTCTCGGGCTCGCACAACTGCGGCGGCGCGTGCCGTCTGCAACCGCAGCGGCGATTGGCATCGCGGCGGTCGTGCTCGCGAATGCAGAGGCGTTCCGTGCGCCATTCGCCTACAGGCCCTTCACCGGCATTCCGCGCCTCTATACCCTGCTCGCGGACCAGCCGCACGTTGTCCTCGCCGAAGTCCCGTTCTACCCGCGGCAGGCGGTCTTCGAGAATGCGGAGTACGTGCTCAATTCGACGGCGCACTGGCAGCCACTGATGAACGGCTACAGCGGATACACGCCCGCCAGCTATGTCGACTACGCAAACGTCTTCTGGTATTTCCCGCGCGACCACGCGATCGATGCGATGAAGCGCGCCGGCGTGACGCACGTGATGGTTCATCCCGAGCGCTTCGGACGCGAAGGCCCGGACGTCATTCGGCAACTCGAGATGCGTCAGGATTTCGAGCTGATGGGAACGGGAGCGCGGGGGCTGCGGTTGTATCGCTTGCGATGAACGCAGTTCGCGCTGGCGGCTGGCGGCTGGCTGCTGGCTGCTGGCTGCTGGCTGCTGGCTGCTGGCTGCTGGCTGCTGGCGATTGATTCTGGATCCAGAGATTCAAGGATTCAAGGATCAGGGATTCGAGGATTTTTCGATGAGCGATTCACGATCAGTGATCAGTGATCAGGGATTCAGTTATCCCGTCGAGCCGAATCCACCGCGCGAGTTCGTGCGCACGGTGTCAACCTCCTCCCAGTTCACTCGCGTCGCCGGCAGGAATACGCCCTGAGCGATCCGATCTCCGGCGGCAACCCGAACTGGCGCCTGGGTAAAGTTCAAGACGGCAATCTTCACCTCGTCCTCCGGGCCGCAGTAGTCCGGATCCACGATGCCCACACCGTTCGCGACCATGAGGCCGCGCTTCAGCGGCGTACTGCTGCGCGCGAAGATTCCAAGGAACATGCCGCGCGGCACCTCGATCACAAGGCCCGTGGACACGAGCGCGACTTGTCCCGGCGGGATGGTGACATCGGCTGCCGCCGCGAGATCGAAGGCTGCCGCCCCCTCGCTCTCATACCGAGGCAAGGACACGGATGAAGACAGGCGCTTGACGCGAACGGAGTTCATGGCTGCTGGTTGATGGCTGAATGACAGTTCACCGCGGGTGATTTTGCTGCGCGTATTATATGGGCCATGCGCGCCGCCTGATCCGCCTTCGCCGTTAGATTCAAGAGAACTGAAACGAAAAAGGACTCGCACAGATGTCTCACTACCGATTCATGCCGGCCGTCGTTGTTCTTGCCCTCAGTGTGGCTGGCCCTGCTCTGATCGGGCAGTCTCAACCTTCGCCGGACAAACCCGCGATCGGACCGTTCGATTCGCTGCACTTTCGACCGCTGGGACCAGCGTCGATGTCCGGGCGGATCTCCGACGTCGCGGTATATGAGGCAAACCCCGCGGTCTTCTACGTCGCGACCGGGCATGGCGGCGTGTGGAAAACGGTGAACAACGGGACAACGTTCGAAGCCCAGATGCAGGATCGCGGGCTGATGTCGATCGGCGACATCGCGATCTCCCAAAACAACCCCGACCTGGTCTGGGTTGGAACGGGCGAGTCGAACAACCGCCAGAGCACGTCGTGGGGAGATGGCGTTTACAAGTCCGCCGACGGCGGCAAGACCTATGCGTTGATGGGACTTCGGACGTCGCGTTACATCAACCGCATCGTGATCGATCCGCGCAACAACGAGACGGTTTTCGTCGCCGCCACCGGCAGCCTGTGGGGACCCGGAGGTGAGCGCGGCGTCTACAAGACGATCGACGGCGGCAAGGCCTGGAAGCAGGTACTCAAAGGTGACGACGATACCGGCGCGAACGATCTCGTGATTGATCCGACCAACAGCCAGATCCTCTATGCCTCCACCTACCAGCGCCGACGCACGGCGTGCTGCATGAACGGCGGCGGGCCCGGCAGCGGCATCTGGAAATCAACCGACGGCGGCGAGACCTGGAACCAGCTGAAGAGCGGTCTTCCCGAAGGATCCCTGGGTCGAATCGGTCTCGACCTGTCGCGCAAGCGGCCCACCATTCTTTATGCGTCGATCGAAGGCCCCGCCGCCGCAGGTCGAGGGCGAGGCGGCGCGCAGGGTGCCGGCGAGGAAGGACCGGGCGGTGCCGGTGGGGGCGGCGGTGCGCAAGGTGGAGGCGGCGGGGGACGTGGCGGCGGTCCGCTCAATCCGAACGATCCGACGGGACTCTATCGCTCGGACGACAGCGGCGCGACCTGGAAGAAAGTGAACAACGCGAATCCGCGGCCGATGTATTTCAGCCAGGTTCGCGTCGATCCGAACGACTCCGACACGGTTTACCTCGGCGGTGTCGGTCTCCATCAGACCCTCGATGCCGGCAAAACGATCGCCACCGACATCGCCCAGCCGATCCACGACGACGTCCATGCCATCTGGATCGATCCGTCGAATTCGAATCACCTCATCATCGGCAACGACGGCGGCCTCGCCTATTCCTACGATCAGGGGAAGACGTGGGTCTTCGTCCCGAATCTTCCGGTCGGCCTCTTCTACCACGTCAGCTACGACATGGCGACGCCGTTCAACGTCTGTGGCGGAATGCAGGACAACTACGACTGGTGCGGCCCGAGCGCAGTTCGCGGATCGCAGGGCGTCGCGAACCATCACTGGACGACGATCCAGGGCGGCGACGGCTTCGTCGTCCTCCAGGACCCGGAGTCTCCTCGCGTGATCTACAGCGAGTCGCAGGACGGCAACATGGTGCGGGTCGATCGCGTCACCGGCGAAACGATGTCGATCCGGCCGCAGGCGGCCACCGGCGAGCCTGCGCTGCGCTGGCACTGGGACACGCCGATCATCCTCTCGCCTCACGATCCGAAAGTTGTTTACGCCGCGGCGCAGAAGGTGTTCCGCTCTGTCGATCGCGGGCTGTCCTGGACCGCGGTCAGCGGAGACCTGACGAGCGACGCCAAACGCGACGACATCGTCACGATGGGCGTCAAGGGCAGCGACATCCGCATCGCGAAAGACGATGGCATCGTGGCGTGGCCGGCGATCGTGTCGCTCGCTGAATCACCCAAACGCGCGGGACTCCTCTATGTCGGAACCGACGACGGGAACCTGCAGGTGACGCGTGACGCCGGAAAGTCCTGGACGAACCTGTACTCGAAGCTGCCAAACGCACCCAAGGGCGCATTCGTCTCGGAGGTCGTCCCGTCGCGCTTCGACGAGGGCACCGTCTACGTCACGATCGACGATCATCGTCAAAACAACTTCGAGACGTACATGTACGCGAGCCACGACTTCGGTCAGACGTGGCACGCGGCAAACGGGGACCTGAGCGGCGAGGTCGTCAAGACGATGACCGAAGATCTCAAGAACCCCGACGTCCTGTACCTCGGAGCGGAGACAGGACTGTTCATCTCGACGGATCGGGCCAGGAGCTGGACGCGCGTGCGCGGCAACCTGCCAACCGTTCGCATCGACGAGATCGTCCTGCATCCGCGTGACAACGCCATGATCCTGGCGACACACGGCCGCGCGCTGTGGATTCTCGATCACCTCGAACCGATTCAGGAGTATGCGGCGGTGCAAACCACGACCGCCGACGCCAAGCTCTTCACGCCGCAACCGACGGCCATGTATCGGCGGCCAGCGCGCGATCGGAACTACGAATTCTGGGGAGATCAGACGTTCTTTGGCGAAAACCCGCCGCAGGCGGCGGTGATTTCCTGGTTCATGAAGCGTCAGGCGAACGAGGTGAAGCTCAAGATCGCCGACGCAGCGGGACACGAGGTTCGCGAAATCTCCGGTCAGACGCTCGCCAATAGCGGCAAGCCCGGCATGCAGTCCGCGTGCTGGGATCTGCGCGTGCAGCCGGCGCCGCTCGCAGCCGGAGGGGGCGGCGGCTTCGGCGGACGGCAAGGCGGAGGTGGTGGCGGCGGCGGTGCTGCGGCGGCGGGCGCGGCGGCCAGCCGGCCGTGAGCCCGTTCGGCGCCGGTTGCAACGCTGGCGGCGGAGGCTTCGGCGGATTCGGTGGTTTTGGTGGAGGCGGTAACAGCCCGGGACCATTCGTGCTCCCCGGCGTCTACAGCGTCTCGCTCATCGTTGACGGCAAGACGGTCGATACGAAACCACTTCGCGTGCTCGACGATCCCGAAATCGCGCTGACCAGCGTCGAGCGCAAGAAGCTGTTCGACATGGCGATGGAGATGCAGGAGTTGCAGAAGCGCGGCACCGATGTCGTCAATGCGCTCACGCCATTGAATACCAAGGTCACGGAGCTGACGACCCAGGTCAGTGGGAACGCAGAGATTCCGGCCGACGTGAAGGCGTCATTCGAACAACTCAGCAAGGATCTCGCCGCGATGATGCCGAAGTTCGTGCAACCGGGCGGCGGGCGCGGTGGCGCAGGTGGCGGTGCTGGCGCAGGTGGAGGCGGTGCCGCCGGAGGTGGTGGTGGACGAGGCGGCGGCCAACGACAACGTCATGGCGCAAGTCGCGCAGGCGAAGACCGGCCTGATGGGCGGGATGTGGCCCGGTGAGCAGACGACGAAGGCTTACAACGAGTCGAAAACGAAAATGCCGAAGGCGATCGCGGAGGCGAACGCGCTTATTGCCAAGGCGCAGACGCTGAGCACGGCGTTGACGAAATACAACATCTCGCTGCCGACGAAAGTAGCCTCGGATCCCTGAATCACGTCCAGTAGCCAGCTCAAGTCCGTCCGAATCTCGGATTCGCAGTTAGTCGAGCGTTACCCGAATCGACAACCGGAACTGGAAACTGGCAACCGGGACTGGAAACTGGCAACTTCACTCCGCTTCCCCCTGAAGCAGCGGCTCCATCGCAACCGTCTTCGGACCGTTTTCGTCGCAGTACGCATAGGTCATCGATCTTTCCGCCGTACATCGCCACGCCCGCGTGCTCCCCTTTCTTGTTGAGGACGTAAAAGCTGATATTGAAGTTCGGCTCGCCGCGCTTGTTGAGCAGACGCTTCTCGATCGTGTTGCTCTTGATGCGGCGGAGCGCGGCCATGCCGGCGTCCTTCGGGTGCGCGCCGCGACGCATCTCCTCGACGATCATGAAGGAACAGAGGTTGTAGCAGGTTGGCCTCGCCGCGACCGGTCGATCCAGCCGCGCCGATTTCGTTATCGACGTAGAGTCCCGCGCCCAGGATGGGCGAGTCGCCGACGCGGCCCGGAATCTTCCACGCGAGCCCGCTGGTCGTCGTCACGCCGCAGACGTCGCCCTTCGCATTCACCCCGTCGCAGTTGATCGTGCCGTAGAAATGATTCGGGTCGATCATGCCTTCGGCAATCATCTGCAGCTCGATTCGCCGTATGCGCTTCCTGGCGCTTGATCGGATCGAGATAGTGCAGCGGATCCGTCTCGCGCTTCCAGCGGAGCCATGCCGCGCGCGATTTTTCCGTGTTGAGATCGTCCTCGATCTTGAAACCGAGCGCCGCGAGCAAACTCCTGCGCCCCCTTGCCGACGATCAGGTGATGGTCGGTCTGTTCCATCACGGCGCGGGCAACGAGCGAAGGGGTGCGAACGCCTTCGAGCGCGGCGACGCCGCCTGCCCGCTTCTTCGGCCCGTGCATGCAGCACGAATCGAGCTGGACCACGCCCTCGGCGTTCGGGAGGCCACCATAACCGACGCTGGTTTCCTCAGGGTCGAGCTCGACGATATTGACGCCGGCAATCAGCGCGTCGAGCACGTCGTCCCCCTTGACGATCTTCGCGAAGGCGATCTCGACGCCGGTCTTGTCACCGCCGTTCTTGAACTTGTTGCCGTTGGCGGACGCGATCACGATGGGCCGGCTGCCCGGTGTCATCACCGAGGGCGCCTGCCCGAAACGCGCGCGGCGCAGCTGCGGCGGCCAGTCCCACGGCCGTGCCGGTCTTGACGAATTCCCGTCGGTTCACTTTCGGCGACATGGATGCTCCTTCGAGAGGAATTGCTGATTGCTGAATTCAATGCTGATTGCTCTAACCCGATCAATCAGCAATCGGCAATCAAAAATCAGCAATTCTTGGGGCCTTAGTGTAGCCGTTTATTGACGAGCGAAGAATGGCCGACTACGATCGTCGTCTGTGCTTCGCGAGACCGGGCCGACCCTGACACGACGAATTTCCCTCGACACGGTACGCGATGCCGGCGGAAACGGTCTACCGGGCAGCCATTCGCACCCCGCTGGTGCGACTCGATCTGCCCGGCCGCAGCGGTCGAGCCGGAAGTCTTCCTGAAGCTCGAGACCCTTCAGCCAATCGGCTCGTTCAAGATTCGCGGCGCACAGAACGCCATCGCGCGGCTGTCGAGGCAGGATGTCGCCGACGGTGTCTGGACGGTCAGCGCCGGGAATGCCGCGCAGGGCGTGGCGTTGGCCGCGAAGCTGGCGGGCATCCCGTGCAGTGTCATGGTGATGGACACGGCGCCGGAGACGAAACTGCGCGCGATCGAACGGCTCGGCGCCGCCATCGTGAAGGCCTCGTACGACGAATGCTGGCGGACGGTCGAACAGCACGGCTCTTCTCGCATGCGCGGCCGGTTCGTCCACCCGTTTGACGACGACGATTTCATTTCGGGAAACGGGACGATTGGCCTCGAAATCCTGGAGGACGTGCCTGATGTCGACGCGGTCGTCGCGCCCCTGGGGGGCGGCGGCCTGCTGACGGGGATCGGGGTCGCGGTCAAGGCGATGCGTCCGGAAGCGCGGGTCTACGCGGCGGAGCCTGAGACGGCCGCTCCCCTGTCCGTTTCTCTCCGCGCCGGTCACGCGTAGCCGGTTCGACGACTGGCAACCGTCATTCGTCGATGGTGCCGGCGGAAAGTCCGTGCTGACGAGCATGTGGCCGCTGCTTCGCGCGTGGGTGGACGATTCGGTCGTCGTCAGCCTCGACCAGGCCGCGCGGGCGATGCGTTTGGTGGCGGATCGGGTTCACGTGATCGCCGAGGGCGCCGCCGCCTGCGCCGTCGCAGCCGCGCTGTCGGACACGATGGCGACTCGAGGCCACCGAAAGATTGTCGCCGTCGTCTCGGGCGGCAACATCGATCTGACACGCTTCAGCGAGCTGACATCGCGCGCGATGACGGCTGACACTGGAAACACGATTTCTTCGACTGAAAGGGAACTGACGGTTTGAGCATTCCAACAATCCCCGAACGGCTGCAGCGGCTTCCCGAACTCGCCACCGATCTCTGGTGGACGTGGAATCCGCAGGCCCGGGAAGTGTTTCGTAAGCTGGATTACCCGCTGTGGCGCCAGACCGCGCACAACCCGGTGCTGATGCTGCAGCAGGTCTCGCAGGAGATGCTGAACCTGGCAGCGGCCGACGAGCGCTACTTGCCAGTCTACGACGCCGCGGTCGATGCGCTCGATGCGGCGCGAAGCGCGCGCGACACCTGGTGGCACCACCGCTACCACGAAGGCAGCGGACCGATCGCCTACTTTTCCGCCGAGTTTGCGCTGCATCAGTCGCTCCCGATTTACGCGGGCGGCCTGGGCGTGCTTGCCGGCGATCACTGCAAGGAAGCGAGCGATCTCGGAATCCCGCTCATCGGCGTCGGATTCATGTATCCGCAGGGCTACTTTCACCAGAGCGTCTCGCCGGAGGGATGGCAGCAGGAACTTTACGAAAAGCTGTCGTGGGAGCGCGCACCGATTCAGCGCGCGCTGACGCCCGAAGGCAAGCCGTGCATCGTCGCGGTTCCGCTCGGCAGTCGCAGCGTGCTCGTCTCTGTCTGGCGCGTGCGGCTCGGCCGGGTCAAGTTGTACCTCCTTGACACCGATCTCGAAGAAAACGCCCCCTGGGATCGGGAGCTGTCGGCACGTTTCTACGGCGGCGATCGGGAAACCCGCGTTCAGCAGGAAATCATCCTCGGCATCGGTGGAGTCCGCGCCCTCAAGGCGATGGGCACCCAGCCGGCGGTCTGGCACCTGAACGAAGGGCACGCGGCGTTCGTCGTGCTGCAGCGTATTCGCGACCACATCGAGCACGGTCAGTCATTTGACGCGGCGCTCGAAGAAGTCCGGCGCACGACGATCTTTACCACCCACACACCGGTCCCGGCGGGGCACGACGCGTTCCCGTTTCATCTCGTGGAAACGCATCTGGCGAACGCGTGGGGCACGCTCGGCACCTACCGCGACGCGTTCCTGGCGCTCGGCCATTACGACAACGGCGGCGGACCGCTGTTCAACATGACGGCACTGGCGCTGCGCACGGCGGGGGCGACCAATGCCGTCAGCCAGGTGCACCGTCAGGTCACGCGCGACATGTGGGGCCCGATCTGGCCGGGTGTGGCGGACGACGAACGTCCGGTGCGCGCGATCACGAACGGCATTCACGTGCCGACCTGGCTGTCGGCGGAGATGACCAGGCTGCTCGACGATCATCTCGAGCCCGGCTGGCGTGAGAGACACGACGATCCGGCGATCTGGAGCCGGATCCTCGAGATCTCGGACGAAGATCTGTGGGCCGCGCGCCAGGCGCTGCGCAATTACCTCTTCGCCTTCATCCGCGAACGCGCGCGATCTCGATGGAAGGAGGAACACGTCACGGCGGCGCGCGTCGTCGCCGCGGGGACGCTCCTCGATCCCAACGCGCTGACCATCGGCTTCGCCCGGCGGTTCACCGGTTACAAACGTCCCGAGTTGATCTTCCGGAACCCGGACCGCCTGCTCGGCATCCTCAACGCCGCCCGGCGACCGGTTCAGATCATCTTCGCCGGCAAAGCGCACCCGGCGGATGAAACCGGAAAGCATCACCTCCAGCAGGTCTACAAGCGGGCGACCGACCCGATGTTCGCCGGCCGCGTCGCCTTCGTTGACGACTACGATCTTCACGTCGCGCACTTCCTGGTCCAGGGCTGCGACGTCTGGATGAACAATCCACGCAAGCCGCTCGAGGCCAGCGGCACCAGCGGCATGAAGGCATCGATCAATGGTGTGCCTCACGTCAGCATTGGCGACGGCTGGTGGGCCGAAGGCTACACAGGTCAGAACGGCTGGCTGATCGAAAGCCAGCCGGGCTCGAACGACTACGACGTGATTGACGCGGCCGACGCGGAAGCGCTGTACACGATCCTGGAACGCGAAGTCGTTCCCACGTTCTACGATCGCGATGCGCAGGGCATTCCCCGGCGCTGGCTCGACGTCGTGCGGCAGGCCATGCTCAGCGTGACGCCTCGCTTCAGCGCGCGGCGCATGGTGAAGCAGTACGCCGAGGAAATGTACGGCCCGGTCGTCCGCCGGACAGAGCCGCAACCGCAATAAGAATGCTGAAGGTTGAATGCTGAATGCTGATTGAGGTCATTCAGCATTCAGAACTCAGCATTCAGCATTTCACGTAGTACAATCCCCCGAATGTCTCGCAAAACGGTCGTCCAGGCGCGTTGTGCCCTGTGCGGCGCCAAGGAAGTGTCGGAGCCCCGCGGGGAAGAACGCTACTGCCGCGACTGCTGGGACAAGAAGATTGCGGTTGAAGAAATCGTCGCGCGCGAATTCGCGCTGAAGCGCTATATCCGCGCCCACAGCGCGGAGAAGTACCTCATCTACCACTCGACGGTAAAGCGGCCCTGCGGCCAGCTGATCGTCGTCGACGACGGGTACGACCTCTTTCTGACGATGGTTTTATATCCGTCGTTTGCGTGGGATGAGGCTGCGTACCACCTCGAAGGAGATCCCGAGGGCCGGACCTTCGCCGAAATCCTGGTCGATGTCGTTGCTGCTGAGGTCATCGAGCCATGGGGAGGCGGCAAGTGGCACCTCGAAATCTTCCATTCGTCGAGTCCGGAACCTGAGGACTGGAATGGAGAGATGTAGAAGCCTATAATGCGTTCGTTCCCGTTCTTCCCCAGGGAGGTGGTCATGAAACGCTTTGCGTTTGCGTCCTCCGTCATCGTTCTTATCGCGCTTGGCGCCGTTTCTGTTCTCGCTCAATCCAAACCTGCACAGGCCCCAGCTACCAAGGCGGCGACGCAGCAAGCTCCGGCCGCGAACGCGACAACGCCGACAACGCAGCAAGCACCGGCGGCGCCGGCAAAGTTCATCAAGCCGCTCAAAGGCACCGCAGATATTCAGTTCATGGAGGTCTCGTCGAAAAAGGTCGGCGGCGACATCGTGACCGTTCTCAAAATCAAGAACCTGTCGAGCGCTCCGATTTCCCTGCTGAAGGTTGACGAGTATTGGTACAACAAAGAACAGAAAGTCGTGACCGGCGACATGCAGCCGTATCGCAAGCCGTTCATGCCGGGAGAGATCATCGAGCTCACCTTAAAGGCCCCGTATAAGCCGGACATCTCGGTGAGCCAGTACCATGTTCTCCCATGCCGGCGGGCAGGTAAATCCGAAGCGCGTGAAGAAATTCGACTAACGCCACAGCAGTCAAACAAAAGAAGCCAAGCCACAGAAGAACACAGATAAACACAGACGGTTGATAAAGAGGATCAACGATCTGTGTTTTTCGTGTTTTTCTGTGGCTTCGTTTTTCTGTGGCTTTCTTTGGTGTCGTGCTTCAGTGTTTGTCTGTGGCCGCGAGCCGATCGGCGTAGCGGCCGACGATCGGCATCAACCATCGCGCGCCGCTGAATGCCTTGATCAGGCAAATCAGCCAGACTGCCAGCCACACGATCGCCATGATCTCCGAAAGGCGATACATCATCGTGAACGCGACGGGCGAGAGCAGGAGCGTGAGGAACGAGAACACCAGCGTCCCCGCCGACAGGATGCCCAGCCCTCCGAGGCCGATGATCGACTGCCACGCGTGAAAGCGCACGAAGTTGTTCGCACGCTCGACGAGCAGGATGAGAATGCCGGAGAACGGCCCAGCCAGATAAGCCAGGGCGGCGGCGAGGTTCGGCTCCAGCCCGGTCGAGGACGGCGGCTCGGTTGAAGCCGTCGCCTGTGATCGAGCAGATGCGACAACCGACGTTAACGGTGAAGACGGCTGCGCTGGCGTTCGCGATGGTCCGCGAAAGGGTGAGCCTGCCGCGTCGGTGAAGCGGACGTCACCGTCGAAGCGCGGTATCGTCACAATGTGAAACGGCGTGACAATGAGCTGAGCCGCTGCCATTCCGCGGGCGGGCTGGACTTCGCTGACCGGGACGACGAGCGAGGCGCCCTCGTGACGCGGATGGAGGATCTCCACGGTGTATCCAGGCGTCGGCCGCTCGCCGGCGAAGGCGGCGGCGACCATTCGAGTCGCGAAATCCACGGCCGGAGCCTCGGGTCCGACGCCGGCGTGGGCCGACCAGAGTGCCTGCCAGGTCTGCGGGTCGCGAACCACCGTGCGTTCCGCATCGGCGATCCCGCTCGCATCTCCCCTGGCCAGCGTGTCGATAACGTCCGTCATCGGACGCGGAACTCCACTTCGCGGGTCGCCGTGCCGCCATTGGAGACGAGCGCCCGCGCCGAGACGCGCAACACGTATCGCCCCGCCGGCAGCTGCCCGAGGGGGAATTCGTGTGTGTAGCCGTAGCCCCCCTTTTTTCCCTGCAGTTCCTCACTCGATCGTTCGTCGACGGCTGAAATCATCTCCCGTCCATCCTCTGCAAGAATGGCGCTCGAGATCGATACGCGGTGCGGCGGCGACGGCTGGTTGTCATAGACCTCGGCGAAGATTGCCAACGTATCGTCGCGCGGAAAGTCCCGGATGGCCGTGGGCGCAGCCGGAAGTACGTCCTTCAATTGCGCGTCGGGATTGGCGGTTGGCACTCGCGCCGCCGCCCTTGACGTGATCGCGATTCCACTCAGCTGAACCGGGGCCTTCGAGAAGTCCGGCACATCGAGCAGCTGTGTGACCGTGCCGACGCTTCCGCCGTTCGATTCCTTCGCCGCGACGCGGATCTGATAGCGTCCCGGCGGCAGGGCGAGGCGTCTCGTGATCCTGAACCCGTTGGCGACGACCGCGTCGTGATTCCCCTGGCTCAGGCGGAGCGGCGCGTTGGTCGGCCCGCCGTCCTGCATCTTCCCGGAGGCATCGATCGCGAGCACGTGAAGTCCGAGATCCTCGTTGAACTTGCCGTTATCCTCCACGAACTTCAACGAGCCCGGCGCAAACTCAACCGTCAGCGCGACGGAAGATTTCGAGCCGCCTCCACTGAACGGCGCGGCGAATATCGACATGCCGAGGCTCCCGGTCGGAATGGGGCTGGCGAGCGCTTCGATGATCTCGGGCGGCACCTTCGCGTCCGCGCGGGCGCCGGTGGTCGCGGGGGACTTGCCCTTCGGCGCGGTGTAGCCGTTCCGCGCCTGGAGCCGGATGCCAGGACGGGTGACACGGACGTCCACCTTGCGGAACCGCCCGTCGCGCTTGTCGTTGGACGGGTAATAACCGAGCACGTAGTAGCTGCTGTTGTCCTCGATGATTCGTTGAAACGCCGCGTTGAGATCGTTCTGATTGATGATTGCAAAGCCGCCGGTTTGCTCGGACATCACCCGCAGGTTGTCCTGCGCGCGGCGCACCTCGTTCTGGATCAGGCTCGACACCGACATGAACGCTGGATCGTCGGCGGGCACACCGCTGATGTCGATCAATTCGTCGAGGCCTGCGCCCAGACCGCGCGCATCGACACCGTAGAAGCTGACCCCTGCGCGCGTCGCTTCGGCAATCGCGTCCTTCATCGTGTCGTGAAGAATGGAGGTGTCGGGACTGAACGGGTTGTCGGTGTCGTAATCAATCCCCTCGCCAAACCAGATCACCGCTTTTCGCCTGCCGTGAACGCTCGACAAATACTGAGCGAGATTTTTCAGCGTGATGAGCGAGTTGCGGGCCTTGTAGCCGCGTTCGGCCAGGTTCGTATCCTTTGGCTGCTGCTGGAGCTGCTGTGCGCGATAGTAGTCGTCCAGCTTCGACATCGTCTCTGACGGCAGCTTCGAGCCGATGAACTTTTCGACCGACGCGAGCAGCCGCGGACGGCTGTTGGTGAACTCCTGCCCCTTGTCTGTTGATCCGCCGGTATACACAATCGCCGCGAGATCGTTGGCGCCAATGAACCGGTTGATGAACTGGCGCGCGCCGGCTCTCAGGAGCATCGAGCGGCGCGCGTCGGTCTGCAGGTCGTCGAGCACGAGCACGAAGACGCGGCCATTGAACTCGCGGAGGTTGTTCTGGACGTCCGGCTCGATCGGCGTGCCCTTGAAGAGCGGTGGATCCTGGCGTTCCAACGGAAGCTTGACGCGCGTGAAGACGCTGATCGTCTGAGGCGTTCCGTCTTCGACAATCTGAAACTCGTTCTGATTGAGATCGTCGACGAACCTGCCCTGCGCATCCACGGTGCGCGCGTCGATCTCGACGTAGTTGACCTCCACGCGGAATGTGGGCGTCTGCTGGGCCGGAGGCTGCGGAGCCTGAGCGGCGAGAGACATCGCGGCGGCGAGAACGAGCACGATAAACACCTGAAACGTCCGCGACATACGGCCTCCGTTTTCGATTATACGGGCGCGGTGTTTACAACCTTAACAACTATACGAAAGCCTTCGTCGTCTTATGGGGTACACGGTGGCTTGTTATACTGAACTGATGACGTTGCCGATACCTGCAGTGCAGCAGGCCCTGAAGAACGACGGGCTCGACGGCTGGCTGCTTTACGACTTCCACGGGTCCAACCCGATTGCGCGACGGCTCACCGATCTGGCGTCCTCGTCGAAGTTGTCCACGCGGCGGTGGTATTACCTGGTCCCGTCGGAAGGGGCGCCGCGTGGTCTCGTGCACGCGATCGAGCGTCATAATCTTGACGGCCTTCCGGGGGAAAAGCAGCCGTATGCCGGCCGCGAACAGCTCGCGGCTGGTTTGAAGAATCTGCTGCGAGGGATGAAGCGCGTGGCGATGGAATATTCGCCGGGCAATGCCATTCCTTACGTGTCGCGTGTCGATGCCGGCACGGTCGAGGCCGTGCGTCAACTCGGAGTGGACGTCGTGTCCTCCGGTGATCTCATCCAGCGCTTCGAGGCGATTTGGTCGGATGAGGCGCTGGCGACACACCGCGCCGCCTCCGAGCGGCTCTACCGGATCAAAGATCGCGCCTTCGACATGGTTCGCGACCGCGTCGGACGAGGGGTGAACGAGTACGACGTCCAGCAGGCAATGGTGAGGTGGTTCGGGGAGGAAGGGCTCGTGAGCGACTCCGCCCCGTGCGTTTCAGCTCAAGAGAATGCGGGCAACCCGCACTATCAGGCGACAGCCGCGGCGCATCGGGTGATAAACCCCGGCGAGCTCGTGTTGCTCGATCTCTGGGGGAAGCTGCCGACGCCCGGCGCAGTCTTTGCTGACATTACCTGGATGGGATTTACCGGTCCGGCCGTGCCCGAGATATACGCGAAAGCCTTTGACGCCGCGCGGGCAGGCCGCGACGCGGGCGTGGAGCTGGTGAAGCGCGCCGCGCGAGAAGGGCGCGAGCTGCGGGGTTACGAAGTGGACCGTGCGACGCGCGACGTGATCGAGCGCGCCGGCTACGGGGCGCAGTTCATCCACCGCACCGGCCACAGCCTCGGGGAAGACGTCCATGGGAACGGCGTTCACATGGACGACTACGAGACCCACGACGAGCGGCGGCTGATCCCCGGCACCGGCTTCACGATTGAGCCCGGAATCTATACGGCGGAATTTGGTGTTCGCACCGAAATCAACATGGTCGTCGGCGAACGAAGCGCCGAGGTGACCGGACCGATGCAAACGGAGATCGTGACGCTCGTCTAGATAGCTCTTGGCTGCTGGCTTCTGGCTACTGGAAAAGCGCCTGCGGCGAGAGCGCGTAGGGGCGGAGGTGGGGGTGGGGCCCCACGCGCCGTGAGAAATGCAGACAACGACTGACAACAAAAGCCCTACAAAACGGCAACCGAAACACCGAAAACATAAACGAACATCTTGAACACGAACATCGGAGACACATCAATGCCCACGCGCAAGACCACATTCTTCTATGCCGTCCTCATTGCGATCGCGTCGCTCGCCGTCGGGATGGTGATCGCGTCCCGCCTCGATCTGACGCCGGCCTCTTCGGCGCAGATGGTGGCCATACCCGCGATGAACAGCACGCCGCTTGGCGGTCCGATCGACTCCACGACATTCCGGAATATCGCCAAGACGCAAATTCCCACGGTCGTGAACATCCGCACGGAATCGCGCCAGCGCACGCAGGATCTGACCGAGTTCTTCGGCGGTGGTCAGGGAGGCGATGACTTTCTGCGCCGCTTCTTTGGCGGGCAGGCGCCTGATTCACCCCGCCAGCAGCGCCCGCGGCAGCGGCCGCCGCAAGGGCAGCTGACCGAGGGCGCCGGCACGGGATTCGTCATCGACAAGACCGGCTACATCCTGACCAACAACCACGTGATCGAAGGAGCGGACAAGATCACGGTGGCCTTCGTCGGGGCGGCCCGTAACGAGGAGTATTCGGCCAAGGTCATCGGCCACGATGCGCTGACCGACAGCGCGCTCCTTCAGCTGACCGACATGCCGTCAACGCCGCTGCAGGAAGCGAAGTTCGGTGATTCGTCCCAGATGCAGCAGGGCGATTGGGTCATGGCGATCGGCAACCCCTTCGCGCTTGGGCACACCGTCACGGTCGGCGTGATCTCGGCGCTCGATCGTCCATTCGGAGGGACCGCGACCCGCACGCAGCCGATGATCCAGACCGACGCGGCCATCAACCCGGGCAACTCGGGCGGGCCGCTGCTCAACATCCGGGGTGAAGTCATCGGGATGAACACCGCCATCTACACCGACGCGCAACGTCAGGCCAATATCGGCATTGGCTTTGCGACCCCGATCAACACCATTCGTGAGCTGCTGCCACAGCTCCGGGCCGGCAAGATCTCCCGCGGCGTAATCGGCGTGTCGATCAGCCGGGATCCGCTGACGAAGGACCTGGCCAAGGAGTTCGGACTGCCGAACGCCAATGGTGCGGTGGTGTCCTCGGTCGCGCCCAACACCCCGGCGGCGAAGGCTGGGCTCCAGCGCGGCGACGTGATCGTCGAGTTCAACGGCCGCCCCGTCACCGACAGCGACTCGCTCGTCTCGATGGTTGTCGCGACCAAGCCCGGCACGACGGTGCCCGTCACGATCTATCGCGACAACAAGCGGCAGACGCTCAATATCACGCCTGACGAACTCGATCTCGAGGCTGAAGCCAACGGTGGACGATCGCCGCGGCCAAATGGCGGCGAACGCGAGGCGCCGACGGCAACCGACTTCGGCATGCAGCTCGAAGCAATTACTCCGGAAGTTGCTCGTCAGCTGGAGCTTCCGCGAGGGCGCGGCGGAGCGATCGTCGCGGACGTCGATCGCAGCAGCGTTGCGGCCAACGCCGGCATCCAGCCAAACGACGTCATCGTCGAAGTGAACCGTCAGCCGGTGGCGAATGTGAGCCAGGTCACCCGGGCGCTGCAGAGTGCCACGCCGGGCCGGCCGGTGTTCATGGTGGTGTGGCGAGACGGGCAGGAGTACTTCATTACGATGACGAAGCGCTAACGACTGGCTGCTGCCTGCTAAGGCGATACAATCCAGGGCCGGGGGACGCGGGCGTCCTCCGGCCTTTTTTATGCGCCGCCTCCCGCTATACGGCTGGTTCGGGCTGCTCGTGATCCTCGTATCACAGGCGGCGGTGTTCGCGCGGGTCGAGCCGTTCTACCACTGGCATACACCCATCGCATGGACCGGCTACATCCTTCTGGCTGACGCGTCCGTGTGGAAACGGCGTGGCAACTCCTGGATCCGGAACAGTCCGTCTGAGCTGTTTTTCGTATCCTGCGCGTCGGTGCCGCTCTGGGTCCTCTTCGAGATCTACAACAAGTACTCGATCTACAGCTGGTACTACATCGGGCTGCCCGAAGTACGTCTGATTCGTTATCTGGGCTATGCCTGGTCGTTCGCCACCATCACCCCCGCGATTTTCGAAACCGCCGACCTCGTGTCGAGTCTTCGTGACCGGCGAGCTGACCCGACGCGAGCCGAATCCATAACGCCGCACCGCCTGAGCCCGTTGGCGTGGGCGATGGTCGCCGCCGGCGCCGTCATGGTTCTGGTCCCGGTTTTCGTTCATACGCCGTATCTGGCGGCATCAGTTTGGCTCGGATTCATCTTGTTGCTCGATCCGCTCAATGCTCGAGCAGGAGCCGAGTCGATACTCGGCGATTGGCGTCGCGGACGGTCCACTCGACTCGTCAATCTCCTGATCGCGGGCCTTGTGTGCGGCGTGATCTGGGAACTGTGGAACTACTGGGTAGGAACAAAGTGGATTTACAACGTTCCGATACTCCCGGACCTGAAAGTCTTCGAAATGCCGATTCTCGGATTTGGCGGATTTCCGCCATTCGCGGTCGAGTGTTTCGCCATGTACGTCACGGTTCGGCGCCTCCTTTGGCGTGTCACGTCGCGCCCGATTGCGATCTAGGGCAATCAACCTCGGGTTCTACGAGGTCCTGGCAGAACCCTGTAGAACCTTGTGGAACCTGAGCGTCGAGTAGTAGTAGTCTCCGTGGTCGCTGTCTTCGAGAACGCTTGCAAAAGGAGCTTTCCTTTATGAGCACGACGAGTCTGGAGCGCGAAATCAAGCTGCGGTTCAACTCGGCGGCCGAGGCGCGGGAAGCCGGTACTGGCTGCCGGCGCCATGCCTCTTTACGGCCGTCGCCTGCAGGAGGACGCGCTCCTCGACACCGACGACGAGCAGCTTCGCCGTCAACGGTGCGTGCTCCGCGTGCGGATGGAGAACGGCAAGAGCCGGCTGACCTGGAAAGGCCCGGTGCAGCCGTCCATCATGAAACTCCGGGAGGAGCTCGAGACGGTTGTCGGCGACGGCGAAGTCCTCCTGCGTGTCTTCGGCGAGCTTGGTCTTCACATCTGGTTCCGCTACGAAAAATATCGAGAAGAGTTTTCTCACGAGGATGTCATCGTCGCCATCGACGAGACGCCTGTCGGCGTGTTCGTCGAGGTTGAGGGAACCGAAAATGGCATCGCGGACATGGCGAGCGCCCTCGGCCTGACTCCCGACGACTACATCGTCGACTCGTACCGCTCGTTGTTCCTGCAACATCGGGAGCGCTCCGGGCTCACCGGTTCCGACATGGTGTTCGATCACGGCGCATGAGCGTGCGCCGCACGCCAGAAATCCCGCTCAGAGCGCTGGTGTTGACGGCTGGTCTCGGCACACGGCTCGAGCCATTGACCTACGTTCGCGCCAAAGCCGCCGTCCCGGTCAACGGCGAAACACTCGCACGGCGCGTGATTCAGTGGCTGACGTCGTTCGGTATCGGTGAATTCGTACTGAACCTCCATCACCTGCCGGCAACGATTACGGCGTCGGTTGGCGACGGCTCGGATCTCAACGCGCGAGTCCGGTATTCCTGGGAAAACCCGGTCCTCGGATCGGGAGGCGGTCCACGACACGCGCTTCCGCTGCTCATTGATCACGCTGTCGCGGGTAGCCACCAGCCACCAGCCAGCAGCCAGGAGCCCTTTCTGATCGTGAATGGCGACACCCTTACCGACGTGAACATACCGGCGATGCTCGCGTCACATATGCGATCGGGCGCAACGGTGACGATGGCGCTCATCGAGAATCCCAGCCCGCACAAGTACGGAGGAGTCGCGGTGTCCGACGACGACTGGGTGACCGGATTCAGCCGAGCTGGAACGGGCTCACGCGGGTATCACTTCATCGGAGTCCAGATCGTCGAGGCTCGAGCATTCGCCGCGCTGGAAGATGGTGTTCCGGCCCAGACGGTCGGCGCGTTGTACCCGCAGTTGATCGCGTCTGACAAGTGCAGCGTGGCCGCATTCATCTGCGGCGCGTCGTTTCGCGACATCGGCACACCGGCTGATTATCTCGACACGTCGATTCACCTGACAAACACGGAGGGCGATCGGATGCAGGAGGGGCGCGCCGCAAAAATTGACCCCACGGCATCAATTGTCCGCTCGGCAGTGTGGGATGATGTCACGGTCGGCGCCGCCGCGGCGCTGACCGAATGCATCGTCTGCGACGGCGTGCAAATCCCGGCGGGTGCCCGCTATCAACGGTGCGCAATCGTTCCCGCCGCCGGCCGGCAGCCGAAAGCGGGCCAGCGCATCGAGAGAGACCTTTTGATTGCTGATTTCTGATTGCTGATTGCTGGCGACTGATGACGATCCACATCATGACGACCATGCCCGACAAGAGACAAGCAGACGAAACCCGGGAAAAGATCGATGGATACCTGACACGAAGCGGGTTGGCGTCGCGATCGCCGCGCGTCGTCCCGCTGACCGGCGACGCGTCGGATCGGCGCTACTTCCGCGTGTTACTTCCCGACAGCGGGTCGATCGTGCTGTCGCTGCACGCGGCGCCGTTCGAGTTCGAGAAGCTGCCATTCGTCAACGTCGCGCGGCTGCTGGCAGAGATGCCGGTCCCCATACCCGCGGTGCTCGGCCACGCCGACGACCTCGGGGTCCTGGCGCTCGCCGATCTCGGAGATGTCACGCTCCAGGCGCACCTCGGCGCGGCGAGTTCGGGCGAACACGCGGCGCTGTACCGACAGGCGGTTGCTCTCATCGCGACCCTGCAACGCCGAGGCGCCGAGCTCGAGTCGTCCGAGTACATCCCCTACGGTGTGGCGTTCGACGTGGAGAAGCTCACCTGGGAGCTCGACTTCTTCATCAAGCATTTCATCGAAGCCTATCGGGGCGTGGTGATCGCTCCGCCGGTGAAGGAAGAACTGCGCCGCGAGTTCGCGGTCGTCGTCGAGACCCTCGCCACGGAGCCGCGCGTGCTGTGCCACCGCGACTACCACAGCCGAAACCTCATGCTGCATGGGAGCGAGCTGTACATCATCGACTTCCAGGATGCCCGCATGGGTCCGGACACCTACGACCTCGTCTCGTTGCTGCGCGACTCGTATGTGGATCTGCCGGAGAAGACGGTCAGCGAACTGCTGGCGTATTACCTCGCGCTCTCTGGCCGTAACGGAGAGGAACGGGAATTCCGGCAGCGCTTTGATGTCATGGCACTGCAGCGGAACCTCAAGGCGCTGGGGACGTTTGGATATCAGACCACCGCCAGACGAAATCCCGTCTACATCCAGTACATTCCGCGGACGCTGCGGTACGTCAGAAGCAACCTCGAACAGCTCCCGCAGTTCAGCCGGATCCAGGAACTCCTCGGAACGCTCGTCGAGGAGTTCCGGTGATCGTCTGAGAACGTTAGCTCCTTTCTCCCTGCTTGCGACGATCCCTGTTCCTTGGTGCTCCAGTGTGTCTCTTGCTACAATGAGAGGTTACGCCACGAGCAAGTATGCGCTTCGGGATCAGCACGCACCTGTACCACGACCGGCCGCTCGGTCGCGATCATCTCGCTGAAATTGCGTCGTACGGCTTTGAAACCATCGAGCTCTTCGCCACCCGCAGCCATTTCGATTACCACGACGAAGGGGCTATCGGCAGGCTCGAGGAATGGCTGGCCGAGACAGGACTGGCACTGAGCAGCGTGCATGCGCCCATCTCGGCCAGTCTCGCCAAGGGACAGTGGGGTGAGAGTTTCTCGAACGCGTTGAGCGATAGTGCGGGCCGTCAAAAAGCCGTTCGTGAATCGGAAGCGGCGCTGCAGATCGCGAAACGCATTCCGTTCGATGTGCTGGCGGTTCATCTGGGAACGCCGTCGGAGAGGAGTGAAGCCGGCGACAATAACCGCGCGTCTGCGTTCAGGAGTGCTGAGGAAATCTGCCGCCTCGCGGAACCGCTGGGCGTTCGGGTGGCGCTCGAGGTCATTCCGAACGATCTGTCCACCGCTGCATCTCTGGTGTCGATGATCGAACGGGATCTCGACTCGGCGCGGGCGGGCATCTGCTTCGATTTCGGCCATGCGCACCTCATGGGTGATGTTGCCGACGAAATCGAAACCGCGGCTGAACATTTGATTTCCACTCACGTGCACGACAATCGCCGCCGCAACGACGAGCACCTTGCGCCATACCATGGGTCGATCAACTGGGACATGGCGCTGGTGACGATGCAGAAGATTGGCTACGACGGTACGTATTTGATGGAACTCGCAAATGCGAGTACACCGGCGGCGGTTCTCGACGACGCCCGCCGCGCACGGCAGCGATTCGAGCGAACTCTGGCACATCCATGACTGCGTATATTCAGGACATCGCCCGACACCCGGGTGAGAACGTCACGATCAAGGGCTGGTTGCACAACCGCCGGTCGAGCGGAAAGATCCACTTTCTGACCGTACGCGACGGCACCGGATTCATCCAGTGCGTGATGACGAAGCAGGCGGTCGGCGAGGAGGCATTCAAGCAGGCCGACCACCTGGCGCAGGAAACGTCGGTCGTCATCGACGGCGCCGTCCGCGCCGACAGCCGCGCGCCAGGAGGGTTCGAGCTGGACGTGACCGGGCTGCACGTGGTCTCCGAGTCACAGAACTTTCCGATATCACCGAAGGAGCACGGCGTCGACTTTCTGATGGATCGCCGTCATCTCTGGATCCGGTCGCAGCGCCAGCAGGCGATCCTCCGCATCCGCCATGAGGTGATCAACGCGGTTCGCGATTTCTTCAACGAGCGCGGCTTCATCCTTGCCGATACGCCGATCTTCACGCCCGCGGCGTGCGAGGGCACGACCACGCTCTTCCCGGTCCAGTACTTCGAGAACGAGACGGCGTACCTGACGCAGAGCGGCCAGTTGTACAACGAGGCGAACGCGATGGCGCTCGGCCGGGTGTATTGCTTTGGCCCGACGTTCCGGGCTGAAAAGTCGAAGACCCGGCGGCATCTCACCGAGTTCTGGATGGTCGAACCCGAGATGGCGTACGCGACGCTCGACGACGTGATGGATCTGGCTGAAGCGCTTGTCGCTCATGTCGTCCAGCGAGTCCTCGAACGCCGGCAGCCGGAATTGAAGGTGGTCGAACGCGACACGTCAAAGCTCGAGAACGTCAAAGCGCCCTTCCCCAGACTCTCGTATGACGAGGCGGTAAAGCTCATCAAGGAGAAAGGCCTGCCCTTCGAATGGGGTGGGGACTTTGGCGCGCCCGACGAAACCGCGATCTCGGAGAGCTTCGATCGCCCGATCTGCGTGCACCGGTATCCGTCGGCCGTGAAGGCGTTCTACATGAAGCCGGATCCCGAGCGGCCCGACGTCGCGCTCTGCGTGGACGTGCTCGCGCCCGAAGGTTACGGGGAAATCATCGGTGGCGGTCAGCGCATCGACGACTATGATCTGCTCGTATCGCGGATCGAGGAGCACAAGCTTCCGAAGGAGGCGTTCGAGTGGTATCTCGATCTTCGCCGCTTCGGCAGCGTGCCGCATGGCGGGTTCGGCATGGGCATCGAACGCGTGGTCAGCTGGATTTGCGGCATCGAGCATCTGCGAGAAGCGATTCCGTATCCGAGGATGCTCTATCGAATTTATCCGTAGGACTGTGGCAATCAGCAATCAGCAATGAAGATCGGCTTTCTCTCCCTCGGTTGTCCCAAGAACCTCGTCGATGGCGAGGTCATGCTCGGCATCGCTCGCGATGCAGGTCACGAGCTCACGCCCGAGGCGTCCAAGGCCGACGTCCTCGTCGTCAACACGTGTGCGTTCATCGATCGCGCCAAGCAGGAATCGATTGACGCGATCCTCGAGATGGCCGAGCACAAGAAGAACGGCAGCTGCTCTCGGCTGGTCGTCACGGGATGCCTGGCGGAGCGCTACCGGGAGGAATTGAAAAGGGAGATTCCCGAAATCGATGCGGTGCTTGGAACGGGAGAGGTGCCGCAGATACTTGAGGCAATTGATCCTCGCGGTTCGCGGTTCGCGGTTCGCGGTTCGACAGGGGTCGGTTCGGTCGTCCCCATGACTTTCTTCAGATCGTCGGCTGCGAAGCTTGATAGCGAACAGCCGCGACCAGGGGAAAGCCAGCAGCCGGCAGCCAGCAGTCAGCAGCCGCCACTCCCCACCTACATCTACGACGCCGACACTCCCCGTCTCCTGACGACGCCGGGGCACTACGCCTACGTGAAGATTGCCGAAGGGTGTGACTATACCTGCGCCTTCTGCATCATCCCGACGCTGCGCGGCAAGTACCGGAGCCGCAGCCCCGAATCGATCGTGCGCGAAGCGCGGACGCTGGCGGCGCGCGGGGTTCGCGAGATTCTGCTCATCTCACAGGACACCACCTTCTACGGAATCGATCGGGGCGAGCGTGGCGCACTCGGCCGGCTGCTCCGGGAGTTGAACTCGATCGAAGGGCTCGACTGGATTCGCCTTCTCTACCTGTATCCGACGACGATTACCGACGACGTGCTCGAGGCCATGGCGGAATGCGAGAAGGTCTGCCGCTACGTTGATCTCCCACTGCAGCACGCGTCAGCGGCAGTGCTCAAGCGCATGGGAAGACCAGGCCATCGAAAGACGTACGACAAGCTCCTCGCCCGAATCCGTCAACGAGTGCCAGGCGTGGCCCTTCGCACAACCCTCATCGTCGGCTTCCCCGGTGAAACAGATTCGGAGTTTGCCGAGCTCGAGGGTTTCGTCGCGGACACGGGCTTTGACCACGTTGGGGTGTTCACCTACTCGCATGAAGAAGGAACGCGGGCGTTCCGGTTCACCGACGATGTGCCCGCGTCAGTCAAGAGGCGCCGCCGGAATGCGCTCATGGCGAGACAGAAGAGAATTGTGGCGACGGCGCAAAAAGCTCGAATCGGGACCGAAATGGACGTGCTGGTCGATGGGCCTTCGGTCGAGCACGAGCTCGTGCTGCAGGGGCGGCTGCAAAGTCAGGCGCCGGATATTGACCCGGTCGTGTTTCTCACCGACTGCGAGCCCGAAAGCCTCAACCGCGGCCAGCTCATCCGCGCGCGGATCGTCGGTGCAAAGGGCTATGATCTGGTGGCGACGCCAATTGGTCATTCGTGAATTGGCGAATTGGTGAATGGCTGGGTCACGGAGCCGCCCATGCCTCCAAATCCACCAATTCACCGACTCGCCAATACACCAATTGTCCTGTCGATGATATATTTGTGGGTGGCAGGTTCGAGTAAGGTTACCCGAGTGGGCCGTTGCCCACTTTTTGTTTTTCAGGGGTCATTTTTACGCCATCTGCTCGAGGGTTGGAGCGTGTCCGCGAAGCGGCGGAGCGCGTGGCGCGGAGCTACGGGCTGGAAGTGTTCGACGTCCAGTTACGTCGCGAATCGGTCGGGACCGTTCTGCGGGTGATCATCGATCGACCCGATTCGGGAACGACAGGATCCGCAGCTTCGAGCGCGCCGGCCGACGCCGACAGACGCCGACTGGAGGAGGAGTCGGTGGGGATTGCCGACTGCCAGCGCGTCAGCCACGACCTGAGCGCGATTCTCGACGTCGAAGACGACGCTCTCGAGACCGGCACGATCGGCCATGCATACACGCTGGAGGTTTCGTCGCCGGGACTCGATCGACCGCTTCGGCACGAAGCCGATTACCGGAGATTTCAGGGACGACTGGCGAAGGTGGTGACGAGCGAGCCGATCGACGGCCAGTCGGCATTTGCCGGACGGCTTGCCGGCGTGGACGACGGCAACCTGCTGCTCGAGGAAGGACGCAGGACGCATCGCGTGCCGATGACGCGCATCAAACGTGCCCGGCTCGAGGTGGAGTTCTAGGATTCGGCGCACGCGACGGCACACACAAACTTGAACGAGAGCAATCGAGAAGATAAATGGCCACGACTAACCCGCTGCTCCAGCAGATTGACGCAATCGCGAAAGAAAAGGGTGTCGAACCGGACATCATCATCAGCGCCGTGCAGGACGCGCTCGAAGCGGCCGCGCGCAAGCGCTACAAGAGCGAGGCGCTCCGCGCGCGGTTCAATACCGACAGCGGTCAGCTCGAGCTCTACGCGGTCAAGAAAATCGTCGGCGAGGTCACCGATCCGTCGACGCAAATCTCCCTCGACGAGGCTCAGCAGCTCTATGGCGATGAGGCCGAGGTCGACATGGAGATCGAGTTCCCGCGGCCGACCGAGGATCTCGGACGCATCGCCGCGCAAACGGCCAAGCAGGTCATCTTTCAGAAGGTTCGCGAGGCCGAGCGCGAGAACGTCTACGCCGAGTACAGCAATCGCGTTGGCGAGGTCGTGAGCGGGATGGTCAAGCGCTTCGAGAACGGCGACATCATCGTCGAGCTCGGACGGGTCGAATCGCAGCTGCCGCGCAAGGAACAGTCGCGGGCGGAGAACTACACGGTCGGTGACCGCGTGCGGGCGGTGATCCGCGGCGTCAACCGCAGCGCCAAGGGACCGCAGATCGTGCTGTCGCGTACCGATCCGGCGCTGCTCATCAAGCTGTTCGAGCAGGAAGTGCCGGAAATCTACGACGGCACCGTGATGATTCGTGGCGCCGTCCGCGAGGCGGGTGACCGCGCGAAGGTCGCGGTCTACTCGCGCGAACGCGATGTCGATCCGGTGGGCGCCTGCGTCGGCATGAAGGGCACGCGCGTCCAATCGATCATCCGGGAACTCCGGGGTGAAAAGATCGACATCGTGGAATGGTCCGAGGATCCGATCGTCTTCGTCACCAATGCGATCAGCCCGGCCAAGGTGCAGCGGGTGTCGATTGTGGACGACGCCGAGAAGGTCATGGAGGTCGTCGTCGAGGATAAGCAGCTGTCGCTCGCAATCGGCAAGAAGGGCCAGAACGTCAGGCTTGCCGCCAAGCTGACCGGCTGGAAGATCGACATCAAGAGCGAGGAAGAAAAGCGGCGCGAAGTCGAAGCGCAGCTGGGCTCGCTGGGCGAGCCCCCAGCCGCCGACGACGCCTCGGCGATCGACGACGGAGCCGAATCATCGACGGAGTCGGAGGCACCGGAGGTCGCCGCGGCGGAACCGGCGTCCGCGACAGACGTGGATGTGGCTGCCAAGGCGGAGGAAGAGACAGGAGAAGCAGCAGCAGTCGCCGAGGACAGTAAAACGACGTAGGGCGGGGTCTCGAGACCTCGCCGCAACCCTTCGAGACACATATAGAACTGAATGGCAACAGTCCGGATCTACAAAGTCGCTGAGCTGCTGAACACCTCGAGCCAGGAAGTGATGGCGCTGCTCAAGCGCGACCACGGCATCGAGGTAAAAAGCGCGTCGAGCACAATCGAAGAAGTCGTGGCGCGTGAATTCGTGTCGCGCATGGCGCGACAGCGCGGACTCAACGTCCCCTCGAACGCGTCGTTTGCGGACACGCCCGCAGCAGTGAAAGGAAAGAAACCGGCCGGCAAGGCACCAGAACCTGCCAAGCCGGCAGCGCCTTCGCTTCCGCCGCCGCGCCTGGTCAAGTCGGCCAAGCCGCCGGCTGAAGTTGTGGTCGCTCCGCCAGCCGCTGCTGAAGCGGTGCTCGTGCCGCCGCCCGTGCCACCGCCGCCGGTCGTCGAGCCGGAACCGGAACCGGTGATCGAGCCGCCGGTGGTCGAAGCCGTTCCCGAGCCGCCGCCAGTCGCGTCTCCGCTGCGTGAAGAGCCCGTGGTCGCGGAGGCGCCGGCACCAGCCGCGCCGGAAACACCCGCGGCCGCACCGGCTGCGGCCAGCCCGGCACCAGCCCCACCGCAGCAGCGACCCGCGGGACCCACGCTGACTGGGCGTGTCGTGCCGCCGACGATTCGGCTCCGTGTCGAAGACCCACGAACCGGTCAAGCGCCGCCGGCGCCGCCGCGTCGTCCCATGCTCGTGCGGCCGCCGGTGCCGACACCGTCGTCAGCGTCACAGGCGCCGACGGGCAATCTGAGCCGGCCGGCGGCTCCGAAACCAGGCGCTCCGGGAGCCACAGCGCGACCCGCGGGCCCACGACCAGGCGGCGCACTTCCGCCGCGCCCGGGAACGCCGATTGGCGGACCACGACCGCTGCCGTCACAGCCGGTGCGGCCGGCCACTCCGCCACGTCCTGGCGCGCCGGCCTATCGGCCACCCATGCATCACCGGCCAGGGTCTCCGCGTCCGGGAGCGCGAAAGGACATCGTCCGCGTATCCGCCCCGGCGCCGACCCAGATGGCTCCGCCCCCGGTCACGCGCACGATTACACTGGCCGAGGGCATGACGGTCGCCGATCTGGCCACCAAGCTCGATGTCAAGGCGAAGGACGTACTCAAGAAGCTGATGGATCGTCGTCTGATGATGACGATCAACAGCACGCTCGACGACGAGACGGCGGCGATGATTGCGCGCGAGTTCGGCGCCGACGTGAAGATGCAGACGTTCGAAGAGGAGATGCTGCAGGTCGAGGCGGAGGATATCGATCCGGCCGATCTCGCCACGCGAGCGCCCGTCGTCACCGTCATGGGTCACGTCGACCATGGCAAGACGACGCTCCTCGATGCGATTCGGTCGGCCCGTGTGGCCGAACGCGAAGCGGGCGGTATCACCCAGCACATCGGCGCCTATGCGGTCACCGTCAACGATCGCAACGTGGTCTTCCTCGATACGCCGGGCCACGAGGCCTTCACGATGATGCGCGCGCGCGGCGCGCGAGTCACCGACGTCGTCATCCTGGTCGTGGCTGCCGACGACGGCGTCATGCCGCAGACGCGGGAAGCGATCGATCACGCGAAAGCCGCGAACGTTCCGATTCTCGTGGCGATCAACAAGATCGACAAGCCCAACGCGAACCCGGAGCGGGTGAAGAAGGAACTGGCCGACCTTGGTCTCACGCCGGAGGCGTGGGGCGGCTCGACCGTCATGGTGGAGGTCTCGGCCAAGAAGAAGGAAAACCTCGATCTTCTGCTCGAGATGATCCTGCTCGTGACCGAGCTCAGCGAGCTGAAAGCCAATCCGAAGCGGAATGCGTCGGGAACCGTACTCGAAGCCAAACTCGACAAGGGCCGCGGCCCGGTGGCGACCATTCTCGTGCAGGACGGCACGCTTCGCGTCGGCGACACGTTCATCGCCGGCACGATCGTCGGGAAGGTTCGCGCGCTCATCGACGATCGCGGCCGGCAAATCAAGGGCGCGGGACCGGCAACGCCGGTCGAAGTGCTCGGCCTCGGCGGCCTCCCGGCGCCGGGCGATGCATTCCAGGCGCTGACCGATGCCGCCAAGGCGCGTCAGATCGCGCTCTTCCGCCAGACCCAGGCGAAGGAGAAGGCGCTCGGCGGCAAGGGCACGCGGCTGACGCTCGAATCGCTGCAGCAGCAGATCGCCGAAGGCGACATGAAGGAGCTGCCGATCATCATCAAGGCCGACGTGCAGGGTTCGGCCGAAGTGCTCGCGGATACCTTGACCAAGCTGACCGACCAGAAGGTCAAGAGCCGGATCATCCACAGCGGCGTCGGCGCGATCAACGAGTCCGACGTGCTGCTCGCGTCGGCGTCGAACGCGATCATCATCGGCTTCAACGTGCGGCCCGATCGAAACGCCGCCGACGTCGCCGACCGCGAGAAGGTCGACATCCGGCTGCACTCGGTCATCTACAACGTCGTCGACGAGATGAAGAAGGCGATGGCCGGACTGCTCGACCCGACGTTCAAGGAAGTACGGATCGGAACCGCGGAGGTCCGCGACACGTTCAAGACACCGAAATTCGGCACGATTGCCGGGTGCATGGTGCTCGACGGTCGAATCAGCCGCGCCGGCGAAACTCAGGCGCGACTGTTGCGCGACAACGTCGTCGTCCACGAAGGCAAGATCGGCTCGCTGCGCCGGTTCAAAGACGACGTCTCGGAGGTCAAGGCCGGCTTCGAGTGCGGCATCGGCTTCGACCGCTATAACGACATCAAGGTCGGCGACATCATCGAAGCGTTCGTCGTCGAAAGAGTGGCGACACCCGTCTAGAAAGTCGAAAGTAAAAAGTTAAAAGGTAAGAGTGAATTCTTACTCTTACCTTTTAACTTTTTACTTCTAACTTTTGACTTTTAACTTTGATTTGTCATGCCTCAGGGCTCTCGACCTTCACGTGTCGGCGACCAAATCCGCGCGGAGCTCGCGTCGCTCCTGACGAGAGACGTGCACGATCCGGGCATCGGCTTCCTGACCATCACGCAGGTCAAGGTCTCGCCGGATCTGCAGCAGGCGCGGGTGTATTACACGTCCATCGGTGACGACACGGCGCGCCGGGAATCGGCGCGCGCGCTCGACCGCGCCACTCCGTTCCTCCGACGCCAGGTCGGACAGCGCCTGCGATTGAAGCGTGTGCCTGAGCTCACCTTCTTCTACGACCAGTCGATCGAACAGGGCGATCGGCTGGAGCGAATCCTCCAGGAGCTCCAGCTGGAGCGGACGGGCCGCGCCGACAGCGGCAAACCGGCCGAGCCGGGTGACGATGATCAATGAATCCGTAGACGCCGCGAGCGCGGCGGTCCGACGAATCGCCGAAGAAATCTTCCGCCGGCAGCGCTTCCTGCTCACCTCGCACGCCAGACCGGACGGCGACTCAATCGGCTCACAGCTGGCCATGTCGTTCGCGCTCGACGCCCTCGGCAAGGACGTCCGCATCGTCAACGCGGATCCTGCGCCGGATCATTACCAGGATTTCCCCGGAATGGACCGCATCGAAATCGCGACCCGGGTTGATGCCAATGTCGACGCGGTGATCGTGATGGAGTGCAGCGACCTGAGCCGCGCCGGTGTCGACGGCCTCGAGAACCAGTTCCTGATCAACATCGATCACCACGCCGGCAACCGGATGTACGGCGCGGTCAACTGGCACGACGAATCGGCAGCGGCGTGCGGCGAGATGGTGTTCGACGTGATCCGCGAGCTCGGCGTGCCCCTGCGACTGGAGATCGCGACTCACATCTACCTCGCCATCCTGACCGACACCGGATCGTTCCATCACTCGAATATCACGCCGCGGACGTTCGACATCTGCCGGCAGACGGTCGAAGCCGGCGTCAACCCGGCGGCGATGGCGCGCCGTGTGTTCGACAGCAACAGCTTCGGCAAGTTGAAGCTGATCGGCGCGCTGCTCGATTCGATGGAGCTGGCCGACGAAGGCCGGCTGGCGATCCTGTACATGGACGAGGCGATGCTCTCCAGCTGCGGATGCACGCACAACGACACCGAGGGATTGATCAACCTGCCGCTGACCGCGCGCGAGATTCAAGCCGTCGTCTTCTTCAAGGTCGGTCCGACCGGAGACGTGCGCGTGAGCCTGCGCTCGAAGTACGACGTCGACGTCCGGAGCGTCGCGAGCGTGTTCGGCGGCGGCGGTCACAAGAATGCTTCAGGATTCACGGTGACCGAGCCGCTCGACCAGGTGCGGCCCCGGATCATTCAGCTGATCGTCGATGCGATCGAGCGGGGCCTGAGAAGCCGACCGCAATGAAATTGCTGATTGTTATTGCTGATTGAAGAGCGGGTTCCATCCGCGTGACATGGGAGAATCGAGGCTTCGCTGACGTTCTTCAATCAGCATTCAACCATCAGCATTCAGCAATTCCAACGACTCTGATGAACGGGCTCCTGATTATCGACAAACCCGCCGGCCCGACCTCACACGACGTCGTCGCTCGGGTCCGGCGCGCGCTCGGAACCCCACGCATCGGTCACACCGGGACTCTCGACCCCTTGGCAACCGGGGTACTGCCGCTCGTCGTCGGCAGCGCTACTCGATTGGCCTCGCTTCTGAGCGGCGTGGACAAGGAATACGTCGCGGCGATCAGATTGGGCCGCTCAACGGACACGTACGATGCCGCTGGCGCGGATGGCCCTTGCCCGGAGCCGCCGCACGGCATAGACGCCGGCCGCGTCGAGGCAAATCTCCATCATTTTCGCGGCACGTTTGAGCAGCTGCCGCCGCCATTTTCGGCGAAGAAGATCGGCGGCGTTCCCGCCTACAAGCTTGCTCGGCGAAAGAGGCCCGTGCAGCCGGCGCCGGTCAGCGTCACAGTGCGAACGTTGACGCTCGAGGCGTACGAGGACGGGCTGGCCCGTGTTCGACTGACCGCGTCCGCGGGTTTCTACGTCCGCTCGCTCGCCCACGATCTCGGACAGAGACTTGGCTGCGGAGCGTACCTGGAAGCTTTGCGTCGGGTTCGGGCGGGCAGCTACGCCGAGGCTTCGGCCATTCCACTGGACGACGTCGAGCGGGACGGGGTCGGCGCGGCCAGCCGGATCATTTCAATTGATCAGCTCCTTCCGGAAATCCCCGCGGTGGTCCTGGACGAACGCGCGGTACGGCGTGCCACCCACGGCAACGAAATCATCGCGGAAGATAGCAAAGCCGGAACGCCATGGGACTCACCGACATATCGCCTGCTCGACTCATCCGGACGACTGATTGCCATCGCGAAAAGCCGTCCCGGCGGGCTTTTGCATCCGGTCACTGTTCTGGTGTAAAATGTTGAGTCGCTTGGAATTGTCAATTCAGTTCAGACAGTAGCAACGGCGGTTTGGAGCGGGACTTCTCAGTTGAAGCACCCGGCATCTGGGCCGTGCGTGGAGGACAAGGCGTGGCGTTTACGAAAGATCGCAAGTCAGAAGTCATCGGAACCTACAAGACCCACACCGGCGATACCGGATCCCCTGAGGTACAAGTTGCGCTTCTCAGCGAGCGCATCAATTACCTCACCGAGCATTTCAAGACCCACGCGAAAGATCATCACTCGCGCCGCGGCCTTCTAAAGCTGGTCGGTCAGCGGCGACGCCTGCTGGACTACCTCAAACGGAAGGACACCGATCGTTACGCCGAGCTGATCAAGCGGCTCGGTATTCGTAAGTAAGCAGGCCCGTGGTCGCCGGCTTCGGCGCGTCTGGCCTGATTGCCAGGGCCGGAGTCGCGAACCTCGAGCCCGGAGCCTAATCAATTCGCACCGCGAGAAGCTGGCGCAGCTCACAACGACAGAAAGACAGACATGCATACACGCAATATTTCCGCAGGCGGGCACACCATCTCGATCGAGACGGGGCGCCTGGCCAAACAGGCGGACGGCGCCGTTGTCGTTCGATCGGGTGACACCATGGTCCTCGTCACCGCCTGCACCGCCCCAACACCAAGAGAAGGCATCGATTTTTTGCCGCTCACCGTCGATTACAAGGAATACACCTACGCTTCCGGGCGGATTCCCGGTGGATTCTTCAAGCGCGAGGGCAAGCCGACCGAGAAGGAAGTGCTGACGAGCCGGCTGATCGATCGGCCGATCCGTCCGCTGTTCCCCTCCGGCTGGCGCCACGAGACGCAGGTCATCGCGCTCGTCCTCTCGGCCGACGACGAGAACGATTCGGACGTGCTGGCCATCACCGGCGCGTCTGCGGCGTTGGCCGTCTCCAGCATTCCCTTCACTCGAACAATCGCCGGCGTCCGCGTCGGTCACGTTGACGGCGAATTCGTCATCAACCCGACGTTCGAGCAGCGCAAGCGCAGCCGCCTGGACCTGATCGTCGCCGGCAGCAAAGACGGCATCGTCATGGTCGAAGCGGGCGCCAAGGAAGTGACGGAAGAGGAGATGGTGCAGGCGCTCGATCGTGCGCACGCCGCGATCAGGGACATCGTGGCAGACATCGATGCGCTGGCGCAGCAGGCGGGCAAGAAAAAGACGGCGACTGCGAAGAAAGAGATCGGCCGGGAGTTCTACCGCGAGGTCGAAGAGAAGGTCCTCGTTCCGCTCGCCGACGCGATGCGCATCCAGGACAAGCTCGAGAACTACGGCACCGTGGACCAGGTCCTCGCCGACCTGATCGCGGGCATCCCGGAAGGTGAAGTCGAGCGCAAGGTGGAGGCGAAGACCATCTTCAAGGAACTCAAAGAGAAGGTCCTGCGCGACGAGATTCTGGAGCGGGGCAAGCGCCTCGACGGACGCGCCTTCAACCAAATTCGCCAGATTACGATTGAAGTCGGCGTGCTGCCGCGCGTGCACGGGTCCGCGGTCTTTACCCGCGGCGAAACACAAGCGCTCGTGACCGCCACGCTTGGCACCGCGGACGATCAACAGAAGGTCGAGACGGTTGACGGGGAAACGTGGAAGCGCTTCATGCTCCACTACAACTTCCCGCCGTTTTCGGTCGGTGAAGTCGCGTTCATGCGCGGTCCCGGCCGCCGTGAGATCGGCCACGGCGCTCTCGCCGAGCGCGCGCTGGCGTCGATGATGCCCGCCGAAGAAAAGTTCCCTTACACCGTCCGCGTCGTTTCCGACATCCTCGAATCCAACGGCTCGTCTTCGATGGCCTCCGTCTGCGGCGGCTCACTGTCGATGATGGACGCCGGGGTGCCGTTGAAAGCACCGGTCGCCGGCGTCGCGATGGGCCTGGTGATGAACGAGGAGAACGGCAAGTACGCCGTACTCTCCGACATTGCCGGCGCCGAAGATCATTACGGCGACATGGACTTCAAGGTCGCCGGCACTGCCGACGGCATCACGGCCCTGCAGATGGACATCAAGATCTCCGGCGTCACCATGGAGATCATGCGCAAGGCGCTCGCCCAGGCTCGCGAAGGACGCCTGTTCATTCTTGGCAAGATGCAGGAGACGCTGGCGCAATCGCGATCGAACGTCTCGCAGCACGCCCCGCGCATCGTCACGATTCGCATACCGGTCGACAAGATCCGCGACGTCATCGGGCCGGGCGGCAAGATGATCCGCAGCATCATCGAGCGCACCGGCGTGAAGATCGATGTCGAGGACGATGGCCGCGTGAATGTCGCGTCAGCCGACGAGGCGTCCGCGGCGAAAGCCATCGGCATCATCCAGGAGCTGACGGCTACACCCGAGCTCAACAAGACCTACATGGGCAAGGTGCAGCGAATCACCGATTTCGGCGCGTTCGTCGAGATCATGCCGGGACTCGACGGCCTGCTGCACGTGTCGGAGATCGCGCACTACCGCGTGAAGGACGTGCGCGACGAACTGAAGGAAGGGGATCAGGTGATGGTCAAGGTGATCAACATCGATCCGTCCGGAAAAATCCGACTGAGCCGAAAAGCCCTGCTCACTCCCGAAGAGGGACAGGCGAAGGCTACGGAGAAGGCCGAAGGGCGCCGATAAGAACGGATGGGGCGGCGAACCAAAGCCGCCGCCCCGGCGTCTTATTTTTGACCTCAACCCTGGCGTCACGGCTGGGTCGGGGCCTGCGAGCCTGGGGGCCCAATGATCAGCATCCCGCACCGCACCGTCGTGGCGTCGCTGTTTGCCAGCGGCGTGTTGCTAGTGGGTGTCTCGACGTTCACACTGAAGCCTGCCGCGCAGGGATCGACGCGCGAGTTCACGATCACTGGTGATCAGTTCGCCTTTAAGCCCCTGCGCATCGAAGTGCAGAAGGACGATCTCGTCAAGATCACCTTCACCGCCAAGGACATCGCGCACAGCTTCACCATCGACCAGTACCGCATCGCCAAGCGCGCGGCAGCCGGTCAGACCGTCGTCTTCGAGTTCCGCGCCGACCAGGTCGGCACTCACCGCTTCTACTGCAACCTCACCACCGACGAGCGCTGCCGCCGCATGGAAGGCGAGCTCATCGTCCACTAGAGTTCAGGTTCTACAGGGTTTCTGCCATGTTCTACTGGGTTCTACCGGGTTCGGCTCGATGAACCTGCGTACGGAGTCGACTGTGGCGTCGTCCATAAGCGAAGTACAGGACGACGCCGATCAGCATCCAGATGATAAGGCGCTCCCAGGTAGCGCGCGGTAGCCCCAGCATCAAGACGAAGCTGACTGCGGCCGACAGCAGCGGCAGGACCGGCACCCACGGCATCCGGAATGGACGCGGCAGGTCGGGGCGCGTGCGGCGCAGCACAATCACGCCGAACGACACGATCACGAACGCCATCAGCGTGCCGATGCTGACGAGCGAGCCGAGCGTGCCGATCGGCGTGAACCCTGCGGCGAGCGCGACGACGATACCGGTGACGATGGTGGAGACGTAAGGCGTATGAAAACGCGGGTGGATGCGGCCGGCCCACCCGGGCAGCAAACCGTCCTTTGACATCGACAGGAAGATCCGCGGCTGCGCCAGCATCATCACAACCATCACCGAGCTGAGCGCGGCCAGACCGCCAACCGTCACGAGCACTTTCACGAGGGCCATCGTGTTTTGCCATGGTGTGCCGACCGATCGATCGGCAGCCGCTTCAATCGTGAGCACCAGCGGCGCGGCCTGGTTCAGCATCGACTTGTATGGAACCAGGCCGACCATCACGCCCGACACGAGCACGAAGAGAACCGTGCAGATGGCGAGGGAGCCAAGGATGCCTCGCGGCATGTCGCGTTGCGGGTTGCGCGCCTCCTGCGCCGACGTCGAGACCGCATCGAAGCCGATGTAGGCGAAGAAGATCACACCGGCCCCTCGCAGAACACCACTCCAGCCGTACTCGCCGAATGTTCCGGTGTTCGGCGGAATGAAGGGGTGCCAGTAGCTCGCGTTGATGAAGAGGGCGCCCGCGGCAATCACGATAAGGAGGACGACGACCTTGGTGACGACGATCGCCGCGTTGACCGAGGCCGCTTCGCTGACACCGATGATGAGAAGCAGCGTCACCGCGATGGTGACGAGAATCGCTGGCAGGTTCACGACCGCCGTAACCGGGTCGCCGCCGACGACAGGAACGACCGTCCCCGGAGCAGCGCTCAACGCTGCGGGCATGGCAGCGACGCCGAGCTGATTGAGCAGGGTCACCAGGATTCCCGACCACCCGACGGCGACGGTTGCAGCTCCCAGCGCATACTCGAGGATGAGATCCCACCCGATGACCCACGCGATGAACTCACCGAGGGTGGCATAGGCATAGGTGTAGGCGGAACCTGCAACCGGAACCGTTGAAGCGAACTCGGAGTAGCAAAACGCCGCCAGGACGCTGGTGACACCGGCAATCACCATCGAGATGACGATCGCGGGGCCGGCATTCGCCGCTGCCGCCTGTCCGGTCAGAACGAAAATGCCAGTGCCGATGATGGCGCCGACGCCGAGGGTGACGAGCTGCCAGACGCCAAGGACGCGCTTGAGCCCGCCACTCCCGTCCCCCAGCTGCTCGTCCTTGATCTGTTCGATCGACTTCGTCGCGAATATGGACATGCCGAAGCGTGGCGGATGGGGCCGATGGAGTCTTTAACGCCGGCTCAATCTGTGACAGGAAAACCTTTAAGTTGTTCTTAAAGTGAGATTCGAGGAAGGCCCAGTAAATCTGGGCCTCCCTTGGAAGCCGGTCACGTTCAAACGTGGAGCCTTCGTCGCGCCAAAGCAAGGGCTCCAGTTCCGACGAGCAGCATGGTTGAGGGTTCGGGCGTCTGGCTCAGCGGTTCCGCGTCGACGCGAACGCCCCAGGGCGACACCCTTCCAACAGGAAAATGAACATAGTCGCTGCCTGGAAGTGTCAGGTCGCGAAACGCGAACGGAATCCCACCTGCACTCGGAAACGGAAGCGCAGCTTGGAACGTTGATACTCTCGAAACTTCGAACGCTGCCCAATACCGTCCCGGCTCGATCGTCCAGTTCAACCCGTGCACTCCCTTCCAGTCGGCAACCGGGACGACGTCAAGAGGCAAAAAGACGCCATTCTCAAAGAGTGGCGTGTCCGACAGTTCGTCGCCGCTGTACAGCCGAATGGTGAGTACTCCTGCTCTAAAAACCCGCATCCATGCCTCAATCGACTGGATGTTGTAGGGCTGGTCGGTCGTAAAGCCGGCGGCCCGCCAAGAAGTAGAATCCAGCAGCAGACCGGTAGAGCCATCAGCAGGGCCGGGGCCCGTATCGACGATGCGGACTGGCTCAGCCCACAGTTTGTTGCCGCAGAGCAACACGAAGAGCGTAATCAGGGTACGCATAGCGGTCACGGCGGCCACCTTTCCGGCAAACGAACTCCGTGCCTGGACGAAAGGGCGACGGCTGTGCAAGGCAGATGCCTCACTGTCCGAGCGCTGAGCGCGAGGGCTTTCCCTTCCCCCGAATGCGTTCGGGCTGCCTTCCGGCTGCTACGGGCCGGACTGGAGCCAGAAGCCGGAGTCCCTTTGGCCTGCCTTAGCCCGGAACAGACGGTGCATCAGTTCCCGAACTGTTCCCAGACGCTCCCGAGCGGACCAGTCGAGCGCGACGCGCGCTAACGACGCCAGCGAGACCTGTCGCAAAGAGCAGCAGGGTGGCAGGCTCCGGTGTAGGCTCCGCGAAGTCATATCGCGCGCTGTGGAGAAACAACTGGCTTTGCCCAGGGAACTCGAAGTTGCGGTAATCGAAGTTCGCGGTAAGGATGCCGTTTCCGGAAAAGTCGATGTGCGGATTCGACGGGTCGAACGCGAAGATGTCAAACCACAGGAATGAACCGGTGAATGAGAAAGGGGCTGTCAGGGTCACCGGACCCGGAGACAAATTCAATGGTGACACCAGGGCGGCACTGAAGCTGACATGGAGGTTGAGGCGCTCATTAGCAATGCCTCCTGTAATGGGAAACGGTCGGCCGTCCAGGGCGAAGGTTCCGAATATTTCAGGTGCACCATCAAAGGCACCGCCGAAGTTTAGGGATTGTCCTGGATTGCAGAGGCCAAACCGGCATGTCTCGTTAGGACCAAAAATGCGTTCTGAGAGGCGGAAGCCGCCATCAAACGTGAACCGGTCGCCGCTGACCGAGATGGTCATGCTTACGGGCGGCGTGGGGGGGCCGGTGTACAGCTATGTTGCCCGCGGTGACTGGGTTCGGCAGAAGCCGAGCGGCAGAACGCGAACGCCAGAGCCAGGACAATCACAGCCACAGAATTTCGCTTCATCTGGAACCTCGGTTTCCTCTGTTCAGCACCATCCCGCCCGTGGAAGAAATCGCCGTCATGATGTTGGCTGTTGTGGTGCTGGTGGCTCCGCCAGTGTTGACGGTCGCGCTATCGGCGAATGAAAACGTCCCGCTGGGGGTCGCCGGCGGACTGACGAACCCGGACGTCGCCAGAACCTGCGCGCCGTCGGAGATCGCCACAGCGCCGCGCGCTGCACTCCTGTTGGTGAGCACGATCGGATCGGCAAAAACCACAGACGGGAAACACGCCACCGCCGTGGCACACAATCCCCATCGAATCGTGAGAGTCGGAAAAGCTTTGACCATGAGCGCTCCCTCGGATTGGTTTCGGGCTGACGGAGGCGGCCAGCCAGCCGTTCGAGCAAGAGCAGTGCCGCACCTGCCTGAGCGATGAGACGTTGACGTGCGCGTCATCTTCTTTCTTTCCTTCCCTAAATTGCATAACCTCGACCGTTTGTGTCATCGTTGGGGTTCCAATGGACAACTCGTCGGCGAACAAGCCGGAATTCCTTCGGTGCGATAAGTGCAGCTCTACGTCCGTGAGAACCGTCACGGAGTCCGGTGTCGTTCTCGTGAACTGCCCGGGGTGTGGCGCCAGATGGACGATGGCAGACCGACGTAAGACTGGACGCACAAATCCCCGCACGCGAAACTTCCCGCTGTCGCCGCAGCCCGAAACCTCTAAGTGATGCTTCTGCGCTAGCTGTTGCGATCAGCTAGCGCTTGTTCGCGCGCGCGGATAACATCCAGCTTTTACGATGCTTCCGGCCGAAACCGACCCGGTTCCACCTGTCCCCGCAACGGTGGGCTTCGGTCCTTTCGTCTTCGACCGCACGAATGGTCTGCTGCGCAACGAAGGACGCGAGCTCCCGCTTCCCCCGCGTGTGCTCGGTGTGCTCGAGTTCCTCGTCTCGCGAGCTGGAGCCATCGTGTCCCGGCAGGCCCTTATCGACACGGTCTGGAAGGATGCGTTCGTCACGGACACCTCGCTGGCGGAAGCCATCAGCGTCCTGCGTCAGACGCTTGGCGACGATCCGCAGGCGCCTCGGTACATCCAGACCGTGCATCGCCGGGGCTACCGGTTCGTGGCCCCTGTCGTGCCCCTTCCCTCGACTCCACCCGAGGCTGCGGCAATCGCGCCGCCTCGCAGGACTGGAGAGGAAGAGAACGCGCCCTCGATCGGCCGTCAGCTCCTGCCGTGGGCAATCGCGGCGCTGTGCACGGTGCTGGCGGTCATCGCGGTCTGGCAGTACACGCACTTCCGGGCGCCGCTCGCCCCGGTTGTCAGAATGCGCATCGAACCGGTGGCGGGCACCGCCTTCGATACCCGCGCGCCCGCGCTGGCGCTGTCCCCTGACGGTCAGGTCCTCGCATGGTCGGCATGCGATGCCGCGTGCCGATTGTATGTTCGCGCGCTGGATCAGCTCGACCCGCGCGCGATTCCCGGCACCGAGGATGCGAGTGCGCCGTTCTTCTCTCCGGACGGACGATGGATTGGTTTCTTCGCCGCGGGCAAGCTGCGAAGGGTCGCCGTCGCCGGCGGCATGCCGGTCGTGATTGCTGAAGCGTCGCAGCCGTTCGGCGCGGTCTGGCTGCCCGATGGTCACATCGTTTTTGCTGCTTCGGAGCGAGGCGGGTTGATGCGGGTGATTGAAGGCGGCGGCGAGGCGGAGCCGCTCACGCTCCCGTCGGCAGATACGGGCGAGGTGCGACACTGCTGGCCCGCGCTCGCGCCAGGCGGCCGGGCGCTGCTCTTCACCGTGGCGACGGCGCCGCATGACGAAGCCCCGGCGCGCATCGCATTGATGCCGATCGGCCAACGCACGGCATGGCAGACGATTCTGGACAACGCCGACATCGCCCGAGCCGCGTCGCAGGACTACCTCGCGTTCTCACGCGGGACGGAGATCCACGCCGTCGCCTTCGACCGCGCGCGTCAAGCGATTGCCGGCACCGACGAAACTGTGGTCAACAACGTGCCCCGAGCGCAGTTCGCGGTCGGTTCGTCCGGCGCCCTGGCTTATGCGCTGACGAACGACAGCACGCGGCCATCATTGACCTGGATACCCGCGACTGGCGCGGCGGTCTCCGGCGACCTGGCAGCATTCGCGGATCTCACGGCCACGTCGGACGGTTCGCGCGTCGCTGGCGTCACGAACGGCGACCTCTGGGTTGGCGACGTCAGCCGGGGCACGACGACGCGATTGACGCATGGCGGCACGAACGTCAATCCGGTGTGGAGCAGGGACGGCGCGAGCGTCTACTACGCGGCGAGAAATGGCGGCCGCTTTGAAGCGTGGATGCGCGACGGATCCGGCGCCGCACCCGCCAGGCTGGCGCTGTCGGCGACCGCCGTTCATGGACATGTCTTTCCGACTTCCATCTCGCTCGACGGAAGACTGATGGCGTACACAGAGAGCGGTGGCCCGGCACGCGGCGACGTCAAGGTGGCAGAGCTCTCGAACGGAGCGACGGTCGCGTCGATCGAGACGGCGTTTGACGAGACCAACGGCGTGCTGTCGCCGGATAGCCGCTGGCTCGCCTATCAATCCGATGAATCTGGTCGGTGGGAGATCTATTTGTTGAAGCTCATCGATCGTCAGCGCATTCCGGTGTCGTCGTCCGGCGGACGCGAGCCAATGTGGTCGGCGAGCGGCAATTCGCTCGTTTATCGGGTGGGACATGCAACGATGCGCGTGGCCATTGACGAATCGGGCCATCCGGTTGGTGCGCCAATCCTGATCCCCACGCCGGCAGGCGCCACCGTCGTTGCGATCGCCGGCGACCGGATGCTCGCGCGCGTCGGTGGCGAGGCGCCGCCCGCGCACGCGGTGCTCACTCTCGAGTGGTCGCGGGAGCTGCAGCGGATCCTGGGCCCGCCTGCCACAGCGCTGCCGCGGTAAGAGCTGCGAGGGCGGTCACCTGTCGCGCAGTTTCTTGCACGTGCCCTACAGAGCTCGTACTCAGCGCCTGCGTACTTGTTTGTACAGTCCACTCAGGCAGTTCCACAAACAAGCGAATTCTCCTGACTGCGCAGGGACCCAATCGTCTGGCATGGTTCACGCACCACGAGTGACGATGCTAGGATGGGGGCGCCATGGCGACCGACGATCTGCGAACCGAGATGCGTAAGCAGTTCAAGAAAGTTTATGAACGCTTCACCACTGTGGATGAACGCTTCACCACTGTGGATGAACGCTTCAACGCTGTGGATGAACGCTTCAACGCTGTGGATGAACGCTTCAACATTGTGGATGAACGCTTCAACCGCATCGACGGTGAGTTCGAGAAGCTTCGCACGGAAATGAAGGCTGAAGGCGTCAAGCTTCGAGCCGAAATGCAGGCAGAAGGCGTGAAGACTCGTCGTCATTTCGACGTGATGGTCGAGAAAATGCAGGAGTCCGTCAAACTCGTTGCCGAAGCAACGGCTCACCACGCGGTGCGCCTGGACGACCACGAGAAGCGGCTCACCCGTGTCGAAGACCCGAAGCGCACGTAGTGCCCGTCGACGGCTGGTTCGTGAGCCACTGCGCAGGCCTACTTCGTCATGGTCATCGGCACGATCCGCTTCAGCACCGCTTCAAGCTCATCCGGCTTGAACCCAAACGGGCCCGCGAGACTTTTATAGGCGATTCGGCCAGCTGAATCGATCACGTAGAGGCGATCGGGCCACGCCGTGTAGGCACGCTCCACTCGGTTGTCTGGGTCATCAACGAGCGCAGGCATTTCGATGCCGAGCTTCACGACGCAGAGGTGAGCGACCTCGTCACGCTCCTCCGCGGTTTGCGTACGTCTTGACCAGGACGCCATCCTCGACGTTGTCATCGAGTTGCCACGCATCGATCGGGTGCGCCTCCTCGATATAGACGACGTGGAATGCGGCCCGATCGCGATAATCGCGATAGAGACGATTGAGCGCGGGCACCGCCCGGCGAAATGGCGGTCAAGTGTAGCTGCCGAAGACGAGGACAACCGGCCGATCACGACGATAGGACGAAAGCGAGACGCGTCGGGCACGATCCTGCGTCGTGCGCAGGCTGAAGTCGGGAGCCAGATCGCCCTCGGCGAGATCGCCGCGACGAGCCCACAGCCACATGCGCCTGGCAGGCAGTCCGCCCCACACAACAGCAGCCGGCATTCGCTTCATGAACGCACCGAAACGCTCCGGCGTCTGGATCATCGCCATGGCGACCGCGCTGAACAGCACGCCGTAGACGAGCACCAACACGACGACTGCCCGGAGAATCCATTTCATCTGATGGCTGAATCTCAATGATTGTATGACGCTCGGGCTTTGGCCGCGCGGATGCCGATCGAGCGCGGCCGCCATTGACTTCACGCGATCGGGATCGCCAGACGCGAGGTTTCGTTTCTCGCCAGGATCACGACTCAAATCGTACAGCTGAGGCACGCTGTCGTTGCCAAGCTCCGTGTTCGTGTTGGTGTTGACCTTCTGCTTGTTGTTCGGCTCGATGTACTTCCAGTTACCCTGCCGCAGCGACAGCGCGCCCGCTTCCTCGACGAGCTCACTGCGGCCTGATTTCGATTTCCCGATGAGCGCGTTCAACACATCAGCGCTGTCGTGAAGATCCGCGCCGGCGACGGATTGACCGGTTAACGTCGCAAGCGACGCCAGGAGATCGACCTGGCACACCAGCGCGTCCGACGTCCCGGCGTTAACGTGCCCAGGCCACCGCACGATGAACGACACTCGCGTGCCGCCTTCGAAGTTGCTGTACTTCCCACCGCGGTAAGGACCGGCCGGCTTGTGCTGCCCAAGCTTTGCCACGGCATCGTCTTTGTAGCCATCATCTACCACCGGACCATTGTCGCTCGTGAAGATCACCAACGTGTTGTTCGTGAGCTTGAGCCGATCGAGGGCGTTGAGCACCTCGCCCACCGACCAATCGGCTTCGACAATCGCATCACCCCTCGGGCCCATCGTCGTCCTGCCCGCGAAGCGAGGATGCGGCACCCGCGGGACGTGCGGATCGTGCGTGGCGAAATAGAGGAAGAACGGGCGGTCCTTGTGCGTTTCGATGAAGGATACAGCCTTGGACGTGAAGACGTCCGCCATGTCTTCGTCTTTCCACAGTGCACCTCGCCCGCCGGTCATGTAGCCGATCCGGCTGATCCCGTTCACGATCGTCTGATCGTGGCCATGGCTCGGGTGCATCTTCAGAAGCTCCGGATGATCCTTCCCGGTTGGCCAGTCGCCGACCGGTGTGCCGTAGCTGACGGAGATCGGATCGGCGGCTTCCAGGCCGGACGTGCGCTGATCCTCGATGTAGACCGTCGGGACACGGTCGCCAGTCGCCGCCATGATGAACGCCGAGTCGAATCCGACGGCGTTCGGTCCCGGGGTCACAGCGCCGTTCCAATCAGGGCCACCCTTGGGCCCGAGACCAAGATGCCACTTCCCCACGACGCCCGTCGCGTAGCCAGCACCCTTGAGCATCGACGGCAGAGTCGTTCGTCCAGACTCGATAATCAGGGCGGCATCGCCGGGAAGAACGCCGTGCCGGGCTTGCGCCACGCGTACTCACCAGTGAGGAGCGCATACCGTGATGGCGTGCAGGTTGCCGCCGACGAGTGTGCATCCGTAAACCGCAGGCCGGCCTTGGCGAGACGATCGATGTTCGGCGTCTGCACGGCTGTCGCGCCATACGAGGAGACGTCACCGTAGCCGAGATCGTCGGTCACGATCAGGACGATGTTCGGCTTCTCCTGAGCGACAAGGCTGGGTATCCAGATGACAAATGTCACCAGCACGGTTGCGATGCAGCGAAGACGGATGGAGATCATTGATTGACTCTCTCGCTGGAGATGACCTCACGGATCACCGCCTGCGGCCGCTGGTTGACGGTCAGGAACATCCGCCCAAGATATTCACCAATCAATCCGAGGATCACGAGCTGCGTACCGGAAAAGATCAGGAACGCGGCCATCAGCCAGCCAAAGCCGTAACCCGGACCGCGATTCACGAACCACAGCCACAAAACCGCGAAGAATGCCACGAGGCCCAGCGCCGCCGTCGTCAGACCGGCAAACGTCGCGAGCCGGAGCGGCAGCAGCGAAAAGTTCAGCCACGCGCTCAACCACAGACGAAGAAGCCGCCGCCACGTGTAACCGCTCCGCCCCTGACGGCGCGGCTCGTGCTCGACGACCAGCGAATCGAATCGTTGCGTGACCTGGAGCAGAAGTCCGTCGATGTAGGGATAGGGGCCGGCATAGGTCACGACTTCCCGAGCCGCGAAGGCGCTGACGCAGCGGAAACTCGAGAGGTAGAAACCCGAAGGCTTGTCGAGCGCCCAGTCGGTGAAACGATTCGTCAGCCAGCTGCCGAAGTTCCGCCAGGCCGAGTGCTGTTTGGTTTCATAGTGTCCGAACACGACATCGGCGCCGGTGGCCTTCGCACGCAGCCACAGGCGGAGCGCCTCACGCGGAGGATTCTGCCCGTCGTCGTCGAGATTGACGATGTGGGCGCCGCGCGCGTGGCGCCATCCGGTCAGCACGGCGTTGTGTTCGCCGAAGTTGCGCGCGTGATCGATGACGGTGAGCGGAACCCGCGTCGTCCGCGCCAGACCGCGACACACGTCCAGCGTGTTGTCGGACCCGCCGTCGTTCACCAGCACAATCTCGTGACCGCCCTCGACGACGAGGCTCTCGATATCGCGGACCAGCGCGGCAATCGTCGGTGCGGCGTTGTACATCGGCACGACGAAGCTGAGCGCGAGGGTCACAGGAATGTCCGGGCAGCCTCGATGCGCTGCTCGATCGGAGGATGGCTGTGAAACAGCCAGAGCGCGATCCTCGACGGTTGCTCCTCCGCCAGGTTCTGATTGCCCAGGCGCCGCATCGCCGAGATAAACGGTGCGGCATGGCCAGTGAGTGCCAGAGCGTATCGATCGGCCCGTCGCTCGTTCCAGCGCGAGAGCGCATGGACGAGCGGCGTCGCCAGCATGCTCACCGCTCCGCCAACCAGCAGCAGGAGTGGGAGTCCGGCGACATCCGCCTCATTTGAGAGGCCGAGCCGAGGCCCCCAGGCATGAAGTACAGCCGCGGCACTGGAGAACGCGATCAGCACCAGGACGGATTCGGCGACAAGTCCGGCAAGGATGTCGTGGTGGACGTGGTGGCCGATCTCGTGCGCCAGGATCACTTCGATCTCATCGTCCGAGTACTCGGCCAGCAGCGTATCGGAAATGATGATGCGCCGCGTGGTGCCGGTGCCAACCAGCGCCGCGTTCGCCCGGCGGCTTTTCTCGCCAAGGCCCCACTCGTAGACACCGAGCACCGGCACGCCGGCGCGGGCCGACAGCGAGACGAGCCGGCTCCGGAGCGATTCGCGCTCGAGCGGCGTAAACCGGTAGAACATCGGCAGCAGAACAATCGGCGCAATCCTGGCAAGGCCGGCCGTGACCAGGAGGAACGCGGCAGCCGAGAACAGCCACCACCAGGTCGGCGCCAGCCGCAGCGCCAGATAAACTCCCTCCGCGGCGGCGACGCTCAGGATGAATCCGAGACCGACGGCTTTGAGGTGGTCGCGCAGCCAGCCGCCGAACCGCTCCAGCGACAGCCCGTAGCGGCGTTCGAGCAGGAAACCCTGATACAGCAAGAGCGGGAACGTGAGCGACTCGTGGAGAAACATGAGCATCGTCACGTAAATGCCGATCGCGAGTGGTGAGTCGCGCGAATCCGGCGCGTGCGCCAGACGGTGCGCGACGTCAGCCATGGACGACGAGAGTCCGGTCGCGAGAAGAGCCGCCAGCAGCGTCGCCGTGATCGCAACCGACGCAACCGCGGACCGTCGTTTGAGCCGGTGATAGCGGACGGACTTGGTCTCGTTCAACGGAAAGTTTCCAGTCTCCAGTCTCCAGTTGCCAGTTTAAACAAGTGCTGGAAACTGGGAACCGGAAACTGGAAACTTTTTCGTTCAGTTCAATTGAACCGAGATCAGCTTCGACACCCCTGGCTCCTCCATCGTCACTCCATACAACCGGTCGGCAATTTCCATCGTTTTCCGGTTGTGGGTGATCAGGATGAACTGGGTTTGGTCCTGCATGCCCTGCAGCATCTCGACGAACCGCCCGATGTTGGCATCGTCCAACGGCGCGTCGATTTCGTCGAGCAGGCAGAAGGGGCTGGGCCGGTACTTGAAGATGGCGAACATCAGCGCCATGGCGGTGAGCGCCTTCTCGCCGCCGGACAGCAGTTGCACGCTCTGAAGTCGCTTCCCCGGCGGTTGCGCGATGATGTCGATGCCGCTTTCGAGCTGGTCGCTTTCGTCGAGCATGACCAGGCCGGCTCGCCCGCCGCCGAAGAGCGTCGTGAAGGTCTGCTCGAAGTTCTGATTGATGACGGTAAAGGCTTCCCTGAACCGCTCCTTGGTCGTCTTGTCGATCCGGCGAATCGCTTCCCCTGTCGCCGCGATTGAATCAATCGAGATCCTTGCGCTGCGTGGTCAGGAACGCATGCCTCGACTCGAGATCGTCGAACTGATCGATCGCCATCATGTTGACCGCGCCCATCCGCTCGATCTTGGCTCGGAGGTCGGCGACCATCTCGTCGGGCGTCATCGCACGCGCCGCAGGCGGCACGGCCTGCTCGACTTGGACCGCGGCCGAACCGGACGCGGCGTCATCTTCGATCTCCGCGGCGTCAGGCGCGTCGTCCACGGGCCTGGGACTCGCCAGCATGCCCTGTCGCTCCAGCTCCACCACTTCCGCCGCCACCTCGTCGAGGGATGCTTGAAGAGCCTCGACGCAGGAGGACGCGAGGTGCGTGAGATCGGATTCCGCGGTGGCGCGCGTGACATCGAGCTGCGCCGCCTCAGAGCGGACCGTTTCGAGTGAACGTCTCGCATCACGAATGCGCGCTTCGGCCTCCTCGAAGCCCGCCCTCAGCGACTGCGAGGCTTCGTCCGCAACCCGCACGCTGTCACGAAGTTCGTCGAACGCGCGCAGCCCTGCGTCCAGGTTCGACTCCGAGGTTGCGATGGTGTCGAGAAGACCTGCACGACGCGATTCGGTGCGCTGCAGATCCTCGCGACGCGTCGCGATTCGCTCCTCCAATTCCTTCGCGGACTCATCGAGCCGCTGCACCTCCGACGCAAGCGCGCTCGAGCGCTCGACCAGAGCGGCATGCGTGGCCTTCGCTTCTGACGTCCGCGCGGCCTGGATCTGCATCGCCTCACGCGCTTCGAACAGCCGGCGCTGGGCCGCGTTCAGCTGTTCGTCGGCAGTCAGCTGTTCCGCCTGGATTCGCGCGATGGATTCGCGGGCTTCATCCTGCCGGGCATCCTGCGCTCGAAGCTCCTCCGCCGCCGATCGACGCTCGGTCGCAATCTGATCCTGCTTTCGTCGGATCCGCTCGATCGACTCCGCCCCGGCAGCCGCCTGCAGATCGAACCCCACGCTCGACTTCTCCAGGCGATGAACCTCGCCCTGCAGGGACACGATGGCTGATTCGAGCGCCGCAATCGACACGTCCAGCGAAGCGGTTTCGTCCCGGAGCCGTTCAACGGCCGCAGTCTCGCTTTCGACACGATCCCGGAGTTCCTTGATCTCGCGACGGGTGGTCAGGATCCCGCGCGACTCGGCGCGCATTCCGCCCTGGACGACGTGCGGTCCGCGGAAGACTTCGCCGTCGAGCGTCACGACCGCGGCGGGCGAGGCTTCGGCGGCGCTGAGCGCGGCCTGGTAGCCCGGAGCAATCCACGCCAGTCGAGATCGCTCCACGGATGGCTGCAGCTGCCGGGCCGTTGATTTGGACGACGTCCAGAAGCGGTGTCAGATCGGCGACGGGCGTCGGGACATCGACCGCACCGGCCGACGTTGCCCGCCACCAGGAAGCCGACGCGGCCGGCGTCGTGCTCGCGCGCGAACTGCAAGCCGGCCGCAGCCGCGTCGTGCGACGGGACCACGACGTGCTGGAGAAGATCGCCCAGACAGGCCTCGACGGCTCGCTCATAGCCGTTGACGACGTCGAGATAGTCCGCGACCGAACCCATCTGCGAGACGTTGCCGTTCGACTCGGCGAGCACGCGGCGGGCACCGTCGCCGTATTCGGCACGGGCCGCCTCCAGTTCTTCGAGCGACAGCAGACGCGCCTGAAGGCCCGACAGCTCGCGCTCGCGCAAACGAAGCTCGGTCGATCGGGCTTCGCGGTCGCCCCGGGCGCCGGCAAGCTCCGAGTCTCGGGCGGCCCGATCGAGACGAAGCCCGTCCATCGACTCGACGGCGCGACGCATCGCGTTCTCGGCTTCGTTGCGCTCAGCCGTGGCCCGTTCGACCTCGATGTCGAGATCGTCGCGCTCGATGTCGAGACGGCCGATCTGTTCCGCCATCCGCGATCGCGCGGCGGCGGCGTGCTCCATCGCATGACGAAGCGCCGTGGCGGCATTGACCGCGGCGAAGACCTCGCTCCGTGCGGCTTCGACGTCGGCTTCGAGCCCCTCGATGTGCCGTTGCAGATCCGCGTACGCGGATTCCTCGCCCTGCAATGTCTCGGCGGCCGCGTCGCGTTCGGCGATCGCGCGTGCGCCCGCTTCGCGCCGGGACGCGAGTTCCAGGCGCGGCGGGCTCGCGCCTCGCATCCAGCGTGCGGACCTCAGCGTCAATATCCGACACTGTCGCCGCCAGCGATTCGACCTGTTGCTGGTCGAACGCGATTTGCTGCTGCAACCGGCCGATTTCGAGCTCCCGGACGTGCGCCGCTTCGCGGGCCGCGGTGGTTCGGCCGTCCGCTTCCGTCAGCTCGAGGCGGAGGCGTTCCAGCGAGGCTTCGAGTTCCGCGACGTGAGCCGCGGCTGCGGTTTCGCGGGCGCGCGCGTCTGCCAGCCGGGCGCGCGCCGCCTCGATGGCGTCGCCGAGCAGCCGATACCGTTCGGCGAACTGCACCTTCTCCCAGCGTCGTAATTCGTCGCGCAGCCTGCGGTACCGCCGCGCTTTTGCCGCTTGACGCTTGAGCGCGCCACGCTGCTTCTCGACCTCGAACACGATGTCGTCCACGCGGGTGAGGTTCTGCTGGGCAGCTTCGAGCTTCAGCTCGGCGGCGCGGCGCCGGGTCTTGTACTTCGTGACGCCGGCGGCCTCTTCGATCAGCTGCCGTCGATCGGTTGGACGCGCGCTCAGGATCTGGCCGATCTTGCCCTGCTCGATGACCGCATAGGCCTTCACACCGAGGCCGGCATCCATGAGCAGGTCCTGCACGTCCCGCAGCCGGACGGATTCGCCGTCGATCAGGTATTCGCTTTCCCCCGATCGGTACAACCGCCGCATGACCTCGACGTCACGCACCATGAGCGGCTCTTCTTCGAGCGCCACCGCGGCCGCTGCGGCCAGTTCCCCGTTGCCGCCAACCAGCGCATGCGCTCCGCTGAGCTCACGCGGTTGATTACCCGGGATCCGCGACGCGACGCCCGCCAGCTTCAGCCGGACTTCCGCCGCGCCGGTCGGTTTCCGCGCATCGCTGCCTCCGAAGATCACGTCCTCCATGCGATCGCCGCGCAGGCTCTTGGCGCTCTGTTCCCCGAGCACCCACGTCAGCGCGTCGACGACGTTGCTCTTGCCGCAGCCGTTCGGGCCGACGATCGCGGTGACACCATCGTCGAACGTCAGCTCGGATCGATCTGGAAAACTCTTGAACCCGACAATTTCCAGGCGTTGAAGCCGCATGCGGTCCAGTCCCTTCCCATGGCTCGACAAAAGAAAAGCCGCTCCGGGGGCCAGGCTGACAAGCCTCGACCCGGAAGCGGCTGGGTTCGCTTCGGAAACCTTCGTCTATTTGGAGGCTGTGACGTGACGACAAAGACCGTGCGGCCGTGTCCACACCCCACCCAAAGCGGGATGGCCCCTGGACGCAGCGAACGGGCGTCAGTCTAACAAGCCCCCATACCTAGGGGCAATACTAAAGTGAAACGCAAAATGTAGGGCCAAATGCCCTACCAGCGATCACTGACCGCCTTTTGCGTTTCGCGTCGACCTGGTCGACGCGAGTTCGATCAGATGCTCGGCCTCGCCGAACTGCGCCAGCGCAAACTGCGCCTGCGGATCCTTCGCGATCAGATTGTGGCGCGCCTCTTCCATGCTGAAAAGCGACCTGATCGATCTCGAAGTGAATCATCGCCCGGATGAACGTGTCGTCTTTCGCCAAGCTCTCCTGATCGATCTTGACCTTGCGCGCCGTAATCGTCGACTTGAAATCGTTGAGCATCGCGTCGTCCACCACGAACCCGCGGGCGATCGGTTTCTTGTTCTTGTTCGCGTCGCTCAGGCGCGTGTCCCCTTCCGCCCGGAACTGATCGGCGAAATTCTCGAACTCCTGCCGTGCGTAGAGCAGGCGACCGAAGCGGGTCGGATTGAAGCCTTCCATGCCGGCACCCACCACGAACTTGTCGGGATCAATGCCGCCGCCGCTGTACACCTTCCGCCCCGCGTCGGTGTACTTGAGATCCGATGCCTTGTGTTGACGCTCCGCTGACGTCTGATCGCGCAGCGTGTAGGTGAGGTACTCGTCAAACGTCCCGTCCCACGGACGCTGAATCAGCCGGCCCGACGGCGTGTAGTACCGCCCGGTGGTCACCGCCACGCCGGCTTGCTCGCTGATCGGATAGACCGACTGCACCAGCGCCTTGCCGAACGTCGTCTCGCCGACGATCAACGCGCGATCGTGATCCTGGAGCGCGCCGCTGACAATCTCCGACGCGCTCGCGCTGTTGCGATTGACGAGCGCCACGATCGGCAGATGCGTGAAGTCGCTCTGCTCGGTGGCGACGTAGTTTTGATTCGCGTTAGGCACACGGCCGCGCGTGTAGACGATCATGTCGCCACGGGGCAGGAAGCGATTGGCGATGCGAATGGCCTGGTCGAGCGCGCCGCCCGGGTTCTCGCGCAGATCGAAGACGAGGCGCTTCATCCCGCTCGTGCCCAGCTTCTGGAGCGCATCTCCCAATTCGCGATCGGATGTCTCCGTGAACTGATCCAGCTTCACGTAGCCGGTTTCCTTGTCGATCATGAAGGCGGCTTGCACGGTGGTGATGTTCACTTCATCACGCACGACGTCCATGTTGATCAGTCCGTCATACCCGCGGCGCTTGATGCTGACGTTGACCAGCGTGCCCTTGGGCCCTTTGAGCTTCTTGACGGCCTGATCGGTCGTCCAGCCCTTCATGTCGAGATCGCCGACCTTCGACAGGATGTCGCCGCGTCGCAGCCCCTTCTTGTACGCGGGCGAACCCTCGAAAATCGACATCACCGTGATGTCGCCGTCGATCGACTGAATCGTGATGCCGAGGCCGTAGTAGCGGCCCTCCTGGCGTTCGCGCATCTGCGCGTACGATTTGGGATCGAAAAAACTCGAATGGGGATCGAGCGTGTGCAGCATCCCGTCGATCGCGCTGTAAATCACCCGGTCCGACGGCACATCGTCGACGTACTCGCGATCGATCGCGTCGAGGGCTGCCGTAAACACTCGATACTGCTGCGTGACCTCGTCCTGGCGTGCGAGGGCCCGGCTGCCAAAGAGCCCGCCCGCGAGTGCCGACAACGCGATCGCAAGAACTGCCACCGGCAAGAAACGAGGGTTTCGCATATTCTCTGATCGTAACAGACGAAGTATCGGTGCGGCAATGACTTCCGGCAATCGGGCCGCGCCCTTTTCCTTGACCAGCCGCGGGGCGGTTTCTATAATGCAAGGTGGGTCCACGGGGCCCGGAACGACCGGTCGTTAACTCTCATAAATTCAAGGATTTCTATATGTTCGGTTCGATCGGGATGCCCGAGCTGATCATCATCTTCGTGATCGCGCTCATCATTTTCGGGCCCCGAAAGCTGCCCGAGCTGGGCCGTTCGCTGGGCAAAAGTATCAATGAATTCAAGCGTGCGTCGAATGAGCTGAAGAACACCCTCGACGAGGAGATCCGGATCGAGGAGCAGCGCAGCACCGAGAGGCAACGCACGCCCGAACCCGCCCGCCCGCAGCCGGTCGGGACTCACGAAGACGACGACCAGAGTGTGCCGCGCCGCTCCGCCGGCGACGCGTAAACCCGCGCTATGGCGCTCGTGCCTTTCCCAGGTGCCGCGAAGCCGGCCCGAGACGACGACGATCGAGATATTCAGCTGACCGACGCCGACGCGTCCGACGAAGACGCCGGCGCGAAGATGTCGTTTCTGGACCATCTTGACGAGCTCCGGAAACGACTGATCGCCTGCGTCTGGGGACTCGTCATCGGCTGCTCGATTGCGTTCATCTTCGTTCGTCGCATCCAGGACTTCATCTGGCTCCCGCTCTATCACGATCTGCAGAACACGAGCGGCGTGAAGTTCATGTACACGTCTGGCTTCGAGCCGTTCATGTTGACCATGAAGATCGGCGCGCTGGCCGGGCTGATGCTGTCGATTCCCTTCATTCTTTATCAGCTGTGGCTCTTCATCGCGCCCGGCCTCTACTCGCACGAGAAGAAGATGGCCGTGCCGTTCGTGGTGTTCTGCACGACGTTTTTCGCGCTCGGCGCGACCTTCTCGCACTACGTGGCATTTCCGTGGACGTGGAAGTTCTTCCTCGGCTGGCAGACCGAGTACATGGAGTTCCGGCCGTCGATCGGTGAGGCGTTCGGCCTCTATGTGAAAATGCTTCTCGGGTTCGGTCTGATTTTTCAGATGCCCACGATCGTGTTCTTCCTCGCCCGACTGGGCCTCGTTTCAGCCAGGTTCCTGCTGCGGCACACCAAATACGCCATCCTGATCATCTTCATCATTGCCGCCGTCATCAGCCCGGGCACCGACGTCGTATCGCAATGCCTTATGGCAGGCCCCATGCTTGCGCTGTACGGCGTGAGCATTCTGGTTGCTTGGGCGTTTGCGAAACCGCGCAATTTCGCGTAAATCCGCGCAGCGTTTCGCGGAGGGCCCACGGCCCGTCGTAGGTCTTTGGTCACATTGACGCCTTGTCGGCCAGGCCGTACACTTGGCGTCTGTAGAGGTAGTTGGCGATGCAGAGTCGATTGCTCAAGACCGTACCCTTCGCGATTCTTCTGTCCGCAGTAGCCGCACCGGTTTTTGCTCAGTCTTCAACCGGACAGACCGCTCCACCAGCCACACCACCGACGGAAACCCGTCCGGCCACGACCACTACGAATGGCGATACGGGGTTGTGGTTCGTGCCGACGGGCGAAATCGTGCCCGCGAAGAAATATGCGGTGAGCGTGTATCGGGTGAACTTCGATCGCGATCAGGGGTTCACCGACGTGTCGGACTGGCCAGTGACGTTCGCGTTCGGCGCCGGCGACCGGGCCGAGATTTTCGGCGCGTGGACGCTGGTGCGCCGGATCGATCGCGACGTGCGGCCGCTGTTCGTGCCGACGCAATGCGGTGGCCGGCGGGCTGGTCAACGAGGCGCCGTTCGTGCGGCAGGGGTGGTCGGACAATCAGCTCGGCGATCTGTGGCTGGGCGCGAAGATCAACCTGACGTCGCAGTGGCGGCAGCAGCCGGCGGCGATCGCGGTGCGCGGGATGATCAAGCTGCCGACCGCGAAGACGGAGGATGAAGGAGTCGGGACCGGCAAGATGGACTTTGCCCTCGACGCCATCGTCAGCAAGGAAGTGAACCAGCGGGTCGAGGTGTCGGGGTATGGCGGGTTCATCATCCGCGGGGACCCGGACGCGATCGATCTGGCCAACGGGCTGCGCTGGGGATTCGGCGTCGGGGTGCCGTCGCGCAAGAGCCTGCGCTTCACGGCGGAACTGCACGGCGAGAGCTATCTGAGCGACACGGTGACGATCACGGCGCCGACGCCGTCGCCGCTGGTGGCCGAAGACGGGAGCCTGCCGCCGACGACAACGGATCTGACCTCGCCGGTGAACGCGACGTTCGGGTTGACGTGGCAGGGGAAGAACGGGGTGTTTGCGGGGGCCGGCATCACCTGGAACCTGCACATGGACAGCCGCAGCAGTTTGATGAGCGGCTTCGAGGATCGGACGGGGGATGCGGCCGGCTGGCAGTTCCGGCTCGGGTATCACCCGGGGGTGCGAGTCTATGTGCCGCCGCCGCCGCCCGCACCGCCGGCGGCCGCGCCGGTGGCCGCGGCCCCGCAGCACACTCTGACGGTGCGGGCGCAGTGCAACCCGTGCACGGTGGAAGTCGGCCAGGTGTCGACGGTGACGGCGACGGCGGTGGACTCGATCGGGTGCGCGGTGACGTATAGCTGGAGCGCGCCGACCGGGACGTTCTCGGATCGGACGGGCCGGCAGACGCCGTGGACGGCGCCGCAGCAGCCGGGGACGGTGCCGGTGACGGTGACGGTGACGTGCCCGCAGGACGGCAAGACGGCGAGCGACACGGTCAACATCCAGGTGACGGCGCGGCCGGTGCGGGAGTTCACGTTCGAAGACGTGCACTTCGACTTCGACCGGTATTCGCTGCGGCCGGAAGCGACGCGGACGCTGGACGAGGCGATTGCGACGCTGCAGGCGAACCCGGAGTTGAACATCGAAATCGAAGGGCACACCTGCAACATCGGGACGGCGGAATACAACCTGGCGCTCGGCGAACGGCGCGCCACCGCGGTGCGCGACTACCTGACGAGCCGGGGGATTGGCGCGAACCGGTTGCGCACGGTGAGCTACGGCGAAGAGCGGCCGAAGTACGACAACAGCCGTGAGGAGACCCGGCGTCTCAACCGCCGCGCCGCGATGGTGGTTCGACTCACGCGTTAACGCTCGTGAGTCGACACGCAAAGTTAGAAGTTAAAAGTTAAAAGTTAGAAGTTAAAAGTTCGGAGAGACGAGGGGCAAGGGGACTAAAATCCCTTTGTCCCTTTCTTTTTTTGACTCTTTGTCCCTTTTGTCTTTCGCCTTTGTACTTCTAACTTTTAACTTTTAACTTTCGTTGATGGTGATCAAAGCCTCGGCCGCGTTGGAAATTCGGCAACTCATCGCGGCACTCGGCGGCACGGACGAAGTGGGTCGTGAGGCAGCCATCGCCCGGCTGGCCGTGATTGGGGCCCGCGCGGTGGACGGTCTCCGCAAGGCCTATGCGGGAGCAGAGGATCGCGACACCAAGGTCGCCGTGCTCCGAGCACTCGAATCCACAGGCGACCGGCGCACGATCGCCATCGCGCGGCAAGCGATCGTCGATGGCGGTGACGTCGCGGTCGCGGGCGCGGCGGCGCTTCGCGGCCTGCTCGACTCGCCACATGCTCCGACATCGACGGAAGCACTCGATGTGCTCGTCTCAACGACGCTCGACCGCACGACCGGACGAATCGTCCGGCTTGCCGCATTTGACGCTCTGCAGGGAATTCCGGAAGGCGTGCGGGCACGAGTGGCCGAGGCCCTGCGGAACGATCCCGATGAGCGGCTCAAGGCGCGTGTGGCCGACGCCTCGCACGAGGCGGCTACTGCAGACGATGTGTGGCAGGATGCCCTGGAGGGCAGGCTTCCTGATTCGCCTGCAGCCTTACGCGCTGCTGCCGCGACCCGCTCCGCTTCCGCCGCGCTCAGTTCACTGCAAAAGATGATCGACGCGTGCCGCGCACACGAGGGCACGGTGTCGCGTGCGAAGCGTCCGGAGTGGGAAGCGCTTCGGGGAGCCCTTCACCAGGCGCTCGCTCTGCGCGGCAGCCCCGTCGCGGTCTATGATCTTCGCGAGTCCCTTCAGGACGCCAAGGAGCACCTGCCCACATCATTCCTCGCCGCCTTCCACGTCGTCGGCGATCAGTCGTGCCTGGAGGCGCTCGCGGCTGCTTACGCGAGGGCCGATCCTGCGGACGCGTGGTGGAGAACGCAACTGGCGGGAGCGTTTCGCGCGATTGCGCGCCGGGAACGGATCACGCGCCGCCATTCCTTGCTGAAGCGCATCGAAGCGCGGTGGCCGGACGCGGCACGCGAGCTTACGGCGCGAGGGTGAGCGCGGCGCGGCGAACCAGCGACGGGTCAAACAGCCGTGACACGCGTTCGGCAAAGTCCGACGCCGTCCAGGCTTTCACATCAAGTCGAGGAACCCGGGCCGCGTCGAACGAGTCGCCAAGTACTCGTTGGTCGCACGACAGCCCCCACTTCCACGATCGTCGGACAAGCGCGAGCGCTTCGCGGTCGACAGCACCATAGGGATACGCAAACAGATCCACCGGTTGGCCGGTGACACGACGCAGGTCGGCCTGACAATCGGTCAATTCCAACAAGCGCGAACCGGCATTATCCGGCAGCGACACATGATTCACTGAGTGGGCGCCGATAGTGACTCCCGGTTGCACCGCCAGATGCCTCACCTCGTCTGCGATCATGGGCCGTCGCCTGACCGGACCGCCGCCGCTCCACCCCGCCAGCTCCTGGACCGCTCGTTCTCGCTGATCGAGCGATGCGTGGACCAGCAGCTCGTGAAGCCGCAGGTGCGCGGCCCGGCGCTCATCGTCGGTCTTCGTTGGAAGAACGATCGATAGCCCTGCGCGCGCCAGGTCGAGCGAGGCTGGGGTCGACGGCTGCACCAGAAGAACGCGTTCGAGCGTGTCCCACCAGTACTCACCGTACGCTTCGAGCCAACGTGTAGTGAGAAAGAACGTGGCCGGCGCCCCGAATTGCTGCAAAAGCGGTACGCCAGTGCGGAGATTGTCCTCATAGCCGTCATCGAACGTCACGGCAACCGCGCGGGAGGGCAATCGCTCCGCCGGCGTGCTGAGGAGTTCGTCCAGTCCGACGATCTGACACTCGGCTTGGAGCCACTGCAGCTGCGACTCGAAAATCGCCGGCGGAACGGCGAGGCCATAGGCGTCCGGTGTGTCATCGACCCGGTGATAAAGCAGCACCACACCTCGAGCGGTCGTACGCCGCGGCGCCGACGTCTTGCGTGCGCGTACGCCGGTCAACATCGGAAAGTAGGCATCCCGCTCGTCGAATTCTGCGTCGGTGACCTCTTCGGCGCTGAGGCCCTGGAGAAAGGCCGTCTGGGTGAGTACGTTTCCGAACGCGTCGCACGAAACTTCCGACGGCGCAAAGGCGGACTCGACCAGAGCACGCGCACCGGCCGGCGTCATCCGCCAGTAATCGCCAGATTGTCCGTACTCAAGGCAGACACGGCTGGCTGATGGGAACGTCGCGAGCAGCACGCCACCTGGGCTGAGGATTCGATGACACTCGGCCAGCGCCGCGGACATGTCGTCGATGACATGGAGCGTCTGGGTCAGGATGATGCAGTCGAACCGATCCGAAGCAAGTTCGGGCGCCTTGCGAAGGTCTGCCCGGATCGTTGATCCGCTGTTGGACGCATCGATGTCCAGGATGTCGTGGTCGATGACCCGACGACCGCCGCAGGTTCGCGTGTAGTCGTCTTCCTGGATTTCGAGCACCGATCCACGAATATCGGACGAGTGAGCGAACAGGAAATCCTCGATGTAGCGCCGGTCGATCGGCGTACCGCGGTCGTAGCCCCAGTCGCGGCTGACGGGGTCGGTACGCCGGAGGTCACCCCAGTCGAACCCGTCGCGGCCATGGTGCTTCAAGTACGCCCGATGGTGAGCCGCGTCTGCCCGGATACGATCGAGCTCTGCCAGATCGCGATCGCGCTGGATCAGCAGCTCGCGATGGATCTGACGCAGGCGACCGAAGCGCACCTCACGCGACACGAGCAGTGGGACCATGTCTCGGGTGAGCAGGGTGGGGTACCGATCCAGAACCGCGCCAAGGAACCGCAACCGCTGCTCGTCGTCTTGTTCGGAGGTAGCCGTTGGGCGTTCATCGAGCTCACGAACGATGAGAGGTTCGGGAACGGTGCCGACCGGCAACCCCTCACTGATCAGCCGCAACCAGAAGGCGGATTCGACAAGGCCGTTGAGGCCCTCATCGAAGCCTGCAAGGCTGTCCCACGCCTTTCGCTGAATCGCAAAAACTGGCGGAGCGCTGAGAGTGTCGGACAGGATCGATACGACCGAGTTCAGGTTGGGAGTCCACACGAGCTCGCCAGAGCCATCAGGCGTCCGCAACGCGATTGCTGGCGCAATCGCCGCCAATCCTTCGTCGCTGGTGAAAGCAGCCTCGCAGCGTTCGAGGAATCCGTCTTCGAGAAGCGGACCGGCTGGTAGTACGACGAAGAACCGGCCGTTGCCGGTTCGGACTGCGGCGTTCATGGATACGCCCGGATACGGACTCCCGTCGAGAACAATCGCCGACAGCCGATCGGCTACGGATTTCACGAGAGGGGCGTTCGGATCTGTGACGGACTTGATCAAAGCGACAGACGCCGGCGCGACACGCTGACGGCGAAGGGAGTCTGCCGTTCTCAGCAGCGCGCGTCCTCCTGCCCCAACATGGACGATCACGTCGGCCGAGCTCGTCATCTGCCGATCCGCGCAAGCGAATACAGCTTCCGAAGCGGAGCGGTGATCCGCCAGCTCCATGACGCATGAAGGTCGTTCACCCGGCGCTCGAGATCGGCGGCCTTCCAGGCAAGCCGCTCATTCTCCTCTTCTACAGCACGGAGCCTTCGTACCCGCTCGGCTTTCGCTGCCACAGCGTGGAGTTCTTCGCGAGCGCGGCGAAGAGCCGGCTCGAGCGTCAGGATCCGATCGCGTTCGAGAAGGGCAATCTCTCTCGTCAGCCCCTGGGTTTCTGCCTCCTTCGCGACGATGACGTCGGCCAGATGCCGACGATATGCAGCATCGTGCTTCGCGACGAGGGTTTCGAGCGGACGCTCGTAACGCGCGTCCTCGAGCATCATGCGGCTCATCGAATCCTGGCGTCGCCGGTAGTAGAAGAGCACCTCCGGGATAATGGCTCCCTCGAAGCCACGTTCGACCAGCCGCAGCCAGAAATCCCAGTCCTCGCAGCCTTCACGCATCGCGGCATCGTAGCCACCGACGGCCTCGAACGCTTCACGTCGGACGAGCGCGGCGCCGTTCACGGCGTTTCGCGCGAGCAGCGACAGCAGATCACACTTGGCGGGTTTCCACGTCCAGTGCTCGTCGCCGAACGTTTCGAGCCAGTGCGACACAAAAGCAATGTCGGCTTGTTCGTCGAGCAGACGCATCCCTTTTTCGAACCACGTGGACGCCAGCTTGTCGTCGGCATCGAGCGCACAGAACACCGCGCCAGACGCGTGGGCGGCGGCGTGATTGCGCGCAGCCGGCAACCCCTGGTTCGAGGTCGTCAGCACGCGAATCGGTGAGGTCAGGCGCGAAAGCACCTCGAGGGTTGCCTGATCCGTCGAGCCGTCATCCACGACGATGATCTCGAAGTCCTGCCATGTCTGGCTGCGCACGCTGTCGAGGGCTTCCCCGATGAACGCGCCATGGTTGAAACACGGCATCAGGACGGAGATGCGGGGAGCCATCATCGAGCCAGCGGGCGCGCGAGATCCGGGGGTTCCTCGGTGAGGAGGGCCAGATACCGGGAGGCGACGGCGTCGGCGGGGCCGGCGAACACGATACGCCCGCCTTCCAGCAGAAGGGCGCGATCGCAAAAGGCTGCAATCGTACGGGGTTCGTGGCTGACGAGCAGCATCGAGTGGCCAGCCCGGTGCAGCTCGCGGTATCGCGCCTGACAACGGTCCTTGAATCCCGCATCACCGACGGCGAAAATCTCGTCGAGGATGAGAACGTCGCGCACGGCGCGGAAAGCGACCGCGTAAGCCAGCCGCGCGGCCATGCCACTCGAATAGTGACGAAGCTCCAGGTGCGCAAACTTCTCGAGCTCGGCGAATTCGAGGATCTCGCGCGTCGCCGAGCGCAGTTCCTTCAAGGTCATCCCCATGACGGTGCCGAGCAGCTCGATATTGTCGATCGCGTCCAAATCGGGATTCCATCCGACGCCCAGCTCGAGAATCGGGGTGATCGCCGCCTGCACCTGAACGCGTCCGGCATCGGCCGGGTAGATGCCCGACACGATTTTGAGCAGCGTGCTCTTGCCCGAGCCGTTCCGGCCCATCAGGCCCAGACTCTCGCCGCGGCCGAGCTCGAAGCTGACCGATTCGAGCACCGCCAGGCGCTCCTGAGGGCGACGCCGGAACAGATCGAGCGCGTGCTCGCGGACGGTATCACGGCGGACGCTTGGAATCGTGAAGCTCTTCGACACGCCGGAGACTTCGACGACAGGAGCCCGCACCTACAATTCCTCCGCCACGCGCGGCGCGCGTGCTCGATAGATCAGCGCGCCTGTGCCAAATACGATCGCAGTCTCCGCCACCAACAACAAATGTGCGAAGGGAGACGGTATCCGGCCGTCGAGCAGCACGCTGCGGGAAAACAGGATGATCGGCGTCGGCGGCCAGACATACAGATACGCGTGCACGCGCTCTGGAAGGATGCCGATCGGGTAGATGATCGGCGCGATGAAAAACCCCGCGTGCGTCACGACTTCCCAGACTTGATTCAGATCGCGGTAGCGCATGAACAGCACGCTCGCCGCGAGCGAAAATCCCGCAACCATTAGAAAAAAGAGCGCCTGATACAGCGTGTAGAGGACGACGCCCGCGGGAGTCGGGGCGCGTCCGGTCAGGCTCAAGAACGTCACCAGCACGAGAGAGAACAGCGCAAGCGTAATCACGGCATTCGACGCCGACGTCACCACGACAATCCAGGATGGGAACCGTGCCTTGGTCAGAAGGTACCCCTTCGCGCGAATCGACAGCAGGCCCGCCTTCGTTGACTCCTGGAAGAATTCGTACAAGAACAGGCCGATAATCAGATCCAGCTTGTACTGCGGCTCACTGGCAAACACATACGAGAACACCGCGAGAAGGACGAGGAACATCGTCAGCGGCTTGAGCAGGGCCCACACAAAGCCACCGATCGTCCCGTGATAGCGAGTTTTGAAATCGGTGCGAATGAGAGTCCAGACAAGGCCGGCGAATTGCCCGCGACCCTGCTGAACGCGTGTTGTCGCCGCTGACACCATCGGTGGGGAACCCTGATACTATACGGCACGCCACAACCTAAAGGTTCTACTAGGTTCTGCTGGGTTCTGCTGGGTTCTGCCGGGTTCCATCAGGTTCGCGATCTCGCCGAACTTCTGAACCTGGCAGAACCTTCCAGAACCTGTAGAACCAGAACCCTGCAGAACCCTGTAGAACCCAGTAGAACCATGTAGAACCTGATCTCGATGCTGCGACTCCTGCACGTCGTTCCTTACTACGAGCAAGCGTGGGCGTACGGTGGCATCCCGCGGCTGACCACGACGATGACGCGCGCGCTCGCGCGCAGGGGACACCACGTCACTGTGTGTACGACCGACGTGCGCGACGAGCGCACTCGAGCAGCCTCACGGCCAGCCCACGCTCACGGCATCGACGTTCGGATGTTTCGCAACGTGTCCAACTCGCTGGCCTACCACCTGCAGTTCTTCACGCCGCTGGGCCTGCGTCAGTACATGAGGCGCGCCGCGTCCACCTTCGACGTCGCGCATATCCACGCCTGCCACAATCTGCCGGGCGTGATTGCAGCGGCGGAGTTGTCCCGCGCTGGCGTCCCGTACGTGGTCTCGCCAAACGGTACGGCTCTACCCATCGAGCGCCGAATCATGGCCAAGCGGCTGTTCGCGCTCACCGTTGGCCGCTCCATGGTGCCGGCGGCAGCGCGGGTCGTTGCGGTCTCTCGCGCTGAAGCCGGCCAGCTTCGCGCAATGGGCATTGCCGAATCCGCCATTGTTCGAATCGCAAATCCGATCGACGACCGCGAATTCGACTGCCCTCCTGACGCGGAGGCGTTTCGGACACGGATGCGCGTCGGCGACGTGCCGATCGTGCTCTTCCTGGGAAAACTCACGCCGCGAAAGGGCGTGGACCATCTGGTGAAGGCATTCGCTCAGCTCGACGCACCCGGAGCGCTGCTCGTCATCGCCGGCAACGACATGGGCACGCGGCGAGCGGTCGAGGCGCTGGCGCTGAAACTGCGACTTCGCGAGCGCCTCATCTTCACCGGACTGCTTTCAGCACAAGCGCGCCTCGATGCGCTTGCCGCTGCCACCGTCGTCGTCTACCCGTCTCGCGACGAGATCTTCGGCCTGGTTCCGCTGGAGGCAATTCTCTGTGGCACCCCGGTGGTCGTTTGCAACGACAGTGGCTGCAGCGAGGTGATCGCCATCACCGGCGGTGGGCAGGCCGTGCCTTACGGCGACGTCGGCCGGCTGGCGGACGCAATCACGACCGTGCTCGCCAATGATGCGGTGTGGCGCGAACGCGCGAGGTCCGGAGCCACGATCGCCCGTCAGCAGTTCGGGTCTGACGTCATCTGCGATCAGCTCGAATTGCTGTATGCCGCTGTCGTCGCGGAAAACTCCGTCTCAAGGAGGATCGGCGCGTGACCTCGCCGACGACTGGCGTCACCTTCGTCATCCCCGTCCTGAACGGGGGCCCGATGCTGCGGCGATCCCTGGCAAGCATCGTCGCCCAGCAGGACGGGCGGCCGTTTGAGATCGTCGCGATCGACGACGGCAGCACCGACGGATCGTTGCGGCTGCTCCAGAAGCTGGCCGGTGACGGCGTCTTGAGGCTCCTGCACGGTCCCGGCCGCGGAGCAGCGTCCGCAATCAACGCAGGCATCCGTGAAGCCGCTCATTCGATCATCTGCCAGGTTGATCAGGACGTCATTCTTCACGCTGGGTGGCTGAGAGAATTACTGCCACTGTTCTCGGATCCGGAGGTCGCGGCCGCACAGGGACACTACATCACTCATTCAGAGGCCGGTGTCTGGGCACGAGCCACTGGTCGTGACCTCGAACACCGGTATTCGCGCATTCGTAGCCAGTTTATCGACCACGTTTGCACCGGCAACACGGCTTACCTCGCTCGCGCACTCCATCAGGTCGGACTCCTCGATGAACGCATGGGATACGGGTACGACAACGATTTGAGTTATCGGCTCAGGAACAGCGGATACAAGCTGGCGTTCTGCCGCAATGCCGTCAGCGTTCATCACTGGCGCGAGGGGCTCCGTGGCTACCTTCGACAGCAGTTCGGCGTCGGCTACGGCCGGTTGGATGTCGTTGCCCGGCATCCGCACCGCGTCACAGGTGACGACGTGTCCAGAACGGCGATGATGCTGCATGCGCCGGCAATGACGGTGGCGATCGTATTGCTCGCGCTCGCCGGCCCGATGGCGGTCATTGGCGCTTCCTGGAGTGCGCCGCTGGCAATTGCCGGCCTGCTGATCATTGGAGTCCTTGCCGCCGAACGTTTCGCCGCGGGCATTCAGGCGTGGCGGCACACCGGCGATCTCACCGCCCTCGCCTTCCCGGTTACACACCTCGTCCGCGATATCGCCTGGTCAGCCGCAATCGTGACGTGGATCACCCGATGGGCACTGAACCACGAGCGCGACCCTGGACATTCCATGTTCTCGCACGCGCGCGTGGGGGAACACCTCATGCCCGTCGATGCGCGTCAGGTCCCGGTTCTGGCTGTCGTGCCTGCGTTCAACGAGCGCGAGAATCTTGAGCGCGTAGTTGCCGATCTGTCGAGAGTCATGCCGCCTGGCAACATCCTGGTCGTCGACGACTGTTCGACGGATGGCACGGAGGACATGCTGCCGCAGCTCGGTGTACGATGGATCACGCTGTCGCAGCGGCTTGGCGTCGGAGGCGCGGTTCGAGCGGGCATCCGCTACGCGAAACGCGGCGGGTATGACTACGTCGTCCGCGTGGATGGCGACGGTCAGCACCGCGCCTGCGACATCGGTCGGCTGCTCGCGCCCGTGGTAACGGGCCGGGCAGACGCAGCGATGGGGTCACGCTTTCTTCACCGGCGCGGTGAAACCAGAGGGCTTCGCAGGTTCAGCCAGGCCTTCCTGGCGGCGTGCCTCAGTACCGTCACGAGGAGATCGGTGACGGACCCGACGTCAGGCTTCTGGCTCTTCGGGCCCCGTGCGCTCCGCCTGCTGAGCGGACATCATCCAGCCGGCTATGCCGAGCCGGAACTGCTCCTGTTCCTGAGCCGCAATGGGCTGCGGGTCACCGAGGTTCCCATCAGGATGCGTCCGCGCATCGCTGGTCGCACGTCGCTGACGATGTCCCGGACGGTGCTCGCGCTGGCGCGAACCGCGCTCGCCTTCGTCGTGGTGCCCTTCAGGCGGCTGGTCGAAGGACAGGCTCATGACTGACGTCGTCCAGCTGGTCTCGATCGTCGTCAGCGGTGGGCTGCTGGTCGGTGTGATCGAGCTGGTGCGGCGCGGGCGGCTGACCGAGGAGTACTCGTTCATCTGGATCGTTTCCGCCGGCGCGCTGCTTGTGCTGTCCCTGTGGCGCAATCTTCTCGACCTGGCCGCGGCAGCGCTGGGCGTCCACTACCCGCCGGCCGTGCTGCTGCTGGTCCTGACCTTCTTCGTCGTCCTCGTGTCGCTCTACTTTTCGGTCGTCGTCTCACGCCATCGAAAGGAAATCGAGAAACTCGTTGAAGAAGTGGCGTTGCTCGAGGCGGACATCCGCGCCCTGCGTGACTCACCCCGGGCCGTATCGACCATGCGAGTGATCCCACACGCCGCGGAAAAACGCGGCGAGCCCGCCGATGAGCGACGATTCGGGAGACAGTAGTACGTAGGCGGCATTGAATCCAGCAACCAGCCCCAGGCGAACCGGGCGAGTGGACGGTTGACCGACGCGGGCTGCCAGGCGAAGGTGGTTGCGGGTGCCGAAGTACACTCGCCTGGAAGACCGCCGCCCGATTGTGCGACCGCCCTCATGGTATGCGCGCGCGTCCTGGACGCACCCGACTTGAAAGCCTGCATCTCTCGCGCGAAGACAGAAGTCGATATCTTCGAATGAAAAGAAATAGGCCTCGTCGAGCAAGCCAATTCTCTCGAATACTTCGCGCCTGATCAGCATCACGCACCCGCTGACCGCGTCAACGAGGCGGACCTCGTCCGAACCAAGCACGGCAAAGCGGCCACCAGCGGCCCGATGACGCATGCGGCCGGTGCGTTCCGAGAAGAAGATACCGGCCGAGGATACGTGGTCCGGCTCTTCCCGGGACAGAAGCACTGGCGCGGCAATGCCGAGCAATGGATTCTGTTCCATTGCCGCAAGCAGATGAGTCGCCGCGTCTGGCGCAAGAACGGCATCGCTGTTCACCAGCAGAACAAACCGCGCCGGTCGTTCGAGGGCGTCCCGGATGCCGAGGTTGCATCCGCCAGAAAAGCCGAGGTTTGCGGCCGACTCAATCACGCGGACGTCCTGGAAGGCCGAGCGCAGGATTGCTGCAGAACCATCGCACGAGTGATTGTCGACGACAAGAATCTCGGCCGGCGGTGTGCTGGAGGTCCTCAGCGAATTGATCGCAAGCGATGTCTGATCGGGAGTGCGATAGTTCAGGACGACACTCGATAGTCCAGCCGCTTCGCGAGCAGTCGTAGGCGATTGTCCAGCGATCTTGACGCCTGGCGTCGCGGGACGGCTCGAGCACAATCGACGGTAAACGTTGGTTCGCAGCCAGTCGGCATCCTCTTCGATCGACATTGGTCTCGTGATCGCCGCTCTGAGCCTGTTCAGCAATCCCGGTTCGTCCAGCAGCCGGCGCAACGCGGCGCTCAATCCGTCCGAGTTTCCGGCGGCAAACAGAAGGCCATCGACGTCGTGTCGAACCATCTCGGCCATGCCGCCAAGATCGGATGCGACCACCGGCACGCCGGCGGCGAAGGCTTCCCGGATGATGAACGGCGCATTCTCAATCCATATCGACGGCACGACGAGGACGTCGAGATCGGCAAGAACGGCGGGCATGCGATCGTGGGAGATGACACCCAGCCTTCGGATCGAAGGATGACCAAGGCGCGACTTGATCGAGTCGGCAAAGCCGGACTCGCCATGGTACGCGCCATCGCTTCCCAGGAGATCTACGACAACCGAACCTGACGGCAGCCGATCGATCGCGTCGAGCAGGACATCGCATCCTTTGGTCGGCAGAAGCCCCCCGACGAAGCCAAGCCGCAGCCGGCTCGATGACGGGCGACAGAGGCTTTCAAGAGGGGTCAATGCGATACCCTGATTGCAGCGGATTAGTCGATCCCCGGGAATTCCAAACGCCGAGAAATGGGCAGCCAGCGTGTCCGACGGCGCGAGGAACAGACTGACGTCAGCCACGGCGGCCTGCATATGGCGCAGCCGGGCCACCGTCGCCGCCCGCGACCCATCGCCGGGCATGAGCAAGTCCAGGGCGCGTGCCGCGAGATCGACGGCGGCCGACGCTCCTGGCACCGGCAAGGCACGCACCCATCTTCCGGACTGAACAGCCGCGCCGGTCGCGAACGCGCCAGGAGGCAGGCACCGCGCGCATCCGTTGGTCTCGGGCCCGTTGCACCGGCGCCCATCGCGATCGACCAGCTGACCGCGGTGACAAATCAGCCAATAGTCGTTGAGCGTCATGACGACCGGCAGCCGCCGTCTGGCGGCCTGACGAGGAATCCCGGTCGAAAGACACGTCAGATGCTGAATGTGCACGATGTCCGGGTTCCAGTCATCAAGGAGCTGCCCCGCAAGGCGTTCGATTGCGGGGTGGGCGTAGCTCGCTTCGAACGAGTCACATGACTGGAACGTGTTGTTGATGCTGAAGACCTGGGCCCTACCCGCGCTCGAGGGATGAATCGAGAGCTCGCGAGCGTACGGTTCGGCATGCCGGGTGAAGACGGCAACGTCGTCGCTGGCCCTGGACGCGAGCGCCACGGCGAGATCCCGCGTGTAGACCTCGGTGCCACCGTTTGCGGCGGGGGGAAGGCCGTGAACGACTTGAAGGATCCGCATTCAGATGCCGTCGGTTCTCAGCAGCTCGCGCCCCTCGCGTGCTGATCGCGCGCCGAGGTACTGACCGACCGGCTGTGCAACGCCAAGAGCGGCGGCGCGAAGAACGGCTCGGGCTCGCCCGTACGGCTCGTTTGCCGCCATTCTCGCGTTGGCCGGCACCGTCGCCGCAATGGAGCGAACGAGCGAGCCGATGGTCGGCACCGTTGTCAAACCGAACAACGCTTTCAGTCGCTGGTGGACGAGATACGTCCGTTGCAGTTCGTAGGCAATAGAGCGCTCGTGTGAATGCTCGACGACTGCGCCAGGCACGTACGCGAGCTTGTAGCCGGCAAGCAGCACGTCGCGCGCCCATTCGAGATCCTCGCCAATCGGCGTCGCCGGAAACGGGTGATCGTTCCACACGCCCAGGCGGATGCACGAGCAGACGTTATCGAACGCGCAAGCGACGTGACGATCCGCTGGAGACATTCGATCGAAGACTTCTGTGGTCAACGGGCCCGCCGTCCGTGCCGCTCGGCTGCGCGGCGACCCATTGCGAAAGATAGTGCGCAGTGACCCGGCTGGCGCGTGCGTGCGGCACCTGCCGCGCGAACGTTCCGGCGATGGAATGGTCGTCCAGGAGCGGCTGCACCAACGCCGTAAGCCACGCGGTTGAGACGGGTACTGCATCCTGCACGAGCAGGACCGCATAGTCACCGCCTGCGTGGCGCAGCGCATCGTTTCGGGTTGTGCCGTGATTGAACTGTCCGGGTGCGACGCCGAGAACCCTGGCGCCGGCCCGCTGCAGCCTTTCCACCGTACCGTCAGTCGATCCGGAATCAATGGCAATGATTTCAGGCTCGTACCGTCCCGTCTGCGTGACGATTGCTGACAGCACACGGTCCAGATCTGGCCCCGCATTACGCGTGGGAATGATGATTGCGATACGGCTGCGGGTCATGAGCCTACTCGCACGGCCTCAGTTGGACGGCTGCAGACGCGATGATACCGGGCGCTCCCATTCCCGCGCATCGTCGTGAATAGTCTTGACCTCTGGGACCTGACGCGACAGCGACCTCAACAGGGCACGATCCTCGATGAGCCGTTGCAGTGCCGAGCGAAGCGATTCGGCGGAGAACGGATCGTAAAGCAAACCGTTGACGCCGTCCTCAACCAGTTCCGGAATACCGCCTGTCCGCGCACCGACGACCGGTACCCCACGCATGAAGGCTTCATGAATCACCAGAGGCGAGTTCTCGAGCCACAGCGAAGGCACGACCAGCACGTCGAAGGCGCCATAAACGGCCTCGACCCCATCGCGATCGAATCCTCCCGCAAAAGTTATCGGCAGACCTGTCGCAGCCGTTCGCAGTCCGGCGACGTAGTCTGGAAACACATTGGTATCGCCGTGAATCACCACTTCGAAGGCTCCGCGCAGGGCGCGTGCCGCCTCGATGAGGACGTGCACCCCTTTGTGCCAGACGAGCGTTCCAACGAATCCAACTCGCAGTGGTCCTTTCCCGGGCCACTCTGCGGCCGGGTTGTCGGCGCTCAGCCTGAAGCCATAATCCGAGACGTGGATCCGGTCGCTGGGAATTCCGAGGCGAACGAACTCGCGGGCCATGGAGGCTGAAGGTGCCACGAAGAGATCGATTGCCTCGAACACATGCTTCCCGTACGCGAGGCGACGGCGGATGTCATCCGCATGCACGGATGGACCATCGATCGAACGAACGGCAGAGACGGCTATCGCGGGGGCCAGGCGATGCACCATTCGCGCAACACGCCCAAGCACGCGACCAGGCACTCTCCGAGCGACGCTTCCGGCACGCATCTGTCGCGACAACGCGGACTCGCCGAAACAGCGTGCGCAGCGCTCGGCGTCGATCGTTTCGCACACATGCGATTCGGAGACATGAACGCGCTGACCTCCGGATGGACAGACCAGCGTGTAATCGTGCAGCGTAGCGACCACCGCGATCCCGCGCTCCCTGGCGATCCGTGGCAGATCGAACGACAGGTTCAGCAGGTTGTGCACGTGCAAGACGTCCGGGGTGGTCGCGTCGAGGACGTGCCGCAGCTGCGCGTTGATGCGGTCAGACGAATACGTTTCGTCGAAACTGCCGAATTCCCAGTTGTTCACGACCTCGATGACCGTCAGCCCCTCGTGCCACCGCCACCGCAACGTACCGTGGGCAACTGCAGGATCGTATTCCGCTGCCAGAACGAAACACGTCGCCTCGCGACTCAGCTCGCGGGCCAGTTCGAAGGCATAAATCTCCGATCCCGCGCGATGACGCGGCAGAAAATCATGAATCGCGTGGAGGATCCTCATCAGAGCGCGTCAGCGTCCATCGGACGCAGCGAGCCGCTGATTGCGTTCGACGCAATCGACGACGCCGGGGGTCGCGGGGGCAAGCAGTCGGGCTTCGCCGCACATCCTCGCGGCTGCGTGGTAGTCGTGAAAGGTCTTCTCGTAGAGGCTTGCCAGCTGCATGCGGGCGAGAACGTTGTTCTTGATCCGTGACGATGGCCTCGAGATAAAAATCGCGGGCCCGAGTCGTGTCCCCGGCGAGGAGCGCCAGCGCTCCCAGGTTCGTGTATCCGCGAGCGAACGACGGATCGATTGTCAGCGCCCGGCGGAACTCCCGTTCCGCTTCGTCCAGGCGACCGATCTGTGCGAGGCAGATTCCGAGATTGGTGTGTGCGTCGCGGTGCTGCGGACGAAGAGCGACGACCTTCTGGTACTCCGGCACCGCGGCCGCGCATTGACCTGCTTCCCGCAGTGAATCCGCGAGCGCGTAATGCGGCTCCCACATGCCCTCGGCGTGCAGCGTCGCCTCGCTCCAGAGCGCTATCGGATCCGACCACACCCGATTGCGCATCACCGTGAGAGCGCACAGGACGGTGACGACGACGGCAAGTGCCAGACGCGGATAGTAGGACGGCGCCCGGACCCGCGCGGCCCCCCGTTGGACAATCGACGCAACCGCCATGAACAGGCCCGCGCTGGCGAGATACACCCGATGTTCCGCCATGCCTTCGCGAAGCGGAAGCACGCTCGATGAGGGGGCCAGAACGGCAAGGAACCAGACAAGTCCCAATGCGGTCACCGGATCGACGCGCCGGAGTCGAAAGCCACCACGCACAGCGAACACGAGAGCCGGCGATCGGCAATCCACGCGAATGGATCCGACGGATGCGTCACGTGATGCACCGAGTGCATGACCGACTGCCCGAACGGCCACAGAATCAGGCCGACGTAGCGCCAGATCACGAGTGACTGGGTCAGCACGTTCAGAAACGGCACCGTCAGTCCGTTCGACCAACCATCGATCGCCAGGAAGCGATACAGTCCGGCGAGCGCAAACAGAACCATCAACGGGATCAGCGACCGCCCACAGCCTCCGCCGACGCGTCGTCCGGGCCTGGCCGAAGCAGCCAGTCGTACGCGAGGAACACGACCGGAAGCGCCAGCGCCGTCTCCTTCGATGCGAGTGCGAGAAACCCGCACGCGGCCGCCGAGAACCGCAGGCGCGGCACGCTCCCGAAAGGATTGCCGCCCGCGCCGAAAAGAAGCGCGGCGAGGAACCAGACGGCGCTCAACACCTCGGATCGCCCGGACATGTACGCGACCGCCTCGCTCTGGATCGGATGGACGGCAAACAGTGCGGCTCCGGCAAACGCGGGCAGCGTGGCGTCAACCGCCGGCATGACGTCGCCAAGCACTCTGCGGATCCAGCAGGTACAGCAGCACGACCGTCACGGCGTGAAGGGCGACGTTCGTCAGGTGATAGCCGAACGGACGGTAATCCCACAGCCAGCGATCGAGCGCGTACGACGCGTTGACCAGCGGACGGAACGGCGTGTAGACGAGAATGAAGCGGATGTTGGACAGATCGGCGAGAGACCGATTGCCGAGGACGGTATCGTGATCGTCGTAGACGAATGGATTGTCGAGCGCGTTGAGGTACGCGACGCAGGCGAGCGCCGCGGCCAGCAGCGGCACGAGCCAGCCGGACCGTCGGGGGTGACGTGACGGCGCTCCCCGCACGATCCGGCGCTTAGGCACTCAGTACGCCTTCGCGAACCACGCCTCACCTGCGGCCGGGCTGCCGCACTTCACGCACGAGCCCTGCACGCGCTCCGAGCCGAACGGAATATTGCGCAGCGTCGCCTGGGTCTCGGCCTTGATCTGCGCCTCGCACTCCGCGCTCCCGCACCAGCCGGCGATGACGAATCCGGGACGCCCTTCCATCAGCGCCTTGAATTCGTCGTAGGTGGACACGCGTGTCGTGTGGTCCTCGCGGAACTTGACCGCTCGCTCGAACAAGGTTCTTCTGGATCGCCTCGAGCAGCGTCCGCGATACGTGCCGTCAGGCCATCCATCGGAGTCGGCAGCTTTTCGCGCGTGTCGCGGCGAGCCAGCAGCACCTGCGACTTCTCGATATCCTTCGGCCCGATCTCGAGTCGAAGCGGCACGCCGCGCATTTCCCATTCGGCGAACTTCCATCCCGGCGTATACGCGTCGCGATCGTCGAGCATCACGCGCACGACCGTGACGCATCAGATCCGCCTGGATCTCACGCGCCCGGGGCAGGACCGTCTCCTGCCAGTTGCCTCGAGCAATCGGGCACGATGACGACCTGGTACGGCGCGACGCGAGGCGGCAGAATCAGCCCGCTGTCGTCGCCGTGCGTCATGATCACGCCGCCGATGAGGCGCGTCGACACACCCCACGACGTCGTCCAGGCATGCTGCACCGTCTTGTCGCGACCCTGGAACTGGATCTCGAACGCCTTGGCGAAGTTCTGTCCGAGATTGTGAGACGTTCCGGCCTGCAGCGCACGACCGTCGCCCATCAGCGCTTCAATCGAGTAGGTGCGCGACGCGCCGGCAAATTTCTCGCTGTCGCTCTTCTGCCCGTCGATGACCGGCATCGCCAGTTCCGTTTCGACGAACTCCTTGTAGATGCCGAGAATCCGCATCGTCTCGTCCTGCGCCTCGGCCTCGGTTTCGTGCGCGGTGTGCCCTTCCTGCCAGAGGAATTCCGTCGTCCGCAGAAACGGCCGCGTGACCTTCTCCCATCGGACCACGTTTGCCCATTGGTTGATCAGCACGGGCAAATCGCGCCACGACTTGATCCACTTCGAATACATCGTGCCGATGATGACTTCCGAGGTCGGGCGGATGACCAGGCGTTCCTCGAGGTCCTCGTCGCCGCCGCGCGTGACCCATGCGACCTGTGGAGCAAACCCTTCGACGTGCTCCGCCTCGCGCATCAGCAGCGATTCCGGGATGAACAGCGGAAAGTACGCGTTGACGTGTCCGGTTTCCTTGAAGCGGCGGTCGAGCCCCTGCTGGATCAGTTCCCAGATGGCGTAGCCGTACGGACGGATCGCCATGCAGCCCTTGACCGGCGTGTAGTCGGCGAGCTCCGCGCGCCGGACGACGTCGAGATACCACCGCGAAAAATCCTCGGACTGCGGAGTGATCTCCGTCACCAGCGCTTCTTTCTTGTCTTTGTCTTTTACCTTGTCCGCCGTCTGTTCCGCCATTACCGACCTTTCAAGACCGAACCCGACTGGCACGACCCCGGACCCGTGGATCCGAACCCGAACCTCGTCGAACCCTGCAGAACCCAGTAGAACCTTGCAGAACCCTATTCCCTTCTCTCCCCGACCCTGCCTCTTCCAGTGTACATCGTCACGATCCGGGAAGTCCGCGCGGTAATGGCCGCCGCGGCTCTCCTCCCGGCGCAGCGCGGCTCGCGCGATGAGACGGCCGACCGTCAGAATGCTCGCCGTCCGCCAGTCGTGCGGATCGAGCGGCTGATCATCCTGGAGCCGGGCGTCCAGTTCCCGCCATGCCGGCTCGAAGACGGCCAGCGCGCGGGTGAGCCCGTCGCGATCGCGAAAGAGTCCGACGTCGTGCCACATGACGCGCGACAACTCCACCGGATCGGCGTTCAAGCGCGACGCCGTTGCCGCGGACGGCGTCGCACGGGATCGCGGCTCGGCATCCGCGCTGGAGGCGCGTGTCCGCTCGCATCGCGCATCCCGCCCGCGCCCCGAAGACGAGCCCCTCCAGAAGCGAATTGCTCGCCAGACGGTTGGCGCCGTGGACGCCGGTGCAGGCAACCTCGCCTGCGGCAAACAGTCCCGGGATGGTGGTGCGGCCATCGAGATCGGTCCTGACTCCACCCATGACGTAGTGCGCCGCTGGTCCGACCGGAATGCGATCGCGGGCCAGATCCAGACCGGCGCGCCGGCACGCATCGGAAATCAGCGGGAACCGCTCGTGGACGAAATCGGGATCGAGCCGCTCCAGCGACAGATACACCGGCTGTTTCGTCCGGCGGCTTTCGCGAACGATGGCGCGCGACACGCGATCGCGCGGCGCCAGATCGCCTGCGGCTTCGTAGCGCGTCATGAACGGCCTCACCGTCCGCGTTCACCAGCCGCGCCCCTTCGCCGCGCAGCGCCTCCGACAGCAGAAACCTCGGCTGTCCTTCCACCATCAACGCCGTCGGATGAAACTGGACGAACTCGAGATCGATCACGGCCGCGCCGGCCGCGAAGGCCATGGCGATGCCGTCTCCCGTCGCGACGTGTGGGTTCGTGGTTTCGTGATAGACCTGACCGGCGCCACCAGTCGCGAGCAGCACGCTCCGTGCGCGCGCCACGGCGAGCTCGCCCGTCCGTCGATCAGAAAGCGTGCGCCGACGCAGCGGCCGTGCTCCATGACGAGGTCGACCACCCGCGCGTGATCCTGCGTCGTCACCCGCGGAAGCCGCGAGGCGCGATCCCAGAGCACTCGGCCAATCTCACGCCCGGTCGCATCGTGCGCGTGCAGCACGCGCCGCGCGCTGTGCGCGGCTTCCATGGCCAGCGCCGGCTGGCCGTCGGGCGCGCGATCGAACTGGACGCCCCACGCCATCAGCTCGCGGACGAATCGTGGACCATCCTCGACGAGCACCTGCACCGCGCGCGGATCGCACACGCCGTCGCCGGCGGCCATCGTATCGGCGGCGTGCAGCTCAGGCGTGTCACCCGGGCCAACAGCCGCGGCAATCCCGCCCTGAGCGTGACCGGTATTGCCTTCTTCGGGTCCGGCTTTGGTGAGGATGAGCACGTCGCCATGTCCGGCGACTTCGGGCGCCGCGCGAAGCGCGGCGATGCCGCTGCCGATGATGAGAAAGTCCGAGCGAAGCTCCAAGCCGCTCCTGATGCTGCTATCCTACCATCCCAAAAGACGATGCGTTCCAGGCAGCCGCAGACAGAAGCCGTCCGACTCCCGGTGCGCACATCGACCGGAAGCTACACGATCGAGATCGCTGCCGGATCGTCCGACGCGCCTGCGCGACATCCTCGATGCCGCTCGGCGTGCCGGCCCGCCGCTTCATCGTCTCGAGCCAGACGGTGTGGCGGTTCCACGGCGATGCACTGCGCCGCGCCGCCGACGAAGAGCCGATCCTGCTGCCCGACGGCGAGCGCTACAAACAACTGGCGACCGTCGGCCGGATCTACGATGCGCTCATCCGCGCGAACGCCGATCGGTCGAGCGCCATCATCGCCATCGGCGGCGGCGTGACCGGCGACGTCGCCGGCTTTGCCGCCGCCACCTACCTCCGCGGCATCCCGGTGGTCCAGGTGCCGACAACGCTGCTCGCGCAGGTGGACAGCGCCGTCGGCGGCAAGGTCGGCGTGAACCACCCGATGGGCAAGAACCTCATCGGCGCATTTCACCCGCCAGCGGCCGTCGTCGTCGATCCATCGCTGCTGTCGACGCTGCCGCGCCGCGAGTTTCGCGCGGGCCTGTACGAGGTCGTGAAGTACGGCGTGATCGCGAGCCGTGAACTGTTCGATCGAACCGCGGCGCGACTTGACCGCGCTCTTCGCGCGCGAACCCGCGGCGCTGCTGCCGATCGTGTCGCGAATCGTGCCGCATCAAAGCCGACATCGTCGAACAGGACGAGCGGGAGTCGGGGATCAGGCGGCACGCTGAACTTCGGCCACACCGCCGGCCATGCGCTCGAAGCGGTCACGAAGTACCGGCGGTTCCTGCACGGCGAGGCGGTGGCCTATGGAATGCTGGCCGCCGCGGAATTGGCCGCCGCGCGCGGCGCGCTGCCAGAGGCCGATCGCGACGCGCTTGTCGGCGCACATCATGCAGATGGGGCCGCTGCCGCCGGTCAGCGATCTCTCCGCCGCCGACATCGTCGAGGCGACCCGGCGCGACAAGAAGGTGATCGACGGCCGGCTGCACTTCGTCCTGCCGACGAAGATCGGCGCGGCGACGACCGTCACAGATGTGACGACGGAGGAACTGACGCGCGCGCTGCTGGCGATCGGCTTGAAAGCAGTAGACCGGACTATTCGATCGCGTGTTCCTTCAACTTGGCGAGCAGGTTCTTGTAGCTGATCTGCAGCAGCTCCGCAGCCCGGCCCCTTGTTGCCCTCGGCCTCGCGCATCACCTCGCGGATCTTCAACCGCTCCACTTCCGCGACCGCGCGCCTCGTCACGTCGCTGAGCGTGCCGGTCAGGTCGACCTGCGACCAGGGATTGGGCGCCTCTTCGGCCGGTGACGCAGTCGACGAAGGACAGGTTGAGGTGCCGCGGCAGGATTGAATCGCCATCCGCGAGGATCACCGCCCGCTCGATGCAGTTCTGCAGTTCGCGAACGTTGCCCGGCCACCGGTACGCCTGAAGCGCGTCGAGCGCCGCCGGCGACAAGGCGAGCGGCTTCTTCTTCAGCTCGCGGCAGAACCGATCGACGAAGTAGCGCGCGAGCAGCGGGATATCGTTGCCTCGATCGCGTAAGCGGCGGCACGGTGATGGGAAATACCGACAGACGGAAAAACAGATCCTCGCGGAAACGCCGGGCGGCAACCGCAGCACGCAGCCCGCGATTGGTGGCGGCCACGAGCCGCACGTCGACGGTCACGAGCGCGGTGCCGCCGACGCCGCTCGAACCGGCGCTCCTCGAGCGCGCGCAGGATTTTTGCCTGGAGCGCCAGCGGCAGATCGCCGATCTCGTCGAGGAACAGCGTGCCGCGATGCGCCATCTCGAACTTGCCGGGCTTGCGCGACACGGCGCCGGTGAACGCCCCCTTCTCGTGCCCGAACAGCTCGGTCTCGAGCAGCGTCTCAGGAATGGCGGCGCAGTTGATCGCGACAAACGGCGCATCGGCGCGCGGGCTGAGCGCGTGAAGCGATCGCGCGAAGAGCTCCTTCCCGGTGCCGCTCTCCCCTTCGATGAGCACCGTCGTGTCGGTGGACGCCGCGCGCTGCAGCGACGCAAACACCTTGCGCAGCGAGGAGTCGTCGCCGACCAGCTGTGGCGCGCCGCGGCGCACTGCCAGTTCCTCCTTCATCAGCAGGTTTTCGGTCACGAGACGGCGCTGCTCGAGCGCCCGCGAGACGAGCAGCAGGAGATGATCCGGATCGACCGGCTTCGCAAGAAAATCGAGCGCCCCCTCCTTCATCGCCGTCACCGCATCCTCGATGCTGCCGTAGGCCGTCATCACGATCACGGGGACGTCGGGATCGATCTCCTTTGACGCCCGAAGCACGCCGAAGCCGTCCCCCTCGGGCAACCGCAGATCCGACAGCACCAGCGCCGGCTGCGACTGCTGCAGCGTCTTCACCGCCTCCGGCTGATCGCGCGCTTCGATCACGGCATGCCCCTGGCGCTCGAGGGCGTGCCGTAACATGGTGCGAAGGGAATCTTTGTCTTCGACGATGAGGATCTGGGCGGGAGCGGACACGCGCGCTTCAGTCTAGCATCATTCACCCCGCAACCGACGATGACTGCGGTTATGGTCGTGGCCGCGATTCTGCCATCCGGGATCCGGGATCCGGGATTCGGTGACCCGAACAGCGAATCGCTACCGCACCTCGTGCCACGCAATCAGGCGGACATCGCTTCTCGTGATCCCGGGAAGCCCCGCGTCCATCGCTTCCTCGCGGCGAATCGTTGCTTCAATCGCACGACGGCTGCCGCGGACACCGAACGCCTCGGCGTGAATGATGACCACGTCGTTCGTGTCGGTCGCGGGATCGCCATCGAGGTCGTCCGGATCGTCGGCGATCCAGGCAACCACGTACGGTGGTGCAACCGCGCTGCCGGCGATCATCTGGTTCATTGGCGCGTGGCCGAACACGTGCCAGACGGGACGGTCCGGCGACGTCGGATACATCGAATTACTCTCCGTCTGCCGGCGTAGTGTCAGCTGCGCCAGATCCAGGCTGGCCCCATCGCCGGCGCGCGCGATCGTCAGCCCGTCGTTGAAGTCGCTCCACGCTGACAGGCTCGCGGGAACGTTTCGCCAGCTGGCGAGGAGGCGCAACTGACCCACCGTCCGCTCGACCCCCGCGTCGGCGGCATAGAGACTCTGCTGGGCGGACTCGTAATTCCCTGCGGTCACGCTCTCGGTGGACACGACGAGAGCCAGAGCGGCGCCAAGCGCCGCAAGGAGCGTCATGACCATCAGCGTGGCAAGCAGAACGGTGCCGCGTTCCGAGAGACGAACGTACCGAACAGGACCCACCCGCTGACTCCTCATCGAATCATGTTCCGGGGCGTCACATCGATCGTCGTTTCCAGATCGGGGACGAACTTGACGCCACCGCGAGACAGACCGGCAGTCGTGAACGCACCGCCCCTGCCTCTGAACTCTGCCGACTCCGCCTCCACGCGCATCGTGACGGACACGCGACGGATGCGGAGAAGGTCGGCATCGAACCGGTGCGGACTCTCGCCACAGACCGGTCCATCGGTGAGAAGCGCCGCGCTGAGAAGCCGCGGCGCGGCTCCTCCCAGATTCGTCAGCAGCGAGACGGGTGGAGAGCCGGCGTACGCGCAATTGGACTCGCCCGGAGCCGGTGCAGCCACCGAGTCGGGTCGCGGGTCCGCGTAGTAGGCAACACGAAGATCGACGACGTGATCGACGAGGGGAACGTCAGACCGCGCTCCGTCATACACCATCAGTCGTTTGCCGGTGGTGTCCAGGTAGTAGACACGCTGCACGACCGCAGCAACGCGTGCGCTCCCGGAATAGGCCCGGGAGAGCGACGCGGCCGGCGTCAGGCTGCTCGTCGCAATGTCCACGGAGCTCACCGTGAATACTTCGTGCGCTCCGCCCGCGCCAGACGGCTCGTAGATCAGCGCGTCCGTGCCGGCCACGAAATCGCAGGCCGTCGCCGGCCGACAACCGGCGCCCGTGCCGTCGATAGCTATCGGTGATGCCGCGGTAGGCATGTCGGCCGACAGCTTCGCTTGCGCACCATCGTCCGGGACGTACAACACGCTGATTCGATCCGAGTAGAAAGAAAGCTCAGGATCGGCGCCAGCAGCGCCGGCGCGTGCAGGCACGATCGCAGCAAATGTATTCGCGAGTGGTCCGCGGCCGGGTCCTCTCGACGGCCCGGCGCCCGCCAGCATGATGTCGTGCCGCATCGATTCGAGACCGACACGGAGCCGCTGTTGAAGGTCCGCCATCTCGGACTGCACGCCTGCGGAGGCGTGGGCGGACACGGCAAACTGCAGGAGCACGCCCAGAAGGACACAGCCGATCGCGGTGGCAATCACCATCTCGATCAGTCCAAACCCACGCGTGTCAACCGATCGACGCCAGCCTGAACATCGGATCATTTTCTGGCCTCGATCGTGATCAGGTGAGCCGCGTCGGACAACAGTGCACCGTTTGGTCCTCGTGTGCCCGCCACGACTTCGAGAATGAGCATATTGTCCGGATCGCTGGCCAGTGGCCGTACGGCCCACCGCCGGATGTAGACCGCAGGAGCGGGCGCGGAGGGCCCGCGACCGATCCAACGCCCGTTCACATCGAGATAGTCCACGTACCCGACGACGTTGGAGGTGAGCGTGCCACCTGGCGATGCCAGGAGTCCCGGCCCGTCGTCTGTGGCCGGGTCATGGCTCAAGTCGGTCGTCAGATCGGAAATCGACAGGCTGATCGCTGGTCCGCTCGTAGCCATGTGCGTCCACGTCAGCGATCGAAGCTGCTCCATCTTCTTCGCCGCAAGCATGGTCGCCATCGTGCGAACGCGCGACTGACGGTTCGCCTTCAACGCCGTCGATATGAGCGCCGTTGCGCCTGCGGCGATCGTCGCAATCAGAGCGGAGGCAATCAGTACTTCGAGCAGCGCAAATCCGGGCGCGCTCATGACCTTCGGACCAGCGAACATCAACCACCCTCCGCCGGTGATCAGTGCAACCGGCGCTCCACGGGTGTCGTCAGATGGATTGGGTGAAAACCGGCGTAAATGCGGAAGGACTTCTAAACCGACTCAGGAAATAGCGCAGAATTCGAGATCGAGAAAAGCGCGGGGTGATTCAGAAACTGCGGACCCTCGCGTCAGCGAAGCCAGCCCGGAGGGACGTTGGCCCGACGTGCCTCTTCTTCGATATCGGTGATGTCCTTCTTGGCCTGTTCAATCTCGCCGGTGACACGCTGCAGCTCGGAGACCGCCTTCAGTCGATTGTCGGCGAGCTTCGCGCGCTGATAGGGGTCGTCGCGGTTGACGACATCCGTCGTGAGGCCGTTGATTTGACTTTGGAGCGCGGCGGCAAACGCCTCGCCGCGCCGCTGCGCTTCCCGCGCCTGCGCCATCCGGTTGCGCCACCACGTTTCGTCCTTCTGATCGTCCGGCTTGGTTTCCGCGGGCTTGGCTTCAGCCGGGACGACTGTCGGCGACGGCACTGTCGACGCGATCGGTGGCGTCGCTGCCTTGGGAAGGTCCTTGTCCGAATAGACCTTGCCGGCAGCGCCTTTGAGCGCCTTGCGGCGTTCCTGTTCCTTTTGCGCGAGGTCCGCGAGTGGCGGCGGCGTCTGTGCGAGCGCAACAGCCGCTCGAAGACAGAACAAAAGCCCGAGGCCCGTCGCCACAATCCGCTTAGAGGCTTTGACGTTCATAACGCTTCAAGAAAGTGGCTCGCACTTCCCGGGGAAAGCCCGACACCTTTCAGTGTAACAGAGACAAACGCCCGGAGTTCTTACTGCGAACGTCGCACGAATGCAAAAATAGGTCCCGCGAGCCGCCGTTCGAAGTTCTCAGAGCCGACCTGTGTCGCCCGACGATGGGGACGGCGCGGCTGCTCCGGTCAGTTCGGCTATCCGTACACGCACGTTATCGGCGTCAGGCGCTGCTGGCGACAGCCGCAGGTACTCTTGATACGCCGCTGCCGCCTCAGCGGACTTCTGAAGCCGCTCGTAGCTGATCGCCAGCGCCTTCCGGAACGACGCGTCGTCGGGCTGCAATGTGATCGCCTTCTGATACTGCTCGACCGCGGCTGCCTCATCGCCCTGCTTGTGCAGCGCAAGCGCCAGGTTGAACGTCGTCACGTAGTCGTTGGGAAAGAGCTGCTGCGCGACCCGGTAGCCCTGGATCGATTCGTCGAGACGTCCGACCAGACCGAGCGCCCGCGCCAGATTGAACTGGTAGGCCCAGCGGTCAGGTGCCAGCCCGACGGCCTTCGAAAGATAGGGGATGGCATCCGCCGGACGATTCATCTTGACGAGGACCTGCCCGAGGTTGCTCAGCGAATCGGTGTCCTGAGGGTTCTGTTCAATCGCGGCCTGGTATTTGGCAAGCGCCGAGGCAAGATCGCCGGCCTCGTAGGCAAGAGCTCCCTCATCCGCAGCGTCCAGAAAAGGACGATCCCGTCCGACCTGCCGAGTCTGAACCGGTTGCGCGGCATCGGCCCCCGTAGCGCGCGGCCGCACCGCCGCAGTCACGGGTCGCGCTGACGACGCGACCGGTGCGGCTCCGCGCCGCAGCCAGAGACCTGCCAGCAGCAGCACGAACATGCCCATCAGGACAGCCGTCATCTTCATCAGCTTCCGGCTCTCGGCGGCAGCACGCGCGGGATCCGGCGCCGTAATGAACGCACGACAGCGCGGACACCGATCCCGCCCGGGACGGAGCTTGGCGCCGCACTTCTGACAGACGATGGCTGCCGTCACTAACGAATTTCCCGCCACGACAGGATGCGAACGCCGACCTGTCCGATACCGTTGTTGAAGTCTTCCGGATCGCCGAACGCCTCGACGCGAGCCCCGTTTGCACCGCTTGTGGCCGTATAGAGGTGCTGATCGACGATGAACGGCGCCGTCGCGCGACCGGCAACGGTCTTCGCGATCGGGCTCTCGTTGTTCTCAATCTTGCCGTTGTTGTTCGCGTCGTACGCCGCGCCACCGGCATACGTCAACGCATACAGATTCGCGCTGAAGTCCGCGCACGGCGTTGACGCGGTCTCGGTTGTCGTCGTATAGAACACGATATCGCCGGCAACCGACGGCGATGTCGATGGCCGCTCGCCCGTCGCCAGGCCGCCCGAATTGGTCACCTTTGTCAGATCGACCGCGAACTTCGTGCTCGCGCCACCGCCGGGCGCGTTGTCCTTCAAGCCATACAACTTGAACGTATCGGCTCCTCCGGGCGCGCTGGCAGGCAACAGATCGCTGCCGGTGGCAAAAAACATGTACACGTCAGTCGTCCCAACAAACAAGAGCGCCGACGAAGCGAAAATCGGCTGGCCGGTATCGACCATCTCGTTGGCGGTGATGGTGCCGGTGGGCGTGAACGTGAATCTCCAGTACTTGCCATCGATATCGCCGACGTAAGCCTTCGATACGGCGACCGAACCACTCTCACCCGCGGCCGTCGGATCTGCCTGGAGCGCATTCTTTCGATTGTTCCCCGCCAGTTCCGGGACGATGACACAGCCGGTTCCGGAGCCGGAGCCGCTCGAGATGGCTGGGCACGATCCGCCTGAGCTGTTTCCGAGCAGCAACCCGGTGTTGGCATCGATGAGATACATCGCGCGTCCCGCCTTCGGCGCCGCCGCACCGCGGTTGGGGATCGATGCCTCGATGTCCGGGAAATAGCCGGACCCGACGATGACCGCGGTGACGGAGCGGTCCGACGTCAGCGCGCCGATGGCCGGGTCTGACCACGTATATCCAACGGTCTTTTCCGCAAACGTCGCCGACGCCTTGAGGTCGCCGTAAATGCGCTGTTTGCCGCCTGGTGTTGCGTCCGTCACGGTGAACGTCGCCGAGTAGGTCGGATCGAAGCTGTCGTAGTTCGGAAAGGCCCACTTGAACACGATCGACTCGTTCGGCGTATCGAACATGCTCAGCATGGTGTTGACCGCCCCAAGATTGTCCTGCTCCGGAGCCAGTCCCATGCCCGCTTCGGTGACGTCGAAGGTCTGGTAGAACGTGCCGCCAGGGCCCTCTCCGATGAGCAGCAGGCTCCTCCACACGCCGGCCAACTTGACCTCGGCGATCTTGGGCGAACTGTCGACGAAGTAATCGAACTGATCGATCCCCTGTCCATCGCGGAACGTCTTCAGCTTCGGCAGGAGGTTATACGGGATGAACGCCCACACCTCGTACCCGGTCCGCGCGTCGATTGCGTGGACCATGCCGTCGTTGGCGCCGACGAAGATCAGCGCCCGGCGATCCTTGTGGAGTCCGGCAAACGACGTCGGGTACATCCGCCCGTCCGTAGTCGTCGTCGGGCGGCGGATCGAGCGAGGGGACGTCCATGACCGCCGGCGTTGAGCCGATGATCGCGCCGATGCCCTGGGCCCGAATCGCCGTGATGAGCGCGGCGGTCGTCGCGTTGGTTCCCATATGCGGAGACAGCACCGCCGCGTTCGCCGTCGTGAACGGAATCATGGAGCCCCCGCCGCCGCCGGTGGGGATGTATGTATAGATGTTGCGCGTGTTCGGATCCAATGGGATCCGGGCCTTGCCGGCCATTGACGGACGCCCATCCAGATCGGGCCAGAGGCGGGTGCCGTCATTCACGAATTTCCATCCGGTCGGCTTGGTCGAATCCGCAACCGGCTTATAGGTACGGAACGCGCGTAAAACGCCGTCGAATCCGGGCAGCGTGAAACCGCCCGTCAGCAGGAAATTGCTGCGCTGTGGAAGATCCTGACCGCCAGGATTGGCGGTGATGTCGGTGTTCGGCAGCGAGCTGCCGTTCGCGTCGCGGGCGTTCTTCAAGTTCACCGTTCCGACAATCGGGCTGACGGGCGAGAACTCGCTCGTCGTGCTGGTATCGAAATCGGCTGACCGGGCAAAGGCCTGCTGCACCGCACGATCGACGGCGGCGGTGACCTCGAAGGCAGTCGACGCGCTGAAGTAGAACCCGCCGCTATTGGTCGCAATCGCCTGCAGTGGCGCCACGTCGGCAACATTTGGTTTGACCGCGATCACCGCGATCGGCACCCGCTTGGTCACGCCGCTCGCCGTGACCGACAAAAACGACGAGGCGGTCGTCGCGGTGTTGTGCGAGCCGTTGTAGCCAGCGTCGCCGTTGTCCCTGCCGCCGGTAATCAGGACCACGATCGTATTACGGCACGTGCGATTGGCGGCCGAGTCCGCGGTCATCGCCGCAACCGCCGCCGCGCGTGCATCGGTCAGCGCGAAATCGATCGGACGGTCGACGACTCCGAGGCTCGGCATGCTGGCTGGAATCAATGCGCTGGGATCGTTCGGATTCCGCGCCAGCAGCGTGGTCACCGTATTCGCGGTGTTCGCGGCAGGCGTCACCACGACGGTTCCGGCCGGCGCTGAACCCAATGAGTAGTTCGGAACCGCGACCGACGGAGCGTCAATCCCGTAGCTCCCCCACACGCCCGTGTTGCAGGGGTTGGCATCCTTATAAAGAGACTGGCTCAAGTCCGAGACCTGCACGGGCTTGTCGCAGTTCGCACTGGTTCGCCATTGCGGCAGGTTCTGACGCAGCTTGACGACCCCCCATCGGCTGCTGGTGTTCTCAGCCACGGCGGCAGAAAGCCCCTGCTTCGCGATGTTGTAGCGGGTTGGATTCAAGAACAGCAGATCCGCCGCCGCGTTCGATGTCAGCGCGTTCGCCGGATCCCACACCGCGGCGGTCGTCGCGATCGTGTCCGCCGTGTATTTGCCAGGCGCTGACGCGGACTGCAAGTTGCGGTAGACCCGTCGGTAGGTCTTTGCCGCACCAATGCCCGAGAATGCCGGCATGACACCGGGATCGTCAGCGACGACGTAGAAGTTCGGATCGTACCAGTTGCCGCTGCCGTCCTCGAGCATGCGCATCGACGTGTCGAACACGACGATGACCGTCGGCGGCACGCGCTTGATGAACAGCAGCGGATCCAGCTGCGCGAACGCGGTCGTCGACCACCAGAAGGTCGCAAGGACGGCAAGCAGCACCGTGGCGCTGGCACGGCGGCGCAACAGGCTGCGTGAACGCCGGCGCGGCGAACGTGGCGCGCTGCGCCGGCGGGGCTTTATCTCAGTCTGTTCAGTCATCACTGCACGACCAGGTTGCCAGTCGAGTTGTTCATCCGCATGTTCGTCAGGCCCTTGCCGGGAGTCTGCACGGCGGCCTTGCGCGCGCGCTGGTTCAGCTCTTCCTGACCGCGCTGCGCGATCTGGCCGCGCTCGATTTCGGTGCTCGACGTCCGCGCAACGGTTATCTCGACCACCTTGCGCGTGCCGCTCGGTCCAATCGCCTCGGCGTGCAGCGTCAGCGTGCCGTTGGTGTCGACGACAGGATTGCCGTCGGCGGTGTTGAGGTCGGGGCCGTCGGCTGGATCGTCGGCTATCCAGACCGCGAGATACATCGGGCTGTCGATCTGGCTGTTCGGGAGCATGTCCGCGAGCGGACCCCAGGCAAAGAGCTTCCATTGCGGGTTGTTTGCGCCCCACAGGTTTGCCGTGTCGGTTTCCGCCTGGAGCTGAGCGGTGGCGGTGTTCGTTCCGCAGCAGAGCGTCATGTGTCCGCCGCCCGGCAGCGTCTTGGCCGACGTCATCGCGCCGTCAACGAATCCGGACTGGGTAGTGCCGGCCAGAATGTCGTTCCATCGCGGGATGAGCAGCAGGTCCTGCACGACACGCTCGACCCCGGCATCGGCCGCATACAGCGCTTCCTGACTGTTGCGGTAGTTGCCGGCGATGTGCGTCTCGGTGTTGCTGACCATGACGATCGCAGCCCCAAGCGCTGTCAACAGCATCATCGCCATCAGCGCGATGATGAGCGCTACGCCACGTTCGTCGGCGAGCCGGGCGCGAAAGCGGTTCATGTTCTCCATCACCGTGTGAGGTTGAGGTTACGGGGCGAAATATCGAAGGACAGCTGGTAGTCCGGCACGTAGCGTTCGCCGCCCCTGGCGGTTCCAGGATTCCTGAACAGTGTGGTATCCGTGCCGCGCAGGCTGGCCGTCGCGGCCTGGACGCGCATCGTGACCCGGATCTTCCGGATGCGCAGGAGATCCGCGTCGTACTGGTTGTCGCCGGTACCGCACATCGGGCCGTCGGTCAGCTGCCCCGCGGTCAGTTCCGCGAGTGAACCGTCGGTGGCGGACAACACCGGCAGAGTCGGAGTAGTTTCCAGCCGCGTCGTACAAGCAGTTGTCCACGCCCAGTTTTGGCTTTGGAGCCATCGGAGGATTCGGATCGCCGAAGTAGGTGAAGCGAAGATCGACCACATTGTCGACGATGGCTTCCTCCTTGGCATGGCCGTCGTACCGCTTTAGCTGGTTCGTCGTGCGATCGAGATAGTAGGTGTAGCTGACCAGTTGCGTGATGGATGCCCCGGCCGAGTACTTGTAGTTGAGATCAGTGCCACGGTGCTGAACGTGGACGGCGGCATCCTGCACATTGGTGATGGTGAACGTGTCATAGTTTCCCGAGTCATCGAAGATGATGACTTCCATGCCCTGTGTGAAACCACAGAGGTTGTTGGCGTCGGCCGGACAGTTGATCTGCGGCGTGACTTTCAACTCCGCCGACTGCGGCGGCATCGCCTGACTGATGGTGGTCTGCGAATAGGTGTTCGGGATGTACTGGAGTGTGAGGCGATCGGTCGTGAAACTACCTGCACCGACCGCCGGATCCGGGGCGATATCCCCAACCCGCCGGGGAATGATCGGCGCGAAGTATTTGATCAGCGAACCCGTAATATTCCCCTGATAGGGTCCGGCACCCGCCATCATGACTTCCTTGAACAGCATGTCGTTTCCGACACGCATCCGCTGCTGCATGTCGGCGACTTCTGGTTGCGTCTGCGCATTTCCCTGCGCCGGGTTCATCAGCGAGAAGATCGCCCCGGTGACCGTGACCATAATCGCGGTCGACACGAGTAGCTCGATCAGCGTGTAACCGGCTTCATGCGTACCGAGTGACGGGGCGGGTGGACGTCATGATGCCTTCCTCGTCCTGACCGTCACGAGCAACGCGTCGCCAGCCATCCGGGTACGGCTGAAGGCGGACTGTACCCGTGCGAGCTCGTTCGTCACCGGTGTCACCAGAACCTCAATCACCAGCGTGTTGTTCGGGTTCGTGGGCAGCGGCGTAATCGACCAGCGGCGAATGTAGACGGCGGAACCGGGCGGCGTCGACCCGGTGCCAACCCATGAGCCGTTGCCGTCCAGAAAATCAACGAAGCCGTCGGTGTTCTGCTCAAGCGTGTCGGCTGGCGACGGGTTCAAGCCGGTGCCGTTGTGCGTCGGCGGCGTCACCGTCAGGTTCGTCGTGGTATCCGACAACGGTAAGCCCTGTCCCGCCAGGTCGAAACCCCAGGTGAGCCCGCGCAGCTGTTCGAGTTTCTGCTCCGCCATCGCGGTCGTCGAGGTCTGCCCCTTGGCGATCACGTTGGCGCGCGTCGACAGCGCAAACAGCTGCGCCACGCCGAGCGACACGACCGTCAGCAGGCCCATCGCGACGAGCACCTCGATGAGGCTGAATCCGCGGTTATTGGAGTTGAACTTTGCCGACACTGTTGACCGTCACTGTTTTTGATTTCCCGTGGCGCGAGATCGTCACCGTCACCGGCGTCGCGATCGTCGTTGGCGTCCCGTTGATGACGCTGACGGCTGTGCCGTCAGGGCTGAACTGCAACACCTCGTTGGTGACCGTGGCGGCGTTGGGCAGCACTCGAACCGGTCCGTCGAAATTCGGCCGGGTCATGATGTCGTCGTCTGGCGGCGGAAACGGATAGGGCGTCGTCATGCAGCGGTTCGATGCGTTGTCGGCGGCGGTGCCGAGCACCTCCACGCTGCGGATATAGCCGGCAGCAGGACAATTGAGCCGGACTCGAATCACCCGGTTCGACGACACGGCCTTCAAACGAGCGTCCTGCATCTCGCGCTCGACGATCCGCGCCGCCTCATTGAGCTTGATGCTGGCCGTCATGTCGGTCATGACCGGCACGGCGATGGCGGCGAGCGTGCCGATCATCAACACGACCATCATCAGCTCGATAACCGAGAACCCACGATCGTGGCGAGCGCGGAAAAACATCTGTAACCCCCACTTCAGCAATAGGGCTGCCACGGTGGGTTATGTCGTTGAACGAGTTGGGTTAAGTGGGTATTCCTACTGTATTTATTCGGCCGGAAGAGGGCCGGGGGTCAGACCGGTCGTCAAGAATGGTGTGCAGTTCTGGCACGGCCCTAACATTTCTGGTGAGAGGGCCGAAATCAGGCCGTGCGGAGGGGCAAAACCACCGTCAGACAGGCGCCACCGCCGTCGACGTTTGCGGCGCTCACCCGCCCGTTGTGGGTCACGATAATCTTCTGGACCAGGGCCAGTCCCAGGCCGGTCCCTCGAGCCTTGGTGGTGAAGAACGGGCGGAAAATCCGGTCCCCGATCGCTGGATCCACTCCCCGCCCGTTGTCGGTCACACTCACCCGCAGCATCCCCGCGGCGTCGGTCCCCCCCTCGACGGTGATGCGGGGGGCAACGTCAGTGCAGGCCTCGAGGGCATTCCGGCACAGATTACTGAGCGCCTGCCGCAGCAGCACTTCGTCTCCCTCGACGATGCCGAAGTGACCGGTTACCGTCACCTCGCCGCCTCGGGCCCGAGCCTCGGTCCGAATCTCCTCGGCGGCCTTTTCGGCGAGGATGCCAACGTCCACGGGCACCAGGAGCAATTCAGTGGGCTTGGCAAAATTGAGAAAGTTGGTGACGACCTGGCCGAGCTCTTCGGTCTCCTCGCGGATTCCCTGAACGTAGGGTTTGAAATCCGCGGGAAGCCGTTGCAGGTCCAAGAGCCGGCTGTACCCATGGATGGTCGCCAGGCCGTTGCGGAATTCGTGGGCAATGCCTGCGGTCAGCTCGCCCAGCCGGGCCAGACTGTCCTTGAGCCGCAGCTGGTCCTCGAGATCGGCGACCTCACTGAGATCGCTGAACAGGCAGATTGCCCCGTGCTCGTGCCCCTCGACGTCCCTGATGGGCGAAACGGTAATCCCCAGATGTGAGGCTCCGGCGCCGCGATCCATTTTCACCGTTCGCCGGACGATGGGCCGGCGGCCGATGAGGCATTCCTTGATGACGTCGGCGAGCGGCGCCGAATCGGCGAGTACGTCGCGGTAATTGCGCATCCAGTCGGAATCGGGGAGACCGAGGAGTTGCTGGCCCGCCGGGTTCAGCGTGCGCACAATGCCTTCCTGGCTGACGACCAGGAGGCCGGATGTCATGCTCGCGATGATCTCGCCGCTCAAGCGCTCGGACGCCTCGGCGCGCGCCTGCATTGCACGCTCCTGCGTGCGCATCTTCTGCAACGCCTCTTCCATCGCGGCGGCCATGAACGCCGTTTCCGCTCCCCCTTCGCGTCCCGCTTTCGTTGCCGTGCGCGCCGCCGCAAAGAACTTGCTGACTGCGAAGGCGAGGATGCCCGCCAGCGCCGCGACGATCGCGGTGAGCAGAAGGAGAAGGGAGCCGGCCCTAGTCATTGGGTGAGGATCCGCAATTGTTGATTGTCGATTCTGATTGCTGATTGCTGATCGCTGATTGCTGATTGAAAGATCAAATCAGCATTCAGCATTCAGCAATTCCACAGTTCAGTAGAGTCCCACATACCAATTCACGATCGCATCACCGGCGAGCGACGCGACCAGCGCGCCCAGCGCCAGAAACGTCCCGTACGGCAGTGCGTACTTCATCCCGCCCTTTCGAATGGCGATGACGAGCAGCCCAATCACGGATCCCGCGATTGACGACAACACGAGCGTGACGAGCACCAGCTTCCAGCCGAGAAACGCGCCAATCATGGCGAGCATCTTGACGTCTCCTCCGCCCATGCCTTCGTGACCCGAGTAGCGGAAATACGCCTCGCCAATCAGCCACAGCACACCGCCGCCGATCAGCACGCCAATGAGCGCGTCCACGATCCCCGGTGGCAGCACGGCGCTGGCGATCAGGCCAACCACGATTCCGGGTAACGTGATGACGTTTGGCAGCAGCTGATGTTCCAGATCGATGGCGAAGAGCACGACCATCGCGCACGCAAACACCAGGCGCGGGACCAGCAGTGCGCTCCAGCCAAACACGACACCATGGATGATAAACAGCACCATCGTGATCAATTCGACCACCGGGTAGCGGATCGAGATCCGTGCGCGGCATTTCCGGCAGCGGCCGCCGAGGAGAACGTAGCTGAGTACCGGGATGTTGTCGAACCACCGAAGCCGGTACTCGCACGACGGACAGCGCGACGGGGGCGAGTTGAGCGACTGATCGCGCGGCAGCCGATGGATGCAGACGTTGAGAAAGCTTCCGACGGCCAGCCCGAGCAGGACGAGAATCGCGAGCTGGGGCGCTTCGAGATTCACTGCGGAAAGCGCCGGGGCTCTTCCGGCATCGGGAAAAGCGGCGACTGTCCCGACACCTGCACGCGGCCAGTGGCAGGGTCGATGACATACGGGGCGCCGGCAGGATCGACCGGCTCGCGAATCAAGATACGTCGACGCATCAGATCATTCCAGGAGTACTGCTCGCCGGCCGCCGGCGGGAACCGTTGAATCACGGCTTCGAGCTGATCGATCTGATCCAGCGCTTGAAGCTGCAGCAGCGAGTGCTCGGCATTTCTCCTGAGCCAGGCTTCCTCCGATTTCGCAATCTGCTGCCAGAGGAACCGCGCGGCAGCCCGATCGTTGCCGCGCACGAGCATCGACGCCGCCAACGGCTGGAGCCAGTTCGGCGCGTTCGGCTGGTCCGCTGCCTGCTGGAACCACGTTGCCGCCGTCTTGTAATCGCGCATCCGCCAGTAATAGACGAATCCGATGTCGTGGTAATACTGCCACTTCTGTGGCATGACCGTGATGGCCTTCTGGAGGAGCGCCACCGACTGATCGGGGCGCCCGGGGCCGCCCGGATACGCCTCACTCAGGAAGATCGCGCCGAACCGATAGGCAATGTTGAAGTACGGATCCAGCGTGGTGGTGAGGTCGAGCAGAGGGAACAGCAACTGATACTTGGTGTGCGCCCTCGGGCCCGACAGACGGTCACCGCCATAATGCTGAATCGCGCGGATCCAGTAGACGTCGGCGGCCACCGCATCGAACGACAGCGTGATGCGCTGAAGCGCTGCGCCCGATCGCACGTAGAGAATCTGTTCCAGCTCCGCGTCGCCGCGCGGATACCATCGGTCGCGCACCATCTGCAGCGACACCGCCGCCGCAAACGCCACGACCGCGAGCACGACCATCGCGATGTCGCGAGGTGGCCTCACTTGAAATCGCGCCTCGAAAAAATAAAGGTCGAAACGAGCAGGAGCGCCGCCACGTAAGTCAGGCCGTACGCGGTCGTGGTGCCCAGGTACGCCAGCGGGACGGGCAGACCGTGCACGACCTGGGTCTTGACGTCGAACGCCGACAGATCGGGCAGCACGTGATACGCGCCGCGCGCCAGACGGGCGGCCGCCTTCGAACTGACAACACGCTCGAAGTTCTTCAGATCGGCGTTGAAATGACCCGCGACGTAGAGGCCAAACGTCATCACCGCCGAGAGAATGGGCGTGGAGAACGTCGAGAAGAAGAGCGCAACGGCCGTCACCAGCATCAGCTCGACAAAAATGAGGAAGACGGCTTTCAGCAGCGCGGGATCCATTCCCGGTGCATCCCATCCCGCGCGGATCGTTGGCGGCTCGGTCCACACCATGTACGCGAGGATGACGTAGAGCGCCATCGCCATGACGCTCACGTTGACCGCCAGTGTCAGCACAAGCCCGGCGTACTTCCCGGTGATGAACTGCGCCCGGCTCACGGGCTTCGACAGCAGCCCGTAGATGCTGCGACGCTCGACTTCCTTCGACACGAGGCCGATGCCAATGAAGATGGCAATGAACAGGCCGAAGATCGAGGTCGCCGCCAGCCCCAGATCCTTGATGATCTTGACGTCCTGCCCGGCGGTGAGCTGCCCGATGAGATACGACGACGCGATCAGGAGGATGGCAAACACCACGAGGTTGTAGGGCACGCGGTCGCGGACCGATTCGCGAAACACGTTGACCGCCACCACTCTAATGGCGCGCACGGGACTCCTCCTCCCTCGGCGACCTCGCGCCAGCCCCCATCTCCGCGACCCGCTTCATGAAAAAGTCCTCGAGCGTGTCGCGGATCGGATTGAGGGAGACCAACGTCGCGCCGGCGGCAGTCAGATCCGCCAGCAGGCGATCCGGCGACTGGTCGAGCGAAAGCTCCAGCGAATACCGGCCGGGAGAAATCTCCGTGGCGCGGCGGACTCGCGGGGTCACCCTCACCAGTACGTCGGGCGACACGCCTGAGATCACCAGCTCCCATCCGTGTACCTCAAACGCGAGAATGTCGGACAACGTGCCCGACGCCGCGAGACGCCCGCCAGCCACCACCGCCACACGGCGGCACAACGCTTCGGCGTCAGCAAGAATGTGCGAGCTGAAGAAGACCGTTCGCCCCTGGTCGCGGAGCTCGAGGATCAGCGAGCGCACGTCCCGGCGTCCGAGCGGATCGAGGCCTGACATCGGTTCGTCGAGAAAGACCACTTCGGGATCGTTGAGGAGCGCCTGTGCGATCCCGACCCGCTGGATCATGCCCTTCGAGAACTTGCGCAGCTGCAGTCGCCGTTCGGCGCCAATGCCGACGCGATCGAGCAGGTTGGAGACGCGCTTGCGCCGGTCGGGTCCGGAGTAGCCGAAGAGATCGCCAAAATACCCGAGCAATTCCTCGGCGGTCAGGTAGTCGTAGAACGACGGATTCTCCGGAAGGTAGCCGATGCGACGGCGAACGTCGAGATCGCCAACCGGCCGGCCGAGAATCTCGGCACGTCCCGACGTCGGATAGATCAGCTGCATGAGCAGCTTGAGCGTGGTGGTCTTGCCGGCGCCGTTCGGGCCGAGAAAGCCGAACACTTCGCCCGGCTCGATCTCGAGCGTCAAACGATCCAGCGCGCGGTAGGAGCGCCGCCGCCAGAAGCCAATCGTGTAGTCCTTGGTGAGTTCTTCGATTCGAATCGCTGAAGGCATCGTCGCTGAACGGTCCCGCGTTACTTCGATCGTTTCAGCTCCAGGTCGATCAGGGCATCGAGGGCAGCCGGATCCACGACGCCCGCCGGGAGTTTTCGATTGTTGAGCACGATGGTTGGCGTGGACCCGACGCCAATCTGCCCACCCAGAGTGGCGTCGGCTTTGACCTCCTTCAACGCATCGGCGTAGCTGGCGTTGAAGTCCGGGACGCCGCCGATGTCGTGCGCCGCGACGCGGACGCCCGACGGCGTCAGGCTGTCCTGGTTCTCGAACAGCCAGTCGGTCATGCGCTCGGCCTTGCCCGTCTTTCGAGCCTCGACGACCGCGGCGGCAGCCTCACACGCGGCACTGTGACCGCCATTGGGCGCGTACGAGTTGCACTCCCCTTCGAGCGGGAAATGCTTCAGGACAAAGCGGACACCAGGGTTCGCCGCGTACTTCGCAATGAGAGGCTTGTACTCTTCGTGCGCCTTTCGGCAGTGCGGGCACTGAAAATCGCTGAAGATTGCGACCATGACCTTCGCGCCTTCCATCGGCATCGGGGTGTCGATGGTCGGCTGCTTCTCCCACCACGCGGCCACGTCCGCACGCTCCTTATCGCTGAGCGTCTTCAGGGTCGCCGGCGCTGAGTGAGCCTGCTCGCCCGGGAATGCGGCGATCACCGTCCCGGCGCCCGCGACAAACAATAGCGCGAGCACGAGTGCGGTCGGACTGGATACCAAAGCGCGAAGGTCGCGCGGAACGCGGCGCGGCAGCGTAGTCATGGGAAAAGTCGTGGCTCCACCGGAGATGATGAAGATGGCAATCACCGAAACGTAGGTCACGGCGCACAGCATGCAGAACGTCTTCAGCTGCACGTAGGACGCCCACCCAAGGTAGAGAACGAACGCCAGGCCAACAGTCGAAATGGCGAAGACGTAGGCCGGAATCGCGTCGCGAACCGCCGAACCCGTCCGGCCGCCGGCTCCCGCCAGCAGCAGCACGAGCGTGAAGAAGAATACGCCGAAGAGCGCCACCGGCACGCCCCACAGGCTGCCGTAGGAGCTCAGATACGCCTGGGTGCAGTTGACCGTCGCATTGACGTCGCAGAAGCTCGAGTAGCCCGGATCGGTCAGCAGGTGATAGTGGACGTAGCTCGAGGCCGAAGCCGCACCGAGACCAAGCGCGGCAAAGGCCATCAGCAGCGTGCGACTCAACTTACTCATGCTTTTAAGTGGCCAGTTTACTTCATTTCCGCGCCGTGAGGAGGTGGCCCCTTCTCCGGCATATCCGGCGCGAACGTCTTGATTGCGTCCACGTACAGCACGCGATCCGTGTTGGTCGAGAAGTAACGGATTCCGGAAAGGCCTGGCCTCACAGGATCGGCAGTGACCTGATACGACTCGACCGGCGTCCCCCCCGTGCACGTCACGGCAGGATCGCTGACCGCCGTCCCCGCCATGGTGAACTGATAGCCACCCTTCGCGAGCGGGTCCACTCCGAGATCGGGGCTGAGGAACGACTGACCGGTGGACGGCATGGGCGCGGTGAGGTTCGCCAGGGTCGCCGCGTAGCGCTGGCTCCCGCACAACTGCGCAAACGCGAATTGTGCCTGGTTGATCGCCTGAAGCGTGCTGATCGCGACCGCTTCCCCGGCGCTCACGCGCGAGTTGCGATACATCGCCATCGAAACCGACGCCAGAATCCCGACGATGCACAGGACGATGAGGAGCTCGACGAGCGTGAAGCCGTCCGAGCGGCCGAGGCGTGGGTAAGGCAAACGTGGCATCGATGAGCGCACTGAAAAGGCGACGAGGGACGCCGGCATTCGCCGGCCGTCCCTCGTTGTATATCCCGAAAACGAACCCGTGAGGTTATTGAATCGGCGTGCCGCCGCCGCCGGGCGCCATCTGCGCTTCTGTCGGCGCGACGCCGGTGGGGTCGAAGAAGATCGTGCCCGCCGCGTTGCTCGAGAACCCGCGGTTGCCGGTCGTGCCGACCGTCACCGGAACTGAGGTCGCATAAAAGTCGGTCTGGGTCGCGGTGCCGTTGCAGTCGTTCGGACCAGCCGCACCAGTGGCGGCCACTGCCAGAAGCACGTTGTAACCGGATTTCACAACCGGGCTCGGAAGCGTGGGGTCACCAAGGTCGGGCGAGATGAAGCCCTGAGCCGAACCCGGGCACGCAGCGCCGAGCACCTTCAGGTCGGTCGAGTACCCGCCCTGGCCGGCCGCTGACGAGTAGCTCGCATTCGCCGTGTTGATGGCGCGGAGCGAACCGATGGCGGACGACTCGTTACCCGACATGCGGGCGCGGAGAAGCCCAGGAACCGCGATCGCCGCGATGATGCCGATGATCGCCACAACGATCAGCAGCTCGATAAGCGTGAAACCCTTCTGGTTACGAACTTTCATGACTCTGCTCCTCACAAAAAATCGATTGGCCGCTTGGACTGTGTTTGTAGTCGGCCCAGTGCAGCCCAGCGGCCGACGCGGCGGAATCAGCAACGGGGGTGCCAGCCCTGCAGAGCTCCCCATGCCTGGGCTATAACGCTTGGCGCGTCATGCAGTTAAGACTGTTTAGCGGAGTGCGGCGGACGGGAAAATCTATTGACAATTTTGGGCGGCCTGACAGTTTTTGTCAACCTCAGGTGGCGTTAAATGTCAGGTTCTACTGGGTTCTGCAAGGTTCTACTGGGTTCTGCAGGGTTCGTTCAGGTTCCTCCAGGTTCCGCCCGGGTTCCACGAGTTCGCCGGCTCTGTCGAACAGTTGAACCTCGCAGAACCCCGAACGAACCCCGCAGAACCCTGCAGAACCCAGTAGAACCCTATTTGAGGTTGTACTTCTTCGTGTAATACCGGAACGACCGGAAGCTCATACCGAGCAGCTCGGCCGCCTTGACCTTCACGCCGCCAGCGCGGCGCAACGCCTCGGCGATGTACTCCCGCTCGATGTCCTGGACGTGACGCTCGAGGTCGAAGCCAGCGTCCGGGAATGCCTCCGGTGGAGACGATGGTGGAGCCTCGGCCGGGAGCCGATTGACCTGTTCGGGCAGGCTGTCAGGCAGGATCATCGGCGTGCGTTCGAGCGCGACCGCCCGCTCGATGGCGTTTTCGAGCTCCCGGATGTTGCCCGGCCAGCTGTACTGCTTCAGAAGCGCCATCGCGGCCCCTGAAATGCCGGTGATGTTCTTCTTCATCTGTTCGGCAAATCGGCCGACGAAGTGATCGGCGAGCAGCGGGATATCGTCGGGGCGCTCGCGGAGCGGCGGCACGCGCATCGGGATGACATTGATCCGGTAAAAGAGATCCTCGCGGAACGCGCCTTCCGCCACCATCCTGGTGAGATCGCGATTGGTTGCCGCCAGGATTCGGATGTCGGCGTCAATCTCTTCGGTTCCGCCGAGCCGCCGGAATTTCCGTTCCTGGAGCACTCGCAGCAATTTCACCTGCACCACCGGGCTCATCTCGCCGATTTCGTCCAGGAAGATGGTGCCTTTCTCCGCAACCTCGATCAGCCCTTTCTTGTTGCTGTCGGCGCCCGTGAACGCACCGCGCATGTGACCGAACAGCTCCGAATCGAGGAGCGTCTCCGACAGCGCACCGCAATTGACCGCGACGAACGGACGCTCGCGTCGCGGTGAGTGGACATGAATGGCCCGCGCAATCAGTTCCTTGCCCGTGCCCGATTCTCCGGTGATCAGCACGGTGCTGCCAGTTGACGCAATCGTCTCGATCAGCTGGAACAACGCCACCATCGGCGAGCTGCTGCCGATGATGTTGGAGAACTGGTTCTGCGTCCGCAGTGCGCGCTTCAGCAGCACGTTCTCCTGCAGCAGCCGCCGGCGCTCCAGCTCCCGTCCCACTCGAACCCGCAGCTCCGCCGCCGTGTCCTTTGATTTGGTGACGTAGTCGGTCGCGCCGAGCCGGAGCGCTTCCACCGCGGTCTCGGTCGTCGCAAACGCGGTCATGACGATGCTGACGATGTCCGGCGAGATGCGCTTGGCTTCGCGCAAGAGGTCCACGCCGTTCATCTGCGGCATCCGGATGTCGGTGATGAGGATGTCCACCCGTTCGCGTTTGAGCAGCTCGAGGCCCGCCGCGCCGTCCTCGGCAATCAGCACGTCGTATCCGTCGCGGCGCAGGACGATCGACAACAGTTCCCGCATCGAGCGCTCGTCGTCGACAACGAGCACGCGAGCCGGCGCCTGCGCGGCCTTCGACGGATCGGTCTGGACACTGGTGGTCATTTCAATTCAACATCGCCCGCGCGTCATCGGCCGCGGGGGCAGTCAGCGGCAGCGTCACTTCCACGCGCGTGCCGACGCCGCGCTGTGACGTCACGTGCACTTCGCCGCCGTAACCGCTGACGATGCGGTGGACGATGGCCAGGCCGAGTCCGGTGCCGCGTTCGAACGCACCGCGAAAGGGCTGAAAGATGCCGTCGAGCTCTTCGGGCGCGATGCCGACGCCCTGATCCTCGACACGGATGACCGCCTCGCCGGCCCCGCTCCTGTCCGCCGCGCGAGTGGCCGCCGACAGCCGAAGCGCGCCGCCGTTCGGCATCGCGCGCAGCCCGTTGGTGGCGAGGTTCCAGACCACCTGGCGAATCTGGTTCGCGTCGGCGACGTACCACACCGGGTCCTCCGGCACGTCCACGTCGATGCGGTGGCCGTCGACGAGCTCGGCGTTGTTCTGCAGGAGCGTCGCCGTGTCGGTGACGACCTGGCGCACGTCCATCCGGCTCGTGCTGGCGCGCTGGGGACGGGCGTAGGCGAGGAAGCTCCGGATCGTTTCGTTGAGCCGATCCGATTCCCGCAGCACGATGTCCATCAGCTGCGACTGTTCGTCGGTCAGCGGAAGCTCCTGACGCAGGATCTGAATCGACCCCGACATCGACGCCAGCGGGTTGCGGATCTCGTGCGCGATCCCCGCGGCCATTTCTCCGACTGCCGCGAGCCGCTGCTGGACGCGCGCTTCACGTTCGTGCTTTCGCGATTCCGTCACGTCCTGGAACGTGAAGATGAAACCGGTTTCGCCGCGAGGGGTGTAGAGCAGCGCCGTGCTGAGGCCAAGCTCGATCGTGCCGTATCCGCTCCGCGTGAACGGGATCTCGATCCGCGGCAGCTGGGGACGGCCGTCTCGTGGCCCGAACATGCCATCGGCCATCGCGTCGGGCAGCTGGAGCACGTCGACGATCGACCGTCCGTCCGCTTCGGCGGCGCTGATGCCGCAGATCCCCTCGGCCGCGCGATTGAACGTCAACACCCGGCCCTCGACGTCGGTCGTCGCCAACCCGCTCGTCAGGCTGTTGATGATGTGTTGACTGAACGCCTGCAGGTCGGCGAGCTGATTGGAGGTGGCGGCGAGCTGCTCGTCCGCCCGCCGCACGCTCTCCGCGAGATAACCGCTGAGCAGGGCGACCGCAAAGAATCCGAAGATGTTCAGGCCGACGGTGAAGACCGCGATGCGAAATACCGGCAGCGCATCGTAGTCCACGACACCCGGCAGGAAATTCGCGCTGTAGTACTGGGCCAGAACGAGGCCGCTGTAGAGCAACGAGCTCAGGACCGCGACCATCATCCCGCCGCGGCGGGACTGAATCGTGCTCGCGGCAATGATTGGCAGCGTGTAGAGCGACGAGAAATAACTCGAGACGCCGTTGGTAATGTAGACGATCGCCGAAACGATCACGGCGTCGCAGCCGAGCTGGACGTCCACCAGCCAGCGGTTCTTCTCGCTGTACTTGAGCACCATCCCGTAGATCGCCGTCAGTGCGTAGGTAATGCCGATCAGGACAAAGAAGGGATCGACGGGAAACGCGCCCGGGAACTTCAGGCGGATGAGGAGCGCCGAGCCAAGCAGCAGCGTGATGACGGCGGCGCGGCCCGCCATCAGCCACAGAAGCTTGGCTCTTAAGGTGTGCATCTCAGTTGCCAGTTACCAGTTACCAGTTACCAGTTGCCAGTTGCCAGTTGCCAGTTGGGCCAGTGAACTTTCCAAACTGGAGACTGGAAACTGGTAACTGGAAACTGACGACGTCAGTTCTAAGTCAGCTTGCTAATCAGATCAAAGATCGGCAGATACATCGCGATGACGATGCCGCCGACGATCACGCCGAGAAACGCGATCATCACCGGCTCCATCAGCGTGAGGAGCCCTGCCACCGCCGTGTCGACTTCGTCCTCGTAAAAGTCGGCGATCTTGCCGAGCATCGCATCGAGCGCGCCAGTTGTCTCACCGACGTTGATCATCTGCACGACCATCGAGGGAAAGACGTTCGTCTCGCGCAGGGGCTGCGAGATCGTTTCCCCTCGCTCGATACTGGTCCGCGTCGTCTGCACTGCGTCTTCGATGATGGCGTTGCCGGCGGTTCTCGCGGTGATGTCCAGGCCGTCGAGAATCGGCACGCCCGAAGCGAGCAGCGTCGAGAGCGTGCGACAGAAGCGGGCTACAGCCACCTTGCGGAGGATGTTCCCAAGAATCGGCAGCTTCAGCAGCAGCGCGTCGATCAGATGACGCCCGTTGTTGGTGGCGTAGGACCGTTTCAGCGCGTACCCGAGCATGCCGAGAAGAATCACGCCGATCCACCCGTAACTCACCAGCATGTCGCTCGCGGCGATGACAAAGCGGGTCGGCATCGGCAGCTGCGCCCCGAGACCCTGGAACAGGCTCGCGAATGTCGGGATGACCTTCCAGAGGATGGCGGACACCACGAGGCCGGCGATCACGATGACCGCGACCGGGTAGATCATCGCGGACTTCACTTCGCCCTTCAATTTGACGTTCTTCTCGATGTAGACCGCCAGTCGTTTCAGAATGGTGTCGAGAATACCGCCCGCTTCACCAGCGGCAATCATGTTGGAGAAGAGCGAGTCGAAGGTCTTCGGGTGCTTCTTCATCGCGTCGGCGAGCGCCGCGCCCGATTCGACGTCCTCGCGGACCTTCAGGATCACCGCCGAGAAGTTCTTGTGCGGCTCCTGCTTGCCCAGGATCTCGAGACACTGGACGAGCGGCAGGCCGGCGTCGATCATGACCGAGAACTGCCGGGTGAAAATCGCGAGGTTCTTGGCGGGTACCGACTTGCCACCCTTGGGCCCCGCCGGCTTGGCCGCCTTGGCTATCTTGGCCACTTTGCCCGGGTCAATCCGGGTGACCATGATCTGATCGCGCCGAAGCGCGGCCACCGCCGCGTCCATGGTGTCGGCCACGCGCTCGCCCGTGACCGTCTGCCCTGCCCGGGTCCGTCCCGAATACGCGAATGTAGGCATATAAGAAAGCTCCCAGCTTCCAGCTACCAGCTACCAGCTCTTCCTTCGCAACACCGGCTCCCAGCTTCGAGTCGAGCTCCGGTTCCTCAAGCGGGAAGCTGGAAGCCGGAAGCTGGAAGCTGATTTATCTTGTCCCCGTCCTCGCCGGCATCCCCGGCCGAATGCCGGCATTGGGCACGACGCCGGCGCCGCGGCTGATCATCTGCTCGAGTTCGTCCTTCATCGAGGAAGCGCCCAACGCACTCTCGAGCGTAATCAACCGCTTCTGGTAAAGCGTCGCGAGCGACTGATTCATCGTCTGCATCCCGAACTTCTCCTGACCGGTCTGCATCGTCGAATAGATCTGGTGGACCTTGTCGTCCCGGATCAGGTTTCGGATCGCCGGGGTCGGGATCAGCACCTCGAGCGACATCACGCGTCCCTGACCATCGGCGCGCGGCATCAGGGCCTGACAGACGATGCCCTCGAGCACCAGCGACAGCTGGGTTCGAATCTGTCCTTGCTGGTGCGACGGGAAGACGTCGATGACGCGGTTGATCGTCTGGGCCGCCGAGTTCGTATGCAGCGTGGCGAATGTGAGGTGCCCGGTCTCGGCAATCCGCAGCGCCGACTCGATCGTTTCGAGGTCACGCAACTCACCGATGAGCACGATGTCCGGGTCCTCGCGCAGGGCGGCGCGGAGCGCCGCCGCGAACCCGTGCGTGTCGCTGTGCACTTCGCGCTGGTTGACCAGGCAGCCCTTGTGCTGGTGGATGTACTCGATCGGATCTTCGATCGTGAGGATGTGCTCCTGGCGTTCGGTGTTGATCTTGTCGATCATCGCGGCCAGCGTCGTGGACTTTCCGCTGCCGGTCGGACCCGTCACCAGCACCAGACCACGGGGGCGATCGGCCAGGGTCGCGAGAACCGGCGGCAAGCCGAGCTCGTCGAAGCTCTTGATCTTCTCCGGGATGACGCGATAGACGGCCGCCACCGCGCCGCGCTGGTTGAAGACGTTGCAACGGAAGCGCGCGAGACCGCGGATGCCGAACGAGAAGTCGAGCTCCAGCGTTTCCTCGAATCGCTTCTTCTGCGAATCGGTGAGCACGCTGTAGGCCAGCCCTTTGGTTTCCGCTGGACCGAGCGGCGGCAGGTCGAGCGTCTGCAACTTGCCGTGGACGCGGATCTGCGGCGGCGTCTGCGTCGTGATGTGCAGGTCGGATCCGCTCACCTCAACGAGCGTTTGTAACAGTTCGGGTAATGTGGCCATCTTTCGCTTCCGGCTCCCAGCTGCCAGCTGCCAGCAGCGCAATCAACAATCAGCATTCAGCATTCAGCATTCAGCATTTATTTGACCGTTTCCCTTGCGACTTCCTCGATCGTCGTGACCCCTTCCATCACCTTGTGCAAGCCGCTCCTGCGCAGCGTGATCATGCCTTCCTCGATCGCCTTGCGCCGCAGTTCCAGCCCCGACGCGCCGACGAGGATCAGCTCGCGCAGTTGCTCGCCGATCTCCATCACCTCGTAGAGCCCGACGCGCCCCTTGTAGCCGGTGTTGTTGCACTTCTCGCAGCCGGTTCCCTTTTTCGGAATCACCTTCTGCGCCTCTTCCTGCGTGAAACCCGCCTCGACGAGCGCCGGCGGCGCATGCGGCTCGTCGGTCTTGCAGTTGGCGCAGATCCGGCGCACGAGCCGCTGGGCGCAAATGAGGTTGACCGAGCTGGCGACGAGGAAGGGCTCGATCCCCATGTTCATCAGCCGGTTGATCGTGCTCGGCGCATCGTTGGTGTGAAGCGTCGAGAGCACGAGGTGGCCGGTGAGCGCCGCCTTGACGGCAATCTCCGCCGTCTCGAAGTCACGGATTTCGCCGACGAGGATGATGTTGGGGTCCTGCCGCAGAAACGAACGCAGCGCGGCGGCGAAGTTCAACCCGATGTTCTCGCGGACCTGGACCTGGTTGACGCCGACCAGGTTGAACTCGACCGGATCCTCCGCCGTCATGATGTTGGTTTCCGGCGTGTTGATCTTCGCGATCGACGAATAGAGCGT
>CAVOPH010000009.1:0-117056 GCA_963697775.1 uncultured Acidobacteriota bacterium | reverse complement strand
GCCTAGCCTCGGGCGGGAGGCCGAGCGGCTGGAGCTGTCTGACGGTCGGATACATGGCCCGATGGTGCCGGGGCGTCGGGCCCGCGACCACGGGGCTGCCCGCCATGTGGGTGGCGGCTAACCGTCACGGCTGGCTCAACACCTCCTGGCCGCGCCCGTTCGTGAGGATCACGATGCGGCGCTCCACACCGCCGGGGTAGCGGACCTGACAGCGCCGCACGGAGTGGGCGGGCTTCGGGATGCGGACGGAGCAGGTCACGTCGGCCTCGTCGTCGTCCGGTCCTTTCGGCGACAATCTCGGTCACGAATCGTCACCCGGCAGAGGGAAGGGCCGCATCTTTCGCGTGTTCGACGCGCTCGAGCAGCTGAAAGCGTCTGGACCGACCGATCTGAGGGCCGCGTGCAAAGCGTTCGCATCGCGGCCGCGGCAGCTCGGGCTGGTCGTCATCATTTCTGATTTTCTCGAGCCCGGCTCGTCGTCCACGCAACCCGGGGCGGAGAGATCGGGGCGCGCCGCGGGTGATTCGCACAATGCGGACACAACCGCGCCGCAGGCGGGCCTGAAGATCCTGCGGACCATTGGCCACGACGTGTTTGCGGTTCATGTCACATCCGAACGCGATCGCGATCCGGGCGTGTTCGGCATGATCCGGTTCGTTGACGCCGAGAACGGCGCCATGCGAGAGATCGAGGTCACCCCGCGCCTCGCGGCCGCGTATGTGAAGGCCGCGGGCCAGCATGCGGAGGCACTGGAACGCTTTTGCGGCCGCTACGACATCGGCTACGTCAGGGCCGATGCCGAGCGCCCCTTCGAAGACGTCATCCTCCGGACGTTCCGCCAGGGACGTTTCCTCGCATGACGTTTGCCGCTCTTGCGACCTGGCAGGGCTGGCTGGTCCTCGCTGGCGTCGGCGCGCTCGCCGCGGGGCTTTTCCTGATCAAGCTGCGGCCGCCTCGCATCCTGATCCCGTCGCTTTCCCTCTGGCAGCGTGTGCTCGACGCGTCACCAGAGGTCACGCGATGGGAGAAAATCCGTCGCGCCGTTTCGTTGGCCGTCACCGTGCTGATTGCCTTCGCGCTCGGGCTCGCGGTCGTGAGGCCCTCGCGGATCGCTGGCGCGGGTGCGGTCGGTCGCGGCCGGACGCTGATCGTTCTCGACTCTTCCTGGTCGATGCTCGCCAGGACCCACGGACGCGAGACGCGCTGGGATCGCGCCGTCGCCGAGGCTCGTCGGATCGCTGCGACAACCGAACAGGTGGCGATTGCGACCACCGCCGACGGACTGGTGCAAGGACTGACCGACGATGTGGTGCTGGTGGAGTCGGCGCTCTCCCGGCTGTCTCCCGCCGGATACGGTGACACGTCGTGGCCCGCCGTCTCCGGCGTCGAGTCCGTGCACTTCATCACCGATGGCGCGGTTGCGCGCCATCTCGATCCGTCGGTGGTCGTGCACTCCGTGTTCGAGCCGGTTGGCAATGTTGCGATTACCGCGTTCGACGTGCGATCAACGCTCGCGCCAGGGCGGCGCGGGCCCGACGCTGAGGTCGGTACGGCATATCTCGAAGTCGCGAATTTCTCGCTGAAGCCTCAGACCGTGCACATCACGATCGTCCGCGGCAAAACGACGATCGCGGACAGTCGGGCCGACCTCGCGGCGGGCGAGGCGTACCGTCAGGTCGTGCCGCTCGCGCGACGGGGTGATCCGGATCTGCATGCACACGTGGACGCGTCAGACAATGCTCTTGATGTAGACGACGACGGGTTTGCGTGGATCGCGCGTGCGCAGCTGCTCGCGGTGACGGTGGTCGGTGAGCACACGGAGTGGCTCAAACGTTTGCTGAGCGTCGATCCCGACGTCCGCGCGACCTTCGTGACGCCCTCGGCCTATCGGGCGTCGGCGGAGGACGTGGCCATCTTCGATCGCTGGGCCCCTTCCGCGTTGTCGCCAACGCCGGCGCTCTACTTTGCGCCGCCCGACGACACGCCGTGGCTGGCTAATGGCGCCAACGACGAACGGCGCCCGCGCTGGGACGCTGCCGGGGGCCACGCGGTGCTGACCGGCGTCGATCCGGTCACGCTGCGTCTCGATCGGGTGCGCGATTGTTCCTCGTCGCTGCTGATCCCGGCCGCACGATCGGCAAAAGGCACGCCGCTCGTCTGTATCGGCGAATCGGCCGATCGACGCGCCATTGTCGTCGGGTTCGGGCCTGCGGATTCGAACCTGGCGTCGGCTCCCGGCTTTCCGGTTCTGGTGGCGAATGCGCTCGAATGGCTCGGCCGTCCGCAATCGCGCGACGTGTCGCTTCGTCCGGGGCTGACCGCGTTCACCGAGGCGTCAAGGGTGACACGCGCCGACGGCGAATCGATCCCGCTGACCGGACTCCGTGGCGCCGCCTTTGGCGTGCTCGCCGCGCCGGGACTCTACGGCGTGCATAACGCTGGTGCCAGCAACACGATCGCGGTCAATGCGGCCGACCCTCAGCGATCGAACGTCGCTCGCACCAGCCTGACCGCCGGCGCAAATGTCGCGCAGGCGCGCGGACCGCTCGAACGGCCCTGGTGGCTCGCCTGCGCGCTGGCCGCCTTCGCCCTCGCGTTTGCCGAATGGTGGACGTGGCAGCGGCGGGTGACGGTGTGACGCGATGGTGAACTGGACGGCTCCCACCGCGTTGTGGCTGCTTGCGCTGGTGCCGGCGATCTGGTTCGCCCCGCTCGCCGCCAGGACGACGTTCAATCCCCGGCAGCGCGTGTTGCAGGCCGCGGCCCGATCGCTCCTTCTGGCTGCGCTGGCGCTTGCGATTGCGCGTCCAGTGCTCTCGACCAGCGCGCCGCGTCAATCGATCGTGTACCTCGTCGATGTCTCGCACAGTATTTCAAGCCGCGCCATTGAGGATGCCGCGCGCCGCATCGATGAAATCAACGCCACGCTCCATCCATCGTACTGGCGGATCGTGGTCTTCGGATCGAACTCGACAACCGTTTCGGATACGGCCGCGCTTCGCCGGCTGGCGCCAATCGAAGCATCGACAACGGGGCAGCCGGTCGATCGCTCAGGATCGGATCTCGAAGCTGCGCTCAATGCCGCGCGCGGCCAGTTGGCGCCCGACTCGACGCCCCGGATCGTGCTCTTCAGCGACGGCCATCCAACGTCGGGCAGCATCGAGACCGCAGTCGCGCGGTTGATTGCCGCGCACATTCCGGTGTTCGTGGAGCCCATGGCCGTTCGCTCGCTCGGGGATGCCTGGATCGATCGAATCGAGTTGCCAGAACGGATCCCGGCGGGGGCGACGTTCACGGCCACCGTCATTGCAGGTGCCCAGCGTGCCGGCGCGGCCACGGTCACGCTGCGGTCGGACGACGCGGTTGTTGCGACGCGCGAGGTCACACTTCCGCAGGGCATCACACCGATCTCGCTGGACGCGCGAATCGAGACCGCTGGCAATCATGTGATTCGTGCCTCGCTCTCAATGGCCGGGGATCCACTTCCGGTCAACAACACGCTCGATCAAGCGGCGGTTGTCGTTCCACGCACGCGGGTCCTGTATGTCGAGGGTGTTCCTGCGAGCGCGAGGTACCTTTCGGCCGCCCTCAGGGAGGCAGGTTTCGACGTCGTGATCAAGCCTCCGTCAGGGGTGCCATCGACTCTTGCTGGGTTTGATTCCTGGGATGTCGTCGTCCTCAGCGACGTGGCGCGATCGGCCATTCCTGACGCAGCGATCAATGCGTTGACCCAGTGGGTCGAGAAGGCCGGCGGCGGACTTCTCGTTGCCGGGGGCGAGTCCGTGTACGGCGAGGCGGGTTATCAGAAGAGCGCCATCGAGCGGATCACGCCGGTGACGTTCGAGCGCAAGGACGAGCCGGAGGTCGCGCTGGTCCTCGTGCTCGATCGGTCGTGGAGCATGGCCGGGCCATCGATCGATCTGTGCAAGGCCGCCGCGCAGGCGGCGGTTGACGTGATGACGGACAAGCAGGTCGTCGGCATCATCACCTTCAACGATCAGTACGACTGGAACGTGCCGATGAGCACCGTCGGACAGAACCGCGCCAGCATTCGCGAGAAGATTGCCGGCATCGTCCCGTCCGGTCCGACGCGGATCTATCCTGCCGTCGAGCAGGCGTATCTGGCGCTGCGGTCGACCAAGGCGAGGGCGAAGCACGTCGTTGTTCTGTCAGACGGCCGGTCCCTGCCCGACGACCACGAATCGCTGGTGCGCAAGATGTCGGCGGCCCACATCACGGTGTCGTCGGTCGCAGTCGGACCCGCGGCCGATCGCGAACTGCTGCACAACATTGCCGTCTGGGGCAAGGGACGCGACTACACCGTGCAGAACGCGCGCGACTTGCCCGAGGTGTTCGTCAAGGAAGCCAAGAACGCAGCCACGCCATCGTTCGACGAAAAGGAGATCACGCCGGTTCTCAAGGCGCCGTCGTTTCTGGGCGGGCTCGATGCGACGCATGCGCCGCACCTGAAGGGGAATACCGCAACGGTCCTTAAGGACACGGCGCTCGAGGTCATGGCAACGGATGAAGGGGATCCGCTGCTCGCGTTCTGGCCGATCGGGCTTGGCCGGACGGCGGTCTTCACCTCTGACGTCAAGGATCGCTGGGCCGCCAACTGGATCAAGTGGCGCGGTTACGGCCCGTTTTTCGCGGCCGTGGTGCACGCAATCGAGAGGCAGCGGCCGAAACTGATCGATCTCGACGCCTCCGCAGGTCCAATCGAGCAGGGCCGGCGCGACGTTCGCGTGTCGGTCGAGGCGCGCGATGCCAACGGCCTGTATAGCGACCTTCTACGGCCGATGGTTTCAGTGACGTCCGGGCCAGGCCGATCGGCAAATGTGACGCTTCGTCAGGTGGCGCCGGGCCGCTACGAAGCCAACGTCCTTGCTGATGCGTCACGCGTGGTGACGGTGACGACCGGCGATCCCGCCGGTGGAACCATCTCCCGCGTCATTGTCCCGGACGAGGCGGCGGAGTATCGATTCCGGCCGACTGATGATGCCTTACTGAAGTCGCTTGCGTCAGCGACCGGTGGTTCGTGGAAGCCCGAGCCGGCCGCGTTGTCGGCAGCGCCGACCGATCGCCACAGCGAACGGCGTCCGCTGTGGCCGGCGCTGACGATCGCCGCGCTGCTCCTGTGGTTTGTCGATATCCTGTTGCGGCGGATCCGGGTATTTGAGCCGAGAGTCGTAGAGTCCTCCGCCTGAAGGCGGAAGCCACTGGAAAATTGCTGATTGCTGAATTCTGAATGCTGATTGATGTTCTCTGTAGGAGCTCATCAATCGACCATCCGCGGTTTTCCCACGTTCCTTCCTCAATCAGCAATCAGCAATCGAAAATCAGCAATTCTTAGCTGCATTCCTGTCGCCGCGCGCGATGATATCCTCACCGCGTGGAGATTCCGATGCAGCTCACCCTGACCCGCCGTGATTTTCTCGAACGCGCCGCTCTTACGGGTGCAGTACTCGCGATGGCGCGATCCGCCTCGGCCGCGGACCCCATGTTCGTATCGCTGAACGGCGCAGTCACGCGCGGCGTCAGCGGGCCAGACAAGGCACGGCTGGCCGCGAAAGTTGGCTTCGGCGGCGTGGACTGGGACTTCGCGCCGGCGAAGGCGGCTGGTCTCGATGCGACGAAGGCGCTCTTCGCTGAACTCAAGATCAAACCGACGATCGCGAATCTTCCCATGGCACGTCCGCTTCCATTCAATGGCGAGCAGGCGGCCTTCGATCAAGCGCTGCCTCTGCTGGCCGAAGATGCGGCGTTCTCGGCGGCGATCGGGTGTCAGAAGATGATGGTGGTGCTTCCGGCGACGAGCCCGACGATAAAAGATGAATATCGAAAGGTCGTCAGAGATCGACTCGCAGCCATCTCGCAGGTGCTTCAGAAATCAAACCTGCGGCTCGGCATCGAGTTTCTCGGCGTTCAGCAGTTCCGGATGGCTCGAGCCGGTGGGCCGCCGCCGACCCCGTTCATCTGGAACCTGCCGGAGGCTGCCTCCCTCGCAAAGGACAGCGGTGCGAACATCGGCGTCATTCTCGACGTCTGGCATTGGCACCACTCTGGCAGCACGGTCGAGGACATTCTGGCAGCCGGCAAGGAGCGTATCGTCCACGTGCACGTGTCAGACGCGAAAGCTCAGCCGCCCGAAGAGGTTCGCGATAATCAACGCGTGATGCCTGGAGAAGGCGTGATCAATCTGGTCGGCTTCTTCCAGGCGCTGAAGAAGAGTGGCTACGACGGCGGCGTCAGCCCCGAGCCGCTCGGCCGCGTGCCGCCGGAGATGTCGCCAGAGGAGGGCGCAAAGCTGGCGCTCGACACGACCTTGGCCGTGATGAAGAAAGCAGGCGTGGTGTAGACATGCTCCGGATCGCAGCGCTAACGATCGCGGTCACGGTTGTCGCCTGGCCGCAGGCGCAGCCGCCGCCGGCAAGTCAGCAACCTCCTACCTTTCGCACCGGTATCGACGTCGTACAGCTCGATGTCACGGTGCTCGACAAGGATCGCCATCCGGTCCGCGGTTTGACCGCGGAGGATTTCACGATTCTCGACAAGGGCAGGCCCCAGCCGATCGTCGCGTTCTCACCCGTTGATGTACCTGCGCCCGTCTCAGATGTTGCTCCGTGGATGCGGGACGCGCCGCTCGACGTGGTGTCGAACGCCGAGAATCGCCGTCTTGTCGCGATCGTCATGGACGATGCCTACGCGAAGCTCGAGCCGGACGTGACCAAACGGGCGAAGCAGATCGCGCGCAACGCCGTCGATCAGCTGGGCCCCGGAGATCTTGCGGCGGTCGTGTTCACTTTTCTCGGCCGGGCACAGAACTTCACGGCGGATCGATCTCAGCTCGTGCAGGCGATTGAGTCCTACACACCGAAAACGACCGGGACCATGGGGGCGCCGGCAGTCTGCGACACCCGCCATCGATCGTGCGACGTCGAAGCGCTCGCGGCTGTTGCGTCCACGCTGGTCAGCGCGCCGCCGGGACGAAAGATCCTCATCCTGATCTCCGGCGGCAGGGCATTCACATTTGGCGAAATCGGAGTGCCCTCGTCCCGGAGCGAGAGTGCCGGACCTCGTGCGGCTCTTCAGCGATCTTCAACGCGCCAATGTCACGGTGTATGCATATGACGCACACGGCCTCGAGGTGGACGGATCGATGGTCGCGAAGGAATCGCTCTATTCGTTTGCTGAAAGCACGGGTGGCCGCGCCGTGGCCTTCACGAATGATCCCGCGTCCTCCGTGGCCGACGCATTTCGCGAGAGCAGCACGTACTATTTCATGGGTTTCCGGACGACCGCGTCGAATGAAAAGGGTTTTCACAAGATAGAAGTCAAGGTGAATCGTCCGGGCCTCCAGGTTCACACACGCAACGGCTACTATCCGCCGTCGAAGAACACACCCGCCGAGACGATCAACGGCATTCCGAGCGGTGATCTGCCCATCTATACGACGGCGGCGCCCGTTGCCGTATCAGGACGTCGTGAAGCCGAAGTGATACTCGCCACGCGAATGGCTTCGGCTGATGTTGCGACAACGCCGAGAGACGTCGCACTCACGACGACAGCCTACGATTCCGAGGGAAAGCCACACGGCATGCTGCGTCAGACCATGACGATAGCGCCGGCCACCGGCGCGCCGATTGCCCCCGACCTTCCCGGTCACCTTCCACTGCGGCCAGGACGATACATGCTCCGTATCGCGGCAACGTCTGAGGGACGAACGGGCAGCGTGTTCGTCGACATCGAAATACCGGACTTCGCAAAGGATCCGTTGTCGGCGTCTGGATTGATTCTGCATCGCCGACCCGCGCCTCCGATGCACGACAAATTCATTTCCGATCTTGTTCCCGTGGTGCCGACGACTCGCCGTCAGTTTCTTGCGACCGATGATGTGGCTGTCTTTCTTCGAATCTACCAGGGAGGCAAGGGGCGAATCGTGCCGGTGAAGACGACGGCGAGGGTGAGGAACGACCTGAATGCCATCGCGAGCAATTACGAAGGCATGCTCGAGGTCGAGAACTTCTCGGAAGACCGCTCGGCGGATTTCGAGGTGAGGCTGCCGCTGGTGCACCTGTCGCCGGGAGAGTATCTGCTGGAGGTTGACGCGCAGTCAGGCGCGCGTCACGTGCGCAGGACCGCGCGGTTTAGCGTTGTGCACTAATTGGCAACGGAGGGGACGGGGAGCACGGAACAAGATCAACACGGAGGTACGGAGCCACGAAGGTACACGGATCCCTTAAAGAAAAACTCCGTGTCTCCGTGTCTCCGTGTTATGTCTTGTCCCGTGCCCTCCGTCGCCTCCGTCAACTCAACTCAACTCAACTCAGTTCTTCGTCATCGTCAAGCCGGAAACCGTCGCATCGGTGTTGTGCGCGAAGCGGACGCCGTAGACGCCATCGGTTGACTTCAGCTTGCCGGCCGTGACGAGAGCAGCCTTGTCGGAGCTCCAGACCGTCTTGCCGTTGATCGCGCACTCGACTTTGTCACCCTTCACCGACATCGCCACTTCCTGCGTAACGGGTGAATCTTTTCCGGCCGCCTTGTTCACGGCGTCATTCGGTTCGCCGCGCCCGTTCATCTGGAACGAGGCCGGGCCGAACCCGCGCACGATGAACTTGCCGTCGCCATAGGGCGCGCAATACAGATAGCTCTGCTGCTCGGTGCCCAGGTCGTTGCCCGCGATCACGATGCCGTACGGATGCGGGTGATTGTTCAAGTTCATGTACTTCGGCTCGGTGAACGTGGCCTTTACCGTGTAATTCCCGGCCGCCTTGTTGGCAGGATTCCAATAGGTGATTGCCGGCCCCGTGACGACGTGCAGGTCCTTGCCTTCCTGGGAGAGCTTGGCCTCGCTGACCTGGCCAGCTCCGTCGGCCTTCCCCTGCCACCCCGCGGCGGTGATGCCGCCGCCGGCGACGGTGCGGTTCGCATCCTGGGCCGTAGTTGTGAGTGGGACGAGCGCGGCGAGTGCCATTGCGAGCGCGGAACCGTATACGAGACGCATATCCTGTCCTTTCCTCTTGAAGGCCATCATCCGGCCGAATCGGGAGTATACGACGGTTTCTGAATCCCTCATCACTGATCACTGATCGTGAATCTGAATCCCTGATCCTCGAATCTCTGAATCCCTGAATCCCTGAATCCTGTGAATCAGGTTCAGGATGAGGTTAGGCGGGTTATCATTCTGGCCCGCCGGGGCCAATCTTCCGGACGAAACGAATTATGACAATGAACCATCTATCCCGCCGCGACTTTCTTCAGGCCACTGCCGGTGCGGGCGCTTTCGCCTCACTGGTGCCGCCACCTGCTCGGCCCATCGTTGAGCCCGCCTGGCAACCGCCGGCGGTCGGTGCGGGATGGTTCGACAAGCCGATGCGATGGGTGCAGTTGACGCTGGTCGAAAACGACCCCGGAACGTTTGATCCGCAATTCTGGCTCGACTATTTCCGCCGGCTGCACGCCGACGCCGCCACGCTGAGCGCCGGCGGCATCGTCGCCTATTACCCGACGGACGTGCCACTGCATCATCGGAGCGCCTGGTTGGGGACGAGCGATCCGTTCGGCACGCTTGTCGCCGGCTGCCGGAAGATGGGGATGCATGTCGTCGCCAGAACCGATCCACACGCGGTGCGCGAAGAGGTTCACGCGGCGCATCCGGACTGGATCGCGCACAACGCCGACGGGCAACCGCGACGGCACTGGGCGAACCCCGAGCTGTGGGTGTCGTGCGCACTGGGGCCCTACAACTTCGAGTTGATGGATCAAGTACACCGCGAGATCGTCACGAAGTACAAGGTCGATGGAATCTTTTCGAACCGCTGGGCGCCGCAAGGAGGGGACTGCTACTGCGCCAACTGCCAGAAGAACTTCAAGGACGCGACCGGCATGGACCTCCCGCGCACCACCGATCGGCGCGACCCCGCGCGACGGGCCTACGTCGCGTGGCGCAAGACGCGGTTGACCGATCTCTGGAAGAAGTGGGATGCGACCGTTCACGCGGCGAATCCCGACGCGAGCTTCATTCCCAACGGACCGCCGGATCTGAAGACAGCGGGGGAGCTCGCCGCGATTCAGTTCACCGACAACCAGGCACGCCGCGGCGTGACGCCGCCGTGGAACAACGGCAGGCGCGCGAAAGAATACCGGTCGGTCATGGGCCGGCGACCGATCGGCGGCATCTTCAGCGTGGGCCTCGAAGAGGCGTACCGGTGGAAGGACTCCGTGCAGAGCGAGCCGGAGATTCGGCTCTGGGTCGCCGAGGGGACGGCCAACGGGATGCGCCCGTGGGTCACGAAATTCTCCGGCGTCTTGTACGACAAGCGCTGGCTCCCCGTCGTCGAGCGCATCTACGAGTGGCATTACGCCCACGAACGGTATCTGCGCAACGAGGCGCCGCTCGCGCGCGTGGCCGTGCTGCACTCGGAGCAGACGGCGGCTGAGCATCCCGGGGTCGCGCAGGGCGATCGTCACGAAGATCACATGCTCGGCATGTATCACTCGCTCGTCGAGTCGCGCGTTCCGTTCGAGCTGGTGCACGAGGCCTTTCTGACACCAGATCGTCTCGATCGGTTCAAGCTGTTGATTCTTGCGGACGCCGCCGCGCTCTCGGACGCGCAGTGCCGCGCGATCAAGGACTACGTCAACCGGGGCGGCAGTCTCCTCGCAACCTTCTCCTCGTCTTTGTACGACGAAGAAGGCCGGCGCCGCAGCGACTTCGGCCTCGCCGATCTCTTCGGCGTGTCGTTCGACGGCCGCGTCGAAGGGCCGATGCAGAATTCGTATCTGAGCCTCGACACTGACACCGGGACCGGTGCGCGTCACCCGGTTCTGCAAGGGCTCGAGGGCACTCCCCGGATCATCAACGGCGTGTTTCGCCTCGCGGTGCGGCCAACGGTCGATTTTCCGTCGCCGTTGACGTTGATTCCCACCTACCCGGATCTGCCGATGGAGGACGTGTATCCGCGCGTCGGCCACACGACCACGCGCGAGTTGTATCTGCGGGAGATCGGCAAGAGCCGCGTCGTCTACATCCCGTGGGACATCGACCGGACGCTGTGGGATGTCATGTGCGTCGATCATCTGCGGCTTCTGCGCAATGCCATCGAGTGGGCCGCGAACGAGCCGGCGCCGGCGATCGTTCAAGGCCCGGGCTTGATTGACGTCACGGTGTGGCGTCAGCGCGACTCGATGACGGTGCATCTGGTCAACCTGACGAACCCGATGATGATGAAGGGACCGCTGCGTGAAGTGATTCCGGTCGGCCCTCAGCAGGTCAGCGTGCGGCTGCCCGAGGGTACCCGGCCGAAGAAAGTGCAGTTGTTGACGGCGGGAAAGACTATCGCCGACGTCAAGCTGACGGGACAGATGGTCACGTTGACCGTGCCATCCGTCGACGTCCACGAAGTCGTCGCTATTGATTTATAACTCTCGCTGCGCGGTTCGCTGTTCGGTCTCGCTGTTCGATTGGCTTCGGTTGCGAGCGAATGGCGAACTGCGAACTGCGAATCGCGATTATGTGAACGAGTAAAACGAGCGGCTACTTATCCGGCAACGCCTGCGGCGCTCGCACGGTGAGCCCCTTGCGGTCGACGCTGAGAGTGAATCGCTTGTCCGGCTTCACCCCGTCTGGCAGCGCATAAGAGATTTGGTACTGCGCCGCGAGGTCGTCAGCCACCTGCTGCAGCGACTTTTGAATCGCGGCGGTGGTGACCACCTCGATGCGCCGGCCTCCGGACTGCTTGGATCCGTCACCCAGTACCTGCTCGCGGCCGGCCTCGTCCCCCATCGTGCCCAGATTGGAGCTGTTGCCGGATCCCGGCGCGGCAAACGTGACCGCGTAGAGCTGGCTGCCGCTCTGCCGGAGCGTGTTCAGAATCGAGCTGGCCGTGGCGCCGGTCTGTCCACCCGCGAATGCGACGACGACCATGACGGGCCGTTCCACGTTCTGCTCGTCGAACGTCTTGGCCATGTCGCTGATGCACTCGGTCAGGTTTGAGGTCGGCTGCGGATTGAGGCTCAGCTCGTTGATGGCCTTGAGCACGATGTTCACGTCGCTGACGAACGGGGTGAGCGAGTTGTTGCGAAGGCCGACGGTGACGAGCGAGATCTCGGCGGCGCCATTGAGCCGCTTGACGAATTCGAAGAGGCCGACGCGAGTCTGCGTGTCTCCGATCAACCGCTCTTCGACCATCAGCGCGAGATGCGGCTTTGTCGTCGCCGGCACAGCCTTGACGATCTCGCGATCCTTTCCGCCTTCCTTGACCTTGAAGTTGGCCGCCGTGAGGTCAGGAACCGCTGCACCCTTGCTGTCGGTGATGGTGACGTAAACAGTGCGGGTGGTGGCCGCAATTGTGGCCGCGGTCAGGTGGGATCCAGACGCGGAAAGAATGCAGACCAGGCTAACCATCGCAAACGCGCGGATGCGGACTGAGCTCATGCCGAAACCTCCAGCAGGAGTATAGATCTGGAAAGGGGATAAGGGAGACAGGGGAAAAGAAATCACAGCCGGGTTAGAATGAAACTCCGAGGTGATTTATGGACGCTCCGCGAAGCTCAGGCAGCCCGCTGCTGCCAAAACCTGTCGAACAGTTTCGCGACTACGCACACGCGAACCCGCGCGTCGAGGAGTTCTACGCGCTCAATCACGCCAATCAGACGCTCGACTTCGTGCGGAAGAAGAAGAGCGACTACCTGCCGCGGACGCGAAAGTCGATGACGGTGTGGGAGTCGCTCGACTATCTCAACACGCTGGTGGACGACAGCGATCCGGATATCGACTTCACGCAGATCGAGCACGCACTGCAGACGGCTGAAGCGATCCGCTCGGCGAATCAGCCGCGCTGGTTCATCGTGACGGGCCTGATCCACGATCTCGGCAAGATCCTGTGCCTCTTCGGTGAGCCCCAGTGGGCGGTCGTCGGCGACACCTTTCCAGTCGGGTGCCGGTTCTCGCCAACGATCGTGTACAGCGAGTTCTTCAGGAACAACCCGGACTCGAATGTTCCTGAATACCAGACTGAGTGCGGGATCTACGATCGGGGATGCGGGCTCGACAACGTGCAGATGTCGTGGGGCCACGACGAATACGTCTATCACGTGGTGAAGGACTACCTCCCGAGCGAAGCGCTTTACATGCTGCGCTATCACTCGTTCTACCCGTGGCACAAGGAAGGGGCCTACACGCACCTGACCAACGAGACCGATCGCGAGATGCTCAAGTGGGTCCGCGCGTTCAACCGCTACGATCTCTACTCGAAAGGCGCGCCGCGGCCGAAGGTGGACGAGTTGATGCCGTACTACAAGGATCTTGTCGAGGAATTCCTGCCAGAGCCGTTGAAATGGTGAATTGAGTAGTTACCAGTTACCAGTTACCAGTCGCCAGTTTAAGGAAGGGCGTTCTGGAAACTGGAAACTGGGAACTGGAACTGATCCGCGTCAGTTCAAAGCCAACGGCTTCGCCGCCTTTGGCTGCGCCCCGTTGTAGTCTTCACCCAGCAGCATCGCAATCGTCGCGGCGATCTGCGACTGGGTCACCTTCATCCCCGACCGCACGCCGAGCGGCGCAACTCCCGGGCCCATCGCCGCCATCCAGATCTGGTCGGATTCGAGCACCTTCTCGCCGTGGCTCGTCCAGTTTTCACCGGTGTTCCCGCGGCCGTGATCGGTGGCCAGGAGAAGCGCCGTTCGTCCCTTGTACTCGGGCATTGACTGCGCCGTCTCCCACAACCTGCGAATGAAACGATCGTTGCGCCAGGCCGCGTCGAGATAGAGGTCGTAGCGGCGGCCATGCGCCCACTCGTCGGTCTCGCCGAGCATCACGTACAGCACGCGCGGCCGATTCTTCTTCAAATACTCGAGCGCACCGGCGCCGGTGGGCGCGTCGGCGCGAGTCTCTCCCCAGTAGGGCGGAAGATCGGCGGCGAATTCGTTGATCGCCCGCTCGCGATCCGTCTTGGCGTCGGTGATCGGTGCGCCATCGCCGTTGGCGTAGAGGTGGCTGCGCTCCGTGTTGACGATCCAGGGCAGCAGCTCCCATGACGCGAAGGCGCCAATCTTCCCGTCGAATCCCGGCCGTCCGTTGAGCCACTCCAGCACGGTGACGTTCGGGTTGGGCTTGCGGTCGTTACTGTCGATCCGCGGGTCGGGAAAGCCCGAGAGGATCTCGTTGTAGCCGGGGTACGAGAACCGCATTCCGTTGGTCACACGCGCGTCGCTGCCTTTCGACGGATCACCGAAGACCTGGCCGACCTTGGCGACGACGGTCCACAGGTACGGCATGAGCTTCTCGCGTCGTTGCTCCGGCGTTGCGCCGCCGAAGCGTCCTTCGACCTTGCTTTTTGTGCCTTCCGAAACGCCTCCCTCTTTCGGTGTGAGCAACTCGGCCGACATGCCGCCAAAAACCTCCTGCCACCGCATCCCGTCCATCGTGACCACCAGGACATTGCTGACTCGCCCCTGACGGTCCTGGGGCTCGGCAGAGGGGAAGCTAATCGAAAACAGCGCAAAAGCGACCGTAATCAGGATGCTGAAAGGATGGGAAAGGCGTCTCATGCGGGCGAATTATATGCCCGCCACGGCGACCCGGCAGACGTAAGATGCCGAAGACCAATTCGGGCCTCGCGCAGTCCAAACGGCGATCGGTTCACGCTCTCAGGAGGCCGTCATGTTGAAACGTCTGGGAGTCATGGTCTTTCTTGCCGCCGCGGCGGTAGCCGCGACGGCGCTGCCGCGGAGCCTGGGCGCAGCGGCTCAGTCGCCCGACCTGGTTGTTCACGAGTGGGGGACGTTCACGTCGATCGCTGGCCCCGACGGCCAGGCCGTCCCATGGCGGCCGCTGACCGGTCCGTCAGATTTGCCGTGTTTTGTCACGCAGCTCAATCCCAACAGCGTCAAAATCCCGGTTGGGGGTCTGCCGGTGCTCAAGTGGACGGTCCGGATGGAGACGCCCGTCCTCTACTTCTACTCGACGTCCGAGCAGACGGTTCGTGCGACCGTCAGGTTTCCCCAGGGCTGGATCTCCGAGTGGTACCCGCAGGCAACCCAACGGCCCGGGACGTTCAGCCCGACGAGCCCGACGAATTCCAATACCCTGGAGCGGATTCAATGGGACGACGTGCGGGTGACTCCTGGTGCGAAGGAAACTTTCCCGACCGAGCCCGACGGCAGCCACTACTACGCGGCGCGGGAGACCGATGCCGCTCCAGTGAGCGTCAGCGGCCAGCAGGAGAAGTTCCTGTTCTATCGCGGCATTGCGAATTTCCGTCCGCCGTTGTCGGCGACGGTCGAGCGCTGACGGCAGGGTCGCGGTCGCACAGGTCCCTGGAACCGGCATCGATACCTTCATCCTTTTCGAACGGCGCGCCGGACGCCTCGGCTATCGCGTCGCTCACGCCGACGGCAACAGCATCGTCCTCGACCGGCCAGCCCTGGCGGATAATGTCGAGTCGCTCCGCAAGGGACTTCGCGACATTCTGACCGCCGAAGGCCTGTATCCACGTGAGGCGGCCGCGATGGTCGAGACGTGGCGCGATTCGTGGTTCGAGGACGGTGCGCGGTTGTTCTACGTCTTTCCGCGGTCCGCGGTCGATACGATTCTTCCTCTCCAGATTGAGCCGGCGCCCACGAGTGTGAAGCGCGTTTTCGTCGGCCGCATGGAGATCGTCACGCCGGAAATTGAATCCGAAGTGGCCGAGGCGATGAGAACGGGCAATCAAACTGTGCTTCGCAAGTACGGCCGCTTCCTCGAGCCGATCTCGCAAATGGTCCAGCAGAAGCTTGCTGCCAGGTACGACCAGCAGAAAATAGACAGCGCGATGAAGCAGGTGGCGTTGCAGTCGACGAAGGCCGCCTGCGCTGCACCCACAGCTCCGCGGCCGAGCGGCCCGGCATCGAATCAATGAGTCGAACCGGGAGAGCGCAGTTCTCTCGGCTGTTCAACGCTGGCCTGGCGGTTGTTCTCGCGTTCGCGGTCGTGGACGCGAAACAACCCTCCGGGTCCCCGCAGACGTTCGATCTCGTCGTCTATGGCGGCACCGCAGGTGGCGTGATGACCGCGGTCGCCGCTCGCCGTGAAGGACTGACGGTTGCCCTCCTCGAACCCGGACGTCATCTTGGCGGGATGGTGTCTGGTGGCCTCGGCTGGACCGATTACGGAAAGAAAGAGGTCATCGGGGGCTACTCGCTCGAGTTCTTCGAGCGCGTCGGCGCGAAGTACGGCAGGCCGATCGAGTGGCACTTCGAGCCTCACGTCGCCGAAGCGGTGTTCAACGATCTGATCAAGGAGACCGGCGTCCGTGTGTTCCTTCAGCAGCGTCTTCGAGAAAAGGCCGGCGTCCGCAAGGCCGGAACACGCTTGAGCGAGATCGTGACGGAGAACGGCAGCGTGTTCCGCGCGCGTATCTTCTCCGACGCCAGCTACGAAGGCGATCTGATGGCCCAGGCTGGCGTGTCGTACACCTGGGGACGCGAAGGCGTCAGCGAGTACAACGAGTCGCTCGCCGGCGTGCGCGAACGCACCCCGCTTCATCAGTTCCGCGCGACGGTCTCTCCGATGGGCGCATCGGGCAAGCTGCTGCCGGAGATCATGCCGCGCTCGAAGGATCCGGTCGGCGCCGCCGACAAGCGCGTCCAGGCATATAACTTCAGACTGTGCATGACACAGAACGCGGACAGCCGCGTGCCCTGGCCAAAGCCCGCCGGTTATGCCGCTTCACGTTACGAGCTTCTCGCCCGATATCTTCCGGCGTTTGAAAAGGCGCTGGGCCGGCCACTTGCCATCAACGACGTAATGAAGGCCGACATCGTCCAGAACGGCAAGACCGACACGAACAACAATGGCGCCTTCTCGACCGACTACATCGGCGGCAGCTACGACTATCCAGAAGGCAGCTACGCGACGCGCGCACGCATTCGCCAGGCGCACGTGGATTACGTCCAGGGCTTCATGTATTTTTTGGCGACCGATACGCGCGTGCCCGCGGGGTTATCGGCCGAGATGAAGGGGTGGGGTCTCTGCCGGGACGAATTCATCGACAACGATCACTGGCCCTATCAGTTGTACGTGCGCGAGGCGCGGCGCATGGTTGGCGAGTACGTGATGTCTCAGAAGGACATCCAGACGGACCTGACCAAGCCGGACTCTATCGGCATGGGGTCATACAACAGCGACTCGCACAACGTACAGCGGCGGCCGGCGGAAGACGGGACGGCGGTCGAGAACGAGGGCGATATGCAGGTCAGCGTCACGCCTTACGAAATTCCGTATCGGCTGATTCTGCCGAAACGCGCCCAGGCGACGAATCTGCTCGTCCCGGTATGTTTTTCCGCGACGCATGTCGCGTACTCGACGCTGCGGATGGAGCCTCAGTACATGATTGTCGGTCAAGCTGCAGGGGTTGCCGCGAAGATCGCCATCGACGGCCAGTTGGCCGTTCAGGACGTCGATCCGCGCGCGCTCAGCGCGAAGCTATCATCGCAACGCGCAGTGCTGCATAAACAGCCGAATCCCTGATCACTGATCGAAGATTTATCGGAAGCGCATCCGCCGCGCCGCATACTCCTTAGCCCCGTCTCTATCCGTCACAATCTCCGGCGATCCCCATAGCGCGGTGGTCGGAACGCCGTCGATCGCGTCCGCCGCGAGCACGACCCGCCACATCACGCGGTCCGGATGATAGAAGAGGCTCCACTTCCGTCCCGCGTACGCGGAGAGATCCGTGCGGACGTCAACCCAGCCGCGCTGTCCGGGTGCGAGGACCACGTCGGTGAGACGTTCGTAGATCCGATCGTCGCTGACGCCGACACGCAGACGCACCGCCGCCGCAGGCGCATTCGGGCCCGGCGGCTCGAGCGCGGCAAATGCGCGCAACCATCCATTGCGGGGCAGCGGCAGGGGAAGGGTGAGGCGGCTTGGAACCGGGACGACGAGCGAGGGATGTGACACGCCGTCGATGTCGCGAGTCGCGATCTGAAAGCCGGTGGGTGGCCGCTTCTCGGCCGCATCGAATTCACGAAGCAGGTTCACGGCCTGGACCGGAGTTCTCTCGACGTGCCGGCATCCCGCGCATAAGATGACGGCAAGGATGGCGAGGGTGTACCGATGCATTGCGATCGCGCTGATGATCCTCTTTCTCGTAGCGGTCGCGCGATTCTATCACCCGGGAACCGGCTTCACCGCGCTCATCGGCTTTCCACCGGCGGGACCAACCGAGCCGCCGGCCCTGCAGGCGATTCCACACCATCAGTCACCGTTCGTCAGTTACGACGGTCAGTTCTACGCGCAACGCGCGCTCGACCCGCTGCTGCGTGATCCGACGATCGATCGCGGGATGGACCTGGCGCCATTCCGCGCACGCCGGATCCTCTTCAGCTGGACGGCGTATCTGCTCGGCTTCGGTCGGCCGGCGTGGATCCTCGAGGTGTACGCGCTGCAGAACGTTCTTTGCTGGCTGATCCTGGCGGCGTTGCTGACGCGCTGGCTCAACCCGGTGTCGGCCCGCGGCCTGGCGCTCTGGTACGCGGTGCTTTTTTCGCACGGGCTCTTGTGGTCGGTCGGACTCGCGCTGCTCGACGGTCCAAGCCTGGTGCTGACGATGTGCGCGGTGATCGCGATCGAGCGAAATCATCCGCTGCGTTCGGCCGCCATCGTCGGTCTGGCCGCCCTTGGGCGCGAAACAAACGTGCTTGTCGCCCTCGCGCAGCCTGTTCCAAAAGATGTGCGAGGCTGGATCCGTCTCGCGGTGGCGGCCGGGCTTATCGTCCTGCCGATGCTCATCTGGATTGACTACCTGCGGTCGATCTATCGATCGACGACGCTGAACGGGACGGATTCCTTCGTTCTTCTGGGCACGGGAGTGGCGTCGGCCTGGGGAGAGGCGCTGTCGCTGCTCGCGACGCGATTTTCCGATGCGCTGGCGCCGGCTTGCATCATCGTGTCTGTCGCGGCGCAAGCCGTGTTCGTTTTCATCCGGCGTGATTACGCCGCGCCGTGGTGGCGGGTGGCGTTCGGGTATGCGGTCATGCTGCTATTCCTTGATCCCGTGCTGGCCAACCCTCATACAGGCGCAATCACTCGCGTCATGCTGCCGCTCACGGTCGGTTTCAACGTGTTGCTCGCGAAGGAGCTGCGGCCGACGCGCTTCTGGTCCTGGTTTCTGGCCGGCAACCTGCATCTGGTCCCAGCCCTGCACGTGCTGCCGCTGCTGCCGTGGCTGCGCTAGAATCCATTCATGACTCTATTGGTCAGGATTCTGGCAATCAGTGTGCTGGCGGCCGCGGTCTCGGGGGAGCCCGCGAAGGTGGCGGGGAAGTGGAACGTGACACTCCAGCTCGAGTCCATCACCGGCCATCCGGTCATTCTCCTGAAGCAGGATGGCGAGAAGCTGACCGGTACGTACGAGAGCGCCCGCTACGGGCAGTCCGAGCTCAAAGGCGCGATCAAAGAAAAGGAAATCGAGTTTTCCGTCTCGTTCGTCGCCGAAGGCATGCAGACGCAGGGAATCTTTGGCGGCACCGTGGACGGCGATACGATGAGCGGCAACTGCTCGTTTGATGGCGCCGGCGACGGCACCTGGTCCGCTTCACGGGTCAAGTCCCAGTAGCATGCTGCGCGGCACCCGTGGGTGGCCCGCGATCACAGGCCCGGCGCTTGCCGCCGCATTCTTCCTCGCCGCACCGGATTGCGTCCTGGCGTATTCCGCGCTCGCCCACGAAGCGATCATCGATGCGGCCTGGGACAACTCGATTGAGCCGGCTCTCCGGGCCCGGTTCCACTCGACACCTGACGAGCTCACGCGCGCTCGCGCCTTTGCCTACGGCGGAAGCCTCATCCAGGATATCGGCTACTACCCGTTTTCAAGCCGGTTCTTCGGTGACCTCACGCACTACGTGCGAAGCGGCGATTTCGTTGAAGCTCTCATCCGGGAATCGACCGACGTGACGGAGTATGCATTTGCGCTTGGCGCGCTGGCGCACTATGCCGCCGACAACCGCGGCCATCCGTTGTCGGTCAACCGCGCGGTTCCGGTCCTGTACCCGCAGCTCGCCGAGCGATTCGGCGATGTCGTGACCTATGAGCAGAGCCCGTCCGCCCACCTGAAGACCGAATTTGGATTCGACGTCGTGCAGGTTGCTCGAGGCAAATATGCCAGCGGCGCTTATCACGACTTCATCGGCTTCGAAGTCTCGAAGCCCGTGATGGAACGCGCGTTCAAATCGACTTACGGTCTCGAGTTGAAGGACGTGTTCGAGTCGTTCGATTTGTCGGTCGGCACGTTCAGGTGGACCGTCAGCACGACGATCCCGGGGATGACGAAAGTGGCCTGGGAACTCAAGCAGAAGGAGATCGAAGCGCTCACGCCAGGTCAAACGAGAGAGCGCTTCACGTTCTCCCAGACCCGCGCCGCGTACGAGCAGAAGTGGGGCACCGCGTACAAGCCGCCGGCACTTCGTCACAAGATCCTCGCGTTCCTGCTACGCATCGTCCCGCGATTCGGCCCGTTCAAGCCGCTCGCCTTCAAGCCGCCCACGGCGGAGACCGAGCGATGGTTCCTGGAGAGCTTCGAGCGGACGGTCGAGTACTACCGCACGCTTGTCGATGCGGCGGCGCGGTCCCGGCTCTCCCTCGTCAATCGTAATTTCGACACCGGCGCGGCAGAGAAGCCTGGAGAGGTACTCGCTCGTCGACACGACGTACGCGCAGCTCGTTGAAAGACTGGCCAAACAACCCGATACGGCCGCCGCGATACCCGTTGCCCTGCTCGCGCACATCCGTGCCTTTTACGCCGATCCGTTGGCGCCGATCGAAACGAAGAAACACAAGAAAGACTGGGTCAAGCTGACGCGAGCCCTCGATCGGATCAAAGCAAGCCATTGACGATGAGCTGGGCGTTTCCATCTATCGACGAGTGCGAGAGCGGGCACGGCCGCGTCGCTTCATTTCGCGACGACAGGATTGTGATTTCCAGCACAGAAACCGCACACAATCGGCTCGCCGACGTGCAGAAACGTTAGAGAAGCCCGCGGATCCCTCCGGCATGGTGATTGCCGAGCTGGCGCCATGCGCTGCTGGCTGCTGGTACCCGGGATTCTGGCCGCTCTGCTCGTCTCTCCGCCGAATCTCCGCGTGCTCCAGGCGCAGCAGGCCCAATTGCCTGCGCCGGAGGCGTGGGCGGCGCTCGATCGCGGAGACGCCGAAAAAGCCGCGGCAATTTTCCGGGAGGAGCTCGAGCGAAGCCCTGACAACGCCGCGCTGCTGTACGGTGCAGGCTATGCGGCAGTCTCGCTCGGGCGAACCGACGCCGCGGTCTCCTTTCTGAAGCGCGCCATCGACTGCAATCCGAAATTCGTGCAGGCGATGGTGCTCCTGTCGCAGGTTGCCTACCAGGCAGCCGATCTCGATCTCGCCGTCTCGACCCTCGAAAAAGCCGCGGCGATCGCGCCGCGCGACCGCCGAATCGCGCAGCAGCTGGATCAGTGGCACCGTGAGGCGGCTGTCCACAATAACCTCAACGAGAACACGACCGCACGGTTCAAGGTCTTGTACGAAGGCGCCACGCAAAAGGCGATCGGCGATCAGGTCTCGTCGATCCTCGAGTCTGCCTATTGGCGCATCGGCAAGACGATGAACACGTACCCGTCGGAGACGCTGAACGTGATCCTGTACACGAACCGCCAGTTCCAGGACATCACGCGCGCGCCGGCGTGGGCAGGCGGCGGATACGACGGGCGGATCCGGCTGCCGGTCGGCGGAGCGCTGCGGTCGCCGAGAGTCCTCGAGCGTGTAGTCACACACGAATTCGTCCACGCCGTCATCCACAATGCCGCCGGCGAAAGCGTTCCCACGTGGATCAACGAGGGGCTCGCGAGCTACATGGAATCCCCCGATCGGAGCTGGGCGACGGCCGCGCTTCGTCGCGCGGATGGACGAATCCCGATGGAGGATCTCGTCAACGGTTTCGGTGAGTTCGACAGCGATACGGCGCTCGTCGCGTATGCGGAAAGCTTGATCGCCGGGCAGCTGCTGTGTGAGCGGCTGGGGCCGAACCTTGGGCCGTTTCTGCAGATGCTGGGCAACGGACATTCCGTCGATCAAGCCCTGAGCACCGTCAACGTCCCGCCCGAGCAGTTCTACGCCGAGTGGCGGCGTCGAATCGGCATGAAGTGAGAGAGAGAGAATGTCCCAGAACTACACGACGCAACCGACCCAGACCGAGCCGCAGGATTACTACGAAATCCTGCAGGTCAGCGCCACCGCGGACCCGGAGACGATCCATCGCGTGTACCGGCTGCTGGCGCAGCGTTTTCATCCCGACAACCGGGAAACCGGCAACGCGACCCGATTCCGTGCCATCAGCGAAGCCTACAACGTGCTCAGCAACCCGGAAGAGCGCGCCCGCTACGACATCGTCCACACACAGCAGCAAAAGGGGCGCTGGAAGCTGGTCTCGACCGGCACGCACGCGGAGAACGACTTCGAAGTGGAGCAGATGATCCGGCTCACCGTGCTCGAGGTGCTCTACACGAAGCGTCGCATGGAGCCGCGTGAGCCCGCCATCTACGCGACCGATCTGGAGGAAATGATCGGCCGTGCGCGCGAGCAACTTGAATTCACGCTCTGGTATCTGGGTCAGCGCAAGTACGTCACCCGCGACGACAACTCACGCCTGATCATCACCGCCGACGGCGTCGATCATCTCGAGTCCAATTACCGGGCCACGACTCGTCTACGCCTCAAGCCCGCATCATAAAAAAAAGGGGTCAGACATTCGTCTGACCCCTTTTCGAACCGCGAACCGCGATCCTACACGTTCTTCGGCACTACGTACGGCGCCCGATACTCGCGCGTCAGCATCTTGTTGGCCTCTGGATCGTTGACGATCGTCATCGTCTTTTCGTCCCAGTGCAGGGTGCGGCCGAGGCGATAGCTGATGTTCGCCAGGTGCATCAGGTTGCACGAGAGCGCGCCTTCCGCGACCTCCGCGTTCAGGTCCTCGCGCTTGCGGCTGCGCACCGCGCCGATGAAGTTGGCCCAGTGCTCGTCCTTCTTGGTGTCGGCGGGGCCCGGCTTCTGGTCCTTGCCGATGAACGAGTAGTACTTGTTGTAGTTGTCGATCACCAGGTAGCCCTTGGAGCCGTAGAACTGGTTGCCAATGGTGTTGCCCGGCTTGCCCTCGTCGATGCCGGCCTCGTGCGGCGAGATCCAGTGCCGCACTTCGAACGTCATCATCTTCTTTTTGCCATTCACGTCGAACTCGAAGCTGGCGCTGATGGTGTTGGGCGTTTCCTGGTCGTCGTCGAACATGAACTTGCCGCCGATGGCGCTGACCTTCGTCGGGTGGGCGACGCCGAGGCCCCAGCGTGCGATGTCCACTTCGTGAATGCCCTGGTTGCCGAGATCGCCATTGCCGGTATCCCAGTACCAGTGCCAGTTGTAGTGGAAGCGGTTCCGGTTGAATGGCCGCTTCGGCGCCGGCCCGAGCCAGAGGTCGTAGTTCACCTGCGACAGATACGAGGAGTCATAGCAGGGCTCCGGTCTTCCATCCGGCGTGAACGAGAACTTCTCCCCTGGACTCATCGGCCCATCGGGATATTTCCCGATCGTGTTGCGCCACTTGTAGCAGAGACCCCGGGCCATGTAGATCTCGCCGAGCTCGCCGCTCCGCATCCGCTGCACCGCCTCCTGAAGCGCCGGTGACGAGCGGCTCTGGCTGCCTTGCTGGACAATGCGGTTGTATTTGCGGGCGGCGGCGACGATTTGCTGCGATTCAAAGATGTTGTGGGTGCAGGGCTTCTCGACGTAGACATCCTTGCCCGCCTGGACCGCCCAGATTGTCTGCAGCGTATGCCAGTGATTGGGCGACGCGATCGACACCGCGTCGATGTTCTTGTCCTCGAGCAGCTTCCGCATGTCCACGTAGGTCGCAGGCTTTCGAGCTCCCTTGCCGTCGAGATATTTCAGCTTCGCGTCCATGTGCGACTGATCGACGTCGCAGAGGGCCACGATCTCGACGTTGGGCATCGACGACCAGGCGGTCACGTGGCTCTGCCCACGCCCGCCGCATCCGACGACGCCCATACGCACCGTGTCGTTCGGGCTCGCCAGCCCACGGACCGTCGCGCCCGCAGTGATCACTGCGGTGCTCACGAGGAAATCTCTCCGGTTCATCGTCATAACTGCTCCTGATGTCGTGCTGCCGAACGTGCCTAGAAACCGCGAGATCAGGGGCTGCGCCCCTCGAAAATGCTGTGGGGGAGAATACCACGCTTGGCTGCTGGTTGCTGGCTGCTGGCTGCTGGGGCTGATGCCAATAGTTTGTGCCGGCAGAGGCCGGAAAATCGCCAGGAGCCAGAAGCTAGGAGCCAGAAGCCAGCACCAATTCCTTGTATGATCCGCGCGCATGCACCGCCCCTGGCTGTACGCCGGTTTATGCGCCTTCGTCGCCGTGGGTACCCGTCAGGCCTCCGATCGGCAGCCCCCGACCTTCCGCGCGGACACCCACCTCGTCCAGGTCAGCGTTGTCGTCACCGACTCACGGCAGAACCCGGTCAGGGACCTCAAGGCCGGCGACTTCCGGGTCTTCGAGGACGGCAAGGAGCAGTCGATATCGTTGTTCTCGGCCGATGCGCATTCGTCGTCGTCGACGGCCGTCGATTTAATCCCGGCCGGTGGGGCGACCGTGACCAACCAGGTGCCTGTCAGCGGCGGCGTGACGGTGATTCTGTTCGACCGGCTCAACACCGGCTGGGGTGACCAGGAGCAGGCCAGGCGCAACATCGTCAACTATCTGTTGCAGGTGCCGCCGACCGAGCGGATCGGATTCTACGTCCTCGACTCGTCGCACATCTCAATCGTTCACGATTTCACGACCGACACCCAATCGCTCCTGAGCGCGCTCACGCGGCTGCAGTCGCGCGAGTCGCGACAAGTGAACATCACCGAAGAAAAGGCGCCGACGATTCCGTCGGGCGGTGGTGGCATGAGTGCGGGCATGGATGCGCAGCTCGACGCGGCGCTCGCCCGCATGGACACGATGATCAAAGCCGAAGAGCTGAAGAACCGGGCCGAATCCACGCTGAGTGCCCTGGAAGCCGTGGGGCGACACCTCGTGGGCATTCCCGGGCGCAAGAACCTGATCTGGGTGTCTTCCGCCTTTCCCCTGTCCTTTGACGATGGGTTCGGGACGCGATCGATGTATCGCGAGGTGAACATCGCCACGCGGGCGATTGCCGATGCGGATGTGTCGATCTATCCCATAGATGCCCGCGGGCTGATGGGCAGCTCCGCGGTGGTCGCCAGAACGCCGGTCTCTTCGACGCTGCACAACACCATGCCCGCGCTCGACAGCATGCAGATGCTTGCCGAGCGGACGGGCGGGCTCGTTTATACCAACACGAACGATCTCGGGCGGGCGATTGCACGCGCGGTCAACGACGCGCGGGTTACCTACACGCTCGGCTACTACCCGGCCAACGTGACATGGGATGGGCATTTCCGCAAGCTCTCGGTCAAGGTGCGTCGTGATGGCCTGGAGGTGCGTCATCGCACGGGGTATCTCGCGTTGCCTGCGCCGCCGCAGACGCCGGAGACACGCCAGACTGCTCTCGTGCGCGCCCTGGCCAGCCCGCTCGATGCGATCGCACTCCCGCTGAGCGTCAGCCTCGAACCCGCGGCAGGCGGTGAACTCGCGGCGACGCTGCGCCTCAACGCTGGTTCGATTCGGCTGAGTCAGACGGCCCCGGACATGTGGGAAGGGGCGGTAGATGTTGCGATCGCGCAGGCGCTTCCGAACGGGGCTCTTGCCAGGGCGCTCGATGTGACCGTGCCTCTGCGCTTCACCACGGCCATGCGCGATCAGGCGCTACGCGAAGGACTGAACCTGAATCGGCGCATCCGGCCAAATCCAGACGCGCACGCCGTCCGGATCGCGGTCCGCGATCCAGCGACCGGCGCCGTCGGCAGCGTGTCGATTTCAGCTGACGCGATTCGATCGGTCCTCGGAAAGTGAGGAGACTTATGCTTCGTTCCATGTCCCTCGTCGTTGTGCTCCTCGCCTTGCTCGCCCCGTCGTCTACGCAGCAGCCGCCCGGTGAGCCGCCACTGCGCCTGGCGATTGCAGGCCTCGTGCATGGCCATGTCAGCGGCTTCCTGCGCGGCGCGCAGGGACGCACCGATGTTCAGATCGTTGGCGTTTACGATCCGGACGCGGCACTCCTCAAACAATACGGAGATCGCTACAAGATTCCGGACGCCGCGCGCTTTACTGATCTCACGGCGCTCCTCGACCGTACGAAGCCGGAAGCAGTCGCCTCCTTCACCAACACCTACGATCATCCAGCCGTCGTCGAAGCGGCAGCGGCGCGGCACATCCACGTGATGATGGAGAAGCCGCTCGCGGTGAGTAACGCCGATGCGCAGCGGATCAAGCGGGCAGCGGATCGCGGCGGCGTCGAAGTGTTTGTGAACTACGAGACGACGTGGTATCCGAGCCACGGCGCGATCTGGTCGATCGTCAAGGAGCGCAAGGCTGCCGGAGAGATTCGAAAAATGGTCGTGATGGACGGCCATCAAGGGCCCAAGGCGATCAACGTTCAACCGGAGTTCTTTGCCTGGCTTTCGGATCCGGTCAAGAACGGAGCGGGAGCGCTCTACGATTTCGGATGTTACGGTGCCAACCTGATGACGTGGTTGATGGACAACCAGAGGCCGCTCGCGGTGACCGCCGTCACCCAGCACTTTCAACCTGCCGTCTATCCTCGGGTCGATGACGAAGCGACAGTTCTCGTCGAGTATCCGAATGCCCAGGGGATTATTCAGGCCTCCTGGAACTGGCCGGCCAGTCGCAAGGACCTCGAAGTGTATGGCGAAAAAGGATACGCGATTGCGACCGGCGGAAACGGGCTCCGCGTCCTGCTTCCAAATGAACCCGACCATGTCGTGACGCCGGAGCCTCGCGCGGCCGACGAACGCGACTCGATCGCGCACCTGCTCGCCGTCGCGCGCGGCAAGCGCAAGCCAAACGGCCTGTCATCGCTCGAGAACAACCTCGTCGTGACCGAGATCCTCGATGCTGCGCGCGAGTCGGCGCGCACGCACCAACGGGTCGCTCTCAAGAGGTAATATCAGGTACGAGAGCGTCGCTCAGAAACCGCGTTGCGGCTGTCGGATGTCGGCGAACGAGCGGCAGCGAGTGAGCCACGCGATCGGAGCGAGCCGACGAAGCGGCGAGCGAGAGCGCGTGTAGGGGAGTCCGAGGGGCGAAGCCCCTCGGAGTGATAGTGATCAGGACGCCGGCTTCCGTGACGGCGGCGCCGACTGTACTTCGACGACCGGTGTGACCGGGGCCGGTGGCGACGGTGCCGTGTTTGTGCCGAGCCCGAGCTGTTGGAGCATGGACGGGACGTTCAGTCCCAGCGCTTCCAACTGTTGAAGCAGATTGAAGACGACGGCGGGGCTGGTCTTCGCCAGGCGTCCAAGGCCGCTGCTGCTTCCGTCTCCGTTGCCGGGTCCCTGATCGATCACCACCAGCTTGTCGATGTTCCCGAGCGGCGCCGCCACCGCACCGAAGACTCCGCTGGAGGCGGTGATGATCGCCGGCAGTTTTTCGAGGATCGTCTGAAGGCGAGCGGCGTCGTTGAACTGTTGCCACGCCTCCGCCTTGCGGAGGATGGCGGCGGCCTCGGCCACGCCCTGTGCTTCGATCGCTTTGGCCTGCGCCAGGCCGATGGCTTCGATCTTCGCGGCTTCGGCGCGGCCTTCGGCCTCAACGGCGGCCGCCCGGCCCGCGCCTTCCTTGTGGAGCTTTTCCTGTTCGGCCTCCGCCATTGAGATCATCGCGGATCGCCGTCCCTCTGCTTCAAGAATCGCGGATTGCTTCGCCGCCTCGGCACGTACGACCGCAGCCAGCCGATCCGCTTCCGCCGGCTTGATGACGGTCGCCTCGAGCTCCTTCTGCTTGCGGAGCACTTCCTGTTCCTGCACCGAGATCAGCTCCTGCGTGCGCGTCCGCTCGACCTTGACCTCCTCGGCGACGACCGCCTGTCGGGCGGTTGCCTGCGAGAGAGGACCGGCCTGCTCCGCACGGGCCTTCTGCGTTTCGATCTCGGCTTGATACTGCGCCTGACGAATCATGAAATCGCGCGACGCCTGGGAGATCTCCGCGTCCGCCTTGAACTTCGCCTGCTCGCCTTCCTGCAGCGCCTGCGCCGACTTGATCTTGGCGTCGCGATGCGCTTCCGCCTCGCCGATGGTCGCGTCGCGCTTGACTTCTGCCGTGCGCCGCTTGCCCAGGGCGTTCAGGTACTCCTCGTCGTCGCTGATCTCCTGAATCGTGAGCACGTCGACGCCGATCCCCATCTTCTCGAGATCGACCGTCGCCTCGCTCGTGAGCTTTTGCGCGAAGCTCTGACGATCGCTGTTCACTTCCTCGACCGTGAGCGTGCCGAGAATCGATCGCAGGTGTCCTTCCAGCGTTTGAAAGATCACCTTTTGCACCGTATCCGGGGTCATGCCGAGGAATCGTTCGGCCGCTGCCTGCAGAGACGACTCGTCTCCGCGAATCTTCACGTTGGCGACTGCCTTCACCGACACCGGCACGCCCTTCAATGTGTAGGCGCGCTTGATCTCGAGTGGAATCGTCAGCACATTGAGGTGGAGGTATTCGACTTTCTCGAGGAGTGGAATGCGCAGAGCGGCGCCGCCGCGCACCATCCGGTACCCGACCACGCGGCCGTCCGCAAGCTTTCGCCGTCGGCCACTCAGCACGGCGACCGCGTTTGGCGACACCTTGATGTAGTTGCGGCTGATCAGCCACATCGCCGCAAAGAAACCGAGAACGACAAGGACAACCAGGATAGGAAGCCAGAGGTTCGAATTTGGAAGGAGCATAGGGCCCTCGCGTGTTACTGACGCGTGACGATGACGGTTTCTCCCAGCACTTCTTCAACCCGCACGGAGGTGTTCTCGGGAATGACATCTCCCTGCCGAGCGCGCGCGATCTTGTCGATCAGTTCTTCGCCAACCCGGCAACGCACCTGTCCGACGCCGCCTGCTGGAATCGTGACGATGACCCGTCCCATCTGCCCGACCAGATCGGACGCCCGCGATTCCGACGACGCCTGTTGACCGTAGAGAAATCGCGCGAACAGGAAAATCGGCGTCGCCAGCAGAAGGCCACTGACGAATCCGATGCTCGAGGCGGCCAGCGGACTGAGGCCGTAACTCGTGGCGATGGCGCCGAACGCGCCGAACGCGGTCACGAACACGCTGACGACTCGTGTGCTGAAAAACCCCGGCCCGCCATGATCCATCTGGCCGTCGAGCCCGCCGTCGAAGTGATCGAAGATGCCGCCGAAGAACAACGACAGGATGAGAACGAGGAAGCCCACCGCCGCGATGGCGAGAAAAACGGTAAACGCATTCAGTTCCAGGACGTTCATGCGAGAAACGCCTCCAAGCGCTGAATTCACGCACGCGATGCGGCCCGCCCGTAACGGGCTCACGCAATCAATGACGGGGGCTGCGGTGTCGGAATAGTAAGCGGGGAAGAGGGCGGGCGCTAGAGGAATCGCGCGGTACGGTTTCCGGTTACCGATCGCAACTAAGAACTGGAAACTGGAAACTGGAAACTGGAAACTGAATATACTGACGATTAACGACTAAACAGCACCACCAACGCTCCGAGGTAACTGACGACGAAGTACGCCACGACAATCAGGGCTCTGCCGGGACCCGAGAGGCGGCGCCATGCGGCCGCCGGATGAGCGCAGCAAGCGAGCGTTCTGCCAATCACGACGTCGGCGGTCATACCGCACCGCCGAGCAAATCCGATTCCACGGCCGCCCCAGCGTTTCTTCCGCAAAGCTCAGCGAATACTGAGGAAAAGGCTCATCTGTTCGCGGGGTTAGTCGCGCCCGGCGGTGACTTCGCGCTGATTGGAGTGAAGCCAGCCGCCGTCAGTGTCCATCCGGTTGCACAGAGTGGGTGGCGAGGGGGGAATTCGGGTTATCTGGCGATCGTGCGTCCAGCGTCCGAGGTCGAACGGTCGGGCAACCCAGCAACGGACATCAGATGGCAATTGTCGGCGCTGCCACCCGGAGGCAGCGCTGGACTACGAGAACGACCTGGTCCACCGTCACGGGCTTTCGAATCACGCAGTCGACATCGAGATACGACAGATCGTCCGCCGAGCCGGTAATGACCACGACTGGGATACGACGGCTGAACACCTGCGCCGCCAGATCCTGTCGTACCGACACCCCATCGACGTGCGGCAGACCGATGTCGAGCACCACGAGATCGGGCTGAGTGGATTCGATGAGCTTCAACGCCTCCAGCCCGTCGCCAGCCTCGATGACGTCGAACCCTTCCAGCCGGAGCGCAGTTCGCCACATCGCCCGCAGCGGCTCGTCGTCTTCGACAATCAGGATGATCGGCTGCCGGGGCACGTAGATTTCCGGGTCTTTCAGGATCGCAGCGTTCAGATTCCGTGCAAGTTCGACGCCGATTGGGATGGAACGAATTGCACAGACGGCCGAGTAATCTCGGCATTCCCGCTGGAGCATGGGTCGGATCTTCTAATCAAGCGGCGGCGGGCCGACCCCGGGTTTTCAACATTGAAATCTCCACACCCCGGCACGCCGGCTGCACCCTCAGCCGTGGCCCGCAGATTTTCGCGGGATTTTAAAGAAAGCTGCCGCTAAGACCGACCATTTCTGTAAGCTAGTGTCCGAATACCGGCCGGGCTTCGCGGGACGTGCGCGAAACTGTAAGTGGTTGCCAGGAGGCCTTATGAGCAATCTTCGATGGTCGCTCGGCGTTTTTGCCCTCGTGGTCGCGTCGGCCGCACCGGTGTTTGCCCAGCAGGAGGCCAATGCTGCCGGCCGAATCAAGTCCGTCTCGGGTACTGCCTTCATCGTGCGCAATGGCGCCGAGGTTGCCGCCCAGCCGGGACAGCCTGTATTCGAATCGGACAGCCTGCGCACCGGAGCTGACGGTAAGATTGGCGTCACGCTGAAAGACGATACTCGGCTGGCCCTCGGGCCAGGCAGCGAGGTTCGGCTCGAGCGTTTCGCCTACGCGCCCGGCACCGCGAGCCTGGGCATGGTGCTGAAGTTCGTGAAGGGCGTCACCGCGTACGTGTCCGGGACGACTGGCCAAGCTGGCGCCTGATTCCATTCGACTCGAAACACCCTCGGCGATTGTCGGCGTGCGTGGAACGACATTGGCGATACGCGTTCAGCCGTGAACTACCGCCTCTTACTGGTCGCGATTGCTGCGACCCTTGCCGGAACGCTGGAGTTGGCGTGTGCGAAGAAGCACGTCGCTCCGGCGGCTGCTCCGGCCGCGCAAACTCTTGTGGTTCTGCTGCCAGATCCGGACACCGGAGTCACCGGCCGGGCCTTCCTCACTAACGGCTCCGGCACGACCGACCTGAATGCCGCTCGAGATTCGGCAGCAGCCAGCACCGGCCAGGCCCCTGCGGCTGTGACCACGATGAGCGAGGCAGAGGTGCAGCGACTTTTCGGTGAGGCCCTGTCCGCGCTGCCGACGCCGCCCGTTCATTTCACGCTTTACTTCCTGTTCCAGTCGGACGAGCTCACGGAGGAGTCTCGGGCGCTGCTACCGGAGATCCTCAAGACGGTCAAGAGTCGTGCGTTCCCCGAAGTGCTCGTCGTCGGCCACACCGATACGATGGGCACCCCCAAGGCGAATCTCGAACTCGGGATGACCCGCGCCACCGCCCTGTTCAGAATCCTCATCCAGGTGGGTTTCGATCCGGCGACCATTGAAATCCGATCGCACGGTGAGAGCGATCTGCTGGTGAAGACTCCGGACGAGACCGCGGAAGCCCGCAACCGCCGTGTCGAGATTTCCGTCCGGTAGACGGGCGAGCTCGATGACGACAGAGACCGAGGGCGCGAGGCGCCGCGGCCGGATTGTCTTTCTCTCGGGACTGGTGCCGGTGGCTGCTGACCGCCATCTTCGCGGTCTCACGTCCGTCGTTCGTTCCCCGCCTCGACGACAGCGTCTACGACGTCGTCATGCGTTCGAGCCGTATCCAGCCGCCCGGAAAACGCGTGGTGATCGTGGACATCGACGAGCGGAGCCTGATGACGCTCGGGCAGTGGCCGTGGCGGCGCGACGTCATCGGCGATTTGATCACGCGGCTTCGCGACATGGGCGCGTCCGTGATTGGCCTCGACATCATCTTCGCGGAAGCGGATCGCCTGGAAATCCCCGAATCGGACTCTCAGGGTTCTCAGGTCAAGCCAGACGATGTCCTCGCTGACGTGTTGCGGCAGGGCAAGGTGCTGCTCGGCTACGGTCTGACATTCGATCAGGCCGGGCGCGAGCGCACCGAATGCGATCTCCATCCGGTTACGGTGGCTGTGCTTCAGCCACCGGAGGAGACGGAGCAGGCGCCCTATTTTCATGCAACCGGCGCGATCTGCAGCCTGCCGGTGCTGGCGCAGGCGGCCGGGGCCTCGGGGTTTTTGAACGCCGCGCCCGATGCGGACGGCATTCTGCGGCGGGTGCCGATCATCGCGGAACTCGATGGACGTATCTATCCGGGGCTCGCGCTCGCGGCAGTCCGGGCCGCCACCGGCTTGCGCGACATGACGCTGCGGGTGTTGAACGTGAATGCCTCGATGCTGGAACTGGACGATCTGGTGATCCCGCTCGACGGAAGGGGCAACCTGCTCGCGCGCTACCGCGGCAAGAAAGGCACGTTTCAGCACCTCTCGGCCGTTGACATCCTGGACAACCGTCTGCCACCCGCGGTGGTGCGCGACAAGATCGTGCTGGTGGGCACCACCGCGCTCGGGACGAGGGAAGTGGTCGCGACGCCGCTCGATACGTTGTTCGCGGGGGTCGAAGTGCAGGCGACGATAACGGACAACCTGCTCGAACGGACGTTTATCCGGCGCTCTTCGCTCGGTTCCGTCCTCGATTTTCAGATGGTCGTCGTCTTCGGGCTCGCCGTGTCCATCCTCGTCGCCATCGCCGGCGTGGTCCCAGGCGTCATTGGCGGGGTCCTGGCGATTGCGGGTCTCTGGGCCGGATCGATCTGGCTCCTTTCGACCGAGGGACTGTTCGTCTCGCCGCTGTTCCCGACCGCCGGCGTGATCTCGAGCCTCGCGATGATGACCTTCGCCAAGTTCGTCGTGGAACGGCGCAGGGCTGAGACCGCGGGCAGACAAAGGACCGACGCGCAGCGGCTGATGGTGCAGACGCTGTTGTCGCTCACCGAAACACGCGACGCGGAGACCGGCCGTCACTCGCGGCGCACGCAGCTGTACGCGAGGGTGCTGGCGCAGGAACTCTCGAAGAACCCCGAGTACAGCGATTACCTCACGCCGGAGCGGATTGATCTTCTCTCGAGGCTTGCGCCGCTGCACGACATCGGAAAGGTCGGGATTCCGGATCACATTCTCAACAAACCCGGACCGCTGACGCCCGATGAAATGGTGGAGATGAAGAAGCACCCGGTGCTAGGCCACGAAGTGATCCTGAAGGCCGAGCAGCAGGTCGGCGTTTACGACGACGCAACGCTGGCGATGGCGAAGGACATTGTTTACACACACCACGAGCGGTGGGACGGCACCGGCTACCCGCAAGGTCTAACCGGCGAACTGATTCCGATTCCCGGCCGCGTCATGGCCATCGTGGACGTTTATGACGCCGCCGTCACGCGAACGTTGTACCGCCGCACGATGTCGCACGAGGATACGCTGAAGTTCATCGTCGCAGGCAAAGGCACACACTTCGATCCCGCCGTCGTGGACGCCTTCGTCAGCGCGTCCGCGGTCCTCGAGCATGTCTCGCACGAAGAGAATCACTGAAAGTTAAAAGTTAGAAGTCAAAAGTCAAAAGTTAACGCGAGCGTCACCTGATGATGCGGAGATTGGTGGGTGGGGTCAGCGCAGTCGAGGTGCCGGCGGCCTGACTGAACGTCACCGTCTGACCTGCGACCGTCAGAGTGCCCGTTCGCGCATCACGCCGGTGTTCGTCGCGACGGTGTAGTTGACACCACCGATGCCCGAACCGCTCGCGCCGCTCGTGATAGTGATCCACGGGACGTTGCTGCCGCCGTCCACGAACAGCTGGTGCCCGACGTAACGGATAAGCCGCTCGGGCCACCGATTGGCCGGAATCAGCGGATGATCCGAAGATTCGTTGGTGGCGTCGGAGGGGTTGCGGTGTCGGCGGCCTGGCTGAACGTCACCGTCTGACCTGCGACCGTCAGAGTGCCCGTTCGCGCGATGCCGGTGTTTGTCGCGACGGTGTAGTTGACACCACCGATTCCGGAACCGCGGCGCCGCTGGTGATAGTGATCCACGCGACGCTGCTCGCCGCCGTCCATGAACAGCTGGTGCCCGAGGTCACTGACAGGCGCTGGGTCGCCCGATTGACGCGCACGCTGACGCTCGTGGGCGTGACGGAGTAGCTGCAACTGTTGGCGGCCTGCGTGAACGTGACGGTCTGCCCCGCGACAGTCATCGTGCCGGTCCGGTCGCGGCCCCCGTGGTGTTTGCCGCGACGGTGTAATTCACCTGGCCGATTCCGGAGCCCGTCGCACTCGTCACCGTGATCCAGCCGACGTTGCTGACGGCGCTCCACGAGCAGCTCGTGCCCGAGGCCACTGACAGCGCGCTCGTTTGCCCGATCGATGGCACCGTGACGGTGGTCGGCGTGACGGTCGCACCGCAGCCAGTGCCGGACTGCGTAAATGTGACCGTCTGTCCGGCGACCGTCATCGTGCCGCTCCGGTCGAGGCCGGTGTTGTTAGCGGCGACCGTGTAGTTCACCTGGCCGATTCCGGAGCCCGTCGCACTCGTCACCGTGATCCAGCCGACGTTGCTGACCGCCGTCCACGAGCAGCTCGTGCCCGAGGCCACTGACAGCGCGCTGGTTTGCCCGATCGATGGCACCGTGACGGTGGTCGGCGTGACGGTCGCACCGCAGCCAGTGCCGGACTGCGTAAATGTGACCGTCTGTCCGGCGACCGTCATCGTGCCGCTCCGGTCGAGGCCGGTGTTGTTAGCGGCGACCGTGTAGTTCACCTGGCCGATTCCGGAGCCCGTCGCACTCGTCACCGTGATCCAGCCGACGTTGCTGACGGCGCTCCACGAGCAGCTCGTGCCCGAGGTCACTGACAGCGCGCTCGTTTGCCCGATCGAGGGCACCGTGACGGTGGTCGGCGTCACGGTCGCACCACAGCCAGAGCCTGACTGTGTGAATGTGACAGTTTGTCCGGCGACCGTCATCGTCCCGATGCGGTCGGCACCGGTGGAATTGGCGGCGACGGTGTAATTCACCTGGCCGATTCCGGAGCCCGTGGCGCTCGTCACCGTGATCCACGCAACGTTGCTGACGGCGGCCCACGAGCAGCTCGTGCCCGAGGTGACCGACAAGGCACTGGTTTGCCCGATCGACGGCACCGTGACACTGGTTGGCGTCACGGTGGCACCGCAGCCGGAGCCGGACTGTGTGAACGTGACGGTCTGTCCCGCGACCGTCATGGTCCCGGTCCGGCTGACGCCGGTGGAATTGGCGGCGACGGTGTAATTCACCTGGCCGATCCCGGACCCCGTGGCGCTCGTCACCGTGATCCAGCCGACATTGCTGACGGCGGTCCACGTGCAGCTCGTGCCGGTCGTGACCGACAAGGCGCTCGTTTGCCCGATCGACGGCACCGTCACGCTCGTCGGCGTGACGGTCGCGGGGCAGCCGGAAGCGGACTGCGTGAAAGTGACTGTTTTCCCGGCCACCGTCATCGTTCCGGTTCGACTCGAGCCGGTGGTATTTGCTGCGACGGTGTAATTGACCTGGCCGATTCCTGAACCCGTGGCGCTCGTCACGGTGATCCAGCTGTCGTTGCTGACGGCGCTCCACGTGCAGTTCGTGCCGGAGACGACCGACAGCGAACTCGTGCTGCCTGTCTGCACCACCGTTACAGTCATCGGCGTCACGGTAGACGTGCACTGGGCCTCGGCGGCGCGGACGTCGAGCGTCAGGGCAATGGCGACGATGATCCAGCAGTATCGGGTTCTCATGTGTGTCGCCGCGGACACGTCGGGCTCTGCCGGTCAGTGCATACCGCAAGCCCGCATGAAGATCCCTAGTTTTCAAGTAGTTACGGGATCGAAACGAACCGTTCAGGCGCAGATTTGTGAATGGGCAGACGAGATTGTCGGGCCGGGACGGCGATGGCCGGTGGGCCGCACACGAGGGCGCGGCCCACCTGGCCCGAGCTAGAAGCTATCTCAATAAACCTGACGCTCACGCCAAGATGCGAGCGAGCAGTGCGAGCGAGCCACGCGGTCGGAGCGCGTGTCGGGGAGTCCGAGGGGCGAAGCCCCTCGGAGTGAGACTAGTTCGTTGAGCGTTTCTTCAATGTGTCCTTGAGTGTCTTCGCCGCATCGAGGTGAGCGCTCGCAACCGGGTAGGTCGTGGCTGCCCACTGATTGATGCTCGTGGTCACCGGATTGTCGCTCTTCTCGGGAAGAATCGCGACCGCCTGGCCCTTCGTTTCCAGCTTGTTTCCGGACGCGTCTTTCGACTCCGACTTCCACTTGTCCAGCGTCTCCTTGTCGACGCGGATCCGAGCTTGTCAACCACGTCGCCGTGGCCGTCCACCATCGCATCGATGTACTCACGATCGAATTCCATTCCCTGATATTTCGCGAGCTTGTCGCGCAGGTCGCGATGCTTGTCGTCCAGCTCGTTCGGCGCGGGAACATTGTGCTGCGAGGCGATGGCCATGAGCTCGGTGTTGGCCTTTGTGTGATCGTCGACCATCATCTGGGCGAACTGTTTCACCTCAGGATTGGCGGCACGTTCCGCGGCCATTCTGCCGAGCTCGACTTCAGCCGTGTTGGCAATCGCCAGGTCATGAACGAAGTCCTTGTCGCCGCTCTTGACGCTTTCGCTGCCGGCCGTGCCGACCGCGCCGCCCGCCGGCGGGTTCGCGCTGTTGGCTTCGTTGCTGTTTTTCGAGTTACACCCAAGCGTGATCGCTGCCGCTAGCGCTATAGACAGGAAACCGTACCTCTTCATTTCTATTCTCCTCTGATGAGCTCTTTACACACGTCCACGATATAAGCGTGCAAAGCGAGTGACGTCATCAGAGAGTGGAGGCGCAACCTTCGCCTGAGTTGTGAGCGAACGTTGGCTGCTGGCTATTGGCTTCTGGCTGCTGGGCGGGCTGTGGAAGTGACGACGGACAGCCGTAGCGCGCGGCTTTAGCCGCGCGTCAGTAGGTGGCTCTTCCGCCGCTGATGTCGAAGACCGCGCCGGTGGAGAACGAGCAGTCTTCCGATGCCAGCCAGCACACGAGCGCCGCGATCTCGTCGACTTCGACGAAACGTCCCATCGGAATCTTCGATCGCATGTACTCGATGTGCTCGGGCTTCATCTGAGCGAAGATCTCGGTGCTCGCCGCCGCAGGCGTGACGCAGTTGACGAGAATGTTCCTGGTCGCCAGCTCTTTTCCCAGCGCCTTCGTCAGGCCGATGAGGCCGGCCTTCGAAGCGCTGTAGTGCGACGCGGTTGGATTGCCCTCTTTGCCGGCAATCGAGGCGATGTTGACGATCCGGCCATAGCCGTTGGCGAGAAGGTGAGGGATGACGGCGCGGCAGGCGAGAAAGCTGCCGGTGAGATTGACGTCGATCACGCGGCGCCACACATCAGGATCGAGTTCCCACGTCAAGCCATTGCCGCCGGTGATGCCGGCGTTGTTCACCAGGATGTCGATGCGTCGGTGCTTCGAAAGCGTTGCCGTCGTCGCGGCCTGGACAGATCCGCTATCGGTGAGCTCGACGTGTTCGGTCGATACGGTCCCGTGTGGTGAGAGCTGCGCTCGAGACGATTCCAGCCGCTCACGATCGACATCCCACAGGGCGACAGACGCGCCCGACAGCAGCGCGCGAGTCGCAATCGCGTAGCCAATGCCCCGCGCCGAGCCCGTGACGATCGCGACGCGGCCTTTTAGACTGAGTGGATTCATGAATGGGAGAAGTGCTGAATGCTGAGTGTTGGCATGCTGAATGACGCCTTCCTCAATCAGCAATCATTCAACATTCAGCAATCAGCATTCCCTAAGGTTTCCACCAATCCTCAGAGATCAGCTCCGGCGACCCGGACGCCTGTTTCCATTCTTCCGACAGGAGCTGCTTTTCGAGCGTCACGACGCGCGACCGGAAGGCCGCCAGGTCGGTGAACCGCTCGGTCGTGGCCAGCCCGTCGGACCACTCCATTTCGAGGATGTATTCCGAAGTGGGTGGGTCGAAACGTGTGACGAGTCGCGCGACGCGATCGCCGCGCTCGAATAGCCAAATCATAATGAGTGTTTCGGATGAGCGATGGCTTTCAATGAAGTTTCCAGTTTCCAGTTTCCAGTTTCCAGCTTCCAGTTGCCAGTTAAGTTCTGGTTAGACGGTTCCTTCTTGAGCTTCTCAGGTTCCAGTCCTTCGAAAATCCGGATACTGGAACTGGAGACCGGGACGTTGGCCTCTCAATCAGCCGGTGGGATGGGAAAGCGGGCGGCGCGGTTGCTCTGACGGACCGTCTTGCGTCGTTCAGGAATTGTCCATGTCTCGCCGCAGGCGCCGCAGCGCACATAGACTACAGTTCGCCCCAGCGAATCTGCCTTGGCGGAAACGGCATTACAGCGTGGGCAGGAGAGAAAGCGCTCCGGCTCGGTCGAATCGAATGGTCTCTTGTCCAACGTCTCTCTACGATGCCACAACCTCGGCCGTTAGACAATTGCCGAATCGACCACTCGCAGGGAATTCGGTTTCCACCCTGCGTTCGAACAGTGTTGTAATCGGCCGTCTCGCGGTTCGCGCCACGTGGCTCGACGACGATAGGTGGCACGCACACAAAACTGAAAGATCACGGCAGTCGGTGGCAAGGAGACGTCATGGGACAGAGGGCACTCGTGTTGGTGGTGGGTCTGATGGCACTTGCGGCTGGTTCAGTGGTGCGCATCCATGCGACGCAAGTCGCGACGCGGCAGCCGTCAGCCTCGCAGGAAGATGTTCTCCCGGCGCTGCTGGTCGAAGTTCGCGGCTTGCGTGCCGCGATGGAGCAGATGGCGTCGGCTGGCCCGCGTGTGCAGCTGGCGCTCGGACGCGTGCAACTGCAGGAGCAGCGAGTCAATAATTTGATGCGACGCTTGGAAGAGAGCCGGGGACATTTAACCGAGACGCAGCGCGCCTACGGCAACATGCAGCAGCAGGTGCATGACATGGAAGCGGCGATTCGTGAACCGGCGCGTCCGGATGGCCCGCGTCCCGCCGAGCTGCAGGCGATGCAGCGTGAGCTCGAACGGCAACTCGCCGGGAGAGCGTCGGATATTGAGCGGCTGACCGCCGAGACCACTTCTATTGAAGCCGATCTCGCAACCGAGCAGGGACACTGGATTGATCTGAACCAGCGGATGGAGGCGCTCGAGCAGTCTCTTGTGCGGCGATAGAATCGCATGTCTTCATGTTGATCGTCCTGAGCGGCCTGCCTGGCGTGGGCAAGACGACGATCGCGCGGGAGCTGGCTCGAGCCATCGGCGCCCTGCACGTGCGCATCGATTCCATCGAGCAGGCGTTACGCGATTCAGGGCGCGAGATCGAAGCCGAAGGCTACCGCGTGGCATACGCAGTCGCAGAGGACAACCTGCGTGTAGGTCAGGTGGTGATTGCCGATTGTGTCAACCCGTGGCCGCTCACCAGAGAGGCGTGGCGTTCGGTCGCAGCCCGCGCCGGCGCAGGTGTCGTTGACATCGAAATCGTATGCTCGGATGTAGACGAGCACAGACGCCGGGTCGAATCACGGGTTTCCGACATTCCGCAGCATCGACTGCCAACGTGGTCTGAGGTGGTGGCGCGTGATTATCGGCCATGGAATGGCGAGCGAATCGTGATCGACACGGCCGACCTCGATGTGGAGCACAGCGTGCAACGGATCCTCTCGGCGCTCTAGAACCGCTCAGTCAGTAGCGACCCGGCGTCCTGCGAGATCGGCATCGACGGCTCGTCCGAGTCTGGCGACGGTGTCGGGCAGCGCCTCGACATCCGATTTCGTCGTGTGGAAATTGACGATGCACGCGCGCAGCACGTAGCGGCCGCCGATGACCGCGTTCGACACGAAGGTTTCGCCGCTGTTCTGGATTCGGTCCAACAGCGCTCGATTCAGCGCATCCAGCTGTCGTTCCGTATCAGCCTCGCCGACTCTCGAGCGGAGATCTATCGGGACGTAACGAAACGTGGTGATGCTCAGGGCCTGGGTCATGAGTTCGCATTCAGGATGCCGCGCGACCGCGTCCGCCATGGTGCGCGAGAGCGCCATGTCCTCGGCAATCATCGCCCGATAGCCAGCGGCGCCAGCCTGCCGGAATGCCAGCCACACCTTCAACGCGCGGAACCCCCGCGAGTTCTGCGGGCCGTAGTCCACGTAGTTGGTCGCGAGCTCCGCGAAATGATAGTAGGGCGGATGGTAGGTAAAAGCGTTGCGGAGTGATTCGGGCTGCCTGACCAGCGCGCACCCGGCTTCGAGCGGCGAATAGAGCCACTTGTGCGGGTCGACGGCGACCGAGTCCGCTTCGACCAGTCCACGCAGATCCTCCGGGGCGTCGGGCACTGCCGCGGCGAAGCCGCCATACGCACCGTCTACGTGAAACCACAAACCGTGCTCCCTGCATACCGCAGCGATCTTCCGAAGCGGATCAACCGTGCCCGTGCTCACCGAACCGCCGGTGCCGACGACCAGGAACGGCAGGTCTCCCGCAGCCGCGTCCGCCTCGATTTGGCGCCGCAGTTGATCGACGTCGAGTCGCAGATCGCTGTCGGTGGGAATGAAACGAATCGCCGCAGTACCGAGCCCTGCCAGGTCGGCAGCCTTGCTAATCCACGTATGCGTCTCCGGTGAACAGTAGACGCGCAGCGTTCGCCCGCCGCTGCCGAGCATGCCCTGTTCGCGGACGTTCCATGCGGCCTGAGCCGCGCGTGCGGCAAGAAAGCAAACCATGTTCGCCATGTTGCCGCCGCTCACCAGCAACCCGCCGCAATCGGCGGGGTAGCCGATGAACTCGGCAATCCACCGTACCGTCTCCGACTCGATTTCCGTGGCCGCGGGCGCGAGCATGAACGATCCGACGTTGGCGTTGATCGCCGCGGCCAGGAGTTCCGCAAGGATGCCGATCGGCGCCGGCGAGGAGGTGATGTATCCGTAGAAGCGCGGATGTCCGTTGAAGAGGGAGTTCTCAAATAGCAGCGACGCCGTGTGCTGCAGCAGCGCTGCGGGATCGGTGCCCTGCTGTGGCAGCGGTCCACCGAGTCCGAGCGCGTCGCGCACGCCGGAGGGAGGCTGACTGCTTGTCAACGGCCGCGTCGGCAGCGACTCGAGAAACGCCGCGACATCGTCCACGAGACGATGACCGAGCGCGCGGAATGTCGTGGCGTTGATGTCAAGCGGTGTGCGCCGTTCCGATTCAACGCGCGCGTCAGCATCGAGTGGTGTCATGTGTCACCTTGCGGCCTCCGGTTCGCTGGACGGCCGTTCGGGCAACAGTACCGACAGTGGGCCGTCTCTTCCAAGGCCAAGATGGTGGTGGCTTAGTCGGAGGAACAACCGCAACCCCGCTTGACACCCGTCGTCCGGAAGATCACCATGCATCTACATCGTGGGTCGTTCACATTGCAGCGCTGCACTGTTGACGTGCCTGACCGTCACGATTTGGGGTTGCGGAGGTTCATCGACGCCCACGACGCCGTCGCCGACTCCACCGCCGTCCAATCCGGGGCTGTCGTGCGGCGTGGAGCGATGGTTCGTCAAGACGCTGGCCGATCAGGACGCGAGCTCGGTCAGCCTGTCTGCAGTCACGCCAATTTCAATCCGCGATCTGAACGCGCTGGGGCCACACTGCGAGGCGGGGCCAGATCGACGGAGCTACCCGGAAGAGTTCCGCGTGTTCGAGATCTTCGGTCGCGTGATTTTCATCGCGTCCGAGGATGACCGCGACTACCACATCGTCCTCGAGGATCCGGACGATCCTGGTTCATCAGTCGTCACCGAACTGGCGGATACCCGGTGTTCAAGCGCCATGATGTCGCCGCACCTGGCCGCGCTGCGGAGTGTCGAAGGAATGTTCGCGGGCGTGCTGAACGGAGCCTCTGCGTCATCTCTCGTCGGGAGCATGGTACGAATTCAGGGGGTCGGCTTCTACGACTTCGACCATGGACAACGCGGTCGATCGAAGAACTGCATCGAGCTGCATCCCATCGTGTCGATCTCTCGGTGAGGAATTGTCAGGCTTTTGCGCGAGCGGAGGATACCTGGCGCGTTTCGGTTCGCGCAAAGACCCTGCGCTGGTCCGTGATCCGGCGCGCCTGCGTCTTGAGCGCGATGCCACCCAGCACGAGGCCGGCAGTCAGGGTGATGACCAGCGCCAGCATCGTCACCACCGGGTCGATTCCCGGGACGACATCAGCGAGCCACTGGTTCGTGGCCAGCACGAGCGGGTTGACGCCCGTCAGACCAATGACGGCGACCGCAGTGCCAAGAAGGCTTTCTGCGGCGGTGTCCTGCCACACTCGGTTTCTCGCGGTCGTCAGTGGAAGGCGTCGCTGGTCGTGCATCTCAGGGGGATCTGAGCAAGATGCGGGCCGGCGATCTCCGCAACGTGCGCATCAGTTAGCCAGCGTTTCTCGCCTGGCTGTCTGCTTGCGGGAAGACTTTTGACCGCAGGCATCCCTGAGTTTCCTGAAGATCGTGATCGTCAGCTTGTGGTACCGTCCGGTTTAGCGAGGGTAGCGTGCATGACTCTGCGTAACTCATTTCCCTCTATCGGTGCGGTGCTGGCTGCGACGATCACGATTTCGGCTCAAACCACCTTACCTCGGTCGACGTCCGCGCCAGCATGGGTCGCTCGGAGCAACGAACATACGCGCTGGCTGCTCCAGGAGCAGGCAAAGCTTTCGCCCGAAGGGGCGGCGGCTGTCGGTGTCGAAGGATTTGACGATCAGATCACCCTGCTGACCTCCGATCGCAGCACACGGGTTCGCGAAAGCCTCGTGCGCGGTGAGCAGGAGATCCAGCGGCGATTCTCGGCCGAGAAGGATCCGCTCGTCCGCCAGGATCTCGAAATCCTGCTCGATGACACCCGCCAGGGATTAAAGTCCTTCGACCTTGGCCAGCGTCTCCTGCTGCCATACATCAACGCCCCGCAGGCGATCTTCGGCAGCCTTCGCGCCCTGCTGGATGATCAGGTTCCACCCGACCGGCGCCGTGCTGCCCTCGTCCGGCTGCGTAAGTACACGGGCGCTGAGCCTGGTTTCAAGCCGTTCACGGAACTTGCGCTCGAGCGCGTGCGCGAGCGCCTCGCTCAAAAGGAACTGCTGGGGCCGTTCAAGGCTCAAGTCGAACGTGACCTGGGCAACATTCCTGTCTTTACCTCGGGTCTCGCGGACCTGTTCAAAAAGTTCGGCATCATCGAAGCCGATCCGCTGCTCGAAACCCTCAGGACGCAGTTCGCCGCGTACCGAGCGCGCCGTCCGGGCCGAGATCCTTCCGCGGACGCGAACCGATTTCAAGCTTCCCGCGGAGCTGTACGCGATCAACTTGACCCAGTACGGCGTCGACCTCCCGCCCGAGGAACTGGTGTCGATGGCGCACAAGGCGTTCGACGAGATTCAAAAGGAGATGCAGGCGATTGCGGGGGAGATCGCTCGAGACCAGAAGAGTCCCGATTCAGATTACCGCGCGATCATTCGCAATTTGAAGAAGCAGCAGCTGGTGGGAGACGCCATACTCCCGCACTATCAGCGGCGGCTGGCCGAGCTCGAAGAGATCATCCGTACTCGGAATCTCGTGACGCTGCCAGACCGACCGGCTCGCATCCGGATTGCCAGCGCGGCCGAGAGTGCGCAGCAACCCGCCCCGAACATGCGTCCGCCGCGGCTCATCGACAATCGAGGCGAACAGGGAGAGTTCATTCTGCCGCTCAACATCCCCTCGGCGGATCCTTCAAAAACAAAGCAGTACGACGATTTCACGTTTGAGGCGGCGTCATGGACGCTGACCGCGCACGAAGCGCGCCCCGGCCACGAACTCCAGTTTGCCGCGATGATCGAGCACGGCGTCTCGCAGGCACGAGCGATCTATGCGTTCAACAGCACTAATGTCGAAGGTTGGGGCCTCTACGCCGAATACATCATGAAGCCGTTCATGCCACGTGAAGGCCAGCTCATTTCGCTGCAGCACCGGCTGCTGCGGGCGGCGCGGGCCTTCAGCGATCCGGAGCTGCAGATGGGGCGGACGACGCCCGATCGGGTCAAGAAGCTGTTGATGGACGATGTCGTGCTGTCGGATGCGATGGCGACGCAGGAAGTCGAGCGGTATACGTTTCGCGCTCCGGGCCAGGCGACCAGCTATTTTTACGGATACTCGCGGCTTCTGGAGCTGCGCAGCGAGGTCGAGAAAGCGCTTGCCACCCGTTTTGATGTCCGGCAATTTCATGACTTCGTTCTCGCGCAGGGACTGCTGCCGCCACGCTTGCTTCGAAAGGCTGTGATGGAGGACTTCGTCGCGGCGAAGAAGTGAAGGTGGGTGAAGGGTCGTTCCGGTGTGGCTTTCGGTGGGCGGCGGGTGCCAACCGCCGCTGCCGGCGATCCGCACCCGCTCTCCCGGGCTTCAGCTCTTTTGCATGGCACGCAGCAGCTCATCGGCCCGTTTCGCAACGGTTTCCGTAAGGTGCTTCTCCCACTCGTCGAAGTCGCGCGGTCCGTCTGGACGGCCCGACTGCGCGTCGGTCAAGGCACTCCTCCGTCGCTGAAATTCTTCCTTCCCGATGCGCCCGATCTCCGCATCCCAGACTTCCGTCCGAGCGAGTTTGTAGGCGTCCCCCGCCTGCTGCCTAGGATCCGGTTGTGACATGCCGAACAAGCCCATGAGTCCTCCTTGCGCTGAGCGTTGACGGAACCGAACAAGCCCGCGTGCGTCGGAGACTCTACAACAGAAATTGAATTGCGCAACAGAGAAGTATGCGCGGCCCGGGTTGGCGACAGGGGGGCGAGCTTGTGGTGGCCGGATTTGGCTTGCTGAGGTCGGTCCAGGGTCGGTGGGTGGGCGAGCCCTGCTCACCCCAGTTCATCCGAAGACCCGGCCAACCGTGGCGGTCAGCTTCACCGGCCGTGCGATGCGGACGGTCGTCCCCGCCGAGTTCCGCAACACCAACTCGTTCAAGATGACTGTCGCCCGGCGCATGCCGGGCTCGCGGGCCCGTATCCCCGGGGGAGACAGTTCGATCGTGATCACGCCGCCGACAGCCTGCCAGATCTCAGGGCCGACGGCTTCTGGACCGTACGAGATGTGCACGTCGGAACAGAAGTCGAAGCCGCGCTGAGCCTTGTCGAACACGTAGGCCTTGACGGAGATCCGTGAGGACTCTCGCGACAGGTCGAACCCTGACTGGACTGACAGATCGAGGGCAGAGCCGTCCACCCCCACGAGAACGGCCTCGGCGCGGTCGGCTGACCACCCGTACACTGTCACGTTGCCGCAACCGTCGGCGCCGGTGTAGTTCATCTCCGGCTGCCTGGACACGTCGTGCGGTGTTTTCCAGTCAACTGATTTCAAGGCTGCGTCGCGCGCAGCTGCTTCCTCGCGGACCTCTCGCCGTTCTGCGTCGGTCTCGATCCGCTGCGTCATCTGACGCGGCCCTTTCAGCACTGCCCACTCGGCATTCCCGTCATCGTCCACGCGCAGCACGGCGTAGTCCCGCGGATTGAACGAGTCGGGTGGAGGAGGGGCAGCGCCGCGTTCGGTGGTCAGCTCCGACACCTCGACCGAGATGATCTCGTCTCTGACGATTTCAAAGATGTACCACTCCAGCATCCACGGGCCTGACTTTCCAGACGGTAGCCAGACGAACGCTTCGATGAAATGGCGCGGCAGCGCTCGCGCCCGCCCGGTCAGGAGCTCGGTGTGCTCGAACGATAGGAACCGCGCGCCCCGTGTTCCGAACAATGGCGTCTCGAGGCGTTTGCTGCGCCCATCGTAGGTAACCGTAGCCGCCGACAGTTTCCAATCGACGTAGTGTCCCGGCGCCAAATCGAAGGTCCGAGGCTCGAACCCGCTGTCGAATCCGACGATGGCCAGGGTCTGGCACTCGAGGTTGAACTCTTCGCTCCGCGAGGCCGACGGGGCAAAGAGCTTCCCAGCTTCCTGGCCAAATGGACTCTCGAAATTGCTCCCCGCGCGCATATACAGCGCGCACGCGCGCAACGGATCGACGGGCACGCCCTCGCCGGACTCATAGAGACCCGCCATGAAGAACTGAGCGACGGTATTCTCGGTCCGCCAGTCTTCGGCGAGTGGCTTGAGGATCTGGACCGCGCGCTGATAATCGCCGCGCGCGAGGGCCGCCACCCCGTCGGCGGTTCCAGTCTGACCAGAAACCGCGCGAGCTGCACCACTGATGAAGACTGCGATCAGCAAGACGCGCTTCATCATCATCGGCCGCCTTTCACTGGGATCAGCTCGGTGCGCGGTGTGCTTCCGCCGACGATTGCGAACTCCGCGTCGCCGTTGGCGTTGACCTGAAGCCGAACCAGATTCGAGACGTCGTGCGATGCCGGTGGGGCAGGGCCGCTCACCACGGCGAAGACTTCACTCTTGATCAAGAGCCATTGAACACCGACCACCTCGCTCAGCGCCCAGTACAGCTTCCACGCGGACGGCTGCGCTGTCGGGTCACGAACCCATGTGAACCATTGAAAGAAATGGCGGCGCGCTGCTGTGGGCTGCGTGACGGTCAGCGGCGTGTATTGGAGCGAGAGACTGACCGCGTCCTGTGAAGGGACCATGGTCGCGGCCTGCTCCTGGTCGTAGTAGGTCACCCTCACGCTCGTGTCTGCGAAGGCGATTCGGTGTTCGGGGCCCAGCGTGAACGACAGCGGCGGGCCGCCCTGCCAGCGCTCGTCCGCAATGCAGAACATAGAGGCGCCCTCACCGAGTTGCTCACGGATCACAGTCGCAAGGGCCGCGGCTTGGCCGGCGAAGGGATTCGGCTGTCGCGCGGCGCGCTGGAACAGTGCGCAGGCGCGGGTGTTGCCGCCGCCTCCGTGTCCCGTGTCCTGCAGGATCGCCAGGAAGAACTGCGCGGCCGGGTCCGGGTGCGCCGTGTCGTCAGCCAGCGGCCGCAGGATGCGAAGGGCCTCCCGGTAGTCGCCGCCGAGCGCCGCGCGGATGCCCTCCTCGGTGGTGGACTGCGCCGCCGCCGGCGTCGCGAGCAAGGTCAAGACACACACGAAGCGCGCACGCGAAGTCATTGGTAACCAAATCGGAGCAAATGAGGAGCCGGGCGGCGACTGATTGAGCTTCCGTGGTCTGGGCGCCGGCTGGCGGAAAATCGAGCAAATCTCGTCGGCAAGGCCGATAAGCGGATCGGCTCGCACCGTAGACGATGTCAAAGTTGTCGGCGGCATTACAGAACAGTTCGCGAACCCGCGAACCCGCGAACCGCGAACCGCGAAGAGCGAACTGCGAATGTGATACAGTTCCTCCAGATTATCTGGAGGAAGGCAGCGCATGGGCGGCGACTTACTTCAAGGAACGGTGGAGTTGATGGTGCTGAAGGCGCTGTCGCTCGAGCCGATGCATGGATGGGGGATCGCGCAACGGCTCGATCAGATGTCCGGGGAAGTCTTCAAGGTTCCGCACGGATCGCTCTATCCGGCGCTGCAGCGAATGCTGCGCAAAGGATCGATCCGATCCGAGTGGCGGACGACTGAAAACAACCGGCGCGCGCGGTATTACGTGATGACGCCTGCGGGCCGACGCCAGCTCGAGGCTGAGATTCGGTCGTGGCGGCGGGCATCTGCCGCGCTGAATGAGATTCTCGCGCAGTGAGAGTGTGTGATGTCGCTTCTTTCAGATTTCTCTGAACGCCTTCGCGCGTTGTTTCGCCGCCAGCAGGTCGATCGCGAATTCGACGAGGAACTGTCCTTTCACATCGAACGGGACGTCGAACACAGGATCGCTCGGGGGATCGACCCACGCGACGCACGGCGACAGGCGATCGTGGCGCTCGGTGGCGTAGAACAGGTGAAGGAGCATGTGCACGATGCCAGGGGCATCAGGCCCCTGGAGGATTTCGCAGGAGATATCAGACATGCACTACGCCTCCTCTGGGCGGCGCCAGTCTTCGCTTCCACGGTGATAGTCGTGCTCGGCGGTGCGCTTGGTGCGATGGTTGCTGTGTTCGCCGTCGCCGACACGATCCTCTTCTCCGACGCGCGCTACGGTGTGACCGACCGTCTGGTGCGGATCTACCAGAGCAACTCACCGGACAATGGATGGTCGTTGTCCAGCGTCGACGCGCTCGCATTGCTGGAGCAGCAGCGGAGTTTCGACGCGGTGGGAATGGCGCGCCGCGGCGACGTGGCGCTCGGCGGCATGGGCGCGACCGAGCGCATGGGGGCCGGGCTCGGCACGGCAGGCTTCTTTGTCGCCGCGGGCGTTCGCGCCGGATCCGGTCGGATGTTTACCCCGGACGACGAACCGGAATCTGCGCCCCCGGTCGCGGTGATTTCTCATGCGTTTGCGGCGGAGCGATTCGGTGGAGTGTCGGCAATCGGCCGCGACCTTGTGGCCGACGGCGTTCACCACACGATCGTGGGCGTGCTGCCCTCAGGTGTCACTGAACTGGCCGGCATCCGAAGCCGGATCTGGCTGCCTTTGAAAATCCAGACGCCGCGCCGCCGCGGCCCATTCTGGCTGCGCGGCATCGGCCGGCTGCGACCGGACGTGACGGTCGACATGGCGGCGCAAGACCTTGCGGGGATCAGTCGGCGCATCTTCCCGTTGTGGGCCTCGAGCTTTCGCGATCAGTCAGCGGTGATGACGCCGCGGCCGTTGCGCGCGACGATCCTCGGCGATGCCCCGAAGCGGGTTGCACTGTTCAGCGGAGCGGTGCTGTTCGTCTGGTTCATTGCTCTGGCGAACGTGGCGACGCTGATGCTGGTGCGTGCCTCGGCACGAAGCCAGGAACTGGCCATCCGTCTCGCGCTTGGAGCGACGCCTGGACGCATTGCCCGCCTGCTCGTCACCGATAGCCTCGTGCTCACGCTGGCTGCTGGCGCGGCGGGAACTGTTTTCGCATCAGTTCTCATCCCAGTGGCACGCGCCCTCTGGCCGGTACTTCCGCACATCAGTGATGCATCGCTGACCGTGCGCGCCCTCGCATTCGCGGCGGGCGCCGCCGCCTTGAGTGGAGTGCTGGTAACTGTTCCCGCACTGATGACCAGCCTGAGCCGCCGCGGCCGCCATCTGCGCGTCGACGCACGACGCGTCGGCCGCGATCGGCGCACGAATCGACTGCGGGCTGTCCTGGTCTGTGCCGAATTCGCGCTCGCCCTACCTCTTGTCGCCTGCGCGTTCTGGTTTCTTCAAAGCATCTGGCGGCTGCAGGCCGTCGACCCTGGCTTCACCGCGGCAGGGGCCGTGACGCTCAACATCGAGCTCGCCGGTCCTCGGTACGCGGACAGGAAGGCGCGCGCGGCGTTCTGGCAGCGACTGTTGGATCGCGCCCGCGAAGTGCCTCATATCTCCGCTCTCGGTCTGGGCGTCAACATTCCGCCAGACGATGCCGATGAGGTGAATAACTTTGATTTGATTGATCTTCCCGCACGTGGGGGAGGCGAACCAACAGCGCCCTGGAACAGCGTCGCGCCAGGGTTCCTGGACGCCCTGGGAGTACGCCTGCTGCAAGGGCGCAATTTCACCGCCGCGGAATACGTCTCCGGATCGCCAACCGTGCTGGTCAGTGAATCCTGGGCTCGCCGGTACTTCCCCGGTCAGTCGGCCATTGGTCGCAAGATGGTCTCAGGAGGCTGTACCTCTTGTCCCTTGACCGAGGTCGTCGGCGTCGTCAGCGACGTGAAGTATCAGGGACTCGATCAAAACGGGGACGCGGTGTATGAGACGGCCGATCTCGCGAACGCGAACTCGTTTCGGATGCTTGCCCGCACCAGTGGATCTGAGGACGAGGCAATCCGTCAGCTGACCCGTGTCGTCCGTAGCATCGACGGCGAAGCGCTCGTCGAATCCACGACATTACAGGCGCGGCTGGGAGACGCGCTCAGCGAGCCGCGACACTGGACGGCTCTGGTCGGCAGCTTTGCCGCCGCTGCCGGAATCCTGGCAGCACTCGGTGTGTTTGGGCTGATGTCGTATGTCGTGCGCCAACAACGCCGAGACATCGGCGTCCGGCTTGCGCTGGGCGCGACTCCTCGGGCGATGACGCTCATGGTGGTGCGTGGGGGAGTGCGGTATGCGATCGCCGGATCACTCGCAGGGGCCGGTCTCGCGGTAGTGGCTGGCCGATGGCTCTCCGCGTCCTCGTTCGGCATTCATCAGACCGATGGCCTGGTCGTCGTCGGGATCGCTGCGATGCTGACCGCGATTGCTGCCCTTGCCTCGTGGTGGCCTGGATACCAGGCGTCGCGTGTTCCGACAATCGAGGCGATGTCGGTCGAGTAACGCCACAGAAAAACGGCCACAGAAAAACACAGAAGAGCACAGCGTTTCAGAATGTCGATGTTTCTCTGTGTTCCTCGTGGCGTACGTTCTGTGTTCTGCTGTGTTCTTCTGTGGCCCTAGGCTGCGGCGCGGTTCTTCACCTTCGCCCGGTGGTGCGCCGTCGCCGCCGCGATCACGTGACACACCCACCCCAGCATCCCTCCGGTCCCGATCCACATGCCGGGTGTGACGATCAACCAGAAGATGCCGCGGAGAAAGTCGCCGTTGTAGAACTGACCCAGCCCCGGAAGGATGGCGCTGAGGACGGCGGCGGTGCCAGGGTTACGCATAGCCGATCGTACGCTCTGGCTGCGCGCGTGACGTCAGCGTGTACCGGCGGCGGGAACGTTGACCGCAAAGACGAAGCGCTGACCGTCGCGGCTGATGTTCCCGAGATTCCCGCCCAGGGGGCCGGGCAGCTTGAACAGCACCTTCGGCGCGCCCGCATTGAAGGCCGGTGCGGTTGCGACATCGACGGATATCAGGAGGAGCTCGTTTGACTCCAGGTTCTGACCTCGGAAAAACATTTCCTTTCCGTCCGCGCGCCAGTGCAGCATTGCCATGACGCCATCCTTCGACACGCGCCATTTCCCAGTGCCTGGCAGCCCCGTAGACGCATCGAATGGCCGCACGTAGACCTCGCCCCGTTCAGGCTGGGCCTCATCCGATCGAAACGCCATGAACTTGCCGTCGGGGGAGAGGCGGCCGATTCCGTCCGTGAATTCCTCGCGCAGGAACTCGATTTCCTTGCGCGACGCGGGATCGCCCGTCAGCGGCACGACCATGATCACGCCGCCCGAGTCGCAGATCAGGAACTTGCTATCAGGTGAAAAGTCGCTGAGGCCGACGAACGCGCCCGGCGTGTACCGGAACACCAATTCCTCGTCGCCGGTTCCATCGGCGGACTTGCGGTAGACGGGAAAATCGCCATTGCGGAACGACGAGTAATAAATGTACTTGCCGTCTGGGGACCACAACGGATTGACTCTCGGCAGGGTATCGTTGGTGAGCCGCGTTTGCTTTCCGCTCGCCAGTTCGATCGTCCAGAGATCCGATTGCGCGGTCTGCCGATCGTTCTTCGTGACCAGCAGCCGTGTGCCATCAGGCGAAAAGGATGGTCCGGAGTACAACCCAGGGTCTCCCACTTTCTGCACCACTTCTCCGCGGCGATCGAAGATCGTGATCTGCTGAAGCTGCGGCCCGCGCGGCGGAGGAAGCGCGAGGAAGCGGTCGCCGTCTGCGCTGACGTAGCCGAGGCGGTCCGGGACCGCGCTCGCTTGCTTGAACAACACCTTCGGTTTGCCGAACGTGAAGGTCGGAGAGGTGCTCACCTCGGCAACCATCATGGACTGGTCGCGCGCCAGGTAATAGAGCTCCTTCCCGTCGCGGCGCCAGTACGCTTCGCTGGCGGCGCCTTCGGAAATCTGCCAGGGCCCGGCAGTCGCCGCAGGATCGAGGGAGCGAACGAACACCTCTGGCCGGTTCTCCTTGTCGATGACGATGTACGAAAGGAAGCGGCCATCGGGGGAGAATTTCGGTGCGAACATCCGCAAATCGCTGTGCGCGATCTGTGTAGGCTTTCGTGCGGCGCCGCCGTCGAGCGACAGGGTATACAACGTCCCTCCCGCCAGATCGGAAAAGGCGTAGGTCAGGAACCGGCCATCCGACGACCAGTCGGACAGATTCAGGAAGGCGCCGGGATTCTGGAAGAGAAGTTCCGGAGTCCCCTGGCCGTTCGAGGGCCGCACATACACGCCTTCCTGACCCTTGAGGATGGTGACGTACGCGATCCGGCTGCCGTCCGGCGACCAGACCGGAGCCATCACGAATTCAGTTCTGGCGCTGGTCGTCAGACGTGTGCTGGCGCCGGTCGCGACATCCAGGACGAAGAGGTCTGCGCTCTCGCTGGCCAGATCGTTCTTGATAACGGCGACACGCGAGCGATCCGGGGACAGGATTGTTTCGCCGTACAGCGCCCGCTCACCCAGGCTACCCGTCCGTTTGCCGGCGCGATCGTAGAACACGATCGTCCGCGCGTTGTTTTCGAACTGCAGGGCGTTGCGCTTGGCTCTGGCTTCCGCCGTGGCTTTGTCTTTCGCTTCTGCCGAAAGCTCCTGAGCCGCTGCACGCCGCGGAAGGTGGACCAAACACAGGGCGACGGCCGCGACCCCGATCGCGGTGCGAGTGACTTTCTTCATGGCACACCTCTGGCGGGTGCGATCAGTTCAGCAGTTCTGAGGACACGCCGATACGACACGACCGGTTGGCATCGTGACGGTTCGGAGAAGGCCTGACAGAGATTTATCGCGCGCCCGACTGAGTTCGAGCGTCAGGCTCTTGCTCATGCTCGCCTCGAAATCTGACTTCCCGATGTCTCGAATGCGGAACCAGCTCGGAGAAGGTCCCTCCGCCTGCCAGCTTTCGAGCGCGCCCTTGGCGTTCTTCACGTCGACGGTCAAGTAGGTATGAGGATTTCTCCAATCGATCTTCGTCAACGTACCGGTCAACGTGACGCGATCGTTGAAGTCGAAGAGCGCCGTCATGTTGTGGTGGGCCAGGGCGTCGTTGCCAAGCAGTACGAGGAGGAATGCCAGCGAAAACAGAATCCGGCGAATCATGGGAAGCCTCCTGGAAGCGCGAGAATACACGCATTTCTACACGAAGGCAATTGCGCGTCCTGCCCATCCCACGGTGAACCAGAGCGTCAGCGAGAGGCCCGCAGCCAAGAGGTCGATCCGCCGCGGAGGTGATGCCGGCTCCATCGTGGACAGTCTTCGGAGCACGCTGGCTTGAAACAGAATCGACATAGCCAGCACGGTCATTTTGAATAGAAAGGGATAGCTGGCCAGGTATTTTGCGGGGTTCCCCAGGAACATGACGATTCCCGAGGCAATCACCATGGTGATGGCGCCTATGGCCCATGGCCTGAGCTGTCGCGACAGCGAGGGGAGCGACCAGCCCATCATGCTGAAGCCGGCCAACCGCAAGTTGATCACCAGGATTGACGCCAGCAGCACCGTCAATCCGACCAGGTGCACGGACTGCAGCGCAGGCATCCCGAAGCTGCTGTCCCGGATGTAGACCATCCATCTGGTGTTCGAGCACCACTCGAGGAAGGACGCAAGGGCGAACATAATCGGAGCCTTTCAAGCTGTTTCGAATCTCAAAACTGATATGCCATCGTCCGGCCACAGATGATCACGCCGATCCAGACGACGAGCGAGAGCGCGCCGCAGACGCGAGCACCGAATGGCGTTCGACCGTCGGCATCCCACTGCGCCATGCTTGGATAGAAGATAGTTTGATACACCGCGGCATTGATGCCGAGGATCAGGAGAAAAAGCAGCTTCGCGCGGAAAAACGGATTTCCATACGCCTTCCCGGCCTGCGTCATGAACAAGAGAGCGCCGGTCATGAACATGATGGCAAAGCCAGGCTTCGACCAGCGCGCGATGTCGGCCATCACTCTCGACGCCGGCGCGCTTTGAAACGCCAGCCCGAGCAGGCGAAGGTCGAACATCACAATCATTCCGACCGATAACGGCAACGCCATGATGTGGGTGCCTTCAATCAGCGGGAACAGCCAGACCGATTCGCTGATCGCCGTGGCCAGCGGTGTATGCTCCAGCCATTGGCACCAGCCAAGCAGTGATATCGGCAACTCCATTGTTGATTTGGTGATTGTAGGATGAACGGTCTTCTGAAGGGGCGGCAATGCGTAAATATGCGTCGGTGATCCTCGCGGCCGTTTTGGGGGTCTCTGGTTGTCAGGGGCGACCGGGATCGAAACCCGAGCCCGCGGCACAGCCTCAATTCCGGGTCGATGCGACCATCAAGGACATCATGGATTCGCTGGTCGATCCCAGCGCCGATTACATCTGGGACGCGGTCGCGACGACCGTGACGGCCAAGGGGAAGGAAGAAAAGTACCCGCGTACGGATGAAGAATGGAAGGAGGTGCGGCGCCGCGCGATCCACCTCATGGAAGCCTCGAACCTGCTGTTGATTCCCGGCCGCCACGTGGCGAGGCCCGGGGAGAAAGGCGACCCCCGCGTGGAATTGCCGCCGGAGCAGGTCGAAGCGCTCATCAACCAGGATCGCGACAAGTTCGCCAAGCTGGCGAATGGCCTCTACGACAGCGTGCTGCCCGCGATGCGGGCAATCGAGGCTAAGGACAAGGATGCGTTGCTGGACGCCGGCGACGCCATCGATCGCGCTTGCGAGAACTGCCATTTCACATACTGGTATCCGAAGAAATAGAGCTGCGAGTCGTAACGCAGGCGCGATGCACATCGCACGATGTCGTGGAGGGGAACATGCGCGCAGAGGTAACGGGTACGTCCGACGTGACCGACCGGATTGTGGCCTTCAAGCGGTCGCTGGCGCCAGCACGCGACGCGTTGCGTCGCGCCTACCTCGAGGTGAAGGACCATGTCCGCCGTGCGGCCGATCGAATTCAGTCGGATTCGATGGCGGGCCGCGCGGTGGTGCCTGAAGTCGCGTATCGCGACATCAAGGACGGCAGGGTCAGCGATGAAACGCGCGCCGCAATTCGTAGGACCGGCTGCGCGGTAGTGCGCGGCGTATTCTCGCAAACAGTCGCGAGTGAGTGGTTCGCTGAGCTCGGTGAATACCTCGACGCGAACCACTACGAGGAGCGCGAGGCGGCGAAACGCAGCCTCGACAAATACTTTTCCGGCCTGAAAGCCGGCAGACCGCAGATCTTCAACGTCTACTGGTCGAAGCCGCAAGTGAACGCACGGCAGGATCCGAGGCTTGCCGAGACGAGATCGTTCCTCAATCGGCTCTGGCGCTACGAAGGGGTGTTCGATCCGGACCGCGAATGCACGTATGCCGATCGAGTACGCCGCCGCCAACCCGGTGACGAAACACTGGGCCTCTCGCCGCACATGGACGCGGGCACGGTCGAGCGCTGGATTGACCCCGGCTACCAGCGCGTGTACGAACACGTCTTCGCGGGCAACTGGCGGGGCTACGATCCGTTCGACGGCACGCACCGGCTGGACACGCGCGAGATTCCGTCGCCGGCGGTGTGCAGTATGTTCCGCACCTATCAGGGGTGGACCGCATTGACGCGCCAGGGCCCGAACGACGGCACGCTGCGATTGATCCCCATTGCCGAGGGCATCTGCTACGTCTTGCTCCGCGCCCTGCAGGACGACGTGCCGGAGGGCGATCTGTGCGGCGCGGCGCCGGGGCGCGCGCTAGGAATGAGCCCCGAGTGGCACCAGGATCTATTTCCTGGACTGGTGTCCATTCCCGAGGTGCAGCCGGGCGATACGGTCTTCTGGCACACGGACATCTGTCACGCAGTTGCCGACCGGCACGCGGGCCATGACTACGCGAGCGTGATCTATATCGGCTCTGCGCCAGACTGTGCCAAGAATCGCGCGTATCTCCCGAAGCAGAGGGACGCTTTTCTTTCCGGTCGCTCCGCACCGGATTTCGCGCCGATGGATCTGGAGGTCGGCTTCACCGGGAGAGCCACGGAAGCAGATCTGACCGTGCTCGGGCGAACGCAGATGGGTTGGGGGTAACGCGGAAAGGGTTATTGCACCGTCACACGGCGCTCGTACAACAGATCGCCGGCCGTGGTCGTCACCTCCACTCGCCAGTCCTCGCCGCTTCTTACCGTCTGTCGGCTGTAGGTACGATATCCGTCGGTGCTGTTGGCCTGAATCGTCAGGCGTGCGGATTTCTGCAGCGTGTCTCCTCGGTACCAGCGATGGATCACGATCGCATCGCGAGGGGACTTGACGCGCGTGTAGAGGACGATCGGACCAGGCGCGACGGATTCACCGGCGGGATCGCATCGCCAGTTGCTGCCAACGGAAAGCGTCCGGCACAGTTGCGACGTCACGAGACTGATACCGTCAGATGAGGGACCTGGAGTCGGTTGGCTGGCGGCGGCGCCCGACTTGTCGTCGCGCGATGCCACCTTGGGCTGCGGTTGCTGTTGCTCGATCGGCGCGGGTGCCGGGACGGCTGAGGGCGTTGGCGCAGGTTCGGCGGCGTGCGGCGCAGCCGGCTCGGGAGTCTGCGTTGGTGCGGGCGATTCGCGCGTCGACCATGGTCGCGTGATGAAAAGCGCAGCGGCGACCAGCGCGATGAGACCGAGCGCGACAATTGCGAGCGACCGCGTCCTCGCGGCGGCTGGGGCGGAGTCAGCAGCCTCTGTTGGTGAATCAGGGACGGCCGCAATCGTCGACGTCTGCACCGCGAAGTCGGGCTCAGCCGCTTGACGTTCCGCAGGCGTGTTCGCCTCGCCGGTTGCCTGATCGAGGACGACTCCGTCCGATCGGTCCTCGGGGCGCGGCAGGGAAGGTGCGGCGGCTGAGGTATCGACGGGCAGCCCGCACTCGCGGCAAAAATCCTCGAGGTTCTTTCGGCTCGAAACGACGATCGGATCGTCAGGCGCCAGCGAGACGGCGGCTATAGCCACTGCCCTGCGATAGTAGATCTCGGCATCGGGGAGCCGCCCGTCCATTTCCGCGACGACGGCGAGGTTATTGACGGTGTTGGCCAGTGCCGGATGCAGTGGGCCCAGCTCGGCCTCCTGGATGCGCGCGACATCCTGCAGCAACACATCGGCCGACGCGAGCTCCCCGGCGTTGGCGGCGCGCTTCGCCTCCTCGAGCATGAGCTCAACGTTCTGTAGTTCGGACATTCCTCGGGCGCTATCTTACCCAAATGCGACGTGGACGCGTGCCCGCTCGTGTTGTGAGGGTAAGATGCGGCTCGGTCGAATGCGGATCGGTTGGAGGTCAATGCGATGAAGCGCGTCATCTGTCTCTTTCTCGTCGTCTTCGCCAGTGTCCGCGGCGCGCACGCCCAGCAGGTGACACACGATGTCCGGTACGCCACGGCACACGAACGCCAGGTGCTCGACGTGTACGCGCCGGCGGGTGCGAAGAACCTGCCGGTAGTCTTCTGGATTCACGGCGGCGGCTGGCAGACGGGCGACAAGACCATGGTGGCCCTCAAACCGAAGGCGTTCACCGATGCGGGGTTGGTCTTCGTCTCCATCAACCACCGGCTGCTGCCCAGCGTGGACATGAGCGCCATCACCGGGGACGTCGCCAGCGCGCTGGGTTGGGTACACAAGAACATTGCGACCTACGGCGGTGACCCCGACAGGCTCCTGGTCATGGGCCACTCGTCAGGCGGGCAGCTCGCCGCGCTGATGTGCACGGATGACCGCTATGCGAAAGCGCACGGCTTCTCCCTGACGATGATCAAGGGGTGCGTGCCGGTGGACGCCGATACGTTCGACATCCCCGCCATCATCGAAGTGGCCGAGACGCGCGCCAGAGCACACCACCTGCCGCTGCCGACCTATGGTCATCGGCAGAAATTCGGCGACGATCCGGCGAAACATCGCGACTTCTCCCCGGTGACGCACATCGCCCGGGACAAGGGCATCCCTCCGTTCCTCATCCTTCACATTGCCGGAAACGCGGACACCACCGCGCAGGCGCGTCGGATGGCGAATGCACTCGAAGCCGCTGGGATTGCCGTAAAGGTCGTCGCCGGCCGCGAGGTTACGCACGAGGGCCTCAACAACAACCTCGGTGCGGCGAACGATCCTGTGACGAAGGAGTTGTTCGCGTTCGTGGCCGACGCGCTCAAGCGGTAAGTCAGGCTGCGTGCTGACCGGGTACGTACCACACCGGACACGGGGCTTTGTGGAGAACGGCTCGTGATGTGTCCTTGCTGAACCAGCGGCGCAGCGGCTGCCGCGTATGCTCTCCCATAACCACGCACGCCGCGGACAGATCACTCGCCCAGTGCAGGATACCCTCGACCGGGTCACCGATGCCGACGTGCACAAATGCCCACCTGGTGCAATCCGTCGGGACCAACGCTTTCAGGTGACCCTCGGCGTCGGCCACGGTCTGCTCGTGGTCACCGGTCCGGGGCCGCCGTGCGATGAGATGCAGTAGATGGATCTCGAGTGGCAGCGCGCGAGAGAGTTCGAACGCGAAATCCACCGCGGACCGAGACTGCGCCGTCAAGGCGGTTGGCACCAGTGTGATCTGGCGAGCACCGTCCGACGGCTGCATGGTCAACGCGTGACGATCGGCGCCATTGTCGTGCAGGGTGAGAACAGACCGTTCGCTCGACCCGAGGACCAGTTCCGTCACCGACGCGTGCTCCTCGGCCCGGGTGTCGTGCGCGCTCAGTACGACCACATCGGCGGCGACGGCCTCACTGACAGCCAGCACAGATGCCGACGCCGACCCTCGCGTGACGCCGACGTGAACATCAACACCCATTTGCGACTCCGCGAGGGCGGCGAGGCGCTGCTGCGCGGTCTCTTCGGAAAGCGTCGGGTGATCGGCCGCCCACATCCAGCCGACAGCGGCGCCACTGGACATGGCGTTCAGGTTGTGATGGAGGATGAGCCGTGCGTTGAAGGCCCGGCACAGGTTGGAGGCGAGGTCCAACTGTCGTGTGGTTGCCTGTGAGAAGTCCACGGGACACAGAACGGTTCGAATCGCAATCACGGTCCACCTACGATTCCGGGTGAACCAGCGCAGAGGGAGGAGGAGTAGGCACGCCGCCACGGCCTTCCCGCGCGCTGCCGCCCTGAGGCGATTGTGCGCCTATCGGCGCAAGACGGCAAGGCCGCCCGCGAGGCTTCGCGCGAAGGTGGAGGCTTGCAGAGGAGGCCGAGGGGCGAAGCCCCTCGGAGTGATTAAGCTTACCTGGTCACTAGTTGGGGCTCGGGGTGGCGGTTGGAGCCGGCTGACTCACGCCGACGAAAACGCCGCCGATGTTCACGAGCCCGGATCGAGCGATTGTCCCGGTGTTTGGCTGCACCGTGTAGGTCGCGGTGCCGGACCCCATGCCAGAGCCCGAGACGGTCACCCACGCGCTAGTCGTCGTCGCTGTCCACGCGCAGGTCGGCTGCGTGGTGATGGTAATTGAACCTGACGTCCCGGTGGGCGGTGCCGTGATCAGGGAGGGCGTGAGCGCGAATGTGCACGACGGTCCCGACTCGGTCACCGTGAATGACTTTCCGGCGATCGTCAGCGTCGCGGCCCGCGACAGGGCGCTGGTGTTGGCGACCACGTTGAAACCGACCGTGCCCGATCCGGTTCCGCTCGCGCCACCGGAGATCGTCACCCACGCGGCGCTGCTAGATGCCGTCCAGTTGCAGCCCGCGGATGTCGTCACCGTCACGGTGCCGTTTCCACCGCCGGCCGGGAACACTTGACTGGTGGGGGAGATCGTAAAGACGCACGACGTCGCCGGCTGGGTCACCGTGAACGTCTTCCCGGCGATGGTCATCGTCCCCGTACGCGATGTGGTTCCGGTGTTGGATGCGACCGAGTAGTTCACCGCGCCGGTTCCGGCTCCGCTGCCGCCCGACGTGATGGTGATCCACGAGGCGTTGCTCGCCGCGGTCCAACTGCAGCCGCCGGCGCTGCTGACCGTGACCGTCCCATCCGTCGCCGCCGGCGACGTCAGGGTCGACGAGAACGGGGAGAGTGTGAACACGCAAGCCGCACCGGGTTGCGTAATCGTGAACAGGCTGCCACCGATCGTCAGCGTTCCCGTGCGCGATCCACTGCTCGTGTTTGCGGCGACGTTGTAGGACACCATTCCATTGCCGGTTCCAGTCGTTCCCGCGCCCACCGTGATCCAGGCGTCGTTGCTGGTCGCGGTCCAACTGCACCCCGCTGGTGCGGTCACCGTCACCGCTCCGCTTGCCGCGATTGACGACGACAACGTCGACGACATCGGCGAGATTCCCGAGACACACGACGTGCCGGGCTGTGTCACGGAAAAGCTTTGTCCGCCGATGGTGGAGAGTACCCGTGCGCGGGGCTGCCCCGGTGTTGGCAGCGACGTTATAGGTGACGGCGCCATTTCCGGTGCCGCCGGCACCACCGGTGATCGTGATCCACGCGGCGTTACTCGTCGCCGTCCAGCTGCAGCTGGTGCCGGTCGTGACGGCGACTGTTCCAGTCGTGGCGCCAGACGAACTGAGGGTCGAGGTGGCCGGTGAAATTGTGAACGTGCATGCCGGCGTGCCGGCCTGCGAGACGCTGAACGTCTGGCCGCCGACGGTCATTGTGCCCGTACGTGAGGTCGTCGCCGTGTTGGCCGCGACGCTGTAGCTGACCGTGGCGTTGCCCGTCCCGTAGGCATTCGCCGTAATCGTGAGCCAGCTGGCGTTGCTCGTGGCGGTCCATGAGCAGCTTGTGTTTGCCGCGACGGCGATACTGCCAGTAGTGGCCGACCACGTTGACAGGACTGATGACGTCGGAGAGATGGCAGGCGTACAGGCAGTCGTGCCAAACGCGAATGTCTCGGATCGAGTGCTGGAAACTGTTTCCACCGGACCGACAACATTCACGACGCTTTCGTATACGACACCAGCAGGAAGTGGAGCTGGGAGAAGGGCGACGAAGTTCACTCGGATTGTTCCGTCCGGGTCAGGCGACGGATTTCCGAGATCGACGCGCTGCACGACTGTGCCGCTACCGGCACGATAGATGTCGAGGGTGTATTTCTCAACGAGCGGGGTGCCGGTTCTCACGTCGAGCGCGTTCGGCGCGTTCGCTGGCGCGAATTCGACACGCGTTGGATCAGTGACCGACTGCGCCGATGCCGCGGTCGCCATCGTCACCATCAACAGAGACGCGGCCATCCCGTGGCGCATGTTCACGAAGTGTCCCGACATTGAGGCCCTCGAGGATCCGGGGTACGCGCGGACAGTTGTGCAGGATCGGGGCCGACTCTGCCATGAACAGAAAATCGACGAAAATCTCAGCGTACGGAAGCTGATTTCAGGAAACCCGGGGAACAGGCCGGGCGGTGCGGCTTCGATTCTGTTGCTTCATTGACGGGATTGTCGTCGGCTCGCACACGCGATGTCTTGAATCGCGAGCGGCGGCGCAAGGGGTTCAGGCGACCTCAGCTATATTCAGTAATGGACCGAGGCGATCCGCCCGCGAGCAGGGTCGATTGCCCGCCTCCAATGAATGAACTCGGCGCCGATGACCGCTTCTCACTGTTGTCAATGATCGACAACACGCCCGAGATGTGTGATGTCCGAGACAGCGGACGCCGGCAAGAGCCTCGTAAACAGGCCTGAAGCGGGCGGCACAGTCGATGACGGAACGACTATTTGCGGATGGATCCTCGTGGCGGGAACCGGTAACCGCACAGCGTCACGAAATCGTTCTGATAGAATTGCGCCGTCTCTCGCCGCGGCGGCCGTCCAGTCGATTCGCGCCGCAGCCTGCGAGTGATCGTCTCCTGAAGGATAAGCCGCCATGAGCGATCCGACAACCATCGGTCGCTACAAAGTCGTCAGCCGCCTCGGTCAGGGTGGATTGGCTACTGTGTTCCTCGCCCTCGATCCAGCTATCGATCGCATGGTCGCGATCAAGATTATGCGCGCTGAGCCGGATGACTCGGACCTCCGCGAGCGCTTCGCCAGAGAAGCGCGATCCGCCGGCCGGCTGCGTCACCAGAATATCGTCACCATATTCGATGTCGGTGAAGAAGCCGGGTCTTCGTACATCGCGATGGAGTACGTGCCTGGTGACACGCTCAAGGCCATCATCCACCGTCGCGCGGTCTTGTCTGTGCCGGTGAAGCTGAAGTTGCTCGAAGAGTTGTGCGACGGCCTCGGCTACGCGCACAGGGCAGGGCTCGTTCATCGCGACATCAAACCCGCGAACCTGATGGTCGACACTGAGGGTGCGCTGAAGATACTGGACTTCGGCATCGTCCGAACCGCCTCGTCGGGTATGACGCAGACGGGAGTCCTCATTGGCACGCTCACCTACATGTCGCCCGAGCAGATCGCAGGGAAGGCGATCGATCATCGCACCGACATCTTCGCTGTTGGTGACGTGGCCTATGAGTTGATGAGTTACAAACAGGCGTTTCCAGGGACGCTGCAAGACGGGATACTCGGGCGGGTGATGCACGGGGCACCCGAGCCCCTCGTGCAGCTGTGTCCGGATCTCGATCCCGAGATCATCGCGATCATCGACAAGGCGCTCGAGAAGGAGCCGGCGAATCGCTATCAGGATCTCCGTGAAATGCAACGCGACCTGACTCGGGTTCGCCGGCGTCTCACTCACGACGAGTCGGATCTGCAATCCGTAGAGTTGCCGAGAGTGAGCGCTCGTGCGACACCCGAATGGGGAGCGGAGGACCCGCCAAGCGCGCGGCTCGACGAGCGGCGTCGGCTGATCGCGGAGCATCTCGCGACCGCCGAGCGCGCGCTCGCGACTGGAGACTTCGAAGCGGTTATCTCGGCTGCGGAGTCGGCGGCGATGGTCGATCCCGGCAACGCGCCTGCTTTGGACTTCATCAACCAGGCGCGCACGGCGATCGACGAACAGCAGATCTTTCCCTGGTTGCATGAAGCACGGGAGCACCTGCAGCGCGGCGACGTCGGGCCGGCCGCGGAGCTTGTCGAACGCGCGCGGGCGCTGCGGCCGTCCATGCCGGCGGTCGCCGCGCTGATGCACGAGATTGACGCGGCGCGCCACTCCGGCGAGCAGCGCCATGAACGGGAGCAACTCATCGCCGAGGCGATGGGTCGAGCCCGCTCGGCGCTTGCCTCCGGAGCGACCGAATCCGCCATTCGGGCAGCGGACGAAGCGCTGGCTCGCGATCGGGAGCATCCCGAAGCCTTACGTATCAAGCAGGAAGCCGCTCTTGCAGCGGGCGCCACGATCGTTGCGCCCCGGCCCGTGATCAAGGAATCGTCCGTCCGCCAGGAAGCCGAGGAGGAAGGCACCGCGTTCTTCCCTGTACCGACCGCCGCTGAGGGAAATCAGCTCCCGGATGTGCAACTTGTGATCTCCGCGGGCAATCCCCTGAACCTCGGACGCACGTTCAAGATCGCGAGTCGCCGTTTCACGATTGGCCGAGCCGCCGGCGATCTGACTCTGGCGGACCCCTCGTGGTCGCGCCAGCACGTGGCGATCGAGTACACGGAGGCTGGATTCGCTGCGCTCGATCTTGGCAGCGCCAACGGCACCTTCGTCAATGGACGGCGTATCAGCGGGCCGGAACCGCTGTACTTCGGCACCACGATTCAGCTTGGTCAAACCGTATTCACGTTCAAGAGCGGCACAGATACGAGCCTCCCTGATCTGACCGACTGTGTCGTTGCCGATCGTTATGTCTTGACGAAGCTGGTGCGGGACAGCGCGAAGGGAGCGATATATGTTGCGCGGCACCGCCATACCAGCGGCGAAGTCGCGATCAAGCTCCTTTCACCCGAGCTCATGAGGTACGCCGGCTATCGTGAGCAGTTCCAGCGCGAAGCGGAGATGGCCGCCGAGCTGCGACACCCACACATCTGCCGGGTGATGGACTACGGGCCTGTCGAACTTCGGCCGCGTGGGCGTGCGCCGCTCAGCACCCAGTTTCTGTGTCTCGAATTCATGGCCGGGGGAACCCTGGCAGAGCGGCTCGAGCCGAAGGCTCCGCTCGTACGCGGTCAGATCGCCCGGTGGCTCGACATTCTCGCCGATGCCCTGCAGTACGCACACCGCCACGACGTGATCCACGGTAACCTCAAACCCACCTCAGTGGTATTTGATACCGAGGAGAACGTCTTTCTGACTGACTTCGCCATTGCCCAACGCGTATCACAGGGTGAAGCGAAGCCAGTCATGGGCACTGCCGCGTACATGGCGCCGGAGCAGTGGAGCACCGGGAATGTGACCACAGCGATCGATCAGTTTGCGCTTGCAGCGCTCGCGTATTACATGACGACCGGATCGCGGCCGTTCGCCGGTCAGGATCATCCGGAGGTGCGAGAACAGAACTTCCGGCGGGGTCCGATACCGGCGCACGAAGAAGCCGCGCAAAACGGCCGTGAACTCCCGACCGCGGTGTCTCGTGTGTTACGGAGAGGCCTGGCGGTGTCGCCGTCACAGCGCTATCCGTCGGTCGCCGAATTCGGAAAGGCAGTGGTCTCGGCACTGACAGGACTCCGCTCCGCCACTGGTACGCCGCAAGTCTTTTTGAGCTACCAACGTGACGGCGCATCGGGCTGGGCTCAGTACTTCGGCCGCGAGCTGAAGGAAAAGCACGGTCTATCCGTATTCGTCGACGTGGAGCGGCGCGACGGCGCCGGCCAGTTTCCAGTGCGTCTTGCGCGCGCGATTGAGGAGTGTGACGTCTTCGTGGTGCTCCTGGGCGGATCCACGCTCGAATCGAAATGGGTTCGAGAAGAAATCAAGCTCGCCCATCAGCACAGACGCCCGATGGTGCCGGTGTTTCAAGAGAGCTGGGTCGCTCCGGACCTCCAGCGTGGTTCAGATCCGCCACTCGAGGAGCTAATGTCCTACGACGGCGTGCATCTGCTCGACCGGCGCAACATTCACGTCGATCACACTGTCGCCGATCTCGCACGCCTCGTGAAAGGAAGCGTGTCAGGAAAGGACGAATGAATTCCGCCCGGCCGGCAGAAACATCCCGACCTACGATCGCATCTTCCGCCAGAGGGTCACGAGACCGCCGGACAGCATCAGCGCCAGAGTCCCCGGCTCCGGAGTTGGAGTGGGCGGTGGCGGAGGCGGAAAGTATTCGAACGCGTATCCGATGTAGTCGTTGTAGTCGTGGTCGCTCTGCATGGTCGGCGGGATGTCTTCTACGGCGAGGAAATAGACGATCGATGTGGTGCCGACGTACCGGAACAACGCAAACTGCTGCGGGGTCGTCAGGGTGTTGTAGGAGTAGCCGTGAGTGACGAAGCTTACCGAGCCGTTCGCGAGCTGCCAGATCGTTCTGTCATCCATCCACGCACTGATGGACGTGGCCTCCCAGAACAACTCCGGCTGATCGAATGCGAACGCGACGGGCGCGTTGTTTGCGCTCAGATACTCGACCGGCCAGCCCCACGACGTGATCAGTTGGCCAGCGTCCAATCCGGGGCCGTCCCACGACGGGTTGTTCCAGTAGGCGCCCGCGTTCATGGCCGTCCAGGTACCCGTGGTGATCACTCCCGCATCGGCGGAACTGACCCAGCACGAACCCCAGACGATGTTGAGAGCCAGAACGATCAGCAGCCGTTTCATGCGCTTCATCGCTTCTCCAGGAATTGCCGTCTCCTCAACCGCAGGATGACGACGCGCACAGCTCAGCTGCAAACCGCACGCCCCTCAGAGTTCTCATTTCGTGGAATCGCACTGGCCGCCGACTTCTGATCGCGAGACGCCGTCGGCGCCGAAACAAGTCGGCGCCGATGGTGCCTTGGTGGTTGCGTCAATCGCACAAGTCATGCGAGACCATGAATTCACCGAGCGGCGCAACAATTACGTAATCGCCTGGTCGCGCAGTACCGGGGGCGTTCCCGCCAGGCACTGAGCGAGGATCGAGACTCGAGTCGCCCCGATACACGACTTCTGTCGCCAGTTCGTCGGGTCTAGAAGTGCTGCGTGGCCGTTCCTCGCTCGCGCCGTCCCACTGTTGGAAGGTCTTGCCCTGGTATGTTTCGGCGGGGTCGGGTACTACCGTCGCCGTGTAGAGTGTGCGCGACCGCGGCGGCTGCGCGCCTGCCCGGGCCACGGTCCGGGGGAATGGGTCTAAGACTGGATGCGCGGCATCATTCGCTTGGGTGGTCCCCGTTGGTCGTCGTCGGCGGGGCCGTCGCCACGGTGCTATTCGTGTGCTGGATTGTGTTCGTGCCGAGGCCTGAAGAACTCTATGTGCGTTCGGCGAGTTTCAGTCGCATCCTGCCATTCCGGCCTCCGACTCTTACCCCGGACTCCACCAAGCTTCATCGAAGCTGTTCGGCCGGCTGCCAATCCCGGGCACCGGCTGCCGATCCGATCGCGGCAGAGTTGCAAACTGCGGATGAAAATAGAACGACGTCGTGGACGTATAGTCGTTGATCGGTCCGAAGCCCGCCATATCGACTTCAATCAGATTCTGCGCGCGCAGCGCCGCTGACGTTTGAGGAAACCAGTCAGAATTGTCGAGGATGATCAGCCCGCCCGGACGCAGAGCCTCGAGCGCGACTGGCGCGCACCGCAGGCGACTCTGTCCGTCGATGATGATCACGTCGAACGGTCCGGTCTGGCGAACGGCGTTGACATAGCCGTCGGCGTCACTCGAAAACAGCATCTGGCAGTTCGCCGGCACAATCGAGCGCATCCGCTCGAACCACTCCCGGTCGTGCTCCACGCTGACCACGCGTCCGGCGATCGCACTCCAGAACAGCGTCGAGTTGCCCGAGCCGTACTCGAATACCGCCCGATGCCGAAAATCAAGTTGTCGAATGTATTCAAGCGCCGGATACGTGTACCAAGGGATGGGATGCCCGTCGGCGTCGACGCACTCATGGCGGGCGACAGTTTTCAGGTAACCGTAGTCAATCGTGAGAATGTGACAGACGCGGACGGCGTGCGGCCAATGAACGGGCGTCGCGCGGCTGCGGTGCAGCCGTCTGGCGGCGCGCTTGAAGGGAAAGATGTTCCAGGCGGTGCGAAGGACGCCATTCATGACTTGGATGTTACCCTCACAACTCGTCCGACGTGACCGAGTCGGCGGTCATCCGTATGACACGGTTGCGGTCGGTATGAACTGCTGACGCTCAATGCGATCGTACCCGTTCGAGACGATGCACGGAATCGAGCGAAACAGTAAATTGCGAATCTCGTGACGACCTCGTGAAGACACCTAGATGACGGCTTCCGGCTGGCACTTGATCTCGACGGCGCTCAGGCGCGGTCTGCGCAAGCGTTGTCCGCACTGCGGCCAAGGCCGATTGTTTTCGGGGTGGTCTTTTCTCGAATCCTGTTCAGCCTGCGGCCTGGTCTTCGCACGTAATCCTGGTGACACGTGGGGCTTCACCATCATCGGCGATCGGGTGCCAATCGGCGTGATGATTGTCGTAATCTATTTCGGCGTCGTGCGTTCGCATCCTGCGCTGGGTGTGACGATGTTGGTGGCGTTGGCGGTGGTGGCGATCTGGACGGCCCCTAACCGCTGGGGCGCGAGTATCGCGCTGCATTACCTGTCGCGAGTGTACTGGCCCGATCCGGCGGATCCGATCCCGCCACCTGCCCGGGGCCAGGCGGACCGTATCGACGAGTAGCGAAAAGCCCTGAAGCTGGTTCAAAACCAAGTTACGTGCCGTCTGGCGAGAGGAGCGAAGCGAGCCACGCGCGAGGCAAGGCAGCAATAAAGAAGACGCGAACGAGCGGAGCGAAGCGAGCCACGCGCGAGGCAAGGCAGCAATAAAGAAGACGCGAAGGAGCGGAGCGAAGCGAGCCACGCGCGAGGCAAGGCAGCAATAAAGAAGACGCGAAGGAGAGGAGCGAAGCGAGCCACGCGTGAGGCAAGGCAGCAATAAAGAAGACGCGAACGAGAGGAGCGAAGCGAGCCACGCGCGAGGCAAGGCAGCAATAAAGAAGACGCGAAGGAGAGGAGCGAAGCGAGCCACGCGCGAGGCAAGGCAACAGTAAAGAAGACGCGAGCGAGCGCAGCGAAGCGAGCCACGCGAACGGAGCGAGCCGGCGAAGCGGCTCGCGAGAGAGCGTGTGGGGGAGTCCGAGGGGCGAAGCCCCTCGGAATTATTAGAGACGCTTGATCGCCGTAATGGAAGCGACGGAATAGCCCATCCGTCGGTGATAGAACACGCTGGCGCGCGTGTTTGCGACGTGGTATTCCAACGAGGCGAACTCCGCCCCGCGCCCACGGCCCCAGTCTTCCGCCGCTCGTAACAGTCGTTCACCGATGCCCTGACTTTGGTGCCGGCTATTCACCGCGATCTCCGCCACGTGGCAGTAGATCATTTCCCGGTGCATGGCGTCCAGGGACTGCACGAGTCGAGCGTCGGCGAATCCAACGATCTCACCACTGAGCTCCGCGACGAGCGTGATGCTCTCGCCGCCTGCTTCCGGCGGATGCTGCAGACCGTCCCGGTAGCGTGCCGATATCGTCTCATACGCCGGGACCGAGTAGCGTTCAGGATCAAGCCGGGCGTGATACTCAGCACTCTCGAGAAACGTGCGGGCGATACCGTCCGCGTCTTGGGAAACCGACGGACGGATCGTAATCGCCACCGAGGAAGGCGTTTCGCCCATGAGAGGAGCATAGCGCGGGATAGGTCAGGCCGTAGGAGCACACGCTCGGACGTGGTGCTCAGCGTCGGAAACGTCGAGATCTGCTCTTACGGCCAATTCACCACCACATATCTGCCCGCGATGTGGTTGATGAACTCGTCGCAGACCTTCTTGTATCCGTAGAGTGGATCGCTGACCTCCTGACATGCCCAGGGATAGTTGACGTCCGTGGTCGTCTGCACGCCGCCGATCGCGAACGACACCGGTTTGCTATAGGCGACCGTTCCGTTTATCAGCGCGACCTCGAATCGGTACGAGTTACCGAGAACGCTCGGCAATCCGGTCGACGAGCTGTCGTGCTGGTTGTACGAATACGTAAAGACCGGCACGACGCCTTCCGGCGTTTCGTACCATGCCGCGTCGTATCGATTCGAGAAGTAGGTCACCGTGCCGACGTCACCGGGAATATGTGATCGATGTCACCGGGCCGGACGAACCAGGGCGCACGCAGACCTCAACGTAGATCGTCACATCGGCGTCATCGGCTACGCGTCCGCAGGAGAGATAGGGGGCGACGAAGGTTGCCGCGACGTCGTTGTACACGCCCTGATGGATCAAGATGTCGTCGGTCCACTGCGCAACCGCCACCTGGGTCAGCGGAAATGTCACCGGCGCCGTGATGGAGGCGGCGTACAGAGATCCTTGCGTCATGCTCGATTGGTCGGTCAGAAAGTCGAATGTCTGGACGTAGGCGGCGCGGTCGTTGCTCCGTGAGTAACCGGTGTTGTGAGTCCGGTAGTGCTCGGTACGACTCGCTGACCCACGCGGAGACACCGTCGAACGATTGCTCGTCGGTGAAAATCGTGACCGAGCCCCCGCCGCTGTTATTCGCTGCATTCCAGTCGCCCGGTTCGACTCGCCCGACGTCGACCCGGATTTGATGCGCGCCGCCGGCCGAGAACACATGTATGAAGGCGCAGGAAACGGTGTCCCCCGCGTCTACCCAGATGCCCTCCGCCCGATCGGCCTCGACATCATCGACAAACAGGACGCAGCTCGCCCGTGCGCCGGTGTCGTGATTCAGCTCCGCAACCATGGCGCTGATGTGCACTGGAAGGCCGACGCGAGCGCTCGCCGGTGCGTTGATCGCGCGGACGGCGAGGTCGGGGCGCAAGCGCCCGACCGTCGTGACGCTGACGACGTCGGTGCGGCGATTGTCGACGTTGCGGATGTTGCCCTGAAGCTGCAGCGCTTGACCACGATCCATGCGGTCGATCGGGATCACGATGGATGGGCCGTTCAAGCCGGAGTAGTTGCTGGTGGAGATCAGATCGCCGTTGCCGTCGAACGTTTTGAGTTGGACCTTTGCCAAGGTCCCGACACGTCGCTCGAAGTCGCCCGCAACAATCTCGAGGGAGGCGTGATGATTGCGATCGATCAACGCCCGGGCACTCATCGTGGCGCTGCCGCTGCGGCCGGTGGCCGTCGCGGTCGCCGTCACGCGATACGGCTGCTTGTTCGGCACGCGAGCCGGCGCGGCAACGGCGAGTGCAGACGGACCGACCGTGACCACTGCGGTGATAATGGCTGAGGTGAGCGGGCGCGTGACTGAGCTCATCCGTTTCCTTCCTGAATAACGCTCTCGTCCGCGCGTGCACGAAATCGTCGCGCGTGCCCGGCGGATCACCACTTTTTTAGAGACGGCTCTCTGAGTGTGGACATCGTGTGCGAGTCGAGTGCCAGCCGAATCGCTCAGCGATCGACGGAAACCGGCGGCTGTGCCAACAGAGGCTCGTGGGGACCGCGAGATTACTCGGCGCGCTCTGCGATCGTGGGTCGGTTATGCGGGAGTGACGTTCGCGCTGGTCGGACTACCACCTGCGGGTTGGTGCGGGACCCGAAGGCTATCCCGCCGCTGGGCCAGGGCGCTGTGGAAACCGCTTGCCCTTCGCGGTAAGGCGTTGACCGCTCTCTCGGCCCAAGACGTTAAGCTAGGACGGTCTAGCGGAGGCCAGTCAACGATGCGCTACATGATGCGGCAACGGATTCTGTCCTTGGGCGACGATTTCACCATCAAAGATGCTGATGGACGCGATGCGTACTACGTCGACGGGCGGGCATTCAGCTTCGGCGACAAACTCTCGTTCAAGGACATGGACGGCAAGGAACTCGTGTTCATCGATCAAAAGCTTCTGAGCTTCGGTCCGCAATACGAGATCGTTCGCGGCGGCGAGACCGTGGCGGTCGTCAGAAAGCACTTGTTCACGCTGTTTCGCGGGAGGTTTACGGTCGACGTTCCCGGTCCGGACGACCTCGAGGCGCAGGGCGACTTCCTCGACCACGAGTATGCCTTCGTCCGTGGAGATCGCGAAGTGGCCCGAGCGAGCAAGCGATGGTTCACACTGGCCGACACCTACGCGATCGATATCAATCAGGGTGAGGACGATGTGCTGATTCTTGCGGCGGCCGTGGTGATCGATCTCGTCTCGCACCCGGATCCGAAGAATTAGCCGGCGCGACACTCGTTCGATGTCGAAGACCTCCGTCGTGCGCCCCGTGCTCGCGTTGCTCCTGGTTGCATTCCTGGGCGCGTGTGCATCGCGTCATCCTGCTGAGGCCGTTCGCCGCTTTCACGCCGCGGAAGCCAACCAGGGCGTTGCGGTCGATGCGAAGTTCTTCTACGCCATTGATGGGGCCGCGATCGGCAAGTACGACAAGCGATCCGGAGCGCGCGTCGGTGGCTGGACCGACACGTCGGGAAAGATCACCCACCTCGATAGCGGCATCGTCGTCGGCGGCGAGCTCTACTGCGCGCATTCGAACTATCCCGCCACGCCAATGGTCAGCTCGCTCGAGGTGTTCGAGACCGATCGTCTCGCGCACATCCGCAGCATTCCACTGCCACAAGGGATCGGGTCGGCCACCTGGGTGGACCGCGCCAATGATGCGTGGTGGGTCACGTTTGCGAATTACGCCGGCAAGGGAGGCGAACCGGGGAAGGGACCCGAAACCACGAAGCTGGTGCGGTTCGATAGCGAGTGGCAGCCACAGGATTGGTGGACGTTTCCAGCAGCGCTGGTGCAGCGATGGAACGGCATGAGCAGCTCGGGCGGAGTGTGGCTGGAAGGAAAGGGGTTGTACACGACCGGGCACGACGCGCGCGAGCTGTATGTGCTCGATTTACCAGCATCCGGCCATGAGCTGACGCTCAAGGCGATCGTGCCGTTCGAAAGCGAAGGGCAGGGGATCGCCATCGACAGCGCTGAAGGGCTGCTGTATTCAATTCAGCGCCGCACGCGCGACGTGATCGTCTCGAAGCTGCCTGCGCTCAACTAACGGAAGGCTGCGGCGGCGCGCATCCTGGCGACGAGCTACACGCCACCGCTGCCGAACAGCACTCCCGTGACACTTCACATCATCGCTGGTCGTCGTCGCCCACGGTGCTGCGAACTGTGCGCCCGTTTCGCTTCTGCAGTGGCCGGAAATTGTTGCCGAGGATGTGCCGGAACGCGTCGAACTGGTCGCTGGACACCTGCGCGTACTCGTGGAGCACGAACCACGTTACCGTCTCTGAACACGGCGGCGTCGTCAGCGATCCTGGATACGTGTAGTAGCGTGACGTGTTGGTCAACGCATCTGCCACGCTAATCATCTGCGACGGGACGTTCACTTCGTCGCCGCTCTTGGCCGGCAGACCATGCGTCAGCAATTCGGCGACGAAGCGATTGCTCTTGCCGATGACGAACAGCTGGCCGACGACCGCCTTGTTGTCGGAGGCAGGGTCCGCGAACACCGCGTGCAGTTCCATGGTTGCGTGCCGGTCGGCGACCGTGTGCTCCGACAGCGTATGGAAGTGGAACTGGGTCAGGGCGTACTCGATGCCGTTGACGGTCAGCGAACTGCCCGGTTCGTACTCCTCTTCGATGGTGTGACCGTTGTTCGTCAGGGCCAGCGGCGTCTCATGGAGCCGCAGCTGCAACGGTCTGAGATGCCGATCGAACACGACGTGGTCGATGTCAATCGGCGACTGGCGCTGGGTGCGAGCAGTGCCCGCGCAGGCCTCCCAGCCCGGTGTCTCTCCCCAGAATCCTGGTCCGTTGTCGCCGTTGTATGCGAACTCCGGCGCGCTGGTATCGGCGCGCGCTGAAAGGACCGTTCCGCGACCCGTTTCCGACAGCGCCAGCAGGCCGACGGAGACCGCCCCTGCGACAGCGCTTACGAGCGCCCGACCAAATACCCGCCGATTGCGTAGGATGCCCATGATGTCCTTCTCTTTCCAGATTCGGTCGACGCGACGCAGCGGTGCATCGGGCACGCCAGCGAATGTCGCTCGATTCGGCCAGTTGTGCGTGAGAATGACACGCGCCGCTCCGTGACCTCGGAGGCGCTCCGATGGGCTGGATGAGTTGCGGGGCCGTGCGCTAGCGGCGTTTGTAGACCGCTTTGATGGGCGCCTCTGGCTTCCCGCCAAGGACCTCAGTTTCGATCACGAGTTGTCCATCAGCGTCCATCGCCCAAGTCAGCCGCCTGATGTCTTGCTTGAGTTCAGGGAAATGGATCGTCACCACCAGCGTCTTGCCTTGCCAGACAGCCTTCGCAAGTAGAGGCTTCCCGTCAGGAGCGCTCATCTCGGTTTCGGAGCCGTCGAGTTTGAACGCGTGCTTGGTCGCGTCTGGCTTGCTCTCAAACGACAGCATCGAGGCGTCATGTTTGATGGTGAGTTCCACCATTTCCTGCTTAGGCCCAACACTAATCCATGTGCCCGAGAAGTTTGGCCTATCTTGTGCGGCCAACCCGACAGCGCCGAAGGCCGCAACGACGAGGACGAGACACAGAGTCACGAACTTCATTCGGATTCCTCCCGTGGTCAGCCTTCCAGAACGTTTCGAGGATGCGCCGGCATGAGGTGATTCTACGTCACAGGTCGCCATCCGTGCCGCTGTTTGAACTGGCAGATAATGAAAGGCCAACTATTACCGGCTCACGACGTCCGGCCGCCGTCAGCTCACCGTTGAAGCGCGCGAATGGGAGCGAATGTCGAATGCCATCGAGCGCGTGATGAGGCCTTGCGTACAGCCATGACCCTCCGCAACTGGACATATCGCCTGCGGGTCGACAACACGATCCGAGACGTTCAGTACGCGATGCGCACGTTCAGGCGCGGGCCGCTTGCCGCCATCACGATCGTCGTCACCGTCGCGATCGGTCTTGGTGTCGTGGCCGTCCTCTTCACGATCCTGAACAGGTTCCTGTTCCGCGTTGACTCAGTGCCCGACATCAGCGCGCTGTACGGCGTCGAACGGCCGCGGGCCAATGGCGATCGATCGTTCCTGACGCGGCCGCAGTTTGAGGCCCTTCGAAAAGAGACCCGCGTCTTCACCGATGCCTATGCGTCGCTGCACGACATCGACGTGCGGGTTGACGGACAGATGATGGCGGTCACCCTGGTCTCGGGAAATTTCTTCCAGGCCGTCGGCGTCAGGAGCGTGCTGGGACGAGTGCTCGCTCCTTCGGATGACGCGCGATCGGGCGGCCACGCGGTGATTGTGCTGAGCGACAAGGGGTGGACCCGCCGCTTCGACCGCGATCCGAACGTGCTCGGACGCACCGTGATCGTCAACGGCCTGCCATTCGAGATCATCGGCGTCATGCCGGAGGGATTCCGCGGCCTCGAAGTGAGCGCGCCCGACTTCTGGGCGCCATTGTCGCTGCTGGCGCAGTTCCGGCCGGGCGACCGCGGCCAGGAAGACCGCGTCGGACTGGATGTCGTCGGCCGGCTCAGGCCGGGTGTGGCGATGGAGAGCGCGCGTGCCCAGCTTTCTGCGTGGGAGTCGAACCAACAGGTCTCCGTAGCGGATCGACACACGCTGACCATCGACCTCGTCCCCAGACGCGGCACGCTTCCGCAGCCGATGGAAGCGATCGCGGTCTTTGCACCGTTGTTCTTCGCGTTCGGGTTGATCCTGCTGATCGGGTGCGCCAACGTCGCGAACCTGTTGCTCGCGCGCGGCGTCGCCCGTCAGCGCGAAATCGGCATTCGACTGTCGCTGGGCGCGTCGCGACGACGCATCGTGCGGCAGTTGATGACCGAGAGCTTGCTGCTCGCGCTGGTGGCGGCCGCAGGGGGCTACGTGGTGTCGCGCCTCACGCTCGAAGGATCCGTCTACTGGGCGATGCGCGTCATGCCGGTGGATCTCGGCGATGTGAATGTCAACGTGCCCGCCGCGGATTGGCGCGTCGCAATGTTTCTGGTGGTCGCCGCCGTTGCCGCCACCGCGTTGTTCGCGCTGATGCCGGCGCTGCAGGCGACGCGGATCGAGCCGGTGCGGACGCTGCGCGGAGAACTGGTGAAGGATGCGCGGCCCGGCCGTGCCCGCAACGCGCTGATTAGCGTGCAGGTCTTCGCCTCCGCATTGCTCCTGATCTGCGCCGCGATCTTCCTTCGCAGTGCGATCGCGTCGTCGCGATTCGATCCGGGCTTCCGCACGGCCGACACCGTGATGATCGAGCTCGTCAACGAACCAAAGCGCGCCTCGATGCTGCAGGCGATCGCGGCCGAATCCACAATCACGGCGTATGCGGCGGTGCGGCCTGGTATGTTGGACCAACGCGCGGGTGTTGCCGATACCGGCGCCGACAAGAAGAACGTTCCCTACAAGTTCGTGTCGGGCGCGTACTTCGAGGTGATGGGCATTCCGATCCTGCGCGGACGCTCATTCACAGCGGCCGAACGAGAGGAGGATGCGGTCGTGATCGTTTCGGAATCAACCGCTCGCATGCTCTGGCCGAATCGCGATGCCGTCGGCGAGACGTTCCGGCTCGAGCCAGACATGAACTCTTCGACACCGCCGAGCGATGAGCCGCCGCTGTCGTCGCGCGTGGTCACAGTCGTCGGCGTATCGCGCGATGTCACAGGATTCCGATTCACGGGCGTTAAGGGTGCGAGCGCGTTCCTGCCGACCACGCTCGATGTTCCGAAGACCATGGCCGTGGCGCGCGTGAGCGGAGATGCCGATCTGGCGCGGCAAACGCTGCTCGATCACCTGACGAGGATCGATCCGAACATGGGCCTGATCGTGACGATGCGGACGGTGGCGAGACTCGAAAGATTTTTCCTGAACATCGCGTTCTGGATCGCGCTCATTCTCGGATCGCTCGCCTTGTTGTTGACGGTGTCGGGGTTGTTCAGCGTGCTGTCGTACCTCGTCGAGCAGCGCACCAAGGAGATCGGCGTACGAATGGCATTGGGCGCCTCGTCGCAGAAGATCACGCAGTTGATGCTGTGGCAAACCGCGCGGCCGGTGATGTACGGATTGGTCGCCGGCGCCGGACTGGCCATGACGCTCGCGACAGCGCTGCTCACCACCGAGTTCGGCGCGTTCATCTCCGAGATCGTGCGCGTCACAGATCCGATCGCATATGCCGCAAGCTTGCTCGTGGTCGTGGCTGCCTGCCTCCTGGCGGTTTGGATCCCAGCGACACGCGCGGCCCGAGTCGACCCCATGCAAACCCTGCGACAGGAATAAGGCCGACCATCGAGGAGAGTCGGCCGGCTGGTCGGTCAGGGCTACTGGCAAGATTCAAAGGTTCAAGCTTCGAGGACAAGGACAATGACAGATCAGGACGCGATCAGGGCCGCGTCGGAAAACATTGCCGCAGCAATCGGGCGTCGCGATACGGCCGCATTGCGGGCGCTCCTGGCCCCCGGTTTCGTCCACCGCACGCACGGCGGCGCCGGCGCGGATCTCGAGACGTTTCTGGCCGGCGTCTCCCAGATCCCAGGCGAGATCCTGGCCGTTCGCCTCGAACAACTCGAGATCGATCTTGCCGCGACAGGAGCGCTCGTCACCGGCATCCAATACGCCCAGTTGCGCATCGACGGGCAGGTCGTAGAAGACCGCCGCGGATTCGTGGACTGGTTCATCAAACACGCTGGTGAGTGGCGAATCCAGGCGGCTGTGGATCTACCGGCGTCGCCGTAATCGTACGAGCCTCGAGGCTGGTACGCGCCTCGGGCAAATTCCTGCTACGGACGCGATCCCGCGGTTGATTTGCGAATCGTCGTCGGGAAGTTGAAGGACGCGTTAACAGAACGACGTTTCTTCACTTTGACCACGACGTTGTGGACCATGCCATCCCGAACTTCGTCGGACGGTTGGAAACTTACGACATAGTGACCCGGCCTCTCCGGGTCTTGTTCAAAGCGTACTGGGACGTAGATCTGTTTATCGACGACGATCGTGAAATTTGCGAGCGTCAGATCTGCCACTGGCTTCTTACCGTGAAAAACGGAGATGTAAAACGGAACGATGTAGGCTTCGGCCCGGAAAGCCGGCGGCTCCCCTTGCGGTCCAAAAAGGGCCATAGCGACGGCCATACCAAGGGGCACTAGCGTCATGAAATGACTTCCGTTCGAAGTTGACGATTCACATCATAGCCGGTCCCGTCAAAGCAGCAGACTTTGACCAGACACTCCTCTCCGAGGCCGGAGTTAGAATGTTCTCCGGTCGACGTGAGACGTCGGTTGTGGCCGGTCTCTTTGTGCGCTCGTAGACACCGATTGCCCTGAATCTGACTTTTCGAGGATTGATATGGCCAAGCCGCCGCTCATCTACACCTTCTATATTGCCGCACCGATCGACAAAGTCTGGAATGGGTTTGTGTCGAAGGAGGCGAACCAGACGATCTTCATGGGCGCCGACTTCGAGGTGGACCTCAGGCCCGGCGGCGCGATGACGTGGTCGGGGCCGGGTAAGGATGGACAGCGGACGCGCTACGTGACGGGTGAGGTGCTGGCGGTGGAGGCACCCACACGTCTCGAGTATAAGTTTGGAATGGGCGATGGCGCCGTACCGTCTCGAGTGAAGATCGTGTTGACTCAGGAGACGGAGGCGGTGAAGGTCGTGGTGACGAACGATGACTGGCGCGACGATGATCCTGCGTACTCACAAAACGCGGATGGCTGGCCGCGGATCCTTTCCCGGTTGAAGACGCTGCTCGAGACGGGAAAGACGTTTCGACCGCATTGATCGTGCCTGCGTCGACAGCGCTGCACGCAGGCGTCTTGCTTCGTACTAGCAGCCGGGTCTATCTGGGTTTGCCCGGCACGCGAGGAGTTCTTCCAGGGCCCGGCGAACTTCCTCACGCGCGTTCGCTTCTCGCCTTTTCCGGTTGGCAGCCTTGATGTCCTTGACCAGGAACTCGATCACCGGGATCACGGGAATCCCGATCGGGTACAGTGTTGCACCCCGGAACTCCTCAGGGGTGACCCGCTCGAGGAACTCGTGGTGATAGGACCGTAACCACGGACGAACATACGGCGGAGTGGCTGACCACCCCTCCCACAGCGGCTTGGGCTTGCGACCGTGCACGGTCACGCGGAATGTCGTGTCGTCGGCGCGTGTCGGCGGCGCGACCGTGATCGCGTGGGTCTCGGTCAGCGCCTTGCGGATCCGCTCAATCTGCGCGGGGTTGACGGCCTCGGCGGGCGCGCTTTGCGCGAGCACGAGCGTGAGGAACACGGCCGGTGCCATGCGCGATTAGACGGCGGAACCGTGCCGTCGGTCTGTCCGGATCCAAAAAAAGATTCGGACGATGGTGAACGCGCGATTCTTCAACGCCTGTCGTGCACTGACGCAGAGACGTGGGAACTGGGCGAAGTTGCGCTGCGCCCGGAACGGTCCGCAAGGCTGCCTAGCCGTTGGCAGCGACATGTCGAGTAGAATGCGCACGCCAGCACCCGCCAGCCGCGAGGAGTCTGATGAAGAGTATCGTGAGCCTGCTCGCGTGTTGGTGTGCTCTGTTCATCTCCGTGCCGGCGGGACAGCAGCTCCCATCCGCGTCGGGGCCCACCTTCCGTACGGGCGTCGATGGCGTGCAACTCGATGTCTCGGTGCTCGACAAGGAGCGCCGGCCGGTGCGCGGGTTGACTGCCGCGGACTTTACCGTCCTCGAAGACGGCAAACCGCGTGAGCTCGTCGCGTTCTCGGCGATCGAGCTGCCGCCAATGCCAGCCGATGTGGCGCCTTCCGGCGCCGACACGGTGCCGCCGGACGTCTCCAGCAACGACGGTCCGCAAGGCCGCCTCGTCATCATTCTGATTGACCCACTCCTCGAGCGCGTGATGGTGCCGGGCCGCGTGACGATCGCCGATCCGCCGGGCATCACCGCGCTTCGCGTGACGGCCCGCCGCATCGTGGACAGTCTCGGTCCGGGAGACCTCGCGGCGGTGGGTCATACGATTTATGGCGCGCCCCAGAATTTCACGACGGACAAGGCCCAGCTCAAGCGAGCCATCGACAGCGATGCGTTCGGCACGAACAAGCGGGCCGCAGGCGAGGAATGGGGCAACTGCCACTGCGGCGTGTGCCGGCTGGAAGCGATCACGAGGGTGGCGACGACGCTTCGGGGCGAGTCGCAGCGGCGAAAGACGGTCTTCTTCATCGGCGAGGGAATCAGGCTCGCGCCAGTGCCGGGACCCTGCAACGCGTACCTGGAGCCCGCGACCAAACAGATGGTCGATGCCACGCACCTCGCGAACGTCACGGTCCACACCGTCGATCCGAATGCGCTCGAGACGACGAACGTCCATGCCGGCGACGATTTCAAACCCGAGGCGCCGGTAAGTGAGGCGGCGGCGGCACAGGAACGAGCCAACCGCGCGTTTCTGATCGAACGCCAGCAGTCATTGCAGACGGTCGCCGACTGGACGGGTGGCCGGGCCATTCTGAACAGGAACAATCCGGAAGAGAGCGTCCGTCAGATCCTCGAGGAATCATCCGCGTACTATCTGCTCGCGTTCCAGGTGTCCGGCGCGAAACGTGACGGGCAATTCCACGCAGTCACCGTGAAAGTGAACAAGCCGGACGTGCAGGTGCGGACGCGAAAAGGGTACTACGCAGATCCCGTGATTCGCGCGACGCCAGCGGTTGGCGCGACGCCTTCGCTGGAAGCCGTCTCGCAAGGACTGTTGCCCGAGCGCGGCTTGCCGATGAGCGCCACGGCGGCGCCATTTCGCGGGCCTTCCGGCACTCCGATCGTCGTCATCACCACCGGTGTGAGAGCGAGCGCTGCATCAGCGCCGGACGGTGACAAGCGCCCCGGTCCGGGAGAGCAGCAGCTCGAGCCGATCGAGATCCTCACCAGCGCAGCCCGCGATGGAGTAAAGGAGGGCGAATGGCAGCGGCAGCGGTTATCACTGGCGATGCCCGACGCTGCTCCCGGCGAGCTGCGGTACGAGTCAGTTGTCCACGCTCACGTTGAAACCTGGACGCTACGAGGTGCGGGTGGCGACGCGGCACGAACGCGCGGATGTGATCGGCAGCGTGCACACGTTCGTGGACGTGCCGGATTTCGATTCTCAGCCGCTGACCCTCTCCGGTCTCGTGCTCTTCGATCGCCACGCTCCGACGGCGACGCCGGTCGAGGCGATCGGGGGAGTTCTGGACACGGCTCCGACCACACGGCGCGATTTCACCCAATCGGATGAGGTCACGGCATTCGCTCGCGTCTATCGGAAGGCGGGCACACAATCTCCGGCGGTCACGCTTGTGTTCCGGATCCTCGATCGTGGGCTGAACGAAGTGAACGGGACGCGGATCGCGTTGACGCCAGACCAATTCGCCGCGCCCGGTGCCGACGGTCGGTTCACGCTGCCGCTCGATGCACTGCCGTCAGGCTCGTACGTGCTGCGACTGGAGGCGTCCGGCGGCGGCGCAGTGAGCAGGCGCGAGGTCCGCTTCAACGTGAAGTGAGTGATGCGACCAGCGCTGCCGCGCTACGCGCTCGTGTTGCCCCTGGCGGTCGCTGTTGCAGCGGCGCAAAGCGAGACGCCACGGGTTGAAGATGTCCTGCAGGTCGCAGGTGCGTATGTGGCTGGCTACGAGCGAACGCTCGCCCTTCTCGCGGAGGAGGAGTACTCGCAGCAGGTCACCAGGAACCAGCAGGTGCTTCACTCTGACATTTTGCTCATCAGGGATGAGGCGTTCGGCTGGATAGAGTTCAGAGACGTCGCGTTGCGGGACGGCACGCCGGTACGGGATCGTGAGGAGCGGCTCCTCGCGCTCTTCACGAAGCCTAATACTGATCGTTTCAAACAGGCTCAGCGAATCGTCGCCGAAGGAGCGCGATTCAACCTGAACCCGCCTGGGGCGCGCCTGAATCGCACCATCAACCTGCCATTGACCGCCGCCCGATTCCTCCGCACCGCGGACCAGTACCGCTCGTCGTTCCGCATCACCGACTGGAACCGGCAGACGGGCGTCGTTTCCCTGGAATTCATCGAACGCCATCGACCGCGACTCATCAGTACGAGCGACAACTCGGCGGCGACCGGACGGTTCGAGATCGACAGGGCGACAGGCCGGCTGATGTCCTCGAGGCTGACGCTGCAGAGCGGCGCGACTGTCGCGACGATTACCGTCCGATTCGCGGCCGACGCGAATGTCGGCATGTGGTTGCCGCTGACGATGGACGAAGAATATCGGGGTCCGTTCAACGGACTGGTCGCCGGAGCGGCGAAGTACTCGCATTACCGTCAGTTTCGCGTCGAGACGTCGGGAAGCGTCAAACAATGAATGCGCGAGCGAGAACGCCGGCTGGGGCCCGGCTGACAAGAGGGTATCGTCTCCACACAGCTGGCCTCAACGACCGCTATCCAGAGGGCGATACGGAATGGCGTCCCCAAGGAGAGTTTCAAGCTGAGCGCGCGTCGAGTCGGCGGGCGGCTGCGACGGGTGGCGTGAGGCACTACCGGGCCAGGAGGGGGGTAGACGTGGAAGAGATCGACTGAAGTCGATCTCCGAGCCGGGGGCCAGCGCTGACGTAGACGTAGCATGGGGAGAGGGGCTGTCATCGGAGGACGAATGGAACATCTCGCGAATGTCGTACTGCTGACGATTTTCATCGTGCGAGAAGTTGTCTTTCGCGTCGTGCCACCGGCGCTTGCCACGTTGGTGGCCTCGTGGATCTTTCCAGCGCCCGTTCGCGAGAAGAAGATTCCTGGTGTCAAAGTGCCTGCGATCGATATCGTCGTCTTCGCAATGCTTGCCGCCGTCTGGCACTTCACGATAGCGGCACACCCTGGTTGGAGAGCCGGATGGTACACGGAGTGACCGGCGCCACGACGAGGTCATTGGCCCGGCTTCGCTCGCGAGCGTCACGAGTTCGTTGAGCAGCCGAACCAGCTCTGCGCCATCCTGCGTTGGCGGCGGCGCTCGTTATCAAGACGGCGATTCCCTGCTGGGCTTTGCCCGAAGTGAGGCCCGAACACCCGCGCCCCAGGATGTCGAACGTCCAGATCGACCGACCTTCAACCGCACCCGCTCCGTTGTTCGCGGAGCGGTACGGACTCCTACACGCAAAGTGCTGCCGATCGGACCGGTCGGCGCGGCGTCGTGGTAGCCTGCTTTCACCTGTTCCCCAGCCTGACGCGACCGCGTGCGGACCGCTGCGCCGTTTCGACTACCAGCCAGCCCTCGGGAGGAGAGCCGCGATATGGGGAGATTCTCGGCGCTAGAGCGCATGGGCGGCGACCTGCGCTACGCGGTGCGCCAGCTCGTCCGCCGTCCGGCATGGACTCTCGTCGTCGTGTTGACGCTCGCGCTCGGCATTGGCGCGAATACGGCGATCTTCACCCTCGTCGACACCATGTTGTTCAAGCCGGCTCCATGGCGCACCGGCAACCAGCTCGTGTGGATAGCGTCTGCCAGCACGGGCTCGGGCCGCGTGTCCTACCGTGACTACCTGGCGTACCGCGACCGCGCGACTACGTTGTCGGGTGTGCTGGCGTACGGCGGCGGCGCGATGTCGGTGGGAAGCTCGAGTCCACAGCGTGTGCTCGGCGGGCTGGTCTCGGGCAACTACTTCGACGTCCTCGGGGTTCGCGCCGCGATTGGACGCACGGTCCTCCCGAGCGACGACGGCGAGCCCGGGGCGCACGCCGTGGCGGTGCTGAGCCACGCCTTCTGGAGAAAGCACTTCGGTGCGTCCCCTCAGGTGCTTGGCCGCGTCGTGGCCATCAACGGACACCCGTTCACGATCGTGGGCGTCGCGCCGCCAGGATTCACGGGCGTCGCATTCGCCAACGACGCCGAGCAGCTATGGGTGCCGCTCGCGATGCAAGGTGCGGCCATGCCGACGCGCCCCGGGCTCCTGACTGCGGCGAACGCCGACTGGCTGCGAGCCGCCGGTCGGCTGCGCGACGGCGCAACCGTGGCTGACGCGGCCGCGGAGATGGACGTCATCGGCCGGCAACTGAGTCCCGCCGGCACGCCGCCCGAGCGCGAGAAGGGCATTCGCGTCACGGCGATGCGAGGCGGTATGACCCCGTGGGAGCAACGCGATCTGGCGCCCGTGTTCGGGCTGATCGCCATCGTCCCGGCGCTCGTCCTGCTCGTGGCGTGTATGAATGTCGCCAACGTGCTGATGGCGCGCAATGTCTCACGGACCAGGGAGTTTGCGATGCGGCGCGCCATCGGCGCCTCGCGCGGACAGTTAATCCGGCTCCTGTTGACCGAGTCGCTGGTGCTCGCGCTGGTGTCCGCGGCCGCTGGTTTCACCGTGTCCTTCGGCCTGATCGCCGTCATCTCGCACTACGGCGACATGGCGGCGGACGTGCCAGGGCTGCTGACGCCGGACGCGCGTGCGCTCGTCGCCACCACCACGCTCGCGATCGTGACGACGGTCGTGTTCGGCCTCGCGCCAGCGTTGACGGCGACGAAGTTCGATCTGCTCCCAGCCCTCAAGGTCGACGGCTGGACGTCGACCGCGGCGAGCGGTCGTACGCGCCTGCGGCGGATATTCGTGATCGCGCAGGTGGCCGTGTCGCTGGCGCTGCTGATTGTCGCCGGGCTCTTCTTGCAGAGCCTCTCGAAAGCCATGCGCGTCGATCTGGGGTTCGAGCCCCGCGGCGTCGTGACGGTCTCCTTCGCCCCGGACCTGCAAGGCTACACGGTCGCGCGCCGCAACGCGTTCCTGGCCCAGCTCCTCGAGCGCGCGACCGCCATCCCGGGGGCGACGTCGGCGGCGGTCACCGGGAGCCTGCCGCTGAGCGGGCGGACGCAGGGCCGGCAGGTGGTGACGGAATCGGCGGCGGCGCCGGCGCACGTGACGGTCGCGAGTGCCTCGCCGCGGTTTTTCGAGACCATGCGCGTGCCGCTCGTCCGCGGGCGTGATTTCTCCACCGCCGACACCGCTGACGCGGCGCTCGTGGCGATCGTGAACGAGACGCTGGTCCGACGGCTGTGGCCCGACGGCAATCCCATCGGGCAGCGCCTGCGCGGGGCGGGCGCCACCGAGCCATGGCGCGACGTCATTGGCGTGGTGCGCGATGCGAAATCCGCCGAGCTGACCGAGTCGCCGCGCGGCGCGTACTACGTGCCGGTGGCACAGCATGTCGATTCGCCACTGTCGCTGGTCGTGCGAACGACCGGTGACCCGGCGACGGCGCTCGCGTCGATCACGGAGATCGTGCGCGGTCTCGATCGCGATCTCCCGCTGTTTCAGGCCCAGACGCTCGAAGAGGGGGTTCGTCAGTCGGCGACCCTCCAGCGCGCTTCGGCCTCGCTGTTCGGGGTGTTTGGCGGCCTGGCACTGCTGTTGGCAGCCATCGGCGTGTATGGCGTCGCCGCCCACAGCGTGTCGCTGCGGACGCGCGAGGTCGGGATCCGCATGTCCCTCGGCGCAGGGCGGACGGACGTCCTGCGGATGTTCGTGCGCGAGAGTGTGTCGCTGTCGCTCATCGGCGTGGCGATTGGCCTCGGGATCAGCGCGGCGGCCTCGAAGCTCCTGACGTCTTTCCTGTTCGGGCTGAGGGCGACCGATACCATGACGTTCGCCGGCGCAGCGGCGATTCTCTGCCTCGTCACGGTCGGCGCCAGCTACCTACCGGCGCGCCGGGCGGTCAGCATAGATCCCATCGTCGCGCTGCGCGCGGAATAGTGGCGACTCGTGATCTACGCGTCGTTGCGTTCGCGGCTTCATGATGATCGGCGCGCATCTGACGAAGCCGAGCGCCGATCGCAGGAATGGAACCAGCCTGATCGGAACCCCGACGACGACTGACCAGCAGCCGACTTTCAGGCGACTTTGACGATGCCCTGAACTGCTACCCGTTGGTATGGCGTCCCCAAGCATGCCGAGTTTGAACCAGATCGTAGTGTGGCTGCGAGGAATGGCTGCTCTGAAGGAATCGGGCATTGGCGCGGCCTAGGTCGGGGCGTGGCAGGTCACGGTTTCCTTCAAAGCGATGGCAATCGAGATCCCCTACAGGATTGGAACACCGCCTTTACGCCGAATGCGGCTCAGCTCTCAAACTCCCCGATGGCATTGGAACCGACGTGTCACTTGGCGGTGGTTGATTCGGATCTGAGACGGTATTGCGAAAGAAAGCCGTTGAGCGCGGCAAAGTAGGCCACGGGGTTCATCTCGGCCGAGTCATTATGCCCTCCGCCTGGGATCACCGCCCGTCGTTTGGGATCGTTTGCCGCATCGTACAGGCGCTGCCCCATGGGCAAGTGGCGGGCATCTTCTTGTCCTTGCAAGATGAGCGTGGGCACATGAACGGCCCTGATTCTCGACAGCGCGTCGAAGCGCTCAGTCAGGATTAAGCGGACCGGCAGTAACCGTCCAGCATTCATCCCGTCGGCCAGGTCCGCGATGGAAGTCAATGTGCTCTCCGCGATCAGGGCGCCCGCGTCAGCATGCTTACTCGCCAGATCGATAGCGACGACACCGCCGAGCGAGTGGCCGTAAATCACGATGGTCGCAGGCGCGACGCGCCGCTCTGACACGAGATACGTCCACGCCCGCTCCGCGTCCTCATACGCCAACTTCTCTCGCGGCGGCCCGCCCGTGCTCTCACCATAGCCGCGATAGTCGTAGATGAACACGTTGAGACCCGCCTTCTGAAACCGCACGACGCCTTGAGCATTGGCCCCTACGTTGTTCGCGTTGCCATGCGAGTAGAGCAGAGTCGCCGCTTGCGGGTCCTGCGACGGCACCCACCAGCCCGCCACTTGGCCGCCGCTAATCGGCAGCGCGACCTTCTCGAATTTCACACCCAGGTCGCCCGGCGTGGTATCTACGACGGGACTCGGTTGGAAGATGAATGACGCCTGCCAGTACCAGAGCGCACCCACGATGAGGACGTAGGCAGCCGCGAGTGCGGCAATGAGTCCGCGGACCAGACGGAACGTCAGGGACCGTCGCGCCATGCGGAATCGTAGTGGATCGTGGTCTGGACGGCACGCCGTTTCGGATCACGCTGTCTATGCCGGCGGGTAGGGGCGGGTGGTAGCACCGTCGTCACGCTCCTTGACGCGCTTCGCTACATATGTAGAATGCGTTATATGCACCCGCGCTCACTATCCTATGCGGCCACGGCCGTGCTGGAAGCAATCGCCCAAGGCCACCAGTACGGCTTCGATGTCATCGCGGTCACCGGTCTCGCGAGCGGCACTGTCTATCCAGCCCTTCGGCGCCTCGAGGATGCTGGTTACGTCGAATCCCGGTGGGAAGACCATCGCGTGGCGCAGCGAGAGGTCCGTCCGGTGCGCAAGTACTACGAGGTCACTGAGTCCGGACAGGCGGCGCTTACGGCAGCGCTGCTGCGCTATCGAGCGATGGGGCGTCGCCGTCGTGCATCGGCCCGAATCCCTCGTCCGTCTCGCGCCTAAAGGGATACCATCGTGTCGCCCAAGCGAGAACTGCGGCCGCACCGGTGGATCATTCGCGTCGTCAGCGCGTTCATTCCCAAACGACTTCGAGCGGAATGGCGCCGCGAGTGGGAAGCGGAACTCCTCCATCAGGAGTCAACCCTCGCCAAGTGGAATCGGCCGCGCTGGCGGACGCGGATGGATTTGGTGCGCCAAAGTCTCGGGTCAACGTGGGATGCTGCCTGGCTCCAGCGCCGTCGGCTGGAGGAGGACCTCGCGCAGGACGTCCGTCACGGATTCCGCCTCATCGGCCGGGCACCAGGGCTCGCGCTCGCTGCCTGCACCTCGCTCGCGATAGGGATCGGAGGTACGACCGCGGCGTTCACCATGCTCGATGCGGCACTGCTTCGGCCTTGGCCCTACCCTGACGCTGATCGCCTGATGGTGGTGAGTACGAATCTGGGACGCTACTTTTCTCCACCCGCCTTCCGGCGGCTTTCAGATCGCCATGATGGGTTGGACCACCTGACGGCGGCAGAGGCGCACGGTTTCCTCATGAACTTCGGCGGTCAGGCCGTGCTTGTGAACGGGCACCGCGTCTCGGCGGAAGTGGTCGCGCTGTTAGGGTTGAATGGTCCTCTTCACCCTGACGCCGGCCGTGCGTTCATTCCATCGGAGTTCGCGCCGGACAGCGACCCCGTCGTCGCGATCAGTCACCGTCTGTGGCAGACGCAGTATGCATCGGCCGACAATATTATCGGTCAGACTATTACTGCCGACGGCAAACCCTTGCGCGTCGTCGCCGTCCTCTCGCGGAAGTTCGATTTCTTTCCCGACTCGGATCTGCTCGTCCCACTAACATTCTCCGAGCCGGGCTCGTACAGCGAGTATGCCCGCAGGCTCGAGGTGTACGGATCGCTGCGACCGGGCCTGACACCGGATCTCGCGGCGTTGATGCTGACTACCGCGACGCGCTATTTTCTGCCCGCACAGGTGGCCTCGGTGGAAAGCGTACGCGAACGTGTGTTCCGTGGCTTTCGGCCGACAGTCAAGGTTCTGTCGGTGGTGGCGCTGATTATTCTGGTTGTCGGCTGCTTGAACTTTGCGACTCTGCTTACGGTCAGATCGGCCGATCGGCAGCCGGAACTCGCGGTGCGCATGGCGCTGGGCGCGGGCCGGCAACGGATCGTCCGCCAACTCGTCACCGAAGCACTCGTACTCTCGTGCGCTGGAGGGGCGGCCGGCGTACTGCTCGCATATCTCGGTCGTGGGGTTCTCGCCGGGAACGCCGTCGAGGGAATGCTTGCATTGCCGCGGAACCCTGAGTGGAGGGTCATCGTATTCGCGACGCTGCTTGCCGTCACGACGGGCGTGTTGTTCAGCGTCGGACCGGCCCGTCGAGCGACCGCGCGTGTGGACCTCGAGTCCGCGTTGCGCGACGCGGTGTCCTCGCCTCCGCACGGGATTGCGCCGCTTGGTGGAATCCGCGCGAACTGGCTCGTCGGATCAATCCAGGTGGCGTTGACGATGGTGCTGCTTGTCGGGGCGGCACTGTTGGTCAAAAGTCTCCTTCGCATTCAAGCCTTCGATCCCGGTTACGACAGCACCCACGCGGTGACGCTGCGGTTCGAGCTGCCGCGTGCGCGCTATCGCACCGACGCGGATGTCGCACGTTTCGTGGAACTGCTCACCGAGCGCATCCGCGCCGTGCCGGGCGTTGACGATGCAGGCGCGGCATCAAGTCTGCCGTTCTTCGTCGGCGCGTTGGGAATGCGCATGGTGCTGCTGGAAGGCCCGATCCACGTCAGCGGACCGCCGGAAGCGATGCCGCTCGGCTGGCGCGTGCCGCCGCCGCCCCCGCCGCCGCCCGGCATGATCGACACACCGCCCCTTGATTTCTTTCCCGCACTCTCGTGCGAAGTTGATCCGGCGTTCTTTCGGGACAATGCGCATCCCGTTAGTGAAAGGGCGCGACTTCACTCCCTTTGACACGGCGGCATCGCCGCCCGTCGTCATCATCAACCAGGCTATGGCCGCGCGATATTGGCCGGATACCGATCCCGTCGGCCGTCGCATCAGACTCGGGCCGTTATTTCCCTGGAAGACGATCGTGGGTGTTGTCGGTAACATCCGACGCTTTGCACGAGACGACGAGATCCGGTCCGAGTATTACGAGCCGTTCGCGCAGGCGGGCGATCAGCGGCGCCTTTTCGCGCGCCTCTCAACCGACGTGACGACGCGAGCTGTTGATTGCGCTTGCGCAGCCTCCTGCGAGCCCAGTGATGATGGTGGTGCGCAGCCGTCTCACCGTACGCGCCATCGCGACCGCCGTCGCTCCGCTGGTCCGTACCATCGACCCGGCATTGCCCATTGCGCAAGTCTCGAGCTTGCGGGAGGCGTTGGACAATGCGATCGCCGACCGTCGTTTCATATTGAGTCATGTTGTCGGATTTGCGGGGTTGGCGCTGCTGCTTGCGGCGGTGGGGGTCTACGCCGTCACTTCACACGTGGTCCGACGGCGAGGGCGCGAACTGAGTATCCGCGCCGCTCTCGGTGCGCGACGTGCTCACCTGATCTGGCTTCCCATGCGCGACGGAGTCGTGGTGGCGGTCGTCGGCGTGTTCTTCGGTGGTCTTCTGTCGATTGCGCTGACGCCGCAACTCCGCGGGTTCCTGTATGAGGTGAATCCGTGGGACTGGAGCACGTTGTTGTTGGTCGCAGTGCTGCTGGTTCCTGCCGTGATGTGCGCATCGTATTTTCCGGCGCGCCGGGCCGCGCGGGTCGATCCCTTGACGGCGTTGAAATCCATTTGAGCGCCGGCGACGGTTGGCGCCGATCTGCAATAACGCGAGGCCAGCAACGCACCCTCATGGTGTGTTGATGCCGTGGATGCTCCGATCTGAGAAGAACATCACGCGTCGAAGGCAGGATTCAGCTCCAACCTACGGCTGCACTCGGCGCCAGCGCTTGATGCTCGCGACCGAGACACCAAGCCTTGTCGCCGCCGCCGCGTGGGAGAGCCGTGGAACCGTGCGACCGCTACTCAGTGGTGTGATACGGAAATTGGCGTCCCCAAAACGACCGTGCCGGGGACACGCAAAAATCCGTACCGTCTGGTGGGGTTCGTTCACCGCGCCGCGTAGCCGCACAAGTTTCTGCCCGGCGGCGTGAGGTCTTCGCGTCGCCGGGTTCCCTCCGCGTTCTCCCACCCCCGAAAAACGACTCCGATCGACCGAGACTCACTTGCCCGGCTCGGCAGGGTGCGTGGACTGTCTTTCAATCTGCACTAACTGGGGCTCCGCCTCTATCTCGAATCGATTGGGAAATAGAAAATACACTATCCGGTCGTGGCCCAGCTTGAACGAGAACACGAATCGGACCGTCTTCCCACCGCACGCCGCGTCGAACCGTGATTCTTTCATTGCCCCCTCGATCGCGGGGCGAAACAGTGGTTCAACAAGATCCGGCCGCTCGCCGGAAAGACTCTCAAAGGTAACTGAGCGCCAAGCGCCATCGTCACTGAGCGAGACGGCGACGGTCATCGACGGAGCCACCCTCGCGGACTGCGCTATGGGCGGATAGATGGGGAGTCTCAAACGAGTGACGCACTGGATGTTCACTCGATCTTCTGCGGCTGGTCTCCGGCACGAGGCCATCGCAAGCGAGAGGCCAATACACAACAGCGCGGCTGAGCGTCGATGCCACGTTTCCATTCGAATCTCCAAGGACGATACTTATTTGCGCCGTGCCCTGCGCGCACCGACGAGAGCACCAATCGCGGCACCGACCGGCGCGCCTATCAATCCGCCGGGGAGAAAGCACGCTATGCCGCCTGTCCGATCGCGCGTAATGCACAGGATCGTAAACAGTATCGCTCCAGAAATCGCTCCGGCCGGCAGCGTGCCTTAATATGACGGAGGCTACGGACGATGGCTCGCCCGTCGCCCACCGGTCCGCCACCAGCGATCCGACGGCAGCACCGAGCGGCACACCGATGATCGCGCTCAGGAGGACGTCCCAGATGGACCTGTTCCCGCGGATCCGAATACACACGATCCACAGGATAAAGAACCCGCAAATCGCTCCGCACGCAGCACCGCTCAGTGTTGTCCAAGCCATCGGCCACCGCTGGTCTCGTCCAGGGCACTGGTGCGATTCCCCATCAAGATATGCGACGTCGCACTTGGGACAGATCGGCAAAGATACTCCGTATTAGATCCAACCACGCGGCGGAAGTTCGTCAGGTGGGCGAGATACTCCATGACGCGTTTGGCTCCGTTCACCCAGCTCCGAAAACCACGACGATCACGTTCTCGGCACTTTGCGCGCGGGGCAGGCCAAGGTCAGGTCTGTAGTGCGCGTGCTTCTGCGTTAGAACGGCGGCTGATTCTCGGACACGCGGGCAGCGTTTCGCAGCGGGACGGTCGGGCTGATGTTCGGCGCTCCGGCTGCCTTAATTTACGTAGCCACGAACGTGAACACATAATCGTTGACCTTCGTGGCGAACTGTTGCACGTCTCCGGTTCGAGGATTCATCATGCCAGGGTGAGCGCAATCATTGCGTGTAGACAGCAGTCGCATCAGTTCTTGATATACCTGAACATCATATTGAAAGACTTCCATCCCGACGATCAGCAAGTCGGCGTCCCGAGCGAGTTGCAGTTCTGGAAAGCTCGCGACTTTTGCCGACGGCTTCACTTTGTTGAAGGGTTGACCCGACTTCTTAGCTGATGACATCAACGGCCGCATTGTAGGCGTCGAAACCCTTCACCGCGTGAATCCCTGGACGGCCATGACCTTGACGACCCCCAAAGCGGCCGCGGCGCGCGAGTGCTGGCGGCTGGGTGACGCGGAGGGTGCGAAGGCGCTGTTGCGTGAACGCCCCGGCGGCTGGAATTTGTTCGTGCGTCAGGACCGATGAGAACCGTTCTCGATCGCGCGCCGCGAGACGTCGCGGCGGTGTCGACGCGGGCCGTCCAGATGCGGTCGAGGCGCTTGCACTGCTCCGCGCGATCGACGCGAAGCTCGATCAGTTGCTCGCGCGGGAGCGGCCGACCTCGACCCTCAGCCGGGACGATCGGGCGCGCCTAGCGCGACTGCTGCCTGCTGGCGGCTGCGGGCGTCATGGGATCGGAACCGTTCCATGCTGCGGAACTCATCGAACACGACGCGGCGGCGCTGCGGCTCGTCTGCGCGGGTCTGTCCGCTCGACGGCTCGGGCGGTTGCTGCGGCGGGCGGCCGACATCCCGATCGCGGGCCACGTGGTGAAACGGCGGGGCGTCGAAGCGGGCGCGGTGCTCTGGCGGATCTTCGCGTCCGTGAACGAAAAGGTTTCCGTTCCTCACGCGCCATCGGCTGATCGGGTCTGATGGACGTCAAGGAGATCAATTGAATGGCCGAAGTATACCGCCCCGTCTCGATTTTGCCCGTCGGCACCGCGACAGCGAGATATATCCAGGCGCTCGCGTCGGCTGCGACGACATCTATACCGCCTTGCAGAAGGCCGAGACGTGGCGCGATACGCCGCAAGTCAAAGCCACGCTCGAGCTGCGGACCAAAGGCGCGGCGGCCAGCGGAAGCACGACGGATGCGACGTGGGCCGGACCCCTCGCGTCGTATGGCATCAGCGCGGAAGCGATCGGCATCTTGCGCGGGTTGTCGATTCTCGGCGCGCTCGAAGGCAAGATGCAGAAGGTTCCTTTTCAGCACGAAAATTCCAGTCGAAACTGGCACGGGTATCACTGGCGGATGGGTCGCAGAGCGTGCGGCGATTCCCGTGCAGAAGACGGCCTTCGTGACCTCGGTCGAAGAATATTACAAATACGGCGCGATCGCGGTGATCTCGGAGGAGTTGGGCCATGACCTCCAGGATCCGGCGACGGTGCCGACGATCAATCGGCTCGTGCTCGGCCCGCTCGCCAAGGCGATCGACAATCAACTGTTGCTCCCCACCATTACCGCCGTGGCTAACACGAATCTCGCATCGATCTTGGCTGGCAGCACGGAAATTCACCACAACCCCGGCAGCACGCTCGCGACGATCAGCGCAGATCTGACCGGGATGCTCGCCGCGGTCACGACGCCGGACCGCTTGTCTGTCGTCAATGGATCGTCATCGTCTCAGCGCGCACGAGCTCGCGCAATGCCGCGCGGTGCTCTTCAAGCGCCTCTTCGGGATCGGAATCCCATTCGATGTGGCGCGACGGCGGGCTGCAGTAAAACTGGCCGTCTTCAGCATCGACAAAGCAGTGACACCCCGCGGCGCGTAACGCCGTGAGCAGACGGACGGCGGTGTCGTCGTCATCGGAGAGCGGTGTCCAGGCAGGAACGATTCTCATCGCGCTTCCCCCTTTTTCAGCGCCAGTTCCCAGCCCACAAAATCCTGTGACGGGGTGCCGAGCGTGGCCGCTTTGCAAATCCAGAGGCAGGATTGGTGGCGCACCAAATCGCCCGGCTCATAGGCCTCGCCGCCCTGATAGGTGCCGGCGAATTTCACCGCCGGCTTCGAGGCCTGCGCCTTCAGCGCCGCGACTTCTTGTTTAAAGAGCATCCATCCCTTGCGTCAGGTTCTCGACGCAGCGCTTTGCCAGATGGCCCGAGAGTATCGGCGTGTTGCTGTATCTTCCCGGAGAAACGGCACGAGTCCGAGCTGCTCGTCCTCATCGGGCTGCGCCGGCAGCGCCTTCGTGCAACGCTGTTCGACAATCTGCGAACTGGCGCGGCCCGCTGAAAATCACGAGCCTGTCGTTCAAGGTCAGGACTGACGGCCGCGAGCTGATCGAAGTCAGCCGCGGTGAGTTCGATCGGCGCGCTGTTCATTCGATGCCAGGCTAATTCGTAGGCCGGCGAATTGAACGCCGACGTCCGCCGTGCGCGCGCCTCGGCCGCCGCTTTCGGCCCGGCGAAGTTTTCGATGATCACGAGATCGTCATCCGTCATCTCATCGGCGGATTTCTCGCGAAGCGCGTGCCAGTCCGCGATCGTGATGGTCTTCCGAGCACTTGTTGAGCGGCTTTTCCCGGTGTGCACTCTGTGGCGGCTCGTTCTATCCGCTCAGCCGCAGTCACGAATCGCGGCGGATGTCTTCTACCGGGCTGGCGGGGCGAACCACAAGCGCGGGCAAGCTATCTGCGGCAACGGCCACGTCATGCGAAAGGATCGCATTGATGCCGCCGTGGTGCAGACCATCCTTCACGGCGATCCTCGACGACGTGCTACGACCGGCTGTCGTTTCGGCGGTGCTCGATGGCGTATTTGAGGCGGCACCGGACGTCGTCGCCTCGACTGTCGAGCGCGCACGCGCAGAACTGGTCACAATCGAACGGGAGATCTCCCGGTTTGTCGCGGCGCTGGCGCTCGGTGGTGACATGGCGCCCGTGGTCGCTGGCGCTGAAGGCTCGACAGGCGCGTCAGCTCGAGCTACAGCACACGATCGCGGCAGCAGAGGCCATGCGTCCACGCGCCGATCGAAAGGCCGTCGAGCGGCAGGTACGCGAGCGGCTGACGCGGTGGCGTGCGCTTCTACTCTCGGATGTGGAGGATGGGCGCCAGCTGTTTCGAGAAATCCTCATCGGCCCGATCCGGTTCACGCCAGAGAAGGGCGAGACACTGATTTATCGCTTCGAGGGAGAGATCGCGTTCGAGCAGTTGTTTCAGGGATTGCTGGACTTGCACCCGCTATGGCGTCCCCAACGGGATTCGAACCCGTGTTTTGGCCTTGAAAGGGCCACGTCCTGGGCCTCTGGACGATGGGGACCTGGGTGAGAGTGCACGCTCCGCTCACGTCGCGTGCGCGTAACACCCGATCATAGCAGGTGATCGGCCGATCTCAAAGCGCACGACCGAGCCCTTTGCTCCAAAAACCGCCTCATATGAAATAGAGAATGCACACGTCATCGATCCTGCACCGCTCGCACCATCATCACCGCAATCCGCCGCATGCCTGGCTCGAGGTTCGGCTCAAAGGCCGAGCGGATGGCGTCAATGTAAGCTAGGGCATTCTCGCCCGACAGCTCCAGCCGCTGCGTCAGTCGCGTCCGCTGCGCCGTCACCGAATCGAAACGCCAGTGAAAGAGTAGCGACGCGGTCTCCAAAGACGCGCTCGCGTCGATCGTGTACGCGCGGCCAGCGTCAACGGAGCGGATCGTCCAGGACGTGGCGGCCTGACCGGGCATGCGAGTGGTGCCGCGCGTGCCTTCGGCGAACGCGCCTTCGAGCGCGAACTCCGCGGGCGGGTCGCTCCAGTTGCGCACGTCGGTCATGAACTGCCAGGCAAATGAGACAGGCACGTCCACGTCAACAGATCGCTCGCAGGCCCATACCGCTTCGGAGTTCATGATGGAGACCGCGATCGCTGTGAACCAGAAGCTGGTGCAGCACACGACCGATTCCACGTAAGATGAGCCCGCATCCAAACTCGCTTCATGCGGTTGATTCCCAGAATCGTCGTGATCGCGTGCCTGCCGTTGCCGGCGGTCGCCGCCCTTGGCGGAGTAGGACTCCTGATCGGGCGGATCAACGAACCCTTCTCGATGTTGTTCAAGCTCCCGTTCTTCTTCGGCTATCTGCTGTTGATCCTGCCCGCGATGTACGTCATCGAACCGTTCGCGATCATCGCGACGATCTGGTACTCCGCTCGCGCAACCGGCGAGTCGATGCGGAGCGTGGTCACATGCTGGATCGCGGTGATGGTGCACACCATCGTGCTGATCTGGTTTCTCATGAACAACGCTCCGCGGCGGTAGGATCGCGTCACGGCTCCTTTCTCTCGGGCCCGAGCTGATTGACGACTGTGCCGCTGCTGTCGAGAAATGCGAGGCTCGGGGTTCCGTCCGCGGTGACCTGCATCACGATTCGCGGCCGTCCACTACCGTCCATCAGCGCCACGCGAGCGGAACCCTCCTTGTCGTGACCGACGAAGACCCGGCGGCTGCGCTTGTCGTCGGTGTCCGACACGATCAGGCCGACGATGTGGTTGGCGGCGTCGTGCACGCCGGCGAGCTGAACGATCTGGCTGCCGGCGTAGCGGTCGAACATCAGGCCGGCGCCGGAGTCGACGACCTCTCCCTGGGCGTTCTTGTGTCCGCCGAAGACGAGGCCGCCGTTCTCGGTCCCTTCGTCGTTGTAGAACAGCATTCCGGCATAGGGGCGGTCGACTCGTGGATGCTCCTTACCTCGTTCGATGACACCAGGCAGCCGCGCGTGGTTGGAGATCACCAGCCGCAGCGTGCCGTCGGGCTCGCGAACATTGAGACGATGCACGTCGATCTGGTCGAAGCTTTGCGGCTTCGCGGCGACCGATCCGGCGAACGTAAAGGCCACGAGCGCCGTCGTCAGGACGCTCGAGTAAACGGCGAGGAGCTTTGTCAGCATGGATATCCTCCCGCCGCGAACGACTGGACAATCCGCGGCGTTGCAAGTCAGGAGTCAGGTGGGCAGCGTGAATGGCGACGCGTACATTCATCATGTTGGACGCTCGCGTGGAGCGCCGCACACGAAAATAGACTGAGCCCGATGGATTTTCGTTCCGTCAAGCCTCGGGTCCCGCGACGGGAGTCCGGCCCGGTTGGGCAGCCGGCTCAGCCCGAGCGTCTGGTCACGAGGAAGTAGATCACGTACAGCCAGCTGCAGACGCCGTGCAGGATCGCCCACAGAATCGAGTGCCACTGGCTCCAGGAGATCGTGATCGCGAGTGCACTGCCGAACGAGATGCCGGTGGATGTCGCCGTCTCAGCCCTGCTCATAGCTGCATTCCTTCCGCAGGTCCAGCGCCAAAGCCGGTGTACCGAGTGGCCAGCGATTCACAGATGAGGGTTGAGTTATCGCGGAAGCGCACCCGTCGCACGACCGTCTTCATGAGGACGTCCGCGACACTATCTGGCGAAGTTCCGTCCGATCGCGACGATAAGTCCGAGGACCACCATCACGATCCACATGATCCCGATGCCTCGGCGATACTTCGGGGGAATGGCGCTGACTGTCATGGCGGGCAGGATAGCAGAAACGCGACAGCGTCGGCTAGATGTCCGATGAGTAGACCTCCTCTTCGACCCGCCGCCGCGCCCGGGTCGTGGCGGTCTTCACTTTTCCGCGGTAGAGAAGGACGATGGCGATCGCCATCGACACGAAGGCGTAGCGCGGGTGGGACATGATCAGGACGAAGAAGAGCAGCAGGAAGACAACACCCATCGTATTTCACGCTGCGGCAATGCGCTTGCCAGTGATCTGCACGCAAAGCAGGCGGAAAGCGAATCAGTCGGTCGCCCCGGGGCGAGTGAACTGACGGAATCGATGACGCGATTACGAAACTGAACCCGATTCGCGTATCTTCTTTCGCGGTTCGCGGTTCGCGGTTCGCGGTTCGCGGTTCGCGCTACTTCGCGGGCGCCACCGATACCGGTGTGCACGGTGAGATCTGCGCGCGACCGATGCCCGGGGGGTTACAGGGCGGAGGAGGCGGTGGCGGCGGATACCTGCCCGGCTGTGAGACGAAGGCTGGCGCGGCCGGAGGCCGGGGCGCGCCCGCGTCGCGCATCACGAAGCCCACCCACAGCGTGGAGAACAGGATTACCACCCCAAGACTCAACGCCAGCGCACGCCGAGCAGGATGCGGTTCGTTGGCCATGTGCTCAAACCTCCACCGAAAGTCGTCCAGCATGCCTCGAAGAAGGCGGCTGAACACATTGAACGGATCGCCGCGGTCGCGGTGTTGCTCCCAGAGGTCCGATTCGATCTCAGCGAGTCTCGCCTCGCGAATGGCCTCCGGCAGGCCAAGCGTGTAGAGCCACGTCCAGTGACGGACGCAATCAGTCGAGAGCCGCGAGAAACGAGAGGGCTCGCTCATGCGGGCGCCACGCGTTTCCGCCGCGGACGCGCAAACCGGAAGAATCCCGGATCCTTCGGCGTCGCGCGCGCGGCCGCCATCCCCTGGCCCGTGAGGACGTAGAACCGTCGGCCGGGGCGATTCTCGTCGGCGGCGATCTGCGGATCCTCCCACCGGCTCTCGAGCATGTCCCATGCTCTCCAGTCGGAAGAGCGCGCGATAGAGCGTGCCGTACGCGGTCAGCGATGTCCGACGTTCGGACTCCTCGGCGACGTACCTTGCGATCTCATAACCGTGAAACTCGGAGACGCGCGAGTCCGTGACAGACTTCAGCGCCGCGAGGAGGATCGCCTCTTCGATGGGGAGGAGCACACCGGGCTTGCGGCGCACGGCGCAATTATAAGCAGATATCTGCGTATTATGTCAACATGATCCGATTCGTGAGATGGCCTCACGTCACGTGAGCGGCACATCCGCCTTTGAAAATAATGAAGACGAGCGCGATGTCGAGAATCGCGACGCACGTGATGAACAATCCGTCCGCGCTCGATAAACGGCAGGCCGAATCGTGCGAAATCCAGAGGCGACGAATGCCGTAATGCCCCGGGCCCGAGATCATCCCCGAATGCCCATCCGTAGATCAGCAGAACCCAGAACCCGACCAGAGCGAATCCAACCGGCGATGGCGATCGAGTCCATTATCGGGAAGTTTAATCTGAGTGAAGCGCTGGTCGCTTACGCTCAGCATTCGAACGATCCCGGATCACATAGCCCGATTTCGAGTCGCGAACCGCGAAGCCAAGATCGAACATTCGCGACTCTGGGCCGTATTCGGTAAATGGGTTTCAAGCACATCCTGAAGCGGCTGCTCCGTACGCCGCTCTTCACAGCGCTCACCATCCTCACGCTGGCGATCGGCATCGGCGCCAACACCGCCATCTTCAGCGTCGTCGACGGCATCCTGCTGCGGCCGTCTGCCTTTTCACATCCCGGACGAACTCGTCGTCGTCGATCACACGCGCGCCCGGCGTCAACCTTCCAAACGCCGGAGCAGCCCCCTTCCTATATTTCACCTATCGCGACGACGTCGAAGACGTTTCAGGACATCGGGCTCTGGAACACCGACACCTCGAGCCTGACCGGCCTCGCCGAGCCGGAAGAGATCAGATCGCTCAACGTGACGCCAAGTGTCCTGCCGATCCTCAAGCTGCAGCCATTCGTCGGTCGCGTGTTCTCCGAGGACGACGGGAAGCCCGGACAGCCGCCGACGTCGGTCCTGAGCGTACGGCTACTGGCGATCGAAGTTTGGCGGCGATGGATCGGTGGTCGGTCGCACGGATCATGCTCGACGGACGACGACGGAAGTCATCGGCGTGCTGCCGGAGCGTTTCGATTCCTCGACACACGTCCCGGCCGTCGTGCTTGCCGATCCAGTTCGATCGCAGCAAGATCTTTCTGGGGCAGTTCAACTTCCAGGCCGTCGCACGCCTGAAGCCCGGTGCGACGCTGGCGCAGGCCAATGCGGATGTCGCGCGGATGATTCCAATCGCCATCAACCGAAGTTTCCGCCGTTTCCCGGCTTCAGCGCCAAGATGTTCGACGGAGGCTCGGCTCGGTCCGCTCGTGCAGCCGCTGAAGCAGAGCCTGCGTCGGCGATCTCACCGACGTGCTGTGGGTCCTCATGGGCACGGTCGGCATCGTCCTGCTGATCGCGTGCGCGAACGTCGCGAACCTGCTGCTGGTGCGCGCAGAGGGACGGCAGCACGAACTTGCGATTCGCGCCGCGCTCGGCGCCGGCTGGAGCCGAATCGCGCGCGAACTGCTGCTCGAGAGCCTGACGCTCGGCGGCATCGGCGGCGTGGTGGCGCTGGCGCTCGCGTATGGTGCGCTGCGGTGCTCAAGTCGATGGCGCCCGCCAACCTGCCGCGCGTCGACGAGATCTCGATCGGTGGCTCCGTCCTCGTGTTCACGACGGTCGTCGTCGCTGCTGTCGAGTGTCGCTCTTCGGGATGATCCCGGTTCTGAAGTACGCCGGGCCCTCAGCTCGGGACGGCGCTTCGCGCCGGCGGCCGATCGGTCAGCGAGAGTCGCGACCGCCATCGCGCGCGCAGCGTGCTTGTCGTCATTCAGGTCGCCCTCGCGCTGGTCCTGCTCATCAGCTCGGGACTGATGATTCGCACGTTCCAGGCCCTTCGGCACGTCGACCCCGGCTTCACGCGGCCGCAGGACATTCAGACGCTGCGCATCTCGATCCCGGACATCGGCGGTGAAAGATCCGCAAGCCGTCGTGCGGATGGAGCAGAACATTCGTCGACCGGATTGCCAGCGGTTCCCGGCGTCACCGCCGTGGCCTTCACGACCGTGATTCCTCTGGACGGCGGCTGGCTGGCACGACCCGATCTTCGCCGAGGACAACGTTTACACCGAGGGTCAGATACCGCCGCTGCGCTTGTACAAGTTCGTTTCGCCGGGCCTCATCGAGACGATGGGGAACCGGTTGATTGCCGGCCGCGACATTACCTGGAGCGACACCTACGAGAAACACCCGGTTGGCCTGGTGTCGGAGAACCTTGCGCGCGAGCTATGGAGGCGATCCGCAGTCGGCGCTCGGCAAGCGAATCCGGGACAAGCCTCAAGACCCCATGGCGCGAAGTGATCGGCGTCGTCAGCGACGAGAGGGCCGACGGCTTGAATCAGAAGGCTCCGACGACCGTGTTGTGGCCGGTGTTGATGGACAACTTTCAGGGGACGAAGTGTCGGTTCGGCGCGGCGTCGCCTTCGTGATTCGCAGTCCTCGCGCAGGGCTCCACCGCGTTTGTGAACGAGATCAGCCGGGCGGTTTGGTCGGTGAATCCGAATCTGCCACTCGCCGGCGTGCGGACCCTGCAGGAGATCTATGACCGCTCGCTCGCGCGGACGTCATTCACGCTCGTGATGCTGGCCCTCGCTGGCGGCATGGCGCTGCTCCTTGGCATCGCCGGCATCTACGGCGTGATGTCGTACTCGGTGTCGCAGACGAACGCGCGAAATCGGCATCCGTGTGGCGCTCGGAGCGCGCAACGAGGAAGTGATCCGGATGTTCGTCGCGCACGGGGCACGGCTCGCTGCTGTCGGCATCGTGTGCGGCCTCGTCGCCGCGGCGGCGCTGACTCGCTTCATGTCATCGCTGCTCTTCAACGTCAGCGCGGCCGATCCGGTGACCTATGTGGCCGTCTGTGCCGGTCTGGTCACCGCCGCCGTTCTCGCGAGCTATCTGCCGGCGCTGCGGGCGACGTCGGTGGATCCGGTCGAGGCGCTTCGCGCCGAGTAAGAGTGAAAAGTCAAAAGTTAGAAGTTAAAAGTTAAAAGTAGGTAAGAGGCAGGAGGAAGGGCCTGGTCCTCGATCGGAGTCGAACGGAGCGAACCTCGAAAAACACTTGACAGAGAGGCGGCGACGCGGACAGGCTTCCGCTCGTTATGGTCATCAAACGACTTCTGGTTGCCACCGCCCTTCTTAGCCTCGCCGCCGCTCCCCAGCCGGCCGGGTGGCGATCCCTCTGGAATGGCAAGAACCTCGATGGCTGGACGACCTGGATGCAGAATCCGTCGTCGACGTCGGAGGTTCCCGGACTCAAACGTGACGACACCGGGAAGTACCTCGAGCCGATTGGCTCCGGCCGCGATCCGCTGCATGTCTTCAGCGTCGCCGAAGACGTGGACGGCCGCTCGGCTATCCGCATTTCCGGCGAGGCCTTTGGCGAGCTTCGGACGAAGGAGTCCTTCAAGGACTACCACCTGAAGTTTCAGTTCAAGTGGGGCGAGAAGAAGTGGCCGCCGCGCGACCGCCCGGATACGCGGCGCGACAGCGGTCTCCTGTATCACGTGCACGCGGAGCCGGGAGCCGAAGGACGTACCTGGGCGCGCTCGGTCGAGCTGCAGATCCAGGAAGAGGATGTCGGCGATCTCTACGCCGTCGGGTCGGCAATCGCCGTTCGCTCCAAGGCCCGCCCGGGCGTCACGCCGGCGATCTATGACTACGATCCCGCAGGCGAGTGGTTCTACTTCTCGCAGAGCCACGGCTCGTCTGGGCGATGCGTCAAACAGCCCGACGCCGAGAAGCCCACCGGCGAGTGGAACACGGTCGAGCTCGTCGCATTCGGCGAAGACTCCATCCACATCGTCAACGGCAAGGTCGTGATGCGGTTGCACGGTCCGCAGCGAATTGACACGAAGCTGCCAGAGTCGGTGACGTCCGGCCCAATCATTCTTCAGTCGGAAGGCGCGGAAGTGTATTACCGGGACGTCCAGGTCAGACCGATAAAGGCGATCCCGGCGGAGTTTGCCGAGAAGTAGGGCCTACCTACAGTTCCTCGGCGCGCGATGGATCCTCGAGCGCGTCGAGGAAGCCGGTCAGCACCTCGAGCGCCCGCGCGAGGTCAGCTTCCGTGTGCGCAACCGAGAGCAGCCACTGTTCATCGAGGCCTGGCGGTAGCAGCACGCCGCGGTTCACGCCCCATATCCACTGGGCGAACGCCAGGTCGAAATCGGTGGCGAGATAATCCCGGTAATTGCGAACCCGCGTCCGCGACCACGTGATGCATCCCTTCGCGCCACATTGCACGGCGTGCGCAGGCATGTCACGCGACGAAAGGAGAGACTGGCAGTCGGCGACGAAGCGTCGGTTGCGCCCGACCACCCGTTCGGTCTCCTCGGGTGTGCAGATATCGGCGAGCACCGCCCGGGCGGCCGCCATGCAGAGGGGATTGCCGTTGAAGGTGCCGACGTGAAGGACCTTTCCGGTGGCGATGGCGTCCATGCACTCTTCGGATCCGCCGAACGCGCCGAGTGGAAGACCGCCGCCGATCGATTTTCCAATGGTAATGAGATCCGGAAGGACGCCGTACCGCCCGGCGGCGCCCCGCCAGCTCGCGGTGATGCCGGTCTTCACCTCGTCGAACAGCAGAAGCGTGCCGTAGCGCCGCGTGATCTCGCGCACAGCCTGCAGATATCCCTCGTCCGGCAGACAGATGCCGATGTTCTCCATCACCGGTTCGACGACGAAGCAGGCGACGTCGCCGCCGGCGAGCGCCTGTGCGAGTGCATCGGGATCGTTGTACGGGATCACGGCCGTATCGCGCAGCACGCCCTGGGGCAGGCCTCCGGTTGAAGCCACGGGCCGCGGATGCCTCGCGTCGCCCGCTTCTTCGACCGAAGGCTTGGTGGAGACCAAGACGGAGTCGTGATGCCCGTGATACCCGCCCTCGACCTTCAGGATGCGCGGCCGGCCCGTGACACCGCGCGCGACGCGGATCGCGTCCATCGTCGATTCGGTGCCCGAGTTGGTGAAGCGCCACTGCGGCAGGCCGAACCGGGCCGCGAGCAATTCGGCGACGATCGTGTTGTCCTCGCAGGGGCTGACGAAGAGCGTGCCTCTTGCGACCTGCTCCGAAACCGCGCGATTCAGGCGCGCGTGGCCATGCCCGGTGAACAACGAGCCATATCCCATGGTGAAATCGACGTACTCGTGGCCGTCGAGGTCTTCCATGCGGGAGCCGGCGGCGGCGCGAATGACGAGCGGATGCGGCTCGTAGAACTGAAAGCTCGAGGCAACCCCGAGTGGCAGCACTCGCTCGGCGCGCGCCATCGCGCGCTCGGATGCCTGCGTGCGAAGGACGTAACGAACGAGCTCGCGCTTCGAGAGCTCCCGTGCAACGGCCGGGAACTCATCCCGGCCACAATCAACCGCACGGTCGTCTTTCATTCAAATCCCTCCGAAGCTCAACCGATCCTACACCAGTCAAAAGTAGAGGCAGGCCACGACAAATCGTGGGTACTGTTGAGGTCTCCAACTGTCTTTCTGGACTGTTGAGTTGGAGAAGATCGTAAGATCAGGGCCGCTCACATGCCGTTTCAGCCGCTCGAGCTCATCAGAAAACTCAGCATCGATCTGCAGGAACGTCGCGACGCGATCGAATCGATTCTCGACGTCCTGCCGATCGGGATCGCCGTCGCCGACGATCCACTCTGCAAGGCCATTCGGGTGAACCGAGCACTCGCCCAACAAGTCGGTCTCGGTGAGACCGGCCACGCTTCGCTGAGCGATCCGCCCCTGGTCACCGTGCCGCACCTGTCGCGGAAAGACGGGCGTCGGATGACGCTGGCGGACCGCCCGATGTACCAGGCCGCAAGCCAGGGAATCGAAGTGAGCGGCGTCATCGTCGATGTCGAGCGGCCGGACGGCATCCACGTGACGTTGATGGAGTACGCGGCGCCGCTTTTCGCTCGCGATGGTACCGTGCGCGGCGCAATCGGGATCTTCATGGACATCACCGTCCAGCGCCGGGTGGAGGAGGATCAGCGATTCCTCGCGCATGCCAGCGCGTTCCTGTCGTCGTCGCTCGACTACGAAGCGACGCTCAAGGCGCTGGCACGCCTTGCCGTGCCGATGTTTGGCGATTACTGCGCGGTGGATGTCCTCCAGGAGAACGGCACCTTCCGGCGTGTTGACCTCGTCGTAGACGATCCCAGCCGGAAGGAGATCGGCGAAGCGCTGAAGCAGTATCCGCCCAAGCTGACGATCGCAGGACCAGCCGTCCGTGCGATCAAATCCGGCGAACCCGTCATCGATAACGCGACGGGCCCCGAGAAAGCGGTCCGGAGCGCGCAGAGCCCCGAACATCTGGAACTGATCCGGCGTTTTGGCGTTCGCTCTTTTCAAATGGTTCCGTTCAGGAGCCGGGGGCAAACGCTCGGACTTTTCACGACCGGTTCATTCACCGCCCGGCAGTACAACGAGCACGACCTGACCCTTGCGAAAGACGTGGCCCTGCGCGCTGGTCTCGCGCTCGACAACGCCATGCTCTACCGCTCCGCGCAGGAAGCTGACCGCCTGAAGGAAGACTTCCTCGCCACCCTGTCGCACGAGCTGCGCACGCCGCTGAACGCGCTCCTCGGCTGGATGCACGTGCTGAAGATGCCCACCGCCGACGATGCGACGAGGAAGCGCGCGCTCGAAAGCATCGAGCGCAACGCGCGCGCGCAGGCCGTGCTCATCAACGATCTGCTGGATGTGTCGCGAGCGACCAGCGGCAAGCTGCGCATCGAGATCAGCGCTCGTCGATCTTCCGGCCGTCGTGCTCGATGCCATTGACGCGATGCGTCCGGCGGCGCGAGCGAGGGACATCGACGTCAATCTCTCGATGGGCGATCTGAGAGGCCAGATCTGGGGCGATGCGGACCGCCTCCAGCAGGTGATGTGGAACCTGTTGTCGAATGCGGTGAAGTTCACGAAGCCCGGCGGCCGGATCGACGTCACGCGTGGAAGAGACGGCGCAACACGGTGAGCATTGTCGTGGCAGACGACGGCGTCGGCATCGACCCCGCGTTCCTGCCGCATGTCTTCGAGCGGTTCCGGCAGGCCGACAGCAGCACGACCCGGGCGCAGGCTGGTCTCGGCCTTGGCCTCGCGATCGTGCGTCACCTCGTTGATCTGCACGGCGGGGAAGTCGAGCGTCCACAGCGGCGGTCTCGACAAGGGATCGAGATTCACGTCACGCTTCCGACCCGGCGGGTCGCGCATCCGGAGATCGATCGTCAACCGTCTGCGGGCAGGATGCCAGCCTGAACGGGATCCGCGTGCTGGCGGTTGACGACGATTCGGATTCACGGGAGCTCATAATACTGACGGTTCGCGCGGCCGACGGCGACGTGATGGCGGTTAGCTCAGCGGCAAAGGCGCTCGATGTCATCCCGACGTTCCGTCCGCACGTCGTCATCTCCGATCTGGCCATGCCTGGCATGGACGGCTATGCTTTCCTGCACAACAATTTCCACGACCATGACGAATCCGCCTCCGGTGATCGCGATGTCGGGTCACGTCGAGCGAGCGGGACGTGCAGCGATCGATCGAGGCGGGGTTTGCCCGGCACCTGGGTAAACCGACGGACTACGAACGGCTCGTCGAGACGATCGCCGAGCTCGCCAAAAACGTCAATTTTGCCGAGTAGGAATTACGCAGCTACACGGCGGAGCCGCGACAGCGTCCGCTGAGCGAGGCGTCGTCCCCGCAGGAGCCGGACGACTCGGAATGTGGGCCGTGGTCGGACAGGTCCTCAGCATCCGCACGGTTTCTGCCGCGTCGATGCCGGTCACGGACTCGTCGAGCAGAATGACGTCCGGCACGTGGCAGGAGGCCTTGACGATCGCTTCGAAACCCGGTGCGTGCAATCGATACCCGGAATCCCGCCGTCCTGAGCTGCGCCTCCCGGACGTCCCGCGACACGGCGTCGCCATCGGCCATCAGCACGAGAGGGGCCGCACCGCGAGCGAGCGTGGGCGGGGAGGCAACGACTGAAGGTGTGGGTGCGGTCGATCGGGACACGAGTGGTGCGCGTTTCGGTGCACGCTCAAAGGCGTGAGCAAGAATTCTGCCTATGCTCGCGTTCGCGATCCGGGATCCGTTGTCCGGCGATCCGGGATTCGCTGGTTCCGGTCCGCCTTCGCGCTTGCTGCGCTTCGGCGCGACAACCGTTCAGCGCTGAATTGAAAGCGAAGGTTGGCGATTGGCTGCTGAGCGGGTTTGTGGATTCGAGCGATTCCGATTATGAGTGATTCATTTATGGACTTCGAGCGCCCGGTGGATGCCGATGGCGATGAGTGCACCAGCCAAAACTGAAATCGAATAGTCGGTATCTGTAATTTGACCGGCCCGGTCGAAGATCGCGACGAGCATCAGTCCCACGAAACCACCTGCGAGCGCCGCAGCGGTGATCTCCGCGGCGACGATCAGGGGACGTCGCGGGCATTTGTGCGAATCGGTCAGATGCCCCTTGCACCGGGGACAGGTGGCCATTTACGGAATTTGCGAGAAGACGACGGGACAATAGCACAGCCCTCTCTAGGCGAACGCCGGACACGCAGCTTTAGCTGCGAACCAGGAACAACCCGAACGCCAGCAGCCAGTAGCCGTGATCTACTGGACGTCCTTGAGCGCCAGCTCGATCAAATAGTCGAAGTATTGCGGAGGCGTGAGCGTGTTGCCGGTAATCTCGCGGCCGTTGATATAGAAGGTAGGCGTATGGCCGATCTTGAGCATCGCGCCCAGGCTCGCGTCGGTTTTCACTTCCTGGAGCACGCGGGGATACTGCGCGTCGAAGTCCTGAATGCCGCCGACGTCCTTTGCCGCGCGCTTCACGACCTCGGGCGTCAGCGTCGACTGATTCGAGAAAATCCACTGCTCGAGTTTCTGAGCGCTTCCCGTTGGCTCGCGCCATGATGACCGCGGCCGCCGCCTCGCACGACGCGTAATGATTGTTCGGCGCGCTGGGATTGCACTCCGCTTCGAGCGGGTAGTGCTTGACGACGTAGCGGACCTGGCCACCGGCGAGATACTTTCCGAGCACTGGCTTGTACCATTCATAGGTCTGCCGGCACGCCGGGCACATGTAATCGCTGAACTTGACGATGAGCACTTTCGCGCCGTCGGTGGGAATCGGCAGATCGACCTTCTTCTGGACCGTCCACCACTTCTCGAGCGCCGCGCGCTGCTCGTCGGTGAGCGGCGGAATCGCCTGCTCCTCGGCAGCCGCCGCGCTCTCGCGTGGAAACCATCCGATGGCGGCGCCCCGCTGCCGAGCAGCAACAAGGTCACCACGAGCGCGACCGGGCTGCTGCCCGAGCGATCGAGCGTCGCCAATCGCCCGCAACGGCAGCGTCGTCACACGGGATCCTCAGCGCGCCGCCGACAGATGAAGATGGCAACGACCGCAACGTAAGTCGTCGCGCAGAAGAGGCAGACCGTGTGCAGCTGGAAGAACGAGGCCCACCCGAGATACATCACCATCGCGAGCCCGACATCGACAGGAGAAAGATGTAACCAGTGGCCGATTCGCGAGGTCGATGGGCTTGCGCGCGGAGATCGACTGCGGTCAGGAGCAGCATCACGATGAAATACAGCACGCCCGCCAGCGCCACCGGCATGCCCAAGACCGATCCGATATCGACTCAAGTACGCCTGCGTGCAGTTCATCGTCGAACTGACGTCGCAAAAACTCGTGTAGCTCGGATCGGTGAGCAGGCGATAGTGGACGTAGCTCGACATGCCCGACGCGGCGAGCCCGAGCACGGCAAAGGCAAGGAGCAGTTTCTGGCGAAGCGTCATGACTGAGTAGTTGTAGTAGCCGGACGGTCCGGACGTCAAGCGGGCTTACGTTGAATGCGACGGGTGAGGCGTGCCCGTAGTCGGAACGGTCTCGTTGCGTCTCGGATTCCCCCGGGTACGAGGTTTGCTCCCCCGCGACGAAGGTAGCAGGAGACGAATGAAATGAGCAAAACGCTGCGCGTTCTGGGGCTGGCGTTCGTCATATTGATGACTTCAGCAGTCGTTCACGCGGAACCCTTCACCATCCTTCCTAACGGAGATCTCGTCTTCAATACCTCGCTCAGCACGACAGGCACTTTCGTTTGCGGCACTGTCGTTTCCTGCACCGGTTCAGGCAGCTCCATCACTCTACATTCGGGAGAGGGGACTGCGACGTTCAGTTTCGCCGGCACCACGGCATCATTCGCCGCAGGCAACACGACAATTCCGGTTACGCTGGGGACGTTCGAGGGCTCGACAACGGCCGGCTTCAGCCTGCCGGATCTCAATCCCAACCTGGGGCTGTTCTCGTTTGTGCTGACGCTTTCGCACTCCTCACCCGTGGTCGCGTCCGCCGCTCTTGGGTGGCGATTCAATGAAAGCTTCAGACGGTTTGGTGACGAGGGCCGTACCTATTTGCAGCTACCCATCGGCCCGCAACCCCCGCAATATCACTACAGTGCGATCATTTACACGATGAGGGTCTTCCCGTTGGTACTGCCGACCAACGGATCGGAGGATCTCGTTGCCGATGTCGGTGTGGTCCCGGAGCCCGCGTCGATGGTGCTGGCGGGGACGGGGTTGATCGCCGCGTTCTTCCGGCGCCGGAAGCGAACGTAGTAGCACACGAGTTCCTTTCACATCCTGTCAACCTGCCGGCACCGGCGTCGTGCCATCCGCACTCGGTTTGAACCGAGTCGTGTCTCCAGACCGCCATGTGACGCTGCCATGCTATGGTCCTACTCCACGCGCCTTTTGGGAGTATGCACGCTCGGCATCGGCCGTGAAGTCATAATCCCTTAGGTGCCGCGCGCACACATCACCACCCATCGAGGCGCTTCGTCCAGACTGCGAGGCCATGCCATGGAACGCAACGACACACCAGATGCCGGCCTGACAGATACCAACCGAACGCTGCAGCGAATACGCGAGGTCGTCGGGGAGGCGCACCTCTCGACCGATCCGACCGGCATCGCGGCTTATTCGAGAGACACGAGTCTCTGGAGCAAGACTTGTGCGGCGGTCGTGCATCCGGCGAGCACTGACGAAGTCGCGCGCGTCATTCGGATTGCGGCCGAATCCCGCCTGGCGGTGTGGCCTTTCAGCGGCGGCAAGAACTGGGGATATGGCGCTTCAATGGGGTTCCGCGAGGGAGCGCTCATCATGGTTCTTGATCGGATGGACCAGATCCTAACCGTCGACGAGCCAATGGCGGTCGCACTGATCGAACCGGGGGTGACCCAGGGGCAACTCAATGCCTACCTGAAGACAAACGGAATCAATCTGTGGGCCGACTGTACCGATTCGACGCCGAAGGGCAGCGTCATTGGCAACGCTCTCGAGCGAGGCGTCGGCTACACGCCGTATTGGGATCACTTTGCGCACCTGTGCGGCATGGAAGTGGTTCTGCCAAATGGTGACATCGTCCGTACCGGCGGTGGGCCCGAGGGAAGCAGGACGTGGAATCTCCACAAATGGGGTACCGGTCCATACCTCGAAGGACTGTTCAGTCAGTCCAATCTCGGAGTTGTCACCCAGGCTGGCGTCTGGCTGATGCCTGCACCCGATGCATTTGGGTGCTTTCTCTGTGAGGTTGCAGACGAGAAGGACCAGCCGGCACTGGTCGACACCCTGAGACAACTGGTGCTACGGAGAGTGATCTCGAGCAACGTCCACATCGTCAATGACGTCATGCTGCTTGCTCAGATGATCCAGTATCCATACGACATGCTGGGCGGGGGGACGCACCTGTCGCCTGACATGCGAGCAGTCCTGCGGAGCAAATACAGGATAGCCCCGTGGACCGTCAGCGGCGGGCTATACGGGCCAGCCTCTCATGTGCGCGGGAGCCGTCGAATCATCAAGCAGGAGCTATCCCGCTTTGGAAGGGTGACGCTCCTCAACGACACGAGCTTCGGCGTACTGAGCGCCGTGACCAGTTTCTGGGAGCGCCACAGTGGAAACCAACTGCTGGCGTCGATCATGCCCGTCCTGCTTCACGCCTCGATCGAAAAGTTAGGCGTCATTCGTCATATCTATCCGATCCTCAAGGGCATCCCCGGAGAGGACATCGTTGGTTTTGCCTACTTCAAGTCGCGGCGTGGGCGGCCCAAGACCGATGTCGACCCCGCTCGGGATGGAGCCGGCCTCATGTGGCTCGCAGTGGCTTGTCCAATGTCAGGGAAGGACTCGGCCCGTCTTGTCTCGCTCTGCCGGGACTGCTTCGAGTCGCACGGTCTCGACCTCTCAGTCACCTTCATCATGGTGAATGCCCGAACTGCCCTGGGTCTCGTCGAGATCTTCTACGACAAGGACAATCCGGAGGAGTCAGCGCGCGCACAGTCTCTGTATGACACGGTGACGGATGTGACCGAGCGAGATGGGTTTCCGCAGTATCGCACCAGCGTTGCCTACGGCGATCGCATTCTCAATCGCGCCCCGGCCTTCCAGCGGCTCGCCAATGCGCTGAAAACTGCCATCGATCCTGCCAACGTCCTGGCACCCGGGCGTTACGGGATCGGATTGCCGTGAGCATGCGTCCCACGCTGAGGCCTGCCGTCACGGGCGAGGCAGCTTGAAGATCAGGCCCGCGATCCCCATCAGTGAGAGCAAGATCCAAAGCCGAGGATCAATAGACCGATGACCCTGCAGTCCCGCGTTGTCAGGATGTAGCGGCTCGTAGATGACTGGGATGCGATCCCCGATTTGGTATTTCTTCGTGGTCTCAATGGTGAATGTCGATTGGAGGCCAGTTTGGGCAAGGAACTGGATGCTGACGGGACTCCCGTCTTCAGAGTTCCACCTCTTCCACCGGCTGGTCTCCACCTTCACGACCTCGCCGAGTGCATCAGCCACGCGAAGACGTTCTTGTGCCTTCTCCTTTCGGCCGCCGAAGTATCCGAGAATGCCAACGACGATGAAGGCCCAGGCCTCGAGTCGGGGATCGTCCATGGGTGGCCACTCTGCTCTCTACGGGAGTCGTGCTGTTGCAGCGTCACCCTTGGGAGTGACTTCGACTTTGTTCACTTCCTTTTGTCAATGAGCCAGCCGTCTGGCTTTGCTCTCGCTACGAGCGCGTTTCGCTCATCCTCGCATTCTTTCGGAATCGGGTTGCCAGGCGACGTGTCGACGAACGCCAGGCACTTCGCGTTCCAGGCTCCGGCTTGCTGGTAGTACGCGTCAACTTTCTGTTGGTACGCTTCAATTTTCTGACTGTACGATTGGACGACCTGCTGATCCCGCTGCGCGTAATTGTGCCATTTGTAGAGGACGTAGATCGCGACGAAAAGCACCTGGATCACGGTCGTGAGCTTGAGCGGGCGATGAACCGTGATCATCGGGGCCGTGGCCGCTGCGGTCTGCAGCGGTGCGACATCACGCTGGCAGTAGGGACAGATCTCGGGGTCGTCCTGAATCTCTTGCGTGCAGTGCGGGCACTGTGTCACGACTGACTCCAACTTTTCTCCAAGGTGATCACGCCCAGCCTTTTTCGATAAGGGCGGCCTTCCGGGTCGGTGAACGTCTCGAACAAGGACGCAGGATTAGGTTGTGAAGGCGAGCGCTGGCGAAGAAGGTATTTTCAGCGCGTTAAGGCCGTCCCTATGTACGCGTTTGGAGTTACTTGCAGGGAACGCGACGCAATTATAGGGTCAACGGCTGAGGTTGCCAATGAGTACTTCAGCACCCTGCAGGAGCTGCAATGCTCGTGGCGATCGAGCGGAATCACGGCTGCACCGAAGGCGTGGTGACGGATGGCTTGCCGAGCCGAAGCTCGTTCACAGACATGATAGGCCCGCCTCCGCGTCGCTTTGCGACGCTGCGGCGCGGCATCCTTCGCCTGCATTCATGAGCGATCGATGGTGGGCCGCCCGGGGATCGAACCCGGGGCACCCTGATTAAAGTTCTTCCGACAAGAAAACCGGATCGTAAGAAACGCTCGAACATTCAGGGTTCTCGCGAAGTGTGCTCGCGAGTTTCGTAGGATACATGGTGGTCGGGACAATTTCAGGGACAGCAGTCTGTCACGCAAATGCCAACAGGTGATCGTTTTTCTGCGAGGCTCGGACGCGGGGAACTTGAAAACCCCACGCAGACGAATATCGTCGCGCGCTAACGCAGTTATCGGTAGGCGTTGTCGCCACGGCCGCCGGCGCATGCGGGCGACACGAAAGGCGAGACGTGAAACGGGATCCTCGACAGCTCACCGCGGCGGAATGGGCGATGGGCGCGCTCGCGGCGCTGGCGATCGGATCACTGGCGAGGATCATCGCTCTGGCGGTGTTCGATCGGTAGCGTCATCGGATCTTTGCAACGCTGCGGGTCAGTCTCGCGGCCGTACTTTCGGATTGTTGGGTTGCGAATGTTTAAGGCGATCAACCAGGGCCCGAAGCGCTGCGATGCACTCGGTGTCACCGCCATGAGGGGCAGCGTTGACCGGCAGCCCACAGAATTGACACCGGCCATTCCCCGACTGCGTGATGGACGTTGTGGTGATAGAACGATCCTGCGGAGACGGCTTCGGAAGATAAGACATAACCGACTGCACCCCTGTAACGAGCAGGCGCACTCAAGCCGCGCCACGCAATCCCGCTCCGGGCTCTCCCCGCTGGAGGCAGCGATTGAGCCGAGCACTAATAGCTCTGGCAAAAGCGTTGCCGATACGGGCGGGGTGATGAGGCGAGATCACTCAAAATGGGTTGACGGCATGCCGACGATTTCGAGTTTAAATCGCTTTGTTCGCGCGCAAAGCGAACAAAGTCGCTGAAAATCTGACAGGGTGCGGTGATTCTGCCGCCACGATGGGGTGAGGGACGCACGATGCGCCGTGGGACGTCCTGGCTGATGCTCGATCGCCGAAGTCTACTTCCAGCCCTTCTCGATCATCGCGGCTTTCCACCGGTCGCCAGTGTCGAGTACTTCATCCTGGCTACGGCAGACTTGCGTTTGCACCACTTCGGCCTGAGCACCGACGAACAACAGCAACGCCCAGCCGAACTGATGCGACCGCAGTTTGCACGAGAAGTCGCGCGATTTGTTGCGCGACCGGGAAGGGGACATCGCGAAGGGGATCCCCGTCAGCCCTGGCATGGGTCGGCTGCGGTTCGAGGATGCCGCAGCCGACCTGCTCACCGATTACGAGGTCAACGGCCGACGCTAGTATGAACGTGAAGGCGCGTATCGAGAAAGGCCTCTCACCGTGGTTCAAGGGCCAGCGGTTCGCGCACATCGATACGAGCCATGTGCAGAAGTAGGTTGCGTCCCGACTGAAGGCGAAGGCGGCGCCGGCCACCATCAATCACGAGCTGGCGGCGCTGAAGCGCATGTTCACGCTGGCGATCCGCGCGAAGAGGATCTCGCCGAGGCCGCGCGCAAGCTGCCGATTCTTGCGACAGGGACAATGTCAGGGACAGTCGTGGATCCGCCGGTCGTCTCAGTCGTGAAGATGCGCAAAAAACAGGCGCATTTATGGTGGGCCGCCCGGGGATCGAACCCGGGACACCCTGATTAAAAGTCACCAAACGGCCCTTTTCACCTGATTTCACAAACCGACTCTTTCGCCGTTTCACCCTGTAATTACGCTTGCATTTCACTTCAGCCGATTTCATCATAGTGCAGCCGTCTGTTACCTATGTGTTACCTAGGACGGCGGAGGTGTTATGCCGACAGTCCCACTCGCGGCGAAGAAGGTGCCCACGTTGCGCCCCATCGGTGACGTGCAAACGGATTACTTCGATCAGCGGCGCCAACGTCCCAGGATTCGGGATCCGCGTGTCACCCGCGGGCAAGCGGACGTGGTTCCTGATGTACCGTGCGAACGGCCGACAGAAGCGGCACACGCTCGGGACGAATCCGCCGATGTCGCTTGCGAAGGCACGCAAGACGGCGCGCACCGACACTGCTCGATGTGCAGGTGACTGACGCGGATCCCGCGGCAGCGAAGCGGGCGCGTCGCAGCGCGGATACCTTCGAGCAGCTCGCCGACAAGTTCATCGAGAATTACGCCAAGCCGCACAAGAAAACCTGGCGCGAAGATGCGCGGCAGATCCGATCGATGTGCCTGCCGCGGTGGAAGTCGCACGTGGCCTCCGAGATTACCCGGGCGGATGTCCGGGATCTGCTCGGCGACGTCGCGAAGAATCGCGGTGGCGTGACCGCGAATCGGCTGCGGGCGCTCCTCTCCAAGTTGTTTCGGTGGGCCGTGTCGCAAGACTACCTGCCGGCGAATCCGGCGTCTGACCTCCCGCAAGTTCGCGCGCGAACGCTCCCGGGCGCGGGTGCTCTTAGATGACGAACTCCGGGCGCTGTGGGCGCGCCTGGACGACGCAGAGACGAACGAGGCTCTGCCGGCCGGCGTCGTGCTCTGGCTGCGCCTGCGGGCGCTGACGGCGCAACGCGGGGGCTCTGTGGCGCGCATGAAGTGGGCGGACGTCGATTTCACCGGCAAGGTCTGGGAGATTCCCGCGGCCGACATGAAGGCCGCGAATGAGCACGTCGTGCCGCTCTCGCCGCAAGTGATCAAGCTCTTGAAGGAACGGCGCAAGGCCGTGAGTGAGGGCTCGACGTACGTGCTGGAAGGCGGGCGTTCGCGCCGGCAGCGGCTCGGCGTGACCGAGGCGATCGGGCTCGAGGATTTCACTCCGCACGATCTTCGCCGCACGGCTGCGACAGGCATGGCGCGTGCGGGCGTGCAACGGTTCATCGTGGCGCGCGTGCTCGGACACGTCGATCGTTCCGTGACGCGGCGTCTATGACCGCTACGAATACCTGAACGAGAAGCGCGTGGCGCTCGACGCCTGGGCGCGACGAGTCGCGGCGATTCTCGAACGGAAAAATACCAGCAGGATCGTGGCCTTCGGAAAGGGCGCCTGAAATGCCCAACTTGCCGGAACTCTTGCTGACGTACCTCGACGCGCTGGAGGACTTGATCCAGAAGGATCTCTCGGACCCGCGGACCGCACGCGGGGCGCCGATTCCCTGGATTGGCGGCGCGAATCTTCGGCAATTGGATTTAATGGACGCCCTGGAGGCGATCCGGGCCGCTCGGGAGGAACTGGCCCAATGCCCGCAAGGCGCGCGTCTCGCCTTTCACGTGCTCGGGGCGCACCTCCACCGATTGAGACAGCCGGTGGAATCCGCGCGCCTCCGCGAGCTCGGTGGATTGAAGGGCGCACACGCCCCGAAACGAAAGACCCAGCGCAGCGCGGTGCAACGACACGCGGCCATCCGGCGACAAGCCGCGACACTGAATCCAAAGCTCACCGTTGCGGCGAAAGCGAAGAAACTGGCGGGCAAGTATCCAAACTCAGCGAGGATCGTCTCCGTCGCATCATCAGCGGTAAATAGTTGGCTATCTACCTAAGCTCCGTAACCAACTAACGGCCTGCACATGGCTGCAATCGTGCGGAGGCATGCGAAGGTAATCGCATGCCGAATGATTCTTCCACGCTCGATCAAATCCATCGACCCAAGCCACTCGCCCAGCGGCTCGGCGTGAGCGTCACGACGCTCTGGCGCCGCGAACGCGCGGGAGACTTCCCGCCGCACGTGCAGATCTCTCCTGGCGCGATCGGCTGGCGAGAGTCTGACGTGCAGGCGTGGCTCGCGACGCGCGGGAAAAACAACCCGTAAAAACGGCGACGGGCCGCCGAGAGGAATTGTCTCGGAGACCCGTTGTCGTGCATGGGGCACAACCATGACGACTCCCGAATCTTATAACGACTCACCAACTCGAGCGGACCTTGACGCCGTGTGCATCGAATCGCTGGTGAGCGAACTTCAATACGCCCGCGAGCGCTGTGCTGATGTCGAAGAGGAACGCGACACATTTCGAGAACTACTCCAGCGTACGCTCGACCTGTTGAACGTCAAGACCGCGGAAGTCAGACAGCAGAGCGAGAGGATGAAGGAACAGCGGCAGACGATTCGTGAACTCCGCGAGATCATCGGCCACATCAGCGCACAACAGGCGGCTGCGTGAACACCGGCCGGCCGCTCGACGCAGACGAGATTGACTGGGGCGGCGAGCTGGCCGCGCTCGAGGACTGGCGCGCGAACATTCTGCCGGCCAGCAACGGGAGCGGTTCGAAACACTCTGCACATGTGCAGACTTTGCCGCTGATGGCCGATGTCTCGATCCCGGCAGCCGAGACTCTGCTGGCCTTCGTCGCGCGCCTCCGCGATCGTGTGCACCCTCCCGATGTTGTGCCTGGGCTCGTGCCTGGCATCGGGATCACGATGCCGCATGGACAGCCGCGGTCCCTCAAGACGTGGTTCGAGCTGGAAATCTGCCGCGCGTGCACGATGGCCGATGACGCCTTCGGCCTAGAGCGTTTCCGCGTGACGGAACCGGTTCCCGCTTGGTACACGACCGAGGAAGATCCAGAACTCGAGATTCGAGACCGTCTGGCGTGTTTGTTCGCGGGACGTGGAGCGTCATCGTTTCCTGATGTGTTCCACGTCTCGGTCCAGCGGTCGATCGACCTGGATGATCCGGCCTGGCAGACCAGCGCCATCCGCTATGCCGTCAACCATGGGATCAAGGCTTGGGTCGTGGATCCGATTCGCGCCAGCAGCGGAGCGGTAGACCAGGGGCCGCGCGACGTTAAACCCCTCGCGGCGTTCCTGCGCAAGTTCATACGGGAGACTGGCGCGATCGTCATGATTGGACATCACGACACAAAGCCGCCGGTTGCGACACCGGACAATCGCGCGAGACCACAGCGGGCCTCCGGCGGCGGGATCTTCAGCATCGCGGACGCGCCGATTCAGCTGGAACGGCTCGGCCTCGAGTCACGCGCCATCGTCACTCCGTCGCACTACAAGTTCGCTGTCGCGCCGGACCCGTTCGTGATTGCGCTCGAAGCCGACGATCCGAAGCGGCCGACGTGGGTGCGCATTCAAGGCGCGGACGCCTCAACGGGAAACGCGGACGAGCTCGTGCTGCACGACAAGATTCTCGACTACCTCCGCGAGCATCCCAGCACGTCGGGTTCCAAAATCGCGCTAGGGATTCACGCGCGCAAGGATCCGACGCTCGCGGCGCTCGACGACCTCCGCGCCAAAGGCCTCACGGACTACTACCAGCGTGGGCAGGCGAGGCTCTGGTTCGTGGTCGCAGCGGAGGCTATGTCGTGACCGGTTCCCATGGCGGGAACCGGTTCGGAACCATGTACCGGTACACGGTTCCCACCCCTATAGGGGGGAACCGGTATGGGAACCGGTTCAGGCCATGTTGACGGGAACCGAACGGCCGCGTGGGATCGCCTCACGCATCAAGGGCAGACCAGCGCTCGTCAAGCGGCTGCGAGGGTTGCTGATTGCTGTGCATCGGTTTGGCCGGTGTCGCGCTTGCACGGCTGAGGATCTCGCGTGGTGCGCTCGCATGATTGACAGCCTGACGGACGCACTACAGAACGCAGAACAAAACTGGGCGTTCGTCACGAGGGACCAATGAGTGACCTCTCCGGCACGGTGCAAGCGGGCGCGCTGGTGGTGCTGGACCCATCCGACCAGCGGGTGCTGACACTGCCATGGGGTGACACCTTGCCCGCTGGCGTGGCTATCGGCGGCAGCACCTACACCATTGTAGGC
>CAVOPH010000008.1:0-154780 GCA_963697775.1 uncultured Acidobacteriota bacterium | reverse complement strand
GGCCCTCGGCGGCCTCGCCATCCTTGCCTACATACTCAGTCGTTCCATCGGCCTGCCGCAGATCCGTGATGACGTCGGCAACTGGGCGGAGCCGTTGGGCGTTGTCGCTGTCGCCGCGGAGGCGGTGCTCCTGTTCGGTGGACTCGCTGCCGCGTCCGGCCGCCTGGTGTTGATGATCGATCGCCGGGTAGCCGCAGCCGGTGTCGCCGTCTTGGTGGCACTAGGGATAGGCGTGACTATCGCGGCGAACGCAGCTGAGCCGTCAATGGCTGAACACGCCGGCTGACCGGGCTGCTTGAGCCCTCTTCTTCTTCAAGGCGTCGGTGACCGACACGACGTTGTGGCTGAACGATGCCCACTTGGCGGGCGCAACCCTTGGGGTCGCGTTCTCCGTCAGGGATCGCATCAATGTTGCCCGTCAGGCGAGGGGTTGGCCATGGATCGCGAGTCGGGGCATCTGCTGGCGTGGCTCCGCGCCACCACTCGGGACTGTCCACGGCAGGCAGCATGCAGGAACAACCTTCCCAGCGCACGCTCATCGGAACGACCGCGCACCATCAGCGGCACGAGAGTGCGTTCGACTTCTACGGGGAACCTAGGCTGGCGCGTGCCAATACCCTCGGAGACCCGCCTCACCTCGACCAATGGGGGCCTGGCGAGTGGCGAGGCGGGAAGACTCTGGCTTCCCCGGCCGCGCAGCTCGCTCCAGGTACGACCGGTGTCGAGCACGCGCGGATCGCAGCTCTGTCAGTGCGTCTCCGGGGCGCCAGGCGGCACGACCATCAGGACCAGGTCGACTCGAGCAGGGCGCCGCTGGCGTGCAGCACGTCGAGGCGGTGGACGTCGGGCTCGCCCGAGGGCCGGTCGCCGCCGAACGCGGCGTCCACGGCAGGGTGGATCCGGTCGTCGAAGGCACGGGCGCAGGCCTCTTCGGACTCCCACACGTCGATGTAGCGCAGCCCGCCGTCGGGCCGGCGGACGCACAGGTGCAGCAGCCCGCCGGCGAACGGCTCTGGCCCGATCTCGTCGACGATGCGGCGGTAGAGATCTTCACCGATCGGAACGTCCTGGGTGAAGGCGTAGACCACGACACGGCCTCCTGATATATTGACCCGAATAGGTTTCGGATGAATGAAAGGGACCGTACGGCGATGAGGGAACGTCAAGGACGCCGCCGACAAGCGCGCCTACCACTCGCCGCGCCGCGCCGAGCAGGCGGCGGCGACCCGCGCCGCCGTGCTCACCGCCGCCCGCGACCTGTTCGTCAGCACGGCTACACCGCGACGACCGTCGCCGAGATCGCCGGCCGGGCACGGGTGTCGCTGGACACCGTCTACGCCACGGTCGGCCGCAAACCGGCCCTGCTGCGCGAACTCGTCGAGACCGCGATCTCCGGCACCGGTCGCCCCGTGGCCGCCGAGCAGCGCGACTACGTGATCCGCATCGGCGCCGCTGACACCGCCCGGGACAAGATGACCATCTACGCCGAGGCGATCGCCGCATACAGCAACGGATGGCACCGGTCTTCCTGGCGTTGCGCGATGCGGCGGTGACCGACCCGGACTGCGCGAGCTGTGGCGCGAGATCGCCGACCGCCGAGCGGCCAACATGCGCGGCGTCGCCGCCGACCTGCGAGCACCGGCGAGCTGCGCGAGGACCTCACCGACGAGCAGGTCGCCGACGTCATCTGGAGCATGAACGCCGCCGAGTACTGGGACCTGCTCGTGCGCGAACGCGGCTGGGAATCAGACGCGTTCGCCCGCTGGCTGACCGCGAACGCCTGGACCCGCCTTCCTGCTCCGCGCTCCATGAACCCACCCTCAGGACACAGACACAGACCGCTACGGGAGCGCGGCTCGCTAGTTCGGCCGTCCGTGGTCTCAGCGGTGCAGTTGGCACCTGACCGGCGGAGCACCTGGATGCGCGTCGCCCATTCGCTCCTGAGGCCGCACCCACTTTCAGGCGACGAGGGAGACGACCGATCAGCCGATGAGGGTGCACCCATTGAGCGAATACAACTCGATGGCAGTGCGAGGCTGCCGCCGGCCCGTCCGAGAACTGTCGCACAACTCTCGTGACGGTCGATGGCCAAGCTCGTCGACGTCGTTCCCGTCTGGCAACCATCATTGGCACGCAGGGAAACTTCCCCACGTCCACGTGCTCGCGCGTGCTCGCGCATTGACTCGAGGGGGCACGCTTCTCATCAGCGAGCTCTTGCGCCGGCTCAAGCCCCGCCGGACCAGCGCCGACGAACGAGCCGGGCTCGTCCAGGCTGACGCTCACCAGTTGGCGGGTGGGTCGCTGGCGGGGAAAGAGTCGAGCCCCCACTGATCCACGATGTCGCGAGGACCATCCTCTCGGCGACCTGGCAACGAGACCGCGTGTGCGGTCTTTTCGTCGCTGGCCGAAGATCTACTTTCGAACATTGTCTGCTCTCCTTTCGATTGATTAGATAACGCTACGCAGAGCGTATCTTATTCCTCGACCGGCGTGCTGCCCGAGCCTTGGCGCCACCACACCCGTCAGCCGCGAGGAAGCCACCGTTGCTGCGGACCTCCCAGGGCACTCCGTGAGTTTCAGGCGTGCTCGCCCACCACGGTACGAGCCTCGACTGGTCGACGACGACCTGTATCCGAGGAACTGTCCGGTTGACCGCTTGGCGGAACACACTGACCTCGTCTGTGGCATGAACCTCGCCCTCGTGGACGGCGTGCTCGACGTCCTCACATAAAACGGGCCGAGGCGCACCTCAAATCACGACCGGGCTCAGGCTGCGTGAAGGGGCGGGGCAAGATCGCCGGCGTGACGGTTCCATGACAGCAGGGCGGTCCTCGGAAGTTCCGAGGACCGCCTCTTTCGGGAGGTGATGCGTAGTCGCACACCCCGGCTCACCACTTGTGCATCGTGCCGTCCGCGATGTTGTAGTACATCCCGATGTGCGTGTAGAAGTTCATCGCCCCGAACAGCAGGAACACCACGCCGCCGACGACCCAGGCCCAGACGGCCCAGCGGAGCAGCTGGAGCCGGTCGGTCCACAGTGCGATCGCGAAGAGCAGCGCGCCGAGGGCGACGACCCCCCACAGGCCGCCCAGGAACAGGGCCTCGAGGATCGGCAGGTGGCCGAAGCGGCCGCTGATCGGTTCCTCCGGCGGAGCCGCGCCCAGCTGGAAACGGACGAAGCGTGATGGCCAGAACTGCCATGCCGAGACCGAGGGCGCCGACGAAGATGCCGGCCGGCTTCAGCGCGGCGAGAGCCGCCGTTGGCCGGTCTCGACGTCGCCGGCGAAGAGCGTCGGTGCCGCCACAGGTAGACGGCGGCGAGAAGCAGCAGGGCACCGAAGCCCGCCGCCGGCTGACCGAAGGCGATGTTGGCGTACTCGAACCCACCGCCGCCGAAGGGCCACGTCACCGTGGTGTGCAGCCCGGTGACCAGCAGCACCAGCCCGGTGACCCCGAAGAACGCCGCCCAGCCTTCGCTGTTGATGCGCTTGCTGCGGATGAGGTCCGCGAGGAACGCTGCGAACCCGAGGAGTCCTGCGCCGGCCGTGATGGCCACCAGCTCGTTGTAGACGATCATGAATTCCACTTCCTTGTCTCGGCGAATGAGGCTTCACCCGCGCGTGTCGATGTGTCTTGGTTGCTCATCACCTCGCGCCAGGGGCCGAGGGGTGTCTCCGTGCCGTGCGCCCGATCGCTTGCTGCTCGCGGTGCAGCCAGGCGGAGCGCCAGCAGGACCATTCCTGAGATCAGCAGGGCAGCGACGCTGACGACGAAAGCCATGAGCAGCACCAGCTCGAGTTGCTCCGTCATGACGACACCCGTTGCGAGGCCGATCCCTCACGCGTACGCCGGTCCTCCGCGCGCCGCTATGAGGAAGCAGCTCGGCAGCGCCGAGGGTCCCTACTGTCAGCACGCTCATCGTCATGACGGCCATGGCGATCAACCACACCAGGTAGCCCGTCTCAGTCATTCCTCTCATCTCCTTCTCTCGCTCGTTACTTACACAACGCAACGCGTAGCGTATGTATTCCGGTGCGGAGACGTTTCATTGGAACGGGGTCCCCCCCGAGGGAGTGCCCGTTGAACGACACGACGATGCCGATCGCGTTCCTCGGTCACGGCAATCCGATGAATGCGCTACAGCGCAACCGCTACACCGAGGCTTGGCGGATCTTCGGAGAGTCAGTCCCGCGGCCGCGGGCATCCTGGTGATCTCGGCGCACTGCTACACCAACGCCACTGCGGTGACCGCGATGCCGCGCCCCCGCACCATCCACGACTTCTACGGGTTTCCCCCAAGAGCTCTTCGACGTGCAGTACCCGCCCGGCACGCCGGAGGTAGCCGAACAGGTCGCAGACGTCTGCAAGCCGACCTGGGTCGGTCGCGACATCGACAGCTGGGGGATCGACCACGGCACCTGGTCGGTGCTTCGCCACGCCTTCCCCGATGCCTCGATCCCGGTCATCCAGCTGTCCCACAACGCCTTCAAGAGCTTCGAGCACCACCTGGAGCCGGGCCGGAAGCTCGCTCGCGACGCGGGCATTCTGGTGATCGGCAGCGGCAATATCGTGCACAACCTGCGCGCCGTCGACTACCGCAAGGCCGACGAGGGCTACGACTGGGCGCTGCGGTTCGACGAAGCGACTCGCGGGATGCTCGAAGGGACGCCCGCCGATGTGGCGGCCCTCGACCCCCACGCGGACTTCAGCAGTGCGGTCCCGACGCCCGATCACTTTTTGCCGTTGCTCTACATCGCCGGCCTTGCCGACACGCAGCCGTTCGATCTGCTCGTCGGGGGCCACGCGGCCGGATCGATATCGATGGCCGCCTACACCGTGGGACTCGACTGCGACACCAGTGGCGCGGCCGCCAGCGGTCCGGCCGCCGCGCTGCCTGAGGGCTTTCCGACGATGGAGAGCAACCTCTGAGCCCTGTTTCCGGGATCCCCATTGCTGCTTGGCGCCACTCACGGCGAGGGTCAGCAGCGCATGGACCAGGACTGTCGCGGCGAACACTCCGATGGGCACGAACCAGTTCACCTCGGCGAACGACGACATGACGTGAACCCCTTCCTTGTGTAAGGTACAAAACGCGACGTATAGCGTATCTATTCCGAGAGGCACGACATGACGGAACTGGCAACGACTCGAACTCCAGACGGCCCGCCCGCGCGCGCCGGGGCGTCCGCGGCAAGCCGGCTTGGACCAACGGATCGGGCAAGCCGTCCTCGGGCTGCTGCGTGAAGGGGGTCCGGCTGCCGTGACCATGGAGAACGTGGCTGCCCCGGCGGGAATCGCCAAGACCTCCATCTACCGCCGCCACGCCAACCGGGGCGAGCTTGCTGACCGCGGTGCTGCAGGTCGCCGTCGGCGCCCCAGAGATTCCCCGCGAGGGAACAGTGCGCGAGAAGATCCGGGTCGCTCTGGACCAGGCATGGCGCCAGATGACCGACACACTTGGCCCTGGGGGCCTCGCCGCCATCGTGGGGAACTCCGACCCCGAGTTCACCGAGCTCTTCCGCGCGGCCCTCCGCCCCTACGACAAAGCGCTAGTCGCCCGCATCCGGGACGACGCCCGGGCCGGCCGGCTCCGCCGCGACCTCGACGCCGACGGAGTCGTCAGCCTGATGTTCGGCGCCTACCTCGGGGAGCTCGTCAGGCATGGTCGGGTCAAGCGCGGCTGGCTGGACCGCTGCATGGAGATGATCTGGCTGGTGATGACCTCGACCGACGAGCACCGCCCACACGAGGGGGAAACCGCCGAGTGAACAGTCCCAGCTCCGCCAGCGGCACCGTCCGAGTCGACACCGCGCCGTTCCCTGGGCGCCCAGCTCTCCGGACCGACCCGCAAGTTCCTCGCAGTCAGCGAACGCTGACGCGGAGCGACGGCAAAGCCGGTGACGCGGCGGTGCGGAACCGGCCCGCCGGGACGCAGGCAGCGCATGATCGCGGTGTCGACGTCCGGTTCGAGATCAGGCACGATCGCAGTCGGCGGCAGAATTCCCGACTGCTCGCGTTTGCGAATGAGCTCGGCGAGATTCTGCGCGTCGAGCGCGCGCTGGCCGGTGAAGATTTCATAGAGCACGAGGCCGAGCGCGTAGATGTCGCTGCGCGTCGTGACTTCACGCCCTGCCAGCTGCTCGGGTGCCATGTACGCGGGCGTTCCGGCTCTCACCGACTCTCCCGCGAGCCCCGCCAGGCCGAAGTCGGCAAGACGGACTTTGCCGGTCGCGTCGAGCATCACGTTTGCGGGCTTCAAATCACGATGGACGATGCCGCAGTCGTGCGCGGCCGCGAGCCCGGCACAGACCTGCCGGGAAATGGCGAGCGCGCGATCCTGTGGGAAGCGTCCGATTCGCCGGAGCAGCGACGCCAGGTCCTCGCCGTCGACGTATTCCATCGAGATGAACGTGTGCCCTTCGACCTCGTCGATGTCGTAGACGCGGCAGACGTTCGGATGCGACACCTGGCGCGCCATGCGGACTTCGGTGTGGAGCTGCGTCAGGCGGGCAGGATCCTTGTCGACGTCGGCCGGGAGGAACTTCAGCGCGACCGCTTGTCCCAGCTTCAGATCGTCGGCACGGTAGACCTCTCCGAAGCCGCCACGTCCAAGCCGTTCGATGATCCGATAGCGTCCTCCGAGCAGCGTCCCGGGCGGGAAGCGCCCGTGATCGATTGAGCCGGAGGAGGAGAGCCAGCCGGAGGACGAGCTGATCCGCTTGCCGCTCTCGCTCGAATCGGACGAGCGCGAGTCCTCCGAGCTGAGACGCGTTTCGACGTCGCTCAGCTCTCGCAAGCGGGTTTCGTCGTCCGGGGGCACGGGTGGAAGTGTACCCTCGAATCCCTGATCCTCGAATCCTGGAATCTTCGAATCATTGAATCTTCGAATCGCTGTGAAGCCTGAATCGGCAGACGGTAAGATGCGGCTGAGTGCGGAATGTCGGGGTCAGCCTTCAATCAGCAATCAGCAATTCGGACCGATCCCGGACCCACGGATCCCGATATGTGAGTTCTTACGCTATACTCTCCCTGCGCCCTGCATCCCCGGTGTGACAACGGCACAGATACCGAACCGATCGTTATTCCGGCAACCTGAGGTGTGCGAGATCGCCCAGGTCCAGCCGTACGTGCTTCGAAGCTGGGAAGCCGAGTTCCCCGATCTCGGGGTATCGAAGACCGAAGGCGGCCCCCGCGTGTATCGCCGCGCGGATCTCGAGTTCGTCCTTCGTATCAAGCACCTGCTGTTTGTCGAGGGGCTCACGCTCGCGGGAGCGCGAAAGAAGCTGATCGACGAGCAGCCCGGGGCTGAGACCGTCAGCGAGGGACTCGACGAGCTTCTCGGCAGCGACGCGCGCGAGCGCATCATGCTGGTGAAGCGCGGATTGAAAGAGATCGCCGTGCTGCTCTCGAAAAAGCCCTCGGCGCAGAACACCGCGGCTGCTCAGAGCCTCTTCGACCTGGTGGACTCCAAGCCCGCGCCGGTGAAGAAGGCGGTCGCGAAGAAACCGGCGACGGCGAAGAAGAAAAAGTAGAATAGAGAGTCTGTCCGCCTTCGCTCCTTGTGGGCTTGGCTTGTGAACGACCGTTGGGGATTTCGGACGCGCTTGCGTTCGCCTTCGCCCCGCGGGGCTTCGGCGCAACCGAGATTTCTGGTCTCGGCAAAGCCGAGACCGAAATCTCGGGATGTGGCGCAGCCTGGTAGCGCACCTGACTGGGGGTCAGGGGGTCGCTGGTTCGAATCCAGTCATCCCGACCAATGAAAAATGGCCTGTTTGAGAAATCAAGCAGGCCCTTTTCACTAATAGGTCATATAGGTCACTCCGCGAAATCATCTTCAGACTGTTAATCCCCCAAGACGCAGTTATCACAGCGGTATCCAGGTCGCCATCGGCACAGCGAGCGCCATCCACAGCAGTCGCCTGTCAGATCGATCCGTATAGATGTGGATCTCCATCGAGCCTGCCTCCCGTCCTGACGGTTAGACACTGGTCACGGTCAATTGAGCCATGAGGTCAGCGAACCGCCCCTTCGATTAGTGTCCTGAGGTCGTGAGAATCACTTCTGCCGCATCGGGCGCTCGTCGGGAAGCACTGCGGGATCGACGCACTGCTTTCGCGGCTCTTTGCGATTCTGCAGGTCGTTTTCGTGAGACAAGCCTCTCGTCACCCGGTCAGATGCTGCCTGGCGGTGCCCAAGAAACCCTGTCGCTCTTCTTGAGTCTGAAAGGCGCGGTCTCGAATCACGACGAGGCCGGGGTTAAACCAGAGCTCAATCGACCCTGGAAGATCAGCAACACGAGTCAACCGGGACCATGGAAACGAGATCTCGCTGTGGATTGATTTGCCAGACAGACCGTCATCCGTCAGTTCGAACTCGCAACGAATCTGTTCGGCACCGCCGTACATCTCTTGTATGACCCGACGGTAACCTCGTCTGACGTGCCAATTATGATAGGACCCGTACAACGCTCCGAAGCCGATTCCAAATACCACCGAGGTGCAGAACGCGATTGCCAGCAACGTCAATGAAAGCTCATGTCCTTGAAGAAGTGAGAACACCACGCCGCCTGCGGAGCACAGGCCGACGAACCACTGATATTGCCTGCGCTGCTGCCGATACGCCGCGGTGTGCTGGACAAGCCGCATGTTCGCGTCGACGATCTCGTCGAGGGTGGCGTCAAACCCCAAACGCTTCAGGTTGGTGCTCATCGCATCCTCGTGCCCCGACATTCATGCGACTCGCGAATCTCGGTCGGCCTGTTGCGCTGGCTGCAATGGTCCGGGGTCCGCTCTCTTGGAACGCCGCATATCCCAGAACATGAGGGAGCACGCGCCCACGGTTACCGCAAGGAAGGCCACGGCTTTCGGAAGGGAAAAGTCGAATTCCAAATTTCGCACGATAAACGCGAAAACTGTATTCGTCGCGATGGAGAAATTCATGTCGGTTCCTTGTTTTTGCGTATCGGCGCGGTCTCAATGCCAGTGACATGCCGCTGATGACCGAATGCAAATCGCGCGAATCGACCCCCAGCCCTTCAGATCGCTGACTCGCGAGAGGTTCAGTCAAGTAGGCGTCCTTCCGCTACCATTCGATCGGTGCTTGTCATAAAATGGCGACCTCCCCAGAAGAAAGCTGAGAAGCTCACTTGCGCGTTTCATGCGCCGTTGTGGCAATGTCGATCACGATTGTTACTCCGGCAATCGCGCAGCCCGGCGACCGCGTGATCGGTCTTCTGTCGTTGCGGCAGATCGAGGGGCCGTTGTGCGGGCCGCCGCCGAATGCCGAAATCGCGCTCTACGCGAAGCCCGAGCCGGCTGACCCCATCGGCTGGATCCGCGCTGACAGGCATCCCGCATCCGACACCGACTGTTACCGGGCGATTGTGAACGTTCGCTGGCGGGCAGATGGTCGCGTTCAGGCGCTGCCGACGGAGGAGTACGAGGAGGAGGAGCCTCTGGCCGCTGTCGTCGTGGAGCACCGCCATCAATGGTTCAAGGTGCGAGTCCCCGATGGCGCGGCGTGGCTCCTCGCATCCGACGGCGGCGAGTATTTCTCCCTTGAACGGCTCCTCGTCAAGCGTCCCGCATACCTGACCGAGGCGTGGGACCGCACGCTCGCGAATGTTCCCGGTGGCCCGCGTAGGTCGGCCGGCGATCGACGACGGCGGTACACGCCTGTACGGTTCGTCGAGTCGCGCGAAGTTCGCGGCGCGCTGTGGCTGAAGATCGCGGTGATGAGCCACACGATCTATGAATTCGACGAGCCGCCCAGAGTGGTTGCGACCGGCTGGGTGCCCGCACATGATGCCGCGGGGAAAGCGGTGGTCTGGTTCAACTCACGAGATTAGAAGCTATCTCATAGACCGAAATGTACTCGGTAAACACATAGCGACGACGCGAGCGAGCGCCAGCGAGTGAGCCACGCGAACGGAGCGCGCCGGCGAAGCGGCGCGCGAGAGAGCGTGTTGGGGAGTCCGAGGGGCGAAGCCTCTCGGATAAGGTTACGAAGCGGGCTGCTCGAAGATCGGTCTGACCGCAGTCAATTCCTCCGGAGGACGATTGGCGTCGAATCGACCGGCGGATCGCAAGGCGGCCGGCCTCCCGGATCGCGGTCGTAGAGGATGAACGACTGCTCGGGCGGTGGCGGGGTCGTCAGGTCGTACAGCGCCGTGCGGGCGGGATCGTAGACGAAGACGGGGCGATCCAACGCGGCCAGTGTTGCCTGTCCGGCGAATCGGCGCAGGCATTGCTCCCGGTGATTCGGATCCAGAACCGCGTAGACGTGGACGCCGCGCCCGCGCAGCCATGCGACCGCGCGGTCCAGCCAGTCCCGATCCAGAAAGTCGTACCGGAGAGTCGTCCGCCCGGAGTAATACCGAATCGTCCCAGACCGTTCCCACACGAGCACCACGCTGTTCTCGACCGTGTGCTTGCGCACGAGTTGACCGAGTGGTGCTTCAGGAGCGGCGGCCTGGCGATTGAAGATGTTGTCGCGAAGGACCGTCGAGAAGGTCCATGCACCGAGCAGCACGACCAACAGCGCAAGTGTCGTGTGGGCGACCACGCGCGGGAGTCGCGCGAGCCAGCCGTCGCTCGCCGCAAGAAGCACGGCGGCGAGGCCGCACATGATGAGCGGCCATGACGGCAGCAGGAATCGAAGAAAGCCCCACGAGTCGTACACCTCGTAGGCGAGGTACTGCCCCCACAGCAACGCCACGAAGAGCGCGAGGATCGGCACGATCCGGAGATCGGCTGCGGCCGTCCACAGCCGTCTGGTCGGCACCAGCAGGGCGGCCAGGCCGGCGAGCGCGACCGGGCTCTCGGCGAACATGAACCACGCGAAGTACCGGCGCAGGTTCGGACCGACGTGGGACCAGGCGTAGAGCTCGTCGAGCGTTCCGTATCCTGACGACAACGGCGAGCCGTACAGACGGTCGTTGAGGAATGCGATCAGCAGGATCGCCGGCAGGGCGCCAAGCGCGAACAGCGCGCTGGAGAGGACGCCGGGAGTCGCCATCGGTCTGGCGGCGGATCAGGTACCACAGGCCGATCGGGATGCTCAGCGGAACGAGGTTCGGCCGGATGAGGATCGCGATCCCTGCGACGAGACCGACGATCGCCGGCGAGAGTCGTCCGCCGATCCGCGCGAGGAGCAGATAGATGCTGATGGCCCACACGGTCATCACCGGCACGTCCGTCAACGGCTCGAGCGCGATGCCGATGACGATGGGGCTGGCGGCAACCAGCCATGCGGCGATGACCCCGCCCCAGGGCGACACCAAATGCTTGCCGATGCCGTAGGTGACGAGGACGCCGAGGCCGGTCAGGAGCGGGACGACCGCAAAGAGCGCGCACTGGCCGCCCAGCAGTTTCGCGCCGGCGAGCAGGAGCGGCAAACCGGGGGAGTAGGTGGGTACGATTGCCCATTGCCCGAGAGGTTCTGCCGGGCGATAGCCGAGGGGCGAGAACGACCATTCGGCGTTCGGCCAGGGAACCTCCGCAACCCACGGCTGTTCGATCACGAGGTGACCGGCGAGCCACAGGTCGGCCTGGCTGACGTATCCATACGCGTCGGCGCCACCGGCGATCCGCGTGCTCCCGGCCGCCGCCGTGATCGCGAGTGTGAGCGCGAGCCCGGCAGCGACAAGTCCCGGCCGCCTGGCCAGCGCATGGACGGCTCCCGACCCGGCGCTGACCAGCACATCGACGACTCCCGAGGCTCCGCTGCGCAGCCGCCGAACCGTCTCACGCGGTATCCTGCCACCCGCAACGAAGTAACCAGCGAGCGCGATACCCGCGATGACGAGAGCGCGATCAGGGTTGTTCGACCTGATCGCGATGCCGAACAGCCGGAGCTTGAAACCTCCGAAGACCGCCAGCGCAGCCGACCACGCCGCCGCCGCGCAGACTGCCCCGAGAAGAACGGCGCGGATCGTCTTCACGAACAACCGCTCGCAGGCGTCACGCGGACGCTCTCCCGCGCGAGCCAGCGCACCACGTTGTCCGTAAAGACGCCCGTCTCCATGCCGTCGGCTGGTAGTTAAACACAGTTCTCGTCGGCGTGGCCTGGCTCCAGCCTTCGTTAGCGGAGCACTATTGGCGAATCTCGATCAGCGCTCCGGCCGCAGGGCGTGATTCAGATCGAAATGAGCGACCTTCTGGCCCAGCTTCACACCGGCTTCCGTGGACCCGCGATAGTGAAGGCCCGCCCAGGTGCGCGCATTGATGACTTCCTCCACGACCTGTTCCGCTGTTAGGTAATGTCTCATCGTGTCGACCGGAATACCGTGGATGTCGACGTCGAGTTGATTCGTGTCGAAAAACTCGGTGAGCACCTGAGTCACTGCGCCCGTGAGCGATCCGTGCGCACTTGGATATTCAGGATGATTCGGTGTGGTGATCAACGGACGCCAGCCGACCTGCTCGAACGTCTCGGAGTTGTGATCGGTATCCAGATGCTCGACATCGCACGCAGCCGGACCGAATCCGTCGTTGGTGACCGAACACGGATCGATAGCAGTGACCGGCCGCCAGAAGAGGAAGGCATACTTCCAGTGCATGACGGCAATTTGCGCGTCGGCGCCGACCATGTTGATGAGCGCAAGCAGTCTCGCCGTCCCGGTCACATCAAGATTATGCGCACCGGCGAGATCGCGGCCGACGCGGTTGTACTGACTGATGACGTTCGCGGTCCAGAAATTTGCGGTCGCAACCTGCGCGGCCCTGGTTGGATCGTCCTTGTTCGCGAGGCTTCCCTCTACTTTGACTTCATTGAATTGCGCGACCCAGTGTGGACTCTCTAAATTCGGAGGAGGGGCAGGCCGGAACTGATCGACGGTCGCAAGCACGAATGGCTGCACCGATCCAACCCACGGCGTCTGCGGTAGCAGGTATGGTGGTGTCAATCGCCACACGCCCGGACCGGGCTCGCGCGCCTCGACCGTCGACGACTGCTTGTAAGGCGGAAGATTGTCGCCGGCTCGAAGGCAGATCAATTGTTTCGCGACGGCTTCGCCGACCTCCACGCCCTCCTGCTTTGACAGGGCGGTGTCAGTTATTCCGCTCAGCGACGCCGCGTAGCTCGCGCTCAGTGTCGACGCCTCTGTTGGGAAGTATCTGAGCAGCATGCGATAAGCGGACGTCGCAACGGCAGCCTGTACCGACGCTCCCGGATTGGCCTCGATGACCAGTCCTTTGGATTTCGCGCTCTTCGAATCAGCTGCCGCGTTGCAGGCGTCGACGTCCAAGCCATAGGTCTCGTAACCGCCCTTGATGACGACGACCGCGTCGTAGATCGCGGCGGACACGTAGGCCATATAGATCAAGCCTTCGTTTTGAAATGTTTTCGGAGTGATGGTGTCTTCGGCAAGCTTGTTCCACTGCAACACCACATCTCGATCCGAAATTGCCGAGATGTTGGTGGTGATGAATTGCGGGAACAACACAATCAGTGCGGTCAGATACCAAACGACACGAGCTCTCGACGGTAATCCCATATGTCCTCCCAGCGATTGAAGAGCCGGGCGGTGAATCTAAATGCGTTGACGCGGACGCGCAATGATCTAAAAGGGCAGGTACCGGAGGTCAGGGCTTCAACTCTTCGAGATGGCTTTGAAGGTAGGTCAGCAATCGATGGCGCTTCTGAGCACCACGCGTCGTCGAGGATGAGGTCACATCCCGGACGCGGTCCTCGGCTGCAAAGAGGTCGTCATTCACCCTGTCGAAAATTGCGGCCCACGTTTTCTTGACCGCAGATAAGGACACGTCAAGCGCTGCGGCAATCTCGGCGTCGGTCTTGTGTTGAATCGCGAGCGATAGCAGCCTCCGCTGCGAGGTGGTGAAACCAAACCGCGGCGGCGTGTAATTGAAGACCAGGGAAACCACGCTGCCAGCTGACTCGGCGACTTCATCGCGCGCCATTCCGAAGAGCAGACGACGCGGCTGCGGATCGCAATGGTTCGCGTACCAGTCCGCGTACTCGCTGCGAACCCGAAAGCCGCCCGCCAGAGCCCACCTCAACTCGGATTTCTTTCCATCGACAAGCACTTCGTGAAGGTTGTAGCCCTTGACGTCTCGCAGAAACCCCACCATCAGATGCTGCCGGACCTCTAACTCCAGTTCCTCCGACAAGCCGTCCACCCAGTGATGAAAGATCACCACGAGCGATACGCCTTCCGCGGCGTTCGCACGCTCGATCTCGCGGCGGGTAAGAGCCAATCGGTCTGAGCCGGTTCCAGCGTGAAGTATTCGTTCGCCAGCACCGGGCGCGGGCTGCTCGCGTACCGCCTTGGCGAACTGATTGGGCACGAAAGTTCCGCCGCCAACGGCAATGACGCGCGACGAGCCGTCAGCTCCGATGAGATCAACGAGGTCGCCCATCATTGAGCCCTCGTGAAGCAGCTCGCGGGATGCTTCGATAGGATCGCGGCCTTGCAACTCAGGCGCGTGCAAGCTGCGACATATCAGATCGCCCGCTTCGTGAACGTTGGCTGCCGTCAGGCCTCGCTCGCGCGTCGTCACAATAGTTGGTGTGGGTAGAAACGACTTGGATCGAAGCGGCCAATTATAGGTCTCCGCGGCTCCGGATCAAGCAGAGTGCGCGTCCCGAGGTCAGCCGTAAGCTGCCGCCACTAACCGTCCTACCGCCCGTCCCCACCTGTCCGGAGGCGCACACCGGCGTCCCGAGGATGGGCACAACACGGACGTTCCGCCCGGTTTCCCCGCGAAAACCGCACCAGCTTCAGGCACAGCCGTTGCTCCAGCCGCGCGCATCATGGACATGCTCGCGCAGAACATTCGCTTTGCGCTCCGCACCTTACGGCGCAACCGTCTCTTTGCCACCTTCGCTATCGTCACGCTGGGCCTTGGCATCGGCGCCAACACCGCGATTTTCAGCGTCATCGACGGCGTGCTGCTGAAGCCGTTGCCGTACGCGAGCGGCGATCGGCTGGTCGTGCTCAATCACTCGACACGGCTCGCCAACCGCCAGAACGCCAGCGTGTCGATCAAAGAGCTGTACGACTACCGCGAAAAGTCCGCGACGTTCGACGCGCTGGTGGAATACCACCAGATGAACTTCGATCTGCTGCGCAAGGGCAATCCGGATCGCGTCAACACCGGCGTCGTCTCTCACGATTTCTTCAACGTCCTCGGCATCAAGCCGATCTACGGTCGTACGTTCATGGCGGCCGACGATGAGCCCGGCGCCGACGCGGTGCTCGTCCTCAGCCACTCGTACTGGCAGAAGGCGTTTGGCGGCGACCCGGCCGTCGTCGGCAAGATCGTGCAGATGAACGATCGGCCGCACACGATTGTCGGAGTGCTGCCGAGCGTGCCGCTCTATCCGCAGGAGAACGACGTGTACATGTCCGTCTCCGCGTGCCCGTTTCGCGCCGCAGCCGAGAAGCGCATCTCGGCGAACCGGCGCGCCTTTGCCGGGCTGACGGTGTTCGGCCGCATCAAGGACGGCGAGAGTCGGCTTCAAGCCGACGCCGACGTCAAACGCATCGCAGCGTCGTTCGTCTCGGAGAACGCGGCGGCCTATCGCAACCTCGAGGGCTTCGCGGCGGCGACGCTTCCGGTCCGCGAGCAGCTGACGCGCCAGGCGAAGCCCGTGCTCCTGATCCTGTTCGGCACAACCGGGGTCGTGCTCCTCATCGCGTGCGTCAACATCGCCAATCTTTCGCTTGCGCGACTCTTGAACCGCGAGCGCGAGCTGGCCGTCCGCGCGGCGCTTGGCGCCGGACGCCGGCAGCTCGTCGCGCAGCTGCTCACCGAGAGCACGGTGCTGTCGCTCGCCGGCGGCGTGGCGGGCCTGCTCTTTGCCGGCTATACGGTGACGATGCTGGCCTCGTTCGCTGGACGGTTCACGAGCCGGACGCACCAGATTGAGATCGATCCGCGAGTGTTGCTGTTCGCGCTTGCTCTGTCGATCGCGACCGGGGTGCTGTTCGGATTGCTTCCCGCGCTGCAGTCGAAGGGAGATCTTCTCGCCTCGATGAAGCGGGGAGGCACCAGCGCGGGAACGAGCCCATCGCGAGGCCGTTTACAGAAAGGGCTGATCGTCACGCAAGTCGCCTTCGCGGTCGTCCTGCTCGTCGGCGCCGGGCTCCTGCTCGCGACCGTCTATCGGCTTCAGAACGTCGAGCTCGGATATCACGGGGATCACGTGATCAGCGCGGAGGCGTTTACGAACTTTTCAAAATATCCATCAACCGCGTCGCAGATTGAGTTCTACGATCGCGCTTTGAGGCGTCTCGCCGACACTCCCGGCGTGGTGTCCGCCGCTGTCACCAACGCGGTTCCGCTGAGCGCGATCCTTCCGGGCGCGAACCCGCTGATGTTCAAAGGGGAAGGGGACAAACCGGATCCGCGCCGGACTGCCGACGTGAACGTTGCATCGCCGGACTACTTCGCCACGCTGGGGATTCCGCTGCTCGACGGCCGCGACTTCGTCGTCGGGGATATCGCCGACAGCCGGCGTGTCGCGATCGTCAATACGGAGATGGCCAAGTACTGGAACGGCAGCCCGATGGGCCGTGAGGTGTCGTTCGACGCGGGGCAGACGTGGGTGTCGATTGTGGGGGTGGCGGGGGACACGCGTCAGTACGGAGTCGATCGCGGCCCGCTTCCGGAGATCTTCGTCCCGCTCGCCCAATCCGGCGGCCTTGGCGGCCGGATCATCGTCCGGACGAACGGCGACCCGACCGAGTTCGCAGCCACGCTGCGAAGCGCGGTGCAGGATGTCGATCCCGACATGCCGGTCAAGAACATCGTGACGCTGCCCGAGCTTCGCGAGCAGGCCCTGGCAAAGCCGCGCCTGACCGCGGTGCTGCTGTTGATCTTTGCGCTAATCGCGCTGACGGTGACGCTGGCCGGCGTCAGTGGCGTGATCGCGATTTCGGTCACGCATCGACTCAAGGAGTTCGGAGTGCGCATGGCGCTCGGCGCGAGCCGCGGTCAGGTGCTCGGCGTAGTCGTCAAGGAGGGACTTACGCTCGTCGCTGCGGGTCTTGTCTTCGGCATCGCCGGTTCATTCGTGGTGACGCGGTCGCTCTCCGCCTATCTCTACGAGACGCACACTGGCGATCCGATCACGCTTCTGCTCGTGTGTGTGACGCTGCTCGTCGCGGGGCTGGTGTCCTGCGTCGTCCCCGCGATGCGGGCAACGGCAGCAGACCCGGTGGCATCGCTTCGCGCGGAATAACTGCTGACCGACCCGGGGGCAGCCGCTGGACAGGAGGGTTACAATCGGGAATAGAGTTTTATCCATCCAACTGTCATGACGCCCTGGCTGATCGCTTCGCTCCTCTTTGTGGGCCTGATAGCTCTCAACATCAGCTTCTTCATCTGTGCGAGGGCCATCAGGCGCGACGTCAAGCATCGCTTCGACGACCTCGAGCGGCGACTCGAGAGCCACGCAACCGATCTCGTCAACCATCTCTTTGACGCGAAGCGCGGCTGAAGCAGTTCTCATCGTTGAACGGCTCCGAGCCGGTCCGGCGGAACAACGTTCACAAGATCAAATAGACGGTCCTCCGGTCGAACGAGCGATTAGAAAGCGAACTCGCACGCGAACGAGCGAGAGCGAGAGAGCCAGGCGAGCGGAGCGGGGCATCGGGGCCCCCGCGAGCGAGCCTGTAGGGGAGTCCGAGGGGCGAAGCCCCTCGGATAAGTTCAGAAACCCGGCCGGAGGTTGAACGCAAACCGCCAGCCGGAATCGCGGAGATCGAGCGCCCGCTCGACGTCGAAATCGAACACCACGCCCATCGCGTTGGCGCGAACGCCTCCGCCAACGCTGCGAATCCATGTCCGCGACATCGTCGTGAGCCGCGGCCCACCCGGGCCGCCCCAGGTCGTGCCTGCATCGGCGAAGGCAAACATGTCGAGCGGAATCGCGCCGTACCGCATCCGTGAACTGAACACGCTCAGCAGCGGCGCGCGGAGCTCCAATTTACTCACCAGGACACCTGTCCCGAGCAGGCTGTCCAGGGCTGCGCACTCATTCGAGCTGCACTCCGATTGCACGACGCGCGTGCCGCTGTAGCCGCGCACGAGCGACGAGGATCCAAGGTAGTTATCGAGCAGTCGCGGATCGTCCTTTCCGGGGCCGTACCGCGCGGAGTGCAGGATCCGCAAGGCGACGGTGTAGGGTTTCACCGGCATCAGGTATCGCCGGTAATCCGCGAGCACGTTGACGTAGGACGTACCGCCGCCGGCGGGCGACACCTGATACCGGTACCGACTCCCAAGGACGGGGCCCGTGCCGCCCCACACGGCCGTGTCGCCAACGAGCGCGACGGAGGCGCTGGCAACGGTCAACGGCTCGACGGTTGGCACATCACCCGGGCGTGTCTCGACGAGCCGTCCCGTCACCGACGAGATGACGTCGGTCTCCCTCTCGCCCTCGAAGAGATTCTGACGCGCTCCGACGCTGAATTCGATGCGCCGCCAGCGATCGAGCGGATACGCGGTGAATGCAGTGATAGCCCGCTCGGTCCACACACGCCGTTCACGGGTGCGCAGAAGCGTATCGCTTCCAGCGTTGCCGATCTCGACCGGCGAACGCGAGAATCCAACCTGTGGAATCTGGCCGAACGCAAGCCCCCAGTTCCAGCGCGAACCCCGATCGAGGTAGGTCGCCGTGAATGCCGATTCATCGAAGAGGCTGCTCAGGTGCACGGCGGCGAACAGTTGCCGATCGCCGAGCAGGTCGCCAAACAGGAACGAGCTCCCGCCCTGGACGGAGCTTCCAAACGCACCGCCCCCGGCCGAGAAATACGGCATGCCAAACGCTTCGAGACCCATACGAGGCTGATATCTTCGTCCGTCGCCGTGGCGCTCGGGATCCACGACCGCTGGCAACTGCGGTACGGCCAGATCGTCGGCCTCCTCGCCGATGGCTGAAACCGGGGGCAGCGACGCCGCGAGCGGTTGTCCTTCGAGAGCCGAGCCCGGTTCGAGTGTGTGGATTTCGTAGCCTCCGCGGTTGAACACGCTGTATGCAAGCCGTCCAGAGCTGGCTGCGATCGACAAGGCCGGACTCAGCCTCGTCACACCGCTCACGCCGGTCGCTACTTCGGTGACCTGAAACGCGCGCCCGCTGGCAAGCTCGAAGCGAAAGACGTTGCTGACATCCACGCGATCGCCGACAAAAAACAGGCTCGATCCATCGGCCGACCAGGCCGGATCGCGCTGCGCGATCACATCCAGCGCACCCATTGGGCAGATGGCACCCGAATCCACCCCGATCACGGCAATCTGAAGCGTCCCCCAGCGCAAGTCGCCAAGCCTCGTCGAGAAACGATCGGTCGTGAAGGCAATCGATTTCCCGTCGGGCGACCATGCGGGCTGTACATCGGCGAACTGGTCGTTCGTGAGCCGACGGACGCGATTGGCGGCGAGGTCGATGATGAAGAGATCGGTCGTTCCCCCGGTGAGGGCGGCAAAGGCAATCAGCCGGCCGTCAGGCGACCACGTCGGGCTGTAGACCTCGTCGAATTGCGCGAGCAGTAGATCGGTCGCTGAGGTGTTGCCGGCCACGTCCAGCAGCACGAGCGCCGGGCGTCCGTCGCGAACGGTCGCAAGCGCGAATCGACGGCCAGCCGGATCCCACGCGCCGGCAGAGTGGATGTACTGCAGGCTGTCAAAGGCAGGATTGGCTGCGGTGGAAATGAGCTTCCGGGTGACCTTGCCGGTGACCGCGTCAGCGAGGAAGAGATCGACCGACAGCTGATCGCGTTCCGAGAAGTAAATCATCTGACGGCCATCCGGGCTCAGCGCCGCCGCGAGGTTCAGCCGTCCGCCACCTCGCGCCGTGGACACGATTGGCGGAGGCCCGGTCGTCGAAGCGCTCCGCGTTCCGTATCCGGAGCGCAGGTACCGGTGAAATCCTGCTGTAATGGTATCCAGCGAGTTGCCAGTGAGACCCTCGAGACGCCGGCGAGCGTCGCGCTTCGCCCGGAGCGCCCGAGCCGGCAAATCGGCGCCGTACTCGAGTGTCAGGAACTTCCAGAGGGCAGCACCCCACCGGTACGGAAAGAATCGTGGCGAAGACAGCTCGCGAATGCTCGGCAGTGTCTCGCGGGCAGCCGCATCGCGCATCCACATGTCGGTGAGCTGATCGCTGGCGCCAAGCGTCAGGTATTCCGCCATACCTTCGACGAACCAGAGCGGAACGTCGAGCGGGGACTTCGACTCGGCCGCGATGTCGTACTGGAACGCATGGACGATTTCGTGTCCGAGCACGTGATCCGTCTCGGCGAGCGTCGAGGCGAAGGGAATCACGATGCGACGCTTCCGGGATTCGGTAAAGCCGCCGGTCCGTTCGTCGATGAGGCCCGACCAGACGTTCGTTTGCTCGAACGTGCGATGGCTTCCATAGAGAATCAGCGGTTGTCGGCGCTTGAGGGTGTGTTGCAGCACCTTCGAGAGTCGTACGTACCACCGCTCAGCCAGCCGGCCAGCCGTCAGGGCCGCGGGCAGCTGATCTCGCGGGTAGTAGAGATCGAAATGTTCGGTGGCCAGGACGCGGACGTCGGTCTGGTCGTAGTGGACCTTGTTCCGGCCGAAGTACTGCGCATCAGCAGCGGATGGGCAGCAGCCGAGAAGGGCAGCAGCGATGCCGAAGACGAGGAGCCGTCGTCCCATGGTCCCGTCGAGGTTCTCCCGCAAACGTGATGGTCCCGATCCCCGCTGGCGTGATGGGGTTCGGCCTGTTGGTGAGTTCTGCGGAAGTTCGGCGCAGATATACCACGCGTCCCGTGGTGGGACAACAGAAAGATGAAGGTGGCATCAAGAAGGAGTTGCCCGGATCCCGACTCGGATCACTCTCTCATTGTGCCCACTGAGTGACCTGCGACTTGACCGTCTTTTCGTCGCCCACCACCACCAGCGCCATCCGGTCCGGCGTGAGGTACTCGTTCGCGATCCGGCGGACGTCTTCGGGCGTCACCGCCATCACGCGCTTGACATACGACGACAGATAGTCCGGACCGAGGCGGTGTGTGTCGGCGAAGTTGAGCCGGCTGATCACGCCGAGCCGGGACGCATTCTGCACGACGAAGTAGCCGGCCAGGTTGTTCTTCATCCCCTGCAGCTCGGCCGCCGAGGGCGCTTCTTTCCGGAGCTTGTCGATCTCGAAGAAGATCTCCTTCAGCGAGGCGCCGGTCACATTCGTGGTGACATCGGCCGTCTCCGTCCAGCTCGCCTGTGCCGGGTGCGGATCGAGCGTGCTGAACGGGGAGTAGGTATACCCTTTCAGCTCGCGAATGTTGGTCGTGATGCGCGATGCGAACGCGCCGCCGAGCAGCGCGTCGGTGACTTCGATCGCCACCCAGTCTTTATGCGACGCGGTCGGCACCCGCAAGCCGACGATCACCGTTGACTGCGGCGCATCGGCTCGATCGATCAACGCAAACCGAGGCCCTGACGGCGCCGGCACCGCGGGCGGATCTCCCGCCTTCGCGCCTGTCCACCCTTCAAACGACTGCTTGATGGCGGCTTCGAGCGCCGGTGCATCGAACACGCCTGCGACGTAGAGGCGCGCCCGCGCCGGGCCGTAATGGCTCTTCTGGAACGCGCGGACCTGCTCCAGCGTGTAGCCCTTCAGCTCCGCTTCGGTCGGAAACACGCGTCCGTACGGATGTTCACCGTAGAGCAGCTTCGAGAATCGCTCTTGCGCGATGGCTTGCGGGCTGCTCTTCTGAATCGCGAGGTTGCGGAGCAGGTTGCCCTTCACTCGTTCGAGATCGGACTCCGGCAGACGGGGCCGCTCGGCAACGTCGGCGAGCAGCCGGACGGCGTCAACCGCGCGCTCGGACAGAACCTCCGTCGAAATCGACGTCGTGTCGGGTCCGACCGAGATGCCGAGTTCACCGCCCATCGTCGCGAAGCCCTGTGCCACGACATCCGCGGTTTGCGTGGTCGTTCCCTCACGCATCAGATTCCCGGTCAGATCGGCGAGCCAGACTTCGTCCTTTCCCTCGTACACATTGCCTGCGGCCACGACGAGACGGATCGCGACCTTCGGCACCTGGCCAAACGGCACCATCGTCACCGGAAGACCGTTCTCGAGGACGAATCGTCGAGCCGCCGGGAGGACGAAGTCCTTTGGCGTCCCTGCGCTCGGCGGCTTCTGTTGCGCGCCCTGTTGCGGCGCAAGGCTGAGAACCAGGAGCAGGGGAACGATTGCTGACTTCATCGCGCCTCCCTTTCACCGGCCGCGCCGGTCTTTCCCGGTGTGACCACGTAGACGGTCCGATTGCCCGGCCGGAGAAATTCTTCGGCCGTCTTCTGCACGAGCGCCGGCGTCACCTTCTCGAATCCGTCTTCCAGCTGATTGATCTTCGACGGGTCGTCGTCGAAAAGCGCGAATGACGCGAGCAGATTGGCGCGGCCGAAGCCGGCGAACTGTTCGAGATTCGCGAAGAGGTTGGAGCGCATCTTGACGCGCGCGCGCTCGAGCGTGGATTGATCCAGGCCGTCCTTCCGCACCCGGTCGACGACCGTATCGATGGCCGCGAGAAGGCCGTCCGACGTCACCGAGGAATCGTGGAAGAACTGAGCGAGCCACAGCATCGGACCGCTGTAGTCGAACATGCTGCCCAGACCGAAATTGATTCCGGCGTTCACGCTTCCGGTCAGGCCCTTCTTCCGGACCAGTTCGTCGTAGAAGAGCGAATCCGAACCCTGGGCGAGCGCCTCGTCCAGCAGCCCGAAGGCGAACCACTCTGGCGTGAATCGATCCGGTACGTGGTAGCCAACCCCGAGCGCCGGGCGGTTCGCGAGCGGATCGGTGCGGGAGGCGCGCTTCTCCTTGTCCTGGCGCGGCTCCTTCAGATCTGGCGCCGCCGGCAGCCTGGCCGAGGGCACATTGCCGAAGTACTTTTCAATCCACGTCTTGACCTGTTCCGGTGCGAAGTCGCCGCTGACCACGAGCGCGGCGTTGTTTGGGGCGTAAAAGGTCTTGAAGAAGGTGCGAACCTCGTCGACGGTGGCCGCGTCGAGGTGCGCGAGATCGCCGTAGAAGTTGTGCGCGTTGTACCAGTTCTCGTTGGCCGTCATCGGGAGGTCGATCCAGGGGAACCCGCCATACGGCTGATTCAACACGTTGACCTTGACTTCGTTCTTCACGACCTCCTGCTGGTTCTTGAGGTTCTCGATGTCGATGTCGAGCGACCGCATGCGATCGGCTTCGGCCCACAGCACCGGCTCGAGCACATGGGAGGGAACCACCTGGTAGTAATTCGTGAAGTCGAACCGCGTCGATCCGTTCAGCAATCCGCCGTTGGATTCGACGAGGCGGATGAACGCCATCTTGCCGAGACTCGCCGAGCCCTGAAACATCATGTGCTCGAAGAGATGCGCGAACCCGGTTCGATCCTTCGGTTCGTTGCGAAAGCCGATGTTGTAATAGACGGCCACGACCGCCGTCGGCGTGGTCATGTCGCGCGAGAGCACGACCTTCAAACCGTTTGGAAGCTTGTAGTACTCGACGGGGACGCGAAGCCGAGCGTCCTTTGGTGTCGCCGGCGGCGCCTGCGCGGCCAGCGCCGCAGCTGGCGCCAGGTCGGTTCGGCCACCGATCAAGAAAACCGTCGCCATCGTCCCGATGACGATCGCTAATCTCATGGTCGTCTCCTGTTTCTCGCTGATGCGGTGAGATTGGGTCAGGCAGGGGCACGGAACAAGTGAGATGTGACGAGGCGACCGGCCCCGAGGACGAGCAGTCTTTTTGTAGTGATCGGGTCCAGCTCGGTCAGTTCAGGTTCAACGCTTCGTCAGTGCCGCCGCGCAGCCGGGGTTACGTCTTGCTCCCGTTTCGCGCCGTGGAAAATCAGCTTCTCCGGTGCGTGCCTCGACGATGGCGCCGGCCGTTGGGGTTTGGCGAACGCCGGTGAGCCGACTGTTCAGCGTCGGGGTTGGCCGCTACGCTGGTAGCGTACTCATCGCCGCCGGCGATCTGAACACCTGCGAAGCTGATTTAGAGCTGTCGCGAATCACGGCGCTCAAAAGGTCGCTGCGACGCAACCCCGTCCGCGCGTCGGCTGCGGCGAGGGCACACTATATTCGACTGATCGGGTTTGTCGGATTCAGCAAGGTTGCACGCATGAATTTACGATCTGCCGTTCTCCAATCCCAATCCTGCGTGAGCGACGCCGACCCACAGGAGGAGTGTCGTTCGGCCACACTATCATCAATATCGATTCGCTCGGCGCTGTCGCTCTCCCCTGCGGAACCAATTCTGGACGAGCGATGTCCGGTTTTTCGAGGAAAGGTTCTGCCGATGTTGAAAAGATCTTGACAAGATTCTGGAATCGCTCCGCCCCAACTCCGGAAGCGTTCGCAAGGAAGTCGCACAATCGACGACGATTCGGTTTGGCGAACGATCCGGGAGGATTCGGCGTGGAACGCCATCCTCCAAGGAGTCGTTCACTGGCGACGATCCTGAGACACTGAAAAGGCCCATGCTATACGTGGGCATGGACGCATCCATTCCAGTTCTCCAGCATTTTTCGGATTCTGATCTGCTCGCGGAGGTCAGCCGGCTCAGCGGCTCGGAGCGGGCCGCGATCGCAAATCTCGTGTCCGCGCTCGGCGAACTCGATGCGCGCCGCTTGTACCTGGGTCAGGGCTGTGCGTCGATGTTCACCTACTGCACCCAAGTGCTCCATCTCGCAGAGCACGCGGCGTTCAATCGCATCGAGGCGGCACGTGCGGCGCGGCGCTTTCCAACTATTCTGACGATGCTCGCCGACGGGCGCGTCCATTTGAGCGCGATCCGCCTGCTGGCGCCACATCTGACGGAGGCCAATCATCAAGACGTGCTGCGTGAGGCGTCACACAAGACCAAGCGGCAGATAGAGGAGATCGTCGCGCGCCTTCAGCCACGACCGGATGTGCCAACCGCAGTTCGGAAGCTGCCCTCGACCCACCTGGCTACGCCGGCAGTGTCACCGCTCGAACTTAGACCCACCGTGCCATGCGATCGAATGTGCTTCGACCGGGACCGTCATGCGACGGGCGACGCAACCCGAGCCCACCCCGCGGCCGAAGGCCGAACCACTCGCCCCGGGGCGATACAGACTGCAGTTCACGGTGGGACAGGAGACCTATCAGAAACTCCGTCGCGCTCAGGATCTTCTCCGTCACTCTCTACGCAACGGCGACCCTGCGGAAATATTCGACCGGGCGTTGACGCTGCTGCTCACCGATCTGGAAAAAACGAAACTTGCCGTTACCACGCGTCCGCGTGCATCGTCACGCGCGAGCAAGGGCTCGCGACGCGTTCCGGCAGAGGTTCGGCGGGCGGTCTGGGCCCGCGACGGTGGGCGATGTCGATTCGAAGGCCCTGCCGGCCGCTGTGCTGAGACAGGGCTGCTCGAATTTCACCATGTACTCCCCTACGCACGCGGCGGGCCCACGACCGTTGAGAATCTCGAGCTCCGTTGCGCCGCGCACAACCGGTACGAAGCGGAGCAATGTTTCGGTCTTGTTCGGGAGGCGGCGGAGGAGGTACAACCAGCCAGTGTTTGATTGAGGATCTTGCCGGCACATTTCGTAGCGGACCCAAGCGTCGCACGCGCTTCACCCGTGAGGCGCGGGTGCCGACACATTGAACCACCCGAATATTGTCGTAATCTACGGCCTCGAGCAGGGCGACGGCATCACAGGCCTGGTCCTCGAGCTCGTCGAAGGGGAACCCTCGACCGACGCATCGAGCGTGCCCGTTCGCCCATCGACGAAGGCATCGTCATCGCGCGCCAATTCGCGCAGGCGCTCCGAGCCGCGGCGGCGCTGTTTCGACAGTGGCAATGGGACGCCCGTTAGGCCGAGGCGCCGGGGAGCTGACGTGACCTCGACGCGTCGAGCCTCACCTCAAGAACTGGTACCGCTCGTAATGCGGTTCATTCGGCAGCGAAATCGGCCGGAGAAACTTCCACACGTCTTCATTGATGGCGCCGGCGCGGTTGTAGTAATTGTGCGTGTGGGCGACAAGTTCGGTCAGCTCGGGGTGGAACCCGTGAGCCTTCAGCGCATCACGCGTTGCCCGGACGACGTGAAGCGGAAAGAGGGCGTCTTCGGTGCCGACCCAGATGGCGATCGGCGTCTTCCGCGGCGCCCGCTCCATTGTCTGGGACGTCCCCTCCGGGAGTGCTCCGGCGTGGATGGCGATCGCGGCGAAGTACTCCGACTCCATTAAAGCCATAACGAGAGCATGACCGGCACCGGCGGAATGGCCGAACAGGTAGACGCGTCGTTTGTCTAAATCGAACTGCGTGGTCAGCATTTCGACCAGGTCGTAGAGGAAATCGGGGCCATCCTCGGGAACCCGCCAGCCTTCCGGCGTGAGCGCGTCAGGCGCGGCCAGGACGAAGCCTTCCTTCCTGGCGAGCGGAGTCCAGGGATCGAGCAGGGACTTGCCATCGCGTCCCGAGCCGTGCAGGAGCACGACGAGCGGCGGCGATTCGATCTTCTTCGCCGATTCCGGGACGAGGAGATAGTACGTTCGTGTCCGACCGCCAGACCCGAACGTTTCCCGAGTGGCCTTGTCGGCGGGAGCGGCGGCGATCGGCAGCAGCACCGCGACACAACACGCCAGCAGACGCATCATGACGCGGAAACTATACCGCATTGTTGATTTCTGATTTCTGATTGCTGATTGGCTCTTGCCGTCAATCAGCAATCAGCAATCAGCAATCAGACAATCCGTGGGGCTTCCTCCTCGAGCGAAGTACTGTGTTCGATGATGACCTTCGACGAACTGTTCGGCCATGCCGCCAGCGTGGCCAGTGAAGCTCCCGGACGCGTCAACTTGATCGGCGAGCACACCGACTACAACGACGGCTTCGTTCTTCCAGCGGCGCTTCCGCTTCGAACTCGAGTTGAACTCGCACGTCGGCCTGGTCGGGAGATACGGGCGTGGAGCGCCGCGTTCCCGGAGCAGGCACCGGTGACGTTCTCACTGGACACCTCCGCGGCCGAGGGTGACTGGGCCGACTACGTACGGGGTATGGCGTGGGCGCTCGACGCCCGACGATTCACCGAAGGGTTCGACGCGCGAATTGAGTCGACGTTGCCGTTGGGCAGTGGCTTGTCCTCGAGCGCGGCGCTGCTGGTTGCCGTCGGACGCGCGATCCGCGACGCGTTCCACTTGAGACTCGACGATCTGCAGATCGCGGTGCTGGCCAGAAAGGCCGAGACCGACTTCGTCGGTGCACCTGTCGGCATCATGGATCAGATGGCCTGCAGCCTCGGCGACACCACGGCCGCGTTGTTCATCGACACGCGCAGCCTCGCCTACGCGCGAGTGTCGCTGCCGCCTGAGGGAGAGCTTCTCGTGATCGACTCAGGTGTTCATCACAGTCATGCCGGTGGTGACTATCGCGTCCGTCGCGACGAGTGCCACCGCGCAGCCGCCCTGCTGCGCGTCAAGGCGTTACGCGACGTCGGGGTCAGCGACCTGCAGACGATCGACAACCTGCCCGAGCCCATGAATCGGCGGGCACGACATGTCGTCACGGAGAATGCCCGGGTGCTGGCCACGGTGAACGCACTCGGAACCGGCGATCTGAACGAGGTCGGCCGCTTGTTTCTCGAATCGCACGCGTCGATGCGCGACGACTTCGAGGTCTCGGTGCCGGCCGTCGACGCTTTAGTGGAGTCGGCGCGATCGATTGATGGCGTCTACGGCGCGCGACTCACCGGCGGAGGATTCGGAGGAGCGATCGTCGCGCTTACCAAGCGCGGACGGGCGCAGGAAATCGGGGCAGAGATCAGCGCCAGGCACAACCAACGGTTTACCGACAGAGCCGTCGTGGTGGTTCCCTGATCTAGAGTCAGGAAAAGGCTCGACCCGATCATTGTGTCGACCTCGCCTCGTCGATGATTTCGAATACGTAACCGTTGATCGGCTCGCGAAAGAAGAACCGCGCGAACGGCGTCGGCCGAATCGGATCGAAGAGCACGGCGCCTGCCGCCGTCAGGCGCTCCTTGAGCGCGGGAAATTCGAGCCAGAGGAAAGAACATCGCCACGTGGCGGCCGAACTCGTCTTCGAACGGCGACACCTTGAAGCCGTCAACGAAGAAGATGTGCATTTCCTGGCCGCCGCCCGATGTCGAGCCAGACGAGCTCCACCGGCGAATTGGTCGGAACAGGAAGGCGTGCGTAGCCGAGCGCCGCTTCGAAAAACGTCGCCGTTCGCTCGACCTCGCGTGTCGGCAGCGTCAGATGTGCAAGGCTCATCACACCCATCGTATACTCAGGTATTCGTAGCTCATTACGCGGTTTTTACAGAGGGTCATGAAACACGTGTATCGACTTGCGGTGCTGTCGGCGATTGCACTTTCGGCTGCGGGCTGTTCGAAAACCGACACCGCGCAGGCGCGAAGCCGCGAAAGCGCCGCCAAGGCCGTGCAGACCGAAGTGGTCCGCCAGGACGCCATCCGCCGGGCTGTCGACCTCGTCGGCACGCTGGCGGCGGTGGACGAGGTGACGATCTCGTCAGAAGCGGACGGCAAGGTCAGCCGCATCCTCGCCGATCTCGGCGATCGCGTCACCGCCGGTCAGGTGCTCGTCCAGCTCGATAACGAAAAGCAGCAGTACACGTACGCGCAGCAGCAGGCGGCGCTCGCCAGGACGCTGGCGCAGTATGGCGCGCCGGACCCGGAGCACCTCCCCGAACTCGAGGACACGCCTGACGCGCGTCGAGCGAACGCCGATCTCGTTCAGGCGACCCAGGCCTACGACCGTGCGACCGAGCTGTTCAAGCGCACCCTGATCTCTCAACAGGCGCTGGATGATGCCAAGGCGGCGTTGCAGTCGAAGCGGGCGATCTACAACTCGGCGCTACAGAACGCGAAGAATCTTCGCGCCGGCATCCAGGCGTCGGAAGCGACGATGAAGCTTGCGGCGAGGCAGCTCCGCGACACCGAGATTCGCGCGCCGTTCGACGGCTTCGTGCAGAAGCGTCTGGTCAACCTCGGCGAGCTGGTGAAGACGCAGATGCCGGTGATGGCGGTGGTCCGTCTCAACCCGTTGAAGGTGACCGCCGAAATCCCCGAGAAGATGGCCCCCTGGATCAGTAGCAGGCCAGGCGGTTGACCTGAAGGTCGATGCGTATCAGGACAGGCAGTTCACCGGCAAGGTGTCGAGGATCAGCCCGGCGGTGAACACCGCCACGCGGGCGTTTCCATTTGAAGCGCTGGTGCCGAATGCCGACGCGGTGCTCAAGCCCGGAACGTTTGCGCGGGTGCACATCGAGAGCGGCAAGGTTGACAATATCCTGACGGTGCCGTACTCGGCGCTGCAGTATCGCTACGGCGTAAACCGCGTGTTCGTGGTGAACGCCGGCAAGCTCGCCATCCGCGAACTGGCCGTCGGCCAGCGCATGGGCGATCGCATCGAGGTCGTGAACGGTGTCAAAGCCGGCGACCGCATCGCGATCACCGACGTCGATACGCTGAACGACGGCGCCGCAGTCACGGTCACCAAATAGCCCCTGTGGATTGCTGATTTTCGATTGCTGATTGCTGATTTGAAGACTGCTCAATCAGCAATCAGCATCGCTACCTACGGTTTCCCCACAATTCGATTGATCCCGCTCGCGAGCTCGCGACGGTCGGCGGCATCCGCTGAACGTCCCAGCCGATCGGTGAGGGTCTTCAGTGCCTCCTGCGTTCCGACCGCGGCGATCCGGCGAACGGTGAACGGGAACAGACGCGGCAGCTTCGATCCTTCGGCGAGCGTAAGCGCCCGCGGCATGTCGAGCTCGACGACTGGCTCCGCCGCGTACCACACCATCATCGGCAGGTTCTGATCTGACGCGTCCTCGGCGTGCGCGAGGAGCCCGCTGAGCACATCCCATCGCTTTGCCGGCGGCGTTCTCTGAAGCGCGCTGGCCAGATACAGGCGCACGAGCGGCGACTTGTCGTCGCGCGCCATCCTGGCGAACAGCCGGAGCGTGCCGTCCGACGGGTTCTTGTTGTCGACGAGCAGATACACCGCCCAGCTTCGAACGTACTCGCTCTCGTGGTTCAGCAGCTCCTGCAGCTCGCGTTCCGGCAGGCCGTGCGTGACGTGCAACGCCCAGAGCGCGCGCAGCTTTCGAGTGACGTCCGGATTGTCGCGCAGTATCCGCTTCAGCCGCTCGTGGGCCTTAGGATCCGGTCCGCGCTCCTGGAGAAGGCGGCGGGCGTGCCGCACATACCAGTCGTTGTGCTGCAACTGCAGATCGACGAGCTCGTCGGACGACATCTTCGCCAGATCGACCTTGACCCATTTGTCGTTGACGTGACTGATCTTGTAGATGCGCCCCAGAGTCTTGTCGTGAACCTCGGGGTTGCTGCTGTGGCACTGGTTCTTGTCGTACCAGTCGATCACGTGCACCGATCCGTCCGGGCCGTAGCGGAAGTTCAGCATCTGACTCCACGAGTCGTTGGCCTTCAGGAAGTCCGGCCCGTGGGCGGCTGCGTATCCTGATCCCTGCCGAGCGAGCCGATCCATGTTCGCGCGCGCTCCATGAATGTTGTTCATGAAGATCGCGTCACGGTACTCTCGGGGCCAGTTGTCGCCGCCGAGATAGATCATCGCGCCGGCGTGCGCGTGGCCGCCGCCGGCCGCATCGGAGCGGCTGTTGCCCGCGTGCGGCCCCTTGTTGCCGACCCAGTGCACGTGATCGGCCACGGTCTTGATGTCATCGTAGATATTCGGGTTGAAGTGCTGGCCCGCCTGGCGCTTGTATCGCCCGCCCTGCACGACCTGATACAGATGTTCGATGACGCACGCGGTCACGAACGCGTGGCCGTAGTCGTTGAAGTCGAGGCCCCAGGGATTGCTGGTGCCTTCGGCGAACACTTCGAACGCGTGTGTGATCGGATGAAATCGCCAGACGCCGGCATTCAGCTTGACTCGTTCGGAATCTGGTGCGCCCGGTTTTCCGACCGCTGACTGCGTAAACACGCCGTGCGTCCCGTACAGCCAGCCGTCAGGACCCCACGTGAACGTGTTGAGCGTCTCGTGCGTGTCGTCATATCCCCAGCCGTCCAGCAATACCTGTGGCGGCCCGGCAGGCTGATCGGTGCCCGGCGCAATCGGAATAAAAAGGAGGTTCGGCGCCGCGCCGACCCACACGCCGCCAAATCCGACCTCGATGCCGCTGACCAGGTTCAGGTGCTCGATGAACACCTTCCGGCTGTCGAGTCGCCCGTCGCCATCGGTGTCCTCGAATATGAGAATGCGGTCGCGGCCCTGGCCCTCTGACGCGCGCACCGGGTAGGTGTGCGCCTCCGCCACCCACAGCCGTCCGCGGTCATCGAGCGTGAACGCGATCGGTTTCTCGATGTCCGGCTCGGAGGCCGCGAGCGTGACCGAGAATCCGGGCGGCAGGCTCATGGCCTTGGCCGCCTCGGCGCCTGACAGCCCGGCATGCGGGAGCACGTCCATCGGCGGCATCGTGCTCATCTCGGACGGCACGATCTCGTTGGCGAAGAACGGCCGCTTGTCGTGAAAGCGGAAGTCATCGAAATTGATGTGCGCCCACGGAGACTCTCTCAGGTAAGCGGCGGTCGGGGCACCGGTCTCGTCGTCCACCAGGCGTATGAACATGTCCTGGTCCTGGTACTTCCGTAAATCGACGACCGCGGGTCGAAACCCTGTCTGATCGGCACCGGAGATTGTGTAGATGACGGTGTTGTCGGCCGCGAGCACCAGCTCGACGCGCGTGCTCGCAAACGCACCGCCGGAGACGAGGAAGCTGGCGTAGGGATGGGTGACGCGGAATGGCGCCGATGCAATCGTTCCCTTGCGAGCGTTGCCGTTGACCCCGCTGCTGACCCAATAGGCGCCGGCGACTGCGCTTCGCTGATCGTTCCGCTGCGTATCTTCTTTGACGAGAGCAAACGCGTCGCCTGTCGTCGTCCAGTTGTCCAGGGTGCCGGTCTCGAAATCGAGGTTGAGCGGGCGACCGTTCACGACCGGCACGACACCTGTCGACTGAACGATCGGCTGGTCGGAGACTTCGAACCGACCCTCCATGCCTGCCGCACGATGGCCGGGAACAGAACAGAAGTAGACGTCGGATTCCTTCACCTTGAACGTCACGTTCGACGTCGCGCCCTTGTCGAGAATCTGTGCGGTCCGCACGTTGTGTTTCTCCAGCGTCACGTCGTGGACCATCAACTCGCCGTTGACGATGGTGATGCGAACGTTCTCACCCGAGCGGGCCCAGAGCGGAGGATTGCGGATGCCATCGATGTCGCCTCCGACGCCGCGATACCCGAGCATGGTCGCTTCCAGCGTGTATTCGCGGTCGATCGGCGCCGGAGTCTGAGCTTGAGTGGCGAGTAGAGCTGGGACTCCAACGAGCGCCAAAAGTGCCGAGGATGCCCGGACTGCTCGGAGTGCCAAAAGAGCTCGGCGCCTGCCCTGAGCAAGCGCTCGCGCAAGCGAGTCGAAGGGATTCATGCCCGGAAGAATACGCCAGTACCGATCCGGGAATCGCGAAAAGGCGCCAACCTTCCGCCGCGAGGTCCCGTCTAAGTCGTCACTCACAGCCGGGGAGGTACGTGTGTTTCAGGAGCTGGTTCAGGACCTCCGTTACGGGACGCGGACGCTCTTCAGAGCGCCGGCATTCGCCGTGGTTGCGATACTGACGCTGGCGCTGGGCATCGGGGCCAACAGCGCCATCTTCAGCTTCGTGGATGCGGCGCTTCTCAAGCCTCTGCCGTACGCCGAACCCGAACGCATCCTTCAAATCTGGGAGAAGCCACCCGGGGGCGGCAACAACGTGGTATCGGCCCTGAACTTCCTCGACTGGCAGCAGCAGAGCACGTCGTTCGAAGCGATGGTGGCGTCGACCGGCGGGTCCCTGACGCTGACTGGCCAGGGCGATCCGATGCTGCTGCGAGCAGGTCGGGTATCGGCCGGCTACTTCGAGGTCTTCAGAGTCGCGCCACTCCTGGGACGAACCTTTGCTCCCGACGAAGACACTCCCGGCAAGGAGCACGTCGTCGTCTTGAGCCATCGGCTGTGGGCGTCTCAATTCGGAAGCGATCCGGCGATCGTCGGCAAGTCGATGACCCTCAACGGCGAGCCATATACGGTGATCGGCGTGATGCCGGCACGCAGTCCCTTCGATCGCGCGTTCAATCAGCTGTGGCGCCCTCTGTCGTTCAGGCCGGCTGAACGCACGCGAAACTTTCACTGGCTATCCGTTGTGGCCCGGCTGAAGCCTGGCATCACGTTCGAGCAGGCGCGGAGTGAGTTGGACGCCATCGGTGCGCGAATCGCGACCGATTTTCCCGACTCGAACAAGGGATGGGGCGTCTCGACGCTCCGCTACATGGACATTGTCGTCGGCCAGCAGCTGCAGACGTCGCTCTACGTCCTCCTCGGCGCGGTCGGAATGCTGCTGCTCATCGGTTGCGCAAACGTGGCGAACCTGGTGCTCGCTCGCGGGACATCACGCGAGCGTGAGGTCGCGGTTCGTGCCGCGCTCGGCGCCGGCCGCGGCCGCCTGGTTCGCCAGTTCCTGACGGAGAACGTGTTGCTCGCGACCATTGGCGGAATCCTCGGCATCGCCTTCGGTTACGGACTCATGATCTGGCTGAAGTACATGCTGCCCCCGTTCTATCTGCCTTCCGCGGTCAACGTGGAAATGGATCTGAGAGTTCTCGCGTTCACGTTCGCGCTCGCTGTGGTTACCGGTGTGGTATTCGGATTGGCGCCCGCGTGGAGCGCCACGAGACCCGATCTCGCCGGAGCGATGAAGGAAGGCGGACGCGGTGCGGCGGGTGACAGCGGCCGCCGCCGTCTTCGCAACGCGCTGATCGTCATCGAAGTCGCGCTCGCATTCATTCTGCTCACCGGCGGTGGACTGCTGGTGCGCAGCTTCTTCAGGATGATGGACGTCGAGCTGGGCTTCAACCCGACCAACGTGCTGACGATGAGGCTCCCAATCGCAGACGACCGTTTCGAGGATCCCTCAGAGCTCAGTGCGTACGTGCGTCAGATGGTGACGCGTTTGAGCGCCGTACCCGGCGTCACCGGCGCCGCCTCGAGCGATGGGTTGCCGCTCGAAGGATTCAGCCATGGCATGCCGTTCCTTATTGCGGGTCGGGACCAGGTCGACCGCGCAAATCGGCAGGCCTGCGGCTTCAAGATGGTGCACGCGGACTACTTCTCCGTCCTGGGGATTCAAGTCATCAAGGGGCGGGGAGTGACAGATCACGATCTCAAGGGTTCGCCGCCGGTGGCGGTGATCAACACGTCGATGGTGACGCGATTCTTCGCCGATCAGGATCCCATCGGCCAGCACCTGCTGATTCAGGACATCGTTCCAGGCAAGCCGCAGCTTGGGCCTGAAATTCCATGGGAGATTGTCGGCGTGATCGCCGACGAGCGGTACGAGCTCGCTCGACGGGAACGTCCGGCCCGGCGTGTATGTTCCGATCGAACAAAGCCCGTCAACCTTTGTCAGCGTCGTAGTCCGATCGGCCGTCGAGCCTGCGTCGCTCTCGAAGTCGATCACGCAGGCCGTGCACGAAATCGATCGCGATCAGGTGGTGAGTGACATCCGAACACTCGACGAGATCAAAGCCACGTCTGCGGCGTCCACGCGACTGCGCACGACGCTCCTGGCCGTCTTCGCCGCGCTGGCGCTGCTCCTGTCAGCCATCGGTATTTACGGCGTCATTTCCTACACGGTTGCGCAGAGAACTCATGAGATCGGACTGCGCGCGGCCCTGGGAGCAAGCGGCGCAACGTTGTTGCGGATGGTCATCGCGAACGGGATGACGCTGACGCTTGCCGGACTCGTGCTTGGCCTGGGCGGCGCCCTGTGGCTGACCAAGCTCCTGGGAACGCTGCTCTTCAATGTAGGCGCTCGCGATCCAATGACACTGGCGGGCTCGGCGGCCATCCTCGCGGCCGTCGCACTCCTCGCGTGCTATGTCCCGGCACGCCGTGCGGCTCGCATGGATCCGCTGGTGGCGTTGAGAGAGATGTAGCGGCGCGGAGCCGCGCGCCGGCTCGTGGCGAACGAGCGACGCACGGCCCCTGCCCTTAGTTCTGTTTTCGAGTCGGCACGGTGACCGCGCCCTCACCCTCACGACCGCTGCCGCGCGACCGCCGCCGCGACGCAATCGTCAGATTGTTCTGCACGTCGTGGATGACCGGAATCGCCCACGCGATCTCGCCGGTGTCGCGCTTGATCCGCTTGTGTGGCACGCTGCCGGTCAACGTGATCCGCCCTCCTTCGCAGCGGACCTCGACGTCGGAGGCGCCAGCCACCAACTCGAGAGCGTCATAGATGAAGTCCTCGACTTCGGCGTCGGTGGTTGGTCCCTGAGGTTGACCCCGTCGCATCGCCACGGCCGCCAGGAGCGACGGAGCCGTCAATCCTACGAACGGTTCAGTCGCGACGCCGAGGCCCTGTGGAGAGATGGCGATCAATCCCGGATTGTAGCCGTAGGGACTGGGCGGCACGGCGGCCGGCCCAGACAGTGGCTGCGGCGGCATGGCCACTCCGCCTGCGAACACAGACGGTCCGATCTGGCCGTTTCCGAGCCCTATCGGCGCGTGCAGGCCAAAGCCCGCCGGAGGCACAGTCGTCCACATCGGAGCGGCTGACCCGAATAAAGGTTCCAGCATCTATATTCTCCTGTTCTCTTGCATGCATTCATGACGCGGCCTGCGGAGCTGCCGCAGGCCGCAATTGCGAATCGACCCCGTCAGAACCTACATCACGTAGTTCGTCCCGGGTCCGGTGAAGGGAAAGCCCAGGGCTGGAGCGAACGGCTGCTGTTGCTGCAGAAACTGGGTCGGCTGACCGGACTGAATCAGCTGTTGCAGCTGCTGGAGCTGCGCTGGTACGAGCTGCAAGAGCTGCTGGACATGTCCCAGCTGTTGCTGCTGGAGGATCTGCAACTGTTGCAGCTGCTGCGGCACGGTGTGAAGAAACTGCAGGATCTGCGTCAACGGCTGTGCACTGCCGATCCCGTAGCCAGGCTGGCTGGAGAACGGTTGACCGTACTGCTGCGCAAACGACGGGGTGCCGAACGACTGGCCCGAATATGGACTAAACCCCCATGAGACTCCCGACTGGGGCAGAGTGGTCGGCGTGGCAAATCCGAGCGTGCTTCCTTGTAAGTGGCCCATTACACCTCCTCGATACATTGCGTGAACGATCGCCACCCCATCAGCCTGAAACCTGAGACTGCTGTCGCGCGCGTGAGTCGCATGCACTCGAGCGCGGCTGCGCCTGAACGTTGCCGGCATCGGCGAACGTGTTCGGATTTGTGCGCGAACGTCACTGTTCGCAGCAGACTCTTCTGATCCATTTCTCGGAGTGGCATTTCGAGCGACGTGCTCGTGCTAACCACTGGTGCAACCACTGCGCCAGATAGAATGTGTTCGTCATTCCGTTCGTTTTAGATCCGAGATTGCACGAAAGGGTGTAGCGACTACTTCACGAGCTGTATCACACCGCACCGGAACCATTCACGGTGCCGGCTGTCGTGGATTGCTGCATGGTCGCGGTCAACGTGCTAGCATCCGTTCCTGACGACTTGGTTTGAGGTCACATGACAAAGAAGAAAGCGGTACGAAAGACCACTCGGAAGAGTACCAAGCGAGCAGCCGGTGCGGGGAAGCGCCGCAGTAAGCCGATGGCGGCACGACCAAAAATCTCGAAGCCTTTGCTGGCGCCGGTCAAGGGTGCGGAACTCCGCGAGGTCGGTCACGTGCGCCTCGAGGTCGGCCGCGCCGGGGACGCACGCGTCAAACGCATGGTGTATCCGCCTGGATTCCGCTGGTCCGTCGACATGAAACCCACCGTCGGCACCGACCTCTGCATGCACGCGCACGTGGGGTTCCTCGTCAGCGGTGAGATCCACATCGAATACGCCGATGGGTGCATCGTCGAGCACAAGGCGCCACAGATTGTCGCGATCGACCCCGGCCATGATGGCTGGGTCGTCGGGCGCGAGCCTGTGGTGCTCATCGAGTTCGACTTTGAGAGAGATACCATCCGACGGCTGGGGATGCCGGAGAGTCACCGCCACTAACGCCCGTAGCGCGGAGCTTGAGCTCCGCGTCAGCGTCGCTGACGGCATCCCCGACGCGGGACTGAAGTCCCGCGCCACGGGTGTCTGCGCGCGCCCACGGCGTATATACTGGGCAACAGCTCTCGTATCGCTCGTTCGTCCAGCAATCCCCCTGGAGCTTTACCGTGCTGTCCGACCTCTGCGTCCGCCGTCCGGTCTTCGCCACGATGCTCGTCATGTCGCTCGTGGTGCTTGGCACGTTCTCGTTCCGCAACCTCGGCGTAGACCTCTTTCCCAAGGCTGACCCCGCCACCGTCAGCGTGGCGCTGACTCTGCCGGGCGCGAGTCCTGACGAACTCTCATCGTCGGTCGTCGAGCCAATGGAAGAGGCGATCAGCGGGGTCTCCGGCATCGATGAAATGCAGGCCCGAATGGCTGAAGGCCGGGCCCAGATTACGGTTCGCTTCGTGCTCGAGCGCGACATCAACGACGCGGCGAACGACGTGCGCGAGAAGGTGGCCAGTGCCATCCGGAACATGCCGCCGGCACTCCTTCCACCGGTCATCACCAAGGTCGATCCGGACGCCGATCCGGTCTTGTCGCTGATTGTGTCGTCTGAGGGCATGAGCCTGCGGACTCTGACGGAGCTCGCCGACAAGCAGATCGCCCGCGTCGATCCAGTCGGTCAACGGCGTCGGTGAAGTCAGTGTCGCAGGCGGACGCTCTCGCGAGATCCACATCGTCGTGGACGTCGAGAAGCTGAACTCGTACGGCTTGTCGATGACACAAGTTCGGGACGCGCTGGTCGCCGAGAACGTAGAAATCCCCGGAGGAACCGTCGAGCAGGGGAAAGGGCAACTGCTGCTGCGCACGCTCGGCCGCGTCGATGCCTCCGGCAACTTCAACGACATCGTCGTCGCAACCAGGACCGGCACGCCCATCCGTGTCTCCGACATCGGCTACGCGGAGGATACCTTCCAGCGTCCGATCAGCGCCGTCTGGCTGGGCAAGACACCCGCGGTCATGCTCGACGTTCGCCGGGCGATGGGAGAGAACACGGTGGCCGTCATCGAAGGTGTCCGCACCAAGCTCGAGACGATCCAGCGCTCGCTCCCGTCATCGGTCAAGGTGACGGTCATCCGCGACGACTCGCGCTTCATCTACGCGTCGATCTCGTCGCTCGAAGAGCACCTGATCTTCGGCGCGCTGTTCGCGACCATCGTCGTGATGTTTTTCATCAGGAATCTCCGCGCCGTCATCATCTCCGCCGTCGCCATCCCCGCGTCGATCATCTCGTCGTTCACGCTCATGAACATCATGGGGTTCACGCTGAACAATATGACGCTTCTCGGCATCACGCTGGCGGTCGGCATCGTGATCGACGACGCCATCGTCGTGCTCGAAAACATCTTCAGATACATCGAGGAAAAGAACTGCACCCCGTTCGAGGCGGCGATTCAGGGCACGCGCGAGGTTGCCCTGGCCGTGATGGCGACGACGTTATCGCTGGTGGTGATCTTTCTGCCGATCGCATTCATGAACGGCTATGCCAAGCGGTTCATCAACCCGTTTGGCTGGACCATGGCGTTCGCGATCCTTGTCTCGATGCTGGTGAGCTTCACGTTGACACCGATGCTCAGCTCGAGGTTCCTGAAGCTCTCGGATGCGGAAGCCGATCACAAGACGAAAGAGCGCGGATTCTTCCATTGGCTTGATGGCTGGTACATGCGGCGCGTCAACTGGTCTCTCGATCATCCCGGGATCATCATCGGCATTTCAGTCGTGACGGCGCTTCTCACGCTCCCGCTCAATCGGATGGTCGGTCGCGAATTCGTTCCCAACGAGGACATGGGCGAATGGATCATTCATGTCGATGCACCTGAAGGGACGTCGCTCGAAGGCACGAGCGAGATTGCGTTCAACCTCGTGAACGAACTGAGCGGCATCGAGGGCGTCGCGGATATCGAGCCATCCGTGGGCGTGTCGGCCAACTTGAGTTCGCCGACGCACATCCACTTCCTGTGCCAGGCGCTGCCACCCGATCAGCGCAAGCATACGCAGGCGCAAATCATTACCGAGATGCGCAAGCGCCTTGCCGCGCATCCCAGCTATCGACCGAGCATCAGCTCGCGCACCGCGCTGGGGAGCGGGGAAGGCAACATCTCATTTCCGATCGCGCTGCAGATTCTCGGTCCGGACCTCGATCAAATTGCCGAGTATTCCAAGCGCGCGCTTGTTGCCGCGCAAAAGATTCCCAGTCTCACCGAACCGAAGATCGCCCTGAACGTGTCGAATCCGGAGATTCATGTCGCCGTCGACCGCAAGCGCGCCGCCGATCTCGGCGTGCGAATGGCGACGATTGGCAACACGCTGCGGCTGGCGGTGTCTGGGCGACGACGAGATTTCCTTTTACAAGGAAGGGCAGGAGCAGTACCCGGTCAAGATTCGCGTGCTCGAGGGCCAACGTGGCGATATCGAGCAGATCGGGCGCTTGACGGTCCCGTCGCCGAATGGCCCGGTTCGTATCGACAACATCGCTCAGCTCCAGCGCGGGCTCGGACCGACGACGCTGCAGCGGTCCGATCGCCAGTTTGCCGTCATGTTTATCTCCGACATCGCACCCGGGCACGCGCTGGACGAGGCCACCAACGACGTCCGGAAGATGCTGACCGAGCTCAATATGCCGCCGACGATGTCGTTCAAGTTTCAGGGGCAGTCGAAGATCCTGGACGAGACGACGGCGAACATGATCATGGCGATCAGCCTGGCGATGATCTTCGTCTACATGGTGCTGGCCTCGCAGTTCGAGAGCTTTCTGCAGCCGGTCGTGATCATGATGGTGCTGCCGATTGCGGTGCCGTTCGCGTTGTTCACGTTGTGGGCGACAGGCCGAACGCTGAACCTGTGGAGTGCCCTCGGCATGCTGCTGCTGCTCGGGATTGTGAAGAAGAACTCGATTCTGCAGGTGGACTACGCCAACGTCCTTCGCCGCCGCGGCTTACCGCTACGCGAGGCGATCGTTGAGTCGTGCCGTACGCGGCTTCGTCCAATCCTCATGACCACAACCGCGATCATTGCCGGCCTGATTCCGACATCGCTCGGGATTGGGATCGGCGGCACGGGGCGCGCTGCGATCGCGGTGACGATCATCGGCGGACAGGCGCTCTGCCTGTTCCTGACGCTGCTGCTGGTGCCGGTGGCCTACGTGAAGTGCGACGCGCTCGAACAGGCGCTGGTCGGACAGGGCGCGCGCGACTGGCTGTCGAAGGTGTCGGCAGCCACGGTCGGCCGTCTGCGCCCGTCCCGGTTCCTAGAACGTAAACAGGCCCGTAATGACGATGCTTCCGCTGGTTTCGTGGAAACGAGGCCGCAGTTTGGCGGCAGAATGGCTGACGCCGCTGGCCGAATCGAACCACATGACGCGGTAGCGGTATCCGGCGCTGACGCCAACTCGCGGGTGCGGATAGACCGTCACGCCCGCTTCGGTGTTCATGCCGAAGCCCCGGAAGCTCGCGTCGCCGAAGTCCGGATCGAGGAAGCTGCCGTCCTTGATCATCAGCCAGGGAATCGAGGCACCGAGCAGCACATGCGGTTGGATGCGCTGCTTCGGCAGCACGTAAATGCGCTCGTCAAAGTTGAGCACGTGAAATGTCGCTTCGCTCGACTGGCCGAGGAACGTGCCGTTGTGCGTCGTACGATCGTAACTGAACTCGAACGCTCCGAACCCTGAGCGATAACCGCCAACCGCACGCAAGACGTTCTGGGCGCCTTCGAACTTCGGCAGGATGACGATCTCCTCGCCCCCCTCCCTCACGTAGGCGGACTGGCCGTCGAACGTTTCTCCGCCAAACGAGAAGTTGAACAGCGTGGACATGCCGACATAGACGCCGTCCTTGGCATAGCCTGACGGTGCTGGCTGTTCCTGCGCCAGGGCGGGGCGCGCGAGGGCCAGGAGGAACGGCAGAAACGCGAGACGTTTGGCGATCCGGACGAACAAGTGCATGGTCATGTCTCTGGGTCGTCCAATTCCAATGCCGATCGCGGGTTCCCGTCCCGGAGCGAAATCGGCGCCGGAATAGGCCAACCTGACGCGAGTGTCGAGATCGAACTGGAAGTCAGATCCGTAAGTCGCCGCCACAAAAATGTCAGCCAGTACGCGGTGAGTCCAGGCTGAACCGTTTGCGTGGCGTCCGGGTGCGAAATCGTGCAAGACAAGAAAACGTCGGTCGATACGTTCTGAATCGTCGTCCGTTCGACGTGAGCCCGGTGATTGGCGTGGCGATTGCCATTTCGGCGATCACCGTGCCCAGAGTTCACCTTCACCTGGGGGCCAGCGCGCTGGCGATCCTGTGCGCCGCATCGTGCGGCGGCGGATCATCGGCGTCGAAGGGCTCGCCAACGGACCCGTCACCGACACCGACGAACACGTGGTCGGTCTCCGGGAGCGTCGTCGACACGGCATCCCGTCACGGCGTCTCCAATGCGTCCGTCAAACCGTCATGGAATATGCCGGCGGTATCGACCGACGCGAACGGCGGGTACTCGATGGGCGCCAACGGTAACCCGCCTCCGAGTCCGAACAAGGTGACGCTGTCGGCGAGCGGGTTTGTCAGCCGTGAAGAGTGGATCACGATTCAGCCACCGCGTTCCGACGTCACGCTCGATATGATCCGGAACTCGGCGCCGTTCTCGATGGACTTCTACCAGCAACTGGCGCGCGGCACCTACGATGAGGACGATGCGCCGTATCCGCTCCACGGTGGTCGCAAGCGCCGAAGTTCTACCTGCAGACGATCGGATCAAGTTGAACCGCGCCGTCGCGTCAGACGTCATCGACACGTCATTCGCGATGCCGTCACGCGCGCAGTGCCGGCATGGACCGGCGGACAATACACTGCGGTGCTGGAAAGCGGAACGGACACTCGTCCCGGCACGCCTGGTTGGATCAACATCCTGGTTCAGAACAGCCCTGGCGAACGCGTCACCTGCGGCCAGTCGTATGTGGGTGCCGATCCGGGCGAGATCACGTCTCATCATGAACCCCGTCTGCTCGTGCGGCGCGAACAAGATCCCCGGACAAGTCGTCGTCCATGAGGTCGGACACGCGCTCGGCTTCTTCCATGTCGGGGACAAGACGAGCGTCATGTATCCACGGGCGCCGGGCAATTGCCCAATCGGTGAACTGAGCGCCAGCGAGAGCTATCACTCCGCCATCGCCTATCAACGCCCGCGCGGGAACCTCGATCCCGACAACGATCCCGCGATGAGCAAATCATTCTTCGCAAGGCCGATCAGGGACGGCCTGGGCCGATTATCAACTAAGGGAAGAAGGACAAGGCAAAAGGGAAAAGCTGACAAGGCACACTCGAGCCGCGTCTCCTGCCTGTGACTGCCAGCATACGTTCATCGAGAACCGCGCGGCCGGTGTTGCGCATTGCGGTGGCAGTCATTGCTGTTGCGCTCGTCCTGATCCGCAATCCGATCACGGGGACCGCCCAGAATTCAACCGTCACCATCACCGTCGATCCCACCGCGAACCGGCATCCGATCGATCCGAACATCTACGGCGTCGCGCATGCGACCACCGCGCAGCTCAACGACCTGAACACTCCGCTGAACCGCAACGGCGGCAACAACACGACGCGCTACAACTGGCAGCTGAACGCCGACAACCGCGGCAACGACTGGTACTTCGAGAGCATCGCCGACAGCAGCGCGACGGCCGGCGAACGCGGCGACACGTTCATCACGAACGCTCGGGCCGCGAACGCGGAGGCCATGCTGACCATTCCACGATCGAGTGGGTGGCGAAGAGTCGGGCTCGGGCCGCAGCAAGCTCGCGAGCTTCTCGATCGCGAAGTACGGCGCGCAAACCGGGAACGACTGGCAGTGGTTCCCCGACGCGGGCAACGGCGTGCGCGACCGGACGGGCAGTTCGTCACCGGCAACGATCCGAACGACGCCAACGTGCCGTCGAACTCCACGTTCCAGCAGGGCTGGGTGCAGCACCTGGTCAGCCGCTGGGGAACGAACGCGTCGCGGCGGGCTGCGCTACTACATTCTCGACAACGAACCGAGCCTCTGGCACTCCACCCATCGCGACGTCCGGCCCACTGGCGCGACGATGGACGAGATCAAGAACCGGATGGTCGACTTCGCGACGAAGATCAAAGCGGTCGATCCGATCGGCGCTGGTGGTCGGGCCCGAAGAGTGGGGCTGGAGCGGATACTTCTACAGCGGCTACGACCAGCAATACGGCAGCACGCACGGCTGGAGCGTCCTGCCCGATCGCAACAATCACGGCGGTGCGGACTACCTGCCCTGGCTGCTCGGACAGCTCAAACAGAGCGAGCACGACCGCCGGTCAACGCCTGCTCGACGTCTTCACGATTCACTACTATCCGCAGGGCGGTGAGTTCAGCGATGACGTGTCGATCGCGATGCAACTGCGCCGGAATCGATCGACGCGCTCGCTGTGGGATCCGGCCTACGTCGACGAGACGTGGATCAACGATCGTGTTCAGCTGATTCCGCGGCTGAAAAACTGGGTGAGCACGTCATACCCGGGGACGCTGTCGGCATCACCGAGTACAACTGGGGTGCAGAAAACCACATCAACGGCGCGACGACACAGGCGGACATCTTTGGGATCTTCGGCCGCGAGGGCCTGGACATGGGTGCGCGCTGGACGACGCCCGCCGCCAGCACGCCGACCTACAAGGCGATGAAGATGTATCGCAACTACGACGGCAACAAGTCGACGTTCGGCGAGACGAGCGTCGCGGCCACCACGGCGAATCCGGACGCCGTGTCGGCGTTCGCCGCGCTGCGTCGACCCTGACGGAGCACTGACGGTGATCGTGATCAACAAGCAGCTGTCGACGAGCCCGGCCGCGACGATCAACCTGTCGACGTTTGCTCACCGCGGAGTCGCGCAGGTCTGGCAGCTGACCGCGGCCAATGCCATCAATCACCTCGCGGACGTCGGTGTGACCGGCACGAACCTGGTGGCAGCGCTGCCGGCACAAAGCATCACGCTCTTCGTGGTGCCGAAGAACGCCAACCCGCCCGCGCCGCCGACAAACCTGCGGATCATTCGGTAGATCAGGTTCTGCTGGGTTCTACGGGGTTCGGGTCTACGGGGTTCTACAAGGTTCGTTCAGGGTTCGGCTGGGTTCTGAGGCGGCCGAATTGTAGAACCCTGGAGAACCTCGAACGAACCCAGCAGAACCCAGTAGAACCCAGCCGAACCTAGTAGAACCTAGTGAAGGGTTCAGTCAGATCGCAGCGCGACGATCGGGTCGACGCTCGCGGCTCGGCGGGCCGGAATGATTGCCGCAATGAGCGCCGCGACCGAGAGCACGACAGCGGCAGCCGCGAACGCACGCGGGTCTGCGGGTTGCAAGCGGAACAGGAATGTTCTGGCCGCGGCGCTGAAGTACCAGGACGCGACGGTGCCGATTGCCAGCCCGGCGAGCACGAGCGTCCCCGCGTTCCGCAAAACCATCGCGATGACGGCCAATCGCGTTGCCCCGAGGGCCATGCGCACGCCGATCTCGCGCGTGCGCTGGTTCACGGCATACGACATCACCCCGTAGATGCCAACCGCAGCGATGATGAGCCCCAGGAGGCCGAACAGTCCGAGCAGCAGCATGCTGACTTTGCGTTGCGCCAGTCGCGTCGCCATCATCCGGTCCATCGTCCTGACATTTCTCAGCGGAACGTCGGGAAGGGCGGCGAACACAGCACTCTTGACCGCGGGCAGGACATCGTTTGGATTGCCGCTCGTCCGGATCATGAGGTCGCCACCGAACACCTTGGATTGTTCGAGCGGAACGTATGCCTCCGGCAACGGGTCGGTCTCGAGGCTGACCTGGTGAACGTCGCCGACGACCCCGACGATTGTGCGGTTCCCGTCGATACCAACAATCTGACCAATCGGATCGGCGTCGCGGAAGTACTTACGCGCCGCCGTTTCATTGATGATCACGACGGATGAAGAACTGTTGCGATCTCGCAAGTCGAACATCCGGCCGGCCCGCAAGGGAATCCTGAGGGCGCGATGGTAGTCCGCGGTCACGTGTCGGATGATGATGCCAGCACCGTCCGGATTGAGCTCCCGTAGGTCCCGACCGTGAATTGAAATGGTCGTCCTCGTGATGGTGCCGCCAAGTGGGACGCCGGTCCAGGCCGCCGCCGCGTAGAGCACCCCGGGAATATGACCCGCGCGTTCAACGATGTCTGTGAGCGCCGGGGAGACATTCCGAGGTTCAGTTCTGGACTCGAAGCGGGGAGAGACCTGCGCAATCAGTAGGTTCGACGAATCGAACCCCGGATCGATCCTGAGGACCGTGAGAAAGCTTCCGATGAAAAGCGCGGCGCCGACGAGCAGCACGAGGGCAAGCGCGATTTCGACGACGACCAACGCGCGGCGCAGACGCTGGCTCCCGGCCGTTCCACGGGCGCCGTCCTTGAGCGCCGTCGACAAATCGACTGAGGACGACTGAAATGCGGGCACGATGCCGAATATCGCCGCGGTCAGGAGAGCCGTCACGCTGCTCATCACGAGCACGCGTCCATCGAGTGCGATCGCGGCGACGCGCGGCAGATCGTCGGGCATGGACGATCGCAGAACGCCAATCGCCCACCAGGCGAGACAGACAGCCGCGACCGTTCCAGCTGCCGACAGCACGAGACTCTCAATCAGCATTTGACGAACCAGACGCCATCGCCCGGCGCCAAGCGCGGTCCGAATGCCCGTCTCGCGCTCGCGAGCACTGGCTCGCGCGAGCAGCAGGTTCGCGATGTTCGCGCACGCAATCAGCAGAACCAGCGCGACTGCGCCAAAGAGCAGCCACATCCAGGATGCGATCCGGGTGCCAACAACATGATCGACCAGCGGCCGTACACCGATTGTCTGATCCTTGTTCCACACTGGATTCGCCAGCTCGATCGCGGCTGCCAGCTGAGACATCTGCGCGCGAGCGCCGTCAACTGACACGCCCGGTTTGAGCCGGGCAATGACCTGAAGGTAGGTGGCGCGTTTGTGCGGATCGCGAATCCTCTGGTCCGCGGGAACGACATAAGGAATCCAGATGTCGGTCGGGCGCATCGAGGCAACCGGATACGCGAACCCCGGCGGCATGACGCCGAGGATCTCGTACCCGCCACTCTCGCTGGCCGCCTGACCGCCTTCGAGGTCCTCGAGCGGAACCAGTCGGCCCACGATCTGCGGATCGGCACCAAACCATCGTCGCCACGCAGCGTCGCTGAGGACGGCTACGCGTTCGCGACCCGGGACCTCGTTCTCCGTGGTGAAAGGGCGCCCAAGGGACGGGTGGACGCGCAAGACATCGAAGAATCCTGACGTTACGCGCTGCGGGACGATGGATTCCGGTTCGACGCCTGGCCGCCGCAGCGTGAACCATCCGCTGCCGACGGCTGCCATTGACTCGAACACGCGCTGCTCGGCGGCCCAGTCCAGGTAGTTCTGCGGCGCCACCCGTCCGAGCGCGTCTGGATCGCGGCCGTTGACAGGCGATTCCACGGGACGCCTGGATCGTTCGCCAAGCGCGACCAGGCGATCCTGTTCGTCAAACGGAAGGCCCCGAAGGAGAACCGCATCCACGACCGAAAAAATCGCCGTCGTGGCACCGATCGTCAGCGCGAGCACGGCGAAAGCCGCCACCGTGACGCTCCACGCCGAGCGCATCGACCGAATCGCCGCCTTCAGATCTTCCCGCGTGCCGTCCTCCGGTCACACATCTTACTGGCAGAACGCCGCTGAACCGAGCCGAACTCTGAACGAACCCGGCAGAACCTTGAACGAACCTTGTAGAACCTTGTAGAACCCCGGAGAACCCGGCAGAACCAGATCTATGTAGGGTGTAGACATCCTCCATCCACGGATGTAGAGTGTCTACATCCGTATGCCGAAACGCGTCCGCTACCAGAACCGTGTCGAACTGCTGCAGGGCACGCTCGATCTCCTCATCCTGCAGACGCTGCAGTGGGGACCACAGCATGGCTATGGCATCGCGCTCGCGATCCAGGCCGGGTCGAGCGACGTGCTGCAGGTCGACACCGGGTCGCTCTATCCGGCGCTGCACCGGCTCGAAAAACAGAAGTGGATTGCGGCAACGTGGAAGCTTTCGCCCAACAAGCAGCGCACGCGGGTGTATCGCCTCACCGCAGCCGGACGGCGGCAGCTCGTCTCTGAGCGGTCGCGCTGGCAGACGATCGTCGACGCCATGGCTGCCGTGCTCACCAAACCGGGGAGCAGTGAAACATGAGGGACAAAGACCGCGATCTGCGCGACGAAATCCAGTCGCACCTGGACATGGCGACTGCCGACCGCGTCGAGCGCGGAGCGACTCCCAGCGACGCCGCGGCCTCGGCGCGGCGTCAACTCGGAAACCTGTCGCAGATCCAGGAGGCCACCCGTGACGTCTGGGGCGGCCGCTGGATCGGGCAGGCCGCGCAAGATATTCGTTACGCACTGCGGATCTTCCGCCGCAGCCCTGGCTTTGCGCTTGTGGCCATCCTGTCGCTGACCTTCGGCATCGGCGCCAACACGGCGCTGTTCGAGGTCGTCAACGCCGTACGGCTGCGCACCCTTCCGGTCACGAATCCGGAGAACCTGGTCGAAGTGCGTCTGACCAGCATGGACAGCGTCCGCGGAAATCGGAACACGTGGTTCAACTCGGTGAGCTACCCAATCTGGCGCGAGATTCAGGCGCGGCAGACAGCCCTTTCCGGCTTGTTTGCCTGGAGTCCTGCGTCGTTCAATCTCGCGCAAGGCGGCGAAGCACGCCGGGCCGATGGGCTTTTCGTCAGTGGGGAGTTCTTTCCAACGCTTGGGCTGCAGCCGGCGGCAGGACGGCTGCTGTCCAGCGAAGACGATCGCCCGGGCTGTGCTCCTCGCGCGGTGTTGAGCGACGGGTTCTGGCGTCGCACCTATGGCGCCGATCCGTCGATCGTCGGCCGGACCATCGACCTTGATTCGCATGCGATCGAAATCGTTGGCGTCGTCGCCCCGGGCTTTCACGGCCTGGAAGTCGGGCGGGCATTCGACGTTGCGCTTCCGCTCTGCACGGACCCGATTTTCGACGACGACGACGGAACCGGACGTTTGGAGTCAGGGGCAACGTGGTGGCTCAGTGTTTTCGGCCGGCTGAAACCCGGCTGGTCGGCCGAACGCGCGGCCGCTCACTTTAGCGCCATCTCTCCCGGGTTGTTCAAAGCGTCACTTCCCTCGAACTATCCGCCCGTCAGTGTTCAGTCGTATCTCGATCTCAAGCTGACCGCGGAACCAGGCGGTTCGGGACTTTCGCAGCTGCGTGAACGGTACGCGACGCCGTTGTGGCTGTTGCTCGGCATCTCTGGTGTGGTGCTGATCATTGCCTGCGCAAACCTGGCCAACTTGCTGTTGGCGCGAGCCTCGGCGCGGGAACGCGAGATCGCGATCCGGCTTGGATTGGGCGCGTCGCGCGGTCGCGTGATGCGGCAGCTGCTGACCGAAAGTCTGGTCCTTGTCGTAATTGGAACAGCCTGCGCGCTGGTGCTGGCCGGCACGCTCGGCCAGTGGCTGATTTCGGCGCTCGAGACATCAGACAGTCGAATCATTTTGCCGCTCGGCATCGACTGGACGGTGTTCGGGTTTGCCTGTGGGCTGGCATTGACGACGTGCGTCCTGTTTGGCCTGGCGCCGGCGATCCGTGGAACCGGCGTCGCCGCCGGAACGATCATGCACGGGGCTCGCGGCATGACCGCCGGGCGCGAGTCTCTCGCCATTCGGCGCACGCTCGTCGTCGTCCAGATTGCCCTCTCGGTCGCGCTGTTGTTTGCGTCGTTTCTCTTCGCCCGGACGCTGCGCAACGTCCTGAGCGTCGACCCAGGGTTCCATGCCGACGGTGTGCTGGTCGCGGAGTTGAACCTGACAACCCTCAGGCTGCCGGCCGATCGGCTCGCGGTCGTCCGCCACGACGTCATGGATCGCATTCGCGCCCTTCCCGGTGTGCAGTCAGCGGCGACGGTCTCGGTTGTCCCCCTCAGCGGTTCGTCCGGAAGCAACGAGGTCTGGCCGGAGGGCGATCGGTCGCGCAACTTTGAGAGTCTGATCAATAGCGCCGGTTCCGGCTACTTTTCAACGCTGCAAGTTCCGCTGGTGGCCGGCCGCGATTTCGACGAGCGCGATATCCCGCAGTCGATGCCTGTCGCCATCGTGAATGAAACGTTTGCGGCAAAGCTGGGTGGCAACGCGGCCGCGATCGGGCAGCGATTTACTCGTGAACGCACGCCGCGGAATCCGGAGAAGACGTACGAAATCGTCGGCGTGGTCAAGGATTCGAGTTACTCGAGCCTGACCGAAGATCCGCATCCCGTCGCCTGTTATGCCGACAACCAGGGAACCATTGGCTCTTACGCCCGGCTGCTCGTCCGTTCCACTCTCCCGGCGACAGCGGTGACGTCAGCGATTACGGCGGCTCTGGCCAATGCCGATCGACGCATCGAGGTCAGCTACGCGGTCTTTCCCACGATGATCCGAGACACGGTCGTCCAGCAGACGCTCCTGGCATGGTTGTCGGGCGGATTCGGCGCGCTTGCGGCGATTCTGACGATGGTTGGACTGTATGGATTGGTCGCCTACACGGTCTCACGCCGGACCGGCGAAATCGGGATTCGCATCGCGCTCGGCGCGACGGCAGCCGACGTCGTCAATCTGCTGCTGCGGGAGATGGGCGTGCTGCTCGTGATCGGCGCGGCCTGCGGCGTCGTTCTCGCGCTGGCGGGCGGGCCGACCGCTGCGGCGCTCCTCTACAGGGTCGAACCCTACGATCTCCCGATGCTTGCCGCGGCCGTCACGTTGCTGGGAACGATTGCGCTGGCCGCGAGCTTCGTCCCGGCCCGGCGGGCCACCCGCATCGAGCCGGTAGCGGCACTGCGCACGGAGTAACGCCGCGCAGGACGGCTACCGTGCGGTCAGATTCTCCGCCAGGAACACTCCGGTCTTGCCGCCGGTGACGATGTCGATATCGCCGTCGCGATCGATGTCGATCGCGACCATCTGAAGCCCGGTTCCGGCCCGGCCGCCATAGTCGATGATGTGGCGCAGCCACGTCACGCCGGATGGCGGCGCTGCGCGCTGAAACTCGTACCAATAGAGCCCGAGTGGCTCGCGTTCGCTGGCATCCACCGCAGCATTTCGAGCGTGGTACCGCTTTCCGGTAATCAGTTCGACCTGTCCGTCGCCGGTGAGATCGGCGAGCGCTGACGTATGCGACTGCGACCAGGTATTGTCGATGGTTCTCGAAGTCCACTTACCATCGGGCGTTTGCTCGATCCAGAGGATGCCATTCGCGTGCGCAATCGTGGTGACGACATCCTTGCGTCCATCGCCATTGACGTCGAGCACGTGCATGAACCCGAATTCCCACGTGCCCGTCTGACCCCAATCGGACGGATGGAACGTCCATTCGCTAGTCGCCCGCGGGTCGGCGGGCGCTTCCAGCCATCCCTTCGCCGTCAGGATATCGTTGCGCCCGTCGCCGTTGAGATCGCCCGCGCCAATGCCGTGGCCGTAACTCTGCACACTCACCACATGCCGCACCCATTGGTGGTCCTGCAGCTCGTACCAGAGGACCGGCGCGCTGGCGGCGCCCGTGAACTGCGGAAGAATCTCGAGCGCCTTGCCGTCGTTGTTCAGGTCTACGAGAAACGCGAACTCGGTCGGACCGATCGCTTCAATCTCCGACTCGGCCCAGGCGTGTTTCGTTGTTCCAGGATTCTTCAGCCAGACGATCCGTCTCGCGAAGTACGCGATCTGCACGATGTCGGTGTAGCCGTCGCCGTCGACGTCCACGGGCAAGTCGCTGAAGTTGTCGACGTAGCCGCTCGTGAATGGAATGTCGCGAATCTTGTGCGGCGTCCATGACGGCGCTTCGAACCAGTACTCGCCGGAGAGGATGTCGAGCTTGCCGTCGTTGTTGAAGTCCGCGACGGCGACAGACTCGCAATAGCCAGGATCGATCAGGTGCATCGCGAACCGGATATCGCGGGACCGCTTTTGGGACGTCGGGCGCTCCGGCTGTTGCTCTGGCGATGGTGAGGACGGAGGAGGAGCCCCCCGCATAGACAGGTCGCGCACGTCGCCGCGAACGATGAGCGGTTCGAGCCCCAGATCCTTCAGTTCTATGAGATGACGTGCCTCGCCCGGTGCCACGGTAAAACTGGCCAGCTGCCGCCGCGGAAGATCGGGCGTCAGATCGATTCTGGCGGTCGCCGGCGTCCCCTGCTTAGCGAGAAGGAGCAGCACGACGACCCTGATTCTCGACACCTCGCGCCACCCGACGAAACCCACGCCGGCGACGATCAATCCATCGGAGGTTCGCGCCGGCTGGCTACCGGCAGCGGTGGCGAGTTGCAGAGACGCTGTCTCCGGATTAGCGATCGGCAAGTCGAACGGCGCGAAGACTCCGCGCAGCCGCCCAGCTACGTCGGTGATCGCGATGACGGGACGCGGCTGTGCTTTGGCGGCGGATCCGATGATTGCGGACCCAATCCCAATGGCAACAAATGCCGTCAGCCATTTCATGACAGTCTTCCTCGCCGCACAGTAATCTTGCCGGATCCTGGCAACTCTGGACCGTGGCGCATGCACACCGGCTCCTGATCGGGCATACTACGCGCTGACCACCATACCGCTTCGAAGGTTCTAAGATGCGATCAGCCCCCGCACTAGTGGCGACCGCCTTTGCTCTGGGTCTCTCTATCTTTGGCATAGCCCGCGGCGCTGCGCACACGATCCCTTCAGACGCCGCGCAACGCTCGCCGGCCGGGGAATTTCTGGATCTGGACGGGCAGCCGCTGAAGCTTTTTGAGCCGGCCGGCCCAGCCAGCGTCATCTTCTTCGTCGCGACAGACTGTCCCATCTCGAACTCGTACGCGCCTGAGATCCAGAGCATCTGCCGCGACTACCAGGCCCGCGGCATCAGCTGTTCGCTGGCCTACGAGGACGTGGACCTCACCAATTCAGGCGCCCGACTGAACGAGAAAGTCCGCGCGCACCTGCAAGAGTTTCGATATGCGGGTATTCCTGCGACCGTCGATATTTCCCGCGGCATTGCCAAGCGTGCGAAAGCGACCGTTACTCCGCAGGCGGTCGTGGTCGATCATGCCGGCAAGATCCGGTACCGCGGCCGAATCGACAACTTCTACGCAGCCCTGGGAACTACCAGGCGTCAGGTGACAGAGCACGATCTGCGCGCTGCGCTGGATTCGGTGCTGTCAGGCCGCGCGGTCGCAAAGGCCGAGACCGAAGCGCTCGGTTGTTACATCGTCGATCCCGCAGAGTTGAGGAAGTGATATGCGCTTTCGTGTGATGCCCGTCGTTTTTGTGAGCGTGACCGTGTTGCTGGGTGCCGCGTCCGCGACGCTGCGCTCGCAAGGCAGCGGCGGTCGCGGCTCACCGAGCCGCTCGACGCCCACCAGTCCGAGCTTCACCGACACGATCGCGCCGATGGTCTACGCCAACTGCGTGACCTGTCATCGGCCCGGCGAGGTCGCGCCGTTCTCGCTCATCAGCTACGAGGACGTCGTCAAGAAAGCCAAGCAAATCGCGCGCGTGACGGAGGAGAAGTACATGCCACCGTGGCACGCGGTGCGCGGGTATGGCGAGTTCGTCGGCGAACGCGGTCTGACCGATGCCCAGATTGCGACGATCGGCACGTGGGTGAAGAACGGAATGCCTCGCGGCGACGAATCGAAGATGCCGAAGCTTCCGGTGTTTCCGCCGGACGGATGGCGGCTCGGTCAGCCCGATCTGATCCTGGAGATGCCGGCTGGCTTCGACCTTCCGGCCAGCGGCCCGGACGTGTTTCGCAACTTCGTCATCCCGACGAAGCTGACCGAGGACAAGTGGGTGCGGGGCATCGAGTTTCGACCGAGCGCGAGGAAAGTCGTGCATCACGCATTGTTCGCGCAGGTCGCTGGCGGAAGCCTCGCGGCGCGAGATGGTGCCGACGGCCGTCCGGGATTTGGCGGAATGGGCGCGGTCGGCGTCATCAACGACCGCGGGGGCTCGCGGAACCTCGGTGGCTGGGCAGTCGGGGCCACGCCGACGATGTTCCCCGAGGGATTCGCGGCTCTTCTGCCGAAAGGATCCGACTTCCTGCTACAGATGCACTTTCATCTGAGCGGCAAGTCCAGAGACAGAGAAGTCGTTGATTGGGATCTACTTTGCCGACAAGGCGCCTCAGAAGAATCTCTTCTCGGTCGAGTTGCCGGCGCTTTTCGGTGTCGGCGCCGGCATCGATATTCCATCCGGCGAGACTCGCTTTACGATTCGCGATTCGTTCACCTTGCCGGGCGACGTGAGCGTGTATTCGGCAATTGCCCACGCGCACTACCTCGCGAAGGAGATGAAGGCTACCGCCACGCTGCCTGACGGATCGACGCGCCCGCTGCTCTGGATTCGGGATTGGGACTTCAACTGGCAGGACACCTACGTCTACAAGAAGCCGTTCACGCTGCCGAAGGGCACGCGCCTCGATGCCACGATCAGCTACGACAACTCGGCGGACAACCCGCGCAATCCGATCACGCCTCCGAGACGCGCGTTGTGGGGCGAGCAATCGTTCGATGAGATGGGAACCGTCGGTTTTGGCTTCGAAGTGTTGAACCAGGCAGATGTTCCGGCATTTGCGGAGGCGCTCACGTCGCGCTCGAAAGCCGCGATTGCCGCCGGAGGAAAAGACGGCACCATCGGGCGGTTCCTCGCACATCAGCAGCGGCTGAATCGCGGGCTCCAGCAGCTCACCGTGTTCGATCGGCACGGCGCGGTCGTCAGCCGCGTGGGCGAGCCGGGTTGGTATTCGCAGGCCGCCTTCTCTCCCGATGGCGCGCGCCTGGCGGTGATCAAACGAGACATCGACAGCGACGCCCAGGACGTGTGGACGTTCGATGTCGAGACCGGAAAGGGAAGAGCGATCACGTCGGACTCGACCCCGGACGCCGCGCCCGTGTGGTCGCCGGATGGCAAATCCATCGCCTACGTGTCCGTGCGAGACAATACGAACGGCATCTACCGTCGTGCAGCGGACGGCACAGGTGCTGAAGAGACGCTGTACGTCCATTCGACCGGCGCAACGATCGTGCTCACCGATTGGTCGTCGGATGGCCGCCAGCTGACATTCTGGAATGGCGACACGATGTTCCTGCTTCCCCTGACTGGCGATCGGAAGCCACTCGAGTTGAAGCGTGAAGACTTCTTCGGCCGCGGGGGACGCTTCTCGCCCGACGGGAAGTATCTGGCGTACAACTCGAACGATAGCGGCCGCTTCCAGATCTACGTCAGACCGCTCGATCTGGTATCCGGTGCGGCGGCGTCCGCGCCGCGATCGCAGGTCTCGCAGGAAGGCGGCATCGGCGGGATCGTCTGGCGAAGGGACGGGAGCGAACTGTTCTATCTGTCGCAGCCACCACGACAGACGGTGATGGCGGTGGATGTTTCGGCAGGGCCGACGTTCGAGGCTCGCGCGCCGAAACCACTCTTTGAGATACCGACGCCGATCATCGCTCCGGCCCAACTGAGCACGGTCAGCAGCCCCGACGGCGAGCGTTTCGTCTTCGCCGTGAATGTTCCGTCTCGGGTCGTGCGCTAGCGGACACTACCATCGAACAGGAGGAATCCGTGACTGAATTTTCTTCGCATGTGCCGGGCACGTTTTCGTGGGCGGAACTGGCGACGACGGATCAGAAAGCGGCCGTTGCGTTTTATCGCGCGCTGTTTGGTTGGGATGTCAACGACCAGCCCCTGGGCGGGGACGAGGTGTACACCATGTTCACCTTGCGCGGAAAGGAAGTTGCGGCGGGCCACACGATGCGGCCCGAAGAGCGCCAACACGGCGCGCCGCCGCACTGGAACCTGTATGTGACTGTCGCCAGCGTCGATGAAAGTGTGAAGAAGGCTGAGTCGCTTGGCGCGAAGGTACTCGCTCCGCCATTCGACGTGATGGATGTGGGAAGGATGGCCGTCCTGCAGGATCCGGCCGGTGCGGTCCTCGAGCTCTGGGAGGCAAAGAAGCACATCGGAGCGAAGATCCTCAACGAGCCAGGCGCGCTGTGCTGGAGCGAGCTCACCACACGGGACACCAAGCGCGCGGAATCGTTTTACACCTCGCTCTTTGGATGGACCGCGAAGCACGCGGCGCCTGGATCGCCGATGGAATACACGGAGTTCCACAATCAGGGAAAACCGGGCATCGGCATGATGGCGATGCCCGCCCAGGTTCCGGCGCAGGTGCCTTCCTACTGGATGCCGTACTTCCAGGTCGCGGACTGCGACACCAGCACCAACAAGGCGAAGCAGCTCGGTGCGAAATCGATGGTCGGTCCGCAGGACATCCCGGGCACCGGCCGGTTCGCCATCCTGAGCGATCCGCAGGGCGCGATGTTCGCCGTCTACACCTCTGCGAGGTAACGTAAAAGGTGGCTGGCACCTTTGCCGGAAAGGTGCCAGCCACCTTTCCGCGAAAAGTGCCAGCCACGGTTCTGTAGTTGAGCTGACATTCAACGTCCACTTTTGACATCGGCCACAACAGCTGTGTTCCCACCAGCAAGCACGTCACCTCTGACCCCTCGGTGTAAGAAGCTAAATATCAATGACTTCTGGCAATAGCCCAACAAATAGGGTGGCAGGCACATGCCTTGCGCTGACTGATGGCGGAGGCACAGTATGAAGACGCTCATCACGCGTGCATCGATGGTGACCGGGCTGACCGCCGCCATCTTGTTTGCGAATGTCGCCGTTGAGACTGCGGCTCCCGCCGTACCTGCGAGCCCGGTGACGTCGCGAGCGACGCGACAGGTTACCGTTCCGGCCGGGACCGTCCTGCGGCTGCGGCTGAACCGCGGTTTTGGTTCCGATATCTCTCGCGTCGAAGATCCGGTGTCGGCGACGCTGAGCTCACCGATCACGATCGACGGACGAGCGGTTCTCCCCGAGGGCAGCCTCGCGTCGGGATACGTCTCGGAAGCGACGCGGCCGGGCAAGGTGAAGGGACGCGGACGCGTTGCCGTGCGCTTCACACGCATTACGCCGGCCGGCAATGACGCGCGCTACAACATGCAGACGCGGTCCTGGGTAGCGGTCGCGCCCGCAACCAAGAAGAAGGATGCACTGACGATCGGAGCCCCGGCCGCCGGCGGTGCGGTCGTCGGCGGGATCCTTGGCGGCAAGAAGGGCGCTGGAATCGGCGCGCTTGCCGGCGGTGGCGCCGGGACCGCCGTGGTGCTGACGACGAGAGGGAAGGACGTGAGGATCGGACGCGGAACGACTCTCGCCGTACGGTTGACGGCACCGTTGACGGTGAACGTGGACCAGTAGATCTGTCGGAGCAAATGAAGACGAACGGAGAAGAGACCCATAGTTGTCTTCTTCGTTTCGTCTTCGTTGTCTCCGTTCCTTCGCTGTGAACTCCCGCTGACTCGACCGTTTTTCGCTGTCGAGTTCGTGGATCGGTCAGGAATCCTCTTCCAGGTTCAACAATCGAACGCCGGGTGCCCACCAAGCACAGCCATCCAATCGCACCGCTCTGGAACAACTCAGCTGTGCTACCACCTGACAAATCGCGCAGTCGCTGCAGATGAGCTCTGGATGGGCATCCGGGTTGCCGTGCCTATCTGTCGAGGGAGTGCAAACATATGAGACATCTCAACATTCGTTCACTGGCACTCGTGTCCACGCTTGCTCTGTGCGTGGCAGCCCCGGCCCAGGCTCAGCGCCGGGAAGCTCGGAACCCGCACCAGGGCTCATCAGCCGTCCTTGGTGAGGTCGGCCTTTTCCTCCCCACACAGGACGGTATGACATCGGGTCCGGCGGTCGACGGTGCTTACGAGTACTACCTCACCGCCCGCAACAGTCTTCGCCTCGGCGTGGGCTGGGCCAATCCGAAGCTCGATCGGGAACACTCCGACGGCACGCGTCAAGTGCGCGTTGGCGGTGACCTCGTCCATAACTGGGAGGGAGGAGCGATTCATCCGTTTGTCGGCGCCGGCGCGGGCTCTTACTTCCTGCAGCCGATCGACAACGGAAACAGCTTCGGGCCGAGCGAAACGAAGCTCGGAGCGCGGCTGCTAGGCGGCGTCGAGTATCTTCACTTCTCCGTCTTTCGCGATCAAAGGGGAAGGGCGCTACGACGCGGTGATGAAGGCCAACGGCTACAACCCGTCAGGCTTCACAGTGTCGATCGGGATCAAGAGCTACTTCTAGTTATCCCGCCGGCTGTGAAGGATCCCGTTTGATCCACTTGTAGGCGGCGAGGGAGTTCTTCCAGAAGTACTTTTCCGCAACCCGTTGCGGTTGCGTCTGGAAGAACTCCCGCACGACGCCGATCACCTTGTCAATCGGTGCAACGCCATCACTGTTGGGCCAGTCGCTGCCAAAAAGGATCCGATCTTCTCCGAACACACTGACGAGGCGATTCAAGCGATCGCGATAAGGGGCGAGATCGGTAGAGACCTGGCCGTTCACGCGATGAATCACCGCTGACAACTTCACGAACACGCGCGGCCGTTTTTGCAGCTCCCGAATCGCATCGTCATATGCCTGTTGATTCTCGGGTGTTGGCTCGAGGCTGGGCAGGTGGTCGACGACGACTCGGAGATCGGGCACTCGGTCGGTAATCCGCACAATCGCCTGAAGAAGATCGACGCGAGGATTCGCGGTATCGAGAACGAGATCGGCCTGGGCGAGCAGTTTCAGGCCGTCGATGAAGGCGGGGTTGTTCGCCTGCTTCGTGATATCGCGGCCCCACAGGTTGCCGTACCGAATGCCTCGAAACAGCGGATTCTTGTGGTAACGCGCCAGCATCTCGCCGTAGTCCGGCTTGTCGGGTTCGAGATTTCCGACCACGCCAACGATTATCGAGTCCCGTTCAGCGACCTCGAGGACCCACAGGTTGTCTTCGACCCACGGGCTCGCTTCAACTTTGATTGCGCCGACGACGCCGAGCGGCATGGCAAGTTTGCGGTAACGCGGCGGCAGCGATGGCTCGACCGGAACACCCGGAGGCCCTGAATACGGTGCTCCCTGCGGCCGCGTGGGGTCGAAGAGGTGGATGTGTGTGTCGATGATCGGAATGGGGGAGCCCGGCTGGAAAGAAGAGGCGATGGTTGATCCCGGATCTGCCAGGCCCAGCCCTCCAATTCCTGCCAGCCCACTCAGAAATGTCCGACGAGTCACCATTCAACAATCAGCAATCAGCAATCGAAAATCAGCAATCTATCGGGCCCACGCGTAGGCATCGACTCTGGGATCGGCGCCTGCGCTCACCGATCCGGTCTTCCCATCGACGACGATTCCCGCGAGCGAACCCATCGACCACGGACCGGCGGGCCGTTGCGGGAACTTGTGGCCCTTTGCTGCAAGCGCCGATTTCACGGTGTCAGAGATCCGAGACTCGATTGAGAGATCTGCGGGATACATCGTGTGTGGGAATGGCGACGCTGGGAAGCTTCGCGTCGTCCAGCGTGGCGCCTCGATGGCCTGCTGTAGATTCATTCCAAAGTCCACGACGTTGATGAGCGTCTGCATCGTCCGCATGACCTGATCGTCTCCGCCCGGGCTGCCGAGAATCATGAACGGCTGGCCGTCTTTCATGACGAGCGTGGACTGGAGAGTGCTTCGCGGCCGTTTTCCCGGCGCGAGGGAATTGGCTTCGCCGGCGACAAGCGAGTAGTAGTCGCCGCGGCAGTTCAGAATGAACCCGAGATCGCCCATGACGATGCCCGTTCCCCAGGCGCTGTGGAGGCTGGGCTCGAAGCTGACCATGTTGCGATCCTTGTCGACGACGCCGAGGTAACTCGTGTCGCCGACGTGATCGGCGTCACCTTCCGTCGTGAAGGTGACCGGCGGATCGACCGCCGTGCTCTTCATGAATTTCGATGGGTTGCCCGGCCGCATCTCGATCGAGGCGTGGTCGGGATCGATGAGCGCGCGGCGTTCGGCCGCGTAGGCCTTCGAAAGCAGACCGTCGTACGGAATCGTGATGAAGTCCATGTCGCCGAGGAACTTCTCACGGTCGGCGAACGCGAGCTTGATGGCCTCCGCGCCGGCGTGGATGAACGCGGTGCTGTTGTGCTTCATCGCCTTCAGGTCGAAGCCCTCGAGGATGTTGAGTGCGAACAACTCCGCCGGCCCCTGGCTTGCCGACGCGTTCTTGTAGACGTCGTACCCTCGATAGTTCGTCGACACCGGCGTCTCGACCTTTGCGGTGTAGCTCGCGAAGTCCTCGTATCTGAACAGGCCTCCGTTCTTCTCGGAGAAGTCGGCCATCGCTTTGGCGATGTCGCCTTTGTAGAAGCGGTCGCGCGCCGCGAGCAGCGCCGAGTGACGGCCTTTCGACGCTGCCTGCTTTTCAGATTCAATCAACCGCCGCAACGTTTTCGCGACATCGAGGTTACGGAAGATCTCGCCGGCCTTCGGCGCCTTGCCGTCGGGCCAATACAGTTTCATGCTGCTCGGATACTTCTGCAGCTTTCGTCCGCCGATCGATCGCGCCAGCCCCTCGGGCAACACGAAGCCTTGCTCGGCGAGATCGATCGCCGGCTGGAGCACCTGAGCGAAGCTCATCGTTCCCCAGCGATCAAGCAGCGTGTACCAGGCGTCGACGACGCCCGGGACCGTGGCAGAGAGCAGGCCATCGTCGACTGGCAGCTTGCCGCCCTGGTGTTCTTTGTACCAATCGATTGTGGCCAGCTTTGGAGCGGTGCCTTCCGCGTTGATCGATACGACCTTCTTCGACTTCGCGTCGTAGACCAGCACGACCGCGTCGCTGCCGTAGCTATTGGATGCGGGGTCGACCAGGGCGAGGACCGCCTGTCCGGCAACGGCCGCATCGAATGCATTCCCGCCAGCTTCAAGTATGCGCACCGCGGCTTCAGTGGCCTGATGCTTCATCGAGCTGACCGCGTACTGCCGTCCCGTAATCACCGGTCGCATCGTGTGACCGGGCTGCGGTTCAGTTTCGTCTTGTGCAAGACACGGAAGAGCGATGGCAGACGCGAATACCGCGAGCGCGAGGGTCAGCCGGACGCGAACGAGCATCGTGACCTCCTGAAGAGCCGCGCGATCATGGCCCGGCCGCTGTGGGCTGTCAATCCTACTCTCGCAGCCAGCCGTCCAGGTGCATAGCTACGAATTCGTCGTCTTTCAGGTGTGGGTATGCTGAATTGACGCGGTCGATTTCTTCGGCCTGTCCCGGGCTGAGCATCTCGTGCGGATCGAGGCAACGCGCGCTCGCAAGCAGGCCCTGACGCCTCAACACTTCGTTGATGCCGGCGATGCATCCGGCGAACCCATTCGCGGCGTCGAAGAATGCCGCGTTGGCGTCGGTCACTTCGTTTGCCGTCCTGAGCAGCGCGATCGGGACGCGTCCCGCTTCAACGGCGAGATGACACTCTGACAACAGCTGGACCGCGCGGCTCGTCCAGACGGCCCAGTGTCCAAGCAGACCGCCGACGATGCGCAGGTGCGTCGTGCTCGCCACGTCAGAGAATCTGTACGGCGACAGCAGATCGCCAACGATGTTGTCGTCGTTACCGGTGTACAGCGCGATGTCGTGCCGTCCGGAATCCGCCAGCGCACGGACGACGTCGAGCGTCTGGTAGCGATTGAACGGAGCGATCTTGATGGCCACGACATCCGCGATTTCGACGAACCTTCTCCAGAACGCGTACGACAACGGACGTCCACCAACGCTGGGCTGCAAATAGAACCCGACGACCGGCAGGATTTCGGCGACACGCTGGCAGTGTTCGATCAGTTGGTCGTCAGCGGCGTGGGCAAGCGCCGCCAGGCTCAGTAGCCCTGCGTGATAGCCAAGATCAGAAAGCAGCCGGGCTTCGGTCAGAGCCTGTGAGGTGTTGCCGCAGATTCCGCCGATGCGAACGAGAGCCGCCGGCCCAGTGCCGTCGGCACGATCCATTTCCTCACGGCCGAGCGAGAGTACTGGTTCGAAGAGACCGATCCGAGGATCACGGATCGAGAACTGTGTAGTGTGGACGCCGATCGCCACGCCGCCAGCACCAGCGGCGGCGTAGTAGCGTGTCAGCGCGCGCTGATGCCGTTCGTCGAAGCGGCCAGTCGCATCGAGCGCGAGCGGATGCGCCGGAATCGCAAGGCCAGCCGCCAACGTTTGGCGCAACTGATCAATTGTCATACTCACTGGTCAGGTTCTACAGGGTTCTACAAGCAGAACCCAGTCTTGGTCTCAGAAGCGGCCGTCTCTGGATTCGAAGTGTGTCGGCTTGTCGAGGCTGACGCCCCCTCGGGCGACCCACTCGGCTGTCCAATCGATGACGTGCCTGACATCCACGCGCGGCTGGTCAAAGAGCGCCCAGCCGCGGGCACCGTTGTTCAGGAGCGCATCCTCTGCTTCGCGTCCTGTGAAGGTGACCGGCTTCTTCAATAGTCGGGCCAAGGTCTCGCAGGTGTTCCTCACGCTGAGCTCCTCCGGACCGGCGATGTTGAGAACCAGCGGCGGTGAGGTGGCCTGAACCAGCGACGCCAGGGCCATGGCATTCGCATCTCCCTGCCAGATCGCATTGAAGTACCCCATCGTCACATCGATCGTTTCCCCGGCCGCAACTCGTCGTGCAAGATCGTACAGGATGCCGTAACGCATCTCGACCGCATAGTTGAGCCGAAGGATGACCGCAGGCGTGCCGAGCGTCTCGCTGAAGTACTCGAACATGCGCTCGCGGGCCAGGCAGCTCATCGCGTACTCGCCTACGGGGCGGGGCGGGTCGTGTTCCTGCGAGCCTCCGCGGCCTGCTGGCGTCAAGCCATAGATGTTGCCAGTAGAAAACACCGCGATTCGGCTTCTGGCAAATCGCCCGGCGACGAGCGCCGGAACGTAGCTGTTCATCGCCCACGTCAGCGATTCAAGTCCCGTCGAGCCGAATTTCCGCCCGGCCATGTAGACCACGTTCGCGGCGTCGGGAAGGCGTGCCACGTCGGCGTCGCTCAAAAGATCGGCGCGGACGGTCTCCACGCCATATGCCTCAAGAGCCGCGCGTTGCCTCGGGTCGGAAAAGCGGGCAACGCCGATGACGCGTCGATTGAGTCCGGCCCGATCGAAGGCGCGCCTGGCCATTCGCGCCAGCGTCGGCCCCATTTTCCCGGCGACACCAAGCACGAGCACGTCTCCCTCGAGTGCCCGCATCGAGTTGATCAGATACTCAGGTGGTTCGCTCAGGAGATCTTCGAGCGCTTGAACGTCGGCGATGGACCGGGGGAGCCCCGTCGGCATGATGACGTGCCATCATAGTCTGGGCCTTCTCGATCGTCGTCTTGCGATCGGAGCTGAACGATGCCGGAGCGGAATCCGACGAACCTGCCGCCGCTCGAGCCGGCGGACATTGATTTCCGGGCAATGCAGCGCGGGGATATCGACGTCGGTCTGCAGCTGTGCCGTCTCGCCGGGTGGGATCAGGTGTCGCGCGACTGGGAGTGGTTCATCTCGGCTCGAAACACGACGACATCCGTGGCCTTCTCTGGCGCGACGCGGCAGGTGATCGGAACGGTCGCGACGATCCATTACGGCGCGGAGTTCGGCTGGGTCGGGATGCTCCTCGTTCATCCCGATGCACAGGGGCGGGGCGCTGGCGCCGTGCTCCTCGATCACGCCACCTCCCAGCTGAACGATGTGCGCTCGATTCGACTCGATGCCACACCAGCAGGACGTTTTCTGTATCGGAAACACGGCTTCACCGATGAGTTTTCACTGACGCGCCTCGAAGCCGTGACGGCCATCGCGAGCCCGTCATCCAACACCCGTGTAGAACCGCTGACCGACGATGCATTGCCGGATGTCATCGCACTCGATCGGCAGGTGTTCGGAGCGGACCGCGCCGATCTCCTGGAGTGGATGCTTCGAGGTGCGCCGGAATATGGCTTCCTTGCTCGCCACAGTGGCCGGGTGAGCGGCTACATATTTGGACGGAATGGTCACGCCTTCGGACATCTGGGACCGATCGTCGCCGCAGAGGCCAGCGTAGCGGTCGATCTGACCAGCACTTGCTTGGTGCAGCGTCCAGGACATCCATTCGTCATCGACAGCGTGAGCACGGCCGTCGAATGGGTTCAGTTCCTCGAACGGGCCGGCTTCCACGAGCAGCGTCCCTACATCCGCATGTTCCGTGGCGGAGGAGGCGGGCTCGGCGTGCTGAGCCGGCAGTTCGCGATCCTTGGTCCGGAATTCGGCTAGAAGCTATCTCATAAACTCAAACTGGCTCGCGAAACAAATACCGGCCACGCGAGCGAGTGCAACGAGTGAGCCACGCGAACGGAGCGCGCCGTCGAAGCGGCGCGCGAGAGAGCGTGTAAGGGAGTCCGAGGGGCGCAGCCCTTCGGATTAAGACTAAAGTTCGCTTACACTGGCGACCGTCGATGAGATCACTTTCCGCAGCGGCGGCCGTCGCGATGTTCGTCGTGAGTTCGCTCCTCGCAGGGTCGAACCAGAATGAGACGCCGGTCCGGAGCGGCGCGATCCAGACTACGACAGCGGACTGGATCGAACCGGACTTCCCGTTCTTCTCGTCAATCGTTGATGCACGGCGGGCCGGGCCTGGATTTCCTGCCGACAATCTCACGCCACGGGCGCTGGTGATCCGGGTCGCCAGCGACATCTGGGCAGCCTTCGACGTCGATCTGATTCGCGTGGCGGCAGTCTGGCGAGGAAAGGGCGTCACTCCGGTTGCGCTCGCGCCGGGGTCCTACCATCATCCGGACAAGAAAACGCCTGGCGGTCAATCGCCGCTGCCCGAACCTGACGGCGCGGTATGGCTCGCCAACGGAATCTATCCGGGATGGCAGGCGGGCGAAATGGTATCGCTCACCGATCCCCGTGAACCCGCGCCGAGCCCTGAAGAAGTCGGACGCGGCCCCCTTGCCGAAGACCTCGGACGGTTCAAAGCCATCCGCCAGGCAGGCGACGGTGTGGTGCTCGAGTATTCGGCCGGCGGCGCCGACGTCCAGGAACACATGTCGGCCACCGGCCAAGGCTCCACGTGGACTGTGATGCGGCAATTCCGTGTCGGTGCTTCCACGCAAGGCACGTGGCTTGTCATTGGCGGCGGCCCGAACGCGACCGCACGCCTGGTGGGTAACAGCGCAAGCCTCACGCTCGAGAAGATTCCAGCGCCAGGAAGTGCCACGAACGCCGTATGGGCGGTGCGCGTTCCGCCGCATCCCCAATCGATTGAATTTGCGGTGGCGCTCGGGAACGGAGCCGAGAACGCCCCGGCATCTCTCGAGTCGTTTCCTCCGGGCGCCTCTTTACGTCGCTGGCCACAAGAGGTCACGACAACGATCACGCGATCGAACGCGCGCGATGCGTATGTCGTGGACGATGTGGGTTTGCCGGTTGATAACCCGTGGCATCGGAGCGTACCGACCGGGCGATATCCAGTTTCTCAAGGACGGCACCGGTGTGTTGGTGACGCTCGACGGCGACGTCTGGCTCGCTCGCGGATTGGACGGCGCTTCAAATGCCGTCCGCTGGAGACGCTTCGCCTCTGGTCTTCACGAGCCGCTGACCTTGGCGATTCGCGACGAGCAAATCTACGTCTTCGATCGGAACGGCATCTGGCGGCTTCGCGACACGGATGGCGACGGCGAAGCCGACGTGCACGACCTGTTCTCGAATGCATTCGCCCAGACGGCTGACCTGCGCGAATTCCCGAGCACGATCCGGCCGGCGCCAGGCGGCGAGTTCGTGATCGCAAAGGGCGGTCAGGAAGCGGCGACCTTCGGGAAGCACAACGGCAGCGTCCTTCGCATTTCGGCCGACGGCCGGCGCGCGACCGTTCTGGGGTACGGATTCCGCCAGCCGAATATCGGCGTGAACACCCGCACCGGGCTCGTAACCGCCAGCGATCAGCAAGGCAACTACATCCCCAGCACTCCGCTCCACATCGTCGGCGACGGCCAGTTCTATGGGTTTCTGAGCGACAAGAAGCCACGCGAAGTGTATCCGGCGCCGATCGCCGATCCGCTGACGTGGATTCCACACGCGGCAAACGCGTCGTCGATGTCGCAGGTGTGGCTGTTCAACGCCCGCATGGGTTCGCTGAATGACGGTCTGGTCTATATCGGATTCAACAACCCGGAGCTATTCAGGATCCTGCTCAACAACCGCGGCGCGAAGTCGCAGGCAGCGGTGGTCAGCATCACGCAGGCGTTCGACTTTCCGCCGCTCAACGGATCGGTCAATCCAGTGGACGGACAGCTCTATGTCGCGGGCTTTCAAATTCTTGGCTGGGGAACTACCGCGACGCGACTGGCAGGGCTTGGCCGGGTTCGCTATACAGGCGCGCCGTCAACAATCCCACGAGAGGTTGCGCCGATGGATCGTGGCGTGCTGCTGCAATTCGACGTCCCCCTGGATCCGGTGAAGGCCGCCAATCCGGACAGCTATTCACTCGCGACGTGGCACTACAAGCGGACCTATCAATACGGATCGCCGCAGTTCAAAGCGGATGGCACGACGGGAATCGATCGGCTCATGCCCAGCAGCGCGTACCTGTCACAGGATGGACGAAGTGTCTTCATCGGTGTGCCGGGCATGACTCCCGTGATGCAGTTGCGTATCGGATGGTCACTGGTCACGAAAGCCGGCCAGAGCTTTCAGGACACGGCCTATACCACGCCGTACAGCCTGCCGGTGTTCAATCCGCGAGCGGAAGGATTCGGTGACGTCCGCGTCGATCTCACCCCTCGGCACCCCGCGGCCAAGGCCGATGTCCCGGTCAGCGCGGCGGAAGGAAAGCGGCTTTACCAGGCGTACGGCTGCATAGCGTGTCACGCCATCGACGGCACATCGCTCGCGAAGCTAGGGCCGGCGTGGAAGGGACTGTACGGTAGTCAGCGTGCGTTCGCTGGCGGCGCTGTTCGTACGGTCGCCGATGACGCGTACATCCGCCAGTCGATCCTCGAACCTGGTGCGAAGATCGTCGAAGGCTACGAACGCGGCGAGGTCAGCATGCCGAGTTATGCGGGCGTGCTGAGCGACTCACAGATCGAATCGCTCATCCTGTTCATCAGGAGCCTCGGGAACAATCAGTGAATTGGTGAATCAGTGCATTGGTGAATATGCCATGCTGAAGCGACTGTTCTGTCTTAGTGCGATTCTCGTGAGCGTTGGTTTGCCCATGACGTCGGTGGCGCAGCGAACGCCCCACATTGTCTTCATGATCGGCGAGGACGAATATCACACGTGGGAAACGCTGCCTGAGTTCGCGAAACGCGACCTTGAGCCCGCCGGGTACCGCGTGACCATCATTCAGCAGGACGCACAGGACAAGAATACCTTTCCGGGGCTGGTCGATGCGCTTCGGTCAGCGGACCTTCTTGTTGTCAGCGTGCGGCGTCGCACTCCACCTGTCGATCAGATGAATGCGGTTCGTGCCTACCTGGAGGCGGGCAAGCCACTCGTTGGGATCCGCACCGCGTGTCACGCCTTTGCGCTGCGCCCGTCGGATCCACCGGCGGCACCGAATCACGCGGTGTGGCAGGCATTCGATCCCGAGGTGTTGGGCGGGCATTACACGAATCACCACCCCGATGGTCCGCGCACGACCGTGACCATCGCGCCGGGCGCGGAGAAGAATCAGATTCTGAAGGGCCTGTCCGTCTCATCGCTCGTCGGGGCAGGGTCTCTGTACAAGGTGAGTCCGCTGGAACCGAACACAGCCCCGCTGCTCGTCGGCACTATCCCGGATCAACCGGCGGAACCGATCGCCTGGACGCATCGCTACGGGGCGAAGGGGGCGCGCGTGTTCTTCACGTCGTTCGGTCACCCGGATGATTTCAAGAACCGGGAGTTCAGACGATTGCTGGTCAACGCGATAGGCGTGGGCACTCGCACGGTAACTTTGTGCCAAATCAGCCCCTCGACGGCGCTCGGGGCTGACCCTGAGCCTGTCGAAGGGTCAGCAATCAGCCTTCAGCATTCAACAATTTTTTAGCGCCCGCCAACCCGCTGCCCGTTGGATCGGCCGGCCAGCTGATCGAGCACTGACTGCGCCCGCGCTCTCACAAACGGCTTGATCGGGATGTTCGCGCCACGAAACTGCCCGGCATCACCAGGCGGCACCTCGCCGGCAACAGCGCGATCGAATCGGAGTAGCCGCTGTGCCGATTCATCCTTGACCGCCGGACGCAGGACGACGGCGAGCTCGTCCACCTGACGGGAAAATCGCTCGGGCTTGAACAACGTGTCGCTGAATTCGGTCAGCCGAGCCAGGTAAAGCTTCTTGAAGGCGTCGACGCGAAAAAGCCGGTCGAGAAAACGGCTCGATTCACTCCACGGATGGTGGATGCTCAGTTGCTCACGCGACGACTGAGTTCCGCGAAAGAACTGGCCGAACGAATGATCCTGGTCCCACGCGATGAAGGAAAATTTCTGGGTTCGGGGATCGAGATAGAGGTAGTAGTTCTGTCCGGGACCAAGAAGCCCGTCGAGGTCTGACAGGAACACGACCACCGCGAGATATCGCGCGGTCTCGTCGAGATCGAGATAGTCGCCGACTTGGGCGGCGAACTGCGCATCGGTGCCGCTGGTCATCAGACGCGCGAAATCGATCACCCGCTGCTTCTGGGCGTCGGTCAGCGCGGTCTTCGGGTCGTAGGTCTGGTTGTACCGCTTCCAGTCCGGCCCAAGGTCGGCGAAGACATTCGAGGCCACCGGCTTGAAAATGGCTCCAGCCTTTGGAAGGCCCCGCGCGGTCACGAATTCCTCATCCGGGTCTTCGACAAGAGAGTAGAGCCCCGCGTACGCGCGATCCTGGCGGCCCTCAACGGTGACGTACACGCGCGCGTAGGACGTGCGTGGAGCAGGCACGCCTGCATCACGGAACAACTGGAAAGCGAGCACCTCATTCATCCAGGTGGCGTCGGTGATGTTGCTGTGCAGGTTCAGCTTCTTCAACCGGCCCAGTCGCTGTCCCTTCACGTATTCGGCAAAATCAAGCTTCAGCGAAACCTTGCCCGCGCCGGCGCCATCGAAGTATGTCCCGTTGCCCTTGTAGCGGATGCCGATATTCCTGATCGCCTGGCCATCGATGGTGGCGTCGCCATGAACGTACTCAAACTGAACGCCCCGACTCGCGGCGAATCCGTTGCGTTTGCCTTCCGGACCTTGCAGCCAGCTCTGCGAGTTGCCACCGCCGCCGCCGCCGAACCAGCCGCCGCCCCCTTTGGGCGCCAGCGCCTTGTAGTCAGCCGGCGAAAACTGCAGCTGGACGGTGACGATCCTGCTCGTCGCAAACAGCGGATCGGGTTTCGCGGAACCGGCTTTGGCAGGCGACCGCTGCGCAGCCGGCCACACACCGGCTGCCAGGATCAACAGCGAGACAGTAAGGAGATAACGGCGCATCTGTTCACTCTCACGCCGAGGGGCTTCGCCCCTCGGACTCCCTTACACGCTCGCTCGCGGGGCCCCTCGAGCCCCACTCCGCTCGCGTCGGCTCACTCGCTGCGCTCGTTCACCTGGGCAGCCCATATTTGGCTTTTGAAACCAGTTCTACGGACCCCCGATGTGAAGAGTTCCGGGAAGTTGTGCGAGTGATTAGAGAGCTTACCGGATCAGGGGAGCTGTGCGCGCAGTGTCTCGGCTGCAGCGACGATCGCGCGAAGTTTGGACGTGGCAATCTCGGCGCTGTTCACCGGCCGGTTCGAAAACGTTCCAAATCCGCAATCGGGATTGAGAAAGATGCCAGCAGCCGGATAGATCGCCCGCGCGCGTTCGACGGCCGACACAATCGACTCGGACGACTCGATCGTGTCGGTTCGCGGGTTCACGACTCCCAGGCCGACCTCCTTTCCACCGAAGTCCATAAGGTCTCCAGCTCGATCGGTGGCGTATTCCAGCACCAGCTGGGTGACGTCCAGGCGCTTCAGGTATTCGGCAAGCGGCCGGTACGAGCCACTGAGGAGCGTTGACTCGTCGCGGCTCCAGTTGCCCCGGCACACGTGCACGCCGAGCCGCAGCCCGTCGAAGCCCTGGACGACCCGATTGATCAGCGTGACGGCCAACTCCAGTTCGTCGGCCGGATCCTTTCGGGCCGCAAGGGCGGCGCACATGAACGTTCGCGTCCGCCCCGGCGCGAATGCCAGCTCGCTGAGGACCGGCTCATCGAGCTGAACGAAATCGACCCCCTCGCTCCTCAGATCTTCGAGCTCCGCTCGAAGCAGCGCAACGGCGTCTTCAGCGAGGTCTTCCTTCGAAGGATAGAAGGATGCCGTCAGTTCCGGCACGTACATCGCTCGCGTCAGCAGGTACGGACCAGGCAGCGTCACCTTGACCGGCCGGTCGGTGTGTCGCTTCATGAATCGCAGGTCGTCGAGCGCGAGCGGCTCGCGACGCGCGATTCGGCCGACACAGATCGGGCTGCTGATTGAATACGCAGGCACATCGAGGGTTTGCAGAAGGCGTTCGAATCCGAGCTTGTCCTCGACGACGTCGAGCATCTCGGCCAGGGTCATGAGCCGCACGCCGTCCACTTTGTCGGCGACGAACGAGTAGAAATTGTCGCGCCGCAACTCGCCATCGGTCACGATGTCACAACCGATGTCGTGCTGGAGTCGAAGCAAATCGACCACCGCGGCATCGGCAATCCGGTCGAATTCATTCCGCCCGATTCGGCCGCGGCGGAACTGACGCTGGGCGTCGCAGACCGCGACGGGCCGAGGCCAGCTGCCCACGGACGTGACCGGAAAGAGCGGCAGCGTCCTCACGTCAGGATTGTGCCTGCTCGAAGAAGCGCTCAGCGGTCACTGCCGCCTGGAGCGCGACAAACCCGGTGGTTCGGCCAGGAAGCCAGGCCTTCAATCCTTCCAGGTCCATCATTTCCCGGTGTTCCGGGACGTCGTAGCGCATGGCGAAGAGTGCATCGAGCCACTGCTTTTCCGCTCCAGCGTCGAGATCCTGTCGGACCGTGAACACACAATGGTCGAAGCGCTCGGTTTCCGCGAGGATCATGAATTCGCCGGTGTCGATCGTTCCGTCGCGCGTCCACGCGTCCCAGTTGAGATCGAGCATGGCGCACGCCGCGACCTGACCTCTCTGCAGGCACTGAAGTGCTTCGAGCTCACCGCCAATGTGGTCGCCATGCTTGCCGACGAGCACATTGAATCGGCGTACCGTGAGGTCGGTGTCCGGAATGACCCCGTCCTGGCGAAGGCGTCCTAGCGGAATGAGCGTCGCCTGCGGAGAGTCGAACGCTCCCAACGCTATCCCGCGTCCGCGAAGATCGGTCACGGTGCGCACGGCGTTGCCGGATCTGGCGACGAGATACGAGCGGCGATCGCGATCGGTGTCACGCATGGCGATCGCGCGACAGCCATTGTTCGAGCGGCGCTGCGAATCGAGCCACGCAAGCGGTGAATTCCAGGCGATGTCGATCGTCCCCTCGACGTAGAGCCGAGACCTGCAGCTCGTAGGTGCTGAAGAAGGACACGTCGATCGGGGATCGCTTGGCCTCGAAGAAATCGCGGATGATTTCCCAGATGACCGACACCTTGGGGTCGTACATGACCGCGCCAACGCGCAATGGCCGGCCCATCAGAACAGCTCCAGCCCGCAGAGTGCCCGGCCGATGAAGTCGTAGGCCTGATCGGTCGTGGGCGCCATGATGATGGGCGCGCGGGCATCACGAAACAGCCGCTCGATCCCGTGCGCGCCCCCAAATGCCGCGCCGCCGCACGCACGCATGGCGCTGTCGGTCACGTTGACGGCTGCTTCGGTTGCCGCCGCCTTCACCTCGAGCACGAGAAGCTGGGTCTCCGGTCCTGGTGATTCGAGCGAGTCGAGCACGGCGGCCAGGTGCGCCCGTGCGCGATCGGTCTGTATCCGCATGTCCGCCACCCGGGCGCGCAGCGTCGGCAATTGTGCGAGCGTGTCGTGCGTGTCCTCGAAACGCGCGTGCGTCAGGTGGCCAATCGTCGCCTGAACGGCCGCCTCCGCGATGCCGACGGCAATCGCCGCCGATCCGATCTGAAATACTGGCAAGACGATGCCGAGCATCATGTCGAGCCCCTTCCCAGGCGCGCTCAGCGCCCGGTCGTCGGCGAGTGCGACGCTCTCCAGCGTCATCGGAGCGCTGGCGTTGCCGCGCATTCCCAGTCCCTTCCACGTACCCGAGACGCGGATGCCCTTGTCGTGGCGCAGGACAAGATAGACGCTGCTTTCGAGCGGCTGCGTGGCAGCCGGCGCAAGCGTAGACACGACGTAACCGTCAGCCCGGCCCGCGGAGGTGACGAACGATTTGCTGGCGCTGACCTGGACGCCGCCGTTGGCCGCAACCGCGCGGCTGATCGGCACCCAGAAATGGCTTCGCGATCCTGTCTCGCTGAACGCCAGCGTGCTCAAGTGCTTACCCTCGGCGGCTGCCCGAAGCTGTGTCTCCGTCTTCTCCGGCGCGGCCGCATAGCACGCGACGCCGCAGAGGTGCATCAAGTAGATCATCGCGGTGGACGAACAGTGCCGGCCTGCGACGTCCAGTACGGCCGCTATCGTGCGGAGTCCTTGACCTCGTCCACCAAACGCCGCTGGGACGTTCAACCCGAGCAACCCACACTGGGCAAGAGCACCGATCGAGGGCTCGGGAAAGATACCGTCCCGATCGACTCGAGCAGCCTCAGGGCCGAGGTGCGCAACGGAAACCGCCGTCGCTTCCGAAACGATGCGTTGCTGCTCTTCATTCAGCCGGTACATGAGACCTCCGATTACGCAGTAACAACCAGTTCAGTCGACAAGCGCGTCGCGGCACTCAACGTTTGTGTCAGCGGCAGCTTCTGGAGCACTTCATCGAAGAGTGCCCGGACGGCCGCCGCATCGGCGCACGCGACGAACAGTTTCACGTGAAGGCGCCGAATCGCAGGATGTCCGCTTTCGCCGATCACGTCGAGATACACGAGCTCGTGTTCGAGCTCGGCCGAGACGACCGCCTCGACGCCATCGAGCTGCAGGCGCCGTCGAAGGGCGAACTCACGCAGCCCGTTGACCACCTCCGCGCCCGCGGCTCCAAGTGCGTATTCGAGCGCCGCGATGCGCGGCGACGACCCGTCGAACTCGATCGGCCGTCCAACCGAGAACTGGTGTCGCCGTACCGCGACACGTGCCACGTCGCGGGCACCGGCCGTCACGCGGAGCGTAATGATGCTGTCGTCCATCGGCCAATCGCTCATTACTCCGAGGGGCTTCGCCCCTCAGACTCCCTTACACGCTCGCTCGCGGGGCCCCACCGCCCCGCTCCGCTCGCGTGGGCTCACTCGCGCGCTCGTTCGCCAGTCGCCAATTCGGTTTTGAAACCGATTCCAATTACTGATCGCTCCGAGACGGGCTCAAACTCCGTCGCGACAGACACGGGTTTGAAACCACTTCAGGGCGTATTGAGTCGGCTAGTCGGCGGGACCCGCCGGGGATTGGGGCTATCAGGTATAGCCAGGCGCGTAACCGTGTCTGGTCGACATGGTAAGGGGAGTGCAATCGTAGCATAGCTCCCAGCTGCCAGCTGGAAGCTTGTTGTATCCTCGCCGCAGTACCCAACCAGTGCACAGACGATCACCCACCGCTCGGTTGCTCCTCGGGCTGATCATCACCCTCGCGGCGGTGGTGACCTACTCGTGGTACAACACGCGCCAGATCGCGGGACTGCGACAGTTGCAGTCTGGCCTTTTGGATCGAAGCCGCAAAGACTCGCTGCAGCTGCTCCGGATTCAAAACGATCTCAATTCGCTGGGACTCTCGATGCGCGACATGCTCGATGGCGGGCAGCCTTATCCGTTGACGGCATGGACGGCGCAGTTTCGGCGCCTCCGCGCCGATTTGGATGATGGCCTGCGCCGCGAACGAGAGGTGGCGCCCGTAACGAGAGCCGCAGATCAGCAGGAGTATCTCGCGAATTCGTTCGCCCAGTTCTGGACCGCCGCAGATCAGATGCTCGCGCTCGCAGGTGCGGGAAAGGATTCGGACGCGCGCGATCAGATCAGGGTCACGCTTCAGCCGCGTCAGGCCGCGCTCGGAACGGCGGTCGCCAGGCTTCTGGTCGAAAACAACGAAACCGAAGAACAGACGGCTCAGCAGGTCGCCGCGATTTACGCGCGCGTGCAGCGAAACGGTTACTGGTTTCTCTCGGCCACGCTTATCGCCATCGTCCTGACGAGCGCCTACTTGATCCGCGCCAACCGCAGGCTGTTTGCGGAGCTGGCGTCGCTTTCGCAGCAGCGGCACGAACTCGCGCAGAAGCTGATCGCGACGCGGGAGGCGACGCTCCGTCACATCGCCCGCGAGCTGCACGACGAGTTCGGCCAGGTCCTGACCGCCATGGGTTCGATGCTGGAGCGCGCGCGCAAGCACGCGCCCGAAGGGGCGCCGCTGCGAGCGGACTTGCGCGAAATTGCCGAGGTCGCACAAAACATGCTGACGCAGGTTCGCAGCCTGTCGCAGACGCTCCACCCGTCGATCCTCGAGCAGGCCGGGCTCGACGGTACGATTGACTGGTATCTCTCGACCGTGGAACGGCAGACGGGGCTGTCGGTGTCCTACGAACGTGATGGACCCGGGATCGCAGTTGACGGGACGACGGCGATCCACGTCTATCGCGTCATGCAGGAAGCCTTGAACAACGTCGCGAAGCACTCGGGCGCCCGGCAGGCCTGGGTGAGATTACGATCGAAGGATGGCATGATCGAGCTCGACGTCGAGGATCACGGGAAAGGGACCCAGGCCGGCGCGACCCGCCGCGGCCTCGGCATCATCGCCATGCGCGAGCGCGCGGAGATGCTCGGCGGCACCATCGATTTTCTCAGTCCGGCGGAAGGGGGCACGCTCGTCCGCATGCGCGTGCCGATCGAGAACAGGGACGTCCATGCCGACTAAGATCACCGTTCTGCTCGCCGATGACCACGCGCTCGTCCGCCGCGGCTTCCGCCGCCTGCTCGAAGACGACGCCACGATCGAGGTCGTCGGGGAGGCGAGCGACGGCGACGAGGCGATCAAGCTGGCCGAGAGCCTCGCGCCGCAGGTGGTCGTCATGGACTGTGCAATGCCGGGCACGTCAGGTCTCGTGGCGACGCGGCGCATTCTGGAACGCGCGCCGAAGACCGCAGTGCTGATGCTCAGCATGCACAGCGAGGCCACGCTGGTGCGCCAGGCCATGGATGCCGGCGCTCGCGGCTATGTTCTCAAGGACGCGCTGGATCTCGATCTCGCGGCCGCGGTCAAGCGCGCCGCCTCCGGCGAAACCGTCCTCGACCCGAAACTCACGCAGCCCGCGACGCTCAAAGGGGAACGGGATCATGGCCTGTCCGCACGCGAGCTCGAGGTGCTTCGGCACATCTGCGACGGGCTCTCCAATCGCGACATCGCCGCCAGGCTGGGACTGAGCGTCAACACCGTGGCGGTCCATCGCGCCAACATCATGAAGACGCTTGGCGTCCACAAGACCGCCGAGCTGGTGATGTATGCGATTCAGAATGGGCTGGTGAACGTCCTGTGAACCGTCGAGAGTTCCTGCAGGACGCGGCGTTGACCCCGATTCTCGCAAAGTGGGTAAGCCGACGACCGGGGTCTGACCCCTTATATCCGGGTCAGACCCCTTTGGCGCGGATCTTTCGAAAAGGGGTCAGCCCCCTGTCTCCGGATTGCGGCTGGTGGATGTCACCGCCGCCGCTGGGATTCAGTTCCAGCACAACACCGGGGCGTACGGCGGCAAGCTGCTCCCCGAAACCCTCGGCGCCGGGTGCGCCTTCCTCGACTACGACGCGGACGGCTGGCAGGACATCGTCCTCATCAACGGCATGGACTGGCCCGGTCACAAGCGACAGCGATCGACGTTGAAGCTGTATCGCAACAACCGGAACGGGACGTTCTCGGACGTCACTCGAAACGCGGGGCTCGACGTCGAGATGTACGGGATGGGAGTCGCCGTCGCGGATTTCAATAACGACGGGTTCCCCGATCTGTTCGTGACCGCGGTCGGGCAGAACCGGCTGTTCCGGAACACCGGCAAGGGAACATTCGTTGAGGCGACGCAAGAGAGCGGGCTCGGCGGCCGGGCCGCGTTCAGCACGTCCGCGCTGTGGTTCGATTTCGATCGCGATGGCCTGCTCGACTTGTTTGTCTGCAATTACGTGAGGTGGTCGGTCGAGCACGACGTGTTCTGCAGCAACGACGGGAAGCAAAAATCGTATTGCACGCCCGAGGCCTATCGCGGCGACAGCTGCTGGCTGTTCAGAAACCGCGGCGACGGCACCTTTGAAGACGTGACCGCGACGAGCGGCATCTTCGACAGCAGCTCGAAATCTCTCGGCGCCGCCATTCTCGACCTCGACGGCGACGGCTGGCTGGATCTCTTCGTCGCCAACGACACGCAACCGAACAAGCTGTATCGCAATCAGCAGAACGGAACGTTCAAGGAAGCGGCGGTCGAAGCAGGCGTCGCGTTCAGCACCGAAGGGAAAGCACGGGCTGGAATGGGCGTGGACGCCGCCTACCTTGGCGCGTCGCTTATCCCGAGCGCTGGCCATCACCAACTTCGACAACGAGATGATCGGGTTGTATCGCGCCAGTTCGCTCCGGGCTCTACGAAGACACGGCGACACGCACTGGCGTCGGCGCAGCCTCACGGAACACACTGGGATTCGGCTGTCTGTTTGCCGACCTCGATCTGGACGGCAGCCTCGATCTGATCGTCGCTAACGGGCACATCGACGAAACCGTGCGGAACATTCACGGACATGTCGGCTACGCTCAGCCGCCGCACCTCTTCCTGAACGACGGCAAGGATGCGTTCAGCGATATCGCCGCCACCGTCGGCGAGGGATTCGCGTCGCCCAAGGTAGGGCGGGGGCTCGCGTGCGGCGATTTCGACCGCGACGGCGATCTCGACGTGATCCTGACGACCAACGGCGGTCCGGCGCGCCTCTACCGCAACGATCAAGCGTCAGGGAACCGGTCGATTCGATTTCGTTTGACCGGCACGAAGTCCAATCGCGACGCGATCGGCGCAGTCGTCCGCATCTTCCACGAAGGCACGTTTCAGACGCGGATGGTGAAGACCGGCTCCAGCTACTTGTCGCAATCAGAGCTGCCGGTTACGTTTGGTGTCGGCCGGCGAGATCGCGTGGAGAGGGTCGTGATCGCCTGGCCGAGCGGACGCGTCGAGGAGTCGAAGGATCTCGAGGCAGGCCGGACGTATGACTGTGTCGAAGGCCGTGGCCTGACGCCGCAGAAGTGAGGAGGAAGCGCCTGATGCTGCTGACCAGACTTCGCACGATCTCGATTCTGCTGTGTCTGATGGTGACGACGGCGGTGGCATTCCAAAGCTCACCACCGAACCGCCCGTGGCCTCCCGGCGTTCAGAAGGTCTCGAACGAATCACCGGTGTTGTCCCCAGCCGACGCGGTGAAAACGTTCTTCATGCCTCCCGGCTACCACGTCGAGCTCGTGGCCAGCGAACCGCTGGTTCAGGATCCCACCGTCATGGACTGGGATCTGGCCGGCAGGCTGTGGGTCGTCGAGATGACGGGCTTCGTCAGGGACCTGCAGGCGAAGGAACCCAACCTGGATCCGATCGGACACGTTGTCGTGCTCGAGGATACGAACCATGACGGCGTCATGGACAAGCGGACCGTCTTTGCCGACGGCTTGATCCTGCCGCGCGCGCTGAAAGTGCTCGACCACGGCGTGCTGGTCGGGGAGCCAGGCAGCCTCTACCTGATGCGCGACACCAACGGCGATCTCAAAGCCGACACGAAGGAGCTGGTGACGCACGCGTACGGCCGGCTCGAGGGGAGCGTCGAGGGCAACGCCAACAGCCTTTACTGGGGGCTCGATAACTGGATACACACGTCCGGTACAGATGTGTACTTCAGGTTCAAAGACCAGAAGGTCGAAGTGCAGTCCACGTTGTCTCGTGGCGAGTGGGGCGCAACCCAGGACGATGCCGGCCGGATTTATCGGAACACGAACGAATCGGCGCTGCACGTCGATTTCGTGCCGACACCGTATTTTCTGCGGAATCCGAATCTGCTTCGGACTCGCGGCAGCTACGATTCGCTCGAGGACGAGAACAACGATCTCAATATCGTCTGGCCCGTGCGGCCGAATCCTGGGACCAACCGCGCCTATCAAGCCGGTGTCGACCGTGCCGACGGCACGCTCGCGAAGTTCACGGCGGTTTGTGCGCCCATGGTCTACCGCGGCGATCGTCTGCCGGCGGAACTCTACGGCAATGTCTTCGTCGCGGACCCGGCCGCCAACTTCGTCAGCCGTATCGTTCTCAGCGACGACGGGGCAACGCTGCGGGCGAAAAAGGCGTACGAGAATGCCGAATTCCTCGCCTCGACGGACGAGCGCTTTCGTCCCGTCTACATTTCGAATGCCCCCGACGGGGCGCTCTACATCGTTGACTTCTATCGCGGCATCATCCAGGACCGCGCATCGACAACCATCTACCTGCGCGACCACATCATCTCCGCGCAAGCTGGATCAGCCGACGGGTCTCGGTCGAATCTATCGCGTCGTGCACGAGACCACGCGCCTCGACAGCACAGCGCCGTTTGCCAACGCGACGCCGGCGCAACTCGTCGAGGCCCTGTCGCATCCGAACGGATGGCGCCGCGACACGGCGCAGCGGCTACTCGTCGAGCGATACGTCAAGTCCGTCGTGCCTTCGCTCGTGAAGCTGGCGGAAACCGCGCCGGACTACCGGACGCGTCTCCATGCGCTGTGGACGCTTGATGGAATCGACAGTCTCGAGCCTGCCAGCGTGACAAAAGCCCTGGCGGATTCGTCACGTGATGTGCGCGCTTCGGCGATACGCCTGTCAGAGAAGTGGCTGGGCACACCAGATCATCCGATTCAAGGCAGAAGTGCTGAAGCGGCTCGACGATGCCGACTGGTCGGTCCGCGAGCAACTGGCGGCCTCGCTCGGAGTCTTGCCGGCAGGGCCGCGCGAAACCGCGCTTGTGTCAGTGCTGGAGCGGTTCGCGAACGATGCGATCGTGGTCGATGCGTCCCTGAGCGGCTTGCGCGGGAGCGAGAGCGCAGTTCTCGACAAGTTGATGGCGTCGCCCACCCAAACACCGCAGCGCGAAACCGCGATCACGATGCTCGCGGCCACAATCGTGCGCGGCGGGCAGGATGCGGCGATCCAGAAACTGTTCCGCGGGCTTGGCGGACGAAAGTCCGCCTGCCTGGCAACAGTCCGCGGTTCTGAGAGGAGCTGAGGTCGCAGTGCTCGGCGCGCCGATGCCGGGGGCGTCCGCGGCTCGTCGCGGCGGGCCGCCACCAGGAGTCACGCTGCCGTGTCCGACATGTCCCGGCGGTCGGGCCGGTCCCGGCGGCGCGTATGCGTTCGAGCGCCCTGCAGTGGCTGCGGCGGGTGGCGGGCGCGGCGGCGGCACCGCGAACGGTACGCCTGAACACGGAGCCGGCGGCGCTATCGACGCTGGCAGCGCGTAGCGACGACCTCGGGACCCGCGCCGCGCGCGTGCTCGCCCGCATCGAGTGGCCCGGCAAGCCCGGAGCCTCGGCACCGATCGCGCCGTTGACGGCGGAGGAGCAGCAGCGATTCGATGCCGGCCGGGACATCTACAAGAACATCTGCCAGGCATGTCATCAGCCGGACGGCCGCGGACAGGAGAGGGTTGCACCCAGCCTGGTCGGCTCCGCGCTCGCGCTCGCGTCGCCCGACATTCCGGCGCGCATCCTGCTCAATGGGAAAGAAGGGCCGGTTGGATTGATGCCGCCTGTCGGGTCGGTGCTAAGCGATGATCAGATCGCGGGCGTATTGACCTACGTGCGCCGCGAATGGGGCCAGCCTGGATCGGCCGTCGATCCCGCGACGGTGAAATCCGTCCGCGAGCTGACGGCAGGACGAACACGTCCGTGGACGAACGACGAATTGCTCGCGCTTGCGGGCGGTCGCGGCCAGCGGCCATGAGGGAGTGGAATCCCGGATCCCGGATCACCGGATGAGTCAGATGAGAAAGCAGGAGCCTGTATGAAGCGCCTCTGGTTAAGTGTGTCGATCGTCGTGCTCGCAACCGCCGTTCTTGCCGCGCAGTCGAAAACCAAACCGCTCGAGATTTGGGTCGTTGACGTCGAGGGCGGAAAGGCGGCGCTGTATGTGTCGCCGACAGGGGAGACGGCACTGATCGATTCGGGCTTCCCGGGCGCTCGCGATCTCGATCGGATCATGGCGGCGATCGCGGACGCAGGTGTCAAGCAGATTGACTACCTGGTATCGACCCATTACCACGTCGATCACATCGGCAACGTCGTCGAGCTGGCCAAGCGAATTCCGGTCGGGACGTTCGTCGATCACGGGCCGACCCTGGAAGGACCGAATGTGCCGCAGGTTGCTGCCGGGCCTGACGGTATTCCCGTCACGAAGGCGAGAGAGCAGGTGGAGGGGTTTCAAGCTGCCTATGCGGAACTCTACGGCAAGGTAAAGCACCTGGTGGTCAAGCCTGGGGATCGCGTCCCCATCACGGGGCTAGACTGGCGCATCGTCACATCCGCCGGGCAGGTGCTGAAGACTCCGCCGCTTCCAGGCGGCGGCAAGCCGAATCCCTACTGTGCGGGATTCACTCCCATGGCTGGAGCCACGGGACTCAACGATCCAGATGATGCGCAATCGGTGGGGAGCGTCATCATCCTCGGACAATTCCGCGCGCTCGACTTCGGCGACATGTGGCGCACGAAAGAGCTCGAGCTGATGTGCCCGAACAACCCGATCGGCACCGTCGACCTGTATTTCGCGAGCAGCCACGGCGCGATCGCATCCGGTTCGCTGCCGTTCGTGCACGCGATTCAGCCACGCGTGGCGATCATGCAGAACGGCACCCGGAAAGGAGGTGCGCCGGAGCCGATGCAGACCATCCTTTCATCCCCTGGGCTGGAAGCGTCTCTGGCAGATGCACTGGTCGTACAACGCGATGCTCGAGCAGAACAGCCCGGCGCTCTATATCGCGAACGTCGAGGACATGCCGACGATTGCCGGTGTACTGACTGCGCCACCTCGCGGCGCAGGACCAGGCAGAGGAGGAACTCCTCCCGCACAAGCCGCTGCGCCACCGGCTGCTTCGTCTGCGACGCCAGGTGCCGCCCCGCCGACGGCGGGCGCTCAGGTCCCAACCGCACCGGCTGGCGCGAACACGCAGGTGCCGCCCCCGCGGGCGGCGCGCCCGGGGGGCAAGCACCCGCCGGAGGAGGACGAGGCCGAGGCAACGCAACCGGGCACACGCCGGCTTATTGGCTCAAAGTGGCTGCCTACCCGGATGGGACATTTACGATCACGAATCCGCGCAACGGATTCAGTAAGACGTATGCGCCGCGTACGCCGCCAAGGCCGACGAAATGATCTGTGACACACGCCGCGCAGGCGGGGTGTCACTATCGCCCGGCCTTCCGTCTCAAGGCGGAAGCTACAGGAGTCAAGGGCGGCGCCGAGGTCACGTCAGGTCCCCGGCGCGATGCGGCCAGGGCGCTGCGCCAGTCTTGAAAACCACGCTGCAGGCGTTGCGATCCGCGGCGGCGCTGTTTCGACAATGTCGGTTGGATGACCCGAGTGCGCGAATGATGGTTGGCTGCCGTTCGAGCGACCCGAGCCGACGCGGCAATCGTGAGGCACACGCCGGAGGCGTGGTTTTTCGCCCGTAGGCCGAGGCGCCGGGGAGCTGATGTGACCTCGGCGCCATCAGGAACATCTGTCGACCGGATTGAAGGTCTGCACAGTAAAGGCCAGAAGGCAGAGATTACAAGCCGCGCGATGCTTTCAGCACGATCGACTTCCCGTGCGCGCGATCCTGAATCGTCAAGAAGCCGTTCGCCAGCACGACGTCGTCGACCTGCGCAAATCCCTCGGGCGTGTCCGTGTAGAACATGACGAAGCTCGATGAAATCTTCGAGTTCGCCGGCAGCCATCGATACGTCGGCGTATCGAACATCGAATTGGCCTCAATGACGTCGCGGCGCGGCAGGTCGAACGGCTGAACGGAGAACTCCATGCCGCGTTGCGATCGCCGTCCGCCGCCGGGGTAGAAGTCCCACATCTGCGTCCATGGATACTCTTCGCGGCGGAACACGTATCCCAGCAGCGCCTGCCGGCCCGGGTGCAAGGCGGTGACGTAAACCAGGCGCCGTGACTTGTCCATCAGGGACGTCGTTTGATCCATCAGCGGGGTCACCGTCGGCGCGATGCGAACATCCGTCGGTGTGCCGTTGACCGTCGGCGCCATGGGCCAGCTGAATTCCTTGAAATCCGCGAGCTCGTGATGATCCGGTGGCTCCACCGCTTCCGATTCGTACGAGCGCGTCATCGCGCGCTTCGTGGACATATCAGTGACGGTCTTGCCCTGTTCCAGAAATGCTCCGCCGATTGTCGCGTGCTCGCCCCAGTTGACTGGCCGGTCGAACCCAAGAAGGCTCTCGAGTTCGCTCTCGATGTAGACGACGTTTTCGCCGTCGATCATCGTGATCTTGCGCCGGAAGTTCTCGTGGACGATCGGCAGCGACGCGCTGAATTCGACCGTCAGGACGCCGTTCTTCCGTTCTGACGACAAGACGTCCCACGGCACGCGGTGCGCTTCGCCATGGCCGGGAAGTCCCGCGGCTTGTTCTTCCTTCGACACCGGCCCGAATCCGTCCACGCACACGAAATGCCCGAGCCCCTCAAATGGATTCAGCGGGTCCGCGTCATCCTTCATGAGCAGCTGCACCATCGCGCCGCCAACCATTCGAATCGAGAGCGACAGCTTGTCGTTCGACAGCACCCTGACCGGGCGGCCGTCGAACGTACCAGTCTCCTGGGCCGCGATCGCACCACAGGCGACGATTATCAGCAGTGCGCAGGACAAGCGGGTTGCGGCTCTCATGTTGACCGTGCTGGTGTCATTCCCGTCCGGCCGGGGCTGACGCCTTCCGCTCCGCCTGCTGCAGGGCGTAAATCTTCAGGCTCTGAATCGACCACGCCGGAGCATCGTCGGCGTTCGTCGTCAGCGTGACGCGGACGAACTTCGCCGGCACCGGCTGAAACGCCGTAATGGTAGTGAGTCCATTACCTTTGCCTTCGAACACTCCGGTCCAGGATGAACCGTTGGTGGACACTTCCACTTTGTAGCCTCGCGGAAATCCTGGCGGTCCGGCGACCGGAGCGCCGCTCGAGGTCACAGCCGCGGCGTTTCCCGCGCCGGCGCGGCCGCCGGGAGGCGGCGACTGGAATTGAATCTCCGTGACGGTCTCGATCTTCGGCAGTTCGACCTGGAACCACGTTCCGTCCTGCTGAGAGCCGCCTGCGTTCCACGCCGTGAGGCTCAACGCGCCAATTGCCGCATCGCTGTTGTGGCTCGCGGTCAACTTCCATCCGTCGGTGAAGAGGGGCGCCGGCATCGACGCGGTCAGCTCGGGAAGCGTCCAGAACGTCTTGCGAGTGGCTGTATCGGCGCGCACGCGCGCGACGTCCTCCGGAGTGATGAACCCGCCGGTGTTGCCAAAGCTGTGTCGCACGAACGAGCCGACCGCGGCGATCCAGTCGTCGCCCTGGGAGTCCATCGCAACCATCGTGTCCGTGTAGCTCTTGCCATCAACCGGGCCGGTCAATCCACGCAACACGACCTTGGTGATGTAGTCGCGGTGCGCGTTGACCCGCGGCGATCCCGCAAGCGGCGGCGCCATTGTCGTTGCCAGCTCAGGCTTCGGGGTCCCCAGGCCGTCGGGCCCATGACAGGCAAAGCACAACTCGTTGTAGATCTGTCCGCCACGATCCAGCTGCGCCTGTTGGTCAGGAGTGAGGTTCGCGCGTCCCCGGCCCCCGCCGGCGGCGTTCGCCGCTGCGGTGAGCATCGTGGTTCCAACCACCTGGACGCCGCGTGCCGGGTTGCTGTCCATCGTGGTCTTCGTCGTTGCGCCAGCGTCGGGAGCCTTCCACCGGTTGATCGTCAAGAGCGCCTGGATCACGACGTCGACCTCGGGATCCGACGCCATCTTCGCGTAGTCAGCGGCAAACGATCGATCGCCGGCCTTGTAGAGCGTCTCGCTGGCTCGTATCGCCTGAATGCGCATTCGAGGTTCGGTGTCCTCCATTAACTGACGAACCAGCGCCGGCTTCAGCGCGTCGAGACCCTCGAGAGTCCACATCGCGTGGAATCGCGCGAGGAGATTCGGCGAGGTCTTTACGATCGTCAGCAGCGCGGGAACGACGGACCTGTCCTGCTTCAGCACGAGCAACTGCTGCGCAGTGTCGCGCCACCAGCCGTTCGGGTGGCTGAGATGCGTGACGAGCTGCGCCGCAGTCTCGTTGTTCATGCGCGGCACGATGCGATCGCGGCGCAGCGCATCCGATCGATCCGGTTTGACGCCGTCATACACGAGCCGCCAGATCCGGCCCTTGTGGATCACCTTGTCGAGGTCTGTACTGCTGAACGCGCGCGCGCAGATACGTACCCGGTCCGGCAAAGTTTCCCACCTGGATGATGCCGTGGTACATGTCGGTAATGTAGACCGTTCCATCGGGTGCCGTCGTCACATCGACCGGGCGGAAGTACGGATCCAGCGATTTGATGAACTCGTTGTTTGGATAGGCGTTGTGAAGATAGGTGAGTCCTTCCTTCTTCTCGGAATGGATCCGGCGGACGATGCGCCCGACTGGCTCGCCGTAAAGATATTCGCCGACGAGATCCTTCGGCAGCCGGTGCCCGCGGTAGACATCGTTGCCGGCGCTGCCCGTGACGCTCTTGAGTGATCCGTCCGGCATTCGCGTGGCGTTCAGACCACCCTGCATGTCGGCGACGCGAACCGGTGCGCCCCACGGGACCCTGAAATCGGGCTCGAGTTCATCCGGCACGGTGAAGTTGCCGTAGACGATTGGGAATTGAAAGCTGACCGGGACGCCCGGCGCTCCGCTTTCAAACCACATCTTGCCGTCGTTGTCCTGCGTCACGCCCCATTCACCGCGGTTGTTCCCGGTCGGTTCCTTGATGACGCCGTGCGGCGTCCACCGCGCGCGGAACGCGTTGTAAGTGCTGTAGAGCCAGTTGTCCATCGTCCAGGTGAGAAACGCTTCCTGGCCCTCGATGTTCGCCAGACGTCCGTAGCCGGTATCGAACAGTTCCTTCTTGTCGGCAACGCCGTCGCCGTTCGTGTCCGTATATTTCCAGACTTCCTGGGCGTTGGACTCCTTGGTCAGGATCGTATTCGGCCCGAACGGCAGCACGAATCTTGGGAACACGAGGTTGTCCACGAAGACCGTGTGCCTGTCGTATACGCCGTCGTTGTTCGTGTCGACGTGGAGAGAGATTCGGCTGATCGGATCGAGCTGACCGGTCATGTCGAGGTCGAGCATGTAGCTGCGGTCCTCGACGACGAACATGCGTCCATTCCCATCGAAGGCAATCGCGGTCGGCTCCTGGATCACCGGATCGGCGAGTACAAGCTCGAGGCGATAGCCGGGCTGAAGAATGAAGGTCTTCAGTTCGTCCTCGGGCGTCTTCGCCAGCACGGGCGGCTGCTTCGTGAAGTCGATGCCGGTCAGATCCTGCCGCCCGCCGCCGCCGCGGCCTCGTCCTTCAGCGCCACCGCGGCCGGTGGGATCCTGCGTCGCCGGGGGTGAAGTCGTCTGCCCCGGTTGACCAGCAGGTGGCGTTGGCTGCTGTGGTGTTTGAGCAAACACAACGAGACTGGCCGCGAATATCGCGACGGCAAGCGCGAGAGTCGTGCGTGGTGCGTGGGTGCGAGGCGTATTCATAGGCGCGTCGGGTTGCGAGTTGTCCGGACCGAGATGGCTCACAACACCACGATCGGCGATCGAGTGTCAAATGGATGAATTGGAGAATTCGTGAATTCGTGAATTTGTGAATTGCCGGCGGCCAGTTCATTCACCAATTCACCAATTCACCAATTGAGCTGGCTCTTGACATCACGGTCGGCGGCGAAGAAAGCTACGCGCGGACCTAGCCGTGAAAAAGATCTTCCTCGTTGCCGCTCTGCTCGGGCTTGTCCTCAGCGTTGTCGTTTCCTTGACAGCGCAGGACTTCGATCTCGTTATCGTCCGTGGACGCGTCATCGATCCGGAATCCGGACTCGATGCCGTCCGCAGCGTCGGCATTCGAGGAGGAAAGATCGCGGCGATCGCCGAGGGAGCGCTCACCGGGCGTCAGCAACTCGATGCGGCCGGACTGGTGGTCGCGCCCGGTTTCATTGATCTCCATTCCCACCAGCAGACCGACGAGACCTACCGCTGCCAGGTTCTCGACGGCGTGACCACCGCGTTCGAGCTCGAGGTCGGGACGGCCGATGTCGATGCCTGGTATCGCGATCGCGAACCGGGCCGCGCGATCAACTACGGCGTCAGCGTCGGTCACATTCCGGTTCGTATCGCGGTGATGCACGATCCCAGCACGTTCCTGCCGAGCGGCGACGCCGCACACAAGGCGGCAAGTCCGGCCGAGATTGCAGAGATGGCGCGCAAAATAGACGACGGGCTCCGCAAGGGCGCCGTGAGCATGGGGCTCGGCCCTTCGTATACGGCCGCCGCTACCCAATGGGAAGTCCTGGAGATGATTCGCGTCGCGGGGCGCCACCACGCGTCGGTGCACGTCCACATCCGCGGCGGTATGTCGGGCCTCGAAGAAGTCATCGCTGGCGCCGCGCTGACCGGTGCGCCGCTTCACGTGGTCCACATCAACAGTTCGGGCCTCGCGCAGACGCGTGAAATGCTTCAGATGATTTCTGAAGCGCAGTCGCGGGGCCTCGATGTTACAACCGAGGCGTATCCATACTCGGCCGGCATGACCGAGATTACGTCCGCCAACTACGACGGCTGGGAGCAGTGGCCCGATGAACGCTTCGCCACACTCGAATGGCCGAAGACGGGGGAGCGGCTCACGCGTGACACGTTCATCAAATACCGCAAGATCGGCGGCCCTGTGATCGGCCACTCGAACACGGATGAAATGGTGGCCGTTGCAATCAACAGCCCGCTGACCGCGATTGCGAGCGACGGATACATGCTCAACGGCATCGGCCACCCGCGGACGTCAGGCACCTACTCGAAGGTGCTCGGCAGGTATGTCCGGGAGGCCGGGTCACTCAAGCTCATCGACGCGCTCCGGAAGATGACACTGATGCCTGCTCGTCGGTTGGAGTCGCGTGTGCCTGGCATGCGAGACAAGGGGCGCATTCGCCTCGGCGCCGACGCGGACCTCACGATTTTCGACGCCGCGCGCGTCATCGATCGCGCCACGTATCGCGAGCCGTCGCTTCCCTCCGAAGGGATCCAGCATGTTCTGGTGAATGGCGTACCGGTCGTTCGAGCGGGGAAGTTCGTGTCGGGCGTCGCTCCCGGGCGCGCAGTTCGGGCGCCGCGCGAGCAATAGACGATCGCGCGCTACTGTTGCGATACGTCGATCCCGGCGAACTCTGACTGATAGGTGTTTCCCTTGTATTCCATCTCCTGCTTGATACCGATCTCCGACGTGTAATACGCATAGACGACGCGCGATTTCAGCTCCCTGAAGAACTTTTCCTCGGGTTTCTGCGGATTGCTCTCGTTCTGCGCCATCCGCGTGAGCAGCGCCAGCCGCTGCTCCGGCGACGCTTTCATGAACGGCAGCTTGTGCGCTTCCTGCGACAGCCGATCGACCAGGGTCAGTCCGCTTCGCCAGTCGGTTCGATCTTTCTGTTCCCACGCCTCGGCCAGCCGGGCGTCGATGAATGCGGCGACCTTCGCGGCCCTCGCTCCTGGTGAGTGTGCGTCGGTCGGAATGATCATCTCGCTCAATTCGTCGAGCAGCGCGAATTCGGCCTCGGTGAGAAAGCCGCCGACTCTCACCTGCGCCTCAGCGTCGTCAACGCCGAGCGATGCCGCCACGGTCGCTGCCGCGGCGAGCCTGATCGCGTCGCGCCGGCTCAGATCGCTTTCGTGATCGCCCATCACAGGTTTCCTTTCCCGAACTCGCTCGCCAGGTAATCACACGATCGCCAGGCAAGCGCCATGATCGTCCACGTCGGGTTCTGGCAGGAGGCGTTGACGTGGCTGCTGCCGTCCACGACGAACAGATTCCTGACGTCGTGGCTCTGCTGAAACTGGTTGAGCACTGACGTCTTCGCATCGTTGCCCATCCGCGCGGTGCCGAGTTCGTGAATGGACCAGCCTTCGGTTAGCGGGTTGCGGCTGACGTCGAGAATCTCGAAACCCGCAGCCTCGAACATCTCCTGTGCCGTGTTGGCCATGTCCTCGCACATCTTCTTTTCGTTGTCGCCGAACTTGTAGTGAAACCGGGTCGACGGGAATGCCCCACTGATCCTTGATGGCCGGATCGAGATCGATGTAGTTCTCGTATCTCGGCAGGACCTCACCGAACCCGCCCATGCTGATGTAGGCGCCCGCGTTGTCACGGACGGTTTTCTTGAAGGTTGCGCCGAATCCTGGTGTGTCGGTCGCATGCTCGGGAAACATCTGCGTCCCGGCGCCTCCTTCAAAGCCGTATCCGCGAATGAAGTTCGGATTCTTGTCGGACAGATTTCGGAACCGTGGCACATAAAAGTTGCCCGGCCGTCCATCGTCGAGCGTGCGCGGTTTGCCGATCAGATCCTTCACAAGCCCGGTCACGCCTGGCCCCATGACGTGCTCGCAGAAGTTATGTCCGACGTGGCCGCTCGAATTGCCGATGCCGTTCGGATGCGTCGTGGACTTCGACAAGAGCAGCAAACGAGCCGATTCCAGTGTTGACGCGGCGACGACGACCACGCGGCCATGCGCCTCATAGGATCGCCCGCTTTCCGTATCGACGAAGGCCACGCCGCGCGCCTTGCCGGTCTTCGGATCGACGAGGACCTCACGGGCGGTGGCGTTCGTTCGCAGCGTCAGATTTCCGGTGTCCATCGCCGGATAGATGAGCCCGGTCGGAGAGTCGAATGCCGCATGGATGTCGCAGCCTCCGGCGCGGCGGCTGCAGGCGCCACGACCAAAGCAGCGGCTTCGATACTTGTTGTGTTTCAGTCCGTCAGTGGTCACGCCGGCGCGGTAGGGCGTCAGCACGCGGTTCATCTTCTTCAGCGAGTTGCGCAGCGTGACTTCAGCGGGAGCGAGCCTGTTTGGACGCTGGAAGAGACTGTCCGGCAGTTGCGGCAGGTTCTCCTTCACTCCTGATATGCCGAGATAGAGATCGACCTTGTCGTAGTACGGCGCGATATCGGCATACGAGATCGGCCAGTCCTCGCCGTAGCCGTCGCGGCTCTTCGCCTTGAAGTCGTAATCCGACAACCGCAGCGCCAGCCGTCCCCAGATATTCGTCTTGCCGCCCAGCACGCGCGCACGGACCCACGCGTAATTGGTCCCGGAATACGGATGGTTCTTCTCGTCGACGACGATGTTCTTGCTGTAGTCGCTGCCGCCCCAGCCCTGCACGTACGAGTAGACGCTCTTATACGAAGAACCAGCAGCATAGGGCGGCTTCCGAACGGTGTATTCGTTCAACGACAGCGCATGATGGCCGGGCGGCATCGCGCCGCGCCGCGGATGCTCGTACGGCCACTCCATCGATTTCAGCTCATTGTTGATGTCGAGCTTCTTCCCGGCCTCGAGCATCAGGACCTTCATGCCATGCGAGGTGAGCACGTGCGCGGCCATCCCGCCTGCAGCGCCGGAACCGATGACAACGGCGTCGTAGGTCGTCTTGCAGGTCAACTTCGGGCGTGGGTGCCTGGATGACGCGAATGAACGGCATGTAGGAATCCTCCAGGAATTGCTGACCGCTGATTGCTGATTGACTGATTCGGAGTCAATCAGCCATCGAGATCGACATCAGCAATCTATTCCGGCAAGGCGAAACTATAAAGAACATTCCCGGCCGTCAGCGCGACATACTGACGGCCATCGATCGCATAACTGATCGGTGAGGCCGCGTGGTTGCCGCCGGTCTGATAGTGCCAGAGATACTTCCCGGTCTTGGCGTCGAGGGCGAGGATATTGCCGTCGCGCGACGAGGCGAACAGCACGCCGCCCGCCGTCGCGAGGACACCGTTCGTGAACGAACCCTGAAACAGCTTGAAATCCCACACCGTCTTTCCCGTATCCGGATCGATCGCTTTGATGCCCGCATTTGGCGTCGGATCGTTCGGTCCGCGCGCCGGGGGAGCTTTCGCAACGTTGCCGAGATACTCGCGACCTCTCTCGGGCACCTGTGGGACGCTGATGTACTGCGCCCCGGCCTCGGAGTATTCGAGATAGAACAGGCCGGTGATCGGACTGTACGACGGCGGCTGGAAGTTGGTCGCGCCTCCTGGCGTCGGGTAGACGAGGAAACTCCCTTCGGGGCTCGAATTCGATCCGGGGATCGGCAGCGGCCGGCCCTTCTCGTCGAATCCCTTGTTCCAGGTCTGGTGGATGAACGGGGTCCCGGCGAGGAAAGTTCCGTCCGTGCGATCGAGTACGTAGAAATGGCCGTTGCGATCAGCATGCAGCAGCAGCTTCCGCATGCGCCCGCGCCACATGCGATCGACGAGCACCATGTCCTCGGTCGAGTCCCAGTCGTGGCCGTCATTCGGCGTGAACTGGTAGTGCCATTTGCGCCGGCCGGTGTCGGGATCCAGCGCGACGACCGAATCGGTGAAGAGATTGTCTCCGTCTCCGCGAACCGATCGATCCGTCATCGCGGCGGGATTGCCAATCGGCCAATACAGCGTGTTGAGCTCGGGATCGTACGTCCCGGTCAACCACGTTCCGCCGCCGCCCGTCTTCCAGCTGTCGCCTTTCCAGGTGTCGTTGCCGAACTCGCCCGGACCGGGAATCGTGTTGAATCGCCACAAGTGTTTTCCGATGACGTCGTACGCGTCGAGAAACCCGCGCAGCGCGTACTCTCCACCGGCGTGGCCGACGATGATCTTGTCCTTGACGATGAGCGGCGGGCTCGTGATGTTGAACCCCTCCATCGTGTCGGCGACCTGAACCTCCCAGAGGAGCAGCCCGGTTCGCGCATCGATGCAGAGCAGCGCCGCATCATTCGTTCCGACAAACAGTCGATGGCCCAGGATGGCGACGCCGCGATTGACGACGTCGGTCTCGCCGGGGTTGCGCACCTTCTGCGGACGGACGAAACGCCAGATCTGCCGTCCTGTGCGAGCGTCCATGGCCGTCACGGTGCGTGGGCTGCCGCCGCTCGTGCCATACATCACTCCATCGACGACGAGCGGCGTGCTCTCGCTCACGTTATCGCCCGGCACCGGCGCCGACCACGCCGCGCGCAGCGTGGAGACGTTCGCGGGGGTGATGCTGGAGAGAGGAGAGTAGTGCGTGCCCTGATAATCTCCCCAGTACATCAGCCAGTTGTGCGGCTCCGCCTTCGCGTGCAGCAGCCGTTCGGAAGTGACGCCGCCGGGGATCGGAGGAGCAAGTGCCGTCCTCGCCGGATCACGTCCACCGAGTGTCAGAAAGGTACGCGACCAGGTTGCTGATTTGCGCACCCGAGAGCCGCATCGTGTCCGGAGGATGCAGCGAGAAGTTCTCCACCGACACGGAGTCGAGCGTTCGCTTGTCGAGAAGATGCAAATCACCGGATGTATCGATCATCTGCAGCGAAAACGTGTCTTCGTTGCGCCGGACGCCGTGGATGCTGCGGCCATCCTTTGTTTTCACCACCACCGTGGCCGGTCCGCTGCGCCCGCCACGTCCGCTCGCCGCGGCAACGAGCGGAGCATTCGGCTCCAGCAGTTTCTGTCGCAGCGAGGCCGGTGCGAATCGTGCGGCGCCTGAAAGGTCAGGCCCGACGATGCCGCCGCGTCCGTTGACCTCGTGACAGCCGGAGCACCCGGCGGTGCCGAAGAACAGCGTTTCGCCAGCCGCTGCATCGCCGGTGCCTCCGGCGCCTGCGTCCGCTGAGCTCGCACTGGGTGACAGGCTTCTCAGATACGCCACCAGCCGCCAGATATCCGGGTCGCTCAAGGCGGGGAACCCGGCCATCTGCGTCCCCGGAACCCCGTTGCGAATCGATCGAAAGAGATCCGCGTCGGCGTTTCCGTGCGTGAATGTGCCGGTGGCGAGGGCCGGCCCACGATCGCTTCCCTGAGCCGATGGCCCGTGGCACGACTGGCAGATCTGGTCGTAAAGGCCCCGTCCGGCGGCGACGGCGGCATCGCCCGCAAACGGATTGGCTGATCTGTGGCGCCTGGCTGGCGACGACAACGCCCACCGCGAGCGCGCCTGATACGAATGCGAACAGAGCCAATGAGGGTCGCATGGTCGTCAGGTGGAGATTAGACCGATTTCGGATTCAGCATTCAACATTCAGCATTCACTAATACGTCCGCATTATTGAGCTCGGACGTGTCGAGTCCCTAGACTCCTTGCGCCGGTGTCGATTTCGACACCGGACTGAACGGGGTAGAGGAGAGATCGGTTCCCATGCGTGCGTTGCTTCGCCTGACTGTCATTGCGTCGCCACCGCTCGGATCCCTGCTCGCGTCTGCGCCCTACGCCTGGGCGCAAGGTTGAGTGCTGATCCGAAACAGCGCGCCCGTGTTTGGCGCGAACAGACACCCGTATCAGGAACCCGGCGAGTGGCAGTTCACGCCTCGCAAGCCGGAACCTCGTCTCGAACGATCACTACAACGGCACCGTGGAGCAGGTGCAGCGGCAGACGCTGCAGAACTACGTCACCAACCACCAGAACCTCGTCGACGTGGGCGTCAGCCACGCGGTCAATCGTCGGCTTGCGTTGACGTTCGCGATGCCGTTCGTCAATTCGTCGTGGGCCTCGCGAGATCCGGCGTTCCCGCTGCCCGCACCGCGTCATGAGATCGCGCAGAACGGAAAGGGCATCGGCGACATCAGCCTGACGGGTCGATACTGGTTGTTCGACACCGCAGACCCACGACACGTGGAACATCGCCGCGGGTGGCGGCGTGAAGTTTCCAACCGGCAACTCCCGGGCGCAGGATCGATTCCCGGGCCGAACGGATCACGTCGAACGTTCTTCGTTACGTCGATCAATCCGTTCAGCCAGGCGATGGCGGCTGGGGACTGATGATGGAGGCGCACGGGTTCAAGGCGATGTCCCGCGCTGTTCCTGTTCGGGTCGGGCAGTTACCTGGCCAACCCGAGAGACACGAACGACACGCCGTCGATCCTGCCGGTGCTCGGCATCTCGACTGCGCCGGGCACGGTCGAACGAAGGACTTGGTGTGAACTCGGTTCCGGATCAGTACATGACGCGCCTTGGTGCGTCGGTCGGGATCTGGAAAGGGCATCGCGGGTTCGGTAGCGTGGCGGATGGAGGGCTTACGACGCTACGACCTGTTCGGGGACAGCCACGGATGGCGACGTCCGGGCACCGAGATGTTCATCGAACCTGGAGTCAGCTACTCGTACGGCGGACACACGTTCACGTTCAACGTGCCGATCGGCTACTACTACAATCGCAAGCCGAATCCGTACACGGGAAATGCCGGCGACGCGACGTTCCCGCGCGAGATTTTCCTGAGCAGCTACTCGTGGCGGTTCGGCGAGAAGAAAACACCGCCGGTGTCGACCACCACGGCGCCGGAGCCGCCGAAGAAAGAGGAGAAGAACGAACCCTCAGCGGCGGACGGTAGTTCGGAGGGAGCTATCGCGCCGGCTGCCGCGCCGAACGTGTTCGCGAACGGCTTCGGCGCCGCGTGCGCAGTGAATCAGCAGTAGACGAGGCGCGGCGTGAAGCGCCGCGCCCATTCAGCATTCAGCAATCAAGCACTCAGCAATTCTTCCTAGGCCCTCAGTCGCTGCGGCTGCGTGACGACGGTCTCCTCGTCGAACGCCGATCGATCCTCGCGAAGCCGCCACGTGCGCGCTTCCTCCGGTCGTCCGCCGCGGACCGACAGAATCAGGTAGCGCAAGTTCGGCCACGCGTGCGCGAGATCGAACGCCGACGGCACCGCCGGATGATTCGGATGCGAATGGTAAAAGCCGATCAGCGTCCGCCCGGTCTCGCTGGCGCGCTTCTCGGCCGCGCGATAGGCGTCGGGCCCGATCAGAAACCGCCGCTTGCGCTCATCGGTCGTCGTGTTCGACAAGGACAGCGCTTCGATGACCTGGCCGGACTCGTCGCCAATCAACGCACCGCAACACTCATCGGGATACGCCGCCGCGCCATGCTGCCTGATCGACGCCAAGACGTCATCCGGGAGCAGCGAGCGTGCCCTCGGCGTCTTCGATTGCGATGTTCGATCCGGTCCAGACGTCTGGGATTCCACCTCGTCGCCTCCATTCCAGAATGGTTCGGACAGATAGCGATCGCCTCGGTCGGGAAAAATCATCACGATGACCGCCCGCTCGAGCCTCTCCGGCCATGCGCAGGCTGACGGCCAGCGCCGCGCCGGCCGACGGTCCGACCAGCAGGCCGTCGTGCTCGCGCCAGCCGGCGCACGAGCGCATGCGCGTCTTCCGTCGACACCGGTTCGTCGCGATCGGCCACGGTCGGATCGTAAATCGGCGGCACGATCGACGACGCCATGTGCTTGAGCCCTTCGAGTCCGTGCAGTGCCGACTCCGGCTGCACCGAAATCAACTGCACCGACGGCCGCCACTCGCGCAGCCGTCGGCCCGTTCCGACGAACGTGCCCCCGGTGCCCAGGCCCGCGACGAAGTGGGTCAGGCGGCCGCCCGTCTGCTCGATGATCTCGACGCCGGTCGTTTCGTAATGCGCGCGCCAGTTGGCGGGGTTGCTGTACCTGATCGGGATAGAAGTAGCGATGCGGCTCCCGCTCGTAGAGGCGGCGGGCTTCGCGGATAGCGCCGTCGCTGCCGTCCATCGGATCGGTGAAGATCAGCTCGGCCCCATAGATCTGGAGGAGCGTTTGCGTTCGGCGGTGACGTTCGACGGCACGCACAGCATCACGCGATAGCCGCGCGAGCGCGCCAATCATCGCGTAGGAGATGCCGGTATTGCCGGAGGTCGCATCAAGCAGAATGCGATCGCGGCGCAGCGCTCCGGACCGCTCACCCTCGCGAATCATCGCCAGCGCCGCGCGATCCTTCACGGATCCGCCAGGATTCTAGCCTTCCAGCTTCGCGTAGAGCTCGATGCCGGGCCGTGGCTCGAAGCCTCGCAGCCGGACGAGCGGCGTGCGCCCGACGAGCGCTGCCGGCGTCGAAATCTCCCCAACGATTCGTCGATCATGGTCTCCGCAACAATAAAAAAGGGCCCGGAAGCTTCCGGGCCTTTTGGTGTCAGCGCTGTGAGAGTCAGTTAGCGACTAGGTCGTGCTCACCCACGCGCGCAGAAACAGCACCAGGCCCTGGCTGGGCCGACAACAGGCGCACATCGTTCCGCACAGCGGGAGTGACATCAGCACCCAAAATACCGCACTTGGGCTGGCTGGTCAACTTCGGAGACGAAGAGAAAGGGAAAAGGGAAGCGCACGGTCCTTGCAGACGAGCTCGACCGGAGGAGTTTTATGCGTATTGTTGGCATCCTGCTCATCATCTTGGGTCTGGTTTCGCTGGCCCTGGGTGGGATCAGCTACACGAAACGAAGGAGAAAGTCGTCGATATCGGTCCCATTGAAGCAACGGCCGAGAAGCACAAGACCATTCCCCTGCCGCCACTCCTCGGCGGACTGGCTCTCGCCGGGGGCGTCGTCCTGCTCATCGCCGGATCGAAGAAACGATAGGAAGTAAACAAAACCCACAACGCGAGCGAGCGACAGCGAGAGAGCGTGTCGGGGAGTCCGAGGGGCGAAGCCCCTCGGTTAAGACTGCCCGCTACATCCCCTTGCCGCGGTAGACGACCTGTCCGCCGACGACGGTCAGGAGCGCCTCGATGTCCTTGATCTCGTCAACCGGGCAGCGCAGGTAGTCCTTCGAAATCACGACCAGGTCCGCAAGTTTACCGGGCTCGATCGATCCCTTGGTTTTTTCGTCGAATGTCATCCACGCGCCGTTCAGCGTCCACATGCGAAGGGCCTGCTCGCGTGTGATGCCCTGATCGGCCCCGAGGGCGGCACCGTCCGCAGTCTTGCGCGTGATCGCCATCCACATTCCGAAAAACGGATTGTAGGGGTTGATCGCGGTCCGGGAGTCGAACCGAATCATGTGGTCTGAGCCACCCGCCACGACGATGCCTGCGTCGAACATGGATTTCAGCGGAAGAAAGTCGCGCATCCGTTCGGGACCAAAGACGTCCTTGATCGCGGCGCCATCGAGATGCAGCCACGCCGGCTGGGAGTCGAACGCCACTCCAAGCCGCCGCGCACGTTCGATCGCCTGCGGGTTCGGAAAGTTTCCATGCGTGACCGTAAAGCGTCGGTCGGCGATGGGACGATCGCGGTTGGCCGCCTCGTAGGCGTCGAGGAGCGCGTCGGTCGCGCCGCCGCCGGTCGTATGAGCGGTCATCTGCCAGCCCAGACGATTGGCCACGCGCGCCATTTCGATCAGGTTTTCCCGCGGGACCGAGAGCACGCCGCGGTAATCAGGATCGTGATAGCCATAGATCTCGGTGTGAGCGCCGTAGGGTTCACGCAGGTAGGCGGTGCCGATCAGGATGCCGCCATCAGCAACGACCTTGATCGGTCCGACTCGAAACCACTCGTCGCCCATGCCAGTGACGAATGGAATGCGCTCGATCTCCTGGCGCACTTGATCCGGCGTGCCTTGACCGCTGATCAGATAGGTCACGGTGCTGCGAACCGTCAGCTGGTTCTGCTGTCGCAACGCCTGGTAGACGCGGAAGCCTTCAGGGCCCTGACTGCGATCGATGGTGCTGGTCAGCCCTGCCTCGTTGTATTTCTTCTGCATCGCTTTCAGCGCCCAGATCATGTCGTCCTGGGTCGGAGGCTTCGAGCGCCGCAACGAGCCGAGGAGCTGAGGCGCACCGAGGATGAGCCCGGTGGGTTCACCGTTGCTGTCCTTGATGATCTTGCCGTTCGGCGGCTGCGGTGTGTCGCGTCCGATTCCGAGCCGTTTGAGCGCGACTGAATTCAGGACGGACGCGTACCCGTTATCCGTCATCGCGGCGTGGCGTGGGGCGGCCTTATCGAGCTCGTACCGATCGGGATACCGCCGCTCGGCCAGCCGTGTCGAGTAGACCTTGGGCACGAAGATCAATCCATCCGGCGGCGTCACGTCGGAAAGATTGCGGATGTGCGCGAGGATGTCCGGGATGGAATTCATCACCGGCACTGGACGATCTTGCTCGCTCAGCGCGGCTGCGATCGGATGCGTGTGGCTGTCCTGCAGACCTGGCAGGACCGTCCGGCCCGCGAGGTCTACCTCGCGCGTCGTCGGAGCGGCGAGCCTCCGGACGTCGGCGGTGCTCCCGACGGCGATGAAACGGTCGCCGCGAATCGCAACCGCCTCCACTGCCGGGTGCTCGGACCACATCGTCACGATATGGCCGTTGTAGTAGATGCTCTCGGGAGGGAGCTGTGGCGCCGAGCCTTGCGAGAGAAGCCCCGCGGCGAGGAGCGCGACGCTGACTCTGACGGTGAGCATAGGTGCCTGGCACTTTCCCGGAAAAGGTGCCTGGCACCTTTTCGGCACGGAGCCGTCCACCCTCCTTCATTTGAGGCCCTGATTTTGGGCTCTTTTCTGAAAGGTGGCTGGCACCTTTCCGCTGAAAGTGCCAGCCACCTTTTTCGTTTTTCACCAGCCGAAGCGCACTCCCAGCCGCAACTGCCGTTCGCCATACGCACTCGTGACTTCGGCGAACCCATTCAGATTGCGCACCGTGCCGTCCGGATTGAGCTGCAAGTTCGAGACGTTGCCGCCCGGGTTGTTGAAGTGCGCCGTGTTGAGCACGTTGAACGCCTCAAACCGGATCTGCAGGTCGCTGTGGTGCGGCATGCGAAGCGCCCGGAACAGCCCAAGGTCCCAGTTCGCAAACCCCGGCCCACGCACCGCACCCCACGGGGCCGTGCCAAACCGTGCCTCGGTGACAGGCTTGAACGCGAGCGGATCGAAGTAGGCATTGCCACGGCCGATGCCTCCCAGGATTTCGACCTGGTCTTTCACCTGATCGGCACGCTGGGAACTCTCGGGCGCGTTCAGCGATGTGCCGGACGCGGTGATGTCAAACGGCAACCCACTCCAGAAGCTGATCAGATTGTTCACCTGCCATCCACCCAGGATCGCCGCCCGCCACGCCGTCTTTCAGCCACGGCTTGCCTGGACCGAATGGAAGCTCCGTCACGTTCGTGATGTTGAGATTGTGCGTCCGGTCGAACGGGCTGATCGACGTATTCAGGCCGTAGAACTCGGGAATCATGATCCGCGGCGCGCCGTCGCTGTCGGGCGAGCCGGCTATGCCGGTCGACTTCGACAACGTGTAGCTGACCCCCAACTGGATTCCGTTGGCGAAGCGGCGATCCAGCCGCGCCTGGAGAGCGTCGTATTTCGTGTCGCCGATCGGCGCGACAAGGCGCGTTTGCGCGGTGCGGCCGAATTTCTTGTTCAACTGCCGACCGGCCTGGCCTCCGCCGATTGGCGACCAGTTCAGCTCGAGGAACCCGAGCTGGTCGATCTGGCGCGTGCCCACGTAGGCCGCCTCGCCAACAAAGCCCCACTTGAATTCCTTCTGCACGGCCCCGTTGAACGACCTGATGTAACCACGGTTGAAGTCCTGGGGGATCGTAATCGCGGTCACATTCCCCTCGATCGGAATGATGCCGTTTCCGAGTCGGCGGAGCGGTGATCGGTGGCACACCGTCAGACGTCTTGCCCGCCCATCCGAAGGAGGCGTTCGGTGCCTGCACGACGAGATTCGCCAGGACCGGATAGTTCGTTCGCATCGGCCGGGCGAGCGAATACGGATCGTTGGTGATCCCAAATCCTCCTCGTATCACCAGGCTCGGCGACGCGCGGAAGGTCGCGCCAACCCGGGGGGCGATCAGACCCTTCTCGGGTGAAATCCCAAGATCGCGTGGCACCGATCCGACGCCGCCGACTTCCATCATGTTCGTGTCGGGGTTGTAGCGCTCGAGCCCTCGATCGCTTCGCGTCGGAACGGGGAAGTACTCGTAACGGGCTCCGTACGAAATCGTCATCCGGCTGTTCACTTGCCACTGATCTCTCGCGTAGAAGCTGTAGCTCTGCATCCGCGTGGTATAGGGGGCCACTGTCTCGTTCAGTCGCCCGAGTTGATCCGGCAGACCGAGCAGAAACGCGCCCCACGCGTTGAAGCTGTTCCCGGATGGTCCGCCGGGCAGTTGCGTCGGTCCACCGCGGAAACGGAAACCACCGCGGGCACCGAAGTTATCGCCCGCACTGAGCTCCGGCTGCGTGTGATTCAATCCCTGGTAATAAATGTCGGTGCCGAACCGCACATTGTGCTCGCCCTTCATCCAGTTCAAGTTGAGCACCGTCTGATACTGATCGTCCTTCCGGATGTAGGGCATGTACAGCTCGGTGATCCCGACGTCCTGATAGGTGTCGAAGTCGAAGACCGGCATGCCGCCCTCGAAGTCGCGCGGCCCGTTCAGGCCAGAAAGGCCGAACAAACTCTGTCCCTTGTTCTGTCCGATGTCGGTGTGTTCGACTGAGACGGACTGTCGCACGTATCCGAAGTGCGCGTCGGCCACCAGGCTGGGGGAGAAGACGTAGGTGGCGCCGGCCGAAAAGTTGTAGGTGCCTCCCGTTCCGGTACCGGGATTGCCGCCCCCGATTGGCATCCCCTGCAGCTGATCACCGTAGACGGTCTCATTGAAGGTGAAGAAATCGAGCTGGCTGTAGCGCCCGAAGATGTTCAATTTGGAAGTGGCGTTCCAGTTCACTTTCGTATCGAGCGTCCAGCGATCGAAATTGAACGGCGCCTTGAGGAAATAGTTGTTCGTGAGCGGTATCGATCCGTCAGCGTTCCGCAGATTCGGCTGCGGCAGCATGCCGATCAACTTGAGCGCCGTCGCATCGATTCGCTCCATCGGAATGATGTTTCCCGGAAACGCGGTCCGCCCGACGCCGTTGGCGTCGCCGGTCGCCGGGTCGTAGATGGGGGTCGACGACGCTGTCAAATCGCCGCGGCGCAAGGCATCTGTCGGCACTGAAATGGTTCGTGTCGCGAACTGATGGTCGCGGGTGTTCTCGTAACTGCCGAAGAAGAACACCTTGTTACGCCGAATGGGTCCGCCGAGGGTTGCGCCGAACTGGTGATAGGTCCATTTGCCCTTCGTCGTGCCGGCAGGCGTGAAGAAGTTGTTCTCCCGCATCTTTTCGTTCGTGTAGTACTCGAACGCCGATCCTTTGAACTGATTCGTTCCGCTCTTGATTTGCACGTTGATGGCCGATCCGCCGGCCAGTCCCTGCTCGGCATCGAAGCTGTTGGTGACGACGTTGACGGTTTCGAGCGATTCGAGCGCCGGGACGTAGGCCGCGACGTGGGGCAGCCAGATGTTGGTCGTGCTGACGCCGTCGATACGGGTGTTGTTCGAGCTGCGGCTCGCACCGTTGACGTTGAACACCAGCGCGCGCGACGGGTTCGAGGGAATCGAGTGCGCATCAGCCGGAGGCGTGAATCCGGGAATGACTTTGAACAGCTGCTGATAGTTGCGCCCGATCGGCACCGGCAGATTCTCGAGCTCCTGCGCCTTGAGTTCCGCTCGCACTTCCGCCTTGTCCGTCTGCAGGACGGGAGACTCGGCCGACACCTGCACGCTCTCCGACAGCTGACCGATCTCGAGCTTCGCATCGATGCGCGCGACTGAGTTCAAACTGACCGGCACGCTGCGGCTGTAGGTGCGGAAGCCGGTCATCTTCACCGAGACGGTGTAGGTGCCGCCCGGCACGGCGGTGAAGTGGTAGATGCCCGCGGCATCGGTGACGAGTTCGCGCGTCAGCTTCGTTTCGGTCTGCTCGATGGTGACGGTCGCGCCTGGAAGCGCGGCGCCGCTCGAATCAGTGACGGTCCCGACAATGGATCCGTAGAGGACCTGTGCGTGGAGAGCGGGCGCGGCCAGCGCGCACGCAAGCAGGAAGACGAAGCAGCATAGTGCACGGGCGCGACGACGAACAGTCAGCGGCATGGCACACTCCTGAAAGAGTGGTTTAAGGTGTGTCGGTCAGGTTCCTTTCTCCCGGGCCGGCGCTAACCTAGAACTCTGGTGCAGTGTTGTCAAGCACGAGTCTGCGGTGGCGAAGCTGAGCCGGGGTAGAATTCACCAATTCACGAAGTCACCAATTCGCCGATTCGCCAATTGAAATGGGTGGCCGACGATGATGCGCCGACGGGAGTTTCTCGCAGCTAGCGGGGCCGTACCGTTCCTCTTGACGCGAACGCAGCCCGAGGCGAAGACACAGGCGCGACCTATCCGGCTCGGCGGCCCCATCTTCTTGAAGTCCGAGGACCCGGCCGAACTCGCGCGAGAACACCGGCGTCTGGGGTATAGCGCGGCGTATTGTCCGGCGGCCTGGGCCGGCGATGCGGACCGGGTGCGCGCCATCCGTTCGGCGTTCGCTGCGGAGAACGTGCTGATTGCCGAAGTCGGTGCCTGGCGCAACATGCTCGACCCTGATCCGCAGAAGCGGGCGGACAACCTCAAGTACGTCACCGACCGTCTCGCCCTCGCGGACGTCATCCAGGCGCGCTGTTGCGTCGACATCGCGGGCTCGTACAATCCGTCCGTGTGGTACGGCGCCGACCCGAAAAACCTCTCGCAGGAATTCTTCGACGCGACCGTGGAGAACTGCCGCAAGGTGATCGATGCCGTGAAGCCGCGCGCGACGAAGTTCTCGATCGAGATGATGGGGTGGAGTCTGCCCGACGGCCCCGACTCCTACCTCAAGCTGATTCGAGCCGTCGATCGCCCCGCGTTCGGGGTCCATCTGGACGTCTGCAACGGCATCAATTCGCCGACCCGTTTCTATCAGAATCGTGAATTCATCACGGAATGCTTCACCAGGCTGGGCCAATGGATCGTGTCGTGCCACGCAAAGGATCTTGCGTGGATTCCCGAGTACAACGTGCACTTCAAGGAAGTCGTGCCGGGCAAGGGGCAGCTCGATTACAGCGAGTACCTGCGGCAGCTGTCGCGACTCGACGTGGACGCGCCGCTGATGCTCGAGCACCTGCAGACGCCGGAGGAGTACACGGAAGGTCGCGATTACATCAAGTCGGTGGGGAGTCGGATGGGCGTCAGTTTCGCGTAAGTGGAGGACAGTCGATGAAGGTATCGCTCGCCATTCAATCGGTGCTGCTTTCAGCATGTGCGGCCACCCTGATGTCGGTCAGCACGCGACCGCTGGCGGCGCCACAGCAGACAACTCCCGCGCAGACTGGGCGCGGCGGCGGCGTCTATCCGCAGACCGAGCCGGACGACAACACCGGCTTTGTCCCAATCTTCGACGGGAAGACGTTGAACGGCTGGGACGGAGACACCACGTTCTGGCGCGTCGAAAACGGAGAGATCATCGGCGAAACGACGCCTGAGAAGGTCGTCAAGCTGAACAACTTTCTGATCTGGCGCGGCGGCACGGTCAGAGATTTCGAGCTGAAGGTCGAGTTCCGGATGAACGGGACCAACAGCGGCATTCAGTATCGAAGCTCGGAGCTGCCGAACATCGGCAAGTGGGTCCTCAAGGGCTACCAGGCGGACATGGATTTCACCGAAGGTTATGTCGGCAACGTGCACGACGAGCGGGGACGTGCGCCGACCGGCGAGGGGCACGTGGTGCTCTCGAAACGCGGTCAGGTCACACGCATCGTGGACGGGCCGCGGTACAAGGTCGTCGGCACGATCGGCGACAGCACGCTGCTTCGTGGCGTCATGAACGTGAACGGCTGGAACCAGTACCACATCATCGCCCGCGGCCCCGTGCTGATGCAGTTCGTCAACGGCCAGCTGATGGCGGTCGCGCTCGATGAAGACTCACAACACTTCGCCGCTGAAGGCCTGCTCGGATTCCAGATGCACGTCGGGCCGCCGTTCAAGATCGAGTATCGAAACGTGCTCTACAAGAAGATCCAGTAAATGCTGAATGCTGAACGAATTGCTGACTGTTGAATGCTGATTGCGGAATGCCGAATGATCGCTTGTGCCAGCGTTGCGATCGCTCTCGCCGTTGGATATCCAACGACCTCACCCGCCCAGGATTCCAGCGTTCGCGCCAAAGCGGCCTATGACCGCGCCCTCAAACTCGAAGCAGACGGGAACTTCCCGGCCGCGTTGTCGCTCCTGTGGGAAGCCGCGGGCCTTGCGCCGCGCGATGCCGACATCCAGAACCGGCTTGGCGAAGCGCTCGAGCGAATCGGCGTTCTCGACGCCGCGGTCGCCGCGTATCGAACGGCGATTCAGGAGAAGCCGCAATTTCGCAAGGCTTCGAACAACCTGATCCTCGCGCTCGTGAAGGTTGGCAAGGGTACAGAAGCGGTCGAGCGCGCGCGAGCGCTCGTGGCCGAGGATCCGAGAGACCCCGATCGGTACTTCACGCTGGGGCTCGCTCAATCGGAGCAGAACATCAACGACGCGATCGCGAGCTTTCGGCGCGCGCTCGAACTGGCGTCGACACACACCCTCGCGCGCTACAACCTCGCCCTCGCGCTCAATCGATCCGACCAGGTGTCGGCGTCAATCGACGAACTGAAGCAGGCACTGGCCATCGACCCGCAACCACAGATTCACTACACGCTCGGGGTCATCTACTGGCATCAGGGGGACTTCGATCGCGCCGTTATCGAACTGAAGGCCGCGATCGCTCAGCAGTCGAGTTATGCCGACGCCCACTCCGCGCTTGGATCCGTACTCAAGGCCCGCAAGGACTGGCGGGGCGCCGCGGATGCGCTTCGCCGCGCGATCGCACTGCGTTCGGATTCGCCGACTCACTACACGCTCGCGCAGGTGCTCCAGCAGTCAGGCGATGAGGGGGGAGCGAGAGTGGAGTTTGCCGAGTCCGAGCGGCTCCGCCAACAGGCGGAGGCAAACCAGCAGGCCAGCGTCTGGACCACCGTCGGCACGCAGAAGCTCGACGGCGGGGACCCCGCCGGGGCGCTCGATCTGTTCCGCCGCGCGACCGGTGTCAGCGACCAGTACGCGCCTGCCTACTACCAGATGGGACGGGCGCTCCGACGTCTTGGAAAGGATCGGGAGGCCCGTGAGGCGTTTTCGCGGGCTGAGGCGCTCAACCCCGGCCTCGTTGCCCCGAAATAGGGTTCTGCCGGGTTCACCCCGTAGAACCCGTTCCGTGAGCCTGCCATAGACTTGTCACAAACCCCCGGCGGCGGTATAACTTAACCGCTACAGTGCGGCGGATTTGGCGGCAGATCCGCATCTGAGCTCCCGCGCCGAAGCCCCGGTCGGGCGTCGGCCTTTGTCAGCGTCTCTTGTGCGGCGTGTTTTGGAGGACACCGAATGATGAGAATGAAGTCGTGTCAGGGCCTGCTGATGGTCGCGATGCTGTTCGCGACGGTCGCGGGCGCGACGGCCCAGGAGTTCCGGGCCACGGTGAAAGGCCAGGTCGTCGATTCGAGCCAGGCCGCGCTCCCTGGAGCGACCGTCACCGTCCACAACCAGGGAACGAACGAAGTTGCCACCGCGGTCACCAACGGCGACGGCAACTACACCATCCCGTTCCTCCGTCCCGGTCTTTATACCGTCACGGTTGAGATGAGCGGATTCCAGAAATACAACCGGACCGACATGCGGCTCGAGGTCAGCCAGGTCGCCGTTGTCAATGCACAACTCGGCGTCGGCGGCATCAGTGAGAGCATCAACGTCTCCGCCGACGCGCCGCTGCTCGAGACCAGCAAGGCCGATCGTGGAACCGTCATCGACCAGGCACGCATCGCAGAGCTGCCGCTCCAGTCGCGCAGCCCGATAGCGCTCGCGACGCTGATCGCCGGCGTCACCTACAACGCGCAGGCCATCTACCTCCGTCCGTTCGACAACGGCGCACTGGCCGACTTTTCGATGAACGGCGGGCAGAACCGCAACAACGAATTCCTGCTCGACGGCGCGCCCAACAATGCGAACCAGGACGGCAACAACATCGCCTACGTCCCGCCGGCCGATGCGGTGCAGGAGTTCAAGATGCAGACGAACTCCTATGACGCCCAGTACGGCCGGACGGCCGGGGGCGTCATGAACATGTCGTTGAAGTCGGGCACCAACTCCTTCCACGGAACCGCCTACGAGTACTATCGCCGCAAGTGGCTTGACGCGAACTCGTTCCTGCTGAACGCGCGCAGCACGCCGAAGGTGGAGCACTACCTCGATCAGTATGGGTTCGAGATCGACGGGCCAGTGAAGATTCCGGGTCTCTACAACGGCAGCAACAAGACGTTCTTCATGTTCAACGGCGAGAAGTACCGGGAAGGCACGCCGGCGGCGCAGTTCAGCAGCGTCCCGACCGCGGCGATGAAGAGCGGCGACTTCAGCGGACTTGTCGACGCGCAGGGGCGCCCGATCATCATCTACGATCCGGCAACCGGCCGCGACGTCAATGGCGTCTGGACCCGCGACCCGTTCCCCGGTAACCGCATTCCCGCCGATCGCATCAGCCCGGTCGCCAAGGCGTTGCTCCAGTACTACCCGGATCCCAACTGCACGACGCCGGGACAGCCCAACTGGCAGCAGAACCTCTGCTACACCGAGCACATCAACAAAGACGTCTTCTGGAACTGGGTCGGCAAAGTCGACCACAACTTCAGTCAGAACGACCGCGTGTTCTTCCGATATGGGAAGAACGCCCGGCACGAGGTCCGGAACACGACAGCGATTCGCACCGGCCCGGCGCAGAACGGTCAGTTGCCGCTTCTCCGCGGCAACGATGCGTTCGTCGGCGACTGGGTGCACATCCTGGGCAGCGGCACGGTGTTGAACGTGCGCGGCAGCTACACCTATTTCATCGCAGCCGCACAGGGCACTCCCTCATTCGGTTTCGATTCCACGTCGCTCGGCTGGCCTGCCAGTCTGGTGTCGCAGTTCCCTGCGGCAAAGGTCGGCGGACTATTCCCCGTGGTCAACATGGATGATTTCGTCACGTTGTCGCGCGGATTCGGACCGAACGAGAACAGGATCTTCACCATCCAGCCGAACATCACGATGACCCGCGGCAATCACAACGTCCGCAGCGGTCTCGATATGCGTTCCACCAACGTGTACAACACCAATTACGGCAACGCCGGCGGACAGATCGATTTCTCCCGCTCGACGTTTACCCGCAGCACGCTGAACACCACCAGCTCGCTGGAAGGCAACACCTTCGCGGCGTTCCTGCTCGGCGCGCCGTCGGGCGGCAACGTGCCGGTCAACCTGTTCCCACACTACCTCTGGACGTTCGTCGCACCGTGGATTCAGGACGACTGGCGGGTCAGTGGCAAGCTGACGCTGAACCTCGGCTTCCGGTGGGACTTCAACAGCCCGGTTCATGAACAAGATGATCGGCTGAACTACATCTTCGATCCGTCGATTCAGAACCCGATCGGTTCCAAGGTCGGTCAGCCAGTGTCGGGTGGGCTGACGTTCCTGAGCGTCAACGGCGCGCCGAGCACGCCGTACAAGTACGACAAGGGCAACTACCAGGGCCGCGCCGGGATGGCGTACCAGATCAACGAGAAGACGGTATTCCGGGCGGGCTACGGCAAGTACTTCTTGAATCCGACCGGGCAGGGGCAGACGCAGGGCTTCAGCCTGGCCACACAGCTGATCAGTTCGAACGACGGGAACCGGACGGTGATTCCAAACATCCTGGCGAATCCGTACCCGAACGGGATCCAGACGCCGCCCGGCAACGCGCTGGGACCGTTGACCAACCTGGGACGAGGGGTGACCTTCGTCAACCCCAATTTCGTGACGCCGAGCGTGCACCAGTACTCGATCGGCATTCAGCGCGAATTGCCGTGGAGGGTCGTGCTCGAGGCCAGCTACGTTGGCAGCCGAAGCTACGACGTCCAGGGAAACTGGGGCGGGTTCAATGAGGCGTCGGCCGAATTCCAGCGGCAGTGCGATGTGACACAAGGCGGAAGCCGTTCGTTCTGCGATCAGCTGATCACGAATCCATACTTCGGTGTCCCTGGATTCGAGGGTACGACGCGCTTCACCAATGCGACGCTCGCGCGATCCGAGCTGGCGCGGCCTTACAACGCGTTCGGCGGCATCACACGGACGGAAAACAACTTCGGCAAGATGACGTACGACTCGCTCCAGTTGATCGCCAACAAGCGGTGGAGCAAGGGTGTGACGATGGCGCTCAATTACACGTGGGTGCCACGGTGGACGGAGGACGGCGCGAACACCGGGACCGGTATCGGCAACGCGTATGTTGACGACGTCTCGCTGCTGAAGAACCACGCTCCGTACTTCTCGCAGCGCAAGCATCGTTTCACCGCATCGGGCGTGTGGCAGATGCCAGGCCAGAACCGCAAGGACGTGATTGGCTACGTCTTCGGCGGCTGGTCGCTCGCGCCGATGTTCGTGTTCCAGTCGGGCCAGCCGTGGGACATGCCGGGCAACGTCGACCTCGCGCCCGGCGTCGCTCTCAAGGACATTGCCCTCAACGGCGAGAAAGAAGGGCAGTTCATGTACGGCGTCAAGCCGTGCGTCGGCACCTACAACGCCAACACCGGCAAGTACGACCTGCAGTCGTATTCCGTCGCCTACGGCTGCACGCAGCCGTACTTCCTGATCCGGCAGGCGTTCCAGCGTCGCACCGCGATGTTCCGGTATGACGAGTTCCGCCGGCCGATCTACTGGGAACTCGATGCGAGTATCGCCAAGATGATCCGGATCACCGACAAGACGCGGTTCCAGATGCGCTTCGAGGCATTCAACCTCCTGAACAGCCCGATGTACGACGAGCGCAATTACAACTCGGACACGAATTCGTCGGACTTTGGGCGGATCAACCGGAACGTTACGGGCCAGTCGAACTTCCAGCGGGCATTCCAGCTGGGCTTCAAGTTCAGTTATTAGCGGTTTCCACGACCGGGTTGTTGCACGTAGGCCGGGGTCTTTGGACCCCGGCCTTTTTTCTCACCTACAATCATTCACGTGCGTCTCCCGGCCATCCTCTGCTTAGTCGGTGCCGCTCTCTTCGTTCAAGCGCCCTCGCGCACGGCGCGAATCAGCTGGAGCGATCTCGCGCCGCTGCGCGGGCGGCTCGAGAGCCGAGGCATCACCAACACCTCCTTCGATGCATACGTCGATCGCGTGCGTCAAGACGACGTTCGCCGCGTTCGAGAGGGCGATCTCGATCACCTGATTTTCTACGCGCTTCAGTCGACGCGCTTCACTCGTCGTCAGCCGATCGAGCCGGCGCTCAGCGCGAAAGCCTTGATCGAAGGCGGACAACACGTGCCCGCCGATGCCGCCGCCCGGATCCACGACGTGATCGAAGCGATCGATTCATCGTCGGCCGACCCACGCCTCGTGTATTTCCGGGCGCTCGTCAGCTCGACCTTTCCAAAGAAACCGGAGCGGGAAGCGGGGCTCGTTCGCGAGTACACGCGGGCGATGAAATTCGTCTACGACAAGGAATTCGTGGCGCAGCGCGCCGGTCCCGACGCCGTCGTCGAGTTGTATCGATCGCGAGGGCTGAGCACCGACACCGAAGTGGAGGCCGGATACGTCGTCCACACCGGTCTTGGAATCCTGAAATCACTCGATGCCGCGGCGCGAATTCGTCGCGTCCTCATCGTCGGGCCGGGACTGGACCTGGCACCTCGCACCGGGTTTCTCGAGACCGGCGCACCGCAGAGCTATCAGCCGTGGGCAGTGATCGACGCGCTCGTGTCGCTCGGCCTCTCCCGCATCGACAACCTTTCCGTTGTCGCGGCGGACATCAATCCACGCGTGGTGGACTACCTGACGAACGCGAGCCGGTCGCCGCCCGCGCTGACCCTCGTGAGTGGCATCGCTGAAACGTCCAGCGTTCGTCTTGCCAGGGACTACCGCGACTATTTCGACGGGTTGGGCCGGTCGATTGGAGAGGTCACCACGCAGGCGCCGCCGAAGGAACTGGCCGGCCATCTGTCGAAAGCCGTCCGTGTTCACACGGCCGCGGCCCGGGCGCTATACGCGGAGCAGCTCGATATCGTCACGGCACGACTCGACGGGGAGCAGTTCGACTTGATCGTGGCCACCAACATTCTTCCGTACTTCGACGACGTCCAGCTGATGCTGGCGCTCGCCAATATCCAGGCGATGCTCGCGCCGGGCGGCACTTTCATGCACAACGAATCGCGCCCACAGCTCGGCGAGCTGGCCAGCGCAATCGGGGTACCGTTCGAGCAGTCGCGTCAGGTGACCATCGCGTCGGTGACCGGCGCACCGCCGCTGGCGGATACGATCTGGCTCCATCGGAAACCCGGATCAAAATGATCGGCCGGCATCCTCAAGTTTTGACGCTCGTGTCACCGCTCGTCCTCGCGGTGTGGCTGACGAACGGCGCCACCCCACCGTCTGCCGCGTCGCGTTCTTCCGACCTGGGGTTTTCGTTTTCCAACATCGCCGTCAAGGCGGGGTTGACCGCGCGCACGATTTACGGTGGAGAGGGCACGAACAAGTATCTGCTCGAAACCACGGGCACCGGCGTCGCCGCTTTCGACTACGACGGCGATGGCTGGCTCGACATCTTTCTTGTGAACGGAACGACACTCGAGGGGTTTCGCAAAGGCCAGGAGCCCACGAACCATCTGTATCGAAACCGTCACGACGGAACGTTCGAGGACGTGACCGTGCGCGCCGGCGTGGCTGCAAGCGGGTGGGGACAGGGCGTGTGCACGGGCGATTATGACAACGATGGACACGAAGATCTCTTCGTCACCTACTGGGGCCAGAACCGGTTCTACCGGAACAAAGGAGACGGGACGTTTGACGACGTCACCGTCGGTGCGAACCTGACGAACTCCCGCGCGCGCTGGAGCACCAGCTGCGCGTTCCTGGACTACGATCGTGACGGCCGCCTCGATCTCATCGTCGCCAACTACATCGATCTCGATCTGGATACGACCCCGCTTCCGTCCTCCGGTCTTTGTCGGTACAAAGGCCTGGCCGTCGCCTGCGGTCCGCCGGGGCTGCCCGGCGCGAGGAACCTGCTGTACCACAACGACGGCGGAGGAAAGTTCACCGACGTTTCAGAAAAGTCCGGCATCGTACGGGCCCGGGGCACGTACGCGCTCGGCGTCTCGACGCTCGATTTCGACAGCGACGGATGGATCGACATCTACGTCGCCAACGACTCGAACCCGAGCGCGCTCTATCGCAACAACCACGACGGCACGTTCACCGACATCGGGACGACCGCCGGCTGCGCGTACAGCCAGGACGGCAAGTCGCAATCCGGAATGGGGATCGCCATCGGCGACTACGATCGCAACGGCACGATGGACATCTTCAAGACAAACTTTGCCGGCGATACGTCGACGCTGTATTCGAACACGGGCACAGGCATGTGTGAAGACCGCACCTTTGCCAGCGGGATTGGGGTGAACACACGCTGGCTGGGCTGGGGTGTGGGCTTCCTCGATCTGGACAACGACGGCTGGCTCGATTTGTTTCTCGTCAACGGCCATGTCTACCCGGAAGTCGATTCGCTGAAGGCGGAAGCGGGCTACAAACAGCCCAAGGTCGTCTATCGGAACCTTCACAACGGCCGTTTCGCGGATATCACCGCGCAGCTTGGGGCTCCGGTGACCACCGAGAAAGCAGCACGCGGCGCTGCGTTCGGCGACTTCGACAACGACGGCGACACCGACATCGTCGTGAACAACGTCCACGACACGCCGGATCTGTTTCGCCTCGATCAGACCAGCGGACACCACTGGATCACGTTGAAGCTCGTCGGGACCCGATCGAACCGAAGCGCGATCGGATCTCTAGTCCGCGTGATCACCGCCGACGGCGAACAGCGCCAGGAGGTGCGAGGGGGCGGGAGCTACTACTCGCAGAGCGATCTGCGCCTGCAGTTCGGTTTAGGAGATACGAAGGCCGTAGAGCGTGTCATCGTCAGGTGGCCGAACGGCCAGGAAGAGACGTGGCGCGGACTCGTAGTCGATCGAATACACACGCTGACTGAGGGGAGCGCGCGCCAATAGGCTCCGAGAGGTTCTGCCTGGTAGAGCCTGATTAGTTGTCGATGTTCTCGAGCATCCAGAGTAAGCAGTAGACTGTGTCACAACCGTAACGCAGCCTGCGGCGGGCTGCCTGGTCACCCTAAGCCGAGGAGAGAAATCATGTCGTATACGAGACGGGAATTCGGAAAGCTCGCGCTGGCGGGGTTGCCGGCCGCGGCCGTCATCGGGCACACCGAATCGATCTTCGGCGCGTTCGCGCAGGCCAAGCCCAACTCGCTCATCAACGGCGTGCAGATCGGCACGATCACCTACAGCTATCGCAGCATGCTGGATCAGAGCGCCGAAGCCACGCTCAAGTACATCCTTGATTCCGGGATCAGCGCGATCGAGCTCATGGGCGGTCCGGTCGAGAGCTTCGCTGGCGCACCGAGCTCGGGTCGCGGCGGCGGAGCCGGCCGCGGAGCGGATGGACAGGGCGCGCCTGGGGGAGCGCCTGGGGCGACGCCCGAAGGCGGGGGCCGGCGCGGTCGCGATCCCGTCGATCCCGCGAACTTACCGCCGGGGGCGAAGATGGGCAGCTGGAACGGCGAGAGCTGCGTGATTCCAGCCCCGGGTGGTGGTGGCGGCGGGCGGGCTGGCGGGGCGGCGGACGCGGGCGTGCCGAACAGACGCCGGAGCAGCAGGCCGCCCAGCAGGAGGCGGCGGCGAAGCTCAAGGCGTGGCGTACGAGCGTCTCGATGGACCCGTTCAAGAAGCTGCGCAAGATGTACAACGACGCCGGCGTCAACATCTACGCCTGGAAACAGCTCAGTCCGAACATGTCCGACGAGGAGTTCGAATACATCTTCAACGTCGCCGAGGCGCTCGGGTGCACGCACACGACGCTGGAACTGCCGGCCGGTGACAACGCGGCGGCACAGTTGAAGCGAATCGGCGACTTCGCGATGAAGAAGAAGATCTACGCCGCCTATCACACGCACATGCAGGGCAGCATGACGGCGTTCGACCAGGCGTTCACGATCTCGAAGGGCAACATGGCGAACGTGGACTTCGGTCACTGGGTCGCGGCCGGCAACGTCGGCGGCACGCCGATGCAGTTCCTGCAGAAGTACCACGACCGCATCTCGAGCTTCCACCTGAAGGATCGAACGACGCCCGAGCACTGCTCGCTGAACCTGGCGTGGGGCACGGGCGAAACGCCGATCAAGGACATCCTCCAGATGGTGAGCAAGAACAAGTGGAAGATGCCCGGGTCGATCGAGCTGGAATACCAGATTCCCGAGGGGTCTGACGCCGTCAAGGAAACGAAGAAGTGCGTCGACTACTGTCGTGCGGCGCTGACAGGGTCGCCATCGACATCGGCGAGCCGCTGAAGACGTAATCGGCCGGGTACCGGGGTCAGACCCCATCTCGAGGGCAGCATGACGAACGTGACCAGACGACAGCGCTCGTGGCTCCTCGGATCCTCTCTCTTGATGATCCTCGCGATCGGGGTCGTGACCATCGCACAGGCACCAACGCCTGCGGGAACCCCGCAGGCGCCCACCGCACAAACTCCCGCGCCGGGCGGCACGCCTCAGGCGCCGCCGGACGCAGCCGGGCGTGGAGGCGGCCGCGGCCGGGGCGGACCCGAGTTCCTCACCGGCGGGCCGCAGCTCGACGATCCGGCCTACGCCAACGTCGACTTCTCGAAGAAGGCCGCAGTGCCGGCGCTGTCGCCGGATCAGGAGCTCGCGAAGTTCATCCTGCAACCCGGATATCATCTCGAGCTCGTGCTCTCGGATCCGATCATCCAGGAGCCGACGGCGATCGCCTTCGACGGCAACGGCCGCATGTTCGTGCTCGAGGATCGCGGCTACATGCAGGACGCGGACGCCACCGGTGAGCACGATCCGATCGGTCGCGTGTCGCTCCATGTCGACACCGACAACGACGGCAAGTACGACAAGCACACCGTCTTCGTCGACAATCTCGTCTTCCCGCGTTTCCTGCTGCCGTTTGGTCCGAACGCGCTCCTCACCAAGGAATCGCACTCGCAGGAGGTGTGGAAGTACACCGACACCAACGGCGATGGTGTCGCGGACAAGAAAGAGCTCTTCGACACCGGCTATGGCCGCTACGCCAACGTCGAGCACGAAGAGAGTTTCATGACCCTCGCGCTCGACAACTGGATGTACAGCACGGTCAACGCGTTCCGAGCGCGATGGACTCCACACGGCGTCATCAAGGAGCAGACCGGATCCAATGGCGCACAATGGGGCGCCTCGCAGGACGATGACGGCAAGCTGTGGTTCCAGGGCGGGGCGAGCGGGCTGCCGTCCTACTGGCAATTCCCCATCGTCTACGGCAACTTCGGCGGCGGCCGCGGCAGCAGCGAGATGGATCCAGACCTAGGCATTCCCTGGGGCGCACCCGTCCGGGTTGCCGACATGCAGGGCGGGCTCAGCATCACCCGCATGCCCGATGGCTCGCTCCGCAGCACGACAGGCGCCGCCGGCGGCGATATCGTCCGTGCGCATCGAATGCCGAAGGATCTGCAGGGAGACTACCTGTACGGCGAACAGGTCGGCCGGATCGTCCGGCGCGTCCGCGCGGAGAACCGTGAAGGGCTCACCTACATCAGGAATTTCTACGACGGGAATGAGTTCATCAAATCGACGGATCCGTACTTCCGACCGGTCGACCAGACGACGGCGCCTGATGGCACGATCTACATCACTGACATGTACCACGGCATCATCCAGGAAGCGCAGTGGTCCGGTCCCGGCACCTACCTCCGCGCGCGCATTCAGCAGTACGACCTGGACAAAGTGATCCACAAGGGACGGATCTGGCGCCTGGTCTACGACGGCGCGAAAGTCGATCGATCCGACGCGCTCGCGCGCGACACCAACGTGCCACGCATGAACGACGAGACGCCGGCGCAGCTCGTCACGCATCTGGGGCATCCCAACGGCTGGTGGCGCGACACGGCGCAGCAACTGCTCGTGCTCAAACAGGACAAGTCAGTCGTGCCGGCGCTTCAGGCGATGTTGAAAACGTCGACGAATCTCGTCGAGCGATTCCACGCTGCTGTGGACGCTCGAAGGGCTCGGCGCGCTCGACGCCGCGACGGCGCGTAACGCCATGGAAGATCGCGAGGCGCGCATGCGCATTCAAGCCATTCGCGCGAGCGAGACGCTCTACAAGGCCGGGGACAAGTCTTTCGCGGGCGACTACAAGCGCATGACGCAGGACCCGAGCGTCGACGTCGCGATCCAGGCGATGCTGACCATGAACAAGTGGAAAGTGCCTGACGCGGGAGCAACGATCAAGGCGACCGCCGACGCCAACAAGGCCCGCGGCGTTCAGGTCGTCGCCAACACGATCCTGAACCCGCCGACTGCGGGCGGACGCGGTGGATTCGGTGGCGGGCGTGGCGGCGGACCGTCGTACACCGCCGAGCAGCAGGGCGTCATCGATCGAGGCGGCGCAGATCTACAAGGAGCTGTGCTTCTCGTGTCACGGCGACGATGGCCTCGGCGCACCGCGACCCGGTGATTCAACCGGCGTGACGATGGCTCCGCGGCTGGCGGGATCGCCGCGGGTCAACGGGCATCGCGACTACGTGATCAACGCCGTCCTTCACGGCCTGGCCGGCCCGGTGGACGATCAGGAACTACACCGACGTGATGGTGCCGATGGGCACCAACCCTGACGACTGGGTCGCGGCGGTGGCGTCGTACGTGCGAACGAGCTTCGGCAACACCGGGTGGTCTCGTCACCATCAAATGACGTGAAACGTGTGCGGACCGCCACGGCGTCGCGCAAGACTGCCGTGGTCGATCGCCGAGCTCGAGGCCATCGCTGCCGAAAGTGTTGCTGCCCGATCCAACATGGAAACTTTCGGCGAGCCATAACCCGACTGGCGTGGCGAGTGCGCTGACGCTGGCGTCGTGGAGCAGCCAGACACCGCAGGCACCGGGCATGTGGTTCCAAGTGGAGCTGCCCAAAGCCGAGACGATCACCGAGGTTCAATTCGATTCCACGGAAGGCGGAGGTCGCGGCGGGCGTGGTGGCGCCGGCGCGGCGCGCCGGCGCGGCCAACCTGCGCGCCCGGCGGGCTCCGACCTCCGCCCGCCGACCATGCGCCTGCTGGCGGCGGCCCCGGTGCGGCCGGCCGCCGAGTCCCGGATACCCTCGTGGCTACAAGCTCGAAACGTCGATGAACGGAACGGCGTGGACAGCTGGCCGCCGAGGGGCAAGGTAACGGATCGCCGACCATCATTACTTTCAAGCCGGTGCAGGCCAGGTTCGTCCGCCTGACGCAGACGGCGTCGCCGGAGAATGCGCCACAATTCTCCATCCAGCAGTTGCGCCTCTATCGAGTCGCAACTGCTGGGAGATAGAGGGAAAGTTAAAAGTTAAAAGGTAAAAGGTAAAAGTAAAAACGTAAAACTAGAAGGGAAAGCCTTCTGCCTTTAGCGTTTCCTTGTAACTTTTGACTTTTGACTTTTAACTTTCAGACGCGTTCCCTGAACACCTCACGTAGGGAACGCGTCTAAGTCCCCAATGCTCCTCCAAGATATCCGCTATGCCCTTCGTAACCTCTCGCGCAGCAAGGGATTCGCGACCGTCGCGATTCTCTGCCTTGGTTTCGGCGTCGGCCTGAACGCCACGATCTTCAGCCTGATCGACGGCGTCCTGCTGAAGCCCTACCCGTACACCGATCCCGATCGCATCCTGGTCGTCGGCGAGCAACGCCGAAACCAACGATGAGGCCGGCCTGTCGTATCTCGACATGCGTGACTGGAAAGAAGCGAACTCGGTCTTCACGACGATCGCCGGCAGTCAGCGGACGCAGCCTGACGGTGGCGGACGGCAGCGGCGAGCCGGAACGCTATCTCGGCGCCGGCGTGTCGTGGGATCTGTTTCCGATGCTCGGCACGCATCCGATTCGCGGTCGCGACTTCACGCCCGAGGACGATCGCGAAGGCGCCGCAGACGTCGTGCTGCTCGGCTACGACGTCTGGATGCATCGCTACGGCGGGCAGCGAGGACATCGTCGGCCGAACCGATTCTCGTCAACAGCAAGCCGCACGTGGTTGTCGGCGTGATGCCGCAGGGATTCGCATTTCCGAACAACCAGAAGCTCTGGGTGCCGCTCGTTCCGCTGGTGGCCAAGGATCTGCGGAACGTTCCGCGGTCTCTTCGCATTTGGCCGACTGAAACCTGGCGTCACGATGGCGCAGGCGCGTCAGGAGCTCGACGCCATTGCGGCGCGCCTCGCGTCGCAGTATCCCGACACGAACGAGGGCTGGGTGTCGCGGCTGCGAACGCTGCGGGAGGCGTTTCTTCCGCGCGGAAGTGCCGCTGGTACTCGTGCTGATGATGGCCGGCGTGACCCTCGTCCTGTTCATCGCCTGCTCGAACGTCGCCAATCTTCTGCTGGCACGCGCCGCCGGCCGACGCCGCGAGATATCGGTGCGTGCCGCACTTGGCGCCGGCCGCGGACGAATCGTCCGGCAGCTGCTCACCGAGAGTCTGGTCCTCGGGCTGCTGAGCGTCCCGCTCGGAATCCTGCTCGCCGTCGTCGGCACGCGACTCATTGCTTCCGGCATTCCGCCCGATCAGGTGCCGTACTACATCCACTGGGAAGTCGATTGGCGTGCGGTCGTCTACACGATCGCCGTCGCCGCCGGAACCGGCGATCGTCTTTGGACTGTTCCCGGCGCTGCAGATCTCGCGCGGCAATCTGCACGACACGCTGAAGGAAGGGACGCGCGGCAACACCGTCGCGAAGTCGTTCCTGCGCAGCACGCTCGTCGTCGCGCAGATCGCGTTCGCGCTCGTGGCGCTCGTCGGCGCGCTGCTGTTCGTGCGGACGTTTCTGAACCTTGGCGCGTTCAATGTCGGCTTCGATACCAGGCCGCTTGATGTCGATGCGTTTCTACATGCCGGGCGCGATCTACGAGCAGCCGGACGCGAAGCTGCGGCGCGTCGAAGACATCGTCCGCCGCGTCGAGGCGCTGCCGGCGGTGCGAGCGACGTTTGCATCCAACTTCGTCCCGCTCAGCGGTGGAGGCGGAGGCGGCACGGTCATCATCGACGGCACGCGCGGTCCAGAAGGGCGAGGAAACCGGCATCTCGGTCATCGCCGTGACGCCGCACTTCAATTCGACGCATGGGGCTGCCGATTCTCGAAGGGCGCGACTTCACCGACGCCGAAGGCTGGTCGCACTCGCCGGTTGCGATCATCAACCAGCAGATGAAGACACGAGTTCTGGCCCCGATGACGTCGATCGGGCGGCGCTTCCGGCTCGACGGACCGAACGAAGACTGGTACACCATCATCGGCGTGACGCCCGACATCAATCTCTATGGCGTCGATCCCGGGCAACGAACAGGCGCCGACGACCGCGTACGTGCCATTCGCCTATCAGCAGTTCCTCAACACCGGTCTGACCATTCGCGTCGACGGCGATCCCGCGTCGGTCACGTCGGCGGTGCGCGAAGCGATTCGTGCGTCGGATCCGAATCTGCCGATGGCGCAGGTTCGAACCGTGTCGGAACTTCGCCGTCTGCAGCTTCTGGCAGTACGGACTCTACGGATGGATCTTCGGCACGACCGGCGTCGTCGGGCTGCTGCTGGCCGCGATTGGCGTCTATGGCGTGCTGTCGTATTCCGTGTCGCAGCGCGCGCAGGAGATCGGCGTGCGCGTGGCGCTCGGCGCCGGCCATCGCGAGATCCTGAGGCTTGTCGTCGGCCAGGGGCTGCTCCTGGCCGCGATCGGAATCGTGACCGGCTGCGCCCTGGCGGCCGCGGCCATGCCGGCTGCGCGCTCTCTCCTCTTCAAGGTCAGCCCGTTCGATCCGCTGACGTTCACAGGAGTGGCGGTATTCCTTGGCGCCGTCGCGTTCCTGGCGAGCTTCCTGCCCGCGCGCCGCGCGACGCGGGTCGACCCGATCATCGCGTTGCGAGGAGAGTAGCCGCGACCTCAGAGTGTGTTACCCTCTCGCGCGGGTCGCGCGAGAGCGCGCGGACTGTCCCGGCGCGGCAGGCGCGATAAGCCCCCGCGACTACATGCGAACGCGGATACCTCCCGGGTCTTGCGGCTCGCAACTCTCGCGGCGACGCGACCGTGATGGGTCGTCCGTCGCCGCCCAGAACTCAACCGCAACCGCAGCCAGCCGGTCGATTTCGCGCGCGACATCCAGCCGATCCTTCAGGCGAACTGCTACGAGTGTCACGGGCCGAAGAAGACCAAGGCGCACCTGCGGCTCGATTCGCCGGCGGGGATCCTGAAGGGCGGAGAAACCGGCGCGATCCTCGTCGCCGGCAAGAGCGACCAGAGCCTGATCGTCCGGCGCATCCTCGGCCTCGACGGCGACGATCGCATGCCGAAGGACGGCGATCCGCTGCCGCCGGCGCAAGCTCGCGCTGATTCGATCGTGGATCGATCAGGGAGCGAAGATGGCCGCAGACACCGAGCCGGCGCCGGCGGTCGCACAGACCAGCGGCTGAAGAGCCCGCCGTCCACTGGGCCTATCGCCGTCCGGCGCGTCCGGCCCTTCCGGACGTCGCGAAATCCGCCTGGGTCCGCACGCCAATCGATCGATTCGTTCTCGCGCGGCTCGAGAAAGGAAGGTCTGCATCCGTCCGCCGAAGCGCCGCTCGAGACGCTGGTCCGGCGTGTATCGCTGGATCTGATTGGGACTGCCGCCGTCTCCGGCCGAAGTGGACGCCGTCCTCGCCGATGCCGCACGCGACGGCAAGGACGCGGCCTACGCGGCGCTCGTCGAACGACTGCTCGCGTCGCCTCATTACGGTGAACGATGGGCCCGCCCTGGCTCGATCTCGCGCGCTACGCCGACTCGCAGGGGTTCGAAAAGGATCTCCCGCGCGTGATGTGGAAATACCGCGACTGGGTGATCAACGCGCTGAACCGCGACATGCCGTTCGATCGGTTCACGATCGAGCAGATCGCCGGCGACATGCTGCCCAATCCCGACCATCGATCAGCTGATCGCCAGCGGCTTTCATCGCAACGCGATGACCAACGAAGAAGGAGGCATCGATCCGGAGGAAGCGCGCTACGAGATGCTCGTCGATCGCGTCAACACGACCGCGACCGTCTGGCTGGGGACGACGCTCGGATGCGCGCAGTGCCACAACCACAAGTACGATCCCTTCACGCAGAAGGACTACTACCGGATGATGGCGTTCTTCCAGAACAGCGACTACGACGCGAAAACGTTTGGCGACGGCACGCGCTATTTCGAAGCGACGATTGACGTGCCGACGCCGGAGCAGGAAGCGAAGCGCAAGACGATCCAGGAAGAAATCGACGAGCTCGCAGCCGACGCTGAAGACCGACACGCCGGCTACTCGCCCGCGAGCAGGCGAGCTGGGAACAGGAGATGCGGGTCGAGTCATCGAGCGCGTGGCAACGTTCGACGCCGAAGCCGCGCGCTGCCGAGGGCAGTGTCGTCCTCACCGCTCAGCCCGACGGCTCGATCCTCGCGTCCGGACCCGAATCCCGGGCGAGACGGTCTACACCATCGAGGCGAACGACGACTGCTGCCGAGGCATCACGGCGATCCGACTCGAAGCTCTGCCGGATCCCTCGTTGCCGAAAGGCGGTCCTGGCCGCGACCCCTACGGCAACTTCCAGTTCAACGGCATCGAGATCGACGCCGGTGAGTGCGCGTCGCGACGATCAAGGCCGATTCGCGCGGACGAAGCGGTCGGCGGCACGAACTTCGACGCGTTCTTTCCGAAGAACGCTGCCGCGAGACGCAGCGGCGCCGCGCGGATGGCGCATCGACGCAAGCCGTGAAGAGAAGCGACTGCCGCGTCAGATCGTGTTCACGCTCGATCAGCCACTCGACGACGCCGGGCTCTGACCATTCGGTTGAAATACCAGGGAGCAGCCGTCGGCCAGTCGATCGGCCGGTTCCGCCTGTCGGTCACGTCCAGCGCCTCGCCGCAGCGCATCGTCGAACTTCCGGCACAGGCTGCGGCCGGTTCTCGAATCTTGCCGCAGCCGAACGAACGGAACAGCAGACGCAAGGATCTGGCGACCTTCTATCGCACGCGTCGCGGTCTCGCTGAAGCCAACTCGCGATCGGATCGCGGAGCTGGAGAAGGATCTCAAGGCGCTCGGGATCCCGACCGCGCTCGTCATGCGCGAGCGCGCTGGTTACGAACGGCCCTCCGCGTTCGTCCGTCGGCGCGGCAACTTCATGGACAAGGGGGAGCAGGTCTACGCCGACGTGCCCGGCGACGCTGCATCCGCTGCGCGACGATCAGATGCCGAATCGTCTCGGCCTGGCGCGCTGGCTGATCGACGAGGAGAACCCGTTGACCGCGCGCGTCGCGGTCAATCGCGCCTGGGAACAGTTCTTCGGCCGCGGCATCGTCGAAACCAGCGAAGACTTCGGCACGCAGGGAACGCCGCCGTCGCACCCGGAACTGCTCGACTGGCTGGCCACCGAATTCATGCAGCAGGGATGGAGTCAGAAGGCGATCCACAAGCTGATCGTCTCGTCGGCGACCTATCGCCAGGCGTCGGAGGCGTCGCCGAGCCTGGTTGAACGCGATCCCTACAATCGTCTGCTCGCGCGCGGCCCGCGATTCCGGATGGAAGCGGAGATGGTGCGCGACAGCGTGCTGGCGGCGAGCGGTCTGTCTGAGCCGCAAGATTGGCGGGCCCAGCGTCTTCCCGCCGCAGCCGGACGGCATCTGGGACATTCCGTACAGCAGCGAGAAATGGACGCCGAGCGAAGGCGAGGACCGCTATCGCCGCGGGCTCTACGTGTTCATCCGCCGCTCGGCCACGTATCCGAGCTTCATGACCTTCGACGCGACGAGCCGCGAGCACACGACCGTGCGTCGCGTCCGCACGAACACGCCGCTTCAGGCCCTGACCACGCTGAACGATGAGGCGTACTTCGAGGCGGCGCGTGCCCTGGCCGCGCGGGTGCTGAGGAAGCCTCGCCAGCCGATGCGACCCGGGCGACCTACGCGTTCCGCCTGGTGGCGACCCGCACGCCGAAACCAGCACGAAGTCGATCGGATTCTGCGTCGTACCAGCGGCAGCTCGAACGTTTCAGAACGATCGCGCGGCGGCCGCTCAAACGATCAAGGGATACGAGGTGACCGGACGTTGACGCCGCAGAACAGGCGGCCTGGACGCTCGTCGCGAATGCGCTCCTGAATCTCGACGAAGCGCTGACCAAGGAATAACGGACGCGAACATGGATCACCAAAACTCTTCGCGCGATCACGCGACGTCACTTCTTCAAGCAGTCGGGCTTCGGCATCGGGGGTGTCGCCTTGTCGGCGCTGCTGACGATCGGCTCTTCGCGCAGCAGCCCGACACGCCGTTCGCGCCGCGAGCGCCGCACTTCGCGCCGAAGGCGAAGCAGATCATCTATCTCTTCATGGCGGGCGCGCCGACGCAGCTCGATCTCTTCGACAACAAACCGGCGCTGCAGAAGTTCGACGGTCAGGAGATTCCCGCGGAGTTCGTTCCCGAAAGGTGAGCGGTTCGCCTTCATCAAGGGCACGCCGCGACTGCTGGGGTCGCCGTTCACCTTCAAGCGCTACGGACAATCAGGAGCGGAACTCTCCGAGCTGCTGCCGCAGCTTGCGACGATTGCCGACGACATCGCGATCGTCCGCTCGGTGCACACGACCCAGTTCAACCACGCGCCCGGCCAGATCTTCATGAACACCGGCAGCCAGGTGTTCGGGCGTCCGAGCATCGGCTCGTGGCTGACCTACGGACTCGGCAGCGAGAGCCGCGACCTGCCCGGATTCGTCGTGCTGCTGTCGGGAGAGAACGCACCCGACGGCGGCAAATCGTGCTGGGGCAGCGGATTTCTGCCGACGGTCTATCAGGGTGTCGAGTTTCGATCGAAGGGCGATCCGGTGCTGTTCGTGTCGAACCCCGAGGGCGTGGACGCGGCGCCCGCCGCGAGTCGATCGATCTCGTGACAGATCTGAACCGCGTCCGTCGTGCAGACGCCGGCGATCCCGAGATCGACACCCGCATCGCGTCGTACGAGATGGCGTATCGGATGCAGAGCAGCGTGCCGGAGCTGACCGACATTTCGAGCGAGCCCGAGACGATTCACGCGCTCTACGGCACCGAGCCGGGCAAGGTGTCGTTCGCCAACAACTGCCTGCTCGCGCGCCGTCTGGTCGAGCGCGGCGTTCGTTTCGTGCAGCTCTATCACCGCGGCTGGGACACGCACGGCGCCAGCGTCGGCACCGATATCGCGACCAAGGTTCCCGAGCTCTGCCGCGAAACCGATCGCGCCGCGACCGCGCTCGTCCGCGATCTCAAGCAGCGCGGCCTGCTCGACACGACGCTCGTCATCTGGGGCGGAGAGTTCGGACGGACGCCGATGAACGAAGCGCGCGGCGGCTCGAAGCTGATGGGCCGCGATCATCATCCGCGCGCGTTCACCATCTGGATGGCCGGCGGCGGCGTCAAACCGCGGCATCACGATCGGAAAGACCGACGATCTCGGCTACAACGTGGTCGAAGATCCGGTCGAAGTGCACGATCTCCACGCGACCATCCTTCACCTGATGGGTCTCGATCACACCAAGCTCACCTACAAGTTCCAGGGGCGCGAATTCCGACTTGACCGACGTCCACGGCAACGTCGTCCAGAAGCTGCTGGCGTAGGCGGTCAGCGACGGATGCGCACGATTCGCTGGGGGATCATCGGCTGCGGCGACGTCACCGAGATCAAGAGCGGTCCCGGCTTTCAGAAGGCCGATGGCTCGGCGCTCGTCGCGGTCATGCGGCGCGACGGCGGCCAAGGCGCAGGACTACGCGCGCCGCCACGGCGTGCCGCGCGCCTACGATCGCGCCGACGATCTCATTGAGGACGCCGACGTCGACGCGGTCTACATCGCGACACCGCCATCGAGCCACTGCGAGCTGGCGCTTCGCGTCGCCGCGGCCGGCAAGCCGTGCCTGGTCGAGAAGCCGATGGCGCTCAATCACGCCGAGTGCCTCCGCATGATCGAGGCGTTCCGAGTCGCGCGGCCTGCCGCTGTGGGTCGCGTACTACCGCCGCGCGCTGCCGCGATTTCTGCATCGTTCGCGATCGACTGCGCGACGGCGCCATCGGTCGCGTCACGTCGGTTCACGTCCAGGTCACCGCGCCGCCGCTCGACCGGCGCCGATGCCACGAACTGGCGCATCGATCCGGCCGTCAGCGGCGCCGGGCTCGTTCTTCGATCTCGGGTCTCACTGCTTCGACCTGCTCGATTTTCTGATCGGCACGAATCAGCGCGCGTCGCGGATATTCGCTTCAACACCGCCGGCGCATACGCGGCCGAAGACGTGACCGTCGCGGCCTTCGAGTTTCGAGACATGGACCATCGGCACCGGGATCTGGAACTTCAACGCGTCGGAGAAGAGCGATGTCATGACATTCATCGGCTACGGCAGGTGAGCTGACCACACCGATCTTCAGCGATACCGATGTGATTCTTCGACAGGGCAGCGAACGTCACGTGTTGAAGACGTGCGGAACCCTCCGCACGTACATCAGCCGCTGATTCAGACGATCGTCGACGAACTGCGTGGCAACGGGACGATGTCCATCGACCGGCGAGAGCGCGGCGCGCACATCGTGGGTGATGGACAGGTGTGTGGAAAACTACTACGCGAAGTCGAGGCTCACCCCAACGTAACTCACTGTCGCACTGCACGAGCACACGGCGTACGTCGAAGAAACGAAGATCCGAAGATCCGAAGCTGCGGTTCGCGTCCGCCGCCACGCGCTTCGCGCGTCAGGGAGTTCGAGAATCGCAGATACAAGCAGATCGTGATCGAGTACTGCTTGCATCTGTGATTCTCGGACTGCCTGGTTGCCGGCCGGAGGCCGGCGGCGGCGGACGCCGCTGTGGAGGTCCGGCTGGCGCAGGGGCGCCAGCCGGCTGCGCGGGCCGGGCTGCGACCCTCAAGGACACGCTGGCGCACGCCGGCGTCCCGCCAGCGCAGCGTGATCTGCATTTTCTTCGGATCTTCGGATCTTCGTTTCTTCGACTTACCGTCGGTCCGTTCAGCGTGACACGTAGCTGTCGCTCACAAGCGAAACAACTTCTTCGCATTCCCATACAGCAGCTTGCGCTCGACCGCCTTGCTCGGCGACAGCCGCCGGATCGCGGCGATCGTCTGCGCGCCCTGGCACGCCTGATCCCATCCATGATCGCTGCAGTCGCTGCCGTACACGAGTTTGTCCTGATGGCGCGCGATGAAGTCGCGGCGAAGTCCTCGTCGCGCGTCAGCGCGTTCAGCCCGGAGCCTGCCGACAGATCGCCAAACATGTTCGGGTAGTCGCTCAGGTACCGGTCGGTCAGGCCACCCCGGGTGACCGGACCTTTCGGGTACATGACGCGTCTGGTCGGCGTTGTTCTTGTCGATGTTGCCCCACCACGTCTGCGCGTGGCCGAGGAAATTCACCCTCGGATACTTCTCGAGCATCTTGTGAAAGCGTTCGAAGCCGTAGTTGTACATCTGGAACTGCCAGTGCATCAGCACCGGAACGTGGTGCTCCGCGGCGATCGCGAAGATCGCTTGCATCTCGGTAGAGTCGCACTCCACGCCGAACTTCTGCTCGGCGATCACAACCCCACCGAGTTTCAGGTAGCGCTCGATCTCTCGCGTCGCGCCTTCGACGTCGGGCACTTCGTTGGCGCCGAAGCGAAACGCACTCGAATGCGCCTTGGCAAACTGACGGCATGGCTCGTTGCCGAGGCACTGCGCCTGCAGCCCGTTCGAGACGCCATCGTGCGTCGACGGCGTGTTCACGTTGCGTCCAGCCGGCAGCAGAATCGTCGTCGTCATGCCCATCGCCCGCTGGTGTGCGAAGCAGCACGTCATCGGGCCGGCCGCTGTAGCCAAGATGCTGATGAATGTCGACGATCGGCTCCGCGCCTTCGGCTGATGCCGGAGTCAGGGCCGCGCCGGCGAGCGCCAGGCCTGCCGTGGCGACGAACTCGCGCCGGGACATCACTGAAGGGCTTTCAGCTTCCGTCATGGCGGGATATTCTGCACCAGCGATGGTCAAACTGGTTTCACCGATTTTCGCCACTCGTTGCCTTGCTGACCGTCTGTCGGTCGCAATCCGAGGCGACCAGCATTCGCCCGTCAATCGCCCGTGGCCCCCCGGGCTGCAGAAGGTTTCGAGCGACTCTCCGGCACTCTCGCCAGAAGAAGCCCTGAAAACCTTCTACATGCCACCCGGGTACCACGTCGAGCTCGTCGCCAGCGAGCCATTGATTCAGGAACCGGTCGCTCTCGACTGGGATCTGGAAGGACGACTGTGGGTGGTCGAGATGCCGGGCTTCATGGCCGATCATCCGTGGCTCGAACGAGCACGATCCAATCGGACGCGTCGTCGTCCTCGAGGACACGAACGACGACGGTCGCATGGACAAGCGAACCGTATTTGCCGATGACCTCGTGCTCGCGCGATCGCTGAAAGTACTCGATCGCGGAGTCCTCGTCGCCGAACCGCCGAACGTCTGGCTGATGCACGACACGAACGGCGATCTGCGGATGGACACCAAGGAACTCGTCACCGATCGCTACGGCCGCTTCGACGGCGATCCGCAGAACAATGCCAATGGCTTCTACTGGGCGCTCGACAACCGGATGTACACCGCCGGGCAGTCCGACATTCAGCTGCGCCTGAAGGACGGCGTGTTCGAGGTGCAACCGACGCTGCCACGCGGCGAATGGGGTGTGAGCCAGGACGACGCCGGTCGGACTTATCGGAACACGAATGAATCAGCGCTCCACGTGGATCTCGTTCCAACCTCGGTACTACGCGCGCAATCCGAACCTGCTGCGCACGCGCGGCAGCTACGAGCGCCTGGCGGACGACAATCCCGATCTGAATATGGTGTGGCCGGTGCGGCCGAATCCCGGAACCAACCGCGCCTATCAGCTCGGCATCGATCGCGACGACGGATCGCTTGCCCGGTTCACGTCGGTGTGTGCGCCGCTCGTCTACCGCGGCGATCGGCTGCCGCCGGAGCTCTACGGCAACGTCTTCGTCGCCGAACCGGCAGCGAACCTCGTCAGCCGAATCATCGTTTCCGACGACGGCTCAGGACCGCGGGCGCGAAAGGCGTACGAGCGGGGCGAGTTCCTGGCCTCGACCGATGAGCGTTTTCGGCCGGTCTTCCTGTCGAACGCACCTGACGGCACACTGTACATTGCCGACATGTACCGCGGGCATCATCGAACACCGGATTTCGATCACCGAGTACCTCAGAGATCAGATTCTTGCGCGGAAGCTCGAACAACCGACTGGGTACGGTCGCATCTATCGTGTCATGCACGAGACGACCAGAAGGGACACCACGCGTCCCTTTGCCGCCGCGACCGCCGCGACATCTCGTCGACGGCGCTGGCACATCCGAACGGCTGGCGACGCGATACGGCGCAACGGCTGCTGGTCGAACGCGGGGCGAAGATGGCGCTCCCGGCGCTGACGACTCTTGCGGCGAAGGCACCCGATTGGCGGACGCGTCTCCATGCGCTGTGGACGCTCGACGGTCTTGATGCCATCCAGACGGCCACGGTGACTGCCGCGCTGGAGGACCGCATCACGAGAAGTGCGCATGTCGGCGATTCGCATCGCGGAACGCTGGCTTGGCGAGGCCAATCATCCGATCCAGTCCGCGGTGTTGAAGCGGCTTGACGACGCGGACTGGGCCGTGCGTCAGCAACTCGCCGCTTCGATTGGGGCGCTGCCGGCCGGGGTCAGAGAATCGGCCGCCGTCGACTGTGCTCGAGCGATATGGAAACGATCCCGTTGTCATGGACGCCACGCTGAGCGGCCTGCGTGGCAGCGAGACTGCCGTGCTCGAGCGCCTGCTCGCGAACAAGCGCGATTGAGGACTGTCGTGAGTCTGTACGAACATCGAACCGCACCACTGCTTCCGTGGCCTGCATTCGTTCGCCGGATGCTCCGCCACGGGGGGTACGTGTTGCCGTTCGCCCTGTTTTCAATCGCGGTCGGAATGGTCGGCTTTCATTTCTTCGCGGACCAGAAGTGGATTGACGCGTTTCTCAACACCGCGATGTTGCTCGGCGGGATGGGTCCGGTCGGCGAAATTCAAGTACACCGCGGGAAAAATGTTCGCCGGCCTGTTCGCGCTGTACGCCGGCCTGGCCTTCATCGCGGCGTTCGCGGTTCTCACCGCACCCGTGCTGCATCGTCTCATACATCGGTTCCACGCCGAGGAGCACAGCAACCGCACGCGGAGCCGACATCGATCATGAGGCAGTTCACCGCTGGCGTGGCTACAATGGGGCATGTCCGTCGATGCGCCCGTGCTCGAACTATCCGATGCGACCGTCGTCAAAGACGGCCGGCGTGTGCTCGATCGGCTCACGTCTGACGAATCGCTCAAGGTGAGCACACCGCGATCATCGGCCCGAACGGTGCGGGCAAGTCCCTGCTCGTCAGCCTGCTTACGCAGGAGCAGCGCGCCGCTGGCGCCGGCCAACGGGACGCCGCCGGTCCGCGTCTTCGGCCGTCAGAACTGGGATCTCTTCGAGCTGCGCTCGCAGCTCGGAATCATCTCCGCTGACCTGCATCAGCATTTCGTCAACGGCAACAGCGAAGGATCGATCACCGCGGAAGCAGCGGTACTCTCGGCATTTCTGAGCTCGTACGGAATCCTTCGGTACGGCACCGTCACCGATGCGATGCGGGAGCGCGCCGCGGCCGCGCTGCAGTCAGCTGGCGCGTCGCACCTCGACGGGCCGCACGCTCGACGAGATGTCCAGCGGCGAGGCGCGTCGCGTCCTGCTCGCGCGCGCGCTGGTCACGACCCCGCGCGCCCTCGTTCTCGATGAACCGACGACTGGGCTCGACCTGGTCGCGCGCCAGAGCTTCATGGAAACCGTCCGTCGGTCTTGCGCGCGCGGGGACGACAATCGTATTGATCACTCATCACATCGAAGAAATCGTTCCTGAGATTCGGTCGCGTGATTCTCATTCGTGACGGACGCATCATGGCCGACGGCTCCGCCGCCGAAAACCTGACGGGCTCGCGGCTCTCGGAACTCTTTGACTGTCCCGTGGCGGTCGACGTCTCAAGCGGGTATCACTACGCGCGACCGAAGGGAGCCTCGAAACCGTCATGAGCATTCGCGACGTCCTCGTGCCGATGCTCGTCGCACGCTTCTCGGATCGCGGGCTGCGCCTTGGCGAACCGCCGGATCCGATTGCCGTCTTCCCGGAAGTCCACCGCTGAGGTTGGCGAGGTGCGGATTGCCGACCGCGACAGTTCGGCCGACCTCGCGGTCGGCAGCATTGTCTACGACCACTTCTTCAATCCCTACGACCAGGAACGGGGAACGGACAAGGCGGTCGAGGGAATCGCCAACGACGTCGTCCGCTTCCTCGGAGAGCTGTTTGCCGATCGGCTGCTGATGTGGCGATCGGTTGACGGCCGCACGCGCGGGTGGCGCGAGCGCGGGGACGCTGGACACTCGACCCCGCTCGTCGTCGACGATCGTGAGTATTTGCTGTACCTCTGGTCGGGGCCGCTGGGTGTGTGGCGAGCGACACCGGTCATCCTGGCCAGAGGGTCGATACAGGACGACCGTGAGTACGAAATCGTCGTTCAGCGCGTCAACAAGGAAGGGCCGGACCGCCTTCAGATCACCGAGCGCGACGCGCTCAAGCGCATCGTCGAGGAGTACGAGAAGAAGCGAGGCACGTAGGGAATTGCTGATTGGCGGGAAGCCTGCCAGAGCTGACGCAGGCCGGTAAACAAGGGCTGGCGACGCGTCGTTTACCCTGTACGAGTAGATAATGTTGTCAGCCTCCGCATGCCCATAATCGCGCGCTCCTGCTTCCTGCCGTCCCGAACCGCCGGGTTAGCGTTGGTTTGTCTCCTTTTGGCTGGCTTTTCGAGCTCATCGTGCTCGAAGGAGCCGGGTGCCGATCCACCGTCTGCCGGCGAAGCCGGCAGAGGAGCCGGTGGCGGGCGAGGCGCGGGAGGACGAGGCGGTCGGGGCGCCGGCGGGGGCGGCCCAGTGCCGGTTGTCACCGCGCGCGCCGTGTCGAAAGCCGTCCCTGTGACCATCCCTGCGGTCGGCACCGCGGAGCCCTTGGCGACCGTCCAGATTCGCGCCCAGGTGACCGGGCAGCTGAGCACCATTCACTTTACCGAAGGACAGGATGTCCAGAAGGGAACGCCCCTTTTCACGCTCGACGCCCGGCCGTTCGAAGCGGCTCTTCAGCAGGCACAGGCGGTGCTGGCCCGCGACACTGCACAGGCTAACAACGCCAAGGCTCAGCGAGAGAGATACGACGATTTGTTCAAACGCGGCCTGATCGCCCGCGACCAGTACGAGACGCAGATTGCGAACGCCAACGCCCTGGAATCGACGCTGGCGGCCGACCAGGCGCAGATCGAGAACGCCCGTCTGAACCTTCAGTACGCGAGAATCATGTCCCCCATTTCCGGACGCACCGGCGCGTTGAACGTGCACCAGGGGGATCTGGTTCGGGCCAACGACACCACGCCGCTGGTCGTCATCAACCAGGTGGCGCCAATTTATGTGACCTTCTCGGTGCCCGGCCGGTATCTCCCTGATATCCGGCGATACCAGGGGCAGCGGGCCCTCAAAATCGAAGCGAGAATCCAGTCAGCCGGCACACCCGGGGCGCCGCAGATTGCCCCGCCCAATCCGGGGACCGCACCGCCATCCGATGGAAACGACGGCGCCTCAACTGCGATTCCGCCACCCGCCCCCACCTCGATCACCATCGAATCGGGGACGGTGAGTTTCATCGATAATAGCGTCGATCCGACAACCGGCACGATCCGGATGAAGGGGACATTTGCGAACGCGGATCACGCGTTGTGGCCGGGATTGTTCGTGCAGGTGAATCTGATTCTGCGCACCGATCCCAACGCCATCGTTGTCCCCTCCGTGGCGGTGCAGACGTCGCAGTCCGGGCAATTCGTCTACGTCGTGAAACCGGACGATCGGACCGCAGAACTGCGAACCATCGCCGTCGAGCGGCAGCAGGGTGACGAAAGCATCATCTCTCACGGCGTGAGAGCGGGCGAAGAAATCGTGACCGACGGGCAACTGCGGCTCAACCCCGGATCTCGCGTGACGACTGGCACGCGGGGCGACGGTGCAGGCGGCCAGGGCGGCGGAGGATCGAACGAAGGCGGCCGCCGGCGCGGCGGCGGCGGTGGCGATGGCGGACGCCGGGGCGGGAATCGAGGAAATCAGTCATGAATTTCGCTGAACCTTTCATTCGGCGGCCTGTCGCGACGACGTTGCTCGTCACGACCATTCTCATCTTCGGCGTGCTGGGCTACCGCCTGCTGCCGGTGAGTGACCTCCCGAGCGTCGACTATCCAACCATCCAGGTCCAGGCAAGTCTGCCCGGAGCGAGCCCCTCGACGATGGCCTCGTCGGTCGCGACACCTCTTGAAAAGCAGTTCTCGACGATCGCCGGCGTGACCTCGATCAGCTCCAGCAACGGCCAGGGCAACACCAACATCACGCTGCAGTTCGATCTGAGCCGCGACATCGATTCCGCCGCGCAGGACGTGCAGTCGATGATCGCGCGCGCGGCGAGGCAGTTGCCTCCCGGGATGCCCTCGCCTCCGTCGTACCAGAAGGTGAACCCGGCGGACCAGCCGATCCTGTTTCTGACGCTCAGCTCGTCGACGATGCCACTGTCGCAAGTGGATGAGTTCGCGGAATCGGTGATCGCCCAGCGGCTCTCGATGGTCAGCGGGGTCGCCGGCGTCAACGTCTTTGGCGCTCAGAAGTTTTCAGTGCGGATCGACATCGATCCGACCCAGCTCGCGGCACGACAGATCGGGATCGATCAAGTCGCGCAGGCGATCGCCAGCGCGAACGTCAATCGGCCGACGGGAACGCTGTATGGTCCGCAGCGAAACTTCGTCGTCCAGACCAGCGGGCAGCTGATGGCCGCCGAGGAATACCGCCCCATACCGATCGCCTATCGCAACGGCAGTCCAGTCCGGCTCAGTGAGGTCGCCAACGTCTACGACGGCGTCGAGAACCCGCGGAACGCGAGCTGGTTCAACGGAATGCCGACGATCTATCTCGCCATCTCGCGCCAGCCCGGCACGAACACGGTCCAGGTCGTGGACGCGATCAAGGCACTCCTGCCGGAGATTCAGGCCCAGCTGCCGGCAGCCCTCCAGCTCGGCATCCGCAGCGACCGTTCCGTTTCGATCCGCGAATCGGTCGAGGACGTCAAGTTCACGTTGCTGCTGACGGTCTTCCTGGTCGTGATGGTGATTTTCCTGTTCCTCAGGAACCTGTCGGCCACGATCATCCCATCGCTGGCGCTGCCGTTCTCGATCGTCGGCACGTTCGCCGTCATGTGGGCGTTCGGCTACAGCATCGACAATCTGTCGCTCATGGCGCTCACGCTCTCGGTCGGCTTCGTCGTCGACGACGCGATCGTCATGCTGGAAAACGTCGTCCGGCACATGGAGATGGGGAAGTCCCGTCTGCAAGCGGCGCTTGACGGATCGAAGGAGATCGCGTTCACCATCGTCTCGATGACGCTGTCGCTGGCGGCGGTTTTCATCCCGATTCTGTTCATGGGCGGCATCGTCGGACGGCTGATGCACGAATTCGCGGTCACGATTGCGGCGGCCATTCTCGTCTCCGGTCTCGTGTCGCTGACGCTGACACCGATGCTCTGCAGCCGGTTCCTCAAACCGCCGCACTCGATGCGCCACGGGCGGTTGTACAACGCCATCGAACGTGTCTTCGACGGCTCTCTTCACGCCTATGGCTGGACGCTGACCCAGACGATTCGGTTCAAGGGCACGACGATGGTCGTGTCCGCCTTGCTGCTGGTCGGAACCATTTATCTGTTCCGCATCGTCCCGACCGGGTTCATTCCGAGCGTCGACACCGGGCAGCTCGGCGGACAGATCGAAACGATTCAGGGCATTGGCTTCGACGCGAACGTCGCGCATCAACGCGAAATCATGGCCATCCTGGCCGCCGACCCGAACGTGGCGTCGTTCACGGCGAACATCGGCGGCCCCGGAGGTGGCGGCGGCGGCCGGCTGAACGTCGACCTGAAACCGCGGAGTGAGCGCACGCTTTCGGCCGATCAGGTCATCGAGGAACTCCGGCCGAAGATGGCCCGCGTTCCCGGCGTTCGCGTGGTGCTTCAGAATCCGCCTGCGATCCGAATCGGCGGCATGATGTCGCGCGCCCAGTACCAGTTCTCGCTGCAGGACCCGGACACGGAGGAGCTGTACCGCGTGTCGCCGGGCTTCGAGGCCGCGCTGAGGAACGTCCCCGGGCTGCTCGACGTCAATTCGGATCTGCAAATCAAGAATCCCGAACTCAATGTCCGGCTGGATCGCGAGCAGATTGCGGCGCTGGGCTTGACGGTGGATCAGGTCGAATCCGCACTGTCCTCCGCCTACGGGTCGCGTCAGATTTCGCAGATCTTCGCGCCGAACGACGAGTACCAAGTGATCATGCAGGTGGCGCCGCAGTATCAACAGGACCCGGCGGCCCTGTCGATGCTGTACGTCCAGGGGCCCGGCGGAAAGCTGATCCCGCTCTCAGCGGTCGTTTCGACGCGCCAGACTGTCGGCCCGCAGTCAGTGAATCACATCGGGCAGCTGCCGTCGGTCACGCTCTCGTTCAACATCGCGCCAGGCGTCGCGCTTGGTGATGCGGTGGCGCGCGTCGAACAGCTCGCGCGCGAGACGCTGCCGAGCACCGTGTCGGGCAGCTTCCAGGGAACCGCGCAGGCGTTCCAGGAATCGTTGAAGGGTCTCGGCTGGATCCTGGTGCTGGCGATCTTCGTCATCTACGTCGTGCTCGGCATCCTCTACGAGAGCTTCATCCATCCGATCACGATTCTTTCCGGCCTGCCGTCTGCCGGCTTCGGCGCGCTGTTGACGCTACTGATCTTCAACCAGGACTTGAACATCTACGCCTTCGTCGGCGTCATCATGCTCGTTGGTCTGGTGAAGAAGAACGGCATCATGATGATCGACTTCGCAATCGAGGCGCGTCGCGATCGCAACCTCGGCGCAGCCGAGGCGATACACGAAGCGTGCATGGTTCGATTCCGGCCGATCATGATGACCACCATGGCCGCCTTGATGGGGACGCTGCCGATCGCAATGGGATGGGGCGCCGGGGCGGAAGCGCGGCGTCCGCTCGGCCTGGCTGTCGTCGGCGGCCTGCTCGTTTCGCAGACACTCACGCTCTACGTGACCCCGGTGTTCTACATCTACATGGAGCGGCTCCAGGAACGACTCGCTCGCAGATCGTCGAAGAAGGCGCTTCGCCCGGTCGAGTCGCGGCTCGAACCGCAGCGGGTGCAGCGCTAATAGATGTACGACGTATTGGTGGTGGGCGCCGGCCCGGTCGGGCTGGCGTGCGCCATTGAAGCGCAGCGCGAGCGGCTTCAGGCGCGGATCATCGAGAAGGGATCACTCGTCAACTCCATCGTCGGCTACCCGGCGCGGATGGAGTTCTTCTCGACGCCGGATCTCATCGAAATCGGCGGCTACCCGTTTCCAATCCAGGGATACAAACCGACACGCGAAGAGGCGGTCGAGTATTACCGCGGCGTCGCCGCGCAGGAGAAGCTCGACATCGGCCTCTACGAACGTGTGCTGGCCGTCCGTGGAGAAGCGGGCGACTTCACGGTAGAGACCGACAAGAGCGAATATCCCGCGCGGAACGTGATCGTCTCCACCGGCTTTTTCGATGAGGCCAACCTCCTGAATGTGCCGGGTGAAAACCTGCCGAAGGTGACCCACTACTATCGCGAGCCGTATCCCTATGTGCGTCAGAAGGTGGCCGTCATCGGCGCGAGAAATTCCGCCGCCAAGGCTGCGCTCGATTGCTACCGCCACGGCGCCCAAGTGACGCTGATCGTCCGCTCAGCGGAGTTGTCGGACAAGGTCAAGTACTGGATCAAGCCCGACCTCGAGAATCGCATCAAGGAAGGCAGCATCAAGGCCTATTTCAACACGACGGTTGAAGAGATCCTGCCGTCGTCGCTCCGCCTGACCACACCGGCCGGCACGATCGAGATCGAGAACGACTGGCTGCTCGCGATGACGGGGTACCGTCCGGACTATCGGTTCCTCGAATCCCTCGATATCACTATCGGTGACGATCCGTTTCGGACGCCGATCTACGACGAGACCACCTTCGAAACCAGCCGGCGCGGCGTCTATGTCGCCGGCACCGTCTGCGGCGGGCTGAAAACCGGACGCTGGTTCATCGAAAACGGGCGCTTTCACGCTCGGCAGATTGCGAAGCATATGGCTCATCGTCGAGTTGAGCCGGTACAGTTCGACAAGATTCATTGGAAGACGGAGGAATAGGATTGTTCGATTTTTGATTGCTGATTGATCCTCAATCTCCCAGCACTACGCGCACGGAATGCTGGACGCCGTCGTCGGCGAACGGAATGTCCTGCCCAGTGTGATCCACTCCATCCACTTCAATTCGTTTGACGCCTCGACTGACACCGTCCGGGTTCTCGACCACGATGTGGTACGGCGTGCGTGATGGTTTGAACGTGACCTCGTAGCGAGGCCAGCTCTTTGGAATGCACGGATCAATATGCAGCGCGCCTCGCCGGAGACTGATTCCGAGGAGCGTTTCGATGCCGATGCGGTACATCCAACCGGCCGATCCCGTATACCAGGTCCAGCCGCCGCGGCCGGTGTGCTGCGGAGCCGAGTAGACGTCGGCGGCGACGACGTAGGGTTCGGCGCGGTATCGTTGCACCTCCTCTGGGGTGCGTGTGTGATTGACCGGGTTGAGGATGGAGAAGAGCTCAAACGCGCGGTCGCCGTCACCGAGCCTGGCAAACGCCAGCACGTTCCACAAGGCGGCGTGTGTGTATTGCCCGCCGTTCTCACGCACGCCAGGAACATATCCCTGGATGTACCCCGGACTCGGGGTCATGCGATCGAATGGCGGCGCGAGCAGAAGCACGAGCCGATCGTCACGACGAACGAGCCGCTGGTCAACCGCTTCCATCGCCTGCCGCGCCCGCGCCTCATCGCCTGCGCCAGACAATGCCGCCCAGGACTGCGCGATCGCATCAATCTGACATTCCGTGTTCTCCTTCGAGCCGAGCGGCGTCCCATCGTCGAAATACGCGCGCCGATACCAGTCGCCATCCCAGGCCGATTCGATCGCGGAGGTCACCGCGGTTGCGTGGTGACGATATCGTTCGGCCAGCTCGCGGTCACCGCGTTTTGTGGCAATGTCGGCGAACGGACGCAGCAGAGACACCAGGAACCAGCCGAGCCACACGCTCTCGCCCTTGCCTCCCGCCCCGACCAGGTTCATGCCGTCGTTCCAGTCCCCGGTGCCCATGAGAGGCAACCCGTGCGCACCGGTCGAGAGGCTCACACTGAGCGCCCGCACGCAGTGGTCGTACAACGTGCCTGATTCATTTGCGACAGCCGGTCGATCGTAGATTTCGTGCTCGTCTGGATTCAGTAACCGCGCGCTGAGATACGGGGCCACTTCGTCCAGCACGCCTTCGTCCCCGGTCGCGGTGATGTAGTGAAGCGTCGCGTAGATCAGCCACAATCGGTCGTCCGAGAACCGGGTACGCACCCCCTGGCCGCCCGGTTCGTGCCACCAGTGCTGGGCGTCGCCTTCGACAAACTGGCGCGATGCGGCGCGGAGCAGGTGATCGCGAACGAGGGCAGGCGCGGACATCATGAGCGCCAGCGCATCCTGGAGCTGATCGCGAAATCCGAAGGCGCCGCTCGACTGATAGAACGCCGAGCGCCCCCAGATCCGGCACGACAACGTCTGGTAGAGGAGCCACCGGTTCAGCATCAAGTCCATCGCCCGATCCGGAGTGCGAACGTTGACGACGCCAAGGAGATCGTTCCAATACGACGTCGTCCGGCTGAGCACCTTGTCCACGGCGTCGCGATTGCGGTACCGCTGGACGAGATCCCGCGCGTGCGATTCGTCCTCGGCATCGCCCAGGACGCCAATCAACACCTGTTCGCCGCCGGGACCGAGGTCGACGCGAACGCGAATCGCCCCGCACGGATCGAACGCCGACCCTACCCGGTGTGACAGCTCAAGACGGCGCTGCGCCGCCGCACGGGCGAGTGACCCGTTGCGGCCGATGAATTCCGTGCGATCGCCGGTGACGCTGCGCGTGTGCCCCTCCGACAGGTCGAGAAACGCGACGCGCGATCCAAACTCCTGCCGGAACACGTTTCGTGCGGTGACCGCACCTGTGGCGGGTTCGAGCTTGGTCACGATGTGAGCGCTCGTACGAGATCTGTTCTCGCCGAGAACCCATTCGACATACAGCGTCACCGAGCACCGACGCCGCCGCGACGACAGGTTCCTGAGTGTGATCCGGAAGAACTTGATCGGTTCGTCCGGTGACACGAAAAGAACCAGTTCGGAGCCAAGCTCATTCCTGGAGTGCTCAAAGACGGAATAGCCATGGCCGTGACGCGTGAGGTACGCCTCTCGATCGCTCGCCGGAAGAGGTGTCGCCGACCAGAACGCTCCGGTTTCCTCATCGCGGATGAACACGACTTCGCCGGGCTGGTCGCTCACCGGATCGTTGCGCCACGGCGTCAGGCGATTCTCGTGGCTGTTGATGGACCAGGTGTATCCACAGCCGGTTTCGGTGCACGCGAATCCAAACTGTGGCTGAGCGACAACGTTCGTCCAGGGCGATGGCGGCAGCGGGCGCTTGAGAGCGTCGGTGTGAATCACATATTCCCGCCCGTCATCCGTAAACCCGCCAAAGCCGTTGGGCAATTCGAGCTCCGGCTCGATAGGAGGTGAAGACACCGTCTTTGTGGCTCGCTGCGCGAATTCATCGACGGTGCTCCACACCGCTTCGTCGAGCAGGCGCTGCGGACGTGAGAGTTGATTGCGGAGGCCTCCCTGTGCCGCGTTCATGACGGCGCGGGCCGCTGCGCGCAACAGGAGCTGATCCTCCGGGGGCATCAAATCGGACCTGCGGAGGAACACTCCGCCGGGCTTGTCTATCCACGGTTGAGCGGGACTCGTATCGACGAGCTGCTGCAGCAGATGCTGGAGCTCCTGAAGGTAGCTGGCAGGGTGCTCGTTCAGGATCACCAAGTCAAATGCCAGGCCTTTCAATCGCAGATATTCGTGGGCCTTCAGCAACTCGACGATCAACGGGGCTTCAGTGCCATCGGCCACGCGGGCGAGCACGATCGGAATATCTCCAGAGATTCCGTACTTCCACAGATCGCGCTGGCCTTGGCGATTCTCAGCGATAGCGTCGAAGGCCCGCAGACGGTTGTCTCCAGAAATCAAGCGCCCGGCGAAGCGCTGAAACAGCGTCGTATCGTCGACAGTCAGGTTGAGATGCCGCAGTTCAATCTGACTGTGCGTGCTGGCGAGCGCGAGGGCACGGGCAACCGCACGGCGATCGCTGTATTTTTCGATCAGATGGTGGGCCTGCGCCTCAGAGTCCGCGTATCCAGTCGTGAACGCAACCCGCGCGGTCGCGCCCGGTGGCAGGCGGATGGATTGCGCCAGGCTGACGATTGGATCGAGAACCGCCCCGGTGGTGTTGGAAAACCCGTCACGCCCGAGCAGCGCCGCCGGACGGTCGAGCGTCCGGCCGCGGCCGACGAAACGGGCGCGATCCGTTTCATAGCGGCCGGCCGTACCAGCCGTCCCGCCTCCGCTCATCACGTGGATCAGATACAAACGATCGGTGCCCGTGCGCGGACGGCGGGTGCAGATAAGCGCCTCTCGCTCAGGCATCCGGGTGGTCTCGACGAACAGATTGCTGAAGGCAGGATGGGCGAGATCGGCGTCGCCCGGTGCCAGGACGACTTCCGCGTAGCTTGCGATATCGAGGCTGCGCGGACGCAACCCGTGGTTCGTGATCGACACGCGCCGGAGTTCCGCTTCGTCCTCGGGTGAGACGACGATTTCGGTCCGCGTCTCGATCTCGCCATCCACACGCCTGAATACGGCTCGATCAGGGGCGAAAATGACCTCGTAGTCATCCGGTTCACGCCCGGTCGGCTGATAGGCGGTCGACCAGAGGTCGCCGGTCTCGCGATCGCGAACGTAGCAGAAGCTGCCCCAGCCGTCCGTGGTCACATCTTCGCGCCAGCGGGTCAGCGCGATCTGCTGCCGCCGGCTGTAGCCGCCGCCGGAGTTGGTGAGCATGACCACATAGGACCCGTTCGACAGCAGGTGGCACCGGGGACTGAGCGTCTGCGCGGTCGAGTATCGCCGGAACGACGGCGGAGCCGTCCGGAGCGACGGCACGTGATCCGCGATCTCCATCGGCGGATTTCTCAGCGGCACCAGCCGTGGGATGCGTTCCTGGAGCAGGAGGTCTGCGGCCTGCACTCGCGGCTCGGCATGAAACCGATGCTGCATCGGCGCGCCATTGATCGCGTTGTCGAGCGCAATCAGGCTCATTCCCTGATGGTGAGCCATGTAGGTGGGCAGGACGACACCGGAACGGTGGCCCGGGGGCTGGCGGTCGGGCGTGTAATCGATCGCCTCGACGAAGCCATATCGGCCCGCCGCGCCCTCGCGCGACAACCGTTCCAGATTTCGGACGACGTCCACTGGCGCAATCGGCGCAGCCAGAATGCTCGCGTACGGCGCCACGACGAGATCCTCGGCAAGGCCGCGTTTCAATCCCAGACCGGGTACGCCGAATGCCCGGTACTGGTAGTTCAGATCGAGATCCTGCGCGTTGTAGGCCGACTCGGAGATGCCCCAGGGCACGCCGCGCTTCGCCGCGTACTGGATCTGCCGATCGAGCACGGCGCGGTAGGTCTCGTCGAGCAGCGTGCCGGGGTACGCGCGCATGACCAGGAGCGGCATGAAGTACTCGAACATCGATGCACTCCAGGACAGCAGCGCGCGCGCGCCGCCCGCAGGGGTCAGAGAGCGTCCTAGCTTGAACCAGTGCTCGTGTGGAATCTGCCCGAGCGCAATCGCCACGAAGCTCGCCAGTCGCGCTTCAGATGCCAGCGTGTCGTAGTATGAGCTGTCGAGGCGGCCATCAGTCACGCTGTAACCGATTGAGAACAGCTGCCGCTCACGATCGAATAAGAAGCCGAACTCGGTTTCTTCGACGAAGTCGTCGGCAAGTTCGGCGAGTCGCTGGGCACGCTCGACCAGTTCCTCTGCCTCCGCCTGCGATTGGGTAATGGCCGCGCGCAACGGCAGCGCGTCCCGGCCTTGCGGCAACGCGGCCAGCGAGGCGCCGCACCATGCAATCAGATCGGTCAGCGAGCACGCCGCCCCCGGAGCACGCAGCTCGAAGCCCTGGCCGTCGCCGATTGTGGTGGCCCACGGCACAAAGCGATTCAGATCAGCGATGCGTTGCGCGATCGCCACATTCGCGCGCTCGAGCCAGACGGCGGCCTCCGCGATTACCGGGGGGCCGCTCGATCCCGGACTCGGTTCGTCTTCCAGTTGATCCAGAAGGACGGCGAGCGCCGCGAGGCGATCGGTCAGTTGATCGAGGAACGGTTGCCACTCGTGCAGGCGCTCGGGCTGCTGTGTCAGGCATTGCCGGATTCCGGCGAGTTCCTTGTTGAAGGCCCGCCGGATACCACCGGTGCCCCTCTCGAGCACGCCCGCGAGGGCTTCCTCGAACAGCCCGATCACATCCTCGAATCCGCGAAGAAAAGAGTCGTCAATGATCGGCCTGCGGGCGATTGCCGCGGGCAGCCCGCTCTTGAGCGTCAGCAGGTAACCGGCCAGGTTGCCGCTGTCCACCGTCGAGATGTATGCCGGCGCAAGCGGGAGGAGACGCGTGGTGTCGTACCAGTTGTAGAAATGACCGCGGTATCTCGGCAGCTTCAACAGCGTCGCGAAGGTCGGTTCGAGGCGATCGACAACCCCGGAAATACCGATATACCCGAGATCGCCGGCGCTGAGCGTGGCGAGCAGCTGCAGCCCGATGTTGGTGGGCGACGTGCGATGCGCGATCAGTTCCTTGCGGTCTTCCTGAATGTTGTCGGGAACGAGCCAATGGTCACCCGGGCCGACGAGGTCTTCGAAAAAACGCCAGGTCCGGCGCGCCACTTTGCGCAACTCGGCACGCTCTGCGGCGTCGGGAACCTGGCCGGCGTGCGACAACGGCTGGCCGGTGACATACGCAATGCCCGGCGAGATGACCCACAAGACAATCATCGGCAATGCGAGCAGGAGCCGTGCAGGAGATTCGACCGCAACCACCACGCCGACGGCGACGGCCAGCGCAGGCGCGGCCCACATCTGCCTGACCACCGTTGCCGCAGTCGGGTTCGCCCGCGCGGCCTGGTATGCCGATACCCACTGCAATCGATGGCGGCCGCTGATCAGCAGACGCCACAGTGTCCGGCCAATCCCGTCGGCCATCAGCCACGCCTGATGGGCGAGGAACGTGGCCGAGAGCAGAGACTGTCGGGCGCTCGTGATCAAGTTGTCCCGCTCGGCGGCAATATGATCGCGGATTCGTACGCCGCGGACCCGGCTGCCGAGCGACCGCGCAACCTGCACGTACGCTGGAAACGCGAGCACCAGAACCGCCAGCACGGTCCACATCAGAGCGGAGCCTGGCAATATCGTCCATCCGGCCGCGAGCAAGCCGACCAGCGCGATCGGCAGCAGGCTTCGCCGCAGGTTGTCGAGAATCTTCCACCGCGCGATGACGGGAAGCGAATTGAGCACCGGGCGTCGCGAGGCATCCGGAACCGTTCGCCATAACCAGCGCACGATCTGCCAGTCGCCGCGAACCCATCGATGCTGCCTGGCAGCGAACGCGAGGTACTGCGGCGGGTAATCGTCGATCAGCTGGATATCAGTGCAGAGCCCAGCGCGCGCGTACACGCCCTCGAACAAGTCGTGGCTGAGAAGTGCATTCTCCGGCACCCGATTGGCGAGCGCGGCGTCGAAGGCATCGACGTCGTAGATCCCTTTGCCAACGTAGCTGCCTTCGTGAAACAGATCCTGATAGACGTCTGACACGGCTGTCGTGTAGGGATCGACGCCCACGTGTCCGGAAAACACCTTGGCAAATGCGGTCCGGTTGCCGCTCACCACGTCCACGCCGACTCGCGGCTGCAGAACACCGTAACCCTCTGTGACGCGACCCAGACGCTGATCGAATCGTGGACGGTTCAGCGGGTGCGCGAGCGTACCGACCAGGCGTCGCCCTGTTTCCAGCGGAAGCTGCGTGTCTGAATCGAGGGTGATGACGTATCGCACGGACCGAAGAATCGTGACGTCACCCTCAGACACGATGAAGCTGGTATCGGTGGCGCCGCGCAGAAGGCGGTTGAATTCCGCCAGTTTGCCGCGCTTCCGCTCCCAGCCCATCCAGAGCCCCTCGCCCGGGTTCCACCGGCGCTCGCGATGAAAGTAGAAGAAGCGGTCGCTGCCGTGGCTCGCGTTCAGTTCATCGACCCGCTGCTTCGCCCGCTCGAGAATCGCGGCGTCGGCCCCCCTCGACGCTTCGTGCGCGTCGGGAAAATCAGCGAGCAGGGCAAAGTGCAGGTGCGGATCGCGGTTGCCAAGGAAGCGCACCTCGAGGTCATCGAACAGCGCATTCAGCCGAGCCTCCGACTCGATGATCGTGGGAACCACGACGATCGTTCGATCAGCAGCGGGAATGCCATCGCGCATCGCCAGCTTCGGCAGCGGACGCGGAGGGACCTGCGCGGTGATGATCAGGTTGATCAGGCTGATGACGAGCTCGCTGATCGGCAGCAGCACGGCCGCCGCCACCAGCCAGAGCCCCGCTCGTGAACCGCCGTGGCGGGCACCGTAGATAACGAAGCTGGCGACGGTGATCGCGATTGCGCCGGCGATGAGCCCGAGATAACCGACCGCCGGATGACGGAACACGAATCGGGCAAGGCGCTCGCGCGTTCCCGCGCGATACCCGACATCGCGCTCAAGGCGGAAGCGGCCTCGCGAAATCAGGTAGTAGCCAACATGATGCTGACGATCGCGCGCCGGCTCCGACGTGCTTGCTTCGCGCGCCAGTTCAAGAGCCCGCTGCGCGATGGCCACTTCCGACTGCCGGGCGCGGCTTGCCAGCTGCTCGATTGAGTGGCGGTAGCGATCGCGGGTCGAGAAGTCCATCGCGCCGTACGCACCGGCGGGATCGTCGCGCAGGATCTGCTCGACCACGCTGACGCGCTCGAAGAATAGCGTCCAGTCGATGGCCGATGCGTGGCGCATGCTCGTGATCGCATTGGAAATCTCCAGTTGGTCCGCCGCCTGATGCTGGTGTTCGAGCCGCAGCATCTCGTCGGCGGAATCTCCCTGCTCCTGCAGCGCCGCTTGAAGCGCCTGCCACGCCGGCGCCACAGTCGACGGCTGATCGCGCAGCCACTGAAGGAGTTCCACGACGAACGCCGCCGGCAGCCGCCCATCCGCCAATCGTCCGTCGTCCAGAAGCCTGCGGATTCCGCGCGGCGTCAACTCGTCGACGTCCGCGTGGGCCTGGTGCCACTTGCGCGCCTTTTCGCGGCTCTCCCGCGCCGCGACGACGCCGTCGGCGAGCCGGCGCAGTTCTTCGATGAGCGCCAGCCGCAGCATGATCGGCACGGCCCAGGTTTCGCCAATTGATAGCGCGGCCGTCCGCTGGTAGGCAGTCGCGAAATCGACCACCGTCTCGAGATCGATTCTTCCGGCGGTGTGAGCGATGAGCTCGCGGGCGAGCACGTAGATCCGTGGGTATCCCTGGAACGGACCGTCCGCGAGCTTTGGGAGTTGCTGGTAGTACTTGCGCGGCAGATCCTGACGGATCTCGCGCACCTGATCCTGGACGACGTGATGGTTGTCGCGGAGCCACTGCTCGGAGGCCACCGGTTGCGCGTCGCCGCGACCGACGGTCGAGAGATACGCGTACGCGGCATCGAGGCGCTCGGCGCTTTCATCGAGCCTCGGAAGCAGAGGCCGGCCGCGTCGCGGGTTATCAGCGAGCCGGTGGGTCAGCGCCAGCCGCGCTGCATACGCTTCGAGTTGATCTTGACTGAATAGCTGAGCTGGGTCGGCCGCGAGTTGCGGCTCAGCTGGCTGAGGAGGGGCCTCCTTCAGCATTGTGGCGCAGCGTGATTCCGAGTCATCCCTTCCAATATTACCGCTCGCGCCGCGAACCCTTGCGCGCGATCGTGAGGTCGAGCTCGGATCACGCACCAACTATTTCACGCGCAGCGCCGCCTTCATCGTCGGATGAAGCGTACAGATGTACGGCACATCCCCCGACTGCTGAACTTTGTAGCTCCACGACTCTCCAGGTTGAATCTCTTTCGAGTCGAACGTGCCCGACGCCGACGTGACGGTGTGAGGAAACGGATCTTTGTTGACCCACACGATCGAGTCGCCCCGCTTGACGTCAATCGTGGTCGGCTGAAACTGAACCGCCTCGATGGTGACCGTGTGCGTGGCCGGTTTCGCCCCTCGACGCTGCTCAGGGCGGGCCGCCGCGCCGTGGCCCGAGCTGTAAGCCAGCAGGACCACGGTCACGACGAGCGATGCCACCACGCGGCCGCGAAGGCGTGATGTCATGGCCACACCCTACTTCAACGACGCCTGCACGTGCTTGGCATGTTCGAGGTGCGCCACAAACGCCGGTCGCACTTTCACCAGCAGCGCCTTGAGCTCGGCGTTCTGCGCTCCGGGAAGCAGCGTCTTGTCCACCGCATCGAGCACAGCCTGGTGATAGGCCACCTCATGGTCGACATAGGCCTTGTCAAACGCGGCGCCCTTCAGGCCCTTGAGGGTCTTGAGGTTTTCGTCACCGCCAGCCTTCAGGCTCTTGCTCGTCGGATTGTCCTCAGGCGTCACCTTGAGCTTGGTCACCAGCTCGACCGCCTGCTTGTTGACGCCGGTGTGATCGGTCACCATTTGCTGTCCGAACTTCTTCACCTCGGGATCCGACGCCTGTGTCGTCGCCAGCTTGCCCGCGTCGATGTCGACCTGATTGGCCGTCACGACGATTGACGCGATCTGCGCGTCGTTGACCCCCTGCGCCGACACGGCGGCTGCCGGTGCCAGCAACAGTCCTGCAAGTACAAAACTTGAGAATTTCATTCGAGTTCTCCAGTGGCCATCTCGGCCACAACAGTCTTTGGATTACCTACGGCTCGTACTGCCAATTGGATGTCGCGAGACAGCGCGGCGTTCCCGCGCCCAGGTCGAGGGTGGGTCTCGATTGAGTCGAGCTCTACTGAGCCGGCTGATCGGTGGCGTCCGAATAACCCGAATTCAGTCTGGCAAGAACCGCCGCGACGATGCGATCGCATCGGGCGCCGGCGAACGCAAAGACGTCTCCGGTCGCAGTGTCCATGTCCCGGGCCAGGGCCTCACGCAGCAGCGCGCGCGCCCTGAATAAGCGGCTGCGCACTGTCGCTGGTGGGATCGAGAGACAAACCGCCGTCTCTTCGACGCTCATCTCCTCGACTTCCCGCATGATGAAGACGGTTCGAAACGAGACGGGAAGCTCGTCAATCCGGCGCTCCAGCATCCGGCGGGTCTCTGCCCTGATCACGCGTGCAGACGGCGACTCGGATTGCTGATCGGGCACCTGGGCCTCCGGGCTTTCGGTCTCGTGAGTGGGCGTTGTTCGAAATGGCACGATTGACGATCGGCGCCGTTCCTTGCGCAGACGCATCAACGCCTGGTTGATGACGATGCGGGTCAGCCAGGTGGCCAGCTCGGAACCGCCGCGAAAATCTCCGATGTGCCGGTACGCCTCGAGGTAGGCCTCCTGAAGAACGTCTTCAGCGTCGCTGTCGTCTTTCAGAATCGCGCGTGCAATCCTGAACAGCTTGCCGTTGTACTTCCTCATCAGGGCCTCGAACGCCAGCTGGTCGCCGGCTCCGATGCGTTCGGCCATCGCCGAGTCGCTGAGGCCGGTTGGCAGGGCGGGCGCCGCGGAATTCGAAGGATTCATGTCTGAATCATTAGATGACGCGTCTCGCTCGGGCGTTCCCGGGTAGTCAGAAGGCCGCGACGGGGTAGCATGTAATCGTGAGGCTGTGGCGGCTCGCGCGCCGAATCGTGATTTACGGGGCACTGGCCTTCATCCTTCTTATTGTCGCCCTGTTCACGCTTTTGCACACCCCCTGGTTCAAACGCTACGCCAGGGAGTTTGTCGTGCGCCAGTCGCACGGCCTTCTCGAGGGCGACCTCACGATTGGCCGGCTCGACGGAGACTTCTTCTCCGGCCTCGTGCTCGATGACGTCGTCATCAAGCAGGGCGGCACGACCCCGGTTAGTGTTCGAAGGCTGGGCGTCCATTACAGCATCTCGCAGGTCGCTCGCGGCAACGCCATCCAGATCGATCGGCTCGAGGTCAGCGGCCTGACCATGTCGATCGCGCGGCTGCCGTCTGGCGGCCTGAACATCACGGCGCTCTTCAAGAAACGGGCGCCGTCCGGCAAGCCCCGCCGGACGATCGACATCCGCGAAATCCAGCTCGACGACGCGGACCTGACCTTCAACGATTCGTGGGGCCCCTCGTGGATGCGGTTGCCCCGGCGGATTACGCGGCTGACATCCACGCTCGGCTTGCGGTGGCAGGAAGGGCGGCTGACGTTTCCGATCAGCGCTCTCCGCGCCGAGACCTACGATCCGGCGTTTTCGGTGCAAAGCTTTGCCGGGACCGTCGGCATCGACAACGACGGCTGGAGCATCGGCAACGGCAAGCTCCGGTCAGCCGGAACGACGCTCACTGTGACTGCAGCCTTCAAGCGGTCCGGGTACGACGTGTCGGCGCAGGCGCCGGTCTTCGACTTTCCCGAGATGGCGCGGCTCGTTCCCGGCCTGAAGACCATCGATGTTCCCGCTGCCGTGCAGATCGCGATGCGGGGCCCGCAGGACGCTCTCGATACGCATCTTGTCGCTCGGTCTCCCGCCGGCGACGTGATCGCCGATCTGGTGCTCGATTCGACTGTCCCCGGGTGGCGAGGAAAAGGGCGTGCTGATCTTTCGCGCTTCGACATTTCGCGATGGCTCCCGACGGACACGAAATCGAATATCACCGGCGTCGCGAACTTCGATCTCCTGCTCGGAATGGGTCGGCATTTCCCGCGCGGGCCCTTCACGTTTGTCGGACCGCATGTCCTCTACGCCGGGTACGAGGCACGCGACGTGCGGGCCAAGGGAACGCTCATCGTCGATCGCGTCATGATCGACAACACGACAGCGGTGGCCTACGGAGCACCTGTGCAGGCTACAGGCTGGCTCGACATTCCGGAGCCGTACGGGTTTCACCTGAAGGGCCACGCCTCGCGGCTTGACCTTCGTCAGCTCCCGGAGACGGTGCCCGTTCCGCGGAAGCGTTCGAACCTCACGTTTGATTACGACGCCACCGGCCGCTTCGCCAACCCGTTCCTGGTCGGGAAGGCGACGTTTGACGACTCGAGCTTCCTGGACGTCCGCATTTCGGCAGGGGCGCACGGCACGATCGATACGTCAGGACAGCGCGTCGCGTACTCCGGTGTGGGCACCGCTCGCGATCTCGATGTCGGACAGATCGGCCAGGAGTTCGATCTCGCCACGCTTCGTGAGCCGCAGTATGCCGGCAAAGTCGGCGGAACATTCGATCTGACCGGCGCCGGAACGGCTCTCGACGATCTCGCGATTGACGTCAAGGGGACCGGAGTGGAGGCGGCGATTTTTGGCGGACAGGTTCATGACGCGCAGCTCGATCTGCGGATTCGCAACGACTCGCTGACGGGAAATGGCAGCGGTCAATTCCAGAGTATCGACTCGGCAATCCTGATCGCGGATCCGCGTGTGGCCGGAACTCTCAACGGCGCATTCAGCATGGGCGGATCGATCCCCGGATTGTTCAACACCGGATTCAACAAAGACTCGAGCCAGCTGTCAGGGTCGGTCTCGCTGTCGTCGTCGCGTCTCAAAGGCATCGACATCGAGAGTGCGTCGATGTCCGGCGAGATGGACCGGGGGCTGGCAACGATTTCCAACGCCGAGGCGAAGACCGCCATCGGCAACGCCACAGGAAAGGGACGCATCAGCCTTTCGCGCGGCGAGTCCGACTTTTCCTACGAGGCGGAAATCGTCGACGCGGCGCGACTCAAGGATTTCATTTCGCTCGACATCCAGGGAGCCGGCACGCTTCGCGGCCGGCTTGTCGGTCCGATCGACCACACGCTGGTGGACGGCACGTTCACTGCGTCAGACCTTGACATTGCCGGCGTGAAGGCGCTGACCGCATCCGGCAACTACCATCTCGAAGGCGCGGCTTCGAATCTCGAGGCGATGACGGCGTCCGGAGATGCGACGGCTTCCTTCGTCACCGCGTTCGGCCAGAACCTCGGAAACGTGTCGGGGAAGCTCACCTACGGTCAGCAGCGGCTGCAGGGAGAAATCGAGTCACGTCTGCCCGACTCACGGGTCGCGCGCGTGTCTGGCAGCGTCATCATCCACCCAGAGCACAACGAACTCCACGTTGCGGCACTTCAGATCGAATTCGGTAAACAGCGATGGGCGCTGAGCCAGACCGCAGGGTCGCCGGTCGTCTCGTGGAGCGGATCGACGCTGAGCGCGAGCGGCCTCGTGTTCGACGCTGGGACTGGAGCGCCAGGCCGGATATCCATCGACGGTGAGCTTGGCAGGACCTCGGCCGGCGGGGAAGTGACGATCCGCGCTCGCGATGTTCCGCTCCAGGATCTACCGCCTCTATTCCCTTCAATCGCGGGCTATCGTGGGCAACTGAACGGCACGGTGACGATCTCGGGCACCGTGGCCGCTCCCGGCATCAGCGCCGACGTTGCGATCACCAACGGGGGGGTTCGCGAATTCGCCTTCCAGTCTCTGACCGGCAAGGGACGGTGGAACGGGGACGTCATCACCGGCGAGCTCCGTCTGGATCAGGGGCCGGGCGTCTGGTTCACAGCGACCGGATCGATTCCCATCGATCTATTTTCAAAGACGGCGTCGTCGAAACCGGTCGACGTGGCGGTCCGCTCCAGCGCGGTCGACCTGGCCCTGCTGGAGGGACTGACGACGAGAGTGCGAAACGTCACGGGCACGCTCCAGATCGACATGACGGTGAAGGGAGGCGCGGACAATCCACTGCTCAACGGCTTCGCCGATGTCCAGAAAGTCTCGTTCGAGGTGCCCGCCAACGGCGTGCGCTATCACAATGGCGCCGCGCACGTCACGTTCGTGCCACAGGCGATCAACGTCGAGAACTTCCACCTCGAAGACAGCAAGGGCAATCCGGTGGAGCTGACAGGCACGGCTGGAACGAGCGAGCTGAAACTGGGCAACCTTGGCTTCGAAGTCAGCGCCACCCAGTTCGAAGTGCTGCACAACGAGCTGGGGTCGCTCGCGCTGAACGGCGTCTTGACCATCACGGGGACGCTGCCGGTGTTGACGGTGTCGGGGGACATCGCCATCGATCGCGGAACGCTGGACGCCTCCGAGCTGCTGCTCCGGCTGCAGCGGCCGTACGCAACGGTCGCAACTGAAGCGCCGCCGGTGGGTGAGACGCCGATTGCTACGCCGCCACTGCCGGGGGTTTCGGCGATTTGGGAAAACCTGCGGCTTCGCCTTCGACTGCACGCGTCGAACAACTTGATCATCCGAGGCGAGAACATGCGCCTGTCGCGCGAGTCGCTGGCCGACGTCGGCGACATCAACGCCGCGTTCGGCGGCGACCTCTCCATCCGCAAAGAGCCCAATCAGCGGATTGAGCTGTCTGGCGCGCTGCAGACGGTGCGCGGCTCGTATGCGTATCAGGGACGGCGCTTCACCATCGAACGCGACGGCACGCTGAGATTCCCTGGTGGGGAGTCGCTCGACCCGCTGCTCGGCATCATCGCGACGCGAACGGTTTCCGGTGTTGTCATTCGTGCGGCGCTGCGCGGATCGGCGGCGGCTCCGGAACTCGAGCTGACGAGCAGCCCGGCTCTCGAGGAGAGTGACATCCTGTCGCTGCTGCTGTTCAATGCGCCAGCTAACGAGCTCGGCGCCGGCCAGCGAAACGAGCTGGCCGTTCAGGCGGCCACACTCGCAAGCGGATTTGTCGTCAGTCCGGCGATTTCCGCGGTCGGCGAAAAGCTCGGCCTCGACTTCCTTCAGCTCGAACCAACGGGATCCGGGAATTCGGCAAGTTTCCGACTATCGGCAGGCCGCGAGATCTGGAAGGGACTGTTCCTGACCTACTCGCGCGAGTTCAGCTCGGATCCGTACAACGAACTCCTCGCCGAGTATGAGCTATCGCGATATTTGCGCCTTCGCGCCATGGGAAGCGACGCGCCCGGTGCGCGCACCCGCGAATCGTTGTTCCACCGCGTCGAACGCTTCGGGATCGACCTGCTGTTCTTCTTCAGCTACTAATCCGCCTCGGGCCTTTTAACTTTTAACTTTTAACTTTTCTTAACTTCCGCGCGCCGAAGGCGCGCGGTCATGGGCGCACTTTGCCGTCTGCCCGCCAGAGATAGAGCACGCGCTGATCGCCCCGCCCATCGGTGAAGTTGTCCACCTTGTCGGGCTGCCAGTCGCCCATTCCGAACGAGTGCGAGACGATGCGCGCTCCGGGAGGGAGCTGTTTGGTCAAAATCGGTCGCAGCTTGAGGTTCGCGCTCGATACCAGATAGAGCGTGACGACGGTAGCGCCCGAGACGTTGGCGTTCAGAATGTCCGCGCGCTCGAACCGCACGAGTGACGAGACCCCGGCTTCGCGTGCGTTTCGCCGCGACTCGTCAATCCGATCCTTGTCGATATCGATGCCGACACCGCGGGCTCCGTACTTCTTAGCCGCCGTGATAACAACCCGGCCATCGCCACAGCCGAGGTCGTACACGATGTCGTTGCTGGTCACTTCCGCAAGCGCCAGCATCCGCTCTACGACATCCTGCGGGGTGGGAATATACGGCGCGAGGGTGGGCCGCTGAGCCGACGACTGAATGGTCGAGCAGCAGACGGTAGCCGCAATCGTCAGCGCAGCAAGAACCAGACGACGTTGACGGATTGTGTCCATGTCAGATCATCTCATGAACCCACGGCCGCGACCCGCGGTTCTGGATGAGCTTCCTGTTGAGGTGACCGTCAGCGAAGGACTAGAAACGATCCATTACTCAAAGGAACGGCCGAAACGAGTCCCCATACCGGAACTGGTCCAGCCTGGGCGTCCGATGCGAGTTCAGCGCCGTTTGCGTCCGTCAGTCGCCAGGCGAGCGTCCCGCCGCGGTTCCATCCCGTACCTTCCGTCCACGCGATCAACCTGTCGCCGGCCTGATTGACCGCTATCGACGGGTGCTTTCGCGAGCCGCTACCCGGAATAGCGGTGATCGCGCCGGCCTTGCCGGTCGCCGGATCCAGCGTCGTCGAGTAGATCTGTTGCGCCGTCTCCCAGGCCGCGACCATGCCACCCGACGTCTCTGCCAGAGCATACGTACTCATCGGGCATGATTGAATGTCCCAGGAATGGACCCGAACCGGTGCACGCGACGTCGTCCCTTGGAGCATCAACCATGTCGTGTCTCGGTGGGTGCCGCCGGTGGCAGCCCGATACAGGATGTGGAGGATGCCGGAGCTGTCGAACTTCGCGCGCAGGCCGCAGCAGCCGCACGCGCCCACCGCGGCGGACGTCGCGGGCAGCGGGGCTGCGAACGTCTTCCCATCGTCCGACGACCGCGCGAGATAAACGGTACGATGCTCCTCTCCAGGCTGGCCGCCGAGCGCGTGCCAGGCGACGGCCACGTGACCGGACGGATCGGCCGCGACCGAGCCCCCGTCGATGCCTCGCGAGTCACCTGAAACCCTTCGCTGTGGATCGAACTTCAGACCGTCGGCTGACCTCGTGTACCAGACCGGCGTTTCTGAACCGCTGCCAGTGATGGGCGCCGACCCATGCCACGCGACGTGAATGCGGCCGTCGCGTCCAAGTGTCATCTGCGCTCCGCGAACCGATCCCGTCGCCAGCGCCGAGCCGTCGGTGCTGTTGACGCGGACGGGCGCTGACGTCTGGCTGCCGTCAGCTTTGAGCCTCACGTAATACAAATCACCGCCGGCTGGCTTGCCCGTGAAGTACACGGCATGAATGATCCCGTGACCGTCGATCGCCGCCTGCGGCTGAATACCACCCGCAGGTAGCGGCGCCACGGTCACTCTGGGAACAGAGGGTGTGGCCTCCGGGTAAGCGACCAAAAGAGTTGAAACGCAAACAGGTAGAATCACAACCACTGAACGCATCGAACTGATGATAGCTGAAGTCGCCTCGTGGACGGCGCGTCGAGCTTGACGCGACCAGATCCTTCCGCTACAGTCGTGCGTTCCCAGATTTTATCGGGTGGCGTGGATAGGACGCGCCGCCAACCATTGTGACGACATACACCGTCCAGCCGGGCGCACGCATGTTGTGGTGCCTGCGGCGTCGCAGTACCGATGTACGTTGCATCCTGTACCCCAACGGAATGCCGGTCGAAGTCCAGGTCCTACAGGATCGCGACGTCGTCCTGACCGAGTTATTTCAGGAAGAATGGCTGGCGCTGAACTGGGCGCGGGCGTATTGCGAACGGCTCAAGCTACAGGGATGGCAGGACAGCCCCACCGCGTAACTCCCCTTAGCCAAGAAAGATCATTCCCGTCAGCCACAAAGCCGAGGCGATCAGCGTCGCCGTTGTGAGGTCCTTCCAGAAAGCAGGGGTCGATTCGGGCTCAGCGGGATCGGCAATGTCCAGCAGCTTTGCTCTGGGCTCGAGCCGCCAATGGTCGATCGTCCATTCGTCGTAGTTCGGAAGGCTCATGGCTCTCTCCAGTGCTGGAATCTGTTAGCGCTCGCAAATCCGTTGCCGTACAACTGACGGACACTCCACGCAAATTTCCCAGCAAGACCTATAACGCAGCCGCTGGTGCGATCGAACACACTGGATTAGACGTTTGTTTTTCGGACGCGGACGTCGGAAGATCGTGCATGAGGCAGTCTCGGGCCGTTCTGACGTAGACTGATGGACGCCAGCCATACCGCCTGTCGGAAGAGGGGAGTTTCCGTGCGCAGCCGCATCTTCGCGTCGCTTGCGATTGCTGTAGGAGGAGCCGCGCTCGCGATCGCGCAGTCAGGCGCCCCGCCGCAACAACAGCAAAAACAGGAACAGCCGCCCCCGGTTTTCCGCACAGAGGCGAACTTTGTTCGCGTCGACGCGTACCCGACGCGAAATGGCCAACCGGTCCTCGACCTGAAGGCGGAAGACTTCGACGTCTTCGAAGACGACAAGCCACAGAAAATCCAGACCTTCGATCACGTCCTGATTTCACCCGCGGGTCCCGAATCACAGCGTTCGGAACCGAACACGATCGATGCGTCACGACAGGCCGTGGCCAATCCGAAGAACCGAGTCTTCGTGCTGTTCCTCGATACGCCGCATGTGTCGGTCGAGGGCGCGTGGCACGCGCGCGAACCGCTCATCCGCCTCATCGATCGTGTCCTCGGGCCAGACGATCTGATCGGGATCATGACACCCAGGATGTCGGCCGCCGACGTCGCCCTGGCGCGAAAGGCGACGGTCATGGCCGACGGTCTTCGCAATATCTGGCCGTGGGGGACTCGTTTCACGTTGATCGAGGACGAGCGCGACCGGGAATACCAGACCTGTTATCCGATGCCGTATCAGCAGGGTGTCGTGCAGGAAATGAAAGCGCGACGACACGAACGCAACACGCTTGTTGCCCTGAATGAGCTCGTGCTTTACCTGCGGGACATGCGCGAAGAGCGAAAGGCCATCGTCACCGTCTCTGAGGGATGGTTGCTCTTCAGGCCAAACGCAGACCTGACGAGACTTCGAAAAGATCCGAACGACCCCACGGGACTGCTCAAGAACCCATTCCCGGGCCAACTCCGATAAGCGTCGGCCCGGACGGCCGAATCACGACCAAGCCACGGAATGTCGTCGGTGATTCGATTGACAGGTCAACGTGTAACGCCGAGCGAATCTATCTCTCGCAGATCGACGACGACAAATACTTCCGCGACCTCATGGGGGAGGCTAATCGCGCGAATGCGACCTTCTATACCGTCGATCCGCGCGGGCTGCCTGTCTTTGATACGCCGATCGGACCGGAACCTCCGCCCACGGTCGTCCAGGATCACGCGATGCTGACGTCGCGTCTCGAGAACCTCCGCACCCTGGCGGAAAACACCGACGGCATGACCGTTCAGAACAGCAACGACCTGGACATCGGGCTCAAACGGATTGCGAACGATCTTTCTTCGTCCTACCTGATCGGTGCTACTCTCGACGAACGCCAGACTTGACGGCAAATACCACAATATAAAGGTTCGCGTGAAGCGGCCCGGCATCGACGTCCGCGCCCGGCGAGGCTACCGATCGCCAACAGAAGCTGAAGTCACCTCGGCGAGAAAGGCCTCGGCCGCACCGGTCCCGCCAGCCAAAGCGGCGGTGACGACTGCGATGTCCGGGTTGTCGCGGCTCAGGCCCGACTGGCGGTTCAGCATGAACGCGGTGCCGGTGGCAACCTCGGGTTCGAAGACGATTTCGACGATCTGGATCGCGGGCGAAGTCCCCACTGGTGAGCCCGGCCGCGCATGGATCAACGGGGCACCATTTCGCTCGATGTGCGAGCGGGTGAAGCGTCGGCAACTGCCCGGGTGCCGATTGCCGCTGGTAACCGCTCGTTTGCGGTTCCGGTGAAACTCTCCAGTCCGGTGGCTTCTGGCGAACTCAACGTCCGGGCAACGATCGCCGCCAGTGGTCCGGACTCTCCACCCTTTACCGACATCCTGAGCCTCGATCTCGCGACGAGCCTCGGCCAGCCGATGCTGTTCCGCCGCGGTCCGTCGACTGGGAATCGACTCGTTCCGGCCGGAAGCTTCCAGTTCAGCAGGACGGAACGTGTTCGGCTGGAATTTCCCGCAGCGGCGGACACGAAAGCTGGAGCCGGGCGGCTTCTCGACAAGGGCGGCGAGCCCCTTCCGGTGCCGGTGACGATCGGGGAGAGGACCGACGAGCAGACCGGTCAACGCTGGCTGACGGCAGAGGTCATCCTCGCCGCGCTCGGTGCGGACTACGTCATCGAGATCACGACCGGGCCTGCTGAGGCGCCGCAGAAGGTCCTCACCGCCAGTTAGAGTCGGCGATCGATGAACCCGGTCCTCCGGGATTCATTGGCAACTCCTCGATACCGATGTTCCGGCCAGCGCCAAGAAGCCGCCGGTACCCACCGGTCCGTTCCGCCATGCACCTGAAGTGCGATCGGGCCCTCTCGATCATTCGTCCAGCGCATCGTTGGTTGATCCCTGTTGCTCGTTCACGAGCTGGTTGCTGATCCACGCAGCGACCCCTGGTGCGGCGCCTCGACACGATCCGAACGACATTCCAGTCTTCGCGTTTCCAAGCCTCGACGCTGCGCTCGGTGTGCCCGTTGCAGTGCCGCCGCCTCCACCGCGCCCCGTCCCGAGCGAGACTCCCCCTTCGCCAATCAAATCGCCCGATATTTCCGTCGCCGTTGCCCAGGCTAGTCCATGGTCGATTTGATAGGCCGCGCCTGTTTCAGTCGTCCGGAAGAAGATGCCGCTATCGCAGCCCCAGTCGGGTTTGGCTTCGAGCGTCAGCTCGAAATTCCGGTATCCTCTTGTCGGTGACCAAGCCCCGCCCTGCGCATATGGATGCTGCGTTCCAGGAGGACACCGTGAACGATCCGCAACTGGGTAGTGCCCGTGTCGCCGTTTTGCTCACGTGCCACCCAGAGATACCTTCCCGTTGAAGATCGGCACGAAGCCCTCGGGAATCTGCGGTGGCGGACCCGGCCCGTCACCTCGTCTGAGTGGCGGAACTGGTGTCATCCCGGCCAAGGCGGATCGTGGCACCCGCTACGACTCCACCCGATCTGACTCGGCGTGCTGCGGCCGAGAAGGCCCCTGAGCCTGCGTCGGCTGCGGAGTACCTGCTACTCGCGCTGACGAAGGCTGCCACCGACCATCCCGCCTGCCGTGAGCACAGCGACTACGACGATTCGATATGGCTCCTCGCCTCGGTGATCCGAACGTGACGCGCGGGGCCGACGGCTGCGAAGCGTGATCAGAACCCGACATTGTCCGCTCCCTTCGAGCCAAGCCACTGCCGGTTTCCGCCGGCGTCGCGATTTCATGACCAGAGCTTCGACGATTGCCGCCGAACTTCGCTGACCTGCTCCGCATTCGAGCTGGCCAACTTTCCTGGACCGATGAACAATGAATCCTCCAGTCCGACGCGACCCGATCCTCCGAGCAACACGGTCTGCGCCGCGAAAGGCATCTGGTGGACCGCCCCGCAGCGAGAACCGACCACAAATAGTCCAGCCGAACAACCGATCCGCCGTCTGCTTCATGAACATCAGGTTGGCGATGTCGGCCCCGATGTCGCCGAGAACGCCGAAAATCAGCTTCCACGAAGAAGGGAGGCGTCACCAGCTTCCGATCGAGGAAGTGCGCCAGGTTGTAGAGATGCCCGACGTCGTACACTCGTGCTCAATCGGCAGCCATGCGTCTTTCCCATCACCGAAGATGATCTTCCCCATGTCGCGAAACGTGTTCTTGAAACGTTGTCCTCGGAGGCGCGGAAGTACCGGCCTCCCGGTCATGCTTCCAGGACTCGTACCGGTCGGCCAGCTGGTAGATCACGAAATTCATGCTG
>CAVOPH010000007.1:522500-1072181 GCA_963697775.1 uncultured Acidobacteriota bacterium | reverse complement strand
GAATCCGGGCCTGGGGTGAACAGAATGACGTTGTCGCGGCTCCACGCGCCGGGAGTTGCATACGCCTTGTCGGCGACCGACGCGACCGGGCCTCCCGACGCGCTGATGCGCCGAAGCCTTCCGTTGACAACGAACGCGACCGACTGACCGTCGAATGACCAAAAGGGGGCTTGGGGGTACCCTCGGTCCCCTCCAGGGCACGAGCGGCCGGACTGTCGAGCGAGCGGATCCAGGACGTCCTGGCCGTTCGGCTCCGCCGTGACGGTATCGCGAGACGACGACCGTCGGGCGAGAGCGCAAAATCTGGAGACAGCGAGGACCACGAGACTACCCGGCGGATCGATCCTGCTCCAGATCACGTCCAGCGATCGACGGTCAACCGGGATCGCCTCCGCCCCACCCATCGACCGTAGAACATCGCGGTGACCGCGATGACGGCGACGACCCCGATAGCGGCGGCTGAGATCCAGAGAAGCCGCGGTCGCGCTCGCACGCCCGCCGTCACGGTGTCAGCGACGGAAGCCGAACGGCTTGTCGACCCTGCGAGCGCAATCGCGCTCAGCGCCTCTTCGAGCTCGATTCGCGCGTCGCCGATGTGCTGCAGCCGACGCTTCCGATCCTTTTCGAGACACCGGCGGATCAGATGCCGGTCCTCGCTGGCGTTTCCGACGGGAGCAGAGAGTAGTCGGGTGGCGCGCCGAGCACTCTCGCCAGAGTGTCCGCCATCGTGTGCCGGTCAAACGGCGAGATGCCGGTCAGCAGTTCATACAGCACGACGCCAAACGACCAGATATCGGTCTGGCGGCCCGCGGCCTCACCGCGCGCCTGTTCGGGGCTCATGTAGGCGGGCGTCCCCATGACGATGCCGGCCTCTGTGGCCATCGCCGTCGGCGCGGTGCCATCGTCCAAAGCCGGTGCAAGCGCTTTCGCGAGTCCGAAATCGAGCACCTTGACGGTGCCGTCCGCCCGCACCTTGATGTTGGCGGCTTTGAGATCGCGGTGGATGACGCCCTGCTCGTGCGCGGCGTCGACCGCCTCAGCAATCTGGCGCGCGATGTTTAGCGCCTCATCGATCCGGATCGCTCCGCGCGCGAGGCGCAGCGAGAGGTCGTCACCGTCGACCAACTCCATCACCAGGGCGGTGACGCCACCGGCCTCCTCGAGCCCATGGATCGCGCCGATGTGCGGATGGTTGAGCGACGCCAGTACACGCGCTTCACGTTCGAAACGGGCGAGCCGGCTGGGATCGTCTTGGAAGGCGTGCGGCAGAATCTTGATCGCAACGTCGCGTGACAGCCGCGTGTCGCGTGCGCGATACACCTCGCCCATTCCGCCGGCACCGAGGGCGGAGACAATCTCGTAGGAACCAAGGCGTGTGCCGGGGGGGAGGGTCAGACGCTGTCAATTATATGGGCGAGAGCGCGGGTCGTCCCGGGCTTTCCCCGCCGGGCGCGACTGCCGTGGACAGACAGATCTCCGGCGTGATGCAATCGTACCGGACCAATTTCGCGAAGACCAGCTATCCAAACGGTGGCCCACTGCCGGTGTGGCCAAAGCTCGACGTTGCTTCACGCGCGTAAATCCAATTCATCACGGACGCGGGTCAGTAGCCAACGAGGGCCTGCGGCGTCCATTCTGCGATCTCTTTCCCCGCAGAATGTGAAGAGGCGCATGGCTCGGTACAACGCACCGAAGACCCTACTGGGATTCGAACCGCCGCAAACGATGCCAACAGGCTGATATCGAAAGGCTTAATTCAAGACTGAAGAATCATGCGGCAGCTGCCAGATGCCGGCGGTGGATAGCTAGAACTGGCAACGCTTTGTCTCGCAGAGAGTTATGAAGGAATTGGGCACTCGGCTCGAGTTGGCTGGGAGGCAGGGATTCGAACCCCGATAACGTCGTCCAGAGCCACGTGTCCTACCGTTGAACGACCTCCCAGTGTTGCTTACGGTCGCGGCGGGAAACCCTGATTATATCGGGCCGCTGAGAAATGGCGCAACCCTGATGAGTCCCTGGCCTCGTCCGGCGGGCCGAGAACGAATAACCGAGCCGCGATTTCGTGCAGACCGCAGCATGCTCATCAACAGGACGCGTTGGGTGAACGAGACGCTTGACTTCAAGTCCACTTGAAGGTTGAAGCTTGCGTATGCTCAACGAACTGCCGATCGTTTTCCACAGTCAGGGCGTCCCGCTGACGGGACGCTTCTTCGAAACACCACTCATGGCAGGAGCGTCAGCCTGCCATCATCACCATGGGTTCCTGGCTCACGGTCAAGGAACAGATGGCGACGACCTATGCCCGCCGATTCGCGGAGTTGGGATACACGGCGTTTGTCTTCGACTTCGCGGGGTATGGCGAGAGCCGCGGTGAGCCTCGACAGACCGAGATTCCTCTTCGAAAGATCGGGGACATCGCGGCGGCTGTCAGCCTGCTGCGTTCCCTTGGCTTCGTCGATCGCGATCGGATCGGCTGTCTGGCCATCTGCGCCAGCGCGCAGTACACGCTCCAGGCACTCGCGGACGGCACGCCTATCCGATCGTTCGTCAGCGTGGCCGGGTGGTATCACGATCCGGCGTCGGTCGCGCCGTTTTACGGCGGTGACGCTGGAGTGAAGATGCGTCTCGATCGTGGCCAGAAGGCTGCGGAGCGTTACGTCCAGAGCGGGGAAGTCAGAATAGTGCCAGCGTATAAGGACGGAGACGATCGGGCCGGCATGTATTTCCCGCTCGACTACGCTCGGCCCGACCGTGGGGCAATTCCGGCGTGGCGGAACGAGATGGCCGAAATGACATGGATATATTGGCTCACCTATGACGGCCTCGCCGCTGCCCGCAGCGTCGAGGTCCCGACGCTGTTCGTGCACTCGGACGGCTGCGTGTTTCCGGACCATGTCCGCAGGATTCACGAGCAGTTGAACAGGACCAAAGAAATCCGGTGGGTCGACGGCAATCAGATCGACTTCTACGATCAACCCGCCCAGGTTGACGCCGCCGTGAACGCGGCGTCGGGGTGGTTCAGTCGCACGCTGCTGGCCTAAAAGCTGTCTCACAAACCCGACGCTCACCCAAGATGCGAGTGAGCGAGAGCGAGCGAGCCTGTAGGGGAGTCCGAGGGGCGAAGCCCCTCGGAGTGATTAATCTCGCCACACGACGCCTCGTTGTGCGAGCACGTCGCGCAGACCGTAGATATCGAGACCGAGCTCGCCGGCCTTGAGGCGCGCGCGTGTCCGTTCCTCCTTCGCGAGGCGTTCATCGACGGCCGTGACCACGGCGCCGGCCCTCTCGCGCGGCACCACGACGACGCCGTCGGCATCGCCGACGACCACGTCACCCGGTGCGACGGATGCGCCGGCGCACACGATCGGCACGTTGACGCTGCCGGCAATCGTCTTCGACGTGCCTTGCGCGGAAACGGCTCTCGACCATACAGGAAAGCCAAGCGCGGTGATTTCGGTGATGTCGCGCACGCCGGCATCGATCACCAGGCCAACCACGCCGTGCGCCCGGCACGATTCGGCCAGTAACTCTCCGAACATCCCGTGGGTCGATTCTTCCAGGGTCGAGACGACGAGCACGTCGCCCGGCTGAACGACGGCGATCGCCGCGTGGATCATCAGGTTGTCGCCGGCGCCGCAGAGCACCGTGACCGCGCTCCCGGCGACACGAGCCGAGGCGAAAACCGGACGCATGTACGGGCGGAAGAGTCCGGTCCGTCCCTGTGCTTCATGAACGGTGGCGACGCCTGCCGCGCCGAGCCGGCGAATGTCTTCCGTGTCAGCGCGTGCGATCGTTCGCACGATCGTCGCGGTCATGCGAGATCGCTCGTCACGTGCGGAAACACTCGCTGATAGGCCTCAGCGTGGACGATGCCCTTGCGGCCGGAATTGCGAACCGCCTGCGTGCCACGACGGCGACTGAGGTCAGAGAGTCGTACTCGACGAGGTGACGTTGCGCCTCCATCGATTCCATCGCTTGACGCTTCTGCTCCCAGACGGGCGTGATGTCGAGCAGGACATCGGGCTTGAACTCGCATTGTTCCGGCTGATGTGGCTCGAACATGAAGACCGGCGGGGCGCCGAGCGCCGGGCCGGGCAGCGGGTACCCTTCTGCCTGCGCGTAGACGCGCGTTTGCAGCGAGATCTGATTCGCGGCGGGATGGTCGGGGTTATAGGGATCATTGCCGCGTGCGTCAGCACGATCTCGAGGCCGGCACACGCGGTAACTCCTGGACGAGAGCTTCCACGATGGCGTCGGTCGGGCGAAGTGGATAGTCGCCGGCATCGAAGAACCGCACCTCTGCGCCAAGCAGTCCGGCCGCGCGTTGTGACTCGATGCGGCGGATCTCTTTGACCCGTTCCACCGTCATCCCCGCTTCCTTCCAGGCGCCCTGGCTCTCGCCGCGTTCTCCGAATGAAAGGCAGAGGATCCGTACCCGATATCCGCGCGATGCGTAGAGCGCGATGGCGCCACCGGCGCGCCAGACGAAGTCGGCGGCGTGGGCGCTGAAGACGAGCATGGTTGACACGTCGGCGCGTATTATACGAGCGCATGTCGACAGGTGGAACGTGACGGCCAGAACACCGCTGCGGACGCTGCTCGGCGACTATCCGAACACCCACGCGGTGCGGCACGGCACAGTGACATCGCCACGCGTGCCGCTGGCGTTCGCCGACGTCCCGGTGCCGCACAAGGCGTTCAAACGCGTGGTTCGCGATCTCGAGTTCGACGTCGCGGAGATTGCGCTGATGACGTTCCTCATCGCGCGTTCACGCGGCGCGGCACTCAAGCTGCTTCCGGTGGTCGTGTTCAGCCGCAATCCGCTTCCGCATCTTGTCTGCGATCGCGAGCGCGGACGTCTCACGCCCGGCGGCCTGCCCGAGTGCCGGATCGCGGTCCGATCCTACACGACCACGACCGCCGTCTGGATTCGGGCGCTCGTCGCCGATCAGTTCGGCGTAGACACCAACCGCGCGCAATGGATCACTCTTGATGAAGGACACGTCGCCGGCGTGAGCGACCCTGCAAACGTCCGTCGCGACACCTCCGGCGCCGACTTGATGACCATGCTCCGTGAGGGCATAGCCGAGGCAGTGATTGTCGATCCGGTTCCCGCCGATCCGCGGTTTGTACCGGTTGTGCCCGATCCCGAGGCGACGTTCATGGCGTGGATGGAGAAGTATGGCGCTCGCACGCTCAACCATGTGATCGCCGTCCGGGAATCGCTCGCCGACAACGAGGAAACCATGAGCGAGCTGTACCGGCTGTTTCTCGCAAGTCGCGAGCTGGCGGGCAGCACAGTTGACCCGGCATCGGTTCCGATTGGGCTCGACGCGAACCGCCGGAGTCTCGAGGTTGCGATCGCGGCCGCCGACGCGCAGCATTTGCTGGCGCGGCCGTTGACGCTCGACGACCTCGTCACCGACGTCCTCGCGTCGCTCCGCTAAGAGTCTTTCGAGAGGGATTCGCCGATGACCGCACTCGACTCCGCGATTCAGTTTCCTCAATTCGGCGATGTGGCACACGTCGGCCACGTCGAGCTGTTCACGCCGCACCCGGACGCCAGCCTCGCGTTCTTCACCTCCGTCGTCGGTCTCCATGAAACTGGCCGTGCGGGAGATTCGGTGTACCTGCGCGCCTGGGGTGACTACGAGTGGCACACCTTGAAACTTACGGCCCACACGACGTCAGGGATCGGCCACCTGGGCTTGCGTGTTCGCGACCAGGCGACGCTGCAGCGCTTCGTTGCGCGATTCGAGTCGCATCAGGTGCGCGGCGAATGGGTGGAAGACGCCGGTCACGGGCCGGCGTATCGCACGCGGACGCCGGACGGACATGCGGTCGAGCTGTACTGGGAGACACGGCGGTTTGCCGCGACACCCGAGATTGCGACCGCGTTCAAGAACCAACCGCAGCGCTATGTGCCTCGCGGGATCGCGCCGCGGCGGCTCGATCATCTCAACGTCCTCGCGCGCGACGTCTCGGCGACGCGCCGCTATTTTCACGAGCTGCTCGGCCTTCGACTGACCGAGCAGATCATTATTGACGACGGCACTGAGATGGGCGCGTGGTTGTCGGCGACCAACAAGTCGTACGACGTGGCGATCACTCACGATCGGAGTGGCGCCTCGGGACGTCTCCACCACCTGACCTACATGATGGACAGCCGTGAGGACGTGCTTCGTGCCGCAGACATCCTGCGTGATGCCGACGTGCCAATTGAAACCGGTCCGCACAAACACACGATCGGGCAAACCTTCTTTCTCTACTGCTACGAGCCTGGCGGGAATCGTTTCGAGATCGGAGCCGGCGGCTATTTGATCCTCGATCCCGACTGGAAGCCTGTCGTTTGGACGCAGGCCGAGCGCGCGAAAGGGCAGGCGTGGGGGCTGCAGACGGTCAGCACGTTTCACACGCACGGCACACCGCCGGTGGACTAGAAAGTTAAAAGTTAAAAGTTAAAAGTCAAAAGTTAAAGGGACAAGGGACAAGGGACAAGGGACTGACGCTAGGCTCTGAATCTACTCCGAGATACGGACGTCCTTCCAGTTGGTAACGAGCGTTTCAACCGTCCGCGTGTAGTGCTGCTGCAGCAGCCCGACACCGGTGTCGGCGTCTCGATTGACGATCGCTTTTTGAATCGCCTCGTGCTCGCCACGGTGATCGCGTGTGCGATCGACGTTTTCGAGCAGCAGATGTCGATAGCGGTACGCGCGTTCGGCGAGAATCTGGCAAAACGACATCAACGATCGCAGATCGCACGCCCGCGTACAGCGCCTGATGGAAGGCGTCATGCCGGCGTTCCCACTCGGGATCCAGCTTGCCGTCGGCGGCATAGGTGGCGCGTTTCGAGAGCTCGTGAAATCTTGCGATGATGTTTGATTCCCAACGATCGTCGCCCTTCCGGATGGCCATCCGGACGGCGAGCCCTTCGAGCTCGCAGCGGCTGTTGGCGATGTCCAGGGCCTCTTCCGGAGACACCGGGGCGACGCGAAAGCCTTTGTGATCTTCGAGGACGACCAGTTGCTCGGATGCGAGCCGCATCAACGCTTCGCGCAGAGGACTCTGTCCGGAGCCATAGATGGAGCGCAGATCCCGGAACAGGAGCCGCGAACCCGGCTGCAGCCGGCAGTGCAGGATGTCGAGCCGGATTCGATCGAACAGGTCGGACGTAAGCGTTCGACTGACCCGTGGGGTCTTCGAACGGGTTGACCGGCTTGTCGTGACCGGGAACGCAATCGGAGAAGGGCGGCTAGCGCGCATGGATCACACCACTGCACTCAGGTGAAACTTCTGATGGATTCACACTCTAGGTCCACCAGCTCAAACGTGTCAAACCGCGCCTGATTTATTTCGACAATCTGTCAGAGAGTCGATATTATCGCCCGTCGCCCTGTCGCCCATACCATTGTCCAGGTATCTACGATGAAAACTCGAGTTTTCGCGAGATTTGCTGCCCCGATTTTGATCGTGCTCATGGGTGTTCTGTTGAGCACAGAGCTGTTCCTGTCGGCTACGGTTCGGGATGCCCAGGCGCCCGCGGGCCAGACTCCGCAGCAACCTCCCGCCGGTCAGCCCACGGCCGGAGCGCCGCCGGCCGGACAGGCACCTCCCGGAGGAGGACGGGGTGGCGGCCGCGGCAACGCCTGGAGCCGCTTTTTTCACGGCGACGTGCTCCGGATGCCACGGAACGCCGGAGCTGACCGGCCGCGCGCCATATCTCTTCGATCAGAAGTGGCTCGACGGCACCGACGACGAGAAGATCGCCACGACCGATTCGTCACGGCGTGCCTGAAAAGGGGATGGTCGGATTCACGCCCGGAGCAGCTCTCCGACCAGCAAGTCTTCCAGCTGATCGCGTACATTCGAACGGCGACCGCGAATCTCAAGCCGAAGCCGACCTACGTCGCCGATCCGGACGGCCAGGTCATCACCTCCGAGAAGCAGACCTTCAAGATGGAAGTGCTCACGCGCGACGTGAACACGCCATTCGGTCTCGCATTTCTTCCGGACGGCCGGCTGCTGATCACCGAACGAAACGGCACGCTGCGATTGCTCGACAAGGGCAAAGCTCTCCGAGTCCGATCAACGGCACGCCGAAGCCTCACGTCCAGCAGGACGGCGGATTCCTCGACGTGACGGTTCATCCGCAGTACGCGAAGAACGGGTGGATCTATCTGTCGTACTCCGAGGTTCAGCCCGGGTATGTGGCGCCTCCGCCACCACCGCCGGCCGATCCGGCAGCGGCTCCTGCGGCGACGCCGCCCGCCGCCGTCCCGGCGCGCTCCGGCCGCCAACGCGGCTGCCGCCTCCCGCGCCCGGCGCAGGATTTGGCGGCGGTCAGGGCCGCGGGCGCGGCGGACCGCCGCAGCCGCCGTCCAACACCGTGATCGTTCGCGGAAAGATCAACAAGAACAACGAGTGGACGGAACAGCAGGTGATCTTTCGCTCACCGACGGAGCTGTACGTGTCGAGCGGCGTGCATTTCGGATCGCGCTTTACCTGGGATCGCGAGGGACATCTGTTCTTCACGCTCGGTGAGCGCGGCACGATGCAGAACGCGCAGGATCTGAAAAACGGGCTCGGCAAGATTCACCGCGTCAACGACGACGGGAGTGTGCCGAAAGACAATCCGTTCGTGAACACGCCTGGAGCCGACGCGACGATCTGGAGCTACGGTCATCGCAATCCGGAAGGACTCGCGTGGGAACCCTCCACCGGCCGACTCTGGGAATCCGAGCACGGTCCCGACCGGCGGCGATGAAATCAACATCATCGAGAAGGGTCACAACTACGGGTGGGGCGTTGCGTCGAAGGGACATCCAGGGCGGCATCACGAAGACGTCCGAACCTGGCATGGACGATCCGATCGTCTACTACACGCCCGCGATCGCGCCGGCAGGCATCACGTTCTACACCGGCAGCCGTTATCCGGGCTGGAAGAACACCAGCCTCTTTGTGGGCAGCCTTGTCGGACAGCAACTTCGCCGTCTCGAAATCAGCAACGAGAAGGTGCGTAAAACAGGAAGTGCTGTTCGCGCAGTTCGGTCGCGTGCGCGATGTCGTCCAGGGCCCCGACGGCTACCTCTACTTGGCGCTCCAGACGTCCAACCGGTGGACAGGGTGTGCCGTTGTCGGCTGCCACACCGGGCATGATCGTGCGTCTCGTTCCGGATTCCCCGACTGACGGCGCGAAGCGGTAAGTACGAGTCGCGACCGTCCCGCCACGTGACGGTCGCGGCGCTCCACAGCCGCTCATTTCTTAAGACCGTCGCCCGTTTTGAAGGTCATCAACTCGTCTTTATATATCTATTGACTGTTTGTCGATAATGTTGCACATTATCGACTACTTTTGGCGGCTGGAACGTCCTCCGGCCGGCTGGTTCACACTTCGGCGCTTCCTTTATTTGTACTCGCGGATCGAGATCCACCCATGTTGGTCGGGCGGTCGCGTGCCGGCAGGCGTCGAGGCTGGCGCGTCCGTGCGAGACTCCCTCGGCGCGTGGCCAGGGCCTTCCGGTTCCCGGTGCGACCATCACGCTCTCGGTCGGCGGGACATCCGAGACCGTGACCGTCAAGTCTGAAGCGCCGATCATTCAGTCCCAGAGCGGCGAGCGATCGTTCCGAGTCTCGACTGCAGCTGCGGCTCTCGTTCTGAGGGGCCTTCGGTAAGCAGAACGTCGCTTAGATCAGTAAGAAAGGGCACGGCGCGAGCGCACATCGCGCCGTTGCGGTTTCCACAGCCAGGGCCGCCTGGCGAACGAGCACGCGAGTGAGTGATTACGATTGCCGGAGGATGTTCATGAAACGCCTTGGCTCAGCTCTCTTGATGATGATTGTCCTGGCCGGCCTGGCCGGTTCCGCCCAGCAAAGCCGCGGTACGAACCCGGCGGCGCCCGCTCCGCAGGGGCGCGGTGCGAATCCGGCTGCGCCCGCTCAGCCGGGTGCTGATCCCGACATTCCGACCGCGTTGCAGTCCGTGAACATGCCGTGGCCGCCGATGCACATCTACATTCGCGGCGGTCTGAAGTCACATGGACCGGGTCTGCACGACTATCCCCAGTTCATGGCTGACTGGAGCAAGCTTCTCACCGAGCGCGGCGCGATCGTGGACGGTGGCTTTCATTTTCCGACGACCGCGGAGTTGAGCGGCGTCAACGTGATCGTCATGTACAAGGGCGACGCCGGCTACATGAGCGCCGACGAACGCGCCACGCTCGAGGCCTACCTGAAACGAGGCGGCGGTCTGGTCAGTTTCCACGACACGCTGTGCGGCGACGATCCGCAGTATCTGGCCAACATCCTCGGCGGCGCGAAGAAGCACGGCGAGCGGAACTTCTCTGCCGGTGAAATTGCCTACACGATCACGGACAAGAATCACCCGATCATGCAGGGGATGTCAGACTTCAAACTCACCGACGAGGCGTTCTTCCTGCTCACCAAGCCGACGCTCTCGCCGGAAGGTCTCCACGTCCTCGCGACCGCGCCGATGCCGAAGAGCAACAGCGCGGGTGAACACGTCGGCGAAGTCGTGCCGCAGATCTGGACCTACGAGCGTCCGTTCGGCCTCGGTCAGTCGTTCCGGGCCTTCGTCTGGATGCAGGGACACAGCTACGCCAACTTCTCGGACCCGCAGGTGCAGCCGATGATCCTGCGCGGCATCGCGTGGGCCGCCAAGTGGCCGGTCGATGCGCTGATGACCGTCAGGCAGCCGCCGCAGGGAGGCCGTGGACGGGGTCGCGGAGGCGCATAGAATGAATGCTGAAATGCTGAATGTCGAATGCTGAATGCTGATTGCTGATTGACGGAATCCTCGATGAACAGACGCACTCTGCATGTGGTTTTCATGCTGTCCTTCGTGGCGGCGTTGACTGTCAAGGCTCGCCAGACGCCGCAGACGGCCCCGGCTGGTCAGGCGCCTCCGACTGGCGCTCCTGCGCAGACATCCCAGCCCGCGGCCCCTCAGACGCCCCAGCCTGCTCCCGCGGCGACATCGATTGCCGGCACGGCCAAGACGCCCGGGAACATCTGGCTGCCGTCGAAGAAGGCGACCTCGTCAACCGCGGCGCTGACGCCTGAAGACGAGTTGAAGACGTTCTCGATGCCGCCCGGTTACCATGCGCAGCTCGTGGCGGCCGAGCCGCTGATCGAGTCGCCGATCATCATCGACTTCGATCCCGACGGCCGGATGTGGGTGCTCGAACTTCAGGCGTTTCTGCCCGATACGTCGGGACGAGACACCCAGGATCCGATCTGCGATGTCGCCGTTCTCGAGGACACGAACGGCGACGGCGCGATGGACAAGCGGACGGTGTTTGCCGACCACCTCGTCCTCCCGCGCGCGCTGAAGGTTCTCGATCACGGCGTGCTCGTCGGAGAACCGCCAAACCTCTGGCTGATGAAAGACACCGACGGCGATCTCAAGGCCGATACGAAGGAAGCGGTCTACAAGAACTACGGCCGATTCATCGGCGGCGTCGAGCACAACGCGAACGGCCTGCTCTGGGCGATGGACAACGTCCTCTACACGTCGGAGTGGAACGAAAACCTTCGACTGAAGGACGGCAAGTTCGATGTGCTGCCGTCGCTCAGCCGGGGCCAGTGGCAGTCATCGCAGGACGACGCGGGGCGCGTGTTTCGGAACGTGAACGACGCGCCGCTGTTCGTCGACTACACGCCCGCGCGCTACTTCCTGCGCAACCCGAATGCGGCCCGCACGCGCGGCCTCTACGAGAGCCTGATCGATCAGATGGAAGCCATCGTCTATCCGGTGCGCCAGAACCGCGGCGTCAATCGCGGCTACCGCGATCCGTTCTTTCGCGCGGATGGGTCGTCAATCATCATCCAGGGCGCCGGCAGCCCGACGGTGTATCGCGGCGACAAGTATCCGGCCGACGTGCGAGGCAGCGTCTTCATCACCGATTCGCCGACCAACCTCGTCCACCGCTTCAACATCGTCGACGACGGGACCGGGCGGCTGACGGCGAAGAACGCGTACGCGCGCGGTGAATTCCTGGCCTCGTCAGACGAACGATTCCGTCCGGTGAATCTCATGTCGGCGCCAGACGGGACGCTCTACGTCGTCGACATGTATCGTGGCGTCGTCCAGGACGGCGGCATCTGGTCGGACTACCTGCGCGACTACATCAAGAGCCGCGATCTCGAGCTGCCGGTGAAACGCGGGCGCATCTGGCGGATCGTCTATGGGACCGGCGTCGACCAATCGAGGCCGAAGCCGTCACTGTCGTCGGCGATCGCCCGCGCAGCTCGTTCAGGCGCTGAGCCATCCGAATGGATGGTGGCGCGACACCGCACAGCGGCTGCTCGTCGAGCGCGGCGAGACGTCGGTCGCGCCGACGCTGAAGAAGCTGGCCGCGTCGGCGCCCGACTGGCGCACGAAGCTGCACGCCCTGTGGACGCTCGATGGCCTCGATGCGATCGATCCGGAGTCGGTCGAGCGGGCGCTGTCCGATCCGAAGCCCGAGGTGCGAGCGTCCGCCGTGCGTCTGGCCGAGCGCTATCTTGGCTTCGGCCAATCCGTCGATCGCGAAAGCGGTGGTCGCGCTGACCGATGACAAGAACTGGAACGTGCGCCGGCAGGTCGCCGCGTCGATCGGCGAGTTGCCGGCGGCAGCACGGAATGATCCTGCGATTCGTCTTGCTGAAAAAATTCGGCAGCGATCCGATCATGGTCGACGCCGTTGTCAGCAGCATTCCCGGTGCAGAGGAACCGGTGCTCACGGAAGTGCTTCGCTCGCGAGAACGGCGACGCTGGCGCCGACGGAGGCCGTCACGGCGCTCGCGGCCGCAGTCACGCGGAGCGGAGACGTTCCCGCGATTCAGAGGCTGTTCGCGCTCGTCTCCGACGAGAAGCAACCCGCCGCGATTCGGCTGGCGCTGCTGCAGGGCGTCGACAAGGTTCTTCCCGCGGCCGGGCGCCACGCCGGTCGCGGCGGCCGCGCCGCAGGGACGTGTCGCTCTAGCGGGGCTCAGCACGCCCGGCGCCGGCGAAGCGTTCACTCCCGGGCGGCCGGTGACGCTGACCGCCGAGCCTGTCGAACTGGCCCGGCTGGGCTCCGGTGCGGAGCCGCTCGCCGCCGTCGCGAAATCAGTCGTGAACAAGTTGGATTGGCCAAATCGGCCGGTTCCCGACCGTCGTCGTGCGCGCCGTTGACGCCGAGCAGCAGAAGCAGTTCGCCGCCGGCGCGGAGATTTACAAGGGCCTGTGCGTCGGCTGCCATCAGGAGGACGGCAAGGGCAAGGACAAGATTGGCGCGAATCTCGTCGACTCGCGTTCGTGAAGAACGTCGATCCGAATGCCGTCATCCGCGTGTTGCTGTCGGGAAAAGAAGGCACCATCGGCCTGATGCCACCGGTCGGCGCGACCTACAGCGACGATCAAATCGCGGCGGTGCTGACGTTCGTGCGCCGCTCGTGGGGAAACACCGCGCCGCCCGTCGATGCGCTCAGCGTGCTCGAGGTTCGTGGGCTGACCAAAGCGCGAAACAAGCCGTGGACCGACGACGAATTGAAGCAGGTTGGGGGGCGAGGGGGCAGGGGCAACGCAGGACGAGGACGGGGCGGGGAAAAGTAGAAAGTTAAAAGTTAAAAGTTAAAAGTTAAAAGTTAAAAGTAACAGAGTCAAAACGAAGTCGGGCGAGCGGAGGACGTGTGATGAACCGGCGTGAATTCCTCGAAACGGTCAGTGCGGCGGCCGTGCTTCCTGCGTTCGGTCGCCAGCAGGCGTCCTCGAACGAATGGGGGACACCTGTTTTCGATCTGCACTTCCATATGCGCCCGCAGCCGCCGGGCAACCTCGCGCATCTCGACGGCGCCGGCGTGACGAAGGCGAATCTGCTCACGCGCGGCGCGGCCCTCGATCAGGTGAAGGCGCTGGAGGCGGCCGCGCCCGGCCGCTTCACCTGGTTCAACAGCGCCGACGTCACGAAGCCGGAGGCCGAGCAGGCGCTCACGCAGGCGGTGAAGGACGGCGCGCAAGGCTTCGGCGAGATGAAGTTCCACGTCGCGGCCGACGGCCCCGAGCTGCGCAGGATCTACGCGCTCGCCGCGGATCTTGCGGGTCCCGATCCTGATTCACTTCCAGGAAGTCGATCACTTCCCGAACGAAGGCACCTGGAGCACGGGCTTTGCGAAAACGTTCGAGTCGATCCTGAAGGCATATCCGAAGACGACGTTCATCGGACATGCGGATGCGTTCTGGGCGAACGTCAGCGCCGACTACCAGAATGAAGCGGCGTATCCGTCGGGGCCGATCAAGCGCGGCGGCCTGACGGACAAATGGCTCGCGGACTACCCGAACCTCTATGGAGACATGTCCGCGAATTCCGGCAACAACGCGATGTCGCGCGACGCCGGGTTCACCGCCGATTTCCTGAAGCGGCATCAGGACAAGCTGTTCTTCGGCAGCGACTGCTCCTGCGCGGACGGTCACGGCGCGGGCGTCAGCCAGAACAACAACCCGGCCGCGTCGCGCCTGGCCGGCAAGTGCGTCGCGCGCGAGACGCTGGGCCTGCTGAAGCGCTCGTCGTCTCCAGAGGTGTTTCAGAAGATCGTGTGGGGCAACGTGCACAAACTGCTGCGGATTCCGGCGTAGCCGGCTCATTGGAGCTGCTCATGCCTGCAGAGAATCGAGAGAATCAGCCGTCCGGCATGGATCGCCGTCAGTGGATGGCGTCAGCCGCCGCGCTCGCGGCCGGCGCCGCGGCGGCCCCGTTCATTTCTGGCGACGCCGAGGCCGCCGGACGACCGGCCCCCCCGGACAAGACGGCGCCGCGCACGATCATCGCGCCCAACTGCCGGCAACATCGTCGAGATCGCGTCCGGGAAGATTCGCGGTTTCTCGCGGAACGGCATCCTCGCGTTCAAGGGCATTCCCGTACGCCGCGACCACGGCGGGACGCGGCGCGCTACATGGCGCCGGCGAAGCCCGCGGCGTGGACCGGCGTCCGGAGCTGCATGGCGCTCGGGTTCGCGTGTCCCCAGGGCTTCCACGTGCCCGAAGGCCGGCGCGCCGGGTGGACGCACGACGAAGAAGCCTTCATGTTCGAGTGGGACGACGGTCAGCCAGGCGAGGACTGCCTGCGGGTCAACGTGTGGACACCCTCGACGTCCGATACGCACGAAGCGGCCCGTGCTCGTCTGGATCCACGGCGGCGGCTACACGTCCGGTTCGTCGAACGAGCTGCGGATGTACGACGGCGAGAGCCTCGCGCGCCGCGGCGACGTCGTCGTCGTCAGCCTGAACCATCGGCTCGGCCCGCTCGGCTACATGAACCTGCTGGAGTACGGCGACAAGTGGAGCAACGCCGTCAACGTCGGGCAGCTCGACTCAGATCGCGGCGCTCGAATGGGTCCGCGACAACATCGGCCGCTTCGGCGGCGACCCGTCGAAGGTCCTGGTCTTCGGTCAGTCCGGCGGCGGCGGCAAGATCTCGACGCTGATGGGCATGCCGGCCGCGAAGGGACTGTTCCAGCGCGCCGTCATTCAGAGCGGATCCAGCCTGCGGCAGACTGACGCCCGATCGATCGGCGTCGCTCGTCGGCCGCGACGCTGCAGGAGCTCGGGCTCTCGAAGGCGACACATCGACAAGCTGCAGGAAGTGCCGGTCGAGTCGATCATTCAGGCCGGGCTTCGCGCGCAGCGGAAGCTGCAGCCGACGGCCGCCGCGCCGGGCACCGGCGCCGGCTTGAACTGGGGACCGACGGTCGACGGCAAGTCGCTGCCGCGCCACGCGTGGGATCCGGCGGCGCCCGAGCTATTCGGCCACGTGCCGCTGATGGTCGGCAGCGTGCTCAACGAATTCGGCAACAGCATTCAGGCGGGCGATCCGTCGCTCGATTCGATGACGGCGGACGAGATGCGCAAGCGGCTGACCGACCAGCGCGGCGACAAGGCGTCGGCGCTGCTCGACGTGCTGCAGCGCAAGTTCCCGAAGGCGACGCCGTACGAGTTGCTCTCGCGATCGACGGGCATGACCGCGCGGATGAACGTCATCGCGCAGGCGACGCTGAAGGCGCAAGCAGAGCGGCGCTCCCGCCTACGTCTACTGGTTCCAGTGGCAGACACCCGTGCTCGACGGCCGGCCGCGCGCGTTTCACTGCTCCGAGCTGCCGTTCGTCTTCGCCAACACGCGATCGGTGCGCGGCGATGACCGGCGGCGGCGCTGACGCGCGCGCGCTGGCCGGGCAAGATGGCCGATGCGTGGGTCGCGTTCGCGCGCAACGGGAACCCGAACCATGCCGGCTTGCCGCAGTGGCCGGCGTTTTCGCCGGCACAGTGCGAGACGATGATCTTCGACACCACGTCGGTCGTGAGGAACAACCCGGACCGCGAGGAGCGTGGCGCGCTGGCGTGATACTACCGCTGAGGAGGAGAGATCGGTGGGACGCTTTGATGGGAAGACCGCCGTCGTCACAGGCGGAAGCTCCGGCATCGGGCTCGCAACCGCGAAGATGCTGGCGAGCGAAGGGGCCCGTGTGCTCATCCATGGGAGGCGTGACGAAACGGTCAAGGCGGCCCTCGCCGAACTACCGTCCGGCACTCACGGCGTCGTCGGCCGCATCGAGCGGCTCGCGGACATCGACGCGCTGATGGACACTGTGAGAAGAGAATTCGGCGGGCTCGACATCTTGTTGCTCAGCGCGGGAGTTCTCAAAGTCGCATCGCTGGATTCGGTCACCGAGGCCGACTTCGACGAGATCTTTGGCGTCAACGTCAAAGCCGTTTTCTTCTGTGTTCAGAAAGCTGCGCCGTTGCTGAAGAATGGATCGAGCGTGATCCTCGTCAGCTCCGGCGCTGCTGATCTGGGGCGGGTGGGACGCGGCTTGTATGCGGCTTCAAAAGCGGCCACTCGCCAACTGGCCCGCTCGCTGGCCGCGGAGCTCGTTCACAAAGGTGTACGGGTCAACGCCGTGAGTCCGGGTCCCACGCTCACGCGCCTCAACATGGTGGCGACGCGGAGTAAAGAAGAGCAGGCGGTGTTCCTGGGGAAGATGGTCCCGCTTGGCCGCGTCGGCATGCCCGAGGACATCGCCAACGCGATCATGTTCCTCGCGTCGGACGAAGCCAGCTTCATTCTGGGAGCCGAACTCGCCGTGGATGGCGGATGGCGTCAGCTGGGAGAAGTGCCGCCGCCGGCGCAGAAATAGCGGTGGAGAAAAGACGTCCGCGGTCTGAATTACTTCTGTGTAAGTTCTTACTTCCAACTTTTAACTTTTAACTTCTGGTTGCTCTCTTTTTCAGCAACCTGCTAAATCCGCGATGACGGTCCGTGCGGCGATGTAAGCGAAGGTCAAGCCGGTGCCCAGCACGATGCCTGGCCCAGGGTAAGTCCCTCCGACGACGGAATTCATATCGGTTCCTACGGCGTACAACCCGCGAATCACGCCGCCGTCCTGGTGCAGCACTCGCGCGCACGCGTCGGTCACGAGGCCCTTTGCGGATCCCAGATCGCCGGTGAAGATGCGAACGGCATAGAACGGTGGTGTCTGCAGCGGCGCGAGGCATGGATGATTTGCGGAGGAATCGCCCATCGCGCGATTGTACGAGCTCTCGCCTCTGCCGAACTGCCGATCGGTTCCCGCAGCTGCATCGGCGTTGAATTCAGCGACGCTCGTATCGAGAGTCGATGGCTCGATCTCGAGTCGCGCGGCCAGCGCACGAATTGACCCGGCCTCGATGAGGTAACCGTTCCTGATGAATCTTCCACGGAGCCCTGGGCGGGGGCGAACCAGCCCCAGACCGTAGGAGTTGATCGATGCACGGTCAGCGATTAAATAGAACCGAGTAGCGCCGCCGCGCTGCTCGGCACGCATCGCTTCGACAAAACGGTGATACGAGTTCGCCTCGTTGGTGAAGCGAACACCGCGATCAGTGACGGCGACGATTCCGGGCTTCGCGCGATCGGTGACGATGTGCGGGAACACCTCGACGCTCCTGTCGCCGTCGCGCATCGCAGACATTGGCGCCCAGTAGAAACTCGATTTCAGGCCTCCACCGATCTGAGCTCCCAGCTCCCGCCCGGCCATCGACATCATCGATCCATCGGAGGCGGGCGCTGCCATCGACAGATGATCGTCGCCAGTGTCAGGTCGCTCCGTCTGCGCGTCGGCTCGCCGGCTGAGGCCGCCCGTTCCAAGAGCGACACCTCCGCGCGAGTGAATCCTGATGGTCTCGCCGGTCTTCAACGTCGTGACGGTGCCGACAACCCGGCCGCTCGAATCGGTGAGGAGCGACGCTGTCGTCGCCCCAGTGTGGATGACGACCCCGCGATCGAGGGCCGCTTTGAGCAACGCGGCAACCATGGCATTCCCGATCACCAGCCGCGTGCCGCGCGAGTATTGCAGCCGATCCGTGCAGTACTTCGCTGACAAGCGCGCCAGATGCAGACACGACCTGATCGATCGACGCATGTTCAAAAAGTGGGAGATGTCCGTTCGGTTCACCATCATGCCGCCGAGGCCCATCATGCCTTTTGGCGGTGGTCGCAGCATCTCGAAGTACGGGCCCAGTGTCCTGCCGTCGTACTCTCCAACTTCGAGAGCGCGGCCGCGATCGGTTGCGCCCGGCAACTCGGGGTAGTAATCCGGAGAAAGCGGGCGGACTGTGTATCTCAGATCCGTGTGACGCTCGAGGAACGCCAGCGCTTCTGGCCCATGGTGAAGGAAACCTTCGATCAAATCCGATCGGTAGCAGTCGCCGGTGACGTGCTGCAGATATGTGCGGGCGCGGTCCAGTGAATCGGTGAATCCGCCTGCGATCGCCTGGCGTGAGCAAGGAATCCAGAGCGCACCTCCGGAGATCGCCGACGTTCCCCCAAGCAGAGTGTCGCGCTCGAGGACGATGACTTTCAGTCCGGCTGCAGCCGCAGTAACCGCCATGGTAAGTGCGGCGGCGCCGCTGCCGAGGACGGCGAGGTCTGTTTCAGCCAAGACTCATTTGTCTGGCGGCTGCATCGAATCGTTTGTCAGCCCGGATCGGATCCAGTCGCGGATCGACGCGCATCCAGATCAGTTCGAACGAACGATCCTGGCAGGCCTTGTTGAACCAGCGGAACCCGACGATCCATCTGTCCGAGCGCGAAGCGCATGATCGCGAACTCGAACGGCGAGACGTAGCGCTGCTCGGAGAGCGCTTCGAGTTTGCGCAGAATCTCGGACGCTTCCTTCCGTCTTCCCGCCAGAGCCTGCGTTCGCGCCAGCCCGGCCTGCATGCGCGGCGTCTGCGGCGACAGATGGATCGCGCGCTGAAAGGCGGCGGCCGCCTCGTCGAAGTCCTTGCGCTGTTCCTGGACCAGGCCCAGCGTCCAGTATGCAGGGGAGAAATGCGGATTCAACTCGATCGCGTGATCGCACTGTTCGAGCGCCGCTTCGAGATCCCGGCGAAAGAGATGCACCAGCGCCAGATCGCGGGCGACGATCGACGACACCGGATCGAGCGACTGCGCGATGAACATCTCGTCGAGCGCTTCGTTCAGCCGTCCCATCGGGACGAGGCACGACACGGCATACCAATGGTGCGCGGTGGCGTAGGCCGGATCGAGCGTCATGGCGAGCTGGAACTCGCGCTCGGCTCCCGGCCAGTCCCAATCCTGTGTCGACTTCACGTGCGCGAGCGACGTGTGTGCTTCCGCCGAGTCGGGATCCAGCATGACGGCCGCGGCCGCGCTCGACGCGGCTTTGGTCCACACATCCGCCGGCGGCAAACACACCGTAGTGCGTCAGCAAGCCGTATCCATCGGCGAGGCCGCTGTGCGCCAGGGCGTAGTGGCTGTCCTCGACGATCGCGCGCTCGAAGAACTCGACCGCCTTGCGCAACCCCTCTTCGGTGCGCTGGTTCATGTGGTAGCGGCCCTGCAGATACAGGTTGCGCGCCGCGAGGTTGTCGGTCGGACGCCGGCTTCGTGATGACCCCGCGCTCGCGATCCCGCTCTTCAGCTTCGCGACGACGCGCCTGGCGACGGTTTCCTGCGCCTTGAAATCCGGTGACCGGCAGTCCAGCGGCTCCGACCACAGATACGATCCGCTCGCCCCATCGATCAGGTGCGTCGTGACCCGGAAATTGTCTCCAAAGCTTCGCACGCTGCCCGTGACGACCAGCGCGGCGTGCAGTGCGTCGACGGCCTGACGCGGATCGCTCGCGTGATCAGGATCGGTCGGCTCCCACGCCAGCACGCGCAGGGTGTCGAGCGTCGCGAGCGCGGTGATGATTTCCTGGCGCAGAGACTGACAGAAGTATCCGAGATCGCCCGCGGCGGTGTGATCGGCAGAACGGAAGAACCGCGATCGTGTTCTGCCGAACCAGCGCGGCACCGATCGATCGGGTCGCCGGCGCCCGCCTCCCGCGGCTTGACCGTGCGGAGCGTATCCGCCTTTCGGCAACTCGATCACGAGCTCATCGGGCCGTCCTTCCTCGCGGTAATACCGCATCAGGCGAGCGCGCAACCGCCGTGCCTGCACGCGGACGATCGGGTCGGCGCGCGGATCGAACGACGTCTCCTTGTCGAAGACCTGCACGCCGATCACGTACTCCTTCAATTGATCGCCGCGTCCGCCGATCGGCCTCGGTGACGATGAAGCTCAGGAACCGTTTGAGCCGATCGACCTGCCGGAACGTCGCGCTGGCGAGGATCCGGTCGAGTTGCTGCCGCACCGCGTCGCGCTTCGGCGGCCTGCCGCGAGAGGCTTGGCAGATGTCATCTGGCCGCGATCGTATCGCCTTGTGGGTCACGCCGGGGAGTCCCGAGGCTTGGCTGGCGTCCCCGCTCTGGGGCGAGCGGATCTTCTGGACCGCCACGGCTTACAGGGGCCTGCGGGCGATTCGCTCAATTCGACCGACGCAAATCGATGCGATCGTCGAAACACCAGGCGGCGATGAGGGTTGGCAAGGAGCGTCAGCACTCCGCCGACCAGCGTAGACGGCACGCCGTGATCACGAGCGGCATCGACCAGGAGCCCCACAGCTGCACCGAGTAGCCGACGACGAGCGGACTGATCGCTCCGCCGAGGTTGCCGAGCGTATTCATGCGCGCCGGTGATCGTGCCCGCCGCTTCACCGCCGATGTCGTGGCACATCGCCCAGCTCGGGCTCAAGGCACAAGTCAGCGAAGAAGAACGCGAGCGCCATGAGCACCGCCGCAAGCGATCGGTTGAGGCACAAGCGCCGCCGCGAGAATGAACAGCGCGCTCAACGGCATGGCGACTGCGCCGATCGATCGGCCGATCTTCAACCCGTATCTCCTGGTCAGCTTATCGGTCAGCCACCCGCCCGTGATCGTGGCGGCTCCGCCGGTCAGCAGCACCGCGCTCGACAGCCACGCCGCCTGCTGTGTGCTGAATCCTCGCGCTTCCCTGAAATACGTGGGCAGCCACGTCAGGTAGAAGTACAGACCGTAGCCGATGCAGAAGTACATCAGGCAGATGCAGATCAGATTCAGATCGAGCAAGTCGCGCCAGTGAACGCGCGGATGCGCGATTGCCGGCGTGCCCGCCGTAATGACCGCGAGCTCCTCGCGACTGACGGAAGGATGCGTCGCCGGATCGTCGCGGAACCAGCGCCACCAGAAGACGCTCCAGACGACGCCGAGCGAGCCGAAGATCCAGAACGACGCGCGCCAGCCGGCCAGCGAGATGATCAGAATGACGAGCGGGGGTGCCACCGCTGCGCCGATGCGGCTGCTCATGAACACGGCGCCGTGCGCGGCGCCGCGTTCGGTGCACCGGAAACCATCTCGAGAAGCTGCGCGAGATATTGGGATAGGCGCCCGCTTCGCCGACGCCGAACAGGAAGCGTGCGACCAGGAGAGAGGTGAAATTCCAGGCCAGACCGCTGGCCGTGGTGAAGGCCGACCACCACAGCACGATCCGCATCAGCGTCTTCCGCGGGCCGATCACGTCACCCAGCCAGCCGCTCGGAATCTCGAACGCGGCGTAGGCGAACGTGAACGCGCTGAAGACCCAGCCCATCTGCACCGTCGTCCAATCCCGAGCTCGGATCGAATCGCCGGAGCAGACGAGGCGATGCACACGCGATCGATGAACGTGATCACCGAGAGCACGCAGGCGAAGTACAGGAGCGTGTACCGAGTCCGCGTCGGAGGCATGAGAGATCCGGGGTCGTGGCGCACACGGGCGCCGCCATTAGTCACCCTTGCGATAAATGTCGTTGATGTTCCAGTAGCCCGGCGTCGGCGTCGGTGCGTTTTCCATCGGCACCTGAACGACCGCCGGGCGATCGGACGCGAGCGCTGCGCGGAGTGCGGGCCCAAGTCCGGCGGCAGAGTCGACCATCACGCCATGCGCGCCCCAGGCGCGAGCCATCGCCGCGAAGTCGACGCGATACGGCTTGCCGTTCCGCTCGAACACGCACCCGAACGTCGTCCCGTAATGCATGTTTTCGAGTCCGGCGATCGTGCCGAACGCGGCGTTGTCCATGATGACCCAGACGACGTTCAGTCCGGCTTCCATCGCGGTCGCGACGACGTTCGGATTTGCGCCAAACCCGCCGTCGCCAATCGAGGGCGACCGCCGCGCGCGTGTGGCGCGGCGACCTTCACCCCCAACACCGCGGCTGCTCCAAATCCCATGGTCGCGAGGCCGCTCGGCGTGATGAACGTGCCGGGGACGGTGATGGAAAACTGCTGCGCGACCCCGTTCTTGTTCCAGCCGACGTCGGTCACGACGAAGCCATCCTCGGGAACTGCCTGACGGAGCTCGCTCAGGATCCGCTCGGGCCGAAGCGGGAACTGATCGGATGTCCACTGATGGGCCCACTCTTCCGCGAAGGCGCGGCGCCCTCTTCGGATGTCCTCGCGAATTCGTCCGCGATCGCGATGCGCCCGTCCGCGGGCGATCCCGCCAGCGCGCCGAGCGCGAGCTTCGCATCGGCGACCACGCCGAGTTCGGTCGGCAGATTCCGGCCGATCTCGGCGAGATCGGCATCGATGTGAATGAGCCGCGTCGGCGGCGCCGCGAACGTGAAACGCGGATCCCATGAACTCGAACTCGCCTCGGCGAGCCGCGTGCCGACGGCGAGGATGACGTCGGCGGTGCGGCACTTCTCGTTGGCGACCGGTGTTCCCCAGAAACCCGTCATCCCGAGCAGCAGCGGATGATCCTCGTGGAGGCATCCCTTGCCCATGAGTGAATGGGCGACCGGCACCTCGAGCGCTTCGGCGAGCGCTGCCAGCTCCGTGGCTGGCGCGCGCCGAGAGGACGCCGCCACCGGCGTAGATCAGCGGACGATGCGCGTCGGCGAGCATCTGCACGATTCGCTCGGCCAGTGTGCCGGATCGAGCGCCGGACGCGCGATTTCGGCAGGCACCTGATCGAAGGCGTCGACCGGCAGATCGGTCGAGAAGAGATCCATTGGCACATCGACCAGCACCGGGCCGGGCCGGCCGGTCGTGGCGAGATGGAATGCGCGCTCCATCGCGCGCGGCAGGTCGGCAGCCCGATCGACTCGGTATACCCGCTTGCAGAACGGACGATAGATCTGCGACTGGTCGGCGTCCTGATGCAGGTTGAATTCCTGATGGGGATGACGACCGTAGTAGTGCGACGGGATATCGCCGGCGATCACGACCATCGGGATGGAATCGAGCGCGGCGTTGGCGACGCCGGTCGCGGCATTGGTCAGGCCGGGCCCGAGATGGCTGAGCACCACGCCCGGCTTTCCCGAGACGCGCGCGTAGCCGTCCGCCGAGTGCGCCGAGATCTGCTCGTGACGGCTGGTAATGAATCGAATGCGGCTCTTGCTGAGCGCGTCCAGCACCGCGATGTTGGTGTGCCCGCACAGGCCGAAGATGACGTCGACGCCGAGCCGTTCGAGATACTCCACCAGCAGGTACGAGGAGATTCGGGTCTCGGCCGCGCGACGGATCTCGCGTTGCGCCAATGGAGCCATCAGAGTGTCCTCGTCGTTGGTTCGAAGATGTCCGTGTCGTAGAACTCACCGAAGAGTTCCCGGTCCGACGGCCGGTCCTCCGGGATCGGACGACTCACCCAGGTCACGTTCATGTAATGCTTCAGCGAGATGTTCTCGTTCGTGATGTTCCCGCCCCACGTGCCGCATCCCATGCTCGAGGTCATCGGCATCCCGTTGGTGAACGTGCCCGCGTTGGCCCGCGATTGCACCTGGCGGACCATGATCCGGCTCACCGGCGCGACCATCGCCAGCGCATGGATGTGCTCATCGTCGAACGAGTAGATGCCGCACGAGTGCCCCTTGCCGCCGGTGTCGAAGATCTGCCGCACCTGATCGAGGGCATCGTCGAACCCGTCGATACCTGAAGATCGCGAGAACGGTCCCGAGCTTCTCGGTCGAGAACAGGTGCTGGCGGCCGATGCGCGCCTCCGGGACGATCAGGAATGTCTTGCCGTCGGGCAGGGGAAAGCCGGCACGTTCAGCGACGACTCTCGCGGGTCGCGCAATCGTCTCCGCGGTTCGGTGTCCTTCCGCATCCCAGTAGCGCCGCCCGGAGCAGGTCTTTCTCGCGATCGTTCACCAGGTATCCGCCTTCGGTCTGAAGGGCAGCGAGGAACTCGTCGTAGATGCGCGAGTCGACGAGCATATTTCCATCAGCCGAGCAGCCGGAGCCGTTGTCGTTCGTCTTGCTGATCCGCGTATTGCGGGCCGCGTCCGCGATATCGGCGGTCTCGTCGATCACCATCGTCGCATTGCCGGCGCCCACCCCGTAGGCCGGCTTGCCCGAGCTGTAAGCCGACTTCACCATCGCGGGACCGCCGGTCGCGATCGTGAGGTCCGCCTTCGACATCAACTCGTTCGCAAGCGGGATGCTGGGCCGCTCGACGCACTGCAGAAGGTCGGCGACGATCCCCTGACGACGTGAGCGCTTCGCGCATCAGCCGTACGACTTCGTTGGTCGTCTTGCGACTTGCTGGATGCGGCGAGAAGATCACCGCGTCCTTGCACTTGAGCGCGTAGATCGCGATGCCGATCGGCGTGATGTACGGGCTGGTTACCGGAATGAGCGACGTGATGACGCCAGCCGGTTTGGCGTACTTCACGAGGCCCTTTTCGGGATTCTCCTCGATGATTCCCATACTTCTCTGCCGCAATGCATCTCGAAGAATGCCGAGCACTTTCCCGCGCCGGCTGGGTTCTGGAATCCCCATCCCGCTTTCCTCGACGCTCATCCGGGCGAGCCTCGTCGCCGTACCCTCGTTTGCAGCGGCCCACGCGATCGCCTGGCACAGCCGATCGACGGCACGCTGATCGAGCGGTTCGATCGCCTTCATGGCCGCGCGGGCGCGGTCGAGCAGCGCATGCGCGAGCTGCTGTTCTTCTGGTGTGAGTGCTCGTGGTGCCATAGTAGTCCGGTCAGGGAATCTCGCGCGGCCCCTCGCCGTCGTATTCGACCGGGATTCGAATGCGCATCGGCTTCTCCCGTTCGTGTTCCTCCGCCACTTCAGCCGTCAGGCCCGCCACCCGTCCAACGATGAAGACGAGCTTGCCGGCCGGCGGCGGAAATCCCATGTCGTGCAGAATCGCCGCGAGCGCGCCGTCGATGTTGAGCGGCAACGGCTTGATCTGCTCTGCGACGGCCTTCTCGATGGCGCGTGCCGCGACGATCCCATCGCCGGCGATCTTCGCGTCTCGAGCCATCGTGAACAGCACGTCAACACGCGGATCCGTAGTCAGCCGCCGATGGCCGATACCGGGAATGCGATGACCCGCCGGCGCATCTCTTCAACGACGACGCGCGCGGCCTCGTCGATGGATGTTGCGGACTGCACGCGCCCTCTCGACGACCGCGGCGATCATCTCCATGCACGCTTCGCCGGCGCCGCCGTGTTCGTCACCGATCGCGAGCACGCCAGCGGCCACCGCCGCCGACAGCGATTGCCGGTTGCCGGATGCGACCAAACGGCTGGCTGCGCACGATGGCGCGCCCGCGCCGGGATCGGCCACGCCAATCAGCAACGCGTCGATCAGTTTTGCCTCGTCCGGCGTAGGCAGCCGGCCCTTGTGCAGCAAGAACACCAGCCCGGCGAACGTCGATTGGCGCATCATCGCCGTCACGTCGTAACCCCGGATGCGGATTGAGGTGTCATCGGTCCGCGCAATAGCCGTTCGCCATGGATTCATTCGAGACTCCGGATTATCACTGCTTCGGCGCCCGCTCGCGCGGTGTTACGGTAGCGATACCGTTACGAGCGAAGAGGACGGCTAGAGATGATATTGTGCGGGCCAGGAGACAGCATGCCAAGATTCGACTCGCCCTCGTCGCGCTCGTTGTCGTGGCGCAGGACTGCTGGTCACAGCGCAACAGCCCGCACCCACGCCGGCCGCGCAGGGACAGCCGGCGGTTGGCGCACCGCAGGATGCAATCCACAGGGACGGGGTCAGCGAGGCCGGGGAGCCGGGCGCGGCGCGCGCACCCGGAAGGTCGTCCTGGCCTGGGCGGACACGCGCAACGGTCAGGCGCAGCACGACTCGGTGTCGCACGCGCTGGCGATCATCGAGCGGCTCGGCTACGAATCCGGCGCCTACGACACGCTCATTCGCACCGACTCGCACATCATCTCGAAGACGCCGCTCAAGACGACCGGCGAACCCGCGAGCGGCGGGCCCAACCTCAATAATGTCGACGCGATCTTCTTCATGGGGCATCGCGAGGTGCCGCTCGACGACAAACAGAAGGCCGAGCTGCTGTCGTTCGTGAGAGACGACGGCAAAGGCTTCGTCGCGGCGCACGTGGGACTGACGGCGCTCGAATCGTGGCCTGAATTCGGCGAACTGATCGGCGCGCGGTTCGACGGGCATCCCGATCGTCGGGCCGGGATCGATCGTCAATGAAGATCCGTCGTTCCCGGTGACCAGGCATTTTCCCGCGCGGTTCGATTTCAACGACGAGTTCTATCAGCCGAAGGACTATTCGAGAGACAAGATCCACGTCCTGCTGCGCCTGGATCTGTCGAACGTGCCCGCCGAGTGACGCGCTGCATCGGCCCGACAAGGACTATCCGCTTGCGTGGGCGAAGATGTACGGCAAGGGGCGCGTGTTCTACGGCTCGTTCGCGCACGCGAACAACACGTGGGACATCCGCGACGTTCAGCAGATGTATTTTGAAGCGCTGAAATGGTCGCTGGGTCTAACCGACGCCACGCTCAAGCCGCACCCGATGAGTGCGGCGGCTACCGAAGCCGCGCGCTGACGTCGCAGTCGCCATTCTTCTTCTCGCCGCGTGCACGTCCGCGTGCGGGCGCTCTCTCCGCATGCGGACAACGCCGTGCCTTCACCCGACGTTCAACAAGGACGTCGCGCCGATCTCTTCGAACGCTGCGCACCGTGTCACCGAGCCGGTGAAGAAGCGGTTCCATTTCCGCTGCTGACGTATCAGGATGCACGCGAACCGCGCGGACAAGATCGCCCGCGCGACCCGAAGCAGGAAAATGCCGCCATGGCTGCCCGACGCCGGTTTGCGCCAGGCATTCATCGGCGAACGACGCCTGACCGGGACCGAGATCGACACGATTCAACGGTGGGTGAGCGAGGGCGCGGTCGAGGGCACTGCGACCGATCTTCCTCCTCGTCCAACCTTCTCCAACGACTGGCAGCTTGGTCAGCCAGATATCGTCCTGACGCTGGCACGCCCGTACATCCACCGTCCTGGATCGCACGACGTCTTCCGGAACATCGTGTATTCGCACCTCACTCGACCGCCCGCGACTCGTGCGAGCCGTCGAATTCCGCGCCGGACATGCGCCGATTCATCACGCCATCATCAGAGTCGATCGCACGCGGCAATCGCGCGCGCTGGACGGGAGTCGACGGCGAGCCGGGTTTCGACGGGATGGCGGCGCTGAGCGTGCAGAATCCAGACGGGCATTTTATCGGCTGGGCCCCTGGTCGAGGACCGATCACCTCGCCTGACGGCATGCCATGGCGTCTCGATCCCGGCAGCGATCTCGTCATCGAGCTGCATCTGCTCCACGTGAAACAGCCGGTCGACGTCCAGCCGAGCGTGGGCGTCTATTTCACCGACAAACCGCGCCACGGATCACCGGTCATGGTCGTCATGGGAACGAAGGCCATCGACATCCCTGCGGGAGACCGCAAGTACTCAGATTACCGACGCTTGCGTGCTTCCGGCCGACGTGAAGCTGCTGAGTGTCTATCCGCACGCGCACTATCTGGGAAAGGAGATGACGCGTGCGAGCGGCGCTGCCCGATGGACGCACGTTAGCCGCTCCTGCACATCAACCGGTGGGACTTTCACTGGCAGCAGGATTATCGCTACGCTCTCGCCGATCGTGCTTCCGCGCGGCACGACGCATCACGATGCGCTACACCTACGACAACTCCGACGACAACGACGGCGAATCCGCATCACCCGCCGCGAGCCGTCACCTGGGGACCGCAGTCGAGCGACGAGATGGGCAACCTTGGTCTTCAGATGGTGCCGCTCTCTCGGCTCGGAAGGACGACGCTGGCCAACTACTTCGCCGCAGCGAGAGGTCCTCGACAACGTGCGCGGAGCAGAGAGTCCGGGTTCGTCAGGCGCCAGACGACGCGCACGAGCGCACGTGGCTTGGCAGCAGCTATCTCGAAGCCGGCCGAATCGCCGAAGCGATCGAGCATCTGCAGATCGCAGTTCGGCTCGATCCGCGATCTGCGCAGGCGCACAACTTTCTCGGCGGAGCGCTGCTTGACGGCTGGCCGGACCGAGGAAGCCGTCTGCACACTTACGGACGGCGGCGACACTCGCACCAGGAGACGCACACCTGCAGTTCAACGTCGGCAAAGCGCTCGCGACCGCCGGTCGCGCCGCGGACGCCGCCGCCGCGTTTCGCACGCGCGATTGCGATAGACGGCTGCGTTTGCCGAGGCTCATCAGGAACTCGGCGCGCTGCTCTTCTCCCATGGTCGCGCTCCGAGAGGCGTTCCCGCATCTGCAACGCGCGGTCGATCTCGCGCCCGAATCCGCGTAAGCGCACAGCGACCTTGGCGGTGCGCTCGCCGAAGCCGGACGATTCGATCAGGCGGCATTGCACCTGCGACGCGCGCTGGAGCTGAAACCCGACTACGGTCCCGCGCGCGAGAACCTCGCGCGTCTGCCGAAACGTTAGTCACTCGCAGAGACCCGTCTCACACGCTTGCACTGCAGAGGAACCAAGCTCGCGCAGAGACCGCGGAGAACGCCGAGAAGTGCGAATTCTGCTCTCGGCGCAAACTGCGCAGGATCGTTGGCGACAGACCTCGGTCACGACGCCGGTTAGGTTCGCAGCCACCAAGCCAGCCACGACGACAGCCGCTGTCGCGCTGCACGAGCTGACGGCTACGCCGAAGATCCGAAGAAGCGAAGATCCGAAGGAAGAGCGTCACGCTGCGGGCTGCAGGACCGCGCGTCGCGGTAGTCTCGCCGCGCGCGACCTACCCCCGTTGTTACCGTAACGGCACCGTTACAACCCACACCTCTGCGCATTCCGGTGCTATGGTGCGCTCGCTCGTACACCACCGATTGGCGAACAGCGCCAGGAGGACCGATGCGTCTTGAGCTCCACGGAATGTCGTCGAGCGGTCATCATGTCTCACCGGCTGACGGTTGCGCTGTCGCACACCATCCGTGTGCTGCTGCTCGTCGCAACCACGTGCGTCGCAGTGTTCGCTCAAGGCGTCACTGGAACCCTGTCGGGCACCGTCAAGGATCCGCAAGGCGCCGTCGTTCCCGGCGCGACCGTGACCGTCATCAACGAAGCGCAGGGCACGAAGATGGCGCCGGTCATCGACCAATGCCACCGGCGATTTCGTCGTGCCCAACTCCCGGCCGACACCTACACGGTGCAGGTCGAGATGCCGTCGTTTCGTCACGCTGAAGCTTGGCGGCATCAGCGTGAGTGCCGGACAGCGTCTGGTCCTCGCCGCCGATGACGATCGAGGTCGGCGGCGCGTCGGAGCAAGTGGTCGTGACCGCCGAGTCGCCGCTCGTGCAGACGGCGAGCGGCGAGAAGTCGTTCACGATCACGACGGAGTCGGTCAGCAGCCTGCCGCTCGCCAACCGCAGCTACGACGCGCTGCTCGGCCTGATGCCCGGCGTGCAACAGCACGCCCGGTGCGCTGACGCCCGCGAGTCGACTGGGCGGCGGCGGCGACAGCAACTTCATGCTCGACGGCGCGACGGCGATGGACCCGGGCGTCAACCGGCCGGCCACGCGCGTCAGCGTCGAGGCGATTTCGGAAGTGCGCGTCGCGACGTCGACCTATCAGGCCGAGTACGGCCGATCGAGCGGTCTGCAGGTCAACGCGGTGACCAAGAGCGGCACCAACCAGTTTCGCGGAGCGATCTACGACGTCGAGCGCAACTCGAAGTGGAACGCGAACAGCAAGACGAACATTCTGAACGGCGATCCCGAAGGCGTTCCAGGACGAGCGCGACTGGGGCTTCGCCATCGGCGGTCCGGTCGGGCAGGCCGGCGGGAACAACAAGCTGTTCTTCTACTTCAACCAGGAGTTCAACCCGCGGACGTTCGGCAACACCGTCAACCGGTATCGTATGCCGACCGCTGCTCGAGCGGCAGGGCGACTTCTCGCAGATCGACCGACAACCTCGGGCAACCCGTATCCGTACATCAAGGATCCGTCGATGACCGGCGCGTGCAATGCCGACGACCCAGGCGGGATGTTTTGCCGACGGCGGCGTGCTCGGACGCATCCCGAAGAACCGGCTGTATCAGACCGGGCTCAACATCCTGAACTGGTGGCCGCAGCCGAACCTCGCGAACGTGCCGGCGGGCCAGGCGTACAACTTCGAGAACACCGATCCGAGCCGGTCAATCTGCTCGGCTTTCAGCCGGTCATGCGCGTCGACTACCAACCGCTTCGCAACCTCCGCGGCAGCTTCAAATTCCTCGAGTACCAGCAGCCGACCAAGGTGATTCCGGGAATGCTGCCGGGGTTCAACGACACGCCGCGAAGACGACTACGGCATCTGGGTTCCCGCGGCGACCGTCAACTGGTCGATCAATCCCCACGACCTTCGTGGAGGTCTCCTGGGGCGCGAACTATCACCACCAGGAAGGATGCTCGATCGTCGGTGGCGAACCGAACTGGTGCCGGAGCGCGCTGCCGGTGAACGCGATCGCCAACCGTGCCAGGGCCGGGTTCGGCGACATTCCGTATCTGTTCCCGGACGCGACCGCGCTCGATCCCGGAGACCTTCTCGTACGAGGTCGTGTCGCGCTCGGGCAGCCCGGTGTGGGACGGCAACCGCGTGCAGGCCGCACCGGCGTTCCAGTGGGGCACCCGCATCGCGAATGCGCCGCCGAACAACAGCAATCCATGGGGCAACTTCATCCTCGACACCGCGGTGACAACGCTCAACGCGACCCTGACGCGCGTGCAGGGGCGGCACACGCTCAAGACCGGCTACTACTACTTCAGGAGCTACCAGCGCCGCGGGCAGGGTGCGTTCATCGGGACGATCAACTTCCAGCAGGACACGGTTGGCAACCAACGCGTGCGACACGTCCTTTCGGTTTTGCCAACGCGGCGATTGGATGTTTCAGCTCGTATGCTCAGCAGTCGCGCTGGGGCGAGGGAGCCTACACCGCGATCAACCACGAAGCCTTCGTCCAGGACAACTGGAAGATCACGAACAACCTGACGCTCGACTACGGCCTCCGGCTCGTCCACCAGCTGCCGCAATATGACGCGCTACCTGCAGGCGTCGAACTTCCTTCCCGAAACCTGGAAGTCGCGCGCCAGCGCCGCGTCTTGTATGTGGCCGGCTGCGTGAACAACGCGCAGTCCTGCACGCGGCACGAACCGCCAGGCGATGAATCCGGCCACCGGACAGTTGCTCGGACCGAACACGACGCTGGCGATCGGCACGCTGGTGCCGAACACCGGCAACCGTACGAACGGCGTCTTTGCCGCCGGCGAGGGCATCGCGAAAGAGAACGGCAAGTATCCGGCGCTGGCGGTGGCGCCGCGCGTCGGCGCTGCGTGGGACATCACCGGCCAGCAGCGCTTCGTCGTCCGCGGCGGCGCAGGGCTCTTCTACGACCGGCCGCAGGCGCAGAACGTCTACAACACCGTGAACAACCCGCCGTTCACGCGCAACGTGACGGTGCGCTACGGCCAGCTGCAGAACCTCAGTTCGGCCGGCCTGACGACCGAAGCCACACCCGCCCTGACGGTGTGGCAGTACGACATGCCGCTTCCGACGTCCGCGCAGTGGAACGTCGGATTGCAGACCGTGCTGCCGTTCAACAGTGCGCTCGACGTCTCGTACACGGGTCAGCACAGCTACGACACCCCGACCGCCGTGAACATCAACGCGATCGACATCGGCGCAGGCGTTTCTGCCGCAGTACGCCGATCCGACGCAGGCGACGCCAGACCGTCGCGACGTCGTACGTCTCGACGGCGCCCGATCTCGTCCGCTTCTATCAGCGGATACGGGTCGATCTCGCAGCAGCAGACGATCGGCGTGGCGCAACTATCACTCGATTCAGCTCGCGCGTGAATCGTCGCTTCAAGCACGGATTCTCGCTCGGGTTTGCCGACACGCTCGGGCTCTCCGACAAGCAGCAGGGCCCAATCCGTCTCCAGCACAACGCCGACGGCACCATCACGAATCGAGCCGATCAGGCGAAGGCCGACAACCTGCTCGGCAACAACTACCCGCAATCGCACATCATGCGCGGCGAACTTCGTGTGGGAACTGCCGAAGATCAGCAGCGACACCGATGCCAGTGCGCACGCTCGGCTGGATCGTCGAATGACTGGAGTCTGTCCGGGCATCTGGGCCGGTGCGACTGGCCCGACCTACATCGTCGGCTTCAACTACCAGAGCGGAGGCGGCAACGTCAATCTGACCGGCTCGCCTGACTACGCGGCCCGCGTGCGGCTGGTGGGCGATCCGGGCAACGGGTTGCAGTTCGGACCCGTATCGGCAGTTCAACACCGCGCGCGTTCCAGGGCCCGCTCGTCGGCAGCGATGGTCTCGAATCCGGCGCCGGGCTACGTCCACAACTGTTTCATCAGCACGACGGATCTGGCCATTGCGCGCACCATCCGGCTCGGCGGTCCGAGGTCGATTCAAGTGCGCCTCGACATGTTCAACGCCTTCAACCAGGCGGGAATCACCAACCGGAACGCGACGATGTCGCTGTTGTCTCCGGCGAATCCGGTGGACATTCAGAACCTGCCGTTCGACGCGAATGGCAATCTGATCGACTCGCGATCGCGGCCGCGCGGCGCCGGATTCGGCGTTGCGACCGCATACCAGGCGCCGCGGACGCTGCAGTTCCAGTTGCGGTTTGCGTTCTGAATCGGGAGAAGAGAGGAACACGATCGATTTACGTCGGACCATCATTCAACGATGTTCAACCGTCACGCTGCGTCCGCGCCTTGAAGAGCTAACAGGAGAAAAGAGAAAGGAGAGTCGTTGTGTTCTGATGAAAACTAGTTATTCTCCTTTCTCCTTTCTCCTGTTGGTCTCTTAAGGCAAGAATGCAGCGTGACAGTGAATGTCGTCAGTGGAGAGACACCTCACATGTGCCGTAAAGCCATCGCGATCGTTATTGGCGTTATCAGCGTCCTCCCTTCTCTGTACGCCCAGAAGCCGACGCCGACTCCACTCCTCGACGGGCGTGGCCTGCCGCTGCCGTTCGGCGTGCCACCGTACTTCAAGCCGGACTACCCGCTCGGGAGTGGGCCATACAAAGCGATCATGGCCGTCGAACCCGGTCTCTCGGCGCACGTCGCCTACTATCCCGCAAACCTCACTGCGCTCGGGGCGAAGAAGCTCCCGGTCGTCATCTGGGGCAACGGTTCGTGTCTGTATGCCGGCAATAGATATCGATCGTTTCTGACCGAGCTTGCGTCGCACGGGTACCTGGTCATCGCGGGTGGACCGATGGGTGCCGTCGAACTGGAGGTCGGACCGCAAAGCAATCCCGCTCCGCGGCAGGGCGGGCCAGGACGCGGCGCCCGCGGGGATCAGCCACCTGCCGGTGCTGCCGGTCGAGCCGAGCAACCGGCTGCCGCCGCCGCGGCCGCGCCGCCGCAGGGGCGCGTGACGATGCCCTTATTGAAGGAAGCGGTGGACTGGGCGATTCAACAAAACAGTTCGGCAGAGAGCCGGTTCAGGGACAAGCTGGATCTTCGCTGGATTGTTTCGATGGGGCATTCCTGCGGTGGAGGGCTGGCCGTGCAACTGGCCACCGAGGATCCTCGCATCAATGGGCTTGGCATCTGGTTCAGCGGGGCAGGGCTCGCCGGCGCACGCGGTTCGGAACCGGACTCGCTCAAGAAGATCAAGGGGCCCGTCCTGCTCGTCACGGGCGAAGAATCGCTGGACATCGCTTACCAATCCGGCAAGAACACATTCGAGGCGTTGAATCACCTACCGATCTTTTACGGCTGGCAGGACGGCCTTCAGCACATCGGCACCTTCGGTGCCAAAGAGGGCGGCGATTTGGGAGTGCTTGCGACTGATTGGCTCGAATGGACGACGAGAAACGACCAGAAGGCGGCGCGGGTTTTCAAGGGCTCCAGTTGCACGCTCTGCAAAGATCCCACCTGGCACGTTCAAAAGAAGAAGATTGACTGATGCGGCTCCGCATCGTCATCGTCCTGGCCGCCCTGACCGTGCTGCATGCGGGCGGCGCCACATCGGCCCGTGACAGGCCGGCCGCGCCACGGAAGCGAGTGCTCGCCTGGGCCGATGTACGATACGGCTATCAGCACGACGTCATCTCGCACGCGCTCGCCACGATCGAACGATTGGGTTACGAGTCCGGCGCCTTCGATACCTTCATCAGAACCGACTCACAACCAATCACGAAGAAGGCCATCACCTTTGGCCCGAATACCGGCATTGCCACCGGCGAGAATTTCCTAGCGAGAAATCTCAACGACTTCGACGCGATTCTGTTCTTTGGCGTTCGGGAGATTGAACTGACACCCGATCAGCGATCGGACCTGACGTCGTTCGTGAGAGAGGATGGAAAAGGGTTCGTCGTGGCGCATTCCGGCATCACCGCGTTTCTCTCGTGGCCCGAGTTCGGCGAGATGCTTGGCGGACGCTTCGATCAGCACCCGTGGAATGTCACGTCGGCGAAGATCCTGCTCGAGGACCCGAAGTTTCCAGCGATGCGGGGATTCCCCGCGACATTGGTTCTGAGCGACGAGCATTATCAACTCAAGGACTTCTCGCGAGCCAAGGTCCACGTGCTCGCCAGGCTGGATCCTGCCACGCTCGATTTGAAGGCACCGCTGGTTCATCGAACCGACGGCGATTTCCCGGTCGCGTGGTCGAAGACGTACGGCAGAGGCCGCGTCTTCTACTCGACGCTGGGTCACCTCCCGGAAGTCTGGGACAATCCAGCCGTTCAACACATGTATTTCGAAGCACTCCGTTGGGCGCTCAAGCTCGTGGATGACGACCAGCCGCGAAAGGACCCATGAAGAAGCTGTTGACTGTTGCCGCCACAGGAATCGTTCTGTGCTCGTCCGCGTTATCGGGACAGAACAATTGGGTGTCCTTCGGCCAGGATCCTGGCGGGACCAAGTTTTCGACGCTGACGCAGATCAATACATCGAACGTCAAGGATCTGAAACGCGCGTGGACGTTCCACACCGGCGACAAGTCCGGCTTCTTCGAGAGCACGCCGCTCGTCGTCGACAGCGTCCTGTATTTCAGCGCCGCCAACGGCGTGTATGCGCTCGATGCCGTCACGGGACAGCAGATCTGGACGTACGAGACGACCGGCACGACTCGACGGGGATTGACCTACTGGCCCGGCTATCGAGGACTCCCACCGCGACTCTTTACCTCGACGCAGAACGGGCTTGCCGCGCTCGATGCGAAGACCGGAGCGCTGGTCACGACGTTTGGTGAGAACGGGTTGATTCCCGGGCTGCGCGTGTCATCACCGCCCACCGTCTACAACAACGTCCTGATGTCGCAAGGCGGCGAGGGCACCGTCAAGGCCTGGGATTCGGTGACCGGCGAGCCGCGCTGGAGCCTGAATCTGAAGGCGCAGCCGGGCGATCCCAATCAATCGACCTGGCTCGACGAGAGTTGGAAGGGCCCGTACGCACCGGGCCTGTGGGGCATCTTCACCGTGGATGTGCAGCGCGGTCTGTTGTTCGTGCCGGTTGAGAAGGTTGGGAATGACTACTACGGCGGCCCTCACCATGGAAACAACCTTTACAGCGACTCGCTGCTTGCCGTCGATGTGAACACCGGCAAGATGAAGTGGCATCAGCAGCTCGTGCATCACGACATCTGGGACTACGACCTCGCCGCGCAGCCAACGCTCGTAGACGTGCGTCGCGGCGGCCGCATCATTCCCGGCGTCGCGCTCATTACCAAGATGGGGATGCTTTTCGTCTTCAATCGTGAAACCGGCGAGCCCATGTATGGAATGGAGGAGCGGCCGGTGCCGCAGACGACAGCGAAGAACGAGTGGACCTCACCGACGCAGCCGTTTCCGCTGAAGCCGCCACCACTCGCGCGCAATTCGCTGAAGAAGGAAGAGCTCGCTGCGATCACCCCTGAGCTGGAGGCGTACTGCAAAGGTCTCTGGGAGAAGTACAACCTGTCGGACACCGTTCCCTACAACCCCTGGCGTGAAAAGCAGGACATCGTCGTGTTTCCGGGCGCGATCGGCGGAGGCAACTGGCAAGGCGTGATGTTCAATCGGCCGCTCGGATTGATCATCACCAACGTGATGAATGCTGGACAGTGGGGGCACCTCGACGAGCGCGCCGCGTTCGGCCGTCGTGGGCGGCGGGGCGCGCCCGGCGGTGATGAAGAAGCTGGTGCTGGCGAAGTTGCCGCGGGTGCACGCGGCGGCCGGGCCGGCAGAGGGAATGAACAGAGCGCCCAGGCTCCTGAGGGCGTCGTTCCGCCCGGAACATCGCCGGCAGGTGCGACCACACTGAACAAGATCACACCCGAAGGTGGACGCTTCTGGGACGCGCAACACAATTACAGCTGCTCGGCCCCTCCCTGGGGAGAGTTGATTGCTGTGAATGCGAATACCGGCGACATCGCGTGGCGCGTACCGATCGGAGAGTTTCCGGAACTGGCCGCAAAGGGCATCAAGACGGGCCAGCCGATGTTGGGCGGCGGAATCACCACGGCAGGCAACCTCGTCTTCATCGGCGCGACGATCGATGGCTACTTCCGCGCGATCGATGCGCGGAATGGCACCGAGCTGTGGAAAGAGAAACTCGACGCGCCCGCGCATTCCATTCCATCGACCTACCTGGGCCGCGACGGCAAGCAGTACGTCGTCGTTCCTGCAGGCGGCGGCGGGTTTTTGAGAAGTCCGACGTCCGACACCGTCATTGCGTTCTCGTTGCCGGAAAAACCGAAGTGAGTCAGCAGCGTCCCCATCACGCTGCCGTCACATCTGAGAGGCAACACGAGAAAGGAGAGGGGAGCCCCACGCACCGACAACCGTTGGCGGCAGGAATACCGCGTCCGCTCGTGTGAGCTCGGCGGCGATCCGCTGCTCCAGAGTCTCGACTCCGACCTGATCGGCGGTCGCGATCCCACGCGCCGTAATCACGGGCGCCAGGCTGCGAACGACGCCGGCCAGGAGAGCCGCGCCCGCGTCCTGTGGCGGCAGGTAGGCCTGGATGCCGAACGTCGTCACGTTTTGGAGTCCTGCAGCCCGAAGGATCATCGCGAGACGCGCGCCAATCCGCGGGGACGCACCAGCATCGGTGAACGCCTGAATAACCCAGCCGAGCGCGTCGTCGGCCAGTTGGACACGGGGCTCCGACCGCGCGGCGCCGAGATCGAAATCAACCGCGACGAAGAGCCCTCCCGACCGCAGATTCTGCAAATGGTGCCGAACGACCTGTACCGGGTCGGCCATGTGGAACAACAGGAGGCGCCCCACGATTGCATCGAACGGAGTCTCCGAGCGCCAGGCTCGGACGTCCGCCTCGATGAACGACACGTGATCGGCGGTCCCCGCTTCGACAGTGCGCTGGCGTGCCACGGCCAGCGCGTCGCCTGATTGATCGACGCCGACGACCGCACCGTCCGGACCGACGAGCTCTCCGACCAGCCGTGCAACGTGGCCGAGGCCAGTGCCAAGGTCCACCGCTCGCATGTGGCGCGTGATTCCGGCGGCCTCGAGAATCATGCGCGTAGGGCGTTCAATGAAGGCCGCCTGGCGATCGAGTCGCGTAAGCTCCGCCGGGTCGTTGCCGAGCACGTAGGTCTTGCCAGTTTCTGTGTTCATCTGGGTCTCCGATCCGGCACAGGATCCGCTCGAACGTCCGCGCCGATCGACAGGATAACGCGATGCCCGTAGGCGTCACACCGCTGAATCGTCATTTGAGAGAGAATGGCCGCATGCCGATGCTGAACCTCGAACACGTCGCATTGAACGTTCCCGATCCGGCCGCGATGGCGGCCTGGTATGTGAAGAACCTCGGGATGCGAATCGTCCGCCAGTCGGCAGTTGCCCCGTATATTCATTTCGTCGCCGACGCCGCCGGCCGCAGCGTCATTGAGCTCTATAGCAACTCGGCCGATCCGCTCCCCGATTACGCGTCGATGCATCCGCTCCGCCTGCACGTGGCGTTCGCAACCAGCGATCCTGACGGCTCGCGCGACGCGCTCGTGGCGGCTGGCGCCACGTTCGTCGACGAAATGACGCGAGATGACGGAACGCGTCTGCTGATGCTGCGGGATCCATGGGGCCTTGCGCTTCAACTCTGCAAACGACCGCAGTCGCTTCTCTGAGGTTCTGACAGATGGATACGATGCGTGGCCATGAATTGGCCGGCAGCCGGCTGGTCGGCGAGCTGCCGTCGAGCGATATGGTCGCGTTGTGGCGTGAAGCCACTTCCGGCATCGTCAAGTACGGCTTCGTGATCGAATACCGTGATCTCGAGCCGCCGCGGACCGGCATCTTCGACGGCCTGCGCATCGTCATCGATCCCGACGTCGGGTTCGAGATGCAGTGCTTTCTGCTGCTCCACCTGTTTGGCCATTCCGTCCAATGGATCGCGCCATCCATCGAACATAAACTGGTCGATCTAAAACATACCGAGGACAAAGCCCGGTTCATGCAGGTCTTGCACGATTACGAGCGCGAGGCCGCGGGGTACGCGATGCAGCTGATGCGTGAACGGGGGGTGACGACGCTCGATCAGTGGTTCAGCGATTTCGTCGAGACCGACTGGCGCTACGTGGAGCGCTATTACCAGACCGACGCGCTCCCACACTGGGAGGATTGCATCGTCCGCGGCGCCGGGATGGTTACGGCGACCCCGATCCCCCCGCTCGAGCACCATCAGGTCGAGGTGCGCTTCGCGTTTTAGTATGTGAGTTTGCCGGGATGCGTGGTGCGTGATCCGGAATGCTGATTCGTGATCCGATCGGATCCCGGATCCCGGGTCGGAGATCGTCCATGAAGACCTACATTGCCCTGTTTCGCGGCATCAACGTCGGCGGCAACCACATGTTGCCGATGAAGGAACTCAAAGTCGTGTTGGAGAAGAACGACTGTCAGGATGTGCGGACCTACATTCAGAGTGGAAACGTCATCCTCAACAGCCCGTCAGACGCCGCGCAATTGGCGAAACGGTTGACCGCTGCCGTGTCCAAGAGCCACGGATTTGCTCCCCGTGTACTGCTGCTGTCCCGGGCTGAACTCGCGCGTGCGGCCGCGGCCAACCCATTCCCCGGTGCTGCCGAGAATCCGAAGAACGTTCACCTTTTCTTCCTCGACGGAGTACCGAAGAATCCCGATCTGAAGGCACTCGAGGCGCTCAAGACGAAGACCGAAGCGTTCGCGCTGAAGGGCAGGGTTTTCTATCTGCACACGCCGGACGGCTTCGGCACCTCAAAACTGGCGGCGCGCGCCATGAAGTTCCTCGGCGTCGAGGCTACCGCGCGAAACTGGCGGACGGTCACGACGCTTCTCGAGATGGTCAGCGATCTACCGGACTGAGAAATCCACCGGCGCCGCCAGGAACCGCTCGTATCGGCCGGCGGCCTCGCCGAGCGCGTGCCGCTCCGGCCGCGTCAGCCGGCGCATTGGAATCACATCGACGGCGATCGCCCTGGCACTCTGCATTCGTCGCCACGTGCCGGCCACTTGGCCGCCGATGACGAGCGCGTGCTGGAAGGTGACCGATTCGACTGCACGCGCGCCGTCGGTGATCGCCGAGGGTCCGTGCGGTACTGCCTCGCGGTCGCGATAGGCGACCAGGTACTCGTCATAAATGGGCAACAAGTGGACAAGGTGATCGTTGGTCGCCCCACGCGGAGCACCGCCAACCGTACAGTACGTCCTGCCGCCGGTATCCTCGCGGCGGGCCTTGTTGATCTCCAATCCGCGTTTCGCGTCAGCCGTGGGCAGGCCGGACCACCAGACGAAATCGCGCACCGTGGCCGGACCGTGACTCCTGAAATACCGGCGGGTCAGCATGGCGAGCGATTCGTCGCGTGAGAACCGCGGCGCTCCCGGCGCTCGATCGGAAACCAGCGCATAGGTGAACTGCTTCCCGCGGCGAGGGCCACTGCAGATTACGCCTTCGAGTTCGGCGTACATAGCGAGATGGGCGAGCCGGATTCCTTCGAGCACCAGCCCGGTGCGCCGGAGCCCCTCTCCGATCTCGGCACGCGTGAGGTAGTGTCCGCCACCAAGCCTCCGCTCGATGAGAGCCGTCCCGCGAACGAATGTGGCGGCATCCAGCTCCAGCTGACGATGGTACGTGGACATCAGGCGTAGCAGACGCGGTGCCGTGAGCTCGGTCAGCCATCGAATGTCTGCCGGCGTCACAAAATGCCACGTCGGTCGCATGACGTGTGTCCGGAGAATCGCTCCTTCCTCGAATGCTCGTTCGATGTCGCTGGCGACCGTCCCCTTTCGCATTCTGAGCCCGAGCGCCCATTTCGCCGGCTCGTACTCCTGCGCCTGCATGGCGCCAAACCACTCGACGACCTCCGCAGCCCGGCGGAACCCCGCGAGCGTGAGACGTTGATTTCGGAGCCTCTGCTCGGCAATCGTCCTGCTCATGGCGAACGTCTCAGACGGCTGCCGGCTGAATGTTCTGGTTCAAACGAAAGATGTTTTCCGGATCGTTCGAAGTCATCACGCGGCCTCGCATCTGGGTCCGCAGACTCTCGAAATCTTCTGTTTGGATGCGGGATCGTTCGGTGACATTGCGGGTCATTGACGGTGCTCCTTTGGTGTGGCGCGAACACCTTCTTAGACGATCACGTTGCGCTCGTGCCGGAGGAACCGGCGCGCGACCACGGGAAGGTTACCGACGATATACCACGCGTCGCCGAAAGACCATGTCAGTCTGGCCCGAATCACGGGGTCGGCCATTTCGGCCAGGCCGGCCGCGGCGACTCGTGAGGCGAACGAGGCAAGGACTACAATCGCGTGATGACTCACATCGCAACGTCCGTCCTGCGGGCGATTGGCCACACACCGCTGGTGCAGCTTGCCCGCGTCGTGCCGCCGGGATCGGCGACCGTGCTGGTCAAGCTCGAATCGACGAACCCGACCGGCTCGTACAAGGATCGCATGGCGCTTGCGATGATCGAAGGCGCCGAAGCACGCGGCGCACTCCGGCCGGGCATGCGTGTCGTCGAGTTTACCGGCGGGAGCACAGGTTCATCGCTCGGCATGGTCTGCGCGGCGAAAGGCTACCCGTTCGTCGTGCTGTCGTCGGACGCCTTCGCCAAGGAAAAGCTGCTGACGATGACCGCGTTCGGTGCGGACCTGAGGATCGTGCCGAGCGAAGGCGGCAAGGTGACGCCGTCGCTATTCGATCGGTTCCGGAGCGAGATTGCCAAGCTGTCGGCAGAACCCGATACCTTCTGGACCGATCAGTTTCACAACACGGATGCGCTGAACGGCTACGCGGAAATCGGTCGCGAGCTGCTGGAACAGACCGATGGCCGCGTCGATGTCTTCTGCGGCGCCGTCGGGACCGGCGGCATGCTCGCGGGCGTCGCGCGCGCTCTCCGCGAAGGCGGGAGCCGTGCCCGCATCATCGCGCTCGAGCCCGCCGAGTCTCCGGCACTGACACAGGGTCGCGGCGGCGCGCATCGAGTGGAAGGAGTCGCGACCGGATCCATTCCGCCGCACATGTCCGGTCGGCCCTACGATGAAGCGCGGGCAATCCCCGAGGCGGAGGGCCGCGAGATGGCGCGGCGGCTCGCGCAGGAAGAGGGCATGCTCGTTGGCACGTCGAGTGGCCTCAACATCACCGCCGCGCTGCAGATCGCACGCGAGCTCGGACCCGGGAAGGTCGTCGCGACCGTCGCCGTCGACTCCGGCCTGAAATATCTGGCGGGAGATCTTTTCGAAGCGCGGCCTCTCCACGTGTAGTCCGTCGCGCACAGGTGTGAATCTCCGGCACGCCCGAATTGCGCTATCTTCTTGAGCGCAAACAGCTTTGCTATGGGCTCACTCCTTGCTCTCACCGCGGGCATGCGTACACTTGGACTGCTCATCACGCTGCTCGCTGCGACGCCGCAGGCGGCCACCGATCAAAAACCCACCGTCCCCGAAGGCACCGTCATCACCTCCGCGCAGGTCACGGGCTTCGACATCGATCGCCTGAGCCCGGGATTGCGCGAGGCCATTCGCGACCTCACCGGCACGCCGCTGAAACAGGAACGGCTCGACGAACTCGCGGCCCGCCTCGAGGCCGAGCGGCCGCGCTACGTCGCCGCGGTGCGCAGCGTCATGGAACCCGGCGGGCAGGCGCGCGTGTTCTTCGTCATGGGTCGCCAGCAGGAGCCCGATCGCGACGACAACGTCAACGACCGCTACGTGGTCGAGCAGGCCGACATCACCGGCGTGCCGGAGGCCGAGCAGTCGCAGGCGCTGCGCGACGATCTGAAAGCGTTGGTCGGCAAGCGGCTCGATTCCGGCGACGCGGATCGGCTGCAGCAGCGCATCGAGCGCGAGCTGCCGAACTACGAGGTGTCGCGCCGGATCCAGCGCGGAAGCGAGGTCGGCCGCATCAAGCTCCTGTATGAAGCGCGCAAGAAGGAACCACCGCCGTGGTTGCGCTTCGAGCCACTCCGATCGAACCTCGTCTATCACTCCGAGCAGGGGTGGGGAGGGTACTGGGACTTCGACATCGGCGACCGGAACATCCGTTTCGTACCGACCTTTGCGCTGGCTAACGCGGAAGACTCTGTCGAAGAGTATTCCGGCGCCGGCTTGCGCTTCGAAACGCTGAAGCTCGGCACACGGCGGCTCGGCGCCAGTCTCGAGTGGATGTGGTTCGATCAAGACTGGCGAACGCCCACGCTCGACGCGTTGCTGCTCAAGCCCGACATACCACGGCCGTACGACACGCGAACGTCGGTCACGCCGTTGCTGAAGTTCGCGTTCACGCCAGAGCTCAGCGTCGCAGCAGGTGTGAGCATTTCCGAACTGAAAGCGCTCGCGCCGGCGACCGAGTCGCAGATGGCGAATGCGGCGGTGGCCTCGATCGACTTCGATCGTCAATGGACGGTGAAATCCGATGCGACACACCGCGCCGCGGCCAGCGTCGGCGTGCGCGCCGGTTCACGCAGTCTCGAAAGCGATCTCGCCTACACGAGATACCTGGGTCAGGGCTCGTATCGATTCGACTTCGGACGACATCACGTGCAGGCGACGGGCATGGCGGGAGGCATCACCGGTCATCCGCCGTTGTTCGAACGATTCGCGCTCGGTGATTCGACGACGCTTCGCGGCTGGGACAAGTACGAGATCTCGCCCGCCGGCGGCGACCGCATGGTGTATTCCTCAGTCGAGTATCGATATACCGGGCTCGCCCTGTTCCTCGACGTCGGTTCAGTCTGGGATGCCAACACCGAGCGACACATACGCGTGTCGACGGGCCTTGGGTTTCACGCCGGTCCGGCGTTTCTGGTGGTGGGCTTTCCGCTCAACACCGACAACCTGACGGCGGTCCTGGCGTTGGGTCTGCGGATCCCGGGGATTGGGGCGCGGTGGTAACGCTCCGGCGGGCCTTCGTCGTGTTGGTCGTCTTGCTCGTCTGGCCGGCCGTGCGATCGTCGGCACAGACGTTGACGGTCGACACGGTCGGGGATTCGCTGAAAATCCGCGCTCCCGGTCTCAGCTTCCTGAAGGGTGATCCGCTCGCACGACTGAAGGATGGGCGTTCGGTGCGCGTGGAGCTCGCCGCGATGGTGCTGCCGGCGCCGGGCAAGTCGGTCGTGGCGACGACGAGACGGATCTTCGCCTTGAGCTACGATCTGTGGGAGGAACGGTTCGCCGTGACCACGGTCGATAAGCGCTCACAGTCCGTTTCGCACCTGGCACTCGCCGCCGCCGAAGCCTGGTGCGTCGATCAAGTCGCCATTCCCGTCACTGCGCTGGGTGCGCTGGGCCGTGATCTGCCGTTCTGGGTTCGGCTCGAGTACCGCATTCTGGATGGCGACGCGACCACGGATCCGGCGGAGTCGGGGTATACGCTGCAGGCGCTCATCGACGCCTTGAGTCGTCGCCGCAAGACCGACTCGTCGACGCACGCGCTCGAGGCCGGTCCGTTTCGGCTGCCAGACCCGCGGTTCGTCGTCGCGATGACTCTTCGCACCCGGCTGATCGCCGCCTTCCTCGCGTCTACGTTGCTCCCGCTTGTCGCCACCGTCTGGATTACCACGTCGCTCATCGACCGCAGCCTGCGATATGCGACGACCGGCGAACTCGATCGACTCTCTCGAACACTTGAGACGACCGCGAAGCAGTTTTACCAGCGCGAACGTGACGCGCTAAAAGAGGATGCGCTCGCCGGCCGGACGCGCCCGACCACTTATGCCGTGGCCAACGCGGCAGAGTGGCCCGAACCGGTTCGCGCATTCTGGGAGAGTGGAGAAGCCGAGCGCTTCGGTGTGTCGGGCGCGACCGGCGAGCGCGTGGATTACCTGCGTCGAGCCGATGGCCCGGCGGATCGGCCGGGGGTCGAGATCTACAGTCGTGATCTCGGGGGCATCAGCATGGAACAGCTGTCAACCCAGCTTCGAGAAACGCGCCGGGTCGTGGATGCGATCGATGCCCGAGACCTGCGGCGGGGATTCACACTCACGCTGCTCGTGCTGTTGGGTGCGACGTGGCTCATTTCACTGCTGCCGCTGCTGGTGATCGCTCATCGTGTCAGTCGTCCGATCCGGCAGCTCACCGCGGCACTCACCGATTACGCCGGCGGAGATTGGTCGCGACGCCTGGGCGCAGTCGGAACCCCCGGAGATTCGCCGCGCGACGAAGTCGGCCGTGCCGTCGAGGCGTTCAATCACATGGCCGACCAACTCGAGGAGAGCCGCGAGCGACTCGTCCACCTGACGCAAATGGCGAGCTGGCAGTCGCTCGCGCGCAAGACCGCTCACGAGTTGAAGAACTCGCTGACGCCGATCCGCCTGACGGTCGAGGAAATGCAGGCGCGGCAACCCGTATCCGAGCGCGCCTTCATGGATCAGGCGGTTCAGATCGTGGTCAGTGAAATCGAATCGCTGGAGCGGCGCGTCCGGGCGTTCTCGGAATTTGCCAGCGAGCCGCTGGTGCGGCCGGAGAATCTCGATATCAACGCAATCGCCAACGAACGGATCGCTCTATTGAGGCCGGTGCATCCGTCAGTCACTTACCTTGTTCGGCTCGCACAGACGTCTCCTCGCGTGCACGCGGACCCCGACCTGGTCAACGGCATCCTCACCAATCTCCTCCAGAATGCAGCCGAGGCGGCCGGACCGGGCGGCACGGTCATCGTGGTGACGCGAACAGAGAATCCACGCGTGCTGATCGAGATACACGATTCAGGACCGGGCCTGAGCGAGGAAGTGTCCGCGAGGTTGTTCGAACCGACGATTACCTTCAAGAAGCAGGGCATGGGGCTGGGTCTCTCGATCGCGAAGAAGAACGCATTGTTGTCGGGTGGAGACATCATCGTGATTCCCGGTGAGCTGGGCGGCGCTGCGTTCAGAGTGTCGCTTCCGTCATGACACGCAAACGGCACATCGTCATCGTCGACGACGAGGCGAACATCGGGCGATCGCTTCGCTTGATCCTCGAGGGGGAAGGCTACCGCGTCACCGTCTTCGACTCTGCCGCGGCATTCACCGCCGAGCCGAAGCCGGTGCGGTCGCCGACGTGTACCTGCTCGACGTGCGGCTGCCCGACGGCAGCGGCATCGATCTGCTGCGCCTCGTGCGTCAGTGGGACGAGCGATCGGCTGGCGGTGATGATCTCCGGCCACGGCACGGTGTCGGACGCGGTGCAGGCGACGAGAAACGGGCGCGTTCGACTTCCTCGAAAAGCCGCTCGCGCGCGATCGGGTCTTGCTCGTGGTCAAGAACGCGCTCGAGTGGGTCGGATCTGCAGCGCGAGAACCAGCGCTATCGCGAACTGGTCGGACGAGCGCCGAAGATGATCGGATCGGCGCCAGTCTTTCAGCACGCCGTGCAGCAGGCGACGCAGGTGGCGCGATCCGATGTGACGCGTTCTGCTGTCGGCGAGTCGGGCACGGGCAAGGAGCTGCTGGCCGCGCACATTCACCGCGAGAGCCCGTTTGCCTCGGGACCGTTCGTCAAGGTCAACTGCGCGGCGATTCCGACCGAATTGATCGAGAGCGAGCTGTTCGGACACGAGAAGGGCGCGTTCACGGGTGCGTCGTCGCTCCGACGCGGCAAGTTCGAGCTGGCCGACGGTGGCACGATCTTTCTCGACGAAGTCGGAGATCTGCACGAAGCCTCGCAGGCGAAGCTGCTCCGCGTGCTGCAGGACGGCGAGCTTCAGCGAGTCGGTGGTGAGCAGACGATCAAGGTCTCCACCCGAGTCGTCTCCGCCACCAATCGCCGCCTCGACGAACTCGTCGCCGCGGGCCGCTTCAGAGAAGATCTCTACTATCGTCTGAGCGTCGTGCCGATCCGCGTCCCGGCGCTCCGCGAACGGCCGCAGGACATTGCCGGAGCTGGTGCCGTACTTTCTGTCGGAGTTCTGCGCGCGGAACAACTTCCGTCCCCGAACGATCGATCCGGACGCGATGGCCCTGCTCGAACGCTACGCCTGGCCCGGCAACGTGCGCGAGCTGCGGAACGTCGTCGAGCGCATGGCCATTCTCACACCGGGCGATCGGATTACCGCCGACGCGATTCCGCTCGAGGTTCGCTCAGCCCAGACTGCGCGAGCGGCGACCGGGCTGCACGAAGTGCGCGATTCCGCCGAGCGTGAGCGGATACGGCAAGCGCTCGACGAGACCGACTGGAACGTGTCAGCCGCGGCCCGGTTGCTCGACACCGAGCGGACCGCGCTTCACAAACGGATCCGGACGCTCGGATTGAAGCGGCTGTAATGGTTGCGGTCGGTTGCTCTTTTGGTCCGGCGGAAGTAGATTCGGGTGTTGTCCAAGCAGAAAGTCATTGCAAGTCAGCGGCGCGAGCCGAGGGCGAGCGCTGGCAGGCGCTGGGGGTGGGGCCCCAGCGCAAATAAATGAAAGAGGTCTTATGCCTGCGAACGAACTCGAAATGTTTCTGGCGGCCTGGGATCGTGAAGCCGCGAGCACCGTCAAGCTGCTGAAGGCGCTTCCGGCGGCCCAGTACGACTTCCGGCCGGATCCCGACCGGCCGGTCCCTCGGTGAGCTCGCATGGCACCTCGCAGAGGGTGACGCCTACATGAGCTTCGGCATCGAGCAGCGCCAGTTCACGATGAGCGCGAAACCGCCTAACATCGAACGCCCGCGCACGGTAGAGGCGCTGGCGCCCGAAGTACGAGCAGGTTCACCGCGAGGCCGTCGATCGCCTCCGCAAGCTGACGCCCGAGGATCTCGATCAGACGATTCAGTTTTTCACCGGGCCGATGACGATTCGCGACATCATGTGGGGCTTCATCATCGCGCACGGAATCCACCATCGAGGCCAGCTCACGCTGATGTGTCGCCTCGCTGGCGGACAGACGTCCGGGTCTTTACGGTCCAAACCGCGAAGAGATGGCCGCCATGCGAGCCGGTGCTGGCGCAGCGTAGCGGTTCGCATTCGGTCTCCGTCGTCAGAATCATCACGGTGCGTGGCCGTTCGGGCCGTTCCGGGCGCGACGGTCAATCGCGATCCCGGCCGCCGATGCCGTCGAACAAATCGGTCTCCCGTGCGCGTCCGCCGTTCACGGTGCTCATCGCACGGTAGAACGACTGACGGCCCCACAGGCATTCGTGATGCTCCGGCGACAGGTCCTTCAAGGCTTCATAAGCGGCGATTTGTGACGCATGACAGGAAACGGCGCGCCAGACCGTCGGCCAGACGTGACGGGTATCGATCACCGTGGTGATCGCCCAGTCGGGCCACGGTGTGGCGAGACGTTCGACGCCATCGACCGTGGAGGACAACTTCTTGATTCCTGCCTCATAGGCGGCCCACGTCGATCTCGTCCAGGCCTGATAGTAGAGTTTTGACACCGAATGCGGCGCTGCGCCGCCCCGTCGTTGGTGATGACCCCCGGGTCAGCCGCGGCGACGATGGCTGCGGTCGCGAACTGAGAGATCGCGATGTGATCGGGATGGCCGTAGCCGCCGTCGGGTCCGAATGTGACGACGACGTCGGGTTGAACCCGCCTCAGCGCCGCCGCAATCCGTCCGATCGCGTCGCGCGGATTGGCCGCCTCGAGATGCCCGTCCTCATAGTCGAGCACCGACACTTCCCGAATGCCAAGCGCCGATGCCGCCGCGCGCAGCTCTGCTTCGCGGATCTGCCCGAGTGCGGATCGCCCAGGGTGCTGCTCGTCGCCGCGTGGGAGGCCGCGATATCGGCCGCCGTCGCCGCGCGTGGCCGTCAAGAGAAACACTTCGACACCTTCAGAGGCGTACTTCGCGAGCGTGCCTCCAAACCCCAGCGATTCGTCGTCGGGATGCGCGAGCACGGCCATCAACCGTCGAGCCCTGGGCATACGCAATCCTAAAGGATCGGGGTCGAAGTCAGGCGGGTTCGGAACTGCAACCCCGGATTCCGGACCCCGGATCCCGGATCCCGAATAGGCATCAGCGTTCCGCGTGTACAATTCCAGTCTTCATGCGCACGCACAGACTGATTCCAATCTTCGTGTTCGTGCTGAGCCTGATCGGATGCGGATCGAATCAGGGACCCTTCCCGTCACGACCATTCAGCTCGGCCGAACCGTGAATTCGGACCAGCACCGTCGGCGGTTTCACCACGACGTTCGGCCCGGACGACTCCATCTATCTGGCGGTCCTCACCGGTGGCGCCGGCTCGGGCACGATTCGCGTGCGCTGGACGTACGGTGAGCGCGTGATCGACGAGCCCAAGAAGCAGGTGTCCTACCACGATGCGGCGGCGACGGACTTCCGACTTCAGAGTCCGGGCGGGTTTCCGCCGGGTGACTACACCGCCGAGGTGTTTGTGAACGATCAACCCGTCGGGCACGCGGACGTTCAAGGTCGAGACGCCGCCGCTGATTCCGGTACCGGCGGCAACTGGCTCGCACGCATGGTCCCTGCCTGTGACCGCCATGCAGTACACTTTTCGACGAGGACCATGCGCGACCCTCACGCTGGAGATCGCACGAATCCGTCGGAGGTGAATCCGCAGAGACGCCACGCGTCACGTGTTTGGCGAGGACGGCGGATCGATCGGACGTGCGCCGACCAACTCCTGGGTGCTGACGCACAACAAGGTCTCCGGGCAGCACGCGCAGATCTACTTTCCGGAGCGGCGTCTTCTACATTCAGGACAAGAGCCGCAACGGCGTGTCGGTGAACTCGCCCGAGAACCGGCTGGTGCGCAATCGCCCGTACGCGCTCAAGGCAGGCGATCGCATTTTCATCGAGCCGTACGAAATCGACGTGTGGATCGACGCCGGGTCGGCACGAGCGGCACGACCAGGCGCACGCGCGATCCGTTTGCCGACTCGGATCCGTTCGCGCCGCGGCACGACGCGCTGTTGCCGGACCAAAACCTCGGGTCGCTGCCCGGCTGCGCCGGTGAACGACGAAGTCGATCCGCTGAAGTTCTTCGATCCGGTCGGCAGCCGCCCGCCACGCAAAGCGGAACCGATCGTGCCGCACGTCGACGAGACTTCTGGGTCAGCATTACCAGCCGCCAGGTCGTTCCGACGCCCGACGCCGACCGCCGAAGCCGTGCGCATTCGAGCCGGTGGCGATTCCGGACGGGTACGATCCGCTCAGTCCGGACGAGCCGGATCGCCGCCAGCGCCACCGCCGCCACCGCCAACAGCCACCGCTCCGCCATCCGTCCCACGGCCCGGTGATTGCGCGATTGAACGGCGACGACGCCAAGGATTCGTCTCGTCCGGAAGATTCGACAGTTCGGCAGCCGCGACTGCCGCCGACCGCCGACGATTCGACACGGCGGTGCGTCGCCGCTGACCGCCGGAACCGCCGGCGGCTGCCGTCGCCGTCTGTCGCCGCCGCCGCCGCGTCGATGCTGCTCCGCGGCGAGCGAGCGGTCAGACCGCCGATCTCGCGGAGCTGCTGTGCGGGCGCTGGCGTGCCGGACGCCGTCGTCACGCCAGGAGCTCTCGCGGCAGTCTTGGTCAGATCCTCCGCATCGTCGTCTCGGGCTGATGGACATCCTGCAGTCGCGTCAGCGGATCAAGGAGGAGTTCGGGATCCAGCACACGATGTTCCGGCCCGCCGACAACAACCCGCTGAAGTTCTCCGCCAACGTCGAGGACGCGCTGCACAACCTCCTGGTCAAGCGCAACGCCGCCTATCTCGGTCCGGTGGAAGCCTTCGCGGACGCATTTGACGATCTGCGCGATCATCAGCTCGCCATGCTGGCCGGTCTGCGGGTCGCGTTCGATACGATGCTGGCGGAATTCGACGCCGACAGGCTGCAGGAAGAATTCGAGCGATCAGATGGGCAAACACGCGCTGCCGCTGATGCCCGCGAAGATGCGCTACTGGGAGCTGTATCGCGACAAGCTATCAGGGCATGGCCCAAGGATCGCCGACGCCACCTTCGATCGGCTGTTCGGCGACGAATTCAAGACGCGCCTACGAAGAGCAGTTTCGCAAACTGAAGGCGGCGCGCCGGACGCCGCACGGCGCCAGCGGCCAGAGCACGCCGCCAGCCAGAGAAATAGCCTCACGGCAGACATCCCGTTGGGAATCTGAGCCTGATTCGTTATAGATTGTCTGGCACCCGTTCCATGTCTGGCCACAACCGCGTCATCTGGTCCGAAGGGCTGTTTCTGCAGCCGCAGCACTTCCAGCAGCAGGACCGGTACTTCGAGCAATACATCGAGACGCGCTGCGATCCGCTGGTGTCCTACAGCTGGGGCTTTACCGAGATCGAAATCGAACGCGACTTCCTGAAAATCGGCAAGATCGGCTTCCGGCGACTCGTCGGCGTGTTTCCCGACGGGACCCCGTTCCGGATGCCCGACGACGATCCGCTGCCGCCGCCGATCGACATCGCGGCCGACGTGCGCGATCAGCGGTTGTTTCTGGCGCTTGCCGCTGCGACGGGCCGGCGAGCTGGAGTCGGCGCGAGGCCCGGTCACGGACGAACTCGTGCGGCAGGAAATCCGCGAGTTTCAGGTGGCGAACGCCGCCGTCAACGCCGGCGATCCGGCGACGCTCGAAGTGGCGGCGCTCCGCACGCGCCTGCTGCTCGAACGCGAGGCGACCGAGGCGTACGCGTGCATTCCGCTGGCGCACATCGTCGAGTGCCGCGCCGATCAGCAGGTCGTTCTCGACGAACAGTTCATCCCGACGATTCTGCAGCTGCGCGCGGCGACCGCCTGGCGACGGTGACGACGGAGCTGCTCGGCCTGTTTCATCAACGCGGTGAAGCATTGGGCGGCCGCGTTGCGGCGACGAGCCGGGGCGCGGCCTCCGAGCTCGCCGATTTCCTGATGCTCCAGACGATCAACCGCTACGAACCGTTGCTGGCGCACTTCGCCGATACCGGTGTCATTCATCCCGGAGGCGTTTTTTCAGTTCTGTGTGGCCGCCGCCGGCGAGCTGTCGACGTTCACGACGACCTCGAAGCGGACGCCGAAATTTCCCGGGCTATCGGCACGATCGTCTGAAGGAGACGTTCGAGCCGGTCATCGTCTCGCTCCGCGAGTCGATGAGCAAGGTGATGACGCAGGTGGCGATTCCGATTCCGCTCGAGCCGCGAAAATTCGGGATCAGCGTGGCGATCGTGCCCGACAAGACGCTGTTCAGCTACCGCGGTGTTCATCCTCGCCGCCCGCGCCGATGGTCCGGCGGAATACGTGCGGCAGCGGTTTCCGACGCAGGTGAAGATCGCGCCGGCCGAGAAAATCGGCGATCTCGTCCGTCAGGGACTTCCCGGCGTGCCGGTGGTACCGGTTCCGGTGACGCCGCGGCAGATCCCCTTTCACGCCGGCTATGCGTATTTCGAGCTGGATCAGACGCACGAGTTGTGGGATCAACTGAAGAATTCCGGCGGCGTGGCGATCTACGTTCCCGGAGATTTCCCGGGGTTGGCGATGGAGTTCTGGGCGATTCGCGGGTAAGAGCGGGGACTCTTCCATGGCCGACAGCGACGATCCCTTCCTGCCGTCGGATCTGACCGCGCGTCCCCGCCCCGGCGCCGGCAGGCGCGGCATGCCGGACTCGGGGATGTATCAGCGCCCGGCGATGCCGCGGGTCGCGGAGGTCGAACCGATCCCGGAGTCGGCGCGCGCATTTCTCGGTCTCGGACTCAATCCGCTGGTTCAGGCGGCCAGTCCGCTGCTGCTTCGCATGGGGCAGATGCGGAACGCGCCGGCATCGCTCGATGTGCCCAGCCTTCGCCGCGCGGCGCTCGACGAGATTCGTCGCTTCGAGGAGCGCGCGCGCGCGTCCGGCGTGCGCAACGAAATCGTGCTCGCGGCGCGCTACGTGCTGTGCGCGGGGCTGGACGAAGCGGTGCTCTCGACGCCGTGCGGGCTGCGCAGAGCGAATGGGCGCAGCATCCGCTCCTGGTCGCGCTGCACCGCGAGGCGTGGGGCGGCGAGAAGTTCTTCGAGATGCTCGATCGGATCCTCGTCGATCCGGCGCGGCACATCGATTTGATCGAACTGCAGTATCTGATCCTGGCCCTGGGCTTCACCGGCAAGTATCAGATGCTGGATCGCGGCCACGAGCAGCTGGCCGATCTGCAGCACAATCTCCATCGCACGATCCGGAATCAGCGCGGCGCCGCGCCGCCCGAACTCTCACTGCAGTGGCGGGGACTCGAGGATCAACGGAACCGGCTGATTCGCTACGTTCCGTGGTGGGTGGTGGTCGCCGCGGCGCTGGCGATCGTCGGCGTCACGTTCGCCATCTATTACTCGAAGCTCGCGAACCAGGCGGAGCCCGCTGCACGCGCGGCTGGCCCAGATCGGGATCGAAGACTTCGCCGTGCCGCCGCCGCCGGCGCCGCCGGCTCCGGGTCCGACGCTCAAGAAACTGCTGGCGCCGGAGGAAGCGGCCGGCGCGCTGACGGTCAAGGAGGAAGGCGCGCGATCGACCGTGACGCTCGAGGCGGCCGAGCTGTTCAAATCCGGCAGCGCCGACGTGAACTCGTCGTACGAGCCGACGCTCGACAAGATCACCGCGGCCCTGAACAAGGTGCCGGGCCGCGTCATGGTCGTCGGCCACACCGACGATCAGGCGATCAAGTCGCTGCGGTACCGCGACAACAACGAACTGTCGCGCGAACGCGCGGTCAGCGTGGCGCAACGTCCTGCTGAAGCGGGCTCGACAACTCGGCGCGGCTGACGTGGCGCGGTGTCGGTTCGTCGCAACCGCTTGTCTCCAGGGATCGGATCCCGAGAGCCGGGCGCGCAATCGCCGCGTCGAAATCATCCACCTGCGCGAACAGTAACGTCGGACGAGGGCTGATCATGTTCGCCTTTCTCAAGCGCACCTTCATCGTCCTGCTCGGCCTGCTGCTCATCACGCTGTTCATCTGGTACGCGGGGCCGTACTTCGCGTTCGCCGGATTTCCGTCCGCTCGAATCAGAGTTTGCGCGCCTGGTCGCGATCGGCGTCGTCGTCGGCATCTGGCTGCTGCTGCGGCTGATGAAGCGGCTGAAGGCGTACCGCGCGAGCGATCGACTTGCTGACCGCGGTCGTGGCGCAGCCGCAACCGCAGGCCGAGAAGGCGCGAACGCCGGCCGAAGTCGTCAAGCTGCGCGAACGGTTCGAAGAAGCCGTAGCGGCGCTCAAGCAGCAGCGGCGATCGGGACACAGCCTCTACGACCTGCCCTGGTACGTCATCATCGGCGCCCCCGGATCGGGCAAGACGACGGCGCTGCTCGAATTCCGGGCTGAAGTTTCCGCTCGAGCAGCGCGTCGGCAAGGGCGCGCTGCGCGGCGTCGGCGGCACGCGCAACTGCGACTGGTGGTTTACCGACGAAGCGATCTTCCTCGACACCGCCGGCCGCTATACGACGCAGGATTCCGACGCGACATCCGACAGCGTCGGATGGGCGGAGTTTCTCGCCCTGCTGCGGAAGTATCGCGCCCGCCGGCCGCTGCAACGGCGTCATCGTGACCGTCAGCGTGCAGGACCTGCTGACGCTCGATCCGGCCGCGCGCGAGGCGCACGTCGAAGCCGCGCGCAATCGGCTGGCCGAGTTGAATCGAGAGCTGAATATTCAGCTGCCGGTCTACGTGATGGTCACCAAGTGCGACCTGGTCGACGGGTTCTCTGAGTACTACGAGGACTTGAACGCCGAAGAACGCGCGCAGGTGTGGGGCGTGACGTTTCCCGTACGATCAGACGCTCGCCAACGAGACTCCGAACCGTCTATCCGGCGGAATTCGACGCGCTGATGACGCGGCTCAACGAGCGCGTCTTCGATCGGCTCGAAGCAGGTCCGCGACACGCGACGGCGCGCCAAGATCTTTGCCTTCCCGCAACAGATGGCGACGCTGCGCGATCCGCTGACGCAGTGGGTGTCGGATGTCTTCACCGCCCGGGAGTTCGACGGACGCGTCCTGCTGCGCGGCGTCTACTTCACCAGCGGCACGCAGGAAGGCACGCCGATCGATCGGCTGCTCGGCAGCATCGGGCGGACGTTCGGCGCCACCGAGGCGGTGATGTCGCCGCGCGGTCCGGGCAAGGCGTATCTTCGTCGAACGATCTCCTGAAGCAGGTGATGATCGGCGAGTCGGGCCTGGCCGGCGTCAATCGCACGCCTGGAGCTGCGGAATGCGTCGCTGCTGCTGGGCGTCTACGTCGGCCACCGGATTGATTGCGGCCTCTCGGCGTCGCCGCACTCTCGATCAGCTACACGCGCAACCGCGAATTCCTCGAGCAGGTCGACAGCGACATCACCGCGTTCGAGCAGACCGCCCGCGGTCAACCCGGCGTCATCGCTCGATTCGATTGTCGTGCGTCTCGACGGCATCCGGCCGTCTGTCGACCGACGCCGATCGATATCGCGCGGCGACGTCGCTGCCGATGCGATGGGGTCTTTATGAAGGGCGATCGCTCGGCAACGCCGCGCGCGACGCGTATGTGCGCGAGCTCGACAGCATCCTGCTGCCGCGGTTTGCCGCGCAGATTCAGTCGCGGCTGGTCAAGTACGCCGGCGATCCGCCGAAGCTGTACGTCGTATTTCAAGGGGTACCTGATGCTGGGTGATCCCAAGCACCTGGACAAGGACTATCTGCAGCGGCTCGCCGATCTCGAATGGAAGCAGGCCGAAGGCGGAGCCGCGACGGCGGGGCCCGCGGTCGCGAACCACTTCACGGCGCTGCATGGAGAATGCGCTCGACGCTTCGGCCGCTGCCGCTCGATCCGACGCTTGTCGGTCAGGCGCGCAGCAGTCTGCCGCGGACACTGATGCCCGAGAATCCTGTACGACGACATCAAGGCCAGCAACGTTGACGAACCGGGGCAGGGTCTGCGGATCGATCAGCTCGCCGGCATGGGCGTCGAACAGGTGTTCCGCCGCAAGAGTGGCGTGCCGTTGTCCACGCCGATGCCGCGGCTGTACACGCGCGATCAATTCAAGCTGATCACGGTGGAGGGCCGCGCCGAAATCATAAAGCCGCTGGCCAACGGACGCGTGGATCTGGGGTGACGGCGCTGGCGTCGTATTCCGAGTGCGGGATCGCTGTTTTCCGCGGTGACCGATCTGTACGAGGCCGAGTACATCCGCGCGTGGGACGGGTTCCTGGACGACCTGCAGATCGTGCGCTTTCCGACCGTCGGTCAGGCCAACGAGGCGCTGCGAATCCTGACCTCTCAAACGTCTCCCCTGCGCGGCGTTCTGAATGTCGTCCGGGACAACACGACGCTCGTCGAGACGGCGACGAGTGGAGCGCCGAAGACGGCCGTCGATCAGGCGAAAAAGAAGGCCGAGGATACTCTGTCGGGAATCATGAAGCCGATGGAGTGAGGCCGTCGGCCTGCCCGTCGGTCGAACCGGGCACCGGGGTGACGGTCCACTATCAGTGGGTCCGCCAGCTCCTGTCCGGAGACGTCGGCAAGACACGGCTCGACGGCGTCATCAACGCCATCGGCGAGATCCAGAAACAGATCGAAGCGCTCGGACCTGGATGTCGCCGGCAAGAGTTCCACCGTCCTCATCGCCGATCCATCAGTTTCGCGCGCAGGTGCAGACGCTCCGGCAGCAAGCGGACGCGCTGCCGCCGGTCTGTCGGCAGGATCGTCACGGAGATCGCCGAGAACCCCGTGGCGAATGTCGCGGGCGACGTGCGACCGGGAAGATCGAAGAAGTGTACACGCAGCGGATTGTTCCGGCCTGCACCAACCTGATCGCGAAATCGCTATCCGTTCGCGACCACGTCGGCGGAGGTTCAGCTGACCGACTTCGGAACCGTGTTCGGGTACGACGGACTCTTCGACAAATTCTTCACCGACTACCTGGACAAGCAGGTGGATACCACTGGATCCGGTGTGGATCTGGCGCGAGGGATCGGTCAACCCGTCGCCTCGCTTGCTCGACCAGCTCCAGCAGGCGCGGCGGATTCGAGACATGTTCTTCAACGCCGGCTCGAAAGCGCCTGAGGTAAAGTTCTTCGTCTCCTTCAGCGATCTCGATCCGACTCGGCCCAGCCGCGCCATTCTGCAGATCGATGGGGTCGAACGTCGACGACCAGCACGGAAGGCAGAGCGTGGCGTGGCCCGGCACGCCGGCCGGGGGCCGCGAATCGCGCGTTCGAGGCCCGTTACTTCGATCAGCCTCGCGGATTTCAAGGCCCGTGGGCGTGGTTCCGGATGATTGACGCCATGAGGGTGGGCGCTCCGGATGCGGAGCAGCGGATTGGCCTGATCGTTCAGGATCACTATCACCGCGTTCGCGTGACGATCGAGCCGGCGCGCGTCACCGGCAACCCGTTCGCCTCGGGAAGCTGGCGGCAATTCAGTTGCGAATCGTGAACCGCCGATGCAGGTAGGGTTCTACGGCAAGTTACCCAGCCATGGGGACTTTCCTGCGTCGGCGCGTGTCCGACGCGTTCGTGGACGCGTGGGACGCCTGGTTGCGCGAATGTCTCGGCGCCAGTCGTGCGGCGCTCGGCGCCCGATGGCTGAATGTCTACCTGACGAGCCCGGCCTGGCGTTTCGTCTGCGCCGCCGGCGCCTGCGGTCCCGTGCCCGGTGATCGGTATTGCCGCGCCGAGCGTTGATCAAGTAGGACGATACTTTCCGCTCACGCTCGTTGCCGAGCTGCCGCCCGACGTCAGCCTGCTGGCGGCCGCATCCGCGACGCGATTCTTCGAGGCCGCCGAGCAGCTGGTGATCGAGACGCTGGCGACCGAGCGGGTCGATTTCGACCGATTCGATCAAGGGACCATGGCGCTCGAACACGAACTCACTCCTGTGACATTGACTCCCGACCTCGTGCTCGATCCGGCCGCGTCCGCCATCATCACCGACACCCCCCAGCCGTGGCAGGTACCGCTGGCCACGGCGTCCGATGTCCGGTCCGCGTTCGAGCAGATGCTTGTCCCACCATCTCGAAGCGAAGTACCGCCCGCTTGTCCTGCTCTGGACCGACGGGTCCGGCGTCGTGGAACCGAGCTGCCTCGTGCTCAAGGGGCTGCCGAGTCCTGAACTGTACCCGGCGCTCCTCGAAGGTTCCTGGTCCGACGCATCGCTGGCGGTCGGTCTCGGCGCGAGTGTCCGAGGAAGCGACACTGACCGGGACTCTCGTCATCGATGACGGCGGACCGCCGCTGTACTTCCGTTCCGCCGCGGCAACCGACGTCGGCCGGGTCCGCACGAACAACGAGGATGGGTTCGTCGAACGGCCCGAATCTGGTGTGTGGGCGGTCGCGGACGGCATGGGCGGGCACAGCCACGGAGAGGTGGCCAGCCGGATGGTCTGCGATGCGCTCGCTGAATTCCCCCTGGATGGCACGTTCGAGGAGGCGATCGACGCCACGCGACGCCGCGTGCTGGAAGTCAATGACCATCTGGCGAGGGCTGGAACCGGGGTCGATCCCGCCGAACGAAGTGGGAGCACGGTTGTTGTCCTATTGCTGCGGGGACCGCGATCGGCGGTGCTCTGGGCGGGGGACAGCCGCGCCTATCGCTGGCGGGCCGGGACGCTCGAGCAGCTGACGACGGGACCACAGCCTGGCCCAGTTGAGGGGTTGCGGCCGCCGCCGAGTCCAGCGTGATTACGCGAGCGGTGGGGGTTGACGGGGAATTGACACTGGACATCCATCGCGATGCCGTCCGGCCGGATGACCGGTTTCTCTTGTGTTCGGACGGGCTGACGCGGGTCGTCCCGGAGTCGGAAATCCGCAACTGGATGCAGGCGCCCGACATAGACGCGGCGGTCGAAGGGCTGATCAAGGCCACCCTGGATGCCGGGGCTCCCGACAACGTGACGGTCCTGATCGCGGAAGTGCACGCATGAAGGCGGCTACCTCTTGCATCATTTTCAGGTATAGAATGCGCTCTCGTTCCTGCGGCCACGCAAATGCTGGGAATAATGGGGCTTCGTGATGAGCGCTCGGTGGGACGGGCAGGCGCTGCTTCAGCCGATTTCGCCGGAGCAGCCGTGCGGCGTGAACCTGGACGACTCCCTGATGCTGTCGTCGCTCGACTGCTCTCCGCCTGTTCGGTCAAGTCCGCTCGCCCGAGGCTCCGCCCGATTCGGATGGAGACGAGAAGGAGCTGGCAAAGGCGAGACCGCCGCTCGAATGGGATCGAATTCGGGCCGATGCCCTCGACGGGTTGGCCAAGAGCAAAGATCTTCGACTGCTGGCCTACCTCGGCACTGCTTTTCTTCGGACCGACGGACTGCCGGCGTTTGCCGCGACGCTCACGACCGCGTCCAATTGGCTCGAAACATACTGGCCGCAGGTATATCCGGCGCTCGACGAGGATGCGATCGCGCGGCGGAACGCGCTGAATTGCTTTGCCGATCCGATGGCCGTCGTCGATCGGATTTGGCGGCTGCCGCTGGTGACGAGCCGGCAGCACGGCCGGTACAGCTTGCGCGACATCGAGATCGCGCGCGGGCAGATATCGCCCGGGCCGCTCGAGGCCAAGCCGGAGGAAGCGGCGATCGTGAACGCGTTCCAGGAGCTGGCGCTCGAGGATCTGACAGCTCTTGATGCGAGCGTCTCGGCCGCGAGCGCCGCGCTGACGAGCATCGACGCGCGGATGCGCAGCGAAGGGGGGCCGGAGGTCGCTCCCGATTTCGGACCGCTGGTGACGCAGTTTGCGAAGCTGAATCGCATCTGCAAGGAACACCTGGCGGCACGGACGCGGCACGAGCGGTGAGGCGGGCGCCGACGGAGGGACCGACGGAGCGGCGCAGGTGGCATTCAGAGGCGGCGTCATCAACTCGCGCGCCGACGCAATTCGCGCGCTGGATGCCGTGGCCGAATACTTCCGGCGTAACGAGCCGTCGAGTCCGATCCCGTTGTTCGTCGAACGGGCGAAGCGTCTCGTCGCCAAGGATTTTCTCGAAGTGCTTGCCGACATTGCCCCGGACGCGGTCTCGGTGGCGCGGTCGGCCGGTGGGCTGAAGGATCAGTAACGCGTAATCCGTTCCGGGAGGTATATCGTGGCGAAGGCCAGCAGTCAGAAATTCATCGCCCGCAATCGAGCACCACGAGTCCAGATCGAGTACGATGTCGAGCTCTACGGCGCCGAAAAGAAGATCCAGCTGCCGTTCGTGATGGGAGTGCTGGCGGATCTGTCGGGCAAGCCGACCGAACCGCTGCCGCCCGTCGCCGATCGCAAGTTCCTCGACATCGACGTCGACAACTTCGACAGCCGGATGAAGGCGCTCAAGCCGCGCGTCGGCGTTTCAGGTTCCGAACACGCTGACTGGCGAAGGCAACCTCAGCGTGGAGTTGACGTTCGACAGCATGGACGACTTTTCGCCGGCTGCTGTCGCTTCCAAGGTCGACGCGCTCAGCAAGCTGCTCGAAGCTCGCAAGCAGCTGTCGAACCTGATTACCTACATGGACGGCAAGAGCGGAGCAGAAGATCTGGTCGCGAAACTGCTGCAGGATCCGGCGCTCCTGCAAACGCTGGCGACGACGAAAAACCCCGGCGAGACGTCCTGAGTCCGGCGTGACGTAAAGCGGAGAACATCATGGCAGATCCCAAAGCCCAGCAGCAGGAAACGTCGGCCATCGGGGCAACAGAAGTCAGCGACTTCGATTCGCTGCTCAAGAAGGAATTCAAGCCCAAGACCGACGAGGCGAAAGAGGCGGTCGAACGGGCGGTCCGCACGCTTGCCGAGCAGGCGCTCTCTCAGACGAAGCTGATAAGCGGCGACGTCGTCAAGTCGATCGAAGCGATCATCGCCCAGCTCGACAAGAAGCTCACCGAGCAGATCAATCTGATCCTGCACCACGAGGATTTCCAGAAGCTCGAAGGCGGCGTGGCGCGGCCTGCATCACCTCGTCAACAACACCGAAACGGACGAAATGCTGAAGATCCGTTTCATGAACATCAGCAAGCAGGATCTCGGCAAGACCCTCAAGCGCTACAAGGGAACCGCCTGGGATCAGAGCCCGCTGTTCAAGAAAGTCTACGAGGCCGAGTACGGACAGTTCGGCGGCGAGCCGTTTGGCTGCCTGGTCGGGGATTACTACTTCGACCAGACGCCTCCTGACGTCGAGCTGCTGGGCGAGATGGCGCAGGTCGCGGCTGCCGCGCACACGCCATTCATCTCCGCGGCCTCGCCGACGATCATGCAGATGTCGTCCTGGCAGGAACTGGCCAATCCGCGAGACCTGACGAAGATTTTCACCACGCCTGAATACGCCGCGTGGCGATCGCTTCGGGAATCAGAGGACTCCCGGTACCTTGGTCTGGCGATGCCCCGGTTCCTTGCACGGCTGCCCTACGGAGCCAAGACGAACCCGGTCGAAGATTTCGCGTTCGAGGAGGACACAGGGGCTGCGGATCACAGCCGGTACACGTGGGCGAACGCGGCCTACGCCATGGCCACGAACATCAATCGTTCGTTCAAGATGTACGGCTGGTGCTCGCGCATTCGCGGTGTCGAGTCGGGCGGCGCGGTCGAAGGCCTTCCGGTCCACACGTTCCCGACCGACGACGGCGGCGTGGACATGAAATGCCCGACCGAGATTGCCATCAGCGACCGGCGCGAGGCTGAACTCGCGAAGAACGGCTTCATGCCGTTGTTACATCGCAAGAACTCCGACTTCGCCGCATTCATCGGCGCGCAGTCGGTTCAGAAGCCGTTCGAGTACACCGACCCGGATGCCACCGCGAATGCGAACCTTGCCGCACGGCTGCCGTATCTGTTTGCATGCTGCCGCTTCGCGCACTACTTGAAGTGCATCGTCCGGGACAAGATTGGATCCTTCAAGGAACGCGACGACATGCAGGTCTGGCTGCAGAAGTGGATCATGAACTACGTGGACGGGGATCCCGCACACTCGTCCGAAACGACGAAGGCGATGAAGCCTCTTGCCGCAGCCGAAGTGCAGGTCGCGGAAGTAGAAGGAAACCCTGGGTACTATTCGGCGAAGTTCTTCCTGCGTCCCCATTATCAGCTCGAAGGCCTGACGGTCTCGTTGCGTCTTGTCTCGAAGCTGCCGTCCGCGAAAGCCGGCTAAGCGTTCCGAGCGATGTTCGCTTTCGTGGAGCTGATCGTTCAATAGAGGAGCGGTATAGGAGCGTTGACTTATGGCATCAGACATTTTCGCAAAGCTTGGGGACATCAAGGGCGAGTCGATCGACGACAAGCACAAAGACGAAATCGAAGTGCTGTCGTTCTCCTGGGGCGTGAGCAACGCCGGCTCCATGAGTCATGGCACCGGCGGCGGCGAGGGGAAGGCGACGTTCCACGATCTGTCCTTCACTCACAAGTTTGACAAGGCCTCTCCCGTGCTCATGCAGGCCTGCGCGCTCGGCGTCCATTTGAAGGAAGCGACGATCACGTTTCGTAAGGCCGGCAAGGGACAGCAGGAGTTCCTGGTGGTCAAGATGAACGACGTCATCGTCACGAGCGTGACCCAGGGCGGCGCATCCGATGGCGCGTCGGAGAACGTCAGCATCGGCTTCGCCAAGGTGAACGTCGAATACAAGCCGCAGAAGGCGGACGGGTCGCTCGAGGCGGGGATCCATTTCAAGTACGACCTCAAGGCCCAGAAGGAAGCGTAGCGACGGTTTACGCCAGTGGGTAACAACGTCAATCCCGGCGCCGCGAAAGCTCCCGGCGCCGGGGACATGTTCTTCAAAGTCAAGGGCGCCAAGCACGGCGACATCAACGGCGAGGCCCAGGACCAGAAGCACAAGAACGAGATCGAAGTGCTGAGCTGGTCGTGGGGCATGCAGGGGAAGGCGGCCCTCGGCGGCGGCACGGCGACCGGCAAGGCCACGATGCGCGAGCTGCGCATCGTCAAGAAAGTCGACAAGGCCTCGACCGCGCTGATGTCCGCGCTGCGTACCAACGAAGTGATCAAGGAAGGCGTCGCTGACGCTGAGAAAGATCGGGCACGTCGAAGCTCGAATATTTCAAGATCAAAATCCAGGAGGGCCGCGTGATGTCGCTCGACGTCGAGGCCGGCGATGACTCCGGGAGCCTCGACGCTCCTCGAGCGCGTGACGCTTTTCGTTCAACAAGATCTGCGATCGAGTACACGCCGCAAGGCGGCGACGGCATGCCGCAGGGCAGCACCACCTTCGAAGACGAATGGGGACGGGGGTAGTTAGCTCATGACGCTCTCGGACGCGGCCGAGCGGACCCTCAAAGACGGCGACCCCCGCGCCGCGCTCGCGCGGCTCCAGGAAGATATTCGCGCCAACCCGTCGGACGCCAAGCTTCGCGTCTTCCTGTTCCAGCTCCTCTGCGTCGTCGGCCAGTGGGATCGGGCGCTGAATCAGCTGAAGGTCGCATCCGAGCTCGATCCGCTCGCGCTGCCGATGGCGCAGATGTACGGCGAGGCGGTGCGCTGCGAGCTGATTCGCGACGAGGTCTTCGACGGAAAGAAATCCCCGATGATCCTCGGCGAGCCGGACCAGTGGCTGGCGCTGCTGATCGAATCGCGGTTGCAGGCCGGCCGCGGCGAGGCGGCGCAGTCCGAGGAGCTTCGTCAGCGCGCGTTCGAGGAAGCGCCGACGTCGAGCGGCCACATCGATGGCCGGCCGTTCGAGTGGGTCGCCGACGCCGATTCGCGGCTCGGTCCGGTGCTGGAAGCCATCATCAACGGTCGCTACTACTGGGTGCCGTTCACGCGCGTGACCGAGGTCACGATGGAAGCGCCGGAGGATCTCCGCGATCTGGTGTGGATGCCGGCGCAACTGCACTTCGAGAACGGCGGCGAGTCCCTCGCGCTCATCCCGGCGCGATATCCCGGTTCGCAGGGCGCCGACGACGGCAATTTGGCCCTGTCGCGGAAGACGGCGTGGGAGCCGATCGCCGACGACGCGTTCCGTGGTCTCGGCCAGCGCATCATCGCGACCGACACCGGCGAGACACCGTTCCTGGAGATTCGCGCGCTCTCCATCACCGGGAACGGCGATCCGGCGCCTGACGGTGCGGGCGCGGACCATGCCTGACCAGCTCCCTCCGCAGGATCAGCTTCAGCCGGCGTTGCTCGATCGCCTGACCGACGACGAGCCGGACAAGAAACTCGAGCCGCGCCTGCAGCGCGTCATCTCCAAGAGACGGCTTCGCGACGCCGTGCTGCGTGATCTCGCCTGGCTGTTCAACACCACGCGACTCGACCCGAACATGGATGCCGACGACGCTTCCGAATGCGCGGCGTTCGGTGATCAACTACGGCCTCCCTGCGCTCTCCGGCCAGACGGCATCGATCGCTGGAGGTGCCCGATCTGGAGCGCGCGATCCGGCAGGCCATTCTCGATTTCGAACCGCGCATCCTTCCCGAGTCGCTGCAGGTTCGCGCGCTCGAGACCGACGCGATGGACCATCACAACGTCATCGGCGTGCAGATTTCCGGGCAGCTCTGGGCGCAGCCGCTGCCGCTCGAGCTTCTGCGTGCGGACCGAAATCGATCTGGAGACCGGGCAGGTGGAGGTCGCCGACCTTGCGCCGACGCGGGCGGTGTAATGGATCCCCGTCTGCTGCACTACTACGAGCGCGAGCTCGGACATCTCAGCGAGATGGGCGCGGAGTTTGCGCAGCAGTTTCCGAAGATTGCCGCGCGGCTCGGCATGAGCGGACTCGAGGTGGCGGACCCGTACGTCGAGCGGCTGATCGAGGGGGCCGCCTTTCTCGCCGCGCGCGTCCAGCTGAAGATCGACGCCGAGTTTCCGCGCTTCACCCAGTCGCTGCTCGAAATCGTCTATCCGCACTACCTGTCGCCTACTCCGGCGATGCTCGATCGCGCAGCTGCATCCGGACAAGGACGATCCCGGACTCGGCAGCGGCACGCGCACGGTGCCGCGCGGCACGACCGATGCACTCGATTGTCGGTCCGGACGACACCACCGCGTGCGAGTTTCGAACCGCGCACGACGTCACGCTGCTGCCGCTCGATGTGGTGTCGGCGAGCTACTTTTCGTTTGCGCCCGACCTGCCACTGAACACGCTGCCGATCGCGCAGCGGATCAAGGGCGGACTTCGGGTCCGGCTGAAGACGACCGCCGGTCTCAAGTTCGCGCAGACGCGAATCGATCGCCTGTGTTTCTATCTCGCCGGCCGCGAAGACGCCGCCAACAAGCTGCTCGAACTCTCGCTGGCGACCGGGCTCGGTGTTCTCGTTCGGCCGATCGGCGGCCGCGCGCAGGACGTCACGCTGCTGCCGGCATCGTCGATTCGTCCGGTCGGGTTCACCGACGACGAAGCGCTGCTGCCGGTCAGCCTTCGTTCGTTCCAGGGATACCGGTTGCTGCAGGAGTATTTCAGTTTCCCGCAGCGCTACCGTTTTATCGAGCTGGCGGGACTGGCTCCGAGCCTGAGCCGCGTCGCCGGTGACGAAGTGGAACTGGTCGTGCTGTTCGGCCGCGGCGATCCGACGCTCGAGAGCGTCGTCGATGCGAGCTACCTGCAACTATTCTGTACGCCCGCGATCAACCTGTTCGAGAAGCCGCGACTCGATCGGATTCACGTCAGCGACTCCACCTTCGAGTTCCACGTCGTTGCCGATCGCACGCGGCCGCTGGATTTCGAAATCTACCAGGTGACCGACGTGGTCGGCCATGGCACTGGCGACGACAGTGAGCGCCACTTCCTTCCGTTCTACTCGTCGGAGAGCAGCGACGTCGAGCATCATCAGCCGGCGTATTTCACGACGCGACGAGAGCCGCGTGTCATGCCGCCGGATCAGAAGCGCCGCGGGCCGCGATCGAGCTACATCGGCAGCGAGGTGTTTCTGTCGCTGGTCGATTCGATCGCAGGCGCCGTATTCGGCAGACCTGCGGCAGCTCTCGATGCAGGCGCTGTGCACCAACCGCGATCTGGTGCTGCACATGCCGCTTGGCCTGTCGCAGAGCGATTTCTCGCTGAACATCGCCGCGCCGGTGACCAGCGTGCGCACGATCAGCGGGCCCAGCCGGCCGTACTCCGCAATCGCGGACCGCGCGATTGCCTGGCGCGCGATCAGCCATCTGTCGCTCAACTACCTGTCGCTGGTCAATGCGACCGGGCAGCAGGGCGCGACGGCGGTGCGGGATCTGCTCGAGCTGTATGCGACGACGACCGACGTCAGCGCGAGGCGCCAGATTGAAGGCATTCAATCGGTCAACGTGCGACGCGTCGTCCGCCGGCTGCCGATGCGAGGCCCGATTGCGTTCGGCCGCGGCCTCGAGATTACCGTGGACGTGGACGAGATGGCATTCGAGGGCGGCAGCGCGTTTCTGCTCGGCGCCGTGCTGGAGCGTCACTTCGCCCGCTACGTGTCGATCAATTCGGTGACCGAACTCGTGCTGCGCTCGCAGAGTCGGGGCGAGATCAATCGATGGACGCCAAACTGGGGAACGAGACCGACGCTCTGACGTTTCTGGCGGACGTGGCCAGGGAGCCGTATCGCTACGACTTTTACCAGACGTTGCGACGGCTCGAATGCCTGTACGGCCAGAAGCCGCGCTGGGGCACCGCGCTGCGGCCGATCGACGAGCCGGTGCGGTTGGGACAGGACCCGGATCTGGCGTTTGCGCCGGCGCCGCTGGCCTCGCTCGAATTCGGGAAGGACGGCGCACCGCCACGCCTGCAGGTGCGGCTCTTCGGAATGCTCGGCCCGAATGGTCCGCTGCCGATTCACCTCACCGAGTACGTGCGCCACCGGTTGCGCCAGGCTGGCGATCCCACCCTCAGCCGGTTCCTCGATGTCTTTCACCATCGATTTCTCGCGCTGCTGTACCGGGCGTGGGCGCAGGCGCAGCCGCACGTCAATCGCGATCGAGCCGGAGACGACCATTACCTGACGTATGTCGGCACGTTCATCGGCATCGCGCCGGGGTCGCTGCGAAACCGCGATACGGTGCCGGATCTGGCGAAGCTCTTTCATGTCGGCACGCTGGTACGTCAGGTGCGAGACGCCGACGGGCTCGCGGCCATCATCCGTCAGTTCTTTCGTGTCCCCGCTCGCCTGGAGGAATTCGTCGGCCACTGGCTGTACCTGGCGCCGCGCGATCGAACGTTATCTTCGCGGGCCCGATCGCAAGACGCCTGGGTTTAAGCGCGGTTTTGGGTGGCCGCGTGTGGGACCATCAGAGTAAATTCCGGATTCATCTCGGTCCGTTGACGCTCGAGCAGTATGAGGACTTTCTGCCGGTCACGCGCGTGGGCAAAGATGGCGCGAGAGCCACCGGTACCCGGTTGCGGAAGCTGGTCGACTGGGTCAGGCTCTATCTTTGTCTCGAACTCGATTGGGATGTCCGGCTGCACCTCAAACGCGCGGACGTCCCGCGCTGAAACTCGGAAGGAAGGGTCAACTGGGCTGGACGACGTGGCTGGGGACGCGCCGATCGCAGGGCGATGCGGGCGATCTGTACCTCAATGGTGAAACGTTCGTTGATCGGGATCTAGTGGCATGACCGAGATCAGTCGTTCTGCATTGTTCGGGAAACTCAACAGCGTTGCCTACAAGGCGATCGAGGGTGCGACGGTTTTCTGCAAGCTTCGCGGAAATCCTTACGTCGAGCTCGTGCACTGGATTCAGCAGATTCTCCAGGCGCCCGACTCCGACATGCACCGCATCGTCCGCCACTTCGAGGTCGATTCGTCGCGCCTCGCCAAGGACATGACCGAAGCGCTGGATCGGTTGCCTCGCGGCGCGACGTCGATCTCCGATCTGTCGACCCATGTCGAAAACGCCGTCGAACGCGGGTGGGTCTACTCGACGCTGATGTTTGGCGACACGCGCGTGCGGACCGGTCACCTGATGGTCGGGATGATCAAGACGCCGTCCCTGCGCAATGCGCTGCTCGCGATCTCGAAGCACTTCGAAGCCATCAAGGCGCGATACGCTGACCGAGCAGTTCGGGAAGATCGTGAACGGATCGCCCGAGGATGCGCTGGGCGCGACCGACAACTCGTCGCTCGCGGCGCCTGGCGAGGCCAGTGGTGCGATGCCGCCCGCACAGCTCGGCAAGAAGGAAGCGCTCAAGCGGTATGCCACCAACCTGACCGAACGCGCGAAGAACGGGCAGCTCGATCCGGTCAGCGGGCGCGATGAGGAGATTCGTCAGATCGTCGACATCCTGATGCGCCGCCGTCAGAACAACCCGATCCTGACCGGTGAGGCCGGCGTCGGCAAGACCGCTGTCGTCGAAGGATTCGCCGCGCGGATCGCGCGCGGCGACGTTCCGCCGCCGCTGAAAAACGTGCAGGTCTACACACTCGACATCGGGCTGCTTGCAGGCGGGCGCCAGCATGAAGGGGGAATTCGAGAACCGCCTCCGCCAGGTCATCGACGAAGTGCAGGCGTCGGCCGAGCCGATCATCCTCTTCGTCGACGAGGCGCACACGCTGATCGGCGCCGGCGGCTCGGCGGGCACCGGCGATGCCGCGAATCTGCTGAAGCCGGCGCTGGCGCGCGGGACGCTCCGCACCATTGCCGCGACGACGTGGGCGGAATACAAGAAGTACATCGAGAAGGATCCGGCGCTCACGCGGCGATTCCAGGTCGTGCAGGTCGCCGAGCCGAGCGAGGAAAAGGCCATGCTGATGGTGCGCGGCGTCGCCTCGACGCTCGAGAAACACCACCGCGTTCAGCTGCTCGACGAAGCGCTCGAAGGCCGCCGTCAGGCTGTCGCACCGCTACATTCCAGCGCGTCAGCTTGCCGGACAAGGCCGTCAGCCTGCTCGACACCGTCTGCGCGCGCGTGGCGATCAGCCAGCACGCGGTGCCGCCGCAGCTCGAAGACTGCCGCAAGACGATTGAGGCACTCCAGATCGAGCTCGGGATCATCGCGCCGCGAGGAAGCGGTCGGCGTCAACGCGGCCGAGCGGCGGCGGGCGTGCGAGGAGAAGCTGGCCGCGGAAGAAGCGCGACGAGCCGAACTCGAGAAGCGATGGGAGGACGAGCACAAGCTGGCGGATCGGCTGCTCGAGATCCGCGCGATGCTACGGCAGGCAGCCGATCATGGCGTCGGCGCCCGCGAAGGAGGCGCCAGCCCTGCGCGGTCGCCGAGCGGTGGCGCCGGGCGACTGCCGAGCGGCCGCCGCGACCAAGGCCCTGACGCCGGAGGAACGCACGCAACTACTCGCGGAGCTGGCCGATCTCGCAGTCGAAGCTCACGACTCTGCAGGGTGAATCGCCGCTGATTCTGCCGAGCGTCGACGAGCAGGCGGTCGCTGCGGTCGTCCAGGACTGGACCGGTGTGCCGGTCGGGCGGATGGTGAAGAACGAGGTGGAGTCGCTGCTGAATCTCGCCGACACCCTCAATCAGCGCGTCATCGGCCAGCGTCACGCGCTCGACATGATCGCGCGCCGTATTCACACCTCGCGCGCGAAGCTCGACAACCCGAGCAAGCCGATCGGCGTGTTCATGCTGTGCGGACCGTCGGGCGTCGGCAAGACCGAAACCGCGCTTGACGCTCGCTGAAGCGCTGTATGGCGGCGAACAGAACGTCATCACGATCAACATGAGCGAGTTCCAGGAGAAGCACACCGTCTCGACGCTCAAGGGATCGCCGCCCGGATACGTCGGCTACGGCGAGGGTGGCATCCTCACCGAAGCGGTCCGCCGCCGCCCGTACAGCGTCGTCCTGCTCGATGAAATCGAAAAGGCGCACTCCGACGTGCACGAGCTGTTCTTCCAGGTCTTCGACAAGGGCTGGATGGAAGACGCCGAAGGTCGCTACATCGATTTCAAGAACACAATCATCCTGCTCACGTCGAACGTCGGCACCGAGCTCATCGTCAGCATGTGCAAGGACCCGGAGCTGATGCCGGACTCGGAGGGTATCGCCAAGGCGCTGCGCGAGCCGCTGCTCAAGAAGTTCCCGGCGGCGCTGCTCGGACGGCTGGTGGTGATTCCGTACTATCCGCTCAGCGACGCCATGCTGTCGAACATCGTCCGGCTGCAGCTCGGTCGGATCGCGCAGCGAGTCGAGGATCACCACAAGATCCCATTCACCTACGACGACGACGCCGTAAAGCTGATCGTGAGCCGCTGCACGGAAGTCGAGAGCGGCGGTCGCATGATTGACGCGATTCTGACGAACACCGTGCTGCCGGAAATCAGCCATGAGTTCCTCAAGCGGACGATGGCAGGCATGGCGCTGAAGGGGGTCAAGTCTGAACGCGGCGAACGGAAATTTCGATTACCAGTTTGACTGACGGCCGCGCGCCGGTTTCGCGGCTGGCGCGCACGGGACTACGAAAATGTTTGGTGAACACCTGCAGGACATGCTTCAAGAGACGACCCCGCCTGAGCCCGACGAACCGGTCCGCGAGCTCACCGTCGAAGAAGCGCTCGCGATCGCGATTCAGCTGCAGCGGGACGATCGGCTCGAGGAAGCGGACGTGGTGTACGGCGAGATTCGTGAGGGTCGACCCAGGCAATCCGCGAGCCTTGCACTTCGCCGGCGTGCTTGCGCATCAGATGGGGCGAAGCAGCGACGCGGTCGAGTTGATCGAGAAGAGCCTTGCGCTCGTGCCTGACGTCGCGGACTGGCACAACAACCTCGGCATCGTGCTCCAGGGATCCGGTCATCTTGACGAGGCGATCGAGGCCTATCACCGCGCGATTGCGATCGATCCGGATCACGCCAATGCGCACAGCAACCTCGGCGTGCTGCTGCGGGCGACCGGCAAGCCGGACGCGGCCGAAGCGGCGTACCGGACGGCGATCCGGTTGAACCCCGAGCACATCGACGCGCACACGAATCTCGGCGTCCTGCTCTACGGCGTGAAGCGCAGGGAAGAAGCGGTCGCGTGTTTCTGCCGGGTGATTACGCTCAGGCCGAAGCATCCCGAAGCGCGCCGGCTGCTGGCGCTGGCGCACTGCACGCTGGGCGAGTTCGACAAGGCGATCCGCATCTACGAGGACTGGCTGGCTGAGAATCCGGATGATCCCGTCGCGCAGCACATGCTCTCGGCGTGCAGCGGCCGCGACGTACCCGAACGCGCGTCGAATGGTTTCGTCGCAGATCTCGTTCGACAGTTTCGCCGCCAGTTTCGAATCGAAGCTGGCGAAGCTTTCGTACCGCGCGCCGGCGCTGGTCGGCGCGATGCTCGACGACGCCGGCATCGAAGCCGCGCAAGAGCCTCGACGTGCTCGACATGGGCTGCGGCACAGGATTGTGCGGCCCTCTGATTCGCGGCTACGCGCGCCGGCTGATCGGGATCGATCTCTCATCCGGCATGCTGACGCAGGCCAAAGAGAAGCAGCTCTACGACGAGCTGTGGCAGGTCGAGCTGACCGAGTATCTGCGCGACCAGGTCGAAGCGTTCGACGTCATCGTCTCCGCCGATACGCTGGTGTACTTCGGCGCGCTGGAACGGCGTCACTGACAGCGGCGGCCGGCGCGCTGCGGCCGGGCGGGCTCCTGATCTTCACGCTCGAGCACGCCGTCTCCGCGTCGGCGCCGGACTATCATCTCGAGACACACGGCCGCTACACGCACGCGCAGCCGTACGTCGAACGCCTGCTCGTGGCGAACGGGTTCGAGCCGGAGATCGGGCACGCCGAACTTCGCATGGAGGCCGGAGTTCCGGTGGCGGGCCTGGTGGTTCGGGCGAGAAAGAGGAGCGGGCGCTGAGGGAGAATCCGTGGTCCGGGCTTCGTATATCAGGGTACAGTGTGGTCGATCACACTGAGCCCGGCCGCTCTGTGCCGACACCGCGCGGAACGGTGGTACCGGTGCGGCGCCCGGGAACGGACCCGGTCATGAACCGGGTGCGAGTCGATGGCGAGGGATGTCATGGCTAGAGTGATGGAAATCGTCACGCCGCTTGGCGAGGACGTCCTGCTGTTCCATGGCATGAGCGCGCGGAGGAAATGAGCCGGCCGTTCGAGTACAAGCTCGATCTGCTCAGCGTGAAGAAGGACGTTCCGATCGACGACATCCTCGGCAAGAACGTCACGATCAAGCTGGGGCTTCCTGACGACCAGACGCGGTACTTCAACGGCTACGTCACCCGCTTCGCGCAGGGCGGCACAGTTACGGCCGCTACTATCGCTACCACGCGACCGTTCGTCCGTGGCTGTGGTTCCTGACCCGCACGTCCGACTGCCGGATCTTCCAGGACATGAAGGTTCCGGACATCATCAAGAAGGTGTTCGCGCGACCAACCGCGTCACCGACTTCAAGCTGGAGCTGACCGGCACCTACCGGAAGTGGACCTACTGCGTCCAGTACCGGGAGACCGACTTCAACTTCGTCAGCCGGCTGATGGAGCAGGAAGGCATCGCGCTACTACTTCCGGCACACCGACGGCCACAACACGATGGTGCTGACCGATTCGACGAGCAAGCACGCGACGGTCCCGGGCTACGAGAAGCTGTCGTTCATCGCCGCCGACCGAGCAGGTGCAGGCCGGAACTCGAGCACGTGCAGCGGCTGGGACTTCGCGCGCGAGATCCAGCCCGGCGTCTACGTGCACGACGACTACGATCTCGAGCGGCCGAGCGTCGAGCTGAAGACGAACAAGTCGCTGCCGCGCAGCTACACGCCGAGCGACTACGAGGTGTACGACTATCCGGGCTGCTACATGCAGAAGGCCGACGGCGAGCAGTACGCGTCGGTCCGCATCGACGAACTGGGGACGCAGTTCGAGATGGCGCAGGCGGCGACCAACGCGCGCGGCCTGACCGTCGGCGCGCTGTTCACGCTCGAGGATCACCCGCGCGACGATCAGAACCGCGAGTACCTGATCGTGGGCGCGAGCTACGACCTGACGTTCGAGGACTACGAAGCGCTGCCGGAGGCTGGCGGCACGGGCTATCGCTGTTCGTTCGTCGCGATGCCGAGCGCGCAGCAGTTCCGCCCGAAGCGGATCACGCCGAAGCCGTTCGTGCAGGGCCCGCAGACCGCGGTCGTCGTCGGACCCGGGCGGCGAGGAGATCTACACCGACAAGTACGGCCGCGTGAAGGTGCAGTTCCACTGGGACCGGCTGGGCAAGAAGGACGAGAACAGCTCGTGCTGGATCCGCGTGTCGCACCCGTGGGCGGGCAAGGGCTGGGGCGCGATTTCGACTCCGCGCATCGGGCAGGAAGTGATCGTCGATTTCCTCGAAGGCGATCCCGATCAGCCGATCATCACCGGCCGCGTCTACAACGCCGAGCAGATGCCGCCGTACGATCTGCCGGCCAACAAGACGCAGTCGGGCATGAAGAGCCGCAGCTCGAAGGGCGGCGGCGGCGCCAACTTCAACGAAATCCGGATGGAAGACAAGAAGGGCTCCGAGCAGCTCTTCATCCATGCGGAGAAGAACCAGGACATCGAGGTCGAGAACGACGAGACGCACTGGGTCGGGCACGATCGGAAGAAGACGATCGATCACGACGAGACGACCCACGTCAAGCACGATCGGACGGAGACGGTCGATAACAACGAGACGATCACGGTGCACGGCGAATCGGACGGAGACGGTCGATAAGAACGAGACGATCACGATTCACATGAATCGGGCCGAGACGGTCGACCACAACGAGACGATCAGCATTGGGGGCAATCGGAGCGATCACCGTCAGCAAGAGCGAGACGGCGACCGTTGCGCTGCAGCGGACGCACACGGTGGGCATCAACGAGACGATCACCGTCGGCGCGGCGCAGGAGATCACCGTCGGCGGTGCGCAGGCGATCACGGTCGGTGCCGCTCAGACGATCACCGTCGGGGGAACCAGTCCATGACCGTCGGCGCCGGCCAGGACATGAGCGTCGGCGGCAGCAGAGCGATCAAGGTCGGCGGCAGTCAGAACGTCACCATCGGCGCGAATCTGATGACGCAGGTCGGCAAAGAAGAAGAGCGCAAGGTGAAAGGCGCACGCAAGGTCGAGATCGGAAAGGACGACGCTCTGAAGGTGACGAAGAATCTCCTCATCGAAGCTGGCGAGTCGGTGGTCATCAAGACTGGCGATGCGAGCATCTCGATGAAGAAGGACGGCACGATCGTCATCAAGGGGAAGGACATCACGATCGAGGGCAGCGGCAAGATCAACGTCAAGGCGGGAGGCGATATCGTCATGAAGGGATCGAAGATCAAGCAGAATTGAGGGGAAGATGGGCGATCGAAAAACAGCCACCGCGGTGGTAGTCGAGAGCGTGGTGTCCGAGGACTTCGACAAATTGCTCGATGGCGAGATCGGCGATCGGTCGTCACCGCAACCGCAATCTATTCAGGGAGTCGTGGTCGGAACGCTGGTCGGCTTCACGAACAGCGGCGCGACGCCCCTGGTCACCTACGGCGGACAGCCCGGGACTGTTGCGGTAGCCGCACGATCGACCGTCGACCTGTACGGCCCGCACGTCGGCTGCGAGGCCGTTCTCATGTTCGAGCACGGTGATCCGGCCCGACCGATCATCATCGGGTGCATGCGAAACGCCGGGTACCGGTCCACCGCGCAGGCGGCCGGACAGGTCGAGGTAGATGCAGACGGTGAGCGCCTCGTCGTCTCAGCGAGGCACGCCCTGGTGCTGCGCTGCGGCAAGGCGAGTGTCACACTGAGCGCGGACGGGAAGATTGTCCTCAGGGGAACGCAGGTGGTCAGCCACGCGTCCGGGTTGAACCGCATCAAGGGTGGTTCAGTGCAGGTCAACTGACGACGTTCCGACGATGCCGATTCAGGCCGTCATATCTCAGCACGCGGAAGAGGCCGCGTTTCTCTGGACCTCGAGAGCGCGCGCAGTCGGCGACCCTACGTATTCCCTCAAAAGCCTGGCGCGTCTTGACGATCGAGTGGAGGCCCACCTCGACGGGCTGAGGATCGCAGGAGAGGAAGCTTGGCCACTCTGCCGGTCAAAACTGGAGAGCGGCGAGGCGAGTGAAGTGTTTCCGCTCGCGGTCCTGGCTTTCGAAGGGGGTGAGCGCGAACGGATGCGCGATGTGCTCGTTGTCGGCTGCGTCTCTGCCGAGACGCGCAGGGCGCTAATCTCGGCGCTTGGCTGGATCGATCACCGCATCGTCGCGCCATGGGTTGAAAGACTGCTGCAGGCGAAAGCGGCTGTTCACCGGGCAGTAGGCATCGCTGCCTGTGCGATCCATCGTGTCGATCCTGGCGAAGTACTGAATGCCGCACTCTCGGATCCGGATCCGATTCTGCGAGCCCGCGCGCTACGTGCAGTAGGGGAACTCAAACGCGCAGACCTGTTGGGGCCAGCCCACGAACAACTCGCCGATGACGACGAAGCCTGCCGGTTCTGGGCCGCCTGGACGCTCACGCTCCACGACGACCGCGCCGGCCTCAAGGCCCTGAGGCAGTGGCAGGGCGATGGCGGTCGGTTCGGCGTCGCCGCACTGCAGCTGTCGCTGCGCGCCGCGAGTGTCGACGAAGGTCGCGAGCGGGTTCGGACGATGGCGAAGGATCCCGCACTTCGCCGGAGCGCGGTCGTCGCCACTGGGATCTTGGGCGACCCGACCTCTGTCCCGTGGATCATCGGCCAGATGCGGTCACCCGAGATGTCACGGCTCGCGGGCGAGGCCTTCGCGACGATTACCGGAGTCGACCTGGAATACCACAATCTCGAGCAAGTTTCACGGCCAGACACATCCGAGGAGGAGGCGCCAGCCGACACTTCGATCGATCCTGAGTACGACAGCCATCTGCCCTGGCCCGAACCCGAGCTGGTCGAGCATTGGTGGGAGGCGCACGCCGCCGGGTTCACGCCGGGCGTCCGGTATCTGGCGGGTCAGCCGGTTGCCGCCGAATCGGCGCGACAAGTCCTCGTGTCCGGCAGACAGCGGCAGCGGGCGGCCGCAGCCATCGAGCTCGCGCTGCTCGAGCCCGAGGAACCGCTCTTCGAAATTCGCAGCCGCGGGCGGGCGCAAAAGCAACGGCTCGGCGTGACGTGACGCCATACGACGAGGTTCCGTACCGCTCGTTTCCGATCGAGTGGACCTCTCCCGAGCGGCTGGCGCTCGCCTCACTGCTCCACGGCGGGCCGCGGCCACCGCTCGACGGGTACCGGATGCTGGAGCTCGGATGCAACGACGGGACGAATCTGATCCCGCTGGCGTACTATCGGCCGCACGCAAGCTTCGTAGGCATAGACTTCGCGAGCACCCGGATTGCAGCGGCGAACGAGAGACGCGATGTACTGGGTCTTGCCAACGTCTCGTTCCTCGCCAGTGATTTCGTCTCGGTGTCCGGCCAGAATCTCGGAGCCGTTCGACTTCATCGTCGCACATGGCGTGTTCTCGTGGGTCTCCCACGAAAACCGGGACGCCATGCTGAAGCTCTGCGCCGACCGCCTTCGGCCTGGTGGCCTGCTGTATTTGAACTACAACAGCAAGCCAGGCTGGAACGTCCGTGGTCTCGTGCGGGAGTTCCTGCTCGCGCAGACCGCTCACACGGATGGCCTGGCGGCGCGGACACAGAAGGCAAGGGGGATCGCCGCGACAATGGCCGAGGAGCTCGGAGGTGCGGAGCATCCATTTTTACGCCTGCTCGGCAACGAATTCCGGTTTGTCACCGATAATGATGCGAGCCACACGACGCACGAGTACCTTGCCGACTACAACTATTCCTACTCGCGGCGGGACTTCTTCGAGTTGATCGCGCGACATGATTTCGCGTACGTTGCCGACGCGGATTTCAACTATGTCTCAGGCCGCGTCCCCGACGAATTGATGCAGACGATGGCGCGACTCGGCATCGACGGAGACACCCGAGACGTGACCGCTGACCTGTTGCGTTATCGACAACTGCACTCGCCAATCCTGACGAACGGCGGGTTCGTGCGTCGCGCCCCGGAGCTGGCCGAGCTGTCGCGGTTGTTCGCCGCGTCGTGTCTCACTGAGCGGGAGACAGGCGACGACGGCACGACGTTCTTCGACCATCCGTACGGACATGAAGTGGTCGTGAAGAGCGACGCGATCGCCAAGGCACTACGGCTGTTGAGCGTCCGCCGGCCTCACGGCTGCCGACTCGACGAATTGTTCGCGGACGTTGCTGCGGTCATCGACGACATACGGCTCTTGCATCGCAACGGCATGATCGAGCTGCGGATGGCCGAGCCGCTGGTCCCGGCGCGAGCGGAACGATGGCTTCAATTGGAGCGGGGCATCGGTTACGCCACGACGGCGTATCACACAATCAGCAGGTAGCAGCCGGAGCGCTCCCGAGGTTACTCTTCGTCGTCGTCCTCGTCAGTGTCCTCTGGATCGAGATCGATTTCGATCGTCGTCTCGGTGCCGATCGCGCCCAGGATCCGCCGCAATGTCCCTTCGTCATCGCATCCGATGTCGAAGCTCCGGATCGTGGTGCGCACGCTCGGGGAGGCGTTGTAGATAAGCGTCGCGTCTTTGCGATCGTAAAAACCAGTCACCACGCCTGTTTGCACGGGCTGCGAGAAGCCCAACTTCAGCAGCAACGGCTGGAGCTGGCCGATGAAATCATCGTCTTCACCGATGAGCAACCCTTCGCGAGCGGCCGTTCGCGGCTCGACTCGATACGCCAACAGCATCGTCCAGGCGAGCAGCTCGCGAAACGTCTCGAAGCGGTCGCTGCGATCGCCGTCGGGGGCGACGAGACGAGCCACACGTGCGTCGTCGCGGGCGGGCAAGTCGAGATCGTAGTAGAAGTGCATCGGCAACGTGTCATCGTTGTCATAGCCGATGAACAACAAGTTCTTTGGTACTGGTGAGGTCTGCTCCTGATACCACGACAGGACGCGCGCCGCGGTGAAGTCGACATGGTCGAAGGCCGCGTCGCCCATACTGCCGCCCATCCTGCTGAGAAACCAGCGGTAGAACGCCGGCAGCGGTCGCCCCGCATACTGTTCGATCGCAGCGACTTGCTCTGAGCTGGCACCTCGCCAGGTCGTCGCAAGGTCTGGCATCGCGTCCAACAGCAACGCTTCGAGTTGCGCTTCTGAATTCAGCATTTCAGGCACACCCCTGCCGGCGGGTTCCTGTGCACACAGAAGGCGTCGCGATCGTCGGGACAGATCAACATCGGCAGGATGATCTGACAACTCTCACACGGCGGCACGGCCTGGTCGCCGCCGAAGTTGCCGCGCTGGCTGGGGCCGTCCAATGTGGTGCGATACTGCGCCTGGGCGGTGGCAGCGGCACTTTTCGTGTCCACAAAGCGTTCTGTCAGCCCGGTTGGCCATCCTCCGTGATCCAGTGCCATCAACACTGCTCGTGGTCCGGCGCATATGCCCGGAGGATACGCTGGCTTCTTGCTCCTTTGAATCTTCTTCTCCGGATCCGCGCCCTTCTTTTTGCTTACCATTCCTTCAAACTTCGCGACCTTTGATTCTGCTCTCGCCCACGCTCGCTCGAACGCGGCCGGTCTACCAATGGCGCGCCTATATTGGGCTTTCCGGCTTTCTTCGGTTTCCGAGCCGCCCCTTGGCGCATGCATGGGGGTCCGGTTCCAGATCGCGTCGTGACGCTGTTCGCCGGAGTTCGCACCATAGAACAACTCACCCTGATAGCAGATGACGGCACCGACCATGGTCTTTATCCGCCCCCTACCGTTGGCTCTGAACGCGGCCTGCGCCTCACCGGCAAGGTGTTGAGTGGCTGTATTTTCAGCCAACTGCGCTGCCTCGCCGTGCGTCTTGCCGCACCGCGGGCACGGCTCATCGCCCACGACGTATACAACGCCGGCGTCCTGCAACACGCCCAACATCGTTGCCGCGTTCGGCGGACTGCCTCCCGGCGCCACAATTGTTGAGCATCGGATCGCTGAGGAACTGTACGTTCCCGCCCTCGAACTTGGTGTCCATCGAGCCAGGTCCGACGAACTTCGTGATGCCTTCGCAGTTCGCAGACACCATACCGCCGCCGGTGCCTTTGCTCGCGATGTCACCCATCGACACAGAACGTCGAGCCCCTGATGGCAACGGCGTTGCCTTCGATCGTGACGTCCTTCGTGTAGTCCTGCGGGCTCTTCCCGCTCTTGCCGATGTTGGGCAACGGTGCGGGAACGAACGGCGCCGGCGGTCCCGGCATCTTGCAGACGTTCGGTATTGTGGCGGTCGCGGTCCCGTTGCTGCCCTTGGTCACGGGTGTCTTTGGCGGATTGACCGAAACGCTGCTCATGTAAATCTCCTGATGCCTTCCACTCTGTCGACTTTTGCCGGCGATTCACCGCCCGTCCGAGCCCTGCAGTACCATAGCGCCCCGGAGGCCGCTATCGGAGCCTGCCATCACGAGCGCACGCGGACCTCGTGCGTACCCGCGCATGTAGGATTGGACGGCCAGAACAGCGGCGAGTGTTCCGAATGAAGCGCCGACGTCGCCCCAGCACGACGCGGGGGCTTCATAGTCGAGCGACTTCCACACCGGATAGGTCTTCATCGCGACGAATCCCCATTCCTCGCTGCGATACCGTTCGCCGTTGATATCCGAATAAAGCGTGTCGATGGCTTCGTGCGGCAGCTGCAGCCCCGTCGTCGCACCTAGCACGGCCTGGGTCATGCCCTGGCCCGAACGAGCCGGTCTCGCTGTCCCGGAGCAGCGTCTCCTGCGCAAGCCCCACGCCATCGAGCGTCGCCATCGGCTCAGCGCCGATCTTGCTCCGCAAGTGGGAAGCTGGCCAGCACCAGGCAGGCCGCTCCCTCGCCCGGGATGAACCCGCCGCGGATCGTCGGCTGGGCGAACCGCCGGTGTTGCTCCAGCCAGAGAAAAGTGTCGGCGTGGTGATAGCTGTCGGCGCCAACGACCAGAAAAAGTCCGTCGACGCCGCGCGCCGACTCCTGTGCCACACGCTGAATGCGCCTGCATCGTTCCCGCATGACCGCGCCCGACGATGCCTGCGCGGACCTGCCAATCCGGGACGCGCAAGTGAGAGGCGATTGCGCTCTTGATCCATTGCGCATCATCATCGCTGAATCCCGGGCGAGCTTCGGGAAGCGCGAGCAACAGATAACACGTCCCCCTGTACGGCGTTGCCTGAGCCAGCGTCCGCGTCGCCTCGTCGAGCGCACTTGCGATCATCGGCACGAGGCGCTCCCGCCCTTCGACCCTTGGGTCGAGTTCGGTATCGGCGCACACCACCACGGGTTCACCGTTGGCCATGCTGAAGGGGAACTCGGCGAAGCTCGATAACGCTGCGCGAACGGCGGCCGCGGAACTTTCCGCGTTGAGGCCAAGTGGTGTCCGCGCGCCGGTCGCGATCACTTCGAGCGAACTCACGCGGCGCTCCTGCGTTCCACAATGTCAGTGCCGTCGAGGTAATCCGCCTCGGGCGCCGGCGACGCGCAGCGTGCTTTGCCACACGAGAGACAGACGCCGTTCATCGGGTTCGACGAGCACGGTGGCCAGCTGCGGTGGTCCGTGTGGTTGCCGTCGTCGGCCGAACGCCGAAGTGAACTCGAAGGAAACTCGCGGAAGCGTCGAAGAGAAGCTTCCCCTGCGGCGTCATGTTCACGATTTCCACGAGCTCTCCGCCTACGAGCGGCCTTGGGAAGACGCTGATCGGTGGGACTGCTCAACGCATACGCCGGGATCGTAGTCGTCGGGAAGCAGCGGCTTCTTCGTTCGCTCCCACCGCTCGTCATACGTCCCTGCGAGCGCGCGCCGCGGCAGCCATGAAGGATCGATAGGCCCGAATCCTGCAGGGCCGGTGGACGCCGGTCGTCCGTCTGCATTCTCGACAGAGTGAGCGGGCTGTCGATCAGTCGACGGAGACTCCACCGCGAAGCCTCGTCCGATCGGATTTCGTTCGTCGATGCGATGATTGCGCGGATCGGGATCCGAAAGATCGGAGCCGCCGAAGGCCAGCTCGTACCGAATCGGACGGGTGACGAACGGCTTCGGACGAGGAAGTCGTCAGCCCGATCGGTACACGCGATCGCCGTGCACGAGAAGCTGCTTCTGGAAATCGATCCGACGCGAAGGCTCACCGGAACCGTCGCCGCGGCCTGTCCCCCAGGCGCGTGTGCGCTGGCGACGAGAAGCAGATCGGTCGCGGGCTTTGCGTCGAGACAGATCGGAGTCGTAGCGGAGACTCGATTTGCCAGGTGTTGCCGAAGTACTCAGGCGCCAGCACCGGCGGCAGTTGCTCGTCGGTCAGCGTCAAGCGACCATCGGACGCGAGCTCGAATGTGGCCCGAACTGCGACGATCCACCAATGCACACCCTCCTTGTCGCGTGTCCAGTTTCGATCCGCGGCATAAGGAGTGCGGTTGAAGAGGGTCCACATGGGTACTTCTTGAAATCCACACGACGGCGCCCGTTCAAGGTGTTCGGGGCAGCCGACGCGTGATGTGTTTTACCTTCCGGACTTCATGGAGACGACTTGCGGAGTAAGCCGATAACTCTACATACGTCTCCACGCGCCGAACGGGTGCACCTCGGCTCCGTAGAGGGTCCATCAATCCTAGGCAGATCAAGAGATCACTTGCGCAATCGATCCGATAAGCGCCCGGGCACGTCGTTACTCGGCTAAGTGCGTGTGCGGCCCTCAACCGGCCGCTGAATGAAGGCGAAGGCGGGGGATGCGCCGAGAGATCTCCACGGTTGATTGGACCCCATACTTTTTGTATCGTCGAACCACATCGTTCGCTGCGGCGCCAAACCATCGGCGACCACATCCGTCGGCGCGAGCCTGAGACCGCACTGAGGGTGCGCCAGACGCATAGAGGCCGATCAAGGACTTCGACTTCACCTTCAGTGTTCGAAGCACCCTTGGCGGGCGCGATGTTTGCCGTCGCTGTCAGAGCACTGAAAGATCGCACGAAACCCCCGCGTGGCGCACCAGCGCCTCTTGGCGGCCATGTAATACGAGATCGGAAGAATGCTGGCCAAATACATCCTCCTCGCCCTGGCGAGTCATCTTCCTCATCGCCGCCCTCACCCGCGGCCCGCGCAGCCCGCAGGGCCGCACCTGGCTCCTGATCGCCGCCATCTTCGGCATCGTCAGCTCCTGGCTGTTCGCGAGGGGGTAAACCGGCGTTAATACCAGTGGAGCCCCAATCGCGGATAAGATCCCGCCAAGCGCCAGATACGTATGTAGAGAGGAATGACGAATGCGGTCGGCTTGGGAGAGGTCGGCGTGATCACCGCCCAACGGCTGGACAGCTATCTGGGTAAGTCGATCGGCGCGATCTGCCAGAACGGCTACGCCAGCCACGGCGACAATTCCGCTCACTTTGTCTCGCACGTCCTCGGATACACCTTCGGCGTGACCTGCCAGATGGTCGGCAACGGCCGCGGACCAGCCGCGACGATTCGCGTCCAGGAACTCTTCTCCAGGTGCAAGGCCGTCGGCGTGTGGAGGCTGCGCCCGGCGTCGCTTCAGCCGTGCCTCGTGTTCGTCACCCGCGCAGCCAACGTCAACCTGGCAGCGAAGTCGATGTCGAACGCGCCGCGGAAGCACGTCGGCATCCATGTCAACGGATTCATCTGGCATTACTCGGACAGCCAGCAGGCGGTGATCAAGGAAACGCCGTCGCAGTTCGCGCTGTACTATTCGTCCCCCGACAACGCGATGTTCTACGGCTCGCTGACATGAGGCCCACCCTGATCGCGCGCATCACCGGTCACGTCGTACTGAGGAGCCTGTCGTGAGCGATCAGCGCGACTATTGGCGGTCGGTGGCGAAGAACTTCTACAGCGTGTTCTTCCCCGACCGCATCGGCGAGTTGGACTACATCGATTACAACTACCCGGTTCGCGACGTCCCGATCGAGAAGGGCACGCGCCTCTGGGGCTACAAGGACCCGCGCGTATCCCCGTTCATGACCACGTTCTTCTGCCCCACGGGAACGCCGCGCGAGATCCTCGGCGTGCACGGCGCCGGCAACCTGAGGACGCTCCCGCGCGTCATGGGCAAAGTGCTCAACGAATACGAAGTCATGGTGACGGTTCCGCACGCGCTGCTTTCGCTGTGCGCACCCGGCGTGGATATGTGGTCCGAACGCGGGAAGTTGTATTCGGTGAGCGGGAGGCGGCTGGCAATACAAGATTCCCAACCCGTCGCACTACGTGATCTACACCACGCCGTTCCCGCAGCGATGAGCGACACTCGAATGTAAAGGATAGCCAGAATGGGCAACGGACAATCCCGGATCCACGAACGATTTCGGCGGCGCGATCGAAATAGACGACGGCACCAGCGCGAGAACGGAAACGCCGCCGCCAGGCCCGATCGGTCTCGATGCGCCGAGCGGCGGCGGCACGACATCGGCCGGCATCGCCGATCGCATCGTCGGATTCGCGCGACGCCAGCGTGGCAACCGCGTCGGCAACGGCGAGTGCTTCACGCTTGCCGACCGCGCACTGTCGACGGCCGGCGCGCGCAGCGCCGGCGACTACGGTTCGGTGACCCCGAACGCCGACTACGTCTGGGGTTCGAGCGTGTCCCTGTCGGAGCTGCAGCCCGGCGACGTCATCCAGATGCGCGATTACCGCTTCGACCGCGAGGTGGTGGTGAATAATCCCGACGGCTCAGGATCGACCGACTCGGACTTCCAGGAGCGGCCGCATCACACGGTGATTGTCGAGTCGGTGGACGGGAACGGCGCGGTCACCGTGCTGGAGCAGAACGCCCCGACGGGATCCGCGGTGCGCCGGTCAGCAATTGTTCTTCACCAGGACAGCGACGACGACGGCGGGGCGCCGCAAAACAACGATTCGAGTGCAGGGCACGTTCTGGTTCTATCGACCGCAGGCGATAGCGTAAATGCTGATTGTTCGACTGATGAATGCTGATTGAAGACCCGAGATCCGCAACTCGACGAATCGGCGAACTTCGCGATCCGCGATCAGCATTTCAGCGTACCAGTTCAGGCACGTGCTGCCGCGCGATTTCCATGAGCCGGTGCTTCAGCGGATCGCGAAGCTGCGAGAGTCCTTCACATTGACCACTTCCTCGAAGGCATCCATGCCGGTCAGTTCCGCGCTCTGCAGAATCACATCGTCGGACGGACGCGTCGTCGAGACGGCCACGCCGATCCGCGTGATCGGAAGAGGACCGAACTCGGGAACGGTCGTGGTGGTGATCGGGAAGTGCAACGACTCGAACACGCTCTTCAGGCCAGGCGAGTTCGTGTCACGACGACGTGCATCAGCAGGTAGCTGACGACCAGCTGTCCGAGCTCGTCGCCGGTTTGCAGCTTGGCCTTCAGCAGATCGGGCAAACGCGTCGGCGGATAGCCCGAATAGGTCAGCGTCCACGTCAGCGGCGAGCGAACCATGATCGTCCGCGTATCGGATCCGGACTTGATCGCGAGCGCGGTGTCGACTGGCGTGATCTCGAGACCGGATCCGACCAGCCTGAGCGGAAGCGTCAGCTCACGCGGAAGATTGAACGGCTTGGTGCCCGCGATCGAATCGTAGAGCGTCTGCAGATCCTTGAACGCCTTGTCTGACCGCCGGCTCGATTCCTTTGTGCCGTCCTCGACGTGATCGCCCAGCACCATCTTCGGCCGCAGCAGCGGCGCGAGGGTGGCGAGGTATTCCGTCATCTGGACGCGGACGACGTCGGCGATTGCGCGGGTGAGTTTTCTCAGCACCAACAGCGATTGCGTGCTGTCGCGTCCGTCCATGCAGACGACTCCGTTCTGAATAATGGCTTCGGCGATGCGTCGCTCTTGACCGTGCGCGAGAGACCGCGCTCAGATTATCGGCGGCCCCGCGCCTTGTCAAACTTTGATCGCCGATGTATCTCGTCGAAAAACTACAGGAAATTAAGGCTTTGAAAGCCCGAATCCGGTCGCGTTAGGATAGGCCCCTGGTGCCCCGTGGATAACCTGTCGAAATCGCCCGCGCGATGCCGCCTACGGCCGGCGCTGGCGGCCTTTCAGGAGAAGTCGTACGACGTCGCCCGTCGATGGGTGGTCGAGGCCCTGGCCCACAATCGGCAGCATGCCGGCGCCCGCGCGCTGATGGCGCGGCTCGACGCCGCGCGGAGCGTCGGCAAGTCCATTTCACACGGACCTGCGCCGGGCTCGGAGGTCGTCTCCACCGATCCGACAGTACTCATCAGTCGTGCGAGCGGCGCTGCCATCGGTATCGGACGGAATTGAACCGACCGTCATGGTCCGTCGCGACGACATGGATCCGCGCTCCGGCCGGATACCGATCCGCGGGTCACGTTTCCTCCTGCCTCCGCCGCGCTCCGAGCGCCACCCTGTTTCCGAACCGACCATCATCGGTCAGCCGACGAGCGAACGACCGTCGTCGCGACCGAAATCGTCGTTCTCGCTTGGAGCCGCGCTGCAATCGCTCGGCGAGCGGCTGCAGGGCAGACGGCGATCGCCGGCAGCGTTCATCGTCGACGGGACGGACGCGTCCACGGGTTCTGTGCTGTCGACGCCGCTCGGCGCGCGGCGCGATGCTTGCGCTCGGCACCGTCGTGGTCGGAGCGCTGCTGGTCTGGGGCCTGTTGCCTTGCGTCCGATGGGTCTGGCCGGCCAGTCAGATGTTGACGATCACGAAGCCGACTGGCGGCACGATCACCGGTCCCGGCATCGAGTGCGGAACTGGCGGCAATCGCAGTGTTCGACCACGATCACAACCGGCGAGCCAATCGAACTCACCACGATGCCGACAAGGGATATCGTGTTCAGCGGCTATACCGGCAGACTGCGCGCCGGCCGGACGCGCGTCATGAACGAGGCCGAACCTGCGGCGTGACGTTCGGTCCGGTGGTCGATGGCGGCACCGCGCCGGTCGACGTTCCGGCTGACGATTACGAAGCCCGAAGGAGGGACGATCGTCGGCGCTGGCGGAATCCTCTGCGGAACCAACGGATCGACCTGTACGGCCGATATACCGAGTGGTGTTCCCGTGTCGCTGAAAGCCGAGGCCGACGACGGTTATTCGAGTGGCAGCAATTCACCGGAGACTGTCCCGTCGACCGGCGAGATGACGATGACGTCGGCAAAGACATGTGGTGCGACATTCATCAAGAGTGCGGCTGCCGATCAATCGTGGGCCGGTCGTTCCGGCCGTCGCCAGCGTGACCACCAAGGCCGAAGACCTGGTCCGCCGGCCGGTAACGCTCGGCATCAGCCTGCCGATCGGCACATCCACGGACCGCCTCGCCGACGAAGCACGAGCGCCGTCGGCTCGCCGGGCCAACTCCGCCGCCGGTCGTGACGCCGCCGCCGCCCACGGTGCCCGACAAACCGGCCCCGCCACCGAAGAGTGCCGAAGACCATGCGAAACAGGAAATCGGGCAGCTCGTGAACAACTACTGCGCGGCACTGCAGACGCTCAAACCAGAGCGGTCCGTCGCCTGTTTCACCTCGATAACGAGCGTGAACTGAAGGCGCAGTTCAAGGAATACAAGTCACTCAATTGCACGATCACGGCTCCGCCTGACTTCGATCGTCTGGACGCCGCGGGCGGCCGGCGGCGCGCAGTTGAAGTTTGGCGATGAAGCAGGCGATCAAGATGAGCAGTGGCGGAGCACCGAACGACCAGGAGACGATGGTGACGATGGTGGTCTCACGCAAAGATTTCAGAGTCCCTGGCTCATCGATCGCGTCTCGCACGAAGTGAAGCCCAAGTGATCAAGCGCTCCGCTCATCTCGGCGTCGCGCTGCTGCGGACGACCGTTCATCGGCCCGTCCGCTCCGCTCAAGCTCAACCTGTGTCTCACCTACTGGTGCCAGTACAAGTGCAAGACCTGCAACATCTGGCAGCGCAAGCCGACCGACGAGTTGACGACCGAGGAGATCGTGCGCGCTCGTTCGGGAGAACCCGCACGTCAACTGGGTCGATCTCACGGGCGGCGAAATCTTTCTGCGGCGCGACATCGACGACGATCTTCGACGCGATCGTGACGCGGATGGTCGCGGCTCGCGATTCTTCACTTTCCCGACCAACGGCTTTCAGACCGACCGCATCGTCCGCAGCGTCGAACGGATTGCCGGACGAGGTCCGGCGCGCACGATCGTCACCGTCAGCGTCGACGGCGACGAGGCGCTGAACGACGAGATCCGCGGCATCAAAGGCGGCTTCCGTCGTCAGATGGAAACGTTCAACGCACTGCGGCGCATTCCAGGAATCGTGGCCGCGCTCGGCATGACGCTCTCGACGCCACAACCTCGGACAGTTCGAGCGGACGTTTGCGGCGTGTGCGCGAGAGTGCCACGGGCTGACCATCGACGACATTCACCTGAATGTCGCGCAGCGATCGGGGCACTACTACGGCAACGCCGAAACCGACGCGTGTCGCTCCGGATCCGACGCGCGCGCGCGTCGAGATGAACCGATACCGGGCGTCTGCGCGGGCCCGCGCGTCTCGCCGCGACACCTGCTCGAGAACGCGTATCTCAAGAATCTCGATCGGTTTCTGACGACCGGCCGGACGCCGATGCCGTGCCACGCGCTGCGCGCGAGCTGCTTCATCGATCCATGGGGCGTCGTCTATCCGTGCATCACGTACTCGCGGCCGATGGGCCGGCTGCGCGACACCGGCATGCGCCTCGATCCGATCTGGAACGATGCGGAGACGGCGCAGTGCAGCGAGAGATCTGGAAGGGACGACTGTCCGCAGTGCTGGACCGCCTGCGAGGCGTATCAAAGCATTCTCGGCAACACTCTCGGCGTTCGCGGCGTGCGACGACCAGTTGTTCCACTCGCAACGACCGCCTCCGCCACGACAGGACTTGCGCGATGAACGTCGCCTGCTTCGCGGACGCGCTGACGCAGTCGCGGCTGAATCGTGCCGGCGACGCACCACGTGGCCGCGGACGTGTCCGTCGTCATCGCCGCGAAGCAGGAAGCGCCGAGCATCGGCGGCGTCATCGATCGCACGCGCCGCTACGCGAAGCGAGATTCTCGTCGTCGTCGGACAATCGACCGACGGAACGGCCGACGTCGCGGCGCAGAGCGGGGCGACGGTTCTCGCGGACGCCGGTCGTGGCAAGGGACGCGCGATTCGTCAAGCCATTCCGCACATCCGCACGCCGGTCACGGTCTTTCTCGACGCAGACGGATCGCACGATCCCGAGGACATTCCGCTGCTCGTCGAACCGATCCTTGCCGGAGAGGCGGATCACGTCGTCGCCTCGCGGCTGCGCGGCGGTTCGAGCGAGTTGCACGGCGGCTTCGACGAGTTTCTTCGGCTCGCCGGCAGCTCGTTCATCACCGCCTGCATCAACTGGCGGTTCCATTGCCGGCTCAGCGAAAGCCAGAACGGATTCCGAGCGGTGAGAACGTCGGTGCTGCGCGAACTGGATCTTCGCGAGAACACGACGACGATCGAGCAGGAGATGACCATCAAGACGTTGCGTCGAGGATGGCGGATGGCCGAAGTGCCCAGCCACGAGCATCCGCGAGCGCACGGCGCCTCTCACATCCGCGTCTGGCGCGATGCGCCTCGCTACGGCTATTCGCTGATCAAGTGTCTGTTCTTTTAGTACCTTGAACATTCTTGGCATCTGGGACGGCCACGATTCCGGCGCCGCGCTCCTGCAGGACGGCCAGCTGCGGTTCGCGGTCAACGAAGAGCGGCTGACGCGGCGCAAGCTCGAAATCGTGTTTCCCACGATCGGTCAATCGACGCCTGTCTTGCGCACGGCGGACTTGGTCCGGACGGCATCCACATCGTCGCGGCCACAACCTGCGATCCGGCGAAGACCCTCGGGCGCTTGTGGCCCGGGAGCAAGGAACGCTACTACGCCGTGCGCCGACGAAAGACCGCGCCGGGTCCGCTGGCCGGTCTGACGCGCACGATGAAGTACCGGATGACCGAGTGGTCGCCGGGTGCCATCTCCAGGACGATCAGCTCGCGTGGTGTTGAGACAGCAGCTCGATCGTCGCGGGTTCAAGTCGTGCGAAGCTCCGCATCGTCGATCATCACGAGGCGCATGCAGTGGCGCCGCCTGGGCGTCGGGCTTCGACGATGTGCGCTGTCCTGACGATCGACGGACTCGGCGACGGGCTGTCCGCGACGATCTCGACCTTCGCTGACGGCCGGCTGTCCGCGGCTCGCCGCATCGACCGCGCGCAACTCGGTCGGCGTGTTCTTCGAGCACGTCACGAACCTGCTCAACATGCGCGAGCTCGAAGACGAAGGCAAGGTGATGGCGCTGGCGGACTATGCGGCGCCAATCGCCGACGCCGACAATCCGCTGCTGCCGTGGGTGCGTGTGAAGGATGGCGTGATCGAAACCAAGTGGCCGGGACATGCCTTCCGCCCGCCGCTCTCGCGCGTGCACTGGCGGTTCCCCAACGAACAATTCGCGTATCTGGCGCAGCGAACCGTCGAACATGTCGTCGTCTCGCTTGCGCGGGATGCCGTGCGCCTGACCGGACAGCGACATCTGGCGTTGGCGGGCGGTGTGGTCTCGAACGTCAAAGCCACGCGTCAGGTTCGGCTGCTGCCGGAAGTGGACGACGTGTTCGTATTCCCGCACATGGGAGATGGCGGCCTGGCGGTTGGCGCGGCGATGAGCGCCTCGGCCGCATCCGGAGAGACGCCTCGAATCGATCTCACACGTCTGGATCTTGGACCTGCCTACGATCGGTCGGCTGTTGAATCGAGCCTTCGCGCCGCCGGCCTGCCAGCGGACGTGTGTCGGCAACCTGCCGTGCCGGGTCGCCGAACTGCTCGCCGAGGGCGAGATCGTCATGTGGTTTCAGGGCGCCATGGAGTACGGGCCGCGCGCGCTCGGTCATCGCAGCGTGCTCGCGCGCCCCGATCGTGTAGAGCTTCGCGATCGCCTCAACCTCGTACTGAAGCGCCGAGTCTGGTATCAGCCATTCTGTCCCAGCATGCTCGAGAGCGAGGCCTCACGTCTGCTTGCCGACTGGACCGGTGGACGCAATCGCGCGATGACGATGGCGTACCAGGTTGCCGACGAATACCGCGGCCGTCTGGCGGGTGTGATGAGCGTCGACGGCACCTGCCGTCCGCAGATCGTCGGTGACGACGAGCGCGGCCCGTTCGCTGATCTGCTTCGGATTGCGCGCCGCCACTGGGAGGTCGGCGCCGTCCTCAACACGAGCTTCAACATTCACGGCGAACCGCTGGTCTGTTCGCCGGACGAAGCGGTCGACGTGTTCCTGCGATCCGGCGCGGATGCGCTGGCGATCGGTCCATTCCTGGTCGCGCGCCCGGCATGACTCAGACCGTCGCGTCTCGCGCGTGCCGTTCGCGCCGCGAGTGGATCGCTGTCTGCATCGCGATGCTCGGAACGGTCACCGTCCTCACGATCTGGTTGCTTGGCACATCGACCGGGGACCTGCGTGAACGATCTGAAGATCGCTGCAGCCGTGGTCGCTCGACGCGTGCGTGCTGCTTGGGATTGCTCGCTGGCGTCTGTCTGGTCGACGACCATCGTCGCGCGAAGTCTACAGGCGTGAAATCCCACGGCTGGCGATGCTGGCGGCACTGGGCGTGGTCGCTGACGCTCTTCGCCGCGCCACGGACGAACCGAATCTTCTACGACGAACAGATCTATCAGGGCGTCGGTCAGAACTCGCGGACACACGACTGGCGCAGATGTGCAACGACGGCAGCGTCGAATACGGGCGGCTGCGGTGTGCGAGCGGCGAATACAACAAGCAGCCCTACGCCTATCCACATGCGCTGAGCCTTGCCTATCGCCTCCTCGGTGTCCATCCTGGACCGCGTTTGCCGTGAACGCCGTCGCCATGGCGCTGACGATCTGCGCGCGTCTACCTGCTGGTGTGCGTGCTCTTTGGCGATCGCGACGCGGCACTGTTTGCCGGCCTGCTGATCGCGCTGATGCCAGAGCAGCTGCTGTGGTCGGCGACCGCCGCGGTCGAGCCGTCCGCATCGCTCGCGCTGGTCGCTTCGGTTGTGTGCGCCGCGCACTACCTGCGCGCCGGCGGGTGGCTGGCACTGGGACGCGACTGTGGTGGCAGCCGCCTACGCGATCCAGTTTCGCCCGGAGTCGCTGCTGATCCTGCCGGTCATTGGTTTCCTGATCTGGCCGCGACTTCGGCCTGGAACTGGATCGTCCGCGCGGCTGGTGGGCCGCGTGTGCTGTTTCTCTGGCTGCTAGCGATTCACGTGGCGCACCTGTTCGCCATCCGGCACTCGACTGGGGTACTATCGGACCGCGCTTCTCGTTCCGATACATTGAAGCGAACCTGCCGGTCGAACGGATGGTTCTACCTTTACGACGAGCGGTTTCCTGTCGCGTTCACGGTGCTCGCCGTCATCGGACTGGTCTCGTTTCGCCAGCGACGCGATGCGTGGTCGATGGCGATGTACTTCCTGCTGTTCTTCGCGATCGATCTGGTGTTCTACGCGGGCAGTTACAACTACGGCGCGGACGTGCGGTACTCGTTGATGACCTATCCACCAATCGCGGTGCTCGGCGGGCTGGGTGCGGCGTGGCTCGCGACGGCCTTGGTGGATCATCGGTGAACGCGGGAATCGATCGCGCTCGCCATTCGCGTTCCGGTCCAGCCCGAGCGCTGATCGTGACGATCCTCTTGTTCCAGTTCCTCTGGTATGCGCCGGTCGTGCGCGCGACAACCGAAGAAGCGTGGGCGGCTCGCGCCGACGTGCAGATTCGCGCAGTCATTCGCCAGTGAAATTCCGCGCAATTCGTACGTGCTGACCCACAACCCCGGCGATGTTCCATCTGTGGGGCGTGAATGCGGGACAGATGTCGCTCGTCACCTCCAATCCGGCATACGTGCGATTTCTCGCCGAGCGCTACAGCGGCGGACTCTACCTGCACTGGAACTTCTGGTGCAATGTGCAGGATCCCGCGCAGCAGGAGATCTGCCGGAAGGCCCTCGCCGATGGCGTAGCCGGACCAGGTCGCGGGAGTATCGTGAAAGGGATCAGCGGTTCGCGTTCTATCGACATGAAGGTCGCGAACTGAGTACTGTTGGACTGTACGTGTCGAGTCACTTCGGTTGCGGTCGCGAGGTCTTGACTTGACCTTGGACGCGTTCAATAATCCGCGGGCTTCCACCCCTCCTGCGAGGCCGTTTGAATGAAGATTAGTCATGAGGCGCCACGTGCGTATTGCGGTCGCGCTCCTGACGCTCGCGTACGCGTCTCCCGCATGTGCGCAGAAGGTCACGACCGTCCCGGACCTGACCGGGAAGCAAGTTCTCGAACAGCTGGCAAACCAGGCAACTGGTGGTGTCGCCGGTGACGCCATCGCGGTGGCGACCGCGACCGAAATCGCCACCGACGCCGTTCGGCACATCGTCCGGTGGATTTCGACTTCAAGCTGGATCCGGCGACCGGTCTGCTCGCAGCGCACGACCACGTCGTTCGGCCCGTCGTTCGTCGAGCGCGCGCTGACGGCCGGCGAAGGAAAGGTCAGCGTCGGCGCGACGTTCAGTTCGACCAACTACGACAAGCTATCCGACTTCTCGCTTTCCAATCTGCCGATGGGATCGGTCACCGCGGCGTCGCCGATTGTGTCCGGCACGACGACTGGCAACCTCAATATCTCGAGCTCGACGCTCGCGATGTCGGGCACCGTTGGCGTCACGCCAAACATCGACATCGGCGTGGTCGTTCCGCTGGTCACGGTCAAGCTGTCCGGAACATCGTCCACTCGGTCAACGGGAACGGCGTGGTCGGCCGCCTGGTCGAGACGAACAACATGTTCTCCGGGCTCGGCGACATCGCGGCGCTGGCGAAGTTCCGGATCGCTGAAATTCAAAGGCCCCGACGTTCCCGATCCCGGCGGCATCGCGATCAATGTCATCATGCGTCTTCCGACCGGCGATCGCGACAATCTTCGCGGCCTCGGTGTGACGCGCACGCTGGGATCGCTCGTCGCGTCCTTCGGCAAGGGGCCGCTGAAGCCGCATGGATCCGTCGAGTTTCGAGTACTGGAACAAAGCGGTGGACGTGCCGGACGACCACTTGAAGAATCAGTTCCAGTACAACGGCGGCGTCGAGATCGTGGCCGCGCCGAAGCTCACGCTACTCGCCGATGTCCTCGGACAGAGGATGCTCGGCGCGGGCCCGGTCGAGTCTCGGCGCAGTGACGCCGCTCGCGGGATTCGGCGCCACGGCGGCGCAGTCGCTGCTCTTTGTCGATGGAAGTCTGAACAAGATCACATTCATCCCGGGCGTGAAGGTGAACCTCATCGGCAAGATGGTGTTATCGCTGAACGCGCTCGTCACCATGACGAACAACGGTCTGCACGCGAAGGTCACTCCGGTTGCAGGCCTCAACCTGACCAAGTAGTTATGCGGAAGCTGCTCCTCGCCATACCGTTGCTCGCCGCGGTCGCGCTTGCGGGATGCAAGAGCGAACCGCCGGTTGGTCCCGGGGTCGTCAAGATCACCGAGACCACGACGTCGATCCCGACCACCACGACGACGACGATGCCGAATCCGACCGTCTCGCTGTTTGCGTTCTCGCCGCAGACGCCGCAGGTGCTGCAGGCCGTGAACTTCGACGGGTCGCTGTCGACGCCGGGCAGCGGCCGCACGATCGTCCGTTACAACTGGGACTTCGGCGACGGAGAGGCGAAAGACCGGCGTCAAGACGACGCACGACTACACGGTCTCCGGCGTCTATCTCGTCACGCTGGTCGTGACCGACGACTCGGGCAGACGGCGCGATCGTCGCAGCCCGTCACGGTCCGGCCGGTCATTCCGTAGCGGCCTCGTCGGCCCGCGATTCGTTGCGCGGCGACGGCAGCTCCTCCAGTAGCATCAGCCATGGCACTCGTCGTCCGCTTGCCCGACGGACAGACCCTCCGCTTCACGCTTCATTCTTACATCGGCCGGGAACGCGGCTGCGACGTCGAACTCGCTCGACACGCAGGTCAGCCGGCGTCACGCCGAAGTCTCGCTCGTCAACGGGCAGTGGATCATTCGCGATCTGCAAAGCAGTAACGGTCTGTTCGTCGACGGCCGGCGAGTCGATGACCGCGCCGATCGGAGACGGCGTCGAGATCAGACTCGGCGCCGAAGGTCCGACGCTGCAGCATCGAACCGGAAGCGTCGCGCGCGACCCCACCGAATCGCTACCGAGACCGGCGACGACGACTCGCTGGAGGCGTACGCCCAGCGCTACTTCGGATCCGACGATGACGACGAGATCGGTGGGCGGCCGCACGCTGATGATCCGCAAGGCGTATCAGAAGGTGCAGCAGCAGCAGCGACGCACGCAGCGACTGATCGTTGCCGCCATCGCGCTGATCGCGATCGCCGCCGGCGGCTACGCGTTCTACGCGCATCGTGCGCTCAGCAAGCAGATGCGAGCAGGCGCAGGAAATCTTCTACGACGATGAAACAGCAGGACGTGCTGTTCGCGGACCTCGAACAGAAGCTTGCGCGAGTCGGGCAGCGCTCCGGGCCAGCAGCAGCTCGCCGCCTACATGGCGGAGCGCCAGCGGATGTGAACAGACTACGATCGCTACGTCGCCGGCCTCTTCGACCGGAAGCTGAACGAGAAAGAAAGGCTCGTCCTGCGGGTGACGCGCATGTTTGGCGAGTGCGACGCTGCCGCGCCGCCGGAGTACATCGGCGAGGTCATGCGATACGTCGAGAAGTGGCAGTCAGACCGGCCGGTTCGCTACCGCGCTGAAGCGCGCGCAGGACGCCGGTTACCCGCCGAAGATCGCGTCGGCGTTCATCGCGCAGAATCTGCCGCCGCAGTATTTCTACCTGGCGATGCAGGAGAGCGATTTCGATCCGCACGCCAGCGGACCGCCGACGCGCTGGGGCATCGCCAAGGGCATGTGGCAGTTCATTCCCGAAACCGGAAAGAGATTCGGCCTGAATATCGGGCCGCTCGCGCAGCAGTCGGGCGTCGATCAGTTCGACGATCGATTCAACTGGGAGAAGGCGACGCCCGCGGCGGCGAGATACATCAAGGACATCTATTCGACCGATGCGCAGGCGTCGGGCCTGCTCGTCATGGCGTCGTACAACTGGGGCGAGTGTCGGGTGATCGACTATCCTGCGGAAAATGCCGCCAGATCCGCAGGCAGCGCAATTTCTGGAAGCTCCTGGCGCAGTACCGGGAACAGATTCCCGCTGCAGACCTACGAATACGTGTTCTACATCGTGTCGGCGGCGGTGATCGGCGAGAACCCGAGGCTGTTTCGGATTTCCCGTTCGACAACCCTCTCGGATTCGTGCCGCAGCAGCATCGATGCGGCTGCGTCATCGGCGCGATCTGGTAGGATGCTGCACCCATGGACGGACGGGCCGGCCCTTGATTTCGCCGCCATCGTGCACGGACTGCGGCTGGCCGTCTTCGTCTTTCACCGCACGCGGATCCTCTATCAGAACGAAGCGGCGGTGAAGCTGCACGCACGACTGCAGAAGGAGTATCAGGCGGACCTGATCGTCATGCTCCGCGATCATCTGCTGCGGATCAGGGAGACTCGATCCGGCGGCTCCGACGCCGCCCGCGGTGACGCTCCTGACCGACGCTCGGGGCGAACCGCTCTACGTTCACGTCCTGCCGTTCGGGGACGGTCCGCGATCCGGACGTCGCCGTCAGCGTTCGAGAGCTCGGGATCGAGCGCGAGGCGTTCGCCCGCCGCTACGGTCTGTCGCCGCGCGAAGCGGAAGTGGCGGAGCTGGTGCTGCGGGGTTACCCCAACCCCGTGATTGCGTCCACGCTGGGCATCGCGCCGACCACGACGAAACGGCACCTGACCCGGATTTTCGACAAGATTGGCGTCGATTCCCGGACCCAGCTGGTCAGCCGTCTCGCCTGAGTCTACAGGTTCTGCGGGGTCACAAGGTCTGCGATTCGTTCAGTTCACGAGGTTCGACTCGCCACGACGTACCTGCAGCGTGCCTGCCGAAGGCAGTACCTACCAAAGTAGCATTGGCCGCACCGAACGCTGCCCGCTAGACTTCTAGCCTCCACTTCGAAGGAGCACACGTGGTCGAAGCCCATGGCCTGAGCGATCGCGGGCCGGTCCGCAAGTCCAACGAAGACTGCTTCATCAGCGATCCGGCGCTGCGGTTGTTTGTCGTCGCCGACGGCATGGGCGGGCATTCGGCGGGCGAGGTCGCCTCGAACCTGGCGGTCGAAACCATTGAGGGGTTCATTCGTCGAACGGAGGAGGACGCGGAGTTCTCGTGGCCGTACGGCATCGAACCGAGTCTGTCCTTCTCGGGCAACCGCCTGCGGACCGCCGTTCACCTGGCGAACCGCCGGGTCTTCCGCGCCGCGGAACGCTACGACGAATACACCGGCATGGGCACGACGCTCGTCGGTGCGTTGATTTCCGGGCACCCGATGGTCGTCGCCAACGCCGGCGACAGCCGTCTGTATCTTTTCAGCGGTGGGCCGCCTGACGCAGCTGACACGCGACGACACCTGGGCGGCGACCGTGCTGGCCTCGCAGGCCGGAGCCGACGGCGCCGCGCCGCCCGAATCCATGCGCCGCGTCCTGACCAACGTCCTCGGCGCGCGCGAGCAGACCGACGTTCGCATGACCGAACACGATCTCGCGGCCGGCGACGCGATCCTGCTGTGCTCCGACGGTCTGCACAGCGTGCTCGACGACTCGCGCCATGGAGCCGTGATCGACACGACGGCGGACCGCCGTCTGAGATCGTGGCGCGGCTGATTCAAAGCCGCGCTGGCGCGCGGCGCGCCGGGACAACGTCACCGCCGTTCTGGCCCGCTATCGACGGAGAATAGGCGTGGATCCAGAACAGCCACCGCCGCGTCGCCGGCTTCCGACCAGCATCGGCCGCTATCGCATCGTCGATCGCCTCGGCAAAGGCGCGATGGGCGTCGTCTACGGCGCGCACGACAGCCTCATGGAGCGGCTCGGTCGCCATCAAGGTCATGATGACCGACCTCGAGGACGATCCGGAGACGAGCACGCGGTTCTATCGCGAGGCTCGCGCGGCCGGACAACTCGTCCACCCCAACATCATCACGATCTTCGACATGGGCGAGGACGACGGCCGTCCGTTCATCGTGATGGAGCTGCTCGCCGGGCAGACGCTCAACAAGTACATGGAGCGTCCGGAAGCGGCGGACATCGAAACGAAGATCGATGCTGATGCTGCAGATCTGCGCCGGCCTTCACGCGGCGCACACGGCACGGCATCTTCCACCGCGACGTCAAGCCTGGCAACCTGCTCGTCCGGCCGAACGGTGAGCTGAAGATCGTGGACTTCGGCATCGCGCGGCTCGGCGTCGTCGAACATGACCGCGAGCGGGCTGATCGTCGGGACGCCCGACTACATGTCGCCCGAGCAGGCGCGCGGACCCGACGTCGATCAACGCTCGGATATCTTCTCGGCCGGCGCGGTCTTCTACCTGATGCTCACCGGGCGAAAGCCGTTTTCCGCGGCCGATCCGATCTCGGTGCTGGCGAAGGTTCAGACCGAAGCGCCGCTGCCGATTCGCGACAGCGAAGCGCCCGCAGCGCTCGCCAGGCTGGTCATGAAGGCGCTCGCCAAAGATCCGGCCGATCGCTATCAGTCGTGCTCGCGGATGATCGCGGAGCTCGAGCACGTCAAGCGCGATCTGGAAACGAAACGAAGCAGTGGGTCGACGAATGCGGACAGCGACTTCAGACGCTCGAGGCGTTGACTCGCCAGCGCCGCACGCTTGATCCCCGCGCTCGACATCGTCGCCGGCGCCGGCCGGATCTCGAAGCGAGCTACGGGTCGAACTCGCTCGACAAGCTCGCCTTGTTGACCGAGCCGTACCGGCAGCGAGCACGTCGGCACGCTGCTCGCCGAAATCAAGAAGCACCAGGACAAGCGGCCCGGGCAGGTCGATCGCTGGCAGCGAGCGCTTGAGCAGTGTCGAAGAAGGGTCGTGTGGCGGCAACCGGAGCCACGCGCGAGGCGATCGCGCACTTCGAGCAGGCGCTGCGCATCGAGCCGGCGTCGAGACGCGCCGCCGCGGAAGCCGACCAGCTGCCGCGGCGTGCTGGCGGCGCAGCGGGCGATCGACGAGCGCGCGCAGGCGCTTGCTCGAGGAGGCGCGCAAGAGCCGCCGCGGCGAAACAGTGGCAGGCCGTCATCGTCCTGTGCAACGACGCGTTGCTGCTCGACAGCCGAGCCGCTGATGCGACCGCGTTGAAGCGCACCGCCGTCGCCGCGATCGAGGCCGAGGCCCGCGAGCGCAGAGCTGGAGGGCGAGCGCGCCCTTGGTCGCGCCGAGACACTGCGGCGCAAGGGGCGGCTTCGAGGAGGCGACGCGCGAAATCGCGCGCGCGCGGGAACTCTATCCGACGGCCGAGATCGACGCGGTGGAAGAGCGCCTCAGAGCGTCGATCGCCGAGGCAGAACGCGAGGCGCTGTCGGACCGTCAGGCGGCCGACGCGATCGCGGCCGCGCGGACGCGCCTTTGCTGCCGGACGGCGTGACGAGGCGATCGCGGAGCTGCGATCGTTTCATGCGCGCGCGTGCCGCATGCGCATCGCCGCGGCGGAAATCGCGCGCCTCGAGGCGGAAGCGAAGCGGCTCGCGATCGAGGAGCGGCGCGCCGCCGAGGCCGCGGAACACGCGAAGTCGGCTGAAGCGGCGCTGACCGCTGGCAATCCGGAGCAGGCCCTCGAACTGGCGGGCCGCGCGCTGGCGATCGATCCCGGTCACGTGCTCGCCCGACAAGATCTCCGGTCTCGCCGGCGCCGAAGTCAAGCAGCGCGCCGAGGCCAAGGCGCGTGAGGCGAAAGCGGCGCGGCACCTCGAGGAGGCGAAGGAACAGCTCGGCGCGTGGCAAGTTCCAGAAAGCGCGCGAGCTCGTGTCGGCCGCGGCGGGTCTGAACCCGTCAGACAACCCGCGCACAAGCGGATGCTGTCGCGGATCCAGGAGGAGGAGGCCCGAGTCGCCGCCGAGGCCGAGCGGCAGCGAGTGGCAAAGCAGCGAGCGAAAGCCGTCGCCCCGCATGCTCGAGCGTCGCGCGCGGCGAGGCGCGCGGGCGAGTACGAGCGCGCCGCGTGGACGGCGGAAAACGCGCTGGCGGTCGATCCCGAGTGCGAAGAAGCGCAGCAGATCCTGCGCGACGCTCGCGCGCAGATCGCAGCCAGATCCGTCGAGCGCCGACGACACCGTCGATCTCACCAACGAGACCGGTCGGAAGGGCGATCCGCGACGACACGGTGTCGTTGACGCGGCCGGCTGAGCGTCTGGGAGCGGCTGACCGGTGCGGTCCAGAAATGGACTCAGGCTGACGCGAACCGGCAACGGCTGAAAAATCCGAGGTCAGCCGATCGAGAGCGCGCGAAGACGTAGCAGTGGTGACAGCAAAGGGACGGACCACATGGCCAAGCTACTCATTTTTCGCGGCGAGACGCAGCTCGACGAGCGCGAGCTGACGGAGCAGACCGTTCGAATCGGTCGCGGCGCGCAGAACGACATCGTTCTCGAGGATCCCGGCAAGGGCGTCTCCCGCAATCACGCGGAAATCCGATTCGAAGGTGGCCGTTACACGCTGATCGATCTTCAGAGCCAGAACGGCATCTGGGTCTCGGGAAAGCGGGTTCCGTCGGTTGTTCTGGAACCCGGCGTCAGCGCGGCGCTGGGTCCGTTTCGCTTGATGGTGGAAGCACCAGCGGCGAGCCCGCTTACGGCTACCGGTCCGATCAGTGGCAGCTACCCAGCGACCGAGATGACGCAACTGTCGTCGCGCACGGCCGCGCCGCTGGAACTCGACAGCCTCGTTCCGGCCGTTGAAAAGCCATCACCTGTCACCCCGCCGGCGGCCAAGCCCCCGTTGCCGCCGACTCCTGTAAAAGCACCCTCGTCCGCGAAGACACCATCAGCGAAGCCGGCCGCCGAAAAGACGGCATCGCCGCCCGCGCAAAAGACTTCCAAGCAGCAGCCGCCCTCGTCGGCGAATACGCGGGTTCTCGCGGGTGTGTTCGCAGCCGTCGTCCTGATCGCGCTGTCCGCGTTCATCGGATACAAATTGATGCACAAACGGGCTCCGGTCACGGAGACTGCCGCTGCGCCTCCGACCACCTCGGTCCCGGTGACACCCATCGCCACGTCAACGATACCGGCGCCTCCAACATCAGACGAGCGGCTCACTACAGTCGAGCCGCTCGTCACCGCAAACGTCGTGGCGGACTGCCAGACGGCGCTCGAGACAATCAACGCGGTGCTCGCCGAGGATCCGAATAACGAGAGAGCGAAAGGTCTTCTGGCCAAGGCAAACGCGTGCGTCAACCCGAAACCCGGGGTGACGACCGCTGCCCCGGACAAACCGGCGACGCTTATTCCGCCATCGCAAGGCGGCCTCGAGGTGATTCAGGGCGAAACCGAGAAGGCCTACAGGACACGCGTGCAGGCGATGCGGAAAAAGTACGAGGACGCGCTGGCGGTGCTCGCCAGCCAGAAGTACGTCCAGGCAATGAGGGCCCTGGACGAGATTCTGCCCGACGTGCCGAGCGGATATCTCGACCTGGCGGCACGTCGTGACGAAGCGCGCGCCGCCATACGAGCCGAAGCGAAGTCCGCCCTGGCCGCTGCGCAGGCGGCCGAGAATCGCGGGGACTTTGATGCCGCTATTGAATCGTATCGTCGCGCGCATCAACTCGATCAGAGCATTCAGATCGATGACGCATTGCAGCGAATCGCCGATCGCAAGCTGCAGCTTGGTCGCAAGAGGTGCAACGACGGTCTGACGGAATTCTCGTTTGGCAACAATGCAGCGGCGATCCCACAGCTGCAGGAGGCCACTCGGCTGCTGTCCGCCTCGGACCCGTGCTTTGCAAAGGCCAAGGATGCGTTACAGCGTATGGGGAAGTAGTGTCGTCCTCAGGAGCCACTCTATGAATCGCACGCTCGCACGATTTGCTCTCTTTGCCCTGGCGTGTCTGATCTCGCTCGCACACCCGGTTGCGCAACAGGGAGCGGCGGATCCCTGGTACGGTCGTCAGGCCAAGCCACAGAACATGGATCCACCGAAGGAGTTCACAGGTGTGTTTCGGATCGAACTGCCCAAGAACTGGCAACTCGCGCCGGGTCATACAGGAACCATCTTTTCAGTCGTGGAAAAGACCAAGAAGTGGGAAACCGGTGGACTCATTTCGCTCGAATACCAGCGCCTGCAGATTCCGCTGGATCCGCCGATGATTGCCGGCGCGGTCACCAGGCAATTGAGCGAAGTGCAACTTCGCGAGGCGAGCGGGAAGCAGTTCAGCAGCGTCGCAAAGTCGGGGTCGCTCGGACCATTCATCTTCATCCAGTACGACCGGCCGGGTGTTTCCGGCGGCGACGATCACGTCGCTCAGTACCGAAATGCCGGTTGGCACGACGATGTATCGGCTGATTTGCATCGCGCCGAAGGCGCAGATCGAGAGCTACAGGCCGATGTTTGCGCATGTGGCCGCATCGTTCACGCTGATGAAGCCCGGAGGGCCTTCTTAAATCGGCTGGGCTGGCCTCGTCAGAGCGACGTGGACACCGCCTACAAACTGAATTCGTCCCATCACTCGTCCTCGCAAATGTTTCGCGGATGTGATGCCGTCCGCGATCGAGTGTGAGAAACTCGCGTTTGCTGCTCGCTCAATCGTCCCGTCGAATCCCCAGCTCGACTTCAGGAGGCACGAGATGACCACTGCCACTTCAACCCTGCTCGGACGACCGGTTTGGTACGAATTGATGACAACGGATATGGCCGCTGCCGAAACTTTCTACAAGAACGTCATCGGCTGGACCTCGACGCCTTTCCGAGGCTCGCCGGATCCATATGATGTGTTCAAGCGCGGCGGCGACGTTCAGGTTGCCGGGCTGATGCACACGCCGAAGGGCATGAACATGCCGCCGTTCTGGTCGATGTATGTGGCTGTGCCAAAGCTCGAGGAGGCCGTCGCCCACATCAAGCGACTTGGAGGCAGCGAACTCTCAGGAATCATCGACGTGCCGAGCGTGGGCCGCCTGCAGATGCTGAAGGACCCGCAGGGCGCGGCCTTCTACATCATCCAGCCGGAGCCGAGGGAAGAACGGCCGGAACAGGCGCCCGAAGTCGGCGAGGCGTCGTGGCATGAGCTGATGACCACCGATGCCGCCGCGGCGATGAAGTTCTACACCGAGGTGTTTGGCTGGCAGCCCAGCGACACGATGGACATGGGAGAGATGGGCAAGTACTACATGTTCAATCGGCCGTTTGGAATGATCGGCGGCATGATGAACAAGCCGCCCCACATGGCGAACGTGCCGCCGTACTGGGGAATCTATTTCCGCGTCGCTGACATCAATGCCGCGGTCGAGCGCGTGAAGGCGAACGGCGGGCAGATTCTCAACGGCCCCATGGAGGTGCCCGGAGGTGACTGGATCGTGAACGCCATGGATCCGCAGGGCGCGGCGTTCTCGCTCCACGCAAAGAAGGCCCAGTAGCCCCCACTCCTCTCGAATCGAACCGGCTCGTGTGCCGCGAGCCGGTTTCGATAATGTCATTCCCGATCCCATCCTGTGATCGTCCGCAGAGACCCGCTATCCACAACTGCACACTGAGTCAGCTGCGGGGAATTCACGGTCCTGACTTCCTCCGCGGGGCACGACGCTTGCACGATTGACGCGCTCCTCTCGGACGCGCCCATGATTTCTGATCCTGTCGTGCGCACGGCGGCGCTGCTGCTTCTGTGTCTCCTGCCTGCGGCGATGCGCTGGTGGTCGGCCCGTACGCTGATTCCACTCATCGACGATCCGGTCCTGCCCGAACGTCTCGTCGCGCACCGTCGCCGCAATTTGACAGGTCTCTGGCTCGCGCTCGTGGCCATCATTGTCCTCGGCGGCCTGCGCGAGCTGTTCTGGACCTTACCGCTCGTCGTCGCCGGCCGCATGGTTGCCGGGTATCCCCTCCGCCGCGCCCTGTACGATGAGCGTTGGAGCTTCGCCACCTACGCGTCCACGATGCTGCGACTCTGGTTGGCTGTCGCGGGTTTCTGGTTGTTGCTTGCGGGCGCGCCGCTCATCGCGGGCTCGGCGGGATCACTGGATTGGGTCGTCGCGCTGTTGCTTACCGCGTCTCTTTTGTTCCTGAATGGCTACCACGCGGAAGTGTTTCGATGGCTGGTACGTTCGCAGCCGTTTCCTGACGGACCGCTGCTCGCGCGCTTTCAGGCCATGGCCGATGTGAGCCGGGCGAAGCGACCACGCTTCGAGTTGGTAGACTTCCGCGGCGGAGCGGTCGCGAACGCGCTCGCGCTTTCGTCGCTCCGCGGTTCCTCGGTCCTCTACACGGACACGCTGCTTCGGCTCCTCGATGAGGACGAAACGGTGGCGATCACAGCCCACGAAATCGCGCACCTGGAGCACTCCGATCGCGCCAGGCTGCAAAAGATCCAGCTCGTCACCAGGACCGTGATTGCCGGTGCGGCGTTCGCGGCGATGCTGCCGCGGCTCATTCCGGGCTTGTCGTTGTTAGTCCTCGGCGTGTTGTGGCTCCTCATGCTCGTAGCGACGCTCGGCTGGATGGCGCGGGACAAACAACGGAACGAAACCGCCAGCGACCTCCGGGCGGTCGAGCTGTCCCGCAATCCCGAGGCGCTCATCGGCGCGCTCACCAAGGTCTATGCCTTCTCGCGGGTGCCGCGCCGATTCGACACTGAGACCGAGCGCGCGGCCAGCCATCCCAGCCTGGCGCGGCGCATCCGAGCGATCCGAGCTGCCGCCGGAGTTCCTCAAACGCACGCGCTCGAGCAGCCCGAGGACGTTCGCGGATCCGACGGCCAGACCGTCATCCGGTTCGAGAGCGATCGTCTCCACTGGCAGGAATCAGAGGGCGCGACCCATGTCCTGTCGTACGCGCATCTGACCGAGTTGCGCGTGCTGGTGCGTCCGTCGGGCGGCACGCGGCTCGTGGCGCTCGAGCGAACCGGCCGACGGTGGGAGGTCGCCCTCGACGCGGCTGAAGTCGCGCGCGCGCAGGCGATTCTCGATCGCGTGGACGTTCGGCTGGCGGAGCCAGTCGTTTCGTCCCGGACAACGCCGCTGCTGCAGGTGGCGGTTGCCGGCGTCGCGATTTGCGCAATGTGGGTCGGCCACATTCTCCTGGCGGTCGTCGCCTTCGGCGCTGTCCTGCGATCCGCGGCCACATTTTTTGCCGCCGCCGGCGCGGCCGCTCTCGGTGCATCGGTACTCGTCGCCCGCCAGGCGATGGCGACAGGTGAGATCGTTGACGCATGGCCTGCCTTGTTGCTCGCGGTCTTCGGCTCGGCGCTCATGGCTGGCGCGTGGCGTAAACAAGACGACGATCGAAAGCCTCTGGTGAACGCCGGCCTTGCCGTGTTGTCGCTGCTCGTCGTGATGAGCCTGGCAGCGATCGCGATGCGTGGCGGAGGTGCGGTGGGACTCAATCAGGCCAGCCTCGCGATTCCATCGGCGGCCGTGCTGCCGCTCGCGCTGGCTGCGGCGCTCACATTCAGGCCGCGTCGAGCATGGCGCCTCGCGGCGATTCCGATTGCGCTCGTCGGCGTCATGGTCGGCATTGCCGGCACCGGCACGTTCCTGTATGCATTTGGAAGCGATCCGTTTCTCGTGACCGAACGCGCCTTGCCGGTCGAAGCCCTGACGGGCAATCCCACCGCTGACTTCACGATTCCGGGAATGGTGAGCGACTTGCGCCTGTCCCCCGGCGGACGTCGGATAGCGGCGTTGAGACACCAGGTGGCTGCCGGAGTGGTGGCCGGCTTTTCGGTTGGAGTGGCCAGCACCTACGTGGTTGGTGCGCCAGGATCGGAACTCGCATCGATCAGCGCCAACGACGTGTTGTTCGTCGACGATGAGCGTTTGCTCACCCTCACCAGCGAAGGCACCACCGCGGTCGTGCGCGAGGTGACCCTCTCGACGCGTGCGGTTGAATGGGAACAACCGATTGCGAACCTGCATACGCCGCGACTTTCGTACCGGGCATCCACCAATCGCTGGCTCGTGACCGGGATGAGCCTTGAAGGGCGGCTCGTGGCGGTCGAGGCCAGTGCCGGCAGCGCCGACATGCGGCGCCGCGAGTGGAACATCGCGGATCAGGCGGGCTGGCCCGATGCGTGGGCGATCGACGGAGACAGTGTCCTGGTGGCACAACGACAATTCGACCTCGACGGACTCAGCTGGACGCTGCTGCTGATGCTCGATCATATGCAGACGCGTCTCACGCGGATTACGCCGACCGGCACGAGCAAGATCGCCGCGTCGCAGCTCGATACCAGTTGTTCCGATCACGCGTTCGATACCGCGCGCCTCGTCTGTCTTGCCTTCGACGGGACGAGAACGCATGTGCTCGCGATCGATTCCACCGGCGCGCCGCAGCCAATAGGTTCCCTGAGCGGGCACTTCGTCAGTTATCGCCCGGCCAGAGACGGCTGGATGAGCGGGTGGCTCACATCCGGACGCTGGACTCCTTCCACGCAGCTGGCGGTCGACGTCGCGACCGGACGCGCCATCGCGATTCCGCGCGAATTGCGGGCCGACGAACTCACCGCCGCGGGGGACGTCGCCGGCGTGCTCTCGCACGCAGGCACGACGGCCACCCGGGTCCGGCTGTTCAGGCTGCCGTAACACCCCGGATCCCGGATCTCGGCGAAGTTGAACAAGTAGTAGACCGCCTACGTCTAAGGCTGTAGACCGTCTACGACTATGGCCAAGACCCCCGACGACCAGCGCCTGGAACTCCTCCAGGGCACTCTCGACATGCTCATCTTGCGGACGCTCCAATGGGGCCGCCGGCATGGTCACGGCATCGGCCAGACGATTCGGGCGCAATCGGACGACGTCCTCAAGGTCGAAACCGGCTCGCTGTATCCCGCGCTGCACCGGCTGGTGAAGCGCGGGTGGTTGAAATCCGAGTGGGGCGTGAGCGAAGCCAATCAGCGGGCGAAGTACTACCAGCTGACCGCTGCGGGCAAGGCACAGCTCTCACGCGAGCAGGATCGCTGGTCGCAGCTCGTTCAGGCCATCGGCCGCATCATGAACCCGGCGCCGGCGAACAAGGACTAGCGATGCGGCCTGACGAGCGCGAGCTCGACGAGGAAATCCGCGGCCATCTCGCCCTTGCCATCAAGGAACGCGTCGAGCGCGGAGAGAATCCCGAAGCGGCGCGCCTCGCGGCGCTGAGGGAATTCGGCTACATCCCGGCGGCACGCGAATCGATGCGGCGCGTCTGGCACAGCCGCTTCTTCGACGCGTGCGCCGAGCTCGGTCGCGAGATGCGAATCGGCGTACGGTCGCTGCGCCGCGCCAAGGGGTTCGCCGCCACTGTTGTCGTCACACTCGCGCTCGGCATCGGCGCCAACGCCGCCATCTTCAGCGTCGTTCGAGGTGTGCTGCTCCGGCCGCTGGTGAATCGAGACGAAGACCGACTGATCTACATCCGCCAGAGCGCCCCGGTCATCGGCGCCGAGAACATGACGTTCTCGGTGCCCGAGATGAACGATCTCGAGTCGCGCGTCACCACCATCAGCGCCTTTGGCGACTTTTCGACGGTGGACTTCGCGCTGGTTGGACTGGGCGGTGAACCTCGGATGGTGAAGTCGGGCGTCGTCAGCGGGTCTTTTTTCGACGTGATGGGGTTGCGACCCGTTCTTGGCCGTCTTCTGAACGCACACGACGACGGGCCGGATGCCGCGCCGGTGGTGGTCCTGACCAACCGGTTCTGGCGCACTTCGCTCAATTGCGATCCGACGGTCATCGGCCGGACCATCCGTGTCGGGCCACGACCCGCGACCGTGGTCGGCGTGCTCGAGCCATCAGTCCCGTACCCGGCCGACACCGAGATCATCGCCAACGTCGTGACGAGCCCGCACCATCTTGGGGCAACGATGGTCACCAATCGGGTCCACCGGATGTCGGAACTGTTCGGCCGCCTCGCGCCCGGCGCATCGCTCGAGGACGCGCGCGCGGAGCTGGCCACGGTCCACGCCGCCATGATGCGGCAGCATCCAGAGGCGTATTCGCCCGAGGCCGACGTTCAGGTGAGCGTGACGACACTTCGCGATCAGATTGCGGCGCCGGCACGAACGATCCTGCTCGTGCTGCTCGCGGCGGCCGCCGTCGTTTTCGTGATTGCCTGCTCGAACGTCGCCAGCCTGATCCTGGCGCGATCGGTTCGCCGGGAAGGGGAACTCGCGATTCGCGCGGCGCTCGGCGCCGGACCGCGTGCGCTCCGGCGCACGCTGCTGGCGGAAAGCCTCGTGCTCTGCGGCGCGGGCGCCGTCCTCGGTGTGTTGATGGCGCCTTCGTTCGTCACCATTGTCGCGCGCTATGCGGCCCGCTTCTCGGTTCGCGCGCTCGAGGTCACCGTCGATCCGAGCGTCCTGTGGGTTGGCGCCAGCCTCGCGCTCGCCGCGGCCGTCGTGCTCGCACACGTCCCGCGGTTGCCGTCGCAGCACGCCTCCTCTGGCCTGGGACTGACGAGCGGCAGTCTTCGGATGACGACGAGCACGAACAAGCGCCTGCGAGCGTTCGCCACGACTCAGGTCGCGCTTTCATTCGTGCTGCTGGTTGGCGCCGGCATGCTGCTCGCGGCGCTCGTCGCGATGCAGAGGGCGAACACCGGCTACGACATGCGACAGGTGCTCGCATTCGACATGCCGACCCCGGCGACCGGGGTTGGCGGAACAAAGATCATCGACTTCTACCAGGAAGCCACTCGACGGATCGGGGAGTTGCCGGGCGTGGAAGGAGTGGCCGTCGGCAGCTTCGTGCCCTGGCGTGATGCAGGTACGTTCGGGCCAGGGTTCCAGTTTGCGGGCGACGGCTACAGGCCTGCGGATGGTGAGGAGAATCCCCGCGCAAGATTCCGGATCGTGGCGCCGCGGTTCTTCTCGGTCCTGGGTGTGCCAATTCTCGCCGGCCGCGATTTTTCTGACGAGGATCGCAGCGATAGCGAACCCGTCTCGATCGTGAGTCAGAGTGTGGCTACTCGGTTCTTCCCGAATGGCGCCGCGGTGAACCGTCACCTGACGTGGACCGATCCGCTCTTCGGCAAACCGATACCGCGCCGCATCGTCGGCGTGGTGGCCGACACAGACGACGAGAGCGTGCTGAGCCGGCCGGCGATGACCGTGTATCAGCCCGTACGACAGATCGGAGTCGCCGGACGGCTGTTCATCCACGCTGCCGGCAATCCCTACGATGTCGTTCCTGCGGTACGCCACGTCATTCGCGGAATTGCCGCGGACCAGCCGCTCGAGCGCGGGGCAACGCTCCAGGACGTGCGTGAAGATGTGCTGTCGTCTGACCGGCTGAACGCGTTCGTCTTGACCGGGTTTGCCGGTATCGCGCTCCTCATCGCGGTGGTGGGTGTGGCTGGCGTGCTCGCGTTCTCGGTGAGTGCGCGGACACGCGAGTTCGGCGTGCGGCTCGCAGTGGGATCCGGTCGTGCGAATCTGCTCGCGCGAGTGCTCTCGGAGGGGCTGCTGATCGCCACGGCGGGCATTGCGGCCGGCGCTGCGGCGGAGGTTCTCTTCGCGCGTCTGGCGTCGATGTTCTTCGACCAGGTGCGGTTGCCCGGCGCATGGCCTGTCTTTGGTGCTGCGACCGTTCTCGTGGTTGCAGCAGTTCTCGCCTCCCTGATACCCGCCGCTCGCGCGTCACGCGTCGATGTCTTGCAGGCGCTGAGGTCGGAATGACTCTTCGACAACCGCTTCGTCTATGGCCAGGCGTCATCCTCGCGGTGCTGCTTTGCCTGTTGAGATTTGTCACCCCGATCGTCGCGCCCGACGTGGCTTTGTACGGATTCCTCGGAGCGATCGTCTGCGCCCTGGCAATTGTCGTGTGGTGGTTGCTGTTCAGCAGGGCACCGTGGATGGAACGCATCGGCGCTCTCGTGCTGATGGTTCTCGGGGTGTACTTGACATCACTTGTCGTCGACGTCTCGATTCGTACCGCGATGATGGGGAACATGCTTCCCGTCTACACGATTTTTGTGCTTCCACCGGCGCTCGTCCTGTGGGCCGCTGCGACGCGCGGTTTCCCGGACGGTGCCAGGCGGGCGTTACTGGTGGTGACGATCGGCCTCGTATGCGGTGTGTTCACGCTTTTGCGAACCGACGGGGTCTTGGGATTTGGCTCGCAGCTGACCTGGCGCTGGTCGAAGACCGCAGAGGAACGGCTCCTCGCGCAGACCGCGAACGAGTCCGTTGCTCTTCCACCGCCCGCACCGGTAGCGGAACCGACGGTGCCGGATACGGCGAAACCTTCCGTCGCGAAACCGACCGCCGACAAGCCCACGACCGATGTGGCTGCTGAGAAGACCGCCGAGCGATCGACGCCTGCGGCACCAATATCTCCGGCCCCGCGTCCAGTGACCTCCGTGCTCAAGCCGGCGGAGTGGCCTGGCTTTCGCGGCCCTGGCCGCGACGGCATCGTTCACGGCGTGCGCCTCAACACGGACTGGACCTCATCGCCACCCGTTCCGCTCTGGCACCGGACGATCGGGCCCGGCTGGTCATCGTTTGCCGTGAGCGGAGATCTTCTTTATACGCAGGAGCAACGCGGCGAAGACGAGATCGTTGCCTGTTATCGAGTGGCCACGGGCGAGCCGGTGTGGAGACACCGCGACAAGGCTCGATTCTGGGAATCGAACGGCGGTGCGGGTCCGCGCGCGACCCCGACGCTCGTCAACGGGCGTGTTTATGCGTTTGGCGCGACTGGAATCCTCAACGCGCTGGATGCCAGCAACGGAGCGGTGGTGTGGTCGCGCGACGTCGCCGAAGACGCTCACCGGAAGATTCCGATGTGGGGCTTCTCGAGCTCACCGCTGGTCATCGGCGACCTCGTCGTCGTGGCCGCATCGGGCAGGCTTGCCGCCTACGACGTCGCGACCGGGAAGCCGCGCTGGCTCGGACCCGATCTGCCTGGAAGCTACAGTTCGCCCCATCGAGCGACGATTGATGGTGTCGAGCAGATCCTGCTTTTGACTGCCGCGGGCGCAACCAGCGTCTCGCCTGCCGACGGCAAAGTGCTTTGGCAGCACTCCTGGCCCGAAGGCACGACGATCGTGCAGCCGGCGATGACCGCGGACGGCGACGTCCTGATCAACACGCTGACCGGGACGGGTGGCCTCGGCATACGCCGCCTTGCCGTTGCGCACGCATCTGGCGGATGGACGGTGACCGAGAGGTGGACGTCAACCGGCTTGAAACCATATTTCAACGATTTCGTCGTGCACAACGGTCATGCCTACGGTTTCGACGGCGCCATTCTGTCGTGCATCGATCTGCAGGACGGCAAACGGAAATGGAAAGGTGGCCGTTACGGTGATGGCCAGCTCGTGCTGTTGCCGGATCAGGACCTGCTGTTCGTCGTTTCCGAGGAAGGTGAGCTGGCGCTCGTGAAGGCCACTCCTGATCAATTCACCGAGGTCGCACGCGTCAAAGCCATCGACGGAAAAACCTGGAACCATCCGGTACTGGTCCGTGACTTCCTGCTGGTTCGCAACGGTGAAGAGATGGCGGCGTTCAAGCTGTCACTCGCACGCTGATCCTCAATCGTCGAGTCCAGCAGCAGCCCAGCTTTCGCCAAGTTCAAGCGAAAGCTGTCGCGCCGAAGCCGCGCAGCGGCGAAGGCGGACGGATCCCGACACAGATGATCCGCTTACTGTGCCTCCGCGTACGCGGAGCGCGCTGCGGCAACGAGTCCATTCGCACGCGGCCAGTTCGGGTGCTGCGCCTGAAACTCGGTTTGAATGGTTGTCGCGGCTTCGTCTGCGCTCTTGCCCTCCGCCTTGAGCGCGCGGGCGCGAGCCTGAATGCCTTGCATGATCGTTCGGTTCGTACCGATGATCGTCCCCGGGCCGACCTCGCCGTGCGCCGGCACGATGGTCTGCGGTTTCAATGCTTCCAACGTGTCGAACGCCGTCAGCCACGCCTTCATGCTTGAAGCCGGAGTCGCTGACAGAAATGAATTGTTCATCACGACGTCGCCGGCGAAGAGGATGTTGTCTCCCTCGACGAAGAATGCCGTGTCGCCCTTCGTGTGTGTCGGTCCCACCAGCAGGAACCGAACACGAGTGCCGCCGAGATCGAGCGTGAACTCGCGCTCGAACGTGATCGCAGCCGGTCGGCGTGCCGCGTCCTTCAGGATTTCGGCCGTCGCGGGTGATCGTCCGGAGAACATCTGGACCATCTGCATGCCACTCTGCTCGAACTCCGTCTCCTGTACCGTGGAGTTGATGTACTTGGCTGACGCCGGAAATGCGATGTACCCGGTCGTGTGTTCCGCATGGAAATGCGTTGTCCCGATGAACAGCTCGGAGTTCTTGCTCACCTTGGCGACCTCGCGCAAGACGGTCTCTCCGTTGCGCCGTCCGAGGCCCGGATCGATCACGAGCGTCGCGTGTGAGCCGACGATGATGCCGACGTTCGGCACGAGGCCGACGTTGTTGTCGGGGATCACGTAGGTATGTGGGCCGAGCTTCACGGTTGCGTTTTCACGAACCAGCGGATCCGGCGTCGGGCCGCGCTGCGCGATCAGGATCGAAGACGCAATCGTGCAGGTAACCGCGAGCAGGGCAGACCGGGAATGACGCGGCATGTGAGCTCCTTCGGCAGTCGGTTAGGACGGCAGTCCAATCTTGCGAACGAACGACGGCCAGCGTGAGGATGCGCGGAGTGCTGGCGCATAGGGCCCACCGACGATGATCATCATCAACAGGGGGTGTCGCTGGTTGACCAGCAGTTGCATGAAGTCGAATGCCCTGTCCGTTTCGCCGCAGGCGAGATGATACAGCGCGTAGCCCACCGCATTGCCGTATTCTTCCGGTGGTCCCGCCTCGGCCATCAGATCCGCGGCGCGCGCATGGTCTCCATGTCGACGAAGCAGCCCGGCGAGCAGACCCGAGCTGGCGGCATGCCACACGACCAGCGAATGGAACCGCTCGGCAAACGCGAGCGCCTGCTCGATTGGCACGCGCGCCACGTTTCGTGCAAGCAGCCCGTACGTTACCGGGAAAGTCCGGGGCTAGTTCCATCAGGGTGTCGACGACCTGCGAAGCCTCCGCATCCCTGCCCGCTGATGTCAACGCCGCCGCAAGGCCGACGCGGAAGATCATATTGAGCGGGTCCTGCTCGATCGCGCGGTGGTCCTCCGCGATCGCCTGCTCGGCGCGTCCCGTGAGACGAAGGTTGAAGTAGGCGTTCATGTGGCGAATCCCCGGTGTCACGGGTTCTCTCGCCATTGCCTGATTGAACTGGCGATCGCCTTCGGCCCAGTCGTAATCGTAGGTGGCGACGACGCCCAGCCAGGCGTGTGCCTCGGGAAGAGCGGGGTCGAGAGCGACCGCCCGCTCGAGCGCCGAGCGCATACCCGCGGCGGCCGCTTGAGCGTCGGGTCCCCTGCCGCTCGCGCGAATATGAAACATCTCGGCAAGTCCGGTGTGCGGCAAGGCGAAACGCGGATCCAGCGCAATCGCCTGCTCGTAGCATCGGAGGCCCTGAGCGAATCGTTCAGGAGACAGGCCCTGCCAGACATGATGACGCGCCATCATGTAGGCCTCGTATGCGGCGACTTTCGGCGTGTACGTCGCGGACGGCGCTGCGACCGTGAACCGGCCTCGAAGCTCGTTGACGATGGCTGAGGCGATGTCGTCTTGCAGCGCGAACACGTCGGCCAGTTCGCGATCGTAGCGCTCCGACCACAGGTGAAAGCCGTTCGAGACGTCGACAAGCTGCGTGGTCACACGAATCCGGTCGCCGGCTCGCCGGACACTCCCTTCGAGAATGGTGTTGACGCCGAGCACTTCTGCGATACGTCCGATCGGTAGTTGCTGTCCTTTGAATGCGAACGCAGAGGTTCGCGCAATCACCTTCAGTCCAGGCACGTGGGCGAGTGCGTTGATGATCTCCTCAGTCAATCCGTCGCTGAAGTATTCCTGTTCCGGATCGGAGCTGAGGTTCGCGAACGGCAGGACGGCGATCGACGGTCCGGTTTCAGGAGCGTTGAAGACCTGCTCGAGCGCCGCTCTCAATTCGGCTGCGGTCTGGTAGCGCCGAGCCGGCAATTTCTCGAGACATCGCTTCACGATCTGAGATAGCGCCGCTGGCGCGTCGAGCGGCGGTGGATCGTCGCGCAAGACAGCGGTCAAGGTTTCGATCGCGGATGGCGCGCTGAACGCCCGGCGCCCCGAGAGCATTTCATAGAGCACGGCGCCGAAGCTGAAGATGTCGGACCGCGCGTCGGCGGCGCCGCCCTGCGCCTGTTCCGGAGCCATATACGCCGGCGTCCCCGACACCGTCATCTCGTTTGTCATCGTCGCATCGGGCGTCACGCCCGCGCGCACCCTGGCGATGCCGAAGTCGAGAAGCTTGGCGCGTCCCTGCGCGAGGAGGATGTTCGCCGGTTTCAGATCGCGGTGGACGATGCCCTTGCCGTGCGCGGCTTCGAGCGCTCCGACAATCTGCAGGGCGACGCGGACCACTTCTGCCGGCTCCATCGGACCCGAGAGCGCAGCGCCGTCGATGTACTCCATCACCAGGTAGTCGCTGCCGATGTCGTGAAGGGTACAGATGTGCGGGTGGTTGAGGCCGGCTATCGTTCGTGCTTCACGCTCGATCGTTTCGCCGGGCACGCGAAGCCGCTTGATGGCGACGGTCCGGTCCAGCCGGGTGTCCCGGGCCTTCCAGACCTCTCCCATGCTGCCGGCGCCAATACCGCTCAGGAGGACGTACGGGCCGACCTGGCTTCCCGCTTCCCAGATGCTCACGACATCGTCGCCGCTACTTTTTCAGGAGACTGGGCGGCTGGCTGGCCGTGACGCTCCCTTTCGACTCGACCACTCGCCGGGCCTCGTAGTTGACGACGTTCGCGTCGGATCGTATCGCGGTGAGATAGGCGGTGCGAAGCAGCTGCTCTCTGCGCGACTTCAACGCGTCAGTGATGCGTTCGCGGACGCCAGGCGTCGAGAGATCTCGCTGTCCCGCCAGTTCGTGCGCGACGACGAGGACGAGCGTGTAGGCGCCTCCGACGCTGGCGACGTTCACACTGCCTGGAGTCTTGTTCAACACCGCATCGCGCAGCGCCGGCGCCGCCTGTTTGAGTTTCGACACCGGGATCAGGCCCATGTCGCCACCGCGCGGTGCCGACTCGGGATCCTCCGAGTAGCCCGTCGCCAGGTCGCGGAAGGACGCGCCGGCCTTGAGTCGCTCCATCAGCATGCGGACCTTGGCCGCTGCCTGTTCCGGCGTGGTCGCATCGTCTCCGGTTCCGTTCGCCAATTGCGGCTCGCGGACCGGGGTGATGACGAGTTGCGCGATGTGGTACGCCTCTTCCGGCACGTTGAACTGGGTGCGGTTGGCGTTGAAGAAGTCCGTCACCGCCTGATCGGTGACGGCGATTTTGGATCCGACTTCCTGCTCGATGACCTTCTGCGTCAGCATTTCGCGGCGCAGCCCAGTGCGCATGTCCTCCGGCGTCAGATTGCGCCGCGTCAACTCCTGCTTGAACGCATCGTCGCTGAGGTTCTTCTTGGCGTTCCCGTACGCGGTGTCGAGATCGCTCTGAGGGATATCGATTTTCAGGGCCGCGGCCTTCGCCACCAGAATCTCCTGGACGATGAGATCGTTGAGGATGCCAAGCTTGGCGGTGAGCGTTTCCTCATCCGACAGCGGCTGAGACTCGTCGCGGGTTCGGCGAAACACCTTGTCGACGTCCACGCCGGTGATAGTCTTGCCATCCACTACGGCCCAGGCGTCGGGCGATACGGCGGGAGCCGCGGCGGGCCCCGGGGTGGATCGGCAGCCCGTGCCGATGACGGCGGTGGCGAGCACCACCAGAACCATGAAGACGCAGCAATAGCCGCAGCGGAGACCGAGCCGTTGATGAAGCATAGCCTCCGAGCGTACTGCTGGATCGGCCGGCAGAACAATAGTTAGTTGCGAGATTCGACCAGTTGAATGGAAATTCGCCGGATACGGCGTTGTGCGAGCGAGCGTCGCTAGAACGAGAATGCGAGCCGCACGCCTCTGAGATTTCGCGTGACGAGCGGACCGACCCTGACGCTGGCCGGCGAGGCGGTCGAGGGCGCTGCGTATACCGTGACCTTCTTCTTGAGCGCACGGTCGATCAGCCATCCCACAGTGGCACCCACCGCGATGGCCGCGTAGTCCTCGGGACAGAGGCCGGTGCACTCGTTGGGGTCAGCGATCAGCCAATAGACGCCAGGGATCGCACCGATGGCCCCGCCGATCAGCGCGCCGGTCAGCGAGGAATCGGGCTTCTGCCATTGCACCCGACCGATGTCGGCAGCAGCGATGGTTTGTGTGCCAGCCTTGATGCTCAGCCGCACTTCATCCTCTGTCACCGCACCTAAACGTCCCTTGATCGTCACACCTTTCGTGTCGGTGACGTAGACGACGTCACCGGCTGGCACGCGATCCTTCACGGGCTGTAAAGACTGTGGGAGTGATGACTGGGCCGACGCGAGGCCGGAGGCCCAGGTCCATGCGATCACGACGAGTCCAAGCCGGAAAGGCAATGCCACCATGTCGCCCTCCACCTTGTTAATGCGCAAACGGAGGACGCCAGGGCTCACCGGATGTGACCCCCTCAGGTCAGCGCCAGGTAGTCGTGGACGAACCGGACGACCATCGATCCTTCCCCGACGGCCGACGCGACGCGGTTCATGGCTCCGGACCGAATATCGCCAGCCGCGAATACGCCGGGGGCGCTGGTTTCAAGCGCCATCGGTTCGCGGCGCTCCTTCCACACACGCGCGTACCCAGGATTGGAGGACAGCTCTCGACCGGTGATGACGAAGCCCCTGTCGTCGCGGATCACATCGGCCGGAAGCCAGTCGCTTTGCGGCCGGGTGCCGATGAATACAAAGACGGCGTCGATATCCTCGACTTCGCTCACTCCGTCACAACCCTTGAGGGTGACTCGTTCGACGTGGTCGCTTCCTTCGACCCGCGCGAGTTCGGTCCGCGCGCGCAGCCGGATGTTCGACGTCTTCTCGATCTGCTCGATCAGATAGTGCGACATCGTGTCGCGCAGCGAGTCCCGCCGAATCACGATCTGCACGTCCTTCGCATAGCGGGACAGATACATGGCCGCCTGTCCGGCGGAGTTTCCACCGCCGACGACCAGCACGCGCTGATCGACGAACACCGGCGCCTCCGTCGTGGCGGTCCCGTAATAGACGCCGGCCCCGGTCAGCACGTCGCAGCCTTCAGCAGGGTGCTCGCGGTATTCCATGCCGGTCGCGGCCACCAGCGTCCGGGTCACAATCTTCCGGCCGTCGCTGAGTGTCAGATGTTTGTATCCGGCGTCAATTGACACGCTGGTCACTTCAAGCGGCACGAGGAACTCAGCCCCGAGCCGCTTCGCCTGTGCCACGGCGCGCCGGGTCAGTTCCGAGCCGCTGACGCCGTTGGGAAAGCCGAGATAGTTCTCGATCCTCGAACTGCTGCCAGCCTGTCCGCCCGGGGCGTAGCGGTCGAGCATCACGGTTTTGAGACCCTCGGATGCCCCATACACTGCCGCCGCAAGGCCGGCGGGACCCGCGCCAACGATCACCAGTTCGTAGGTCTCGTGCACAGCGGACATCGACCCACCGAGCCGCTCGGCTACCTGACGCGGCTCCGGGCTTCGGAGCGCGGTCCCGTCTTCGAAGAACAGGACGGGAAGTTCGTTGGTTCCAACTCCTGCAGCTTCGAGCAGGGCTCGAGCCGCGTCGGCATTGCGGGCGACATCAATCCATCGATACGGAATGAGATTGCCCGCCAGGAAGTGTTTGATGGCATGCGATCGCGGCGACCACTGATGCCCGACGAGCCTCAGGCCCTTTTCGTCGGGAACATTTGCCGCCTGCCAGGCTTCCAGCAGTTCGTCGACGATCGGGAACAGCGTCTCCTCAGGTGGATCCCAGGGCTTCGACAGATAGTGATCGACACGCGCGACATTGATCGCCTTGATTGCCGCGTCGATGTCGGCGTAGGCGGTGAGCAGAACCCGGCCCGCATGCGGATAGATTTGTAGCGCCCGCGCGAGCACCGCGGTGCCCTGAATACCGGGCATCCGTTGATCGCTGATCGCGACGGCCAGCGAATCCCCGCGTGCCTTCAACTCGCTGATGGTCGTCAGCGCCTCTTCGCCCGAGGAGGCGGCGACGACGGCGTAATGCTCTCGATACTTCGAGCGAAGATCGCGCCGTACTGCCGCCAGGACCTGCGGATCATCGTCAACGACCAGAATGGCTGGTTTGTTCACGATTGTCCGGCCGCTCCATTGGCGTCGGCAATCGGCAGCGACACTCGAAACTCGGTTCGGCCCGGCACGCTCTCGACCTCGATGTCGGCGTCGTTGTGGGCGAGCAGACGCCGGACGATGTCGAGGCCCAGCCCGGTGCCCTTGCCAACCGGCTTGGTGGTGAAGAATGGATCGAACATTCGGCTGCGAACGTCCGACGGAATGCCTGGCCCGTTGTCGACGATGCGAACCACGACACGGTCTCGTTCGCGCTTGGCGCCCACTTCTACGCGGCCGGAGACAGGCACCGCATCGAGCGCGTTGTCGATCAGGTTTGCCCAGATTTGATTCAGCTCGCCGACAAAGCCGCGGACGCGTGGCAGATCCGTCGGCATGGCGACCGCGACCGCGATCGATTTCGACCGCGCCTTCGAGTTCAGTACCGTGACGGTATTGCCCAGGCTGGATTTCAGGTCAACCGGCTCGGCGACCAGCGCCTGGTCCATGTGGGTGAAGCCCTTGATGGCCGTCACCAGTCCCGAGATGCGCATCGCCGATTCCTGGATTTCCGAGGCGAGGCCGCGCACGGAGCAGCCGGCTGCACTCCAGCGCAGCACCGCGCTGAGCGGCGGCTCGCTGATCGCCTGAGCAATTCGATTGAGCGCGTCCATCGTGACTGAGGTCTCGGCGAGCGCTCCAGAGATGGCCGTGTCAACCCCGTGATCGGTGAGCCAGTCCGCGATCGCCTCTTCCCGTTCGGCCTGTTGAATCGGCGACAGCACGCCCGGCACACGCATCGCCAGGCAGGAGGCGCGCACGTCGTCGATCGCGGCAAGTTGCGCATCGGTGAGCTTCGCTGCGCCAAGGGCGAGCGTTGCCTGCTCGGCTTCGTCGAGCCGCTCCTCGAGCAGCGCCGCCGTGCGTTCGATCGCCGCGGCGGGATTGTTCAATTCGTGCGCCAGGCCGGCCGAGAGTCTCCCGAGCGACACCATTTTCTCGTCCTGCAGACCGCTCGAGGTAAAGACGCGGCTGCGATCGAGCATCTTGTGAATCAGCATCGTCGTGATTTCGTGGCACTCGCGAATCATCGCCGGCAGGTCTTCGCGAGGGATGGCGAGGACTTCTGTCGGCTCCTGCGCCACGGAGTCGCCGGGCGGCGTGATCATGCGGGAGTAGGGGAGCAGGCCCGTGACATCACCCGTCCGCCACTCCATGATCTTGTTGCGACCGGCGCCGCGGTCCACGAAGATCGCGATGTGCCCCGTCAACACCACGAAGAGGTTGGTGACCGGCACTCCCTTGGGGCTCAGTGCCTGCCCCTCGTCGATATGCCGCAGCGTCCCGTGTGACGCCAGCCATTCGAGCTCCGTGCGCGGCGCTCCGCCGACGGTTTTGTGCGCGGCGAGGCGGTCGACGAGATCGGTGGCGGTCACGCTGTCGCTCCTGATGGATTGCCGGAACGAAGAATGTTACATCAGCCGATCAGAGTGCGACGACTTGCCCGGTCCGAACGCTTTCGTCGGCGGCAAGCACGATCCGCAGGCTGTTGACCGCATCCTGCATGTGATCGGACAGATCCACGTCTTGCTGGATGGCGCGGAGGAGAAACGCCTGCTCGCGATCGCACAGTCCCTGATGGTCAGGCTCGTCCTCGGTGTTGATCAGCTCGTCCCGCTTCACGAACTCGTTGTTCTTGTCGATGTCGCTGTGGTGCAGCTTGATGCAGTTCGTCTTCGTGTGACTGTCGATGTCGTCCGACCCTTTCGCGGCGGTTTCGTTCGGGTCCTTGACGATGGAGACGCAGCCTTTGGGCCCGATCACGTCTTTGACGAAGAAGGCTACCTCGCTCATCATCGGACCCCAGCCAGCCTCGTACCATCCGACCGAGCCATCATCGAACGTCACCTGGAGCTGGCCGTAGTTGTACATTCCGGGCTTGATGTCATCAGTGAGCCGGGTGCCGACCGCGGACACCCGAACCGGCTTCGCCCCGGTCATCTGACACATCACATCGACGTAATGCACGCCGCAGTCCACGATCGGGCTCATCGACTGCATCAGGTTGCGATGGACGTTCCACGTCGGACCGTGACTCTGCTGGTTCAGGTTCATCCGCATGACGAGCGGCTTGCCAAGGGTACGCGCGAGCTCGATGAAGCGAATCCACGCGGGATGAACGCGCAGGATGTAGCCGATGACCAGTTTACGGCGCGCCGTACGCGCCGCATCGACGATGCTTTGCGCTTCCTCAACGGTTTCGGCGAGCGGCTTCTCGCAGAACACATGGCAGCCCGCTTCGATCGCCGCCTTCGCATACGGCGCATGGGTTTCCGGATACGTGTTGATGCTGACGACGTCGGGCCTGGTTTCGGCCAGCGCTTGATAGTAGTCACTGAATTCCGGCAGGCCGCCAAGTTCCTTGCTGATCGCCCCGCGCGACGCGGCGCCCCGGCTGACGACACCGGCGATCTTGAACTCCGGCATCTTGTGATACGCGCGCGCGTGGCTCGCGCCCATGTTGCCGCAGCCGGCGACGAGCACTCGAAGAGGGTGGTTCATGGTGCAACCTTATCGTACTCTGATCTTATTCGAGGGGCTTCGCCCCTCGAACTCCCCTGCACCCGCTCTCGCTCGCCGCTACGGCGGCTCGCTCCGATCGCGTGGGCTCACTCGCGCACTCGTTCGCCGGTCTCCTAATTCGAGGCGGAAGATCCATTGCCGCGAATGTTAAGATTCGTGGTTCCAACAGGCAGCGCGGAGACGATGGATACAAACCAGGGCTTGCCGCTTGTCGCGCCGCGAGTGGTGCCGGTTCTCGACCCCGGGTTCCGTCCTGCCGCTCTCGCCGTGCGCGCGTTCCGATCGCTCGTTGACCAGGTACCGGACGCGATACCGGTTGGCCTGGCGCTCGAACAGGCTGACGGCTCCGTCTTTCGCTTTGACATTCGCGTGCTGCCGGACTCTCATTCGCAGTCAGCCGCGAACTTCACGTTCCTCGAGCGTTTCGTCAAGTTTCTTCTCTGGTCACGGGGCGGCTGGCGGATTCACGTCGACGGGCCGCGATCGCTCGTGTCGAGGCTGGCGGCGCACTACCGCGACACGCCGACGGGGAAATTCGACGCGCACATGGTCGGCCAGCGCATGTTCGATCACCCGCTGCAGATCGTGCACACGCGCGATTTGCCTCCCGAGCACTCCCAGACCAGGCCGCTCGGCCGTCATCTTGACGGCTGCCGAATCGGCTTCGATCTCGGCGGCAGTGACCGGAAGGTCGCAGCGCTCGTGGACGGTACGGTTGTCTTCAGCGATGAGACGGTGTGGGATCCGTACTACAAGCCGGATCCGCGGTATCACGTCGACGGCATCATGGACTCGCTGGCGAAGGCCGCGGCTCACCTTCCGCGCGTCGACGCGATCGGGGGCAGCGCCGCCGGCGTATACGTGAACAACCGCGTGAAGGTGGGGTCGCTCTTTCGCGGTGTCCCCGAAGACGTGTTCGACGCTCGTGTGCGGGATCTGTTTCTCGATATCCGGAAAGCGTGGAACGACGTCCCCTTCGAGGTCGTGAACGACGGCGAGGTCACCGCGCTTGCCGGTTCGATGTCTCTCGGAAAGAATTCGATCCTCGGAATCGCATTCGGCACCAGCACGGCGGCCGGCTACGTCACGCCGGACGGCAACATCACGTCGTGGCTGAACGAGCTGGCGTTCGTGCCGGTGGACTACAATCCCGCCGCTCCCGCCGACGAATGGTCGGGGGACTATGGTGTCGGTGCCCAGTACTTCTCTCAGCAGTGCGTTGGCCGGCTCATGCCGGCGGCTGGCATCGACTCGCGCCCCGACATGCCGCTGCCCGAGCGTCTGAAGCATGTGCAGGCGTTGATGGTCGACGGCGATCCCCGCGCGAGAAAGATCTACGAAACCATCGGCACCTACCTCGGGTACGGCGTCGCACATTTCGCCTCGTTCTACGACATCCGCCACGTTCTGGTGCTCGGGCGCGTCACGTCGGGCCCTGGCGGAGACGACATCGTGTCGGGCGCTCGCGACGTGCTGAAGGTTGAATTCCCCGAGCTTGCCGAACGAATCACGTTCCATGTCCCGGATGAGCACGACAAGCGCCACGGTCAGGCAATCGCCGCGGCCAGTCTTCCCGCAACTGCGAAGAGACCATGAACACGTATCACCACTACGTTTCCGAGCTCGCTCGATTGATCAGGGAAGGCCGGCGATTCCCGCTCGGCGGATTCCCGATTCCCTCGAAACCCTCCATTGCCGCCGACGCGCCGCGCGTGCTGATCTTCTCACCGCATCCCGACGACGAGTGCATTATTGGCGGTCTGGCGCTGCGCCTCATGCGCGAGGCCGGGATGCGGGTGATCAATGTGGCCGTCACGCAAGGAAGCAACAAGGCGCGACAGGCCGCGCGACTCGGCGAGCTGAAGGACGCGTGCGATTATCTCGGATTCGACCTGCTGCAGACCGCGCCGCTGGGCCTCGAGAGCATCAACGCCAAGGCCCGGGCTGCTGATCCCGCCGCGTGGCGGGCGTCGGTCGAGATCGTCGCCGCCATTCTTGGCGAGGAGCGGCCGGAGATTGTGTTCTTCCCGCACGACTCGGATTGGAACAGTACGCACATCGGCACGCATTACCTGCTCGTCGATGCGCTGGCCCGGCTGCCGCCTGAATTCTCATGCCACGTCGTCGAGACGGAGTTCTGGGGAGCAATGGCGACGCCGAACCTGATGGCCGAATCGAGCGTTTCGGATCTTGCCGACATGATGACCGCGTTGTCATTTCACGTCGGCGAAGTGCAGCGCAACCCATACCACCTGCTCGTTCCGGCATGGATGCAGGACAACGTGCGTCGCGGTGGCGAATTGGTGGGCGGGCAAGGGGGCGCGGCGCCGGATTTCGTTTTCTGTACCCTGTATCGTCTGCGGCGCTGGACTGGCGGCCAGCTTCAGGCGACGTTTACGGGGGGCCGAAGCCTGCCGGCGGACGTTAAAGCCGGAACGCTGTTTGGGTAAGGCGCCTTTTTACTTTTAACTTCTAACTTTTTACTTTTAACTTTAGGATGCGCCAAGCTGAAAGGATTCTCCATGCCGACGCACCCGACTCGGCGCGACGTTCTCAGGCTTGGCGGTGTCGCCGCGGCTTCGGCGCTGTTTCTCCCGTCGCTGGAATCCACGGCGGCCGCATGGAAGCGGATCCCGATCGGGACGCAGCTCTGGTGTGTCCGCAAGCAACTGGCGACTGAAATTCCTGGCACCTTGCAGGAGCTGTCCAGGATCGGGTTCGAGGCGGTCGAGCTCGAAAACGCATTTGGCAAGTCTGGCGCTGAATGGCGGAAGCATCTCGACGCGGCGAAGCTCAAGGCGTGCGGATTCCACCATCGGCTCGACGAGCTACAGGGCGACAAGATCGCCGCCACCGTCGAGTTCAACCAGGCAGTCGGCAATCGAAATCTCATCATTCGTTCGCTGCCCGCGGACGTCTACAAGTCAGGCGACCTGCTGAAGAAGACTGCTGACGCCGTCAACGAAGCCGCGGACACGTTCAAGCCGCACAAGATGCGGGTCGGATACCACAATCACACGACCGACTTCAACCGCATCGACGGCGAATACTGGTGGAACCTTTTTGCCGATCGGACCTCGAAGGACGTCATCCTGCAGCTCGATACCGGCAATGCCTCGGAGATGGCCGGCGTGACCGTCGTCGATCTGATCAAGCGAAACGCCGGGCGAACGATCTCGATGCACGTCAAACCGTTCTCGAAGAAGAACCCCGACGCCTATCTCGGGGCCGACGAACTGAACTGGCCGGCAATCATGACGGCCGCCGAAACAACCGGTGGCATCGAGTGGTACATCATCGAGTACGAGCGCGAAGGCGTGCCGCCGCTCGAATCGTTGAAAGCCAATCTCGACGGCTACAAGAAGTTGCGAAGCTGATACCGGGCCGGCCGGTCTGAACGAGTATGAAGGCCACCCAGCTCAATTTGCCGCTCGATAACGAAATCGGCACGCTGGCCCGGCTGTGTCGAGACCTCGCGCAGGGAGGCGTCAATCTCCTCGCGCTGTCGGCGCCGGAAACCGGCCGCGAAGCGGGAACGGTGCGGCTGCTCGTGCCGAACGGTGATCTGGCAGCTCGTGCCCTCACCAAGGCCGGTTATGTGTTCACCGCCGAAGAGGTGTTGTTCATCGAGCTGAAAAACCGGCCGGGCGCACTCGCGAAAGCGGTCGAAAAGCTCGCTCGAGCCAAGGTCAGCATCCGATACGCCTATGCAACGGCATCGTCACGCACCAAGACCACGGCAGCCGTGGTCGCGGTGGCCGATACCGATCTGCCGCGGGCGCTGCAGCTGTTTCCAAAATCCTGACGTGACGATTCCCGTGGAGAGGTATCGACGATGAAAGCGATACGACTGCGCGCTGCGTTCGTGCTCGGCTTGATGACACAGGTCGCGCCGGCGATCGCTCAAGGCACAGGCGCTCAGACGCCTGCCGCCCCGCCGCCGGCGCAGGCGACGACACCGCCGCGACCGACGCCGCCGACCCGCGATCCCAATACGCCCGGCTACGTCACCGCGAAGGAATTGCCCGACGGCGCCGTTCCGGCGGTCGATGCGGAAGGCAACTTCATTATCGGTCCGACGCACAATCCCGCGGCCGAAATGACCGTACAGAATGGCGTGCCGCAGGGCACGATCTACAACTTCACGATGAGCTCGGCCGACAGCAAGATCTACCCGGGCGTCGCGCGTGAGGCCGGCACGTTCGGCACGCCCGATCCAAACGATCCAGCCAAGCTGATCGTCACGACCAGTCATCCGGCGCCCTACACGCGTCGCGTGTCGGTGTACGTTCCCAAGCAATATGTCGCCGGCACGTCCGTGCCGTTCATCGTCGGCGCCGATGGTCCCGATCAATTGTTGTTTACGGCGCTGGACAACCTGATCGCACAGAAACGCGTGCCGGTGATGATTGCCATCTCCATCGGCAACGGCAGCGGCGACGCGCAAGGCAGCCAGCGCGGCCTCGAGTACGACACGATGTCAGGCCGCTATGCCGAATTCGTCGAGACCGAGGTGCTGCCACTCGTCGAAAAGCAGTACAACGTGAAGCTGACCAAGGATCCCGAAGGGCGCGCGACGATGGGGTGCAGTTCCGGCGCGTCCGCGGCGCTGAGCATGGCGTGGTACCGGAACGACTTGTATCACCGCGTGTTGAGCTATTCGGGCACCTACGTGAATCAGCAGTGGCCTCCGAACCCCGAGACCCCAGGCGGCGCCTGGGAGTTCCACCGTCGCCTCATCCCGGAGAGCCCGGCCAAGCCGATTCGGATCTGGATGCAGGTTGGGGATCGTGACTTGTACAATCCCAACGTCATGCGCGACGACATGCACGACTGGGTCGTGGCCAACGAGAACATGGCCAGGGTTCTCGCCGCCAAGAAATATCACTATCAGTTTGTCTTTGCGCGGAACGCCGGACACTGCGATCGCGGTATGAAGCAGCAGACCCTGCCCGCCGCACTCGAATGGCTCTGGAAAGGCTATTCGGCTACGCCGATCGCAGCGGAAGACCGGCTGCTTCCCACGCAGCTACTCCGCCGGCCAGCTCGCTGATCTGACGGTATCCCTCTTTTTCAAGCAGGCTCGCGGCGATTGACGATCGGTATCCCCCCGCGCAGTGGACGAGCAGCGGTCGATCGGATGCGAATTCCCGAATGCGATCGCTGAGGTGATTCAGCGGCACGTTCACGCTGCCGTGGATGTGTTTTTCGGCGTACTCGCGAGGCGTTCGCACGTCGACGAGCTGCGGCGGCTCCTTTGCCTGAAGCCGTTCCGCGGCAACCACCGGGCTCAGCTTCTCGATCGATACGGTCAGGTCCGGCCGTGATCGCAAACTGCGCAGCCCCTCATCCAGATAACCGACCACGTTGTCGAAACCGATGCGGCCGAGACGGACGGCCGATTCCTGCTCACGTCCAGGTTCGGCGATGATCACGATTGGGCGCTGCGGGCTGAGAATGGTCCCCGCCCAGGTGGCATACTGGCCGCCCAACCCGATGTTCTGGGTGCCGGCGAGATGAGCCGCGGCAAAATCCTCCGGCTCGCGGGTGTCAAGGATCTGTGCGCCTTTCCGCTGGTGTTCGAGCAGCTGGTCGAGCGTCAGCGGCGTCAGGCCGGTGGCCAGTGACTCTTCCAGCGTCGGACGCTCCTTGGCGTTCAGCACCGCGTCATGGGTAAAGTACGGCGGCGCATCCGGTTGATCGGCCGTCACGAGATCGACGAACGCTTCCCGCGTCATCGGCTGCAGCGCATAGTTCCAGCGTCTCTGCTCTCCAATCGTCGAGAACATCTCGTTTCCCAGCGCTTTGCCGCAAAGCGATCCGGCACCGTGGGCGGGGTAGACCAGGCTATCGTCAGGAAGCGGAAGGAGCTTCGTTCGCAGCGAGTCGTAGAGGAGATTGCCGAGCGACGCCGCTGACCAGCCGAGCGACACGCGCAGATCGGGGCGGCCGACATCGCCGACGAACAAGGTGTCGCCGGTCAGAACGGCGTGCGGGTGTGTGTCGCTCCGATCCAGATCGAACACGAGCAGCGAAATCGATTCTGGTGTGTGGCCGGGGGTCGAGAGTGCTTGCAGCCGGACGCGGCCGAGGTCGATAGTGCCGCCGTCTGCGAGCGGCGTGAACGCATACTCCGCCGCCGCGGCGGCGCCAAGGCAGATCGCCGCGCCCGTGCGATCCCGAAGCTCGAGATGTCCGGCCAGGAAGTCCGCATGGAGGTGCGTGAGCACCGCGTAGGCGATGCGGAGGTCGTGGTCGCGCGCGTACGCCACGTACTGCTCGACATCACGCTGCGGATCGACCACTGCTGCCAGGTGCGACTGCTCGTCGCCAATCAGGTACGAGGCGTGCGCGAGGCAACCGAGATAGAACTGCTCGAAAATCATCTCGCCTGTTGATTATCGTCTGTTTACCCTCCGCCGTTTGTTCCAGCATGAGATGACGATATCGTTGAGCGAAGAAGTCAGCGCCGGAAGGAGTGAGCCAATGGTGACCGGTGACACAGAGGATCAGGCGTCGATCGGTTTCGAGCTTCGGCCGGTCGGCGTCATCAGATCGGATATCAAGCAGCGTGCCGATGCTCCGAAACAGGGGTCTGAGGGCGCGCCCGATGTGTGGCTGGAGGTGTATCCCTGGGCAAGCCAGGCGCTGCACCTCATCGCCACCGGCGACGAACTCATCGTCATCACCTGGTTTCATCGGGCACACCGTGAGGTCCTGCAGGTCCACCCGCGGTCGGATACACGCAACCCGCTGACCGGTGTCTTTGCGACTCGATCCCCGGATCGTCCGAATCCTCTGGGTCTGCATCCGGTGGTCGTCCGCGCCATCGATGGGAACCGACTGCGCGTCGGCCCTATCGAGGCGATCGATGGGACGCCCGTTGTCGACATCAAGCCGGTGCTGCCGTGCACACCCAGAGCGGTCGGCGCATAGGAAAAATGAATACAATGGCTCGCGACTGGGCGGTTCCGGGTCGTCGAGACTAGCGACCCCGACCGTGTGAAGATCAAACAGGAGAAGGGGAGAACAGGAGAAAACGAATTAGATCTCTTTCTCCCTTTCTCCTGTTCGTCTTTGGACGATGATGCAGCGCGACAACGAAAATCGTTGATCGCCACGTGGGTTTTGAAACCATTTCTAGACTAACCACATGCCGATCCATGTAACCCGCCGCACCTTCATCGGGACGTCTGTGGGGCTGACCGTCATCGCGCCGGCGGCGCGGCTGGGATCGTTCTCTCCCGCACCACTGCTGGGCGGATCGTTCGGCGCCAATGAAAAACGAATCCTGCGGGCGGCCATCGACACATTGATTCCTGCGGCGGCTGGCATGCCTGCCGCTTCCGAGATCGGCGGTGTGGGCTACGTTGACCGCGTGACGGCGGCGGATGCCAAGATAAGGGCCCTCCTGAGCGATGGGTTGCGCGCCGTGGACACACACTGCCGGACCGCGACCGGTGTCGAATTCGCGGCGTCTCGCCCCGATCAGCAGCGCGACGCCCTGTCGCATTTCGAGCGCGCGGACACGCCCGCCGGTTTCTTTGCTGCGCTTCGCGACATCACCTACGAGGCGTATTACACGCAGCCGCAAATCTGGACGGTGCTCGGCTACACATTCCGGCGCTCATCAAAACGGACCGCCCAGCTGGAGCGGTTTGACGAGAGTCGAGTCGCGCGCGTGCGCGTCATGGCGCCGCTCTTCCTCGACGTTTCGTCGTGAGTCGTACGCCAGTCGATGCACTCGTGATCGGCTCCGGCGCGGCCGGCGCAGCTGTCAGCTGGCGGCTGGCATCGAGGGGTGCATCGGTCGTCTGCCTGGAGCAGGGTGACTGGCACCGGCCGGCTGATTTCGCCTCCGAGCGGAGCGACTTCGAAGTGTCGTTGCGGCGAGGAAGTCGCACCTTCAATCCAAACGATCGTCAGCGACGCGAGGACTACCCCGTGGCCACCGCAGGCTCGGGACCTACGCAGATCGCGATGTGGAACGGTGTCGGTGGCAGCACGGTCCATTGGGAAGGTCACTTTCCGCGCCTGCACCCGTCGAATTTCGCCACCCGCCGGCTCGACGGTCTCGCGCATGACTGGCCTCTTTCCTACCGCGATCTCGAGCCGTTCTACGATCTCAACGACTCGATCATCGGCGTCTCCGGCCTCGCGGGCGACCCGGCGAACCCGAGGCGGACGACCCGCACGGTGCCGCCATTGCCGCTTGGACGATCGGGTGAAGCGGTGGTGCGCGGTTTCGAGAAGCTCGGATGGCATTGGTGGCCGTCGGACAACGCGATCCTGTCACGCGACTACGACGGTCGAAGCGGTTGCGACAACAGAGGCCGGTGCAATTTCGGCTGCCCGCTCAAGGCGAAGGCGTCTGCTGACGTCGTGTATTGGCCGAGGGCGATCCGCGCCGGAGCCACGCTCAAGACGTGGGCGCGCGTCAGGGCGATCACCGTCGACAAGACCGGACGCGTTTCGGGCGCGCACTACTTCGATCGCAACGGCGCCCTGCACGAACAGCAGGCGCGTATCGTCATCGTTTGCTGCAACGGCATCGGAACTCCACGCCTGCTCCTTGCCTCGACGTCGCCGCTCTTCCCGCACGGGCTGGCCAATTCCTCCGGGAATGTCGGCAAGTACTTCATGAACCATCCGGCGCGCTACGTCGAAGGCATCTTCGACGAACCGTTCGAGACCGAGAGCTTCACCGGTAATCCGTTCTTCAGCCAGCAGTTTTACGAGACCGATCGCGGGCGAGGCTTCGTCCGCGGCTATTCGATGATGGTGTATCGGCCGTTTGGACCGCTCAGCGTTGCCTGGGGGGACTCGGAGCCGGTTCCATGGGGCCTGCAGCATCATGCCGAGATGCGGAAGCGCTTCGGTCATTCGGTGGGGATTGCGGTGATGGCCGAGGACCTGCCTGAGGAGGTGAATCGAGTCGAGCTCGACTCGAAGACAGCTGATTCCAACGGGATTCCCGGCGCACGGGTCACCTATCGGGCCGCGGAGAATACCACTCGAATGTTGACGCACGGCGCCGAGGCAGCGAGGCGTGTCCTCGAAAGCGCCGGCGCCGCGCGCGTGTTCGATTCGGGGCGGATCCAGAATTTTGCCCACTACATGGGGACGGCACGAATGGGAGAAACCGCCGACATGTCGGTGGTGAACGCGTGGAATCAAGCGCACGACGTACCGAACCTGTTCATCGTCGACGGCAGCTCCTTCACGACGTCAGCTGCCGTCAACCCCACATCGACCATTGGTGCGCTGGCTCTGCGCGCTGCAGAAGGCATCTGGAACCGCCGTCGCGACTGGACCTGAGCGACCGAGTGACTAGAACGGCTTTCAAAACCGACTTGGGCGAAGGCGAACGAGCGCGCGAGTGAGCCCACGCTATCGGAGCGAGCCGGCGAAGCGGGGCGCGAGAGCGCGTGTCGGGGAGTCCGAGGGGCGAAGCCCCTCGGAGTGACTACGAGCGCTGCAGCTCGACCACGAGATCTTCCAGACGGTCGTAGCTGATCGCGGCTCCCGACTCCATGCCGGTCTTGATCACGAAGTCGCGCACTTCCTGCGACCGGTAGCGGGACGTCACCCTCAGTCGAGTCTTCCCGCTTTCTTCTGTCAGTATCGAGGTGACCATCGAACCGTCGTCAGGAAACGGGTCGTAGATCTCCGTGAAGACGACGCGTTCTGGCCGGACGATCTCGTGGTAGACGCCATGAAATCCGTACTCGCCTCGTGGGCCGCGGCCCACGAAACGCCAGGCACCGCCGACGCGGAAATCGATCTCGCAGACGGGCATGGAGTGCTTGTCGTCGAGAATTCCCCACCATCGCTTGACGTGCTCCGGCTTGGACATGGCCTCCCACAAGAGCTCTCGTGGCGCGTCAAAGAGACGCGTCAGGGTGATTTCGCACTCCGAGGGCGTCGTCACGTTGAAACTGCTGCTATTTACGGCGGTGCCTACGGCCATGAGTCCTCTCCTTTTCTTTCAGTTCCTTCAGATAGTCGCCGAGCCTGTCGAGCCTGGCTTCCCAGATGTGCCGATAGCGCTCGGCCCATTCAGCCACGTCTTTCAGCGGGCGGGCCTCGATCCGGCACGGCCGCCATTGCGCTTCGCGTCCGCGTGCAATCAGCCCGGCGCGCTCGAGCACGCGCAGGTGCTTCGACACCGCGGGCATGCTCATGTCGAATGGCTCGGAGAGTTCGGTGACCGAGCATTCGCCCGAGGCCAGCCGCGCCAGGATGGCTCGCCTCGTTGGATCGGCGAGCGCTGCGAAGGTGGTGCTCAATTGATCGGAGGGCATGTGTATTAAACCAATTAGTTAATTAACCCATAGGTTTAATACAACGAACACGTCGCCGATGTCAAGCCTCGTCCATTTCCATGGTTCGGGAGGGCGGGATGTCTTCGACGTTGAGCCGCCCGCCGCGTTAACATCACACCACGCGTGACGTCTTCGTCCACATGAGCGATTTTCGATACAGCGTCCGGAGCCTGGTGCGAATGCGGGGCATTGCCGTGGTCGCAATCGCGTCGCTGGCGATCGGCATTGCCGCCACGACTACCATGTTCAGCGCCGCGTATGCGGCCCTCCTGCGACCGGTGCCGTTTGCCGACTCCGACCGGCTCGTCATGCTGTTCACAACGCACACGAGCCCGCGCGAAGGGCTCGTGCTCTCGCGATGGTCCAGTCCCCTCATCGACACGCTGGCCAGTTCGGTGACTTCGTATCAATCGATAGCGTCGTATACGGCCCCGCTCGTCAGTCTCAGCGGCGGGACTGGCGATCCCGAGCAGATCGACGCGGAGATCGTTTCCTTCGAGTACTTCGCCACTCTGAAAGTTGCCGCCACCCTCGGGCGAACATTCACGGCGTCGGAAGATCGCATTCCCGGCGGCGCGCCGGTCGCCGTGCTGAGCGATCGCCTGTGGCGCGTGCGCTACGGTGCGGATCCTTCAATCATCGGTCAAACCGTCCGCGTCAATGACGTTCCGCTGACGGTCGTCGGCATCATGCCCGCGGGTTTCTCCGGGCTGAGCGACAAGGCCCGGCTCTGGATGTCGCGGACGATGGCGCCGCGCCTGACCTATGCGGAGTATCTGATCACCCCGCAACTCTTCATCCCGGTCGTGGCGCGGCTGAAAGATGGAGTGTCGCTCGCACAAGCCAACGCGGAACTGGCCACGGCGAGCGCGTCGTTCAATCTTCACGGAGAGTCCGACGATTCGCGATGGAGTGCCGTGGCTCAACCCATCGGCCAGGCCCGTGTAGAGCCCACGCTTCGTCGTTCGGTGTTGTTGCTCCTCGCCGCCGCGGGGTGCGTGCTGCTCATTACATGCGCGAACGTCGCGGGCCTGCTCCTGGCGCGGGGACGAAGCAGGCGGCGTGAACTCGCAATCCGCATGGCTATCGGCTCTGGACGCGCGCGAATCATCCGTCAACTGCTCACCGAGAGCCTCGTGCTCGCCGTCGTTGCGGGTGCGTGCGGGTCAGCGCTGGCAATCTGGGGCGTCGAGGCGTTCGCACGCTTCGCCCCCGCCATGCTGTGGACCGGCCGCACCGCAGTCGCGGCATTCTCCGCGCCGGTGCTCGACACCCGTGCGCTGCTGTTTGCCGTGGCCGTCACGCTGGTCACCAGCGTCCTGTGCGGGCTTGCGCCGGCGCTGGATACGTCTCGAACGCCACTCACGCACGCGTTGAAGGAAGACGAGCGCGGTGGCGGCACGCCGCGTCGCCTCCTCAGATCGCTCGTGGTCGTCGAGGTGGCGCTCGCAGTGTTGCTGCTGGCCGCGGCAGGACTGCTGCTGGACAACGTTGCGCGGATGCAGAGGCTCCAGCGGGGATTCAGCACGGACGGCGTCGTGACGTTCTGGGTTCGGCCGCCAACGTCGCGATATCCGGTCACCGAGGGTCCGGCCACCCTCGAACGCTTCCTGACGAGCGTCGAAAGACTCCCGGGTGTCGAATCGGCCGCCGTCAATCGATGCACGCCGTTTACCGGGTGCTCGCGAACCGTGCTCTATTTCACCGATCGATCGAACGACGAGGGAAACGCGCCGGTCGTGGGCCGGCACTACATTTCGGCGGACTACTTCAAAACCCTTGGAATCCCGCTGCTGGCCGGACGCGCGTTGACGTCTCGCGATCGCTCGGATCGTCCTCCGGTGACGGTCATCAGCGAAAGCGCCGCACGCCGCTTCTGGCCGGGCGAAAGCCCGGTGGGGAAGCGCGTGTGGTTCGGCGGAACCACGGGTCCGTTCGCCGGTCCTGACCACTCGGTCGAGATCGTCGGCGTCGTCGGGGACGTGAAGTACGAGGCCGTGGACTGGCCGAACAGCGCCGGACGTCCCGAGTTCTACACCTCGTATCTCCAGTTTTCGTATCCCGACACGATGATGATCGTCAAAGCGAAACCCCAGTCACCCGCGCTCGTGCAGGAACTGCGGCAGGCGGTCGCGGCCGTCGATCCCGCGCTGCCAATCTATGACGTGCTGACGCTCGACGAGCGGATCGGGGTTGCGCTCGCGCGGCCTCGCTTCAATGCAGCGCTCGTCGGCGGATTTGCCGGCGCCGCGCTGTTCATTGCCGCGCTCGGGGTGTACGGCATGCTGTCCTACTCCGTATCGTGCCGTCTGCGGGAGATCGGCGTACGGATGGCGATCGGCGCTGCGCCGCGCCGGATCGTGCGTGGAGTCCTCGGCGAAGGGCTGCGCCTTGCCGTCATCGGGGTTGGCGTCGGCCTGCTCGGTGCGGCGGCTGCCGGTCGCCTCACGAGAAGCCTCGTCGTCGATGTCAACCCGTCCGATCCGCGCATCCTCGTCGCGGTTGCCACGGTGATGATCCTCGTCGCATGCCTGGCGGCCTTCCTTCCGGCGCGTCGAGCCAGTGCCGTCGATCCGATCATCGTGCTCCGGCAGGAATGAGCGTCTTGTCGGCGCGATAGAGCCGCCGTCGTTCGGCGGGACCCTCTCGAAACGAAAGTACTCAACCGCCCGATCGATCCGCTCCTCCATCACCCCTGACCCCGCTCCTCCCATAAAGACGCCAGAGAAATGCCATGAAGCTCTTAGGACTTTCACTGGCGTCAGGGCTCAGAGTGATGCTCTGCCCGATCGAGAAAGGGATCAACCGATAGGAGTGGATCATGTCGCGATTTCGCACGACTACGCTGACGTTGACGGTGCTGCTTGGCGGCTGGTTGGTCGCGTGCGACAAGTCACCGACGCAGGCAACACGGCTTCCACCACCACCGCCGCCTTCGTCGAACCAGCCGACGCTTCAGAGCATCCGCGTCGAAGGTCCGACCGCGGTTCCCCCAGGGACCAAGGCTCGGTCCACGACGATTGGCCAGATGTCGGACGGCACGACGCAGGACCTCACCTCGACCACCGCGTGGCGATCTTCCGACGGCGCTGTCCTGAGCTTGAACGCCAGCGGTGAGGCAACTGGCGGGAAGCCCGGAGAGGCCGTTGTCGCCGCGGAGAATAACGCCAGGCGCGCGAGCGTTCAGGTGCTCGTGCTCGCGCCCGGCACCCACCGGCTCACGGGGCTCGTCAGCGACGGTGGCCTTCCTGTAGCGGGGGCGATGGTCGATGTGCTGGATGGTTCACGGGCTGTGATGTCGGTCAGGACGGATGATCAGGGGATCTACCGTCTCTACGGCGTCACGGGCGACGTCGAACTGCGGGTTCGGGCCGACGGGTATCCGGAACAAGTTCACGGAATTCCTGTGAGTGACGACGCGCGACTTGACTTCGCGCTGCCAGCCGGCGAGGTCCTGGCCGGATCGTACGAGCTGTCGATCGTCGCCGACGCCAAGCTGTGTCCCGTGTCGGCAAGGAACCCGCTGCCTCCAGACCTGCGGGTTCGCACCTACGACGCAGTCGTCACGCAGAAGGGCAGTCAGCTCTCCGTGAAACTGGCGGGCGGATCGTTGATGTTCGGGAGCTTCAATGGGGCTCAGAATGGCAGCACCGCGACGTTCGACATCCACGGCATCACCACCGATCCGTTCTATCACTACTACAACTACTTTGACAGGACGCTGGATCTGGTCGATCAGCTTTCGCCGGCAAGGTTTCTGATCATTTCCGGCAAGGCCACCACCGCGAAGGTGCCTCAGGGGCTGTCCGGTCAACTCGAGGGCGTCATCGGGATCATCGGGAATCTCACGACGAGCTATCCCAATTTCGTGACCGCCTGCTGGGGCAAGCAGGATTTCGTTCTGACGAGGCGGTAGGTCGGCCATGACGTCGCATTCGCTGGGCCATCATTCGACCGCGTTCGCCCTTTCGAGTCTGATGGCGTTCGCCTGTGCGGCCGACAGGCGCATCGTTTTGCCGGACGTTCGAAACGTCCTGATCGTGACGATCGACACCACCCGGGCCGACGTGCTCTCCGCGTATGGAGCCAACCGCGTCGAAACGCCCGCGCTCGACCGGTTGGCCCGTGAAGGCGTTGTGTTCGAGCAGGCCACGTCAACGGTACTTCTGACGCTGCCCGCGCATTGCAGCCTGTTTACGGGCCTCTTCCCGCCGCACCACGGTGTCCGCGACAACGCCGCCGCCGCACTCGCAGATGCACAGACCACGCTCGCCGAGGCGCTCCACGCGCGAGGCTTCAGGTCGGGTGCGTTCGTCGGGTCGGCGATCGTCGATGCGCGACGAGGTCTCGATCAAGGATTCGACGCGTACTCAGATGGCCAGCGCGAGAATCGAAACCCGAAGCTGCGGCGGCCGGCCAACGTCGTGGTTGACGACGCGGTTGAGTGGATGACGCGGCAGGATGCCTCACCATTCTTTGCGTGGGTGCATCTCTACGACGCGCACGCGCCGTACTCGCTGCCCGAACCGTATCGCACGATGTACGAGGACGTCCCGTACCCTGGGCGCGATCGCCTTCATCGATGCACAACTCGCCCGTCTCCTGAAAGTGGTGGACCAGCGTCGCCTCGCCGACCACACGCTCGTCGTGGTGGTCGCCGATCACGGCGAGTCACTCGGCGAGCACGGCGAGGACAGCCACGGGATCTTTCTTTACCAGAGTACCCTGCAGGTCCCCCTGATCGTTCGTGTGCCTGGCCTCGTGCCTCACAGAGTGTCGGACGTGGTCCGCATCGTTGACATCATGCCGACGGTGCTCGACGTCGTTCGAGTGTCGCCGCCGGCGATGGATGGAGTGAGCTTGCTGCCGTTGATGACTGGAAAGGTCGCGCACGTGGATCTCGATGCCTACTCCGAGTCGCTCTATCCGCGTCGTTTCGGATGGAGTGAACTGCACGCACTCCGAGCCGGTCGCTTCAAGTTCGTCAGCGCTCCTCAGCCAGAGTTGTACGACCTCGAAAAGGACCCGACCGAGCTGCGCAACATCTACCGACAGCGAGCCGATCTCGCGGCGATGATGCGCGCCACGCTCGAGCGGATGTCGCCGTCAGCGGCCGTCGTTCACGACTCCGGCGACCTCGATCCGGAAGCTGCCGAACGGCTTGCGGCCCTCGGCTACGTCGGCCGGACGCACGGCGTGCACCACGATTACCCGGGTGAATTGCTGGATGATCCCAAGGACTGCATCAGCGCCTACAACTCCATCCTTCGAAACAACCGTACGTCGCCCCTCCAGTTCTCACCTGCGCTGCGGCCTGGTCATGGCGACGATGGAGGAATTCGGCCGCCGTCAGTTCCCGTCCTCAGCGCCGCTTCCGCTTCCTCGCGGCAGTCTTTCGAGCACCGCCTGTCTTGCTCGGCCGCGCCGTCCGCTTTGCCGCGCCTTTCCGAATTGCGGGCTTCCGCGCTGGAGCGGGTACTGCCGCGAAATCGTACGCCTCTTGGAGCCAGTCGGTAATCGGCGCTTCAACTTCGTCGCGGTGAGTAATGCGAAGAATGTGGAAGAACTTCGTTTTCGACGTTCTATCGAGACGGAGTATCTGAGGCGCCTTGAGCGGCCGCCCGAGGAACAGACACACTTCCAGGAAGCTTTTCTTGGGCCGGACGAAGAAATAGCAGGACTTCCGCGAGAACATGATCGAGTTGTGCGAAGCGTAGACCCGCTGATCGCCGAACTCGGACGCCGTCTCGCGCAGTCGCTCCCAGGCATCACGAAGATCTTCTGACAGATCTTGCGTCAAGGCGCCTTCGGTCGTTGTCCAGCAATCGTGCGGTTCCCCTTCCGCAACCCATTGTTTGCAGTGATAGCACTCACGGCCGGCCATGAATCAATTGTAATGCGTACCTCGAACCGGGGTCCGGAGTCCGGGATCCAGGTCCGAAATCCGTCCCTCGACTGGCTCGAGACGCCGAAAAGGAACACGCGTAGGCGACGATCTCAGGAGCCTGTCAGCTCGCGACCGTTGTCTCGGTGCGAGTAGAGGAGTGCTCGACCGCGGTTTGCAGGAGGGTGTCGAGCGATGGACGCGGTTCGGCGACGACGAAGATTTGATACGAGAACAGGCCTTTGAGCAGCCGGATCAAGAGCTGGTTGGCGGTCAGCAGGAGCCGGCTCAGCGGGCCGTCGCCAATCGCGAGCGGAAACGGCGCCGGGATACCACGAACTTCGTGGACATCGAATCCCGCCTGCTCGAGCAGCCGGCGCAGCGATCCAAAAGTGAAGAGGCGCGTGTGCGTAAGATCGAGGATCCCGCGCTTGCCGTAGTTGAATTGCCCCAGTAGCAGCATCAGCCGGGTGATGATGAACGTCACGTTGCCGGTGCTGATGAGCACGCGAGGTCGATCGCGCCGCGTCATCGCTGCGTACAGCTCGTCTACGAATCGTTCGGGCGCGTCGAGGTGCTCGATGACGTCGAGAAGCAGCACGTAATCGTCCTCGTCAAACGGGAGCGGCGGCGGACCGTCGTTCAGGTCGTGCTCGACGAACCGGTCGAGGTCCACTCCACTGCCAGGCGGATGCCGATCCACACCGGTCACAACGCAGTGTTTCTGCTGTTTCAGCAGTGCGCCGACATAGCCGCCCGCGCACCCGAGATCGAGCACCCTGGACCCGGATCGAATTCTTTCCAGAGCGGCCGAATGCGGGCTGTCGTATCCGAGCTTGAGCGTGTACTGAGGGCCGCCGCTGGCCGCGCAGTCGTACTTGCGGTCGTAGAAGATCCCGAAGTCCTGCGCCCTTGCCTTCGACACGGCGGCAACGACGTGGGCGGCATATTTCAGGCCGTTCACACGACAGATCTCGTCGCCGTAATACGTTGGTATCGGCAGCTCGTGAATCCTCAACCCGGCGATGACGAGCTGCGCGATGATCTCGGTGTCGAAATGAAAATCGTTCGTGTTGCGGTGGAACGGTACCTTTCTCAGCGCCTTGACCGAGTAGACGCGGTAGCCGGAATGGAACTCACTGAGCTTCGTGCCGAGCGCGCGATTTTCGAACCACGTCAGGATCTTGTTGCCGGCGAACTTGTAAAGCGGCATCCCACCTTTGAGCGCGGCGCCCGGCGTCAGCATGCGTGAGCCGAACACGGCGTCGGCGCTGCCGGCCTTGAGCGGTTCGAGGAGCCCTGGCAGCGCTTCCGGTGCGTACTGACCATCACCGTGGACCAGGGCCACGAAGTCGAAGCCCTGCGCCATGGCGTAGTGGTAGCCGATCTTCTGGTTCCCGCCGTAGCCCTGGTTCACCGGGTTGAACAGGACGTGCAGCTTGAAGGGCAGCGAGCGCTCGGCGCTGATTCGTTGACCGAGCTCAAACGTCCGATCGCTCGAAGCATCGTCGATGACGAGAATCTCGACATCGTAATCAACGGAAAGGGAGGCCGGAACGCGCGACAGCACGTTGGGGATCGTGGACTCTGCGTTATACGCCACGACGAATATGAGCAGGCGCGGCTTGCTGTCGTCAGCCATCGGCGGTGCGGCGTGAACATTGTGGCGCTGCCAGAGATCCGGCAGCCGCGTTGGTCGGTATACGAATATTATCTGGCTTTACGCCCAGCATGCCGGTCTGACCGCGAGAAGGCTGTTTCACCAAGATTATGTGCAAGCCGCCGATTGTTGTATTTGCCTCCGCTTTGACCGCGTTGATCGGTGCAGGTCAGCCCGTGTCCTCGCCGCGAGCCACACTGGCGATCCACCCGGACAATCCTCACTATTTCCTCTGGCGCGGACGGCCAGCCGTGTTGATTGGTTCGGGCGAGCACTACGGCGTGCTGATGAATCTCGACTTCGACTACCGCCGGTACTTCGACACACTTGCGGCCGAAGGGATGATGCTCACGCGCGTCTTCAGCGGCGCCGTATGTCGAACCTGAAGGAGCGTTCAAGATTGCCCGCAATACACTCGCGCCGCTCCCTGGACGATTCATCGCTCCCTGGGCGCGAAGCGAGCAGCCGGGGTATGCGAACGGCGGCAACCGATTCGATCTTCGCCGCTGGGACGACGTCGTACTTCGCGCGGCTGAAGGCGCTGGTTGCGTACGCGCAGGAGAAGGGCATCGTCGTCGAATTGACGCTGTTCTGCCCGATGTACGAGGAGACCCAGTGGAACCTGAGCCCGATGAACGGCAGGAACAACGTCAATGGTGTCGGCAACGTCGGCCGGCTCGACGTTCACGCTCGACAAGCAGGGCGGCCTGCTCGCAATCCAGGAGGCGCTTACGCGCAGGCTGGTCACCGAGCTGAATCCGATGGACAACGTGATCTTCGAGATCATGAACGAACCCTACACCCGTGCGGTGCCACTCGACTGGCAGCATCACATCGCCGACGTCATCGTCGAGAGCGAGCGGGGCTTGCCGAAGAAACATCTGATCTCGCAGAACATCGCGAATAAATCAGGAACGGTGCAGCCAGCGCATCCGGCGGTGTCGGTCTTCAATTTCCACTACGCGAATCCCGATGCCGTCACTGCGAACTACGGGTTGAACAAAGTCATCGGCGACAACGAAACAGGATTCAAGGGCACGAGCGACACGCCATACCGGCAAGAAGCGTGGGAGTTCATTCTCGCCGGCGGAGGGCTCTTCAACCATCTCGATTATTCGTTTGCCGCCGGCTACGAGAACGGCACCTTCGTGTATCCCTCGACGCAGCCGGGTGGCGGCAACGCGGGATTCCGTCGTCAGCTGAAAGTGCTGCGCGACTTCATTCATTCATTCGATTTCGTCCGCATGCGCCCCGACGACTCAGTCGTCAGGTCCGTCGCCCCGGCTGGTGTCACCGTGCACGCACTCGTGTCAGACACAGCCATGGCGATCTTTATGAGAGGCGGAGGCACTGACACGAGCCTTTCGGTGCAGTTGCCGGAGGGATCATGGAGAGGGGAGTGGATTGACACGATGACGGGTGCCATCTCCAGGCGACTCGATGCCGTGAGAGGCGGCCTCAATGTGCTTGAAGCACCTCCGTACGGCACCGATGTTGCGCTTCGCCTGATGAAACAGTAGAAGTTTTTACTTGTAAAAGTAGTAGTCGGCCTCGTACGGGACCAGTTTTCTCGTGTTGATCGTCGCGGTCGTGCACTCCGCCACAGGCGGCTTCAGTCCTCCTACGGTGTTCACGCGGTGGATGCGGACGGCGGTCGTGAGCTTGCTGCCGCCGGTTGGTCCAGCCTTCATTCCTGTGACCTCGAGCAACAACCACTCGATCGCGTCGGATGCGACGTAGGCCGCGTCCGTCGAACCGTGAAGCTTTCTTCCCCAAACGGCGCTCGTGTCTTTCGAGTGCTGCCAGGTCGCGTGCAGCGCGTCGGCCATCAGAGGATTCTTGCTCAGGAAATGCGTGAACACCTGCTCGCCGTACTCATCATAGACGGTTGCCTGCGGTCCGAGGAACAGCCAGTCCACGCCAGACGGCGTGGCGGCCGGCGCGCAGATGTAGTTCTGAGTGCCGATTGCGTGCCCGGTAAGAAACACCTTGTAATCGCTCGACAGCTCGAGTTCCAACGGAACCGGGGGTGGGACGATGCGTTCGGCCCCGTTGGCCATACCCGAGACGGCGAGGGTGCAGACGAGGAACATGGCTCTTACTCTGGTTGACATCGTGACGCGCTCCATTTCTCAAGTTGCTCGGTTGTACCTGGAGAATCGGAACAACACGAGGAAAGGCGACAGACCTTCGCACACCATCAAATCGATCGGCGAGGCAAGGCGGGGCGGGAGAAGACGCGAGCGAGCGCAGCGAAGCGGCTCGCGAGAGAGCGTGTTGGGGAGTTCCGCCTTCGCCAAGGCTACGGCGGACATCGCCGAAGCTTCAGCGGAGGCGTGCCGAGGGGCGAAGCCCCTCGGAGTGATCAAGAACCGAGGAGTGCTCGGTACGTCGCCGCTTGATCGCGCTTGCCCCACGCGACGTAGAGTTCGACCAGCCGCGCAAGAGTGGTCTTCATCGCGAGCGGCTGCGCCGGAGTCAGGGAGGCGAGATCGCCGCGGGCGTCGAGAAGAACGGTCTCTGCTTCGCCGTAGCGCCTGAGCGCGAGGAGTGTTGCGCCGAGGACGCTCTTGGTCGCGCCGAGGCTCCAGTCATCTTCGACGAATGTTCGCCGGCGGCTGGGAACGACGTCAGGCGCGTGCGCCCGGATTCTGAGCCCTTCACGAAGCAGCGTCTCGGCCTCGGCGGGTTTGCGTCGCGCCAGCTGCGCGGACCCGAGATTGATCGAGTAGATCGCCACCAGCTGGTGATCGTTGCCGAGAACGCTCCGCGCGATGTCGAGCGCCTCTTCGAGCCCGGAGGCGGCTTCGTCGAAACGGCGCTGGTTCATCAGGACGTGCGACAGGCTGTTGAGCGTCGTCGCCATGACCGGATGCCGGTCACCGAGCGTTGCCCGCTCCGTGGCCAGCACCCGGCGCAGGAGTGACTCGGCAGACTGGAATTCACCTCTGGTCGCCGCAATCAAGGCCAGGTCGTGCAACGTGGTGGAGGTGTTCGGATGATCCTCGCCGCGTGTCCGTCGATTGGTTTCCAGGCACTGCTGGAGCAGCGTCTCAGCGCCAGCGAGGTCGCCATTCAGCCGCAGGACTGACGCCAGATCGCTCTCGCTGACCGCCGTTTCACGGTGATCCTCGCCGAGCACCTTGCGTCTGATCGTCAGCGCCTCGCGATGGATCGGTTCGGCGCGCTGGTTCTCGCCCTGGTCCTGGTAGACGCGTCCGAGCTCCGCCAGCGTGACCGCGACATCCTCGTGCTCCGGCCCGAGAACTTTTCGGCGTATGCGCAGTGCCTCCTCGAGCCGGCGCCCCGCTTCCCTGTAATCGCCTTTGTCGGCTAGGACAACGCCCAGATAGTCGAGTGTCTGAGCGACCCGGGCGTCTTCAGTCCCGAACACGCGCTGACCGATTGAGAGCGCCTGTTCGAGCAGCACTTGCGCCCTGTCGTAGGCGGCAAGGCGGCGATAGGTGCGTCCCATACTGGTCAGCATCTGGGCCTGCAGCTCGGGCTGGTTCGCCAGTTCGGTCTGCACCTGTACTGCGCCGGCGTCGAGCACGGCGCGCACGGTGGGTTCTCCCTGGCCGCCGCGAATCGCATACGGATCGGCGCTGCTCAGAACTCCCATCAGCAGCTCGCTGATCTTGACTGCCTTCTCCGTTTCACGCTGAGCGTGGTCTCTTTCGGCGGACAGTCGGCGCGTGTGCAGCGCGATCAGGCCCGCGATCAGCACGACGACCGCAGCCGCGGTCGCCACCGCGGCGGCGTGGCGCCGAACGAACGTGACAGTTCGATAGCTGATCGACGCTGGCCGGGCGCTGATCGGTTCGTCCTGCAGATAGCGTCGCAGGTCGTCTCCGAGCGCGGTCACCGAAGAGTAGCGCTCAGCCGAGTTCTTCTTCAGCGCCTTCGAGACGATCGTGTCGAGATCGCCTCGCAGCGTTCGCCGCAACTTCGCCGGCGTCGTGCTACACGCGATGGCGTGACGCGTCAGGGCCTCGGATTCATGTGCACGTGCAGCCACCGCGTCGGATACGCGTGGAGGTTCGCGATCGACGATGGCTCGAATGAGCGTCGCCGGAGACTGGAGCGCCTCGCCTGCAGGGTGCCGGCCGCTGAGCAGTACATACAGAAGCACTCCCAGCGCGTACACGTCGGTGGCGGTCGTGACCGCTCCACCGGACAGTTGCTCCGGCGCCGCGTACTCGGGCGTCAACACGGCACCGCCTTCCCGCGTCAGCGGGCTGACCTGCGCGGTTGCGCCGTCCCAGGCCGTGTCGCGCTCGATCAGTTTCGCGATGCCGAAATCGAGCAGCTTGACCTGACCGTCTCTGCTCACCAGGACGTTGGCAGGCTTGATGTCGCGATGGACGATGAGGTTGGCGTGCGCGTGTGCGACGGCGTCCACGACATCGAGGAACAGGCGAAGGCGCGCGTCGATCCCGAGTGCGCGATCGTCGCAGTAGTCATCGATGTTCTGGCCGTCAACGTGTTCGATGATGAGGTACGGCTGGCCGGTTGCCGAGACGCCGGCGTCAACGAGACGCGCGATCTGCGGGTGCGTCAGTCGCGCGAGAATGTTGCCTTCACGCCTGAACCGCTCCTCGCCGGCGCGGCCGACCAGCGAGATGTTGAGCAGCTTGACGGCGGCTCGCCCTTCGAACCGGCCGTCGCAGCGCTCGGCCAGCCAGACGCTGCCAGTTCCGCCCTGACCGATGGGGGAGATCAGGCGGTACGCGCCGATGACCTGGCCCGCCAGCGACGGCGCCCGGTCCGCGCGCGAATCGAGCACGGCAGTCTCGAGAAATCCCGACTGGTGCACGATCTGGTGCTGCGCGAGCATCGTGCCCAGATCCACGGCGAGTGCGGCGTCGCGTTGGGCGATGGAGGCCAGCCAGCCGGCGCGGTCGGCCGGCGCAATCTCGAGGGCTTCGTCCAGGTAAGGGCTGAGGACGCGCCACCGATCAGCGTTGATGGGCGGCATTGGCGTTCCCGGACGCCGGCGCCGCGCTGGCAAGAGCATGGTGCAGGTAGAGACGCCCTTTTTCCCAGCTGCGCTGAATCGTCCGCTCCGACACGCCGCGCATCGCGGCGATTTCGGCGAAGGAGAAACCGCAGAAGAACTTCAAATCGATAATCTCGGCAAGACCAGGTTCAGCCTCCGCGAGTTCATCGAGCGCATCGCTGATCTGTAACAACGAGGTCGGCGTGAAGACGCTCTCGGAATGGTCCATCCCGAGCGACGTGATGCTGAAGAGACCCCCCCGCTTTTCCGACCGCCGCCGCCTGACATCGTCGATGATCAGGCCGCGCATCACGCGGGCGGCGTAGGCCATGAAGCGGGCGTGATCAACGAAGACCGTGCCCTCCCGGCCCGACATGGAAAGATAGGCTTCGTGCAGAAGTGTCGTCGCACCGAGGCGGCCGACCGGACCCTGCCGGTTCACTTCGCGCCGTGCGAGCCGGTGGAGTTCGGCGTACAACGTCCCGAAAAGCGCGTCAGCAACGACGCGTTCATCGGTGGTCCTGCCCGGCAGCTCGGAAGTCACGTTCATCACATCCATTGCCCGTTTTCAGCCGTCAATCGGCCATGCTCCTTCTCTTGAGGAATCGGAAACGGGCGTCAAAAGGCGACACGCGCGAAGAGCCTCTGTCAGGCGAAATAAAGGCGAACAAAGATGCCGGGGACGTGTGAGTCGAGTATATCCGGAAGCCGCGCAAACAGCCGTCTGCAGTGCATTTCGAGGCTTGAAACGTCCTGCGCATGTTGCTACTCTCGTTTCTGCCGGTTTTGCAGTCCCCTTCATCGCGCGGGGCCTGCCTCGCCTGAGGCTGCGCGATGATCGGTCCACAGGGCTGCGTGCCGCACAGACTTCCTCAATCTTGAATTGCCAACGTTAACGACACGGCTGCGTCTGTCGTGGCCCTGAGGTATGCCCCATGCCTGACAGTTTCGGCGCACGCCTGCGCGAACGACGCGAGCAGCAGCAAGTCGCCCTCACGACGATCGCCGAGCAGACGAAGATCAAGGTTTCACTGCTCGATGCACTCGAGCGGGACGACGTGTCGCACTGGCCATCCGGCATTTTTCGCCGGGCGTTCATTCGTGCGTACGCGCACGCGATCGGCCTCGAACCCGATGTCATCGTGCGCGAGTTTCTCGAGCTCTACCCCGACCCGATTGAAGTCGTGGACACGCTGCAGGCAGGGCTGCCGGGTGCGGAGGGTGCCTGGGTCAGTGATGGTCCGCCGCCGACACGGCTCCGTCATATGGTCGCTTCCGCGTTTGGATCGATGTCCAGGCTCCGTCCACGCGGACCACAACGGCCCGGATCACTTTTCGACGGCTCGATCGCGCCGTCACCGTCGGGAGATTCGATCGTGGCGCGACATGAGTCGGCGAACCTGCAGGATGACATGCCCGTCGTACCAGCCGTCGAGGTCGTGCTGGCACCACCGGCTCCAGTCGAGAGCTCCACGACCGAGACGCTTCAGCCGCCTCCAGTTGAATCCCCGCAAGCCGTCGCGCAGGTTCCGGTGACGCCGATCGCAGAAGAGCCGCCGCCGCTACTCGAGCATCGGGCAGAACCCGATCTCATGGCCGTGGCGCAGCTCTGCACGGAGCTGGGTCGCGCTGAATCGAACAGTGACGTCCAGCCACTGCTGCAGGAGACGTCCAGGATCCTGAATGCCGTAGGACTCATCATCTGGGTGTGGGATCCAATCGCCAACGAGTTGCGGCCCGCACTCGCGCATGGGTATTCCGATCGCGTCCTCGCCCAGCTGCCGCGGGTCGAACGCGAGACCAACAACGCCACCGCGGCCGCGTTTCGAGCGGCACAGACGTGCGTCGTCAAGAGTCACGATCACGTCAGCGGCGCGCTGGCGGTCCCGCTGATGACTCCCACCGGGTGTGCGGGCGTGCTGGCGATCGAGTTGACGCACAGCCGCGAAGAGCGCGGCTCCGTGCGTGCGCTCGCAACGATCTTTGCCGCGCAGCTGGCGGCCCTGGTCGGCGCCACGCGTCCGGCTGACGCCAGCGGTCGGATGTTCGCCTAGAAAGTTAAAAGTCAAAAGTCAAAAGTTAAAAGTCTAAAGCCGGCCTTCGTTGTTACAATCTGGGGTGTGGCTCTAGACGAACGCGCATTCTTCACCGAGAAACCGGAAATGCGCCCCGGACGGTATCAGTGTCCGAGGTGCCGACGTACGAACGAGTACAGCATCCGCTGGGTCCGCCGGGTCAAGCGCGATCGGTTGCCCTCCGGGCGCCGACGATCAGGATCGCGCCAAGTTTGCCAAGCTCCGCGATTACCTGCTGCGGCTCGACGACGAGGTCACGTGCAAGTCCTGCGGCAAGAAGTTCGAGATCCCGTCGCAGCACTCGCTGATGTTCGTGGACCAGGTCGAAGGCCTGCCCAAAGACGACGAGCTCGACGCTGAGATAGCCGCGGCCGCTGGGGAACCTGAACCGCCAGCGGAGTCAAAGCCAAAACTGCCCGACCGATTTACTCGTCCGTCGCGCGGCTGGCGCGGCTGATTCCGTCCGAGTCATCCATTGACGCGGTGGACCGGAAGATGTAGTCTCGCCCGGTTCCTATCAAGGGAAAGTCGCTCTGAAAACCTAGCAGCGTTACTGGAGGTCGCGATGAGGTTGCGTCTTCGGCGGTGGATCCCCGGGCTCCTGGCCGGCGTCGTTGTGGTTGCGTGGTGCGGCAGTAGCGCTGGCGCAGGACAAGGATCCTGCGAACGGCACCTGGAAACTCAATCGTGGCGAAGTCGAAGTTCAGTCCCGGTCCTGCGCCGAAGGAAATGACGGCGACGATCGAGTCTGCCGGCGCGGGGCGAAAGGTCGATGTCGTGCGGAGTGGCCGCCGATGGCTCGCCGGTCAAGTGGGGCTACAGCGGCAACTTCGACCGCAAGGAGATCCGTGTGACCGGGAGCAACCCAGACGCGGATGTCGTGATGCTGAAGCGGCTGACGGCGACGACGATTCGAAGCACCTATAAGATGGATGGCAAACAAACGCTCGTGAACGGCATCGTGGTATCAGCCGACGGCAAGACGCTCACCGTCGCCGCAAGAGGGCGTGAACGGCAAGGGGCAGACGGTCAAGAACACCCTCGTCTTCGACAGGCAGTAGGTACCGCGAGCGACAGGGGAGCGGCGCGCCTTCCGGTCGCCGTTCCTCAATCGTCAATCGACTCCCGCGTTTCACGCCTCCAGCTCGCGGACCGGCCGCACTTCGACGCTGCCCTTCCCGCGCCGGCGGAATCTTCGCAGCCACGTTGATCGCCTCGTTCAGGTCCCTCGCATCGATCAGGTAGAAGCCGGCCAGCTGCTCCTTCGTTTCGGCGAACGGCCCGTCGGTGACTGACACTTTGCCGTTGCGGACTCGAACCGTGGCCGCGGTTTCGACCGGCTGAAGCGCCTCGGCGGCCATCAGCACGCCGCTACTTCCTGAAGTCCGTCGCCGAGGCCTTGCACTCCTTGTCAGGCACCGCGCGAAGCTTGTCTTTCTCCAGGTACACCAGACACAGATACTTCATATCTCTCCCATGATTCGACGACGCCGCATGTGGTTGGCCTGCCGCGGCCACGGACCGGGGTTGCTCAAGATTTGCCAGCTGACGTTCGAGAAACCGCCGCTCGGTCTCCTGCTGCGTGAGCGCGAGCGCGCGCTCGTAGGCGGCGCGCGCGTCGCTGACGCGTCCAAGCCGGCGACACAGATCTGCCCGTGCGGCATGCGCCAGCCGGTAGTCGACGAGATCGCCGCGTTCGAGAATGGCGTCGATGAGCGTAAGGCCGGCAGCTGGTCCATCCCGCATGGCAACGGCGACCGATCGGTTCAACTCAACGACCGGTGATGGATCGGTTCGCATCAGGACGTCGTAGAGACCGACGATCTCTCCCCAATCGGTTGCCGCCGGGGTTGGGTGCTTCGGCATGGACGGCGGAGATGGCCGCCTGAATCGTGTACGACCCGAAGCGCCGCGACAGCAGCGACTGCTCGACGAGGCGGCGTCCTTCCGCAATCAGCCGGCGATCCCACCGCGATCGATCCTGATCGTCCAGGCGAACAAGTTCACCGGTCGGCGACGTGCGTGCGTCCCGCCGCGATTCGTGCAGCAGCATCAGCGCGAGGAGGCCGAGCACTTCAGGTTCCGGCAGCAACTCGGCGAGGAGTCGTCCGAGCCGAATCGCTTCGGCCGAGAGATCGTGGCGCGTGAGCAATGACCCGGTCGAGGCGGCGTAGCCCTCGTTGAAGACGAGATAGATCACCCGCAGGACGGCGTCGAGGCGGTCCGGCAGTTCGGCGGGAGTCGGCACCTGATAGGGAATCCGTGCGTCACGGATCTTCGCCTTCGCCCGCACGATCCGCTGTGCCAGCGTCGGCGCCGGCGTGAGGAAGGCCTGCGCAATCTGCTCGGTCGTCAGGCCGCAGACCTCGCGCAGCGTGAGCGCGACCTGCGCGTCAGGCGCGAGCGCGGGATGGCAGCACGTGAAGATGAGCCGCAGCCGATCGTCTTCGACGCTCTCCGCGTCCGCCCACGCGGCCGCATCGATGACGCCGATCTCCCCCCGCTCGCCCACGTCGTCGAGAGCATCGAACCGGGAGCGGCGCCGAAGGCCGTCGATGGCCTTGAACCGTCCGGCCGAAACGAGCCAGGCGCGGGGGTTGGCTGGAATGCCGTCGCGCGGCCACTGTTCGAGCGCTGCCCTGAACGCGTCCTGCAGCGCTTCTTCCGCCACGTCGAAGTCGCCGAGCAGGCGGATCAGCGTCGCGAGCACGCGCCGGGAATGGGCGACATAGACCTCATTCACCGCTTCGTGTACGGGATCGATCGGGGTCACGGCGATCGATCAGACCATCTTCAATGGATCAGCGCAAGTGGGTCAGTGAGCGGAGTTTCAAGGACAGGAGGACCAGTTACGCGATTCCTCCTGTCCTTGTCCCTAAGCGCGACGCGAGTCGAAGGGGCGTCAGTTGCACGAGGCCGAGATACGGCGGAGCGAGCGCACCCGCATCTGACGGTCCGCAAGCGTACCGGTGACGCTGAGGCGCTGGCCCACGTGGCTCGCGAGCCGCAGACTGTTGCCCGGATCGACGACCTCGACCGAGGCGCTACCCTTCTTCAAAAACGCCGTCTTCCACGTGCGGGCCTTCGGGGCGTCAACGCCGTCGGTGTCGGTCAGCCGGAACGTCGATTCCGAGCGTTCGAGACATCCGAACACGGTGATTGGCGCCGTCCGTCCCACAGTGCCCTTAACTTCCGGAGTATCCGATTCGGGCGCCTTCGCCATCGCCGATTCAGTCACGGTTGCCGGCGACGACGGCGTCGTCTTCGCGGAGTCCGACGCCGCAACGGGTTCGCTGTCGGTGTCCATCGACGCTGCTCGAGGAGCAGGAGTCAACTCGTGAGCCGCGATCACGATCACCGCGCCGGTGACGCAAATCGCTGCCAGCAGCATGGTTCCCGCACTCATCGGCCATGACGGCGTCTTGGACTTCTTCGAACGCGCTCCAGCAGCGGTCGACGACTTCTTCGATGACGCGGTCGCTTTCGAACGCGCAGATTTTTTCAACGGCATCGATGGTCCTCCTTCAGCCTGCGATGCCAGTCAGGGGCAGCAAAGGGAGTGCCCGTTACGAGCAGGATGCCGGGAGACTGTAACCAGCGGGCGCGGCAGAACTTCGGCCGCCGACGCCGCAGGCCGGCGATGGTGTGTCAGCAGCGACACACCTAAATCGTGATCAAGTGATCAATGCTGGGGACCGGGCCGGAACCGCGCGGCCAGCTCCGGAAGAGATTGCCGGAGGCCGTCCACGACCATGCGTCCGACAACGTCGCTGCCCTTGGCATTCAGGTGCGTGCGATCGACTTCGCCTTTGTCGTCGCGGGGACTGAGATCCGCCCACACGTCGTCGCCGGCATTCTCCGCATCGGCCAGGCTGATCGCGTGCAGATCGATGAGCGGCACATGTTTCTCGGCAGCGAGTGCGCGCACCGCTTCCACATAGGGGGTCTGAGTCGTCTTGATCGTGCCGTCAGGGTTGTAGATGCGGCGCACGAGCGAGGTCACGAGGATGGGCATCGCGCCGATGGCCCGGGACTCGTCCACGTATCTCGCCATGAACGTGCGATAGGTGGTCTTCGGATCGGTTTCGCGCTCCGGGCCCTTTCCCGGCTCGTCGTTGTGGCCGAACTGAATCAGGTAGTAGCGTCCGCGCGCATCGAGCGCCTTCGACCAGAGTCCTTCGTCGATGAAGCTTTTCGAACTGCGGCCGTTGGCCGCCACGTTGACGACCTCGACACCTTCCTTCGCCAACCGTCTGAATCCAGGACCCCAGCCCGATTGCTCGGCGACGGTCGAATCGCCGACCAGCACGATGCGGATCACTTGAGGATTTGATTGAGCGTCGAGAGAGGAGAGGAGTCCGCTTGCGAGGATCAAAGTGACGGCGGCGATCCGGGCGACGGACATTCGTGCTATCACCGGCGAGCGATTCATCCTGCCCTCGCTATTGCGCCAGTGTAACGCAAGCGTCCGGGATTCAACGATTCGGGCGCGCCGCCTTGACGTCCCACGCGAGGCCGAGCGTCTTCAGCGTGGTAATGCCGATCCAGTTGAAATCAATCTCGTACCACGCGAGACCGTGACGCGCGCTCGTCGGGTGAGCGTGATGGTTGTTGTGCCACCCCTCCCCGAACGTCAGAAGCGCGACCCACCAGTTGTTCGTGGAGTCGTCGCGCGTGTTGAATCGCCGCGAGCCCCACTTGTGAGTCGCTGAATTCACGAGCCACGTCGCATGGAGTCCAACAACGGTCCGGAAGAAGATTCCCCAGAGCACGTACGGTACCCCGCCATATGCCAGAAGTGCGAGACCGACCGCGACATTCGACGTCCAGTGCCAGCGCGACAGAAACACCTGGCCGCGATCGCGCATGAGATCCGGTACGTATCGGGCCAGCACTGAGGCGTCGTGATGCAGCCCCTCGCCGGTGAGAATCCATCCCGCATGTGCCCACCAGGTCCCTTCGCGCGGCGTGTGCGGATCGCCTTCCTCATCCGAATGCTGGTGATGGATGCGGTGAGTGGCGACCCAGAAGATGGGCCCTCCTTCGAGCGCCAGCGTGCCACACCAGGTGAGGAAGTACTCGACCCACTTGTAGGTCTTGTAGCCGCGGTGGGTGAGCAGCCGGTGATAACCCATGCCGATGCCCAGCATTCCTGAGACCACGTAGAGCACGAGCGCGGCGAGAATGGCGCCTCGATCGACGAAGAAAAACGCGGCTGCCGCGAGGACATGAAAACTGATCATCGCGGTCGTCGTGACCGCGTTCAGGCCGGTTTGATACTTTCGGCCATACGCCAGGGTCGTCGAGGTCATCAGCGCGACGATATCAGTGCACGCCCGTCGCGACTGTAATAGTTCTGTAATTGGGGAAGAGCTTAGAAGCTATCTCATGAACCCAAACGGGCTCGGAAAAGACTAGCCGTCAGCGCGAAGGGCCTGCGAGGGGTCGATACGTGTGGCGCGACGAGCGGGCTGATAGGCAGCCAGGACGGCCGCTCCAAGAACCACGGTGACGCTCACGGCAAAGGCTGCGGCGTCGAGGAACGAGACCGTCTGAAGCTGAATGACAGAACTGACAGTTCTCAGCAACCCGAAGGCAGCGACCATGCCAACGGCCGCGCCAATCGCAGCAAGCCTGGCGCACTGACGCACGACGAGCGAAACGACGCCCGACGCTGTCGCGCCGAGTGCCATTCGGATGCCGATTTCTCTGGTCCGCTGGTTGAGCGTATAAATCAGGATCCCGTATAGACCGGAGACACTCAGGATCAGCGCGAGCCCGCCGAGCAGAAAACCAACCCAGGAAGCTGCGTTGAGCGGGTATGTCTGCAGCTCGCGCATCTCATCAAGGGGCAGCGCTTCGAACACCTGCGGATCCTGAGCCACCCGGCTGAAAAGCGTCTGCAGAGTTTCCGGTCCGAGATCCTGTGGCGTGCGCCCTCGAACGAGCACGGCCGTGGCGTGAGGATCATCTGCTGTCATTGGCAGATAAATGTGACCGGAGTCGCGTCCATCGACAATCAGGCCGCTGACGACGTCCGGCGCGGTGCCGACGACGGTGACCTGCGAGTAGCCCGGCAGCTCCTCGACCGGCCGCCCTTCGGCGCGTTCGATCCGGATAGTCTTGCCGATCGCATCTTCTCCGGGCCAGAACGCACGCGCGGTCGCGGCGCTGACGATGGCCACGTGCGCCGCCGAACGAGCTTCGTCAGCGAGGAACCCTCGACCCTGGACGATCGGAATTCGAAGCAGCGAGAAGTACTCCGGCGCCACGAAGGTGTACCGAGTTGGGCGCGCCGTGGATCCACCGCCTGGGGCCGCGGCGACGTTCCTCGATCTGATGAACAGCGGATTCCCACCGGTCGCGGCGACTTCCGCGACACGCGGGTCCGCGGCGAGGACAGGTACCAGGCGTCGGATCAGATCTCCTTCCTCTCCCCGAACATTGATGGACATCACCTCTGTTGACACGAACCCCTGGTCGATGGAGCCGATTGCGGCGCCGTTTCGCGCGAGCGTGACCGCAAGCGTGACCAGGACGAGCGAAACCGCGACCTGACCAATCACGAGCGCGTGGCGAAGTCTCGAGCCGTGTTGTGCCGTACCCCCATTGCCACGGATGGCGTCCATCAACGGCAGCCGCGATGACTGTAGCGCTGGCATCAGGGCGAACATCGCTGTTGCCGCAACCGAGACCAGCATCGAAAACGCGAACACGCGATAGTCCAGGTCGAGTGGAATGAGCCGCACGATGCTGGCGACCGAAGGGGGTAATGTGCTGAAGAAAGCAATCGTGGCGAGATGAATCGCGAAACGTGCCAGCGCCAGTGCGCCAAGCCCTGCGATAGAGGCAATGACCAGGCCCTCGGTGACCAGCTGCCGTACCACACGGGCGCGGCTGGCGCCGAGCGACAACCGCACGGCGATTTCACGGTGGCGGGCAACGCCTCGGGCCAGCATCACGTTCGACACGTTGGCGCACGCGGTGACCAGCACGAGCCCGAACGCGACGACGATCGGCGCCAGGACGGCAACCATCTGCACCGAAAACGGGTTCGGCGTCGCAGGCTCGATGACGGCTCGAACCTCTTCCCCTCGTGGTGCTTCTTCCGCGCGACGCATGAATGGCGACAGAGCCGACTCCGCCTGCTCTCGGGAGACGCCCTCACGCAGCCGGGCATTCAGCTCGATGGCGCGCGACTGATTCGCCCCTGTCAGGTCCGGGCTTGCGATCGGCGCGTACGTCGCGAGCGGCACCCACACGTCCCTGGGATAGTCGCCGAGTCCGGTGAACTCAGGGCGTAGCACGCCGACAATCGTGAACTGGCGGCCATTGAGATCGAGCGTCCGGCCGATGACACCCGGATCGCCGGCGTAGATCCGGCGCCACGCCTGTTGGCTCAACACCGCCGGAGTCTCGGTGACGCCGTCGCTGAACGTACGGCCCAGAAGCACGCGTGGCCCGAGTGCGTCGAAGTAGTTGCTGGAGACCAGCACCGCGGCCATCGGATGTCCGTTCGACGTGACGAAGCGAGTGTGTTCCGCGACGACACCGTCGAAAAGATCGCGCCGTTCTCTCAGCTCCAGATAGTCGTTCCATCGAAAAGCCATCCCGCCGGATGTTTCCGATCGCCAGCCGATTGAATGAAGAGTGTCGGGCGTGCGAATCGCGTACGGACGAAGCACGTAGGCGTTGAACACCGTGAACGCGACGGTCACAAGCCCCAGGCCGATCGTCAATGTCAGCGCCACGGTGGCAAAAAACGCGGGGCTGTGACGCAGGCTGCGCCACGCGTAACGAACGTCCTGACCGAACTGTTCAACCAGCACCCAGCGGCTTGACTCGTAGAAACGTTCCTTGACGAGGGTCGCGTTTCCGAAGGCTTTGTACGCCTCCTGACGGGCGCTTTCGAGGCTCCAGCCCTCGGCGACGAGCCGATCCGTTTCGAGATCGAGATGCGCCTGGACCTCGTCGGCGAAGTCGTCGTGGGTTCGACGCCGGCGGAACAGCGAGATCAACTGTGCTCCGTTTCGGGTCCGAGGACGCGCGACATGGCGGCGGCAAGGCGTCGCCACCTCGTCGACTCCCGGACGAGATGTTCGCGCCCGGTCTTGGTCAGCGAGTAAAACCGCGCCCGTCGGTTGTTGGACGACGTCCCCCACTTGGCCACGATCCAACCCTTTTCTTCGAGGCGCTGCAGGCCGGGTACAACGCGCCGTGTTCCACGAGGAGCTCGCCCTCGGACGAGTCCTTGATCGCCCGGGCGATGCCCTGGCCGTGCTGAGGCCCGAAGATGAGGGTGCGCAGGATGAGCACGTCGAGCGTTCCCTGCATCAGCGGCAGGCGGCGGTGATCTCGGGTAGACATCTAACCCGAGGATCGACGAACTCGGGTCAGATGTCAACCCGAGCAGATGAGCACAAAGGTGGCTGGCACCATCCGGGGAAAGGTGCCAGCCACCTTTTTGCAGCTCGGCGTCAGCGGGGTGCGGTCCGCAGCGGATAATTCCGGGATGTTCCAGAAGGCAGCGGTGGCGTTCCTCGTGACGATGGCACCTGTAATGGTCGCTCAGATCGATGTCCGTTCGACTGTCGCCGAGCGGGTGATGAAGCTTGGCCGCGACGCATCCTGGCAACCGGTCGCGTCCATCGTCGTTCAATTCCCGACCCATCATCCCCAGGGCATGGTGAAAATCGGCGACACGTTCTTCGTGTCGTCTGTCGAAGTCAAAGTTCCCACCAGCCGCTTTTCGGCACCCGTAGACGGACACGATCGCGACACCGGTCAGGGCCTTGGCCATCTTTTCAAGATCGATCAAAACGGAAAGCTGCTCGCCGACCTGCCGCTGGGGGAGGGCACCATGTATCACCCTGGCGGAATCGACTACGACGGCACGAACATCTGGGTGCCGGTTGCGGAGTACCGTCCCGACAGCCGGTCGATCATCTACCGCGTCGATCCGGCGCGCATGCATGCGACGGAAGTCTTCCGCGTTCGCCGATCACATCGGCGCAATCGTCCACGACACCGACGACCACACGCTGCACGGCGTGAGCTGGGGCTCGCGGCGCTTCTACCGTTGGACGCTCGATCACGACGGAAGCCGACCAACGCGAACACGCCTCCGGACAAGCTGCGCGTCGCTGAACCTTTCGCACTACGTGGACTATCAGGATTGCAAATACGCCGGCAGCCGCAAGATGCTCTGCACCGGCGTGACCGAACTGCGGCAGCGGGCTCGACGCGCTGCCGTTTCAGGCTTGGCGGACTCGACCTCGTCGATCTCTCACGATGGCCGTCCACTGCACCAGGTGCCGGTGCTGCTGTGGACGCCGGGCGGCCTCGACATGACGCACAATCCGGTCTGGATCGAATCGACCGACGTCGGACTCGCGCGGCTATTTCATGCCGGAGGACACCACGTCCACGATCTACGTCTACGACGTGGAGGTGAGATGAGTCGGTCATCCGGATACGGACCGGGATCCCGGTGTTTCACTTGACATGCCAGTGAAGGAGTGCGGCGCTTCACTTGATTGGCTCGTCGCACTCCGATGTGCATGAATGTCGGGTCGGCGTCCGCCGTGCTATCCTGAGTTGTCGGTTCGCCTCGCCCAAGCGCGACGGCGTCAAATGTGGCACGAGCGACCACGTCTCTGACCAAGGGGTCTCAAAATCGGTCGCGGCCGCGAGGTGCATGCATGGCACACACTAGCGGGGGAAGTCTCTAAGACTTCCCTACCGTCAAATCGAAGCGGCCGGCAGACATGCCGGCCGTTTTCATGTACTCGCGAACCATCGGATCCCGCACCTCGGATCCCGGATCCCGGATCCCGGATTCATCAAATTCCGGTTCAAGTGCTATCGTTCTCGCACTCGAGCATGCCGCGGGTTCAAAACCCGACAGCGAAGCCCAGCGGGTCTTGAGACCTTCTAGATAAGTGAACAGCGATCAGGGACGAGTGATTGGCACTGCTCGAGACGCGCGAACCTGAAGAAGCACTACCAGATGGGCGCGTCAACGTGCGTGCGCTCGACGGCGTGTCGGTGTCGATCGAGCAGGGCGAGTTCGTGGCGCTGCTGGGCACGTCCGGTTCCGGGCAAGTCCACCCTGCTCAATCTCGTTGCCGGACTCGACCGACCGACTGAGGGGTCGCTGCGCATCTTCGATCGCGACCTGGCGCAGATGTCCAGTGCGCGAGCTGAGCCTTCATCGCCGGCAGAACGTCGGCATCATTTTTCAGTCCTTCAATCTCGTCCCGACGATGACGGCGCGCGAGAACATTACCCTGGCGATGATGTTTGCCGGGGTGCCGCGCGCCGAGCGCGACGCGGCTGCCGGAAGCCTCCTCGAGGCCGATGGGCCTCGGCGGGCGTCAGGATCATCGGCCTCGTGAGCTGTCGGGCGGGGAACAACAGCGAGTGGCGATTGCCCGCGCGTTGTCGAACAAGCCGCACCTGCTGCTGGCCGACGAACCGACCGGAAACCTCGACAGCCACACGTCGCGCGACATCATGACCATCCTGAAAGACCTCAATCAACGCGAAGGGAAGACGATCATCATGGTGACGCACGACGCGACGCTCGCCGGCGCCTACGCGAACCGCACGATCACCCTCCTCGACGGCGTCGTCGTCGACGAGCGGTCCTCGAGCCGCGGTATGACGTTTCGCGACACGCTCAGCCTCGCGCTTCGGAATCTCGGCGAAGCGAAGCTGCGGACCTCGCTGACGACGCTGGGCGTGTCGATCGGAATCGCGTCGCTTGCCGGCATGGTGTCGCTGGGCGTCGGGCCTGCAGGATCAATTCGTCTGCCGCTTCACGAAATCAGGACTGTTCGACACGATTACCGTGACGCCAGGGCAGGACATGCCTGGCGGTCTGGCATCGCTCGCCCGCGGCGGCAGGCGCGGATTCGGCACGCGCCGGCGCCGGGCCGACCGGCGGCCGTCTTCGCCAGACGCCACACCGCTTCGGTTCGGATCTGAACGACAACACCATCAAGGAGCTGACGCGCGCTCGACGGGGTGCAAGGAGGTCTATCCGAACGTCCGCGCGCCGGTTGAAGCGAAGTACGGCGAGCGACTCAGAAGGCATCCTCGCGGCCGGTGTGCCCGATGTCGGCGAGGGACGAAGGAGCCTTTCAGTCGATCACGTTCGGTCGGTTCTTCACGCGACGAGGCCGCAGCAGAGTGCCTGCTGAGCCTCGACATGGCCAAGCGGATCGATGAAGCGAATCCGCAAGGGCTGATTGGGAAGGATCTCGATCCTCGTCGCACGCGGCACTCGGCGACGGCGTCGGCACTGAGCCTCCGGTCCGGGAGTCCCGCTATCGGCAACGCATCACGCGTCGAAGTTCCGTACCGGATCGTCGGCATCCTCGAACGCGAGACGGGACCGTTCGGGGGCACGGCCGCCGTTTCGGGTCTGATGATTCCGCTCGGTCGTGCCAAGGCCATTGTCGCCGCGACGCGCGCCCTGACGCAGGCGCTCGTGCCCGAGCGCGCCAACGACCGCGCCTACAATGCGCTCATCGTCAAAGTGCAGCACGCGCAGTCCACCCAGGACGTCGAGGATCAGATCAAGAAGAAAGGCTTTTCGCGCCTTCTCCTTGAACGATGCCCTGCAGGGTGCCAAGCGCGGCGTTCATCATTCTCGACATCGTGCTGAGCCTTGATTGGCTCGATCGCGCTGGCGGTCTCGTCGCTTGGGATCATGAACACGATGGTGATGTCGATCCTCGAGCGCACGCGCGAGATCGGGATCATGAAAGCGATCGGCGGCAGCGATGGTGATATTCGCCTGATTTTCCTGATCGAGGCGTCAGCGATTGGATTCTTTGGCGGAGCTGACCGGCGTGGTGCTCGGATGGATCGTCGGCAGGATCATTAACTTCGGCGCGAACGTCTACATCCAGAATCAAGGCGGGACGCCGGGGAATCTGTTTTCGCTGCCGTTCTGGCTGATTGGCGGCGCGATCGGGTTTTCAATCAGCGATCAGCCTGATCGCGGGAAGCTATCCGGCGGCGAGAGCGGCGCGGCTCGATCCGATCAGGGCGCTTCGACATGACTGACTGCACGGACCAGTCGACACGGAGGCTTTATGAGGCGTGCTTTGATGGTGATCCTCGGCGTGCTGGCTGCTTGCCGCCCACCCGGTGCTCAGCCCAGACGAAGGCCAAGGCGCGAGAACGTTCCCGAGATTCCCTACCAGTCGGTGCCAGACTTCCTGAAGCTTCCGCCGAACCTCTATCTGGGCGAAGGCATCGGCGTGGCGACCAACTCGAAGGGACACGTGTTCGTGTACACGCGCAGCGGCGACACGCGGCTCTTCGAGTTCGATCAGAACGGAGCCTTCGTGCGCGAGATCGGTCAGGGGCTTTACGGATTCGAGTTCGCACACGCGGTGCGCGTCGATCGCGACGACAACATCTGGGCGGTCGACGAAGGCACCAACATGGTGATCAAGTTCACGCCGGACGGGCGCGTCGCGATGGTGATCGGCCGCAGGCCGCGAGGCCGTCGAAGGACTCGCCGCGTCCTGCCGGCGACGCCGGAGCCGCCGCCAGAACCCTACGTGTTCAGCCGTCCGACCGACGTGGGCTTTGACGCCGCCGGCAACATCTTCGTGACCGACGGCTACGGCAACTCGCGCGTCGTGAAGTTCGACAAGAACGGCCGATTCATCAAGGAGGCTGGCACTCGAACGGCAGCCAGCCCGGGCAGTTGAACCTGCCGCACACGATGGCGATGGACGCCAACGGCAACGTCTATGTCGGCGATCGCAGCAACGCGCGGGTCCAGGTCTTCGACAACGATCTGAACTTCAAGGCGATCTACGACAACGTGGGCAATCCATGGGCGGTCTGCATTTCTCCCGGACCGCATCAGTATCTATTTGTCTCGAATTCGATTCCCGACAACGGGCTGGCGCAGTACCGCGACATCACCGGCGAGATCTACAAGATGGAACTCGACGGCACGATCGTCGGGAAGTTTGGCAAGGCCGGAAAGCAACTCGGAGAGTTCAGCACGGTGCACGAGATCGATTGCCGGAACCCGAACGAACTGTTCGTCGCGGAAATCACGGCGTGGCGGGTTCAGAAGATCATCCTGCGGCCGCAGCCGGCGACCGCGGCTGGACGATAGGAGACACCGTGATGCGGTGGCTCTGCGTCTGGCGCACGATCATTGCTGAGCGTCATGTTCATCGCTGCCGCTTGGAGGGCCAGGAGCCGATCTCCGAGATTGCGTTCGATGCGTCGGCCGACTTTCTCAAGCTCCCGCCGACGTGTATCTCGGTGAGGTGGCCGGCGTTGCGACCAATTCAAGCGGGCAGCTGTTCGTGTACACGCGGACGGGAAATCCCACGGTGGGACTTGGGAACTCGCGACTGTTCACGCACGGAGGGTCCCGGCTGTTTGCAGTTCGATCGCAACGGGACGTTTCGTGCGCGAGATCGGGCAGGGGCTGTACGGATTTCTTGTCGCGCACGCGGTTCGCGTGGATGCGCAGGACAACATCTGGATCGTGGACGAGGGGTCGAACCAGGTGGTGAAGTTCAGTCCCGACGGCCGCGTGCTGATGATCCTTGGCCGAAAGCCCGAAGCGGTGACGATTCGAGTACCGCCCCGTCCGGCGCCGCCGACGCGACCCGGCGGTCGTGGATCAGCGGCCGCGCCCGGCGCCGGCGGGGCCGGCGATCAATTCGTCCGGCCGAGCGACGTGGCGTTCGATGGCGACGGAAACATCTTCGTTGCCGACGGGCATGGCGCGAACGCGCGGATCGCGAAGTTCGATCGCAATGGCCGGTTTCTCTTGTCGTGGGGCTCGCGCGGCACCGAGCCCGGACAGTTCAACACGCCGCATTCGATCGCGACCGATGCTCAGGGCAACGTCTACGTCGCCGATTCCGGAAACAAACGAATCCAGGTCTTCGACGGGCCGGGCACGTTCAAATCGCAAATCACCAACGTAGGCGTGCCCATCGCCATCTGTGTCGTCGGCGGACCTCATCAATATCTCTACAGCTCGCACGCCGGCGACGAATACGGCATGGATGACGCGGCCATTTACAAGCTCGAGCTGGATGGCAAGGTGGTCGGCAAATTCGGTAAAGCCGGCAAGCTCATCAAGCAATTCGGCCTCGTCAACGCTATCGACTGCCGCGACAGAGAACGAACTCTATATTCGGGGAGCTGACGAACTGGCGCGTCCAGAGGCTGACGCTTCATCCCGCCCCAGCGCGGTGAGCCGAGATCGGCAAAAAGGCTCGATTTCTGGCGACTTTGGCGTATCATAACGGCACAGTCCGATGCTGTCCTCGTACCGCGCCTCGTCCTTCTTTCGGTGCTGGCGTTTGCGCCGCCGGAAGGGACAAATCCTTCAAGTCGCGCCGCTGACCCGCGGCGACGAGGTCCTCGTCTCGTTCAAGCTGGCGCAGGAGCCGACCGAGGAAATCCGCAACGCCATCCACAGCGGCCTGGCCGTCAGCCTTGTCTATAAGGTCGATCTCCGGCGAAGTTCGGCGGGCTGGTTCGACCGTACGATCGCATCGGCCGTGGTGACGTCGACCGTGCGATTCGACAACCTGACGCGCAAGTACGCCGTCACGCGCGCCGTCGACGGCCGGATCGACAAGGCCGACTCGATGGAGCGTGAAGACGCGGCCTGGGCGTGGTTGACCGATCAGTTCGAGCGAATGCCGCTTTTCCGCGGCGAGGCCCTCGAAGTGAACGCCGAATACTACGTCCGCGTGCGCGCGCACAGCACGCCGCGCATCATGTCCTTCGTGTGGCCCTGGCAGGCCGACGACGTGGTCGGCCTCGCAAAATTCACGTTCATGCGGTGATGCGTCAACGTTCTTCGGCGATCATCCTCCTGTCCGTGCTGGCCGCGACCGTTGTGATCGCGCAGCAACCGCCGGTCTTTACGCCGTTCGGTGCGCTGCCGGTCCTCGACAACTATCTCGAAGCGCTGCGAAAGCAGGCAGGCATCCCCGGCATGTCCGCCGCCGTCGTCCGCGACGGCGTGGTCATTTGGGAAAAGGGTTACGGGTACCAAAATACTGCCTCGCGGATTCCTGCGACGCCGGACACGCCCTATCTCGTCGGCGATCTGAGCGGCACGATCGCGGCGGTCCTGCTGCTCGAGTGTTCCGAGCGGCGGCAGCTGTATCTCGATGATCCAATTCGGAAGTACGGGGGCGAGCTTCCCGAGGCGAACGCCACCATTCGGCAGGTCCTCAGCCACACCACTCCGGGTCTCGAGGAGCCGTTTTCTTACAGCCCGGAGCGATATGCGCAGCTGACGGCCGTCATGGAGCACTGCGGCGAAGCGCGTTCGTACCGCAAGAGCGTCGCGATGCTGCTCGATCGCGCGGCGATGCAGGATTCCGTGCCGGGGACGGATCTCTGGCATTCGGACACCGTCCTTCGCGAAGGAGAATTCGACGGCGACACCGTCGATCGATATCGGCGCGTTCTCGATCGGATGGCAATGCCTTACAAAGTGGATACGCGTCTACGCGCCGAGCGGACCGAGCTTCCGCCGATGACGATGACTGCGTCGGGCGGACTGGTCAGCACGGTCCGCGATCTCGCGCGGCTCGACGCCATGCTCGAACCCGAACGGGATCCTGCACCAGGAGACGCTCGACATGGCGTGGAACCCAGTCGTCACGTCGGCAGGATTCGTTTCACCGATGGGGCTCGGATGGTTCGTGCAGAGCCATCGCGGCGAGCGTGTCGTCTGGCATTTCGGCAACATCGGCGAACGCGTATTCGTCGCTCCTGCTGAAGCTGCCCGATCGAAAAATCACGTTCATTCTCCTGGCGAACAGCGACGGCTTGAGCGCGACGTTCCAGCTGCCGTCGGGCAACGTGACCAAATCGCTCTTTGCGACGCTCTTCCTCAGGCTCGTCACGTAGTGCACGCGCGTTTTCTGACGAGTCTTGCAGCCGGGGTCCTGCTCGCGCTCACCTTTCCATCCGTCGCCGCCGCCGAGTGGCACTTCGTTCCGACCGTCGGGTGGACCTTTCAAGGCTGACACGAGTCTGCTTCGACCCCGATCAGGGCACGTCGAAGGTTCATTGGAATTTCGGCGGCATCCGTCACGCTCCTCGGCGCAGGAATTCTTGGTGTCGAAGGAATGATTGTCTGGACGCCGGGGTTTTTCGCCGGCGACGAGGTTCTCGCCAGCCCGGATCGTCACAAGAGCCACACGGTCGCGATCATGGGTAACGTGGTGCTCACGACGCCGCGGAAGTGGACCGAATACGGGCTTCGCCCGTTCGTGTCTGGCGGACTTGGTGTCCTCGGCGTGCTCCCGCACCGAGTCAAGACCGTGTTTCCCGACACCGGCAACATTCCGGCGTTCAACATTGGCGGCGGGGCGATTGGATTCCTCTCCAAACGCACCGGTCGTCCGGTTCGATCTTCGCTACTACAACAACCTGCCGCAGTCCGAAGACGGCTGCCCGATTTCGCATTCGGCCGGCTGCCATCTGCGATACATGACGGCCTCGGTCGGCGTCGTCATTCGGCGCTGATTGATCATTGAAATGCTGAATGCTGAATGCTGAATGAATCCCGGATCGTTCTTTCAATCAGCACTCAGACTTCAACATTCAGCATTGCCCTACCGTCCCGGTCCCTTCTTCTCGGCGGGTTTATTGAACGATCGCTCGACGGTGTCGTTCACGTCGGTCGACACGGGATGGTCGCGCCAGAGCCATCGCATCATGTCCGGGAAGATCGCGCCGCCCTGCTTCTGGCCGTGGCGGCCGATGCCCCACGTGTAGTTGACGTCGTAGCCCTTCTCGGTCAGCGCCTTCATCAGCCTGACGTTCTGGAGGAACCAGTCGCGTGTCTCGTCGTACTGGCCGTCGCGGCCGACGCCGCGGTTGTCGTTGCGCCCGTCCTGCAGGAAAATCCGAATCGGCTTCTTCTCGCTGTTCCGGACGAGATCCGCGTAGGCGTGGCCGCCACGCAGGTTGGTGAAGCTGCCGACGATGCTGAGGACCTTGCGGAAGTCGTTCGGACGCTCCCAGGCGACCGTGAATGCCGCAATCGCTCCAGAGCTGGCGCCGCCGATGCCGCGCCGTTCCGGATCTTTCGAGATGTTGTAGTCCTTGTTGAGCGCCGGCATCAGCTCGTCGACGATGACGCGCGCGTATTTGTCGTCGAGCGTGTTGTATTCCGTTGGACGGTTGGTCGTCCGGTCGCCCCACTCCTGCGGCGTCGGTTCGGGCTGCTCGGGTGTGCGCCCGGGATTGATGAACACGGCAAGCATGACCGGAATCTCGCGACGATAGATCAGATTGTCGAGGACGTTCGGCGCGCGAACATCTCCTTCCATGTTCTTGAACGCCTGACCGTCGTTGAGGATCATCAGGCTGGCCGGGACGGACGGGTCGTATTGCGCCGGCACGTACACCCAGTAGGTGTGCTGCGTGCCTGGATAGGCCTGGCTCGGAAGCGTGTAAGGACCGCGCACGTCTCCCTGTGGCACGCCGTCTCGCGGCAGCGAATCAGGACCGAGCTGGTAGTGCACGTCGGGATTCGGCGCCTGAGCGGCCGGGGCGGCCTGCGGTGCCGACGGTGGCGTCGGCGGCGGTGCCGCCGGTTGTTGTGCGAGCACGCCGAGTGAGGTCGCGCCAAGAATCGCAGCAAGCAAGATCGTTCGATTCACGATAGTGGCCTCTCAGAGAAACTTCTTCAAAAACGCGATGATCTCCTGACGCCCCTCGGGCGTCTCCTGATGCTCGACGTCGTAGCGCAGGAGCTTCCAGCGCTCGGGATGGCCGGCCTTTGCGTAGACCTGCTGCAGCTCGTTGTCGATCACGTCGAGCCCCTCGACGGGCGTCAGTTTGTCGCGGAGCCCGGCCAACCCCAGGTGCGCGCGCGGCGCAATGAGGGCGTTGATCTCGGCCGTGGTGAAGTGCTTGATCAGGCTGGGCACGAAGTAGTAGAACCCGTGCAGCGAGAGAGCCTTGCGCGCGAGCAGCGCCTGGAAATCGGTGAGGCAGTTGATGTCGACGGTCACCTTGATCCGCTCGTCGAGCGCGCCGAGCCACCACGCCATGGTGCTGCCCATCGACATGCCGAGTGTGGCAACCCGCTGCGGATCGACCTCCGGGCGCGTGAGAAGAAAATCGAGCGCGCGCAGGCCGTCGTACACCATCATGCCCCACAGCACCTGCCCTTCCCAGAGCATCGCCTTGAACATGTCGGCTTCGGTCGTGTGGCTGCGCTCGCCAAAGATCCATGAATCGATGCAGAGCGCGACGTAACCAAGCTCGGTCAGCTCCTTCGCGTACGGCTTCTTGTCCAGGTAGCTGCGCCCTTCGATGAACTCCTGCTTGCCGATCTTGTAGCCGCCGCCGTGCGAGTGGTTGAACAGCACGCCCGGCACACGCCCGCTTGTCGTCCGCGGGCGGGCGAGATATGCGGGAACCGTTTCGATCCCGTTGAGATCGAGATCCCAGGTTTCGAGAATGTATCCGTCGCGCTCTTCCTCGTTTCGTTTCTTGCCGCCGATTGGCCGCTTCCGATCCGGCAGCTCGCCGAGCAGACCGTACAGCTCGCGCCGGCGTGCCGCCGGGTTGCTGATTGCCGAAGCCGCGGCCTGACGAGGAGTCATGGATGCAAAGGACGCGAACGACGCGAGGCCGGTCAGGTTGAGCACGTCGCGCCTGGTGAGTTCATAGAGTGACATACGCGAATCATACTCGCGCTCGACGTATGATGCTCCGCGGAGGCGAACATGGTCGGTATCGTCGTCATTCTCGTCATCCTCTGGTTTCTCGGCGATCATCACGAAGAACACGCTCGGCGGCCTGCTCCATATTCTGCTGGTCATCGCCGTCATTTTCCTGCTGATTGGCGTGATCCGTGGCCGCGGTCTCTGAAGGGCGGGGACGCATGAAACTCGAGCAACAGGAACACGCGATCGTCCAGCTGTCGCTGGATCTCATCGACATCGAGGAGGCGATCGAGACGGCAGCCGTCGCCGTCGAGGCCGGCGTCGACTGGCTCGAAGCGGGCACGCCGCTGCTCCTGGCCGAAGGTCTGCACGCGGTCGAGAAGCTTCGCGCGCGTTTTCCCCGTCACCCGATCGTGGCCGATCTGAAAACCATGGACGGCGGCTATCTCGAGGCCGAGATGATGGCCAAGGCCGGGGCCGACTTCGTCGTCGTCATGGGTCGCGCGCACGAGGCGACGATCCGGCGGGTGATCGACGCGGGCCGCGATTTCAACATTCGTGTGATGGGGGACAACCTGGGCGCGGAGAATCGCGTCGAGTGCGCCCGGTGGCTCGAACGTCTCGGCGTCGACGTCATCGTCCATCACATCGGGTTCGACGAGCGCGGGATGATCCGCGGTCTCAGTCCGCTCGACGAACTGGACGACGTGGTTCGGGCGGTATCGATTCCGGTGCAGGCAGTCGGCGGCCTCTCGATCGATCAGGCAATCGAGTGCGCCCGCCGCGGCGCTCCGCTGGTCGTGGTCGGCGCGCCGCTGGTTATCGACGGCGCATCATTCCGGCCCGCCGACGGCAATCTCTTCGACAAGCTCAAACAGATTTGCGACAACGTGCATCAGGTTGCCGGGATCCGTGGTCCGGGATCCGGGATCCGATCCGATTCCTAGCTGCCCTTCGACTCGCGTGATCTCGCGCTCAGGGCAGGCTGGCGGCTGGCTCCTGGCTACTGCGCGTCGACTACTTGAAGGCTCCAACGAGATCGGCGATCCCGATCTTCAATGTCGCCTTCGCGATTCGATCGATCTCCACGTCAGGTCCGACGAAATGAAACGTGCGGTGGACGTGCGTGTAGTGTTCGCCTGGTCGCGAGGCTCAGCGCGGGTGAAGAGGTTTCCAGTTCGTAGAAGGGCCCGAGCGGCGGCTTGCCTGGAGCCGGCGGGCCGTCGTTGTAGCTGTTGATGACGTCGCCTTTGTACGGCTCGCGCTGGATCTCCCACATCGAGTTCACGTAGTCCGAGGCGTCCGCGGGTCGCGTGTATTGCACGAGCGTGAGCACGTGTCCCGCCGCGTCGTAGCTGCCGGCGAGCGGAAGCGCGCGCGGCGGTGGAAGACCGATCTTGCTGCGATATTGGCCGTCGCCGCGGAAGTAGATCATCGGCGCTTTCACGATCAGGCGATCGGCTGGAACCTTTCCGAAATAGGAATCGTTCACGATCGGGCCCGAGGCCGATCCGTTGTAGGGGATCGCAATCGTCGTCGACGGGGAAGGCGTGAGCTGGCCGAGAATCCAGATCGACACCAGCCCTGACTTCGGCGTCCATGCGCCGCTGCCGGCATTGGTCACCGTGTTCGACGATTCGAACGCGACTGTCTGTACGCCGTTGCCCGGAGCTTCACCAAGCAATGTGCCGGCCTCGGCGTCGCTCAGCACCCGTACGGTTCGCTCGACGTTGATATCGAACGGTGTGCCGGAGTAGTTGACGAGCGTCATGTGCTTCCGAAAGGTGACCGATGTTGGCGACTGGCTCGTGATGTCCCATGCGCCCCAGTCGAACGCGTCGGGCACCTGCCAGTGATCGAGATCGAACGGGTCGCCCTTCTTGAAGTACAGCGAGTACTGCCCACCTTCAGGGCCCAACCAGAAGCGATCCTCGCCGCCGAAGACATTCATGTGCGGCTGTCGCTGTCCAGACGTGATCGCGGCTCGCCCGAGCCATCCGAAGCTGGGTGAATCGCTGCCGCCAGTCGTGCTGGTCATCACGCGTCCCTGATACGCGGGCGCGACCGCCACCTGTGCGGCGCCGGATCCCAGGACGACGATCTTCGTGTGTTGATTGAGAAATGCGAGGTCGGTTTGGAACGGTGCCATGCGTGCCTGCCCGGCGGGCGGTGGAGGCGCCGGCGCTTCAGCCTTGCACGCCACGATCGCTAGTCCTGCCAGTACGCAGATTCCTGAACGCAGCAGTTTCATGACGTCCGGCTGCCCGGAGTCAGCCGCGCGTCACGCCCAGCTTCTTCAGCACTTCGTCCGGACACCCTTTCCACTCCGGCACGAACACGTTGCCGATGTACTGGAGATCCTTGATCCCCATCTTGCTGGTCCAGAACCCGCTGGCGGTGAGATCGCGGAACATATTGAAGAACGCGACGCCGTGCGACAGTTCCGGTCGGAGTCTTTGACGGCCACGCGATGTCGTCGAGCACCTTCGTGCGCTCGGCGTCCGTGCAGTCGACGAACATCTTGTCGTAGCGGGTGGCGCACTCACGATCGAGCCAGGCCAGCCCGCCGCGCATCGCCGTCTGCCGGCCGGGCTGATCGACCATCATGAAATCCATGAATTCCGGCACCGCAGCATCCGTCGCGCTGCCGGATCGATCGTCTTTCGGGATGATGATGTTGGCCAGCATCCCGATGGTCGCCCACTCATGGGCGTTGAAGAACTTCGGCTTGTAGGACGTCCCGGTCTTCTGCGCCGTCGTCTGCGCGGCCTGCGCATGGGTGTGCGCCTCCTGCGCCTCGGCGTCGGTCCAGGTGAAGACGACCGCGGCGGGCGCCGCCGCGAGCAGCTGCAGCATCGTTCGGCGATTCGGTTTCCATAATGTGATCCTAGAACCGCGAGCCGCGAGCCGCGAACCGCGAACTAAACCGTGCCCGCGCGCCGCGCGTCGGCAATGAATTCGGCCGTCCGCATCGACAGCGCGAGGATCGTCCACGTGCAGTTCTTGTCGGCCTGCGACGGCAGCGGACCGCCGTCGGCCACGAACACATTCTTCACGTCGTGCGCCTGGCAGTTCTTGTTCAGCACGGACGTTGACGGATCGCTGCCCATTCGCGTCACGCCGACTTCGTGAATGATCCGGCCGCCGGCCGCGATCCCGTAGCCGTCCTCCTTCGTCGGCATCGGCGAGGTCGGCGTGCCGCCCATCTCCTGGATGATCGCGCGGAAGGTTTCCTGCATGTGCTTCACCTGGTTCAGCTCGTAGTCGCTCCACTTGTAGTGGAACCGAAGCACCGGAATTCCCCACTTGTCGACCACCGTCGGATCGATCTCACAGTAGCTGTCGGCGTTCGGAATCATCTCGCCGCGCCCGGCGAAGTTCACCGTCGCGCCGTACAGCCGCCGGTAGTCGTTCTTCAACTCTTTGCCGTACCCGCCGAACGCATGCGGCCGTCCGGCGACCTCCACGCTGGTGAAATTGTGAATGCCGGAACCGAATCCGGCATTCGGCATGCGGCGGCCGCCGCCGAGCTCGATGTGATAGCCGCGCGGGAAATCGAGCTTCTTGTTGTCGAGCCACCACGGCGTGTAGAGGTGCATGCCGCCGACGCCGTCCTCGTTGTGCGGAATGCCGTCCATCAATTTCGGAATGAACCCGGTCACGCTCGTGCCGGTCGAGTCCATCAGGTACTTGCCGACCGTGCCGCTCGAGTTGGCGAGCCCTTGCGGGAATTTCGACGACTTCGAGTTGAGCAGCAGGCGCGCCGACTCGCACGCGCCGCCGGCGACGACGACGATGCGGGCGCGGACGTGATTGTCGCGAGCGGTTGCCTTGTCGACGTAGGTGACGCCGTTGGCAAGGCCGGCGTCGTCGATCGTGATCTCGCGCGCCATCGCGCCCGGGATGATCTTCAGTCGTCCGGTCTTCATCGCCGGTGGAATCAGCACCGACGGCGACGAGAAATTCGAATGCGTCGCGCATCCGCGGCCGCACTGCGCTGCAGTAGTGGCACGCCGGCCGGCCGTTGAGCGGCTTGGTCAGAATCGACAGTCGCGAAGGCACGCACGGGATGTTGAGCTTTTCGGACGCCTGCTTGATCAGCAGCTCGTAACAGCGCGGCTGTGGCGGCGGCAGAAAAATGCCGTCGGGCTCGTTCGGCATGTTGGGCAGGTTCGCGCCGAAGACGCCGATGAACCGATCGATCTTGTCGTAGTACGGCTTCAGATCGTCGTAGCTGATCGGCCAGTCGTCGCCGAGGCCGTCGAGCGTCTTGCGCTGAAAATCGTGCGGACCGAAGCGCAGCGAGATCCGTCCCCAGTGGTTCGTGCGGCCGCCGAGCATTCGCGATCGAAACCAGTCGAACGTGGTTGCCGGGTGCGGACGTGTACGGCTCGCCCTCGAGCGTCCATCCGCCGAGCGCGCCGTCGAATTCGCCGAACTGCCGTTCGGGGATCGCCGCGCCGCGCCGCGGCGTGTCGTACGGCCACTTGAACATGGCCGAATCGGTGGTCGAGTCCCACATCGGACCCGCTTCGAGCATGACGACGTTGGCGCCGGCCTGGGTGAGCACCATGGCGGCCATGCCGCCGCCGGCGCCGGACCCGATGACGCACACGTCGTAAATCGTGCGACCACGAATGATCTGCATGTGCGCCCCCGGCTGCGGGCAGGCTACGTCGGGCGGCGGGCGGTGTCAAGAAACGCGGCGGTGGGATGTGGCTCGGTCGGCCACATCTGCAGCTGGACGGCCGTGCCGGGAACCGAAGGAGCGTCGGCGCGCCACGGCGACGACGCGATCAGTCCGGTCGCGGCGGTCACGTCGACCGGCCGGGAGAAGTAGAAGCCCTGCGCGTACTCGCAGCCGATCGAGCGCAGCCACTCGAGCTGATCGAGCGTCTCCACGCCTTCGGCGACGACGTCCATGCCCATGTTGTGCGCGATCGCCGGCGATCGCCCGCACCATCTCCGATCCGTCGTCGAGTCCGATCCGGCTGACGAACGAGCGATCGACCTTGACCGTGTCGACGTGGAGGCGATGCAGGTAGCTCAACGACGAGTAGCCGGTGCCGAAGTCGTCGAGACTCCACGCGACGCCGAGCGCCTGCAGGCGCCGCAGCGTGCGCTGCGCGCGTCCGAATGTCGCCGAGAAACGCGCTCTCGGTGATCTCGAGCTTCAGGCTGCGACGGATGGAGTCCTGACTCCTCCAGCACGCTCTGCACCTCGCCGTGAGATCAGCGTCGCCGAACTGCTTGCTCGACACGTTGACGCACATGACCTTTGGCGCCGCGGAGCCGAACCGCTGCTGCCAGGCGACCATCTGCCGGCACGACTGCGCCAGCACCTGGCGGCCGATCAGCACGATCATTTCGGTGTCTTCGGCGATCGGAATGAAGTCCGCCGGGATCGATCAAGCCCTGGGTCGGGTGACGCCAGCGCACGAGCGCCTCGAATCCGGCGAGCGTGCCGCCGCGAGATCGAGACGATCGGCTGGTAGTACACCTCGAACGCGCCGCGTTCGATCGCCTGGCGCATGTCCGTCTCGACGCGCAGCCGCGAGACCGCGCGATCGCGCATGCCGACGTCGAACAGCTCGCAGCGCGTCGCGCTGTCCTCCTTCGCGCGGTGCAGCGCGATCGCGGCGTCGCGCAGCATGTCTTCCGGATCCGAGTACCCGAACTGCTCACGGTGATGCCGGCGCTCGCGGTGACGAACACGTCATGCCCTTCGACGACGAACGGTTTCTGGAGTGCCTCGCGCAGGCGCTCCGCGACGCGAACGGCGTCGCTCGCGTCGTCGATGTCGTCGAGCAGCACCGTGAATTCGTCGCCGCCGAGCCGCGCGAGCGTGAATCCGTGACCGCCGCTGCGTGACGGCGTCGTTCGCACGGAGGCACGCCTGAAGCCGATGCGCCACTTCGACCAGCAGCCGATCGGCTAGCGCCAGTCCGAGGCTGTGATTGACCGTCTTGAAGCGGTCGAGCCCGAGAATGACCAGCGCGAACTGGTAATCGCGTCGGCGTGCCGGTGCGGCTGATCGCGCGCTCCAGCAGGTCGAGAAACAGGACGCGATTGGGCAGGCCCGTCAAACCGTCGGCCAGCTTGGCTTCGGTGATGTCGGTCAGCGAACCGGCGAAACGCGTGGCGACGCCGGACGCGTTTCTGATCGCCGCCGCGCGGCACAGCACCCATCGGTAGGTTCCGTCGCGATGGCGCAGCCGGTGCTCGCTCTCGTAGTGGCCGGTGCCGCGCGCGATGTGCTCGGCGACCGTCTGGCGAACCCGCGTCCAGTCGTCCTGATGCAGCCGGTCGAGCCATTCGTCGGGCGTGACGCCGATCTCCGAGTCGTCGTACCCGAGCATCGCCTTCCACCGCGGCGACCAATACACCTCGTTGGTCGCCAGATTCCAGTCCCACAATCCGTCGTTCGCGCCATTGACCGCCAGCGTGTAGCGCTCCTGGCTCTCGCGCAGGCTTTCGATCACCCGCTTGTGCGACAGGTGCGTGCCGATTCGCGCGAGCGCCACCGGGCAATCGATCGGCTTGGTCAGGTAGTCGTTGGCGCCCAGACTGAACGCCTCGACGATGTCGGGCCCGTGGGTGCGGGCAGTCAGCATGATGACCGGCAGGTCGGTCTGAGTTCGGGTCGTGCGGATCTGGGTGAGAACTTCGAGACCGGTCATGCCGGGCATCTCGATGTCCAGCACGACGAGGTCGAAGCTTCGCGTATCGATGAGCGACAGCGCCTCCTGACCGTCCGCCGGCGACTCTCGCACCTCGTACTGGTGCAGCCGGAGCAGGCACGACAGCGCGTCTCTGTTCAACTCGTTGTCGTCGACGACGAGAATGGACGCGCCGCGATCGTGCCGCGATTGGTTAGGTCCATGAACGAGACCCGGCTCCGGCCGTGCAAGCGGTACGCCCTCGAACCGAGCGCGTGACGCATTCCGATAAGTTCCGCTGTAGCAGTCGGTTGCCGGACGACCCGTCAGCGGCCACAGGCGCACACGAGCCGATCACGAGTTGATCAGTTCTGGAACAAACCGCGCATTTTTTGCAGCTGGGATTCCCGGACTGTGTGACCGGTGCGCCGCCTCAAACTGCTAGATTCCGACCGCATGCCGCCCCGCGATCAGCGTCTTTCCCAAATTCCAGTTCGACGAGCTGGTCGCCGGCACCGTTTCGTTCGAGCAGTGGATCCGCGATGCGGCGGCGCTCGGCGGGGAAGGCGATCGAGCATTACGACGGGTTCTTCCCCAGCCTCGCGCCGGAGGACGTCGATCCGATCGCCCGGCTGATCGAGGAGACCGGGCAGACGACGTCGATGATCTGCTTCTCGCCGGACTTCACGCATCCCGATCCGGAGGAGCGGCTGCGGCAGGTCGAGCGGCAGAAGGCGGCCATCGATTTGACCGTCCGTCTCGGCGCGCGTCATTGCCGCACGCTTGAGCGGCCAGCGCTATCCGGGACTCTCGCGCGAGCGAAGGCATCGCGCGCACGCTCGACGGCATTCGTCGATCGCTCGAATACGCCGAGCGCCGCGACGTCGTGCTCTGCATGGAGAATCACTACAAGGACGGAACCTGGCGCTACCCGGAGTTCGCGCAGCCGGAAGACATCTTTCTCGAGATCATCGAGCAGATCGATTCGCCGCACTTCGGCGTTCAGTACGATCCGTCGAATGCGTTCGTCGGCGGGTTCGATCCGGTGAAGTTTCTCGAAAAGGTCCGTCACCGCGTCGTGACCATGCACGCCTCCGATCGGTATCTGGCGCCGGGCGCGACGCTCGACGATCTGACGACGGGCGACGGCTCGCTGGGCTACGCGTCGGCGCTGAAGCACGGCGAGACGGGCAAGGGGCTGAACGACTACGACGCGATCTTCCGCCTGCTTGCCGGCGTCGGTTTCAGCGGCTGGATCTCAGTCGAGGCCGGGCTCGAAGGGCTCGAGGAGATTGCGCGGTCCGTCGAGTTCCTGAAGCGCAAGCGCGCGCGAATACTTTCCCGGATCGAGGCGCCGGTTAACGCATCCGTCGCGCTCCGGCGCGTCCTCCACTACAGGAGGGAAGAATGAAACGATCACAATTCGATGCGCTCGTCACTTCGCGGTCGCGCTCGGCATCGTCGCCATCGCCGACGCCCGCCTTTGCCGGTCCGCCGCTGCTCTGCCATCCGTTCGACATCGGTACCGCCCGGTCGCTGCCGTGGGACGATGCGGCTGGATGGACTGGCACGACGAAGCGGACTACAAGCTCGAGAACCTCGTCGCCGACACCGAGGCGCTGCTCACACCGTCGACCCCGGTCCTCGTGCGAATGGAGACGCTGCGCCGCGCGCGCTATCTACGCGAGCACGGATGCGCAGGTCGCGAAGCAGCTGCTGATCAGCCTCATCGCGCGCGCGTAGACGCGTCCGAGAGCGGCGGACGCCCCGACGCGCTGGCGCTGCTCGACGCGGCCTACGTCGCCGAAGCGTTTCGCGAGATCGTCGAGCCTGGCGGGCCGGAGTTCGCCGGCCGCGCGCCAGGCGTTCGCGCCGCGATCGGCAACGCGGACGGGTATGCGCTGATCAGCCGCAGCATCGCCGCCGCCCGGACGATCCCGCGATTCAGTTCGCCGCGGCGTTGATCGCCGCCGACAAGGCATCGCAGCCGGTACCTCGATCACGCCGCGAAGGCGCGCGCCGGTGCGCCGGGGATCCGCTGCTGACCAACCTCAGCCACGTGCAGTGACGCCACAGAATATAAGCCGCAGACCACAGATAACCAGGCCGCAGAAGAACACAGATCAACACAGCTAAACGGGCCGCAGAAGACAGCCACAGAAGAACACGGACAACACGGCGGCCGGCTCACTGTGTTCCTCTCTGTGTTCTTCTGTGTTTCTGCGGTATCTCCGTGTTCTTCTGTGGCTACCATGGGTCCAAGCCGCCGAGGGGAAACTGTTCGACATCGACGACGGCGCCGCTGACGACGGCGCTGTCGTCGGACGCGAAATACGCGGCCGCCATCGCGATGTCGGCCGGCAACAGCAGCCGTCCGAACGGACGGGTGGCGACGGCCTCCTGCAGCCAGTCCGGCCCTTGCCGTCGGCGCGCTGGACCGCTTCTTCGCCTTCGGTCAGCGTCCAGCCGACGTTCAGCTGATTGACGCGAATGCGGTAGCGCCCCAGCGCCAGCGCCGCATTCTTCGTCATCGTCATCAGCCCGCCCTTGGAGACGGAGTACGGGCCCGAGTTGCGGCAGACCCACGTACGCGTTGATCGATCCGATGTTGACGATCGAGCCGCCGCCGCGCGTCTTCATCGACCGCACGGCTTCCTGCAGGCAGCAGGAACGGCGCGCGCAGGTTGACCGCCATCATCGTGTCCCACTGAACTCGACCGTCGCGTCCTCGAGCGAGGCACGGGCGGTGGTCGCGGCGTTGTTCACGAGAATGTCGATGCCGCCACGCCGTGTCGACCACGTCGCGGACGACCTGGCGGCAGGCGTCGACGTTCCGCAGATCGCCGGCGACGGCATCGACCTCGTGACCGTCCGGCGCGCAGCGACGTCGGCTGTCGACGTCGCGCTGGCCAGGTCGGGCCCGTGGACGACGACCGATGCGCCCAGCGTCGGCGAAATGCGCGGCGATGCCCTTGCCGATGCCGGAAGTCGAACCGGTGACGAGCGCGATCTTGTCCGTGGAGTGAAGGCATAGCGGCTAAACTATCAGGATGGCCAGCCTGATTGAAGCGATCGACATCAAGCGGAAGATGTTCTTCGAATACGAGAACGCGCCGTACCACTGCCTCGACGTCGACGTCTCGAAGCCGACCGCGCGCGGCGGCCAGACGCTGGTGCGCGTGAAGATGCGCAACCTGCTGACGCGCGCCGTGTTCGACAAGACGTTCAAGGCCGGCGAGAAGTTCGCCGAGCCGGATCTCGTCACGGTTCCGGCGACGTACCTGTACGCCGACGCGAGCGGCTATCACTTCATGGATCAGGAAACCTACGAGACGCTGACGCTCAGCGGCGAGACGCTCGGCGACGATCGTCAGCTGCTCGTCGACAACGTGCTGGTGCAGGTCCAGAAATACAACGGCGCACCGATCGGCGTTGCAGTTCCCGCCGCACGTCGAGCTCACCGTCACGTCGACCGAGCCGGGCGTGCGCGGCGACACCGCCAGCGGCAGCGTGACCAAGCTGGCGACGCTCGAAACCGGCCTCGAGCTGCGCGTGCCGCTCTTCATCAAGGAAGGCGAGAAGGTGAAGGTCCACACCGAGACGCGCGAGTTCGCCGGGCGCGCCTGACGTCACGTACCGGCCGTCCGACTGTGATCAGCGCTTCGTCGCGGTCCAGGTGCCGCCGCTTCCCGCCTTTGATCGTTCCCTGCATCGATGTTGCCGTTGACCTGGCCGGTGTACTGCGCGTTGCCCGACGGTGAACGTGATGTCGTTGCCGTGCAGGCGTGCCGTTGGTGATCGGCGTTGAGCCCGAGCGTGCCCGGAGATCATCTGGAACTGCTGCGTCAGGGTGAGATCGCCCTGCGCGCGTCTGCCACGTGCCGTCGACCTTCGCCGGCACGATCCAGAGAAGCGCCGTGCACCAGCTGACGCAGTCCTCGGAGACCGTCGCGGTCTCGTCCGGCTCCCAGGCTTCCATCCGTGAAGGAGTTCGACACCACGTCGTGTCCCTGGCGCCATGTCGAGCAGCTTCGGGCGCAGCCGGAGATTGAGGTCGGGCAGGAGGAACAGCGTGATGACCGTGGCCTTTGAAAAATCGCGTCTCGAAGATGTCCGCCTTGACGAACGTGGCCTTGTCGCTGACGCCGGCGGCCGCGGCGTTCCGCTTCGACAGCGCCACCATGTCGGGGTTGTATTCGATGCCCATGGCGCTTGACGCCGCGCTTCGCGGCGGTGATGACGGTCCGGCCGTCGCCCGAGCCGAGATCCATGAGGAAATCCGGCGGGGTCACCTTCGCCATGTCGAGCATCTTGTTGACGAGCGCCTGCGGGCGTCGGCACCCAGACGACGTCCTTGCCCGCCTGACCGACGGTCGGCTCGAAGGGCTTTTGCTGGCCGGTGGTGCCTGGGCGGATACGCCAGCGGGCGGCCGTGCGAGGCAGCTGCGGCAGGCACGTAGAATGAGCAGCAGAAATCGAGCGGTATCGAGGGAGCAGCGCATGGTGCTATTTTCTCCTTGTCGATTGATCGTGCCACCGATCGCCTCGCGGCATCATATTCCGGACCGGCGGTCACGACGATCTAGATTCCGCAGGAGGAGCGCTGATGAAGATACGACACGCGGTCGTGCTGAGCTTGCTCATGTTTGGCGCCGGCTGGACGGCTGTCGGCGGCGCAAAAACCGGCGCCGGGCGGCTACATCCTCGAGCGCGATGCCGAGGTTGCGGCTCCGAGCCTGGCACGCACAACGGGGGCGGCCAGACGATCGGCTATTCCTTCTTCAAGAAGGCGCCGCGGCTCGGCGCTCGTGTTCCGGAAGCGTGCGCTCAAACCGGGTTCGGGAATCGGCTATCACGAGCAGAAGGAAGACGAAATCTACTACGTGCTCAGCGGCCGCGGGACGATGACGATCGACGGCAAGAGCTTCGATGTCGAGCCGGGACCGCCGTACTGACCAGACCGGGCAGCTCGCACGGGTTGAAGCAGACCGGCGCCGAGGACCTCGTGATCATGATCAATTACGAGCAGAAGGTGCAGTAGCGCCCTCTGCGCGCCCCAATTCCCGTCGGGCGCGGGCTGTAGCAACCTCGGTTGAGCTCTGCCCTATTTCGGACTAAACGGCACCACGTTGTCGGGCAGGATCGTGTGCGTGTGGTAGTGGCGAATTCGTTCGAGTTGCCATGTCTGTTTGTAGAAGTGACCCATGGCATAGCCGCAGAGCAACGCAAACCCGTGCTTGAGGACGAGTTTGTTCCACAAGATTTCGAGCTTGATCGCCGCCTCGGTGTTTCCCTGCTTCCAGAGGACGTCCACCATCTCGCCGTAGGCGCGAACCACCGTCCGGCCTCGTCCGGACAGCACCTGCTTCACAATGGTGCCGACGGTCCGCTCGAAAAGATCGGGTTCGGCTTCTTCGCCGATCATGAATTGTCCGAGCGGTGTCCTCGGCGTCGAGCATCACGAGATCGCCTCTCGCCGGCCTGCGCACAGTCGATTCAGCCTCGCCGGCAAGCTGCTCTTCGATTCCGGTCGATGTGCGGGCGTGGCGATCACGATCAGCGGGCTGATTCAGGACGAACCCGTCGCTCAGGAACTCCGCGACGGTCGTGAAGAGGCTGTCGATCGTTCGAGTAGAACTGGACTCGCATGGTGCGCCGGGTCGGGGGCTGCAGCAGATCCCACGCGGAGCAGCATACGCACTCACCCGGACAGATCGTCCTTCCCTGCAGCTCAGCTTTGCTCAGAACGTGAGTGCGTTCAGGTATTTTGCGCTCGCCGTGATGCTGTCGAACGGCGACGCGCGGCGTCGTGCTCGACGAAGTAGTGGCGGATACCCGCCTGATCGGCCTTCGCGAAGATCCGCTTCCAGTCAACGACGTCGTCGGTGCCGACATCCGTGATGTTCGGGATGGCCTGATCGAAAGGCACGGGCGGCTGGCCCTCCGGCACCTTCTTGAGTCCCTTGACGTGAACAAGCGGGAACCTGCCGGGATAGCGCTGAAAGTACACGAGCGGATCCTGCCGGGCGACCGTGATCCAGCACAGGTCGAGCTCCATCTTGACGAGATCGGCATCGCATTCCTTCAGCAGCAGGTCGAATGGCATCACCCCGTTGACCGGTACGAACTCGAAGTGATGATTGTGATACGCGAACTGGAGGCCGGCCTTCTTGCAGGCCTCCCCGGCCTTGTTGAAGGTCGCCGCCACGCGTTTCCAGATGTCCGGCTGCTTGCGCATCTCCTCGTCGATCCACGGATTGACGACGAACCGGTGGCCGATCGCGTGGCTCGCCTCGATCGCCTGCGGCAGTTTCGTCTCCACGCTGGCATAATCCACGTGCGTCGAAGGGGCGGACAGCTTGTGGCGGTCGAGGATTGCGCGGACGTCCTTCGGCGCATGATCGAAGTAGCCCGCGAACTCGACCTCCTGTAACCCGCGGCCGCCACCTTTGCGAGCGTCCCTTCGAAGTCCTTGGCGATCTGGTCGCGGACGGTATAGAGCTGAAGCCCAAGGCGCTCGATCTTGTGTTCCGCCTTCGCACCTTCGGGGCTACGGCGCGACGGTCCGCGGCGAGGGGAATCAGCGGGCTTGCAGCGACGTGGCCGAGAAATCTGCGACGTGTCATCGTCATAGCCGTTCATATTACTCGCCTAAGCATCACCCGTAGCGCGCGGCTCTGGCCGCGCGTCGGAGGACCAGGAATGCCTAAAAGGACGGAACATTGTCGACCGTCTAGGTGTATATTGTCGATAATCTAGGCATGAGGTGATATGGGCAAACCATCCGATCTGATTCAGGGCACGCTCGACCTGCTCATTCTGAAAACGCTGGCGCTGGAGCCGCGGCACGGCTGGGCGATCGGCAAGCGCATTCAGCAGATGAGCCGCGACGTCCTCCAGGTCACTCAGGGATCGCTCTATCCGGCGCTGCATCGGCTCGAACAGCAGGGATGGATCAAGGCGCAATCCGGTCGAACCGCGACCGGCCGCGACGCCAAGTTCTACGCACTCACGGCCGCGGGCCGCAAGCAGCTGGCGAAGGAGCTTGAGAGCTGGGATCGGCTCTCCGGCGCCATTCATCTCGTCGTCAGGGAAGCGGAGTAACGTCATGGCCCGCTGGTTCGATCTGCTTCGTCTGCGCGCGCGATCGCTCTTCCGTGGAACGGCGGTCGATTCATCGATGCGCAATGAAATTCAGCTTCACCTCGAGGAACAGATCGACGAGTATGTCGCCGACGGGATGTCGCGCGCCGAGGCGAAGGAAACCGCGTTGCGCGAGTTCGGACCCATTGTTCGCATCGAAGAGGAATGCCGCGACACGCGTGGCGTGAGCTTCATCAGCAATCTTGCACAGGACCTGCGCTACACGCTTCGCTCGCTTCGTCGTCAGCCGTTGCTGGTCCTGGCGGCGACGGTGTCGATCGCAGTAGCCGTTGGGGCGAATACGACGATCTTCAGCCTGGCCTCAGGGCTGCTCTTTGGGATGCCATCGGCAAAAGATGCCAGCCGGCTCGTGCGCATTCGAATCAACGGCAACAGCCATGTGTCCTACCGCCAGTGGCACGTCCTCGAGGACAGTCGTGCCCTGAACGGTGTTGCGGGGTTTCAGATTGAGGCCGAGGTGAACTGGCGCAGTCCTGAAGCGTCTGTCAGCCTGATTCCGCTGATCGTCACGGCGAACTTCTTCGACGTCCTTGCAACACCAGTCGCCATGGGGCGCGCGTTCACGGCACGCGACGCCGCTGCAGAGGGGCACCCGGATGTGGCGGTCATCAGCCATGGATTCTGGCAGCGCCGCCTTGGCGGCGATGCAAACGTGGTCGGTCGCACCCTGACGTTCAACGGTCGACCTTACACTGTGCTCGGTGTGTTGCCCGCCGACTACAAGGCGCTGCCCGGCTACGGTGTTGCACCTGAGGTCTACCTGCCTCTGAGTCGCGAGCTGATGCCGGATCTCGACGACCCGCGTGGGGCGGCGGTCGAACTGTTCGGACGTCTGGGCGACGATCAGACGATGGGGCAGGGAAGGGCGGCGTTGACTCTGGCAGGACACAATGCACGCGCGCTCTTGAACGACTCGAAGTTCGGGGATGTGACGCAGTTCTCGCCGGCTGGCGGCTTCGGGAGAATGGGCGACTTCCGTGAAGTCGGCGCGTTTTTCGCACTGCTGCTCGTCGCCGTCTGCCTCGTCCTGGGGATTGCGTGCGCCAACGTTGCCGGGCTGCTCCTGGCGCGTTCGACCGTCCGCAGACGCGAGATTGCTGTGCGGGTTGCGCTCGGCGCGAGTCGTTCGCGGCTGGTGCAGCAACTTCTCACCGAAGGACTCTGGCTCGCGATTTTTGGCACGGTCGGCGGTCTTCTGCTGATGCTCGCGCTGATGCAACTTGTTCGAGGTATCTCACTGCCGTTGCCGTGGCCGATCGAAATCGGGAACGGTATCGATGGCCGACTGCTGATCTACTCGCTGACGCTCCTCGTCCTGACGACGGTGTTTTGTGCCCTCGTGCCTGCGCTTCAGGCGACCCGCCCGTCGCTGGTTCCGGCGCTGAAGCAGGAAGAACCACGATACGCGCGCCGGCGCTGGACACTCCGAGGCCTGCTCGTGGTCGGGCAGCTGGCCGTGGCTCTCGTGCTGCTCCTGACCGCGATGCTGTTTACGCGGAATCTGACTCTGGCAGAGGTCGCCAACCCGGGATTCGACGTCAGCCGCACCGCTGTGGCGCAGGTGAGCTTTGTCGAGGGACGCTACACGCGCGAGACGCGCGAGATCTTCCTTCGCGCCGCCGTCGATCGCCTGAACGGTCTGCCGACCGTGGAGCGTGCCACGTATTCGCACGCCGTGCCGCTCACGATCCGCAGTGGCATGACCACCGGAGCCGACCTTCGGCTGGCTGACGCCGAGGGGTCGTTTCGGGCGCAATACGAGGTCAATCTTGTCGGCCCCGACTATTTTTCAGTGATGGGCATCCGGCTGATCAGGGGTCGTGATTTCGCCCTCACCGATCGATCGGGTTCGCCGACCGTCGTCATCATCAACGAGGAGTTCGCGGCGCGGCATCTTGCCGGCATAGATCCGGTTGGCCGTCAGATCCTGCTTCCCGGGCCGGAGGGGAAGACGTATCCAGCCGAAATCGTCGGGGTCGTCAGCAACAGCCGCCATCGCACGATTGGCGAGAGCCAGAAAGCGGCGATGTACGAGTCGTTTCTGCAGCGGGGAAGTCGGGGAAGGCTCGTGCATCTGATCGTCAGGACCCGAACCGATCCCGCGTCGGCCGTGCGAGACGTGCAGCAGGTGCTCGACTGAGATGGATCCATCGGCGGCCGTAGAAGTGCAGCCGATGCGATCGGCGCTGGCATTCGCGTTCATGCCGAGCCGGGTGGGCGCCGCGCTGCTTGGCGTTCTCGGCGTGCTCGGGCTGGCACTCGCGATGGTTGGACTCTACGCTGTGGTGTCGTACGCCGTGAGCCGCAGAACGGCGGAGATCGGAATCCGCATGGCGCTCGGCGCGACGCGCGCGCGAGTCCTCCGGCTGGTTCTCTCCGACGCCGGGATCCTTGCTGGTTGCGGGATCGTGCTCGGCCTGGGCGTCGCGGCGTTCCTCACCGAGCCTCTGGCGATGTTCCTCGTCACAGGACTCAGTTCGAGCGATCCCCTCAGCTTCGCGGGGACCGCCATCATCCTTGCGCTCGTCAGCCTCGCGGCTGCGTGGCTCCCCGCTCGGCGAGCCATGCGGATTGATCCGGCGGTCGCGCTACGCGATGAATGATCGTGACCGCGGTTCGCTGCTCGCGGTTCGCGATTCGCACCGTCGAGCTGCGAACCGCCGGACTCGAGTCGTCGTGTAAGAAACAGCGAACAGCGAACAGCGAACGGCGATCCGCGAACAGCGGCTTTGTCATTTCTTGATCGTCGCCCCAGTCAATTGCGCGAGTGCGGAGAGCGTCGTTTGCGCTGCGTTGAGACCGAGACGGAAATCCTTGTCGCTGTAGGTCGTGAACACGTCGCTTGGCTGGTGCCAGTTCGGATCCCAGCCGGCGCCGATCTGCATGCCTCGCTCGTTTTCCCGCAGGCTGATCGCCGCGACGAGGTTCATGAAGGGGGTTGAGTCGGTATTGGTCATGTGCGGGCCGACGGTGGCAGGGTAGTCGGTGGCGTATTTGTCGTTGGCGGCCTTGAGCGCCCAGGCCAGCTTCTGCGCCGCGTCGGCCATCTTCGAGTTCATCTGAAACTCGACGTTGACGTCGGCCTCGTGTCGCTGTTCGGCACTGACCTTGCCATCGGGTCCGGGCATGCCGTGATCCCACATCATCATGTCGTGCTGGATCATCCCGAGCCATTTCGGCTCGGGATACTTCCCCGACCCCGCGGGACTCTCTTTGCCCTGCAGGTCCTTTCGCTGATTCACATACGCCCACGCGCCGTTGAGTCCGGTTTCCTCGTTGTTCCAGAGGACGAAGCGGATCGATCGTTCGGTCTGCACGTCAGGCGAGCTGAACACGCGCGCGACTTCCATCACCAGCGCCGTACCGGAGCCATCGTCGTTCGCGGCCTCGCCCCAGCCGTGACCGTCCATGTGGCCGCCGACGATGTACATCTCCTCGGGATGGGTGGTGCCGATCTTCGTGCAGTAGACGTCCTGCCGCTCGCCAGGTGTGGTCGGCTGCGCGTTCAGTGCCTGAAGCCGCGGGTCGAGAGGCGCCACGCCTGGCGAGGTCTGGTTGATAGACGCCCGTTCTCGAGCGATCGCCGAACTGCGAGCTGCCGCCCTCGCGTCCGCGTCGCGTGTCGCTGCCGGCCGGAGATCCGGCTGGGCCGGCCGCCCCGCCGCGTCCGCGTCCCGCCGCGCCGGCGCCCGCGCCGCGAGCAGGCGCGTTGGGATCCGAAGCCTCGGGTGAAGGATAGGTATAGGTGATGCGCTCGGTGTTGGTACAGCCGTAGCTTTTGAGCTGGGCCTCAATCCAGTCGAGCGCCGCCTTGTTTCGGTCGGTGCCCTGACGACGATCGCCAAACTGCGTCAGTCCTTTGATTGTCGCCTTGTACTTGTCCAGCTCGAGGCGGTCGACCATGGCCTTGATCGTCGGATCCGGCGGAGGGACTGTGGACCGAGCCGGCGCAGGTTCCTCGTCCTGGGCACGGACCGGGTAACCGAAACAACCAACCACGCACACTGCGAGCACACAGACCTTCCAACGCATCTTCCATCCTCCGAAAACAAAGTCTAACACTCGCGGTTCGCGTCGCGGTTCGCGTTCGCGGTTCGCGGTTCGCGGTTCGCGGTTCGCGATTCAGCGATTCAGCGATTCAGCGATTCAGGATCAGATTCAAGGATCAGGGATTCAAGGATCAGTGATTCGCGATCAGTGATCAGTGATTAGGGATTCACTCACCAGACTTCACAACGATCAGCCGCGGCTCGAACCATAGGCGCGTCGGGTTTGCATCCAAACGCTTGAGCGAACTCCGGCAGGTTTGAGAGCGGACCGATCACGCGGAACTTGCCGATCGGGTGCGGATCGCCCTGGACCATCGTGCGCGCGAACTCGGGCCGCACGGCGTCGCCGCGGAACTGCCCCCATGCGATGAAGAACTGCTGCTCGGGCGTGAAGCCGTCAATCGCCGGAATCGGCTCCTTGCCGCGTTGAGCGATCTGAAACGCGCGATACGCGATCTTGGCGCCGGCGAGATCGCCGATGCTTTCACCGAGCACAAGCTTGCCGTTGTGATGAATGCCAGGTTCGACGAAGTAGCTGTCGAACTGACGCGCGACACAGTCGGTCCGGGTCTGAAACTTCTTCAGGTCTTCCGGCGTCCACCAGTCGCTCAGCCGTCCCTGTGCATCGTACTGCGCCCCCTGGTCGTCGAAGCCGTGACTGATTTCGTGACCGATGACGACCCCGATAGCGCCGTAGTTGACGGCGTCGTTCGCATCCATGCTGAACGCGGGAGGCTGAAGGATGCCGGCGGGAAAGACGATTTCGTTGAGAAGCGGGTTGTAATAGGCATCGGAGGTCGGCGGCGTCATGCCCCAGCGTCCGCGATCGACCGGCTTCCCAATCGTCGAGAGATCGTCGCGCATGTTGAACGCGCGCCCCGCCACGACGTCCTCCCAGAAGGACGTGCGGCTGATCGGAACCTCGCCGTAGTCCTTCCAGCGATCCGGATACCCGATCTTTGGATTGAAGGTGGACAGCTTCTCGGCTGCGCGGCGCTTGGTGTCGGCGCTCATCCAATCGAGACCCTGAATCGTCTCGCCCATCGCCGTCAGGAGATTCTTCACCAGTTCCTGCATTTTCGCCTTGGCCTCGGGCGGGAAGTATTTTTCGACATACTTCTTGCCGAGCGCGTCGCCCAGCAGCGAATCGGTCAGTTCCACGCAGCGCTTCCACCGCGGCTTCATCTCGGTTGCGCCATTCAGGTATGCGCCGTTGAACGCAAAGTCTTCACGCACGAAATCGTCCGACAACGTCGGCGCCGCGCTGTTCAGCAGGTGCCACTTCAGGTACACCTTCCACTGCGCGACCGGCTCGGCGGTCAGGTCGCGGCTGAATGCCTGGAGAAAACGCGGCTCGGCGACATTGAGCGATGCCGGCGACACGCCGGCGGCCTTGTAGTAGGCGGCCCAGTTGAACGACGGCGCGAGCCGCTGCAATTCGCCGAAGGACATCTTGTGGTCGGTCGCCGCCGGGTCACGGAGGGCGACGTTGTCGAGCGAGGCTTCGGCCAACCGGGTTTCCATGCGAACCACCGACGCGGCATCCGCGATCGCGGTCGCTTCGCTGACACCGGCGAGCCGGAACATGCTCGCCACATGCCTGACGTACTTCTCGCGCGCGTCCTTGAACCGCGCGTCCGGCTTCACGTAGTAGTCGCGGTCGGGCATTCCGAGCCCGCCGGCGGAGATCTGGGCGATCACGTCGGCGGGCTTGTGGTTGTCCGATCCGCCGGCGAGCTGGAACGGCACGCGGATGCCGATGGCGTGAAAGCGGCTGATCATCCGCTGCACGGCGGCGACGTCGCGAATCTGATCGATTTCGGTGAGCAGCGGCATCACCGGCTTGGCGCCAAGCGAATTGACCGCGGCCTCGTTGGTGCAGGCGCCGTAGAAATCGCCGATCAGCTGCTCGACCGAGCCCTTCGGCTGCGCCGATTGTGCGGAAACCTGATCGAGAATCTCGTGGAGCCGATCCTTGGCGGCCTCGCCGGCGGCCCAGCGCCGGCTCCAGCGTGGCATCGCTGCGGGAATCGGGTTCTCGGCTCGCCACCTGCCATTCGCGAATTCGTAAAAATCCGAACACGCGTCGGCCGCGCGGTTGATGTCCGCCACTTCGATCCCACGAAGCTGCCCGCTCTGTGCCTGGGCGAGGGCAGCGGACAGGATCGCGAATACCAGAATCACTCGACCGATTCGCATGACGGCTCCGTGAAAAAGGAAGCGCTACTCAGCGGGTGCAGGGCAGCCGGCGACGGCCTGAAGACGCTCGACGACTTCGGCTGGCAGATCGATCGCGCGCAGCTGGCCGTCTTCCTTCTTGGTGCACACGGCCGTCATCGTCCCTGTGCCGACCAGCGCATCCCCGGAGGTGATGGTGAACGCATACCGGATCGAGCGGCGCGTCAGTTCCGCGAGGCAGACAGTGACCTCGAACTCGTCCTCGAAGCGAAGCGGACGCTTGTAGTCGAACGCGGCGGCGACGCGCGGCCAGCCGCCGGTCTTCTCAGCCGCGCCAATGCTGAGTCCCGCGGCCCGCCAGAGTGCGTGCTCGGCTTCTTCCATGAACCTGAAAAACGCGCTGAAATGCGCGATGCCCGCGAGATCCGTCTCGGAGAACTGCACGCGGCGGCTGTAGCGAAATCCGCGTGACGGCGTCATCGTCACCGCCGGCGCCCTTCCGGCAGTTCGAGGTGCGGCATCTTGTCTTCGACGAGCGCTCCTGACGTGCCAGCGTTCCAGGGAGGAATGGGGGCTTTGCCGGGCTTGTACAGGGACTCCATCGGCTCCCACACGGCGTCCACACGGGTGTTGAACAGATCGCCGATCAGGAGGTCGGTGACAGTGCCGCGAAGCTGCGGGTACTCACGAACGAACTGGCCGAAGCTGAAGCCGTCGTAGTACTCGCAGACGAGCCGGCGCATGCGGTCGACACCTTCGTTGAACATCTGACCCCAGTTGCCGAGTTGCTGTTCGCTGACGTCGTTTCGATCCAGTCCTTCGACGATCGCGTCGGCCGCGAGCTCGCCCGACTTGAGCGCGAGCAACACGCCGGATGAATAGAGCGGATCGAGAAACCCGAACGCGTCGCCGACGAGCACCCAGCCATGTCCGGCGACGCGCGTCGAACGATATGAATAGTCGCGGGTCACGAAGTATCCGGTCACTCGCGTCGCCCCGGCTATGCGCTGCTTGACCGCCGGGCACCGATCGACTTCCTCGAGATACGTCTGCTCGTGGTCCACGCCGCGGCCCTTGAACAGGTAGTCGAACGGCGCGACCACGCCGACCGAGACGGTGTCGTCGTGCTGCGGAATGTACCAGAACCACCCGTTCCGGTTATCCGTCTGCAGCACCATCGTCGCGCCCTCGTCGCGCCCCGTGTCACGGTAGGCGCCCTGCCAGTACGTCCAGATCGCGCCCTTGTTCAGGATGGGATCCCAGACGCGCAGCTTGAACCGGTTCTGCAGCAACGCCGCCTGGCCGCTGGCGTCGACCACTACTTTCGCACGGATCTCGCGGCGCGCGCCGCCCGTGTCTTTGATCGCGACGCCAACCGCGCGGTCTCCCTCGAACAGCACCTCGAGCACATGGACCCCTTCATGCGCGTCGACGCCGTGCTCCCGCGCGTTCTCGAGCATCATCTGATCGAATTCGCTCCGGACGACCTGCCAGGTCTGCGAGCACTCGTGCGGCTTGTTGTCGTGGAAGTAAAACGGCGCCGACAGCTTGCCGCTCGCGTTCACGAATTGCACGCTGTACTTCTTGACGAAGTGGCTCCGCTGCATTTTCTGCAGCATGCCGGTCCGTTTCAAAACCCAGTAAGTCTCCGGGATCAGCGACTCGCCGATGTGAAATCGCGGAAAGCGCTCGCGCTCGAACAAGCCGACGCGGAAGCCGCGATCGGCAATCAGGGTCGAAACTGTCGATCCGGCGGGGCCGCCACCTATCACGACGACGTCAAATTCGGGATTCATCTCTTAGGTTCTACAAGGTTCTGCTGGTCTTTAGGTTCTACAAGGTTCTGCCGGGTTCTACCAGGTTCTACAGGGTTCGTTCTGGTTCTGCCGGGTTCATCGAGGTTCGCGCGGCTTCGAACCTCGAACGAACCTTGTAGAACCCTGTAGAACCTTGCAGAACCTAGTAGAACCCAAAATGCTAGGTATAGCGGATGCCGGTGTGTTGGGGGAGGAAGAAGCGCGGCAGAAGCACATCGACGCGGAGGAGTCCCTCGCGCGTGAGCGCAACGGACTTGTGATCGGCTCGTGCAAGATATCCCGCCGATGCCAGAGACCGCAGCCCCTCGGCGAAGCGCTCGAGTACATCCACGTCGTACTTGGCGGCGAAGTAGTCCGGGGTCAACGCGCCGCGTTTCAACTGCAGGACGAATTCCCTGATGAGCCGTTCCTCCGTCGTTGGCCGGTACGCGCGGCCGAGCGGGATCTCGTCCTGTTCGATCGCGCCGCTGTACTTTTCCCACGTATCCAGATTCTGCATGTGGACGCCGTTCACGTGGCCGAATGACGCCACGCCGAGTCCCACCAGGTCGGCTCCCTGCCACAGCCGATCGCGGTACACGAACTTCGTCCTGGCGGGATTCTTGACCGCCGTGTAGGCGCTGCCGATGTGATAGCCCGCGCGCTCGAGCGCCGAGAACGCTTCCTGCACCCAGCGCCGCTTGGTCGCCCACGTCGCGACAGCTTCCGCGAACTGCCCGGTGTGCTTCAGGATGTCGCTGCTGATCGTCGTGTTGTAGGGCAGTTCCATCTGGTAGATCGTCACGCTGTCGGGATCGAGGGCCAGGGTGCGATCGATGCACGCGCGCCAGTTCTCGTCCGTCTCTCCGAGCATCCCGGCAATCAGGTCGATGTTGATTTGCGGGAACCCGAGCGATCGCGCGAACGCGTATGAGCGGCCGATTTCCGGCGATCGATGGGCTCGTCCGTTCAGGTCGAGGATTCGATCGTCGAAGTTCTCGACGCCGAGGCTGAGGCGCGTGACCCCCATGTCCCGGATCGCCGCCAGCTTGGCTTCCGTCAAGGTGCCGGGCTCGCATTCGAACGTGATCTCCTGGGCGTCCTTCCATGGCGTCGTTTCCGTGAGGCGATCGACCAGCCGTGCGAGCTGAGCGGTCGAGAGAAACGAAGGGGTGCCGCCGCCGAAATACACGAAGTCGATCGTCCGGCCGGCGAGCGCTGGCATCGGTGCGTACAACTCCCACTCGCGCGCCAGCCGATCGAGGTACGACTCGACTTCACGCGCATTGCGATCGGTGTAAACCCGAAAATAACAAAAATGGCAGCGCTTCCGGCAGAACGGGATGTGGAGGTACATGCCCAGCGGCACCCCGGGGACGGGCGGTGACGCGAGTGCCGGCCGCGCCTCGGTCGTGACCGATTCGGTGTTCCACACGGAAAACGGCGGGTAATTCGCCACGAAGTAGCTGCCGACCTCCGTCTGCTCGACGTCGGCCTGGGGCTGGGACATGTCGGTACTATACTTTCGGTCCGATTCCTTTGCTTACCTGCACGGCCTGATACTGCACGGGAGAATTGCGGATTTTCGATTGCTGATTGTTGATGGATCGGCAATTGGCGGTTTGGATCCGGATTGCCGGTCAACCGACGGGTTTCAATCAGCAATCAGAGATCGGCCCTCAACAATGACCGGCGCTTGCGTTCCGGCTCTGCACCGGTGACAATAGAAATATATGGGAACCAATACATCTGGGGAGGGCGAGGTGCGCGCCGTCCTCGACGGCATCCGCCGCATCGTGCAGAATCTGCGCGAGTCGTCGCGATGGGCCGAGAAGCACCTGGGAATGACCGCGGCGCAGCTGTTCGTGCTGCAGAAGCTCGATGAAGCGCCCGCCCAGTCGCTGAACGAGCTGGCCGCCCGCACGCACACCCACCAGAGCAGTGTCTCCACGATCGTGACCCGCCTGGTCGAGCAGGGTCTCGTGACGAGAAGACGCTCGACACGCGACGGACGCACGATCGAACTCCAGCTGTCCTCGCGCGGCAGGCGGCTCGCCGTCCGCGCGCCGGACGCCGCGCAGCAGCGCCTCATCCAGGGCATTCGCGATCTGCCGCTCACCGAGCGCCGCAGCCTGGCGGACGCGCTGGGCGCGGTCGCACGCGCCATGGACGCCGCGGTCGGCGAACCGGCGATGTTCTTCGAAGAGCGCGCCACCCGTCGTCAGGCGAGGCTGCGCCATGCATAACGTCCCCGGCACGTCACGACGGCTCGGCGACTTCACCGCCACTCCGCGGATGGTGACGGTTGGCGTGATGGCCGTCGCGATCGGCGCGGTCTGCGCCTACGTGGCCCGCGGGCTGCTCCTGCTGATCAATCTCGTCACCAATCTGTTCTTCTTCCAGCGGATCAGTGCGGCGGCGGCGTCGCCGGCCGACAATACGCTCGGTCCGTGGATCCTCGTCGTGCCGGTGCTCGGCGCGTTGATCATCGGGTTCATGGCCCGGTACGGATCGGAACGGATCCGCGGTCATGGGATCCCTGAAGCGATCGAGGCGATTCTGATCAACGGCAGCCGCGTCGAACCGCGCGTCGCCGTCCTGAAGCCGGTGTCTGCCGCGATCTCAATCGGATCGGGCGGTCCGTTCGGCGCCGAAGGCCCGATCATCATGACTGGCGGCGCGATCGGATCGCTCATCGCACAGTTTTTCCACCTGACCAGCGCCGAGCGGAAAACGCTGCTGGTGGCTGGCGCTGCGGCTGGAATGTCGGCCACGTTCGCCTCGCCGGTCGCCGCCGTTCTCCTGGCAGTCGAACTGCTGCTCTTCGAATGGAAGCCGCGCAGCCTTGTTCCCGTCGCCCTCGCCAGCGCCACGGCCGCGGCGGCGCGGCGCTACATCATCGGCATGGGACCGTTGTTCCCGGTGCCGCCGCATCCCGCGTTCATCGGTCCCGAAGGGCTTGCCGGCTGCATCGCCGCCGGGCTGCTCGCTGGCGGCCTCTCGGCGCTCCTCACAGTCGGCGTCTATGCCGCGGAAGACGCGTTCGCTCGCCTGCGCCTGCACTGGATGTGGTGGCCCGCGCTCGGCGGACTGGTCATCGGCGTCGGCGGACTCGTCTTCCCTCAGGCCCTTGGCGTCGGATACGACACGATTGGCGCATTGCTGCAGGGAGACGTGTCGGGCCGCACGATCCTCGGAATCCTGATCGTCAAGGCGGTGATCTGGACGGTCGCGCTGGGATCGGGCACGTCGGGCGGCGTGCTGGCGCCGCTCCTCATGATGGGCGGCGCGCTCGGCGGGGTTGAGGCCTGGCTGCTGCCCAATGAGGGCACTGGTTTCTGGCCGCTCGTCAGCATGGGCGCGATCCTCGGCGGGACCATGCGTTCACCGTTCACGGGAGTGATCTTCGCCCTCGAATTGACGCACGACGTCAACATGCTGTTGCCGCTGCTCGTCGCCGTCACGATCGCGCACGGCTTTACGGTGCTGGTGCTGAAGCGCTCCATCCTGACCGAAAAGGTGGCGCGCCGGGGTTATCACCTCACGCGAGAGTACTCGATCGATCCACTCGAGATCCTGTTCGCGCGCGAGGTGATGCGGACCAACATCGCCGCGCTCCCGGCTGACGCCACGCTTCACGCGCTTCGCGATTCGCTTCGGGTTGACCCGGCGATCGGGCCGCAACAGCTGTTTCCTGTCATCGACGAGGACCGTCGCCTGCTCGGCGTCGTCACCAGGTTCATGCTTCAACAACTGGCCGACCGCCACGCCGGCGATCCCAGCGTCAGCCTCGATGCCATTCGATACAACAACCCTGCCGTGACCTATCCGGACGAGCCGCTGCGTCTGGTCGTGCAGAGGATGGCGGAAACGGGACTCACACGGTTCCCGGTCGTGGAGAGCGAATCGGTCAACCGCCTGGTCGGGATGATTTCCCTTGACGATCTCCTCAAAGCGCGCGCGCTGAATCTCGAGGCCGAACGCCGCCGGGAGCGCATCATGCGGGTCGAGATCGCGTTTCCGTTTCGGCTGCGCCGTGCGCGCGAGACTCCCTGATCGAAAGAATCCAACCACGCCGCTCCCCGCAGGGTCAGTCATCCTATGGCCTATAATCGCGGCGTGGTGTCCCTCCGCGCATGACGGTGTTTCGGCCGGTGTCGCGCCGAATCACGCGCCCGGTCTCGGTCCTCGTCCTGTGCGCGTGGGTCGGCACGATGGCGATCGTCGTGCACCGATCGGTGGCCGAAGCCAATGCCGGCAACCTGGCCACCGATCTCACGCGCTACGGCACCGCCGCGGAGTGGCGCGGCGTCTACTACCGCAACGAGAAGATCGGATTCACCGTCAGCCAGATTGTGCCAAAAGACGATGGCTTCGAGCTCCAGGAGGATGGACGTCTGCAGATGTCCCTTCTCGGCGCGCGGAATGTCGTCTCGATTCGAACGACGGCGCGGGTCGATCGCGACTTCGGGTTGCGGTCGTTTGATTTCTCGCTCGATCCCGGCACCGGTGGAACGAAAGTCCACGGCGACCTGCAGGGCCGCCGGCTACACCTCGTGGTTTCGACGGCTGCCGGGAGCCACGAGGAAAATCGGGATCTCGCCGACACTCCCGTTCTCACGCTGAATCTTGCGCGGCGACTGGCGGACGCGGGTCTGGTGCCGGGACGGCATTATCAGTGGACGATCTTCGATCCGGCCACGTTGAGCCAGTCCGCGATCGTGCTCGACGTCGGATCTCGCGAGCTCGTGACCGCCGGCAGCCGGCGGGTTCCGGCGCTGCGCGTCGAGACCGAGTATTCGGGCCTGCGGACGACGTCGTGGATCACCGATACCGGCGAAGTGGTTCTCGAGAGAAGTCCGATGGGATTCGAAACGATCCGTGAAAAGCAGGCCGAGGCGCAGACCATGGCCGTGCCTTTCAACGTCAGGACCGACCTCCTCACCGCGTCGGCGATCGCTCCGACGGGACAGGCGCAGATCTCCGAGCCGCGCGACGTGCGGCGTTTGCGCCTGCGGTTCAGTGGCGCTGACATCAGCGGCGCCGATCTCTCCGGTGTTGGACAGTCCTTTGACGGCAGCATCCTCGAGGTTCGCGATCCGCAGGGATTCGAGGCCGGCCCGGCGGATCCAGAGGCGGCGCGTTATCTGCAGCCCGAGCCGCTGATCGAAAGCGACGCACCGGAAATCGTCGCCGAAGCGCACGCCGCGGTGCGAAACGCCGATGATGCGAGGACACAGGCGGAGCGGCTCACCCGGCACGTCAATGCCATCCTCGAGAAGAAGCCGACCGTGAGCCTGCCGTCCGCGCGTGAAGTGCTACGGACGAGAGTGGGAGACTGCAACGAACACACGACGCTCTTCGTCGCGCTGGCACGCGCGCTCGGTATTCCTGCCCGGATCTCGGTCGGCCTCGTCTCCGTTCGTGGCGCGTTCTACTACCACGCGTGGCCGGAGGTGTATCTCGCCGACCGTCGATCCCGCGGCATGTGGCTGCCCGTGGATCCGACGCTGAATCAGTTCCCGGCCGACGCCACCCACTTGCGTCTCGCCCGCGGAGGCCTGGACAAACAGGCGGCAATCCTTCCGCTCATTGGCCGTTTGCGGATCGAGATCCTCGATGTCGAGACGGCGCCGAACACGTCCCCCATCGTCGTCGGTCGCCGGCCCGACGATGTCAGTCCGATCAGCATCGCGCTCCCCACGCGTGCCCCGGGCGACTGCTGGTCAACGCCGCCAGAACAACGTCGTCGTCGTCGATGATTGCCATTCGCGATCTCGTCAAGAAGTACGGGACCTTCACGGCCGTGAATGGTGTCTCGCTCGAAGTGGCGAGCGGCGAGATCCATGGGTTTCTCGGCCCCAACGGGGCCGGCAAGACCACGACGATTCGCATGGTCGCCGGGTTGTTGAAACCCACGTCCGGACGGATTGTCGTGAACGGACACGATCTGGCAGCGGAGCCCGAGCGCGCCAAGGCGTCGTTGGGCTTCATTCCCGACCGGCCCTTTCTGTACGAGAAGCTGACCGCCGGCGAGTTCCTCCGGTTTCATGGCGGTCTCTATGGTCTGAACGGATCGTCGGTTGCCGAGCGCGTCCACGAGATGCTCGAGCTATTCGAGCTGACGCGCTGGGAGCACGAGCTCGTCGAGAGTTTCTCGCACGGGATGAAGCAGCGGCTGGTGATGTGCGCGGCGTTTCTTCACCGGCCGCAGGCGGTGCTCGTGGACGAGCCCATGGTGGGTCTCGATCCGAGAGGCGCACGCTTGATCAAGGACGTGTTCCGGCGGATGAGTGCGCGTGGGGTTGCGATCCTCATGAGCACGCACACGCTCGAGGTCGCCGAGGAAATGTGCGATCGCATCAGCATCATCCTGCAGGGAAAGATCATCGCCCGCGGAACCGTGGCCGAGGTGCGTGCGATGGCCGGGAACCCCGAGGATCAGCTGACCAGCGTTTTTCTCAAGCTCACCGGCGGCAGCGCCCTGCAAGAGATCGATGAGATTGTCTAGCGGGCTCTCGAATCCTGCGGTTGTCCCTTTTTCCTTGTGCCTTGTCCCTTGATCAGGCCCTATCCCTACCTCCTGCTGCCGTCCGTCTGGGAATCGCGCAATCGCGCGCACCGGAGGGAGCGCGGCGATCTGCTTCGCGCGCTGACCTTCGGCGGTATCGGCCTGGCGGTCGCGGCCGCGATTTTTGCCGCAGGGTTCTGGCTGACCTGGCAGCTCGCTGATTACGCCGAGCTCGGCGATTACTTGCTGCGGGTCGGACTCTCCTGGCTCTTTCTGACGTTCCTGTCTTTTCTGGCCTTCAGCGGGCTCGTCACAGCACTTTCGACGTTCTTTCTGTCGGATGATCTGCGATTGCTCCTCGCGGCGCCGGTTGCGCCGCGTCGCCTGTTCCATGCGCGCTTCGTGCGAACGGTGGGATTGGCGTCGTGGATGATTGTCGTCTTCCTGGTGCCCCTGCTGCTCGGGATCGGCATCGCCCGCTGCGCACCGTGGTCGTTTTACGTCGTCGCGACCCTGACGATCGTTCCCTTCGCCATCATTCCCGTCGCTCTCGGCACGGCGGCCACCTTCGTGCTCGTGAACGTGTTCCCTGCCCGCCGGGCTCGTGACTTCCTGATGCTGACCGGCCTGCTCTTTGCGGCCAGCCTGGTGGTGCTCCTTCGGTACATCCGTCCGGAGCGGCTGATGCGTGTCGAGTCGCTGCCAGACGTCACGGGATTCTTTGCCACCCTGCAGTCGCCGATCACGCCGCTCCTTCCCTCGTTCTGGGCCGGCGAAACGCTGTTTGCCAGCCTGCAGGGTGGGCGCGACCTCCTGCACTTTGCGGCCCTGTGGACGACCGCGATCTCGATGATGCTGATCCTGCGGGTGGCGCACGAACGCTGGCACTTCGGCGGGTACAGCAACGCCCAGGAGGCGCGCAAGGCGCGATTCACCCGGCTTCGCAGCTTCGATCGACTGGCGGACATGCTTCCGCTCTCGTCCGCGCGCCGGCAGCTGCTCCTCAAGGACGCCAAGGTGTTCTTTCGCGATGTCAGTCAATGGTCGCAGCTGCTGCTGCTGCTGGCGCTGATGCTGGTGTACCTCTATAACTTCCGCGTCCTGGATCTCGATCGCCTGCCGTTTGTCAGCAGCGTGATCAAGAACGTCTACGCCTTCGTGAATCTCGGCATGGCCGGCCTCGTCATGGCGACCGTCGCGGTCCGGTTCGTGTTCCCCGGCGTGTCGTCCGAAGGAGCGGCGTTCTGGATCGTCCGCACCGCACCTGTCTCGCCTCCACGATTTTCTGTGGTCCAAGTTCTGGATCGGGCTCGTGCCGGTCCTGACGCTGACCGAAGCGCTGATCGTCGCGGGCAATGAGCTGCTGGGCGTCGATCCGTTCCTCAAAGTCACCGGCGCAGTGACCATCTTCTTTATGAGTCTTGCGCTGGTCGGACTCGCGACTGGACTCGGGGCGCGTTACCCGCGATTCAGCGCGGACAATGCGAGCCAGGTCGCCGGATCGTATGGCGGGATTGCCTTCATGGTGATGGCCGTGCTCTACGTCCTCGTGATCGTTGGGCTCGTCGGCTGGCCTTCATCTGTCTACCTTTTTCATCAGGTCCGTCATCTGCCACTGGGGGGTTCCGACCGCCTTCAGATGTACGGGTGTTTTGCCGTCGCCGGGGCGATCAGTCTCGCCGTCTGGTGGATGGGCATGAGGTCGGGAGTTAGAGCCCTTATGGAGCTCTCGTGACGCGCGGCTGAAGCCGCGCGCTACGGGTGTCGCAACGCTGAGCCCGGCACCGACGGCCGGACGCCTTATAATGATGGTTTGCCCATCATGGACAAGGACATCCCAGACGCAACGATCGGAGGCGTCGAGCGCGATCCCGCGCCGGCGAGCGACTTCATCCGCGCCATCGTGGCCGATGACGTCAAGGAAAAGCGGAACGAAGGGCGCGTGTCTACGCGCTTTCCGCCCGAACCGAACGGCTACCTCCACATTGGCCACGCCAAATCGATCTGCCTGAATTTCGGCATCGCGGCGGAGTTCGGCGGCACGTGCAACCTCCGGTTCGACGACACGAACCCGACGAAGGAAGACGTCGAGTACGTCGAAGTCGATCGAAGAGGACGTTCGATGGCTCGGGTTTCAGTGGGACGACTCTCCGAAGTACGCGTCCGACTACTTTGAGACGTTGTACGAGCATGCCGTCCATCTGATTCGGAACGGTCTCGCCTATGTCGACAGCCAGAGCGCGGAAGACATCCGGCGAAGCCGCGGCACGCTGACCGAAGCCGGGACCGCGAGTCCTCATCGCGATCGATCGGTCGAGGAAAATCTCGACCTGTTTGCGCGGATGCGCGCCGGTGAATTCGAGGACGGTGCGCACGTGCTCCGCGCGCGGATCGACATGTCGTCGCCGAACATCAACATGCGCGATCCCGTTCTCTATCGGATCCGGCGCGCGCATCACTATCGGACCGGAGACGACTGGTGCATCTATCCGATGTACGACTTCGCGCACCCGCCGTCCGACGCCATCGAGCACATCACGCACTCGCTCTGCACGCTCGGAATTTGAAGACCATCGGCCGCTGTACGACTGGCTGATCGAGCACCTGCCGGTGCCGGCGCGTCCGCGGCAGATCGAATTTGCCCGCCTGAACCTGACGCACACGGTGATGAGCAAGCGCAAGTTCCTCGAGCTCGTGCAGCAGGGGCACGTCAACGGCTGGGATGACCCCAGGATGCCGACGATTGTCGGCATGCGCCGGCGCGGATACACGCCGGAGGCCATCCGGGCGTTCTGCGAACGGATCGGCGTGGCCAAGCGCGAGAACGTCGTTGACGTCGCCTTGCTGGAGCATGCCGTGCGCGAGGATCTCAACCGGACGGCGCCGCGCGTCATGGGGGTGCTCAACCCGCTCCGCGTCGTGATCGAAAATTATCCCGAAGGGCAGACCGAAGACTTCGAGATCGTCAACAATCCGGAGGATGCGTCGGCCGGCACACGCAGCGTGCCGTTCTCGCGGGAACTGTTCATCGAACGCGACGACTTCCGCGAGGATCCGCCGAAGAAGTTCTTCCGGCTTGCGCCGGGTCGAGAGGTGCGGCTGCGCGGCGCGTACTTCATGACCTGCACCAGGCGTGACCAAGGACGCCGACGGTCACGTGATCGAGCTGCGGTGCACCTACGATCCCGCGACCCGGGGCGGCGACGCTGCCGACGGCCGCGGGTCAAGGCGACGCTCCACTGGGTATCTGCCGTCGCACGCCCTCGACGTCGAGGTCCGTCTCTACGATCGGCTTTTCAAGAGCGAGTTGCCCGACACGGTTGACTACCTGGCCGACCTGAACCCGGTGTCGCTCGACGTGCATCCCCGACGCGCGCCTAGAGCCGAGCGTGCTGGATGCGCCGCCCGGAACGCGGTACCAGTTCGAACGGCTTGGATACTTCTGCGTCGATCCCGACTCCAGCGCCGGGCGAGATGGTGTTCAACCGAACGGTCACGTTGAAAGACACCTGGGCCAGAATCGAGACGGCGCAGCTGACGTGCTCGAGACAGTCTTTCTCGATGCCGGCGGAGTGCTGGTCTATCCGAACTGGACCCGCATCAGCCATGCGCTCGCCGAGCCAGCGGCGTCCACGTCGATCCGGCGGCGCTCGCCCGCGCCGAACCGTATGCCAAGAAACAGATCGACGTCCGCCAGACGATCACTGCGACCAACGACGCGGGCCGCGGCTGGCTGTATTTCAATCTGATCTTCGAGCAGGCCGGTGTGCCGCCGGCGCCGGAGGTCGACGCCGGCGCTCGACGAGCTGCACGCCTACCACCAGACGTCAAACCTCTGGGAGCTCGTGTCCACCGAGTCGTGCCGCCGCCTCGCGGCACTCCGTCAGCGCGGCTTGAAGCTGACGATCGTGTCGAACGCGAATGGAAAGCTGCAGCGTGCTGTTCGATCGACTGACGCTTGCCGGACTGGTCGACTGCCTGCTCGACTCGCACGACGAAGGGGTCGAGAAGCCGGACCCGCGATTCTTCGAGATCGCGCTCGAGCGCAGCGGCGCGCGGCGCGAGACGACGATTCACGTCGGTGATTTCTACCACGTCGATGTCGATGGGCGCGCGCGCGGCAGGCCTGCGCGGTGTGCTGCTCGATGAAGCTGGTCTCTACCCTGATGTGGACTGCCCGCGAGTGCGATCGCTCGGTGAACTCGTCAATCTGATCGAGCGCGGCGTCTTTGATTAGTTCAGGTTCTGCAAGGTTCGACTCAGCAGAATCCACTGTCTGTCGCTGAGCGCGATAATCGGATCGATCCGCGACGCACGCCGCGCCGGTAGCGTGCAGGCGGCGAATGCGACGACCGCGAGGACTGCCGCGACGACTCCGAGCACGAGCGGATCCATCGGTCCGACCGCCATAGAGCTGCGCTCGCCATCGTCCGCCGGATGGCAAACGCACCGCCGATTCCCACCACGAAGCCGCCGGCCATCAGCGTCATGCCTTCCTTCGACGATCAAGCCAAAGACGCGCCGGGAGTCGCTGCCGAGCGCCAGCGCGTATGCCGATCTCTCGCGTGCGCTGCGACACCTGATAGGCGAGCACGCCGTAGATGCCGATGGCCGCGAGGAAGAGAGCCACGACCGCAAAGACGATCGCCACCACCATCGGCGTGCGCCGATCGGCCACCGACTCACTCATCCGATCGGCCATCGTTCGAACGCTGTAAAGCGGCAGCTCCGGATCGATCGCGCGAAGTTGTTGCCGAATTGCCGGAGCGACCGACAGCGGATCACCCGCCGTCCGGACGGCCAGCGTCAACCCGCGCTAGCGCTTGCCTGACGAATCGGGAAATAGTAGGTGCCGACGCGATCTCTCGGTCGTCACCAGCCCGGCCATCTTGGTTTCACCGACGACGCCGACGACGGTGAGCCATCGGATGTTCTTGCCAGGCGTGACGAGATCGTTCGGGTTCTCCGGCTGGAACATGCGGCGGCCAATGCGGATCGGCACCAGGCCAGAACTTCCGGGCGAGCCGGTCGTCGACGATGACCACGGGTGCGGATGTTTCGGTGTCGCTGTCGTTGAACGTGCGGCCGCTCTTGAGCGGAATGTCGAGCGTCTCGATATAGCCGGGCGTGACGATGACCACCATGTACGGCGAGATCAGCGACTCGCCCGGCGCCATCTGATAGCCCTCGGCCTGAATGACGCTGTCGCTGAAATCGCCGCCGAACGGAATCGCTCGACGACAGGCCGGCCGACTGCACGCCCGGGATAGCCCGCACCGCAGTCACAAACCGATCGGCGAACGCGCGAAGCGCGGCGTCGTCGCGATACCGCGACGCGGGCGGGGTTACGCGGGCGGTCAGAAGATTGGAAGGATTGAACCCGGGCGCGACGGCCAGACACGCGCTGAAAGCTCGTGAGCAGCAGACCCGCGCCAGCGAGCAGCATGAACGCAAACGCCACCTGGCTGGCGACGAGCAGACGACCGGCCAGGCGCGTGCCATGCCCCGCGGTGCCGCTGCGTCCTTCTTCGCGGAACGCCTGCGCGAGGTTCAGCGCGGCTCAGTCGCGCGACCGGCGCGAGCCCCACGACGACGCCGACGAGCCAGAGCGAGCGCGAAGCGAAGCCGATGACCTGCGGGTTCATCCGGACTTCATTGGCCCGCGGCAGCGCGTCCAGGCCGACGCCGCCGAGCGCCGTCAGCGCCAGGTAGCCAATGCCCAGCCCCAGCACGCCGCCGGCGCTGGTCAGCAGCACCGTTTCGGTCATCAGATAGCGGATCAACCGCGGCAACGAGGCGCCAAGCGCGTGCCGCGTGGCCAGTTCGCGCATCCGCGCAGACGATCGAATGAGCACGAGATTGGTGATGTTGACCGCGCCAATCGCCAGCACGAAGAGCACGCCCGCCCACAGCATCAGGAGCGTCGGCCGCACCTCACGAACGAGATCCTGCTGGAGCGGCGCGACGACGGTGTGGAACCCGGCGTTGATCAGGATCTGCTTGAAGGAGGGAAACCGTTCGAGGTTGCGGGCGTTCAACGCGTCGATCTGCTGTTGCGCGACGGCCACGCTCGTTCCAACCTTCAGTCGGCCGACCATCGTCCAATTGTTGCTATGTCTCGAGTCGTCCGAGCGTTCTGTTCCGCGGTAAACGCGGCCGGCGTCCACAGCTTGACGTCGGGATCCATGAAATAGAACGACTGCGGCATGACGCCAACGATCGTGTAATTGACGCCATTGATGCGCAGTTGCTGGCCGACGGCGGAGTCCCGGCCGCTGAAGAGCTGCTGCCACAGCGCGTCGCTCAGGATGACCTCGCGATTCCGGCCGATCTCTCCCTCGTCCTCGCTGAAGATTCGTCCGCGGTGCGGCGTCGCGCGCAGCATTCGAAAGAGAGACGGTCTGGCGGTCATGCCCGTGACGCGCTGCGGATCGCTTTCTCCGCCAATCGTCTGGCCGTTCAGTCGGTACAGCGCGAGCTCTTCGAAGACGTCGGTTTCGCGAAGACGGTCGTAGTAATCCGGCACGCCTGTCGACGCGCGCTCGACGCCGGCGCGCGGGTAGCTGTTGTAAAGCGTCACGAGATGGTCGGCTTCGGGAATCGGCAGCGGTCGAAGCAGCACGCCAGTTGATGATCGCGAAAATCGCAGCGTTGGCACCGATGCAGACAGCCAGCGTCAGGATGACGGTGACTGCGAAGCCGCGATCCTTCGAAAGGCACACGCCCGGCAAATTTCAGGTCCTGAAGACAGTCGGTCCATGGGATCGACTTACGGAAGAGCGCGACATCGCGTTCGACGCAATGTTCGCGATAATGTTCCCGTCGTCCGGAGGGTGAGATGACCGAAGCGCGTGATTCCCTCAGGCAACGCTGGTTCGAGCGTGCTCGGTTCAGGACGTCCGCTATGCCGTCCGCTCGCTCCGGCGCACGCCGTCGTTCACGATCGCCTCGCTCGTGACGCTTGCGCTCGGCAGTGGCGCGAACACCGCGATCTTCAGCGTTGTCGACGCCGTTCTGCTCAGACCGCTGCCGTATTCCCGGCCAGATCGCATCGTCCAGCTCGTGCGGCGGACCGAGGCGGGCGAGGGCGCTCGGTCACACCGGACTGCGCTACATGTTCTTTCGCGACAACGCGCGATCGATGGAGGCGGTGGCGGCATGGCGCGGCCTGACCGGCTTCAATCTCTCGACCGGCGACTCAGGCCGAATACGTCAAGGCGATGCCTGTGTCGAAGGAGTTCTTCAGCGTCTTCGGTGCGCGGGCTGCCTACGGCGACACCTTCAGTGACCTCCACGATCGCACCGGCGGCATCGACGCCGTTGTGCTGAGCCATGGGTTGTGGATGCGACTGTTTGGCGGAAACCCGTCCGCCGTTGGATCGACGGTGTCGCTGGGCGATCGAGCCTACGCGGTGATCGGGATCCTGCCGCGAGAGTTCCAGACGATACCGCCTGCCGATCTGTACGTGCCGCTGCGTCCCAGCCTGACGGGCCCCGGCGGTGGATTCAACTACACGGTCGCCGGCCGGCTCAAGGACGGAGTCAGCCTCGAACAGGCGAATGCCGAAGCGTCGTCACTGTTCGCGTCGTTTCGTAGACGCGTACCCGGAGGCGATGATCAAGACCGAATATGCGGCAGCATTCGTTCCGTACCAGAGCAGCATGGTGCGTTACGCGCGCCCCGCGACTGCTCCTGATGCTCGGCGCGGTCGGCATGCTGCTCCTGATCGCGTGCGCAAACACCGCCAACCTCCTGCTTGCGCGGGCGTCGGCTCGCAGGCAGAGAGATCGCGGTCCGCGCGGCGCTCGGCGCCGGTCGAGCGCCGCCTGATTCGTCAGCTGCTGACCGAATCGGTCGCTGCTCTTCGTCACCGGTGGAACGCTTGGTGTTCTCTGCGCGTACTGGGCGGTTCCCGCGCTGCTCGCGCTGACGCCGACCGTCCTACACGGTCTATCAGGACGTTCGCGTCGATCTGACCGTGCTGACCGCGATGCTGGGCGTGTCGGCGATCACCGGCCTCCTTTTTGGTCTGGCGCCGGCCCTCAGCCTGTCCCGGCACGATGTCGTCGACGCCTTCAAGCAGGACGGCACGCGAACGACGACCGGTAACGATCGGCGTGGGTCCGGCGCGGACTGGTGATCGCTGAAATTGCGCTGTGCATGCTGCTTCTCGTCGGCGCGGGTCTTCTCATCCAGACGTTCGTCCGCATGCGCTCCATCGATCCGGGATTCGATCCACGCGGACTCTTGACCGCTCGCATGTCACTGCAGGGCGATCGGTACGCGACCACCGCGGACGTCAATCGATTTTTCGATCAGGCACTCGAGCGCATTCGGCGAATCCCGGGCGTGCAGGCTGCCTCGATCGTCAATGGTGTGCCGATCGAGCGCGGACTGAACCTGAACGTCGATGTGCTCGATGGACCCGAACAGATCGAGCGTGCGGTCGCTGACTGGCGATACGCCAGCCTTGACTACTTCGAGACGATGCGAATCCCAATCGTATCCGGGCGCGGGTTCAACGACGGCGATCGCGCCGGTGCTCCGCCGATTGCCGTCGTCAACGAGGAGTTCGCCCGGCGATTCCTGAAGGGTACAAACGCGCTTGGCCACCACATCAGGGTGTTTCAAGACGATGGATCGATCGAGATCGTCGGCGTGTCGAAGAACCTGCGCGAACGCCAGCTGACCGGGCGACCGATTCCCGCTGATGTATGTGCCGGTCGACGCAGGCCAACATTTCAGGAATCCGCGCCAGCCACACGTACTTTCCAATGAGCTGGGTGGTGCGAACCCGGCGTGAAGGGCCTGAACTGATTGCCGCGATCCGCGAGGCGATGCGCGCGACCGATCCGAAGCAGCCCTTCTCCTCGTTCGCGACGATGGAGGACGTCAAGTCGAGTTCGATGACGACCGAGACGTTCCAGATGACGGCTGCTGAGCGGTCTCGCCGGTCTCGGACTGCTCCTGGCGTTTGCCGGCATCTACGGCCTGATTGCGTACATGGTCGCCGAACGCGCGACGAGAGTTCGGCATCCGCATGGCGCTCGGGGCGACGCGCGGCAGAATCCTGCAGCAGGTGCTTCGACAGGGTGCCGTGCTCGCTTTCGCGGGCGTTCTGATCGGCGCCGGCGCCGCCCTGGCGCTCAATCGCACGCTGCAGGACTTCGTTTACGGTGTCAGCACCGTCGATCCCCTCACATTCGTCGTCGTCGGCGTGGTTCTGGTGGGAGCCGCTGGTGTGGCGAGCCTCGTTCCGGCTCTCCGGGCCGTGCGCATGAATCCGGTTACCGCGCTGCGCGAGTAACAACGGCGTAAACGGCTACACGCTTACGGCGACGACGAAATCCAACTTCAGGTGAGCCTCATGACGTAGTTAAACTTTGATCGGCGATCGAGGGTCTAAAGAGTTCGGATGCGTATTCTTCGCGGTCTGTCGAGCAAGTCCCTGCCGTGTGGCTGTCTGGCTGGGGTCTACGAGACATATGACGGCCACGTCGTGGCGATCGTGGACGCCAAAGGTACTGGGTGCGCAAATCTGTCGCACATCAATGGGAAGGTCGTTCCCACCGAAGAGGCGCTCCGTGTGACGAGCGCCGTCACTGACCACGGGACTTCACTCTAAAGATCAGGTTCTCCAAGGTTCTGCTGGGTTCTACAAGGTTCAACCCTGTAGAACCTTGTAGAACCCTGCCGAACCCAGACAGTACGATCCCCGGTATGAAGATCGCGACCTGGAATGTGAACGGGATCCGCGCGCGTCAGACTGAGCTGCAGGAGTGGCTGGAGCGGGTCCAGCCCGACGTCGTCTGCCTGCAGGAGATCAAGGCGTCAATCGATCAGCTGCCGGTTTGGCTGTGTGAAATGGAGGGCTACTGGTGCTACTGGCACGGTGGAAAGGGGTACTCAGGCGTCGGTCTTCACGTCAGCAAGCGGCTCGCGCCGGAGCGGCCGGCCTTTGAGCATCCCGCGTTCGACTACGAGAACCGAATCGTCCTCGTGCGGCTTCCGGGCGTCACGGTCGTGTCGGTGTACGTGCCCAATGGTGGCAAGGACTTTCCGGCGAAGGTGCGATTCCTCGACGCGCTCGAACAGTTCGCCTCCGACACCCGGGCCGACGCCAACCCGGTCGTGATCTGCGGCGACTTGAACATCGCGCGCACCGACATGGACGTCCATCCGAAGGAACGCAAGCCGCGCGCGATCGGACAGCTGCCGGAGGAGCGGGCGCAGCTCGAACGCATCATCGGGCACGGGCTCGTGGACGTCGGCCGCGCGCTCGAGCCGGACAACGATCAGATGTTCACCTGGTGGGCGCCCTGGCGAAACATGCGTCAGCGGAACATCGGCTGGCGGCTCGATTACCTGCTGGCCAGTCAGCGCCTCTTCGATCGCGTGCGCGGTTGCACGAATCGAACGAGAGACCGGCACCAGCGACCACGCGCCGGTCCTTGGCGAATTCGAGATCTGAAGACAGAATCACTGAGTGCTGAATTCTGATTGCTGATTGAAGCGAGTTGCCGATTCAGCATTCAGCAGATTCCAGAGTCACTGTTTCGGGTCTTGAGAAAAGTTGACCGTGACCGTCATCATGATCGGCACCGGCGCTGCCGTTCAGCAGTGTCGGCACGAACTGCCACTGCTTGACGGCGTCGAGCGCGGCTTGATCGAGCAACGGAATCGACTTCAGCACGTGCGCCTCTTCGACGGTTCCGTCGGTGCCGATGCGCACCTCGATGATGACGACGCCGCTGACGCCCGCCTCGCGGGCGATCGGCGGGTAAACGGGCCGCACATCCTTGACCTTCACCGGCGCTTTGATGTTTCCGCCAACACGCAGGGCGTCCGCCTTCGCGCGCGGGCTTGAATTCCATGACCTCCGGGCCTTGCCCGATGCGCACCTGGACGGTGAACGTGAACGGCGCCTCGAACGGCGGGTCGTATCGCCACTGGCGCACCGACGCAAGCGCGGCATCCATGAACGTTTCAGCCGTCTGATAGCCGCAGCCTTATCGCGCATTGGGCGCGCTGACATTGTGCGAACCGAGCCAGCGGAATCCATTTGCGTCGAGACCAGACATGTTCATACCGAACTCCGCGGCCATTGACGGATACCTCGACGAGCCGCGCCTCAGCGATGCGGCCCACATCGTCGAGCGTGACCTTCAGACCCACGGCCCCGTGCACAGACGCCACTGAATCGGGCAGCACCGGCTCCTCGTAGTGGACCCGTCGCGGGATCGGATTCTCGGGCGTCACGGTGTGCGCCTTGCAGTTCGAGTGGGCCCGGCGCCATCTGATGTCGTGATGACCGCTCGCCGCCTGGTCGGCAACGCGGAGCGGAAACGCCGAGACCGAATACCAGCTTCCGAGGCCGACGATCAGCGCCATCGCGGCGCACGTAGCAACAATCCGTCGTGACGACATGACATCCTCCTTGGAAACGAGCGCGATCCGGCGAAGCAGATGACGGCGCCGCGCGAACGCGGCGGTCGGGACGACCGAGGTCGCATCGGCAAAGGCGAGCAGCGCTTCGACGTACGTCTTGCGGCGTCCGGTCAGCAGGATCGCCAGTTCGTCGACGACTTCTTCGCGGGCGCACTGAATTTGCGACGCAACCCACCAGCTCGCCGGATGAAACCAGAAGAGACACACCGCAATCTCCTCGACGATCAGCCACGCCCAGTCGCGCCGCTTGACATGCAGCAGCTCGTGACCGATGACCGCTCGTTGAATGTCGGGAGGCTGGTTGCGCATCACCGTCGGGGAGCAGCACGAGCGGCCTGCGCAGATGCCGAAGGTGACGGGCTGCTGGAGGTCGCGGGCGTACCGGATGTCAGCCCGCGTGCCGAAGCTCGGGCTGGAGATCGGCATCGACGGAGTGCCGGCTGATCTCCGAGCGCGGCTCGACGCAATCGCCGCAGCCTGATGAGCCCGAGCCGCGAGCCACAGAAGCCGCAGCAGGATGCCAGCCGCGAGCACGGCGAGCACGATCGCTGCCCAATCCACCCGAGTGGCTGCGACAGCCGCAGACCGGGTCTGCGAGGCGGCCACGGCGACATCGGTCGTGACCCTGGCGGCTACGGCCTGTCCATGCTGGTACGGCTGAATCCACGGCAGCGCCAGGCAGAGAAACGCGACAGCGCGCCAGTAGGCGTAGCGCACGCCGGCGACGTCGAGCCTGAACAGCGCAGGGCAGAAGCCGCAGCGGCGGCGACGATGGCGGCGGCCTGCAAGCTCCAGGGCAGAAGATTCGAAAGCGATCGGCGGCAGATCATTCGTCCATCTCCTCGATGATTCGCTGAACCGCCTTGCGTTGACGCTCGGTCAGACGCGAGTCTTTCGCGAGGTGCAGCAGCAGCGACCCCGAGGCGCCGTCGAAGACGCGATCGACGAAGTCGCGCACCATCGCGCCGACGACCTGGTGACGGGGCTTGGTCGGCGTGTAGACGTGCGCCTTGCCGACGCCTTTCTTCTCGAGGTACCCCTTGTCCTCGAGCACGTTCATCATCGTCATCACCGTGGTGTAGGCGATGGGGCGCGTCTTGCGCAGCGCCTCGTAGACGTCGCGCACGGTGGCGGGTCCAACCCGCCAGACGACCTTCATGATGGCGAGTTCCTGGGGGGTGAGGGTGCTGCTGGGCTTCCGCATATCTACTAACTATTTAGTATGTAGTAGATGTTGTTGTCAAGTGGGAATCTGAGAGGCGTATCATCACGAGAGTCACTCGCCGTCCCGATCAGGAGGTCACGATGCTTGCCGCATGGCTCCTTTCGCTGGCGCTCCCGCTCGCGCCACAGTCCCAGCCTCCGCGCGATCCGCGGCGGTGCCCAAGCCAGTCACGGCCGACTCGGCCCCGCGCGAAGCGGAGCTGACCAGGCGGATTGCGGCCTCGCCCAACGGCAGCGCGGCCTACATCGAGCTGTCGAAACTTCAGGAAGACCGTGGCGCGTTCGCCGAGGCCGAAGCGACCCTTGTGCGCGCGCGACACGCAATCCAAAAGACAAGACGATCGTCATGGCCCTCGCCAGCTTCTACAACCGTCAGGGAGAGTTCGAGAAGACCATGGAGGCGCTCGAGGCTGCCGAGCAGCTCGATCCGACCGACCCCGCAGCCCCGCAGATCGTCGCCACGTATTACTGGGAGAAGGCCTACAGGGGCAAATCGCTGCTGCCGGCCGATCAGTTGCGGTACGTCATGAGCGGCATTGCCGCGACCGACCGAGCGCTGGCGCTCAAGCCGGACTACGTCGACGCGCTGACCTACAAGAACCTCCTGCTCAGGCTGCGCGCAAACCTGGAAACCGATCCGGTTCTGAAGCAGCAGCTGATCGCCGAAGCTGATGCCCTTCGGAATCGGGCGATCGAGTTGAACAAGCAGCGCACCGCCATCAACGGCAGCATCGGCGCGGTCGCGCTCGGACCCATGCCGCCGCCCCCGCCGCCGCCCCCTCCACCACCAAACGGTTCTTCATCCCAGTCCGGGATGGCGCCCGTCCGCGTTGGTGGGAACATCAAGACGCCGACCAAAGTGAGGGACGTTCGCCCCGCTGTACCCGCCCGACGCACAGTCGGCGGGCATCCAGGGTGTCGTCATCCTTGAGGCGACGATCGACGTCGACGGCCGCGTCAACGACGCCAAGGTCCTCCGCTCGATTCCGGAGCTGGACGAAGCGGCGCTGGAAGCCGTCCGGCAGTGGGAATTCACGCCGACCGAAGTCAATGGCGTCCTGGTTCCCGTGATCATGACGGTGACGGTAAATTTCACGCTTCAATGATCGGATTGTTGATTGCTGATTGTCGATTGACGCGTCGCGCCTTCAATCAGCATTCAGCAATCAGCATTCCGCAATTCACTGACGCGCCGATCCCCAAATCTCACAGAGGCTCACGATCACTTCGACCGCCTTGTCCATGTCCTGGGCCGAGACCCATTCCAGCCGCGAGTGGAAGTTGTGTTCGCCGGCGAAGAGGTTCGGCGTCGGCAGGCCCATGAACGACAGGCGCGATCCGTCGGTGCCGCCGCGGATTGGCCGCTCGATCGGGTCCATCCCTGCGAGCCGGATCGCCTGGCGCGCGTAATCCACGACCTGCGGGATGGTGCTCGAGCACCTCGCGCATGTTGCGATACGACTCGTCGATCGCGAACTCCACCGATGAACCCGGATGGCCGCGCACCACTTCGTGCGCGAGTTGCTGGACGAAGGTTTCCTTCTCCTTCAATTCCGACGTGACGAAATCGCGCACCAGCACCTTGACGCTGGTGGCGTCGACGGAAGCCTGCACCTGATACGGATGCAGGTAGCCTTCGTAGCCGTCGGTGGTTTCCGGACTCATCGTGTCGCGTGGAAGGCGGGCGACGAAATCCGCGGCAACCCGGATGGCGTTGACCATGCGTCCCTTGGCGTAGCCGGGATGCGTATTGAAGCCTTTGAACGTGACCGTGATCGCGTCGGCGGAAAAGCTTTCGAACTCGAGCTCGCCGCGGCTCCCCGCCGTCGAGCGTGTACGCGCACGACCGCGCCGAAGCGCGTCGACGTCGAAGTGGTTCGCGCCTCTGCCAATCTCCTCGTCGGGCGTGAACGCGATGCGCACCGGACCGTGCGGAATGTCCGGATGCGATCTGAAGGTGCTCGACCGCCGCCACGATCTCGGCAACGCCCGCCTTGTCGTCGGATCCGAGCAGCGTGAGCCCGGACGCGGTCACGATCGTGTTGCCGATCTGCGCCGCGAGCGCGGGATTGTCTGAGAGGCGCAGAATCGCCGACGGATCGTCGGGCAGCACCAGATCGCGTCCGTCGTAGCGATCGTGGACGATCGGCCGGACGTCGTGGCCAGGCATCTCCGGCGACGTGTCCACATGCGCGATAAAGCCGATGACCGGCGCACGCTTCACATCCGGGTGTTGGCGGCACGGTGGCCATCACGTAGCCGTACTCGTCCATCGCCGCGTCATCGAGCCCGAGCGCCTTCAGCTCCGCGACGAGCGCTTCGAGCAGCACAAGTTGTCCTGGCGTGCTCGGAAAGGTCGTCGAGTGTTCGTCCGATCGCGTGTCGTAGGTGACGTATTTCAGAAAGCGACTCAGCGCGGATGTCTTCATCGTGTTATTAATCCTCGATTGCGGCTGCGTCGGTGGCGAATGCCGCGCTGTCGAGCACGTGGAGCAGGAGGAGATCGGCCGGCGCACCGCTTCGATGAAGGCAGACGAATCGGCCGCCGGCGTCGAGTCGCCGGTACCGTCGAAGCAGCTCGTGTCCGACGACTGCCGCGCAGGTTCGCAGCCACTCGACGATCGATCGCAGTCCTCGGCCCTGGTACGCGATCCAGTTCCCAAAGAGACGAGCCGCCAGGTAGTGCTTCATCGCCGAATCGAACCACTCGCGTCGCCTGACGGCGTAATCGTTCCATCTCTGATCGAATGCGTCTATCGAAATGAGTTCGTCTCCGACCTGCCCTCTCGTGAGCAATCGGACCCGCTCAATGGCCCGCGCCGCCGACCAGCTTCGCGCGACGTGCGCTGCGCCGGCAGCCTGAAACCCGGCCCGTACACGTTCCGCAAGCGTTTCGGTTCCGGGATTCCACGCGCGAATGGACTCGGTCGCAGACGCCACGATGTCGAGACACGTCTCGAAGTCGAGATCGGCCTCTGCGCAGTACGGACAGCCCCGCTCGCTCCCACGCGTCGTAGCCCTCGATGTCGCACAGCAGGCCGGGCCGAAGAAGCGGTGGCAGCGCATCCCGCGCATCGAGTCCTTCGACCGGACGGAGAGAGCCGCAGCGGAGGAAGCGCCTCGACAATCGACAGTCCTGGCAGTGCCGAGCAGCATTGACGCAGCGGTCGGGCAGAAATGTGAAAGGGAGATCAACGTGCCCCGCTGCATCCATGCAGCGATCTTGCGTGGAAAGTGGCGGCAGGCCGACGGGAGCGCCTCCGCTCCCAGACTCGCGATGAATGACACAGAGCCGTCCGCCTCGCGATCGAAAAACACACAGTCTCCGACTCGCTCGCGCGCGACGGTCCACTTCCTTGATCCGTCCGGCTCCAGCGACGACGTGAAGAGTTCGCGGCGTGATGGTGTCACGCCGGACATTCCGTTGCCGCACCAGCTCCACGACCTGCGGTTCCGCCGGCACGCGCCAACTGTCGCAGCACGCTCCCGCATGCTGGCACTGGTACCGGGCATGAACATCGAGGCACAACGCGGTCACGCCGCGCATCATCTCAGGCCAGCGGCACCAACGCAAAACGCGGAAACACCAGGATTAATGGTCCAAACTTGATCGACAATTACAAAACTGAAGGCGCGTGGCGACGTGTTGTTCAGGATCGTTAACAGATCTGAGTGCATACCCCGCGGCTCGATCTTTGCTGCCGACGAAGATCCTCATGTCGGACGAGATACCTTCGGCCCCCGCCTGCGCAGCGAACGTGAACGGCGCGGTATCAGCATCGAAACCATAGTGACCGTCACGAAAGTCGGCGCCGATCTCTGGCTCGGTCTCGAGCGCAACGACTTCTCCAAGTGGCCGTCGGGAATCTTCGCGCGCGCGTTCGTCCGCGATTACGCCAAGGCCGTCGGTCTCGATGCCGACGAAGTCGTCGACGAGTTCTGCCGGCTGTTTCCGCAGGGCGATCGACGAGCCGCGCGCATCATCAAGGCGCAGGCGGAACTGATCGGCCACACGCCGGGGACGCTCGACGATCCCGCGCTCGTGCCGCGTGGTGGAGATCGTCGCGCAGCCGTTCGCAGAGCGGAAGGCCCGAGCTCGCGCCCGTCGTGTCCGGCTCGCGCCGCGGACGGTGGCGGCCTCGATTGACGTCGCCTGCACGGCGTGCTCTCGCGCTCTCGGACCCGCGATCGTCGGCGCCGGATTCTGGGCCTCGGCCGGCGTCGCCGCCATCGTCTATTACAGCCTCTCGACGATTCTGAGCGGCGCCTCACTCGGCACCCACGCCGTGGACTTCTTGCGACAGCGGATGCCCGAGCTGTTTGCCGTCCACGATCGCCGCGCACACGCCTAACGGAATGCTGAAGGCTGATGCTGATTGCTGATTGAGATCATTCAGCATTCAACATTCAGCACTCAGCATTGGGCATTCAAGACTCAGCATTCAACACTCAGCATTCGCTGGCCCACCGCGCGTCGTGACCACCCACGGCCTGTGGCTGAGTTAGCAGTTGCCAATCCCCGAGCTCTGGAGTATAGGGTGGAAACTCCTTTGCATTGTCCCGCGGCGGAAAGAAGGGGAGGGACGACCGATGGCTATTCTCTCGTGGATTGTGTTCGGCCTGGTGATCGGCATCATCGCCAAGCTGCTGATGCCCGGCAGGGATCCCGGAGGTTTCATCGTCACGATTCTGCTGGGAATTGCAGGGGCGCTCGTCGGCGGCTTCATTGGCCGCGCGATGGGCCTCTACGGTCCGGGTCAGAGCGCTGGGTGGTTCATGTCCATCCTTGGCGCCATCATCCTGCTGGCGCTGTACCGGATGATGGTTCGCCGCCGGGCGTAGCCCGGTAGCAGGAAGTGGCAGGAAGACGCACGGCGGTGTGTCCGTTCGTGCGTCTTCGTCTGTACGGGCCGTTCATGTGACAATCGACTGCCCGCCTGCAGCCTCAAGGAGTGATCTGCATGCGTCGTCCGTCTCAGCTGGCTGGAATCGCGGTCGCCCTGTTGTGCTGGTCCGGCCTTGCACAGGCGCAAACCGTGGACGACATCGTCGCCGCCAACCTCAAGTCGAAGGGAGGCGTCGAGAAGATCAAGGCGACGACCACCGTCCGCATGACCGGATCGGTTGTCGCGCGTGACATGAACGGGCGCGACGTGTCCGGCACGATGACCATGGTCGCGAAGCGTCCGAACCTGATGCGGCGCGACGCGACCGTCAACGGCCAGCAGTTCACGAACGCCTTCGACGGCACGTCGTTGTGGATGATGATGGGAACCATGCCGGCGCAAGAACTTCCCGACACCCAGGCGGCGTACGCGCGACAGGACGCCGAGTTCGACAGCGTCTTCGTGGACTACAAGGAGAAGGGCTTCGTCATCGAGCTGGTCGGCAAGGAGAAGCTCGATGGAGCAGACGTCTACCGCCTGAAAGTCGCGAGAAAGGGCGGACCTCCTCGGGACTTCTTTCTCGACGCGGTGACGGGGCTCGAAAAGAAGATCGTCGTCTCGGTGCAGAGCCCAGACGGGTCTCCCGTGACGAGCGTGACCGAGTTCTCCGACTACCGAACCGTCGAGGGCTGCCTTGTGCCGTTCGTGCTGAAGCAGCGCCAGAACGGAACACTCATCGCGACGACCACGCTGGACAGGATGGAATTCAACGTCCCGGTCGAGGATTCCTACTTCAAGATGCCGGCGAAACAGCTTTAGGGGTGGCATGCGATCGGACCGTTGTGGCGGGCCCGATCGCATGGTCAGACGGGTCAGGCTCTGAGGCGGTCCTGGAGTTTTTCGCGGTATCCGCGGCTCAGCGTGAGACGCGTTCCGGTCCGCAGCAGCACCGCGTATTCGCCATTGAGCCAGGGCTGCAGCTCCTGGATCCGCTCCATGTTGACGATCCGGGACCGATGGATCCGGAAGAACTTCTCAGGATCCAGCCTGCCTTCAATCGCGTTCATGGTCTCCCGCAGCAGGTGTGAGGTCGAGCCGACGTGCAGCCGCACGTAGTTGCCGGCGGCCTCGACCCAGTCGATCTCGTCGGCCCGCAGGAAAAAGAGCCGTCCGCCAGACTTGACGACGAGCCGATCGGTGCGTGGCTGATCGCGCCGGAGATCCTTGACGAGCGCCAGCAGCCGACGGCCGAGATCGCCGCTCTCATCCCGTTCGATCTGATGGCGCGCGCGCTGCAGCGCCTCGTTGAAGCGCTCCCGATCGAAGGGTTTCAGCAGGTAATCGAGCGCGCGAACCTGGAACGCTTTGCAGCGCGTGCTGATCGTAGGCCGTCACGAAGATCACGAGCGGCATCCGTTCGCCGCCGACCGCCTCGATCACCTCGAAGCCGTTCATCTGCGGCATCTGCACGTCGAGAAACGCCAGATCGGGCTCGTGATCGACGATTGCCGTCACGGCTTCTTCTCCGTCGCGACACTGCGCGACGAGCTCGATGTCGGGCTCATTCGACAACAGCCCGGCGAGCCGCTCGCGAGCGAGGGGTTCATCGTCCACGATCAGCGTTCTGATTTTCTTCATATGCTGTGTCCCAGATAGGGCCGGTTGAGGGCCGGCGTTTGAAACCGATTGACGCCCATGGTGCCGGAGATCCGATCGTCGCCGTAGCCTTTGTAGGTCCGAGCGGCCGCGTCGCGCTCTTGCTCGGACGCGGCTGAGCGCGGCTCGATCCGCCAGGGCACGGCCACGACCACGGCGACGCCTTCCTCGAGCCGATGAAACTCGAATCGGAAGTCCGCGCCGAACTGGTGCTGCAGCCGCGCCCGCGTGGTCGAGACGCCGATCCCCTTCTGAAGTGCCGTCAGCGCCGTTTCCGACAACCCTTGACCGTCGTCGCGAACCTCGACCCACAACTTGTCGTGGTCCTGCCGCGCGCGGATGTCGATGTGCCCGGGGCCAACCTTTTTCGAGACCCCGTGCTTGATCGCGTTCTCGACCAGCGGCTGGAGGAGCAGGGTGGGCAGCAGCGCATCGAGCGCTTCCGGCTCGATGTCGAAGCGCACGACCAGTCGATCGGCGAAGCGCGTCTGCTCGATCTCGAGGTACTTCGACAGGAAATCGAGCTCCGCTTTCAGCGGGCTTTCGTGCCGGCCGAGGTTCTCGAGCGTCATGCGCAGCAGATCGCTGAGACACATCAGCGTCCGATCCGCCGCGTCCACGTCCCGGTGCATGAGGGTCGAGACGGCGTGAAGCGTGTTGAACAGGAAATGGGGCTGCAGTTGATGGCGCAGCGAGGCCATCTGCGCCTCGATCAGCTTTGTCTCGAGCTGAGACGACCGCAGCGCGCGGTCCCGTGACTCGCGGTAGTAGAGGACCGCGTGGCTGAGCCCCGCGATCGCCCAGTACGTCATCATCTCCCAGTCGAAATTCATCAGCGCCGAACGCTGGATTTCGCTCCACAGGGGATACGAGGAGCGCGCGGAGGCGAGCCACCACTGCACACCGGCCATGACGGCGATGTGCGCGAACGAAAACAGCGCCACCGAGGGCACGTGAATCAGCAGCGCCCGTACGAGCCCCTGGCGTTCGAAGCGAAAATGCTGGGAGAGCCAGACAATCGACGGAGTAAACAGTGCCCAAACGTACCAATAGGCGGCGTTGAGGACGACGAGCGATACCCAGTTGGTCGCCGGCCTTCCGAGCGCGCGCGTGAAGCTGATAGCCAGCGCGGACGAGAGGATGGCAAGCAGCGTCGCGACGCCGAGCACCACCGGCCAGCGCAGTCCATACCGCGGGCGCGCGGGTGCTGGCAGGTCGATGCCTGCGCCACTCGTGTCGAGCAGTTGGCCGCTAGGTGGTTTCATGCGCGAGCTGACGACACCGAAGATCAGATTTGTGGGTTAGACGTAGCCAGCAGCGATTTCGTCTTGTAAAAACTGGCAAATTCGGGGATGCACGGCACCGGCCAACCCCACGAAAAGCGGCCCATAAACCTCGAAAACGGCCTTCGGGCGGCGTATTCGCGCGATTCGTCCCTGGTAGGTGCGTCTTGTCCCTCGCTGGGACGACCGTGACGAACATGGTCGAGCTGCCCGCGAGCGACCACCTCTCGACCGGTTCCGGACACTGTCGGGGCCTGTAAGAACAGACGGCCGCGCCACGGGAGGTGTTGGTGGGAGGGAGCTGCTTCGTGTCTCAGGAGGAAACGGAGTCCACGGAACAAGATCAACACGGAGCCACGGAGACACGGAACCCTTTATTCAAATGCTCCCGCCCCCGGCTCACGCAAGGGAGCTCGAAGCGGCGAGCCTTCTCGCCCGCGCCCAACGCAGTTTTCTCCTCGTTGATTGACTGCCGCACATTGTCGGCCAGAGGATACGGGAGCCATGCCGACTCCGGGCACGAGTTCCTTAGGAGATGGGTATCCTTCGACCGCTTCCGCGCGCCCTCGGTTTCGGCGTTCGAGTTGAGCCAGCGCATCGTCCACTGCAACTCGGTCGTCGGGTTTTGATCCCTGGACTACCTGCCCCGTGTCTCCGTGTCTCCGTGTTGAGAGCTTGTTCCGTGCTCTCCGTGACCTCCGTCACACTCAAATCACGGCAGCGAATTTGAAAAACGTGTGTATCATGTTCGCGTGAGCAGCTCCATCACGCGCGGGCAACGCACGTGGAAGGCTGGCGAAGCCTTCACCGTTGCCGACGCGACCGATCTCTACGAGCTGGACCGCTGGGGCAAGGGCTACTTCTCGATCTCCCCCTCCGGCCACGTGCTCGTCCACCCGACGAAGGACCCATCGCGCTCGATCGACCTGAAGCAGCTCACCGACCACCTGATGCTCCGCGGTATCGGGCTGCCGGTGCTCATCAGGTTCCGCGACATCCTTCAGCATCGCGTCGCCGATATTCACAACGCCTTTCACACGGCCATCACCCAGCATCAGTACAAGGGCCGTTACGTCTGTGTTTACCCGATCAAGGTGAATCAACAGCGGCAGGTCGTCGAAGAAGTGCTGGATTTCGGCCGCGAATACGGATTCGGCCTCGAGGCCGGGTCCAAGCCCGAGCTCCTCGCCGTCGCGGCCCAGGCCTACAACGACACCCCGATCATCTGCAACGGGTTCAAGGATGCCGAGTTCATCGAGATGGCGATGCTGGCCCAGAAAATCGGGCGGCAAGTCATTCCCGTCGTCGAGAAATACACCGAGCTCGGGCTCATCCTGAAGTACGCCGAGCGCGTCGGCGTCAGGCCCCAGATCGGCATGCGCGTCAAGCTGGCGGCGCGCGGCGGCGGCCGCTGGCAGGGATCCGGGGGCTATCGTTCGAAGTTCGGCCTGACGGTTGCCGAGGTGCTGCGCGGCCTCGACGAGCTGAAATCGCGAGGCATGCAGGATTGTTTCAAGCTCCTGCACTTCCATCTTGGCAGCCAGATCCCGAACATCCGCATCGTCAAAGCAGCGTTGAACGAAGCGGCGAGGGTTTACACCGAGCTGTCACGGGCGGGGGCCGGGCTCGAATACCTGGATGTCGGCGGCGGCCTTGGCGTGGACTACGACGGCTCTCAAACGAACTTCGAATCGAGCGTGAACTACACGCTCGAGGAATACGCCAATGACGTCGTCTACCACATTCAGACGGTGTGCGACGATGCGGGTGTCAAGCATCCGACGATTGTGTCGGAGAGCGGCCGGGCAATCGTGGCGTATCACAGCGTGCTGATTTTCAACGTGCTGGGAGTTTCCGCGTTCGGAGAGGAAAAGATCCCAGAGGTCATCAAGCCGGAGGAGGCCGAGCAGCCGGTCATCGATCTGCTCGAAACCTATACCAACCTCAACGTCCGGAACGCCCTCGAGAGCTATCACGACGCGCAGCAGGCGCTCGACATGGCGCTCAACCTGTTCACGGGCGGCTACCTGCCGCTCGAGCAGCGCTGCCAGGCGGAAAACCTGTACTGGGCCATTCTCGTCAAGCTCCGCAAGCTCGTCGCCCAGATGGAGGACGTCCCCGAGGACTTGCAGGGCCTGGACGACACGATGGCCGACACGTACTTCTGCAATTTCTCGCTGTTCCAGTCCTGTCCCGACAGCTGGGCGATCAAGCAGCTCTTCCCGGTGATGCCGATTCACATGCTGAACACCGCCCCGACGCATCACGCGGTGCTTGGCGACATCACCTGCGATTCGGACGGGAAAATCGATCAGTTCATCGACCGCCGCGACGTGAAGCGAACGCTGCCGCTGCATACCGTGAACGGGGATCCGTACTACCTGGGTGTGTTTCTGGTCGGCGCCTACCAGGAGATTCTCGGCGACCTGCACAATCTCTTCGGCGACACCCATGCCGTGCACGTCAGCCTCGACGAACGCGGCAGCGTCGTGCTTGACGCCGTGATCAAAGGGGACACGGTCAAGGAAGTGCTCGACTACGTCGAGTTCGACGCCGAGACCCTCGTCCGCAAGCTCCGGCAGGACGTCGAGCTCGCGGTGCGGGAAGGGAAGATCAGCTACGAGGAATCCGGCCGCCTCCTCGAATTCTACGAGGACGGGCTGCAGGGGTATACCTACCTCGAAGATCCTAAAGAGCGTTGAATCCCTGAATCCACGAATCGCGGCTATCGATCCGCTACCGCTGCGCAATGCTGATCGAAGGCTCGCACGAGCTCGTCCGCGATGATCTCGGCGTTGCGGACCTCGATCTGGCTGCGCTCCATCATGTAAATGAGCTCGCCGTCTCGCAGCAGGCCGATGGACGGTGAGGACGGCGCGTAGCCGGTGAAATACTGCCGCGCGCGATCGGTCGCCTCAATGTCGGCTCCGGCGAACACCGTCGCCACCACGTCAGGGCGGTTCCTGTTCTGAAGCGCCTTCGCGATGCCCGGTCGCGCTTTCCCGGCGGCACAGCCGCAGACAGAATTCACGACCAGCATGACGACGCCGGCGCTCGTCTTGACCACGTCGTCAACCGCCTGCGCCGTGCGAAGCTCGCGGGCGCCCATGTCGGTCATTTCTCCCCGCATCGGAGCTATCAGGTATTCGGGATACGGCATTGCTCTCTCCTTGAGATTCTTTCCTACTTCTTCAACGATTCTTCACGCTTGGCCTTGAACTCGTTGCCGGGTTTCCACTCCGGCATCGTATCGGCGTTAGCCACCCGATATCCCACCGCGAGAAGCAGTCCCGCGTCTTCGACCGCGCCGCTGAGATCCCAGTCGGGTTTCACCTGGTCCGATGGCGCGTGGTAGTCCTTGTCAGTGTACTCATCGCGCTTGGTCTTGCCGTAGGCGGGATCTTTTCCGATGAAGTCGATGCCCGAATCCGGATCGAGCGCAGGAACGCCCTGCTTGGCGAAGTTGAAGTGATCGGATCGGTAGTAAAACCCCTTCTGCGGTTCGGGATCCGGGCGTAGCACCCGGCCCTGCTCGTCGGCGGCTGCCTTCAGGTAATCGTCCAGGTCCGACGCGCCCATGCCGATCACGGTGAAGTCCTTGGTGCGGCCCCACTGGTTGATACCGTCGATGTTGATGTTCGCGACGGTCTTGTTGAGCGGATAGAGCGGCGTGGTCGAGTAGTACTGCGACCCGAGCAGTCCCTGCTCTTCGGCCGTCACCATCAGGAACAGGATGGAGCGCTTCGGCTTCGGCTGAATCCCGGTGAAGGCCCGGGCGATTTCCAGCACGGTTGCCACACCCGATGCATTGTCCAGCGCACCGTTGTAGATTTTGTCGCCATTGACCGGTGCGCCAATTCCGAGATGGTCCCAGTGCGCGCTGTAGACGACGTATTGATCCTTCAACGCCGGGTCACTGCCTTCCAGCTTTGCCACGACATTCTGTGAATCGATCGTCCGCAGCGTGTTCTTGATCGCGATCGACGCCTTCAGGCCAAGCGGCACCGGCTTGAACTCGCGGGTCCGAGCCTGCTTCTTCAGGGCATCGAAATCCTGCCCGCCAAGCGCCAGGATCTTCTTCGCCGCGTCGAGGGTAATCCACCCTTCGACATTGGCGCGCGACATGTTCTTGTCCGGGTTCACGAGATCGAATTTTTCGCGCAAATTGCCCTGAACGACCGAGAACGGGTAGCCGGCCGGCCCGGTCTCGTGGATGACGAAGATGGCCGACGCGCCCTTGCGTGCGCCCTCTTCGAACTTGTACGTCCAGCGGCCGTAATACGTCATCGCATCGCCCCTGAACGTTTTTGCGTCGAGCTTCGTCGGATCGGACGGGTCCGGTACTGCCGGATCATTCACGAGGACGAGGATCGTCTTGCCTTTGACGTCCACATCCTTGAAATCATTCCAGTTGAATTCAGGCGCTTCGACGCCATACCCGGCGAACACGACGTCAGAGTTTTCGACCGACGCGCCGTCGGTGACGTGTTTGGTCCAGGCCACGACTTCGTCGGACCACTTGAATGCCTTCTTGGTTGTCCCCTTCGTGACCGTCAGCGGCCTGCTCTCAGCCCCGGTTATGCCGACGAGCGGAACCTTCTGGACAAACGTGCCGTCTGGATTGCCGGGCTTGAGATTCAGTTGCTTGAATCGATCCTCGATGTACTTGACGCTCAGCTCTTCGCCTTTCGTGCCGGGTGCGCGCCCCTCGTATTCGTCTGAGGAAAGAACCTTGATGTGCTCGAGAATCTTCTGCTGATCGATCTTCGGCATCGATGCAACCGGCGGTGGAGCGGCCGCCGGAGCCTCAACGGCCTTGGTGCCGTTGCATCCGTTCGCTGCAAGGGCCAGGAGAGCGATGGCCAGCGCGCAGAGTCGCTTCATGTCGAACATTGTACTCGTATTCACATATATACTAATGTCTTCGTACTTACCAACCGCTGACGTGCCAGCCACGTCCAATGCCACCGAGGATACGGGTTCCTTTCATGGATGCTATCTCTCGTGATATCCGACACGCGATTCGAAGCCTTCGAAAAACTCCTGGCTTCCTGATCGTCGTGATCCTGACGCTTGGCCTCGGGATCGGCGCGAACACCGCAATCTTTTCGCTCATGGATCAGGTGCTCCTGCGGCCGCTGCCGGTGCACGATCCGGCCGCACTCGTGTTGCTGGACGGTCCGGGCGCGTTTCGCGGACGCACTCTCAACGCGATGACGTTCTCGTACCCGATGTACAAGGACTTTCGCGATCGCAACGACGTGTTCACCGGAGTGCTGGCGCGGGTGCCGCTGGCGATGACGGCCGTGTGGCGCGGAGCTTCAGAGCGTGCGAACGGAGAGCTCGTCAGCGGCAACTACTTTGAGGTGCTCGCGGTCCGTCCCGCGCTCGGCCGGCTGTTCAACGCGGCCGACGATCAGACGCCGGGCGGTCATCCGATCGCGGTCATCGGTTACGGCTACTGGCAGCGTCGATTCGGGGGCGATCCGGCGATCCTCAACCAGACGATCACCATCAATGGCCACCCTCTCACAATCGTCGGCGTGAGCGCCCGCGGGTTCACCGGCATCCAGGTTGGACAGGCAGCCGACATCATGGTGCCTTTGATGATGAAGGCGCAGATGACACCGACGTGGAACGACCTCGACAATCGCCGGAGCCGCTGGCTGACCGTCATGGCGCGGTTGAAACCGGGCGTTTCGCGGAAGCAGGCCGAGGCGGCCATGAATGTCGTCTACCGCCAGATCAACGAGCAGGAGATCACGGACGTTCCCGACGTGTCCGAATCGTTCCGCCAGCGCTTCGTCTCGAAACATCTGGACGTACTGCCCGGACAGAAGGGATTGTCGGACCTGCGACGCGAATTCTCCACGCCGCTCATCGTTCTGATGTCGATGGTCGGGGTCGTACTGCTCATCGCGTGTGCAAACGTGGCGAATCTGCTCCTGGCGCGGACGACCTCGCGGCAGAAGGAAATCTCGCTGCGCCTCGCCCTTGGCGCGAGCCGCCTCAGAATCGTTCGTCAGCAGCTCGTCGAAAGCGCGCTGCTCGCCTCGGCGGGCACGATTGTCGGCGTCCTGCTGGCCTGGTGGACCGGAAGTCTTCTGCTCGCCTCGTTGCCCGGGGATCCTGCCGCCCGCAACCTGTCGTCCGATCCGGATCTCCGCGTCACGATGTTCGCGCTTGCCGTCGGCGTCCTGACCGCTCTGGTCTTCGGGATCGTTCCCGCACTGCAGGCGACGCGGGCGACGGTCACGTCTGCGTTGAAAGATGACTCGGGCAGCGTCGCCGGAGGAGGGCGTCAGGCGCGGCTGCGCCGGCTGCTCGTCGTGGCGCAGGTGGCGTTGTCGATGCTGCTGCTCGCCGGTGCCGGCCTCTTCGCGCGGAGCCTCTACAACCTCAAGGCGCTGGACCCCGGTTTCCGCGTTGACAACGTCCTTGCGTTTTCCATCGACCCGTCTCTCAGCGCTTACGAAGGCGATCGCCTGACGGCGTTGTACCGTCGCATGCAGGACGAGCTCTTGGCCCTGCCGGGTGTCCGCGACGTTTCGATGTCGGAGACGGGGGCGCTCACCGGAAGCCAGTGGAGCATGACGGTTCGCGTTGACGGGTACCAGGCCAAGGAAGGGGAGGACATGAATCCGAGCGTGGACGGCGTTGGTCCGCGCTACTTCGCGACCATGGGCATTCCGCTGGTGGCCGGGCGCGAGTTCACCGATCGCGACGTGAAGGATGCCCCCAAAGTCGCCGTCATCAACGAGACGATGGCGAAGTACTTCTTCAACGGGACCAATCCGATTGGTCGCCGGTTCGGATTCGGTCGCGGGACCGCCACAGACATCGAGATCGTCGGCGTCGCTCGAGACGTCCGTTCCCTCGAGCTGCGCGATGTGCCGCCCCGGTTCGTCTACCTCCCGTATGCACAGGACGAATCGGTGACGCAGTTGACCTACTACGTCCGCGCCGCGCAGGACAGCGGGTCAACCGCAACCGCCATCCGACAGGCGGTTCAGCGGCTCGACCCGAACCTTCCGATTTTCGACATGAAGACGATGGAGGTTCAGGTGGACGAATCGCTGTTCGTCGAACGCATGGTCGCGGTGCTCTCGGTCGCGTTCGGAGCGTTGGCGACACTGCTGGCGGCAATCGGACTCTACGGCGTGATGTCGTACGCCGTCACGCGCCGCACCCGCGAGATCGGTATTCGCATGGCTCTTGGAGCCGAGCGCGGGACGGTCATGTGGCTGGTGCTCAAGGACGTCGCGATCATGACGGCCGCAGGTATCACAGGCGGCCTTGCCGTCGCGTTGTGGTTGACGCGGCAGGTTCAGTCTCAATTGTTCGGGCTTGCACCGAACGATCCGGCGACGCTCGCCGCCGCGTCGGTCCTGCTCGCGCTCGTCGCGATTGCGGCAGGCTACGTCCCGGCGCGGAGGGCGACGACGATCGATCCGCTCGTCAGTTTGAGAAGTGAGTAGGGGGCGTTAATCAACGACAGCCACCCCCAAGAGCAAAACAGGAGAAGAGAGAAAGGAGAATTCTCCCTTCTCCTTTCTCTTGTTGTCTCTCTAAAAACAAGGGTGCAGCGTGACATTGAACGTCTGTGCCTAGGATTTCCAATTCCGCCCGATCTCGTCTCGACTCACCTCTCTCCATTTTCCTGGCTGGAGTTCTCCCAGCTCCACTCCTCCGAACGCCACTCGCATCAGCTTCGTGACCGGATGTCCGAGCGCGTCGAGCATTCGCCGGATTTCGCGGTTCTTTCCCTCGACCAGTTCGACGATGAGGTGGGTCTCGCGGGATGAGCGTTTGCGCACCACCACGGAACGTGCTTGAAGCCCGTCGATGCCGGTGGTCATCCGTTCTGCGTCGGCATGCTCGAGGGCTCCGCGAACGGTTACGACGTACCGTCGCACGATGCCGTTTTCAGGATCGGTCAGGTCGTTGGCCAGCCGCGTGTCCGTCGTCAAAAGCAGAAGCCCGGTGCTGGCCATGTCGAGGCGGCCGACCGCGACCAGCGACGCGGCTTCGGCTCCCAGCAGATCGAACACTGTCGGCCTGCCCTCAGGATCGCGACGAGTCGTTACAACTCCCCGTGGTTTGTGGAACGCGATCGTTCGCCAACCACGCGCGGTTGCGGTCGCGCGATCGACCGTGATACCGCCGAGCTCCGGTGTTATCAGGATCGCGGGGTCGCGAACCACGCGGCCGCCGATGCGGACACGTCCATCACCAATCAGCCGCTTCGCCTCCGCGCGCGATGCGACGCCCAGCTTGGACAACGCGCGATCGAGCCGCACCGACGCCTCTCTTCACTGCGGCTCATCATTTCACACCAACCAAAACCGCCGAATTCCGTCTGAACCCTCCAGAACGAACCTCGTAGAACCCCGTAGAACCCTGTAGAACCCTGCAGCACCTGGTGACCTATGTCATTGAGGCAAGACGCGGCGTATGCGATACGAGGATTGAGCAAGAGTCCCGGGTTCAGCGTGGTGGCGCTCCTCACGCTCGCACTCGGTATCGGGGCGAACACCGCTATCTTCGCGGCTGTCTACGGCATGCTGATGCGCCCACTTGCCTATCATGATGTCGAGCGGCTTGTCTTCGTCTGGTCGTCGCGAGCGGCAAGTCCGCGCGAGCCCTTGTCGCCGGCCCGCCTGCTGGACTTCCGCCAGCAGATGACCTCCCTCGATGCGGTGGCGGGCATCAGTCAGATTCCGCTCAACCTGACCGGGAGTGGCGATCCGGAACGGCTCGATGCTTCGAGCGTCTCTTCAAACTTCTTCGACGTCCTGGGCGTCGTGCCTCTGCTCGGGGAGACCTTCCACGCCGGCTCGGCGGACGACCGCGCCGTTGTCCTCGGTTATGGTCTCTGGGTCCGACGGTTTGGCGGCGATCGCAGCATTGTCGGCCGCCACATCACGTTGAACGGATCGACGCGGGTCGTCGTCGCGGTCATGCCGGGCGAATTCGATTGGCCGATGATCACCGCGGCGCCAAACAGCCTGAATGGGCCGCAATTGTGGATTCCCGGAGCAACGGGCGACGTGCCGCGCACTCCGAACGATCGTCCGGATCAGGATCTTTCGAGCAACCGGGACGTTGCCTACGTGAGAGCGGTCGCGCGGCTCAAGGCAGGAGTATCGCTCGCTCAGGCGCAACATGAGGCCGAGGCGATCGCCTCACGTCTCGGCCAGATCTACCCCGACACAGACGGCGCGCGCGGAGCGGTGATTGTCCCGCTGCGCACGCAGTTCTATGGTCATCTACGCCAACCGCTGCTTATCCTCGTGGGCGTTGTCATCCTCGTGCTGGCGATCGCCTGCGCGAACGTGGCCAGCCTCCTGCTCGGACGTGCGTCTGTCCGCCGTAAGGAGATCGCGGTTCGATTGGCGCTCGGCGCCAGCCGTGGACGAATCATCCGTCAATTCCTGATCGAATCGATCGTGCTGGCCGCGGCGGGCGGTGTCTGCGGGCTGCTGCTGGCATGGTGGGCGCAATCGGCGCTGATCGGTTTGGACCCCGCTGGCCTAGTTCGACCCGGAACGACGCCGCTCGATCGGACGGTGCTCGCGTTTACCGCTGCGCTCACGTTGCTGACGGGTGTGCTGTCCGGGCTGATGCCAGCTCTCCAGGCGTCCGCGGGCAGCCTCACACTCGATCTGCACGATGGCGGCACGCGATCGTCCTCCGGTCCGCGTTCCAATCGCAGCAGGGAGGCGCTCGTCACCGTTCAACTGGCGGTCGCGTTGACGCTGGTGGTCGGCGCAGTACTGCTTCTTCGCAGCTTCTCGACCTTGCGACAGGTGGACACGGGCATCAATACACGGAATCTCCTGACCTTCAACCTGTTCCTCGGCGGATCGCGCGCGCAGTCCCAGGCAAAGCAGGCCGAGTTCTATGACGAGGCGCTCGCCGCGATTAGAAGTCTTCCCGACGTCACCGGCGCAGGCGCTGCCGTCACGCTGCCGATCGGCGGCGACGACTTTTCTGCCGCGTACGTCGTCGACGGCCGGCCGGTTCCACCTCCCGGCCAGCGGCCGTCCGCCGGGTACCAGGTCGTCACGCCCGGATACTTCGGCACCATGGGAATTCCAATCCTGAGCGGGCGCGACTTCGCTCCGGGCGACACTCGCACCGCGATGCCCGTCGCGATCGTCAATCACACGTTCGCGGCGCACGAATGGCCCGGGCTCGACCCGATCGGACGACGAATCAGGACGGCCGACGATGGTCCATGGCTGACGATCGTCGGAGTGGCGGGCGACGTCCGGCACCGCGGTCCTTCAGCGGCGCCGCGGCCGGAGTTCTATCAGCCGCACACGCAGCGCTCGTTCTCGTTCATGGCGTTTGTCGTGCGGACGCGGACCGATCCTGCGCGGAGCATACCGCTCATCCGCGCTGAGATCTCACGTCTCGATCCGTTGCAGCCGATCTCCGGCGTGTTGACGATGGAGGATCACCTCGCGCGGGCGTTGTCGCGGCCGCGCGTCATGTTCACGCTCGTCGCGGTGTTTGGCGCGCTTGCGCTCACGCTATCGGTGGTCGGGATCTACGGGGTCATGGCGTACTTCGTGACGCAGCGAAGCCGCGAGATTGCCATTCGCATGGCCCTCGGCGCTCGCGCGGGTGCGGTCGTGGCGTTGATCGTGTCGAGGACGGCGCTACTCGCGGGAATCGGCGTGTCGGGCGGTCTCGTCGGCGCTGCCATGTTTGCCCGCGCTTTATCCGGCCTGCTGTTCGGCGTCGGCTCGCTGGACGCCACGACCTATGTGATCTCCGCGGTTCTCCTGGGAGGAGCCGCTCTGGCCGCTGGTGCGATTCCCGCCTTTCGCGCGACCAGGATCGATGGGATTCAGGCGCTCAGGGGCTGACCTCGGGAATTGCTGATTTCTGATTGCTGATCGTTGATTGACGGGCGCAAAAACGGCCGATCAGCAATCAGAATTCAGCAATCTTGCACTTCCGGCACTCCGGGTACCCCTACATACGCAAAGTCATCCTCACGGGAACGCAGTGTTCAGCCCAGGCGTCTCAACCTGCAGCGGGTGGGACGGTTTCGGTGCGCTATGCTATCGGCCGTGACGCGACCCGCGAGCGCGCTGCGCCGTCAATCCATCATTGCGTTCGCGCTGATGGTCGCCGGCTTGGCCTGGCTTGTCGTCCGTGGGGAGGTGCTGGCACGAAGCACTCCGGCCATGGTGATCCAGGCGGCGGCTGTTGTGCTGATGATCGCCGCGCGACTGACATTCGGCCTCCGGAGCTTTCATGCCGCGGCAAATCCGACGGCGGGCGGTCTCGTCACGCGCGGTCCCTACCACTGGCTGCGCCACCCCATTTACGCGGCGATTCTGTATTTCATCTGGAGCACGGCCATTGATCACCGGTCGGTCCAAGCCGTGGCCGCGGCGCTCCTGGTTACGGCCGGCGCCTTCGTACGGATGTATGCTGAAGAGTCGTTGTTGACGACGATGTATCCGGAGTACACCACTTACCGCGCGCGGACGGCGCGCGTGATTCCGTTTGTTCTGTAGAGGAGTACGACTATGTCTATTCGCATCGGAGACCAGGCGCCCAATTTCAAGGCCGAGACCACGGAGGGTTCGATTGACTTCCATCAGTGGATTGGGAACTCCTGGGCCGTGCTGTTTTCACACCCCAAGGATTTCACGCCGGTCTGCACGACGGAGCTCGGGTATATGGCGAAGCTCAAGCCGGAGTTCGACAAGCGCGGCGTGAAGGTGATTGGGCTCAGCGTCGATCCCGTGGACAAGCACGCGCAGTGGTCGAACGACATCAAGGAAACGCAGGGACACGCGCCGAACTATCCGATGATCGGCGATACCGATCTCAGCATCTCGAAGGTGTACGACATGCTGCCGGCAGATCTCGAGGGATCCTGCGAAGGACGCACGCCGGCGGATAACCAGACCGTCCGCACGGTCTTCGTGATCGGGCCGGACAAGAAGGTGAAGCTGCAGATCGCCTATCCGATGACCACCGGCCGCAATTTCGACGAGGTCCTTCGCGTGATCGACTCACTTCAGCTCACGGCGAAGCACAAGGTCTCGACGCCAGTGAACTGGAAGCATGGAGAGGACGTCATCATCGCCGGCTCGGTGTCGGACGAAGAGGCGAAGAAGACGTATCCGAACGGCTGGAAGGCGCCGAAGCCGTACATGCGAATTGTCCCGCAGCCGAAGTAATCACCGCCAGGCGCCCTTCCATCGCGCCTCGTTACTGTTCTATCTCGGCCAGCAGGCAGATGAACTCGCCGAGAACCATCGCGGTCGCCCCCCAGACCTGGTGACCGACTAGATCGAAGTACGGATACTCGACGGCCACGCCCTCGCGGATCCTGGTCCCCTGACGGATCCGCGAGGCGTCTCGCAGGTGGTCGAGCGACACCTCGAGGATCTCCTCCACTTCGCCAGGTGCCGGCAGGAAGTCTGGTTTCCTGATGCGTCAGCCCGACGACGGGATGCAGCGTGAAGCCGCTGACCAGGACGTGAACTGGCGTGAGCTCTCCGAGTACGAGGACGGTTGTCGGATCGACCCCGATTTCCTCAGCCGCCTCGCGGAGCGCCGCCTGCGCGAGGGTTTCTCCCGGATCGGTGGCGCCCCCGGGCAGGCTGATCTGCCCAGGGTGTCTGGCCAGTCCGCTCGCTCGTACGGTGAGCGCGACCGCAACGCCGTTGCCATGGGGATAGAGCAACAGGAGCGCCGCGGCCTGCCTCGACTCGGTGGGGATCTGTCCGGTGCGCCACGCATTCTTCAACAGTTCAGGCGCGAACCGTCTCTGCGCTTCAATCCCCGGCAGAGTTTGCGCCAGCCGGTCGCGGAGCATCGCTTCGAGTTCATGCAGCAGCACGGCCGTTCCAGTATGCCTGTAGTATGAATCCATGTCCGCATTTCCACGGATCGACAAAACCGTCGGATCTCAGACGCTCGAGTTCGTCCGCGGGTGCACGTTCGACGACTTCATCCTCTCGCCGCAGAGGAGCGTGCTGGTGCGCCGGGATCCGTCGGTCATCGATCTCTCGTCCCGGGTGTCGCGCCGGATCACGCTGAAGCGGCCGATCGTGTCGGCGAACATGGATACCGTGACCCGTGCCCCGATGGCGATCGTCCAGGCTGAGGAAGGGGGCATCGGCATCATCGATCGCGGGTTTCGGAACGGAGAGATCGAACCTCAGGTACGGGAAGTCGAGATCGTCAAGCGGACGCAGCACGGGATCATCCGCGATCCGTGGAGCATTTCGCCGACCGCGTCGCTCGAGGACGCCGCGGCGCTGATGGCTCGCACGCGCGTCGGTACGCTCGTGGTGGTGGACGAATCGCAGCGACTCGCGGGTCTCCTGACGGAGCGCGACATGCGGTTCGTGGCGCGCCAGGGATCGCGCGTGGCGGATCGCATGACACCGCGAGCCGACCTGGTCGTCCACGAGGGACCGATCGAACCCGACGTCGCCGAGCGGATCATGATCGAGCGGAAGATCAAGAAACTGCCACTCGTGACCGCCGACGGCCGGCTGATCGGACTCATCACCGCGAGAGACCTCGTCCGCCAGCGACGGATGCCGTTTGCCACGCGCGACAGCCAGGGACGGCTCCGCGTCGGCGCGGCCATTGGCGCGACAGGCGATTACCTCGAGCGGGCCGCGGAGCTCATTCGCGCCGAAGTGGACGTCATCGTCATCGACATCGCCCACGGCCATTCGAGCGTGATGGAGCGGGCGATGGCCGAGTTTCGCAACAAGTTTGGCGACATGGAGATGATCGCGGGCAACGTTGCCACCGCAGAAGGGGCGGCGTTCCTCCTCGAACGCGGCGCCGACGGCGTCAAGGTCGGCATCGGGCCGGGCGGCGGGTGCACGACGCGGGTCACGACCAGTTTCGGCGTCCCGCAGGTGCAGGCGCTCGTGGAGTGCCGGCTCGCGCTCGAAAACTCTGACGTGCCGATGATTGCCGACGGCGGGGTCAAGCGCCACGGCGCGATGATGGAAGCGCTCCTGTTTGGCGGCGACTGCACGATGCTGGGGAGCGCGTTTGCCGGGACCGAGGAAGCGCCCGGCGAGGTCGTCCACAAATCCGTCCTGCTTCCGGAATCTCAGAAGACGGTGAAGGTCCCGTTCAAGGTGCTGCGAGGGATGGCCTCGCTCGGCGCGATCCGCGATCGGCTCGACGTCGAGGATGCCGACCGCGTGGAGTTGGAGGCGATTGGCGCCGAGGGCATGGAGATCAGCGTGCCCGCACGCGGCTCAGCCCGTACGATCGTGCGCGAGATGATCAAACATCTCTGCTCGTCGATCAGCTACGGCGGGGCCGCATCGCTGGCCGAGCTCCGCCAGATGTTCTGGAGCGATCCGCGAAAGTATCTGATCAAGCAGTCAGCGTCGGCGCGCCGTGAATCGTACGAGCGATGAGCGCCATGGGTCAGTTCAGGGCGAGCAGCCGAACCAGGTCCTCTGGCGCATCGATGAAGTATTCGTCGCGCCTGAAGTCGGCGACGCTGAAGCGATAACCGAAGCCGTACCTCGCCATGCAGATTTGCGCCCCGGCGTTTCGAGCGGTGGCGAGATCGACGGGAGAGTCGCCGACGAGCAGCGCGCGGGCGGCGCTGACGCCGTTGGTTTCGGCCAGGAACTTCAGGCCGGCCGGATCCGGCTTCCGGCCGAACGCGCTGTCGCCGCCGATCGTCTTTCGGAAATAGCGCAGCAGGCCGAGACCGTCGAGGATCCGCGTGGTCGCGCCCACGGGCTTGTTCGTGAGTACCGCGAGCGGACTGTGTTTGGCGAGCTCGTCGAGCGTGTCGACCATGCCCGGGTAGGGACGCGTGTTGTCGAGCAGGTGCGCGTTGTAGTGCGCCAGAAACCGCCCGAGCGCGCCAGGGGTTTCCGGATCCAGACCGGCCGCAGTCAAGGCGCGACGCACCAGCACCGCCGCTCCCTCGCCGACCATCGCCACGATTGCCGGATCCGGCAGCGGGCTGACACCGAGCTCGGCGAGCATGGCGTTGACCGCGTTGGCGAGATCGACGCTCGAATCAATCAGCGTCCCGTCGAGATCGAAGATTACGAGTCCGGCGTCAATCATGCGAATGGGGTTACGGTTTCTTGCAATTGCTGATTGCTGAAGTCTGATGGCTGATTGGTTGATCAATCAGCCATCAACAATCAAAAATCAGCATTCCTCTGAGGCCAAGCTCCACGCAGGATATCATCTGCCCACAAGCGACGGAGGGGTCCATGCACGAATGGCGGCGTGGCGTCGGGACAGGTGGGGCGGCTCTGACGATTCTCGTCGCCTGCGCGCTCATCGCACTGTCGGCGCAATCGAGACGATTTGACGCCGACGATCTACGAGCCGCGTACGAGACGTACCGCTCGATGCAGCGTGTCTCGCCGTATGCGCCGCTCCACTGGCAGCCGCTGGGGCCGACCAACATCAGCGGCCGCGCAACTGACATTGCGGTCGCCGACCGCGGATCATCCCGGCGCATCTACGCGGCCTACGCGACCAGCGGCGTCTGGCAGACCGACGATAACGGTACCACCTGGCAACCCATCTTCGAGAACTACGCGTCCACCAGCATCGGCGATCTCGCAACCGCACCGTCCAATCCCGATGTGTTGTGGGTCGGCACTGGCGAGGCCAACGTCTTCCGTGCGTCGATGCCTGGCGTCGGCATCTACAAGTCGACAGACGGCGGCCGCACGTTTACCCATGCTGGCCTTGCCGACACGCAGACGATCGCGCGGATCCTCGTGCACCCAACCAACCCCGACATCGTCTACGTGGCGGCCTCGGGGCACGAGTGGACCGATAACGAGAACCGCGGCGTCTTCAAGACGACCGATGGCGGCCGGTCGTGGAGGAAAGTGCTGTATCGAAGCCCGCGCACCGGCGCGATCGACCTCGTGATGGATCCCGGAAATCCCAATATCCTCTATGCGGCGATGTGGCAGCGCATACGCCGGAAATGGAGCGATCCACGCGTCGAGCCCGGTTACCAGGAGAGCGGCATCTGGAAGACCAGCGACGGCGGCCAGTCCTGGACCGAGGCCAACACTGGCCTGCCGCTCGCTCAATATCGGGGCCGGATCGGAATCGACATCGCCCGATCGAATTCCAGCGTGCTCTACGCGTTCGTCGACAGCTACGAACCGGGCGCTCCGCCGCGAGAAGGGGAGCGCGATGCCTACGAGCGGCCGATCATGGAAGCGCGGATTCGCGGTGCCGAGATCTATCGAAGCGACGATCGCGGATCGAGCTGGCGCAAGGTATCCGAGACGAATGGGTTCATGTCGGCCCACTCTGGCACCTATGGCTGGGTATTCGGCCAGATTCGAGTCGATCCCAAGGACGAGAAGACCATCTACACGCTCGGCCTCGCGTTGAACGTGTCGCACGACGGTGGCAAGTCGTTCACGACGCTTCGAGGGATGCACGGCGATCATCATGGTCTCTGGATCGATTCTGCGAACACCGCCACGCTCTACAACGCCAACGATGGCGGCATCTACATCTCGTCAGACGCTGGTGCGACGTGGAAGTTTGCAGTGTCCGCCGGCGGTTCGCAGTTCTACAACGCAACCGTGGACAACAGTTCTCCAGCCTGGGCGTATGGTTCGATTCAGGACGTTGGCAGCCGCCGCGGCAAGGTTGACATCAGCGGTGGACGCGACCGGATTCCTGCGGTGGAATGGTCGGCCGCGCCTGGCGGCGAAGGATCGTATCAGGCGATCGATTCCGAGAATCCGGCCATTGTTTACTCCCACACTTACTATGGCAACTTCACTCGGCAGGACCTGAACATTCCACCACCACCGCCGCGGCGCGGTGGCGCCGGAGGCGATGCGGCTGCTGTTACGGGGCGCTCGCAGAGTCCCGGCCGGCCACAGCGGACGACAACGATCCGTCCTCGAGATGAGAATCTGCGAGCTCAGTGGATGGCGCCGATCATCGTGTCGCCCCACCGGGCGGCGACGATATATGCGGGCTATCAATACGTGTATCGCTCGGTGGATCGTGGCGCGTCGTGGGATCGGATCAGCCTGGACCTCACCGACAACGACGTGACGCGCATGCTTCGCCGAAGCTCGAGCGAGATTCCCTTTCAGACGGTCGTCGCCCTGGCCGAATCTCCGAGGAAGCCAGGCCTGATTTACGCGGGAACCGACGACGGCCGCCTGGACGTGACGATGGATGACGGCAAGCGCTGGTCGGATCTGACGGCGTCGCTGCGCAGCCGTAAATGGATTTCACGGGTCGTCCCGTCGCAGCACGTGGAAGGGACGGTCTATGTCGCCCAGCGCGGCCGGGAGGATGACGACTTCGCCCCGTATCTCTACAAGTCGATCGACTACGGCGGCACCTTCACCAGCATCGTGAACAACATCCCTGCCGGATCGGTGAACGTCGTTCGTGAAGATCCGGCCGATCCAAACACGCTGTTCGTCGGGACCGATTTCGGCGTCTTTGCATCCGTCGACGGCGGCCGTCTTTGGCAGGTCCTGGGCGGCAACCTGCCGTCAGTGCAGGTCTCCGATCTTCAGTATCAGCCCCGCGATCGGGTGATCGTCATCTCGACCTACGGCCGCGGCATGTGGGCGCTGGATGCGACAAAAATCAAGGCGCCGTAGCGTTCGCCGGATCCCGGATCCCGGACCAAAACGCCTCGACTCCCGAGTTGTGGCGGATTCTACGGTCCCGCTCTGCGCAGAAGTGTGAGCACCGTGACCGCGAAGACGACGTTGATGGCAAGCAATGCAATCCCGATGCGGCGTTCGGGACGACGCGTGAACCACATGTAGATGCCGCTGGCGCCGAGAAGCAGCAAGCCGAGTGACGTCACGGTGACGAACACCGCCCAGGCTTTCATCGACGGCGGTTCGTGCCAGAATCCGGCCCAGTGATGGAGCCGGTTCAGCATGCCCATGACACCCGCAACGCTCGTCTTGACTCGTGCGACCCCTGACGCGCGATCGTAGCGGACCTCATGAACGGTTCCGGGCACGACGATGCGCAAGGCCAGCCCGGCATCGACCGCCTGCACGTTGCTCAATTCACCCTTCGTATCGGGCTGGTGATTCATGATCTCGCGCGCGACAGTGCGCGCATCGGTCAGCCCGGAGCGAGCGACAGCTCGTGCTCAGCGACCGCCGGCTTCATCGTGAACCACGTGGAGTGGCTCATCTGGACCGCACTGACGCCGTACATGATCAGGAACGGCAGGCTGAATGACGCGAGGAGGAGGTGAGTGTTGCGGATGATCCTGTACATGGCTATCGGAACGACATCCACATGAGCACGAAGCACGCGGTGCCGGTTGCGAGCGACGCCCATGCCCACCACCACCGCGCCTGCGCGGTGAGCCAGAGATAGACACCGGAGACACAGAACGCGAGCAGGCACCACATCGCGAACTCGTTGTAGAACCCCCAGACTCGAACGAGCATGGGAGCCTCGGTATCTCCCGTCGTGCTGGCGTGCATATCGCCGAGAAAAAGTCCGAGGCTGTTGCGGATTTCTTCGATGCGCAATCGGCTTTCACGTTCGAGCACGATCACCCGCCAGATCCCGTTGACGTTGTAGAAGTCGAGCAACAGGTCGTTTTCTGGCGTCCGCCGGAGAAACCAGCCCGGCATCGGGCGCGTCAGCGGCAAGCGCAGCGTGTTGTACACACCGTCGGCCACCTGCCTGTCGGTGGCGCCCGGCGAGACGGTGAACGGCACGTAACGAACCGTGTGCGGAACCTTGGGCCGTTCAGCAGCAGCCTGGGCGGTGGCAACCAGGCCGGCAACGCCGTACAGCACCAATTGTGAAAATGTCAGCAGACCGGCGTAGATATGCAGCTTGAGGACGAGATTTCGCATCGTTCGCTGCCGGATTATAGGGGCTGAGCCGGACGGTTGGTTTTCCGCGCCTTACATGAAAGATGCTGAGTTCGTTTGCCCTGCGCGGCTGGGAAGCCGCGAGCCTGATTGCCTTTGGCTATTCCGCGCTTACCGCTGCCGTGCTTCGGCCTGGGGTTGCCGCAGCGGTGCGATTCCGAGCGCTCGGCGCCTCCCTGGCCGGGGTCGCTATCATCGCCGCGTCGGTCATCGCACCTCGCCAACGTGGTCCTCCATGGCTGGCTGCTGCCGCCGCTGCTGCTGTTTCTCTTCTACTGGACGACCGGTCTTCTTTTTGTCAGGCCGATGAAGCCGGTGGAAGACGCGTTCATGCAAATCGATCGAGCGCTCCACATTCACGAGTTGAGCGCACGCACGCCGAAGTGGCTCGCTGAAGTCCTGGAATTCTCGTATGCAGGCGTGTATGGGCTGATTCCCGTCGCTCTTGGGTTTCACCTGTGGCTGGCGACGTCGCCGGACATCGATCGGTTCTGGACGGTGATCCTCGTGACCGACTTCGTGTGTTTCGGGTTCCTGCCGTGGATTCAGACGCGCCCGCCGCGGGCGCTGGAGGCCGGTGAACCATGGACGTCGCCGCTGCGCTCGCTCAATCTCAAGGTGCTGGGCGCCGCGAGCATTCGCGTGAACACGTTTCCCAGCGGACACGCGGCGGAAGGCCTGGCAGCCGCGTTGCTTGTCGCGAGCCTGTCACCCGCGATCTTCCTGTGGATGCTGCTCGCAGCACTGTCTGTTTCCGCCGGCGCCGTGCTCGGCCGCTATCACTATGCCGTTGACGCGTTCGCAGGATGGCTCGTGGCGCTGACGGTCTGGCTGCTGCTCCGGTGAGCCATGCGATAAGATTGACTGCGTGTCGCGCGTGACGCAGCCTGCGGTCATTCTGCTTCTTTCCGTGATGTCCACGGTCGGCCTTCGATCGCTTTCCCGCCAGGAAATCGACTACCAATCGCTATACGGACAGGGCGTCACGTTCGCTGACTTCCTGGAGAACGCTCGCGCCCGACGTGACGAGTGGCGCGCGCATTACAACGACGCGACCGTCAGCCCGGCCCTGATCACGAGGATGCGCGCGCTGCCGGCGAAACGTCACCTCCTGATCGTGGCGGAAGACTGGTGCTCCGATTCCGTGAACACCGTTCCCTACATCGCCCGGCTGGTCGACGGCGCGCCGGAGCGGCTCGACATGCGCATCGTGAACAGCGAAGCCGGCAAGGCCGTCATGGAAGCACATCGAACGCCGGACGGACGCACCGCGACACCGACCATTGTCGTGCTCGGCGAGGACTGGCACGTCATCGGGGCATGGACGGAGCGGCCGTCAGCCACCCAGGCGTGGTATCTGGAGAAGCAGAAGACCACCATGCAGAAGCCGTTGCACGACGAGCTTGCTCGCGTGGTACGCGAAGGACGCGGGCAAGACCACCGTGCTCGAAATCGCCGATCTCGTGGAGCGCTGAACATGATCTATGCGGCCGTGCTCACGATCCATTCCTGGCTGCGCTGGCTGGTGCTGCTGGCCGGGATCGCGGCGTTCGTGCGGGCGGCGTCCGGCGCCGCGACGAGGCAAGGGCGTGGACACCGGCCGACGATCGGGCAGGCTTCTGGTTCAGCATCGCGCTCGATGTCCAGTTTCTGCTCGGATCGATCCTGTATGTGTTCCTCAGCCCGTTCACGCATGCGGCGTTTCGGCAACTTCGGCGCGGCGATGAAGAATTCCGTCCTGCGATTCTGGGCGGTCGAACACATCGTCGGGATGTTCATCGGCCATAGCGCTGGTGCACATCGGCCGGGCGCGCGCGCGAAAGACCGATTCGCTTCGACGCCACAGAGTCGTCGCGATCTTTTTCGGCCTGGCCCTTGTTCGTCATCGCTGGCATCAGTTCCCTGGCCCGGCATGCCCGACGGCCGGCCGCTCCTGAGGTGGTAGATGCGCGTGTCAATCGCGATCGTCGCTGATTGTGCTCGGCGGCGATTGCCGGCCAGTCCCGCCAGCGCGGCCGGGCGCGCGATGACGATCGACGATCTCATCGGCGCTATCCGCGTGACCGATCCGCAATTGTCGCCCGACGGCTCGCACGTCGTCTTCGTCCGGACGACAACGGATCTCGAAGACCGGCGAGCGCAACGCCGACATCTGGACCGTGCCCGCCGACGGATCCGGTCGGCGCGAAGGAACTGATTGGCGGCAGCAAGGCCGACAACACGCCGCGCTTCTCTCCGGACGGACGAAGCCTCGCGTTCATCTCCACGCGCGATGGCGCGCCGCAAGTGTTCCATCTCGGACGCCAAAGGCGGCAGCGTTCGAAGGATCACGAACCTCGCCGATGGGCGTGCAGCCACCGCTCGTGTTCTCGAGCGACGGCTCGCGCGTCGCGTTTGTCTCCGACGTCTATCCCGACTGTGCGGACGAGGCCTGCAACAAGCGCAAGAGCGAAGAAGCCGACAAGAATCCGGTGAAGGTGCATCGCCTGACGCGGCTGCTCTATCGGCACTGGGACGAATGGCGCGAGAACGTCCGCCATCACGTCTTCGTCGCGGACGTCGCAGGGCGGCCGGCCATCGACGTCACGCCAGGCGACTTTGATTCGCCGCCGGCCCAGCAGGAAGACGGTGCGATTGCGTTCTCACCCGACGGCCGCGAGATCGCCTTCGCCTCGAATCGCGAAGGCGGCGATCGCGAAGCGTGGACGACGAATCACGACATCTGGACTGTGTCGTCTGCCGGTGGGGCGGTCAGAAAGATCACGACGAATCCAGCGTCGGATCTGCAGCCGGTGTACTCGCCCGACGGCCGGACGCTGTTCGTCCGCGCGCAGCGCCGGCCCGGGTTCGAGTCGGATCGCTGGTACCTCGACGCGTACGATCGATCGACCGGAGCGAAACGGACGGTGTTTCACATCGCCCGACATCTCGGTTGGCGACTACGCGCTCTCTCCCGACGGCATCGACGATCTGGTTCACCGCCGCCCAGCAGGGGCGCGAGGATCTCTTCACCGTTCCGAGCGCCGGTGGCGTGCCACGTCGTGTCGACCAATGCCGGGTCGATTTCATCGGCACGTCCGGGCGCGGGCTTTGCCATCTGCTTCGAAGTCCACGCTGACAGCGCCAGCCGAAATCGTTCGCGTATCGGTTGACGGCAAAGTCGACAACGCCCTCACCCACGAAAACGCCTCGTGGCTCAAGGACGTCGCCTTCGAGGAGCCGGAGAGCCTGACCGCAACGACACCGGCGGGACAGAAGGTTCAATACTGGCTGATCAAGCCACCGCACTTCGACGCCGACACGAAATATCCGGTCGTCTTCCTGCATTCACGGCGGGCCGCAGGGCGCCTGGGAAGATGCGTGGTCGGCGCGATGGAATCCATCGCTCTGGGCGGCGCAGGGTTGGGTGATCGCCGCGCCGAATCCGCGGGGATCGTTCGGTTTCGGCCAGACGTTCGTCGACGAGATCAGCGGCGACTGGGGGGCAGCGGTCATGACCGACATCGACGCCGTCGTCAACGCCGTGTCGAAAATGCCGTTCACCGATTCGCAGCGCATGGGCATTGCCGGCGCGAGCTACGGCGGCTACGCGGTGAACTGGATCCTCGGTCACACGAACCGTTTCAAGGCCGCCGTCACGCACGACGGCGTGTTCAACCTCGAGTCGATGAGCCTGGCGACCGAGGAGCTGTGGTTCCCCGACTGGGAGTTTGGCGGAGCGCCGTGGACGCCGAAGGCGCGGGCGCAGTTTGCGAAGTGGTCGCCGCACCTCTACGCGCACAACATCAAGACGCCGACACTCGATCATCACGAACGAGCTCGACTTCCGCGTGCCGGTCGATCAGGGACTGCAGATGTTCACGGTGCTTCGGCGAAATGGCGTGCCCAGTGAAGCCCTCGTCTTTCCGGACGAGGGCCACTGGGTGCTGAAGGCGCTCAACAGCCGAACGTGGCACGAAGCCGTCTTCGGCTGGATGAAGAAGTATCTCGCTACTTCTTCGTAACCCTGACGCCGCCGTTCGACGTGCGAACGCGAAGGGTTGCGCCGCCGCTTCCCAGGTCGGTCGAAAACGACTTGCCGATTGTGCCCTGGACGGTGACAGGAAAGTCGATACGGACGTTGCCGTTGCGTCGTCCCGGCTTCGAGGTGCGCGTTGTACTGAGCTCGGAACCGCCAGCCGGACGCCGCCGTTGGTCGTCTGCAGATCGAGACCGCCGCCCTGCCATCCGGCTGCCTTCGAGATCGACGTCGATGCCGCCATTGGTCGTGTGGCCTTCGACGTCGCCGGCCATGCGCGTCAGCTTGACGCCGCCGTTGGTCGTCTTCAGCTCGACCCGGCTGTCGACGGCATCGACCGTAATGCCGCCGTTCGTCGTTTTCAGCGACAGTGGCGTCGCGCGTGGGTACGGCCACCCGGTAACTGACGTTCCAGCTCTCTCGGCGTCCGAGATTCCGCGGGCCGTCCGCATCGACGCGGACCGCGGTCGCGACGACCTGGACGCGCGACGCAATCGCGCGCGCCTCTTCTTCGGTCGCTGCCGTGGCCACGACGCGCGCCTGCACGACAGATATCGCCGCGCGACGATCCTTCGACCGAAATCCCGCCGTTCGGCGATGCATCGACCGTCAGCGTGCCTCGCCGACGCGGGCACCGCTGTATTCCCGGACTTCACAGAATCCCTGACGGTCGTCGCCCCAGTTTTCGCTGCGCGCACCAGTCAGCCCCCTGCCGCGCGCCGCTGAGCCGCCGCGGTCCGCCAAGCGCCATGACGACGAGCATTCCGGCCGCCAGATCCCTGTTATGCACTATGCTGCCATCACGCACCTCAATAGTCACTCCGAGGGGCTTTGCCACTCGGACTCCCCTACACGCACTTCGCTCGCGGCCCCGTCCGCCCCGTCCGCTCGCGTGGCTCACTCGCTGCCGCTCGTTCGCCGGCGTCCGTCAGCTCGCATAGCGCTTGTGACATGCGCTCTAGGAGTCATCCAATTCGGTAGAACCCTGTCGAACCACGACTCTGCAGAACCTAGCCGAACCCGGTAGAGCCCGAGAACCCTTGTACAGGTCCTTTGACGAGATTCCCGGGCGCCGGGTTGGTGGCCCGAATTTCCTGCGCTATCATGGGCGACACCGTCGTGCAGCTCGATCTCCCCTTTCTTCGCGCGCCGGAAATCGAACCCGGTCCCCCTTTGCCGCGCGTCGAGTTCGTGCGCATGCGGCGCGCCCGGCGCTACATCGTCCGAGTCCGGCCTGACGGCACCGTCCGCGTCACCATTCCGCGAGGTGGTTCGAGCGCCGAGGCGACGCGGTTCCTGCACCGCCACATGCGCATGGATTGCGTCAGGAGCGGCCGCGCGTGCATGCCGCAAGCGTTACGCCGGCCTGGGCCGACGGCGCGACGATGATGCTGCGCGGCGAGCTGGTCGCCGATGCAGGTCGGGACGATGGTCGGAGGCCGTCGGTCGGTTCGATACGGCGAGCGCTGGTGCTGTTGCACGGCGTCGGCAGACGATCTTCGCGGCTGTATCGAGAACGATCTGCGCGCGCTCGCGCGCGACGAGCTTGGCCCGCGCTTGCATGCGCTCGCCGCCGAGCACGGCTTGAAGCGTCTCGGCGACTCACGATTCGCAACCAGCGATCGCGCTGGGGATCGTGCTCGCGCGCCGGCGGAATCGCGCTGAACTATCGGCTGGTGCAGATGCCTCCTGCGGTTCAGCGATTACGTGCATCCTCCACGAGCTGATGCACCTGAAAGAGCAGAATCATTCGCGCCGCTTCTGGCGTCTGGTCGAAGCGGCGTGTCCGGATTTTCGTCGAGGCGGAGCGCTGGCTGCGGCGACATGGGCCAGGACTCCTTTGATCACAGGTTCTACTGGGGTTCGGCAGGGTTCTACAGGGTTCTGCTCGGTTCGTTCAGGGTTCCACCGGTTCTGCGGAGTGCAGAACAGCAAACGAACTCCGTAGAATCCGAACGAACCTCGCAGAACCTAGAACGAACCAGGTAGAACCCAGTAGAACCTTGTCGAACCCTGTAGAACCTGGAAGACAAAGTGAAACTTCAAGGTAATTGCTGTGCGGTACGTCTCTGGCGGATGGACGATGCCGAGTCGGTGGTGCGTCACGCGAACAACATCAACGTCGCGCGTCAGCTTCGCGATCGATTTCCGCATCCATACACGCGTGCGAACGCCAGCGCCTTTCTCAAAGCGGCGACCAGTCGCCCCGAGCCGTCGAATCTGGCGATCGATGTCGGCGGCGAGGCGATTGGTGCGATTGGGTACGTCGTCGGGCAGCGACGTCGAACGTTACTCCGCGGAGATCGGCTATTGGCTGGGTGAGACGTACTGGGGACGCGGCATTGCCACCGAAGCGCTCGTGCTCGTCACGGCTCACGTCTTCGACTCCCTCAACATGCTTCGCCTGTTCGCGCTCCCGTTTGCGGACAACGCGGGATCGATCCGAGTGCTGGAGAAAGCCGGATATCGTACGCGAAGCGGTGCTTCGATCGAGCAGCGTGAAGTACGGTCAGCCGCGCGACCAGCTGCTCTACGCCCGCGTCAATACCGCGTGGCGCGGCGTGACGGTCTAAACTACGCCGTTCCGCGGAGAACGACGTATAGTAATAGGTCCGTGGAATACCTCCTCAAGCAGTATGGGCTCCAGCAGGGAGCGCTCGAAATCCAGTACATCGAGGAGTTCTTTCTCGATTTTCCCAGAAAAAAGACGGCCAACGAAGTGATACAGCGGTTGTCCGATCGGGATCATCAGATCCTGATGGCCGAAGCCGCTCTCCCCGACGATCCCGGCATGGTCGTACCGGTGTCGTTCAAGGTTTCCCACGAGCTTCGGGCCGCGGAGCGCGATCCAAAACTGGCGGATCTGGTGGCGTCACTCGAGGACGTGGTCGAGTTTGACGATCGACGGATCCTGTACCAGTGGATTGGCGGAACGCGCAAGGACTGGCGGGGGCAGGGCCACTTCCGGGCGCTGACCGAGGAGCAGGAAGTCTGGGCGCTCGCCAACGGCTTCGACGAAATCATCGTCAAGACCAAGAACAAGTTCTACGAGATGCGGAGCACGCTCGCGCAGCTGCACTTCAACGTGATCCGCTTCGTCCAGCATCCGTTCGACCCGGGCGAGTCCAAGGTGTTCCTGAGCAAACGCCTCGGTCAGCATGTGATCGATCGTCATCGCAGCAGGCGATCCGTCGTACGCACCGACTGACCGCCCTCAATCAGCAATCAGCAACCAGAAATCAACATTTCCTGGTCCAGTGATCCATATTGCCAACCTGGACGATGGCCGAGTCGCCGACTATGCCCATGTCGGCGACCCTGAGTGGCTCCGGCAGCACGGATTGTTCGTCGCCGAGGGGCGTCTGGTGGTTCGCCGGTTGTTCGAGGCGACTTCATTCAGTGTACGGTCGGTACTCGTCACGCCTGTCGCGCTCGCGGCCATGGAAGACGTGCTCGATTCAGATCGCTGTCCGGTCTACGTCTGCGATCAGCAGGCGATGAACGATCTCGCCGGCTTCAACTTCCATCGCGGATGCCTCGCGCTCGGCGAGCGTCCTCCAGCCGCCGTCCCGCTCGAACAATTCGCCCAGGCGCGCTGTCTGCTGGCGTTGGAAGGTGTCGGCAATCCGGACAACGTTGGCGGTCTTTTTCGCGCGACCGCCGCGTTGGGAGGTGACGGGGTGCTGCTCGACAACACGTGCGCCGATCCTTTGTATCGGAAGGCGATCCGGACGTCGATGGGCGCGGTCTTCCGTCTTCCCTTCGCTTTCGTGGACGACTGGCTCTCGACGATTCACACGCTCGCTCGAGGCGACGTGGACGTCGTCGCTCTGACGCCCAATCCGTCAGCGGCACGGCTGGCCGACCTTGCACGCGCTCGCGCACCGGAGCGGCGGCTCATTCTGATGCTGGGAGCCGAAGGGCCGGGCCTCTCGCGCGAAGCCATCGGCGTTGCGACGGTTGCCGCGCGGATTCCTATCGCGCCGGAGGTGAACTCTTTGAATGTGGTCGTGGCGGGAGGGATCGCATTGGCGGCGCTAGCGCAGCCGAAATGACAAGAGACACGAGACAAGGGAAAACGAGCCGATGGTCCCTACTCCGCGCAACCGCATCGACCGTTGCCGCACATCGGCGCTGACGGCATTGCGCAGCCTTCAGAACGCGGCGCCGACGCGCCGACCATTCCCAGGCGTGACAACAGCTTTCTCAGGTTCGTGCCCTCGCATGCGGGACACGCAGCCGTTCGATCGGCCGTCACAAATGCTTCGAACGGCTTCCCGCAATCACGGCATTCGTATTCAAAGAGGGGCATGGTGATCAGTTTCCAGTTTCCAGTTGCCAGTTGCCAGTTGCCAGTTGCCAGTGTCCAGTAAGTTCTTCGCGAACCGCGAACCGCGAACCGCGAACCGCGAACCGCGAACCGCGATTACGTCTTTGCCACCGCCACCGACGCCGGCCGCAGCACATCGTCGCCAATCGTGTAGCCGTGCCGGACGACGCCGACGACCCGACCGTCGTCTTCCGGGGTCGCTGCCGGAACGGTGCTGACGGCTTCGTGCCTGAGGGGATCGAACGACACCCCTTCCGACTCGATGCGCCTGACGCCCAGCCCTTCCAGCTTTGACAGGAACTGCCGGCGGACCATCTCCACTCCCTGCAGGAGCGCTTCCGGCGACGTCGATCGGCCGGCGGCCTCGATTGCGCGATCGAGATTGTCCACAACGTCGAGGAGATCCGCCAGGATCTCGCGGCGCCCGCGCTCGATGTCCTTGGAGATCTCGCGGCGCAGCCTCAACCGCGACTCTTCGAACTCGCTCGCGGCCTGTCGGTACTTGGCGATGTACTCCTGCGCGATCCGATCCTTCTCCGCGACCTGACGTTCGAGCTCTTCGACGTAGGTCGGCTTCGTGGAGCGTTCGGCTGGCGCGCCCTCGTCCTCGCCGCGTGCCCACCAGCGCCGATCGACCACCTTGACAGGGATTTCTTGTTCTTTGCTCGAGCTCACGTGTTCACCAGTTCAGGGGTTGGTCGAGGCCGGTTCGGATCGGGCCTCGTAGTCAAAGCCGAGATGTCCGTCGGCAAGTTTGATCGTGACGGTGCCGCCGTGTTCGAGGCGGCCGAACAGGATTTCGTCGGTCAGCGGATCACGGACGTCCGTCTGAATCACTCGGGCGAGCGGGCGCGCACCATACACGGGGTCGTAGCCCTTTTCCGCGAGCCACGCCCGCGCTGCCGGATCCAGCGCGATGGCAATGCGGCGCTCCGCGAGCTGTGCCTCGAGCTGCAGGACGAACTTCTCGACGATGGTCTCCATCACGGCTGGCGTCAGCGGATCGAACGAGACGATCGCGTCGAGCCGATTGCGGAACTCAGGGCTGAAGACCTTTTCGATGGCTTGTTTCGAACGCTGCTGCGCCGCCTTCTGACGGCTGTCAACCGCGCGCGCGGACGCCCCGGTCTCCCAGAATCCGATGGCTTGATTACTGAGCTCGCGGGATCCCGCGTTCGAGGTCATGATCAGCACGACCTGGCGGAAATCCGCCTTGCGGCCGTTGTTGTCGGTCAGGGTTGCATGATCCATGACCTGCAGCAGGATATTGAAGATGTCCGGGTGGGCCTTCTCGATCTCATCGAGCAGCAGCACCGCATAGGGGTGCTGGCGCACCGCATCGACCAGCAGCCCGCCCTGCTCGAACCCGACGTATCCCGGCGGCGCGCCGATCAGCCTCGCAACCGCGTGCTTCTCCATGTACTCGCTCATGTCGTAGCGCATGAACTCGTTGCCGAGATGGAGCGCGAGCTGTTTTGCCAGTTCGGTTTTGCCGACGCCGGTCGGTCCGGTGAAGAGGAAACAGCCTGCCGGCCGATCGGGCTGGCCAAGTCCCGCCCGTGAACGCTTGATGGCGCGGGCAACCGTCCGCACCGCTTCGGCCTGGCCGAACACCACCCGGCCGAGCGATTCCTCCAGACCCTTGAGCCGATCCTTGTCCGAGGCTGACGCCTGCTTCGCCGGGATGCGCGCCATCCGCGCGACGACTTCTTCCATGTGCTCGGGCGCGATCTCGACGACGACGGCGGCGGCAGCGGCGTCTTGCGTGGCGGGCCGCCGGGCGCTCACTTTCAGCCGCATCTTTGCCCCGGCCTCGTCGATCAGGTCGATCGCGCTGTCGGGCAACTTGTAATCGCGCAGGTGCCGCGCGGCCAGCTTCGCTGCCGCGTCCAGCGCGTCGTCGGTGTACCGGACGCGGTGGTGCGCTTCGTAGCGGGACCGGAGCCCCTGCAGGATGCGCACCGTTTCGGAGATGGACGGCTCGTCGATCGTGATCTTCTGCAGACGTCGCGCGAGGGCGCGATCCTTCTCGATGTGCTTGAACTCTTCGTGCGTGGTCGATCCGACGACGCGGAGCTGTCCCGCCGTCAGGATTGGCTTGATGAGCGTCGCCAGATCCATCGTGCCGCCGGTCGTAGCCCCAGCGCCCACAGTCGAATGAATTTCATCGATGAACAGAATCGGCATCGGCCGCTTGCCGAGCGCGTTGATGACGGCCTTGAAACGTTCTTCGAAGTCCCCGCGGAAGCGTGTGCCGGCGAGCAACGCGCCGGTGTCGAGGGAGAAGACCTCTGCGCCTTCGAGGAGCTCCGGCACGTCCTCGCTCAGCAGCCGCGTCGCAAGGCCTTCGGCGAGCGCGGTCTTGCCGACACCGGCATCGCCGACGAACACCGGATTGTTCTTGCGGCGCCGGCAAAGGATTTCGATCGTGCGCTGCAGCTCGTCGGTCCGTCCGATCAGCGGATCGAGTTCCCCGGCCCGCGCGCGATCGGTGAGGTTCAAGGCATACGCTGAGAGCGGGTCGCGCGAACTCGCCGGCCCGCGTTCGCCCTGACCCGCCTCGGCCTCGTCGCCAGTGGGATCGGGGGCAGACCCGCCGCCGCTCGATGGCACCTTGCTGATGCCGTGCGTGATGTATTCGAGAACATCCAGCCGGGTAATGCCCTGGCCTGCGAGCAGCTGCGCCGCGTACGATTTGTTTTGCTGCAGCGTCGCCGCCAGCACGTCGCCAGACTGGACTTCCTGGCGGCCGGCGCTCTGTACGTGCAGCACGGCAGTCTGAAGCACCCGCCGGAACGCGAGGGTCTGTTCCGGTTCCTTCTGCTGCCCGCGTCCGTACTGCTCGACCGAGTCCCGCAAGTACTTGTCGAGATCCTTGCGCAGCTGTGGAAGGTCCGCTCCACATGCGGCGAGAATCCGCTCGCCGTCCTGATCGTGCGCCAACGCGTAGAGCAAGTGCTCCAGCGTCAGATGGGTATGGCGCCGCGCTGTTGCCTCGCGGTAGGCGACGGTGAGAACGATTTCCAAGGCTTGACTGAACATTCTCTTTATCTTGAAACCCCGCGCGCTCTGACGCGCTGCTCAAGCAGCGCGCTACGCGTGTCCGTGTCTTGCGTCTGTACCTTTAACTTTTAACTTTTAACTTTTAACTTTCTATTCCGGTTCCATCGCTGCCCGGAGCGGAAACCCGTTGCTCCGCGCCGACTCGACCACGGCTTCGACCTTCGTCTCAGCGACCTCGAACGGATACACCCCGCAAAGGCCTTTGCCCTGCGTGTGCACCATCATCATGATGCGAAACGCCTCGGCCGGCTGCTTGTGAAAAATCGTCTCCAGCACCTCGATGACGAAGTCCATGGTCGTGTAGTCGTCGTTCAGGAGCACGACCTTGAACAGTTCCGGCTTTTTCGTCTCGCGCCTGGTCCGTTCGAGAATCTCGCCATCTGTCTGGCGTTCAGTCCCGGCCATGGTCTAGCTTGATTTTAGCAGCAGGGACCCGCCGGGGATACGCGAGAGCCGGCCCGGCCCCCCTGCCGATATAAGATGGCCCTCAGCCATGCTGACGCTCGCCGCCGGACTGGATTACGTCGACCTGGACTTTCTCGGCACGCCGGAAATCATTGCCACCGCGGTCCTTCACCACCCGTCCGGGGTGGCGCTCATCGATCCGGGGCCGTCAACGACGCACCACAACCTGGCGGATTCCCTTCGCCGCAAGGGAATCTCCATCGCGGACGTGCGTCAGGTGCTCCTGACCCACATCCATCTCGACCACGCCGGCGTGACCGGCACGCTCGTGCGGGAGAACCCGGCCATCGAGGTTCTCGTTCACGAGCGCGGTGCGCCCCACCTAATTGATCCATCGAAATTGATGGCCAGCGCCGGACGTCTGTATGGGGCCGACATGGAACGACTCTGGGGGGACTTCGTCCCGGTGCCCGCCGGGCGCGTGCGCGCGCTGACAGGGGGGGAGCACATCGTGGCCGCCGGCCGCGAGCTGGAGGTGGCCTACACGCCTGGACACGCCTCGCACCACGTGTCGTACTTCGACGCCGCGAGCCGCGTGGCGTTTGTCGGCGACACGGCCGGCATCCGGCGGACCGGGCGGGACTACGTCATGCCGCCGACTCCGCCCCCCGATATCGATTTGGACGCCTGGCGCACGAGCGAGGATCGAATTCTTTCGTGGGAACCCGACACGTTGTTCCTGACGCACTTCGGGCCGTTCCATGGCGCGCGCATCCATTTCCAGGACATGACCGCCCGGCTCGAGGTTTGGAGTTCGATCGTCCGCCGGCTCCTGGCCGACCCAGGCCTCGACGAGGACGCGCGGCTCAGTGCGTTTGTCGGCGAGGCGCTGCTCGATTTGAGGCGCACGGTAGGTGAGCAGGAAGCCGAACGGTATAGCCGGGCCGGGCGGCTCGACTATTCGTGGCAGGGCCTCTCGCGATACTGGAGAAAGAGGAGCGAGAAGAGACAAGAAGTTAAAAGTTAAAAGTTAAAAGTTAAAAGGGAGCATGTCATGAAGAAAACAGCCGGACTACTCCTGTGCGCATCGTTTGCGGTCAGTCTGTGCGCGGCACGGGTTCACACCCAGATCAAACTTCAGCCGACGCCGGAGCCCCGCGTCACCGCCGAGAACGAGCCGTGGTTTCAGATGCGAGAGCCGGTGATCTTTGCTGGCGAGTACTACTATCCTGGCGGCCCGGCGATTCACTTTCTCGCAAACGAGATGGTCCCCAGCGGTCTTTACCGGGGCGTTCCGATGTACTCCCGGACAACCATCGAACCCAACAGCGTGGTGTTCGTGCCGATCGGCGGCGGAATGATGCAGCCTTACGAGCGTCGCCGGACCGGCGATCTCGTCGGCACGACCGGCAGCGCGGTTCCATCGCTGCCGGTGGACATGTCGCCGACGTCAAGCGCCCCGCGTACCGATTCAAGCCGCCGGTCCGCCCGTCGTCTCGTCGCAGCCCGTCGAGGAACCGCCCGCAGGAGCCTATGCATCGGACTTGCTGGCTCGATCGCGCGAGACCGGCAAAGCGTCGGCCGCTTCCACGGCCTCCGCCGCGCGGGTCAGCCCTTCGCCCAACGCCAAGCCGCGCAAGGCTGACACGTCGAAGGGCATCTTCGTCGAGTTCCAGAACGAACGTTGGTATAGCACCGGCCGTCCGCAAGCGCTCGATCCTGCCTCCTTGAAACGGGTCGGAGACCTGAATGGCTTCCCGGTCTTCACCACGCGTGATTCGAAGGGCGCCACCATCTACATCCCGATTGCGAAGGATGCGGATGCCTATGCTTCGTACTCGAAGCGGAAGCCGAAGTGAGCATTCGGTAATTGGGACGGCACCAATTTGTAATCCGGCGTTTCGCGCGTGAATCTGGTATCTTCGATGTTCAATTCGTGATGTTCCATTCCCGTGAACGCTCAGTGCCGATGCGCTTTGAGCGAATGGAACACCGAGACGTTGAACATTGAACATTCCAGCGTCGAACCGGATTCGCGAGTGAGCCTGACGCGGCGCCTCGTCTTCGGCCGCGATCCGCGCCGCACGGCCGTGCGGGTCCTTGTCCTCGCAACGCTGAGTTTTGTCGTTTTTCGCTGGGTGCTGATCCCGATTCGCGCCGAGGGGATCAGCATGGATCCGACCTACAAGTCCGGGTCACTGAACCTCGTCAATCGTCTCGCCTACCGCTACAGAAAACCCGAGCGCGGCGACATCGTCGCGATCAAGCTGGCGGGCCCGCACGTCTTGTACGTGAAGCGGATCATCGGCCTGCCGGGAGAACAGATCGCGATCGCTCAAGGTCAGGTGTACATCAACGGTGCGGCGCTGGAAGAACCCTACGTGCGCAAGCGGTGGTCGTGGGAGGTGCCGCAGGTGACGCTGACCACGCGCGAGTATTTCGTCATCGGCGACAATCGCGGCATGCGCGCCGCCGATCATGATTTCGGGCGCGTGGACGTGTCGCGAATCCTCGGCAGGGTGATTTTTTGACGCGAGCGGTCCTCGTTCGAAGCACCGCCGCCCTCGGATTGCTGGTGCTGGGGGTCGTCGCCTGGCGCTCGCGCGCGACGCCGGACGAACGCGCCATTGCCGATCGTCTCGACGCGCTCCGAACCGAGGTGAACGCCAGCACCAGGGATGGATTCGGCACTGCCGCCCGCGCCGCGCAGATCGGCAGCTACTTTACCGACGATGCGGTCGTCGAGTTGGGGCGTGGATCGCCCCCGATCACGGGTCGTGACACCTTGATGGGGATGGTCGCGCGGCTTCAACCGCGAACCGCCGCGTTCCGGATGGATCTGGACGACGTCACCATCGACGTCGTGCCGGGCAGCGATGCTGCGGACGTGCTGCTGACGGCCAGCTTCGTACGGCGAAGTATCTCGACGGGAGAAGAGTCGCTCGACGCGCGCGAATACGCGCTCGTCCTGAACAAGACCGACGGCACGTGGCGGATCGCTCGGATTACCGCAATCGATACGCTGCGGTAATAGAGGTTTCACAGGTTCTACCTGGTAGAACCTGAAAATGAGGATGATTGATGTTGACGGCAGGTGAGGAAGCCCCGGACTTCGAGCTTCGGAGTCACAAGGGCGGCACGGTGAAGCTCTCGGATTTCCGCGGACAAAAGAACGTGGTGCTTGCGTTTCATCCGCTGGCGTTTACACCGGTTTGCGCGAATCAGATGCGCGGGTACGAGTCGGATCTCGGCGCAGTTTGAACAAGCTGGCGCGGCCGTGCTCGGGATCAGCATCGACGCACAACCCGCCAAAGCGGCGTGGGCCAAGACACTGGACGAGATCTCCTACGACCTCCTGAGCGATTTTCATCCGCACGGCGAGGTGGCGAAGAAGTACGGAGTGTTCCGAGAGAAGGAAGGCTTCTCGGAACGCGCGATCTTCGTCATCGACAAGGTGGGGCGCGTGGCCTGGTCCAAGGTGTATTCGATACCCGAACTGCCCAAAAACGACGAAGTCCTGGCAGCGCTCCAAACGCTGGACTGAGCGAACTGCAGAACGAACCTTGCGGAACCCGGTAGAACCCGAGACCCAGTAGAACCAGCGACTTTGAGAAGTGATGTCGAAGGCTGAAGGCCGAAGCCTTCAACCTTCGACAAACCTGGCCGCAGGCGACAGCCGCCCGGGAGCGAGGATGCAGGCCGGCGTTATATCAGCTGACGAGGCAGGTAGTCAGCCGTGCCGGCACTGGTGGGTGCAACTACGCCACGGCCATCTTCTGGCCGCGCTGAGCGTCCGTCATCGCACTCGGACGGGCGCCGTCCGTCCTCACATAGGCGCCGTCCCGAGTCTGCGAAAGAAACTTCGCGTCCACCAGGGCCCCGAGCAACGCATCGCAGACGTCGCGCTCCAGGCCCCAGAGTCGCTGGGCCTGCGCTGGTGTCAGTCGAAGCCCGGGCATTTCTACATACTCACCCTGGATCCGCTGAAGCACGTCGTCGATACGCATGGGCCCCCCGCGAGAAATATCGAACAGATCGTTTGATGCTGGCTTGCGTTGTGATCGGTTAGAGCAACTCGTGTACCGCGCCCGGGTGTGCACGGCCGCCGCGGCGACACCGAATTGTTCAACAGGTACAAATTGCTGAAATTAGATGATTTGCACGACAAGCTCGGCTTCGGAGGCAGGATGGGCTCAGCCGTGAGCGGTCCCGCGGCGTCGCGCAAACGTACTTCGCGCGGTCAGGGATTGTTTGGATTCGCTACGCGAGAAAAAAGAGGGCTCAGCCGGAGCCCTCTTTCATTAGAGTTCGCGGAGAGCGGTCACGACCGGCAATCTTGCCGCGCGTATTGCCGGCAACAATCCGCCCATGATTCCCATAACGAGTGAAATCATCAGCGCCGTGGTCAGGAGTTGGGGCGTTACCGCAAACTTGAAGGCGATTTGGCTGAATGACTGAAAATTCATCGTGGCCGTCTCGAACCCGTCGAACGCAAACCACGCAACCGCGCCACCAATGATTCCGCCGACGATCCCCAGCAGGATTGCCTCGATGAGGACCGAAAAAACGACCGGAACGCTGCCGAACCCCAGAGCTCTGAGGGTAGCGATTTCGCGAGTCCGGCTCGCCACCGCCGTGTACATCGTGATGACGGCGCCAAAGACGGCTCCAATCCCCATGAGCACGGCAATGATCCCGCCAATCGTTCGAATGATCCCCTGCAGCGTTTCCGTTTGACTGCCGTAGTAGTCCGGGGCGCGCATGGCCGTGACCGTGAGCTGTGGATTCGAGGTGAGCGAGTCCTTCAGCTGCTGGAACGAATCGGGCGACGAGAGCCGGGCGTAGACGGACTGATAGCTGTTCCCGCGCCGATAGGCCGGCTGGAGGACTTTCACGTCGCACCACAGCTCGGATTCCGAAACGGATCCACCCTCTTCGAAAATCCCGACCAGCGTCCATGCGTTCTCGCCCCAGGTCACCTTCGTGCCGACCGTCAGGTTGACGAACTGCCTCGTCGCGGCTCGACCGGCGATGATCTCGTTCTTGCCGAATTCGAGGTTCCTTCCTTCCACAATCTTCAGCCGGTTGTGAACCTGGAAGGCCTCGGGGGATACGCCGCGAAGCGGCACGTTCGCCGGGCTGCCGGATCGTTTCAGCGGATGATCGACGACGACGAACAGCTCCGGTGAGGTCATCGGCGCACCGGAACTGTCCCGCGCGATGCCAGGGGAGTCCTGAATCACTCGTACGGCTTCTCCTCCGAGTCCGCTTGTCATCTCTGTGTCGCTTCCGGCGCGCAGGATCAGGACAAGGCCGGAATCGCCCGACGCCTTCATCGTTGCGGCCACGCCCTCTGCGATTGACAGCACCGCGACGAAGACCAGGACGACGCCAGCGATTCCGATGACGGCGACCGTGGACGAGCCAAACCGAGCCGGGATCGACCGGATATTGACGCCCGTGACGGCGATGATTTGCGACAGCATCAGTTTCTCCTCAGCGCGTCAACAATCCGCAGACGGCTGGCCTGCCATGCGGGCAGGAATCCCGAGGCAATTCCGAGCGCCACCACCAGGAAGATGCCCAGGATGATCTGCGACGTCGGAAAGAAGAACGCGGGCAGGAGTCCCCCCGTGGGATCGCCCCCGACGGTGATGAAGCCGTACGACAGTGCCAGGCCAAGTCCACCGCCCACGATTGCGATGGCGATCGATTCGAGCAGCACGAGGCTCAGGATGCGGCTCTCGCCGAACCCCAGCGTCTTGAGCACGGCCAGCTCGTTGGTGCGCTCGCGGATCGCCTGGGCCATCGTGTTGCCGGCGACGAGCAGGATCGTGAACATGGCCATCGCCACGATCCACATCATGATCTTGCCGATGTCCCCGACCTGCTTGCCCCAGTCGGAGACGAAGGCTTTCTCGGTGTTGGTCTTGGTCTCGGACGGCGAGTTGGCGAACATCGCGTCGATCTTGGCCGCGATCTCCGGCGCCCGATCGGGATCCGATACCGTGAAGACGTACCAGTTGTAGCGATCCCGGAATCCGCTCTGCGCGGGAATCGTCTCGCGCAGGAACTGGTAGTTGAACAACAGGTTCGTCTTGTCCGCGCCTTTGATCTTGGACGTGTAGATCCCGTCGATCGTGAATTCCCACGGGCCGCCATCTGGCCGGCGATAGATGGTTCCCTGGATCGGTACCCGCTGTCCGACTTTGAAGCCGTACTTCTTGGCGGTATCCGCGCCGACGATGGCGCCGGTGCGATCGGCGATCCAGGCCTTCTTCTGATCCTCCGGCAGCTCGAACTCCTTCGGGTAGACGCGCAGCCAGCTCTCCGGGTCGGTCGCAAACGTCGCGAACTGGTTGCGCACGTCCTGGTAGTAGCCGCCGAACCAGTTTGCGTGGGTGATGTCGGTCACCCCCTCAATCTGCTTGACCTGCGACTCGTATGACGCGGGCAGCGGGTTGATGATCGACACCTTGTCGATCACCATCAGCCGTCCCTGGCCGGCCATGTCGACGCCCATGCTGAAGGCCGATCGAATCGCCATCAGCACGCCGAAGAGCAGGAACGCGAAGAAGATCGCGCCGATCGTGAAGAACGTGCGGAACTTTCTCCGCAGCAGGTTGCGCCAGACGATGGGTAGGAACTTCATGCGACCGCCTCCGCCTGCGTCACGAGGACGCCCTTGTCGAGGTGCAGCGTCCGCTTCGCACGCGCCGCCGCGTGCGGATCGTGCGTCACCATCACGATCGTCTTTCCCTGATCGCGGTTCAAAGCCTGAAGCAGATCGAGGATCTCGTCGCCGGCCTTGCGATCGAGATCGCCCGTGGGCTCGTCGCACAGCAGGAGCGTCGGGTCGGTCACGATGGCGCGGGCGATCCCGACGCGCTGCTCCTGGCCGCCTGACAGCTGGCGCGGGTAGTGGTGCATCCGCTCGCCCAGGCCGACGACCGACAGCGCGACCTCCACCCGCTTGCGGCGCTCCGCCTTGCTCAACTTCGTCAGCAGCAACGGCAGCTCCACATTCCGCGCGGCCGTGAGCACCGGCAGCAGGTTGTAGAGCTGGAAGACGAAGCCGATGTGGCGGGCCCGCCAGGCGGAGAGCTTCGCCCCCGACAGCTTGTCGATGCGGTCGTTGGCCACCGCGATCGACCCTTCGGTGGGCGTGTCCAGCCCGCCCATCAGATTGAGCAGCGTTGTCTTGCCCGACCCGGACGGACCCATCAGGGCGAGGAAATCTCCCTCGGGAATATCGAGGTTGACGCCCTGGAGGACGTCAATGCGCTGCCCGCCGCGCTGAAACACCTTGTGCAGCTCACGAACCGTGACCAGAGAATTCGACATCATTGCACCTTGACCTTGTCGCCATCCTTCAGAGTTTGCGGACCTTCGACCACGATCCGTTCGCCCGCGCTCACACCCGAGATCACCTCGGTCTGATCGCCGGTCGCGGTGCCCACGGTGACCGCACGCCGCTCGGCGGTGTCGTCGCGCATTACGAAGACGATCGTTCGTCCATCGACCTTTCGGACCGCCGTCGTCGGCACGAGGAGCCGTGCTCTCGGCGCCGCGCCATCAGCGGCCGGACGTTCGGTGAGGAACGAAACCTTCACGCCCATGTCCGGCAGGATGCGCGGATCCAGCTGCTCGAATCCGATGCGAACTTTGATCGTCGCCTTCTGCCGATCGGCTGACGGAATCGGTGCGATGACGTGCGCGGGAATTCTCCAATCGGGATACGCGTCGAGCACCGCCTCGACCGGCATGCCGGAACGCACGCGATTGATGTAGCTCTCGTTGACGTCCACTTCGATTTCGAGCGACGACATGTCCACGATCGTGGCGACGCCGGTTCGGGTAAAACCGCCGCCCGCCGAGACCGGAGAGATCATTTCCCCCGGCTGCGCATCCTTGGAAATCGCGACGCCGTCGAAGGGTGCGCGGACTTGCATGTCGACGAGATCGGTCTCCCGCTGCTTGACCACGCTCTCGGCGACCCGCACCTGCTGGCGCGCGACCTCGATGCGTGCTTTGAGCGACTCCACCTCCGCCTGCGCGGAATCCAGCTCCGACTTGCTGATGACCTGTTCCTTCACGAGCTGCTCGCGCCGGCCGAGCGTCAGCGTCGCCTCCCGCAACCGCGCTTCGTCTTCGGCCGCGCCGCGACGGGAGGTTTCGAGCTGCGCCTCGCCAACCGCGAGCGAGGCACGCACTTGCGAGTCGTCCAGCTTCGCGAGCACCTGTCCTTTGCGAACCGCCTTGCCTTCCTCGACAAACACCTCGAGCACCTTGCCGGTGACCTTCGACGACACGGTGGCGCGCCGGCGGGCGGTGACGTAGCCCGATGCGTTGAGGACCGCGCCTGGAGCTGGCCCGCTGCCCGTCTCGGCCTTGACCGTCACCGTTTTGACCGAAACGGCGTCGACGCGGCTCGACCAGACCCAACCGGCCGTCGCGACGGCAATCAGAAGGACCACAACCGTAATCCAGAGGCCGCGCCGGCTGTTGCCGGCTCTCGCACTCTGATCAATCCGTAATGCCGCGAGGTCGTCCTTCAGATTCGGCAAAATTCACCAGCGCACTATCTAATAGTCGTAGACGAAGGGGGAAAATCGACTGTTGCGGAACTCCAGTATATCCGCACCTTTTACTTTACGGCGCCGGCCGGGGTGGCGGTCCTGCCATTCGGTGAATGGCGGAGGAGATCCGGCCAGCTGCGGGTGCTGCCCCAAGCCGGTCGTGTGACGCGGGCGTCAGAAGATCAGGGTCGCCGGGCGATTCGCGCGAAGGAATTGATGAGACCTGCAGCTGTCGGAGGGTTGCACGGATAAACGCGTCCGGTGTATTGTCCACCCATTCGAAAGATTTTGTGGATGACCGTGTCGGCGGGAACGGCGGAGATCACGTTCGTCATAACTCGCGGAACGATAATTAGGGCAAAGGAGCGGAGCATGCGCTGGACAGGGAAGAGTTTGTGCCTGGTGGCTGGGCTCGTCGCGTTGTCAATGTGGCCGGGCGTGGCTTCTGCCGCATCGACCATCACGGGAACCGTTACGTTCGACGGCAAGGCTCCCGCGCTGAAGCCGATCGCCATGGACGCTGATCCCGCCTGCGCCAAGAAGCACACGGCCCCGGTGGCGAACGAGGCGCTGGCCCTCGGCAGCGGCAACACCATGGGCAACATCATGGTGTTTGTCTCGAAGGGCGTCCCCGCCGGGAAGACGTATCCCGCTCCGACGACTCCAGTTGTCATCGACCAGAACGGCTGTCAGTACAAGCCGCACGTGATGGGGATCATGGTCGGTCAGCCGTACAAGATCCTCAACTCGGACGGCATTCTTCACAATATCCATACGCTCTCCACGATCAATCCGACCTTCAACAAAGGGATGACCGCGTCGATCAAGGAGGTCACCACGACCTTCACCAAGCCGGAGGCGATCTTCCACATCAAGTGCGACGTGCATCCGTGGATGAGCGCGTTACCTCGGTGTCTTCACCAATCCCTTCTACTCGGTGACGGGCACGGACGGGAAGTTCACGATCTCGGGCCTCGACCCTGGGACCTACGAGATCACGGCCTGGCACGAGAAGCTCGGCACCGCAGACGGTGTCGGTCACGGTTGGCGCCAACGAGACCAAGACGCAGGCCTTCAAGTTCGCCATCGCCGCTGCGAAGTAGCGTTCCGGAGAGCATCCGCATGAGCGAGCCAGGAGCCGTCGCCACACCCCAGGCGCACGCCGCGCACGAAGCCCATCACGAGGAGCTCGGCTTCTGGCGCAAGTACGTCTTTTCCGTCGATCACAAGGTCATCGGCATCCAGTACGCCGTCACTGGCCTCTTGTTCCTCTTCTTCGGCTTTTCGCTGATGATGCTCATGCGCTGGCAGCTCGCCTACCCGGGCGCCGCGCTGCCGCTGCTCGGCAAGATTCTCGGCGATGCACGCATGCCCGGCGGGACCATGGTCCCCGAGTTCTATAACGAGCTCGGCGCGATGCACGGCACGATCATGGTGTTCCTCGGCGTGGTTCCTCTCGCGGTCGGAGGATTCGGGAACTTCGTGGTTCCGCTCCAGATTGGGGCGCCGGACATGGCATTCCCGCGGCTCAACATGTTGAGCTACTGGTCCTTCTTCCTCGGCGGCGTGACGATGCTCGTCAGCTTTCTCGTCCCGGGGGGAGCGGCGCAATCCGGCTGGACCTCCTACACGCCTCTTGCCGTCATCGCGGGCACGGGCCAGACGATGTGGCTGATCGGCATGATCTTCTTGATCACGTCGTCGCTGCTCGGCGCGATCAACTTCATCACCACGATCATCCAGCTGCGCGCCAAGGGACTCAGCTTCATGCGATTCCCGTTCTTTGTGTGGGCGCAGCTTGTCACGGCGTTCCTCCTGCTGCTGGCGTTTCCGCCGCTCGAGGCCGCCGGCGTCATGCAGCTGATGGATCGCCTCGCAGGAACGAGCTTTTTCCTGCCCACGGGACTGGTCGTCAGCGGCCAGGCTCTCCAGGTCGCCGGCGGAGGCAACCCGCTCCTCTGGCAGCACCTCTTCTGGTTCCTGGCGCACCCCGAGGTCTACGTTCTGATCCTTCCGGCGATGGGAATCGTGGCCGAGATCATCGCCAACAATACACGGAAGCCCCTGTGGGGTTACCGGTCGATGGTCTACTCGCTCGTCTTCCTTGGTTTCATGTCCTTCATCGTGTGGGCGCACCACATGTTCATGACCGGCATGGGGACGACGATGGCGACGTTCTTCCAGACGACGACGATGATCATCTCGATCCCATCGGTCGTGATCCTCACGGCCCTGATCATTTCGCTCTGGGGCGGTTCGATCCGCTACAACACGCCGATGCTCTTCGCGGTCGCGTTCCTGCCGATGTTCGGCATCGGCGGCCTCACCGGGCTCCCGCTCGGATTGAACGTCGCGGACATCCCGCTGCACGACACCTACTACGTCATCGCTCACTTCCACTACGTCGTCGCGCCGGGGACGATCTTTGCGCTTTTCGCCGGGGTGTATTTCTGGTTCCCGAAAGCGACCGGACGGATGATGAACGAGACGCTCGGCAAGATCCATTTTGTCGGCTCGCTCGTGTGCATGAACGTCGTGTTCATGCCGATGTTCATCGTCGGGCTGCACGGCGTCTCGCGGCGGCTGTTCGACGGCGGCGCGAGCTACGACTTCGCGCAGCCGGTCCTGCACCTGAACGTCGTGTCGTCCTGGGGCGCGTGGATCATGGCGCTCTTCCAGCTTCCCTTCATCTTCAATTTCTTCTGGAGCATCTGGAACGGGCAGAAGGTCGACCAGAACCCGTGGCAGGCGACGACGATCGAGTGGGCGGCTCCGTCGCCTCCGCCGCACGGCAATTTCGTCCATGTGCCGCAAGCGTACCGCGGGCCCTATGAGTACAGCGTTCCTGGCGCGGCGAAGGATTTCGTGCCGCAATATGAGGCCTAAATGACAGCAGCGAGTGAGCGCAGCGAACGAGCCACGCGACCGGAGCGAGCCGGCGCAGCGGCGAGCGAGGGCGCGTGTAGGGGAGTCCGAGGGGCGAAGCCCCTCGGGGAATAAATGGACATTCCGTACACCGTAGAGGTGCGGCGCGATACCGGTCTGACCAACGGGAAGATCGGTATCTGGCTGTTCCTGGCCTCCGAGGTCATGCTGTTCGGAGCCCTGTTCGCGAGCTACATCCTGATTCGCACGGGGGCCCCGACCTGGCCGAGGGGAGACACCATCCTGAACGTCCCGCTCGCCACGTTCAACACGATCGTCCTGATCTCGTCATCGGTCACGATGGTGATGGCGTGGGCGTCGCTGGTGCGCCACCGATTCGGAACCTATCGGTTGTATATGGGCGCGACGATCCTGCTCGGCGGAGTCTTCCTCGTGGTCAAGTATTTCGAATACAGCCACAAGTTCGAGACCGGGCTCTTTCCCAGCACCAACAACTTCCTCGCGATCTATTTCACGCTGACCGGCCTGCACATGCTTCACGTCATCGGCGGGATGGCCGTGAACGCGTATTTCTGGGGTCCGGGGGCGAAGCTGTATAAGACGAACCCGGAGTGGTTCATCAACCGGGTCGAGCACTCGGGCCTCTTCTGGCATTTCGTCGATCTGGTCTGGATCTTTCTTTTCCCGACTCTGTATCTTTTATAGGAGTTGCAGGCGGCATCCATGACGACCGACCATGCAGTAGACATCGACAAACAGGTCAGGATCTACATCACCGTGTTCGTCTCGCTCATGGCGCTGACGATCATCACGGTGGCGATCTCCCGCTTCCACCTCCCGGTGCCGATTGCGGTGACGCGTGGCGCTGATCGTCGCGATCATCAAGGGATCGCTGGTGGCGTGCTACTTCATGCACCTGATCTCAGAGAAGAAGCTGATCTATGCAGTCCTCGCGTTGACCGCTGCCTTCTTCGTCGCGCTGCTGGCCCTTCCCGTCCTGACCGTCCACAACGGCTTCTGGATTCACGGATGAACCTCAGGCTGGTCCACGCGTTCCTGATCATCATGTCCGCGGCACTCGCCGTGCTGTTCGGCGTCTGGTGCCTGGGCCTGTACGGGCAGGGGCACGCGACCTCAGCCCTGGTCGCGGCCGTCGCGGCGTTCGCTGTGTCCGGCGGCCTGATCGTCTACGACTCGTGGTTCCTGCGTAAGACGAGGACGTTGCGGTGAAGCGCGAATGACCCAGCGAGCGAGCCCCGCGAGCGAGCGCTGCGGAGGCCCGGCGCAGCGAAGCCCCGCCAGAGGACTTGCGGTGAAAACCACGACGCTCCGGTGCGGCCGGGTCCTTGCGGCTGTCGCCGCGCTGTATGTTCGGCGGCAGCTCGAGCGTTTTCGCCTGTCCGATGTGTTTCAACGCGGAAGAGACGTCGATGATCGACGGGACGAAGCTCGGCGTGGCTGTGATGCTTGGGGTCCTGCTGGTCGTGCAGGGAGCGTTCGTGGCTTTCTTCCTCTATCTTCGCAAGCGCGCCAGGGAGAACGCAGACTTCGAGCTCGACATGGAATGGTCGGAGCTCCAAAGAGGGTCGAGAACATCATGACAGAGTGGATGCGACTTCCCGCGCTCGCCGCCGCGAACGGCGCGCAAATCGACGACTTGATTGGCTGGATGCACGTGTTCATGCTCATCCTGTTCGTCGGATGGGGAGGGTTCTTTCTCTACGCGCTGTTCCGTTTCCGCCGATCGCGGAATCCGGTGGCGAATTACACCGGGGTCAGATCGCACGCGTCGAGTTATCTCGAGATCGCCGTGGCGGTGGTCGAAGCGGTTCTCCTGTTCGCGTTCTCCGTTCCGCTCTGGGCCGCACGAGTCGATCGCATACCTTCGCCCAGCGAAGCGCTGCAGGTCGAGGTCACCCCCGAGCAGTTTGCCTGGAACATCCACTATGCCGGTCCCGACGGCGTATTCGGCAAGACGGACATCAAGCTGATCGACTTGCAGTCCAACCCGCTGGGACTCGACAGGTCCGACCCGGCTGCGAAGGATGACGTGACGACCGTCAATCAGCTCTATCTGCCCGTCAACAAGCCGATCATCGTGAGGCTCAAGAGCAAGGACGTCATTCACAGCTTCAACGTGCCGGAGTTCCGCGTGAAGCAGGACGCCGTCCCCGGACTGACGATCCCGATCTGGTTCGTTCCCAACATCACGACCGCGGAGATGCGGACGCGAACGGGGAAACCCGAGTTCCAGTACGAGATCGCCTGCGCGCAGCTCTGCGGCCTGGGCCACTATCGGATGCGTGGATTCGTCACCGTCCTCAGCGCTGACGAGTTCCAGAAGTGGATGACGGAGCAGGTCAAGGCGGCGGGCGAGGCGGCATCGGATCCCTTCCGGTAAGAGCCGAATCCCTGACCAGCCTGAGGAGTCGTCCGTTTGGCCTTTGGCTATTGACGATCACCCTGCTCGCCAGTCCGTTGATTCACGCCGGCGCGTTGCTGCTCCGTAGCCGATGGCTCAATTTCGGAAGTCCGAGACTGTGGGACGCATTCGTGTATTTCCTCATCGCGCCGATCGTGGGCGTGCTGATGCTGAGGCGCCACGAGCGGGCGCGATTCTCTGTTTACGTGTTCCTGTCCTGCGAGATTCTGCGAGCGGTTCGGATCCACTCGCTCGCGCTCGGCCTGATGGCCGTGGCCTTCTTGCGTGTACCTGCAGACGGCGGCTGCGCGAACGTACCACCCGTCGGTCGATCCGCGAAAAGTGCTTGCTCGACTGCGTTTGAAGCGTAACGGCTGAGTCGAGTTTTGAGCGTGGGCGGCGCCTTCGGCGCGCCTACCCAAAAAACTTCGGTGTTGGCATTCGTGCGCGAATCCGTTCCAGTTCCTCAGTCGTCACCCGACGAAGGCCGTTCTTGCGGCACGACTCCTCAACTGCTTTGACGACCATTCCCCGCACGAACGCCGGAATTCTTTTCATTCTCTCGGCCGCCGCATCGTCCCACGCGATCGTCGTCGACGATTCGGTGCCGTAGTGGATCCTCGGGTACCGTTGGCGCCCCAGCGTCCGCGGTAGCGCCTTCGAGAGTGAGCAGGGGAGAACCCGCGAATTTTCCCGGAGTGTGCGTGCAGAGCGGATCCTCGGCCATCAGATCGCCGGTCATTCCGTACGCCCGCGCGCGACAGCCGCCGCAGTGCGCGTTCATCTCGCATTCGCCACATCGTCCTCCAAGCGAGGAACGGCGGCGGATGTCGGTGAACAGTTCCGATGACGTCCAGAGGTCCGCGAGGCTCGAGCGGCGAAGTGTCCCGGCGAAGACGGGCAGATACGGGCAAGGCGTGACATCGCCGTTTGGCCGGATCCCCATGTAGTGCGTACCGGCCGGGCATCCGCCGGCTCCGCCGGAGTAGGTCCTGATCGGCGAGGACCCTGGCCACGGGGCGTTTGTTGATTCACCCTCGGTTGGGGGCCCCGCCGTCCCGTCACTCAAGTTTTCCAAGACCGTCTTGATGTAGTGCGGCGCGCACTTCGCGTTCACGAGCATCCGCCGGTCGTACTTGCGCTGGATCCGGTAGAGCGACGCGAGCACTTCATCGTACTGCGCCGGGGTCATGTCCGACACAAACTGCCCGCGTCCGGTCGGCACCAGGAAGTAGAGATTCCACACCTTCGCGGCGAGTCGATCGTGGGCGAAATCGGCGATCGCTTCGAGCTCGCCGAGATTGTGCGCACCCGCAGTCGTCTGCACGATGAAGGGGAGACCGGTCCGGTTGAGGATCCCCGCTCCTTCCACGGTGTTCTGCCAGGCGCCACGCACCTTCCTGAAGTGGTCGTGACGATCGGGATCGAGCGCGTCGAGGGAAAGGGACAGTCCGCGTGCTCCCGCGTCCGCCAGGCGCTGCGCGACGTTTTCCGTAATCCTGACGCCGTTGGTGCCGACCACGACCCAGAGTCCACGCTCTGCCGCGCGCTTGACGATCTCGAGGATGTCGCGCCGCAGGAGCGGCTCGCCGCCGGTCAGGATCGTCACGCACTCGGGCGCGAAGGCGGCGATCTCGTCGATGACTTTGAAGCACTCGTCGGTCCCGAGCTCGCTCCGATCGGCAAAGTTCTCGGTGCCGACCAGGGGCGTGCCGCCGGCGTCGAGATAACAGTGCTCGCAGGCGAGGTTGCAGCGGTAGGTGAGGTTCCAGGAGACGACGTACGGCCGGGCGAAGGCACTCGTGTTCGACAGCGACATTTTTCCGAGTAACTATTCGGCGAACATTTCCTGGAGACCTCCGAGTACTTCGCTGAGCGCCGCTGATGGAAGCACGCCGAGGCGCTTCACGAGTCGCTCGCGATCCACCGTCCGCAACTGATCCAGGACCACGTAACCGGAGCGATTCTGGAATCGGCACCGAATTCGCCACGGATAGGCCCGTCCGCTGGTGGTCATGGGAGCAATCACGACCGTCTGGAGGTGCGCATTCAGCTCATCAGGTGAGACGACCAGGCACGGGCGCGTCTTGCGAATCTCGCTGCCGCGTGTCGGATCCAGTCGGACGAGATGAACTTCGCCGCGCGACATTACCATCGCCAGTCGGCCAGGTCGAAGGCTGTCGGCGTTGTCTCGTCGAGGAGAACATCATCGCCACGGTTGTGCATCGCGCGCGCCTTGGCAGCCCAACCCGTTCGCGGCCGCGTTGCTGCGCTCACCACAATTCGACCGGGCTCGGCTCGCAGTTCCACTTCGTCCGGGAGGTCGGCTTGTTCGAGGAGCAACTTCGGAACCCGAATTCCGCGAGAGTTGCCAATGCGCACAATGCGAGTCTTGCTCGTCATGTAATCACATTGTAATCACGTAGTACGGGATCCGCAAATCCGCCCGGTTCAGCGCGTGAGTCGTCCCTGAATGCCTGCCCTTACATGCCGAAAAACTCACGAGCCGCATCGAGGAGCTTCTCGTCCACTTCCGTCGACCCGTTCTCGCGGGCAAATCTTTCGATGCCCGTCCGGGCCATGGGTCGGACGAACTCCGGAATATTCGCAAGCCGCGCTTCCGCGGCGGCGGTCCATCGGACGGCAATCGGTTCGCCGACCTGGCGAGATTGAGACGCATCACCGTCGGCAGCCGGTATCATCGCGCTGAACGGGCAGCCTGAGCCTGATTTGCTCGATGCACCCGCGTCGACTTCTGGCCCGATTCGGACGCCGAGCGATTGGACGGCCTGTGTCTCGTACGCATTCGTGAGCATCGCCATCTCGTAGCCGCACTCAGGGCACGAGTAAACGATCGACAGCGATCCGCGCTCGGGCGGCCCCACGCTCTGGAGCTTCATCGGGCTATCGCAGGGCACACAGAGGAATTTCATCGCGAAGGCTCCTGGTCGCCGAGTCTGTCCAGAAGTCGCAGCGCGACCTGGTCCAGAGCGCGGCCGACGGGTGTGTCTGGCAGTTCGGTCAGAGGGATTCCCCGATCGCAGCACTGAGCAAGTTCGGGATCGAACGGGATAGTCCCGAGGCACGGGATCTCCAGACTCGGAGATGGGGACGACGCAAAAAGCGGTTTGATGTCGTCGCAGTCGCGGCAATAGTAGCCGCTCATGTTCTCGACGTAACCGAGCAGGCGATTGGGCCCGCCCTGAGCCTCGTCGAAGGGCCCCTTGGACAGGGCCGCAACCGAGCGCGCGACGACGCCACGGGCCACATCCGACGGGATGGTCACGAGCAAGAATGATGTCCGAGGCCCGCCCTGAGCCCGGTCGAAGGGGCGGAGATAGTCCGCGTACTGCACAGTACGTTCGGCTCCGGGTGGCAAATCGAACATCAGGAGATCGATCTCTCCCCACTCGAACGCTCCGAGGATCTCACTGAGGAGAGCGAACTCCCGTGTGGCGCGCCAGGTTTGCGACTCTCCGCTCGCCACGCTCTCGAAGTCCAGCGCCTCCGACTCAGGAATCAGCGAACCCATCGAGAAGACGCCGATGCCATTCCTGGTTCGAGGGAGCGCGACCTTGTTCCTGCCGGGAACGAACATCGTCTCCTGCATCCCGGCCATGCGCGCCTGTGAAGGGCCGTTGAAGTCCGCGTCGAGGATCGCGATGCGCAGTCCTCGCGCGCGCAGAGCGCTCGCGAGATGGAAGGTCAGCGTGCTCTTGCCGACCCCGCCCTTGCCGGAGCCCACAGCCACGAGGTGACGCACCCCGGCGAGCCCGTCAGTAATACGGGCGCGCTGTTCGACGACCTGTTCAAGGACTCTGGACCCGCCGTCGCCGACGATGTCGTGATAGCTCTTCACCGGTGTATCCTGCAACGCACGGCAGCGACGCTAGACGCGCTGGTGTTCGCTCATTTGTCGTTGCTCAACGTGACCCGTCCGGGTTCCCGAGGATGCCATAGTTCTGGTGGTATTTTGCACGAAATCCAGTTCCCAGCCAAAGAGGCGAATCGCTCTTCAGGGCGCTCGTTTGTGCCACTTCTGCCGTGGTCCGCAGAGCAGCCAGGTCCTAACGCTGTCGCTTCTGTTGCTCGGCCTTGGCCTCCGCAGGGCCAATCACCAAAACATCGAGGTTGCGTACCAACTCCTCTGGCGTGTCATAGAGAATTTCTGGGAGGACCCATGGATACCGTCGGAAATGCTCGAACATTCCATACTCGCGTTGACTAGACACAAGTAACGGCTGGACCGGCACTGACGGAAGGTCGGGTACGACCGCCATTAACTCCTGCGGGACGCTCTTCGCGTCCGTGATATCTGCGATAACAAATCTCGATAAATGCGCAAGGGTCCGAAGTGTCTCAGTGAGATCGCGGCCAGCAGGTGCTTCGAAGTCAAAAACAACTGGTGAGTAATTCTTCAATTTCAGAGTGTCCCGCAACGCATCGAGAAGCACCTTCCGTTCCGGAGTGAAGCTGCCCAACAGCAACACAACCTTGGACGTAATCGTGTCGATCACGCGCCTGATCTTTTGGTTGTTTAGGAGCAGGTAAATGAACTGCGCAAGTTCGAGATCGTCGACCGTAATTGCGGATTCCTCATCAGGGGTGATCACGAGGCGAGACTGTCGCGTTCGAGTTAGCCTCACGTCCCATGCCGAGACGCCGTAGACGCGACAGTCAGTAAAATCGGCATCATCCAAGCGTGCCTGCACAAGACTTGCTCCTGATAAGTCGGCACCCCGCAGTTGCGCTCCGGACAGGTTAGCTCCTGACAAATCGGCGCGTGCCAGGAAAGCCCGCTCGAGGCAGGCCCCCGAGAGGTTTGCTCTGGAAAGATAAGCACCCGATAGATAGGCGTCCGAAAGATTCGCCTCAGATAGATCTGCTCTGGATAGATCAGCCATTGACAGATTAGCGCCCGCTAGGTTGGCTCGTGACAAATTCGCACTTGCTAGGTAGGCTCCAGAACAGTTAGCGCGTTGAAGGGATGCCCGTGAGAGATTCGACCGCATGAGAAAGGCGTCGATGAGATTCGCTTCTGCGAGGTTAATCTCGGTTTCAGCGTGTCCGTCCCGCCAAGCGTTCCACACTTCGAAACCTCTATTTAAGAGTTGAACTTGGTCGACTGTGTCCATCGCATTCACTCCGGCAGCCGCTGTTCCGGGTCCGACACCCGAACTACTTAATTATCGTTTCGTCGCTGCATCAGTAAGTGACGTACAAAGTCCGACCTTCAACAGGCGAGCGCGAACCCGGTATCTGCTTACCACAGGAAGGCAGTCATGCTGTCGACGGTTTTGGCGACGCGCTGGACGCCTCCGAAGGGTACACGTGCTCCAGCAACTCGGGCAAGACGTATCAAGCGCCATCGAGATCGGCCGCGTTCGTCACAGACAGGATGGACCGCCGGTGACCGATGCGGCTAGCGGCAGCCGAGCCGTCACCCGCGCGGCTTGCGTCTGTGGCGACGTGCCGCTCGAACACTTGGTGACACTCATTTTCTTCACAAACTTGTGCGCAACCCAACGAGCAAGCCGGCGCCAAACCCCAGGTAAGGCGAACCAGGGGGGGATAATAGCTATGACTATATGGCCATAGCTATAATAGCGAGATGAAAACCATGGCTGCAGGGAAATTCAAGGACGTCTGCCTGAAGACCCTGGACGAGGTGGCCAACACGAAAACCGTCGTCGTCATCACGAAACGGGGCCGCCCGGTCGCGAAGCTCGTTCCCTGCGGGCCGGGGCCGGCACCGCGGAGCCTCGCGGGGAGCGTGCTGAAGGAATCCGGCGACCCATTCACTACCGGCGAGCGCTGGGATGCCGACGCTTCTTGATACCCACGCCTGGATCTGGTGGGTCACGGCGGATCGCCGACTCTCGAAGCCGGCGCGCAGAGCCATCGAGCAGGGCGCGGCCGACGAGGCCCTGTGGCTCTCCCTGATCTCGGTGTGGGAACTCGCGAAGAAAGTGGAAAAAGGCCAGCTCGTGCTCGACCGGCCGGTCGATGAATGGCTCGACGCCGCGACGGTCAGGCCGGGACTCCACCTGGCGGAGCTGACCCGTCCAATCCTGGTCGAGAGCTGTCGGTTGCCTCAGCCCTTTCCGGGCGATCCCGCCGATCAAATCATCGTCGCGACCGCGCGGCAGCACGGTGCCGCCCTTGTCACCAAGGACCGCCAGATCCGCAACTATCCGCACCTCAAATCCATCTGGTAGAGTCTGGCGTGGATTTCTCTCATCCGACCTTCCTGCAGATCTTCCTGACAGCAAGTCTGCCCATCATGGGTCTGGCGTATGCGCTCGTCGGCGGACTGAAGCTCTCGCTGGTCGATCGACTGCAAATCGATGAAGGTAAGGTGGGCCGTCTCGTCGGGGGGTTTGGAATGATGTTCGGCCCGACGATTCTGCTCTGCGGATTCGTGACAGACGCAGTGGGCCGCAAGGGGGTCTGGCTGGCAGGGTCGGTCGCGGTCGCGGCTTCCATCCTGATCCTCGCCCGCACACGCACCTACCGTGGCGCGCTCGTCGCCGTGGTGCTGTTGGGAATTGGCTGGGCGGCGCAAGTCAATGTGAGCAATGTCCTCATGCGGGTCGCGGTTCCGGCCGACCGTCCACGCGAACAACTCGTGTGGGCCACCAACTTCTTCGATTTCGCCTTTGGCTTTGGCGCGTTCGTCACGCCCATGGTGCTGGCGCTGGTTCTTCGACGGCTCGGGTACTCGAAAGGCCTCGTGCTGCTGGCGATCCTCGCGACAACGCCTGTGGTGCTCGGTGCCGTCGCCGAGATGCATCCGCCCCCGGCGGCAGCGCAGGCGCTGTCCGCATCCAGCCCGATCGCGCAGACGACGGCCGCAAGCGGATCGGCAGCACTTCTCTCGAGCCCGGTGTTCTGGGTGCTTGGCTTCGCGTTCCTGTTCTTCGTGCCACTGGAGACGTCCGCGGCCGGGTGGGCAACGACGCTGGTTCTTCGACAAACGCCGCCCGATGTACCAGAGGCACGCGCGAAGCGATTTGCCGCGCTGACGCTGTCGGGTTTCTGGCTCGGCTTCACGGGCAGCCGCCTGATCGCTTCAATCCTCGGGGCCACCGGTATCCTGACGCGTCTTCTGGGAAGCACCAACGAACAGGCGCTGCTCGTGGCGCTGGGCGTGAGCTGCGTCGTGCTCATGCTCGCGCTGGTGTTCGTGCGAGGACGCGCCGCGACGTCGGTGACGATCCTCCTCGCCGGGTTGGCCTGCGGACCGGTGTTCCCCACGATGATGGCCGTTGTCCTGCTGAGTGTGCAGCCCGACACCATGGGACGCGCCGTGGGGTTCTTCTTCTTTTTTGCCTCGGTCGGCTGGACGGTGGTCCCGATGCTCATCGGCCTCGTGGCGCGGAAGACCAACATCCAGAGAGGATTTCTTGTCGCAGCCGCGTCCGGCGCGGTATTCCTGACGCTGATCGTGATCCGGGGAATGATGTCGTGACACGGCAATGCTGAATGCTGAATGCTGAATGTTGAATGGGCGCGCTCCCGCGCGCCTTCAATCAATGATTGATTCAGCAATCAGCAATCAGCATTCCGTGAGGTGACCCATGCGGATGATTGCGTCGCTCGTCGCGATCGTGATGTGGAGCGCGGTGGCGCAGGAGACTCAGTTTCAGGTCGGCCTGGCCGAGATCGATATCACGCCGCCGGTCGGCTACCGGATGGACGGGTATTTCTACGAGCGCCTGAACACCGGCCAGCGCGATCCGCTCATGGCCAAAGCGGTGGTGTTCCAGCAGGGCGCGACGCGGGCGGCGCTCGTCATCTGTGATCTGCTCGGCATGCCGCAGTCGATGTCGAGCGAGGTTCGCGCGCTGGCGGCGAAGCGGACGGGCATTCCGGCGGCCAACATCGCCATCACGGCGACGCACACGCACACCGGTCCGCTCTTTGCGGGCGAACGGGCGCGTGTCTTCAGTGAACAGGCGGCGGCGAAGTTCGGGACCGATCCGCTCGCGGCGGTGAAGTATCCCGAAGCGCTGCGCGACAAGCTGGTCGAGGTCATTGTTTCCGCATACGCGCGGGTCTCGCCGGCGGCCATGGAGGTCGTGCGCACCGAGGAAGACCGGCTCTCGTTCAACCGCCGCTTCCATCTGAAGGATGGATCCGTGCGCTTCAACCCGGGAGTGCTCAACCCGGATATCGTGCGGGCGGCTGGGCCGATCGATCCGGACCTGCCCTTCCTGCTGTTTACGAAGGACAAGAAACCAGTCGGCTCGTTGAGCGTGTTCGCGATGCATCTCGATACCGTGGGCGGCACTGAGTACTCGGCCGACTATCCCGGGCACCTCGCTGCCGAATTGCGCCGGGAGTTCGGCGACGAGTTCATCTCCGTCTTCGGCACGGGCACCTGCGGCGACATCAATCACATCGACGTCAGCGGCCAGCGGCGGTACACCGCCCGACTGATCGGGCAGCAGCTCGCCATCGACATCCTGTCCGCGCGCTCGAGGGTGGTGCTTGATCGCTCCGCGTTGAGCGTGGCGTCCGCCCGACTGTCGCTCCCGCTGAGGAGCGTGTCCGCGGAGCAGGCGGCGTCGGCGAAAGCGAACATGCCCAAAGTCGGCACGAACGATCTGCCGTTTCTGGAGCAGGTCGAGGCCGTCACGACGCTCGACCTCGTGAGGCGCGGATCGACGCTCGACACCGAGGTACAGGTGCTCCGCCTGCATCCGGACGTCGCGGTCGTCCTGCTCCCGGGCGAGGTGTTCGCCGATCTGGGACTTGCAATCAAGCGCCGTTCACCGTTCAAGCACACGCTGGTGATCGAACTCAGCAACGACAATCCGGCCTACATCCCGACGGAAAAGGCGTTCAAGGAAGGCAGCTACGAAACCGTGAATTCGCGGATCGCGCCCGGCGGCGGGGAACGCCTCGTGGAGACCGCAATTCAGTTGTTGAACGACATCGCGGAAAAGTAGCGTCACCGTGCTTTGAGATAGCCGATCAGGTTGGCCAGATCCTGCTCGGACATCGTGCGTTCGAGCTCGTTTGGCATCAGCGAGTAGGTCGAGGCCGAGATCGAGACCACCTCGCTTCGCAGGATCACGTGCTGCTGCGAGGAGCCGTCGCGGATCGTCACGCTGTTGGGCGCTTCTGATTCCAGCCGGCCGACGAGCGTCCGTCCGTCCCGAGTCTGCACCGCGTACGCCTGGTAGCCCGGAGCGATCTCGTAGTCCGGCACCACCACATGGAGCAGGATAGCGTCGGCTGGCTGGTTGCGGATGCCACTGAGGTCCGGTCCCACCTGCCCGCCCGTGCCATCGACCGCGTGACACGACGCGCAGTGCCTGGCAAACACGAGTTTGCCGGTGGTCGCGTCTGCCGTCCGCGTGAGGACCGTCGCGCGCAGTCGTTCGTAGACCTGCATGCGATCTTCGCGATCCGCAGCCGCAAACAATGCGCGGGCGCGCGTCTGAATGTCGGCGTTCCGATGATTCATGAGCCGGCTTCGCCGGGAGTCGCCCAGCTCCGTTGCAGTAATGGTCCCCTTCTTGACGGCGTCGAGCAGGACCAGTGTTTGCTGCTCGCCGGTCAGGAGGGCGGAAATCACAGCCTCGCGGACCTGCGGCGTGAACGCCTGCCACCGACGTGATTCCACGAGTGCGGCTGCGGCGACAGGTTCGGGCAGCTGTGCCAGTGCTCTGACGGCCGCGACCTGGATCTCGGAGGGCTGCTGCGGCGCCAGCAGGCTCTCCAGCGTCTTTCCCGCCAGTGAATAGTCGGTATGGCTCAACAATCTGATCGCGGCCAGACGCTGATCCGCAGGCGCGCTGGAGTCCAGTGCCATCGTCGACGATCGCGACAGAAGGATCTGTACCCGGCCCAGCGCTGAGCGCGCCTGCGGGGAATCGGCGGACAACAGCGTCATCAATGCGGAACGGCTCTCCTGGCCGAGCCCACGTGACCTTAACCCCTGCGCGATGCCGGCGAGCGTCGCGGGCTGCCAGCCGAACTCGGTATCCGGTTCGGTGATCTGGTTGATCAAATCGAGGCAGCGTTCCGAAGTCTCGCCTGCGCCGAATAGTTGACCGAGATCCTGCATCACCGCCGCCTTCACGCCAGATGAAGATGCGCGTGAGGCCACGAACGCGCGAAGGAACTCGTTCGATCGATCTCTCACCGAGCTGAGGATGGCGGCGCGCATCCACGACTGCGCGCCATCACGACGAGCGATCGAGGCGAGCGCGTTGATGGCATCGGGATTGTCCGTCTCGCCCAGAGCGAGGGCCACGCGCAGGCGGACTCGATCGTCGGCATCGTCCACCAAGCGAAGTAAGCCGTTGAACAGGTCTCGGGAGGCTCTCACTCGCCGTTCGGCGAGCTGCACCGCATTCTCGCGCACCGGAGCATTCTGGTCCTGCAGGGCCGTGACGATGTCTGCGGCCTCGAGCCCTCCCAGCCCCTCGAGGGTCCACAGCGCGTGGATGCGAGCCACTTCGCCGCGACCCTCTCGCGTAAGCGTGCGAAGAAGCGGAATCGCGGCGCGGTCGCGGCGCTCTACGAGCAGACGCTGCGCGGTCTCGCGCCACCACGCATTGGGATGCTCGAGAGTCCGCGTCAGTTCGTCGGCGCGCATCCGACCGAGATCAATCGGGTTGCCGGTCCGCTTTCCAGTCGCGGGCCGCGAGCCGATAAATCCGGCCGCGTTCCTTCCCCGCCTCGAAATCGAGCAGCGCGCGGCTCTGCTCCGGCACGTACTGCGGGTGGTCGATGATCTTGCGGTACATGTCGACGATGTAGAGGGCGCCGTCGGGACCATTGGCGGCGAAGACAGGCCGGAACCAGGTGTCGCGTGAGGAGAGGAAGTCGCGGCCGGTTTGTGCCGGCCGCGATGTGAACGTCACGCCGTTCGGCGTTCGGACCTGTCTCTGCACCAGGTTCTGCGCCGATTCGCAGATGAAGATGCTGTCGCGGTCACCGGATGGCAGTGCGTCGCCGCGATGGATGTGCACACCACTGGCCGCTGTGAACGTGCCGGCGTGTGGCGCGCTCATCAGGCTCGGCATGAACGACGCCGTGGTTGTGTCCCCACTAATGGGCCAGACCGATGCCTGTGCTCCGACAGCGGACACGTCCTGCACTGTCTCGGAAAACGCCAGGTTGGGATTTCGCTTGAGGTAACGCGGCTCAAGGACGACATGCATGACCGGACGCCGGTTGGAGCAGGTGAAGCGGCGGCCGTAGTCATCGAACGTCAGTCCGTACTGTCCCTGGCCTCCGGTCAGTTCGAACGCCAGCGTGAAGGGATTGAAGCGTGAGTCGCTCGTCGCGAAGACGATCGGGGGCCGGTCGGGATGATCCGGGACCGTCAGGCGGCCACCGGTCAATCCGCTGGTCAGGTACACCCAGTTGTCGATCCCGAGTGTCGGGTGGCTGAACCGAATCTGCGGCGTCCGGGTCGCATCGAACCCTGTCAGGACTACGCGCCGTTCATCCGCAATACCGTCGCCGTTGGTGTCCTTGAAGTACAGGAGATCTGGCGCGCACGTGACGAACACGCCGCCGTTCCACGGCATGATGCCGTTCGGATACGTGAGATCTCGGGCAAAGTCCGTTCGCTTGTCGAAGCGCCCGTCGCGGTTGGTGTCCTCGAGCAGCGCGATGACACCCTCGCGGGCAGCAGGTTGAGGAGACCCTTCCAGCGGGCCGGGATAACCCCGATTCTCCACGACGTACATGCGACCGCGCTCGTCGAATGCGATCGCCACAGGGTCCTTGATCAAGGGCTCCGCGGCTGCCAGCTCGATCCGGTAACCCGGCTCGAGCTCGAAACCGGCCAGCGCCTCGTCCGGAGACAACGGTCCGGCCGCACGCTGACTTTGACGATCCGGACTCTGGGTCTGATGCTCGATCGGGGAGGGCGCAGACGAACCCACGCCCAGCAGGGCCATCAACAGGCAAGCGGTCCAACGGAGTGTCGCGCTCATCGCCGCCGGAGCCCAGGCGGCTTCGAGGCTCGATCGCGCGTCATGGCCCCAATCCTATACCCCTATCGGTGCGCCGCCATCCAGTCGGCACAGTGACCCGTCTGCGCCGGCCGGCGGCCGCGATCACTAGAAGCTGTCTCATAAATGACGCTCACTCCAAGATGCGAGCGAGCCGTGCGAGCGAGCCACGCGATCGGAGCGCGCCGTCGAAGCGGCGCGCGAGAGCGCGTGCAGGGGAGTCCGAGGGGCGAAGCCCCTCGGATTGAGACTAGAAATAGAAGGTGGTTCCCAGCGTCCACATCGACCCCCGGTGCCCCGGAAGCACCCGGCCGACGAGTCCGCCCGGGTTATTGTCGTTGTGGAAGTTGAGGAACGTATAGCGGTAGTCGCCGTGGAAACCGAAGTGTTTGCCGGCCAGAGCCTCGAGGCCGATCCCCGCGTGCCAGCCGAATTCGGTCGTGCTGACGCTCAGATCCCCGGGGGTGTCGAGTGCCTCGACCTTGCGGCGATACCAGCCTGGTCCACCCAGCAGGAAGGGAGACACGCTGCCGCTGGCCATGCGCAAGAGGATCGACGCCTGTATCGGCGTCTCGGAGACCTTCTGATTGACGAGCTCGAGCGTCTCTGAATGATGATCCAGGGCGACCTCGAACCCAAAACGCGGCGACATTAGACGTATCTGACCGCCGAAGTAGCGCACGGCGTCGACGTCGGCATTGACGTCAGGGTGGACCCAGGCGATGCGCGCGCCAACTCCAAAACCTTGAGCGCGTACGGGCGGCGCCCAGGCCAGGAGCCCGGCCAGGGCGAGCATCGGTATCGTGGCCTGACGCATCGGGATCCTGCAGACAGATAGCATGGCTGAACTCCGGCCTGACACTCCTCGCAGCCGATCGCCGAAGGGTGGAAAGGCCTATCTGTCTTTTTATCGGAACGGGACGTCCGGAACGCTAGCGTGCGAGCGGGTTGCTCGACGAGCCTTCGACCTCCGCGTCTTTCCGGAGCAATCCGCTTTCCGCCAGGCCGGCGGAGCGAGCCGTTTCAGGACACTAGGCCGGACTGTCCGCAGGCGCCGCCGCTAGCACCCGGCGATCTTCGGACGCCGATCGGATGAGCATCAGGGCCGTGTAGAGCACGACGGCAATGACCCCCCACCGAACGACATCGAGCGGCAGCGATTTCACGAGCCACACGGCGATTAGCACTCCGGGAATGCCGCCGACGGTCAGCCCGATCGCCGCAGGAGCGACGTAGCGCCCGGTGCCAACGAACCGCATTGCTGCCAAGACACCCGTGAACGCACCTGATCCCATCATGATTGGAAACGCTGCGCGCGGGTCCATCCCCAGCAGGCTGAACATGACCAGGGTCGGTCCATAGTTGCCGATTCCGAGCGTCGCGAGCGCGCCAAAGACGAAGTTGCCAATCCACGCGACGACGAAAGGTCCAGGTCCGAGCGCTACGGCCTGTCCACCAGCCGGATAGAGTCGCAGCAGCCCAATCGTCATGAAGAACCCGGCGAGCAAAAGTGCGATCGCCATGCCAATCTGGATGACACGGCGCGGCAGCCGCGACACGACACCCGCGCCGAGCCACCCGCCCACCATCATAGCGACGATGAGCGAGACGAGCAGCGTGCGATCGACCGACACCATGCTGATAAACGCAAACGCCTGCACGACGACCGGCAGCGTATGACCAACCAGCATGGTCCCGGGAATCCGTTCGTCAGGCACGAGTCCCATCAGTCTGTAGGTAGACATCGTGGTCGCGAACGAACCGATCCCGAGTGTGTCGAAGAAGTTCGTGACGAATCCAATGACGATGTGGATCAGTCGAGGCTTGGAGGCACGCTGTAACGCGTCGGGCCCGAGCGAACGCGACCGATAGAGCGCGGCTCCCCATCGCAAGACGTAGAGGCTAGCCAGGGCGCCGAGTGTCAGGAACAACGCACTGACGATGTCCACGCATGTCTCCTTCGAAATGCGCTACAGCGCAGGAGGAGATCGCTCGCCTGGCCGGGGCTACCGGCAAAAGCGCTCCTTCACTGAGCGGTGAAGCTGCAAGTTGTTCAGCTGAAGCGGTGGCAAATCGTAGCACGTCCGGGCACCTTCACATCGAAGGGCCTCAAGCCTTACAGTTCACCACCATGAAGCTTCGATACTTGCTCCTCGCTGTTATCGCGCTCTTCCTCCAGGACCCGGCGGCTGAAGGGAAGCGCTGGTGGAACCACATCGCCTTTCTGGCCGACGATGCGCTCGAAGGGCGTAACGTCGGCACGCCCGGATTCGAGAAGGCCGCCCGATATGTCGAAGAGCGGTTCAAGGCGATCGGGTTGAAGCCAGGCGGCGTCGGAAGTTATCGCCAGCCCGTGAAGTTCGAGTCGCGGGTTCTGGTGCCGGAGGAGTCGAAGCTGGCGCTTATCCAGGCAGGGCAGGAGGAGCCGCTGACGTTGGCCGAAGATGCGTCGCTGACCGCTCGCGGCGAGCTGAACGGCGATTTCGAGGCGCCGATGGTCTTCATCGGCTACGGGCTGTCGATTCCGGAAGCGAACTGGGACGACCTCGCGGGGCTGGACATACGCGGCAAGATTGCCGTGTACGTCAACGTGGCTGCGCCAGCGAACGTGTCGGACAACGTGCGGTCGCACATGAGCTCCGCCGCCGAGCGATGGGCCGTGCTGAAGAAGGCTGGAGCGATTGGGATCGCGACATTCCCGAACCCGAATCCGCCTGCCGGCACGACGACGGATAACTCTTTGCCGGCAACGACGGGCGCAGGGCTCGGACGAGGGCGAGGACAGGCGCCTCAACCAACCGTCGTGCTCGCCGATCGCGATTTGCAGGAACAGGCCGGAGAGGTCGTCTCGATCACGGTCACGCGGCGCGGCGCCGACAAGTTCCTCGCCGGCAGCGGGCACTCGCTGGCCGAACTCGATCAACTCGTTGCCGACAAGAAGCCCCTCCCACGATTCGCGCTGCCTGGAGCGCTTCGCGCGCATGCGGCACTCAAACGCGAGTCGATCGACTCCGAGAACGTCATCGGCATCTACGAAGGGTCGGATCCGCGGCTGAAGTCGGAATACGTCGTCATGTCAGCGCACCTCGATCATGTCGGCGTCGGCCGCGCGGTCAATGGCGACACCATCTACAACGGGGCGATGGACGACGCGTCTGGCGTGGCGTCGATCATCGAGATCGCGCAGCTGCTGAAGGAATCCGGCGTCAAGTCCAAGCGCTCCATCCTTTTCATGGCCCAGACCGCTGAGGAGAAGGGACTGCTCGGGTCGAAGTACTTCGCCGCGCACCCGACCGTCGCCGCCGACAATCTCATCGCCGACCTCAACCTGGACATGTTCCTTCCGCTCTACCCGCTGAAGGTGATCGAAGTGCAGGGGCTGACCGAATCGTCGCTGGGCGAGACCGTCCGTGCCGCGGCGAAGGAACTGGGGGTGGACGTTCAGTCCGATCGCGAGCCGGAGCAGAACCGCTTCATCCGGAGCGATCAATACAGCTTCATTCGACGCGGCATTCCATCACTGGCCTTCAAGTTCGGGTACGACTTCGGCTCCGCCGAGGAGAAGACGCGCCGCGACTGGGTGCGTGATGTCTACCACAAGCCCAACGACGACCTGAACCAGCCGGTCGATCTCGAAGCAGCGGCGAAGTTCGATCGCGTGATCATGAGGCTGCTGTTACGGGTCGCGAACGACCAGGCGCGGCCAGCCTGGAACGACACGAGCTTCTTCAAGAGATTCGCGAACGAAAAGGAAAAATGATTACACCTTCAGGAAAATCCGCCTGCGGTACAGCATCCACACCGGAACGAAGCAGACTGCGGTGAAGCTGACCGAATAGGCAAAGGCGGCCCACCCCGGGTCAGGAATGTGCGCGAATACGTGGTCGAGCACAAAGGCGATCACGTCGGTCTGCTTGCCGCCGGATATGAAGTGGATGTTGTGCAACACGCCGGGCAGCAGTTCGCTGAACATGTACGCCGCAATCGCATTGGAGCCAAAGACGAGCCATATCCAGGTCCAGCCCGTCCGCCATCCCTTTTGCTCCACCGCCCAGAACGCGACCGTCATCAGCGCCAGCGAGTAGCCTCCCGCCACCAGGACATAGGAGCTGGTCCACATGTTCTTGTTCAGCGGAAACCAGAGCGACCACAAATAACCGAGCACCAGGCTGCCGATGGCCGCGACGGCCAACCCCTTCGTCTTCGCAGGAATCGATCGGCGCGTCCGCAGCCAGACGCCGGTCAGCATGCCCATCAGCGCCGTGCCGATGGCCGGGAGGTCGCTCAGCAGGCCTTCCGGATCGCGCACGTTGTGGTCCGGCACATCGCGGTACAGGTGATGAGGGAACAGCTGGCGATCGATCCACGACACCAGGTTCTGGTGCACGTCCATGAACGGCACGTCGCGGCCTGGCACGCCCGCACCAGGGACGGGAACCCAGCGCACCAGCACCCAGTAGCCGACGAGCGACACCACCAGCGCCGCCGCCAGCGGCCAGGCGCGACTGTCCCACAGATACAAGAGCGACACCGCCAGGTAGCAGACCGCGATGCGCTGGAGCACGCCGTAGAAACGCATGTGCTCGAGCTCGAAGAACGGAAAGCTGTTGACCACGATGCCCAGCAGGCACAGGATGACTGCCCGCTGCACCGCGTGCCGTACCAGCTGCCGCCGCGTCGCGCCGCGCGCCAGCCTGGACTCGATGGCAAACACCACCGATATGCCCATCACGAACACGAAGGTGGGAAACACGAGATCGGTGGCGGTCAGGCCATTCCAGGCAGCGTGGTTCATGAAGTGCCACGAGCCCCGTCCGCCGTTGTTGTTGACCATGATCATGAACGCGATCGTGATCCCGCGCGCCACGTCGAGAGACAGCAGCCTTCGGGCAGGCTCAGGCAGGTGTGCGGGACTGGTCATCGCGGTTCGGCCTCGCTGTCACGGAATGCGCCTGCTCCGATACGCTACGCGGACCGGGCACGATTCGCAGAGATGCGAGACAATGAACACCGTGCCAGCGCTCCGGACGGTTGCCGTCACGCGGTACGTCACGCCCCTTCGCGAAGGAGGTTCGCTGCCCGCCATCGTCGAGGCAGATGACGACGGGTTGTACGTTCTGAAGTTTCGAGGCGCCGGGCACGGCCCGCTGGCGCTGACGGCGGAGCTGATCGCCGGCGAGCTTGCGCGTGCGCTCGGGCTGCCGGTACCGGAGATCGTGATCGCCTCGCTCGATCCCGATCTCGCGCGCACCGAGCCCGATCCTGAAATCCACGCGCTGATCCACGACAGCGCCGGATTGAACGTCGCGCTCGACTACCTGCCTGGATCGGTGAATTACGATCCCGTCGTGCACGCCGTGCCGCCGGATCTGGCGTCGCGCATCGTCTGGTTCGACGCGCTCGTGAGCAACGTCGATCGCACCGCGCGAAACACCAACATGCTCATGTGGCACCGCGCGGTGTGGTTGATCGATCACGGGTCCACGCTGTACTTTCACCACTCGCCGGGCTGGGACCGGGGCGGCGCCCGTCCCCGCGCCGCATTCGAGGCGATTAAGGATCATGTCCTTCTGCGTTTCGCGACGAGACTCGAGGAAGAAGACGAGAGGCTGGCGCACCTGCTGACGGCGGAGGTCATCGACGCGATCCTGGCGCTCGTGCCGGACACGTGGATGGGCGAAGGCGAGCCCGCGACCGTCCGCGCGGCGTATCGGCGGTATCTCCTCGAGCGGCTGGCGCCGCCGAGGGCGTTCGTCGAGGAGGCGCTGCGTGTCCGCTGAGCACACCTACGACTACTCGATCGTCCGCGTCGTCCCACGAGTGGATCGCGGGGAGCGGATCAACGTCGGCGTCATCCTGTCCTGCTCCGGGATGAATTTCCTCGAGGCGCGGATCGAGCTCGACGAGGCGGCACTGCGCGCGCTCGATCCCGCCGTCGATATCGCCACGATTCGCGCGAACCTGGACATGATCCCGGCGGTGTGCCGCGGCGGTCCGGAGGCAGGACCGATAGGCGAGCTGCCGGCGCGCGGACGCTTCCGCTGGCTGGTGTCGCCCCGCAGCACGATCATTCAGCCGTCGGCCGTCCACACCGGCCGCACGTCGGATCCGGTCGCGAGCCTGGAACACCTGATGGATCGCGTGGTCCGGCGGCCACGTGCGGAGACCTGAGTGACGAATCAGCTGGCGGCGTCATGCATCGCATCCGTGGCGCTGCTGACGTGCGTACAGCCGACGCCTCCACCCGTTCCGGCGTCGCCGCCTTCCGGCTACACCCTGGCATGGTCCGACGAGTTCAACAACCCCGGCGCGCCGGACCCGAACAACTGGACGTTCGAGAACGGCTTCGTCCGAAACCAGGAGCTGCAGTGGTATCAGCCGCAGAACGCGCGCGTTGAAAACGGTTTGCTGGTGATCGAAGCGCGCCGCGAGCGACACCCGAACCCCGCCCTCACTCCGCTCGGCAGGCCCGACGCGACCGACTGGCGCCGCAGCCGTCAGTTTGCCGAGTACACGTCCGCGAGCATGATGACCCGGGGCCTCCACGCGTGGCAGTACGGATATTTCGAGATGCGCGGGCGCATCGACATCAGCGCCGGCCTGTGGCCCGCCTGGTGGACGCTGGGGACGACCGGGCGCTGGCCGTACAACGGCGAGATCGACATCATGGAGTATTACCGGTCAACGCTCCTCGCCAACGTCGCGTGGGGCGGGCCGTCGGGCCGGCCGATCTGGGACGACCTACGGAAGCCGATCGCATCGTTCGGGGATCCAGACTGGGCCAGGAAGTTTCACGTGTGGCGCATGCTCTGGGACGAGCGCTCGATCCGGCTGTCCGTCGACGACATCTGGATGAACGACGTCGACGTCGAGCGAACGGTAAATCAGGACGGCGGCGGCGCCAACCCGCTGCGCCAGGCGCACTACATGCTGGCCAACCTCGCGGTCGGGGGCACGAGCGGCGGCGATCCGTCGTCGACGGCCTTCCCTGTCCGATACGAAATCGACTACATCCGCGTGTATCAGAAGCAGTGACAGGTAAGTTGCTTCTTGAGGTGCAGGCTTGAGATCAGAGCGGCCTTTCCGTAGAGAGAGTAGCGGATCCGCCCTGGTTTGTTGCTGCGCGATCGCCATCGTCGCGACGATCGCTGGATGCCGCGACGCCGGCGTCTCTTCGAGGGCCGCGCCTTCCGACTACGACATTATTTTCGCCGCGGCCCGGGTTGTTGACGGAACGGGCGCCCCGTGGTTCCGCGCCGACGTCGGCGTCAAGGGGGACCGAATTGCCGCCGTAGGCGACCTCGCCGGCGCATCAGCCGTCCGGAAGATCGACGTCCGTGATCACGTGATTGCGCCAGGATTCATCGATCTCCTCGGCCAGTCCGAATTGAATCTTCTGATCGATAACCGCGGCGAGTCGAAGATCCGCCAGGGCATCACAACCGAGCTCACGGGCGAGCTGTACTCTGCCGCACCCCTCCGCGCCAGCTTCGCACCAAGCGTCGTCAGTTGGTTTGCGGTCGAGCAGTTCAAGGTGCCGCACGACTGGGCCGACTTCGCCGGCTATTTCGCGCGGCTCGAGCGCGTAAAGACGGCGATGAATCTCGGAAGCTTCGTCGGCGTCGCCAGTGTTCGTGCGGCCGTGATCGGCCTCGAGGATGTCCAGCCGACACCAGCGCAACTACGGGAGATGCAGGGACTGGTGGATGACGCCATGCGTCAGGGGGCATTCGGCGTATCGACTTCCCTCGGCTACCCGCCTGCTCGGTACGCGCAGACGGCCGAGCTGACGGCGCTGGCCTCCATCGCTGCGCGGCACGGTGGCATCTACGCGACCCACATGCGCAGCTACGGAAAGAAATACGTCGAATCTCTCGAGGAGGTGTTCACGATCGCGAGGACCGCGCACCTGCCCGTTGAAATCTGGCATCTCGGTTTGACCGATGAAGAGGTCTGGGGACGCGCTGCCGATTTCATGGCCGCGATTGAGCGGGCGCGATCGGAGGGACTGGATATCACCGGTGACGCTTACCCATACGACGCCGGACAGAACGCGCTCGATTCACAGCTTCCCGATTGGGCCCATGCGGGCGGCGTGGACCGGATGATCGCGCGGTTCCACGATCCCGCGATGCGATCGCGGATTATTCACGATTGGATCGCGGGCGATCCTCCGGACGTTCTCACGAAATACGCGCACAAGACGATGGTGGCGTCGTGCGCGAATCCGGCGCTACAGCGATATGTGGGTATGCGGCTCGACGAGATCGCGCGCGCGATGGGAAAATCGATTGCCGACGCGCTGCTCGACTTTATCGAGCAGGATCACGGCAACACCACCCAGGTCATCTTCGTGAAGCGTGAAGACGATGTACGCGCCTTCATGACAGCGCCGTGGGTGGCTCTCGGCGTGGACAGCGCCGCGCAGGCGATCGACGGCCCGTTCGCCGGTTTCGGGACGCATCCACGTGCGTTCGGAGCCGCGGCCCGTCTCCTCGGACCCTACGTTCGGGACCTGAAGCTGCTATCTCTCGAAGAGGCCGTTCGGAAGATGACATCACTCCCGGCGCGGAGGATGGGCCTCACTGATCGTGGAATCCTCCGGCCCGGCATGCTAGCCGACGTGGTGGTGTTCGACCCGGCGACGATCCGGGACGTGGCCACCTATACGCAGCCGCTACAGTACGCCGTGGGCGTCGAGTTCGTTGCCGTGAACGGCCGACTGGTCCTGGACAGCGGGAAGATGACCGACGCCAGGCCTGGCCGCGTTCTGCGTCACAAGGGATAACGATATCGCGCGCTCCGCGCTGCCGGCCGTCACCCCCTTGGTGATAGTCTCTATCGCCAGAGGGCCGATGAACCGCGACGATGATCTTGCCGCAAAGATTGCCGACCTCGACGCCAGGTTGAGCGAAGTCGAGGCGCTTCAAGCCCTGACGCTTCGAATCCTCTCCACGACCAGGCCGCTCGACGCGGTGCTCGCACAGTACGGAGCCTCGCAGGCGCAGCAGCAGTCCCTGTATCGTCTGCTGGACAACCTGGCGGCACGAACCAGAGGACCCGAGCGCGAACGGCCAACCCAGTCGTACTTTCAGATGCAGCTTACGGAGATTTTCCCGCACCAGGCGGATCCGGCCTTCATCGATCTCGTGGTCGACACGCTGAGAATCGAGCAGCCCTTGTACCGCGATCTCTACGCCTATATGACCGCACAGGGCTGGGTGAAGTAGTCCCGTGTGAGCCCGCGCTACTTCTGTCCGAAGGCGGCCAGGGCGGGCCCCCGTGATATTTGCGCGCACCCTCGGAACGACGACGGTACTGCTCCTGCTGGCGTGCGTGAACGTCACGACGCTCCTCTTGTCCAGATCGGCAGCGCGTCAGCGGGAGATCGCCGTCCGCTTGTCGCTCGGCGCGGGACGGTTCCGGCTTCTGAGGCAGTTGCTCACGGAGGGACTCGTGCTCGGGGTCAATTCCCGCGATCCCTTCACGTTGACCGTCGTCCCGTTGCTGCTGCTCGCGGCGGCTATCGGAGCCATCTGGATTCCTGCGCGCCGCGCGGCCGCGCTGGATCCTCTCGCGTCGCTCCGGTACGAGTGACTCAATCGCAGCAGCCAGCCAAGGGCCCAGCTTTACTGGGCCGTCCCGGCGGTGTTCGGACGTTCAGAGTAGGAAGAAGCGGCCGCGCAGGACGCAAGCGCCGCGGTGACCAGCACGCCGAAGGCCACGGCGGTGCCAATCAACACCTTCGAAGTCTTGCTCATCTTCTTGACGCTGGCCTTTTTGATCTTCGCGATATCAGAAATGGGGATCGTCTCCGTCACCACATGGTCCTTCTCCTGACGCATGACGGTGACCGAGTCCGAGGTGATCTCCTCGATGACCACATCCATCTTTCGCCCGTCCTGACGCTCGATTGTTGCGGTCGAGCCCCGGCCCATCTCGCTGAGGACCTTCGCGGCTTCGGCCCGCTGTTTCGCCCGCTTGTCCTGATCGTGGTCCTGGCTCGCCCATGAAGTCCGGTCAATGCCGATCATCAACGTGGTGAGCGTGGCGATGAGGGCAACCGCGAGCACGCGTCTCATGACATCTCCTCGAGCATCGACCGTTCCGACCACTGCCTGAGCGGCGCAAGCCGTGACTGCTCCAGCCCGTCACGGTAGAACAGATTGTAGGTGTCGAACGGAATCAGCCGACCGTCGGGGTGAACGATGTGCACGCACGTCTTCTTCACCGAGCGCACGTCGAAGGAGTAGGCATCGATGAACTGCATGATGAGGACGCGGAAAATATTGCGATAGCCGATATCGCCAGGGGCATCCAGCCGCGGGAGGCAGCACAGGAGGTCGCGCAACGACTGCGCGCTCGACTCGGACGAGTGGTTCGTGGCAAACAACTTGAACACACCTTCGCGAACGGCCTCGTCTCCTTCGTAGACGATGGTGTTGCGTCCGCCTTCGATGAGCACCTTCGGATCGATGAGGCCAGTCAACGGGATCAGCTTGCCGTCGATCTTGAGCGTGTACGCCATGGCGAGACTATCGGGATGGCACGGCACCGGCAGCAGATCCTCGGGTCTGAACAGCGTCGTCTGCTCCAGGATCCGTCGGCGGACCTCCGTGAGTGTCAAACGATCGGTCGCGGGGTCGAAGTGCTCGAGCCGTCCGGCAGCCTGGATTGGCTGGAACGTGACGCCGCGCACCGCCGGCTGCGTCACCGCGAAGTCGATGAGCCGGCCGATTTCGCCGTCGTTCAACCCCTTCTTGAGCGTGACCACCAGCGTCGTCGAGACGCCAAGCCGATTCAGGCGCTCGAGGGCACGGGCATGGACGTCGCGAAGATCCACGCCACGCAGCGCCAGGAGCGGCGCGGCCTCGAGCGAGTCGAATTGCAGGTAGACCTCGAAGTCCGGCATGTAGCCGGCGAGACGCTTCGCGAACTCTTCGTCGTGCGCGATGCGCAGTCCGTTGGTGTTCACCATCAGGTGCCGAATCGGCGCCTTCTTGGCGCGATCGAGGATCGCGAAGAAGTCAGGATGCACGGTCGGCTCTCCGCCGGAGATTTGCACGACGTCAGGCTGTCCTTCGTTGCGAACCACCGCGTCGAGCAAACGCTGGACATGATCGAGCGTCCGGTACTGGTCCCGAGACGGGCCGCTGCCCGCGTAGCAGATGGGGCACTCGAGGTTGCAGCGATCGGTAATCTCCACGAGCGAGAGGCACGAGTGCTGCTGATGATCAGCGCAGAGCCCGCAGTCGTACGGACAGCCCCACCTCACCGGCGTGTTGAACACCACTGGCATCTCGGGAGGCTTGATGAAGACCTCACGGCACCGACGGTAGTACTCGACGTCGTCGGCCATCAGCACCCGCTCGGAACCATGCACAGGACACCGCTTGAGCATGAAGACCGAGCCGTCCTCGAACACGATCTTGCCTTCGACCTTCCGAAAGCAGGTCGAGCAGATCGACACGGCGACGTCGTAGAAGAGATAGGGGCGGACGCGATCAGCCATGCCGCACCTCGGCCACGAGCCGCGGCACATGCGGCGCGTAGTACGCCACCAGGGCCAGGCACACCCACTGAATCGCGGAGAGGCCGCCCACGCGTACGACCGGCTTGATGAATTCAACGAGGAGCCGGAAGCCAAGGTAGACGACCATAAAGAGCTTGAAGCGATCGCCAACGTTTGCGGGCATGCCCGCGCGGACAATCAACAGCGCGCCGAGACCGGCGAGAACGACGACCTCGTACAACTGCGCGGGATGGCGGGCGATCCCGTCGCCGAAATCGACCCCCCATGGAAGCCCCGTCGCAATTCCGTAGGACTGGTCTTCGAGGCCGGAAAGAAAGCAGCCAATCCGTCCAATCGCGATGCCGAGCACGAGCGGCAAGGCGAGGAGGTCGCCGGTTGCGACGCGGATGCCCCGCAGACGCTTGACCGATTCGACGGCGATGAGTCCGCCGACCAGCCCGCCAACGATCGTCTTTCCGCTGAGGAGGAGCCGCGGCTGTAACCAGTGGTCCGCCAGGAAGACAGGATCCTCAAAAGCCGACAGGATCCGGCTTCCAGCGAATCCACCGACCATCGCCGCGACAATCACCCACCAGCGCGCGCGGGAATCAATCACATCTCCGTCTTGACGGCGGAGGCGTCGATAGAGGTAAAAGCCAGCGGTGTAGGCAAGGCCCTCGAATATCCAGTGAGGATGGACGGCCAGCGACCCCAGATGGAGGTACGCGGGAAAGCTCATGCTCCGCCGCGTAAACTGAGGGCCGACACGCCGCGGAGTCTACCACGGCCTTCCTGACGGACATCCGCGACAGTCGCGATAAGATAGCGTTGTACCGCACCAAAACGGCAGTCACGTCTGCGCACTCTGGAGCGATGCAATGGAGTGTCATGATGGTCCCTCACCGGTCTCGCTCTAACCGCCTTTCTGTCCTGGGCCTCGCGCTCGTTCTCGCGGCGACGCTGACATCGTGCGGCCGCGGCGCTGACGCACCACGCGCCAGCAACCCGGCGGCCGCCGACAGCGCCACTGCGAAGCCCGCACCGCCGCCTCCACCGCCGCGCGAGCTCACCTGGAGCAGGAAGGTCGACATGCAACTCTGGTCGCCGAACCGGGTGAAGGCCTACAAGGTCGCACTGACGCGGGAAACGCCGCCCACCCTCGCCATCCTGCGCATCCCGCGGCTGAAGCTCGAGGTGCCGGTCTACGACGGCACTTCGGACGCGGTGCTCGATCTCGCGGCCGGCCGGATCGAGGAAACCGCCCTGCCTGGGACGGTGGGCAACGTCGGCATCGCCGCGCACCGCGACGGCTTCTTCAGAGTGCTGAAGGACCTCAAGGAAGGCGATGCGCTGGTGCTGGACACGCCGGTCGCGACCGAGCAATACCGGGTCGAGTGGATCCGGATCACCACCCCGGACGACGTCAGCGTGATCGATCCGACGCCCGGTGCGGCGGTGACGCTCGTCGGTTGCTACCCGTTCTATCACGTGGGCTCGGCCCCCCAGCGGTTCATCGTGCGCGCCGTGCCCGCGGCGGCATTGGCCGCGGGCAGCTGACGACGTGGATCGACGGGATGCTGCTGGTCCGCATCGGCGGCGAGCGGATCATGCGTGTCGGCGAGGCAAGATGTGACGGTATTCACGCGCAATGCCACACACCGCCGCCGCATGCGAAAGAGCAGCACACCTCGCGCAGCTTCGTACCTTCGGTTACTCGCGGCGCTCGCGCTCCTGATGCCCCTCATGGCCGTGGCGGTCCATGGGGAACGGCCCCCCATTCGAGTTTTGACCACCGCCGATGGCCTCGCGCACAACGCCGTCAATCGCATCGTTCGGGATTCGCGCGGCTTCCTCTGGTTCTGCACCGACGACGGATTGTCGCGGTTCGACGGGTACACTTTCACGAGCTTCGGGACCGCACAGGGTCTTCCAGCCGCCTCCATCAACGACCTTCTTGAAACGTCGGACGGTCACTACTGGATTGCCACCGACCAAGGACTGGTCCGATTCAATCCCACCGGAAGAGCGGCTCCTGGCGTCGTCTACGAGCCTGGCGCTGCCGGTGCCGTGCCGATGTTTGCCGTGATATCTGATGTCACTGAAGGCGCGCGGCGCCTGGCGATCACGGTGCTGCGCGAAGGCCACAAGGGCGCGATCTGGGTTGGAACGGACGATGGCCTCTACAGGCTCGAGCAGCGGGGTGGCCACGCGTCGCTGCGTTTCATCGACCTGTCGATGCCGCATGCATTCCCCGAGCAACGCTTCGTGAATGATGTGCTCGAAGACGCACGCGGATCGCTGTGGATAGGCGCGCCGAGCGGGCTGTATCGCCTGTGGACTGACGGGCGAACGGATCGTTACACGGAGCGCGATGGACTGCCCAACGCATATGTGCAGGACCTCTTCGAAGACCATGAGGGGCAGCTCTGGGCAGGAACCCGGCTCGGCGGATTTTTTCGGTTCCATCCGACTGACGCGCGCAGCGCACCGCTCGTTGATCAGCACTTCACGTATCGCCCTGGCGATAGAGACGGCCTGCCAACATCCTGGGTATTTCAACTCTTCGAAACATCGGACCGGCGTTTCTGGATCGCGACGGGGAGAGGCCTCATCGAGTTCTTCCGCGGCGCGAGTGGACGGGAGCGTTTTCATCCATACGCCGAGCGCAACGGGCTGACGGACTACAACGTCACCACGCTCACCGAGGATCCCGGCGGCAATCTCTGGATGGGGACTTATGGCGGAGGCGCGATTAAGCTGACGCGCGGCGGCTTCACGACATACGACCAGCAGGACGGCATCGCCAATGTGACGGCCATCTTCGAGGACCAGTCGAACCATTTGTGTTTCCGTGGCTCCGTTCTCGGTGACGCGCGAACCAGCGCGTTCGAAGGAGCACGGCTCGATCCGTTGAGTCCTGACCCACCGACGTTTTATTCGCGGCTCGGATGCCTCGATGGCCGACAGTTCAACTGGTTCAAGCCGGCTGCTGTGTCGCGCATAGGATGGCTGGAGGGGTGGGTCGGTGAGCGCGTGACGCTTCAGTCGCGCAACGGTGAGTGGTGGGTCGCGACCGGTGAAGGGCTGTACCGCTTTCGTTCCGGCAACTTCATGCAGCTTCGGACGGAGCGGCCAATCGCCGTCTATACAAAACAGGACGGTCTCGCCACGAACCAGGTGTTCGCCTTGTTCGAAGACTCGGCGAGCAATATCTGGATTTCGACGATCGGCGCGGACGCGAATGGCCTCGCGCGCTGGGAACCGGCGACCGGCCGTCTTGTCGACTTGACGCACGCGTCTGGACTTCCTCCATTTCTCCAGGATCGCCCCCGTTCGTTTGCGGAAGATCGGTCCGGCAATGTCTGGATCGGCTTTAACCATGGGCTCGTCCGGTTCGCCGCCGGCAAGTTCACGCTGTTTACCGACCGCGATGGTCTACCGCACGGACAGATCAAGGACATCCACGTCGACGGCACCAATCGCCTCTGGCTGGCATCCAGCCGCAGCGGTCTGGTGCGCGTAGACAATGCGGTCCACCCCACATTCGTCCGCTACACGACAACGCAAGGACTGTCGAGCAACAACATCGAAGTGATTACCGATGACGCGCGCGGCCGCTTATATGTGGGAGGAAGCCGCGGGGTCGACCAACTCGATCCAGACACCGGGCAAATCAGGCATTTCACGACCGCGGACGGATTGCCGCGCGGTCTGTTCCGCGCCGCATTCCGGGATCGTGGCGGCGCACTCTGGTTCGGCACGACCGGCGGCCTGGGGCGACTCGCGGTGGTCCAGGAGACGGCGCACGCTCCTCCATCCGTCATGGTCACCGGCTTGCGAGTGTCCGCGGTGCCGCAGCCGGTTTCGGCTCTGGGCGAGCGGCACCGTTCGCTGCCGGATCTCGCGCTCCGTGAAAACCAGCTGGAGATCGACTTCGTGGGGCTCGGCTTCGAGCCGGGCGATGTGCTGCGTTATCAACACATGCTGAAGGGCAGCGGTGTCGGCTGGAGCGCACCGGGGGAACAGCGGACGATTACGTACGCGAGCCTCAGCCCGGGGAACTACGAGTTCGTCGTCCGCGCGATGAGCACCGGCGGAATCGTGAGCACTGAGCCAGCGTCGGTCACCTTCAGGATTCTTCCGCCACTGTGGCTGCGCTGGTGGTTCCTGTCGATCTCTGCACTGGCGATCGGGTTCGCACTCTATGGCGGCTACCGGTACCGGCTGACGCGGCTCCTCGAGATCGCGAATCTCCGAACGCGGATCGCGACCGACCTCCATGACGACATCGGCGCAAACCTGACGCGCATCGCGCTGCTCAGCGAAGTCGCCGCGCGTGAACAGGAGCCGGAGCAAGCGCCCTCGAGGGACGGCCACCTCGTATCGATCGCGGGCATCGCGAGGGAATCGGTCAGCGCCATGAGCGACATCGTGTGGGCGATCAATCCGGCGCGGGAAAGCCTGGTGGATCTCACACGGCGGATGCGACGGCATTCGGAAGAGGTGTGCACAATTCGCGGCATCCAGCTCTGTTTCACGTCGTCGGACTCGGACGACAACCGCAAGCTCGCCGTCGACGTGAGACGGGATCTGCTCCTCATCTTCAAGGAGGCCCTCAACAACGCAGTCCGTCATTCCAGCTGCGCTCGCGTGAATGTCGATTTCCGGATCGAGGGTCGCAGCCTGGTGCTCACCGTAGCCGACGATGGAGTTGGGTTCAACGCGTCGGTCGAGAGTGAAGGACAGGGCGTGATGAGCATGCGTCGCCGCGCAGAGCGGCTCAATGGGAGGCTCGCCATTGAGTCTGGGCCTCATGGCGGGACCTCGGTCAGAGTCCAGCTTCACACGTGAACCTCGCCGATTCAGCGCGAATCGGTGCGATGCCCCTACGCAGATACGTAGGCTGGATAGGCCAGTATCGGCGGTACTCTGCCTGTGGACATCACACACCGTGACCAGCACCGCCGACAGCCGACCGTCTGACCGCGTGATCCGGGTTGTGATCATCGAGGACCTTCGAGAAGTCCGCGAAGGTCTCACGATGCTGGTCAATGGGACGCGAGGCTTCGCCTGCGCGGGCGGCTATCGCACGATGGAAGAAGCCCTGCGTGGGATGCAAGACAGCGGCCCTGATGTGATCCTCACCGATATCGGCCTGCCCGGCATGGACGGCATTGAAGGCACTCGAATTCTTCGCGAACGGTTTCCGAAGATCCCCATTGTCGCGTTGAGCGTATACGACGACGATGAGAAGGTCTTCAATGCGATTTGCGCGGGCGCCTCCGGGTATCTGCTGAAGAACACGCCGCCCGCCCGACTGCTCGAGTCTCTCACCGAGGTGGTCAACGGCGGCGCACCCATGTCGCCGGATGTTGCACGCCGCGTCGTCACGGTCTTCCGAGAATTCCGTCCTCCTGACCGTGCCTCGTACCATCTCACGCCACAGGAGTACGAACTACTGAAGCTGATGGTCGACGGTCATCATTACAAGACGGCCGCGGACGCGATGGGCATCTCGACGAATACGGTCTCCTTTCACTTGAAACATATCTACGAGAAGCTGCAAGTCCACTCGAAGACCGAAGCCGTCGCTAAAGCGCTGCGGGAACGTCTCCTCTAAAGTACCGCCTACGCGTCAGCGTAGTTACGCCGTCCTGTCCCGCGGGAGTACAACCGCATCACAACAGGAGAGAGCTATGCTGAACATGACTTCGAAGAAGAACACCGCACGCGCCGCGGTCGTGGCGGCACTGGTGCTATGCGGCGCGGCGTCCGCTCGAGCCGACGTCGTCCTGGACTGGAACGCCACGATGCTGGCGACGCTCGCTGGCCAGAGCCCATTCGCCTCGGCCCGGTATGCAGCGATCATGCACCTGGCCGTGTTTGAGGCGGTGAACGCTGTGACCGGCGACTATGAACCGTACTTGGACATCATCCCGGCGCCCGCCGGTGCGTCAGCCGAAGCCGCCGCGGCCGCCGCGGCACACGCCGTCCTGCTGAATTACTTTCCCGCCAAGGCGACGGCACTGAACGCGGCGCTGACGGCATCGCTTGCGGTGATTCCCGACGGGACCGCGAAAGACGACGGCATCGCCGTCGGCGCGGCCGCGGCCGCGGCGATGATTGCGCGTCGGACAGGCGATGGATCGGCCGTGCCGGCATTTTACCTCCCGTCGTCTTCGGACCCGGGGCAGTGGCAGCCGACACCATCATGCCCGGTCGCAGGTGGAACCAACTATCACTGGCAACACGTCACGCCATTCGCGCTGCCGAACGTCGAGGGTTTTCGCGCCGAGAAGCCACCGCTGCTCACGAGCGGCGCATATGCGAAGGCCTACGCCGAAGTGAAGGCCGTCGGCGCGAACGACAGCGTCGCACGACCGCAGGACCGAACCGACGTGGCGCGATTCTACGCGGGAGGGCTCTCGCCGGTCGGATGGGCAAACCTCGCGGCCGAGCAGATCGCCTCAGGACGGACGGAGTCGCTCGCGGAGAACGCCCGCGCGTTCGCGCTGATCAACATGGCGCTGAGCGATGCTGCCGTTGCAGTATTCGAGGCAAAGTATTACTACACGGCATGGAGGCCTGAAACGGCGATCCACGCCGGCGACGAGGACGAGAATGCGAAGACGTTTCCGGACCTGGCGTTCGTGCCGCTGATAACCGCCCCGTGCTTCCCCGGCTATCCGTCGGCACACGGCACGCTCAGTTCCGCCGCGGCTGAAGTCCTGCAGCGTCTCTACGGCGCGTCGGGTCACGATCTGACGTTCTCCGCCGCTTCGGTGCCCGGCGTTGTCCTCCATTACACCGATCTCAAGTCGATCATCGCCGACATCTCTGACGCCCGTGTATATGGCGGAATTCATTTCCGCTTCGATCAGGATGGAGGCGAACGCCAGGGGGAACGCATCGGCCAGTACGTCTTCAAGAACCTGCTGCGCGTCGTCCACCCCGAATAGCTGGCATCCCGGACCTGTTCGCGGTTCGCCGTGAACAGGTCCGTTTCTCTATCTGCTTTGTGAGAACGCGCAACATCACTTGTCTTCACTCCGTCCCACCAATCAGCGAACGACCCCGATCCACTCGGGTCGCAGCAAACCAGCGGATCGGCTTCAGCCAAGCTAAAATCCAACCTTCGCCATACGCTCGCGCCGAACGCGGCGGCGCTGGTCAGCCGCAGGAGGACCTCGATGAAAACCATCCTCGTCGTGCTCGCGCTGGTAACGATCACGTCCACCGTGCGCGCGGCCAACGGCGTGACGCCCGGCCAGTTCGTGATCGAGCCGGCGACGCTGATCTGCCTCGGCTTCGAGTGGGACATCACTGGCGACGAGAATCGCAATGCGACCGTGGAGGTCAGCTATCGCGTCTCAGGCAAGACGGCGTGGATCGACGGCATGCCGCTGCTCCGCATGGGCGGCGAGCGGATCATGCGCGCGCCCTACACGGTGCCTGACCGTTTTGCGGGAAGCATCCTCGACCTTCAGCCCGATACGGAGTACGAGGTCCGTTTGACGATGAAGGACCCGGACGGCGTGTCGGGAACAGCGGTCCAGAACGTCAAGGTGCGCACGAGAGCGGAGCCGAAGGCCGCGGCCGGCGGACGCACGATCCACGTCTATCCGCTGACCTGGCCGGCGAATCGGCCGAAGGAGAATCCGAACGTCACGGGCCTGATGGCCGGGTACAACGGGTATGTCGGCACGGGCGACTGGAACGTCGTCGCGCTCCACAAGGCGGAGCCAGGCGACACGTTTCTCGTCCATGCGGGTTTGTACAAGGGCGATCGGCACAACTACGTCGATCCCTACGGACTGACGTTCGACGGCACGTATTTACTGACGGCGAAGGGCACCGCTGAGAAACCGATCGTGATCAAATCGGCGGGCGACGGCGAGGTGGTCTTCGACGGCGACGGCGCGTTCCGGTTGTTCGACGTGATGGGCTCGGCCTTCAACATCTTCGACGGGATCACGTTTCGCAACACCGAGGTGGCATTCTGGGCCGGCGTCAAAGACGTCGCCGGCGCCGTGGGACTCGCGGTCAAGAACTGCCGGTTCGAGAGCGTCGGGATCGGCATCGAGGCCCAGTTTGCAGGATCGACGGGCTTCTATATCGCGGACAACGTGTTCATCGGGCGCGACGATCACTACCGCACCCTTGGCTGGGCGAGTCCCGGCGTCTATGGCGCGCATCCCATCAACAGCTACTACGCGATCAAGGTATACGGGTCGGGCCACACGATCGCGCACAACGCCGTGGCGTTCTTTCACGACGGCATCACGATTTCGACGCACGGCCTTCCCGATCCAGACCGTAAGAACTGGGCGGTGGCGATCGATATCTACAACAATGACATCTACGTCACCGGCGACGACTTCATCGAAGGCGACGGCGGCGTCCACAACATCCGCATCATGCGCAACCGGGGCGTCAACGCCGCGCACACGGCCCTGAGTGCCCAGCCGATTTTCGGCGGCCCCGCGTACTACATCCGCAACGTCGTCTACAACACGCCCGTCGCGCTGAAGTTCAGCAATCCGGCCGGCGTCGTCGTCTATCACAACACCATCGTCGCCGAGGACAGCACGAACCAGCAGGTGTCGAACGCGCACTTCGCCAACAATCTGTTTCTCGGCACGGATCGGCAGAACGGGATCGCGTCGCTCGGCGGGCCGACGACCTACTCGACCTACGACTACGACGGGTTCCGTCCGAACAAGGGCGTCGAGCAGAACTACACGTGGATTGGCGCCAAGCCTCCAGCGCTCGCCGACTACAGCCAAGCGCAGCCGCAGCGGTTCAAGACACTCGCGGAGCTGGCGGCGGCCACGGGCCAGGAGACCCACGGCATCGAAATCGACTACGACATCTTCGAAAGTCTTCGACCACCGAACCCGCCACCGAATGCTGGCAACTACGGCAAGCCCTACGAGGCCGCGGATCTGAATTTCACATTGAAGTCCGGCAGCAAGGCGGTCGATGCCGGGATGAAGATCCCCAACGTCAACGACGGGTTCTCGGGTCGAGCCCCGGATCTTGGAGCCTATGAAGTCGGGCAGCCGTTGCCGGTCTACGGACCGCGCGGGCGGACCGGAGCGAGGCCATTTTATTGGTAAGCGTTGGAGAACATGTAGGCACGAAGGCTATGTCGCCGACGTCTTTCATCAGCGCATTGAGAGCGCGGTACTCTTCAATCGCGCTTCAAGGACGCGGGCCAATTGACGACGAGCGTGATCGGCGCCTGCGCGGCGTCGGCGTCCCACGTGCTGAAGAGGAATTGCTGGCCGTCGCGCGAAACGGCGAAGGTTGATCGCGACCCGAGCTGGGGCGCGGGAACGAACACGTCGAAGAGTGCCTGTGGAGGACCGGGGTCGATGGTCGCGCCCGTCGTGTCGGTCTGCACCACCATCAGCTTGCCGGCGTTCGTGAAAAATAGTTCCTTGCCGTCGGGACGCCAGTGAGGCGTCTCGCCGCCGTCCGGCGAGATCTCACGCTTTCCCGATCCATCCGGGAACGATGCCGCGTAGACGCGGTGGCTGGCATTTTCGGCAACCGAGACATAGGCGATCCATCGGCCGTCCGGCGAAATTTCGGCCGTCGACTGATCCGGAGTTCCCGGCAGGAATTCACGCGGCTTGCGGTCCGCAAGGGGCAGGAGCCACAACCGGCCGAGCGAGGCGCCCGTCGGCACCGAGTAGAGCAGGTACTTGCCATCCGGCGAGAAACCTACCGGCTGCTTGTCGGTGGCGTCCCGGAACAGCACCTGCTCTTCGCTCCGTCCATCCACGGACATCTGAAACAGATCGCTGACCTTTTCGCGCCGTGAGGCGTACGCGAGACTGGCGGCGGGTGCAGGCGCCCACACGGCGTCGAAGCCACCCGCCGCATCGAAGGTGAGCCGGCGCGGCAACTTGCGCGCGACGTCGATCAGCCAGATCTCGGTCCGCCCGGACACCTGTGTCTTCGTTGCCGACACCCATTTTCGATCGGGGGACATCTGCACGTCCGCGTAGGAGGCAGCGTCGCCGAGATATCCGAGGACCCTGCCCGATCGATCCATCCAGGTCAGCCGCATCCCGATCGACAATCCGCTCTGGAACACCAGCACGCCGTTCTGCGACACGGAGAACGCGCCGGTGCCTGTGGTTGTGTTGATCTGAACGTCCTGCGCGATCGGAGCCGCTTCGCCGGAGAGCGCCAGGCGCTCCGGATCGAAACGCTGCGCCATCAGCGTCGAGCCGCGAAGGAACACCACATAGCCGTTGGCGTATTGCGCCCCGATGCCGTCGAGCAGCCGCGTCGCGCTGTCGGAGTCGAGCGACCCGAGATAGACCGACGACGCGATCGCTCCGCCGGTGCCGCTGGAGTACAGGAAATGGCGGCCGTCGGGCAGGAAGAACGGACTGATGTGAATCCGATCGCCCGTCTCGGAGCGCAGCTTCGTCACCGGCACGCGCTGACCGCCCCTCGCCGGCACGCGAGAGACGACGTTGCCAGACCCCGTCAACAGGATTACGCCGTCGCGATTCCACGTTCCCGGCGGCGCATCACCCTGAGGGCAGATGGTCGAAACGCTGCCTCCCGTCGCTTCGACTATCTTTAGCTTTCCCTCGGCCTGGAACGCAATCGAGCGACTGTCCGGTGACCAGAACGGCGCGGCCGCACCGGCTGTCCCGCCGAGCGGCTGCGCCTGCAGATCGTTCAACGCTCGCACCCATAGGGCGGTCTTGCCGGACGCATCTCTCGCGACGAATGCCAGTCGCTGTCCGTCGGGCGAAATCTGCATGCGGCGCACAGGCGCGCCGCCGCTCAGCGCCCCGGGCGGAATGATCACCGACTTGTAGACCGCCGCATCTGGCGCGCGGCGAGTGGAATAGGCGTAGCCGAGTATCGCGATGGCCGCGAGCGACACGGCAGCGAACAGGAGCCACGGAAGCATGACGCGACGGCGTGGAACCGTCACAGCGCTCGTCGTCGCCGGAGCATCTTCCGTCCGCGCATCCTTCAGCTCGAGGCGCGCCGCGCCAATATCCGGCAGCCGCTCGCTCCGGTCCTTCTGAAGACAACGCCGAAGCAGCGTGCGGATGGCGCGCGGCGTGTCGGCGGGCAGTACCGTCCAGTCCGGCTCCGCGCGGACGATGGCGGCGAGTGTATCCGTGACGTCCTCGCCAGGAAACGCACGTGCGCCCGTCAGCATTTCGTAGAGCACGCAGCCGAATGCCCAGATGTCCGCGCGCTTGTCGACGGCCTTTCCCTTCGCCTGCTCGGGCGCCATGTACGCCGCGGTGCCGAGGATCAGGCCCAGCCGTGACATCTGAAACGGAGACGTGATGGTCGGAGAGTCTTCCATGCGAAGGCCAGGCGGACCGTCCGCAGCCGGTGTCTCGAGCGCCTTGGCCAGCCCGAAGTCGAGGACCTTCACGGTCCCGTCGTCGCGCACCTTGATATTCGCGGGCTTCAGATCGCGGTGGACGATCCCCTGGTCGTGTGCGGCCTGCAGTGCGCCGGCAATTTGCAGAGCGATTGGCAGCGCCTCGTCGAGCGGGAGAGCGCCGCGCGCGATACGCTGCGAGAGGTCCTCTCCTTCGACCAGTTCCATGACCAGTCCGATTGTCGCGACGCCCGCCCCTTCTGCCGGAAGATCCACCGTCCCGTACACCTGGGCGATATGCGGATGGTTGAGGGCCGCGAGCATACGCGCCTCGCGCTCGAAGCGCGCCAGTCTCTCAGGGTCGCGAGCGAAGAGATCCGGCAGCACCTTGATCGCGACGTGGCGCTGCAGTCTCGTGTCCCTTGCGCGGTAGACCTCGCCCATGCCGCCGGCGCCGATACCGCCGACGACTTCGTATGCGTCCAGACGCGTCCCTGAGGACAAGGCCATGAAGTGAGCAGATTATAATGCGCCGAATTCCTTCTTCTTCTTTCTCTGTCGTCTTGTCTTGCGGTGTGAGGGGGAGGGCTGCCGATGGAGGTAATCAGTTCTTGAGAACCGATCGACGTGACGACCGGACAATCAGCTGCCGGGCCTCAGCGGCGGCGCACCACCAGCGTCGGCGTGTCGCGCTGTTCGCGCGTGATCGACAAGCCAGCCTGCTCGCGTAGCAGGTCGATCAGCTCGTCGCCATCGGCTACGGTACGGGTGAGCTCGAAGCCGTACAGCCCGCGCAACCCCGTCTCGTCGATCACCTGCCCGCCGAGAAACTCCTCGAACCAGTTCGCCAGATAGAAGAACGGCACCGAGTGCACCGCGAAGGCCTCGAGTGGAAACAGAGGCGCGTCGTGCGGACGGTTCATCACCAGATTGAAGTTCGCCATCGCAAAGCCGCTGCCCGGCTCCGCCTCGCCGTAGGAGCGCAGCATCGGTCCGCCGTGCCCGATGCTTCTGGCAACCCAGACATCGCGCCGTTGCGTTTCACGGGCGACCGAAAGTTCGAACTGCTGCTCGATGGCATCCCTCCACATCTGCTCGAAGGTCTCGCCCGGTTCGTTCTGCGCGAACTGGATGTAGAAGTCATACCGCGTACCGTCGTCAAGACCGTCGACCATGTCGATGTGCCAGCGGTTGCCGCGCCAGGCGTGGACGATGGCTTCGGTGAGCGTGTAGCCATAGGCCTGCAACCCGGGACCGGAGTGGTTGGTGACCGGCCGCTGCGGCGGCTTCAGCTCGGAGTACAGGATATGTACGGTGCGTGACGGCACGAAGCGCAGCCACGGGCCATTTGAACGTGTTGGCGGGAATGCCCGGAGGTCCAGGGCGTTCCGGCCGCTCGCCATCACTCAGGAACTCCACGATTCGCTCGCGCACCCCATCGAGCCGCAGGCCGCGCGAGGTCAGCACGTCGGCGGCGACGGAGCCTTGTTCACGGAGCAGCCCGAGTAGCATGTGCTCGGTTCCAATGTAATCGTGCAGCAGCCGGTCCGCTTCCTGCGCCGTGTGCCCTAGCACGCGCTTGGTGGCGGCGCTGAACGGGATCTCCACTGATGTGGAGATCTTCGTCCGCACGCCAACGCGACGGAGCACCTCGTCGCGAACATCATCGAGGGCGATGCCGGCATCCGCAAAGAGACGGTTGGTCAGTCCCTTGCTTTCGCGAATCAGCCCGAGCAGCAAGTGTTCGGTATCGATGTCTATCGATCCGATCTGACTCGCCTCGTAGCGGGCGAAGAAGAGGACGCGCCGCGCCTGTTCGGTGAAACGCTCGAACATACAGAGCTCAATGTCGCCGTACGACGCACGTTACCACCTCGCGCGTCGGTCCGTTCGCGTGGCCAGCTGGTCTATTTCCGCTGTCGCGGCTGTTGCCGGCTGCAAGACGGTCCGATACTAGCTGACATGGGCACCACCTCGAGATTTCTAGGCGCGCTGGCAGCCGCGTGTCTGCTGACCACCGCGTGTGACGCGATCAACAAGCTCACGGGCAAGAACCCGACTTCCCCCAGCGGAACGTCCGCCTCGCTCGGCGATTTTGCGGGCACTTGGGTCACGTCGGCATCGACGTTGCCTGCCACGAGCTGCGGCGACGTGAAATACACGGTGACGCCGGTGTCGGAAACGTCGGCCAACGTCACGTTCAGCGGAACGTGCGCGGGCAACACTCAGGTGAACGGCAGCGGCACCGGAACCGTGTCCGGTTCCACCCTCGGCTGGAACGCGCAAGGCACCGTCACACAGGGATCGTTGACTTGCCCCTTCACCTTCACCAACGGCAAGGCCACGCCGGAAGCCACCGGCGGCATACGCGTCGTCTATAGCGGGACTGTCTGCGGCATACCCGTCAGCGGGGATGAGGTGCTGAAAAAGTCGTAACCAACCAACCCCAGGACGTTGGTCGCTGCCGGTGAAGAGCCAGCAGCGGCTCGTGCAGGTCCTCGTGGCGGACAAGCGGACGTCCCCTTTTGCGAAGTTCTTCTCCAGACTCGAGCGCAACCTCGGCCAGTTCTATTTCGTTACGCCGACGTCCTTCAGCGATTCGAGTTTTGAGAGATCGAGGGCAGAGACGGCGGCTTTGAGGTCGTCGGTACTCACACCCCTTCCGCTTGTACCAATCACGAAACGGTCGCCGACGACGATGCCGAACTCGTTGGTGCCGCCGTTCTTGGAGATCCGCTCGTGGACGAGACGGCCGTTCACTTTTGCAGTCTTCTCGGAACCGTGCTCGTCCTCTTTCTCTCCCTCCATGCCAGTCCAGCCTGCGAATGCCATCAGTCCGCTGACGCCACCGGTGTCGGTAATTTCCAGTGTCACGCGTTTGTCTGCGCCATCTCCATACGTGGCCTCGGCCTTTGAGACCATGATCCCGGCCATCCCTGTTTTCTCGGCGCTGCTGGATGTCTTTGTGAGCCCGGCAAAATTCGCCGGCACGAAGGCTTTGATCTGATCGATCGCGATCGGATCGACTTTATTGCCGCCGCCGAGCAGCGCCCCAAGGCCCGCGAACGCCGCTGCCGCCTCCGACTTCTGGTCGCCGCTCTTTTGCGCGGCCTCCATCTTCTTGGTGCTCTCATCGAGCTTGTTCCCAAGTGTCTGCAGCTTGCCCATGGTGCTGTTCTTGTCGAACTGGATTTCGGAGCTCTGAGGCGTGGTGCCAAGTGCGCCCGTGCTAAGCGCGCGGGCGCCAAGCAGGCCCGCGCCGGCAAACATCGCACTGATCCCGCCCAACACGACCGTCACGACGATCGCACAGAGGACGACGACAACCGTGTAGCCAGCGGTCTTGTCGGGCGGACTCTTCATCAGACTCGGGAGACCGAGGTAGAGCAAGTAGATTCCGTAGAAGGCGGCGAAGATGGCAAAGATGCCAAGTAATGGAACGATCAGCAAGACGCCCGCAATCCATGCGGGCGTGTACGAGTAGACGGCAACCTTGAGCGCCTGAGCGCTGTTCTGCTCCGCGCCGAACGTCGGTGCGAGCGCTTTGATGATGAACGACAGGATGAAGACCCCGACGACCGCCATGCAGATCTTGAACACCGCGAGCACCAGACCGGTCATGAGCGGAACCCGGTAGGTACCGATGAACGGCAACGACTGGCCAACGATCGAACCACCGATGAATCCCGCGACCGCGCCGATGGCCGCGAGTGGCACGACGTAACCGGTCAGCAGGGGCCCGGTCGACGCCGGCTCGGCCGCGATGACGGGCCACTCGGTGTTTGGTGTGAGGCAGATGTTTCTGGCGCGATCGACAAGTGACACGGCTCCCTCCTGATCATGTGAAGCGTAGCGTTCGAAGCAGACCACTCGCATGGCCGGAGTACCGGCGACGCGCTCCTTCACCAGGCGGTGAAGCTGCAAGTTGTCAGCTGAAACGGTGGCGAATCGTAGCACGTCCGCAGACAGTCTTGACCGACAAAGCGCGTTGCCCTGACTAGTCGGGATTACTCGTTCAGGTGGAGTTGCGTTAGTGACGGGGCTTTCAATTCGATCCCTTCGCCGGTTGAAACTCCTTGTGTCCCGTCTGCCAGAGCATGAATGCGTACTGGCCGGCGAAATTCCGGAACGTGACGATCTTCTCCTCCGTGAAGTGCCCGTTGTCGTAATTGACTTTCAAGCAGCACCGGCTTGCCCGATGTGCTGGCCGCCTGCATCGCGGCGACGAACTTTCCCGGCTGCCACGGCACGACGCGCGGATCGTTCCAGCCGGCCACACCGAGCACTGCGGGATACTTGACGCCTGGTTTGACGTGCTGGACGCCATCCATCTCGGACAACGCTTGCGCCTCGGTCGCATCCTGCACGGTGCCGAATTCGGGTGTGTTGACCGGACCATTCGGACTGAACTCGACGCGCAAGGCGTTGGCGACGCCGACATTGCAGACGGCGGCGGCGAACAGGTCCGGCCGCTCGGTCACCGCGCGGCTGATCAGAATGCCTCCGGCACTGGTGCCTGTGCCGGCCAGCTTGTCAGCGCTGGTATATCCCTTCTTGATCAGGTACTCGGCCGATGAAATGAAGTCCTTCCACGTGTTCGGCTTGGTCGTCTTGTAGCCGGCTTTGTACCAAGCCTCTCCCTTCTCGCTGCCGCCACGGACGTGGGCGTAGGCGAGCACCACGCCGTGCAACGCAATCGAGTGCCGCACGTTGAATCCCGGCGTGTTGCTGATCCCGTAGGCGCCGTACCCTTCCAGAATGGCACTCGCGCTGCCATCGAGCTTCAGATCCTTCCGATGAATGATCGACAGCGGGATCATCGTTCCGTCGTGTCCGGGAACCTCGACTTCCTCGGTAACCAGGTTCTCGAAACCCGGATACGAGATCGCCGTGTTGAAGATGCTCTTGGTAAACGTCCCTTTCTCGGCATCGAAGTCATAGAGCGTTGTCGGTTGAATCCACGACGTCGTGAAGACGATGCACTGGTCGGTGCGAAAATCGGGACAGTTGATGTCGACCGTGCCGGACGCCGGCAGCTTGACCTCGGACGACTTGCCGGTGTCGAGCGTGTATTTCACCAGCCGGCCGACGATCCCATTCGAGTAGACGACGAACATGAAGCTCTTGCTGTGGGTGATGGACTGGATCGAGTCTTTCGCTTCGGGCACGACCGTTTCCGCGGTTTTCCAATCCGGATGATCGACGCTGCGTGCGGACAATCTTGTATTTCGGTGCGCCGGCGTGGGTGACCGCGTAGACATGCTCTTTATAGAAGACAATGCCCCGCACCAGGTTGTCGGACGGCAACGCGAGCACGGACCACTTCACCTTGCTGTTTGCCGTCATCTGCGCGGTCGGAGCGAGAAAGAGACGCATTTCGTTCTGCACCGTTCCGACATTTCCGACGACGTACGCAGGGTACGATTCGTCGATGAACGCCATCGGGAATTCCTTCGGGGAAATCTCGAGATCGGGGTAGCTCTCATTGCTGAAGAAGTCGGCGTCGGAGGCGACGTCGGTGCCCAACGTGTGCAGACGGGTCTTTCGGTTCAATTCGATCTCGGGACTCTTGATGTCGGTGACCTTGCCCGCGTCATACAGAAATGACTTGCTGTCCAGTCGTCCAGCTGAGCGCTCCGTACGACGGATAGATCGTCTCGGACAGCAGCTTCCGGCTTTCGACCTCAATCGGCCGCAACTCGGAATACTCCGCGCCGGCGGCCGAAAGTGCGAGCACGACATGCCGGCCATCGGGTGATGGCGTGTAGCTCACGATCGTCGCGACATCGCCAGGCTTCGCGCCGGAGGGGCTGAAGCCAGCCGGATCGAACAGGAGCTGTTCGGCACCTTTCCATCCATCACGGTAATAGAGCTTGCCGACGTTTTCTCCGCCGAGCGTCTTCTTGTAGAACACGCGACCGTGCTCGTACGTGATCTGCGAATAGCTGGCGGGCTTCAGCTTGTCGAGCGCCATCCATTCGTCGGCCAGCGCGTCACGCGCCGGGATCTTGGCCAGCAGACCGTCGGTCAGATCGGCCTGCGACTTGAACCACGCCTCGACGTCCTTGTCCTTGAGATTTTCGAGCCAGCGGTACGGATCTTTGTACGTCTTCCCGAAATGCGTGTCGGTTGCATCGCCCGTTTTCGTCGGCGGATAGCTCCACGGCGCTGGAGCCTGGACGAGCATCGCCAATGTCGCGAGGGCCGGAAGGAAACGGAACATGACAACCCTCCAGTGAAGTGATGGATGACGAGGATACTCTAGTTGGACCGCGCTTTTCCGGCGTAGAACCGATGCACGCCGACGATGCGGAAACCGAGTCTCTCCAGCAGCTCGTTTGATATCTCGGCCGGATGGACCTTCGGCAACCGGACCGCCCCGGTGCCGATGCGAGAGAGCAGTTGCCCGAGGCGCGCGCCGTCGTCCTCGATGAAAGACCGCAAGGCCACGATTTCGCCCCCCTCTATATAAAGGATGTAAGCCTCGATTTGCTCGTCGGTCGCGACGGCGAGACCGGCGATGTCGTTCTTCCTTGCTGTCAGTGTTTCCACCGAGCGCTCCCAGCAAACCTGGGCATCGGCTTTTCCAAGAAGATCATTGGCCGTGAGATCGTCGACGGTGACAGGGATGACGAAACCGCCTCCGATCTGCTCCAACATTGACGTCGCTCTGTCTGACCGTCGAAGCACGTAGTCCTGTGCAAAGCAGCCGCTTCCTCGACATATCCGCTTGCGGTGAACAGCGCGCACGCCGGCAGCGAGAGCTTCCGGCACTTCGGCAACGATTCGGGGCGGACCGAGAATGGCCAGCTTCGAGCCGAGCGACGTGAGCATGTGACGGCCGTGCCCCTGCCGCAGATGATCGGGATGTACGGCGATCTTGTGAATGAGGGTTGCGGAGGGCCGCTTGCCGCCGATCAGGACACCGATCGGATCGGATCCGGAGAAAGCGACCATGCAGCTGCTGCACCAGACCTGCAGATCGCGGATCGATCGTTTGAACGAAGCCGCCGTCACCGGCGGCTCGTCGGGGAAGTGCGGCGCCCAGCAGCGATTCAGCGCATCGACGAGCAGATCGATGTCATCGGTGCGGCAGAAGCGGTACGCGGACACGATCGATCAGCGATCGATCAGGCTTCGCCCGAGGTGCGCGCGGTGATCTGGCTCACCTCATTGAGATATCCGTGGCCGTTGCCGTTGCCATTACCGGTCGCCGGCGTCGTCGCACCTGCGGGCTTCGCGCTGGCCGATGGAGGAGCCGAGTAGGTTGAGATCATCTCCGCCATCATCTTCTTGCCGATTTCGATCCCGTCTTCGACCAGCGCAAGATCGATCGTCGTCGCCGCGCGTTCGCGCGCAAGTTCCTCGATCCGCTCCTGCGTCTTGTTCCGCATGAAGCCGGCCGGGACCCGCAGAACCCGCTGCGCGGCGTCGTCGGTCCACTCGAACGTCGAGATCAAAGGATTCTTTTTGTCGTCGCGAGCGACGAGCTTCGCCTCCATCGCCGCGATCGCAGGGCTGCCCTGAATGTCGAGAGGGGTTCCCGTCTCCTCTTCAATCACCTGCCGCGCGAAGTCGAGCGTGATCGCGTCGAGCTTCGTCATGCGCGCGCGTTTTTCGACACGCGCCTTCACCCGACGCCGCTGGTAGGCATTCTTCATGGTCCACAGACCCTTGCGAGCGTCCTCGGACCATCGGAGCTTGCGTCCGTCGTAGGTGGTCTCCTCCTGGAGACCGCCCTCCACCGCTGCGATCTTTTCGATCATCTCCTGGGAAATCACTTCGAAATCCGAGGCGCCGCACACCGTGCACTTCACCGCGTCGGTCTGCGTCGCCGTGACGCCACACGCCCGGCACATCGACACAGGACCTGACTTCGCCCGCTCGAGCGCCACCGCCTCGGCCAGCGCCTTGGTTCGAGCCGACGCGCTCTTCGGCATGAACCGATCCATCGCGTCGTCGATCACCGCGCTCGTGATCACTGAGTGCCCTTTCTCGAGCGCCAGCCGCAGAACCCCGGTTCGGGCGATGCCTTTGACCTGCTCGGGCACGTGTTTCATCCGCTCTTCGGCCTCCGGCGTCCATCGGACCGTCTCCTCGGCGCGGACGTCGAGGCGCGGCACTTCGAGGCGGGTGGAAAGGAGGACGTCGCAGGGCGCGGCGCGAAGGATGTTCTCGGCGTTACTTCCCAGCCCGGTCTCGTCCTTCGGGCTGTGGACGCCGATGCGGCCGAGCACGATCAGCCAGGGATTCGTCTTGCGCGCGTGGTCAAGGACCTTCTGGAACGGCTTGCCGTCGAGCAGTGTTTTCTTGATCGCGACACCCGCCTCGGTTGCCATCCGCTCGCCGACCTCGAGGTGCGATTGATAAATCTGGGCGAGGCCGGTGTCGATGATCTCCTCGTGAAGCTGGTTCTGCTCCTCGAATCGAAACACCTTCGCCGCCTGCTCCGTGAGGACATTGACGATGCCGTTGAAGACGGAGTAGTGGAGGTAGGGATCGTAGACGCCAATGGCCTCGACTTTCTTGCCGAATTCGCGGGCCAGATCGATGGCGGTCATCAGCGCCCCGAACGATTGCGGGCTGCCGTCCACGCCCACCAGGATCGTGTCGCGATCCGCTTCGCCCGGTTCAGGGACGTGTTTGACCACCCAGACGTCGCGGTCCGACTGGCGGGCGACACGCTCGCAGACCGATCCGATCACGCTGTCCCGGGCGCGCCCGATTCCCAGGGCGCCGATCACGACCAGATCCGGCTTTGCGCCGGCAAGATCCTTGAGGATCTCGATGTGATGCTTCCCGTCCATCATTCGCGGCTCGAACTCGAGACCCGACTCCCCACAGAGCCGCGACATGCCATCGAGATAGCTGTCCGAGATGAGCTTGAGGCCCATCGTGATCAGGCTGTCGTGAATCTTCCGCTGACGCTCAAGTTCCACCTCGTCGATGTACTCCTCGGGCAGCGTGTACTCCATCTGCCTGAAGCGATAGTCGTGCAGGGCGGCGGCGTAGACATGGCAGCCGACGAGTTTCGCGGAGAACGCCTTGCCCATCGCGATGGCGCAGGAGACCGCCCGATTGGAGTGCTCTGAGTTATCGACGGGAACGTAAATGCTCTTATACATCGAGTCCTCTCTTCATCGGGGGACTTCGTCCCCGCGGTGAAATCGATTCACAAACTCTCACGCTCTGGTCGGTACTGGTTGCCTCCGCTCACCGCGGGCGCGCGAACTGTAGCGGACCCACCCGATCACAATCAGTTCGAGAACGAGAATGATGAGCGCCGTCCGGATCATCGGACCGGCCGCCGAGGGTACGACCTCGGGTTCGACGTAGAGGGAGTACCACAATGAGAGCGCGCGCCGGTTGCCGCGCTCACGCGAGAACCCGTCCCAGACCGAGAAGGCGACGGGCATGAACTGTCCCTGCGAGAATGCTGCGCCAGACGCGGGGTGCAACGGCCGCTTGAAGACGACCGACCACTCTCCGTTGTCGTAGCTCGCGGCGCCGGTGAGTTCTCCTTTGTCGTTCGGCGTGATGCTTGCGCTTCCCTTGCCGGTGAACTGAGCCGGATTCGGACTCGCCAGGTCGAAGAACCAGAGATCCACCGCGTCCTGGGCGTCGCCGAAGATGAAATACGGCTTGCGGCTACCCGTCGGCACTTCTGAGGGAACCTGGATCGCGACCGCATCGGAGAACTCGGATGCCGGGACCGATGCGTCGGTGGTTTGATCCTCGAATGGATTCTGGGCACTTGGCTTTTGACCGGCCGGGGCGGCCACCTGGTCGCCAAAAGGATTCGCACCGCCGGCGGCACCGCCCTCGCCCGCCCCGGCAGCCGCCGGCTCCTCCTCTTCTTCCTGCGGCACAGAAAGCGACAGCCCGTTCTTCCCCGATTTCTCGGCGCTCATGTCGTGCCATCGAACGAGGAGGGCGATCGAGTCCGCATCGTAGATCGCCTGAACCATGACGCTCGTGGCCGGCGGATGGAACTCTCGGACGGGCTCCATGATCTGGCCGACGATCGGCAACCGGGCGACAGGAGCGGACGCGAAACCGGCGGCGCCCTTCGAGAGATCGATCGGATTCGGAACGTGCTTGGCGATGACGATATTGGTATAGGCCGGTCCGTTTTCTCCCGACAGAGACACGATGAAGTCAGTGATGGCCCATCGTTGCTCGGGCGTGAGCGCATCGGCGAACGACGGCATCGGCGTGCCGTTGAGACCCGTGCTCATCGTCCGAAAGATGTCCTCGCGAGACGAGCCGCCACGGAAGGTCCAGTTCTGCGCGAGATCCGCCGCACGGATCGGGTGATCCCAGTCGTCCTTCAGAGTTGGAGCCGACGGCCCGTCGCCGCGGCCGAGGGAGCCGTGACACTTGACGCAGCCGGTCTCCTCGAAGAGCTTCTTTCCAGCCTCAATCGACTCCTTGCTGGACTTCGGCGCGCTCGGGAGCTGAATCGGCTGCGGCGCGCGCTCCGGGTTCGAGAACTCCGAGGAGAAAGTCGTCAGGAAGTAGGCGATATCCGACGCGTCCGAGTCCGAGAAGTTCGGCCAGGCAGGCATCGACGTGTAAGGCATGCCGCGCCTGATGACGTTGACGAGATCCTGATGCGTCGGCAGCGCGCCGTTTGGAGTCGTGCGGATCTTGAATTTGCCGGTGGTGAAGTTGCGCGGCCTCGGGCGGAGATGCGACGCGGCGTAGCCTTCGCCGTCGCCCTTCTCGCCGTGGCACTGCGAGCAGTACTTCACATAGAGTTTTTTGCCGGACTCGCGCTGCCCATCGGTTCCGACGTCAGGAGCCGCCGCCCGGCCCAATTCCGTCGCGGCTGCGCACAACGACGCGACGAGAACAGCGATACACCCGCGGGCAATCAGGCGAGAGGTCATTTCCCCGCGACCTCCTCTTTCGCGCGGGGCTTCTGGTCCGTGAAGTCGTAGAGAAAGGCGATCACGTCCCAGATCTCGTCTTCCTTCAGGAACTTCTCCCATGCTGGCATGGCGGTGTCCCAGGGGCCGCCTTCTTCCGGCAGGCCGGGGCCTCCCTTCGAGACTCGCCAGAACAGAAACGTGTCGCGAAGCATCGCAATCGTGCCCTTGTCGCTGAAGTTGGTCGGGATCGGATCCAGCGCGTGCACGAACATGCCGTTGGCCGACATGTTGTCGCCGTGGCAGAACACGCAGTTTCGATAGTAGACCTGCCGCCCGTTCTCGACGCGTTTGCGGTACTCGTCCGGATTCGACGTCCGGAGCTGAAAGACCGGGTTCTCTCCATTGTCGAGATCGATCTTCTTGTCGTGCACCGTGATCTCCGACGGTGACGCGGGATGGACGGTTCGCGCGAAGAACGGCGGCTGGAGCGGCGCGTTCATCTTGACGTAGACGTTCGCGGCCGCGAGCACCGGCAGGGCGACAACGGTGACGCCGAGGAGCGTGGCGTACCGCTTCTCGGTCATGAAGCGGACGAGCGGACGTGAGACTTCCTCGCGGCGACCCTCACTCGAGGACATGTAGGCGAGCACCGCAAGGGTCACGATTCCCATGTAGATCGAAACGACCGACGAGGGAATCGGCGCCGTGAATCCGAATCGCAGGACGATGTAGATCCCCAGCCACCACGCGACCGCCCACAGCAGCAGGCTGGCTCGACGAAGGCGAAGCACGGCAAAGACCGCGGCCACGGCAAGGACGATCAGGATGTTCATCGCGCCACTCCGCCTTCGCCCTCACGGCCTTCGGCGAGATGCGGTCCGCCTTCGCCCCGCCGGGGTTCCGCCTTCGCCGAGGCTGCAGCGGACGCCAGATGTGCGACGGCTGGCTGAAGCACATCAGGTCTCAACTGCGCGCCCTTCCCGGGGGACGCTCCAGCCGGTGCGGCCGCGCCGCTGTTGTAGTGATGCTTGGTCTGGAGCGTGACCGTCGGCGTGCCGCCAAGCGTCTGCAGATACGCAATGACGCAAAGAATCTCCTGATCGTTGAGACCGATCGGAGGCTTGTTGATGGGCGGCATCGCTGGAGGAAATCCCTCTACGACGTAGGCGGTCGGTTCGTACATCGACTGGGCGAAGTACTCGACGTCGCTCAGCCCCGGTACCCGCGTCTTCGCCCGGCTGTCGACCCCGGCGAGATCAGGGAATCGAAACGGTCCGGCGGTCTTCCCGATCGTGTGGCACGTGAGGCAGAGTCCTTTGGCTTCCATGATCTGCCGGCCGACCACGGCCATGTCGGCCGAGGTCATATCGCTTCGAATGGTGGCATCCACCGGAGGCTGAACTTCCTTCTGCGGCACCATCTGCCCGACGTAGGTATAGAACCCCGTGGTCGCGAGGACGAGAGCGCCGATTCGGACGATGTGCGGCACCCTCATGAGGCTTCTTCCGGCTTCGGATTATGCGTTCCGGCGACACGTCGCGGTGGCGTTGGCGACGGCGGGCCGGAGCCTTCCGGAACGCGTGTCCGCCGCTCGAAATCCGGCCTGTCGTGCAGGCTCGAGATCCAGAACACCACGCCGATCAGGAGGAAGAACATGAGCACGGTCGCCGACACGACTTTTGTCGCAAAACCCAGCGTCGGCGTGAACGCGTCAACCGACCGATCGCGAACGACACCGTAGACATGCCAATGCTGCCGGAGCCCCGAGCGAACGTAGCCCATGAGTCCCATGAGCCAGGTGAAGGTGACCGCGATGAAAATGAGCACGTACTGCGAGATAGCCGGCATCCTGCCCCACCGCAACTCGCCCGTCCTCCGCGCTCCGCGGAAGAGGAAGATGTCGATGACGGTGATCGAGATCATCGTGAACAGCACCGACAGGACCTGTGGCACCGAGAGCTTGATCCGGACCGTGGCTTCGACGAAGTACCCGTAGACGCCGAGGAAGATGACGATGAATGCGGCGGCTGCAAAGATCGCGAGCTGCGCCGCATGGCCCTTCTTCGCCCAGCTGACGGTGGCGACCTTCCCGGTTCGGCGGTACAGGAGGAAGCTCATGAAGGTCGTCAGGATGAGGATGTTGACCGCCGTGTTCTTGGCCGACATCACGCCGAGGTACCCGAGGATTGGGTGCGCCGATCCTCCCATCGCTCGCACTTCGGACACGGTCGCGATGATCGAGCGCGGCGTCGCCCACACCATGAAGCAGAGCGTGATCCCGATGAGCAGGTATTTGATGAACTTCTGAAGCGGGTTGGCGCCTTCGACTCGTCCCATGCCGAGCCAGAGGTAGTAGTTGGCGGCGAGGAACAAGTTTCCGATCAGAACCGCCTGAATGATGAAGAGCCACGAGAACGCGCCGCCCATCATCGTCAGCCCGAGCGTCTGCGAGAAGGCGTAAATTTCCTTGGCCAGCCAGTAGCCGGCGAAGGGCAGCGGCAGGAACGCGCTGATCGCCACGAAATTGCCGATGTAGCCCATCCAGTCGTAGTGCGCGCGCTCCTCGTCGGTTTCCGCCTGCAGGAACTTGAACGCCGCATAGGCGCCGGCCACGGATCCGCCAAAGGCGACGTTCGCGATGACGCGATGGACGTTGATCGGCATCCACGTCGGGTTGAAGATCGCATCCCGGAGCGAGAGAACCGCCCCGGCATCCGACACTCCGTGCGGCGACATCATGAACGTGAGCCAGGCATTGGCGATGAACATGATCGCCGTGCCCACGAGGTTGAGGCCGAGCCCCAGGCCCAGGTGAAGCAGTGGATGGAACTTCCCCCATCCGTAGTAGTAGGTGTAGAGAAAAAAGCCTCCGCGAAGAAGAGCAGGACGTATGGAAGAAACGTGGGCGAGAACACGCTCATCAGGTAGTTCGTGAACTTCGGATACAGGACGATGAGCATGAACGTCAGGGCCGCCCCGAACGTCGCGGTGAGCGAGAAGGACACCGAAAGGAGCTTCGTGAACTCGTACGCGAGCCGGTCGTATCGGAGGTCGCCGGTCTTGTAGCCGATCACCTCGATGATGAACGCGAAGATCGGTACGGCCAGTACGAAGGCTGCAAACAGCAGGTGGAGCTGGGCGACTGCCCAGATCGCCACCCGGCTGCCCACGACCGGGAAGGTCCGATACTCGGCCTCCACGTACGGCTTGGCCTGATCCTTTGCGGCGTTTTGGGTGTCAAGCTTCTCGCCGGCGACACTCTGTGGACTCGCCGGCGTTGCCGGCGCTTGCGAAGCTGGCTGCTGTTCGCGGATGCGAGTTGACGCGTTCGTCACCAGCCCCGCGAAGGTCACGAGGACGGCGACGCAACCGAGAAGACCCAGCAGTTTGTTGAGGAAGAGTTTGGCCAATGCCTAGGACTCCGGGGCGCTGGAAGTGAGTCCAGACCGCGAGTCCCCGTTGGAACTGTGACGCCGCATCCGTCGACTCCAAGAATTCGCCGAAGGGGGGAACGCCGAAAACCCGTCGATTAGAGGGCGCAATCTTACCTATGAATTCGGACAGGGGTCAAGGGTGCGCGAACCCAGCAGAACCTTTTCGTTCAGCGATTCGTTCCCGGCACCCACCCGCGGCTGATGTAGTCGCCAATGACGCTGAAAAGCAGCAGCAGCCAGAAGAAGCCCGCCATCGCGACGACCCACGTCAACCGCGAGCTCCACCGCACGTGCATGAAGAAAAGAATGACGAGCGTCGCCTTCGTGCACGCGATCAACAGCATCACCACGTTGTTGAGTGGCCCCATGTCGACCTTCGCGGCGGCGACGGTAAGAATCGTGCCGATGATCAGCGCCCCGAACACTTTGTAGTACATGCTCGGCGGGGCGACGTGCTGATGGAACCCGTGAACGCCTGTCATTACTCGAGCCTCACTCCCGGAAATGGCCGCCAATGAGATACAGCAGCGGAAAAAGGAAGATCCAGACGATGTCGACAAAGTGCCAGTACAGTCCGGCGACTTCCACCGGTGTGTAGTATTCACTGTCGAACTGGCGTCGCCACGCCATGATTCCGATGACCGTCATGATCCCCAGCCCGATGATCATGTGGGTGGCGTGCAGCCCGGTCATGCAGAAGTACAGCGAGTAGAAAATCTCCGCCGCCTGCGGATGCTTGCCTTCCCAGTGAAAGTTGGGCCCCGGCACCAGATGGTGTTTGAACTTGTCCGTGTACTCGATCGCCTTGACCCCCAGGAATGCGGCGCCGAGCACCATCGTCGCGATAATCCACCCGACCTGCGTCTTTGGCGGTGCGCTGACCTGCGCGGACCGCACCGCGAGCGCCATCGTGAGCGAGCTGACGATGAGCACGATCGTGTTGACCGCGCCCCAGGTGACGTTCAGATGATGGCTGGCCTCGGCGAACCCTTCCGGACTTGCGTGGCGGTAGACGAGGTAGGCGGCGAACAGCCCGCCGAAGAACATGATCTCGGTGACGAGAAACACCCACATGCCGAGCGTGGACGACTCGGCCTGCTGCGCCATGTCGTCGAAATGGTGCTGCAGCCTCGGATGATGCGGATGCTCGACGTGCTCGTGCGGCTGGATCGCGTCCAGGTTGGCGACGAGGGGTGGTTGGTGAATCCGACCTGGAAAATGCTCCGCGTGGTCAGGCAAGGCCGACCTCCTGGCTCCCATGCACGTACTGGTGCGTGCCCTCGGTGACGATCGGGCTCACTGTGAAGTTTTCCGTGGGCGGCGGCGACGGGATCTCCCATTCGAGTCCTTTCGCGCCCCACGGATCGTTGACGGACTTTTCCCCGGCCACCAGCGAGTAGACGAAATACACCAGCGGGATCACGTAGCCGACCGCCAGGATCGACGCGCCGAGCGTGCGACATCACGTTCAGCACCTGGAACTCCGGCGGATAGGCGTGGTAGCGGCGCGGCATGCCGAGGTAGCCGAGCAATGAACTGCGGAAAAAAGGTCAGGTTGAAGCCGACGAAGATCATCAGCGCCGAGAACTTGGCCCACCTTCCGGATACATCCGGCCGGTCATCTTCGGCCACCAGAAGTGCAGCCCGCCCAGGTAGGCCATCACCGTGCCGCCGACCATGATGTAGTGGAAGTGGGCGACGACGAAGTAGGTGTCGTGGACGTGGACGTCGAGTCCCAGCGCCGCCAGGAAGAGCCCGGTCAGGCCGCCGATCGTGAACAAGCCGATGAAGCCGAGCGCATAGAGCATCGGCGTGTCGAAGGTGATCGAGCCTTTGTAAATGCGTCGCCGTCCAGTTGAACACCTTGATTGCCGATGGAATCGCCACGACGAAGCTCAGGAACGAGAAGACCATGCCGGCGTAGACCGACTGCCCGGCGACGAACATGTGGTGACCCCAGACCAGGAAGCCGATGATCGCGATGGCCAGCTGCGAAAACGCGACGAACGAGTAGCCGAAGATGTTCTTGCGCGAGAACAGCCTGGACGATTTCGCTGATCGACGCCCATCGCCGGCAGAATCATGATGTAAACCGCCGGGTGCGAATAGAACCAGAACAGGTGCTGGAACAGCATCGGATCGCCGCCGAGCGCCGGATCGAAGATCCCGATGTGCAGGCACGCGTTCACAGCGACCAGCAGCACCGTGATCGCGATGACCGGCGTGCCGAGAATCATGATCAGGCTCGTCGCGTAGTGCGACCAGACGAACAGCGGCAGGCGGAACCAGGTCAGTCCCGGCGCCCGCATCTTGTGGATCGTGACGATGAAATTGAGGCCGGTCAGAATCGACGAGAAGCCGGTGATGAAGACCCCGAGCGCCGCGGTGATGACGTGGGTGTTGGCGGCCGTGGTGCTGTACGGCGTGTAGAACGTCCAGCCGGTATCGACGCCGCCGCTGACAGCGCCGCAGCAGCGTGAACATGCCGCCGATCATGTAGATGTACCAGCTCAACAGGTTGATTCGCGGAAAGGCCAGATCCTTGCGCGCCAATCATGATCGGGACCAGAAAGTTGCCGAGCGTCGCGGGAATCGACGGAATCAGGAAGAAGAACACCATGACGACGCCGTGCATGGTGAACATCTTGTTGTAGGTGTCGGCCGACAGCAGGTCGCCGTGCCGGCGTCAGCAGCTCGAGCCGCATCAGCATGGCGAAGAGCCCGCCGATGAGAAAAAGGCGGTGATCGACGCCAGGTAGAGCAACGCGATGCGCTTATGATCTTTGGTCAACAGCCACGACTTCAGCCCGTGGCCGTTGTTCAGATAATTCACGGTTTCCATGGTTAGTCCTTGCCCGGGGGCTGCGGCGCGGCACCGGCAGGCGATGCCGGCGGCGGCGCCGCCAGCTCACCGAGCGACCGCACGTAGGCGATGAGCTGCAGCAGCTGTTCCTCGGTCACCAGTCCCTGAAACGTCGGCATGATTGGCTGCGAAGCCGTCGACGACCTTTGCCTGCGGATTCACGATCGATTCGCGAATGTAGGCTTCGTCGGCGACGACGGTCCCGCCGCCCTGCAGGTGAACGGTGTGTCCGAACACCCCCTTCAGCTGCGGCGCGCGCGCCTGCGCGTCGTCGCGGTGGCAGGTGATGCAGGCGAGATCGGTGAACAGTTTCTCGCCCGCGGCGGCCGGCGAATCTGCCGGCGTTGCCGCCGCCGAGCCAGGCCTGAAAGTCGGTCGGCTCCATCGACGTCGACCCAGCCGATCATGCCCGAGTGTTTGGTGCCGCAGTACTCCGCGCAGAAGAGGTGATAGCGGCCCGGCTTGGTCGGCGGTGAACCAGAGCACGTTGTAGCGGCCGGGAATGACGTCGGCCTTCACGCGAAACGCCGGAATGTAGAAGCTGTGGAGCACGTCCTCCGATCCCATCGTCAGCTTGACCGGGCGGCCGACCGGCACGTGCAGTTCGTTGATTTCCCGCATGCCCGTCCATGTGCTGCGCCTTCCACATCCACTGCTTGCCGACGACGTAGACCTCCATCGCGCCGGCTTGGCGGGCGATACGATGTCGAAGAACACCTTCGCGCCCCAGGCGAACATCACCATCGTGATGAAGAACGGGATGACCGTCCACAGCAGCTCGAGCGCGAGCGAACCGTGAATCGCGGCGCCGACCTCGTCCTCGTCGCCGGCGGCGATACTTGATCGCGAACAGCACGACGCAGCGCCGCGATCAGCAGCGAGAAGAACGCCGTGACGGCCATCATGAAGAAATAGATGCCGTCGACCTGCGCCGCCTGCGCTGACGCCTGCTCCGGGAAAAATGGAAAATTCGTGAACATCGTTGGTTCAGTCAGCCGTCACACGGTTGTTCCGTGCGCCTGCGCCCGCTCCTTGCGCAGGCTCACGAACAGGAACGTCACGAGCGCCAGCACCGTCGCGACGGCGCCGATGCGCACGGCGTCGATCGCGATCGCTCCGTACTTTCCGGTCGCCGGATCGTAGTGGTAGCAGAGCAGCAGCACGTCGTCGATCGGCGAGCCGATGTGCTCTTCTGAAGCCTCGATCAGGCCGAACTTGATATCGCGCGCCGAGAACTCGATGCCGTAGAAGTACTTCGAGATCACGCCGCTGCGGCGTCAGGAGCTCGATACCTGCGCCGTGCGCGTACTGCTGGATCTCCGGGATCGAAGGCGTAGCGGAACCCGACCGCGGCGGCGAGCTGTCTGAATGTTCTCTTCCTTGCCAGTCAGGAAATGCCAGCCGGCCGCGGTCTGCGGCCGCTTGTAGCGCTCGAGGTAGGCCTGCTTCTTTTCGGCGGCGAGCGCCGGCATTTCCTTCGGGTTGATGCTGACCGCGACGACGTCGAACTCACGGCCGACGTCGAAGTTCAGCACGCCGAGCGCGCTGACCATCCCGTTGAGCACCTGGGTGCAGAGCATCGGGCACTCGTAATAGACCAGCGCGAGAATGACCGGCCGCTTGCCGAAGAACTCGCCGAGCGGCACCTCGCGGCCGCTCTCGTCGGTGAACGTCAGGTCGAGCGGCACCTGCTGATTCAGGTGCTGATCGATCCCGACTCTTCTTCAGGAGTCCAGGCTTCGCCTTCGCCGGATCGCCGGCGTCGTCGGGCGCCAGTCCCTGCGCACGCAGACGGGCGCGCCGGCGAGCAGCGCCGCGATGCGCGAGGAGAAGCCTGCTTCACTTCTCTGACTTCTCCTCGTCGCTGGCGCCTGCGGTCGGTCGTGCGGCCTGCCGGCGCTGGTGGTGAGGCTCGCCGCCGGTGCCTTGCGGAACCGGGATCGCCCGTCCGCCGGACGACTCGCCGTACGCGGGCGCGTGCGTGCCCGTCCGGTCGGATCCATCGACGGCCCCGTGCGCGAACGGGCAAACCGTGCTGGAGCGAGCAGTTTCTTGGCGTCCTCGATCGGCACGTGCGCAATACCGGCGCTCTCGTCCATCCAGCCGTAGCCTTCGAGCTTGCTGGTTTCCTCCTGCGCGAAACTTGCGGAGATTGGCCGGCTCATTCGGTCAGCAGCTGCGGTCGCCGGGGGCGTCTCGCCGGCGGGCAGCCGCGACCGGCGACAGCTGCGGATCGCGGGCCTCGGCCTGCGTCTCGAGGGCGCGGAACAGATCCGTACATCAACACGGCAGCGATCAGGACGACAGCGAGCCAGGCCCGCGCCGAAAGCGAGCACGCGTGCGGAGTTGATGTCCGAGTGCTCGTGCGCGACATCCTCGTTGTGCATCTCGGCATCGCTGTAGTGATGCCCGCCGCTGGATCAGGGTTAGTGGGCGTCATGCGCGAACGCCTCCTTGAAGAACGGGTCGTTGAGCGGCAGCAGCGCGCGGCTGCGCAGATTCCGGGCGAAGAGGAAGATCCAGACGCCGGTCAGTCCGACCGGCAGCGCGACGTCCATCCAGTGAATCGGGAACCCCTGATGTTTGAACATCGGCTCGACCAGCCAGATCAGATCGACACCCGCATGAAGAGAATCGCACGATCGCCACCTTGGCCAGCAGGTTCGGACGCCGCTTCAGGTCGCGCGACAGCAGCAGCACGAACGGCAGCGCGAAGTGGCCGAGCAGAATCAGCAGCGACACGTACTGCCAGCCGCCGCGGAACCGGTTGTAGAAGAACGGGAATTTCCTCCGGCAGGTTGCCCGCCCAGATGATGAGCAGCTGCGAGAACGAGAAGTACGCCCACAACATCACGAACGCGAGCAGCAGCTTGCCGAGATCGAGGAAATGCAGCCGCGGGTTCAGATAGGTCGCCAGCGGCTCGACGTCGCTGAGCATCGCGAGCACCGCGATGACCAGCGCGAACCGCGCCGAGTCCCTGCCCGGCGACGAGGATGAAACCAAAAATCGTCGAATACCAGTGCGGGTCGAGCGACATGATCCAGTCGACCGACGCAAACGTCATCGTGATGACGTAGACGAGAAGGCCCGGCGCGCTGACGATGCGGAAGCGACCGGTGTCGCTCGGGATGCACGGCGACCTCGCCGCGATCCTGCGCGGCGGACCACGCGTTCAGCAGCCACGAGCACAGCGACCCAGATGGCGAAAAACAGGATCGCGCGGCCGATGAAGAACGGCACATTCAGGTAGGGCGCCTTCATCTGGATGATGTGATCGGTCCGCGCCGCATCGGGCCGGGCCCATTCGTACAGCCGGGCATGCCGAACAGCAGCGGGACGAACAGCAGCGCAACGAACGGAAGATTGCGGCTCGCCGCTTCGCAGACGCGGCGAGCGACGAGTCCCCACTGGCCCGCCGGACATGTGCTGCAGCATCAGCAGCGCGAGCGATCCCATCGTCAGAGCCGAGGCAGAACAGAAAACCGATCAGCCACGATCGGAGGAACTGGTCGACGTTCAGAAACGCGCCGATGACGCCGGCGAGCAGGCCCCAGAAACCCGCGACGAGGCCCCATCGCTGCAGCCGCGCGAGCGCCGGCACGTCGGTAATCACTGCGTGTGTATCCATGCGATCAATGTTTCTCCGGGCGCGTGCTCGCCGCCGCCCGACTGCCGGTTGCGGAACCTTCGTCGGGTCGCCGCCGGGGACGTCGGCCGCCGGCCGCGTGCTGGCTGCAACTGCAGCGCCCGGATGTAGGCGACGATCGCCCACCGATCGCGCGGCGCGATCTGCGCCCTGTAGTCCGGCATCGCGCCGAATCCGTTGGTAATCACGTCGAAGAAGTAGCCGACGTCCGCCTGACGCAAGCCGCTCGATGTGGTACGACGGCGGCTGACGCTTGAAACCGCGCTGGACGACCATGCCGTTGCCGCTGCCGGTCCGGTCGTGGCACGGGCTGCAATAAATGTCGAAACGTTCCTGGCCGCGGTTGAGCACCGCCTCGTCCACCGGGAACGGCAGTTCCTTGACCGTCACCTTGTCGACCTTGCCGGTGAAGAACGCTTCGTCGTCCTGCAGCGTGCCGCGGGCGACCGTTCCTTCGACGAGCGGCCGCGCGCTCGAGCCGTCGGCGAAGAACGTGCTCGGCCTCAGCCCGCGATATTTCGGCTGGTTGTGCATGTCCTGACGGCAGCGCCCGCGCCGATCGAGCACAGAGACAGAATCGCGACCAGCTTGAGGCGGACTGCGTCTGCATTTATCACTGCGCGTGGGGCCCCACCCCCACGCGCTCTCGCTCGCGGGCGCCGCTTCGCGGCGCTCCCCTCCGGCCGCTCGCTCGGGCCGCAGGCGCTCTCGCCAGTCGCGAACCGCGAATCGCGAACCGCGACCTGCGAACTGCGAGCTACTCCTCGACATCATTGATGTCCTTCGCCCCGAGAGCTCTGCAGAAACGCGCGCGTGCGGTCGCGATCGAACTTCGTGTCGGTCGCCTCGATCGCCAGGAAGAACCGATCCTGGCTCGCGTGCGCCGTGAATCGCTCGACGTTGAAGACCGGGTGATACGGCATCGGCAGCCCGTTCAGGCCGAGCATGCCGAACACCGCGGCGAATGCACGCAAAGAGAATCGTCAGCTCGAATGTCACCGGGACGAACATCGGCCAGCTCAGATAGGGGCGTCCGCCGATGTTCAGCGGATACGCGATCGCCGACACCCAGACCTGCAAGTCCGAGCCCGGTGCACAGAGCCCGTCAATCCGCCGAGCAGCACGAGGAGCGGCACGCGCTTGTCGTGCAGATGCATCGCGTCGAACGTTTCGTGAATCGGAAACGGCGAGTACGACGTCGAACTGCCGGTAGCCCTCGTCGTAGGTGCGTCGCGCCGCCTCGACGAGCGAGGTCGGATCCTCGAACTCGGCCATCACGCCGTAGAGCGCCGGAGCCGCAGATTTGTGGTCCATGGCCTGCTCGCGCTCAGTGCGCCTTCGCTCCCTTCACCTTCGCCGCGGGAACCATCGTCCGCATCTCGAAGATCGAGATCATCGGCAGCACGCGGATGAACAGGAAGAAGAGCGTGATGAACAGCCCGATGGTTCCGAAAAACGTCATCAGGTCCCAGCGCGTCGGCCAGTACATCCCCCACGACGACGGCAGGAAATCGCGATGCAGGCTCGTGACGACGATCTCGAATCGCTCGAGCCACATGCCGACGTTGACGAACATCGAGATGAAGAACAGCATCGCCGGCGACGTCCGCACGCTCTTCCTCCACAGCAACTGCGGCATGACGATGTTGCAGAGGATCAACGACCAGTAGAACGGCCAGTACGGGACCGAACATCCGGTTGTAGATCATGAACTGCTCGTACGGTGTTCGAGCTGTACCAGCCGAAGAACGCCTCGAACACGTAGCCGTAGGCGACGATGAGCCCGGTCACGAGCATGACCTTGCCCATGTTCTCGAGGTGCCGCATCGTCAGGAAGTCCTCGAGGTGATAGAGCACACGCAGCGGAATCGCGAGCGTCAGCACCATCGCGAAGCCGGCGTAGATGGCCCCGGCGACGAAGTACGGCGGGAAGATCGTCGAGTGCCAGCCGGGGATGATGCCGATCGTGAAGTCGAAGCTCACGACCGTGTGGACCGAGAGCACCAGCGGCGTCGACAGGCCGGCGAGCAGGAGATAGGCCGCCTCGTAGCGCTCCCAGTGCCGCGCCGACCCGCGCCATCCGAGCGCGAGCATCCCGAACAACCGGCGGATGTGGAGGCTCTTGGCGCGATCGCGCAGCGTGGCGAGGTCCGGGACCAGCCCGACGTACCAGAACATCAGCGACACCGTCAGGTAGGTCGAGACGGCGAAGACGTCCCAGATCAGCGGGCTGCGGAACTGCGGCCAGATCCCCATCGTGTTGGGATACGGCAGCAGCCAGTAGGCCGCGAGCCACGGGCGACCGGTGTGGATGAGCGGGAAGATGCCCGCGCACGCGACGGCGAACAGCGTCATCGCTTCCGCGAAACGATTGATCGACGTGCGCCAGTCCTGCTTGAGCAGCAGCAGAATCGCGGATATGAGCGTGCCGGCGTGGCCGATACCGATCCACCAGACGAAGTTGATGATCGCGAACGCCCAGCCGACGGGAACGTTGACGCCCCAGATGCCGGTCCCCTTCATCAGCAGCCACGTGACCGCCATCAGCAGCATCATCGTCACCATGAAGCCGATGAAGAGGCCGAAGAACCAGCTGTACGGATGACGCCGCGTCAGGACGATCCCGGCGATCTGCTCGGTGACCGTGTTGAACGTGTGTCCCGGTTCGATGACCGGCGGCGGCGCGTAGACGGGATGCGTGTCCATCAGTGTTCAGTCGTCGAGCGCGTAGCCGCCGACTCGAGCTCCGGGTTCGGGTTACGCAGCGCCGCGAGGTAGGTCGTGCGCGGCCGTGTGTTCAGCTCCTCGAGCACGCCGTAGTTGCGCTCCTGTGCCTTGAGCTTGACCACCTGGCTGTTCGGGTCGTTGAGGTTGCCGAAGACGATCGCGTCGGACGGGCACACCGCCTGACAGGCGGTGACGACTTCGCCGTCGCGAATGTCGCGCTCCTCGCGCTTGGCGTCGATTCGCGCCTGGTTGATGCGCTGCACGCAGTAGGTGCACTTTTCCATGACGCCGCGGCTTCGAACCGAGACGTCCGGATTGCGCATCGGGTACAGGCTCGGCGTGTCCCAGTCCTGGTAGAGCAGGAAGTTGAAACGGCGCACCTTGTACGGACAGTTGTTCGAGCAGTAGCGCGTGCCGACGCAGCGGTTGTAGACCATGTCGTTCAGCCCTTCCGAGCTGTGCGTCGTGGCGGCAACCGGGCAGACGAGCTCGCACGGCGCGTTCTCGCACTGCATGCACGGCACGGGCTGGTGGTAGCGCCTCGACCGCGTTGTCGAAGTCGTTGCCCATGAAGTAGTGATCGACGCGGATCCAGTGCATCTCGCGTCCGCTTGCGCCACCTGCTCCCTGCCGACGACGGGAATATTGTTTTCGGCGACGCAGGCGATCGTGCACGCGCTGCAGCCGGTGCACGATGCTCAAGTCGATCGCCATGCCCCACTTGTTCCCCTCGTACTTGTAGTCCGGGTACATCGTGAGGGTTTTCGGAGGCGACTCTCTGCCTGCTCCTTGATGATCGCGGGCTCGTTCTTGTACTGCTCGAGCGTCGCCACGCGCACCGGCGTGCGCCCTTCCATCAGGTGGTGTTCCTGCGTCGTCGCCAGCGGGTAGCGTTCGCCGGTCTTGGCGATCTCGAGGCCGCCGCCAAACCACGGCGCGTCCGACGTGCGCAGGAGGAACGCGTTGAACGACTCGGCCTCCTTCGTGGCGTTGCCGACGTTGCCGGCCATGCGGCGTCCGTATCCGAAGAACACCGTGACCGACTGGCTGCGGATGGCCCGGCACGCGGAAGATCGGCATCCGCGCCGTGTTGCCGCGGTACTTCAACTCGATGACGTCGCCGTCCTGCAGGCCGCGTTCGTTGCGCCAGCTGCGGGCTGATCCAAGCCGTCGTGTCCCACGTGACCTTCGTCAGCGGCTTGGGCAGTTCCTGCAGCCAGCCGTTGTTGGCGAAACGGCCATCCCAGACTGTCGGATCGGGCCGGAAGATCAGCTCGAGTCCGCCCTGAGCCGGAGCCGTCGCTGGAGCGGGCTGGACCGGGGCAGCGGAACGGGCGCAGGTGACGGGGTTGACGGCGAAGCGGCGCCTGGCGCTGCCGCTAGCGAGGCTGGTTGTCGTCCTGACTGCGCCCGCTGCCGCTGCCGCCGTCGCCGCGGTTGCGGCCAACGCGGCCGCTGATGCCGCCGCGACGAATGGCGTCGCCGGGCCACCGTCTGCAATCGCCGTCCCGCTGATGAATCCGTCGTGCACGGCGCGGCGCCAGAACGCATCCGCGTTCTTGAACGGCTGACCATCGCTGCCACGAATCGTCCAGGGGCCGCTCGCGAAAGCCCGCGTCCAGTAATCCTTCACGATCGCGTATCCGCGGCGATCCGGCTGTGACGTGAATGTCGCGAGCACTTCCCACGCGGACCGGCCCTCGTACAGCGGCGCGATCAATGGCTGTGTGATCGTCACCGTTCCGTCGTACGAGCGCGAGTCTCCCCAGTTTTCGAGAGGATGCGTGTCGGCAACGATCCACTGCGAGAGGTACGCCGTTTCGTCCACGTACAGCCCGTGATAGATCGTCAGGTCGACCTTGGAGAGCTTCTCCGAGAATTTCAAGTCTGCCGGTGCGGCTGTAGACGGGATTCGAGCCCGCCGAGCATGACCAGCACCTCGACCTGTCCGGCGTCCATCGCCCGGACCAGATCGCCGAGCGATGCGGCATTGTCGGTCGGTGACGCTTCAATCGACGCTCCGTAGGTGACGGTCGTCCCCACGTTGCCGAGCGTCTGATTCATCGCGCGCGCTACCGCGTGCACCGAGGCCGGCTGGTAATCACCGGCAATGACGAGCGAACGTCCGCGGTTCGCCTGCAGATCCTTCGCGATCGCATTCACCCACTTCGCCACGTCGCTGTTGCGAGACATCCAGCGTCGGCGATCCGGGAGCAGCCGCGGCGGGCGCGCCAACGGCCCCCGCCAGTTGACGTCCGAAGCCTTCGATTTCGGCTGCCTTCAGCGCCAGCCGATGATCCGCCTTCGCCCCGGTCAGCGACGGGGTGCTCTCGATGGAGTAGAGGCGGTTCATCTCCTTCTTGTCGTCAACGACACGGCGCTTCGCGGCGAAGTCTTTCTGGTATCGAATGCTTCCCGGGCCGCACGTCAGGAAGTCGGCGTCAAGTGCGACCACGACGTCGGCTTTGTCGAAGTGATAAATGGCCTCGCTGGCTGCTCCTGCAGCCGCGGCGGCCATCCGCGCGCCGTCACGGGAAACTGGATCGTACTGGTGCCATTTCGCCTGTGGAAAGTCGCCCAGCACGGTCGCCATCAGCTCGGCAAGCGATGGAGATGTGATCGGTCCGGTCAGCAACCGGATACCCGCACCCTGCCGGGCTTTCTGTCGCGATGTCGCTGACTGAACGGCGGTGAGGAACACGCCCCAGCTGCTGATCTCGCCCCGGTTGGTGATGGTCTTGGCGCGATCGGGATCGTACAGACCGAGAACAGCGGCCTGAGTGAACGTGTCGGTCGCCCCAAGACTCGCAGGATGTTCGGGGTTCCCCTCGATTTTGGTCGGACGCCCCATGTGACTCTCGACGAGCACAGGCTGAGCGATGCCGGAGAACGGGATTGCGCTGGCAAAAAACAGGGGTCGGCCCGGAACGAGATTCTCGGGCTGTCTCACGTAGGGAACGATTTGTTCCTGCGGCTGCTTGGTACACGCCCCGACGCCCGCCAGCGCGAGCGACGCGGTCATGAGCTTCAGAAACTGCCGGCGTCCTTTCGGATCATTCCACTCGGATGCCTGTTCCGGAAACTCCCGATGCAGGTACTCGCGAAACTCGAGCGTATCGGCGAGTTCGCCGAGGCTGCGCCAGTACAGGCGGCCGTTGGAGCCAGCCAGTCGGGATTTGATGGGAGAAGAGTCCATGAATCTCAGTTTCCAGTTGCGATTCGCCAGTCGCCAGTTGCGTTCATGTCGTCCAGTTCGGGTTCCGACTCAATGGAAACCGGAAACTGGTAACTGGAAAACCGGTACCCTACCGATGGCACGTCGAACAGCTCGTCAGCTGCAGTGGCCCGGCGATCTTGTATTCCTGCACCAGCCGTTCACCCAGACCCGGATCGTTCGACGGCTGCTCCCATGCCATGTTGTAGACCTGGTCGCGCGGCCGCACGTATTTCGCGGGATTCCGGTGACAATCGAGACACCAATTCATCTGCAGGTTGGCGTGCTGATACATCAGCGGCATCTTGTCCACCCGCCCATGGCAGGTCGCGCAGCCGACACCTTTTTTCACGTGGATGCTGTGGTTGAAATAGACGAAATCCGGCAAATCGTGAACGCGCGTCCAATGAAGCGGTTTGTTATCGCGGAAGCTGGCGCGGACCGGCTCGAGAATCGGCGCGTCGGTCCAGAGCTGGGAGTGGCAATTCATACAGGTCTTGGTCGGCGGAATATTCGCAAACGCCGATTCTTCGACCGAGGTATGGCAATAGCGGCAGTCGATACCCTCGCCGCCGACGTGATGGGCGTGGCTGAACTGGATCGGCTGCTCGACGAACATCTCCTGGTTGGTGTTGTACCCGGACAGGTGCAGCATCGCGACGACGCCTCCGGCGATGGCCCCGATGGCGACAATGGCCAGGATACTCAGTCGGGAATAGATGTTGGTGGTGCGATGAAAGATCTGACTCATCGTGTCGAAGCCCGCCGCGTACTCCCAAGAGCCTACTCGAAACCGGGGCGTTTGCAGAAGCGGAGTTGTCCCGGTGGTCCAGCCTTTCTGACAGAGTCCATGCGCCCGCGACCGTCCCTATAATGTGAAACTTTTCACAATGTTGTCAAATAGAGAATTACCACTTTCCAGTCTCCAGTTTCCAGTCCTGACCGCGAGAGCGATGTGGTCACTCGAAGACGCTGATAAGCTCACCGCACCGCGGTGGTCCGAACTGGAAACTGGTAACTGGAAACTGGCAACTGGTGACTGGGGAGTCTCAAATCGAATGTCCAACGCCATCGCGCTGACCGGCGTGACCAAGCAATTCAACGGCACGCTCGCCGTTGACGACCTGTCGCTCTCGGTGCCGGCGGGCTCGATCTACGGCTTCATCGGTCCGAACGGATCCGGAAAGACGACCACGCTGCGGATGATCATGCACATCCTGCTGCCGGATCGCGGCGAGATCGAAGTGCTCGGCACGCGCGACACGGCCGCCGCGCGCGACCAGGTCGGCTATCTGCCGGAAGAGCGCGGCCTCTACAAGAAGATGACGATCCGCCGGCTCCTCCGCTATTACGGGCGCTTGAAGGGATCGACCACGTCGCAACTCGATGCGTCGATTGAGGACTGGATGCGCCGGATGGACCTGCCCGGCCTGCTCGATCGTCAGATCGAGACGCTGTCGAAGGGCATGTCGCAGAAAGTCCAGTTCATCGCCGCCGTGGTGTCGAACCCCTCCCTCCTGATCCTCGACGAGCCGTTTTCCGGCCTCGATCCGGTGAACGCGCAGGTCCTGAAGGACGCGGTGCTCGAAATGCGGCAGCGTGGTGCGACCGTCGTCTTCAGCACGCACGACATGGCCACCGCCGAGCGGATGTGCGATCGGATTTTCATGATCTTCCGCGGGCGCAAGGTGCTCGACGGCTCGCTCGAGAGCATCCAGGACCGGTACGGCGCAGACACGGTCAGGGTCCGCACGTCCACAGGACTCGCGGCCTTGACCGACATGCCCGAAGTTGAGGCGGTCAACGACTTCGGGCAGATACAGGAGATCCGCCTGCAGGGAGATCCGCAGGCGTTTCTCAGCCGCCTTGCCGCGCGCACGGCGGTGTATCACTTCGAGGTGACCCGTCCGTCTCTCCAGGACATTTTCGTGCGGATCGCAAAACCATGACGAAAGCATTGATCGTCGCCCAGTCGGAATTCACGACGCTGGTGAAAACGAAAGCGTTTCTGATCAGCTTGTTCCTGATGCCGAAGCGCCTGTGGCTGGAGCGAGGCGCGAAGCCGCCGAGCGAGAGCGAGCGGGGGTGGGGCCCCGCGAGCAGTAAGAAATGCAGATAGAGCCATGAGCAAAGTCCTGATCGTCGCCCAGTCGGAATTCACGACGCTCGTGAAAACGAAAGCGTTTCTGATCAGCTTGTTCCTGATGCCGATCGTGATGGGCGGATCGATCATGCTCGTTCGCGCCACCAGGGACGCCACCGACAGCAAGGATCGAACGTTCGCCGTCGTGGATTACACCGGCACGGTCGCGGAGCCGCTGAAGGCCGTGGCCGGGCTGTACAACTCGTCCACGCCCTCCGCCCTTGACGGCGTCCTGCCGCGGAAAGGACCGCGGTTCATCCCGATCGAGATCAAGCCGGACGGACGAAGCGCCGACGAGCTGCGGCTCGATCTGTCGAACCGCGTGCGCAAGCAGGAATTGTTTGCCTTCGTCGAGGTGCCGGCGGAGATTCTCGATCCGGCAGCCAGTGCGCCGATCCGGTACTACTCCGATCATCCGTCCTATAACGCGTTGCCCCAGTGGATCAGGGCGACCGTCAACGCGGTAGTGCTCAACGAGCGGTTTCGGCAAGCGTCGGTCGATCGCGCGCTCGTCGTCCGGCTGACCAAGCAGGCGCCGATCGACGAGCGTGGACTGTTCGAGACGGCCGTGGGCGGCGGCGTCAAACCGGCGGAGGAAGTCAGCACCGCGCGCGCGATCGGTGTCCCGCTGGTCGTGCTGGTGCTGATGTACATGACCATCATGACCAGCGCGCCTCAGCTCCTCAACAGCGTGATCGAAGAGAAGATGAGCCGGATCAGCGAGGTGCTCGTCGGCTCGATCACGCCGTTTACGTTGATGATGGGCAAGTTGATTGGCGGCGCCGCCGCGTCGACGCTGCTGAGCATCATCTACATTGCCGGCGGCCTGGCGGTCGCCCAGTACTGGGGCGGCTACGCGAGCGCGGTCACGCCGGCGATCGTCGGCTGGTTCCTGCTGTTCCTGATCCTCTCGCTCTTCATTTTTGGCTCGCTGTTCGTGGCGATCGGTGCCGCCTGCAACGATTTGAAGGATTCGCAGAACATGATGACGCCGGTGATGCTGCTGGTCATGATTCCGGTCTTCACGGCAGGGTCGGTGATGCGCGCACCCGACGGTACGCTGGCGACCGTGTTGTCGCTCGTGCCGACCGCCGCACCATTCCTGATGCTCCTTCGCATCTCCCTTCAACCCGGCCCGCCGATGTGGCAGATCGCGCTCTCGGTGCTGCTGATGACGGGGACCGCGGTGGCGGTGGTGTGGGCGGGAGGAAAAATCTTTCGGACGGGCCTGCTCATGCAGGGTAAGTCGGCTACTTTTGCCGAGATGTTCCGCTGGGTGATGGCGAAGTAACAAATTGCTGATTGCTGATTGACTCATCAGCAATCGTCAGTCCGCCCCTCGACAACGCTCGGGGCTGACCCTGAGCCCGTCGAAGGGTCAGCAATTCTGCTACGATTTCCGGATGGCCCTCCGCGTCTTCCCGGTGCGATCCGGACTCGCTGCGTGCGTGATTTTCATCATCCTCGCGACGGCCGCCGCTGCGCAGCAGCCCGTTCAGTACAAGCTCTCGTTTCCCGAGCCCGAGCATCATTACGCGCAAGTCGAAGTGACGTGGTCGGGCGTCAGCGCCGCCACGCTGGAAGCGAGGATGAGCCGCTCATCGCCCGGGCGCTACGCGATCCATGAGTTTTCGAAGAACGTGTTCGACGTGCACGCCTTCGACGGTCACGGCAAGGAGCTGACGCCGGCGCGGCCGAATCCCTACCAGTGGAACGTCGCCGGACATGATGGAACAGTCCGTATCACTTATAAGGTCTTCGGCAATTACGTCGATGGGACCTACCTCGCGGTTGACGAATCGCACGCGCACGTCAACATGCCGGCGACCTTGATGTGGGCGCGCGGTTTCGACATGCGTCCCGTTGTCGTCAAGTTCGAGCCGCCGACGAAATATCCGTGGAAGCCGGCGACGCAGTTGTTCCCGACCGCCGACCAATGGACATTTACCGCTCCGAATCTGCAGTACCTCATGGATAGTCCTGCCGAACTGAGCGACTACACGCTGCGATCGTTCAAGGTTCGGAATCCGGACGGGAAGGAATACACGATTCGGACGGCGGTCCATCACGACGGCGATCCGTCCGTGATCGATGAGTACGCCGCCGGCGCGGAAAAAATCGTCAATGAAGCGGCGGCGGTGTTTGGCGAATTTCCTGCCTTTGACACCGGCACCTACACCTTTCTTGGTGACTACGTTCCATGGGGCGGCGGCGACGGCATGGAGCATCGCAACAGCACCGTCGTCGCCTCGCCGACGTCGTTCAAGAATCCGCAGGCGGCGCGGGCGGCGCTCGGAACCGTGTCGCACGAATTCTTCCATTGCTGGAACGTCGAGCGGATCCGTCCGAAGACGCTCGAGCCGTTCAACTTCGAGGACGCGAACATCTCGGGAGAGCTGTGGCTGGCCGAGGGCTTCACACAATATTACGGCCCGCTCATCATGATGCGCGCCGGGGTGTCGTCTCGGGATCCTGCAGAACTCGTGAGAAACGCCGTCGCCGTGATCAACAGCCCGGCGCGGCGGTTCCGATCGGCGGTCGAAATGAGCCAGATGGCGCCGTTCGGCGACGGGGCCGTCGCGAGCGACGAGTCGAACCTGTCGACGACCTTCATCTCGTATTACACCTTCGGTGCAGCGATCGCGGCGGAGCTGGACCTCAGCCTTCGCGATCGGTCGAACGGGAAAGTGACGCTCGACGACTTCATGCGCGCGATGTGGCTGGCGCATGGCAAGCCCGGAGGCCCGAGCCCTGCGATCATCGCGAACCCCTATACGCTCAAGGATGCCCGCGCTCGTCTGGCGGAGGTCTCGGGCGATCGTCGATTTGCCGACGAGTTCTTCGACAAGTTCATCGAGGGGCGCGAGCTGCCGGATTGCCAGAAGCTGTTCGCGCGCGTCGGCCTGATGCTTCGCAAACGAAATCCCGGCGGGCCGTGGGTCGGCTTGCTGGACCAATCGTTCGCCGGCGGCGGCGGACGGGGCGGCCGCCGCACCGCCGGTGCGCGCGCCACGAACGCCATGGTGCCAGGGGTACGCGTGCCGGGCCTGGTGAACTGGGGAACGCCGGCGTACCGCGCGGGCATCGAAGAAGATGATGTCATCACCGCAGCGGATGGAAAGGCTGTCTCGACGATCGACGATTGGCAGGCAGCGATACGCGCGCACAAGCCGGGCGACTCGCTGCCGGTCGAGTTCAGCCGCCACGGCACAACGGTGAAAGCGTCGATGACCGTGGAAGAGGATCCGACGATGGAGGTGGTGACACTGGAATCGAGCGGCGTCGCGTTGTCGGCGGATCAGCGGGCGATGCGTGACGCGTGGCTTGGATCGAAGCGCAAATAATAGTTTCCAGTTCCCAGCGAGTTTCTTGCTTGACTGGCAACTGGCAACTGACCGGAAACCTGAGACTGACTGACAGCGTCACACATTAGAAGCTGTCTCATAAAAGCTGACGCTGGGTCTAAGGCGCGAGCGAGCACTGCGAGCGAGCCACGCGATCGGAGCGAGCCGGCGAAGCGGCGAGCGAGAGCGCGTGTAGGGGAGTCCGAGGGGCGAAGCCCCTCGGATCAGAATGAGACGTGATCGGCACAACCATCCAGCACTACCGTGTGGACCAGCGCCTCGGTGCCGGCGGAATGGGCGAGGTGTATCGCGGCGAGGACACCCGGCTCGGCCGGCAGGTGGCGCTGAAGTTTCTCCCTCCATCGCTGAAATCAGACCCTGAGAGCCGCGCACGGTTTCTCAACGAAGCGCGGGCTGCATCCATGCTGCGGTCTCCCAACATTGCCGTGACCTACGACATCGGCGAGGAAGACGGCACGGACTTCATCGTCATGGAGTATGTCGATGGCGAGCTGCTCTCGTCGCGCGTCGCACGCGGCCCGTTGCCCATTCGAGACGTGATCGAAATCGGCATTCAGGTTGCTGATGCCCTCGATGAAGCCCACTCACGCGGGATCGTCCACCGCGACATCAAGAGCGCAAACTTGATGCGGACCGAGCGCGGACTGGTGAAGGTTCTCGATTTCGGTCTGGCGAAGTTCATCTCGAACGTGGCCTCTCAGGACGTGACCAAGGCCCAGATGACGATGGCCGGGATGGTCGTGGGCACGGTCTCGTACATGGCGCCCGAGCAGGCGCTCGGGCGGCCGATCGATCATCGCGTCGATCTGTTTTCGCTCGGCGTGGTCCTGTTCGAACTGCTGACGGGCCAGATGCCGTTCGGAGGATCGACACCCACGGAGATCATCGACCGGATCCTGCACGAGGTCCCGCCGGCGCCTTCGCGATTTGCCACCGGTGTGCCGCCGAGCCTCGATGTCATCGTCGCGCGCGCGCTCGAGAAGGATCCGGTCTTTCGCTATCAGCAGGCGGGCGATCTCGCACACGATCTCCGTCAGGTCGGAGACGAGCTGGACGGCGTCGTCGCCCGTCCGTCGAGTCGCATCGCGGCGGCGGCGGCGACCGGGCCGGTCGAGAACTCCGTCGCCGTGATGACGTTTTCGAACATCACCCGCGAGCCTGCGGACGACTGGATCGGCACCGGCATCGCCGAAACGGTCAGCTCCGATCTCAAGAACATTCATGGCCTGACGATCATCGGGCGCGCACGCGTCTACGACGCGTTGCGAAATCTCAGCACCGATGCGCACCTGAATGATTCACTCGCCATCGATATCGGTCGCCGCCTCGGCGCCACCTGGGTGGTGGTCGGCGGCTATCAGCGCCTCGCCGGCGTCGTACGCATCACTGCGAGCTTCGTCGAAGTGGCGACGGGGCAGGTCCGACGCACCGTCAAGGTGGACGGCCGCATCGACGACATCTTCGCCCTGCAGGACAAGATCGTGTTCGAACTCAGCCGCGGGCTGAACCTCGCGCTGAGGGGCACCGAAATCGCCGACATCGAGCGGCAGGAAACGCGCTCGGTCGCCGCCTACGAGAGCTACGCGCGCGGGATGATGAATCTCCGGCAGGCGACGCGTGAATCCATCGACCGTGCGATCGGCGCGTTTGATGATGCGACGAAGCACGATCCCGAATATGCGCGGGCGTGGGCCGCGCTCGGAAGCGCGTACGGGCTCAAAGGCGGCTTCCTGAGTATGCCGGACATGGTCAAGCAGGCGATCGACCTGGAGCGCCGTGCGCTGGCGCTCGATCCCGAGCTTGCCGAAGCGCACATGTACCTCGGGACCGGTCTTCTTGGGCTCGGCCGCACCGACGAAGCCATCGTCGAGATTCGAGAAGCGCTCCGGCTGGATCCCGAGAACGGCCAGGCCTTCCAGGCGCTGGCGCGGGCCCACTGGGTGGGCAAGGGAGATTTCAAGGCGGCAATCCCGTTGTTCGAGCGGGCCATTGCCCTGAATCCCGAAGCCGGTTACTCCTATCTGCAGTTGTCGCTGCTGCTGGCCTGGGAAGGACAACTCGATCGTGCCGAGGAGATCAGCCGCCACGCGGTGGATCTCCAGGAGCAATACATCTCGGGGAACCTGGGCCTGCAGATCGTGGGCGCGCATGCGCGTCTCGGCTACGTGCATTACCTGCGAGGACATTACGACGATGCCCTGCGCGAGTACGAACGCGAGATGGCATTCATCGGGGCGGGCGATCACGCGTTGCGCGACCGCACCCTGCTCGAGCTGAATGTGAAGATCGGCGCCGTCTACCTGCGTCAGGGGCGCACGGAGGATGCGGAGCGGCACTTCGGCCGCGCCCTGAAGAGCTTTGACGCTCGAGTGGCGAATGGCGCAGACGATCCGTTCACCCGCTACTACGTCGCCTGCCTCCACGCGCTTCGCGGCGACACGGCTCGCGCGCTGGATTCACTCGAGCGCGTCGCGGAGAAGCTCCCGGCTCTCACCCGCTCGCGCGCGCGCATCGATGTCGATCTGACCTCGCTCGGCGATAATCAGCGCTTTCGCGCGCTGGTTGGCGACTGAGGCCACAGCAGAACACAGAAAAACACAGGAGTTCCGTGGTCTCCGTTCACTCCGCCGATGCCAACGCCAATTCCGCTTCCTCTCCCTACTACGACGTCATCATCATCGGCGCAGGGCCGGCCGGCCTGAGCGCGGCGCTCGTCCTCGGGCGCGCGCGCCGGACGGTGCTCATCTGCGACAACGGCCGTCCACGCAATGCCGCGTCGCACGCCCTTCACGGCTACCTGACACGCGACGGCATTCACCCGCGCGAGTTCCTGGCGATCGGCCGCAAGGAACTGAAGCCTTACACGACGGTGAGCCTGCGCGACATCGCGGCGACGGACGCGCAATGCGAAACGGGTGGACGCTTCACGGTGACGCTGGCTGACGGCATCATCGTCCATTCGAGAAAACTGCTGGTGGCCACGGGCGTCTGCGACAACTTGCCGGAGATCCCCGGCATCCAGGAAATGTACGGCCGCAGCGTCTTTCACTGCCCCTACTGCGACGGATGGGAGGTTCGGGATCAGCCGATCGCGATCTATGGGAAGGAACAACGAGGCGTTGGGCTCTCGCTCGAGCTGACGGTCTGGAGCCGGGATCTCGTGTTGTGCACGGATGGACCTGGCGGACTGACCGAAGACGATCGCGTCCGACTGACTCGCAATGGTGTCCGAATCCGCGAGGAACGCGTGACCGAACTCCAGGGAGGCGACGGGATGCTCGAGCGCGTCGTATTCGAGAGCGGCGGGCCGCTGCCGCGGCGCGCGATGTTCTTCAGCGCCGGCCAGTTTCAGCGCTCCGAATTTGCCGTGCGCCTCGGGTGCGAGGTGAACGACAAGGGAACCGTTCGAACCGGCAAATACGAATCCACGCACCTTCCTGGCCTCTACGTTGCGGGCGATGCGTCGCGCGCCGTGCAATGGGTGATCGTGGCGGCGGCTGAAGGGGCGGAAGCCGCCTTCGCCATCAACACCGATCTGACTAAAGAGGATCTTGAATAACGCCCGAAATGGTTCGTCGCCTGTTGTCCTTTCCTCTCGTGGGCTGCTTTCGGCGACGCCTTAGCAGCTCAAATTGGACTGCCGATTTTGGCAATGGACTGGCACTTTCCCGCGACTCGTCCCACAAATCAGCCCTGAAACGAGTCATCGGTGCGGCCAATCGCTGATTGGACGTCGCATAATGGTGTGCAGCCGGTCCACACTTCGAGGTCCGGGAGGAACGATGTTTCAGCTGATCGAGCGTCAGTTCATGCGGACCGCGCGGCCACTGTACGGTCACCTCGTCAACCTGTTCGAGGGGGCGATCGCACGCGGCGAGCTGCCGTCTGGATCGCGCCTGCCACCCGAGCGCGAGCTGGCCGAGCGGCTCGGCATCAGCCGCACTACGGTCGTCAGTGCCTATCGAGAACTCGAATCGCGCGGCCTGCTGCGCGGCTATGTCGGACGCGGTACGTTCGTCTGCGCCGCGCCCGAGCCGAGCGGGACGCCCTTTGCGTGGCGTGGCAAGATTGCGTCGGCGGCGCTGCGCTCGAGCGACTCGACGCTCCGCGACGCGATCCGTCACTCATCGGACGCGCGCCTTCTGTCACTTGCCGCGGGCGAGCCCGCGATCGATTGCTTTCCAACGGCGGCGTTTCAGCACGCGATCGATCATGTGCTGAGGCGGGACGCCGACGCGGTCTGGAGTCATGGCCCGACCGAAGGCCAACCGGCACTCCGCGAGGCCATCGCCGAACGATTTCGTGTGCCGGCGGAGAGCGTGCTCATCCTCGCCGGCGCGCAGCAGGGCCTCGATCTGCTCGCCCGGTGCCTCGTCGACCCCGGCGATGCCGTCATCATCGACCGGCCCGGTTATCTCGGCGCGATTCAGTCGTTCCGTGCCGCCGGAGCGAAGCTGATCGGATGGGATGTGGCGCGGGGGGAAATCGACGAACTGGAGGACCTGCTCCTCCGATATCGGCCCAAGCTCATTTACACCAACCCCACGTTCCAGAATCCGACGGGCGTGACGATGCCGATCCGGACGAGGCGCGAGCTGTTGAAGCTGGCCGAGCGGTATCGAGTCCCGATTGTCGAGGACGCGACATACGGCGAGCTGTATTTCCACGAGGCGCCGCCGCCATCACTCCGCGATCTCGACGCGCAGAATCTCGTCATCCACCTGAACAGCTTTTCCAAGGTCATGGCGCCCGGTCTGCGGCTGGGGTGGCTGTCAGCCGCGCCGTCGATCATCGATCAAATCGCGATCATCAAGCAGCGGCTCGATCCGCACACCCAGAACCTCGTCCAGTTTGCGATGGCGCGGCTGATCCGTCAGGGCAGCTTTGACACGCATCTGAGAACGCTCCGCGAGGAGCACGCGCGCCGGTGCGGACAGATGGTGGCCGCCTTGCAACGGCACGTCCCGCCCGGTGCGCTGCGATTCACGCGTCCGCACGGAGGGCTCTATCTCTGGTGCCGGCTCGTGTCAGGCGTCAGCTCGCGTGCGCTGCTCGACCGGGCGCTTGCCGCGGGCGTGGCCTTCATCGCCGGCGACGCGTTCTATCCTGATCCGGCAGGAGAGTCGGAGCTTCGACTCTGCTTCTCGAGCGTCATGCCGGCGACGATCGAAGACGCCGTGCGGCGGCTGGCGGGTTGCCTGCCCGTGACGGCCGAGCGACGGCAGCTGCGTCCGATTGCCTGACGCACCCCGCACCGAAGGGGAGACACCGTGCGTGAAGTTGAGCGGCTTCGTCGCGAACTCATGGCGACGCTGAACGGCGATCCGTGGTACGGGTCGGCCGTTTCCAACATCCTTGAGGGTATCGACGCTCGCATGGCCGCCGCGCATCCCATCAACGCGGCGCATTCCATCTGGGAGCTTGTCGTGCATATGGCGGCCTGGGTGAACGAAACCCGCCGTCGTCTCGAAGGAGGCCCGCACCGTGCGCCGGTCGAGGGAGACTGGCCTCCAGTCAAGTCCACGACCCCGGAAGCGTGGACCGAGGCGCTGGCGGCTCTCCGCCGAGCCCATGAAGATCTCGCGCGAACGGTCGAGGCTGCGGAAGACTCGAGCCTGAGCCGGCAGATCGGTGGGGCGCAGGTCGATGCGATGGGGAACCCGGTGACGTACTATCAAACGTTCATCGGTATCCTGCAGCACGACACCTATCATGCCGGGCAGATCGCGCTGCTTAAGAAGGCGCTGACGGAGAGTTCCTGAAATCCTGAAATGCTGAACGCTGAATTCTGAGTGATCGAGTTGAAGCGTCGTGCCTTTCAATCAGCAATCAGCAATCAGCATTTCTCAGAGGCACATATGGTGAAGGATCCTGTCTGTGGAATGACGATTGACGAGAAGACCGCAAAGGGACAGAGCGAGTACAAGGGGCAGACCTACTACTTCTGCGCGGTGATCTGCAAAACGAAATTCGATCAGGATCCAGCGAAGTACGTGAAGAGCTGAGCGCCCGGGCGCGGTTTTAGGGAACGCTGAAGATCACGCCGGGGGACAGCTTCCAGTCAGGATCCAGCGCGCGCTTCACGGCCCGCATCTCGTCGATACCCTGGTCTCCGTAGAGTTGGCGGAGGAGCTGCTGCTTCACCGGGCTCCGGCCAACTCCGTGTTCGGCCAGCGGACAACCTCCGAGCCGCGCCGCGGCACGGCCGAAGTCGAGGATGGCTTCCTTGCCCAGCTCGACGTCGGTGTAGGAGCGAGGGATCACGTTGGGGTGCACGTTACCGTCGGAAACGTGTCCCCAGATCGCGTAGTCCAGACCCCGGGCATCGAAGCCGCGCCGATACACGTCCATCATTTCGGCGAAGCGATCGAACGGCACCACCATGTCCGCGGCCGTCTTTGCGATCTGAGGATGGACGTCGCGCTTCGCAAGTCCGACGCGACGATTCACGCCGGCCGGCACCGCCTCGCGAATCGCGATCAATTGTTCGACCCGCCGCCGGTCGTCCGGTAGCGCCAGTTCGGTCTGTTCGAGGAGGTCGCGATCAGCGAGCATTCGGCAGAATCGCACCAGCGCTGAATCGACTGAGTCGGGCGCCAGCGCGCTGCCGATTTGATCGTAGGCGGCTGCGGATGTGATGTACGGCGGCAGTTCCAGCTGCACGAGCAAGGCGACCGCTGCGTCGGCCGGCAGCGAGACATCGTTTCGTGCGTCGGCGCCGTCCTCGCGAAGGATGCCGATCGATCGCGCATCCATGTTCTCGATGGCGGCGACGTCGATTCCCGCGCGATCCCTCGAGCGTCTCGTGTCGAGCGACGCATTCCGGAGCGCCATCACCAGCTCGAGCGCCTGAGGTTCGGATGTGCACGGAATCAACGCAAGCGCTGATTGCGGGACCGGCGAGAGAATACGGAACGTCACCTCTGCGATCACGCCGAGCGTGCCTTCCGCGCCGATGAAGAGATCGATCAGATCCATCTCCGGAGCGGCGTAATAACCCGCTGAGCGCTTCGATACCTCTGGCATCGCGTAGCGCGGGACGGGAATCGAGGTCCGGCCGCGTGCGGTCTGCACCGTGATGACTCCGTCGTGAGCTCGGTGCTCGCCCCGCTTCACGTCGAGAGCCGTGCCGTCGCCAAGCACGACCACGAGTCCGTCGACCCACTCTCGCGTGCTTCCATATTTGAAAGTCGCAGCGCCGGCTGCGTTGGTCGAAACGATCCCGCCCGCACACGCACCAGTAAAAGTCGGCGCCGGAGGGAACCAGCCGCCCGTCGCGCCGAGGATCTCCTGCAGGGCGGCCACGGTCAGCCCGGCTTCGACGGTGATGCGATCTGCCGAGTGTTCGATCACGCGCGTCATTCTCGACGTGGCGACAATGAGTTCTCCCATTGGCGTCGCGCCCCCGGTCAACGACGATTGCGCACCGATCGGAAGAACGGACGTCGCCGCGTTCAAAGCGTCAGCGATGTCGGCGGTCGTTCTTGGAAAGACGACCCCGGCGGCATGTCCACCCGGGTAGTGGGCCGCATCTTCAAGGAATGCGCCGGGCTGGCCTTGCTCGATTGGCATCTGCGTCTCGTTCATTTCGAGCGGGATCCGGGATCCGAGCGGCCCAGTCTGCTGCTAATCGGATCCCGCACCACGTCTCCCGTTTCCCGCATCACGGATTCCGGGGCGACCACTGAAGTATTATCGCGCTGTATGACACACCGCTTCACGGTGGGGGTCGAAGAGGAGTTTCAGATTGTCGATCCCGAGACCTGCGAGCTGCGATCGCACGTATCCGAACTGCTCGCGTCGAGCTCGCCGGCGCTTGGCGAGCAGATCAAACGGGAGTTGCACCAGTCGATTGTCGAGGTGGGCACCAGGATTTGCCAGAACGTCCCCGAGCTAAGGGATGAAATTTTCAGGACACGCCGCGAATTGACCAGTGGCGCGGAACGGGTCGGCCTTGCCGTCGCTGCCGCTGGGACGCATCCGTTCTCGCACTGGAAGGATCAGATTCTCTCTCCCGGCGTCCGGTACGACAGCATCGTCGAAGAGCTCCAGCAGCTGGCACGGTCGCTGCTGATCTTCGGGCTCCACGTTCATGTCGCGGTCCCGGATAATCAGACCGCCATTGAGTTGATGAACGCGGCCAGGTATTTCCTGCCGCACCTGCTGGCTCTGTCAACGAGCTCGCCGTTCTGGATGGGGCGCGACACCGGCCTCAAGTCCTACCGCACCACGATCTTCCGCCGATTCCCGCGCACCGGGGTGCCGGATCATTTTGGTTCGTGGAGCGAATATGAGAACTACATCAAACTCCTGGTCGAGCTCCACTGCATCGACGATGCGAAGAGGATCTGGTGGGACGTGCGTCCACACCCGACTTTTGGAACGCTGGAGTTCCGAGTCTGTGATGTTCCGACCCGCCCCGAAGCGGCGGTGATGCTCGGTGCGCTGGCGCAGGCAATCGTCGTCAAGCTCCACAAGCTCTACACCCGCAATCTGGGATTCCGGCTCTATCGGAGAGCACTGATCGAGGAGAACAAATGGCGCGCCGCGCGCTGGGGGCTGGACGGGAAGCTGATCGACTTCGGGAAGCGCGCCGAGGTTCCGATGCGGCAACTGGCGCTCGAGCTGCTCGAATTCGTTGACGACGTGGTAGACGAGTTGCAGAGCCGCGAAGCGGTGGAGTATGTCCACACGGTGCTTCGCGAGGGGACCAGCGCCGATCAGCAGCTCGTTGTGTTTCGGGAAACCGGCGATCTGAAAGCCGTCGTTCGACACCTTGTCAACGAAACCCGCGCCGGCGTCGATCGCCGGGGAGATGCGAGATTATGAGTCCTCCATCGAATGTGAAGCCGATCGGGCTGCTGGTCGGACGCGAATACAGCTTTCCGCCTGCGTTCATCGCCCGCGTGAAGGAGAAGGGGGCGAAGCAAGGCATCACCGCGGAGATGGTGAGCTGGGGCGGCACGAAGCTCGACGACCCGGTGAAGTACTCGGTTATCGTCGACCGCATTTCCCACGAGGTCGAGTACTACCGTGGCGCCCTGAAGCAGGCGGTGCTCCAGGGCAGCTACGTCATCAACAACCCGTTCTGGTGGACCGCCGACGACAAGTTCTTCAACTACGCGGTCATGTCCAAGCTCGGGTGTGCGATCCCGAAGACGGTGCTCCTTCCACAGAAGGGCTACCCAAAGGACATCGATCTCACGCCGGAGTCGCTTCGCAACATGCAGTATCCCATCGACTGGGAAGGGCTTCTTGATTACATCGGACGCCCCGCCATCCTGAAGCCGTATTCGGGGGGCGGCTGGAAGCACGTCTACAAGGTGCGCGATGCCAGAGAGCTCATTGAGGCGTACGACGGCACCGCCCCCTACTGCATGACGTTGCAGGAGTTCATCGACTTCGACGGCTACGTTCGATGCTTTACGTTCGGGAAAACGGACATTACCCCCGTGCGCTACGATCCGCACGAACGGCGCTATCTGATCGATCATGCGTACCTGCCCGCGGATCTGGGTGCGCGGATCGTCCGCGACGCGCAGACGATCAACATGGCGCTCGGCTACGAGATGAACACCATCGAGTTTGCCGTGCGCGACGGCGTGCCGTACGCCATTGACTATCTCAATCCGGCTCCAGACTTCGAGCGTGACCGGATCACAGACTTCTACTTCTCGCACGTGGTGGAGAAGATGAGCGACCTGGTGATCGATCGCGCGCTCAATCCCGACCCCACGCGGAGCTGGCCGCGATGGGAAGAGATGCTCGGCATCGGTGCTCCGGCCGGTTTCAGCGGCGCGCCCCGGTCAAGAGCGGCGGCAACGTAAATGGACACCATCGACGTCTGGCACTCGCTGCTGCGCCCCGATGTCGAGTTCAGCCGGCGTTTCACGGACGAGTTCGCGGCGTCGATGCGGGCGCGGAGACTCACGTTCGGCGATCGCATCCACTGTCCGTTTCTCAGACCGTTCTTTCTGACCGAAGACGACGAATCGCGCATGCGCGCGGCGGCGGAGACCATCGCGGCGCTTGGCGAGCGCGTCGTCGCCGCGGCGCTCACGACCCCGTCGCTCTTCGCGCAACTCGGGATCACCGAGGCAGAGGAGCGCCTCGTTCGAATCGATCCCGGCTACAGCTTCGCCAGCACGGCATCACGCCTTGACGCGTTCGTGCTGCCCGACTCTCTGCACTTCGCTGAGTACAACGCCGAGTCCCCGGCAGGGCTCGCCTACACGCAGCGGCTGTGCGAGCTGTTCGAGGAAATGCCGGCGATGAAGGTGCTTCGGGCGGGGCGTCAGGTCCGGTTCAATCGCACGATCGAGCCGATGCTCGACGGCTTGCTCGCCAGCTACAGGGATTGGGGCGGCCGCACGGAGCCTCCGACCATTGCGATTGTCGATTGGCGAAACGTTCCGACCTGGTCCGAGTTCGAGATCCTCCGCGATGCATTTACCGCCCTGGGAGTGCCGACGTTCGTCTGCGACCCGCGCGAGCTGGCGTTTGAAAACGGCACGCTGACCTGCGGCGATGCCCGCATCGACCTCGTCTATCGCCGAGTGCTCATCAACGACATCGTGGCTCGGCCCGACGACTGTGCGGCGCTGGTTGAGGCTTACGAGCGGCGAGCGGTCTGTGTCGCGAACACATTTCGCTGCAAGCTTCCGCACAAGAAGGCATTCTTCGCCGTGCTGACCGACGAGCGAAATGAGCATCTGTTTTTAGACGCCGAGCGCAGCGCGATCCAGGCGCATGTGCCGTGGACCCGGGTTCTCGCCGACACCGACACCGTCATGGCCGGCCGCCGACAGCCGCTCATGCGGCTGGCCGAAGATCATCGCGAGGCTCTCGTGTTAAAGCCGAACGACGAGTACGGAGGGTCCGGCGTCAAGCTCGGATGGGAGATGGCGCCGCCGGCATGGAGCGACGCACTCGATGAGGCGCTCAAGGCTGCGCCCGGCACATGGGTGCTGCAGGAACGGATTCCGGTGCGGCGCGAAGTGTTTCCCATGTTCGATTCGGCAGGCGACGTGACGATGCGCGACATGCTGGTGGACTGCGCGCCCTATCTGGTGAGGGGGCGGATGACCGGCTACCTGACGCGACTGAGTTCCACCGGTCTCGCCAACGTCACGTCCGGCGGCGGTCAGGTCCCGGCGTTCGTTGTCGGGGGACCGCAGCCCGGTTGATACAATTGTGACGATGTTCGGTCGAGTCAGCGACGATCTTCTTCCCGGCGCACAGAATGCCGTCAACACGTGCCTGGCCGTACGGCGGGGCGAGCACGTGGCGCTGGTCGCCGACGAAGCGAGCCGCGCCGTCGCCGCGAGCCTGGAGCGGGCGCTCATCGATGCCGGCGCCGACACCCGGTGCCTGCTGATTGAATCGGTGGCTTCCCGCCCGATCACGTCAGCGCCAGCCGAAGTGCTTCGAGCGTTCGAGAGCGCAGAGGCCGGCATCCTGTGCGTGCAGCCGCAGGAAGGCGAACTGCCGGCCCGGATGGCCATCGTCGGCGTGATCGAACGGCGCCGAATCCGCTACGCGCACATGATCGGCGTGACGCCGCAGATCATGCGGGAAGGCATGCGCGCGGATTACCTGCAGGTCGACCGCTTGAGCACCCAGCTGTGCGAGCGCATGGATCGTGCGAAGTCGCTGACGGTGCGCACCGCCAACGGGACGGACTTTCGCGCCACATTCGACCACTCGCTCGCCTGGGTGAAGACGAGCGGCCTGATCAATCCGCGCTACTGGTCGAACCTTCCGGCAGGTGAAGTCTTTACGACGCCAGGATCCGTCGATGGAACGTTCGTCTGCGACGGGACGGCGGGCGATTACTTCAACGCGAAATACGGCAGCCTCGAGGGGACTCCACTCGTGCTCGAGATTCGCGATGGCCGGCTCCTGTCGGCTCGATGCGATCGCGCCGACCTCGAGCGCGACTTCTGGAACTACTGCCACACCGACGAGAACAGCGATCGCGTCGGTGAGCTGGCGTTCGGCACGAATCTCGGCCTCCGCGAGATGATTGGCATTCTGCTTCAGGACGAGAAGGTCCCTGGTGTGCACCTCGCCTTTGGCGACCCCTACGGCAGCCAGACGCATGCCGAGTGGAAATCACGCACCCATGTGGACGTGCTCACGCGCCATTGCGACGTGTGGATCGACGACGAGCAGGTCATCGCCCAGGGACAGTATTTACTGGACAAGTTCGATACCGTTGCCGGGGGATCGGGTTCTACAAGGTTCGACTAGGTTCTACGGGGTTCTGCAAGGTTCGTTCAAGGTTCTGGTTCAGGGCGTAAGTGAACGAACCCTGTAGAACCCAGTAGTACCCAGCAGAACCCGATTACCAGCGTGAGACATATTCGCGGAGCTGTTCCTTCCAGTAGGGCCAGTCGTGGCCTCCGCGTGGTCCCCAGTCGTCGAGCGAATGACGAATCCCACGTTTTCCGAGAACGCCTGACATGGCGTACGAATAGCCGCTCTTCTCGTACGGTCCCGTTCCGGTCACGAGCCTGATCTCGCAGCTCGCCAGCTGCTCCAGATACCACGGGTCGGCCAGGTTCGCCATGTAGTCGATCGGATTTTGAAAGTAGAAGTTGTCGTCGTACAGGCCGCCCATGAAGTCGCGCAGGTCGAAAATCCCCGAGAGCGCATAACAGCGTTTGACCAGGTGCGGGTAGTGAAACAGCGTATTGGCTGCGTGATACGCGCCAAGCGATGCACCGACGGTGGCGATCGGAATCCCCGGTGTCTGGCAGCTCGAGTGCACGTAGGGAATCACCTCGTCGCGGATGTATTCGTCGAACATTCGTTGACGCCAGCTGCGATGAAAGGGATGCGCCGACTTGTTGAGGAAGGACTCGTGATTGTTGGAGCCGACGCAGAAGACTTTCAACCTGCCGGCATCGATGAAATCGGCGATCGCACCGATGAGGCCGTTGCGCTGGACCTCCCATTCGTCGCCGTGGCTGGTCGGAAAGGCGAGCAGGGGAGGTCCCCAGTGGCCGAAGACCGACACGCCCATGTCGTGCCCGAGCCGCGGCGAATACCAGTACCTGATGAAACGTCTGCATCCTGAGCTTCCAGTTGCCAGTTGCCAGTGACCAGTTTCCGACCTCCAGCGTAATCACCGCGATGAAGGACGGAGCGGGAAATGCGAACCGCGGCTCGCTACGAGGTGACGAGCACGATCGAGAACCCGTCGTAACCCTTGGAGCTCACCGTCTGAATTGCCGTCGCGTCGACGCGCGGTTCGGCTCCCGCCAGTTCAAGAAACCGCCGCATGCCCTGGACGGCCGAATCTGTCGTGCCGGAGTTGGCCACTTCACCCTTCCGGATGACGTTGTCAACGATGATGATCGAGCCCACGCGAGACAGCTTCAGCGCCCAGGCGAAGTACTGCGGCGTGTTCGGCTTGTCAGCGTCGACGAATACGAGATCGAACGGCGCCACCTTCTCCGCGGCTATCTTCGGCAGGGCATCGAGCGCCGGCCCCTGACGCACGTCGACGACGTCGCGAAGTCCTGCCCGCGCGATGTTGGCCCGGGCGAGCTCGGCGTGCCTGGCATCAGCTTCGAGCGTGATCAGCCGGCCTCCCGGCTGCAGCGCTCGCGCCAGCCAGATTGTGCTGTAGCCCCCAAGCGTTCCGATCTCCAGAATGGTCCGTGCGCCCACGAGCCGCGCAAGGATCTGGAGAAGCTTGCCCTGGCTTGGTGAAACATTGATCGACGGCAGGCCGGCGGCGTCGCTCGCGTCGAGCGCGGCATCCAGTGCCGCGTCCGGCTTGACAATCGTTTCAGCCAGAAAACGTTCGACTCTCGTCCAGTGTTCTTCGCTCATCGCAGGCACCGTCGCTTCTATTTCCAGATGCCGAGCATGTGCCGCGCGAGTATCAATTGCCCGACATGGTAGGCGGTATGGTCCGCCGCCAGCACTATCTCGCGCAGGTAAGTCTGGCCGCTGCCGTGCGGGATCGGAGCGGTGAGGTCCATGCTTCCATCGAGCGCAAGTTGCCGTAAGCCCTCGCGATCCTTCCGGAAGGCCTCGATGCTCGCTTCCCACTCGGCTGTTGATGATGGCGCGGGTGACTTGGGCCAGTATTCCTTCGGCCATTCCATCTCGTGGTAGTCCTTGTTGCGGCTGAAGTCGAGGATGTCGTGCTGCGCAATGCGCATGTGCTCGATAAGCTCCCAGGGTGAATGCGCGCCGGCACGCTTGCCGCGAAACTGCTCGGGAATTCCGTCGACCGCAGCATCGAAGCCCGCGTGCGAGTCTTCCCACGAGAGCAGCTTCGCCAGCAGTTCGCGAACAGCCTGATCGTTCATCGAATGCTCCAATCAAGACTCCGGGATCCGGGGTCTATCGTACTTGCTTTGGGTGCTCGGGCCACCCGACCAGATACGTCAACAGGCCCGGCCCCGCCACCAGCGGTGTATAGCCGGCGCGCCAATACATTCTGTCCGCTGCCGGCGCGGCGAGCGCGCGCAACTCCTCGGCGGTATACGCGCGCAATTGAGAAACAAGGCCGTCCCACAGGCAAATGAGCGGAACGAACGGAAGCGGATACGTGAACAGCAGGCGTCTCCACAGGAACGGCCGCATGAATGGCGTGAAAATCCAGACGAAGAGTGGCATCAGCAAGACTGGCAGGATGGTCTTGATCGTGCGACGCGACGCCTCGAAGATGGCGATCGGCTGCCGTGCGTCAGCGGCATCGAGGAGGATCGCTCGAGCGTCCTCGGGCTTGAAATGATGAAAGCCGTTGAACAGCGTTCGCAATCCAGTCAGCTCGCGCGGAACGGCTCTCGCGTCCACCGGCGCACGCACGTAGTCGATCGCACCCCGTGAAGCCCTGGCTGCGCTTTCGAATGCCGGAATGTTGGGAAAGAGGTCGGTCAACGTGGCCGTTGCCGGAATGCCCGACTCGGCGAGGCCGGCGATGACGGCTGGCAGTGGACCCGATCCGCCCGAACAGAGGTCGACGATGCGCGTCGTTCCTGAAGCGCCGAGGGTCTCGCGAATCAGGGGGGTGACGGCTCGATGAAGCGGCAGTGCGGTCTGGATGAAATGCAGGTAGTCGGTCGCCAGGTCGCGAATCGTGGCCGGACACCACGACTGATCTTCGATCTCGAATAGATGAAACCTGCGCACGGCCGCGGCTACCGGGTCTTGCCAGGGCCCCAGAGCGCCCGTCCGGGTTTGCGGCCAGTGTGCTCTCCGTCTTTGATCACCTGCGAACCATTGACGAACACATGCCGTACGCCTGCCGCATACTGGTGTGGGTTCTCGAACGTCGCTCGATCGGCGATCGTCGCCGGGTCGAAGACCACGACGTCGGCAAACATACCCTCCTTCAAGAATCCGCGGCGATCCAGCTCGAGGTTCGTCGCGGGCAGTCCGCTCAGTTTTCGAACCGCGTCGGCCATCGTCAGCACCTTGTCGTCGCGCACGTACTTGCCCAGGACACGCGCGAAGTTGCCGTAGGCGCGCGGATGAGCCGACGATTTGGTGAACGGCGGCTCGGGCGCCATCGACGCGGCGTCCGACCCGAAGGACACCCACGGCAGGGCAATCTGCTTGCGGATATTGTCCTCCGACATCATGAAGTACACCGTGTCCACTCTGGACCGATCTTCGAGGACGAGGTTCATGATCGTCTCGACCGGGTCTTCGCCGCGCATTTTCGCTGCGTCCGCGAGGGTCTTGCCGGTGAGTGGCTTCAGCTTGTCGGACTTGAACCCGACCAGCAGCACGCGGTCGGCAGATCCTGCGGCGCGATAGAGGTTTTCCCAGTCGTCGGATGGTGTCCGGATGGCGGCGGCGATTTTCTTTCGCACCTCCGGATCGGCGAGCCGCTTATAGGCCGCGTCGTAACCTCCGTCGAGCACCCACGGCGGCATCGATGCGTCGAGTCCGGTCGCGCCCGCTGCGTACGTGTACATGTCCGCGGTAATCTTCAGCCCGTCGCGGCGCGCGGCCTCGACCTTCGCAATCACCCGATCCATCTTCGACCAGTTCGACTGGCCGGCTGCCTTCAGATGGTAGATCTCTGCAGGGATGCCCGCTTCGCGGCTGATCCGAATCAGCTCGTCAACCGCCTCGAGCAGGCGATTGCCTTCGCTGCGCATGTGCGAGATGTACTTGCCGCGGTACCGTGCCGCGACCTTACAGAGCTCGATCAGTTCCTCGGTGGACGCATAGAACGCGGGCGCGTAGATGAGCGACGATCCAATCCCGAGCGCCCCCGCTTCCATCTCGTCGCGAACCAGGGCACGCATCTCGTCGAGTTGCGCCGGAGTCGGAGGCTTGTCCTCGAGGCCGACAACGTGCTCGCGAATGGTGGTCGCGCCGATGAACGACGCGACGTTCTGGGAAATCCCCTGCTCTTCGAGCTGTTTCAGGTACTCCGCCAGGCCGGTCCAGGTGATCGAATACTTGAGATCTCCCATCTGCTCGATCGCCCGCCGCTTCATTTCGGGCGTGAGCGGACCCATAGAGTTTCCCTCGCCGAAGATCTGGGTCGTGACGCCCTCGCGCAGCTCTCCCTGCGAACGTCCGTCGATCAGCAGCGACTCGGTGGACCACGACAGCATGTTGATGAAGCCGGGAGCGACCGCAAGCCCCGAGGCGTTGATCGCCGTGGTAGCCGGCATGCCCGACAGGTCGCCGACCGCCGCAATTCGGTCGCCGCGAATGCCGACGTCCGCCCGCTGGCCGGGCGCACCGGTACCGTCGTAGACGACACCGCCACGGATGACGACGTCAAAGGGGGTTGGTTGGGCGAAGGTTGTCGATCGCGATTCGATCGACAACGCGGCCACGCAAAGAAAGAGAGGAAGCAGGATGCGGGCGAAGCGCATCCGCGCATTAGAGACCGTTCGCCGAAAAAATGAAAGGGGCGCCGGCCCCTCGGATTGACTAGGAGCCGACGTCCACGTAGACGGTGTTCAACCGATAGTAAAGGACATCGTTGAATTCGCCCCGCGCAACACGCGGCCAGATGGGGACCGTTGTCGTGCTCACCACCCGGATGTGCCCCGCGATTTCCTCGAGCCAACCCACGACGCGGACCTGCTCTTCGTCGCTGAGCCGCGTCAAATCCTCCAGGACCACGGTGGCGGCGCGGCCTCGCGTCGGAAGTTCCAGCGGCTGTCCGGGCTGCCACTTGAGGACCGGGCCCCGCAGATCGAGGCGCAGCATGTCCAGGACGATCCGGGTCGCTTCGGAACTTCCGACGACGAGAACATTGGTGCGAGGCATGACGCCCACCTGGAGATCCCTGCGCGAAGCCGATGTGACGCGTCGCTGCTTCTTGAAAAGAGACGCAGAAGTGGGTGGTAGTGGTCCGTCGGCTAGAGCATTCGACCGGTTCTCCATGGGGTGCCTCCTTGAGGCGGTAGATCTGCGATCGGGCCGAATGTACACAGCGGTCAAACGGCACGCTATCGGGAAAAGGGAGCAAGAGGGGTAGGGAAGATCCCTAAGGGAAGTAAAAAGTTAAAAGTTAAAAGTAAAAACTTGACAGCGACAGAACAGACTTACCGGTTTTCCAGCCATCCCTGGAGGACGGCGTACTTCACGATGTCGATTCGGCCGCGCAAGTCGAGCTTTCTCATGGCGTTCGATTTGTGGGCTTCCACGGTCTTGACGCTCAGCGACAGCTGGCCGGCGATCTCCTTGTTGCTGTATCCGGCGGCGATGAGGCGCAGTACTTCCGCCTCACGCTCGCTGAGACTGGCGGCCGGCTTGCTGGCCTTGTCGGGCCGACGCAGAAGCCGGGCGGTTACGCGCGGAGTGAGGGTCGAATCCAGGTACTGCCCGCCGGCCGCGGCTGCCCGGATCGCCTGGAGCAGCTCGTTCGGCGCGCTCTGCTTCAGTACGTATCCTGAGACACCCGCGCGCAGCAATTCCTGCATGTAGGCATCGTCGCTATGCCTGGTCAGCGTGACGATGACCGCCTTGGGCTGCTTCTGCTTCAGCGCGCGCGTCGCCGCGAGCCCGTTCATCCCGGGCATGGAAATATCCATGACGACGACGTCCGGCTTGATCGCGAGCGCATTTTCCATCGCGGCCTTGCCGTCGCTGGCTTCCGATACCACCTTCATGTCCGGCTGGCTGTCGATGAGCAGCTTCAACCCGTGCCGAACCGTGACGTGATCGTCGGCCAGCAGAATGCGAAGAGGGGTTGTGCGTTCAGTCATGACAACCGAGCTTTGTCGGGTGCAGGGTTTGTCGTCATCCGGACGAAGATCGCCGTGCCATTGCCCGCCGAGGATTCGATTTCGAGCGTCGCGCCGACGAGCGCCGCGCGCTCGCGCATACCGAGCAGCCCGAACCCCTCCGTGGCCGTTTCTCGCGAGGCCGGTTCGAATCCCGCACCGTCGTCTTCGATGATGAGGACCACGTGATCCGCCCGGCGCTCGAGGATCACCTCGACATTGGCGGCGCTGGCATGCTTCGCGACATTCGTCAGCGCTTCCTGCGCGATCCGGTAAAGCGCGGTCTCGACATCCGCGGCCAGGCGATCGTCCAGAAGCCCCGATGTGTGCAGCCGAGCGGGAATGCCCACGCGCGCCGACCAGTCCTGCACGTAATTGCCGAGTGCGGCGCGAAGACCGAGATCGTCGAGCGCGGTCGGGCGAAGGTGCCAGACGAGCTGGTCCACGTCGTGATCGAGCCGTTGGGCGATGCCCTCGATCGACTCGACGTGCGCGCGCCAGTCCGCCCGGTCGCCGCACGCATCCTTGAGCAGACGGATGCGAAGCGCGAGCGCTGTCAGGTGCTCGCCAAATTGGTCGTGCATCTCGCGGGCGATCCGACGGCGTTCGTCTTCCTGGGCGAAGACCAGCCGGGCGAGCAACTCCCTCCGGGCGCGTTCCGCTTCGGCGCGCTTCCGCTCGGTCAGGTCGAAGTGCGTTCCCACGATCCGCACGACTGGTCCGCCGGCCACGCGGCGAACCGGATAGCCACGAGAGAGCACTTCGACGTAGTGACCGTCTTTATGGAGCAGACGGAATTCACCCTCGTACGTGTCCGCGCCAGCGGTGACGCTTTCGTTGAGCCGAAGGGCTTTTTCCCGGTCATCAGGATGGAGCAGACGCTCCCATGCGCCGATGTTCGGCTCGATCTCATCGTCGCCGTAACCCAGCATCTCCTTCCAGCGCGACGAGTACACGACCGCGTTGGTTTCCAGATTCCAGTCCCAGACTCCCTCCTGGGCACCGGCGAACGCCAGCTTCAGGCGCTCCTCGTTCTCGCGAAGCGCCGCCTCTGCCTGGCGGCGCTCGGTGAGATCGAGATGGGTTCCGACAATGCGCACAACCGGACCGCCGGGTTCCCGGCGAACCGGGAATCCTCGCGACAGGACGTGCACGTAGTGGCCGGCCTTGTGCCGCAGCCGAAACTCTGCTTCGTAGGTCGTGCGGTCACCGCGTGCGACGCTCTCGCTGGCGCGATCGGCACGGGATCGGTCGTCCGGGTGGACCAGGCGTTCCCAGGCGCTGACGTGTGGTTCGATTTCTTCGGGAGAGTACCCGAGCATGTCCGTCCAGCGCGGAGAATACACCACCGCGTCGGTTTCCAGATTCCAGTCCCAGACGCCCTCGAGCGCGCCAGCAATCGCGAGCGTGAGCCGTTCCTCATTGTCCCTGTGCGCGCGTTCGGCTTTCTGGTGGTCCGTGGTATCCCGCACGACGAGCTGTATGGCGCCGTCGCCCTCTACGTTCAGAAGGGCACCTGCCACGCTCACGTCCCTCACGCTGCCGTCGAGGCAAGTCAAGGTGAGGTCTATCGGGGGGGTCCGCTCGCCGGATTGCCAGCGGGTCATGTAATTGCGGAGGTTCTGCCGATGGTCGGCGGCAATCAGCTCAAAAACGGAATGCCCCAGAAGCTCATCCATGCGGCCCAGGCCCATCAGCACCAGGGCCGAAGCATTCGCAAACGTGATTCGTTCCTTTTCAACGATCAGAATTCCGTCGGGCGACGTTTCAACCAAACGTCGAAAGGCTTCCATCGGCGGGATCGAGTCTAGCGCCTGGCGGTCGCGGTGCCAACCGGTCGAATTGGATCGAACGGACACCGGGAATACCTGGAGTGCGCTGTACGATCCGGAAGCGAAACTCGTTGTTCAAGGAGAGATGCGGCTGTCAGCGCCTCGAACTGGCGCCCCGTCGACCGGCTGACAAACACGTGATCCATCGACAAAAATGATTCTGACGTTCTACCTCGGCGTCGCGGCTGTCGAATTCAAGCAATACGCGGCCTATATGCAGCGCCGCACCGCGGTCCGAGCAGCTCAATTAACCGCCTCTCCGTCGAACTGACGTACCGTCCGCCACCGTCAGGCTGATTGCGGTGCCCCGCCTCGGGACTTATAGTGAAGTCTGAGACCTGCGGTGATCCACCACTTCGATCGGTTTGCCCTGGACAGCGACACCAGGCGGCTCATGCGGGACGGCGACGAAGTCCACCTCTCTCCGAAGGCTCTGCAGCTGCTCCAACTTCTGCTCGAAAACCGCAACCGGGCCATGTCGCGCAGCGATCTGCAGAAGGCACTCTGGCCGACGACATTCGTCCTCGATACGAATCTGGCGAGCTTGATCAAGGAGATCCGGCGCGCGCTCGACGACACTGCCAACACGCCACGGTTCGTGAGGACGGTCCACCGGTTTGGGTACTGGTTCATCGGCGAGACGCAGGATGGCGACTCGAGACAGCCGGACCAGCCGCCCTTCAGATACTGGCTGATTTGGGCGTCGCGACAGATCGCGGTCGATACCGGCGAACATGTTCTCGGCAGAGCGCCCGATGCGTCGGTCTGGATCGACGCTGTCGGCGTCTCCCGCCACCACGCACGCATCGTCATCACGGGTGCAGAAGCCACGATCGAGGATCTGGGAAGCAAGAACGGAACGTTTGTCGGCGAAGCGGCCGTCACCTCGCCGCGTCAGCTGGTTGACGGCGATCAGATTCGCCTGGGGCCGGTCGTGATCACGTTCCGAATCCCACCGCCGGTCGAGTCGACCGATACGGTTCCTGCCCAATAGCGCGAATACCACAGAATTCACAGCACGGCTCCACGCCGCTCCCACGACTTCACCCGCGCGGCTCAGTAGTCTTCATTCTGCGGCGCAAAAACCACATGCGTCGCCAGGAGGTGACGCGTGACCCGCAGAACGACCACACGGTTCGCACGATTGACGATCGTTGCCCTCATACTCGCCGGCTTCGCTCCCCGCGCCGACGCGGATGTCGTACGCGATTGGAACATGCAGCTGCTCAAAGTGCCGTCAGCGGTCGGCCCGCCACAGGCACGGCTGCTCGCGATCATGCACGTGGCCATGCACGATGCCGTCAACTCGATCACCGGTGAGTATCAAACCTACCAGCGGCCAGCGGAGGCGCCGTTTGGCGCATCCCCGGTTGCCGCCGCCGCCGCAGCTGCACATCGCGTCCTCGTGACGCTGCTGCCGGCGTCGATGATCCCGGAATATGACGCGGCGCTGATGACGTCGCTCGAAGGAATTCCGGAGCCGGAGCGTATGCTCGGCGTGAACGTTGGTGAGGATGTCGCGTCCCGGCTTCTCGCGGAACGCAGCCACGACGGCTTCTCAGTCATCGTTCCCTATACGCCGGGGAGCGGTCCCGGAGTGTGGGTGCCGACGCCGCCGGCATTTGCGCCCGCGCTGCTGCCGGGATTCGGTCGCGTCGTGCCGTTCGCGTTGCACAGCGGAGATCAGTTCCGCCCCGACGGTCCGCCGTCGTTGACGAGCGAGGAGTATGCGGCCGATCTCAACGAGGTCCAGGCCAGAGGTGACGTGAACGGCGAATCGAATGGGCAGAGAAGCCACGCCGAGTCCGCCACGGCGCGGTTCTGGCTGGGCAACAGCATTCCCATCTTCATGCAGATCGCGCGGCAGATCTCACTCGATCGAGCGCTTGGGTTGTCGGAAAACGCGCGGTTCTTTGCGTTGTTGAGCATGGCCGGCATGGACGCGTACGTGGCCGCATGGGACGCGAAGTATGCCGACAACTTCTGGCGCCCCGTGACCGCGATCCGGCAGGCGGATAGCGACGGAAATCCTGCGACGATTGGCAACCCGTCGTGGCTGCCGCTTGGGGTTACGCCGCCGTTCCCCGACTACGTCTCGGGTCACACGACGTACACAGGCGCGTTTGTGCATGTGCTCGAAAGATTGTTTGGCACAGATCCGGTGACCTTCACCGTCGTCAACCCCAACGTTCCAGCCCCAGAACAAAGCCGCACGTATCACAGCGTCGCTGAACTGTCGGACGAAATGATCGAGGCCAGGATTCTCGCCGGCATCCATTTTCGGACGGCCGACAGGGATGGCGATCGGCTCGGCCGACAGGTCGCGCAGTTTGCACTGACGCACGTGCTGCGCGAGGCGCACTATCATTGACCAATCAGGGCTGCTTCGAGCCGCTGGCGGATGCGCCGAGTCCTTTGACGGCGCTTCCGCCACCGAACTCGTGGCTGAGGGTGACGTTGAGCAACTGGGCGATGTGCGCGCCGAAACTTCCGGTCATCGCCGAGACCCATGTCCCGGATAACTCCGTGGACGGCGTCAATCGAATCGTGGCTCCGCCGCCAAGATTGAAGTAGTTCGAGACGACGAAACGATCGTGCGTCGTCCAGCCGTGATCGACGAGCTCCTGCTGCGTCGGCCCCTTGTGCCTGATTTGCCAGCTGGCCACCCCCCTCAATCCCAGGCGGCGGGTCAGGCCGGAGCCCACTTCAACGTCAACGAGGCTGCGCAGCGACGGCAGATCATCGATCTGTTCGGCCGTGGACAGAGAATAGCCGGCGTGAACGTAGCCGGACGGCAACCAGTTACTGATGTCGGTCCCCGCCGTGGCCCCAAACTGAAACTCCGTCCGATGGCGACCGGGAACGGCCTCACCCTGCGTCTCATATTCGTGAGTCGGTAGCGCGAGCCCCGCGAACGGCGAGACAGCGATGCGGCGGAATCTACTCGCGCGCCTGACCTCGACATGCAGGTCTTGAAAGGCACCATGATAGGAACCGTCGTCCAGGGGACCCGGAGTCGTTTTCTGCCCGTTCACGAAGTAGACCGACGACCCCGTGTACTTGGACGCGATGAAGGGCAGGCCTACGCTCAGGCCAATCGAACGGGGCAACCCGCAGTCGACTTCCGCGACCAGCGACTTCGAATGCGTCCCGCCGTTGTCTGTTCGAACGCCTTGCGGGCCTACCCAATGCCCCTTGACGTAGTAGTTCTGATACGTCACCGACACGGTTCCTTCACCTGGCGGAGGAACCCACGGCTGCGCGCGCGCAGGAGCCGCGCCGCCCGCGAGGACCGCGAGGAGCGACATCCATCCGATCCGCGCCGCGACTGTGCGCGTGACCATGAGTTGTGAGGCCAGGTGTTATCGCGTCTGGTGGATGCCCTTGAGCCTGATATCGAGCGCGTGGTCGATCTCAGCAAGGGCGTCGTTATCGCTCATCGCTTTGGGCTTGATCAGGCAGTGAAAGTCCTGCTTCGCTCGAGCCTCAATCGCCTTGTTCGATTCGACCAGGATCGGGAGAACACCGGGGTTTCCGGGTGCGGCATCGACATCCTGCTTGAGCATTTCGACGTCGCTGTAGTCCGCGATGACGAGCGGATAGCTCGCAGTGGCGAGAATCGGCGCGATGTTTTCTCCCCGCTGGAGCACGCGAGGGGAGTGTCCGGCTCTCTTGAGGAGGGCCTCGAATTCGGCGATGCCCTGGCTGGTCGAGCGCGCCGGGCGGTAGATCAGGATGGACGATGGGTGCAAAGCCGCGTACTTACGTCCGGAGGCGGCCCGGCCAACGCGCATGAACTTGTCGCCACACGCGTTCAAATCCGTCCACGACGCCGCGCACAACCCTGCTGCGACACCGACCAGGAGCAGGCGGCGGAACATCATCGTGCCCTCCTTCGGTCTGTCCGTCTTTCCGAGCAATCTAAGGCCCGGGTCTCGAGGTGTCAAGGGCAGATGGCGCGGATTCTTATGGGATTTCCGTGGTGGGGCCGAAGGGTGCCGCCGACGCGGAATTGCGGCAGGCGTCGAGGGATCTTATAGTTGGCAGCGAGACCTGCGGTGATCCACCACTTCGCTCGATTCGCGATGGACGGAGACACACGGCGTCTCCTGCGGGACGGCGAGGAGATCCATCTTTCGCCCAAGGCGTTTCACCTGCTTCAAATCCTGATCGACAATCGTCATCGGGCGGTTTCGAAAACCGAGCTTCAACAGGCGCTCTGGCCGGCGACGTTCGTGGCCGACACGAATCTCGCAAGCTTGATCAGAGAGGTGCGGCAGGCGCTGGACGACACGGCTGACACGCCGCGATTCGTGCGGACGGTGCACCGGTTCGGTTACTGGTTCATTGGAGCGATACGCGATGACGACGCGTCCGGGCACGGCGGGATCGCCAGCAGCAGGTGCTGGCTCGTCTGGTCGTCGCGTCAGATTCCGATCGAGAGCGGCGAACACATTCTCGGACGGGCGCCCGACGCGTCGGTCTGGGTAGACGCCCCCGGCGTGTCACGGCACCACGCGCGCCTCGTTCTTGACGGGCAGGAGGCGACCGTGGAGGATCTCGGCAGCAAGAACGGCACGTTCGTGGGAAACGAACCCGTCACTGCGCCGCGTCGGCTGAATGACGGGGACACGATCCGTCTCGGGCCGGTGGTGATTACGTTCCGCGTCCCGCCGGCGGCCGGACTGACCGACACGGTTGCTCTCGATTGACGCGCGGCTCCTCGCGCGTCGCACTCTGCGCGCATCACTGACGATTGAAGCCGGGGGAGAACAGATCCGCAAGACCCCTGCGACGCACCTTCAGGCCGTCCATCACCCAGAGATCGCCGCGAAGGTGAACGGTGGCGATGACGGCCGTGCGACCATCGGCGCTGAGGGTGAATCCCTTCACCGGATTGTTGGAAGGTGGGGAGGCTCCGAGGCGAGCCAGCACTTTCTGTCGGCCACTCGCCGCCTCGACCTCGACCATGATCAACTGCAGGTCGTCTGTTTCCTTGATCCCCGCCAGCCGTGTTCCTCGAGCGGTCCATTCATGGAACAACCATCGGTCTGACACGGGATCGGTCTGCACGAGTCGCTCGTTCTTGCCATCTGGCGATACGAGGATGAGCCCCTTGTCTGTTTCCCACGTAATCCAGTCATTGGCGGGCGACCAATGAGGTGCGGCGCCGGGAACGCCGTCGGTTCGAAGCACCACGGGCGCCGAACCGCTGCCCACGCGCACCTTGGCAAGCACCCACTGCCGTGATTTCCACTCGGTGTAAGCGATCCACTGCCCATCGGGAGACCAGGTTGGCGCACTCTGATAGCCCTCGTGCGACGCCGGCAGCAGCGGAACCGGTGCGCCGCCGTCGGTGAAGCGGGTCCAGATGCGCAGCGGCCAGATCATGGGTTTTTGCGCGTTGCGCAGGAACGCGATCTGGTGGCCGTCCGGCGAAAACGTTGGCGCGCCGAGCATGATCGTCCGATCCTCGCCGAACTCCTTTTGCGTGACGACAGGCTTGTCCACCCATCGGTCGCCGTCGCGGCTTCGCAGCCAGATTTCGTCCTGACCGCCGCGGTCGGTGACGTAGGCGAGCGAGTGGCCGTCGGCCGACCATGCCGGCTCGGATTCGCTGCGCGAGGTGATGATAAGCGGGCGCATCGAAGCAGTTGCCGTTGGAGCCGGTTCCGGGGCGCGCGCATCAACCGACACGGTGACGAGGTCGTAGTCGGAATCCTCCCGCGTGAACACAATCTGTTCGCCTGATGGGGACGCAGACGGGTAATACTCGTTGTCGGCGCTTCGCGTCAGCGGCCATCGACGATCCCGATCCACATCGGCGAGCCAGAGGTCCGCGCCCGGCCGGGTGAGCGAGATGACGGCTAGCACCACGTTGTGTCCGTCCGGCAACCAGCTGAAGTTCGTGGCTCGCGGAGCAAGGTCCGCCCAGTCTTCGAAACGGCGATACGGCGCCCCGCCCTTGAGTGGCACGACCCAGAATTGCCAGCCGCGCGCGTCGGGCTGGAGTTCGATCGATCGCGCGACTGCACAGATCCCCAGCGTGCTGCCGTCGGGGGAAAACGCGAGCGACCCCTCGACAAAGGGCAGCCGTCCAAGCGCAGCGGACTTCACGGCGTGGTTTTCAACGGCATCGCTGCTCCACGGCTCGGCGGTTCCGGGAGTTGACAGCCAGAGCGTCGATGCACCGACGACGTCCCCCTGCCCCTCATCGCGGAGGAACGCAATCGTGCCGCCATCGGGAGAGATGGCGCCGCGAAGCGCGTCGCGGACGACGATTTCCGGTGTTCCGCCTGATGCGCCGATCGACCAGATGCCCTGTTTTTCCTGCGCCTGCGAGGTGAAATAGATTCGCCGGCCGTCGTGCGACCAGAACGGCTGCGTCGCGTCGAAATGTCCGTAGGTCACCTGGACCGGCCCGGAGGATGAAAGCCGGCGGGTGAAGACTTGAAGGACACCTTCGACCTCGGCGGCGTAGGCAACGACCTCGTCGTTCGGCGACCACGACGGAAATCCCTCGTACCCGGCTTCCGTGGCCAGCGGCGTGAATCGCAAGGCCGACACGTCGACGATCTCGTCGCCGGCGAGCGCTATCACCAGCACGATCGACGCAGCCAGCACGGCGACGATCGCCGCCACCATCAGCCCTATGCGCCACGGCGTCGTGAATATCCAGGGAGTCGCGCTCTCCCGATCGGTGACCTCCGTCAATCGATCGCGAAGCATGCGCAGCTCGTGGTGCAGGTCGGCGGTTGACGCGTACCGATCCGCGGGCTGCTTGGCGAAGCATCGCTCGATCATCCAGCGAAGCTGCAGCGGCGTTCGCGTACCCAGCGTGGACATGGGCGGCAGATCGTCGTTGATGATCGCGTGGAGTGTCGCCGCCGGGGTCTCGCGCCGGAACGCCGGCCTGCCGGCCAGCATCTCGTAGAGGATCAGTCCGAACGAAAACTGATCGGAGTGAAAGTCCGTGGGCGAGCCCACCGCCTGCTCCGGGCTCATGTAGGGGACCGTGCCCGATCGGAGACCGTCCTCCGTCTCGGTCGCGTCGTTGGTCGGCATCGACGTGCCCGGTCGCGCATCCATTCCGATCCGCGTCAGGCCGAAATCGAGGATCTTCGCGCGCCCGCTGCGGGTCACCATGATGTTCTCGGGCTTGAGATCCCGATGGACGATGCCGGCGTCGTGCGCCGCGGCCAGCCCGTCCGCTATCTGGGTTGCGAGATCGAGCGCGCGTTTGAGCGGGACGCGGCCGCGCCGGATCTCCTCCCGCAGCGGGTTGCCGTCGATCAATTCCGAGGCGATGAACGGGTATTCGCCGTCGACCGACACGTCGAAGACGGTGACGATATTGGGATGATTGAGCGTGCCCGCGGCACGCGCTTCAGCGACGAAGCGGTGGAGCCGCTCCGCATCGATTGCGGATCGCCGATGCAGGATCTTGAGCGCAATCTCGCGCTCCAGGCGGGGATCCCACGCGCGATACACGTCGCCGCCGCCCCCGCCCCCGAGCAGCTCGAGGATCTGGTAGGGCCCGAGCACCTGCAGAGGAGCCGTCCCCGCCTTCATGAGTGGATCGGTTTGATTCTATCGTGGACCGATTGGACCGATTGCCGAATGCTGAAGGCTGATTGTTGATTGCTGATTGGGCCGAGCGCGTCGCTCGGCGTTGTCTCTAAAAACAAACGCCGTCCACGTCGGACGGCGTTTCTGGTCAGTTGACACCCGGAGCGCAGGCTTTGGCCCTGCGGACGAGAGCCTAATACGCGAAGGTTCCGAAGAACGACGACCGCTTGTTCGGGTCGCTCCACTTGGTTCCCAGGGCCGCGCCGCTGAACGCGTTTTCAGACGTCGTTCCCATCATCGGCTCGGAGACGTCCGCAAATGGGTGGAACCACTGATGCGCGCCGCAGCTCGGGTCGTGATTCATTTCCTTCTGCACGGTCAGCCGGAGCGATTTTGCCGATACCTTGATGGCCTCGGCTTCGTCGGCGAACTGGATCGTCGTCGGCGTGGTCTCGATCACCGTCGAGACCATGCCGTTCGAGTGCTGCTTCGCCATCGAGACGAGCGCCAGGCGCTGCGCCGGGGTGGCGCGCTCGTCCACGAAAATTGCCGCGCGCGTGGCCGCCGGAGCCCCACCGATTTCGCGAATGCCGAGATTCTGATCGCCCGCAATTGCCGCGACGACCGCGAGGCCGTTCAACGGGACGCCGTCGAAGCTGCCGCGATCGACTTTCCACACGAGCAGCGCCTCGCGCCCGGTCGTGGCGGCCTCGCCGTTCATGATGCATCCGCCGGTGAAGACTTCAGCCGTCCTCGCTTCGACATAGGAGCCGCTGATTGACGTGCCCGAGGCGCCGCGAGCCCCGAGAGGAGCCGCGACGAGGGCCGCCAGCACCGTCGCCAATACCGCGTGTCTCATATTTTCCTTTCTGACGCGCAGCTAAAGCTGCGCGCTACGGGTGTCTACGCCGCGGCTCAGCCGCCCTGCGGGTGTTTCAGAGTTTGCAACAACCCCGTTCCCCGCAGCAGACATCGGGGCGAACTGGCTGGCCATCCGGGCCAAAACCGCTGGTGGTGTCCACGCACCAGTAGGCCGACGCCTCATAAGGATCATAGAACGTTGATTCGGCCGGGTCCACTACCGAGGCGACATACATGCGTTTTGTGCGAATTCTGAGGCAATGGACCCCGACGGTAATCTTGGGCGATGTCAATGATTCCATGACTGCTCCGCGCTCACAGGGTGTTTCTGGTGCCGGGGACGTTCAGCCCAGCGGCGTTCAGAATGGCCCGCTTCACTGCTGTCTTCGCCACCTGGATCTTGTAGCCGTTCTGGCTCATCGGTTTGGCATCGCGCAGCGCGGCGTCAGCCGCGGCGGCTGCCGTCTGCTCGTTGATGGCCTTGCCGGCCAGTGCAGCTTCGGCGGCCTGCGATCGCCAGGGGACTGGCGCAACCGCGCCCATTACCACTCTCGCGGCCTGCACCGTGTTGCCGTTCATCGTGAGCAGCACCGTCGCGAAGGCTATCGGCCAGTCGTGCGATTCCTTGTAGCGAACCTCGTAATGTCCGCTCTTCACCGCGCCTGGCGCCGGCAGGATCACGTGCGTGAGGAGCTCATCCGGCGCGAGCACGTTTTCCCTCTGCACGTTCTGCAGCGTCGGCATCGTGAAATACTCGGCAGCCGGGACCATCCGTTCACCCTTCGGTCCGAGGATCCGGAACGTGGCGCCGTACGCCACTGACGGCACCGCCAGACTCGATGGGTGCACGATGAAGCTCGGACCGTTGCCGAAGATCGCGTGGAACTGGTTTTCGCCCGACGGAGAGAAGCACTGGCTGCCTCCCTTCTTGAAGCAGACGAACTCCTCGTTGCGGAAATACCAGCAGCGCGGCCGCTGATTGAGATTCCCGCCGACGGTTCCCTGGTTGCGTATCTGAGGGGTTCCGACTTCGCCGGCGGCCATCACTATCGCGGGATACAACTTCGCGACCTGCGGGTGCGCCGCCAGGTCGACAATTCTCATCGCCGCGCCGATCTTGAGCCCGCCGCCGGGCATCGACGTCACGGTGGCATCGAGCGCCCCTTTCACGTTCACGATGCGATCCGGCTGCGTGACGTAGTCCTTCATCCGCGCGAGAAGATCCTGACCGCCGCCGAGCGGCAGCGCCTTCTCGTAGCTCGGGGCTCAGCGCGCGAACCGCATCCCTTTCGTTCGCGGGATTCACGTACGAGAACGCTTTCACTGAATCCTCCTTAGGCTCGTTGCTGCGACAACGTCTGAAGAATCTTTGCCGGGGTGAGCGGCAGGCTGCGCACGGTGACCCCGATCGCATTTCGCACCGCAAGCGCAATCGCCGCCGCGGTGGGAACCGTCGGCGGCTCGCCGATGCCGATCACGCCGCGTTCCGACTGGTCCATCAGCCTGACGTCGATCTTCGGGATGTCCGACATCCCCGCGAGCAGGTACCACTCCATGTTCGGGTTCACCATCTGCCCGGTGTTGCGATCGAGGATGCGATCCTCGAAGAGCGCAAAGTTCAACGAACCAACGATGCCGCCGTAGACCTGGCTTTCAGCCGTGAGCCTGCTGATCACGAGCCCGCAATCCTGGAGCGCCAGCACGCGGACCACCTTGACGATGCCGGTCTCGATGTCGACTTTGACTTCGGCGAACTGGACGCCTGACGTCGTGGCGGATGAGAGACCTGGTTGCCACGCACCGTCGGCCGCAATCGGCTGCGCGCCGATCTGCTTGCACGCGTCGGCCCACGACATGCCTTTCGACGGATTGTCTTTGACCTGAATACGTCCGTTCACCGCGACAAGTGAGGCCGCCTCCACGCCCAGCGCCGGCGCGATCTTGTCTTTCAGGGCATCGAGCGCATTGACCGTCGCAATCCGGATAGCCGGACTGATACCCGCCGCGGTCGTGCTCCCGCCCGATCCGCCGCTGGCCGGATACATCGTGTCGCCGATCTCCGGCTTGATATTGCCGACCGGAATACCGAACGTGTCGGCGGCCACGACGGCGACGAGCGTGCGGGTGCCGGTGCCGAGATCCTGTGTGCCGCAGCGAACGACGACCGTGCCGTCCGAGGCGATCTCCACGTGCGCGCGTCCCTGATTGCCGCCGCCGCCCCACGTGTTGATCGCCACGCCCATGCCGGTCTTGATCGGTCCGGGCGTGGGATCGCCGGTCGGATGCCGCTTGTCCCACCCGAACTCCTTGGCGCCCTGCCGCAGGTACTGGCCCCACATGGCATTGGGCGCCTCGGGCGGCAGGTTCTTGATCCGGAATTCAACCGGATCCATCTTCACCAGGTCCGCCAGCTCCTCCATGAGCACTTCGGTGATGAAGGAACCCTGCGGATGTCCCGGTGCGCGCATCGGCCGCTGCTGGCCGGTGTTGATGTAGACGTCCTTGTGCGCGCGCCGGCGGTTCGGGAACTGGTAGATATAGGGAAGCGGGAATCCTGCCGCCGCACCAGCGCCTCCCGTGCCCCACGACTCGCCGTCGAACGCCGTCAACATGCCGTCGGCGGCGACGCCCGCCTTGATTCGTGCCGCGGCTGAAGGTCGATTGCCCGTCGCGAGATGCTCTTCCTTTCGATCGAGCATCAGCTTCACCGGGGCCTTCGCATCCTTGGCCAGCCGCGCGCAAATCATTGCCTGCGGATCCTGCGCGCCGAGCTTGCTGCCGAAGCCGCCGCCCATGTACTGCGTGATGACGCGCACATTCGAAGCGGGAATCTTGAGACCCTGGGCAAACCCGTCTTTGGTTGCGTTGACGCCCTGCGTTGAAACCCACGCCGTCAGATTCTCCCCGTCCCATTCGCAAACCGCGCCGTGCGACTCGAGGCAGACGTGCGTGATCACGTGCGTGGCATACGTCTGGTCGAGCGTGAACGCAGCCTGCTTGAAGCCTGCCGCAAGGTCGCCAGTTTCCTGCGTTTGGCCTTGTCTGACGTTGCTCCGTGGTGTCCCTGACGTGTTGTCGGTGGGCGGGCCGCTCGCGGCGAAGACTGCGGGTGCCGTACCGGCGAGCGCCTGATCCACCTGAATCACGGCCGGCAGAACTTCGTACTCGACTTTGACCAAACGAGCGGCATCGATCGCGCGTTCTTCAGTGTCGGCAGCAACCGCGGCGATCTCGTCGCCTTGATACATGACGGCGTTCCGCTGCGTGTCAGCCGGATCTCTCCACAGGAGCGTCGCCTTGACGCCCGGCGCCTTCTGCGCCGCCGACAGGTCGACCGACACGATCCGCGCGTGCGGATACGGCGATCGGACGATGCGGCCGTAGAGCATGCCGGGTCGATTGATGTCGAACGTGTAACGCGCGCGGCCTGTGACCTTGTCGGGACCGTCGAGCCGCTTGACGTGTGTGCCGATCGACGAGTGGGGCGCGGCCCAGTGGTATTTGGGATCCGCCGGTGGCAGCTGAGGACCACCACGCCCGCCGCCCTGTGCCTGTGGAGCCGGAGCCTGTCCGCCGCGCCCGCCGCCTTGAGGCGGCTGCGGCTGGAGCGGCGGAGCCGGAGCCTGCGCGCCACCCGGTGCCTGGGGTTCGATGGGGTTAGCCACGGGTCACCCCCTTGACTTCTTTCACTGAGGGGCGTCGCCCCTCAGACTCCCCTACACGCTCACTCGTGGGGGCGCCTGCTCTCCACTCCGTTCGCGTGGCTCGTTCGCTGTCGCTCACTCGCTCAGCCACGCTGCACCCCCTTCACGCTCGATACAGCTTCGAAGATCCGCGAGAACGTTCCGCAGCGGCAGATGTTGCCGTCGAGCCCTTTGCGAATCTGTTCGGGCGTCGGCGACGGATTCTTCTCGAGCAGCGCGACGCTCGCCATGACGAAGCCGGGCGTGCAGAACCCGCACATCAGCGCGTCCTTGTCGCAGAACGCCTGCTGCACGGGATGCAGCCCGGCCGCCGTTGCCAGGCCGTCGACGTTGCGAACTTCCTTGCCCTGGCACTCGATCGCCAGCGTCGAGCAGGCATAGACCGCGCGGCCATCCACGATCATCGTGCACGCGCCGCACGCGCCGCGATCGCAGCCGCGCTTGTTGCCGGTCAGGTCGGCGCGCATGCGGAGCGCGTCGAGCAGCGTCACCCGCGGCTCGATCATCAGATCGACGCGCTTGCCGTTCACGGTCAGCCGAACCGGCACGTTGCCCGGCCCGACGCCGTTCACCAGCGGCCTGCGCGTCCGCTTCGGCCGGGGAGGTCGCGGCCGTCACGGCACTGACCACGCCCGCAGTTTTCAGAAAGTCGCGGCGGCTGACGGAAAAACCGCCGGGTTTATCGTCCTTTTCAGCCATCTGTCGTTCCTCTCGGCAAGGAGCGTGCCTGTACAGGGCCCTAGTGTAGTTTTGTTGGCGCGGTCTCGCAAACTAAACCGGACGGGCCCGGCGGGGATGAAAACGGCCCAGTCTTCCGCGGACCACGGCAGCCATCGCAAGCAGCGTGAGTGCCCCGGTTACCCAGGAAATACGCCTCAACGCGCCGGTCGTTTCGATGTCATAGCCGATCGTCAAGCTGTGCTGATCGCGGTCGCGCTGCTGAGTCACAATCTGAATGCGGCTATCGAGGGAACCAGCGGGTTCGCCAGGTAGACGCTCAATGTCCGCCGATGGGTATTCACGACGCGAAGCTCGTGCCTGCCGCTCGTCCGATCGGGGAGTTCAGCTGAGGCGCGCACGCGAATGGTCCCGACACCGCCGGCCATGTCGATGACCTCCGGAACCCGGACGTCGCGCATCGTCAGCACCACGGCGCGTTCGATCGACGGTCACCGCGAGCGAGGTCAACAGCTCATGGCCGTAGGCGAGGCCCTCGGCTTGCGACAATTGGCCGTCGCTGTTCGTATCGATCCAACTCGTGACCTGCGTCGCGATGCTGACGCCTGGTGTGAGATCGATCTCGAGATTCACGCGGTCGAGATCGATGTCCGACGCGCGTCGCCTGGAGATACTCGTCCAGCCGATGCGCACCGGCGGTGGCCGAACGCAACAGTAGTGCAATGAGAAGGGCGAGTGTTCTCGTGCGACTAGACATCATGTTTGCAGGACCGTTCCGCTCGCATTTCTTATTGCTCGCGGGGCCCCACCCCCGCTCGCTCTCGCTCGGGGGCGCCGCTTCGCGTCGCTTCCCTCCGGCCCCTCGCTCGGGCCGCAGGCGCTCTGACTTCTAATTTTCGACTTTTAACTTTTCACTTTTTGACCAGCCCTGCCCCGTAATCGTTGGTCGGGTCGCGATAGATCGTGTGGATGTGATCGACGTCCCCCTGCTGCGGCGCGTACTCGATGACGACCGTCGGCCCCTGGATGCGGTAGTAGGCGACGCCGCCATTGGTCGTCGTTCCGCTCCACGCGAAGTAGGTCTTGCCGAGGTTCGCTTTGATCTCGGCCATCTTCGCCGTCGCCGCTTCGTCGTTCAGGATGCCGACCCACTCGTGAACGACGTCGAGCAGCATCGCCTGCTGATTGGCATTCATCGCCGAGGCGAGCATGCCTTCCGGCTGGATCACCTTGCCGTCGTTCCCAGGTCCCAGCACGAGGTCCGTGACCTCGTAGCTGAGAATCGCCTGCTTCTGCTGCGCGGCGTCCAGCGCGTTGATCAGCGCAAAGCCTTTGTCGTTTTCGTTGCCGAGCGGGCGGATCGTCTGTCCGTTCAGGACGTATCGGGCCGGCTGCGCCGCCGGAAGGCTCGGCGTCATCACGTTGTTCGGCCCGACGATGGTGACGTTGATCGCGAGATGATGGCCGCCGAACTGGAGGATCCACGGGGCGGTCAGCGACGGGGCGCCGACGAACGCGAGGTAGTACTCGTCGAGCCCGAACTGGATGCCACCGCGCCCGCCCGCCGCGCTCCCTGTCGTCCGCCGGTGCGTCCGCCGCCCCTGTTTTTCAGCACCTCGTCGCCGTTCATGATGTCGGTGACCTTCTGGTAACCGGAGCGACTCAGCGCTGCCGCGACGACGCGCGAGCGCCGCCTGACGCTGCGGCGACGTGAGGTCGCCGAGCCGCAGGCCGTTGCGCTGAAAGATGCCGCTCGGAAGATTCGACCAGTTGGTGCGCTGGCTGCTCGAGAACTCGAACGTCGCCTTCGCACGCTCCGCGTCGTTGAGCGTCGCCAGGAACGCGTTGGCGGCGGCGAACACTTTGGGCGTGACGCCGGCTTGTGCGGCGGACTTTGCCGGCGGCGAGGCCGCGCGTTGAACGAAGCCGGTCAGAAGCAGCACGCCGAACAGGAGCATGAGCGGGGCGCGGAGCGTTTTCATGCCCGATAAGGTAGCGCTCGGCTGATCGGAAGTGAAATGAAAAAACAGTGGCGCGCTACTCCCAGCGAAATACACGTGCCGAGATCACGGTGCAGACCAGGAAGATCAGTCCCAATGCGGCGACGTCGCCAAGATGCGCGATCCATCCGTCTCCGCGCCAGATACCTCTCAACAGCGAGACGGTGTAGGTGAGCGGCAGAAGCCGGGCCACGAACTGCAAGACGGGAGGGAGGACGGTGATCGGCGCAAACAACCCGGACACGCCGAGCATTGGATACAGGATCAAGCGTGCCGATGGGCTGCGCGAATCGCGCGGTCGGTACCACGCTGGCGACAAGGAAACCAATCGAAACGATGCAGAACGTGCAGTAGAGCAGGGCAATCGCGAACGACACGAACGGCGCATCGATCCCGACCGGGAAATACCGCTTGCCGGCCAGGATCATTCCAACCAGCGTCACAGCCGTGAACACCAGCTTGACGATCACGTGCGCCGTCAGAATGGTGAGCGACCGCAGTGGCGTCGCCCTCAGCCGCTTGAGAATGCCGCCCTCCCGGTAGATGGCGACGATCGTGATGAGCGACAGCACCGCGCTGAGTGCGATGAGGATGGCTGCCAGGATCGGCAGATCGACGGTCATCAAATCCGGCGCATTCGCCGATGCCCGTCCCGCACGTGGTGCGAACATCCGGCCAAGCACGATGAAGATGACCACAGGGATGCCGACCGTGCCGATGACGCCGAGCGGCTCGCGGACGAAGATCTTGATCTCGAGCCAGGTGAGCGTCAGCAGTCCTCGCAGCATGGGCAGTCTCAGTTCCGAATCGAGTGGCCGGTGACTTTGAGGAAGACATCCTCGAGCGTCGATCGCTCCGTGCTGAGGTCGGTGACGGCGATCCGGTGCTCGGCGATGCACTCGATGACCCGGGTCACGAAATCCTCGCCGCCTCCGCGAATGGTGATCCGGCCGTCCTGAGCGGTGACCGACTCGACCTGCGGAATCGTTCGAAAGCGCTCGTCGGCGGACGGATCAGCTGTCGTGACCACGACGGTTCGCTCCGGCGCGTGCCGGCGTATGAGGGCCTGCGGTGTGCCGATGTCGATGATGCGTCCGTGATCGATAATCGCGACGCGGTCGCACAGCCGCTCCGCCTCTTCCATGAGGTGCGTCGTCAGAAACACGGTTTTGCCACGCGCGCGAATGCCGCGCACCAGTTCCCAGATCGCCCGTCGGGCCTGTGGATCCAGTCCGGTTGTCAGCTCGTCGAGAAACACGACCTCGGGGTCGTTGATGAGCGCAAGCGCGATGAACAGGCGCTGCTTCTGGCCGCCCGACAGCGTCATGAACCACGCGCTTCGTTTGTCGCTCAGCCCCAGCTGTTCGAGCAGCTTGTCGCCGTCGACGGGACGTTTATATAAGGATGCCCAGAGGCCGACCGCCTCGCGGACCTGGATCCGCTTCTGAAGCTGCGCTTCCTGGAGCTGCACGCCGATTCGATCCTGGAGCGCGTAGACGTCTTTTCTTGGATCCAACCCCAGCACCGAGATCGTGCCGCGATCCGGCGCGCGCAGCCCTTCCACGCACTCCATCGTGGTTGTCTTTCCGGCGCCGTTCGGACCGATGAGCCCGAAGATCTCCCCCTGGTTGACGTCGAACGACACGTCGTCGACGGCGACGGCGCGTCCGTATGTCTTGCGGATGCTGGAGACCTGAACGACTGGAGCGCTGGTCATGCGCTATGCAGCTTACTGCCCGCAGCCCGGATCCCGGATCCCGGACCGCGGGTTCCGGCGACGCTCATTTATCCCCCGGATACCCAGGCCGCTTGAGCCATGTGGGCATCGGAGCCGACGCCGGCTTCTGCGTATAGCGGTAGGCCTCGATCGCCCAACTGGTTGTAGGGCCCCGGCCCATGACGAGCGTCAGGAGCCCCTCGAACGTCGGCAGTGGCTTGCCGCCGGCATCAGTCACCCCGCGCAGCTCCCACTTTCCATCCACAACCGCAGTGTCGGCGGTGATGCACCGGACGTTGCCGAAGGTCAGCGGATGTTTCGACGCGCGGTATTCCTGACGCATGAAGAGCGCCGCACGATTCGAGCGAATCGTCTCGCGTCCGCGTTCGATCAACCCATCTGGGTGCACGATGTCGCCGTCGATCGACCAGAGCAGGGAGAGGTTCGTCGCATCACCGTTGTTCCAGTGGAACGTGAAGGCATCGGCAAAGCCGCGAATCGACCGCTCGTCGCCGGGAGTACAGCCTCGTGCCGCAGGCGGACGCGACGATGCCGGCGCCGACGGTGCAGCCGCCGCTGGCGGGGGCGTCATGATCGGCCCCGGCGTCGGCAGCGGAGCGTGCCGAAGCACTTCGATGTCCTGGAGGATCGACTCGACCAGACCCTCAACGGCCACACGTCCTTTCTCTCGCGTGGCCAGCGTCGGGTCGCCCCATACGCCGCTTTCCGAATACGTGCCGGGACCGCCGCGCCGTCGAGTCAACCGCAACGGGCCACTCGACGGCGTGTACTCCTTGACCGCGCGTGTCATGTCAACCGAGGCAGGTGCGATGTAGAGCATCATCGAGGTCTCGATCTCGTCGGCGTGCGTGCCGCCTTCCTCCTTTCGGATCGAGGCTGACACGCGGTCGAGATGACCTGACAGGTCCGTGAACGAAAGCAGGATGCCCTGCGACGCGAGTGACCGCGCGGCCGGCTCGAGCGCCCGTGCCGTCGACACGCCTGTATTGAGGACGTAGAAGCGGCGCGGACCGAATCGGGCGAGGCTGACGACGGTCTCGACAGACAGCGTCCGCGCGGTGTCGAGGGTCAGCGTAGTCGATCCGGGATACTCGATGAATGCCGGATAGTAGTGATACGCGAACGGTGGCGCGACGACGACGTCCGAGGCTTCGAGGACGCGCGAGGTGAGGTAGTCACTCACAGTCGCGTCATTGCCGAGTTTCAGGTGTGGTCCGTGCTCTTTCGATCCCGCGCCGAGCGGGATGACAACCACCGTGTCCGCGCGAAGAACGTCCGCTGCCTGCTGCCAGGTGATGTCCGCGAGCCGGATGCCCCGCGGCCGCTGCTGCGGCTGCGTCTGGCCGCGCGGGATACTCACCGAGAGCGCCAGGGTCGACACGAGCAGCAGCACACGCATAGGCTTCTCTCCGGCACACTGATCTGGAGTCGCGTGAAAATCGGACGCGACTGTACACTGAATCCATGTCTGATTGGGATGCCGCGAAGTACCACCGGATTTCCGATCCGCAGCTGGCGTGGGGACGCGCCGTCGCGGCGCGCCTGGCGCTTCGCGCGGGCGAGCGCATTCTGGACCTGGGGTGCGGCACCGGACGTTTGACGGAAGAGATCGCCACCACGCCGGGAATAACTGTCGTCGGCCTGGATCGCTCGGCGGCGATGCTCCGGCAAGCGTGCACCCGAAGTCAGACCCCGGTCGTCGGTTTACCCACGTATGTCCTCGGCGATGGCGCCGACCTTCCGTTTGCCAATGCGTTCGACGCGATCTTCAGTGCGGCAACCTTCCACTGGATCCCGGACCACGACCGGCTGTTTCGGAGCCTGTACACGGCGCTCAAGCCGGGTGGGCGGGTCGTGGCGCAGTGCGGCGGCGCCCGCAACCTCGATCGCCTCTACGGGCGCGCGCGGGCACTGATGCAGTCGGCTGACTATGCGCGTTACTTCTCCGGGTGGCGCGATTTCAATCATTTCGAAAACGTGCCGGACACCGACGATCGGCTCGCGCGTGCGGGCTTCGAGCGCATCGACGTTTCGCTTGCGGCCTCACCGGTGGCCTTTGAAGGTCCTGGACAGTTCAGCGAATTCGTGTCTGCCGTATGCCTTCGGCATCACCTCGACAGGCTCCCAGCCGAGGACCGCGACGAGTTCTTGCGCCGGGTGACAGACCTGGCACTCGAGGACGATCCACCGCTGACGCTCGACTACTGGCGACTGAACATCCAGGCACGAAAGGCGGCCGCTTGATCGTTCAGTATCACGTGCGCGCCGCCGACCACGCGGCCCGTCGCGATGCGGAGCTGAAACGTTCGCTGCAAATCTCGCGAGCGCGCCTGCTCGTGTTTCTCGCCGCCGCCGGTGCCGTGATCTGGACCTTCGCGCATCACGGCGGCGCGATTTGGGCAGGCCTCGACGCCGTGATGGTCGTCGTTTTCGGCGTTCTCGTCGCCTGGCATGCGCGCGTCGAAGAACGTGCGGCCTGGCATCAGGCCCTTCAGACGGTCAGCATTCGTTCAGCCGCGCGGGTCGAACGCCGGTGGGACGATCTTCCCGCAGCGGAGCCCCCATCGTCGATTGACATCGCGCATCATCCGTACGCGATTGACCTCGATCTCTTCGGACGCGCCTCGCTCTTCCAGTGGCTCGGACCTGCCGCGACCGCTCGGGGCAGCTGGATGCTGGCGAGCTGGCTCCTCGCCGCAGCCGACCGTCCGGTCGTGCTGGCGCGTCAGGCCGCGGTTGGCGAACTCGCCGCGATGGACGACTGGCGCGAGCAGCTCGGCGCACATGGAGAACTCGCGCGCGCGGCCCGTCAGATAGAAATCGACGCGTTTCTGACCTGGGCGGAGGGGCCGGGCTGGTCATCGAACTTCGCCATCCCGGTCAAGCGCGGTCTTCACGCGACGATTTTTCCTGGCGCTATCTATCTTGCCGTCCTGGCGCTGACCGCCTCCATTTGGATTCTCCTCTCGCTATTTCTCCTCGACGTCACCGACGCGGCACTGTGGTTGATTCCGATGGTCGCGGGAGTGGTCGTATCGTTTGCCTATGTGGGCCGAATCCATCGTGCGTTCAACCGCGCGGGTGCCGGCCAGCATGCGCTCTCGCGATACGCGGCGCTCTTCGAACATGCGTCGACGGCCAGGTTCGAGTCGCCGCTGCTGCGAACCCTGCACGATCGTTTGTCGGCGGACGGAAAGTCGGCGCCGGCCTGCATGCGCAGGCTGAATCGAATCCTGGGATGCGCCGAGCTCCGCAGCGGCGCCGGCATCTTTCACTTTCTCATGCAGGCGTTGACGCTGTGGGACTTTCACGTCCTGTTCGCGCTCGAGCGCTGGCGCCAGGCCGCCGGTCGGCACGTGCGTGACTGGCTCGACGCAGTCGGCGAGATGGACGCGTTGTCGTCACTCGCGGCGGCGCGGCGCGACAACCCGGAATGGGCCGTGCCGCAGCTGGACGACGACCGAGTCCTCGTCGCCGAGGCGTTGGGTCATCCACTGATTGCGGACGACCGGCGCGTCAGCAATGACGTAACTGTCGGGCCGACGGGAACGATGCTGCTCGTGACCGGCTCCAACATGTCGGGCAAGAGCACGCTCCTTCGCGCCATCGGCCTCAATACGGTCCTGGCGCAGGCGGGCAGCTGCGCGTGCGCCGCGCGTCTGCGAGTGCCGCTTTGCGATATCCAGAGCAGCATCCGTGTGCAGGATTCTCTCGAACTGGGACTCTCGTATTTCATGGCGGCGCTCGCCCGGCTCAAAGGCGTGGTGGACGCGGCGGAGCATCCGCGACGCGCCGACCGCGTCCTTCTGTATCTCCTCGACGAAATCCTGCAGGGGACCAACAGCGCGGAGCGGGGGATTGCGGTGCGCGCCGTCGCGCGCCATCTCCTGGACGCGGGCGCCATCGGCGTGATGACGACGCACGATTTGAATCTCGCCGGTGAGGAACCGTTGAAGTCTTCGGCGGTGCTCGTCCACTTCACCGAGACCGTCGACGACCGCGGCACGATGGGGTTCGACTACCATCTCCGCGACGGTCTGGCCACGTCCCGCAATGCGCTGCGATTGATGCAGATAATCGGCATCGATCTGAAGGACGTGTAGTGGCGCGCGCGAGGAGAACCTCGGCCATGTCGATACGGACTAGGTGACAGCTGGCCTCCCGCTTGCACTCGTGGCTTTCGAGGCCTATGTGAAGGTAGTTCGTTTCCACCGCGCGCGTCACGCTACGGCGAGTTGTTTCACTGTTGTCGCATTGACGCTGTTTAGCTTCGCGGCGTGTCACGGCGGCCCGGTCCTGGACCTCAGCCCGAAGCCGGTCGAGGCGGACGGCACGATCAGCGGGACCGTTCGCGGGCCGGAAGGGACCAGCCCGGTCTCGGGCCGCTCCGTCGAGGTCGTGAACGTCGATACCGGCGAGCGCCAGCACGGCACGACGAGTGTGGCCGGCGGCTTCACGTTCAAGGTCAGACCCGGGAAATACCGCATCGAACTGGCGCTCCAGGACGGCGAAACGCTCGTCAAGAGGCCCGATGTGATCCACGTCAATCGAAGCGATGTCGATGCCCACGCGGACTTTGTTCTCGGTGCCACGCGAGTTTCCCGCCCACGTACCCGCATGCCTCGCGCCGACGATGGCCTCGGCGCCGGAATAGCCTGACCTTCAACGAGCGGTCCGCTATACTCGGAGCGCATGCGCATGCGCCGCGCTCGCCTGGCCGTGATCGCCGGATTCGTGATCGCCTGGTTCGGCCTGCTTGACGCATCGCCGCGATCTCAACCTGCCAGATACGACATCCTCATCACCCATGGAACGGTCATTGACGGATCGGGCGCGCGGCCGATTCGAGCCGACGTTGCCATCCGGGACGGGCGCATCGCGGCGATTGGCTCCCTGACCAACGCGACCGCGGCCGATGTCCTCGACGCGGCCGGGCTCATGGTCGTTCCCGGGTTCATCGACGTCCACACCCACGCCGACGACATCGCCGACACGCCACGCGCCGAGAACTTCGTCCGCATGGGCGTGACGTCTGTCGTCGCCGGCAACTGCGGCGCATCCGCGCTCGACGTCGGCGACGCGATGACGAAAATCCGCCAGGCCGGCGTCGCGATCAATTACGCCACGCTCATCGGGCACAACACGGTGCGCCGGGCCGTCATGGGCACCGCGAATCGCGATCCCACGGTTTCAGAACTGGCGAAGATGAAGTCGCTCGTCTGGCGGGCCATGGCCGACGGTGCCGTTGGTTTGTCCACGGGTTTGCAGTACGTCCCTGGCACCTACGCGAAGCCGGCTGAGATCCTCGAGCTCGCCCGCGTCGCCGGGAATGCCGGCGGCCTGTATGCCTCGCACATGCGCAACGAGGGCACCGAGCTCGACGCGGCGGTGCAGGAAACCATCAACGTCGGCGAGATATGCGATGTGCCGGGTGCAGATCTCGCATTTGAAGGTCGACAGCCCGAGCACGTGGGGCGCAAGTCGGCGGGCGCTGTCTCTGATCGATGCGGCGAGAGCACGGGGAATCGATGTGCAGGCGGATCAGTACGCCTACACGGCAGCCAGTTCGACGCTTGGAATCCGATTGCCCGCATGGGCGCTCGAGGGTGGCCAGGACGAGATCGCAAAGCGTCTGAACGATCCCGACGTCTGGGCGAAGATCAAGAGCGAGATGCGCGGCCTGCTCGCGGAACGCGGGCTTTCGGATCTCTCCTTCGCGGTCGTCGCCTCATATCGCCCGGACCCGTCCCTCAACGGCCTGTCGATGAAACAGGTCGCGGCACGGATGCGCGGATCGGATTCCGCCGACGCCCAGTTCGAAGCCGCCCGCGTGATGATGCTCGCGGGCGGCGCCTCCATGGTGTATCACCTCATGTCTGACGACGACGTGGACCGCATCATGCGGCATCCGCAGGTGGGCATCGCGTCCGACAGCAGCGTGCTCACGCTCGGTGAAGGCGTTCCCCATCCGCGTGGCTACGGCAACAACGCGAGGGTCCTCGGTGAATATGTGCGGCAGCGGCACGTGATCCCGATCGAGGAAGCGATCAGGAAGATGACGTCGCTCCCGGCCGAGCATTTCAGATTCGAGCGGCGCGGCCTCCTCAAGGCCGGTTACGCGGCGGACGTGACGGTGTTCGACCTGGGAACGGTGGCCGACGCGGCCACGTTCGAGAAGCCGCACGCGTATGCGACGGGCATCCCTTACGTGATCGTCAACGGGGTTGTCGTCGTTCGAAAGGGTGAGCAAACCGCCGCGTTGCCAGGGCAGATACTGAAGAACTCCAGTGCCAAGTAGGGCTGAGAAGCAAGAGCCTGCCAATCGGCAACTCTCACCGTCACACTGCATTCGTGATGTAGAGCAAACAAGAGAAAGGAGAAAAGAGTAGTTGTTTTCTCCTTTCTCTTTTCTCCTGTTTTGCTCTTTGGGTGGCTGTCGTTGACTGAGATCCGGATCCCGGATCCCGATCATTCATCAGGCACGGCAAGGTAGATCAGCGATCGGAGCCAGCAGCAGCCACGCACCCACGATCAGAAGACGACGAGCGGCAAGCATGGCGGTCGCTCGTGAGACCTCGGACATGGTGAAGGTGACAGCCGGTAGAAGACCGCTTGCCCATGTGCGCCACTCAGTGACCGACTCCGCCGGGCATCGCCCTGAAGAGCGCAATCGCCAGCCACACCGCGACCGATGCGGCGACACCCTGGATGAACGCGACCGGGCGTCCAGCCGCACGCGCGGCGTCCTCGCGCGCCCGTAACTGTGCTCGCCACCACACGACGCCGGCCGACGGCACGCGAGCATCGCGCCAGGTGGCGTCCCGATCGTCGGCAAGCGCCGTCGCGACGTCGACGAGATCGTGGCAGATCCCGCACGCGCTCACGTGAGCGCGCAGGTCCTCGTCGCATCGGGCCGGCCATCGGCCTGCTGACAGCGCGTCGAGCACGTCCTGTTCGCGATCGCATTCACACGTCATGGCGTCCCGCTTTCTCAGCAGTGCGGTCACGGTTCGATCGCGTCCGCAGCAACGTCCGCCAGCTTGCGTCGAGCTCGAAAGAGCAGCAGCCGAACGCTCTCCGCTCTTGACCCCCAGCGGTTCCGGCGATGTCGCGATGGTTCGAGCCCTGGGCATACGCGAGCCAGAGCATTTCGCGCTCTCGAGGCTTGCAGCCGGGACATGGCGCGACCGAGATCCGTCCGCCGCTCGGCGTCCGCCGCGACGTCCACATCGGCGCGGAGTTCATCGTCGGGAATTCCGACGAACCGTGCTGCGAAGCCCGCGGCGATGACCGTCACGCGCGAGGTTGGTCGCAATGCGGAAAAGCGAATTGCGACGATGTGCGTCGCTCTCGTACAAGACCCGGGCGCGAAGAAACCGATAATAGGTTTCCTGCAGAAGATCGTCGGCGAGATCTGGGCTTCCGGTGATGCGGGACAAGTACGCCCACAGCGCACGTGCCGTGCGATCGTACAGCGCGCGGAAGGCCTCCTCGTCCATCTCGAACACGGCGTCCGCGGCTGCAGCCTCGGCGCGAAGTTGTTCGATTTCGGAGAGCGTCACATCAGGCATGATCGGCCGGTGCAGGTATCCAGGAGCCCGAGCTTTCTCGACAGGAAGTATGCCGCAACCGCAGACATGATGAAGCCACCGCCCAGCGCCAGGGCGACGACGCCAAGCACCCGGAACAATTGGGCCGGCTCGTCGATGAACGTGCTGCTCACGTAGAGCAACCCGATTCCGGTCAGTACCAACACGACTCCTGCCTGCACCGACCAGAGAATACGCGAGAACGGCGCGCGCCATCGATCGCGGCTCGTCGGGCAGCTGAATCGGCGCCGACTCGAGGAAGCGACGGCCCGCCGACGTCTGCATATAGGCGAGCAGATCTTCGTTCGACGTGAACCGGTCCAGCAGCTTGCTGTGCACCTCGTACTGCACCCTCGACAGCTTGCTCCACCGGCGCGACGTGATCAGCATGCGGATGAACCAGACGACGAGGCCGGTGATGACGAGGAACGCGATGAACGCGGCAACGCCTCGCGAGGAATCCGTTCATTTCCTGCCGCTCGCCGGCATTGTGGATCGTTGTAGTAGGAGTTCGGCGAATTGACGTTTTCAAGGAAGTAGGCCGGGTTGTGCACGACTTCCTGATGCTGCGCGATGAACGCAGCCAGCGCCCGGATACGGCGCCAGATACGAGGGATTGTTCATCAGCGACGGATCGAGCTTCAGCACGCGGCCGACGGCCGGTGGATACTTCTCGAGGATTCGCTCCAGGTCCTGCCGGGTCTGTTCGGCGGTGACATCCGGTGAACCGGGAGTCGATCCGCCCTGCCCACTGGCCTGAGTCGCCCGGCGTGCGGAGGAACTGGCCGCCTCCTGGGCCGCCGCCACGGGATACGCCAGCCGCCAAGAGGGCCACGGTGCAGACGGCGCGAAGAATACCTTGACGGACGGTGTGGGGCATGTGAAATCGACTCCTCACACGCTATTACGCAGGCGCCGAGCCATTTGGTTAACTGCTTTCGCTGTTTGCGGTTCGCCCGCCTTGCGCCGCTCCGGATCCGGGATCCGGCTGCGACGCCGTGCGCGGAGCTTTAGCTCCGCGAAGTCATTCGCTGGGAGCTAACCCCTCCATCCAGCGCCGCCCGCAGCTCGATACCGATCCGTCTGCAGGCCTTCGCGAAGGAAGTGCTTCATGCCCGCCCAGCCAGATGCGCAGATAGCCCTCGAGTCCGACGTGGGATCCCGGAACGACGAGCGTGTTTTGCCGGATGCGAATGCGCTCGGCGAGCTCGATGCTGGCGATGCTGCGAGTCGTACTTGATCGAGCGCAATCGCGCCGGCCTGGGGCGGCTGCCAGGTCACGCGGCCGCCGAAGCTGTCGATCCACTCGCGGGCGATCGGCAGGTTGTGCGCCAGGATCTCACGCGTCCGCGCGTAACAGCGCTCACGGTTGGCCGCTTCGACGGCAACCCGCGCAATCCGATCGGACATCTTGTTGGGGCCGATGGTCAGATAGTCGTGCTGAGTCCAGCAGTCGGCGGTCAGCTTCTCAGGCGCGACGATCCAGCCAATTCGAACGCCAGGGATCCCGTAGGCTTTTGAGAGACCGCTCGTCACGATGACGCGGCTGCTCATGCCCCAGAAGCTCTTCGTTCGCGGCCGATCGATCTCCGCGCCGAGATACACCTCGTCGGACAGCAGCCACGTGCCGGTTGCCTCGCAGCGATCGACGATCCGCGCCATCGCGGACTCGGAGAGCACCGCGCCGGTCGGGTTGTTGGGATTCGACAGGTAGAGAAGGCGAGTGCCCGGTGACACCGCGCGTTCGAACTCGTCCCAGTCGGGCTCCCATCCCCGTTCCTGCCGAAGACGAAACGTGCGAACGTCGGCGCCGAGACTTCGCGCGACGCCGCGCATCTGCATGTAATTGGGCAGTTGCATCGCGAAGCGGTCGCCCGCCTCCAGCTGGCTCAGCGCGACGAGGTAATTCGCTTCCGACGTGCCGTTGGTGACCTCGATCTGATCGATCTTCGATCCCGGATAGTGCGCGCTGATGCGCTCGACGCAACTCCACGGTGCCGTTCGACTGGCTGTAGCCGAGAGGCTGATCGAGGAACTCGTCGAGATCGAATCCCATGCCGACGAGCTCGCGCAGCGTCAGCGGCCGCACGCCGCTCTCGCTCATGTCGTACTCGACGAGGTTCTCCCACGTCGACTGCATGCGCTCCATCTCGAAGGGTTCGATCGGCCATGACAGGCGTCATCCCGGTGCCTCCCTCCGGAACTCCTCGAGCCGCTCCGGATCGATGTTGCCGCCGCTGATGATCGCCACGGTCGGACCTGGTGCGCCGGCTCCGGCGAGCGCCGCGGCGACGCTGGCGGCGCCCGGACGGTTCGACGACGATCTTCGCCGACGAGTCGAGCCACAGAACGGCGTCGATGATGTGCTCGATCATCGACCGTCACGACGCTGTCGACGAACTGCTGGACGAGCGCGAACGTCAGGTCGCCGGGACGAACCGGCAGCAATCCGTCGGCGACGCTCTGCGTGCGATCGAGCGTCACCGGGTGTCCGGCGTCGAGAGACGACTTCATCTTTGCGGCGCCCGCGGGTTCGACGCCGATCGACCCTGACGTCGGGTCGCGACAGCTTGATTGCCGCGGCGACGCCTGCCGCGAGGCCGCCGCCGCCGATCGGCACGAGCACGGTCGCAACATCGGGACGCTGTTCGAGTATTTCCAGCCCGGCCGTGCCCTGTCCGGCGACGATCCACGGATGATCGAACGGCGGCACAATCGTCAACCCGCGCGCGATCGCTTCGGCTTCCGCCCGCTCACGCCGCTCGGTTGACGTCGTCCCGGCAAAGATGACCTCGGCGCCGAATCCTTTGACCCCTTCGATCTTGACCTTGGGCGCGGTGGTCGGCATGACGACGACCGCCGGAGCGCCGAGGCTCGCGCGCGGCCAGAGCCATCGCCTGCCCGTGATTGCCGGACGAGAACGTGACGACACCCTCGCCGACGCTGCTCGTCGCTCAGCTGCGCGACCATGTTGTAGGCGCCGCGAATCTTGAACGCGCCGCCGGGCTGGAGGTTCTCGCACTTCAGGAGCAGCGTGCTGCCCGGCGTGCGTGGAAACATCCAGTAGAGGTGTCACGCGCGCGATTTGCGACACGCGTGTCGCGGCGGCGCGGATGTCGTCAAGGCTGATGATCGGGCTCATGAAAAGGGACAAAGGGAAAAGCTCGATTCTATACCTCAGCGCTACCGCATGGCCCGCGCGTTGCACGGTTCGAAGCGACACAGACATCGGGAGGGCAACATGGCATTGATGAGGCGCAGGTGGAAACCGAAGAGATTGCGCGATCAGGTGATCGTGATCACCGGCGCGTCGAGCGGCATCGGCCTGGCGACGGCGCGAATGGCGGCTGCGCGCGGCGCGCGCGTAGTGCTGACGTCGCGGAACGAACGCGATCTGCGTGTGGCGGTCGAAGAAATCCAGATGCGCGGCGGCCGCGCCACCCATGTCGTCGCCGACGTGGCCGTGCCCGAGGAAATGGATCGTGTCGCCGACATCGCGATGCGAGAGTTCGGCGCCTTCGACACGTGGGTCAACAACGCCGGCATTTCGATCTACGGCCGGCTCACGGACGTGCCGATGGACGACAAGCGGCGGCTGTTCGAGACGAATTTCTGGGGCGTGGTCAACGGATGCCGGACAGCCGTGCATCATTTCACGGAATCGCGGCGGCACCATCATCAACATCGGCAGCGTCGTGTCCGACCGCGCCATCCCGCTGCAGGGCATGTACTCGGCTTCCAAGCACGCCGTGCTCGGCTACACCGACGCGCTCCGCATGGAACTGGAGCACGACAGGCTGCCGATTCAGGTGACGCTGGTGAAGCCGGCATCGATCAACACGCCGTTCATCGAGCATGCGCGCAACTACATGCCGGAAGCGCCGACGTTTCCACCCCCGGTCTACGCTCCCGAGGTCGTGGCACGACGCCATCCTGCGCTGCGCCGAGCGGCGCATGCGCGAGATGACCGTCGGCGGCGGCGGCCGGATGATTGCGGCGATCGGCCGTCTTGCGCCGCGCACGACCGACAGACTGATGGAGCGCACGCTGTACGATCAGCAGAAGGACAAGACCGGAAGGGTCCAATCGCTCGACAGCCTCTATCGCCCGACCCGCGACGGGGTGGCGAGCGGGCCTTACGATGGCCACGTCAGAAGTCGAGCCTCTACACCAGGACCGTCATGTCCAAGTCTGACACGCGCATTGCCGTTCATCGCCGTGGGTGCGGTCGTGGCGGCGGGCGCCGCGCGATGGAATAGTGAGTAGGCGATCCGCGGTTCGCCGCTCGCGGTTCGCGATTCGCGATGGGGAAAGGCCTTGAGATGTCGCGATGCGACTCGCGTTCTGCGCCGCGATCGCGCGGTTCTCGTGCTCCGCTATCGCGGTCCCCTCAATCCGGCCGCGCCCTTTGTTCCGATCGGTGTCTGGTACGCGGGCGGGACCTCGCGGGCGCCGATGGTCTCGCGGAATCCGGCGGCGGAAAAGGACGCGTGGCGCCGCGATCTCGCCGCGATCAAGTCGCTGGGCTTCAACAGCGTCAAGACGTGGGTGGATTGGGCGGCTGCCGAGCCCGAGCGCGGTCGCTATCGGTTTGACGCGCTCGAGCAGCTGCTCTCGCTCGCCGACGAGCGTGGGCTTGCGCGTCATCGTCCAGATTTACACCGACGCCGCGCCCGAGTGGCTGGGCACCCGCTATCCCGACTCGAGTTTTGTCACCGACCAGGGCGCGCGCATCGGATCGCAGGCGTCGCCGGGGTATTGCCTCGATCACGCCGGTGTCCGCATCCGACATGATCGGCATTCATCGGTGCGGCCACGTCCGCGCGACGCGTCACCAGTCGTTCTACGCGGTGGACGTGTGGAGCGAACCGCACGTCGTCAACTGGGTCTGGTTCAATACGCCAGTCGAGTTCTGCTATTGCCCGCACACCCAGGCGCGGTTTCGCGACTGGCTGAAACGGAAATACTCGTCGCTTGACGCGGTCAACCGTGCCTGGTACCGGACGTTTTCATCGTGGGATCAGATCGACGCCTCCGCGATTCGGCACCATCCTTTCCTACACCGATTTCATCGACTGGAAGACGTTCATCGCGAGCAAGCTCGAAGAGGACCTCAAGCTGAAGGCGGATGCGTCTCGCGCTCGCGGTGCACGCGCCGTGTCGAGTCATTCCGACGCGCCGGCGATCATGCTCAGCCCGCTGTCCGGGTTTGGCAATCCGGACGACTGGTGGATGACGCGCTCGGTCGACTACTACGGCACGTCGATCTATCCGAAGCACGCCGCGGCCGCGACGCCGTGGTCGCCGGTCCGGTTGACCTCGGCGCTGGATGGCATTCGCTCAGCAGCGGGAGACCGCGGCTGGTGGATCGGCGAGCTGCAGGCCGGACAAGGGGCGACCGGCGTTCGCGTCGCGCCGCCGGTCACGGGTGCCGACCTTCGTCTCTGGGGATGGGCGTCGATCTCTCGAGGAGCGCGTGCGATCTGCTACTACGCCTGGTACCCCATGAGTTCGGGATACGAATCGAACGGCTACGGGATGATCGATCTCGACGGCACGATCACCGATCGTGCCCGCATCGCCGGTGAATTTGCCGGCGTCGTCGGCCGCAACGCGTCGTTGTTTGCGCCGCTTCGTCCGCATCCATCGCGCGTCGCGATTCTCTACAACCGCTTGTCGTACCTCGTCGGCGGCAACACGGTCGCGCCGGGTACCGTCGTGCGCAACTCGATGCTCGGGATTTACCGCGCGCTCTTCGAGCAGAACATCCAGGTTGATTTCATCCATCCCGACGACGTCGTGTCTGGCGCCGCGTCGAAGTACAGCGTCGTGTATCTGAGCTATCCGGTGATGCTGCAGCAGACCGGTCGTCGAGGCGCTGAAAGCGTACGTGCACGGGCGGCGGCACGCTCATCAGCGAAGCGCGTCCGGCGTGGAACGACGAGCGTGGAATCGCCAACGCGCGAATTCCCGGCGGTGGACTCGATCAGACCTTTGGTGCCCGCGAACGCGAGCTGCGATCCGGCGAGTCCATCTCCTTCACGATGGAAAAGAACCTCGACGGCGCGCTCGCCCCGCTCAGTGGACGAAGCTTCAACGGCCTCGCGTTTGCCGAACATCTCGACGCCAGCGATGGCGCGCGTAGTGCTCGCGCGCTTTCCGGGCGAGGGCGCGGCCGGGCGAGCGCGGCGATCGTGGAACGCGGCACAGGGAAGTGGACGTGCAATCCTGATTGGTACATTTCCGTCCGCCGCGTTCGAGCAGGATCCCGACAAGATGCGCGCGACCGGAGAATTCCTGCAAGCGGCTGATCGCCGCCGCCGGCGTCACGCCGGAGATCCGCATCGACGGCGCCGCCGGGCGTGTCGAAGCACGCTTCCTCGAATCCTCCGATGCCATCGTCCTCATTGCCATCAACCACGGCGACGACGACCGAGCGTGTGACGTTCAGGTTTGGTGCCGACGTGCCCGAGGCCATCTGGCAGAACATGGAAACAGGAGCGTCGGTGAATTTCGTTCAGGGGCCGACGGACCGACATATGCCCACACGTTCGCGGCGCGCGACGTCATGGTGCTCGTCAGGGGGAAGAGGCTGAGATAGAACTTGTCGCTGTTCGCTGTTCGCTGTTCGCGGTTCGCGGTTCGCGATTCGCGCGACTCTGTGCGCTGCCGCCTTTCGGTGCTCGGCGAGTCGCTTCCTTCGCACGTCGCTCCGCGTGCGCATACGATCTGTTCAGCTGAAACAATCGAGCTGCAACGACGACGAGATTGATGCCGAGAAGCGTCGGAAAGAAGTGCAGCCTCGCGCCGTTCACAAAGTCGTACCAGAACGACACGGCGGCAACCAGAACAAGTATGGTCGCAGCTCCGTTACGCAGCCGAATTCCCCGTCGGATTCCCTTCGAGCTGCCCGGCCTTGACGGGTGAACGATGACGAGCAGCGGCGGCTGGGTGCGGCCGTCGAATCGAAGATCTCGAACCTGACCTCCGGTGTGTGTTCGACTTGTTGTTGGCAGTGAGATTTCCGCGTCGGCGAGACTGTCGAACAACAGGCATGTCGCATCCTCTGGCAGTTGGAAACGGTCGACCGTCAGGATCGCAGGACGCGCCCGTGTCGACCGTTTTTGCGAACGCGACGTACTGTCCCTGTCGGACGATCTCCGTCCAACTCGTGGGATTGCGACTCGGATCGTGCAGCAGCAGCGAAATCACGTGTGCGAGATCAACTGGATGACTCGGCGTCGGCGCGCGAACGCGCGAACCGCGAGCCGCGAGTTAGCCGACTTCAATCGACAGCGGCACGACGACCGTTCCCCAGTGGAAGACCAGCTCCGCCTTGTTGCCGTCGACGACGGGAAAGTAAAAGGCGAGAGTCTCCATGTGCGGGCCCTGCCGAGGCGTGACCGGTACGCGCAGCACGTCCTGGTCGGCCGGGTAGCGCGTGTGAAACACCGGCTGCGCGCGATTGAAGATCATCGTCCATCGCTCGGCGCCTGGCTCCGCCCAGAGCGAATAGGTTCCCGGCTGCGAGCGTTTGCCCGTTGATCTTGACGTCGGTCGAAAGCTGAATCGTCGTGCAGTAGTCCGCACCAGGACACCACACGCGGCCGTACGGGACGAGCGAGCCGAACAGCGTTCGGCCGCGAGCCACGGGACGGTTGTACTCGATCGTGATCGTCGTGTTGGCGACCTGCTGGCTGACCGAGCCGTGCTGGCTCGGCTTCGGTGCCTGTGCCCACCCGGGCGTCCTCAGCGCGAACGCCGCAAAGGCGGCGGCAATGACGACGACCGATGCGATGGTCTTCATAACGCAGCCTCTTTCTCAATCGCAGAACCCGAACGCTCCTTGCTCGAGAACCCTGTCGAACCTCGTCGAACCCTGCAGAACCCGATCAGTTAGCGGAGCGCTTTGCTGAAGAACAGATCGTGATCGCCTGGCGGCTCGAATCCTGCGAGCCTGACGGCAAGCGCGATCTGCGCCCAGTGCCGGGTCTCGTGCACCAGGATATGGAAGAGCAGCTTGCGCGGCGTCATCGGCCACAGCCGCTCTCTCACGTCGAAATTGCGGACCGTATCCGCCTCGTCGTCTCCTAGATCGGCGACGAATTGTTCGAGCTCGCGTCGTACCGACGCGCCGTAGTCAAACAGCGGCGGCGCGTTGTTGCCCGTCAATCCCGTGCTGTCGGACAGCGGCTGCGCGGTGAGCCGCTGCAGGTGACGGCGCTCGACGAGAAAGATGTGATCGATGAGTCGGCCGACGGTGGGCAAGCGGCCTCCCGGCTGCAGCGGCGCGTCGATGGCGGTCGTGTGATCGCTCAGCCACGCCCGCCACTTGTCCCGCTCGCCGTTCGTGTAGCGAAGCAGTTCCTCGAATGCAATCGCGAGCGGCATGCTACTTCATCACCTCGGACGCCTCGACGATCTTGATCGGCCCGAGGTTCAACGCCTTGACACCGGGTTCGATGACCTTGCGATCGCCGACGATCACGACGGCAAACTTGTCCGGCTGGATGTAACGTTCGGCGGCGTGCTGGACGTCGGCGATCGTCACCGCGCGGACGTGCTGGGTGAAGGTCTCGAAGTAATCCGCCGGCAAGGTGTAGACGAACGCGGTTGCGAGCGAACCCGCCATGCTCTCGGTAGTTTCGAAATTGCGCGGCATGAGCAGCGCGAGGTAGTTCTTGGCCTTCTCGACCTCGTCGGCAGGAATCGGTTTGCGGATCGCGTCGAGCTCCTTGAAGAACTCGGTCAGCGCTTCGGCCGTCTTGTCGGTCTGAACGCCGGCGGCGGCGGAGAAAGGACCGGCGCCGCGGCGCATCTCGAATGCCGACGAGGCACCGTAGGCGTAGCCATGCGCCTCGCGAAGGTTCTGGTTCAGGCGCGACGTGAACGACCCTCCGAGAATCGTGTTCAACACCCGCAGTGCGAAGTAATCCGGCGTGGAGCGCGGCACGCCGATCCAGCCGATTTGGATCTGCGACTGCGCGGCACCCGGCTTGTCGATCAGAGAGATCTGCCGCGCGGTCAACTGCGGCGCGGTCGGAATCGTGACGGAAGCCGGCGCAGTGCCCTTCCACGTGCCGAACACCGTTTCGAGCCGGCTGACGGCGCTCGCCGCGGTGATGTCACCGGTCACGATCAGCCCGGCATTCGCCGGGACGTAGTTCTGGGAGTGGAACTGCCGCATGTCCGCGACCGTAAATCCCTTCACCGTCGCCGCCGTGCCGATCGACAACGTTCCGTATCGATGCGGCAACCCGTACACGAGGCGGGGAAACGCGAACTGGATCAGCGATTCCGGATCGTCTTGCGCCTGAATCAGCGACGTCAGCAGATCGTCGCGAACGCGCTTCAGCTCCTCGTTCGGAAACGTCGGCCGTAGCGCGACGTCGGCCATGATCGCGAGTCCATCCGTCAGGCGCGCCACCGGCACGTGGAGTTCGACATACGACGCGTCAGACGTGCTGGACGTGGAGAGGCTGGCACCGAGGTAGTCCACCGCATCGGCAATCTGGAGCGCGTTTCGACTTCCGGCCCCTTCGTCGAGCATTTCGGCGGTCAAACTGGCGAGTCCGTACTTGCCCTTTGGGTCGGCGCTTGCCCCGGACTTGACCACGAGCGACACGTGGACGACCGGAACCTTGTGCAGCTCGACCACCCAGACCGGCAGACCATTCGAGAGCGTGTGTTTCTGGATCGGCGGCAGCTTGAGTGCGGGGGGAGGTCCGGGTTTCGGCGGCGCCGTTCGATCCGGCGTCTGCTGCAACGCGGCCGCCTGAGGCGCGCGAAACACCGGGCTCATCACGAGGAGCGCCATTATCAGAAAACATGATGCGAGCGATTTCATGACGACTACTCGTGCTTTCCAGGTTCCTGAGCCTTCATCGGCTCAACCGTCAGCTCAACTCGCCGGTTTGGCGGCAGCCAGAACCCGGCCGCCGACTGAATGTCACCAGCGCTCAGCGCGCGATAGCGGGACAGATCCTCGTTGAAGTAATCGGGGTTCCCGGTCGTCGTGTAGTACGCATTCAGCTGGTTCCCCTTGCCGGAAAACCCGCCGACGCTTTCCATCCGGTTGTAGAAGGACGCCTCTATCTGATTGATCGCGCGTTGAAATTCACGCGGTGCCGGTGGCGTCTGCTGGAGCTTGAGGATTTCCTCGTCAACGATGCTCCTGATGCGATCGACGAGCGCAGCCGGTGACGTCGCCGCATCACCGGGCCTTGCCGTCACGATAATCTGGAATTGCGAGTCGAGCGCCGCCGAAGCCTGGAAGGCGGTGACGTCCTGCGCGATCTGCAGGTCGTAGACCAGACGTTTGTAGAGGCGCGAGTTCTTGCCTCCCGCCAGTATCTGCGAAACCACGTCGAGCTCTGCATCGCCGGGCTTGAACAGCGCCGGCGTGATCCAGGCAAGATACAGGCGTGGCAGCTGGACGCGATCTTCGATCGTCTTCTTGCTGACGCTCGTGAGCATCGCCGGCTTGTACTCGATCGGTGGTACGGGTTCCGTTCCAGGCTTTACGTCGGCGAACCACTTCTCGACGAGCGCGCGCGTCCTTTTTGCATCGATGTCCCCGGCGATCACCAGGCTTGCATTCGACGGCTGGTAATACTTGCGGAAGAACTCGACGACGTCCTCATAGCTGGCCGCCGTCAGATCCTCCATGTAGCCGATCGTCGGCCAGCGGTACGGATGCCCTTCAGGAAAGAGCATTTTGGCGATCTCAATGGACGCCATGCCGTAGGGCGTATTCTCGTAGTTCTGGCGTCGTTCGTTCTTGACGACGTCACGCTGGCCGTTGACGCGTTCGGGAGACATCGCCTCGACCAGATAGCCCATGCGATCTGACTCCAGAAAGAGCGCCAGCTCGAGCGCATTCGACGGGGTGTCGATGTAATAGTTCGTGCGATCGGTTTCGGTCGAGCCGTTGTTGGTCGCGCCGGCCGCCTCGAGCAGCGTGTCGAATTCGCCTTCCTTTACGTGCTGCGATCCCTCGAACATCAGGTGTTCGAAGAGATGGGCGAATCCGGTCCGTCCCGGCTTTTCGCGCGCCGATCCGACGTGATACCAGACGTTCACGGTCGCGAGCGGCACCGTGTGATCCTCGTGAAGGATCACGTGCAGCCCGTTCGGCAGCGTGAACTGGGTGAAGGGTACGGTCAATGCGGTCGGGCGTTGAGCGGTCGCCGCCGCCGGCGGCCGCGGACTCGGAGGCGCGGCAGGCGATTGGGGCGACATCGACAGCACGAGAGCGGCGATCAACACGCGAGATAGACCCATACGATTCCCCTTGCGTTCTTATAGTCTATCAATTGGATGTTCTCGTCCCGTGTGACTGGCGCGCTCGAGCCCAACCGCCTGACCCGAACGGTGCAACGCCTTCGCGCGACCGGGGCGTCGTTGATCGATCTGACGGTCACCAACCCGACGCTGGCGGGCATTGAATATCCGGTCGCCATTCTCGAGGCGCTGGCCGACGCGCGGTCGCTCCGGTATGAGCCGGCGGCGCTCGGTTCGATGGAGGCCCGATCGGCGGTCGCTCGCGACTGCGAGCGGCTCGGCATCAAGGTTGCTCCGGAACGAGTCGTCGTGACCGCAAGCACCAGCGAAGCGTATTCGATTCTCTTCAAGCTGCTCTGCGCTCCGGACGGCGACGCCGTCATGCTGCCGGTTCCGAGCTATCCACTGTTCGACCATCTGACGCGACTCGACGGCGTCCGGCCGATTCCGTACCGGCTCGATTTTCACGGTCGCTGGACGATCGATTTCGATACGGTCGATGGCGGCTGGGACGACACGGTGCGAGCCATCCTCGCCGTCAGCCCGAACAATCCAACCGGTTCGGTGCTGACAGGGCCCGAGCTCGGCGGCCTCGTCGAACGCTGTGCGGCGCGTGATGCGGCACTCATCATCGACGAAGTGTTCGTCGATTATCCGTTGTCGGGGGACGCGGTGGCTCCTGATGTTCCTGGCACGTGCCTGACGTTTCGCCTGGGGGGATTATCGAAGTCGGCGGGCCTTCCGCAGGTCAAGCTTGGCTGGATTCTCGTTGACGGGCCCGATCCTCTGGTGCGGAGCGCAATCGATCGTCTCGAGCTCATTTGCGACACGTACCTGTCGGTGTCCACCCCGGTCCAGCATGCCGCGCCGGCGTTGATTGCCTCGGGTGCAGAGGTTCGGTGCCGCATCCTGGAGCGCATCCGCGCCAACGATCGCGCGCTTCGACAGGCGTCAGCCGAGTACCCGTCCATTGATGTGCTGCCCGGTGAAGCGGGGTGGTCTGCCGTCCTTCGCGTGCCCTCGACCCGGTCCGAAGAGGATCTGTCCATCGCGCTGCTCGAAAGCGCAGGCGTCGTGGTGCACCCGGGCTTCTTCTTTGACTTTGCCCACGAGGCGTTTCTTGTCGTCAGCCTGCTGCCGGAGCCCGACGTGTTTCGCGAGGGAATTCGACGAGTGATGGAAACCGCACATGTCTGAGATCGGCTTTGCCGATGGACGGCACGCCGGGGTGCTCGTGCCGCTCTTCTCGATTCCGTCGCGCGGCAGCTGGGGCATCGGCGAGATTCCTGATCTGGCGCGGTTCGCGTCATGGCTGGACGGTGCCGGGTGCGACTTCGTCCAGCTGCTGCCCGTGAATGAAATGGCCGATGGCCAGCACTCGCCGTACTCGGCGATGAGCGCGATGGCGATCGATCCGATCTACATCGCGCTTGCCGAGGTCGAAGAATTTGCCGCAGCGGGCGGTGAGCGGTCGCTCGAGGAGGCCGACCGCGCGCGTCTCGAGGAGGCGCGTTGCTCGCCGCTCGTCGCCTATGACCTCATCCGCGAAATCAAGTCGAATGCCCTCTCCGCGGCCTTCGATCGATTCGAGCGCACCGAATGGCGGACCCAATCGACAAGAGCGTCCGGATTTCGGGAGTTCATGGAACGCGAGGGCTGGTGGCTCGACGATTACGCGCTGTTCCGCGCGCTCCATCAGGAACGCGACAGCCGGTACTGGCTTGAATGGGAAGAAGCCATCCGTGTTCGCGAGCCGCCGGCGATCGCCGCCGCCCGCACACGCCTCGGGCGCGAAGTGCTCTACCGCGCCTGGCTGCAATGGATCGCGGACGACCAGTGGCAACAGTCACGACGCGATGCGCGCGGGGTTCGGATCTTCGGGGACTTTCCGTTCGTGGTCAGCGGCGACAGCGCCGACGTCTGGGCCCGCCAGCACGAGTTCCGGCTCGACGCGTCCGTAGGGACACCGCCCGACGACTTCTCGGCGACAGGCCAGGACTGGGGGCTCCCGGTCTATCGCTGGGAGGTGATCGAGCAACACGGGTACGAGTGGCTCCAGCAACGCGCTCGCCGCTGCACGGAGCTTTTCGATGGGTTCCGCGTTGACCACCTGATTGGCTTCTACCGCACCTACTATCGGGAGCACGACAAGCGCGCAGCGTTCTCTCCGCCCGACCAACCCTCGCAGATTGCGCAAGGAGAGCGGATCCTGCGTATGCTCGGGGATTTTGGCGTCCAGATCGTCGCCGAGGATCTCGGTACGGTTCCTGACTTCGTTCGCGAGTCGCTGACGCGACTGCATGTTCCCGGCTACAAGGTGCTCCGCTGGGAGCGTGAGTGGAACGCGGCGGGCAAACCCTTTCGCGATCCGTCGTTGTACCCGCACTTTCGCTCGCGACGTCCGGGACGCACGACACTGAAACGCTGGCCGAATGGTGGGACGAGGCCGATTCGGAGGAACGCGGGCAGGCGGTCGAATGGCCGGCGCTTCGCGCCGCCGGCTGCGATCCCTCGGCTGATTTTGACGATCGGCTGCGCGACGGCCTCCTTCAGACGCTCTTCGCATCCGGGTCGAACCTGGTTGTCGTCCCGGTGCAGGACATCTTTGGCTGGCGCGATCGCATCAACACGCCTGCCGTCGTGGACGACGTCAACTGGCGATGGCGGATGCCGTGGCCGGTGGACGTGCTCGGCGCCGAGCCGGTGCCACGCGAGCGGGCGGCATTTCTCAAGCGCCTTGCTGCCGGGTCCGGACGATACCTGCGATAAGATTCCTCGCCATGTCCGACTCGGTTCTCCGATCTGCGCGCAATCGGCTCGATCAGCACGTGCGCGAGATCGTGCAATGGCATTTCAATCCGGCAACCGGCTCCCCCTTCTGGCTCGAGCGCGCGAAGCAGTTCACGTTCGATCCGTTGAAGGATGTGCAGGGCTTCGACGATCTGCGCCGGTTCGGCCTGTTCGAGGACGAATGGCTCCGCGGCGGTCCGGTGCGGCGGTGGGTTCCGAAGGCGTATGCCGACAAGCCGATCTACGTCTTCGAGACGGGCGGCACGACCGGCGTGCCGAAGTCACGGATCAACGTCGATGATTTCCGTATCGACTACGAGCTGTTCAGCGAGACGCTGCCCGAGGACAAGTTCCCGAAGCACTCCAACTGGCTGATGCTCGGACCGAGCGGTCCGCGCCGGCTCCGTCTGTCGGTCGAGCACCTGGCCCAGTACCGCGGCGGCATCTGTTTTTCCGTCGATCTCGATCCCCGCTGGGTTATCAAGCTGATTCAGAAGGGCTGGATGGATCAGCTCGAGGCCTACAAGAATCACGTCATCGATCAGGCGATCACGATTCTCGGCGCCGGGCACGACATCCGGTGCATGTTCACCACGCCGAAGCTGCTCGAAGCGCTCGCGCTGAAGCTGGAATCGAAGGGCAGCAGCATCCGCCAGGCCGGCATCACGGGGATCTTCTCCGGCGGCACCGAATTCACGCCGCAATGGAACCGCTTCGCGCAGGAAGAGCTGCTCGACGGCGCCTACATGACGCCGACCTACGGCAACACGCTGATGGGACTGGCCGCCAGCGCACCATCAGGTCCGCACAACCACTACAAGATCACCTATTACGCCCCGCAGCCGCGCGCCGTTGTCGAGGTCGTGGATTTTGACGATCCCTCGAAGGTCGTCGACTATGGCCAAACCGGCCGCGTGAAGCTGACGACCCTGACGAAGGAGTTCTTCATGCCGGGGTTCCTCGAGCGCGACGAAGGCGAACGCGAACCCGAAAGTGATCGCTACGCGTGGGATGGCGTCAGCGGTGTGCGTCCATTCCACGGGTTTGCGAAGACGACGACAGTGGGCGTGTACTGAGACGTATTCGTCGTCATCGAATCGCTGCGGATCCCGGATCACGGATTCTTGCAGACGAAATTCCCTGCGTCGTTCGTGTCGCCTTTTCCTGTGTACGTCGCGACCCCCGGATAGGCACACAGGGGACGAAGTCGATCGACCGCGCCGTTGGTCACATGCGTCGCGATGATCTGTTCTGGCGCTATCCCTTTTTCCACCCACGCCTCGAGCGCCGACTGCATGTCGAACGCGTTGGGCCCGGGCCCGCCCGCGCAGTGCGTCGTGCCCGGCGCCATGAAAAGACGATAGAAGTGGTCGACATTCGCGCGCCCCCCGAACAACTTCGCGACGCTCTCGTAGTAGTCGATGCTGTTCTCGGCGGCGATCAACTGATCACTCCAACCGTGCCACTGCAGCAGCTTGCCCCCGCGCTTGCTGAACTCGCGCAGATCCGGGTTGGTGGCATTCATGATCGGCGCGTATTTCGCCTCCGCTTTGGCCCACGCGTCGTAATCGGTTGGCTTCGACCAGTCGAATGATTTCCAGTCCCAGTTCGGATCGGCGAACACGAGCCACTTGTAATGCGAGATGGGAATGGGGAACGGGCTGCCTGGATCGCGGTTGGGCCAGAACGGCTCGCTTCCGAACGACAAGTCCTGGGATACATCTTCGCGCCGTTTTTGGCATCGACGGTCCGCGATAGACGCGCCTGGCGGCCTCGACCTGCGCCGGCGACAGACAGGTCTCAGACTTCTGATTCGCCGAACATTGCAGCGTCCCTGGATCGAAGCGGCACCGGCGAGGATCCTCGACGACGCCGTCCGCGACGCCGTCGCCGGCATCGCACGCTGCGAGCATTCCCCGATAGAGCACGCCAACAGCGGAGGCCGGAAGGTTGCTCGCTGGATCCTTCAAGACCGCCAGCGTCGCGTCGAAGTCCGCCATCATGAGCCGCGTCCAGTTGTTTGCCGGCGCCGCGGCGAGGATGGCATCGTAGTCGGCAGGGAAGCGCTGCGCTTCCTGCAATCCTTCGTAGCCGCCAGACGAGCAGCCGAACCAGTACGATCGCGCCGGCGGCTTCCCGTAGAACGCGTTCACCAGCGCCTTCGCCTTCATCGTCGTCTCGTGGTGCGCGCGATAGGAGAAGTCGATCAGCTGTTCGGGGTGGTCGAACGCAAACTTCGCCGAATCCAGCGGCGGCCCGGCCTGGTGCCCGGTGTTGGTTGACGCGGCGGCGTATCCGCGACGGAGCTGCTCCTGGAGTTGGCCAAGCGATATGGTGCCCGCCCAGCCTCCATTGCCGACGCCGGCGAACTTGCCATTCCAGTTTTCGAGCGGCAACCAGACCTCGAACAGAATCTGCGACTCACTCGTCGGCGCGATCGTCCCGGCCACCCGGCAGAACGGCGGCAGGTTCGTCATGGGATTGCTCGATCCGGGCGGCGTGAACGATCCGGTTGTGATCGCCTGAGCCGTGGCGATGGTCGTGTTCGGCAGCTGTTGGCTGGCCAGGCTCGCACACGCGGCAGCTCGCTCTGCTTGTGCTCGCAGCATGGCGACGACGGGGAGCGACAAGGCAACCGCCGTGAAGATGACGACGCGACCACGCGATTTCATGGCGTCCTCCGGAGGTTGAGAAGACAGAAGACTACACGATTCGCCACGCGGGCGACATCGCGCTCAGCACATTGCGAGCTCGAGTCCGTTCGAAAACTCGAGCTGCGCGGCGTATCGATATGCAACACGCGGCGTCGACGACGGTCGACCGTCTTGGATGACGCGTGAACATCACGATGATTTGACTCGGTGAGATGCGGCGCCAGGAGCCGGACTGCACTGAGGTGAATGCGCCCTTCTCCCAGCAGGTCGAGGATGATCGGGAAGCGTCGGGCCGCCCGCGCCGCTTCGATGCGGTTGTAGGCGGCGTGCTCGGCGAGATGGAGGACATGGGTGCAGTAGGTGAACATCGACGAGCACCCCTGACCAAGGTAGAGGCGACGAGCGTCGAATTCGGCCAGGACCGAGATGAGCGCGGCAGTCGATTGCGACTCCGCCGCCGAGAGCCGAATCACTTCGGCGACCAGCTCGCGATCGGAAAGTTTTGGATCGCAAGTGCGTGATTCGTTCATGTCCCGTTGTAACACGGACATTTTCGACCGCTCAGTAAGGCCGTTGCAGAGAGAACACGATTGATCGGAGCAGTGCGCCCGTTTGATCGAAGATCGCACTCCCAGGAGGCGCGTGACGACTTTATGAGCCGGTTTGCAGCTAACGGGTAAAGAAATCGAGCGAGCGATCCCAAAACGTGTCAAGCAATTTCTTTCTCATTTGAGCGCGAGGACCCCACCGCTATCAGTTCAGCCTATCGCCCGTCCACCGATCGCGATTTGCCCAGAACGGACAACGGGACACTTTTCGCCAATGGATCACAGGGCTAGGCTCGAGCGCCGCCGGTCCGACCGACGTGGTTGGATCACACATTCCTTATCCCCATAATTTATCGCGCCGGCGTGCGATCGCCGGTGCAGCTGACCGCCCCGAGCCGGGGTGCGCGGTATAGTCGTTCCGGGGCGGAGACGCCGTTCAAACCTGACTGCCCGGGCCGCGCAACTTCTGCGAAACCAGGCGTCTCTCGCGACAGCCTATGGATCGTCGCCAGTTTCTGCTGGGAACGATGGCCAGCGCCGGCCTTGCCTGTCGCCGCGCATCCGAGCGCGAGCCAGTGCCGGCCGGGGATCGCACATCGGAGATCAGCCGCCTCTTCGCGCGGCGCCACGAACAGCGCCTGTTTGACGGCGAAGCGCTCGTGGCCGAAGGAGGTATCGTCGTTTACCGCGGCGCTTTCGGGCTGGCCGATCGCGACGCGGGGCGGCCGTGCACAGACGGAGACGCGGTCGTGTCTCGCATCGCTCTCGAAGCCCATTACCGCAGTAGCCGTGATGATGCTCGCCGAGGAGGGCGTGGTCACGTTCGAGAGTCAGCTCTCACAACTGTTGCCCGGGTTCTCGGCCGCAATAGGAGCGGTCACGGTTCGGCAGTTGCTGACGCATACTTCGGGCGTGCCCGACTATCCCGATCTCGGCGTCGATCACGCGGGCGTCACCAACGCGGAGATTCTCGCGGCGTTACGCCGAGTCCGGGTCCGGTGTTCGCGCCAGGACTGAAGTACCGGTCCAGCAACAGCGGTTACGTAGTGCTTGGATCGATTGTCGAACGTCTCTCGGGCAAAACGCTGCCGCAGTTCCTGGGCGCTCGCGTTTTCACGCCGCTCGGCATGAGCTCGACGTTTGTATTGACGAGTCCGGCTGACAAGACCGCCGATGTCGCACGTGGGTACGACAGGAACGGCGGCAGCAACGACTTCGAGGGCATGGAAACGGGCGACAGCGGCGTATATTCGACGGTCAACGATCTCTTGCGCTTCGATCAGGCGCTCTATGGCGACACCCTCGTGCGCCAGGAGACTCTCGCCGTCGCCTTCACGCCTGCCCAGGTCCGCGAGGGTTCGACCACCTACGGCTTCGGGTGGAACATCGCCAGGGACGCCGCCGGTTTGAGGGTGTGGCACCAGGGCAACACAGCAGGATTCCGAGCGTTCATCGAACGACGCCTGTCGAGTCGAGTCACGGTGATCATGCTGACCAACGGCGGCGACACCAATCGCATGGCGATCAACGACGACATCCAGCGCATACTCGCCGGTCAACGCGTCTGAGGGCTCACGAGCGCCGGCAAGGATCGCGACGAACGTCGAGTTTGGTGTTCGCAGGCCGGCTGGGATCTGCCCGGCCGGCACGTCAAGGACAAACCGCCCGTTTCCGAACGCGACCGTCAGGGCAACGCCGCCGGCTGCTGGACCGATGACCACGGCCTGAAGTCTGCGTTCACCTGTCAGAGAAATGGTTGCGTCCTTGCTCGGCGGATCTTGGGCAGACCAATCCAGCAAGCGCCCGGCGTCAGGGCGCGGTCTAAACCACGGGGACTGCACGCAGCCGCTTCAGGTCCTACGGTACGATCCTGATCGCGCGGATACTGAAGTGCGGCGTCGTGCCGGACTCAACCTGATCGCCGCCGACCCTCGCTTCGACTTCACCGAGGCGTCGGGATGGTGTCTGATTCAGATCAAACAGACCGACGACGACGCTGCCGTCCTTTAACGTGGGCACGAACCCGATCTTCCCGATATCGGGCGTGCTCACGGTCCCCGTCTCGCCCTCAAGTATCCGCAGCTGCGGCGTCGCCCCGTTCGGCAACTGGATCTGCAGCACGATGCTGCGCTTCTCTTGAGCGCCGACGCCGATGCACACGGCTGCCAGGAGCACAGTCAGTAACACTGATAGTTTGCGATGCATGGCCTTCCTCCTTCTCAGCCTGACTCTCTCTGCTGTTCGCGACCCCTTCGCTGTTTCGGGCCTTCCCCTTTTCCTGCCCCCTTCACACATTCCTGGTCCCCATGATCTCCTGCACCGGCGTGCGATCGCCGGTGCAGCTGATGCGCCGCGGCGCCCGCAGAAAACGCACGTCATACTCGAGCGAGCGATAGAGCCGCTGCATCCGATCGGTGGCCTGGTTCACGAGCACGACGGGACCGGGGTGACTCGACAGCCACCGCGCGGTCCGCTCCTGATCGCGCCACGTGAACCCGCCGCGCGCGTACTGTGTGAACTCTACGTCGTACGGAGGATCCGCGTAAACGAAATCGCCGGGCTCGAGCGGAAGATTCTCGACGTCGCCGCTCGAGAATGTCCAACGGGAGAGCGCCGCTCGATAGGGGAGAAAATCTCGCGTGTAGCGGATGCGGGTATATCGTCCGAACGGCACGTTGAACAGCCCTCGCCGGTTGAAGCGGCACAGTCCGTTGAAGCCCGTCCGGTTCAAATAGTAAAAGAGCGCCGCCGCCTCCTCGCTCTGTCCGTCGTCAGCGGCAAGGAGTGCGTTAAAGCGATCACGATGCCGATAGAAGAGACGCTCGTCGTTCTCCATCGGGATCCGGATCTCAAGGCCTCGCTGCAGCCAGGTGTAGAAGTTCACCAGGTGGGGATTGGCGTCGTTCAGCAGCGCTTTCGTGGGTTTCAGCCCTAGCGCGACGGCGAGACCCCCGCAAAAAGGCTCCACCAGCCGGCGATTCGCGTGCGGCCTCCAGAGCGGCCGCAGGTGCGGCACCTGCCAGCGTTTTCCCCGGCCCACTTCAGCGGCGGGCGGATCGTGACGTCGCTGGCGCTCACGACTGGCATGTGCGCGCCAGTGTAACCCGGCCGGCGGCGCTGGGGTGGCTGCACCGCATGCGTTATCCTTGCTGAACCGACATGTTGCAGCTCCCTGTGCTTCGCTGGGGCCAACCCTACACCTCCATGGACGTGGACGATGTGGTGCACTTCCAGACGGGTGAGCCCATCGCCAGGGTGAGTCGCGCCAACGGGGGGTTGATCCAGCGCGACATGCGCCGGGCTCAGCGCGCGCGCGAGGTGCTGCGCGAGATCCCGATCGATGACTTGATCGCTCGGGTCGGCAAGGCCGGCGAGCTGTACGCAAACGCCGAGCTGCCGATGGGCGACAGCACGCAGACGCCCGACGCATTCGTCCATGCGCAGTCGGCGAGCACCGGGCTACCTGAGCGTCTGTGCCGCGCGAACATGAAGAAGAACATGTTCGTGCTCACGGAGATGCGACGCATCCTGACGTCGCTGACGCGCGGGCTCGATCTCCAGGTGCTGACGAGCGGATTCGGCGAGGAGCGCGGCGTGCCGATCAGCTACCAGGCGCAGACGCCGGTTCTCGGCCTCGTGCTGCCGTCGAATTCTCCCGGCGTGCACACGTTGTGGCTGCCGATCATTCCGCTGCAGATCGGGCTCGTGCTCAAGCCGGGACCGCAGGAACCGTGGACGCCATTCCGGATGGCTGCGGCGTTCTTCGAAGCGGGCGTGCCGCGCGAAGCCATCTCGATCTATCCGGGTGAAGCCGACGTGGGTGCGGCCGTTCTCGCGAGCTGCGATCGCAGCCTCGTCTTCGGCGGCCAGCCGACGGTCGAGCGTTATCGCGGCAACCCGAAGGTCCAGGCGCACGGCCCGGGTTTCTCAAAGATTCTGCTCGGAGACGACGAGGTCGATCGATGGGAATCGACACCTCGACGTCATGGTGGACAGCGTGTTCGCGAACAGCGGCCGCGGCTGCATCAATTGCTCCGGCATCTGGGCCAGCCGTCATACACGGGACATCGCTGACGCGCTCGCGAAACGTCTTGCCGCGGTACGTCCGCTGCCGGCCGATCATCCCGAGGCGAGCCTCGCCGCCTTCACCGTTCCCGGCGTGGCGGAGGCCATCTCGCAATCGATCGACGCCGACGTGCAGGCACCCGGCGTCACCGAGGTCACCGCCCGGTATCGTGAATCGGGACGGGTCATCAAGGATGGGCGCGCCGAGTATCTGCTGCCGACGATCGTGCACTGCTCGTCGCCCGACGCCGCCATCGCGCAGAAGGAATATATGTTCCCGTTCGCGACGGTGGTCGAGTGTCCGCAGGATCGGATGATCGCGGCCATCGGCTCGACGCTCGTCTGCAGCGCCATCACCCGCGACGACCGGTTTCGTCGCCAGCTTGTCGATGCGGTGCACATCGATCGCCTCAACCTCGGCGCGGTGCCGACGATTCAACTGAACTGGCTCCAGCCGCACGAGGGCAACATCGTCGACTTCCTGTTCCGCGCCCGGGCGTTCCAGGTCGCGTAACGAAGCTCCGGTCCTCAGCGGCACGATGCGAATCCTTTCATTCACTGGCGGAGCGGGGGCGATGTATTGTGGCAGCTGCCTGCGCGACAACGCGCTCGCTGCCGAGTTGCTCAGGCGAGGGCACGATGTGCTGCTCACGCCGGTTTATACCCCGACCCGTACCGACGAACGGAACGTCAGCCAGCGTCACGTGTTCTTTGGCGGCATCAGCGTCTATCTCGAGCAGCACGCGCCGCTTTTTCGATACACGCCGCGTATCCTCGATCGGCTGTGGGATTCAGAATGGGCGCTGCGGCTCGCGACGAAGCGTCAGATCCCGGTGAATCCGAAAAGCCTCGGGGAGTTGACGGTGTCGATGCTCCGAGGTGAGCGGGGATTCCAGCGAAAGGAGATCGCCAAGCTGCTCGACTGGCTCAGGCGTGAGCCGCCCTTCGATGTCGTGAACCTGCCGTACGCGCTGCTGATTGGTCTGGCCGAACCGCTGCGGCGCACGCTCAAGGCGCCAGTCTGCTGCACCCTGCAGGGCGAGGACCTGTTCCTCGACGGACTCGGCGAGCCGTATCGATCGCAGTCGCTCAACCTCATTCGTGAGGCCGCGATCCACGTGGATGCGTTTCTGCCGGTGAGTCAGTACTACGCCGACTACATGCCGAAGTACCTTCGAGTGCCGGTCTCGAAGATCCGCGTCGCGCCGCTCGGGATCAACCTGGAGGGCTATACGCCTCAACCGCGTGAGCGCTCCGGCGATCGGTTCACGATCGGGTTTTTCGCGAGAATCGCACCCGAAAAAGGTCTTCATTTCCTGTGTGATGCCTACCGGCGCATGCGGACAAAGAGCAGCGTGGCGCCCGCGCGGCTGGTGGCCGCGGGCTACCTCGCACCCGAGCACCAGGACTACCTCGCCGGCATCTCGCGACAAATGGAACAGAGTGGACTGTCGTCCGAATTCGAGTACCGCGGGGAGCTCGATCGCGCCGGCAAGATTGCGTTTCTGCAGAGCCTCGACGTCATGTCGGTCCCCGCCACCTACGACGAGCCGAAAGGCATCTTTCTCCTCGAGGCGATGGCGCTCGGAGTGCCGGTCGTGCAGCCGCGACGTGGCGCGTTTCCCGAAATCGTGGAGAAGACCGGCGGCGGCATCCTCGTTGACGCAGGTGATCCGGATGCACTCGCCGCCGCCCTGCAGCGACTGCGTGACGATCCCGCTCGGCGGGCGGCGCTCGGCGCCGCCGGCGCGGCGGGAGTCCGGGCGCATTACACCGCCGGTCAGATGGCGGAAATCGTGGAGCAGATATACCGCGAGGTCATTCGCCGTCCGTCTATTGCCGCGGTGTAGCGTTCAAGATCGCCACATGCTGATCGCCAAGGACATCAGGAAGTCGTACCAGACACCGCGCGGCCCGCTCGAGATCCTGAGCGGCATTTCGCTGACGTTGTCTCGCGGAGAGGCGATCGCGATCACCGGTCCATCAGGGAGCGGCAAGAGTACGCTTCTCTACATTCTCGGTGCGCTGGAGCCGCCGACCTCCGGCAGCGTCACCCTCGACAGCGCCAATCCATTCGAGCTGAACGAGCGCCAGCAGGCGGCTTTCCGCAACCGACACATCGGCTTCGTCTTCCAGGATCACTCGCTGCTGCCGCAGTGTTCGGTGCTCGAGAACGTGCTGGCGCCGACGCTCGCCGCCGATCGCGACGGCACAGAGGAAGCGCGCGATCACGAGCGTCGCGCTCGCCAGCTGCTCGAGCACGTCGGGCTCGGCAGCCGACTCGAGCATCGCCCGGGAGAGCTCTCGGGCGGCGAGAAACAGCGCGCGGCAGTCGCTCGAGCGCTCATCTTGAATCCATCGGTGCTGCTCTGCGACGAACCGACGGGCAATCTCGATCGGACAGCCGCCGGCGCCGTTGCCGAGCTGCTGCTGAACCTTCACGCGGAACGAAAGACGATCCTGATTACGGTCACCCACAGCGCGGCTCTCGCCGAACGATTTGCGACCCGCTATGAAATGGACAGCGGTCGGTTCAGGTAAGTTGGATCCCGGATCCCGGATTGGCATGTTTCACCAGTTGTCATGACTTCCACCCTCCTGATCTGGCGTAGCGCGCGGCACCATTGGCGCACGAACCTGGCCGTAGTGCTTGGTGTTGCGGCAGCGGTATCGGTCCTGTCCGGAGCGCTGCTCGTCGGCGACTCGGTGCGAGGCAGCCTGCGTGACATCGCGGTCGGCCGCCTTGGCCGGACCGACCACGTCATCTCCTCGTCCGGGTTCTTTCGCGACGCGCTCGCGCGAGACATTCACGATGCATCGCCGGGTGTGTCCACGACGCCCTTGATCGTGGCCACTGGATTCGTCACTCATGAGGCTTCGAGCCGGCGGGCGGCCGGCGTCGTGGTGTACGGCGTCGATCAACGATTCTGGACGTTTCACGGACTGCCGGATCGTCCAGGCGTGCTGCTCTCGCCCCCACTGGCGTCGGAGCTTGGCGCGGCAGTGGGCGACACGCTCCTGCTGCGCGTTCAGAAGCCGTCCGCCATTCCCGTCGAGTCGCTGTTCGGCCGGAAAGACGAGGTCGCGAGAACAGTTCGCTTGACGGCCACTGCGATTCTGCCCAGCGAGCAGCTGGGAGAATTCTCCATTCGTCCGCAACAGTCGGAGATCCGTGCGCTGTTCGTACCGCTGCCGCGCATCCAGCGCGATCTCGGGATCGCCGATCGCGTCAACACGGTACTCGCGTCCGGCGCCGCCGCCGAATCGCTCGCCGCGACCATCCGTCAAGTCGTGACGCTTGAAGATCTATCAGCCACGGTCGCGGCCACCGACCCGCCCGCGATTGTCGTCGAGAGCAGTGCCGGTATCGTCAGCGATTCCCTGTTCACGGCCGCAACCGACGCGGGATCAGCACTGGGCGTTGAGCCAATTCCCGTGTTCACGTATCTGGCGAACACGATCCGGAAAGGAGATCGCCAGATTCCCTACTCGCTCGTCACGGCCACCAATCTCGAACAGGCGGTATTGGGCTCGCCGTCATCCATCGGCAGGAATCAGCCAGCCGATGCGATCGTCCTGAACGACTGGGCGGCGCGCGAACTGCAGGCCGTCCCGGGTGACGAGGTTACGCTGGACTATTTTCTCTGGGACGCGGTTCCGGGATTGACGACCCACAGCGCGGCGTTCAGGGTGGCGGCGATTGTTCCGATCGCCGGCTTTGCCGCGGATCGTCGTCTGGCCCCGCAATACCCGGGCATCACCGCCGCGAACAGCCTCGCCGATTGGGATCCGCCATTTCCGGTTGACTTGTCGCGCGTCCGTCCTCAGGACGAGGCGTACTGGAAGGCCTATCGCACCATACCAAAGGCGTTCATCAACTACGAACGTGGACGCGAGATGTGGAAGACGAGATATGGCGCGGCAACATCGGTCAGGTTTGCGGTGCCCGAAGGCGCCGACGCGGGCGCCGTCGCGAATCGATTGCGAGAAGCCATGCGGCCCCTGCTTCAGCCGCAGGCCTCGGGACTCACGATCGCCGCCGCCCGTCGCGACGCGCTCGCGGCGTCGGAGGGGGCGACGGACTTCGGCGCGTATTTCACGTACTTCAGCTTTTTCATCGTGGCGTCGGCGCTGCTCCTGGCGCTGTTGTTCTTTCGTCTCGGCATCGAACAGCGTCTGCGACAGATTGGGATCATGCGCGCGTCCGGGTTCACGATTGCGCAGATCCGAACCCTGCTGGTCGCCGAGGTGCTCGTGCTGGCAGCTGTCGGGAGCGCGCTCGGTACGGTAGATGCCATCGCCTACGGCCAGTTGATGGTGTATGGGCTCCGAACCTGGTGGGTCGGCGCCGTCGGCACGACTCGCTTGACGCTCCATCCTTCGGCGGTGTCGCTGGCGATTGGCGCGTCCGCCGGCCTCGTCACGGCGATCGTCTGCGTGACAGTTTCGCTTCGAGCCGTGGCCCGCCTCAGCCCGAGGGCTCTGCTGCACGCTCAGGCGATCGATAGCGAGCGATCGATTGCCGCACCGACACGACGTCTCACGATCGTCAAATGGATCTGCGCGGCCGCCGCAGCCGTCATGCTGGTTGCCGGGTTCACCGGCGTCGGGAGCCGTACCGGACTCTTCTTCGGCGCCGCGGCGGCTCTGCTCGCGGCGGCGATGTGTCAGTTGTCCTCGTCGCTGCGCGCGCGGGACTCGATGGCGATCACGACTGGAGCGCGCTGGCCGTTGTGGCGGCTCGGCTTTCGCAGCGCGGCGTCCAGGCCTTCGCGAAGCGTACTCTCGGCAGCGCTCATCGCAGCGGCCGCGTTCATCATCGTGTCGGTCGATGCGTTCCGGCGTGGCAGCGAGTTTTCCGACGACCAGCACTCCGGCACCGGCGGGTTCGCGTTGCTCGCTGAATCCGAAGTGCCGCTCCTGGCGAGCCCAAACGACGCCTCCGGACGCGAGACGCTGGTGCTGAATGCGCCTGACTTCTCCCGGATCCGATTTACTCGATTCCGCCTTCGGCCTGGTCAGGACGCGAGCTGCCTCAACCTGTATCGTCCGACCACTCCGACGATCGTCGCTCCCGAGAGCGGATTCATCGAAGGCGGCCGCTTTTCATTCGCCGCATCGATGGCGACAACCGACGCCGAGCGCGCGAACCCGTGGCTGCTGCTGCGACGCCAGGGAACCGGGGCGGTTCCCGTCATCGCCGACGCGACGTCGCTGGAGTACGTGCTGCATGCGTCGGTCGGCGATACGTTTTCAATGGACGTTGGCAGCGATAAACCGATCGTGCTTCAGTTTGTCGGTGTCTTGAGCGACAGCATCCTCCAGGGTGAGCTGGTGATGTCCGAGGAGAACTTCACGCGGCTCTTCCCCGCGGTGCAGGGTTACCGGTTCTTCCTGATCGACGATCCGGCTGTGCACGAACAACAGACCGCCGATCGGTTGGCCGGCACACTCGAACGCGAGCTGGCGCCGTTCGGATTCGACGCGGTCAGCACGGCCGAGCGGCTGGCCGCGTTTCATCGCGTCGAGAACACCTACTTGTCCACGTTCCAGATGCTTGGAGGCCTGGGCCTGCTCCTCGGCACCATCGGCCTTTCCGCCATCATGTTCCGGAATGTGCTTGAACGGCGACGGGAGCTGGCGCTTCTGCGGGCCGTCGGCTTCACGACGGGTCACCTGTCAACCGTCATCGTCGCCGAAGCCGCATTGGTCATTGGCGTCGGCCTTCTGACCGGCGCCGGTTGCGCCGTGCTGGCTGTCGCGCCGGCCTGGTTGAGTCGAGGCGGCACTCGTCCGGGCATTGGACTGTTGATGCTGCTCGTCGCGGTCGCGATCGCAGGAGTGGTCTCTTCACTGATCGCGACGAGGGCTGCGCTCAGAGGTGGGCTACTGGATGCGCTGGCCGCGGAATAGAAAGTTAAAAGTTAAAAGTTAAAAGTTAAGAAGTACTTTTACCTTTGGACTTTTAACTTTTAACTTTTTACCGTCGTCCCGACTACGCGCTGAAGCAGAACGTGTCGCCGTGCAGCCAGCATGTCGCGCTCGGGTCGTGCGCATCCCGGCGCATCCGGCTGAACGACGGCATCATACTTTTCATGAATGCGTCGCGCAGCCGATCGTTCATGCGATCGTCGCGCAGGTCGATCGCGGAATAGATTGCGACCATGGTCACGACCCGCGCGTCCCACGCGTCGCCGTTGCGCGTCACGAGCGCCATCACACCCTTTCCAATCGGTCCCATCGGCGGCGTCGTGAATGTGAGCGGGACCAGCAGACGCCCGCCGGGGCGAAGCGCCTCGAGCCACGATTCGTGCGGATGTGTGACCCCGGCGTTGACGAGGATCGCGTCGATCGAATTGGGGGCGACGTCGGTTCCGTTGCCATGACGGACCTCCACCCAGGGCACATCGCTCAGGTTCGATCGGGCCGTACCGGCGAGCGACGAATCGATGTCAAAAGCGGTGACCGATCCGTCATGACCGATGGTGTGGGCGATCAGCGATGTGTAGTAACCCGTGCCGCATCCAACGTGCAGTGCGCGAGTGCCAGCGGTGAGTCCGAGCGCGTCGATACAAATACTGAGGAGGCTTGGCGCCCCGTTGAAGAGCTGCCGGTCGGGATCGATCGCAATCGCGACGTTGTGGTAGACGTGGCGCGGATCGCTGTCCGGCGTCTGACGAGGTCCGCCACCATAATCGATTTCGGAGCGAATCAGCCACGGGCCTGACGGAAGAAACTTCTCCCGAGGCACGGTGGCAAGCGCTTCGACGAGCGCCGGCGTGCGGATCCTGGCGATCACCTGAATCTCTTCGGCGTAGTAGCGGCGACGATCTCGCAAGTCCATAATCACTCCGAGGGGGCCCATCCGGCCTCGCGTGGGCCGTCGCAAAACCGCTGTCGTTTGGTATTCTGGCCTCATGATACGCGTCGTGCTCTCGTTCGCGCTGACGATGTTCGCGATCGCAGTCGTGCGGGCCGACAACTGGCCGCAGTGGCGCGGTCCGCTTCTGAACGGCGTGAGCACCGAAACCAACCTGCCGGTGAAGTGGACGGCAGACGCGAACCTCGCCTGGAAGCTGCCGCTGCCGGAGTGGAGCGGGGCCACGCCGATCGTGTGGGGCGATTACATCTTCCTGAACGTTGCACAGGGAAGCGCCCTGTCGCTCTGGTGCGTGGACCGGCGAGGGCCTACCGTTGCCTGGAAGGCTTCGCTCGGCGCCGGGAATCACCAGGAGCAGAAGCAGAACATGTCGTCGCCTTCACCGGTCACCGACGGCACGCGCGTCTACGCGATGACCGGTACGGGCATCCTGAAAGGCTTCGACTTCAAGGGACAGGAGGTGTGGGCGCGCGACATCCAGCGCGAGTACGGCCGCTTCGGCCTCAACTGGGGCTACGCCTCGTCTCCACTCCTCTATCAGGACGCGCTGTTCGTGCAGGTGCTGCACGGCATGAAGACGGACGACCCGTCCTACGTGCTTCGCCTCGACAAAAACACCGGCAAGACGGTCTGGAAGGTCGAGCGTCCGACCGATGCCGTCCAGGAATCCCCGGATGCCTACACGACGCCCGCACTCGTGCAGAACGGATCGCAGACCGAGATCGTGATCAGCGGCGGTGATGTCGTCACCGGTCATGACCCGGCAACCGGCAAGGAGCTGTGGCGGCTCAACGGGTTGAACCCATCCGGTGACGGCGCCCACCGTATCGTTGCCTCACCGGTTGTCGCCGGCGGGATGATCATCGCGCCCTCGCGACAGAATCCGCTGATCGCTCTGCGACCCGGCGGTCGCGGTGATGTCAGTCAGTCACACAAACTGTGGCAGTTCTCGCGCGGCCCGGACGTTCCCACGCCGGTCAGCGACGGCATCCACGTCTACATCGTGACCGACAATGGCGTGGCCTACGCGCTCGACGCGAAGACCGGCGCAACCGTGTGGGGTCCCAGCCGCCTCACGTCAGGCACCTACAGCGCTTCGCCCGTTCTCGCCGACGGGCGCATCTATACGACGAATGAAGACGGGATGACGTCGGTGTTGAAGGCTGGCGCGGCATTCGAACTGCTCGCGGAGAATCCGCTGAACGACTACACCCTCAGCTCGCCGGCGGTGTCGGAGGGACAGATCTTCATCCGGACGGCGAAACATCTATTTGCGATAGGAACACGGCGTCGATAAACGGCGGTACAGGGCCGATCAGCGAACCGCGAACGGCATCACGCCGCCGGTCTGAAGTACAACACCATCGCCGCGCCGACCGCGGTCACCAGAAACCCTACATACAGGAGCGGGTTCGGCGCGGCCTTCGGCGGGTGCACCGCCATGGTGTACAACACGTTGACGAGCGGCGCGCCGCCGAACACGAGCGGCATGACATAGGTCGGAAGCCCGCCGGCGCGGAACGAGAAGATGATGCATGCGGCGCCAATCGCGCCGAGCGCCCCGGCGACAGTTGCGAACGTGGCGCCAGACGAGTTCCAGCCGCGCGAATCGAGCTGCCCCTGCGACATCATCGTGAAAACCGGCAAGAGGACGCCGATGAGGAAGTAGGCGATCCCGACGCACAGCAACGCGCGCATCGGGCTCCCGAGTTTCGTCTGGCCCTGATGGAGCATCGCCCCGTACACGCCCCACGACAAGACCGCGCCAGCCACGAACGTCAGCCAGTTCATAAATGCTCCGCGAAAAAGGACAGTCGCTGAGCATTCTACTGCACAGACAAATCCTACCGGGATCCGGTCCGCCTTCGCTGCTCCGACTTCGGCGCGACAGCCTTCGCGTGAAACGTGAGCGACGGCTGGCTTCTGGTTACTTTTTGGCGAACGAGCGCAGCGAGTGAGCCACGCGATCGGAGCGAGCCGGCGAAGCGGCGAGCGAGAGAGCGCGTGCAGGGGAGTCCGAGGGGCGACGCCCCTCGGAGTGATCAGTGATTCGAGGTTTACAGCGCCGCCCGATAGATTTCCGCGGCGCCGTCGGCGTCGAACGGCCGCGGATTGAACGTGCCGGTCCACTGGGCAGCGGCCAGGGCGGCGAGGTCGGGAATCGTGCTTTCCTCGACGCCGCTGTCCGACAGCGTCATGGCCAGTCCGCCCGCCCGCGCCAGATCCTCGAGCCGCCGCGCCAGGGTTTCGGCCGCGTCTTCGTCGCGCGCGCGCCGACGGGGCGACCCGATGAGCGCGGCGTAGCGTTCGACCGCCACTTGCGCATTCCAGCGAACGACGTGCGGGAGCAAGATCGCGAGCGCCAGCCCGTGGGCCAGTGTTGTAGCGCGCGGTCAGGGGGTTGGCGCACGCATGGGCCGCGCCGAGCATGGACTGCTCGATCGCCATCCCGGCAAAGTGCGCCCCCAGTTGCATCGCGGAGCGCGCCTCGATATCGGCCGGGTGCAACAGCACACGCTCGAACGCATCGTTGAGCAGCTGCCACGCTCGGTGTGAGAACGTGTCCGACGCTGGCGTCCGCCGGATCGTGACGGCGGTTTCAACCGCGTGCGCGATGGCGTCGAACCCGGCCATGGCGGTGACGTGGCGCGGCGCGGTCAGCGTCAACTCGGGATCCAGCAGCGCGATTCGCACCGCTGCCGATGGATCTCCGCAGGCCATCTTCATGTGCGTGGCGGCATCGGAGATGACGGCGTAGCTCTGAGCTTCGCTGCCAGTGCCCGCGGTGGTCGGGATTCCAATCATTGGCAGCAACCGGGTGCGCGCCTTTGCGTACCCGCGATAGTCCTGCATGCTGCCGCCGTTGGTCAGCACGAAGTTGATGCCCTTTGCACAGTCGAGAGAGCTGCCGCCGCCGAGCGCGACGACGGAATCGACGCGAAGCGGTGCGGCGAAACGGGCTCCGGCGTCGATCATCCCGCTGTCGGGGTTCTCGCCGAAGTCGTGGTACGGCAGAACTTCGATCGATTCGTTCTCCAGCGATGTGGTCACCGCGATGACGTGACCCGCCTTCAGGACGCCGCGATCGGCGACGAGGAGGACGCGGTGAAAGTTGAGCCCTCTGGCGAGCTGGCCCACCCGTTGAACGGTGCCCCGGCCGAACACGACCCGCGTGCGCGGCTCAAAATCGAAGGGGACCATCTGCAGTAGACTCTACCATTCTCGAAAACGCCCATTGATTTGCGGGATCGGGCCCGCCTCATCACACGGCCGACATCCCAGCGTCGATATGCACACTTCGAACCGACTCACGGCCGTTCAGTGGCTCATCTGTGTGATTGCCGCGATCGGCTTCGCCTTCGATACCTACGAGCTGCTGATGTTTCCGCTGATCAACCGCCCCGCCTTGACCGAACTCGGCGGATTGGTATTCGGCAGCCCCGAGTATCGGCGCTGGCTGGGCCTGCTCTTCTACGTCCCGGCGGTATGCGGCGGGATTTTTGGTCTCGTCGGCGGCTACTTGACCGATCGCCTGGGTCGGCGCCGCGTGCTGACCTGGAGCATTCTGATTTACGCGCTGTCGGCGTTCGGTGCCGGGTTCACGACGAGCCTGAACTGGCTGCTGATCCTTCGCTGCGCCACCTTCATCGGGGTGTGCGTCGAGTTCGTCGCCGCGACCGCGTGGCTCGCCGAGCTCTTCCAAGATCCGTTGCAGCGTGAATCCGTGCTCGGCTGGACGCAGGCATTCGGTTCGATTGGGGGCGTGCTCGTCACCGGCATGTATGCCCTGATCGTGAACTACACGTCGTCTCTCCCTGCCATCCACGGAGAGCACGAGCCCTGGCGGTACACGCTGATGTCCGGCGTCATCCCGGCGATCCCGCTGATCGTCATTCGTCCGTTCCTGCCGGAATCGCCGGTCTGGCGCGAGAAGAAGGCAGCCGGCACCCTGAAACGGCCCCGCCTCGCGGATCTCTTCGCCCCGCAATTCCGGCGCACGACGATCGTCACCACGATCATGTTTGCGTGCAGCTTTGGCGCAGCGTTCGGCGCCATTCAGCAGATGCCGCAGCAGATTGCGCCAGGGTTGTCGGACGTGCGGGCGCTGGCGCCGGCCGCGCGACAACAGGCGGTTGCCGCGGTTCAATGGTTCCAGGAAATGGGTGGGCTGGCCGGACGCATTCTGCTCGCGTTCCTCGCCGTCCGCATCGTCAGCCGGCGTTCGCTTCTGTGGATTTTTCAGGTGCCGGGGCTGGTGGTGCTTCCGGCCGTGTTCCTGCTCGCGCCGCACGAACCGCTCACATGGGCGAAGTGGGGAATCTTTGCCGTCGCCGTCTGCACCGTTTCGCAATTCAGTTTCTGGGGCAACTACATCCCGAAGGTGTTTCCCACGTATCTTCGCGGCACTGGTGAGAGTTTCGCGGCCAACGTCGGCGGACGCATGATCGGCACCGCCGCTGCGCTCGCAACGACGTCGCTCGCCGGCACCATGCCCGGATCGTCGCCCAGCGTGCAGATGGCATACGCCGCCGCTGCAGTCGGGCTTCTCGTTTACGTGACGGGATTCGTCGCCAGCTTCTGGCTGCCCGAGCCCGGCAAAGAGGGGATGCTCGACTAGAGATCAGGTTCTACTGGGTTCTACAGGGTTCTGCAGGGTTCGTTCTCAGGTTCGGCGCGTTCAGAGAACCTCGCAGAACCCGACCCTGGCAGAACCCTAGAACGAACCCTGCAGAACCTGGTAGAACCTCGCAGAACCCGGCAGAACCTGATCATCAGGAGTAGCCGAGTGAGGGATGGACGGCCCTGAGAATGAGTCCGAACAGCGGTCCGACAATCGCCGGAAAGATTCGCCAGGCGACGAGCAAGCCAATCATCTGAAACATTGGCGTGTGACTGAGTCCGCGCAGCTTGAAGGCGATGCTTTCAGGCACGAAGAGCCCGATGACCGACGCGCCGTCGAGCGGCGGCAGCGGAATCAGGTTGAACGCGCAAAGCAGCACGTTGAGCGTGAGAAAAATCGACAGCAGTTCGCCGACAAAGGATCGGCCCTGATCGGCGGCGCTGACGAGGTGCTCGAATGAGACGCTGTCGGGCGCCACGAACCAGCCTGACGCCAGGCCGATCTTGATCAACACGAAGGCAGCGAATGCGATCAGCAGGTTGCCGGCCGGCCCGGCCGCGGCCATGATTGCGGCGCGTTTGGGATAGTGGGCCGCCCATCGCGGGTCGTAGGGTGTGCTCGCCCAGCCAATTGCCCACCCCTGGGTCAGCGCGGTCAGCAGCGGCACGATCAGCATGCCGATTGGCTCCCGCCTGATGTGAGGAATCGGGGAAAGCGACACCTGACCGCCGTGATACGCCGTCGGATCGCCGCCACGCAGGGCCGCCAGCGCGTGCATGGCTTCGTGCACCGTCGTCGAAAACAGGAACGCCAAGAACCAGAGAAAGCCTGTCGCGAGTGACTGTGGATCCATCACCGACGTTGTAACATTCGCACGGAACGCGACGCAATGCACATCGTGGAGGTCTCCGTGATTCGCCGGACGATCATCGTTGTTGGACTGCTCCTGTGTGAGAGTGCGGTCCCTGGAGCGCGGGCACAAGCCCCTGACTGGCAGGCGACTGGCGCGGAGGCCATTCGCACGATCCAGGAATACATCCGGATCAACACCTCGAATCCGCCAGGAGACGTGTTGAAAGCGGCGGATTTCCTGACCCGCATCCTTCAGCGCGAAGGGATCCCGGTCAAACGCTACGACTCGGGCCCGGGTCGTTCCATCGTGGTCGCGCGACTCAAAGGCACGGGCACCGCAAAGCCGCTGCTGCTCCTGCATCACATGGACGTCGTCCCGACCGATCCATCACGATGGACGCACGATCCCTTCGCCGCGGAAATCGCCGACAGCAAGATCTGGGGACGCGGCGCGATCGATATGAAGGGCCTCGGCGTCGTCCAGTTGATGGCGTTCCTGTCGCTCAAGCGGCAGAACGTGCCGCTCGCGCGCGATGTGATCCTGATGGCAGTCCCGGACGAGGAGACGGGCGGCACGCTTGGCGCCGAATGGATGCGAAAGGAGCACTACGCCGATATCGATCCCGAATACATGCTCGATGAGGGAGGCTTCGGCAGCCGTGACCTCTTTTCACCGGGAAAGCTCGTATTTGGGATTTCAGTGGCCGAAAAGAAGATCCTCTGGCTGAAGTTACGCGCCGAAGGGATCGCGGGTCACGGATCGCAGCCGCACGATCAGAACCCCAACGATCGGCTCGTCCGCGCGCTCGCTCGGCTGCTCAGCGAGCCGCTTCCGGGTTCGTCGTTCAGCGTGCTCGATACGATGAAGTCACGCGTTGGCACCTTTGCCACGAATAAGTTCAACAATGCGATCCAGCACTCGACGATCTCGCTGACGACCCTGCGGTCCGGCGTCGGCGATCCGCCGAAAGTCAACGTCATTCCGTCGGTAGCGGAAGCCACCATCGACTGCCGCGTCCTCCCCGGGACCTCGAAGGATCAGTGGCTGGCTGAAATCCGCCGGCGCCTCGGCGATTCCGACATCAAGATCGACATCGCGTACGAGGGGCCGGATCCCGTGGTGACCTCGGTAGACTCGACCTTCTATCGCGCCCTGGAGTCAGCGGTGAAGCGGAGGCATCCCGAGGCCATCGTGACGCCGATGGTCGTGCCGTACGGCACCGATTCGAACGGCTATCGTCCGCGTGGCGTCAAGAGTTACGGCTTCACGCCGGTCATCGTGCCTGCCGAGGCGGCGATGTCGATGCATGGCGACGCCGAGTATCTGCCGGTCGACTCCGTTGCGCCTGCCATTCAAATCCTTTTCGAAGCGCTCAAGGAGACTGTTTCAAAGTAGACAACTCACCGCGACCAACTAAACGCCGGCGAGCCGCGTCAATCACTTGTACACCTGCGAAAGGGGAGGGCTGCGTGATGTTCTTCCTCGAGAGCCTGATCCAGGACGTCGGATACGCGTTGCGGCTGCTGCGGAAGAGCCCGGTCTTCACGGCAGCCGTCACCCTCTCTTTGGCACTTGGGATCGGCGCCAACACGGCGATCTTCAGCTTGATCGACGCCGTCATGTGGCGAACGCTGCCGGTGAAGGATCCCGAGGGGCTCGTGCTGTTGACGCACAGTCGCGGCACGGCCTTCCAGGGTGGCTTCACTTACCCGCAATACCGGATCATGCGCCAGCAAAAGGGAGGCGGATTCACCGAGCTGGCGGCGTGGTCGCCGGTGCGCCTCAACGTCAGCATCGACGGCAGTCTCGAACCGACCACCGACGGGCAGCTCGTTTCGGGCGACTACTTCTCGTTGCTCGGCGTGAGCCCGATCGCAGGCCGTGCGATCTCGGCGGAGGACGATGTCGTGCCGAACGGTCATCCGGTGGCGATGATCAGCTACGGCTATTGGAAGCGCCGCTTCGGGCTATCGCCATCGGTCATCGGCCGCAACATCGCGATCTCGGGCTCGCAATTCACCGTCATCGGCGTGACGCCGCCAGAGTTCTTCGGCGTTCAGGTCGGGACATCCCCCAGTCTGTTCCTGCCGGTCATGATGCAGCCTACCGCGATGCCGGACTCCGAGAACCTGCTGGATCAACCGATCCTCTACAGTATGTGGCTGCAGATCGTGAGCCGGATCGCTCCAGGCGCGACTGCGGCGCAGGCCGTCGCCGCAATGGAGCCCATCTACAACCAGGAAGTCCCGACCCAGAACAAGTTCGGAGGACCGCCGCTGCCTCCTGAACGGTTGGCACTGCAATCCGCCGCAACCGGGATTTCCAGTTTGCGTCGTCAATTCTCTCAGCCGCTTTTCATCCTGATGGGAATCGTGGGCATCGTGCTGGTCATCGCCTGTGCCAACACCGCCAATCTGCTTCTCGCGCGGTCGGCGTCGAGAACCGGTGAGTTTGGGGTCCGCCTCGCGCTTGGCGCAGGACGTCGCCGCCTGATCCGTCAGTTGCTCGTCGAGAGCATTGTGCTGGCGCTGGCCGGCGGTGTCAGCGGCATTGTTCTCGCCGTCCTGACGACGCGGCTGCTGATTACGTTCATGTCCGCCGGTCAGACGCCAATCGTGCTCGAACTGAATCCCGATCGGGCGCATGCTCGCCTTCACGGCGGCCGTCTCGTTGTTGACCGGCATTCTCTTTGGCCTGACTCCGGCGATGCGAGCAACGCGAATCGACCTCACGCCCTCACTGAAAAGTGTCGGCCGTTCCGTTCGCGGCGGCCTGTGGTCGGGCAAGATCCTCTGCGTCACGCAGGTTGCGTTGTCGCTGGTTCTCCTGATCGGCGCCGGCCTGTTCGTTCGCAGCCTGCACAAGCTGAACGATCAGGACGCCGGCGTCGATCGCGACCGCGTGCTGATCGTGCGCGTCGAACCGCGCGGGAGCGATCAACGAAACTTACCGGGCACGATGCCGAGGCTCGATCGTACGTATCGCGATCTTCAGACGCGGGTCGCGGCCATTGCCGGCGTGCGATCGTGCAGCCTGGCGCAGTTCACGCCGACCACGCTGAGAGGCAACACCATTCCGTTCGGGCTGCCATCGGGAGGCGAGCAGCGCGCGCTCGTGCCGATGATCTATCCGAACTTCTTCGAAACGATGGGAATTGGCCTGGTAGCGGGACGCGATTTCAACGAGGGGGATCTGTCTCCGCAGTCCCCGCTGGTGGCCATCGTCAACGAAAGCTTCGCCCGTCAGGCCCTCGGCGGCGCCGCTGCCGTCGGCCAGCACCTGAAGCAGCGGGACGACCTGATCGAAATCGTTGGTGTCGTCCGCGACTCCCGCTATACGAGCGTTCGCGAGGAAACGCCTCCGACCGTGTATCAGACTTTCCTGCAGACGAGGACCGGACGTGGACAAATGGCGCTGTACGTGCGCCTGGCGACGTCACCGGGAGCGGCGCTTGCTCAAGTGCGACAGGCCGTGCAGGACATCGATCCCAATCTGCCGCTCTTCGACATTCACACGCTCACCGAGGAAATGGGTGCGGTGCTGATCCGCGATCGCCTGATTGCGACGCTCTCGACGGTGTTCAGCGCGCTTGCGCTGCTGCTCGCCTGCGTCGGCCTGTACGGGCTCCTCGCGTTCTCGGTCGTTCAGCGACGCGCGGAGATGGGAATACGCATGGCGCTTGGCGCCAATCGCGCCGACGTTGTCTTGACGGTGATGCGCGAGGCGCTCTTGCTTGTCGCCGCAGGCGTGATGATCGGCGTCCCCGCGGCGCTCGCGTTCGGTCGCCTCGCAACCAACCGGATCCCGGGTCTGCTCTTTGGATTGCAGGCGACCGACCCGCTGACGATCGCCGGCGCAACAATCTTTCTCGCGCTGATTGCCGCGGGCGCCGGATACGTGCCCGCGAGAAGAGCATCGCGCGTCGATCCGATGGTCGCGCTACGGACGGAGTAGCCGTCGCGTTACTGCCGTGCGAACGCATCCAGCAGGCGGAGGTCTACCGTCCGCTGCTCATCGGCGCCGACGACGATCGACGTCGCTTCCTTCGCGAGTTGTTCGAAGAAGGCCGCATCCGTATCACCGCCCGGGAGCACGAGCCGTTGGCGCGGAATCGCCGCGATGTAGTAACGGCCTGGTAGCAGGCCAGGGAGCCGGAAATGGCCTTTGGGGTCGAGAGGGCCTCGCCTCGTCAATATCGAACTCATTCGCCACGACGCTTTGTCTTCAGAAAACAGAAAGACCCCCGCCTCAGCGAACGGTACGTCTCGCATCTCGGTGACGTCCCCTTCGATGGTTGCCACCCTGGTCGTCATCGTGATCGTGACTCGATCGTTCGCCTTGAACTCGTGCGGCACGTCCGTCACGTCCTCACCATTGACGGTGACGGACTTCATGAACTGATTTGCAACACCCGTGCGGAGGACTGTACTCGCCCATCAGGCCTTTCAGCGTAAACCTGTAGTCGGGTGTCACCGTTCCTGGTGGCGGAGATGGCACACCTGCGCCGTCATTCATGCCGGAGACAATCGCAGACACCCGCATCTGACCGGGGGTGCCGACGTTACCGGTTGGCGGTCCCGCTTCGAAAACGATCTGGCCTGTGATCGTGGTCCCCAGGCTCGTGACCACCATGATGTTGTCCACATCCGCGGCGACGATCGAGATCGGCACGCTGGCCATTTCAACCGGCTCCAGTGGTTCAGTCGAAAACGGCGTCATGTTCTGCTGCTGGCGAAAGACCAGGCGATACTCGCCTGGCGGAATATTCCGCATCTGGAATTGCCCCTTCGGATCGATCATCGCGAAGAATCCAGGCTGGCCGCCTGCGGCGGGGCCGCGGCGAACCAGTTGTCCGTTTCCTCCAAGCAGCGGACGGCCCTGCGAATCCGTGACGTAGCCGGAAACATGAAACAGGCGCAACTGCCCGACTCGGATATCGATTCCTGAGGTTTCCGCCCCGGCTTTCACCCGCACCCGCTGTGCGGCCCCTTCGTCCAGCGCGCCGGGGTAGTACGTCGTTACGAAATTCACCCGTTCCTCTTCGGTTTCGGGCGGCGCGTTGGGAGGCGAAAACATGGTGCCACGCGGATCGGCGACGACAACGTACTCGCCGGTGCTCAATCCCCAGAGCCTGAACTGACCCAGATCGTCAGTCGTTGAACCAGCGCCGGATCGCTGACCCCGTGACATGCCCGGCGGAAACGACAGCGTGTAGACCTGAGCGCGTGTGAGAGGTTCGCCGTTCTCGTCCATGACCCTTCCGGTGATGACAGCACCCCGTGGCAGAGCGATGACGAGCTTGTCGATTGACTGGCCCTCCTTCAGATCAATGGTCTGCCCCGGCTCCACCCAGAACGGCGCCGAGGCCCGGCTTGCGCCGTAGGCCATGCTGAGGTACTGCGACGAGTATTGAGGAGGCGATGCTGAGACCCGGTATGAGCCAGCCGGCAAGCCGCTGAATTCGAATTGGCCGTCGCTGTCAGTCGTCGCGCGTCGCGGCTGAATAAATGCAGCCACGTTTGCACGACCGGGCCCGGCGCTCGAGGCCGCGCCGGAATTTCCATCGGTATTGCCGCGTGAAGGAGGCGATGCGGGCACTGCCGACAGGCTCACCGTGGCGCGGTGTACGCCCTGACCGCGGTCTGCGGTGACAATCCGTCCTTTGATGCGCGACGTGCCGGTGGGCTCCGCGCGCCTGACGGCGTCGCGCGGCGGTTGATTCGCGGGTTGAGTCTGAATGACCGGCACCTGGCCGGCGCCGAGACCCACGGTGGCAATGACGACGAGAGCCGGTAGACGCATGCCGCCCCCTGGCGTGAACGAGGTTCGGGCCCGACTGAGGTCGCTATTCTTTATATTCTTTTTCGCTTTCCGACAAGGTCATGAGGTACTTTTCGAGCGGGTACTTTCGTCTTTAGTCCGGAAAGTTCATCCATGCCGCTCGTCAGCGGAAGCGCAATCTGTCCGCCTTCGATGACCGATCGATAGAGACCCGAGACGATCTCGAGTCCCTGATACGCTCGGGCGAATCGCAGTGGATGCGGCTTTCCCTCATCGTCCAGCCAATCCGCCATCTCTTGGACGTATGGCGCCATGTCGTGGTCGTAATCCATTCCGCCGGGACCTGACTGAACGCCATCTTTGGTGACCGCGCGCCATCCGCTACCCGTATGAACCTCTGCGTAGCCTTCGCTTCCCAGAGCGCCGATCCGGCACTTGCGCCACCAATACGGAACCTCTGGCACATCGGGAGCGCCGGCGCCGCAATCATAGACACCGCGGACGCCGTTTCGGAAGTGGGCAACGCCGGCGACGTAATCCGGCGATGCGTGACTGTCGGCGAGCTTGCCCCGTCCAGCCGCCTGTCCCATGACCCACTCCGCTGGTTCGTACTCGTTGAACCACGACGTGTAGTCGACGAGATGACTGAGCATGTGAGCGGCCCAGCCGGTGCAGGTGCCGTAGACGGTGTGAACCTTTCCGATCGCACCGCTCGCGATGATCGACTTCACCTTCTGATAGTGATCGCCGTAGCGATGCTGGTGGCTGACGACGGCCTTGATCCCGGATGCGTCGAGCGCTCGCTTGATCGCGAGGCCTTCGGCGCTGGTCATGGCCACCGGCTTCTCGAAGGCGATCAGTTTCACGCCGCTCTTGACTCCCAGCTCGATGAGCGGCAGCCGCACGTTTGGCGGCGTGCAGAAACAGAAAACGTCCGGCTTGATCTCAGCCACGAGCTGGCTGGCGTCCGATGAGCTCTTTGCCGATCCGAACTTGGCGGCAGCTGCCTCGAGCCGCTTCTGATCGCGGCTGGCGATGCCTGCAAGCTCGAATCGCGGGTTGGCGGCAAACGCGGCGGCGTGGTGCACGCCGCGCTTGCCCATTCCGACGACGACGACGCGGTATCGCGGGGTCACTTCGCCGACGTGTCCCACTCGAGGACTTTGCCGACGACGTAGTCGACCTCGTTGGCGGTCAGCTCCGGATACATCGGCAGGCTGACGCAGCTCGCCGCGTTTCTCTCGGCATTCGCAACCGGCCCGACGACGCGCGCCTGCTTGCCCCAGGGATAGCCTTCCTGCTGATGGATGGCGATCGAGTAGTGGGTCTTCGCGTCGATCCCGTTCTTGACGAGGAAATCGAGCAGGCCATCGCGGTGCGCCGGGTTCTTCGTCTCGATCACGTAGAGATGGAAGACGTGGCGGTAGCCGGGACGCACGTACGGCAGATCGATGTTCGTGGCTTTACGGAGGCCGGCCGTGTACCTCTCGGCCCACTGGATCCGGTCGTCGTTCCACTTGTGAATGTGCTTCAGCTTCGCGCTGAGAATCCCCGCATGGATGTCGTCGAGACGGCTGTTGAAGCCGAAGCTGTGCACGTTGCGCTTGTTGGATCCGTGGTTCCGTAGCCTCCGGACTGTCGCGTCGATGTCCGGGCTGTTGGTGACGAGCGCGCCGCCATCGCCGAACGTGCCGAGGTTCTTCTGAATGATGAAGCTGATCGACGTCGCGTCGCTGAGCTGGCCGATCTTGAAGTTGTCGCCTGACGCGTCGATCGCCTGCGCGTTGTCCTCGATGACCTTCAGCTTGTGCGCGTCAGCGATCTTCTTGATTGCCGGCAGGTCGGCGCACTGACCGTAAAGGTGGACGGGGATGATCGCTTTGGTCCTGGGCGTGATCGCGGCTTCGATCTTCGCGGGATCGATGCACTTGGTTTTCGGATCGCAGTCCACGAGCACGGCCGTGGCGCCGGCGATCCAAATCGCTTCGGCTGTGGCGAAGAACGTGTTCGCGTGCGTGATGACCTCGTCGCCCGGACCGATCCCCATCGCCATCAAGGCCAACCAGATGGCGTCGGTGCCGTTGCCGACGCCGATCGCGTGCGCGGTTCCATGAAACGCCGCGAGCTCCTGCTCGAACTGCTTCAGCATCGGCCCCTGCACGTACTCGCCGCTTTCAATCACGCGCTTGATGTTCGCGTCGATCTCGGCCTGGATGTTCTTGTATTGCCGCACGTGCCCGTAAAAACCCACCTGCATCATTTGTCCCAGCATGTATTTCTCCTCGGACGAGCCTTGAAACCTCACAGTTTATTGAAATTTCGTTCGGATTCAAAGTCGGCCTACGCAAAAACACAGAAGACCCGCCACAAAAAACAGCCACAGAAGAACACGGATTTGTAGTCCAAAAAAATACAGACGATACAGAAAAGTTAGAGAAACGGACCTGCCGTTAGAACCCGCTTGAAGTTACGGAATCTTTGCGCTTTCCTTGACGACGGCGGTACCGCAGTAGACCACCGGATCGCGAGGCCCGAGGTAACTGCGAAGTCATCCCTCGCGTCCAAGAACAGGAGGCACTTCGTGAAGTGGTGGGCGATTCTCCAATCGTTTACGTTTCTTTTGATTGTGGCGCAAGGTTCACAACCAGTGAGACGTAACAACTCAGTTACGTTGAATGGGCGGGTGAGCGACTCTGTGGGTCGTTCACTAAAGGGTGTCACCATCACTGTAACTGATGCCGATGGGAAAGCGATCGCCACGGCCATGACTGACGATACCGGTGAGTACAGTTTGCGCGGACTGAGTCCTGGGAACGTCAGCCTCAATGCAGAGGCTCTGGGGTTTACGAGATCGAAAAGTCTTCAAACCCTCGGGGTCGGTCAGAATCTGTGGGATACCTGTCTGTTTCTGGGACGCTTAGCGGAGGGTGGAACACATTCAATTCACGGGCGTGCGTTGACGACTGATGGCGGCGTCATTCCCAACGCGACGATTACCCTGATGAGCGTTTTTGACTCACGAGTCAGCGGGCAGGTGCGAACAAACGCAGAAGGCAACTATAGTATTACTACTTCCGAACCTGGCCAGTACGCGCTGACCGCGGCTCGCTGTAACTATCAGGCTTCCGCGGACACCGTTGTTTTTCCATTTGACGACAACTCGAACCGCACGGTGGATTTCCATTTGCGGAAAGGGCCCGCATGCTCGTGACCTTTACGTCCAGCCACTTTCGCTTAATTCCTCAGCAGATCATCGCCATACATAAACAGTAGTCACTCGTTGAGTACGCGTCTCACGCGGGGGGGGCGGAGAAAACCAGCCTCGCGCAGAGACCGCAGAGCACGCAGAGCGATCGTCGCGAGAGAACTGGGTGGCAACGCGGCAGGTCATGAAACCGCTCGGAGACTTGCATCATTTGACCGACAGCCGTACGCACACTGCACGGGCTGACAGCGACGTCGAAGATCCGAAGAATCGAAGATCCGAAGAAGAGATCGTCACGCTGAGGGGCTGCAGGACCGCGCGTCGCGCGGTCCTGCGCGACAATGAATTCCCAAACACAAGCACCCGGTGAGTTCTGGGGTGTTTGTGTTTGGGGATCATTGTCGCGCTCGCACGCCGGCCGAAGGCTGCCGAAGGCCGGCGTCCTGCAGCCTGTGCGCCGGATCACGGCCGTGCGAAATCCGCGAGGCGTTCCCGGAGTCGCGTCCAAGGCGCGGTGTGGCTATCCCGCCCCGTTCCCTTCGGATCTTCGGATCTTCGGATCTTCGATTCTTCGACGCGAGCCGTCGGCTCGTGCCGCTCGACTTGGGCTGTCGCCCTGTCTTATCTGCGCGCTTCTGTGGCTTGTTTGCCCTTCGGCTGAAACAGCCGCGGCGCCATGTCGGTCAGGTTCTGGCGCCACAGCGGCCAGACGTGGGCCATGTCGGGCACTTCCTCTTCGGTGAACTGCACGCCCTTTGATTTCAGCCAGTCCTTGAACTGTCGGTTGACGCCGATCAAACCGTCAGCCGTGCCGCACACGATCCACAGCATCCGGATCTGCGAGTTCGCCTTGGCGTCGAGCGTGGGGAATGTTTTCGCGAACACCGCGGGGTCCATGGGCGTCGGTGCGCCGCGGCCGCCGCCACCTGGTCCGGCTGCCGGTGCGGCGTCTGCCGCTGCCGGAAACAGCATCGGTGCCGAACTGAACGCGCCGATCCACGCAAACTTGTCGAGATGATTCAGACCGACATACAGCGTTTCCGCGCCACCCATCGACAGGCCGGCAATCGCGCGCTGCTCGCGATTCTTGCTCACGTTATACCCCTTGTCGACCATCGGCATCACTTCGTCGAGAAGAGCTTTCGAGTAGCCGATCAAGTTCGCCGATCCACGTCCGCCGGCCGGGCCCTGCGATGTGCCGTACCCGAGCGGCGACACGACGATCATCGGGACGGCCTTGCCCTGCGCGATCAGGTTATCGAGGATGTTCGCTGCGCCGCCGCCCCCCGTCAGCCAGCGTTCCGCGTCGTCGCCGAGGCCGTGGAGCAGATAGAGGACCGGATATGGCTGCGGCCGGCGCGGGTCGTATGCGGCCGGCGTGTAGACAAAGAAATCGCGATCGTCGTTTGCGACCGCTGAATGGTAGGCATGACGCGAAATCGCGCCGGGCGGCACGCCCGCGGCCGGCAGCCACGGCTTCGGGCCAGGCACGACCAGCATGCTCTGGAAGCTGCCGAACGATGTCTGCACCTGCCGGTTGGACGGATCGTTCACCGACGTGCCGTCAACGACGAGCGAATAGGTGTAGATGTCGGGCGTCATCGAATCGCTCGTGACGCTCCAGACTCCCTGCTCGTCCTTCTGCATCGGCAGCTGCTTGCCGCCCATCGACACGGCGACTTCTTTCGCGTTCGCGGCACGCAGACGGAACGTCACGCGTCCATCGGCTGCGACTTCCGGTGATTTGACCGGCGGCGCCCCGCGTCCTCCACGTCCCGCCTGCGCGGCGGCTGGAGCCGGACCGTTTGGCGGTGGTGCGGCTGGCGCTGGCTGCTGCGCGATCAAGAGTGATGAGCACGCAATCGCCGAGGCGAGCGTGAGACAGATGCGTCGAACCCGATTCATGGGGGAAATCATGGATGCCTCAACTCCTTGCCGTAACGTTAATCCGAATCGATGATTCTGGGAAAGATCAAGGATGGTGAATTGGGATCCGGATCCGGGATCCGGGATCCGAGGACGAGCGATTCGCGATCAGCGATGTAGTGAGCAGTCGGCGCGGAGCGGGTACAACTGCGGCCAGTCACCGTTGGGATGCTGCGCGGCGCGAGCAGGTAGTCCCCGGACTACGGATCCCGGCTCGATCCGCAGGAAGTGGCTAAACCATTCGTCACGGCGCAGACATCTGTCGAGCTGGTTCAGGTCGAATTGCACCACTATTGACTGAAGAAATCCAAAGTGGTAATACCTCTCGTTCGCCGGCGCGGTCTCGCCGTAGCGCTTCGCGAAGGCGGAACGGCGATGGGGAGTCCGGCGGGGCGACGCCCCCCGGTCTTAGGCGCGCCACAGGCGCGCCCCGCCGGAGCGGAGCGGGGCGTTGGGGCCCCCGCGAGCGACGGCGATGGGGGGTCCGGCGGGGCGAAGCCCCCCGGTCGTATTGAAGGAGGGCGCATGTTCTTCCGCACTGCCAGTCGGGCTGTCCTTGCTGTTGCCACCGCCCTGTTCCTGATGGCCGTCTCGACGGCGGCGCAGGAATTCCGGGGCACGATCATCGGCACCGTTTCGGATCGGACAGGAGGGGTCCTGCCCGGCGTGACGGTCACCGTGACGAACACCGAAACCCACGTCGCGCAGACCGTGGTCACCGATGCCCAGGGACTTTATCAAGTCCGCTACCTGAATCCCGGGAGCTATTCGGTCACCGCGGAGCTGCAGGGGTTCAAGAAGTTCTCGCGCATCGACAACGACGTCCGAGTCGGCGACGTGCTGCGCATCGACGTCGCGCTCGAGACCGGCGGCATGACCGAGACCGTGGAAGTGACCGCCGAGCAGCCGCTGCTCAATACCAACAGCGGGGTGAGCGGGACGACGATCGACAGCAAGCAGATTGCGGAGCTCCCGCTTGGCGACGGAACCGCCTACATGCTCACGCGGCTCGCGCCGGGCATCATGGACTCGTCCGACCTTCACTTCGCCCGGCCCGCCGACAACGGCAACCTTGCCGGTATCGTCGCCAACGGGGTTCAGGGTGGAAACGAATTCACGATCGACGGCGCGCCGAACATGTCCAACGGGCGAGGCGTCGGGTTCTCGCCCCCATCTGATGCGATCTCGGAATTCAAGGTCCAGACCAATGCCTTCGACGCCCAGACCGGCCATACCGCCGGCGCCGTGGTCAACCTGGCGGTGAAGAGCGGAACCAATCTGCTGCACGCGTCCGCGAGCTACTTCAACCGCGACGACAGCCGTTCGGCCATACCGCGGCTGACGCAGCTGGCAAACGGGGACAAGCCGACGCGTCAGTACCAATCGATACACCGGCACGCTCAGCGGCCCGATCGTGAAGAACAGGACGTTCTTCATGTTCTCGTTCGAGCACCTGCGCGACGTCCAGCCAGAGGCATCGACCTACACCGTGCCGACGGAGAAGATGCGGTCGGGCGACTTCTCGGAATTCACGACCCAGGTGTTCGATCCGCAGACGGTGACCAGCGCCGGCGCCCGGACCGCGTTTCCGGCCAACATCATTCCAGGAAGCCGCATCAATCCGGTGGCGGCCGCCTACACGGCGTATTACCCGCTGCCAAATCGCCCTGGGACGGTGGGCAACTACTTCACGAACCAGCTGCGCCCCTACGACTACAACGGGTCGATGGGCCGGGTGGATCACAACTTCACCTCCACGAACCGCCTCTACGCCACCGTCTATTGGAACAAGCGGCAGGAAGACCGCTACAACTGGGCGCAGGATGCGTCGAATGCCACCGATGGCGGAATCGTGAATGGGTTCGCGGTCACCAAGGGCTTCGACTACCGCACGAACGTCGGCGTCACCACGGGGTACACGTCGACCTTTTCCCCCACGCTGCTCATGGACGTGAAGGTCAGCGGTGCGCGTTTTGGCGAGTATCGTCACACGGCGGAGGATCTCGATCCGGCAAAGCTCGGCTTCTCGCCGACGGCGCTGCAGGTGATGAATGGTTACCAGTATCTGCCCTTCATGACCTTCGGCAGCTTCAGCACGACAAACGCGAACTCGACGATCGCGTCGCTGGGATCCATGCGCGCTGACTGGGGCACGGGGTTCAATCGGCCGATGGATACCTACTCGGTCGCGCCGACGCTGACGAAGATTTTCGGCGCGCACACCGCTCGCGCGGGCTACGACTTCCGCTTGCAAAACTGGTCGATCACCAATCCCGGGTTTCCGGGAGGTCGCTTCCAGTTCAACGGCGCGTACACGAGAGCGAGTAACGCCGCGGCGCTCAACGATCGTGGGCAGTCGTGGGCGCAGTTCCTGCTCGGGTTGCCGACCGCGGCCACCGGCGGAGTCGCCGCGCCTGGTACCCAGTCGAGCCAGTTTGAAATCGCGGCCGCCGGCAAGTTCACCCAGATGTATCACGGCCTCTTCGTGCAGGATGACTGGCGCGTGAACCAGAAGCTGAGCGTCAATGCTGGCGTGCGGCTCGAAATCAACAACGGGATGACCGAGGCTGAGGATCGCAATGTCGCCGGGTTCGACACGACCACACCGAATCCGATCGAGGCGGCGGCGCAGGCCGCGTACGCGAAGGCCCCGATTCCTGAGATACCCGTCAGCAGTTTCCGTGTGCCTGGCGGATTGAAATTTGCCGACGGGCCGGTGAACGAAACCGCGACCAAGTTCCTGCCGCGCGCAGCGGTCGCCTATCTGATCAATCAGCGGACCGTCGTCCGCGCCGGCGCAGGGCTGTTCTCGTACGACTACTTCTTCGAGAACATCAACCAGGTCGGGTTCTCGCAAGGCACGCCGGTCCTCGTCACCGAGGACAACGGCGTCACGTTCACGGGCGCGAACTTGACGAATCCGATCCCCAGCGGTCAGCTCGTCCAGCCGGTCGGAGCGGCGCTCGGTCTCGCCAGCTCGCTCGGTCAGAGCCTCGGCACCTTGTACCAACCGGATCGCAAGACCCCCTACTACACACGATGGGAGGCGAGCGTTCAGCGGGACTTCGGCGGCGGCTGGGTCGCGGTGCTGACATACATGGGATCGCGTGGCCGCGATCTGCCGGTGGTTCGGCAGACCAACAACATTCCGATGCCGTACCTCTCGACCTCGCGCACTCGAGACACCGTGAACGAGTCGTTCCTCAGCACCAACGTGACCAACCCGTTTGCCGGGCTCCTGCCCGGCAGCACGATGAACGGCGCAACCGCGCAGCGTCAGCAGCTGCTTCGACCGTATCCCGAATTCGGCACGTTCGGAATCGAGGAGTACCAGACGGATCGGATCGGTACAACGCGATGAGCGTCCAGGTGCAGAAGCGGTTCCGGAGTGGAAACTCGATCATGGCGCAATACACGCGCTCCTCGCTCCGGGACAAGCTGAACTTCCTGAATCCCGCCGATGGCGTTCTCGAGGACCGCGTGTCGCCCAACGACCGGCCGAATCGATTCTCGACCGGCACGAGTCTCCGCCTGCCGTTCGGACACAATCAGAAGTGGGGCTCGCAGTGGAACGCGCTCCTCGACGGCATCGCTGGAGGCTGGCAGCTGTCAGGCACGTATCAGTTCCAGTCCGGGTTCCCGTTGACGTTCGGCAACCTGTACTACGACGGCTCGCGCAACCCGATGGATCTGGTGTCGAACATCGGTGAGAAGGTGAACGGCGGCGTCGCCGGCATCGATGTGCCGGCGTGGGATCTCTCGGGGTTCTACTTCCACGATTCCCAGGTGCAGACCGGCGGGGTGGACAATCCGGCGCTGCAGCGCGCCGATCAGCGGATACAGCTCGGCAACAACGTGCGGTATTTCCCGTCGACGCTGGCCAATGTCCGGACCGACAATCTGCACCTGATGGATTTGGGTCTGTACAAGAACTTCCAGCTGCCGAACAAGTTAAAGCTGCAGATTCGCGTCGAAGCGATCAACGCGCTGAACTACACTGTGCTCTGGAATCCGAACGTCGATCCGCGGAATGCCACGTTCGGGTTCATCAATCAGGACCGGAACAACCCGCGCGACATTCAGATCGGCGCGCGGTTCACGTTCTAGAAGCTGTCTCATGAAGCTGACGCTCGTCCCAAGGCGCGAGCGAGCATCGCGAGCGAGCCACGCGACCGGAGCGCGCCGACGAAGCGGCGCGCGAGGGAGAGTGTAGGGGAGTCCGAGGGCGAAGCCTCCTCGGACAAGACATCGACGGGGCGCGGGCCTGCCGACCGCGCGGGGGGAGATCATGCCGGTGGCGGCGCGCGGGAGCGCAGAGGGCAGCAGCGAGCAGGTTGTCGCGTTCGTCAGGCGGTTGATCGAACGCGGCCGTTTGAGGCCGGGCGATCGATTGCCGGCCGAGCGCGCCCTGGCGACGCGGATCGGCGTCAGCCGTCCGACGGTTCGAGCCGGTCTGCACTCGCTGGCGGCGCTTGGCGTGGTGCACTCGAAGCACGGATCCGGCACCTACATTCCGGACGGGCCGCCAGCGTTACGGACCGAAGCCCTGAGCTTCCTGGCGGCCTTGCACGGGTTCACCCGCGACGAGATGCACGAGGCGCGCCGCATCCTGGAAGTCGGGGCGGCGGGCCTCGCTGCAGAGCGCGCCACCCCGGAGCAGCTCGCGACGCTCGCCGACGAGGTCGCCGGCATGTTTGCTTCGCTCGCCGAACGGCAGGTCTTTCTCGTCCACGACGTCAATTTCCATCGCGGCGTGGCCGCGGCCTCGGGCAACCCGATCGTGGCCGCGCTGGTGGAAATGGTGTCGGCGATGTACTACGAACGTCGTGTGCAGACGGTGGCCCACGCCGCCGAGAGCGACATGAAGGACGCCGCCGAGGCCCACCGGCGCATCTATCAGGCGATCAAGACTCGCGATATGGACGAGGCGCGGGACCTCATGAACGCGCACTTGATCCAGGCCAGCGCGCACCAGGCCAGGGAACTCGGTGATGAGCCTGATCTGCCGGTCCAGCCGTTCCCGCCGACGATTCCTGCTCAGCGTCGCGAGCCGGCACCTCGCGCGCGCCGCTCCGGCTCACGATCGACTCGACGCTGAACCTGTTATCCGAGGCAGAAGAGTTTTCCGTCCTGCGATCCGATGACGAGGCGTCCGCCGGCGATCGCCGGCGACGCAGAGAGTGGTCCGCCGGCGTCGAACTGCTGGATGATCTTGCCGCTCGACGTCTCGAAGACGTAGAGCTTGCCGTCGTTCGACCCGACATATCCCCGAGTACCGGTGATTGCCGGCGAAGAGTCGATGCGTGCGCCGGTCTGAAACGACCACGCTTCCTTTCCTGATGCCGCGTCGAGCGCGTGCATCATCTTGTCGCGGCCGCCGACGAAGACACGGCCAGCCGACAGCGCCGCAGACGAGTAGAACGGAAAGTTGCGTTCCGGATGGCGGTAGCGCCACACGATCCGGTGCGTCTTCAGATCGACGGAGAGGACTTCGTTTTCATAAGTGCCGTAGAACGCCCGCCCGTTCGAGATCGCCGGGGACGCCCCGGTGTAGGCGCCTGACGACAGCGTGAACAGCTGCCTGCCGTCACGGACGCGGATGCCTCGGAGTATCTCGTCGCAGCCGGTAATGTAGGCGACGCCATCGACGACCGACGGCGTCGCGTGCACGTAGCCGTCGGTTTTCACCTTCCACTGAAGCTTTCCGGTCTTCGCCGACAACGCGTAGAGATGCGAATCGTACGAACCGACCAACACGGTGTCGCCGCTGACGACCGGCGAGGATTTCACCTCGCCATCGGTCTTGAAGGTCCACATCGGCTTCCCGGTCGCCGCAGCGATCGCGTGCACGGTACCGGAAAGGTCGCCGATATAGACGACGCCGCCGGCGATGGCAGGCGAGGATTCGCCGATGCCATCGGGCGACGCCTTGTATTTCCATTTCGGGGATCCGTCGCTCAGGTTCACCGCGTGGAGCTCGCCGGTCTGCGACCCGACGTACACCACGCCGTCGGCAATCGCCGCTGACGACTCGATGGAGTCGCCGGCCTCGTAGGTCCACAAAAGTTTGAGGTTCGCGGGAAGCGTCGCGTCCGTGGTCCCGAGCAGGGCTGAAGATCCGCGAAACTGCGGCCAGGCGGCGGCAGGCGGTTGCGCCGACGCCGAGACAGCTGCCGCGGCGATCAGGATCGCGATCGAAGGAACGCGCATGGCCGGGCTACTTCGATCCGCCTGCCCCCTCGGCCAGCGCGAAGAGCTCGTTGCGATTGACGATGTAGAGCACACCGTGCGCGGGGACCGGTGTCGAGTAGACCGAACTGCCCATGTTGTTTTCGGCGATGACCTTCAAGGTCTTGTCGGCATTGAGCACCGTCACGTCGCCGTCCTCGTCGCCGAGGTAGACCTTGCCGTCGATCACCATCGGCGATCCCCAGATCGCGGCGAACATATCGTGCGTCCAGAACGGCTTGCCGGTCTTCGGATCGAGCGCGTGCAGGAAGCCGCTGAAATCCGAATAGAAGAGGATGCCGTTGTAGATCGATCCGGTCGAAATCGATCGACGGATCTTGTCGTAGTGCCAGATCCGTCCCGATTCGGTAATGTCGCCGCGCTTGGTCGGATCGATTGCGTAGAGGTGGCCGACGCCCTCACCGTGCTCGGGATCCTGGCCGTTCGCGATGTAGACGACGTTCTCATAGAACACCGGCGTGCTGATGACCTCGTTCCGGGTCTTCGGCCAGACCGAGTCCTTCGGGTTCATGTCGAATTCCCACAGCTTCTTGCCGGTCAGGGCCTCATAGCCGCGGACCCATCCGTCGCCCTGGCCGACCGCGACCTGCACCGTGTCGCCGACTTTGCCGACCGAGGGCGACGACCACTGCCCGTGGAGAATCTTCTCGCCAACCGAGTTGTCTTCCCAGACCAGCTTGCCGGTCTTCTTGTTGACCGCGATGATCGCCGGCGCTTTTGGCGACGGAATGTTGACGTGGCTTTCGTCCTGGCCGTTCGACGTGTTGACAAAGATCAGATCGCCGTAGCTGACCGGCGAGGCGTTCGCCATGTTGTGCTGCATCACCCCGATCTCGTCCATCATGTCGTAGCGCCAGATGATGTCGACGTCGGTTTCTTTCGTGTTCTTCTCGTCCTTCACCAGACCATCGTTCGTGCCGTCGCGGAATCCATCCGCGTCCACCGCCATCAACTCGCCGCGATTCGACATGTAGTAAACGACACCGTCTTCAACCAGCGGCGACGAGCAGATGCCCTGATAAGGCCAGTCGTTGGCCCGGCCGGCGGCGAGTTTGTCGTGCACCGCCTGCCACATGAACTGGCCGTCCGACTCGCGGAACGCCATCAGCACGCCCTTGTCGCCTTTGACGTTCGGGTCGCGCGGCCCTTCGTTGTTCGTGCCGACGAAGACCATGCCGCCCGCGACGACGGGGTTGCCGTAGGCCTGTGAGCCCAGCTCCGCGACCCACTTGACGTTCTTCTTCGTCTTCACGTCCCAGGCCGTCGGGATCCCTTTCATGCTGGAGACCATATTGCGGTCCGGCGTCCCGCCCCACATCGGCCAGTCGCCGGAGCCGGGATCGGACGCCGTCGCAACAAGCGACGCCGTAAATAACAAACCGCTTATCACCAATAGATGTTTAGTCATCGGAGTGTCTGTCTTTGTCACTTGCTCGCGAACTGCTGCGAACTGCGAACCGCGAACTGCGAACCGCGAACCGCGAACCGCGAACCGCGAACTGCGAAACGCGAACTGCGAATCGAGGCCCTACTTATTCTTATAGACCTTGATATTGTCGTAATAGATTTCCGACCCGCCTCCGGCCGCCGACGGGGCGTCCGCATACAGTCCAGGTGCACCCTTCACGCTGCCAATCGGATCGACGCGTTCGATCTGCCACGTTGCCGGTTCAGCTTCACCCTTGGCCCACACCTTCCCGCGCGCGCGAACCTTGCCCTGGCCGAGCGACTGTACCTCGAGCTTCATCGTGTACCAGGTGTCGGCCTTCCACGGGAAATCAACCTTGACCGTGCGCTGCGTTTCCGGCTGCCATGGCTGCAGCTCGATCCGTTCGTGGCTGCCTGACAGCATCATCTCGTAACGCTGGGCGACGACGCCGACGTCGCCGCGCTGACGGCGCTTCTCCATGGCTCGGACGTCGGCTTCGATCGTGTAGTCGCTGTAGTCGGGGCTGCCCATGAACACGCGGCATCGTTTCGCAAACGCGAACGGATTCTCCGCGAGCTTGACCAGCACTTTGTTGCCGTCCATTGCGCGCACGGCGAACTTGCCGGTTGCGTTGACCCAATGCGCCGGCGGGTCTCGCCGCTCGATTCGAAGTCGTAGGTCCAGGGCAGATCGGGGATGACGCGGATCCGTGCTGCGCCGCTGATCGATCCGATCGACGCTTTGACAAGGCCCGCCTGCGGTCCCGCGGCCGGATCGGGCGTGAACGTGCCATTCGTGAGGGTGCCCTTGAGGTTCTCGAGGGTCCAGGTTGTGCCGCTCGGAGTCGCGATCTGACGGCCGTTCGCGTCAAACCCGCGGACGCTGAGCGCGAACGCAGCGCCTGGCTTGATGATCTGTTCTGTCGGCGACACCAGGATTGAAGCGACCGTCCCCTCTGTCAACCCGGAGCCGATGGAATAAGCGGTGCCGCCTTTCGGCGCGGTCTTTGGCCCAATCGCAAACATCTTCTCCATCGTGACCACGTAGATCCGGCCGCGTGCGATCGCCGGCGCGGCGATGATTGGTTGCGGATTCCCATCCACGCCCGCTGGCATCTCGTCTTCGTCCAGCACGTCGACGCCGTCGGCGCGCGGCTTCAGGATGTAGAACTTGCCGTTCTCCGTGCCGACGTAGAGCTTGCCGTCGGCGAAGACCGGCGACGATTTCTGGATCGTCCCCAGGTTCTTTCGCCACAGCTGGCGTCCATCCTTGACGTCGAAGGCGAACAGCACGCCACCGTTGTCGACGAGGTAGATGCGCTGTTCGTCCGACACCGGTGATCCGTATCCGGCCTGCACGTCGCGCAGGAGCCACCGCGCGTCCTTGTCCGTCAGCGTCCCCTTCGACGTGGCCGGCACCGCGGCCACCATTCCCATCGCGTTGCCATCCATGTTCTCTTCGCTGTGGGTCACGATGATGTCGCTGCCGATCATGAGCGCGGACGTATTCAGCCCTCGCTTGCTGACGTTCCAGTGCCACACCGGCTCACCCGTCCCCATCTTGATGGCGTGCATGGCGCCGTCGCTGCCGCCGGAAAAGAACAGGCGAGTGCCGTTCACATCGGCGACGTAGGGGTTGGCGTAAATCGTGTCGGTCGGCCGTCCTTCAGGCGTGCTCACCCACAGAATCTGCCCGGTCGACGTGTCGAACGAGATGAAGCGGTGCGCGCCGGCCGCATACTGGCCCCACGCGAACGTGATCCCGCTGACGACGAGCTGCTTGCCGTCGATGATCGGGCTCGACATCCGTCCGCCGTGCGTCGTCCACATCCCCATCTCTTCGGCGAGCGATCGTTCCCACAGCAGCTTGCCGTCCTTCGACAGCGACATGACGAGACCGTTGGCGCTGATCGCGAATACGTTGCCGGTCAAGGGATCCACCGCCGGTGACGACCAGGCGAGACGATGGGCCGGGCACGTCGCTGGTGAACATGTTGTAGCGGTGTTCCCAAAGCAACTTGCCGGTGTCTGCGTTGAAGCACATGATGCGTTCCTGCTCCGACGCGCCGGACCCGGACGTGTTCTGCAGGTAGAGGTGATCGCCGAACACGACCGGTCCGGATCGACCGCCGTACGGGACCTGCCATGCCAGGTTCTCGCCGCTCGCCGACCATTTCGACGGCAGGCCGGTTTCAGTCGACATCCCGTTTCGCGCCGGTCCGCGCCAGTCGGGCCAATCGGGCGCACGGCCGGCCTGAGCCGCAGGAATGGCGAGCGCAACCACAAGGCAGATGGGGGTGAACCGAAGGTATGAGCTTTCATAGGCTGTCCTACAGGATAGGTGCTATTGAGTAACAGTTTCCAGTTCCCAGTTCCCAGCTGCCAGTTCTGGTGTCCGAGTTTTGTTGGTCACCACGATCCGTCACTGGCCACGAGTAACGGCTTACTGGAAACTGGTGACTGGCAACTGGATACTGACGGTACTGCTATACACATTACGCATGATCCTCTTGAAGCGCTTCAGCACGCTGCTCATCCTTGTGACCGCCTCCGCCACGGTGTCGGCCGAAAACTGGCCGCAATGGCGAGGCCCCGGCAGCCAGGGCATCTCGTCAGAGGCCCGGGTGCCGACGGAATGGAACTCGACAAAAAACATTCTCTGGAAGGCGGAATTGCCGTTGGGCCACTCGTCGCCGATCGTGTGGGGGACCGAATCTTCGTGACCTCAGCGGTCGAAGGGGACGTCGTGCCAGGCGCGAAAGCGGTCGGTCACACGGTTGACGGACAGGTGTGGATTCACCCTGACAGTGTCGCCGCAGAAAAAAAGCATACGCTGAAGGTGCTGGCGCTCGATGCAGGAACCGGCAAGGTCCTCTGGGATCGAACGGCGTACGAAGGGACCGTCTACGACGCGCGTCACCGGCGCAGCAGCTTTGCCGGGCCGACGGCGGTGACCGACGGGACGATGGTCTACGCGTATTTCGGTCCCGAAGGCTTGTATGCCTATGACTTTTCCGGCCGGCTTGCGTGGAAGGTGGTCGAGCATTTCAAGACGCTGGGACTCGGTACGGGTACATCGCCGGTGCTCTTTGAGAATCTCGTCATCATTCAGCGCGATGAGGACGAAGGCAAGGCGTCGGTGATCGCCGCCTACGACAAACGCACCGGCCGCGAAGCGTGGAAAACCGTGCGGCCCATTCAGATCAGCTGGTCGACACCGGTTCTGGTGACGGTTGGCAATCATTCCGAGCTCGTGACCAACGGCAACGAGCTGGCGATTGCGTACGACCCGGCGACTGGCAAGGAACTCTGGCGGACGACCGGCGTCGAGAGCAATGCGATTCACACACCGCTGGTCGGCAAGGGGCTGGTGATCGTCACGGCTGGATTTCCCGAAAAGAAAGTCATCGCGATCCGGCCGGGTACGGTGGCGAGGGAGAATCGCGTTGCCTGGACCTACACGAAAGGCACCGGCTACGTCGTTTCAAACATGCTGTATGGCGACTACGTGTACTTGCTCACCGACAACGGTATCGTCACCTGTCTCGACGCCGCGACCGGCGCGGTGCAATACGAAGGCGGCCGTCCGCCGGCGTCGGCGCATTTCATGGGATCGCCGGTGGCCTTCGGCGGACTGATTGCGATGACGAGCGAAGAAGGGGAGACCTTCATGCTGAAGGCTGGCCCGAAGCACGAGATCGTGCGGACCAACACGATCGACGAGCCGGTGTACTCATCGCTCGCGATTGCGAACGGACGCATCTACATTCGTGCCGAGAAGCACCTGTTTGCGATCGGGGGGCGTGCTGGAGGGGATGGAGTGAACGGAGTTCACAACGAAGGAACGAAGTAAACGGAGGCGAACGAAGGTCATTCTCATGATCCGTATACTCGCAATCGCGTTCACCATCGGCGCGGCCGCAACCGTTTCCATCGACCCAGGAGCGGCGGCATTCCAGGAGGTTCTCCAACTCGACGGTGACGTCGCTCCTGTTCACGATCCCGCAGTCATCAAAGAAGGAAACACCTATTACGTGTTCTGTACCGGCGGACGTTCCGGCCAGGGCGTGATTCCCATCCGCACGTCGACGAATCTTCGGACGTGGAAGTCATCCGGCTTTGTCTTCGAGGCGCTGCCCGAGTGGGCGACGCGCGAGATTCCGCAAGGGCGGAACGCGTGGGCGCCGGACATCTCCCGCTTCAACGGGAAGTTCCATCTGTATTACTCGGTGTCATCGTTCGGCAGCCGCAACTCGGCGATCGGACTGGCCACCACGCCCACGCTCGACCAGACGAGTCCGAACTATCGCTGGACGGACGAAGGGCTGGTGCTGCGATCGTTCGCCGACAAGGACGACTGGAATGCCATCGATCCGAACCTGGTGATAGAGGATGCGGCGAACGTCTGGCTCGCGTGGGGCAGCTTCTGGAGCGGAATCAAAATGCGGCGCGTTGAACCGTCGACGGGCAATCTGTCGACGACGGATACGACGCTCCACTCATTGAGCAGCCGGCCGCGCGACGCGCCGATCGGCGGTTCCGTCGAGGCCGCGTTCATCGTGCGGCATGGCGATTTCTGGTATCTGTTCGTGTCCTTCGATCGCTGTTGCCGCGGCGCCGACAGCACCTACAACGTCGTCGTCGGGCGATCGCGAGCAGTCACCGGGCCGTACGTGGACAAGGCCGGCACGGCGATGACCGATGGAGGAGGATCGCCGGTGATTGCTGCGACGACCCCGACCTGGAGAGGGCCTGGTCATGAGGCCGTGCTCACCGATGGGGGCCGCGACTACCTGTTCTTCCACGCGTACTATGGCGCGGGCCTCGGTCGTGGCTCTGCGCTGCAGATTTCGACGATGGTGTGGGAGGATGGCTGGCCGCGTGTGGGCGTTCTGCCCTGAGCGTCAATGAAGCGGTGAAGCGGAGACGTCCGCATTCATTCCCACTCGATCAGCGAACCGGTGCCGCGGGTATCTGAAGTGTACGCGTCACGACTTCCCCCTCTGCACCGAGGAAGCCGCGTTCTTCGCCGTTGATCGTGACCTGCACCGCCCCCGCATTGCCCGCGCGGACCGCAGCGGTGCTACCGGCAGGAAGAGGGACGCGCTCACCGGCTTGCAGTTCGCGCTCGGTCGTCTTGACACCGCCGACGACAACTCGTACCCACACGCGGCGTACCGCAAGAATCTCGGAGCGGGGCGGACCCGCCTGCGCCGGAGCCGCACGCGGACCATCGGGTGACGCCGCCGGCTGAGGACTCTGTCGAACCGTTGCCGTCGCCGGCGTCGGCCCCTTCGATCCGGCCGGAGGGCTCTCCCGCACACGTGTCAGCACTGTGCCGATCACAGCGAGCACGACCAGCCCCCCCGCTAACAGGATGAGGCGCGGTCGATTGTTCCATCTAATCCCGAAAGGCGGTGTCACTGTGACTGTCGCCGGCAGAGGCACAGAAGGGGAGGGCGCCTGTCCGAGAACCGATGTGCCCGGCGGCATCGCGTGTTCATCGAAGTCCACGACGGTGGCCGACTGGGACGTGACCGGTGCGGCCGGCGGGGTGACGGTGATGGGCGCGTCAATTGCCGCTGCCGGAGGCTGCACGGTGGGCGAGTCCGACCCCGGAGCGATCACGGGCAGTTCGGCGATGGCCGCCTCCAAAGCCGACGTGCGAAACCCGCGGACGAACCGATCGAACTCGGCTTGGACGTCGTTCCGCCGTCGGCGCGATTCTTCGATCGCGCGGCGCAGCCGCTCTAACTCCTCCAGGGCGGCAGCCTCGTCCCACGGGACGCGCGGCTCAGACTCGCTTGCCATTCACGTAGTGCACCCGTTGTCGCCTCGCGCGTCAAGCTCAATCGTATGAGGCTCGCGCCGGATAGACGTCAGCAGCCGCCGCCGTTGAAGGACAGGCGGTATCGAATCCCTGACGGTGCGATCTCGGCGACGATGTAGCTCTCGTCCTCGTAACCGTGTTCTTGCAGGATCCAGAACAGGCGGTCAGCCAGGTGGAGCGCGGCAAGCGGTTCCGCGCTGCGGACTTCGATTCCATCGCAGTCGGTCAGAAAGATCCGCGGCGTGCGCACGAGCAAACGATCGTCGGCATGGATCAGCCAGCCGGTCATGATTGTGACCGCCTGACACTTGGGCTCGGCGGGTGTTCTCGCCGTCCGGTACGCCTTCTCGGCGATGAAGTACAGCGGCGACCGAGCAGATTCGGATTCGCGATACAGCGCGGTAATACTGACATTCGGGCTGGGTGTCCCGGTTGGCACTTGTATCCGGCCTGCTCGCGCACGCTGGTTCTCGAGCTCCGCGAGCCGCGGTGCAACCGAATGCTCGGCCAGCTTCCAGAGAGTGTCCGACGGTCGCACTTCCTCGACCGGACTCAACGGCAGCGTGGAGTCAATTGCCACGCCTCGCTTGCCGGGGTGATCGATCCTGATCGGCTCCAGGTTGGTCTTGAGCGCGACCTGTGCCACGCAATGGGCGTCGACAGTCTCGATGCCATTCACACGCACCTGAGTCGGTTTCGTTCCCGACACAGGCCACAGATGCCAGGTGCTGGGCACGGACTGACCGTGGCGCCGCCAGATGTTGGGAGTGTTCTCAAACGTTGGATCGCTGCTGTTCTCCTCATCCGCCGCCGGCCAGGCGCGTTCCCATAGCCCGTTGGCGTAGGTCGCGAACGGCACGAGATAGCCGTCAGGCCGCACAATCGCGACCGTGAAGGACGGTGATTCGGCGATTGTCGTGACGGTCGCGACGAGCAGCAGGGCGACAATCAGCCAAGCATGTCGAGTCACGATGGTTAGTATAGGTGCCGTCGCCTATCTGCGCCTGCACGCGTTTGGGCCTGCCCATCGCAGATCTGAGGGTCAGGGGATTCTGATGGACCGCCCATCTATCAGCTACAGCTTACTTGTAGCGGCTTTGCGGCTATCGGCGCCATGTTCGCAGTAATGTTCGATATCGGAGTGGGCATTTTCATGCTCGGCTGGATCGGGGCTGTGAGTGGGCACATCCTTTGGCTGGTCGAGCGGAGAAGCGTAAGACGAGGCTGGCGAAAGGCGGCGACCGCCGGCTTGCTTCTGACTCAAGATCGGGCATCCGTCGCAAATGCCGGATCGCTGCACCAGAAACGCATCGAACTGGATCAGGCGCTTGCGGATACGTTGTTATTCGCTCCTACCAGCAACTATTACCACCCATTCGCGCTCGACTGGTTTGGACGTGCGCACCGAACCGGGACCGAGTTTCTTCTAGAAGCGCGGCTCTCCGTGGGACAAACGATGAGCCTGGCGGGATGGCTCGTCTCGGCTGTCGCGACGGCCCTCCTGACGACGCTGACTGGATGGTACCTGATTACCGCAGCCATCTCTCCCATAGTGTTCTTGTGTGTTCGCGGCAACCTGCGGAGTTTTCGAAGCGAAACGCAGCTGTCACGTCAGATTCTGGGCGAGGTCCGGAACAAACTGCAGCGCCTTCTTGAGTGAACCAATCGCGGAGAGATCGCGTCGGTTGCGCGAACACTCGCGTCAAGCCGACTGAAGCCGATGGTCGTACCACGTTCGATCGCATTGCTGGTATCGACCGACCGCTTTTGAGCTGGCGAGAGGGACAAGAATCACGGACGATACGACCCCTTCCGAGACAAACGGCGTAGTCGAACAAGGGGATGAGGTGGACACTCAAGATCGCCGGCACACTCGCGAAAAAGCCCTTGACACGATTTTTTGCGACGCGACAGTGCGCGACTGAATCAGCGTAAGACGTAGTCTGATTCGCGCTGAAACCTCGAAGCTTGATGTCTTTTCTCGGAACGTCGCGAACTCGGTCTATCCCTGTGGAAATCGCATCTGGAGTCATCGTCGCGTTGCAGAAATCGCGATGCTACAAAGGGATCATGAACAAGAACTCCGTTCACGATCTCTCGGATGACCAACTCCTCAACGCTCTCAAGGCCGCTGCAGTGGTCGAGCGCGAAGCGACCGTCAGTCTAATCGCGCTGCTCGCGGAAGTCGACGCGCGTCGCCTCTATCTGGGGCAGGGCTTTTCGTCGTTGTTCGTGTACTGCACACAGTGCCTCCACTTGTCAGAGCATGCGGCATATGGGCGGATCGAGGCTGCGCGCATTGCACGAAGGTTCCCACGTGTTATCGAATTACTCGCCGACGGCTCGATCACGTTGACGACGGTCTCACTCCTTGCGAGTCATCTCACGTCCGGCACTCATCAGCGTCTCTTGGATGCCGCGCGGCACAAGAGCAAGCGCGAGGTGGAGCAGCAGATTGCTGCGCTCCGGCCAGAGCCGGATGCGCCGAGTGCTGTTCGCAAACTTCCGCGCCTCGGCCTTGTTGCGACTCAGACGTCTGTGATGAACGGAACGCCGAACAGCGCCCGAGCATCGGTACGACTCGAGGCAGAATCGACGCTCGCACCGGCCATGCCGCGCGTTTCGCCGCCGGTGATTCGACCGCTGGCGCCGGAGCGTTACAAAGTGCAATTCACGGTTGGCCGCGAGACACATTCAAAGCTCCGGCAGGTTCAGGATCTGCTCCGACATCTGGTCCCAGACGGAGATCCAGCTGTCATATTCGATCGCGCGCTGACGCTGCTGCTCCAGGATCTCGAGCGCAGGAAGCTGGCGCACGTGGAGCGGCCGCGCGATCGATCGACTGCGAACGACGCTGGCCGTCATGTGCCGGCGGCTGTGAAGCGTAAGGTGTGGGCGCGTGATGGAGGCCAGTGTGCGTTCGTTGGGGCTGACGGTCGTTGTGGCGAGCGCGGGTTTCGCGAATTCCACCACGTGATTCCGTTTGCCGATGGCGGGCCGACGACGCTTGAAAACTTGCAGTTACGGTGTCGTGCCCACAATGCGTATGAGGCGCGCGAGTACTTTGGTTTGCGCTTTTGCGAGAATCGTCCATCGGGTACGAACTAGGTCCGGACCGAGTTCCGCATTGGCACGACATCGGTGCCAGCGATCGGGCACCTACCCTCGCCGCCGCGCATTCTTCTTGGTCTGCGGCGAATGCCACAACTCGTTGTCGCCAGCTGAGCTGGCGCAGTTGCTTCAAACAGAACGAATGCGCATGATCGTTGAACGTCGTTTACACGACTGCCCGGCTGATACTTCAAGGTCCCGCCAACAGTCCGAGTTTGCAATTCCTGCCAACCGCATCGCTGTGACCGAGCGCGGTTTCCGCCATCAGCGCGCAGTCAAGTCCGAGATCGCGCGCGTTTTCGTGCGGCACCATCTTCGCAAAAGCCAAATCATGCTGACCGATCGGATCGAGTTCATCTCGGAATACTGCGACCGCTGGTGTGAACGTTGCGCCTTCACGACTCGGTGTTCGGCCTATGCCGTGCAGGCCGCACTCGGGATGTGTGGCGACCTCGCGGAGGCCCTCCACCTCGCCGTGGGCGCACCAATGTCGATAGGAGCCGCGAGTCGTCCCGTGACAAGGATCGAGGTCGCCCAGCCGACGCCGCAGGAGGTTCGGGAGCTCGAAGCCGTGGTCGAGGCGCACGCCAAACGCATCAAGGAAGCGCCACTCACGAAACAGTGCCATCGAGGTCGCGGTAGCCGAGCATCGATGGTTCCATGAGCATGCCGGCATTCGCGAGAGTGCCGACGGCGTGATCCGGGAAGCGCTCGCCATTGTTTTGTGGGATAGCACATTCATCGGCGGAAAGCTCACCCGCGCTGTTCACGGACGAGAGTTGGGGGACGATCGGGACGACGATCCGATTCAAAACGACTGGAACGGATCGGCGAAGATTGCGCTGATCGCGATCGAACGGTCCGAGTCGGCCTGGCAGGCGATTGCGCAGGCGACCGGGAATGCCGCTGCGGCCGATCTCGCATCCGCGCTCGGGGCCCTCCGCCGCGAGGTCGAAGACGCATTCCCGTTTGCGCGTCTGTTCATACGGCCGGGCTTCGACGAGCCCTGACCCCGGGCGTCGCGCCGGCGGACCGAGCGGCAGCGACTTGACAGCGCTTGTCTTGTCGTCAATAATTACTTTGTAATGCAAAGTAATCCTGGCGGCGCACAACTGACCCCGATTGGCTCTCTCCGCATCATCCGCGCCGAACACCTCGGCATGTGCTTCGGCGTCCGCGACGCCATCGCACTGGCGCACGAACAGGCGCGGCCGGAGCCCGCTGACCATCCTCGGCGACCTGGTGCACAACGCCACCGTGTCGGCGGACCTGCGCGCGCGGGGCATTGCCATCGCGCACGACGTCGCCGACGTTCAGGACGACCGACCGTGATGGTGACGGCGCATGGCGCATCCGAGCGTGCCCTGGCGCGGACACGCGCGCTGGGGTTCGAGGTCGTCGAGGCGACCTGCCCGCTCGTCCACGTCGCGCACAAGGCCGTGCGCGCGCTCGTCCGCGACGGGTATCACCCCGTGATCGTCGGGCAACGCGGACACGTCGAAGTGCGCGGCCTGACGGGTGACCTCGATCGCTTCGACGTCGTCCTCGACGACGAAGACGTGCTCGCGCTCGAGCCGCATCCGCGCATCGGCGTCGCCGCGCAGACGACGCAGTCCGATCGTCAAGGTCCGGCACATCGTCGAGCTGATCAAGCGCCGGTTTCCTGACTCTCTCGTCCGCTTCGTCGACACCGTCTGCCGGCCGACCAAGGATCGGCAAATCGCCGCCGTCTGACCTTGCGCGTGCAGAGCGACGTCGTCGTCGTCATCGGCGGCGCGAACAGCAACAACACGCGCGAGCTGGTGAAGACGTGCCGGCGGCATTGCTCCCGGGTCTACCACGTGCAGACGGACGCCGACCTGCGTCCGGGATGGTTTGCTGATGTCACGCACGGTAGGAATTACGGCCGGGACGTCGACGCCTGACGCAAGTCATCGAACAGGTCGATCGGCGTATTCGCGAGCTCGCGGTGCGTGGCAGGAACACGGAAGCGCCCAGACGAGTGATGGATCGATGATCGCATTCGTCAAAGACGCACGCGCGCTGGTTTGTCGTCGTGGTCTTTGCCGTGGCGATGGCGTGGCTCGAGTCGGCGACCGTCTACTACCTCCGCACGCTCGTCGACCGCATCGAACCCTACCAGCCGAATCCGCTGCCGATTCAGGGCACCCTGGGCCAGGTGGAACTGGTACGCGAAGCGGCGACGCTGGTCATGCTCCTGACGGTCGGCATTCTCGCCGGCACGAACCTGGCGCGCGCGTTGGGGCTACTCCGCGATCGCGTTCGGCATCTGGGACATCTTTTATTACGTCTTCCTGCGAATCATGACCGGCTGGCCGCGGTCGCTGTTCGACTGGGACGTCCTCTTCCTGATTCCGCTGCCGTGGTGGGGACCGGTGCTGGCGCCGGTCTCGATCGCGGTCTTGATGATTGTCTGGGGAACGATAGTGAGCCAGCCATCACGACCGCAGTCGGCCCACGGTCGCTGACGGTACGAGCATGGGCGCCTCAACGCGACCGGCATTGCGCTCGCGCTCTACATGTTCATGGCTGATTCCCTGCAGCAGCTGGACGAGTTGAAGAACGGAATGGCCTACGTCCTGCCGACGGCCTTCAACTGGCCGATGTTCTTCGTCGCGCTCCTTCTGATGGCCTCCCCCGCTGGTCGGCGACTGGGGTCAGACTGGGGTCAGCAGACCGGATGGGTCAGACCAGCGTCTGACTCCGGATCCGTATCCGACTGCGAACATCTTTGCGTCCGGAGTACGATCTCGGCGGGGAGGTTTCAGTGCGAGCAACACTTCACACGATCGCGGTGGCGCTGACGGCGTTCGTCGTGGCGCCGGCTGCACAGGCGCCTGTCGGCGGTCAACGTCAGGCCGCGCCACCGAGCCGCGACCACGTCAGACACCCTGCGCCTGCCTTTTGAAACCTACACCCTTCCGAACGGGCTCACGGTCATCCTGTCGCCGGACAAGACGACGCCGACGGTTGCGGTCAATGTCTGGTACAAGGTCGGATCGAAGAATGAAACCGTCGGGCGAACCGGCTTCGCGCACCTGTTCGAGCACGTCATGTTCACCGGTTCCGGAAACGTGCCCTACGGCCTTCACGACAAGCTGACCGAAGGCGTCGGCGGATCGAACAACGGCACGACCAACAACGATCGAACCACCTACTTCGAAACCGTGCCGTCGAACTATCTCGAATCGGCGCTGTGGCTCGAGGCCGATCGCATGGGTTACCTGCTCGACGCGCTCGACCTCGCGAAGCTGAACGCGCAGCGCGACATCGTCAAGAACGAGCGCCGCCAGGGCGTCGACAACCAGCCGTACGGACGCGCTCGGGAGATCCTGGCGCACGCGACCTATCCCGTCCACCCATCCGTACTCATGGGACGTGATCGGCAGCATGGCGGATCTCTCGGCCGCATCCGAAGAGGACGTCAAGAACTTCTTCCGTCTGTACTACGCGCCGAACAACGCGTTTCTCGCCATCGTCGGCGACTTCGACGCCGCGCAGGCCAAGGCATGGGTGACGAAATACTTCGGCGACATCCCGCGCGGGAAGCCGATCACGCGGCCGACGGTCGATCCGGTCACGCTGCAGAGCGAGAAGCGGCTGGTCTACGAGGATCGCGTGCAGGTCCCGCGCCTCTACGTGCAGTGGCCGACGGTCGGCGAGAAGAGCGACGATCGCTTTGCGCTCGACGTGCTGGCGTCACGATCCTTGCGGGCCCGCGCACCGCCCGGATCACCAAGGCGCTGGTCTACGACGAGCAGTCAGCCGCCAGCGTCAACATCTTTCAATCGACGAATGAGGACGTCGGCGATTTCGCTGCTGATGATCACGCCGCGGCCCGGCCACGCGCTGACCAATCTCGAAGCCGCGGCCGATGCGATCATCGATCGGTTGAAGAACGAAGGGCCGACCGCTGAAGAAATTCAGAAGGCGACCGCGGGCGAGGAACTCGGCTTCGTTCGAAGCCTGGAATCCAACCTCGGAAAGGCCATTGCGCCTCACCGACGGCGCGGGATTATCACGGCGACGCCGGATACTTCCGCACCGAATACAAGAAGACGCTGTCGGTGACGGCTGAGGACGTGAAGCGGGTCGCGAACAAGTACCTGACCCGCGGCCGGGTCGTGCTCAGCGTCGTCCCGATGGGCAAGCTGGATCAGGCAGCCAAGCCGGAACAGAGTACTCGCGTCACCGAATACGACGAGAAGAAGCCGGAAGGTGGCAAATGAGGGGCCGCATCGCTCTCGCTCTCGCGCTCGGGTCTATCGCTCACCGCCTCGGCGCAACAGGGACTCGATCGCAAAGAAAGTTCCGCCAGCCGGGCCCGATGCCAGTCCTTCGCGTGCCGGCCTGGACGAAGGGCGCGCTGCCGAACGGCGCCGACTTGATCGTGTCGGAGAAGCACGATCTGCCGCTCGTCTCGTTTTCGATCACGTTTCTCGGCGGCGAAAACCAGTTCGAGCCGGCAGGACGCCAGGGTGTCGCGTCGCTGACGGCCGCGCTCCTGAGCGAAGGAACGAAAACGCGGAACGGTGAGGCGCTGTCGAATGCGCTGCAGCTGCTCGGCACGACGGTCAACGCGAATGTCGCCGGCGAGACCGGCAGCGTCGGCTTCGTGTCCACGACGGCGAAGTTCGGCGCCGACGCTCGACATCCTCGCCGACATGCTGCTGAACTCGACGTTTCCCGCGGCCGGCCTCGAGCGGCTTCGCGGGCAGCGGCTCGTCGCGCTGACGCAGGCGCGCGCGCAGCCGGCTGCGATCGCCAGCCGGGTCTTTCCGCGCATCGTCTTCGGCTCGAATCATCCGTATGGCCGCATCGTGACGGAGGAATCGCTGAAGGCCATCACCCGCGACGACATCGTCGCCTTTCACAAGGCGTACTACCAGCCCGGACGCGCGCTGATCACGGTCGTCGGGCGACACGACGCTCGCCGCGGCGAAGCCGGTGATCGAGAAGGCGCTCGCCGCGTGGACCAAGGGTGGCGATCGTCCGACGTTCAACTATCCGTCGGTCGCCGAGCCGCGATGCGACGACGATCTTTCTGGTCGACAAGCCCGGCGCTGCGCAGTCGACGTTCGCGATCGGCCGTCCAGGTCCGCCGCGCAGCACTCCTGACTACTACGCGCTGCAGGTGATGAACACCATCCTTGGCGGCATGTTCCAGTCGCGGCTGAACGCCAACATTCGCGAGGAAAAGGGCTACAGCTACGGCGTGAACTCCGAGCTTCGGCTACGGCAAGGGGCCGGGTGCCTTCCGTGCCGGCGGCGACATCGTCACGGCGAAGAGCGACGCCGCGCTGGTCGAGTTCATGAAAGAGCTTCGCGGCATCGTCGGTAGTCGTCCGATGACTGACGAAGAACTGACGACGGCGAAGGACGCGCTCATTCAGCGTCTGCCCGGGACGTTTGCTTCGGTGAGCAGCATCAACGTGGCGATCACGACGTTGTGGACGCAGAACCTGCCCGACGACTACTACCAGCAGTACGCGAAACGCATTGCCGCGATCACCAAAGACGATGTCCTGCGCGTGGCGAAGCAGTACGTGACCGTCGACAATCTCGCGATCGTCATCGTCGGCGATCGGTCGGTGATCGAAGGACCGCTCAAGGCGACCGGCATCGCGCCGATCGTGCTCTACGACATCGAAGGCAATCCGATGGCGAGCCAGTAAAAAGTTAAAAGTTAAAAGTAAAAAGTTAGAAGTATTGGTACCGGTATCCTTGGATCATGGCTGCGAAGGCTGATCGAGAGCTCCTGACCGTAGCCGGTCGCGAGATCTCGATCAGCAATCCCAACAAGGTTCTCTTTCCTCAGGCGGGCTACACGAAGCTCGATCTCGTCCGCTACTACCTTGCCGTTGCCGATGGCGCGCTGCGAGGCGCAGGCGGCAGGCCGACGGTTCTCGTCCGCTATCCCAACGGTATCGACGGCGAGTACTTCTATCAGAAGCGCGCGCCGCAATCGCGGCCGTCGTGGATTGAAGTCGTCTCGCTCAGCTTTCCGTCCGGTCGCACGGCGGAAGAGGTGGTCCCGCGCGACGCTGCGACCCTCGCCTGGATGGCGAACCTCGCCTGTCTCGAATTGCACCCGCACCCCGTTCGTGCGGACGATCTCGATCACCCCGACGAACTGCGCGTCGATCTCGATCCGGTGCCAGGCGTCAGCTGGTCCCAGGTTCGCGACGTGGCCAGTGTCGTCGAATCAACGCTGAAGGACTTCGGCCTCGTCGGCTGGCCGAAGACGTCGGGATCACGCGGGCATTCACGTCTACGTACGCATCGAACGGCGGTGGACCTTTGCTGAAGTTCGGCGTGCGGCGCTGGCGTTCGCACGCGAAGTCGAGCGACGGGCGCCCACGCTGGCGACGAGCAAGTGGTGGAAGGAAGAACGGCACGGCGTGTTTCTCGACTACAACCAGAACGCGAAAGATCGAACGATTGCGAGCGCCTACTCGGTGCGGCCGAAGCCCGACGCCCGGGTGTCCGCTCCGCTCACATGGAACGAGGTTCGCGACTGCGAGCCGGAGGACTTCACATCTGGAGACGATGCCGGACCGCTTTCGCGAAGTGGGTGACCGTCATGCTGCCATCGACGTCATCCTTGTTCGCTGGAGGCGTTGTTCGAGCTGTCGAAGCGCCACGAGAAGGAAGGACTGGGCGATGCGCCATGGCCGCCGCAATACAAGAAACAGGCAGGCGAACCGGCCCGCGTGCAGCCCTCACGGAAACGGACGTCGAAGCATCCGCTGATCGAAATCGGCCGGGCCGCGAAGAAAGAAGACGCGCTCGCGGGACTGGAGCGGTGGCGGGCACGGCATCCCGAAGCGGCTGCCCACCTCGAACCGGCTGACGTGCTCGTGGACGCGATGCGCGGACGATTTGCGACCTGGACGCGGATTCGCGTCAATCTTCAGCACGTGCCGGACGCATCTGCGACCGGTCCAGGAGGCACTCGATCCGGACGACGCCCCCAAGAGCTGGGGAGCGCACGACGAGCGAGCGAATGGAAGCGTCGTGCGACGGCCGCCAGGTCGCGCAGCCGCGTCGCGCCGTACGGGCGTCTTGACCCGAGCGCCTCGCGATGCTGGAGGATCACACGCTATGGCTGAATACAATCGCGAACGTCGTCAGTGCCTCAACCACCGGGGCCAAGCTGCCCGACGGCGTGATTGGCCTCGATAGACTCGAATCATCCGCTCCCGTCGACGGGTGCCGCGTGTTTACGCACTACAACGGGCCGACCGACGAGCTGAGCGGCATGGTCGCCGGAATGTGTGTCCTCGATCCCGGTTCGACGCCGCATCCGCCGCATCAGCATCCTGAAGAGGAATTCATGGTCGTCGCGTCTGGCACCGGCGGAGATCGTCTGCGCCGGAAAGACGACGAAGGTGGGTCCAGGCGCGATGATGTACTGCGCCGGCAACGTCATCCACGGCATCACGAACACCGGCAAGGTGCCGCTGACGTTCTACTGGTCGAAGTGGCTCGGGAAGTAGCGTCCTACTTCTTCCTCTTCCGGGGCGCCGCCGGCGCGGACGACGTCCTCCTGCTTGATTTTCTCGACGTTGAACTTCGCTGCGGCGCGGCTGCATGCGGTCGAGCACGTCGTCGACATCGAACTCGGTCGAGGTCGAAAACCTGATCGGGTTGATCCGCGCGACGACGAACGGTCGCAGGTAGGGACTGGTGAAGCCACGTCCCTTCAGCTTCTGCACGATTCGTCCGACCTCGTCGTCTATCGTCGAGCAGCTTCGCCGCTCGCCGTTCGCGCTCGGCGAGCGCCTTGGTCATGCGGTCGTCGAGAAAATCCTCGATTCGCCGGAGCACCGACTGATACGCGCCGCCGCTCAGCCGCGGGCGCTTGTCGTAGGCGGCGCCAAGGGTCAGGAAAGTCGGCTGATCGAACTCGAACGCGAACTCCCGCTCGAGCCGACTGCCGGATCGCTCGGCGAGCGCGCGTTCCATTCGGATCGTCTCCAGCGACTTTCTCCTTCAGGTTGTGCGCCTTCTCCGTATTGAGCGCCAGAATCTTGAAGGCCACTTCCGGATCCGGAAGGAGGAGCGCGATCACGGTCTGCGCCCCGATCTTGCGCAAGCGCCTGCAGACGATGGTTGCCGTTTGGTGTCCAGTAGCCGTCGTGCTCGCGGATGGCGATGATCGGATCGAGAAACCGACCGAGCGTCTCGATCACATTCATCAGCCGCTTCACGTGCGGCTGAGAAGGATCGCGCTGGAATGGCGTCGGCTCGACGCGATCGATCGGCAGCGCCGCCAGCAGCACCGTGGTGCCGCCGATCGGCTCACGATACGCCGTCAGCACGGTGCCGCCATCCGACTGAACCTGTCCCGTCAGGCGCGCAATCTCAGGATCATCTGACGCGGCAGTGTCGGAAGGCGCGAGTCCGACCGACTTGGGCGCGACCTTCTTCCGTCGTTTGACGGTCTTCTTCTTCGCCATCCGGCGATTAGACCATGGGACAAAACAAGGGAAAAGAGACAACGGAAAAGGGAAAAGGGACAAGGGAAAACGCAAGCTCCGGCGGTATCATCTTGCGATTTCGCGGGAGACTCACATGGCTTCACGATTGTTTCGCCGGTTGACCCTGGCCGGAGCACTGATTCTGGCGCTGGTCCTGCTGGCTCAGGCGCAGAACGCGCCTCGCGGGGCAATCCAGACGCCGGGCGGCGGGCGAGGTACCGGCGCCGCGCCCGAGGCGAACGATCCGGCGAACGCCAATGCCGATCTTTCCCCCAAGCCTCCGGTGTTGCCGGTGACAGCCGACGAACAGGTCAAGCGGTTCTGGCTTCCCGCCGGCTACCGCCTGACACCGATCATGTCCGAACCGGTCATCGAAGATCCCGCGCAGATCGCGTTCGATGGCAATGGCCGCATGTTCGTCGTCGAGCTTCGCGGCTACTATCAAACTCCGGACGGCATCGATCTCATTCCTCCCATCGGCCGCATCTCGATTCACGAGGATCGCGATAACGACGGCACCTACGAACACCATGGTGTGTTCGTCGACAAGCTCGTCTTTCCACGGTTCGTGTTGCCGTTCGGCGCCAACAGCATCCTGACGATGGAAACCAATGCGGACGAGGTGTGGAAGTACACGGACACCAACGGCGACGGTCGAGGCCGACAAGAAAGAGCTGTTCGCGACGAACTTCGGACGTGCCGGCAACATGGAGTCGCAGCAGGCGAGCCTGTTCTGGGCGATGGACAACTGGTTGTACAGCACCGTCAACGCGTTTCGCTTGAGGTGGACGCCGAACGGCCTTCTGAAGGAGCCGACCGGACCGAACAGCGCGCAGTGGGGCGTCACGCAGGACAACGACGGCAAGGTCTGGTTCCAGAGTGGCGCCAGCGGCGTGCCCGGATACTTCCAGTTTCCGATTCACTACGGCAACTTCTCGACGCCCGATCAGCTCGAGCCGGATCTGAACATCGTGTGGGGTGCGCCAATCCTCATTGGCGACATCCAGGCTGGCATACCGGGCACCCGTCTCCCCGATGGTTCGTTGATTTATGCGACGGCTGCCGCAGGCAACGAGGTATACCGGGGAGATCGGCTTCCGAAGGACCTGATCGGCGACTACTTGCACGGCGAAGTCGTTTCACGAATCGTGAGACGGCTCCGGCCGGTCAAGACCGAGGGGCTCACGCAGCTTCAGAACGTCTACCCGCGATCCGAGTTCATTCGCTCGCTGGACCCGCTGTTCCGTCCAGCGGATGTCACGACCGGTCCCGACGGCACGATCTACATCGCTGACATGTATCGCGGCATGATCGAAGGCGCCGAGTGGGCGAAGGAAGGCACGTATCTTCGTCAGAAGATCAAGCAGTACCAGCTCGACAAGATTACCGGCCACGGTCGAATCTGGCGGCTCACCTACGACGGAATCGCACGCGACGAAACGCGCCCTCGCATGCTGAACGAGACAGCCGCGCAACTGGTCACGCATCTGTCGCATCCCAATGGATGGTGGCGCGATACGGCCCAGCAGCTCCTGGTGTTGAAGCAGGATCGAGTCGGTCGTTCCCGCGCTCCAGGCGCTGGTTCGAACGTCGAAAAATCCCGCTGGCGCGGTTTCATGCGGTGTGGACGCTTGAAGGGCTGAATGCGCTCACCGCGCAGTTGACCCGCGAGGTGCTTGCCGATCCCGATCCGCGCATTCGCATTCAGGGGCTGCGCGCCAGTGAGACCCTCTACAAGGCCGGCGATCACTCCTTCGATGCTGATTACCGTCGCCTTGCCACAGACGCCGACACCGACGTCGTCATCCAGGCAATGCTGACGATGAATCTGGTGAAGACGCCCGACGCAGCGACCTCGGTCAAGTCCGCGATGAACGGCAACAAGGCGAGAGGCGTGCAGTTCGTTGCCGATCGAATCCTGAATCCTCCCGGCGGCGGCCGCGGACGCGGCGGGCCGACGCTCACTGCTGAGCAGCAGAGCAGCCTGGATCGCGGTGGTTCGATCTACACCGAAGTCTGTTTCGCCTGCCACGGCTCTGATGGACGAGGCACACCGACACCGGGAGCTGCCGCGGGTAACACCCTCGCGCCGTCGCTTGCCGGTTCGTCACGGGTGAACGGCCATCGTGACTACGCGATCAAGGCGGTGATGCACGGTCTGGTCGGGCCGGTGGACGGCAGGACGTACCCGCAGGTGATGGTGGCGATGGGGACGAACAAGGATCAGTGGATCGCCGACGTGGTGTCCTACGTGCGGAACAGCTTCGGCAACTCGAGCGGGCTGGTGAGCGAGACCGACATCGCACGCGTGCGCGACGGCACAGCCGATCGGAAATCTCCGTGGACCGCGAAGGAACTCGACGAGTCGCTCCCACGGCTGCTGGTGCCGTCGGAATCGTGGAAGGTGACCGCGAGCCACGAAGGGCATCCGTCACCCCAGGCAAACGCGGATGGCGGATACAACTATCGCGGGGACGCGGCCGGCGGGCTGACGTTCATGGGCTGGACGACCGGCGTGCCGCAGCAGCCGGATATGTGGTTTCAAGTCGAATTGCCGGCACCGGTCATGCTGACCGAGATCCGGTTTACGTCCTCGACGACCGGGAGCGCCCCGGCACAAACATCAACATTCCCGCGCGCGTACCGCGTCCAGGTGTCGACGGATGGGACGACGTGGAGTTCGCCGGTGGCCGAAGGTCAAGGCGTCGCCGGTGTCACCGTGATCGCCTTCGCGCCGGTCCGCGCAAAATTCGTGCGGATCACACAGACCGCCAGCGTCGTCAATGCGCCGCCGTGGTCGATGCGGCTGTCTGCGGCTGTACGAAGCGCCGTATTGATTCAGAAGGTCGTTCGCACGCCGAACTGAAACCGCAGCGGGCTGCCGGCCGACAGAATCTGGCCGAAGGTCGGCGATCCGAAAAAGCTGTCGGGCAGATCGTAGTTCACGCGATTGGTGAGATTGAACGCTTCAGCACGCAGATCGACGTGCGCGCTCTTGCCAACGCGGAGATGCTTCACCAGCGCGACGTTCAGATTCGCATATCGAGGTCCCCTCAGCGTATTGCGCCCGCTGTTCCCAAACGTGCCGAATGGTGGCATCGAGAACGCCTTGGTGTTGAACCATTCAGCAGCGCTTGGGGAGGAGACTGCTGTCGAACCGCTCACGTTCGGGCGATCGTTGAAACCAAATCCGAGGTTGGATCGGCCGGTGTTGCTGTTGTCGATGTCTGGCAACAGCATCACCGTAAATGGCCGTCCGCTTTGAGCGGTTGCGACCAGTTCAAAATCGGTGTTCCGGAACGTCTTGCTGAACCAGCCGAGATCCCCGAGGAACTGTCCGGGTTCAAACGGCAAAGGCCTGATGAGCGCCGCTGTGAACCGATGGCGAACGTCGAATGACGATGGACCCTTCTCAGCCTCAGGATCCAGGCTGTTCTGCGGGAAATTTGGATCGCCGGCACTCGTGAAGAACCCTGACGCGTCGTCGGTGGACTTGCCGAGCGTATACGACAGCAGCATCGACGTCCCGGCGGCAGGCCGATTCTGATACCGGATCTGCAGCGAGTTGAACATCGACGCTGCCCTGGATTCGATGAGCGTGACGTCGGCAAACAGCGGATTCGGCCGCAGATTGAACGGATTGGGGCTCGCCGGCGGCTGGTTCGCGTCGCGGGCCGAGATCAGGCTGTGCCCGCGCGATCCGACGTACCCGAACTCGAGCGATCGCGTGTGTCCGATCATGTGCTGCAGATTCACGTTCCACTGCTCCATCCACGGCGTCTGCAGATCGCGCTGAAATGCCGTCGCTGATTGCGGGATGAAGACAGGGAACGACTCCGGAAACGGATCCCCAAGCGTCGGCGCGTTTCCGGCCCCGGGGAAGAAGACGCTCAGGTTGAAATAGGGCGGATTGAAGTACAGCCCTTCGGACGTCGCCAGCGCTCCCTGGTTGTAGTAGATCCCGTAGCCGCCGCGGACGACGTTCATCGCCTCCTTGCCGATAGACCAGGCAAAGCCTGCGCGCGGACCGAAGTTGTTGCGGTCGGGAACGTATCCGCCGCGCGGCATGTTGCCGGTGCCAACCGGCACGAGCTGTCCGGTCGAGGTGTCGTAAAGATTGGCACGGTTGTCCGCATCAACCGGCGGCGCGATGTAGTCGTAGCGCAGACCGGCGGAAATCGTCAGAGACGATGATGGACGCCAGTCGTCGTGGGTGAAGAGACTCCAGCTGTACCCGCGCAGCTCCTGGGGGTTGTCGAGATGCGCCCCACCGGTGAGCACCGGCAATCCGAGAAGCAGGTCCGCGAGCGCGTTGCCGGTGTAGCCCTGACTGACGAACGTCAGGAACCCGCGGGACTGCACGTCGCGGTATGCCGACTGACGAACGCCGTACCACTCGACACCAGCTTTTAGAAGATGGCGGCCAGCCGACAGCGTTGCTGCGTCGGACAGCTGGAATGTGTCGGAGGTGCTCTCTTGAGGAGTTGTGTATTCGTGGCCGAGCGGAGAGTAGCCGGCGATCGTGATCACGCTCAGCCCCTCGTCACGCGGGTTCGAGCCAAATCGCTCGAGGCCGACGGACGCGTTGTTGACCTGCGTATTCTGCGCAAACACGCCGATCGAGACGCGGTTGTAACCGAACCGGGCATCGTTGACGATGCGACTTGTCGGCAGGTGCGTGAACGTAGAGCGCCATGTTTTGTCCGCGCCGCGGTACGTCCGTGCCGAATCCCGGGACCAGCGCGAATCCCGGCCCGCCGAACGGGTCCGACAGCCGGCGGTCGCTGAAACTGTAGCGGCCGGTCAACATCGAGCCGCCAGGAAACGACTGATCGATCCGGAGGTCCGCCTGATCGACGTCGTCGCTGAGGGTCGGCGACGCCACGTAGTTCGCAAACGGCTGATTACGGTTCGGGAGTGGATACAAAGCGGCGATCGAGCGGCCGATCGGGCTCTGAAAAAACGACGGAATCACGCCGCCCGGAAACGGCTGCCCGATGAGGAAATTGATCGGAGGGCTGAAAAGCGTCTGCGAGAAATCACCGTTCCGTTCGGCCAGTGTCGGCACATTGGTCACCTTGGTGATGCCTTCGCGAAGATAGGTGTGCTCGTAGTCGCCGAAGAAGAATGTATGGCCTGATACCAGCGGTCCGCCCAGCGAGCCGCCAAACTGATGACGGTTATAGTCGGGAGCGTCGACGTCGGCCGGCGCGAAGTGATTCCGGGAGTTCAGCGCGCCATTGCGGAAAAACTCGTACGCCGAACCGGAGAGGTGGTTGGCGCCTGATTTCGTGATGATGTTGATCTGTCCCCCCGCATTCCGGCCGAACGAGGCGTCGTAGGACGACGTGAACACCTGGAATTGGCGGATGCCATCGATCGGGGGACGCACGGCCGGCGTATTCAGTTTCGGGTCGATGTTGTAGACGCCGTCGAGGAGAAAGCCGTTGAAGTCTTCACGGCCGCCGTTGATCGAGAGCGCGAAGTCACCCCGTCCCGTGCTGGCCGAGCCCTGCGGCGGCGGAACGGTTCCCGGCGCCAGCAGCGCCAACTCGAGGAAGTTACGGCCGTCGAGCGGCAACTCCGTGACGGTGTGTTCGTCGATGAACGTATGAATTGCCGGCGTGTCGCGATCGACCGGGATGAATGGCGCGGTCACATCGACGGCCTGCAGCACCGTGCCGACCTGGAGCGGCACCTGCAGCCAGAATTCCTGGTTCATCGCCAACTCGGTCCGGGCGACGAACGGGCCGAACCCCGGGTGCTCGACGTTGACTCGATAGATACCCGGAGGCAGCTCCGGCAGACTGAACAGACCGTTTTCGTCGGTCTTCACGCGACGGGCTTCGGTCGTGTCCTCGCGCGAGACACGAATCTCCACGTTGGGGATTCCCTTGGAAGCCGGATCGATCACGATTCCTCGAATCGATGCGCGATGCTCCTGCGCATACGCACAGACCGCAGCGACGGGAAGTATCAGCGCGACGGCAAGGATAGAACGAAGTGACCACAGCATATGTTCGACGTTAGACGCAGCGCGAGCCTGAATGGCTCCGTTCTTTCATTGACCATGATAAAGGAGCTTCCGGCTTGCTGCCTCGCGCTCCGCGCTTCGACAGATTATTCGGTCGGCCGAGCTGGTGACTAGCTGGCAACTGGGAACTGGAAACTGGAAACTGGAAACTGGGAACTATCACTTCGGCCCATAGACGCGAATCTCGCGGCGCATCCACGGTGCAACCGGGTGCACCCGCACGTAGCGCGCGGTGACATCCGGAACGGTCAAGCGAACAGGAGTTTCGAGCGGATCCTCGAGCGAAGCCGCCAGCGCTGGACCGCCGGTCCAGTCCTCCCAGACCGTCTGCCAGTGTTGTGCGTCGGTCGACGTCTCAATGGCGATCCGTGCATCCAGTTCGCGATACCGCCATCGCAGTGCGAAACCGATCGTACGAACGACTCTCGGTTGCCCGAGATCGATTTCGAGTGTATCGCGGCCGCTGTCGCGAACGGTGGCCGGCAGCGCGTCCCCAGTGGGCGCGACACGAGACCCTGGCGCTGCCGGCAGCGTGAAGAGAGCGCCGCCACTGGATCCTCCGCGCGGCTCTATGCCGGGCAACCCGCGGACGAGATCCTGCAGCGCGCCGTCCGAATCCCATGCCTGGTTGACGGAGATGAGCAGCGAGCGCCCTCGCGCGAGCTCGCTGATGACGCTCGGATCCCTTCGACGGAGCGCGAGCGACAGGATCACGTAATGGGGCGGTGTGTGCCCGCTGTAGCCGTTTACGATCGAGCGGCCGTGCTCGGTCTGGCGATACATGGCCGCCACATTGATCGATCCCTCGTCGGCCGGAAGATCCAGGAGCACCGCGTCCCGATCGTCGGGAAACATCACTCGGCCGGGTGGAGGCACGAGCGGCATCGCCCGCATCCAGCCGTCGACGAGCAGCCCTGCCAACACGACCGCCGCGAGTGCTCGCCGGTAACGCACGGCCGAAGCGATCAGGACGAATCCCAATCCCGCCGAAACCGAGATGCACAACGTCGCGAGCATCGCGAACCTCGCCGGCACACGAAGGGCTTCGAAGCCGGGAAGAAACGCCAGGAGCGTGTACGGGTGAAAGAGGGTCGAGAGTCCAGACCGGGTAGGCGCTGGCCCCAATGCCAGCGCCCACATGATCACGGCGGCGGCGCCGTAAAACACAACGGCCGATCGCGCACGGGCATCAATGCCCGGCGTCGAGGCTGCTTTCGATCGCGTGCTGATTGCGAGAGCCGCAAGACCAGCCATCGTCAGCAGGATTGGCATCAGTCCGGGAAAGAGGAACTCTTCCGTCGTCAGCGTCCTGGCCGACGGCCAGACGGCCAGCATGCCTGGCGCATTGAGGAAGGATCCAGGCTTGGCACTAAAGAGGGTCATTTCGCCAGGTGTTCGGACGAGGCCGAGGTTGCGCTGAACGGTCGCGTACTTAATAAGGAGCGGGAGAAGCGGCAGCGAAGCAAGTGCCCAGGCGCCCACGAGCATCAGACCGCGCGCTGGCGCCCGCCGCCAGTCCACGAACCAGAGAAGCCACAAGACGATGAGCACCGGGAAGAACAGCAGGTAATAGCCGTTCGAGAGCGCCTGCACCAGCCAGGCGCCGGCAAACACCAGCAGCCATCGATGATTGCCGGTCTGCAGAAACCCATGCATGGCCAGGAGGCACAGCGGCATCCACTGGGAGGTCAGGACCTGCAGGTGCGCGAGCTGGCCGGCGCGATAGGGGCCGAACCCGTACGCCAGGGCGGCCGACCATGCGGCGACATCGCGCACGGAGGGCGGCTGCGAGGCTGGAATCAGCCGTCGAACGAGAAAAAATGTGAAGAGACCGGATAACGCAAACGACAGGATGAATGCGATGTTGTAAGCCGAGAGCGCGTTTGCGTGCAGCCACTGCAGCGGGGTGGTGACCAGACCGATTCCTGCCAGATGCTCCGAGAGTGCGAGTGCTCCCCGCATCGGAAAGAAGACAGGGGGGTTCCACCACCGTTCGGTAAACGGGATCGCGTGAGCGTTCCACCAGAGCAGCCAGATGTTCAGAATTGGATCGCCAGGATCGTGCGGTATGCGTGTTGAAAGATGTCGAGCGAGCGGCCAGGTCCAGAAAACGGCGAGCGCCAGAAACGCAAGAAGCGGACGAAGTACGCGGCCTGGCATCGATCGCCAACGAGCATAATCTACCCGGCTTACAGTTTTCGCTCGGCCGCTGACAAGCCTGTAAACGGCGCACCCGCCTCGATCCGTCGCGAATCGCGCCGGAGTACCAGCGATTCAAGGACTTGCGCCCGTTTTTCAAAATTGGCGTGTTGGTCTTGCGGTTGCACTGCGTTGGCTTGTCATGTCCAGCCTTGCGGCGAACGATCGCCCGGAAGCTCCACTCTTTTCCGACGGTCTAGGTGAGCGCGTCGTCGCTGCTGACGGCGCGACCGGAGAGCTGCTGCAAATCTTGCGGCTGCGACCGGCACTCACGGCCGTTCCATCCTTCGAATTCGCGCTTCGTGAGCGCACCGCCAGGCTCGCGAATTTCCGGCACGCCTACTACGCCCGGGTGCGCCGGGTCGACCGCGCGATGGCGCCGACGTCGGCGCTGGCGATCGTGTCGGATCACATCGAGGGCACACGGCTCTCCGATATCCTTCGCGTCGCGCAGGAGAAGCAGCTGCAGCTCGACATCAACGCAGCGCTGTGCCTCATTCGCCAGCTCGTGCCAGCGGTCGCCGTCCTGCACGAGAATGCGCGCGACGTCGCGCACGGCTTGATTGCGCCCGAGCGGCTGATCGTCACCCCGAACGCGCGGCTCGTCATCGTCGAGCACGTGCTGGGCGCCGCGATCGAACAACTCCAGTTCGGCCGGGATCGACTGTGGCAGGAGTTCCGCGTGGCGATGCCGCCGAGCGCCGGGCTGCCGCGCTTCGATCACCGCGCCGACGTCACCGGCATGGGTCTGGTGTCGCTGGCGCTCATCCTCGGGCGTCCGCTTCGCGCCGATGAGTATCCACACCGGATCCCCGATCTCCTGAACCAGGCGCGCGAGCGATCGGCGCTCGGCGAAGAGCAGCCGCTTTCGCAGCCGCTCCGCACCTGGCTGGAGCGTGCGCTCCAGATCGACATCCGCCGCTCGTTCGCGTCAGCGCCCGAAGCGATGACGTCGCTCGAAGAGGTGGTCTCCGACGACGAGATGTACGTGGCGGCGCCGGTGGCGCTCGAAACGTTCCTGTCGCGATACATCGCATCGTTGCTGGAGCCGCCCGCGCCGGAGACGGTTTCACGCATCGAACCGCCTTCACCCATCGTCTCGAAGCCGGCCAGTCCCGAACCGAAACCGGCGCAGCCCGACGTCATGACGCAGGCGACACCCGCGGCCAGCCGGCCGGCCGCCGAGATCGAGTCGCGGTTTGACGCCGTCATGTCACAGCAGGCCGCGCCAGCCATGCGCGATCAATCCGGCCAGCCGCCACTCACCTCGACACGCGAGCTGAGCGACCTGCTCGGGCCCGATCCGCTCCTGCCGCCGCTCGAGCCGATCGCGGCTGGTTCGGCGAAACCCTTGTTCAATCCCGACGCCCCGTTCACCGCCGCACCGGCGGCGCCGCCGCGCGAGCCGGGCAGAGCACGATCCTTCGGCCGTGTCGCGGCGCTGGTCGCGCTCGTCATCGTCCTCGGTGGCGGCGGACTGCTGGCCTACAAGTACCTCGGCACGACCCCGGTGAGTCCGGCGATGGGTTCGCTCAATGTGCAGTCGAATCCAGCCGGTGTCGATGTGTTCGTGGACGGCGTCGCGCACGGACGGACGCCGGCGCGCGTAACGCTCACGCCGGGATCCCACATTCTCGAGCTTCGAGGCCGTGGCGTGCCGCGAGTGATTCCGTTCACCGTGACTGCCAACGCGGAAGTCTCGCAGTATCTCGAACTGGCTGAGGCTCCGCTGACCGGCCAGCTTGCCGTGCAGTCAGAGCCCGCGGGTGCGAAGGTGTTGGTCGATGGAACCGAGCGCGGGGTCGCGCCTCTGACCATCTCCGATCTCACGCCCGGCGATCACAAAGTCGAACTGCAGGTCGATGGCGCCAGCGCGCGCCACACCGTCACCGTCCAGGCGGGAGGAACCGCGTCACTGGTCGTTCCGATTGGCGCGGCGGCCGCGGGTGGTCCGGTGTCAGGCTGGGTCGCGGTCAAGGCGCCGTTCACCCTGGAGATTCGTGAACAGGGGCGGCTGCTCGGCACCACGGACGCCGATCGCCTCATGATCGCTGCCGGACGCCACGAACTCGATCTCGTCAACGACTCGCTTGGATATCGCGCCACGCGAGTGGTTCAGGTTGCGCCCGGCAAGGTTGCGGCGATTGCGCTCGAACTGCCGATGGGGGTGATCAACCTGAACGCCGCGCCGTGGGCCGAGGTGTGGATCGACGGCAAGCGCGTCGGTGAGACGCCAATCGGCAACCTGAGCGTCTCAATCGGGCCGCATGAAATCGTGTTCAAACATCCGCAGTTCGGCGAGAAGCGTCACGCCGTGTCGGTGACGCTCGGCTCGCCGATGCGGCTCAGCGTTGACATGAAGTAGGCATCGTGATCGGACAATATCGTCAAGAGCAAGGTGCGTCATGAAGGTCCGAATTCTCGTTACCGCGTCGATGGTCGTTGCGCTTGCCTCGGCGGCACAGGCGCAGATTCGTGACGGTCGCGAGAACCCGTTGACCGCGGCGCGCGATCTCTATGCGTCCGCGCGCTACGACGAAGCGCTCGCCGTCCTGAGCGGCCTGCCATCGGACGTCGTCGCCACGGATCGCCGATCGATCGAGCAGTATCGCTCGATGTGTCTGCTCGCGCTCGGACGAAGCTCCGAGGCCGAGAGCGCGATCGCGGCGGTGATCACTGCGGACCCCCTGTTCATGCCCGGCGAAGCGGATGCCTCGCCGCGGGTTCGGTCGGCTTTCAGCGAAGTACGGCAGCGTCTGCTTCCGCAACTCGCGTCGACGCGGTACGCAGCGGCGAAGGCCGCCTTCGATCGGAAGGAGTATTCGTCGGCCGAATCGCAGTTCAGAAACCTGCTGTTGTTACTCGACGATCCGCAGATGGTGGGCCGACAGGCCGATTTGCGGACGCTGGCGAACGGGTTCCTTGATCTGGCATCGGCCGCAGCGGCGCCGCCTCCCGAGCCGAAGAAGCCGGAAGCTGCGGCGCCGGCACCGTCCGCTGCGACCCCGCCCGCGCCAAAGGAGCCGCGGATCTGGACGGCTGAAGACGCAGGCATCACGCCGCCAGTGGCGATCCGCCAGGAAGTGCCGCGCGTCCCGACGACGCTTTCGGCGCAGGCGCGAGAGCGGGCGATCCTGGAGCTTCTGATCGACGAGCAGGGGCGCGTCATCAACCTCAACCTGCGACTGTCGATTCACCCGATGTACGATCCGCAGCTGATGGCCGCCGCCAAGGAGTGGCGCTACAAACCGGCTACGGTTGATGGGGTGCCGGTCAAGTTCAAGAAGCTGATCCAGATAACCGTCGACAAGCGCTAGCGACAAGAGAACGCCGCCAAGTCCCTTCTGGCGGCGTTCTCTTCCTTCGGCCTGTGTAATTTTGTGACTCTGCGTATCCGCGCGCGCTCATCCGTTTCGCCCCACGTCTCAAGCTTCCTTCACGCATCCTGTTGATGGTCCTGCACGTAGTCGCGGAACGGGCAGTTCCGCGCTCGTGGCCCGGTTGTCGCATTCTCCGGGCCTGATGGGCAACGAGGCCCCCACGATCGGTTTGGCAGAGCTCGCCGCCGGCCGCGTTGGCACGGTCGAGGCCGTGACCATCGTCCGGGAGGTTGCGAGCCGCATTGCTGAAGGCACGCTTCCCGGCGTCCCGTCGCCTCAAGTCATCCGGCTCACCGCATCTGGATCGATTGCGATTGAAGGGCCGATCGCCGCCGATGCCCGAACAGTCGCACACGCGGCGTACCTCCTTGAAACGCTGCTGCCAGCGACAGATCTCGGGGGCCGCGTCCCCGGCGCGCTGCGACTGATTGTCGCTCGCGCGATGGGAACGCTTGACCTGCCTCCTTACCCGTCGTTGGGAGCATTCGCCGATGCACTGGCCCGGTTTGCCGCGCCAGACGCAGCACTGTGTATCCAGGCTCTGGTGCTGTCGCGGACACTCGAGCGGGCCGTCGCCGAGCCGTTGCCGCTTGCCGTGAATGCCAGCCATACCGACGCTGTGACCATCTCGGATATTCGCCGGGCGCGGCGGGCAACCGGCCTCACACTGACCGACGTGTCGGATCGAACCGGCATCCCTGCGCCGCTCTTGTGCGAACTTGAATGGGGATACCTCCGGCACTGGCCGGCGCCAGGCGCCACGCGCCAGCTGCTGCTCCGCTATGCTCAGGCGACCGGTCTCGACGACGAGCTTGTGCTGCGCACCGTCTGGCCGATTCTGGAGGAGGAGATTCGCGATCGAGACGACAGGGCAGGCGCCCCCTCGATTATCGACGCCGTTCCTGTAGACGAGTCGGATGAACTCGTTCCGGTGGTGAGCAGCACTCCCGTTGTGGCGCATCATCCGGGCCGAAACACCCGGAAGCCCCGGCGGCGGGCGATGGTTGTTGCCGCGCTTGCCATCCCCGCGCTGCTGGTCATTGGAATTGTTCCGTCCGCGCGAAGTTATCTCTCGGTGCGCCGACACCCGGCGAACGTTGACTCGTCGATCGACGCCACTGGATCAGGCCCGCCCGCCAGCCCGCCGGTGGATTCGACACAGCCGGTTCTTCCGAAGCCCATCGACAGCGACTCCGGTGCCGCTGTTGAACGCGTTGCCGTAACCGAGGCGCTTCCAAATCCGCCAGCGTTCACCAGCGTCGGCAGCGCCATCTTCCAACGGCCGGCATCCACCCCGTCGAGGCGCGCGGAGGTCAGCGATCAGGCCGCGGTTCTTCGAATCACCAGCGTCACCGACGACCAGGCGCACAATTTTCACGCGCGCCTGTCACCGGACGGCCGGCAGATCGCATTCGACTCGGATCGGGATGGGCTGCGCGGTGTTTACATTGCTGACAAGGATGGACGGCACGTGCGGCGTCTGAGCGGCGAGGGATTCGCGGCCATTCCGACCTGGTCTCCCGGAGGACAGAATCTGGCATTCGTTCGGGCCGAGTCCGATAGTCCTGAGGTCTGGAACCTGTGGACGGTTCCGCTCACTGGCGGGCAGGGCCGCCGGGTCACCGACTATCGGGCCGGCCAGGTGTGGGGTGCCTCGTGGTTTCCCGATGGGAAACGCATCGCGTTCAGCCACGAGGGCCGCGCGATCGTGCTCAATCTCAGCACTGGCGCAACGCGCACGTATCCGTCTCCTCGAAAGGGTCCGATTGCGGGGATCCCTGCCGTGTCTCCGGACGGCACACTCGCGTTGTTTCAGATCACCGGTGACGGCACGTGGCTTCTCGACTTCCGAACCGGGGTGATGAAGAGAATCGTTTCGGACCCCACGGCCGAGGACTACGCCTGGTCGCCGGACGGCCGCCGCGTGGCCTACCACAGCCGTTCGACCGACACGTGGGGTGTGTGGATCATGCCGGCATCTGCACGGTAATTCTTCGTTCCAGTTTCCAGTTTCCAGTTTCCAGTTACTGAATCGCCTTCAAGCCGCCAGCCTTGTTCTCTTCCAGAAGCCAGCAGCTAGAAACCCCGGAGCTGGCCGCCAAAAGCCAGTAGCCACCGGATCCCGGATCCCCGATCCCGGTACGATTCTCCCAGTGCTACACTCCCTCCTTACGATGAGCCGACGACTTTTTTGTGTGCTCCTCGGATGCGTCCTTGTGGCCGCCTGCGCGCGGGAGGTGCCGGCGCCCCCGCCGGTGAAGCGTCTCGCCGATATCGAGCTCAAGTCCGAGATTGTGGCGATCGAGGCGCGGGTCCCCCCGCACGCCACCCTCGACGCGCTGTTTCGGAGTCAGCAGCTTGCCGATCCGTTTGTGGTGGCCGCGATCGAGGCCGCGCGCGCCGTGTTCAATCCGCGGCAGCTGCACTCGGATCGACCCTATCGTCTGGTCCGATCCCTTGACGGCATGCTGCGCGAGTTCGAGTACCAGATCGATGCCGATCGGTTTCTCCGCATCATCTCGCGCGATCGGGATCAGCCGATGCGTCTCGATGCCGAGGTCGTACCGTACGAGAAGCAGGTTGAGACCGTCGCGGTCCGGGGCCGTATCGACGCCGATCATCCGTCGGTCGTCACGGCGATGGACGAAGCCGGCGAAACCATTCAGCTGGCGCTGCTGGTTGCCGAGATCTTCAGCGGACAGATTGATTTCGAGAGCGACTTGCAGCCGGGCGACAGCTTCGACATCCTCGTGGAGAAGTCCAGTCACGATCGGCAGTTCTCCGGGTACGGCGCAGTGCTCGGCGCGCGTTTTCTTACCGACGGACGTGATCTTCGCGCGTTCCGATGGACGGAGCCGTCCACGGGCAAGTCGGCGTTCTACGACGAGAACGGACGTTCGCTGAAACGATTCTTCCTGCGATCGCCGCTGCGTTTCGAGCCGCGTATCACATCCGGCTTCTCGCGCAGCCGTCTCCATCCTGTCTACCGCACCTATCGCGCCCACCTCGGAATCGACTACGGCGCCCCGGTTGGCGCCCCCGTCGTTGCCGTCGCGTCGGGAACGGTGGTGTCGGCCGGGTGGAGCGGCGGCGGCGGCAACATGGTCCGGATCCGCCACGCCAGCAGCTTCGAGAGCTATTACCTGCACCTCTCCGCATTCGCGAAGGGCATTCGTGCGGGCGTGCACGTCGATCAGGGCGAACTGATTGGCCGGGTCGGTGCGACCGGCACCGCGACGGGACCGCACCTCGACTACCGGCTGCGAAAGAATGGCGTGTTCGTGAACCCGCTGACCGAGCACCGCAAGCTGCCGCCCGGGGAGCCAATCCCCGCTACCGCACTCGCCGCGTTTCATTCCAGTGCTGATGACACGCTGAAGCGTTTGTCTCAGACGCTTTCCGCCGAAGGGCCAAAACAGAAGCCGGACGCCGTGGGTGCCGCTGAACGCGCGAAGTGATCCGCGGAACGCCACCGCAAGATCTCCGTCCGTGTTCGTCTGTGGCGGTTTTCTTCGGGTTGGTCTCTGGCCCGTGTTGTTCTGTGGTTCTGCTGTGGCCTAGAATGATCGGATGGCTTCGATCCAACCGTTCCGCGCCTTGCGGCCGACGCCGGACAAGGCTGCGGCGGTTTCTTCAGTTCCGTACGATGTCGTGACGACCGAGGAAGCGCGACACCTTGCCGACGGCAATCCACTCAGCTTTCTGCACGTCACCCGTTCCGAGATCGATCTTCCTCCAGGGACGAACCCCTACGCACCGGAGGTCTACGAGAAAGCCCGTTCGAACTTTGCGGCGCTGCGCGACCGCGCATCGCTCGTGATCGACGAGGCGCCCGCGCTCTACTTCTATCGGCTGCAGATGGGAGGTCATGAGCAAACGGGGATCGCCGGATGTTTTTCGATCGACGAGTACGAATCCGACACCATCAAGAAACACGAGCGTACTCGGCGCGACAAGGAAGACGACCGCACGCGTCACATCGTCTCGCTGCGCGCCCAAACCGGCGTCGTGTTCCTCACGTATCGCGCCGATCGCACGGTTGATTCGCTGGCGCGCCAGGTTTCGGCCGGTGAACCGTTGTACGATTTCACCGCACCGGATGGCGTGCGGCATACGATCTGGCGTGCCGGTCTCGATCACACCGAGAGTCTCGTCGGCGCCTTCAACGCGATTCCCGCGCTCTACATCGCAGACGGTCACCATCGCGCGGCAAGCGCCGCCCGCGCACGTGAGGAGCTGGCCGGCCGCCCCGGGGCGACGTCAGACGAAGCCGGAGCCGCCGCGTTCATCGCGGTGGCGTTTCCTGACGACCAGGTGCAGATCCTTCCGTACAACCGTACCGATCAAGGATCTTGGCGGCCGCACCGCGCGCCAGTTTCTCGGTGCGCTTCGCGCGCAGTTCCGGGTGAGCGATGGCGCGCCGACCCCCGAGCGTCAGGGGGAAGTGTCGATGTATCTCGACGGCCGGTGGTATGCCATCGACCTCGCCAGCGTCGCTCCCGCCGACGAGTCACGCGGCAGCAGCCTCGACGTGTCGCGGCTGCAGCGCGGCGTGCTCGAGGACCTGCTCAACATCGGCGACGTCCGGACGGACAAGCGCATCGACTTCGTCGGCGGCGCGCGCGGCTCGGACGCGCTCATGCGGGCCGTCGACTCCGGCGACGCCGCGGTGGCATTTTCGATGTACCCCGTGACCGTCGACGATCTGATGACCATTGCCGACAGCGGCGGCATCATGCCGCCCAAGTCCACCTGGTTCGAGCCCAAGCTTCGCGACGGCCTTCTCGTGCATCTCATATGAAGGTCGTGCTCGCGTGAAGATCGTCATCGCCGACAAGTTCGAACAGAGCGGCATCGACGGTCTCCAGAAAGCCGGTTGCGAGGTTGTTTATCAACCGGATCTGAAAGACGCCGCGCTCGTGGACGCCGTGCGCACGGCCGGCGCAGACGTCCTCGTCGTCCGCGGCACGAAGGTGAATGCCGAGGTGCTCGACGCCGGGCGGCTGTCGCTCATCGTGCGGGCAGGGGCCGGCTATAACACGATCGACGTGGCGGCCGCGTCCGCACGCGGCATCTACGTGTCGAATTGCCCGGGCAAGAATGCCATTGCCGTGGCGGAGCTTGTCTTTGCGCTGATCCTCGCGTTGGATCGTCGTGTGCCCGACAACGTCGCCGAGCTGCGCGCCGGCAGATGGAACAAGAAGGAATTCTCGAATGCGCAGGGCTTGTACGGCAGGACGCTCGGCTTGCTCGGCATCGGCAGCATCGGCCAGGAAGTGATCCGCCGCGCGGCCGGATTCGGCATGAACCTCGTGGTCTGGAGTCGTCGCTTCGATGGTGAGAACCGGCCCATGAACGAACACGAGGCGCGGGAGATCGGCATTGAACCGGCGCTGCGTACCGTGCGGATCGACCTCGCCCCCACGCCGGGTGACGTCGCGGCCCGGGCAGACGTGCTGAGCGTGCACGTGGCGCTCGCGCCGGACACGAAAGGAATGGTCAACGCCGCCTTGCTCGATCGGTTGAAACCGGGAGCGATCCTCGTCAACACGGCTCGAGGCGAAGTCGTGGACGCTCAAGCCCTCGCCGCCGCGGTGCGCGACAAGCGCCTCCGCGTCGGTCTCGACGTCTACGCCAACGAGCCCGCCTCGGCTTCGGCGGGCGACTTTCATGACGATCTGATCGAACTCGCCGGCGTCTACGGCACGCACCACATCGGTGGCTCAACCGACCAGGCGCAGGAAGCGATCGCGGCGGAAACTGTCCGGATCATCCGCAGCTTCAAGGAAACCGGCAAGGTACCCAACGTCGTGAACCTTGCGACGCGCACGCCCGCGACGCACATGCTGGTCGTCCGGCACCGCGATCGGCCCGGCGTGCTCGCGCACGTGTTCAACAATCTTCGCCGTGACAATCTCAACGTCCAGGAAACCGAAAACATCGTCTTCGACGGAGCCGAGGCCGCGGTTGCTCGCATCAACCTCGACGGCGCTCCATCCACTTCGCTGTGCGATCGCATCCAGGCCGAGAACACCGACGTGCTCGACCTGCAGGTCGTCCGGCTCTAGCCAGGTTTAGAGGTCGACACTCATGACAACCACGACTCGTATCTTCAATTTTTCGGCAGGCCCGGCGGTGCTGCCGGTGGACGTACTCGAACAGGCGCAGCGCGATCTGCTCTCGCTCCCCGGCGTCGGCATGTCGATCCTCGAGATCAGCCATCGCTCCAAGCCGTTCGACGAGGTCATCGAAGGCGGGGAAGCGGATCTGCGGACGCTCGCGGGGATTCCGAAGGACTATCACGTGTTGTTCCTGCAGGGTGGCGCCAGCATGCAGTTCTCGATGGTGCCGATGAACCTCCTCTCCGCTCAGGCTTCAGCCGACTACATTGTCACGGGCGCCTGGTCGCAGAAGGCAGTGAAGGAAGCAAAACGGGTGGGCGGCGTCAAGATTGCCGCCTCGACCGAAGGGGAGAACTTTGCTCGCGTGCCGCGGCAGCAGGAACTGACGCTCGATCCGGGCGCCGCCTACGTTCATTACACGACCAACAACACGATCTTCGGCACCGAGTTCAACTACGTCCCCGATGCCGGGTCGGTGCCGCTCGTGGCGGATGCCTCCTCGGACATCTTCAGCAGTCCCATCGACGTGGCGAAGTTCGGGCTCATCTACGCCGGCGCACAGAAGAACCTCGCTCCAGCCGGCCTGACGCTGGTGATCGTCCGCGACGATTTGCTCAAGCGCACCCCGTCGTCGCTGCCGACGATGCTTCAGTACGGCGTGCACGTGGAGAACAAGTCCATGTACAACACGCCGCCGGTGTTTGCGATCTACATCATGCGGCTCGTGCTCTCGTGGCTGATCAAGCAGGGCGGGCTTGCGGCGATCGAGAAGCGCAACGCGCGCAAGGCGGACACGCTGTACGGCGAGATCGATCGAACCGGCTACTATCGAGGCCACGCGAGCAAGGACAGCCGCTCGCGCATGAACGTGACGTTCCGGCTGCCGAGCGAGGATCTCGAGAAGAAGTTCATCAAGGAAGCGACGGCGGCAGGTCTCGACGGCTTGAAAGGCCATCGATCGGTCGGCGGATTGCGCGCGTCAATCTATAACGCCTTCCCCGAGGAGGGCGTCGATGCCCTGGTCCAGTTCATGTCCGAGTTCGAACGCCGAAACGGCTGAATAAGTTCTGTGGCAGCAATAACTTAGGCGCGTACAGAAGTCTTACAAACGACTCCTCGAGAACCTGTTACCGTTGAGGTTCTTGTTTTCGTTGTCGAGGAGTCCTAGTGAGCACACCGACCATCTCTGTCCGTCCTGAGTATTCGCATTCGACCCTGAACTGGATCACCGCCGCCGTGATGGTGATCTTTCATATCCTGGCCGTCACGGCCTTTTTCTATTTCAGCTGGACCAACTTTCTGGTCGCGGTTGCGCTGCACTGGCTGGCGGTCGGCTTCGGGATCAGCCTCGGCTACCACCGGCTGCACACGCATCGTGGATACAAGACGTCCAAGGCCTTCGAGTACTTCCTCGCGGTCTGCGGCACGTTGACGCTCGAGGGCGGTCCGATCTTCTGGGTCGCGACCCATCGCGTCCACCATCAGCATTCCGATCACGATGGCGATCCACACACGCCGCGCGACGGCGGCTTCTGGGCGCACATCGGATGGATTCTCTTCGGCGACACTCATCACAACAACACCGCGTTGATGGCGAAGTACGCACCCGATCTCGGGACCGACCCGTTCTACCGCTGGCTCAACACGTACCACTATGTCCCGCTGGTGACGCTGGGGCTGGTGCTGCTGGCCGTCGGCGGATGGCCGATGGTGTTCTGGGGCATCTTCCTTCGCGTCGTATTCGGCCTGCACGGCACCTGGCTCGTGAACTCGGCGACGCACATGTGGGGCTCGCGCCGCTTCCAGACGCGCGATGATTCCCGCAACAGCTGGTGGGTGGCGCTGCTGACCTTTGGCGAGGGCTGGCATAACAATCACCATGCCCACCCGGTCTCGGCGCGGCACGGGCTCGCCTGGTACGAATTCGACATCAGCTGGATCACGCTCAAATTCTTCAATGCGATTGGCGTCGTGCGGGACGTCAAGGTGGCCAAAATTGCGCGACGGCTACCGGAGGAAGAAGCCGCATAAAGAATTGCTGATTGTTGATTGCTGATTGTTGATTGGGCCGAGCGCTCCGCGCTCGGCCTTTCTTGTTCAATCAGCAATCCACAATCAAAAATCAGCATTTACAGTATTCTCATTCCATGATCAGCGGCCGCCGGCGGCAGGTGATCTTCTTCACCGTCTTCGGCATCTGCCTCGTCGCCATTGCCGTCACCCTGAACGTCAGCTGGATTGTTCTCAACTGGAAGTTGGGGATACTGGCGGTCCTCGGCGTCATTCTGTTCCTGCTGATCATCGCCGGCATGGTGTTGAACACCATCTTCCTGGTCCGAGAGATACGCCGGAACGAGCAGCACGACTCGTTCCTCAACGCCGTCACCCATGAACTGAAGACGCCGGTCGCCTCGATTCGGCTCTATCTCCAGACGCTGCAGACGCGTGAGCTCGACGCCGACAAGCGCCGCGAGTTCTACCGGATCATGCTCGAGGACAGCGATCGCCTGCTGCACACGATCGAGCAGGTCCTGCGCGCCGGCAGCGCGCGGTCGCGGTTCCGCCGCGAGGTGCGCAGCCGCGTCGATCTCGGCGAGATCGCGAAGGAGTGCGTCGAACTGGCGCGGATGCGTTTCCACCTCGACGACGCGGCGCTCGCGTTCGAGAATCATACGAGCGGGGCCGCGGTGGTGCTCGGGAATGTCGATGAGCTCAAGGCCGCGGTCTGGAATCTCATCGACAACGCGATCAAGTACTCCAGCTCAGACGTCCACGTGACGGTCGAACTGGAGGAACTCGGCGACGACCGCGTCGCCGTCCGCGTCGCCGATCGCGGCATCGGGATCTCGTCGACCGAGTTGAAGCGGATCTTCCGTCGGTTCTACCGCACGCCGGCGCTGGGCGCGGTCCGCGCCAAGGGGAGTGGGCTGGGCCTGTTCATCGTGCGGTCGGTCGCTCGCAATCACGGCGGTCGCGCGTTTGCGGAAAGCGCGGGCGCAGGCCAGGGCAGCCGGCTCACCATCCTGCTGCCGAAAGCTCCGGGAGTCTGACCGGTGCAGCGCGTGCTCATCGTCGAAGACGAGCTTCATCTCGCCGAAGGACTCAGATTCAACCTGGAAGCGGAAGGATACGAAGCGGAAGTCGTCGAGTCCGGCGAGGGTGCCCTCGACCTCCTGCGCGGCCGGCAGCGTGCGTTCGATCTGGTGGTGCTGGACGTGATGCTACCCGGCAAGGACGGTTTCGCGGTCGTTTCCGAGCTCCGAGCCGAGAAGCACTTCGTCCCCGTCCTGATGCTGACGGCGCGCGGGCGTCCGGAAGACGTGTTGAAGGGGTTTGCGGCGGGCGCCGATGACTATCTGCCAAAGCCGACCGAGCTGGCCATCCTGCTGGCACGCATTGACGGGCTGCTGCGACGATCCGGCTGGCTGCGCCGCACGCAGGATCAGTACACGTTTTCCGGCAAGACGATCGACTTCGACTCGCTCGAGCTGCGCGTCGGCGATCGCACGCTGCCGCTGACGCTGATGGAAGCCAATCTCCTGCGCTATCTCGTCGCGCACGAAGGCAAGGCCGTGTCCCGCAAGGCGATGCTCGAAGAGGTCTGGGGAGTACGCGAGGACACCGACACGCGGGCCATCGACAACTTCATCGTGCGGCTGCGGCGTCACATCGAAAAGGAGCCAGGGAGGCCGAAGCATCTGCTGACGGTGCGCAGCGTCGGCTACAAGTTTGTGGCGAGTCCGGACAAGCCCTAGAAATGCGGTTGCACTAGAGCGTGTCTCACAAACCGCTATGCAGTGACAAACGTCAGCGAACGAGTGGCCGCGAGTGAGCCACGCGATCGGAGCGAGCCGGCGAAGCGGCGAGCGAGAGCGCGTGCAGGGGAGTCCGAGGGGCGACGCCCCTCGGATTGAGACTAGAGTTCAACATTTCCGCCTCGCCGGCGGCCTCGGCGGCGGCGACGCCTGCGAGGAAAGGGCGTGACGGTTGCCGTGGCTTCCCCCGCCTCGGTGGGAGGGTGTTCCCGCGGCTCTGCCAGCAGGCCGCGCCAGTGAGCTACCGCATCAGGACGATCGCCGTGAATCTCGAGCCAGGCGATCGCCTCAGGGAGCACGGCACGGTGGAGGAGCGCGCGTTGCGTCCGCACCGCCGCCTGGGTGTCGAGCAACCGCGGCTGCAGCGCGAGAATCTGCTGCAGACGTTCGACATCTCTCCGCGCGATGGGCAGCATGCCCAGCTCGATCCGCCGTTCGAGCGCATCGGCTGAGAACTTGCGGCGGCCGATCAGCCCGAGCGGATGCAATAACGTGCCGGCGAGGATCGCATTGGTGAGCGAGTCCGGCGCGGACTCGAAGCGGACACGATACGCGTCGAGCGCGCCGATTGATTGCCATACTGAATCGGCGGCGCCGGCCAGTTCCGGCGTGATCGCTTTCAACAATCCCGTGGCGCGCAGCTCCTTGAACGCTTCTCGCGCGTGACCCGATCGCAGGATTTTGTAGTACTCCTCGATGAGGCGGGCCGGCGCGCTCCGCGCTATCTCGTGTCGATGATCGGCGATCGCCTCGAGGACTGGCGCATCGATCGAAAACTGCAGCCTCGCCGCCAGCACGACCGCGCGCAGCATCCGAACCGGGTCCTCGAGAAAGCGCACTTCCGGATCGCCGATGCACCGGATGATCCGCGCGTCGAGATCGTCGAGGCCGCCGACGTAGTCGATGATGGAAAACGTGCCGATGTCGTAGAACAGCGCGTTGACCGTGAAATCGCGCCGGAACGCATCCTCTTCGGGCGTGCCGTAGGTATTGTCGCGGTGAATCAGGTGATCGTCGGCACGGCGTCTTGGCGTATCGTGACCGTCGGCACGACGTTTTGGCGCGTCGGTCTCATGCGTGGCCGTCGTCGCAATCGCAGAGGCGTCCGCCGCCTCGGTCTCCGGCGTGACCGGTGACGCCGCAACGTGCCGTCGAAACGTGGCCACCTCGATTGTCTTGGTCCCGAACTTCACGTGGGCCAGACGAAAGCGCCGGCCGATGATCCAGCAGTTGCGAAAGAGCTTCTTGACCTGGTGCGGATGCGCCGACGTGCCGATGTCGAAGTCCTTGGGCCTGCGATTGAGCAGCAGATCACGGACGCTGCCGCCGACCAGATACGCGATGTAATGATGCTCGTGAAGCCGGTACAGAACTTTGAGCGCGTCAGGGTCGACGTCGCGGCGGGAGATTGTATGGTCCGCTCGGGGAACTATGGTGGGCTCCGCCATCGACTCGAGATTATAGCATCAGCGGCGTATGCGCGCCGATTAAACACCTGATTATCAGTTAGTTAGCGGATTCTTACGGGTGTGCTACGATGCCGGAATGCGTCAGCTCGGCTTCGTGATCTTCGCACTTGCGCTTGCCGCGTCGCCCGTCTTCGCTGCCGATGCGTTGTCCGAGGCGCGGCGGCTCTACAACCAGGGGCAGTACGATGCGGCCGAACAGGCGGCGCGCGACGCGACTCGAACACCGGCGATGGCGGACGGTGCCCGAGTCGTGCTCGGCAGGATTCAGCTCGAACGATATCGACGCACGCCCGCGGCGGCCGATCTCTCCGGTGCAATTGCCACCTTCCGAACCGTGGATACCAAGCGTCTCGATACTCGCGAGCGCATCGAGCTGGCGATCGGACTCGCTGAAGCGCTCTATCTCGAGGACCGGTTCGGCGCCGCCGCCGCGTTGTTCGAGTCGGTCCTGGATGACTCTGAGGCGCTCGGCGCCGTCGCGCACGAGCGCGTGCTCGACTGGTGGGCCATCGCGCTGGATCGTCAGGCGCTCATCCGGCCTCCTTCAGAGCGGTCCGAAATGTACGCCCGCATCTCCGCCCGCATGACCGCTGAAATCGCGAAGGATGCCGGATCCACTCCGGCCGGGTACTGGCTGGCGGCCTCGGCGCGCGGCAGCGGCGATCCCGAGCGCGCGCTGAACGAAGCCACCGCGGCCTGGGTTCGGGCGACGCTTGCCCCAGACGGAGGGGTCGCGCTGCGCGCCGATCTCGATCGCCTGGTCGTCGACGGGATCCTGCCCGATCGCGCGGCTCGCTTGACCGTGCGGGATCACAAGCAGGCTGTGGCCGGCATGATCGGCGAGTGGGATGCGTTCAAGGCCTCTTGGTCGCGCTAATCAATCCTCAGCTCTTGGCTTCTTTCCAGTTTTCACCGATCCCGACATCGACGACCACGGGGACCCGGAGCGGAACGGCCCGCTGCATGATGTCGCGCAGCGTCTCGGCGGACTCCTCCGCCACGTCTTTCGGCGCTTCGAACAGCAACTCGTCGTGGACCGTGAGGATCATCCGCGTTCGTCCACCGGCCAGTGTCGGCAACGCGGCGTGCACGTCGATCATCGCGCGCTTCAGGATGTCGGCCGCTGTTCCCTGGATCGGCATGTTGACGGCCTCGCGCTCGGCGGCGCTGCGAATCTGCCCGTTGCGATTCGTCAGTTCCGGCACCAGCCGCCGCCGGCCAAACATCGTCTTGACCACGCCAGTCCGACGCGCGGTCTCGAGCAGATCGTCGATGAACGTGCGAACTGACGGGAAGCCGGCAAAGTAGGCGTTGATGAATTCCTGCGCCGCTTGTTGCGGGACGCCGATGTCCTTGGCGAGCGTAAAGGCGGTTTTTCCGTAGAGGAGCGCGTAGTTGATGATTTTCGCCCGGCGGCGCAGTTCGTGTTCGCTGAGTGCGCTCTCGGTGCCGAACACTTTCAGTGCGGTTCGATCGTGAATGTCCTCGCCGTTTCGGAACGCATCGATGAGCGCGTCATCCCCTGAGAGATGCGCCAGCACCCGGAGCTCGATCTGGGAGTAGTCGGCCGAGATGAGCACGTGGCCGGGCTCGGCGACGAACGCGCGGCGGATCTCGCGTCCGAGCTCTGTCCGGATCGGGATGTTCTGAAGGTTTGGATCGCTGCTGCTCAGACGGCCGGTTGCGGCGACGGCTTGATTGAAGCACGTGTGGACGCGACCGGTCTCTGGATTGACAAGTTGCGGCAGCGTGTCGATGTAGGTGCCCTTCAGCTTCTGGAGAGCGCGCCATTCCAGAATGAGCCGTGGCAGATCGTGCCCGAGCGCCAGCTCCTCGAGCACCTCGACCGCCGTCGACGCCGTCTTGGTCTTGGCGTTTCGCTTCAGGGCGGGGAGCTGCAGCTTGTCGAAGAGAATCTCGGACAGCTGCTTGGGAGAATTGATGTTGAACTCCGCGCCGGCAAACTCGAAGATCCGCGCGCTCCTGGATGCGAGCTCACGTTCGACACGCGTGGACTGCGAGGCGAGCGTCGGGCCGTCCACTCGAACGCCGGCTCGCTCGATCGCGACGAGCACCGGGATGAGCGGCATCTCCAGCTCGAGATAGAGGTTCTCCAGCTCTTCGCGGCGGAGCAGCCCACGCAGGGTCTCCGACAGCTGAAGCGCCAGGTCTGACCGCTCGCCGGCATAGTTGAGGGCTTCGTCAGCCGGGATCTCGGCAAACGGGATCGCCTTCGCACCGCGGCCGCAGAGATCTTCTTCCCGGAGCGCCTTGTATCCACCGTGCTCGAGCGCGAGATCTTCGAGCAGATGTGACGACCGCGTCGCATCGAGCAGGTAGCTGGCCAGCATGGTATCCGTCTCGATGCCTGCGAGCATGATGCCGTGGCGCTCGAGGACGATCGCGTCGAATTTCAGGTCGTGGCCGAGTTTGGCAATCGCGGGGTCCTCGAACACTCTCTTCAGCACCGCGAGGGCGTCTGTCACTTCGACACGATCGGTATCGCTGGACGCACTCGACCCAAAGAGATCATCCCCGGTGGACTGCGTCGCCAGCGACACGTAGCGCGCTTGTCGCGTGCCGATGGAAAACGCGATCCCCGCGATGCCGGTCCGCATCGCCGAGGGTTCGTCGGGCAGCACGCGAAGCCCGAATCGGCCCGCGTTCTGGAGCTCGGCCGCGAGCTCGCGCACGCCCTCGAGGGTTCGGACGATCGAGTAGTCCTTGCCGACCGACTGCGCATCGGGCGCGTAGTCGACCACGAGCGTGCGGAAACCCAGCCGCGTAAACAGCTCGAAGCAACGCTCGCGGGACACGCCGCGATACCGCAACGCCTCCGCCTGGAACTCGACCGGCACATCCGTTCTGATCCGCGCCAGCTCGCGGCTTTGCCGCGCGTCGTCGGTGTGCGCCAGCAGCCCTTCGCGGTAGCGTTTGTTCGACACCTCGGAGGCGCGCGCGAGAAGGGCCTCCAGCGATCCGTAGCCGGCAATCAAATCCCGCGCACCTTTCTCGCCGATGCCCGGGACTCCCTTGATGTTGTCGATTGAATCTCCCATCAGGGCGAGCACGTCGACGACCTGCTCCGGGACCACGCCGAACTTCTCTTTCACCGCGGCCGCGTCGTACCACGTGCCGTCGTCGCGCGGGTTGTAGACCTTGATGCCGTCGTGAACGAGCTGAAAGAAATCCTTGTCGCCCGTGACGATCGCGACGTCGAAGCCCTGCTCGACCGCTCGGCACGCGAGCGTCCCGATCACGTCGTCCGCCTCGAACCGTTGATAGGTGAGGATCGGGACTCCCATCGCTTCGCACGCCTCGTGGACCCAGGGAATCTGCTCGGCGAGGTCGGGCGGCATCGGCGCGCGATTGGCCTTGTAGTCGGTCGCCATGTCCGACCGGAACGTCGGGCCGGCGAGATCGAAAGACGCCGCGATGTATTGCGGATGATGATCCTGAATCAGTTTCCGCAACATCGTGACGAAGATGTAGACCGCGTGTGTGGACCGTCCGCCGGGGCCGGTCAGCCCGGAACCGCGCATCGCGTGATACGCGCGGTACATCTGCGAGCTACCGTCGATGAGAAAGAGTCGCTGGGACATGTCGGGAGCCGTGCACAACACGCTGCCGTGGTGCACGAGCGCACTGATCAGCGTCGGGGTGATGCGGACATTCAGTATATCATTCGAGGAATGTCGCTTTGGGTGCGCGCGGTCCTGCTGACCGTGCTCGGGCTGACCGCGACCGCGGGCTGCAAGGGAGGGATACTCGGAAAGCAGTACGAATACGAAGAGGACCTGTATCTGGCGCTTGACGGATCCGCCACGCTGGTCGTCAACGCCTCACTCCCCGCGCTCGTGGCGCTGCGCGGCATCGATCTCGATCTCAATCCTGGCGCGCGGCTCGACCTGAACAGAATTCGCTCCGCCTATCAATCGCCCGCCACCAAGGTGACCCGCGTCAGCCCGCCGTGGAGGCGTGCTGGTCGCCGCTTCTTGCAAATCCGGATGGAGGTGCCCGACGTCCGCAAGCTGGGCGACACCTTACCGTTCTCGTGGTCGCGCTACGCCTTGATCATTGAGAACGGACATCACGTGTTCGAGCAGAAAGTCCGCGCGTCGGCGTTCAAACCAGGAACGCTCGAGAACGTCGGCTGGAACGGTTCCGAAGTCGTGGCGTTCCGGCTTCACTTGCCGAGTCGCATCCTCTGGCACAACGCGCGAGATCTGGAAACGAATCAGCCAAGCGAGACCAAGCGTGGAAACATTCTCGCGTGGGAACAGCATCTGACCGATCGCCTCGACGGCGTACCGCTCGATATGAGGGTCGAACTCGACAGCCAGTCGATTCTCTATCGAACGCTGTGGCTGTTTGCCGGTGCCTTCGCGGCCGCCGTCGCCGTCCTCGGCCTCATCATCTGGCTGACGATCAGAAAAGGCGCCAAAGAAGCCGCTACATCACCGGGGCCTTGAGATCCTGGGTGTGCTGTTGCCCTTCCTCGATCCTGACTTTTGTCGCATGGCCGCGGATCTGATCGAGGAATACCGGATCGAACCACTCTCCCTGTTCCACATCGTCGACGGCGACGACCAGATACTCACCGGGCGGGATTGAGGCAAGCTTGTAGGCTCCCAATCGATCGGTGCGTGCCGTCATGATCTGTCGTGACTGAGGCGACCACAGTCGCTCGTCGGCGGGAAACGTGATGACGGCAACATCGCCGATCGGATTGCCGCGAGTGTCGCGGACGCTGCCGCTGAGGCTGCTGATCCGGTCGGTGAAAATGACATTCAGCCCCGTCACGTTCTCCGACTTCACCTCGATCGGCGCGTCGGTGACCTCGCGCCCGTCCAGATAGACCGCCTTCATCGTCCACCCGCGCGGCGCGCCGGCACGAATGCTGTAAAGACCAGGCATGACGTCGTTGATCGCGAACTGACCGTTCTGGCCGATGTCTCCCGCGCGTCCGCCGCGGCCGCCCGGCATCGTCGCGATCGCTCCCACTGCGACGGGTGTCACGCGAAAACCCTGGAAGCCCGTGGACGGCGGACTGCCCGCGGCCTCGAACGTGATCGCTCCGCCCAGCTGTACGCCGGGAGCCGGACTCAACGCCACGTTGACTTCCTCGCCGGCGACCACGAGCGACTGCATCGCGGTCCGGGGCGCGGCGTTTGGACCTCCGTCGGCGCGAGCGATGATCGTGTACTTTCCGGGTGTGACGTTCGGTATCGAGAACGTGCCGTCAGGCCGGGTAACCGCCCGCAGTCCGCCACCGCCCAGCATCGCGCCGCGGCCGCCACCGCGGCCGGCCAATGCCGCCAGGCCGCCGCCGAGCGCTCCAATCGATAACGCGTTCCCGCCACCCTCGTCGGGGGCGAGCATGACCGTCGCGTTACCTCCAACCACCACGCCTTTCACCGTCGCGAAGGGAACGACCTGAATCTGGAAATCAATGCCGGTGATTTCCTGCGCCGCCGCCAGCTTGACCTTCGTCGCCTCGCTGGCGCTGGTCACGCCGGCATAGTAGGTTGGCGCATACCCGCTGGTTTCTGACTGTTGCGTCCCGCCGAAGTCTGCAATGGCCTGACGGACGATCTGCTCGATCCCTCCAGCGGTCGCGCTGACGAAGTAGTCGCCCGGCGGCAGACCGAAGACGCGGTACTGCCCGCGGTCGTCTGATTGATCGGCCCCTGCCGGCGCGAGTTGTTTCTGTCCGCGCACATATTGCTGTCGCAAGATCGTCACGACCGCGCGGGCGAGCGGCTCGCCTTCTTCATCCAATACGTGGCCAGTCACCACGCCGCCGCGCGCGAGCTTGACGTCGATGTTCGCTGCTTGCTGTCCGTCGGTGATCTCGACAGGCGTGCCACTGCCCGAGGACCGCCGCTGACCGAACGCGCCGTCAACGTATCCAGACTTCGCTGCGGTCACCGTATACGTCCCCGCCGGAAGGCCGGTGATCTGATAGCGCCCTTTTTCGTCGGTGCTGGCGGCGTGAGGACGGCCTCCGCCGCCGACAACTACGCGGGCACGGCGCAGCGCGCGTCCCGTATCAGCGGCAACGACCTTTCCCGTGATCGCCGCCGTCCCGGCCGTCGCGGCGACGTCCCGTGGTGGTGCCGCTCCACGGCGTCCGCCGCCGGGCCCGGTTCCGCGTCCCTGCCCACGTCCTTGAGCCTGGCCCTGGCCTTGTGGCTGCTGGCCTTGGTCGGGTGACGGTGGCTGCTGCGCGACCAGCGACACGGCTAACAGCGCAGTGAACGCGATGACCACCAGAAATCTCGTTGGCATGCCCTATCTCTAAAGAAACGAACGGTGTCGTCAGAATCTTAGACCCACGCGGCACGCGAAGCGTGAAATCTGCGGGATTTGGCCGTGAAAAATGTGTGGCAGATGGCGCGGACACCCGATCGCTTCAACCTGCACGATAGAATCGACCTATATGAAACATCATCGACTCATGTGCGGTCTGCCGCTCGCGGCAATCTTCACGATCGCCGGCCAGCACGCCATGGCTCAAGCGCAGGAGGGTCCCGCGATCGATCACGGCAAACGCATCTTCCAATTGCTTCGCGACGAGAAGTTCGACGACGTCGCGAAGGAGTTCAACGCGCAGGTTGCCGCCGCGTTACCCGTCTCACAGTTGCGTCAACTTTGGGCTTCCCTTGGTCAGCAGGTCGGACCATTCAAGTCGTTTATCGATCAACGGTCCACCACTCCTGCTCCTGGCATCACCGCCGTCGTGCTCGGGTGTCAGTTCGAGAAGACGCCTCTGAACGTGATCGTCGCTTTCGATGCCGAGGACAAGATCGCGGGGCTGCGCTTCACGCCGCGCCCGTCGGCGAATCAGCCGCCGGCCGTACCTCCGAGCTCGAGCCGCTTCAAAGAGGAGCCGGTGACGGTTGGAACCGGACAGTGGGCGCTGCCGGGCACGCTTTCCGTCCCGTCCGGTCGAATCATCGCGGCAGTCGTCATGGTCCACGGTTCAGGACCCAACGATCGGGATGAGACGCTGGGTCCGAATAAGCCGTTCCAGGACCTCGCGTGGGGCCTGGCCGATCGCGGCATCGCCGTCTTGCGGTACGACAAGCGCACGAAGGTGTACGGCGGCAAGATGTCAGGCAACAAGAATCTGACCGTGCGTGAGGAAACGATCGACGATGCACTCCTTGCGGTGAAGTTGCTGCGTTCGCGATCGGACATCGATCCCAAACGCATCTACATCCTCGGGCACAGTCTTGGCGGCATGCTGGCGCCGAGGATAGGCGCCGAGGATCGGTCACTCGCCGGTCTCATCATCCTCGCCGGTTCCACGCGGCCTCTTCCGGAGGTTGCCCGCGAGCAGCTCGAATACATCGCGTCGATCTCGCCGAACTCCGGGGTCAAGCCCGAAGAAGGCCTCAAGATGTTGATGCAGGCTGCGCCCGAGTCGTACTGGAAGGATCTCGAGTCGTACAAGCCCGCCCATGTGGCCGCGACACTCGAGATGCCGATGCTGATCCTGCAGGGCGAGCGCGACTACCAGGTGACGATGACTGACCTGCAGGGGTGGCGCGACGCGCTCGGCAGCCGCAAGAACGTGACGATCAAGAGTTACCCGACGCTGAATCATCTGTTCATGGCCGGCAAAGGGAAAGCCACACCCTCGGAGTACGAACGGCCGGTCACGTCGCCGATTTTGTGCTGGAGGATATCGCGGCCTGGGTCACGAAGAACTAAGACCGATCGGGTCGTCCAGAAGAAGGACAAGGCGGCCCTTGCGGGCCGCCTTTCGGAGCGCGTCTACTCGCTCTTGATCTCCGCGTCAGTCTTGAGCGAGTTGGTGACCGATAATTCGCCGAGCCCCGTCGCCAGCGACCGCGCCAGCATCCGCTCGACGTTGCTGTTCACGACGCCGGCGAGCGTCACGTGGCCGCCCTCGACGATGATGTGGATCGGCGGATTGGCCATCGCGGCGTAGTTCCAGAACGACGAGTTGCCGTAGATCGCGCGCGACACCCGGTAGCGAAGCTCGTCGTCGAACTGCGAGACCGGCAGCACGCCAATGTCGTTGCGCACGGTGCGCACGCCGTCGATCTTCGCGATCCGTTTTTCGAGATCGTCTTTCTTGTACGGCATGGTGACCTTGCCTGTGAGCACGACCATCCCGTTTTCCACGGTGGCGTTGATGTCGTCAAAGATTGTGAGTCGAACGTACCCGGTGATCGACCGGCGCGACGTCTTCCGCCAGACGGACGTCACGTCGATCCTGGGCGAACGCGCTGCTCGCCAGCATCACAATCAGCGCGACGACGGCAGCGATTGAACTTCTGGCTTTCATGGTTCCCTAACCTCCGGCCGGCACGTTTCCGTGCGATCCCCGGCAGGCACGCCGGTGTTTCATGGCACCAAAGAAAAAGGCAAAGGGAATGCCAGCAGCGATCGTGCGAAATGCGGCGAGATCTCGCGTGTTTCGTCGGCGCGGATTGTCCGGCTGTCCTGAGACGGGGACTGATCTGCGATCCGAATCCCGGATCGGATCCCGTACGCCCCAGTTCCCTACAGCGCGACGATCGTCAGGATTCCCGCGCCGATGAGCAGCAGCTGCCGGAAGGGGCCGCCTTCGAGCCCGCCGCGATGAAGATCCGGGATCAGGTCCGACATCGCGACGTAGAGGAAATTGCCTGCCGCGAACGCGAGCACGTATGGAAGCAGGTCGGGGAGCGACTTCGACGCCAACACCATGCCGGCGGCGCCAAGAATGCCGCCGATGCCCGACAGCAGATTGAGGAGAAATGCGCGTCCGCGCGAAAACCCCGCGCGCAGCAGGATCGCGACGTCACCGACCTCCTGCGGGATCTCGTGCGTGGCGACGGCCAGCGCCGTCGTGATGCCGAGCGGAATCGACGTCAGCACCGCCGCGGCGATGACCGTCCCGTCAACGAACGTGTGAAACGCGTCGCCGACGATCACGAGCGACGCCGCGCTGCTCGTGTGGACCTCGCATTCCTGCGTGTCGTGGCAATGACGCCAGATCACGAGCTTCTCGAGGAGAAAGAACGCCAGGACTCCGACGAGCAGCGTGCCCAGCGCCCGGCCGGGAGGCAGCCGTCCAGCGCCTCAGGCAGCAGCGCGAGCAGCGCGACGCCGAGCAGCGTGCCGACGGCGTAACTGATCGCCCACGGCAGCGACCTTGATGCGGACGGAATCACCGAGGAGGAGGAACGCGGATGCCGCGAGCAGGCCGCCGAAGCTCCCCAGTACGCTCAGGCCAACTGCGGCGACAAAGAGTTGCACGCTGGAATTCTAGACGGAATTGCTGATTGTCGATGGCTGAAGAAGAGATTGCTGATTTTTGATTGCTGATTGTCGATTGAAAGAGATGAGGCCGAACGCGAAACGCGTTCGGCCCAAATCAGCGATCAGCAATCAGCAATCGTTACGGTGTCGCGATGAACCCGCGGCGCGCGCGCACGTGGTAACTCGCGTTCCGCAACTCGACGCGGATGGCGTGCCATTTGCCGTCTTTCGCGCCGGTCGCCGGATAGCCGAGATAGTACTGGCGGCTCAGCTCGTCGGCGATGCCGGCGGTCGCCGGATTCAGATCGCGCGTGCTCCGCACGATCTCGGTGCGACCGCCGCTGTCGTCGGTGATCTCGCGAAGCGCCGCGACGTTGACGCGATCGTCCATGCCGCGGTTGCCTCGCGGCGTGGGAGACGGAAACGTCGGCGGAGTTCGACGGCGGTGGATTTCGTCCGCCCGGCATAGGAAACGGAAACGGCACCGGCAATCGCGAGGCCGCGCGCTGCATGCGCATGCTGAGACGGGTCGGTTGAATCCCCACTCGGTCTGCGCTGTCGATGCCGATCGGCGTACACCAGCACCTCAGTCTCCCGAATCAGCCGCTTCAGCGACGAGATGTCGGTGCGGCTGCTCGTATCGTTGCCGTCCGAGATGATCACGAGCGCCTTCTTCCGGTTGTGGCCCGACTGCGCGAGCGGGATCGCGTCGGCGACCGCATCGTACAGCGCGGTGCCTCCATCGCACCTGGATCCGTCCGAGCTCATAGCTCACCCGACGCTTGTCGCGCGTCCAACCCTCGACGAGCTCCGGATAATTGCTCGAACCGGTAGAGAAACACCTCGTCTTCCGGATCGTTGAGCAGCGCGAGGAAGCTGTTGAGCGCTTCGCGCGCGGCGACCATCTTCTCGCCCGCCATGCTGCCGCTCGTGTCGAGCAGGATGCCGAGGCTGACCGGCACACGCTCGTTGCTGAAGTGCGTGACCGTCTGCAGCTCGTTGTCCTGGTACACGCGAAAGTCGTCCTTCTGCAGGCCTGACACGAACCGGCCGTTCGCGTCGGTCACCGTCGCCGTGACGTTGATCAGCTCGACGCCGGTTCGAAAGCGGAACGACTGCTCGTTGGAACCCGATGGCTGGCCTTGCGGTTGCTGCTGCGGCTGCTGCTGGGTGCCGGCGCTCTGGCGCGCGTACGGATGCGCGCAGACGATCAGGACGGCGGCGGCGACCATCGCGAGCGCGAGAGATTTGCTGCGTGCCATGAGGGATACCCTATTTCTGTGCGAGTGATTCAGCCGCGCGCTTGTCGACGTGCGGCAACACGCGCCCGTCCTCGGTCCGGAATCCAACTCGATAGCGAGTGACCTGCCCCGTAACCGGAACGTTGACGACAAATGGCGATTCTTCACCGGGCGTCAGCGTCACGAAATCGAGCGGCGCCCGGCCGCTCGAGAGGAACGTGCCGTCAGGTCCGAACACGAATGCGGTCGCGACCACGTGCGATACCGGCGTGGCCCCGCGCGGGTTCTGCACGAGTCCCGTGATCACGAGTCGACCTGATTCCTGCGCGTACCGAAGCGAGAGCAACTCCAGAGGCGAGCCGTCCGTCGCCGGCGCGGTTTGTGCGGCTGCCGTGTCGCTGGTAGCCGGGGCCGATTGCGACCGGCTGACGACCATCGCCAATCCGACCACCATCAGGAGCGCCGCAAGGCAGCCAATCACCACGAATCGTCGTCCCCACGGCGACGATCGCTCGGGTTCAGAAAACAGATTGGCGACGCCGCTCACGCCCGGATGAATCTCGAAGTCGTCGATGTCGTCAACGACGGTCGTCTCGGTCAGTGGCTCGATCGGGCGAGGCGTCGCGGTGAGTCGCGGAGCGGCGACCTCACGCCGCGGCAGCTCTGGCTGCAGTGGCTCCGGCCGCGTTACTTCCTGGTGTACCAGCACATGACGATCGTCCGCCGCATCCGCAGCCATCGCGCTCAATGCCGCGACTCGTGCCTCCGAACGTGCGCGCTCCTGGCGAAGAACGGTCACGACAATGACGGCCATTGTCGCCGTCATCGCCAGCGCAACCGCGGTTACGGCAATGAGTATGGTGTCCATAACAGCTTCCAGCTTCCAGCTTCCAGCTTCCAGCTTCCAGCTTCGCTACCAGCTACCAGCTCCGAGTCCCAACGTCGTTGCCTTGCGGGAAGCTGGCAGCTGGTAGCTGGTAGCTGATTACTATCTCAATTTGAATTCCACCGCGACTTCAACCATCACGTCCACCGGCGTGCCGAAACGTCTAGCCGGCGAAAAGCGCCACTGCTTGACCGCGTCAATGGCCCGCTGATCGAGCCCGGCGCCCAGTCCGCGCAGGAGCCGCACGGTGCCGACGGTGCCGTCGGCGCGGACGACGATCTCGAGTTCGACATCGCCCGAGAGCCCTCGCCTCCGGGCCTCCTCGGTGTAATCGGGGCGCACTTCCCGGATGATTGCTGGCGGCGTGATGCCGGCCCCAGGACGGTACGGGCCGCCACCCGTCCCACCCCCGCTGCCCGGTCCGATTCCTGAACCTGTCCCTTCCCCAATTCCCGTCCCCTGACCGGTTCCCGCGCCACTCCCGGTTCCAGTGCCATGACTGTCAGAATCCTTTGCGTTCGCCAGGACTCCCGCCTTGTCTACCGGATCGGGGGTCGTCTGCGCCACGGGAGCGACGACCTGCGGAAGCGGTTTGGGCGGTTCCGGCGGCGGCGGTTCGACGGGCTTTGCCACTGGCTCCGGCACCGGCGGCGGAGGCGTCGGCTTGGGCTTCGGCTCAGGCGGCTTGGTCGTGACAGGTCGCGGCCGTGGCACCGGGCTGCGCTCGAGCGCCGTCCCTTTTACCTGGGCTTTTGGCGGAGGAAGTGGCTGTTTGAGACCGCCGCCGCCACCACCGCCTCCCGGGCCTGGCGTCGCCAGAAACACCAATCGCATCGGAGTCGTGGTGATCGCGGTCGGAGCAGCCACGCCCACCGTCAGCAGCACGAGAAGCGCGACCATCCCCGCGTGCGCGGCTCCCGAGGCGAGGAACGCCGTCCCCGGAGATCGTCTGGCCGACGTCGCCTGACTGAAAATTGGCCGTTCCGCGTCGGCGACCGCCATTCCCCGAAGGATTCGGACCGCGCGGACCGCATCCGCCGCGGCCACGAACCATCCGTCCACGGTGCTGACCGACCCTTCGGCAATCATCGCGCGCACGACGGCCGGCCGTACACCCGCGGCGTCCGCGATTTCTCGAGGGTTGAAGACGTCCGGAACCGTGACAGAGACGGAGGACATGGATCGTGTTCGTGAGGTAGGGGCAAAACCCTTGCCGGGCGGGTCGGGCCACCACGACCCGGCTCTCTCTCCTTTTCGGCCGATATTCGCCTCCCCTGTTATCGAGCCTGCCGCCGGGCTGTGCACTTCAAGGGACAAGCGACAAGGGAAAGGGACAAGGGACAAGTCGCAAGTCAAAAGTTAAAAGTTAGAAGTTAGAAGTTAAAGCCATGGGAACCGGGAACGGGAACTGTAACTGTGCTAAAACCCTCGGATGCCAACAGTTCAGCAGGTCATCGTCACGGGGGCGTCGAGTGGAATTGGACGGGCGACGGCCATCCGGTTCGCGCGCACGGGGGCGTCGGTTCTGGCAGTCGGGCGCGACGTCAGTGCTCTGGATGAGGTAGCGACTGCGGTTGAGAAAGAGGGCGGCCGCGGCTATACAGCGGTCGCAGACGTCACCGAGGAGTCCGCGGCGAGCACGATCGTCAAGACCGCCCTGGACCGGTTTGGCGGGCTGACGACCCTCGTGAATGCGGCGGGAATCATCGGCTCGGGCACGATCGAGACGACCACCGATGAGCAATGGGACACGATGATGGACATCAACTCGCGCGCGCCATTCCGCCTGATGCGCGCCGCCGTCCCGGCGCTGATTCAATCGAAAGGGTCGATCGTCAACGTGTCGAGCGTGACCGGACTGCGATCGTTTCCCGGCGTCCTTGCGTATTGCGTGAGCAAGTCGGCGATCGATCAGTTGACGCGTTGCGCGGCGCTGGAACTCGCGGCCAAGGGTGTGCGCGTCAACGCCGTGAATCCCGGTGTCGTGATCTCAAACCTCCACCGGCGCGGCGGCATGAACGAAGACAAGCTACTCGGCGTTCCTCGAGCACTCGAAAGCCACGCATCCGATCGGTCGTCCCGGTGAGCCCCACGAGATCGCCGATCTGATTTTCTTCCTCGCGTCTCCCAACGCCGCCTGGATCACGGGAGAGACGGTGTCGATTGACGGCGGACGGCACCTGACGTGTGCGAGGTAGCCTTCGCTCACGTGTCATGCGAAGGCTATCGCGCCGAAGCGGCGTGGCCGCGCAGGCGGATCGCGGAATCGTAACTGTTATGCCGGCTTCACTGCCTCGGCAAACACCAGCCCCTCGCGCTCAGCGAGCACGCGCGCTGCTTTGAATCCTTGCGCCATCAGGATGCCGGCCGCGCCGCCGGCCGCCGCGTAATCACTCGCAACCGGCTCGCTCCGGCCGGCCGGCAGTCCCCCTCGTCGACATTCCATCAATCACGAGACATCGTCCTCCTGGTCGCAGCACCCGCTGCGCTTCAACGCAGGCACCAGGCTCGCTTCGCCGCGTCGAGGTGCGGCAGGACGTCGCGGACGAGGACCACGTCGAAGGTGTCGCTCTCCAGCGGCAACGCGTTCCACGGCGCGGTGAACGTTTCGAGCAGGACGCCCTCGCGTGCGCGACGTCGGCAGCGGCACCGACCGTGGCTTCGCGCGCGTCCACTGCCGCGCCCCGTCCGGTCAATCCAGTTTTTACCGCGAGTTGCGCAATCAGCATCGGATCGCGGCATCCGATCACGAGCAAGCGATCGCCGAGTTTGATGCCAGCCATCGAAACCGCCAGCGGCTCACCGGTCTGCTTCTTCAAGATCCACCAGGGACGGGCCATGAAGTCCTCGATGATATAGTTTCCGGTTGTGAAAAATCCGCCAAAGATTGACGCTGCAACTGGAAAACTCGGCATCCTCCTGGTTGGGATGGGTGCCGTCAGCACGACCACCATTGCCGGTGTGCTCGCCGTCCGCCGCGGGCTGGCGCTGCCGATCGGATCGCTCACGCAGATGGGCACCGTGCGTCTTGGGAAACGCACGGAAGGCCGATCGCCGCTCATCAAGGATTTCGTTCCGCTGGCGTCGCTCGGCGACGTCGTATTCGGCGGCTGGGACATCTTTGAAGACAACTCCTACGAAGCGGCGAAGACTGCCGGCGTTCTCGAGGAGGGTCTGCTCAACCAGATTCGTCCTGAACTCGAAGCCATCAAGCCGATGCCGGCCGTGTTCGATCGGCGCTACGTGAAGCGGCTCGATGGACCGAACGTGAAGAAGGGGAAGAACAAGAAGGATCTTGCCGATCAGTTGCGCGACGACATGCGCCGGTTCAAGGAGGCGAATCGCTGCGATCGACTCGTGATGATCTGGTGTGGCAGCACCGAGGTGTTCCTGACCGAATCGCCGGCGCACGCGACGCTGGCGGCTTTCGAACAGGCGCTGGAAGCGAACGACGACACCATTCCGTCCAGCATGGTGTACGCGTATGCCGCAATCAAGGAAGGCATTCCCTACGCGAACGCTGCCCCTAACCTCAGCGCCGACATTCCCGCGCTCCTCGAGCTTGCCGCTTCGACCGGCTCTCCGCTCACCGGAAAGGATCTCAAGACCGGTCAGACGCTGATCAAGACGATCATTGCGCCCGGCCTGAAAGCACGCCTGCTCGGCGTCGAAGGCTGGTACTCCACGAACATCCTCGGCAACCGCGACGGCGAAGTGCTCGATGACCCGGAGTCGTTCAAGACCAAGGAGGAAAGCAAGAAGTCTGTGCTCGACTACATCCTCCAGCCGAATCTCTACCCCGATCTCTACAAAAACCTTTGCCACGTGGTCCGCATCAATTACTATCCGCCGCGGGGAGACAACAAAGAGGGCTGGGACAACATCGATATTTTCGGCTGGCTGAATTACAAGATGCAGCTGAAGGTGAACTTCCTGTGCCGCGACAGCATCCTCGCCGCGCCAATCGTGCTCGACGTCGCGTTGTTCCTCGATCTGGCGAAGCGTGCGGGAATGGAAGGGATCCAGGAATGGCTGTCGTTTTACTTCAAGAGCCCGATGCACGCCGCGGGCTTGTATCCCGAGCATGACCTGTTCATCCAGATGATGAAGCTGAAGAACACGCTGCGATTCCTGCGCGGCGAGGATCTCATCACCCACCTTGGCCGGGAGTACTACGACTGATGGATTCAGGCAGACTGCAGCCGGCGCTGTACGGCGGGCTTGTGATTGGCGTCTTGTCCGCCCTGCCCATCGTCAACTTTGGAAACTGCTGCTGCTGCCTCTGGGTCGTGGCGGGCGGGACACTCGCTGTCTATCTCCGCCAGCAGAACACGCCATATGCGGTTACGTCGGCTGAAGGGGCCCTCGTCGGTCTTCTGGCCGGCGTGATCGGCGGGGTAATCGGCGTCATGATCTCGATTCCGGTGGAAGCGATGATGGGGCCGTTCCAGCGGCAACTGCTCGAGCGGATCGTCAATTCGCAGCCGGACTTCCCCTCCGAAATGCGCGACATGCTGGAGCGCGCGGGTGCTCGAGGCACCAGCGTATTGGCGATTGCCGTCAGGCTGTGCTTCAGCCTGGTGACCGGTGCCGTGTTTGGCATGCTCGGCGGCTTGCTAGGGGTCGCGGTCTTCAAAAAGGATGGCCCGCCGCCTCCTCCACCTGCCGGCACCATCGAGGTCCTGCCGCCGGAATAGGCACTGTACCCGGGGTCAGACCCCTTGGACCTGGGGTCAGACCCCACATTCCTTCTACAGTTCTCCAGCCCCCGTACCGAAACTTCAGGTCAGAAAAACTGTGCAGTCGTGGGCATTTGCGACACGAGTTCGTAAGTAACTGAATATTCAGGACTTTCGTTGATGCGCGCTGTGTGTGGTTGGCGAACGGTGTTGGCGCTCGCGCTCGCGTCGGGCCCGCACGATATCCGGGGTCAGGCTCCGGATGTGCGGAGCGTGGACGCAGCGACACCGCCGGCGCTCTTTGTAACCCGCCTGCAGGAGCCCGCGCCGCAAACGGCCGCGCCTGGGCAGATGACGGCGGCAGCATCGGCGGAGCTCGCGCCTCTGGCCGCGACGACGATCGACGATCGGCAGCCGGGCACGAGTCTCGACGGGCCACGGCGAATCTCGCTCACCATCGCCCGCCCGATGCCGGTGGGCGCTCTGCTGCTGCTGCTGGTGAGCGGCACGCCGTTCAGCCTGGTCGACGGCGACACGGGAAGCGGCGCGACGTTCACTGGCGACCTGAAGGACCTGACGATGCGACAGGCGATCGAGGCAGTTCTCTTTCCGCGAGAGCTCGATTACGACGTGCAGGGAACGGTCATTCGAGTCTTTCCGCGGAAGACGTCAACCCGCCTGTTCAACGTCAACTACCTGAACACCCGCCGCAGCCTGACACGTGAGGTTCGAAACTCCTCAAACGCGACGCTGTCGTCGTCGGCGCAAAACGATCTGTTCGACGAGCTCGAGAAAGGCGTGCAGTCGCTCTTGTCCTCGTCCGGCCGTCTGCACGTCGACCGGACCGCCGGTCTCGTTCAGGTGACCGATTACGCCGATCGACTCGACCAGGTCGGTGTCTACGTCGAAGCGGTGGAGCTTCGGGCCACTCGTCAGGTCAGGATCGACACGCAGGTCTTCGAGGTCACGCTGGCCGGGGGAGGCGCGAGCTCGATTGACTGGAGAGCGCCGGCCATCCGAAGCGCGACGAGCGCGCGACCGTTGACTGGTCCAGGCGCCTCGAGCGTCGCATCGACGGATATCCAGGCGTTGAAGCGAGCCATCGGGGAGCAGGGCGCCATTACCACAATCGGATCACCGCAAGTGGTCGCGATGAACAACGAGCCGGCGATCATCCGGCTCGCGAGAACGGCAAGCGCGGAATCGTCGCCGAGCGACCAGGTCGAGGGTCTGACGTTGACCCTGGTCGCGCAAATCTCAGCTGACGGTCTCGTGCAGATGCACCTGTCCCCGTCTTACGCGACGCGACGCGGCCCGTCGCGAACCCGCGACGTGCTCAGGGTCAACGAGACGGACACGCTCGTGCGCGTACTGGATGGTGAAACGGTCGTACTTTCCGGATTCCTGAGTGACAGCGAAACAGGAGGCGCCGCATCCGCGGCGCAAGATACGGCAACGGCAACGAGCCGATCCGAACTGGTGATCCTGCTGACGCCGACGATCGTGCGCTCCGCCGGATCGCCGCGCTGATTCGCACCGACAGAAAGGCAGCCCCATGCACGAGGAATACTACGGTTTCAGCGACAAGCCTTTCAGCCTGACTCCCGATCCCAAATACCTGTACAAGAGCGAGACCCACGCGAGCGCGTTCGATCTGCTGCAGTACGCGATTCGCCGCCGCGAAGGCTTCGTGGTGGTTACCGGCGACATCGGCACGGGAAAGACAACGCTGTGCCGCGCGATTCTGGAACAACTCGATCGGAAGACGTTCACGGCGCTCGTGTTGAACCCGTTTCTTTCCGAGGAAGACCTCCTGCGCCTCATCCTCCAGGACTTCGGCGTGGTGTCGCGAGAGGAGATGAAACGCGGGCGGCTCGCCGGTGTCACCAAGCAGGAGCTGATCGATACGCTGAACGAGTTCCTGCTGTCGCTGCTGCCGCTCGGGGCGGGCGCGCTTCTCATCATCGACGAAGCGCAGAATCTTCCGCGTCAGGTGCTGGAGCAGATCCGCATCCTGTCCAACCTGGAAACGAACAGGGAGAAGCTGCTGCAAATCGTGCTGGTGGGGCAGCTCAATCTGAAGGAGCTGCTGCGCTCGCCCGAGCTCCGCCAGCTCGATCAGCGCGTATCGATTCGCTATGAGTTGAGACCGCTGACGCGCGAAGAGACCGCGGCGTACATCGCACACCGGCTGACAATCGCAGGCGGCTCCGTCGTCAGTTTCGCTCCGAAAGCGCTCGAACTCGTCCACAAGTACACGGGCGGAGTTCCGCGGCTGATCAATCTCCTCTGTGATCGCGCGCTGCTTGGCGGCTACTCGGCCCGCACGCACCGGATCACGCCCGAGATCGTCCAGGCCGCCGCGACGGGTCTCGATCTCGTCGCTACCAGAAGGTCGATCGTCGGCTGGGTCAAGCGCCACGCCCCCGCGTTTGCGGCGGGTGCGGCGTTGACAGCGGTGCTGGCGAGTGCCGTCACGTATGCCGTGACCACGCTTCAGGCTCGCGCCACGGGCAAGCCCGCCGCACATGTTGTCGTCCAGACGCCGCCAGCAGAGCGCGACACCACCCTGGCCGTCACCGGCATGAAGGGAACCAGTGGCCCGGCCATGCCCAATGCCGAGGACTCTCAGCCGGCGAACGATTCGCGTCAGCTGACGCAGCCCGCGCCGGCGTCTCGCGTCCCGTCGTATTCGATACTGGTCGGATCGTTCCGGTACGAACCGGAAGCGGCCTTGCTCATCGGTCAACTGAGCGAGCTCGGCTATCGCACGCCGAGCGCGCGCGTCAGCTCCAGCGCTCGCGGGACGTGGCATCAGGTGCTGGTCGGGCCTTACAACGAGCTGGAACTCGCAAAGCAGGAACAGTCGCGCGTGCGGCAACTTCCCGGCTACGCTGACGCCCAGCTCGTCACCCAGTGAGCCAGCTTTTCGACTCGCTGCGCCGCGGTCGTGGCGAGTACGATCGATCGAACGCGGCGCGGACCTCGCAAGGCGATGCCGTCCTTGCGACGCTGGGTTACTCCAGCCAGCGGCGAAACGCACGTTCGACCGTAGTCCTGGCCGTCGTCCTCGTGCTTGGCCTTGCCGGAGCCGTCTGGGTCGGCTGGCACAACTACATGGGCGACTCCGCCGGGCCGGCCAGCGCCCTTCGGGCACCGGCGCCGAGCCTCCCCCGCAATGCGCCACCCCGGCCGATCCCGGGCGAGACGTCCCTTCCCGAGTCGGCGACGCCGAGACGTCCTTCGACTCCGGCAAGTCCGGCACCGACTCGCGCCGCCACGCCAACGCCGCCAGATCCATCGAGCCGACCGGCACAGGCGTCCGCGCCCGAAGCGCGCCAATCCACCGGGCCAGACTCACCGCGATCGGCGCCGGCGCCGACCTCCACCAATGAGCTGGAGCTCGCGGTCCGCTTTCAACGTGCCGGTGATTTCAATCGAGCGCTGCAGCACTATCGCGCCCTGCTCGAACGAAACGAGCTCGACGCCCAGGCGCACAACAATCTCGGACTGCTCTATCAGGAGCAGGGGCTGCTGAACGATTCGCTGCGTGAACTTCAACGGGCGGTTGCCATCGAGCCCAGGCACGCCGGGACCCGCAACAATTACGGCGTTACCCTGCTCATGCTGGGCCGCACGGATGAGGCCGTCGCCGAGTTCCGATCCGCCCTGAATCTGGAGCCTGGCAACCTGGACGCCCGGGTAAACCTCGCGCTCGCCGAGCGCAGCGCGGGACAGCTCGACAGGGCCAAGGAAACGTTGCTCGACGTGTTGAACCGTGCCCCCGCAAATGCTCCGGCGCATTACAATCTTGCACAGCTGTACGATCAGACCAACGAGCCGGCGCGGGCCGTAGAGCACTACCGGTTGTTTCTCGAACACGCGGGCGCCGAGCATTCGGCTCGGGCGGCCCCGGTTCGCGCCCGGATTGCCGCGCTGAGTAAAATGCCCGAGTGACCATGTCAGAGATTGACCATCTCCTTCAGGAAGATCGCCGGTTCCCCCCGCCGACGGCACTGCAGAAATCCGCCAACATTTCCGATCCGCAGGTGTATGACCGGGCCGGGCGCGACCCCGAAGCCTTCTGGGCGGAATTCGCACGCGAGCTGGACTGGATTCGGCCGTGGGATACCGTCCTTCAGTGGAAGGCGCCGTACGCCCGCTGGTTCGACGGCGGAAAAATCAACGCGAGCGCGAATTGTCTCGATCGACATATTCGAACTGCGCGCCGAAACAAAGCCGCGATCATCTGGGAAGGCGAACCCGGCGATCGCCGCACGCTGACCTACTGGGACCTGTACCGACAGGTCAATCAATTTGCCAACGTCCTCAAGTCACTGGGTGTGAAGCGCGGTGATCGGGTGTCGCTCTACTTGCCGCTCATTCCGGAGCTCGCGATCGCGATGCTCGCCTGCGCGCGCATCGGCGCCATCCACAGCGTCGTCTTCGGTGGCTTCAGCGCCGAGTCGCTCCGCGATCGCATCAACGACTCGCAATGCGTGCTGCTCATTACGGCTGATGGAGGTTACCGCCGCGGCAACGTCGTTCCGTTGAAAAAAACCTCCGATGAAGCGCTGCAGGAGACGCCCTCGATCAAGAACGTCGTCGTCGTTCGCCGCCAGCGCGGCGGCGAGAACACGACGTCGATGACGCCCGGCCGCGATCAGTGGTACCACGAGCTGATGCAGAAGGCGGGGCTCACGTGCGAGCCGGAGGCGATGGACGCGGAGGACATGCTCTACATCCTCTACACCTCCGGGACCACCGGGAAGCCGAAGGGGATCGTCCACACGACAGGCGGCTATCTCGTCGGCACTTACGCAACGACGAAATGGGTGTTCGATCTCAAGGAAGACGATGTGTATTGGTGCACCGCCGACATCGGCTGGGTGACTGGCCACAGCTATGTGGTCTACGGGCCGCTCGCGAATGGCGCGACCGTAGCTCATGTACGAGGGCGCTCCTGACTGGCCGGAGAAGGATCGCTTCTGGGAGATCATCGAGCGTTACGGCGTCACCATCTTCTACACCGCGCCCACTGCCATTCGTGCGTTCATGCGCTGGGGCACCGATTGGCCCGACCGGCGCGATTTGTCCACGCTCCGACTGATTGGGTCGGTCGGTGAGCCGATCAATCCAGAAGCGTGGATCTGGTATCACCACACTATCGGCCGCCAGCGCTGCCCGATCGTCGACACGTGGTGGCAAACCGAAACCGGCATGATCATGATCACGCCGCTGCCAGCGATGACGAGCACCAAGCCGGGATCGGCGACCCTTCCATTCCCCGGTGTATCAGCTGAAATCCGCGATGGCCAGGGACGCAGAGTCGAGAAGGGTGGCGGTCTCCTGGCGCTCACCAAACCGTGGCCAGCCATGCTGCGCGGGATCTACGGAGATCCCGATCGATTCGTGCAGCAGTACTGGAGCCGATGGCCCGACGGGGCGTACTTCACCGGCGACGGGGCCCGACTCGACGACGACGGCTTCTACTGGCTCCTCGGCCGCGTCGATGACGTGTTGAACGTGGCGGGACACCGCCTGGGCACGATGGAAGTGGAGAGCGCGCTCGTCGATCATCCCCAGGTTGCTGAAGCGGCCGTCGTCGGCAAGCCACATGAGATCAAGGGGCAGGCGGTCGCCGCATTCGTGACCGTGAAGGAAGGCGTCAAGGCGACAGCCGCGCTCGCCGACCAGCTGAAAGAGCACGTCGTTCACAAGATCGGCGCGATCGCGAAGCCGGATCAGATTCTGTTTGCCGCAGATTTGCCAAAGACCCGATCAGGCAAGATCATGCGGCGCCTGCTGCGGGACATCGCCGAAGGGAAGGCGCTCGGAGACACGACCACGCTGGCGGATCCGGCGGTCGTTGCCAGGCTGAAGGCGGAGTGACGAGGAAAAGGAGTAATGTTCAGGGCCGAAAGGTCGGCACAGGACCATGGCGCGCGCCACCGGTATCGAGCTTTGTCCAGACTCGTGTCTCCTCGTGGGAACTCGTTCTCTCCGCGGAGGCGATGCGGAGATCTTCGCGCTGCGCCGGCTTGAAGGGCCTTACTGGCCGACCCTCGCTCCGCTCATCACTCAATCGCTTCAAACCGTACGTCGGGACTCCCGGCTTCCACGGCGGGCGTTCGTGGTGGCGTGGGGGTTCGAACCCCGCGGCTCCGATCATCCAACGCCGGACGTTCTGAAATCGATCGAGGCGGCAGGATTTCAAATCGGCGCGGTTCTGACCCCGCCTGAGGCCCTCCAGCGCCTCGCCATCTCGAGGCAACGCACGTCGCCCGACACAGCGATCGCGTGGCTTGCGCTCAATAAATGCGGCGCCGCGCTCGCGATCGTCCGGGGCAGGGACCTGCTCTTCTCGCGGAGCTTCCCCTGGATCTACAAGGACGATCTGAAAACGGGCAAAGCGCAGGCTCTCCAGCGCTACTCGCTGGTTGCGCATCTTGCGCCCGAGATCACGCATGGCATGCGGGTCGTGCATGCCGAGCACGGACTGCAAGTCGGCATGATCGTCACCTGCGGGGATCTTCCGGATCTGCGGTCTCTGACGATGCCGCTCATCGAGGAACTGGATCTCGAAGTCGAGACGCTTGATTCGACCGACGGACTTCACCTCACGAAGGAAGCCACTGGTCCGGCTGCCGCCGAATCCGCGCCAGCGCTCAGGCTCGTCACCGCGGCGGCGCTCGCGTCCGAGGTGGAGACACGTTCCGAGTCTGTCGTCCCCGTGCTTCTTCGTATTGCCGCGGTGATCGCGCTGCTCGCGATCGGGTGGATCGGATACCTGCAGTGGTCCGCTTCGGCGGCGCGCTCGAGTTCGGACGCCGTAACCGATGATCCTGCGCCGCAGCCGATTGCGACGCAGGGCAAGCGTGAGCCAAACCGTGCAACGACTCCGGAGCCGACGGCGCCGGGCACACCCTCTCAACAGTCCGACAGTTCATTGACCGATAGTCGAACAGGTGGTGCGCCGCCTGCGCCGCTGCCGCCGGCGCCACCGCTCAGAGAACCGTTGCCGCGGGTCGACACGGTCCTCATCGATCAAGACCGTCGCCTTGCACTCGTCGAGGGAGGAGTTGTTGCGGTCGGCGACGCCATCGGTTCGCGCGTCGTCGTGAGTATCGAGCCGGACGGCGTCGTGTTGCGTGAACCTTCGGGACGGATGGTCAAGGTTCGAGTTCGCGCGGGCGCCAAGTCGTGAATGCGCTGTGCAATCGAGAGAGGAAGAGTTCGACCACGTGCGCAAGAAGATAGGCGAATGCCTCATCCAGTCGGGCCTCATCACAGAACAGGATCTGCAGCTCGCGCTGGCCGAACAGCTGCGCACCGGTGAGCGTGTCGGCACGGTCCTCGTCCGACTCAACTTCGCCACCGAAAAACAGATCACGAAGGCGCTTGCGTATCAGCTGGGATTTCCCTTTGTCAGCCTGACGGACGATCCGCCGGAGCGCTCGGCGATCGTACTCATTCCCAAAGATCTCGCGCTCAAGCGCGTCTGCGTCGCGGTCAGGCTCGAGAAGAATCTTCTGACCGTGGCGATGTCCGATCCGCTGCTCTACAGCCTGGTTCAGGATCTCGAATTCCAGACCGGTTATCAGATCAAACAGGTCGTGGCGACGCGGACGGACATCCTGGAGTCCATCCAGAGCGGGTATCCGGAAACCGCCATTGCGAAATATGGCGGAGCCGTGAACGGCGGGTTGGCGTCTCAGACGCCGACCGTTGTCAACAAGCCAGCGTCATCCGTCGCGGCCGTGGTCGGGGAGCTGATCCATGCCGCAGACGATGAGGTCCTGGAGCAGGCGGCTGCGAACGAATACCCCGCTGACGGCAGCGATCCGGCGCCGATCATCGATCTCGTCGATCTGGTCGTCAACAGTGCGATTACCAGCGGCGCGTCCGACGTGCACATCGAGCCGATGGAGAAAGGCGTGCTCGTCCGCCACCGCCTCGATGGGCTGCTGAAGGAGGTCATGGATCTGCCGAAGTGGGTCCAGGACGGGCTCGTCGATCGCATGAAGAGCATGGCGGGCATGGACGTGGACGAAAAGCGTCTCCCGCAGGAAGGTCGGCTTCGCCTCAAGACCGAGGGGACGCGCGTGGACTTCCGCGTCTCGACGCTGCAGACGCTCTTCGGCGAAAAGATTGCGCTTCGGCTCCTCGATCACCGCAAATCGCCGCCGCCGCTCGAAGAGCTCGGCTTGTCGGCTGCGGCCATGGGGGACGTGCGCCATTTTCTTCACCATCAGCACGGCATGCTGCTGGTGGTCGGTCCTGCCGGCAGCGGGAAGACGACCACGCTTGGCTCCGCCATCAGCGCGATCAAGTCGGGGCGAACCAACATCATCACGATCGAGGATCCAATCGAGTACGCGATCCCGGGTGTCACCCAAACGCGCATCAATGAGAAGGCCAAGCTGACGTTCGCGGCCGCCTTGCGCGCGATTCTGCGTCAGGACCCCGACATCCTGCTCGTCGGGGAGCTTCGCGACGAGGAAACGGCGAAGCTGGCGATGCATGGGGCACAGGCAGGACGACTGATCTTGTCGTCAATGCACGCCGACAGTGCGCCGGCCGCCGTGACCCGGCTCATCGACATGGCGATCGAGCCGTACGTCGTCGGCTCGGCGCTCGTCGGCGTCGTCGCGCAGCGCCTCGTGCGGCGGCTGTGTGCGTCGTGCCGCCGCCAGTACACGCCTGAAGCCGACACGCTCCGGGCGCTTTCGGTACCGGAAGGCACTGCGGCGGAGTTCGCCTTCTACAAGGCCGCGGGCTGCGACGAGTGCAACCATACCGGGTATCGAGGACGGATTGCGCTCTACGAAGTCATGCGGGTGACGGACCGAATGCGCCGGCTGATCGCGCAGAAGGCCGGAGAGGACCTGATCCGCGAGGAGGCCGCCGCGGCGGGAATGATCGCGCTTGGCGAAGATGGACTGGCCAAAGTGAAAGCGGGTATTACAACCACCGACGAAGTGCTGCGCGTGGTTACGGATGTCTGCGAGATGCGGACGCTCTGCCCCGCCTGCAGCGGCACGGTCGCGATTGATTTTCAGGCCTGCCCGCACTGCGGACTTCGGCTGGGGCACGCATGCCCGAAGTGCTCGCGAGCCCTGCAGTCCGGATGGAACTTCTGCCCCTACTGCTCGTCGGGCGCAGTCTCGAAGAAGAAGAAGAAAGAACACAAGGCACTGGAAGTCCCGCCGTCAAACGTCGCCGAATTCAAGAATCAGACTCGCTGAAAAGTCGGCCGCCGGGCCGGCCGGGAGCGTCCAAAGAGCCGGAGCCTTGCTGTGCGGCGATCCGGGCAAGTGTGAGAGACTGGAGCCTCACAAAAGGCAACGCGGCTGCGGCCCGAGCGAGCGGTGGCCCCGGAGTGAGGAAAGCAGACAGGGCCGATAACGGAACAAACCGGCCGGTTTCTACGTCATCAATCGTCTATGCCTCTCATTGAAACACGCGATCTCTGGAAGACCTACGTCATGGGCGACGAGGAGATTCACGCGCTGCGCGGCGTCTCCATCACAATTGAGCGCGGCGAATACGTCGCGATCATGGGCCCGTCCGGGTTCCGGCAAGTCGACGCTGATGAATCTCATCGGCTGCCTCGATACGCCGTCCAAGGGCAGCTACCTCCTGAACGACAAGGAAGTGGCCGTCGATGAATGACGACGAGCTGGCGCGAATCCGGAACGAGGAAATCGGCTTCGTGTTCCAGACCTTCAACCTGCTGCCGCGGGCGACGGCGCTGCACAACGTGGAGCTGCCGCTCGTCTACGCCGGCGTCGCCGCGAAGAGCACGGCTGGAGCGCGCCAGACAGGCGCTCGAGAAAGTCGAGCTGACCCAGCGCGCATCACACCGGCCGAACGAGCTGTCGGGCGGTCAGCGTCAGCGTGTGCGCGATCGCTCGCGCGCTCGTGAACGATCCATCCATCCTGCTCGCCGACGAACCGACCGGGAACCTGGACTCCAAGACCGGCACCGAAATCATGGGCGTCTTCGCGCGGCTGCACGAGACTGGCAACACCATCATCCTGGTCACGCACGAGGCCGACATCGCCGCGTACGCGCATCGCGTCATCTCGATCCGCGACGGTCAAGTGGAGAAGGACACCAGGCGCGCCGCTGAAGCCGTCGCTGGCGCAGCACTAATCTCACTCCGAGGGGCTTCGCCCCTCGGACTCCCTTACACGCGCTCTCGCGCGCCGCTTCGCCGGCGCGCTCCGATCGCGTGGCTCGCTTGCGCTGCGTTCGCTCGCATCGTGGGTGACCGTCGGTTTATGAGCTAGCCCTGATCTCACGCCGAGCGGTCTTTGCCTCTCGGTCCTTACCGCGCTCGCGCACACCGCGTTCGCCTGGCTCACTTCCGCGGTCGCTGCGCTCGCGAGACCTCGCCGAGCGTCTTCGGCGCAAGCCGGGCCGATCGCGCGGCTCAGTCGATGCGTCGCTCGCGTCTTCAAACCGCGGCGACGTGTCCGTCGCCAACCGGCCGGAGCGGCGCCTCGCGCCGGAAGCACGCCGGGTCGAGCACCACGCGCTGTCTCGGTGCGCCCGGGTTCGGTACCGGAATCGCCGAGAGCAGCGCGCGAGTGTATGGATGCGCCGGCGCGGCGAAAATCGCTTCGGTGTCTCCCATCTCGACGATCTTGCCCAGATACATCACCGCGACGCGGCTGCAGATGTGGCGCACCAGCCGGAGATCGTGCGCGATGAACAGATAGGTCAACTTCAATCGCGCCTGCAGATCCATCAGCAAGTTGACGACCTGCGCCTGCACGGAGACATCGAGCGCCGAGACCGGCTCGTCGGCGATGATGAACGACGGATTCAGCGCGAGCGCGCGAGCGAGGCCGATTCGCTGGCGCTGGCCGCCGCTGAACTGATGCGGATAACGCGCCAGCTGCGACGGATCCAGGCCGACGAGCTCGAAGAGTTCGCTCACGCGCGCGTGTCGCTGCTGGCGATCGCCGACGCGGTGGATGACGAGCGGCTCTTCGACGATCGAGCCGACCCGCATCCGCGGGTTGAGCGACGAGAACGGATCCTGAAAAACAATCTGCATGTCGCGGCGCGCCTGCCGCAGCCTGGCGCGCGAGAAGCCCAAGACGTTCTCGCCCCTGAACCTCACCTCTCCGGACGTCGGCTCGATCAACCGCAGAATGCAGCGGCCCGGTCGTCGTCTTGCCGCTGCCAGACTCGCCGACCAGTCCGAACGTCTCGCCTTCGTCGATCGAGAAACTCACATCGTCGACCGCCCGAACGACGGTGGCAGCCGAGAGAATGCCGCGCTTGCGGCTGAAGTCCTTGACGAGGCTTTTCACATCGAGAAGCGCCATCAGCTGTGCTTCGCCTCGCGTACGTCCGGTTCGACGGCGTCGCTGTGGAGGTAACACTTCACGGTGTGAAGATACCGGGATCCGCCCCTCGACGCGCTCGGGGCGGCCTGAGCTGGTCGAAGGCCGGGATCCGGGATCCGGGATCCGGCGCCAGACCTGCGCCGCGAAAGACCGTCGTTCCCGGATGCGCCTTCGGACACGGCTCGAAGCGATTCGGACACCGTGGCGTGAACGAACACCCTGGCGGCAGTTCACCGAGCGGAGGCACGCTGCCCTGAATCGCCTGCAGCCGCGTACCCGGCGTGCCGCCGGGAATCGACGCCATCAGACCGCGCGTGTACGGGTGCTTCGGATTCGCGAAGAGCTCGTCGACCGGTGCTTCCTCGACGATTCGACCGGCGTACATGACGGCAACGCGATCGGCCATTTCCGCGACGACACCAAGATCGTGCGTGATGAGGAGCAGCGCCAGGCCCAGCTTCCGCTGGAGCGAGCGTAGCAGGTCCAGAATCTGGGCCTGGATCGTCACGTCGAGTGCGGTCGTCGGTTCGTCCGCGATGACCAGCGCCGGGTCGCACGCCAGCGCCATCGCGATGAGCGCGCGCTGGCGAAGGCCGCCCGACAGCTGATGCGGATAATCGCGCACGCGCAGCTGAGGATCGGGAACGCTCACCGCATCGAGAAGCTCGATCGCCTTCTGGCGCGCCGTGCGACGTGTCGCACGGCCGTGAACGCGGAGCGTCTCCTCGATCTGGCTGCCGATCGTGAACACCGGATTGAGTGCGGTCATCGGCTCCTGGAAGATCAGGCCGATTTCCGCGCCGCGAACGCCCTGCATCTCGCGCTCGCTGAGCGCTCGAAGATCCCGTTCCTTGAAGATGATGCGGCCCTTGTCGATACGACCTGGGGGCTGCACGAGCCGCATGATGGACAGTGCGGTGACCGACTTGCCGCTGCCGGACTCTCCGACCAGACACAACGTTTCGCCGGCGCTCAACTCGAAGCTGACGTCGATCACCGCCGGTACGAACCGTCTGCGGATGTCGAAGCCGGTGGTCAGGTGCTCAACTGAAAGAAGACGCTGTTCGTTGTTCGCGGTTCGCTCTTCGCCTGCAAACGATGGCGTCGCATCGTCAGAAGTGGCCGAACCGCGAACCGCGAACTGCGAATCGCGAACGTCAGACATCAATCTCCTTGTGCTCGCCAAGAACGGTGCGGAGCGTGTCCGAGATTTCACCGAGCGTGGCGCGGGCTTCGACCGCGTTGATGACCAACGGGACCAGGTTCGCGCTGCCCTGTGCGCCGGCGGCAAGCGCATCGAGCGCGGCTCGCCACGGTTCAGGATCGCGGGACGCGCGAACGGCGCGCACGCATTCTATCTGGCGGGGTTCGATGTCGGGATCGATCTGCAGCACCTCGATGCCGGTCGGCTGGTCCGATGTGAAGCGGTTCACGCCCACCACGATCCGATCGGCCCGATCGATCTCCTGTTGGGTCCGGTACGCTGATTCCTGAATGTCACGCTGGATCAGGCCGTGCTCGATTGCCGGCAGCGTTCCGCCCGCCGCATCGATGCGATCGAGCAGCGCCCGCGCTTCCTGCTCTATTCGATCGGTCGCCTCTTCGATCGTGTAGGCGCCGCCACACGGATCCACCGTGTTCGCCACGCCGGTTTCGGCGGCAATCACTTGTTGGGTTCGAAGCGCCAGGCGTGCCGACTCTTCGGTCGGCAGCGCCAGCGCCTCATCGCGTCCGTTGCAGTGCAGCGACTGGGTGCCGCCAAGCACGGCGGCGAGCGCCTGGAGCGCGACCCGGACGATGTTGCTGTCCGGCTGCTGGGCGGTCAGCGTGCTGCCGGCGGTCTGGGTGTGGAAGCGCAGCTGCTGCGCTCTCGGGTTCGTCGCGCCAAACCGATCGCGCATGAGGTGAGCCCAGAGACGGCGTGCGGCCCGGAACTTGGCGATCTCTTCGACGAAATCGTTGTGCGCGTTGAAGAAGAACGACAGGCGCTGGCCAAAACGGTTCACATCGAGTCCGGCATCGATGGCCGCCTGCGACGTACGCAATCGCGTTGGCGAAGGTGAACGCCACTTCCTGAACAGCGGTCGAGCCCGCCTCGCGAATGTGGTAGCCGCTGATCGAGATCGTGTTCCAGTTGGGTAGTTCGCGATCGCAGAAGGCAAAGATGTCGGTCACGATTCGGAGCGATGCACGCGGAGGAAAGATGTAGGTTCCTCGCGCAATGTATTCCTTCAGGATGTCGTTCTGCACGGTTCCCGAAATCGACGGCAGCGGCACACCCTGGCGCTTCGCCACGGCGACATAGAGCGACAAGAGCACGATCGCCGTCGCGTTGATTGTCATCGATGTCGAGACGCGATCGAGCGGAATCCCCTCGAAGAGATCCGCCATGTCCTCAATCGAATCGATCGCCACCCCGACCCGACCAACTTCGCCGGCTGCAAGCTCGTGGTCCGAGTCGTAGCCGATCTGCGTCGGCAGGTCGAATGCGACGCTGAGGCCGGTGACGCCTTGCGACAGCAGGTATCGATACCGGCGATTGGACTCCTTCGCCGACCCGAACCCCGCGTACTGCCGCATCGTCCAGAGGCGCCCCCGGTACATCGTCGGCTGGATTCCCCGGGTGAAGGGAAAGAGGCCAGGAAAGCCGATTTCGACGGCCGGATCGGTCCCGGCGGCACTCGAAGGGGCGTCGAAGGGGTGGCGCTGATCCAAGCTTTTGTCCCGCAATGCGCGTCATAATTGACAGGCGCCGTATAGCGGCGGCTCATTGTAGCAATCGCCGTGGGTCCGGCAGAAACATCAGGTGAAGCGAGGCGCCAGACGTGCGAATTCGACACACGGCGCGACCCGGAAATGTCACCGGAATTGTCCCCGCGCGACCATTGACAGTCGATCTGGCCGCGCTTACAATGAGCCTGCGTTCCCACGCTGCAAATCCTTCATATGAACAAATTTGGCGCTCGATCCCTGTCGCCCCGCCCGGGCCGCAGCTGTCCGTCAAATCCAGGCCAGACCTGGGTCGGCCGGACCGACGGATCGGGATACGCCCCGGTTCCCCAGCTCCGGCGGCGGTGAGGAGGTCTCGTATGGACGACGTCGTGAACCGGATGGCACGTGAGCTGTCCGACGCCATTGCTGCCGCCGTTGCCGAAGATCCGCGGATCGAGGCCTGCCGCGAGCGTGCGCGCGCGGCTGGTTTCGAGATGAAATTGTCGCTGGAAGCGGTGATCGGCTTCATGAATCGCACGACGCCCGGCGCCCTCGCCAAGATCAGCACGCCGCCTCAGAAGGCTGTTCGTTCCGCCGAGCGCCGTAATTTTGAGATCAGCGCGAACGACAAGCGTTTCCTCCGGTCGCTGCGGATCGCCGCCGACGAAACTCAGGAAAAGGAAGTCGAGTAACCCGTCCGGCATCAAAATTTCAGAAGGGCTGCGCGACTCCCATCGCGCAGCCCTTTTGCTTTTTGGGGCCGCCGTCGAGGAGTAGACTCGATGGATGGTTCACCAGAGTATTTCCACCATTCCGCGACGCCAGCTCGGCCTCAACGGTCCATCGGTATCCGCGGTCGGCCTTGGCTGCATGGGCATGTCCGACTTCTACGCTGGTCGCGACGAGGCGCGCTCGATTCAGACCATTCACCGGGCGCTCGACCTCGGCATCAATTTCCTCGACACTGCCGACATTTACGGTCCGCACACCAACGAACGGCTGGTCGGCCGGGCGATTCGCGAGCGCCGCAGGGAGGTCGTGCTCGCAACAAAGTTCGGCAACGTCCGAACCGAGGATGGCAAGTTTCTCGGCATCAACGGCCGACCGGAGTACGTCCGCAGCGCCTGCGACGCGTCACTTCAACGGCTGGGCGTCGAGACCATCGATCTCTACTACCAGCATCGCGTGGATCCACAGACGCCGATTGAAGAGACCGTTGGCGCGATGGCCGAACTCGTGAAGGCCGGCAAGGTGCGGTATCTCGGCCTTTCGGAAGCTGCGCCGGAGACAATCCGCCGCGCTCACGCCGCGCATCCGATTGCCGCGTTGCAGACGGAATACTCGTTGTGGACGCGGGATCCCGAACGGGGCCCGCTCGACACCTGCCGGCAGCTCGGCATCGCGTTCGTGGCATACAGCCCGCTTGGCCGCGGTTTCCTGACCGGTCGTTTCAAATCGCCGGACGATCTCGCACCAGACGACTGGCGGCGCAACAACCCGCGATTCCAGGGAGAAAACTTTCAGCGAAACCTGGATCTCGTCGCCCGTGTCGAGGCCATCGCGAAGCAGAAAGGGTGCAGCCCCGCGCAACTGGCGATCGCGTGGCTCCTGTCGCAAGGCAACGACATCGTTCCGATTCCGGGATCAACCCGTCCCGAGCGTGTCGAGGAAAACGCCGCGTCTGCGACGATTGCGCTCACGCCTGACGAAATCGCTTCGCTTGATGCTGTGGGCTCGGCCGTTGCCGGCGATCGATATCCGGAAGGTGGGATGAAGACGATCAATCGCTAGAAGGCTAGAACTGGTTTCAAAACTGATGTGGCGATCAGCGATGTTCGACATCGCGCTGCGTCATCGGCCACAGACGGAACAGGAGATACCGTGTTGAGTGTCAAGCCTTCGCGAGGGTCGGCGTCGTACGCACGACGCGATTTGAGTACGCCGAAGGCCAGGTGAACGAGTTTCCGCATGGCGGCGCCGATGATGAGCATCGGCGGCTTGCCAGCCGCTTTGAGGCGACGCGCGAGCGGCTGCAGACTCGGGTTGAAGCGGATCGCCGCGATCGCGGGAAAGTAGAGGCCTTTGCGCACGCGACTCGGTCCGAGTTTGCACATCACGCGACGGCCCTGCGTGGAGGCCGGAGTCGTGGAGCCGCGGCACGACGCCGGCAAAGGCGGCGGCGTGTCGTGCCGAGGTGAAGGTTTTGTTAAAGAGCTCGGCTAAGAGGAGGGCGGCCGTGGCCTCGCCGATCCCCGGGATACTGGTCAACAGGTCGCGCTGGGCGCGCAGGCCGGGGTGCTGATCCATGTGCTGGCGGATCTGTTGACGCACCTGCTGAATCTGGACCTCGAGATGTCGCAGGACGGCGGCGATGGAATGCTCGACCGCCGGAGTCAGTCCCCCGGCCGCCGCGCGGTTGCGTTCGTCGGTCTGCATCCCGATCAGCGCATCGAGCCGGCGCACCAGGGCCTGGAGCTCACGCACCTCTCGCGGCAGCGGCGTCCAGAGGGGCGGCTGTTCTTTCGCCACGTATTCGGCGATGACGTCGGCATCGACCGCGTCTGTTTTCGCACGCGACAGCCGACTCTTCGCGTAGTGATGAATGATCGCCGGGATTGAGGATGCTCACCGAATGCCCGGCATCCGCCAAGGTGGTCGCCAGCAACTCGCCGTAGGTGCCGGTCGCTTCGAGGCCGGCGTGCACACGCGTCGCGCCATGCCGGTCCATCCAGGCGAGCAGGTCCGTGCAGCCCCCGGCGAGTTCGCGCAGGCCTTCCGACGTCGCGTGCCGTCGGGGAAGCGTAAGGTCACATGAAATTTCGTTTTGCCGATATCGATCCCAAGCGCTGCGTCCATGGCGGACTCCTTCTCGGGACGTCGTGCACGGTCAGCCTTGTGAATGCAGGCTCGACTCCGTTGTGGAGTGGCCTTTGATACCGTTCGACCGGACGCCCGACGCTGAGCGCCGAGTGCTGATCTCCTGTGCAGGCTCATGATGGCCTCCGAACGGGATCGGCATCTCGACGCTCACTACTCAAGCGTCCCTGAGTAGACCGCCCGGCTGGAGCCCAGTCAAGCAGCCGAATGAACATACAAGAAAGGGAGAAAGAGAGCACAGGGTCGTGTGACTAGGGACTGCGTCGATTGAGTCGCACCGCCGGAAAGTAATCGCCAACGACTTGCCGATTCCACCAGCGTCCGGTCTGCGCGCGATCGGCGGCCGTCGTGAATGTGTACGGTACATTCGGGCGCGAATCCATCGTGGCGGGCGGTCGGGAAACGGGTTGCCGTCGAGCAGTCCGAGCGTCGCCGCGTCCCCCTCGAGCAACTTCAGCATGAGGGGAGAAAACCATTCGTAATCGCTCGCGGTGCCCATCGCCGCGAACCACATCAGCCAGTCGAGCCGAAGATGATAAGGCGCGATTTGTGAGGGCCGGCGCGAGGGGTCACCCGGCTTTCCCTTGAACTGGTACTCCCGCCAGGTCGCTGATTCGAGCGACTCGTCTGCAGTGCCTTCGATCGCAATCTCGAAGCGTTCGCGGGTGATGCTGCCGAACGCACCGTAGGTATTGACGATCTGGAGCGGGTTGAACGACGTGTTCATCACCTGGTTGGGCGACAGCATGTTCACCGTTGGCGCGATGCTGAGAAACGCGACCAGCACGCCCAGAGCGTACGACCGCGATCCGCTGGACAAGCAGGCATGGGCTCGATCGCCGGCATCGACACCGGTAGCCATGCGAGGAACCGGTTGTCGAGCGTCGTGAACGCGAGCACGATCGTCAGCCAGTTCAGCCATGACAGGTTTCCGCTCACGATCAGCGTCAGCTGGAACACGATCGTGATGAGGCCGGCAATCCCCGCGAACGGCTGCGGCAGGAAGTAGCCGAACGGAACGATCAGCTCGACGAAGTGATTGAAGGCGACGCCGCCGTGGAGCACCGGCCGTGGCAGCCAGTGAAAGTACCAGCTGAGCGGGTTGGGAATCGGCTGGGTCTCGAAGTAAGTAATCGAGGCACGTCAGGTCGCGCCAGCACGAATCGCCCCGAATCTTGATCAGCCCGGCACCGAACATCAGTCGAAACAGCGTCCACCGGTAGATCCAGTTCAGCAATCGTAGGCGGCGACGCCGTGCCGGCGCCGGCGAAGATCGTGAAGAAGCCGACCTCGAGCAGCAACGACTCCCAGCCGAAGCCGTAGAACGTCTGGCCGACGTTGACGAAGGAGAGATAGAGAATCCAGAGGAGTCCCCAGACGTATGCCCGCCGCCAGCGCGCTGCGGTGCTGCACCACCCGGTGAGTGCCAGGATTGAAAGCAGAACGCCCAGCCATCCGGCCGCGCGAAACACGCCGTCGGTCGCGCGCAGATAGAAGAGGCTCGGCGACTCCCGGAACGGAACCGCCTGGACGAATCGCGGCACCGGGAGCAGGCCGCGCTCTCCGAGCAGCGGAATGAATTGGTTGACGACGACGAGGAACGCGATGAGATAGATGAGCGCGAGACCGCGCTCGAAGATGAGCCGCGAGTACCAGTAAGGAGCAAGCTGGTCGGGCATCTGCGACATCAGTTCTTACTTTGCGCTGGCGCCTCCGCCTCCGCACGCTGTCATCCATGCGCGCTGCAGCGAGACTAGCGATGAGCGTCGACGTGATGGAAGTTATAGCAAAGACGTGGCCGATCCAGACGCGATAGTCGTCGGCGCCGGTCCGAACGGTCTCTCAGCCGCGATCGTGCTCGCGCGGGCGGGTCTTCAGGTCGTCGTCTATGAAGCGCAGGCGTCGATTGGCGGCGGCTGCCGTTCGGAGGCGCTCACGCTGCCGGGCTTCGTGCACGACGTCTGCTCCGCCGTGCACCCGATGGGCGATCGTCTCGCCCGTTCTTCCGATCGCTTGCCGCTTCGCGATCACGGCCTCGCATGGGTAGAGCCGCCGGCGATGCTGGTTCATCCATTCGACGACCGTGTCGCCGCGGTCGTCAGCCGATCGGTTGACGACACCGCGCTCGACCTTGGTGACGACGCGAACGGCTACCGGAAGCTCGTGGGATCGGTTGCGGCCTCCTGGCCGCTGATCGAGGACATCGTGCTCGTCGCCGCCGCGACCTGCCGCGCCACCCGGTCGCGGCCGCGCGATTCGGCCTGCGTGCGCTGCAGCCGGCGGTGCGTCTGGCGTCGCGCTGCTTCTCCACCGAGCGCGCGCGGGCCTTCTTTGCCGGCATCGCGGCGCACGGCATGATGCCGCTCGACACGATGCCCGTCGGGAGCGATCGGCCTGGTGCTTGGTGCGCTGGCGCATGCCGTCGGCTGGCCGCTTCCGCGCGGCGGCGCGCAGACGCTGGCCGACGCCCTCGCGTCGTATCTCCAATCGCTTGGCGGACGGATCGTCACCAACGCGGCGGTTTCCACGCTCGACGAATTGCCAGCCGCGCGGGCCATCCTGTGCGATCTGTCGCCGCGTCCGTTCCTTCGCGTCGCCGGGTCGCGGCTGCCGGACTGGTACCGGCAGAAGCTTGCACGCTATCGATACGGCATGGGGGCGTTCAAGGTCGATTGGGCGCTCGACGCGCCGGTTCCGTGGCGCGACGAACGGGTCGCGCGGTCGGCGACGGTTCACCTCGGCGGCACGCTCGAGGAGATCGCCGACTCCGAGCGCGATGCGTGGACGGAAGGATCTCCGAGCGGCCCGTTCGTGCTGCTCGTGCAGCCGAGCCTGTTCGACGAGTCACGCGCGCCGGCCGGGAAGCACACGCTGTGGGCGTACTGTCACGTGCCGAACGCCTCGACTGCCGACATGCTGCCGGTGATCGAGCGGCAGATCGAGCGGTTCGCGCCGGGGTTTCGCGACCGCGTGCTCGCGCGACATGTCATGACCCCCGCCGATCTCGAACGCCGCAATCCAAACCTCGCCGGCGGCGACATCGGCATGGGCGTCACGGATCTGCGGCAGATGATCGCGCGTCCGACATGGCGATGGTATCGAACGCCGCGCCGCGGCCTCTACATCTGCTCCGCCGCGACGCCGCCCGGCGTGGGCGTGCACGGGATGTGCGGCTACCACGCGGCGCGGTGCGCGTTGAAAGATGTGTTCGGGATCGCGGGCAAACGCTGAATGCTGATTGCTGATTGATCCCCATTCAGCAATCAGCAATCAGCATTCCTTTCACTTCCTGGCCGTCTGCGCGGCCACGCTGGCGGCGGCACGTGCAGCGGCTTCCGGATCGCCGAGGTAATAGTGGCGAATCGGCTTGAGCGTATCGTCGAGCTCGTAGACGAGCGGGATGCCGGTGGGGATGTTCAACTCGACGATTTCGTCCTCGGGAATGTTGTCGAGATACTTGACCAGCGCCCGCAGGCTGTTGCCGTGCGCCGCGATGATGACGCGCTGACCTGACGTGACCGCCGGCGCAATCGTCTCGTGCCAGTACGGGAGGAACCGCGCGACGGTGTCCTTGAGCGACTCGGTCAGCGGGATGTCCTCGCGGTCGAAGGTCGGCGTAGCGCGGATCGCGTCCTGAATACCGCTCGTCGTCGGGCGTCAGCGGCGGGGGTGGAATGTCGTAGCTGCGCCGCCAGATCTTGACCTGCGCGTCGCCGTGCTTGCGCCGCCGTCTCGGCCTTGTTGAGTCCCTGCAGCGCGCCGTAGTGCCGCTCGTTCAGGCGCCAGTTCTTGGTGACCGGAATCCACATCAGATCGAGCGTGTCGAGCGTGATCCACAACGTCCGGATCGCGCGCTTGAGCACGCGACGTGAAGGCGACGTCGAACGTGTAGCCGCCCTCCTTCAGAAGGCGACCGGCTTCGGCCGCTTCCTTGCGGCCCTTGTCCGACAGGTCGACGTCGGTCCACCCGGTGAACCGGTTTTCCTGGTTCCACGTGCTTTCTCCGTGCCGCAGCAGGACGACCTTGTGCATCTACCGTGCCCCCAGCTGACGAATCGCGGAGCGTTCCCGCGTAACGTCCCGACGGATCCGAGCTGCTCTTCGATGCGAAGCAGCTGGTTGTATTTCGCGACGCGATCGGTGCGGCTGGCCGATCCGGTCTTGATCTGTCCGGCGTTGGTCGCGACGGCGAGGTCGGCGATCGTCGTGTCCTCGGTTTCGCCGGACCGGTGCGAGATCACGCTGGCGTAGCCGGCGTCGCGCGCCATCGCGACCGCGTCGAGCGTCTCGCTGACGGTGCCGATCTGATTCAGCTTGACCAGCAGCGCGTTCGCGATCTTCTCGCTGATTCCGCGCTTGAGAATCTCCGGGTTGGTGACGAACACGTCGTCGCCGACCAGCTGCACGCGGTTGCCGAGCGCCTTCGTCAGCGTCTTCCAGCCGTCCCAGTCGCCTTCGGCGAGGCCGTCTTCGATCGAGATGATCGGATACTGCCGCACCCAGTCCTCGTAGAGCTTCACCATCTCGTCGGCGGTGCGGGTCTTGTCCTTCGACTTCTTGAACTCGTACTTCTTGCCTTCGTCGTTCCACAGCTCGCTCGACGCGACGTCCAGCGCCAGATACACCGTGTCGCCCGGCTTGTATCCCGCCTGGACGACCGCTTCGAGGACGACGTCGAGCGCTTCCTGGTTCGACGACAGGCTGGGCGCGAAGCCCGCCCTCGTCGCCGACGCCCGTCGAGTGCCCCTTCTTCTTGAGGATGCCGCGAAGCGTGTGAAAGATCTCGGCGCCGCAGCGCACGGCGTCGGCGAAGGTTCGCGCGCCGACCGGCATCACCATGAATTCCTGGAAATCCACGCTGCTGTCGGCGTGCGCGCCGCCGTTGAGGATGTTCATCATCGGCACCGGCAGCACCGTGCCGGCCGACGCGCCGTAGAGCGTGGCGGCGTGCGTGTAGAGCGGCACGCCGAGCGCCGTGGCGTTCGCCCGCGCGAGCGCCATCGACACGCCCGAGCAGCGCGTTGGCGCCAAGCCGGCCCTTGTTGGGCGTTCCGTCGAGATCGATCATCGCCCGTATCGATCGCGCGCTGATCGCCGTCCCGCCCCACGAGCGCCTTCGCGATCTCGCCGTTCACATGCGAGACCGCCTTGCGTCACGCCCTTTCCGAGATATCGCTTCTTGTCGCCGTCGCGCAGCTCGAGCGCCTCGCGCTGTCCTGTCGATGCGCCCGACGGCACCGCCGCCCGGCCGAACGCTCCACCCTCGAGCGTCACGTCCACTTCAACCGTCGGATTCCCGCGCGAATCGAGAATCTCGCGTCCCTTCACTGTCTGAATTTTCACTGTGCATGTCCTTGTGTCCTGTCTATGTCAGCCTTATCACCTTTTGCCTTTTCCCTTGTCTCGCTCTGCGTCCCTTCGCTCCCCGGCCTTAGCCTTCTCCGCGCCCCGCTTGTCGAACTCCTGCTTCGTTCCGGAGCGCCTCCTCCGAGATCTCGCCGATGAACGGCTCGTCGTCGGTCGTGACGACGACGATGCCGCTGTCGCTGACCGTGTGGCGGCGGCGATCTTCGTCCGCGTTGAAGCCGATGAGCGCGCCGCGCGGCACGAAGACGTCGCGATCGACGATCGCGCGGCGGATGCGCGCGTGGCGGCCGACGCGCACGCCCGGCATCAGGATGCTCTGATCGATGTCGCAGAAGCTGTGCACGCGCACGTTCGGGCAGAGCACGCTGCCGGTGATGCGGCTCCCGGAGATGATGCAGCCGGCGGAGATGATCGAGTCGAGCGCCTGCCCGCAGCGGCGGCCTTCGTCGGCGAAGACGAACTTCGCCGGCGGTGCCTGCACCTGGTTCGTCCGCAGCGGCCACTCGGGATCGTAGAGGTTGAACTCCGGATTGACGTGGCAGAGATCCATGTTGGCGTCGTAGTACGCGTCGAGCGTCCCGATGTCGCGCCAGTACTTCGCCGACTTCTTGTTCTCGTCGTAGAACCGGTACGCGTAGACCGGAACTTTCGCGATGAGCGCCGGGAATGATGTCCTTGCCGAAGTCGTGCGTCGAATTGCGGCGCGCGTCCTCTTCGAGGGCGGGCACGAGCACGTCCATGTCGAAGATGTAGATGCCGAGCGACGCGAGCACCTGCTCGCCCGGCCGGCAGGTTCTTCGGCTTCTCGAGAAAGCCGGTCAGGCGTTCGTCGCCGTCGACCTGCAGCACGCCGAACCGCTGCGCTTCCTCGGACGGCACTTCGATCGCGGCGAGCGTCGCGCCGGCGCCGTCGATCGCGATGGAAGCGCAGCATCTTCGCGTAGTCCATCTTGTAGACGTGATCGCCGGACAGCACGATCAGCTGGCGCGGGTTCTCGCGCAGGATCGAATACAGGTTCTGGTAGACGGCGTCAGCGGTGCCGAGATACCAGTGCTCGCCGACGCGCTTCTGCGGGCTGAGGATCTCGATGAACTCGCCGAGCTCGTCGGCGACGACGCTCCATCCCATGCGAAGGTGGCGGCTGAGCGACAGCGACTTGTACTGAAGCGCGATGAAGATCCGGCGCAGGCCCGAGTTGATGCAGTTGCTCAGCGTGAAGTCGATGATGCGATAGGGTCCGCCGAAGTAGACCGCGGGCTTCGCGCGTTCCTTCGTGAGCGGATACAGCCGTTCGCCGACCCCTCCGGCCAGCACCATGACGAGCACATCGTCCAGCACGTGAAGTTCCTTCCGCGTCGCCGCTCACCGCTTCAGGATGACGCGCGCTGGCGCGCCGTCGCCCCCCGCGATACGAAGCGGCAGGCAGTACATCTCGTACATCCCGGCTTCCGCTTCCGCGAGGTTCAGTCCCTCGATGATGACGATCGATTGCGACAGCAACGCGCGGTGAGCCGGCGCGCCCGGCTTCTTGAACTGTTCGACCGACAGGTAATCGATCCCGACGACCTTGACGCCCTGGTCGACCAGGTAGCGCGCACCGTCTTCCGTCAGATAGGTGTAGTCCTTGTGAAACCCCTCGCCATTCCAGAGCGCCGAGTTCGAGGTCTTGAGCAGCACGCGGATGTCCTCGCGCAGGCCGGCGGCGGCGAGTTCGTCCTTGCCGATGCCGCCGCGTTTCGTGATCTCCACGACGCGCGCGCGGCCGAGGAGCAGATCGAGCGGCAGCGCGTCAACGCCGGCGCCGTCGTCAAAGAAGTGCCGCGGCGCATCGACGTGCGTGCCGGTGTGCGTGCCCATGACCAGCTTCGAAACGTTCGAGCTGCCGCCAGCGGCGATGCGCTTGATCGGCTGCAACTCGAACTCGGGGTTCCCGGGGTAGGCGGGAATGCCTGCGGCGAGTGACACGCTCACGTCCAGGAATTGGGGTACGCGAGCCATAAGCCGGTGATGATATCACCCGGCGTTGACGCACATCGCCGGGATAATTCACGCGCGCGTCACGAGTGCGGCCGAAGGACCGGTGCCACTTTACGGATTTGGCGACGTTTCGGCGTATGGCAACCCCGCGGCCGGCTGCCCGACGCTGGTGTGCTCTTTGACTTGGGTGGTATGATCAGTGTGTATTTTCAGCTTCATGCGAGGGGGACGAAAGCGCGTCGAGTGGACGGGTGGCCGGTTGCGATGGCGACGGGCGGCCGTGGCGGCGTGGCTGCTTGCGTGTACGGTCGCAATCGCGCAGGCGTCGTCCCGGCAGACTCCGGTTCGCCGAGCGTCGGATCGGCTCGAAGACGCGCAGCGCAGGGAGGGTGAAGCGCTCATCCGCCTCGCCGATGCGGCGATGGCCGGACGCGCGTCGTCGGATTTTTCGATCGCGTGGCGCAACGATTTTTTCAAGGCGCAGACCGGAACGTTCGTGCCGTTCACCGTCACGATCGACAGGTCGAGCCTGACGGCAGTGAACGCGTTGATGTACGTTCGAGCCGCGCGCCGGGAGGCCGGCGCGGCCCGCGTCCATGACGCCGCCGAGCGGTATCCGTTCGACACCATTTTTCCGGTCACGCTGTCAGCGCCGGCGGGTCAGCCGGTCCGGATCACGCGCGGCTTCGCGGTGGCGCCGGGCGACTACGATGTCTACGTCGCGCTCCGCGAACGTCCGGCGGATCCGCTCAGTGCGGAGCGGCGTCTCAAGGGTGCCGTGCTGAAGCAGGCGCTCACGGTCCCGGACTTCTGGACGGGTGAGCTGGCGACGAGCACGGTGATGCTCGCGGATCGTATCGACGAAGTGGCGCCGGTGTCGGGCGACGACGTGCTCGAGCGTCCGTACGTGATCGGGGGCAACGAGATTCATCCGGCGGCGACGTCGTCGTTCCGGCGCAGCCGCGAACTGATTGTGGTGTTCCTGATCTACAACCCGGCGGTTTCGGCGGATCGGAATTTCGACATCGAAGTGAATTACCATTTATTCCGGCGGGATGGCGCTGCAGCGGCTGAGACGGGTCCGGAGATTGAATCTCATCCGCCCGCGAGACCCGGGGAGCGGTATGTCACGAGGACGCCGCCGCAGCGTTTCAGGCCGTCGGTGATGGGGAGCGGTTTCGACCCGGTCACCGGGCCTATACTGGCAGGTCAGGGAATTCTGTTGTCGTCGTTTCAAGAAGGCGAGTATCGTCTGGGAATCACCGTAACGGACTTGACGTCACGTCAGTCGCTGACGCGCGACGTCACGTTTTCGGTTGCGGGATCGTAGGGCTGGAGGAGCCATGGGGCGCATGAAACGCGTGCTCTCGGCGGCAGGGCTCGTGGCTGTGGCCACGGCAGCCAGTTCCTCGTCAGCGCTCGCTCAGCAGGTGGCGGGCCGCGCGCCAGAGGTGCGCACGGTCAACGCGGTCATAGGCGGCGTCATCAAGGGCGTCGTCAGCGACGACCACGGTGGACCGCTGCCCGGCGCGATGGTTTCAGCGCTCGGCGCCACCATGGCGATGGCCGTCACCGACGCGAACGGACGGTTCTCGATTGAAAAGCTTCCGGCTGGAGACTACACGCTGCGCGCGCACCTTGCCGGTTTTTCCGCCTCGCGCCGCGAGACGGTCCGCGTCGGTGTGACGCCCGCCTCTATTTACCGGCTGCAGCTGCACCGCCTCGAAACCGCCGTTGCCACCACAGGCACCGCGACCGAGGTCACGGCACGGCCGATTCTCGCCGCCGGGTTTGGTCTGCCCTCCGTCGCATCCTCGGATGCGAAGGACGCCGATGACGATCATCCGCACACCGACACCGCGTGGCGGCTTCGTCATCTCACGCGCAGCATCCTCAAGGACTCGACCAGCGTTGTCGTGGTGGAAGAGGACGACACCCCCGCGGCCGACGATCCGATGGTCGGGCATCCGAATCAATCCGCCGTCAGCGCGCTGGGATCGTTCTTCGCCGATCTGCCGTTCAAGGGCGAGGTCAACCTGCTGACGACCAGCGCGTTTGCTCCGGGACGCTTCTTCTCGGGAGACATCCTGCCGCGCGGCGTTGCCTACTTCTCGATTGGTGCGCCCACCGGACTCGGCGACTGGTCCGTGCGTGGCGCGATGAGCCAGGGAGACTTGTCGTCGTGGATCGTTTCCGGATCGTTCCTGTCGAAGCGCGACGGTATTCACTCATACGACCTCGGGCTGACCTACAGCACGCAGGAGTATCAGGGAGGCAATCCGCTCGCGCTCGCGGCCGTCAGCGACGGCAACCGGAACGTCGGCGAGATTCACGCGCTCGACCGTTGGATCGTCGGCACCGGCGTGACGGTCGAATACGGTGGCCGCTACGCGCGCTACGACTATCTCGTGCAGCCAGGCCTCTTCAGCCCGCGTGTCGGTCTGTTGCTGGAGCCGACCGGCGCCACGCGCGTGACCGCGGTGGTTGAACAGCGGATGGTCGCGCCGGGCGCTGAGGAATTCCTTGCTCCGGCGATCGCGGGTCCGTGGCTGCCGCCGGAGCGGACATTTTCGGCGCTTGGCGGCGCGGACCTTCGCGTCGAGCGCGCACGCGACGTCGATTTGCTCGTCGAGCACGACTTCGGGATCTATTCACTCGGAGTTCGACGGTTTTTCCAGGGTGTCGACAACCAGGCGATGACGATCTTCGGAATGCGATCGCCCGACGGCACCCGGTCGGTGGGTCACTACCATGTCGGCGGCGCCGGATCGGTCGACGTTGATGGCTGGGGAGTGCGACTGAGATCCTCGGCGTTGCGGCGAGTCAGCGGATCGGTCGATTACTCGTTTGCGCACGGACGGTGGAATTCGTTCGGCGACCTCAGCCAGTCGCGGCCGTGGCTCGGGAGCCTGACCCGCGAGCAGGAAGAGGACATTCACGATCTGACGACGTCGGTTCAGACCGCGATACCGGAAACGGCGACGCGGGTGTTCGTGCTCTACAAGTTGAATTCGGCGTATGCGCGACGCAGTCTGATGCAGTCAGACGCGGCTCCCGGGGGGCTCGACGGCCGCTTCGACGTGCAGGTCAATCAGGCGCTGCCGTTCGGTCTGGGCAGCACGAAGTGGGAAGTGCTCGTCGGTGTCCGGAACCTGTTCCGCGATCCAAACGATCCCGCGTCGATTTACGACGAGCTGCTCGTCGTCCGTCCACCAAAGCGCGTAGTCGGCGGGTTCCTCGTCCGGTTCTAATCGGAGGCGGTTTCTCAGAATCCGTCGCCAGGAGCAGCCTTCTAGAGCTGCGTTACGGCTCCGAAAGTCAGCGGCCGTTATTTCGATAGTGCAGGTCCTGCGAGGTGCCAAACCGGCAGGACATTTTTTTGCCCCAAAATCTGCGATCCAAGTTTTTGAGCCGACCGTCCACCTCATTGGAAGTCGGCGTCAAAACTTTCGATTGCAGTCAAAAAAGTTCAATCGGTTCAGATACTTAGACTTATGGAGCGAAGTGAGGTCGGGGAACGCGGATTGCTACGCGGAACCATGCCCCTCGTTCGTACGAGAGCGCCTTACAGGACCGATTCTTTGTTGCAGACCGGAAACCGCGCGCACGCGCTCGTTCGACTCACGGCTCAGCTGGCCGTCGTCGCACTGCTTCTGTGCCTCGCGGTGGCGAACATGTACGTGCGCTCCACGTGGAGCGAGCCGGAGGACGGTGTCCTGTGGACAACGACTCCCGACGGCATGGTCGCCCAGGAGATAGCGACCGGTTCGCCGGCGGCTCGCGCCGGGATCCGGCCGGGCGACATCCTCGCCGAGATCGACCGCGCTCCCGTGGACTCGGAGGCGGACATCGTGTCGCATCTCCATCACGCGTCGTCCGGAGACACCGTCGCCTACACGCTGGTTCGGACCAAGACGGCGGAGAGCTTGCGCGTGACGCTCGCGCCGATCCCATCCGGCGCACGCGGTCTGTATTACGTGCTCGCCCCGGTCGGGATTTTTTCGCTGCTCGTTGGCGCGGGCGTCAGATTCCGTCGTCCGGACAACCAGGCCACGTTGCACTTCTTCTGGCTGACGGTTGCCTTCTTCGGGATGCTGGCGTTTTCGTTCAGTGGCCGTCTCGACACGCTCGACTGGGTGATCTACTGGGCGGACGTCGTCTGCACGCTTCTGCTGCCGGCGATGATCGTGCACTTCGCGCTCGTGTTCCCGGAGCGTCCCGACAGCTGGGCGCACTCCGACGCCGGACGTACGGCGCTGCCACTGTTGTATCTGCCGGCCATTCTTCTTCTCGCAGCGCGCGTGTCCGCACTCGTGAGAGGGCACCAGCAGGGCGTGGTATTTGCGAACGTGATCACGCTCGTCGAACGCGGCGAGATGATCTGCCTTGGTGTCGGCCTGGTCGTCGGCCTCGGCATCATGATGAGGGCGCTCGGACGCGCGCGTTCGGTGACCGCCCGTCGTCAGCTTCGCTGGATCGTCGGCGGAACGGCGTTTGGCGCGGTGCCTTTCGTTTTCGGCTACGCGCTGCCGTTCGCACTTGGCTTCACCCCGTTCCGCGGCGCGGACGTGACGGCGGTCCTGCTCGGTGTCGTGCCGCTCGCGTTTGCGTCCGCCATCGTGCGCTACCGGCTGATGGACGTCGAGGTCATCATCAAGCGCGCGCTGGTGTATGCGGCGGCGCTGGCGGCGATCGCAGCGATGTACGCCATCCTGCTGAAAATCGCGCGTGCGGCGCTCGGCGGCGGCAGCGATCGGCCCAGTTTCGTGATCGCGCTTCTGGCGACGCTCGTCGTCGTGCTGCTCTCGCGCCCGGTGAAGAACGCGATTCAGACCGCCCTGGATCGCATGTACTACCGCGATCGCTACGACTACCGGCGCGCGCTCGTCGCGTTCGCCCGCGATCTCAACAGCGATCTCGACCTGGCGCGGTTGAGCGAGCGGCTCGTTCATCGCGTCATGGAAACGCTGGTCGTGGACCGGATGGCGCTGATGCTCGCGCCTGCCGCGACCGGGCTTGAAGGTCAGTTCATCACGATTGCCCACATCGGCTTCGCCGGGCAGCCGCCGGCACTCCCACGCAGCTCGCAGGCCGGTGCGCGATTGATCGCCGGCCACACGCTGTCGCTCGACGATCCCTTGACGCAACGGCGCGTCGACGCCAACGAGGTCGACTTCTGGAGAGAGGCCGGGATCCACTACTTCGTTCCGTGCGTCTCCAAGGAAGGGACGATTGCGGTCATGGCGCTCGGCCGGAAGGCGAGCAGCGAACCGCTGAGCAGCGAGGACATGGCGCTCCTGGCGGCAGTGGCCGCGCAGGCGGCGACGGCACTCGAGAACGGCCGCCTGTATCACCAACTGCACAACAAGGCGGACGAGCTCGAACGGATGCGGGAATTCAGCGAAAACATCCTCGAATCGCTGAACGACGGGCTCGCGGTCGTCAACCGCGACGATCGAATCGTGCGCTGGAACCGGAGGCTGGAAGAGCTCTACGGTGTTCGTCACGAGGATGCCGTCGCTCATCGTCTCGACGAGCTGTTCGAACCAGCATTTCTCGAAGTGCTGCGATCGGCCCGGCGCGAGTCTCCCGAAGGCGCAGCCTTCTATCGCGTTCCACTGACCACGCGCCACGATGCTGGAAGACGGCTTCTCGTCAACATGGCGACGACGCCGCTGCGCGATTCCGACGGCGCCATCGCCGGAACGATCGTGGTGTTCGAAGACATCTCCGCGCGCGTGCAGCTCGAAGAGCAGCTGCAGATTTCCGAGAAGATGGCGTCGATTGGTCTGCTCGCCGCCGGCGTTGCCCACGAGGTGAACACGCCGCTGACCGGGATCTCGAGTTTTACCCAGATGCTGCTGCAGGGCGCTGAACCCGACGATCCGAAGACCAAGGTGCTCGAGAAGATCGAACGTCAAACATTCCGTGCCGCGAAGATCGTCAACGGCCTGTTGAACCTGGCGCGCCCGGCGCAGACCGACAGCGGCGCCGTCGATCTGAACGTCGTGATCAACGACGTGCTGGTTCTCCTCGAACACCAGCTCCGGACCGGCAGCATCCAGGTGCGCAAGGAACTCAGCTCATCGCCGTTGCTCATTCAGGGAGTCGAGTACAAGCTCCAGCAGGTCTTCCTGAATCTCTTTCTCAACGCGCGCGACGCCATGCCGCGGGGAGGCTGGCTGTCGATTGCCACCAGAGAGGACGAGGCCGGCGTGGTTATCGAAGTCGGTGACACGGGCTCGGGCATTCCTCCCGAACAGCTGTCACGAATCTACGATCCGTTCTTCACCACCAAGGAGATCGGCAAGGGCACGGGGCTTGGGCTGTCGATCACGTACGGCATCGTCCAGGAACACGGCGGATCGATCAACTGCGAGAGCACGCTGGGCCAGGGCACCCGGTTCGCGCTCTCGCTTCCGACGATGCCCGCCAAGGCCGCTGCGGCCGGGCAAGCCAGGAACAGGCAGGCCTGATGATGCCGCGTTCGACAATCGCCGAAGCGCCGGTGACCCCGGTCCGGTCCGGATCGATCCTCGTCATCGACGACGAGGAGATCATGCGCGAGATCCTCGAGACGCTGCTGACGCGTGAAGGCTATGACGTGCGCCTCGCGGCGAACGGGGCCGAGGGACTCGAGCTGGCGCGATCGGTACCGTTCGATGCGGCGATTGTCGACATGATGATGCCGGGCATCGACGGCATCTCCGCGCTCGACGAGCTGAAGAAGATCGACGATGACATGCCGGTGCTGATGATTACGGCATTCGCGTCGGTCGAGAACGCGATCGCGGCGATGAAGCGCGGCGCCTACGACTACATCACCAAGCCGTTCAAGAACGATGAGGTCCTGGTCGTGCTGCGGAACGCGCTGGCGCAGCGGCGTCTGGTTGCCGAGAACCGCGCGCTGCGTCAGAACCTGCAGGCCCGATCGAACCGCTTTGGCGCCATCATCGGCCGCAGTTCGCGCATGCGGCAGGTCTTCGACCTGATCATCCAGGCGGCGCCGAGCCGGACGACGATCCTGATCAACGGCGAGAGCGGCACCGGCAAGGAGCTGGTGGCGCGGTCACTCCATCAGAACTCGTCGCGCAGCGATCGAGCGTTCATCACCGTCAATTCAGGCAACCTGCCGCCGGACCTTCTCGAATCCAACCTGTTTGGACACGTGAAGGGCGCGTTCACCGGCGCGGTCTATCCGAAGAAGGGATTGTTCGAGCTGGCGGACAAGGGCACGATCTTCTTCGACGAGATCGGCAACATCCCGCTCGAGACACAGGCCAAGCTCCTCCGTGTCATCCAGGAACGCGAGTTCATGCGCCTCGGCGGCGTCGAGACGATCAAGGTCGACGTCCGGATCATCGCCGCGACCAATGTGGATCTGCGGCGGATGATGGAAGAAGGGAAGTTCCGGGAGGATCTCTACTACCGGCTCCACGTCATCACGGTGCAGCTGCCGGCGCTCCGCGAGCGCAAGGACGACATCCCGCTCCTCGTGCAGCACTTCCTCGAGAAGTACGGCGAGGAGAACAACAAGCACCTCGAGCTCACGGCTGAGGCGCTCGACCTGCTGCAGGAGTACGACTGGCCGGGGAACGTGCGCGAGCTGGAAAACGTCATCGAGCGCGCGGTCGTGCTCTCGACCGGTGTGAAGATCGACGCCGACCTGGTCCCCGATCACGTGCGCAGCAGCAAGCGCTTCCAGATGCCGCAGTTCATCGTCCCGCCCGAGGGGATCTCGCTGAAGGAAGTGATCACCGACTTCGAGAAGCGGCTGATCGAGTCCACGCTCGAAGCCGCCGGCGGGGTTCAGAAGCGCGCCGCCGAGCTCCTTCACATCAAGGCGACGACGTTGAACGAGATGATCAAGCGCTACGACATCCGTCCTCGCCGTAAGCGCGGCTCGCTCGGCGGTCGCTCCGGATCCGATCTGGCGGACGTCGAAGATATCGATGAAGGCGACGAGGTCGGAGCGGTCAATCGCGACTAGCGAGAACCGAGGAAGAGACCTTCTGGCTGCTCACCCGGTCGATCGCCGTTGCGGTCCGCTCGAACGCAGCCGCGAGAACATGCGTTCGTACTTCGACAGGATGACATCCCACCGATAGTTGGTTCTCACATACTCACGTCCGTTGCGGCCCAGGCTCGCGCGCAGCCGCGGGTCGGCGATCAGCACCTTCAGCGCCTCCACGAACTCGTCGCGATCCGCGTAATACAAGCCTGCGTTGCTCTGCCGGCAGTGTTCGACCAGCACTTCGCTCCGGGCGTTGGCCAGCACCGGGGTGCCGACAGCGAAGGATTCAAGCGCGAGCAGCGACAGGCTCTCGTACGGCGAAGGGACGACGACGACGGTTGCGGCTTCGAGCGCCTGCACGCGTTCCTGGTCGGGCAGGTAACCGGCGAACCGGATGAAAGGCTCCTCCGGCAACGGCATCAGCTTGACGCCCATCAGCACAAGCGACGCATCGCCCCCCTCCTGCACGTAGGTGCTGAAGTACTCAATCAGCTCCTCGCAGCCCTTGCCGGGGTCGATGCGGCCGCCATAGAGGGCGATAGGCCCGTGCAGCCGGTGCCGCCGCCGGAACATCGTGCCGCGATGCGCGAGATGCGGCCTCCAGGTCGGGGACGGGTCGTCGACGACGGGTGAATCGTCAGCGGCGTCGTCTGCGTCGCCGGGACCGGAGGCGTGTTCCTTCGGGTACTCCTGTGCGTGCGGCAGGTCCACGCCACAGCCGATTGTTTCCTCCTCGATCGCGCGGATGGAGAAATGCGTGGTCAGAAACCTGCGCTCGACGTCGGTGTTGTAGGCGAGCCCTGCGGGAAGGCTGAACAGCTCCTTGTAGATGTCGAGATGGATCGCCGGTTCGTCGTGCGCGGTCGGCACGAGGATGCTCTTCTGCGGGGCAATCTTTGCACCGACAACCGTCGGCGCATAGAGATAGGTAAAGAAGATCAGGACGTCGTACTGGTGCTGATTGCGTTCGATGTACTCGAGCAGCGGCGGGCACCACGGGCCCTGCTGCCGCAGCCACTCCATCTCGTCTTCACGGCTGTGGGCGTTGTTGAAGATCCACTCGGAGTAGCGGTTGAAGGCGTGGATGTCGCGCGTGCGCGAGTTCGCAAACCGGCGGACGGTGACGCCGCGGACGCGGTCCGACCCCTCTGCGTACTCGTTCTTCCAGGTGATGTAATCCTGTGCGCACGTGGTCAACACCTCGACGTGATGTCGCGGCGCGAGCCGTTCGGCGATAAGGCGGCAGTGATACTCGGACCCGCCGAGAATCTCGGTGCCGTAGCGCTGCACGATAAAAGCAATCTTCAAGGAATGAACCTCGAAATACCGAATGCCGAATGCTGAATGTCCGATGGGAGCCGTTCAGCAATTCGCTTCATTCAACATTCAGCATTCAGAATTCAACATTCAGCATTTTCATTGCAGGCTCACAATGATCTCGTTGAGCCTGTTCTCAATTCGTTCCGGTGCGAAGTCGCCGAGTCTCGCCGTTGTCCCTCGAGCACCCGAGTCGCGCACTGGTCGATCGTATACGAGCATCCCCAGCATTTCCGACGGCAAGCTCGAGATCCTTCGGCGCGAACAGGACGCCGGCGCCGCCAAGCGTCTCCGGCACAGCGCCGGCGGCGTAGGCGAGCATCGGGCACGTCCGCTGCCATCGCCTCTACGAGCGGGACGCAAAAGCCCTCGTGCTCGCTGAGCGAGACGTACACGTCAGCCCACCGATAGAACGCGGCCAGATCTTCATCCGGCACCGGTCCGGTAAACCAGAAGCGATCCGGCAGCATCTGGAACTCCGAAATGAGCGCCGGATCTGCGCGTAGTAACCGTGGCACGCCGTCGTACCGTCCGACGAAAATGAATCGATAGTAGCTGTCAACGTTCCGCTTGTAGAGTTCCGGCGAGGCGGATATGGTCGTCGATGCGCTTGTTCGGGACGATGCGGCCGACAAAGAGGATGTTGATCAGTCCGTCCGCTCAGAATCTTTTCGAGCGCCGGCCGTCGCGGAGCATTCGTAATGCGCTCGGTGTTCACGGCAATCGGCATGACCCCGGTCGGCGCGAATCCCATCTGCTCGAGTTCCTGCCGGTTGAATTCCGAATCGCCGAGCGCCAAGTCAACGTGTCCGACCAGCGTCGTCAATTCCTGCCGCCCGAGCGCGGCCAGCCTGAAACAGGCCGGCGTCGTAGGGTGCGAAGAAAGACGCCGGCGTGATGTTGTGATACTGGACGATGCGCCTGCCCTGGAGCGAGGCAAATGCGTGCGTCATCGGCGAGGGGAGGGCGAAATGAAAGATCGTCGCGTCGCCTCGCCGGGCCTCAGGGTCGTCGAACGGCCGCACGTCGCCGCGCAGCTCGTCGTCCATCGTGAGCGCGTACAGATCGGACGTGTGCCCGGCGGCGCGCAGCATGCCGCGGACGCGCCGCGCGCTGTCGCCGATCGCATCCCCCTTGTGCGCGGCCGGGACCCACTGGTTGATGATCATGGCGGCCGGGCTGGCATCCGGGATGCGAGACCGGCAGCGCCTTGAGTGATCGGCTCCTGTCCGCACTGTGATCCGGTTCAACCGGCGCTGCCGGTAGCGCTTGATACAGGCCGGCCGGAACTGCCGCAGTTCCTCGAATCGATCGAACTGATCGAACTGGTGCCAGAAATCCCAGGTGACCTCGGGCGCTTCGCGAGGTGGCGTGCGCGAGCGTCTGGTCAACGAATCGAAGCAGCGTCCGGTCGAAATCCCTCGCGCGGAGACGCTGAGCGACGCGTCCTGGGATTGCAGGACCGCTTCCTCGATCCGTGGATCATCGAGCACGGCGTCCATCAGTCGTGCGATCTCCAGCGGATCCTTCGTGTCGTACAACACGCCACCGCCGTCCATCGTGGCCGGAACCGCCGTCGCCGCGTAGGCGAGCACCGGGATGCGCTTGTAGAAGGCCTCGATGATCGGGACGCAGAATCCTTCGTGTTCGCTCGCGCAGAGAAACACGTCGGCGACGTCGTACAAGGCGGTCAGCTCCTCGTTCGACACGTGACCGAGGAAATGCACATCAGGCGTGCCGAGTCTCGCGATGAGTCCCTGGAGCATCGCCAGATAATTCTCGAAGCCGCTGTACGAGCCGACGAGCAGCAGTCGCGACCGCGGATTGTGACGGGTTCGATACGCGTGAAAGGCGCGAATCACATCCTCGAACTTCTTGTTCGGGATCACGCGTCCGACGAACATGACGTTGGTCCAGTCATCGTCGAGGTCTGCGAGCCTGCGATCCGGAGTCGCCATCGAGGTGGCTGAAATCGGGAACGACCGGGAGGACCGCCGTTCGCGGATAGCCGAGATCGCTGAGCTCCTGGCGGTTGTATTCAGAATCGCCGAGCGCCAGCTCACAGCGATTGATGTACGCCGTCAGCTCGCGACGTCCGTGGAAGCAGAGTTTCACCAGCTCCTTGTGAACGCCGACGAAATACGACGGCGGCGTGATGTTGTGGTAGACGAGCGCCATACGCCCCGGCAGCGCGTAGGCCGATCCGCGAGGCGCGCGAGCCAATCGAGAAGTGGTGAATCAGCAGATCAGACGGTCGCACCGCTCCGACAAGATCGCGATAGTCGACCGTGTAGATCCTCGAGTCGTGGATCTGCCGTCTCGACGAAGATCTCGGACTCGTATCCGGCGCGGCGGAGCACGCGCTGGATGCCGAGGACTTCGTGACCGATCGCATCGCCGTAGCCGAGCGTGGCCAGCACCTGATGCACGCGTGGTCGCGAGGTGTGCGCGCAGCACTCATGCGGAACGGGAGAGGTCGCGCGCGGCTCGCGGACCGGGGATGGCCGCTCCGGCAGGTATGTCAGCCAGGATCTCGGAAGCCGGGCCGCTGATCGTGTCGCCGTCGCGCGAACCATCCGGGCAGCGGCTCGATCGGCTTGCGCGATCCGCCGGCCGCGTCCTCGCGCTTGAGCCGGTCGAACATATCGAGATACTTGCGCTCGATCACCGGCCAGGTGTAGTGCTCGGTAAAATAGTCGCGGCCGTTGCGGCCGAGGCGCGCGTGCAGCGGGCCGTTCGATTCGAGCGCGTACAGCGTCTCGGCGAACTCCTCGTAGCGCTCGTAGTACAGACCCGGCGCCGCTGCGGATGCATTGGCCCTTCAGCACGTCGCATCGGCCGTTGGCGAGCACCGGCCGTCCCATCGCCCACGCTTCGAGCGCCACCATCGACAGGCTCTCGAAGTACGACGGCATGATGAGGAGATCGGACGCGGCGATCCCGTCGAACTTGTCTTCGTCGGGCAGGAAGCCGAGATGATGAATCCGCGGATGCTGCGGGATCGGGATGATCGCGCTGCCGATGAGCACGAGATCGAGGCCGCGCGGAAACGTCGCGGCGTAGCGCAGGAAAAAATCGAACAGTTCCTTGCAGCCCTTGTTCTCGTCGATCCTGCCGATATAGATCGCGAACGGCTTCTGGATGTTGTGCTTGGCGCGGAACCGCTGCGCGTCGGCTCCTGCGCAGGAATCTCGGACCCGACCCCCACGACGACTCCCGGGACGTCCTGGTTGCGGCGTTGCCGCATGAATCATGGCCCGCTCTTCGTGCGAGTTGTACATCACGCACGGACGCCGCGGAACGTCGGACCGAAGATCGCGAGCCCGACCGCCGGATCCCGTTCGGCCGTCGGCACGAGCACGGCCTTGATCGGATCGCGTCGCGCACCATGCCAGGCGTGATAGTAGCGGTAGCTGAACAGCAGGACGAAATCCAGCTGCGCCGACGCGCGTTCGAGGTAGTCGATCAGCGCGGGGCTGGCCGGCCCCTCGCTGTCCAGCCAGGCGAGCTCATCGGCGATCGAGTGCCGCTGGTCGAACACCCGCCGCGACAGCCGGCCGAAGTGATTCGGATTCGCGCTCGTGCGTGACGGGAAACCGGCGCACCGGGACGCCGTTGACGTGCTCGACCCCCGCAGGCCGCTCGTTCCGCCACGTCACGTAATCCCGGGCACACGTCGTCACGACCTCGACCTCCGCGTGACGGGCCAGCCGTTCGGCCACGTACCGCGCATGGAGTTCGGCGCCGCCGTTGATGTCCGCGCCGTAGCGCTGGACCGCGACCGCGAGCTTCACGATTCCGAGCGATCTCCGCCGCCGCGCGGAATCGGAGCCGCCGCCGACCTCCGACCGCCGAGTCCGGTGCGGGTGCGCGGTCCTGCGATCACCGTGCCGGTCGCCGCTGTCCTCCCAGCGTCCACGGCCTTCGGTACGCGTGCTCGCGGTCGCCCGCTGCACCCCTCGACTCGCGTCGAATTCAGGCTCGCTCGGGGCAGGTCCCTCGACTCGCTCGCATTCAGCGTTCGCTCGGGGCGGACCCTCGCGCACCCTCACGCACCCCTGCGCACCCGCCGGCACCCGATCGATCGTCAGGCCTCTTCCGTCCGCGCCGGCGCCGCCGTCGATTCCGGCGTTCGGCCTGTTCGGCGTCGGTTCTCGGCTCGCGCTCGCTCTCCTCCGCCCGTTGGCGGCTGCAGCGGCGGCACGGCGCCCGGCCGATACTGGACGACGCCTTCGAGCGCGCGGGCTCGCCGTCTCGTCGAAATCGAGCCGGCTCGACATCGACTCCACCCGCATCTTCAGATTCTTGACGTCAATTCCCAGTCGCGTCGTCTCGAGCACGAGGTTGTGGATCACCTCGTAATAGAGCGGTTCGAGCGCCGCCTGCTGTGCGTTCAGCTTTGACTGGATGTGCAGCGCCTCGATGAGCGGGTTGGGGTTGAAGAACAGCTTGAGGATCGGGTTCAGCAGCTTGCGCATGAACGCCAGGAATCCCCGGTGCGTTTCGTAGAGCGTCGTAGTCTTCGAACTTGAAGTTCGGAGGAAGCGACGCCTCGCGCTTGCGGCGGAATTGTTCCAGCAGATCCGATCGCACGCCGCGCGGATCCAGGAACTTCTCCAGCTTCACGTTCGCCAGCTCGCGAATCTCTTCCTCGGTATAGTCGACGCCGCGCTTCTCGCGGATCCGCGACCGGATCTGCCGCATGATCTGCTCGACGTCGACGTTGTCGGAGCGAATTGAGAAATCAGTCATGGTGTAACTCTGAAATGCTGAATGTTGATTGCTGAATGCTGATTGACGATCGAAAGTCATTCAGCAATCGGCAATCAACGATCAGCAATCACTTACTCCCGTCGTCTTCTTGTGCACGAATTCCGGCGCCTGAACGATACAGGTGCCGAGAATGCCGAGCGACCGGGCGAGCGCCTTGGCTCCAGTCAAGTCGATGTCGGCGGCCGCCGCGCCAACGTCGGGATAGCCGTCGGCGTTTGGCGTCAGGCTCTCCCAGTTTCGAAACAGCCGGCCCCACGGGCCGTCCAGGACCTCGCGCATCATCCGCTTCGCGTTGTACGGATACCAGAAGCTGTCGTGGTAGATGACGCTCGCGATATACGCCCATGGCGCGAGCACCGTCTTCAGCGACCACTCGATCGGCTTCTTCATCGGGCCCCAGTAGATCTTGTGCTGCATCCGCGAGGCGAACGTCATCTTCTTGAACGGCCCCACGAAGTGCCAATTCTCCGCCGCGGCGGACGTGTCTCCCACGATCTCGATCTCGCGCGGGTCACCGCACCCGAGGCCGAGATCGTGCGCCATCCGGATGAACTTGATCGACATCGGGTCGAAGCCCATCAGCTTCGCCGCCACCGCGTCGATTGCCGTCTGATCCGCGCTCGCGAGAATCACGTTCTTCGAGTACGGCTGCCATGCAGCGCGGGCCCGGGCCGTCTCCCGCGAACGTGCCATCCATCACCGCGAACACGCCGCGGTGAATCTTCTTCTGGATCATCAGCAGATCCACGAGCGTTTCGTGGATGACCGGATGGGTCCAATGCCGGTGCTCGTTCAGCAGGCCGCCGAACGCATTCTTCATCGCCCCGGTCGTCGTCGTGAACACGTGCGTCTTCACCGTCGGGAGATGGATGATGTTCTCCCCGATGAACCGCTTCGGGATCGTTGAATCCCTTCGGGTAGACGTCGTTCAGGCACGTGAACTTCTTGGTCAGATCGCCGACCGCCTCGCGGATGTTGATCCACTCTTCCGTCTCGTAGATGTGGATGTTTCGCAGTCCGTGCGCGTCGACGACGTTGATCTGCTTGTTCTCGCGCTCGCCGAGATGCGCGTCGATGACGACGGTGCGGTTGTGGCAGGCGTGAATCAGCGACGGATCGTAGCCGTCCTGCTTCATCGCGCGGATGACGCCTTCGAGCTGCCACGGCGTCGTCGAGCTGGCCGGGATAGAAAAAGTGCCAGGAGATGTTCACCTTGAGCGCCGTGTCGGCGTCCTTCGCGACGACGTCCTGGTAGCCGGCCAGGTTCAGCAGCGTGTGATAGTCGCGCAGAACCGTGCCCGGGGTCGTCCGGAGTATTGCAACTTTCGATTTGGCCATTACTTCATCGGTCCGTAAATGATCAGGGCGACCGCAAGGGCCCACAGTGCGACGCAAGCGAGCAGCGGTCGATCGTTCAACAGCATCTCGGCCGGGCTTCCGCCGCCTTCCTTCTGGTGCACGAGATAAAGATAGCGAAAGATTCCGTAGAGCAGGAACGGCAGCGTCAGGCCAAGGTGCGTCGTGTGGAATTTTTCGACCGTCTCAGGATTGATGGTGTAGAACGCGTAGGCCACCAGCGTCGAGGCCGTGACGACCGAGATCATCTGATCCAGTAAATACGGCGAGTACTCCTGCAGCGTCGCCCGGTGGCTTGTCGCCTCATCGGCGAGGAGCACGAGCTCGTGACGGCGCTTGCTCAGCGCGAGGAACAGCGCGCCCAGAATCGTGACGACCAGGAGCCAGTTGCTGATAGGGACGTCGATCGCCACCGCTCCCGCCGCGGCGCGCAGGACAAAACCGATCGCAATCGTCAGCACGTCGATGATGACGACGTGCTTCAGCGGGCCTGAGTAGAAGGCCAGCAGGGCGACGTAGGCGGCCGCGAACCACCCAAATTCGAACCGCAGCCAGAATGCGGCCGCGAGCGCGGCGGTGCCGATGATCGCGGCGGCCCCGAGCGCCACCGATGTCGACAGCGCGCCTGACGCGATCGGGCGGTGTCGCTTCAGCGGATGTTTGCGATCCGCCTCGCGATCCGCCACGTCGTTCAGCAGGTAGACGACGCCGGAGAGCGCGCAGAACACCACGAACGCCGCCGACGCGTACAGGACCGACGGCAGATCGAACAGGCGTTGCCCAAACAACAACCCGCCAAAAATGATGAGATTCTTCGTCCATTGCGATGGACGAAGCGAACGGACGAGGCTCGAGACCACCGGCGCCTGGGCCGTACGGATCTCCCCCGGGCGCAAGTCGGCCTGATCGATGATGTCCGGAATACTGTGTCGCGCCATCTAGAGCGCGGCGGGTATGTGCGCGGCCTGGCTAACCGCCGAAACTCTTGATGGCATCCGGCTCGGACTCATACGTCTCGAACACGGTCAACAGCTTCGTGATGGCGAGCAGATCCTGAATGCGTTTCGTAAGGTTCAGCAGCTTGAGCTTCCCCCCTGACGGCTCACCGTGGTATACGTGCGGACGATTTCACCCAGGCCCGCGCTATCGATGTAGGGCACGCCTTCGAGATTGAGCAGCAGCTTCTTCTTGTCCTGCTGGATGAGCGAGTTGATCTTGTCCTTCAGGAGCTCGTCGCCTTCTCCGAGCGTCATCTTGCCTTTGAGATCCAGAATCGTCACCCCATTGACGACTCGTTCGTCGATCTGCATCGCCGCTCCTCCAAAGTCCGACCGCGCCGGCGGGACCGTCGCAGCCCCCGCCGGTGGCGTGACGTTCAACCGCCCGAAGCGCCTGCCCAGGCCCTACGGTTTCACAAGAAATAGACCGGCCAGCGTACTACGCGCGTCGCAAGAGTGTCAAGAAATGCGGGAGTTTTTTGCGATCTTATCCGGCGCGCCTGCCCCGTGTCGACCTTAGACACCGGTTTCCCGGTGACGGCCCCCCTCCTCGGCTGAGCCGCCAGGAAGCTCAAGACTGGCGGCCACGCCCCCGCTCGGCGATCGGTCAAGAACGATGTTTCCGCCATACAGCTCAGCAAGGTCGCGGACAATTGCGAGGCCGAGTCCGAATCCGGGCACACCGGTGTCGCTTCGCACGCCACGCCCCAGGACCCGCTGGCGGGCCTCGTCATCGAGGCCCGTGCCGTCGTCCTCCACCACGATGCGCAGCCGATCGCCGTCCGCGAACGAGCGGACGACGACCTTCGTCCGCGCCCACTTGCAGGCGTTGTCAAGGAGGTTGCCAAGCATCTCGTCCAGGTCCTCCCGTCGTCCCTTGAACAGGTGCCGGGCGTCAACGGATACGTCAATCTCGATTCTCCTCTCCGCGTGCAGCTGCCTCATGGTTCGCACCAAGCCGTCAACTGACTCTGTCACTTGCGTACGCGTGTGGAGCGCAGCGCCCGATGCGGCGGCCCGGGCATGGGCGAGGTGGTACTCGACGTACCGGCGCATGACGCCGACGTGTTCTTTCAGCAGACCGGCAAGGGCCGGGTCTCCCTGCGTCGCGAGCCGATCCGCTTCGTTCGACAACACGGCCAGCGGCGTCTTCAGTCCATGCGCAAGATCTCCGGCCTTGGCCCCCGCGCGCAGGACGACCTGATTGAGATGCGCAAGCAGCGCGTTCAGATCGTCCACCAGCGGCTGGACTTCGGTTGGGTATTTCCCACCGACGCGATCGGCGGATCCGTCGCGGACGGCGGAAAGATTCCGCCGGATGTCCTGAAGAGGTTTGAGAGTTGCCCGGACCACGGCCGCGCCCGCAACCATGCTCACGAGCGCAAGCAGCCCCATGAAGGGCGCGTGCTGGTGAACGATGCGGAACGTGTCGAAGATGGGATGATGATAGGTCAGGACGACGCTGAACGCCGACAACAGGCCGAAGGTCCAGAGCACAGCGCCGAGGAGCACCTTGCTGCGGACCGACGTCATGGTCGCGTCTCGGGCGTGCCGATGCGGTAGCCGAAGCCGCGCACGGTGTCGATGGCGCCTGGCCCGAGCTTGCGCCGCAGGCGGGCGATGAACACTTCGATCGTGTTGGAATCGCGCTCCTCGTCAATCGGGTAGATGTGTTCCGCGAGCTCAGTCTGCGGAACCGCGCGCCCGCGATGGTGCATGAGGTACGACAGCACGCGGAACTCGAGCGCGGTCAGCCTCACCGGTTCACCGTTGACCGTGACGCGGCCCGTCCGCGAATCAATCGCCAGGGTTCCGGCCTGTATTTCTGATGACGGCATCTGTCGCGCGCGGCGGATCAGGCCGCGCAGGCGCGCCAGCAGTTCCTCCATCCGGAATGGCTTCGACAGGTAGTCGTCCGCACCCGCGTCGATGCCCTGCACCTTTTCGTACCAGCTCCCGCGTGCAGTGAGAACGAGAACCGGGATCGTCAGACCGGCTTCGCGCCAGCGCCTGAGCACGCTGAGTCCATCGAGCTTCGGCAGTCCGAGATCGAGCACCACCACATCGTACGACTCCGTCTGGCCCAGAAACTCGGCACGCTCACCGTCGGGTGCGCAGTCCACCGCATACCCGGCGTCGGTCAGCGCTGACGACAACTGTTGTGCCAGATGACCTTCATCTTCCGCAATGAGTGCGCGCAGCGTGATCTCCGTCAGCCGTTATAGCCCAACGTCAGCTGAACGCAACATGAACGAGCGCTTCAGGCAGCGTTCAGCCTGGTCGATGTACATTCCGGCCATGTCTTTGAAATCATTCGTCATAGTTCTGCTTCTGGCGGTTGCCGTAGTCGCCGCCGCTGTTGCCGCCCATGGCCATGGCGGGATGCATCGGTGGATCAGGCAGATTCACGGACGAGCGCACTGACCGATGCTGAATGACCTCAGACACGCCGCGCGAGCGGCGCTCGGCAACCCCGTCGTGTCGATGGTGGTGGTGTTGTCGCTTGGGATCGGCATTGGCGTCAACACCGCCGTCTTCTCGTGGCTGCAGGCGATCATCCTACATCCGCTGCCGGCGGTCAGCCGAAGCGCAGCGCTGCATTCGATCGAGCTGCGTACTCAGAGCGGCTCGTATTCAGGCATGTCGTGGCTCGAATTCCGTGACCTGCGCGAACGGCTGACGACGGTTGAAGATCTCTTCGCCTTTCGAATGGTGCCTCTGTATGTCGGCGACCCCGGGCGCGTGGCGCGCGCGTATGGCCAGCTCGTGTCCGGTAATTACTTTGACGCCCTTGGACTGAGGCCGACGCTCGGACGCTTCATCAGAAACGACGAAGCCGAGCGTCCGGGCAGCGACCCTGTGACCGTGATTTCGTACGCCCTGTGGCATTCGCGATTCGGCGGCGCGCACGATGCGATTGGTCAACCGATCAAGGTCAACGGGCGTGAGTTGATCGTCATCGGCGTTGCGCCGAAGCGCTTTCAAGGGACCATTCTCGGTTTGAGTTTCGATATGTGGGTCCCAGCGACCATGGCGCCGCTCCTGTTCGACGGATCGGTCGAACTGCAGAATCGCGGGATTCGCGGCTACTCGGCGATGGGCAGGCTCAGAGCCGGCGCCAGCCAACAGGCGGTGCAAGCGGACCTCGATGTGGCGATGAACGGCCTCGCCCGAACCTTCCCGGCGTCCTATACGAGGATGCGAGCCGAGGCGCTGACGTTCTTGCAGGCGCCGCGCGGCCCGCTGCGGCTCTTGATCGCAGCCCTCGCAGCGCTTCAAGGACTGATGCTGTTGCTGCTGCTCGCCGTCTGCGGCAACACGACGAACCTCGTGCTTGCGCGAGCCAGCGCACGCCAGCGCGAGATCGGAATCAGGCTGGCGCTTGGCGCAACGCCATGGCGTGCCGCCAGCGCGGTTCTGTCGGAGAACATCCTCCTCGGGGTGGCCGGCGCCGTCGTCGGCTTTGCCATTGCCGCGTGGTGGACGCCGGCGTTGATCGCGCTGCCGCTTTCTGGCCTGCCGATCCGATTCCAAACTCAGGTTGATCGCGTCGCGCTCGTGTTTGCGATGCTGCTCGGCATTGCCTGCGGCCTGCTGGCCGGCGCCGCACCCGCGTTCCAGGTCTCACGGCTGGATCCTCACGTCGCATTTCGAGGCGGTTCCCGCTCCGCCGGCCGGAGCCGCATGCGTGATGTCCTTATGGCGAGCCAGGTTGGACTTGCGCTCGTCGTCCTGATTGTTGCCGGGCTGTTCCTGCGCAGCTTCGCCGATACGCGCGGTACTGACACGGGGTTTCGACGCGAGGGAACTCTGCTGGCCGCCTACGACTTGACCGGCCGGCCCACGCCCGGTGATCGCAGCGCCTACGCCCGAACGTTCGCGTCACGTCTGCTTGCCGGCCTGTGCTCTCAGCCGTCGATAGGCGCGGCCGCGATCTCTTCGTCGGTCCCACTCGACATCCATGGCCTGCCGTCACGGACGTTCGTGCTCGAAGGACACGTGCGGGCCGACGGCACCCTGGACGATGCGCTGTCGAATACGGTGACGCCGGGATACCTCTCGCTCATGGGCATTCCAATCCTCGCAGGCCACGACTTTGCAGCGCTCGATGATCCGGCCGCTCCATCGCAGGTCATCGTCAACGAGGCGTTCGTGTACCGATACCTCGACGGTTTGCCGCCAGAGGATGCCCTCGGCCGCCGGCTTCGGGTTCGGGACGACTGGTACGCCATCGTCGGGGTCGCGCGAAATTCGTTGTATGAGGCATTCGGCGAAGCCCCCACGCCGATTGCCTATTTCTCGTATCGTGATCGCACGCTGCTATCGGGCGAGATTCACGTCCGTGGCCGCTCGGGGCTTGACGCATCGGTGAGTGCGGATCTGAGACAGGTCGTTCGTGGCCTCGATCCCGATCTCCCGCTGTTCAACGTCCGGACGATGGCCGATCACATCGAGACCAATCTCGTATTTCGCCGCGTGCCAGCCCGGCTCTTCAGCGTGCTCGGTCCGCTGCTTCTTCTGCTCGCCGCCTCCGGCATCTACGCGGTCGTGTCCTACACGGTCTCGCAGCGGAGCAAGGAAGTCGCCGTGCGCCTGGCGCTGGGAGCAACGTCGCGAAGAGTGGTGACCGAGCTCGTGGTACAGAACGTTGCGATCGCAGCCGTTGGAGCGCTGGCCGGCTGGCTTCTGACATTCGTCGTGGCCTTCGACGTGATCGGCGTCGAGACGATCGATGCCGCCGTATTTGCGGGCGTGCCACTGCTCCTGCTGATCGTGACAGCGTTCGCGTGCTGGTTGCCGGCCCGGCGCGTCACGCTCATGGATCCGATGGCCGTGCTCAGGAATGAATGAATCAGACTTGCTGATTGCTGATTGCTGATTGCTGATTGACGATTGTCGATCGTCACCCGTGCTGAGTAGTCAACTGTCGCGCCCGTTTCTGGGCTTCGAGCGCCAGTTCCATTGCGAGAAACGTCTGCGACTGCGAGTCGGCGGTGGTCGTCCGATTCAACACGTCGCCGACGAACCGCTCGCCATAGGGCAGCGGCACCTCGGAGCAGTCGATGTACTTTGAACCTTTCTGATCGATGAGAAAGAGATGATCCCCGCCAGGCCGGCCGGAGACGTCCACGGTTTCTCTCAGCTCCATGTACCCATCGGTTCCGATGATCGTCAGTCGGCCGTCGCCAAAGGTGGCGAGCCCCGCCGGCGAAAACCAATCGACGCGAATGTAGCCGGCGCCTCCGTCCCCGCTCAGCATCACGTCACCGAGGTCTTCCAGTTCCGGGTACTGCGGATGATGGACATTACCGACCTGTGACGCGACGACTTCGGCGCGCGTGGTGGACGTGAGAAACAGATACGCGTCCAGGTTGTGTGAAGCCAGATCACAAAGGATTCCGCCGTACTGTTGCCGTTTGAAGAACCACGGCGGCCGCGACTCAGGATTCATCCTGTGCGGAGCAAGCCCCGCGGTTTGAACGACCTTGCCGATCGCACCGGCACGAATCAGTTCACCCGCTTTGTTAATCGACTTGCTCTCATGCCGTGCGATCAGCACCGAGAACATCCTCTTCGTGCGCGCCTGGGCCTCGCGCACTTCAGCGAGCTGCTCGAGGGTTGTGGCCGCCGGCTTGTCGACCATGAAATCCTTGCCGTGCTCCATCGCCCTCACACCGAGCGGTGCGCGTTCGTTCGGGATTGCGGCGCTGAGGACGAGCTGAATCGTGGGATCCTCGAGGATCTCCTGTTCGCTCCTGGCGAGCTTCACATCAGGAAAGCGCTTCGCAAACGCTGCCGCGAGGTCGGCCTCTTTCGCGTAGAACGACGCGAACTGCCCACCAGCGCGGAGCATCGTCTGAACCTGGTTGTTGATGTGACTGTGGTTGATGCCGATCACCGCGAACCGGATTCGCGGCTGACGTGAGGCCTGCGTTCCGCCCTGCGCCCGCGCTGGTCGCGTCGATCCCGCGAGCGCAATCGCGGTGGCTCCCAGCGAAGACGTCAGGAACTCCCGCCGGCTGCCTTTGGCCATCGCGTGCCTCCTGTACTTTTTACTTTTTACTTTTAACTTTTAACTTTCACTTCCCCGCCACCACCGGCAGGTCGATGAAGCTCGGGCGATCCGGAGAGTGGTACACCCGCTGGGTGGCTTTTTTATAGTCCGCCGGCTTGGCCCAGAAGATGCTCGGAACGTACGTTTGCGGGTTGCGATCGTAGAGAGGAAACCAGCTCGATTGCACCTGCACCATGATCCGGTGGCCGCGCAGGAATACGTGGTTCGCGGACGGCAGCGCGAACTTGTAGAGCAGCGGCTCATTCGCGATGATCGCCCTGGGACTCTCGAGGCTCTCGCGATATCGACCGCGGAAAATGTCGGCGGCCACCATCAGTTGATAACCACCCATGTCGGGCTGGCCCGCAACTTCGTCAGGGTAGACGTCAATCAGCTTCACGACCCAGTCGGAATCGGTCCCGCTGGTTGACGCAATCAGATTCACGATCGGTTCGCCGCTGATCTTCACCGGAGCGTTCAGAGTATCCGACAGGAACGCGAGGACGTCTGGCCGCCCGGACGCTTCACGCTGGTCGTCAACAAGCCATTGCGACCAGGTGAGCGGCGAATCGTAGCCGATCGGTTGAATCGGCCGCGCGCGAAACGGAACCGGCTTCCTGGGATCCGAGATGTACTCGTCGAAGGGCGGGTCGGCCGTCTTTGGTGTCTCAAAGGTGGTTTTCAGATTTGCGCCGAGATAGAGAGGCGAGCGACGAATGCTGCAGCCGTTTGCACAACCAGACGGCCACGAGGCCAGCCGACGCCAGACGTTCGTGCCGGTCTCGAACGCGGACACAGGCGGGACGTCATCGCTCCCGGCACCATCCTTCAGATATCGCGCGAGAAACGGCGCGAGGATCTCCTGGCGGAAATAAAGTCCGGTGTCGCTGTGGAATTTGAGCGCTCCCAAGTCGCTGGCATCGACGATTTCCTGGCCGTGATGCCACGGGCCAAGGACGAGATACACCTTGTCGTTGTTCGTGTCCTTCGGTTCGAGCGCTTTGTAGACGGCAATGGCCCCGTAGATGTCCTCCTGATCCCACAGGCTGTGGACGAGCATGACCGGCACGTTGAGCGGCTGCGACGCCAGCACTTGATCCATCGCCTGATCGCGCCAGAACCCATCGTAGGCGGGGTGCTCGAGAATCTTGCGCCAGAAGCCGACCTGCTCGAGGCCGTGGCGCCTGCCGAGTTCGCCTGCGGATCCAGCCTCCATGAACATGTCGTATTCGTCGAAATGACTGGTCCACCATTTTTCTTCTGACCGGCGAGTGGCCTCCTGATCGTGAATGTACGACATGTTCTGCTGGCGGAAGGCGCCGTTGTGAAACCAGTCGTCGCCTCTCCATCCATCCACCATCGGATTCATGGGGACCGCCACCTTCAACGCCGGATGCGGGTTCACGAGCGCCATGAGCGGCAGAAAGCCGTCATACGAGATGCCGAGGATGCCGACGCGCCCATTACCTTCCGGGATGTTCTTCACCACCCAATCAATGGTGTCGTAAGTGTCGGTCGAATGGTCGACCGTGGTTGGATTCAATCGGCCCCGCAGCGGGCGATTCATCACATAGTCGCCTTCAGAGCCGTACTTGCCGCGCACGTCCTGCACGACCCGGATGTAACCGCCTTCGACGATCACTTCGGTTGCGTTGTCGTAGCCATTCAGGATGGGCCCGAGATGCGCGCTCTGCGCGTGGCCGGTCAGCACGTTGGCATCGTAGGGTGTGCGCGTCAGGAGGATCGGCGCACTTTTGGCACCCTTCGGCACGAGGATAACCGTGTGCAACTTGACGCCATCCCGCATCGGGATCATGACGTCACGCTTGATGTAGTCGAACGAATCAGTGACCGGCCGGAAGGTGGCGGGGGTTTCGTTCGGCAGAGGCTGTGGAGAAGATGGCGCTTGTTGGGTTTGCGCCGTCGGCGAGGGACGGAGCATCAGCATACCTGCCACTACCGCCGCGAGCGTCGTCGCGCGGAATCGAGCGGCCCTTCTCATCGATCACCTCTCAACGATGCATGGGATGGAAGAACGATTATGCCTGTGCGGTCTTGCGGCCTACCCCTCGAATAGTCTGCACCACGACATACAGGACCGGAATGAAAACGAGATTGAGGAATGTCGAGACGAACATCCCTCCGGCCACCGCCGTGCCGACCGAATGGCGCGCGGCCTCGCCGGCGCCGGTCGCGAACACCAGCGGGAGAACACCGAGGATGAAAGCCAGCGATGTCATCAGAATCGGTCGTAGCCGGATTCGTGCGGCTTCCACCGCCGCGTCGATGACGCTCAAGCCTTTTTCGCGCAGCTGTTCGGCGAACTCGACGATCAGGATCGCGTTCTTGGCCGCGAGACCGATCAGCATGACCAGTCCGACCTGGCAGTAGACGTCATTCGACAGGCCGCGCATCCACTGTGCCCCCAGCGCTCCGAGCACCGCGAGCGGCACGCCCAGCAGCACGATGAAGGGAAGGACGAGGCTCTCGTACTGCGCGGCAAGCGTCAGATAGACGAGGATCAGCGCCAGGCCAAAGATGTAGAGCGACTGCTGTCCGGCTTTTGTTTCCTCGAGCGAGATTCCCGACCACGCGTATCCCATACCCGGCGGCAGATGCGCTTCGGCGATCCGCTCCATTTCTTTCAGCGCATCACCGGAACTCACGCCAGGCGCCGCCGATCCATTCAACGCTGCCGCACGGAACAGGTTGAAGTGGTTGATCACCTGCGGCGCCGTCGTCTCCTTCAGCTCCACGACCTGTTCGAGCGGGATCATGTCTCCCGATCGCGCCCGCGCGTAGAGCTGCTTCAGCGCCTGCGGATCCGATCGATACCGCTGATCCGCCTGGACGTAAACCCGATAGGCGCGATTGTTGAACTCGAAATCGTTGACGTACTGCGAGCCGAGAAAAACCTGCATCGCGTTGGTGATTTCACCGAGCGGCAACCCGAGCGCGAGCGCCCGCTGCCGGTTGATGGTCACCTGCATCTGCGGATCGTTCGCGGTGAAGGTGCTGAACAGGCCACGCAGCTTCGGCGATTGGGTCCCTGCCGCCACGACAGCCTGGAGCCCCTGCGCCAGCGTGTTGATGTCCGTCCCGGTCTGGTCGAGGACCTGGAACTCGAATCCGCCGAACCGGCTCAAGCCGGGAATGGCTGGTGGGTTGAAGCTCGCCACGATTGCCCCGGGAATAGCAAAAAGAGGACCGCTGACCCGGCGCAGGACCGCCTGCAGCACGTGATCGGGCCCCTTGCGTTCAAGGTACGGCTTCAGTCGAACGAACATGAGTCCGGTGTTCGACGAGGCGCCGCTGAAGCTGAAGCCCATGACCGAAAACGTGGCCAGCACATCCGGGTCCTTGCGGATGATCTCTTCGGCCTGTCTCGCAATGTTCCCCGTGTATTCGAGCGACGCTCCCGCTGGCGCCTGCACCTGTGCCAGGAAATACCCGGGGTCCTCTTCAGGAATGAAGGACTGCGGCACGACGCGGAGGATCCACCAGGTCAGTCCGAGGGTGGCGATGAACACGACGACGAGGGCCCACCGCCAGGCGATGCCACGCCGCAGCCCACCCACATACAGGGCGGTGCCGCTCGAAATTGCCCGCTCGAAGAACGTGAAGAACCTGCCTTTGTGATGGCTCTGGCGGTCGAGCAGGAGCGCCGAGAGGGCTGGGGTCAGCGTGACGGCATTGAACGCCGACAAGGCGACGGCGAACGCGATCGTCATCGAAAACTGCGCGTAGAGCCGGCCGGTGGTTCCCGGAAAGAAGGCAACCGGCACGAAGACGGCAATGAGGACGAGGGCGGTTGCGATGACGGCGCCCAGCACTTCCGTCATGGCATCCGACGCCGCCTTCCGCGCCGGCACCTTGAACTCCTGGATATGCCGTTCGACGTTCTCGATGACGACGATCGCATCGTCGACGACGATGCCGGTCGCGAGGATGAGGCCGAACAGCGTCAGCGTGTTGATGGAAAAGTCCATCAACTTGATGAACCCGAACGCGCCGATGAGCGACACCGGGATCGTGATTGCGGGAATGAGCGTGCTTCGCCAGGTCTGGAGAAAGATGAAAATAACGAGGACGACAAGCACGATTGCTTCGCCGAGGGTCTTGACGACCTCGCGGATCGACTCTTCGACGACGTCGGTCGTGTTGAATGCGACCTGGTACTTCACCCCTGGCGGAAATTGCTTTGACAGTCGATCGAGCTCGGCGACGACGGCGCGCTCGACATCGAGCGCGTTCGCCGTGGGCAGCTGGATGACGCCAAATCCGACCGCCTCGACTCCCTGAAACTTCAGCAGTGCGCTATAGGTCTCGGCTCCGAGCTCCGCCCGACCGACGTCTTTCAAACGCACGAGCGATCCATCCGCGCCGCTCTTCAGGATCATGTTGTCGAAATCCGAAGCCTCGCGAAGCCGCCCAAGGGCGCGCACGCTGAGCTGATACATCTGTCCCGACGGTGCAGGGGCCTGTCCAAGACTTCCCGCGGCGACCTGTGTGTTCTGCTCGCGCAGCGCGTTGACCACGTCGCCGGCCGTCAGCTTGCGCGCGGCGAGCCGATCGGGATCGAGCCAGAGGCGCATCGAATACTTGCGCTCGCCAAAGATCGTCACGTCGCTGACGCCTGGAACGCGTTTCAACGCGTCTTTGACGTAGACATCGATGTAGTTACTCAGGAACAGCGAGTCATAGGCGCCGCTTTCCGCGTACACACCGACCGCCATCACGAATCCGGTGGACTGCTTCTGGACAATGATGCCGGTCGTCCTGACTTCAGTCGGCATGCGGCCAAGCGTCTGATTGACCCGATTCTGCACGTCGACCTGCGCCACGTCCTGATCGCGGGTGACGTCAAATGTCACACTGATCGTCGAGACGCCGCTGTTCGTGCTCGACGAGGCCATGTAGAGCATGCCTTCGACGCCGTTGATCGACTGCTCCAGCGGTGTGGTGACGGCGGTCTCGACTTCCTGCGCGTTCGCGCCCGTATAGAAAGCGGTGACCGTGATGACCGGCGGTGCCAGCGCTGGATACTGCGCCACCGGCATCGTCGGAATAGCGATGAGCCCGCCGAGAATCAGGACCAGCGAACAGACCGATGCGAGGATTGGCCTTCTGATGAAGGTATCGGCAAACATTACTGGGGTTTCACCGGGGCGCCGTCGCCAATCTTCTGAATGCCCGAGACGATCACCTGATCGCCCGCGGACAGACCGCTGATGACGACGTAGTCATTGCCGAGCAGGTCGCCAACTTCAACCGGCCGCTGCCGGGCAACCGTTCCACCATTTCCCTTGTCCACGACGTAGCAGAAGTACTTGCCGTTAATGCGCGTGACGGCGGTGAGCGGAATCGTCAGGCCTTCGGCTGAGCGCCACACGATTCGCGATCTGACGAACTGGAGCGTCCGAACCGTCGCGGGCACCTGGCGAAGCGCGCTCTTGACCAAAACCGTCTGCGTCGCATCGTCGACGCGCGGGGCCACGAAGGTAATGGGATTGGTCGCCAGGACCTTGCCGTCTGCGTCGAGGATTTGTACCGGCAGGCCAAGACGCAGATCGGGCGATCGATCGATCGGCACCTGGATGTACGCTTCGAGCGAGCTGTTGTCGTCGATCGTCGTAATCATGGTGGACTTCGTCACCCGATCGCCGGTCCGAATCGTGACGTCACCGACGACGCCGGCCTGCGGCGCGACCACCCGGTAGTACTGAAGCTCGACTTGCTGCTCGTTGACCTGCGCGTTCAGCGCCTGGAGCCGGGCCTCCGCTGAGCGTAGAGAATTCTGCGCCTGGTCGAATTCCTGCCGGCTGATCGCGCCCGCCGCGACGAGCGACTCGAGGCGCTTGACCTGCTCGCGCCAGTACCTGAACGTCCGCTTCGACGCCGGCGCGATTCGCTTGCGTGCTGCGAACCGTCGCCTCCTGCTTGTCCGGTTTAATCTGAACGACGGGAGAGCCAAGCGTCACCCGGTCGCCCGACGTGACGAAGATCTTCGTCACCACCCCTTCGACCTCAGGCTGGACCGTTGACGAACGCAACGACCTGACGGTCGCGATAAAACCCGACGCCTGCTCGACCGGTTTCTTGGTGAGCGTGATCGCAGACACGCCCATTGGCGGCGGCGCACCCGCGCCCGCAGGAGGGCCACCCGCTCTCGTGCACGCGGTGGTGAGGATCGTCAGGGATCCAACAAAAGCTACGACCGGGAAAGCTGATCTGATCTGGAAAGGCATAACATCTGAAGGTTGACGCACGGCCGACCGTCAACGGCTGGACGCCGTGAAAAAGGGAGTCGTCCCCCTGAGGTGAGTGTGTCACATTCCGGGTAGATTCAGGGCTGGGTCTTTAGCCCCACCGTCAGAGCCCGGCGTGCGTCAAAAGAAAAGGCCACGCAACGGCGTGGCCTTCGATTTCACGGATGGGGCTGGACTAGATGCCGCCCGCGCCGGCGAATTTCCGCGACTGGAAACATTCGCGGCAGAACACCGGTCGTCCCTGAGTTGGGCGGAACGGCACCGTCGTTTCCTTCCCGCAGGCGGAGCAGTTCGTGGTGGTTTCCACCCGCTCCCGTCCGACCGATGCGCCGGACGAAGGACGGGATGCGCGCTTAGCCTTGCACGATTTGCATCGCTTCGGCTCGTTCTTGAAATTCTTGTCGGCGAAGAAGAGCTGTTCGCCTGCCGTCCAGATGAACTCTGTCCCGCAATCCACGCACGTCAGCGCCTTGTCCTGGAACTCCATCGCTCATCCCTCTCGCGATCCGGCTCGACACCCTCCGAGATATCGAGCGCGAGGCCGCCCATCAGTTGCATGATGCGGCGGCCTCCCCCTTGCTGTTCGGTAACTACTCGACTTCGCGGCGCTGCTTCTTGCGCGTACGCTTCCGTGCGAGCGCCTGTTTCGCACGGCGACGATCGCCCGGCTTCAAATAGAACGAGTGCTTCTTGATATCCTTGATGATATCTTCCTGCTGCACCTTGCGCTTGAAACGGCGCAACGCGCTCTCGATCGATTCGCCTTCCTGAACTTTGACTTCGGCCAAGCTAGAACACACCCCCTTCGCGGCCACCTTGTTCCGAACCACTCTTCGGCATCGGTTCGCGTAGCGAACCGGCCGCGCGGGGGCTCTGTGAGGCCCGTAGAGTCCGACGGAATATGCTAGGCTATCACAGGTAATCGCGGATTCTAGGCGGAAAGCTCGACCGGCGTCAATGATGAGATTCGCGGTTTCCATCCATCCTTAATTCATTCCCCAAACCACTGATTCGCTTGGACTTGGTAGCCCGGTCATGAAAGTTCTCGTGGTTGGCGGCGGCGGCCGCGAGCACGCGCTTGCGTGGAAGTTCTCGAACGAACGAGCCGTTGGCGAAGTGCTCTGCGCGCCCGGCAATCCAGGAACCGCCGCGGTTTCACGGAACGTCGACATCGATGCCACAGACATCGACGCGCTCGCCATGCTCGCCGAACGTGAGGGCGTCGATCTCACCGTGGTCGGGCCCGAGCTCCCGCTCGATGTCGGGATTGCTGATCTGTTCGCCTCGCGTGGCCTGCGCATTTTCGGTCCGTCGCGCGCCGCCGCGCAGCTCGAATGTAGCAAGGTGTTCGCCAAGACCTTCATGGCGCGGCACGGTATTCCCACCGCGAGATACCGCGCCTGCGACGATTCGCGGGAAGCGCACGCGATCGTGGCGTCGGGCGAGCTTGGCTTTCCGATCGTCGTCAAGGCTGATGGGCTGGCTGCCGGCAAAGGTGTTGTGGTGGCGCCGGATCGCGCATCAGCGGATCAGGCGATTCATGCGGCGATGGAAGACAAGCAGTTCGGCCACGCCGGTGCACGTGTCGTCCTCGAAGAGTGCCTGGTCGGGCCCGAGGTCTCGTTCTTCGCAGTGTGCGACGGCTCGCGCGCCTCTGCGTTGATGTCAGCGCAGGATCACAAGCGCGTCTTCGACGGCGATCAGGGACCGAACACCGGAGGCATGGGCGCGTTCGCACCGAGTCCCCTCGTGGACGGTGTGATGCAGGCGCGCATCATCCGCGAGATCGTGGATCCCGTGATCGCGGGGCTTGCTGCCGACGGTCATCCGTATCGAGGATTCCTGTACGCCGGCCTCATGTTGACGTGCGACGGTCCAAAGGTCATTGAATTCAACGTTCGCTTCGGCGATCCGGAAGCGCAAGTCGTCATTCCGATGATCGCTGACGACCTGGCGCCACATCTGCTCGCTGCCGCTGACGGCGCGCTCAGCACAGAGCGAATCGCGTTCCGGCCCGACTCTCTGGTCGGCGTCGTCCTCGCATCACGAGGGTACCCGGCCTCGAGCCAGAGTGGTGTGCCGATTCACGGGCTCGACGACGCCGCAGCCGAGGAAGGTGTGCTCGTGTTTCATGCGGGTACTGCCAGCCGCGACAATCAGATCGTGACCGCCGGCGGGCGCGTGCTCACCGTTGTCGGCCGAGGGCAGGATTACTCGCAGGCGATTGCACGCGCTTACCGCGGGGTTTCGAGGATTTCGTTCAGCGGGGCGCACTACCGTGGTGATATTGGACAGAAGGCACTGGCACTCAGCCCGAAATCGTGAGTCTGTATGTCGCACATCGATGTCCTGATACTGATGGGTTCCGATTCTGACGCGCCGATCATGCAAGCGGCCGTGGACGTCCTCGGCGAGCTGGGCATTTCGTCAGAGATGACCGTGGCGTCCGCCCACCGATCTCCCGAACGCGTCATGCGTCTCGTCCGAGAAGCTCCCGCTCGCGGGGTGAAGGTCTTTATCGTCGGCGCCGGCGCGGCCGCGCACCTCGCAGGCGTCGTCGCCGCTCACACGACGATGCCGGTGATCGGAGTGCCGATTGATTCTTCGGCGCTGAAAGGACTGGACGCGCTGCTCTCGACCGTCCAGATGCCCCCCGGTGTTCCGGTCGCCACCGTTTCAATCGGCAAGCCCGGCGCAACCAACGCCGGCATTCTCGCCGCGCAGATTCTTGCCGTCGGCGATTCCGCCATCTCGTCTCGCCTCGACTCACACAAGAGGACGATGGCGCAGAAAGTCGAGCAGGCAGCGGAGAAGTTGCGTACGGCCGCGGGGGCCTAGCGATCAGCGGACCGCGATCCGGATCCCGGATCCCGGAAGCAAAGCACCCATGAAGTATTCCATCGTCACCTTCGGCTGCCGCGTGAATCAGGCCGACTCGCTGCGGCTCGAAGAAGATCTGCGCGCCCGAGGGGGCGCCGCGGCGGCGACGACAGAAGCCGACGTGGTCGTGGTGAACACGTGCTCGGTTACCGCGAGCGCGGATCAGGGAGCGAGACAGACGATCCGGCGCATCGCCCGCGACAACCCGGCCTCTCAAATCATCGTCACCGGCTGTTACGCGACGCGGTGCGCCAGCGATATCACTGAACTCCCGAACGTCGTCCGCGTCGTCCGAAACAGCGAGAAGGATCGCCTCGTGGACGTTCTCCACGAGCGATTCGTTGGTGGCGACGGCCCGTGCGGCCGAGCGATCGAGCCCGGGATGGCAGGACGCACCGCGTTCACGCTGCGTGTGCAAACCGGCTGCGATGAACCCTGCGCCTACTGCATCATTCCGTCAACGCGCGGGCCTGGGCAGAGCGTCCCCGTTCCTGACGTTGTGCGCGAGGTGAAGCGCGCCGCGGCGTCAGGCTTCAAGGAAATCGTGCTCACGGGCGTCCATCTTGGATCCTATGGTCGAGACCTCCGTCCGTCTGCAGGCCTGATTGATTTGCTGCGCGCCCTGGCGATCGTCGATGGCGATCTCGTGTTTCGAATCAGTTCGCTCGAGCCGATGGATTGCACGCCGGACCTGATCGACCTCATCGTCGAGAGCAGAGGCCGTTTCGCGCCGCATTTTCATCTGCCGCTTCAGCACGCCAGCGATCGCATGCTGACCGCCATGCGACGGCCGTATACGCTGGGCTCTTATCGACGTGTCGTTGACCCGATTCGCGAGCGGCTTCCGCACGCATCGATTGGATCCGACATGATCGTGGGGTTTCCTGGGGAAACCGAGGACGATTTCACGGCGAACCTCGCCTACGCGCCCACGTCGTCGCTGACCCACCTCCACGTGTTTCCGTATTCGGATCGGCCCGGGACTGAAGCAAGCCGTATGCGCGGCAAAGTGGATGGAGCGGTCACGCGGAAACGCGGCCTGCAGTTGCGTGCACTCGGCGCGGAGCTCACACGGCGGTTCCACCAGTCGCAGCTCGGCGCCGTTCGTCCGGGCCTGACGCTCGAGGACGGCACGCTGGTTGTGACGGATAACTACTTGAAGGTGAGAATCCCCGCGGGGTTACCCCGGAATCAGCGGGTGACGGTAAGGCTGGGTGCGGTGGGTTCGAGCCTTGTCGGCGAACTCGTCGCCTGAGACTTTAACTTTTAACTTTCTACGTCCCCATCAGCATCGCCAGGCGTTTGCCAGGCGCCGCCGCCTTCGGTGATTCGGTGATCAGCTGGCCGCACGCGGCGCGGATGTCGCGACCGCGACTCTTGCGGACGGACACCGTCACGCCGTGCTCCGACAGAATCCGAGCGAACCGATCGACGCGCGTGTCGGCGGGCCGCTCGAATGGAATCCCCGCCGCTTCGTTCAACGGGAGCAGATTGACCTTGCCGCGGATTCCGTGGAGCAGACGCACGAGACGCCGTGCGTCCTCCGGTGAATCGTTCACGTCGTGCAGCATCACGTACTCGAACGTGATGCGCTCCCGGCGTTTCACCGGGAAGCGCCGGCATGCGTCGAGGAGCTCCTTCAAGCCGTACTTGCGGTTGATCGGAACGAGAAGGTCGCGCTGCTCTTCGGTTGTCGAGTGAAGGGAGATGGCCAGGTTCGGCATGAGCGGTTCGCTGGCCAGCCGCTCGAGGGCCGGCAACACCCCGACGGTCGACAGCGTCATCCGGCGGCCGGACAGGCCAAACCCATGTTCATCGGCCAGCATCCTCAACGCTTTCATCGTCGCTTCGTAGTTGTGCAGCGGTTCTCCCATGCCCATCAGGACGATGTTGAAGGGACCGTCGAGCATGCCGAGCTCGCGTGCCAGGACGCGGACCTGGCCGGCAATCTCGCCCGCGGTGAGATTGCGATCGAAGCCCATCTTGCCGGTCAGACAGAAGGCGCATTTCATCGCGCATCCGACCTGGGTGGAAATGCAGAACGTCTGCGCCGGCGTGTCCGGGATGTACACCGACTCGATATGTTTCCCGTCTCCGAGGCGCAACAGGAATTTCGTGGTCCCGTCCACCGAACGTTCCATCTTTTCGACCGTCGGTGTGGTCACCAGGAAATCGGCCGCGAGGTGTGTCCGGAGATCGCGCGGAAGATCGCTCATAAGCGCGAAATCGGTGATTCCGCGCTGATGGACCCACTGGTAGATCTGTCGGGCGTGGAAACGGGGGTGCCCGAGGTCGGTCAGCGCACGCTCGAGCTCGCTCAGCTCGGTCTCCGCGACGTCGAGGCGGGTATGAGTAGACATGACGGGCGCAGGCCGGTTCCCGGCGCAAAGGGTGAATTCTCATTGTACTATGTCGGCCGAAGGCCGCCGAATCAGGTGGGCCTTCTTGAATGCCGTGCGCGAGCCATGCTAAAATAAGCGTTTCGGTCGAGCGGAATAATTCCTTTAGATACAATAGATTGCAGCAGCATCGGCAACCCTTCTCGAACTCACACTGACAACGAATGGTCGTTCGCGACGTCCTCGACAACGGTTTACGTCTCATCACAGAAACCATGCCGCACGTGCGGTCGGTGACCATTGGCGTCTGGTTGATGCGGGGGTCGCGGCATGAGAGCGACGAACGCGGCGGGATCGCCCACTTCGTCGAGCACATGCTGTTCAAAGGCACCCACAACCGAAGCGCCGAAGACATCGCGCAGGCGATTGATTCGATCGGCGGACAGCTCGATGCGTTCACCGCGAAGGAATACGCCAGCTACTACATCAAGGTGCTCGACGAGCACCTTCCGCTCGCCGTCGATCTGCTGTCCGATATCGTCAGGCGTCCGGCCTTCACGGCCGCCGAGATCGAGCGCGAGAAGAAGGTCATCCTCGAAGAGATCAAGATGGTCGAGGACACGCCCGATGACCTCGTCCACGAGCTGTTCACGCAGCATTTCTGGGAAGGCCATCCGCTCGGGCGTCCGATCCTCGGATCGAAGGAAACCGTCGAAGCGCTGACGCAAGACACCCTGCGCGAGTACTTCGGCGGCGCCTACGTGGCCAAGAACATGATCATTTCCGCGGCCGGCAATCTCGATCACGCTCGCGTGCGCGAGCTGGTGGAGACGGCCTTCGGGAACCTGGCCTCGACGGGCGCGCCGCTGGCCGCCGATCCTCCCCGTGTCGTTCCGCAGGTGATTACCCGCACGAAGGACCTCGAACAGAGCCATATCTGTCTTGGCACCAACAGCTATCCGCAAAACCACGATGATCGGTACGTCAGCTACATCATGAACACCGTGCTCGGCGGATCGATGAGCTCGCGGCTGTTTCAGAACGTGCGCGAAAAGCGTGGGCTGGCTTACGCCGTCTTCAGCGGCCTGAGCGCCTATCGCGACGCCGGAAACATCACGATTTACGCCGGCTGCGCCAACGAGGCGGTCGGTGAAGTGATCGACCTGTGCGTCGAGGAATTGCGCGGAATGAAGCGGGCGCCGGTGCCCGAGGCGGAACTGCGCCGGGCGAAAGATCATCTCAAAGGCAGCCTGATGCTGAGCCTCGAGAACACCGCCAGCCGGATGTCGCACCTCGCGAGGCAGGAGATCTACTTCGATCGGCATTTCGGTCTCGATGAAACGCTGACCGGTGTCGAGCTCGTCACCGACCTCGACGTCCAGCGGGTCGCACACGATCTGTTCTCGAATGGTTCGCTCGCCGCGACCGTACTGGGCCCGTCGGTGCCTGCGATCGAGCGTGCGCGAATCGATCTTGGATAGGAGAGAAATGCTGAATGCTGATTGCGGAATGCTGATTGAGCCCCGCCTCAATCGACACTCCGCATTCAGCATTCAACATTCAGCATTCCGATGATTCGCCGATACACCAACCCCGAGATGGGGGCCATCTGGAGCGAGCAGCGCCGTTACGAGACCTGGCTGGAGGTGGAGCTCGCCGCCGCCGACGCCATGGCCGAGGCGGGCATCGTGCCGGGCGAGGCCGCGCGCGATCTGCGCGCGAAGGCGGCGTTCGACATCGCACGCATCGAAGAAATCGAACAAACGACTCAGCACGACGTCATCGCCTTCACCACCGCCGTCGCGGAAAAAGTCGGACCCGCGGCGCGCTGGCTTCACTTCGGGCTGACGTCTTCCGACGTCGTCGACACCGCGCAGGCGCTCCAGATGCGTCAGGCATGCGATCTGATCGTCACGGGTCTTGCCGGGCTCATGGAGGCAGTCCGGGCGCGCGCCGAGGAGCATCGCCGCACGCCGATGATCGGGCGCACGCACGGCGTTCACGCCGAGCCGATGACGTTTGGCCTGAAGCTCGCGCTGTGGTACGCCGAACTCCAGCGGGATCTGGACCGGCTGCTTCGCGCGCGTGACGTGGTCTCGGTCGGAAAGATCTCGGGCGCGGTCGGCACGTTTGCGCACCTCGACCCCTCGATCGAGGCCAGCGTCTGCGCCAGGCTCGGTCTGGAGCCTGCGCCGGTTTCCTCGCAGGTGATTCAGCGCGACCGACACGCCGAGTTGATGACGACGCTGGCGATTACGGCAGCCTCGCTGGAAAAATTTGCGCTGGAGATTCGCGGCCTGCAGAAAACCGAAATCGGGGAGGTCGAAGAGCCGTTTGGCAAGGGACAGAAGGGCTCGTCGGCGATGCCGCACAAGCGCAACCCCGTCGGATGCGAGCAGATTACCGGCCTTGCGCGATTGGTGAGGGCGAACGCCATGGCGGCGCTGGAAAACATCGCGCTCTGGCACGAACGCGATATCTCGCACTCGTCAGTCGAGCGCGTCATTCTTCCGGACAGCTTCATTGCCCTCGACCACATGCTCCGCCGGTTCACCCGCATCGTCGGCGGCATGGTCGTGTATCCCGCGCGAATGCTCGAAAACCTGAATCGCTCGCGCGGCGTGGTGTTTTCCGGTACTGTGCTGCTCGAGCTCGCTCGCCGCGGCATCTCGCGCGAGCAGGCCTACGAGTGGGTTCAGCGAAACGCGATGCGTTCGTTTCACGAACAAAAGGACTTCAAGTCGCTCCTGCTGGCCGACCCGGACCTGATGAGGGTCTTGACGCCCGCGGAGGTCGAGAAGGCCTTCGACCTCAACGATCAGATGCGCAACGTTGATGCGATTTTCGAAAGGGTGTTTGCGCCGGTGCCGATGGAGAGCGTTCACTGAGCAGCACGCTGCCGCGAATCGTCGGCCCGAGCGACTAGCTGGAAACTGGAAACTGGGCACTGGAAACTGAAAATGAAAGCTCGAGTCTTTGTCACACTGAAACCCTCCGTTTTCGACCCGCAGGGGCAGACGATCGCCGACGCTCTCCACTCAATGGGCTATGCAGGCATCGGCGACGTTCGGCAAGGCAAATACTTCGAGCTCGATCTCGCGGCGAAGTCAGCGGAGCAGGCGCGCACGCTGGCCGCAGAGGTGGCCGACAAGCTGCTCGCGAATCCGGTGATTGAGAGTTACAGGGTTGAAATTGAGTAGTTCCCGGTTTCCAGTCTCCAGTTTCCAGAGTTCGACTGGAAAGACTGGCAACTGGCGACTGGAAACTGGCAACCGACTATGAAATTCAGCATCGTCGTCTTTCCTGGTTCCAACTGCGATCACGACGCGTATCATGCCGCCAAGCACGTGCTCGGCCAGGAGGCCGAGTTCGTCTGGCACAAGGAAACGAGCCTCAAAGGCGCTGACGTCGTCGTGCTCCCGGGCGGGTTTTCGCACGGCGACTACCTGCGGACCGGCGCGATCGCCCGGTTTTCCCCGGTGATGCAGCCGGTCGCGGATTTCGCGCGCGCCGGTGGGCCCGTGCTCGGCATCTGCAACGGCTTTCAGATCCTCTGCGAAGCCGGGTTGCTGCCCGGAGCGATGCTGCGCAACCGCGATCTGAAGTTCCATTGCGAGCACGTGTCGATTCGCGTCGAACAGACCGACACGCCGTTCACGTTGAGCGCGAGCCAGGGGCAGGTGCTATCGATTCCGATCGCACACGGCGAAGGGAACTATTTCGCCGACGCCGAAGTGATCGCCGAGCTTGAATCGTCGCGCCGGGTCATCTTCCGGTATTGCGACGCGGCGGGCCGCGTGACCGACGACGCGAATCCGAACGGCGCCGTGAACGGCATCGCCGGTATCTGCAACGCCGGCCGTAACGTCGTCGGTCTGATGCCGCATCCGGAACGCGCCTGCGAGTCTGCACTGGGCAGCGCCGACGGGCTCGTGCTGTTCGATTCGGTGATTTCACAGGTCGCCGCACACGGTGCCGTGTCAACGGCCGCATCATGAGCCCGGCAGATCGCGTCCTCCTCGAACGTCACGGCCTCACCCTCGAGGAATACGATCGCATCGTCACGGCCCTCGGCCGCGAGCCGAGCATCACCGAGCTCGGCATCTTCTCGGTCATGTGGTCCGAGCACTGCAGCTACAAGAGCTCGAGGCTGCACCTGAAGAAGCTTCCCACGGAGGGGCCGCGCGTCCTGCAGGGTCCGGGCGAGAACGCCGGAGCCGTGGACATCGGCGACGGGCTGGCGGCCGTCTTCAAGATCGAATCGCACAACCACCCGTCGTTCATCGAGCCGTACCAGGGCGCCGCCACCGGTGTCGGCGGCATCATCCGCGACATTTTCACGATGGGGGCCCGTCCGATCGCGCTGATGAATTCGCTGAGGTTCGGGGAGCTGGACGGCCCTGAGGGGGCGAGGACTCGCCGGACCGTCGAAGGCGTGGTCGCCGGCATCGCGGGTTACGGCAACAGCATCGGCATCCCGACGGTCGGCGGCGAGATCGCGTTCGACGATCGCTACGCCGGGAATCCCTTGGTCAACGTGTTCTGCCTCGGCATCGCGCGTGCCGACGCGTTGATCAAGGGCAGCGCGTCAGGCGTTGGCAATCCCGTCTACTACGTCGGATCGAAGACGGGGCGCGACGGCATCCATGGGGCGACAATGGCGTCGGCGGAGTTCGACGAGAAGTCGGCCGAGAAACGTCCAGCCGTGCAGGTTGGCGATCCGTTCATGGAGAAGCTCCTGCTCGAAGCCTGTCTCGAGCTGATGAAGACCGACGCGCTCATCGGCGTGCAGGACATGGGAGCTGCCGGGCTGACGTGCTCGACATGCGAGATGGGATCCCGCGGCGGCGCCGGCATCGACATCGACGTGATGCATGTCCCGCAGCGCGAAACCGGCATGACGCCGTACGAAATCATGCTCTCGGAATCGCAGGAGCGGATGCTCCTCGTGGTGAAGAGAGGACGCGAGGCGGAGGTCGAGCGGATATTCGAAAAGTGGGATCTGCACGCCGCGCACATCGGCGACGTCACCGGCGACGGGCTGATGCGCGTCAAAGATCAGGGAAAGGTGGTTGCCGAGATCCCGAACCGTGCGCTGGTGGACGCGGCGCCGGTCTACAACCGCCCGACGGTCCGCCCCGCCTACCTCGAGGACGTACAACGATTCGATCCGGCCTCTTTGCCGGCGGTCGCACCTGCGGATGCGCTGTTCGCATTGCTGTCGTCGCCGACCGTCGCCAGCAAGCGCTGGGTGTATCGCCAGTACCGACCACATGGTTCGCACCAACACGATCGTGCTCGCGGGCATGGGCGCCGGCGTCGTCAGGATCAAAGGAACAGCTCGGGCGCTGGCGATGTCGGTGGATGGCAACGGCCGGTACTGCTATCTGGACCCGCGCCGTGGAGCGATGCTCGCCGTCGCCGAGGCGTCACGAAACGTGGCGTGCGCAGGCGCCACGCCGATCGGCGCGACGAATTGCTTGAACTTTGGGAATCCGGAGCGCCCTGAAATCATGTGGCAGCTCGTGGAGGCGATTGAAGGGATCGCGGAAGCCTGCCGCGCGCTGAACGTGCCAATTACCGGCGGCAACGTCAGCCTCTACAACGAAACGAATGGCGAGGCCATCTACCCGACACCGATCCTCGGTGTGGTAGGTGTGCTGGATGATGCCTCGAGGGTCGTCACGCGCGCGTTTCGCGGTGACGGCGACGGTATCGTTCTGCTTGGCGAAGGGTTCGGCGAGCTTGGCGGCAGCGAGTATCTCAAGGTCGTTCACGGCCTGGTGCGCGGAGCGCCGCCGGCGCTGGATCTCGATCGCGAGCGTCGCCTGATCGCCCTGCTCGGCACGGCAGCGGCGGCCGGCCTGCTGCGCTCGGCTCACGATTGCTCTGATGGCGGCTTGGCGGTGACTCTGGCCGAGTGCTCGTTCGATACGGGCGCTATCGGCTGCGACGTGGACGTGCCCGGAGATTCGGTCCGCGGATCGGCGTCATCTGACCTGGCGACGCTCTTCGGCGAGTCCGCGTCTCGCGTCATCGTATCGGTCGCGCCCGGCGACACTGCCGCGTTGCTGCGGAAGGCAGCCGACGCGGGTGTGCCAGCCAAACTCATCGGCACGACCGGCGGCGCGCGGATTGTCGTGCGCGTCGATGGCCGCGCGCTCCTCGACGTGGCAAGGGATGAAGCTGAACGGATGTGGTCGACTGCGATTGCGCGTCACTTCAAGGGCAGAGCGGCGTAAAATACTCGTACTCACCGACAGCGCGGCGACCGGCGCCGTTTGAGCGGCACAGACTGCGAGCCACACGTTGAACCATGCTCGATAAGTTCAAGGACGAATGCGGCGTCTTTGGCATCTTCGGCAACCCCGAGGCCGCCAACCTCACGTATCTCGGCCTGTACGCGCTCCAGCACCGCGGTCAGGAGAGCGCCGGCATCGTCACCTCCGACGGTGCCCGCATGGGTGCGAGCCGGGCGATGGGCCACGTCGCCGACGCGTTCGACGAAGACGCGCTCCATGCTCTGCCCGGTCACCTCGCGATCGGCCACACGCGCTATTCAACCGCCGGCGAGAGCCGGCTGGCCAACGCGCAGCCGTTCCTGATCGATTGTGCCCATGGTCAGATTGCCGTGGCCCACAATGGCAACCTGGTCAACGCGCGCGAGCTTCGTGACGATCTCGTGCGCGATGGCGCGATCTTCCAGACGAGCAGCGATACCGAGGTGCTGCTTCACCTCTACGCGCGGTCGAAAGCGACATCGATCGAAGACGCGCTCATCGAGTCGGTCTCACAGATTCGCGGGGCCTTCTCGCTCGCGCTGCTGACGAAGGATCGGCTGATTGCCGTCCGCGATCCGAATGGGTTCCGTCCGCTGGCGCTCGGACAGCTGGGCGATGCCTGGATCGTCTGTTCGGAGACCTGCGCGCTCGATCTGATCGGCGCCACCTACCTCCGCGACGTCGAGCCCGGCGAAGTGCTCATCATCAGCGACGGCGGGGTGCGGTCGATCAAGCCATTCGGGCCCGCGCCCCTGTCGCAGTGTGTGTTCGAGCATGTCTACTTCGCTCGTCCCGATAGCTACGTGTTTGGCCGCAGCGTCAATGACGTGCGCACCGAGCTCGGCCGCGTACTGGCGCGCGAGGCCGGGGTTGCCGCCGACGTCGTTGTACCCATTCCCGACTCCGGCGTCTGCGCGGCGACCGGCTTTGCCGAGGAGTCGAAGTTGCCGCTGCGCATGGGGCTCATCCGCAATCACTATGTCGGGCGGACGTTCATTCAGCCCCAGCAGTCGATCCGGCATTTCGGCGTGAAGGTAAAGCTGAATCCTGTTCGCAGCATCCTGGAAGGCAAGCGGGTCGTCCTGCTGGATGATTCGCTCGTGCGCGGCACCACCAGCCGCAAGATCGTGAAGATGGTCAAGGCCGCGGGCGCGAGCGAAGTCCACCTCCGCATCAGTTGCCCGCCGACCATCTCGCCGTGTTTCTACGGCGTCGATACGCCGAGCCGGGCCGAGCTCATCGCATCCACGCACACCGTCGACGAGATCCGGAAGTATGTCGGCGCCGACTCGCTCGCCTACTTGAGTCTCGAGGGGCTTCGCTCGGCGGTCGGCGCGGGTCAACAGTCCTACTGCACATCGTGTTACACGGGTGTCTACCCTGTATCGTTTCCGCGTGACGAGCACGCCTATCTCCAGCTCGCGCTCAAAGCTGTCGATTAGGGTGGGGATGCGCTCGGGCGTCGTTCTGCTTGCGGCGATCGTGCTCGGTTCCACGACTGGGGGCGCGTTTCAGGCAACGCCTTCCCGGGGAGCACCGGCCACGCCCCAGCGCGTAGAAGCCCAGCGCGAGACGACCCTCGGCCCCGAACAACTCAAGACGGCCATCGATCATCTCGGGACGGTGGACTATGCCGTCAGGACCGCTGCCGCCCGATCGATTCGTCGTGCGCCTGTCGCGACCGTCGTCCCCGCGCTCATCGACGCTGTTTCCAATCACTCGGACGGCTATGTTCGGTTCCGGGCCCTGGTGATCCTGTCCGGTCTGAACGATGCCCGCACGCACGACGTCATGGTTCAGGCCATGTCGGCCAAAAACGATCGGCTGCGCGCCGTCGGCTACGGGTATTTCGAACACAATCCTGATCCGCTGTTGCTGCCCCGAATGCTCGGCGCCCTGGCGACGGAGTCATCGGAAACTGTTCGTCCGGCGCTGACCCGGACGCTGGCGGCGAACGGGACGGACGCCAGGGTCCGCGAGGCGCTGACCGGGCTCGTGATCAAAGGACAGGACTATTTTCGAAGCGCCGTCATCGAGGCGATCGGCGACTACAAGGGCGCGTACGCGCTGCCCTCGCTCCTCCAGGTCGCAAAGCTCGAAGGACCGCTTCAGGATGACGCGGTCCTTGCGATTGGAAAGATCGGCGACAAGAAGTCGGTCGAGACGCTTGCGGCGCTCCAGCGAACCGCGCCGCGGGCCGTGCAGCCGTCGATCGCCGCGGCGATCTGTCTGCTCGGCATCAACTGTTCGTCACATCAGGGCTATCTCGAGGAGTCGCTGAAGTTTTCGATGGAGACCGACGGATTTCGCGATCTGCTGAGAGCGTCGACCGCTGGCCTGGCCGCGCTCGGGATTGCGGGCAACACGGACGCCGTGTCGCGGCTGATCGAGTACGGAGGCCCGAGTCGCGATCCAGCGAGAGCGGCGATCGCGCTCGCGCTCGGCGCCGTCGCCCTTCGCAACACACCGCTCCTGTTGAAGGTTCTTCAGGCCCAACCCGATCCGAAGCCCGCGATCGCCTTACTCGGTGAAGCCTTCGACATGCTGGAGGAGGATCTCGAAGAGGAGCGCTTCTACGTGACCGTTCGTCGCGGCTATTGGGCCGTCGCCGAAAACAGCCCGGCACGAAAGCTCGCCGAGACTCTGATTCAGACACTCGATTTCTGATGGATTACAAACAGGCTGGCGTCGACATCGAGGCCGGCAACGAGGTCGTGCGACGGATCCGCGCGCTGGCGCGCGGAACGTCGACTGCCGGTGTGCTCTCCGATATCGGCTCCTTCGGCGGGCTGTTTCGCCTGGAGTCCGCGCAGGTCACCGATCCCGTGCTCGTTGCCAGCGCTGATGGCGTCGGCACCAAGCTGCGCGTGGCGTTTCAAGCACGCACCCATCGGACCATTGGTGTCGATCTCGTCAACCACTGCGTCAACGACATCCTGGTTCAGGGTGCGCAGCCGCTTTTCTTTCTCGACTACCTTGCGACCGGACGCCTCGAGCCGGACGTGGCGGTTCAGGTCGTCGAGGGACTCTCGGCGGCGTGCCGCGACAACGGGTGCGCGCTTCTCGGAGGAGAGACCGCCGAGATGCCTGGCTTCTACGCCGATGGGGAGTACGACGTCGCCGGCTTCATCGTGGGGGTCGTCGCTCGCGATCGGTTGATCGACGGCCGAACGATCTGTCCCGGCGACGCGCTCGTCGGCGTGCCCTCCTCTGGCCTTCATACAAACGGCTACTCCCTGGCTCGACGTATAGCTTTCGACATTGGTGCTTTACGTGTCGACTCGTTCGTGCCGGAGCTTGGCCGGACGATTGGCGCCGCGCTGCTCGAGCCGCACCGTTCGTATCTGCCGGTCATCACGCCGCTCCTGGCGTCCGGCGTGATCAAGGGTATGGCCCACATCACCGGCGGCGGCATCACCGACAATCTTCCGCGCATCCTCCCCGAAGGCACGGCCGCGGTCATCAATCGGGCAGCGTGGAACGTGCCGCCGATCTTTGAATGGTTGCAGCGGACCGGCAGTGTGCCCGATGACGACATGCTGCGGACGTTCAACATGGGAATCGGGCTGATCGTGGTGTGTGACGACTCGCGAGCCGATCGCCTGATCTCCGATCTCATGCGAGCGGGAGAGCCAGCCGCCGTGCGCATCGGCCGGATCGTGTCTGGTTCGCAGAAGGTCGAATACCGTGCAAGCTGACGGCGAAACGCCCGATCCCGGCCTTCGACCAGCTCAGGCCGCCCCGAGTTCGTCGACGGGCGGATCCCGCCCCACGGCTCACGGCTCCCGCCGCATCGGCGTCCTGATCTCCGGCCGCGGCAGCAACCTTCAGGCGCTCATCGATGCTATCGCTGGGGGAACGCTCAACGCGCAAATCGCAGTCGTGATCTCGAACAGGACGGATGCCGCCGGGCTCGATCGCGCGCGCACCGCCGGGATCGAGACGTTGATCGTCGATCACCGCGAGTTCGCGTCACGCGACGACTATGACGCCGCCCTCGCCGAGGCACTTCGTGGCCGCGGCGTCTCGCTGGTCTGTCTCGCCGGATTCATGCGCCTCATCGGGCCGCGGCTGCTCGAGGCATTCCCGAACGCCATCCTCAACATTCATCCCTCGCTGCTGCCTGCTTTCCCTGGCGTCAATGCCCAGGGGCAGGCGCTCGATCACGGCGTGAAGGTCACTGGTGCGACGGTCCATCTCGTGACGGGTGAACTCGACGGCGGACCGATTGTCGTCCAGGCATCGGTTCCGGTTCGGGACGACGATACTGTCGAGCTCCTCTCCGCGCGCATCCTTCTCGAGGAACACCGCCTGTTCCCGGAGGCCGCCCGCATTGTCCTCAACGGGCGTTGGCGCCTCGACGGCCGGCGTTTCGTTCGCTTACCCGGCTAATCGATCGAACGGCCATCGACCAGCGCAGCACCTCTTCACCACACGCCCGGGATTAAACGGTGAGGTACTCGCTGCGCATAGGCCGTGTATCCCTCCAGGTGTTTTCGCAAGAACGAATCCTCGAAGAACACCCGCCTCACGACGAGTGCGGACATGAGAAATCCAACCGCGACGGCGATCCACGAACCGAGAGCGAGCCCGCTGAATGGCGGCACGAGGATGAGGCCGGCGTAGCCGGGATGGCGGACGATACTGTACGGGCCGCTGCTGATCACCTGATGACCGCGATCCGACTGGATACGGACGACTGCCGAGAAGAATCGGTTCTCGTGCATGGCGCGGTAGAACGTGCCGAGTCCAGCAGCCATGCCGACGAGCGCAGCCAGTCGGATGCCCGCAGGAACGGGCCCCGTCAGGTGCCAGCGGCCAGTGTCGAGCGCACCCACGACGATGTGCGTGAGGGCAACCACTCTGATGAAGGTCACGGCAATGCGATCGGCTCCTCCGGTGGGCGGGCGGAATCGTTCCTTCGCCAGGTCCTCGTCCAAGGAAAGCAGCGCGTACGCTGCCGACACTGTCCAGACGCCCACGTATGCCCAGAGCCATGGATCGCGCCAGGTTCCGGCGAGGAGAAAGACCAGGCTGGCAACCACAAGTGTCGACAATATCCATCGTTTCAATCGTTTAGCCATAACCCTCTCCAATTTCTATATTTAATATTTGTAATTTTGAGTTATCAAAATCATGCGACGGCCGCGATTATGCGCCTTTCTGCGTTTGGACGCAAGCGCGATTAGCTCTCTCGCGGTTTGAGGGTGAGCAGAGCGACTTCCGGTGGGCAGTTCAGACGGACCGGCACGTAAACCGTCCCGACGCCTCGACTGACGAAGATCGTGGTGCTCTCGCGACGATCGCGTCCGGCGATGACTGGAAACTCCCGCGCCGCGACTGCTCCGATTCCGGGCAGCACGATCTGACCGCCGTGCGTATGCCCGCTCAATACGAGCGGAACCGCGAGCGCCGCGGCCTCGAACAGCCGCATCGGCGTGTGGGCAAGCAGAATCACGTTGGGTGACGCACCGCGCAGGACGTAGGCGATCTCGGAGGGCTTTCGCGTCCAGTAACGAATGCCCGCCAGATCCAGCGTCTCGCCGCGGATCGTCAACCTCGTGCGCGCATCGCGCAGCACGGCGAAGCCTTTCGCCGAGAGCGCCGGGGGCATGTCGTGATCGTTGTCGTGATTGCCGAGGACAGCGAACACGCCGTGCGGCGCGTGAAGAGGCGCGAGCGCCTCCGCCGCAGGCCCGACGAATCGTCGATCGCCCCAGGTCACGTAGTCGCCGCCCAGGACGATCAGATCCGGTGACTCGCTCATCAGCAGTTGCACGGCTCGATCGATCATTTCGTGCGAGACCGTGTCGCTGCGATGCAGGTCGGTCACGAGTCCGACGCGAAGTCCCGACAGTGCCTCCGGGAAACCGGAGACCTCGAGCGTTTCGCGAGTGACGCCGATGTGAAATCGCTCGTAGAGGTACCCGTGTGCGACCGCACCTGTCGCGGCGCCGATTCCGGCGGCGGCGAAGCCCTTCAGAAGATCGCGTCTCGTGAAGCCACGAGCGGCTGCGGGCTGAGGCATCGACCGCTATGTTAGCGCGGGGCCTCGAAATTGACGGACGGCACGCGAAATTGTTCACGGCGCAGACAATCGCGCCGGGGTCTCACGTTATAGTACGGACGACTTTCACCATGGACGTGTATTCCGAACTCGAATGGCGCGGGATGCTCTCCGACAGCACCGAAGGGCTGCGCGCTGCGCTCCTGGCCGCGCCGATGACCGGCTACATCGGCTTCGATCCAACAGCATCCAGTCTTCACGTCGGATCGCTGCTCACCATCATGGGTCTCGCCAGATTGCAGCGTTTCGGCCACACGCCTATTGCCATCGTCGGCGGTGGAACCGGGATGATTGGCGATCCCAGCGGAAAGTCCCAGGAACGGGTGCTGCTCTCGAAAGCCGACGTGGACGTGAACGTGGCCGGCATCCGGGCGCAGCTCGAGAAGTTCCTTGATTTCGGGGCGACAGCCAACCGCGCGCGTATTGTCGACAACGCGGACTGGCTGGGGGCCATTGACGTTCTTTCGTTTCTGCGCGATGTAGGAAAGCACTTCACCGTGAACTACATGCTCCAGAAGGAGTCTGTCGCACGGCGACTCGAGAGCGAGGAGGGCATTTCGTACACCGAGTTCAGTTACCTCGTGCTTCAGGCGTACGACTTTCTGCAGCTGTTCGATCGCTATGGCTGTACGCTCCAGTTGGGAGGCAGCGATCAATGGGGCAACATCACCGCAGGCATTGAGCTCGTTCGAAAGCTCCGAGGCCAGAAGTTGCACGGTCTCGTGTGGCCGCTCATGACGACGTCGTCGGGTGTCAAGTTCGGGAAGACGGAGGCCGGCGCCGTCTGGCTGGATCCGCAGCGGACGTCGCCGTTTCACTTCTATCAGTTCTGGTTGAACACCGATGACCGGGACGTGGTGCGGTACTTGAAGTGCTTCACGTTTCTCTCTCGCGACGTCATCGAATCGCTGTCGCGCGCGACGAGCGAAAGACCCGAAGCGCGCGACGCGCAGCGCGCGCTCGCACGCGAGGTGACGACAATCGTCCACGGCGCCGATCAAGTGGCGCGCGCCGAGCGCGCGGCGTCTGTGCTCTTCAACGACAACTTGACGTCGGCTGCGGTGGATGACGTGTTGATGGTCTTGGCGGATGCGCCCTCGACTGAGCTTGCGCTCCCCGACGGAGGCATCTCCCTGGTCGAACTGCTGGCGACCGTGAAGCTGGCCGCGTCTCGAAGCGAGGCGACGCGGCTGGTCAAGAGCGGCGGCGTCTACGTGAACAACGTGCGCGCGCAGGACGAGAAGGCGCGGCTGACGATCGAGGACGCGATCGGTGGGGAGGTGATCGTCCTGCGCAAGGGTCGAAAGGATCAGCACGTCATTCGCGTTCGTCATTGATCGCTATCAGATGGTGGGTTGGGGTTGACACGCCCGGCCCCCACGCGTATATACTTGTTCCCACGGAGCGTGACCCGGCCCGTGCGGCCGGATGATTTGCTCAGAGGATCGAGCAAATTTTTTTTCCTCGAGAAAGTCCTTCAGCTTCCGTCAAATCCCCTCGCCGTCGTCGGCGGCCTCTTTTCGCGAAGCCCGGGTGCTGCGCGTTCGGGTGCGAAAAAAAGAGAGGCCTTGGGATTGACAGGGATCGGAACCCTCTAGTAAGATTGGAAGGTTCCCCCGGAGAAGAAAGACTCGGAGGGATGCTTGACCCCGTCGAGCTCAGCCGCGCGCCTCTGGCGGAAGGTTTGAGGGAGGGGTAGGCGGTCCGGTTCTTTGAAAACTAGATAGAACGTGCAAGCACTTTGTCTGCTGGAGCCGCAAGGCGACGGCGGACTTTGAACCCGTCGAGTATCAGCGGGTGGCGCAGCGATGCGCAGGGCCGCAAGGCCTCGCGACGCAACGTTCGTGTGGGGTGTAGTTCACCACGCGCGAGCGGCTGTGAACCACTCATACACTTGACGAACTGAACAACGTTAGAGAGCCAAATCAACAGGCGATCAACGTTAAAAGGATGCGTTCGTCCGTAGCGCGCGGCGTGAGTCGCGGGTCAAGGGCGGACCGACCACTTTAACTTGAGAGTTTGATCCTGGCTCAGAATCAACGCTGGCGGCGTGCCTAACACATGCAAGTCGAACGCGAAAGCCCCGCAAGGGGTAAGTAGAGTGGCAAACGGGTGAGTAACACGTGGGTGACCTGCCTTCGAGTGGGGGATAACGTCCCGAAAGGGACGCTAATACCGCA
>CAVOPH010000007.1:0-520000 GCA_963697775.1 uncultured Acidobacteriota bacterium | reverse complement strand
ATCCCTGAGAATCCTAGACTGAATCCATAGGTCTAGCGAAGACAACCCGGGGAAGTGAACCATCTCAGTACCCGGAGGAAAAGAAAACAATAGTGATTCCGCTAGTAGCGGCGAGCGAACGCGGAAGAGCCCAAACCACTGTGCTTGCACGGTGGGGTTGTAGGACCTGTCTGGTGTAAAACCAGCGAGTTACCAACCAGCTTGTTAGTCGAACGATCTGGAACGATCGGCCACAGAGGGTGACAGCCCCGTAGGCGACAACATGCTGGCTCGCGACAGGCACCTGAGTAGCGCGGGACACGAGAAATCCCGTGTGAATCTACGGCGACCATGCCGTAAGGCTAAATACTTCCTGGCGACCGATAGTGAACCAGTACCGTGAGGGAAAGGTGAAAAGAACCCCTGCGAGGGGAGTGAAAGAGTACCTGAAACCGTATGCCTACAAGCAGTGGGAGGGCTATGCCTTGGCTTCGGCCGAGGAATGCCTGACCGCGTGCCTTTTGCATAATGAGCCGGCTAGTTAATCTCAGTGGCAAGGTTAAGCGAAAGCGAGCCGCAGCGAAAGCGAGTCCGAAATGGGCGACAAGTCGCTGGGATTAGACGCGAAGCGAGGTGATCTACCCTTGGCCAGGGTGAAGTACGGGTAACACCGTATGGAGGCCCGAACCAGTGTTGGTTGAAAACAGCTTGGATGAGCTGAGGGTAGGGGTGAAAGGCTAATCAAACCTCGTGATTGCCCGTTCTCCTCGAAATATCTTTAGGGATAGCCTCGAGAGGTCGGCGTTGGTGGTAGAGAACTGAATGGACTAGGGGGCTTACCAGCTTACTGAATCCAATCAAACTGCGAATGCCAACGACACGTATCTCGGGAGTCAGACAGTGGGGGCTAAGCTTCATTGTCGAGAGGGAAACAGCCCAGACTACCGGCTAAGGTCCCTAACTCTGTACTAAGTGGTAAAGGATCTGGAGACGCTCAGACAACCAGGAGGTTGGCTTAGAAGCAGCCATCCTTTAAAGAAAGCGTAATAGCTCACTGGTCAAGCGGCTCTGGGCCGACAATTCAACGGGGCTCAAGTACAGGACCGAAGCCGTAGAATAGACGAGACCCTGCGGGGTCTCATATTGGTAGAGGAGCGTTCTCGTCGCAGCGAAGTCAGACCGTAAGGACTGGTGGAGCGGCGAGAAGTGACCCTGCCGGCATAAGTAGCGAGAAGGGAAGTGAGAATCTTCCCCGCCGTAAGCCTAAGGTTTCCTGAGGAAGGTTCGTCCGCTCAGGGTCAGTCGGGTCCTAACGCGAGGCCGAAAGGCGTAGCGGATGGATATCCGGTCAATATTCCGGAACTACCTACTTTTCGTTATCACGATGGGGGGACGCAGGAGGCTAACCGGGCCCACGATTGGACGTGTGGGTTCAGGCATGTAGGGGGATTCTCTAGGCAAATCCGGAGAGTCACATTCCCTGAGGTGCCATGGCGAGGGTCTTTGACCCGCAAAGCCGGTGATGCCACGCTGCCGAGAAAAGCCTCTAAGGAGAAGAGTGGGTACCCGTACCGCAAACCGACACAGGTAGGCGAGGAGAATATCCTCAGGCGCAAGTGTGATCCCTCGTTTAGGAACTCGGCAAACTGGCCCCGTAACTTCGGAATAAGGGGTGCTCGAGTACCGTGCACGGTCCTCGCGATCGTGTGCGCGAACGAGTTGCAATAAAGAGGCCCAAGCGACTGTTTACTAAAAACACAGGACTCTGCGAAGTCGAACACGACGTATAGGGTCTGACGCCTGCCCGGTGCCGGAAGGTTAAAGGGAGAGGTTAGCCGCAAGGCGAAGCTTTGAGCTGAAGCCCCGGTAAACGGCGGCCGTAACTATAACGGTCCTAAGGTAGCGAAATTCCTTGTCGGGTAAGTTCCGACCTGCACGAATGGCGTAACGATTTGGGCGCTGTCTCAACGAGGGGCACTGCGAATTTGTGGTACCGGTGAAGACGCCGGTTGCCCGTGACTAGACGAAAAGACCCCGTGCACCTTTACTACATCTTAGTAGTGAATGCTGGCGTGTTATGCGCAGGATAGGTGGGAGGCTTTGAACCCGGGTTCTCGGACTCGGGGGAGCCAACGGTGAGATACCACCCTTAACACTCCGGCGTTCTAACCTCGATCTGTCATCCAGGTCAGGGACACTGCTAGGTGGGTAGTTTGACTGGGGCGGTCGCCTCCTAAACTGTAACGGAGGCGCGCGAAGGTTCGCTCAGGCTGTTTGGAAATCAGCCGTAGAGTGCAAAAGCAGAAGCGAGCTTGACTGCGACACCTACAAGTGGAGCAGGTGGGAAACCAGGCTTTAGTGATCCGGTGGTTCCGCATGGAAGGGCCATCGCTCAACGGATAAAAGGTACGCCGGGGATAACAGGCTGATCTGAGCCAAGAGTTCACATCGACGCTCAGGTTTGGCACCTCGATGTCGGCTCATCGCATCCTGGAGCTGTAGCAGGTTCCAAGGGTCCGGCTGTTCGCCGGTTAAAGCGGTACGTGAGCTGGGTTTAGAACGTCGCGAGACAGTTCGGTCTCTATCTGTCATGGGCGCAGGAGATTTGAGTGGGGCTGTCCTTAGTACCGAGAGGACCGGGATGGACGCACCTCTAGTGTACGAGTTATCCTGCCAAGGGTAGCGCTCGGTAGCTACGTGCGGAAGGGAGAAACGCTGAAGGCATCTAAGCGTGAAACCCTCCACAAGATGAGATCTCCCAGCCGTAAGGCTCTGAAGGCTCCTGGAAGATGACCAGGTGATAGGTCGGGTGTGGAAGCACAGCGATGTGTGGAGCTAACCGATACTAATCAGCCGTGAGGCTTGACCATTTCTTTGTTCGCCCGAGCTGACGCTCGGGTGCTGCGGGTGATACCCGCAGCGATGCTACACGTTGCACGTGTGGATAGTGGGAAGAAGAAACTACCGTTTGCAGGATATTCAATTGAACTTGGAAGTCTCCAGTTCCCGGCTTCCAGTTTCCAGTTTTTGAGGTGGCGGCCTTCGGCCGCATACTCACTGGAGATTGGCAACCGGAAACTGGCAACTTGCTCTTTGACATAGTCTGGGACGACTCACGGACCGGCGCCAGAATTAGGCCGCCCCAAAACGTGAGACCCCAGGCAAACAAAATCGATTGTCGACTGCTGAAAGCTCATTGAAGCCAAATCAGCAATCAACAATCACCGCCTTTCCCGGTGGTCATAGGAGAGGGGTCACACCCGTTCCCATTCCGAACACGGAAGTTAAGCTCTCTACCGCCGATGGTACTGCATGCGAAAGTGTGTGGGAGAGTAGGTCACTGCCGGGATTATTCGTCGAGGCCCGATGCGAAAGCGTCGGGCCTTTTTTATTGCTGATTGTTGAATGCTGATTGCTGAATGCGCACCGCATGCGCAGCCATCGGCGGGGACCGCCGGCGAGCGGCGTCAGCCGCGAGCAGTGAGAAAGCTACTGCATGCGAAAGTGTGTGGGAGAGAGCGCCTGCGGCTGCGGCGAGCGAACGGAGTGAGTCGAGCCGCGCGAGCGGGGGTGGGGCCCCGCGAGCAGTGAAAAAGTCACTGCCGGGATTATTCGTCGAGGCCCGATGCGAAAGCGTCGGGCCTTTTTTATTGCTGATTGTTGAATGCTGATTGCTGAATGCGCACCGCATGCGCAGCCATCGGCCGCAGCGCCGACGAGCGGCGTCAGCCGCGAGCAGTGAGAAAGCTACTGCATGCGAAGTGTGTGGGAGAGAGCGCCTGCGGCTGCGGCGAGCGAACGGAGTGAGTCGAGCCGCGCGAGCGGGGGTGGGGCCCCGCGAGCAGTGAAAAGGTCACTGCCGGGATTATTCGTCGAGGCCCGATGCGAAAGCGTCGGGCCTTTTTTTATTGCTGAATGTTGAATGCTGATTGCTGAATGCGCACCGCATGCGCAGCCATCGGCCGCAGCGCCGACGCGGACCACTCAGTCCGCCGCCATGTCTCGATTCGTGTAGTCGCGAAGGAATGACGTCGAGACCAGGCTCACGATCGCGCAGCCGAGGATGAAGATCGCGATCGGCGTCCCCGACTGATAGCGGCCGAACAGCCATGTGGCGATCAGAGGCGCGGGTCCGCCGGCGATCACCGACGACAGCTGGTAGCCAAGCGACGCGCCGCTGTAGCGCAGGCGGCCGGGGAAAGACTCCGCGATCAATGCGGCCTGCGGTCCGTACATCATGTCATGCGGGATGCAGCGAGGCCGCGATGGCGAGGAACACCAGCATCGGGGCTCTGGTGTCCAGCAATCCGAAGTAGACGAACCCGTAGACGCCTGTGAGCGCAGCGCCGAGCATGTAGATGCGCTTGCGGCCGAACCGATCCGACAGGTGTCCGAACAGTGGAATCGCCGCGAACGACACGATCGTGGCTGCGAGCACCGCGGTGAGCAGGAACTCCCGGCGCAGGTGTAGCGTCGCCCGTGCCGTACGCGAACACGAATGCCGACGAGATGTAGAACGGCGCCTGTTCTCCCATTCGGCACAGCGCGGTCAGCAGAATCTCGCGCGGTTGACGCTTGAAGACCTCGACCACCGGCGCGCGCTCGATGCGCTTCTCGGCCGAGAGGCGCGCGAACACCGGCGTCTCCAGGATTCCGAGCCGGATGTAGAGGCCGAGCGCCACGAGGACGGCGCTGAGCAGGAACGGAATGCGCCAGCCCCACGACAGGAACTGCGGTCCCGAGAGCGGTGCTGAATCCCAGCACGGCCAGATTGGACAGGAACAGTCCCGCAGGGACGCCGAACTGCGGCCACGACGCGATGTAGCCGCGATGTTGGTTCGACTGCGCCCATTCCATCGAGAGCAGGACCGATCCGCCCCACTCGCCGCCGACGCCGATGCCCTGCACGAATCGCAGAACGGTCAGGATCACCGCGCCCCAGATCCCGATGCGTGCGTGCGTCGGCACGAACGCGACCAGGAACGTCGCGACACCCATCAGCATCAGCGTGGCGATCAGCGCCGACTTCCGTCCCAGGCGATCGCCGTAGTGGCCGAAGATCGCCGCGCCAACAGGCCGGGCGACGAATCCGACGGCGTAAATGCCGAACGCCTGGAGCGTCCCGGTCAGCGGATCCGAGTTCGGGAAATAGAGCGGTGCGAACACCAGTCCGGTGACGGTGCTGTACAGGAAGAAGTCGTACCACTCGATCGCGGTGCCGACGGTGCTCGCGATCACTGCGCGCCGCAGGTGGCGCCGGTGTTCGGTCTCGTGGATGCCGTGCGCATGCGGTGGCCATGTGGGGGCATTATCCATGCGCACGCCCGAAGATCGGCAATCGAGTTGCGATCGAGCCGACCCATCGTCATGGTCTGCAGGGTGCCGGGGCGTCGGATAGGTGACGGGTATCGGGAGTCATGCGGGGGTCGAGCGGCACTGTGGCTGAGCTGCGGCATTATGTCAGAGGCGTATATCCGCCTTAAGCTCCGATCATGCCTGTCTCCTGCCGCGTCGTCGCACCCGGCGCCGTTCACCTTCCGCAGTATCTCGGCGTCAGCGAGCAGATCAGCGTCGCGGTGACATGCCTGGAACTCGGTTCGCGTCAGGCTGGCTTCTATACGCCGATCGTTCGTGGCGGACATCCCATGAGCGTCCGCATGTTGTGCCTCGGCCGGCACTGGAACGCCCGGACCTACGCCTACGAGGACTGTCGATCGGATATCGAAGGCCTCCCCGTGCCGGCGCTGCCGGACAGCCTCGCCACCATCGCCGCTCGCATCGCCAATGAGGCCGGTTTCGAGGTCACACCCGACCTCTGCATCGTGAACTGGTATAGCGAATCGAGCCGGATGGGACTGCACCAGGACAAGGACGAGAGCCCGCACTCGTTGGCAGAAGGCCTTCCGGTCATCTCGCTTTCAATCGGCGACACGGCGCTCTTCCTGTTCGGCGGCCTCCGTCGTCGTGATCCGATCGAAAAGATCTCACTGGAGTCCGGTGACGCGTTCGTCTTCGGCGGCCCGGCTCGACTCCGCTATCACGGAGTCTCACGTGTGCTGCCGGGCACGGCACCCGTGGGATTGCCATTCGAGGGCCGGCTGAACCTGACGTTTCGCAAGTTCTAACCGATTTTTCTCTGTTCACGACAATTCACCGATTCTTCAGCGTCCAATCAGGACTCGCCATGAACCCGCTCCGTATCTTGGGGCATGGTTACTGCCACACTCCATCGACACGCTGCCGGATTGCTCAACTACTCGAGACGCGCACGCGCACGCCGGAGTGCAGAGCCGGCACCCGGCGCAGCTCCTCAAGAGTCACCAGGGTTGCCCGCCCTCGCCCCGCAATTCATTCAGTCTGAGCATTGGTTCACGAGCTGGGACGGCACGCGGCTGTTCTATCGCGCGTGGCGGCCGCGGGCCTCGGCAGAACGAATACTTGTGTTGTTTCATCGCGGCCACGAGCATTCAGGCCGGTGGGACGACGTGGTGGAGAGGCTTGCGCCGGAAGGGTTCACGGTCTTCGCCTGGGACGCGCGCGGCAACGGCCGCTCCGAAGGGCCGCGCGACGATGCGGAGCACTTCGGGGACTACGCGCGCGATGCGGAATTGTTCGTGCGCCACCTTTCGGAGACCGAACGCGTGCCGATGGATCAGATCGCGGTCGTAGGCCACAGCGTCGGCGCCGCAATCGTCGCGGCGTGGATTCATGACTACGCTCCGTGCGTGCGGGCCGCGGTGCTGGCGACGCCGGCGTTCCGGATTCGTCTCTACCTGCCTCTGGCAATCCCGGCTCTTCGATTTGCCCAGAGGCTCGGGATCATGGCGTCAGTCCCGAGCTACGTGAAAGCTCGGGTGCTGACCCATGACCGGACGCAACAGATTCGCCATGACCGTGACGAACTGATCACTCACGCGATTTCGACCAGAGTGCTGATCGATTTGCACGACACCGCCACCCGGCTCATTCAGGACGCGGCGGCGATTCGGGTCTCGACCCTGATGCTCGTTGCCGGGTCGGATTGGGTAGTGAAGCGGAGCGCGCAACAGACGTTTTTCGATCGGCTCGGATCGCCGGTCAAGCATCTGGAGAAGCTGGCCGGGTCCTATCACGACGTCTATCACGAGCTGAACGCCGGTCGAGCGCTGCGCGTGACTCGCGACTTCATCGAAGCGGCGTTCGGCGCGCCAGGCGCGCAGGCGCCACTCCTCGACGCTCACGAGCGAGGCTACACGTTCGAGGATACCGCGCGTTGTCGCGACCACTGCGGTTTCTTTCGCCGAAGTGGATCGGCTACCGGTTGTTTGGTGTGTTCCTGCGGACACTCGGACGCCTGAGTGCGGGAATACGTCTGGGATGGGAGACGGGTTTCAACTCGGGCCGAACCCTGGATTACGTCTATCGCAACCAGCCGGTCGGAATCACACCGTTGGGCCGGCTCATCGATCGCCAGTACCTGAATGGGATCGGCTGGCGTGGGATCAGGATCCGCCGCCGGCTTCTCCAAGGTGCCGTGCAACACGCGATCGAGCGGACCCACGCGTCGAAGGGCTGCGTGCACGTCGTGGACATTGCCGCAGGTGCTGGCCGTTACCTCCTGGAGACGGTGAAACGATGTGAATCGCTGCGAGTGACGGCCGAGCTGCGCGACATGGAGCCGGCGAACCTCGAGGAAGCCCGGGTGCTTGCCGGGTCACTCGGCCTGCAGGGTACAGGGTTCGTCAAAGGCGACGCCTTCGATCAATCCGCGCTGGCCGCCCTCGCTCCTCGGCCCGACGTCGCGGTGGTATCCGGTCTTTACGAGTTGTTCCCTGACAACACGAAGGTCCTGCGCTCTCTTCGCGGCCTGGCGCACGCCACCCCAGAAGGCGGCACGCTGATCTATACCAATCAGCCGTGGCATCCCCAGCTCGAATTGATCGCGCGCGGCCTCTCCGACTGGGACGGCAAGCCGTGGATCATGCGCCGCCGCACGCAGGCCGAAATGGACGACTTGGTGCGCGCCGCGGGGTTCGAAAAGCTGAGCATGGAGATCGACCCATGGGGAATGTTCACGGTGTCGCTCGCCCGTCGCGTCTCGTAAGCGGGGCGACGGCGTTCGCGCTGTCGATCCTCTTTATCGTCGTCTACGCCCTGACCGGCTGGATCACGTCGCTGCGCGCGGACGTGGGCACGTGGGCGTTCGGTTGGGAGCGACGGCTGCCCTTCGTTCCCTGGCTGATCGTCCCATACATGTCGCTCGACTTGTTCTTCGTTGCCGCACCCTTTCTGTGCCGTAGTCGCGCGGAGCTCGGAGTATTCACGCGACGGATGTCCACAGCCATTCTCGCGGCCGGGGCAATGTTTCTGGTCATGCCGCTGCGGTTTGCATTTCCGCGCCCAGTGCCAGTGGGCTGGACGAAGGAGATCTTCCAGCTTCTCTATGGGTTTGACCGCCCCTGCAACCTGTTTCCTTCGCTGCACATCGCCATCCTGATCATTCTGGCGGGCACCTACCACCGCCACACGCGTGGCATGCCGCGATGGCTGATGCACGGCTGGTTCACCCTGATTGGGATGTCAACGGTGTTGACGTATCAGCATCATGTGATCGACATGGTGGGAGGACTCGCACTTGGAACTCTTTGCTCCTACCTCGTCGCCGATCGGAGCACACGCCAGCCCGTCACGCTGAATGCGCGCATCGGCGTGTGGTATGCCATCGGAGCCGCGTTCCTGGCGGCAGCAGGCATATGGCTCCAGCCGTGGGGGCTCGCGCTCCTGTGGCCGGCTGCGTCCGCGGCGTTCGTCGCAGGTGCGTACTTCGGTTTGTGTGGTCACCTCACGCGCAAAGAGGCTGGACGGTTACCACTGGCCGCAAGGATCGTTCTGGGACCGTGGCTCGCCGGGCAGCAGGTGTCGCTCTTTTACTACCGGCGACACGCGGTGGCATGGAACGCCGTGGCCCCGGACATCTGGATTGGTCGTCAGCTGAACGATCGGGAAGCGGCCGGGGCCGTCAGAGAAGGCGTGGCGGCGGTGCTCGATCTCACGGGAGAGTTCTCTGAAGCCGGGCCCTTTCTGGCACTCCCCTATCTGAATCTCCCGGTCCTCGATCTCACGGGTCCAGCTCCGCAGCAGGTGCGCGCGGCAATCGAGTTCATCAACGCGTACCGGCGCGACGGGGCTGTCTATGTTCACTGCAAGATCGGCTACTCACGAAGCGCCGCGATCGTCGGGTCGTGGCTTATCGATTCCGGCCTGGCAGCGACCCCAGACGAGGCAGTTTCGCGACTCCGTGCCGCGCGCCCGAGCGTCGTCGTCCGTCCAGAGGTCTTTGCTGCGCTTCAAGCGTTTCAACTCGGAAGCCGAGATGTGAGCGAGCGGACTTCTTCACTGATCGAGGTGCGCGCATGATCGACGCCACTTACCAACCGGCTGAGCGGCGGCCTCTGGCATCCCGTGATGCCGACCTTGCTCGCCGTTTCACCGCGTGGCTGATCGCGCGACAGGTCCCGGCCAACGCCGTGTCGCTCGGCAGCATCGGCTTTGCCGTCGTCGCCGCGCTTTGTCTGGTGGAGACTCGGACGGCGACGCTTGTCGCCAGCCGGATCCTGCTGTTGCTGGCGGCTCTGTTCGTCCAGCTGCGGCTTCTCGCGAACCTCCTCGACGGGATGATTGCGGTGGGTTCGAAGCAGGCGTCACCTATCGGAGAGTTGTACAACGAGGTCCCCGACCGTGTCGCCGACATCGTCATTCTCGTGGCCGCGGGATTTGCGATCGGTGGAGTCCCCGCACTCGGGTATCAGGCCGCGCTCGTTGCCGTCCTGACCGCGTACCTGCGTGCGCTGGGGAATTCGGTGGGCGTGACGGGCCTTTTCGCCGGACCGATGGCTAAGCCGCAGCGGATGGCGACGATTACGGCTTCGTGCCTGTATTGCGCGTGTGCGCCCGTGGATTGGCCTGGCGGACCTGCGAGTGGCGCGCTCGGCGCGGTTGGTATTGCGCTCGCGCTGATCATCGCCGGAGGGCTCCTCACAGCAGTCCGGCGTCTTCGGCTGATCGCCGCCCAACTGGGAGGCAAACAGTGATGTCTCCAGCTGATGCCGTCACGAATGACACGCTGCGGACCTATGTGGTCCTCGTTGGGTCGTTGATGCCGAGCATCGGCATCCTCCTGCTGCTGCTGACGTACGTGTTTCATTGCCGGCTGGCCAGCGTGTGGCGAACCTACCGCAGCTGGCTCGTGATGGTCCCATTGGTTCTGGTGGTCCTGGTCGCCGGTCGTGTCGCGACGATTCTCAGCGTCTCGCTCCTCGCGGCGTTCGCCTTCCGGGAGTTTGCGCGCGCAACCGGCCTCTCCCGTGACCCGTGGATCACTGGAGCGGTCTACGCCGGGATCGCGGCCGTGGCCGCAAGCTCGCTCGTCGAGGACCCGTGGCAGCACGTTCACGGCTGGTACGGGCTCTTCATGGCGCTGCCGGTCTACGTCGTGAGTCTCATTCTTATCGTCCCGATCGCTCGCAACAGGACCCGGGGGCAGCTCCAGAATTCCGCGCTCGCGGTGCTCGGGTTCATCTACATGGGCTGGATGTTCAGTCACATTGGCTTCCTCGCGAACTCGCCGCATGCCTACGGCTACCTGTTGTTCCTGCTCCTCGCCGTCGAGAGCAATGATGTCGCCGCTTTTACATCGGGAAAGCTGTTCGGACGCCGGAAGCTTCGCGAGGCGATCAGTCCAAGCAAGACGTGGGGCGGCGCACTTGGCGCGCTCGCGTTTTCGATGGCACTCCCGTGGCTCCTGTGGTTCAGCTTTCCTCATTTCGGCTGGCTGCAGCTCGTACTGGCAGGGCTGATCGTAGGGGTCGGCGGCCAGCTTGGCGATCTGACGCTCAGCATGATCAAGCGGGACCTCGGGGTGAAGGACATGGGCTCACTAATTCCAGGCCACGGCGGTCTGCTCGATCGTGTTGACAGCTTGATCTTCACGGCGCCGTTGTTCTTTCACATGGTCCGGTGGTTCTACGACATCTACTGAATGGGGCGCACAGATGAATGCTTTGACCTGCACCCATCACTTCGTCGATCTCGGAGTGCCGCTGACCGAACGCCTGCCGCGCCCTCAGGGCAGAACCGTCCGGCTTCTGCGAAGCATGATTCAGTGGACGATGAGAGTCGTGCTGCGCACATGCCATCGACTCGAGATCGTCGGTCGCGAAAACCTGCCAGCCGACATGTCGTTCGTCATGGTGTGCAACCATTCGAGTCACCTTGACGCCGTCTGTCTGCTCGCGAGTCTTCCTCTGCGTCGCGTGCATCACGCGTTTCCCGTCGCCGCGGCGGACTACTTCTTCGCAACGCCGCTCCGCAGCATGCTGTCGGTGGTCGCGGTGAATGGGTTGCCGCTCAATCGTCACGGCGGTGCCGGCCTGGATGTGTGCCGCGAGCTGCTGAACGGCCCGGGTCAGGTGCTGATCGTGTTTCCGGAAGGGACTCGAAGCTGCTCCGGCGAACTTGGCCGTTTTCGGTCTGGTGTCGCCCGCCTGGTCGCGGGCACTTCCACACCGGTTGTGCCCTGTTATCTTTCAGGCGCCTTTGACGCGTGGCCGAAAGGGCACGCGATGCCGCGCCCGTTCCCGCTTCAACTCCGGATCGGCCATCCTCGAGTGTTCACTGGAGTCTCTCCGCTGGACCACGAAGCGATGGCACGCATCTCCTCGCGGCTGCGAGACGACGTCGCCGCCTTGGCGAAACAATCACCCGTCGAGATCTGAAGCGTTCCACGGTCGTCATGGCATGGGCTCAGGCGGCCGCGTCTTTCGGCCGTCGCAGCGACTCAGGCAGCAGCGCGTCAATTTCCTCTTCGGTATAGCCTTTCCTCCCCGCACCCGTCAGGGCGGTCTTGGCGACGTCGTAGGTTTGCCGATCTGCCGGCGGTGCATGTTCGAACACGGCGCGTGCTTCCTGCATCAACGCATCGCGCCTATCAGCGATCGCCGGGCCGTCGAGCACCTGGTCGTGAACGTCGGCAAGCAGTGCGCGGTATTTCTCTGTCAGCAACCAGAATCGGGCAGCCGTGGATCGGTGCGCGTAGATGCGAGGTTCGAGATCCAGCGCCACGTAGACGGCCGAACCCACGAATGCACACGCGGCCGCGATCGTCGCGCCGACCTGAAAGCCGTGGCCGCGCTGCAACGCGATCAACCCCAGCACGCAGGCGAGTCCGGTCAGCGACACGAGAGCCACTTTCGTATACCAACTCAGGCGGTCAAGCCGGCTCGCGGCTTCCGCATGCCGCTGATACGCTGCTGCCGACGTCGCAAAGCTCAAACGAATGTGATCGACCACACTCAGGTGAAACATGGGCGCTCCTTGGCAGGGTGTTTCTCGTCCACATGCAAACACGAAGCCTTCGAAACTATTGACTGGACGATACTTGTCCGATCTGGAGCGTACTGAGCCACTACAGACTTGGAAGTTTTGGGATGGTTTTGCCCGGCCTAGAGGCGGGTCAGGAAACTGGAGACTGGAAACTGGGAACTGGAAACTGGAAACCGGGAACTGATTTACAGCCCGAAAGTGGCCGCGAGCCGCGCTGTAACCTGCCGGTGTACGTAGGCCCAGAGGCGCGCCGGGCTCTTCAAGCGGATTCGGCTGGGGGCCTTTGACAGCCGCGCCGGCAGGCCATACATGCCAGGTCCCGACGGGACCCAGCCGTCACGAATCAGCTTGCGCTGCAGGCTCAGCGTCCGCCGGACGAGCCTGCGCGGATTCGTGAAGATCTCCGTGCTTTCCGATCCGTCGGAGTAGTCGACGACCAGCTCGTAGCCGTCGGGGTTGATGATGCGACGGACCTCGATGTCGATCTGCGCGCAGTCCCGTGTGAAGAACCAGATCATGGGCTGTGCCTCTCTATATCGGCACCACGCGGCAAGCTCTCCAGCCCCCTTGCTCATTTCTGCACTCATGCGGCCGGCGTCCGATCTGCCAACGCTCCTATCTAGGTAAACGCTGGACCGTCCTCGCCGGTACACGCGTCCGCAAGCGCCCGCAATCAGTCCGATAGTCAGAAGTACGGGGTGCAGCCCAGGGGGTGGGCTATGGCGCGCGCGCGTGATCGTCTGGCCGAGATTTCATCAACCAGGAAGGGACCGCAGTTCAACGCGGATTCGCTGACTCGCGCTCTACCACCCAGTCCGATCGTACAGCGCACCAGGACCGATGGATTCGAGCCGCTTCACGATCGCGTCCCGCCGCGCAAGAATCGCGTCGATCTGGAACGTGGTGAGGTACTTCGACGTCGCCTTGCGCAGCGACTCCTTGTCGAGCGCTTTCATTCGCTCCACCACCGCCCGATCCGCGTGCGTCACATTGAGCGGTTTCTTCAGTTCCTTGTTCGTTCTGAACGCCCGGGTGTGATCGATCGGCCAGAGCCGCCAGTCCTTGGTAATCATCAAATTGCCCAGGTTCCGGTCGACGTTGGCGATGAGCTCATCGAAGACGCGGACCATCTGCATCTGCTGATTCCACACGTCAGTGTGTGGCGGTTCCGTCTTCTGTTTGATCCGCTGCTCCTCATCCATGACGACGTCGTCGATCCACCAGGTGAATGCCGCATCCTTGTAGTTCCACTTGCGTTCGACGGATACCGGGACCATGTTCATGGCAATCAGGCGGTCGACCCGGTACCCGGCAACGTTGAACGACCAGCTGTCGCGGAAGTCGAACTCGGTCGTGCCGCCCGAACCGTTGAACACCTGCTGACGCTCGTCAATGTCCTGGATCTGGGCATCGTGCGTCAGCTTGCCGTCGGTCAATGTGGCACGCAGCGTTGCGGTGACGCCCTTCTTCGCCCCCTTCGTCTTGATCACCTTTGCGTGGAGCAGGAAATCTTCTATTTCGGCATCGGTGAGCTTTGGCGCCGCTGCGGCGGTAGCGGCAGCCTGCGCGGGGGGGGCCGGCTGCTGCGCCAGCACAGCGACCGAAACAAAAGCGGCGCACAAACCAGCAAGTAGCGCGGATCGCATCGTCCACTGCTCCTGAGGGAATTAACGTTGCGGATGCTGCGGGGGTTCCGGCGAACACTCTAGCCTGACTCGAGGCGTGCGTCGAATCTTTTCGCAAAAGCCCGGAAACGGGCGGAGAACTCGACGTACTTCAGGACCGGCGCGCTCGGGAACGGGACCTCTTTCCAGGCTTTCCGGCCGAGTCGGCCGCCCTGGCCGCGGTTGCAACCGCGCGGCGTCCCCATTCCGCCAGTTGCGGGGCGCTCTCGAGCACGTCAACCGGGACGAGGTAATACTGCATCGTCCCCGGCCGATCGTCGTAAGGGCAGAACGGAGTCGATCCAGCGGCCTCGAAGAGCGGCCGCGTCCGATCATCGACCTTCAGGTACAACTCATCGCGGGCGATAAGCGCGAAGAAGAGCCCGTCGCAATAAAGGCCGACCCCGCCGAACATCTTGCGCGGGACCACTTCTCCCAGGTCTGACAACTGATCAATCACAAACGTTTCGAATCCGCTGCTCGACGCCAGCGATTTCATGGGTTTGCGAGCGGCAGTTTTTCGCGGCGTCATGGGAGCTCCAGGATCAACGGCAGGTTACACGCATGCGAAAGCGAGCTATTCGCGAATTGTAGATGGGACGAGGGCGAGACGATTCGGCCGTCTCGATCGACGCTGTTCTCCCGCGAAATTGTAATCGAGCCACGGAATCTGTCCGATCCCCGGGCGAATTTTGTGAGTCGGCGCATCACGTTGCTCAGATTTTCAGGAGGAATGGGAATTGCGAGACGGCGAGCGCTCAACTTTCCAGATTTGGGGGCGACATGGAACGGATCGCAGAGATTGGCGCGTCGATCGTAATCAAGGGAGACCTCACCGCGCAGGAAAACGTGGTGATTGCCGGGCGAGTGGAAGGCTCGGTGTCGGTCGAGAATCATTCGGTCACCATCCGGCCTGGAGCCCAGCTCGAGGCCGACATCGACGCGCGACTCATCGTCGTCGGCGGCCAGGTGACGGGGACCATGAGCGCAGCCGAGACCATCGAACTGCAGCGGACGGCCAATGTGCAGGGAGAGATCGTCGCCGCGGCTCTCCGCCTGGACGACGGTGCGGTGTTCAACGGGAAGGCGCAGACGACGAAGGCGCGTTCCAATTCGAAGCTGCAGCTGGCGTCCTGATCGCCAGCGGCGGCTTGCCCTCAGCGGGCGATCATCTCGCGAATGATGGCGTCGCGGACGGCCGCGTCCACCTGACGGGTCGTCGGCCGGCCCGCAGCCGCCTTCGACGGTGCGACATCGGTGTTGAATGACGCGACGTATGCGGTCCGCGTCGGCCGGTGAACGTACAGGTGCGAAATGAAGCCGTTCTGATCGCCGCTGTGCGCGACCAAATCCAGGCCCGCGTGCCGCTCGAGAAAGAAGGACAGCCCGGCCTGTGCGCTGGCGCCGGTCGCTCCCTCGCCATCGGTTGCGGCGATCTGCGGCTTCCACATTTCTTCCAGTGACGTCCGCTTCAGGACTCCTTCGTAAACCGGCGTCTGGCGATCGCCGGTCAGAAAGGCGAGATATTTCGCCATGTCGCCGAGCGGTGCGTTGAGTCCGCCGTTGGAGACCGTGATTCCAGTATCGAAGTCGAAACGTGCCTCGGTAAGTCCGGTGTCCGATCGGAAGTAGCTGTGTGATCGATGGGGAAGCAGATGGTACGGCGCACGGTCGAAGAACGAGGCGTGCATGCCGAGCGGCATCAGGATGTTCTTGGTGATGTAGACCTCGTAATCATCGCCGGACAACAGCTGAATGATGCGGCCGAGAAAGATGACTCCCGGGTTCGAGTAGCTGTATTTCGTGCCGGGGGCGAAGTTCAACTGGGTGTACGGCAGCATCGCGACGAGCTGATCCCAGTCGGTCGGCTCGAACGGATGCCAGGGTTGATCCCCGCCCCAGGGCCACGTCGGCGCGCGCAGGCCGGAACTGTGGGTCATCAAGTGTCGGAGCGTCACCTGCGACACGTCGCCGAACGGATTGTGCACGCGGCGGAATTCCGGCACGAACTTGATGACTGGATCGTCGAGGTTGAGAAGACCGCGATCGCGCAGCTGCATGATCGCGATGCCGGTGAAGGTTTTCGTGATCGACGCCCAGTGAAAGATGGTGTCCGCATCGACCGCGCGTTTCGCGGCCACATCCTGGTAGCCATCCATCGCGGTTGCCGCAACCGACCCGTCCCGAACCAGCAGGACGCTGCTGCCGACAATTCCTGACGCCTGGACCTGTTGGTGGAACACCTGCTCGACGGCCGGCCAACCGGTCGCGGCAGTGCCGCCTGTCACGCTATTTCCTGCTGACAAGGTGCTTCCGGCTAGAAAGGCGCTTCCGGCTAAAGCCGGAAGCCATGGTGCGATTCGCTTCATGCGCTACTTCGTCGGCGTCTTTGCGAGAATCTTCTCCATCTCGTCCATGACGCGATTCATCTTCTGCAGCGTGAGGTTGAGCGGCTCGTCGCTCGTCATGTCGACGCCGGCATCCTTCAGCAGATCGATCGGATATTTCGAGCCGCCGGCGCTGAGGAACGTGAGATAGCGCTTGGTGGCTGCCGGATCGCCGGCGAGCACCTTCTCCGACAACGCAGCTGAAGCGGTAAACGACGTCGCGTACTGAAAGACGTAGAAATTCCGATAGAAGTGCGGGATGAACGACCACTGGTACTGAATGTAGTCGTCCACGATGCAGACGCCCTTGTCGTGACCGTAGTACTTCTTCGTAATGTCCGCATAGAGCTTCGACAGCGCGTCGCCGGTCAACGGCTCTCCTTTTTCCGCCATCTCGTGCGCGCGGAGCTCGAACTCTGCGAACTGCGTCTGCCGGAACAAGGTGCCCTTGATCCCTTCGAGGTAATTGCCGAGCAGCGAGAGCCTGGTTGCATCATCGGTGATCGTCTTCAGCATATGGTCGATGAGGAGCGCCTCATTGAAGGTGGACGCAACCTCGGCGACGAAAATCGGATAGTCCGCGAGCGGGTACGGCTGCGTCTTGTTCGAGAGGTACGACTGCATCGTGTGTCCGAGCTCGTGCGCAATGGTGCTGACGTCGTTGTACTTGCCGTTGTAGTTGATCAGCATGTACGGATGCACGTCGTAGGCGCCGCCGTTCGAATAGGCCCCCGATCGCTTGCCGGGCGTGGGATACATGTCGATCCAGCGTTCGTTGAAGGCGTGGTTCGCCGCCGCGGCGTAATCTGGGCCAAGCGGCTTCAACGCTTCGAGGACATGTTTCTCGCCCTCCTCGACCGTGTAGGAGAGATCGACCGACGAGACGAGCGGCGCGTACAAGTCGTAGTAGTGCAGCTCGGGCAGGCCCATCATCCGCTTGCGCAGGTTCAGATATCGATGGAAGGTCGGCAGGCCCCGATTCACGCCGTCGATAAGGCGCGTATACACGGTCGTCGGAATGTTGGCCCCGTCGAGCGATCGCTCGAGCGCACTCTTGTAGTTGCGCGCCTTGGAGTAAAAGACGTCCGATTGCACTTGTCCGTTCAGCGTTGACCCGAAGGTTGCGCGGAACGCACCGAGAGAGGCAAAGAACGCGGACATCACCTTTTCGCGATCCCCGCGGTTCGGGACGGCGCGATACAGGTTGAAGGCGGAGCTATCGAGCTTGACGCTCTTGCCGTCACTCAGCGTGACCGTTGGATAGGGGAAGTCGGCGTTCGACAGGATGCCATACGTGTCCGACGGCGCCCCGGCGATCACCGATGAACTCGCGAGGATCTTCTCCTCGCTGTCGGTGAGCGTGTGCGTCCGTCGTCGAACAATGTCGTGGAGGTAGAAGCTGTAGACCTTGAGCCGGGCTTCGCTGGCGATGAACGAATCAACCTTCGATGGATCCAGTTTCAGAATCTCGGGCTCCATGAACGACGTTTCCTCCGCGAACGTCGCCCCGAGCTGCGTCATCTCCTGCTGCATCCCCCGGTTCGAGCTGACCCTCGTGTCCTGGTCGGACATCATGCTCGCGTAGACGTAGAGGCGGCTGAATTCTTTCGCCAAACGGCTCGCGAGTTCCAGCGCGTCGGCGAGCTTTGCCGCCGACGCGCCGAGGGTCCCTCGAAAGGCGCGAATCGCCGGCAGTTCGCTAGCCACCTTCTCCTTGCCGGCCCGCCACGCCTGGTCGGTCGCGTAGATCTGGGTCAGGTCCCACTTGTATTTATCTGGAACCGCACTGCGTTCCTTCTGCTGCGCCGCTCCCGCCACCACGCTGAGGGCGATCGCCGCGGCGGTGAAGGCACAGGCCCTGTATCGCGAATTTACAGGCATGACAACTCCTCAAGGGAAATGGGGACAATAGTTTCTCATGGGAGCGGTCCTTGCAAGGCGCATGGATATGCCGCTCTGCTTCGTCGTGGACGACCACGTCGATACCCGGGAAGGGTTTGCGGAATACCTCCGCGAATCCGGCTTCGACGTTCAGACGGCTGCCGACGGCGGAGAACTACGGTCGCTCCTGGCGGCGGCAACCCCGGCGGCCGTGCTGATGGACGTGCAGATGCCGACGGTTGACGGGTGGACGCTGACGCGGGAAATCAAGGCGAATGCGAGCACCCGGAACGTCCGGGTACTTGTGGTTTCAGCTTCGGTCAATGACGGATTTCGGCGCGCCGCGGATGCGTGCGGCGCCGACGCGCTTATCGGCAAGCCCTGCGATCCTCAGCGGATTGTCTCGGAACTGAGCCGTCTGCTGGACTGCCCCCTCGCCTGACCCGGCAAAAATTTCCGCTACTGACGCAAATTCAGACGCCCGGGACCGGCGGCGGGCCGAATCGCCGCTACCGTTCCGCGGCCGTCGCGGCCCGTTCTCGAACCGAGGCCACAATCAATTCAACAAGGACGGGAGCCGGGGTGGACTCCAGAGCCGTCGGTTTCTGCTCGCTGAGCCGGTAGGCCTCGATAATATTCACGAGATGCCAGCCGGACAGCGCGGTCAGCTGACTGCGAAGGAGCGATTCTCCCTTTCGGTAAACGGAAAACGGGTTCAGGACGCTGTCGTGCGCCGGTGGTGCTGTCTCGTTGACGGCGGGTGGAGCAGCAAGGATCGGGCTTGGCGTGATTGAAGGCGTCGCGCGCGGTAAGGGGTTCAGCGCACGTTCGAGCGCGCCCTCGAGATAAACAGGCGTCAGTCCAGTTGCCCAGTACTCCGCATCCTGCCGATTAGGTTGAGTCGTTTCGCGGCCCGAGCTGAGCGGTACGCCACTCTCCATCGGCACGAACTCCACCCATCCCTGCCAGAGATGGCTGTTCATTTCACTGCCGCAGGCACGCGCCAGAAAGGTCCTCCCATCCTTCGCCAGGACTGGTTCAGCGAATTCGACGAAAACCTCAGCCATGTATCCTCCTTCTTCCAGTTATCGCGACATCTGCAAAACCGTCACCGCAAGGAAGAGGGAACGGGCCGCCGCTTGATCTGCCCCCCCGTTGGTGCGCCATCATGGCTCTATGGCGAAGCCTGTCGATCCGCGCACCGAAATCGGCCACGTCCATCTGAAGGTCTCGGACCTCGATCGTGCCGTGGCCTTCTATTCCGGTGTGCTCGGCTTCGAAGTGACTCAACGAATGGGCGACTCCGCCGCGTTCCTGAGCGCCGGCGGCTATCACCATCACATCGGACTGAATACGTGGGAGAGTCGTCGCGGCGCGGCTCCGCCACCGGGAACCACCGGTCTCTATCATTTCGCGATTCGTTACCCGGATCGCGCCTCGCTCGGCGATGCGCTGCGACGATTGCGCGACGCTCGGGTTCCGCTGGACGGCGCGAGCGATCATGGCGTGAGCGAAGCGCTCTACCTTCGTGATCCGGACGGGAACGGCATCGAGCTCTACTGGGATCGCCCGCGCGCCGACTGGCCGCGCGAAGCTGACGGAAGCTTGAGAATGCTCACCGAGCGCCTCGATCTCGATTCTCTTCTTCGCCCGGCGACCGTCGCTAGTTCCCGCGCTGCCGCGCCATCGCCGGCCTATGCGCCGATGACCGAGGAAAACCGCGGTCGCCTGCGCGAGCTCCGCGGCAAACTGCTCCAGCTTCACAAGGTTCTTCTCGACGATGCGCGCGCGTCGTACGAGATGGATCGAGGGCGAGTCTCGTCAAACGCCTCGCTGCTGCAGCTCGTGATCAACGATCCATGGTTCGCCTGGCTTCACTCGCTGTCGGAGCTCGTGGTTCGTATCGACGAGACCGGCGAGACCGATTCGCCCGCGACCGACGCCGACGCGGCCGCGCTGATCGATCAAGTCGAGAAGCTGCTGACCGCGTCCGAAACCGGAGAGGGATTTCACCGGCGCTACTACGATGCACTCCAGCGTCAACCCGCCGTCGTGATGGCCCACGCCGAGGTGCGGCGCACGATCAAGTCGATGCGCTGAACGACACGCGCTGTTATGATCCGCCTCGATAGTGTCTACTGACATTCCCGCCGCCGACGTTCCGTCGGATCAGGCCGCGGCGCGCGCTCCCCTCGAGTCCGCCCCAGGCTCACCGTCTATTTCAGGCAAGAAACGCCACACCTTCGATCGGTCGATCGTGGACGGCCCGATCGCGGCGGCGGTGTGGAATATCGCGTGGCCCACCGTTTTGCAGAACGCCATCGGCGGCCTGCAGGGGATTGTGGACCACGTGCTCGTCGGCCGGTTTGTCGGCTACACCGGCAACGCCGCCATCGGCGTGAGCTGGCAGATTTTTCTTGTCGTGATCGTCTTCATCAGTTCGCTGTTCACCGGTATGGGCGTGCTGGTGTCGCGCGCGGCCGGGGCCAACGATCACGACAGAGTGAATCGAACCGTCTACCAGGCGTTCCTGACCGCGGTCGGCCTTGCGGTCGGGATCCTGGCACCACTCGGCTACTTCCTCTCGCCGTGGCTGCTCGACCTCGTCAACGCGACACCAGCCGTTCGCGCCGAGGCGCTCCCGTTCCTGCAGACGATGTTCCTGTACAGCATCGGGCTGCTGATGTTCTTCATGCTCGGCGGCGCGTTGCGCGCGGCCGGCGATGCACGTACGCCGCTGCGGCTCGGGATCGCGATGACGATCCTGAACTTCGTTCTCAACATCGTGCTGATCCGCGGGGCAGGCCCGATCCCGGCATTCGGCACCCGCGGCGCGGCGATGGGCACCGCCATCGCGAGCATCTCGGTGTCGGCGGTCGGACTGTGGTTGATCTTTGCCGGGCGGCTGGTCGTGCATTTCGAGCGATCGATGTCGCATCGGCCAGACTTCACGATCATCCGTTCGCTGTTTCGATTCGGACTGCCGGCCGGCATTCAGGGCGTCGCGATGAACGTGGCCGGTGTCATGCTGCTGCGCTTCATCGGATCACTGCCCCACAGTGCGGAAGCGCAGGCGGCGTACGCGGTCGGCTATGCGGAACTCTTTTCGCTGATCACGTGGACGTCCGTGGGGTTGATGGGGGCCGCCGCCGCGGTGGCCGGACAGAATCTCGGCGCCGGACGTCCGGACCGCAGCGCGCATGCGGTGCACCTCGCCGCGCGTTTCGGCCTTGGCGTTGCCGGCGTGATTGGCGCGCTGTTTCTTCTCATTCCGGAGCAGCTGCTTGGTGTCTTCGGTCTGAACGATCCGACCGTCGTCGAGATCGGTCGCGGCCTCTTGCGGTTCCTGAGCGTCTCGGGCCTGTTCATCACCGTGGCGCTGACCTACACGGGAGGGCTGCAGGGGACCGGTGATACTCGAAGTCCGCTGTTCATCACGCTCATCTCCCAGGTGCTGCTGCCACCCGGCATCTGCCTCCTGCTCGATCGGACCGGTCAGCTGCAGGCCTCCGGCGTCTGGACCGCGATCCTGGTTGGGCACTCCACGCGATGCCTCCTCTCCGTCCTGCGCTTCAGGCAGGGCAAATGGCGACACATCAAGGTATAGGATCGGCCATTCAGTTCCACACTTTGCCTTGAATGGCCGGGCCTCCGGCGGTCCCGGTTCTTGCACTACGTCACCAGGAGGGAGGGTACGCCGATGAGGTGGACGCCGGGTGACAGGGGCAACATCGAAGACTTGAGAGGGCGATCCGGCATCGGCATGAAGGCCGGAGGACTGGGGATTGGCGGCCTGCTCGTGCTGCTGCTTCTCAGCTGGGCCACTGGCGTCGATTTTCTGTCCCTCGTCGGATCAGGCGGCGGCCCGCCATCCGACGCTGTCGGCACGTCTGGCAGCGTGGCGACGACGGCGGAAGAGGAAAAGGTGGTGGATTTTGTCGGCGCGGTGATGGACGACACGCAGGCCACCTGGCAGCAACTGCTTGGCGATCGTTATCGGCCGACGAAGGTGCGGTTGTTCCGGGACGCGATCGAGTCGGCGTGCGGGTTTGCCGAGGCTGCGAGCGGTCCGTTCTATTGTCCCGGCGATCATTACGTGTATCTGGATCTCGGGTTCTTCAACGAGCTGCAGAGCAAGTTTGGCGCGGCTGGCGATTTTGCCGAAGCCTACGTCCTCGCCCACGAGGTCGGTCACCACGTCCAGAATCTCCTCGGCATCGACTCCGAGATGAGGCGGGTGCAGTCGCAGAATCCCGCCGCGGTCAACCAGTTGTCGGTTCGACTCGAGCTGCAGGCTGACTGTCTCGCCGGAGTCTGGGCGCACGCCACGGACAAGGTAGGACGGGGGGACCAGGGCCAGATGGAGCTGGAACCGGGCGACCTCGAGGAAGGCTTGCGAGCGGCCGCGGCCATCGGGGACGACCGTATCCAGCGAATGTCCAGCGGGCGCGTGTTCCCGGACAAATTCACACACGGTACGTCTGAGCAGCGCGTCACATGGCTTCGCCGCGGGTTCGAGAAGGGCACGCCAGACGCCTGCCAGACGTTCCAATAACTTGTCCCGCCGAAGCGGCGCGGTGAACCGCAGCGCGACGGCGGAGGCATTGGAGGCAGGACGTGCAGAAACGCACTATCGCAGCCCTCGCGCTTAGCGTCGTCATAATTCCGGCGGCCGCATATGCGCAGGGGAATGGGAACGGCAACGGCCGTGCGAACGGTCAACGCGACGACGACCGGACCCAGATGAGATTCCGCGAGATGGATGCCGACAACGACGGCGTGATCACGCGCGACGAGTGGCGCGGCAATGCGCAGTCATTTCGTGAGCACGACCTCAATCACGACGGCGTGCTTTCGGGAGACGAGGTATGGGTTCGCGACGGCAGGAACCGCCGCGACGATTCATCGCGTCAGCAGATGATGGCCCGGTTCGATCGAGCCGATCACAACAGTGACGGGCGGGTGGCCCGAAGCGAGTGGACCGGAACCACTGCGGCGTTCAAGCGCATGGACGAGAATGGCGACGGCGTCGTCACGCGAGAGGAGTTCCTCGCGGTGGCCGCCGACGGTCCGGTCGCAACCTCCGGTACTGCCGACGCGCGCAACACGACGCGGGGCTATCGGGCCGGCTACGAGCGCGGCAGAACGGAAGGCATTCAGGCCGGCAAGGAAGACAAGGGCGTCAACGGCGGTCACTGGGATCTGGAAGGGCAACGCGAGCTCGAGCAGGCTGACTCGGGATATTCGGCGGACCTCGGAGTGCGCGCTGATTACCAGTCCGGTTACCGCGCCGGATTCCGTCTCGGATATCGCGAGGGGTTCGGCCCGCGCTAATCAAAACCCGGACGCCGGATCGCGGATCCCTGACCGCGGATCCCGGATCCCGGGACTACAATGCCCGGGTGTCCATCGGCCGATCGATAGTTCGGAAGGAAGGGCGCGCCAAGGTCACGGGACACTCCCGGTACGTTGACGATCTCTTCTTTCCGGGCATGCTGCACGGGGCCACTGTCAGGAGCCGCGCGCCGCGCGGCCTCATCCGAGCGATTCATTACGGCGACGGGATCCCATGGGACGAGTTCACGGTCGTGACCGCCGCCGACATCCCAGGCGACGAACGTCGTCGCGCTCATCACCGAGGATCAGCCCTATCTCGCCGACGGGTGCATCAATCACCCGGAAGAGCCGGTCGTGCTCCTTGCGCACCCCGATCCGTCTCTGTTCGAAGAAGCCCGCCGCCACGTGACGTAGAGATCGATCCGCTGCCTGCGGTGTTCACGCTCGAGGATTCGCTGCGCGGGACGGAAATCATCTGGGGCGCGGACAACGTTTTCAAGTCGTACGAAGTGACCAGGGGCGACGTCGAGTCGGCTTTCGCGGCCGCCGACATCATCGTCGAGGGAGAGTACGAAACAGGCGCCCAAGAGCAGCTCTACATCGAACCGAACGGGATGCTGGCGATTGCGCGCCCGGATGAAGGCGTGACCGTCTGGGGCTCGATGCAGTGCCCCTACTACGTCCACAAGGCCCTGGCGCGGCTCTTCGACCTGCCCGACGAGAAGATCCGCGTCGTCCAGATGGAAACCGGCGGAGGGTTCGGCGGAAAGGAGGAGTATCCGTCGATCATCGCGGGGCACGCTGCGCTGCTCGCGTGGAAAGCCGGCCGCCCCGTCAAGATCGTCTACGACCGCGCCGAGGACATGGCGGCGACGACCAAGCGTCACCCGTCGCGCACGCGTCACCGTACTGCGGTGACCCGCGACGGACGGCTGCTGGCGATGGACATCGACTTTGTCATCGATGGTGGAGCGTACGCGACGCTGTCACCGGTCGTGCTGTCGCGGGGAACGATCCACGCGACCGGCCCCTACTTCTGCCCGAACGTCCGCGTGCGTGGTCGCGCGGTGGCGACCAACGCTCCGCCTCATGGCGCCTTCCGCGGATTTGGCGCGCCGCAGAGTATTTTTGCGCTCGAACGCCACATGGATCGCGTTGCCCGGTCACTCGATCTCTCACCCGACGAGTTACGCCGCCGCAACTTCATCCAGACCGGTCAAACAAGCGCGGTCGGCCAGGTGATGCGCGATCCGGTGACGATCTCCGCGCTGCTCGATCGCGCGCTCGAGATGTCCGACTACCGCGCCAAACGCGCGCGTTTCGATCGGTCGAATAGAGACGCGGCCGTGAAGCGTGGAATCGGGTTCGCTGCGTTCATGCACGGCGCCGGGTTCACCGGGTCCGGCGAAGACCACCTCGCGTCAGTCGTGACGATCGAAGCGACCGCCGAGGGACGCGTTCGCGTGCTCACGTCGTGCACGGAAATCGGACAAGGCACCAATACCGTCTTCTCGCAGATAGCCGCCGATGCCCTGCAGCTCGACGTCGACGAGATCGACATCGTGCAGCCGGACACAGCCGCCGTACCCAACAGCGGTCCGACCGTCGCTTCACGCACCTGCATGGTGGTGGGCAAACTGGTCGAGTTGGCCGCGCTGAACCTCCGGACGTTGCTGGCGGAGACGGTCGGCGCCGAGACTCCGTTTGCCACGGCCTGCCGAGCGTACATCGAACATCACGGTCCACTTCGCGCGTCGGCTCAATATCAGCCGCCGCCGGGCGTGCACTGGGACGACGACCGGTACGAGGGGGATGCGTATGGAACGTACGCGTGGGCCGTGTATGTCGCCGAAGTGTCAGTAGACCCCACGACGTTTCAGATCCGGGTCGATGACTTTGTCGCCGTCCAGGAGGTCGGCCGCGTCCTCAACCCGGTGCTGGCGACTGGACAGATCGAAGGCGGCGTCGCGCAAGGGATCGGATGGGCGTTGTTCGAGCATGTGGCGTGGCGCGAAGGGCGAATGGCGAATGCGCAGATGACCAACTACATCATCCCGACGTCGATGGATCTGCCGCCAATCCGCGTGCATTTCGAGGAGAGTACCGTACGCGCATGGTCCCGGCGGCGCCAAGGGGATCGGCGAGCTGCCGATGGACGGCGCCGCGCCAGCCATCGCCAATGCGGTCTCGCACGCGACGGGGATCGACGTCAGCGACGCATACCGATAACCCCGGAACGCGTGTTGGAGCTCATCGAGGCCGCGGGTGCCTGAATCCAGCGTCTCAATTCAGCTGTCGTGTCAACGGCACCGATGTGACCGTGAGCGGCCATCCGATGATGCGACTGCTGGACGTCCTGCGCACCTCTCTGCATCTCACCGGGACGAAGTATGGTTGCGGCGAAGGTGAGTGCGGTGCCTGCTCGATTCTGCTCGATGGCGGATCTCGTCAACAGTTGTCTGGTGCCGCTTGTGCAGGCCGACGGAGCCGACATCGTCACCATCGAGGGCGTTGCTGGCGGGGACCGGTTGCACGCCGTCCAGGAAGCCTTCATCGCGTGCGGCGGAGCGCAGTGCGGCATCTGCACGCCGGGCATGGTGCTTGCGGCCGTCAATTTGCTGAAACGCCATCCCTCGCCAACCGACGACGAGCTTCGTGAAGGCCTGGCCGGCAATCTGTGCCGGTGCACCGGGTATCAACGAATCTTTGCGGCGGTCGTGGAGGCCTGCCGAGGTGTCGAGGACAATCCACGTTGAGCGCCTGGCTGCGACCCTTCACGCTCGAGGCGCCGAAGGATTTGACATCGGCGCTTCACCTTCTGTCGGGCGATCCGGATCGGTGTCGCCCGTTTGCCGGCGGCACCGACCTGATGGTGCTGCTGGAATCAGGAAAGCTGCCACCGGGCAGTTACGTCAGCCTGTGGGGCCTCAGCGAGCTTCGCGGCATCACGATCACGGCCGACCACGTTGTCGCTTGGTGCACTGACCACCTACACCGACGTCCTGTCGCACCCGCTGCTTCGGTCTGAATTTCCGCTGCTTGTGCGGCGCAGCGCGGCAGACGGGTGGTATTGCGACACAGAACCGGGGCACGCTCGGCGGCAACATCGCCAATGCGTCGCCCGCCGCCGATTCGCCTCCAGCGCTGCTTGTGTACGACGCCGAGCTGGAACTGCTTTCGACCGCGGGTGTCCGCCGCGTGCCCTACGATCGATTTCACTCCGGCTACAAGGTGATGGACCTCGCGCCCGATGAGATCATCAGCCGCATCATGCTGCCACGCACGTCACGCGGCTTGGCGGCAGACGTACCGGAAGGTCGGCACGCGCAACGCGCAGGCGATTTCGAAAGTCTGCCTCGCCGCGGCGATCGACCTCGACGGTCAGCCGTATTCGCGATGTCCGCATCGCGCTCGGCAGCGTCGCTCCCATGGTTGTCCGCTGCGCTCGACGCGGAAGCCGCACTCCGCGGCCGGACGCTGGACGCGATGCTGGCCATCGCCGCCGCGACGGCGCTCGACGCTGGACATCACGCCGATCGACGACATGCGCTCGACCGCGCGCTACCGACTGCGGGTCGCGCGAGAATCTGCTGGTACAGTTTCTGACCGAGACGCTTTCCGGGAGGTCTGATTGATTCGATCGTCGCGTCTGGTCGGGACCGCGCAGTCCTGGCCGTCGCTCGCACGGCTTGACCGCTGGCACGACGGCGAGTGCCGGCCAGCGCGCGCTCGCCGACCCTGCGATCGACGCGGCGCTGGCGAAGATCTCGCCGAGCCTGGTGCGCATTCACGTCGTCACCTACGACGTACGAGGACGGGCGCGAGATCAAGCGCGAGGCATCGGGCAGCGGTACGATCATCTCGCCCGAAGGCCACGTCCTCACGAATCATCACGTCGCCGGGCGCACGCGAACGCTCATGTGCACGCTGGCGGATCGCGAAGAAGTCCCCGCCGATCTCGTCGGCACCGATCCGCTGTCCGACATCGCCATCATCAAGCTGCGTCCCGCCAAGCCGCGAACGTTCCCGGTCGCGCGGTTTGGCGACGTCGTCCAAACTGAAAGTCGGCGATCCGGTCATGGCGCTCGGCAGTCCGCTCGCGCTGTCCCAATCGGTCACCATGGGGATCGTCAGCAACACCGAAATGATCATGCCCGGCCTGTTCTGGCCGTTCAATCGCATGACGCTCGAAGGCGAGGACGTCGGATCGATCGTGCGCTGGATCGGCCACGACGCCGCGATCTTCGGCGGGAACTCCGGCGGGCCGCTCGTCAACATGTCGGGCGAGATCGTCGGCGTCAACGAGATCAGCATGGGGCTCGCGGGCGCGATTCCGAGCGACCTCGCGCAGGAAGTCGCGACGGCGCTGATGCGCGATGGCCGTGTGCACCGAAGCTGGATCGGCCTCGACGTGCAGCCGCTCCTGAAATCGTCGATCGTCCAGCATGGCGCGCTCGTCGGCGGTACGGTCGAGGGCTCGCCGGCGGCGGCGGCCGGATTTGCCGCCGGCGATGTGCTCGTCGAAGCTCGACGGACGCGACGTGAACGTCCGATTCGCCGAGGAGCTGCCGCTCTTCAATCAGGTGGTCATGCGTTTGCCGCTCGGGAAGCCGGTCGCCTGCCGTTGTCCTGCGCGGCGGCGTCGAACGCACGCTCAGTCGTCCACCGAAGAGCGTGAGAGCGTCGAGGCCAGGGTCCAGGAGTTCCCTGCTCTCGGCATCACGGCCTCGAACCTGACGACCTGGTCGGCGAAGGAACTGCGGCGGCCGGATCGCGGCGGCGTTCGCGTCAACGGCGTCCGGCCCGGAGGCCCGGCGACGATGCCAAGCCGTCGCTCGCAGAAGACGATGTGATCGTATCGGTCGAAGGCAAGGCCAGTCGCCGACGTGCGCGCGCTTGCCGCGACGCTGGACCGACTGACCGCTGACAGAAAGGGACCGGTCAAAGCGCCTCGTGACCTTCGAGCGGAGAGGCGAACGGCTGTTGACCGTCGTCGAAGTCGGCCGCGCGGTGCTGCAGGATCCAGGCCTCGAAGCGCGAAAGGCCTGGGTACCGGTCAGCGTCCAGGTGCTGACGCGCGACCTGGCCGAGAAGGTCGGCGCTCCCGACATGACCGGCGTGCGGGTGACGCGGGTGCTGCCCGAGGGTGCGGCGTCGGGCCTGAAGGTCGGCGACATCATCACCGCGATCGACGACTCGCCGGTTCAGGCGTCGCAGCCGTCCGATGCCGATCTCTTCGCGACGATGATCCGCCAATACAAGATTGGATCGACGGTCGAGCTTTCAATCCGTCGCGGCGCTCAGGAACAGAAGCTGTCGGTCAAGCTGGTCGGCTTCTCCACGGCTGCCGCGCGAGATGAAGAAGTACGAGGACCGCGATTTCGAATTCCGCGTGCGCGACCTGGCCGCCGCGGATCGCACCGTCACCGGTCTTCCGGAAGGCCAGCAGGGTGTGCTGGTCGAAGCCGTGCGCGAAGGCGGCTGGGCGGCGCTCAGCCACCTCGCCGACGGCGACATCATTCTTGCGATTGACGGTGACGCGGTCGCTGACGTCGCCGCGGTCCAGCGGAAAATGGAGCGCGTCGCGCGCGAGAAACCGTCGGTCGGTGGTCATGAAAGTGCGCCGCGGCATCCGGACGTTCTTCGTCGAGTTGCAAACCGGCTGGAAATAGTGCTGAGCCTTCGACGTAGCTCAGGGTCAGCCCCGAGCTCGTCGAGGGGCTGATTGCCGATTTGACTCATCGGCGACTGACGTTTGAGAGTGGCGATTGACGATTTGCGACTGCGGGGTCATCGAGTGAGACTGCAGCGGGTGAGTGCCGGCGTCCTTCTGGCCCTGTTGGCGGGTGTCTCTGCCGGCGCGCAGGACAATCGCGCCGCCGCGCGCGACCTCGTCAAGAAATGGCAGGACGCCATCGTCAACGTCCGCGTGGTCGTCAAGATGCGGATGTCGATGGGCGGGCGCGAGATGCAGTCGAGCGACGACACGATCGAGGTCGTCGGCACCGTCATCGATCCGGGAGGGTTGACGGTTGTCTCGCTGAGCTCGATCAACCCTGGCCCGATGATGACGAAGCTGATGGCCAGCGCGTCCGGGAACGGCCAGGGCGTTGAAATCGCCAGCGAGCCGACCGACCTGAAGATGCGGCTGGCCGATGGCCGGGAGATCCCGTCGACCATCGCGCTCCGCGACGAAGACCTGAACCTCGCGTTCATCCGGCCGATTACGGCGCCGGCGAAGCCGTTCGTGGCGATCAACCTGGCCGACGCCGGACAGCCCGCGATGCTCGATCAGGTCGTGGTATTTGGCCGTCTCGGACGTGTTGGCGGCTGGGCGCCGTCAGCGGCGCTGCGCGACATCGGCGGCATCGTGGTGAAGCCGCGCACGTTTTTCGTGCTGGCGGGGGACACCGCCGGCATCGGCACCCCGGCCTTTCTCACGAACGGCAAGATTGTTGGCATCCTGACGGTCAGGCAGATCGCCAACGATCGGCCGAGCGCCTTTGCGACGATGAGCGGGACAGAGGGACTGGGCTTGCTGTCTGTGATTCTGCCGGCTGAGGACGTTCTTGAAATCGCCAAGCAGGCGACGGAGAGAAGATGATGCGCACGGATGAAACCTTCGAAATCACGAAATCGGAAGAAGAGTGGCGCAAGCAGTTGACGCCCGAGCAGTATCACGTGCTCCGCGAACACGGGACCGAGCGGGCGGGAACGTGCGCGCTGCTGCACGAGAAACGTCCCGGTGCGTTCACGTGCGTGGCCTGCGGACTGCCGCTCTTCAAGTCAGGACCAAAGTTCGAGAGCGGCACCGGCTGGCCGAGCTTCTTCGAGCCGATTGACGGCGCGGTGGCCACCTCGACGGATCGCAGCTACTTCATGACGCGCACCGAAGTGCACTGCCGGCGCTGCGGCGGGCACCTCGGACACGTGTTCGAAGACGGTCCGCCGCCGACGGGCTTGCGCTACTGCATCAATGGTGTGGCGCTCAATTTCCAACCGGAGTAGTCAGTCGCTCGTCCTTCAGCAGCCGCCGGATTTCCAGGAGTAGCGCTGGTCGACCGATGTTCCCAGTCGGACGCCGGATCGCGACGGAATCGATCTGCGACTTGAGCATCGCCAGCCGGTGACGTTCGTCCTCGAGTTCCTCGCTTCTCGCGTTCGCCGGCGCGATCGAGACCGCCATCCTGATGAACGTCACGATGGCGTGCAGCTCGCCGGCGTCGAGGAACGTTCCGTGGCCGCGACAGACGTCGATGACTGTCCCGGAGACGCGGCCAAAGTTCACGCGGTTCATCATCTTTCCGCAGGCGATGCACGGGCGGTAGTGAATCGGGGCGTGGGTGCGACGAAGACGGCTGCGGCGGGCGTCCCGCCGCTCGAGCACCGCGGCCTGCGCCTCACGGTCGGCGCAGATCCGCTCGAAATCTGCATGCGTCAATCCACACTCCGTCGCATGCCGCGCACTCGAGCAGCGGCAGGTCGCCGAGCACGACTCGTCGCCATGTCGACCGCGGCAGCCCGGGCAGACGCTCGTCGATGGCTCCGCATCCGCCCGTGACGCCCGGCGCCGCAGTTCGGGCAGAACGCCGATCCGCGAAACATCAGCGCGAAACAGTGCGGGACAGCTGACCGTCGCCAGCCTGCGCGCGGCAGTAGAGGCATCGCGCGGCTTGGGGATCGGCAGCGGCGCCGCAGTTCGGGCAATGCAAGGACTGAACGTCAGTCATCCGGACCTCGATTGCCCCTACAATACTGTTTTCCCCCCAGCCGGTGTGATCCGGCCCACCAGTGGAGTGTGCGATGGGTCTGATGGATTTCATCAAGGGCGAACTGATCGACGTCATCGAGTGGACTGATGACTCCCGGGATACCCTCTCGTACCGCTTCCCCGACGAGGACAAGGCGATCAAGAACGGCGCGCAGCTGATCGTCCGGGAATCACAGCAGGTTCAGTTCGTCTACCTCGGTGAGTTCGGCGACACGTTCGGTCCAGGCAAGCACACGCTGACCACCGACAACATTCCGATCCTCACCAAGCTGAAGTCGTGGAAGTACGGATTCAACTCGCCCTTCAAGGCCGACGTGTACTACGTCACCACGCGGCTGTTCACCGGGAACAAGTGGGGCACCGCCAATCCGATCATGATGCGCGACGACGACCTCGGGATCGTGCGCGCCCGCGCGTTCGGGACCTACGACTTCAAGATCACCGATCCGAAGCTGTTCCTCAAGGAAGTCGCCGGCTCGGATCAGAACTTCAGGCTCGACGAATTCGCCGACACGATGCGTTCGCGCATCGTCAGCATCTTCGCCGATGCGCTGGCGTCGGCGAAGATTCCGGTGTTCGACGTCGCGAGTCGCTACAGCGAGCTGGGGGAGGCGCTGCTGCCGCTCATCAACCCGGTCGTGGCGGCGAAGTACGGTCTTCAGATCACCAGCTTCATTGTCGAGAACGTGTCCGTTCCACCGGAGGTCGAGCAGGCGATCGACAAGCGTTCGAGCATGGCGGCTGTCGGAAATCTCAACGACTACGTGAAGTTTCAGATGGCGCAGGGCATGGAAAAGGGCGGCAGCTCGGGCGGAATGGCGACGGAGCTGGCAGTCGGCCTGTCGATCGCGCAGCAGATCATGCAGCAGCAGGGCATGCCTGCCGCCGCGGCTGCGACACGAGCCGCCGGACCGGCTGGTCCGGCCGCGACAGTGCCGCGCCCGCAGCCGACCTGCTGTCGCCAGCGGATGTCGCGCAGGCGCTTGGGGTTCCTGAAGCCGACGTGATGACGATCATCGAGTCCGGCGAGCTCGCCGCGAAGAAGATCGGCATCGTCGTACCGCATCAAGCGCAGCGCGCTCGACGAGTACCTGGCCCGGTAGGCTGCTCCGGTTGCGCCGCTGATGCCCGAAATCGCCGCTCTCGAGAAACATGCCGTGCGCCGCCTGCGGGGCGCAGGCGGAATGGAATCCGTCGAAGCAGCTTCTGGTCTGTCCGTTCTGCGGCACCTCCACTCCATTCACGGTCGACAAGGAATCGGGGGCGCTGGTCGAGAACGATCTCGCCAAGGCGCTGCGCGATCTGCCTGACGAAGCGCGCGGCTGGCTGGCCGAGAAGCGGACGGTCCAGTGCCAGAGCTGCAAGGCCGTTTCGGTGTTCGATCCGGAGCGCGTCGGCCAGAACTGCCAGTTCTGCGGATCGCCGTCGCTCGTCGACTACAAGGAAATCAAGGCGCCGATCCGTCCGCAGAGTCTGCTGCCGTTCAAGGTCAGCGAGAGCCAGGTTCGCGAGCAGATCCGGCGCTGGTACGCCAGCAAGTGGCTGGCGCCGGGAAAGCTGAAGAGTCGCGCGCTCGTCGATCGCGTTCGAGGCGTCTACATCCCGTATTGGACGTTCGACGCAAAGGCCGTCTGCCCGTGGGAAGCGGAGGCGGGTCACTACTACTACACGACCGAGACGTATCGCGACAACCAGGGGCGCACGCAGACGCGCCAGGTTCAGCACGTCCGCTGGGAGCCGGCCTCAGGTCTCGTCGAGCATTTCTTCGACGACGAGCCGGTGCCGGGGACGCACGGGGTTTCGCACGCGCTGCTCCGGCAGGTCGAACCGTTCGCGACCCCCGAGCTCGTTCCCTACGACACCGCATTTCTTTCTGGTTTCATCGTCGAGCACTACCAGATCGTGCTGCTCGAGGCTGCGCAGGCATCGCAGGACGCGATGACCGAAAAGCTGCGGCAGATGTGCGCGGCGCAAATTCCCGGCGATACCTATCGCAATCTCGAAATTCATCCAACGTTTTCGGCGCAGACGTTCAAGCACATCCTCGTGCCGGTCTGGCTGCTGGCGTATCTCTACGGCACGCGGACGTTCCAGGTGGTCGTCAATGGCTACGACGGCCGGATGGCGGGCCAATATCCGAAGAGCCCGTGGAAGATCGCGTTCCTGGTGCTGCTAGCGATCATCGCGTTTTTCATCTTTGTGATGTTGAGTCAGAATAATTAGAGGCTCAGTTTCCAGCTTCCAGCTTTCAGCGTCGAATCCGGTGGATTGATTGCAAGCGTCTTACCGAGGGATCGGAGAAAACCGTGTTTGGCAGCAAACTCAAACCACCGTCGAAGGAAAACGCGCTGCCCGGCCGCGCCGAGAAGATGCCCGTTCCTGCGACGCATCACGTGAATGGCGCGCCGCTCGAAGCGCCGTTCCCTGCCGGTCTCGAGCGCGCGATGTTTGCGCTCGGGTGCTTCTGGGGTGCCGAGCGGAAGTTCTGGCAGGTGCCCGGTGTCTACACGACCGCGGTTGGCTACGCGGCGGGATACACGCCGAATCCGACGTATCGCGAAGTATGCAGTGGCGCCACGGGGCACGCCGAGGCTGTGCTCGTCGTGTTCGATCCGCATAAGGTTTCTTACTCGGACCTCGTCAAGATCTTCTGGGAAAGCCACGATCCGACCCAGGGCATGCGGCAGGGGAACGACGTCGGAACTCAGTACCGTTCCGGGATTTACTACTACGACGATGACCAGCGCGAGATCGGCCGAGCGGTCGCGCGACGCGTATCAGCGGGAACTGTCCGACGCCGGTTACGGCAGCATCACGACCGAAATCCTGCCGGCACCCGAGTTCTACTACGCCGAGGACTACCATCAGCAGTACCTCTCCAAGAATCCCGGCGGCTACTGCGGACTGGGGGGCACCGGTGTGTCGTGCCCTGTCGGTCTCGTGACCAAGTAATCGAGAGGCGCCTGCGGCCCGAGCGAGGCGCGAAGCCGCCGAGCGCGCGCGCGCAGTGAGAAAGGTATACTCCGCGGCCTATGAGGGTGGTCGCAGCTGCGGTAATTGTCGGCTCGCTAATCATCGGCGCCAGGCCGGCAGCGCAGGCGTCACGACTCCCGACGCCGGCAGCGACGTTTGGCTTTCAACCGGGCGCCGACTACAAACTCGCGACCTACGATCAGTCAATCGACTACTTCAAGAAGCTCGACGCCGCGAGCAAGTACCTGACGCTCGTCGAGGCGGGCCGGACCAGCCAGGGCCGCCCGATCTATTTCGCCCTGATCTCCAGCCCCGAGAATCTCGCGCACATCGATCGATATCGCGAAATCGCGTTGCGTCTCGCACATCCGGACGCCCTGACTGACGCCGAGGCGCGGCGGCTGGCGGCCGAGGGGAAGGCCTTCGTTCACATCGACGGTGGCCTGCATGCGACCGAGGTCGCCGGGCCGCAACACACACCGCTCCTTGCCTACGATCTCCTCGCGCACGCGGATGAACCCCAGTCCAGGGCTATTCTCGATCAGGTCGTGTTGATGCTGTGGCCGACGATCAACCCTGACGGCCAGCAGATGGTTGCCGAGTGGTACATGAAGAACGTCGGCACGCCTTACGAACAATCAGAGCTGCCGGTCCTCTATCAGGACTACGTTGGCCACGACAACAATCGCGACGCTTACATGCTCAACATGATCGAGTCGCGCGTGGTCGAGCAGGCGTGGCGGCAGTGGGAGCCGCAGATCGTCTACGTGCACCATCAGTCCGGTCCGTTTCCGACGCGCATCTGGCTGCCGCCGTTCTCGGAGCCGGTGGGCATCGATGCGCCGTACCTGATGGCTCGCGAAGTCAACATGATCGGCATGGCGATCGCGAAGGGGCTCGAAGAACGCGGACAGGTTGGCGCGACCCACATGGGCGCCGCATTCGACGCGTGGTATCCCGGATACATCGACTACGCGCCGAACTTCAAGAACGTGGCGGCGTTCTGGACCGAAACGGCGCTCTACCAATACGCCACGCCGCACGAATACACGCTGCCGGACTTTCCTCAGAACATGCGCGATTTGCGTCCGCGCAGCCTCTACGCAAGCCCCTGGCCTCCCGGGTGGTGGCGGTTGCGCGATGCGGTTGACTACATGGAGACCGCGTCATGGTCGGTGCTGGAGTACGCAGCGAAGTACAAGGAGTCGCTGCTGCTCAATCGCTATCGCGCGGGGCGCGCGCAGATTGCGCGCGGGCGAACCACGCCTCCGTACGCATATATCATCCCGCAGGATCAACGCGACGTCGTGGCTGCAGTTGAACTGCTGCGCCGGCTCGCGTTTGGCGGGGTGCGTGTTTCACAGTTGACCGGATCCACGATGATCGACGGTGTCACCTACCCGGCGGGGACCTGGGTCATCCCGACCGATCAGGAATTCGCCGCGCTGGCGCGCGAGGTGCTCGACATTCAGCGATATCCCGATCTGCGTCAGTACCCTGGAGGTCCGCCCGAGCGTCCGTACGACGCCGCCGGCTGGACCCTGCCGCTCCAAATGGGCGTTCGCGTCGTCTCCGTGGCGACTCCGCTCAGTGACGACGCGCGCGCGAACATCAAGACGCTCGGACCAGCCGGTGATCCGAAGCTGCGGCCGATGCCCTACGTGAGTGGGCGGGACGATGCCGCCTCGTTTGATAGCGTCCCTGGAGTCGGTTTCAACAGCAACACGATGGCGGCGGCGATCGTTCCACCGGCGGGCCGGATCACCGGCGCCGGACCTTCGCTTGCGGTCGATCCCGCGGAGAACAATGCCTTCAGGGCGATCAATCGTGCGTGGCACGAGGGCGCGGTCGTGCAGTTCGTGGCCGCAGCTGAATCACGGACCGCGCGCTATGTCATCAGCCGCCTGCCTGAAGATCGTCAAGCGGAGTTGGTTCGTGCGCTCGCGCTCACCGCCGAGCGAACGAACCTGACCGGTGTGACGATACGGAAGCCGCGCATCGGGATCTACGAGCCGTGGGGAGGGAACATCTCGGCGGGTTGGACCCGATGGCTCCTGGAACAGTACGGCTTTGATTACGTCACGCTTCGGCCTGGAGATTTTCACGCGCCAATCGCGGGGAGGATTGACGTGATCGTCATGCCCGACGGCGCGCGGCTGAATACGGCCGCGTCCGGACGCCGCCGGCGGGCGGTGCGGCCGGATACGCCGACAGCGTTTCGACCGACGATCTTGCCGCCTTCGAAACCTTCATTCGCGCCGGAGGTACGCTGGTGTGCCTCAGTTCGTCGAGCACGTTCGCGATCCAGCAGTTCAAGCTGCCGGTCACGAACAGTATCAACGGGCTTCGACCCGAGGAGTTCTACCTGCGCGGGTCGATCGTGTCAGCGTCCGTCGAACTCTCGCATCCAATCATGGCCGGCATGCCGGCCCAGGCGGCCGTGTTCGTGGACGGCGGCCCGGTGTTCGACCTTCCGCAAGGATCGGCCGCGACCGTGCTGGTACGATACGCCGACTCGGGCTCGCCGCTCCTTTCCGGCTACTTGATTGGTGAGAAGTACCTTGCGGGCAAGGCAGCGGCGCTCGATGTGCCGCTCGATTCCGGTCACATCATCCTGCTCGGGTTTCGGCCAGAGTGGCGAGGACAGCCGTTCGCCACGTTCCGAGTGCTGTTCAACGCCTTGCTAAACGTCCATTGACTCGCTGCGTCCGGCGGTAAGAAGACGCTGGTTACTCGCCTATGGTGAGGAGACTTCATGACCGAGCTTTCGATACTGTGGCTCCCGATCGTCCTTTCTACTGTGGTGGTTTTCATCGCAAGCGCAATCATCCACATGGCCTCTCCCTGGCACCGCAGTGACTATCCCAAAATGCCGAACGAAGACCGCGTCCGCGACGCGCTTCGCCCGCTGGCCATCCCGCCGGGAGACTACATGATTCCCCGTCCCGCGGATCGTGCCGATCTTCGAACCCCGCAATTCGCGGAGAAGATCCAGGCCGGCCCAGTCATGATTGTCACGGTCCTGCCGAACGGCCCGATGTCGATGGGCCGGAACCTGACGCTGTGGTTTGTCTATTGCGCGGCGAACGGGTTGTTTTCGGCATACATTGCCGGGAGAGCATTGCCTCCGAGTGCTGAGTACCTCGAGGTGTTTCGGTTCGCCGGGGCCACCGCGTTCATCGGCTACGCCGCTGCTCTCTGGCAGATGTCGATCTGGTACCGGCGTTCCTGGTTGACGACGATCAAATCGACGGTCGATGGCTTTATCTACGCGTGTCTGACCGCAGGGACGTTTGGATGGTTGTGGCCGCGGTGAGGTCTGTTGGCTGCCAGAAGCCAGCAGCCAGAAGCCAGAAGCTATTCGTATCTGAGCGCCTGCATCGGCTGCACTCGCGACGCGCGATAGGCCGGAATATAGCCGGCGCCCAGCGCGACGAGCGTCAACAGCACAACAGAGCTGGCGATCACGATCGGATCGTACGGTTCCAGCTGGAACAGCAGGCTTGAGGCCGCCCTGCCGAGAGAGTACGCGCCGGTGACCCCAACGACCGCGCCGATGAGGATCATCCAACACACCTGCCTCAGGATCATGCCGCGGACGCGTCCGCTGTCGGCGCCGAGCGCCATGCGCAGGCCGATCTCGCGGGTTCGTTGCGACACCGTGTAGGCAAGCACGCCGTACAACCCGACGGCTGCGAGAATTGTCGCAAGAACGGCGAACGCCGCGGAAAGCGTGCTGATCATCCGATCGAGAAAAACGTTCTCGCGGACTTGCTGTGGCATCGTTTTCAGATTCTCGACCGGCAGCGTCGGATCGAGTCGCGCCACGACCGGTGGAATACCGCGGAGAAGCTGCGCCGGATCGCCGGCGCCTCGCACGTAGACGTTGATCGATCCGACCCGGCTCGATTGTCGATACGGACTGAAGAACAACGGAGGCACTTCCTGCTTCACCTCGCTGTACTTGGCGTTCTGTACGAGCCCGACGATTTCAGTGTCGAGCTTGCCCGCTCCACGCGCCATGTGTTTGCCGACGGCGTCCCGACCGAGGTTGAACTTCTTCGCGAAGGCTTCATTGACGATGGCTACCTTCTGCGCGTTTTCGCTGTCGGCGGTTGTGAATTCGCGGCCCGAGATCAGTGGCACGCCTAGCGTGCCGAAATACCCCGGGTTGATCTCGTTGTAATTGGAGTCGGTGTCGGCGTCGGGCCCGGCGCGTGAGAATCCTTCAACCGATACATTGGTGCCCGAGTTGCTGCCGGCCAGCAGCGCGATACGCGCCATGGCGACGCCGGTTGCGCCAGGAATGCTGGCAACTTCCTGTTCGAGGCGTTCGTAGAACGCTTTGGCGCGTGCGGGGTCGTAGCCGTTCAAGCCGGGTGACACGCCAAAAACCACGACGTTGTCCACCTTGATCCCGAGGTCGACGCGGCTCACGTTGATTAGGCTCTTGACGAACAGCCCCGCGCACATGAGCAATGCCATTGAGAGGGCAATCTGTGCCGTGACCAGCGATGTACGGAATCGCGAGGCAGTGCGGGTGGCAGAACGCTGACCGGACTGCGCTTTGATCGCGGAGACGAGGTCGGGCTTCGTGCTGTGCAGAGCCGGGAAGAGACCGAACACAATACCGGTCATGATTGAGAGCGCCGCAGCGAACAGGACGACGCGACCTTGCAGTTCGAATTCCAGGCTTTTCCCCGCATCCGGAGGCAAGAGCGACGCCACCACGGCCATCGTCCAGCGCGCGACCACGAGTCCGGCAATCCCGCCGAGTACGGCGAGCACGCAGGATTCAGTCAGCAGTTGTGCGAGGAGTTGGCGCCGCCCCGCGCCGAGCGACAGACGGATCGCCATCTCGGTTGCCCGGCCGGCGCCGCGGGCGAGGAGCAGGTTTGCGATGTTGGCGCAGGCGATCAGGAGAACGATGCCCGTCACCGTCATGAGGAACATCAGTGGAGTCCTGGCTTCGCGATGAATCGAGCTCTGTCCGCGGTACCCGGGCTCGACCTCGATGACTTTGGCCTTGAACTTCGCCATCGTCTGGTCGCTCATCCCCTTCTGCAGCGGCGCCTCGACATCGATGATGATCGGCCGGTACATGCCATTCAGGGCAGCGCGAGCCTGTTCGATCGTGACGCCAGGCTTCAATCGCCCGAACAGATAGGCCCAGTACGACTGACGGTTGTCGAATCCCTTCCATCCCGGCGACATCAGTCCCCGCATCGTCAGCGGCACGAACACCTTCGGTTCGTTGCCGAGCGTCGTCCCCGAAAAGCCTCGGGGCGCCACCCCGACGATGGTCAATGCCTGACCGTTGACGACGATCGTGTCGTTGAGCACGGCGGCGTTCGATCCGAGCGTCGTCGTCCAGTAGTCGTGGCTGAGCACCGTGACGAAATGGTTGCCGATGTTCTTGTCGTCTTCGGGGGTGAAGAGACGTCCGAGTGCCGGCTGCAGACCGAGTACCTGGAAAGTACGATCCGGAAGCGAGCAAGGCCTGTCCGTTGAGCGTCTGTCCGCGATACGCCAGGTTTGCCCCGAAGGGGACGTGTGCGGCGACACCCGTGAAGACGGTCTGGAGCCGCTCGATGTCGCGGAACATCGGATAGCTGAAGATTTCCTGACAGCTCCCCGGCTCTCCGCAAGAATTCGCGCCAGGCTTCGGTCCCGGCGCCGACAGATTCACCAGTTCAGCAGGTCGGACGACCGGAAGCGGCCGCAGCAGCGTCTGGTCGAAGAGTGAAAAAATCGCGGCGTTGGCGCCAATCCCGAGCGCCAGCGACACGACCGCGACGAGGCTGACAAAGGGGGTCTTGATCAGACGGCGGAGGGCGAGTCTCAGGTTCATGACATCAAGGTTAAAAGTTAAAAGTTAAAAGTCAAAAGTAAGACCGGAGCGGTTCTCATCTCCGTTACCTCCGACTTCTCACTTTTGACTTTTAACTTTTAACTTTTTACTTTTACTTCCCCCGTCCCGCGGCCCACTCGGTCCGGACGGATGGCCCGACGGCCCAGAGGATGCCGTTGCGCACGAGTCGCTGGAACATCGGGTGACCCCAGACTCGTTCGTCGTGGCCGTACGCCGTGTAGAAGACGCGTCCTTTGCCCTGTTCGCGGACCCACGTCCACGGCTCGTGGCCGCTGTCGTCCACACGCTCCATCAATACGGTCTTGTCAGGGTTGATTTTTGCGTGCACGTAGGTTTCATCCCAGACCTGGAACGGCTGGACGCCATCAAGGACCGGATGGTTGGGTTGAACGATCGTCGCGGTGAATTCGCCGGTGCCGTGTTTCAGGAACTGTGCACCGACCAGCGCGATGTACGCCGGCGAGTTCTGGAAGCAGAACGATGCACAGTGAATCGGAAGAAAGCCCTTGCCGGATGCCACGAAATCAAGGAGCGCCTTTTCCTGCTCGGGCGTGATGGTCGTGTGGTTGGCGTAGATCATCAACGCGTCGTACTTCGCGAGGTTTTCGGTGTTCAGCTGGTTCGGATCAGGCGTGTAGGTGAAATGAAAGCCTTCGGACTCGATCGCCTTCGCGAGCATCGGCTCGAACCGCGCCGAATCGTGATGCGTGCTGTTGTGTCCGAGGAACAGCACCTCGATCGTGCGTCCTTTTCGCGCCTCTGGAGGTGCGGTCGTGCCTTGCGCGCTGAGTGCCGCTGCCGCCGCGATCGTCCCCACGACGACAATGACAAGCGCCAGAATGACTCGAGAATTGCGATTCATAACGAAGTCCTTTTCTAGCTTCAGGCTGCCAGCTTCCAGCTGAGTTCCAGTTGCTGGTTTCCTGTTCTCAGTTCCTGCGAACCGCGAACCGCGAGTCGCGACATATCAAAAGGTTGGTATCGCGATCTTGTCCCCATCCTTGAGCGCCGACTGATGCGCGCAGATGCCGACCATCGTCCAATTGACCGAGGTCTCGGCGTCCGGCATCGCCGGCCGTTCACCGACGCACGCCATCAGGAAATTGTGCACCAGATGCGGATGCGATCCGCCATGTCCGCCGCCCTGCAGAAACGAGAGGTGTTCTGCGTCCTGGATGGCCGCCGGCTGCGTGAACCGGCGGATCGGTTCCGGCAGCAGGTGCGCGTAATCCGGGACCTTGACGCGCTCCGGGATCTGCGCCTCGGACAGCGGATGCGCCTTCGTGCTCTTGGTGTGGATGACCGGATCTTCGTTCTCGACCTGCTGCCACTCGAAGGACTTCTTCGATCCGTACGCGTCGAAGCTTTCCCGGTACTGTCGCGCCGTCGCGAACAGGCTCCGGGTCACTTCGCCGCACACATCGGAGTCGCGGAGCTTGAACGTCGCCGTCTCGATCGCGAACGGGCTGCCGTATTTTGGAATCAGGTCCTCATCGATCCGTCCGGACCCGTGGCAGACGACGTGCTCGGCGTGCTTGCCGACGAGCGCGAGGCACGGGCTGACGCAATGCGTCGCGTAGTGCATCGGCGGAAAGCCCTCCCAGTACCCCGGCCAGCCATCCATGTCCTGCTGATGGCTTCCGCGGAGGAACTGAATCCGGCCGAGCTCGCCGGAGTCGTACAGCTGCTTCACGAACAGGTACTCGCGGCTGTAGACGACGGTCTCCATCATCATGTAGACCTTGCCGCTCTTCCGCTGGTGCTCGACGATCTGACGGCATTCGTCAACCGTTGTGGCGGCCGGCACCGTGCTGGCGACGTGCTTGCCGGCCTTCAGCGCGGCGATCGACTGCGGCGCGTGATCCGCGATCGGAGAGTTGACGTGAACGGCATCGACGTTCGGATCCGAGAGCAGCGCGTCGTAGTCGGTGTAGCGGGCTTTGACGCCGAAGCGATCGCCGCAGGCATCCAGCTCATTCCGATCCCGGCGGCAGATCGCATACATTTCGGCATTCGGATGACGCTGATAAATCGGGATGAACTCCGCGCCGAACCCGAGACCCACGATCGCCACTCGAATCTTTCCGCCATTGCTCATTAAGAGAATCCTTGATGACAGCCGGTCGCGCTTTGTAACACGGTTCCGGACGGACGGTCAACGAACCGGGACCTGCCGGAGTAATATGTGCCGGGAATAAATGCTGATTGCTGATTTCTGATTGTTGATTGAGGCGCCGCCGCAGACAGCACTCAGCAATGCGTCTCTGATTCGAAAGGCTGCACTAATGAGATTTCACCGTCTTCCAAGACTGGCTTGGTCGTCGATTGCTGCCGGCAGCGTGCTCGTGTTTGGCTGTCTCTCGCTTCTCGCCCAGTCGCGCCCGCCGGCCACACAGCCGCGCCCGGCCCCGCCTGCTGCGCCGCGAGCCGCGACGACGCCTCCAGCCGCCCCGACGGGTACGCCGATCAAGGTGCTCTTCCTCGGCACCGACGAGGAAACGCCGCACAATCCGTCGAAGATGTTCCCGCTGCTGGCCGCTCCGCTGGCGCGTCGGGGCATCCAGCTGACCTACGGCGGGACGGCAACCGAGCTGCTCGAGCCGTCCAAGCTCGGCTACTACGACGCGGTCATGATCTACGGCGACCAGGTGACCCTCAGCGCCGCGCAACAGCAGGCGCTCGACGCCTTCGTCAACGGCGGCCACGGCGTCGTGGCTCTTCATAGCGTCGGCGATTTGCCGCTCATCGGCGCGCGGCTGCAGTCGCAGGGTGGTGCGGAGTTCACCGCCGAGATCACACAGCCGGCCAACCCGGTGGTCCAGGGGATTCAGCCGTTCGCGGCGTGGGAGGAACCGCTGGCGCAAACGCCGTCGGACAATCGCACCGTCATCATGGAACGCGTCGACGCTCAGGGCCGCCAGCCATGGACGTGGTTGCGCACCCAGGGCAAGGGACGAATCTTCTATACCGCCTACGGCCACGACGAGCGCACGTGGAGTCAACCCGGGTTCCAGAATCTCGTCGAGCGCGGCATCGTCTGGTCGGTGGACGACGCGCGGCGGCGCGGCTGGCAGCAGCTCGAGATGCCCGGCGTGACCTATGTCGACGGCTTCAACGTTCCCAACTACGAGCAACGTCCCGATCCGCCGAAGTTCCAGCTGCCTTTCACCGCGGAGCAGGCGCAGAAGTTCATGCAGACGCCGGCGGAGTTCAAGGTCGAGCTGTTTGCCAGCGAGCCGGACATCATCAAGCCGATCACATTCAACTTCGACGAACGCGGGCGGCTGTGGGTGGTCGAAGCGATGGACTACCCGAACGAAGTGCTGAATGGGAATCCCGGCGACGATCGAATCAAGATCCTCGAGGACACCAACGGCGACGGCCGGGCCGACAAGTTCACCGTGTTTGCCGAGCACCTCAACCTGCCGACCAGCCTGACGTTTGCCAACGGCGGCGTGATCGTCGCCGCGGCGCCGCATTTCCTGTTTCTGAAGGACACCAACGGCGACGACAAGGCCGACGTCCAGCAGGTGCTCAATACGGGCTGGGGCATCCGCGATACGCACGCCGGTCCGTCGAATCTTCAATACGCTCCGGACAATCACATCTGGGGCGCGGTCGGGTATTCCGGATACGACGGGCAAATGAACGGCAACCAGATGCAGTTCACGCAAGGTGCGTATCGATTCAAACCCGACGGGAGCGAATTCGAGTACATGACGCAGTCGACGAACAACACGTGGGGACTCGGATTCTCCGAGAACTTCGATGTGTTTGGTTCGACGGCGAACAACGATCAGAGCTGGTACATGGCGATCCCCAACCGGTATTTCGAGAACGTTCAGGGACTGCCCGGGCCGAGTGGCCGCGGTGTCGCGTCCGGCGGGGGCTACCAGAGCCTGGCGGCGTTCTACTCGGTGCATCCGACGACGCCGTATATTCGACAGGTGGACGTCTGGGGTGGGTATACCGCGGCGGCAGGCCACTATCTGTATACGGCTCGCGCGTTCCCCAAGGAGTACTGGAATCGTGTCGCGTTCATCAGTGAGCCGACCGCACACATCATCGGTCAGGCCGTTCTCGAGAACCAGGGCGCCGGTTTCGTCGCGCGTGACGGGTGGAATCTCATCTCCAGCGCCGAGGAATGGTTTGCGCCGGTCGCGGCGATGGTCGGTCCTGACGGCGCGGTGTGGTTTGCCGATTGGTACAACTTCATTGCGCAGCACAATCCGACGCCGCAGGGATACAGCACCGGCAAAGGCGCGGCCTACGAGACCTCGATGCGCGATCACCTCCGCGGCCGCATCTACCGGGTCGTGTATAAGGGCGCACCCGCGGCGAAGAAGCGTTCGCTATCCAAGAGCGACACCGTCGGGCTCCTGAGCGCGCTCGCCGCCGACAACATGTTCTGGCGCCTGCAGGCGCAGCGGCTACTTGTCGAGCGCGGGCAGAAAGACGTCGTCCCGCAGCTCATTGCGCTCGCACGCAATAAGTCGGTCGACGAAATCGGCACGAACGGCGGCGCGTTGCATGCGCTGTGGACCCTGCAGGGGCTCGGCGAGCTGAACGCGACGACAACCGAAGCGTACCGCGCGGCAGTGGACGATTTGAAACACCCGGCCGCCGGCGTTCGCAAAGCCGCCGCGATGGTGCTGCCTCATACCAACGAAGCCAGCCGTGCGATTGTGTCGGCAGGGCTGCTGCACGATCCCGATCTTCACACTCGCCTTGCTGCGGTGCTCGCGGTCGCGGACATGCCGACGTCGTCCGAGATTGGTCAGGCGCTGTACGTTGAAAGTCAGAAGGCGGACACCTACAGTGACCGGTGGTTGAGCCGCGCGTTCTATATCGCGGCGAACCGTCATCAGAAGAGCTTTGTCACCGCTTATCAGGCGGATCCCGCGAAGCTCGGCTACAGCGCGTTGCCGATGTCGGTTCGGCTTGGGGCGACCAAACCGGACTGGCGCACGCCAGGCGCGCAGGACCTCTCGAGCGACTGGGCCGACATGCAGGTGCCGGGAAACTGGGAGTCGCGCGGCCTCCCGGACTTTGACGGCGTCGTGTGGTTCACGCGCACGTTCGACTGGAGCGGCACCGGCGGTCCGACGACGCTCTCGCTCGGGACGCTACGCAATACGGGTGAAGTCTTTATCAACGGGCAGTCGTTGACGCCGACTCCCTTCGTTCCTCAGGCAGCGCCTCCAGCCGCAGCACCAGGCGCCCGGGGCGCCGCCCCCGCGGCGGCACCGCAGGGCGGCGGACGCGGCAATCTGCCGCCGACCTACACCGTTCCTGACGGCGTCGTTCATGCCGGAAAAAACACGCTCACCGTTCGCATTCAAAACCAGCGCAACGAGGGAGGCTTCGTCGGAACGCCCGACCTCATGTATCTGGAAGGAAGCGGCAGCAATCGGACGCCGCTGGCCGGAACGTGGAAGTATCGCGTCGAGCGCCAGACGAATGCAGGAGCGCTGTATACGAAGCCCGGGCAGCTCGCCGCGCACGTCGCTTTTACAGCCGAGGGGGGCGCAGCCGCTGCCGCACTTCCGGCGGTCGCTCCGCAAGCGCCCGATCTCGTCGTTCGCCTGAGTGTGATCCCCGGTCAGCTGAAATTCGACAAGACCGAACTGAATGTCGCACCCGGACAGCTTGTCGAGGTTGTCTACACCAACCCGGACGTCATGCAACACAACTTCGTGCTCGGAGCGCCCGGATCGCTCACGGCGATTGGCGAGGCGGGCGACAAGCTGGCGACCTCTCCAAGCGGGCTCTCGCAGGGATACGTTCCGGACATGCCGCAGGTGTTGTTTTCGTCCAAGCTCCTCGATCCAGGGCAAACCGTGACGTTTCAGTTCCGCGCGCCGACCACTGCCGGGCAGTACCCGTACGTGTGTACCTTCCCCGCGCACTGGCGAACGATGAACGGTGTGGTGAACGTCGTCGCGCCGGCCGGCCGTGGTGGTCGCGGCGGTGGCCGGGCAGGACACTAAAGAATTGCTGATTGTCGATTGCTGATTGCTGATTGCTGAATGAACGACGGCGGCTCAATCGAGCCGCCGTTGTTGTCTTTACGTATTTGCACGAATCAACAATCAGCAATCGGAAATCAATCAGCAATCCAGTATCACCGTTGAGTCGGAAACGAAACCGACACCATCTCGCCCGCAAAGGGAACCGGGAAGTCCTTCTCCGGCCGCGTCCCAACTCACATTCTGATCGTCCAAACTGCTAGTGAATGCCAGTGCAGCAAGGAAGGTCAATATGCGAAGTCTTCTGGTACGAAGTGCAACGATGGTAGCGATGGTCGCCCTGATGGGACTGCTCGCGCCGCCCACGTCGGTGAAACAGGTTTCACCGCAGTCGGGTTTCACCACCGGGACACCAACGACGATCCTTCACTCCACGATGACTCAGGACGGACGATGGAAGCTTGGCGGTGATGGATCCTGCTATTGGGATCCGGACGACTCGGGACCGGATCAGTGCTCGCAGAATACAGGGCGGTGGAAGCTCGGCGGTGACGGGAGCTGCTACTGGGATCCGGCTGACTCGGGCGACAATCAGTGCTCGCCGCCGGCCACAGAGGGAGTCGAGGCGACTGTCGGCACGGCCAGCGTGTCTGCGCAGCCCCGCAGCGCGCAGTTTCATTCGCGGATCTGACGATCTGCGTTCCTCCTCAAGCGGGGATGGATCGACGTCTGTCCCCGCCCTTCTTTCGTCATCACATCGTCTGTTAATTGAGCGTCTGGCACTTGGATGATGTCTGGACGCTGACCGATTGCGCTGAGCGTGGCGACGGTTGAGGGCGTTCGAGATGCCGCGACGTCGCCACCCAGTTGTCGCGGTACTGTGCAGGCGTGGTTCCGACTCGGTGCTTGAAGTGCCGGAAGAAGTTCTTGCGGCCGCGCCAGCCAACCGTCGCGAACACCGACTCAACCTTGTCTCCCTGTCGCAACCGAGCCGCCGCGTGATCGATCCGCGCCGCCTGCAGGTACTCTCGGATCGACATCCGCATGCTCGTGCGGAACGCGCGCGACAAATCGCGGCCGCACCACCCGCTGATCTGGGAGAGGCTGCCGAGGGTGATGGGCTCCGCGAAGTGTCGATCGATGTACGCCGCTATGCGATGGGCCTGAACCTCGGACGTCATGGCCTCAGGCTCGAGCCGTGTGTACCATTGACGAACAGCGTGTTCGAATCGAGAACAGAGCGCGTCGGCCGGCAACGTTGATGCTGAATGCAGATCGAGCGCGTTCAATACCTCTGGCTGGCCGGTACCGGTCGATTCCCGCATCGCAAGCCGATCGAGTTCTCTCGCGAGATCAGCGAGAAGCAGCAACAGAACGCCAGTCGGCAGCGGTTCCGGACTCACTTTCATTCCGCCGAGAAAGCCGCGGATCAATTCCGGCCACGCGGACGGGACATCGTGGCGCAATTGACTGATGAGGCGGTCACGCGTCTCCAGCAATGTGATCCAGCATGGAAACTCTGCTTCCTGGTTCATGCGCAGCACTCCTGATTCCTTTAGACCATGGAAACGGCTGCAAGTTTCACTCCCCAGAAAAACCCTATGAAAAGATCACAACAATTCACAACCGGCACTTGATGCGGACACACGCGCGGACACTATCGGCCGTTGTGGATGACGGAGTAGCCGCTACCCACGGAGAATCGTGGCGAACGGTCGTCACTCGTCTGTCACGCATTTGTCACGAGCGTCGAATGATCAATCACTACACTCTCGATCACGTGCCTTCTTCTACTCAGCACGCAGCGCGATGATCGGATCGATGGACTTGAGCCGCCACGCGCCAACGATCGCGGCCGACAGCCCGATGACCAACAGCCCGAGGGTGACGGCCGTCATCGTTCCCGGGGCGATCGGATCCACCGCAAACAACAGCGTCGCGAGCGCCGGCGCTCCCGCGATCGACAGGAAGACGCCGACCGCCAGTCCGAGGACGAGAGGTTTGGCGATGTCGCCGACCACCACGCCAACGTTCTGCGCCGGCCTGGCGCCGAGGGCCGAACGGATGCCAATCTCGCGTGTGCGTGTCGAGACCGAAAAGGCCGTGACCGCGTAGATCCCGGCAGCTGCGAGCAGCAGCGCCGCAATCCCGAACACTCGAACCAGCCACAGGTTCAGTCGCCGCGGTGCCACCGCCGCTTCCATCATCGCGTCCATCGTCCGCATCAGTGACGCCGGCACATCCGCGTCGACGCTCTTGATTTCCTTGCCGACCGGTTCGCGAAGAAGCTGCGGATCGGCGGCGGTACGGACGGCGAGATAGAGATTGTTCGCCAGCCACTGAATCGTCGGTTCCGGAACCTGAGGGATGGCGACGTAGATGTCGGCCGTTGACTCAGTTTCGAGACCGAAGTGCTTGACGTCGCCGGTGACGCCGACGATTCGCGATCGGCGGACGGTGGCGTCGCCGGAATCCCACACCAGCAGATATTCGCCAACGGGTGAGCGGCCGTTCCAGTACCGCTTCGCAATGGTCTGGTTCACCAGGACGACCGGTTCGCTCGTGGACGTGTCGCGTTCGTCCAGGGCTCGCCCTTGAAGAAGCGGCACGCCGAACGTAGTCAGGTACAGAGGCGCGACCATTCGGTAATGTGCTTCCGGACGCTGGCCGGCCGGCGGCTCCGGTCGATCCGCCGGCCAGATATCGGCTGTTGCCCGATATCCGTTCAGCGGAACGACGTTGGCCGCGGACACTTGAAGCACGCCCGGCATCGACGACAGGCGGGACCGGATCGTGTCAGTGAACCGGACGACATCGGCACGCGCGTGGTATCGCCCGCGGGGCAGCGAGAGGCGAACGGTGAGCAGGTGATCCGGCCGAAATCCAGGATCGACTGCCTGCAGGCGAGCGAAACTCTGTGAGAGCAGGACCGTGAGCGTCACGAGCGCCGATGCCAGAGCGACCTCCAGGCCGATGAGCCACCGCCGTGCCGTGCGTCCGGCCGACCCTGTGCTCCGCGCCCCGTCGCGCAGGTTGGACCCGAGTGCGCCGGTGGCGAGTCTCCACGCCGGGAACGCTGCGAACGCGAGCATCGCGAGCGCCGAGAAGCCGGCCGCAAACAGCACGACCCGGGTGTCGAGGGCGGCGTTGTTTGTGATCGTCAGGAGATCGCCGGGCGCGAGCACGAGAAGCAGGCGGCGACCGACGGCGCCGAAGAGCAGCCCGCCGGCGCAGCCGGCGGCAGCAATCAACCCGCTCTCGATCAACACTTCGCGAATCAGGCGCGCGCGTGAGGCGCCGAGAGCGCTCCGCACCGAAAACTCGCGCTCGCGGCCAAGCGCGGATACGAGAAAGAGATTGGCGAGATTGGCGCACGCTACCGCCAGCACCAAACCGACGGCCGCCTGCAGCAGGATCAGGATCGGCCTGACCCTCGACACGAGGACGCTGTGCCATTCGATGATCGTCGTTCCGGCGTGAGCGGCGTTCGTGGCGGGATACTCGGACCGCAGCCGCGCCACGATCGCGTCGAGATCCGCGCTCGCCTGCGCGATGCTCACGCCCGGACGAAGGCGGCCGACTGCCCGAAGAAAGCCGGCGTCCCGCGCGTTGCGTCTTGGGTCGGAATCGGTTGGAAACGGCGCAACCAGATCCGCTTCCCTCACCGGCGTCACGAACGCGCGCGGCAGCACGCCGACGATCGTGTAGCTGTCGCCATTCAGGACGATCGTCGATCCAAGGGCTGACCGGCTGCCACCGTAACGCCGTTTCCACAGACCGTAACTCAGCACGACAACGCGGCGGCCCGCCCCGCGCTCGTCATCGGCCACCAGCGTGCGGCCGAGCGGGGCCGGCGTGCCGAGCAGGGTAAAGAGGTTTGCCGTGGCGCGCATCCCCTGAAGGCGCTCAGCCTCGCCGCCGGTGACGTTGGCGCTCCACTGGTACGTGGCCGCCAGGTGTTCGAATGTCCGGTTGCCGTCTCTGAGGTCGAGAAAGTCTGGCAGCGAGAGCGGATCCCGGTCGACATCGGGTCGCCGGCCGTTCACTTCGACGAGCCGGGACGGATCCGGAAACGGGAGCGGGCTGACAAGCACCGCGTTCACGAGGGTGAAGACGGCGGTGTTGGCACCGATTGCGAGCGTGGTGATGAGGACCGCCGCCGTCGCAAAGAGATAGTGGGCGCGCAGCGCACGAAGGGCCTGCCAGAGTTCGTCACGAAGCACCGGTCACCTGCCTTTCACGGCGCCTCTCGTCCCTTCTCGCCCGAGGAGAGTCGGCGGCGTCGACACAGGATCAGGGTACCGACCCGGTGCTCAGCATGTCCAACTCATTGTTTTCCTGGTTTCAATGAGAAACGTTCATGCAGTGCGGCTGCCGGCGGCGACCACCCGTGCCGGGTACGCCTGGGCCGCGATCAATTCGATGAAGTCCCCGAGCCAGACCGGATCGGCCTGCGCCTTCAGGGTGGCCGCGGTCCAGTTTCGCCTGATGCCGTGCCGCGTGATGGACACCGCCACGACCGATCGGTTCGCGAGTGCCGGTTGTGCGGACCACCGTGGCAGTACCGCCACGCCGAGGCCTGCCTTGGCCATTTCAATCATGGCTTCGGTCAGCATGATGAAGGAGAGGCGTGCCGGGGAAACGCCGGCTGGCGCCAGGACACGGCGGAGGACGAAGCTCTCTTCCGGCGAACTCGAGTAGAGCAGCAGGTGATCGGTCGCAAGCTGGCGCGGTGAGATCCACGCCTTCGACGCCCAGGGATGATGGCGCGAGACGAGCGCGACCATCTCGTCGGTGAACAGGCGACGGAGCCGCAACCTCGGATCGGAGACGTCGTTGGTCAGAATCGCCAGATCGATCTGCCCGTCTACGAGTGCCTGGACTGGCCGATCGGTCGCGTCCGCCATGATGCTGACGGTGACGCGAGGATGCTTCCGGTTGAAGCGCGCGAGGAGCGGGGGCAGCCAGTGATAACCGGTGTTGCACTGCGTGGCGACGCGAATCACGCCGTCACGGTGCAGCGCGAGCTGGCGGATGTCCTCTTCAACCCGCGCGAGGTCGTTGAGGATGCGGTCGGCGCTCTCGAGGACGCGCCGGCCGGCGGCGGTCAGAACCATCCGCTTGCCGACGCGCAGGAAGAAGGGAGTATTGAAGCGGGACTCGAGATCGCGCAGTTGATGGCTGAGCGCGGACTGGGTCAGGTGCAGACCCACGGCCGCCTTGGTCATGCTGCCGGCTTCGGCGATGCCGGCAATCAGTTGCAGGTGGCGGACTTCAAGATCCATTCAATGAGAATAGCTCATGGAATGCAGCGAGATCATGAAAACTGTCGGGATCCGGCTGTTCTCATGAGCCGATTCGTGACGCGGTGAGCTGGAAGTCGGAATCCTTCCAGGCCTCGCGCAACCGCTGCTCGACGAGCGTCGCGTCGGCGTTCTTCCCCTGGGCCTTGAGCGCCTGCAGCAGCCCGTAGAGCGCCCAGCCGGTGCCGGGGTTGCGGCGCAGGTCATCCCAGTAGACCGCCTCGGCCTCGTCTGGCCGGCCTGCCGCCAGCAGCACGGCGCCAAGATTCAGCCGCACCGGCATGTGCCAGTCGGACGGCTCCTGATAGTTGAGCGCATCCTCGAAGCGCACCGCTCGCTCGAGATGCAGCAACGCCGTGTCCCACCGCTTGCGCTTCGCGGCGATCTCGCCGGCGACGACTTCCGGCGCGATTCGCAGAATCGCCTGACCCGTGTTGGTCGAAAACGTCGTTTGTCCCTTGAGTGCCGGGTCGCTCACGATCGTCCTGAGCAGCGCGAGTTCACGGTCCGCTTCCGTGAGCCGACCCTTCGCCGTCAGCGCCATCGCCCGGGCGTAGCGCCACGCGCCCCGCGTGAAAGGCGTGTCGTGCCTCGGCCCCTTGTCGGCGAGGATGTCGTTCCACTCGCCGAACCGCACCATCGCCCAATACGGAACCACGAGGAATCCCTGCAGGATCGGCACCGTGCCGAGCGCCTCCGCGGGAATCGCCGCCGCGAGCTTGCGCGCGGCGTCGAGGGCGACCTTCCGTTGACCGCTGGCGGTCGCGCCCATCCAGATGAAGTGGATGTTGTGCGGGTAGTAGCCGAGCGGGTACAGACCCTGTGCCCGGCACTGGGCGATGTAATCCTCGTCGGCCTGCACCGCCTGCTGATTCGACTTGACGACGTCGGCGTGACGGCCGACGCGCATGTAGATGTGCGCCGGCATGTGGACGATGTGTCCCGCGCCGGGCATCAACGTCAGCAGCCGATCGGCCTCAGCTTCGGCTCGCTCCGGCGTATCGGTGGGTTCCCACAGGTGGATCCAGTAGTGCAACCCTCCAGGGTGATTCGGATTTTTCGCGATCACATATTGCAGCGCCTTTTCGATCTCACGCGTTTCCTCGTACGGTTGACCGTCGCGGGTCCAGTAGTTCCACGGACGAAGGTCCATCAACGATTCCGCGTAGATCGTGCGAGCATCGAGATCGTCCGGATAGTCGCCCGCGAGTTCGCCCATCGCCCGCGCGAACGCCCGATCCGCGGCCTGTCGTTCCGCGGCCTTCCCTGTGTAGCGCTTGACCAGCGCGTCGATGTAATCCTGTTCGCGGTCGCTGGCCCCCGCCTTGAGTTCCACGGCCTTCTGCGCGAGCGCCAACGCCTTCGGCTCATCGTCGGCGTTCATCGTCGCATTGATGTTGGGGCCGAGCACGAGTGCTTGTCCCCAGTACGCCATCGCACACGAGGGATCCAGCCGTGCCGCTTCCGCGAACGCGCGAAAGGCTTCCGCGTGATTGAACCCGTAGGCCAGATTCAATCCCTGATTGATGAACAACTGCGCGCGTTCGGATGACGTGGTGACTTTGAAGGTGTGCGCGCCAAGATTCAGCAGCCGCGGGGCGAGCGGCATTCCAGGGGCGGCGCCCTGATCGTATGCCGGGGGTTTCTGATAGTGCTGATGGTTGGGCGCTGGCGTGGTTTGCGCCGCGGCGAGTGCGCTGGCCAGACACGAGAGCGTCACCACGACTGAGCGAACGGTGAAATGATGCACGGATACCTCCAAAAACAGGCCGAAAACGCCCAGGATTTGTCACGTCTGCGGTAGATGGCGTTGCGGTACACTGACTTTGTGCCCCGAATTCGCGGTTTCTGGCGGCGGCTGCTGCTGCTGATCGCGCCCCTGGCGCTCCTGCCGCACGATGGTGTGGTGGTCGCCGAGCAGCGGGAGCCCGCAACCGCGAGCCCGGCGATCGCGGCCGTCCGCATCGACGCCATCGTCACCGATTCGAATGGCCGGCCCATTCTCGGCTTGCGGCCATCAGACTTCGAGCTGTTCGAAAATGGCGTCTCCCGTCCGATTCAGGCAGCCGAGCTCCGCACACTTCCTAAGGACGCGGGCACGGCCGAACCAGTTCCCACGGCGGCCGACGACGAACGGCTGGCGCGACAGCCCGGGACCCGCGTCTTCGCATTTTTTCTCGACGAGTTCCACGTGAGTCCAGGCGCCGGCACCGATCGCGTGCGCGCGGCCATCAACGAATACATCGACCAGAACCTTCAGCCGCAGGACCTCGCGGTGGTGATGAAGCCGCTCGACAACGTGACGGCGATTCGGTTTACGCGCGATCGCGCGGCGCTCCACGGAGCCGTCGATGGGTTCACCGGCCGCAAGGGGGACTACGCGCCGCGCACGCAATTCGAGGAGCAGTATATCGGGCGCACGCCCGGCGCGGTGAGCGTCGCGCGTCGTCAAATCGTGACGTCGGGGTTGCGTGAGCTGTCCTTGCGGCTGGGCGAACTCCAGGCCGATCGCGGAGTGATCGTGCTGGTGAGCGAGGGATTTCCACGCGAGGGCGGGCCCACTGGCCGGGCCGCGCGACTTCCTGATCTTCAGGGACTCGTGCGCGCGTCGAGCCATTATCACGTGGCCGTGTACACTTTCAATCCGTCCACGCCGGATGAAGACGCTTCTCCCGCATCGGAACGCGATCGAGCGGCGGCCATGCTGCAATGGCTTGCTGAGCAGACCGGCGGCCGAACGATTGACGCAGCCACGACGATCGGCGGCCTGGCGCGCCTGAAACACGATCTCGAGACCTACTACACGCTGACATATCAACCGGCTATGGAGGACGGCCGCTTCCACACCCTCGAGGTCAAGACAAAACGGCGCGACGCCGTGGTCCACACCGCGAGTGGTGTCTGGACGCCGCTTGGCAGCGAATGGCGTTCGGCGATCGCTGCCGCTTCGACCAGCCTGTCAGTGTCGCGCCGCGCGCTGCGACGCAGCACTTTGATCGACGCGTGGGTTGGATTGCTTCGCGACGCCAGCGGCCGCACGCAGCTGGTGATCTCCTGGGAGCCGCGGGCCCACGGCGTGTCCGCTCCGCAGGTGGTCGCCGTGACGGCAAGGACATCGGCTGGCGCGATCCTGTTCGATGGTCGGCTTGGGCAGGTCAACTCGGGTTCGAACGTGCCAACCGACAGCGCGCGATTCGACGTGTCGACCGGTCGTGTCGAAATCGACATGACGATCTACGACGCGGCAGGCAAGAATCTCGACACGGATGCTCGCGATTTCGACGTACCGGACCTCGGTCGCCAGAAGTCAGGACCGGTACTGCTGGCGCCTGAAGTGGTCCGCTCACGGACACTGCGGGAGTATCAGAACGCGACGACGAATCCCGACGTTGCGCCCGCGTCGGCACGGACCTTCGCCCGCGGCGATCGCCTGCTCATCCGCGTTCCCGCCTTCGACATGAGCGGAACCGGCGTCCAGGTGACGGCGAAGGTCCTGAATGCCATGGGTCAACCGATTCGCGACATCGACGCGCTGGCGGCATCCCCGCGCGACGGCATCGCGCAATTCGGGCTGCCGCTTTCGTGGCTGGTGCCGGGTGAATATCAGATCGAATTGATGGGCGCGAACACGAACGGCTCGGTCAAAACGAGCGCATCTCGTTCAAGCTGACGGGATGAAAAAGAAATGCTGAATGCTGAATGCTGATTGCTGATTGGGTTCGTGGTGAAATTCGAGGGGGCCTGCCCTTCGCGCCAGCCCTGCGACAGCAGTGATTGCTGATTGTCGATTGTTCGACAACGCAACCGCCTCATTGAAGCCACCAGTCATTTCATTCAGCATTCAGAACTCAACCTTCAGCATTTCTCTGACTGCGGGCCACCGGATCCGGATCGCCGATTCTTACCGACTCAGTGGCACGACCAGGAACGACTGCGGCTGACCGATTGGCGTGACGGTGTCGCCGGTCTGCTTTCCAAGCGTCGCGCGATACCGACCGGCGGCCGCAGCGGGCCGCCCTGTCGTCCGCGGCCACCAGGGAATTGCCCGCCCTCCGGCGGGCCCTCTCCGCCGGCGCCGCCCGGTCCGCCGCGACCGCCCGGCGGCAGGCGGCGGCGTGTCGCCGCGAAGGTCCCACGCGACGCGATGGACTCCGGTTTCCTTCGACAGATCCAGCCGGCGGATCTGCTTGCCGGTGTCGTCGGCAATCGTCAGCACGAGCTTCGCATCGGCCGCCGGAGGCTGTCCGACGCTGTAGGTGAAGACCGCACCGTAGGGCGGATTTGGCGTCGTCGGATCGCCCCACGTCGCTCTCGACCTGTCCGAGGACGTCGAACAGAGATATGCGTCGCGCAGCGGATAGAGGCGCGCCGTCTTCGGCGAGCGTTGCCGGCGTGATGTCACGAAGCGCCGTGTAGTCGTCGAGGATGTACGCGCCGCGGCCGAACGTGCCGACGACGAGATCCTTGTCGCGGCGCTGAATTGTCAAGATCGCGCGCCTGCGACGTAGGAATGCCGCCCGTGAGCTGTACCCAGTGCGATCCGCCGTCCACCGTGAAGTACACGCCGAACTCGAGACCTGCAAACAGCAGGTTTGGGTTCACGTCGTCCTGCACGATCGACCAGACCCCGGATCGCAGCAGGAAGGTCACCCGAGACCGAGCGTCCACGTCCGCCCGCGGTCGGTGCTTCTGGACGACGTACGGCTTGAAATCGCCGCGCAGATAGTTGTTGAGCGTGACGAAAATCGTTCCGGAGTCGCGCGGTGACGCGTAGACGTCGGTCACATACGTATGCTCGGGCACGCCGGGGAACGATTCGATCTTCCGCCACTGCTTGCCGTCGTCCTCGGTGATCTGCACGAGCGCCATCATCCGTGCCGGCGATGATCAGCCCTTCGAGCAGCGGCGATTCGTCGAGCGCGGTAATCGTGCTGAGCGTGGTCGTCGCCTGATTGAACGCCACGGAATCGCTCGGCCAGACCTTGCCCATGATCGGGATCTTTGTCGCGTCGAGCTGCCGCGTCAGGTCGCCGCTGATCGCGTTCCACGAATCGCCCCGGTCGTCGCTGCGATAGACGCGCTCGCCGGCGAAGTAGAGCCGCCGTGCCGAGTGCGGGCTGATGATGAGCGGCGAATCCCACTGCCATCGTCCGAACCTGCCACCGCCTCTGCCGCCGCCTCCGCGCCTGACCGCCCGCGCCGCGTCCACCCTGCGCTGCCGAGGTGTCAGGCTGCGGCGCCGGTGGCCCGCCGGTCGTGTTTCTGCGCGGTCGGCCGGATCGTCGTGCTCTGACCGGTTCGTAAATCAAGCCGCTGCAGCGCCCCTTCCTGCGATTGCGAGTACACGATGTTGGGATCTTCCGGATCGACTCGACCCTGGAACCCATCGCCGCCTCCGACGTTGATCCAATCGCTGGTACGAATTCCGACGCGGTTCACCGTGCGCGACGGACCGCAGATCGATCCGTTGTCCTGCGCACCGCCGCACACGTGATAGAACGGCTTCGCGTTGTCGGTCGACACTCGATAGAACTGCGACAGCGGCAGGTTCGTGAAGTGGCGGAACGTTTTCAATCCGTCCCACGATTCGTAGAGCCCACCGTCGTTGGCGATGATGTAGTGTTTCGGGTCAGCCGGATCGAAGACGATATCGTGATGATCGACGTGAACGCCGGGGAGCTGGCACCTGCGTCCACGTCTTTCCGCCATCCGTGCTTCGATCGACGTTTGTCTGCGTCGACCAGATCGTTTCCGGATCGTGGGCGTCGACGAAGATCTCGTTGTAGTACCCGGGATCGCCGCCGCGATACCAGTCGTCGGCAGGCGCGCCGCGCCCTTCAGGTTGCTCACCGCCGGCGGGCGCGCCGCCGCGTCGCCCGGTCTGCACCTGTTTTCCGATTCGCGTCCACGTGGCGCCGGCATCATTCGAACGGAAGAATCCGCCCTCGCCTTTCTGTGCCGTCACCAGCGCGTAGACGATTCTCGGATCGCGCCAGTTGATTCCGAGGCCGATGCGCCCCATCTCGACGGTCGGGAGTCCCTTCGTGAGCTTCGTCCACGTCGCCGCCGCCGTTGGTTGACTTGTATAGGCCGCTCTCCGGGCCCCCGCCGATCAACTGTCCGACCGCACGTCGCCGCTGCAGCGCCGCGGCGTAAATGACGTCCGGCTTCTTCGGATCCATCACCATGTCGGTGACGCCGGTGTCCGGGTTGATCGTCAGTACCGCCTTCCACGTCTGACCGCCGTCGGTTGTCTTGTACAAACCGCGGTCGCCGCCGGGTGCCCACAGCGGTCCGATGGCAGTCACGTACACGACGTTCGAGTTTCGCGGATCGACGACGATGTTCTGAATGTGCTCGGAATTCTCGAGGCCCATGCGCTTCCAGGTCGCGCCGGCGTCGGTCGATTTGTAGATGCCGTCGCCAAAGCTGACGCTGCGCTGGTTGTTGTTCTCGCCGGTTCCGAGCCAGACGATGTTGGAGTCGCGCGGATCGACGGTGACGGCGCCGAGCGAGTACGCACCGTAGCGATCGAAGATCGGGGTGAAGGTGTTGCCGCGATTGTCGGTCTTCCAGAGACTGCCGGCAGCGGCGGCCACGTACCAGACGCTCGGGTTCTTCGGATCGATGGCGACGTCGCTGATGCGCCCTGACGTCAGTCCTGGACCGATTGAACGGAACGGGAAGTCCTTGAAGTGTTCAGCGGTCAGGCCGTCTGACTGGCCGTTGACGCTCACCGCCGCCAGGCCGCCCGTAACGAGCGCGAACAGGCTCCGCCATATTCTTTTCATCGGTGTCATCGTGCGCGTCCTCGGTTCAAGCGATCACAGGGGAAAAGAGAAAGGAGCAAAAAACCGATCGGTGTTTATCTGTGTTGTTCCGCGGCCAAGGGTGCCGGATTATACACTTCGCAGCCGCTCGGCCGCGCGCTCGAGCGTCTCGTCTTTCTTCGCGAAGCAGAAGCGCAGCACCGGCGGAGCCGGCGATCGATACAGGAACGGCGACGTCGGGATTGAGGCGACCCCGACTTCTTTCGTCAGCCGCACCGCGAAGTCCGCGTCGTGTTCCGACGTGATCGCCGAATAGTCCATCAGCTGAAAGTAGCTGCCGCGGCTCTTCAGCGGACGGAACCGCGATCCTTCCATCAGTTTCAGGAACAGATCACGCTTCGCCTGAAAGAACGGCGACAGCTCCTTCAATCCACGGCGTGACGAGAGCACGTCGGCCAACCCGTATTGGACCGGCGTGATCGTCGAAAAGGTGACGAACTGGTGCACCTTGCGGAACTCCGACGGTCAATTCAGCGGGCGCGACCGCGTAGCCGATCTTCCACCCGGTCGTGTGATAGGTCTTCCCGAAGGACCCGACGACGAAGCTTCGCTCGGCGAGCTCCGGATGGCGGGCCATGCTTTCGTGCTGCAGGCCGTCGAAGATGATGTGCTCGTAGACCTCGTCGCTGACGATGATGAGATCGGTTCCCTTGACCAGCGCGATCAATTCCTGGATGTCGCTCGGCCGACAGCACCGCCCCTGCCGGATTGTGCGGTGTGTTGATGATCAGCAGCCGTGTTTTCGGTGTCACCGCCGCTCGCACAGCCGGCCAGTCGACGTTGTAGTCCGGATAGCGCAGCGGCACGACCACTGGGAATGCCACCGCTCAACTCGATCGCGGGGATGTACGAGTCGTAGCACGGCTCGAGAACGATCGCCTCGTCGCCGGGATGCAGGACTGCGGCGACCGCATCGAAGATCGCCTCGGTGCCACCCGATGTGACCGTGACCTCGGTTTCGGGATCGTAGCGCCGCCCGTGGAACTCTTCGTACTTCGCTGTGATCGCCTCACGCAGCGCCGGCACGCCCTGCATCGGCGCGTACTGATTTCGCCCGGCCCGCATGTGCCGCGCGACTGCCTCGACCAGCTCGGGATCGCAATCGAAATCGGGGAACCCCTGTGACAGGTTGATCGCGCCCGAGATCCGAGGCGAGCCGCGACATCACGGTGAAAATGGTCGTTCCGACCGAGGGAAGCTTCGATCGGAGCCGCGTGTCAACGCTCATCGTGCGTTTACCTGTTCGAAACAACCCGGTGGCGATGTTCTTCCGGACGTCGCTCCAGGGGAAGTGCTGACCGTTCATCGCGACGTACACGCCCGGCGGCAGCACCTGGACGAACGAGAGCGCCGAGCCGAGGTTGAACAATCCGTCCGAGCTGCCAAACGCGTACGGCACCATCGCGCCGGTCAGGACGATCGTCTTGTCGAGCGATGCTTCCGCCAGCGCGCGTGCCGTCTGCACCATCGTGTCGGTGCCATGCGTCACCACGATGCGGTTTCCTGACTCCGGCGCGCCTGCTCGACGATCGCGCCGCCGTCCTTCATCGTCCAGATCGAGGCTGTCGATCATCATGACGGTTTCGACGGTCACGTCCAATCGGGATCGGCCCAGACGCAGCATTTCCGGCACCTGCGTGTCGCGAAAGAACAACCGTCCGGTCAACTCGTCGTATTTCTTGTCGAACGTGCCGCCGGTCACCAGGATACGGATTCTCTTCATAACAAAAATGAAACCGGGGCTTACCGAATCGCGCGTCGGGCGGCCCTTATTGTAGTGCGCGCGGGGTGTGCGCGGGTCGCGGGAGCCTCGCGCAACTGGCACATACGCAGCCGGTTAGCGGCCCGACCCGGCTCAGATACAGAAATCGGCACCCCGCTTGCCTGATTCAACCGCACCGAGGAGGTATCCATGTTCGCTCTTTCAGCGATTCTGATCGGCGTGATCGGCGTGTTCTACGTGCGCCGTCGCAGCGCCCGCAAAAAGCAAGGCACGGCCTAGCGCGTCGCGCGGAACAGATCGTCAGCCGACGACAGGATGATCCGCCGCAGCCTGTCTGGGTAGTTCGGCGGAAGCCCCGCGAGAAACGTTCTCACCAGAGCGCGGCGCTCGCGGAGCTGTGGCCCGAGAGCGTCGCGTCCATCCAGCGTTTCGGAAAAAAGATGTCGCCCGTCCGCTGAATCTCCTCGAGCATCGCGAGGCTCGGCGGGATGTACTGGAGCGACGCTCTCCGCGCGCAGCGGATGATGCAGGTAGGTCAGCCCCTCGAGCACCCACGGCTCGCGGCGGCGATTCGCCGGATCGCGCAGGCTGGCGAAGAACGCGTCGCGTGTCGCCTGGTCGGCCGAGAGCGCCGGCCGCACGAACGCGAATCGTGCCTTACGATCCGGATTCTCAATCCGCCTGAACTGCTCGTCGAGAATTGTCTGCCACCCCGGCACGGCCCGGACGGCCAGCTCCTCTGCGAGCTGGATGTAGTCCGGCTCGGCAAGCGTCGAGTCCAGGCACCGTCTCCGTCTTGCGCCAGACGCGCTCGAGCCAGCCGAGCGTCGCGGGCGTGCGTGCCGTGTCGCGCAAGGCCGAGAACCACGCCGACTTCAGCCGTGGACGTGGTCGCGTGGTCGAGACCGTCGCGAAGCACGCGCTCGAGACGCGGCGTGAGCGCGTCCCGCTCGGGTTTCGACACGAACCGCCAGAAGCCCTGCTGCGCGTACCCCAGCATCCGTTGCAGATTCAGCTCGTCGCGCTCCTGCGGCATGGCGGCGATCAGCCCCTCGACGACCTCCGCCGCGGGCGCGCGGCCATCGAGCATGTCTTCCCAGAGCGTCACCATCGCGCTGCCGCGAGTCGAGCGCATCTGGAATGTCGCCAGGTGATGGAGCAAGTAGTCCCGCGCGTTACCGGATCGATTTCGAACCCGCCGTAGGCGATGCCTCCGCCGGTCGGCAGCACGAAGCGCGGCGCCGGCAGTCCTCGCGCCGTCGTGACCTCGACGCGCGCCGAATTCAGCGTGATCGGAATCTGTCGAATCGTCTTCGTCGTAGCCGAGCGCGACGTCGATCCGCTGTGTCCAGACGAGGCCGCGCCGCGGGACCGGATCCTTCTGCACGAATGCGAGCCGGGCGATGCGGCCGTTCTCGATCTCGAGACGCGTCGCGATCTCGGGGCGTCCCGCCTCCTCGACCCACGCATGGCTCCAGGCCGCCAGATCGTCCGGCGTCCTGCCGTCGAGGACCTTGATCAGATCCGGCCAGGTCGCGTTGCCGAACGATATGCGCGTTCAGGTAGTCACGCAGTCCGTCGCGAAACGACATCGGCGCCGAGGATCATCTCGAGCTGCCGCATCACGATCGGCGCCTTCTGATAGATGATCGCGCCGTAGAGCGTGCCGGCGTCGCTCAGGTTGTCGAGCGGCTGACGGATCGCGTTGGTGCCGGCGCGTGCGATCGACGTCGTACGCGGCCGGGTAGTACGAGAGCAGAAACCGGAGATCGTGATTGATCGTCGGGAAACGACGGGTTGACGATCTTCGCCGCCATGAAATTGGCGAAGACTTCCTTCATCCACACGTCGTTGAACCAGCGCATCGTCACCAGATCGCCGAACCACATGTGCGCCGTCTCGTGCGCGATCACGCTGGCGCGTCCGAGTTTCTGATTCTGGGTGGCGCTCTCGTCGAGCAGCAATCCGGAGGCGTTGTAGAAGATCGCGCCGGCGTGCTCCATGCCGCCGAACTGGAACGACGGAACGAGCAGAAAATCGAACTTGCCGAACGGATAATTGATGCCGGTGTAGCGCTCGAGCCAGGCGAGCGCCGCGGCGTGCAGATCGAAGATCGCGTCGCGGTTGCGCGCCACCTTGGCCGCGTCCGTCTCGCGGTGGAACATCCGGAATCGCCGGCCGTTTCGTTCGGCCGTCTCGACCTGGAAGCGTCCGGCGGCGAAGGCGAACAGGTAGGTCGGCAGCGGGTCGGTTTCGGCGAAACGAATTGCGACACGTCGCTTCCTTGCGAGTTCGCTCCACTCTCCGGCGCATTCGCGAGCGCTTCCCAGGCCGCCGGAATGTCGAGCGACAGCGTGTACTCGGCCTTCAGATCCGGCTGATCGAAGCAGGGAAACGCCAGTCGTGCGCGCGCCGGCACGAACAGCGTGTACATGAAGTCGGGATTGCGATTCAGAGCGGCATCGCCGGCGGTGAACCTGATCTTGATGTCGTTCTCTCCGTCGCGCAAATGGGCCGGTGCAATCAGCAGGTGCTCGGACACGGCGACAATGAGGGATGTCCTGATTCTCGGCTTTCCGCGCGAACCGGTCCGTGCGCCGGCGAAGTCGAGCGCCAGAGGCCGGTTGGCGTCGGTCAGCGTGAATCGGACTGTCACGTCGCCTTTGATAGGTGCGGTCGGTGCAGACGGGATCGTAAAGTGCAGGTTGTATCGGAGATCGCTGACGCGCTGTGCACGTTCCTCGGCGAGGGCAAGCGGCACGCCGGGCTCGGGCCGATCCTGGGCTGCCGCGCGGCTCAGACGCGGTCATGCAGCAGAGATCACGAACGCGCCGGTCAGAAACCCGCGAATCATGGACGGATGATATCAGGCGATTCGCCGCCGTCGCAGCGTGTACAGTCGCGGCAACCACGACGAAATAGCACACCGTGATCACCGACAGCGACATGAAGCGTCCGTAGGCGGTGCGCCCCATGATGTCGTAGACGCTCAGACCGATAGTTGCCAGCGCGACGCGAATGGCAACCCGCCAGGCAGGTGGCTGCAGGTCGTCGTAGTTCAGCAGCAGCATGACTGCCGGTGTCGAGACCAGAAAGACGTAATCCCATCCCTGCGGCGAGAGAAGCGGGATCAGGGTCAGCAGCAGCGCCGCCTCGAGTCCTTCCGGGAAGGTCACTCCGTTTCGGCCGAGACACACCAGCGTCGCCAATCCCAGCACCATGACCGACGTGACCGCCGTCAAGGTCGCGGCGACCGTTCCACTCCCAATCCACTTCGCCCACATCGCCGCGATCGACACGTTGTCGGCATTGGTGAGGTTTGGCGCGGTCGACGCCGTGACGGTCCTCCACCAGTCGCGATGGAGCTCGATGTCGCCGTGGAGACCATAGACCAGTGCCGGCAGCGGCCAGGGCCAATACCGTCGCAGTCGTGGCTGCGACAATCGAGACGATCGGCGCCGACGAGGAGCCAGGGAAGAAAAATGACGGCGTACGGTTTGACGACGATCGCGAGCGCGATGAGCAAGCCAACCGCCGATTCATGGCGCTTGCGCGCCGCGACGACGGCCGCGGCGACAATGACCGCGAACACCGCATTCATCTGTCCGAGCACAAGCTCGTGGCCGTAGAACTTGAGCATCACGAAGAGCGTGACGCCGGCGAGGAGCCAGGTTGGCTTTCGCTCGTCCGGGAGAAACCTGAGGCTCAGGGCGACGAGCGCGGCGAGCAAGGCGACCGATGCGACGAACCAGATCGCTTTCGCCGACTCGAGCGAGACCGCGGAGAGTGGCGTGGCGAGAACGGCGAAGGCCGGCAGGTACTTGAACTGGTAGTGACCGTCTTCCGCGCGATACAGCGGTTCAGCGGGCCGCGCGCGAGCCGCGGCGGTCCAGTAGACCGCCAGATCCGGCATCTTGCTGGAGATTCTGCCGACGAACAGCACTGCAAGGACGATCGCCGACCCCGCGACCAGAAGCACAATGGCAAGTCGGCGGCGCGGCGTGATCTGTGAGTCCGTGATCACCACGTAATCATGGATCAGGTATCGCGCATGCGCGTCCTCATCAGCAGCTATCAGTCAGCAGCCGCGCTCTAATTGCGAATCCTCGAGTTCTGACGGATCCGGATGCCGGATCCCGGATGATCCCGGATCCCGGATTGCGGCATCAGCGAGTCACTCGATTCGCAGCGCCGCCAGCGGATCGAGTTTCGTCGCACGGCGTGCCGGAATCAGGCAGGCGCACACGGTGACGGCCGCGAACACCAGCCCGATTCCTGCCAGCGTCACCGGATCGGTCGGCTTGATTTGTACGAGCAGCGTCTGCAGAACCGGAGCCGCGGCCAGCGCGCCGGCCGTGCCGAGCGTCAGGCCGATGACCAGCTGCACCAGTCCCTGACGCAGAATCAGCCACGAGACCTGACGGGGCTGCGCGCCGAGCGCCATGCGCACGCCGATCTCCTGCGTGCGCTGCGTGACCGAGTAGGCCGTCACGGCGTAAATGCCGACCGACGACAGCACCAGCGCGATGATCGCAAAGATCGTGAACATGGTCCCGAACACGCGATACGGCCAGCGTTGCTGCGCGAACGTCTGTTCCATCGTCTGGACGCCGAACACCGGTTGATCGGGATCGGTCGCCTGAACCGCTTCGCGCACCGCCGAGGTCAGCGCACCCGGCTCGCCCCGTCCTCGGATCAGGATGGCGGTGCCCGACGGGCGGATCGAGTCGATAGGAGACGTAGATGACGGCGTCAGGATCGACATCCTGGACGTTGCGCTGCCGGATCGTTGGCGTGACGCCGACGATCGTCATCCACGGTTTCAGCTTCTGCGCGTCTGGCCCAGTCGTAGGCGCCTTGAAGCGGATGCGTTTTCCGAGCACGTCTTCGCCGGGAAAGTGCTCGGCGCCAAATCGCGCATTGACGACGACCGCTTCCGAGCCTGGATTGCCGTCGGCCTCGCCCAGCAGCCGTCCCTGTAGCGCCGCAACGCCGAGCGTGTCGAAGTAGCCCTCGCTGACGTACAGCGTCGTCACCTGCGGCACTTTCTTGGGATCCGCCTCGGGCCGCCCTTCGAATTCGATGCCACGCGACCCGGCGCCGTTGCCGGGCGGCGCGCTCGTGATGGACGAAGCGGCCACGCCTGGAATCGCGGCGAGATGCGGCAGCAGCGCCTCGTAGAACAATCGGCGCTTTTCCGGGGTCGGATACTTCTTGTCCGGCAGCGCCAGCCGCATCGTCAGCATGCGGCTCGTATCGACGCCGATATCCATCGAATAGAGCTTCATGAAGCTGCGGATCATGAGGCCTGCGCCGGCCAGCAGCACAATCGTCAGCGTCAGTTCCGCGACGACCATGCTCGACGCCATCCATCGCGCGCGACGGCCTCCGGCGTTGCCGCGACCGCTCTCTTTCAGAATCTCGTTGAGATTCGTCTTCGACACCTGCAGGGCGGGGACGATGCCGAAGATGATGCCGGTGGCGAAACACACGGCGACGAGAAAGGCGAAGACCGTCGCATCCATCGTGAACTTGATCCAGTACGGTTTTCCGACATCAGCGACGGCGATGTCGAACAGCCGCACCCCGACGAGCGAGAGAATCCATCCGAAGACGCCGCCGAGAAACGCGAGCAGCGTGCTTTCCACCAGGAGCTGACGGATGACGCGGCCGCGGCTGGCGCCGAGCGCGATGCGCAGCGCCATCTCCCTCGAGCGTCGGGCCGACCGTGAGAGCAGAAGGTTGGCGACGTTCGCGCAGGCGATGAGCAGCACGAATCCAACGGCTCCCATCAGCGCGAGGAAGACGATCCGGATCGGTCCGCCGTTGAATCGCTGATTGAACGTCATGATCTCGGCGTCCATCGACTTGTTCGTGTCCGGGTATTGACGCTCGAGGTTCTTGCAGATGCCGGTGAGCTCAGTCTGCGCCTGCTTGAGCGTGCGGCCCGGGCGCGAGCCGGCCGAACAGGTTCAAGGGACGGACGTCACGGCGCTCCATGTCGGCGTCGGGCACGAGCGGGATCCACACGTCAGTGTTGGTGGGAAATCTCATGCCCTCGGCCATGACGCCGATCACCGTGGTCGAGACGTCGTTGACCCTGATCGACTTGCCGACGACGCCTGGGTCGCTGCCGTATCGGGTCTTCCACAGACCGTAGCCGATGATGGCCACTGGTTCGGCTTCCTTGCGGTCCTCGCCCTCCTTGAAGTCGCGTCCCCGGATCGGCGCTTCGCCGATGATGCTGAAGGCGTTCGTGCTCACCCGCACACCGCTCGCGCGTTCCGGCGGATGTCCGCTGTCGCTGATGTTCATCGTCGATCGCTGGTACGCCGCCAGCGACGCGAACGAGCGCGCCTGCGCACGCCAGTCCTCGAAGTCCGGATACGAGACTCCCTGACTGTTGCCTTCGGCCGTATTGCGCGAGTTGAGGTGCACGATCTGGTCGGCGTTCGGGAAGGGAAGGCCGCGCAGCAGCACGGCGTTGACGAAGGTGAACACGGTGCTGTTGACGCCGATGCCGAGGCCGAGGGCGAGTACCGCGACCAGCGTGAACCAGGGGTCCTTGACGAGCATGCGGACAGGCATACTTCAGATTCATACCGGTGCCATACGAAGATCTGTGGCTGTCTGTTCGGCGTTTCCGGATAATAATGTCGGTGACCACGGCCACACCGATCAAGCCGGCGCCGCGAATGCGGCGCAGCATCCTGCCCCCTCCTACGAGCGATCGCTCGGCCATGCCGAACGGATTGAGCTCGCCAGCGATCGCGTGATCCGCGAGCGAAACAAGATCAGTTATCGCTTCGCCCACTGGCCGATCTGGATCTTCGTATTCTTCATCGCTCCTGGGCCGCTGACCTTCGACCTTTTCGAACGAGGATTCGATGCGCGGATGGCGCTGTGGCTCGGCGCGGTGCTCGTGGGAACCGGCATTGCCGGTCTCCGTGGGCGGCTTCCGGGTGTCGAGCCGCGGCCCTACATCATTCGCTTCACCGAGGATCGCCCGAACCCGCTGTATCGGCGCGTCTGCTACACGCTGGCCTGGAGCGAGGTCATCGCGTTCGCGGTGCTGAATATCGCCGGTCTGGTGATGGCGATCTCGACCGGCGCCTGGCGTCTGCGACAGTTGTACGACGTCGCCTATTTCCCGATCGTCGTCACGATCTGGATCCTCGGCGCGTTCGGTCAACTTCCGCGGGTGAAGGCGTCGACCCAGAATGAAGGGCACGAGCGCCGGTATTTCTACGGCTCAGTCTGGGCCGTCTGCATCGCGCAGCCGGTGCTGTGGTTCCTATGGAAGATTCTTCCGCGATCGACGAGCTCCGATGTGTTCAAGCTCGCCGTGTTCGTCGGGATCCTCGCCTATGTCGGCAACATGGCCCGGCGCGGCCTTCTCCCACGAACCCGGCCGATCGTGCCGGGTGAGCTGGCGGTCTCGGATTAGCAGCCTTCACTTGTCGAGCTGCACGGGCCGACGGCTGATTTCGAAGATCCGCCGAAGATCCGAAGGGAATCGGGCGAAATAGCCGCAACCTGCCTCGGAAAGCTGAGTCTGTGGGGACACGCCTTGCCGATCGCGAGAGGCCTCTGGCGCTATCCCTCAAGGCAGTGCTTTCCCGGGATGCAGAAGGCTGCAGGACGCCGGCCCGGAGGGCCGGCGTGCGATGAGGCAACGATACCCGAACACAAGCACCCGACCGGTTCTTCGGTGTTTGCGTTCGGGTATCGTTGCCTCACTCGACCGCGCGGAGCGCGGTCCTGCAGCCCGCAGCGTGACGCTCTTCCTTCGGATCTTCGGATCTTCGGATCTTCGAGTTAAGCCGTGGGCTCGTTTCAGTTCGACAGTGAATGGCGCAGATTCGACGTAGATTCGCTACAATTGATCGAGTGATCGAGGGCTGCCTATGAGCGACATTCAACTCGACGATCGCGGGTTCATCATCGCGTGTCCGTCGTGCGGGCAGCGCAATCGCGTCCCGTATTCGAGTCGCGAAACGCGATGCGGCCGATGCAAGACCACGATGCGGCCGCCGGCCGAGCCGATTGAAGTGCCGACCGTGAACGCGTTCGACGCGCTCGTGCTCGACGCCGGTCAGCCGGTTGTCGTGGACTTCTGGGCGCCGTGGTGCGGACCGTGTCGAATGGTCGCGCCAGAGCTCGCGAAGGTGGCGGCATCGAATGCCGGCCGCTTCATCGTCGTCAAGGTCAATACCGATGCGCTGCCGGAACTCGGCGAGCGCTTTCGCATTCGATCGATCCCGACGATGGCGATCTTCGAAGGCGGCCGCGAAACCGCCCGCACGACTGGTGCGATGCCCGCCGCCGAAATCGAAAGCTTCGTGAACGGAGCGGTCAAGGTTTCCTGACTGCGGTAGGATTAGCGGCATGCACGGGCCGCAGCCGATTGCCGACTCGCTGAGGAGGGAATTCGGAGCGTTCGTTCTCGAACGCTATCCGTTTGCGGCCACGTCGGCCCGCGAGGCGCTGGCCGCGGTCACCGGCGTCACTCCGGTTCTCGACAGCGGCATCGATCGCCTCCGCGATCCCTTTGCGCGCGAATTCCGCGCCCGCCTTCAGCGTCTCGCTCCCATCGACCTCTCCGAGCCCACCCCGGGCGTCTCTGCGACCGAGCGTTTCGAGCAGGCGGTCGAGGACATCGTGCGGGCGTGTGACGGGTTTCTGCGTCGCGCGGCCATTCGTGCCTCGCTGACCGCCGAAGAGCGACTCGAAATTCTTCGCGGCATGATCATCGACCCGGGCCACCGACAATCGCCTGAAGGCGTTCTTCACCAACGGCGAAGTTCGATACGGCGAGTCGGTGTTCCAGGGCAAGGGATTCCGTTCGCTCGGCCAGGAGGCGATCTACGGCGCGGCGATCCGTCTGCGCCGCGGCAACCACTATCGCGACGGCAACGAGTGGCGAGGCGATGTCGTCGCGCCGCTCATTCGCGATCTCGGCGTCACGATCGCGATGCGGCCCGAGCCGGAGATGATTCGCCGCGTGCTGTCGGCGCAGATGGGAAAGGCCGGTCCGCCGATGAACGGAAAGGATCTGCACGTCGGCGACATGCAGTACGGCATCTGGCCGGCCATCGCGCCGCTCGGCACCGGGCCGGTCACGATTGCGGGTCTCGCCTTCGCGTTTGCACGCGAGCGATCCGGCCGCGTGGCGCTGTCCTTCATCGGAGAAGGCGGATCGTCGCTCGGCGAGTGGCACGAGGCGATTAACCTCTGCGCCGTCCGGAAGCTGCCGGCGGTGTTCGCGCTCCAGAACAACCAGACCGCGCTGTCGACGCCGGTCCACGAACAATCGGCCGTGCGTGTCTTTGCCGACAAGGCGGTCGGGTATGGAATACCGGGGATCACGATCGACGGAACCGATCCGGACGCGATTGCGGCGGCGTTCAACTGGGCCGTCGAGCGCGCGCGCGACGGCCACGGTCCGGCGCTGATCGAACTCGTCTCCATGCGCATGTGCGGCCACGCGCATCACGACGACATGCTGTATCTCGGCAAGGATCCGCCGCTCGGCTGGACGTATCCGCCGCTGGCCGACGGTGGCTACGTCAATCGCGAACGCTACGAATACTGGGCCGCTCGCGATCCGATTCCAGCGTATGCGGCGCGGCTCGAAGCCGCCGGGCTGATCGATGCGGCGATGGTCGAAGAGTGGAAACGCGAGGCCGAGTCGATCGTCGAGTCACAGGCGAAGCTCGTCATCGAGGCCGACTGGCCTTCCGCCGAGGATGTCGGCGTCGGCGTGCTCGATGGCGAACCGCCGCGCGTGCGCATCGATGTGCTGGATCCGGATCGGTCTGGCGCCCGGCGAGCCTCACGTCGATGCCGGACCTCGAACCGGTCGGATCCTTCGATCGCAAGGGGCACACATTTCTCGAAGGCGTCATGCTGGGCGTCGGCGACGCGCTGCGGGCGATCCGCGAGTGTTCGTCTTCGGCGAGGACGTTGGCGGAAAGTACGGAAACGCATTCCTGCTGCTACGGCCGCTTCTCGAGGAGTTTGGCGATCGGATCATGAACTCGCCGATTTCCGAAAGCGCCATTCTGGGTGTCGCCGTCGGCTCTGCGATCGCGGGTCAGCGGCCGATTGTCGAGATGCAGTTCAACGACTTCGTGGCCACCGGATTCAATCAGCTCGTCAACAATGCCGCCAAGATTCGATACCGGTGGGGCGGCAGCGTGCCGATGGTTGTGCGGATGCCGTGGGGTGGGCTTCGTCATGCCGGTCCGTTTCACAGCCAGAACACGGAAGCGTGGTTCTATCGAACTCCCGGACTGAAGATCGTCGTGCCCTCGACCCCGGCGGATGCGCGGGCGCTGATGGCGGCGGCAGTCGCCGATCCGGATCCGGTGCTGTATTACGAGCACATCGCGCTCTATCGCGATCCGCGAATCAAGCAGTCGCTTCCCGACGAGGCGCCCGCTCCAATCCCGATCGGCCGGGCGGCGTTGCGGCGTGCAGGGCACCGATATCGCGATCATTTCGTACGGCGCGTACGTGCACGTGGCGCTGCGCGTCGCCGAACGGCTCGCCGCCGACGGCCACGAGGCGGCCGTGCTCGATCTTCGGTCGCTGATGCCGCTCGATCGCGAGCGCGATCCTGGCGCTCGCCGAACAGTGCAGCCGCGTCCTGATCGTGCACGAGGACACACGGACCGGCGGCATCGGCGAAAGCGTCGCCGCCATCATTCAGGAGGAAGCGTTCGAATTCCTCGACGCGCCCGATCCGCATCATCGGCGCGCTCGATACGCCGGTTCCTTATTCGCCGCCGCTCGAAGATGCCTTCCTGCCCTCCGAAGACGAGATCGAGCGCGGCTGCGAGCGCCTGCTCGCGTATTGACGGCCTGACGGATGTCCGACCACGCCGGACGCCACCTACTCACTTCAGACGCCGCGGATCTTCCCCGCAGCTCAGCATCGTCATCCCCTGCTACAACAGCGCGGCGACGCTGGGTGAGCAGCTGTCCGCGCTCGCCGCACAGATGACTCGCTACTCGTGGGAAGTGCTCGTCGCCGACAACGGATCGCGAGACGATACCGTCGCAATCGCGACAGCCTTTCGCGATCGCATTCCGACGCTTCGCATCGTCGATGCGACGGCTCGCCGCGGCGCGGCCTACGCGCGAAACGCCGGTGCGAGCGCGGCCCGTGGCGCTGCGCTTCTCTTCTGCGATGCAGACGATGTGATGGGGGAGGGCTACCTGGAGTCGATGGGGCGCGCGCTCGAACGGCATCAGTTCGTCGCATGTCGATACGATTTTCAGAAACTGAACACATCGTGGCTTGCCGCGGCCAGGGGCGGCGTCGGCGAGGGACAGGAGCAAGGCCTGGCCGGCGGCTACTGTCATCCGACGTTGCCGTACGCGGGCGCCGGCGGGCTCGGGATCGCCAGAGCCGTGCACGAGGCGGTCAACGGGTTCGACATGACACTCGAGGCCATGGCCGGCCAGGAAGACACGGATTACTGCATTCGCGTGCAGCTCGCCGGCACGCCGCTCGTCTTCGTGCCGGACGCGGTGATGCACGTCCGCTTCCGCGAGACCGTGCCATGGGGTGTTCAGCAGGCGTGGGCATGGGCTGAGAGCGGTGCTCACGTGCAGCGTCGGTACGCTCCGCACGGCCAGTCTGCCTCGTTCGCCGCACCGCCTACGATCTGGGACGGCACCTCGTGTGGAAGCTGATCCGGGTGCGTTCGAAGTCCGATATCGCTCAGTGGATCTGGCTCGCCGGCTGGTGCGGCGGCCTGTTGAGCGCCCGTCGAACGCTGGAGCAGCCGCGTGAGTGATCGGCCGCTTCGCTTTGCGGTCGTCATTCAGACGCCGAAGGACCCGCAGTCCGCTGTTTACATCGGATATCAGTCGCTCGCCGAGGTCGCTCGAAGGTCTTGGTCACTACTGTGGCGATCGTCTCGCCGGCGAGATTTCCCGGCGCTAGCGAGAATGAACGGCCGGTGGGTTCCGCTTGCGTATCCGTTTGCGATTGCCCGCTGGCTGCGTCGACGCCGCGATCGAGTTCGATCTGGTGATGTTCCACAGCTACTCGGGATGGCTGGCGACCACGCTCGCGCGCGGCCGGCCGCGATCGCTGGTGATGTTTCACGGTGTCGAACCGCTCTATCATCGCGAGCTTCGAGAAGAGGCCCGGATGAGCGGCGGCGGCTTGTCCTGGCGATACCGACTGCTTCAGGAACTCGTCATGCCGGTGATGCTGAGGATCGCGTGCCGAACAGCCACCGGCGTGGCCTGCCTCAATCGGGCGGAAGCGGACTACCTCTCGAGCAGGAAGTGGGTCCTGGCGCCTGGCGCGGCGGTTCTGGCGCACGGCGTTCCCGCGGAATTCTTTGCGACGGCCCGAACGGCCTCGGCCACTTCAGCATCTCCTGTTCGTCGGCCAGTGGCTACCGATGAAGGGCATTCGCTATCTGCGCGAGGCCGTGACGCCGATCCTTCGTGAGAACCCGTCGATACGTTTGACCTGCGCGGGGACGCTGCTGTCGGAGCAGTCGGTAGTGTCTGAGTTCCCACCGGAGATTCGGCGACCGAGTCGACGTGGTTCCCCGCGTCAATCAGACAACGCTCGCGAAGCTCTATCGCGATGCCGACGTGTTCATCTTTCCGAGCCTGTACGAAGGGTTCAGCCGTGCGATCCTCGAAGCGATGGCCTCGAGGCTGCCGATCGTATGCACGCCGGTGGGCGTCGCGGCCGACGCGCTGAGACACGAAGAGAGCGCGCTTGATCGTGCCCAAACGCAGCGCTGCCGCCATGACTGCCGCGGTCCAGCGCCTTCATGACGATCCGGCGCTTGCGGCCCGTCTTGCGAACGCCGCTGGAGAAATGGCGACAAACTACACGCTTGCCGACGTGTCGCGGCAGACGATTCGCGTGATTCTGGATGTCACGGGCAGGCCCCTATGACCGCCGCCATCACGCGATGGTGGCGGCGACTGTCCGTCTCTCCCGCGCTCATCGGGCTCACCCGACGACGCGTCGCGCTGCAATGGCAGATGCGCGGTCGTCCGCTGCCGCCGCCGCACGTCGTCAAGCAGCTCGCCATCCTGAGGTATCAGCGCGCCCGCCGCTTTCGCACCTTCGTCGAAACCGGGACCTTCACCGGTGAGATGGTCGCGGCGATGCGTCCGCACTTCGATCGGATCATCTCAATCGAGATGGCGGCGGAGATCTACCAGACCGTCAGGCCGCGCTTTGCCGGCGACGCACATGTCGGCCTCCTCCTTGGTGACAGCGCTATCGTGCTGCCGAAGGTGCTGGCGACGCTGGATCACCCCGCGCTCTTCTGGCTCGACGGGCATTTCATGGGCGCCGGAACGGCGCGCGCGCAGGAGGACAGTCCGGTGCGCGCGGAGCTCGGTGCGCTGCTTCCTTCACCCCGTCCGCCGCCACGTGGTCCTGATCGACGATGCGCGGCTGTTTTGCGGTGTGGAGGGCTATCCGACGATCGCGGAGCTGCAGGCGTGGGTCGAGCGCGAGCGGCCCGGCTCGCGCGTGCAGGTCGAGGACGACATCATCCGGTGCTTGCTCGACGCGGAAGATGCCGTATCCTAGCGCTGGTTGAGCACCCTCCACCATTTCAAAGAGTTCGCCCTGGTCGTTCGGCGGCTGCGTCCGTTTCTTCGAGGCGAACGAGCGCGGCTGGCCGCCGTGCTGGCGAGCTCGCTCTTCGTGATGGTGTTCGAAGGCGTCGGCGTCGGCCTGCTGGTGCCGCTCCTCTCGCTCCTCCTCGGCGGCGAGAACGCGACGCCGATGCGGCCGCTGCAGTGGCTCGTAGCGTCAGCTGCCGGGCCACTCGCCGGCCTTCTACGTCGGCGTCGTCTGTTCCGCGATCGTCGTCGCGATCGCGGCGAAGAACGTGGCTGCCTACATCTCTCAGGTGCTGGCGGCCGATCTGAAGAAGCGCATCTCGATCACGCTCCGTGACGCGCTGTTCCGCCGGCTGCATAGCGCCGATCTCGATCTCTTCGATCGATCGCCGGGCGGAGAGATCGCCAACGTGTTTCTGGTCGAAACCTACCGCGTGGCGCTGGCGATCGACGTGCTGGTGTCGACGCTGCAGCGCGGCTCGATCGGCCTCTTCTACCTTGGCGCGCTTTTCTACATTTCCTGGCCGCTCACGCTGCTCGTGGTCGCGCTCGCCGGAGCGATCGGCAGTGCGCTGGCGTTCGTCTATCGACGGATTACGAGCGCCGGCGTCGAGCTGACGGAGCTGAATCATCGGATCGCCGTCGCTGCTGACGCAGTCGTTCGCCGGTGTGCGGATCGTCCGCGCCACCAACTCGCAGGCTCGCGTGATCGACGAGTTCAGCGCGATCAGCGCCGCGCAGGCACGGGCCGAAGAGCGCAGCACGCACGCCTCGTCACTGCTGTTCCCGCTCACCGAGACGCTGGCCGTCGTCGGCGCCATGCTGATTGTGTGCTGCGCCTACGTCTTCTTCGTTCGGCCCGGGCACATGCTGAGCAGCTATCTGCTGGCCTACGGATTCATGCTCCTGCGGCTGCTGCCGCTGCTCAATCAGCTCTACGGGCTTCAGGGACACCTGCTGTATCTGGCGGGCGGTGTCCGCGAGGTGCAGGTGTGGCTCGACACGCCGGTGTATCCGGCGCGCCCGTTTGGCACGCGTCCGTACACGCCGCTTCGCCGTGCGCTCCGTTTCGAGCAGATCAGCTACACCTATCCGAACGGCGCGGTGGCGCTGCAGCGACGTCGACTTCACCGTGCCGGTCGGCCAGACGGTCGCGATCGTCGGACCGAGTGGGTCCGGCAAATCGACGCTGGCGGCCATGCTGCTGCGGTTCAGACCGCCGACGCAGGGCCGCGTCACCGTTGACGGCATCGACTACTGGGAGTACTCCCCCGAGAGCTGGCACCGCGCGACGGCGCTCGTCGAGCAGGACGCGTTCTCTCTTCCACGGCACGCTCCTGCGAGAACATCGTCTACGGGTTTGCGGGGGCCACGTCCGAGGCGATCCAGCGCGCGATTGAGGTCGCGAATCTCGCCGACGTCATTGCCGCGCTGCCGCAGGGACTGGATACGCTGGTCGGTGAGCGCGGCGCCATGGTGTCGGGCGGTCAGCGCCAGCGCATAGCGATCGCCCGCGCCGTCATCCGCGATCCGTCGATCCTGATCCTCGATGAGGCGACGTCGCATCTCGACTCGGTCTCCGAGCAGCTCGTGCAGCAGGCGCTGATGAATGCGTCGCGCGGTCGAACGACAATCGTGATCGCCCACCGGCTGTCGACGATTCGCGAGGCCGACAAGCTGATCGTGCTCGAACACGGCCGGCTCGTCGAAGAAGGGACGTGGGAAGCGCTCGAAGCGTCGGGCGGTGCGTTTCAGCGGCTGCTGCGGAGCGTATGACCACCGATCGGCCTTCGTCGATCCTGTTCATCTGTGACTTCGCACCGGGCTTTTCTGGCGCGAAGCATCACGACACGGGCGTCGGCGGCACCGAAGCGCTGGTCGTCGTGCTGGCCGAGAGGCTCGGCGGCGCGCGGCGTCGCCGTGACGGTGGCCACACCGATCGAGGAGGAACGCTGCGATCGCGGCGTGCGGTACCAACCGGTCACGCGCGTCGCGACCGCGTGAGGCGGCCGTGACGGTCCTCGTCAAGCAGTGGAGCAGTGCCGCGGCGGACGCCGGACCGCGTGCGCGTGTTTCTCGCAACCGACGTCCACGTGCCGGATCCGGAGGCGCTTGCGCGCTGCATCCGATGGTCTTCGCAGCAGCCTGGCGCTGTCGCCGTTCATGCGCGACAGCCTGGCGGCGGCGGTTCCAGCTGCCGCGCATGGGCGTGCTGCCGCCACCGATCGCGCTGGACGACTACGCACGGGCGACCGAGCGCCGCGACCGCGTCCTGCTGTATTGCTCGGTACCGGATCGCGGCCTCTATTACCTCAAGGACATGTTCCCCGCAATTCGGCGTCGGGTTGCTGATGCAACGCTCGTGATCACATCCGACTTCACTCTGTGGGGAAGGGCAGCGGCGAAGGACGCGTTCACGCGCTTCTTCGAAAAGCAGCCCGGCGTTGAATACCTGGGCCATGTCGATCGCGGCCAGCTGGTCGCGCGAACAGCTGCGCGCCCGCGTGCTTGCGTATCCCTGCACCTTTCCCGAAGGGTTCTGCATCGCCGCCGCCGAATGCATGGCCGCCGGCGCCGTGCCGGTCACGACCAATGCGTTCGCCCTGACGACGACGGTTGGACGAGCGGGCGTGCTCATCGACGGCCGTCCGCGAAGCTGGTTCTACCGGCGGCGATTCGTCAACGCCGCCGTCGCGCTGCTCGGCGACGATCAGCACTGGCTGCGCGCGCTCGCGTGCGTGCCGCGCGCCGTGCGCAAGCGTATGGTTCGCAACGGCCGTGGCCGAGCAGTTTCTCGCGCTCGTCACGCCCGTGGGGAACAGCGGCGTGAGCGACCTCCGAGTGCCCGTGCTGCTGGTGATCTACCGGCGGCCTGATGCTGACCCGCCGCGTGTTCGAGGCGATCGCCACGGCGCGGCCCGCGCGGCTGTTCATCGCCGCCGACGGTCCGGCCGACACCGGCGGATCGCGAAGCCTGCGAGCTGACGCGCGCCGCCGTCCAGCACATCGATTGGGACTGCGACGTCTCCCACGACTTCAGCGACGAGAACCTCGGTCTCGATCGACGGATGATCTCGGCGCTCAACTGGGTCTTCGCCGAGGAGGAATCGGCGATCGTGCTCGAGGACGATTGCCTGCCGGACGAGCGCTTCTTCGGGTTCTGCTCGTCGCTGCTCGATCGCTATCGGGACGACTCGCGAGTGATGCACATCAGCGGCGAATGCTATCGGAACGGACGCGCAGGGGGATGCCTCGTATTTGTTTTCGAAGTATCCGCTCGCCTGGGGATGGGCGACATGGCGCCGGGCGTGGAGCCGATTCGATCCGCACATCCGCGACTGGCCGCGGCTTCGAAAACGCAGCGGCGGCGCGCGCGCTCTTCGACAGCGCAGGACGAGCGCGCCTACTGGCTCTCGACGTTCGCGCGGTTCCATGAAGAGGCCGCGGCAGGAAGGCCCGCGTCGTGGGACTACGCGTGGTACTACGCGTGCATGGCCAACGGGCTGTCGATCCACCCCGCGGTCAATCTCGTGTCGAACATCGGCCACGGACCGCTGGCGTCGCACACGCACGAACCCGGCGACGCTCGCGGATCGTCCGATCGAGACGCTCGAAGAGGAGCTTCGTCATCCCGGCTCCGTCGTTCGCGATCGACAGGCGGATATGGACACGTTCGATCGACGTTTCCCGGACGCGCTTCTCAAGCAGCAGCGATCGCTTGCGCCATCAGCTTGGACGTCCGGCGAGGTGGGCAGTCAGAATGATGCGGCGGGGGCTCACCCGCGACCGGGTGGATCTCTGACGACGATCGTGCGGCGAATCGCAGGCACACGGAGCGATCGGCTGGTCCTGTTCATCCTCTCTGCTCTCCTGATTGCCGTGGCGGCGTTACGCCGCGACTTTCTCGGCGACGGCATTCGTCATCTCCCCTCGATTCTTGCCAGCCGTCCCTTCTTCGGCGAGCCCCGATGGCTGCTCTTTCCCCCGCTCGCGTGGACGTGGGTCAGGGCGTTGTCCGGCGCCGGCATTGTGACCGGCGCCGAATCCGCGATTCAGGCACTCCTCTGGATGTGCGTCGCGTCCGGCGTCGCGTTCTTGTTCGGCATTCGATCGTGGCTGCTCGCAGGAAGAAACCGACGCAGCGCGCCGTGCGGCGGCGTTGCTGCTTGCCGGCAGCTGTGCGCCGGTTCTCATGCTGTTCTCCGACGTTGCTGAACCGCAGGTTGCCGCCGCGATCGTCGCGTCCGGGCTGGCGTATGCGCGAGCACGGCGCGACGATCCGACCCGCGCGTGGAGTGGCGCGTTGATCGCGATTGCCGCGATCGCGGTCGCGGCGTTGATCTATCAAGGCGCAATCCTGGCGCTCGGACTGCTGCCGCTCGTCGTGTCGCTGGACACCGCCGGGGCGAGGCGCGTGTTCGCCGCGGCCGGAGCCTCCGTCGTCGTCGTGTTCGGCGTGTTGATTGCCGCGCAGCTCTCCGCCGGCACGGCGCCTCGAACGTCGTTGGCGACCGCGTTTGGCGGCGAACGCAATCCGCTGACGCGGTCGCTCATGGCCAGGCCTTCGCTGGCGAAATATGTCGTCGCAATCGTGGCCGGGCCGCCGCAAGGCATCGCCGCGCTCGAAAACTTCAGCGGCATTCCCGCACTTGGGTCAGCGCTGGCGAGGGGCGACGGACCGGCGAGGCAGCAGGCGATTCTCAACGCGTCGCGACTGCTCCTCGGGTGTGTGGTTGTTGGAATTCTCCTGGCCGGTGGCGTCCGCACGGCGAGCTGGCGCGTTCTCGGAGGCCTGGCCGTTCTTCTGGCCTTGCCGGTGTGGAGAAACCAGCAGTACGGCTACCCGAAGTTCTTCATCCTCTGGCCGATTCCCGTCGCGCTCCTCGCCGTTCGATGTCGCACGCGGACGATCGTCCTGGCGGCGGTCGCGGTGTTGATATCGAACGCGTCGATCGTGGCACGCGACATCCGCCGTGGCCGCGAGCTCGTCGCCCTTGTGCAGGCGGATTACGCTCGCGCGACGCCCGCGACCTGCTGGTTTACCAGCGGATGGTCGCCGCCGGTTTCCTACTTGTGGCCGGGAACTACGGTCCCGGTCCTCGGCGTCCTGGCGACTGGAAACGACCCAGTCGTTCAGGCATCGGCGCTGACGGTTGCCATCCGCCGGTGCTTCTGCGAGTCAGACGCTGTCTGGACCGACATTTCGACTCGTGATGCGGAGATCCTGACTTCGATTGCGCGTCACTTTGACTACACGTCGATCGACCTGGCCTCGGTCCTGGTCGATTCATCCGGCTCGCCACCCGCCTTGATACCCGGTGCGCACACGTATTCCGACCAGGATCAACGACGAGCCTGCTCGGCGACCATCGGGAAAATTACCCGGTAGACCACGATCTTCTGTCGTGGTCGTGTCCTACCGGCAACACTATGTGTGTCGTTCTTGACACACCGCCGAAGTACTGGCAGGATAGTCGCCACTCCCCACCTTTTTGCGCTTTCCCGGCCGCCCTCCCCGGTGTGCCGCACGTGTAACCGAGAGGGCGAAGCTGTATCGGTTCATCCCTGCCGGTCATGCATCATCCGAAAACTGTTGGTCGTCCTGGTCTGACGCTCCCGCCGGAGCTGATTGGCGCCGCCGCGCCGGTCGAACGCGCGGCCGACGTGGCGCGCCAGGCGGCGCAGTCGGACGACAGCGTGCTCATCGTCGCGGAGGTGGGGTTCTGCCTCGAAGGCATCGCCCGCGCGATTCATCAGGCAGGCCCGCGGGCCTCGGAGGCATTTCTCAAGATTGACTGCGCCGATCCTGCAGTCCCGGTCGTCGGTCAGCTCTTTGGTGCGGAACGCAGTCCGCGCGGGGACTACGAGACGGCGATCGCGGGCAGCGCGCTCGCTGAAGTCGGGAAGGGGACCATCTTCATCGCGGACGTCGGCGAGATGCCGACCGCCGCACAACTGCGGCTGTCGCGCCTGATGCGCGACGGCGAAATGCGCGTGCGCCGGTCCACCGCGCCAATTCGATTCCGGCTCATCGCGTCGGCAACGCCAGGCCTGGACGCCGACGTTCATCAGCAGCGGTTCCGGCCCGAACTCTATCGGCGGCTGCAGCGGCTGCGGGTGGACGTGCCGCCGCTGCGCGAACGGCCGGGGGACCTTCCGATGGTGATCGAGGCCGTATTCGACGAAACGTGCCGGGGCCGCAACCTGCAATGCGCGCTGACCCCCGCGGCCCGAACGGCGCTTGCCGCGTTGCGATGGGCGGGCAACCTCGACGAGTTGAGGGCCTCGCTCGATCGGCTGGTCGAGCGGTGCGCCGGCGGCTTGATTCGGCAGGAAGACGTGCTGGCCGATCTGCAGCAGATCGAAATGCGCCCGCGGCCCATGGCGCGCACGCTGGCGAGCCTGCGTGAGGCGCGGCAGACGTTCGAGCGCGACTACATCGCCGCGGTTCTCGACGCGCACGGCTGGCGGATGACCGACGCGGCTCGTGTTCTCGGGATCGAGCGCGCGAATCTGTATCGGAAGACCCGTCAGCTCGGCATCACTCGACTGAAGCCCCGCGCCTCATGATCCGTCCCTGCTTGCGCACGTCCGTCATCGAGGCGTTCCTGTTCTGCAGTCTGGCCGCCGTCGGCTCGGCGCACGCCCAGGCCCCGGCGCCGCCGGAGTCGATCGAATCGATGCCGATTCACGCCGGGCCGCTCGGGTTGCGGCCGTCGCTCGCGATTACGAACGTTGGCACCGACTCGAATGTGTTCAACGTCGCGGATGATCCGCAGGACGACTTCACCGCGACGATTGTTCCACGCATCGTCGCGCGCCTTCGCGCCGGTCGGCTCATGTTCTCTTATGGCGCGGCGAGCGACATCGTGTATTTCAGAACCTTCGATGACGAGGGATCGGTAAATGGGACGACCGATCTCAGGGTGGAGGCGAACCTGGGACGGCTGCAGCCGTACGCGTCGGCGGGATGGGTGGCGACCAAAGAACGGTTGAATTCCGAGATCGATGTCCGGGCTCCGCGAACGCAGCACTCGATCGCAGCGGGCGCACGTCTGTTGTTGGCGTCGCGGACCGCCTTCGTGATCAACGCGCGGCGATTCGATCTCGAGTTCGACAAGGGCAGCGCGTTTCGCGGCTCTGACCTGGCGCATAACCTCAATTCCCGCACCGACAGCCTCGAATCGGGCGTCCAGTTGACGCTCACGCCGTTGACGACGCTGAATGTCACGACAACGGTGCAGCGCGACCGGTTCGATTCGGATCCGTCGCGGAATGCCGATTCGTGGCGGTTGACCCCCGCACTCCAGTTCGATCCGACCGCTCTCATCCGGGGTACTGTCGCCGTCGGCTATCGTCATTTCGACGCGCTTGACCCGCAGGTGCCGGACTACAGCGGCGTTGTCGTCCAGGTCCTGGCCGGATACACGCTGCTCGAGCGGACGAAGTTCGATCTCGATCTGACGCGGGACGTGCAGTATTCATACGAGGATCTCGAGCCGTATTACCTCACCAACGGCGGCCGGGTCACCGTGACGCACCGGCTGACTGGCCCGTTCGAGATCCAGGGCACGCTCGGCCGGCAATCGCTCGGGTACCGCAATACGGTTGCGTCCGACGCGATCCGGACCGACACGGTCGAGACCTACGGCGCCGGCGTGGGCTACTGGCTTCGACCGCTTCTGCGTGTCGGCTTCAACTGGGAGCACGTGCAACGTCGGAGCGCGATCAGCGACCGGCAATACGAACGACGACGATTGTTCGCGTCTCTCACCTATGGATCGTGACCGATGATGATCCTTCTTTCCCTCTTGCTGCTGCAGGCGCCGGGTACCGATTGCGCCCGCCGAATACATCGTGGGCCCGCAGGATCGGCTCGCGATCACCGTGTTCGACGAGCCCACGCTCACCCGGACCGTCACGGTGGACAGCGACGGCGCCTTCGACTTTCCGCTCGTCGGCCGGATAACCGCGGCGGGATTGCCGGTCCGGCAAATCACTGCCGATCTGAAGAAACGGCTCGGGCCGCCGAATGGATTCCTGGTGAACCCGCAGGTGAGCATCGAGGTCGAGACGTATCGAAGCCAGGTGGTGTACGTCAATGGCCAGGTGCGCGTGCCTGGTGCCGTGCCGCTCAAGGGCGCGATGACCATCATGGACGTGCTTGCGCAGGCGGGTTCGCCGACTCCTGACGCCGGCCCGTACATCGAGATCTATCGAAAGCCGGCGGGGCAGGCTTCGCAGGGTCCGCTGGACCCTGCGACGGCGCCGGCGCCTGAACGGATCCGCATGGACGATCTCCGGAACGGCCGCGCGCAGCAGATCGTCCTGCGCGATGGCGACACGGTGAATGTGCCCAAGGCGCAGACCTTCATCGTCAACGGGTTCGTCCGCAGTCCAAACACCTACGTGCTCGAAGGCGACGTGACCGTGCAGAAGGCGATCGCAATGGCTGGCGGCGTCACCGAGCGTGGCGCTCAGAGCCGGACCAAGATCGAGCGGATGGTTGACGGCAAACTGGTCGAGATCAAACCCAAGATGACCGACCTGGTTCAACCGAACGATACGATTGTTGTCCCGCAGCGGTTCTTTTAGCTCGTGCTTGTCTCTTGAGAAGGTGCTTTGTCGCTACTGCCGGTTCTTCACGTTGCGAGCGGTCGCCTTTACGGCGGGATCGAGCGGATGCTCACGACGCTGGCCGAGTTCGGGCAGGACCGTTTCGAGTTTGCTGTGGCCGCAGATGGGCGGCTCTTGTCGGACCTTCGAGAACGCGGCGCCCGGGTGCAGTTCCTCGGCGACGTGCGTCTTCGGCATCCGTCATCGATTCTACGCGCGCGGCACCTGCTGGGGTCCGCTCTTCGAACTCGTCAACCTTCCAGCGTCGTCTGTCACGCGCCATGGTCGCACGCGCTATTTGCCGGCGTAGCTCGAAGCCGCGGCGTGCCTGTCGTCTTGTGGCAGCACGATCGCGCGACCGGCGCCACGCTGGTTGAGCGCGCGTGCCGCGCGGCCGGGGCGGATCTGGTGATCAGCAACAGCAGTTGGTCCGCCCGAACCGCGGCAATCCTGCAGCCGCACGCACCCTGCCGGATCATCCACTGTCCCGTCGCCTCGATCGCTGTGGCGGATGGCGAGCGTGCGCGAATCCGCAGCACGCTGGGCGCGTCGCCCGGGCACGTCGTCGTGCTCGCCGCGAGTCGTCTGGAGCCCTGGAAGGGGCACCTGAACCTGATTCGGGCACTCGCCGGCCTGCCGTCGCGCCCGTGGAAGCTCTGGATCGCGGGCGGCGCGCAACGCGCGCACGAACGGACGCACCTGACAGCGATCGAAGCGGAGATCCGGCGGCTTGGCGTGGAGTCTCGCGTGACGCTGCTGGGTGAGCGGCGCGACGTGCGCAACCTGCTCGCCGGCGCTGACCTGCTGGCTCAGGCGAATGTCGAACCGGAGCCGTTCGGTGTGATTTTTGCCGAAGCGCTCCTCGCCGGCGTCCCGGTCGTGACGACCGACATGGGCGGCGCTCCTGAGATCGTTGCATCATCCTGCGGAAGACTCGTCGGGCCCGGAGACTTCAGCGCGCTGACCGCGGCACTCGATGAGCTCATCTCGGATGATCGGCTTCGACACGCTCTCGGATCGGCCGGTCAGGCGCATGCGGCTTCCCGCTGCGATCCGGCGGTGGTGCTGCCACAGATCGATCGAGCGGTATCGTCGATTGGGGTGACGACCGCCGCATGACCGAGTCAAGCGATGGTCAGTTGGAGGCCCGAGCCCGACAAAGTCGTGGCGAAAGCGGCGATCGGATATATGAGTCAGCCGCGGCCGCGCTTCGCCGCCGGGGCGCACGTGGCGCGGCGGTCGATGTCGGGTGCGGCAGCGGCCGCCTTCACTCGTGGCTCGCTGGCATGATCGATTCCTACGTCGGGGTGGATGCGGTGCGATACGAAGGATTCCCGGCAACGGCATCCTTCGTCGAGGCCGACCTGAACCGCGGCCCCATTCCGGTGCCCGATGCGTCCGCGGATATCGCGATTTCGATTGAAACAATCGAACACCTCGAGAATCCGCGCGCGTTCTGCCGCGAGCTCGTCCGGATCGCAAAGCCGGGCGGCTGGATTCTCGTGACGACGCCCAATCAACGCAGCGTCGTGAGCCTCGGCGCGCTGCTGACGAAAGAGCATTTTTCCGCTTTCAGAAACAACAACTACCCTGCCCATCAGACGGCGCTTCTCGATACCGATCTGCTGCGGATTGCCAGCGAGAACAATCTCAGAGACCGGGCGATCGAGTTCACGCGCTCGGGGCGAATGCCGTTTTCCGCCGCCCACTTTCCGCGCGCGCTATCGTCCGCTTTTCCACGTGCCTTGTCCGATAACGTGCTGCTGGTGGCCAGAAAACCCCTCTGACGTGCGAATCACCTGTGTCACCGTGTCGGATCAGATGGGCGGCTCTGAGGTTGTGCTGCTCGGAATGATTTCGGCGATCCGCCGCATTCGTCCCGACTGGAAATTCCAGGTCGTGCTGCCCGGGGACGGGCCGCTGGGCCCGCGCCTGCACGACGTCGGCGCCGCCTGCTCTGTCGTGCGCATGCCGCAGCCGCTGGCACGGCTCGGCGAATGGGGCGCGGTGAGCGACGGATGGAGCGCCGGCGCGCAGGTGGCGCTGGGTCTCAAACTCTGTGAGAGCGCCGCCGTGCTGCCGGGATACGAGGCACGGCTCCGTCGCGCGCTGTCGGCGTTTCAGCCCGATCTCATTCACACGAACGGATTCAAGGCGCACGTGCTCGGAGCGCGACTGAAACGGAAGCAGCAGCCGCTCGTCTGGCATCTGCACGAGTATGTGTCGCGCCGCCGCGTGTCGCGGTGGCTCTTGCGCCGGTACATGAGCCGATGCGATGCCGTGATTGCCAATTCCGCAAGCGTCGCCGCCGATGCGAGAGCCAGTTTCGCGTCGATGTCACCGCTCCATGTGGTGCCAAACAGCGTCGATCTCGACTCGTTCACCCCGGCCGGCTCACGGCTGGATCTCGACGACATCTCGGGGATGGCGCCGGCACCAGCCGACGTGGTCAGGGTCGGACTCATCGCGACGTTCGGGCGGTGGAAGGGACACGACGTGTTTCTGGATGCCGTGCAGCGGGTCGCGTCGTCGCGGCCGATCCGCGGCTACATCATCGGCGGACCGGTGTACGACACCCTGAACAGCCAGCACACGCCGAGAGACGTGCAGGCGATGATCAATGCGCGCCAGCTTCAGGGTCGTGTGGGTTTGACCGGGTTTGTCGACGCCGCATCCGCGATCCGCGCACTCGACATCGTCGTCCACGCGAGTACCGAGGCCGAGCCATTCGGACTGGTGATCGCGGAAGCCATGGCGTGCGGCCGCGCGGTCATCACGACCGGGCAGGGCGGCGCCGCGGAGGTCGTCAATTCCGGCCACGATGCGGTGGTCGCGCCGGCGGGCGATGCGCCGGCGCTCGCCGCCGCGATCGCGACGCTTGCCGATAGTTCCCAGCTGCGCGATTCGATCGGCGAACACGCGCGCGAATCGGCGGTCGCGCGATTTGCTCCCGACCACATGGCAGCCGAGATCGCCCGCGTCTTTGAGACCGCAGGACGACGGCCGGCGTTCGCGCGAACCGCATGACGCGCGCCGCCATCGTCTCGGAGAGACCTGTCGCATCGCGCTCCGCCGCGACATTGGGGAAGGAGCGTTGGGGGTTTGCCGAGTTCTTTGTCGCCAGCCAGACGCTGATCCCCGCGCTTCTCTATCTTCCGGGGACGCAGCCGTTCCGCCTCTACATCCGCGTTGCCTCGTTCGCGATCTCGTTTGCAACGCTCGTGTGGTGGGCTGTTGCAGCCGCGAAGACGTCGCGCACCCATCGGGCGCAGCCCTGGATTTTCGCGTCCCTGGCGTACGTGGCGGTCATGTTCTTCCATCCGCTGACCGTCTCGACGTTTGCCGGCCTCGCGCAGTTCGTGTTGTATCTCTCGGTGATCGCGCCGATCTTCTGGGCCGGTTCATTCGTCCGCACGCCGGATCGTATGGCCCGGGTGATGGCGCTTCTGCTCATCTGTAACGGCCTCAATGCGATCGTCGGTGTGTTGCAGGTGTATGACCCGGCACGGTGGATGCCGCCGGAGATGTCTCGGGTCATGACCGAGACGGTTTATGGATTGGGCACGGTGACGTATCGTGGTCCAGACGGTCGCCTGATCGTTCGTCCGCCAGGACTCTTCGATACGCCTGGCGCGGTTGCCGGTCCTGGCATGTATGCGGCGCTGCTTGGCCTGGTGTTCGCCACGAGTGCCATCGCCCTGTGGAAGCGGACCGCCGCTCTCGTGGCGTCTTTCGCCGGCATTGCCGCCATTTACCTGAGCCAGGTGCGCGTGTCGCTCATCGTCGCGATCTTGATGCTGGCCGCGTATGCCTTTCTCCTCGTCGTGCAGGAGCGCAAGGCGCGCGCGACCGTGTTTGCCGGCATTGCGGCGGCGATCGTCGTCTCGACATTCGGCTTCGCGTTAGCGCTCGGCGGTCAGAGCATCGCCGAGCGGACGTTCACGCTCTTCGCCCAGGATCCGGTGACTTTGTACGCGGGATCTCGCGGAGGTCAGTTGAGCTACACGTTCGGGGAACTGCTCCAGAAATATCCAATGGGCGCAGGACTCGGACGGTGGGGAATGATTGCCGTGTATTTTGCGAACGCGGCACGGCCGGACGTTCCGCCGCTATGGGTGGAGATTCAGGTTGCAGGGTGGGCGATTGACGGTGGCTTCGCGCTGCTTCGTGCTGTCTGTGGGCGCGATCGTCATTACGCTTGTCACCGAAGTCCAGGTCGCGCGACGCCATCCAGACGCCCGCGTACGCGCATGCGCGGCCGTGGTGCTGGCGGCGAATCTGGGAACGGCCGCGCTCGTCTTTACGTTCACGCCGTTTGTCACGCAGATCGGGCTGCAGTTCTGGTTTCTGGCCGGCGCACTTCACGGCCTGGCCGCTACGCGCGAACCGACTCGGTCATGAGACCGTGGTTGCTCGCCTCGGGCGACTTCGTGCCCGTCGGCGGCATGGACACGGCCAACCACGCATTCGCCTCGTATCTGGCCGGGCGGAGCGGCGCCGACGTGCATCTCGTCGCGCATCGCGTGGCGCCAGACCTTGCGTCATCGCCCGGCGTTCACGTGCACCACGTGATGCGTCCGTTCGGCGTCCACAGTCTCGGCGAGCCGTTACTCACGAGGATTGCGTCGAGGCGCTCGCGCGCGGTGCTCCGATCAGGCGGCCACGTCATGGCGAACGGAGGCAATCTGAACGCGGGCGACGTCACGTGGACGCATTACGTCCACGCTGCCTACGAGCCGTCCGCGGCGGGTGTGCTCAATGCCGCGCTCGTGGCCGCGAGGCACCGCCAGTATGTGGCGGCCGAGCGTCGAGCGCTGACGCGCGCACGTCTCGTCATCTGTAACAGCGACCGTACCGTACGCGATGTCGTTCGTTGTGTCGGAGTCGATTCCGCACGTGTGCGACGCGTCTACTACGGCATCGATGCCGACCGCTTTCACGACCGCAACGATCCGGCTGTGACGAAAGCACGCTTGGGGTACGAAGCCGAGACGCCGATCGTCTTGTTCGTTGGCGCCCTTGGCGACAGGCGGAAGGGATTCGACACGCTGTTTGACGCGTGGGAGATCGTGAGCCGCCGAACCGGCTGGGACGCGCGTTTGCTCGTCGCCGGCAGCGGCGCGGAGCTCTCGAGGTGGCGCGCTCGAGCGTCGAGGAACGGGACGGCCGGACGCATGACATTTCTCGGCTACCGAACCGACATGGCCGACCTGATGGCCGCCGCGGATCTGCTCGTCCACCCGGCGCGATACGAGGCGTACGGGCTGGCCGTGCATGAAGCGCTGTGCTGTGGAGTGCCGGTCATCGTGTCGGCAGCCGCAGGCGTCGCCGAGCGCCTGCCGGGCACGCTATCCGATTTCCTGATCCACGACGCCGACAGCGCCGACGAACTCGCGGCTCGGCTTCTGTGCTGGCGCGACGGTGCGACCGAATTTCGCGAACGTGCCCGCCGCTTTGGCGCGACGCTGCGGACGCGGAGCTGGGGCGACATGTCGCGGGAAATCGCCGACATGGCCGAATCGTGACCCATGCCGGCTTTGCCGATGTCGTCACATGCTGGGTGTGCGGCGGTCGTGACCTCACACGGGAACACGACGCGATTCTCGACCTCGATGTCTATCGCGATCAGCACCCGGAGCTTGCGGCGTACACCGGCGAAACCGTCTGGTTCCGAACGTGCGGACGATGTGGGTTCACGCAGCCTGAGCGGTTGCCCGCTCTTCCCGGCTTCTTCGACCGCTTGTACGACCAGCTCTGGTCTCCCGAGTGGGTCCGGCAGGAATTCGACAGCGACTACAAGGACTTGATCTTTCAGATCATTCTCGACGGCCTCGACCGTCGAACGACGGCGAAGCAGCGATTGCTTGATATCGGCGCACACGCGGGACGCTTCATGCACCTGGCCGCGCGGGCGGGTTGGAAGCCGGAAGGAATCGAGCTCAACCCGCGAACCGCGAGCTTCGCCGCGGCGCGAACCGGCCTACGCGTGCACTCGATGAACATCGACCAGGTACAAATCGACGCACGCACGTTCGCGGCAATCACACTGATCGATGTGCTCGAGCACGTCCCGGATCCGGTACGGCTGCTGTCACGGGTAACAGACGCGCTCGAACCGGGCGGCTGGGTCGTCGTCAAGGTGCCTTCGGGTCCGGCACAGCGACAGAAGGAACGAGCCCGAGCCATGGTTCGTCGCGGCTATCGTCCCCGGCTTGCAGACAATCTCGTTCACGTAAACCATTTCTCGCCGGGCGCACTGCGAGCATCGCTCGAACGAGTGGGCATGACGAACGTCACGATCGACGTCGCGCCTCCGGAACTTCCTCCCGCGCTCAGCCCGTCCGCGAGGGCATCGAATCTGGTGCGCCGTTCGCTCTATGTCTGCGGACGGAAGTTGCCTGCCGGCATCCACACGCCGTTCGCGCTGAATCTTCTCGCCTTTGGACAGCGACCCGCGTGACGAGCGGCCACGATCGCGAGCCGGCCGACTTGTCGGTCGTCATTCCGACGTTCAACAACGACACGATCCTCGCCCGCACGCTGGAGAGCTGGCGCACACATGGCGACAGCGTCAATGCCGAAATCATCGTCGTCGAGGATGGCTGCCGCGACGGCACGCAGGCGGTGATCGAGCGGGTCGCGACACTGGACTGGGGCCGCGCGAGGTTCCGCTGGATCCACATGGACGACGCGCACGAACTGCGATGCACCAATGCAGGGTTCCGGGCTGCAAATGGCGTGCTGCTGATGGCGTGGCAAGACGATATGTTCCTTCAGGCCCGGTGGCTCGTCACAGAGATCATCGACGTGTTTCATCGTCACGAGGACGTCGGCGTCCTTGGGCTGAGTCGCGGTCTCGACATGTTTCCCGTCGATGATCCAATCGAACGGTGGGAAGACCTCAACGACTGGCGGCGCCTGCGGAGCACGATCGGACCGTTTCTCTGGAACTGGGTGCGGCTGCAGGAAGTCGACAGCACGATCAGGCCGTGGGTGATCAGGCGTGAGTGCCTGCAGCGTGTGGGGATCCTGGATGAAGCATTTGTCCCGACTGAGTGGGACGAGGCGGATCTGGCCTTCCGGGTGCGCGCCGCCGGATGGAAGGTGGCCACGTGCGGCTATGAGCGCCTTGGTGGCTACTACCACGTCGGCAGCAGCACGCTCGGCACGCTCTCGGATGCCTACAAGGCACGGGTTCTTCGGAACGGACGGCTCTTTCATGAACGGTGGGATCCGGAAATCCTGCGCAGCCACGCGAGAACGCGATCGACGTGGGCGCGGCCAATGACCTTGGAGCGCTGGGCGAGCACCGGGATGCAAGCGTTGCGCGCGGCGCCGAGGCGGCTCGCGGAGCGCCGGGGCTGAGAAGCGTGAGAAACCCCACGCTCACCGCCGCGCAACGAGCTTACGCCGTCGGCTTGCGTGCGCGATACGGACGGACCGGGATGCCGTGGCGTATTCACGACGTCACCGTCAGGATCGACCCACGGGTTCGTCACCTGGTGCCGCACGATTCCGAGCCGGCGCTCTTTCGATTCATTCGAGAACACGTGGCGCCAGGTGAGACGGTACTGGACGTCGGCTCGTTTCTCGGCATCTACGCGGTCCTCGCAGCCCATTGCGCGGGATCTGATGGACGTGTCGTCGCGCTCGAACCGACCGCGTGGAGTGCGTCGATTGCCCGACGCCATATTGCGTACAACGCTGACGGAGCGGCTCCCATCACCCTGGTGGAGGCGGCCGCCGGGGATTCGGCGGGGCGGCGAACGCTGTACGAGTACGACGAGCCTTACGTGAACTCCCTGGCCGTCGCCGTAGACGTCTCAGGTCGCGCGACCAGTCGATTGGTTGACGTCACCACGATCGATCACCTCTGCGATCAGTTGGGCATCGCGCCGACGTTTGTCCGTATGGACGTCCAGGGTGCTGAGTTTCACGCGCTTCGCGGCGCACGGAACACCATTCGACGAGCGGACGGCCGGCTGAGAATCGTCGCCGAGATGCATCCACAATGCTGGCCATCGTTCGGCATTGACCATACGAATGCCCGCGACACGATTGCGTCGCTCGGGTTGAGCGCTGAACCACTCGAGCCGGGGAGCCAGCTCTTTGCACGCGACGGCCACGTCGTGCTCAGGCGGAGCGCATGAAGATTGTGGTGGCGCAGGACGCACTCCATGCCGAGGGCGGCGTCGAATCGTACCTGGCGGCTATCATCCCGGCGCTGCGAAACCGCGGACACTCGATCGCACTGTTGTTCGTCCGCCGCGGCGGAGGCGTGCCATTGGTCGCGGCGATAGACGGCCCTGCCGTTGGCGTAGACGCGGAGCACATCGACTGGTCATTTGCCGAGCTGCGATCGTGGGATCCGGACGTGTGCTTCTCGAACAACATGGCGCCGCTCGACGTCGAGACCCGCTCGCTGGCGGAATGGCCGGTCGTGAAATTCATGCACGGTTACTTCGGGACGTGCGTGAGTGCACTGAAGACGCACGAGTTTCCGACGGGAGTCGCGTGTCATCGGAAGCTCGGCCCGGCCTGCCTCGCTCTCTACGGTCCCCGGCATTGCGGCGAGCTCACGCCGGCGGCGCTCGTGAACGGCTATCGATGGGCACGCGCGCAGCAACGATTGCTTCCCCGGTACGCCACCATCGTCATCGCCAGCGATCACATGGCAGACGAGTACGTCCGACACGGCGCGCCTCGCGAGCGGCTGGCGATGCTTCCACTCTTTCCGTCGGTGCCAGTGAAGCCGCCAGTCGGCACCGCACCCACGGACTCGGTACTGTTCCTCGGCCGCATGACGACGCTCAAGGGAGGTGACGTCCTGATCAAGGCCGTCAGTCGTGCTGCATCCGAACTCCGGCGACCAATTCGTCTGGTCATGGGCGGTGATGGTCCGCAGCGGACGGCGTGGAAACAGCTGGCGGCGCGTGAGCGCGTGGATGCCGAGTTCCCTGGATGGCTGGACGAAGGCCGCCGCATCAACGCGCTGAGCAAAGCTGCCGTGCTGGCGGTGCCGAGCATCTGGCCCGAGCCGTTCGGGCTCGTCGGCCTCGAGGCGGCCGCGAGGGGCGTTCCGGCCGTGGCTTTCGATACCGGGGGCATCAGGCAATGGCTCCGGCACGACGTCAGCGGTCTGCTCGTTCCTCCAGCGAAGGGTTTCCGTGGGATGGCAGGAGCACTCGCGACGGTGCTCGACAAGCCAGACCTTCGTAACCGCCTGAGCGCCGGCGCGATTGGCGCAGCGCGTCAGATGTCGCTCGACGCGCACGTCGATGCTCTCGAAGGCGTACTGCTCGAGGCGGCACGCCAATCTCGCACGTCAGCTCCCGAGGTTGGTGCACGCACGTGAGCGTCCGCTGGCACATCGTGACGCCTGAGCTTCCGCCTGATTGTGGAGGCGTCGGCGACTACACCGCTCAAATCGCAGAGGCGCTGGCTCGAAGTGGCGATCGCGTCTCTCTCTACTGCCCGCCGCCGCAGACGCGTTGGACGTCCGTCGAAGATCTCGAAGTCGTCACACTGGGCGATCGATTCGGCATGCGGACCATGCGCGAGCTGTCAGCGCGGATCGAACGCGATAGGGATTCGCGCCTTCTCGTCCAGTACGTCCCGGCAGTCTTTGGCCGCCGCGGAACGAACGTGGCGTTTTGCCGGTGGCTGCTGTCGCGGCGTCACGCCGGCATTGATGTCGGGGTGATGTTTCACGAGCCATACCTGTATCTCCGATGGCGTCCGGATCACATCGTCACGGCTTTCACCCAGCGAGCAATGGCTGCGATCCTGCTCGACGCGGCGAGTCGTCTGTATTTCTCCACCGACACGTGGCGCCGGTATCTTGCCCGGTTCCGTCCTGCAGCGGTGCAGGACGCCGTGACGCTCCCGATTCCCTCCGCCATCCCGTGCGTGGACTCGGTCCATGCGGTCAGTGCGACCAGGAGTGCCTCGATCGGCAATGCGAAATACCTCGTCGGACACTTTGGGTCGTACGGAAGTCACATCACGCCGATTCTCGGCCGGGCGCTGAAAGATCTCCTCTCGTCCGACGTCCAGGTGTCGGCGCTCTGCACCGGTTCGGGCAGTGATCGCTTCGTCAAACGCTTTGGCTCTGAGCATCCGTCGCTGCGCAACAGGTTGTCCGCCGTCGGCCGCGCGTCGGCACATGACATCTCCGTCCAGCTGCAGGCGTGCGATGTGCTCCTTCAGCCCTATCCGGATGGCGTGACTACTCGCCGGACGTCCGTGATGGCAGGCCTTGCCAACGGACGAGCAGTCGTCACCAGTGATGGCAAGCTGACCGAGGACGTGTGGCGGACGACGCAGTGCGTCGCACTCACGCCAGCCGGTGACTCCACGGCGCTTGTGCAGGCGACTCGCGAGCTTCTGGAAGATGGCGCAGAACGGGAGGCGGTGCAAACACGCGCGCTGTCCGCCTACGCGTCGTGCTTTGCGCTTCGACATACCATCGATGCGCTTCGTGCCGAGTCGCTCCAGCTATCCACTGTCTGAGTCAGGCCGCGGCCACGTCCGAATGTCTCAGAGTCCGCCGAAACTGACCGTCGGCATCACCACGCGAAATCGACCGGCGTCGCTGGAGCGATGCCTGGAGTCGCTGAAGCACCTCCAGCCAATGGCTCCAGAAGTGCTCATTTTCGACGATGCGTCCGAGCCTCCCGTTGCCGACTGGCTGACGGCGAGTCCGACGCTGCGAATCATTCGTGACGATCGCGGCCCCGGCCCAATCGTCGGCCGCAACACGCTGGTCCGCGAGGCGTCGGCCAATCTGATTCTCCTCCTCGATGACGACGCGGCGCTCGTTGATTGCGCCAGCATCGAGCGCGGCATGACGATCCTGGACGGGGACGCGCAAGTCGCCGCCGTCGCGTTCGCGCAAGCAAATGCCGACGGAACGCCGTGGCCAGAAGCAATGCAGCCGGGTCGAGGTCGGTCCCCTCGCTATGTCCCCGCGTTCATCGGTTTCGCACATCTGGTCAATCGTCGCGTGTTCCTGGGCCTCGGCGGTTACCGCGAGAGCTTCGTTTTCTATGGCGAAGAAAAGGAGTACTGCCTGCGGTTGCTCGAGCATGGCTTCCGGGTGGTCTACCTTCCGGATGCGCTTGTCATCCACGCTCAGGACGCCGCCGGCAGGACTCCGCAGCGCTATCTCAGATACGTGACCCGTAACGATTGCCTCCATGCTCTCTACAACGAACCGCTCTGGCGGGCGCTGTGGCTCGTGCCGGCGCGCCTGGGCCTGTACTTCAGGATGCGGTCACGCGCTGGAGTTGAGGATCCGCAGGGATTGAAATGGATATTGTCCGAGCTCGCCGTCAACGCGGGAGCGGCGCTGCGATCGCGTAAACCGGTATCCCGAAGGACTCGCGCACTCTGGCGCCATCTACGTGACGGCAGCGCCCCGTACGTGCCGTCGGCTGCACCGATGAGCGCACTTGCCGGACGGAGCCTCGACTGAAGCGGCTGCTGACGATCGGCCATTCCTACGTCGTGGCCCAGAATCGACGGCTTGCACACGAGATGGCGCGGGCCGGTTCGGGCGAGTGGCAGGTTACTGCGGCCGCTCCCGCGCGGCTTCGAGGCGATCTCCGCGATCTTGAGCTCGAGCCGATCCGTGGGGAAGCCTGCGCAGTAGTACCTCTCGAGGTTCGGTTTGGGTCGCATCCTCATCTCCGCATGTACGGCCGGCAGCTTGGAGGGCTGCTCCGCGATGGGTGGGACGTCGTTCACTGCTGGGAAGAACCCTACGTGATCGCCGCGGCTCAGATCGCGCGTGGCATCGAGCGACGGGCGCGGTTCGTGCCCGCCACATTTCAGAACATTGCCAAGGTATATCCGTGGCCGGTCAGCGCGCATCGAGCGTCACGTGATGACGCGGGCTGATGCGTGGATCGCCTTCGGGAAGACGGTCTACGACGTGCAGCGGAATCGACCTGGATATCGGTCGAAGCCAGCCACAACGTTGAGCCCAGGCGTGGACCTCGAATCCTTTCATCCCGATCCGGCCGCCCGGCAACGAACGCGCGAACGACTGGGTTGGGCGGCAGACGACGTCATCGTCGGATTCATGGGCCGTTTCGTCGAGGAAAAGGGCATCGATACCCTGATTCAAGCGTTCGAGCGCTCCACCGGGCGGTGGAACTTCCTCGTTGTCGGCGGCGGCGTGCTGAGCGCACGAATCCAGTCGATTCAGCGGCGGCACCCCGGCCGCGTACGGGTCATCGAGGACGCGGGCCACGATGACGTTCCGGAGTACCTGAGAGCGATGGATGTCCTGTGCGCGCCCAGTCGCACCACGCCACGATGGAAAGAGCAGTTCGGCCGAATGCTGATCGAGGCCATGGCCTGCGGTCTTCCGGTGCTGGCCAGCGACAGCGGGGAAATACCACACGTCGTGCAGGATGCCGGCCTGTTGATTGACGAAGGCGACATCGCGCGGTGGACGGATGCCATCGACCGCGTTGTCGCCGATTCCGAGGCACGGTGTGACCTGGGATCGCGCGGGTTGGCGCGCGCGCGTGCGGAATTCGCCTGGCCGATCGTCGCGCGGCGGCACCTGGATTTCTTCGATGAGGTGTTGTCGGCATGAGTCGCCTGCGCGTGGCGATCCTTGCCGACTACCTGGAAGAAGGCTGGCCGAGCATGGACCTCGTGGCCGAGATGCTGATGGACCGGCTGACGCGCGAGCACGCTTCGACGATTGAGGTGTCGCTGATTCGTCCGGCGTTGCGGCGCCGACTCTCCCGGGTCTCGACTCGCCGGCTGGCGTTCGGCGTGGATCGGATGGCGGCGCGGCTCTGGGATTATCCACGGTTCGCCGGCGCGCTCAGCGCCGAGTTCGATCTCTTTCATGTCGTCGATCACAGCTACGCGCAACTGGTGCACGAGCTGCCGGCTAGTCGCACGGTCGTCACGTGTCACGACCTCGACACGTTCCGCAGCGTCCTCGAACCGGAGCGGGAGCGGCGGAGCGCCGCGTTTCGAGCCATGACGAGGCGGATCCTGAGCGGACTCAGGAAGGCGGGTCACGTCGTCTGCGACACCGAGGCCACACGGGCGCAACTGATTGAGAAGGCCAGCGTCAGCGAAGAGAGAACGAGCGTGGTGCACAACGGGCTGCACCCGAGTTTTTCGCCGCTTCACGAGGCCGCAGCCGATCGCGAAGCGGCACGCCTGCTCGGCTCGCGCAGGACGCACACCGACGTCCTGCACGTCGGCAGTGCCATCGCGAGAAAGCGGATCGACATCCTCATCCGCATCATTGGCGAACTCGGTCATGGAACTCGCCTCGTCAGAGTCGGCGGACCTTTCACCGCGGAGCAGACGGCTCTCGCGCGTGATCTCGGCGTCGCGGTCGTGGTTCTTCCGTTCGTCGATCGTTCGACGCTTGCTGCCGTGTACAGGCACAGCGCGCTGCTGGTGATGCCGTCCGAACGTGAGGGATTCGGCCTGCCCCTGCTCGAGTCGCTCGCGTGCGGCACTCCGGTGGTGGCGAGTGATATTCCTGCGCTGAGGGAAGTTGGCGGCGATGCGGCCACGTACTGTGCCGTGGGTGACGTTGATGGGTGGACAGTAGCGATAGGCGACCTTCTCGAGGAGCGAGACCAGCGGCCGAACGACTGGGCTGCCCGGCAGGATCGCGGAATTCGCCGGGCGGACGCGTTCAGCTGGTCGAAGTACGCGCGGGAGATCGTGGCGCTCTACGAGCAGGTTGCGACCGGGACTCCCGTTTCATGTTGAGAGTGCTGCACGTCGGTAAATACTATCCGCCGGTTCCGGGTGGCATGGAGCGTGTCGTCCAGACGCTGTGCGAGGTGACCCGCGACCGTCTCGACAGCCGTGTGCTCGTGTTTCATCGGGAAGGATCCACGCTCCAGGAAGTGGTGGGTGGTGTGCCGGTGACCCGGGTCGGGACGCTGGGTCAGGCCGGTTCCGTTCCAATCGCGCCGGCACTCGCGGGTCATCTTGGCCGAGCCGACGCGGACGTCATGATCGTCCACGAACCGAATCCGTGGGCATTGTTGTCGATGCTGGTCTCGACGACGCGGATCCCGTTTGCGATCTGGTTTCACAGCGATGTGATTCGCCCGAGGCTCCAGTACCGGCTCTTCTACGCACCGATTGCGCGCCCCGCCTACGAACGCGCGCGCAGGTTCGTGGCCTCCTCACCGTCGCTTGCGGCGGCATCTCCAATCCTGAGCCGCTATCCCGGCAAGACGTCGGTCATTCCCTTCGGCATCGACCCGGCCGCCTGGGAGAACACGCCAGAGCGCACGCAGCGCGCGGCGGAGATTCGCGCCGCAGTCGGGCGTCCAATCGTTCTTTTCGTCGGACGCCTGGTGCCCTACAAGGGCGTGGACGTGCTGATCAAGGCGGCAGCGCCGCTGCCGGTGCATGTGCTGGTGGCCGGCGACGGGCCGATGCGCAGCACCTGGACCCGCGACGCGAGCGCCAGCGCCGATCGCGCGACGTTCGAGTTTGCGGGCGAACTGTCAGACGAGTCGGTCAAAGACTGGATGCACGCGGCGGACGTGCTGGTGCTGCCGTCACTCACACCGGCGGAAGCGTTCGGTGTGGTGCAACTCGAGGCTATGGCAAGCGGCACTCCGGTCATCAGCACGAGCGTTCGATCCGGCGTGCCGTGGGTCAATCGGCACGGAGAGACCGGGCTTGTTGTCGCGCCGGGCAACGTCTGCGCGCTGCGTGGCGCGCTCGAGACCCTGCTGGCGGACCCGTCCCTGCGTTCCCGTTTCGGAGCGGCGGGCACCGCGCGGGTGCGCAGCGAATTCACGCTCCAGACGATGGCCGATCGTTTCGTTACGCTGTGCGCCGAGGTGGCTGGCGGATCGTGAAGCGGACGTTCGATGCGGCGCTGGCGTTCGCCGGACTCGTCGTCTCGCTGCCGCTGTGGGCCGTGTTCGCGGCAGCGATCAAGATCGAGGATGGTGGGCCGGTGTTCTTCGTCCAGGATCGAGTCGGGCAGGATGGCCGTGTCTTCCGCGCGCTGAAGTTTCGTTCCATGCGCGTCGATGCGGAACGCGTCACCGGCCCGCTGCAGGCGCGGCTGGGTGACAACCGGATCACCCGCGTCGGCCGGGTCATGCGCGCGACGGCGATGGACGAACTGCCGCAACTCTGGAACATCTTCCGCGGGGACATGAGCTTCGTCGGGCCGCGGGCGCTGCGGCCCGGCGAGATCGAGATGGAAGGCGGGAGTCCGGTGCCGCTCGAAGCCGTGCCCGGGTACGCCGATCGGATTCTCGCCCGCCCCGGTCTGACCGGCGTCGCGCAGGTGTACGCCGCTCGCGATATTTCGCGCCGGGCGAAATTCCGATACGACCGGCTCTACATCCGGCGCCGATCGTTCGCGCTCGACGTACGTTTGATTCTGCTTTCGTTTTGGATAAGCTTCCGAGGCACATGGGAGTCGAGGGGCCGCAAGTATTGACGCCTGAACGGCGCGACGTTGTCGTTGTCGGCGGCGGTCCGGCGGGCCTCCTGACCGCCCGCGATTTGTCGGCGTCGGGGTTCAGCACGGTCGTCCTCGAGGAGCACGACACCATTGGTGTGCCCGTGCACTGCACGGGCGTGCTCGGCATGGACGCATTCGACGAACTCGATCTGCCGCGTCATACCATCCTGCACACGGCGCACGCGGCGCGGTTCATCTCCGCGGACGGCTCGTCCATTCTGATCGACCACGAACGCGTGCGCGCGGCCGTCATCGATCGCGGAAGTTTCGACGCGGCGCTCGCGGCAGACGCGGCGAGAGTGGGCGCGGAAATACAGGTGGGTTGCCGCGTGCGCCAGATCCGCGTGGACGATGACGGCGTCACCGTTTCGACGGCCCACGGCGACGTCTCCGGGCGTGCCTGCGTGATCGCGTGCGGCGCCAGTTACCGGTTCAATCGCCAGCTCGGCCTCGGCCTGCCCCGCCTCTTCGTGCACAGCGCGCAGCGCGAAGTGAGGTTTCCGGAGATCGAGCACGTCGAGGTCTACTTCGGACGGCAGATTGCCGCCGGAGGCTTTGGCTGGCTGGTTCCGTTCAGGCGCGGCGACGCATCATTCGCTCGGGTCGGCGTCATGTGCGAAGACCGCCCACGCGCAGCCTTCGCCGAGCTTGCTCGTCGCATCCGCGGCCGCTTCGATGTGGCTCTCGAATCGGACCAGCCGCGAGTCAAGGTACTGCCGCTGGCACCGGTGACTCGGACGTGGTCGCGCCGCGTTCTTGCCGTCGGCGACGCGGCCGGACTCGTCAAGGCGACGACAGGTGGTGGCATCTACTTCGGTCTGCTCAGCGGACGGATCGCGGCCGAGGTTCTCGGCTCGGCGCTCAAGGACGATCGTCTGTCGGCCACGCGGCTGCGGGACTACGAGCGAAGGTGGCGGGCGCGCTTGTGGCCGGAGATTCGCGCCGGCCTGGCGTTTCGGGCGATGGCCAGCCGTCTGAGCGACCGAACCATCGATCGGGTGATCGAGCTCGCGCGGGTTGACGGCATCGTCCCGCTGCTGAAGCAGACCGCGGATTTCAACTGGCACGGCGCGGCGGCGCGGTCACTGCTGCGCCATCCTTCGTTCCGTCGGGTGGTCTTCAGCTCGATTTGGAGTTGAGTTGCGAGAATACAGGGTAGGGAGAACGTGAACTGGGGAGACTTTTTATCCGTGTCTTCTCCATCCCAGGAACTGCTCGAAACAGGCCATTACGCCCGTAAACAAATCTTCAGCCGCAATGGCATCGTTGCGTGGAGCCATCGGCGGCGCTTCGCGCTCGCCCGGGAGCTCGCGTCGGCGGGAGCCGGCGGCGCGCTGCTCGACTACGGGTGCGGCGATGGAACCTTCGTCGCATTGGTGCACGATCTCTTCCGCGAGACGCTCGCGGCGGACATCGACGTCGAACAGCTGCGCGACTGCCACACCCGGCTCGGCGAACTGCCAGGGGTGCGGTTCGCCTCGACCGAATCGCTGCGCCAGCCGGAGTACCAGGCGCGCTTCGATGCGGTCGTCTGCATGGAGGTGCTCGAGCACTGCCCCTCCGATGTCCAGCCACACATCCTCGCGGATCTGGATCACGTCGTTCGACCGCACGGTGTCGTCGTCATCAGCGTGCCAATTGAGACGGGCCCCACGCTCGCGGTGAAGCAGCTGGTCCGAGCGGCGGCCGCGGCGAGCGGCTTGACGGAGTATCGGGGCGCGAGCGGTACGATCTGTCGGAATTCATGCACATGGTGCTGGCAGGGGACTCATCGCAAATTGAGCGTCCGGTCACGACCTCGAGATCGGGGGACGGAGCGATGGTTCGATTCCACGGCCACAAGGGGTTCAACTGGCGCGTCCTTGCCCGCCTCATCGAACGACGGTTCGTGGTCGAGCGGCGGCTCTATTCGCCGCTGCCGCTGACCGGCCCGTGGCTCAACAGCCAGGTCTGGTTCGTCTGTCGAAAACGATGATCGCGAATCCTTGCGATCAACGGACCGGCTTCGCATCGGGTAAGGGTCGAATCATACGCGGATTGTGGGGAAGGGTCTCGGCGTGCTTCGGACGAAACCAGTCCGACAGCCGGATCATCTTGCCGCGCTGGCCGCGCAGCAGCTCGTCGAGCTGTTGCAGGATGGGCAGTGTATCGGCCAGGGTCGAGACGACGCCGACGCCGCGGTCGATCGCGTGCTGCCGCAGCGCCGGGTTGGGATCGCGAAGCATCAGCAACGCCTTCGTCGGTCCGGCGCCGATAATCTCGGCGCAGTTCACGAACTGATCGTCGATGGCGAGGTCGAGCCGAAGCGCATTGGCCAGATCGCCGCGTGAGCCAGGTACGGTAATCACCGCGGGCAGGTAGAAGCCCTGTTGCTCCAGCCACCACTGCGTCTGGAACTGAACCGTGTCGCCCGCGCTCGCCGGCCGCTTCGTCAGGAAGCACACTTCCCACTTTCCCGAGCGTGCCAGCGCGTAGAGTTGCGCAATTTCAGCCGGCTCGTAGGCGCGTACTCCCATCCACCAGTTCGGCGTCCGCGCAATGTGATTCCAGACTCGTTCGATATCGACCGGATCGACGGTCGCCGTGTCGTCTCCGGAATTCACTACCACCTCCCGGCGCAGGCATTCGCGCGCGGTGTCCTTGAAGGCAGATCGGAAGTCTGCCAGCACGCCGTCGATGTCGATTCCCAGCCTGAGGCCCATCAGGTCTTAAAAATACTCTTAAACGCCCGGCGGCCGCTCGCAGGTCGCGATCGCCGCCACCACCGCCGCGAGCGCCGCGTTGGCAGGCATGACGAGGCCGGTTTCCCACAGGCTCTGGAGAGCGACGGCGATAAGCCCGCACGCGGCACCGGCGCGAATCCAGTACGCACCGGAACGATCTGCTGAAAGCTGCGTACGCGTCGCGCGCGCCAGCGCGCCGAGGGCAGCAATCGCAAGCCCCGACAACACCACTCCTCCCTCCGCAGCCGCCTGCAGATAGTGGTTGTGCGCCTGGTTGAACTGCACGACCCGATTCGCTCGCTGGTAGTACAACATCGCGGTGCGGTAGGTTCCGACCCCGCTTCCCGTCAGCCAGAAGTCGCGCACGAGCGGCAGCGTGTCACTCCAGATTCGCATGCGGTCTTCAACCGCCGAGCCAGACTGCGCGAACCGATTCGCGAGCCCGGGGATGTCGACGCGGGTCAAAGCGAACCCCGCAGCCAGGATCAGAATCGCGATCGCCCACCATGGTCGCCCGCGAAACGGCCGGCTGCGAAGCACGAGCGCGCAGACTCCCGCCGCAGCAGCGAGCGAGAAGATTCCCGAACGCGACATCGACACCACCAGCGCGGAAATCATCGCCACGGCGGCGATTGCCAGCCACGTCAGGCGTCCGTCCGCCATCCGCGTGAGCCGCGCGCGTGCGCTGATGAACGGCGAGGACGGGTGCGGGTTGGCCGTGCGCGTCATGATGTAACCAAAACACAGCGGCGCCGCCATGATGACCCAGGTGGCGAAATGGTTCCGGTTGACGAATGGTCCGAACGGAAGCGGGCCTTCGTACTCGGTCGGGAAATGCCAGTAGATCAACCGCCCGGCGGTCGCCGCCTGCGCGATGGCGATGGCCGAGAACCCGAGGCCGACGGCCGCGATGCCCCGAACCGTTTGCCGCAATCCACCCTGCGCCACAACCGAACGCGCCGCCACGAAGAGCGCGATCACGCCGACCATGATCGCGGCTGCCCACCACGTCGCCGATTCGTCGATCGACACCGGCAGCCACGCAGATGATGACGGCACGAGCGCGAGTGACTGCCTGACGGTGCCGCTGTGCGGCGACACGGCGTTGACCAGAGCTGCCGGCCACGGCACGGCCTGAACCACGCACAACGCGCCAATCGCGAGCAGGAGGAGGTCAAGGACGCGAGTGGCGCCATCTCTGGCGGATGCCGGCCGCACGACGAACGCGAACAGGATGCAGCAGAAACTGAAGGGGATCGCGGTTGACGCTGAGCGGCCGCCGAACGCGGCAAGCGGCCAGAAGATCAGGAGGACGATCGCGGAGGCGCCGCCCCAAACTATCGGGCGATCAGGCCGCAGGCGGCGTGCTCCCGTAGTAGCTCTTGTAGTTGTACCCGTAGTAGCGCGCGTAGTAGTACTTGTTGCGGTCGAAGTCCACGCGGTTCAAGACGACGCCGATCGATCGAGGCTTTCCCGCGCGGAGCGTCGCCAGCGCGCGCTCCGCATGGACCCGCCGGGTCATCTCCGAGCCGACGACGAACACCACGGCCGAGACCTGGCCCGCCAGCACGACGGCGTCGGTCACCGCGAGAACCGGCGGCGTGTCGAGGACGACCCAGTCGAATGGCCCATGCGCGAGATTGGCGAGAAAATTCTTCATTCGCTCCGACGCCAGCAGTTCCGACGGATTGGGCGGCGTTCGCCCGGCCGTGATCACGAACAGATTCGGCTCGCTCGTGCGCTGCACCGCTTCACGCACGCGTGATTGTCCGACGAGCAGTTGCGAGAGCCCCATGTCGTTCTGGACGCCCATCACTTGATGCAGCCCAGGGCGGCGCATGTCCGCATCGATCAGGAGCACACGCGATCCGCCAAGCGCCAGCGCGGTCGCCAGGTTGCAGGCCGTCGTCGTCTTTCCTTCGAGCGGCTGGCTGCTCGTGACCGCAATCACTCGCGATTCGCCGGCGCCCGCCGTGAAGACGAGCGAGGTGCGGAGCGACCGGAACGCCTCGCCAAAGTCGTGCGGCACCGTCTCGGACAGCAGCGGAACCCGCGTGCCGCGAATCGCCGGCACCAGCCCGAGCAGCGGCAGTCCGAGCCGCTTGGATACATCCTCCGGGGTCTTGACCGTATCGTCGAGATACTCGATGCCGAAGGCCAGGCCGAAGGCGACCAGCATCCCCGCCATCATCGCGGTGAACCACTCGCGACGCGTGTTTGGTGAAAACGGCCCACCCGGCACTTCCGCCCGATCCATCACCTGCACGTTGTTCGACCGGCTGTTGCTGACGACCTGCAGCTCCTTCTGCTGCTGGAGGAGCGACTGCCACAGCTGCCGATCGCTGTCGGCCTGCCGCTGCAACACGACGTAGCTTCCGCTCTTGCGATCGAGATCCATCGCCTCGTGCTTCTGCTGCTCGAGCGACGCGGCGAAGCTGCGTTCCGCGGCCACGGCCGATTCGTAGTCGTTCTTCACCGACTCAATCACCCGCGCGCGCTGCGCGGTCAGCGTGTCGCGCGCATTCTTGAGCTGCAGATCCAGTTTCTGCATCTCGGGGTGGCTCGGCAGATACCGTGAGGACAGTCTCGCGCGCTCCGCAAGCAGGTCGGTCAGCCGGTTCTTGGCTTCCACGACGCCCGGCGTGGCGGCGACAACCGGGAACGAATCCGCCTGGTCCGAAGCCGGATCGATGTTCTTGAGCTGGTTGTACGTCGCTTCCTTCTGCAGGCGTTCGGTGCGCTGACGCGTCACCGTTTCGTTCAGCGCGTTCAGCCTCGCAATCGTGATGTTCTGGCGATCTCCGAGCGACAACGCATTCTGATCGGTGCGGTACTGTGTCATCGCTGCTTCGGCGTCGGTGACCTTCTTTTCCTGCTTGGCCACTTCTTCGCTCAACCAGCGCAGGTTTTTCTGGTAGGTGCCGAGGCGAAGCTCCAGGTTCTGCGCGGTGTATTCCTCGGCCAGCGTGTTGGCCGCCACCGTCGCGAACTGCGGATCGGATGACTCGTAGACGATCTCTACCAGCCGTGTCTTCTGTTCGGGAACGACGCGGACACCACCAAGAAACTGGCTGATGACTCCTGATTCGGCCGTTTCCTCGTCCGGACTCGGGGGCTCGACCGCAACGGCCGGCTGCCGATGAAGCACGGACTGCACCGTGCTGCTGATCTTGCGTCTGGCGTCCGCGATCATCATGCCGATGCCCTGACGCTTGGGGGCGGAGCCGTTGAACAGCGGATGATTCTGCAGTTGCAGCCGCCGAACCACGCGTCGCGCCAGCCCGCGGCTTCGAAGAATGCTGTACTGCGTGTTGTAGTAGGGATCGGACTCCTGCCAGAACGCCGGATCGTTCGCGTTGAGATTCCCGACGGCGGTCGTACGCTCGTCCTGAATCATCACGCGCGAGCTCGTCCGGTACATCGGCACCTGCGAGTAGGTCTGCACCATCATCACGGCGACGACGAGGACGAAGGCCGTGCCGGCGATTCGCCGATGCTTCAGGATTGCGGCGATGCGGTCGAGCAGATGAACGGGTTGCGAGCCTCCCGGCACGGGAAGCGACGTCGCGTCCATGGTCGGGGCCGAAGTTGCCTGCAGATCCTGGGTATCAAACATCGGCAGACGCGGCTATTGCGGGCTGATCGGCCGGCTGCCGGTCGTGGTCGCAGCGGGTCCCTTTCCGCTCGGACCTGGACCCAGGGCGGTTACCCCGACGCTCGCGGCCGCCGCAATGACGGCGGTTGCCGTGTTGGACAACACGCCGGCGAACCGGCGACGAGGTGGCAGCCTCACGAATGTCGCGACGGCTTCTCCGGCTTCCACTCGGAAGCTCTGTCCGACGGCCATCACCTTGTCGTTGTCTCCGACGAGCTCGACCACGTACGAGCCCCCTTCCACCGGGTCGAACGCGAACTGACCGTCGCCGGCGGTGATGCTGTTCGCTTCGACTCGACCGGACTGCGTATTTCGCAGCCGGACTTTCGCGCTCGGAATGGGTGAATTGTCGCTGTTCCAGGCGACGCCACGGACGCTGGCGCCCTCGCCGTGCCGCGCGTCGGCGCCTCGAGCAAGCGCCGAGAGCTGGACGCCGATCAAGACGAGAGCGATCCCTGCGACCGACCGGACTGTCGTGCGCACCGGCGCGTAGCTGCGGCTCATCGGCACCTTCGCGGAGGCGAGCCGGGGTTCGTAAGTTGTGGGGAATGCGTAACGAGTACTTTAGTGCAGAGTGACGGGCCGGACAAGCCCGTAAAGCACACTACCACACTCATTTCACAACTTTTCCGGCCTTTTCGCCGGGGGGAACCTGTCACGGACGCTTTCACGAAGGCTCCTGCGCATGGCGCACGAATCTCGTAGCGCCACGATACACCCGATTACACTTTTAGTTGTTCCGAGGGGCTTTGCCCTCGGACTCCCCTTGTCCCTTGTCCCTTGTCTGCTTCTCTCACTGCTCGCGGGGCCCCACCCCCGCTCGCTCTCGCTCGGCGGCTCCGCGCCTCGCTCGGGCCGCAGGCGCTATTTCCGGCCAACGAGGATCTTGAACGCGCCGTGGACGCCACGGTGCACATAGAGCACCGGGAGCAGGACAAGTGCTGGAGCGCGCAGGTGGTAGGCGTCCAGCATGTACCTGGGTGGGGGAAACAGCACTTCCCGCAACAGCCGCATGCGATCGCTCCATCGATCGAGAGCGCGAACATTCCATAGCAGCTCGTGATGCCAGCGGCGTCGCGGCCGAAGATACTGTGCCGACGGTTCACCGTCCGAAGCTGCGGAGAGGTTGACGAGAATATCGGCAGGTAGTGGTGTGTGAAAACATCCGGCTGTGAGACTCAGCTGGCGCGCGCAAATGCCAGCGACGCCCTTGGCGGCGGCCAACACACGGAAAGGCCGCCAGTCGATGACCGGCCGGCGGGTGACGAGGAGATGGATGTCGTACAGCCAGATCAGCCGCTCCACGTCCCGGTGGTGCATGACCGGGTGGATGCACGCGAGCAACAACGCATGCACCCATGCGGTGCCCCTGGCGTGTGGTCCAAGCGCCTCGATCGGGACGCTGGCACTATGCACTTCGTCATAGGTCAAGACGTCGGCGAAAAGCGACTGCGTGCTGATCTTCCAGTGAACGTCGAAGACATGCTGGATCCCGAGGCGGTCCGTCTTCACCATTTGAAACTGGCAGAACACCAGTTCCCCCGGCGTCATCGACGGTTCGCCATAACCGCGTTCGGCCAGGACCTCTCGAACGGTGTCCACTTCGGATCGACGTACGAAGAGATCGGTATCGGCATGAGGTCTGAGCGACGCGGATTCGTAGACGAGGTGGCCGAGCGCGGCTCCTTTGAACAGGACGGGACGGACCCCACTTCGGGAGAGTGCCTGCAAGACGTCGGCGATCTCGGCCGCGCGCACGAGCTGTCGTGCGGCCGATGCGTGGGCACGTTGCGCGAGCCCCTGCCGGACGTCTGTGGGCCAGCCGTGCGATCGCTCGTCACGGCTCAGATGATGGTGCAGCAACTCGGAAACTTCGAACCCATCCACCGTTGCGAGCAGGGTCGTGCTCGACCCGCCCACGCTGGCCCACGGCACGGGTTCTCCTCGAAGCGCGGCGCCGAGCCAGTCTTCAATGATCACAGCCGTGCCAATACGGTGACGATCGTATTGTCCTCCGCTGTCTGCCGATACACGACCGTCAGACCCGCCGCTGCCGCTTCACGTTCGATTTCGCCCGGCTCGAACGCGTGCGTGTAGGCATAGGATGGGCGGTTCTCACGATTGTTCCACACGAGATCGCCTGGTTCGACGCGCCAGTCGCATCGGCACAATGCGCCGCTCAGTCGTCCGGCTCGCACGAGCCAGGTATGCGGACGCGGCGTGTTCGATGCCACGCTGATCACGATGTGCCCACCGGGATTCAGCACGGCCGCCGCCTGGTGAAGCATGGCCACTCGTCTCAATGATTCCGGGATGACCGAGTAGCAGTAGTAGGAGAAGATCACCAGGTCGAACGCGCCGGCGATCCGCATCTCTTCGGCGAACCCTTCAAGAAGCGTGGCCGTCATCCCTCGTTCGGCGAGCATACGGCGCGCGATGTCGAGCGAGGAACGGACCGCATCGATTCCCGTGACCCGGCACGTCCGCTCGATGAGGGGCAGCAGATCGCGACCGCTTCCACACCCGATCACCAGCACTTCGGCACCAGGTGTGACGTAACGGTCCACGAAATCTGATTCCCACGACATGAGCCGCGAGTCGTGCGAAGGGTGCGTGTCGTAAAAGGCCTGCCAGCTCCTCAGGCTGTCGGTCCGCATATCGGACAACTGACGCGTGCCGATCGCCAGATAGTCCGTCACCCTCGCCGCGCGCTGCGCTATCTGGCCAAGCCGGAAAAACAGGGCCGCCGCGAGCCTGCGAAGCGCTGTCATCCGGCTATACGATCGATCGTCCGAGGTCAGCCAGCACGGCGTCGCGCGCGCGCAGCATGCCTTCTCGACTCCGCGCGTACGCCAGCTTCCTGACCGGAACATCCCGGACGAGATGTGCCGCGAAGTCCAGCTGCCGCCTGAGGCGATCGGGTTCGGAAGGATAGTGAGCCGCGGTGTGTGCGAGCACGGCGGGGAACGCTCGCGCTGGTGAGAGGTGGTCAATCGCGACGTCCCGACTCGCCGCATAATCCGCATCGTCGACGATGTAGAGCCCCGTGACTGGCGCTGCAACCGCTATCGCGCGGCGGGAGTCCAGCGGAACGATGAGCTTCTCGGTAGCGGAGTTCATGGGAATGCCGTTTTGATCGGTACCAAAGATCTGCAGGGCCATATCGCGATACAGCTTGATGCGTGGCGGTCCGGGTTGCGCAAGCCATCGCGAACTCTCGCGGGTCAGGATCAACATGTCGTCCGTCACCAGCCGGGCGCCGTTCCGGACGAATGCGGCAGCCAGCGTGGACTTGCCCGCGCCGCTGTTTCCGAGAAACGCGGCAACTCCCCGATCGGTTGCCACCGCTGTCGCGTGCAGCGGTTCCCATCCCAGACGCACCATCGAGAACGACAACGCATCCACGAGCAGATACGCCAGCAGGGCTTCGTCCTCGACGCCGGCAAGCGTCCGCGCGTGGATTCGCCGCGCATCAGGGGCCACGAGAAACTCGAACAGGTTGGTCCAGCGTCGATACTGCGATCCGTCGGGCAGCGCCGCGGACTGCGCCCAGCTCCTTGCCTGCTTCTGAGGCACCTGTGATGCGGCAGCCGCAAGCGTTCCTGCGTCGCCTTCGACGAACTCGACGTCCCACACCCCGTCGGCGATCGGCACACCGGTCATCGGCCACGGCGTGCGGATCCGAATGCCATACAGGGAGTGGATCACCGGATCGTGCCGTGCACCAATCACGCTCGTTCTTCTCCTTGGCAGACAAAACGGCGCAGGAGGAGTTCCATGCCGCACAAGTCGATCACGCGGTTCGTGAGCCGAGCGTCGGGTGCGCCTCCAATCGACGCTCTCCACTCGCCGAGAAGTCTCCACAGGACCGGGCCATTGACATATCCGAGGCGCACCGACATCGAAGTCGGGCCGAGTATGTCGAAAATCAGAGAGAAGTCCTGCTCGACGCTCTGGTTGGCCAGTTGCGTGAACTCTCCCTTGCTCCGCCGGTTGACGATGGGGTCAGGCACCAGGCCGCGCATCGCCTCGCGCATCAGGCCACGCGGAACCCCGTCGGGCGACTGAATCTCGCCGGGAATCGCCATGAGGAACTGAAGCAGATCGCAATCGAGATACGGAAACGCCATGTCGAGCCCGTGCATCGCCGCGAGCCGCGCGTTCCACTCCATGCACTGCACGTGGTACCCGCGGCGGCTCTGCTGATAGATTGCGCGGGCGTGACTCGTGCCGTCGGCGGCTGGCACCCGGGCAACGTCGAACCGATCGCGCAGCAGACGTCGAAAGCGATCCGTAAACCAGGGCGAGCGCCAGGCGAAATCTCCGCGGCGTCGAATCCGGCGGGCGGTGTGGAGGAGAGGGGCGGGAAGGCGGCGCGATGCCACATCTTCAACCAACCGCGTGGTGAGCCGGCGACGGGTGACCCCCCATCCACGCGCATGTGATCTGAGCGTCTTCCAGCGCCGCGCCCGGCACAAATCCATCAGATAGTCCGAATCCGACAGCACTTGATCGCCCCAGTGGCCGGTCAGCAGGCGCCGCGCCCCCGATTGCTTCACCAGATCGAGCATCACCTGGCGCTGTCGGGTGAGCCCCTCGAGGAGCGGTGACTCGGAGTGCCAGACCTCGTCGTTGGCGTGTTCCATGAACCCCGTGCGCTGCGGAATGCGAGCGATCGACGCGCCGCACGATTGCTCGATGGCGTCGACGTACTCGCGCTCGTCCGACGGGGATCCGGCCGCGCCGGAATAGTTGAAGCCGAGAACCGTTGGACATTGAGACGGCTCGCGGCGCACGACGTCCTGCGCGGCGCAGAAGATGTAAGCCGAATCCAGCCCTCCGCTCACCGAGACGGCTACCGGATGCGCGCTTCGAAGCCGGTTGCGCACCGATGCGACGAAGAGCTCGTGAAACGCATCGGCGTACTCTCGGACGTCGCGAAACCGGACCTCGCGACGGGTGTCGAAGTCAAAATAACGGCGGAGCGTCAAACCGGACTCCGTCACCACCAGGACGTGAGCCGGCGGCACCGACTGAATGTGACGGAAGAATGTTCGCTGCTGGCTGTCGCTCGACAGAAACTGCAGCACGAAATCGGCCAGCATCACCTCGTCAGGTGAGGCCGTCACGCCTGGATTGGCGAACAGCGCCTTGGCTTCTGTGGCGAAGAGGAACGCCCCGTCAGACCGCGTGTAGCACAGCGGGCGCACCCCCAGGCGGTCCCGGGCGAGCAGTAATCGTTTCAGCTGTCGATCGAAGAGCCCGAGGGCGAAGTCCCCTGTGATTCGCTCGACGCACATTTCGCCGTATTCAAGGTAGGCCGTGCGAACGAGGACCTGATCAGAACAATCGTTGTCGAGAGGCCACCGCGTCGAGAGCGTGTCGAGAAGGTCGCTGCGATTGTCAATCCGTCCATCGAACGTGCAGGCGACACGCGCGCATGCCATCGATTGCCGGGTAATGTCCGAAGCGCCAAACGATTTTCGACCAAGTCCGACCGGCCCCTCGATCCACGCGTCGGTGTCCTGAGGACCCTGCGGGCTCAGGCGATCCAGGCATTTCTCGAGCGTGGCAGCGCTGACGGGCCGTCCATCAAAGTGCCAACAGCCGAAGATGCCGCTCATGGGAAAGTCGAGTGTTGCCGGCCGTTCGTCCGGCGCATCGGACGCAGGTTGCCGTCAGGGCATGCCGCCACTGAACGTTTTCGGCTGCCCTGCCTCGGTCCGATCGCTCTGTTTCGCGGCGGTGAGTGTCCGCAGATCGCCGTGAACGACCAGCCGGGGAGGCGAATACGGCAGCTTCTCGCGCTCGTCGGCGCCAGGCGTGACGACGGTGTCCATCGGTTCAGTGACTCCGTGGGGCGAGGTCCGAAGTGGAGCGAGCCTATCAGAAAAGAATGCCTGACTCCAGAATTCCAACCCAAGCAGTTCCAGCGACGCTCGCTCGACGGGGCGTGCGTCCTGGACGAACCCGAGCCGGCTGGCGGCATCCAGTGCGAGTGGCGGAGACAGGTACGCGGTGGCGCGAGCGGCACTGAGAGCCGGCCCATCATCTCTCCATCGTCGTTCGAGGATCGACTCGGCGACGATACCGCGCATTGCGTCGCGCAAGAGAGCTCGGGGCACGCCGTTGTGGTTCTGAACGTCGCCGGGGATGCTCATCAGGTAGGCGATGAGATCGCGATCGAGAAACGGCGTCACCGAGTCGAGCCCGCAGCTCGCGGAGAGCTTCTCGTCGGCTTCGAACTGGAGGCGATGGGACTTCGCCCTGACGAACTGGTAGATGTCGCGCGCGTGCGCACTCGCACAGTGAGGCCGCCGGATCCGCACGCGTGGACGATCGAGACGGGCAGCAAGCGTCGGGCTCACCCGGCCGCTGCTCCATTGCGGTGAGCGCGATTTCAGGAACCGGCGAAACACCAACCGCCATTCGTGGGGCGTCAGGTTGAGGAGCAGCTCCCGGCGGAAACGCGAGCGAAAGTACGCCGGGTCGGCATCAACAAACCACTCTGTATATGCGCGCAGGTGGTCGGCAATGCGGCGCCATGCGAATCGAGTAAAGAGATCGGTCAGATACCCGGTGGCGAACAAGAGCTGATCGCTCCAATGGCCAGTCACGATTGTCCGCGCCCCGATGGTCCTGGCCCTGACAAACAGCGGCCGCCTCGCGCACCACCCGTCGTCGAAACGCGGCCACTCCGAGTGCCACGCGACGGGTGCCAGCAGTTCGCGATCCACGAGCGCCAGCGAAACGCGATCGATTCGCAGCTGCCGGGTTGACTCGAGGGTGTGAAGGGACTGGTGTTCGTCTGAGTGTCGATCGTGTTCGCCGGTGTACGAGACCGGCACGAGCGGCGCAGTGATGGCGCCGCTCTTCCGCAGGTCATCGGCAAGGCAAAGCACGACCGACGAATCCAGTCCGCCGCTGACAGCGATGACGGCCGGCGCGGACGTACGGAGCCGCCGCTGCACCGCCTGAATCAGGAGTTCCCGCAGTCGCGCTGCGTAATCGGAGTACGAGCGGTAGCGGGTCTGGAACTGCGGATTGAAGTCCCAGAACTGCCGCGAGACGATGCCGCGAGCGGAGAGCGAGAGCTGGTATCCGGGAAGTACGGCGTGGACTCCCCGGAAAAATGTTTCCCCCTCATCCTCGTACGGCAAGTGATCGCGCAGAACGAAATCGGCCAGCAGATCGTGATTGGGTTCCGCTCGCACGTCCGGATGCCGCAGGATGGCCTTGATCTCCGAGGCAAAGACGAACGCCTTCCCGTCGAACCAATAGTGCAGCGGCCTACACCCGACCGGATCGCGCGCCAGCACCAGCCGCCTTTCGTCAGCCCGGAAGATGGCAAGGGCGAAGTCGCCCGTCAGCCTTTCAAGGCAGGCATCGCCCCATTCGCGGAACGCTTCGAAGACCAGTGCGACATCGGGGGAATCGGACGTGAGGCGGGTGCCGCGCAGTTGCCGCAGCAGGTCGTCGCGGTTGTCCAGTCTGCCGTCGAAGACCAGGGCGTTGCCCTCCGGATCGGTGAGAGGCTGACGCTCGTCCAACGACTGGGGCGAGACGCGCCGCACGCGAGCCGCGCACCCGAATCCGTCGACGCACCAGAGGCGGGCGTCGCCCTCACCGCGATGCGCAACTTTTGACTCGAGCGCGGCGATGAGCGCGCGGTCCACGGGTCGTCCGTCGATGTTCCAGACGCCCGCGAACCCGCTCATGACAGGTCAGGCTGGGAAGGGGGCCACGAGAAGAAGCGCACGTACTCCCTCACCTGTCCGGAGTTGCTGAGGAGCGATTTCGCTTCGTGCTCGACCCACGCGTGTGCGTCGAAGCGTCCGCCGTCGGATCGAACTCCGATCTGGACGTTCGATCGGTAGCCGTAACGCGACAACAGCCGATGCAGCGCGACCGCCTGCGCCAGGCACGTGGCTCGAGGAACGAAACGGCTGGCCGACCGCACGGCCCACTCCAATCGATCCACGCCAGGTCTGGTTGGCGGCACAGCGAACGATCGCGCGACTGGCGCCGGAAAGCGATTCCAAGGGAGTACCCACAGCGCGACCCTGACTCGAACGACGGTTACAAACGCGCCGCACACGAGCGCAAGGCCGGAAGGCCCGATCGACCCGAGCCTGCGCACTCGTGCGATCACGTGATCTCGACCAGTCCGTGTTCAGCCAGGTTGTTGAGGAACTCGCGCATGTCGGATTCGAGCCTGGAGCCGTCGACGTCGTAATCGTGCATCAATATGTCGCACAGTCCGCGGAACGTCACCGGCTCGCGAAGCAGGTTCCAGACGTGCGTCCCCATCGGATCCAGACCGAAGTAGACGCCGCTCTTGAGGTTGACCACCGCCATCTCACCGGCCAGGTCGCACGAGGCCTGGTTTTGCGAGAGTACGATGCGGGATTCCGGTGTCAGCGTATTCCGGACGGAGTGCGTGCCCGCCACGGCTGAAGAATAGCGCGGGTGCGTTGCCAGTTGCCAGTTGCCAGTTTCCAGTTTCCAGTTTCCAGTTTCTGAATCTCCAGCAGCCAGCAGCCAGCAGCCAGCAGCCAACCTTCGCTTTCAAACTCAGGCGAAGGTTGTCGCGCCGAAGCGCGAAGCGCGAAGGTGGACCGGACCACGGATCCCGGACCACGGGTCCAGGACCACGGATCCCGACTCAAACTCAGTGGTACAATCCCCTCCCTGACATGGCTCGTGGACTCGACGGCCTGACGTCTCTCACCCTCAAGCACGTTCGCGATCGCTGGTGGAACGATTCGTTCGCTGAGTTTCTGGAACAGGCGCTGAAGCCGAGGCCCGGCAAGCGCATTCTGGATGTCGGGTGTGGTGTGGGGACGGCCGAGATCAGCCTCGCGCGCCTGCAGATTTCACAGCTGCAGCTGTTCGGCGTGGATCACCTGTTCGATCGTGTGCGCGAAGCGCGCGGCCGGGTTCGGGGTATCAACGCGCGCGCGGGATTTGCCGCCGCCGACGGCGGCCACCTGCCGTTTGTCGACGGCGCCTTCGACTGCACATTCTGCGTTGCGGTTCTGCAGCACCTACGCGACGTGCCGATGGCGCTCGCGGAGCTCGCGCGGGTGACGCGCGCCGGCGGGCTGGTCCTCGCCGTCGAGCCCGACAATGCGGGCCGATACTGGTTCAGCTCCGTTCCGTCCGGCATGGAGGCCTTCGATCTCGGACGACGATTTCTGACCGCACTGGCGCTCGCGCGCGGCGAAGCGCCGCCGACGGGGATTGGCCCGTCACTCCCCGGCCTGTTTTCCGCAGCCGGCATCACCCCGTTGTCGGTCGACTTGTTTCCGGTGTCGGCGTCCTACGTCGGCTCGCCGCCAGCGGCGGTGTGGAAGGCACGGGCGGAAGCGATCGACGCCGCCATCGCGCTCGCGCCGAACGATTCGCTGCGGAAGCTGGGCAGCGATTTCGCCACGGCGGTGGCGCGCTACGGACGCGATGCGACCGCCGCCGGCCACTCGTTCGTCGAGATCCAGAACGCGATGCTCTTTGCCTCGGTCGGCCAGCGGCCCGATTCGGCATGACCGAAGGCTGGCGCGGCTGGGACGACTACGCGCCGTTCTACGACTGGGAAAACGCCCGTACACTTCAGCGCCGTGACGTCGCGTTCTGGCAACGCCTCGCCGCCACGCAGACAGGTCCCGTTCTCGAACTCGGGTGCGGCACGGGACGCATCGCCATCCCGGTGGCGCGTACCGGGACGCGAATCATCGGGATCGATCGTTCCGAGGAAATGCTCGCGAGGGCCCGCAGGCGAATCACCCGGGCGCGGCTCGCGGGACGACTGTCGCTCGTACGCGGGGACATCCGGTCGCTTCCGTTCGGCTCGCGCACCCGGTTCAGCGCGGTCCTCGCTGCCTACGGCATTTTGCAGTCGCTCACACGCGAGCGCGATCTGACGCGCACGTTTGAGTCGGTGGCGCGGGTGCTCAGGCGCGGCGGCCTCTTCGCCATCGACGTCGTTCCGGATCTCCCGAAATGGGACGAGTATCGAAACCGCACCAGCCTGACCGGCCGCCACGGCCGCCACACGACGCTGACCCTGGTGGAAACGGTCCGGCAGGATCGCGCACGGCGGCTCACGATATTCGATCAGGAGTATCGGGCGCGGACCGGCAGCGAGCGGCGGGTCCATCGCTTCTCGCTCACGTTTCGTACGCTGTCGGTACCACAACTGACGCGCCGACTCGAGCGTGCGGGTTTCCACGTGTTGTCGATCCTTGGCGACTATCAGGGCGGCCCCTGGGACCCGCGCGCTGACGTGTGGGTGATTCTCGCGAAAAAGCGCTAGTGCGGCCAGTTTCCAGTTCCCGGTTGGCAGTTCCCAGTTGCGGTAAGCGATCGACAGGCCGCAAGCTGGAAACTGGAAACTGGAAACTGGTAAGATGAGCGGTCAAATACACCGAATTCTTTGGGAGTTTCAACATGTCCGGCCATTCCAAATGGCACACAATCAAGCATAAAAAAGGGGCGGCGGACGCCAAGCGCGGCAAGATTTTCACGCGCATCATCAAGGAACTGACCGTCGCCGCGCGTAACGGCGGCGGCGACATCGACGCCAACCCGCGGCTGCGCACGATCGTGGCCGAAGCCAAGTCCGTCAACATGCCGGCCGACAACATCAAGCGCGCGATCCAGCGCGGCACCGGTGAGTTGCCAGGCGTGTCCTACGAAGAAATCAACTACGAGGCCTACGGTCCCGGCGGGGCTGCCGTCATCGTCGAGACGCTGACCGACAACAAGAACCGCACGGTTGGAGAGATCCGCCACGTGCTCTCGAAGCACGGCGGCAACCTCGCCGCGGAAAACAGCGTCGCGTGGATGTTCGACAAGAAGGGCTACATCGTCGTCGAGAAGGCCAAGGCTGCGGAAGACTCGTTGATGGCGGCCGCAATCGACGCGGGCGCCGACGATATGCGCGACGATGGCGACAGCTGGGAGATCGTGTCGCCGCCCGACGTGTTTCAGACAGTGCTCGATGCCGTCAAGGCGCTCGGCGTGGAGCCCGCGGCGGCGGAAATCGCTTTTTTGCCCCAGAACTATGTGAAGCTCGAAGGCAAGCAGGCGCAGCAGATGATCAAGCTGATGGAAGCGCTCGAGGAGCACGAAGACAGCAAGAAAGTCTGGTCGAACGCTGATATTGAAGAAAAGGAGATCGAGGCCTCGTTGGCGTGAAGATCTTCGGGATCGATCCCGGCTCCGAGCGCACCGGGTACGGCTGCATCGAAGCGCTCGGCAGCCGTCACCATCTCGTCATCTGCGGATCGGTATCGGCTCCCGCCCGTTCGACATTTCCTGACAAGCTGAAGTACATCCACGCGGCCCTGACGGCGCTGCTCGATCGGCATCGCCCCGACTGCGTCGCGGTGGAAAACATCTTCCACGCGCGCAACGTGCGCAGCGCGCTGAAGCTCGGGCACGCGCGAGGCATTGCGCTCCTCGCCGCGTCGGAAGCCGGGCTTGCCGGTCGCCGAGTACTCGCCAGCGGAGATCAAGCGCGCCGTCGTCGGCTTTGGCCGGGCGGAGAAGCACCAGGTCCAGCAGATGGTGACCCTGCTTCTCGGTCTCGAGGAGCCGCCATCGCCCTACGACGCGTCGGACGCGCTCGCCGTGGCGATTTGTCACGTGCACTGCGCGACCGGCATTGTCGTGGAGCGAGCGGCGATCGACAAACCGCGCACCGCGTTGCGAAGCTGGAGAGACTATCGCCCGTAAAAAGTTAAAAGTTAAAAGTTAAAAGTTAGAAGTCAAATTTCAACGTCGCGCCCGCGAGCCATCAGAAACGCTGACCACCGCAGGACAGAACCTTAGAGAAAATGATCGCGTTGCTTCGCGGCACTCTCGTCGACAAGAATCCCAACCGGTTGATCGTCGACGTAGGCGGTGTCGGTTATGACGTGCAAGTTCCGTTGTCCACGTTCTACGTGCTCGGAGAGTCGGGCACGCCGGTCACGCTCCGGATTCACACGCACGTCCGCGAAGACGTGATCGGGCTCTATGGGTTTGCCACGCCGCTGGAACTCAACCTGTTCGAACGGCTCATCGCGATTAGCGGGATCGGCCCCAAGCTGGCCCTTGCGGTGCTGTCGGGAATCGAGCCGGCTGACTTGATCAGGGCGATCCGGACGCAGGACGTGGCGCGGTTGACGGCGATCCCCGGAATCGGCAAGAAGACCGCCGAGCGAATCGGTCTTGAGTTGAAGGATCGTCTGCCGCCGGCGCTGCAGGCAGCTGGCCCGGAGTCGGCCCCTGCCGCGCGTCCCGAGGATCAACTCCACGACGACCTGCTCTCGGCGCTGCTCAATCTGGGCTATCAACGACCCGTCGCCGAGAAGGCGATTGACGCGGTGCTCCGCAAGTCGACTTCGGCGGGGTTCGAGTCGTCGCTGCGTGAAGTTCTCAGAGGACTGATGAAGTCATGAGCGAGAGTCGCATCGTCAGCCCCGGCCGCGGCGACGAGGATGCGCAGTACGAGGCCGGGCTTCGGCCGCGCACGCTCGACGACTACATCGGTCAGGATCGGGTACGCGAGAACCTGCACGTGTCAATCCAGGCGGCGAAGCAGCGTGGGGAAGCGCTCGACCATGTGCTGTTATATGGCCCGCCCGGTCTCGGAAAGACGACGCTCGCGACCGTCATCGCCAACGAACTTGAAGTGCCTATCCGAGCGACGGCGGGACCGGTGATCGAGAAGGCCGGCGACCTTGCCGCGATGCTGACGAACCTGCAGGAGCGCGAGGTGCTCTTCATCGACGAAGTCCACCGGATGAATCCGGCGATCGAGGAAATCCTCTATCCGGCGATGGAGGACTACGAGCTCGACATCATGATCGGCCAGGGCCCGAGCGCACGGTCGGTCAAGGTGCCGGTGCAGCGATTCACGTTGATTGGCGCGACGACACGAACCGGCCTGCTGACCGCCCCGCTGCGCGCGCGGTTCGGCATCGTGCACCGGTTGGACTTCTACGGCCAGGACGAGATTCGCGAGATCGTGGAACGATCGGCGCGCCTTCTTGGCGTGCCGATTGACCGCGACGCCGCGGGGGAACTCGCGGTGCGTTCGCGTGGCACACCGCGGGTGGCCAACCGGTTGCTGCGGCGTGTGCGCGATTACGCCCAGGTCCGCGCCAGCGGACATATCACCCTCGAGGTGGCGCAGCGCGCGCTCGCGCTGCTCGAAGTGGACGAGCGCGGATTCGACGAGATCGATCGGCGCCTGCTGCGTACGATCATCGAAAAGTTCAACGGCGGTCCGGTAGGCGTGGCCAGTCTCGCCGCCGCGATGAGCGAAGAGCGTGACGCCATCGAGGACATCTACGAGCCGTTTCTCATTCAAATCGGCTTTCTTGACAGGACCCCGCGCGGACGCGTCGCGACGGCGAGTGCCTACACGTATTTCGGGCTGGACGCCCCGGGAAAGGATCGTTTGTGGTGAAGGCGCTCAGACACGTGAAGATCTCCGGACTCTCGACGTACGTCCCGCCCAAGGTCCTGTCCAACGCCGATCTCGAAAAGCTCGTCGAAACGAGCGACGAGTGGATCCTTCAACGCACCGGCATCCGCGAGCGGCACATCGCGGATGCGGGCGTGGCCACCTCCGACCTGGCCAGGGAAGCCGCCGTCGGCGCGATGTGCCAGGCCGGCGTCACACCGGACCAGATTGGATTCATCGTCGTCGGCACGACGACGCCGGATACGATTTTTCCGAGTACCGCGTGCATGCTGCAGCACAAGATCGGAGCGCATCACGCGTGGGGGTTCGATCTCGGCGCGGCATGCTCGGGCTTCACCTACGCGGTCACCACCGGCATGCAGCTGATCGCAACCGGAGCGCACGACCATGTCCTCGTCGTCGGCGCCGACGTGATGTCGAGCATCATCGACTACACGGACCGGACGACCTGCGTGCTGTTTGGCGACGGCGCCGGCGCCGTCGTGCTTTCCGCCGCCGGAGAAGACGAGCCGCACATCCTCGATTTCGCTCATGAGATCGACGGAAGCGGAGGACCGGCGCTGTGCATGCCTGCCGGCGGCAGCAAGCTGCCCGCCTCGCACGAGACCGTGGACAAACGGCTGCATTACGTCAAGCAGGACGGTGCGACCGTGTTCAAGTTCGCGGTCAAAAAGACCGAAGAGATTTGCCGGCGTGTCCTCGAGCGGAATCACCTGACCGGAGCCGATCTCGATCTCTTCGTCTCGCATCAGGCAAACCGGCGAATCATCGCCGCGGCCGCCGAGCGCCTCGGGTTGCCAGATGAAAAGGTCGTCATCAACCTCGAGATGTACGGGAACACGACGGCGGCGACGATTCCGCTGGCGCTTGCCGACGCCATGCGGCAGAAGCGGGTCAAGAAAGGCGATCTCGTGTTGTTGACGTCGGTCGGCGCCGGCTTCACGGTTGGAGCCGTGTTGCTTCGCTGGAGCCTTTGAATCCCTGATCACTGATCACTAATCGTGAATCACGGATCCACGGATCCTTGGATCCGACGATCACGGGATCAGGGATCAAGGATCAGCGACTAGTGATCAGTGATTCATCAATCACAAGAATGCCCGATCGCATCTTTCTGATCTCCCCCGCGAACTGTTCCGGCCCGCGCGCAAACATGGTGATGTCGGACCGTGCGCAGTTCGATCTCGCCGTGCGTCTGCGGCAGCGCCGCGGCGTGGCGATTGGCGAGGTGTTCGCCTTCGTCAGCGGGTTGTACTTCAAGGGAAAGCTGGCGTACGCGCTCGAGTTCGCACGACCGCCGGAGCCCGGTTTGCCGCTGACCGGGAGCGGTGCGCTCGTGATCACACCCACGGCTGGCCTGCGCGCGGCGGAGACCGCCGTCACCATCCGGGCCCTGCAGGTGTTCGCCGGGGTAGATATCGCGTCGAACGACCCGCGTTACCGCAAGCCTCTGCTTTCGAGCGCGCGTGCGCTGAACGAGGAGATCGGCCCGGAGTGCGACGTGGTGCTGCTCGGCAGCATCGCGTCGGCGAAGTACGTCGACGTTCTTACCGATGTGTTTGGCGATCGCCTGCTGTTTCCGATCGATTTCGTGGGCCGCGGCGACATGAGCCGCGGCGGCTTGCTCCTGCGTTCGGTGCGTTCAGGCGAGGAACTGCAGTACGTGCCGGTGAGCGGTGCGGTTCGCCACGGTCCGCGGCCGCCAAGGCTGCCGCCGATCAAAGGGATTACGACTGATTTCAAGACCGCGCGCGGCCCGAAGCGGTGAGCAGCACGTTGGCAGCGAAAGTCACGACCTGCGAATCGCCGAACCGCGGTCCAGGCTATACAGCTCTTAGTATCGCCACCGGCAGCGAGCTGAATGCTTCGCCGACGAAGAACCATGCGGTATCGCCAGTGCGTGTTGGCCGGATGGTCGCACCGCTGATGACATCGCGGAATTCGCGCTCGCTTAAGCCCGGCGGCAGGATCACACGCGACGTTTTCCAGCAGTCGCTACCAAGCGGCGCCGGGTGATCCGGGGACACCAGACGCCGGGAAAGCCGAGGCGCGACGACCAGGATCGCCTCGGACTCGTCCGGGGCCATCCGGGCGAACGCGATTGCGTCGGCCGCAACAGTCACTTCCGTTTGAAGCGGCATGTACGCGCCGCCGAGAAACACCCGGGGCAATTGCCGACGGAGACGAAGCCCGGCGGCCGTCACCAGCAGCTTGATTCGCCCGTCCTTCCAGTGCCGCACCCACGCCGCAATCGTCTGTGAGCGCTGCTCCGGTTCCTGGGCAAGCACGGCATCGACCTCGTCCAGCGACTGGACCCGCCGACCGAAGTCAACCGGCCGTCGATTGTCCGGATCGACCAGGCTGAAATCCCAAAGCTCGGTCCCTTGATAGAAGTCAGGGACACCGGGAGACCCGATCTTCAGCGCCAGCTGCGCCAGCGAGTTGATCATGCCGAGTGACGCGAGTCGTCTCTGGAACGGAAGAAATGCTGCGAGCAGCCTGGCACCGGTCGGTCCGGTCAGCGCCCGTTCGACGAAGCGTCGGAGGGCACGCTCGTACGGCTCGTTAGGCGTCAGCCAGCTGGTGTGGACCTTGGCCTCCTTGGCGGACTTGATCATATAGTCGGACAGCCTCGCGACGAGATCCTCTGGCGCGGCCCTCAGGTCGCCGGCCAGATCCACCGGCCACACCCCGACGAGCGCCTGATAAAAACGGTACTCGTCGGCGCGATCCGGCGCCGGCTCGCCATCCACCACCGAGCGCTGCGTCCTGGCGATGCGCATCCACCTGGATACCTCGCGTCCCCACTCCTCAGGGATCTCCGAGAGCGCGCTGATCCGCGCGCGCACGTCCTCTCCGAGCTTCGTGTCGTGCGTGGACGTGGCCAGCATCTCAAACGGCCACGTCCTGGCGCGCATCGCGTTGGCGTCGTGAAACTCCTGAACCGATCGGCCGAGGCGGGAAGGATCACCGCCGACTTCGTTGAGCGACAGCAAGACGTTGTAGCGGTAGAACGCCGTGTCCTCGAGGCCCTTCGCGTGCACCGGTCCGGTGTACTGCTGCAGCTTCATGGAAAAGCCGAGGCGCTCGCGCGCTTCGTGCTCGTCGATCGGCGGATAGCCGACGCGACGCTCCAGGCCGGGCGGCAGCTCTCCCTTCTCATCCTGGACGTCCCGAGAAAGGACCACCTCCCTGAAGAAGTCGAACAACGACGATTCCATGGCCGGGTTCCGGCGGCGGGCCCGCGCGATTGCGCGCTCGATCGAGGCGCGGTCCGAGGCCGACCAGCCGTGCTCGTCCACGTAGGTGCGGTAGACGGGAAAACAGGCGACGACTTCGGTGATGACGTCGCGCAGCGCATCGAGTGTGAAGTCGCGCGACTTCCGGTTCCCCTCACTGATGCGATTGAGTGAATGCGCGAGCACGTTCAATTCGCTCGCCAGGGCGGTTCCCATGATCAGCCGCTTGCTCGCATACAGCACATCGTCGAACGGCTCGGTCTCCCCGGTGAGCCTGACGTAGACGCGGATTATCCTGCGTGCCTGCGACGCGTCGATGAACAGGCCGTTGACATCGTTCAGGAAGTTGTAGCCCGTGGTCCCGTGAATCGCCCATTGAGCGGACAGCGGCTCGCCGGCCGACAGGATCTTTTCTGCAACCACGTAGATCGGCTGATCGATCCGGTCGCCGTCAGGACCGTCGGACACGATGCCCAGCGAAGTCGCCGCCAGCCGCTGCAGCATCCGGAAGTACCTGACCGGATCAAAAAGGCCGTCGGGATGATCGATGCGGAGGCCATGGACCTTTCTGTCGCGGATGAGCTCTCCAAGCAGTTGATGCGTGGCTTCGAAGACCTGGTCGTGTTCGATCCGCAAGCCCGCAAGCGTGTTGACGTCGAAAAAACGGCGGTAGTTGATTTCGTGCGACGCGGTCCGCCAGTAGGAGAGGCGGTAGGCCTGCGCCTCGAGCAGCGCATGAAGCGCGTCGAAGCTCGCACTGTCGCCCGGGATGCCGTTCAGCTGAGCGATCGCGTCATCGATCGCCTGCCGCACCGCGGGCTCTTCCGCGGCGAGCCGTTCGAGGCGCGTTCGAGCGATCTCCTTTTCCCGATGGCGCTCAGCGACAGACTCCGGATCGGTGGCGGTGTAGGCCGGCAGGTTGTGAAGCGACGTGACGATGCTGAGGAGCTCGTTGACGGCGGGGTTCTCGTCGCCGAGCCGCGCCTTGAGGGGCACGGCCGCCGTCGCGTACACGCGGGCCGCTTCCGGCGGGTTCAAGGGCAGTTCCTGATCGAAGTATCGCAGCACCAGGGCGCTGCCGGTAAAGGCCAGCTGCAGCTCTCCCCGTTCGAGCACGCGCCCGTACTGATCGCCGAGAATCGGTAGCAGCAATTTGGCCTGCAGCTCGCGCTTCACGGGGTACCAGTCGATGTCGAAAAACATCGCGGCACGCGCGCTCGGACCGTTTTCGAGCACGTCGTTCCACCACGCATTCCTGTGCGTGCCCACTCCCATGTGATTCGGGACGAAATCGACGACGTGGCGCATCTCGTGGGCCGCGAGCGCGGCGGCGAAGGCGTCGTGTGCCGCGCTGCCGCCGACGTCCGGGCTGATCTCGTTGTGATTGGAGACGTCGTAGCCGTGAGTGCTGCCGGGAGAAGCCGTGAAGTACGGAGACGTGTAGCACGCCTCCACGCCCAGGCGCGCGAGGTACGGAACAATCTCCGAGGCGGCTGTCAGCGGGAATCCACGATGGACCTGCAAACGATAGGTGCTGAGGGGAACGAAGACTGGTCTTTGGTGCATCGGTTATGCGGGTTTCCAGTTCCAGTTTCAAGCGACGTCGGAGCGCCGGCGATCAGTGCGGCGCGTTCATCAAATCGAGGATGCCCCGGAGAGGAATGCGCGCCCAGTCTGGCCTGTTATTCAGCTCGTAGTTCAGTTCGTACAGCGCCTTATCGAGCACGAACATCTCGAGAAGCGCGTTGCGCTCGGCCGAGCCGGCCGGCACGAACAGCGCGCCAGCCACGGCCGCAAAGTACGCGTCGAGAAAGGCCCATGAGGCGCACAACTGCCAGACGCGTGCCCAGGGGTCGAGTCGAGCCAGCTCGGATCGCCGCGAGGACGTGTGGGCAAAGAGACCGGCGTGTGCCGCGTAGCTGAACGATCGAATCATGCCCGCCACGTCCTTGAGCGGCGACTGCTTGAGCCGGCGTTCCGCCAGCGGACGGGCAGGTTCACCCTCGAAATCGAGGATGACGAAGTCACCTTCGCAGAGGAGCACCTGGCCCAGGTGATAGTCGCCGTGGATGCGAATCTTCGAGGCCACGAATTCGAGGCGCGGGCTGGAGCGAAGCCGTTCGTGCAGCGCGTCGGCAGACCGCAGCAGTTGATCGGCCGACGCCCCGACATCGCTCGAGAGATCCGATCGTCGAGAGGCCAACGCCTGAAGCGCCTGTTTCGCGTTTCGCGCCGACTCGGCGGTGACTCGTTCGAGGTCCGCTGGCAGCAGCGGCTCAGGCGCGAAGGCGCGGTTGGTCGAATCGGATGCCAGGGCGAGGTGCATTTCCGCCGTTTGCCGCCCGAGTGTGGCGGCTGTACGAAGGTAAGCCCCCATCGCTTGCGCCCCGGCCTCAGGCGGCCCGCCGTGAGCGAGCGAGCCCTCGGGCGAATCGGTCAACCAGGCGGTGCCGTTCACGTGCGGCGCCGACGCGTCGCCGACGTCCTCGTAAAACCGGCCGACCTCGTTGAGCGTGTGCGTCCAACCGTCGCCCTGACTCTTGACGAGGTCCTGCATCATGGCGAGCGTGGCCGGATCGTCGCCAGGCCCCAAATATTCGAACGCTCCGGCCACTTCCGGTACCCGCTTGAACCCGGCGCGCTCGGTCAACTGCAGGCCGACCTCGAGATCCGGATTGATTCCGGGTTCGATCCGGCGGAACAGTTTGAGAATCAATCGATCACCGTACACGATCGACGTGTTGCTCTGCTCCACGCTCATCCGTCCGATTGCGGGATCGTCGCCGGCGGCGCCGCGGCGCCCGGCAAACGCGCGCGTCTTGATGGCCCGGATGGCGCCGCGCTTGGTCGCCATTTGCTCCTCGCGTTCGAGCGCGTCGAGCAGCGTACGCCCGAATCGATCGTCGAGCCACGCATCGAAGAGGACGCCTTTGCGCGCACCGGTGATCGTGGCCAGGACGGCGTGCGGCGACCGGTCGATCAGCGTCTTCGCATCAGCGGCGGGACACATCGTGAGCGGCAGGAGGTACTGATGACGGCCTCCGTCGTCGAACTCCGTCTCGACGATGGTCATCAAGAGCGGCTGCGGTCCGCGCCGCAGCAGACCCCAGTCGACGAATCGTGCGTGGCGAGTGCGGCGGGACTTGCCGCCAAACCATCGCTGGCGCATCAGGAAGGGCAGCAGCAGATCGCGTTCGATCAGCGTGCGGACGTTGCCGTCGAGGAGCGTTTCCCACGCGGCGCCGACGAACAAGGCAGGGGCTTCCGGAACATCGGTCGTGATTTCCGGGGCCGTTCGCGCGGTCACGGACGCCGGCGCTTGCTCGATCTTGAACCAATAGAAGGAGTACGGACTGAGCGTCAGGAAGTACGGCTGATCGCTGATCCGTGGAAACTCGGTGAGCCCCAGCATCTCGACCGGCGTCATGCCCTTGAATTGCGAGAGGTCCAGCTCGATCGGCTGAACCGATCGAGCGAGATTGGCGACGCAGAGCACGGTCTCGTTCTGATCGCGTCTCACGTAGGGCAGGACCTTGCGGTTTCGTGCCGGCAGGAATTCAATCGTGCCGCGGCCGAACACGGTGGTCTGTTTCCGCAGACCGATCATCCGCTTCATCCAGTTCAGAAGCGAGTATGGCGAGCGCTCCTGTGCTTCGACGTTCACTGCCTGGTAGCCGTAGACGGGATCCATGATCGGCGGTGCGTACAGCCGCGCGGGATCCGCGCGCGAGAATCCGCCGTTGCGGTCGCCGGTCCACTGCATCGGCGTTCGCACGCCGTTGCGATCGCCGAGATAGATGTTGTCGCCCATGCCAATCTCGTCGCCGTAATAGATGACCGGCGTGCCGGGCATGGAAAACAGCAGCGCGTTCATCAGCTCGATTCGCCGGCGGCTGTTCTCGAGCAGCGTTGCCAGTCGGCGCCGGATGCCGACGTTGATCCGCATCTGCGGATCAGCGGCGTAGACCTGGTACATGTAGTCGCGTTCTTCATCGGTGACCATTTCGAGCGTCAGCTCGTCATGATTGCGAAGGAACATCGCCCACTGGCAGTTCTCCGGAATGTCGGGAGTCTGACGCAGGATCTCCGTAATCGGATGGCGGTCTTCCAGGCGGATGCCCATGAACATCCGGGGCATCAGCGGGAAATGAAACGCCATGTGGCACTCGTCGCCGTCCCCGAAATAGGGTCGAACGTCGGCCGGCCACTGGTTGGCTTCGGCGAGCAGCATCCGATCCGGATATCGGTCGTCGAGTGCAGCCCGAATCTTCTTGAGGATGAGATGGGTCTCTTCGAGGTTTTCGCAGATCGTCCCTTCGCGCTCGATCAAATACGGCACGGCGTCGAGACGCAGCCCATCGACGCCGCGATCGAGCCAGAACTCCATGGCCTTGATGACCCGCTCGAGGACTGCCGGATTGTCGAAGTTCAGATCCGGCTGGTGATGAAAGAAGCGATGCCAGTAGTACGCCCCGGCGGTATCGTCCCAGCTCCAGTTCGAGGACTCGGTGTCGGTGAAGATGATCCGGACGCCCTGATACTTCTGCTTGGTGTCGCTCCAGACATAAAACTCCCGCTCGGGCGATCCGGCAGGCGCTCGCCGCGCAGCCTGAAACCAGGGGTGCTGATCGGACGTGTGGTTGATGACCAGCTCGGTGACGATTCGGATGTTCCGGCGGTGCGCCTCCTGGACGAAGCGGTCGAAGTCGTCCAGCGTCCCGTAGGTCGGATGGATGTTCTCGTAGTCGGCAATGTCGTACCCGTCGTCGCGCAGTGGCGAGGGGTAGAACGGCAGCAGCCACAGGCAATTGATGCCGAGACTTTGCAGGTAGTCGAGTTTTTGCGTCACGCCGCCAAAGTCGCCGACGCCGTCGCCGTTGCTGTCCAGAAAGGACCGTACGTGCGCCTGATAGATGACGGCGTCCTTGTACCAGAGCTTGTCAGGCATGATCCGCGGGTGACGGCAGAGGAGCGGGGAGTTGGACGTGGAGGACGTGGGCGACGCGATCCTGTGGATCGAGCCTGACGTAGTTCCACTCACCCCGCCAGAAATATCGTTCGCTCGACAGGAGGTCGACGACTTCCACGATCGCGTGTGGTGTGATGCCCCAGTCCACCAGCGGCAACTGCACGAACCCGTGCTGCATATTGGCGGGATCGAGGTTGACGACGACGAAGACCAGATCGCGGCCATCGGGGGAGCGCTTGCTGTAGGCGAGGAGATCGCCGTTGTCGGTGCGGTGGAAGGCCAGCCCCGAGTCGTACTGGAGCGCCGGATGGGTCCGGCGGATCGCGTTGATTCGTCCGATCAATTCCGCGAGGCTGTCGGCGTGCTGGTAGTCGCGGACCCGAATCTGATACTTCTCCGAGTCGAGGTACTCCTCGCTGCCATTCTGCAGCGGAACGTTTTCTGCGAGCTCGAACCCACTATAGATCCCGTACGACGCGCCGAGCGTCGCGGCGAGAATGAGCCGGATTTGAAACGCCGGCCGGCCGCCTCGCTGCAGATAGGCGTGCAGAATGTCCGGCGTGTTGGCGAACAAGTTCGGACGCAGGTATTCCTGAACCGACGTGCGCGTCAGTTCCGTGAAGTACTCGACCAGCTCGTCGCGCGAGTTCCGCCACGTGAAATACGTGTAGGACTGCGTGAACCCGGCCTTGGCGAGATATTTCATGACTTTCGGCCGCGTGAACGCTTCGGAGAGCAGGATCACATCCGGATGGTCACGCGTGAGATCGGCGAGCGCCCACTCCCAGAATCGGAACGGCTTGGTGTGCGGGTTGTCGACGCGGAACATCTTTACGCCGTGGGCCATCCAGAATTCAAAAATGCGCTTGAGCTCGTGCCAGAGCGATTGCCAGTTCTCTGATTCGAAATTGAGCGGGTAGATGTCCTGGTACTTCTTCGGTGGGTTCTCGGCGTACTTGATCGTGCCATCGGGCCGCCGGCGGAACCACTCCGGGTGCTCGCGTACGTAGGGATGGTCTGGAGACGTTTGGAACGCGACGTCGAGCGCAATTTCCAATCGCTGTGCGGCCGCGGCGGCGACGAACGCGTCGAAGTCCTCGATGGTTCCGAGACCGGGTTCAATCGCCGTGTGACCTCCCTCATCGGAGCCAATGGCCCAGGGGCTTCCGGGGTCGGCCGGCGTTGACGTGAGCGAGTTGTTCGGGCCCTTGCGAAATGTGCGGCCGATGGGGTGGATCGGCGGCAGGTAGAGAACATCAAATCCCATGGACGCGACGTAGGGGAGCATTGCCGCGGCTTCTGCGAAGGTGGCGCTTCGCGACGGATCACTCCCGGCCGAGCGCGGGAAGATTTCGTACCAGGCGCCGAAGCGGGCGCGCTCGCGATCGACCCTGACCTCGAGCACGCGATCGAATGACGTCGCCTGGCTTCGGTCGGGCCGCGCCGCCATGAACGCGGCCAGCTCTTCGCTGAGCGCCGCAGCGACGCGCCGCCCGTTGTCGTCTCCGGTCTCGAGCGTGTGCAGCGTTTCCAGCACGTGCCCATCCGACGCGCCGGCCGGTCGGCGCCCGATCGCGCCGGCAACGAGCGCCGCCCCTTCGAGCAGCTCCGATGACACGTCCTGTCCCGCTCCAACCTTCTTCGACAGCTCGTGTCGCCAGCTTGCGAATCGATCGATCCAGGCGTCGACGGTGTACTCGTAGCGGCCGAGCGAATTGACCGTGAACGAGGCCTGCCACCGGTCGTTTCCGATCGATGCCATGGGCATTTCACGCCAACGTTCGTCGCCGGCGCGGCGATACCGGACGACCGCGGACACCGCGTCATGACCGTCCACGAACACATCGGCGCGAACGCGCACCTGCTCGCCGACCGTTCGCTTGATTGGAAAGCGTCCGCCATCAATCTGCGGCTCGACCGCTTCGACGACGACGCGGCGGAGCAATTGAGGATCGAGATCGGGCGGAGACTCTTTAGCGGGGCTGCTTTCTTGAGACCGACGTTTCGTCATCTTTTCTCACTAAGCGCTGGCCCGCCGCCTCCGCGCAATACCGACCACTCCGTCGCCTCGCTCGGGGCCGCCGGCGCTTTTCCCTCGTCCCGTGTCCCTTTTACTTTTAACTTTTAACTTTTAACTTTCAGTACACCCCCATCGGCCCCCAATCGTCGACGCGACGGAGATCGTCCTTGCGGCAATTGAGCTTGAGCACGGCCATCGAGCGGGGCAGCAGCTCGTAGCGGCCGCCGGCGCGAAGGCGGCGCGGCGGCGCCCATGGGTCCGCCGTGTCGATGAGCGTTTCCCATCGTTCCTCAGGCGCGGTCGTGGGCAGCGTGAAGGCGATGGGCTGTTCGCCGGCATTGAGCATCAGCAGCAGCGTGTCGCCCATGATTTGCGAGCCGCGCTCGTCCACCTCGTTGATGGCGTCGCCGTTCAGGCGAACGCCGAGGCAGCGCACCTCCGGGGCGCTCCAGGTCTGGTCCGTCATTTCGCGCCCGGACGGATCCAGCCAGGCGATGTCGAGAACCTCGGCGCCGCGAATGCGCCGTCCCTGAAAGAATTTCCGCCGGCGCAGGACCGGGTGGTCCTTCCAGATACGAATCAGCCGTCGCGTGAAATCGAGGAACTCCCGCCGCTCCGGCGTATTGTCCCAGGGCGTCCAGCTGATCTCGTTGTCCTGACAATAGGCGTTGTTGTTGCCGCCTTGCGTACGACCGAGTTCGTCGCCGCCGCTGATCATCGGCACCCCGACCGACAGCATCAGCGTGGCAATGATGTTGCGGCGCTGCCGATCGCGGAGCTCGAGGATGCGTCGATCGGCGGTCGGCCCCTCGTGGCCGGAGTTCCAGCTGAGATTGTGGTTCTCCCCGTCGGCGTTCTCTTCACCGTTGGCGTCGTTGTGCTTGTGGTTGTAGCTCACGAGATCCGCGAGCGTGAATCCATCGTGAGCGGTGATGAAGTTGATGCTCGCATACGGCCGGCGTCCGCTCTGCTCATACAAATCGCTGCTGCCGGAAAGCCGCGTCGCCAGTTCGGACACGCCGCCGCCGTCGCCGCGCCAGAACCGACGCACCGCGTCGCGGTACTTGCCGTTCCATTCCGTCCACTTGGTGGGAAAGTTCCCGACCTGATAGCCGCCTTCGCCCAGGTCCCACGGTTCGGCAATGAGCTTCACCTGCGACAAGATGGGATCCTGATGAATGATGTCGAAGAACGCACCCAGTTTGTCGACCGCATGCAACTCACGAGCCAGTGCACTCGCGAGATCGAAGCGGAACCCGTCGACGTGCATTTCGTTGACCCAGTACCGCAGGCTGTCCATGATGAGCTGCAGCACGCGCGGGCTGCGCATGTTCAGCGTGTTTCCGCATCCGGTGAAATCCTGATAGAAGCGCGGTTGCTGCGGCTGGAGTCGGTAATATGACGTGTTGTCGATGCCGCGCAGCGACAGCGTCGGTCCCTGGTGGTTGCCTTCGGCACTGTGGTTGTAGACGACGTCGAGAATGACTTCGAGATTGGCCGCGTGCAGCGCGCGCACCATCATCTTGAACTCGCGCACGGAATCCTGCGGCGCCGCTGACGTCGAGTAGCGGACCTCCGGCGCGAAGTACGCCAGGGTGTTGTAGCCCCAGTAGTTCGACAGGCTCCGCCTGGTAAGGTGCCAGTCGTTCAGGTGGTGGTGCACCGGCATCAGTTCCACCGCCGTCACGCCGAGGTTCGTGAGATGCCTGATGGCCGGCTCCGAGGCGAGCCCTAGATACGTGCCACGCAGTGGCTCGGGGATGTGTGGATTCAGCTTTGAGAACCCGCGGACGTGAAGCTCGTAGATGAGCGTCTCGTGCCAGGGAGTGCGAAGCGGCCGATCGCCGCCCCACGTGAACGCGCTGTCGACGACCGCCGCGAGCGGCGCGAATGGCGCGCTGTCGCGATCATCGAAAGTCGTGTCGTCCTCCCCGTACTTGAACCCGAACAACGATTCGTCCCAGCGGGCCGTTCGCCCGACGACCTTTGTGTAGGGATCCAGTACAAGCTTATGTGGATTGAATCGATAGCCCATGTGCGGTGCGTACGGGCCGTGCATGCGGTATCCGTAAAGTTGGCCAGGCCGGACGTCTGGCAGGTATCCGTGCCACACCATGTCGGTGTGCTCCGGCAGTGGAATGGTGACCGATTCGACTTCGGCATCAACCGAGTCGAACAGGCACAATTCGACCCGCGTGGCGTGCTCCGAAAAGATCGCGAAGTTGACGCCGACGCCATCCCAGGTTGCGCCCAGCGGATACGGCGCGCCGGGCCAGACGCGCATATTTGAGGTTGGCACAGAAGGAGTTAGGTACCACGTTCACGCGTGCGGTTGCAATCGAAGCTTGTAGCGGCCCTGAGCGTGTCGACGAATCGCTCGGCGGCAGGTGGATGGCTCCGACTCAGAACAGCCGAAAGCGCGAGAGCAACCAGGCGGCAAACGCGAGCGGGATCACCGTGATGGCGACGAGGACGCCCACAATAGAAAAGACGAAGATCCAGTCCCCCCTGGTTGCCCTCGATCCCGGATGGGCGTAGCGCTCGAGGAGCGCGAGGTTTCGCACGTTCGCTTTCCAGCCGAAATCGAAGAGGTCACCGACGACCGGGACGAACCCGATGAGCAGATCAATTGCGGCATTGATCGCCATCCGCAGCTGAACGACGCGGGGAATTCGCATCCGCACGGCGTGAAACAGCAGCAGCGCCGCGAACAGCGGCGACGTGAGATCCCCAAGGCCGGGAATGAGGCCCAGGATTGGGTCCAGGCCGAAGGTGAAATCCGTTCCCGGCACTCGAAATGCGCTGTCGAGAAGCACGCTCCACTTCCTGAGCGCCGCCAGCGTCCGGGCATGCGATTCATGCATGTCGTAACTTTTGACTTTTAACTTTTAACTTTTGACTTTTAACTTTCGCTATTCCCCCAACAACTCTCCGACCGGCCTCAGATCCTCCACGTGATCGCAGACGGCCTTGAGCATCATCAGCATCGGCACGGCGAGCACGGTGCCCCAGATGCCCCAGATCCAGCTCCAGAAGAGCAGTCCCACGAAGATCGCGACGGGATTCATCTGCGCGGCCCGGCCCATCAGCATCGGCGTCAGCAGAAAGCCTTCAAGGCTCGTGATCGCGAATGCCACGCCGCACACGTAGGTGGTTCGAAGCAGATCGTCGAACTGCATGAAGGTGACGACGCCGAGACCGAGCGTCACGAGAATGGGGCCGAGGTAGGGAATGGAATTAAAGATGCCCGCCAGCAATCCCCAGACGATCGGGTGATCGACGCCAAACCACCACAGCGCCATCGCCGTGGCGACGGCGACCAGCACGCTGGTGAACACCTGGACCCGCATGAAGCTCTCGATCTGCAGGTTGATGTCGTCGAGGATCTGCACCGTAATCTTCTTTTCCGACAGCGTGCGTCCGCCAATCTTCACGAACTTCCGTTTGTAGAGATCGCCCGTGACCAGAAAGAAGTAGACGAGAAAGAGCACCAGGACGAACTGGCCGGCGAATCCCAGAAGTCCGAGGCCGCCAGCCCAGAGGTAGTCGGTCGCTCGGAACGGCGGCGGAACTACTTCTACTTTCTGGATCCCGGTCGACTGCTTTTCTCGTGCCGCGGCGTCACGTTCGGCAGCCGTTGGCGTCGACGCTTCCTGCGCGGCCCGGTCGATTTCGGTAGCGGCCTGCTGCACCTTTTCGAGCGCCCCGCCGCCACGCGACATCCGATGCGCGCGCACACGTTCGCGGATTCGCTGCGCGGCTGGCGGGATATCGCTGACGATGGCCATCGCCTGATCGGTCAGCGTGTACACGCCCAACCCCAGTCCGCCGACCAGCGTGACGACCGCGATCGCGGCGCCGACGGCTCGCGGTACGCGGAGCCGCTGAAGCGAGCCAACGAACGGTGCAAGCGCGTAGCTGATCAGGATCCCGATCACGATCGGCACGAGCAGCATTTGCGCGTACTGCAGGACCAACACAACCGCGAGGCAGGCGAGCACCGTGACTGCGAGGTTGCGTACGACAATGATCGGCTGGGAATCGCCGGCGCCCTCCGCGGAATTACCGTTGGGTTCGGGCGGCGTCACGACCACGGCGCTGGTGGGCTTCGACGGGAGCACGTGGCCGCGCTCGGTCTCGGTCATCGTCTCACCGCCGAGGCGGATTGTACTGCACTAGTCTTAAATCGAGGGGCTTCGCCCCTCGGACTCCCCTGCACGCTCTCTCGCGCGCCGCTGCGTCGGCGCGCTCCGGTCGCGTGGCTCGCTCGCCATGCTCGCTCGCGCCGTGGAACGAGCATCAGGTTCATGAGACAGCTTGTACAGTGGTGCGACCGTCGGCCATGAACGTCTCCGAATTCAATTTTGACTTGCCCGATGAGCTGGTAGCTCAGCATGCGCCTCCCCGCGGCACTTCGCGGCTGCTCCTCCTCGATCGCGCCACGGCTGAGCGCCGGCACGCGACCATTGCTGACCTTCCTTCAATCCTCGTTCCCGGTGATGTGCTGGTCGTGAACAACACCCGGGTCATTGCCGCTCGCTTGATGGGTCACCGCATCCCCAGCGGAGGGACGGTCGAGTGCCTGCTGCTCGGACCCACCCGGTCAGCGGGGCCGGCCGAGTCGGCATTCGCTGCCAGCTCGACCACGGGACTGAGCACTAGTGGAAACGGACCAGCCGATGTTCGCCTTGCCGATGCCCTCATGCATCCGGGGCAGAAGTTGAAGCCGGGTGCACAGGTACGGTTCGAGGGGCGCGCGGGTGTCCTCTTGTGTGACGTGCTGGCGCGACATTTCCACGGCCGGCGCACGATCCGCCTCTGGGTCGAGGCCGGGGGAGACGTTGACGCGATGGTGGACGCGCTCGGTCATGTCCCGCTGCCGCCGTACATCAAACGAGCGGATAGCGACGAGGATCGCGAGCGATACCAGACCGTTTTCGCGCGCGTGCGCGGGTCGGTGGCCGCGCCGACCGCCGGGCTGCACTTCACGCCGGACATCCTCGCCGCGCTCGACGATCGCGGCGTCGAGCGCATCGAGGTCACGCTCCACGTCGGCTATGGAACGTTCAAGCCGGTTCGCGCCGCGCGCGTCGAAGATCACCTCGTCGATCCGGAGCGCTATGAAATCTCGGAAGACGCCGCGTCAGCGATCGCGCGCGCGAAACAGGACGGACGCCGCGTGATCGCCGTCGGCACGACGACGACGCGCGCACTGGAAGATGCGGCGACCCGGGGCGGCGGTTGCGTGGCCGCGGGCACGGGGACGGCCGCGCTGTTCATCTATCCCGGCTATCGCTTTCGTGTCGTCGATGGTCTCCTTACCAACTTCCATCTTCCCGCGTCGTCTCTGCTCATGCTGGTGTCCGCGTTTGCAGGAAAGGATCGGATCCTCGCGGCGTATCGTGAGGCGGTCGAAATGCGGTACCGCTTCTACAGCTATGGAGATGCGATGCTGATTGTGTGATGCTTGAGGTTTCCAGTTTCCAGTTTCCAGTTTCCAGTTTCCAGTAGTCAATCGAACAGCGAACAGCGAACAGCGAACAGCGAACAGCGAACACGAACAGCGAACAGCGAACCGCGAACCTGCGCTATCCTCAAGCCCGTGAAATTCGCTTACGAAGACTTCGATCTTTCCGGTATCCGAACCTATCCGCTCGCCTCGCGGAAGAGCAAGGCAAACGCCGCGGATTTTGCGACGCCGTATCGTCCCGGCAGCGGCGTCCGATCGCTGGTCGAATCGTTGCCGCGCATCCTTGCCGCGGCGGATTTCAGGGCGGTCGTCGACGCCATCCGTGCCGCGCGCGAGAACGACCGTGGGATTATCTGGGGCTTCGGCGCCCATGTGATCAAAACCGGCCTCGGACCCGTGCTGATCGATTTGATGGAGCGCGGCTTCGTGTCGGCGCTCGCCACCAATGGTGCGGGAGTCATTCATGACTTCGAGCTGGCGTTGAGCGGCAGCACGTCCGAGGACGTGGACGAAGCGCTCGGTCCCGGCCGGTTCGGTATGGCCGAGGAGACGGGCGAGCTTCTGAACGCGGCGATCAACGAAGGTGTGACGAAGGGACTGGGCCTTGGTCAGGCGGTTGCGCGGCGGCTGGGAGAACTGAAGCCGTCCCACGAACGGTTGAGCGTCGTCGCGGCCGCCGAGCGTCTGCAGATTCCTGTGACCGTTCACGTCGCGATCGGAACCGACATCATTCACATGCACGCGCGCGCGTCAGGCGCGGCGCTCGGGGAAGGAAGCCTGCGAGACTTCCGGTATTTCGTCTCCAACGTCGCGCGCCTCAGGGGCGGTGTGTACTTGAACTGTGGATCGGCTGTCGTGTTGCCGGAAGTGTTTCTGAAGGCCGTCGCGATTGCGAGGAACCAGGGTTCGTCACTCGACGATCTGACGACGGTGAATCTTGATTTCACCAGGCTCTATCGACCGCAGACCAATGTCGTCTCTCGCCCGGTTGCGGGAATCGGAAAGGGCTACTCGCTCATCGGACATCACGAGATCATGATTCCGCTCCTCGCGGCGGCGCTCGTCGAGAGCTGACTCGGGCCGGGCGGAGTGGCTTTCCTGTTACAATAAAAGATTCCGGCGGTGTAGCTCAGTTGGTTAGAGCATGCGGCTCATATCCGCAGTGTCCGGGGTTCAAGTCCCTGCACCGCCACCATCTTCTCAAATCACCAACGGCCATGGCTCTCTCGGACCGGGTGCGCGAGACGGTTCGGAAGCACGCGCTCGCACGCGTCGATACTCGTGTGCTGATTGCGCTTTCCGGGGGCCCGGATTCGGTTGCGCTGGTTCACCTGCTGCTCGAGCTTCACGCTGACGGCGACCTGATCGTCGCGGGGCTGGCGCATTTCAACCACCAGCTGCGCGGCGCCGACGCGGATGCAGACGAAGCGTTCTGTCGCGCGATGGCGGCCTCACTGGGGCTTCCCCTCGATGTCGGCCGCGCCGATGTTCGAACCGCGGCGCGCGAGGCGGGGCGATCCGTCGAAGATACGGCGCGTGAGCTGCGCTACGCGTTTCTCGAACAGGCGGCCGATCGCGTCCGCGCCGATGCGATTGCGGTCGGTCACAGCCTCGACGACCAATCGGAAACATTTCTCCTGCGTCTGGTTCGAGGATCGGGATCACGCGGGCTGGCGGCCATTCTGCCTCGCGCCGGTCGCGTGATTCGACCTCTGCTCGAGATCCCGCGAGCCGACCTGCGCGCGTATGCCTCGGAGCGCCGCCTCGCATTTCGTGACGACTCGAGCAATCGGGATGTGTCGATTCCGAGGAATCGCGTCCGTCACGAGCTCATCGCGTACCTCGAGCGCGAGTTCAACCCCGGCATTAATCGGGTTCTGGCGCGGGAAGCCGCGCTCGCGCGCGAAGACGAGGATTATCTGCAGCGTCAGGCAATCGATTTGGCCAGTACGATCGTCTTATCAAGTAAAGCCGGAACAACCGAGATTGATACCGTCGCGCTGAGGTCGCTTCACCCGGCGCTTGCCTCGCGTATCGCGCGTCACGTCCTGACGTCGCGGGCCCACGGCCGGTTCGTGGGGTCCGACCATGTCGACTGCCTGCTGAGGCTCTGCGACGCTCCAGCGGGCGCGGGCGTGGATTTGCCCGGTCAACGGGCGGTCCGTCAGGGCACGGCTATCCTTCTCGGGCCGCCGTCGGCGAGGATTCGGCGGGCTCGCGAGGTCCCGGCGAACTCTTTTCGCGTTCCGCTGTCTATTCCTGGTGAGGTGACGCTCGATAACCAGGGATGGGCAGTGTCTGCGCGACGATTGGACGACGTGGAACGACCGGCGGGATTCGGGCCGGCGCGAGGGCCAGAAGTGGCGATTGCGTCGGATCCGCTCACGCTTCCACTCGCGATCCGATTGCGGCGTCGAGGGGATCGGTTCCGGCCGCTGGGACTGGCGCACCGGAAGAAGCTGCAGGATTTTCTCGTGGACCGCAAAATCCCTAGGGAAATCCGGGACTCGCTCCCTCTGGTGGTGGATGGCGAAGACAGAATTGTATGGGTCGTGGGGGAGTCGGTCGCCGAGGATTTTCGAGTGACTGAGCCCGCGCGAGGCGTGATACTCTTGAAAGCAAGGCGGTTAGGAGGCCTAGGTTGAACTCGACCCTCAAGAGCTTGCTCTTCTGGATGGTCCTCGTCGTCGTCGGGGTACTCATCTGGAACTTCTCGACGACATTCGCCGGCAAATCCGAGAACCCGTGGCCGTTCTCGCAGTTCCTGAAAGCGGTCGACGACGAACAAGTCGCCTCGGTCGTGATGGTCGGGCACGAGATTACCGGGACGCTCAAGACCAACACGGCGGGCAACGGATCCGATAAGTTCCGCACCTACGCCCCTGACTACCAGGGCCTGGCCAACAAGCTTTACGACAAAGGCATCCCGATTTCGGCAAAGCCCGAGACGACCAGTCCGTGGGCGTCGCTGCTGTACTCGTGGGCGCCGATCCTGCTGATGATCGGCTTCTGGGTCTTCATCATGCGCCAGATGCAGAGCGGTGGAAACAAAGCCCTCTCGTTTGGCAAGAGCCGCGCAAAGCTGTCGTCAAGCTCCCAGAAGAAAGTCACGTTCAAGGACGTCTCGGGCGTTGACGAAGCCAAGGAAGAACTCCAGGAGATCATCGAGTTCCTCAAAGAACCTCAGAAGTTCCAGAAGCTCGGTGGCCGGATTCCGAAGGGCGTGCTCCTCATGGGGTCGCCGGGAACCGGAAAGACGCTCCTCGCCCGCGCGGTGGCCGGCGAAGCCAACGTTCCGTTCTTCTCGATCAGCGGTTCAGACTTCGTCGAGATGTTCGTCGGAGTCGGCGCGTCTCGCGTGCGCGACCTTTTCGAGCAGGGGAAGAAGAATGCCCCGTGCATCGTCTTCATCGACGAGATCGACGCGGTCGGCCGCCATCGTGGCGCGGGCCTTGGCGGCGGACACGATGAACGCGAACAGACGCTGAACCAGCTGCTCGTCGAGATGGACGGCTTCGAGTCGAACGAGGGCGTCATCCTCGTCGCCGCGACCAACCGCCCCGACGTCCTCGATCCCGCGCTGCTGCGGCCGGGCCGCTTCGATCGACGCATCGTCGTCAACCGTCCGGACGTGAAAGGACGGGAAGGAATCCTCGCCGTTCACACCAAGAAGATTCCGCTCGCTGACGACGTGAACATCCACGTGCTGGCGCGCGGGTCGTCCGGGTTCTCGGGCGCCGACCTGGCGAACCTTGTCAACGAGGCGGCGCTGAACGCGGCGCGCTACAACCAGAAGGTCGTTCGCATGCTCGACTTCGAGTTTGCGAAGGACAAGGTGATGATGGGCTCCGAACGCCGCTCCATGATCATCAACGACGATGAGAAGAAGGTGACCGCTGTCCATGAGGCCGGTCACGCGCTGCTCGCCGTGCTGCTGCCGCACGCGGATCCGGTACACAAGGTCACGATCATCCCGCGCGGCATGGCGCTCGGCGTCACGATGCAGCTTCCGGTCGAGGACAAGCACAACTACACGCGTGAGTATCTCAACGACCAGATCGCGATTCTTCTCGGCGGCCGGATCGCGGAAGAGATCACGATGAATGGCATGACCACCGGCGCCGGCAACGATCTCGAGCGCTCGACCGAGCTGGCGCGCAAGATGGTGTGCGAGTGGGGCATGAGCGACGCGATGGGGCCGCTTACTTTCGGCAAGAAGGAAGAGCAGATCTTCCTCGGCCGTGAGATTGCGCAGCACCAGGACTACAGCGAGGACACCGCCATCCGGATCGATCACGAGATCAAGCGATTCGTGACGAGCAACTACGAACGCGCGCACGGCATTCTCGACGAAAACAAACCGTCGCTGCTGCGAATTGCAGAAGAGTTGCTGGCGCGCGAGGTTCTCGACGCCGAGCAGGTCCGCCGGATCGTGGCCGGTGAGGCGCTCGAAGAGCACACGCCGCGGAACGCACCGCCCGCGCCCGAGGATGGCTCGAAGCGGCCGGCGAAAGAACGTCCGGCGATCGTTCCGCCGCTGCCGCCGCTCAACAAGCCTCTCCCGCAGGAGTAGAAAGTTAAACGTTAGAAGTTAAAAGTCAAAAGTACAGGGGTTTCGCCCTTGTGCTTTTGACTTTTTGACTTTTGCCTTCGACTTCTACCTTTTAACTTTTAACTTTTAACTTGTTGCGGCGAGCCCACTACTCCGTCGCGCTTCCGGGGCGCGCGCCTCTCCTCCTGGGCGAGCGGACGCTGGTAATGGGCGTCGTCAACGTCACCCCCGATTCATTCTCTGATGGCGGTGTTCGCTTCGACCCCGGTCGCGCGGCCGAAGACGGCCTGCGCATGGCGTCGGAAGGGGCCGATATCATCGACGTCGGCGGCGAATCGACGCGTCCTGGCGCCGAAGCGCTTCCGCTCGCCGAAGAACTCCGGCGCGTGCTGCCCGTCGTCGAACGGCTTGCGGCCGGCGGATTGACGGTGTCGATCGATACCTACAAGGCAGCCGTCGCGCGTGAGGCCGTCGCTCGCGGCGCGTCCATCGTCAACGATGTCAGCGGATTCCTCTTCGATCGCGACCTGCCCGCGGCCGTAGCCGAGGCCGGCGCGGCGGTCGTGCTCATGCACAACCGGGGACGATCGCGCGACATGTACAAGGAGGCGGTCTATCAGAACGTGAGCGAGGAGGTTTGCCGCGAGCTGAATGAGGCAATCTCCCGCGCGCTCGACGCGGGCGTCTCGCGGGAAGCCATCATCGTCGATCCCGGGCTTGGATTCGCGAAGCGTGCCGAGCATTCGTTTGCGGCGCTGGCCGCGCTCGACGCGCTACGCAGCGTCGACCGGCCAATCCTTTGCGGGCCTTCACGGAAATCATTCCTGACCGCTGCGATCGGCAAGAGAGAGCCGCCCGGCCGTGAATGGGCCACTGCCGCCGCTGTGACCGCGAGCGTGCTGCTCGGTGCGCACATCGTGCGGGTTCATCGCGTCGCCGAAATGGTCGACGTCGTCAGGGTCGCCGACAGGATCCGCCAGCACGCGCACGCCCAGGACGGAACCGTTCGCTGAGCGATTTCCGGTTCCCATCAGATAAGCTATCCCTGCATGATTGAGTTCCTCGGCAGCGTTCTGCGCCGGCCCCCGATGGGATGGTGGGATCTCGTCGACATCGCGATCGTCTCGTTCCTCATTTATGAATTCCTGAAACTGATCAGAGGAACGCGCGCGGTCCAGATGGGCGTTGGCACGCTGCTGATCGTGGCGATGTTCTACATCTCCCGGCTGGCACCACTGCAGACGGTGAACTGGCTCATCCGCAACATGCTCGTCTACCTGGCATTTGCGGCGATCGTCATCTTCCAGTCCGATATCAGGCGTGCGCTGGCGCATTTCGGCCAGGCGCCGTTCTTCCGGTATTTCAACCGCCAGGAGGCGGCCGACGAGACGATCGAGGAAATCGTCGTGGCTGCAACGATGCTGTCGTCGCAGAAGGTTGGAGCGATCATCGCGGTGGAGCGGGAGATCGGATTGCGGAACTACATCGAGAGTGGCATTCCGCTCGACGCCACGTTGACCTACGACCTCCTGGTCACAATTTTTCACCCGGGATCGGCCTTACACGACGGCGCCGTCATCATTCAGGAGAACAGGGTTGCCGCGGCCGCGTGCTTTCTTCCGCTGACGGTCAATCCGAAGATCAGTCGAGAACTTGGCACACGCCACCGTGCCGCCATCGGACTCACCGAAGAAGGGGATGCCATCGCGGTGATTATTTCGGAGGAGACCGGATACATATCGGTCGCGATCGATGGCCGCATCGATCGCCAACTGAGCCCGGACGAGTTGCGATCGCGCCTGCGGTTGCTGGTCACGTTGCGGCGAGGCAGCCGCCGGATTGGGGCGAGATCGTACGATGTGTAATCTTCGCGGCTCGCCATTCGCGGTTCGTCCGTCCGCGTCTTACGGTCCAGCGGCAGGCTCTGATTCATGAAGTTTACCCCCTTCACGCATCTCGGGCTGAAGCTGATGGCGATCGCGCTCGCCTCGCTCCTGTGGCTGATCGTCGCCGGCGATCATCTGGTCGAGCGGAGCCTGCGCGTGCCGCTCGAGTTCCGGAACATTCCACCCGACCTGGAACTGGTAGGCGATCCGCCGACGGAAGTGGATGTCCGGCTTCGCGGGTCCTCCGCGCTCCTGGGGCGGCTCGAGCCTCGCGACATCGTTGCGGTGCTCGACCTCGCGTCGGCGCGGCCAGGGTCGCGGATGTTCCACCTGCGCAGCGACGAAGTGCGGGCCCCTTATGGCGTGGATGTCGCGCAAGTCATTCCAGGCACGCTTGCGGTGGACCTCGAAAAGTCCGGCCATCGCACTGTGCCCGTCGTGCCGGCGCTCGACGGCGAGCCCGCGCCCGGATTTGTCATCGGGCGCGTGACGTCGGAACCTGCGACCGTCGAGGTGGCGGGACCTGAGAGTCGCCTCAAACAGCTGACGGGGGCGACGACCGAGCCGGTCCAGATCACAGGCAGCCGCGCCCGCGTCCAGGACAGCGTGACGGTTGGAATCACTGACTCGGCGGTCCGACTCGTTCAACCTCAGAACGCGACGATCAGCGTCGAAGTACTGCCGGCCCCGGTTGAGCGCGACCTTGCCGGTGTGCCGATTCGGTGGCGCAACCTGCAGTCCGGTCTGACCGCCAAGATTCAGCCCATCCTCGCGCGTGTCACGGTGCGCGGCCGGCGCGACGCGCTTGCGGACCTGCGAGCCGGATCGGTCGAGGCGTTCGTTGACCTTTACGGTCTGGGCCCCGGCCGGTACAATCTTCGGGTCCAGGTGGATCCGTCCCAAACCTTTGGCGTCAGCGCCATCGAACCCGCCGTCGTTGACGTGACGATCAAATAGGAGGTTCGACAAGGTTCTGCAAAGGTTCCACGGGCGCAGAGAACCTGAACGAACGAACCTGGTAGAACCCTGTAGAACTCTGCAGAACCCAGTAGAACCTGACGATTGTAAAGAGATGTCCCATCGACTGTTTGGCACTGACGGCGTCCGCGGAAAGGCGGGAGAATACCCGCTCGATCACGAGACGGTCGCGCGCCTGGGCGGCGCGCTGGTGAGAGCGATGCAACGCTCCGGCGGCGCGGAGAGCCGCCTGCGGTTCGTGGTCGGACGCGACACGCGAGAATCCGGGGAATGGATCGAACGAGAGCTCGCTCGGGGCGTGCACTCCGCCGGCGCCGAGATCACGTCTGCCGGCGTGATTCCGACTCCGGCGATTGCGTATGTGACGCGGGCGATGGGTTTCGATGCGGGGCTCGTCATTTCGGCCTCGCACAATCCATTCGAAGACAACGGCATCAAGGTGTTCTCGGGGCGTGGAGAGAAATTCACCGAGACGCTCGAGCGTGAGGTCGAAGCGATCGTCCACGACCGCAGCTGGTCGGTCCAGGGATCCGCTGACGCGCCGGTGGACCGCACCGACGTGATCGATGCGTATATCGCCCACGCCCGGCTGGCGCTTCCTGAGCCCGGGCGCCTGGGCCGCTTCTCGATCGCGATCGACACGGCGAACGGCGCGACCACCACCGTCGCGCCACGATTGTTCCGTGATCTGGGGTTTGATGTGCACGTCCTCAGCGCGCAGCCTGATGGGCGAAACATCAACCTCGATTGCGGGTCAACGCATCCCGAGCAGATTGCCCGCGCGGTCCGTCAGCTCGGGTGCCGGATGGGTGTGGCGTTCGATGGCGATGGAGACCGTGCCATCTTCGTGGACGCGCAGGGACGAATCGTGGACGGCGACGCGGTGCTCCTGATGTGCGCGCGCCATTGGCAGGCAGGCGGGCGATTGAAGGGCAACGCAATCGTCGCGACCGTCATGAGCAACATCGGCCTCGAGATTGCGCTCCGTCACAGCCGGATCGATCTCGTGCGCTGCGCGGTAGGCGACAAGTACGTGATGGAGGAGATGATCAAACGCGATCTGTCGATTGGCGGCGAGCAGTCCGGCCACATCATCTTCTCCGAGCATCTGTTCACCGGAGACGGAATCGTCACCGCCCTGAGCGTGCTCCGCATCATGGCCGAGAGCGGACGCGAGCTGGCCGATCTGGCGTCCGAGCTCGTGACCTATCCGCAGGTGCTGGTCAACGTGCGCGTTCGCGAAAAGCAGGCGCTCGCGGACGTCCCGTCGATCGCGGCAGCGATGGAGCGTGTCGAAGCGCGCCTGGCCGGCGAGGGACGTCTGCTCGTGCGCTATTCGGGAACCGAGCCGCTCCTGCGGGTCATGATCGAGGGGAAGAACCAGGAGCAGATCCAGGCCTGGGCGGCCGAAATCGCCGGCGTCGTCAGGGAGCACCTGGGATGATCGAATTAGGTTCTGCCAGGTTCTACGAGGTTCTACAGGGTTCTGCTGGGTTCGTTCACGGTTCTTGCCGCAGCAAGCTGCCGAACCCGGTGGACGCTGCCGAACCCGGCGGAACCCCGAACGAACCCAGCAGAACCTTGTAGAACCAAGTAGAACCCAGTAGAACCTGAATTCCGATGCGCTTAGCAGTCAATATCGACCATATCGCGACCCTGAGGGAGGCGCGCAAAGCGCGTGAGCCGGAGCCGGTCGCGGCCGCGCTGATCGCCGAGATGGCCGGCGCCCAGGGCATCACCGTCCACCTTCGCAGCGATCGCCGTCACATCAAGGAACGCGATCTCGAGATCCTGCGGCAGACGATCGCGACCAAACTAAACGTGGAAATGGCGGTCACCGCCGATATGGCGCGCGTGGCGCTGCAGCTGCGGCCCGATCAGGTCACGCTTGTTCCCGAGAAACCGCAGGAGCTGACGACCGAGGGAGGGCTCGACGTGGTCGCGCACTCGGCCGCAGTGAAAGATTTCACACGCCAGATGCATGGCGCGGGTATCCGCGTCAGCATCTTTCTCGATGCGGAAGTCGAGCAGGTTCGTGCGGCCGGGGCGGCAGCGGCGGATGCGGTTGAGATCAATACGGGGCGCTACGCCGACGCAGCGGCCGATGCCGCGGACGCCGCGCTGGCGCGCATTGCGGAGGCGGCGGCCGCCGCGGGCCAGGACCATCTCGAGGTCCTCGCCGGTCACGGGCTGAACTACTCGAACGTGGTGTTCCTGAACGCGATTCCCGAAATCGTGGAGCTCAACATCGGCCACAGTATCGTCGCCCGCGCGGCGCTGGTCGGCATGGACCGCGCGGTGCGGGACATGATCGCACTCCTACGGAGATGACCGCGAAGTCGCGCAGCCGGCATCTCCGTGCCGTCCATTTTCTCGGCAGCGTAGGCGTGTTGCTGGCACTCGGCTTCATTGCTCCAGCTGGAGCGCGAGCCGGCACCGAGCGGGTGACGATCCGCACCGACGACGGCGTTTCTCTGGCCGCGACATGGTACGAGCCGCAGAATCGATCGCCCGCCGTCATCCTGGTGCACATGCTGCACAAGAATCGCCACGACTGGGAGCCAGTCGCTTCACGGCTGGCAGCTGAAGGAATCGGGGCGCTTGCGCTCGATCTGCGCGGTCACGGCGAATCGACCGGTGTGCTCCCGGAAGGTGACGCCGCGGATTATTCCGTGTTCATCCGCGACGTCATTGCCGCACGGCGCTACGTCGCCTCGCGCAGCGACGTGCAGCCGTCGCACGTCGGGATCGCCGGCGCGTCCATCGGCGCCAACCTGGCGGTTCTCGAGGCGTCGGCCGACACCGCCGTCGCCAGCCTCGCACTGCTCTCACCGACGACCGACTATCGCGGACTCCGCATCGATGCGGCGATGAAGAAGTACGGCACGCGTCCAGCGCTCATGATCGCCAGCGACGACGATGCCTATGCGATGCGCTCGGTGAAGGAACTGCAGAAGGCGGGGGGCGGCACTCGCGAGGCGCTTATCCTGAATCACGCTGGGCACGGCACCGTCATGCTCGGCCGCGACGCCGATCTCGCGGGCACGCTGGTGGACTGGTTCCGCCGCACGTTGCTATGATCGCCTCTTTTAGGGGTTCTACCAGGTTCTGCGGGGTTCTGCTGGGTTCTACTAGGTTCGTTCCGATGGCGCGGCGACCCGAAGAACCTCGTAGAACCTTGAACGAACCCTGTAGAACCCTGCAGAACCAAGTAGAACCCTGTAGAACCTAGATGAGAAGCGACTCTGTAGTGTTCGGCATTGCCGGCATCTTTTTTGGCGTCCTCGTGGGGTGGATGATCGGCAGCCAGCAGGCTTCGGGGGTTGTGCCGGCGCCCGCGGCCCCGGCCGCGGCGAGCTCTGGCGCGCAGGGCGGCCAGTCGGCGCCGCCGGTGTTCGATGAGTCGCGCGCGGCTTCGCTGAAGGCGACCGCGGATCGAAATCCGTCCGACGCAGAAACGCGGGTTCAGCTCGGGAACCTCTATTTCGACGCGGAGCGTTACGACGAAGCGGCGCAGTGGTATCAGGCGGCGCTGACGGTCGATCCGAAGAACGTCAACGCGAGCACCGACCTCGGCATTGCCTACTACTACTCGAACCAACCAGACCGCGCGCTGGCGCAGTTCGAGCGATCGCTCGCGATTGATCCCAGCCACTCGAAGACGCTCCTGAACATCGGGATCGTTCGCGCCTTCGGCAAGCAGGATCTTGATGGCGCCGAGAAGGCGTGGCAACGGGTGCTCGATGTGGCGCCCAACAGCCCGGAAGCCGAAGTCGCGAAGAAGGGACTGGATGGTCTCCGGTCCGCGCACGGTCAGCGGGGTGGGGCGGCGGCGGCTGCTCCGGGTTCTCCCGGTCAGTCCAAGTAGCATGGCTCGCCTGATTCTGTGGGCGGTTCTCATCCTGTTCCTCGCGCGCTCGCTGTCGCGGCTGCTGCATGGCGTGCTGGAAGGGGCCGGCTACCGGCGCGACGACGCGCAGCCGCGAAGCGTTGGGCTGGTCCGTGATCCTGTCTGCGGCGTTTTTGTCGTCCCCGGGCAGGCATTGAGTACGGGGACGGGACCGGCGACGCGCTACTTCTGTTCGGAGAAGTGCCGGCGGGAGTGGGTGAAGCGGTGACTTGGAGGTTGCGGAGGTTGCGGAGGTAACGGAGTTCACAACGAAGAAACGAAGTAAACGAAGACGAACGAAGAATACCAATACAATTTCTTATACAAAATGAACTTCGTTCTTCCTCCGTTCTCTTCGTTCCTTCGTTGTGAACCCCGTTCCCTTCGTCCCCTTCGAAGACGACGATGACTCCCTCCGAATCCCAACTGCGTGCTGACATCGTCGAAGTCGGACGACGACTGTACGCGCGTGGATACACGGCTTCGAATGACGGCAACATCAGCGCGCGGCTGGACGATCGCCGCCTGCTGATGACGCCGGCCAACGTCTGCAAGGGATTCATGAACGAGCAGATGATGGTGATCACGGACCTGGAGGGAAAGAAGCTTGCCGGCGAACGCAAGCCCTCATCCGAGATTCAGATGCACCTCGAGGTGTATCGCCAGCGCCCCGAAATCCAGGCCGTCGTGCATGCGCACCCGCCGGTCGCGACCGCGTTTGCCGTGGCTGGAATTCCGCTGGACCGTGCCGTGCTCGCAGAGGTCGTGACGACGCTGGGAAGTGTGCCGATCGCGGAGTACGCGACCCCTTCGACGAAGGAACTGCCCGAGGCCGTGCGGCAAGTACGTCAAGGCGCACGATGGCATGCTGCTCGCGAACCACGGCGCGCTGACGCTTGGCAGCGACGTGTTTGCCGCCTACTACAAGATGGAGACGATCGAGCATTTCGCCAACATCAGCTTCGTGGCGCGAATGCTCGGAGGCGAACGGCTGCTGTCGCGCGACGAGGTGATGCGGCTGCAGGGTCTCCGAGGTCGGTATGGCATCGCCGCCCCTGCCCCGATCTGTCCGGATCCGGTGAGTGGAACCGACGCAGCCGCGGAAGATTGCCAGGTCGTCTTCGCGCCGCCTTCCGTCGCCGGTGAACGGCTCGTCCCCGAGCGCTTCGGTTTGGTAGGTGCGCGACGAAGAAATTCGGCTAACATACCGCGAACTCACGGCATTAATAGAGGATGCAGTGCGGAATCTGAAATAGCCCCGCCTTCGCGGCGACGCCGCTTCGGCGAGACAGGCTTCGCCCGGAAGCCAGCAGTGAAGGCTGGTAACTGGCAACCGGAAACTGGTAACTGATTCGGAGGCAATTCATGGGTGAGGCGCTCGGCATGGTCGAGACGAAAGGTCTCGTCGCGATGATCGAGGCGGCCGACGCGATGGTCAAGGCCGCGAAGGTGACGCTGGTCGGCTGGGAGAAGATCGGCGCCGGCTACGTGACCGCGATCGTGCGCGGCGACGTGGCGGCGGTGAAGGCCGCCACCGACGCCGGCGCGGCCGCGGCGCGACGGGTCGGCGAACTCGTGTCGGTCCACGTGATTCCGCGTCCGCACGCCAACCTCGAGGACGCGCTCCCGATCGGCAAGGCGAACGCTGCGACGAAATGATCGTTGCGAAGATCGTGGGGACCGTCGTCGCGACGCGAAAAGACGAGCGGCTCGTCAGCAACAAGCTGCTCATCGCGCGCCCGGTCGATCCGTCCGGTAAGCCTGAAGGCAACTATCTTGTCGCGGTCGATACGGTGGACGCCGGCTTCGGCGAAACCGTCCTCATCGTCAGCGGCAGCTCGGCCCGGATGGCGTCAGGGATGAAGGACTGTCCGGTCGACGCGGCGATCGTCGGCATCATCGACACGATCCAGGTCAGGGACCCGGAGGCCTGACGTGCAGCTGGCTCGGGTCATCGGCGAGGTCGTCTCGACGATCAAGGACGCGAACCTCGTCGGCACCAAGCTGCTCGTGCTGCAGCCGATCGACCGCGTCCGGCGGCGCTGCGGGACGCACGCTCGTGGCGCTCGACTCGGTCGGCGCCGGCACCGGCGAGCACGTGTTCTTCGTCCGCGGCCGCGAAGCCGCATTTCCGTTCTATCCCGCCGAGCCGCCGACCGACGCGACGATCGTCGGCATCGTCGATCACTGGGATCTGGGCTGAACTGCTGAAATGCTGAATGCTGAATGCTGATTGAGTTGATGTTCTGAGCTGGAAGCTGGAAGCTGAAATGCAGATTTGCCGCGTCGTCGGGACCGTCGTCTCGACGCAGAAGAATCGTAAGCTCGAAGGCGCGAAGCTGCTGCTGGTGCAGCCGCTGACGCTCGAAGGGGCTGCCCGCGGCGTGGCGCTGATTGCGATCGACTCGGTCGGCGCCGGCGTCGGCGAGCGCGTGCTGGTCGTCATCGAAGGCAAGGCGGCCGGCGACGCGCTCGGGCGCAAGGCCGCGGCCGTCGATGCGGCGGTCATCGGCATCGTCGACGAAGTGGACTATCGGGACGACGTATGAACGAGGAGATGCTGCGGCAGATGGTACGCGAAGCGGTTGCCAGACGGCTGGAGCGAGCGCAGGACACGGTCGACGTCCCGGTCGAGCTGATCCGGCACTCCAGTCACTATCGCTATGCGCTGCCGCCGTCCGGCGGTCCGTGCCTGATCGAGCCGAAAGTGCAGTGCAATCACTGCGGATATTGCGAATCGCACGGACACTAAGGATTGCTGATTGCTGATTGCCGATTGACGATTGAATCGCTCGGGAAGACCAAATCAGCGATCAACAATCAGCGATCAACAATCGTCTTTGTCACTGTCACGATGTCTCCTTGATCAAAGCCCCATGTCCTTCTGACCCGACGAATTCCATCCGCGGCCTTCGCGCGTCTCGAAGCCGCGTGCGACGTCGATCTGCACGACGGCGCGTCTCCGCTCACGCCCGATGAACTGAAGCGGCGCGTCAAAGGCAAGCAGGCGCTGATTTGTCTGCTGACCGACAGGATCGACGGCGCGGTCGTTGATGCCGGGCTTCCCGATCTGAAGATCGTCGCGAACGTCGCGGTCGGCTACGACAACGTCGATGTGCCGGCGGTCAAGTCGCGAGGCGTGATCTTCACGAACACGCCGGACGTGCTCACGGAGGCGACGGCCGAACTGACCTGGGCGCTGATTCTTTCGCTCGCCCGGCGGGTCACCGAAGGCGATCGACTGATTCGTCGCGGAGGATGGCGGGGATGGGCGCTCGATTTCATGCTGGGCATGGAGCTCCGCGGCAAGCAGCTCGGGATCATCGGCCGGGGCAGGATTGGCCGCGCGGTTGCCGCCAAGGCGGCGGCGTTCGGCATGACGGCGGTGTTTGCGAAACACGACATGTCGCTCGACGAGCTGCTCATCAGCTCCGACGTCGTGTCAATCCACACCCCGGCCACCCCGGAAACGCGACACATGTTCGATCGTCGCACGCTCGCGCGAATGAAGCGATCAGCGCTTCTCGTCAACACGGCGCGCGGATCGATCGTCGACGAGGAGGCGCTCGTGTGGGCCCTGAACGAGCACCTCATCGCCGGCGCCGCGCTCGACGTGTTCGAGAAGGAGCCCGCGGTCCATCCGGGACTGCTGCCGCTCGAGAACGTCGTGCTCGTTCCGCACCTGGGGAGTGCGACGCGCGAGACCCGGACCGCCATGGCGGATCTGGCGGTGAGGAACGTGCTCGCGGTGCTCGGCGGCCAGCCACCACTGACGCCCGGTATGAGGCGGTCGCCGCCGACTGACGTCCGCGTGGCCACGTCCGCGCCGTGATGCGGCGCCTTGCGCGGGCGATCGACGGACTCGAAGAACCGGCCGTCGAGAAGATTGCGGACGATCAGAAAGACGATCCGTTTCAGGTCCTGATCGCGACGATGCTGTCGGCGCAGACGAAGGACGCGGTGACGCACGCGCGCATCGACGCGGCTGTTTCGTGTGGCCCGCACGCCGCGGTCGATGGCGACGTCTGACCGTCAAGCAGATCGAGCGTCTGATCTATCCGGTCAGCTTCTATCGGAACAAGGCCGTGCACGTCAGGCGGACGTGCGAGCAGATGCTCACGCGGTACGGCGGGATGGTTCCCGATGCGATGGAGGAGCTGCTGACGCTGCCCGGCGTCGGCCGCAAGACCGCCAACCTCGTGCTGATCCTGGCGCATCGAAGTCCCGACAACATCTGCGTCGATACGCACGTCCACCGCATCTCGAACCGTCTCGGCTGGGTGCGCACGCGAACGCCGGAGGAAACCGAGCAGGCGCTCTACGCGGCGACGCACCGGAACTGGTGGCCGGTCATCAATCTGTATCTCGTGACGTGGGGGCAGAACGTCTGCCGTCCCGTCTACCCGCTGTGCGGCAGTTGCGTTCTTGTCGATCTTTGTCCGAGAATCGGCGTCACGCGAGTGGGAAAGGAAGCGTCATGATGATCCGCGTCACGTTCGCGCTCTGGCTCTCGGTCAGCCGTTCTCGGGTCGCCACGCCCATCGAGCAGACGTCGCCAGGCGCCGGCCCGGTCATTGTTCTCGAGACCGCGAAGGGAACCATCGAGTTCGAGACCTACCCGGAAGAGGCGCCGAAGACCGTCGAGCAGATCGTCGGGCTGGTGAAGAGGAACTTCTACAACGGGCTGCGCTTTCACCGCGCGGAGGCGTCGCTCGGCGCGGTGCAGATTGGCGACCCGCAGACCCGCAACATGCTGATGAAGGACTACTGGGGACGGGCGGCAGCGGCAAGCCGATCGGCGTGGCCGAAATCACCAAGAAGCGCCGGCACCTGCGCGGCGCGGTCGCGATGGCGTATCCGGGCACCGATCCGAAGAGCGCCGACAGCCAGTTCTTCATCGACACGAAGCCGCATCCCGAGTGGGACGCGAAGTACACGGTCTTCGGCAAAGTCATCAAGGGCATCGAGGTCGTCGACAAGATCCAGGTCGCCGACGTGGTCAAGAAGGCGTACGTAAAAGAGAGTCGCGGCAGGATCCTTGACCAGTCCTTTCAGGTCCGGATAGCGATCGACGAACTCCTGCGGGTACTCGCCGTCGAGCGGCTGACCGAGATCGTGTTTCAGAATCGCGGCGTTGGCGACCGACTTCGCCGAGAAGTGATTGTTCGCGTAGAGATACGCCTTCTTCACCTCCCGCGCCGCGTCCCTGGCGGCCTCGGCAAACGGCTGCAGCTCGTCGGCTGAATAGAGATAGTTGTAGCGATCTTCGGACGAATCGTGCTTCCACCACTGCGCCGCATTCCGGCCATGCAGGCGCAGATAGTAGAACGTCCGGACGTTCGGCAGCAGGTTCTGCCGGATTGAAAACCGGAACTTCGGCTCGTCGATCTGCGCCCACGCGGCGCCGAACGCGTCGAGCAGCTGCAGCGTTTCGACCGGTTGATCGCTCCAGCTCCGATGGCGCAGCTCGAGGGCGACCGGATAATCCTTGAACCGCTGCAGCAGCCACTCCAGATAGGCGCGCGTATCGGGCTCGTTGCGAAAGCTCGCCGGGAACTGCGCGAGCAGCGCGCCAAGCTTTCCCGCAGCCGCAAGCGGATCGATCGCCGCCCGGAACTCATCGACATCCTTCTGGCCGAGCGTCCACGGATCGCCGCCCGTCGCCTTGAGGAACATTTCCGGGTGGGTGAACTTCTGAAACAGCTTCAGCGAGAACTCGAAGCCAGGAGGCGTCCGCTCGGTCCATCCGCGTGTCGTCGCTGGAGTCGGCACGCCGTAAAACGTCGAATTGATTTCGACCGTGTCGAAGTGTTCGGCGTAGAACCGCAGCTCGTCGAAGCCGCCGCTGCGACTGCGACCGCCGGCCTGGAGGAACGGGATAGAAGATGCCGTTCCAGGTTCCTTTCCCGCTCGGATAACTCCAGCCCGACGTGCCGACTCTGATTTCACCCATCGATCCGCTCGACGCTTACGTGCCTGTCGGATACGCGCTCTTGTCGAAGCCGAAGATCACCTGGTTGCCCTGGATCAGGATCGGGCGGCGAATGAGGTTCGGCTGCTCCATCATCAAGTCGATCGCTTCCTTCTTCGAACGCGGCAACGGCCGCTGTTTGAAGACGGGGCTCCGCGTGCTGACGAAATCGAGAAACCGGTCGGCGTCGACATGTTTCTCGAGAAACGCCCGGGTCGGCGGGTCCTTGTTGATGTCGTGCTCGTCCACGTCCACGTGGTGCTGCTCCAGAAAACTTCTGGCGTTGCGGCAGGTGGTTCAGGTCGGTTTCCAGTAGAAGATCGGCTTCGGCATCCCCGTATTCTACCTGCGGCCACCGGCGATCCCGTCCGACTTGGTACAATGGAGACGGTGCTCACGATCAACGAAATCTTTCACTCCATTCAGGGAGAATCCACCCACACCGGACGTCCGTGCGTGTTCGTCCGCCTGACCGCGTGCGACCTCAGGTGTTCGTGGTGCGACACCCCCTATGCCTTCACCGAAGGGCAGAAGATGACGATCGACGACGTGCTCGATCGCGTCGAGGAGTACGGGTGCGACCTGGTCGAGATCACCGGCGGCGAGCCACTGCTGCAGCGCGACGTCTATCCGCTGATGGAGCAGCTGCTCGGCGGCGGGAAAAACGGTGATGGTCGAGACTGGCGGTCATCTCAGCATCAAGGACGTGCCGTCCGGCGTGATCCGGATCGTCGACGTGAAGTGCCCCGGCAGCGGCGAGTCGGCGACAGAACCACTGGGAGAACCTGGACCTGCTGACGCCGCACGACGAGGTGAAGTTCGTCATCGAGATCGCGCCGACTACGAATTCGCGAAGGACGTTGTCGTGCGCCATCGGCTCCTGGATCGCACCGCCGCCGTGTTGTTCTCACCGGTGCACGGCGTGCTGCGCGTCGAGGGATCTCGCTGCCTGGATTCTTGAGGATCGTCTGCCGGTGAGACTGCAGCTGCAGGCGCACAAGTACATCTGGGACGCAAACACACGCGGCGTGTAGCCCCCGCGAAAAGCAAAAAAATGCAGACAGTGAAAGCAGTTCTTCTTCTCAGCGGCGGGCTCGACTCCTACACCGCGGGCGCGATGGCGCGGCGCGACGGGTTCGAGCTGTACGCGCTGACGGTTCGCTACGGGCAGGTGCACGCGCGCGAAGTGACGGCCGCGCGCGACGTGGCCAGCGAACCTGGGCGTCGTCAGACACATCGAGCTCGACGTTGACCTGGCCGCATTTGGAGGTTCGACGCTCGTCGGCGACGGGGAGATTCCGAAGGATCGCGATCTCGACGCGACCGGGATTCCATCGACGTACGTGCCGGCTCGCAACACGATCTTCCTGTCGCTGGCGCTCGGATGGGCCGAAGTGCGTGGGTGCGCGCGCGATCGTCCTCGGCGTCAACGCGCTCGACTACTCCGGCTACCCGGACTGTCGCCCGGAATACCTCGACGCGTTCGAGCGGCTCGCGTCGCTTGCGACGACGCGCGGGCGTCGAGGGGCAGCCGCTGCAAATCAAGGCGCCGCTGCTGCGATTGTCGAAGGCGGAGATCATCCGCGAAGGGCTGACGCTCGGCCTCGACTACGGCCTCACGCACAGCTGCTACGATCCCGATCCGTCGGGGAATCCCTGTCAGCGCTGCGACAGTTGCCGGCTGCGCGCGCGCGGATTCGCGCAGGCAGGCGTCGCCGATCCCGCGCTTCGGCACGTCGGACCGCGATCGTGACCGAGCGTCTCTACTACTCGGACTCCTACCTCACCGAGTTCGACGCGACCGTTGTCCGGGTCGAGCACGAGGGCACCCATCGTGCCGTGATCCTCGATCGCACCGCGTTCTATCCGACATCAGGCGGACAGCCATTCGATACTGGACAGCTCGGCGCTGCACGTGTGGTCGATGTCGTGGACGGTGACGATGGAGAGATTCTCACATCGTCGAACGTATCGAACTGGAATCGATGGTGCCGGCGAAGTCGAGCTCGCGTTCACGGCACGATCGATTGGGAGCGGCGATTCGAGCACATGCAGCAGCACACCGGTCAGCACGTGCTGTCGGCCGCGTTCGATCGAGTGGTCGGCGCGCGCACCGAGAGCTTTCACCTCGGTTCGGCGTCGTCGACGATCGATCTCAATCGAACGCTGTCGGCCGCCGACATCGAACGAGCCGAGAACGAAGCCAACCGGATCGTCTGGGAAGATCGTCCGGTCGCCGTCCGCTTCGCCAGCGCGGACGAGGCTGCCAGCCTGCCGCTTCGGAAAGGAATCGTCTCGCACGGGCACACTTCGATTGATCGAAGTGCCCGGCTTCGACATCTCAGCCTGCGGCGGCACGCACGTGGCGCGGACCGGCGCAATTGGAACGATCGCGGTCGCGTCGTCGGAACGCTTTCGCGGCGGCACGCGCGTCGAGTTCCTCTGCGGCGTGCGCGCGCTCCGCGGCGTATCGAGGGCTGCGCGACGCGGTGGCCGCGAGCGTGCGCCTCGTGTCGGTCCTGCCGTCGGAGTTGCCCGACGGGAATCGAGCGGCTTCAGGCGGAGACGAAGGACATGAAGCGGCAGATCAAGGATCTGCAGATCGCGCCTTGCGGCTTTCGAAGGAGCGGCGCTGGCCGATCGCGCCGAGACGTGTCGGCACGGTGCGCGCTGTCGTGGCTGCGGTTGAAGGATGGGATCAGACTGGTCTGAAGGCGCTGGCTGCGTCGATCACCGCCAGGAGCGGTCATGTGGCCGCTCTTTTCAGCGCCCCGGCACCGTCGGCGGCGGTGATCGCGCGCGCGGCTGACGGACGGTCGACTGCGCCGCGGTGCTGAAGCATGCTCATCGAGCGGTTCGGCGGCAAGGGAGGCGGACGGCCTGATCTGGCGCAGGGCGGCGGGTTCTGCAGGGCGTCTCGCCGATCGAGATCGTCGCGTTTCGCTGCGTGAACAGCTACTTCGACTGCAGCTTCACGAGGGTCACGCCAGCTTCGCGAGCCACTTCCGGATCGGAATCGCCCGCGGCCTTTCGCAGCGCCGGCAGGGCCGCGGCGGCTTGCTCGCCGAACGATCCCAACGCGGTGGCTGACGGCGCGGCGGACATCAACCTCGGGATCCTTCAATGCGGCGATCAGCGCGTTCGACGGCGTCGGCGCCACCTTCGTGAATGATCCCGAGGTAGGTGACCGCGACGGTGCGCACACCGGGATCGGCATCAGTCGCGCCGTCTGATCAGCAGCGGAACGACCGCGCGCGCGTCGAGTGGTGCCCGCTCCTTGAGTTTGCCAATCGATCGCAGCGCCTCGCGACGGACTACCGGATCGTCGCTGGCGAGCGGCATCTCGCAGCGGGCCGAACGCGCCGCGTCCCATGAAGCTCAACGCGACGGCGGCTTCGGCGGTCACCGTCGGATCGGGCAGCTGCTCGGCGACCTCGCCAATCGCAGACGCTGCCGTCGGCCCGAGGATTCCGCAGGCCTTCAGTGCTGCCTTGACGCGCTCGGGGGAGGCGGCTGGATCCTGCAACGTCTGGTGGATGAGCGGCAGTGCGCGTGGTCCGAGTTGCTGCACCTGGCCGGTCGCAGCCTCGACGTCAGCCGGATTCGCATTGTAGAGGTGATCGATCCATTCGTCCTCATCAGGCGGCTGTACGGCACGCTGCAGCCTTCGGAGCGAGCAGGCTTTCTCTCGACGTACACGATACGCGGCGGCCGCGCACGCGACGACCGAAGCACGCCCACCAGAGCTGCAATCCGCACTGAGTGCCGCGTTATTGAGCTACCCGGCGCGAGAAGTTCGCCAGAATCTCGACTCCGAGATCCGCAATCCAGTTGATTGTCGCTGACGGAATGACGAAGTCGTTCGCGAGGATCGAAAAGACAAGCATCTCGCCGTCGCGGGTCTTCACAAACCCGGAGAGCGCGCGCACGTTGGAGATCGATCCGGTCTTGGCGAGCGCCATTCCCTTCGGCCCGCGTGTGGTGCAGTCGAGTCGCCATGGTGCCGTCCTTGCCGGCAACCGGCAGCGTCGCGAGGAACGCGTCGTGATGACGTGGATCCTTGTACAGATGCTCGAAGCATCGACGTCGATCGTCGCGGCAGTGACGTAGTTGTATCGAGACAGGCCGGAGCCGTCGTACATGACGTACGAGTCCGCCTGGCACGCCCCAGTCGGTCAGCGAATCTGCGGACAGCGATGCGTCCTCCCTCGACGGTCCCCAGACCACCCGTGCGGCGCCGATCGCCTTGAGAAGTGTTTCGGCGTAGAGATTCTGGCTGACCTTCATCAGCACGGTGGCGATGTCGCGTGAGAGGCGGTGACTCGGTCGTGGCGATGGCCATCGGATCGCGCCAGACCACTCGATCGATCCCTGTCGGACTCGAACGGCATCAGCTCGCGCCGCCACGTCGTCGTAGTCAACCGCCGGTCCGCTGATCGTGATGCCGCGCGCGATCAGCTCGCCTCTGACAGACTCCGCATAGAACAGCGTTGGATTGACGACCGCGACGCTGCGAGCGTCCGGCTGGGCGCCAAGCGGAATCGATCCCGTGACTTCGAGAACAGGTCGGTCGAGATGTCGGCGGTAGTCGATCGTATCGTGCGATCCCGCCGGACCGGTCGTGGCCGTGATTGAGCAGCTCGAGTCCTGAACCCGCCTGCAACTGCACGATTGGCGTGCCACCTGCGATCTGCCGCGGGAGCAATCGTCAGCGTCGCCACGCTCTCGTTGAATTCGCAGCGCGCCAACTGGCGCCGCATATCCGTACTGGAGATAGTCCCACGCCCATCCTGCGCCAATGCCCTCGTCGTCGAACGCCTGATCGTCGCCGATCACTCGGCCTTCGATCGACTCGAATGCCCGCGCTTCGAGAGCGCCTGCGCCCACTCGTCGAACACGGCGTCGGCGCGGCCGTTGCGTGTATTGATTGTCGGGTCGCCGTTGCTCTTGACGATGAGGTCGCCGTGCAGCACGCCGTCGGAGATTGTGCCGCGCGCCTCGAGCGTGGTGGTGAAGCGATAGTCCCATCCGAGCGCGTCGGCGGCGACCGCCAGCGTCAGGATCTTCATGTTCGACGCGGGCATCATCAGCTTGCCCGAGTTCAGGTCGAACAGACGCTCGCCGGTGTCGAGCGATCGGATGTCGACTGCCCAGACGCCGCGCTCGTTGATCGGAGCATTGAAGATGCGTGTCAGAGTCGTCGCGCAGTTCGCGGACCGCGCGTGACGGCTCGGGGACGGCCGTCTTCACGCGGCTGGTGCGCCGCGCAGCTGCTGCACTGCGAGCGCAGCGGCGAGCAAAGCCGTGCGACGAACCGTCGGCGTGGAGCTATTTCACGTCCCCGAGTGCTTTGACGATCGAGTCGATGACCGATGCGTCCACCTTTGCGGCGCCGGGCGCTCCGGCTCGCGCCGCGTAGGCGGCATCCTTGGTGCGGGCGAAGCGTGACGCGCTCGTCCTTGCCTTCGTCATATTTGAACGCCACGGTCAGCTCAGGCTTGTCGAGGCCGGTGTTTGCCGTCGTGTCGACGAACCCGCTGGCGCGCGCCCCGGTCGCCGCGGAAATCAGCGCCTCGATCTTGGCTGCGTCAACGTCGCGAGCGGTCGGTGCCGTTTGCTTCCACTTTTCTTCTTCTTTCCCGTCCTTGTCCCTTTCACCTTCGTCTTTTCGAAGATGCTCGTCTGGTTGTTGTGGACGACGTCGAGTCGTGACGTGTTGAACGAACGCGCATCGAACAGGTCCTTCTGGCGGTATTCCGAGGCGTCCTTCTTCAGATCGTCGGCGAGCGACGACTCGATCGTGAACACAGCGGGCCGCGACAGATCCTTCGCGTAAACGCTTCCGCTCTCGCCGGCGCCGCCGATCGCGAGCGCGGCCTGCGACGAGCCTGAACCGAGCCGCACCGTGGCTGCCGGTTTGTCCAGGCCGTATTTCTTGAGGTCCGTCGCGTCGGGCACGATCGATTTCATCTGCACCGAGCTGATCCGGGAAACGAGGCCGTCGACCGCGCTGAACTCGGCGCGGCCGGCCGACGGCTGGGTCGATCTGCCACTCACCGTTCTTCTTCTCGAACTTCAGCGTCCGGCTGCCAGCGTTGACTTCGAGGCCGTCGACCTTTTCCCGATCGATCCTCAGCACTGACTTGTCTCGAAGATCGAACGTGCCGCGATTGAACGTGGAATCGAGATATGACGGGATCAGAAATACCCGTTTGCTGTCGGGCAGCTTGGCGTAGACGTCGGAGCCGGCGGGTGTCTTCTGTCCGAGCTGCAAGCGGTGCTGCTGACCGTTTGCCTTGAACGCCACCTCGACGCGGGGTTCCGCCAGGCCGTATTCCTTCAGAGTCCGGCGGATTATCGTCGATGACCCGCTGAATCTCGACCGACGACAGGTTCGTCGTGATACCGGACACCGCGGCCTGATCGGTGCGCACCGACACCGGCTGCACGATCTCCCAGTCGGTTCCCTTCTTGCGCATCGTCGTGCGATCGCCCGACTCCGACTTGACTTCGATCTCGTCGATCTTGTCGGACTCGACGGTGAACACCTTGTCGCGCTTCGGCGAGTCGTCCGACCGCCCCTTCTTCGAGTCGTAATACGCGTACCACGCGACAGGAATCGCAACCAGCAGCAGGATCAGAAACCGCAACCCGCGCATCTATCGCCTCCGCCACCACGTCTGAACGCCGGCCGCGAGGATCAGTCCGGGGATGATCAGGATCGACAACCAGAAAATGAGCTTCGCCTGATCGGCGGTCAACGACACGCGGCGATCTTCCGGATCCTTCGGTCGAATCGAAATCAGGTTCTCCTGCTGCGCCAGCCAGTTGACGGCGTTGAGGAACAGATCCCGGTTTCCCGGAATCCCGAGATATCCGTTGGTGACGAAATCCGAATCGCCGAAAACGACCATGCGAGTTTCCGGCTTTGGCGCGTCCGCGGGTCTTGTCGGCACGTATCTCCGGCCGTCGCCGCTGGCGCAGGCGCGTCGGTCGCGGTCGCCGACACCGCTGCCGCGAGCGACACGGGTCCCGGCTTTGTCCCCCTTTCAGCTCGCGCTCGACCTGTCCGGACGTCGCCAGCCGCTTGATGTCGGTCTCCGCCCAGCTGTTCTTGCTCGTATCGACCAGGTTCTGCGCGCGAGTGGCCGTTGACGCCCCCTTCAATCGAGCTCACCGATCGGGCGAGCGGATACGCGGTCAGAAGATTGAAGCGATCGGTGATCGGATGGGTCTCGTACTTGGCCGCGACCGGCACCGAGACATCGGTGCCGAGCAGCTGACCCATCCCGCTGACGTCGACGACGATGTTGGTGCCGACGTCGATGCCCCAGTCCTTGGCCAAAGCGATCAGATTGGTGAGCGGCGGCGAGTCGGACCGATCCGGCGGATCGAGGAGCAACATGATCTTGCCGCCCTTGGCGAGGTACTTCTTGAGCATGTCGACCTCGGCGGGGAAGAAATCGGTCTTCGGGCCCGCCACCACGAGCACCGATGCGTCATCGGGAACCGACTTCTGCTGCGCGAGCACGATCGTTGTCGGTCTCGAAGTTGTCGTTCTTCAGCGACGCCGCGATCGTGCTGTAGCCGGTGCGATCGTTGCGTCTCGGGCGCGTGTTCGCCGTGTCCCTGGACGAAGTACACCTTGTGCGTCTTGCCCTGGATGACCTTGATCAGCCCGTTGGTCAGCTCCTGCTCGCCGTCGGACGTGACCCGCTCGGTCCGGCCGTCGTACTCGATGACGACCGTGCCCGGCGCCTGTCACCTTGAGCTTCGCCCGCCAGGGTCGGCTTCCGCTCCATGTCGACGTACTCGACGGTGATCTGCTTCGACTGCGTACTGGTACTCGTCGAGCCGTTCGCGGAATCGCGCGAAGCCGTCGCTGCGATCGAAGACGCGGATGTGGACCGGCTTCTGCAGCCCCTGTAATACTTTCTTCGTTTGATCGGACAGCGAGAACTGCTTCGCGGCCGTGAGATCCCACCGCTTGTTGTGCCGCGACGACAGATAGTTGATGGCGAAGAGGATCGCCGAGCACGACGACGACGCTGCCGGCCGCGAGCGATCCGAGGCGCGCCTGACGGCCGGAGAACGATCGCGCGACCTCGCGCCACTGGCTGAGGATGTAGAGCAGCGTGCACGCGAGCCCCGCCAGCGCCAGACCGTTGTACCACTGCTGCCATTCAGGACGGGTGAACCGGATCGCGACCGCGGCGAACACCAGCGCCACGCCGAGCCATCCGAGAAGACCGAGAACTCGTTTCAACATATGACCGCTATCCACGCCACCGCTCGCTGTCGACCGACTTGGCCGTCAGGAACAGTCCAAACGTGATGAAGCTGAGGTAATACACGACGTGCTTGGTGTCGATGATGCCGCGCGCGAAGTCGTCGAAGTGCTCGGTGATCGACAGGTAATTCAGCACATCGCGCGTCGTCTGGCTCGGACGACTCGCCGAGCCAGTTGATGATCCAGAGCATCAGAAACGTCGCGAACGTCAGGAACCCCGCGACGATCTGGTTCTTCGTGAGGCTCGAGATGAAGAGTCCGGTCGACAGGAAGCATCCGCCCATCAGCAGCAGGCCGAGGTAACCGGCGACGAGCGGCCGCCACTCCGGGTTGCCGATCTTGAACAGGATCAGCATGTAGAGCATCGTCACCAGCAGCATGGCCGCGTACAGCGCGAGCGCGCCGATGAACTTGCCGATGATGATCTCCAGATCGGTGACCGGAGAGGTCAGCAGCAGTTCGATGGTGCCCGATCGCTTTTCCTCGGAGTAGGTCCGCATCGTGATCATCGGCATCACGAACAGGATGATCACCGCGGTGTTCTGGAACAGCCCGCGAATCATCATCTGATTCACGTTGGCGTCCGCCGCCGCCGCCAAACTGCATCATCTGCTCGCTCTGCTGCACGAACGCCATCAGATAGACGTAGAAGAACCATCCGAACAGCAGCGAGAAGAGCCCGATCAGGATGTAGGCGATCGGAGAGGCGAAATACGAGCGCAGCTCCTTTTCCGCTATCGCCAGCGACATTACGCACGCGGGGCCTCCTCGGGAACTTCCTCGGTTGTGACCTGCAGGAACACGTCCTCCAGGCTCATGCGAACGGGACGCAGCTCGAGCAATCCCCAGCCGCGGGTGACGACGACGCGCGCGAGATCGCGACGCACGTCGACGTCCGGCTCGCTCTCGACTTCGAACGCGAGCGGGCCCGACGGACTACGGCGGCGGCATGCATCCGGCCCGACCGGCACGCGCGGCTGATCGGCGCTCGTCACGCGGGTCACGCCGCGAACCGCCGCGAGCGCCGCGCCAGCGTCGGCGCCGGGCGCATCGACCTGCACGTACATCGTCGCCGCGCCCTTCAGCCGCGCGGTCAGGTTGTCGGGCGTGTCGACGGCGACCACCCGTCCCTTGTTGATGATGACGACGCGCTGGCAGGTTTGCGCGACCTCGGGCAGGATGTGCGTGCTGAGCACGATCGTGTGATCGCCGGCAAGGCTTCGGATGAGATCGCGGGTCTCGATGATCTGCTTCGGATCCAGTCCGGCCGTCGGTTCGTCGAGAATCGAGCACGTCCGGATTGTGAATCAGCGCCTGCGCCAGACCGACGCGCTGCCGGTATCCCTTCGACAGCTTCGAGCAGTGACGGTCCGCCATGTCGGCGATTCGCGTGCGTTCCATCACCGTTCGCGACACGCTGCTTGCGTTCGCTGGCCGGGCACGCCCTTGATCTTCGCGACGAAATCGAGATACTCGCGAGTCGTCATGTCGGGATAGAGCGGCGGCGTCTCTGGCAGGTAGCCGGTGCGGCGCTTCGCTTCGATCGGGTTGGTGAACACGTCGTATCCCGCCACCACCGCGCGTCCTTCAGTCGGCGGCATGTAGCCGGTCAGGATCCGCATCGTGGTGGTTTTCCCGGCGCCGTTCGGCCCGAGAAAACCAAGAATCTCTCCGCGCTCGACGCGAAAGCTGACGTCGTCGACGGCAGTCACGCGGCCGTACTGCTTCGTGATGTGCTGGACCTCGATCACACGATTACTCCGTTTGGTCGCGTACAGGGGTCTCGGCCGTCGCGCAAGGGTTCCCGGATTCTTGCTAGCGCGAACCTTGCCGTTCCCGTCCTGACTGCGTAAGGTATAGACAGAAGGCCGATTACAGCCCGATCCCGCATACTACCGAGACCGGGAAAAATGTGTCAAGGCGCCCCGGTGGGGCGAGGTGGCCGCTCAGTCGCCTTGATCGGCCGACGCCTAGCGCGTTATCCTATATATGAGCACTTGCTCATATATTCATATGTCACCACTCGAAGGCATTCAGCCACGTGGCGGCACGGTGCGACGCCCCTCACCTCGCCGATAAACGCAAGAGCCACGCTGATGGAGGCGCGGACCGTCGAAGCGCTCGCCGACACGTTCCGGGTGCTCGGCGATCCCACGCGCGTGCGCATGCTCGACGCGCTCGCCGGCGGCGAACTGTGCGTCTGCGACATCGCGGCGCTCGTCGGCATCAGCGAGTCGGCCGTCTCACATCAGCTGCGGCTCCTTCGCGGCATGCGCCTGGTCCGTCCCGCGGCGCGCCGGGCGGCTGGTCTACTACGCCGTCGACGATCAGCACATCCTGGAGCTGCTCAAGCAGGCCTCGACGCACGTCGAAGAATCGCGGCTGGGGCGATGAGCACCTGTCACGTCTGCGAACTGCACGCCGAATCCACCTTCAAAATCGAAGGGATGGACTGCCACGAGGAAGTGGCGATCCTCGAACGGCGCTTGAAGCGGCTGTCCGGCCTCGAAGCGCTCGACGCCGACGTCATCGGGCAGCGGCTCCGGATCAAATACGACGCCGCCAAGTTGTCGACGGGATCCATCGCAGAGGCGGTCGCGCAGACCGGCATGCGCGCGTGGCTCGAACACGAGGAGCCTGCGCCGGTCGCCGGCTTCGGCGATGAGTCGCCAGCGGCTGCTCATCGTGTCCGGTCTCGCCTTCGCGCTCGGCGTTGCCGCTCCGTTCCTTGGCGCGCCGGCCTCAATCAGCCTGGATTCCGTTCGTGGTGTCGATCGCGCTCGGCGGCATCTTTACCGGCGCGACGTGCGATCGCCTCACTGCGCGCCGGCGATCCTCGACATCAACGTGCTGATGGTGATTGCCGTCGGCGGGGCGATGGCGCTCGGCGAATGGACCGAAGCTGCGTCGGTCGTCTTCCTCTTCGCGCTGGCCCAGCTGCTCGAAGCGCGCGCGATGGATCGCGCCCGCGGCGCGATCCGCGCGCTGATGGATCTGGCCCCGGTCGAAGCCATCGTCAGGCGCGACGGACAGCGAGCAGCGCGTCGCGGTCGACGACGTCCGGGTCGGCGACACGATTCTCGTTGGACCGGGAGAAAAGCTGCCGCTCGACGGACGAGTCATCGCCGGCGACAGCTACGTGAACCAGGCGCCGGTCACCGGCGAATCACTGCCGATTGAAAAGACGGCGGGCGACGACGTGTTCGCCGGGACCATCAACGGCCGAGGCGCGCTCGACGTCGTCGTCACGCGACTGCGCCGTGACTCCACGCTTGCCCGCATCATTCACCTGGTCGAACGCGCGCAGGCGCAACGCGCCCCGAGCCAGACCTTCGTCGATCGATTTGCGCGCATCTACACGCCGGTAGTCCTCGCGATTGCGGTCGTCGTGGCGCTGGCGCCGCCGCTCATCCTGGGCGCCAGCTGGTCGATGTGGTTCTATCGATCGCTGGTGCTGCTGGTCATTTCGTGTCCGTGCGCGCTGGTCATCTCGACACCTGTCTCGATCGTGTCGGCGCTCGCCGCGGCTGCGCGCAACGGCGTGCTGATCAAGGGGGGCGCTCACCTCGAAAAGATGGCGTCGATCCGCTGCATCGCGTTCGACAAGACCGGAACGCTGACCTACGGCCGTCTTCGCGTCGTCGACGTGCTGCCGATGGACGGTGTGGATCCGGCGGAAGTTGCTCCGTCTCGCCGCGTCGCTCGAAATGCGATCGGAGCATCCGATCGGCAAGGCGATCGTCGACTACGCGGTCGGCGCCGGGATTACGGCCTGTATCGGTCGACGCATTCCAGGCGATGCCGGGTCGAGGCGCCGAAGGGCAGCTCGGCGGTCATCGCCTCGTCGTCGGCAGTCATCGGCTGTTCGAGGAGCGCGGGCTTGTGCTCGACGCAAATGGAGGCAGCGCTCGATGTGCTCACCGCCCGTGGTTGCGGCTCGGTGATGGTGGCGGCGGCCGGCACCGCGATCGGCGTCATCGGCGTCGCCGACGAACCGCGCGAGGGCGCGCGCGATGCCGTCGAGCTGCTGCGTCAACAGGGAATTCAGCACGTGATCCTGCTGACCGGCGATCAGGAGTCTGCCGGCCGTGCGCTGGCCGAATCGCTCGATCTCGATGGCTATCGTGCGTCGCTCTTGCCCGAAGACAAGGTCACCGCGGTCGAGGATCTGCGCCGCCGTCACGGCGCGCTGGCGATGATTGGTGACGGTGTGAACGACGCGCCCGCGCTGGCCGCCGCAGACGTCGGGATCGCGATGGGTGTGGCCGGCACCGATGCCGCGCTCGAAACCGCCGACGTCGCGCTGATGGCTGACGAACTCTTGAAGATCCCCTACGCGCTGCGTCTGAGTCGCGCAACGACGCGTAACATCCGCGCGAACATCGCGTTCTCGATCGTGCTGAAGGGCGCGTTCCTGGTGCTCGCGGTTACCGGCGTCGCCACGCTCTGGATGGCCGTCGCCGCCGACATGGGTGCCTCGCTGATCGTGATTGCGAATGCGCTCCGGTTGTTGCGTGAGTGAACAGCAATCAACAATCAGCAATCGACAATCAGCAATCCGATCAGGCTTTTCTGTTCGAGAAGAAGTGCTGGTCGACGAACTCGTCGACGGCGGCCTGATCGGCGGGCTCGACTTTTTCGAACTGCAGTCCCATTCCCACTCGCCGGTCGCTCCACGCGACGCGTGATTCGGCTTCGATGATCGCGCTTCGATCCGGGAAAGCCGAAAGCGCGCGCGGACCTTGGAGCCTTCCTGGAGCGGGCTCATCGTGCGGATGGCCAGCCCACCTTTGCTCAGGTTCAGCGTCAATGCGGCGGCGATGGTGTTGCCGAACCGATACGCGACCGGAATTCCGAGGACGACGCGTGGACTGCCGCGGCGATTGAAGTTGTCCGGAAACAGATGCGGCGCCAGCGACGGCAGAATATGCTGGACTGCGCTGTATTCGTTGACGTACCCGGCGACGCCGAGCGACGCCAGCTCGCGCACCTCGTCAGCGGTCGCAATCGTGCCGCTGAAGACGAGAATCGGCAGCCGTCCTTCATCGAGCTTGCGGATCGACGCGCACCAGATCGACGCCGCCCGCGTGCGGCAGCCGAAGGTCGAGCACGATGAGATCGATTCGGGCGAGATCCGCGCGCACGCGCACCAGGAGCTCGGCCGCGCTCTTCACGGTGAGCGCCGTGTGACCGGCGCCGAGAAGCGCGGTGGCGAATCGATCCCGCACGAAGGCGGTGTCGTCGGCGACGATGACGGTTTTTGTCGTGGTCACGGTGGCCGCGGTCACGTGAAATCGTATCGGACGTGGCGATCCGGCGCGTTAGGGCTCGTTGCAGAATTTATCAGGTTCTCGTTATAATCCGAAGGTTATCGCGATTGGACACGTCCGCACCGTGCGTCCGTGCAATCGCCAGCCGCGCGGAGGAAGCGACCGCCGCCAGGAGCATGTATGGCCACCTGCCCGGAATGTGATGCCGAAATCGAAGTCGACGAGTTCGATGTCGACAAGGGCGATCTAATCAGCTGCCCCGACTGCGGATCCAATCTCGAAGTGATCACTATTTCGCCCGTTGAACTCGAATCGGTCGACGAAGACGACGACGACGACGAGGACGAAGACGAGGACGACGACGAGGACGGTGACGACGACGATTTCGACGACGACGCGGATCTCGAGGACGAGGACGACTCCACGGGGGAGGACTTCGACTAGTGCTCGTACGCCCCAAGCGCGGGCGATGCGATTTCTCGGCCTGACGCCGGCTCGCTCGAGCGCAAGGAGAGAGCGCTCGCCATCGCACTGCGCGAGCTGCCGTCGCTGATCGTGGCCTACAGCGGTGGCGTCGATAGCGCGTTTCTGGCCTACGCCGCTCACCGTGCCCTTGGCGAGGGCGTCCTGTGCGTGACCGCCGACAGTCCCAGCTACCCGGAGCGGCATCGGACCATTGCGCGGCGCGTTGCCGAACAGTTCGGCTTCAATCACCTCGTCATCCAGACGTCGGAGATGGCGCGGCCCGAGTATCGCGCCAACCCCGCAAACCGCTGTTACTACTGCAAGCACGAGCTCTACACCCATCTGACGGCGATCGCGCACGAGCGCGGCATCCCGGTGATTGCCGACGGCAGCAACGCCGACGATCGCGGCGACTATCGGCCTGGCCGCCAGGCGGCGCGTGAGTTCGGCGTCCGAAGTCCGCTCGACGAAGCAGGCCTGACCAAGGACGAAATCCGCAAGCTGTCGCGCCGCGCCGGGCTGCCGACCTGGGACGAACCGGCGTCGGCGTGTCTCTCGTCGCGCATTCCGTACTTCAGTGAAGTCACCGACGACAAGCTGCGGATGATCGAGCGCGCGGAAACGGTGCTTCGAGATCTCGGGTTCCGCATCTGTCGCGTGCGTCATCACGACACGATTGCGCGGCTCGAGCTGGGACGCGACGAAATCGCACGCGCGCTCGAGCCTGCCGTCGCCGACACGATCGATCGCGAGCTGAGGGCAATCGGCTACGCGCACGTGACCGTCGACCTGCGCGGCTACCGGCTCGGCAGCCTCAACGACGCGCTCCGCCTGCGCGAGGTCTGACCTCCCACGATCGTGCGAAAATCCCTCGCGGCGATCTCGCTGGTGTTCCTCGCGGCACACCTCGTGTGTCTGCCGCCGGCGCTCGAGGACATCGACTCGATCAATTTCGCGCTCGGCGTCGCCGACTTCGACGTCGCGCAAGCACCAGCCGCATCCGCCCGGCTATCCCGTCTTCATCGGACTGTCGAAAGTATCGACCGCTCTCATGCGGGCGGCGCACGTCGCGCATCCTGAGGTGAGAGGCCTCGCTGTCTGGAGCGCGATCTCCGGTGCGATCCTGGCGCTCGTGTTGTTCGCGCTGTTCGAGGCGTTCGTGAGCGTCAGGCCGGGCTCGACGAGTCGCTGGCTGCCGTTGTGCGCGACGCTGGTGGTCCTGATGTCTCCGCTGTTCTGGTTTACCGCTCTACGGCCGCTGAGCGACATGACCGGACTGGCAGCCGCCGTTGCCGCGCAGGCGCTCATCGTCGGTGTGCTCACCGGATTGGCCGGGCCCTCCGCGCTGATGTGGGGTGGTCTTCTCTCCGGTGTCGCCATCGGGATTCGATCGCAGACCGCGCTGCTGACGCTGCCGCTGCTGGTCCTTGCGGTGCTCCTGCCGCGTAGCGGGCTCCGTGCGCAGAATCGATTCGCCGCGGTAGGCGCCGCGGCGCTCGGCGTCCTCGTCTGGGCGGTTCCACTGATTGTCGCGAGCGGCGGTCTGTCCGAGTACGCCAGGGTGCTTGGATCCCAGGCTGGTGAAGACTTTTCGGGCGTCGTGATGCTGTGGACGACGAGAACGAAGGCGGCCGCGCTCGACGCGGCCATGTACTCGTTTCTGTGGCCGTGGGGTCACCCGATCGCCGGGGCAGTCGTGGTGACTGCTGGCCCTCGCCGGGGCTTTGCGTTGCCTCTGGGCGATGCCGCGCGCTCTTGCGCTGCTCCTGGTCGCGTATGTGCCCTACGCGGTGTTCCATCTGCTGTTTCAGGAAACGATCACCGTGCGCTACGCGTTGCCGCTGGTCGCACCGGTCGCGTTCCTTGCGATGTGCGCGCTCGACTGGGGCCGCGGGACGGCGAGCGATACTTGGCACGACCGCGCTCGTGGCATGGTCTCACGGCATGTGGGTCCCGGCGACGACGGCCTACGGCTCGCGAACTGGCCCGGCGTTCCGTGCGCTCATCGAAGCGGCACGGCCAGGCACCGGCCCGGCGAATCAGCCGCGGATCGTCGGCCTGCATGCCGTCGCCAGGCGCGCGGTCGACTGGCTGCAGCTCACCGCGTCGGCGAACGGAGTGAAGTCGATCGGTTCAAGCCCCGGCGCGTGTTGCGAGCGCCGCACGGACAGGAGTGGCTCACGCTCGTCGAGCAATGGCGTGCCGAACCCGCGAGTCAGATCACGTTCGTTGCCGATCCGCGGCGCACGGACCTTTCGCTCATCGATGCGGCCTCGAGACGGCCTCCGCTCGAGTTTCGCTGGGACTTCCTCGAACCGCCCTTCGTCGGTGGCACGAGGCCGGGTGACAGCGATCTGTATGCGATGGCGCCACCCGGTTGGATGCTCGATCGCGGCTGGGCGCTGACCGCCGAGGTGGCCGGCGTCACCGCTCGCGACGGGCTCGGTCCGCATCGAAAGCCAAGCGTCGCCTGGATCCGTGGCCGCGACGACGAAGCCACAATGCTCGATAGGCGGCCGGCACCTCGGCGCCGCGAATGATCCGCCCGTCAAGGTGACTCTTGCGTTGAACGGCGCGCCGCTCGACAACTTCGAAGTGAAACCCGGATTCTTTCTGCGCCGGATCGCTCTCCAGCGAGGCGCACTCACCGGCGCCGGCTACATCCCGCTCGAAGTGTCGTCCGCCGCGGCTGACGGATCGAACCGCGTCATGGCGGTTGGACTCGAGCAGTTCGACGTGCAGGGGTCCGGGGTTCCGATGATCGGTGTCGATGAAGGCTGGTACGAGCCCGAGTACAACCCGCGGACAGCGCGCTCCTGGCGATGGACGGCCGAGAAAGCGGTCCTGTGGGTGCGCCCGATCGGCCGCAACGTGACGTTGACGCTCGCCGGCGAATCACCGCTCAAGTACTTCGATGCGGCGCCGAACGTCACGATTGCCGTCGGCGATCGCGAAATCACTCGATTCAATCCGTCCTCGGATTTCAGCCAGGAAATCGTGCTGCCGGCCGACGCCCTCGCCTCAGCTGACGGACGCGTCGTCATCACCAGCGACAAATTCTTCGTGCCGGCACAGAGAGGGGGACCCCCCGATCAACGGCATCTCGCCCTGCGGATGTATTCGTACTCGGTGAGATAGAGACCTACCGGGATCCGGGGTTCGGGATCCGGCATTTATCCGGCATTGCCGATTGTCAATCAGCATTCAGCAATCAGCATTCAGCAATTCTCTTCGGGTTTCTGCGCCAAGGCCATCAGCGAACTTCCAAACGGCATGTTGACGAAGCGCACGAGGCTCGCTTCGACCGCGAGGGCGCCCGAGAGCGCCGCGTTGATTGGCGCCGGCGGAATCGAAATCTCCTGATGCGATTCCTCGTGGCCCGAGACGCGCTGCGCGAGACGCACCGCGGCGACAATCGGCAGGATCGTCGCGTTCGTGTACGACATCCGTCGAATCTGAAACCCGGTCGCGGTCAATCGAGCGGTGAGCGTGGCGCGGCTGTAACGGCGGATCTCGTTCGCGAGCACCGAATGATTCCCCTTCAGCAGATCCATGGCCGCCACATTGATGACCAGAAACCCTCCAGGCCGGAGGACGCGAAGCATTTCCCCGAGCGCCGCCGCCTCGGTCGGGTCGTCGAGCGCGTAGATGACGTCAAACGAGGTCACCACGTCGAAAACGGCATCGGGAAACGGCAGGCTTGCGGCCGTGGCACGGGCGATCGCCCGCTCGCCCCGGCTCCTGGCGAAGGCGAGACCGGTCCAGGTCAGGTCGATGCCAACGGGCGTGCCGTACTTCCGCAGCAGCTCCAGGTTGTGTCCGGTGCCGCACCCGCAGTCGAGGATTGCCGGTGACTGACGGCTGCGGACCGCTTCGGCAAGGAGCGGCGCCATGAAGCGGCGGAATCCCTTGAACCAGAAATGATCGCGTTCAGCAAGCGCCGTGGCCTGCAGAAGTCGATCCATTGTGCCGATACGAGCATTGACAGCGTCGAGAACGGCCGGTAAGCTCCGGTCGATTCAATTCTACGTGACGATCGGTCTGCTCCCGCGGCAGGTACCCGAGAGACGAGGAGAGAGTATTGATGATTCGCAGATTTGTGCTTGGCGCCACCTTGGTTCTGTTGGCCGCGTTGAGCGGAACCGCCTGTCACCATAATCCCGAAACCCCAGCCGCCGGCGGCACCGCCTCCGGCACCGGCTCCGCCGCCACCGGCCCCGACGACCCCACCACCGCCACCGCCACCGGCCAGCGCCGAAGCCCACCGCAACCCCGCCGAGCGAGGACGAGGTCTTCAAGAACAAGACGCTCGACCAGTTGAACAGCGAGAAGCCGCTTGGCGACGTGTTCTTCGCCCTCGACGCCACCGATCTCACGGAAGAGGCGCGAACCATCATGCAGAAGGACGTCGACTGGATGAAGAAGTGGACGACCACGAAGGTGATGGTCGAGGGGCACGCCGACTCACGCGGCACCAACGAGTACAACCTCGCGCTCGGCGAGCGCCGCGCCGACGCCGTCCGCGACTATCTGGTGAGCCTCGGGGTCCCGGCCGATCGCATGACGATCGTGAGCAAGGGAGAGGAACAGCCGGTCTGCACCGAGGAAACGGAGACCTGCTGGCAGCAGAACCGGCGAGGACACTTTATGGTCACCGCGAAGTGACAGAGAAATGCTGATTTTCGATTGCTGATTGCTGATTGATCCCTCAATCAACAATCAACAATCAGCAATTCCCGATGATCGCCTCCGCCGCCGCACGCGGGTCGGCGGCGGCGATAATCGGCCGGCCGACGACGATGTAACTGGCGCCCGCGGCGATGGCTTCGCCGGCGCTCATCGTGCGTTCCTGATCGTCCCGGCTGCCGGCGACCGCTCCACCCCCGCGAATCCCTGGCGTCACGATCGCGAAGTCGCGTCCGCAGGTCTGCCGCAGCGTCGCGGTTTCCTGGGGCGACGCGACGACGCCGTCCAAACCCGCCGATTGGGCGAGCCGCGCGAGGCGGATCACCTGTTCCAGGAGCGAAGAGCTCTGCCCGGAGGCCGCCGCGTAGCCCGTTTCTGCCAGCGCGTCGGCGGTCATGCTCGTCAGCACGGTAACCGCGATGACGAGCGGCGGACGTATTCCGGAACGCACGGCGGTCTCGTGCGCCGCATCTCGGCCGCCTTCATCATTCTGGTGCCGCCCGATGCGTGCACGTTGACCATCCACACGCCGAGCGACGCGGCTGCGGCGACCGCCTGCGCGACGGTATTCGGAATGTCGTGAAACTTGAGATCCAGAAACACGCGATCGCCCTTGTCAACCAGCGCTCGCACGATCGAGGGTCCTTCGGAAGTGAACAGACGGCTGCCGATCTTGAACCCGCCCGCGACGCCGCGTAGCAAGTCGGCCAGCGCGAGCGCCTTCCCGGCGCTTTCGACGTCGAGCGCGATCAGGAGCTGATCCACGCGGTCTCCCGCCTGGTGGTATCGAGCGTGCCGGTCAACGTCGCGAGCTGTTCGATCCCGTGTGCGGCCATGTAGCTGCGAAGACCGTCGAGCATCTTCGGCCAGAGGAACGGATCGACGAAATTCGCCGTGCCGATCTGCACCGCGGTCGCGCCCGCAATCATGAACTCCAGCACATCGTCAGCCGTCGCGATGCCGCCCATGCCGATGATCGGCAGCTTTACCGCCTGGCGGCACTCGTAGACCATCCGCACCGCAATCGGCCGGATCGCCGGGCCGCTCAGGCCGCCGACGATGTTGGTGAGCTTCGGCCTGCGCGTGTGCACGTCGATCGCCATGGCGAGAAAGGTGTTGACGAGCGACACCGCATCCGCGCCGGCCTCTTCGGCGGCTCGCGCGAATGATGCGACGTCGGTGACGTTTGGTGTCAGCTTGGGAATCACCGGCAGTGGCGTCACTTTGCGCACCGCGCTGACCACGTCGTGCGTGCCGTTCAGGCTGCAGCCGAAGGTGATTCCGCCTTGCTTGATGTTCGGACACGAGATGTTGAGCTCGATCGCGGCCACGCCGTCGTGATCCGAAAGAATGCGGCGATCTCGCAGTATTCGTCGATCGTCGTGCCGCAGATGTTGACGAAGACGACGGCGCGCCGATCGCGCAGCTCGGGCAACTTTTCTCGCACGAATCGATGCACGCCGATTCCCTGCAAGCCGATCGCGTTCAGCATGCCGGCCGGTGTTTCGACGATTCTCGGAGGCGGGTGGCCTTCGCGTTCGCTCAGGAACAGTCCCTTGACCGCGACACCGCCGAGCGTCGAGAGATCGACGACGTCGGCGTACTCGACGCCGTATCCGAAGCAGCCACTGGCGGCGATCAGCGGATTGGCGAGCGTCAGCGATCCGAGGGAAACGGAAAGATTCATGCTCAATGTGCGAGTGCGTCCCACAGGATGCGTGTCGCGTCGAACACCGGACCGTCGATGCAGGAGCGCACGAAATGCGGCGTGCCGCCGCCCGTTCGCGTCAGCACGACGCAGCTGTAGCAGCCGCCGAGGCCGCAGCCCATCACCTGCTCGAGCGACACGTCGCACCGCCGTCCGTGCGCCGCGGCGAGCTTGGCAACCGCGCGCATCATCGGCGTCGGACCGCAGGCGTAGACGCGGACATCCCCGGTCCGAGGCGTGCTCTGCAGCGCCTGGTCGAGCGGCGCGGTCACGAACCCGTGCGTTCCCCGGCTGCCGTCCTCGGTTGCGAGAACCAGCTCGACGTTCAGGCGCTCGAACAGATCGACGTGCGTCAGATCGGAGCTCGTTCGCGCGCCGTAGAAGAGGCGCGCCTTCGTTCCCCGTGCCAGCAGCGCTTCGGCCAGCGTCACAAAAGGAGCGAGTCCGACGCCACCGGCAACCATCCAGGCTTCAGCCGGCGGCGCCACCGGTTCGAACGGGCGTCCGAGCGGCCCGAGACAGCCGAGTCGGCTGCCCGGTGCCGCGTCGTAGAGCAGCGACGTGCCGACGCCGATTCGCTTGTTCAGCAGCGAAATTCCCGTCGGTGTTCCCTCGGCATCACGCAGGATCTCGAAAATCGAAAACGGCCGTCGCAGCAGCGGATCGACGCCCGCGCGACGGTTTGATCATGACGAACTGACCTGGTTCAGCGAGCGACGCGATCTCAGGAGCGGCCAGCGCGAGCACGCTGTAGTCGTGCGACAGCCGCGTGTTCGAGATCACGGCGGCGTCGATGTCGATCGGCATCGTGAAGAGTATACGTCGCCCGGGCAGCATCAGCCTCGCGGCACGGACAGGCTTCGCCCAAGTCCTGCACCAAGTCCTCTCTCGCCGAAGGCGGAGCTACACTCACGCGATGCGATTCCTGCGGATGCTCACGAACTCGCTGCTGGCTGGTGCGCTCGGCGCGGCGTACCTGACCATTCTGGTCCTCCAGTTGAATCCGCAGATTCCGCTCGTGTCGGACACGACCGGGCGGTGGTTCGCGACGCTGGCGCTTCTCTATGGTGTTGCACCTCGCGGTCATCTTCTATCTGATCATCGTGCTCCGCGAGTTCTTTGCGCTGCGCGTCCTGTCGCCCGGATGGGCCAGCGTACGCATCCTGGCGTGGATGGGCGCGGCGTCGGCAGCGGTCGCGTCGACATTGATGTGGCTGAACGTCCGCGGGTTTTACACGTCGCTGACTGAAGATGCGACGAGACGGATGACGGCTGGGCGCTCGCCACGACCGCGTCGGCGCGGCGTGCTGCTCGTCATCGCGATCGCGCATTACTCGTTCGGTCGCCGCGGCAGCCGCGTCGGCGCGTCGCTCTTCGTCCTCGCGACGTTCGCATCGCTGGCATCTGCCGCTGGCGGCGCGCGGTCCAGGCGTGGATCTGCCCGCCTCCAATTGCGCGACGGCCGCGTTCAGGCTGCACGCCGTCGGGCTCCGGGACAGCCGCGGGTCACGATGATTCTGCTCGATGGCGCGTCGCTCGACTACGTGCTGCCGCGCGTCGCCGAGGGGCAGGTTGCCGGCCTTTGCGCGGCTACTCGAGAAAGGGGCGGTGATGGATCTGGCGACGGTGCGTCCGACGCAGCCCGATCCGGTGTGGGCGGCGGTCGCCACCGGAATGTATCCGTCGAAGAACGGCGTTCGATCGGCGGCCCTCTACTCGCCCGGAGCGATGACCGCATCGTCGATCTGCTGCCCGATCACTGCTTCTCTCATGCACTCGTGTATCTCGGATTCATCCGCGACGAGCCGAACGCGTCCAATACGTGGCGAGCGCGTCCGCTCTGGTCGATTGCCTCGAAAGCCGGCGTCCGCGTCGGCATCGTCCGCTGGCCGCTGACCTATCCGGCCGAAGAGGTCGACGGCTTCATCGTCAGCGATCGCTTTCATCAACTCGTCGGGTTCGATCGCGGAATTCGATCGCGCGGCCACGCCACGCGACGTCCTGCCGTCGCTGGAGACGTCCTTCTGCAGACCTCTGCAAGCGGAGCACGCTCAGTCAGCGCCGGTCGAGTCGTCGGCGAACGCCCGGAAGAGTCTGCGCTGCGCCGCGATCGATGGTACAGCGCGGCGATGCGCAATCTCGCCGCAAGCATGTCGCCGCGGCTGACCGCGCTGCGCTACGAGGGGCTCGATACGGTCGGTCACTACTACCTTCGCTACACCTTGCCCCGGACGTTTCGCGACCTGCCCGAAGAGGAGCGTCGCCGATTCTCGCAGGTGATCGATCGGTATTACGCCTACATCGACGGCGAAGTCGGCGCCTCGCTTGCCGGCCTCACGTCGGACGATCTGCTCGTCGTCGTCTCTGGTTTCGGCATGCAGCCGCTGAATCCGATGAAACAGACGATCGGTCGGATGCTGGGCGATCCCGACTTCAGCGGCACCCACGAGCGCGCGCCCGACGGTTTCCTCATGGCGTACGGCAATGCCGTTGAACCCGGCCGACGGCCGCGTGGCTCAATCGTCGACGTGACGCCCGACCGTGCTCTATTTCCTGGGCCTGCCCGTCGCCCGCGACATGGACGGCTTTGCACGCGCCGATCTCTTCACCCGCGCATTCACCGCAGATCGACCGATTGTGTTTATTCCGAGCTATCGGTAATAGTTTCCAGTTTCCAGTTTCCAGTTGCCAGTTCCCAGTGTTTTTTTCTCAAACTGGCAACTGGCAACTGGCAACTGGCAACTGGAAACTGGAAACTGGAAACCGACTCCAGTGTGATAGCATCGACCGAACTCTTTAACGCGTCCCTGAGAGGCCGCCAAGAGGTGAAGCGTGCACGTCCTTTCCTACACTCTGCGCGGCGTCCGCCGCGGCGTCGATCTCCCCAGCACTCGGCTTTTCTCTTGTCCTTTTCCTTTTGTCGCTTGTCCCTTTGATGCCGCTCGTAATGGACGCGGATCGGATGAGCCGGGCGCTGACGCGAATCGCGCACGAGATTCTCGAGCGTAACCGTGGCCTCGACGACATTGCCCTGATCGGGATCCGCACGCGCGGCGTTCCGCTGGCACGGCGGATTTCGCGATCGCTCCACGACATCAACGGTGACGACGTTCCGACCGGCGCGCTGGACATCACCCTGTATCGCGACGATCTGATGCGTCATCCGGTCGGTCCGCAGCCGCTCGTGCGCCGGACGGAGATTCAGTTCTCGATTGACGAGCGCAAGATCCTGCTCGTCGACGACGTGTTGTATACCGGCCGCACCATTCGCGCCGCGCTCGACGCGCTGATCGACTTCGGCCGCCCGCAGGCGATTCAACTCGTCGTCCTCGTCGATCGCGGTCACCGCGAGCTGCCGATCAAGGCCGACTACGTGGGAAAGAATCTGCCGACATCGCTGAAGCAGAGCGTGCAGGTGCGCCTCCAGGAGATCGACGGGAGCGACGAAGTGCTCATCGAGGGGGAAGCATGACGACGAGCGCAGAAACACCGACCGCGGCCGTGACGCTGAAGTCCCGGCACCTGCTCGGGATCGCGGGGCTCGACGCCGACGAAATCACGCTGATTCTCGATACCACCGAAGCGATGAAGGAAATTGGCGGGCGCGCGATCAAGAAGGTGCCGACGCTGCGCGGCCGAACGGTCGTCAACCTGTTTTTCGAGCCGAGCACCCGAACCCGCACCTCGTTCGAGATCGCGGAGAAGCGCCTGAGCGCCGACACGCTGAGCATTGCGACCTCCACCTCCAGCGTGACCAAGGGGGAGTCGTTGATCGACACGGTGCGAAACCTCGAAGCGATGTCGCCGGACATGATTGTCATGCGCCATGCCTCGTCGGGCGCCCCGCATCTGCTCGCGCGGACATGTCGCTCGACCATCATCAATGCTGGTGACGGGATGCACGAGCATCCCACCCAGGCGCTGCTCGACGCGTTCACCATCCGCGAACACAAGCGGCGTCTCGCCGGGTTGAAGGTCGCCATTGTCGGTGACCTGATGCACAGCCGGGTGCTCCGATCGAACGTCGTCCTGCTGAACACCATGGGCGCCCACGTGTGGGCTTGCGCGCCGGCGACCTTGATGCCGTCGCATATCGATCAGTTCGGGGTCCACGCGACGACGTCGGTGGACGAAGCGGTCGAAGGCGCCGACGTCGTCATGATGCTGCGCATTCAGCACGAACGAATGCACGGCCACTTCATTCCGTCCGTGCGCGAATACTTCACGCTGTTTGGGCTGACACCGGAGCGAATGCGGCGCGCCGCCCACGACGCGATCGTGATGCATCCAGGCCCGATGAACCGCGGCGTGGAGATCGATTCGGCGGTGGCGGACGGAGAGTTTTCCGTCATCCTCGAGCAGGTGTCGAACGGCGTGGCGGTGCGGATGGCGGTCCTGTATTTGTTGTCCGGCCGGGAGTCGGTCGACGTGATTGACGAGCACTAAGTCTCAATCCGAGGGGCTTCGCCCCTCGGACTCCCCTGCACGCGCTCTCGCGCGCCGCTTCGACGGCGCGCTCCGATCGCGTGGCTCGCTCGCACTGCTCGCTCGCGTCGCAGGTATTGGTTTACCGAGCCCGTTTGGGTTGATGAGATAGCTTCTAATGAAAATGATTTTGAAGGGCGGCCGCGTCATCGACCCGGCCAACGGGCGTGACGGTGAGTTCGACGTGCTGATCGAGAACGGCGCGATCGCGCGGATCGGCAGGAACCTGCCGGTTGACGGCGCCGATGTCTTCGACATCAAACGCGGCTGGGTGGTCACGCCCGGGCTGGTTGACGTGCACGTGCACCTGCGCGAACCAGGACAGGAACACAAAGAGACGATCGCGTCCGGAACGGCGTCGGCGGTCGCGGGCGGGTTTACCGCGGTCGCCTGCATGCCGAACACCGAGCCGGTGAACGACCACGCCGGCATCACCGAGTTCATCCTCAAGAAGGCGGCGGAAGCCGGGCGCGCGCGTGTCTATCCGATCGGCGCGGTGTCGATCGGATCGAGGGGCGAGCAACTCGCAGAGCTGGGTGAACAGAAGGCCGCAGGGTGCGTGGCGTTCACCGACGACGGGCGGCCCGTGGCAACCGCGTTGTTGATGCGCCGGGCCCTCGAATATGCACGGATGCTCGGCGTTCCCATCGTGAACCATTGCGAGGATCCGTCGCTCAAGGGCGACGGCGTCGCACACGAGGGGTATATCGCCTCGCAACTCGGACTCCGTGGGATTCCCGGAGAGGCCGAGTCGATCATGGTGGAGCGGGATATCTCGCTCGCCGAGTTGACCGGCGCCCACGTACACATCGCGCACATGAGCGCGCATCAGTCACTACGGGCGGTCCGCGCGGGCAAGGAGCGCGGCGTTCATGTCACGTGCGAGGTCGCCCCGCATCACTTCACCTTGACCGACGACTCGCTCGATGGCCCGGTGAAGTACGACACGAACTTCAAGATGAACCCGCCCCTCCGTGCCACCGCCGATCGCGATGCCATGCTCGAAGGCATTGCCGATGGCAGCGTCGACGTGATCGCGACCGATCATGCGCCGCATCACATCGACGAGAAGATGGTCGAGTTCGATCGAGCGCCGTTCGGCATCGTCGGCCTCGAAACCGCCGTCCCGATCGTGTTCGATCGGCTGGTGCATTCGGGCCGGATTTCGCTGACGCGCATGGTCGAGCTCCTGTCGGTGAACCCGGCCCGGCTGATGAACATTCGCGGCGGCCGCCTGGACGAGGGATCGCCCGCCGACATCACCGTGCTCGCGCCCGATCTTGCGACGACGGTCGAGGCGGCAAAGCTCGTATCGAAATCGAAGAACACGCCGTTCGATCGCTGGCGTCTGACCGGCGGGGTGGCCGCAACCCTCGTCGGAGGAAAGGTCGTGTATCGCAATGCCGCTCTTGTCTGAGAAAAGGCCATACGAATTGACCCGACACAACGACTTGCGTCGGCAGGCGCTGAAAACGCTGCAGGATCTCGCCGTGCTGATGCGCGACGGGCACTTCGACTACGGCAACGGGTTTCACGGCCGCGAGTATCTGAACCCGCACCAGCTGTTCCTCCACCCATCGACGATCTGGCGACTCGCGCAGGACCTGCTCGACGTGCTGCCCGCTGATCTGCTCGCCGAGACGGACGTGGTCGCGGGTCCCGCGACCGGCGGCGCGCTTCTCGCGCACACGCTGGCTGGCCTTCTCGATGGCCGCCGGCCTCTGTCGCATCCGCCGTGCAGCTTCGCGCCGCTTCCGAACAAGTCGGAGACGTCAGTGTTGCGAAGCTTCTACCGGCGTCAGCTCGCGGGTCAGCGCGTGCTGCTTGCCGACGATGTGCGAAATACAGGCAAGACGTTTCAGCGGTGCGCGGATCTCATCACGCAGGCGGGCGGCCGCGTGATCGCCACCGTCGAGATCTTCGATCGCATGGAAGCGATCGTCGATCTCGGCATTCCGAACTTCGCGCTCGCGGAGTACGCAGCGCCGGAGAACTACCCCGCAGCCGAGTGTCCGATGTGCCGGGAAGGGACGCCGATCACGACGTTTTGACGCGTCGCGTCCTCCCGGGATCGGCAGGACGGTTTTGTCATCCCCGCCACGCAACTGTCAGCACCAGATTTGGGTACGGGTTCCGAGCTACCCGAACGGGCGGTTAAGGCCCATACCTGTGCGGGGTTGCCGTCGATGGGCAGGGGCTGTATCGGCCGACTCGACGGTATGAGGCTTGCGCGACTCCCCGGCTATGAAGGCACGTCTGTTCGTCGTGGCCGTGCTCGTCGCGCTCGTCTCGATTACCGATATCCGGGCACAGCGTCCCGGGGCTGTCGCAGACACGCGCAGGCTCGCCGACATCGGTCATCAATCTGGATCGATTCGATCGATCGCCAAGGCTACGGGATCTTGCCTCCGGGCAGGCCTCCGCAGGGAGAGTTGATCAAGGAACGCGAGCCGCGATGGCGCCGCGTGTCCCGACACCCGTCCGGTCTTCTTTCCGACCCCATGGTGCAGTCAACCCCCGAACTTCCGTCGATACCCGGGCCCTCCAACAGCGTCGAGGGAATCAGCAACGTGAACGGGGTGTTGCCGCCGGACACCAACGGCGATGTCGGCCCGAACCACTTCGTGCAGATGGTCAATCTTTCGTTTGCCGTCTACAGCAAGGGGACGCCACGACGCCGCCCGCCCTGTTATACGGTCCGGCGGCCGCGAACACGCTCTGGAGCGGGTTCGGTGGACCGTGCGAAACCACCAACGACGGCGATCCGATCGTCCGTTACGATCATCTCGCCGATCGCTGGGTCATGAGTCAGCTCGCGATCCCCAATAACTTCTTCGGCATTCTTCTCTTCGGTCCGTTCTACGAGTGCATCGCCGTGTCGGCGACCTCCGATCCGCTCGGTGCCTACAATCGATACCAGTACTCGTTCGACAAGCTGAACGACTATCCCAAGCTCGCGGTGTGGCCCGACGGCTACTACATGACGATGAACCAGTACACCTCGGTGTCGCTGCAGTTCGCCGGACAGGGAGTCGTCGCATTCGATCGAGCAAAGATGCTGACCGGCCAGCCGGCATCGGCCATCTATTACGACCTGGCGTCGGTCGACATGAATCTTGCGGCGATGCTTCCGGGAGATCTCGATGGTCCCGCACCGCCGACGGGCTCGCCGGCCTACTTCGCGCAGATTGACGACGATGCGTGGGGCGTCACACCGTCGGATCAGATTCAGATCTGGCAGTTCCACTCCGACTGGACGACGCCGTCGCAGTCGTCCTTTACGCGTGTGGCCGCGCTGCCTACCGCTCCGTTCGACTCGGACCTGTGCGGGAACTCTCGAAACTGCCTGCCGCAGCCTGGCACGACCGCGACGATTGATGCGATGTCCGATCGCCTGATGTATCGGCTGCAGTATCGAAACTTCGGCGACCACGAGTCGCTCGTCGTCAACCACACCGTCGACGCGGACGGCGCGGATCACGCCGGGATTCGCTGGTACGAAGTCCGGAACCCGGGTTCATCGCCATCGATCTATCAGCAGGGCACCTACGCGCCCGATGCCGATCATCGCTGGATGGGCAGTGTCGCGCTGGACGCGTCCGGCAACATGGCGCTTGGATTCAGCGTGACGGGCGTCTCGACGTTTCCATCGATTCGTTACACCGGCCGCCTGGCTGCCGGACCCTCCAAATGTGATGACGCTCGGTGAAAACGACCTGATGGTCGGCACGGGCTCTCAGACGAACTCGACCGGCCGATGGGGCGACTACAGCATGATGGTTGTCGATCCCGCGGACGACTGCACGTTCTGGTATACGCAGGAGTACTACGCCTCGACCAGCGACGCCGGGTGGCAAACACGCATCGGATCGTTCTCGCTGCCCAACTGCGCGGCCTCGGGCGGGCCGTCCAACTTGCCGGCCGTCAGCGTCGTGGCATCCGCCGCTACGGCGACGGAAGCAGGGCCGACCTCAGGCGCGTTCACTTTCAGCCGCACCGGGGATACGTTGCAGGCGCTGACCGTCCACTATGCCGTTTCTGGAACCGCAACATCAGGCGCCGACTACGTCGCGTTACCGGGTGTGGTGACCTTGGATGCGGGAGTGGCTTCCCAGGTTGTTCCGGTTACGCCGGTTGACGATCCGGCCGTCGAACCCAATGAGAACGTCATCGTCGCGGTGATTCCGGATCCGACCTACGTGCTTGGGTCTGGCGGCGCCGTTGTCACCATCGTCAGCAACGATCAACCGTCAGACCTCATGGTGACGACGCTCACCGGGCCGACGACCGCCGGGGCCGGCGCGTCGATTACGGTAAACGACACGACGAAGAACCAGGGTCAGGGAACGTCGTCGGCGTCTGCGACTGGCTTCTATCTTTCGCCGAATACGACGATTGATGCCACCGACTTCAATCTCGGCACCCGCGACGTGCCGTCGCTCGCGCCGGGAACAACGAACTCGGCAGCAACCGCCTTCACCGTCCCGTCGAATGTCGGAGTTGGCAATTACTACCTCCTGGCGAAGGCGGACGCTGCGGGGGCGGTTACCGAGTCGAACGAGTCGAACAACGTGAAAATGGGTTCGATCATTGCCGTCGGACCGGACATGGTGATTCAGACGCTGACGACTCCGTCGACAGCCGCCGCCGGCTCCACGATTTCGGTCAGCGATGCGACGAAAAACCAGGGGGCCGGCAGCGCAGGGGCCTCCACGACGAGCTTCTTCTTGTCGGCCAACGTGCTGCTCGAGGATACGGACACTCCGCTCGGGACTCGCGCCGATCGGAACGCTGGCGCCCGATACCGCCAGCACCGGGACGACGTTCCTGACGATTCCCTCGGATACCGTCGCGGGGACCTATTACGTGATTGCCAAGGCGGACGGCCCGGGGGTTGTGCAGGAGACGCAGGAACTGAACAACCAGAAGTTCAGCACGGCGATCAAGATCGGACCCGATCTGATCGAGTCCAGCACGAGCGTTCCAACGGTTGCCGGCGCAGGGTTCCCGCTGACGGTGGCCGATACCGTCAAGAACCAGGGGAGCGGCACCTCTGGCCCGTCGACGACGTCCTTCTATTTGTCGACGAACTTCTCACTCGATTCGACCGACACGTTCCTCGGCAGCCGCAGCGTGCCTGCGCTTGGCCCCGGGCTCACGAACGCGGGCTCGACGACGTTCACCATCCCCGCCGGCACCGAGTTGGGGACCTACTACATCCTGGTCAGCGCCGACGACACCAACGCCGTGCCCGAGTCGGCGGAAACCAACAACGTGTCGTACGGCGTGACGAAGGTCGGACCGGATCTGACGGTGTTTGGTCTGACGGCGCCCGCGTCGGCCGTCGCCGGAGCCACGATTTCCGTGACCGACACGGTCAAGAACGTCGGTGGTGGTTCGTCAGGGGCGTCGACGACGCGGATCTACTTCTCAGCGAACTTCACGTTCGACGCAGCGGATCAGCCGCTTGGCGACCGAACCGTTTTGGCCCTTGGGCCCAACGCGACGAACGCCGGCTCGACGTCGGTGACGATTCCCGCGGGGACGGCTCCTGGCGTCTATTACCTCATCGCCGTGAGCGACGCGGACGGAGCGGTGACCGAGACGACGGAGTCCAATAACACCCGGTCGCTCATCATCAGAATCAATTAATTGCTGAATGCTGAATTGCTGAATGCTGAATGAATGCGGAGGCGAACGCAAAGCGTTCGCCTTCAGCATTCAGCACTCAGCAATCAGCATTCTGAAGTTATGATCGTGGCGTCTGATGCCACGCCCCACGAAGGCCGGCGATCTTGCCGGCCGCCTCGACAGCCTGTACCAGGACTACAACCGCGCTGATTCGGCGAGCGACCCGGTACACAAAGCGAGACCGTTCACCGATCCGGCGGACCGTGAGATCGCGGGGTTCTGCGCGGGCGCGCTCGCGTTTGGGCGGGTTGCCAGCGTGCTCAACTCGATCGACAACCTGCTGACGGCGGTGGGTCCTCATCCGGCCGCGTTCGTGCGGCACTTTGAGCCGGAAGCCGCCCCGGCGCGCATGCGCGAGATGGTCCACCGCTGGATTCGCGGTGAGGATCTGATTGCGCTGTTGTGGATTCTGCGGCAGATGCTGGAGCGGTCGGGATCCCTCAGAAGCGTTCTTCCTCGAAGGCCTGAACCCGGCCGACGACGACATCGGACCGGCGCTCGACAGTTTTTCATCGCGTGCGCTGGCCCTCGATATCACGCGTGCATACGGCCGCCGGCCCAGGCGTCCCGGCGTGTGCTACTTCTTTCCCCGACCGTCCGCGGGCAGCGCCTGCAAACGGCTGAACCTGTTTCTGCGCTGGATGGTTCGGCGCGACGAGGTCGACCTCGGCGTCTGGCGCGGCGTGCCGCGATCGAAGCTCATCGTGCCGCTCGACACACATGTCATCAGGCTGGGGAGATGCCTTCGTCTGACGCGCTACCGCAGTCCGGGATGGCGAATGGCCGCCGATATTACCGCGTCGCTTCGCGAGTTGAATCCGGACGACCCGGTGCGCTTTGATTTTTCACTCTGCCACGTCGGGATGATGAACGCCTGTGGCTACGGCAGAAAGCAAGGAGACTCGCAATGCCCGCTTCGAGGACTGTGTCGCCCGCGCGTCGTCAGGCGAGGCTGAGCGCGATCCTGCTCGCCGTGGCTCTGGCGCCGGCGATTGTCGCCGCGTATCTCGCCGGCAAGCGCGTCGGTGCCGTCCAGGAACTGATGGCGGCCAGCCCGGCGAACGCTCGAGCGATCGCGTTCGTGCGGAAACAACCCTGCGCGGGTGGATGGTGCGAGACGATCTGGCTGGGGACGACGAGAGCGGATGCGGTTCGAGTGTCCGCGCTTGCGCTCGGCTCCGAACATTGCGACGAGATTGCCTGGGCCGCTGATGGCTTTCGCGTTGGCTTTGTCATCAACGGTTACCAGCTGCGAATCTTCGACGGCGTCAGCCGCAAACCGATCAACCAGGTCAATCTCATCGATCCCGACGGCACCCCATCGTCCAGGATCGTTCGCGGTGTGACGTTCTCTCAGAATGGCGCCTCCGTCACGTTCGATGACTGTCCGAGGGGACGCTCCGGCTGCCGGTCGGGCCTCGTCGCAGTACGTTAATCGTTAATCGCTGATCACTGATCACTGATCGCGCATCGCTCATCCCTGAATCCTCGAATCGCCGAATCGTCAAGTTCATGCTGGATCGCTGATTCAGAGATCCAAGGATGAGGGATTCACGATGAGTGATTCGAGACCAGTCACGAAGGTCAAATTGAGAGTTGGGTACTCAACTCTCCCTATGCGGTTGGAGCGCTACCCGCTGATAGACCTGCAGCGTATTCTGCACCATTCGCTCGGAACTGAAGAGGGCGCGTGCGCGCGCGCGACCGGCCTCGCCCATCCCGCGCCGCAACTCACCGTCCTTGAGCAGCCGAACGATCGCGTCCGCCAGCGCATCGTGATCCCGAGGCGGCACCAGGAGCCCGGTCTCGCCATGCACGACAACCTCCGGGATACCGCCGGTGCGGCTCGCCACGATTGGTTTCCCCGCAGCCATCGCATCGAGCAGCGACGTGCCGAGCCCTTCGGTCACCGAGCTCATCACGAAAATGTCGAAAGCTTTGTGAAGCGAAAGCACGTCCGGCCTGAACCCCGCCAGGATCACGTGCTTCTCGAGGTGATGATCTTTGATCTGTCGTTCGAGCGCCGGCCGCAACTCGCCTTCGCCCGCGATGATGAACCGCGCATCAGGGACTTGCGGCAGAACGAGCCTGGCTGCCTCGATCAGGTGCCGTTGTCCCTTGTGTCCGACGAGCGCGGCGACGTTGCCGACGACAGGCGCTTGATGCGGCAGCCAGAACTCTCCATGAAGGTTGGCCGGGTCCGAGGCATCAACGCGCTCGACGTCGATGCCTTCGTGAACGGTGACGGCGCGGGCCGGAGGAACGCCATCGCCGACGAGCATCTGGCGGATGGCCTCTGACGCGCAGATGAAGCAGTCCACCTGCCGGTACTTCCACCGGGACAGTGAGTTGCCCTTGAGGTGAAAGTCCACGCGTCGTGCGGCGATGAGTGGCGGCTTGGCGAGCTGCGTGCTCATCGAGAGCGCCAGGGCGGCCATCGCGACTCCGTGCGGATCGTGTGCGTGAACGATATCCGGCTTCAGCCGCTTGATGATGCGCGACAGCCGCCAGGCTGCCGTCAGATCCATTTCCGTTTTTGGTGCGAGCGGCAGCAGGTCGAGGCCCTCCTTCGCGCGCTGGCGAAGCTCTCCTTCAGAGTGCGCCACGAGCATCGTCCGATGCCCGAGCGCCCGCAGGCCCATCAGCGTGTTCATGACCTGGTTCTGGCCGCCTCGCCACGTGCGGGCCGTGTCGATGTGCAGCGAGAACATCAGCCTCTGTCGATTGCTGATTGTTGATGGCTGAGCGCTGATTGCAGTTCCCACAGCTTGGCGAGCTTCAGGAAGACATAGTCGGCGTTCATTCTCGAGATGAGCAGCCCGGCGGCGCCGTCGCGGAATCCCCGGCGCAGCAGGTAGTTGCGGATGAACGCAAACCGCGGATGGAAGAACAACTCGAGCGCGCTGGTGCGGCGGCCTTCCGAGAACCACTGCTCGGCCGCGAGCGTCGTGTAGCGATCGATGGTCGCGAGATGATGCGAGATATCGCGGTAGGCGTAATGCTGCAACTCGTGTCGCAGGAGGCCGGGCGCGCGATCGGCCTCGACTGATTCGTGGACCCGGCGCGTGTTCCAGCGTGCCGCGCGCCGGTCATACAGGCGCAACTGGTAATCGGGATACCAGTCGGTGGAGCGGATCCAGCGCCCGAGGTACCACGTCACCCGCGGAATGCGATAGCCGGAATGCGCGGGCTCGCCTCGCAGCATCTCCCGGATCTCCGCGGCGAGCTCTGGACGTGACCCGCTCGTCCGCATCGAGCGACAGGATCCAATCGTTCGAGGCAATCTGCGCGGCGTAATTCTTCTGCGCACCGTAGCCGGGCCACTCGCGCACTTCAACACGTGTGGCCAGCCGGCGCGCGATCGAGACGGTGTCGTCCGTGCTGCCCGAGTCGACGACGACGATCTCGTCGGCCCAGGCGACAGACTGGAGGGCGGCCTCGATATGCCGGGCTTCATCCCGCGTGATGACCGTGACGGTCAACTTCACGCGGTGCAGTGTACTTCTAACTTTTGACTTTTAACTTTTAACTTTCTATCTACCCGGAGGCACCACCTGCACCGCGTCGAAGCCGACGAGGGCGCGGTTGTAGGCGATGATCGCGTTCAGCTCGGCGAGCCTGGCGCTCGACAGGTCGCGCTGGGCCTGGACCAATTGGAATGTCGTCGACAGTCCGACGTTGATGCGCTTCTGCTCGGCCTCATATCGCTGCTCGCTGAACTCGCGGGCCGTGCGTGTGGCCTCGACGCGCTTCAGGCTGGTTTCCACCTGCCGGGCGGCTTCGCGAACCTGGGCCGTGACCTGCAGTTGCAGCTGTTCGAGCGTCGTGACCTGCTGCTCGCGCTGAATCCTTGTCTGCGCCAGACCCGCGTCGGCTACGCTCTGGCCAAGCGGATAGCTGAACTGGAACTGCAGGCTCCAGGTCTTGAACTGGTTGCCGAAGACGTCCTGGAGCGCGTCGCTGAACGAACGCTGTGCCGCGCCAATCGGTACCGGGGAATCCACCAGCCGTGTCGTAGAGGGTGCGGGTGCCGCCGACACCGGCAAGACCATAGTTCACGATCGCATTGACGGCCGGCAGCCGCTGGTTCCGTGCGAACTTCATGGTGATGTCGGTCTGATCCATCTCTCGTCGTGCCTGGGCAATGTCGGTCCGATGGTCGAGCGCACTCTGGATCGCCGCATCGAGATTCAGGGCGCTTGGCGTCAGGACGGGCTGTTCGGCCGGGATGATGCGGGAAGTCCAGAAGTCGGGCTGCTTCGGGTTCAGGATGAGCGTGCGCAGCGCGTCTTCGAACGACTTGACCTGCGCTTCGCTCAGAATGACGGACTCGTCGTTGCGGGACACCTCCGCCTTCGCTTCGACGATGTCGATGGGTGGGATCGTGCCGACCTCGACGCGACGCTCGTTGTTCCTGAGCGACTCGCGCGCGAGATCGAGTGACTGCTGCGACACCTGAAGCTGTCCGATCGCGCCGACCAGATCGAAGTACGCGTTTCGCACCGCGCGCGACGTCTGCGTGACCTGCTGCTGCAGTTGCAGATCGACGATCTCCTGCTGCTTCTGGCCGATCAGCAGCTGCTGCCGCGTTGAATCGATGGTGAAGTCGCGCAGCAGCGGCTGCGTGAAGTTGAAGTTGAAGTTCGAAGACAACCGAGGGTTGAACGGATCGGTCGGGTCGCTGGTCGTGTTCCGCGCCCCGTCGAGCGACGCCTGGTAGCGGCCGCCGCCCCACCTGAGCGCCTGCGCGACACCCGCGTTCGATCGGAAGCCAGCGTTGGTCATGAAGTCGTTGCCGGCGAGAAAGTTCTGCGGCGGATTGCTGTTGCTGTTCTTCGTCGAGTTGGTGAACACGACCGGCGCGTAGTTCGCGCGCGTCTGCGCGACGGCCATCGCCTGCACCTGAGGAGCAAGCCGTTCAGCGCGGATGCCGAGGTTGTTCTCGAGCGCCATTTTGACCGCTTCGTCCGACGTGAGCTGAAGCTCGGGCCCCGGAATACCCGCCGGGGCCGGCTGTTGAGCCGGCGGTCTCGTGGCTGGTGGCGCCGACGGCGCTGGTGGTTGGACAGGTGCCGCCTGTCCGGATGCGAACACCACACGCCCGGAAGCGAACAGCAGCACCGCCGCGGCGCAGATCACGACGGACTTCAAACATGCCGATATTTGTTGCTCGAAACGCATTGCAAGTATCTCCAATTGCCGAACTCAGGAATTCGACTGATTAGGAATAGCAAGAAACGGCGCGTAGCCGTTGTGGGTATGACGGACGCGCGGGGAGTCGTGTTTCCAAAATGTATACTACTCGCCGCTGGCCCGCCGCCATTCGCCGGTTTTCAACACTTTCCAGGGACGATTTTGATGAGACGACATACCATCGCGCTCGCGATAGCGCTCCTTGCCGGACCCCGTCAGCGGCCGACCGGTCAAAAAGCCGCCGCGGGGCAGGACCCCCCCGCCTCCGGGCGATTCGAGCTCACCGTCGACAGCATCATGCGCGGACCCGACCTCGTTGGGTATCCGCCCACCGCCCTGCGATGGTCGGCCGACTCGCAGAAACTGTTTTTCGAATGGCGCAAGCCCGGCGAAAAAGAAGCGTCGACCTATGTCGTCGGCCGCGACGGCGGCGACCCGCGGAAACTCTCGGACGACGAGGCGAAGTCGGTGCCCCCGGCCAACGGCCGATGGGACAAGGCACACCGCCGCGTCCTGTTTGTAGACGGTGGAGACGTCGTTCTGGTTGACAGCGCCCGCGGAACCCGCCGTCAGATCACCCGGACGACCGGCGCTGAATCGAATCCGCGATGGGCGCGCACGACACCCAGCGTGACGTACGTGCGCGACGGCAACCTGTTCATCGTTCCGCTCGACTCGAGCGACAGCGGGATCGTCACGCAGCTGACCGATGTCGCGCCGAAGAAAACCGAGCCGCGCCTCACCGACAGCCAGAAGTTTCTGCGCGACGAAGAAGAGAAGCTGATCGAGTACGTGCGAACGCAGAAAGAACAGAAGAAAAAGGACGAGGAGAAGGCCAAGAAAGACAAGCTGCCGGTCTTCGAACTGCAGGACCGGCAGTCAGCCGTCGATCTCATGCTGTCGCCTGACGACGCGCACGTCTTCATCGTCGTGGCGGAACGACCCACCGGCGCGAAGAACACGATCGTCCCGAACTACGTGACCGAGACCGGCTACACCGAGGACATCCCCGGCCGATCGAACGTCGGCGACACGCAGGATCGCCGCCTGCTCGCGATCCTCAATCTGAAAACCGGCAAATCAGTGTGGGCCGACGGCAGCTTCGCGCCGCCGGTCGCGGATGCCGAGAAGCCCGCTGGCTCACCGTCGAAAGCGGAACGCGAGATTCGCTGGAGCGCGCCGGTGATGTCCGACGACGGTAAGTACGTGGTCGCCGCGGCGTCGTCCGCTGATAACAAGGATCGATGGCTCGTCTCAGTCGATCCGGAAACCGGCAAGACGAAAGTCATCGACGCGTTGCACGACGATGCGTGGGTGAGGGAGGCGGGCACCGGGCCGGGGGCCGCGGTCGTCGAGTTCCTGCCCGACAACAAGCGCGTCTGGTTTCTGTCCGAGCGCGACGGCTGGATGCACCTCTATACGCTCGATCTCTCGGCGACGGCGCGAAGCCGAAACAGCTGACCGAAGGGAAGTGGGAGATCAGCTGCGTCGATCTGTCACAGGACGGCCGAACGTTCTACATCACCGAGCGAAGCGCATCCGGGTGAGCGGCATCTCTACTCGCTATCGATCGACGGCGGCGCGAGGACGAAGATCACCTCGATGGTCGGTTCGAACCAGGCCCAGGTCTCGCCGGACAATTCGACGCTCGGCCTGATCTACTCCTACAGCAACAAGCCGCCGGAAGTGTTCGTGATGCCGAACCGGCCCGGCGCGACGGCGAAGCAGGTCACCGTGACGCCGACCGCCGAGTGGCGCTCCTTCAACTGGATCGATCCCAAAGTGATCACCTTCACCGCGCGCGACGGCGTCGACGTGTACGCGCGCCTGTTCACGCCCGGAGATGATCGGCGCGAAGCGCGATCCGGCGCGTCCCGGCGTCGTGTTCGTGCACGGCGCCGGCTACGCGCAGAACGCGCACAAATACTGGGCGAGTTATTTTCGCGAATACATGTTCCACAACCTGCTCGCGTCACGGGGCTACGTCGTGCTCGACGTCGACTATCGCGCGAGTTCGGGCTACGGACGCGACTGGCGCACGGCGATCTACCGGCACATGGGCGGCAAGGATCTCGAGGACATCGTCGACGGCGCGAAATACCTGACGGCGAAGGAACAGGTGAACCCGAAACGCATCGGCGTGTACGGCGGCAGCTACGGCGGCTTCATTACGCTGATGGCGATGTTCACGACGCCCGACGTCTTCGCCGCGGGCGCGGCGCTCCGACCGGTGACCGACTGGGCGCATTACAACCATGGCTACACGTCGAACATCCTCAACGTTCCGCAGAAGGACATGGAGGCGTACCGCAAGAGTTCGCCGATCTATTTTGCCGAGGGTCTCAAGGGCGCGCTCCTCATCTGCCATGGCATGGTGGACACCAACGTGCACTTTCAGGATTCGGTCCGCCTCGTGCAGCGGCTGATCGAGCTGCGGAAGGAGAACTGGTCGTTCGCGCCCTATCCGGTCGAGAACCACAGTTTCACGGAAGCCGCGAGCTGGGCGGACGAATACAAACGGATCCTGAAACTGTTCGAAGACAACCTTCGGACGCCACGAAACGGAAAGGCGACGTAGTGGATTCCGAGGCCGTTCTCGATCTGTTCCGCAAGTCCGGCGCGCTGCTCGAAGGACACTTCCGGCTGTCGTCCGGGCTGCACAGCGATCGGTACTTCCAGAGTGCGCTCGTCCTGCAGTATCCGGAGTTTGCCGGCGCGCTTGGTGAGGCGCTCGCGCATCGCGTGGAGCATCTTCAGGCGACCGCGATCCTGTCGCCCGGCGCTCGGCGGCATCGTCATCGGCCAGGAGGTTGGTCGCGCGCTGGGCGTTCGCGCCATGTTCGCCGAACGTCAAGATGGAAAGCTGACGCTGCGCCGTGGCTTCACGCTGTCGCCGGCCGATCGCGTCGTCGTCGTCGAAGACGTGGTCACCACGGGAGGATCGACGCGAGAAACGATCGACGTCGCGAATGCGCCCGGCGCGACCGTGTCGGCGCGGCGGCGCTCGTCGATCGCGGTGGCGATCCTGCGCAGGGTGCCAGTCCCGCTCTTCAGTCTCGTGCAGATGATAGTGCCGACCTACGATGGCGAGTCGTGTCCCGCTCTGTGCGAAGGGACTTCCTGTCGTCAAGCCAGGAGCTCCGGGCGGCGTAATCTGAAGATCACGCTGCAGTACGACGGCACCAACTACGTCGGATGGCAGCGCCAGGCCGGCGGCACGTCGATACAGGGACTCCTCGAGGATGCGCTCGAGCCGATGGCCGGCGGACCGAGTCACCGTGCACGGTGCCGGCCGCACCGACGCAGGCGTCCACGCGCTCGCGCAGGTCGCAAGCGTCACATTCGGCGGCGCCCTCGATCCGCTGACGCTCGCCCGCGCGTTGAATGCCGTGCTGCCGCCCGACGTTCGCGTGCTCACGATCGAAGAAGTGGCGGCAGATTTTCACGCACGATTCAGCGCGGTCGGGAAGGCATACGAGTACCGGATCGTGAATGCGCCGATCGTGTCGCCTTTTCTTGTCGCTACGTCTGGCACGTCCCGCAGCGGCTCGATGTCGAGGCGATGAGGCGGGCGTCGATGCCACCTGGTCGGTACGCACGATTTCGCCGCCTTTCAGCGGACCGGCCAGGGCGTCAGTTCCACGGAACGCACGATGCGCGAGATCGAATGGGCCGACGGCGGCGGCTACGACGTGCCGCTGGTGATGCGGATCGCAGGAGATGGTTTCCTCCGGCACATGGTCCGCAACATCGTCGGCACGCTCGTGGAAGTGGGCTCGGGCCGGTGGCCGGCGATCGGCGGTTGAAGCGATTCTGGCTTCGCGCGATCGCGCGCAGGCCGGGCGCGACCGCGCCGGCGCACGGATTGTTCCTGGTGCGCGTCGATTACTGAGGCGAATTGCACGCCACTTGTGAGCTAGCCGTAACACACTGTATTATCAAGGTTTAATTTCGGCCAGCCAGTCATGTCGCTTCAGGACATTCTCTCCGTCGTGCAGGCCGGGTCGCCGGAAGAGGCGCTCGCACGACAGGTGAACTTTGCCCGTCTCCCACAGCACATCGCGGTCATCATGGACGGCAACGGCCGCTGGGCCGCGCAGCGGCACCTGCCGCGCGTCGAAGGACATCGCGCCGGCATCGATTCGGTCCGCGACATCGTCGAATCCTCGGCACGGCTCGGCATCAAGGTCCTGACGCTCTACGCGTTTTCGGTCGAAAACTGGAAGCGTCCGGTCACCGAAGTGTCGACGCTGATGTCGCTGCTGAAGCGATATCTCCGGCTCGAGTTGAACACCCTGCTTGGCAACAACATCCGGTTCCACGTCATCGGCCGCGACGAAGAGCTGGCGCCCGATGTGCGCGGCGAACTGACAGCTGGCGGAAGAACAGACCGCGCGGAACACCGGGATGCTGTTCAACATCGCCCTGAACTACGGCGGCCGCGCCGAGATCGTCGAAGCGGCGCGGCGTGCGATTGCGTCGGGAATCGGCGGCCGCGGACCTCGACGAACAGCGCTTTGGCGATTCTGCTCTACACGGCAGGACAGCCGGATCCCGATCTGCTGATCAGGACGAGCGGCGAGATGCGCGTCAGCAACTTCCTGCTGTGGCAGATCGCCTACGCCGAAATCTGGGTCACCGACACGCTGTGGCCCGACTTCCGCAAACAGCACCTGCTCGAGGCGATTCTCGCGTATCAGAAGCGCGATCGGCGCTACGGCGGCATCAATCAGCCGGCGGTGGCCGGCCGGTGAGTCGCGGCGCCTCGAGCGCCGCACGCCGCTACTCTCCATCGCCGCCTGAACTGCATGATCCGAGTCCTCAGCGCGCTCGTGCTGCTGCCGATCGTGGTCGGCACGGTCTGGTTGCTGCCCCCGGTCGGCACGCTCGTGCTCGCGCTGATCGCGGCGGTGCTGGCGTTTGTCGAGTACGCGGCGATCGCGGCAGCGCTCGGCGCTTCACGTTCCGCGGGCCATTCCGGCGTCGCCGTCCTCGGCGCGTGCGCGGCGCTCGGACAGCGGATGGGCGATCGTCGATGTGGTCCTGATGACGGCATTGATCACGATTGGCGCGGTGGCGGTGGGGTCGGCGACGCCCGGGACCCGAGATCCTGCGTAATGCGGCGGCCGCCATCTTTCCAATCGTCTACATCGGCCTGCCGCTCGGCGCGCTCGCGGCCGTCCGCGCGTCCGGCGGACGCGAAGCGGTGCTGCTGATCATGGCCGCGATCGTCATCAGCGACTCGGCGCAGTACTACACCGGGCCGCGCGTTCGGCCAGCGCCGCTGGCGCCGACGATCAGTCCGAAGAAGACGCGTGAAGGAGCCATCGGCGGCGTCGTGTTTGGAACACTCGCCTTCGCGTTGGCGCACGCCTCGTGTTTCCAACACGCCGGTCGCTCCTGCTCGACGCTCGTCGGCGCGAGTATCTCGGCGCTCGGCATCGTCGGGGATCTGTTCGAATCGCTGCTGAAGCGCAGCGCGGGCGTGAAGGATTCGGGGACGATCATTCCGGGCCACGGCGGCGTGCTCGATCGGATCGACAGCTGGCTCTTTGCGGCGCCGGTGTATTACGTCTTCGTCCGGTATCTGCGCTTCTGATCATGACGAACAGCCAACCTGAGGCAGATCGCGATCCTTGGATCGACCGGCTCGATCGGGCAGAGCGCGCTCGCCGTCGTTGCCGCGCATCCCGATCGGCTGCGTGTGGTCGCGATGGCGGCCGGCGAAAACATCGCTCGGTTCGTCGAGCAGGTCGGCTCGTTTCACACCCGACACGATCGCGATGTCGACGCCGCGCGCGCTGTGCGATGCGCGCGCGGAACTGCGCCGCCGGGGTGCGGCCGACTCGTCACGCGCGCTCAGCGGTCCGGAGGGGCTGATTGCGGTCGCGACCCATCCCGACGCCGACGTCGTGCTGTTCGCGTCATCCGGCACCGCTGCGCTCGACGCGGTGCTCGCCGCGATCGACGCGGGCAAGACGATTGCGCTGGCGAACAAGGAAATTCTCGTGATGGCCGGTGCCATCGTCATGGAGGCGGCCCGCCGCCAAGGCGTCGCCGTCCTGCCTGTCGACAGCGAGCACAACGCGATCCATCAGTGCCTGCACGGACGATCGTCGGCCGAAGTGCGACGCCTGATTCTGACGGCGTCCGGCGGACCGTTCCGCGACACGCCGCTTCACGAAATCGCGAAGGTCACGCCGGAAGAAGCACTCCGGCACCCGACGTGGACGATGGGACCGAAGATCACCATCGATTCGGCGACGTTGATGAACAAGGGGCTCGAGGTGATCGAGGCGCGGTGGCTGTTCGACGTGTCGCCGGATCGGATTGAGGTGCTCGTCCATCCGCAATCGATCGTGCACTCGATGGTCGAGCTCGTCGACGGATCGATCATCGCGCAGCTGGGCGTCACCGACATGCGTCTGCCGATTCAGTATGCGTTTTCGTATCCCGGCGCGGTGGACCGCGCCGCTGCCGCCGCTCGATCTTGTCCGAGCAGGCAGGCTGGACTTTTCCGCGCCTGACACCGACGAAGTTTCCCTGTCTCGCGCCTCGCGTTTCGTGCGCTTGCCGGAGATGCCGGTGCTGCCCATCGTCCTGAATGCCGCCAACGAGATTGCGGTCTCGGCGTTTCTCGAGCGCCGGATCGGCCTGACGGCGATTCCGGACCTGATCGAGCGGGCCATGGACGCGTACGAGAGCGGAGGCGGCCGCGTGCATCCGCGGGCTTGCCGATGTTCGCGCCGTCGATCGCTGGGCGCGGGAGTTCGCCGAAGCGGGGGCCGGTACGGTAAAATCAAGAGTTTAGCCGCAATTTTCATCTGTACCGCGGCCGCCGCGGGCCGTGCATCAGGGGCCATTAGTGACAAGTATTCTTGCGTTCGTGTTCGTGCTCGGCGTGCTCATCTTCGTGCACGAACTCGGGCATTTCCTCATGGCCCGCCGCATTGGCGTGCGCGTGCTCACCTTCTCGCTCGGCTTCGGCCCGAAGCTGATCGCCTTCCGCCGTGGCGACACGGAGTACTGCATCAGCGCCATCCCTCTCGGCGGCTACGTCAAAATGGCCGGCGAGAATCCGGACGATGCGCGCACCGGTGCGTCCGACGAGTTCCTGTCGAAATCGAAATGGCAGCGGTTCCAGGTCCTGATCATGGGTCCGGTCATGAACCTGATCGCTGGCCGTCGTGGTGATGGCGATCGTGCTCTATCAGGGTGCACCCGCTCCGGCCTTCGTTCAGCAGCCGCCGCTCGTCGGATCGGTTCTCGACCAGTCGGCCCTGAAGCCGGCCGGCCTTCAGCCCGGCGATCTCATCCTCGAGCGTTGACGGCGACCGCGTCGCGACCTGGGAGGACTTTCTCAACGCGATTGCCGCGAAGTCGAAGCGGCAGGTGACGGTTCGCGTCGATCGCGCGCGGGAAGCCAGTTGATCTGACGTTCGTTCCGATCGGCACCGGACGAGTACGACCTCGTCGATCTCGACAGTCTCGCGATCCTGCCGGTCATGCACCCGCAGATTACGTCGCTGCAGCCGGAAGCGCCGGGGCGCGAAGCGGGAATGCGCCCGGGCGACGTCGTCATGGCCGCCGCCGGCGAACGCGACGTCACCAACAAGCGGTTGATCGAGGTGATCAAGGCGCACGAAGGCAAGACCATCACCATCGAGATCAAGCGCGACGGGCAGATTCTGCAGGTGCCGGTGACGCCGCGGCAGCATCGGCGACACGGTCATGATCGGTGCGCAGTTGAGCGGCTTCGAAGTGCGCACCATCGAGCCAGGTCCATCTGAACCGCAGTCAAGATGAGCCTCGACGCAGAACTGGACGTGGGCGAAGATGATCGTGCAGACGCTCGGCGGTCTGTTCACGCGTCACACGTCCGTCAAGCAGTTGATGGGTCCCGTCGCGATTGCCGATCTGTCCGGGCATGGCCGCAGAGCAGGGCATGCTGCAGCTCTTCAGCCTGATGGCGATGATCAGCCTCAACCTCGGCCTGCTCAACCTGATGCCGATTCCGGTGCTCGACGGCGGGCACATCGCGATCCTCGCGCTCGAAGGCGTCTCGCGCCGCGACTTCAGCATGAAGGTCAAAGAGAAGATGCTGCTCGCCGGCTTCGTCCTGCTCCTGATGTTGATGGTCACCGTGATCTACAACGACCTCACCCGCGATTCAGTGGATCGAACGGCTGATGCCGTGGCGGTAGACAAGTCAAGAGTCAAAAGTTGGAAGTTAAAAGTCACGGAATGCGACTGCGACTCATTCGTGTTAGCGGCGTTCTCCTCGGGTCGATCGCCATCGTTCATCCGCAGTCGTCTCAGTCACCAATCTTCCATTTCCTCCCGTCGCCACCTTTTCGATCCTCGGCTTCGACCCGGCGACCGGTGAGGTCGGCGGCGCGGTGCAGTCGCGCGTCTTTTCGGTCGGCAACGGTGTCCTCTGGGCCGAAGCAGACGCGGGTGTGGCAGCGACCCAGGCGATCGTCGATGTCAGCTACGGGCCGAAGGCGCTCGCGCTGCTGCGTGCGGGGATGACCCCCACGGCCATCATCAAGGCGATCCTCGAGAGCGATCCCGATCCACGTCCGAGCGACTGGACGAAGGAAGGACGCCAGTTCGCGGTGCATGGATGCGAAGGGCAACTACGCCGCGTATACCGGACCGAAAGCGACGACGTGGGCCGGCAACAAGGGCGGCAAGTACTGCACGGCCCAGGGGAACATCCTTGCCGGCGAAGGCGGTCGTCAACGGCATGGTCGACGCCTTCGAGAAGACCGAAGGCCACTTGTCGATGCGGCTGATGGCCGCCCTCGACGCGTGGACAGGCCGCCGGCGGCGACAAGCGCGGGATGCAGTCGGCCGCGATGATCATCGTGAAGAAGAACGGCGGCGTCTGGTTGAACAACGATGTCGTCCTGCGCCTGCAGGTCGACGACAGCGAGGAGCCTCTCAAGGAATTGCGCCGCGTGGTCGAGAAATGGAACGCCACACAGCGGCGCCGGCGCTAGTCCCTGCCTGGTTTCGCGATCTCCGTCAGGAATTCCGCCCCATGTTCACGCTGGCCATCCCGGTGGTGATGGCCGAGCTCGGCTGGATGACGATGGGGCTGGTCGATACGCTGATGGTCGGGCGAATCGGACCGGAAGCGATCGGCGCGGTCGGCATCGGCAGCTCGCTGTTCATGGCGATCTGCATCTTCGCGATGGGCCTGCTGCTCGGGCTCGACACGCTCGTCGCTCATGCGTTTGGTGCCGGCCGGTTCGACGAATGTCATCGATGGCTCGCCTACGGCGTCACTCTCAGCCTGCTGCTCTCGATCCCGATCACCATTGCCATCCTCGTGCTGTCGTCTGCCCTCAGCGGTTGGGGACTCGATCCCGCGGTGCTGCGGCTGACCCAGCCGTACCTCGATGTGCTGGCATGGAGCATTCCGCCGCTGCTGCTGTACGCGTCGTTTCGGCGGTATCTGCAGGGCATGGGCGTCGGTGCGTCCGGTGATCGTGGCGCTTGTCTTCGCCAACGTCCTGAACGCGTTCGTCAACTGGCTCCTGATCTTCGGGCATCTCGGCGCGCCGGCGATGGGGGTTCGCGGATCCGCCTGGGCGACGGTCGGCGCGCGCATCGTGATGGCCGCTGTTCTCCTTGTCGTCATCGTGTATCGCGAGCGATCCCTCGTTCGATCTCGACTGACGGCTGTTCGATTCCGAGGGCCACGAAATGTTTCCGGCTGCTGGATCCTGCCGATCGATCCAGCCAGATGCGCCAGTTGCTTGCGCTGGGGTTGCCCGCGGCGAGCCAGGTGACCCTGGAAGTCGGCGTCTTCGCCGCCGCGACCGCGCTGGCGGGGCGACTTCCGCCGGCTGCGCTCGCCGCGCATCAGATTGCCGTCAACCTCGCGTCGCTCACGTTCATGGTGCCGCTAGGGATCGCTTCGGCGGGGGCGGTACGTGTCGGACACGCCGTCGGCCGCCGCGATGCCCTGGGCGCTGCCCGATCCGGCTGGACCGCGATTTTGTTTGGCGTGTCGTTCATGTCTCTCGCCGCGGCGGCGTTCCTGCTCATTCCACGCGCGCTCATCGGTGCGTTTACGAGCGATCCGACGGTGGTCTCGATCGGCGTGTCGCTCTTGTTCGTGGCGGCGCTCTTTCAACTGTTCGACGGCGTGCAGGCCGTCTCCACCGGCGCATTGCGCGGCCTGGGCGACACCCGCACGCCCATGCTGTGGAATCTCGCCGGTCACTGGTTTATCGGCCTGCCGCTGGGATACACGTTGTGCTTCGCGCTGGGTTTCGGCGTGATCGGACTGTGGTGGGGGCTCTCGACCGGCCTGATTATCTGCGGGATTGCTTTAGTGACGGTGTGGGCCCGCAGCGTTCGGCATCTGGATTGGTCCGCCGATCTCGTGAGCCGGATCGACTGAACCAGTGCGGGCGAGCGTTGCGAGAGAGCGTGCCGGGGAGTTCGAGGGGCAGAGCCTCTCGAATCATGTCAGGTACCCTTGCGCGGATACTTTGTGGCGACATAGTTATCGACGAGCTCGCGAAACGCGGTGGCGAGCTCGTCGTACGTTCCGCGTAGCGTCGTGTGATGCTGCCCGTCGATGAAGACCGGACAGTTGGGGGACTCTCCGGTTCCGGGCAGGCTGATGCCGATGCTTGCCGCCTTCGACTCACCAGGGCCGTTCACCACACAGCCCATAACCGCGAGGGTCATCGTCTCGACCCCTTCGTATGTGCTCTTCCATTCCGGCATGCGTTCGCGAATGTAATCCTGCGTCCGCTCGGCCAGTTCCTGGAAGGTCGTGCTCGTCGTGCGACCGCAGCCGGGGCATGCCGTGACGCTCGGTGAGAACGATCGAAGGCCGAGCGACTGCAGCAACTCGCACGCGGCGTACACTTCCTCGCGCCGATCGCCGCCGGGCCGCGGTGTGAGCGAAACGCGGATCGTGTCGCCGATGCCTTCGTTGAGCAGCACGCCCATCGCCGCGGCGGACCACACCAACCCCTTCGTTCCCATCCCCGCTTCAGTCAGACCCAGGTGCAGCGGCTGATCAGTTTTTCGAGCCAGATCGCGATACACCGCAATAAGGTCCCGCGGCCGTGACGTCTTGCAGGAGATGATGATCTGGTCCCGCCCGAGACCACTCTCGAGCGCCAGATCCGTCGACTGCAGCGCCGAAAGCACCATGCACTCGTTGATGATGTCCTCCGAGGTCAGCCCGCGATCGCGATCGGTGTTCTCCTGCATCTTTGCGACCACGAGCTCCTGGTTCAGCGAGCCGCCGTTCACGCCGATTCGCACCGGCTTCTTCTGATCGCGGGCGACGGCGCAAATGGTTGCGAACTGCTCATCGCGTCGTTTGCCCGTGCCGACGTTGCCTGGATTGATTCGGTACTTGTCGAGCGCTTCCGCGCACTGGGGGTAGCGGGTGAGCAGCAGATGACCGTTGTAGTGGAAGTCGCCGATGAGCGGAGCCGTAACGCCTGCGTCCAGCATGCGCTGCTTGATCTCAGGGACGGCCTGAGCGGCTTCCGGCAGATTGACCGTCACCCGGACCATTTCCGATCCCGCCTCCGCCAGCTCGATGCACTGCCGAGCGGTCGCCGCCGCATCAGCGGTGTCGGTCATCGTCATCGACTGCACGACGACCGGCGCGCCGCCGCCGACCTGAACAGCGCCGACGCGGACACCCATTGTCTTGTGCAGTTTGAGGACAGCCATGGAGTAGATCGCTCGATCATACCGCAGGCAGGGCTGGAGTCCCCGCGCATGAGCTTCGCCGGGGCGTAAGAGGCGCTTCTTTTGCATCAGCAGGCTCCGAACCGCCGTCTGTGTCCACCTTGATGGACTTGAGCGGGCAAATGGGAGAGAACTGATGAATCGATTCAGATTGACCACGCCGATATGGCATCGAGCGTTTGGCGCGGCGGCAATCGTTCTGCTCTGCCTGTCGCTCGCGCGACCGGCATCCGCGCAGACGATCACGGCGTCCGACATCCAGCGGCTGCAGGATCAGGTGTACGACGCGGGCAACGACGTGTCGCGCGCAGTGGAAATCAAGACACGCCAGCTGCGCAATGAGCTCGATGACCTTCGCGATGAAGTCGTGTACTTGAAGGTGAAGCTGCGGAAGGAAGGATCCGTCAGCCGGAGCGAATTCAGCGACGTGCAGAACCGCATTCAGGACGTCCGCTCTCAGGCGCGGGCCAGACGCCGGCTCGAGCAGCTCCGGTGGCTGGCACACCAACAGCGAGTCACAGGGCGCATCGACCCGTGGTGGCGTCAACGGTGGTGTCTCCGACGACGAGGACCCGAACGGACCAAGGCACCGGCTCGCGGGCGGCCACAGGCTCGAGTGCCATTCCCGCCGGCCAGGAAATCGATGTTCGTCTCGAAACCGAATTGTCGTCGGAGACCGCGCAGGTCGAACAGCGATTCCAGGCGACGACCGTCGCCGATCTCTATCGTGGAGACCAGGTCCTGATTCCGGCCGGCTCGACGCTGCGCGGAGTCGTCAGCTCGGTGACGAAGGCGACGCGCACCGAACGCAAGGGAAGCCTGACGGTCGCGTTCGATCAGATCACGATTCACGGCCGCAGCTATCCGATGCGCGGCACCGTGACGCAGGCGCTCGAGAGCGAAGGCATCAAGGGTGAAGTCGGGAAGATCGGCGCCGGCGCGGGGATCGGCGCCATCATCGGCGGCATCATCGGCGGCGCGAAAGGCGCGCTGATTGGCGTGCTCATCGGCGGCGGCGGCACGATTGCGGCGACCGAGGGCAAGGACGTCACGTTGCCAGCGGGGACGATCCTGCGCGTGCGTCTCGACACCGCCGCCGATCAGGTAGCGCGCGCCACTTCTTTCATCGCATCCCGCGCCGCCTTGATCGTCTGATCGACGTGGCGCGGGGTGTGTGCCCCCGACAGGAACCACGCCTCGAACTGTGACGGCGGCAGATAGATCCCTCGCGTCAGCATTGCCCTGAAGAATCGCGCGTAGGCCGCCGTGTCCGCGGCGAGCGCTGAGTCGTAATCGCGCACCGGACGATCGGTGAAGAACGGCGTCAGGAGCGATCCGAATGCATTCACCTGGAGCGCGACGCCGCGGCTGCGCGCAGCCTCCGCGAGACCGTTCGCGAGCTGTGCGCCCAGCTTCGCCAGATGTTTGTAGAGGCGCGGCGAAAGCTCGCCGAGCGACCAGAGTCCCGCGGTCATCGCGAGCGGGTTGCCGGACAGCGTTCCGGCCTGATAGACGGGTCCGGCCGGCGCGACCAGCTCCATCAGCCTTTGCGTTGCCGCCGTACGCGCCGACCGGCAGACCCTCCGCCGATGATCTTTCCCAGGCACGTCAGGTCGGGCGGATGCCGTACAGCCGCTGCGCGCCGCCGGCTGACGCGCGAAATCCTGAGATCACTTCGTCGAAGACCAGCAGGATGCCTTCGCGATCGCAAGATCTCCTCAAGCCGTGCAGGAAGCCGTCAACAGGGGGCACGAGCCCCATGTTTCCGGCGATCGGTTCGACGAACACCGCCGCGATCTGCCCTGGATGTTGCTTCGCCAGCGTTTCGACCGAATCGAGATCGTTATAGCGGGCGACGAGCGTATCGGCAGCCGCAGCGGCGGGCACGCCGGGGCTCGTCGGCACGCCGAGCGTGGTCGCTCCGGATCCGGCCTGCACCAGAAACGGATCGGCGTGTCCGTGATAGCAACCGGCGAACTTGATGATCTTGTCGCGCCTGGTCGCGGCCCGCGCGACCCGGACGGCGCTCATCGCGGCTTCGGTTCCCGAGCTGACGAACCGAACCCGCTCCATCGACGGCATCAGCATGCGCGACGCGCTGGGCCAGTCGCGTCTCGAGTTCGGTGGGCGCGCCGAAGCTGGTCCCGCGTGCGGCCGCTGCGCCAGCGCCTTCAGCAGTCCCTTGGGGGCGTGGCCGTGGATCAGCGGGCCCCAGGACATGACGTAGTCGATGTAGGTGCGCCCGTCCGCATCCTCGATCTGTGCGCCGCGTCCGCGGACGATGAACAGCGGCGTAGCCCCGACCGACTTGAACGCGCGGACCGGGCTGTCGACGCCGCCCGGCAGGATGCGCGAGGCGGCCGCAAAGAGCTGTTCGGAACGTGGATAGCGGGACCGTTTCTGTCGAGCATCCCGCGACGATAACACGAGGGTCTGACCGGTCAGACCCCAGGTCGGGCGGAGGCCTCACCGGTGTCGCGGCTTCCGTGCCAGCGACTGTCTTCCACGTCCGCACGCGCCACCGCGTGACCAGACCGTTGCGGACGTAGGGGTCACGCGCGGCGAATGCCTCGGCCGCCGCCGGCGAATCGCCCGAAACAGCAGGACGGCACCATCGACCGGATCGTCGAGCGCGCCGCCGAGGACGAGCTCTCCGCGCGCGTGGGCCTCCCACGCGAGCGAGAGATGCTCGTCCCTGAACGCCGCTCGACGTTCCACGTAATCGGGGACGACGTCGTAGAAGAGGAGGTAGTGCACCGGCGACGCCTACTTCTTCGGCGCGGCGGGCGCCGCGCTGGCTTCGACGTCAGTCGCAATCATCTTGTAGTGGACGGTCACCTTGTCGCCAACTTTGAACGTCGCCTTTCGTCGAGGCGTCCTTGCTGAATTCCCAGGTCTCGGTCGCGCTCTTCTGGACCGTGAACGTGTCCCCCTGCACGGTCTTGACGACGCCGGTGAACTGATAGCTCTTCGCCGCCGCGTAGGCGCTGATCGTGAGGACGGCGACGAGCATCACCAGCACCGCAGTAATCTTTCGCATGTCTGCCTCCGTGAGTATGAATGAATGTACTGAGCCGGCGACGTCTGTTCACGCCAGCGCACGTGCGGCCTCGCGCGCGTAATACGTGATGATGATGTCCGCGCCGGCGCGGCGAATCGAGGTCAGCGTTTCCATCATCGCGCGCGGTTCGTCGATCCAGCCGTTCCGCGCCGCCGCCTTCAGCATCGCGTACTCACCGCTGACCTGATAGGCCGCGGTCGGGTATCCGAACTCCGCCTTCACCCGCGCGATCACATCGAGATACGAGAGCGCCGGCTTGACCATGACGATGTCGGCTCCTTCCTCGATGTCGAGCGCGACTTCGCGGAGGGCTTCCGTCGACGTTGGCCGGATCCATCTGGTGCGATCGGCGATCGCCGAATGCAGGCGCCGAATCGGCAGCCTCTCGAAACGGACCGTAGAACGCCGAACAATACTTTGCCGCATACGACATGATCGCCGTCTGCGTGAAGCCCGCGTCGTCGAGCGCCGCGCGAATGCGGCCGACCCGGCCGTCCATCATGTCGGATGGCGCGACCACGTCGGCGCCGGCGACCGCGTGCGACAGCGCGGCGCGCGCGAGCTGCTCGACGGTCACGTCGTTGGCAATCTCGTCGTCCACGATGATGCCGCAGTGTCCGTGCGAGGTGTACTCGCAGAGGCACACATCGGTGACGACGAGCACCCCGGGAACTTCCTGCTTGATCGCGCGGACGGCCGTCTGCACCGGCCCTTCGGGATCGTAGGCCGTCGATCCGACGACGTCTTTCTGATCCGGAAGCCCGAAGAGGAGAACGCCGGGAACGCCGTCGCTCTTTGCCGCGGCCGCTTCCTTGACCGCTTCATCGACCGACAGCTGGAACACGCCGGGCATGGAGCCGACTTCGCGGCGCTGTCCTTCGCCCGGACAGACGAACAGCGGATAGATGAAGTTGTCCGGCGACAGGCGGGTTTCGCGCACGAGCGCTCGCATGGCCGGCGGTGCGGCGCAGCCGCCGCGGCCGTCGCCGCAAGTGTCTCGGCCGAGCGTGGGTTCCGCTTGCGTGCGCGCGCGCGCGTGTCGGAATGTGTCCTGGTAGTCATGATCAGTTCCGAACTGGTTCGCCGAAATGCTCGACCAGCGCGTCGACGAGATCGGGAATCGTGTATCGCGCCGGCATGACCGTGGTCTGGATCCCGAGTTGCTGTGCGGCTTCGGCGGTCACCGGACCGATCGATGCGACGACCGTCGACTGCAGCAGGTCCGCCGCCTGGTCCTGGCCGATCATCGAGACGAAATTGCGGACCGCCGAGGCGCTCGCAAACGTGATCGCGTCGATCTGGCGATCGAGCAGCAGTCGATAGACATCGTACTCGCCGTCTCGTTCGACACCTCCGGGAACCGTGCGATACGCGACGACGTCGACGACGTCGGCCCCGGCCTCGCGCAATTCCTCGGCGAGCCGGTCGCGGGCGATGTTGGCGCGGGGGAGAAGAATGCGCTGTCCTTTCAGGCTGCCCGAGGCCTTGAGCGCGTCGAGCAGCGCGTCGGCGCGGAATTCCGCGGGCGTGAGATCGACGCGAATCCCGTAGCGCTGCAGACGCGACGCCGTCGACGGGCCGACCGTGCAGAGCCGGACGCCGTGAAGATCGCGCACGTCGCCGCTGACCAGCAGTCGACGCATGAAGTAGTCGACCGCGTTGGCGCTGGCGAAGATGATCCAGTCGAACGTCCCGGCGTTTCGGCAGGCGTCTTCGAGCGGTCCGGAATCTTCAGCGGCGATGATCCGGATCGCGTGCGCAGGAATCGCTTCGGCGCCGCGCTCCTCGAGCATGTCGATCAGCTCGGTCGCCTGCTCGCGCGACCGCGTCACGACGATGCGTCGGCCCGACAGTGGCCGATTGTCGAACCACCGCAGGTGCGAGCGCAGTCCCGCGACGGCGCCGATCACCATCAGGCCTGGGCGGTCGGCATCGGCGATCGAGCCAATCGTCTCGAGCGTCCCTTCCACCGTTCGCTGCGAGGGCAGGGTGGCGTCGTAGATCAGCGCTGCCGATTCATCCGGCGCCCGGCCGTGTGTCAAGAGCGCCTCGCTCATCGCCTGAACCTGGCGCTTGCCCGCGTAACAGACGATCGGACCGGCCGTGCCGGCCAGTCCGGCCCACTCCTCGTTCGACGTGATGTCTGATTCGTTCTCGTGACCGCGCACGATCGTGAGGACGTCTCCGGCTTCCGGATACGTGACCGGAATGCCCGCGTAGGCGGTGCCGCCAATCGACACCGGGATACCCGGCACGACCTCGAACGGTACGCCCTGTTCGTGAAGGAACAGCGCTTCCTTGCCGCCGCTGTCGAAGACGAACGGATCGCCCCATTTCAGTCGGACGACGGTTTTTCCATCGCGTGCCTTCTCGGCCAGCAGAAAACAGATCGCGTCCTGTTCGAGTGGCTTGGGCGCGGCCGGGCCGACATCGATCCGTTCGGCGTCGGGACGCGCTCCGCGCAGCAGACGCGCATGAACGCGATGATCGTAGATGACCACGTCGGCGGCTTCGAGATACCGCTGGCCTCGCACGCTGATGAGCGTCGGATCGCCAGGTCCGGCACCCACGAGATAGACGCACGGTTGCTTCATGGCGTCACGCCGCTCCGGACCGCGGTGAGGATCTCCGTCTGCGCCAGCGCGCAGCGAGATCATCGGCGAGCCTGGCGCCTGCGGCGGACGGATCCGCCGGTGATCCGGTCGAGGTTCGACGAATCGCGCCACGGCCATCGGGCCAGGCGACCGCACCCTGCACGATCAGGGCGTCGCGATTGTGCACCGCGATGACGCCGAGCGGAAGCTGGCAGCCGCCGCCGAGGGCCGTGACGACGGCACGCTCGGCGGCAAGCGAGACCGCAGCGTCGCGATCGCCGATCGCCGAGACTGCCTCGCGAGTCCGCGATCGTCGTCGCGAATCTCGATCGCCACAATACCCTGTCCCGGTGCCGGGATGCAGATATCGACGGGGATGGCGGCGGAGATGCGCGATTCGAAGCCGAGCCGGCGCAGGCCGGCGGCCGCGAGCACGAGCGCCTCGTAGTCCCCGGCGTCGAGCTTGCGCAGGCGCGTATCGACGTTTCCGCGGATTGGCGTGAACCGCGCGTGGGGCAGGACCGCGGTGAGCTGCGCGATGCGCCGAATGCTGCCGGTGGCGATGGTCGGCATCTCGCCGATGTGCGCCAGCGCACCGTCGAAATCGATCGCGGCGTTCCCATGCGCCAGCACCAGCGCGTCGCGCGGATCCTCGCGCGGAAGCACCGCCGCGATCGCGAGCCCCTCCGGCAGCACCGCCGACATGTCCTTCGCGCTGTGGACGGCGAGATCGATGTCGTCGGCCAGTAGCGCGTCCTCGAGTTCCTTCACGAACAGGCGCTTGCCGCCCGTCTCCGAGAGCGGTGCCTCCTGCAGTCGATCGCCGCCGGTCTTGATCACGACGATCTCGGTTCGGACGTCCGTCTTCTCAATCGAGCCGCCACCGTCTTTGCCTGCCAGAGCGCCAGCGCGCTGCCGCGCGTGCCGATCCTGAGCGGCGTCACGACGACACCTCGGACTCCTCCTCAGGCGCAACCGCGCCCTGGTCTTGGTCCTGCGCGAGACTGAACAACCGGTTCAACGCGTCCGCATAGGCGACGATCATCGCCTCGTCGCTGACCGACTTCAGCTGCTCGGTCGGCGTCAGCAGCAGCTTCTCGACGATCAGCCGCGTCACCTCGTCGACGCGCGTGCGTGCCTCGGCGGGCAGACCCGAGAGCTTCGGCTCGAGCCGCTGCAGCTCCGCGCGCCGAATCGCTTCGAACCGCTGGCGCAGCGCGACCACCGTCGGGACGATCTCGCGCGACTGCATCCACGCCGTATACTTCGCCACCTCTTCGTCGATGATCGCTTCGGCGCGCGCCAGTTCGGCGCCGCGGCGCGCGAGGTTTTCCTGCACGATCGTGCGCAGATCGTCGATGTTGTAGAGAAACACCTGATCGAGGCCGCCGACCGCCGGATCGACATCGCGCGGCACCGCGATGTCGATGACGAAGAGCGCGCGATTCCGACGTGACCGCATCGCATCGTCCACGCGTGCGCGGGTGAGCACCGGCTCGGACGCGCCGGTCGCGGTCACGACGATGTCGGCCGCCGACAGCGCCGGATCGATGCGATCCCACGGAACCGCGATGCCGTCGAGTCGCGCCGCGAGGTTCTGCGCGGTCTGAAGCGTGCGGCTCGCAATCGTGATCTGCTTGACGTGCTGCGACTGCAGATGGATGCCGGTCAGCTTGGCCATCTCGCCGGCGCCGAGAATGAGCACCGAGCGACCCTTCAGGTCGCCGAAAATCTTTTTGGCGAGCGCGATCGCCGCGTAGCTGACCGACACCGCCCCTTCGCCGAGTCCGGTTTCAGAGCGCACGCGTTTGCCGACGGTGAACGCCGAGTGAAACAAGCGGTTGGTCAGGGCCGCGGTGAACTGGCCGTCGCTCGCGACGGCGTAGGCGGCCTTGACCTGACCGAGAATCTGCGGTTCGCCGACGACGAGCGAATCGAGTCCGGCGGCGACGCGAAACAGGTGACGCGCCACGTCGGCACCGCGATGCACGTAGAGATGCTCGCGGACATCCGCGTGCGGAATCTCGTGATACTCGCTGAAAAATCGGCCGATGTGATCGGCCGTTTCGTCGGTCTCGCCGACGGCGTAGACTTCGGCGCGGTTGCAGGTCGACAACACGACCAGCTCCCGGCCGATCCCGCGCGAGGCGAGCTCCGCGAGCGCCGCATCGAGACCCTTGCGGGCGAAATCGACGGTCTCCCGCAGCTCGACGGGCGCGGTGCGATGACTCAATCCGACGGCGAAGAGGCGCATCACTCGGTGCTCGTCAAAAACGGTGGCTCGAGGTCAGAAAATAACCGACCAGCACGAAATTGAGCAGCACGACCGCGAAGGCAATGCCTGACAGGTATGCGGCGCGCCGGCCGCTCCAGCCGATCGCCTTCCGGGCAAACAGCGCGAAGGAATAAATTCCCCACGAGACCAGCGCGACCAGAATCTTCGGATCGGCGAGCGACATCGCCTGGGCGCGCGGATCCGGCGATCCCTGGACCTGCCACGCCCAGATGCCGCCGACCACGACGCCGATGGTCAGGAACACCCAGCCGACGGTGATCGCCCGACTGTTCATCAAGTCGAGCGACGCCAGCGGCGGCAGCCTCGTATAGAAGAACCCCAGCTGCTTGGCCTTGATCTCCTTGAACAGCAGCGCGTAGGTCACGCCGAGGACGCACGCGAGCGCGAAGCTGGCGTAGGCGAAGAGCAGCGACATCACGTGAACCGTGAAGAGAGGGCTTTGCAGGACCGGCGGCCTCGGCGCGACGCCGGGATCAAGTGCCGGAATGACGTCGAGTCCGACGAGCAGGACAGCGACGAATGCTCCCATCGATCGCTCGTCCGACGTCAGCTCGATGTAGAGATACGCCAAGCCGAGCAGCCACACGAACGCCGATATGGCCGCACTGGTGCCGACCACCGGCGCGTGACCGGCCTGCACCGTCTGCATGCCAATCAGGAACGTGTGTGCCAGCACGCCGCCGGCCATCAACGCCGTGGCCAGTCTGCCCACCCGCGGATCGCGCCACGCAAAGTGGGCGACATACGCCGCCGCTGAGGCGGCATACAGCAGGAGCGGCACCAGATGCATGCTGTTCTATTGACCCGATGGTCCGTAGTAGCCCCGGCGGGTGCGGGCGCTGACGCCCGGTTTGTTCACCCGCACGTCGATGCGGCGCCACGCGCCATTGCGCATCGGATTCTTCGACGAATACGCCATGGTGTACTGGCTCGCAAGCTCCTCGGAAATCTGTTCGTAGATCTTCGGCAGCTCCGCGACCGACGTCGGGAAGAACACCCGCCCGCCGGTTTCCTGGGAGAGCTGGCGCAGCACGAATTCCGCCTCCTTGAACTTTCCACGACCCGATTCAGGCTGACGCAGACCGATGGCGTAGATGGCGGTCTCCGACCGTTTGGCCAGATCGAGCACATCGTCATATTCGATGACGCTCGATGTGTCGTCGCCGTCCGACAGTACGACGATCGCCTGACGGCGGATTTCCTCGGCGTTTTTCGCACGCTCATCCTTGAGCCCGCGCAGCGACACGTAGATGGCGTTGTAGAGTGACGTCGATCCATTGACCGTTGTCTGCCGGATCGCACGCTCCAGCGCGTTCACGTCGTTCGTGAACGGCTGCGGAATCCGCACCTGGCTGTTGAACTCGATCACCTCGATCACGTCGTCCTTCTTCATCCGTCGCACGAACCCGGTCGCGGCTTGCTGCGCGGTCGCGATCTTGTCCTCCATGCTGTTGCTCGTATCGAGCAGGATCGCCAGCGCGATTGGCTGCTGCACGGCTGAGAAGAAGCTCAGGCTCTGTTTCGCTCCGTCCTCGTAGACCTCGAAATCTTCCTGCAGGAGGCCCGTGACGTACTTCGTCCCATCCATGACCGTCACGTTCAGTGACACCAGTTCGACGCCGGCGCGGAACTTCCCCTGCTGCGCGGCAACTCCAAGCGAGACCACACAGACGATGAGCGCCGACAGCGCCGCGATTCGACCCGCTCTCATCGGCCAGCCAGCCTCGTGCGCGCGCGGACGGTGACGTCCGGTTTGGAAACCGTGACCTGAAGTTTCTCCGGCGGGATGAGTCGCTCCGGGCGGCCGTAGGTGACCACGTACTCGTTGAGCAGATCGTCGGCGACCCTGAGCAGTGCCTCCGGGATGCCTGACGTGGCCAGCACCAGATCGCGCCGGCCGCCGGTGTCCTTGGTGCCCTCGGCAATTGTCTGGTTCAGGTTCCGCATCTCGTCTGCCATCGAGGCCGACGGCATGCCGAGGGAGAGCATGTGCAGGGTGGCGCCGCTGCCGTTCAGGGTCTTCAGCACCTGCTCCCATCGAAGGTTGCTGAATTCGACTGCGTCCATGCTGATGCCGATGATGTGCGGACGCGCCGCCTCCTTCCGCTGGAAGCCCTGGCTGACGTCCTGGATCCCGTCGAGCATGTAGGCGCCCGAGCCTGGTCGCGCAAAGATTCGAGTAATGCCGCGCTTGAGTGTGTTGACGTCGGTGGTCGGCGGCACGAGCGAGGTGGAGCGCTCACCGACCGTCACGATCCCGATCTCAGCGTGCCCCTGCATCTTGTCGACGAACTTCGTAAGCGCTTCGCGCATGGGCTGGAGCGCCGCGTTCATCGCCTGGCTGTCATCGACCAGCAGGACGATCTGCAGAGGCGCCGTGGCCGGCTCGGCCCGAAGCACTTCACGCGGCGCCCCGTCTTCTCGCACCTGGAAATCTGCGGCACGCAGCCCAGTGACCGCCGCATCCTTACTGTCGCGGACGCTGACGTAGACGTCGCGGGTTCGGGCATCGCTTGCCGCGGGCGTCTTGGTTGTTTCCTGTTGAAATGCGGGGGTCAGGGCGGCGAGGGCAGCCAACCCGAGTGCCACAACCACATGAATCATTGAGGGCCTCGTTACGTCGAGTATAGGCGGCCCACGCGGAGAGCGTCAAGAACGCGATTTGTCCGAAAATTATTGGTACAAAGGGAGTTGTCGTTCCTTGACACCCCCGGGAACGGGTGCTATGTGTTGTCGGCGGCGCGCTCGGACGCTGCTCTTACCGGCGTGTAAGCGTCCCGCACCATCGTCATTCAGATGTCCATGCCGAACATCTTCCTGATTCCGCTCGTTCCGGCGGCTGGCGCCGCGATCAACGGGTTGATTGGCCGTCGCTGGTTCAGCCGCCGGGCGGCAGCCACAATCGCGACGGCGGCGATGGGTGTCGCGCTCGCGCTGTCAGCCTGGTCACTTGCAGCGATGACCGCCCTGCCTCCCGATGGTCGAGTCCACGATGTGGGACTTGGCGACTGGATTCCCGCCATTCCGCTCCAGACGGCGAGCGGCATCGAGATGTTCACGGCCAGATGGACGCTGAGGCTCGATCCACTGTCCGCGATGATGGCGCTGCTCGTCACGAGCGTCGGGTTGCTGATTCATGTTTACGCGGCTGCATACATGCAGGACGACTCGCGAGGCGGATACGCGCGATTCTTCAGCTATCTCAGCCTGTCGTCAGCATTCATGCTGCTGCTCGTGCTGTCAGGCAACTTTCTCGTCCTGGCTGTCGGCTGGCAGGGAATGGCGATTTGCTCGTTTCTGTTGATTGGCCTCTGGTTCGAGCGTCCCGGGCTCGCCAACGACGCGATGAAGGCATTCATCGTGAACTGGCTTGGCGACTGGGGCCTGCTGGTCGCGATGCTCCTGACGTATTTCACCTTCGGCACGCTCGACTTCAGGGAGGTTGCCGCGAGCGCCACGTCGATGCCGGTGGAGGCGGGGACTTTCGGTGCAATCTCGGGAATCTGTCTGGGATTGTGGATCAGTGCGGTCGCCAAGAGCGCTCAGATTCCCATGCACGTCTGGCTGCCGGACGCCCTGGACGGACCGGCGCCGGTTTCGGCGCTCATTCAAACCACGACGATGCTGCCCGCCGGTGTCTACCTCATCGCCCGCAACGCGACGCTCTTCGAGCGAGCACCCGTCATCATGACGATTGTGATGACGCTTGGCGTATTGACGGCAGTCATGGCCGGGCTGCTGGCCCTGGTCCACGACGACATCAGGCGCGTCCTCGTCTACTCGATGATGTCGCAGCTCGGATTGATCTTCACCGCGCTCGGGGCCGGCGCGTTTTCAGCTGCCGTCTTCCACCTCGTCACCCTCGGCGTGTCGCAGTCGCTGCTGTTTCTCGGAAGCAGCACGCTCGTCCACACGATGGACGGCGAAGCGAACATGCAACGGATGGGTGGCCTCCGGAAGTACATGCCCGCGACGTTCGTGACGATGACCGTCGGCGCGTTGGCGGTGGCGGGCATCCCGCCGCTCTCAGGCTTTTTCAGCACGAACGAGGTCGCAGCGGGCATCTTCGCCGGTCATCGCGTGCTGTGGATGATCACGTCAGCGACGGCCGTGCTGACCGCGGTCTCCATGTCGCGCCTCATGCTGCTGACGTTCTACGGCAGGTATCGGGGGTTCCCGCGGACGTGGCCGCCCTCCAGTTCACGCGAGGCGCCGATGCCGCTCATCGTGACGCTGATGGCGCTCGCGGTCGCCACTATCGTCCTGGGATTCATCGGGGTGTCTGCGCCGGGGAGGACAAGCTCCATCGTTAATTTCCTCGCACTCACAGGCCCCGCTCCCGGGAACCCGCTGTCGCCGCTGGCAGTCGTCGCGCTCCTGCTGATGTCGGTGCTGCTGCCGCTCTCCGGCATCGTGATCGCTCGTCGATTTCACAAGCGGGAGCCAGCGATGGATCTCCACCTCGCCGAGTGCTGGCCCGATGGTCACGCTCTCCTTGCCAACCAGTACTACTTCGACGAGCTGTACGCGGCGACCTTGGTCGGTGGCATATTCAGCACGGCGCGGACGCTGTCGCGTCTCGATACCCGCGTCATCAATGCCTGCGTGGACGCGTGCGGATCGGCGGTGCAGATCGCCGGATGGATCGCTCGTATGATCGAGAAACACGTCGTCGATCGGATGGTGGACGTGTTGGTTTCAGGTTTGAGGTCTTTGGTTTTAGGTTCCTGGTTTGTCGTTTTTCGTTCTTCGTTTCCAAGTGTTCGTTCACGGCTCCCGTAACTCTCACTCTCTTTCGATATCGCCGTGCTGTCGTTGATCCTCTTTACGCCGCTTGCCGGAGCCGTCGGGCTCCTCTTCGTCGACCGTCGTCGCGACGACGTCATTCGATGGATTGCCAACGTCGGCGCGATCGGGACGTTCCTGCTGGCGCTTCCCCTGTGGTTCTCGTTCGAGCCGTTCGGCCCGCCGTGGCAGTTCGTCCAGCGACGGTCCTGGATTCCTGCCATTGGCGCGAGCTACTACGTCGGTGTGGACGGATTCAGCGCGCTGCTGGTTCTTCTGACGACGGTGATCAGCGCGATTGCCGTGGCCGCATCGTGGACATCGGTCACCGAGCGCGTCAAGGAGTACTACGCCCTCCTGCTCGTGCTCGAATGCGGACTCATCGGCACATTCGTGTCGCTCGATTTCCTGCTGTTCTTCCTGTTCTGGGAGATCACGCTGGTGCCGGTGTATTTCCTGATCGGGATGTGGGGAGCGGGACGCGCTTCTCACGCGGCGCTCAAATTCGTTCTCTACACGCTGGCCGGCAGCGCCGTGCTGCTGTTCGGCATTCTCGGCCTGTACGTCTTCAATCATTCAGCCACGGGCGTTTACACGTTCGACATCACACAATTTCAGCGTCTGACCATTCCATTTGAAACTCAGAAATGGATTTTCCTCACGTTGCTTCTGGGTTTCGCCGTGAGGATTCCCCTCTTCCCGCTGCATTCCTGGCTGCCCGACGCGCACACCGCTGCTCCCACCGCGGGATCGATCATGCTGGCCGCGATCACGTTGAAGATTGGCACCTACGGGCTCATTCGTTTCAGCCTCCCAATTCTGCCGGACGCCACCCGCCATTTCGTGCCGTGGATTGCCGGCCTGTCCATTGTCGGGATCCTCTACGCAGGACTGGTCGCGCTCGCTGAGCGCGACTGGAAGCGGCTCGTCGCCTACTCGACCGTCAGCCAGATGGGAATGATGACGCTCGGCGTGGCCGCGTTGACGCCGGTGGGGTTGACGGGCAGCATCCTCCAGCAAATGAATCACGCAATCTCGATCGCCGGGCTGTGGCTCGTCGTCGGACTGCTGGCCGAACGCCGGCGTACGCTCGAGATCAGCGAGTACGGCGGGCTGGCGAAGCTGACGCCGATTCTGTCCGCCGTATTACTTCTACTGATTCTGTCGTTCATCGGGTTGCCGGCGCTGAACGGATTCATCGGACAGATCCTGATCCTTCAGGGCCTCTACGTGGACCATAAGTCCTGGGCCGCGATTGCAGCCGGCGGCATGCTGCTCGGCGCCGCGTGCATGCTCTGGCTGTATCAGCGGACGATGTTCGGTCCCGCCGACAATCCAGCGAACGCGCAGCTGCGGGACTTGAACCTCCGCGAGATCGCGGCCTTCGTGCCGCTCATCACGCTCATCGTCTGGATTGGAATCTATCCCGAACCATTTCTCCGCCGGCTGCAATCGTCGGTTGGACGGGTCATCGTACGGGTGAGCCCTGAATACGGTCCGGCCATCGCGAAGGCTGAAGCCGACTGCAACAAACCGGCAGCGCCGGTTGCGGTGCCAGGAGCGCCGGCTGGGCTCATCGTCGATGCCCCGTGCACTGATGGATCGACACCCGCGTCCAAGCCGGTACCGCCTGGTGGCCGTTGACGGGAGGGCGGGAGACGCGCGGCGCGGCTGTCGTCGGGCTACGATAGAGCATGGACGATCCTCAGCCGCCCAGCCGCGGAACCGGTTCCATGGCCGACACCATGCGGACGATCGGTGCGCTCAGCACCGTTGGCATCTCGTTCGTCTTCGCGATTGCCATTGGCGCCGGGCTCGGGCTGGTATCTTGACAAGTCGTTCGGAACCGCGCCGTGGTTGTTCTTCTGTGTTCTTTGCGATCGGTGTCGCCGCCGGCATCCTGAACGTCTACCGCACGGCCGGCCGGTTTCTGAAATAGCGCGTGCGTGGAAGCCGATCCTCTGCTGCGACGCGTCGGCCGCACGGCGATCCTCGTGTGCGCGCTGATGACGATCGTTCGCGCTTGCTCGTGTCGCGGTCGCCGGCGATGTCGGCGCTGGCGGTGCTCGGCGGCGGACTGATCGCTGGCGCGAGTTACCTCGCGATTCAGTCGGGCGTCACCGCGCTGGTCGATCGGATTGATCGTCCCGCACGTGTCCGCCGCGCCGCCCGTCGCTTCGCTTGGACGGTCATGAAATTGACCGGGCGGTACGCTTTACTCGGTTTTGGCGCGTACGTTATGATTGCTCGTTTGCGCCTGCCCCCTTTGGGGCTACTGGCTGGAGCGTCCTCGATAGTGGCGGCCGTGGCGGTCGAAGCCGTTCGTTTCCTCCTCATGAAGGACTTCGTCGCCGCGCACGTAAGCGCGGCGCCCATGCTCTGTCGACCGAGCTGAATGGAGAAGCTGGAACACCCGCTCTGGATTGTGGATGTGGTGAATGCCGTTCTGGGCCCGCCGGTCAAGGCGGCGCTCGAGGCGCTTGGCTTCCACATCAAGGCGGAGCACGGGATCGTCATCCCGAACTATCTCGTGATGGTGATGCTGATCGTCGCCGTGCTTGACCGTGCTGTCGCTCATCATCCGCTCGCGTCTGAGCGTCGAGAACCCGGGCAAGCTGCAGATCGTGTTCGAGGATGGCCTGACCGCCGCTGCTGAACCTGCTCGAGGAGTGGATTGGGCCGAACGGGACGCAGTTTTCTGCCGCTCATCGGCACCTTCGGCATTTTCATCCTGCTCGGGAACTACATGGGCCTGATTCCTGGCCTGATGGCGCCGACCAGCAACATCAACGTCACGCTCGGCTGCGCGATCACGACGTGGGTCTACTACCACTTCCACGGCGTCAAGGACCAGGGCATCGTCGGCTACGTGAAGCACTTCTGGGCGCCGCCCGGCGCGCCGTGGTGGATCGGGTTTCTGTATTTTCCGATCGAGATCATCAGCCATGCGGCCCGCGTCATGTCGCTGTCGCTTCGTCTCTTCGGCAACATCTTCGGCGAAGAGATGGTCATCCTCATCCTGTTTACGCTGATCCCATTTCTCGTTCCGCTGCCGATGATGTTCCTCGGGTTGATCACCGGTGGCGCTGCAGGCATTCATCTTCGTGCTGCTGTCGATCATCTACCTGCAGGGCGCGGTGGCCGTCGAGCATCACGAGGACGAGCACGGACACGACGCGCCGAGCGGGCATCAGGCGCCGGCGGCGGCGTAGTCGGCGGGCTGGTCATCATTCTCCGTTTCTTGACTGAACTTTGGCACGAGAGAGATTCTCAGAGGAGGTTTGGGTCGTGAGTAAACGTTTCGTCCTGACATTCGCACTGGTCCTCGCAGGTGGCGTGTTCGCGCCCGGTCTTCGCGCAGGGCACCGGCACGGAGTCCATCGAACCTCGAGATCGCCAAGTGGTCGATCATCACTGCCGGCTTCGCGCTGGGCATCGCGGCGGGGCTCGCGGCGCTCGGTCAGGGCAAGGCGGTCAGCGCCGCGGCCGAAGCGATTTCGCGTAATCCCGGCGCCGCCGGCGACGTGCGAGGCGCGCTCATCCTGGGCCTCGTCCTGATCGAGTCGCTCGTCATTTACGTGCTGCTGATCTCGTTCCTGCTGTTCTTCTTCAAGCCGTTCGGCGGCTAAGCCGGCAGAAGAACGCGCGAAGAACACGGAAGGCCACGCGGGCACGGCGGATACACGAACCTCCTGTATCCTCTGAGCTCGCGTGGTCATTTTTTTTGCCCGCCGGTCCTCGTGATGCCGCTGCACATCCGCCGCATCGACGCGCTGCTGCTCCTGATGACGATCATCTGGGGCACCAACTACGCCATCGTCAAGCACGCGTTCGCCGAGATCGACCCGCAGGCGTTCAACGCGATCCGCGTGATCGTCGCGTCGGCGGTCTTTCTCGCCGACGATGGCGGTCGATCCGGAGTCTTGCCGCCGCGACGGCGTCGTCGAGGGTTCGTTCGCGAGCGTCCTCTACACGCCGACGCCGATGGGCAGGCGCGACGTGCTCGGCCTTGTCGGGCTCGGCGATGGTCGGCCAGTGTCTCTATCAGTACTGGTTCGTCGGCGGGCTGGCGCAGCGACGAGCGTGGCAAACGCGGCGCTGATTCTCGGCGCTGCACCCCGGTGCTGATCGCGCTGATGGGTGCGGCGCATTGGCGAAGAGCGCGTCGACCGCCGACGCACTGGCTCGGCGCGGCCTTGTCGCTGGCCGGCATCTACATCGTCGTCGGCCGCGGCGTGCACGTCGGCGGGAGCGACGTGGGTCGGCGATCTGATGATGTTCGCGGCGGTCTGCTGCTGGGCGATCTACACGCTCGGATCGCGACACGTTGATGCATGCGGCATTCGCCGGTTGCCGTGACCGGGCTGTCGATGGCGATCGGGACGGCTGCTCTACGTGCCGGTCGTGTCTTCCGCACATCCGCGCGGTGGCGTGGGACCGACGTCGCGATCGGGACGTGGATCGTCGATCGTGTACTCGGCGCTCTTCGCGCTGTGCGTGTCGTACACGATCTGGTACGCCGCCGTGCGAGAGATCGGCTGCGCCCGCACGTCGGTCTACTCCAATCTGGTCCCGCTGGTCGCGATGACCGCCGCCGCGATTTTCCTTGGCGAGCCGCTCGGCGTGCGGAAGATTGCCGGGGCCGCCGCGGTGCTTGTCGGCGTCGCGCTGACGCGGGTCAGGCCGCTGAATCCGAATCCGGAGTAACGGGCTCGATCCGGGGTTCGCGAATCCGAGTCCGGGATCCGAAGTCGAACCGCTGCAGAACCCAGTGGACCCGGTTGTCACCGAACCTGTCGTCAGAACCGGATCAGTGAGCACACCTGGTAAAATTAAAACAGTTCCTGTGAAGTCCCATTACTTCTCCCAGCACGCGGTTGCGCTCCGAGCTGAGCTGGGCGCAGCCATCTCGCGCGAACAGATGCGCGAGCTCCACCAGAAGATCGCCGTGGCGGCACTTTCGTGGTCGCGGCGCGACAGTTTGCGATCCTCGCGCTGGCGACCTGGGGCCTCATCCGTTTCGACAACCCGCTGATCTGGATCCCGCTGGCGTTCGTCCAGGGACTCACGATTTTCGACTTCACGATCCTGCTGCACGAGGTCGTTCACCACACGATGTTCGAGCGCCGGCGGCCGATCGTCGAGCGCATCCTGGGGCTTGCTCTACGCCATTCCCAGCGGCATCTCAGCCAGCCAATTCACCCGCTGGCATCTCGACCATCATGCCGAGCTCGGGTCGGACGAAGACGATCCGAAACGCGCATCACCTCTCGCCGAAGGTCAACAAGCGGTGGTACAAGCTGCTGTATTGCACGCCGGCGTTGTTTCCGATTTATTTCCGGGCGGCGCGTCGGGAGTCGTCGACGTATCCGGTCGAGATCCTGCAGCATCGCATCGGGTGGGAACGCAAGGTGTCGATGGCGGCGCACCTGACCGCGCTGGCTGCGCTCTGGTATTTTTTCGGTTTCTACGCGGCGCTTCGCACGAGCATCATTCCGGTCTTCTTCATCTTTCCGATCGCCTTCACGCTCAATCGGCTCGGTCAGCACTACGACATCGATCCGACCGATCCGGCGAAGTGGGGCACGTTGATGAAGGGACACTGGTTCTGGGATTTCGCGTTCCTGAACTCCAATTACCACCTGGAGCATCACTATTTTCCCGGCGTTCCGTTTTACCGGCTGCCGGCCCTGCAGCGCGCGCTGATTCCCTTCTACGAGCGCAGTCAGATGCGATGGCAGAGCTACGGCCGGCTCGTCTACGGCTGGCTCGTCGAGAACCACGCGCCGCACACCGACTGGAGCCGCGACGATGGCGCCGAGACGGCGGAATCCCTGATCACTCATCGCTAATCGCGAATCCACTTCCCAGTTCGCCAGTCTCCAGCTTCGCAGTTTCCGTTTCGAGTAGGCTCAGTGCCAGTAGCCTGCCAGTAACCAGTCGCCAGTAGCCAGTAGCCAGTCGCGAACCGCGACACTGGCTTGGATAATGCACCGCCGGGCCCACGACGATGTTGACCAGGATTCTGTCCGGCGGCGAAGATGAGCTGGTCCGGGAGGAACGCCGCGTGCTCGCGAGGCTTGCGCACGGCGCTGGTGCGCTTCGACGCGGCGCCCGAGCATCAGCAGGCGCTCGACCGCTCGATCGAACAGCTCGACGAGCTCTTTCTGCTCGTCATCGTCGGCGAATTCAATTCCGGGAAGAGCGCGTTCATCAACGCGCTCGTCGGGAGCACCGGTCGCGCACGGAAGGCGTGACGCCGACAACCGCCCAGATCAACGTGCTCCAGTACGGCGAGACGCTCGACCGCGACGGTGCGGGAACCGATCTGCACGTCATCACCGCGCCCGCCGAAATCCTCCGCGAAATCCACATCGTCGATACGCCCGGCACCAACGCGATCATTCGAGAGCACGAAGCGATCACCGCGGAATTCGTCCCGCGATCCGATCTCGTGCTGTTCGTCACGTCGGCAGATCGGCCGTTCACCGAAACCGAGCGCGCGTTTCTCGAGCAGGTCCGCGGCTGGGGCAAGAAGATCGTCATCGTCATCAACAAGATCGACATTCTCGACAGCGACGCACAGGTCGAGGAGGTTCGCGCGTTCGTCGCCGACAACGCGCGGACGCTGCTCGGGTTCAGCCCCGACATCTTCCCGGTCAGCGCGCGTCTTGCGCTCCGCGCGAAGCAGGGCGATCCCGCGGCGTGGGCGGCCAGCCGGTTCGAAGCGCTGGAGCGATACATTCGCGAAACACTCGATTCGCCCGGCCGAATCCGGCTGAAGCTGCTGAATCCGCTCGGCGTCGGCGCTCGCGCTGACCGATCGTCATGCGGCCGCGGTCAAGGAGCGCGCCGCGCTGCTGAAGGACGACTTCGCCACGCTCGACGAGGTCGAAAGCCAGCTGGCGGTCTATCAGGCGGATCTGCTGCGCGATTTCGGATTCCGCATTTCAGACATCGATCGCATCCTGCTCGAGATGGAAAAGCGCGGTCATGAGTTCTTCGACGACACCATGCGAATCGGTCGGGTGATGGATCTGCTGAACCGCAGCCGCGTCCAGCAGGGATTCGAGCAACAGGTCGTCGGCGACGCGCCGCAGCAAATCGAACGGAAGGTCGGCGAGCTGGTCGACTGGCTCGTCGATGCGGACCTGCGCCAGTGGCAGGACGTCACCGAAGCACCTGGCCGAACGGCGCCGTCAGTATCGCGATCGGATCGTCGGCGACTCCGACTCCGGCACGCTTTCACAGCGATCGCAGCCGGCTGCATCGAATCGGTCAATCGCGAGTCGCAGAAGGTCATCGACTCGTTCGATCGCCGCAAGGAAGCGCGCGAACTGGCCGACGATGCGCGGAATGCGGTGGCGGCGGCCGCGGCGGTCAGCGCCGGCGGCGTCGGGCTGGGCGCCATCGTCACCATTGCCGCGACGACGGCTGCGGCCGACGTGACCGGGATCATCATGGCATCGGTGATTGCCGCGCTCGGTTTCTTCATCCTTCCCGCGAAGCGCGAACAGGCCAAAGAAGCAGATGCGGCGCAAGATTCGGCGACGTGCGTGCAGCGGCTGTCGGACGCGCTGCACGAGCAGTTCGCCAAGGAAATTCGGCAGGAGCGGCGATCGCATTCGCGAGAGCATCGCGCCGTACAGCCGCTTCGTCAGAGCCGAAGGGGAAAAGCTCGAAACGACCGAGCAGGAGCTTCGCGCGATCGGCGCCGAGCTGGCGTCGCTGCGCGCCCGGATCGAGAAGCAGGCCGCGTAGCCGAGCTGCCGCCGATCGTAAGATGGCGCGGTGAATCGCGTTGCGCGTGAATCGCTGAACGGTCTGCTGATCGTGCTGGGGATCCTCTCGGCCGGCATGGGGATCAAGGGCTTCCTCCTGCTCCAGCCACTTCATCGACGGCGGTGTCACCGGCATTTCCATGCTGGTCTCGGCGGTGACCGGCACGCCGCTGTCGATCTGGATCGTCGTCGTCAATCTTCCGTTTGTCGCCCTCGGATATCGTCAGATCGGCGGCGCGTTCGCGATTCGCAGCGTGCTCGCCATCGGCGGCCTGTCGGTGGCGCTTGCGATCGTTCCCTTTCCTGACGTCACGCCCGATCTGCGTGCTGACGGCCGTGTTCGGCGGGTTCTTTCTCGGGCGCCGGGATCGGCCTGGCGGTGCGCGGCGGAGCCGTCCTCGACGGCACCGAGATCGCCGCGCTGCTGATCAGCCGGCGAAGCCATCTCCTCAAAGTCGGCGACGTCATCCTGCTCTTCAACGTCGCGCTGTTCCTGGTGGCGATGTCGCTGCTGGGGGTCGAGAAGGCGCTGTACTCGATCCTGACCTATGTTGCCGCGGCGCGGACGCTCGACTTCGTCATCCACGGCATCGAGGAATACACGGCGATCACCATCGTCTCGCGCGCGAGCGGCGAAATCGCCGCACGGATCATGGCCGAACCTGGGTCGCGGGGTGACCGTCTACAAAGGGCGCGGCGGCCTCAGCTTCGAGGACCAGGAGATCCTCTACTGCGTCGTCACCAGGCTGGAAGTCGGCAGGGTGAAGAGCATTGTCCGCGCGCTCGATGCAGAGCGCCTTCGTCACGTCACACGCGCTTGCCGATGTCGAGGGCGGCATGGTGAAGCACCGGGGCTGCACTGAATTGCTGAACTCTTGACGCTCTCAGGCTGCTGGCGACTGGCTATCGGCTGCTGGCGACTGGGACTGGAACAAGCAATCGGAGCCCGACGTAGGCGAGCGCTGCCGCGCGCAAATCCGACGAACCACGCGTAGTCGTACAGCGGCCGGAGCGTGCGGAACGACGAGTCCGCCCCACGCGAGCGCGCAGCCGATCACGCGTGGCGAGAATGCCGGCCATGTTCCAACGGCCGTACCGTCCATCTGTGCAGGTACAGATCCTCGAGCGACAGCTGTCGCTTCCGGACGATCCAGTAATCCGCGATCAGCACCCCGGCAATCGAACCAAGTCCGCCCGAATACCCGAGCAGCCAGTTGTAGATGTAGCCGGACGGATCGGCGAGCAGCCGCCACGGCTGGATCAGGATTCCGAGAATGCCGGTGATCAGTCCGCCGGTCTTGAACGTGATCAGCCGCGGGAACGCATTGGCGAAGTCGTTGGCCGGCGACACCACGTTCGCGGCGATATTGACCGCGAGCGTCGCGACGACGGCCGTGAACATCGAGATCGGCGATGACCAGCGGATTGCTGAACCGGCCGATCAGCTTGATCGGATCCCAGATGACCTCGCCGTAAATGATCGCCGTCGCGCTCGTGATCAGGACGCCCATCGCGGCGAACACGAACATCGTCGTCGGCAACGCCACGACCTGGCCGATGACCTGTTCGCGCTGGCTGCGGCCGAAGCGCGTGAAGTCCGGCATGTTGAGCGACAGCGTGGCCCAGAATCCGATCATCGCGGTGAGCGACGGGACGAACACCGGATAGAAACTCGCGCAAGCGTGGAGTACTTTCCCGGGCTGCGAGAGCAGCGGCCCGAATCCCTTGGCTTCGGTCACCGCCCACGCGAGCAGCAGCGTCGTCATCACGAGCACGAACGGCGCGGCCCAGTTCTCGACCTTCCGCAGCAGATCCATGCCGCGATAGACGATCGCGACGTTCAGGCTCCAGAAGATCAGGAACGACAGCCACTCGGTCGTCGAATGGCCGCCGAAGCCGCTGCCCAGCAGTCGCTGCCAGCCCGGGACGATGCTCGTGAAGAACGTGTTCACCGCCTCGCCGCCGATCCATGCCTGGATGCCGAACCATCCGCACGCGACGATCGCGCGCATGAGCGCGGGCAGGTTCGAACCGATCGTTCCGTAGGCGGCGCGCGCAAACACCGGAAATGGAATGCCGTAGCGTGTGCCGGGATGCGAGTTCAGAAGAATTGGAACGAGGACGATGGTATTGCCGAGCGCGACCGTGAAGAGCGCCTGCGCCCAGCTCATGCCCGCGGCCATCAGTCCGGCCGACAGCATGTAGGTCGGAATGCAGTGCGCCATGCTGATCCACAACGCCGCGTAGTTGTAAGTCGTCCAGTTGCGGCGCGCGATCGGCACCGGCGCGAGGTCTTCGTTGTAGAGCGGGCTTCGCTCGACTGTCGACGGTGTCGACAAGCTCGACGCGGCCGTCCGGCCGCTCGACTTGCGTTGCTGTCCTGGTCACGCTGGTTGCTCCTCAGCCAAAGGGCACGCAAATGATCCACGAAAGCCGGCCGGCCGGGCAAACGCCGTTCGGACTTCGGCGCTATTCTGATAGAGCGGCGCTGGCTACAGGGAGCCGTCTCATGTATGCACTGGTTATCGCGCTGATGCGTCGGTCCTGTCGATCGTTCGCGCCAAGCCAGCAGAAGGATTCGCGGACGCTCCGCGTCGAAGCGGACGTCGAGCAGCGAGCTGTTCGTGCTGCCGTACTACTCGGTGTTTGATTTCCTGGCGTTCAGGGTCGAGCCGGGCGGAACGGTCAGGCTCCTCGGCGCAGGTCGTGCGGCCGACGCTCAAGAGACGACGCCGAGCGCCGGGTGAAGAGGGTCGAGGGCGTCGACACAGGTCATCAACGACATCGAGGTGCTGCCCGTCTCGCCCGCCGACGATGCCATCCGGCTGGCGGTGGCGCGGAACATCTACAACAGCGACGGCGCTCGACCGGTATGGCTTCCAGAGCCAGCCGTCGATTCACATCATCGTGAAGCAGGGGCGAGTCACGCTCGAGGGCGTCGTCGACAGCGAGAGCGACAAGTCCGTCGCGGGTCTGAAGGCGCGCGAGATTAACGGCGTGTTTGAGGTGAAGAACAATCTGACGGTAGCGCGATGAGGCGGGGTCTCCTGAGTCCTGCCCTGTGACCTACAGCCGGCCGGCGCCTGACTGGGGCCGCGGCGCAGGAAGCGGCCCGCGCCTTTCTTTCCGACGAATCGATCGCCGTCGATGATCACCTCGCCGCCGCTGACGACGACCGACGGCGAGCCCTTCACCGTGCGCCCTTCGTACGGGTTGTAGTCCACCTTCATGTGCAGCGTCTTCGCACTGAGCGTCGCCGACTTGTTCGGGATCGAACACCACGATGTCGGCGTCGCTGCCCACCGCAATCGTTCCCTTCCGCGGAAACAGACCGAACATCTTCGCCGGCGTCGTCGAGCAGAGCTCGACGAAGCGGTTCATCGAGATCCGTCCGGGCCGCACGCCGCCGTCGTGCACGAGCGTCAGCCGCGTTTCGATGCCGGGTGCGCCGTTTGGGATCTTGCTGAAGTCGTTGCGTGCCGAGCTCCTTCTGTTCGGCCATGCAGAACGGACAGTGATCGGTCGAGATCACCTGCAGGTCGTTCTTCGCGAGCCCCTTCCAGAGCACGTCCTGATGCCACTTGTCGCGCAGCGGCGGCGACATCACGTACTTGGCGCCGTCGAATCCCGGCTCCTCGTAGTTGTCGTACGACAGAAACAAGTACTGCGGGACAGGTCTCCGCGTAGGCCGGAAGCCCCATGTCGCGCGCCTGCTTGACTTTCTCGAGCGCGTGCGCGGCCGAGAGATGCACGATGTAAATCGGGACGCCGGCCATTTCGGCGAGCGCGATCGCTCGGCCGGTCGCTTCACCCTCCGCCGTCGGCGGACGCGTGAGCGCGTGATACTTCGGTGCCGTGTCTCCTCGTCGCAGCGCTTCCTTGACCAGCTCGTCGATCACGCCGCCGTTCTCGGCGTGCATGCAGACGAGCCCGCCGTTCTCGCCGGTGCGCTGCAGCGCGCGGAAGATCGTCTGATCGTCGACCATGAACACGCCGGGATACGCCATGAACAGCTTGAAACTCGTGATCCCCTCGTCGCGGACCATGCGATCCATGTCGCCGAGGCCGGCGTCCTCGAGCTCGGTCACGATCATGTGGAACCCGTAATCGATGACCGCGTTGCCATCGGCCCGCTGTCGCCAGTCGTCGAGCGCGTGCCTCATCGTCTTGCCGCGATACTGAATCGCGAAGTCGACGATGCTGGTCGTGCCGCCGAAGGCGGCGGCGATGGTGCCCGACTCGAAATCGTCGGCCGACGTCGTGCCGCCAAACGGCATGTTCAGGTGCGTGTGCACGTCGATGCCGCCGGGGATCACGTACTTGCCGGAGGCGTCGATCGTTCGATCCGCCTGAAAGCGATGCGACGGAAGATTCTTGCCGATCGCGATGATGATCGCCGTTGTCGCAGTAGACGTCGGCGACGTAGTCGTCCGACGCGGTGATGATGCGGCCGTTGGTGATGAGCAGAGACATGGAGTTTCATGAAGTCGCTGATCGCTGACTGCTGATTGCTGATTGAGGCGAGTCTTTCAGTCAGCACTGATCAGCAATCAACATTCAGCAACTTCAGTACAGATTGCTCTTTCGCGCCCCGCCCGTGTAGTCCACGTAGACGACCTTCAGCTCCGTGTAGAAATCGATCGCGACCCGTCCCATTTCGCGCAGTCCGACGCCGGTCGCCTTCATGCCGCCGAACGGAATGTGCGCTTCGCCGCCGACGGTCGGGGAGTTGACGTGCAGGATGCCGGCGTCCAGCCGATCGACGAACCTGAACATCGCCGCCACGTCGTTGGTGTAGACCGACGCCGACAGACCGAAGCGGACGTTGTTGGCGACCGAGAGCGCCGATTCGTTGTCCGGCACGCGGATGAGCGACAGCACCGGACCGAAGATCTCCTCCTGCGCGATGCGCATGTTGGCGTCGACGTGATCGAAGATCGCGGGCGCGACGAAATAGCCGCGGTCGCGCCCGTCGTCGCGGATGCGCTCGCCGCCGCGAACCAGCCGTGGCGCCTTCGTGCTGGCCGGTCTCGACGTAGCTCAGCACGGTCTCCAGCTGCCGCTCGTCGACCGACGGTCCGACGTTCGTCGTCGGGATTCAATCCGTTGCCGACGACGAGCGACGCCGTGCGCGCGGCGAGCCGTTCGACGAATTCGTTCGCGATCGTCGTCGACCACGACGGCGCGGCTGGTCGCCGTGCAGCGCTGTCCGGTCGACCCAAACGCCCCCTGCACCGTGCTCTCGACGGCCAGATCGAGGTCGGCGTCGCCGAGGACGACGATGGGGTTCTTGCCGCCCATCTCGCACTGGCACTTGATCCCGCGCGCGGCCGCGGCGCCGTAGAGACCGACGCCGACGTCGTTCGATCCGGTGAACGACACGGCGAGGATGGCCGGATGCCGCACGATCGTGTCGCCGACTTCGCGTCCGCCGCCGAACACCAGGTTCAGCACGCCCGGCGGCAGCCCGCACTCGTCGAAGATCTCGACGATGAGCGACGCGGTCAGCGGCGTCAGCTGACGCCGGCTTGAACACGACGGTGTTGCCGGAGACCAGCGCCGGCGCCATCTTCCAGATCGGGATCGCGATCGGAAAGTTCCAGGGCGTGATGATCGCCGACCGGCCCGACCGGCTGCTTCAGCGTGTAGCAGAAGTTGTTCGGCAGCTCCGACGGAATCGTCTCGCCGGTGATGCGCCGGGCCTCGCCGGCGAAGAACTCGACGACGTTGATCGCGCGCTGAATCTCGCCGCGCGATTCGGCGATCGTCTTGCCCTCCTCGCGCGTGAGCGCCTCGGCGAGCTCCTGCCGGCGCTCTTCCATGCGGCGCTGGACCTTGTAGAGAATCTGCCCGCGAACCGGCGCGGGCGTGCTGCGCCATCCCTCGAACGCGCGCGCCGCCGCCTCGCAGGCGTCGGCCGCTTCCGCCGCGGTGGACGACGGCGCTTCCGCGACGACGTCGTCGACGTCCGCCGGATTCAGATCCTTGACGCGGCCGCCGCGTCGACTCGCGCCATTCGCCGTCGATGAAATTCTTGAGAGTACGCATGTCAGTTAGTCAGCTCCCATGTCCCTTCCGCTGTCTGCATTCATTACTGCGCGAGGGGCCCCACCCCGCTCGCGCTCTCGCTCGGCGGCTCGCGCGCCTCGCTCGGGCCGCAGGCGCTTGAGCTTGTAACCTTTAACCTTGTCTACATCTCAGTGATCGCCCCGTACGTCTCCGGCCGCCGGTCGCGATAGAACTGCCAGGTGTTGCGCACCTGCTGGATCATTCCGAGATCGAGGTCGGCGACGACGAGCTCGTCCTTGTCGCGGCTGGCCGACGGCGACGAGCTGTCCGCGCGGATCGCAGAAGTAGCTCTGCCCGTAGAACTCTCCGATGTTCCACGGCTCTTCGATGCCGACGCGATTGATCGCGCCGACGAAATAGCCGTTGGCGACGGCATGTGCCGGCTGCTCCAGCTTCCACAGATACTCGGACAGCCCGGCGACGGTCGCCGACGGATTCATCACGATCTCGGCGCCGTTCAGTCCGAGGATCCGCGCCCCTTCGGGGAAATGCCGGTCGTAACAGATGTAGACGCCGACCTTCCCGGCCGCCGTGTTGAACACCGGGTATCCGAGGTTGCCGGGCCGGAAGTAGAACTTCTCCCAGAACCCCGGGCCGACGTGCGGGATGTGATGCTTGCGATACTTGCCGAGGTAGGTGCCGTCGGCATCGATCACCGCGGCGGCGTTGTAGTAGACGCCGGTGATCTCTTCCTCGTAGATCGGCACGACCATCACCATGCCGTGCTTCTTCGCGAGTCGCCTGCATCGTCTGAATCGTCGGGCCGTCGGGGATCCGCTCGACCATGTCGTACCAGCGCGGCTGCTGCTCGGCGCAGAAGTACGGGCCGTTGAACAGCTCCTGCAGGCACAGGAGCTGGACGCCGCGCCGCGCGGCCTCGTCGATGAGCGGCAGATGCTTGTCGAGCATCCGCTGCTTGATGTCGTCGGTGGTGCCGTCGAGGGAGATGTCTGCCTTGACCTGTATCAATCCGCCGCGCACGACCCGGCCCATGGAACGCTCCTGTCAGAACCTGTCGCGCCGAAGCTCGACCCGAGCGAAGGCGGAAACTGCTGCGCCGAAGCTCGCGCTGCGAGCGAAGGCGGAGCCGCAACAGTATTTCTGCGCCGAAGGTGTGTCAAGGAACGTATAATCCGCGCTTCTCCCCGGATACACTCGGAGGTGGCATGGCTGCCGACCTGTCGGTCACGTTCACCGGCCTCAAATTTCAGAACCCGTTTCTGCTCTCGTCGGCGCCGCCGACCGAATCCGACAGCAACATCCTGCGCGCCTTCGACGCCGGATGGGGTGGCGTCGTCACCAAGACGATCGGGCTGCACCCGGTCGCCAACGTCGCCGGGCCGAAGACGAAGTTCCTGCGCGCGGAGGCTGATTCGTACCACCTGTCGACGCAGAAGCGGCCCGACTACGGCGCTGCACTCGTCGTGGAACTGGGAGCTCATCTCCGACAAGCCGCTCGACTGGTGGATGCCGCGAATCGACGCGAATCAAGCAGGCGCACCCGGATCGGATTCTCGTCGCCTCGATCATGGCCGGGTCCGGGCAACGATCGCGAGCTTCGGAACTGGCAGACGCTCGCCACGGCCTGTCAGGACGCCGGCGCCGACGCCTTCGAGCTGAACCTGTCCTGTCCGCACATGGATCGCAAGGACATGGGGTCCAACATCGGCAAGGACGAAGGGCTCATCTCCGTCGTCACGCAGGTCGTCAAAGAAGTGGCGAAGGTGCCGGTGTGGTGCAAGATCACGCCGTCGACGACCGACATCGTCGCCGAGGCGCGCGCATCGTTTCTCGGCGGCGCCGATGCGATCACGTCGTCGAACACGTTCCCGTCGATCCCGCTGATCGATCCCGACACGCTCGAGTTCGAAGTGCAACGTCGACGGGCTGGTCTCGAGCGGTGGTCTCGGCGGACCGGCGATCCTGCCGCAGTCGCTGGCCAAGGTGTCGCAGATGACGCAGGCGTTTCCCGATCGGCGAATTCTCCGGCATCGGCGGCATCGGCGAATTCGCGCACGCGCTCGAATTACTTCCTGCTCGGATGCGGCACCGTCCAGGTCTGCACCGCGGCCATGCTCGATCACGCGATCGGTCCCAACATCATCAAGAACCTGACCGCCGGCTTGCAGGCGTTTCTCGACCGTCACGCCGGCGACGGCTGGCGCTCGGTCGAAGACTTTCGTGGGCTTCGGCGCGATCGCATCGTCACGCATTCGAAGATCCGGCGGCCGGATTCGAAGGAGTACTTCGGCGGTCACGATGCGCCCGAAGGCTACGCGGCGGCGGAAGGCAGCGAGAAGCAGGTTGAATCATGACCACGACGACGCGGGAGATGTCGGGCGCCGAAATCGTCGATCTCTGCCGCAAGCACACGTTCTTCGAATGGTCCGCGCAGGGCGCCGTCGATCCGATTCCGATGGCGCGCGCCAAAGGCGTCTACTTCTGGACGCCGGAAGGGAAGCGCTACATCGACTTCAACAGCCAGTTGATGTGCGTCAACATCGGCCACGGCGACGAACGGGTCATCCGCGCGATCAAGGCGCAGGCCGACGCGCTCGTTTATGCCAACCCGTTCATGGCGACCGAGCCGCGAGCGAAGCTCGGCGCGAAGCTGGCGGAGCTGGCGCCGGGCGACATCGACGTCTTCTTCTTCACCAACGGTGGCGCCGAGGCGAACGAGAACGCGATGAAGATCGCGCGCGCGTACACCGGCCGTCACAAGATTCTCGCGCGGTATCGCTCCTATCACGGCGGCACGCACGGCGCGATGGCGCTCACCGGCGATCCGCGGCGATGGAGCACCGAGCCCGGAGTCCCCGGCGTCATCCACGTGCTCGACCCCTACCATGGCGTCGAACGCGGCTGGGATTCGGCCGAGCAGTCGCTGGCCATGATCGAGGAGATCATCCAGCTCGAAGGCGCGCACTCGATCGCCGCGTTCTTCCTGGAAACCGTCAGCGGCACGAACGGCGTGCTGATCCCGCCCGACGGCTACCTGCAGGGCGTGCGCGAGCTCTGCACGAAGCACGGCATCCTGATGGTGTGCGACGAGGTCATGGCCGGCTTCGGGCGAACCGGCGAATGGTTCGCCGTCAATCACTGGAACGTCGTGCCCGACCTGATGACGATGGCAAAGGGATTGACGAGCGCCTACCTGCCGCTCGGAGCGGTCGGGATGCGACGACCGATCGCCGATCACTTCCGCGACAACGTGTTTCAGGGAGGCCTGACCTACAACAGCCATCCGATGTCGTGCGCCGCCGCGCTCGCGACGATCGACGTCTACGAAGAGGACGATCTGATCGGCAACGCGAAGCGGCTTGGTCCGGTCATGACGGACCTGCTGACCGATCTCGCCCGTCGTCATCCGGCCGTCGGCGCGCACCGCAATATCGGTCTGTTCGGCATCGTGGAGCTGGTGCGCGATCAAAAAACGAAGACGCCGCTGGCACCGTTTGGCGGCACGTCGCCAGAAATGAAGCAGCTGGGCGCGCTCTTCCGTGAACTCGGACTCTACACGTTCACGCGCTGGCACAACTTCTTCACCAATCCGCCGTTGTGCATTACCGAGGCAGAGTTGAGGGAAGGGTTCGGTCTGATCGATACGGCTCTGACGCGGCTCGAATCGAGCATGTAATCAGCGACATCCACAGCACGCTTGATCGTGAAAGAGCAAAACAGGAGAAGGGAACTCTTTTCATCCTTTCTCCTGTTTGTCTCTATATCTAGTTGCAGCGTGGCAGTGGCTGTCGTTGACTGCGGGCTGTCGCTAGTAGCCCATTTCCCGCTCGATCCCCCGCACGATCCGCTCGAGTTCATCGACGAGCTTTCCACCACCTGCCTCTCGATACGACCGCACGAGCGACTGGTAGTAGGCGATCACGTCGTCGGGCGCGGCGCTGAAGCGCTCCCAGACCTTTTCTCCCTCATTCCGCGAGATCGCGAAGAATCGCGTAGGTGTTGTGCACCTTGTCGGCGACCGAGACGCGTAGGCTCGACGCCGTCAGCGAACGCGCATGTTCCGCATACGCGCGTTTCCGTTCCGCCCAGGGCGGTTTCGGCGTGTCCCACGAGTCGGTGCAGTCTTCGACGATCGTGCGCTACTGCATCGCCGAAGCGCGAACGAATGTCGTCGAGCCGTGCGCGTCCGCCGTGGTCCTCAGCGGCGTCGTGCAGGAGGGCCGCGATCGCCTCGTCTTCACTGCCGCCATCGTCGAGCACGATTGACGAGACGCCGAGCAGGTGAGAGATGTACGGCACGCCGGTGCGCTTTCGGTCCTGTCCGGCGTGAACCTCGCGCGCGTAGCGCACCGCCTCGTCGAATCGCGGTGTCAGCGTCGTCATCCTGCTATTCTGCCAGAAGTAAAATGCATGGACGCGACCCCCGCCGATAAAACAATGTCAGACCCGCAGAAGGTGTACGACGCGCTCGATGCGATGGGAATTCAGTACGAGAAGTACGAGCATCCGCCGGTGTTCACCGGCGAAGAAGCGGCTGAACACTGGGGGCCGATTCAGGCGACGCAGGTCAAGAACCTGTTTCTGCGGAACAAGAAGGGCAACCGTCAGTATCTGGTGATCCTGGAGATCAACAAGCAGGCTGACCTGCGCGAGCTGGTGAAGACCATCGGCGACGATCGCTTCAGCTTTGGCTCGGCTGAGCGGTTGATGGAGACGTTCGGCGTGACGCCGGGCTCAGTCTCGCCATTCGGGCTGCTGCACGCCGGGTCGAAGGACGTGCGCGTCATTGTCGATCAGGAGCTTCGCTCTGCCGATAAGCTGATCTTTCATCCGAATCTGAACACGGCCAAGCGTCACGATCTCGGTTGCTGACTTCGAGCGCTTCCTCGCCACGCGGCCGAACGTCGTCAAGTGGATGAAGCTGTAAGAAATGCTGAATTCTGATTGCTGATTGCTGATTGAAAGGCCCGGAGATCGAGCTCCGGACGATCATTCAGCATTCTGCAATCAACATTCAGCATTTCTCTATGGCAAGACAAGATGCCGCGGAACCTTGACGACGAGCGTCCCGGCGATCTTGTCGTGCCACATCTGCTTTTCCGGATCCTGGAGCATCCACAGGCAGCCAATCCCCAGTGCGGCAATCGAGAAGACGGCGGTCAGTCCTCGCACGAGCGCGTCAGCGAAACGCAAATCAGTCCCTTGCACCCGCACCACGCGCAACCCCACGACGATCCCGCCGAGCGTGGTTCCGCGCCAGGCCCAGAACGCGATGTGATAGGCGAGCAGCAGCAGCGGGTAGCAGCCGTCATGACGCGTGAGATCCAGAACGTTGACGGCGATGCCGACCAGGATCGCGTCGAGGGCAAACGCAGCGACGCGGTCCAGAAACGTCGCTCTTGGGTAGACGGCAAGATCGGTCGGCCACTGCGGCGGGTGGCGATGGCGGCAGGGCTCTGGCCCGCCGCGTCGTCAACGGCCGCACTCGCCTCCGGCACGAACGTGCGCATCGGTGCCGCGTCCGCGTAGGCAGGCTCCTGCGCCAGCTGCTACTGCGTCCGGTGCTGCCGCAGGTTCGACTGGCAGGGGCGGACGAACGCGCGGTGGATGCTCGCGGCGAAGCGCCGCACGGAATGCGCTCGTCGGCTCCTCCGAGCCCGATTGCGCCGGTGATCGCCCAGGTGATGAAGCCGAGCACCGGAATCATGTACGCGATCGTGAGCACGGCGAAGCCGATCAGCATCGAGACGATGGCCCGCGACGCGGCCGGCATCCTCATCTTCAGGGACAACGCTGCGGCCAGTCGCGCGAATGACGCCGGCCTTGCCGATGAGTGCCGCCGATGACCAGCGCACACAGGACGAACGGCACGACCGCGAGGCCGACGACCGTTGCCGCAAGTATCGCGATCGCCGGCACCGTCAAGCACGAGCACGAGCAGACCGAGCAGGAACGAACTGAGGGGCCTCGCCGTCACCGTGTCGGCCACCACGCGCACAGGGTTCGCGAAGAGCGCGTTCACCATCAGGTAGATGAAGAAGAAGATTCCGACGGCCGCCCACATCCAGGCGATGTCTGGAACGAGAGGCCTGCCCGAGCAGACAGCCCACGCGTGACCCATGGCACGAGCGCCTGTAGCGTGTGCGCCACGGCGATGTTGCCAATCACGACCTGCTGACCGCCGGGTGTGAACTCGGCCGGCGTGTTGAGGCTGCCGCCAATCACGATCAGGTCGCGCTCGACGGTCGCCCCGGAGTCGATCGTGAGCGTTCCTCCGACGACGAGCACCGAGCCGCCGACCTTCGCGGTGCTCGTCAGGTGCAGCGAGCCGACGATCACCACGACATCGTCATCAACCTGTCCCGCGACCGTGATGTCTGCAAGCCCGCTCTGAATCTCGCGCACCGTCTTCGCCTTCACCGAGCGTGAAGTCCTGGCCGACGCGAACGATCGGGCGGCTGAAATCGGAATATCCGCCCCTCGTCCGGGCGCTCCTGCCTGATGACGCGTTCGACGGCGAGCGCGGCTCGAACGACGCGCATTGCGCTCGGCCGGGAATCGACGTCGGGCTGCGCCACCCGCGACAGCGGCACACGAGAGCAGCGCCGCTAACGCCGATCACAACGCGCCGGGAAGGTCTGACTGATCGAAGGCAAGTAGCTCATCTCTGTGATGCCCCTCCGGGGGCGAGGCGCTCGACGGCGGTCCACAGCAGGGCGCACGCGAGCGCCAGTGAAATGGCGAGAATCGAAACGTAGGTCGCGACGGGCTGCAGCAGCACCTCCCACAGCACCCTCACGACCGCGGCGGCGTCGTCGGCGCTGCGCGTGAACGACGCGGCGCGATCGAAGCCCGCCGATCGACAGCAGGGCCGCGATGTACGGCTGCGTCGAACGCGGCCACTTTCCAGATGCCCGACGAGCACCGCCGCCGCAACGACGCCGCCGGCGAACTGCCATCCGCGCGGCCACATCGCCCACCCGCGCGCTGGCTTTGCCTGGTTGCTGCGTTGACACGGCGGCGAGCACCCGCGGCAGCAGCGTTCGCGGCGCGCGTGGCGCTGGCAGCCGCTTCAGTTCGGCATCGACGAGTTGCTCGAGATCGATAGGGCTCATACCAACGCCTGTCATCGCACGCTTCAGCGCTTCACGGCCGCGATGGATGTCTGTCCTGACCTTCGCCAGCGAGATCCCCAGCGCTGCCGCGATCTCCTTGTAGGTCATGTCCTCGAAGTGAAACAGGACGAGCGGCACCCGCTGATGATCCGGAAGCGCCTGCACGGCCCGCTCGAGCTGTTCCTGCCGGGACGATCCTTTCGAGTGCGTCGGTCGACGAAGGCGCCGGCACCCTGGCTTCGTATCCTTCGTCGTCGTCAGGCCGTTCCAGCTCGCTGAAGAACTGCCACCGCGCCCGATAGCGCGCGAGATGGTTCAGGCACAGGTTGGTCGTGACGGTCTTGAGCCATCCGGCCGCTGTCGCGCTTGTCGAAATCGCGTCGAAGCGCTCGAACGCGCGGAGAAACACCGTCTGGGCGATGTCCTCGGCCTCGGCGGGGTTGGCCAGGAGCCGCACCGCCGTGGCAAAGACCATGTCCTGGTATTCGCGGACGAACGCCTCGAACCGATCAGCGTCGGTCATCTAGGGTGCGCCCGCCAGCGTCAGTTCCGGGCGCCCTCGCCGAAGCCTTGGCGAAGGCGGGCCGCCAGCTGCCGTCCACTCGCGTAACTAACCCCGGCGGGGAGGAAAAGTTTCAGAAGAGGTGCAGTTATTTTTCGGCGGAGCGTTTGGGGCGCATGTTCGCCGCGAGGACTCGTTTTCGCAGCCGGATACTGCGGGGGGTCACCTCGACCAGCTCGTCGTCGTTGATGAACTCGATGGCCTGCTCGAGGCCCAGCTTGCGAGGCGGAATCAGCCGGACGGCCTCATCGGCCGTCGATGCGCGCATATTGGTCTGTTTCTTTTCCTTGGTGATGTTCACGTCCATGTCGCTGGCGCGCGCGTTCTCGCCGACGATCATGCCTTCGTAAACCGCCTCGCCCGGCTCGACGAACATCTCGCCGCGTTCCTGCAGATTCCAGATGGCGAATGCCGTTGCCACGCCGGTGCGGTCGGCGACCAGCGCCCCAGTCGCTCGCGAAGGGATCGCGCCGTGCCACGGCTCCCAGCCGGAGAACAGATGATTCATGATGCCGGTGCCTTTCGTTTCGGTCAGGAACTGCGAACGGAACCCGATCAGGCCGCGAGCCGGAATGCGGAACTCGAGCCGTACTCGACCGCTGCCGTGATTCACCATCTTCGTCATCGTTCCGCGCCGGGTCCCGGCCTGGGCGATGACGACGCCCTGAAACTCTTCCGCCACGTCGATGACGAGATCCTCGACCGGCTCCATCAGCGTGCCCTTGACGTCCTTCGTGACGATGTCGGGTCGGGAGACCTGCAGCTCGAAGCCTTCGCGCCGCATCATCTCGATCAGGATCGACAGCTGCAGCTCGCCGCGGCCGAGGACTTTCATCTGCTCGGGTGAATCAGTCGGCTCGACCTTGATCGACACGTTGCCGAGCAGCTCGCGATCGAGGCGATCCTTGATCTGACGCGAGGTCACGAACTGTCCATCGCGTCCCGACATCGGCGACGTGTTGACGCCGAAGATCATCGACACCGTCGGCTCGTCGACCGCGATGACCGGCATCGCCATCCGATGTTCGACGTCGGCAATCGTTTCACCGATGGTGATGTCCTCGATCCCGGCCAGGCAGACGATGTCGCCGGCCGCAGCTTCGTCGATCTCGATGCGCTTCAGCCCCTCGAACGAGAACAGCTTCGTGACTTTCGTTTCCTGCACCTGGTCGATCGAGCTTGCAGACGACCACCGGGTCGCCGATCTTGACGCGGCCGTTGAAGATGCGGCCGATCGCAATGCGGCCGAGATAGTCGCTGGAATCGAGGTTGGCGACGAGCATCTGCAGCGGGGCATTGGCGTCGCCGCGCGGCGGCGGCACGTCGTTCACGATGGCATCGAACAGCGGCCGGAGATCCGTGCCGGGTTCAGTCGCCGAGCGGCTGGAGGTGCCGGCGCGGGCGCTCGTGTAGAGCACCGGGAAGTCGAGCTGCTCTTCCATCGCGTCGAGATCGATGAACAGGTCGTAGATCTCGTTCAGCACCTCCTGGATGCGCGCGTCCGGACGATCGATCTTGTTGATGACGACGATCGGCGTCAACCGGCGCTCGAGCGCCTTGCGCAGCACGAATCGCGTCTGCGGCAGCGGTCCTTCCGAGGCATCCACGAGCAGCAGCACGCCGTCCACCATCGCCAGCGTGCGCTCGACCTCGCCGCCGAAGTCCGCGTGGCCCGGCGTGTCGACGATGTTGATGAGCACGTCGCTGTAGTGAACCGCGGTGTTCTTCGCGAGAATCGTGATCCCGCGCTCGCGCTCGAGGTCGGTGTTGTCCATCGCGCGCTCGACGACGCGCTCGTTGGCGCGGAAGATACCGCTCTGGTGCAGCAGCGCGTCGACGAGCGTCGTCTTGCCGTGATCGACGTGGGCGATGATGGCGACGTTGCGCCGCAGCGCGTTGGCGATGGTAGAGGCGGTCTTCTGGGCCGTGGGCATCCCTCCAGTTTAACAGGCTCAAGGGCTCAAGGCTCAGGGTTCAGGGCTCAAGGCTCAGGCTCAGGGGCAGAGACCTAAGGCCCTAAGCCCTAAGCCCTAAGCCTTGCCTACCGTTTTGCCCAGAACGTCACGCCGCCGTAGAGGCGCCAGAAGTTGGGGGAAAGATCAACGGACTGAAACCGCCGCAGATCGGCGCGCAGGATGAACTTATCTGACAGCGGATACTTCACCCCGCCGCCGAAGTTGTAGGCCAGTTCCGTGCTCGCCGGTGCGTACAGAATCAAGGGATCGGGGTTCTTGATCGATCGGCCGACGTGCTCAACGCCGAGACCGAAGGTGGCGTACGGCGTCACATGCCGGACGTCGAAGTGGTAAACGCCATTCGCGCTGTAGTTCGTGACCGGCGAATCCACGTTCGCGTCGTTGCCGAGCACGTCGAAGGCATGCCCGATTTCTCCCTCAACGCCGAGGTTCCGGGTGAAGTCGTAGCCGACGCCCACCCCGAGGCCGATGCTGCCGCCAAGGTCATCAGAGGTCCCAAAGGTGCCGGTGAGGAACGGTGTGACGGTGACGGTGTTGGGCTCCGCCATCGACCGCGCCTCGCCCTTCGATTGGGCGGCGGCCGAGGCTGCCAGGCTGAGGGCTGTAAAAAACACCATCAATCCTCTACAGATCTGAACTAACCAACGCATCGATCCTCCTCGAATTGTGTGCAGGGCGCCGGCAAAGCCGCTCAGGCTCAAGCCTTTAGACGTAGAACGCCAAAAAACAGTCGATTACGGGATCAACTTTCATACCGCCATTCGCGTCATATGCATGACATGTGCTGGAGGCTCGAGTCCGGGCGAGACTGTCAGACGTGATGTCGGCTGATGCGGACCTCATTTCCCGCGCGGCGGGAGGGGACTCTTCCGCCTTTCAGACGCTCGTCGAGCGTCATCGCTCGATGGTGTACCGGGTGGCTTATCAGTTTGCCGGCAACCATCATGACGCCGAGGACATCGCCCAGGACGTCTTCATCAAAGTTTTCCGGTCGCTTGACCGATTCAGGCAGGACGCCCAGCTCACCTCGTGGCTCTACCGGATCGTCATGAACGCCTGTATCGACCACAAGCGACGCTCGCGTTTCAACGCAAACGCGGCATTTGGTGAGGAAGCGGAACAGCAGAATGTTGAACGCCCCCGAAGAAACTCCCGGACCTGAAGAGCGCGCCTATGGCGGCGAGATCGGACAGGTCCTTGAATCCGAAATCGGTCGGCTGCCGAAAGGACAGCGCATCGTGTTCGTGATGCGGCATCATCAGGGTATGAAACTGTGCGAGATCGCAGAGGCGCTCGGCCTCGCCGAGGGCACGGTCAAACGGCAGCTGCACGCCGCCGTGCACCGGCTGCGACAGGCGCTCAGGCATGCCCGGGTGACCGCCGGAGAGGGTGCCTGATGGTCTGCGATCTGCACGCATCGGGCGAGCTCGATCTGTATTTCTACGACGAGCTGAATCCGTCCGACCGGCGCGCCGTCGAGGAGCATTTGTCCGGTTGCAGCGAGTGCCGGGCGACGCTCGACGAGCTGCAGGTGATTCGAGAAGCGCTCGCTTCGCGGCCCGACGTGTCGGTCCCCGCATCAGGTGACTGGTCGTCTTTCATGACGCGCCTGGACGCGTCGCTGGCGACAGAACGAACCCAGAGCGTCACCGTGGTGCCGATGAAGACGGCGTCTCGCCGGCTGTTCGTGGGCTACCTCGCGATGGCGGCGCTTCTGTCGCTTGTCACGCTGAGCGTCGCACTGGCGCTTCGAAAGCCTCACGTGCCGGCTGCTTCGTCTCCCACTGCCGCTCCCGTTGTCGTCCGACGCGTGCCGTCGGTTCCGACGAACGAAGGCAGCGCCTTCAGGGCGATGACGGAGGAGCACTTCGAGCGCTCCAAGCTGGTCGTGCTCGGGCTGGCGACGAAGAACCCCGAGGAGTTGAAGGCCAGTGACTGGGCGTACGAGCGCGAACTCGCCACTGGATTGCTCAACGACACGCGTCTCTATCGTCTTGCGGCGGAGGATCGCGGGTTGGACAGGCTCGCGGGCGTCATGCGCGATCTGGAGCTCGTGCTGCTCCAGACGTCGCTGACCGACGAGAAGGATCCCTCGTCGATTCCGCAGATTCAGCGGTTGATTCGACGCCGGGATTTGATCGAGAAAATGGATGTCGTGACAACGACGGGGCTGTAAGGGAATTGAACGGGTAGATCGATGTCGAGGACACACATGATCGGCTGGCGAATTGGCGCAGCGCTGGTGATGGCGGCGGCCTTGTGGCCGAACGCGGTGCAGGCGTCGGCCTGTCGAATCGAAGCGCATGGAGCGCGCGAAGGACCTGATTGCCGACGAGCAATGGATTCGTGCGATTGACGAATTCAAGGCGGCGGCTGCGGATCCAAAGGAACCGAACAAGGACGAAGCGCTATTCTGGCTTGCGCACAGCCAGAACCAGGCGCGCGATGCGGCCGCGGCGGTCGAAACGATCAGCCGCCTCGAGCGCGAGTATCCCGGCGAGCCCGTGGGTGAAGCCGGCGCGATCGCTGCGCATTGAGATCGCGCAGCGCCTGCAGCGTAAGGACTTCCTGTGGTACTACGCGGTGCCGCCGCCGCCGCCGGCACCATTGATGCCCGCAGCGCCTCCCGCCCCTGCTACCGTGCCGCCTCCGGCGCCCGTGCCGCCGCCGCCGCCGCCCGCTGCGAAGGCCTCGACGCGCGTGCCGAAGGCCGTGCCTCCCGCGCTCCCTGCACCGAGGCCTTCCCCGCGTTCCCGATGCCGTTGCCACCGGCGTGGGTACCGGACGGGTACTTCCCGGACATGGACCTCCGCATTCAGGCACTGGCTCGATTGATGGCAACGGATGCGCCCAAGGTCATCCCGATTCTGAAAGCGATCGCGATCGAAAGCACCAACCCGGGGGAAGGCCGTCGAGCGCTGATCGTCCTCGCGCAATCGGATCGTCCGGAGGCGCGCGACACCATGATTGACGTCGCCAAGACTGGTCCCGAGCCGATCCGGGTTCAGGCGGTCCGCGAGCTTGGCCGCCTGAACGGGCCGGCCATCATCGACGATCTGATGGAGGTCTATGCGGCGACCGCGAACGAGAGCGTGAAGTATCAGGTCGTGACGTCACTCGCGCGACCCGATGCCGCGCCCGCACTCTTCAAGATCGCGCAGTCGGAAACGGATCATCGCGTCCGTGATGTGGCCATCCGCACGCTGGGCGAGGCAGGCGGACGTAAACAGCTCACGATGATGTACGCGAAAGCCGCCGCAGACACCAAGCGGCCGATCATCGTCGGCCTGTTCAATGCGCAGGCGGACGAGGAGCTGATTCAGATCGCGGAACGCGAAAAGGACCCTGTGGCGCGTGCTGAAATCCTCGCGCGGCTGCGCCTGCTCGGTACGCCAAAGGCGAAGGCCTACCTCGCCGACCATCGGTAAAACGAAAGTCCTTACGATTCCCGAAGTCCCGGCACCACGGCACCTTAGCGTAAGTGCCCGGGGCGCCGGATCTTCGGCCCTCTCGACAATTGGCCTCCGGTTCGCAATCATGCGTCCGGATAGATGTCTCATACACTCGAACCCAGCCCGTCGGGCGGGCGTCGTCGGACGCTCGTCCTGTTCGTCAACACGATCGTCGCTCTGATCGGCGGCAGCCTTTCAGCCGTACTGGGTGCGTTTGCGCTCGGACCGAAAGCGGCGTCACCGGCGCGATGGTCGCGCGCCGGCACGACCGTCGGATCTGAAGCCGGACGAGCCGGTCCCGCGCGTGCTGTCGGTGTCGCGCGTGGACGGGTGGTATCGCGCTCGCGCCCGCGAAACCGTCTTTCTCGTCTGGGACGGCGACACGCACGATTCGCGCGATGTCGGCGACCTGCACGCACCTTGGCTGCCAGGTCCAGTGGATGGCCAAGGACAAGAAGTTCAAGTGTCCATGTCATGGCGGCGTCTACGCCGCCGACGGTACGGTGCTCGCAGGACCGCCGCCGCGTCCGCTCCAGACCGTCGAAGCGCGCATCGATCCGGCTGATTCATCGGTGCTGGTGCGGCTGTGAAGCGGCTGCTCGAGTGGCTCCACGCCCGCACCGGGTATCGCGGCGCGCGTCCACGTCATGCTCGACGAGCCGCTGCCGCCTGGAACCGGCTGGTTCTTCACGCTCGGCAGCGTGCTGCTCGCGCTGCTGTCGATCCAGCTGCTCACCGGCGCGTTTCTCACGCTCTATTACGCGGCGACTCCCGATCACGCGTACGACAGCGTCAGGTTCATCAACACCCTCCGCACGGGCAACATCGTCCGCGGGCTCCATCATTACGGCGCCAGCTTCATCGTCGATTGCGATGGTGGCGCACATGTTGCGCGTGATCGCGTTCGGCTCGTACAAGCCGCCGCGCGAAGTGACGTGGCTATCGGGGCTGGCGCTCCTCGGGCTGATCCTCGCGTTCGCGCTGACCGGGTATCTGCTGCCGTGGGATCAGCGCGCCTACTGGGCGACGGTCGTCACGATCAACATCTCCAAGCTGACGCCGCTTGCGGGAGAGATCATGGCCGGCGTTCTTCGCGGCGGATCGACGATCGGCGCGCTGACGCTCACCCGCTGGTACTCGGCGCACGTGATCTTCCTGCCAGCCGTGCTCGTCCTGCTCATCGTCGGTCACCTGTTCCTGATGCGACGGCACGGGATCTCCGGTCCGGTCCGCGTCCACACGGGATCGCCCGCGGCATTTTTTCCAGCGCAGGCCGCGCGCGACACGACCATGGTCCTGCTGGTCGTGATCGTCCTGGTCTTCTACGCGTGGCACGGTGCGCCGCCGCTCGAAGGACCCGCCGATCCGACCGACGCGACCTACATTCCGCGACCGGAGTGGTATTTTCTCGGCCTGTTTCAGCTGCTGAAATACTTCCCCGGCAAGTTGGAAGTCGTCGGCGCGATGGTAGTTCCGGGAATCGCCGCCGCGTTCCTTGCGCTGTTGCCGTGGATCGATCGGGGCCCTGACAGAGATCCACTGAAGCGGCGCGCCGTCACCGGCGCGATTGCTGATCGGACTGATGTCGGTGAGCATCCTGACGACGCTTGGCTGGCGCGATCGTCCGGCATCAGCGGCATCGAACGATGCGTGGACGTTGCGCGAAATCGGAGGACGCATGTTCGCGCAGAAGCTCAATTGCACGCGCTGTCATGCCGAGACCGGCAGCGCCGACCCGCTGGAAGGCGGACCCTCCACCCGGGGGCCCGAATGGATCGCCGGGCACATCGTCGACCCCGAGATGATCGCGCCCGGCATGCGCGAGGCGCCGGTGACGGTGCACGAACGCGAAGCGGCCGCCGTCGCGGCCTATGCCCGCCGTGCGTCGCGCGACCCCTATCCGGGGTACTCCAGGCAGATCGACATGGTGGCGCCGGTCTGGGCGAGCTACTGCGTCGGTTGCCACAAGATCGAAGGAGATGGCGGCACGGATGGCCCTGACCTCACGCATGAAGGCACGAAGCACGATGCCGCCACGCTGCGGCGATGGATTGTCGATCCCGAGCAGGTCGATCCCGATGCTGACATGCCGTCATTCGGCGATCGGTTGACCGCTGAGCAGCTCGACGCTGTCTCGCAGTATCTGGCCGCGAGAAAATGAGCGCCGTAGCCAGTATGATGCTCTTTCGTGCCCTCAAACCCCCTCCAGGACGGCCTCCGCCTCGAGCCGACGCCCGGCCCGACCACGCTGGTCATCTTCGGCGCGACCGGTGATCTGACGCGCCGGAAGCTGCTGCCGGCGGTCTACAACCTGTCGAGAGGTCAGCGCCTGCCCGCGCGGTTCTCGGTGCTCGGTGTCGGCCGCGAACCTCTGCCCGACGACGGGCTGCAGTCGACTCCTCGGCGACAGCCTGCGCGAATTCGCCGGCGTTCAGCGAGAGGATGACGTCGCGCAATCGCTCGCCGAACGCATCCACTACGTCGGCGGGGACTTTCGCGACGCCGCCCTGTTTCAGAAAATCAAGGCTCGCCTCGACGAAATCGACAGCGCCAGCGGCGCGCTGTTCTATCTCGCGATCCCGCCGACCATCTACGCGACCGTCATCGAGCAGCTTGGCGCGGCCGGTCTTTCCGCCCAGGCGTCTCCGGAACAGTGGCGACGGGTGATCGTCGAGAAGCCGTTCGGGACCGATCTGGCCACGGCGCGCGAGCTCAATCGCATCGTGCACCGTCACTTCAGCGAAGACCAGGTCTACCGCATCGATCACTATCTCGGGAAGGAAACCGTCCAGAACCTGATGGTGTTCCGGTTCGCCAACGGCATGTTCGAACCGATCTGGAACCGCCGCTACATCGATCACGTGCAGATCACCGCGGCAGAGACGGTCGGCGTCGAGCGGCGCGCCAACTACTACGAAGGCGCCGGTGCGCTTGCGCGACATGGTCCAGAATCACCTGATGCAGCTGCTGTCGCTGGTCGCGATGGAGCCGCCGATTGCCTTCACCGCCGAGAGCGTGCGCGATCGAAAGATGGACGCGCTGATGTCGGCGCAGCCGCTGGTGAACGATGGCAAGACGCGACGTGCGTGCGCGCGCAGTACGCGGCTGGATGGGTTGCCGGCGCGGAAGTGCCAGGATACCGACAGGAGCCGGGCGTGAACCCGCAGTCCACGACCGAGACATTCGTCGCGCTTCGGATGCATCTGGACAGCTGGCGGTGGGCAGGCGTGCCATTCTATCTGCGCACCGGCAAGCGCATGCCCAAGCGCACCACCGAGATCGCGATTCAGATGCGGCGGCCGCCACTCGAGATCTTCCGCCGTGTCAGTCCCACGTCGGTGGCGCCGAACCTGCTCATCGTCAACGTGCAGCCAGACGAGGGGATTTCGGTAAGGTTTGAAGCCAAGCTGCCCGGAACACGCATGCAGCTGGCACCGGTGATGATGAACTTCCGCTACGGCACCGCATTCGGCGGATCGGTCCCCGAGGCGTACGAGACGCTGCTGCTGGACGCGATGCTGGGCGACGCGACCTTGTTTGCGCGGCACGATTTCGTGGAGAAATCGTGGGAGTTGATTACGCCCGTGCACGAACACTGGCGCAGCGAAGCCGCCGCGTCGATTCCAAGCTATGAAGGCGGCGAGTGGGGACCGGCCGAGGCTGACGAGTTGATCGCGCGCGACGGCCGACGATGGAGGACGTTATGAGCGAGTCGCTGCTGGCTTCCGGCGTCGCGGTGAGCTTTTCGGAGATCGAGTCGGCCCTGGCGGGATCGACTGAAGAGGCCAGGCGCACCGGCGGGACGGCGCTGACGGCGACGGTTGTCGTCGCCGGGCCGCGCGATCGTCTGGCCGAGGCCGCGGAGGCGGTTGGTGCGCTGAAGGATGTCGGCGTCCGCGCCGTCCTGATTTCGTACGGCGACAATCCCGCGCCCTCGGCCCGCGTGTCCGGTCACACGGTCGCGCTCGAAGGCTTGCGTCCCACCTATCTGAACAATGCGGTCGCCGCGCTTCGTCTCTCGAGCCTGCCGACGCTGGTGTGGTGGCGCGGTGGAGAGACCGACGACATCGAGGGACTGGCGGCGCTCGCCGATCGACTGGTGCTCGATGCCGAGGATCCGCGCGACGTGTGGCAGTCGGTGGAGAGTCTGGCGACGCGCACGGCGGTCAGCGATCTGCGCTGGACCCGGCTGACACGCTGGCGTGCGCTGATGGCCCACTTCTTCGACATTCCCGAGGTTTCGGCCGCGGCGCCCGGGTTCAGCGTCCTGCGTCTCGAAGGATCCGATCGTCAGGCGATGCGGCTTTTCGCCGGCTGGCTTCTGTCGGTTCTCGGCGTCGCGCACCGTATTGTTCCCGATCTGCGCGAGTGCCAGGGCGCTCCGATTGAAACGGTTCTTCTCGGCGACGGCAGCTGCCAGCTCATGTTGCGAATGGCCGCGAACCGGACCTGCGTGCAGACCGCCGCCGAGGTCGCCAATCTCCCATCAACATCCCGTACCGTCTCGCTGGGCGATCAGCAGCTCTCCGCACTGCTTGGCGAGGAACTTCGCATCAGGGCGCGCGATCTGGCGTTCGAACGCGCCGTCGCCGCGTCGAGGAACGTGTCATGAGCGGATCGAATTTTGGTATCATCGGACTTGGAACCATGGGTCGCAATCTCGCGCTCAACATCGAGTCGCGCGGCTATCGGGTTGCCGTGTGGAACCTGGAGACGGACTGGATCACCGATTTCATCGGCAAACATCCGGGCGCGAAGTTCGAGGGCACGCCGACCTTCGAGGCGTTCACCGGCGCGCTGTCGCGTCCGCGCCGGATCATGATGATGATTCCGGCCGGCAAGCCTGTCGACACGACGATCGACAAGTTGAAGCCGCTCCTCGACCGCGGCGACGTGCTGATTGACGGCGGCAACTCCTGGTTCGAGGACACCCGCCGTCGCGAAGCGGCGCTCCGGCCGACCGGCATTCACTTCGTCGGCTGCGGCGTCTCCGGCGGCGAGGAAGGCGCGCGGTTCGGTCCGTCGCTGATGCCGGGAGGCGCGGACCAGACCTGGCCGATCATCGGCGACGTGCTCGAGGCGATCGCGGCGCGCACGGAAGCGGGCCCGTGTGTGACTCACGTCGGGCCGGACGGATCCGGTCACTTCGTGAAGATGGTCCACAACGGCATCGAGTATGGCGACATGCAGTTGATTGCCGAGTCGTGGGACGTCCTGCGCCGCGGGCTCGGCCTGAGCGCGCCGGAGACGGCCGATGTCTTCGAGAAATGGAACGAAGGGCCGCTCGCGTCATTTCTGACCGAACTGACCGCCAAGGTCTGCCGCACGATCGATCCGGAGACGAAGCAGCCGCTGGTGGATGTGGTGCTCGACAAGGCGGGACAGAAGGGAACGGGAAAATGGACGGCGCAGGTCGCGCTCGACCTGGCGGTCGCGATTCCGACGATTGCCGCAGCCATCGACGCCCGTGTGCTGTCGAGCCTCAAGGACGAACGGGTCGCTGCCTCGAAGGTCCTGTCGGGTCCGCCTCCGAATCGGATCGCGCAGGCGGAGCGCGCCAACGTCATCGACGATCTCCGCGACGCGCTCTACGCCGCGCGGATCTGCGGATATGCGCAAGGCATGGCGCTCATCCGCGCCGGGTCCGACAAGTACGACTGGCACATCAATCTCGCGGAGATTGGCCGGATCTGGAAGGGCGGCTGTATCATCCGCGCACGGTTGCTCGATCCGGTTCGCCACGCGTTCGAGACGACGCCCGATCTGGTCAACCTGCTGCTCGATCCGTCGATACGTGACGCCGTGGATTCGGCGCAGGCTGGCTGGCGGCGAACGACCGCTCGAGCCGTTGACGCGGGCATTCCCATGCTCGCGCACGCGTCGGCGCTCGGCTACTTCGATTCGTACCGTACCGCGCGGCTGCCGCAAAGCCTCACGCAGGCCCAGCGCGACGCCTTCGGCGCGCACACCTACGAGCGCATCGATCGGCAGGGAGCCGTGCACAGCGAGTGGTAGAGTCATTCGCGGTTCGCGGTTCGTTCGCGGTTCGCAGTTCGTGGTTCGCAGTTCGCGGATTCAAGCATCCAACGATTCAACGATCAGGGATTCGATGATTAGCGATTCGAGGATCGGGGATTCGCGATGAGTGATCAGTGATGAGTGATTCGTGACGGCCCATCACGCCACCGCACTCAACCTGTCGAGCGTCCTCGAGCACCAGGCGAGCCTGACGCCCGATCGTATCGCGATCACGTACGGTGGCCGGCACATGACGTACGCGGAACTCAATACCGCGGCGGCACGCGTCGCCGGCGGCCTCCTCTCGGTCGGCATCGCCTCGGGCGATCACGTGGCGTTGTCGTGTCCAAATGTCCCCGGCTTCCCGATTGCGTATTTCGGCATCCTCAAGGCCGGGGCGGTCGTGGTTCCCGCTCAACGTGCTCCTCAAGCCGCGCGAAATTGCGTATCACCTCAAGGACAGTCACGCCGTCGCCCTGATTGCCTTTGAGGGCACGACGGAGCTCCCGATCGCGCGCATGGCCCGCGCGGCGTGCGACGAGGCGGGCTGTCCCCATCTCGTGATCATCACCACCGATCTCGCTGCCGCTGCTCCGGTTTCACCGGCGCTGACGCTCGGTCAGTTGATGCACGGTCAGCATGACGCTTTCGAATCGCGCCGTCGACGGCCGAACGACACCGCCGTCATTCTCTACACGTCGGGCACGACCGGTCATCCCAAGGGCGCCGAGCTCACCCACGAGAACATGCTGCTCAACGCGGTGGCCACTCACGACATGCTTCGTCCGGCCTGCAAGGGCGGGTTCGAACAGGACGTTGCGCTCGTCACGCTCCCGCTCTTTCATTCGACCGCGCAGACCTGTCAGATGAACTCCGGGCTGTACGGCGGGTTGCGTCTCGTGCTGCTGCCGCGATTCGATCCGGCGCAGGTTCTCAAAACCATCGTCGAGGAAGACGTCGGGCTTCTGGATTGGCGTGCCGACGATGTACTGGTCGCTGCTCGAACACGCGGCGTCGGCCAACGTCGACGCTGCGGCGATCGCCCGGTGTTTGCGCGTCTGCGTGTCAGGCGGTGCGCCGATGCCGCTCGACGTGCTGCATCGCTTCGAAAGGACGTTCGGGGTCCGCGTGCTGGAAGGATACGGACTGTCCGAAACGGCTCCCGTCGTCTCCTTCAACCAGCTGCACCGTCCGACCAAGCCAGGAACCGTTGGCTTTCCGATTTTCGGCGTCGACGTGCGCTGCGTGAACGACGAGGGCAGGCCCGTACCGGCTGGCGAACGCGGTGAGGTGGTCGTCCGCGGGCCGAGCGTGATGAAGGGTTACTACAACCGGCCCGAGGCGACCGAAGAAGCGACTCGCAACGGCTGGTTTCACACCGGCGACATCGGCGTATTCGATGGCGACGGATATCTATCCATCGTCGATCGCAAGAAGGACATGATTCTGCGCGGCGGCTTCAACGTCTACCCTCGAGAGCTCGAGGAAGTTCTCCTCACGCACCCGGCGGTGTCGCTGGCGGCCGTGATCGGCGTGCCCGACCCGCGCATGGGCGAAGAGGTCAAGGCGTTCATCGTCCGCAAGCCAGGAGCCACAGTGACCGAAGAAATGCTCGTGGAGTGGTGCCGCGAGCAGTTCGCGTCGTACAAGTATCCCCGCATCGTCGAATTCAGAGACTCATTGCCGATAGGCGCCACGGGAAAGATTCTGAAGCGCGAATTGAAAGGCGCGTGAATCGTGCAGCATGGCCATGTGCTTGCATCTCCAGCACGAGACTCGTTTCAAGGAGGTGCAGAATGGCCGTGTGCCGTGACGTCATGACCCCGGAACCCGCCTGCTGTGAGGCGTCCGATTCGATAGTTCGTGTTGCGCAACTGATGAAAACCGAAGACGTCGGTGCCGTCCCGGTCGTCGAGTCATCGTCCGACCGCAGGCTCGTCGGTATGGTGACCGATCGCGACATTGTCGTGAAAGGCCTTGCCGCGGGCAGATCGGTGGAGAACTGCCACCGTGAAAGAGGTCATGACCACCGACGTCGTGACGTGTCGCGAAGACGACGACGTGGACAAGGCGGTGTCGCGCATGGCGGAGAAGAAGGTGCGTCGCATCCCGGTCCTCGATGGCAACGGCATGGTGCGCGGCATCATCGCGCAGGCCGACATCGCGACCCGCGTGCATCAGGACAAGACAACGGGTGCACTGGTTGAAGCGATTTCAGAGCCTGGAGCCGTGCGGCGATAACGATCCTGTCGATGGTTGGTATCGTAAAGCTCATCTGTAGGTCCGAGCATGCGCTCGCGCGGTTGCTGGCCGCGAGATGCGTGCGATATAGTTCGCTGCCTCATGCCTTTTGAGCTTCCGTCCGTCCCACCATCGTGCCACCGGTCTCGTTGACGTGCTCGACCGGGTGCTCGATAAGGGTCTCGTGATCGCGGGAGACATCAAGGTATCGCTGGCTGAAGTCGAGCTGCTCACCATCCGGATCCGGCTCCTCGTGTGTTCACTCGATAAGGCACAGGAGATTGGCCTGGACTGGTGGCGGTACGACAGAGATCTGTCGTCGGGTGCAGAGCGCAGCGCGATGGCGGACCGCGAAGCATTGCGCGCACAGATCCAGCGGCTGGAGCAGAAGGTGGACGCACTGGCGAAGCCATCGACGCGGAGACGCCGCTGACGGTGGCGCGGATTTCCGGACAGCAGGAGCACCAGCATGGCAGTTGAACGGCAGCAGGGCGGAACCAGTCTCATCGACGTTCTGGATCGCGTCCTGGACAAAGGGATCGTGATCGACGCCTGGGTGCGCGTCTCGCTGGTGGGCATCGATCTCATCACCGTCGAGGCACGCGTCGTCGTGGCGTCCATCGACACGTATTTGAAGTACTCGGAAGCGGTCAGTCAGGTTGCGCCGGTGTCGAGGCCGCAGGCCGAGCTTACGGATACGGAGACGGTGCTTCGAGAGAATGCTGCCCTGCGCGCCGAACTTGCTGCGACGAAAGCTGGACGAGCCCCACTTGCTGCGACGAAAGCCAGACGAGCCTCACTTGCTGCGACGAAAGCCGCACGACCCGCTTCCCGGAGACGCCCAGAAAGGTAGCGAGTGCCCCGGTCCGCCGCAGTAACGGCCGTGCAGTTCGCAGGGGTCGATTCGGAGGCGAAGCTCTCGCTGCTCGAGTTTCTGCTGGTCACCACCGACCTGCAGGCGTCCGCGCGACGCGCCGTCGACTGGCTGGCGTCGCACACGCCATGCCAAGCACGCCGTGGTTGCGGTCGCGGAACCCGGAGCTTCTCTCATGGTGCTCGTGGCTGAGCACGGCGTCACCGCCTCGGCGATCGTCGATTTCTCGCTGGCGCGCGACGACGATGCGCATCCGCTGATCCAGGCGATGCAGCGCGTGGAGGCAACCTACTTCGATTCGTCGATCGAGACCTTCCGATCGCCCATCGAAGGCATGGCGTTTCACGCCATTCCGCTTCGCAGCGACGACGATTCCCTTCCCTGCGGCCTGTTGCTGACCAGCGCGCCGAGCGCTGAACTGCATCCGGACGTGGCCTGGGTCGCGCGCACACTGGCGCGGCAGGTGGGCCGGCTGCTCAGCCGTCAGACACTCGCGGAGACCCGCTTCGGGCAGGAGCGGATGCTGCTCTACAGCATCATCAACGCGGTGACCGATCCGATTCTCCTGACCGACACGGAGGGCAAACTCATCATCGCCAACACGCACGCGGAAAAGCTGTTTGCCGCACCAGAGGACGCGAGCGAAGGCTGGCGCCGGGCGACCGGGCTGAACAACATGCTGTTCTCTGCCGCGCTGTCGACGAATGCCGTCGAGTCACAGCGAGATGGCGCGCCGCGAATTGCTGCTGGTCGATCCGCTCGAAGGATCCGATCTGCTGTTCGAGCTGCTCAGCTCGCGCGCGACCGACGAGCGTCAGGGCACCTACGTGGTCTCGATCCTGCGAAACGTCACGGATCTGGCTCGCGCCAAAGAGGAGATTGAAGAGAGCTATCGGACGCTGCGGCTTGCGCAGGCGGAAGTTCGTGACGAGCGTCACCGGCTCGATCTGATCATCGACTCGGTCGCGGATCCCATTCTGGTCACCGACCAGGAAGGAGACATCGTGCTGATGAACGAGCCGGCCGAACGGCTGTTCACAGCACCAAAGAGTGCCAGCGACTCCGTGATGCGCCACGTGCGGGCGAACGGCGCGCATCTGACGTCATTCGTCTCCAACGTCCTCACGCGCGGCGGTGAGCAGCGGTATCGCGGAGAGATTCAGCTGACCGATCCGCACACGGGCCGCCTTTCGCCGGTCGAAGGGCTGGCCGGACAGATTCTGTCCGAGCAGGGCGAGCTGATGTGGGTCGTCACGATTCTGCACGACCTGACCGAAGCGCTCGAGAAAGCGCGATTGTTCGAACAGCTGAAGGAAGCGTCGGCCGAGCTCGAGCGAAAGGTGCAGGAGGCCACCGCAGAGTTGGCGCAGCAGAACGAGCTTCTGCGCCGACAGCACATCGCGCTCGAGCAGGCGTCAGCACTCAAGTCGCAATTCCTGGCGAACATGTCGCACGAATTCAGAACGCCGCTGAACGCGATCCTCGGCTACACCCACATGCTCCTCAACGGCGTCACCGGTCCGATTTCGGACCCGCAACGGAAGAGCCTGACCCGTATCGATTCGAACTCTCAGCATCTGCTGGCGCTGATCAATGACATCCTCGACATCACGAGGATCGAGGCGGGGCGGATGCCGTTGAACCTGTCGACCTTCAAGATCCCGGCGCTGGTTGAAGAAGTGATGTCGGAACTGGAGCCGATCATCAAGCGATCGAACCTGTCGGTGCGCTCCACGATGCCGCGCGTCGCTGCCGCCGCTGAGGAGCGATCGACAGAAGGTCAAGCAGATCGTCCTGAATCTGCTGAGTAACGCGCTGAAGTTCACACCGGTCGGGTCGGTCACGATCGCCGCGTCGTACGATGGGAAGAGCCGGACCATAGACATAGACGTGTCCGACACGGGCGTCGGCATTGCCGATGGAGATCGAATGAAAGTATTCGAGGATTTCCGGCAGCTCGACAGTTCGCCTGCCCGCGGCTACGGCGGCACCGGTCTGGGCCTTTCGATTTGCCGGCGCCTTTCACAGATGCTCGATGGAACGATCGAACTCGATAGCAAAGTGGGAAAGGGGTCCATGTTCACACTGCGGCTGCCTGCGCGGTTGAGAAAGCGATGACCAAGCAGCCCGAGGAAGCACTCGTGCTCGTCGTCGAGGACTATCAGGATGCGCGGGAAATGTATTCCGCCTACCTGCAGTTCTCGGGCTACCGCGTTGCGGAAGCCACCAACGGCGTGGAGGCGATCGAGAAGACGATCCAATTGATGCCGGATATCATCCTGATGGACCTTGCACTGCCAAAAGTCGATGGCTGGGAAGCCACGAAGCGTCTGAAATCGGACCCGCGCACGAAGCACATTCCAATCGTGGCGCTGACCGGGCATGCGCTCGCCGGGTTTGCCGAGGGGGCGCGCGAGGCCGGATGCGACGCGTTCGTGACCAAACCGTGCCTGCCGGACGCGCTCGTCGCGGAAATCCGGCGGATGCTGGCCGGCGTGCGTCAACGCGACGGCGGCAGGCGCGGCAACGAACCATCAGGACAGCGACGTAAGTGAGCACGTCGGGGGCTGGCAGGCATGGCTAAGAGTGCACGGACGACGCGACCGGCAAAGCGGGCAAGAACACAGTCTCGGATAACGCCGACCTCCAAGTCGAGAAAGTCGCGTGGCTCGGCCCCACGCGTCGAGCGGAGCGCTGGCGGGAATGCGGCACCAGCCGCCCACGGCAAGGGAAAACTGGAACGCGCGCGGCTTCCTGGTCCTCCCGCGAAAGTGTTGCGTGCCGAGACCGCTCCGCCGCCCGAGGAAGTGAACGAGGGCAAGTACGTCTATTGCGTCATCAAGTCCGACCGCCCTCTCAGCTTCGGTCTCCTTGGGATTGGCCCGGACCCGTCCGAAGTACACACCGTCCACTATCGCGACATCGCCGCGATCGTGTCGAACACGCCGATGGTCGTCCTCGATCCGACACGCGATAACGTGCTCTCGCACCAGCGGGTCAACGAGACGGTCATGCAGGACCACACCGTCATTCCGATGTCGTACGGCACGGTGTTCAAGACCGACGACGACATCATGGAGCTGCTGCGGTCGGCCTACGACGCATTCACCGACGTCCTCAACAAGATGCAGGACAAGTTCGAATTCGGCCTGAAAGTGCTCTGGGATAGAGACCAGATCATTCATGAGATTGAGTCCGAAGACGAAGACATTCGGCGGCTCAAGGGAGAAATCTCAACGCAGAAAGGCTCGACCTATTTTGCCCGGATGCAGTACGGCCGGCTGATCGACGCGGCGCTGCAGGCGAAGTCCGAACGGTACGTGACGGAAATCTTCGAAGCGCTTCGGAACGTGTCGGTGGCGTCGCGGTCGAACAAGCCGATTGGCGACCGGATGATCATGAACGCCGCATTCCTCGTCGCCCGTAGCCTCGAGCAGGCCTTCGACGGCCGGGTGAAGGATATCGGCCAGCGCTACGACAAGCTGACGTTCAAGTTCACTGGCCCCTGGCCGCCCTACAACTTCGTCAACATCCGGCTGCGCCTCGAGAGAGCGCACTGAAGAATTGCCGATGTTCCTCCTCGATTCCATGCTCGTCGGTGGTCTGCGGTTCGTATTCGACAAAATCGCCGCGGCTGTGGACACGGAGCTGAACGACGACACCGCGCTTCGGGAGCAGCTGCTCGAGGCGCAGATGCGGGTGGAGCTTGGTGAGATGTCACCAAAGGACTTCGACCAGCTCGAAGCGGACATCCTGCTGCGTCTGCGCGAGATCCGCGACCGGAGGCAGGGGAGCGGCCCCGCATCGCTGTCGCCGGCCGACTACAAGATTACCGGCATCGACGCGACGTTCGAAGGCGACGAGCATTCAGGCTGAATCCGCGCCTCGCTTCCGTTTCATCGGTGGAAAGGGGGGAGTCGGGAAGACGACCTGCGCCTCGGCGATTGCGGTCGCGGCCGCCAAAGCCGGCACCCGCACGCTGCTCATCTCGACGGATCCGGCGCCGTCACTCGCCGACGCGCTGACCCACCCACTCTCATCGGTCCCGCGCGCGGCTGAAAGTGGGGCGCGGCGTCCTTCACGCGGTAGAAATCGACCCTCATCGCGCGCTCGAACGCTGGCTTGGCGACCGCCGGGCGGCACTCGAGCAGATCGCACTCCGCGGAACCTGGTTCGACCAGGAAGACATCGCTCGTCTGCTGCGACTGTCGCTGCCCGGGATCGACGAGCTCGCGGGTCTTCTCGAGATCAGCCGCGCTGGAAAAAACCCGCGATTCGATCTCATCGTGGTGGATACGGCACCCACAGGACACACGCTGCGAATGCTGGCAATGCCGGCGACGCTCGGCGACCTCGCACGCGTGTTCGATCGCATGCAGGCGAAACATCGGACCATGGTCGAGGCCTTGACCGGTGGGTATACGCCGGATGATTCCGACGCGCTCATCGGTGAGATCGAGCAGGAGGCGGACGATCTGTCGGCTCTTCTTCGCGACCCGGACGTCTGCCGAATCTCGTGGGTCACCCTGCCGGAACCGATGGCGGTCGAGGAAACGGTAGATGCGGTCGCGGACCCTGCGGGAGGCCGGCATCCCCTTATCCGAACTCATTGTCAACCATGTCACATCGGCGCCGCCCCAGCGCTGCGGCTGGTGTGACGGCCGCCGCGCCATCGAGCGGCGTGCGATCGCGCGTCTGAGAAGACGGCTGCCACGACCACTGGCCATCCAGGTGATGGCTCGGACGAGAGAACCTCGAGGGTTGGCCGCGCTGGCAAGCATCGGCGTGGAGATTGCCGCCGCGAAGCCAGCTCGATCGCCATCGGCTCGTCTGACACGCGTCCGGCCGTGGCACGCCGATTCAGGAGACGCGCGCGACCTCCTCGACCGGCTTGCCGGCAGAGACACTCGACTCGTGCTTTTCGGCGGAAAGGGTGGTGTCGGCAAGACGACGTGTGCGGCGGCGGCTGCGCTTGCGCTCGCCGCCGCGTTCCCGTCGAAGCGAATATCGTTGCTGTCGACCGATCCGGCGCACTCGCTTGGCGACGTCCTTGGCCAGTCCGTTGGCGACGTCCCGGTCCGCCTGCGTCGCCAGGCGATGAATCTCGATGTGCGCGCGATCGATGCGTCCCGTCAGTTCGACGCGATTCGAGCGCGCTACGCGTCAAGCGTTGATGCCGTGTTCGATCGCCTCGTGTCCGGCCGGAACTCCGGTGTGCACGTCGATGCGAGCCAGGATCGCGCGGTTCTCCACGGCTTGATCGATCTGGCTCCGCCTGGCATCGACGAGCTCGCGGCTGTGATCGACGTGACCGACGCGATCGAATCAACGACGAACGGCCTCGTCGTCATCGATACGGCGCCGACCGGGCACGCGCTTCGGCTGCTTGAAATGCCGGCGCTCGTTCATGAGTGGACGAAGGCCTTGATGTCGATCCTGCTGAAGTATCAGCCAGCCGCATCACTGGGCGAGTTCGGTCCCGCGCTGCTGCGCTTGTCGCAGGGGCTCGGACGGCTTCGGAAGCTCCTGACCGATGCGGATCGGACCTCTTTCGTTGCCGTCACCAGAGGTGCTGCGCTGCCGCGGCTCGAAACCATCGATCTGATGCGGCGACTCGACCAAATCGGCATCCATGTCCCTGCTGTCATCGTCAATGCCGCGGGTCGTGGACGTTGCCGCCGATGCCGCTCGGAGGAAGCAACGGAACGGCGACAGATTGTCGAGATTGAAACAGGAGATCGCACGGACGGCCGAAATCGTGATCGCTCCCGCCGAGATGCCGCCGCCGTGCGCGCCGGCCGCGTTGCGCCAATGGCAACGTCGCTGGTACCTGCCGAGGTGATGCCCTGGTCGCACCGATCGCTCCAGCCAGCGTCGATTGTCTCGAGGCTCTGGGATACTATCGAAGCGTTCGAGATGGATGAATCGGCCACATATCTCTACTGCATCGTCCACTCGGACGACGCGCCGGTGACGACGAAGGTTCCGCACGGATTACCGGGCGCGACCCGTCCGTCAATCGCCGCGGTTGCGGGATCGCTGTGGCTGGTGACCGCCGGTGTGCCACTCGAATCGTACGGACCGCGGCCGCTCGAGGCTTCGCTGCGCGATGTGCAGTGGGTGACCGACGTGGCGGTCGCGCACGAGTCCGTGGTCGAATTCTTCGCGCGGCGGTCAGGCGCGACGGTCATTCCAATGAAGCTCTTCACGATGTTCTCCTCTGAAAAGCGGGCGATCAGCGAAACACGATCGCGGCTCCAGGAGATCGAGGCGGTCGTCAGCCGGATTGCTGGATGTGAAGAATGGGGCGTTCGGATCACCTATCGGCCGGCCACGGCGTCTCGGCCGCCGGTCCGTCAGGCGAAGTCGTCCTCCGGCACCGCCTTCCTGAAGGCGAAGAAGGCGGCGCGTGAGGTGGCGCGCCAATCGGCAGGGACAGCGGTCGAAGAGGCCGAACGAGCTTACACGACGCTTGCGGCGATTGCGCGCGATGCCCGACGGCGTTCCGGCGCTCCTGTCGGGGCAACGTCACCACCGCTCCTCGATGCCGCGTTTCTCGTTCCCGCCGCCGGGCGCACACGATTCAAGGCCGCGGTGAAGAAGCTGGCCGCGGCATCCGTTGACGGGACACAGGTGACGCTCACGGGCCCGTGGCCCTCGTACAATTTCATTGAGCCTGAATCGAACTCATGAGCCGACAGAAGGTTCGTCATTCAACCGTGCCGTCGGCAAAACCTGCGAACGTGCGGCCGGTATCGACGCCCCTGCCGCGGCGTCGTAAGATCCCTCGCCCTCCTGCCAGGGCGCTTCCGCGCGCGTCCTGCGCCCAGGCACGAAGTCGACGAGCATTTTCCCGCCGCCGGAGACGTCACTCGCCGACGTGATTGACAATCTCCTCAACCGCGGCGTCGTGTTGAACGCGGATCTGATCCTCGCGCTCGCGGATGTCGACCTGATTTATGTGCGCCTCTCGGCGCTGCTGTGCGCCGCGGATCGCATTCTGCCCGCTCAGCGATGAAAGCGCTGTATGTCTTTGCGCTGACCGGCGACGCGCTGCCGCCGTTTGCCGTTGACGAACACCGCGTCGAATTCATCGACCTCGACGGACTGTCACGCGGCAATCGCACGGCGGACCGAGCCGCCGCTCCTGTCCGAGTCCTCGCTTCGAGCACAGCACGACGTCGTCATGCGCCTGTCTGAACACCTCGATGCGTGGTGCCGGCACGATTCGGCGCGTTGATCGAAGAACGCGAGTTGCGCGACATCCTGGCGGTGCGCCGGGAGACGATTCAGAATGCTCTTTCCCTGGTTCGCGGCCGCATGCAAATGACGGTACGATTTCGAGGCGCCCCTCGGTCGAAACCGCTGAGCGATCGGCCTCCCGGCGGCACCGTCGATGACCGGCACCGCGTATCTCGAGGCCCGCCGCCGCGCCGCGAGGACGATGCCGGCCGTGGCGAATGTCGTCACGACAGCCGTCGCCGAACTGGCCATCGCCGAACGATCCGAAGCCGGCACCGAGCGAACGCCGGCAGCGCTCTATCACCTGATCGACCGCGGCAACGTCTCGGCATACGTCGACGCCATTTCCCGGTTGCAGCTCCGTGCGCTGAGCGTCAGCGGTCCGTGGGCTCCGTTCGCATTTGCACCTGACCTATGGCCGTAAAGCCAACCGGGAAGCGCCGGCGAGCGCGCCGGGCTGCGGTCAAGCCCGCTTCGCCGCGCCGCGCGAAACTCGCCGGCCCGATCGACGTAGAGGAAATCGAGTCGCTGCGAGCGGAACTCGATCGCCTGTCGCCGCGGCTCCGCCGCCACGATGGAATGCCAATCCCGACGACGTGCGGAAATCGGTCTTGAAGCTCGTCCTGACGCTGGTGGAGTTCATCCGGCAGATTCTCGAACGTCAGGCGATTCGCCGGATGGAGGCGAACACGCTGACACCCGAAGAAACCGAATCGGTCGGGCTGGCGTTGATGCGGCTCGAAGAGACCATCCGCGATCTCGTCAGAACAGTTCGGACTTCGGCCTGAAGACTTGAACCTCGATCTCGGCCCGATCGGAAAGCTGACCTGAAGGATGACGGCCTCCAGGTCATCGGCCTCCGGCGTCGAACGCGTAGCAACCCGGCGTGATCACGACCCGGTGGTCGCGGGTGAAGAAAAAACTGGTCGGTGAGATGATGCCGGCGCCGCGGAATTGCAGCGTCTGACGCTTGTCGCCCGACGTGTCGTAGACATAGGTGTAGGGGGCCGCCAGCGAGATCCACAGGTTGCCGTCCGGATCGACCGCGGCCGTCCGGACCATCGCCGGGACGATGCGGATATTCGCCACGCTTTCTCGGCCATGTCGTCGGCAGCCGCTTGACGTACGGATCGAGTTCGACGCCTTCGATATGGCGTTCGAACACGAGCTTGCCTGCGGCATCGTATTTTCGAAACATCGGCACGCCCGAGAGGAACACGAAGTAATAGCCGCCCTTCGGGTTGAGCAGGGTGATGCCGACGTTCAGCGCCGCGTGCACCTGCGGATCCTTCTCCTGTCCCGTCTGACGCAGTTCGCCAAACGTCCGAAGCGGGGTGCCGGTTGGCAGGTATTCGACGACCAGCGAGCCCAGTTCCGGCTGACTGATCAGAACCGTCTGACCCGTGTACTCGAGCGTCCCGAGACCGCTCAGCACCAGATCGCCGAGGGTGATCTGCGGCACGCCGCGGCCCGGCATCGTGAATCCACCGAGCGACGTTCCGGTCGCGCTGAAAGAACTGCACCCGCTGTCGATCGCCCGGCGCATCGGCGACGACGAAGCTCCCGTCCGGGCGGAATCAAACGCGGTCGGACGAATGATGCGGCCGCTCTCGGATCCGATCTGGACGATTCGCTTCGGCGTCTCCGGCCGCGTGCGAATCGTGTAGACCGCATGCGCACGCCGATCGAAGATCAGATACTCGCCGGACGGCGAGAGACTGACAGGCGGCCATCTCGTCGAACGCGGCGGCAAGATGTGCGGGCAAGGCTGCCGGTCGCGCGACGTTCTTCGACCTCGAGCGCAACGGGCGCCGTCAGCAGAACCGCCAGCAGGAATGCCTGCGAGGTATCGGTGCGACACCCGCTCATGATACGCCGCGCGCTGACCGTGACGATCAGTAGCGGGCGACTTCCTGGATGGCTTTCAGGACGTGCGACGGACTGCGGCAGGATGACTTCTTCAAGCACCGGGGCGTACGCCACCGGCGTGTCGAGCGCTGCGACGCGCCGAACCGGCGCGTCGAGGTGCTCGAACAGCTGATCGACAATGCGGGCCGCGAGTTCGGCGCCGAAACCGCACGTGAGCTGATCCTCGTGCGCGATCACCACGCGGTTGGTGTGCTTGACCGCGGCGGCAATCGCGTCCCAGTCGAACGGTGCAATGGTTCGCAGATCCACCACCATCACGCTGATGCCGTCCTTCTCGGCCTGCTGCGCTGCGAGCAGCGACCGCTGAACCAGCGCGCCCCAGGTGAACACGACCACGTTGCTGCCGTCGCGGCGGACTGCTGCCTTGCCGAACGGAATCATGTAGTCGGGTCCCGGGTATTCACCCTTGTTGTAGGTCTGGCGGTAAAGGTGCTTGTGCTCGAGGAACAGCACCGGATCGTCGCATCGAATCGCGGTCCGGAGCAGTCCGGCCGCGTCGCGCGCGTTCGACGGGAAACACGACGCGAATGCCCGGACAGTGCGCGAAGATGCTTTCTCCGGATTGGCTGTGATACGGCGCGCCGCCGCGCAGATAGCCGCCAATCGCGGTCCGATCACCATCGGGCAGGCGAACGCGTTGTTCGATCGATAGCGCAGCATCGACATTTCGTCGCGCATCTGCATCATCGCCGGCCAGATGTAGTCGAAGAACTGGATCTCGACGACAGGCTTCAGACCCGCGAGTCGCCATGCCGATGCCGCGGCCGACGATGTTCGCCTCGGCCAGCGGCGAGTTGAACACACGCGCGCTGCCGAATGCCCGCTGGAGCCCGTGCGTGACCTTGAACACGCCGCCCTTTGCCGGGAACCTGATCGAGCGCCGACTCGCGGCTGCAGTCCGCGACGTCTTCGCCGAACACGCACGATGCGTGGATCGCGCGCCATCTCGTCTTTGAGCGTCCGATTGATCGCGGCGACCATCGTGTCCGGCTTGCCGGCTGGTGTCGGCGGCGTATCGAACGCCTCCGACGAGGGATCGACGTCGGGCGAGTAGACGTAGAGCGCGGCGGTGTCGGGCGACGGGTTTTCGGCCTTCCTGGCATGTTCGGCCGCCGCGTTCACCTCCGCATCGACCTCGCGCGCGATGCGCGTCGAGGTCCGCCTCGGTGGCCAGCCCTTCGGCCTTCAGGAACGACGCCAGCCGGCACGATCGGATCGCGTCTGCGCCTCCGCGGCGCGTTCGTCGGCCGTCTTGTACAACTTCTCGTCGTCGGACAGCGAGTGCGAATACGGTCGAGTGACTCTGGCGTGAACGAGCGCCGGGCCTTTGTCGCGCGCGGGCATACGCGACGGCCTCGGACATCGCGCGATAACTCGCGAGGAAGTCGGTGCCGTCGATACTCTGCACGAACAGTCCGGGGAACGAGGACACGAGCTTCGAGATGTCGCCGCCGGCCGTCTGCACCTCGACCGGCACCGAGATCGCGTAGCCGTTGTCCTCGACGACGCAGACGAGCGGCAGATCGATCGAGGCAGGCGCGTGTTCAGCGACTCCCAGAATTCCCCTTCGCTGGTCGCGCCGTCGCCGACCGACAGGTACACGACCTCGTCCTGGCTGGAACCGCTCCGCGCGCCCCTCGATGGCGGTGATCCGTTGAACAGCATGACGCGGCCTCGGCGCATCCGATCGCCTGGAGACACTGCGTGCCGGTGGGACTCGACTGCGAGACGATGTTGAGCCGCTTGTGCTCCCCAGTGCGACGGCATCTGCCGTCCGCCGGAGCTCGGATCGTCGCTTGGCGCCGACGCCGGACAGAAACATGTCGTACGGCGTCACGCCAAGCGTCAGGCACAAGCGCGCGATCGCGATAGTAGGGATAGAACCAGTCGTAACCGGGTCTCAGGTCGAGCCCGGCGGCGACGAGAATCGCTTCGTGTCCGGCGCCGCTGATCTGAAAGAAGATCAGGCTCTGGTTCTTGAGCTGGATTTCCTTGTCGTCGATCCGCCGCGACAGGACCATCGTGCGGTAGGCGCGGAGGAGATCGTCGCGGGTAAGGCCGGCGTAATCCGCGCCCGCGGTATCGGTGCGCGTGCTCCGGCCGTTGCTGACCGCCGTTCCCTTCATGCCTGCGGAACCCTCGTGTCTGTGCGGAGTGCCGGCCCGGGTCGACCGATCACGCCATTGGACTTCGGCTCTGCCGTCTGGCCAAACACTACATTATAACATCGCGGCCGGGTGCAAAGCCTGCCCGGAGATCCCGCCGAAAGGCCTCTGTCCGCACGATATAATCTCGCGTTTTTGCGGCGCAGAAAGGGCGTGAGCGTGGCGACACAAACTGTGCGGCTCCACCGGTGGGACGAGCTGGCGCTCGAGAAGGTCACCGAGATGATCTCGCGAAAGATCGTGACCGGCGAACGCGAGATGGTGGCCCAGGTGTATCTGAAAAAGGGCGCGCTCGTGCCGATGCACTCGCACGAGAGCGAGCAGATGACCTACGTGCTCCAGGGAGCGCTCAAGTTCCTGATCAACGGCGAGGAAATCACCGTGCGCGAAGGGGAAGTGCTGCACATCCCATCCTGGATCGAGCATCAGGCCGAAGCGCTCGACGACACCTTCGAGCTCGATCTCTTCAGTCCGATCCGCCAGGACTGGCTCGATCACACCGACACGTACTTTCACCGTCAATAGCATTGCGGACTTGAGATGGCCAATCTCAGTCCGCAATCGACTCGCGCGTGAAGACCCGAACGTGCCAGACAAAAAGCGCGCAGTTGGCGGCGGCGAGAATCGCGGTGGCGTCGATGATCGTGAAGTTGCGCGGCGGCAGCGGGAAGTCGCGTCCAAGTCCAAAAAACAGGAACAGGTTCAGCGCGACGACGGCACTGACCGCCAGGTGTATCGGCCTGCAGATGCGGGCGAGCGCCGCCGCGAGAGCAAGGAGCGGGAGCGCGAAATACAAGTGGTTCTCGTGCACCGCAATCCCCAGCACGAAGTACGCGTGCACGACCAGGGCTGCGGCTGCCGAAACCAGCGACAAATCCCGTGACCGTCGGGCGCGCCAGAGCGCCCACGCCATCGCGATGATCACCGCCGACGTTGCCCACGGACGCGGATTCGCATATCCGAGCCGTACGATCGTGGAGACGCCGAGAATTCGCAGCGTCATCGTCCAGGCGCCCCACACGCCCATGTCGCCCACCGCGTAGGTTGCGCGCATCACGTAGGTCACGATCCACCAGAAGTTGGCGGCATCGGCCGACAACATGTCGTGGCGCAGCAGCGAGCTGACGCCTTGAAGCACGTTCCGGCCTGCGTCGATCAGGAGGTAGGGAAGGAGAACGACGAACGTCACAGCGATCGCAGCGACAACGCCGCTTGCCATTTTTGACAGGCGTGTCCCGGTTGCAGAGTTCCAGGTTGCCAGCAGCACCACCGGCGCCATGAATACTGCCTGCAGTTTCGTGAGGCAGGCGATCGCCAGCAGCGCTCCTGCAACGATTGGAGCTGCCGCGCACGCCGCGATCAGGGAGCCGACTGCCGGGAAGGCCGCCAGCGGATCGAGGTAGCCGAGCACGGGCCCGCTGAGGATGGTTGCCGGATTCGCCCAGTATGCCGTCGCCGCCCATCGTCCTTTGTCGTCACCGTACCGCCGCTGAAACACAGCTCCAGAGCAGCCAGGTGAGCGCGATTTCAGAGAGCAGCGCAGGAAGTTTGATCGCAGCAGTCAGCCACCGGGTGTTGTCGAACGCGGGCGAAAACGCCTGGTAGGCGGCCCCCGTGGCGGCCAGGGCGTAGAGCGCTACCGGAGGATAGTCAACGGTCGTGGAACGGGTGTCCCAGCGAACCAGGCCGCGCTCCGGGGGGTGGCCACCGACGCCATACAACCGCGAGACCCCCTGATGCAGCGCCCCGTAGCTCCAGGTTTTCCAGACGAGGACATCCTCGGTGCCTTCGAGCGGCAGCGCGATGAGCCGGATCAGAAGACCGGCCGCAAGCCACGCCAGGAAGCGGCGCTGTGCGATGTCAGTGCACCTTGCGGTCCCAGTCGGATCGACCGCCCGAGTACACGTCGAATTTGCGGCGAAGACGGTTCATCTTCCACTTCAGATATCGGTACTTGATTTCCGCCGTGAGCCCGCCCCTTCCACCCTGGAGGTAGAGGTAGCCGAAAATCAACCCTCCCAGGTGTGCCGCGTGCGCCACTCCGCCGGGTGATGAAAAGTACGACAACGCACCGATGATGATGACGAAATATTTCGCCGGAATGGGAAAGATCAGCGCCATCAGGATCGGCCGGTCCGGGTAATAAATCGCGAAGGCGAGCAGGATTCCAAAGAGGGCGCCCGAGGCCCCCACGGTCACCGTCCTGTAGGTGGCCTGCGTGATCTCGAACGGGAGAAACGACACCAGGATGGTGGTGATCGCCGCGCCGATTCCGGTCACCGCGTAGTAACGCACGAAAAACTTCGTGCCCCATAACCGCTCGAGCTCGACGCCGAACATCCAGATCCCGAGCATATTGAAGAGGATGTGCGTCGGCCCGGCGTGCATGAACATGTAGGTGATCGGCTGCCAGACCCAGAAGCGTTCGACCACCGCTTGCGGAATCACGCCGAGCACGTACAGAAGATCGCGGCGGATGACCGTCGCGACGAATGCACCCACGTTGATCCAGATGATCCATTTCACCGCTGGCGTGATCGGCCCTGGACCGAAGGAATAGCTGAGCGATTGAGGGCGGTAGGAGCGGGGCATCAACGTGATTGCCGAATGAAACTATCGTACCACAGCGACCTTTATCGCCTGGCCTCCGGCACGATCCCGTCGGCAGCCGGGAGCGGAGCGATCGGCATCGCGCGTGCGGGAAGGGGCAAAGCACACGCCGCCGCCAGCAGCGGAACGACTGAAACCCCGACGAGCGTGTGTTCAATGCCGATGCGGTCAGCGATGAGGCCTGCGAGCGGCACACTCAAGCCCCCGGTTCCCCATGCGAAGCCCATCATCAGCGACGACACCGTTGCCGCACTGACCGGTGCAAGAGACTGACCGAACGTGACGTTGACCGGAAGCGTCGACTGCAGGAACAGACCGCCGACCGCGAGCACGAGGACGAAGGACCAGCCGTGCAGGAACGGCGCAATAAACAGGAAGGGGCACGACAGCACGAGCGACCACGCGATGACGGCACGGGCGCCAAACCGGTCGGCTGCCGGACCACCGAGGAACCCACCAATGCCGCTGCCGAAGAGATAAAGCGCCACGGTCGCCCCAGCTTCACCGAGCGAGAGTCCCCGCCGGGTCAGCATGACCGGAACAAACGTCGCAAACGTCAACGACGCGAGCGTTCGCAGTACCACACAAGCGTAGAGGAGAGCCAGCGGCTTGGCATACGGCCTGAGCGCAGCGAACCCTCGGTGGGCCGAGGGGTGCAACGGAATCGGTGGAACCCGTCGAAGGAAGAAGGCCACGACGGCGAGTCCGGGCAGCGCGAGGATTGGCGTCCACTCGAGTCCGAATCGCTCCGCGAACGGCGCGAAGCACAGCGGTCCGAGCGAGAAACCGAGCGTGCCGCCGGTGATGTAAACCGACATCGCGAGCCCACGGCGGTCTCCCCCGAGGCGATGGGCGAGTGCCGCGGCCGGCGGGTGAAACGCAGCCGCGCCCAGGCCGCCGACGACGAGAATGAGCGCGAGCGTCTCGCGGGACGAGGCGAGGCCGATCAGGCTCAGGATAACGACCGAGACAACCGGCCCGACCCTGATGAGCGTGCGGGGACGCCATCGATCGGCAAGGTGTCCGAAGCCCACCTGCGCTACCGACGCGGCGATCTGAAACAGCATCGTCAGCGTCCCGGCGGCCGCCAGCGACAGCTTCAGTCGCGGAATCAGGATTGGCAGCATCGGCGCGTAGATGTTGCCGTATCCGTCCACCATCAGGTGTGCGGCGGCCATCAGCAGGATCGTGGGGTGAAGACCCAGACGGCGAATCATCGCAGCATAGGTTTGACAGTGATGGCGGTGCAGGCGCCCATCATCCGGACGCACGGAGACGTCGGAGCACCCGGCCGAACGCCTCGTCGAACTCGGCGAGACGGAGCAGCCGCGCTGCGGCAACGAGCACAACCAGGCCGACCCCGATGGCCGTGGCAAGCTCAATCGCGCGCGAGAGCGTATTGGTCGGCGGCATCAGCGATGCGAGCCAGGACGAAGCCAAGACGGCGACGGCGCCCATGACGGCCGAAGCCGCCGAGATCTTGACGAAGGCAATCAACACCCGGCGTTCCTCGAGTCCGCCGAGCCTGCGGCGGAGCAACCAGAGCAGCATCCCCGCATTGAACATGGCGGCGAGCGCAGTGCCAAGTGCCAATCCCCGATAGCCCATGACGCGCACGAGAAGAAGGTTGATGGTCAGATTGGTCAGGACCGCGACCACGCTGACGGTCACCGGCGTCCGGCTGTCGCCCAGCGAGTAGAAGCTCGGCGACGCGATCTTCACGGCGGAGTATCCGACCAGGCCCGGCGCATAAAAGAGCAGCGCGGCGGCGGTCGCGTCGGTGTCATGAGGTGTGAAGTGTCCACGCTGGAGCAGCAGTGCCACGATCGGGTGGGCGAGGGCGATGAGTCCGACCGTGGCCGGAACATTCAGCATCAACATCATGCGCAACGCCGACGAGATCGTCCGCTGCATCCCGATACTGTCGTTCTCGGTGGCTCGCCGCGCGATCTCCGGCAGCGCCGCCGTGGCGATGGAGACGCCGAAAAGTCCAATCGGGAGGTACATCAGACGAAACGCGTAGTTCAACCAGGAGACCGCGCCTTGCTCCTGGCTCGTCGCGAGATAGGTGTTCACGAACACGTTGATCTGCACGGCCGCCAGGCCCAGCGTGCCCGGACCCATGAGTCGCAGCACCTCCTTGAGACCCGGATCCTTGAAATCAAGCACCGGCTGATAGCGAAACCCTTCCTTGCGCAGAACCGGCCACTGCAGCGCGATCTGCCCGACGCCGCCCACAACCGTGCCGATAGCGATAGCGACAATCGGCGACAACCCGACACGCGGCAGTACCGGGCACGAGAGCGAACGCGCAGATGATCGTTGCGACGTTGAACATCGCCGGCGACAGCGCCGGGATGAAAAACCGCCGCAACGAATTCAGCATGCCCATCATGGCCACGGCCACGGCGACGGTCGCGAGAAACGGCAGCATGATGCGCGTCAACTGGGTCGTGAGCTCGATCTTCCCGGGCGTATCCGTGAACCACGGCGCAATCGCGTGCGTGATCGGATGCGCAAAGAAAATCCCGATCGCGACGAGCGCGCCGGTGATCAGCAGAAGCGCGTTGACGACGAGATTGCCGAGCCGCCATGCTGCCTCACGGCCCTTCGTGGTGAGCGTACGGGTGAACGTTGGCACGAAGGCCGCCGTCATCGCACCTTCCGCAAACAGATCGCGCAGCAGGTTCGGCACGCGAAAGGCGACGTTGAACGCGTCCATCTCCATGCCGCCGCTGGCGCCGAAGAAGGCCGCGAGCACCATTTCCCTGGCGACGCCGAGCACGCGGCTCGCCATGGTCGCGACGCTGATGAGCCCGGCAGACCGGGCGAGCTTCACGCTCATCGGGCGGGAAAAGTGACAGGCGACGTGATGGACCCGCGAACGACGGACATTGGGAACCGAGGGTACCACACGACGGCTTTACATCCTTGACAGGGCGTCCGCTTTCGAGACGATCGGACACTTGATGTGACGAATCCGTGGCCGGTCGTGGGCAAAAAAAAGCCCCCGCGTCGCCGCGGGGGCCAATGGAGGATGGATGAGAGGCTTGTGCGTGCCTTTCAAAACATTAGACGGCGCAAGCCCCTGAAAAGTTTGGTCAGAATTACGACCCCAGTTTGCGCCGGACGGTATCGTTGATGACGCGCCCGTCGGCGCCGCGACCGGCGAGCCTGGCCATCACCGCCTTCATCACGCGTCCGAAATCCTTGGCCGATGCGGCCCCGGCTTCGCGAATGGATTCGTCGACGGCACGTTCGATTTCCGCCGGATCGATCGGCGGCGGCAGGTACGCCTCGAGCGTCGCGATCTCCGCGGTCTCCCGCGCTGCCAGCTCCTCGCGTCCGCCCTTCAGAAACTGTTCGATCGAATCGCGGCGCTGCTTGATGAGCGACGCGATCACCTGCTGCGACTCGGCGTCGTCCAGAGCGCGTCCCTTTTCGATCTCGCGGTTCATCAGCGCGGCCTTTGCCATTCTGAGCGGCGCGAGCCGCGCCTGATCCCGGGCTTTCATCGCGGTGGTCATGTCGGCGGAGATCTGGTCGATGAGTTTCATGTTCACGTTACCTCCCGATAGACGTCCCAGTACTCCTTCGCCACGGCCTGCGGCCGGAACTCGCGCTCGATGGCTCCCCGCGTGCCGGCGAGCCCGCGGCGCTTGTGCTGCAGAAAATGCGTGATCGCCTTGGCCAGCGCGATCGGCTGTTCGCGCGGTACGATCGACACATCGGCGCCGAATACGCCATTCAGCTCGAGTCCCCCCGGATTATCGCTCGACAGCACTGGTGTTCCGCACGCCAGCGCTTCTACCGCGACCGTCGGCAGCGCTTCGAGCAGCGACGGCAGCACGAAGAGATCCGCGGCGGCGCAGTAACGCGAGATCGCGAAATTGTCGACCAGGCCGGTGAAGTCCACGTGACGCTCGACCCCGGCGGACCGCGCCGCGGCCTTCAGATCTTCCGAGAGCGGGCCGGTGCCGCAAATGACCAGCCGTGTATCCGGGTGCACGTGTACGACGTCCATCATCGCTTCGAGCAGGCATCGCTGGCCGGCCAGCGGATGGAGGCGCTTGACGTTGAGCAGCAGATGACGATTGTTGATGCCGAGCGCACGCCGCTCGGCGGCCTGCTGCTCCTCGTCGTGCCACGAGAACTCCTCGCCGACCGGTGGATAGATCACGCGCGCGTTTCTGCGGCGGAGGCCAAGCTCGAACGCCCGGCTCATGAGCCGATCGCTGTAGAACGTGACATAGGTCGCGTTGTGATAGGCGCGGGTGAACAAGTCGGGACGGCCACGCTTGGGTTCGTAGTGCCAGATCTCGGTGCCGTACAACGTCAGGACGACCGGCTTCCTGGCGCGAGTCGCCAGCACGACCGCCATCTCCGCAAGCAGGCCGTTGCTGTGGACGTGCACGAGGTCCGCGCGTGCGAGCAGGGGAGCGAACGCCCGCTGGATCCGATACGCACCCAGCGCGGAGCCCAGACGAAGCGTGCGATCGAAGAATCCTCCGCTTCGGCGCGGCAGCCACGTGGCCGGACCGGCCAGTTGCGTGCGGCCGCCGGCACGCGGCGGATGCGCCAGATACTCGACCGTGTCGCCACGGTCAGTCGCCCAGTTTCCCAGATGCCACGGCAGCAGCGCGTTGGCGGCCTGATCCGGCGGCAGGTGGGGCGTGACGTGCAGGATTCGCATCAGCCGGCGTATGCCCGGCGGAATTCCGCGAAGGTCGCCGGCGCGGCGTTCAACTCCCGCGTGGCGAATTCAAGAAAACGCTCCAGACGCTCGAAGAACGCGTCGAGCTCCCCCGGTGTCGTGTTGTAAGGGCTGCCGCCAGCAATCGCCTCGCTCGAGTGAAACAGCAGGTTGAGGACCGGTTCGTGCGCCCGCGCAAGCGATCGCGCGAGCGCCACCATCTCCGGAAGTGATGAATACGAAGGGCGCAGCCAGTTCAGCCGGATCAGTCCAAGGGCACGCAGCAGCCGCTTGGTCATATACGGACGCGGCGCGCGAGCGTACGCATACTGCAACCGCCTCGGCAGTCGGCGGTTCAACCCGCACGACACGGGCACTTCCAGGACGCCGCTGCTGCCGGGACTGGTGGCGCTGTCGTAGGCGAGGAAATACGGCGTCAGCGGCGCTTCGACGAACTCCGGCCCGCCCTTGTGCGATTCGTAAAACAGGGGCGCCACGCTCGATTCGACCAGGTATCCCAGCCGCTCCAGCCCGGCGACGTGCTCGGCCGAGAACCCAAATCGGCCGGATCGGTAGGTCACCGGTCTCACCCCGACGGCATCGGCGATCGCGCCGGTCAGCGAGGTGAGCTGCTGCTCGAACTGCGATCGCGGAAGAGCCGAGGCGTAGGGATGCCTGCGGATGTCTTCCGTCGTGCACGGCGGCGTTTCCCACGCGTGGTGATGGGCGCCGATTTCACAGTCGCCGCCCGACAGCAGCGCTCGCAGAACGTCAGCGGATCGCGCGTCTTTTGCCACCGGGTACGTGATCACGTAGGTCGGGCGAACTCCATGACGCGCAAACAACGCATGCAGGCGCGGCAGCGCGTAGATATTCTCGAACTTCTGGTGTGCGCGCGCGTGCGCGTCCCACTGATTGTCTCCTTCGGTGTCGATACCCACCAGCAGATTCATCGAGACGGCTCAGCGATCCTGATCCGAGTCACCGAGGGTGACATGCCATCGCTCGGTGTTCTCGTAGAAGCTCGATTCCACGTCGAGGCCGTTGACCTTGATCACGAACTCCATCGTCGATTTGACCTGAAAGTAGCCGGATCGGCGGAGCACGCGGCGGAAGCCCTCGTGCATCGCGAACACGCGGATCTTGTCCGAGTCGGCTTGCCGCGCTTCGCGATCGACCCAGTTCAGGAGGGTTCGAAATGCGGCTTCGTCGTCCGGGTCGGTGAGGAAGTCGACCAGCAGCGTGACCCGCCCACGAGGCTCGTACAGGTGTCGATAGACGGCATACCCGACATTCCGGTCCTCGCGCCTGACCACCGCGATCGAGTAGCGGACATGTGGTGCCGAGACGAATTTCCAGTTGAGATACGCGGCATCCCGACGGATGGCCAGATCGAGCTTGGGAGCCACCTGTTCCCACAACGCGGTAAAGCTGTCGTCGAAGCGTTGAACCAGCCGGACCTCGGCCCGCATGGGGCGGGCGCGCGAAATGATCAGCACGAAGGGCAGCGTCAACGCCGATACCAGCCGGTTAATGGCAACCGGCCAATTCGGCCTTCGCAGCGCGCGTCTCGTCAGCGGCTTGACGAGCAGCGGCACCGGACCGACGTCCGGCCAGTTCAGCTTCTGAAACAGCCGGTACGAGGATTCCGACAGGCCCAGACCGAGCGATGCTCCGACGTTGCGATCCCAGGTCCGAAAAAGAATCTCACCCAGGCCCTGACGCTGGCGCTCCGGCGCGACCATCACGTCCATGCCCCACGAGCCCTGAACCTCGTGTCCTTTCAGCGACAATCGCACCGGCATCGTCGCGTACTGGCCGACAATCGTCGTGCCCTCCCGCGCGATCCAGATCTCCGGCTCCTGTCCGGGATTGTTCGGGTTGCGACGATACTGCCAGTCCCACCGCAGGCGGCTCGACTCGGCGGCGTCGATGCCGAAGACGCGGCGGTACAGCGACTCGACGCTTCGCTTGTCGTCAGGCCGGTACTTGGTGATGTCTGCCACGTCACCGTCCTGTGAGCACGTATTCCATGTTGCTGATGAGCGCATCCTGGACGAGCGCGCTGTCGCGGACCCAGCGAGCGATCGGCGCCGGAAGCCTGCGAACCGTCGCCGTGACGTGCAGCTCCTCGCGAACGATCCGCAAGCCGGCTCGCCCGATCTGGTCGCGAAGCCTGACGACTCGGACTTTTTCGAGAAGGTCGTCCTGCTTGATCTCTCCGCGCCGTGCGGCCTTGATGAACGAGTTTTCGTTCGCCGGTTCTCTCAGCGTCCAGGCCGCATGCCGCGCCAGCAGACGGAAGGTGGCGAACGCGACGCGGCGGCCGAAAATGAGATGCAGCGGAACCGGCACCTTCAACCGCGGCAGATGCGCGCCGGCGAACGAGAGATACGGCGACGTGGACAAGTACATGGAGCCGCCAGGTGCGAGCACACGCGCGCACTCGCGCAGGTAGAGCGGTGCATCGGCCACGTGTTCGATCACCGCATGCGACAGCACCAGATCGAATGAGCCACCGGCAAACGGCAGCGCCATGCCATCGGCGAGCGCGAAGTGAAGGTTCCTCATCTGCCGCTCGCGAGCGAGCCGCACGCCCGCGTCCTGGAATCGCTCCGCCGGATCGATGCCGACGACGGCATCGGTTTCTTCGGCCAGCGACAGCGGCATGCCGCCGCCGCCGCAGCCGTCGTCGAGAACGCGTCCGCGCACCGGCACGCCGGCCCGCTCCAGAAACGCGATCACCTTCGCGCTCCGGTAGGTACTCGAAGAGGGCATAGTCGTACTCGGAACGGAATCGAAGGTCGGCATGCGCCTTGATGGCGCGTTCGTCAATCTTTCGCACGCCCGTTGTGTGGTAACGTCTGGCCGCCCGCCGAATTTATCGATGAGAGCCGCGCGATCGTGGCCGGTTGCGGTCTCGGCCACGTCGAAGGTCGCGATGATCCTGTGGTTCGGGTAGGCGTCGATCACATCCTGAATGACGGGATTGTGCGCCTGCGACTCGTAACCGAGCATCGGCGCGATGTAAGTCAAAATATATCGCACATCATCGCGCGTCTTCCGGTCCTCGTAGTTTCCGAATTCACGTCCGATGAAGACCGGCCTGATGCGATTCTCGAGCGACAGGCCGTTCGCCAGTTTTCCATGAACCAGCGTTCCTGCAGGCAGGAGGTGGCCGAGCGCGCGCGACGCCTCGTAGTTCTTGTAGGAGCGTCCGACTGCCCACTGGATGTACTGCACGAGGTTGCCGGCGGATAGGAGCACCGCGATCGCGATCGCTCCGCGCGTTGTCAGTCGCCCGCCGAGCGCGCGCGGCAGCCGTGGCCAGGTGGCATATAAGGCGGCGGCAAAGAGCACCGCCAGTGCCCGCCGCACGCGAACGTTCGGGCTGATTTCCCGCAGAAACGCAATGCGCACGATGACGCGAAGACGACGTACGCGCCGTACAAGCACGAGCGGCAGCGCCAGGACCGCGCGGCGCCGCGGCATCTGCTCGAGCGAATCCGGCAGAATCTGGAGCTCTCCGAGCGCCAGCGACGCGAGTGCGACGAACGCGGGGATGAAGAAGACGAATCGACGTTCGTTGCCGGCGTCGTGCAGGATCAGCTCCGCCGCCCCCAGCAGCAGCCACAGAACGAGCAGTCGCTCACCAGGTCGCAATTCGCGCCACCTCGCGAGCAGTCCGGCCGCGTGACGCGGCGGCAAGCGCCAGCACGAACCAGGTCCGGGTGAAGGCGTCCTGGAGTGGAAACCACGTCACCCGATCGACGAGCGACTTGACGTCGTAGCTCGGTTTACGGGTCACCGACATCTGCCAGTTGTAGAACCGATAGTCGGACCAGTTTGGCAGGACGAAGAGGGCGAGCGCGATGCACCGAAGACTGCCAGTCCGGCGAGCGTCCAGAACCCGGTGCGAGCGTGGGCCGAAGGGGTGGCCGTGCCGCGAACCGGCAGGACACTCATCAGCGCATCGAGTGCCAAGCGCGGCGACGAAAAACGCCGCCGACGCCTTCGTGAAGAACGCGAGCAAGGCGCACGCACCCGCGGCGAAGCCCCAGCGCGGTTGGTCATCGGCGCGAACGTAGCAGTACCACGAGGCCACCATGAAGGCGACCATCGGGCCTTCCATCAGGGCTGTGCGATCCCACATCACGTAGAAGTAGTTGGTCCCGCGACGGCCGCGGCGATGAGGCCGGCGCGTCGTCCGCCGATGCGCGCCACGCCGAGCGCAAGAGCCAAACCGACAGCGAGCCCGCACACCTCTGGGACGATCCGAGCCTGACGTAACGCCAACGCCGAACGATCGAAACGACAGGTATTCGAGACCGGTAAAAACCGGCGCGATGTACATCGGGTTCCACTGGTCCAGCGACCACTGGCCAAACAGCGCCTTGTTGCGCGCGTTGTGAACCCATGCTCCTTCGTCGTGCCAGACGATGCCGACCGCGGGGTTCCAGGGTGGATCGGCGGCGGGGAAGAGTCCGCGCATCAAGGCGGCCACCGCCAGGATCAGCGATGAGGCTCCAGCGGAACGTCCGGCGCGAAAGATCCACGCGCTGTCGATCATCGCGCGGGAACCCTTCTCGACCAGACGTCGAACCCGTCAGGTCCCTGCACCTGTTGATAGGCGATCGCGAAGCCACGTCGCCAGCGCGGGTGTCGTCATGAAAAAAGTGCGCGGAGTCGTCGACGTCCGGGTACCAGTCCCGCTGCTGCAGCGCGACGATCGCCGGCGTGCTGCGGCGCAGATCATCGAGCAGGCCGCTGACGCCGTATCCGGCGTTCCCGTCATTGAATCCGACGATGACCGGACGGCTCCAGAAGAAGCGAGATGCGCTCATTCGTCCGGCGTTCACGTATGCACCTGACGAAAAGCCAAACACGTAGACAGTATCCGACGGCGTCGGTGTGATCTCCATGAACGTGCCGAGTTCATCCATCGCCTGGGCCGAGTACTTTCTCGTGTTGCCGATCGCCGTACCGCGCGAGGTGTTCGGTCCAGGTCGTGCGGCCACAGGACATACCTGGCATCGTGCCGACGTGTTGTCGACGAGCTTGTTGAAATCATTCACTCGATACACCGCGACGACGACCGCGCAGCGCGACGAACGTATTCACCAGGCGCGATCGTGTGCGGACCAACGTTGCGCTCCACGCCGCGGCGAGTGCCAGTGCAGGAGCGGCCTGGACGAAGTATTGCGGAAGATCGCGGCTGCCGTTGATGGCAATCGTCAGGCAGGCGGCGGCCGTCCAGGCGACCGGAATCAGTCGGTCGATGCCGCCACGAGCGGCAACCAGCAGGACCGCGCAGCCCGCGCCGCCGACGAGCCACAACGCGTCGACGCGCGCGTGACGAACCGGAAACGTCAGCAAGTACGACACCGCGTGCCACGGACCCTCGTAGGTTTCTCCCGAATACGGACGTTGTAGGTGATCGTTGCGTCGTACAAGTCGCGCAGGCCGTGTCCGACGGCGAACCACGCGGCAAAAGCGATGACCGGTATCAGAAAACCGCTGCCAGGCGACGACGATCGCCGGGCGTCAGGCGTCTCCAGGCGACGAGCGCGAAGACACCGGCGAGGACGTACGCGACTGCGTTGTACTTGAAGACGAATGCGATGCCGAACAGGATCGCCCGCGGCAACGACCCTGCGATCGGCGTGGCTGACGCGGTCTGCGAGACAGGCACAGGAACGCGCCGGTCACCGCGAGCGCGATGAATGTTTCACATTGCGCGCGGACGCTGACGCCGCCGAGACGGGCAAACGCCGGATTCGACAGCAGCAGGAACACGACCGCGGCCCAGGCGCCCACGCGTGCGCCGGCCATCGACGTCGCGCCGAGCGCCACAGCAGCGCGGCGACGACTCCGGCGATGAGCAGATCCGCGGCCGGCACCGCCGCGTTGCGCGGCAGGATCGTCCGCATCACCGCGTACGTCACGTGAATCGCCGGCGGCTTCTGATCCCAGGCGTCGCGATACGGCAGACCGCCGGAGCGGATGCGCTTCGCCGACGTACGCATACAGCCCCTGGTCGGCTCCCATCGGCTGGGCGAGCGACGGAAGGCGCACGACGAACAGGACGCATGCGAGCGCCAGCAGCAGGCGGTTTGTCATGTCAGCGCGCCGGGTGCTTGAATTATAGTGCTTGGGAGTTCCATCCTTGACCGTTCGCGAATCGCCAACCTGCCGCGCTCGCGATCGTCGTGCCGACCTACAACGAACGCGATCGCTTGAGCGATCTCGTCGAGAGGATCTTCTCGACGTATACCGCCGACGGCATCGACGGCGAGATCGTCATCGTCGACGACAACTCGCCGGATGGCACCGGCGCGCTGGCCGACGAGCTCGCCTCGCGCTACCGCATCACGGTGGTGCACCGCGCTGGCAAAGCTGGGGCTGGGTACGGCCGTCATCGAAGGCTTTGCCGCCGCGAGCGCTCCGGTTGTCGGCGTCATCGACGCCGATCTGAGTCATCCGCCCGATCTGCTGCCCGGCATGCTGGCCGTCATGCAGTCCACGTCGGCCGATTTCGTGATCGGCAGCCGGTACATTCCCGGCGGTGGTACGCGCGGATGGGGACTCGGCCGCCTGCTGATGTCCCGATTCGCGTGTCTGCTGGCTCGCACCGGTGACGCCCATACGCGACGCGACCTCCGGCTTCTTCCTCATGCGCCGTGAGCTTGCGCGCGACGTGCGGATTTCAGCCGGCGGCTTCAAGATCTGCCTCGAGCTGCTCGTGCGGGGCCGGCCGAGCATCGGTGGTCGAAGTGCCGTATGTGTTCGTCGGACGGACCGCCGGCGAAAGCAAGATGAACACGAAAGAGGCGCTGGGCTACCTGAAGCAGCTCGTCGAGCTGCGGCGATTCGTGTCGCAGTCAGCCGACGCTGTCGCAGACCCATCGCCGGCTGTCGCCGGAAGAACTTGCGGCACAGACGACGTTCCACGCCAACCGGCCGCGGTTCCGATCCGCTCCGTCCCTGACTAGCCCTCAACCGCGGCCGACTGGCGAGGAGCCGGCGTCGACGTGTCGATGACCGGGGCGCCGAACAGCGTGCGCGTCAGCACCTGCCAGACGATGTTCTGTTTGGACAGCGCAATCTGCGCGACGTCACCGACGTGGCGCGCCATGTAGCCGGGGCGCAGGAAGAACCGCCGCTTTGCGCGATTGATCGCCGTCCATCACGACCCGGTCGTCCAGCCCGTTTCCGCGAAGCAGGTAATACGAGTATTCCATCTTCGACCAGTCGTTCACCGCCTCAGGCGGCAGCAGCGATTCGCGGAGGCACTTCTCGTACAGCGCGGTGCCCGGGTAGGGAACCGCCGGATAGAAGTTCGCGAAATCCGGATCGAGCGTCAATCGCGTAGTCGATCGTCTGTTCCATCGTCTTCGGCGTTTCGCCCGGGTAGCCGAAGATGAAGAATGCAAACGATCGGATGCCCGCGTCGCGCATGTTCTTGAACGCGGCCTGAATCTTCTGACGCTCGAGCCGTTTGACCATGTTCTTGCGCACGTCGTCGGACTCCGACTCGATGCCGAGCGCGAGCATCCAGCAGCCGGAACGCTTCAGCCGGTGAACGAATGCCGGGTCCGTCAGGTTGTCGGCGCGCGCGTTGCCGAACCACTGGATCGGCAGCTTTCGGGCGATCAGTTCGTCGCAAAATGCCGTGAACGTCTTCACGTTCAGCGTGACCGTATCGCCCCACAGATAGAAGAAATCGACCCCCAGCTCCCGATGGGTGCGCTCGATTTCATCGACAATCGACGTGGCGCTTCGCTCGCGGAACTTGTGACCCTGATGAATCGGTGCGACGCAAAAATCGCAGCGTGTACGGACAGCCGCGGCTGGTTTCGACGATGACGTAACGCTTGTTGACGAGCGGGAGCGCGTAACGATCGAGCGCGACCAGATCCCACGCCGGGTACGGGCATCGTCGAGAAGCGGGTAAAACTCCCGTGCGCGCGGTGAGGCATCGACCGTGGCGCCGCTGCGCCAGGTCAGGCTGGCGATTTCGCCGACGCGGTCCGCCGAGTCGAGCAGCGCCAGCTGGAGGATCGCATCCTCCGGTTCGCCGACGAACATACCGTCGACTTCAGGAGCGCGCGCCATCGACAGGGCCGGGGCTGTCGAGGCGTGCGGTCCGAAGCAGAACATCGGCGCGCCGTAGCGCTGCTTCAAGCGGGCGATCGCGGCGACGTCGGCATCGAGCGTTGGCGTCGTCGTCGGAAAGACGATCAGCGTCGGTGTGAAGCGATCGCCATCGAGCCGTGCGATGACGTCGTCGATCGAGAGGCGTTCGGCGGTGGCGTCGACCAGACGGACCTCGCATCCGGCGTCGCGCAGCAGCGAGGCCGCCAGGGCCAGCGTGTACGGCGGCTTGGTCGTGCCGAGAACGTCTTCGCGTTCCTGGCAGCGGCCCTGACGGGTGAAGGCAACGCCGTTGATGAGCGGCGGGTTGATGAGCAGCGTAAAGCGACCAAGCATCGGAATGTGACTCACCGGACCACGGTCAATGGAATCGCGCGCCTGGACAGGGCGCGGCACGCCGGCCCCGAAAGGCTCGGCAAGCGGGGTTGGAGACAATTCGACCTTGCAGCAGCGGCGACAGACCGGAAAAATTCCGTTCTCGACCAGACGACGGCGCATATCGACATACCGCTCGCCGTTCCAGACTTCCTCGAGCGACGACGTGCGAAAGATCGCCGACTTCGACGCGGATGAACGGGCAGAAGTAGACCTTGCCTGAGAACGACACGCGCGCGTGCAGAAACGGATAGAGACATCGGCCCTCGAGCTTCGCGCCCGGCGTGTAGTAGTTGTCGATCAGCTGAGGATGCACCTTCGGACGGAAGTCGAACAGCACGTTCTTGCGCCGGCACTTCTCCTGAAGCGCGCCGACCTTCTGGCCCGCACCACGTCGATGTCGAGACCCGGATCCGGAGTGATGAACGTCGCGATCACCGACGAATCGTCGGCGCCGATGAGCCGGACCGTCTCGGCGACTTCTTCGGGCGTGCTGAACATCAGATGATTCAAGCCGATGGCGTCGACGCCGAGTTCCTCGGCGACGTCCACCATCTCGTCCAGCGCATCGAGACTCTCGTGCGCGACGGTCGTGTTGATGCTGATCGCGGAGAGGCGCCTGCTTTCGTCGCGCTGCAGCCTGCAGACGTTTGAGCCCCGCGCACGTTCGCTCGAACGTGCCCTTGAGGCCGCGCGCGGCGTCGTGAATTGCACCGGGTCCGTCGATCGAGACGCTGATGTGGCGAAGGAAACCCGCGGCCGCGAGATCGGCGAGCGCCTCGGCCCGTTCCTCAGTGATGATCGTGCCGTTGGTCGTCAGATAGCCGCACGCGTAACCCTTTTCGCGGAAGAGATCGAGGACGGACATGATGTCCTTCCGCATGAAGATCTCGCCGCCGGTCAGACTGACCTGCAGGCCGGGATCATCAGGAAATGCCTTCCGCAGCGCGTCGAGCGTCATCTCCTCGCGCCACTGTCCTTCGATGTTCAGCAGGTCGCCGACATAACAGAACTCGCAGTGCAGATTGCACCGCATCGTCGCTTCGTAGACGGCGCCCATGGGCAGCCGATCGGCGCGGCCGGTTTTTTCGTCGATGAAGCGGCGGATCCGCTGCTCGTAGCGGCGCCGGCGATAACGGGCCCACGCGTGGCGCGCGAGCGGCAGCGCTCGCGCGCGCGTGGCAATCGATTCGCGGAGCTTCGCGACCGACGTTCGAAAGGCGCTCGCCCAGCAGCGGCTGCCGTCCGTCGTCGTCCGCAATATTCGGGGCCAGTGCCATCGAACTGTCAGATCTCCGGGGTGTTCCGCTCGGCGAAAGTCGCCGGCGAGTCGGATCAGACTTGCAACGGAAAGGACCATCTATTGTATCGTCTCGCGGCTGATAACGCTATGAATTGCGGCCGAGCTGGCGATCCGGTTCATCAGGCACCTCGACCGACGACGATCTCGCCTGCCAGTTCTGTGGTTTCGGCGGGCAGGTGTCGTTGCCGTGCGTCGCTGGCGGGCCCAGAGCGCGTTCAGCGCGCGAATCTCATCGGCGTTGAAGAATCGAGTGACCCACAGAAGCGCGCTCATGACCACGACGACCGTGGTGCCGCGGACGACGATGCCCGCCAGCGGCGGCATCGCCGGCAGCTTCCTGGCGACGACGAACGCGATCAATGCCGCCACGACGACTCGCGAGAATGCGGCCGTATTCGTGGGGCACGGGATAGAACCGCTGCGAAAACCGGAACGCCAGACCCGCCTGCACCGCGTAGGCGGCGCCGTTCGCCCACGCCGCGCCGATGATGCCAAACCGCGGAATGAGCGCGAAGTTCAGTCCGATATTCAGCGCTGCGCCAATCGCGGTCGTGACGGGATAGTAGACGGTTCTCGCGGTGATGTTCAGCCCGATCGAGGTCAGCAGGTAGACGCCGTAGAAGAACACACCGATCGCCGTCCATGTGACGATCCCGGCCGCGGCGATGTACTGGCCATGAGTCACCACGTTCAGCAGATCCGCCGCGATGGCCGACAGTCCGGCGGTCATCAGCGCCAGCACGGCGATGCCGTAGGTGGCGACGGTGCTGAACACGCGCGCCGCATCCGGCTCTCGTGCGGTCGCGTAATAAAACGGTGCCCACGCATATTCGAACGCGCCGAGGACGATCTTTTCGATCAGGCCGAAGCTCACGCCCATCGAGTAGACGCCGATGTCCTGCACCGGCAGGTAACGCGTCATCACGAAACGATCGCCGACCGACATCAACTGCATAGCAAAGCCATGGGGCATGCGAGGCAGGCCGAACGCAAGCGATTGGCGCAGCAACCTCCGGTGCAAACATCGGGCGCAGCAACGGGACGAACCACCGGAGCATCACGACCAGCAGCACCGCCGTCACGACCACGTCGGCGACAACGACGCCCATGACGCCGAGCCCGGCGCCGACGACGAGAAGTCAGCCGGAGCACCAGCGTCGAGGCCGAACGCGCCAGCGTCGAGCCGCTGAACTCGCGCGCACGTCCCTGAATGCGAAGCACGTGAAAGGGAATGAATGTGAAACCAATGGCGAACGTGTTCAAGCAGTACGAGCTGCAGGGCCAGCGTGTTGCCCTCCGATTGCAGCAGCCGTGTCAGACAAAAACGGGCGCGATGACAGCGACAGCACCAGAAGGATGCCGTTGGCGGCCAGAAGAAACAAGAACAAGGTGCTGGCAAGCCGCTGTCGCGCGCGTTCGTCCTCGCAGTCGTACCAGAACCGCATGAACGCGCCGTCGACGCCCCAGCGAAAGAACAGCTTGACCGTCGCCTCGACGCTGGCCAGCAGCGCGAGGACGCCGTAATCAGCCTTGGTCAGGTATTTGACGTAGAGCGGGAGCAGCAGGAAGTTGAGCGCCTGGATGGCGACGTCGCCGGAGCCGTAGATCGCCAGGTGCTTCGAGAGCTCGCGAATCTTCTGGAACAACGGTTCAGGGCTTCCGCGAGCGTCAGCAGATTCAGGAAACACCAGCCCGGGAATCGGCAGCAGACGCGACAACCACCGGTGCAGCGGCTGGAGCGGCTGAGGACGCCGGCGAATCCAGCGGGTCAGGACGGGCACGGTTGGAAAGATGCCGCGGCGCCTGAGCGAGAATGAACCCCGCGCGGCGCGCCAGCTCGATGTATTCGGCTGCGGGCCGATCGCCGGGATGTTTGTGTTCAGAGGCGGTTCGAATCAAACGGCCGAGCAGCAGGAAATGCACGCGGGACTGCAGATGCGCGAGATTGGGAACCGAGACGAGCAGTTCCCCGCCGCGCTTCAGCATGCGAAAGAGTTCGGCCAGCGCGCGGGGCTGCTCTTCAAAGGTCAAGTGCTCGAGCACGTCGAGACACAGGGCGCGGTCGAATGATCCGTCGGCGAAGGGCAGCGCTGTCAGCGATCCGGTGCGAACGCGGTCGGATCCGTAGTTCGGGTCGATTCCTTCAATGGCGAGTCGATTGGCGTACTCCTCGACGAGCACGCCTTCGCCACAGCCGGCGTCGAGCACACGTGCACCGGGCGGACTCGCGTCGAGCCAGCGTCGTACCGCTTCGAGCTTTGCGAGATACGTGGGATAGAACTCCCAGTTCGGATCGGGCGCCCGATGGTAATCGCCGCGCGTCGGCGTACTCGCCGCCGCGCACGGACGGTGGGCTGGCGCTCATGCACAGTGATTCTAACGAATTGGTGAATCCGTGATTGGTGAATTGGGGAATTCGTGAATTGGCGCCGGGAGAAATCCTGCGGCGCCGTATTCACCGATTCATCAACTTACCAATTCTCAAATTCACTCTCGCTCGCCGCCGGGCCCGCCGGGTCCTCCCGGCGGTCGCACGAACGGAGGGGGAACAGATCCAGGCACGTTCGGTATCATTGTGCCGGGAACAGTCGGTGCGCCTACGGATTCGGCTGTCCAGCCGGGGGAGCGGGCAACATCCCCGGCCTTGGCGCCGTCAGCGCTGGCGCCTGCGCGCCAGTCGGGCCCTGCATCGCCCCGGGTACCGATCCGGGCAGCGGGCCAGGTACGGGCGAGGTCGCGACGCCTGGCGGGATCACCTGCGGCTGGTCGACCACCGGATTGTCGTCATCCGGCATCGGCATTGGCATCTGCTGCATCGTCACGGGCCGATTGTTGAATGGCGACGGCGTGTTGGCGGCGACGCCAACCGGTCCGCGACTGACTGGCAGGATCATCACGCGATCGAAAACGGATGCATCGGCGATGCTGACTGCCCGTTGCGCCGCGATATAGCCGCTCGCGGAACGCAGAAGCAGATCGAGAACTTCCCGCTCCGGACGATCAACCAGCTGAAGCGTGAGCGGCGGTCCCATCAGCTTGTCGCCATTGACGATGGTCGTCTTTCCGACGCGCGACCACTCGTCCAGAATCTGGCGCAGCGGGACGTCTTGCGCGATCAGCGTAACTCGACCATTAGAGAGCGTCAGCTTCAGATCGCCGGCTGCCGCGAAAGACGCGGATCCGGAGATCACAGCAGCTGCCACCGCCAGCCGAAAGAATTTGTTCATGGAACCGGGCCTCCACCCAAAGCAATTATACCGCTCGTTAGACGGGGGATGCGAGCCCGGCGGCTGGAAGAAATCGGGGGTCAGTGCGGGTGCTCTCGAGCTGTAAACCCTGATTTGACAATCCTGTAGGTCTACGTACGATGGCAGGTCGATCCACACGATTGGAGCACCAAATGCGACGCGCACTAGTCGTTGTCCTTCTCTGCCTCCTCCCTGCGCCCCCGTCCGCCCAGCAGCGGCCACCGGTGATGGGTCGCAACGCGGGCGTGTCGGCCGGCCACCCACTCACCTCCGCGGCTGCGTTTGAAGTCCTGCTGAAAGGAGGAAATGCCTTCGACGCCGGCGTCGCCGCGATGCTGGTCGGCGGCATCGTCGAACAGGATCTCTATAGCCTCGGAGGCGAAGGGCTGGTCCTGGTCTACCCGCGCAGCACGCGGAAGGTCGTCTCGATCGTCGGGCAGGGATGGGCGCCGAAAGGGGCCACGATCGACTGGTACACGTCTCAGGGCAAGACGATGCAGGGCATTGGTCTCGATCCGGCGGTCGTGCCCGGCGTGGTGCACGCGGCGCTTACAGTACTTGAACGCTGGGGCACGATGAGCTTCGAGCAGGTATCGAGCCGCGCGATCGAGTACGCCGAGAAGGGTTTCCCGCTGCGTCCGAGGACAGTCGCCGCCATCGACAGCAACCGGAAGTTCATCGACGCGTGGCCGGACAACAAGCGCATGTGGGTGAAGGCGGACGGTTCGGCGTATAAGGCCGGCGACACGATCGTGCTGCCGGATCTGGCGCGCACGTTGAAGGCGATGGCGGAGTCCGAACGGAAGGCAGCGAAGAAAGGCCGCGCGGTCGGGATCGCTGCCGCGCGCGACCGCTTCTACAAGGGCGACATCGCCCAGGCGATGGTCGCTTTTCTCAAACAGCACCAGGCACCGTTCGAGCTCGCCGACTTCGCCGAGTTCTTCGCCCGGGTGGAGGAGCCGGCGACAACGAATTATCGTGGATACGACGTCTACAAACACGCGTTTAGCAGCCAGGGGCCGGTGCTTCTCGAGACGCTCAACATCCTGGAGCAGTTCGATCTGAAGTCGATGCACCACAACAGCGCCGACTACCTGCACACGCTGGTCGAGGCGATGAAGCTGGCGTATGCCGATCGCGATTCGTACTACGCGGATCAGGCGTTCGTGGAGAGCCCGGCGCAGGGCCTGCTCTCGAAGGATTACGCCAGGGTGCGCGCGAAGCAGATCGATCCGAGGCACGCGTCAAAAGGATATCTCGCGGGCAACCCGCTGCCGTTCGACTCGAAGGTCAAGACGTGGGCCTATTGGGTCGCCGACCTGAAGGACGCGACCCAGGCCGAGCCGCCGGTGCCGCAGGAGGATCTGACCGCCGGCGTCACGAAGGACACGACGCACATCTCCGTCATCGACAAGGATGGGAACGTCTTCGACGCCACCCCGAGCGGCGCGTGGCTTCCCACGTCGGTCGTGATGGGGTCGACCGGCGTCATGATGAGCGTCCGGGGAGAGTCCTTCTGGCTGGACAAGACCCGCGCCGCGCAGCTCCGACCGCGGTCGCGGCCACGCTACACCCTTACACCGAGTATCGTCCTGCGCCATGGCGAGCCGTTCATGGCAATAGGCACGCCCGGCGGCGACAACCAGGAGCAGACTATCGTTCAGGCATTCCTGAACGTCGTCGAGTTCTGGTCCGACTGGTATCCCAACCTTCACGAAGCGTTCCGGTGGCCGCGGATGCAGACGCTTCACTTCTACGGATCGTTCTGGCCCCATCCAGGCGGCTTCAACAAGCTGAATCTGGAAGCGGATCTGTCCGACGCGGTGTTCGAGGAATTGAAGTCTCGCGGGCACGACATCAGCCGGATTCCGGCGGCCAGCATGTCGGGGTGCGCGACCGCCGTGGTCATCGATCCGGCGACGGGCAATCGAATTGCTGGTGCCGATCCGCGTCGCGATTGCTACGCGATGGCCTACTAGATTGCTGATTTCTGATTGTTGATTGCGGATTGAACGTCCCTCAATCGGCAATCAGCAATGTCTCATATCAGCTTCGTGATCCAGAGAGGCGAGTCCTTGCGCGGCAAGTCGCAGGCCCGGCAGATATCAGGCCCGCCGCTTTCCAGATGCTCCCGGCGTACCTTCCGGTAGGGCTCCGCGTTCCAGATTTCGGCGATGCTGTGGGTGTTCAGGTCGCCGAGAATCGTTTTCCCGTCAAAGTCCGCGCAGCAGAGCGAGACCCGCCCATCCCAGAGCACCGTGAACGTCAGCCAGGGGCGATAGCAGGGGTAGTTCACGTCCGACTCAGTGTTCAAGGTGCCCGCCCAGTTGTGCAGATCGGTGACGTGAATCTTGTCGGCGATGGATTTCCAGTGCTCGATGAACGCCTGTTCGTCCGCGGAGTTGTTCTGTCGAACGAACGACAGGATGAGCTTTGGGCGCCGCTTTCCGCTCTCGCCGCGCAGCCGGACCAGCCGTTCGATGTTCGCGATCACCTTGTCGTACTTCAAGCCGATGCGGGTGGATTCGAAGACTTCCTTGCCGGACGCGTCGACGCTGATGTTGATTGCGTCGAGCCCGGCGTCGATCATCCCGCGCGCGACCGGTTCGGTAATCAGCGACCCGTTGCTGATCATGCCGACCTCGCGAATCCCCTTCTGCTTGGCGTATCTCACTTTCTCGACGAGCTTCCGATCCATGAAGGCTTCGCCGTAGTTGTGCATGCGGACGTGCGTAATTCCGAGCTCTACGCACTCGTCCACGATCTTGCGGAAAAGCTCGACAGTCATGATCCCCTGACGTCGCAGCATTTCATCGCGCGGGCAGAACACGCATTTCGCGTTGCAGATGTTCGTGCTCTCGATTTGCACGATGTCGGGCATCCGCGGGGCGCGATCCCGCCCGGTCGCGAGCAGCAGCCGGCGTACGGGCTTCGCCTGAGAACGGAGCATCTGCTCCGTGGCGCGGCGCGCGCGCGCCTTGAGCTTCAAGGGCTGGGACATTGAATACTGCTAAAGCTGGCGAAAATGCTCGATCACGCGGGTCAGCGTTTCATCGAGCTCGACCGTCGGCGCGTATCCGACGAGCGCCTGGATTCGACCGATGTCCGGCACGCGCCTGGGCATGTCTTCGAATCCGGCTTCATACGCTTTCTCGTACGGCACCAGCACGATCTCGGAGTTGCTGCCGGTCAGCGTCTTGACCTTTTCGGCAAGATCCCGGATTGAAATCTCCTTGCCGTTTCCGATGTTGAAGACCTGACCGATCGCGCGGGGCTCGTCGATCAAGGCTACCATAGCCTTCACGACGTCCCCGACGTAGGTGAAGCTGCGGGACTGCGTGCCGTCGCCAAACACGGTGATGGGTTGCCCCGCGAGCGCCTGGCGTACGAAGTTCGGGATCACCATGCCGTACTGGCCGGTCTGCCGCGGCCCGACGGTGTTGAACAGCCGCACGACGATCACCGGCAGCTTCTTTTCCTTCCAGTAGGCCAGCGCCAGGAATTCATCGATCATCTTGCTGCACGCGTACGCCCATCTGTGCTTCACGGTTGGACCGAGCACGAGATCGGCGTCCTCGCGGAATGGCACATTGACGCTCTTGCCGTAGACCTCCGACGTTGACGCGATCAGCACCAGCTTCTTTTTCTTGTTGGCGTGCTTGAGCACGACCTCGGTGCCGTGGACGTTGGTCTCGATGGTGTGAACCGGCTGCTCGACGATCAGTTTCACCCCGACCGCGGCGGCCAGGTGCACGACGATGTCGCACCGGTCGATCAGTTCGGCGAGCACCGGCTCGTTTGAAACGGTGTCGATCGTGTAGTGAAAGCGGGGATGGCCCTTGAGATGAACGACGTTTTCAATGGAACCGGTCGACAGGTTGTCGAGGATGAAGACTTCGTCGCCGCGCTCGAGCAGCGCTTCGGTCAGGTGGCTTCCGACAAATCCCGCACCACCCGTGATCAGCACCCGCATCAGTCATTTTTCCTTTCGCGACGTCCGTCCGCTGTCATGACGTGCGATGTGAGACGATCGCGTTCGCCGAGCGCGAGGACCGCGTCAGCCGAACGGACGGCCGCGCGGCCGTCCGACCCGATTGCAAACCGCTTCAAGTACTCTCCCCGCGCGCGTTCCAGCTGAAGACGGAATTCTTCATCATACAGGATTCGATGCAGTTCCCGCTCGATGTCGGAGGTCGTCGCGGCACCGGCCATGATGCCGGCGGCAACAAACGGTGACAGGTTATTCGGGAGTCCGATGACGAACGCCGGAATGCCGAGAACGCCGGCGTCGAGGGCGACGGTGGAATTCACGGTGACGACAAGGCGGCAGGCGCGCAGCAGCGGTCCGAGCGGAGCAACGGCCGGGAGGATTCGGATGTGGCCGTGTCGCCGGGTGATTGGCTCGTACGCGTCGGGCGTTTCCGCCGGGTGCGTCTTGATCGCGAGGTGGACGCCAGGCATGCGTCCGATCGCCTCGGCGAGCGGTCCGAGGACGTGCCGTGCCTGACTGAATTTGCCGACGAACAGTACCAGATCTCGATCGCCGCCGGCCGCCTGGCGAGCGGCGGCAATCTCCGCCGTCGACAGCGCGTTCACCCCTCGCACCAGCGCGTCGAGACGCGGGCTTCCGCTCACGACCAGTGATTCGGCCGGAAACCGTCCCTGTCGTTCGAGGTGCGCGCGGGCATACTCGTCAAACACTACCGTTTGATCCGGCCGCGGGAATCCGGCGTCTGCCGGGTTGGTTGGATCCGATCGCATCTCGTCGTCCTCGTGGAGGTAGTTGAGCCACGAGCCGTAGATGAAGCCGTGCTGCAGACCAGCCGTCGGAATTCGACGACGACGCGCTTCGAGGATGATTGCCCGCCCCCACCCGCCGGCTTCCGCGTAGGTCACGACGACGCCGGGTCGCAGGGCGTCGAGCGCGGCGCCCGCTTCGTCCATGGCGCGCGCTGACCACGTCCACTGGAGCAGCACGACGCCGGCGAGTTCGTCGCGTATCAACGGCCAGGCGTCGTACGAGCCGACGCGGGCGTGTTCCCGCACCGCCCCACTGTTCCACAGCGAGCGCAGGATCCGGTGGCGCTCGCGCCACAGTCGATTCGAATCGGCCAGCCTCGAGCGGGGGACGAGCGCTTCAATCGGGATCGCCGCGCCTGGATTGGTCTGCTTCGCCAACGCATGCCACCAGCGTCTGGCGCGAAAGTTTTCGGCCGGCCCGAGACTGACATAACGCACGCCGTTCCCCGCACGAGCCTCGAGCGCTTCGAGCACCGGTCCTATGTACGATTCCGCGCTGCCTTCCGGCGCTCCCGACCGCCAGAAGGCCCGGTGCACGAACGCAACCACTGCCGCGGGCGTGCTCAGAGAGGCAACTCGTGACGGGCGGGCGCGGGACGCGCGCGCGGCAAGCATCAGCGCGCGGGCGCGCAGGTCCAGCTTCACGACAGAGAACGTGGTCCGAGCGTACTTCGCGCCTCCGCGATACCGGATGCCGTGCACTCGGGCTGCCTGCGGCACGAGCGTGCCGACGATCGGTCCTCCGCGAACCACTCCGACTTCGACCGGCCGCTCACGTTCGACGAGCGCGTCGAGTGCTGCGATCGTGCGGTGGATGTTGAGGACAACCTGCTGCTTGTGGAGGTAGAGCTCCGTGAACCACCACAACGAGTCGCCGCGGAAGGTAAAGCGGCGCCGAAGCGGCTGACCGTCCACGTCGAGTTGTCGCAGGGCCTTGATCCACCGGTACTCGGACGCGACGGCGCCTTCCTCCGCGCGGGCGTCGAGGTAGTCGGCGAGTCGGACGCGACGCGCCCCGGCGCCGGAGTCGATCAGCAGGACGTCATCAATCATGCCGACGTGGACGTGCGGGCGGGTTGGGTGCCGGCTCGAGCGGACTCGTGAAGTGCCGTGCGCGCCGCTTCAAGGACTCTCTCCTGACCAATCAGCGCGAGACAGTCCGGAGTGTGTCCCACGCACCGTGCCGGCGGCTGGCGAATCCGGTTGCAAGGGCTGCACGGAAGGTCGATACGAACGATCCGATCGTACGGCCCGCGCGGGCCATAGCGCGCGGGGTCGGATGGCCCGAACACCGCGACGACCGGTGTCCCGACAGCAATCGCCAGGTGCATCGGCCCCGTGTCGCCGGTGATCAGGACATCGAGTCGCTCGAGAATCCCGCCAAGCGTGAGGAGGTCAGCGTGTCCGGCGACGTCGATCACATGTGACGGCGGCAGGGCTGCCCTGACGACGTCTACAAGACTGCGATCCGCGGCCCCGCCGGTGAGGACGATCGTGGCACCCGCGGTCTCCACGAGTCGGCGAGCCACGTCGGCGAATCGCTCCGGCGGCCACTGCTTGACCGCACGTCCACCGCTCACGTGCACGCCGATGAGCGGACGCTCTGCCGTCGCCAACAGGCGGGACGCATGCTCATGTGCCTCGGCCGGTACGACGAGGGTCGGGCTGAGTTCATCCGGCACCGCGGCATCGAAGATAGCGGACACCAGTCGCCGCGCGTTGTCAGTCGTGTGTGCCCGCGTGTCGTAGTCGATCGACACATCGAGGAGCGCTCCACCACCACCGCTCCGGTATCCAGCTGTCCAGCCCGCTCCCGACGCCGCGAGCAGCAGATTGCTGCGAATGTCAGGTTCGAAGTTGATCGCCAGATCGTACGGGATGTGGCGCCAGCGTCGCGCGGCACGAACGAGCCATGGCAGCGTCTGCCCCTGCCGTTCCCGGGCAAGCCACGCCGCATCCAGCGACAACACTCGGGTCACCGGGTCAACGGCACGTGCGAGATCGGCATTCCAGCTTCCGACGACGAGATCGATTTCGGCGCCAGGCGCGAGCGTCCGCAAGTCGGCCAGAGCCGGGAGCGTCATGAGCAGATCGCCGATTCGTTCCAGCCGAAGAACCAGAATGCGCTGAGGCGTTACTGGCCGCAGGCGACGCCGGAACGGCCGTGCCGCAGCTGTTGCGGCAGCGAGAATTCGATCTGCCGTCGCCACCGCGATCCGCTCGCGGCGATCGGCAATGTGCAGGGGCATGGATCTGACGCTATCTTACCGCCACGCGATCGACCATGACCCCGATGTTCCGATCGTCCTGAGTCCCGAGCACCGCGTGCGGATTCCACGTGCGCGTGACCAGCTTCAGCTCGACCGGCTCTCCGGTGGCTGCCGCCTGCGCTGCGAGATCCGTCGGGATGGCGAAGGAATAAGGGGCGAATCCATTGCCGACGCGCGTGGTCCCAAGCAGCTGGTTCTGGAGAAACACGCTCACGTCCGGCGGGTCGGCACCAGGCGGCCTGCCGCCATTGTTCAGCCACAACCGAACCTCATGGCTCGACCGATGGATGTGTGTGATCGACAGATACGACGTCGGACCGGTCCACCTGAACGTGTGTCCTTCTGATATCTCCTTGGCGTGAAATCGGACGACGTTGAGGTCGTCACCTACGCCGACGTCGAGATCGAATGCGGCGTTGTCATCGACCGGCTCGGGATCCGTGAATTCGTAGACGCCGTATTCGAATTCCTTCTGGCGGACGAATCGGGGGAAGGCATTGAGAGGGGAGTCGTATTCGGGGACCTGGAATCGCTCGCTCGCAAGTGAGCGCACCCCGTATCGGTTCGATAACAGGTCGGTTCCGCCGCCGCCGATGAACAACACCCGCCGGTAACGGGTGCGCGCCCACTCGATGAACGTCGCCAGCGAGGGCTTGTCAGGGCGAGCCTGATACAGGACCAGCACGTGGCGCGCGTAGATATAGGCGAGCGGGAGCGCGAGCACGTGAACGTCGCTGCCGGTGTCGCGCGACTCCGCGATCACGAGGTCGTCGTCGCCGATCGTCCCCGCGAGGTGTTCCAGCCTGGGAATAAGGCCGCTGTACTCCGTATGATGAACGACCGGACGACTCACGCGGACGTAGTAGCCGGCGAGCAGCACGATAAAGAGCACGCGAAGCGCCGTCCGTGTCGAGCCAGCGAGAGTTCGCGGTACACGCACGCCGCCAAGCACCGCCGTCGCGGCAAAGATGAGCGCACCTGGAAGAATCACCGGCAGGAACCGGCGCGTCATCCAGAAATGGTTCGGGACGATCCTGACCTTGTAAAAGAGAAAGCACGCAAAGATCACGACGGTGCTGATGAGTGCGGGGTCGCGGTAGAACCGTCGTGCCAACAGCGCCAGGCCGAGCAGCGCGGCGATCAAAGCCGGGAGAGTGAAGTAGAGATTGGTGAACGTGCGCAGCGCCTCGGCGTCGTGAATCGCGAGTTTCCCTGCCTGGTGCCGGAAAAAGAGCGCGTAGACAGCGAGCAGCCAGACGCCCGCCACGATCGCGACGGGCAGCCACGGGCCAAGGCGCTGTATCGCTGGTGGAAGGCGCCAAGAAAGCGCAAGCAACGCAAGTCCGCCCAGCGCGACGGCAACCAGGGCCCACGATTCCCACGATGGAAGGGTCTCGAGAAAGAGAATCGGCGCCGACGCGTACGCTCGGAGCGGACCCAGCAAGTACGCGGTCGCGGCGGCGGCCACCAGCGCGAACGTCGCAATGAAGCTGACCCGTGCTCGTTGACCGCTGAAGACGCCCAGCGTCAGTCCCGCTGCCACGCCGACAATTCCCAACACCACGTCGAAGCGCAGGAACAGCAGAAGTCCGAGAATCCCTCCCGCGACCGGGGCAAAGAATCGGTCGCCGTCCACGTGGGCTCGCGCATTCGCGAGCAGCGCCGCGAAGAGCAGCGCCTGCATCACGACTTCGGCGTTCGGGTATTTGGCGAACCAGACCGTGATCACGTGAAGCGAGAGGAGACCTGCCGCCGCCGCCGCGACGGCGCGGCCTGCCAGGCGCGCCGCGGCGAAGTACACCGCAAGCAAGCCGAGGATTGCCCACACGCCGACCGTTCGCCGCGCCCCGCTCAGCCCGTCGATGCCATACCCGATGGCGATCGACGCCGGAAACAGATGGGGAAACTGTCCAACCACGGTGCCGCGTTCCAGGTCCTGGACGAAGAAGCCCATGAACCGGAGCGAGTCGTAATCGGTACGGCCATACGAAGGAAAGAACATGCCGCGCGCGAACTGGGGCAATGAGGCGACGACAGGATCGGAAACAACGATCGCACCGCGTTGCGCGATCTGAATCCCTTCGTTGATATATGTTCCAGGATCCTTGCCGCCGATGATGTATTCCGATGAGGGAAAGAACCGCCAGACGCCGACGGCGACGAGCGCTATCGGTACGATCGCGGTCCATGTCACCCGACGCGCCGCGCTGCCGAGTCGAAGCCGCCCACGTGCCACCAGGGCGCACGCAGCAAGGACAGCGATGTCAGCGACGATCAGGCGCTGAAAACTGTAGAGATGAAATACGGCAAGCCCGATCACAATGCCGAGCGAGACAACCGCGCTAAGGATGACGGCCCAGAAGGCCCGCTCCTCCGCATCGAGTCCGGCGCGCGTGTCGCGCTTCAGCCATGGGAGCCGGAAGATCGCCGCGCCGGGCAGCCAGCCAATCAGAACCAGCTGTGCGAGTTGGGTCAGGGTGGTCACAAGGGACAAGGAAAAAGGCAAAAGGGACAAGGGAAAAGGGACAAGGGACGTGGACAAGGAAAAGGGACAAGTCGTCACTTCGGCACGAGTGCGTCCGCGATCACGTCGATCGCGTCCGGTCGGCAGTGACGGATAGAGCGGCAGCGACAGGATTTCATTACACACCCGATTGGCCACGGGACAATCCGCAGGCTCTTCGGACGCGAGTGCCGGCTGCTTCGGAATCGGCACGGGGTAGTGGATGAGCGTTTCGATTCCGGCGGCCCGCAGCGTCGACTGCACGTTTTCACGCGACGTCGATCGGACCGGAAACAAGTGGAACACATGTCCGTCGTCGAGGAGCGGCGGAACCGTCACACTCGTTGAGGCCGACAGCCGGTCTCGATATGCGGCCGCGAGCTTCCGGCGCGAGGCGGTCCAGCCAGCCAGGAGCGGAAGTCGGGCCCGCAGAATCGCCGCTTGCATTTCGTCGAGCCGCGAGTTCACGCCGAACTCGCCATGGTGATAGCGATCGGTCTGGCCGCCGTTTCTCAGCCGTCTTGCCCGTGCGGCGATGTTCGCATCGTGGGTCGTGATCGCACCGCCGTCGCCGAGCGCGCCGAGGTTCTTCGTCGGGTAGAAGCTGTACGCCGCCGCCGCCCCGAAACTGCCCACCGGTTTCCCGCCGCAGGTCGCGAGATGCGCCTGGCAGCAATCCTCGACAATGGCGAGACCGTGACGCGAGGCGACCGCGGCGATCGCGATCATATCGGCGGCTGCCCGTACAGATGGACCGGCAAGATCGCCGCAGTCCGCGACGTCACCGCCGCTGCCGTCGCCTGGGGATCCAGCGTCAGGCGCTGTGGATCGATGTCGGCAAACACCGGCCGCGCGCCCGCCATCATGATCGCCAGCGCCGAATACGCGGCAGAGAGCGGCGACGTGATGACCTCGTCGCCGCGACCGATTCCGAGCGCGCGTAGTGAGATGGCCAGCGCGTCAGTGCCGGTACCGACGCCGATCGCCGCCGCCGCCGCCAGGCCGTCGGCGAATTCCCGCTCGAAGGCGTCGAGTTCGGGACCGAGAACGAACCATCCCCGGTTCACGACGCGATCGATGGCTTCACGGACCGCGCCGGCGTCTCCTCCGGGCGTCAACTGCAGAAATGGAATCACCGGCGTTTCCGTAAGGGTCTGTCGTTCGTCTGAAATCGGAATGGGCCTGTACGGAGTCGGCCGGCGCGCCAGCCGTTCGGCGGGCGCTGCGATCACCCGTGATCCCTCGGATGCGGCGGCAGGGCATCGGCCGTCATCCGCGGCGTGGCGGAGCGTATGTGCTCCTTCCGCATCACCAGCGCAACCCAGAGTGCCGCCACGTCGATCGCGGTCTTGAAGAGCCGGCGGAAGTTGAAGAACTGCGACCTGCCGTAGACGCGATGGTAATGATGAACCGGCACCTCGGCGACGCTGAACCCCGCGTCCTGGATTTTCTTCATCATCTCGAGGCAGATGACGCCGCTGCTGGTCTCGAGCGACACCCGATCGAAAATCGAGCGCCGCAGCAACCGGAAGTCGCAGTCGACATCGCGCACTCGCAGTCCGAACAGCAGCTTGACCGTGTGATGGTAGAGGCGGCCGATCAGGATGCGATGCGCGGGTCGGATCGGCTGATCTTGTAGCCATTGACCAGATCGACGTCGCTCCGGAGCGCATTCCAGAGGATCGACATCTCGGACGGATCGTACTGCGCATCGCCGTCGGTGTAGAAGACGAGCTCCCGCGTCGCCGCGGCGAACCCGCTTCGCAGCGCCGCGCCGTACCCGCGGTTGCGCCGATGGTGCACCACTCGGACTTCCTGGTAGGTGCGCGCGAGCTCGTCGAGGATCTGCGCGGTCGCATCGCGGCTGCCGTCGTTGACGACAATCACCTCGAAATCGTAGGTCAGGCGTGCCGCGGTCTGGCGCGCGGCGATGACGAGGCTGGCAATCGTCCCGCTGTCGTTGTACGCAGGGAAAAAGATGCTGAGTCCAGGCGCCTGCTGGCTGGCTGCGGCATCGGCGAAGCCGTGAATCTTAGCTGGGCAGTGACTTGAAGGCAAGCGCGCGCTGTAGGCAGCTTCGAATCGCGCCGCGACGCGATCCCACCCGAACGATCGCTGGACGACTGCACGCGCGGATGTCCCAATCGTATGCGCCCTGGCGGGGTTTTCGAAGATCATCCGCATCGCCGAGGCAATCGCGCCGGCATCACGTTCCGGCACGATCAGGCCGGTTCGCCGGTCTTCGACGACCGCGCCAATGCCGCCGGCGGCCGTGGTGACGAGCGGGGTCGCCGACGCCATCGCCTCGAGCACGACGTTCGGCAGACCGTCGACGTTGCCGCTGTCGTCGCGAACCGACGGCGCGCAAATCACGTCGGCGGCCGCGAAGAACTCTCCGACCCGGTCCTGAGATTGATTGCCGAGAAACCTGATCCGTTCGGCGACGCCAGCAGTCTCGGCGCGCCGCTCCAGTGCCTCGTGAAGCGTACCGTCGCCAGCAATCGCCAGCACCGCTCCCGGCACGTCCGCGAGCGCATCGATCACGTACTCGAACCCCTTCTTATGAACCAGTCGTCCGGCCGCGAAGCACAGCGGGACCCGGTCGTCGATGCGCAACTCCCGGCGCCGCGCCGTGCGGGCCGCTCCATCCGGGTGGAACCGCTCGACATCGACGCCATAGGGCACGGTCTCGATTCGATCGGCGATCGGCGCCGAGCGCGAATCGCGCGCCGCGCGAGATCGTCGCTGCACGCGGTCACAAAGCCGGCACGGCGGAACGCACGGCGTGCGGCAATCTTCGCCGGGCCGAACCGCTCGGCGACGAACACGTCCGAGCCGTGCAGGCTGACGACGAGCGGCAGCGCTGGCGCGGCCAGCGGCGCGGTGATCCCGCCGGGAATCACCCAGTGTCCGTGCATCACCGTCGCGCGATGACGACGCGCCACCCGACGTGCTGCACGCCAGCCTGCCGCCAGCGCCAGCGGCGCCGCGACGTAGGCCGCTCCGCGAAGGCTGACGTCCGCTCGCATCGCGGCCGCGTAGCCGAAGACGTTCAGCGATCGCACCGGCGCGTAGCGATAGAAGTGAAATCGGACGCCGCCCTCCTCCGCCGCTCGCGTGACGAGCGGATGCCAGGGCGCGACGACGTGGACCTCATGTCCGCGCGCCGCGATCGAGCGCGCGATCGGTTCCATGAATGTGCCGACGCTGTCGCCGGGGAAGCGTGGATACGACGTCGTCACCATCACGACGACGTGTGGCATGGTCAGCGTCGCGCGCCGCGCAGCGTCAGACGCCACGGCATCACGATCGATTCGAGAATCACGTTCGAGGAGAGCTTCGACTGTCCCTGCCGGCGTTCGACGAAAATGATCGGCACCTCGCCGATCCGCGAGCCGTTCCGCGACGCGTCGAACAGCATCTCGACGAGAAACGCATAGCCGTCCGAGACCATCGCGTCGAGCGGCAGCCGCGCCAGCGCGTCGCGACGCCAACACCGGAAGCCGCTCGTGCAGTCGCTGGGCGAGAGTCCGGTCACGGCGCGGATGTATCGATTGGCGAACGTGCTGAGAAAGATCCGATGCAGCGGCCAGTTCACCACGCTGACGCCGTTCAGATACCGCGAGCCGATCACGACGTCAGCATTGGCGGCGGCCGCCGTCAGCGCCGGCAGATATTCCGGGTTGTGCGAGAGGTCGGCGTCCATCTGACAAATCAGCTCGGCGTCGGTTGTGGAGAGCGCATGGCGCAGCCCGTCGATATACGAACGGCCGAGACCGCGTTTCCCGGTCCGATGCATGACCTCGACGCGACCGGGATGCTCGGCCGCGAGCGCATCGGCCACCTCACCCGTCCCGTCCGGCGATCCATCGTCGACGACCAGCAGACGGAAGCCGGGATAGGCGAGCACACCGCGCGCCAGCATCGGCAGGTTCTCGCGCTCGTTATAGGTTGGAACAACGACCAGAACGTTCATCAGGAATCAGGTCTCGATTGTCTCATGCGTGCGCAGCCCGTACCAGACGCCGGCACACACGATCAGCGTTGGATCGATGCACGGGGATTCGGAACCGCTCCTGAGGAAAGAACAGCGATACAGACGACTACCGCCGACACCGGCAAGCGGAAGAAGCGACTTCCGGCCGATGTCGTCCGCGCCGCCACAGTCGGCACCGAGCGACGCCGAATCGGCAGCAGGATCAGGTACGACGCGATCGACGACGATCCGATACAAGGGCGAGTGTAGCGCATACGACGGACCCGCGGCGACGACGGTATAGAACGCCTTCTTCAAGCAGAAGTCCGACCCACCAGACCGGATGCGCGGCGATGTAGCGAATCGCGTCGCGATAATAGAGCGGCTCGAGTTCCTCGGCGCTCAAGCCCGGATGCTGGGCGCGAAACGCAGATCTCCGACACCTTGATGTCCGGATTCGCGGCCATATCGCCTTCACCGGTCGCCAGCGGATGATTTCCGGTCCAGAACGTCACGCCACCTTCGGACGCGATCAGCACGAATCGGTGGTAGACGCGAACGTTGCGCACCGTCCATGGCGCGACCACGAGCGCGCGGCGACAACAAGGGCAGCGGCAATCGGCGTACGCCGATGGCGAGCAACCACAACGCCGGCGACCGGAAGAAAGAGCAGCATCGCCGGCCGAACCAGCATCGCAAGCACCGGTCGCATGCCGGCCGCGAGGCGATCGCAGGGCGGCGGCAGCCCAGAGCCGGTTCCCGCGCCCGTGCGATCGATGGCCGATTCAACAGCACGACCGACCCGAGAGCGCATCGTGCTGAACAGCGCTTCGCTGAACACGTAGGCGCAAATCCACACCAGCGGCGGATAGACCGCGGCAAGTGCCGCGGCGGCGACCCCGGCGCCGGGTCCTGCCGCCCGTCTCGCGATGACGCCAATCAGCCAGACACCGATCGCGCCGACGATCGATTGCGCGATCTTGACCTGCGCCGGGCGTCGCCTCGAAGTCGGCGCGGCCGGCGCCGATGGCGCGAGAAAGAACGGGTATCCGGGGGCCCGGCCGAACTGCTGCGACGCGTCTCGCTTCCGCCTCGCGGACGGTCGTAGGTGAATCCCTTGCCGAGGCTGACGCTTGTGGCGAGCGCGAGGTATTCGCGCTCGTCGTGCGTCAGCGGCCTGCTGACCCAGTAGCCAAAACCGAACGCGAGGCGCAGAACGAAGACCCGACGATCGCCGCCGCGACGATCAGCCGCTTGTGCGCGGGTCGATCGATGGACATGCGTCGCGGTTATTGGCGCCCCTCGAAACGCAATGCCGAGATCTGTTCGGACACCAGTCCGACCAGAAAGACGATGACGGCGAGCATGATCAGCAGCACCGACGAGTTCGTCACGTGGCTCTGTGTCGCAATCGTCCACACGGCATACGCGGCGCCGAGCACGAACGACGCGAGGCTGAGCGGCAGGAAGATGCGCAGCGGGCTGAAGAGCGTGATGATCTTCAGGATGATCATCAGGAACTTCGCGCCGTCGCTGCGCAAGCGGATCTTCGACTGGCCGACACGCGCGCGCGCTTCGACCGGTTCGAACGCGACGTTGTATCCCGCCTTCAGAAACGCCAGCGTGGTCGTGGTCGGCGTCGAGAACCCGTTCGGCAGGAGATGGATGAACTCGCGAAGGTATTCGCGGCGGGCGCCGCGAAAACCAGACGTCAGATCGGGGATGTCGCGTCCGGTCAGATAGCTGGCGAGCTAATTCAGCGCGCCGTTGCCAACTCGTCTGGCGGGCGTCGCCTGCGTCGAGGCGGATCGCGCGCCGATGACCAGATCGTACTCGCCGAGACGCGACACGAGCCGGCGTGCGTCCTCGGGCCGATGCTGCCCATCGCCGTCGATGATCAGGACGAACTCGCCGGTCGCTCGGCGAATTCCGATCTTCACCGCGGCGCCGTTGCCCTTGTTGTACGGATGCGTCGACCACGATCGCGCCGGCGGCGTGGCGGCCGTCCGCGCGTCGCATCCCGCGACCCGTCGTCGACGACGATGATCTCGTGCCAGCGCGCAGCGGCGTTCAGTGCGGCGACGACCTCGCCGATGACGTCCGCTTCGTTGTAGGCAGGAATGACGATCGATACGGCTGACGGATCGGCCACGCGGCTAGCGCTCCCGGCCGGCTTTGCCGGACAGCACCGGTGGCGGCGTTTCGGCGGGCTGGTCCGTCAGCTCGAGCAGTCGAACGCGATAGAGCAGGTCTTCGAGCAGCTTGCGATTCCCTGAAATCATGTCGGCGAGCAGGCCGATCAGGAGCACCTGGAACCCGACGATCATCAGCACGGCCGCAAGCAATCAGCGACGCGAGGTGACGGAAGGCCTCGCCCTGAAAGAAGTAGTAGAGGAAGCGAAGAAAGCCCGCGAAGCCGACGCTGAAAACCGCCAGCCGATATACGTGAACACCTTCAGCGGCTCGTACATCGCGTAGATGCGCACGATCGTCGCCGCCGATCGTTTGATGTACGAGAACAGCTGAATCGAAGAGACGCGACTCGCGCGTGCGCGGATTCGTCTCGACCGGCACGTGCGCGATCGCCATGCGCTTCTTGCCGGCCTGGATGATCGATTCGAGCGTGTAGGAAAACTCCGACACGATCGTCATTCTCAGCGCGGCCTCGCGCGTGTAGGCGCGGAATCCGCTCGTCGTGTCAGGAACGCTCGTATTCGAAACCTGGCGCACGACCCAGCTTCCGAGCTGCTGAAGCTGCCGCTTGCGCCACGACATGTGGCGCAGCTCGGCGATGTTCCGATCGCCGATGACGATGTCCGCTTCGCCGCTCAGAAGCGGCGCGACCAGTCGCGGAATTTCGTGCGCGGCGTACTGATTGTCGGCGTCGGTGTTGACGATGAAGTCGGCGCCCGCCTTGAGCGACGCGTCGATGCCGGCCATGAAGGCGGCCGCGAGTCCTTTGTTGCGGCGAAGCCGCACCACGTGATCGGCGCCGCAGCGCCCGCGCGACCTCAGCCGTCCCGTCGCGCGACCCATCGTCGATGACGAGCACCTCGACGACGTCGATTCCCGCGACGGCGCGGGGCAGATCGGCGAGCGTCGACGGGCAGCGTCGCCGCTTCGTTGAGGCACGGAATCTGGATGATGAGCTTTGTCACGGGACCCGGAAACAGCATTCGCGGACGACGGTGACCGGCCGCGAGTCATCGCAATTATGGCCATTTTCGCGATTATGGCAACGTCGTGTCAGCTTCTCGATGACGCCGTCCCACGTGATCGCCGCCGCGACCTCGTGGCCGGCGTCTCCGATGGCCGCCGCCTTGGCCGGATCGCTGACGAGCCGATTGATCGCGGCCGCGAGTTCGCCGGCTGTCCGGCGCGCACACGAATCCGTTCACGCCGTCGACGACGAACTCGTTCGGCCCGCCCGAGTCGGTGCAGGTGATCACCGGCTTCCGCGCGAGGAACGCCTCGAGCGTGACGTAGCCGAAGTCCTCATCGTACGGCGGATAGATCACCGCGAGGGCATCGGCATACAGCTCGATCAGGTGATCGTCTTCGACGTTGCCCAGAAAGGTCACGCGATCGGCGACGCCGGCCTGCTCGGCCGCGCGTTCGGCATTCTGTCGCTGTGTGCCGTCGCCGGCGACGACAGCGGATGTCGGACGGCACGCTGGGCCATCGCCGCGATGATCAGATCGACTCGCTTCACCGATTCGATCCGTCCGACCGACAGCACGTAGTCGATGTAGGGGCCCGCCACCAGACGCTGTCGCCAGCTTCGGCGGATGGTAGAGCGGCTCCGCGATGAGGCCATTGAACTTGGCCAGACGCGAGGCGGTGTTTCGCGCGTTCGCGAAGAGCGCGCGGCATTCGCCGAGCATCTGCGTATCGAGCCGCGTCAACGTGTCGCGCAGCCCGACGTCGAGCTCCGTGTGCGCGAAATCGCTGTATTCCGTGCCGCACAGCTCGTAGGCCGCACGGTACTGGTGAATGAGCCACGCCACCTTGTTCGGATGCCGCGCGAAATACGAAGGGAATTTCGTTCCGATCACGAGATCGACCGGACGGCCGTTGCTCTCGCTCAGATCGAGCAGCCGCCACGCCGCCGCGTGCGGCAGGATCTCTTCCTTTCGGATACCACTTGAACGGCACGCTGACGAGTTCGGTCGCGTAGCCGCGCGCGCGCAGTTCGCGCACCAGCTGCCGGACGTGCACCTCGGCGCCGCCGTGCACGAATGGCACTTGCGCCTCGCACACGAGCACGGTCTGAACGGTCATGGGCGGAAGGGAGAATTTATCAGCAATAATTCAATTCACCAATTGTCTTCAGGTCGCGTGGCGGAAGTTGATCACGTCGCCGTCCTGCACGATGTACTCCTTGCCCTCGAGCCGCAGTTCGCCGTGCTCGCGGCAGGCAGCGATCGTCCGGCGTGCGAGCAGATGTTCGTAGCGGACGACTTCAGCCCTGATGAACCCGCGTGAGATGTCGCTGTGGATCTCCCCAGCGGCGAGGACGGCCGGCGTGTTGCGCGGGATCGACCAGGCGCGGTTCTCGTCCTCACCAACGGTGAAGAACGAAATGTAGCCAAGCAGGTCGTAGCTGGCACGAATCACGCGGTCGAGGCCTGATTCGCGCAAGCCGAGATCGGCCATGAACGCCGCGGCATCGGCGGGGTCGAGCTGCGCGATCTCGAGTTCGATCTTCGCGCAGATCGGAACGGCGCGAGTCGCGGCGCCTTCGAGAAACGATTCGATGCCGGCCATCTGCACGGCGTCGTCGGCGTGCGGCAGATCGGCTTCGTCGAGGTTCAGCACGATCAGCAGAGGCTTGGCCGACAGAAACTGAAAACCGCGCAGCCGCTTCGCGTCGTCGGCCGGAAGATCGAGTGCGCGCAGTGCGCGTCCCTCTTCGAGCGCGGCGCGGCATCGCAGCAGGATTTCCTGTTCCTTGCGAAGGTCCGCGCTCTGTCCCTTCTTCAGATCGCGCTCGAGCCGTTCCAGTCGGCGCTCGACGACGCCGAGATCGGCGAGGATGATTTCGTCCTCCATCGTTCGCACGTCGCGGGCCGGATCGATGGTGCCCGGCCGGATGGGGCATCGAAGGATCGCGAAACATGCGGACGACGTGGAGCAGCGCGTCGGCGTTTCGAAACGGCGCGACATCGAGCAGAGCGGCCGCGCCGACTTTCGCGCCGCCGACGCCGGCGATGTCGGCGAACTCGACGGTCGCCGGTACGTGTTTGCGCGGATTGAAGAGCGCGGTGAGCTGATCGAGTCGATCGTCGGGCACACGCGAGACGCCGACGTTCGCCTCCGACTTACCGGACGCGCGCGGCGCCTCGCGCGCGCTGGTCAGCAACTGAAACAACGCGGTCTTTCCCGCGGATGGAAATCCGATCAAACCGGCACGAAGCATGTGTCTGTTATCAAATCGGGATCCGTTGTCCGGGATCCGGGATCCCATCCCGTGTAACCGGGATTTCCATTGCCAATCCGAGCGATCCGTCCCGGTTGTTCAGCCTGAGCAACCGATCGGATCCCGGATCAACGGATCCCGGACCACGACTCTTACTCCCCGGCTGGTCCCATCGACGCTCGCAGAACTGCCCATGCTAGCACGCGACGGCACCCTGACCTGGCCCTTCGCTGTTTCTTCGACCGGCGAAAAAAAAGCGTAACGCCCTGAGCACGTTGGTTTTGCGTTGACAGACGGCGATCGCTTCTCTACTATCGCGGTGGAATTTTGTGGAGCAAAGTGGAGTAAACAGACGTGCTCCGGGGCAACTACGCCGCCAAAATTGATGACAAAGGCCGGCTCAAGATCCCGAACGCCTTCCGCAGCCTCATCGAGGGGACTCACGGCAAGGAAGTGTTCGTGACGAGCATCACGGGGGACTACGTCCGCATTTACCCGATGCCGGTCTGGCTGGCCTACGAAGAGAAGCTGGCCGCGGTTCCCTCCACCCATCCGGCACGACTCAAGTTCTTCGACCGCGTCAACTACTTCGGTCAGACCGCTGAATTCGATGTGCAGGGACGCGTCCTGATTCATCCGCGCCTGCGCGAATCGGCCGGGATGATCGGCGAGGTCGACGTGTTCGGGCAGTACGAGTGGCTCGACGTCTGGAATCACGAACGCTTCGTCGCGAAGCTGCAGCGCGAGCCGTACACCGACGACGACGCGCGGGCGCTCTCGGAGTTCGGGATTTGACGATGGAGCCGATCCACGCGCCCGTCCTGGAACCGAGGTCATCGCCCTGCTCGATCCATCGCGCGGCGGACTGTTCGTGGATTGCACCGTCGGTCTCGGAGGACATGCGCGCGCGATTCTCGCCGCAGGTGCGACGCGACTGCTCGGACTCGATCGCGATCCGGCGGCGCTCGGCATCGCCGCCGCAGTCGCTGGCGCCATGGCGGGACCGCGTGGAACTCGTGCACGCCGACTACCGCGATCTGCCGGCGGTGCCTGTCGGCCCGCGGCATCGACGGCATCGATGGTGCGCTCGCCGATCTCGGCGTGTCGTCGATGCAGTTCGATGCGCCGGGACGCGGCTTCAGTTTCCGTCGGGACGAACCGCTCGACATGCGCATGGATCAAACGCACGGGTCCGACGGCGGCGCAGCTGGTCGCCGAAGCCGACGAAGTCGATCTCGCCGACGTGATCTTTCGCTACGGCGAGGAGCGTTTCTCGCGGCGCATCGCGCGCGCGCATCGTCGAGGCCCGGCACGCCGAGCCGATTGCCACGACCGGCCAGCTGGCCGACATCGTCCGTCGCGCGATTCCGCGCAAGGGCTACCAGCGCATCGATCCGGCGACCCGCACGTTTCAGGCGCTGCGAATCTGGGTCAATCGCGAGCTGGACGGTCTCGACGCGTTTCTCGCCGCTGCGTCGCGCCTGCTGCGGCGCCGGCGCGCGGCTCGCGGTCATCACCTTTCATTCGCTCGAGGATCGGATCGTCAAGCACGCCTTCCGGGCGCTGGCGGCCGGTGAAGAAGCGATGCGCGTGCTGACGCGGAAGCCGGTCGTTCCCGGCGACGCGGAACTGGCGCGCAACCCGCGCGCGCGAAGCGCGAAGCTGCGCGCGATCGAGAGGCTCGCATGAGCGGAATCGATTTCGAGTACGCGATCAAGAAGGACGTCCGCAACAATCCGATCGTCCGCGAGATCGACGAAGCGCGGCAGCGCCAGCTGCTGCAGACCGTCGTGATCGTCGGATTCCTGTCGCTGGTGATCCTGTTCTCGGCCTGGCAGCGGTTCGCGCTGCTCGGTCACGGTTACGAGATGCAGCGGATGCAGCGCGAGCGCGCCGAGCAGGAAGAGATCAACCGACACCTGCGGCTCGAAATCGAGACGCTGCGATCGCCGGCGCGGGTCGAGCACATCGCAACCAAGCAGCTGCACCTGGTCGCGCCGACGCGCGACCAGGCAATCATCCTCGAGCGGGTGACGCCGTCGGCGCCTCCCGAAAAATCCATCGTCGCGGCGCGCTGACCCAGGACGCGCGCGGCAGGAGGATCGGTGGCGGACGAACACGGCGGCAGATTCAAGCTCCCCTGGAGCAGCTCTGCGCAGCGCATCCTGACGCGCGAGCCTGCGTGCGGTCGCCGGACTGGCGCGACGTCCTGCGATCGCGGCTGCTCGTCTGCGCCGGCGCTGTTGGCGCTCTGGACCGTCTGCGATCGAAGCGCGCCTCGTCTACCTGCAGGTGATCGAGCACGGCGACATGATGGCGCGCGCGAACCGTCAGCAGCTGCGGACGGTCAAGCTTCCCGCCAAGCGCGGCGAGATCGTCGATCGCTACGGGCGCGTGCTCGCCTACAGCGTCGACGCCGACACGATCGCAGCCGATCCGACAGCGATCGAGAATCCGGACGAGGTCGCGGCGCGCGTGTGCGCGGCGCTCGATCGCTGCGGACGCGCAGCAGCGGCAGCTGATGGCCGAACGGCTCGCCAGCAAGCAGCAGTTCGCGTACCTCGCGCGGCAGGTGTCGCCGGACGAAGCGCGACGAGTCAAAGCGCTCGACCTGCCGGGACTGCTCTTCTACAAGGAGAGCCGCCGTTACTATCCGAAGAAGGAACTCGCCGCCCACGTGCTCGGCTATGTCGGCGTCGACAACGTCGGGCTTGCCGGCCTCGAGTCGACGTTCGATGCGCGCATCCGGGGGCGTGAAGGCAAGATGCTGCTGCAGACCGACGCGCGCCGGCGTGCGATGGCGATCGCGAGAGGAACGTCCGCCGACCGCGGGCGATGGTCTCGAGCTGACCATCGACGAGTACCTGCAGTTCATCGCCGATCGCGAGCTGCGAGCCGGCGTCGCCGAAAACGCCGCCGAGCGGCGGCACCGCGATCATCCTTCAGCCGTACACCGGCGAAATCCTCGCGCTCGCCAACTGGCCGACCTTCAATCCGAACGCATTCAATTCGCGCCGATCCGATCGCGCGCCGGAACCGCGCGGTGCAGGACTACTACGAGCCGGGTTCGACGTTCAAGGTCGTCACCGCCTCGGCCGCGATCGAAGAAGGACTGATCCGCACGACCGATCCGATCGACTGCAGTCCCGGCTACATCACCTTCGGCAGCCGCGATCATCCGCGATACGCACGAGTACGGCGTGCTGCCGTTCATCGACGTCATCGCGAAGTCGAGCAATGTCGGCGCGATCAAGAGTCGGCATGAAGGTCGGCGCGACGCGGCTGACGCAGTACATCAGCCGGTTTGGTTTCGGGCAGACGCTGGCGTCCGATTTCCGCGGCGAGAACGCCGGCATGGTCTGGCTGCCGATCGGCTCGACGCCAGCGCGCTGGCGTCGGTCTCGATGGGCTATCAGGTCGGAGTCACGCCGCTGCAGATGGCGACCGCCGTGGGCGCCGTCGCCAATGGCGGCGAGCTGGTCGAACCCCACGTCGTCCGCGCGTTCATCCGCAACGGCCATCGCGAAGACGTCGCGCGCAACGTCGTGCGTCGCGCGATTGCTCCGGAAACCGCGGCAACGGTGACGGAAATCATGGAAGCCGTGGTCGAACGCGGAACCGCCAAGTCGTTCGCCCAGATCGACGGATACACCGTCGCCGGCAAGACCGGCACCGCGTCGAAGATCGTCAACGGCCGTCACTATTCGAAGTCCGACTACAACGCGTCGTTTGTCGGGTTTGTGCCATCGCGCAGACCGGCGGTCGTGATCGTCGTCGTGATCGATTCGCCGCACGCGCACGGCTACTACGGCGCTGTTGTGTCGGGGCCGGTCTTCAAGCGCATCGCCGAGGCGACGCTGCGGCACCTCGGTGTCGGGCCGACGCTGAACGCGCCGCCGCCGGTGATCGTCGCCCGGCACGACGTCGAGGTGGAAGATGCGGGACCCCGGCACGTCCGGGCCGGTGCAGTCCGACCAGGCGCCGGCGGTGACGCCCGGACAGATGCCGGAGTCTGCGCGGCCTGAGCGCGCGCGACGCGATTCGGACGCTGATGCAGCTCGGGTTGACGCCGCGCCTCGACGGCGACGGTTTCGTCATCGATCAGTCTCCACGTGCCGGTGCGCTGCTGGCGCGCGGCGATACCTGCGTGCTCAAGCTCGGACGCCGTCCGCCCGCCGCGGCCGGAGGTACGGGTCAGTGACGCTGCGCGATCTGCTCAGCGAGATTCCCGCACCGTCGTCCATGAATGTGAGCGACGCGTCCGTCGGCGATACGAACGTGACCGCCGTGACCTACGACTCCCGGCAGGCAGGGCCGGGTGCCGTATTCGTCGCGCTCCGTGGTGTCAACGCCGACGGCGCGTCGTTCGCGCGCGAAGCGCTCAACCGCGGCGCCGTCGCGGTAGTGTCAGAAGTGAGTGCGCCCGCCGACGTCACGCGTCCATGGATTCAGGTGCCCGATGCACGGCTCTCGCTTGCCGCGCTGGCCGCCACGCTCTACGGCAAGCCGAGCGAGGAGCTCACGCTCGTCGGCATCACCGGCACCAACGGCAAGACCACGACGTCGTACCTGCTCGCCTCGATCTTCGAAGCCGCAGGCGTCCGGTGCGGCCGGATCGGCACGGTCGGGTATCGCGTCGGCGATCGCGAGGTTGAAGCGGCGCGGACGACGCCGGAGGCACCCGAGCTGCAGCGGATGCTGCGCGAGATGGTGACCGAAGGCTGCGGCGCGTGCGTGATGGAAGTGTCGTCGCACGCCCTGACGCTGCGCCGGGCCGATCGGCTGCACTTTGCCGCGGCCATCTTCACCAATCTGACCCGCGATCACCTCGATTTCCATCGCGACATGGAAGCGTATTTCGTCGCGAAGCGCCGGCTGGCCGAGCTGCTGCCGGAGACCGGCATCGCGGTGACGAACCTCGACGATCCGCGCGGTCGGGAATTCGCCGCGGTCGCGGGTCACGTCCGGTGACCTACGCGATCGACGCACCAGCCGACGTGCGTCCTGGTCCGCTGACGTTTTCGCTCGATGGGCTGCGCTTCGACGTGCGCACGCCACGCGGCACGCTCCGACTGAGGTCGCCACTGGTCGGCCGTCCGAACGCCTACAACATACTCGCGGCCGCCGCGGCGGCCATGGCGCTCGACGTGCCGTTCAGCGCGATCGAAAAAGGCATCGCCGAGCTCGCGAACGTGCCCGGCCGCTTTCAGGTCGTCTCGGACGCCGGCGACGACGTCCGCGTGGTCGTCGATTACGCCCATACCGACGATGCGCTGAAGAACCTGCTCGAGACGGCGCGGCCGCTCGCGACCGGACGTGTGATCACCGTCTTCGGATGCGGCGGCGATCGCGATCGCACCAAGCGCCCGCTGATGGGTGCGGTCGCAGCGCGCTTGAGCGATCTCGTCGATCATCACCTCGGACAATCCGCGATCGGAAGATCCGAACCAGATCATCGAGGAAGTCAAGCGCGGAATCGTCGTGCCGGCCGATCGGGCCGGCACCGGCGGAGCGCGCGGCCCGAAGACCACGCCGTATCTCGCGATCAGCGATCGCAAGGCGGCCATCGAGCGCGCCATTCGCGAAGCCGCGGCCGGAGATCTGGTGCTGATCGCCGGAAAGGGACACGAAAAGTATCAGGTCATCGGCGAGCGGACGCTGCCGTTCGACGACGTGGAGGTGGCGCGCGCGGCGCTGGCGCGCCGGCGCGCCGGATCGAAGGTGTCGTAGACGCGTGGATCGGCTACCGCTCACCGCCGGAGACATCGCGGCCGCCACCGGCGGGCGACTGGAACAGGGCGACCCAGGGCGCGAGATCGCAGCGCATCTCGATTGACTCGCGAACGATTGGCACGCGGCGAGTTGTTCGTGGCGATTCGAGGCGATCGATTCGACGGGCACGACTTCGTCGCCGCGGCGCTGGCGCGTGGCGCGCTGCGGTGTGATGGTCGATGCGACCGCCGCCGATCGACGCAGCGCGCGCGATGCGCGGATCGGCCCGACGCGGTGATCGTCAGCGTGCCGACACCACGCGCGGCCTGCAGGCAGATCGCGCGCGACGTGCGCCGGCGATCCGGCACGAAGAGTCGTGGCGATCACCGGCAGTGCCGGAAAGACGACGACGAAGGAAGTCGCGGCGGAGTTTCTGTCGGCGCGCTTTCGCGTGTTTCGGAACAAGGGCAATTTGAACAATCACATCGGCCTGCCGCTCTCGCTCCTCGAGCTGCGGTCGAGACCCGAGGTGGCGGTCGTCGAGCTTGGCATGAATCATCCGGGAGAAATCCGAACGCTCGTCGGCATCGCCGAACCGGAGGTCCGCGTGTGGACCAACGTCGGCGATGCTCACGTCGGCTTCTTCGCCTCGTCGGATGCGATTGCCGACGCCAAGGCCGAGATCCTCGAGCACGCGCGCGCCACCGACGTGCTGGTGGCCAACGCGACGACGATCCGCGATCGTCGCGCGCGCACGTTGCGTTTGCCGGTCGCGTGATCACGTTCGGGATCGATCAGCCCGCGGACGTCCGGGCGACTGAATGTCGAGGATCGCGGCCTCGACGGCACCGCGTGCGTCGTGCGGACACCTGTCGGCGAGGTGCGATCTGGAAACGCCGCTGCTCGGTCTGGGCAATCTCGCGAACGTCCTCGCGGCGACGGCGGTGGCGCTGCAGTTCGACGTGCCGCTCGACGCGATCGCCGCGCGCGCCGCCGCGCTTGCGGCCCGCGCCGCACCGAGGCGAGCTGCTGCGGCTGCGCCGGCGGCCTGACGCTCATCGACGATTCCTACAACTCGAGCCCGTCGGCGCTGCAGACGCGCGCTCGCAGATCGTGAAGGCTGCGACCGGCAGCGCGCGGAAGATCGCCGTGCTCGGCGAGATGCTCGAGCTCGGCGCGCACGCGGCGCGGCTGCACCGAGGAGTGCGGCGCCGCCGCCGCCGCCGCGGATCTCGATCTGCTGATCGCGGTCGGAGGTCCTCCGGCGCAGGCGCTCGCCGACGCAGCAATTCGAAGCGGCATGCCCGCGAGCTCGTGTTGCCTACGTCGACGACCAGCGCGGAGGCGGCGGAGCTCGCGGCGGCAGCGAACGCGGCCGGGCGATCTCGTGCTGGTCAAGGGCTCACGCGGCATCGGCACCGATCGTGTCGTCGATCGGCTGAAGGCGGAGTACGCCTGATGCTGTACCACCTGCTCTATCCGCTGCACACGCAGTTCACGGTCCTGAACGTGACGCGCTACATCACGTTTCGCACCGCGGCGGCCAGCTTGAGCGCGCTCGTCATCGGTCTCTTCGTCGGGCCGGTGATGATTCGGAAGCTTCGTGAATTTCAGATCGGCCAGGTCGTTCGTCAGGACGGCCCCGCGACGCACCGCACCAAAGCCGGCACGCCGACCATGGGCGGGTTGCTGATCCTGACCTCGGCGCTCGTGCCGACGTTGATCTGGGCGGATCTGACCAACCCGTTCATCTGGATCGCCGTGCTCGCGACGGCGCATTCGGCGGGATCGGTTTCGCCGACGACTACCTGAAGATCGTGCGCCGTTCGCACCACGGGCTGCGGCCGCGCTACAAGATGGGCTGGCAGATCGTGGTCGCCGCCGGCGGTCGGGGTCGCGCTACTGCTGCTGGCGAATCACGAGCCGACGCTCTACAGCACCCGGCTGATCTTTCCGTTCTTCAAACGGCTGATTCCGGATCTCGGCTGGTTCTACGTCGTCTTCGCCGTCGTCTTTCTGGTCGGCGCCACCAACGAGGTCAATCTCACCGACGGTCTCGACGGGCTCGCGATCAGTGTGTTCGCCGTCTCGGCGGCGGCCTTCACCGCGCTCGCCTACGTCTCGACGCACGTCGTGTTCTCCAACTACCTGCAGCTCGTGCGGCTGAATTCGGAAGCCGCGGAGCTGACGATCTTCTGCGGCGCGCTGGTCGGCGCGAGCCTCGGGTTCCTCTGGTGGAACTGCTATCCGGCGGAGATCTTCATGGGCGATGTCGGCTCGCTCGGTCTTGGCGGCGCGCTCGGGACCGTCGCGCTCCTCATCAAGCAGGAGATTCTGTTCGTCGTCGTCGGCGGCGTGTTCGTCGATGGAAGCGGCGTCGGTGATCATCCAGGTCGGCTCGTTCAAGATGACCGGCCGTCGCGTCTTCAAGATGGCGCCGCTCCATCATCACTTCGAACTGATTGGCTGGAGCGAGCCGAAGGTCATCACCCGGTTCGTGATCCTCGCGATCATCTTTGCCTTGTTCAGTCTGACGACGTTGAAGCTCAGATGACCGCCGATCTTCGATTCTCCGTTCGCGGCAAGCGGGTCACCGTCGTCGGTGCGGCGCGCAGCGGTGTCGCCGCGGCCGAACTTGCTCGCGCGGCGGGGCGCGTCGGTCACGCTCACGCGACGTGCGCGCACATCTGGACGAGGAGGATCGGCTGCGCGCAGGCGGGCGTCGAACTCGAGCTTGGCGGTCACGTCCGACGACGCTGCTCGCGCGCCGACCTGATCGTGACCAGTCCGGGCGTGCCCTACCGACATCCGCTGCTCGAAGCCGCGCGTCAGGCGGGCGTGCCGGTCATCGGCGAACTCGAACTGGCGTCGCGCTGGCTGCGCGGGCGGATCGTCGCGATCACCGGAACCAAGGGCAAGTCGACGACGACCACGCTGACCGGGCGGATGCTCGAAGCCGGCGGCCATCGGGTGCTCGTCGGCGGAAACATCGGCCACGCGCTCAGCGCGCAGGTCGACGAATCGACCGAAGACACGATCCACGTCGTCGAGGCGAGCAGTTTTCAGCTGGAGGCGACCGACACGTTTCACCCGTGGATCGCGGTGCTGCTGAATTTCTCTCCCGATCATCTCGACCGCCACGCGACGGTCGACGAGTACGCCGCGGCCAAGACGACGGATTTTTGCGCAGCAGACCGACGACGACTGGGCGGTGCTCAACGCCGACGATCCGGCGACGCTGGCGATGGCGCGAGCACGCGCCGGCACGACGGCTGCTGTTTTCGATGCACGGGACGCTGACCGACGGCATCGTGCTCGAGGGCGACACGATCGTCCGCCGCGCCGGTCGTCGAGCGCGAACCGCTGGTTCCGGTGTCGTCGATTCGCTTGATCGGCCCGCACCTGGTCGCCGACGTCCTTGCCGCCGCGGCGGTGGCGTGGCTGGCCGGGCGTCGGGGCGCGCGGCCATGACGCGCGCGGTCGAAGGATTCTCCGGGTCTCGAGCACGCGCTGGAACCGGTCGCCGAAGTCGGCGGCGTCCGTTTCGTCAACGACTCGAAGGCGACCAACATCGAAGCGGCGAAGCGGGCCATCGAAAGCTTCGATCGCGGCGTCGTCGTGATTCTCGGCGGCCGATTCAAAGGCGGAGACTTTCGCGACCTCCTCGAGCCGCTCGAGTCGCGGCAGGCCACGGTCGTCGCGATTGGTGAATCACGGCCGCTCATCGCCGAGGCGCTCGGCGGTCGCGTCGCCGGTGCACGAGGCGGCCGACATGTCGTCGGCCGTGCGGACCGCGTTCGCGTCGGCATCGCCGGGAGAGACGGTCGTGCTCGCGCCGGCGTGCGCGAGCTTCGACATGTTCCGTGACTACGCGCAGCGAGGTCACGCGTTCAAGCAGGAAGTGCGGCGGCTGCAGGAGGAATGGAACGTCACGCGTGAGCAGTGAGCAGTCATCAGTCCGGCTGGTGCGGTGAAGAACCGTCCGCTGGGAACGCAGGCTGCCCCGGTCTGCGAGGGTGGTGTCTTAGCCCCCGTCCGGCTGATGACTGCTGACTGCTTACGCTGACGTTCCGCAGTTCGCGACGGCCCTGCGGCGTCGCAACCAGCATCGGCCGCCGGCGGAATGCGAGTGGCCCTCACTGCGCACCGTTCGCGGCACGCGCGTCGTGAGTGCAGTTCCGTGCACCCTCGCAGTGCGCGGTTGATGTGCACCGTCAGGGTGGTTGTCGGTCCGACCCGGCCGGACCTTTAGGCGGCGAAGTATGGCGCGAAAGCTCAAATCAGACAAGTTGCTGTTCACCGCCACCGTGCTCCTCGTCTGCACCAGCGTGGTGATGGTGTACAGCGCGTCCGCGGTTGTCGCGATGGAGACCAACCGCGATCCGTACCTGTATCTCTTCAAGCAGGGAACGTGGGCGCTGCTCGGTCTCGCGCTCGTGCCGTTGATGATGCGGATTGACTACCGCAACTACCGGCAGCCGGTCGTCATCTGGGCCGGTCTCGCGGTCGTGTTGCTCGCGCTCGTGGCGGTTCTGTTCGGCCACCCCATTAATGGCGCGACGCGCTGGCTCGCGGTCGGTGGTCTCGGTGTTCAGCCGTCCGAGCTCGCGAAGATCGTCGTCATCGTTTTCATCGCGGCGCTGCTCGAGCGCCGCCTGGATCGCATCGACGAACCGGTGTACGCGCTGCTGCCGATCGGCGTCGTCCTGGCGTGATCGTCGGGCTGATTCTGCGCGAGCCGGACCTCGGCACGTCGGTCTCGGTCGTCGTGATCGCCGCGGTGATGATTTTTGCGGCGGGGATCAACTATCGCTACGTCGTCGGCGTGTGCCTGCGCCGCGGTCCCGGCGCTCTACTTTCTGCTCGCGTTCTCCGACTATCGACGGCGTCGGATTATCGCGTTCCTGAATCCGTGGGCCGATCCGCTCGGCGACGGCTTCCAGATGATCCAGTCGATGATTGCCGTCGGCACCGGCGGCGTCTTCGGACGCGGCCTGATGGGCGGCGTCCAGAAACTCTTCTACCTGCCGGAGCCTCACAACGACTTCATCTACTCGGTCATCGCCGAAGAACTCGGCCTGATCGGCGCGTCGATCGTGCTGGCGTGCTTCTGCGTCATCACCTGGCGCGGCCTGCGCACTGTCGCTTCGCGCGCCCGATCGCTTCGGTTCGTTTCTCGCGCTCGGCCTGACGACGATGGTCGCGTTTCAGGCGTTCTTCAACATCAGCGTCGTCCTCGGGATTCTTCCGACCAAGGGCATTCCACTGCCGTTCGTGAGCTACGGCGGATCGTCGCTGCTCATCAACCTTCTCGGGATGGGGATCCTGCTGAACGTGTCGCAGCACGCTTCATCCACGCACGTCGTCACGACGACGATGCCGACGCAGGATGCATGAACCCGATGCGCGTCGTGATCGCGGGCGGTGGCACCGGAGGCCACCTGTATCCCGGCATCGCGGTCGCCCGCGAACTGTTGCGGCGGCAGCCGGATGCGCAGCGTCACGTTTGCAGGGACGGCGCGCGGCATCGAAGTCACGAGTGATTCCGCGCGAAGGATTCGAGCTCGACATGCTGCGGAGCGCGGCTTGAAGGGCACCTCGATCGGCGCGCGGATTCGGGGTTTGCTGCTGCATTCCGCTGAGCGGCATCGACGCGTGGTCGATCATCTCGCGCCGGTCGCCGCGATCTCGTGATTGGCGTCGGCGGCTACAGCTCCGGTCCGGTCGTCGCTGATGGCGGCGATCCGGCGCGTGCCGACGCTGCTGCTCGAGCAGAACGCGGTCCCGGGTTTGACGAATCGGCTGCTCGCGCCTGCCGTCAGCGCGGCAGCCGTGACGTTCGAGTCGACGGCGGCCTATTTCGGAAGGAGGGCCATTGTCGCAGGCAATCCTGTACGTTCCGAATTCGTGTCCGATCATTTCGCTCCCGGCGTCCGCGACCCGGGGCCTCCGAGGGTTTTGATCTTTGGCGGCTCCCAGGGCGCGCACGCGATCAACGTGGCCATGGTGGAGGCAGCGCCGCAACTGGCAGCCCACCCTGGCGGGATGGCAATCACGCATCAGACAGGAGAGCGCGATCTTGAACTGGTCCGCGATGGGTATCGGCGTGCGGGGCTCGAGGCCCGCGTGGAACCGTTCCTGTTCGCCATGGACCGCGAAATAAAGCAGCCGATCTCGTCGTCTGTCGCGCCGGCGCGACGACGATCGCCGAATTGACGGCGGCGGGCGGGCCGCCGTTCTCGTGCCGCTGCCAACCGCCGCCGACGATCACCAGCGCAAGAACGCCGAGGTGCTCGGCGCGGCCGGGGCGGCGGAGGTGGTCGAGCAGAAGGATCTCAGCGGTGCAGCGCTCGCGGCGCGGATCGCGGTCCTGGTCGACGCGCCCGAGCGGCTCGCCGCGATGGCCGCCGCCGCGCGCAGCTGGCGCGGCCGGACGCGGTCAAGGTGATCGCGGACAAGGCGCTCGAGTTGGTGAACGAGAAATCAAGACCTGAAACGAACAAGGAACAGAAACAAGAATTGCTTGGCCGAACAAGACGAATTCATTTCGTGGGCGTCGGGGGCATCGGCATGAGCGGCATCGCCGAGCTCCTCGCCAACCTCGGTTACGAGGTCACGGGATCCGATGCGAAGCGATCGGACGTGACCGAACGTCTCGAGCGGCTCGGCGTGCGCGTGTGGGCCGGACACGACGCCGAGCACGTCGGCGACGCCGACGTCGTGGTGACCTCTTCGGCGATTCGCTCCGACAACCCCGAGGTCGGTGAGGCGAGACGCCGCGCACATCCCGGTGATTCCGCGGGCCGAGATGCTCGCGGAGCTGATGCGGCTTCGATACGGGATCGCGATCGCGGGGGCTCACGGAAAGACGACGACGACGTCGATGGTGGCGCTTGGTGCTCGAGCGCGCCGGACTGGATCCCACCGCCGTCATCGGCGGGAAGCTGAGCGCGTTTGGCAGCAACGCGCGGCTCGGACGCGGCGACTACATGGTGGTCGAGGCCGACGAAAGCGATCGATCGTTTCTCAAACTGTCGCCGGCGATCGCGCTCGATCACCAACCTCGATCGCGAGCACATGGAGAGCTACGGCAGCTGGGAAAACCTCCAGCAGGCATTCGTCGACTTTGCCAACAAGGTGCCGTTCTACGGCGCGGTCGTGGCATGCGTCGACGATCGATCGGTCAGCGAACTGCTGCCGCGGTTGACGCGGCGGGTGATTACGTACGGCTTCGAACGGATCGATCGCGAACATCCTCGGCGAGAACATGCGTCTCGAAGCGTTTGGCTCGGCCTGCGACGTCGTGATGCAGCGACGCGATACCGCACCGGCGAAACTGGGCCGGCTGCGGCTGCGCGTGCCGGGGCGGCACAACCTGCTGAACGCGCTCGGTGCGGTCGCGGTTGGCCTCGAAGCGGGCGTGACGTTCGATCGCATCGCCGCCGCGCTCGACGAATTCCGCGGTGCCGATCGCCGGTTCCAGATGCGCGGCGAGGAACAGGGCGTGATGGTCGTCGACGACTACGGTCATCATCCGACCGAAATTGCCGCGGTCATCGCCGCCGCTCGTGCCGGCATCGACCGTCGCGTCGTCGTCGTCTTTCAGCCGCATCGCTATTCGCGAACGAGCCAGCTGCTGCGCGAGTTCGGCACCGCGCTCACCGCAGCCGACGAAGTGGTCCTGACCGACATCTACGCCGCAGGGGAAGACCCGATTCCCGGCGTCACCATTGACGGCGTCGCCGAAGCGGTTCGCGCAGCGGGCCGCTGTCCCGTGCACGTCGTCAAGAACCTTCAGGCCCTGCCAGCCGCCGTCGCGGCGCTCGCGCGCAACGGCGATCTCGTGATTACGCTCGGCGCCGGATCGATCGGAACGGTTGGCGATCGCATTCTCGACGAGCTGCGCAGTCGCACCAGCGGCGAGGGCACTCCGGATCCGTCCGGAACCCGGATCAAGAACGGGGGCGAAGGCGGATGAGCGTCAAGGCCCCGGCGGAAAAGAACTTCCGTCGCGCCCGCCTGAAACCCGGCAGGCGGCGCGGATCGAAGGCCCGCGTTCCATGGCGTGCGGTCCGGATCGTCGTGGCGGTCGTGCTCGTCGGCTACGCGACGTATCGCGCATTCGATCTGGTGGTGAGTGCCGCCGGGCTGCAGGATTCAGCACATCTCGGTCAATGGGAACGCCCGGCTCTCCGACGGCGAGGTGCGCTCGCTGTCGGATGGCATTCGCGGCACGAGCATTCTGACCGCCGATCTCACCGCGTATCGGCGGCGGCTGCTCGAATCGCCATGGGTGGCCGATGTGGCGTTACGGCGCGTGCTGCCCTCGACCGTCGAGGTCTTCGTCTCCGAACGGACAGCCGATGGGACTGTGCCGGATGCAAGAAGCAGCTGTACCTCGTCGATCGCGGCGGCGTGGTGATCGATGAATTCGGACCGGAGTACGCCGCAGTTCGATCTGCCGATCATCGACGGGCTGGTGCGGCTGCCGTCGTCGGGCCAGCCCGCGCTCGATGAGCGCCGCGCCGATCTCGCCGCCCGCGTCCTCGACGCGATGGCGGCGCGGCCGGGTCTCGCGCGCCGCGTCTCTCAAATCGACGTCACCGATCTGCACGACGCCGTCGTGCTGATCGAAGGCGACTCGGCGCTGCTGCACCTCGGCGACGATCGTTTCCTCGAGCGACTGCAGTCGTACCTCGATGTCGCCTCCGCGCTCCGCGAGCGTGTGCAGGACATCGATTATGTCGATCTGAGGTTCGAGGATCGGCTGTATGTGCGGCCGGTCGCCACCACGCACAAGCGGCCCTGAACTCGATGGTCGTCTCACCGCTTCCGTGACGAAGCGCTTGTAGAACGGGGGACCCTGGTGGCACGCAAGGAACGATACCTGGTCGGGCTCGACGTCGGCACGTCGAAGATCTCCGCCATCGTCGGCGAGATCACCGACGACGGCGGACTCGACATCATCGGCATCGGCCTCGCTGATTCGCGCGGCATCAGGCGCGGTGTCGTCGTCAACCTCGAGGCGGCAGTCGAATCGATCAAGAAGGCCATCGACGAAGCCGAGCTGACCGCCGGCGTCGAGATCGACTCGGTCCATCTCGGCCTGTCGGGCGCGCACGTCAAAGCGTTCAACAGCCGCGGCGTCGTCGCCGTCGCCGGAAAGAATCGCGAGATCACCCGGGAAGATGTGCGACGCGCCATCGATGCGGCGAAAGCGGTGGCGTTGCCGAGCGGGCGCGAGATCCTGCACGTGCTGCCCCAGGACTTTGTCGTCGACGAGCAGGATGGCATCGGCGCTCCGGTCGGGATGACCGGCACGCGCCTCGAGGTCAACGTCCACGTCGTCACCGGCAGCGCCTCGTCGACCCAGAACATCGTCGCCTGCGTCAACCGCGCCGGGGTCGCGGTCATCGAGACCGTGCTCGAACAGCTGGCCGCGAGCGAAGCGGTTCTCACCCAGGACGAGAAAGAACTGGGCGTGGCCATCGTGGACATCGGCGGCGGCACGACCGACTTCGCGATCTTCGAGCGCGGCAGCCTGTGGCACACCGGGGTCGTCGCGGTCGGCGGAGATCACTTCACCAACGACATCGCCGTCGGGCTGCGGACGCCGATTCCCGATGCGGAAAAGATCAAGCGACGATGCGGTTGCGCACTTTCGGCCATGGTCGACGAGGACGAGACGATCGAAGTGGCGAGCGTCGGCGGACGCAAACCCAGGTTGATGGCGCGCCGCATTCTCTCAGAGATTCTCCAGCCGAGAGCCGAAGAGATCTTCCATCTGCTCTGGGACGAAATTCGCCGCGCCGGGTTCGAGAAGTCGCTGAACTCGGGAATCGTGCTGACCGGCGGGGGCGCCATGCTCGAAGGGGTGGCGGAGATTGCCGAGCAGATCTTCGATTTGCCGATTCGGCGAGGAACGCCTGCCGGCGTCGGAGGCCTGGCCGATCACGTCAACAGTCCGGCGTTTGCCACCGCCGTGGGCCTGGTGATGTACGGACATCGAAATCACGTTGGCGAACCGGCGCGGGCGGTGGGCGCCGGGGCATTCGGCCGGGTCGCCGGCCGGCTGCGCACGTTGTTCAAGGAATTTTTTTGAAGTGGAAGCTGCACGTGCCAGGCGGACACCTGCCGGCACGGTGACAAACACAAGGCGGACGCAACACTCGCCCGGAGGCGACACATGACTCATGGAACCCAGACGATACCCACCGGCTCGGACGCTCTGCGCCTGAAGCTCGACGAAACGCGGCGGTCCGGTGCACGGATCAAGGTCGTCGGTGTGGGCGGCGGAGGAAGCAACGCCGTCAATCGAATGGTGGCGGCGGGATTCGACGGCGTCGAGTTCATCATCGCGAACACGGACGTGCAGGCCCTGCACCTCAACGGCGCACCGAACAAGCTCCAGATCGGCGCGAAGCTCACCAAAGGGCTGGGCGCAGGCGCCGACCCGAACGTCGGCCGCGAGGCGGCACTCGAGGACACCGAGAAGCTGATCGAAGCCCTGGACGGCGCCGACATGGTGTTTGTCACGACCGGACTTGGCGGCGGGACCGGCACCGGGGCGGCGCCGGTAATTGCCAGCCTCGCCAGCGAGCTCGGAGCGCTGACGATTGCGGTCGTCACCAAGCCGTTCAAGTTCGAAGGGAAGAAGCGCCAGGTGCAGGCCGAACGCGGCCTCGAAGAGCTCCGCGAATGCGTGGATACGGTGATCACGATCCCCAACGAACGCCTGCTCTCGACCATCGCCAGAAACACGTCGCTCACCGAGGCCTTCGGCACGGCAGACGATGTGCTGCGGCAGGCGATTCAGGGGATTTCCGATCTCATTCTGGTTCCCGGGCTGATCAACCTGGACTTCGCCGACGTCAAGACGATCATGGCCGGGATGGGGCTCGCCATCATGGGAACCGGCCTGTCCGAAGGGGAGGGCCGCGCGATGCGGGCGGCCAATGCGGCGATCTCGAGCCCGCTGCTCGAGGACGCCTCGGTGAAAGGGGCGCGCGGCGTGATCATCAACGTCACCGGCGGGCCCGATCTGTCGTTGATCGAGGTGAGCGAGGCATCCGGCGTCATTCAGGAGGCGGCCCACGAAGAGGCGAACATCATCTTTGGCGCCGTCGTCGATCCGAAGATGGAAGGTAGGGTCAAGATCACCGTCATCGCAACCGGATTTGATCGTCCCGGTGCGATGAGGACGACCACCGCGTCGTCTGCCGTGACCCCGGTTGACCTCCAGTCGTACAGCTCGTGGAAGCAGGACACCGGAGAGCGGGTCGCGGCCGCCGGCGGTTCACGGATGACTTTCTCGCGGCGGTCCGTGCTCGAACTTCCCATCGCGCCGACGCCGGCGCTGACCGGGGAAGTGGAATCGAGCGCGCCAGGCGCCGAGTTCGAGCCGGTCTCGCCGCTCGACGTCCCGGCGTTTCTGCGGCGGCAAAGCGAGGCGTAGGGATTGCCGATTGCTGATTGTTGAGTGCTGATTGTTGAGTGGCACGGGGTTCCCGCTTCTGCTGGCGCTACCGCGCCTGGCGCAACCCGCGTCGTCGGGGGCGCGCGTGGTAGACTAGGTATATCCACGGTATGCGGGTGCGGCGCCTGGCGAGCCTGATCCCGCGCACCGCGCCCGCGTTGTCGCCGTAAACCATAGCCGCAGCTCGGCGGCCTCCGTCAATTCGATCTGCCATTTCAATGAAGACCTGGGAGCATCGCGAACGCGCGCGTGACATGCTCGCGCGCGAAGTCGGGTACGTGCGCAAGCCGCACGGCGGCCGGCTTCGCGTCGCGCTGGCGTTCCCCAATACGTACTACGTGGGGATGTCGAGCCTCGGGTTTCAGACCGTCTATCGCCTGTTCAACGATCTGGAGGACGTCGTCTGCGAGCGGGTGTTCCTGCCTCCGAAACAGGAGCTGCAGGCGCAGCTCCAGTCGGGCACGCCGCTGGTGACGCTCGAGTCGCAGAGCCTGGTGTCCGAGTTCGACGTGCTCGCGTTCTCGGTCTCGTTCGAATGGGACTACACGAACGTCGTGACGCTCCTTCGGCTGGCGGGTCTCTCGCCGCGGGCAGAAGCGCGGCGGGCGCGCGATCCGCTGGTGGTCATCGGCGGCGCGGTGACGTTCGTCAATCCCGAACCGCTGGCGCTGTTTGCCGACGTCATCGCGGCCGGCGAAGGGGAACTGCTCGTGCCGGCGCTGACGTCGGCGATCGCCAGTTCCGACAATCGCGCGGATCTGCTTCGGAACCTCACCGGGCAACGCGGCTTCTACATACCGTCGTTCTACACCGTGCACTATGCGGGCGACGGCACGATCGCGGCGTTCGAGGCAAAGCCGGGAACTGGCGCGCCGCCGACGGTGAAGAAGGCGGCGGTGAAGAGCATCGAGCGGCTGGACCCGCCCGCCACCTCGATCTTCACACCTGATACGGAGTTTGGCTCGCGCTTCCTGATCGAGGTGGTGCGCGGGTGTGCGAATCTGTGCCGCTTCTGCTGGGCCGGATATAACTACCTGCCGGTCAGAGCCTTTCCTGCCGATCGGATTCTCGAGCTCGCGCGCCACGCCAGAACGTCACTCGAGCAAAGCCGGGCTCGTCTCCATCGCACTCTGCGATCACCCCGAGATCGAACGCATCCTCACGGGACTCCTCGAGATGGGGTATTCGATCAGCCCGGCGTCCCTTCGGCTTGACGACCTGACCGAGCCGATCGTGCGTCTTCTCCGCAAGAGCGGCGAGCGCTCGATCACGATCGCGCCGGAAACCGGATCGGATCGGTTGCGCCGGGTCATCAACAAAACGGTGACCAACGACGAAATCCTCGCAGCCACGGATCTGATCTTTGCGAACGACATCGACAACCTGAAGCTGTACTACATGATCGGATTGCCAACCGAGACCGAGGACGACCTCGTGGCGATTTACGACCTGACCGTGCAGATGCGGGACGTGATGCTGAAGCACGGCCGACCACGGGGACGGATCGGGCGCATTGTCGGCAGCGTGAACCCGCTCATCCCCAAGCCCGGGACCGCGTACCAGTGGCTGCCGATGGAGGATCCGGCGGTCACCGACGCGAAGGGCAAGCGGCTGCGCCACCTGTTGTCCGGGCTCGACAACGTGTACTTCAACATCAAGTCGGAACGTCATTCGTACTACCAGGCGCTGCTGTCGCTGGGCGATCGGCGGGTGGCCGATGCCATTGAAGCCGCCGAGCGCAATGGCGGGCAATGGCGTGCCGCGGTGGCCGAGAGCGGTGTCGATGCCGGGTTCTACATCTTCCGCGACCGCTCGCGCGATACGGTTCTCCCCTGGGACATCATCGACGGCGGCATGAAGTCGTCGTTCTTCCAGTCGGAGTTCGACAAAGGACTCCGGGCCGAATGGACACTGCCACCGAAGCGGCAGAAAGAGAACCTCAAGCTGCTGCCAGTGCTGGATTGATCGGAGCGGCTCGCGTGCGGCCGTGCCTAAGACGCGACCGCCGCTTCCGCTTCGTGCTCCGCGTAGGCCTGCAGGATCAAGTCGCGAATCTGATTCTGTGCGGTCGTATCGGCGACAGGTCGCAGGAGCGCGTAACTTCGCCGTTCGCCGCCGACGGCGTACTGCCTGGCAGGGAACGTGACGTTGCGGCCGTTCCCGGTCTTCCTCTCCCACACGGAGAACCCGATCAGCTTCAGCCCCTCGAGAGGCCCCTGCGTGAAATGAATCTCCGCGTCTGCGAGTTTGCCCGGCGGGTTTCCCTTGTCGTTCGGGATGATCTTGATGGTCATCGTACCGGCTCCTCTCCAGGTGATCGTGTGTTCCGCCAGGGGGCAAGGAGGATGCCGGCGACCCACGTCGGGACCTGTTCCTGGATCGCGCTGCAACGATTGCCGTTCGGCGAATGGATGATCTGAAGGGAGGGATTACGGAAGCCGTGGCGCGAGCCCACGCGTCAACTGCGGGTGACGCCCTTTATCCGAGCAGCAGGACCTGCGCCATCGCCAGCGCGTCGGAATGCGTGATGCTTACGAGCGTTGACCTGACCTTCATCCGCTCCGCCTGTGCTGCAGCCCCGCCGTGCAACCGGAGTTGCGGCGGACCGAACGTGCGGAACACTTCGATGTCCCGCCAGAGCACGCCCCGTGAATGCCCGGTGCCGAGCGCCTTCATGGCCGCTTCCTTCGCGGCAAATCGTCCGGCAAGGTGCGGGACGGGATTTCGCCGCCGCGTACAATAGGCAATCTCTCCGTCGGTGAAGACACGACGCAGGAAACGGTCGCCATATCGCTCGAAGGCCGCGCCGATTCGCGGAATATCAGTCGCATCGAATCCGAGTCCAAGGATATTCATGCAGTTACCCCAGCCTACCGATGCTTTTGAGTGGACGCAAGCGCCCTGGGGAGCCGTGCTTCGTTGCCGTCCACTGCTGGCCGTCGCGGACCACTTCTTTACCAACGCGAGCCTCGAGCTTCGTGACAATCGTAGTGAATGGCGGGCGGTTGCCGATGAGATTGGCGTGGATGCGGACCGAGTGCTGCTGCTCCGCCAGGTACACCGTGCGACGGTGGCCGTTGCCCGGCACGACAGTGCATCACCCTGGAACCGGCCGGAAGCGGACGTGGCTGTGAGCGACGATCCGGCCAGCGCGCCTGGTGTCCGCGTGGCAGACTGTGCCCCCGTCCTTCTGGCCGACCGGCAACTTGGGGTCGTGGCCGCGGCACACGCGGGCTGGCGAGGGACGGTTCACGGTGCGGCGCCGGCGGCGGTGCGGGCGATGCGGGAATCGTTCGGGTCGAACCCGGCGGATCTCGTCGCCGCGATTGGTCCGTGCCTGGGCGCGTGTTGTGGCGAGGTAGGCCCTGAAGTACGGACGGCGTTTCTCGACGCCGGTCACCCCGTTGCTTCCGTCGGCGCCTGGTTCACACCTGGCGCGGGCGATCGCTCATTCCTCGATCTGCCGCTCGCCAACCGCGATCAGCTCGAAGCCGCTGGTGTTCCGGCGACGCAAATCCATGTCGCCGGGCTGTGCACGAAATCGTTCGCGGACGTGTTCCACTCGTACCGGGCCGCGAAAGAACATGCGGGACGCATGGTGGGAGTCATTCGGGCACGGGGACGTTGTTGATTGCTGATTGTTGATTGTTGATTGCTGATTGTTCATTCGGGCTGCTTTCAATCAGCAATCAACAATCAGCAATATCAGCATTGACCTTTCAGTTGCACCTCGGCCTCGTCCATGCCCAGATTCGAGAGCCGATCCGCCTCTGTGTTCAGCTCACGCCGCACGTGCTCGAACCTCACATCGTCGAGCTCGGCCGTCAGCAGCCGCGCCCTGACATAGAGAGGCTGGAGGCCGGCGTTACGGACTCTGTATTCGCCTCGCATCTGCCTGACCAGCAAGTCGGAGTCGGCACGGACGTGAACGCGGCGTTCGTTGTGATCGATCGCCCATCGCAACGCCGCCAGAAGCCCGTTGTATTCGGCCACGTTGTTGGTCGCAATACCGAGCCCACCGTACAGCTCCGCCAGGACGCTTCCTTCCGGCGATTGAATGGAAACGCCATAACCAGCAGGGCCGGGGTTGCCGCGGGCCCCGCCGTCGATATACGCCACAATCATCGGATTTTCAGGACGGCGAGGCCGCGCCACCGGCAGCGGCAGCGGGAACGAAATACAGAATTCGGGTGCAGCTCTCGCACTGGGTGATCGTATCGTTGCGCCGGACGTCGTTGAACACCTGGGGACGGAGACGGACGTGGCACACGGTGCAGAGGCCATCGCGTGCCTCGGCGACGGCGACGCCTTTTCGCCCGTGCGCGATCCGTTCGAACAGCATCAGCGCCTCGCGCGACAGTTGTCTGACCAGCTCGTTGCGCCCGGCCATCAATCGCGCGATTTCCTGCTCGAGCGCGGCGCGCTCAGCGTCGATCAGCTTCTGCTCGCGCGCCACCTCGGCCTGCTCGGTTTTCAGACCGGCTTCCGCAGCCTTCAGCTCCACGGCGAACGCTTCAGCGCGCTCCATGTGGTCGAGGAGCCGGTCTTCGTGACCGCGCACTTCCTGCTCCGCAACGGCCATCTCCTTCTGCATGGCCTGGTATTCCTTGTTGGTTTTCACCTCCATCAACTGGCCCTTGAACTTCGACAGCCGGCTCTGGACCGCGGCGAGTTCCTTTTCGACCTCACGCCGCGCGGTCTGGTCCGCGGCGATACGGTCCTTGACGCTGGCGAGCGCCTGCGACTTTTCCGCCGCTCGCGCCTCGAGCGCCTGTTGAGCCAAGGGCAGTTCCGCAATGCGCCGCCGCGCCCGCTCGGCGGCCAAATCGAGTTCCTGGAGTTGAATGAGGTGTTGAAGGTCTGGGTGCATCAAGAAGAATTGCTGATGGTTGATTGCTGATTGTTGATTATTAATGAGCCAGTCAGCAATCAGAAATCGGCAATCAGCATTTCAGTGGTCCGCCTCGCGGCCAAGAACGGCGCGTCGAATGGCGGCTTGCCATCCGTCGCTCGCATCTCAAACACCGACGGCCCACCTTCGCGGCGTCTGACCGAGCGCCGCTACGGTGGGCATCCTTCGCCTGAGATGTGAAGCGAAGGATGGGCCCACCAGGATTCGAACCTGGGACAGGCCGGTTATGAGCCGGCGGCTCTGACCGCTGAGCTATGGGCCCGCACAAGGGTAAAGGCAAAAGTTAAAAGTTAGAAGTTAAAAGTCGAAGTGAAGAGGCAAAAGTGCCACCGTCTTTACTTTTAACTTTTAACTTTTACTTTTAACTTTTAACTTTCTACGTGCGTCCTTCCAGGAACGCGCGGAGCTTCCGCGACCGCGACGGGTGACGCAGCTTCCGAAGCGCCTTCGCCTCGATCTGCCGGATGCGTTCGCGCGTCACGGCGAAGCTCTGACCGACCTCTTCGAGCGTGTGCTCGCTGCCGTCGCCGACGCCGAACCGCATCTTGATGACCTTCTCCTCCCGCGGGGTCAGGGTCTTCAGGACCGAGTCGGTCTGCTCCTTGAGGTTCAGGTTGATCACCGCATCCGACGGCGACACCACCTGCCGGTCTTCGATGAAGTCGCCAAGATGCGAATCTTCCTCTTCGCCAATCGGTGTCTCCAGCGAGATCGGTTCCTGCGCGATTTTGAGGACCTTCCGCACCTTGGAAACCGGGATGTCCATGCGCTTCGCGATCTCCTCCGACGTCGGCTCGCGGCCAAGCTCCTGCACGAGCGCGCGTGAGGTGCGAATCAGCTTGTTGATCGTTTCGATCATGTGAACCGGGATCCGGATCGTCCGCGCCTGGTCGGCAATCGCGCGCGTGATGGCCTGCCGGATCCACCACGTGGCGTAGGTCGAGAACTTGTAGCCACGGCGGTACTCGAACTTGTCGACCGCCTTCATCAACCCGATATTGCCTTCCTGAATCAGATCCAGGAACTGCAGCCCGCGATTGGTGTACTTCTTGGCGATGGAGACGACCAGCCGGAGATTGGCCTCGACGAGCTCCTTCTTCGCCTGCTCCGCCTGGATTTCGCCGCGCGCAATTGTCTCCAGCGTGCGCATCAGCTGATCCGGCGTCTCCTCGAGCTCGTCGGCCATCGACTTGACCTCGACCTTGAGCTCCTTCTGCTGCTTGAGGAGATTCTTCTTCTCTTCTTCCTTGAGTCGGCTCTTCTTGTTCTTCGGATTGACCTGACGTTCGATGTGGTCGATCTGTCGCTTGACGCGCATCACCGCCTCGACCGAATCCTTGATCTGGTCGATCATCCGGCGCTTGATGTTCTCGGTGAACTCGATCTTGCGAATCAGCTTCGACAATTCGACCCGGGCGCGCAGCGATTCCCAGCGAACGCGCCGGAACTTGCGCTTGTCGCGCGTGGTCGTGCCGCGCGGAGTCTTGTCGAGCTTTTCCTTGCACTTCTCGACCGCCTGCCAGGCCTTGCGCACCGCCTCAATCTGCCGCATGACCTGTCTCTTGCGGTCGTCGATCTTTTCGTCGGTCAGCTCTTCGTCCACGAACGTGACCAGCTCGCGGATGCTGCGCTCGTCGGCTTTGAGCTGCTCGCCCATCTGGATGATCGCGCGGGCGATCGTTGGCGTCCGCGAAATCGACTTGATGACGGCAAGCTTGCCCCGCTCGATGCGCTTGGCGATTTCGACTTCCCCCTCGCGCGTGAGCAAGGGAACCGTGCCCATCTCGCGGAGGTACATCCGCACCGGGTCGTTCGTCTTGTCCAGAGCGCCAGGTGTGAGATCGAGCTCGAGCTCTTCCGCGCCTTCGCCGGTTCGGTCGAGCAGCTTGTCTTCCCGGTACTTCTGCTCCGAATCGACGACCTCGATGCCCGCGCTGCCAAACGTACTGAACAGGTCATCGAGCTCGTCCGAGGACGTGATGTCGGCCGGCAGCAGCTCGTTGACCTCGTCGTACAGCAGGTAGCCCTTTTCTTTGCCGATGGAAATGAGCTGCCTCACCTCATCGTATTTTTCTTCGATCGACAACGGTATTTCTCCTTTGACTCCCACCTTCAAGCGCTTGTCATTTTGCAAGTTCGTGGCTCATCGCTTCGATTTCACGTTTCAGCCCGATTTGACGCATACCCAGTTCGTCGATCCGTCCATCGTGACTCGGAACGCCCTGTTCGATCAAATTGGCCAGTTGCCGCTCGACCGCGGTCCGCTCGCGAATCAGGCGGTATTTTCGAAGTTCCAGCGCGCAGTCCGAAAGAACCCTGGCCGGAGCCTCGGGTTGGGCGGAGATCGCCTCGACAAGCTCGACCTCCCCAGTACTTAGACGCTCCAAGAGCATCGGAGGTAAGGAGCCCGCCGGGCATCCCTGCAGGGATCGCGCCTGTCGCAGGATATCGGCGGTGGCCAGCCCCTCAAAATCCCGGTCGTCAAGGCCGCCAATCACCCGAAGCGCCTCCTCCGGGGCATGTATGACCGCCCAAATCAAGCCGCGTTCCGCCTGTTTCACCTGCCCGATTGGCAAAACCGTGTGCGCCTCCACGGTCGTCTGGCGCTGCACCGCTGCCTTGCGTATCTCCGCCCGAACTACCTCTTCCGTAATGCGTGCCTTGTGCGCCAGCCTGTCTGCGAACTGGTCGCGAGCCGCAGCATCTGGAATCCTTGCCGCGACCGTGAGCATCGCGTTCAGAAACTCCCGCCGGTTCTCGTCTTTTGACAGGTCCAGCCCCATCGAGGCGCGCTCGAGCAGGTATTCCAGGTACGGCCGTGACGCGCGAAGTTTGTCCTGATAGGCGGCTGCGCCGTTCTTCCGGATGAAGTTGTCCGGGTCGTCCCCCGCCGGCAGCGTGGCAACATTAACCTGAAAACCCTCCGCCACCAGGAGCTCCGATGATCGGGCCGCAGCTCCCTGACCTGCAGCATCGGGATCGAAGCTGAGGACGACTTTCGAGGCGAATCGTTTCAGGAGCCTCGCCTGAGCTAGGGTCAAGGCGGTGCCCGAGGAGGCGACGGCATTGGTGATCCCGGCTTGCCAGGCCTGCGCAAAATCGAAATATCCCTCCACCATGACGGCATGCTTGACGCGGCTGATCGACGTTTTGCTCAGGTGAAGCCCGTAAAGCGTTCGGCCCTTAATGTAAATCGGCGTTTCCGGAGAGTTCAGGTACTTCGGCTGCTGACCATCCTCCATCGCGCGGCCCCCGAATGCGACGATGGCGCCGTTCTCCCGGTGAATGGGAATCATGAGCCGATTACGAAATCGATCGACGGTCGCTCCTTCGTCCCGCTGCACGACGAGGCCGCTTCGAAGCAACACGGCCAGCGGAAATCCTTCCTTGAGGAGCCGCGACTTGAGCCCCTCCCGGGGCGCGGGGGCGAATCCGGCGCCAATCTGCTCGATCGTTTCGGTGGTCAGCCCGCGGTCCTTCAACTGACGTCTTGCCGCCGCGCCTGCCGGAGTCGCGAGCTGCTCACGAAACCACGCGGCCGCCACGTCGTGCGCTTTCAGCAGGGACTCCCGCTCGCGGCGCCCCTCCTCGTCGTCTTTGTTGTGGGCGTCTGAGAGTTCGGGAATCGGCAGGCCGAAACGTCCGGCCAGCTGCCGGACTGCCTCGGGGAACGTCACCTTGTCGAACAGTTCGACGAACTTGATGACGTCGCCACCGACCCCGCATCCGAAACAGTGAAAGAACCCCCGATCGCCGTGAACCTGGAACGACGGCGTTTTCTCCCCGTGAAACGGACACAGCCCCTTCCACGCGGTGCCGCTGCGGCGCAGCGGCACGCGCTCCTGCACGACCTGCACGATGTCGGCGTGGGACTTCAGGTCGTCGATGAACGCCGCGGGGAAAAGAGCCATGTCTAGTGCTGATTGTTGCTTGTCGAGTGCTGATTGATTCCGTCTGCTGATTGCATGCCAACGAAAGCGAGGCTGAAACCCGCGCTTTCAATCAGCAATCAGCAATCCACAATCAACAATCCACGACTATTCCTTGAACTCCACTACTGTGACGCCACCGCCCCCCTGATTGTCCGGAGCCGAGGCGAAGTGCGCGACGTAGGCGTGCATCCGCAGAAACTCGGCGATCGCGCGTCGAAGCTGGCCGGTGCCGTAACCGTGAATGATTCGGACCGACTTCAGCTCCCCCAGGAGCGCCTCGTCCAGAAATTTTTCTACCCGGGCGACTGCTTCATCGGTGTGCGCCCCAATCACGTTCAATTCTGTCAGCGAGCCTTCCCGCGGCTGCAGATCGACGTGCACACGGACCCGAGCGGGCTGGGCGTGGACGGTGGCGGCAGGCGTGACGACCCGCAGCTCGTCCAGCCGGGTGCGCAGCCTTTTGCCACGCACGTCGACTTCCGCCTCGCGATCGTGCAGAGCCTGGACCACTCCCTCGAGGCCGAACGCCCCCACGAGCACTCGATCGCCGACCGCCGCGACACGCTCTGGCTCCGACCGCGCCGGGGCGGGAGGCGCTGGCTCGGCCGGGGAACGAAGACGATTGCCAATCGCCTCGATCGCCGCGCGTGCTTCGGCGCGGACGGCCCCAGTATCTCCGGTCGAGATGAGCCGCGGCGCCATTCGCCGCTCGGCTTCGGCCGCCAGGGCGTCGGTCCGACTCTTTAGCGCGCTGACGACGCCATCGATTTCGCGGCGCGCTTCACGCAGTCGCTCCTCGATTCGCTCATCGAGTCGCCGCTTGAACGTCTCCTCCCGGTTTCGCAGCTCCTGCTCGCGCTCGCGGAGCCGGGTGTTCTCGTCAGCAAGGGTTTCACGCTCGCGTGCGGCCAGGCGGCGTTCATGATCGAGCGACTGCATGTCGCGTTCAATCTTCGCCAGGTGTTCCGCCAGCTGCGCCTCGCGGGCGCTTCGATGCGCCCGTGCCTGCTCGATGACGTCGGCCGGCATGCCAAGACGGTTTGCGATCTCCAGCGCCAGGCTGCTGCCCGGAGATCCATAGTTCAGCCGATAGGTCGGCGCGAACGTCTGTGGATCAAAGCCGAACCCGGCCGCCATGACCCCCTCGGTGGTGGAGGCGTACGTTTTCAGGGCGTCGTAGTGCGTGGTCGCGATCACCATGGCTGCACGTCGGCGGAAGTGATCGATGATCGCCATCGCCAGCGCGCCTCCCTCCACGGGATCGGTGCCGGCGCCGGCTTCGTCCAGCAGCACGAGCGAGGGCAGCGCCAGCGCTTTGTCCATGGACACAACGTTGGCGATATGGCCAGAGAAGGTGCTGAGGCTGGCGGCGATTGACTGCTCGTCGCCAATGTCAGCGAACACCGAGCCGTAAACCGGAATCTGCGAACCATCGGCGACGGGAATCAGCAGCCCGGCCTGCGCCATCAGCGAAAGCAGCCCGGCCGTCTTCAACGCGACAGTCTTTCCGCCCGTGTTCGGGCCGGTAATCACCAGGACGCGGACAGGCGGGATGAGCACCACGTCGACCGGGACGGGGCCTGACGCTGGCCGGGATCCGTCCCTCGACAAGCTCGGGACGCCCTGAGCCTGTCGAAGGGCGGGATCCGGGATTCGGGATCCGTCAGGGCCATCGATGGGGGCCTCTGCCAGCCTCCGCCGTACCGCCGCGATGAGTAGCGGGTGCCGCGCCGCGCGCAGCTCCAGGCGGCCATCGGCGGAGATCGCAGGCTTGATCCCATCCACCAGGATCGAAAACTGCGCGCGTGCCTGCAAGACGTCGAGCTCCGTGGCGGCGCGAACCGTTCGATCGAGATCCTCAGCGCGGCGACGGAACGCGTCGGTGAGCCCGAGAAGAATACGTCGGACCTCTTCGGCCTCCTGCTGCTCGAGCGCGACGATGTCGTTGTTGATTTCAACGGTGCTGAGCGGCTCGAGAAAGAGACTCGCTCCGCTGCCCGAACTGCCATGGACGATTCCGGGAATCGCGGATCGGTGTTCCGACCGGACCACGAGGACGTATCGTCCGTTTCGATCGGTGACGATCTGCTGCTGCAGGTATTTCGAAGTGTCCTTGCCGCGCAGATACGACTCGAGCGTGCCCCGAAGCCTGGCCCGTTGTTTCCGGAGCCGCTCCCGCAGGTTCTTCAGTTCAGGGCTCGCGTCGTCCAGGACCTCTCCCGCAGGATCAATCTTGCGGCGGACCTCACCGATTTCATGTTCGAACGAGGCTGTCGTTTCCGCGATGCCGCGCAGGATCGGCGTGTTCGGGCCGGCGCGCCGAATCGCCGCGCAGGTGGCGTCCACCGAGGCGAGAAACGCACCAAGCGACAGCAGATGAACCGCTTCCAGGGCGCGGCCCTCTACGGCAATTGCACTGACGATTGTTTCGAGCTCGGTTGCAGCGTGAAGCGCGATCTGGTTGTCGCCGAGGAATCGGACCGTCTCGGTCGTTGCCGCGAGCCGGGCCGACACCGCGGCCGGATCCGTCTCCGGAGCCAGTTGCTCGAGGCGCCGCAACCCGTTCGGGGTGAGCGCGTAACGGCAAACCGCCTCGACAATGCGATCGAACTCAAGGGCCCTCAGGGCGCCAGCGTGCATCGGGGATAACTTATAGGAAAGACTGCCTGCGGACAGGGTAATCCTTAACTATAGCGCATCCCGACTGGGTTCTACAAGGTTCGCGAGGTTCGGCTGGGTTCCGCCGGGTTCGTTCCTAAATACCTGAAGAACCCAGCACGAACCTTGTAGAACTCTGTAGAACCTGGCAGAACCCTGTAGAACCTGGCAGAACCCTGTAGAACCTATGGAAGATGATTGATGGAGCTGGCGATGGCCGCCGCGCCAAAACCGTTATCGATATTGACGACCGACACCCCGCTCGCGCAGCTGTTTAACATGCCGAGGAGAGCGGTAATACCGCCGAAGCTCGCGCCATAGCCGACGCTCGTGGGGACGGCGATCACGGGAACATCCACCAGTCCGCCGACGACGCTTGGGAGCGCCCCCTCCATGCCGGCCGCCACGATGACCACGTGGGCGGCAGACAGTCGCGCGTGCTCGGCCAGCAGGCGGTGCAGGCCTGCCACGCCGACGTCGTACAGCCGCTCCACGCGATTGCCCATAATCTCCGCCGATACCACCGCTTCTTCGGCAACGGGCATATCTGCCGTCCCGGCGGCAATCACGAGGATCGTGCCGCGCCCATCGGGCAGCGGAGCGGTGCGCAGTGTAATGGTTCGCGCCTGTTCATGAAATGATGCAGCCGGCAGCCGCTGACGAACGGCCTCGAACGCCTCCTGGCCCGTGCGCGTGACCAGCAGGTTCTGCCCGGCCGCGACGATGCGTTCAGCGATCGTGGCTATTTGTTCAGGCGTTTTTCCGGCCCCGTAGACCACTTCGGGGAAGCCCTGGCGCACGCTTCGGTGATGATCGATGCGCGCGAAGTCGAGATTCTCGAACGGCGACTGGCGCAAATATTGAAGGAGTTGCTGGTGTGCCGACTCAGGCGTCAGGGTTCCGGACCCTACTTCATCCAGCAAGGCGCGCAGCTGAAGACGGTTCATGACCCCTGCAGATGTCCCGGTGCCGTTGATCCGGCGAACCGCAGAGCTGTAATATTATCGTTTGTGTCGCGTGACGGATTCATCCCCTTATGACGCCTGTTGAGACGCTGATCCTCGTCCTGTATTTTTTTGTCCTGAGCATCCTGGCCATCTACGGATGGCACCGCTACTACCTCGTGTATCTTTACACGAAAAACAAGGATCGGGCCCCCGTCACGCCCCCCGAATTGACGACGCTGCCGAGGGTTACGGTGCAGCTTCCGATTTTCAACGAGATGTACGTCGCCGACCGGCTGATCGATGCCGTCTGCGAAATGGAGTATCCGAAGGACCTGCTGGAAATTCAGGTCCTCGATGATTCCACCGACGAGACCACCTCGATAGCCGAGTTGGCGGTTCGACGCCACGCGCTTCGCGGCATCGACATCCGTTACCTCCACCGGGTCGATCGCACCGGTTACAAGGCTGGAGCTCTGGAGGCGGGCCTTGCCGAATCGACCGGTGACTTCATCGCGATTTTCGATGCGGACTTCATTCCGCCGCACGATTTTCTGAAGCGCACGTTGCCGTACTTTGCCACCGACGCCCGCATCGGTATGGTGCAGGCGCGCTGGGGCCACATCAACCAGGACTACTCGCTCCTTACCAAGATTCAGTCGATCCTGCTCGACGCGCATTTCGTGCTGGAGCACGGCGGACGGAATCGCGGCGGCTGCTTCTTCAATTTCAACGGCACGGCCGGCGTGTGGCGCCGCGAGGCCATCGCCGATGCCGGCGGCTGGCAGCACGACACCCTGACCGAGGACCTCGACCTCAGCTATCGCGCGCAGCTCAATGGCTGGCGTTTCGTGTTTCTCCCCGATGTCGTGTCGCCGGCTGAAGTGCCGGTCGAAATGACTTCGTTCAAGTCGCAGCAGCACCGGTGGGCGAAGGGCTCGATCCAGACGTGCATGAAGCTGCTGCCGCGGATTCTGCGGTCGAAGCAGCCGTTCAGCGTGAAGGCGGAAGCATTCTTCCACCTGTCAGCGAATTTCAACTACCTGCTGATGTCGCTGCTCTCAATTCTCATGTTCCCCGCGATGTGGGTCCGCTACAACATGGGCTGGACGGAGATGCTCATCATCGACGTCCCGCTCTTCTGCGCCGCCACCGCGTCGATTGCGGTGTTCTACGTGAAGGCGCAGCGCGAGCTCTACACCGACTGGCGGCAGCGAATGAAGTACCTGCCGTTCCTGATGTCGATCGGCATCGGCCTCTGTGTGAACAACACGCGGGCCGTGCTCGAAGCGCTGTTCCACAAGCAAAGCGAATTTGCCCGGACGCCGAAGTACGGCATCGAGCGCGACAGCGACGAATGGGTGGGCAAGAAATATCACCAGTCCGTCGGCGTGCAGCCGCTCATCGAGCTGGCGCTCGGCCTCTATTTCTCGGCGACTGTCTTTTACGCCCTGGCCAACCAGATCTACGCGACGCTGCCGTTCCTGATGCTGTTCCAGATCGGATTCCTCTACACCGGGCTCCTCTCCATCCTGCAGCAGTTCACCGGCGAAAGCGTCATGCTCAAGACGCCGGAAGTCGCCAAGTAGAATTGCTGAACGTTGAATGCTGAATGCTGATTGGGCGGGGGCTAAGCCCCCGCCCTGCATCAGCTCTCGGGAATCGACTCGAGCGTGCTCAGCAATCGACAATCAGAAATCGGCAACCATTCAGCATTCAGCACTCGACATTCAGCATTGATATGATTGCTCCATGACGACCGAGGCGAAGCCGAAAGCAGGTCTAGAGGATGTCGTTGCCGCCTCGTCGGCCATCTGTTACCTGGATGGCGACCGCGGCGTGCTGGCGTATTTCGGGCACGACATCCACGACCTTGCGCGCGCCGTGTCGTTCGAAGAGGTCTGTTATCTGCTGTGGCACGGACGCCTGCCGAACCGTGCCGAGCTCGGCGATCTCCAGTCGCAACTTGCCGCCGCGCGTCCGCTGTCCGAGCCGATCCTGCGGCTGATGAAGCAGCTCCCGGCGTCCGACGGCATGGACGTGCTGCGGACGCTCACGTCGGCGCTGGGGCAATACGATCCGGAAGCCGGAGACAACTCGCAGGCGGCCAACTACCGCAAGGCCGTCCGGCTGACCGCGCAGCTCGGCAGCCTCGTCGCGACCTACGGTCGGATGCAGGCCGGGGGTGGTCCGATTCAGCCCGATCCGGCGCTGGGACACGCGGCGAACTTTCTGTACATGCTCACCGGCAACCGTCCCAACGCGCTGTCAATCCACGCGTTCGACGTGGCCCTGGTGCTGCACGCCGATCACGAGCTGAACGCCTCGACGTTTGCGGCCCGTGTAGCGGCGGCCACACTGACCGATCTCTATTCGGCGACCGTCGCGGCAATCGGCACGCTGAAAGGACCTCTGCATGGAGGGGCCAACGCGGATGTGATGCGGCTGCTGATCGAAATCGGTCCCGATGCGCCGCCGGATCGAATCGAAGATGCCATCCGCGGGAAGCTGGCGAAGAAGATCAAGATTCCAGGTTTCGGCCATCGCGTCTACCGGACCGAAGATCCACGCGCGACGCACCTCCGTCGCATGTCCAGAGAGCTTGGCGAGCGCGCCGGGAACACGCGCTGGTTCGACATGTCGCAGCGGATAGAGAGTCTGGTCAAGGGCGAGAAGAAGTTGAACCCGAACGTGGATTTCTATTCAGCCTCGACCTACTACACGCTCGGGATTCCGATCGATCTGTTCACGCCCATCTTTGCGGTCAGTCGCATTTCCGGCTGGACTGCGCACTGCCTGGAGCAGTACGCGAACAACCGGCTGATTCGTCCTCGCACGGACTACATCGGCCCGCCTTACCCGCAGCCGGTGCTGCCGATCGAACAGCGATAGTCTTTTGCGGCTCGTGGGCGCTATGCGTTCAGCACTGACGGCCGGCGTTTCCCGTGCTGCGTCGCCTGCTCGAACGCATGTGCGAGCTGCAGCACGCTCCACTCGTCGTGGTGACGACCGACGATCTGGATACCCACCGGTAGACCAGCCTGCGTGAATCCTGCGGGTACGGAGATCGCGGGGTTGGCCATGAACGTCACATACCAGCACGATCGCATCCAGTCGATGTAACTGTTCATGGGCGCCTGATCGATCTCGCGTCGGATACGGCGTGTTGACATCGAAGGGTGCGACCTGCGTCACTGGCAGAACGAAATACTGATAACGGGAGAAGAATTCCTGACTCTGCTCGTGCATGCGCGCCTGACGCGCCAGGGCACGCCCGACCTCGGCGCCGGTCAGGCGCTCGGCTTCCGATACCTCGTACTTGATCGTGTCCTTGACCCAGTCCCCGTTCTGACGGATCAACTCTGAGTAACGCGGGTGGTTGGCCGTATAACGCAACGCGGGGAATGCCTGATCGACCCCCGAAAAATCCGGCTCCGCCTCTTCGACCACGCACCCGAGGGTCTCGAACACGTGACGGTTCCCATTGATGACCTGCCGGATTTCCGGCTCGAACGGGATGCCGCCCAGCCCCTTCCACCACGCGACCCGAACGCCTGTGAAATCCCGATCGAGCCGTGCGCGGAAACGCGCGCCGTCACCTGGCTGCGAGAGCGGATTGTGAGGATTCGGTCCGGCCATCGCGCTGAGAAACAGCGCGACGTCGGCAACCGATCGCGCCATCGGTCCGGAGACGGACAGGGGCGACCAGGACGTCGATTCGCTGGCGACCAGACCGGGCGAAGTACGAAAGCCCACCACGTTGCAGAACGCCGCCGGGTTGCGCAGCGATCCACCGGTGTCGCTGCCATCAGCGACGGGCAGCATGCGGCACGCCAGCGCAACCGCGGCGCCGCCGCTGCTGCCGCCGCACGTCTTCGTCAGGTCGTACGGGTTTCGCGTCGCGCCAAACACTCGATTGAACGTTTGCGAGCCGGCGCCAAGCTCCGGCGTGTTGGTCTTCCCGCAGGTGATCGCACCGGCCGCGCGAATGTGCTGCACGATCAGCGCATCCTGGGTCGGCACGAGATCCTTGTAGAGCAGTGAGCCGCGTGTGGTTCTGATGCCAGCGGTATCGACGAGGTCCTTGTGGGCCACCGGCAGACCGTGCAGCACGCCGAGCGGGCCGCCGCGCGCCGAGCGTTCGTCGGCGCGCGCGGCGTCGGCCAGCGCGCGCTCGGCGACGAGCGTCACAATCGCATTGACCTTCGGGTTGATTCGGTCGATGCGCGCGAGGTGGGCCGTCATCACCTCGCGCGCCGAGACGTCTTTGCGCCGGATGCGTGCGGCCAGCTCGATGGCGCTGAGATCGCAAAGCTCGTCGCCGCTTCCACTGGTCTGGCCGCTACTCGTGGTTTCGCCTCCGGCGGCGCCGGCCGCAAGGGCGTGCACCGTGCCGGCGACCGCCCCCAGTCCGAGCGCCTGCCCGAACGTGCGGCGGGTGACTGGCAGGTCTTTCCATTCTGGCACGGGCTCTAGCTTACGACTTTTGCTTCTTCGGCGGCGCGAAGGCCTCCTTCACCTGCTTCCGGATGTCCTTGTAGTTTTTGTCGAGCAGCTTCTCTTCGTCCTTTGTCAGGATCCGGAACGGCACGCGGACGAGGCTCTTCGGGAACTGCACGTCGAGCCAGTGCTGGCCGTACTTGATGCCGCCTGGTATCTTGAAATAGATACGCCCCAAGCACGCGCGGCTCTGACTGACCTCCACCTGCTCCCATGACAGCGCACGGCTGTCCAGGTCGCTGAAGAAGCCAATGCGGCACGCCTGTGAGGCCATTGGTGGAAAGTAGTTGATCGAGTCGCGGGCGACGTTTGCACGGTTGTTGAGCGCGGCGAGGTTCGCGCTCCGATAGTCGTCCACCGACGGCAGCGGCACCTTGGCGCCATCGGGCGTTTCGAGTGACAGGTCGGCGCGTTTCATCGAGAAACTCGGGACCCCTTCGCGCACCGTCGTGCCCATTTCGAGGAGCATCCATTCGTCTCCGACGGACATGTTGGCCGTTTTGTAGCCGATGATCGCGTACCCCTCGTTGTTGTACGCCGCGCGGACGTACATCCCTTCCAGCGTCATGATCTGCGGGACACCGGCTTGGGGGATCTTGACGGTAGGCTTCTGGTCCTGCGCCCCGAGCGGCGCCGACACAGGGTAGAGCGCCAACAGGCCTGCAAGGGCCAGGAACACCGGGTTCTTGCGTTTCATTTTCGAATTCCCTCCTGGACTACCTCAACGTTTGGCGTCGATATTACTCTTCGATCCTCTCGTCCGTCGCTGTCACTTCTGACAGTCGGCAACGGTCAAAATGACAGATCCCGTCGAAACCCGCCAAGCTGACTCTTGTTCACGTCCATCAGGGAAGCTCGAGGGCCGAAAACGCGACGCCATCGAACCTTGGAATCGAGCCGCTACTATCCATGTCGCCCGCGATGAGCTTGTCTTTCTTGTGACCCCGTTCCTCGAGCTCACGTCCCGATCCGCAGGCATCGAGTGCGGCCACCAGGTCGTCGCGATGCCGTTCGAACACCGCGATCGCCGCGTCAGCTTCCGGCGACCGATCGCCCGGCAGCCATTTCAGAATCGCACCGGCGCCGAGCCAGTCCTCCAGTGCGGGACGCAGCGATCCATCCCGCCATCGTTCGCCCGCGGGGATCACGTTGAACGACCTTCCCAGGCGTCGCGCCGCGTTCGCCACGGCGCGCGCATTCCGCAGGCAGCCGGCAAGGACTATCGGCGCTGTTGCGGCAGCCGCGAGTGTCACCACCGCGCCGTTCGGCGACGGAAGCACGCATCGTAGGCCAGCCGGCGCGTCCAGGTACGATTCCGGCGCCAGCGAATACTTCGCCTGCCGTCGTCGGCCAGCCAGTTCGGCTTCCTTCTCGCGGGCGAATTCCGCTGCGGTCGCGTCGTTCCAGGGGAAGGGAAGGATCGTCACGCCGCGAGAGACGGCGACGTCCACGCATGTGGTGAAGGAAAAGACGTCGATGACAATCGTGACGTCGGCTGGCGCCAGCGCCGCGGCGGCCGCAGGACCCCACTCGCATCGGCACGTCCACGGCATCTGACTGAATGCGGTCATCGCGCGACGGCACTACCGTGGTGCGGCGATTCGTCACACACCAGCGAAATCTGCGCCATGGAACAACTGTCGAAGTTCTGTCGTCAAGCCGTTTCCGGATATCATTTCTGTCTCCCATGCGCAAACTCTTGAAAATCGTGGCCTGGATTCTCGGTGTCGTGATCGTGCTGGCGCTCGGTGCCACCGGCGTGGCTCGTGTCATCGCCGGACAGAAATACAACAAGCAATGGACGACACACGAGGTGACGTTCCCGATTCCGTATCCGTTGAGCGCGACCGAGCTCGAAACCGTCCGCGCCGAACGAATCGCTGCGGGAGCTCCGGCCGCCGATCCGCTTGCAGGAGTAGACCTGCAGGCGGTGACGCTCGCGCGCGCGATCGCGCGTGGTGAGCATCTCATCAAGACGCGCGTCGGCTGCGAGGGCTGTCACGGCGCCGATCTTGGCGGGAAGGTCCTCATCGATCAGGCCATCGTCGGCTACTGGGCACCGCCGAATCTCACGGGCGGCGCCGGCGGCGTCACGAACGGTTTTTCCGCTGCTGACTGGGACCGCGCCGTCCGTCATGGCGTTCGGCACACCGGCCAATCGTCCTCGATGCCGTCAACGGAGTTCGCCACTCTTTCCGATCACGAACTCTCCGACATCGTGGCTGACATCCGCAGCCGGCCGGCTGTCGATCGGACGATGAAACCTGCCGGCTTCGGTCCGGTGTTTTCGTTTGTCGTCGCATTCCAATCGAGCGCGCTTCCCGCGTTCGGGATCGATCATCAGAAGGCGCACCCGGTCGAACCGCCGGTCGAAGCTGCCAGCGTCGAGCTCGGCGCGCACATCGCGCAGGTGTGCCGCGGATGTCACGGCGAGCATCTGTCCGGCGGGAAGATCTCAGGCGATCCGAACATGCCGATCGTCGCCAACATCACGCCGGACGAGACCGGGTTGAAGGGGTGGACCGAAGCGGATTTCATCCGGGCGCTCAGGGAGGGCAAGCGCAAGGACGGCACCGACATCCTGCCGCAGATGCCGTGGAAGGCCTACGGGCAGATGAAGGACGTCGAGTTGAAAGCGCTCTGGGCGTACCTGCGGACAGTGCCGGCGATGGTGAAGGGTAGCCGCTAGCGGCCGCGCCGGGGCGCCGTCAGCTATTCCGAGTGAAGGACTTCAAGATCGATCGGGCCTGCAGGCGATCGAGCAGGGGCCAGACGCGATGATCCTCGAGTAGAGCGGACGCCTGATCGAACGAAAGCCAGCGGCGTTCCCGAAAACCCATTTCCAGCCAGGTCGACTGCTCTTCGAGAACCTCCATCAAGAAGACGGCCACCGTGAGCCGGGTGCTTCCCTTCTCGTATTCGTAGGTTCCAATGCGTTCTCCCATGAGACGACCGCTCAGCCCAGCCTCTTCGTACGACTCATTCAGCGCGGCCTGCTCGGGTGTATCTCCGCGATCGATGAACCCCTTCGGAATGCCCCACTTTGAGGAGTCCTTCCTGCGAATCAGGCATACCTGAACTCCTGAGCTCGTGCGACGCAGCGGAATCACCGCTGCCTGGCGTGGGCGACGTGCCTGATCGCGATCGGAATCACCCATGTCGGCTTGGCGGCGTGCCCCCCAACGTGCGCGCACTCCCGGTGCGCCGGTTGCCCATCCATCATATCGGGCAACCACCCGGCCGGCGATACGTGTGTCCGCGGGAGCCGCCGACCTGCGAGATTTCGCGCCGACGCGACGGTCCTCCGCGGCGGCCAGGGAAATTGCCCGTTCATTTTCCGGTAGCGCACAATAGAGGCGGCCTCGTATCCTCGTCGACATGATGTTGCTGCCGACTCCCGCCGAGATGTATCGCGCGCTCGTGGAACGCGACCGAGTCGTTCGAAGGTCTCTTCTTTGCCTGCGTTCGCACGACCGGGATCTTCTGCCGTCCGACGTGCAGCGCCCGGAAGCCGAAGCCCGAGAACGTCGAATATGCCTCGACGATTCAGGAGGCGCTCCATCGCGGCTATCGCCCGTGCCGAATCTGCGATCCGATGTCGTCGGCGGCCTCCGCGCCGAACTGGCTGGCACCGCTGGTCGACGAGATGCTGCGGAATCCCGACATCCGTCTCCGCGACGAGGATCTGCGACAACGCGGTCTCGATCCGGTGCAGGTGCGGCGAACGTTCAAGCGCAGCTTCGGGATGACGTTCCAGGCCTATCACCGCGCGTGCCGCCTCGGAACCGCGATGCGCGCGCTGCACGATGGCGCGTCAACGCTCGACGCCGGACTCGACGCCGGCTTCGAATCCGACAGCGGGTTCCGCGAAGCATTCGCGCGGGTGTTTGGCGAGACGCCCGGCGATGCCCGCGACACGCCGCTGCTGACCGCCGCGTGGATCGAAACCCCGCTTGGGCCGATGCTGGCCATCGCCAGTGACCGAGGTCTCGAGCTGCTCGAATTCGTCGATCGCCGGGCACTCGAAACCGAGCTTCGCGATCTGCGGCGCACGCTCGGGATCGCGATCGTCCCCGGCGACCATCCCGTTCTCCGCCAGACGCGCGACGAGTTGTCGGAATACTTCGACGGGCACGCGACGCGAATTCACGATTCCGCTTCGCCTCCAGCGGGTCTGACTTTCAGCTGAAAGCCTGGCGCGCGCTCTGCGGCATCCCTTACGGAGAGACGCGCAGCTACTCCGACATGGCACGGAACGGTCGGTTCGCCGGCGGCCGTCAGAGCCATCGGTCGCGTCAACGGGCAGAACCGCATCGCGATCGTCGTCCCCTGCCATCGCGTCATTCGAGCCGACGGCACGCTCTGCGGGTACGGCGGCGGCCGTTGGCGCAAGCAGTGGCTGCTCGACCAGACGAGCGTGGAAATGCTGAATGTTGATTGCTGAATGCTGAACTGAAAGCGAAGCCGAGCGCCAGGCGCTCGGCCAATTCAGCACTCGGAATTCAGCATCTCAGCAATTCCCGATCCCCCCTGAATGCTATAATTTGCTGTCACCTGCAGTCGGCATTCAGCACTCAGAAATCAGCATGTCTCCCGTTCATTGATGGATCAGCGTTTCATCCGTAACTTCTCGGTCATCGCCCATATCGACCACGGCAAGTCCACCCTCGCGGACCGGTTCCTCGAGATGACCGGGTGCGCTGCAGCCGCGCGAGATGGAAGCCCAGGTCCTCGATTCGATGGACCTCGAGCGTGAGCGCGGGCATCACGATCAAGGCGCACGCCGTCCGGCTGACCTACAAGGCAGACGACGGGAACGAGTACGTGCTCAACCTGATCGACACGCCCGGACACGTTGATTTTTCCTACGAGGTGACCCGTTCGCTCGCCGCGTGCGAGGGCGCGCTGCTGCTCGTCGACGCCTCGCAGGGGGTCGAGGCGCAGACGCTGGCAAACGCCTACCTGGCGGTCGAGAACGCGCTCGAGATCATTCCGGTCATCAACAAGATCGATCTCCCGGGCGCGCAGCCCGACGAGGCGCAAGCGGCAGATCGAGGAGATCGTCGGCCTTGACGCGAGCGGGGCGATCCTCGCGAGCGCGAAGGAAGGCACCGGGGTTCACGAAATCCTCGAAGCCATCGTTACGCCGGCTCCCGCCGCCGACGGGCGATCCCGCCGCGCCGCTGAAGGCGTTGATCTTCGATTCCTGGTACGACCCGTATCGCGGCGTGATCATCCTGACCCGCGTGATCGACGGGTCGATCCGCGCGGGCATGAAGATCCGGCTGATGGCTCAGGGGCAGGAATACCTTGTCGATCAAGTCGGGGTGTTTTCTCCGAAACCTGTCGCCGCCGACGAACTCGGGGTCGGCGAGGCCGGGTTCATCTTCGCCGGCATCAAGACCGTCAGCGACGCGAAGATCGGCGACACCATCACCGATGCGAGCCGCCCGACCAGCGAGCCGTTTCCCGGGTTCAAGGAAAGCAAGCCGATGGTCTTCGCGGGACTGTATCCCGTCGAAGGCAGCGAATATCCGGAACTGCGCGACGCGCTCGAGAAGCTGCGGCTGAACGACGCGTCGTTCTTCTTCGAGCCCGAAACCTCGGCGGCGCTGGGATTTGGCTTCCGCTGCGGCTTCCTCGGCCTGCTCCACATGGAAATCGTCCAGGAACGGCTCGAGCGCGAGTTCGACATGGACCTGGTGACCACCGCGCCGGGCGTCTTGTACCGCGTGACGACCACCGACGGCGCCGTGCAGGAAATCGACAGCCCGTCGAAGCTGCCCGACACCGGCCGGATCGAGAAGATCGAAGAGCCGGTCATCACCGCGATGATGCTGACGCCGTCCGAGCACGTCGGTGCCATCCTGCAGCTGTGCCAGGAAAAGCGCGGCGTGCAGAAATCGATTGAGTACCTGGCGGCCGACCGCGTGCTCATCACCTACGAGCTGCCGTTCAACGAGGTCGTGCTCGACTTCTACGATCGCCTGAAGACGCTCTCGCGCGGCTACGCATCGCTCGACTACCATGTGACCGGGTTTCAGGAAGCGCCGCTGGTCAAGCTGGACATCCTGGTGAACGAGGAGCCGGTCGACGCGCTGTCGACGATCGTCCATCGCGACATGGCCTATCAGCGGGGCCGCGCGCTCGCCGTCGAAGATGCGCGAGCTGATTCCGCGACAGATGTTCGAGGTCGCGATCCAGGCGGCGATCGGCAGCCGGATCATCGCGCGCGAGTCGGTCAAGGCGCTCCGGAAGAACGTGCTGGCCAAGTGTTATGGCGGCGACATCACGCGCAAGCGGAAGCTGCTCGAGAAGCAGAAGGAAGGCAAGAAGCGCATGAAGCGCGTCGGCCGGGTCGAGATTCCGCAGGAGGCGTTTCTCGCGGTGCTCAAAGTCGGAACCGAGACGTAGCGAATGGCAGCGACGTTTCACAAATCGACGCTTCGCGAGTACGCCGAATCGATCGTCATTGCCGTCATCCTCGCGCTGTTCGTGCGCACCTGGGTGGTGCAGGCGTTCAAGATCCCGACCGGGTCGATGGAGAACAACCTGCTCATCGGCGATCACCTGCTGGTGAACAAGTTCGTGTTCAGTCCGACGGCGAGCCGCGATCGAGCGCGCGCTGCTGCCGGTGCGGAACATCCGGCGCGGCGACGTCATCGTCTTCAAATACCCCGACGAACCGGACCGCGACTTCATCAAGCGGGTCATCGGCCTGCCGGGCGAAACCGTCGAACTTCGAAGGCCAAGAAGGTGTATATAGATGGCCATCCGCTCGACGAGCCATACGTGCATTTTCTCGAACCGGCGTCCGAGTCGCAGGAAGTGACGTCGATTCGACGTCCGCGAGCGATACGGGCCGGTGCGTGTTCCCGAGGGTCATTACTTCGTCATGGGGGATAATCGGGACAACTCGCAGGACAGCCGATACTGGGGTTTTCTGCCGCGCGACTACGTCAAGGGACGCGCGCTGATGATCTACTGGTCGTACGAATCAGGACGCGAGGATTACCTGGACGAAGGTGCGGGAGCGACCGTCAAGCGGCTGCTGTCGGTCGTCACGCACTTCTTTACCAAGACCCGCTGGGAGCGGCTGTTCCATCAGATTCACTGACGCGCCGACGGAGGGCATGTGATCCGGAAGCTGGTCAAGCTCGCGATTTTCCTCCTCATCGCGAACGCCGTCTATCGGATCGCGCCCGTCAGCGTCCACTATTTCCAGTTCAAGGACGCGCTCCAGGAACTGGCGCTGTTTTCGCAGAAAGCCACCGACGCCGAGCTGACCGACCGCGTCATGGCGCTCGCCGACGAGCACAGCATTCCGCTCGATCGCGACTACGTCCAGATCAGGCGACCCAACGGCCAGCTGATCATCGACGCCTCGTACGTGGAGTCGATGACAGTGCTGCCGGGCTACAACTACGAGCACCAGTTCGACATCGAGGCGAAGAGCCTTCGACGCTCGCTAAGCCGGATCGCGCAACGCGGCGAATCGGCCGCGGCGTGCGCCCGGCTCGGCGTCGATCTCCAGCCGCTGGACTTCCGTTTTCATCGTCGCGACGTATGACTGCGTCTTTCAGGCTCGTCAGGTTGATCGCGACATTCAGCTCTCGCGCCGCGGAGCGCCGGCATCCAGAAGCTCCAGGCCGACCTGCACGTCGCTGGAGGCGTTGCGCGTTGCCGAATGCGGCCACGTCCGCTGCCGAGCTGGATCGCCTCGGCGCACGCGCGCATGACGTCGAGCGGCACGTCGGTGGCCGCTCGCAACGCTTCCTGAATCCGTGACCGTCCGCATCGCCTTCTCGTCATCTGACGTCTTCGGCAGCCGGAAGGCGGAGACGACCGTGTCGTACGCCTCGCTGTCGCGATTCATCGAGCGCCGCCAGCCGATCGCTGATGGCCGTGCATGCGATCGTGCCTCTGCGAGGCGCTGCTCCTCGTCCGGTGTCTGACCCGCGACTTCGGCAGCCCGGCCACCATCGCGAGGAGCGACGCGCCGACTGCGCCGCTCAGTGCCGACGCGGATCCTCCTCCGGGCGTGGGTTCGGCGACCGGAATGAGCGCCAGAAGATCGACGAACCGTCGTTCCGACAAGGTCACGGTCATCGCGTCCTTGTTCGAGTGTCGAGACCGCCGGCGACGAACGCACCACGCTTGATGACGCCGGCAATCGCGGGAGCGCCAACCCGGATCAGATTGATCGCGTCACCCTTCACGAGCACGGCATCCATCTGTTTTCCAGGTTCGAGGCTGCCGACGCGGTCGGAGCGATCGAGCGACCACGCCGCATTGATCGTGGCGCCGATCAGTGCCTCCTCGAATGTCATGTTCATGCGAAACAGGCGAGCGCCATCGCGAACGGCATCGACGGGGAAAAGCCGCCGCCGGGATTGACGTCGGTCGCAAGCGCGACCGGAACGCCGGCAGCAATGAAGTCGCGCGCCGGTGCGAATCGGCCCGAGCTTCAGGTAGAACGCGGCGATCGGGAGCAGCGTGGCCGTCACCCCCGCGATCGACATGGCGGCGATTCCGTCTCAAGGCACAAAAATCAGGTGATCGGCGGAGCGCGCCCGGACATGAGCGGCCACCTGCGAGCCGCCGCTCGCGTCGAGCTCGTCGGCGTGAATCCGCGAGTCGAAGTCCGGCCGCCTTGCCCGGCTTCGAGAATCCGAGTGGACTCGGCCGGTGTGAAGACACCCGTCTCGCAGAACACATCGCACCATTGCGCCAGTCCGGCTCCGGCGACGGCCGGAATCATTTCGTCGACGACGAGATCGATGTACTCGTCGCGTCGATCCCGGAACTCGAGCGGCACTTCGTGCGCGCCGAGAAACGTCGACACGATCTCGATCGCGATGCTCGCGGCGCAACCGCGGCGATGGCGCGCAGCATCTTCAACTCCGACTCGACGGCTCAGGCCGTAGCCGCTCTTGATCTCGCAGGTCGTCGTCCCGCACGCGAGCATCTCGTCGAGGCGGACTGCGTGTCTGGTCAACCAGCTCGGCCTCCGTGGCGGCGCGAGTCGCCGCGACGGTAGACACGATGCCGCCCCCGGCTGCGGCGATCTCCGTGTAGGTTGCGCCGGCGAGCCGCCTTCGCAGTTCCTCTCGCCGGTCGCCGGCGAAGGCGGCATGGGTATGAGGATCAACGAAACCGGGAACGATCGAGTACTCGCGGGCGTCCAGGCGGTCGCGCGCCCGCAACGGCTGCGACCGCGCGCTCCAGGTCATTCGACGAGCCAACGTAGACGATCTCGCCGGAACGCGATGCGATCGCGCCATCGGTGACGACTGGCGCGACGCCCTGATCCGACCCGCGTCGTGGTGCGGGTCCGGCGCACGGAATGAGTTGTCGAATGTGGTTGATGAGCAGGTCTGCGGCGATCACCGGCTTGAATCACTCATCCTTAGTCACTGATCCTGAATCTGCTGCTCCATCGATCCATGGATCCAAGGATCCATGGATCGGTGATTCACGATCAGTGATCAGGGATGAGTGATTCATTCATCCCCGCTCGTCGGCTACGCGCGAGGGCTGTTCAGTGGGCCACTGCGCCCCTGTCGATGCCTCAGCGGTGCGCGGGCGATGCAGGAGCACCTTGTCTTCCGGCTTGTCCTGTTCGCGGATGAATTCGAGCGCGTGGTAGAGCGCCTGGATCGACGTCTCCAGCGATCCTTCGACACCGCGTCGCCGCAGCCGGAGCTCGTTGATGTCGCGTTCGATCTCCTCGAGCCGAGCGCTGGCCTTCTGCAGCAGGAGGTCGGCGCGTCCCTGTGCCTCGCGCACGATCATCTTGCCTTCGTTCTCGGCGGCCGCTCTTGACCTCGTCGGCCAGCCGCTGCGCGGTCAACAGCGTGTTGCGCAGATTGGCCTCGCGTTCGCGATGCTCGGAGAGCAGCGCTTCCATTCGCAGCAGATCCTGGCGGAGCCGATCGATCTCGCGAAGCGCATGCTCGTAGTCGTCTGCCGCCTCGGTCAGGAAGGCGACGACCTCGGTACGATCGAAGCCGCGCAGTGCGGTTCGGAACCGCTGCTGACGAAGATCGAGCGGGGCGATGCGCATCACGCGCTCGGGCGGAAGCGATCCGGTCTGCGCGGCGGACGTGGACGACGGTGTCGGTGACTGACCCGGTTGACGATCGAACATGGTGGTCTCCTCGATAGCTGCGCGCGGCGCGTGCTCAGGCAGTCGTCTGATACGTGCGCTTGCCGAATATCGCGGTGCCGACGCGCACCATAGTAGCGCCTTCTTCGATGGCGGCTTCGAAATCGTGGCTCATCCCCATCGACAGCTGCGCCAGCGACGAAGCCGGCGCGCCTTCGGCCAGCCATGAATCGCGCAGTTCCCTGAGCCGCACGAACCAGGGGCGCGTCTGTTCCTGGTCCTCGTTCCAGGGCGGGATCAGCATCAGTCCCGTCACCCGCGCCGCCCGGAGCGTCGTCGCGGCGTCAAGGATACGGCGAGCGTCCTCTGTCGCGGCGCCGAACTTGGTCGTCTTCGCCCGCGAGATCGACCTGAACCAGAAGCTCGGGCGCCGCTCCCGCGTCTGCCGCCGCGCTGTCGAGCTTCCGGAGCAGCTCGACCGAATCGACCGAATGAATGCAGGCGAACGCGGTGGCCGCCTTCTTTGCCTTGTTCGATTGCAGGTGGCCGATGAGATGCCACCTTATCTTGATGTCGGCTATCTCGCCGATCTTCTGCAGCCCTTCCTGGACTTTGTTCTCGCCGAAATCGAGCTGGCCCGCGGCGTGCGCGGCGCGCACGTGATCGGCGCTGAAGGTCTTGGAAACAGCGATGAGGCGGATGGTCGAAGGATCCCGGCCGGCGCGGCGCGCGGCCGCGTCGAGCCGGGACCTGACGGACTGGAGGTTGGTGGCGATGGTGGCGTCCACGGCGGGCGCCGGACGCTACTTGATGTACGCCTTCAGCATCTCGAAATTCGCCTTGGCCTTCTCCGCGTTCGGCCCGGTCGGAGCAAGCTTCAGTGTACGTCTCGAACTCCTTCGCCGCTTCGGGCAGCTTGCCGAGATTCAGGTCGCACTGTCCGAGCATGAAATGCGATTCGGCGTGGTTCGGATTCGCCGCCACTGCCGCGGCGAACTGTTCCTGCGCCTTGGCGAATTCATTGGCGTTCCACGAGATGACGCCGGCGTTGTAGAGCTGATCGGCGTTGCCTGACCCTCCGCCCGCGGTCATGCGCTTCATCGCCTCGGCGCTCATTTCCTTCGCCTCGGCGAATTTCTTCTGGTCGTTGTAAATCGTGGCGAGTCCGTTATAGGCATCAGCCGAATTCGGATCGATCTCGAGCGCCTTCTTGTACGCCGCTTCCGACGCCGCGTAATCCTTCTTCATGCCGCTCGCCGTTCCGATCCCGATGTAGCACTCGGTGCACTTGGGCACGTCCTTCAGGACCTCGTTGAATTTTGCGATCGACTCATCGTACTTGCCGGCGTTGGCGAGTTGCGCGGCTTCGGCGTACGCCGCCTTGAGACCGGCGACTTTGGCCTCGGCCTTCGCACGATCTTCCTTCGACATCCCTTCCGCCGACGCGCCGCCTTTACTGAGCGTCAGGTTGATTTCGACCATGTCGAGGCTGATCTTGGTGTTCTTGCTCGCCGACAGTCCGTCCTTCTCGGCCGTGATCTTGTACGGGCCGGGCTGCAAGCCGATCTGCATGAACTCGCCGTTCTTCTTCGTCTTCAGCTCGAACTTGCTGTTGCTGTCGAGCATCTGAATGATGACCTTGGCGCCTTCGACCGGCTTGTTCTCCGCATCGGTGACCTTGCCTCTGACCTGACCGGTCTGTGCGAAAGCCGGCGCCGCAAACGCGGCCAGTCCGAGCACCATCGCGCAGATGGCAAGCGTACGGGCGACGATGTGTGTGCGCACCATGTCCAGAATCCTCCGTCAGTGCTGATAAGAAAACGGTGTAAACCGCAGCGTAGTCTGGTGAGTAGTGTATCACCCGGTGCCAGTTCCCAGTCTCCAGTTGCCAGTTTCCAGTTCTGAGCCAGCCTTCGCTCACGCGGCTCATACGGAAGCGTGAGCTCCGGTTCGGCAAGCCGCGCGAAGGCTGTCTCGCCGAAGCGGCGAAGGCCGCGAAGGCGGACCTCAGCCAACAACCGTAGCTCAGCTGCCTCAAAGAATCGCTCGATGTCATCGAGGTCGGTTGTGACCGGCGCCGGCGGCAATGACGAGAGGAACCGGCGGCCGTATCCCATCGATCGCAGGCGCGGATCGAGCACGGCGAGCACGCCGCGATCCTGTCGATGGCGTATCAGCCGTCCCAGTCCCTGTTGCAACGCCAGGATTGCCAGCGGGATCTGGTATTCGCCGAACGCCGAGCCGCCGCGCGCGTTGATCGCGTCGATGCGCGCCGACGTGATCGGATCGCCAGGCGAGGCGAACGGCAGCTTGTCGATGATGACGCAGCTCAAGGCTTCGCCGACCACGTCCACGCCCTGCCAGAAGCTCGAGGTGGCGAGCAGGACCGCATTCGGCGTGGCCTTGAATTCGCGCAGCAGGGCCGAGCGCGGCGCGGTGCCCTGGACGAGGATCGGATATTCGATCTCACCGGCCGCGCGGGCCTGCACTTCGCGCAGGTTTGCGTAGCTGGTGAACAGCACGAAGGCGCGTCCTTTCGTGCGCTTCACGATCTCGATGACTTCCCGCGCGACGGCGTGGGCGAACTCGCGCGAACGCGGATCGGGCATGCGTCTCGGCAGATAGAGAATCGCCTGGCGTCGAATAGTCGAACTCCGACGGCAGCCGGATTTCGCTCGCCTTGCGGATTCCAAGGCGGCCGCGGACGTACTCGAAGGATCCGTCGACCGTCAGCGTGGCGGACGTCAGCACCGTCCCGGTCATGCGATCGATCAGCAGATCCCGGACGATGTCGGAGACGTCGATCGGCGACGCCCGCAGGAACACGCCGCGTCCGCGCACGTCGAGGTAATAGACGAAGCCGGTGTCGTCTGCCCGAAGCAGGAAGTCAAGGTCCTTCCGGGTCTCCGCTGCACGCGTACCCAACGCGAGCACGTCGGGTGGCGCGTCGCGGGCGAGCGCGATCTCGGCCTCGAGCGCCTCGAGCGCCCGCACGAGCGACAGGCCTTCGTCGGCCACGCGGTTGATCTGCGGAGAACCGATGCGGACTCGGGTCTCGCTCCCGCCGACGCCCGGCCCATCGAACCGGAGCATCTGCAAGGCTGAGAAGAATGGCCGCGCGAGATCGCGGACCCGCTCGGCTCGATCCTTCAAGGCGTCGGCGGTGTCCGGGTCTTCGATCAGCTTGGCGGCAACCGCGCGATCGACGTCGCGGCCGAGATCGTCGATTCGATAATTGCTCACCACGATGCCGAAGTACTGGGTCGCCACGTCTTCGAGCTGGTGCGCTTCGTCGACGACCGCGTAGTGGCAGGTCGGGATCACCTCGCCGAAGTCGCTCTGGCGCACCGCCGCATCCGCGCACAGCAGATGATGATTGACGATGACGAGATCAGATTCCGCGGCGCGCTGGCGCATGCGGGTGACGAAGCAGTCCTGGTAACGCGGGCACTCCGTGCCGATGCAGTTCTCGCTGCTCGCGGCGATGTCCTTCCAGAACGGCAGATCCTCGGGCAGATCTTCGAGCTCGGCGCGATCGCCGGTCTCGGTGTCGCGGCTCCACTCGTCAATCAGCCGGACGTAGATCGACTCGTCGCGAGTGAATCCCAGCGATTGTGCCGAGCCGCCTTCCTTGTAGCGTCGAATCGATGCAGGCACAGGTAGTTGCCGCGCCCCTTCATGTAAGTGGCCGTGAACGGCACGCCGAGCGACTGCTTGAGAACGGGCAGATCCTTGTAGAAAATCTGTTCCTGAAGATTCTTGGTGCCGGTCGAGACGAGGACCCGACGCCGGCTGAGAATCGCGGGAATGAGATACGCGAGCGTCTTGCCGGTGCCGGTGCCCGCCTCGGCGAGCAGCACGCCGCCATCGGCGAACACCGTGGACGCGGCCTCGGCCATTTCGAGCTGACCGTTGCGGCGCCTCGAAGCCCGCCAGCGCTCAGTGCGATTGGTCCGCCGGGCGCGAACGCCGCCGCAACCGCGGCGTGCAACGTGGTTCGGCCGGGAGCCGCCCTTACGCTTCCGGATACAGCGGGAACTTCCGGCACAGTCCCTCGACTTCGACGCGGATCGATCCGAGCAGGCCGTCGTTCTCGGATGAGGCGAGCGCGCGCGCGATGTAGTCGGCGATCAGATCCATTTCCGGTTCGCGCATGCCGCGGCTGGTGACCGCCGGCGTGCCGACGCGAATGCCGCTCGCCACCATCGGCGGGTTCTTGTCGAACGGGATGGCGTTCTTGTTCACCGTGATTCCCGCTTTTCCGAGCGCTGCCTCCGCGACCTTTCCGGTCAGACCCTTCGAGAAGACATCGACGAGCATCAGATGATTGTCGGTGCCGCCGCTGACGAGCCGGAATCCCGCTGACGACAACCCGCGCGCCAGACGCTGCGCATTGGCGACGATCTGACGCTGATACTCCACGAAGCCCGGCTCCATGGCCTCCTTGAAGCAGACCGCCTTGGCGGCGATGATGTGCATCAGCGGTCCGCCCTGGACGCCGGGGAACAGCGCGCGGTCGAGATCTTTCGCATACGGCGCGCGGCAGAGCACCATGCCGCCGCGCGGCCCGCGCAGCGTCTTGTGCGTCGTTGTCGTGACGAAGTCAGAATGCGGGACGGGGCTCGGGTGCACCTTTGCCGCGACCAGGCCGGCGATGTGCGCCATGTCGGTGACGACCGGCGCGCCGACGTCGCGGCCGACCTGGCCGATGCGCTCGAAGTCGAACACGCGCGGATACGCGCTCGCTCCGACCATGATCATCTTCGGCTTGTGCTCGTGCGCCAGCCGCTCGAACTCGTCGTAGTCGATGCGCTCGTCGTCCTGTCGCACGCCGTACGGCACGATCGTGTAGAGCTTGCCGGAGAAATTCAGCGGGTGGCCGTGGGTCAGGTGTCCGCCGTGCGCGAGGTTCATGCCGAGGACCGTGTCGCCCGGCTTGAGCAGCGTGAAATACACCGACATGTTGGCCTGCGCGCCGGAATGCGGCTGCACGTTGGCGTGGTCGGCGCCAAACAGCTCCTTGGCGCGGGCGATCGCCAGCGATTCGGCGACGTCGACGAATTCGCAGCCGCCGTAGTAGCGCTTGCCGGGATACCCTTCGGCGTACTTGTTCGTCAGCACCGATCCGGCGGCGTCGAGCACGGCCTGGCTGACGAAATTCTCCGACGCGATCAGCTCCAGTCCGCTGTTCTGCCGGTGACGTTCGTCGCGAATAGCGGATGCGATCTCCGGATCGGATTCCGCTGAGCGATCGCCAGCGCAGGGGCGTTTCAGTCTTCGTCGTCATGATGTCCTTGTCGGCAGAATCGCTGCCTGTCCGTACGCGCTCGGCGCGCGCTGATCGCTCGATTTCGGCGATCTGATCGACGCGCCGCTGATGCCGGCCGCCGGCGAACGGCGTCGTGCAGCCAGAGCGTCAGAATTTCGTCGGCCAGCGTGCTCGCGACGATACGGGCGCCGAGCGCGAGCACGTTGGCGTCGTTGTGCTCGCGCGACAGCCGGGCCGTATACAGATCATTGCACAGTGCCGCGCGGATCCCGGAGACCTTGTTGGCCGCCATCTGTTCTCCCTGGCCGCTTCCGCCGATGACGATGCCCCGCTCGGCGCGCCCGTCGGAGACCTGGCGCGCGACGTCGGCGCAAATCGGCGGGTAGTCGATCATCGCGTCGGTGTGCGTGCCGCGGTCGTCCACGGTGTGCCCGAGCCGCTCGAGCGTGCCGATCAGGTGCTGTTTCAGCGCGAACCCGGCGTGATCCGCGCCGATGGCGATGCGCATATGATGGGATTATACAGGGGGCCTGTTGGCCGAATCGGCGAATTTGTGAACTGGTGGACCGGTGAATTGGCCCGCGGGGATGTCGGGGCGGCTCCGAGTCGGTTAATCCAGCCATTCACCAATTCACGACGTCACCGATTGAGCAATTCACCAATTCACGGATTCACCAATTCACCCATGGGCGTTGTCACCGTCAGCCGGCGCGGCGAGGAGCGTATTCGCTCCGGTCATCCGTGGATCTACAAATCAGATGTGGCAAAAACCGACGCCCGCGGCGGAGAAACCGTACGCGTCATCGGCCCGCGGGACCGTGCGCTCGGGCACGCGCTGTACAGCGATCGATCCGAGATCGCACTGCGACTCCTGACGCACGACGATACGCCCGGCCGATCCGCATCTCTGGCGGTCGCGATTGCGCAGGCCATTCCGCTTTCGCGACTCCCTGGCGATCGACGCCACCGCCTGCCGCCTCGTCCACGGGGAAGCGGATCTGTTGCCGTCGCTGATCGTCGATCGGTATGGCGACTACCTGGTGCTGCAGGCGTTGTCGCAGGGAATGGATCGGCTGATCCCCGAGCTGACCGCGCTGCTGGTCGAACTCGTGAAGCCGGCAGGCATCCTGGCGCGCAACGATCCGCGCGTGCGGCTGCTCGAAGGGCTCGAGCAGCGGGTCGAGGTGCTGCACGGGACGGTACCCGACCACATCGAGGTGCGCGAAGGCGCCGTATGGTATTCGGTCGATCCGTATCGCGGCCAGAAGACGGGGCTGTTCCTCGATCAGCGGGAGAACCGGGAAGCGGCGCTGCGATATGCGCACGGCCGTCTGCTGGATGCCTTCAGCTACAACGGCGGGTTTGCGCTCGCGCTTGCCCCCCGCTGCAGCGAGGTGCTCGCGGTCGACATCTCCGAGGACGCCGTCGCCCGCATCCGGACGAACGCGGAACGCAATGGTCTCGCCCACGTCCACGCGCGCGCGATGAACGTGTTCGACGAGCTGCGCGAACTCGAGCGTCGCGGCGAGCGCTTCGACACGATCGTGCTCGATCCGCCCGCCTTCGCGAAGAACAAGGCGTCGGTTGTCAAGGCACTGTCCGGTTACAAGGAGATCAACCTGCGGGCGTTGAAGCTGCTGACTGAGGGAGGGTTCCTGATCACGTGCAGCTGTTCGTACAACGTCAGCGAAGCAGACTTTGCCGACGTGCTCGCGTCAGCCGCGGTCGATGCCCACGCCGAAGTCGCGGTCGTCGAGAAGCGGATGCAGGGACGCGACCATCCCGTCCTCATCACGGTCCCGGAGACCTACTACCTCAAGTGCTTCATCCTTCGGAAGCTCGGCTGACCAGCGGGTTTTCACTGTCGGGAACTTTCTTACCGCGCTCGTAACGTCACCGCTTTGCCCCTCGCGTTTGCTCACGAAATCGACGCTCGATCTGGAACGTCTGTTGCGGCGGCGTTGTCGTGATGACCGTTCGTGCCGCTGTGCTGGCCCTGCTTCTGCTGTCCCAGGCGACGCCGCCCGGTGCGCCGCCCGTGGGTCTCGAGATGCGGAATGTGTCGTTGCACGTGGCGCCCGACGCCGTGGTCGAGGTGAAATGGTTGAGCGGGCGGCTTCGCAGCGCGTCCGCTCATCCTCCTGTCTTCGACGATCAGCACTCGTACACCATCGAGGTCGATGACGGTGAAGTCGCGATGGACGACGCCAGCCTGACGGCGCTCGTCAATCGCGCGTTCGACTACAAGGGAGCGGCGCTGTCCGGCCTCCGGCTCTCGTTCGATCAAGGTCACCTGGTACAGCGCGGCACGCTCAAGAAAGGCCTCAGCGTTCCGTTCTCAATCGTGGCGGAAGTCTCTGCGACGGCGGATGGCCTGCTGAAGATTCATCCGGTGAAGGTCAAAACCGCTGGCGTTCCGACGGCGAAACTGATGTCGATCTTTGGCGTCGAGCTCGACGATATATTGAAGAGCCGCCCGGACCGCGGAATCGATATTCGAGACAACGACGTATTCCTCGACGCGGTTCGAATGCTGCCGGCTCCGCAGATGAAGGGACGGTTGAAGAACGCCTTCGTTCGCGGCGACCGCCTGGTGCAGGTGTTTGGAAAAGGCGCGGCGGCCGCGGCGCGTCAGTCCGGGAACTACGTCTGGTTCCGTGGCGCAGCCATCCGTTTCGGCAGGTTGACGATGTCGGACGCGGACCTCAAGCTGATCGACATGGACCCGCGGGATCCCTTCGATTTCTATCCTGAGCGATACAACGATCAGCTCGTGGCCGGGTACTCGAAGAACACACCGGACCACGCGCTGCGAACGTTCATGCCGGACTACTCCGATCTGCCACGGACGCGCCGCTGATTGCCGGCAGGCGCATCCTGGCGCCGCTCACCTCCGCTTGGATGTTATAGTCACCTCAGGCCGACCATGACTACTCGCACTTCACTGCCGCCTCTGCAGGCTTCGGATTTCACGTCGGCGTTTCCCGGTTCCGGCAAGGTTTACGTGGAGGCACGCGGCCTCCGCGTGCCGATGCGAGAGATCTCGCTGACCAACGGCGAGGTCCTTCGCGTCTACGACGCGAGCGGGCCGCAGGGATGTGACGTGCGGGAAGGGCTGCCGAAGATTCGCGCGCCGTGGGCTGCCGCACGACGCGGCGCCGATACCGTGACCCAGCTCCAATTCGCGCGCCGCGGCATCGTCACCGAGGAAATGGCGTTCGTCGCGCTCCGCGAGGGGTTCGATGCCGAGTTCGTCCGCTCGGAGGTCGCGCGGGGCCGGGCGATTATTCCGGCCAACATCAATCATCCGGAACTCGAGCCGATGATCATCGGCCGCAACTTCGCGGTCAAGATCAACGCCAACATCGGCAACTCGGCGGTGTCGTCGTCGATCGACGAGGAAGTCGAGAAGCTCCGCTGGGCGACGCTCTGGGGCGCCGATACCGTCATGGATCTGTCGACCGGCCGCGAGATCCACCAGACGCGCGAGTGGATTCTGAGAAACGCCGCGGTGCCGATCGGCACCGTGCCGATCTATCAGGCGCTCGAAAAGGCGGGCGGGCGGCCGGAGGATTTGACCTGGGAGATGTATCGCGACACCTTGATCGAGCAGGCCGAGCAGGGGGTCGACTACTTTACCGTCCACGCCGGCGTCCTGCTTCGCTACATTCCGATGACCGCGCGGCGGCTGACCGGCATCGTGTCTCGAGGCGGATCGATTCTCGCGAAGTGGTGCCTCGCGCATCACCAGGAGAACTTCACCTACACGCACTTCCGCGAGATCTGCGAAATCATGCGCGCCTACGACGTGTCGTTCTCGCTGGGCGATGGGCTGCGCCCCGGATCGATCGCCGACGCCAATGACGAGGCTCAGTTTGCCGAACTGAAGACTCAGGGAGAGCTGACCCGCATCGCGTGGGAGCACGGCGTGCAGGTCATGAACGAGGGGCCCGGCCACGTTCCCATGCATCTCATCAAGGAGAACATGGAGAAGCAGCTCGAATGGTGCGGGGAAGCGCCGTTCTACACGCTGGGTCCGCTGACGACCGACATCGCGCCCGGGTACGACCACATCACGTCCGCGATTGGCGCCGCGCAGATCGGCTGGTATGGCACGGCGATGCTCTGTTACGTGACGCCGAAAGAGCACCTCGGGCTCCCCGATCGCAACGACGTGAAGGCCGGCGTGATTGCCTACAAGATTGCCGCGCACGCTGCCGATCTGGCCAAGGGACATCCGCGCGCTCAGGCGTGGGACGATGCGTTGTCGAAGGCGCGGTTCGAGTTCCGCTGGGAGGATCAGTTCAATCTCTCGCTGGATCCCGTGACTGCCCGGGCCTTCCACGATGCGACGCTGCCCGCGGACGGCGCCAAGCTCGCGCACTTTTGTTCGATGTGCGGCCCGAAATTCTGTTCGATGGAGCTGACCCAGCAGGTGCGGAGCATGGCCGGTCAGGACGCGGTCGAGGGAATGCAGCAAAAGGCCCGCGAGTTCCGCGAAAAGGGAGGCGCACTCTACATCAAGCAGGACTGACGTCGAACGCGTCTAGGACGCTTCGGCGGCTCGCGATCCGGCGGACCATTCGACGACCACGGCGAGGTCGCGGCCAAACGTGCTGTCGTGGTGCGCGTCGATCATTGCCGAGACCTGGGCGTCGAGCATCGCCGTGGCAGCCGGCGATTCATACTGCGCGCGGTTGCCGTAGATGCTGCGTGCGTATTCCAGATTGGCAAGAAGACGCTTCTTCAGCTCTTCGCCCTCTTTCCCCGCGGCGACGTCGGAGTGATACATCTGCTCGATCTCGGTCAGCAGCGATCCCGCATACGCCCGCAGCTCCGCCATGGTCTTGAGTTCGGTCGTCAGACGCATCATCAGCGCCACCGTGTGATGCCGGAGCGCCTCGGCGAACTTCAAGTTGACCTCGTCGGACCCATGCCCTTCGAAGCGCGGCTCCGCGAAGTCGTCGGCGTAGACGAGGGCGGTGGTTTCGCCATCGACGACAATCGGCATGGCCACGCCGAAGGTCGGGGATCCGCCAAACGGCAGGCCGCTGGCCTCGAGCGCATCGCCGCTGAGGCGTTCCGTCCTCCCGGACGTGACCGCGCGGCTCAGCGATGAATCCATCGCCAGCGGAATGACGACCTTGCCGATGTCGTTCGCCAGATCGAAGCCGATCTGATGGGCGCCCTCGAGCCGGTTGCCCTTGACCCGGAACATCGCGACCCGTGGGAACTCTGCCGCCAGCTGCTCGCTCAGTGTCGCGAGCACGTCGCCGATTGTCGTCGCCGCTGACAGCGCTTCGAACGCTCCCAGCAGCCCGTCGAGCACGCCCATGCTGTGCGGGAGCGGTTCGACCTCGGCGGCCTCTACGTGATCGGTGTGCTGAGGGCGCGCTTCGAGCTCGCGAATCGTGGCCAGGTGCTGTTCCTGCTCTCGTTCGAGCGCCTGTACCCGCGCCGCGCTGGTCTTGAACAGCGTCGTGACCGCGTTCAGCTTGGCTTCGGCGGCCTGCGCCTGACTGTTCGCGGCGTTGAACCCGACTTCGGCCTTGCGCTTGTCCGCGATCGCCGTCTCGGCGTCCGCCACAGCGCGCTTCGCGTCCTTGGCCAGCTTGTCGTGCTGCGAACGAAGTGCGTGCAGGTCGCTTTCAGCGGTCGCCCGTGCCGTGGCTTCCTTGTCACGCGCCGCGACGGCATCGGCCCGCGCGGACTCGAGCTTCTTGGAGGACGCAGTGATCTCGGCGAGCTGCTTCTGCAGGGTCTGCGCCTGTTTCTGTTCGGCCTGGAGCTCGCCACGAACTGCGTCAAGCTGCGCCCGGGAATCCTTCAGCGAAATGGCGAGGGCTTCCTTCTCGCCAACGACCTCGGCGAGCTCGGCCCGAAGCGCGTCGGTGATTTTCCGCGCCTCGGCGGAGAGGTGTTTCAGCCGGGCGTCAGTTTCGCCGGCCGCAATCTTTCCGAGCTTCTTGGCAAGCTCGTCGACGTCGCGATCGATATCGGGCGTCGAGGCGACAGCCTCCTCGAGCGCCTTGGCCGCCGTCTCGAGCGCGGTACGCAGCGCGTCAACCCGTTTCAGGGACGTCTGGGACGCGGTGCCGAGAACGCGCGTCAGCAGCGCGGACGTTTCTTTTGCCGCAAGGGCACTGAATTCCATGAAAAGGCGCTCCAATTCTGCAAGGTGGGAGCCGCGCCACCGATCGGGAAATTTCTGGAAATTGTGTGCAGGCCGGTTGCAAGCTCGTTACAACGCGGTTGTGGAAAGCACGGATCTGTAATGAACCGCGGTCGAGGATTCGGACGCGGGCTACTTCGGCGCCCCGGGCGGGTTCGGAACCACTTGAATGATCGTTTTGAAGCGGGCAGGCGTCCCGCCCTGCTTCGGGTTGATGTAGCCGGCCGATCCGGCCCAGGTATAGTCCTTCACCGTGACGCTTGGCGTGAACGCCATCGTCTCTTCCTTGTATCGCCCGATATCGAACATGTGAACTGGCGGCTCTTCGAAGACCAGCTCGCCCTTCTGCTTCAGGGCCGTCCTGTACCAGCCCACGATCTGCGTGAAGTCTGACTCGGTTCCGTAGAGGTAGTAGCGCTGCCCGCGACCCGCGTCGTAGGACGTGATGAACTGTGCACCCGGGAAAATCGGTACGCCGAGATCGCCGGGCTCTCCCTTGTCTTTTTCCGCGGTGTTCGAAGGAGCCGGGGAGCTTGTTGGCGCTGATGGCGGTGGTTGTGCGGGAGGCTTCGACGGCGCCTGGCCCGGACGGGGAAACGGCGCGGGTGTTTGCGCCGCCGCACTCAACGGCAATGCGATCAGGCTGACACCCAGCACGTATCGCCCGAACATCCCAGCGGTCATTGCTCTATTAAGCCACAGAATACTTTCCCTTGTCCCTTATCCCTTGTCCCTTGCGCCTTGTCCCTTTTTATCCCGGTACAATTCTCCCGCATGAATACTCGCCTTCAAGAGATTCTCCGTTTTTGCGAAACTCGGTCGGCGTGGGTACGTGAAGCGGTCAAGAGCCTCGTCCGGCTCGAATCGCCAAGCGATGACAAGCCTGCAGTCGATCGATGCGGAGCCGTGCTGGGGGAGATGCTCGCCGCAGCCGGCGCCGAGGTGACGCGTTCGCGTCAGACGGCCAGCGGAGATCATCTGTGGGCACGATGGCCGGCGGGGCCCTCCGGCGCGAGCGACCGACCCATCCTCCTCCTTGGGCACTTCGACACCGTCTGGCCGGTCGGCACGCTCGAGCGGATGCCGCTTCGTGAAGAAGACGGCAGGCTCTACGGTCCCGGCATCTTCGACATGAAGAGCGGCATCGCGGTCGCCATGCTTGCGATTCATGCGCTCGACGCGATCGACGGAACGACGCCGACCGTTTCCATGCTGTGGACTGCAGACGAGGAGATCGGAAGCGTCACGTCGCGCGGGTTGATCGAGGAAGCGGCCCGCGAATCGCGAGCGGTCCTCGTTCTCGAGCCATCGCTCCCCGGCGGCGGGGTAAAGACCAGCCGCAAGGGAGTCGGCGAGTTCGAGCTCGTCGTGCACGGTGTCTCTGCGCACGCCGGACTCGACCCCGCCAAGGGCGCAAGCGCGATTCACGAATTGGCCCGGCAGGTTCTCGCGCTCGAAGCGCTGCAGGATCCTGCCCGCGGCATCACCGTCAATGTCGGCGTGGTTGCCGGCGGCTCGCGGCCAAACGTCATTGCCGATCGCGCCTTAGCGAAGCTCGATGTTCGTGTGCAGACGATGGAGGATGCCGGCCGGCTCGAGCAGGCAGTCCGCGCGCTGCAGCCGACGCGAAGCGCAATCCGTCTGCAGATCGAAGGGGGCGTCAACCGTCCGCCTCTCGAACGATCCGCGGCCGTCGTCCGTCTCTATCAATACGCGCGCGAGGTTGCGGCTGCACTCGGCCAGGAGCTCGCCGAAGGACCGGCAGGTGGCGGCTCCGACGGGAATTTCACGGCCGCCATCGGTGTTCCTACTCTAGACGGCCTCGGCCCGCGGGGAGAAGGTGCACACGCCGCGCACGAACACGTGCTAATCGAGGATCTGGCGTGGCGGGCGGCGTTTCTGGCGGGGTTGATTGGAACGTTGAACTGACTGGAAGCTGTCTCATAAGCTCAAACAGGCTCCGAGAATATACCGGGAACGCGAGCGAGCGACAGCGAGTGAGTCACGCGAACGGAGGGCGCCGGCGAAGCGGCGCGCGAGAGAGCGTGCAGGGGAGTCCGAGGGCGAAGCCCCTCGGATAGGCTGGAAGCGATAAGATACGAATATGGCAAACGGCATCAAGACGGCGCTGCTGCTCGGGCTCATGAGCGCGGTGTTGCTGGCGCTCGGCGAGTGGCTCGGCGGCTCGACCGGGTTGGTGGTCGCTTTCGCGTTCGCCGCGATCATGAATCTCGGATCGTACTGGTTCTCGGACAAGATCGTCCTGAGCATGTATCGCGCTCAGCCGGTTGGCCCGGAGCACCCGCTGTACCGGATCGTCGAGCGATTGACGCAGCGTGCCGGGTTGCCGATGCCGAAGGTCTACATCATTCCGGATCCGTCGCCGAACGCCTTCGCGACCGGGCGGAACCCTTCGCACGCTGCGGTCGCCGCGACGCAGGGCATCCTCCAGGTGCTGAGCGAGCACGAGCTCGAGGGAGTCATTGCGCACGAGTTGGCGCACGTCAAACATCGCGACATCCTGATTAGCTCAGTTGCCGCGACGATGGCGGCCGCGATCATGATGGTGGCGCGCATGGCTCACTTTGCCGCGTTGTTCGGCGGCTACGGAGGCCGCGACGAGGGTCGCGATCGCGGGAACAATCCCATCGCTCTGCTGGCGATGATGATCCTTGCACCGGTGGCCGCCATGCTGATTCAGATGGCGATTTCCCGTTCGCGCGAGTTCGCGGCCGATGCGGGCGGCGCGAGCATTGCGGGCAATCCGTATGGGCTCGCGGATGCGCTTCGCAAGATTGACGCGGCGACGAAGCAGGTGCCGCTCGACGCCAACCCCGCGACCGCGCACATGTTCATCGTCAAGCCGTTCTCGGGCCGGGGCATCACGTCGCTTTTCAGCAGCCATCCGCCAACCGAAGCGCGAATTCGGGCATTGCTGGGCGGAATCGGATAAAACGGCTCTCGACATACTCCCTCTCCGGCGGACAGCCGCTTCAGTCCTTCGGAACTCCTCCCCCGGACCACGAATCCGTCATGAATCCCGCTTGTCCCGGGATGTCTCGCCCCGAGTGCGTTCACGCGAATGCGTCAGGTTGGGCGGAGCGGCATCCTTAGTGGGTGACAGGCGTCTCCGGCACGTCCGTTGAAAAGTCCGGAGCGGAGGACGCCTGTTGTGCCCCGCCGGTCGTTCTTCTCTCTTTTCAAGCGATTACCCGCCGTCTCTACGGTCTCGAAGCGCTGGCCCTGGTTTTGCTGTTTTCCGGGTAGCGAGTCTTCTGGCGAAGCCGGAACGCACTCGCTCTGGAGGACGGCCGTGGACGATTTCGATATTCCGCAGAACAAGATGGCCGAGTCGGCCGAGCGCGTCGTCGATCGCGCTTTGGATGAGGCTAGACGTCGGGATCATAGCCTGCTGACGAACGAACATGTCTGCCTGGCATTCGCGCAGGTTGAATGGGACATGTTTGGCGAGGTTATGCGCGACGTGCAGCTCAATCCGCACGAGATTCTCCAGGCGCTCGAAGATCATCTGCGCCTGCTTCCGAGCATCGCCGGCCGCGATCTCCGAATCGCCCCGTCGACGAAGCTGCTCTTCAAACTTGCCTTGCTGCATGCGAGCCGTTCCGGCCGTCACACGATCGAGGCGACCGATCTCTTTTCGGCGATCTTCGAAGAGACGCAGGGCATTCCCGTCTCGATCATCCGCCGTCACGGCATCGAGCCAGAGGCGCTGGTCACACGGCTGGCCACCCGGATGCGCGATCACGAGATGCACGAGGAACGGCTGAAAAAGCGATTCGAGCTGCCGCCGTTTTTGAAGCACTTCGCCACCAACCTCAACCAGCTGGCGCGTCAGGACAAGGTGCCGCCCGTGTTTGGCCGCGAGCGGGAGATGGACCAGGTGTTCGAAGTGCTCTGCCACCGCGAACGCGCGAACTCGGTCCTCCTGCTGGGCGAGCCTGGCGTCGGAAAGACGGCGATTGCCGAGGGGCTCGCCAGGCGCATCGAGTTCGAGCCGGAGCGGGTGCCGGTCCGGCTGCGTGACTGCCAGATCGTCAACCTGCAGATGAACACCATGGTCGCGGGGACGATGCTCCGCGGGATGTTCGAGGATCGGATCCAGAACGTCATTCGCGAGATCAAGGAACGTCCCAACCTGATTCTGTTCATCGACGAAGTCCACACGATGATCGGGGCGGGCTCGGCGCTCGGTGCGCCATCGGACGCGGCCAACGTGTTCAAGTCGGTGCTGGCCCGCGGCGAAGTGCGAATCATCGGCGCGACGACGCTCAACGAATACAAGGAATTCCTGCAGGAAGACGAGGCACTGGCGCGTCGCTTCCGCACGGTGCAGGTCGACGAGCCCACGATCGAGGAAACGCGGACGATCCTGTTCAGCCTGCGTCCGCGGCTGGAACGCAACTACTCGGTCCGCATCCAGGACGCCGCGATCGAGACCGCGCTTGAAATGTCGCCGCGCTACATGCGTCACCTGCAGCTCCCCGACAAGGTGATCGGCTGGCTCGACACGGCCGCCGTCAAGGCGGAAATCGGGCGACGTTGGGAAGTCACGCCCAACGACGTCGTCAGCGTGATTTCGAAGATTGCGCAGATTCCGGAAGACATGGTCTTTCGCGAGGTGAACGATCGCTTCCGCGACATGGAAACGCGCCTCGGCGCACGCGTCGTCGGACAACGCCAGGCCATCGACGCCGTCGCGCGGCGTCTCGTGCTCAACAAGGGGCCGCTCAAGGACGGATTCGACCGGCCGGACGGCGTGCTGCTGTTCCTCGGCCCGACCGGCGTCGGCAAGACGGAGCTGGCGAAGTCGGTGGCGGAATTCCTGTTCGGCGACGAGAAGAAGATGATTCGCGTGGACATGTCCGAGTATCAGGACGGGGCGGTCGCGGTCGATAAATTGATCGGCATGCCGCGCGGTATCGTCGGCTCCGAGCGCGGGGGCGTGCTGACGAATCAGTTGAAGGACAAGCCCTACTCGGTCGTGCTTCTCGACGAAGTCGAGAAGGCGAGCCCGTCGATGCTGAACGTCTTCCTTCAGGCATTCGATGAAGGCTGGATGACCGACGGAAGGGGGAAGCGCGTCTACTTGAGCGACGCGATCGTGATCATGACGTCGAACATCGGCTCGGAGTGCTTCAGAAAGCTGAGCAGCCCTCTCGGTTTCTTCTCGAAACAGATCGGGATCGAACAGGTGCAGGGGGAGATTACGCGCGAACTGGAGCGCCGGTTCTCACCCGAATTCAGGAACAGGATTGACGAGGTCGTCGTTTTCCGTCCGCTGACCAAGGATGAAGTTCGGCAGATTGCGCTCCACCAGATCGATCGAATCGGGCGATCCCTTGCCAAGAGCGGCCGGACGCTGACGGTGACGCCGGAGGCTCTTGAACAGCTCGTGACCGACGGATACAGCCTGGCGTATGGCGCGCGTTTCCTGAAGCGGGTCATCGAGTCCAGGATCAAGCTGCCGATCAGTCAGCGTTGGAACGAAGGGAACGCGTTCGTCGCCGAGTTGCGGGCCGGCAAAGTCGAGATTGAAGTCGCGCCGGTCGGCGGATCGATGTCCGCGCTGGCGGCGACGGCGTAAAGGATTCATTCGCGTTCAACTGAGCGGAAGCTCCTGCTGTTCGTCGGCAGAGTGTTCCTCGGGCGACTCTTCGGTCTCCCGGGGAACACTTTCCTCGCTGCGGGGCCTGCGCCGGCGAAGATCGTAGCGCTGCTGCAGAACGTCAATCATCCCCTTCACCGCTTTCACGTAATCGCTGCGGGCATAGGCGCCAGCGTACAAACGGCTGTACGGGTCCACGAGGTCCGGAAACTCCATTGACAGAAAACGCATGAAGTGATCGCGGGTGCCCTCCTTGAGGTACATCAGGTTCGCTCCCATGAAGGCGGCTCCGTGATCGGCTATGGCCTTGATAGTGGCTTCCAGCCGTGCAGGCTGCGTCGTGAATCCGGGGACGACGGGAGCCATCAGCACGCCGGCGTTGACGCCGGCGTCACGCAGCTGCCGGACCGCTCTGAGACGCTGAAGCGGCGGCGCGGTTCCTGGCTCCAGCGCTCGCCATGCGGTCTCGTCAACCGTCGGCACGCTCATGTAGACGGTGCAGCCGACCACGCGGCCGAGCTCAGCGAGAAGTTCTGCGTCTCGCACCACCATCGGTCCTTTGGTCACGAGACCAATAGGGGTTCGGGCGGCGATCAGCGCCTCCAGAGATCCGCGTGTCAGCTTGTAGTGGCCTTCGATCGGTTGATACGGGTCCGTTGCGGTGCCAACCGCCACTTGCTCTCGAACCCATGACGGCCGGTCGAGCTCGTGGCGAAGGATCTCAACGAGGTTGACCTTCACGAAGATGACCGATGAGAAGTGATCGTCGGGTCCAAGCTCGAACTGGGTCTGATATCGGCGCGCAAAGCAGTAGTGGCAGCCGTGGGTGCATCCGCGATACGGGTTCAATGTCCAGTTAAACGGCATGCCCTTGACGCCGTTGAGGGCTGACCGGCAGGTGACTTCCTGGTAGCGCGCCGCGTCGGCGCGGCGCTGCGCCTCGTCGAGTGCGGCTTCGCCCCTTTCGCGAATCTGGAGCGCGATTGACCTCGTCGTCGGTGGCCGCTTGCCGAGCTCGAACATCAGCGGCTGTTCCGACATTCGAGCAGTTTCGTCTTTTGTTCGCCTGCTGTCAAGACCGGGGAGGTCAGGGTCAGACCGACTTAGCCCTCTTCAGAGCAGGTAACTGACCGCGAACCCCACCTGGGCGACGAACATCATTCGGTACATGTGTGCCCAGGAGACGTGGTTTTCTTCGACCGCGAGATCCTCTGGTCTTCGCAACATCAAGTAGCAGACGTAGAGGCCGTAGACGGTCATCACAATCGACAGCAGGTAGAGGAGCGCGGGGGTGCCGGTCAGGATCCTGAGCCACGTGCCGACCGCGATCATGACGAATGGAACCACGAAGGACGGCGAGATCATCCAGGCGGCACGTCGGACGCCGTAGATGATCGGCAGCGTCCGGCAGCCGCCGCGCGCGTCTCCCTCCATGTCCGCGAAATCCTTCGTCGTCGAGGCGCCGAGCAGAAAGAGGCCGAAGATCGAACCGATGAACCACGGCTCGACGCCGACGATCGTCTTGACCGACGACCAACCGGCAACCTTCAACAGCACGCCGCGGGGAATGGCGATGGTGACGTTGGCCCAGAGCGCAAGCCGCTTGGTGCGGAACGGCGGCGCCGAGTACAGGAACGTCATGATCGTCGCGACGACGACGATCCAGAAGCACTCGTGACGTCCGCCTGGTTGAACGAACCACGCCAGCACCAGGGCGATCGCGTAGGTGACGAGCGTGAACGTCCATGCGTCAGCGAGCGACAGCCTGCCCGACGGCAGCGGGCGCTTCGGCTTGTTGACGCGATCGATTTCGAGGTCGTAGATCTGATTGAGCGCGTTCGACGCGGCGTTGAGCACGGCCGCCATTACCAGGCCGATGAACGGGTAGAGCAGCAGGTCGAGGCTCCACGGCTCGCGCGGCGCCGCTCCGGCCGCCGTCGCCGCGCCGGATGCGAAGCCGAGGGCCGGCGCCACCAGCGTGAAGGGACGTGAGAATTCAAGCAGCAATGACGTTCGTGCTCTGAGCCGTCATTGGAACGCTCGGACGAGAAAGATTGCCGACAGCTGCGGCGATGGCAGTATTCACGAAATTGAGGACGTCGTTGTTCACAACGCCGCGTGCCTCGAGTGTGGCACCCATGAGGCTCTCGACGAAGGAGCCGATCGTCGCCGCCGAGAACCACCATCGGCAGCGCCCAAGAGGGAATCAGACTCGCCGCCACGCCAAGCGCGCCGAGTGCAAGCGCGCCAAGAAGTCCGGCGGCGGTCCCTTCCGCAGAAATCGCTCCAGACGTTCCCGGCGGAACCCGCGCGAGTGTCGGCAACAGCACGGTCCGTCGTCCCCAGGCCTTGCCGATTTCGCTCGCCACGGTGTCGCTGCCACCGGCCGCGAGGGCGGTGACGAAGGCAAGACGCGAAGCATCACCGGCATACGTGAGCGCGCTGAGCAGCGCGGCGACCGCCGCGACCCCGGTATTCGCGAACGCGTTGCCAGCCCCGCGTCGTCCGCCTTTGCCCTCGGCGATTCCCAGCCGCGTCTTCCGCTGGAGTCCCAGCCGTCGAGGTGATGACGGCCAATGCGAAGGTCGCGAGCAGCAGACCCCATCCGCCCGCACCGCACGTCACGAACACGATGATTCCAATGACGGCGCCACAGATCGCACCCGGAATCGTGACGGTTCGCGCACCGTATCCGGCGGCGGCGACCGCGACATTCACGGCAACCGCCAGCGGCAGAAGTCGCCATGCGTTCGCGGCGGCCGCGGCCGCGAGATCGTTGCTGATGAGGGATGTCGTCCAAAGAATGGCGCTGGCGATCGTCGGGACCGAGATGTTGTCGTCGAGCCTGATCGGAATCGTTTCCACGGCGGCAGCGCCAAGTGCGGCAACCCACGGCATCCCGATGGAGAACCACAGGTACGCCGGCGGGATCACCGTCGATCGACACCACCAGCAGAGCAACGAGCCTGCCGCGCCGCCGAAGAGAACGAACGCCAGCGCTGCCGGCGACGGACTTGTCACGGTTCCAGGGAATGCGCGGGCTGGCGATGTGACGTCCTGCAAGGGTCGCCATCCCGTCGCCGAACGCGAGCACGCCCCAGGCTGCGGCGACGATGTCGCGGCGGTCAGGAAACGCAAGGATGAGAAGCAGAACGCGACAGGGGTACAGACACGATGCCGGAGAGAAACCGCCGCCGAGTTTCCCCCGGACGATACAAGGTGCCCGGCCAGCCTCGGCAGCGCGTACAGGTTGAAGGCGACGGCGCCGGCGGCGAGGATCGTCGCCTGATACGGCGTCAGGTACCGGAGCAGCAGGGCCAAGCGCCCATCGCCACGTGGACGACCTGACGGCTGTCCTCAGAGGAACGTCCTGCATCGGTCATGATCGGCCGGCGATCTGCAGACGCCAGTAGTCGAGCAGGTCCCCGAGGGTGCGGTCGATTGGTATGCGCGGCTCCCAGCCCGTTTCCGCGCCGATGCGCGATCGATCACCGGCGATGACGGGGTTGTCGCTCGGTCGAAGCCGATCGGGATCGATTTCCACCCGGATCGACGCCGGCGACATGCTTGATGAGCGCGTCGAGCAGGTCGTGAATGCGATAGGCCTGGCCGGAGCAGACGTTGTACGGGCGTCCAGGCCTTCCGTGGCGCACGACGAGGCGGTACGCGCGAACCGTGTCGCGAACGTCGGTGATATCGCGGCGCGATTCCAGGTTGCCGACCCGCAGCACTGGCTCGCGCCGACCGGCCTCGATCTCGGCGATCTGTCGAGCAAAGCTCGATGTCACGTAGGTGGGAGATTGCCGAGGGCCGGCATGGTTGAACGGCCGGACGATGAACACCGGCGCATGAGTGGCTCGCAGCGGCGAGCATCTCCTGACGCCAGCTTGCTGACACCGTAAGGGTCGGACGGCCCGATCGGATCGTCTTCGCGCAAAAGATCCGTGGATGGTTGATAGACGAGGGCCGAACCGGTCACGAGCACGGGACAGTCCAGGCCTGCCTCGCGAACACCTTCGAGCACGTGATGCGTCCCGAGCACGTTGACGCTCAACGCCCGGACAGGTTGCGACCACGACTCGCCGACATGTGCGATGCCGGCGCAGTGATACACCGCCGACGGTCGCAGATCCGCAAGCGCCTTGACGACGCCGTCACGGTCGAGGAGATCGACGGACGCTCCACTGGACTCGAGCGTCGCGTGCCAGGTGGGTGTCGCGATCGCGGAGGTGAGCCCAGGCGGCGACCGAGGGCTCTTCTTCGAGAAGGTGATCGACGAGATGGCTGCCCGCGAAGCCGGTGGCGCCCGTGACCAGAGGAGGACCAGGCACGGCGGATCGCTCAGACGCGCCGTTCGCCGTATTGCGCGTCGTAATAGGCGCGGAAGGCCGGATCGTTCTCCTTGATCGGACGCCACCACCACTCGTTCTGCACGATACCAGGCGACCGTGTCGCGCAGGCCCGCATCGAATGCGACCTGCGGGCCGCCAGCCGAGCTTTTGCAGCTTCGAGGTATCGAGCGAATAGCGCCGGTCGTGGCCAGGCCGATCCACGACCGGCTGTATCAGCGACTCCGGTTTGCCGACCAGTTCGCAGGATGCGCTTCGTCGAGGTCGATGTTGCGGACGTGATTGCCGCCGCCAACGTTGTAGACCTCGCCCGGCGTCCCGGCGTCGATCAGCAGGTCGATGGCGCGGCAATGATCGGTCGACGTGCAGCCAGTCGCGCTCCTGCTGTCCGTCGCCGTACGAGCGGCACCGGCATGTCGTCGATGGCGTTGGTGATGAAGAGCGGGATCACCTTCTCCGGAAAGTGAAACGGTCCGTAGTTGTTCGACGCGCGGGTAATGACGACCGGCACGCTGTAGGTGGCCCAGTAGCTGTAGGCCAGCCGATCGGCTGCCGCCTTGCTCGCCGAGTACGGATTCCGCGGCCGCAGTTCGTCGGTCTCGCGGCTCGAGCCTTCGGCGACGCTGCCGTAGACCTCGTCAGTCGAGATCTGCACGAATCGTCGAAGGCCGCGGCGCCTCGCGCGCCGCTTCGAGCAGCACGAACGTGCCGAAGACGTCGGTGGTGATGAACACTCCCGGCGCTCATACAGCGATCGATCGACGTGCGTCTCGGCCGCGAAATGAACGACGATCTCGGATGCCTTCACCAGCGGAGCGGCGACCGCCGGATCGGCGATGTCGCCGCGGACGAACGGTGCCGCGGATGGTCGATGAGGTCCTGAAGATTTTCGAGGCGTCCGGCGTAGGTCAGCTTGTCGAGCGTGGTGACATGCCAGTCGGCATGGGTCGCGATCGCGTGTCGGACGAAGTTCGACCCGATGAAGCCGGCGCCACCGGTGACGAGAACGTTAACCATCCTTTCGCGACCAATCGTAGGCGAGCGAGCCGTGCGGTTCGAGACGGTACTCGTCGGGTTCGTCATGCTGGTACGGTTCGTTCGGGACGTTCACGACCAGCGACGGTTCCGGGCTGATGCACTTCCACCCGTGATACACGAGACTCGGCACCTGGATGAGCGCCGGATTGTGCACGCCGATGAAGAACTCGTTCACCGTCCCCTCGGTCGGAGAGCCGACGCGGGTGTCGACCAGCACGAGCTTGATCATGCCGGCGACGCACGCGAAATTGTCCACCTGCTTTCGATGATAGTGCCAGCCCTTGACGACGCCAGGGTAGGTCGCCGACACGTAGACCTGCCCGAACCGCGAGAACAGTTCCGGTTCGTCGGCCCGCAGGATCTCCATCAGCCAGCCGCGCTCGTCGGCGACGACCCGCAGCGGCTTCACCTTGACGCCATCGATCGTCGGCTTCCCGGCGACCGCGTACTTCACGGGTGCTGTCACACTCACCTCACCAGCGGATCCCGACTTCCGAATTGTCTCCCAGCATGAACCGATACGCCGAGGGCTTCACCGGGAGCCGATAGATCCGTACGTTCTTCCCAATCAGGCTGTCCTCGATGCGCGCCGCCAGGTTGCTGATCCGGCTGCCTTCGAGAACGATGCTGTGCTCGATTTCGGAGTCGCGCACCTCGGCGTCGCTCATGATCGACGTGAACGGCCCGACATAGGCGTTGACGATCTTCGCACGCGCGCCGATGATCACCGGCCCGCGCACGACCGAGTTCTCGATGACCGCGCCGGCCTCGACAATCACCTTGCCCTCGACCCGCGATTCGGCGTCGACCGTGCCGTCGACGCGCCGCTCGAATCGTGTCGAGAATCAGCCGATTCGCTTCGAGCATGTCCTCGAGCTTGCCCGTGTCCTTCCACCAGCCGTCGACGATGTGCGGCCTGACTTCGAGGCCGCGATCGATCAAGTGCTGGATCGCGTCGGTGATCTCGAGCTCGTTGCGAAAGCTGGGACGGATAGCCTTGACCGCGTCGAACACCGCGGCTGAAAACATGTAGACACCGACCAGCGCGAGATCGCTTTTCGGTTCGGGCGGCTTCTCGACGAGCCTCACGACTCGTCCATCCGACAGCTCCGCCACACCGAACATCTGCGGATCGGGCACGCGCGCCAGCAGGATCTGGGCCGCGGGCTTCTCGCGGACGAACTCGTCGACGAAGTTCGTGATGCCCTTGTTCAGCAGGTTGTCGCCGAGGTACATCACGAACGGCTCACCGCCGAGGAACGGTTCGCTGATGAGCACGGCATGCGCGAGCCCGCGCGGCGCATCCTGTTCGATGTAGGTGATCGACACGCCCCACGCCGATCCGTCGCCGACCGCCGCCCGGATCTCAGCCTGGGTGTCGCCGACGACGATGCCGATCTCGCGGATGCCGGCCTCGGCGAGCGCCTCGATCCCGTAGAACAGCACCGGCTTGTTGGCGACCGGCACCAGCTGCTTGGCGCTGGTATAGGTCAGCGGCCGGAGCCGCGTGCCTCGTCCGCCGCTGAGAATCAGTCCTTTCATCAACGCCCCTGCTGTCCGCCGAACGCGCCGAACAGGTTCGAGAACGTGCCGACGCCCGCCAGCGTGAACGAGATGTTGAACCGGTGGTCCTGGTTGACGGTCCGGGTGACGAAGCTGCCGGTGTAGTTGAACGTCTGGTATTCGACGGCAATGCCGCAGCACTGCGCATTGTAGTATCGCGGTGATTCGCTGCTGAAGAAACGTGTCCTGCTTCAGGTCGTAGTTGAACGAATAGAAGCCGCCGATGCGGTTGCCCATCCGGCGCACGTTCGTGCTCGCGTTGAGAAAGTGCGAGGCGCTCTCCTTCGTGTAGATCGTATCGGGGATGAAGCGCCGGCGGCTCCAGCCGACGCTCGTCTGCAGCCAGTCCGCCAGACTGAAGCTGCCGTTGCTGGAGAACGTCCTGAACGTGTGAACAGTCGGATCCCAGTCCGTCCGAAAGTCACCCTGGATGCGATCGGTCGGTGCGCTCCGCGCAGCCAGGTTGACCGGACCGAAATGGGTCGGTTGAGTCTGACCGTACCCGCTCGGCTGGTTGGGATCGTAGGTCGCGGCGTTTTCGTTCGTGTAGTAGCTCTGCGACAACGAGACGTTTGCAATCTCGCGGGACGTCGTCTTCTTCGCGTACAGGCGGTTCGAGAGCGCGTAGCTGACCTGTGTCGTTCCGAGCACGGAATCTGTCGCCGTCCAGCTTGCACGATCTCGTTGAAGTTGGTGATGTCGGGTACGTAGACGAATCGTCACCGACGGCTCGATGACGTGCTTGAACTTCTCGGCGTATCCATTGTTCGGCGTCCAGATGCGGTTGAAGACCGGGCCGGTGATGCGCGTGCTGCAGATCGAAGTAGCGACGGCCGATCGGCTCGTCAACCTGCACTTTGCTGTCGTCCAGGCTCTCGGTCCAGTAGGTGCCGCGCCACGCCGACCACGGAGTTGACGGTGAAGAACGGCCATTTCGTGAAGGGAACGCGCAGGGTCGGGGTCACGTCGAATCGCGTCAGCCCTTGATCGGACACCTTGACGTCGTCGGTGGTGACGTTGCGCACGAGCGTCGACGTACTCGCCGTTCACGCCGAAATACATCTTGGTCGAACCGATCGCCTGCTCGGCGCGCGTGATCCAGACCCTGGGAAGCGAGCCGGTCGTCTGAAACGACGTCTCGTTGTTGAACTAGTCATTCCGATCGGCGGTGACGCTGATCGAGTTGCCGCTCCAGGCGCCGGTCAGGTTTCCACCAAGCCGGCGGCTGCGGTTGGTCGCCTGGAAAACGTCCTGGTTGTAGCGCTGCTGGGTCGAAATGCTCGACGTAGTAATTCGCGTTCGCCCGTGCCTGAAAGAAATGCGGCAGCCGCTGGGACATGTCGCCGACGACCGCGTAGTTGCGATTACTACTCGTCGGGGTGCGTCGTGCCGTCACTGTTCGTGGTCGTCAGATGTTCATTCAAGAACGACGTCCGCACGTTTCCCTGCGAGCCGGGCGCGAAAACATATCGATACTCGCCGCCGACCTGCTGGCCGGTCTTCGAAAACCAGTCGTGTTCGATCGTCGCGTCGTGGCTCCGGTTGATGGCCCAGAAGAACTGATTCGTGAGCGACTGGCCGCGCTGGGTCGCTCGTGCCGTAAATCGGCATCAGGAAGCCCGTTGCCCGGTTGTCCTCCTGAATCGGGTAATAGAAGACGGGCAGGAACATCAGCGGCACGTTCTTGACGCGGAACACCGCGTTCTTCATCAACGCGTAATCGTCGAGGTGCATGGTAATCGAGTCGGCCTCCAGGTCCCAGCGCGGCGCCGGCTGCACGCACGTCGTGAAGCCGCCCTTGATGATGCGGTACGTCTTCGGTCCGATCTTCTGCAGCTCTTCTCCCCAGAAGTACGCGTCGGGTTCCTGGCTGCCGAAAATCCCCGGCTGTGCCGATTCGCGCAGCACCGCCGTCCCGGTGGCGTTGTAGAACGTGCCGGTGCGGGTCTTGGTGTAGTACAGCATCCGCTCCGCCTCGATCTGGTTGCCCCCGGAGATGTAGGTGACGTTCCCGATGGCGATCACCCGTCCCTCTTTCTGGAAGAGTTCCATGTGATCGGCGAAGAACTGCAGATCGTCACAATCGATCTGCACCGGCTGGTCGGCGGTGCCTTCCATGACGTAGTGATCTTCGGCCAGCCTTGGTCCCGCTCATGTTCTGCGTCTTGGAAAGCTTGCAGCCAGCAATCTGCGCTTGCGCGCGCGCCGTGCCTGGAGCGCCCAACCACTCGAGCGCGACGACGGCGATCAGGATGAAGCTGATGCGAAGCATGAAGCGGGTGGTGACACTCGCGGCCGGGAATCAGCGAAGAATATCACGCAGGGGTCCGATGAGAAAGATGGAGCCCGCGACCACGATCGGCCTGCGGTAGGCGAGCGCACGATCGAGCGCCGCCGCCGGATCGTCGATCGCCTCGATCACCGGCGCAAACCTTCGGGCCAGCTGGGCAAGCTCCGCGGCCGGCAACGCACGTGGGTTCGGCGCCGTGGTGCAGACGATCGCTGCACACAGATGCCCGACCGACTCGAGCATTCCTGCCACATCCTTGTCGTGCATGGCGCCAAAGAGCAACGTCACCCGTGACCAGCCAATCTCCTCGCAGATGAGACGCCAGCGCGCGCGCGCCGGCCGGGTTATGGGCGGCGTCGAGCAGGACCTCCACCCCGCGAACCACGAAACGCTCCAGCCTCGCCGGCCACCGCGCATTCGTCAGACCCTCACGCATCGCCTCGTCGGGAACGACCAGGCCTTGACGGGTGAGCTCGTCCAGGAGCGCAATCGCGACGGCGGCGTTGTCGCGCTGATGCTTCCCGCGTAAAGCCAGCACGACCCGATCGAGCGATCGCGTTGCCGTTTGAATGTCGATGGATTGGTCCTCCGCATGCGCAACGATCTGCACGGCGTCGCGTGCGCGAATCAACGCGGCTCGTTCTCGGTTCGCACACGTCACGGAAGACTCGTTCGGCAGCGGCGGGAACGGGGCCGCAGATCACCGGAATACCCGGCTTGACGATGCCGGCTTTTTCATGCGCGATCGATTCGATGGTGTTTCCCAGCTGTGCCTGGTGGTCGAAGTCGATCGAGGTAATCGCGGTAGCGATCGGCGCGACCACATTCGTGGCATCGAGCCGGCCGCCGAGGCCGACCTCGAGAACCGCAATCTCGACTGATGCACGCCGGAACAATTCGAAGGCGGCCGCCGTCGCGACCTCGAAGAACGTCGGCAACGCCTCCAGGACGGCGCGCCTGCATCAGCGAGTCGACCGCTTCCTGCACGGCGCCGAGCGCGTCACGGAGATCCGCGGTGGCGACCTCCTGTCCGTTTATGACGAACCGCTCTTCGAGGCGGACGAGATGGGGAGACGTGTATCGAGCGGCGCGGAAACCCGCCGCGCGGAGTGCCGTCTCGGTCATCACCGTGACCGACCCCTTGCCGTTCGTGCCGGCGACGACGATCGATCTGAATGCGCGCTCGGGATGTCCCAGCTCGGCGCACAGTGCCGCGATGTTCTCGAGCCCGAACTTCATGCCGAGCCGTTCGAGGCTGTAAAGAAAGTCGATGGGGTCCGACATTAGCGCCTGCGGGGGTGCCCGCCTCCGCTGGTCATGGACATTCGGGACCAGCTACGGCGAGGTCTCGCCGGAGCGCGCCCCCGGGGCGTTTTGCGCGAAGGCGGAGGGCTCCACGAGCAGTGAGAAATGCTTGGCGTGCACGCTGAAATCAGCACGAACGCTACGGTGTCGCCCGAGACTCCAGCGTGCCCGACCGATCCTGCCGCCCCCGGTCGGTGCCGGCAAAACGGAGCACGCGCACGATCAGATCTTTCATCTCGCGGCGATCGACGACGGCGTCGAGCATGCCGTGATCGAGGAGAAACTCGCTGCGCTGAAAACCGTCAGGCAGCTTTTGCCGGATCGTCTGCTCGATGACGCGAGGCCCGGCGAAGCCGATGAGCGCTTTCGGTTCCGCGATGTTGACGTCGCCGAGCATGGCAAAGCTGGCCGTGACGCCGCCGGTCGTCGGATCGGTCAGCACGGAAATGTATGGCAGCCGTGCGCGATCGAGACGCGCCAGCGCCGCGCTGATCTTCGCCATCTGCATCAGCGACAACGCCCCCTCCATCATCCGCGCGCCGCCGGAGCACGAGACGATGATGATCGGCCATCGCCGCGACAGGGCGCGCTCGATCGCGCGAGTGATCTTCTCGCCAACGACCACGCCCATGCTGCCGCCGATGAAGCTGTACTCCATCGCGGCGGCGATGCAGTCCATGCCACCGACGCGGCCGCTGGCGGAAATCACCGCATCACGGAGCCCCGTGCTCTTCATGCTGGAGTCGAGCCGCTGCCGGTAGCTCTTCGTGTCGGTGAACTTGAGCGGATCGGTGGACCTCAACCCGGCATCGTGCTCTTCCCACTCGCCGTCGAACAGGCTGCGCAGACGCTCCGAGGCGGTGAGGCGGAAATGATGTCCGCACTTCGTGCAGACGCTCAGGCTGGCCGCAAGGTCCTTGTTGTAGATGATTTGAGCGCAGGAAGGGCACTTGACCCACAATCCTTCGGGGACCCGGCTCTTGTCAGCCTTTCCCTCGATCGGCTTGCGGACCCTCTTGAACCAGGCCATTCAAAGAAGCTTATAACATTGCTGAATGCTGAGTGCTGAATGGTGAATGGTTGGTGTCTGGAATTCATTCAGCATTCGACATTCAACGTTCAGCATTTCCCTATTTCCTTGGGACGTAATACCGCGTGCCGCGCCCCATCGACCGGACCTGCCGTTCGAGGTCAGCGAGCGCGTCTTCTCCCCACGACAAATCGAACTGCGAGGTCTCGACGACCAGGAGCGGCGTCGCGTTGTAGTGGAAGAAGAAGTGGTTGTAGGCCTCGTTGAGTTCCCGCACGTACTCGTCGTCGAGCGACGGCACGTCCGGGTTGGCGCGTTCGCGATCGCGGAGGCGGCGACGAAGGACGTCGGTGGGGCTCTGGAGAAAGATGACCAGATCCGGTGCCGGAATATCCTGCGCGAGGAGCTCGTACACGCGTTGATAGATGAACAGCTCGTTGTCATCGAGGTTCAGGTAGGCGTAGACCTTGTCGCGCTCGAACAGGTAGTCGCAGACGGTCAGCTGGCTGAAGAGATCGCTCTGCCGGAGCACGGTCTGCTGGCGATGGCGAGACAGCGTGAAGAAGAGCTGCGCCTGGAACGCCGCCCCTGGACGGTCGGCGAAGAAGTCAGCGAGAAAGGGATTGTCCGTTTCATCGAGAACGACGGTCGCGTCGAGACGGGAACCGAGACGATCGGCGAGCAGCGATTTTCCGATGCCGGCCGGCCCCTCGATGGCGATGTAGCGGAAGTCCAGGGTTGAACTCAATCGTGCCGCGAGGCTGGCGCGGTGAGCGAAGTATAGCGAAACCACCCGAGCGATTGCGATAGCATTGTCGCGTGCGAATCGATCGGATCGAGCTGCGGCTCCTGCGCCTCCCGCTCGTCCGGTTCTTCGAGACGAGCTTCGGCCGCATCTCCGATCGGGCTTTCGTGCTGGTGACCGTCGAGGACGACGGTGCGGTCGGCGTCGGTGAGTGCGTGGCGGACGACAACCCGTTCTACAGCTCCGAAACGACGCGAACCGCCTGGCACATCATCGAGAGATTTCTTGCGCCGATCGTTCTCGATCGTCACTACGCGCATCCGCGGGACGTGTTCGATTCGTTCTCGATTGTGCGCGGCCACCATATGGCCAAGGCCGCGCTGGAAATGGCCGCGTGGGATCTTTTTGCGCGACAAGGGCAGCGCCCGCTCGCCGCATTGCTCGGCGGAAGTCCGGCGATAATTGCGCGTGGCATTGCCTCCGGCGTGTCGATCGGCATCCAGGACTCGCTCGACGGGCTGGTCGATCGCGTCGATGCCGAGTTGGCGGCCGGCTACCAGCGAATCAAAATCAAGATCAAGCCTGGCTGGGATCTCGAGGCTGTGCGGAGGGTTCGCGAGCGATGCGGAACGGTGCCGTTGATGGTCGATGCGAACGCGGCCTATACCCTGCGTGACGCCAACCATCTCGCGCGCCTCGACCCGTTCGATCTGATGATGATTGAGCAACCGCTCGACTATGACGACCTGCGCGATCACGCGCGGCTGCAGTCGCAGATTCGGACCCCGATCTGCCTGGACGAATCGCTGCCCACCCCGCGACTGGCCGAGGACGCGCTCGACATGGATGCCTGCCGCATCATCAACATCAAACCGGGCCGTGTCGGTGGGCACACCCAGTCGATCCGGATGCACGATATCGCGGTGGCGCGCCAGGCGCCGGTCTGGCACGGCGGAATGCTGGAAAGTGGCATCGGCCGCGCGCACAATATTCATCTGGCGACGCTGCCGGGTTTCACGTTGCCGGGCGACGTCGCGGCGAGCCGGCGCTACTTCGCGCCGGATTTGATCGATCCGGAGATCGACGTGCGGCCTGACGGCACGATTGCGGTTCCACCGGGCCCTGGCATCGGTGTCAATATCATCAGCGACCGTGTCGCCCGGGCGACGGTCGAGCAGTGCGAGCTTCGACGGCACTGATCCTCATGACACACACAGCGATCTTCATTCGACGTCACGCGGCTCCTGCATTGATGGTTCTTTTGGCCGCTGGCTGTGCCAGCGCGCCGCCGGCAGCCGCCCCGACCATCGACCCGAACCTCGCACTCGACCTGAAGATCGAGCAGAAGGTGGCGTTGATGCTTCAGCTGGAGGACCGGCGGATTCTCGCGGCGACTGCGCCGGCTCCCTCTCCTCCTGCGCCGGCTCCGCCACGCGGCCGCACGCGCAATACGGTCACGCCTTCCCCGGCTCCCGTTGTGACGCCGCCCGATCTCACGACCCTCCTGTCTGATTCGGAACCGCGCGTGCGCCGTCGCGCCGCGCTGGCGATCGGGCGCGTCGGGCTTCCCGCTGGCGTCCAACCGCTCGTCAAGGCGCTGTCGGACACCGATCCAGACGTTCGCGATATGGCGGCGTTCGCGCTTGGACTCATCGGCGATGTCTCGGCCGCCCCTGCCCTGACGAAGGCGTTGACCGACGCCGCGCCGATCGTGCGCGGCCGCGCCGCCGAAGCGCTCGGCCTGATTGAGGCAAAGGACAAAGATCAGATCAAACCGGACGACCGGCGCGCGACGGGCGAGGCCATCGGCCGCATGGTCGCCGAGTACGCGCGAGGCGCTTCCGTCGCGTCGATGGCGCCAGACGATGAACGATGGCCGGCGCCGCCTGAAGCCGAGGCGTTTCGCCTCGGCATCTATGCGCTCGTGCGGCTTGGCACCTACGAGCCGCTTGCCGCTGCGGTGCTCGATTCCAGAGGACTGCCGGTCGTCAATTGGTGGCCGGTCGCCTATGCCCTGGGGCGGATCGAGGATCGGCGCGCCGCGCCGGCGCTGCTCCTGATTCTCAATGGCCCGGGCAAGTATTCCGCGGCGTTTGCTGCCCGAGGACTGGGCGTTCTCAAGGATGCGAAGTCAGTCAATCCGCTGCTGACAATCGCGAGCACACCGGGCGCGTCGCGCGAGGTCGTGGTGTCGGCCATTCGTGCGCTGGCGACGATCGGGGAGGGACGCGCGAGCGCGCTCCTCGTGAAGCTTGCGTCCGACGCCAGCGACCCGAACGTCCGACTGCAGGCGGTCAGCGCGCTGGGTACGCTGAAGGCCGCGGACGGTCTTCCCATCGTGCAGGACCTGCTGAGCGATCCATGGCCGACGATGCGCGCCGCGGCGTTGCGCGCGGCGGCCGCGATCGATCCCGAGGGCTTCGTGCTCGTGCTGTCCGGCATGGAACCGGATTCGCAGTGGACCGTCCGCGCGGCGCTGGCGGATGTCCTCGGGACGCTGCCTCCCAAGGTGGCGCTCGAGCGGACGCGCTCGATGCTGCGCGACGACGATCGACGGGTGGTGCCGTCGGTGCTGAATGCCCTCGCGCGCCTCAAGGCGCCCGACGCGGCGACGGTGGCCCTGGCCGAGCTCAAAGAGCCCGACTTCGTCGTCCGCGCGACTGCGGCCCGGATCATCGGAGAGTTGAAGCCAGCGGGCGGCGTCGAGGCGCTGCGTGACGCGCTGACTCTCGCCGGCGCCGACGCCGCGATCGATGCGCGCGCCGCCATCCTGTCGGCGCTCGCCGAGTACGGGGCGTCTGCCGCCACGTCGGACGTCAAGACCGCGCTGAACGACAAGGATTGGGCGGTTCGCGTGCACGCCGCGACGCTGCTGGCCAAGCTCGATCCCGCGGTTGATGCGCTCGCTGCGATGCGTCCGGCGCCAGGCGAGCCGAGAGTGCCCTACGACAACACCGAGCTCATCGGCCCGCGCTCTCGCCGCACGTGTTCATCGAAACCGCCAAGGGCACGATCGAATTCGAGCTGGCGGTCCTGGATGCGCCGCAGACGGCCTGGAGTTTCGTGACGCTCGCGCGCAAGGGATTCTTCAACGGTCTGCAGATCCACCGCGTCGTGCCGAACTTCGTCGTCCAGGATGGCGATCCGCGCGGCGACGGAGAAGGGGGCCCGGGGTTCACCATTCGCGACGAGCTGAACGAGCGGCCGTTCCTGCGCGGCACGGTCGGCATGGCGCTGTCGTGGAAGGACACCGGTGGCAGTCAGTTCTTCATCACCCATTCACCGCAACCGCATCTCGACGCGCGATACACCGCGTTCGGTCAGGTCGTCAACGGCATGGACGTCGTCGATCGAATCCAGCAGGGCGACACGATTCGGAGCGTGAGGGTGTGGGATGGGAAGACGATGCAGTAATCCGCCTTCGCGACTGAGTACAAAAGAAAAGGGGGCGACGGTCGCCCCCTTTTTAGCGGGAGTGGCAGCTTAACGCTTCTTGCCGCCCTTCTTCTTCCCGCCCTTAGCAGCCTTCTTTGCCATTGCGCTCAATCCCCCCTTTCACTGTGGGATTCCGATCGCGAGGGCCTGTCTCCGTCGTGGCAGCGCCGCTGCCTCCTGGCACGTCGGCCTGCGTCCGTCGGTGCCCGTCGCGTTGCACTTCCGCGTGCGCGGAAGATCTGCAGACAAAAAATTGGGGGTGTCAGCACGCGACACCCCCAGTCGTCAGACGGAGCGCGTTAGCGCTTTTTCCCGCCCTTTTTCTTTCCGCCCTTAGCAGCCTTCTTCGCCATGATTCCTCCTTGGAACCGGCAGCTCAGCTGATTTAACGACTACCGTCGGTTACAACAGGTGGGCTGAGCGAACCACCCTCATACAAGATGTAGATTATGGATGAGAAAAATAGAGTGTCAAGCACAAAGTGCACGAAATGTCAAAAAAACGCACACCAAATTTGTCGGCTGCACGCGATCGTGACTGTAGATCACTCGATTGATGATTGCTGATTGCTGATTGACGATTGATAGGTGGAGCGCGTGACAACGATCGATCATTCCGCGTTCAACATTCAGCAATCAGCATTTTCGATCACCTCTCGAGCCGCGTGAGCGCGCGCGTGGCCGCCGCTCGCGTGTCGGCCGCGGCGCCGAAGAGCGTCGTCGCGATGTGGTAGTAGGAGATCGCCTGCGGACGACGGCCGAGTCGCTCGAGCACGCGCGCCGCTTCGAGGTAGGCATTGCCGAGGATCGGTGCCGGACAGGTATGGGCGCTTCGGATCGCGTGCTCGAACTGCGCGAGCGCCCCGGCGTCGTCCTTGCGCGCCTGCTGCACACGGCCGTATCGATAGTGCGCCACCGGATCGGATCCGTTGAGGGCGAGCGATGTCTCGAGGGCGTTGGCTGCCGCATCGGTTCGTTGTGCTCGAACCGGCGCCAGCCTTCGAGCGACAGCCGGTACGCCTCGGCGCGCTTGGAGTCGGGCGCACGGCGGAGGTGCTCGTTGCTCTGGCTGCGGACCTTGTAGGAATCCGATGAGGGCACCGCGGCGATGGCTGCCCGGTAGGCGTCCACGGCTGAGGCGCGGGCGCCCATGCGATCGTACGCCTCCCCCAGCCTGAGGTACGCGAGCGGCAGCGACGCATACGGGGCTGAGGGATGCAGGGCGACCACGGCCTGCAGCATCTCGATCGCATCGTCGGTCTGGTGCAGGACCTCGAGCTGTTTCGCGATGCCGAGCCGCGCCTGCACCTCGCTCAGGACCGGGAGATTGGCCCGTTGCTCCCGCGCGGCGGCCAGCAGCGACTGCCAGGTCGCCAGGCTGGCCGTGACGTCGTGCTGGTAGAGGTCCTGAATCTCGGCCGTCTGCGCGACGAAGAGCGGGTTGGCCGGGTAGCGATCGTGAAGCGACTGCAGCAGCTGCAGCGCACGCGGCGTCTGCCGCTCGTACCACAGATAAATCACGTGCAGCTGGTAGTCGGCCTCCCCCTGAAGCAGCCGGCCGCGGCTGCGCGCCCGCAGCATCTGATCCAGGCCCTTCCTTCCGATCTCCTCCGGGCAGCAGCATCAGGAAACGGAGGAACTTGGCCGCCGCCGGCGCGACGTCGGCGTAGTACTTGTACATGCCGACGCCGAAGTAGGCGTCCTCGAGCGACGGATCGAGCTCGATCGCGCGCTCCAGCGCCACCTTGATGCTCTTGCCGTCGCGCGCGGCCGAGAGCTTTTCGTTGCGCAGAACGCGCCACTGGACGCGTGCCGCGTACGCGCCGCCGTTGTAGAACCACGCCTCCGCGTCGTCTGGCGCGCGATCGGTCCACGCCTCGGTGCTGGCGATCGCCCGATCGACGGCGGTCGAGAACTCGTCGTCCAGCTCGCGGCTCTCGGGGTCGAGAAGGATCTGCCACCAGAGCGACGTGGCGCCGAGCACCTCGCAGGCTTCGGGCGGCGCCGGACCGCAGGCGCGTCGCAGTTCGGCGTCGACCTGGTCGAATCGTGCTTCGAGGATGAAATCGTAGGCGCGCGCGAGCGCATCGACGCCGCGGATCTGATGACCAGCCGGTGCGGCGGCATCGGTCGCCGTAGCCGCGAGCGTCGCGAGCACCAGGACGATGCACGGCCCGGCAGGCGTCTTCATGTGACGCTGGTGCGGAGCTGCTGCTTTTCGGCGTGCCGTTCGAGCGCGAGCGCGACCAGCCGATCGAGCAGCGCCGGGTACTCGACGCCGGTGGCGGCCCACAGTTTCGAGTACATGCTGATCGTCGTGAACCCCGGGATCGTGTTCACCTCGTTGACGAAGATCTTGTCAGGGCTGAGCAGAAAATCGACTCGCGCCATCCCGGCACAGTCGATGGACTTGAAGGCCAGGATCGAGAGCCGCTTGAATCTCGGCGGCGGTTCGCGGTCCCAGATCGGCGGGGATGATCGCTTCGCGATCCGTCGTCGATGTACTTCGCTTCGTAATCGTAAAACTCGCGCGACGGAATGACCTCGCCCGGCACCGACGCTTCCGGTGCGTCGTTGCCGAGCACCGCGCACTCGATCTCGCGCGCCTTCGGAACGGCCGCCTCGACGACGATCTTGCGATCGAAGCTGCCGGCGAGATCCATCGCGTCGATCAGTCCGGCTCGCGTCTTGGCCTTCGAGATTCCGACGCTCGATCCCAGGTTCGCCGGTTTCACGAACATCGGATAGCGGAGCGATCTTTTCCAGCTCGGCGGCGATGGCATCGCGGTCGGCTCTGCCAGTCGTGCCGCATCACGACGCGATACGGACAGACCGGAAGACCGGCCGCGGCGAACACGACCTTCATGACCGCCTTGTCCATACCGACGGCCGACGCGAGCACGCCGGCGCCGACGTACGGAACGTTGGCGAGCTCAAGCAGGCCCTGGATCGTTCCGTCCTCGCCGTACGGTCCGTGCAGAACCGGGAAGATGACGTCGAGATTCAGCCCGGTGACGACCGCGTGCCCCTCGTCGTCGCGCGACGATCGGCGATCGATCGAGAGGATGGTTTCTTCGCTCGGTCGTGCCATCAAGTGGACTTCGCGGCCGCTGCGGCTTGGCCGCGCGGCCTCGAGCCGTGCCTGCTCGATGACTTCGGCCGCCGAGACCGTCGTCGGCGGCCGATCCGCCAGCGCCCACCGTCCGTCCTTCTCGATCCGGATCGCGATCGGTTCGTAACGAGTGCGATCGAGATTGGCGAATACCGCCGCCGCCGACGCCAGCGACACTTCGTGTTCGCCGGACCGTCCGCCGTACAACACTCCGACGCGAAGTCGTTTCACGGCACACAGGATAACAGGGACGGCGGTGAGAAATGCGAGCCCCGAGAGCCGTAGCGCCGGGGCTTCAGCCCGCGTCAAATGACATGCCGGCAAAAGCAGCGCTACGGATGCCGCCTGCACAGCGCGCTATGCTTGAATGCCGTGAGTGACCCGTTTCGAATTCCGCGTCCTCAATCGCGACGGCGCCGCGCGGCGCGGAGAGTTGACGACGCCGCATGGTGTCGTGCAGACGCCGGCGTTCATGCCGGTGGGCACACGCGGGGCGGTCAAGGCGGTGACGCAGCGCGACCTCGAGGATCTCGGCGCCGAGATCATCCTTGGCAACACCTACCACCTGTACCTGAAGCCAGGCGACAGCCTGATCGCGCGCTGCGGCGGGCTGCACAGGTTCATCGGCTGGAATCGTCCGATCCTCACCGACAGCGGCGGCTATCAGGTCTTCAGCCTGGCGGCGATGCGCCGGATCGAGGAAGAAGGCGCGCACATTCCGATCCCACATCGACGGATCGCTGCACCTGCTGACGCCCGAGCGGGCGGTCGACATCCAGGCGCAGCTCGGATCGGACATCGCCATGGTGCTCGACGAGTGTGTCGGCACCCGTCCGGGGTCAGACCCCGAGGACCCGGGGTCAGACCCCGGTCGTTCGGTTACACACATTTCAGGCGACGAGGTGCGTGCGGCGATGGAACGATCGGCGCGATGGGCGGAGCGGGCGCGGCGCCGACAACTGCAGTTGCGCGCACGATCCGCGCTCCGTCGCCGGACGTGATCGTCACCAATCCCGGTCAGGCGCAGTTCGGCATCATCCAGGGGGGCACCGACCTGGACCTGCGCACCGAAAGCGTTCAGCGAACGATCGACATCGGCTTCGAGGCGTACGCCATCGGCGGGCTGAGCGTCGGTGAACCGGTTGACGTCATGTACGACGTGGTCGCGCACACGGCGCCGCTGCTGCCCGACGACCAACCGCGCTACCTGATGGGGACCGGTATGCCGGACGACCTGATCGAATGCGTGGCGCGGGGAATCGACTCTTCGATTGTGTGCTGCCGACGCGGAACGCGCGGAACGGTCAGCTCCTGACCAGCCGGGGCCCGCTCGCGATCAAGAACGCCCGCTACGCCGAGGACATGTCGCCGCCCGATCCGGACTGCGGCTGCTACACCTGCCGGCACTTTTCACGCGCCTATCTGCGGCACCTTTTTGTCGTCGGCGAAATGACGGCTGCCACCCTCAACTCGTTGCATAATCTCCACTTTTACCTTGACACCATGCGGAGGATTAGGGAGGCTATAGTGTTCGGCTCGTTTGAAAAACTCCGCCGCGAGTTCCATCAAACCTTCTCTCGCCGACCTCAAATTTGAATGCGACTCGACTGTCGGGTCTGCTCCTTTACTTATAGCGATGTCTGGCGCCGGCCAGCCCGGTGGCCTGGTGTCGTTTCTACCGTTTGCCCTCATTCTCGGCATCTTTTATGTGCTGATCCTGATGCCCATGCAGCGCCGCCAGAAGAAGGTCCAGGAATTCCAGGGCGCGCTCAAGGTCGGTGACAAGATCGTCACGACCGGCGGCATCTACGGGCAGATCACCCGCGTGAACGACAAGTCGGTGCAGCTCCAGGTCGCCGACAAGGTTCGCATTGAAATCGCGCGAGCGTCGGTCGGCGGATATCAGGGCCAGGAGCCGGTCGTTCCCGACTCAACCAACAGCTAACCATGAACAAAGAACATTCGCTGGAAACTCATCGACGAGCCTCGCGGTCTTCGTCATCTTTTTTGCCGTCGGCGTCTACCCGATTCTCGCGCAGCGGTACCACATGCCGCTGCCCGGATGGCTTGCCGCAAAGCAACTGAAGCTCGGACTGGACCTCAAAGGCGGCGTGCATCTCGTGCTACGAGTGCAGACCGACGAGGCGCTCAAGATCCACACGACGACCACGAGCGAGCAGCTGCGTGAAGCGCTGAAGACGGCGGGCATCCCGCGTCAGCTCGATTGCGCGTCACGTCACCGACGACGTTCCACGTCGAAGGTGTTCCGGCCGAGAAGGACGCCGAGTTCACGCGGCTGGCCGACGATCAGACGACGACGGCAACTACGACCGCAACTCGGGCGCGGCGGCGCCTACGACTTCACGATGAAGCCGAACATCGCGGTGACGATGCGCGATCAGGCGGTCACGCAGGCGCGCGAGACGATCGACCGTCGCGTCAACGAACTCGGCGTCGCCGAGCCGAACATCTCGCTCTACGGCCAGTCGAACGACGAGATTCTCGTGCAGCTGCCGGGCGTCACCGACGTCGCGCGCGCGAAGGAAATCATCCGCAACACCGCGATCCTCGAGCTGAAGATCGTCGAAGCCGGCCCGGCCGGTACGCAGGAAGCGCTGCTGCAGACAGTACGGCGGCAAGGTCCCCGACGACATGGAGATCCTCCAGGGTGCCGCCGCGTCCGGCGACACGAGTTTCTACCTCGTGCGCAAGGCTGCGCCGGTGTGACGGGCCAGGATCTTCGCAACGCCAGGTCGACGATCGACGAGAACAACCGCCCGGCGGTCGGGTTCTCGCTTGACCAACGAGGGCGCGCGTAAGTTCGGCAAGGCCACCGGCGAGAACATCGGCCGGCTGCTCGCCATCGTGCTCGATCACCGGGTCGTGTCGGCGGCCGCGCGATCGAAACGAAGATCAACGACGAAGGACGCATCACCGGCACGTTCACGTCGCGAGCAGGTCGCCGACATGTCGCTGATCCTGCGCACCGGCGCGCTGCCGGCGAGCCTGACCTACCTCCAGCAACACGTGATCGGGCCGTCGCTCGGCGCCGACTCGATTCGATCCGGCGTGACCGCCTCGCTCGTCGGCCTCCTGCTGGTCGTCGGCTTCATGCTCATCTACTACAAGCTGTCGGGCGTCAACGCGGTCATCGCCCTGCTTTTCAACCTCGTGATCCTGCTCGGCCTGATGGCCTACATCGGCGCGACGATGACGCTCCCCGGCATCGCCGGATTCGTCCTGACGATGGGGATCGGCGTCGATTCGAACGTGCTGATCTTCGAACGCATCAAGGAAGAACTGGCGGCGCAGCGCGGCGTGCGCGCAGGCCATCAATGCCGGTTTCTCGCGCGTCTTCCTGACGCTGCTCGATACGCACGTCGCGTCGCTCATCTCGGCCGCGTTCCTGTTCCAGTTCGGCACCGGCCCGATCCGCGGTTTTGCGATGACGCTGGTCATCGGTCTGATCTCGAACCTGTTCACCTCCACGTTCGTGTCCAAAACGCTGTTCGAAGCGGTGCTGGGTCATCGCCAGACGGCGGCGCTCAGCATTTAGGCTGAACCATGCAGATCTTCAAGACTCCTCATTTCGACTTTCTCCGCTGGCGCTGGTTCGCCATCGGTCTGTCGTGGCTGATCATCATCGCCGGCCTCGTGGTCATCAAGACCAAGGGCCTGCCGCTCGGCGTCGAGTTCTCCGGCGGCACGATCGTCATCGTCCAGTTCGATCAGCAGCCGCCTGATTCGTCGGTCATCCGGGCCGCGCTCGAGCGTGCGATGCCGGGCGAGGGTCAGAACGCCGTCATCCAGCGGTACGGCGAGGAATCCGCGCGTCAATACATGATTCGTGTGCCGACGGTCGGCGAGGAAGTCGGGCGGCGGAGCTCAGTCAGAAGGCCGACGAGGTCGTCGCTGCGCTGAAGGCCGCCAATGTCGGATCGTTCAAGCCGGCCGGGACCGAGATTGTCGGTCCGGCCGTCGGTCAGGATCTGCGACGGAAGGGGATCGTCGCGACCGTGCTGTCGCTCATCGGCATCCTGCTCTACATCGCGTTCCGGTTTCAGTTCAGCTTCGCGGTCGGAGCGGTCATCGCGACGATTCACGACCTGCTCGTGACGTTCGCGTTCCTCGCCTTCTTCCGCTACGACCTGTCGCTCAACGTCATCGCCGCAATCCTGACGGTGACCGGCTACTCGACCAACGACACGATCGTCATCTTCGACCGCGTTCGCGAAAACATCCGCGGCATGCGGCGCGACAACCTCTACGACATCGTCAACAAGTCGGTCAACCAGACGATGGGCCGCACGGTCATCACTGCCGGCACGGCGCTGCTGAGCGCGGTCGCGCTGTTCCTGTTCGGCGGCGAGGTGCTGCACGGATTCGCCTTCACGATGATCGTCGGCATCGTCACCGGCACCTATTCGAGCGTGTTCATCGCCGCAGCGATTGCCGTCATCTGGCAGAGCCGGGTCAGAAGCGCGGGCAAGATGGCGCAGCTCGCGCCGACCGCCTCAGCATCGCCGACGCCGAAGACGCGCAAGCCCGGGCGCCGTCGTGCTTCGTAGACAGCCGCGCGTTCGTGACCCTGCTCGTCGCCGCGCTGCTTGGAGTCATTCAGGGGCTCACCGAGTTCCTGCCGGTCTCGTCCACCGCGCATCTGCTGATCGGTGCGCGGCTGCTCGGCTTCGACGATCCCGGCGGCGTGTTCACGGTGATGATCCAGCTCGGATCGATCCTCGCCGTGATGTGGCTGTACCGCGCCAAGATCATCCACATCGTCACGCGGCTCGGGTCGGACCCGGACGCGCAGACATTTCGCGCTGATGATTCTCGTCGCCTTTGCTCCCGCGGTCGTGGCCGGAGCGTTTCTCGCCGACTACGTCACGACCGTCCTGTACGAGAGTCCGAAGGTGTTTGCGACGACGTTCATCCTCGGCGGCATCGTGATGCTGCTGGTCGAGCGGTTCCGGCCGACGCCGACGGTTGCTTGATGCCGATCGAACCCCGCTCGCCCGCGCGCTTGGGATTGGCGCGTGCCAGGTCCTGGCGATGGTGCCGGGCGTGTCACGATCCGGCGCGACGATCGTCGGCGGCATGCTGATGGGACTCGATCGCGCCGCGGCGGCGGAGTTCTCGTTCTTTCTGGCGATGCCGACGATGATGGCGGCGTTCGCGCACAGCCTGCTCAAGGTGCGCCATCACCTCGCGTCGGATCGCGCCGTCGGAGATTGCCGTCGGATTCGTGATGGCGTTTGTCGCGTCGCTGCTCGTGGTGAGACCGTTTCTCGCGGTTCGTGCAGGCGGCGCGGGTTCGCGCCATTCGCCTGGTATCGCATCGTCCTCGGACTGGCGCTGTTTGCAGCGATTGCGGCGCGCTGGTTGTAATTCCACCGATGCAGTGGCTTCGCCGCAGCTTCATCACCGGCTTCTTCGTGACGGTGCCGCTCGTCGATCAGCGTCGCGGCGTTCGTCTGGATCTTCCGGCTGATCGACGGCTTCGTCGGACCGTTTTACGACGCGTGGCTGCAGCGCATGCCGCAGCTCGGCATCACGCATGCGCCGGGACTTGGCATTCTGACGACCGCGCTGTTCGTGCTGCTGGTCGGGGCGTTCGCGACCAACGTGATCGGCAAGCGGCTGCTGCAGCGAACCGAAGGCTATCTGCTGCGGGTGCCGGTGTTCCGAACGATCTACGCGCCGGTCAAGCAGCTGGTCGTCGCCTTCTCGCCCGACAACGAGTACGGCTTCAAGCGCGTCGTGCTGGTTGAAGATTCGACGCGCGGTTTCGTGCTGGGTTTTCTGACGAAGGAATTCACAGTCGATCGCGGGCAGGGTCCGGAGCCGATGATTGCGGTCTACGTTCCGACCAACCATCTGTATCTCGGCGACGTGATCATCTGCGCACGCGACAAGGCGTCGTTTCCCGACGTCACGGTCGAGCAGGGCATTCGGATCTTTCTGACCGGCGGCATGGCGCTTTCGAGCCGGCTCAAGGCGCGCCGCGGCGTCGATCGCGTCGGCGATTTCCGCGTGTAATCGCCGTCACGGCGACAAAAGTCTCCGTTCAACCTGCTTGAATAAGTCCGCTGCACTTTGAGTACGATTTGAAACTTTTGCGTGCCGCCCCGATTCCAGCCGGTCTGGGATCGGACGCACTCGAATGAGCGACCCGCCTCCGCACCGTGAGATGGACCGGTGCTACGGCGAGGCACAGCGGCGCGAAACAAGACGCGAGCGAGCGAAGCGACGCGAATGGCCCGCCTTCGTCAAGGGTTCGGCGCGTCCGTGAGATGGACTGGTGGGACGGCGAGGCAAGGCGGCGCGAAACAAGACGCGAGCGAGCGAAGCGACGCGAGCCACGCGATCGGAGCGAGCCGGCGAAGCGGCGAGCGAGAGCGCGTGTAGGGGAGTCCGAGGGGCGAAGCCCCTCGGGTAATAAAAGGAGAGACATGTCCGAAACGTTCTGTCCACGCGTGGCGCGAGCCGGAATTCTGGCGGCCGTCCTGTCCTGTGGCTGGTCGCGGTGCGGCTCCTGCCGTGCTGGCGGCGCCGCAGGCGCCCGCACGCCGACGGCCGCGCCAGCAGGAGACGACCACTCGCGGCGGCGGTGAAGCCAACCTGGTGCTGCCCGATCTCGGCGTCGGTCAGCTTTCAGGGCGTGAATAGCCGAACGCTGCTGATGGGCGGCCTCGGCGTCTGCGTCCTCGGACTCGTGTTCGGCCTCGTGATCTTCAACCAGCTGAAAAACCTGCCCGTGCATCGGTCGATGCTCGAGATCTCCGAGCTCATCTACGAGACCTGCAAGACCTATCTGATCACGCAGGGCAAGTTCATCCTGATTCTCGAAGTGTTCATCGGCGTGATCATGGTGTTCTACTTCGGGCTGCTGCAGCATTTCGCGCCGATCAAGGTCGTCAGTCATCCTGCTGTTCAGCCTGATCGGAATCGGCGGCAGCTACGGCGTCGCCTGGTTCGGGATCCGCGTCAATACGTTCGCGAACTCGCGCGCCGCGTTCGCCGGCCTGCGCGGGCTGCCCTATCCGATCTATGCCATCCCGCTCAGCGCGGGGATGAGCATCGGGATGCTGCTCATCAGCGTCGAGCTGTTCATGATGCTGTGCATCCTGCTCTTCATTCCCGGCGACTACGCGGGCTCGTGCTTCATCGGCTTTGCCATCGGCGAATCGCTCGGCGCCGCGGCGCTGCGCATCGCCGGCGGCATCTTCACCAAGATCGCCGACATCGGCGCCGACCTGATGAAGATCGTCTTCAACATCAAGGAAGACGACGCGCGCAATCCTGGCGTCATTGCCGACTGCACCGGGGACAACGCCGGCGACTCGGTCGGTCCGAGCGCCGACGGCTTCGAGACCTACGGCGTCACCGGTGTGGCGCTCATCTCGTTCATCCTCGTCGCCGTCACCGATCCCAGCGTCCAGGTGCAGCTGCTGGTCTGGATTTTCGTCATGCGCGTCATGGGCGTCATCGCCAGCGGCCTGTCGTATCTCCTGAACGCCGCCTGGGCGAAAGCGAAGTACGCCACCGCGCGCGACGATGAACTTCGAAGCGCCGCTGACGACGCTGGTGTGGCTGACCTCGCTCGTGTCGGTGGCGCTGACCTACATCGTCTCGTACGTGCTCATCCCAACGCTCGGCGGCGACCCCGACCTGTGGTGGAAGCTCTCGACGGTCATCACCTGCGGCACCCTCGCCGGCGCCATCATTCCCGAGCTGGTCAAGGTTTTTACCTCCACCGAGTCCGCGCACACGCGCGAAGTGGTGATCTCGTCGCGCGAAGGCGGCGCCTCGCTCAACGTGCTGTCGGGACTGGTCGCCGGGAATTTCAGCGCCTACTGGCTGGGGATGGTGATCGTCGGCGCTGATGTCGATCGCCTATGGGGTCAGCACGCAGTTTCCCGGCGGGGATGATGATCGCGCCCGCGGTGTTCGCGTTCGGGCTCGTCGCGTTCGGATTCCTCGGCATGGGCCCGGTCACGATCGCAGTCGATTCGTACGGGCCGGTCACGGATAATGCGCAGTCGGTCTTCGAGCTGTCGACGATCGAATCGATGCCCGGCATCAAGCAGGAGCTGAAGAAGGACTTCGGCTTCGACGTGAACTTCGAGCGCGCGAAGCACCTGCTCGAAGAGAACGACGGCGCCGGCAACACGTTCAAGGCGACCGCCAAGCCGGTGCTCATCGGCACCGCGGTCGTCGGATCGACGACGATGATCTTTTCGATCATCGTGGTGCTGACGCACCGGCTGCAGCCGGAGCTGCTGCAGTATCTGTCGATTCTCCATCCGCCGTTCCTGCTCGGGCTGATCACCGGCGGCTGCATGATCTACTGGTTCACCGGCGCGTCGATGCAGGCGGTCACGACCGGCGCGTACCGCGCCGTCGAGTTCATCAAGGCCAACATCCGGCTCGACGGCGCGGTCGCGAAGGCGTCGGTGGCCGACAGCAAGAAGGTCGTCGAGATCTGCACGCAGTACGCGCAGAAGGGGATGTTCAACATCTTCCTCGCGATCTTCTTCGCGACGCTGGGGTTTGCGTTTCTCGAGCCGTACTATTTCATCGGCTACCTCGTATCGATTGCGCTGTTCGGATTGTTCCAGGCGATCTTCATGGCCAATGCGGGCGGCGCCTGGGACAACGCGAAGAAGATTGTCGAGGTCGAGCTGAAAGAGAAGGGCACGCCGCTGCACGCCGCGACCGTCGTCGGCGACACCGTCGGCGATCCATTCAAGGACACGTCGTCGGTGGCCATGAATCCGGTCATCAAGTTCACGACACTGTTCGGTTTGCTTGCCGTCGAACTGGGCGTGCAGCTTGCAGAACAGTACGGTTCGATGATGAGCCACCTGCTGGCCGGGGCGTTCATCATCGCGTCGGCGGTGTTCGTGTGGCGGTCGTTTTACGGGATGCGGATTCAGGTGCGTGCGGGGCGGCCGTGAGAAAGGCGTGATTTCCGCGCATTTTTGGCCGGGCCATTCCGCGGCAACTGGTGTCTAATTCAGCGGAAGATGCTTCATTGACACTGGTTTTTGGCTCTGACTATAATTCGCGGTCTTGCGCCGCTTTCGGAAGAGCCAGGAGGACTTAAGCCGTGCCGCGTGACATGTTCGGCGACGTCGTCGACCCGTCTATCAAGCTCGGGTCGCAAAAGTGGTATACGGTCCCGCTATCCATCTTGGCGCACGTGGCGATTTTCGCGGCCGTCATCATCATTCCCTTGATGGCTGCCGATGTGCTGCCGACGCCGCCGACGATGATGGCGTTTGTCGGGCGCGCCGCCGCCACCGCCGCCGCCTCCACCTCCACCGCCCGCGGCCGCCGCCGCCGCCAAAGGTTCAGCCGGTGCCGGTTGCGAACCCGAACGCGGCGCCGGTTGAGGCGCCGAAGGAAATCGTTCCGGAAGCGCCGTCGGTCCCATCGACGGCCGGCGTGCCCGGCGGCGTCGAAGGCGGCATTCCCGGAGGCACCGTCGGCGGCGTGGTCGGCGGATTGCCTGAAGCCCCTCCGCCTCCGCCGCCCCCCGCGGCGCCCGTCCGCGTCGGTGGCAACATCAAGACGCCCGACCAAGACAAAGGACGTCCGACCGGTCTATCCGCCCATCGCCCAGTCCGCGCGTGTGTCCGGCGTGGTGATCATCGAAGCCACGATCGGCGCCGACGGCAAGGTGAAGGACGCGAAGGTGCTGCGGTCGATTCCGTTGCTCGACCAGGCGGCGCTCGATGCCGTGAAGCAGTGGCAGTTCACGCCGACACTGCTCAACGGCGTGCCCGTGCCCGTCATCATGACCGTCACGGTGAATTTCACGCTTCAGTAACACATTCAGACAGGACAACGAACGAGTTCTGGAGTATTCCAGGCACCGGAGGAGTGGCGAGATGGATTTGATTAAGATGTGGGGAGACATGGGCCTGGTCGCGAGGGCCATCGCGTTCATCCTGGTCATCATGTCGATGATTTCCTTTGGCGTGGCAATCGAGCGCATTTACACGTTCACGCAGGCGCGGAAGCAGTCGAAGCTCTACGCGCCGCAGGTTGCCAAGCACCTGAAAGACGGACGGCTCAAGGATGCGATTGCCATCTCGTCCTCGAAGACCTATCGGTACAGCCACCTCGCGAAGGTCGTGCTCGCCGGGATTACAGGAATATCAATTCCAGCAAGAAAGCGGCGCCAATCTCAGTCGAGAAGATCTCGTCGACACCGTCCGTCGTGCGATTCAGCGTGCCTCGGCGCTGACCGCGAACGACCTGAAGAAGGGCGTCTCGGCGCTGGCGACCATCGGCGCGACGGCGCCGTTCGTCGGACTGCTCGGCACGGTCGTCGGCATCATCACCGCGTTCCAGGGCATCGCGGCCACCGGGTCGGGCGGCCTCGGCGCGGTGTCGGCCGGTATTTCGGAAGCGCTCGTCGAGACCGCGCTCGGTCTCGTCGTCGCGATTCCCGCGGTGTGGTTCTACAACTACCTGACCGGCCGCATCGAGTACTTCAACGTCGAAATGGATAACTCGTCGTCGGAGCTGCTCGACTACTTCATCAAGAAGACGGCGTAGCGAAATTGGTGAATCGGTGAGTTGGTGAATTGACGACGCTTCGTAGGTCGGTGTGACGATGCGCGTACCGCCGACGCCAATTCACCAATTCAGAGATTCACCAATTCACAAATTGATTGAGGTTTTCCCATGGCAATGGATGTTGGCGGCGCAAAAGGCGGGCTGAAGGCGGACATCAACGTGACGCCGCTCGTCGACGTCATGCTGGTCCTGCTGATCATCATGATGCTCATCGCGCCGATGCTGCAGCAGGGTGTCGCGGTCACGCTGCCCGAGGCTGGAAACTACCGAGCCGAAGCCGGACACGCAGGATCAGACGGTCGTCGCGATCGACTCGGCCAACCAGTTCTGGGTCAACGGGCTCCAGTTCTCGAAGAGCGAGTTCCCGACGCGCGTGAAGGCCGCGCTCGAAGACAAGACGCGAGAAGGTCGTCCTCATCAAGGGTGACAAGGACGCGAAATACAGCGCGATCATGGAGGCGATGGACGAGTCTCCGCGCGGTCGGGATCGAGGACATCGGCCTCATCACCGAGCCGAAGAAGGATCCGAACGCGCCGGCGGGAGGCAAGTAGTCATGGCGCACGCGCATAAGCACTTCGGCGCAGAGAAAGTCGTCCGCGGGCGAGACGCCGCACGCCAGTGCGGACATGAACGTCACGCCGCTCATCGACGTGCTCCTCGTGCTGCTGATCATCTTCATGGCGACGCTGCCGTTGACGCAGCGCGGCGTCGACATCAACCTGCCGCTCGAAACGAAGGCGCCGACGCAGCCGCAGGACAACACGCAGGTGATGCTGGAGTACACCAACGCGCGGCAGATCACCATCAATCATCAGCCGGTGACGATCAGCGACCTGGAGACACGGCTGCGCGACATCTTCGAAACCCGCAAGGACAAGACGATGTTCATCGCCGGCGACGGCGAGCTGCGCTACGGCGAAATCATCGCCGTCATCGACGCGGCCAAGGGCGCCGGCGTCGAGAAGGTCGGCATCGTCACCGAAGAGATGCGCCGCGGCGGCAGCCAGAAGAGCGGCAACTAGCGCGGGAACTTCAGCGTGCAGGCGGAAGCGACACAGCAAAGGGCGAACCTCACGGTTCGCCCTTTTTGTTTGTACGGGGTCTAACGGACTGTCGATTTCGATTGTCGATTGCTGAATGCTGATTGCTCGAAGGGAGGCCGCATGAGATCGAACGGTGTCGTCAAGCCGCTGGCAGGGCGTCTTCAGATCGAGCCGAACATCACGCCGCTCATCGACGTGCTGCTCGTGCTCCTGATCATCTTCATGGCGGCGCTGCCGCTCACCCAGAAGGGACTCGACCTGTCGAGTGCCGGCAGCCGGCGCCGCGAGACTGAGACATCGCCAGCCGTCTCCGAGCATCGTCCTCGAGTATTCCGCGGACGGTCTGGTGACCGATCAACAAGCAGCCGGTCGATCTGCCGCAGCTGCAGTCCGTTCTGGCAGACGTCTTTCGGGACCGCCGCGACAAGACGCTGTTCATCTCCGCCGACGGGTCGCTGCCCTACGGACGCGTCGTCGGAGTGATCGACGCCGCCAAGGGCGCCGGGATCTCGCGGGTTGGCGTCATCACCGAAAGCATGCGCGCCGCGAAGTAGCGAGCAAATGAAAAGGCCGTCCGCGCGTCGCGGACGGCCTTGGACGGAGAGCGCAGTGTCGAGTGCGGCCTACTTGGGCTTGGCGCCTGCCTGACTGACGCGCTTTGTTGAGATCGATCGCCCTGTTGCGCAGTTCGTCCGCCTGCTTGTAGAGCGCGGCGCGCTTCGCCAGGTCGGTCTCTTCGTTGCCTTCCATGCGGAGCAGCAGGTTCTTGTAGGTCAACGCGTCGGCGTAGTCGGGATTGAGCGCCAGCGCCTTGTCGGTCGCCGCCAGCCCCTTCTCGATGTATTCCTTCCGCTGCGCTGACGTCAGGCGGTGATCCTTGTAGGCCTTCTCCCAGTAGTAGGTCGCGAGCAGCTGGTAGCCCTGAGGGTTCTTCGGTTCGAGCTCGGCGGCGGTGTTCAGCGCCTCGATGGTCTTCGGGAAAGTCTCCCTGGCGATTGTAGAAGCCGGAAATCGTCGTGTAGACGAGCGGATCGTTCGGCTTGACCTCTTTCGCCTTCATCAGCGTCTGTTCCGCTTCATCGTAGCGGCCGCCGTCTTCGTAGATCTTGCGCCAGCGCGAAATAGTTGGTCGGCTCGTTCGGCTCGATCTGGATCATCTTCTGAACGATCGGCTCGGCCTTTTCCGGCTGAGTTCAGCTTCTCCGGGCCGTAGGCGGCGACGAGATACTGGAGCGCCAGCTTGCGCATGTCCGGCTTCGGGATCCTTTTCGGCCGCCTTCTCGTAGTTGGCGATGGCCTTCTGGATGTAGCGCGTCGTTCTCGGCCTCGCCCATGTGGCTGGCCTTGAACATGTTGTCGTAGCTGTTTCCGAGGTAGAAGTAAATCTCGGTGCGGCTGGGGTCAGAGGCGAGGGCTTGCTCGTACTTGGCGGCCGCGCCCTTCCAGTCCGAGCCCTGATAGAGCGCGTTCGCGTCCTTGTAGGTCTTCTGGGCCGTCAGCGCGCCCCATGAATACTTTCCGCAGCCGGTGACCGCCAGGCTGAGGCCGAGCATCGCCGTGACGGTAAGCGCCGACATCGTTCGCATTCTGATCATGCTCCCCTCGAGTTGCGGCGCCGGATCAAACGGCGCCGCTCCGCATCAGACTGAGTATTACAATGGAGATACGCTCGTGTCTCCGGTGTTTCGGCTCTGCTGGTACGAACAGGAGGATTGCCGGCTGCCGAACCGGGCCAGTATAGTGAACGAAAAAACACCACGTCAACCGGAACCACCGGCCGGCTCTCCTCAGCGAGTTTAGACACCAGTCCACATGATTCGGTTCGAGGACCTCGTCGAAAAAGTGCGGGGCATCAATCCCGACGCCGACATTGACCTGCTGAGGCGGGCCTACGTGTTCTCTGCCTACGAGCACAAGGGACAGGTGCGCCATTCCGGCGAGCCCTATCTGGTGCATCCGCTCGAGGTCGCCGACCAGCTCGCCGACATGAAGCTCGACGTCGTGGCGATCGCCGCCGGCCTGCTGCACGACATCGTCGAAGACACGCAGACGCCGATCGAGCGGATCCGCGAGCTGTTCGGCGCCGACGTCGCGCACGTCGTCGAAGGCGTCACCAAACTCGGCGCGATCTCGTTTTCATCGAGCGAAGAGCGGCAGGCGGAGAACTTCCGCAAGATGCTGCTCGCGATGGTCGACGACATCCGCGTCATCCTGGTCAAGCTCGCCGATCGTCTCCACAACATGCGCACGCTGCATCACCTGCCGGAGGAGCGTCGCGTCAAGATCGCGCAGGAGACGCGCGACATCTACGCGCCGATCGCCAACCGGCTCGGGATGAGCAAGATCAAGAACGAGCTCGAGGAGCTGGCGTTCAAGTACCTCGAACCGCCCGCCTACGAAGCGCTGCGCGTCCAGGTGGAACGGCGGCGCCGCGCGACCGAAGGCATGATCGAGGACCTGAAGAACGACCGTCGCCGCGAAGCTGGCCGAGGCGCAGATTCCGGTGATCGAGATCGACGGCCGCATCAAGCGGCTGTTCAGCATTCATCAGAAACTGAAGCGGCAGAAGATCGAGCTCGATCAGGTGTACGACCTGGTCGCGCTGCGCATCGTCACGCAGTCGGTGAAGGACTGCTACGGCGCGCTCGGCATCATCCATCAGACGTGGTCGCCGGTTCCGGGCCGGATCAAGGACTTCATCGCGATGCCGCGTCCGAACGGCTATCAATCGCTGCACACGTCGGTGATCAGCGATCGCGGGATGCCGTTCGAAGTGCAGATCCGGACGGCCGACATGCACCGGACCGCGGAGGAAGGGCATCGCCGCGCACTGGAAATACAAAGAAGGCCGTGTCGGCGCCGGCCGCGACGAGCAGTACTTCGTCTGGCTGCGTCAGCTGCTCGAATGGCAGCAGGAGGTTCGCGACCCGCAGGAGTTCCTGCAGAACCTCAAGATCGAGCTGTATCCGGAGGAGGTCTACATCTTCACGCCGCGCGGCGAGGTCAAGGCGCTTCCGCGCGACGCGACGCCGGTCGACTTCGCGTACGCGATTCACACCGACGTCGGCCATCAGTGCGTCGGCGCGCGCGTCAACGGCAAGATGGTGCCGCTCCGCGCCCGGCTGCGCAACGGCGACATCGTCGAAATCGTCACGACGCCCGGTCACAAGCCGAGCCGCGACTGGCTCAACTTCGTCGTCACGTCGCGCGCGCGCAACAAGATCAAGCACTTCATTCACGCGGAGGAAAAGGAGCGAAGCCTCGAGCTCGGCCGGAAGCTGTTCGACAAGGAGGCCAGGCGATACGGCCTGAATCTCAAGCAGCTGACCGAGCCGGAGACGATGAGCCGCGTGCTGACCGAGTACGGGATGGGCAAAGCCGGACGAGCTGTACGTCGCGCTCGGCTACGGCAAGCTCTCGCCGAAGACCGTGCTCGCGAAGTTCGTCCCGCAGGCGGAGCTGAAAGAGGCGCCGCCCGAAGGAGGGATCGCGTCGGTCGTTCGCCGCGTGCTCGGCGGGGCGGACGACGACAAGATCACCGTGCACGGCATCGACGACCTGATGGTCTTTCGCGCGCGATGCTGCAACCCGATTCGCGGCGAAAAAATCGTCGGCTACATCACGCGCGGCAAAGGCGTGTCGGTCCACTCCGCGACCTGTTCGAACGTCCTGAACCTTCTCTACGATCCCGAGCGGCGGATCGCCGTCGAATGGGCGAAGGGGGCCGACGGCACGCCGTATACCGTGCGACTGACGATTCAGGTGGAGGATCGCAAGGGGATTCTTGCCGACGTCAGCTCGAAGATTGCCGGCATCAACACCAACATCCGCAACGTCGAAGCGACGGTCGACGATCAGATGGGGCGAATCGACATGACCGTCGAGATCAGCGACGTGAAGCACCTGCAGAAGGTGATCAAGTCGCTGCGGAGCATTGCGGGAGTCGTTGATGTGGAGAGGGCGGCGCGTGAAGGCTGAAATGCTGATGCTAAGTCTGAATGCTGATTGAAGGCAGCCGAACCAATTGGCATTCAGCATTGCAATCAGATTGACTCAGATCACAGCAATCACGTCGATCTCGATCCGCGCGTCTTTCGGAAGCCGTGAGACCTGCACCGTCGCGCGCGCCGGCGCAGGCGCCGTGAAGTAGCCGCCGTACACCTCGTTCATCGCGCCGAAGTCGTTCATGTCGGCGAGAAACACCGTCGTGCGGACGACGTGATCGAGCGACGCGCCCGCCAGCCTTGAGGATCTCCGAGATGTTGCGGAAGACGCGATGGGTCTGCGCCGCGATGTCGCCGTCGACGATCTGGCCGGTCGCCGGATCGATCGGCACCTGCCCGGAGACGAACAGCAGCGAGCCCGCTCGAATCGCCTGCGAATACGGGCCGATCGCGGCCGGCGCGGACGGTGTCGCGACGGCCTGGCGCACGATCAGGCGGCCTTGACGACCTTGCCGGAGCGCAGACACCGCGTGCAGACGCGCAGTCGACGAACGCCGCCGTTCACCATCGCGCGGACGCGCTGAAGGTTTGGTTCGAACCGGCGCGGCGTCACGTTGTGCGCGTGGCTGACATTCCGCCCGACGACCGGGCCTTTTCCGCAAAGTTCGCAACGTTTTGCCATAACTAGAGCCTATGGAGGGTAAAGCGTTGATTCTGAGGTACATCCGCCGCACTTTGCGGCGGCACAAACGCTAAATTATATCACGAACGCCGCTGAAACCCGCTCGGCCGGCGTCTTTAGGGGACACGCGGTTGAAAATTGTAAGAGGGTCCGTATAATCGGCAGCATCCCGCCACGGATTTGCGAGCGTTTCCCAGCGCCCGCGCACGGAATACGAGTTGCAAACTTGTCGATCGGAGGCCGCGCGCGGCGTCGCCAGCGCGCGGACAGTGGAGGTTTATGGACCGTCCGCTTCTGCACGAACAGGCGCCCGCCGAGTACTTCAAGGAACTCGTCGAGGCCGCGCTCGCGCGTCAGCACGTGGAGGCGGGCGATCTGACCGCCTACTACCTCGTCAACCTTCTGTGTCAGTACGTCCGTCCGGACGTCCGGAGCCGGCAGCGGCCTCGAGGAGCAACCGCTGGCGATTCAGCTGACGCGCGCGCTGCAGACCGGCGGCTCGGAACAGCGCATGCGGCTGCGCAGCCTCGGCGACTTCTCGCTGTTCATGTCAGGGTTCTTTCCCGACAGCCTTCGCCGGCGCACGGTCGACGTCGACTACTACGTGTCGATGGGCGAGTACGCGTACGGTTCGCTGAGCCGGCGCGACGAAGACACCTTTGCGGAGGTCTTCGCCGAACTGGCCCGCAAATTTGTCGGGTACATGGACGTGCTGGCCGACGTCAGCGAGCGCACGGCCGTCACCTCGAGCGCCGACCTCCTGCGCCTCTACGAGAAGTGGCTGCGGACGGGAAGCTCGCGCGACGGCAGAGAAGCTCGTCGATCGCGGGATCGTTCCCAACGTCTCGATCGGCAAGCGTTTCATTCAGTAAATGTTTCTGCCGCGCGATCTCGCGCAGGCCGTTGTGACAGCCACGGCCTCGCGGAGTCGAGGTGTCCACGCCTGGCAGCCGTGGCTCGACGCGAAAGAGTCACGGGTCCTCTCGCCGCTATCCGTTTGTGACATTTCGAGGACAGGTCGAACCGGACGGGAGGGGTTCTGGCGTCTAAAGGGTCAATAAGCGCCACCACTGCCAGGAACGGAGCGACGGGCTTTGTAAGACATTGATGATGAAGCACATGGCGAATGCGGCGGAACGGGACCGAGGTGCGTGATTGCCACGCGGCAGACGCACCGAGTGTGTCAGTTTTTCCTCACCGACCCCGTCCAGCCTCCGCTCCCAGCGCTTCACAAATCGGCCAATTTTACGGTAAACTGTTCGGCTAATACATGGCAATTGACTTGCATAACGGCCAGCGACTTAAAAGGCCGAAGCGGAGAGGGAAAGGAGCGCACTCATATGGAAGTTCATAAGCACCCGGCGGGCAAATGACCCGGGATCGCTATGCCGAGCTGACCCGGATTCTCGAAGAGCGTCGGCGCGAAATCATGGATCAGGTTCAGGAGAAGATTCGCGACGTGCGGACCGAGAGCCCGAACAGCCCGACCCAGGGGGTGCTGGACGCGGCCGAGAGCTCCGAAGCGGATATTCAGGACGAGATCGAGTTCGCGCTGATCCAGATGAAGGCGGAAACGCTGAACAAGATCGAAGAGGCGCTTCACCGTCTCGAAGAGGGCACGTTCGGGTACTGCTTCGAGTGCGGCGAAGAGATCTCGGAGCGGCGGCTTCGCGCCCTGCCGTTCGCGGTGCGCTGCAAGGACTGCGAAGAGCAGCGCGAGACCATGCAGCAGCGCGAACGGTTGATGGCGCAGCGCCGCGGCAATGCGTCGCTCTTCATCGACATGCAGGGATAACGTTCGATCGGCCACCGGCTCGCCCCGAGTGGGGTGAGCCGGTGCGCTGGCCCGCCTTCGGGGCCCCGCCCCCGCCAGTTTCCGCGTATCATCACCCGAACGTATTCGTGAATGGGAGGATCGCCGAATGAGCGATCAGTCCGAGAAGTCCGATCAGGCCGATCGCCTGGACGAAGACCTGCTTGTCAACGGTGAACGGCCGCTGTCGATTCCCGGCGAGCTGCCCGTGCTGCCGCTTCGCGACACGGTGCTGTTTCCGAATTCCTTCATGCCGCTGGCGGTCGCCCGCGAAGCGTCGGTCCGCCTCATCGACGAGGCCACCGTCGTCGGGCCGCATGATTGGCGTGTTCACGCAGCGTGAGGCGTCGGTCGAAGAGCCGCTGCTCGACGACCTGTATCCAATCGGCACCGCCACGCACATTCACAAGATGTTCAAGCTGCCCGACGGCAGCCTTCGGCTGATCGTCCAGGGGCTGGCCCGCGTGCGGCTCGAACGGATCGTCCAGACGCGTCCCTATCTGCGCGGAGCCGTGGTCGCCGCCGACGAGAGCCTGCGCGAAGAGGATCACCTCGAGATCGACGCGCTGCAGCGGAACATCAAGAGCAACTTTCAGCACGTCGTGTCGCTGTCGCCGGTCCTGTCCGACGACCTGCAGGCGCTGGCGGCCAACATCACCGATCCCGGCAAGCTGGCGGACTTCATCGCCTCGAGCCTGACGACCATCGGCACGCCGGTCAAGCAGGAGGTGCTCGACACGCTCGACATTCGCGCGCGGATGGACGCGCTCAACCGCATTCTGATCAAGGAGCTCGAAGTGCTCGAGCTCGGCTCGAAGATTCAGTCGCAGGTCCAGTCCGAGGTCGGCAAGAACCAGCGTGAGTATTTCCTGCGCGAACAGTTGAAGGCCATCCAGAAGGAGCTTGGCGAAGGGGACGACCAGGCGCGCGAAATCGACGAGCTGCGCGGGCAAGGTCGACGCCGCCGGCATGCCGGAAGTCGGTGAAGAAGGAAGCGCTCCGCGAACTCGATCGCCTCTCGAAGATGCCGGTCGCCGCCGCCGAGTACACCGTGTCGCGCACCTACATGGATTGGATCGTCGGCGCTGCCCTGGGCGAAGCGCACCGAGGACTCGATCGATCTGCGAAAGAACGAAAGGACATGCTCGACGCCGATCACTCGGGGCTCGAGAAGGTCAAGGACCGCGTCCTCGAATATCTGGCGGTGCGCAAGCTGAACCCGGACGTCAAGGGACCGATCCTGTGTTTCCTCGGCCCTCCGGGGGTCGGCAAGACATCGCTGGCCAAATCGATCGCCAATTCGCTCGGCCGCAAGTTCGTGCGCGTGTCGCTCGGCGGCATGCGCGACGAGGCGGAAATCCGCGGCCATCGCCGGACCTACATCGGCGCGCTGCCCGGCCAGATCATCCAGGGACTGCGCCGCGCCGAGTCGAAGAATCCGGTCTTCATCCTCGACGAGATCGACAAGCTCGGCTCTGACTTCCGGGGTGACCCGGCGTCGGCGCTGCTCGAGGTCCTCGATCCCGGAGCAGAACAACACGTTTCGCGATCACTACCTCGACGTGCCGTTCGATCTGTCAGAAGTCCTGTTTCTGACGACCGCGAACGTGCTCGATCCGATTCCTCCGGCGCTGCGCGACCGGATGGAGGTGCTCGAGCTGGCGGGCTACACCGAGGAAGAGAAGCTCAAGATCGCGATCGAACATCTCATTTCGAAGCAGGTGACCAATCATGGCCTGTCGGCGGACAACGTCGAGTTCACCGAGCGGGCGATTCGTGCGGTGATCCGCGGCTACACGCGCGAGGCGGGCGTCCGCAACCTCGAGCGGGAAATCGGCGCGCTCTGCAGGAAGATCGCCCGTCGGCGCGCCGAAGGCGACGAGACGCGCATCGTCATCACCGACGACGTGGTCGTCGAGATGCTGGGTGCGCCGACGTTCCTCGACGAAGAGATCGAGAACCGGACGAAGGATCCGGGGGTGGCGGTGGGCCTCGCCTGGACGCCGGCTGGCGGCGAGGTGCTGTTCGTCGAAGCGTCGCGGATGCAGGGCGGCGGCAGCCTCACGCTCACCGGGCATCTCGGCGACGTGATGAAGGAATCGGCGCGCACCGCGCTCTCGTGGTTCCGCGCGCACGCGACCGCATTACGGCGTCGATCCGGAGTTCTACAAGGACGCCGAGGTCCATCTGCACGTGCCGTCGGGCGCCATTCCAAAGGACGGGCCGTCGGCCGGCGTGACGATGGTGACCGCGCTGGCCTCGGAGCTGTCGGGCCGTCCGGTCCGCGGCGACGTGGCGATGACCGGAGAGATCACGCTGTCCGGTCGTGTGCTGCCGGTCGGCGGCATCAAGGAGAAGGTCCTGGCCGCGCGCCGCATCGGCATTACGCGAAGTGATTCTGCCGCGGCAGAACGAGAAGAACATCAAGGAAGATCTGACCGAAGAGCTGCGCGCGGAGCTGACGATTCACTACGTGTCGCACATCGAGGAAGTCACGGCGATTGCGCTGCGCCCGTCCGCCGCCCAGACCCACACCGGTCTGCCGGTGGACGAGGAGATCCGACAGACGGTGCAATAATCCTCGCGGTTCGCTGTTCGCTGTTCGCGATTCGGCCGAACTGCGAGCCGCGAACCGCGAACCGCGATGCCGGTTCAGATCAGCGTCAGCCCCACCACCGTCTTCATATCGGTGATCTCGCCGCGGCGGATCATGTCGCGCGCCTCGCGAAGCTCGAACGTCTTCGCTTCGATGTCTTCGTCCTCGTCCAGCGCGGCCGCTTCAGTTGGCTCCTCCAGGCTCGAGACGCGGAAGAACACCATTTCTTCGTCGCAATAGCCGGGCGTCGGGAGCATCGCCGCCAGCCGGACGATCGTGCGGGCACCTTGCCGATCTCTTCGTGACACTCGCGGCGCGCCGCCTGCTCGGGTGTTTCTCCTTCGTCCACGCTGCCTGCCGGAAGCTCCCAGAGGAACGCGTTGACCGCGTAACGGTACTGCCTGATCAGGACGACGTGCCCGGGTTCCGGCACCGGAATCAGCACGACAGATTTCGGATGGCGAACGACGTCGACCGTCACCGTGCGGCCGTTCGGCATCCGAACCTTGTCGCGATCGATGTCGAAGACCTTGCCGTCGTAAACGCGTTCATGACTGAGTCGTTCTGTATCGGACATGATCTTGTTCTCTCGAATAGTCTCCAGTCTCCGGCTCCCAGTTTCCAGTTTCCAGCTTCCAGTTTCCAGAACGTCGGATCTCACTGGCAACTGGCAACTATTCATTTCGAGATTCAATCTCATCGAGCACAGATTGCAAATCGAGCGGCAGCGGTGAATCGAATTCCACGCGCCGGCCGTCCGCCGGGTGCGTGAACGCCAGTCGGGCGGAATGCAGGAACGGCCGTTCGAGCCGCTGGACGGCGCGCAGATGTCCGGCCGTCCGTCGTCGAACCCCGCCGTAGGTCGAATCGCCGACGATCGGATGGCCGATCGCGCTCAGGTGGACGCGGATCTGATGAGTGCGGCCGGTGGCGATCGCGACGTGCAGCAGCGACACGCCGTCGAGTCGCGTCGCGAAGGTGACTCGCGTCACCGCGTTCCGCGCGCGGCGGGCGCTCGTCGACATCTTCTGCCGGTCGTTCGGATCACGGCCGATCGGCGCATCGATGCGTCGGCCGGCGTGCACGACGCCCCACACCAGCGCCACGTACTCCTTCTCCACCTCGCGATCGCTGAACTGGCGCGACAGCTCCTGGTGCGCGGCATCGTTCTTTGCCACCACCATCAGCCCTGACGTGCCGCGATCCAGTCGATGGACGATGCCCGGGCGCAGCTCGCCGCCGACGCCGCTCAGATCCTTGACGTGATGCAGCAGCGCATTCACGAGCGTGCCGCCGGCGTGCCCGGCGCCTGGATGCACGACCATTCCCGCCGGCTTGTCGAGGACGACGACATCGCGATCCTCGAAGACGATGCGAAGCGGAAGTGCCTCGGGTTCGGGGCCTGCGGCAACGGGCGCAGGGATGTCGACCTCGTACGTCTGTCCTGCCCGCACGACCGTGCTCGCACGAACGCGCCATGGGAGCCGGCTGACGTGTCCGTCCTTGATGAGCCGCTGGACGCTCGAGCGCGACTGGTCCGGCAGAAGCGTCGTCAGAAAGCTGTCGAGACGGCTGCCGTCATGCTCGGGTTCGACGATGAGGTGATGCAGGGCCATGTTCGAAGCTCGATGTTCCATGCGCCGACGTTGCGAATCACGCGGCGCCGGCTCGGTTTGTCTAGGCCGCGCGTGCGCGACGGGCGTCGGCCTCGGGTGCCGGGCCTGCCGAGCGCCGGCCGAGCACGATCATCATCACGATCGACAGAGGCACGATGATGAGCGACAGGAACTGGGATGTCGAGAAGATGCCGATCGTGCCGCGCGGATCGCCACGGTAGAACTCGATGATGAAACGCGATATGCCGTAGAGGAACATGTAGCTCCAGAACGTCCGCCCCGGAAACGGCCGGCCCTTGCTTCTCGGTGGCGAGCAGGAAACCGAGGATCAGCAGTTCTGCGCCCGCCTCGTACAGCTGCGTCGGATGAAGCGGAACGTTCAACGGCGTGCCGACATTCTCAGCCGCGTACGGATTGTGAAACGTGATCGCCCACGGCACGTCGGTAGGGCTACCGAAGCAGCACCCCGCGAAGAAGCAGCCCATCCGGCCGATCACGTGACCGAGCGCAATGCCGGGCGCGAAGACGTCGGTGACGGTCCACATCGGCATGCGATGCCGTCGCAGATACCACAGCGCGACGACGACCGCTGCGATCAGCCCGCCGTAAAACACGCCGCCCGCCCGCAGCAGCGTCAGCAGTTCCTTCGGATTCCTGCCGAACGTGTCGAATTCGACGATCAGGAGCAGCAGCTTCGCGCCGGCGAGCGCGCTGATGATGATCCAGATGCCGAGGTCCATCACCCGGTTCGGATCGAGTCCGCGCTTGCGGGCGCGGACCAGTGCGAACTGCAGCCCCAGCAGGTAGGCGGCGGCCAGCAGGACGCCGTAGGTGTAGACAGGGAAGCGTCCGATTTCAAACAGGATTGGATGCATGTCGCCGCCCGATTCCGATCATGTCGAGCAGGACCAGAATGGCCCCGATCGTGATCGCCGAGTCCGCCACGTTGAACGCCCAGAAATGTGTGCTGCCCCAGTACACGTCGACGAAGTCGACGACGTAGCCCGCGATTGCGCGATCGATGAGGTTGCCGAACGCGCCGCCCAGGATCAGCGCCAGGCCGAATCGCGCCATCCGCTCGTGAAACCCCAGCTGCGTGGCATAGGCCGCAATCGCGACCAGCGCGATGGCCGCGATGGCAATCATGACGACCGGTTTGTACGGAAAATCAGCCGCGTTCAGCAGCCCGAACGCGGCGCCGGTGTTGTGCACGTGCGTCAGATCGAGGAGCTGCGGAATGATGCGGCGGCTTTCTCCAAGCGGCAGCAGCACGCGCACGGTGGCCTTCGTCAGCTGATCGAGCGCGACGATCGATGGCCATCGTTCCAAGCTCGAGTGGATGCGCGTAGCGAGCAGCCGCGCCGTTGTCCGGCGGCGCGGCCGGAGCCACAGTATCCGGCATCTCGGGCGGGAGAGTCATCGAGCGTTCATCCGGCGACCGTTCCGCTCGTGCCCTGGAGCGCGTCAACACATCGATCGCACAGACCTTCCGTGCCGGACGCGGTCGAGACCGACGGGACGATGCGCCAGCAGCGCGGACACTTGCTGCCTTCGGCGCGCGTGACGACGACCTCGACGCCCGAGCCGTCACCGTCCAGCGGCTCGAACGACGCCTGCGACACGATAAAGAGCAACGCCAGATCGTCGCGATAGCGGTCGACAGACGTGCGTCCTCTCCGCGCGCGCGGACGATGACTTTCGCGCCGAGCGAGTTGCCAATCGTCTTCGCCTGCCGCTCAGTCTCGAGCGCGCGGTTGACCTCGTCGCGAATTTGCAGCAACCGTTCCCATCGCGCAGCGAGATCGCGGTCCTGCATGGCGTCGACGTTCGCCGGGAATTCGGCCAGGTGGACGGAGTCCTCGCGCGTGCCTGGCAAATGCCGCCACAACTCGTCGGTGGTCATCGGCAGAATCGGCGCGAGCAGCCGGGTCAGCCCGTCGGCGATGATGAACATCGCCGTCTGCGCCGATCGTCGCTCGGGAGATCCCGCCGCGAACGTGTACAGCCGATCCTTCAACACGTCGGCGTAGAACGCGCTCAAATCCACCGTCGTGAACTGATTGATCGCCTGGAACACGGACGGGAAATCGTACGCCTCGTACGCGCGGAGCACCGCCGACGCCATCGTGCTGTAGCGCGAGAGCGCGAACCGATCCACTTCCTGCATCCGATCGAGCGGCACGCGATCGACGGCCGGGTCGAAGTCGTACAGGTTCGACACCAGATACCGCATCGTATTTCGGATCTTGCGATAGGCTTCGACGACACGCGCGAGGATCTGCTTGCCGACCCTCACTTCCTCGCGGAAGTCGACCATCGTCACCCACAGACGGATGATTTCCGCGCCGCTGTCCTTGATGATCTCCTGCGGCTCGATTGAATTGCCGAGCGACTTCGACATCTTGTGGCCGTCTTCGGCGACGATGAAGCCGTGGGTGACGACCTCGCGGAACGGCGGCCGGCCGCGAGTGCCGAGGCCGACGAGGAGCGAGCTTTGGAACCAGCCGCGATGCTGATCGCTTCCCTCCAGGTAGACATCGGCGGGCCAGGTCAGCTCCGCGCGGAACGGCAGAACGGCCTCGTGGCTCGAGCCGGAGTCGAACCAGACGTCCAGGATGTCGCGCTCGCGCTCGAACTCCGTGCCGCCGCACGTCGAACAGGTCAGGCCGTCGGGGATGAACTCGGCGACCGGCCGTTCGTACCACGCATCGGCGCCATAGGTGTCGAAGACGCCGGCGGCGCGTTGCACGAGCTCCGGCGTCAGCAGCGCCTCGCCACACTTGACGCAGTCCACGGCAGGGATTGGTACGCCCCAGGCGCGCTGCCGGGAAATGCACCAGTCGGGACGATTCGCGATCATGTTGTAGATGCGGTCGTGTCCCCACGTCGGGACCCAGCGGACGGCGTTGTCGATCGCGTCGAGCGCCGCGCCGCGGAGCGTGCGACTCGCGGACGTTCCCGGATCGAGCGCACCGTCCATCGCGATGAACCACTGCGACGTCGCCAGAAAGATGACCGGGTTGTGGCAGCGCCAGCAGTGCGGATAGGAGTGCTGGAACGACTCGCGATGCCACAATCGTCCGCGTTCCTTGAGCGCTTCCTCGATCGCCGGGTTCGCGTCGAACACGCGTTGGCCGCCGAAAAGCTCGACGGTGTCGAGGAAATGTCCGCCGGGCCCGACCGGTGCGTAGATCTCGAGCCCGTACTTCACTCCGGTGAGGAAGTCGTCGCTGCCGTGTCCGGGCGCGGTGTGCACGGCGCCGGTTCCGGCCTCGAGCGTGACGTAGTCGGCAAGCACGCCGACCGAGTCGCGCGTGTAGAGCGGATGACGGAATCGGATGTGTTCGAGTTCCGCTCCCTTCATCCGCGCGACCGCTGCCCCGAGTGTTCGACCGATCGCCGCCGCGACGGCCGGTTCCAGCGCTTCCGCGATGATCACGGCGCGTCCGTCCACGTCGTAAGCGGCGTAGTCGAACTCCGGGTGAAAGGCGATCGCCAGATTCGACGGAATCGTCCAGGGCGTGGTCGTCCAGATCAGGACCGACACCTGCCGTCCGGCAAGAGCCGGCACGCGCGATCGCAGCGTCTCGGCGCTCGATTCGGCGAGCGGGAACTCGACGTAGATCGACGGAGACGAGTGGTCGGCGTACTCGACCTCAGCTTCCGCCAGCGCCGTGCGGCAATGGATGCACCAGTGCACCGGTTTCTTGCCCTTGTAGACGAGTCCGCGTTCGACGAATTTTCCAAGCGCGCGAGCGATCGCCGCCTGGTACGCGGAAGTCCATCGTCAGATAGAGATGGTCCCAGTCGCCGAACACACACGAGCCGCTGGAACTCGACGCTCATCACGTCGATAAACCGCGTGGCGTAGTCGCGGCAGGCGCGCCGGAAATCCGCCACCGACATGTCGCGCTTCTTCGGCCCAAGCTCCCGATCGACTTTCAGCTCAATCGGCAGGCCGTGGCAGTCGTATCCCAGCACGTACGGCGCGTCGAACCCCATCATCGTCCGCGACTTGACGACCAGATCCTTGAGGATCTTGTTCATCGCGGTGCCGAGGTGAATCCGGCCGTTCGCGTAAGGAGGACCATCGTGCAGCACGAACTTCTTGCGTCCTGCGCGGTGTTCGCGGATCCGCTCGTACAGGCGCATCTTCGCCCAGCGGGCGAGCGCCTGGGGCTCAGCCGTCTGCAGATTCGCCTTCATCGGGAAGCCAGTGCGGGGCAGGTTCAGCGTGTCTTTCCACTCGGCCATGGATCTTTTTATTCTAGTGCATCGCGTTTGCCACTTGTCCGCTGTTTCCCTCTGATCTGTCCGTGGCAGAATGACTTCGATGCCGAGCACCGATCTTCAGTCGCGCGTGGCCGCGATCCGGTGGTATCACACGATTGATCTCGGAGGCGGCATCGTCACACGCGGCGTGGACGACTCGCCGGTTCGGCTTGCCCGCGCCCAGTTCCCGCCATCACTGCACGGCTTGACGGTCCTCGATATCGGCGCGTGGGATGGCTTCTTTTCGTTCGAATGCGAGCGGCGCGGCGCCGCGCGTGTCGTCGCGGCCGACCACTTTTCGTGGCACGGACCGGGGTGGGGCACCAAAGCCGGCTTCATGCTGGCCCGCGAGGCGCTCCGATCGCGGGTCGAAGACATCGACATCGACGTGATGGATCTCACGCCGGAACGTGTCGGCACGTTCGACGTCGTGCTCTTCCTTGGCGTGCTGTACCACCTGCGTCATCCGTTCCTGGCGCTGGAGCGTGTGGCATCGGTGACCCGTGACCGACTGATCCTCGAAACAGTCATCGACCTGGTGGGATTCCGACGTCCCGCAATGGCGTTCTACCCGGGGCGTGAGCTGAACAACGATCCGACCAACTGGTGGGCCCCCAATATTCCGGCTGTCGAGGGCATGCTCGAAACCCTGGGGTTCAAACACGTCACGACGGTGACGACGTCACCAAACGCCGCGTATCGCGCGGCGCGCGCCGTGTATCACCAGCTTCGGGGGAAGAATACTGCGCGGGAAGCGTTTCGACAGGACCGGGCCGTGTTTCACGCGCGGCGCTGACGACGAGCCGAATAAAATAGCCCGGCGTCCGAATGACGCCGGGCTATTTGTAGCTCCCAGTTTCCAGCAAACTACTGGAGACCAATTTACCGACGAGTGGGTCGGCCGATGTCAACGCGGAACTCACCCCGATTGTCGTCAAATCCGTCGTCATTGACGCCGAGGAAAAGCTGTCCGGCGGCCGGCATCGTGATGCTGACGCCGCTGCCGATCGCGAACGGCTGGCCGTTCGAGCCGATGCGGCCGATCAGCGCGCCCGCCAGAACGTCTGGAAGCGGCGCGTTGGTCGCCTTACGTCCGGACTTCGAGCCAAACGGCGTGGCCACGTCGTTCGCGTCGCCGCTCAACTGCACCTCGCCGTTCGCGTTGAAGCTCAGCGAGTCATTCCGCTTGACCGTCATGCCGGTGGCTGTCCACGCCTGGCGTGGCGAGACGGTGATACCGTTTCCCGACGCGGGAGCGAGATTCGCATCAGTGGCATTCGTTCCTGAGCTGGCCGCGGGCGCGTTCGACGGGCGGGAGAGAATGATATGGCTGACCTCGCTCGAGTTGACGTCGCGGTCTCCTGATCGACCCCTGATCGACAGGCGCAACGGGGAGCTGCCGCCGATGTCGACAAGCTGGCCCGGGATGGCCTCGCCGCTCTTCAAGATCACGGTCGGTCGAGAACCGGGGACTTTCGCCCAGTCGGCATCGCTCATCGAGCTGCCGCCGAAATCGATGACGGCGACGTCGTTGGTCGGGATCTGCCGCTCGTTGCCGTTGACCCTGACGGTGAAGCCGACGCCACCCAAATCCATCAGGTCACCGTTGATCCTTTCGCCCGACCGCAAAGTGATGCCGGCGCTCTCCTGCGCTCGAGCGATCGCGGGTACGGTCAGGGCGACCACCGCCAGCGCGAGAATCGTACGCTTGAACATCGTTGCCTCCTGCTACTTCTAGGTAATCACTTGGGCTCGCCATCACGGCTGAGCTTCAAGACTCTGTTCGCTGCTCGGTAATGTGCAAGCGTGAGGCCAGTGGATCGGCTCGCATATACGGGTGGAACCTCAGCAGTTATCGCACGGAAAACGCGAAAAACCCACCAAAAACCGCCCTATATAATGGTCAGTATGCACCTGCGAGCGGCCGCCGCGGTTCAGTCCCCACTTCGGTCCGACTACCTCCCAAATGGTTTGAAGGTGGTGGTCCGCGAGATTCACACGACACCCCTCGTCTCGGTCTGGTGCTGGTACCGCGTGGGTTCGGGCGATGAACTTCCAGGTCACACCGGTGTGTCGCATTGGGTCGAGCACATGAATTTCAAGGGGACGGTCAACATCCCCCGCGAACAGATGAAAGGCATCGTCGAGCGATTCGGCGGCATGTGGAACGGTTACACCTGGATCGATCAGACGACGTATCTCGAAACGGCCGGGCGCGGCGCGCTCGACCAGATGCTGTTCATAGAGGCCGAGCGGATGGCGTACGGCCTCTACGAGCCTGCCGACTGCGAGTCGGAACGCACCGTCATCATTTCGGAACTGCAAGGCGGGGAGAACGATCCTGATCAGCTCCTCGATACGGAAGTCACGGCGACCGCGTTTCGAGCGCATCCGTATCGCCATCCGACTATCGGGTGGATCGATGATCTGCGGTCGATGACGCGCGACGATCTTGTTGGCCACTATCGGCGGTTCTACGTTCCAAACAACGCGACGCTCGTCGTCGTCGGGGATGTCGATGCCGACGACGTCTTCAGGCGCGCCGAGGCGCACTTTGCGTCGATTCCGGAAGGCCGGGTGCCGGATCGCATTCGGGCGAGCGAGCCGCCACAACTCGGAGAACGCCGCGTCGTCGTCGAGCGAGAGGGAACGACCGGTTATGTAAAGGTGGTGTTTCATGCGCCCGCCGCCACCGACCCCGATTTCTTCCCGATGCTGGTGCTCGACGCGGTGCTCACTGGTGCCAAAGGCGTGAACCTCTGGTCGAGTTTCCGGATCGCGCCTCCGCAGCGAAGAGCACGCTTGTACACCGCTCTCGTCGAACGCGGCCTTGCATCGGCGGTGTCCGGGGTGATCATGCCCACCGCCCAGCCGTACCTCTACACGCTTTCATTCACCGCCATTGATGGTGTCCGCCTGGAGGACCTGGAGTCGGCCGCCCTGGAGGAAATCGAACGGGTTCGCACTGGGGGCCCGGAGGCCGCCGAGGTCGCCCGGGCACGCCATCAGCTGCGGGCGCGTCTCGTGTTCGAAAACGATAGCGTCACGAACATCGCTCACCAGCTTGGGTATTTCGAGACCGTAGCGGGGCCAGCGTACCTCCCGGCACTGGGGCAACGAATTGACGCGGTCACTGCAGAGCAGGTCTGGGATGTCGCCCGCCGACGTCTCGGCGCATCCACCCGTACGGTGGGATGGTTCCGGCCCGTTGGCCTGCCTCCTCGGATGTCGCAACAGAGCGCCAATCCGGAGCGGGAGTAGATGTCGTCCACCCTGGCTGCCGGACTCTCTCCTGTCCGGCAGACGCTCGACAACGGCGCGGTCGTCATCGTTCAGGAAACGTCTGCCATTCCTTCGGTGTCGATCAACGCGATCTTCCTGGCCGGAACGATCTACGAGCCCGACAATCTGCCAGGTCTCGCGTACCTGACCTCCCGGGTCATCGACCGCGGCACCACGCGTCGAGGCGCCGAAGCGATCGCGGAGGAGCTCGACGAGCGCGGGGTGTCGCTCCGAATTACCACGACGCGGCATGCCGTGACGTTCTCGAGCACGTGTCTTGCCGAGGATTTCGCCGACGTGCTCGACATCATGATCGATATCGCGCGGTGCGCGACCTTTCCGGACGCGGAAGTCACCAAACGGCGAGCCGAAGCCGTAACCGCGATACGCCAGGACGATGACAATCCTGCGGTTCGCGCGGTGGAGACGCTGTCCGAGATGCTGTACGGTCCGGCGCACCCCTACGGCCGGCGCGCGAAGGGAACGATCGACTCCCTCGACCGGATCACTCGTGACGCGATTTGGCGATTCCACACGCGCTACATCAGGCCTGCCGTGCTGTCGCTGGTGATCGTCGGCGACGTCGGCAGTGCGGATGCCATCGAGCTTGCCGCGTCCAGGCTCGAGGGGTGGACAGGCGCTCCGGAGCGCCCGGTCGTTGTGCCACCACCCTCTGTTGGTCCAGCGCGCAGGGTGCGGGAAATCCCGATGGCTGGAAAGTCGCAGACCGACATCGCGTACGGGTTTGCCACCATCAGCCGGCTGGACCCGCGTTACTACGCGTACTGGATGATGAACAACATTCTTGGACAGTTCGGTCTGGGCGGCCGGCTGGCGGACAACATTCGCGAACGCCAGGGAATGGCCTACTACGCGTTCAGCTCCTTTGACCCCAACGTCGGCGAAGGGCCGCTCGTGGTGCGCGCCGGCGTTGATCCGGCAAATGTTCAGCGAACCATCGACGCGATCGATGTGGAGATCCGCGATCTCGGGCGAGCACGGTCCGACGCCGTCTGAAGTGGACGAAACGCGCGGGTACCTGGTGGGGTCGATCCCGCGGCTGCTCGAAACGAACGACAGCATCGCGGGATTCCTGCAGACGGCGAACAGTTCGGTCTGGGGCTCGACTACGATCGTCGTCTGCCCGGCCTGATTGAGGCGGTCACGATCGACGAAATCACGGCCGCGGCGGCTGAGGTTCTGCAACCCGAACGGGCCGCGATTGCCATTGCCGGACCCGAACCGGACTCCGGAGCCAGATCGTGACCGAGCGCGGCGGTACCCGCGCGGTCTTCTTCGACGTCGACTTCACGCTGATTTATCCGGGTCCCCGATTCCAGGCGTCCGGGTATCACGACTTCTGCGCGCGACATGGCATCGAGGTCGATCACATCAAGGTTCGATCGTGCCGTGGCCGATGCGGCGTCGGGCCTGGACACCGGGGACGACATCTACGATCCGCAGCTCTACGTCGACTACACCAGGCGCATCATCGAGGGGATGGGCGGCGGCGGTCCGGCGGTCGAAGCCGTCGCCCGTGAAATCTACGACGAGTGGGCCGCCTGCGACCATTTCACGATGTACGACGACGTGCCCGAAGTCCTTCGAGCGCTGCACGCGTCCGGCCTGAAGATCGGTTTGATTTCGAATTCGCATCGCTGTCTCAGCTCGTTCGAATCCCACTTTGATCTCAGCGGGCTCTTCAGTGTCGCGGTGTCGTCGGTCGAGCATGGCTACATGAAACCGCATCGCAGCATCTTCGAGGCTGCGTTGCGCGGGGCAGGGGTCGATGCGTCGGAAGCCGTGATGGTCGGCGACAGCCTCACGCACGACGTCGATGGTGCACGACGGCTCGGCATGCGCGGTGTGCTCGTCGCCCGCTCAGGACCGGTTGAGGCACCAGCCGATGTGCCGGTCATTCATTCGCTCAGGGAGTTGCCGGGGCTCTTGTAATTTCTGGCTGCTGGCTCTTGCCCGTCGAGCCGGCGGCTGGGTCGAGACGCCTTACAGGGGCTTTCTCGCCAGCAGGTATTGCCCGCGTCCTGCTTCCCGCGCGAGGAGAAAATCGACAATGCGGTAATCGCGGCTCAGATAAGTCTGGAAAATCCGTCGGGTCTCCATGCGCCACGCCAGCGCCAGATCCGGGTGCGCGCGCTGCATTTCAGTAAAGCCGACGGGGATTTCGACGAGCACGCGCCTGCCGTCGACGACGTCTGCGACGACGTTGCCTGGTTCGAGCAAGTCGCCGACCTGCCGCGCGGGGTTTACCACTACCGCGGACATGATTGCGGCATCTCTGAGAAGCGCTGCCTGGGGGGCACCGAGCCGGCGTTCGACATGTGGCGCTGTGAGCCGCCACTCGGCGATGAAGCGATCGGTTGGCGTACCCGCGTGCAGCGGGCTGCTCGAACCGCCGTAGAAGTTCTCTTCGTATTCCTCGACGACGACGCCGAGCCTTGCAAAGTTGAGGTGGGCGTTCAAAGCTTGCAGAGGATCGTAGCTCCACTCGATCAGGTCGACGCCGGCTTTCATCGCGTGAATGCGCTGCTCGAGCTTCAGGCGAAGACCCAGACCACCCGACCGCGAGTCGGGGGCAACCGCGAGCATGTGCGACCAGTGCGTCGAGCGGCCGTCCTTGAATGCCGGCATCGAGTACACGAACCCCTTCAGGTCCGCATCGTCGAAGGCGCCCAGCAGAAGCCCGCCCCTTTTTATGGAGACGATGAGGAGCGCCGGCGGCACGACGTCTTCGGCGTCAGCAAACTCCCACACCGCTTTCTCGAGCGCCGCCACCTGCCGGCATTCGTCGAGCGTTGTGAGCCGCCGAATGATCATTGCCACCTTACTTTTAACTTTTAACTTTTAACTTTTGACTTTTGTCTACCCCGGCGGCCACCCCATCTTCCTGCCCCCGAGCAGATGCAGATGGAGGTGGAACACCGTCTGTCCCGCGTCGGCGTTGCAGTTGAACACCGTACGATACCCGCGCTCCGAGTGGCCGTCCTCTTTGGCGATCCCTGCGGCAGCCCGGACCATTTCGCCGACCAGCGCATCGTCTCCTGCAGCCAGGTCGTTGAGGCTGGCGATGTGTCGCCGCGGCACGACGAGCACGTGCGTCGGCGCCTGTGGCGTGATGTCCTTGAACGCGACGACGTGATCGTTCTGGTGACACGATGGTCGCGGGGATCTCGCCGGCGATGAGTCTGCAGAAAAGACAATCCGCCACGTTACCTCCTCAGCACCGCGACCCGCGGAATGCCCTGCAGGTCTCGCCGGATGCGCTCGGTTGTCCAGCCTGCCTGGATCGCAGCATCGCGCACGCCCGGTTCCTGCTCGAAGCCGAATTCAACAATGAGCCGCCGCCTCGGGCGCAAGGTGTCCGCTGCTGCCGAGAGGAGTCGGCGAATCACGGCGAGCCCGTCGGCTCCGCCGTACAGCGCCGTCGCCGGTTCGTAATCGCGCAACTTCCGGCTGCAGTGTTGCGGCATCGCCGTCCGGCACATAGGGTGGATTCGAGACGATCAGATCCGCGAGCCCGGTCGCACCCTGCAGCAGATCTCCGTGGATGAACGCGATGCGTTCGACACGTGGTGACGGATCGCATTCCGTCGGGCGACGTCAAGCGCCATCGGCGACGAATCGGTCGCGATCACGCTCGCTGAGGCGAACTCGATCGCGAGAACGACGGCAAGGCAGCCGCTGCCGGTCCCGACGTCGATGATGTTGCGTACAGGGGCTTGTGCGGAAATGACGACAGCGCTTCCTCGATGATCAGCTCGGTTTCGGGACGGGGAATGAGGACGTCGGACGTGACCTCGAAGTCCAGTCCCCAGAACTCCCGGTGGCCGACGATGTATGCGATCGGCTCGCGGGCCATTCGTCGCTGGACCAGTGCGTCGAACAGTCGGTCGAACGCGGACGGCAGAGGATCGCTGCGCGCGCGTGAGGAACGTTGCGCGATCGCAGTCGAGCACATGGCGCGCGAGCACCTCCGCATCGAGCGCCGCTTCCTCGTTCGAAATTCCTGCGCGGACGAAGCGCTCCCGCGCGTCGGCCAGGCGCTCGTGGAGCGGCGACATCAATGCCGGTGGTGCCGGTAGCTGCGTCGCCGTCTGAGTCGTTCTCGGTCGCTTCCTTGAGCTTTTCAGAGGTGAAGTGCGTGACCGCCGCGTCGATGAGGTCGTCGAGACTTCCGTCGAGCGCCTCGGTGAGCTGGTGCATCGTGAACCCGATCCGATGATCGGTGATTCGATTCTCGCGGAAGTTGTAGGTCCGGATTTTTTCCGACCGATCGCCGGTGCCGACCTGCGTCCGGCGATCCTTGGCGATCGCCTCCTGCTGCTTCCGCATCTCCATTTCATAGAGCCGCGACCGCAGCACCTTCATCGCCTTCGCGCGGTTCTTGACCTGTGACTTTTCGTCCTGCTGCGAGACGACCGTGTTGGTCGGAATGTGTGTGATCCGGACCGCGGAGTACGTGGTGTTGACGCTCTGGCCGCCGGGCCCGCTCGAACAGAACGTGTCAATCCGCAGATCCTTCGGATCGATATGGATGTCGACCTCTTCGGCCTCCGGCAGCACCGCAACCGTGGCCGTGGAGGTGTGAATGCGGCCGCTTGCCTCGGTCGCTGGCACGCGCTGAACGCGATGAACGCCGCTCTCGTACTTGAGACGGCTGTAGACGCCGCGTCCTTCGATCGTCGCGGTCACTTCCTTTGTGCCGCCGGCGCCGCTCTCGCTCAGGTTCAGCACTTCGACCCGCCAGCCCTGTCGCTCGGCGTATCGGGAATACATGCGGAACAGGTCTGATGCGAACAGGGCGGCTTCGTCGCCGCCGGCTCCGGCGCGGATTTCGAGCACGACGTTCTTCAGATCGTTCGGATCCTTCGGGACGAGCAGCAGCTTCAGATCGGCCAGCAGCTGATCGCGCCGCGCCTCGAGCGCAGTGAGTTCCGCCTGCGCGAGCTCGCGCATGTCCGGATCCTTCATCAGTTCTTCGGTCGTCGGTGAGCTCGCGAGATGACGTCCTTGTACTCGCGGAAGCGCTCGACCAGCGGCTGGATCTCGGCGAGCGTCTTCGAATGGGCGCGGAACTTCGCCGTGTCCCCCTGGACGCCGGGATCGGCCATCTCCGTCATCAGCCGTTCGTATTGCGCCTCGACGGCGCTCAGTTTGTCGAACATGGCATCACTGCGAGGGCTTCGCCGCTCGGACTCCCTTACACGCTCTCTCGCGAGCCGCTTCGCCGGCTCGCTCCGTTCGCGTGGCTCGCTTCGCTGCGCTCGCTCGCGTCTTCTTTCGCGCCGCCTTGCCTCGCCGTAGCGGTTCGCGATTCGCCGAGTTCTAGCCGCCGGACACCGGCGGCAGAAACGCCACCTCGTCGCCATCACTCAGCGGCGTCGTCATGCGCGCGTAGTCCTCGTTGACGGCGCACGAGACGGCCCTCGTGTAGTCGTCGAATTCGGGGAACTCGCCGACGAGCGAGTCCCACGCGGCGCGCACGCTCGCTCCGTCCGGGAAGGTTGCGCCGGATCTCCGCCGCGCCGGCCATTTCCCGAAGACGCGCGAACAACCGAATCGTTACGTGCATTGCGCGAACGCCATCCGCCGGGCGTCGTCGTCCACCGGATCGGCGGTCGCGCCTTCGATCCAGATTTCGCCCCCCTCGAAATGCTCGTGCTTCCAGATCGGCGCGATCTGCTTGATGCGCTCGATCGCGTACCGGCACGCGGCGAACGCTTCGGCGCGATGCGGCGATGCGGCGGCGATGACGACGCTCGCATCGCCGATTTCGAGGCGCCCGATTCGATGATGGATGGCCAGACCGATCGACGGCCAGCGCTCGCCGGCTTCTTCGTCGATCCGGGCGAACGCCTTCATCGCCAGTGGCTCGTAGGCCTCGTACTCCAGCCACAGCACCCGTCGTCCGCCATTCTCGTTGCGGACCAGGCCGACGAATGTCGCGACCGCGCCGCAGTCGGCCGACGACACGATCGCGGAGACGGCGTTGACGTCGAGCGGATCCGCCGTCACGCGGAACCGGGGGTCCGGCATCGCGTTCAGTATACCGCGCGCCAGAAATGGTTCAGCGGTCCATGCCCGCTGCCGAGTCCCGGCGCATGCCGGATCGCGCCATCGAGGTATTCGCGCGCGGCTTCGATCGCCTCTCGATCGGTCGAGCCCGCGCCAGGTTGGCGGCGATCGCCGACGAGAGCGTGCAGCCCGTTCCATGGGTATGCGGCGTGAGGATCCGCGGACGCCGCAGTTCGAACGTGCCGCTTGCGGTGCACGCGACGTCAATCGAATCCGGTCCCTCGAGGTGTCCTCCCTTGACGAGTACGACGCGCGGACCGATGCGCAGGATCCGCTTCCCGCCTCGCGCATGTCGTCGACCGAGCGGATGGACATGTCGGCGAGCACCTCTGCCTCGGGCACGTTCGGCGTGACGACGTGCGCCATTGGCAGCAGTTCCGATCTCATCGCGGCGACGGCATCTGCTTCGAGCAATCGGTCGCCGCCTTTCGCGATCATCACCGGATCGACGACCACCTGAGGAAGATCGAGCGCATCGGATCGCGGCGGCCACCGCTTCGACGATCGCGGCGTTGGCAAGCATGCCGATCTTCACCGCGTCGGCGCCGAGATCGCCGACGACCGCCTCGATCTGCGCGGTCACCAGGTCGGCGGGCAGTGCCTGCCAGCACACGACGCCGCGCGTGTTCTGCGCGGTGACGGCCGTGATCGCGCATCGTGCCGAACACGCCATGCGCCGCAAACGTTTTCAGGTCGGCCTGGATGCCGGCGCCGCCGCCGGAATCGCTTCCGGCAATCGTCAGTGCTGTTTTCATCGTTTCAATCAGCATCGCCCCTCGACGGTGCTCGGGGCTGACCCTGAGCCTGTCGAAGGCTCAGCAATCAGCAATTCTTCTGACCATAGTACAATCCCGCGCTATGCAGAATTCGGTTGAGGTGCCCGGAACGCTGCTGACGAGCGTGTTCGCTGGCGCGAGGATGGGGCCGGCGATCCGCGTCGCTTCGGTCGTGCTGTTTAGCGGCGCTGACCGCAGCCGCCGCGCAGGTCAGCATTCCGCTGCCGTTTACGCCGGTGCCACTCACGCTGCAGCCGATGGTCGTCCTGCTCGGAGGCGCGGTGCTCGGTGCCCGACTCGGCATGTCGGCGCAGGTTCTTTATCTGCTCGCTGGCATTGCCGGCTTGCCGGTCTTTGCCGCCTCTCCGGTGCTGCCGCAGGGAGCCCTTCGCCTGATCGGTCCGACCGGCGGTTACCTGATGTCGTATCCGTTTGCGGCGTTCGTCGCCGGATGGCTCGCCGAGCGCGGGCTCGATCGCCGCTACCTCACGTCGGTAATCGCGATGGCGTGCGGTCTCGTGGTGATCTTCGCGGCCGGCGTGTCGTGGCTGGCCTTCTTCGCGCGGCCGGCGGTCGGCCTCGACGCCGCGCTGCGCACCGGGTTCTATCCGTTCGTGCTGCTCGACATCTTCAAGCTGCTCGTCGCGGCCGCGGTGATGCCGGCGCTCTGGAAGGTCGTGGGCCGGCAAAAGTAAACAAGCCTAAACGAACTTCTTCAACTGTTGACTGTTCCGCCCTCGCTCACTTCACATACCCCAGACTCCGCAGCCGATCGATCATCTCCTGATCGAGCGGCTGTCCGGATCGAGCGGTGTCTCCGGTGATGGCGGCCCGTAGGTCGTCAACCTGGCGAACCGGATAACGCCGCACGAAACTCCGGGTTGAACAGGCTCGACAACGCCGTTCCGGCGAGTTCCCGGCTGACCGGGATCCCGAGCGCGTGGAGAACGGTCGGTGCGACGTCGATCGTCCGCCCGCGAGCTGACGTGTGATCGGCCGCGACTGTTCCCGTCATTCCGAACAGCCCGGCGCCCGAGGTGGCGACGCGGCCGGGCTCGGTGACCACGACCACGAGCTCAGAGCCGGTGGGAGTCACGAACTTCGCGAGCAGTCGATCGAGGAAGACGAAGTAATCGCGCAACGCCTGAAGCCGCGCCGCAACCGACTGACGGCGCGAGCGCCGTATCCCCCGGCCCGAGGAGCGCATTCTGCGCGATGTCGAGCCCTGGCAGATACACCGCGCTCAGATCCGGTGACGGTGTCGAAACCTCGCGTAGCAAGTTCGAGTTGCATCGCGTCCAGTTCGGCTCGACCGCTCCAGTGGTTCCTGCAAGTCCGAGCCGCTCCAGAGCAGCCGCTGCGGCATGCGGCTGTGCGACGCCATTGGCTCTCGCGCGAATCGCCGGCCACTCGCCGACGAAGTCGGTCGTAGACTGCGGCCGGCGCGATCTCGGCATCGAGCGCTCCGCCGTGCTCGAGGCGCAGCGCGGCGCGATCGCTCAGGATCACGGTGCCATCCGTCGCCGAGAACGCGGGCCACGTCGCCCACCAGTTCACGACCGACGGTGCGCAGCCCTGCGTCGGCGGCGACTTCCCACAGCGTTTTGACGCGGCGTTCGTTTCCGCTCGCGATCGACGGGCGTGTCAGCCGCAGAAGATCGGTAGACGCGCGAATCGATTGCGCCGAGCCGCGACTGTTCTTCGGTGGCCAGCGTGCCCTGCAGGCCTGCGACGCGCCTGGTTTCGAGACCATGGACGCCGTGAACCGCTGGCGCCTGTCCCGGTCGCGATCGTGGTCCACGCGCGCGCCGGGTCGCGGGCTGCCGATCGAATCTTCCAGTTCAAGCGTGGCCCGCGTGCCAGACAGCGCGCGGGCGAGCGACGGAATCCGGCCGCTCGCGACCACGTCATCGAGCACGCCGGATCGACGCCGTCGATCGCGATCACACGTACGCGCAGACCGCTCGAGACGACGGCAAGCGGGAGAGGCTCGGCCGCGTTCCCCTCGTGCGGCGCCGTGACGACGAGCAGCGCCGCGGCTCCTGCGAACGCGAGCGCGGCCGCAGCAATCGTCGGCAGCCAGGCGGACCGTGGCGATTGAGACTGCAGCGATCCTGCGTCCGCGCGTCCAGTCATGCCCGTGACGAGCAATGGCGACGGCGAATGCGGCGGAAGTGGAGACGTGACCGAGCAGCAGGCTGATGGCGACCGCGACCGCGAGCGCGAACGCGGTCCAGGCCGGCGCGCGTCCATCCAAACCCGGCATTCGCGCTTCGCCACCAGAGCGTGAGATAGGCAGACAGGCGACCGCGATCGCCGCCCCCGCTATTCGGGAGACGCGCCGGGCGCGGCTCACGGCGGCCACCCGACAGCCGTCGCGACCGCCAGAGTCATGACGAAACGTGACGAGCGAGACGGCAGCACCGAAGAACAGCCCGAGGTAGATCGCGATGACGATCGCGTCGCGCGGACCGGTGACGAGTCCGGGCAGACGTCCGTTCATGCCGATGGCAGCGGCCGGACCGAGCAGAAGCGCCGCGAGGGCGCCGACGCGCAGCGCGGCCAGCAGCGCGATGCTCGAGGGGCGGCGGCGATCGGTCGCCGGACCGAGGACGAAGCGATTGACGCCCGCGTCGAGATAGCCGAGCGCTCGGAGCTGCTGGCGCAGTTCGTCGACGTGGAGCTTGTCGGCCGGCTCTTTCACGCCCTAACGTTACCAGCTTCGGGCGGCGACGAATGCGGAGAGCTCGCGCAGCCGGTCGGCGCGTCTGCCAAACGGCTCGAGCGCGCGATCGGCCGTCTGACACAGCTCCAGCGCGAGCTGACGTGCACCTTCGATGCCGCTGAACGACACGAACGTCGTCTTCTTCACGTCCTCGCGAGCGGCCTTGCCGGTTTCGATCGGGTTGCCCTCGCACGTCGAGCAGGTCGTCGATGATCTGAAACGCCAGGCCGAGGTTCTTGGCGTACGCGGCCAGCGATCGAATGACATCGGCGGACGCGCCGGACACGATCGCGCCGGCGGTTGCGGCGGCGCTGAAGAGCGCGCCTGTCTTGCCGCGATGAATGCGCTCGAGCGTCTCGAAGCTGATTTGCTGATCGGTCGCCAGAAGATCGATCGCCTGGCCGCCGATCAGTCCGTCGGACCCACCGCGTCGGCCAGGATCGTCGTCAGCCGGCTCGACACCGGCGTCTCGTACGCGCGGACCAGCGTTCCGATACGCGAGATTGAGCAATCCAAACGCGGCGAGAATCGCAATCGCTTCACCGAATTCGAGGTGATTGGCCTTGCGTCCCCGACGCAGCGGCGCATTGTCCATCGACGGCAGATCGTCGAGGATCAGCGACGACGCGTGTACGAGCTCCATGACTGCGGCCGCCGGCACCGCCGCCGCGGCCGTGCCGCCGCACAACTCTGCCGCGAGCAGCGTCAGGACAGGCCGGACCCGCTTCGACGGCGCACGACACCGTGTACGCCATCGATTGCGACACTGCGCTGCCGTCGTCGGTGACCAGCCGATCGAGTTCCGCGTTGACGAGCGACTGATACGCGGCGAAAAACGGCGGCGCCGCGATCATGAACGCGGCTTTTCGAACACCAGCATGTACTGATACTTGAGGAAGGTCTCGCGCGAGCGCAGGACGAGTCCGGCGGCCTGGGCGTCGCGAATGACCCTGTCGGGATCGACTCGCTCCTCCATCGCAGGTCCCGGACCACCGCCGTCCTTGGTGAAGTCAACGATGCCGATGCGTCCCGGGAGTCTCAAGACCTTTGCCACGTTCCGGAGCAGCGCGACCGGCTGCTCCATCTCGTGGTACGCATCGACGATGAGCACGGCATCGATGGGCACGGGCAGGCGCGGATCGGTCGCTGTCCCAAGCACGGTCGTCACGTTCTTCAATCCCAGGCGATCGACGCGAACCTTGATCGCCTGGATCATCGGACGCTGGACGTCTTCGGCGTAGACCATGCCGTTCGGACCGACCCGGCGCGCCAGCCTCGGGGTGAACCAGCCGCTCCCGGCGCCGAGGTCAGCGACGACGCTTGCTTCGCCGATGCCCAGCACGTCCATGATCTTGTCCGGACGCTGCCACTCGTCGCGATCCGGACCCTCGAGCTCGCTCAGATCCTCCGGCCGGAAGAGGCGCGTGTGCTGGGCGTGCGGCGCGACCGTGATCACCGCGAGCGCCAGCACCACGACGAGAACGCTTATGAGAGGGCGTCTGCTGGTCATTGTCTTTCTGTCCTGCCACACCCGGAGACGTCATCGCTTCGGCCGAGAGAATCTCGTCGAGCTGACGGTCGGGGAGCAGTTTCCGTTCACGGACCAGGTCGCGTATCGGCCGGCCGGTCTTGACCGACAGCTTCGCGATCTCCGCCGTTGCCGCATATCCGATATAAGGGCTAAGAGCCGTCGCCAGCGCCGTGCTGCGATCGAGCAGCTCGCGGCAGCGCTCCTCGTCCGCCCGCGTATCCGCGACGCACCGGTCGAGCAGCACCCGCATGGCGTTGGTCAGGATACGGGTGGCGTGGATGGCATTCCAGGCGATGACCGGCATCATGACGTTGAGCTCGAGCTGTCCGGCGTCGCAAGCGGCCAGGATGGCGGCGTCGCAGCCATAGACCTGGAAGCAGACCTGGTTCACCATCTCGGGCACCGACGGGTTCACCTTGCCGGGCATGATCGAGGAGCCGGGCTGAACCGGCGGCAGCTGGACTTCGGCGAGGCCGGCGCGCGGACCGCTGCTCAGAAGACGAAGATCGGATGCCACCTTGTTGACCTCGACCGCGAGCCGCCGGAGCGAAGCCGAGAAGGCGAGCACGTCGCCCATGCTCTGCGTCACGCGGAACCGATTGGCGGCCGGCCGAACCGCGTCACCCGTGTATTCGGCGAGCCGCGCGACGGCGCTCGTGGTGTAGTCGTTTCCTGCGTTGAGTCCAGTGCCGACCGCCGTAGCGCCGAGATTCAACTCGAGGAGTTGTTTCGAGGTCGCCATCAGATCCGCGGCTGCATGCTCGACGTTGGCCGCGTAGCCGCTGAACTCCTGGCCGAGCGTGATCGGTACGGCGTCCTGCAGATGCGTGCGACCGGTCTTCAGCACGTCGGCGAACGCGCGGCTCTTGTCGCCCAGTCCGTGTGCGAGGTCCATGGCCGCCTGCCCAAGCGGCGCCACCATCGCGAGGAGCGCGAGTCTTGTCGCCGTCGGAAACACGTCGTTGGTGGACTGCCCCATGTTGACGTGATCGTTCGGATGGACGCGCGTGTACGTCCCGCGCGTCCCGCCGAGCAATTCAGCGGCACGATTGGCCAGCACCTCGTTCGTGTTCATGTTGTGCGACGTGCCGGCGCCGGCCTGGTAGACGTCGACCACGAACTGATCGCGCAGCTTGCCTGCGAGGACCTCGTCGGCGGCGCGGACGATGGCGTCCGCGATATCGGGTGCCAGCCGGCCGAGCGCGGCGTTCGCGTCAGCCGCGGCCTTCTTGATCTGAACGGTGGAGACGACGAGCTCGGGAGGAGCGGTGAGACCGCTGATGGGAAAGTTCTCGACCGCGCGGCGAGTCTGCGCGCCGTAGTACGCGTCGGCGGGCACGCGCACGTCGCCGAGGGGATCCCGCTCGATGCGGAACTTCATACCTTCTGCGGATTATACTGCTCCGTATGCTTCCCGCTTTTCTCGACAGCGTCGTCCAGCTGATCACGCGAACCTCGACGGATCTGCCGCCTGATGTGCGCGCCGCGATGGGTATCGCCGTCAGCACCGAGGCGCCGCAGACGCGAGCGGGACAGGCGCTGACGATCATCGCGCAGAACATCGATCAGGCGGCGTCGTGCGAGGGACCGATCTGCCAGGACACCGGGATGCCGACCTTCGAGGTCAAGGTGCCGGTCGGCGCGAACCAGATCTGGCTGCGCGGCAAGATCCGCGAGGCCGTCGCCGAAGCGACGCGGCTCGGCAAGCTCCGTCCGAACTCGGTCGATTCGATCACCGGCGAGAACTCCGGCAACAATCTCGGTCCCGGCACGCCGATCATTCATTTCGATCAATGGGAGCATCCCGACATCGAGATCAAGCTGATCCTGAAGGGCGGCGGATGCGAGAACACGAACGCGCAGTACGCCCTGCCGACAGAACTCGATCATCTCGGCCGCGCCGATCGCACGCTCGACGGCGTGCGCAAGTGCATCCTTCACGCGGTCTGGAAGGCGCAGGGGAAGGGCTGCAGTCCTGGCGCGGTCGGCGTGTGCGTCGGCGGCGATCGCACGTCAGGGTATCTGCACGCGAAGGAACAGCTGTTCCGGACGCTCGACGATACCAATCCCGATCCGCGCCTCGCGGAGATCGAAGCGGCGGTGATGGAGGAGGCGAACAAGCTCTCGGTCGGTCCGATGGGCTTCAGCGGATCGACATCGCTCATCGGCTGCAAGATCGGCGCGCTCAACCGGCTGCCGGCCAGCTTCTTCGTGTCGGTTGCGTACGACTGCTGGGCCTTCCGGCGCCTCGGCATCAAAGTCGACGCGACGAGCGGAGCGATTCGCGACTGGCTGTATCGCGAAGGAACGACACCGTCGCAGCCGATGCTGTCGCCCGAAGCCGTCGCGGCGGGATTCCCGCGAACCGGCCGCGAGATTCCGCTGCGCGCGCCGATCTCCGAAGAGCAGATCCGCTCGCTCAAGGTCGGTGACGTCGTGCTCATCTCCGGGCAGGTGTTCACCGGACGCGACGCCGTTCACGCCCACCTGATGAAGCACGAGCCGCCGGTCGATCTGCGCGGCGCGGTGCTCTATCACTGCGGCCCTGTCGTCGTGAAAGAAGGGGCAGGGTGGAAAGTGACGGCCGCGGGTCCGACGACGAGCATCCGCGAGGAACCCTACCAGGCTGAGATCCTGAAACGCTACGGCGTCCGCGCCGTGGTCGGAAAAGGAGGCATGGGCGCAAAGACGCTTGCCGGCTTGAAGGAATCGGGCGCGGTCTACCTCAACGCGATCGGCGGCGCCGCGCAGTTCTACGCCCGCTGCATCGATCGCGTCACCGGCGTGTCACTGATGGAGTTCGGCACGCCTGAAGCGATGTGGCATCTCGAGGTGCGCGACTTTCCCGCGATCGTGACGATGGACGCGCACGGCAACAGCCTGCACAAGGAAGTCGAGGAAGAGTCCGGAGCCGTGCTGGAGACATTGCGCCATTGACGCGCTGCTAAAGCAGCGCGCTACCCACTTATCTCATCGCCTCACCAAACAGTTCTTTGATCGTCTGCGCGGCGGCCTTGGCATTCCTGATGTGAATCCGAACGGTCCGCCTGTCGTGGGCTTCGAGCGTCTCCGTGTCCCCGAGCGCCTGCGCGCGTTTCAACACTGAAAACGTGTAACCGGCGTCGGGGATCTCCGTATGCGTCTCATCGTCTGCCGTGATCACAAACGCCAGCGCCGTGTTGGGACCGCCCTTATGGAACTGTCCGGTCGAGTGCAGGTATCGGGGACCGACACCGAACGTGCTGGCGACGCGGTACCTGGAGCGGATCGCCAGCCGCACGTCTGCGATCGCCGAGTGCACGTCGTCGTCAGCCGGCAGATAGGAGAGGAACGCGACGTAGTCGCCGGCGCCGAGTGAGCTGAGCGCGCTGCGAATGACGGCGGCCGGCGAGGTCCGCGAAAACTTCCTGCTGAACACCGCGACGGCGCTATTCTCCGCGGCAGCGGCGGGTTCTGGCAGCTTGCCCTTCGATGCGTACGCGGTCAGCAAGGCCTTCGTCTTATCCTTGGCCTCGGCGACATTCGGTTCATCGAACGGGTTGATCCGAGCACCGCGCCGGCGACTGCCGTCGCAAACTCCCACCGAAAGAACTCCGAGCCGAGGTCCGCGATTCGCGTCGTCAATCGCAGGATGGGATGCCCGGCCGCGTCGATCACGCGCAGCCGCCGTGCGTCCGGTTCATCGATTTCGGTGGCGATGGCGACAAACGCCCGATCGTTTCCATACTCGTCGTCGGCCGCCCGAGAGGTTCATCGACCACGGGGAGGGCGCCGGTCCCGTGTTTGCCGGTGCTTTCAGCGATGAGCTGTTCGATCCAGAGACCAAGCGAGGCGAGTCGCGGTGACAGCGCGAGCGTGAGTTTGTTCCGGCCATTCTGAACCGCGGCGCCGATGAATGCGCCGAGCTCGAGGCCGGCATTCTCGTGGTTTTCCTGGCGGCAGCCGTCGGCCATCGCCTTGCCGGCGGATCCAGCCCGGTCATCGGCGCACCGATCAACGCCGCCGGGACGAGTCCAAACAGTGACAGCGCGGAGAACCGCCCGCCAATGTCGGCCGGATTCAGGAACACTTCGCGATACCGTCGTGATTCCGCGAGCTGCTGAAGCGCGGTGCCCGGATCGGTGATCGCGACGAAATGCCGTCCGGCATCGCGCCCGAGCGCCGCCTTCATGCGCCGCCAGAAGAAGCGCTCCATCGACGCGACTTCTACCGTGCCGCCGCTCTTGCTGGCGACGATGAACAGTGCCTCGACGGGATCGGAAGCGGACGCGGCCCGAGTGATGGTGCGTTCGTCAGTCGTGTCGAGAACCGTCAGCTGCGGATAACCATCTGCCACTCCGAATACGGACGAGATGACTTCCGCGCACAGGCTGCTGCCTCCCATCCCGAGCAGGTAGACGTGGCGAATGCCGTCCGCCTTGACCGAGTCGGCCAGCGCCAGGATTCGATCGACCTCAGCTGCGATCGTCTGCGACACGTCGAGCCAGCCGAGCCGCGTTTCGATCGACTTCGCATCGGCGCTTCCTGGCGTCGCGCCCCACACGCTGATATCGCGATCCCAGATTCGGGGGACCATGTGGTCGTGAAGGAGCATGTCGGCGGCGCGTGCGCCGGCGGGATAGTGGATGGTCGTCATGGTTGTGCGGGAACAGGCTCAGCGGGCTTTCGGGCCGCGTGACCGACAGCAGAATTACTCTCCCAGTATGGTTCGGCAGTCTTGCCGGAGACAAGCCCGGCTCTGCAAGCGTCTAAGTTCTTGGAGGGTTGAAGGTTACCCTGGCCAGGCCGGTCGGTCCGGCCAGCCGTCCGTTGAAGGGGACAGCCTTCCGCTATAATATAAGAGTCACTGGTTTCGGGAGAACCCATCACATGATTAATGTCACTCCGGCGGCGGCGTCGAAAATTACCGAGCTGCTGACCGAAGAAAACAAGGTCGAGGCCGGTCTCCGCGTATTCGTCCAGGGCGGCGGCTGCTCCGGTTTCCAGTACGGCCTGATGATCGACGAGGGCGAAGGCGACGCCTCGACCGATGCGGTCATCGAGTCGAACGGCGTCAAGCTGCTCGTCGATCCGATCAGCGCGCGCTATCTGCGCGGCGCCGAAGTCGATTTCGTGGACAACGTCACCGGCGGCGGCTTCACGATCAAGAACCCGAACGCGAAGTCGACCTGCGGCTGCGGCTCGTCGTTCAGCGTGTAGAGACAGGTCAGGAAAGGCGGTGAACGGTTCGCGAGCCATGGAACCTGCCGCCTATCTCGACAGCCTTCGGCCCGCCGGCAGCAAGCGCTCCAGCAAGCGCGATCTCATCGTCAACGTCTTCCTCCGCCAGGAGGGACATCTCACCGCCGACGATCTGTTCGATCTGATCCGACGCGAGGAGATCGTCCAGGACGGATCCGGCGGCTGCCTCCGCGCGAATGAGCCGCGCGACGGTCTACCGCACGCTGCAGTGGATGGTGGAAGCGGGCATCGCGCGCAAGGTCGATTTCGGCGAGGGCCGCTTCCGCTTCGAGCACTCGTATCGGCATCCGCGTCACTTTCATCTGATCTGCAAGAGCTGCAATCGATCGTTCGAGTTCCTCAGCTCCGACATCGAATCGCTGCTCGAGGAAGTCGCCGCGGCGCGAAACTTCACCGCGCGTCAGAGCGTGCTGCAGATTCACGGCACGTGCGAGTCGTGCCGGACCGGGCCGGCCGTCGACCGTCGAAGGCGGCGCGACCGAGCTGGTGTTCGCGCGCGACGCGCTGCGCATCGCGATCGCGACCGAACGAAGCGGCCTCGAGTTCTATTCGCGCGCCGCCGCAGTGACCCGCGACGCCGCGGCCGGCGCGTGTTCGAAAAGCTCGCCGGCCGAGGAGCAGGAGCATCTCGGCACGCTCGAAGACGCGTTATCGCGAGCTGCTGCAGCAGGATCCCGCAGCTCGAGTCGCGGCCGACGTTCCTGTTCTTCAAGGGGGCGGCGAACGGACTGTTTGCCGCCGCCGCCGAACGGCTGGCGAACGGCGTCGACGATCGACAGGCGCTGATGATCGGCATCAAGTGCGAGCGCGGCTCGCATCGCTTCTTCAAACGGTACGGCGACAAGTTCGAGGATTCGGAAGGCAAGAAAATCTTTCTCGAGTTTGCCGACGAGGAGCGCGCGCATCTCGAGCTCCTGATTCGCGAATATCGCGTCGCTCGTCGAGCGCCAGCGCCGTCGCCCCGCGGTCGCGACGCGCGAAGCGCGCGCCCGCCGGCGTGCCGGCTGCTCGTCTCTTGATCGATCTTCACCTCCACACGACCGCATCCGACGGCCTGCTGACGCCGGCCGCGCTCGTCGCGCGCGCCGCGCGGCCGGCCTGCGCACGATCAGCGTCACCGATCACGACACCTGCGCGGGACTGGCGGAGGCGACGCCGCCGCGCGCGATCCCGGCGTGCGGCTCATTGCCGGCGTCGAGATCACCGCGGTCGAAGAGGCCGCGACGTGCACATGCTGGCGCTACTTCGTCGATCCCGTCGAATCCGCGGGCTGCGTCGACTTTCTCGCGGCGCAGCGCGCGATCGCGCCGCCGGCGTCCGCGAGATCGGCGAGCGGCTCGCGCTCGCTGGGATACGCGATCGACGTCGAGCCGCTGATCGCCTGGTCGTGCGGCGGAGCCGGTCGCAGCGTCGGACGGCCGCAGATTGCCGACGCGCTCGTCGCCGCCGGGCACGCGGCAGATCGCGACGACGCGTTCGATCGACTGCTCGGGGCGGACGGCCGGCATTCGTGCCGCGACGCGGCCGCACGTCCCGAGACGGTCATCGCCATCGTCCGCGAGGCCGGGGGCATCGTGTCGATGGCACATCCCGGGCTTGACCGCGATGGATCACATCATTCCGCGGCTCGCCGCTGCGGGTCTGCAGGCGCTCGAGGTGCGCCACAGCGATCACGATCGCGGAGACACGAGCAGCGCTATCGCGCACTCGCGGCGCGAACACGGACTCGCCGTATCCGGCGGATCGGACTTTCACGGCGACGTCGGTCGCGCGCGCCGCGATGCTCGGGCGCGTCGACGATGTCCGACGACGAGTTCGCGGCGCTCGAGGCGCGCGCGCCGATGACCGCCGCGCCGGTCGTCGAGATCGCGCGGCGTCGTCAAGAACTACAACGCGCTGCGTCCGCTGCGCATTGCGCGAACTATCGGTGGCGCGCGGCGAGCGGGTGGCGCTCGCCGGCATCGACGCCGGCGGCGCCGAGGTGATGTTGAACCTGGTGACCGGCGCATCGCTGCCCGACGAGGGCGAGGTCCGCGTCTTCGGCCGGCGAACCGCGGACGTGTCCGACGGCGACGAGTGGCTCGCCTCGCTCGATTGCTTCGGCATCGTCAGCGAGCGCGCGGTGCTGCTCGAAGGCGCGACGCTGACGCAGAATCTTGCGCTGCCGTTCACGCTCGAGATCGATCCGGTTCCCGCCGGAGACGATCGCGCGCGTCGAGGCGCTGGCCGATGAATGCGAGATCGGCCGTGAATGGCTCGCGCAGCGCGCCGGCGACGTCCCGCCGGCCGTTCGCGCGCGCGTGCATCTCGCGCGGGCGATCGCGCTCGGCCCGAAGCTGCTGCTGATGGAGCATCCGACGGCGGCGCTCGCGAGAACGCGACGGGGCAGCATTTGGCGCGGCTCGTCGCACGCGTCTGCGACGCGCGAGCGCTGACGCTGCTCGCGGTGACGCAGGATCTGGCGTTCGCGTCGGCCGCGGCGCACGAGACGCTGACGCTTGCAGGCAGCCACCGGGCGGCTCGTGGCCGCCCGGCGCTCGTGGTGGCGTGGTAAGAGCATGCGACGAGCACGGCGATGAGCACGAGTCGCCATCGGCAACTGCTAATGAGCATTCAGCATTCATTTCGTGATGACTCCGCACGCGACCCTCGGCCCGCCGCTGACGCCCGACTTCGGCTCGCCGGTGATGCCCTGGTCGGGATTGCCGTGAATGATGATGGCGCTGCCGTCGGCATCGAAGAGCGACAACGGGCCGTCCGACAGCGTCACGCGCGTCGTCGACACCTTCATCGTGCCGCGGCCGTTCGCGCCGATCAGCAGGTTCGGAATGTCGCCCATGTGGAACGGATGATTGGCATCGGGATCCATGTTGCCGGCCGGACCCGGATCGAAGTGGCCGCCGGCGGCGGTGAAGTCCGGCTCGCATTTGCCGACCGCGTGCAGGTGCACGCCGTGCATGCCAGGCTTCAGGCCGGTGACGGTGACGGTGATGTCCACCACTCTTGCCGGTGCCCATGCTGCGCTCGACGAAATCGGCGGTGCCGGTGATGCCGTCGCCCTTGATGTCGGCATGCGCGTGCATCGGGGTCGCCGCGGCCGGCTTGGCCGCGTGGCGTCGGCGCCTGAGCGATCAGCGGCGCGCGCCCGAGACGCGATACCGCGCGACGGCGACGATCGGCAGATTCGACAATTTCATTTCAACTGCCTCCTGATCCGCGATTGTAGATCGCTCATGACACACGATGCGCAAACTCGTCCTCTTCGATATCGACGGCACCCTCGTCCTCACCGGCGGCGCCGGCATCCGCGCGATGAACCGCGCCTGCGAAGAGCTCGTCGGCCACCCGCAGGCGCTCGAAGGCATTCCGGTTGCCGGCCGCACCGATCGCATCATCCTGCAGCGATGTGCGTGGCCCGTGCCGGTCACTCGCTGCGACGATGGCCTGCTCGAGCAGCTGCGCGATCGCTACATCGACAACCTGCGCGAAGAAATCGAGCATCCCGGACGGCTGCAATCGTTCGAATCGCTCGGCGCCCGCGGCGGCGTGAAGGCGGTCATGCCTGGCATCCGCGAGCTGCTCGACATCCTGAGCGGCGCGACGATGTGTTCCTCGGGCTGCTGACGGGGAACTTCGAAGCGGGCGCGCGATCAAGCTCGAGCACTTCGATCTGTGGCGCTACTTCCGCTGCGGCGCCTTTGGCGACGACTGCAGCCGATCGCAACGAGCTCGTGCCGTTCGCGCTGATGCGGCGCGCGCGGACTGCGGTCTGCCCGAGATCGACCCGCGAGACATCCTCGTCGTCGGCGACACGCCGCACGACGTCGCCTGCGCGCGCGCGGTCGGCGCGATTCCCGTCGGCGTCGCGACCGGCGGATTCACCGTCGATCAGCTGCGCGACAGCGGCGCGCGACATCGTGTTCGAGAACCTCGCCGACCCGCGCGAGTTCCTGAAGCTGCTGGACGAGTAGAATACGAGTGGCCGGAAGTGAACGGGGCCCGGTGGCCCTCCCGGTCTTCAAAACCGGTCGCTGCCCACGTTACGTGGGCGGGCTGGGTTCGACTCCCAGGCGCTTCCGCCAGCCTTCGCTCACGTTCAGTTACGGCTACGGCTCGGCAAGCGGCATCCGCGAGTCGAGGCGGGCCGCGATCCGTGCGCTCGGCTACGGCTCGGCATGCCCGATCGTCAGTCGATGAGGATCCCGATCGGGCGGGGCGATGCCCCGCCGCCCGGGTGTACGAGGCGTGGGCGTCAGCTTTCGATGAGCCGGACTTCGCCGGCGCGAGGTCCCTTGCCGGACTCCTCCTGCGGTGAATTCGACGCGCTGGCCTTCGCGCAGCAGCTCGAACACCGCGCCGCGCACCGAGCTGCGATGGAAGAAGTGTTCGATTCCTCCTTCGTCGCGGATGAACCCGAACCCCTTGTCGATCAGAAGGCGAGCGATCGTCCCGGTCGGCATACCCGTGTCCTCCGATGAACGGACCCCCGAGATCATCTCGTGGGCTTTGCTCAAGCTGTGAAGCGGGAAAGAGGGCCGGAGGAGGCGGCCCGAAACTGCTGGGAGGCGCCGACGACCTGCCGAACCCCGCCTCACGGCGCCGGCACTGCGCCGCACGCTGAGCTTGAAAGCGGGGCCAGTGTAGGGACTTCCGATCGGGAAGTCAAGATAACGACAAGGGTTAGGGTTGCCCCCCGAACAGCTGATTTCAGGCCCATTCTGAAGCATTCAGGCCTGAATCGAGCTGAAACGGTCGGCCCGCCAACCAACCAGCGCCCGCTTCGTCAACGGCGACACGGCACTCGCGAATTACAATCGCCCACGATGGTTGCCGGCATCATCCTGGCTGCGGGGCGCTCCACGCGCATGGGCCGGTCTAAGGCGCTGCTGGTTGCTCCCGACGGCCTGACGTTCGTGGCACGGTTGGTCCAGACGCTCGTGCGCGGCGGCATCGACGGTCCACTTGTCGTCGGCCGATCGGACGATGACCAATTGCATGCGGAGGTCGAATCGGTTGGCGCACGCCTCGTGATCAACCCGGACGCCGACCAGGGAGGACAGCTGTCATCGCTCCTCGCGGGACTCCGCAAGGCAGACGTCCCTGGTGTTCGCGGGTGCATGGTCATCCCGGTTGACGCACCGATGGTTGCGCCGGAGACCGTTTCGAGGTTGATTGCGGTGTTCAGCGAGACCTCCGGACCGATCGCTCGCGCGCGGTATCAGGGCCGCAACGGACATCCAGTCATATTCTCGCGCGCGATGTTCGACGACCTGCGTCGCGCCAGCGCGGAGATCGGAGCGAAGGCCGTTCTTCGTGCGCATCGCGACGCCATTGTCAAGTGGACGTCGATGATCCCGGCGTCGTGGCGATATCGATACGCCGGACGATTACAGAAGCTCGTCGGCTGACACATCTGGCGAGCAGCTGACAATCATCCGCGACATGTCGTGACCGAGGACAAAGAGAATTGAGATGAAGAAGATCCTGATCGCGGTTGTTGCTGCGGGTGTTCGTCGCGTATGCACTCGACCTATTCGAACGCGATCGCGCAATCGAACGCATCGCGAGGCGCGGCTGCCTCCAACGAGTGGCCTACCTACGGTCACGATCCGGGCGGTCAGCGTTTCTCGCCACTCACGCAATTGACTTCCGCCAACGTCAATCGTCTTCAGGTTGCCTGGGTGTATCACATGCGGCCGGCGCCCGCTGCAGATTCAGCGTCGCTGACCGGCGCGGCCGGACAGGGTCGCGGCGGCGGTCGCGGCGGCTCCGGATTTGCGGCAAGCGAGACGACCCCGCTCGTCGTCGACGGAGTCGATGTACATCTCACACACCGTATGGACGCGTCGTCGCGCTCGATTCGACGACTGGGAAGGAGGCCTGGAATTTCAGAGTTCCGGCCGGCAATGCATCGACACGGGGCGTCGAATACTGGGCCGGAGATGCGCAGACGCCTGCGCAGGTCGTGTTCGGGACAGGTGGTGGCCGACTCTTTTCGATCAATGCGAAGACGGGCCAGCCAAACGACGCGTTCGGCGATCACGGCAGCGTCGACTTGAACACTCACGAGATCCTGCAGGGGCTGCAGGGAACGAACGGCCTCAGCTCGCCGCCGATCGTGTATCGGAACCTGATCATCACCGGCGGACGGACGCAGGAGAATCCGCCGCAAGGACCGGCAGGTGACGTCCGAGCGTGGGACATCGCACTCGGGAAAGCTCGTCTGGACGTTCCATTCGATCCCGCGCCCGGGTGAAAAGTACAGCGACACATGGCAGGGAGACAGCTGGAAGAATCGATCCGGCGTCAACGTGTGGGGCTTCATCACCGTCGACGTCGAACGCGGAATTGTCTACATGCCATTTGGCGCGCCCTCGGTCGATCAGTACGGCGGCGACCGCGAGGGAGACAACCTCTTCGGCACCAGCCTGGTCGCAGCCGACGCCAACACGGGCAAGTATCTGTGGCACTTTCAGGTTGTTCACCACGACATCTGGGACGGCGACCTGTCCGGCGCGCCGGCTCTAATCGATGTCAAGCAGGGAGGCAGGACGATTCCAGCCGTCGCCGTCATCAACAAGCCCGGTCTTCTGTTTCTGCTCGATCGCGTCACCGGCAAGCCGATCTACGGCGTCGAAGAGCGACCCGTGCCGCCGAGCGAAGTGCCGCTCGAACGAGCGTCGAAAACGCAGCCGTTTCCACTGAAACCCGCACCGCTTTCGCGAACGACGATGAAGCCGGAAGACGTGGCGACGGTCACGCCAGAGCTCGAAGCCGCATGTCGAAAATTGATGGAGGGGTTGCAGATGGGTGGGCCCTATCTGCCGCAAGGCTACAAGCGACTTCGCGTGCAGTTCCCCGGCAATCACGGCGGCGTGAACTGGGGCGGGACCTCCTTCAATCCGCAGCTTGGCTACCTGTTCGTCAACACGAACGAGCTGGGGCAGATCGCCGGGATGATCGATCGCGATCCAAAGGCGACCGGCGCTGCTCAGGCCGCGGGCCAGGGGAATCGGCTGCACCCGAATGGTCCATACGAGGGCGTTCCCGGCGGCGGCCGATTTGCCGCGTGGGTGAACATGATGTGTCAGCAGCCGCCATGGGGCCAGTTGACCGCAGTCGACGTCAACACCGGCGAGTTTGCGTGGCGTGTGCCCCTCGGCGTCACCGACGTCCTGCCCGCCTGACAAGCAGAAGACGGGACGGCCCGGCAACGGCGGAACCATCGCGACAGCCGGCGGTCTCGTGTTTGTCGGCGCAACAGACGACGCGCGGTTTCGTGCGTTCGATGCGAAGACGGGCAAGGAGTTGTGGACCTACAAACTGGGCGGTGCCGCGTACGCGACGCCGAGCACCTATCTCGGCAAAGACGGTCGTCAGTACGTCGTCATCACGTCCACCGGCGGGGAGTTTGTTGGGGGCGCACCGGTCAGCGACGACAGCATCATGGTGTTTGCACTGCCGGCAGGGAAGTGAGCGCTGCTCCGTGTTCTTAGACCTGAATTTTCGCGAACGACCGTGCCCCCAGCGTGAGAAAAATCACCGCCACCGCCGACATGATCCCCACGTTGGTTCCGGTGCTGAAGTGTGATGTACCGATGAAGGCGCCGCGAAGACCGTCGATGCCGTAAGTCAGCGGATCGATTCGCGTCGCGAGCCTGAGACCCACTGGCAGATTGTTGAGGGGAAACAGGGCTCCCGACAGAAAGAAGATCGGCATGACGAGAAAATTCATGATCAGCTGAAATCCCTGCATGTTCTGGAGTCGCGAACCAATCGTCGTTCCCAGCGCGGCGAAGACGATGGCGATCAGCGCCATGAACAGGACGGCCATCGGCAGCGAGGACATGTGCTGTGGCCGGAAACCGGCAATCAGGCAGATGACGATCACCAGCGTGCCCTGAATCATCGACACGGTCGCACCGCCAAACGTCCGGCCGATCATGATGTGCAGCCGCGGCACCGGCGCGACCAGCGTCTCCTTCAGAAAGCCGAACTGCCGATCCCACAGCAGGCCGATGCCGGAGAAGATCGACGAGAACAGCACCGACATGCCGATGACGCCAGGCGCGACGAACTGCAGGTAGCTGCCCTGTCCCGCCTTCTCGAACACCGGTCCGAGCCCGAATCCCAGCGCCAGCAGATACAGCAGCGGTTGCCCGAGCGACGCGATAACCTGCGAGCGTGAGCGCGAGTATCGTTTGACCTCGCGCAGCCAGAGTATGTAAATCGCGCTCACGTTATCGTCTCCACATCTTGGCCACCTGCCGCATCTGGTCGGCCGCGTCTGCCCGCTCGTCGCGAATCGTCGAACCGGTCAGCGCGAGGAAGGCTGCTTCGAGAGACTCGGTCCTGGTCTGCGCCTTGAGCTCCTGGGAGGATCCCTGCGCCACGATACGGCCGTGATCGATGATCGCGATCCGTTTCGCGACGCGATCGGCTTCATCCATGTAATGCGTCGTCAGAAAGACGGTCACGCGCTCGGCTTCATTGAGGTGCTTGACGTGCGTCCACAGCTGGTTGCGGCTCTGCGGATCGAGGCCGAGCGTCGGCTCGTCGAGAAACAGAATCTTCGGGGTGTGAAGAAAGCCGCGCGCGATCTCGAGTCGCCGCTTCATGCCGCCGGAAAACGTCTTGACCAGTCCGTCGCGCCGCTCCCACAACTCGAACAGCTTGAGCAGCCGCTCGATCCGCTCAGTGCGCGTCCGCCTGGGGACGTGATACAGGACGCCGTGCAGCTCGAGGTTCTCGTACGCCGTCAGCTCGCCATCGAGGCTCGGATCCTGGAAGACGATGCCGAACCGCCGTCGCACGTCGTGCGGGTGCTGACGCGGATCGATGCCGTCGATCGCGATGGTGCCGCTCGTCGGCGCGACCAGCGTCGTCAGCATCTGAATCGTGGTGGTCTTACCCGCGCCGTTGGGGCCGAGAAACGCGAAGATTTCTCCCTCGGCGACGTCGAACGAAATGTGATCGACTGCCTTGACCTCGCCGAACGTCTTGACCAGATCGTGAACGTGAATCACGCCGTTGCTCCTCGCAGGGCAAAGGCGCAACACTAATCGGCGGTACCCGAGTCCGTCAAGTCGCGCGCCCTGCGCGTCATCGCTCGGCGCGCCGCCGCTCAGACTGCGATGGCCACCTGGCAGGTGGCCGCATATCCAGACGACGGGTCGCCGGTTGGCGTCACGAGCTCGGCTGACAGACTGTCGGCAAAGATGCCGTCTGACAGGTTGGAGGTCGGATTCGATCCTCTCGACGCGTAAACGCCAGACCTGTACACGGTGTTGTTCACGCTTTCAGGAAATGCGATTTGCGTGATCTTCCGCGAGACGCCGCCGGTCGTGACCTCGAGGTGAATATGGGTAGCTCGCCCTTGATACCAACCTGGATAGATTGTCGTGAAGGTGACCTCGCCGTTGCCGTTGGTCGTTTGAATGCCGCGCAGGTATGTCTGCGTCGTCTGGCTGCCGTACTCCGAGTAGTTGCCACCCGAGTCACAATGCCAGACTTCGACGTTGGCGTTTGGCACCGCGGCGCACGCCGCGTTGACGTTCACGACCTTCACCGTCAACGTGAGAACGGACCCCGTTTTGTTCTCGCGAATGTCGCTTCTGAAGATATCTGTCAGCGAGGGATACGGTCCGGCCGTTTCATTGGGCGTGACCGCGCAGGCGGCGTTGGTCGATCCGGTCGTCGCCGAGCCCGAGGACGCGGTATCCGTCGGACTGGTTGGGGAGCTGCCGCATCCGATCGCCAGGGCGGCGCCGGCCGCCGCTCCCATTGCTCCAAGCACCTCGCGTCGTCCGATCTTCTTCATGGTCATATTCAGGTCGTCCTTCCATGTGCGCGATTGAGGTCACCGCTCACACGCCGTTGCTCACTTGGTAGTACGAATGGGTCTCAGAACTGCCGTCACCCACGAGTGTGCTGCAAGGGATGCACCTGCAGCTGTGACGATTCGGTGGCGAAGTGTGAAACGTTCTGGCGGGTAGGAGCCCTGGAAAAAGAGAGAGCCGGACGCGTTCGCCTCCGGCTCTCCAGCGAGTCGATGCGGTGGCTGCCAGCTGCGACTACGGCAGTCGCAGGACCTGGCCCGGCTTGATCTTGTCGGGGTCGCTCAGCTGATCCTTGTTCAGATCAAAGATTTTCATGTAGGCACCTGCGTTGCCGAGGTGTTCCTTTGCGATCTTGCTGAGCGTGTCACCGGCTTTGACGGTGTAGGTTTTCGCTGCAGTCGCGGTGGCCGTTGCGGTTCCGCCCGCGCCTCCTCCGCTTACCTGAATGTCAGCGACGACGTCCTTCTGCCACGTCGGGATGGTCTTGATCGCACTCCACATTTCGTTCTTTTCAGCTTCACTGGCGACGGTTCCCTTGAAATACAGCTTGCCGTCCCGCTCTTCCGCACTGCCCTGGAATTTTCCCTTGGCAGTCTGAATCGCATACGCGTATGTGTCTCTCAGTCCCATGAGGTACCTCCTTGATTCGTCTGTCGTGATAGACGATGGCCATGACGAGCAGCATTGCAAACTCGCGACCCGCGAAGCCCCCGGCTGAGGTCCATTGCAGATGCCTGCCCACGGTCATTCGTGGGGGGGAATGCGACAGGTGTGCGGACGAGGTGATGATGCAGAACGAAAAGACTCCACCGTTCGCGTCAAGGCAACGAGAGAAAGCAGGATGACCTGGCGAGCGACGGCCGTTGGTCACGACCGGCGCCAAGGCGTCAGGTTGGCGGTCGTGACTGTTCTTCGTTACAATAGAGGGTCGATTTCCTCACAATGGGCCTGTAGCGCAGTTGGGAGCGCGCCTGAATGGCATTCAGGAGGTCACCGGTTCGATCCCGGTCAGGTCCACCATCCTTCGCTCGCGCTTCGCGCGAGCTACGGATGGCAAGCCACCTCACCATGCACGGTGGCTCTCCCATCAGCGGCGAGCCCTGACACGAGCGAAGGATGGTGTCCACCGTAGCGGCGCAGCCGCGAAGGTGGACGGCTCAAGTCGCCGCGCATTTCACTGATGCGCGCTTCGCGCGAGCTACGGATGGCAAGCCACCTCACCATGCACGGTGGCTCTCCCATCAGCGGCGAGCCCCTGACACGAGCGAAGGATGGTGTCCACCGTAGCGGCGCAGCCGCGAAGGTGGACGGCTCAAGTCGCCGCGCATTTCACTGATGCGCGCTTCGCGGAGCTGCGGATGGTAAGCCACCTCACCATTCACAGTGGCTCTCCCGCCGGCACCGAGCCCCTGACACGAGCGACGGATGGGCGGCCAATGGCTAGCCTGGCTGTCCTTCCACGAAGTAGATTCCGCGTACTTCCCGTTTGGCCGGTGACGCTATGGTTGCGCACTTCGGATCTCGTCGCGAGGCTCGACGCCGGATTCGCTTGAGTTTCTGCCGGTCGCCCGGATTGCATTCTGGCGTGTCATGGCAACACCCAAACGATGCGTCTACATCCTCAACAGCGAGTCTGACCCCACTCGCTACTATACGGGCGTCACCTCGAATGTCCGACGCCGTCTCGCGGAGCACAAGGCAGGCGGATGTCGCCACAAGAGCGGCTGGACTCCTTGGCGTGTCCTCGTCGTGGTGGCCTTCGCGAGTGAGACGCGCGCGCTCGAATTCGAGCGATACCTGAAGTCAGGGTCGGGCTGGGCGTTCGCGGCGCGCCATTTCAGATGAGTGGGGCTTGTTACGCCGCTCGCACTGGCAGGTAGTCGTGCTCGCTGAGCGGCGTCTCCCCGAGATCGGCGAGGACCCCGTTCAAGCGAGCCAAGGGCACGGCTGAAGGCGCTGTGATTTCGACACCGATCGGCTTGCCGTTGTGCCCGTAGTCGACGACGAGTAGCCCGTCAGCAGAAGCTACCGTCTTCGAGCTCTTTTCTCCTGTCTGATGCGAGAGATGCAGGTACGCAGAAAATGGCTTGCCTTTCCGGTACGTGACCTGCAATGAACGCTCAGTCATTCGGAGACCTCGTACGCCGTGACAACGACCAGGAGCGAGACGTCGCTGTCCGGTTCGACAATCACAATCCACGGACGATTGTTCCTTCTGACGTGGATCATGAACCGGCCCTCGACGACGCTCGGTTCGAACCCCGTTGCCCGCTCCAGCATAGCGCTGGACGTCGACCTCCGTCACGCCGCGCTGTTCCATGCGCAGTTCGGCGCGGCGCCGACTGGGCGAAACGGCCTTCGGCTGTCAGGCGGGTGTGGCATCCTCAAGGTGCGAACGAGACATTCGAGCCCGCCCGATCGCTTTGAGATAACTTGCGCCAACGGGATATCGATCGAAGCTCTGGCTACAGCGCTCCGCGTCTGGCGGGACTGCGGAGGAGTGCGCGATGCACCGACGTTGCCGCGCGCCGGTCGTGTTCGTCGACCAGGACAATCCTCAACCCAGGCCACTTCAGGGGGAACACCTCGCGCGGAGGGGGTATTCCCCCTTCTTGAAGCGCCGATTGAGTACCGAGGGGACAATGCTAATCATCATCCGTTCACTCCGCGTGTACTATGTGGCGTCCTCAAATCCTGAGCGGATTAGTGCTTCGTCTGAGGATGGTGGGAGATTCCAGAATGCCTCGCCTCACCACTGCCTCGCTTTCTTTCGCTGTGGCATGCGTCAGCCTGGTCGGGATTAGTCCGTCAGATTCAACCGGAGTTGGAGCGCAGGAACCAACGCCGTATGAAGTTGCAGCGACGAAGAATGTCATGGTCCGCATGCGCGACGGCGTGCATCTCGCCACGGACATCTATCGTCCGGCAAGAAACGGGTCCCCCGTGGAGGGGAAGTTTCCTGTCTTGCTCGAGCGCACGCCGTACAACAAAGAGATCGAGAATCCTGACGGTACGCTGTCGCCAGTCGATCCGGTACGGAGAGCGCGTTTCCGGGCAAACCGTGTGGTCAACTTTCTGGCGTCACGAGGGTACGTCGTCGTCATTCAGGACGTGCGCGGTCGATACGCTTCCGAAGGGCGCTGGCGAATGTTGGCAGACGACGGCAGAGACGGTTTTGACACGGCTCAATGGATCGCCTCACAGCCGTGGTCGAGCGGCACGATCGGCGGGTTCGGACAGTCGTACGAGGGAGGTACAGCACATGCGCTGGCCCTCGCGAATGCGCCAGGAGTGAGCGCACTGCTGCCGCTGGACGCAATGTCCAATTTCGGGCTGTATGGCATCCGCCATCACGGCGCTTTCGAGCTGCGATGGTTCAATTGGATTTTCGCCGCCGTCTCGCCGACGAACCTTCCGTGGGAGCGTCAGGCTGCCGAACGGGCGGCATCAGATCCGGCCGTTGCTGGGTCACTCGTCAATCTTGCGGGCAGAGTGCGGCAGTATGTCAGGCAATTGCCGTTCAGGGCGGGCACAACTCCATTGCAGTTTGCACCCGATTACGAAGTATGGCTCGTCGATGCGATGAGCCACGGGAACTACGATGCACGCTGGAAGAACAACAGCGTCAACGTGGTCGAGCACCTTGCTGAATACAAGGACATTCCAGTTCTGCACGTCACCGGATGGTACGACTCCTGGACCGCATCGGTTGCCAATCTCAACTTCGTCGGCTTGCGGAGGGCGAAGAAGAATCTGCAGCAACTCGTGATCGGACCGTGGACCCATGGTGGTCAGTCGTTGAGTTTTGCCGGTCAGGCCCAATTCACCGATGATGCAGCACTGGACATGCAACGGTTTCGCGTGCGATGGTTCGACCGCTGGCTGAAGGGTGTCGACAACGGCGTCGAGCGCGAGGCGCCCGTTCGCATCTACGTGATGGGTGGAGGCGACGGGCACAAGACGCCCGACGACCGCGTCTTCGTCGGCGGACGTTGGCGAGACGAACAGGAGTGGCCGCTGGCGCGAACGACGCCGACGCCGTACTACCTGCATGCGAACGGCATACTCACTCCAGAGAAACCCGGCGGGGCGCAACCTGTAATCTTTCGCTTCGACCCGCGAAACCCCGTACCGTCGCTAGGTGGGGGCGTCTCGTCTCAGGGCGAGTTGATGGCCGCGGGGGCCGCGGACCAGCGTTGCCATCCGGATTTCTGGCTCTGTGCGGATTCGAAGCCGCTGTCGTCACGCTCCGATGTACTCGTCTTTCAGACGCCGCCTTTAGTCGACGATGTCGAAGTCACGGGTCGGCTCATCGTCAAGCTTTGGGCTGGATCGGATGCCGTGGACACGGACTTTACGGCGAAACTCGTGGACGTCTATCCACCGAGTCCCGATTTTCCCTCAGGCGTCGCTCTCAACATCTCTGATGGGATCGTCCGGGCGAGGTATCGGAGTAATTCGGCACGCGCTGAATGGCTGCAACCCGGCAGACCGTACGAATTCACGATCGAGATGTATCCAACGTCGCTGTTGTTCCAGCGTGGTCACCGGATTCGGTTGGACATTTCCAGCAGCAACTTCCCACGGTTCGACGTCAACCCGAATACGGGGGAGCCGCTCAACGACAATCACCGTTGGCGAATCGCCAACAATACGGTCTACATCGACGCGAAGCATCCATCACATATCGTCCTGCCCATGATTCCCAGAGGAACAGGCAATCGATCGGTCCCGTGACCCTCGTCTAGCGCCGACCCCAACTCAGGCGGCTTGCCTTAGGCTTTCGATCTGGTGCAGCCAGTTGTTGACTCGGTTCCAACTGGCGCTGTTCTGGTCCACCATCCTTTCATTTCCATCCCGGATTGTCCGCAAGTAGCTGAAAGGCTGGTGCGCGGCAGAACGCGTTCTGCGAACGCGAGGATTCCCTCTAACGTCGAGTTCATCGAGCTGGCCGGAGTGACGGTCGAGCCGGGCGAGCTCCTGTTCCCCCTCCTGTTCCCCCACTGTCGAGATGGAACGCCTCGAGATGACGTGTTGGCATCGCACGACGACCGACATGGTCGGGCACTGTATCGAACTGCTAGTCGAGCCGATTCGAAGCGCAACAGTCGATGTGTGTTCAGGCAGGGATCCCGATGCCGACAACGGCAGTGAAAAGTGGGCCGTAGGCAACCCTGAACAGGGTCCTACGCCACCTCTCGGGACCGCGCCGACTTCACTACGAGTCGCACGCCCACGCCGAGCCTCGCCAGCATGTCGATCAGGGCGTCCGTGCTGAATAGATCGATACGGCCACGCAGAAGATCGCTCACTCTCGGCTGTGTGACGCGAAGAACCCTTGCCGCTTCTGCCTGCTTGAAGCCCTTTGACGCAATGGCCTTTTGAAGCTGAATCAGGAGGTCGGCACGAACCAGGAGATGTTCCGATTCTTCATTCGAGAACCCGAGATCTCGGAAGACGTTCCCCGTGGACGGCGTCACTCTAACGGCGTTTCTCTTTGCCATGCTGTTGCCTCAACTTCGCTATTGCACGAAACCGCTCCTGGCCGGTTCGCAGATCGTTCGCGCTCGTCTTCTGCGTCTTCTTCTCGAATGCGTGAAGGACGTAAATCGCGTCAGCTCGCGTCGCCAGGTAGAACACCCGGTGTCTGGTTCAAGTCCCAGCTGAACACGCCGAAGCTGGAAGCCCGCCAGCCGTCGCACGAGAGCGGGAAACGCTCGGATGTCACGCCGCGAGCTGCCGAGCCACAGGAGCGATTTGTCCGGCATTGGTCACGCCTGACAGTATACAAGTTTTTGTATGATGCGCCAGATTCCCAACTTCACAACCTGGACAACGACAGGATAAATGAGCCTCCCACCCTCACCAATTTTGTGATCCGCCGCAATTGGGCTCGGCCGATTTGAAGGTGAGATACTTGTTCAGGGAAGATGTCGTCAATCTGGTCACACACCGCTCTGCTTGTCGACATCGTGTCGATGAAGGTGTTCGTGTGGATCCTCGGGCACCTGTTTACATGGGCGGTTGATCCGAACGGCGGCATCCTCGACTCTCATCTCTTCTTCTACGACCGCTATTCAGCTCTCGCGGAGTATCACCGCTTGAAAGGTCGCACCGCCAAGGCGGACAGGCTCGCAGGTATCGCAGAGGCTTACTACCAGGCCGCGCCCGATGATGATGACGAACCGGAGGCTGCCGCGATGGCGATGCCGCTGCCGCGTCCCCGGATCAACACGAGTGCGGTGAGCACCACACGGGTCCCGAAACCGCGGGCCGACGAACCATCCGGCTTGGCTCCATCACCCGCGCACTGAGCGAGCGCTGCGCCACGGGCTGTCCGGCGTCTATCAAAAACGAAACTGAGTCATGGCGCTGACGTACCAGTCTGGTGAGGACATTCAGCTGGGGGATCGTGTGATGTACGGAGGCAACGCGGGCACGATTGAACTCGTCGTTGAAGGCCTCACCGGTGATTCTGAGAGGGACTGGCTGTTTGAGACCAACGGTGCTGGCATCATGGTCGCAGAGCCGAAGGTCTTCGGGCGCGTTTACCTCCCCGCTCCTCATGATGAGGAGGACCTACTTTTCCTGGCCCGATCGCAATTGAGGCTTGGGAAACTCGGTGCTATTGAGCAGCCCGCTCCCCAGTTTGTCTGGCCCCGTCTGAAAGACTGGTCGACCCACACGGCGCCGCTGGTTATTGTGGACCTCAATCACTGGATTTATCTAGCGCAGGCGAGAGCTGGTTTGGGTAGCGGAGCGCGGTTTGTTCCCGCCCTTGAGGCAGTCGGGCGCCCTCACCGAGACAACCGGCCCTCCGCCGATTGAAGGGGAACGATTCTCGCGAGCGTTTCCAGAGCGGACTTCGCCTTGGCCTTGCGCAAGGCCTTCCAGTCACCGTCGGCGCGCTGGTGGCGGAGGTCGGTCAGGTAGGCGTACTCCGGCGTGAGCAACCGGTGCTGGTTGGCCTTGGCTTTCGTCCACGACCGCGCGAACTCCTCGAACGTCGGCGCGGCTCCGCGCGTCCAGAACTCCATCGCGAGTACCCGCGCAACGGCGCCGTCCTTGAACCGGCCGGCGGTGAGGTCGCGGAGCAATCGCATGACACCCTCGAACTCCTTCGCGTACCAACGATAGTAGAGGCGGTCGTTAGGTCCGAGCCGTGCTGGTGGATTCTCCTCGCGGACGATCTGCGCAGCGATGCGGGTGGGCCGACCGGCTCGGCCTGTCGTGAGGTAGCGGCGAACACGGGCCAGCACGATCGGCTTTCGATCGGTGTCCTTCGTGACCTTCACCTTCCCGTTTCCGTGCTCGGCTACGATCCTGTACGGGATCCCGCGCGCCGAGCAGAAGCAGCGAATCTCCTCGAGGTTCATGTAGTTCAGCTCTTCAAGGAGTCGCGCTTGTTCGCTCGTGGTGAGCCGCGACAGGAAGTTCATTCGACTCGCGAAGCTGTCGGATGATGCTGTTTTGGCATTTCCTTGATGATAGCGTGGCCGACGGTGGCTGGCGGTATTGGTTCGAAGTGGCGGCGGCTGCTGACAGCCGACGGTACAGCTCAGGACCCCTGCCGTAATGAGTCAATTTGCCGAAGCCAGGACACAAACCGGTTCGAATTGGCCCCGTCCACCAACTTCAATTGGCTGATTCAATCTCGATCCCAAATAGTCAAACGAACCATGACGATGCGCAGCCGATGCTTCGATGCGTGATCACGTGCGCGCGTTCTAGCTGGCAGCGATGTCGAGTCGGCGAACCGTCATGTTCGCAAGCGCAAACGCCCACACGTCGGCGAGTTCAGCAATCCCTTTGTCGGTTGGCCGATATGCGTGCGACGCCTGCGTCTCGATTCTGATAAGCACCGGCTTGTCACAGCCCTGCGCCACCTGAAGCGTCGCGGCGAACTTGAACGAATGGCTCGGGACGACACGATCGTCGTGATCCGCGGTTGTGATGAGTGTTGCCGGATAGCAGGCGCCAGGCGTCACGTTGTGCAACGGCGAGTACGTGTACAGATTGGCAAAGTCCTTCGCGTTCTCCGCGGAACCGTATTCAGTCGTTCCCACCGAACCGCCGGTGAACCGGTGAAACCGCAGCATGTCCAACACCGTTGCCGCCGGGAGGGCGACGGCGAACAGGTCGGGGCGCTGCTCCATGACAGCGCCGACGAGCAGCCCCCCATTTGAGCCGCCCATGATGCCCAGCGTCGCAGGCGACGCGTACCGCTCGCGAATGAGATACTCGGCCGCGGCGATGAAATCGTCGAACCCGTTCTGCTTTTTCTCGAACATGCCCGCCTCGTGCCACGATTGGCCGTATTCACCGCCGCCGCGGATGTTTGCCGTCGCGTAGACGCCACCGCGCTCCAGGAACGCAATCACTGCGGGGTGGAACTGGGGGAGCTCAGAGATGCCGAACCCACCAACCCGTACAGCATGGTAGGGTTCGCGCCATCCTTCTTGAGTGCCCTGTGATGGGTGACAAAGAGCGGAACGCGTGTGCCGTCCTTTGAGACGACGGTCGCGTGCTCCGTTGTATAGAGCGTGGAGTCAAATGTGACGGTCGGAGCCTCGAACGGATTGCTGCCGGACCGTTGAGTGTCTCGCGCATGAAGACGACGGACTGCCGCTGGAGCCCGGTGTTCCCGTGGTAGAACCAGTGCCCGCCTGCGTATTGCGGCGGTGTCGCCTTCGGGTAGTTCCACAACTCGGTGATGCGCGCCTTTAATGCGTCGCGCTGCGGCAGCCCGTTGAGGTAGCCGAAGGCGAGGGCATTCTGGGCGTCGACCCAGCGCTTCAATTCCGGCGAATTGAGATCTTCCATCCACCGGTACGGGTCAGCGACTGTCGACCCGAAGTAGTCATCAATGACGTCGGCGCGCCGCGCCGGCGGGTAGCTGATGGAAGACGATTGGGCCACGAGGCTACTCCCGAATGCGATGCCTGTCAGACACGCCGGCCTCCTACGTCGTTGCGAATGCTGCGCCGCTCACGTTCGCTCTGTTGGCGCCGTGCGACGCCGTTTTTGCGGGTCGCCGTCGGCGAGCCACGCGAGTACCGCCATTCGCGCGAACCTCCACTCTTTGCCAAAGCGTCGGCCTGGCAAGTCGCCCTCCTCTGCGCGCGACCGGACAGCGTCGGCCGGGAGTTTGAGCAGCGCGGCAGCCTCTTCGAGCGTCAGCACCTCGTCAGCGCGCACTTCAGGTGTGTTCGCGACTTCGACTCGCCCGACGGAAACCGGACCAGCACCAGGGGTCAACCGATCGGCAAGGAGTTCACTGACCAGGTGCTGTTTATGACGCCCAGTCGCGTCAGCGAGGCGGTCGAGGGCGGCTGCCTGATCTGTCGGCAACCTGACGAATAGCGGCGTTCGATTGGTCGGCATGACACAAGATAGCACTTGCTATCTTGTAATATCAACGGCTATCGATCTTAATGATCGCGAGCGACCATCACGTCAAATTCCCTTCCTCCGTTTGAACCGGGAACTTTCACGACACTATTGCGTAACACACGGTAGCGTGCTACTGTGCGGAACACATTAGTAGTGCAGTCGAAGGGCAGCGGCGTGGCGCGGGTGTCGGACTGGACTTCTCAGCTTCGACGAGGGGTTCTGGAGTTCTGCGTCCTGCAGGTGTTACGCCGCGAGCCCAGTTACGGCTACGAAATCGTCACGACGCTCAACACGCTTGGGCCATTGTCGGCCGGTGAGAACACCGTCTACCCGCTGCTGCGCCGGCTTCGCGCGGACGGCCTGCTGGACACGTTCATGCGCGAATCGCCTAACGGACCGCCCCGTCAGTACTACCGGCTGACCGCCGAGGGAAGAAAACGGTTGGCAGCGTTTTCGAAGGAATGGGACGCAATGGCTGCAGCCGTCGCACAATGCATGAGTGAGGAGTCGCATCATGAACCAGGCGCATCCCGTGGTCGATCGATATCTCGCGCGGCTGAATGAGAACCTGTCGACGCTCTCCGCATCGGATCGACAGGAGATCCTCCATGACATTCGCAGCCACCTTGCGGAAGCAACAGCCGGAGGGCGATCGCTCGAGAGCACTCTCGAAACGCTCGGACCGGCCGACGCCCTCGCCCGTTCCTACAGCGTGGAACTGATGTTGAACCCGCGCCGGCCCATGAGCTCGCGCGCCGCCTATCGCTTGAAAGTGGCAGGATTGATCGCTGCCGGCAGCCTGCCTACCCTTCTCGTCGTGATTCTGCTCGGCGGCGTCGGCGGAACGCTGGTGCTCGCTGGTATGGGTGCCGTGGTCGCCGGCGTCGTAGATGCCTTCGGCGAACTGCCGCCGTGGATCCAGACGTCGGGCATGGCGCCGGTAACCGTCTTGTCCATCGGCGGGGCCATGATGATCGTCGGACTGATGGGTATCTTCACGCTGCGTCGCTTCATGCGATTCGTCGCAGCTACGTGGCGCGCGACGCTACCGAAACTGGCCGCATGAGACAACGTGGCGGCGGATCCGACCTCGCGAAGCGACGGAGGGCAGAGAAAAGAACTGACTCGCGTGTTTTCTGGACGCGAGTGAGACGAGGGTAACCTCCGAGCATTGCGGACTTATCACAATGGCGGAGGATCGCGACGAGGAGCGTCGAAACCGCCTCACGCAGCTTTCCGGAAGACTTCGATCTGGCGCATCCAGCTGGTCAGTGGGTTCCATCTGGGGAAAATCTGGGCCACCACCTTTTCATTTCCATCCTCGATCGTCCGCAAGTAGCTGAAGGCCGGCGGGAGCCCTGGACACAATGACTGACTCGTGCGACGTGATTTGGGTGACCGCGTGGAGCGAACACGACGGCTATTGCCGCGCAATGCTTTCAAAACTCCATCAGATCGTCCGCGACGACAACCCGACCAGAAAAATGTTTCCTCACTTCGCCGGCGCAGGCGGCGTAATCGGTTTCGTTCGGCATGAACGTCAAGTGCGTCAGCACGACCGTCTTGACGCCCGCTCGCGCCGCCATCTTTCCGACGTCCTCAGGACTCAGGTGCCCGCGAGTTGCCTGCGTCGTGATTCCGGCCTGTTCTTTATCGTTCCTCGCCTGCCAGCGGCCATCCTTGGATCATCTCCTTCATGCGAGCGTCAAATGAGTTGACGTCCGACACCAGTAGATCAGCCCCTCTGGCCAGCTGCGCTGCTGTTGCCATGCGACAGACATCAGCGTGCCCAGGCCGGCGGTGTGATCGTCGTGATGATGAGTGATGAAGATCGTTCCGATGTCACGGATGGTGATCCCAGCTTCTGCAAGACGGCGTGCGACCCCGTCGCCGGCTCGATCGTGTTGTGGTCGATGATCGCGAAGCCGCCTCTGTTGATCGCAATGCTCTGGAAGCCCCCACTGGTAGTAAAGCCCCTGATTGTGATCTCGCGGCCGAGGACCTGGATCGCTGGCTGTCGCGTGTCTGGCGGCTTCACCGTCGCCGTACCCCATCCGTCGATGGTGATGCGTTGAAGCTCCGACGGTTCGAACGCGTCAGTGCGTTGGTGCGCTGTCCCGGATCTGCTCGGCCGCTGAATCGTAATACAGCCGTTTGCCCTGCCAGTACGACTGCGCCGCCATGATGACGGCAACGGCGTGCAGGAATCCGTTGTCGACGGTCGCGTTCGTCTTCTTGTTGCCGCTCCGCATGCACGCGAACCAGTTCGACATGTGCGACAGGTCCTCGTCGCCGATGTTGATCGGGCCGGGCTTGTTATCGCCGGGCAGCGTGACCCAGCGCTCGGCCCGCGCGATCGTCGGGTTGTCCTCGTGGTTCCCCTTTTCGTCGACCACCTTCCAGCGAGGGCTGCCTTCGCCGCCGATGTTGATGAGCGTCGCTTTCTTCCCCATGATGCGCGAGAAGCTGTCGCAGTCGTTGCCAAAGCTCGTCGAGTAGCTCACGAGGAAGGTCGGGTATTCGACGAGCGCCTGGAACGTGTCCGGGTTCTGACGTCCGTCGTGCCACGCGAACACGCCGCCATGCGACACGATCGATCGCGGCGGTGTCTCGTTGGTGAAGAAGTGCACGAGATCGATGCCGTGGCTCATCCACTGATCGGGAATGCCGCTCGAGAACTCCCGATACAGCCGGAACTCGAAGTACAGCTGCGGATCGAATGGACGATCCGGCTTGGTCATCAGCCATGCCTTCCAGTCCGTGTCCTCCGGGCGGATCAGCTTCACTTCTGGACGGCCGCGCCAGCGGGGCCCGTTGTAGTTCCACACGATCTCGTACTTGCTGACGTCTCCGAGGACGCCGCTGTGCAGGACCTCGCGCGCGGCGAGTTGATACGGCTCGCTGCGATGCTGCGTCCCAATCTGCACCACGAGATTGCTCTTCTTGACCGCGTCGCGCGCGGCCTTCACCTCCTCGAGCACGTTTCCCATCGGCTTTTCGCAGTAGGCGTGCTTGCCCGCCTCCACGGTTTTCTTGAGCATCGGCGAATGCGAGTGCTCCGGCGTCGCGATGAAGACGGCGTCGACGTCCTTCATCGCCAGCAGCTCGTCGGGGTGCTGCACGGCCTTCGGCGCGCGACCGTCGTACCTGCGTCGTCCTCGTGGCGGCGCGCTCGCGATTGTTTTTCCACAGATCGCACACCGCCACGGTCTCGACGTTGTACTTGTCTTTGAGCTTCGACGCCATCGTGTGAAGTCCGCTGCCCCGGTTGCCTATGCCGATGTGTCCGAGCGCGATGCGGTCGTTCGCGCCCAGGATGCGATCGTAGGACAAGGCCGTCGAGGCAATCGCGGAGCCCGCGACCACCCCGGCAGTCTGAATGAACGTTCGGCGATCGATCTTCTTGTCGTCAGAGTTCTGCATGTTCGCCTCGATCTCGTCTAACAACCTTCCGCCAGAAGGTATCTCATAATCTGGTGCTCGTTCCAAGACGCGAGCGAGCGTCGCGAGCGAGCCACGCGACCGGAGCGCGCCGGCGAAGCGGCGCGCGAGGGCGCGTGTAGGGGAGTCCGAGGGGCGAAGCCCCTCGGGGTAAGACTAGAACACGATTCGGATACCGAGCCGGAACTGCCGCTCGTCGATCCCTTCGCGCCCGAGATCCTGCACGCTGGTGATGGTCATGAAGTCTTCGCCGTCGCCGACGTTGTTGTCCGGATTGGCCAGATGCGGCGTGTTGGTGAAATTGTACGACTCGAGGCGGAGCTGCACTCTGAAGTTGTTGGTCGCCGCGATCTCGCGGGTCAAGCCGAAGTCCCAGTTGAAGAGGCCCGGTCCGCCAGAATGTTGTAGCCCGTGTTGCCGAATCGCGCCTCGGTCACGTCCGCAAACGCCGTCGGATCGTAGTAGGGCGTGACGCGCCAGACGCCGCCGAGCTTATGCGCGTCCTTCACCTGGTCAGCCGACTGTGAGAGCAACGAACGCATCGAACGAACACCGCCGAGCCGTTGAGGACATTGCGACACCTCCCCTCAGGTGAGCGCGATGCTACGACCGGCGTCGAACCGAGTCAATCAACTCTCTGTTCTATCGCTGAGCTTGGCTTCGATACGCTATGTTCGCGTTGACCACCGTCACCTGTCACGATGCAGCCGCACCACGGCGCCGCTTCGAGTCTCGTTTCCGATCGCGACGAACAGCTCTCGGTCTGCGACCGAGACGCTCAAGGCGACCCGCCGGTCGAGGTGCGCAACCAGCGCGTCGACGAGCGCGCGATCAATCGCGTACAGCTCCAGCCGGTCCGCGCGATGAATCGTTTCGCCTGCGAGCCGGTTCAGGAATTGCCGCGGGTCCTTGTGCGTGTACACGACGACGCGCCGGGCGAGTTTGGATGCCTTGTGCAGCCGGGCGGCATCGGGCGTCCCGACGTCGATCCAGGTGTCGATCGCCCCGGTCAGCGTGCGGACGACAATTGCCGGCTCGTCGGGGTCCGATACTCCGCGCGAGAACGCAATCCCTTCGACGAACTCGAGCAGGTACGCGAGCACTCGTGCGATGAGGTGCTCCTGCGATTCGGACGGATGACAGGCGACGCGCAGCGCCAGCGATTCGTAGACGCCGCGATCGCTGTCGGCGAGGTCGATGTCGAAGTTGTAGATCGTCGCCTGGAGCGCCATGCTACAACGGGGCGGGCACGTCGGCGGGCGCGCCGATCAGCAGCCGGTTCTTCGGCGTAATGTCCTGAGGGATGAGCTGCGTCCAGATGTGATACCCCTGATCGGCCAGACGCCGCGCGCGCACGACGTCGATCGCGAGCGCATGGTTCATCCACCCCGAGAGCGCGCCGACGTCGCTGACAGCGACGTCGTGACAGCAGGGCAGCACCGCCACGCGCGCCCGCGCACTCGTCGCGAGCTCGAGCACGCGATCGGTCAGCCCACCGCAGGCATGAATGGATACGACGATGTCTCCGGGCAGAATCTCAACGACGTCCACCGGACTGGCAACGAACGCGAGCCGTCCGGCGAGCCTCGGCCAACCTTCGACGAGCGCCTCGTGCAGCGTCGCGGACGAAGGGGGCGCCACGGCGTCGACAGCCAGCGCACAGGGCGACGTGTCGTCGAGGATCAGCATCAAGTGCGCGAGCAGCCCGTGGCCGGCGGCGAGATCGACGACCCGGCCGCCGCGAAACAGCCGGCGCACACGGCGCGCGGTCTCCCAGGCTTCATACAGCTCCTTGCGTGGAAGACACCCGGCATGACAGACGGCACGGCCGACACGATCGAGGAGCGTTTGGCCTGGAAAGCGCGCAAGGTCCCGATCGGTGAGGCGCCCACGTGAGGAGCGGGAGAAGCGCACGACTAAGGATAGCGCTGACCCTTGGAGGGCCGAAGATCTGCCGTGGGCTCGAGCTGCCGAGCAGCTTCATCGCCTGAACTCATTTGATCGGCACCGGCCCGAAGTATCGATCCAACCAGGCGAGCGTTTCCTGCGCCATTTCGGCGCGGGGCAGCGCGTGGCTGGTGTCGTAGACCATCCACCGTTTATCGCTAGACGGTACGCCGATTAGATCGAACATGAACCGTTGCGAGGTTTGTTCGGGGAAGAAAAAATCGAACCTGCCGTTCAGCATCAGGCTCGGCACGTGGACGCGAGGAGCAAAATTAATCGCCTCGGCCTCGGGTCGGGCGTGCTGGAAGTAGAACCCACCAACGTGAAAGATCGCGAGCTTGAGCCGCGGCTCCGTCGCAACCATGATGGTGCCCATCGCCGCGCCCCAACTCCGTCCGAGATATGCCAGCCTGCTTCGGTCAATATCCGGCCTCGTTTCCAGGTAATCGACCGTTCGTTGAAGGTCCTTGGACCACATCACGACGTGATCTCTGTAGAACGAGCTCGTCGCGGGGAAGTCCGAGGTCAGGTCGTCGTGCCGCTCATGTGTGCTCTTGTACACCGGCACGACCAACGCGCGGCCGCTGCGCACGAGGAAATCCGCCAGGTCGAGGACGCGGGGCAGCCCGTTTTGAAGGGAAGATGTTTCGTGAAGGGCGTTGATTCCAGGAAAGAAGACGAGCGTTTGATGTGGCGGCGCGGCGCGTTTGGGCAGCAGCAGGTGAGCCGTCATCCGCTCCCCGCCGTACGCCGCATTGAAGCTGACCGTCTCGACCCGCCAATCCCGCGGCGTGTCATCGATGCGTTCCGTGCGGGGCGCGAGATCTCCACGGTCGTACGAGTACAGACTCGCGTACGCGCCGAACACCTGGTCGGACACCGGTTTCTCGAGACTGAAGTCGCGAAAGAAGAACTCTACCGGTTGCGAGAGGGCGGCGGACATGGGCTCGCCTGGCACCGGCTTGACACAGCGGAATCCAAACGCCGGTTCGCGATCAAAGGGTGAGCGCGCATCGGCGTCGTTGAAGAAGTAGGCTGGATCGCTCCAGCCGCCTCCCAACGTGTACCGGCGGCGGCCGCCCGCTTCATTGAGACACCATTCCTTGACGTTGCCCGCCAGGTCGAACGTGCCGAACCGGCTCATCGCGCCGGATTGGCCGACCGGGAGTGCCCCGTCGCTCAGATAGCGGCCGCGCGACAGGAGTGCTGCGCTCGTCGCTCGCCGATCGGCCACGATGCTCCATTGGAAGATTGTCGGCAGTGACTTCCCCGCGTACTCCGCAAACGCCGCGGCTTCGTACCAACTGACACCGCCGACCGGTTCGTTGTCTCTGCCTTCCCTGTAGGTCCCCAGCTCCCACGTCGCAGGTCCGGGGCGTCCCGTGCGATCCACGAACAGCTTGACCGCGTCCCCCCAGGAGATTGATTGGCCATCCTTGACGAACGGATGCTTCCAGAACCGGGGCTCTCGGTATCCTCCAGCATCGACGAACGCTTTGTATTCGCGATTCGTGACCTCGTACTGATCGATCCAGAATGGGCCGAGTTCGAACGCGGGCACGTGTTCGAGTCCTGCGATCGCCAAGAGCTGCGGCCCCCATGGATGCGCTCGCACCATGCCGGGTGGCGCCTGGTCGCGCGGCTCCAGGACGTACCGATATGGCACCGCGGGCGCGCGATCCTTGATCGTAAGATACGGCGGCAGCAGCCCGACATCACGCACGGTCGTGAGCCCGGGCTTGCTGATTTCCCATTCCAGGAAACCAAGAGGGATCCGGCCGTCACGAACGGGTGTCTCGCCGAGCACATGCAGCGGCTCGGTCACGCCGCCGAACTGTCGATATCGCACCGTCGCCCCATCGGGGATCGAATCGATGTTCAAGGTTCGCGAAAACCGGGGCCAGAGCGCCGCGAGCTCACGATCGTCGCCGAGAATTCGTTGCGCGTCCTGGGCGAGTGCGAAAGCCCTTGAATAATCTTCACGCTCGGCAAGCTGCTGAATCTGGGGCAGCGCGGTTTCCCGAGCCCAGCGCGTCCGAGACATCTGGCGATACCACACGCCTGCCCATAGCGCAGCGGCAAGGGTCGCCACCGCGAGCGCCGCCGCCACGACGCGCGGCCCCCTGCGGCGTGGGAGCTCGGGAGCTGCCACGGTCGCCCCGGTCAATCGTGCTCGCAGCCGGCCGGCCTCTTCCGCGATCTCACGCGGCCTGCTGGTCCGTCGCGCCGGATCTTTGGTGAGCGCACGCTCGACGATAGCCGCGAGCTCCGGTGGCGTGTCCGGACGGAGACTGACGAGGGAGGCCGGCTGTTCGTGCAGCACGGCTTCCAGGATCGAAAGCTGCGTCCCGTCGAAGGGGACGCGCCCAGTGAGCATCTCGTACACAGTGACGCCGAGCGCCCAGACGTCGGCGCGCCCATCAACCGGTTGGCCTCGAAGCATCTCCGGCGGCATGTAGGCGAGCGTGCCGACAGTGAGGCCCGCGGCGGTCAGGCGCGTCGCCGTTTCTGCAGAGTCCGCCGCCATCGTTGCGATGCCGAAATCCAGGATGCGGACGTGGCCATCGGGCCCGATCATGACGTTGGCTGGTTTCAGATCCCGGTGCACCACACCCGCCGCATGCGCGCAATCGAGCGCGAGAGCGATTTGCTCGACGATGGCGCAGGTTTCAATCAGCGATAAAGGGCCGCGCACGATCCGGTCGCGAAGCGTCTCGCCCGGACAGTAGGCCATCGCAATGAACGGTGGTGAGTGCGTCTCGGCCACTTCGAATACGGTCGCGATGTTCGGATGATCCAAGGCGCTCGCCGCTTGGGCTTCACGCAGGAAGCGTCGCACGGCAACCGGATCGCGCTCGGCGGTGAGGACTTTGAGCGCCACTCGGCGGCCGAGCTGAAGATCTTCCGCCAGATATACGACGCCCATGCCGCCAGCACCGAGCTGCTTGACGATTTGGAAATGGCCGACGGTTTCGCTGGGCTTGAGCATGCGTGACAGGATCCGAGAGTATACCCGCAAGAATGGAGTTCGATTGTTTTGGCTGGGCGCGTTCGTTACGTGAGCGGGGCTGTGCAACCGGCCGGGGAGACAGAATCGGAAAGCATCTGATCGAAGCCGCGATTCTTTGGTGTTGCACGGGGGGTGCGTCAGAGCGCGAGGGCATGAGATTGCCGCGCTCTGACGTACCCAGAAGGCAGGCGATCCGCTACGAGCCGAGACCCAAGGCAACGAGGCGCCCGGTCAACAACTCGGTGACGTAGAGGGTGCCGTTCTTCGCGTCCCGCAGCATCGCCGTCGGTCTCGCCAGGCAGTCGGCGAGCACCGTGGACGCGTCTGCCGGTGAGCCGAATTGCAGTACCAACCCCGGTCCGGCGAAGAACGGCGCCGGCCCGGAGGAGTTCTGGAGGACCAGATAGCTCTCATCCCGTCCGTCCTTGATCCCGAGTACGCCGATTGCTGTTTTCAGTCCGCTCAGAAACGGTGATTGGACACCTGTGGACGGATCGATCTGCACGATGGCAGACGTCCCAGGTGCGAACGGAACGCCCCGAAACAGGGTGACGAGCAGCTCACCGTCGACGTACTCGATACCGGTCGGAACAGCCTCGACGACTGGTCCGCCGACCGCCGGGAAGAGAGGGTTCGGGATTGTCGGGAAGGTGGCGAGCGGGGAGAAACTGCCCGTCGGAATATCGACCTGCCACACCAGGTTCCGTCCGCCATCTGTCACATAGAGTTGGTCAGCAACGACCGCAAGGCCGAACGGGTTCGAGCCACGCACGATCGCCGGGAAGCCTGGCAGCGGGTCGGAAACGTAGTCAGGGAAGTTCGCGACCAGCTCGATATCAACGGTGTCGCCTCCGCCGTTTGAAAGATGCACACTCTGCCCTGCGGCGAGCGTCTGCTGATCCGCCTGCGACAGCGTAAATCCGGCGGTGGTTTTCTCCACGCGCGCGCTGAAATGAATCGCCAGAACGGAGCTGAAAATGGGGGATGACACGTTGGGGTTCGCCAGGTTCCTCGTCGGAACCGGAGACGGCAGGACGCTGTCGCCTATGCTCATGAGTGCGTAGAGCGTCCGCCCGCGCATCGCGATGCCCGCCGGTCCCGCTGGATCACCGACGTCGCTTCGTCCGGACGGCAGACCGTCCAGAAGGGTTCGACGGTCTCCGGATAGGGTCGACGATTGAAATGCGACCGCTGTGCGATGTCGCCGTGCCGGTCTCGGATACCAGCACGTTGCCCTGGTTCGAGAGCGCCATCCCCATCGGACGTCTCAGTCCGGATGTCACGGTCGTTCCTGGACACAGTTGTGCGCTGGCATCAACCACCATGAGCATTGGCGAAAGCGCGATCATCACGACCACCTTTGCGCCGACGGTACACCTACCGATGCGCGCGAGTCTGCTCGACCGGATGTGGGAACTCATACGACTCCTCTGGTTCAGCCCGGGCCTCTGCGTCGACGGTGTCTTATGATTGCCGTCCCGGTTCGGGCGCTTTTGCGGTTTGCGGGATCATTGCAGGTTGCTGCAGCATCGAGGGTAACTAAAGCCAGCTGAAATCCATGTTTCGATTCTGGAGCCCCATGACTGGGAACGCCGAGTGGCCCAATCGCGTGGCACAGTAGCAAGATCCGCTCTTGACGGGCTGTTCAAGTTTGCACACCGAAATCGTGGCTCGGTAGTACTTGGCACAGATTCTCCCGGGATGGAACCCGTTGGCGCGGTGGTTCTAACGCCAGGCGAGCTTCGCCGACCGTTCGTCCTCGCTAGGCGACCGCCGCTCCCGCGTGACGCCGCAGGAACGCCAGCGTTCGCTGATTGAATTCCTCGACGCGCTCGTAAAGCGCCGCGTGCGCACACCCCTCGAACACGAGCAGTTCGGAATGTCGGATGCCGCGCGTCAATCGATCGGCGAAACGGGTGGAGGTCAGTTGATCGCGAGTCCCGACGGTGATGTGCGTCGGAGCGACAATTCGTCCCAGATGGGCCTCCACGTCATGCGCGAGGACGGCATCCGACTGCTGGAGAAAATCTGGCACGGATTGCAGCGGCCGGCTCCGAACGAATGCCGCGAGCGATTCGATGTAATCCGGCCTCTCGGCATAGAGCTTGGGCGTGAAGCACCACGGAAAAATCGCCCGAATGACCATGTCCGGAACGTCCACGGCCCTGGCGACGATCTGCCAGCTTTCGACAACGGTTTGCAGGAACCGGTCGCTCCTGGTCCACCCGCTGTGCACGGACAAGGACGCCACCTTGTCCGGATGTTTCACCGCGAGCCACATGCCGACGGCGCCACCGAGCGAGAGACCGGCGACATGCGCTTTGCCGATGCCCATCGCCTGCATGAACGCCGCAACATCGTCGGCAAGCACCTCCGTTGTGTAGGCACCCTGCGGCTTGTCCGATTCGCCCGTTCCCCGCAGGTCCACCGAAATGCAGCTGAAGTGCCTGGCGTACTCCGGCACCTGAAAAGCGTAACAGGCGTGATCCGCGGCCAGGTAAGGAATGAGAATGAGCGGCTCACCCGTTCCCTGCTGGTCGTAGTGCATCGTGATCGTGTTGGCGGTTACTTTGGGCATCGGAGTTCCTCAGGCAACGGCTGGCACTCGGCGGCGGCGACGAAGGTAAATCTGTCCGCGCCGGTGATGTAGCCGCTCGCGGCCAGATGATCAGCGGCTCGCCTGACCCGCCTCACGTATTGGTCCCGCGACCGATACCGATCCACCAGCTCATCGTCGCTGAATCGCGTGAAGGTCCCACTGATGAACACGAACACGTTGAACGGATCGAGTCCGAGTGGGTTGAGCGGCGTGTGCCGACCGAGCGGCGCTCCGGCGACTTGCCCGTGCACCGTCGACTCGACGTGTGGCAGTCGAACGCCGCCCGCAAAATGGCCATCGGCATCCGTCATCGGCACGAAGGCATCGCTCGCGTCGACGCTCCCCTTGAAGTATCTGGACGGCGGAGGAGTCTCGCGGTGGTCGGCGGTTGTCCATTTGGTGAGGTTCGCCAGGGCGGCGCGGAAGATCGGCCGCGCGTCTCCGGTGTTCTGATTGGGGAGGCCGAGCGGCAGGATCGGCTCGGGCAGGTGTGAGATCCCGGCCATCTCGTACTGGCGCCAGTTGGGATCGGTTGGATTGCGGGTGAAGAATGCACCCTTCCCGAAGCCGAGAACGGTCGGGTGGAAGATCAGCATGTCGGTCTCCGACGCGAGCACGATCACTGGCGCGTGCTGTCCATTCGTCGGAAGCGGCTTGCACTCTCCGAAAAAGCCGAAGTGCGGAGCAACGTCTTCGCGCTTGAAGCACGCGAGCCCGATCATCTGGATCAGGTGCCCGTCATAGACCAGGCCTGGATCGAGTTCCTCGGCGAGGAGTTCGAGCTGGGCACCCGCACCTTGCGAATAGCCGGAACTCAGAACGGTCGCCACCGGCCGTGGTCCGTCGTTGCCCGGATAGACGCTCGGGTCCTTCAGCAGGCGCGCCGCGTCCAGCAGGATCTCCCAGGCATCGGCGCTGCGATCGATCGAACCGTAGAGCAGGTGGTTGTGTGCCTGACCGTTTATCGGCGCGGTCGGTCCGAAGATCTCGGTGACCGCCTTGTCCCATTGAATCGAGACGTACGTGTATCCCTCGTCGAAGAGGAAGTGTTCCGTCGCGAGCAACGTGAACTGAAATGTCCCGAACTCGGTCGTCGCGGGAAAGAAATGATAGTAGGCGGAGTTGACCCAATCGACGACGCCGACTCGATTCGCGCGACGATGTCGTGGATAGATCAGGACGGCGGGCACCGCGTACACACCCACGCTTCCGTCGGCACGGTCAACGGTTCCGTACACGGTGATTTCGGCGTAGGTGTAGCCGCGAGCGTTCTCATAGTCTCTCGAGGCATTCACCGTCACCGAGGTCATCGCGGCCTCGACTCCGGTCGAAGCGAGTGTCAATGCGATCGCTGCGCAAGTTGCCGCCCTCCACACCGTTGGGTTGGTCATCGGGTTCCTCCTGTGGGCACTGCGCCCTATCCCAATAGGCGCTCTCGCGATGGCTCAGGGCTCACGGGCGGTGGGCTAAAATGAAACCGAGAGGCGAAACCGATGGCCCCCGACGCCGATGCCTCCGAGCGCCAGCGCATAGCCCAGGTCCTTGCCGATTGGGCCAATCGCGATCCCGTCGCGCGTGATCGGCTCGTGCCGATCGTCTACGAAGAGCTGCGCCGACTCGCCCACCACTACATGCGCAACGAGCGCGAGGGCCACACGCTGCAGACGACGGCACTGGTCAACGAGCTGTATCTGCGGCTGGCCGGGATTGACGCCATGGAGTGGCGGGATCGTGCCCACTTCTTCGCGATGGCCGCGACGCTGATGCGCCGCGTCCTGGTGGATTACGCGCGTCAGCGGGCGCGAGACAAGCGGGGCGCCGGCCTTTCCGTGACCTCCCTCGATGAAAACATGATCGCCCCGCAGCGTGCGGTCGACGTCGTCGCGCTCGACGACGCGCTGGAACGCCTCGCGACCGTCGATCCTCAACAGAGCCGGGTCGTCGAGCTCAGATTCTTTGTCGGCTTGTCGGTGGAGGAAACCGCCGAAGCGCTCGGCATTTCGCCGGCAACCGTGAAGCGTGACTGGGCGACCGCGAAGTTGTGGCTGTATAACGAGCTCAACGCCGGATGAACACACTGGACGATTGGCCGCGAGTGAAGCGCGTCCTTGAAGGCGCGCTGGCCTGCGACGACTCCGAACGCCAGGCGTATCTTGCCGAGGCGTGCGGAGCCGACGCGGTGTTGCGCGCGCGGATCGATCGGCTGCTGGCTGGCGGCGATCGGGTCGAGACCTTCCTGGAGACTCCGGCGGCATTGCTGCTCGAGCCGCACGCCCCTGAAGACTTTTGCGGCCGTATCGTGGACTCCTATCGGCTGCTCTCGCGGCTGGGCGCGGGCGGCATGGGCGAGGTGTATCTTGCCCACGACGCCAAGCTCGATCGTCCGGTGGCGCTCAAGTTCCTGTCGCCGGATCTCGCCGTTGACCGCGATCGGCTACGACGGTTTCATCAGGAAGCCCGAGCCGCGTCCAGTTTGAACCACCCGCATATCGTCGTCGTGCACGATTTCGGCGAGGTCGATGACCGTCCCTACCTCGTCACCGAGTTCATCGAGGGTGAGACGCTGCGGCACCGCTTGCGGAAAGGTCCTCTGGCGATGCGCGACGTGGTGGGCGTCGGTGTCCAGCTGGCAAGTGCTCTGGCGGCGGCGCATGCGCGCGGCCTCGTACATCGCGATATCAAGCCTGAGAACATCATGCTGCGTCCCGACGGCTACGCGAAAGTCCTCGATTTCGGACTCGCGAAGCTCGCGGCCACCACGGGATCGGCCGACCCGGCTCACCGGGAGTCACGCACGCAACCTGGCATGGTCGTCGGCACGCCACATTACATGTCGCCGGAGCAGATGCGCGGGCTCGACGCGGACCCTCGCAGCGATGTGTGGAGTCTCGCCGTTGTACTGCACGAAATGGCGACAGGACGGCTTCCGATTGCCGAGGATGGAGCGGTAGCGGTCGATCGCAATCTTCCCCCCGAGCTGACCAGCCTCATCCGCAAGGCCCTCCAACCGGCTCGTGACCTCCGGCACGCGAGCGGGGCGGAAGTCTGCGCGGATCTCAAACGCCTATCGACCGAGATCACCGCCCCCCACTCACGTTCCCGAACACTGACGCTGACCACCGTACTCGCCATTGCGGCAGTCGCGATGCTGACGATCCCGTCGATCCGCACCCACCGTGCGACGGTCTCGACTGGTGGTGCGCAGAAGACGGTGGCCGTGCTGCCATTCGACAGCATCAACGGCGGCGGCGAGATGGAGTACCTGCGCCTGGCGCTTGCCGACGAAGTCGCGACCGCGCTCAGCTGGACGCCGTCGCTCGCCGTGCGCCCCATGGCCGCGTCGAGTCGGTTCATCGGCCGCGGTATCAGCCCGCAACAGGCGGGTCAGCAACTGCGCGTCGAGAAGATCGTGACCGGCCACTTCTCGGCGCATCAATCGGAGTTGCGTATCACGGTCGAAGCGATCGAAGTCGATGGCAACCGCCTGCTCTGGCGTGACTCGATCGCGGCGCGGACGGATGATCCGCTGGCGGTTCGCGATCAGCTGATCTCCCGGATCAGAAACGGCCTGTTGCCCGCGTTGGGCACAGGCGCGCCCACACCCAGTCATGCACGGCCGAGAGACGCCGAAGCATATGCCGTCTACTTGAAGAGCCTCGCGATTTCGAGCGACCCGGCACCAAACCGGGAGGCGATTGCGATGCTCGAACGCGCGAGTCTGATCGACCCTGACTACGCTGCCATGTGGCTCTCGCTCGCGGACCGCTATTACTACGAGGGACATTACGGTGGCGGCGGAGGCAGTGCGCTGCGGCGCTCGGAAGCCTCGGCCCGGCAGGCGCTTGCGCTCGATCCCGATTACATGAGCGCTGCCGTCCGGTTGCTCAGTCTGCACGTCGAGGCCGGCCGTCTTCAGGACGGCTACGATGGCGCCCGGCAGCTCGTGGCCCAGCACCCCGATAGTGGTGAAGCCCACTTCGTCTTGAGTTATGTGCTGCGATATGGCGGGCTGCTGGAGGAATCCGCGACCGAGTGCGAGCAAGCGGTCTCGCGCGACCCGACGAACACCTTGTTCCGTTCATGCAGCCAACCGCTGATGCTGCTCGGCCGGTACGATCGCGCGCTTGATTACACTCGGCTCGACAGCGGCTCGGACTGGGCGATGCTGGTTACGCGTTTGATCTATCAGCGGATGGGCAGGCGCACTGACGCACGCGAGCAGCACGCTCGACTGCCTCCAGAATATCTCCGCGGAATAGCGCCTGACATGTTCTACGGCCTGCTCTCGCGATGTCTCGCCGGCGCTCCACCGGACAAGCAGGGACACGTGACCGATGATGACGTCAGGATCTTCCTGAGCGTGCGCGAGGATCCTGAGCCTCTGTACTTCTGGGCGAGCGATCTTGCCTACTGTGGTCACACGAAGCCGGCCATGCAGCTTCTGCGCGAGTCAATCCGTCGAAACTTCTGCGCGACGGCAATCGAAATCGACCCGATGTTCGCGCCGATTCGCAACAGCACCGAATACAGTGAACTTCTTGCCGCTGCCCAGAGATGCCGGGCCCGATTCCTCGAGCATGTGAGAACATCCAGGCCGTGAAACGCTGTCGTGCAGGATGCCGTGAAGCGTTTCTGTGGCCTCTTCCGCAATGACAGACAGGTCGACGTGTTCACGAGTGGGCGAGGTTGACCGCCACATCAGCGGCCGGCAGAAAAGCCGTCGATCAGCATCAGGTCATTACCAGAGCCGTCGAGCTGGGAGAATAGGAGCCACGATTCGTCGGGCGCAAGGCTGAGGCCGAGTCCGACGGGACGCGGCAGGCGCAGCACCGTACTGGCCGTCTGAGCACTGAATCTGTAGAAGAGAATCTCTGGGCCCCCGCCCAGACCGCGCGCGGTCGAGAAGTACACGCCTGATCGGCCGGGGGCGATGTTGTGGCGGTAAAGGGTCGGGACGAGCATCCGCTCGGTGCCGCCATCTGATCCAGCGGTCCAGAGGCTATCGCCACTATCTGTTTTCGAAAAGAAGATGGCCGTCCGATCGTGAGATTCGAACGCGATGTACCCACCGCCGTGCGTGATCGGCCGCGGATCGCTGCCGTCGGCGCGCATCTTCCAGACCTGACTCGAGCCGTTGCGGTTGGACTGAAAGTAGATGAACCGGCCATCGCGCGACCACGTGGGCACGCTGTCATCGGCAGGATGGTTGCTCAGGTTCTTGGGAAGCCCACCGCCGGCGGGCGTGACGAAGACCTCCAACCGGCCTTGCTCTTGACGGGAGTCGAAGACGATCCATTTTCCATCCGGAGAGAACCGCGGACTGCCGCCGATGGTCGCGCGCATCGACGTCAGGCGCTCGACGTGCTGTCCCGCAGCATCCGCCACATAGATCTCCGGGGCTCCGGTGCGGCGGGAGGCGAAGGCGACCTTGCTGCCATCGGAGGAGATGTTCGGGCTGGAGTCGCGAGTGGTCGAAGCCGCAAACGCCGCTGGCGCGCCAGCGGCCTCGCCTGGCGCCCCCAGTGGCAGCTTGTAAAGGTTCTCGTCCGTCGTGCTCCTCACGAACGCCAGCCTGTCAGCTTTGGCGCTCAGCGCCGGAAAGGAGGCCACGTAGTCGATGTCGGCCAGACGCTCGACCCTGGAGCCGTCAAGTGAACTCCGATACAGACGCACTGAATCAGGCCCGAACCCCGCCGAGTACACCAATCCCTGCTTCTCCGGCAAGAATTGAATGCCCATGAAAAACCCGCCGGGGCCGAACCGAATCGCCGACTGCTCCGCCAGATTGCTGCCCAGGCGTCGGATCACGATACGGGCCTCCCGCGACGCGGGATCGGTTTCGCCGGTAGCCATGAGGGTGCCGTCAGCTGAAACCGCGAGCGCGCTACCGAGCGTGAACGACTGAAAATACGGAAGCTCGCCAACCCGCTGCGTCTCGCCGCTCTGGATATCGACCGTCTGCAGCGTACGGGCTCCGCCCGCCCCCCCGACATACAGGATTCGGCGGCCATCCGGCATCCAGCAGTAGTCGTCGAATTGCGCCCACTCCAGGATTCTGCGTTCCTGTCCTCCAAGCGGAGAAACAAGGAAGAGACCGCCGTCACGCCTGCGGAATGCAATCCACTTTCCATCTGGCGACCAGCGCGGTAGTTCGACCCGACCGCTGTTGTTGGTCAGCGAGATGCGCGCGCCGGTCTCGATGGCGAGCACGTGCAGGTCGGAGTTGCTGCTGCCAATCGCGTCGGTCACATAGACGACCTGCGTGCCATCTGGCGAGAGCGACGGCATCGATTCGTCCCCGGGATCGCTGGTGAGCGGCACGACCTCGGCGGCGACGCTCGCGGTCGGAGCGCGTACACTCGACAGAGTCCACCAAAGCGCTGGCGTTGCCACCCCGGCGGCGAGGGCCACTGCGAGAAGAACCCTGCGCCGGCGGCGGGCCGTGGGGACGGCTGGTGACCGTTCTCCCGATTCGGTCTCCTCGCGCAGTTCTTCCAGCGCCACCTTCAGATCGGCGGCGGTCTGGAACCGGCGATCAGGATCTTTCCGAAGGCACCGGGCGACGATCCGTTCCAGCTCACCCGGGATCTCTCGGCCGGCGTCAGAGAGCGGCTTCGGGGTCTCGCGAATGACCGCTGACGCAATGTCCAGGATCGAATCCCCCGCGAAGGCGACACGGCCGGTGATCATTTCGTGAAGCACCGCACCGAACGAGAAAATGTCGCTGCGGGGATCAACCTCCTGCCCCTGCGCCTGCTCTGGCGACATGTAGCGGGTCGTGCCAACGACGAGTCCGACCCCAGTGAGGTTATCCGTCGTGCGCGTGACGTCTGGACGGGTGCCGTCGATCGGATGTACGAGCTTGGCAATGCCGAAATCGAGGAGCTTCACGTGATCGTCTGGCGTCACCATGATGTTTCCGGGCTTGAGGTCACGGTGAATGACGCCGCCGCCGTGCGCGCGCGAAAGCGCATCCGCAATCTGTACACCGTAGCGAAGGGCGTGGCTCAGGTCGAGGCCGTTGCGCGGGATCACTTCGGCAAGCGTCCGGCCGGGCACGTACTCCATCGCGATGAAGCTCGTGCCATCCTGGGAATCTATCCCGTAGATCGTGGCAATATTGGAATGGTTCAGCGCAGAGGCCGCCTGTGCTTCCTGCTCGAATCGGCGTAGCCGTCCTGCGTCCGCTGCAAATTCCTGTGGAAGGACCTTGACGGCGACATCGCGCTTCAGCCTCACGTCGCGCGCTTTGTAGACCACCCCCATACCGCCTTCGCCGAGGAGGCGCTCGATCTCGTAAGGACCCAGACGTGTGCCGGGCTGAAGGCTCATGCGATGTGGATCATACTCGTGGCCGCGGTGGTGCGCCGGGTAGTTGCACCGTGACGCGGAGCCCGCCAGCGGGGCGGGGGGTAAGGGTGAGGGTTCCGTCGTGGGCTTGGGTGATGCTTTTGACGATCGCCAGGCCGAGGCCGACGCCTGCGTGGTCGGTGCGTAGGCGTTCGGTGCCGCGCTGAAACGGCTCGACAAGCGTGGACACCAATTCTGGGGCGAGTGTCTCACCGGTGTTCTCGACCGTGAGCACCGCAGCCTCGGGGCGAACACTGGTCGTGACCCACACCGCGCCCCGTTCAGGCAGGTTGTGGACGATCGCGTTGTGCACGAGGTTCGTCGTCATCTGCAGCAGAAGCGCATGCGAGCCGATGGTGGGGGCCACGTCGCCGGAGGTCTCGATGCTGAGGCCGCGTGTTTCGGCGAGGGGCAGGAGCGTTTCGGTGGCCTCTTCCGCGATGAGCGACAAGTCGAGGTGTTCTCGAGCGAAGGACCGCTGGTCGGCGCGGCTGAGCAAGAGCAAGGCTTCCGTGAGGTCGATCGCTCGAGTGTTGATGACGTGGAGGCGGTCGACAAGTTCGCCGCTGTCGCGGTTCGGATCGTTGCGGGCCACGTCGAGCAGTGTCTGCGTGATCGTCAGCGGGGTGCGCAGTTCGTGGGAGGCATTGGCGGCGAATCGACGCTGTTCGCCGACATGGGCTTCGATCCGTTCCAGCATGGTGTCGAAGGCATCGGCGAGTTCGCGGAACTCATCATTGCGACCAGGCAGCTGGATTCGGTGGGTGAGTGATCCATTCGTGGCCAGGCGTGTGGCGTCTGTGATGCGAATCAGCGGGGCGAGCATGCGGCCCGCGAGAATCCATCCGCCTAAGAGACCGAACACCAGGAGGAACGCCAGAACGATGGCCGCGGCCGGAGCGTACGCGCGCAGAAGGAACGAGCGGTGCCCGGGCACCAAGCTACCGAGCATGCTGACCACATCGTCGGGTACGTATTGCAGCAGGTCGAACGATCGCCCTGGCTGGCCTGCGAACCACGCGGCCGCGAGCATCAAGAAGCCAGTCAGCGTGAGGAACCCGGCGTAGCTCAGGGTGAGTTTGAGGCGAACGCTCAGCCCGGGTTGTCTATCCACGATCCCCTCGCCCACGTCCAGGACCGGGTGCTGTGTCGATGCGGTAGCCGACGCCGGGCACGGTGGCGATGATCCCGGGTTCGCCGAGGCGCTTGCGCAGGGCCGACACCGTGATGCGCACGGCGTTGGTGAACGGGTCTGCGTTCTCATCCCACGCCCGTGCCAGGAGTTCTTCGGCACTCACGACGCCGCCTTCAGCCGCGACGAGCACCTCGAGCACGGCGAACTGTTTCCTGGTGAGCGCGACGTAACGGCCGTCGCGGTAGACTTCCCGTCGGAACGGATCCAGACGCAGGCCCGCGATTTCTCGCACGGGTGGCCTGTTGTGGGCGCGCCTGCGGTTGAGGGCTCTGAGCCTGAGCACCAGTTCTCGCAGATCGAAGGGCTTGGTCAGGTAGTCGTCGGCGCCGAGTTCGAACCCTGAGGCTTTGTCGTCGAGCCGGTCGGCGGCGGTGAGCATGAGGATCGGCATGCCGCTGCCGGTGGCGACGATGCGTTTGGCGATTTCGTCACCGGAAGGACCTGGGATATCGCGGTCGAGAACGGCGATATCGTAGACGTTGATGCTCAGCAGTTCCAGCGCAGCGTCACCGTCACCGGCGATGTCGGCGGCGATCGCTTCCAGGCGCAGGCCATCACGGATGGCTTCTGCCAGATACGGCTCGTCCTCGACGATCAACACACGCATACACCCTCGATGCCGGGACACTAGAGCGTATCTCACAAACTGCGATGCGGCTGACGGACGCCGCGAACGAGCGGGCCGCGAGTGAGCCACGCGATCGGAGCGAGCCGTCGAAGCGGCGAGCGAGAGCGCGTGCAGGGGAGTCCGAGGGGCGAAGCCCCTCGGTTAATACTAGGAGCAGGCACATATCGTCCGCATATCGAAAACCGCATACGTGCTGACGACACCACGCTGTCCAGACTACCGGCATGTCCCACAGCGAGCCAGCACCCATCGCGGCTCGTCGTATCCGATCGGCCATCCTTACTGCCCTTGTCGTCGCCTGCACGACGACTTGTTCGCCTCCAACGGCGGTTGGCGAGTCAGATGGCGCCGTCCCTGAGGGCGTGAGGGTCTTCGATGACGACATTCCGGCGCTGGCCAACCTCGATCCACGTCTGCGCCGTGCTCTCCGCCACGCTGCACTGGACGCGGCAAAAGACGGGATCGAGATCCTTGTGACCAGCGGCTGGCGCTCTCGGGAGTATCAGAAGCAACTGCTTCGTCACGCGGTCGCGAAGTATCACTCAGAAAAGGAAGCCGTCCGATGGGTAGCCACTCCCGACACGTCTTCTCATGTGTCGGGGGACGCGGTCGACATCGGGCCCTCCCGCGCTACAGCGTGGCTGTCCAAACACGGCGCCCGGTCCCGGCTATGCCGGATCTACAGGAACGAGCCCTGGCACTATGAACTGCGCCCCGATGCCATCGATGACGGTTGCCCGTCCATGTATGCCGACGCCAGGCACAATCCAAGGATGCAGCAGTGACCAGCCAAACGACTCCAGCGCTGTCAACCGGAAGCCTCTCTTCTCGATTGTTCCAGATGCTCGGCGCGACAGCGCAGGACGGGCGGCACGCGCTGCGATTGATCCGGCGTGAGCCGGTGTTCACCTTCACTGCCCTCGCCACCCTCGCGCTCGGCATCGGCCTCAACACCGCGGTTTTCTCCGTCGCCTATGGCGTACTCTGGCGTCCGCTGCCGTATCCCAATCCCGATCGCCTCATCATCGTCTCGTCAGCGCAGCAGACCGAGACGGGCGTGAAGACGTTCTCGACCTGGCCGCCCGTGACCTACGAGGGGCTGCGCCCGCGCGTCACCACGCTCGATCATCTCGCGGCCTATACCTCCATCGACGTGCCGCTCACCGGACGCGGCGAGCCGCTGCAGTTGCCCGCGCTCGGCGTGAGCCCGAATTTCTTTGCCACGCTGGGCGTCAATCCGGCGCACGGCCGCGCGTTCCTCACTGGCGCCGCAGCGTCAGACGACGATCGCGCCGCGATCGTCAGCGATCGGCTGTGGCGCACGTCGCTCGAGGCCGATCCAGCGATCGTCGGACAGTCCATCACCATCGACGGCATCCCCCGCACCGTGATCGGCGTGCTGCCGCCGAACTTCACCTTCAGGCCGGTGATCACCCGGCTCGGCGCGCTGCCGGACGCGGACATCTTTCTGGCCAATCGGTGGGCCGGCGCCACCGGCGGGAACGCAGCTCTCTTCCTGCTGGGCCGCATGAAGTCAGGCGTGACGCGGGAACGCGTGGACACGGAATTGACGGCGCTGGTAAACGAGCCGTCGATTGCACCCGCCGGCGCACTCACGACCGCCGGCGCATTCGCGGCGAACGCTCGCACGCTCGCGCGCGCGGTCAGCCTGCAGGAGCAAGGCACGGAGTCGGTGCGTCCGCTGCTGCTGATCCTGCTCGGGGCCGTCTCGTTCGTGCTCCTGATCGCCTGTGTCAACGTCGCGAACCTGCAGATGGCGCGCCTCACGGCGCGCCGCGGCGAACTGTCCGTCCGCATGGCCCTCGGCGCCGGACGCCGGCGGATTGTGCGCCAGCTGCTGACCGAAGCGGTGGTGTTGTCGCTGCTGGGCGCGTCGCTGGGCGTGATGCTCGCGTGGTTCGCGATCGGCGTCACCTTGCCGCTGGTGCCGCAAGTCCTGCTGCCACGCCTCGGCGGCATCGTGATCGACGCCCGCGTGATGGCGTTCTGTCTCGGGTTGTCGCTGGTCGCCACGCTGCTCGTCGGGCTCGTGCCGGCGCTGCGCGTCAGCGGCGCCGCGTTTGGCGAAGGCCTCGCGCTGCACGCCGGCGCAACGCGCACGACGGGCGACCGTCAGGGCGAGCGGCTGCGAACACTGCTGGTCGCCGCGCAGATCGCGATGACGCTCGTCCTGCTGATCGGCGCGGGTCTGCTGATTCACAGCTTCGTGCGGCTCACGTCGGTGTCGCCCGGCTTCGAATCAAGCGGGAGCGACGGTGTCGTGCAGACCGTAAGGGTGGTGCTACCTGAACGCCTCTACGACAAGCCCGAGCGCATCCAGGCGTTCGCACGCGGCGTGCTCGAGCGCACCCAGTATCTGCCAGGTGTGAAGTCCGCGAGCGTAATCAATTCGGCACCGTTCGGCATGATGTTCATCCAGGGCGACTTCGACATCGAGGGTCAGCCCAAGCCGACGCTCTATGCCGGCACGCCGAAGATCGACGCGGGCTATTTCACGACCATGGGCATTCCGCTGCTGGCGGGACGCGAGTTCACTGCACGGGACACGGCGGACGTGCCGAAAGTGGCGATCGTGAGCGAACGCATCGTGCGCGAATACTTTCCGGGTGGTCCGCGCGAGGCGCTCGGCCGGCGCGTGCGTGTGAACGTGATCGAACCTGGCGACTGGCTGACCGTGGTCGGCGTGGTCGCGGACATCCGTCAGCGGGGACTCGATCAGGACGTGAAGCCCATGATCTACGCGCCGTTTCAGCAGGACCGCAGCGGTTTCATACGGTTCGTGTCGTTCGTCGCGCGCACGTCAACACCCGCGAGCGTGGTCGAAGGCATCCGCGCGGAAATTCGCCGCGCCGCGCCCGATCTGCCGATCGTGGGCACGGTGACGATGGACGAAGCGGTGGCGGCCTCGGTGGCGCAGCCGCGTTTCCGGATGGTGCTGCTGGCGGTGTTCGCGACGACCGCGACGTTGATCGCGACGTGCGGCCTCTACGGATTGATGGCCTACGCCGTGACGCAGCGTCGCCGCGAAATCGGTGTGCGGATGGCGCTCGGCGCCGAACGCCGTGACGTGCTCCGCCTCGTGCTCACGCGCGCGCTCCGCATCGTCGTCGCCGGCCTGATCGTCGGCCTCGCCGGAGCGGCCGGCGTGACTCGCGTGCTGCAGCGGTTCCTGTTCGGGGTGACGCCGACCGATCCGATCGTATTCACGATCGTCACGCTGCTGCTGTTGGCAGTGGGACTGATGGCGGCATGGCTGCCCGCGCGCCGCGCGACACGGATCGACCCGTGGGCGGCGCTGCGCGCGGAGTAGCCTGCACGGATTCCATGAAGGAGTGCCAACTTAAGGGTCTACAGTTCGGGCTCGAGAGTCGGAGCTGTCCAAACTGGTGCACGCCGGGCCAGCTGCGTAGAATGGCGACGTGATTGGCCGCACCGTCTCGCACTACCGCGTCATCAGTCATCTCGGCGCCGGTGGGATGGGCACCGTCTGGCTGGCCGAAGACACGAAGCTGCACCGGCATGTCGCGTTGAAGTTCCTTCAGGCCGGCGCCGCGCCGGGCGAGGAGCCCGCCGAACGCCTGCTGCGTGAGGCGCGCGCCGCGAGCGTCCTGGACCACCCGCACATCGCCACGATCTACGAAGTCGGCGAGTTCGAGGGACAGCCGTTCATCGCGATGGCCTACTACCAGGGCGAGACGCTGGCGGAGCGCCTGGCGCGCGGGCCGCTGCCGATCGCGGAAACGGTGCGGATCGTCGCGCAGGTCGGCGACGCGCTGTCCGCGGCGCACGCGGCCGGCATCGTCCATCGCGACCTCAAACCCTCGAACCTGATGCTGACGGCGTCCGGCCAAGTGAAGGTGCTCGACTTCGGCATCGCCACGCTCGCGTCAACCGACGCCGAGACGATGACGCGGTTGACCGGCGCGGGCAGCACGATCGGCACGGCAGCGTACATGTCGCCAGAACAGGCCGCCGGTGAGGAGGTGGACTGGCGCAGCGACCTCTGGTCGCTCGGCGTGGTCGCGCGGGAGATGCTGACGGGCCGCCCGGTGTTCGGTGGGACCAACGTCCTCGCGGTCATGCACGCCGTCATGACCACGACGCCGGAGCCGATCCGGGCAATGCGGCCCGATGTGACCACGGAGCTGGAAGCGATCATCGCCCGCACGATGGTGCGCGATCGGAACGCGCGCACGATCACTGCAGGCGACGTCCGTGACCTGGCGGCCTCCTGCCACGCGCGGCTGTCGTCTGGCGCGACGCCCGCCGCTCGCTGGTCCGTGACTCCACGCCGGGTCTGGATCGCGGCTGCCGTGATCACGGTCGTCGTCCTTGGCGGCGCAGTCGCCTGGTGGGCGCAGCGGAACGCGAAGGTGCGCTGGGCGCGCGAGCAGGCGCTGCCCGAGATCATCCGCCTGGCCGGCACCGACAAGTTCGACGACGCGTTTCGCCTCGCGCAGGAGGCGCGCCGGTACATACCGGACGATCCGCTGCTCAGTCGAGCAGATCCGGGCGGTCGCGCGCACGGCGACCATCGACTCCGAGCCCTCCGGCGCGGAAGTGTTTTATCGTCCGTATGGACGCCCCGACGAGGCCTGGAGGCCGCTGGGCAGGACGCCCATCAAGGAGGCCCGCGTCCCTCGCGGACTCCAGCACTGGAAGGCCGAACTGAACGGCTTCGACGTCGCCGAAGATGTCGGGCCGGGTCCGTTCTGGCCGCCCCGTTTCTACTTCAAGCTCGTGCCCAGGGGACAAGGCCCCGCAGGGATGGTCCGCGTGGTCTCGTCCGACTGAGCCGTTTCAGCTGTTCATTCCGGGACTCGATCACCTGCCAGCCCGTCAGCCTGCCGGATTACTGGATCGATCAGCGTGAGGTCACGAACCGCGACTTCCAGCGTTTCGTGGACGACGGCGGATACCGCCGGGCGGAGCTTTGGCGCGAGCCGTTCGTGAAGGACGGGCGGCCGATCGCGTTCGACCGCGCGATGGCGCTCTTCGTTGACACGACCGGCAGGCCGGGCCCTGCGACTTGGGAACAGGGCGCAGTATCCGGACGGGACAGGACGACTACCCGGTGACGGGCGTGAGCTGGTACGAAGCCGCCGCGTACGCCCGATGGGCGGGCAAGTCGCTGCCCACGATCTACCACTGGAGCCGCGCGGCCGATCAGCGGCTGAGCGGCAACGTTGTGCCGGCGAGCAACTTCTCCGGCAAGGGCCCGCTCCCGGCCGGACGCGTCGGCGTCACGCGGGCCGGCACGACCGACATGGCTGGCAACGTGAAAGAGTGGTGCTGGAACAGCGCGGGCGGCGAAGCGCTACATCCTCGGCGGCGCATGGAACGAGCCGGTCTACATGTTCACCGACGCCGACGCGCAGTCGCCGTTCGCCCGCAGTCCGACCTACGGCTTCCGGTGCATCAAGACGGACCGTCCGGAGGACCTCCACGCTGGCGTGACCGGCGACGCGGCGCTTCCGTCGCGCGATTTACGGAACGTGCCTCCGGTCAGCGACGCGGTGTTCCGCGCGTGGCAGAGCATGTACTCGTTCGATCACGGCCATCTCGGCGCCACGGTGGACGCCGTGCGACGACTCGTCGCCGGAATGGCGCGCTCGAGAAGGTGAGCTACGCCGCGGCCTATGGCGACGAGCGCATCCCGGCCTATCTCTTTCTCCCCAAGCAGGCGAAGCCGCCGTTCCAGACGATCGTGTTCTTTCCGGGGTCAGGCGTGATCAGTCAACGAACGAGTGCCGCAGACGCGGCCGCCTTCGACCGCGTGAACTTCGTCATGCGGAGCGGCCGAGCGCTGCTCTATCCGATCTACAAGAGCACGCACGAGCGCGGTGACGTCATCACGAACGACTATCCGAACACGACGGCGGTGTGGCGCGATCACATGGTGATGTGGTCGAAGGACGTGGGCCGATCGATCGATTACCTCCACACGCGGCCCGATATCGACAAGGACAAGATCGGCTACATGGGCTACAGCTGGGGAGCGGCCCTGGCGCCGCTGTTTCTCGCGGTCGAGCCCAGGCTGTCCCTCGGCGCTCTTGAACGTGGGCGGCTTCTACCTGCAGGCCGCCCTGCCGGAGGCCGACCCGGTCAACTTCGCCTCGCGCGTGAAGATCCCCGTGCTGATGCTGAACGGCCGCTTCGATTTCTTCTATCCCGACCGAGACGTCGCAGGAGCCCATGTTCCGCGCGTTGGGCACTCCCGCCGAACACAAGCGCCGGGTGGTCTACGACGTGTCGCACACCATTCCGCGCAACGAGATGATCAAGGAATTCGTCGGCTGGATGGAGAAGTACTGGGGAACCAGTTCTGCGCAACGATGATTGGTTCCCCTCGACAGCAAGATTGATCGATTGCCGGAAATCATCACCTATAAGGGAGCAACCTCACGCGCTCGACGCACTCTGCGCCACGTGCCTTCGAGAGAAGCCGATCGTGAAAACCGTCACCACCACGATCGCCAGCAGAAGACCGGCCAACGTATCCAGCGCGTAGTGGAACCGCCCGTAGACCGTCGCCACAGCGACTCCCGCGATAATCGGCGCCAGGAGCACGGCGAGCGGCCGCTGGTGTCGCCAGGCCATCAGCCAGATCACAACCGCGCCTGAGACATGTGCGCTCGGAAACGCTCCTCCGCGGGCGCCGCCTCTGGAAGATATCTGTTGCACAAGATCGAAGAAGAAGTGCCCCGCAAATGGTGGCCCCAACCGGTCGGATCGGTAATAAGGACTATCCACAGGAAAGAGGATGAAGAAGAGATAGCTGCCCAACAGGGTCACAGTCAGGAGCAGGACGACTTCTCGAAAGGCCAACAGCCGTCGTGTGGCATACCAGTAACCGCACACACCAGGAATCACCAGCACGTACGAGAGGTAGCAGAAATGCAGATACTCGGAGAGGGCGACGGAGTTCCAGCGCTCGCTGAGGTAAAGACTTGGCTGGCCGCTGAAGAGGGTGGCTTCGAGCGCCGGGATGGCCTCGGTGAGCTGCCAGTCGCCGACTCCGGCGGCGAGTAGCTCGACTTCCTTGTAGAGGAGCGGGAGCAGGAGGATGGGGTGCCAGTCAAGGAGCGTGCGCACTATTACCGATGACGATCCGGTACGATCCAGCCGCACGAGTGCCGCGCACAACGTTATGTGGGCCACGACAATCGCTGGCCAGTGTGCGACCGTCCCGTGGAAGATCGCGGCCAGGGCCGCTGTGACCAGGAGATAGGCTACGGTGACGGGAGTAGCTCGCGGGGGCAGGCCAGACCGGGACTCCGTCATCGTGCCACGGGACGAGTCTACATGGCATCATTCGCCAGCCGCCAGCAGCGAGAAGCGAAGCCAGGAGCTCATCTGACCGCAAACAGCATGCGTGGGAAAGTCGAACTTGCCGGCAACCGCGTCGATGATGTTGATCTGGCAGGTATACAAGCCGGGCGTGAAGGATGATGCTGGCACCTCGAACTGAAACAGCGCCGCATGTCGATCGGGCACATCGATAGCGGTCCGCTCGACGACTGGCGTTTCGAACACCTTCACCTTGCCGCGGTAGAACGCGAGGCTCGTGCGGAGTTCTGGCGTCGACCCGTTCGTCTGTCCAGGATCGTACACTTCGTAATAGAAGAAGAGTTTCTGATCCTTGCCGACGACGTGCGTCAGGTTTGGCAGAAGCTGCACGCCGTCGCGGATCAGTGGATTATCGCTCTTGCCTTTCGTCGTCACGGTTTGCAGCTGCGTGCTGAGCACGACCGAGCTGACCTTCATCGGCGCCTGCTTCAGTTCCGGCACGACGATCGGCGCTTCGAACGTGCCCATCAGTCCGGTTGCGTTCTCGCGGACGACGACCTTGACGGAAAACCGTCCCGGCGGCAGCGTGACACCGGATTGGTAGAGGACCTGTTTGCCGGCGAGCGTTTTCTCCGTTCCGGGTGGCAGCTTCAACGTTTCGCGGAATCGGCCGACCGGGAAATTGCGTTCGTCGCGCACCATGCCGAGCACGTCGAGCGAGACAAGATCCGTTGAATTCGCCACCGGAACCGCGGAGCCCGGCACGGTCAGAGAGACCGGCACGTAATATTTGTCGGGCGACAGCCGGAACCATCCGCCGGTGACGAGGACCGGCAGATCGGTCGCCGACACGGCCGCGAACATCTGCTCCTCGAGCTGCGATTCGCGATCGTTCCGGGACGTGTGGCCGAAATCGCGCTCTGCGTAGTAGCCCGCCCGCGCTTCGACGCGCAAGCCGTCGCGCTTGACGCGAACCTGGATACGGCGGAAGCGTCCGTCCTTTGTCGCATTCGTGCTGCTGTAACCGAGCAGGTAGTACGCCGACATGTCGCGCTGCACGCGCGCGAACGCTTCGCCGAAGTCGTTGGTGTCGGTGAACGCACGGCCTCCCGTGTCCGACGGCGAGCGTGGTCAGCGTCTCCTGCGACGAGGCGAGCTGGTCGAACTGCTGCTGCACGCCGCGTCCTGAAAAGAGTGATTGGCCACGGCCACTGGCCTGCCGCGCATCGCCGCCCGGGACGACTGCCTGCAGGCCGCGTGTGTCGATGGCGTAGATCGCGACGTTGGCCCGCACCGCGGCGTTGATCGCCGATCGCAGCTCCACCTGATTGTCCTGCCCGCTTCGCTGCATGCCCGCGCTGAAATAGAGAATCGATTTCTTCTGCTCGATCGGCGACAGCGCCTCAGCGAGCGTCTTCAACGCGCGCAGCCGCACGTCGTTGTTGAACATGTCGAGTTCGGCCGCATCGGCGACGGCCGTGTCGTCGGTTGCCGTGGCGGCGGCTTCGTCGGTGGCCGCCGTGGTCGCGGCGGCGGTTGCCGTCGACGTGCCGTCGGTGTAGGCAATCGTGTTGAGCGCCGAGGCGACCTTGGCGCGGTCGGCGGTGAAGTCGGTCACCACGCTCAACGTCGACCCGACGGTCGCAACCGCGACGAGATCGGCGGGCGACATCTTCTCTTCGACGTACTTGTTCGCCGAGTCGACGGCCCGCTGGACATCCTCGGGCTGCATCGAGCTGACGTCGAAGACGATCGTGATCAGCCTGCGGCCCGCCAGCATCTCCGACGTCATCGGGGTCGGCGCCTCGACCGGCCGCGCGGCCGTGGGCGACGCTGACGCCGTGCGTTTGCTGTCTTCGGCGAGTTTTTCTTCAACCCCGGCGAGAAGCTCCGCCGACTGCAGCGCCGGCACCGCTTTATCGGTGATCTCTTCGAAGTTGAAGTTGGTGATTTCCTGAGGACGCCCGTCCTCGCGTACCTCGAAGTCAGACGCGGTGAGATTTCGAACCACGGCCCCCGACTTGTCGCGGACGATGACGTCGACCGAGATGAGGTTCAGGCGCGAACGAAACACAGGCTGCGATTGCTGCGCCGACGGCGAGACGTCGACGAGGCCGTCGCTGCCACGACAACCGTCGCGATGATGACCGCGTACGGCGAATAAGTGATGAACCATCGATTCAAATCACCGATCTTCACTGTCACGCTGCATTCATGTCTAAAGAGATCAAAAGGAGAAAGAGAGAGAGAAGGAGCTCTTGCTTTCCTGAAAAATTTATCTCTCCTTCTCCCTTCTCCTTTTCTGTCTCTTGATCAGTGATGTGCCGTTGATTGAGCCCGTACGTGTGATCTAGAACCGAAATCGCAGATTCAGCTGCGTCGACCGCATGCCACGCACCGAAAGCACCTGACCGAACGTCGGCGAGTTCACCACCGTATCGATCGTGCCCCAGTTCACCATGTTCAGCAGGTTGTTCGTGTTCACCTGGATCGTCATCACGCGGGTGCCGCCCATCCGAACGTCGCGAGCGACCTGCATGTTCAGAAGCCGGCTGCCCGGACCGATGATCATGTTGCGCGAGGCGTTGCCGTAGGTTCCGGTTGGCGGAATGAAGAACGCGGTGGTGTTGAAGAATCGATCGATCGTCGGGTTCTCGATCGAGACGTCCGCGCCTGTATAGTTCGCGCGCAGAGTGCCGTTGGTTCCGCGCGCGACGTCACTCACCGCCGCGGTGACGCGCGGCGTGAACGGCGTTCCGGATTGCGCCGTAAACGTCGTCGACACCCGCCAGTCGCGGAACAGCGACTGGCGCACGCCCGGCTGCGAGAGCCATCTTCGGTTCGGTCCAAAGGGCAGCTCGATGTTGGCGTTCGCCGACAGCTGATGCCGCCGATCGAAACTCGAGAGACCCCATTCCGCAGCCAGGTTCTGATCGTCCTGCGCGACGGTCGTCCCGCCGCCTCCGATAGACGACGCGTCGTCGCGCGACTTGGCCAGCGTGTAGGTGACGCCCCAGCCGATGCCCTTGGCCGGACGACGAGTGGCGCGGAACGTGGCCGCGTGAAGGATGGACTGTCCGTCGGATGTCTGCCACAGGAACGGCTCGACATCCGGGATGCGAAGACCATCCGGTCCTCGATTCGGCGCGCGCACCATGTCGAGGTCCGCTCCGCGCGTCTGCGTGTAACCGCCGCCGAAGCTCCACACCTGGCGGTACTCTTTCGAGAAATCGACATTGACCGTTTGCACGAGTCCGAGGGCGTAGGTCTTATCGATGCCGTATTGATTCGTCGTCTCGGTCGGTGACGCGTTGATGAACGGCTGCTGAATCGACAATGGATCCAGGAAGGTGCCGATGGTGTTGTCGGTGACAGCGAACGGCGCCTGTCCCGTGAGCTGTCGCGCGATAGACGAGTACGACCCGGAGTTGTAGCTGATGCCGTATCCGCCGCGAAGGATCATGCCGGGCTTCATGCGCCACGCGAAGCCCACCCGCGGGGCGACGTTGTTCGTGTCGGCGTCCAGCAACTCCTTGGGGAAGTGACCGGTGTACGGACCGGCCTGTCCGGAGATGACCGGAGCTGCCGCGGTGAAATCCGGCGTGACATCGAGGTTCACCAACTGGCCCGAACGTTCGTAGAACGGCCAGATCAATTCGTAGCGAAGACCGAGATTCAGCGTCAGCTTGCTGTTGTATCGCCAGTCGTCCTGCCAATATGCGCTCAGAGACTTGTCCGTGAGGCGAACGTTGCCGGGGCCGTACTGAACCGTGGCCTGCTGCGGCATGCCGAGCAGGAAGTCCGCGAAATCGAGCGCACCGCCGCGAATCGTGGTCGATCCGCCGGACGAGTACAGCCCGGTGAACACGAACGCTCCGCGCGCGTTGCTGTCGGTCTGGTTGTTCGATTGGTCGAAGCGGAAGTCGCCGCCGATGTGCATCGTGTGCTTCGTGCCGGCAGGCCGGGTCAGTCCGTACGACAGCGCGAGCCGCTTGTCGGTGCGGCGCGTTGGCGTCAGGTCTCGCACGCCGGAGAACGTCGAGAACGACAACTGTGGAACACCCCAATCGAACGGATCGGTCGCGACTCCCGTGATCCCCGCATCGCCGGCCACATTCTCGATGTACGCGTACTGGTTGAGCGATCGCGACTCGGTTCGCGAGATAGTTCACGTTGACGTTGTGCAGCATTCGCCGGTGCTGAATGTTGACCGACACCGGCAGGGTGAAGCTCGACCCGTTGTTGGCTCCGCTCACGAGCGGGAACACATTGTTCTGATCGTTGTCGTTGCGCCGGTATTGCAGCTGCGCCGTCATGTTGACGCTCGTGCCCTGCTGGCCGCGTCCGCGACCGCCGGGTCCGCCGAAACCGCCGCGTCCGCCGCCTCCACCGCCACGACCGCCCGGTCCGCCGCGTCCGCCCGCGTTCTGCGTGAAGCTGTGCGTCACGCGCAGGTTCACGTTGTCGTTCGTCGACTGATTGGTTGCGGCGTAGTGATAGTTGCGATTCGTGCCGTCGAGATTCGGAAGCGGGATGAACCGCAAGAGCGCAAGCGATGTGGAGCTGACACGCGAGGATGGAATCTGGTTTTCGGAAAACGGAAGGCCGGTGACCGGATCGATCAACTGACTCTTAATGTCCGAGAAATCCCCGGCGCGCATCGCTGCGGTTGGAACGGTCGCGTACTGATCGAACAGATCGCCGCCGCGCGTCCCGTTGTATGTCGCCATGAAGTTCGTTCGGCGATCGCCTTTATAGATGTGAGGAATTCGGACCGGACCGCCAAGCGTCACGCCGAACCCTTGCCGCGAGTACGGCGTCTGCTGTGCCGAGGCGCCGGGATGAAGCTGATACGGCGCGCTGTCCAGCGCCGATCCGCCGAACGTGTAGTTCGTCTGCGCGTTGTACGCGTTCTGTCCGCGACCGCGACCGGCGAGCACGAAATCTCCGCGCCCTCCACCCGGGCCGCCCGGACCGCCGCGTCCACCCGGCCCGCCAGCGCCGGGCCCGCCGCGTCCGCCGGTCCGCCGAATCCCTGGCGCCATCGAATCCGCGTCCGCCCGGTCCGAAACCCTGCGCGAATTCACCGGTCGCCGGATTGAACTCGCCGCGTCCGATCGCATCGAGACGCTCGTTCATCATTCCGCGATCGAGGCTCGCCATGTTGCCGTTGATCGCAACCGCCTCGGTCGGTCCTTCATTCGAGAAACCAGGAGGTAAGAGCAATCGCGCCGCACTATCGCTCGTGTCGTTCGTCTCGACGGCGGCCGATGCGGCCGCTTGAGTCTGAACGTTCAGCGTCTCGAATCGCTGTCGCCGCGCCAGGAGCCGCGCCATTCTGCGTGCCGGCTGCTGCCGCTTGTGGCGGCGCACCACGTCGTCCGGATGAGTCTGATGTCGCGGATGACCCGGGAGCGTTCGCGACGGTGACTGGTGTGCGCGGCGCAAGCGTCAATTGAAAATCGATCGTTTGATCGCACGTGCCTCCGCCGACGGTCATCGATCGCGACAGAGATGTGAAGCCCGTGAGCTCGGCAGCGAGATCGTAGGTTCCTTCCGGAAGCGAGATGCGGTAGGTGCCGTCAGGATCTGTGGACGTGGCGGTCTTCACCGTGCCGGCGCTTCGAACGAGCACCGAGACGCCCGGCAGTGGCCGCGTCCCGCTCACGGCGCGCCCGCTGATTCGGCATGCGCCGGTCGCCTGCTGCCACGCGTCGAGCGGACCTCTGAATCCGAACGCCAGCGCGCCGCACGTCGCGATGATCGCGACCCGGACGATTGATGGCTGCCGGCGCGTTCCCGCCTTCGCCGTTCGCGCTCGGCGAGGTCTTCAGTGGTCATACGGCGCGTTCACCCGAACCAGATTACGCTTGGTCGGCGAGCGATCGTTTCGGCCACGAAGAACACGGATGAGCACGGAACTGTGCCGTTCGCGTGTGGCAGTTCGTGCGCGATGAGGCGATTTCGCTGACTACTCTTCGGTCACGCTCACCGTGTAATCGAGCGGCTCGGCGGCAACGTCGCCCGAATCGTAGATCGCTACACAGTATGTGCCTTTTTTGAGCGTGCCCGAGATCCGTCCACTCACCTGGGTCGAATCCACCGCTTCGACGAGCGCGCAGTTGCCTGCAGGCGTTGGTGTGCCCAACCCGAGCCCGATTGTGGTCGTTGACGCCGGACGAAGATTTGTGAGCGTGACATCGACCGCACCTTCGCGCTGAACGGTGAAGCTGTGCGCGCTGACCCCTTCACGGGCGACCGATCCTTCGAACGTGGCGGCGACCTTCGGACTCGATCCGCTCGATAACGTGGTGATGGCGCCAAACGCCGCGAAAAGAATGGCGGCGATCCAGGCGATACGACTTGTCGAAAGCATGACGATCTCCTTTACGAGACACCGACCGCGTTGCTGTCGTGCGTGTCGGGTGTATCACTGCGCTCGCGGGGCGACGTGTGTTCGTCGGTGGTCCGCTCGGGCGCAGCCGGTGCGGCAATGGCCGGAGAGTCCGTGACGCACGCTTGTCACGATCGCATTGCCAGTGAATCCGATGACCCCAGCAACCGGGAACGCCAGAAGCGCGTGAATGAGTCGCACCTGCCTGCGATCGATTGGTTCACGTGACGTTCGATTCATGGCTGACTCTCAACCGTTCATGAATCGCTGCGTTCTTGATGCCTGATGCACGAGCGAGTGCATGGCCTAAAGGGCTGCGCTCAGCGCGAGTGCAGCCCTAAAGGGCTGCGCTACACCTGGACTTCTTATACGCGGAGCTTATGGCCGGTCAGCGACACGCCCGTGACAAGAGTGTGGCTCCGGACGTGGCAGCTCGTAGCGCGGGCTCTACGCCGTGCGGCACGCCGCCGGCAACTGCAGCTCGAACATCGCCCCGCCGTCCGGCGCATTGGCCGCTGTGACGGTACCGCCGTGGCGTTCGATGATGGCGCGGACGATCGAGAGACCGAGGCCGCTGCCCGACGGCACGGCTGTGCCGGCGCGTGACGCATCGACCTTGTAGAAACGATCGAACACGCGAGGCAGATGCTCCTCTGGAATTCCCGGGCCGGTATCGCGGAACGGTGATGTGCACGCCGTTCGCGGCTGGAGCACGCGCTGAGCCGGACGGTTCCTTCCGCCGGCGTGTGGCGGATCGCATTGGCGGCGAGATTCTGCAGCGCCTGTTCGAGGCGTCCCGCGTCGCCGAGAACGCGCGGCGTGTCTGGCGCGACATCGATCTGCAACGAGATATTTCGATCGCGCAGCGACGGCTCGTGGCGATCGGCGATCCGCTTGAAGAGATCTTCGACCGCCACCGGTTCCGATTTCAGTCGATCGCCGCCCCCTTCGAGACGCGCAAGATCGAGCAGGTCGCCAATGATCGCTTCGAGCTTGTGCGTTTCCTGTTCGACGATATCGAGATAGCGCGTGCGGGTGTCGCTGATCGAGCGGCACATCGGCCATCCCGAGCGTTTCGACGTAGCCGCGGATCGCGGACAGCGGCGTCATCAGCTCATGCGATACATCGGCGAGCAGTTGACGACGGGCGCGATCCGATGCGGCAAGGGCGGTCGCCCGGCTCTCGAGATCCTCCGCCATGCGGTTGAACGTGCGCGCGAGCGAACTCACCTCGTCGCCGCCGCTGTCGGTGGCCCGCACATCGGTTCGCCCTTCGCCGAGTGCCCGTGCCGCGTGCTCGAGCGAACGAATCCGTTTGTGCACCGGCCGGAAGACGAAGAGCGCGGTCAGCGTCGCGCCGAGGACGAGCAGACCGAGCGCGAGCCACGTAAGGGTTGGACCAAGCTCTCGCAGTGCAACGGACACGGGGGGTGGATTCGATGGCACCGCGACCACACCGACCTGGTGGTCGGCTGCCATGATCGGCGCGTACTCCGTCGGGAATCTTGGCCCTCCTCGTCGGCCAAACCCGCCTGGTCCTGGACCGCCCGGGAATCCTCGCGGCTCAATTGCTGGCGCGGATGGTGAGTCGCCGGTCGATCCGCGAGCCGGTTGATTGGCCCTCGCGCCGGCCGTCCGTGCCATCCGGCCCCATGGGTCCGCGGCCCGGCGGCGGTTCACCAAATCGTCCGCTGCCGAGCATCTCGCCACGAAGGCGGCCCTGTACGGATCGACTGAATTCCGGCGGCAAGCCATTCGGTCGATTCGACGCGCGCTGCCCGGTGGTCAGTGACGACGAGAAACGGCTGGTAGATGTGAGAAAAACGATCGCGGACGAACGCCTCCAGATCGATATCGGGGCGCTGCTGGATCTCTGCGCCGACCTCGTCGGCCACCATCGTCGCCAGTTGCGCGGGCGTTCGCGGCACGGCCGCGAAGATGCGATCGGTGAGCCACAGGAACAGCAGCACCTGTGACAGCAGCAAGACCGCCAGCATCGCAATGAAGCCGAAGGCGATCTTCCAGTAGAGGCTGCGATACCAGACGGGATCAGACATCGGCGAACTTGTATCCCGTGCCCCACACGGTCAACACGAATTTCGGATCGGCCGGATCGTGCTCGATCTTTCTGCGCACCCGCTTGACGAGTGTATCGACGCTGCGCTCGGTGATGTGTGTGTCGTCTCCCCACACCTTCTGCATCAGCGCGTCGCGGCTGAAGACGATCCCGCGATTGGTCGCGAGCAAGTACAGAAGATCGAATTCATGTGCGGTCAACTCGATCTCGCGATCCTGCAACCGCGCATGACGCCGTGCCGGATCAACGGTCAGCCCGCCGGCGACCACCGCCGCGGCATGGCCCGGCGCGCGTGACGGCCGGCGCCGCAGCAGGGCGCGAACGCGGGCGATGAACTCGCGAATGCCAAATGGCTTGGTCAGATAATCGTCGGCCCCGCTCTCGAGACCGAGGACTTTGTCGGACTCCTCGCGCCGCGCGGTGAGCATCAGAATCGGCACATCGCCATTCATCGACTCGCGGCGCACGGCCCGGCACACCGTGACCCCGTCGAGCTGCGGCAGCATCACGTCGAGGATCAAGAGATCGAACGGATCCGCTTTCGCGAGCCGCAAACCCGTCGCGCCGTCACCGGCCGCAACCGCCGTCAACCCCTCGAGCTGCAGGTGCAGCACGACCAGATCGCGAATATGCGCATCGTCTTCGACGACGAGCACGCGGCCGCGCGATTGTCCGTCGCCATGCGAGTCAGCAGTTGGTGTCACCGTTCCAGTCTACCGAAGAGTAATGGGCCTGGAACGGTGCCACGGTTTTATCACTCCGCCGTCATTGGCGCTGCCATCCGGCAAGACTGCGCTGCTGTCCTGTCCGTCCAGTCAGGAATGTGCAGGGCGGGTGACGGTTTTTCGCAGGGATTCTCGGCCGAACTGGCGAAATGCGCGGCAACAAATAGTTGTGCTCGTGGTATTTGGATTGCTTATACTTAGGCGCCTGCCCTGCACGTCCGTTCGGAGGATTTCCGTGAAATCCCAGACGCATCGTTTTCCTTCGGGCTCGCCTTCATCGCCGCCGCGGCTCTGACTCTGTGGCCGGTCCAGGCTGATGCCCAACACCGCGGTGGCTACCACGGTGGTTCGCACGTATCCATAGGTGTCGGCGTTGGTTTCGGATACGGCCATCCGGTCTACGCGGCACCCTATTTCTACAATCCGTATTGGTGGGGCTTTTACGGTGGCTTCTACGGAGGATTCTGGGGCTATCCGTCCTTCGGCTATCCGGCATACGGCTATCCACCGTATGGCTACGGCTTCTACGACTCGTCGGCCGATCTTCGCCTCCAGGTGACGCCGCGCATGGCGGAGGTTTACGTGGACGGGTATTTGATCGGGACTGTCGATGATTTCGACGGCACGTTCCAGCGAGCCCACATGCCGCCTGGTGAGCACCACGTCGACGATTTACTCGCCCGGCTATCAGAGCATCACGCAGCGGATGTTTTTCCGCCCGTGGGAGTCGTACAAGATCAAGCAGACGATGCAGCCGAGACCCTCTGGAGAGCCGGACGAGCCGCGGCCAACGCCCGCGCCACCGCAGCCTCGATCCAACTCAGGTGAGTCGGTCAGGCCCGAGCCGCCAATGGGTCCGTTCCCGAATTATCGTCCACCGGCCGGCGCCGCACAGGAGCCGGGCAATCGCGATCGGGTGGAGATGCAACCGGGAGCCGATCGATTCGGAACGATCGCTGTCCGCGTGCAGCCGTCGGACGCTGAAGTGATGATTGACGGCGAGCGCTGGGAGGCGTCGACGGGCGAACGCGTCCTCGTGCACCTCAGCGACGGCATGCATCGTGTCGAAGTCCGCAAAGCCGGATTTGTGACCTACACATCAACCGTCCGCGTCCGCAGCGGCGAAACCTTCACGTTGAACGTGAGTCTGTCGCCTCAATGACATAGGACAAAGTTCGTGCTGCAGGTCTGCAGGTAACTGCGCGTGGGGCCCCACCCCAACGCGCTCACGCAAGGTGACTTCGCGTTTCGCTTTTACCTTTTGCCTTTTGCCTTTTACCTTTTACCTTTTACCTTTGTCCGTGTTACAAGGCGGCCTATGCACATTGGCCGCATGCTCCTCTGTCTTCTCCTCTCGAGTGCACTGCACACACCGTTAACGCAGTCAGGGCCGCCTTCTGCAGAGCGGTTCTGGCCGCAGTGGCGCGGACCTTACGCCACGGGCGTCTCGAAGACCGCGACGCCGCCGCTCCAGTGGAGCGACACGAAAAACATCAAGTGGAAGGTTGAGATCCCGGGACGCGGGTCGGCGTCTCCGATTGTTTGGGACAACCGCGTTTATGTGCTGACAGCCGTTCCTGCCGGTGTGGCGACCGAGGCGTCCCACGCGCCGCGGGGTGCATCGCCATCGATGCACAGGTATCTCGTGCTCGCAATCGATCGCACGACAGGAAAAGTGGTGTGGGAGCGTACGGCGCGCGAAGAAGCGCCGCACGAGACTTCGCATCCGGAAAACGGCACGTGGGCGTCGAGCTCGCCGATCACGAATGGCGAGATTCTGATTGCGCCATTCGAGTCGCGCGGCATCTATGCGTACGACATGAACGGCACCCTGTTGTGGCAAACCGATCTCGGCGACAAGCGGATGCGGCAGCAGTTCGGCGAGGGCAGCACGCCGACTCTTTATCGGAACCGTCTCGTCGTGGTGTGGGATCACACCGCTGGATCGTTCATCACGGTCCTCGATACGAAGAGCGGGAAAGAGATCTGGCGTCAGACACGTGACGAAATCGACACCTGGGCCACGCCGCTCGTTCTCGAGCGAGGCGGGCGGCCTCAGGTGATCGTGCCGGGCATGAATCGCGTCCGCAGCTACGATCTCGAAACTGGAGAACTGGTCTGGCACACCGCCGGTCTGACGATGAACCCGATTCCTTCACCGGTGGCAGACGACACGTTCGTGTATCTGATGAGCGGGTTCCGCGGGAACAGCCTGAAGGCGATTCGCGTGTCTGGTGCCAAAGGGGACCTCACCGGCACGGACGCGGTTGCCTGGACGCTCGATCGCGACACGCCCTATGTGCCGTCACCGCTCCTCTACGACGGCATCATTTATTTCCTGAAGTCCAACAACGGGCTTCTGTCCGCGTACGACGCCAAATCCGGCAAACCGCACTTCCAGGTGCAGCGCCTGACATCAGCGCCCGAAGTCTTCGCTTCTCCAGTCGGCGCTGCCGGACGGGTGTATATTCCATCCCGCGACGGCACGACGGTCGTCCTGAAACATGGTCCGACGATGGAAACGCTGGCGGAGAACAAGCTGTCGGACGGTTTCGATGCGTCGCCGGCGCTGGTCGATCGAGAGATGTACCTGCGGGGGTACAAGTATCTGTACTGCATTGCTGAATAGCTCTGAGTTCTGCACTTCGGATCTGTCGACTCTATCGGCATGGTCTTCGACCGCGACCGTTGAAGACCTGCGATCAGCAATCAGCACTCGACAATCAGCATTCTGTCGGTGTACCGGAGCGAGTCACCTATGACATCTAATCGTATCTGGCCGCCGCAAATTCATGACAGGCCGTCGCCTCGGCGGCAGCGATCTCCGCACTTCCGAAGGATGGGTTCGGTATGGCCGTGAAGCAGAGCGCACGACCGCGCATCCGGTTCTCCGTGATTGGGATCAACCACTCGCACATCAATAGCCAGGTGAACGCAGTGCTGCGAGGTGGCGGGGAACTCGTGGCGTTGTATGCGGTCGAGGATGATCTGGCTGCCGCATTCATGAAGACCTTCCCGCAGGTGAAGCGGGTCCAGGGCGAGAAAGAGATCCTGGAGGATTCATCGATTCAGCTGGTGCTGAGTTCGGCCATCCCGGATCAGCGCGCCCCAATCGGCATTCGCGTCATGCAGCACGGCAAAGACTACATGGCCGACAAGCCGGGAATCACCACGCTCGAGCAGCTCGCCGAAGTTCGCAAGGTGCAGGCACAGACCAAGCGCATCTACTCGATCATGTATAGCGAACGGTTCGAGAACCGCGCGACGGTGAAGGCGGGGGAGCTCGTGAAGGCCGGGGCGATCGGGCGCGTGGTGCAGACCATCGGGCTCGGCCCCCATCGCATTCATCCGCCGGAGCGGCCCGCCTGGTTCTGGGAGAAGCCGCGCTACGGTGGAATTCTGTGCGACATCGCGTCGCATCAGGCCGATCAGTTCCTCTACTTCACCGGTTCAACCCGCGCCGATGTCGTCGCTGCGCAGGTGGCCAACGTCCATCATCCCCAGCACCCCACGTTCGAGGACTTTGGCGACGTCACGCTTCGCGGCGACAAGGGGACTCGGCTACATCCGCGTCGATTGGTTTACGCCCGGCGGTCTGGCGACGTGGGGCGACGGACGGCTGACGATCCTCGGGACCGACGGCTTCATTGAAATCCGCAAGAACATCGATATTGCGGGGAAGCCTGGCGAGAGCCACCTGTTCATCGTCGATCAAAAAGAAACCCGCTACATTGACTGCAAGGACGTGAGCCTGTCTTACGGCCCGGCGCTTGTGAACGACGTCGTCAACCGCACGGAGACGGCGATGTCGCAGGAGCATTGCTTCCTGGCGACCGAGCTGATGCTGAAGGCGCAGAAGCAGGCGCAGCGTGTGAACCTGACGTAAGCTTGTCGCGGTTGGCAGCTGGCGGTTCCATCAAAGAGGATCAACATGGCTCGAAGACGACGGGGTTCAACGTCGCGACGTGACTTCCTGGCGACGGCGGGCAAAAGCATCGTCGCGGCCTCGGTCGTAATCGCCGGTTTTCCCTCGATCGTGCCGTCGTCGGTTCTCAGCGCCTTCGCGCCATCCAATCGCATCAACATCGGCGCGATTGGGAACGGACGGATCTCGCGCGTGCACGATCTGCCGGGGCTGTGGAAGCACGACTCGGCGCGCATCATGGCGGTCTGCGATCTCGACAGCCACCGGGTCGAAGATGCGCGGACGCTCGTCAACGGCTACTACACCAAGAAGACGGGAAAGAAATACGACGGCGTCACGACATATGGCGACTATCGCGAGCTTCTCGCGAACAAAGACGTCGATGCCGTCGTGATCAGTACACCGGATCACTGGCACGCGATCATCGCAATTCATGCGGTGCAGGCAGGGAAGGATGTCTATCTGCAGAAGCCTGCCTCGTTGACGATTGCCGAGGGACGCGCGCTCAGCGACGCCGTGCATCGTTCCGGTCGTATCTTTCAGATCGGAAGCCAGCAGCGTTCGTCACCGCAGTTCCGCTATGCGGCCGAACTGGTACGCAACGGGCGGATCGGGCAGTTGCGCACCGTGCAGATCGGATTGCCTGGAGATCCCGCCGGCGAAGTCGAGCCGACGATGCCGGTGCCGAAGAACCTCAATTACGACATGTGGCTCGGGTCAACGCCGGTGGTGCCGTACACCGAGAAGCGTGTGCACCCTCAGGCTGGCTACGATCGTCCTGGCTGGTTGCGATGCGAGCAGTTTGGCGCGGGGATGATCACCGGCTGGGGCGCCCATCACATCGACAGCGCGCATTGGGGTATGGACACGGAATACACCGGTCCGATCGAGATCTGGGGCACGGCGGAATTTCCGAAGAGCGGACTGTGGGACGTTCACGGTCCATTCAAGACCGAAGCGATGTATGCGAACGGCGTTCACATGATCGTCAGCGGCGATTTTCCGAACGGCATCCGGTTCGAGGGGACCGACGGATGGATCTTCGTCTCGCGCGGCAACGAGACGGTGACGGCGAGCGACCCCGTGGCGAAGCTCCAGGACAGCCAGGCGCTGAATGCGAGCGATCCGAAGATCATCAAATCGGTGATTGGTCCTGACGAGATCCATCTGTACGACAGCAAGGATCAGCACGGGAACTGGCTCGATTGCATCCGATCGCGCCAGCAGCCGATTGCGCCGGTCGAATGCCCTCCCGCTCCAGCACCAATGCCGCGTTCTCCTGCAGGTACAGCCCGTGATAGCCGCCGTCAGGAATCGCCGCCTCGCGTCCCATCGCCTGCTGAACCCTGGCCCAGAGGCTCTGTGCCAGCCGGTCGATCTGCACCCCGGCGTCGTTGATGTAGAACTCACGGGTCACCGCATGTCCGCTCCAGTCGAGGAGCGACGCTGTCGCGTCGCCCAGCGCCGCGCCCCGCCCGTGGCCCACGTGCAATGGGCCCGTCGGGTTGGCCGAGACGAACTCGAGGTTCACCTTGACCCCCTCACCCACCCGGCTCCTTCCGTACCGCGCGCCCTCGGCGAGGATGCGCGCGTGCAGCGCCGCGAGTGTATCGCTCGCGAACCAGAAGTTGATGAACCCGGGGCCAGCGATCTCGGTCTTGGCGATGAGGCTCGCCGGGGCCTGCAGCTCGCGCAGCACCTCCTCGGCGACGGCGCGCGGGTTGGAGCGCCGCCGCTTGGCCAGTGTGAGCGCCAGGTTGGTGGCGAGGTCGCCGTGCGTATCATCGCGCGGCCGCTCCAGCACGAAGTCGACGTCGCCATCGCCCAGCGCGCGCGCCACCCGCTCGAGTTCGACCCGCAACACGTCGCTACTCACCGGCCTTGGCCTTCTTGGCGGGGGCCTTCTCAGCCTTCGGCGCCGGCTTCTCGGCGGCGGCCGGCTTGGAAGTGCCGTCGGTCACACCCGGCTTCGCCGCCTCAGCCGCCTTGCTGGCGGTATCGGCCGACTCGCGCGCCTTGTCGTTTCGCGGGCCCTTCCCGTCCTTGCCGTAATCGGTGATGTAGAACCCGCTGCCCTTGAAGTGCAGTCCGGCTCCGCCGGAGATCTTGCGCACGGCCGCCCTGCCGCACGCCGGACACTTGGCGCGTGGCTTGTCGCTCATCTTCTGGAAGAGCTCGAACTCGTGGCCCTGCGGGCACGCGTATTCGTAAGTCGGCATGTCGCTGCTTGTATCCTAAGTTCAGGTAACAGCGGAACTTAGCTTGTCACGAGGTGAGTGGCAACTCGGAGAATGGCGGGAGCACGCCCTCAGTTTTTCGCCTTCTGGCTTTTCCGAACCTGTGGTTCCTCACGGAGCAGGCTCCCCAGCTTCCTGGGGGCGACGAGCACGTAGCTATCCCTCAGGAGGTCAGCGACTTCCGCCCAATCCACCTTGCCATCGAGCCAGATCCCGATCCAGCCACTGGGGCCCACATAAGGCGGCTTGAAGAAGCGCGTGGGTGCCAGGCCGACCATCAGTTCCTGGTTGCCGGGCGCCGCCTTGCACCACACGGCGGGACGACCCCCGCCGTGGTGGTTGCTGGCATCGGCGAACATTGCGAAGAGCTTGTTCTTGACCCGGAAGGTGGGCTCACCCCAGGCCTCCACCTCATGCGCCTCAGGCAGGGCGAGGCAGAGCTTTCTCAGTTTCGGCAACGGGGAGACGCGAGGCATGACAGAACCTAGCCATCTTCGAGGTCTTCGCTGGCCCCGCATCGCTTGCCGCTCACGCGGTTCCGCGACGATCCGGCCTCCCTACCGCGTGCAGCGCCGAGTCTCGCACTCGCCCGATCGTGTCGGCCACGAACCGGACGTCATCACGCGACCCGATGACGAGCGGGCTCCGCTCGTGCAGCGACAGGGGCACCCGCTCCATGATCCGCCGTTCGCCGTCGGTCGCGGCGCCGCCCGCCTGCTCGGCGATGAAGGCCATCGGGGCGCACTCGTAGAGCAGGCGCAATTTCCCGTTCGGGTTCTTCTTGTCGGCGGGATACATGAAGATGCCGCCCGCGATCAGGTTGCGGTGGAAGTCGGCCACCAGCGAGCCGATGTAGCGGCTGTTCTTGCCAGCGATGTATTCCGGCAGGTCGCCGTGGAAGCCGCGCACCGCCGTCTGCACACCTTTGTCCCACCGCGCGAAGTTGCTCTCGTTCACGCTGTAGTACTTGCCCACTGCGGGCGTCACGATGTTCGGGTGCGACAGGAGAAACTCGCCGATCGTCGGGTCCAGCGTGAAACCGTGCACGCCCTGCCCCGTGGTGTACACCAGCATCGTGCTCGAGCCGTACATGACGTAGCCGGCCGCCACCTGCTGAACGCCCGGCTGCAGGACGTCCGCCACCGTGCCGCGGCCATGGTCGCTGACCCTCCGGTAGACGCTGAAGATCGTCCCGACTGCTGCGTTGACGTCGATGTTGGAAGAGCCATCCAGGGGATCGAAGAGCACCACGTACTTGCCCGGGCGGTATTGCGAGGGAATCGGGATCATTTCCTCATCTTCCTCCGACCCCATGACGCAGACGCGGCCGGTGAACTTGAGGGATTCCTTGATCGCTTCGTTGGCGAGGACGTCGAGTTTCTGCTGGTCCTCGCCCTGCACGTTTTGGTTCTGCGCCGAGCCCAGGATGTCCACCAGCCCCGCTCGGCGGATGGATGCCGCGATCAGCTTCGTGGCGAGGGCGATGTCGTAGAGCAGGCTGGAGAGTTCTCCCGTTGCATCGGGAAAATCCCGCTCCTGGTCCATGATGAATCGCTCGATGGTGGTGACTGCTGTGCGCATGAGGCTGGCGACTCCAGGCTGATGTTGGCCGGCGACCCTGTCACGTCGAACGCATATCGGTGCGACCGTCCGCGGACCTCCACGTGGCGGCCGTCCGTGATGACGGTGATCGTCCCCTCCTGATCGGTTCTCCAGATCGTAGCATGCTGGACGCCGAGCCGCTGCAGTGCATCGGGCGAGGGATGGCCGTACCGGTTGTGGTTCCCCACCGACAGGATCGCGATGGTGGGCGACAGTTCCCGGAGCCAGTTCGTCCCGCTCGCCGTGCGGCTGCCGTGATGCCCCACCTTGAGCAGGTCCACGTGACCCACACGACCCCTCAGCGTCGCCTCCGGCGCCTCACCGGCATCGCCCATGAAGATGGCGCGAAAGCCGCCGTAGCGCACCAGCAGCACCACGGAATCGTCGTTGAGGTCGACCCCCCAGCCGCTCCACGCCGTATCGGGATGCAGGACCGTGAACCGGACACTGTCCACGACGAATTCCTCGCCCCTTCGCGCCGCGTCCCAGGCCGCGCCCGACCGGCCCACGACCCCAAGCATCTCGCGATAGGTAGAGTCGGTTCCCGGCGTCGCGGGTTCGACCACCGTGCCCACCGGCATCGATCGCAGTACCGCGCCGAACCCGCCCACGTGATCGAGGTGCGCATGCGACGCCACCAGCACGTCGATGGCTTCGGCGCCTTCGCGCTGCAGCAGCGGAACCACCCGGCTCTCACCGGCGTCGAAGCGGTCATCCCGGGGCCCGGCATCGATCACGACGAAATGGCCGTTCGGTGTACGCAGTACCGCGGCGTCGCCCTGGCCCACGTCCACAAAATGCAGCGTCAGTCGGCCCGCGCCAGACTGCGGCCACCCGAGGTCGGGCACCAGCGCGATCCACACCCCCGCCACCCCGGCCAGCAGCAGCCGGCCTGATGCGAGCGAAGCGTTGCCGTGGCGGGGCGTCGCCCAGCACAGCAGCAGCAGGAGCAGGAGCCAGGGCACCGCGCTGCCGGGCACCCCGTTCATGACGAAGTGACCCAACGGAACGCGTGCGCCCCACTCGGCGATGAGTTCCAGCAGGTGCAGGGCAACACCGCTGCCGGCGGCGAGGGCACTGCTGGCGAGGGTGAACGGCGCGAGCAGGAGACTCGCAAGCACCCCGGGCACCGCCACGGCAGCGACCGGGATCGCGACGAAGTTGAGCGCGATACCGATGGGCGCCACGGCCCCGAGCAGCCACGCCGTGACCGGTGCGGTCGCGACAGTCGCGCCGACCGACGATGCTGCCGACTGCCAGAGCCAGTGCATGCCGCCGGCCTCCCCGGCCCAGCGCGAAAACCGTACTGCGCCCCAGAGCGAGAGCACCGAAAGCCACCCGCCCAGGTCGAACACGGCGAAGGGATCGAGCAGGAGCACCACGAGTCCGGTGGCCGAGAGCATCGCGTCGGGCTGCACGGCACGTTGTCGCCACCGAAGCCATACCAGCACCCATGCCATCGCCGCGGCGCGGACGGCCGGCGCCGGCCAGCCAAGGAATGCCACGTACAGCATCGCGACGGAGGCAGCGACTGCGAGTGATGGAACCCGTGGCATCCCGAGTTGGCGAAGAATCAGGACGACCCACGCCGCGATGAGCCCGATGTGAAAGCCGGAGATCGAGAGCAGGTGCACGAGACCCGACGAGGCGAACGATGTTTTCAGTTGCCGGTCCATGCCGCTGCGCCGCCCAACGACGAGCGCATCCACCAGCGGCGCCCGCGCGCCATACAGCGTTGCCGATGCACGCGCAAGAAAATTGCGCACTCGAAACTCGAGGCGGTCAACGCGTTCCCCCGGCGTCGCGTCCTTCACGGTCAGCAGCCCATCGGGCTCGACCAGCCGCCGGATGCCGGGCGTCCAGATCGCGTCGACGGCGAGCCTGCGTCCCGCCTCCTGCGGTTCCCCCCTGGGAAATCGCGCCGTGACTCCGCCATCGCACCCGGCGCCGATGCGGCTCGACGGCAGCAAGGCCGCCCGCATCCGTCACCGGTTCGAGCAACAGCACGTCGAGACTGAACCTTCCCGTGGGCAACCTGGCAGCGCAGGTGCGATCCACGCCGTGACGCGCGATCAGGCCGATCGTGAATCCTGCGGCGGCCCCGGCGATGAACACCATCGCGCGCCGCTCCCACAGGAGTGCCGCGATCCCTGCAACCAGGACCCCGCACCCCGTGGCCCAGAAATGCGAGAGGCCGGTCGCGAGACCGGCCCCGAAGCACATTACAAGCAGGACGGACGGTGGAGGGATCACCCCTTCGAGGCCTGCCGCGACTTGGGACAACGCGGCGCCATCGACACCTTCCGGAATGCCTCCATGACCACGACGTCGATTTCCGCCCGGTTCTGCTGCTTCTCCAGGTTTACCTCGGTGACCACCTGGCCCTCGAGCGACGCCACGTAACGCGGCGGGACGCGGTTCAGCGCGAACACGAAGATGTCGTCCCGGCAGTACTCACAGCCGCAGAACGTGGGAAAGTTGTGCCGCAACGTGTCGTACGCCGCCTGCACATGTTCCTCTACAAGGTTCCGGATCATAGCACCGCCAGCTGGGGACGACGGACTGTCCCGGTGAATGTGGCACCGGTGGTTCCGGTGAGTTGCACCACGTGGTACTCGCCGATCGCGGACGCCGGCAGGTCCACCAGCACCGACAGGTTGCCGCGCGTGCGCGCGAGCATCAGGTCCCCCCGTTTCGCGGGTCGCTCAACCAGCACCTCGTGTGTCGAGCCGATTCGCGCCAGGTTGTGCCGCCGGGCCTGAGACCTGACCACTCCGATGAGGCGCTCGAGCCGCTCCGACGCGATCGTGTCATCGACGTGATCGGCCAGACGCACCGCCGGCGTGCCTTCGCGGACCGAGTACTTGAACGTATAGGCCTCGTCGAACCCGGCCTCGGTCACGAGTGACAGCGTCTCGGCGAACTGCGCCTCGGTCTCCCCGGGAAAGCCGACGATCAGGTCGGTGCTGATCGTGAGGCCCGGAATCGCCGCGCGCAACTCAGCCACCACCTCGAGATACCGCTCGCGGGTGTAGCGTCGCAGCATCCGCCGGAGCACGGCGTTCGAGCCGCTCTGCGCCGGCAGGTGCACGTGCTCGCACACCGCGTCGACCTCGGCCATCGCCGCGATGACCCGGGGCGTGAAGTCGGTCGGGTACGGACTGGTGAAGCGGAGCCGCCGGATGCCATGCACAGCCCCCACACCCCGAAGCAGGTCGGCGAAGTCGTGCGTGCCGTCGTGATAGCTGTTGACGGTCTGGCCCAGCAGCGTCACCTCGGAAGTGCCATCCTCCGCGAGCTTCCGTACCTCCGTCACCACGTCATCCAGCTTGCGGCTCCGCTCCGGGCCGCGCGTGTACGGAACAATGCAGAAGGTGCACTTGTAATCGCAGCCGCGCTGCACCGTCACGAAGCGGGTCGGTGAGGCGTCGCGCACCGGCGGGACATCCTCGTAGTGCTCCCACGACCGGAATTCGGTGTCGGTGACCCGGTGCCCCGCGGTCGCCTGTGCCAGCAACATCGAAAGGTTGCGGTAGCCATCCGGCCCGACGACGAGGTCGACCCGCGGGGCCTGCTCGAGCAGCGCCGGCCCCAGGCGCTGCGCCATGCAGCCCACCACGCCGAGGACGTCGCCCTGCCGCTTGAACCGCTGTAGCTCGCCCACCCGGCCCGCGACCCGCAATTCGGCGTTGTCCCGAACCGCACAGGTGTTCACGAGCATTACGTCCGCGTCGTCGGGCGCATCCACGCGCTCGTAACCATCGCGCGCGAGCACGCCGAGCATGAGCTCGGTGTCGGCCACGTTCATCTGGCAGCCGTAGGTTTCGATATAGACGCGCTTGGTCATCGGCAAAAGATACCCCGCCGGCGGACGGCGGGGTACGGCACTACGGTCGGAGGCTGAATCCGGTGTACAGAAGCCAGCCACGTTCCGAAATGCCTGTATCCGTGGCACTGCGCCATACCCGCTCGAGGCTGATGTCGATGCCGCCCCGCTGCTTGGCGAAGCGGGCGCCGGTGCCGACCGCCAGCGCAAACTCGTGGGGCTGCACGGGAATGTCTTCGCCGATGAGGAACGGGAGCGTGCCATAACGCACGCCGATCCGCAGCGGGAACTGCGTGGTGCGCCGCACCCGCGACGTGAGCTCGCCACCGGCGCTCAGTTCCAGGCTGTTGCTCGCGCCCGGGGCACCCAGCCCGACCATCCCCTCGTTCGCCGAGGACCAGGTGCGATAGACCGCCTGGGTCGCTACCTGCAGGAGCGGCGTCATGCGGAAGATTCCGGAACCGGCGAAGGTCCACGGCAGGCCATAGCTGGAACCGAGCGCCGTTGCCCCGCCGTACAGTGCCGAGTCGACGTTCACGCTTGCGGTGAAGTCTTTCCGGATGAGCGCGGCGAGAGTCACCTTGCTGCTGATGTCACGCGTGGCGCCGACCGCCAGGCCGAAGCCGGTGGTGGACAGCTCGGCTGACTGCAGCACGGGCGTGTAGAGCGTGTCATCGAACGCGCGACGAGCCACCAGCCGGTCGGTACCGGTGATGATGTGGAACGCGAAACCGATCGTCGTCTGCGGAATCGTCCGGATCGCGAAGGCGAGCTGCAGGTCGCTCAATCCGCCGCGCGACCGGGTCGTGTCGGTATAGGCCCGCACGCTGTCGCGCAGCACGATCGAGTCGCGGACAGCCAGCGTGAAGTCACGGTTCAGGTACGTGGTGGCGCCCACGCCGATCGCGTAATGTCCCCGGCGTATCGGGGCGACGATGAACGACGTTGGGAAAGCGGTAGTCGCGCGTCGTGGACGAGCCGGCGGGCGTCTCCACCGAACGGAAGTCCCCCTGCAGCGTGAAGGATGCCGTCCCCGTCTGGAGCGGACCCAGCGACGCCGGGCTCAGTTGCGACTCGGGATCGAACATCCCCGTGCTGCCCCCGGTGCCGATGGCAGCCGCCGAATACGGCCGCCCCGGAAAGCCCGGACCGCGCACACCGAAGATCGACGCCTGGGCCGCCAGCGCGCCGGGAACGCACAGCAATCCCAGGGCAAGCAGGGTCAGTCGGGGCGTCTTCATGGGAGGGCGAACTGGTACGGGCGCACGTAAGTGATACGCAGGCGGGGTTGTGAGGCTGGCGTGGCGGTCGACCCGAACACCGGCGCGGAAAACGACGAGGCCTCCGGGGAGAGCAACAGGAAGATCGCCGGCGGGCGGGCGACTTGACCCTGCCAGAGCTTGACGGTGCTGAGCACTTCGATCGACATCGTCGCACTGGTCGGCACCGAGAACCCGTGGGTGCCGTTGACATCCGGGATCAGCGGGGACTTGGCGCCGAGGTCCACGAGGACGCCCTGCGCCACGATGGTTGAAGTCACGTTGGCCAGGCCCGTCACTTCGCTCACCGGCACCATTTCGAGCGTCGCACGGATGATCTCCGCGGTGTCCTTCAGAACGATGGGCCAGTCGAACCGCATGAGAGCGCGCGCCGACGGCGCGCCGCCCACCACCAGCGTCGTTGGTGTCGGTGCCGGGAACGGCACCTTCGTGACGTAGCGTGTTGTAGCTGGGAACGCGCGTGATCGAGACCTGCTGCAACGCCGTGTCCGTCACCGCGGCATGCACGTACGTCCGGAAGGTCGGGGCGCCGGTGCCCGCCCGGACCGTGAGGATCCGCACGCCCGTGGCGGCCGGCGCGGTCAGTGCCACGCCGAGGCGGAGCACACCCGAATCGGCCGGGGTGAGCGCCACCCGGGCCAGCGTCTCGCCGCTGAACAGCGCCTGTCACCGCGCCCGTGTGCAGCGTATCGGGAACCTCAACCGTGTCGAGGAACGATTCCGGGGTGAACGCCGCGGTCAGTTCGGCGAACGTGGCGGCGGAGTCGACCGTGGGAGGCAGCTTGTACAGCAGCAGCGCGACGCCAGGCTGCAGGGAATCGCGCGCGTCGATCGTGAGCGTGATCGCGACCGAATCGATGGTGTAGCTTCGTGCCGTGTCCTGCACGAAGACGCTGTCGCCCCGGCGGATGAACCGCACGAACCCGCGCGCATCAGCCGCCGGCAGGTTGTTGCTCACCAGGAATCCGGTGGCCTGGTTGGCCGTGACATACCCGGCGAACGAGCTGTCGCTGCCAGGGATGGGCGTGAGAACCGTGTCGTAGATGATGATCTGCCCGCCGGGACAGAGCTCGGGGCAGTTGACGGGGGTGAGGAGCCGCTCGGAGCAGGCCGCCGTCGCCAGGGCAACGGCGGCGAGCGACGCGGTGGTGGACCAGCGCCGGATGAACGTCGAGACGGCAGCGCTCATGCCAGGTTGCCGGGGCCGAAGGCGTCCGGCAGCAGGTGCCGCAGGGTCCAGGTGACATGCGTGCTCGGCCCCACCGATTCCCCGGCCAGGTCGAACCCGAACTCGGCGAGCACCTGCCGGCAGGCACCGCACGGCATCGCCGGCGGCTCGGATCCCACCACGATGACGATGCGCCGGAACCGTCGCGCGCCCGCCGTCACCGCGCTGGCAACGGCCGAGCGCTCCGCACAGATCGTAAGTCCGAAGGACGCGTTCTCGATATTGCAGCCGGTGTAGATCTGCCCATCCTCCGCCTCGAGCGCGGCACCCACCTGATATCTCGAGTACGGGGCATAAGCCTGCTGCTGCGCGCGGCGCGCCGCCGCGACCAGCGTTTCAGTCACGCCAGACCTCATGAAGAAATGAATCGCCGGCGGGCAGCTTCGCCGCGCCGAGGAACTCCGCCACCGTCTGCCCCACATCGGCGAAGCTGCGTCGCACTCCCAGTGCGACCGGCCGCACCTTCGGGCCCCAGACCAGCAGCGGCACCACCTCGCGAGAATGATCGGTGGAGGGCGTCGTAGGATCGTTGCCGTGGTCCGCGGTGAAGATAATCAGGTCGTCCGGCTGGCCGGAGCCGAGGATCCCGGGCAGGGCCGCATCCAGTTCGAGTAGCCCCCGGTGGAACCCCGGAACGTCGTTCCGGTGCCCCCAGCTCTGGTCGAACTCGATCACGTTGGCGAACAGGAACCCGCGCTCCATGGCTCACCAGTGCCTCGCGGATCAGCTGGTACGCCTCCGCGTTCGTGGCGGTGTGCCGGCTGCTGATGCCCCGCCCTGCGAAGAGGTCGTCCACCTTGCCCACCCCGACCACCGGCACGCCTGCCTGGCCGAGGCCGTCGAGCAGGGTCGGGCCGACCGGCTCGATGCTCAGGTCCTTCCGGTTCGGGGTGCGCGTCCAGTGACCCGGCGTTCCCACGAATGGTCGCGCGATGACCCGCGAAACGGCGTGCTCGCCGGTCAGCATCTGCCGCGCGATCGCGCAGGCTTCGTACAGTTCCGGCAGGGGCACCGTCTCCTCGTGCGCCGCCACCTGGAAGACGCTGTCGGCAGAGGTATAGACGATCCAGCTGCCGGTGCGGAGATGTTCCTCGCCCAGCTGGTCGAGGATCACCGTGCCGGATGCCGCCCGGTTGCCCAGCACGCCACGCCCGGTGCGACGCGAGAACTCGGCGATCAGCGCACTGGGAAACCCTTGCGGATAGGTCGCGAACGGCTTCGGCAGCACGAGGCCACACAGCTCCCAGTGACCGGTCGTGCTGTCCTTCCCCGGACTCACCGGCTCCAGGATGCCGTGCGCCGCCATCGGTGCCGGAACAGGCGTAAGGCCCCGGATCGGCGCACAGCGACCCAGCCCAAGGCTCTCGAGGTTCGGGAGCACCAGCCCGCCGACAGCGCGGGCGACATTCCCCAGGGTGTCGCTCCCGGTATCGCCGTACGCCGCGGTATCCGGTGCGTCACCGCATCCCAGCCCGTCGAGCACGATGATCGCAGCGCGACGCCTGCCGCTCACGGATCGGCCCCGCTGTACTGGCGAACCACCCGCGACGAGAGTGACGTGAGCAGCTCGTAGCTGATCGTTCCGGCCGCCACGGCCTGCTGGTCGAGCGTCACGAGTCCACCGAACACCGTGGCCACCTCGCCCGCGGCAGCGCCCGACTCGACCATCGTCATGTCCATCGTCACCCGCCCGAGGATCGGGCATCGCCGTCCGCGCAGCTCGACGGCGCCATGATTCGAGAGCGAACGCGGCATGCCGTCCGCGTACCCGATGCCGAGGGTCGCGGCCGACACCGCGCCCGGGGCGACCCAGGTGGCACCGTAGCTCACGGAGTCGCCAGCCTGCAGCTGACGCGTCGCGATCACGCGGGCGCACAACCGCGCCACCGGTTCCGGGGCAACCCCGCCCGCCGCGCCGCCATAGAGAAAGATGCCCGGCCGCACGAGGTCGGCGGCGTAGCGCGTACCGACGAGGGCCGCGGCACTGTTCGCGGCATGCACCAGCGGCGGACGCGAGGGCAGCGCACTCAGCACCAGCTCGAACCGCTCCCACTGCACCTGGGTGGCGGCGGGATCACTGTCCGACGAGTGAAAGTGGGTAAACACGCCCTCCCAGCCGCGCGCCGTCCCGAGCAGGCGCGCCGCCTCGGCGAGCGCCCGCCCGTCGGTCCAGCGGAGGCCGGCGCGCGACACGCCGGTGTCGATCTCGAGATGGAAGGGCCTGCCGTTCGGGATCCACGCGGCGAGCGAGGCGACGTCCCCGAGCGACGGCCGCAGGTCGTGGGCCGCGCAATCGTCGAGGCTTGCCGGAATAACGGGCGAGCACACGACGATCGGGCGGGAAATCCCGGCGGCCCGGAGCTCGGCCCCCTCGGCCACCGTCGCCACACCGAAGCCCCACGGATCGAGTGACTCCAGGGCCCGGCTGATCCGCACGGCCCCCAGTCCGTAGCCGTTAGCTTTGACCATCGGCAGGAGCCGGGTGCGTGATCGATTCGCGATGGTGCGCGCGTTTCTCACGACCGCCGTGAGATCCACGTCCACCCACGCGCGTGGCGGAGTCGACTCGGGTATTGCCATGTCGGCGCGTAAACTACCGGGACGGAGAACCCATGCAAGACAGGCCGCCGCTGGAGCGGGTGCTCGACCTCGTGAAGGACCTGCGGGTGCGCTGCGCCTGGGACCGCGCCCAGACGCGGGAGACGCTCCGTCCCTACCTCGTTGAGGAAGTGCTCGAGCTCGATCACGCGCTGCGCGAGGAAGATCCCGACGCGATCCGTGAGGAACTCGGCGACTTCCTGCTCCACCTGGCCTGGCAGTTCGTCATCGCGGAAGAACGGGGCGAGGCCACGCCGGACGAGATCGCCGATCGTGTCGTGAGGAAGATGGAGCGCCGCCACCCCCACCTCTTCAACCTCGGCCCGCGCGAACCGTGGGAGCAACTCAAGCGGAAGGAGGGGCGGAAGGGATTGCTCGAGGGACTTCCCCCCACCCTGCCCGACCTGCTCATGGCGTACCGGCTGCAGGAGCGCGCCGCGAGCGTCGGCTTCGACTGGCCCGATGTCGGTGGGCCGCTCAACAAGGTGCGCGAGGAGCTCGAGGAGGTGGAGGAAGAGCTGTCAGTTGGCCAGGATGGTCATGAGGCCCTCGCCGACGAGATCGGCGACCTGCTTTTTGCCGTGGTCAACCTCGCGCGCAAGGCCGGGGTTCAGCCGGGCCCCGCGCTCGACCGCACCAACGCCAAGTTCCGCCGGCGTTTTGCCGAGATCGAGCGGATGGCGGGAGAGAAGGGGATCGACATGCATACTGCGGGGCTGGAGGTGCTGGACGGATTGTGGGATCGAAGCTGAAAGAGCGTGAGGAGGAGTGAGAAGGAGACAGCGTGAGGAGGTAGACGCGAGGGGTAACAGCTCCTCAGTTCCCGTTCACCCTTCACCCCTCACGCAGTCAGCGGATACAGCCGGTGCAACTGCCGTGGGAAACGCGATCGCTTCCCGCACGTGCTGAATCCCGCTGATCCACGCCACCGTCCGCTCCACGCCGAGCCCGAAGCCCGAGTGTACGAACGTCCCGTACTTCCGGAGGTCCAGGTACCAGCGATACGCCTCGGGATCGAGCCCCTGGCCCTTGATCCGGGCCAGCAGCAGGTCGTAGTCATCCTCCCGCTGTGAACCGCCGATGATCTCACCGTAGCCCTCGGGCGCCAGGCAATCGTTGTTCAGCACCGTCCGCGGATCGTCGGGATTCTCCTTCATGTAGAAGGCCTTCACGCCCTTCGGATAGTTGTAGACGAACACCGGGCGGTCGTACTGCTGCGCCAGGAGGGTCTCGTCGTCCCCGCCGAGGTCGTGTCCCCACTGCATGTCGGACCCCATGCGGTTCAGCGCGGCGACAGCGTCGGTGTAGCTGATGCGCGCGAAGGGCGCCTTCACCCGCTCCAGCGGCGCCGTGTCGCGTTCGAGCTCCTTGAGCTGCTCGGCGCAGCGCTCCAGCGCGCGGCCCACGATATAGCTCACGAACTCTTCCTGCAGGCGCATGTTGTCGTTCGAGTCGTTGAACGCCACTTCCGGCTCGACCATCCAGAACTCGGTGAGGTGTCGCCGGGTCTTTGACTTCTCGGCGCGGAAGGTGGGACCGAAGCAGTACACCCGCCCCAGCGCCGCCGCCGCGGCCTCGACGTAGAGCTGCCCGGTCTGCGCCAGGTAGGCCTTGCCCAGGTCGAAGTAGTCGGTGGAGAAGAGGTTCCCCGCCTCCTCGCCGATGGCGCCGGTGAGGATCGGCGTGTCCACCAGCACGAAGTCGCGCTGGTAGAAGAAGTCGCGGATCGACTGCACCACCTCATGCCGCACCCGCGCGATCGCGACCTGCCGGCGGCTGCGGAGCCAGAGATGACGCTGCTCGAAGAGAAACTGGGTGCCGTGTTCCTTCGGTGACACCGGGAAGTCCACGCTCCCGCCCAGCACCTCCAGGCCCGTGACGGTCAGCTCGACGCCGGCCGGAGCCCGGGGGTCCTCGCGCACCACACCGGTCACGGCGACCGAGGCTTCCTGCGCGAGCGTCAGGAAGAGGGCCCAGGTGTCCTCGGGTACTTCCCGCTTGGACAGCACGCCCTGCACGTAGCCGGAACCGTCACGCAGCACGAGGAACGCGATCTTCCCGCTGGACCGGGTCGTCATGACCCAGCCGCGGAGGGTGACGGTCTCGCCGACGTGGCGGGGCAGTTCGTTGATGTAAGTCATTGTCATGGCGGGAGGGAGATTACTGGCGGGTCACCCGATGGTCAACTTGCGGCGGACGGGCGGCTTCGCATATTCCGGACTCTCGAGCGCCCTCCGAAGCTTCCCCATAGTGGCACTCGATCTACCGACCGGAGCCGTCATGTCTCAGGGTGCCAGCTTTCTCGCGCAGGTCGAGGCCAGTTTTGACCGGGCAGCCGCGCTGACGAAACACCATCCGACCTTGCTCGGGCAGATCCGTCAGTGCAACACGGTGGTCCAGTTCAGCTTTCCGCTCCGGCGCGACGACGGCACACTGGAGACGATTCACGCCTGGCGCGCCGAGCACAGCCAGCACAAGCTCCCCACCAAGGGCGGCATCCGCTACGACGTGAACGTGGACGCCGAGGAGACCATGGCGCTCGCGGCGCTCATGACGTACAAGTGCGCCGTGGTGGATGTGCCCTTCGGCGGGGCCAAGGGTGGCATCCGCATCTCGCGCCACAAGTTTTCCGATGGCGAGCTCGAGCGGATCACCCGTCGTTACACGTTCGAGCTCGTCCGCAAGAACTACATCGGGCCCGGCATCGACGTGCCCGCCCCCGATTTCGGTACCGGCCCCAAGGAAATGGCCTGGATCGCCGACACCTACGCCCAGATCAGGTCGGACGACCTGAACGCGCTCGGGTGTGTCACCGGCAAGCCGGTGCAGCTCGGCGGCATCCGCGGGCGCACCGAGGCCACCGGTCGTGGCGTCTTCTTCGGCGTGCGTGAAGCGTGCGACGTCGCCGAGGACATGAAGGCGCTGGGGCTCGCGCCGGGACTTTCCGGCAAGCGCGTCGTCATCCAGGGTCTGGGCAACGTGGGCTACCACGCCGCCAAGTTCCTCGAGGAGGGTGGGGCGATCATCGTCGGCATCGCCGAGCGCGAGGGCGCGATTCACAATCCGAAGGGCCTCGACCTGGAAAAGGTCGTGGCCCACCGCAAGGCGACGGGAAGCTGCCTCAACTACCCGGGCGCCACGAACATCGCCCCCTCGCTCGCCGCCCTCGAACTCGACTGCGAAATCCTCGTTCCCGCTGCGCTCGAACGGCAGATCACCGCCGAGAATGCCCCGAAGATCAAGGCAAAGATCATCGCCGAGGGTGCCAACGGCCCCACCACGAACGAAGCCGACGCCATCCTGCAGCAGCGCGGCGCGCTGGTGCTCCCCGATCTCTACCTGAACGCCGGCGGCGTCACGGTCTCGTACTTCGAGTGGCTCAAGAACCTCTCGCACGTGCGCTTCGGGCGCATGGAGAAGCGCTTCGACGAGAGTTTTGCCCGCGGATTGATCGGCGGCGTCGAGCGGCTCACCGGCAAGACGCTGGAGCTGGGCGAGAAGGCGGAACTCACTCACGGCGCCGACGAGATCGACCTGGTCAACTCCGGGCTGGAGGAGACGATGATCGGCGCGTATCAGGGCGTGCGCGAAACGAAGGTGAGCCTGGGCAAGGGTGTCGACCTGCGCACTGCCGCCATGGTGACGGCGATCGACAAGGTGGCGGTGATCTATCGGGAAATGGGCATTTTCCCCTAACCCACGCGAAACAGCTCCACCGCCCTCGGAAACCTCGCTATTGCCCGCTCGCGCAGTGGCCCGTGCTCGGGCCGCTGCAGTGATGGATCCCGTTCGATCACGTCCCTCGCCATGGCGCGTGCCTTCTCCAGCAGGTCGCCATCCTCCGCCAGGTTGGCGTGACGGAGCGTGATGCCGCCCGACTGCCGGGCGCCGATGAGGTCGCCCATTCCCCGCTCCTGCAGGTCCAGTTCCGCGACCTTGAACCCGTCGGTCGTGGCCGCGAATGACCGGAGCCGTTCCGGCACGCCCCCGTCCGCCAGAAGGATGCAGTAGCTCTCGTCATCCCCGCGTCCCACCCTGCCCCGCAACTGGTGCAGTTGTGCGAGGCCGAACCGCTCCGGATGCTCCACCACCATGATGGTCGCATTGGGCACGTCGATGCCGACCTCGATGACCGTAGTGGCCACCAGCACGCGGACGGTGCCGTCGCGGAAGCGACGCATCACCTCGTCGCGTTCCTCCGGCTTGAGCCGTCCATGCACCAGTCCGACCTCGACGTCACCGTACCGGCTCCTGAGCTGCTCGGCCATCGTCGTCGCCGCGCGCAGGTCGGCCTTCTCCGATTCGTCGATGACCGGGAGCACCACGTACGCCTGGCGGCCGCGCCGGCACTCCTCGCCCACGAACGTCCAGACCCGCTCCCGCTCCGCGTCCACCCTGATCGCGGTGCGCACCTTGCCCCGCCCCGGCGGGCGCTCGCGCAGCGCCGACACATCCAGGTCGCCATACAGCGTGAGGGCGAGTGAGCGAGGAATCGGCGTGGCGGTCAGGAGCAGCACGTCAGGTGCGGAGCCCTTGTTGATGAGCGCAGCACGCTGTTCCACACCGAAGCGGTGCTGCTCATCGATCACCACCAGTCCCAGCTGCCTGAACGCGACGGTCTCCTGCAACAGCGCGTGCGTACCCACGATGACACGTGCCGCGCCCGACGCGATCCGCTTGCGCGAGGATGCCTTGTCGGCAGCCGGCATCCGTCCAAGCAGCACCTCGGGCATGATCCCCAGCGGCGCCAGCAGGCGGGCCAGCGTGGTGGCGTGCTGTTCGGTGAGCAGCTCCGTCGGTGCCATGAGTGCTGCCTGGTGCTGGTTCTCGAGCGCGACCAGCATGGCGAGCAGCGCCACGACGGTCTTGCCCGTTCCCGACGTCGCCCATGAGCAGCCGGTGCATGCGCTCCGGCGCCGCCATGTCCGCCGTAATCTGCGTCAGGGCCTTTTCCTGGTCGCCGGTGAGCTGCCAGGGCAGCGATTCGCGGAGGCGCCGCGTGAAGGTCGCGTTGCTCACCTGTCCCAGCCCGCCCTTGTCGCGCTTGGCGAGCGCGCGGGCGCGCGCCAGCATCAGCTGCACATCGAACAGCTCATCGAAGGCAAGGCGACGGCGCCCGAGTTCCGCCTCCGCCGCACTGGACGGGCGGTGCACGACGCGCAGCGCCTCGGGCAGGGTGGGCAGGCCCAGGGCCAGGCGCCTCTCCGGTGGCAGCAGGTCGGCGATGAGCGGAATGAGGGCATCGAGGTGCCGGTCGATCAGCGAGCGGATCTGCCGATGTCCCAGTCCTTCGGTGGCAGGATAGATCGGGAGGATCAGGCCTTCGGGTGCCGACTCCGCGTCGTCGGCGTCGCCGAGGATGATGAACTCGCGCGGCGCCATCTGCCGGCCGTGATAGAACCGCACCGGCCCCGACACGAGCAGCAGCTGTCCCTCGCGGATGGTGCGGTCGAGGAAGGCCTGGCCGGGCCAGACGCACTCGAGCAATCCCGAATCGTCGCGCAGCACCGCATGAAAGATCCGGAGACCCTTCCGCGTCGGGAGCACACGCTTGGCCATGACGCGGCCCACGGCCGCGATCTCATCGCCGACACGGGCCTTTGCCAGCGGCGTGAGGGTCGATGCGTCGAGATAGCGATGGGGGAGGTGCCAGACGAGGTCGAGCGCGGTGCGGATGCCGAGGCGGGCGAACGCGTCGGCCCGCTTCTCGCCCACACCCTTGAGGAACTGGATCGGGGTGTCGGGGCGGAGCGATGAAGTGCGGGGGACTATAGCAACCCCTCCGCGTAGCCGCGCGCATCGAACGGGGCGAGGTCGTCGAGGCCTTCGCCCAGTCCGACGAACCGGATCGGGAGGCCCAGTTCACGACGAAGCGCGGCGACCGCGCCGCCCCGCGCCGTGCCGTCGAGCTTGGTGACGATGACACCGGTAGGCTGCACCGCCTCGCCGAAGAGCCGCCCCTGCCGGATCGCGTTCTGTCCCACGGTGCCGTCGAGCACGAGCAGTGTCTCATGCGGTGCGCCTGGCACCTTCCGCGTGACGACACGCGCCACCTTCCGGAGTTCATCCATCAGGTTGTCCTGGGTGTGCAGGCGACCGGCCGTGTCGATGATCACCGTGTCGAGCCCGCGGGCGGTCGCGGCTTCGATCGCATCGAAGGCCACCGCAGCCGGATCACCGCCCTGCGTGCCTGCAACGCACTCCACGCCGATTCGCTGCGACCATACCTGCAGCTGCGACACGGCGCCGGCACGCCAGGTATCGGCCGCGGCGAGCAGCACCTTGCGGCCTTCACCCTTGAGCCGCTTCGCCAGCTTCGCCACGGTAGTGGTCTTCCCTACCCCATTCACGCCCACCACGAGAATGACCGTGAGCCCGCTCGTGGCCCGCGCGATCCGCTCCGGATGCTCCGGGCCCTCCAGCATCGCCGACGAGGCGGTCGACCAGGGCGCCGCGCACATCGTCCTCCTTCTTGAGCTTGCCCGAGCGCACGCCCTGCTCCAGCGCATCCACCAGTTCCATGGTGGCGGGCACGCCGAAATCGGCCTCGATGAGCAGTTGCTCGATCTGCTCGAGATCCGCGGCCTTGAGCCCCCGCACCAGCGCGCCCACATCGGTGAGCATGACGCGCTTGAGGCGGCCCCACAAACCCAGCTTCTTCTCGCCTACACGACCGAGTGTCATGACTGGAAGATAAGGCGGCTGAGGGGCAAGGGGGATCACCCGTTACTCCTCACCCCTGCCCCAGTTTCTATCGCAGCCCCAGCTTCCGCCGCACGAGCCACTCGGTGCAAAGCCCGAGCACCGCGATCGCCGAACAGCCACGCCCAGTCCCGTGCCGAGGTCCGTGCGTTGCCCGTGACGGCGCTGCCTGCCTTTGACGCGAGTGATGCGGCGCGCGGCAACAGCTCTTCGGAATACTGCTCCACCGCGACCAGCCCTTGCGTGCCGCCCTCGAGGCGGTATCGCCACGTGCCTGGCGCGAGCCAGACCTCGGCCCGTCCGGCGCCGTCGAATCGGAGCGTATCGGCGACACTCGCATCACCGCTGAAGACGACCGGCACCGCGCGCGCCGCTCCCGCCCCGGTCCACTCGAATACCAGCGGGCGGCCGTTCGTCACGACCGGCCGCACCGGGTGCGCCGGTCCACGAGCGGTGTCTGGCGCACCGAGGAGCCAGCGTCACCGTCGCACCGACCAGCGCGCGATAGCCCTGCTCCGACGACCCGCCGCGGAAGCTCCAGCGCCAGAGTCCGTCGACCGCCGTCGTCACGCGGCGCACGCCCCCCGACTCGGAGCCGAAGAACGCCGGTCGCGGCGCGCCCCGGCGTCCCGCCTGTGCCATCAGTCCCACCCATCCCGACGACGCCGGTTGCGCCGGGGTGAGCGCCACCGCTGGGGGAAACGAATCGATGGGCAACCCGCCGAGCGCCGCCGAGATCGGTGACGTCGGCGTAGCGGTCAGGTACCAGTCCCCATCCTGCGCCGCCGCATCGCCACCGCCGCCGGGCCAGAGCCAGACGCCGCGGCCGCGCAGGTCGCTCGCCCGATCCACCGCGCGCCCCTTGAGCACTACGAGGTCGGCGCCACGGATCGCCTGGCGCATCACGTCCTCCGACACCGGCTTGAGGTCCGTCATCGTGCGCCAGCTTTCACCGATGCGCACATACCCGCGTGCCGGCAGCGCCGCGACCTCGCGGATGGTGCGGAAGAGGAAGCGGGCATCCCAGTCGACAGGATTGGCGACGAACACCACGCCAGGCGTCGCCACGACCGACAGGTGCACCAGTCGCTCGTCGGTGCGCGGCTCGGCATCGCCATTGTCCACGACCTTCACGGACAGGAGGTGCTCGCCGGCCCCGATCCCGGCGCTGGCCGCGCGGAGCACCCCGCGCGCATCTCCACCCGTAGTCCGGACGACGCGGCGCGTGAGCAGCGTGCGCTTCGCGTCGTCCGACCGAAGCTCCACCACCGCGGAATCACGCGCCGAGTCGCCGGTGAAACGAACAGTGATGTCATAGCGCAGGGAATCGCCCGCGGTGACTCGGGCGGGTCCATCGACGCTCACCAGCGCCACGTCACGCGTCGGGACACGAGGCAACACGTCGATGCGGGTACGCGCCAGCAGGTCGGCGGGCAACTCGGTGGCATCGTCGATCTCGCCGTCCGTCAGCACGATGACGGGGCGATCGCTCGCAGCCGCCGCCGCGAGTGCCGGTGCCAGCAGCGACCGTCCCCGGTTGGGCAGGCTGTCCGCGCCGGGACGTTCATCACCGAAGGTGCGCACCTCGCCCAGCGAGTCGGCCAGGCGACGGCTCTCGGTCCAGTCCCGCCCGGCCGCGGTCATGCTGAGCGATCCGTCGAGCAGCACGATGGGGCGTCGTACTACGGGCGGGCCGGGGGCAGCTCACGTTGAGCAGCAGCATGCCGAGGGCCGCCCACGCCACGGCCCGCGCGACGATCGCGGGCCAGGCCCGGCGACCGAGACGCTCAAGACCGAGATAGGTGCCGGCGGAAAGGGCGGCGGCGGCGAGGACGACGAGGAAGATGCGCACTGGCCACCGAATATACGGGAGGGGCCCCATCGCACGGAGCCCGGATAGATTGTTCGTCTATGAATGACGAATCACGTCGCTGGCAGCGGGGTGTCGCGGGCCGGCCGCTGCCACTGGGCTGGAGACAGTCCCACAACTACGGGGAACCGGGGGGCCCGCGTTTCGCGCGGGAGATCCCGGCGCTCGAGCGCAACGGGCACGCGGCCGCGACCGGGCTCCGCATCGCGACCTACAACGTCGAGCTGGTCAAGCGGCCCGGTGCCGTCCTGTCCCTGCTCGAGCGCGAGCCCCGGCTCGGGCGCCGCCGACATCCTGGCCCTGCAGGAGACGGACGAGGAACTGGTGGCACGCGCGGCGGAGCGCCTTGGCGCGCACTACGTCTACTACCCGTCGATGCTGCATCCGGTCACCGGCCGCAACTTCGGTCCGGCGATCCTGAGCCGCTGGCCGATCGTGGACGACGGAAAGGTCCCGCTCCCCGGTCGCGGGTGGACCCGCGGTACCCGCCGCATCGCCGTCCGCGCGACGCTCCAGGTCCGGGGCGCGCCGGTCCGCTTCTACAACGTTCACTTCAGCACGATGTGGGAGATGTTCCCGAGCGGACAGGATGCGCAGGCCGCTGCCGTGGTCGCCGACGCAGCTGACAGCCCGGACCCTGTCTTCATCGCCGGCGACCTGAACCGCATGGGCGCGGGAAGAGTCTTCGCCCGGGCGGGGTACCACTGGCTGACCCGTAACGTGGGACGGACCCATCACGTCTGGTCATTCGACCATGTCTTCCTGCGCGGGCTTGAACCCCGGGGCGTCGAGGCCGCGTCCGTACATGAGGCACTGGCAACCAGCGATCATCGTGCGGTGTGGACCGCCCTCGACCTCGATGGCGACTGACTGGCTCCTTCGGCACGCTTACGTTGTGGTAACAGGTTCCCCGATCCCCGTATCAAGGAGTTGAAGGCGATGGCAATCTCGATGAAGTTCGTCAAGGATGCGCGCGCACTGGCGATACTGCCCCTGGTTGGCGCGGCCCTGGCCGCCTGCGGCGGCAACAAGGTGGAAGGCACTGAATCGGCGACCGTGGCCGCAGTCCCGGGCGGTGGCGCGGTCGTGGTGGAGACCTTCACTTCGTCGGCGACGGTGAGTGCGCTCAATACGAAGGACCGGAAGGTCACGCTGCAGTTCGCCGACGGGAAGAAGACCACGTTCAAGGCCTCGCCCGACATGGTGAACTACAACCAGCTTCAGGTCGGCGACCAGGTCAACGCCGTCGTCACGGAACAGGCCGTGATCTGGCTTTCGAAGAACGGCGGCCCGCCTGCCTCCGCGGCGGAGGGTGGTGCGGTGCTGGCGCCGGTCGGGGCCAAGCCGGGTGGCATTGCGGTGGCGACGATGGCGGTGACCGCCACGGTCACGGCGATCGATGCGGCGAAGGGCAAGGTCACGCTGCAGTTCGACACCGGCAAGCCGCAGACATTCAAGCTCGGCAAGGGCGCGAACCTCACCGGCGTCAATGTGGGCGACCAGGTGAACGCCGTTGTGACCGAGGGTGTCGCCATGACGGTGACAAAGGCGTAACTTTCCCGCGCCCTCCGGGGCTGCTTCACGCCGCCTGCCCTCCTGGGGCAGGCGGCGTTCCTTCTTACGGAGGCTCGTGTGCACCGGTACCCAGGCATGACATCGATTCGGCCGGCCTTGTCGCACTGCTTGCCGCTCGCCGGAGGCTGTGAACGTCCGCAACCCGCACCCGCTCGCACGCCGCGAGTGCGGCGGCTCCGTCAGTGGTCACCATCCGCGCGAAGGACTATGCCTTCGATGCCCCGGCCGAGATCACCGGCGGGACCGGTGACCTTCCATTACTTCAATGACGGCCCCGACCTGCATCACGTCCAGCTGATCCGCCTCACCGACGGCAAGACGGTGGCCGACCTGCTGCAGGCCCTCAAGACTCCGGGGCCACTCCCCGGCTGGGCCACCGAGGCGGGCGGGCCCAATGTCGTCGATCCGGGACACGAACTCACCGCCACCATCGATGTCGCGCCAGGCGACTACGCCATCGTCTGCTTCGTCGACACGCCTGACCACGTGCCACACCTCATGAAGGGCATGGCACAGGCGCTGAAGGTCGTGGCGCCGCCGGCCGGAACCGCCCCTGCACCGGCGGGGCCCGCCGACCTCACCATCAAGCTCAGCAACTTCAAGTTCGAGCGTCTCCGACTCGCTCACTGGCGGGGTCGAAGACCATCGATGTCGTGGTCGCTCCTGGCCAGCCGCACGAACTGGCCATCCTCCGGCTGCTTCCCGGCAAGACCATGGACGACTTCATGAAGTGGGGCGCTACCTACCAGGGCCCGGTCCCGGTGAGCGTGGTCGGCGGTACGACCGCCGCGGTCGCAGGCATTCCTCAGCGCATTACGGTGGACTTCACGCCGGGCCAGTACATCCTGATCTGCTTCGTGCCCGACGCGGCTGACGGCAAGCCGCACTTCATGAAGGGCATGATGCGGACTTTCACCGTGTCGTGACGCGCCGTGAACAGCGCGCCCCGTGGAGGAGTCCTCCACGGGGCGCAGTCTTTCTTCCTCTCCGCTGGCCCTGTGCCTACGGGCCTGCGGAGTTGATCTCCTGCAGCCTGGTCATGTAGAGCTGCATCGCCTGCGCGTCGCTGGCTTCCCGCGCATAGCCGGCGAGCGCCTGCAGGACGTCGACGTTGTCAGGATGGCTCTTCAACACGGCCATGAGCTGCGCCACGCCCGCCTTGGGATTGCCGGTATCATGCAGTGCCACGCCGTACACATATCCCATGTGGGCATCGTTCGGCGCCAGACGTGCCGCCGCCTTGAACTCGTCCAGCGCACCCGGCATCTGTCGCTGCCGGATCAGCGTCAGGCCCAGCGCGTAATGCAGCGAGGCGTTGTCGGGACTGTGCCGCAGGCCGTCGCGCAGTGCCGCCGCCGCTGCGGCCTCGTCGCCAGTGGCGCGCAGGTAGTCCGCGAGGTTCACCCACGCCGGCACGAAACCCGAGTCCAGCGCGATGGCCCGCCCGAACGCATCGGCCGCACGGGCCCGGTCGCCCCGCCGCGCGTACACGCCGGCGAGGTTGGTCCATGATTCCGGCCTGTCGGCATTGAACATCTGCACATCGATGTAGTCCTGGAGCGCCTTGGCGAATGCCGGCTTCTGGGCCTCGGGCAGTTGCTGCTCGAGTCCGGCGAGTGCCTGCGCCGCATCGATGCGGACGGCAAGAATCGAGTCCGAGAGCCGTGGCGCCAGCAGCCTGACACGTTCCGCCGGTTCCACATTGCCCAGCGCGGTGACGGCCGCTGCGCGCAGCAGCGGGTTCGGGTCGGCCACGACCGCCTCGGCGGCCGAGATGGCAACCGGTGATGCGTAGTTGGCCAGCCGGCTCACCGCGGTGGCACGCGCGATGACGGGCTGCAGCGTGTCCCCCGACAGCCCCGTGAGCTTGGCAAGCGAACCCGGGCAGCCGCTGCTCCGAGGCATGGAGCGCCACTGCGTAGCGCTGGTAGCCCTCGGGCGCGTGGCCATACCATTTCGCCACCTGGTCGGCGGCCCACTGGGGCGTTTGCTCCCGGTGACACTGGTTGCAGGTGTTGGGCACGCCGAGCTGCACCGTCTGCTCCGGCCGCGGCACCCGGAAGCTGTGGTCATGCCGCGAGTCGATGACCATGAACGTCGAGCGCGGCATGTGGCAACTCACGCAGTCGACCTGCTTCGTCCCGGCGGGGTGATGATCGTGCTCCGGTCCCTCGTACCTCTCCTTCGCGTGGCACGAGAGACATACCTGGGCGCCGGGCGCGCGTAGCTGCTGCGTGTGCGGGTCATGACAGTCGCTGCAGGTGACACCCTTGCGGTACATCTTGCTCTGCAGGAACGGCGCGTAGTTGTAGACCTCATCGCGCATCTGCCCGTCCGCCCAGAACAGCCCCGGTTCGAGCAGCGCCACCTGTTCCGTCGTGCCGAGCGAGTGGCCCGGGACGTAGCCGTCCTTCAGCTGCGCACGACGCGCATGGCAGAGCCCGCAGGTCTCGATTTCCTTGTCGGTCTTCCGTGGGCTGCTCCGAACGCCGATGCCGGTCGCCGGATCGATCGGCCAGGTAACGCCATTCCGCTCGTTGAACTCGACCACGAGTCCCATACGTCCGGCCCGGCGCCTGTCGCCTGTCGCCTGCTTCGGGGTCCCGTGGAGGTCCTGTAGGTCATCAGGTGAGGGGCACGCGCTCGAAGTGAATGCGATCGTGTCCCAGCCGGCGAGGCGCGCGCCGGCTTCGTAGGCGCTCTCGCAGAAGGCGAGAAACGTCTGAGGGTGTCGTCCGAGGTCCGCACCTCGTCGTAGGGAAGGATTGCGAGTGACGACGCAGTTTGACAGCGCCACCACAACACCTGAGACCGACGACCGTTGCCATTCTGTTGCCACGGCGACATGAACGTTTGCCGGATAGACGACGAAAGCCCCGTCTAGCAGGGCTTTCTTGTGATGGGCGGTACCGGACTCGAACCAGTGACCCCAGGAGCTCGAACAGGCCGGTGGTCGCAGGGCGTAGTGCAAAACCTGACCAGAACCTGACTACGAGTTGGCCCCGAGGCCGAAGTTTTTGCTCGAAGGGACCGAAAACGTGGCGTTTCCAGAAGGTTTCTCGACGAAGCGGACGACGGGGTTCGAACCCGCGACCCTCAGCTTGGGAAGCAGATGAGGCTCCGCTCAGATTTCGCTCAACCGTGCGGTTTAGCAGCCTCTGCTACCGACCCTGCGGGCCAGTCTGCGCGCCACGAGGTACGCGTCGAGCCGCTCGGCCGCCTCGCCCTCTGGCCCTCGATCAGATGCCGGTAGCGGTCGATCATGTACGTGGAAGTGTGGCCCGACGAAGTCGCCAATCCGCTCGAGCTAGTTTTCGGCGTCGAGCATGAGCGAGAGTAGGCGTGCCGCGCTCGTGGAGGCCGAGCGGTTCGAGCGCTGCGGCCCTTCTGCCCGTAGGAAGGAGCCGACCGTCGTCGGCGGCCCACGCTGCGAGCCCCCGGTCTCGGACGGGGGTCGGTGTGAACGGCCGCCGACGCCGTGCGGCCGAAGACGGAGTCTGACCATCCCGGCCGGTCCGGAGCTTGTGCTCGAGCAGGTGCCGCGGGGCGAAGCGCCGAAGCGATCGGGACTCGTCGCCGGCCCTTCCGTGCTCTTGGCGCGATCTCCCCTTCCTTCGTCCCAGCCCCGGCTCACGCGCGATCACGTTACGGCCTGGAAGTCGACATCGCCCGACTTCGAGCGCGCGCAGCTCGCCGCGTCGGAGGCCACCCACGGCCGCGGTTGCACCACAGGCGCTGCAGCCTCTTCCAGGCAGTGCCTCGATCAGCGCGCCGCACTCCACGGACTGAGGCGGCCCGCTCGCGGCGTCCGTCCGCCACCGGCAGACGTAGGTTCGTGGTCGGGTTGACGAGCAGCCCGTCGCGCTCGATCGCGTGTCGGCAGAGCGCACGCACGGGCATGAGTACACTGTGAATCTTCGCGGGCCGAGCGACCGTCTCCACGAGTCGGTCGACGAGCGCCTGCAGATAGGCGCGACGAAGCGCGCCAGGGCCCTGAGTGCCAAGGTCCGGCAGGACGTAACGGCGAAGGTCGGCCTCGTAGCCGCGGAGCACGGCGGGCTTGACGGCGAGTCCCCGAGCGTGAGGACCGCACCCGCTTTCGCGCCCGCAAGCCACGCCTCGGCCGCCTCGGCCGAGCGTGAGCCGCGTCGGGACGGTCATCGTGCCCTTGCGCACGGCGCTGGCGGCGTCGTGGCGCCAGCCCTTCGCGGCCGCGACGTCGGGCAACGTGTGGCGAAGCTTCCGCCGGTCGCGCGCCGAATAGACCCAGGCCTCATAGGAGGGGTTGCAGTTGCAAACCCGGCCGCTGCGCGAGGCGCACGCGCGGCCGTGTCTTGTGCGGATGCCGGTGTTCTTAGCCATCGGGGGGTTCCTCCTGTTCGAGTTCTCCGGCCACGCCGGGGATGGCCGGCCCAAGCAAGCCCCGACGGCGCGCCTCGACAATCCAGCGGCCGGCGGTCGAGCGTGAGATGGGGAACGCTTCGGCGACCGCGTCAGTGGCTCCGACGCCGCGCCGGACTGCGTCGCGATAGACCTCAGCGGCACTGGCCAGCGTCTCGTCTGGCAACCGCTTGCCGGGCTGCGGGAAGGGGCAGCGCCGCCGCCGCGAGTTCGTTCTTGACCGTTTCAGGCTCGACGCGGTTGCCTTGTTGATCGAAGCCTCCGACTAGCACGCCCGGCAGCGTCTTCGACAAATTCGCGAATCGGTACGCGAATGCGCGTAGCGGTCAGTGGCTCCTCCGCGCTCCCGGAGAGCACCAGTCTCCGACAGGTTGGCCCGCTCGGTGTGACTTCGATTTGTAGTTGACAGCGCGGAAGGCCAGGCTTGTCGATCAGCGCCTCGAATGTCAGCGCCATCACGTAGCGGCCACCCGCCAGTGCGACTGCGGGTCCCTCGTAGTCGAACACGACCAGAATCACGGCACCGCTTGAGCCGATGCCCGAGGCCCACCCGAAGCTGTCTTTGAGCGGAAACGGAGCCGGCCAGTTTTCGGTGTCACCAGCGCCCGGAACCTGATCCATCGGCACCAGTCTAGCATTGGTCTGGCACAGCTGTATCGACCTGGGGGAAAGAAGAGATGACATAGCTCTGGCAGAGCTATACCTTGCCAGCATGAACACAGCCACCCTCCAGCTTTTGATCGAGGCACGCAACGCAGCTCGCACGGGCTCGGGCGCTGATGTCCGTCGCGCCGCTCGTCTCTCTCAGGCAGAGCTTGCGCACTTCGCCGGGATCAACCCGGCAACGGTGAGCTGCGGGAGAGCCGAAAGCGGCAGCCGACCGGACCCGCTGCGATCCGCTACGCGCGCGCCCTGCGGCACCTCGCCCTTCACACGACGGCGCCGGCCCCCGAGGAGGTGAATCTCAAGGCCGGGCCAGCTCCTAACCAACTACCGCCCGGGCCGCCTACACGGCCCAGAAAGGAATACCAATGGCAACTGTAAACGATACGCGCTTCGACGAGGCCGAGGCCGACGTCGACCGCGGCACCCCCTGGATGTTCCGTGACCCGGATGCGCCCAACCCGCTCACGATCGAGGCGGCCGAATGGTCGAAGGGGATGACAAAGATCGGCGAGGCCGACTTCCTGAGCGGCGTCGACCGCGAAGGGAAAAGATGGAGCATCCTCGTCGGCTCGACCATCCTGACGAAGCGCCTGATCGAGGGCGTGGTCGAGCAGTGGAACGATGCGAAGAAGGATTTTGTCGTCGTCGCCACCGAAGGCCGCGTTCAGCCGGGCGAGGTCATTTCGATCAAGTACCTGGGCGACCGCGAAGGCGGGAAGTACGACTACCCGAACTTCCTCGTCTCCCGCAAGCCACCGCTTCCCGTCGAGTCGGCCGTCGCCGCTGACACGGACCACGGATCGCCTGCCCCGGGCGAGCTGTCGGTGGACGCCGACGATGGCATCCCTTTTTAGGGGGCAGCCGGGGAACGGGGCATGCGTTTCGGCGTCTGCCGTCTCCACCGGTGACGAAGAGCGGCTCGAGGATGAATGAGCGAAGCTGCCCGTCCTCGAGCAGCACCAGCGGCTGCTTGAAGCCTCCGCGATCAATGCGGCCGTCGCCCGCCAGCGGGGTTACTTCTCAGTGACGAACGCGGCCGCACTAAAGCAGCTTGGTTTCTCGCGGTCGCAGCAGGAGCTCGTGCCCGCCCTCATCATCCCGGTCTGCGGCGTCACCGGCGAGGTCGTGTTCCACCAGGCGCGCCCCGATCACCCACGTGGCCTAGCCGGCAAGCCCGTCAAGTATGAGACGCCGCGAGGGGCGCGTATGGCACTCGATATCCACCCGCTCGCGAAGGAGCGCCTCGGCGACCCAGACGACGTGCTCATCATCACCGAAGGTGTCCGCAAGGCCGACGCCGCCTTCTCGCAGGGGGTGACATCGATCGCCCTTCTCGGCGTCTGTGGAACTGGCGCGGTACTAACGGAGACGGCGGCAAGGTCGCGCTAGCCGACTGGGACCTCGTGGCCCTGAACGGCCGCGAGGTGTTCCTCTGCTTCGACTCGGATGCCTTCCAGAAGGAGAGTGTGCAGGCGGCGCTGGAGCGACTGCAGCGGTTCCTGAAGTTGAAGGGCGCCAGCGTCTACATCATCAGGCTGGAACCCGGCCCGGAGGGCGCGAAGGTGGGTCTCGACGACTTCCTCGGGGCGGGCGGCGACCTGTCAGAGCTTCTCGGGAAAGCGCGGCACGAGGCCCCGACGATCACGGCCGAGACGGAGCACTTCGCGCTTGGGGTGCTGACTGCACGCGCTCTCTGCGCGCTCCCCGACCCGCCGGAATCCGACGAGCTGCTCGGCCCCCTCGTCGTCCGGGGCAACCGGCTCGTACTCGGCGGCCACACCGGCGAGGGAAAGACGACGCTCGCCCTCCAGCTCGTGCGCGCGATTGTGCTCGGCGAGGAGTTGCTCGACTGGGCGAGCGCCGGCGGCGTGCGCGCGCTCGTGATCGACGCCGAGCAGGGGTTGAAGACGATCAAGCGGCGGCTGCGCGAGGCCGGGCTCGCCGACCCGGAGCTCGTCGACTACGTGCGCGTACCGGACGGGCTCGAGCTCGACTCGAACGAGCGCCACATCGCCGAGGTCGAGCGCCTGCTCAGCGCCGGTGACTACGGAGTTGTCGTCGCCGACCCGCTCTACAAGCTGCACGCCGGCGACTCGAACGCCGAGCGCGAGGCCGTCGACCTGATGCGCCGCTGGGACGCCTGGCGCGAGCAGCTCCGCTTCGCGTTCCTGCTCCCGGTCCACTGTCGCAAGCCGGTACCGGGGCTGAGGTTTTCGATTCACGACCTCTTCGGTTCGAGCGCCTACGTGCGTGGCGCTGAGGTCGTGCTCGGCCTGCAGCGGGTCCGGAATGGCTACGCGAAGTTGCACTGGCTCAAGGATCGAGACGGCGACCTCCCAATCGGAACGAAGTGGGGACTCGTGTTCGACCGCGAGCAGGGCTTTCGCCGCGATCCTGACGATGACAAGCCGTCGACGCGCGAGCAACTAGCCGAGTTGCGCGCAGCCGACCCGACGATTACGCAGGTGGCCGCGGCCGAAGCAATCGGCGTCTCGGAGCGCACGATTCGGAAGTACTGGAACGAGAGCAGCGGGCCGCAAATGGAACTTGGCGAGGACGAGGCAACCGGAAGGTGACCGGCAACCCACAGCCCTCCACCGGAACACCGGAAGCGGCAAGTACTAAACACACCTTCCTTCCGGTTCAACCGGAAATTGGTCGGAAGCCAACCGGCAATTCGGCAACCGGCAGAAATCAGACAGAGACTCACCGGAAAACACCGCCCTCGCGCCTTGGTGGCGCGGGCGGTGGCGTCCTATCAGAGTCTCAAAGCCGGCTTCCGCGATTGGCGCTCACCGTGACCGAAGCCGCCGAAGCGTTCGGCGTGTCGCCCGACTTCTTCGCCGAGCACGTGGCTCCCGAGCTCCGTGTCGTGCGCCGTGGTCGCAAGAAGCTGATCGCCGTGTACGAGCTCGAGGCGTGGCTCGATCGGTCGGCCGGAAGACTGGAGTGACCACCCCTGGCAGCCTCGTTCTCTATGTGTCTGGCGACGCAGACTCATTCAGTCGCCCACGGTCAGCTCTCCGGTTCGAAGTTCACAGGATCCTCAGGATTCGCGTCGACCATTAGCTTCATCACGGGGAGCCGAATTGAGAAGGCACGCACCTCGGCGATGAGGGGAGACAGCTCCAAAGCCGCCGTGGCAGAGGGATCCTCGGTCGCTGTGGTGATGACTGCAGTCTGCTCAATGTCCGAGACTCCGGTGCGAGCGAGGGCCTCGCGAACGATTACCTGGACTGCAGTGAACTCATTCTCATCTTCCGAAGACTTGCTTGTTCTGCGAGGAGGTAGCATCCCCCCTACTTGGCGAAGACGGGTCACCCGGCCGCCCTCCAGTGTCTCCAAACAGGAGGACCTCGGCCACCGCGTCGCCTCGATTAGCCGCATCTACTAGATGAGCCGACGCCTCCAACGAATGCCACCGAGCCTCGTCGACGCGCAGTTCAGCAGTCTCGCTCGCCCCAGCTCTACGCGCGCCGGCCCCGCGCTCAACAGCACGGACCGTCGCGCGTAGGTCTGCGGTTGCAGTGACAAGGCTGTCGGAGAACGCCGCTGCGATTCGGGCCGGGATCGTGTCACCAAAGGCGTCTGTCTGGAAGGACCGACGGCGGGAGCGAGTCGAACGCTCAAAGTCCGCTCGGGGTGGGTCATCGAAGAAGTCGTAGGCGTCGAGGGAGAGCCACGCGATCGCCTTCGCCATCAACGTGCTCTCAATTGCGCCGAGTCCGCCACCGGCAATAAAGAGAGCGCTGGCTAGCGTTTCGAACGTCAGCGCCCCACGAGCCGCGGTCTTAGCCACGGCTCGAGCTCGTTCTTTCGACCCGTAGTCAATCAGCGCCATCGGAAGAGCGTAAGGCCCTCTCGTGAGAAGGCCAAGGGCACGCGCGCCTCCAGAATCGAGCTGCCAGCTCCTGGCCGGCGAGCCCGGCCGCAGTGCGAGCCTCGGCTTTCGTAGCTTGTGCTCAAAGTAAAAGTCCTGCAAATAGGCGGGGGCGCGCCAGCCGCGCGCCAGGGCGGGGACTCTAAAATCCGCTGACGGGCGTACGATTAACGGGGATGTCGACCACGCCACAGCCAGCTCGAAAGCCTTGTGCACAGCTACGACGAAGGCAGGCGCCCCCTGCCGAAAGCAGGCGGTCGACAATGGCTTGTGCCTCTTTCACTCCGGCAAGCTCGACCTCGCCGAACTCGGCCGACGCGGAGGCAGGGCTCGCGGCCGGAAGGAGGAGCGCGCCGGCGACAAGCTCGAGTCCCTGGCCCATCTTGCGCTCGAGGAGCTGCTCACGAACGCGGGCGGCTCAGCGACCGCGCGGGCCGCGGCGGCGAGGCTCGTGCTCGAGAAGCTCGCAGCCTCCTCGCCCTACAGCGCCGAGCTTGCCAAGCGAGCCGCTGCGGCGGAGATCCAGGCGCAGCGCGAGACAGAGCTGCCATTCGCGCGGGCGAGGCTTGACCGGCTCATCGAGAGCAGGGCTAGGGAGCTCGCCGAACAGATGTCGGAGGCCGAGCTCGCCGAGCAGGTCGAGCAGCGCGCACAGGAGAAGGCGCAGGCGCTCTACGCCGAGCGGATGCATCTTCAGACGGAGGCCGTGGCGGCCGAGCTGCGGGTCGACGCTGCCGCCGTCCCCTGCCGGGCAGGTCGACCTTGAGGAGATGATCCGCCAGGAGGAGCGGCACCGGCAGCGGATCGATCGCGAGCGGGGCAAGCCATGACTCGTAGAGTTTTGGAGCTGAGCTCGCGCGCGCTTCGCCGGCGCGGACGTCGGACGCTTGCACGCCGCCCCACCCCCGGCGGGGGGCTCCGGGAAAGCACCCCCTTCGCCGATCCTAACCCGGAAGCCCAGGGTAAGCCGCCTGGACTTTCGGCGGCCATCAGATCTTCTTTCCAGGATTCATGAGCCCTCGGGGATCAAACGCTTCCTTCACCGAGGTCATGAGTGCTGATTTCCTGGCCGACCACTGCTGGCGGCCGCGTTTCACGATGCCGACGCCATGCTCACCGGTGACTGAGCCGCCGAGCGAGACCGCGAGCAGGAAGAGCTCCTCCGCAGCCGCCCCGGCGCGCTCGAGCTCATCGGCGCTCCCGGGCGACACCAGGAAGGTGGCGTGCAGGTTGCCGTCCCCTGCGTGCCCCCAGCTGCAGGCAGAAAGACCGTGGCGGCTCCCGATGACGAGCGTCTCTTCGATGGCTTCCGCCAGCCGGTCGAGCGGGACGACGATGTCCTCGCTCACCTTTCCTCCGAGCTGAGCACTGACCGCGATCGACACACCGTCCCGCCAGCGCCAGAGCGCTTCGATCGAGGCGGTTTCCTCGGGCGCATGGACGGCGAGGGCCTGCTCGCCGAGGACGACGAGCAGCGCGGCCCGCATTCTGGCGGCCTCCGCGTTCGACCCGTCCGCCTCGGCAACCACGAGAAAGTCCGCGCCTGTAGGGACAGGCGCGGGGAAGGCGGGCCCGGCCGCCCGGAGAGTCGACCCGTCGAGATACTCCAGCGCAGCGACGGCGAGGCCGTTTCCGAGCACAGCCTCGATCGCCTCGCACCCGGCCTCGACCGAGCGGTAGAAGACGGCGACCGGGTACGACGCTTCTGGAGTCGGGAGTAGCCGGAGCCAAGCCGCCGTCACGATCCCAAGGGTGCCCTCCGAGCCGACGAGAAGACCCTTCAAGTCGTAGCCCGCGACGTCCTTGCGGATCGCACCGCCCACCGAGACGATCTCGCCGGGTGGCAAAACTGCTTCGAGCCCCGTGACCCAGGCGCCGGTGACGCCGTATTTGAAGGCGTGCGGGCCGCCGGCGTTTGTGGCGATGTTGCCGCCAATCTGCGATTGCTCGGCCGCCCCGGGATCCGGAGGAAGAAGAGACCGCTCTCGCGGACGATGCGGCGGAGCTCCGGCGGTTCTGAGGCCTGCCTCGACGAAGATCCGCCAGAGCAGAGGAGTCGAACATGCGAACCCGCGTGAGCCGCTCGAGTGAGACGACGACCCCACCGTCGAGCGGCACGGCACCTGCGGCAAAGCCGTCCCTCCTCCGCGCGGGATGATCGGAACGCCACGGTCGTAACACCACCGGACAACCTCGGCTACCTCGTCGGCGCTCCCCGGCACGACGACGGCGTCGGCGCGGCCCTTGACTCCGCGCGTCTCGGTCTCGTCGGCGAGATAGGCCGCCGGGGTGCCGACGAGGACGGATTCGTGAGGGAGGAACGACCGCAGCTCGCGTTGCACGACGGCGGCCGTCACGCGATCGTGACGGTAGTCGCGTCCTGCTGCGACTTGGAGTGCCGCCGTGAAGAGGCGGTGGGTCTGGGCGGCTTCGGCAGGGGTGGCGCAGTGGAACGGCTGCTGCATCCCGGCGTTTCCGTGGGCAAGCTCGTCGAGGTAGGCCGCCCACATCTGGAGGACCGCATCCGAGAACCCAAACTCGAAGATCGCTCCCGTGATCGTGGGATACGCCGACTGGGAGCCGAGATCGAGCACCTGCCAGGCCTGGGGCTCTCCCGGCTCGTAGTCCATGAAGCGAAGAGTCTTCGGAAACTTGGTCGTGTAGGCGATCGAGCCCTCGGTGCCGTCGATCTCGATCGACCACGTGTTCGTCTCGCCCGGGGCGATCCGCTTCGTCTCGACACGCAGTGGGAAGGCGTCAGCGTCCTGCTTCACCTCGCAAAGCAGGACAGCGTTGTCCCAGGTGTCGCACGGTTCGGTACCGCCGGCACCGTCGGGGCGTACCGGGAAGACGTCGGAGAGGATGGCGCGGACGTTCGCCGGCAGCCAGCCGGCGCGCAGCGGCAGGTGGAGGGCATGCATGCCGAGATCGCCCATGCACCCGTACTCGCCGTTGAAGCGAGCACGTCGCTTCCAGTTGATGGGCTTCTGAGGGTCGAGGTCGCTCGAATGGAGGAAGAGGGAGCGGACTTCCAGGACGCGGCCGAAGCGGCCGCTCCGAATCCAGCGCACGACCTCTTGGCCCCCGGGTAGAACGGGAGCTCCGACGAACAGCGGACGAGGAGGTTGGGATGTGACTCCACCTCCGCCGTGATCGCCTCATTCGCCGCCAGGTCGATTCCGAAGGGCTTCTCCCCAAGCAGATGCTTCCCGGCTCGGAGCGTCGCCACGTAGATCTCTTCGTGCAGATGATGCGGGACGGCGCAGTAGACCGCCTCGACCGTTTCGTCCTCGAGCACCTTGCTGTAGTCGCCGACAAGGCGCGGAGTCGGATGGAGCCGCTCGTACCAGGCGAGGACCCCTGGTTTTGGATCGCAGACGACGACCAGCTCGGGGGCGACGCCCAGATCGTCCAGGTGCACCCAGCGGGCGGCCGCACTGGCGAACTCCCGGCCCATGAGGCCGCCGCCGATCAGGCCGAAGCGGACGACCCGGCTAGCCACCGGCGGTCAGGCGCTTGCCGGCTTCCTCCGCCGAGACGCCCTCGTGCACGATCGCCATGAGCGCCCGTGTCATTGCTCCGGGATTCTCGTGCTGAACGACGTTGCGCCCGTAGACGATCCCGGCGGCGCCCTGCCGCATGATCGTCTCGGTGCGACGGAGGATCTCGTCGTCGGACACACGGCCGCCGCCGCGAACGAGCACCGGGCACGTGCCCGCCGCCTGCACCACGCGTGGATAGTCCCCAGGGTCGTCGGTCGGGTCCGCCTTGATCACCTCCGCACCCAGCTCAACCGCCTGACGCACCAGCGGGACGATCTTCTCGACGTCACCGTCGACGCCGTAGCCACGGTCGCCCGGCTTCATGGCCAAGGGCTCCACCATCAGCGGCATCGCGAAGAGGTCGCATGCCGCCCGGAGGAGGGAAACGTTGCGGATGCACTGCTCGTGCAGCTCGGGCTGCCCCCGAAGGAGAAGGAGATTGACGACGACGCAGGCGGCGTCGAGGACGAGAGCGCGCTCGACCGCCGCCTCGACAACCTGACTGAATAGGCGGCCGGGTGGAGACCCGCCGTAGATGTTCGCGACATCGGTGCGCAGGACCAGCGCCGGCTTCGCCGGGCTCGGGGCGCTTTGCAGGAGCGGGGCCTGTCCCGAGAGAGCTGGATCGCATCCGGGCCGGCCTCGACGAGCGTGGCGACCGTTTCCGCCATGTCCTCGATCTCGGCGAAAAAGGACCGTTCGCCGAAGAAGCCGTGGTCGACGGCGACATCGAAGCAGCGTCCGTCCGCGGCGAACAAGCGGTTGAGTCTCGCGTTCATGCC
>CAVOPH010000006.1:0-209807 GCA_963697775.1 uncultured Acidobacteriota bacterium | reverse complement strand
GCCTCGGTTGGGCTGATGCATTGATCACACGCTTGGACATCGACCACCCGGCGAGTGGAGTTTCGGGCCCGACGCCAGCCGCGTACCGCTCGCCGACGATCGGTCCACACCGTCGGACCGCTGAACCTGCTGAACGCGATGCGCGAGGCATGGATCTGGCCGATGCTCATTTGCGAGCGATCGAACGACTCCGGGCGCATACGCAGGTCCCCGGCCTCCGTTGATTCGGGCTAAGATCCGCGCGTCGTCCAATTGCCACTTGTCAGCACACGAATGACGAATGAAAAAGGACATTGCGATCTTCCTGCTGCTGGTTGTGCTGTGCGCGATCGTGACGGCACTCAACCCGCGATTCCTGTCGCCAGCCAACCTGCAGAACACCGCACGGTTGATCGGGGCATTCGGTATTTTCAGCCTCGGTCTCGGGCTGGTCATCATTACCGGTGGCATCGACCTGTCGGTCGGATCGTCGTTCGCGCTGCTCGGCGTGCTCTTGAGCATGATGTTGACCGAATGGCATCTCCCGTGGCCGCTCGCCGTCGTGGTGATCGTCGGGCTCGCCGCCTTGCTCGGCGCCGTTCACGGTCTGCTCATCACGCGACTCCGGCTTCAGCCGTTTGTCGTCACCCTCTGCGGGCTGCTCGTCTATCGCGGGCTCGCGAGGTTCATTGCCGACGACGAGACGAAGGGTTTTGGTGACGCCGCGGGATTTCACACGTTGCAGCGGCTGATGACAGGTAGCTTCTTCGGTGTTCCGACGCCGTTTGTCGCCATGGCCATCATCGGCGTGGTGATGTGGGTGGTGCTGCACCGCTCCGTGTACGGGCGGCACCTCTTCGCTACTGGCCGCAATGAAGTGGCGTCGCGATTCTCGGGTATCAACGTTCGTCGGGTCATCGTCAGCGCCTATGTCATCCTCGGAGTGCTCACGGGCATCTCGGCCATCATCTTCGCGTTCTATACCAACTCGATTTCACCGTCGTCGCACGGCAGCTTCTTCGAACTGTACGGAATCGCGGCCGCGGTGCTCGGCGGCTGCAGCCTGCGCGGAGGCGAGGGCTCGATCGTCGGCATCCTGCTCGGAACCACGTTGCTCCAGGTGCTGCAGAACCTCGTAAATCTGCTCGGGATTCCAAGCTCGCTCAATTTCGCCGTGATGGGTGGCGTCATTCTCGTCGGCGTCGTCGGCGACCAGATCCTGCAGCGGCGCGCGGCTCATGTCAGTTTTTGATACTTTTCACTTTTAGCCGAGGGGCGTCGCCCCTCGGACTCCCCTGCACGTGCCCTCGCTCGCCGCTTCGACGGCTCGCTCCGGTCGCGTGGCTCGCTCGCGGCCCTGGTCAGCGGCGGCAGATTCATGAAATAGGTTCTAATGTGTGGTCATTATCATGAGGAGAGTCGAATGCGCCTGAAGACAGCTGCCGCGCTCACCTGCGCGGCCGCGCTCGTTCTCGTCGCCGGTTGCAACCGGAAGAGTTCCTCCACCCATACGCTCGCGTTCATCACGAACAATGCATCGGACTTCTGGACCATCGCGAGAAAGGGTACGGAAAAGGCGGACGCCGAACGGGCGGACATCACCGTCGAGTTCCGGCTTGGCGACGGCACGGCTGCCGGGACAGAAGCGGATCGTGGAGGATCTGCTCGCCAAGGGCGTGGACGGCATCGCCATCAGCCCGGTCGATCCCGCCAACCAGACGGCAATGCTCGACGATGCGGCCCAGAGGACGCTGGTGTTCACACACGACAGCGACGCGCCAGCCAGCAAGCGCGAGTGCTACGTCGGCACCGACAACGTCGCCGCTGGACGGCAGGCGGGCGAACTGATCAAGTCGGTGCTGCCCCAGGGCGGCAAGATCATGCTGTTCGTCGGACAGATCGACGCACGCAACGCGCAGGAGCGACTGCAGGGGATCAAGGAGACCATCGCGGGCACGAAGATCGAGATTCTCGACGTCCGCACCGACGACACCGATCGCGTACGCGCCAAGGCAAACGTCTCGGAGACGCTCGTGGCCCATCCCGATGTGGCCGCGCTCGTCGGCCTGTGGAGCTACAACGGCCCCGCGATTCTCAACGCCGTCCGGGACGCGAACAAGATTGGGCAGGTGCCAATCATCACCTTCGATGAAGAGGATGAGACGCTCACGGGCGTGAAATCGGGCGCGATCGCCGGGACCGTGGTGCAGCAGCCGTTCGAGTTCGGCTACCAGGCGATGACGCTCATGGCGAAGGTTCTCGCCGGCGACAGATCCGGCATTCCCGCGACCCGTCAGCTGTTCATCCCGACGAGGGTGTTGCGACAGAACGACGTGGACGAATTCCGGAAGAAACTGACCGAGCTCCGCGGTCGCTGACGCGTCCACCATTCGGTCTGCAGGTTATGGGCGTGTCGGTTCTGGAGCTTCGAAACATCCAGAAGCGCTTCCTCGGCGTGCATGCGCTGAAAGGCGTCTCTCTCGAGGTGCACGCGGGAGAGGTCGTCGCCCTGCTCGGGGAAAACGGCGCCGGCAAGTCTACGCTGATGAAGATCGCCGGGGGGATCGAACAGCCCGACTCCGGGGACGTGCTCATCGGCGGCACGCGCGTCGTCGTGCGCGACGTTCACACAGCGACCTCACACGGCATCGCGTTCATCCATCAGGAACTGAACCTCCTGGACAATCTGGACGTTGCCGGTAACGTTCTGCTCGGCCGCGAGCCGATCGGCTGGGGGCCGCTCCGGCTCGTCGATCGCCGGAAGATGCACGCGATGGTGCAGCCCTATCTCGATCAGCTCGGTCTCAACATTTCCCCAGACACGGCCGTCGACGGCCTGTCGATCGCGCAGCAGCAGCTCGTCGAAATTGCGAAAGCTCTCTCGCTGAAGGCGCGAGTGCTCATCATGGACGAGCCAACGTCGAGCCTGACGCTGGCCGAGACGGCAAGACTGCATGAGATCGTCGGTGGACTCCGCTCCGACGGTGTCGGCGTGGTCTACATCTCTCACCGTCTGGGCGAAGTCCGGACGGTCGCCGACCGCGCGGTCGTGCTTCGCGACGGCGCCAATGTCGGCTCGCTGGCGCGCGACGAGCTGACCCACGACAACATGGTGCGGCTGATGGTCGGCCGCGACATTGCCGCCCAGGTGCACTCACTTGGCGTCGCCGGCCGGAAGGAGTACTTCAGGATCGAGGGCCTGCGCACCAGGCGCTACCCGCAACGGACGGTCTCATTCGGAGTTGCTCGCGGCGAAATCCTTGGCGTTGCCGGTCTGGTCGGCGCCGGGCGGTCTGAAGTCGCGCAGGCGATCTTCGGCGTTGAGCGGCCGCTCGCCGGACGCGTTCTCCTGGAGGGCTCGGCGATTGAGATCAAGGACCCGGCGGCGGCGATTCGTCAGGGTCTGTTCCTCGTCCCCGAGGATCGGCGGACCGCTGGTCTCGTGGTGGATTTTTCCGTGCGCGAAAACGTGACGCTCCCCTCGTTGGACCGATACGCGACGCACGGGCTCGTGTCGGTCGCGAAGGAACGGGTCGGCGCCAGCGCAATCTGCACCCGGTTGCACGTCAAGGCGCCGTCGATCGAGATCAAGACCGCGAATTTGAGCGGCGGTAATCAGCAGAAGGTCGTGCTGGCGAAGTGGCTCGCTCTCGGCCCGAAAGTGTTGATCGTCGACGAGCCGACGCGCGGCATCGACGTCGGTGCCAAGGCAGAAATCTACACGCTGCTGCGGGACCTCGCCCAGGCGGGCGTGGCCATCGTCATGATTAGCAGCGACATGGAAGAGATTCTCAACGTGAGCGACCGGGTCGCCGTGATGCACGAAGGTGCGATTACTGGCACGCTCGCACGGACCGAGTGCACCGAGGAGCGGATCATGACGCTCGCCGTTGGCTAGATGATCACCGGACGACGCAGGTGAAGTTCGCCGCATCGGGCTAACCGAGGATCAGATTGGGCAATCCCATGCGGAACCGAATCCGGTCGAGCACCTGCGCGTGGCGCATCGGTTCAGGAATGTCGAACTCCCAGAGCGCGCACGGCGGTGCCTGGACGCCCGACATCGCGAGGATGGCGTTGGTCGCCCGCCGGGCGGCCTCGTTGGCGGCCTCCATCGTGGCGAGGTCGGTGTAGGTGCGAACGTAATCGGCGGCAAGCAGCAGGTTGCCGACCTCCGTGTACGCCTCGGGGCGCAGCGCGAGCGAGCCGGCGTGATTGATGAGCAGTGGTTCAGCGTTGGTGAGGACGCCGGGATTGGGGAGCTGGATATCCGGATCGAGGAACCAGTCCACCAGGTTGCCGTCCTCGAGTACCAGGCGTTCGGGCCCGTTCAGCGCCGCCTTCAGCTGCGCCCACACTTCGTCCTTGATCTCGTCGCGCGTCGCGGCCTGAAGCGCCGGCCTGCCGTTGACGTTGCCCGGGGCGATCCAGTTCGAGATGTCGACCGAGAGAATGCCGCCCACCTGCCCGTTGCCGTACTGCGACAGGTCGTAGCCGCTCCAGAACTGGCCCTGCGAGATCGAGGTGAGCGCCCAGTTCGAATCGAGATAGACGGTATGCCCGTTCGCCAGCGGCAGATCGGTGTGGAGGTAGAACTGGATGCCGTTCATCCATTCGGTCCGCAACTCGCCGAGCCTCGAGAGCGACGGCGCGGCACGCGCCAGCTCCGGCGTGACGAGGCCTTGCATGACTTCGAGCGGCACCGCGGCGACGTAGAAGTCCGCCGTCACCTCTTCGAGGCGCCCGTCCCGCTCGACGGTCACGCCGCGCAACCGGTCACCCGCGAGATTGAACGACCGGAGCGTCGCGTTCGGGAGCAACACCACCCCAAGGCGCCCGGTGAGGTGCTGCCGCCACGGGTCGATCCAGACGTCGTTGGTCGGTCCGGTGAGCAGGCGGTCGAAGACGCCGCCCGGCACGAGGATGCCGTAAAAGAGCTGCAACAGAATGCGTCCGACGGTCCGGGTGCTGCTCTCTTCCGCGCGCATCGCGACGAGCGATCGCGTCATGCCCTGCGCGAGATATCGCTGGTAGTTCTCCGACCGGGTCCTCGCGCCGATGAAATCCCAGAACGCCGTGTGCTCGAACTCCTCGAGGTAGCGCTCCTCGCAGCTGGTCGCGAGCCCGAGCAGCCGCGTCACGAAGAACGCGATCTCCTTGTCCGGGATGTCGAGGTGGTCGAACAGTGCCCGGAACGCGGTGCGGAAGTCGTCCAGGGTTTCCGGGAACCGCGCGACCCAGAGCGGGTCGGCCTTGCCGGCCCGGGCGAGCAGGATCCGGGTGGCCAGCACGAGGTTGTCGGCGCAGCTGGCGCCACTGCCGCCGAACGGGATCCGGCGCATGGTGTCGGTGATGTGCTTGTAAAAGCCGGGGAAGAAGCGGAAACCGTGCTCTCCCGGAAGGTCCTTGCGCCCTCCGGTGCCGCTGCCCGGCACCGACATGCTCCGCGCCTTGCCGCCGAACGTCGCCTGTCGTTCGTAGACGGTGACCGCGAAGCCGCGCTCGGCCAGTTCGTGGGCGGCGCTGAGACCGCCGACGCCGCCGCCAAGGATCGCGACTGTGGGTTTCGACGGAGGAACTACAGGCGACATGGCTCCCGCTCAATGAGTATATGGGCTGCGCACGGACGACGAGACATGTGCGGACGCACGAGGCACTCTCAGAATCGAACGCGCGCGCCCATTCACTCGGTCACCAGTTGTGATCACTGCTTCACCGCCGACTGCGGATTCTCGACGCGAGGAGGCTAGAATATCAGCTCAGCAATTCACGCATTGCCACAGGAGGGTCCGCGTTTGCTCCGAAGCTCCCGCAACTCACCTCACGGATTGGATGTTGGTAACGTGGCAAGCCGATTTCCTGTTTCGCGGACGGTGCTGGCTGTCGTGTCGCTGATCGTCTACTGGTCGGTCGTCGGGCTTGCCGTCGGCGATGCCAAGGCAACGTTGCTCGCCAGTACGGACCCTCACTTTGCGAGGGAGGCCACACGAGGCCGTAAGTGGCTCACTGGCGTGTCACCGATCGAAGGAACAATCAACGTCAGTTCCGGCGCCGAGCTGATCTTCGACAGTGGCCCGCGCTGGTCGGTGCGGATTCCGTACGCGAACATCACGCATCTGACGTACGGCCGCGAGGTCGGCAGGCAGGTGAGGGGTCTCAGGACCGTGTTCCCGTGGGCCGGGTCCAGTCAGTTCACGGACAAGCCTCACTACATGCTCACCGTGATCCGCCAAGATCAGTCGCGCGCTGAGCAATCCGACGTGTTCGAGGTTGGCCGCAACCTCGTTCGACGGATCCTCGACACGTTGGAGCGTCGGACGGACAAGCGCGTCGAGTTCCTGAGTGTGGATGCCTGTCTGGTGGTGAAAACAGCAAAGGAATGCCGGTTGGGGAATCCTGACGAGCTCCGAGGGCTCACGCGTGTGCATGTTGACACGCGTGGCGCTGCAGAGTACCTGGCCAATATTGTGTCAGAACTCGAGAACGCGGGCCTCGGGCTTCACGTCGTGGCCCGACCAGAGGACGCTGAGATCCTTCTCAGGTTCCATGGTCAGCGTTTCTATGAAGACAAGAAGATTGATGGTGGGCGCGGCGAAGTGACCATTGTGCGAGACCTGGATTCGGTTGTCGTTCTGCAATTTACCGATCGGGATACGAGTGTCTGGGGCCGAGCCCCGTCGATCAACTTCGGCCGTGAATTCGTCAAGGCCTACAAGAAGGCGAACACCCGCTGAGCAGCTCTGCCTTCGGTGCGGGCGAGCCGGTTGCTAACACTGCGCCGTTTATCGGGAGTTACATGCTGATGTCCGGGACGCGGCGTTCTCAGTCACAGCCACGCTTCGAGTGTCTAGGTTGCGCCGCGGGCTTTCAGGAAACCCGCGATGTCCGTAAGCGCGTGCTTCGTCGCCCACATGACGGGCGTCTCGCCGTGCGTGTCCTTCGGTGACGGATCGGCGCCGAATTCCAACAGAATCGCCGCACACTCCGTCCGATGGTCCATCGTCCGCCCGCGACTGTCCTTGTGGCACAGCTCGTGGAGCAGCGTCACTCCATCAACCGTTGGGTAATTCGGATCGAGGCCGCCGCGCGTCAGCAACTCGCGCAGCATATCGGGCCGCTCGAGCAGATAAGAGTGGCACCCGCCCGCCTGTGGATGGACTTTGAAACCGGCGTCGAGTAATCGGCGCATCAGCGTGCGCCGGCCGCAGGTCACGACGGCGGTGAACACACCCCCGCACCCGGCGAGTGCCGTCTCGGGTCGTTCGGTCACGATCCGCATGACCTCGTCGTCCTCGCCCTTCCACACCAGGTCGTACGGATCGAGGAAACCGCCATGCGCCTCGAGCAGTCTTCGGATCTCCGGTGTCTTCGCGGCATAGACGGCGTTGCCGCTGGCGTTGACGAAACCGTTGGGATCGGCGTGATGTTTCAGCAGCAGTTCGACCATCTCCCGGTCGCCACGCCCCGCCGCGGCGTGCAAGGCGGCGCCGCGCTCGGACGAATCGGCGTCGGGCCACGTCGGGTCCGCGCCGCGTTCCAGCAGCAGGCGGACGATGTCGAGATGGCCGAATTCGGCGGCGGCCGAGAGCGGGCGACGATCGTCGGGCCGCTGCTCGGAGATGCGTGAGGGGGCGGCGTCGAGCATCGACCGCACGGCCGCCAGATCGTTCAACGCGGAAGCGACCGTCAGATCGTACGTCGCACCGCGGCCGATGAGCAATCGGGCCAGAGGCACGTTGCCGTTGCCGGGCCACACGGGGCGGCCCGGCCGCCAGCGCCTCCACAGCAGCCACGTCAGGCCGTTGGCGTAGCAGCGCCATCTCGACAGAGGCGCCTGCCGCGGGCCGCCCCAGATCGCCAGGTCAATGGGCTGTTTATCCTGCGGCGCGTAACCCGCGAACGACCCGACCCCGGCGCCGTGAATCGCGTGAATGTCGGCGCCACGATCGAGCAGCAGCGTCACCACGTCTGCCGATCCGCCGATGACCGCGCGGTGCAGAGGATGACCGCCAGCGCGGTTGATGTCGTCGACAAGCGATGGCTGCTGATCGAGGAAGGCGCGTACGCGCGCCAGCTCGCCGGCTTCGGCGGCGTCATGGATCGGATGATCTTTTGGCACGGTCGACGGCACGAGCCGTCGCGACGGATCAATCATGTGCGCGGGATCATTTTAGCTGCCTCCAGCGTAAGGGGCACCGAGGCTGCGTCAAAGCGATCTGTCGCAACGATCCGCAATCCCCGCGCTACCACACGCGGTTTCAGCGGATCTGCCGAACGGTCTAAGTGCTTGTAAGGAAAGAAGGTCCGCGCCGCCGGCTTCACCGACGGCGAGATCACAGAGCTCGTCGCGCACGTGGCGATCAACATCTTCTCGAACTACTACAACAATGTCGCACAAACGGTTCTCGACTTCCCGCGTGTCGAGCTGTCCCTGGCCACAGCGGGCTAGAGAGCACAGTCGCCTCCGCCTGCCCAGGACGGCGGACTTGAAGGCGCGGCGCGCAGGAGGAAGAAAAGGAACTTCCGGAACGCTTAGAAAAGGTGATGGCGAGCTGGGCAGCTCGCGACGCCTTGACATCGGCGGGAAGGACGCGTACGATTTGAACGAGTGGTTAAACCAGTCGTTCAAAATTATTTGCGTGCGCCTCCAGGCACGCGCCCGGAGGCGGAGTTCGGCGAGACCAAGATCAGGATCCTCGACGCCGCGTTCCGCCGCCTGGTACAGGAAGGCTACGCGGCGCTGAGCATGCGCGAGATCGCCCGCGACGCGGGGGTCAACCATGCGCTCATCAACTACCACTTCCGGAGCAAGGACCAGCTCGTCATCGCGGTGCTCGACGAGGCGAACCGGCGGCTGCTGGAGCGCCAGCAGCGCATGTATGCGGCGCCCGGGGGCTTCGCTGGAAGTGGGCGCAGGCGCGCCGCTTCTACCGGAGCGACCTCGCCTCCGGCTTCGTGCGGCTGCAGGCCGAGCTGTGGGCCGCGAGCTTCGCCGACCCGGGCCTGCGCGACAAGTTCGTGCTGCGCATCCAGGCGTGGCGGAAGGTGGTGGCCGACGCGGTGCGCGACGCGCTCGCCACGCTCGAGGCGGAGGGCGCGAAGCTGCCAGCGCCGTTCAGCGCGCCGGTCATCGCCTGCTGGATCTCGACGTTCTGGATCGGCATGGAGTTCGCCGACCTGCTCGGCTCGAAGAAAGCGCGGGCCGAGCACCGCGCCGCGCTGGACGCGATCCAGAAGCTGGTCGAGCAGCTCGACGCCAGGGTCGGCCGAGGCGCGGCGCGCAGGAGGAAGAAATGAAGCTTTCCGGAGAGCTTCGGCGCGCGCGAAACAAAGGACGCCATCCTTTGAATAGATGTCGGAGGCCGCCGCCGTATCGTGGCCGTTGCAACTTCTTTGTGAGGTCCGTCGATGGACGAGATTGTTCCGCTCGTCTATGACGAGCTGCGGCGGATCGCCGCCCGGAAGCTGCGCGACGAGCGCACCAGCCATACGCTGAGCGCGACCGCCCTCGTCCACGAGGCCTGGCTCGAGTTGAGCAAGCTCAATCGAATCAAGTGGCAGAACCGCTCACACTACCTCGCCGTCGCCGCGCAGGCGATGCGCCGGATCCTGATCGATTACGCGGTCGGCCGGAACCGCCAGAAGCGCGGCGGCGGTCAGACGCCGCTGCCCCTCGACGGCGACGTGTGGGCCGTCGCCGAGTCGCGTGGCGAGGACCTCCTCGCGCTGGACGAAGCGCTCGTGCGGCTCGGACGCCTCAACGAGCGGCAGGCGCGCATCGTCGAATACCGCTTCTACGGCGGGATGACGGTGGAAGAGACGGCCGAGGCCCTGCAGGTGTCGCCGGCTACGGTCAAACGTGAGTGGGCCACCGCGCGCGCGTGGCTGAATCGCGAGCTGCACGTGTGAGCCGGACCACGAAACACGCGCGACGCCGATGGCGCCGAATCGGTGGGCGCTCGTTCAGGACGTCCTCGCCGACGCGATCGAATGCCCCGTGGAGCAGCGCCGCGCGCTCCTCGACGCGCGATGCGGCGACGACGCCGCGCTCAGGCGGAAGTCGAATCGCTGCTGCTCGCCCACGAACAGGGGGGTCTCGTCGATCGCCTGACGCCTCTCGTGAAGCCGGCCAGCGCCCTGGCTGCGGGAACCGGTCACCGAGTGGTCCGGCCGCACGGTCGGCGCAATACGTCGTGCAGGAGCCGATCGGCGCCGGCGGCATGGGCGTCGTCTACAAGGCGCGCGACGAGCGGCTCGGGCGTCACGTCGCGCTGAAGTTCCTGCCGCCTGCGCTCGGCGCCGACCGCGGCGCGAAGGCGAGGTTCGTCGCGGAAGCGCGCGCGGCCGCCGCGCTCGATCACCCGAACGTCTGCACGATCTACGAAATCGGCGAGACCGGCGACGGCCAGCTGTTCATCGCGATGCCGCTCTACGACGGCGAAACGCTGCAGGAGCGGATGGACTCGCGGCCGTCTCACCTTCGACGAAGCGCTTCCCGATCGCGCTGCAGGTCGCGCGCGGACTCGACGCACGCGCACGATGCCGGCATCGTGCACCTCGACGTCAAGCCGTCCAACATCGTGGTGCTGCCCGACGGCACGGCGAAGATGCTCGACTTCGGCATCGCGCAGATTCATCACGCTCCGACTCGTCGATCGCGGACGATGATGGGGACGATCCCGTACATGAGCCCCGAGCAGGCGGCGGGCGGTGCGGTCGACCGCCGCTCCGACATCTGGTCGCTGGCCGTCGTCCTCCACGAGATGCTCGCCGGCGAGCGGCCGTTCGACGGGGACGACGGGGAAGCGGTGCTGCAGGCGATTCTGCACGCGGATCCGGTGCTGACCGCGACGTCGCATCCCGACGTGCCCGCCTCGCTCGAGCGCGTGCTTTCGACCGGCGCTCGCGAAGCCGCCTGGCGAGCGCCACGCGTCGATGTCGCTGTTCGCGGCCGAGCTGTCGGCGGCGGCGAGCGAACGAGCCGGCGGACGGTCCGTGGAGATCGACGATCCGCAGCGGATGTCGGCCACAGAGCGGCGCCGGGCGGCCGTGCTCGTGACCGTCGTGTCGGACTACCGGCGCTCGTCGATCGCATGACTCCGGCGGACGCGCATCGCGTGATCGCGCGTCTCCGCGAACGTCGCGGTCGACGTCGCTCGAGAGTACGGCGGCGTCGTGAACCAGGCGATCGGAGACGAGATCGTGTCGCTCTTCGGCGTGCCGTCGGCGCACGAAGACGACGATCTGCGGGCGGTTCGTGCGGCGCTCGATCTGCACGCGCGGGTGCGAGGCGCTCGATCCATGCGAGCTCCCGTCCGCGCGTCGGCTGCGCGTGCAGTCGGGCCTGCACGTCGGACCTGTCGTCGCTCGTCGTCTGCACGAAGGGCCGCGACGCTACGACATCGTCGGCGCGCCCTTGGCGCAAGCCTGCCGCCTCGCGGTCCTGGCGAACCGCCGGCGACGTCTGGGTGAGCCCGGAGACGCAACGCCTCGTCGGGCCGTACATGCATACGTCGGCCTGCGCCGCCGTCGTGCTCGATTCGCAGGCGGACCGGTGACGCCATTCCGCGTCCTCGGCGAGACCGGCATCGCGACGCGGCTGGAAGCCTCGAGGCGATCCGGGCTGACGCCTTACGTCGGCCGTCAGTCCGAGTTGTCGACGCTGCAAGCGCGCGTCGCCCGGGCTGCCGGCGACGCGCGGATCGGTGTCGCCATTGTCGGCGAGCCGGGCGCCGGCAAGAGCCGGCTGCTGTACGAGCTTCAGGAAAGCCTCCGCACGGAACGCCGGGGTGCTGCGGCTCGTCCAGGCGCGTTGCCGCGCGTACGGCGACGGCGTGCCGTACGGCGTGTTCGTCCAGATTCTGTGCGCGGCTCTCGATCTGCATCCGCCGCTCGCGAGCGCGGACGTCGTCGCGGCGCGGATGCGCGCACTCGATCGATCGCTCGAGCCGTTCCTGCCGCTGTTCCTGCATCTTCTGTCGGTGCAGAGCGACGTCTACGTGTTGCCGAGCCATCTGCGCGGCGAACACTTCAGGCGGCGCTGCTCGACGCGCTCGCGGCGGCCTCGGTGGCTGACCGGGCTCGGGACCGCTCCTCGTGCTCATCGAGGACTGGCACTGGGCGGACACCGGATCGCGTGCGGCTTTCGTGCGCGTCGCGGAGTCTGGTGGCGCTCGTACCCGTTGGTGCTGATCGTGACGAGCCGCGAGAGCGCAGCGGCGAGGACGTGGCCGCCGTCGACGACGTTCGTTCGGCCTCGGGCGACTCGACTTCGCCGCGTCGGTCGCGATCCTCGAGGCGGTCCTCGCGGGTGCGCAGGTTGTCCGATCCGCTCGCGCGGTGGCTGTACGATCGCGCCGGCGGCAATCCGTTCTTCCTCGAACAGATGTGCGCGGCGCTGCTCGAGCAGCGGGCGGTGACGGTCCGCGACGGCGTCGCGGTCGTGGAAGACGCGAGAACCGGCTCGCGCTGCCCGATACGATTCAGGGCGTCATCCGCGCCCGGCTCGACAATCCTCGACGCGCAAGCGCTCGAAGTCGCGCGCGTCGCGTCGGTCATCGGCCGCGAATTCGATCACGCGCTGCTCGCGGAGGTGGCGCCGCCGGACGTCGATCTGCGGCCGGCGATCGCCGCGGTGGAAGCCGCGGGGCTCGATCCAGCAGACGACGGTCGGCCGACTCTCGCGTATCGATTCACGCACGCGCTGACGCAGGACGTCTGCTACGACAGCCTCGTCGGCCATCAGCGGAAGATGCTGCACGGCGCGATCGGTCGGCGCATTGGCGTCGACGCACCGCGAGCGCCTGGACGAGCGCGACGCGCTCGCTCGCGCATCATTTCGCGCGTGCCGAAGACTGGCCGTCAGCGATCCGTTTCGGTCGGCGGGCGGCCGAGCGCGCGATCGCGCTCAGCCAGTTCGGCGATGCGATGGCGACCTCGATCAGGTCCTCGAGTGGACCGGCCGCTGCCAGACCGTCAGCATCACGTCGTCGCCGACCTGCTGCTCCAGCAGGAGCGTGTGTGCGAGACGCTCGGGCTGCGCGCGCGCCAGCAGCAGCTCATCGACCAGCTGATCGAGCATCTCGCGCACGAGGAAGCGTCGGCGCGCCTCGCGGAGGTCTATCTCCGTCAGGGCGATCTCTCGACGCTGCTCCAGCGCTTCGACGCCGCCGATCGCGCGCTGGGCACCGCCCTGCGCTTCGGCGAGGAGCGCGGCGACACGACGCTGGTCCGCAGCGGCCTTCGCAGCCTCGGCCTTCTGCGCTGGCACGAAGGCCGGCATGCGGAAGCGCTCGACATCACCCGCCGCGTCCTCGCCGCGGACCGGGAATGCGACGACGAGGTCGCAGTCGCCGGCGATCTGACCAACTCCGGAAACATCCTGAGGGCGATGGGCGACTACGAAGGGGCGCGTTCGAAACTCGAGGAGGCGCTGGCGATGCCGGCGCTTCGCAACGATCCCAAGAAGCTCGTCTACACGCAGCACAATCTGGCGAACGTCTATCGCGCCCTCGGCGACCTCGATCGCGCGCTCGAGTGCCTGACTCACAGCGACGAGATTGCCGCGTCTCATCTGCTGCCGATCCAGCGATCGTTCCATCTCACGTCAATCGCTCACATCCAGCTGCAGCAGGGACGGATCGAAACCGCGCTCGAGACCTACCGCGACGCTGTCGATCTGAGTCGCCGCGCGCGGCACGCCGACGGTCTGGTCCAGGCGCTGCGGATGCTCGGCACCGCGCTGCTCGGACTCGCGCGCTACGACGAGGCGCTGCCGTGTCTCCAGGAGGCAGCGCAGTTGTTCGCGCAGCTCGAGGATCGCGTGTCGGAAGTCGAAATGCAGAGCGGCGTCGCTCAAATCCTCGAGCGGAGCTCTCCCGACGCCGCGGCGGAAGCCTGGCAGCGTCGTCCTGACGCTGCAGCGCCGGCGCGGCGATTCGCGAGGCGAGCTCGAAGCGCGCGAAGGCCTGGCGCGCACGAAACGTTCGAAAGGAGCAGACGAGGCGATTCCCGCATTCGAGTCGGCGCTCGCGCTGGCCGCGACGATCGGTGAGCGGCCGCGCGAAGCGACGATTCACAACGTGCTCGGCATCCTCGAATGGGAGCGGGGCAGCTACGCCTCGGCGCTGCGGCACTACGAGTCGGCGCTGGCGCTGCGTTCGGGGCAGCGGCAGACGGCGCGACGAAGCGGTGATCCTCAATAGTCTCGGTGCCTGTCTGACCCGCCTCGATCGGCCGGACGAGGCGAGGACGATTCTCGAGGAGAGCCTGACCCTCAGCCGCGACAGCGGCGAACGTCAACTCGAAGCGCACGCGCTCGCGGCGCTCGGTCACGTCGCGCTCACGCCCACGACTGGAACGCGCCGCGGACTGGTTCGAGCGGTCCCGCGCGGCGCGCCACGACATCGGCGACCGCATCGGCGAGGGCTGGATGTCTCGCCGTCTCGCCGAGTCCAGGCGGATCGGCGACGATGCGTCAGCGGTCGCGGCGCGGGCGCTGCGATGCCGCGGCCGCCGAGACGGCGACGACGCCTGGCCGCCGCGTGTGTGAGGCGGCGCAACCATTCACAATCAGCGATCGGGAGAAGCCGCGAATGCCCCGTTACATCATCGAACGATCCGTTCCGCGTCTCACACCTGACGAACTGACGGCAGCCGGCCGGCGATCGATTGCCGCGCTCGCCGGGATGCCGGACGTTCGGTGGATCAGAAGCTACGTGTCAGACGTCGAAGGCAAGATCTATTGCGAGTACGACGCTCCGAGCATCGAAGCGATTCGCGAACATGCCCGGCGTGCCGGTCTCCCTGCAGACCGAATCTCGGAGATTGCGCTCGAGATCAACCCGACGCATGTTCGTCTGACCACTATCCCCACCGCGGCGTTTCGTCCGGGCTGATCCCGAGCAGCGTCTTCGCCGACGATCTCATGCGTGAGCATCGAGTTCGCCGGGTGGATCCGGCCGAGGCGCGCGTCGCGGAACAGCTGTTCGAGGCCGCTCTTGCGGAAGATCCCGAACCCGCCCGCCACTTCGAGCGCGAGATCGACGATCCGCCACGACTCCTCGACCGCGTGAAACTTCGCGGCGAAGATCTTGGCCGGCCACGCGGCGCCGTGGTCGACGCCGTTCGACCAGTCCTCGGCGATGCGATCGAGATGCGGTCCGATCGATTCGAACGCGAGCCCCATCTGCGCGACGCGATGCTGCAGCTCGGCGTGATACGCCATCGACCGCGTGAGCGCGATCGATCGCTTCGACTTCACCGTGTCGATCGTGACGATCGAGCGCACGGCGGGCGAGCCCGTAGTAGATGTTGCCGAACCCGAGCAGCGCCCACGCGAAGAGGCCCGAGCACGAACGGGTCGATGCCGGCGGCGCCGGCGGGCACGACCCGGACGACGTAGCGATCGGGCACGAAGACGCCGTCCAGGATCGTGTCGTCGCTGCGCGTCGCGCGCATCCCGAGCACGTCCCACGTCTGCTCGATGCGATAGCCTTCGGTGTCGCGCGGCATGAACGCGTGGACGATCTTCGGTTTGCGACGGATCGGAGGTGTCCATGCCGTGAATCCCGAGATACGTCCAGACCGGCGACAGGCTGCCGAACGACTTGCGGCCGGTGAACCGGTATCCGCCTTCCACGCGCTCCGCCTTGGTCGTCGACAACAGCATCGGAATGTCGTTGCCGCTCTCGGCGTGCCCGGCGGCGAACACCTCGCCGGCCGCGGCGGCCTCGAGCAGCCAGCGCTGCGATCGGTCGCCGGCGCGCCAGAGATCGGCGGCGATGCCGGTCCAGTACAGGTGCATGTTGATCGCGAGCGCCGTCGGCGCGGCGTAGTAGCCGAGCCGCCGCTGCTGCTGCGCGACGCCGGCCAGCGACAGCCCTGCGCCACCGAGCTCGGCCGGAACCGCGAGTCGCGAAGATATCCGGCCTGGCGCAAGCTCGTCGAAGTCGTCCCGAAGAACACGTTGTCGCGATCGTACTGCGGCGCCCGTCTTCGCGAACCGCGCGAGCATCTCGTCGGTCAGAACAGTCTCTGCTGCCGGGCCAGACGCTGACGCGAACACTTCCGGTGAACGTGGCATACATACCTCCTCTTGTAAGGACAAAGCCGCAAAGGCCGCGTTCGGGCTCATCGCCGCGTTGTGAGCCCGTGCGTCCCTGGTTCGCGGCCTTATAGCGAGTGGACACGGCGCAGGTTCCTCGCGTCAGGAGGTCTTCACATGGAAATTGGACGATTGGCAAGGCCGTCGGGGCACGCGCTGGTGGCGGTGTTGATGATTGCGGGATCGGGGACGCTGGCGATGCGCAATGCCACGACGATCACGGCGGCGCGAGGTCGCAGCCGCACAAGCCGACGCCGCAGGAGAACGAGCTCGTGCAGACCGTGCGTGCGGCGACGGAGAAATTCAAGGACGTGACGAACGTCGCGGGCCCCGGTCCGGACTACGCGCTCACGTTCGGCTGCGTCAGCGGGGGCGATTTCGGGGCAATGGGACTGCACTACCTGAAGGGCTCGATTCTCCATGACGGCGAGATCGACAAGAACGATCCCGAGATCATCCTGTTCGAGCCGACGCGTAACGGCGGCATCCGGATTACCGGAGCGGACTACATCGTGTTCGTGAGCGAGTGGGAGCAGAAACACAAGGGCGAGGGGCCGCCGTCGATCGACGGGCAGTGGTTCCACTTGTTCGACGCTCCGAACCGTTTCGGCCTGGATCCGTTCTACACGCTGCACGTGTGGGCGTGGAAAGACAACCCGAACGGCACGTTCGTCAACTGGAATCCTGACGTGTCGTGCGACGGGTTCAACGCCCGTTAGCCAAAGCGGACGTGGCAGAGCCGCCGGCCAGCGAGTCGGCAGGCCGGCGGCTCACGCGCCCCTCCGAGTCGGCGCCGTGCTGTCGAAGTGCGGCGTCGTCATGTCGCGTGCGTTGAGTGAACGACCCTGGACGGTTCGTTCATCCGCGCGTTTCACTCGTGCCGCAGCGCCGATTGAGGATCGATGCGCGCGGCGCGGCGTGCCGGCAGATAACTCGAGGAGATGATGAGCAGAGCAAAGAGCATGACGACCGACCCCAAGGTCAGCGAATCGCCGGCGCTGACGTCGAACAGCAATGGCTGAACCGTCCGGCTGAGGGCGCGGCTCGCAACGGCGCCGGCGAGCAGCCCGACCGCGGCTGGTCCGGCGGCCTGGGCGAGCATGAGCCACACCACGCCGCCCGGTGTCGCGCCAAGCGCCATCCGCACACCGATCTCGCGCGAGCGATCCGTGACCGTGTACGAGACCATGGCAACGAGCCCGACCAGTGCGAGCGCTAGGGCGATGAAGCCGAACACGGCAAAGACCATCAGCGTGAAATGCCATGGGCCGCGCTCGCGCGTCACGATCGCATCCATCGTGCTGACGTCGCCGACAGACAGGCGTCGGTCTACGTTCTTGAGGGCGGCAGCGATCGCAGCGGTAGCGCTGAGAGGATCTCCGGTGGTGCGGACGGTGAAGTGCTGCACGTCGATCGTCGCTTGTCGCAGTGGGACGTAGAGATCGGAACGCGTGTTTGCGATCTCTCGGTAACGTGCCGTGGCGACGACGCCGACAACGGTTCGCCACCGCCCGTCGTCGTCGAGGTTGAGGCGCAGCCGTTTGCCGAGCGGATCCTGGCGCGGCCAAAGACGGTTCGCGGTCTCCTGGCTGACGATCGCACTGGGGCTCGCCGCCGCGGCATCCCGCTCGTCGAAGATGCGGCCGCGCAACAGTGTGATGTTCATCGCTTCGAAGTAGCGAGATGTGACGGACTCCCAGTTCACCGCTCCATTGCGATTCCATTCGTCGGGCGAGTCAGCCTGTCCTTCGAGCAACACTTCGGAGTCCATGCCGATTGCACCGTGCTCGAATGGGCGCTGGTAGACCGCACCTGCGCTGCGGACCTGCGGCAACTGCTCGAGATTCGAGATCAGGCGGTCGATCACTTCGTGCCTCGCGGAGCGATTGGGAAACTGCTCCTGATTCAGACCGCTGACAGAGAATGTCAGGACCTGCGCCGGATTGAACCCGAGGTCGAGAGCAGACAGCCTGGCGACGCTGCGCAAGCACAGGCCGGTGACGATCAGGAGCACGAGCGTCCCCCCGACCTGCACCGCGACCAATACGCGACGCGCCAGCGTCGTCGCTCGGCCCGCTCCCGTCGTGCCGTTCTTCAGGTCGTCGACCAGCGACGCGCGGCTCGCCCGGAGAGCCGGCAAGAGGCCCACGAGGACGGTCGCTGTGAATGACGTGACAACGGCGAAGAGCATCACCGCGAAGTTCACGCCGGCACCGTCGAGCCGTGGAATGTCCGCAGGACCGAGTGTCATGAGCGTCTTGAGCGCGGCCCCCGCGGCCACCACTCCGAAGAGACCTCCAGCGCAGGCGATGAGGGCGGCTTCGGCGAGCAGCTGCCGGATCAGGACGCCACGGCCTGCGCCGAGCGCTGCTCGAACGGCCAGTTCGCGGCGGCGCGATGCGCCGCGCGCGAACGTGAGACCCGCGACATTGCCGCAGGCGATGAGCAGCACCAGAACGACGGCCGCCATCAGCAGCCACAGGATCCGTCGGGCCGGACCAAAGATGAAGTCGCGTAGCGGCGTCACCACAATCCGGACGTTCGAAAGGTCGATGCGATATTCGTCGGCCACTCCTTTGAGGTACAACGGCATTTCGTTGCGCGCGTCAGAAATGCTCGTTCCGTTCTTCAGTCGACCGAGGGCATAGAACACACCAAGCTTGTCGAAGAGGTCGCTGCGCGGCTGTTTCGCGTGCCGCGCAATTGCCTCGAGCCGCGGCGCCGCCGGCGTCCAGGACCGTGCGCCGCGCGGAAAGAAGAACTCCGGAGGCATCACGCCGATGACCTCGAACGCTTGCGGCGCTGCCTCCTCCCCGACGATCACCCGCCGGCCGATGATGGTCGGATCGGCGCCGAAGAACTGCGTCCATGCCGCGTGACTGAGCACCAGCCGGCGTTCCGCGCCAGGGTCGTCGTCTTTTGCGTCGAACACGCGACCGAGAAGCGGGCCCGATCCGAGCACCTTGAAGAACGTCCCAGAGACGACCGCCGCCGAAAGAGTCACAGGATCGCGGCCGGGAATCATGAGCGCGCCGCTCCAGTTGACCGAGCTGATCAGCGCGACTTCATCGAAGCTTCGCAGATGCGCTTGAAAGTGGGCCTGGGTCGCATACGTGCTCTCGATTCTCGATTCGTGACGCACATCGACGGACCAGAGCATCACGATGCGGTCGGCGGCCGGCAACGCCATCGGGCGCAACAGCACCGCATGGACGATGCTGAACATGGCAGTACAGGCGCCGATGCCAACCGCCAGAATGAGAATGGTGACGACCGCGAACCGCGGCTCGCGCCGCAACCCGCGAACGGCGTGGAACAGGTCGCGGAACAGTGCGTTCATGGGTCTCGTCGGCTCACGCGCCGTCGGCCAGATAGAGCGCTGGCGCAGTCTGGTCCGATAATACCTCCAGTTTTGTTGAGGTTTCTCGTTAGGTTGCCATCAACGACGGCTATGGGGAGGAGCGGGCCCGCTGCCGTATAATGCGCGCACATCCACCGGAGGTTCGTGGCCTCCACCTATGGAGACGCCTCGCCGGGATCTGATTACTCGCCTCTATCACGCCGCGCTGGAGCGCGCGCCCGAACGTCGTCGCGCATTCCTGGAAGGAGCCTGCGACGGAGATGAGGCGCTACGGCGGGAAGTAGAGTCCCTCCTACAGCATGAGTCCAAAGCGGGACCATTTCTCGAAACGCCTGCCGCGCGCCTCGGCGACTACCAGCTCCTCACCTTACTCGGTGCGGGAGGGATGGGGGAGGTTTGGGCCGCGCACCAGCAGACACTCGGCCGACGCGTGGCCCTGAAGCTCTTGCCGGAAGAGGTCACGCGCGACCCGTCGCGGATCAGCCGATTTGAGCAAGAGGCCCGGGCGGCCTCGGCACTCAATCATCCAAACGTCGCTCACATCTACGCCTTGGGCCAGACGGCGGACGGCCAGCGTTACATCGCGATGGAACTGGTCGAGGGCGAGACGCTCCGTGCGCGGCTCCGCAGCGGCCATCTTCCACTTCCGGAGGCGATCCGGTTCGCCGTGCAAGTTGCCGCAGCACTCACCGCCGCCCATGCCGTCGGCGTCATTCATCGCGACATCAAGCCCGAGAACGTGATGATCCGGCCCGACGGCTTCATCAAAGTGTTGGACTTCGGGCTTGCGAAACTGGTGGCCTCCTCGCCGAGCGACGTGGCGGCCGCGACCCGCACGATGGTGCACACCGACGCGGGCACCGTGCTGGGAACGGCGGCCTACATGTCGCCCGAGCAGGTCCGTGGCCGCGAGGTGGACCAACGGACCGACATCTGGTCGCTGGGGGTGATGCTCTACGAGATGGTCGCGGGGCGATGCCCGTTCGCTGGCGAGAGCCGCAGCGACGTCATCGCGGCCATCCTCGACCGGGAGCCCGCGCCACTGGCGCGATTTGACCCGGATGTTCCCTCGGAGCTTCAGCGCATCGTGGGCAAGGCGCTGCGCAAGGATCGGGACGAGCGCTATCAGGGCATGAGGGACCTGCTGCTCGACCTGCAGGCGCTGCGCGAGGATCTGGCGGAGGAGGCAAGGAGCAGCCACGCGGAGGGTCGTCCACCCGACGCCACCGCGCCGCCGCCTCCTCTCATCTCGCCGACTGAGCGGCTGCGGGCCTACTGCCAACGCGTGCTGGACGACCCGCGCCTCCAGCGCTATCGCATCGACGAGCGGTTCGTGCGGATGCGGGTGCTGCTCGACCAGGGTCGTGACGCGGACGAGGGCCGCTGGGCCGATGCAGGCATCGAGGCGCGCGACCTGCCGGATCTGCTGGCCCAGTTGGCGCGCCGGGCGCCGGCGAACGCGGTGGTGGTGTTGGGGGCGCCGGGCGCCGGCAAGAGTGTGTTGCTGCGCCATCTGCAGACCGAGACCGCGCGGGCGTGTCTGGCCGATCCCTCGGCGCCCATCCCGTTCTTCGTCGCGCTGAATGCGTACACGGCCGACGATCCCGACCCGCTGACGTGGTTGCGCGGGCGCTGGGCCGAGGACGGGCACGGGCTGGAGACGTTCGACACGGTGCGGCGGGAGGGTCGGCTGCTGCTGATGGCCGATGCGCTGAACGAGGTGGGCCACCACGGGGACCTCGGCGCCCGTCTCGACCGGTGGCGCGACATGCTGCCCGCCTTCGTCAGGGACGGGAACCGGGCGGTGTTCACCTGCCGGACACTGGACATCGGCGCCGGTCTGAGCAGCCCGGAGGTGCTGGTGCCGCAGGCCGAGGTGCAGCCGCTTTCCGCTGATCAGATCCGAGAGTTCCTCAGGCACTACGCGTCCGAGCACGCGGAGGCCACGTTTGCCAGGATCACCACCGATGAGCGTCAGCTCACGCTGTACAACACGCCGTTCTTCCTCGACCTGCTGGTGCGCCAGATTCGGCCGGACGGGACGCTCCCGGCGAGTCGGGCCGCGCTGTTTGCGGGGTTCATCCGCGCTGCGCTCCAGCGCGAGATCACGGCGCGGTCGTCGCTGTTCGTCGAGGAGGGGCCGGACGCGCTGCTCCAGGAGCGCGACCGGGCGTGGCTGCACCGCCCGCCACGCGGTACGGCGCCCCACGAACTGCCGGCGCGCGGTCCGCTCATCGGCCGGCTGAGCGCGCTGGCCTTCGCCATGCAGCGCAGCACCGCCCGGCCGCACGACGAGTCGCGCGAGAGCGCTCGGCAAGTCCGGGCGCCCGAGGCAGAGGTCCTGGCGCGGCTGGATCATCGGCGCGCCCCGGACATCGTCCGGGCCGCGCAGCAGCTCAACCTGCTCGAGGCGATCCAGGGGGCCAGAGACACCGACGTGCAGTTCTCTCATCAGTTGTTTCAGGAGTTCTTCGCGGCCCGCGTGCTGGCCGAACGGCCGGAGCCGGAGCTGGTCCAAGTGGAGTGGCGGGCAGCGGCGATCGCGCCGGGCGTACACGCGCTGCTCGACACGCTGGGTCGGGGTGAGCGCCTGCCGGAGCTGCCGGCGACGGGCTGGGAGGAGACGACGCAGGTGGCGGCGGCGATGACGCCGGACGCGGACGGCTTCGTGCGCGATCTGATGGCGCCGAACCTGCCGCTGGCGGGCCGCTGCGCGGTGGCGCCGGGGGTCACGGTGGGCGACCCGCTCAGGGCCGAGCTGCGCGCGGCGCTGGTGGCGCGGTCGCGGGACCCTGCGGCGGACCTGCGGGCGCGCATCGATGCGGCGCTGGCGCTCGGGCCGCTGGGCGACCCGCGATTCGAGCGACGCACTGGGCCATTCGGAAGCTACTTGCTGCCGCCGCTGGTCACGGTCGCGGGCGGGACGTATCGCGTCGGCGCCGCCACATCACAGGAGTCCCACGAGGAGATCGAGGTGCGGCTGCCGACCTTCGCGATCGGGCAGTTCGCGGTGACCAACGCCGAGTATCAGTGCTTCATGGACGCCGGCGGCTATGAAGACGAACGCTGGTGGGAGGGGGACGCCGCGCGGGCCTGGCGCAATGGCCAGGGCACCGACCAAGCCTATCGACGGATGTGGCGCGAGAATTGGCTGATCTGGCGGTCGTGGCCGGATTCCCAAGATCACCGAAGCTGCTTGAGGCGGGTCGACTCACGCAAGAAGACGCTGAAGAGTGGACGATGATCCGCGCCATGGACGACGCGGCGTTTGAATCCTGGCTTGAATCCTGGCTCGTGTCGCACGGTGTGCCGGGCGGGCGCTACACGCGCCCGCATTTTTTTGACGACAGCGCATTCAACGCACCCCTGCAACCGGTCGTGGGCGTGTGCTGGCACGAGGCGCGCGCCTACTGCGCGTGGCTCTCGGCACAGACGGACCGGACCTACCGGCTGCCCACCGAGCACGAGTGGGAGGCGGCGGCGCGTGGTCAGGCTCGCCGCCCCTATGCGTACGACGGCCAGTTCGACCCTGCGAAGGGCAATACGTACGAGACGCGGCTCAAGCGGACGACGCCCGCCGGCGTCTTTCCGGAGGGTGACACGCCTGACGGCATCAGCGACCTCGCGGCGCAATAGCGCTGACTGGACTTCAAGCCCCTGGGTTCGAGACGAGGTCCCGGAGGCGTCGGCGGGGGCTGGAGACGACGCATCCCTGGGGCGGCGGGTGATTTGCGGCGCGAGCTGGGACAGCGGTTCGGGTTTACGCGCACGCCGCGAGTCGCGCGCGCGGCGAGCTCGAATGGCGCAACCCCGGCATCGGGTTTCGTGTGGTGTGTGTCTCGCCGATCCGGTGATCGGCCGACGCCGAGGTGCTGATCACTGAATGGCTGATCTGCTGACGCGCGCGCGTCGAGCCCTCGATCGCTGAACGTCGGCTGGACGACGGCCAGCCACTAAATCATGGTGGCTACTCCTTGCGCAAGGCCATCAACGGGTCGATCCGTGTTGCACGTCGCGCCGGGAAATAGCTGGCCGCAAGACCCGTCAAGACCAGAACGATCGCCGTACCGACAAAGGTGATCGGATCGGTTGGACTCACCCCAGCCACCAGATCGGCGATCACGCGAGTCATCAGCAACGAAAGCACGGTGCCGACGGCTACACCCAGTCCAACCAGTCGGAGTCCCTGGCCGAGCACGCTCCAGAGAACTCGGTGCGATGATGCGCCGAGCGCCATCCGAATGCCGATCTCGGGCGTCCTCGCGGCGACCGCGTACGAGACGACGCCGTACAGACCGATCATGGCCAGCAGCAAGCCGACCCCACCGAGCGAGCCCAGCAACACGCTGCCCAGCCGCCGCACCGCGAACTCGAACGTCGTCGCTTCCCTGATGGTCTTGACGTCGAGCGCGACCGTGTTGTCGACGTCCGCAATGGCCCGCGTGACGGAGCGTATGGCAGCCGCCGGGTCGCCTTCTGTTCGGAGGTGAAGCATCAAGGGTCGCACTTGAGTGGAGAGGCTAGGCACCTGCGCAAACGCGAAGTACAACACCGGCGTCGGCTCCTCGCCGACGGATGCGTACGCACTGTCTTTGACAAGCCCCACGATCTCCGAGAAGGGTTCTCCATAGCCCACGTGTTGGCCAACGGCATCTCCGCCGGGGAAATAGGCTTTCTGAAAGGCTTCGTTCACAATCGCCACCGGTGGGCTGCCGAGCCGATCGGTCGGCTGAAAATCGCGTCCACGGAGCAACCGAATCCCCATGGTCTCGAAGTAGCGGGGACCGACATTGTTGAGGTATGTACGTGCATTCTTCGTCGTTGCCCGCCCCTGAACCTGGAAGCGACCGGCACTTCGGTCGCCGGCAAGCGGCATGATGCTGGCCACGCTGCTGGATCGCACCCCGGGGACTCGGTCCACGCGTTCACGCACGCGCTCTGCGAACAGCGCGGGGCCCGTCCCGGAGTACCGATTGGGCTCCAGGTAGAAGGTGGCCACGAGCCCGTGATCGAGGTCGAAGCCGGGATTCAGCGACGTGATGCGAATCAGGCTCCGCAGAAACAGCGACGATACGACGAGAAGCACGACGGAGGCGGCGACCTGGCCGACGACGAACGCATGCCGGAGCCAGAGGCGACCCGTAATCCCACGGCTACCGGCGTGCTGCACGTCGGTAACGACGCTGACGTTGCTTGCCCTCAGGGCGGGAGCAATCCCGCACAATAGTCCGCTGGCCAGGGCGAGAGCCATCACCGTACAAGTAGAGCATCCGGTCAGGCTCAATACTCAACTGAATGGGCTGCTGGTTCGGAAGGGTGACGACGCTGAGCATCGGCACCAGCCAGACCGCCAACAACGATCCCGCGACCGCCCCCAAGGAGGCCAGCAGGAAGCTCTCGACGAGCATCGCTTGGATCAGGCGGGACCTGCCGGCGCCCAGCGCGACACGGATCGCCATCTCGCCTCGTCGGGCGGTCGCACGCGCCAACAGAAGACCGGCCACATTTGAACACGCGATGAGCAGCACGAGACCGAAGAGCACGAGCAACAGGACCGGAATGAGGATCAACTCGGGTGCACCACGGACCTGCATGCCGCGCACCGGGAAGACTCGAGCCGGCTGACTGAATCCCTCGTTCTCTTTGGAATACGTGCGCTCGAGTTGTTGCGCCAGCGCGGTGACCGCGGCCCGCACCTGCTCGAGTGTCGCATGTGCCGGAAGACGCCCGAGAACGGCAAGACCATTTCCGTTTTCTCGCCTGTTGAGATTTGGAAGGACGAGTGCGCTCAGAGGAACGTACACATCGGGCGCCATGAAGCCGGTCACAGGCCGGTACTGCTGCGGCAGAACGCCGAGGACGAGAAATGACTGTCCGTTCAGGTTCAGCGCCTGCCCTAGAACAACCGGGTCGCCAGCAAATCTTCGCTGCCAGTAGGCGTAGCTGAGAACCGCCAACCGGGGTTCACGCTCGGGAGCTGCTTCGTCGCGCGTGAATACCCGGCCAAGGCCCGCGCCGATTCCCAGTCCCTCAAAAAAGTTCGCGGTGACCGCCAATCCGTTGACTCGTTGGACCTGCTCACCGGAACGCAGATTCAGCACGGTCAGTCTGGAGCCGACCAGATCCGTAAAGATCTGGCTGTCGCGGAGATCACGATAGTTGAGAAAGGAGAACTGATTACTGTTACCAGGCTCGACGCCGACGACGCCAGCCGGGTCGGTCATCGTGGGAACCCGCAGGAAAATGGCGGACAGGGCTCCAAAGAGCGTCGTGTTGACGCCAATCCCGAGGCCAAGCGAGAGGGTGGCTACAAGGACGAGAACCGGACTGCGGCGCAGGCTGCGCCAGGCGTAGATCACATCTCGAATCGCATTCTCAATCACGGGTACGCTCCTCGTGTCGCGACACTGTTCCTTGTAGCGCTCGATCCCGCCGAAGTCGAGGCGCGCCTGTCGCTCTGCCTCGATTGACGAGAGGCCGGTGCGGACCAGGTCGTCTGCCCGACTCTGAATGTGAAACGTGAGCTCATCGCCCATCTCGCGTTCCGTTCGTGAGGGTCGGACAAGGTTGCGCAATCGCCAGATGAGGGACCTGACTGCGCGCACGTCAGATCTCCTCCGGCTTGGCGCTCAACGCCGTCGCCATCACCGCCGCCAACCGCTGCCATCCGGCTGTTTCTTCGCGGAGCCGCTTTCGGCCAGCCGCGGTCAGCTGGTAGTACTTGGCCTTTCGGTTGTTGTCGGAGATGCCCCACTCGGTATCGAGCAGACCTTGACCCTCGAGCCGATACATCGCCGGGTAGAGCGCACCCTGCTCGATCTCCAGCGCGCCGCCGGACATCTGGCCAATGCGCAGCAGCACACCGTATCCATGCAGCGGCCCGAGCGACAGCGCCTTCAGAATCAACAGATCGAGTGTCCCCGGCAGCAGTCCCACGTCATGACCCATCCGCTCTCCTAGTGCGCTTAGGGTAACACCGTGGTCTCCTAAGCAGTCAAGGGGAATCTCCAGTGGCGAGTGTTGTGGAGCGACGTTGCGCCAGTGTCGTGATCCTGCCGCATTGGCAGCGGGCCTCGTCACTGGGGGGATGGCCGGTTCGATATCCTCTTGGGTTCGAGCGTTCGACGCCTGGAAGTCGTTGACCGCGTGAGGGCGAAAGTTGGCGAGCCTGGAGTTACGTAGTGCAGCTGAGTGGGGCGGGTTTCGGCGCGGGCGAGCCGATTCGCAGCGCTAACCAATTGTGCGCAAAGAAGTGGCGCGATGGCTTTTCACTGGCTCACTCCGCGCGCAGAACGGACGCGGGATCGATCCGTGTGCAGCGCCAAGCAGGCCGCATGGCTGCCAGCGATATGGCGAGGACTACACATACGGCTGCGGTGACCACAATGGTCGGTTCAGCTAGCCCGACGCCGTACAGCAAAGCGGCCATCCAACGCGTCAGGGCCCATGATGCGGCCAGACCAAGTGGGATTGCCACCATCAACGAACGAAAAGCGTCCGCCACCAGCAGGCCAACGATTGAAATTGGGTTCGCCCCAAGCGCGATACGGACGCCCACCTCGCGGCGGCGCAACGCGACCACGTAGGAAACGATCCCATAGATCCCGATCGCAACCAGGGCAAGAGCGAGTACGGCAAGACCGGTCACAAACTGCGCGAGTGAGCGATGGCCGGCCGCGTGTTCGCGAATCCATCCTTCGACCGTCCGAATCGCAGCGAGAGGCTGATTCGAATCGACCCTCAGGACGGCTCCGCGAATGGCGGGAAGCAACTGCATCGGATCGCGATCGGTGCGAACCATGAACCAGGGGGCGTCCGAAGGTACAGCGGTGAGTTCGACGATTTCTGGTCGAGGCTCCGGACGATACTCAAGATTACTATCTCGAGTCGCAACGACGCCGATCACGAGGAGCGTTACCGACTGTCCGGCACGTGTCGTCGTGATTGTTTCTCCGACGGGGTTCTCGCCTGGCCAGAATCGGCGGGCCATGGCCTCGTTGATGATCACCTTGCCTGGTGTTGATCCCACGTCACGCACGTCGAAGTCGCGGCCGCGGATCATTGTTATCCCGATCGTTCGAAAATACCCGGACGTCGCCGAACGATGCCGCACGAGGGCAGGGCGGTCACTGAACGCGTGACGGCCGGCGGTCACAACGGGGAACCGGGCTTCGCCCGCGGGCGGATAGGGATCGACGACCGAGGCGGCGTGGATACCCGGCACGGCCGCGATTTCGTCAAGCGCACGTCGGATGAAGTCAGCCCTGGCCTCTCTGCCCGCATATCGCACACCGAGAAAATGGGTGCGAGCCAACAATAGATTCTCCGTGGCAAACCCGGGCGTCATCTGCAGGCGAAGGGAGAGGCTTTTGAGAAGCGCTCCAGCACCGACGAGCAGGCCAAGCGCAAGGGAGATTTCGCAGACCAGGAGTGCGTTTAAGGTCCGACGTGATGTCTCGCTGAGGGTTCCGTTCCTGCCCTGCCCGCTTAGCGCGGTCCGGTCAGTGTGCCGCAGCAGGTGCCGCGCCGGAGCGAGGCTCGCGAGGATGGCGGTGCAAAGACCGATGGTGGTCGTAAACGCCAGCACCCGTGGATCGGACGATGCCGTCTGATGCCACCCCCACACATTGGCGATGACACGGGTGGCAACAATCGACAGCAACAGCCCACCCAGGCCCGAAAGTCCAGCAAGCAGGAGGCCCTCCGTCAGCAATTGACGAAGAATTCGGCTGCGGCCTGCTCCAAGAGCGGCACGGAGGGCAAACTCATGCTGCCTCGCTGTCGCGCGAGCGAGGAGCAGGCTTCCAACATTCACACATGCGATCAGCAACACGAACGCAACGGCGGTCTGCAGGAGAAGTAGTTGCTGGCGAGTTTCCTCACGGTCGACGAAAACGGTTTCCCCAAGGGGCACCGCTCGCAGCGAGCGTGTTCCGTTTCCGACGCGCCTGAAATCCGATGACGGCGATGCGGTCTCTACGCGTATCGTGTCGGGCGCGACGCGCGGTTGCAGCTTGACATAAACCTCCCAGTCATAATTGTTCCGCGCCCAGGCGGATTGCGAGGAATCGACGAGCGCCGGCAGGTACACCTTCGAGACCTCCGGCAGTAGCCACACGTCCGATGGAACAACTCCCACGACGGTGTGCGGTTCGCCGTTCAGCGTTATCCGCTGTCCGAGGACACCGGGTGACGCCGCGAAACGGCTGCGCCACAGGCTATCCTTGATAATCGCGACACGTTCGGCCCCGAGTTGTGCGTCGCCAGGAACAAAGCCCCGGCCGAGGATGGGTGATACACCGAAAACCTGAAAAAAGTTTGTGGTCACGCCTGCGCCCAACACTCGCTCCGGTTCGGCCCCGCCCCCAGTGAGGTGAAAGGCGCGACCGCTTACCGCCGTGACGTCTTCAACGCCAGGGAGGCTCGCCGCAAACTGAATCTCAGTGTCGGAGAGTGCGGGGGCCGTGTTGGCGCCGCTCGTGACTCCGACTAATTTGACGAGCCGCGCGGTGTCAGGATAGGTGAGCACCGGGTACAACTCGCCACAGATAACCGTAAACACGGCGGTGTTCGCCCCAATGCCGAGGGCCAGGGACAATCCCGCCACGAGCGCGAACGCAGGGTTATGCAACAGAGCCCGGATGGTGTACCGCAAATCCTGGCCGAGGTCATCCATGAGACGTGTGCCGCGGGCGTCACGGCACTCTTCTTTCGTTTGCTCAAGGCCGCCCAATGCAAGTCGCGCGTGGCGGACTGCATGCTCCGGATTCTCTCCAGTGCGCACGTATTTGGCCGTTTCCTGCTCGATGTGAAACCGAAGTTCGTCCTCGAGCTCGCGCTCGACGGTGCTTCGCCTGAGCAACGCGCGCAGCCGATACATCCAGTCGCTCAGCATCACACGAGCGCCTTCAGGGCGTATCCAGGACCTGACTGACGACCGTTGTCAGACGTTTCCACGCCTCGGACTCGGTGTCTAATCGTTTACGGCCCGCCCGAGTCAGCTCGTAATACTTGGCGCGTCGATTGTTTTCCGAGCTACCCCATCTTGCGCGAATCCAGCCCCGCCTCTCGAGCCTGTGCAGGGCCGGATACAGCGAGCCCTGACGCACCTGCACCGCCCTGCCCGACATCTGCCCAAGCCGCTCCGACACCGCCCACCCGTGTAGTGGCTCGAGCGCCAGCGCCTTGAGCACGAGCACATCGAGGGATCCTTGAGGTAAGTTCATTCGATCGGCGTCCGCCGTGCTCCCCTTCTGCTTCGACAGGAGCAGCATACGTCTTCTCTTGTCGAAGTGCAAGGGGAACAACGACTCGTGGGATCGATGTCAACTTCGTGAGCCGCGAAGGAATCGAACCTTCGACCCGCAGATTCAAGAGGCGCTCCAAGAGGTCAAGGTGATTCGATTTCCTAAGAGTTGTTTCGATCATCTGTGCAGAATGCGGCATCGCGCGATGTCCCGCTGCAACCCCGGCGCAACCGGGAGAGCGGATAAAGCTGGCCGAATGCGGCAAGGATTTCGTGGGTAACGCTAGACTAAGCGCGGGTTCGGCCGTCGAAAACGTTCAAATCCCAATGATTTCGACGGTGGGGTGTGAAAACTCTCAAGAACAGTGAATGTCTTGGCACGATGGAGCGAACATGAAAATCAGCCGTAGTGAATTTCTTGCCGGACTCGGAGGGCTCGCGGTGGGCGTGCCCATCGGTGCCATCGGTCGGGGCCAGCGTGCGGCCTCGCCTGCAACGGCGCCAGCCGCGGTTGCGCCGCCCAATCCACCGGGGCCCGGTGAGCCCTCCTTCGCACAAGCGGGCGAGGATGTCTGCCTCAACTTCCTGTTCGATTACATGCGGTTCAAAGACATCCAGTACCTCGATATCGGAGCATGGGATCCCATCGTGTACAACAATACATATTTCTTCTACCGCAAGGGGTTCCGCGGAGTGCTCGTCGAGCCGAACGGCGCCATGTGCCAGAAAATTCGTGCCGCCCGCCCCGAAGATACGACGCTCGAAGCCGGCATCGGCGTCACCGCGGTGCGGGAGGCCGACTATTACGTGATGACCGAATCAGCCTGGAACACGTTTTCGAAGGAGGAGGCGGAGCACATGACACAGGTGACGAACGGCGGTATCAGGGTCGACAAGGTGATCAAGATGCCATTACTCAACATCAACGACGTGATGGCCAAGCACTTTGGCAAAGCGCCCGCCTACGTCTCGATCGACGCCGAAGGCTGGCACCTGGCGATTCTGAAATCCATCGACTACGACCGGTTCAGACCTCTGGCCATCTGCGTGGAAACGCTCGTGTCAGGAACGCGCGCCACGATTCCGGAGATCCCGGCGTTTATGGCTTCGCAGGGCTATGTGGACCGCGGTGGATCGTTCGTGAACACGATCTTCGTCGACGGCAAACGCATCTGATGTTCAGCTCGCCTCCGGAACCAAGAACTGATGCTTTCTCTGACTGAGTAAAGGAAGTGTCCTCGAGACGCGCGACAAGGTAAAAGGCTGCAGCGTATTCTGTAGAACGATCAGAACGATCGACGAACGTGTGCTGGCGTGTGCGGACGCAAGGCCGGTGTAAGAATCGTCGTTCCCGTGCGACTACCTGTACAGATGCCTGCCATACGCAAGGACGCCACCGACCTCTACGAGGAGGCCGCCGCAGCGTTTGGCGGGGCACTTGAGCGGCTGGCACGCGCATACGAGGCAGACCCTGACCGCCGACGTGACTTGTTGCAGGACATTCACATTGCGCTCTGGCGGAGCTTTGCCAAGTTCGATGGCCGTTGCTCGCTCCGGACCTGGATATACCGCGTGGCTCACAACACTGCCACATCGCAGATCACGCGGCGACGGGCGAGTACGCCGACGTTGGTCGGCCTCGATCAGGTCGCGTCGATGTCGAATGAGGAAGACAGCGAGACGCAGGCAGACCGCAGTCGGACGATGGAGCGGATTCTCACCCTGATACGCACGCTGGCTCCGCTCGATCGGCAGGTTATTCTGCTGTACCTCGAAGGTGAGGACGCCGCCACGATTGGCGAGATCACCGGCCTCTCTTCGAGCAACGTCGCCACGAAAGTCCACCGCACCAAGAGAATCCTCAGCCAGCGCTTTCATGATGGAGGACGCCATGGTCAATGAGCCTCCCGTGGACGACGTGCGAGCGCTTTGGCAAAGCCAGCAGGTGGATGGAGGTCGAATGTCAGCGTCAGATGTACGCCGCAAATCGGAAGAGCTGCAGCAGAAGGCCCGCCGACGCTCCACGGCGATGTACTTGATCGGTGCGGCCAACGCGGGCGTTCCGTTGATTCTGATGTGGTTTCTCCCTGGGCTGCGTCTGGGACTCGGATACCTGGTTTTCACGGCGGCGATATTGGTCTTCTTTGTTCAACGCCGAAGTGCAGTCCGGGTGATCTCGCCAGACATGACCGTGGCTCAGGGACGTACGTTCTATCGGCACCTCCTGGAGCGGGAACGTGATTTCCAGCGGAAAAGCGCCAGATGGTTCACGATCGGTCCTGCTCTGAACATCATCGTGCTGACGTTCGCTTACATATCGAGCCCGTTCTTTCACGGGACACCGGCGGAGTTCGCTCTCATTGCCGCTGTCCTCGTGACCCACGTTTTCGTCTTGGCCCGTGTCTCCAAGAAACTTGCCGCCGAAGTGCGTGGATATCAGTCCGAGCTCGATGAGATGTGAGGGTGATCTGCACGAACTTCAATGTTCCGCGCAGGTGCCGCACTCGTGGTCATCTCGATTAGGTGCGCGAGGCTGACGCGCATGCCCGTGAGTGAACGTTGGTCCTGAGTAGTCGCCACGTGTTGATTGACGGGGTCACCGGGGGCAAAGTCGCAGCACAGATGCAACAGGCTCAGAACGGGATCAGTCGGCGGTTTCGGGCGTCCGCTGCAGACGGCGCACGATCATCAAGTCGGGACTTTTCGAATGAATGTGAATTAAGTGGTGACCCTAAATTTCGCCAGTTGGAACCGGGTGGTCAGCTGGTTGCGGCAACTGGAGGTCATTCGAGCAGCCGCCTGACGGCGGATGACGGCCCGACCGATATCCCGTAAGCTGGAGTCTGAAGGAGGTCGGTCCATGGCAACGCTCGGTTGTCCGAGGTAGACATTCCAGATCTACGACGCTGACCGTGGCGTTGTAGCTGTCATTCGCACCTTGCTCGTCGATGGAGGCGCCAATGAACGACTTGCGATCAGCTGTCCGATCTCTGAGGGCGGCACCGATTGTCACAAGCGTCGCAGGACTGTCACTCGCTCTCGGAATCGGCGCAAGCATCGTTATCTTCTCGCTCACCAACGGTCTGCTGCTTCGCAAGCTGCCGGTCAGGGATCCACGTGCACTTGTCCTCGTCACTGACGCCACCGTGCCAGGCGCGCGAGCGTACGCGCTTGGTGTGTGGGAGTCGTTTCGACGGCTTGTCGATGTCTTCGATGGAACCTTGGCGTGGTCGTCTACCGAATTCAACCTGGTCCCACGCGGAGAAGCACAGATCGTTTCCGGCGCCTGGGTAAGCGGATCGTATTTCGAGACCCTCGGTATTTCGCCGCTGCTTGGCCGGGTGCTCTCCGAATCCGACGATCGACGGAACGGAGGCGTTGACGGCCCGGTTGCCGTTGTCAGTTACGCCTTCTGGCAGCGGCAGGACGGTGCCGCAGAGGATGTCATCGGCCGCTCGCTGATGCTCAATGGTGTGTCCTTCACAGTCGTCGGGGTCACGCCGCAGCGTTTCTCCGGCTTGGATGTTGGCCGCAGAACCGATGTCATCGTCCCGTTCGGAGCGGCGAGGTTGATGTCAGGACCTGAAAACCTGCAAGTCACGATCATGGCCCGCCGTCGCGCCGATCAGACGATTGAAGCCGCGACTGTGGCGCTCAGACGCTTGCAGCCCCAGATTCGCGAGGCCTCTCTTCCTCAGGGTTCACGGTGGCGACAACAAGACCTTGACGCATATTTGCGGGATGGCTTTGTTCTGCTGCCAGGAGCGACCGGCAATTCTCGACTTCGACTTCGGTACGAGCGACCGCTCGGCCTGCTGATGGCTGTGGTCGCTCTCGTCCTGCTCATCGCGTCTGCGAACATCACGAACCTGCTGCTGGCCCGGGCAACAGATCGGCGCCGGGAGCTTCAGGTCCGCGCCGCCCTCGGTGCCAGTCGGTGGCGGCTGATCAGAGGACTCCTCACCGAGAGTCTGGTTATGACCAGTGTCGGTGCGGCTCTTGGAGTCGCGCTGGCGTCTTCAGGTAGCGGCCTCGTCGTGCGGCAATTCTCGACGCGGATCAACCCAATCTACCTCGATGTGTCGATCGACTCGACCGTCGCTCTCTTCGCGATTGCGGTGACCGCACTCGTCACGCTGCTGGCAGGGATTCTCCCCGCTGTTCGCAGTACGCAACTGAGTAACTCCACTCTCCTACGGACCACCAGCCCGAATGAAGGGGGACGATTCTTCGGTCCCTCTGCCGCTTTGATCGTCCTGCAAGTGGCGCTCTCAGTCGTGCTCGTAGTCGGTGCGGGCCTCTTCCTAAGGACGTTCTCGTCGTTGATGACTGTCCCACTGGGCTTCGAGCCTGAGCGGGTGTTGATGGCAGCCGTCAATGCGGCGGACGCACGTGTCCCGCCGAGCCAGCGACTCCTGATGTTTCAGCGGGTTCGTGATGCTGTTCGGTCGGTGCCAGGTGTCGCCGATGCTGCGTTCTCGTTCTTGACGCCCGTCAGCGGTCCGATTCTGCTCCGTCCGATTGAGGGCAGAGCGATTTCTGAGCGCGAACGTATGAGCTCGGTAAACCTTGTATCGCCCGGCTGGTTTCGAACCCTCGGCACCCGGATTGTTGCGGGGCGTGAGTTCGTAGATACGGATCGCGCGGGCACATCGCCGGTTGTCGTCGTCAACGAGGCGTTCGTAAGGAAATTCCTGAACTCGTCCAATCCCCTCGGACAGGTCGTGAGGATGGGAATCGTGGGGCCGAATCCCGGCGCGGCGGAGGTTGTGGGCGTCGCCGAAGATGCCGTTTACTCGTCGCTTCGAGAGCCCGCGCCACCAACGGTCTACTTCCCACTGGCCCAGTTGCAAAGTGTTCCTCCCGCATCATTGACACTCACGGTCCGATCAGAAGCGGCTTCTCCGCTGCAAATGACGAGGAGCATTGCCGCCGCGATAGGGACCATCGACCCCGAAGCCGCGCTCGCGTTTCGCCCATTGACCGAGCAAATCACCGCGTCATTGGCTCAGGAGCGGATCCTCGCGTTGTTGTCGGGGTTCTTTGGTGGCTTCGCGGTTCTATTAGCCAGCCTCGGCCTTTTCGGCGTCACAGCATATTCGGTCAGCCGACGCCGCCGGGAGATCGGAATTCGGATGGCTCTCGGCGCAGCTCCAGGCAGCGTCATACGCCTCGTCCTTGGTCCCGTCTGCCTTGTGATTGCAGCGGGCGTGGTGATTGGGGCCGCCGCAAGCATGTGGACGACGCAACTCACCGCGTCTCTGTTGTTTGGTCTTGAACCGCGCGATCCGGTCACGCTTGCTCTTGCCATTGCCACATTGAGTGGCACCGGCTTGCTGGCGGCGCTACCGCCCGCGTGGGATGCGTCACAGGTGGATCCTTCCGTTGCACTGCGTTCCGACTAAATGTTGCTGGGATGAAAGGAAGCAATGCGGTTGAATGTAATGGGCTGTTGAAGAAGCCCGCGCGTTGAAAAAGTGCGATGGGTTCCCAAGCAGTCGCGGCCTTTATCGGCTTCTGGACGTTCTGGGTCTTGTTGCCTTACGGATATGCCGTCGGCGAGCTTTCCCCGAAGCAGGTTGCAGTGTTCCTGCTTCTCTGGATCGGCGGCCGCGTGGGACTGGCTTACCTGCCGTGGATGCCAGCAGCAAGCCTCTTCTCTCCCTACGTTGCCGTTCTCGACATCGCTCTTGTTTTCGCGATCTTTAAAGGCGATGTTCGCTTGTCCTGACAGTGCGGCCCTTCGACAACTTATTCACAAAACGGACAGGATTTACGATTCGAGAAGAGCATCGACGCCAACATCGCCACCCCTGCAGCGGCGCAGCACCATAGAGCGAGAACGAACACGGTGCGCCTCTCGGCGGCTGTCGAGGAGATGGGCTCGCAGTTCTGATCGAAAACGTTGGTGATCGAAAGCGCTGGTTGTCATGCAGGGTCGACGGGAGGATAACGAGGGTAACGGATTGGTCCTCCGCTGGTCCTGTCGCCGCAGCGGCACGGGCCACACCCCACCACTCGAACGCCTGCAAGGCGTCGAGCCGCGGGTGCATATGACTGACCACGCACTGAACGCCGCGGCGTAAATGCCGGGCGACATTAGCGCCTTCCTGAACTGCCCCCTCGCAGCCACTGCCAGGGCGTCTTCACGGACTCCAGACACAGCACTCAAGCTACTCAGAACCGGAGTTGGGCGCGCAACCCAATCGCGCCTGGCGCCACACCGAGTTCGAACACATGCGCCGACGGATGACTCGGCGCCGCGTACAGGACACGCTCCGGTCTGATCGCAGCGCCGATAGCCGCACCGGCGCCGGCCCCTAGGCAGGCGAAGAAAGGGGCGACGAAAAACAGCAGATAGTCATCACCAGCTCCACCGTCCATGGCGGCCAGCAACGGCCCGATCACGGCTCCCATGGTCAGTCCTATCAGCGCCCCACGACCGGCGTGGCCACGGCGCTGCGTGATCCACGCCACCTCAGATGCCGGCCACTCGCGGGTCTGGTTCTTCACGATCAAGGCGACGGAATTCGGAGAGATCCTGAGGACGCGGCCTTTCGTTGTCGCGCCCGCGAGGTCCGTGACGTACACGGTCTCGCCAAGATGTGACTCGGCGCGAAGATCGTCGAACTTCGGGGTGACGGTTTGGGCCATGCTGGGAACCGCTCCGGCGCCGACCAGGAGACCGGCTAGAACGACGGTGATCAAGGCTCGCCTCATCGAGATTCCCCGGCGTTAGGATGCATGCTTCTTGTGAGCAGTGTCCGCATGGACCAGTACGCCTGCAATTTAGGACGCGCGCCTCAACACAGAAATGTCAGGGATTCATTCCAATCGCGAGCGGAGCCCCTGCGGCTACTGACGAATATGTCGATGTGCGCACCAAACGGGACAAAGGCCGCATGCTGACTGACAGATCCGTCCAGCGGCGTTCTCCGTGCAGTCAGCGAGCGCGGTTGGGGTTTTGATACAGCCTTTTAGCGATTGGTTCCGCCGGACACTTGCCGTCGCAGTCATGGATGGCAAGCGAGTGCCGGCATGCCGGGCAGGTAGTAGGCGCCTTCAATACTGTCTCCATCTGACACTTGCTCGAAGTCTAGGTAATCGAACCCACCCGGCGCGACACGTCGCAGTGCGTCGGGTTAGGGCCCCACGACCAGCGCGATCCGAGTTGTCCTCGGACGGATAGGTAAACACTGTGCCGAGGTTCAGGTGGAATTGGCACACTCATACCGTGTAACGCTCTTGCTTATCGATTCTCGACTGACGATTTGCGTGGCCCTCGAGTGACCGTTAGAATCGGTCCGCGTCAAGAGTCGGGAGGCCAGTATGCAACGCAAAATTGGCACGTTCCTTCTATGCTGGCTTTTTTTCACAGATCCCAAGGGGTCCGCTCAGGATCAGCGCCCTGACATCCTAGGCCAACTCGCCGTCCCCAAGCAGACGCTCTTGGTGTTCGGCCAGCAGATCGTTTACTACGAAGCGGGAGCGGGCCGGACGGTACTGCTCCTCCCCAATCTTGGGTGGGACTCTCACGCCTGGTCGCAGAATCTGCCTGCTCTGGCGGCCAACCATCACATTCTCGCTGTCGATTTGCTGGGGACCGGCGAATCAGCCAAGCCCCTCATCGACTACAAGATGGACACTTGGACCGATTTCATCGCCGAGTTTCTGCGGTTGAAGGGCGTCCAGAAGGCGACGATCGTTGGCGCGGTGATGGGTGGGGCTCTTGCCGTGCAGTTCACGCTTGATCACCCGGAGATGTCGGAAGGATTCTGTCTGCGCCGCGTCAAATAGTGGTCCGGGCGAGCACGCTGGTGGCGCGTCACCTGCGGCCGGGCCCAGCCTTGCCGGCACAAGGAGGGGTTTGATGGCGGCGTTTCACGACAAGTCATTGATAACCGATGACCTCGTGCGGGCGCGATTCGAGTACCGCTTACGCGCAAATGACGGATACACGATTCAGCGGCATCTGAGCGATCATCGAGCCCCTTATTCGATCCAAGAACTCTCCGCCATCAGCGTTCCTGCGCTCTTTGTGTGGTGCCGAGAGGATCAGATCACGCCACTGAAATGGGGTGAAGATTATGCGGCCGCGGTTCATGGAGCCCGGCTGGCGGTCCTTAACGGGTGCGGTCATCTTCCAAATCTCGAGAAGCCGAATGAGTTCAACCAAGCGGTCCTCGAGTTCCTCCGGCGGCAGAAGGATTGATCTGGGTGGCCTTACACTCGCACGTAAACGCATAAATTTGCCACCCCCACTCTCCGTTTTTTCGGGAAGAGGGGAGGGTTTTCTTGAGTCATCGACCCGGGCGGAACCCGTCCGTTCCGAATGTGGACGCACCGGATCATGCCGGCTGCTGTCAGCAAAACCGATCATCTCTGACCCATTTCTGGGACGACGTCCGTAGCCGAATCGCGAGTTTTAGACGACTTGCGCGGGAACGCCTCTTGTACGCCAGCCTCGCGTGCCGCAATTCCGCGGTTGAACGGAGGCTGTGTGACCATCAAGATCGACCCAAACGACAAGGCGGTGCTGCCGTGAGAGTCGCGATTTACGCTCGGGTCTCGATGAGCGAAATGTGCGACGAGCATTTGGAGAGTTGTTGACGGCGGCGAAACTCCCGAAGATTCGCATTCACGACCTCAGACATACCTGCGCCACGTTGCTGCTGGCGCAAGGCGTCCATCCGAAGGTCGTTCAGGAAATCCTGGGGCACTCGCAAATCAGCCTGACGCTCGACACCTACTCGCACGTCCTTCCACACGTCAGCGTCGAAGCCGCACTCCAAATGGATACGGTCCTCCGCGCCTGAGAAAAGAATGGCTGTCACAATGGCTGTCAATTCGGACAAAGCCGAAACCGCCACTGTGATTGGTCTGTTTTTCTTAGGAAAGTGGTGACCCTAACTTTCGCCAGTTGGAACCGGATTCGCGAATGGCTGCGGCAATTGAGTGGCCTCCGAGGCGCTGCGTGACCAGATCACTTACCGCGCGAGATGGCGAACTTCGATTCTCTCTCCGATCTCGATCGTTAGCAGATCTTCAGCTCCCTGAAGCGGGCCGGAGTACGTCTTCCGTGTTTGCGCAATCACACTTTCGGTATTGGGAGCATGCGAGTAAACGGCCAGCCGGGGCTTCACGCGGGCGAAGAGCTCGCCGGCCTGTTCGGGCGTGGTGTGGCGCCGTGCTGCTTCGCGGTTGGTTTCCGCGTCGGCGACTTCATGAACAAGCACGTCAACACCCTGAGCAGACCGGATCAGGTTCTCCGATACCCGTGTGTCTCCTGACAAGGCGACCGAATGCCCTCGGTAGTCCACTCGATAGCCGAAGGCGGGCGTCAGGAGCCCATGATCGACAAGGAACGCGGTCACCTTCACACCCTCTGCGTCCAGGACGACGCCTTCCTTGATGTCGTGGCTGATCACCTTGATGCCGTCAGCAGCGAGCTTTTCGTCCACATCGCGACGCATGTGAATGTCAAATGCGAACGCCCGTTGAAGGTCATCCATCATGTCGCGCGTGCCTTCGGGCCCCCAGATTTCAAGTGGGATCGTGCGCCCACCGCCGGCCCAACCGGTCAAGAGCAGGTCCGGAATCTGGAGAACATGGTCAGAATGCAGGTGTGTCAGAAACAAACGACTGACCGAGCCGATTGGCACGCCAACCTGGGCCAGGCGAATGGTGGCGCCGCGGCCACAGTCAAAAAGCAGGCGCACGCCTCCGGCCTCGACCAGTGTGCTTGCCCCGAATTGCTGAAGGTTGACCCGCGGCCCCATCCCGCTGCCAAGTAAGACGACCCTGAGGTTGTCCGGCGACCCGGGCTGCACGGCGACGCCATTTGGCGCGGGCGCCGTTTGCGCGGCGAGCGTGACCCGGGCGTGGCCGGACGGCTCGAGAAGAAGCAAGAGAGACCCAACCGACAGTGCGAAGAGTGAACGCCTGCTCATGTGCTGGGCCTCGGGCCAATTGTCGCGGGAACGAGTCAGTGCCGGGTGAGGTATTGGCGGCGATTCAGAGACGCGACCGTACAGGGCAGTGTAGCGCGCCCGCAGCCTTTTGACAGTGCTTTGGAAGTTTTTCGGAGCGGAGCCTTGGTTCGATTCGTATCTGCGGGTCTATGGAATTCGAGGCGTATCTCGTTGACTGCACGAACGACGAAGATGGTGAGCCAGATTTTCACCAGTTGGAACCGGCTGACAGAGTGGCTGAGGCGCTTGATGGAATTCGCTCGGCCGCATGATTCGAGTCGTTGGCGGTTGTGCCGCGTCGTACACGATGACCGCCAGGGCTCGTCGAGGCGTTGATCCCGTTGCGACCGGCCGCATCGGGATACCAGCGGAAACCACGTAGCGACTCCTGACTACTCGTGGCGAATTGCGGAGAGCGGATCGATTCTCGTCGCGCGGCGCGCCGGCAGAATGCACGCCGCAACCGCCACTCCGACCATCAACAGCATCGCGCCCACGATGTTCGTCGCGTCCGTCGCCGTGAGCCCGAACAACAGGTCGGAAATGAAGCTGGCCGTCAGCCGCACGGCTGCGATGGCCGCCATAGCGCCGACGGTGAGCCCGGCGCCGAAGACCACGATCGTGTCCCGCAGCGACTCGCGGACCACCGACCACCGGGTCGCACCCAAGGACATTCGGATGCCGAGCTCACGGGTCCGCTGCGCGACCGTGTACGAGGCCATGCCGAAGATCCCGATCGAGACAAGCACCAGTCCGAGAAGGCCGAAGAACGCGCTGGTCGTGGCCACCATTCGTTCCTTCGCGATGTTCCGGTCGATTTCCTCGCGCATGGTCCTGATGTCGACCAGCAGCCGCGGGTTGACCCGCTGAATCTCCTCTCGGACGGCGCGCGCGATCGCGCTCGTATCTCCGGCCGTGCGGACTTCCAGCGCACCGACGCTGTCCGGTTCACTCGGCGCCATGAAATACATCATCGGACCGCTCGCTGTGCGCACAGCGGTGAGCCTGGCATCCTTGACGACGCCGATAATCTCGGTCTCAGGTGGGTCGCCGATCCGCTTGCCGACGGGATCCTCATTCGGAAAGTACCGTTTGACGAATGCCTCGCTGACGACGACGCCCCGCGGGTGCGCGAAGTCGGCGGACGTGAACGTCCGCCCGCGCATCACCGGAATCCTCATCGTTTCGAAGAACGACGGACCCACAGCCGCCGAGTTCCAGGCTTCGTCGGGTTCGGTGCGGCCGGGGATGCGCATCATCGTCCGGGTGTTACCGCGTTGCATCACGGTATTGCGGATGCCAGTGACCGACTGGACACCAGGTATTGCAGTCACACGCTCGAGCAGCAGGCGGTAGAGTCCGCCGACCTGCCCCTCGCGGTAGCCGCTTCCATGAGTGTCCAGTGAGACCTGCAACAGGCTGTCGGGATTGAAGCCAACGTCCGTGCGCACCAGGTTTCGCAGCGTCTGGACGAACAATCCCGCGCCGATCAACAGGAGCACCGACAAGCCGACCTGGCAGGCAAGCAGCGCGCGGCCGCGCCGCCGGCTGCGTTTCGTCGGCGTGCCTCCCTGGCTGGATCTCAGGGCGGCCGTGAGATCGACCTGTGCGGCACGCCACGCTGGAGCCAGCCCGAAGAGCAGCACGCTCACCAGCGACACAGCCGCCGCGAAGCCCAACGTGCGAACGTCGACCTGGAAGGTCAAGGCGTCGGGCATTGCCGGCAGCGGGAGCATCGACAGGATGAGTGAGACACCAGAACGCGCGAACGCGAAGCGCGAGGGATCCGCCCAGCACGGCCAGGAGCGCGCTCTCGACGAGGTGCTGCTGGACCAGTCGCGACCGTCCTGCGCCGAGCGCTGTCCGCACTGCCACTTCACGCCGGCGCGCGGCATTCCGGACCATGAGCAGGTTGCCGACGTTTGTGCAGGTAATCAGGAGTACGAGTGCTGACCAATCCCGTGAGGGCGAGCAGTGGCCGCTCATATTGGGCACGCAAGGCAGAGAGCCCTTTCCCCGCCGCCAGCACCATCACGTGCGCCGGTGGTTCGTCCCGACGCCCTCCGGGCACGATTCCAGGCCGCGCCCGGGCGAATTGATTGAAGAGGACCTCTAACCCGGCCTGCGCCTGTGAGGCAGTGACGCCGGACTTCAGACGGGCAATCATCTGTAGCGATGGGCCCGCACGCAAGCCGGCCGACGAAATCCACAAGTCTGGAGAGCTCTCGAGTGACAGGCCCAGGAATTGCGGGGCCGCGACGCCGATCAACATGTACGACTGGCCGTCAATCGTGAGGGAACGGCCCGAAACACTCGAGCTGCCCTCGAAACGTGAGCGCCAAAAGCGATGGCTCATGATCGCGACTGGCCCATCCGAGGAATCCGGCGTCCTGCCTGATGCCGTCGGCACTCCCAGATCACGGAAGAAATTCTGCGAGACCTCTTCGACCTGACGGGCCGGCTCCGCGATGCCGTCGATCATTACGACAGGACGATCCAGCGGGTTGAAGCCTACGATTTCGGAAAAGACCTGATTATGCGTTCGGATGAAGTCAAACGCAGCACTCGGAAAGGAAGTGACTGATCTTCGTAATGCCGAATGCCGTGGATGTCTGCCGCACCTGTACCTGGAGCAGGCGGTCCGGCTCTCGTACGGGCAGCGAACGAAGCAGCAGGTCGTCCACGAGACTGAACAGGGCGGTATTGGCGCCAATACCGAGCGCGAGCGAGAGCGTGACGACAGCGGAAAATGCCGGACTCTTCCACAGCATGCGGACGGCGTACCGCAGATCCTGAGCGAGCACGTCCAGCACGGGCATGCCTCGCTGCTCGCGGTGCACCTCGCGGATCGACGCTAGCCCGCCGAGTTTCCGGAGCGCTTGACGCCGCGCGTCGGTGTGCGAGATGCCTCTGCGCCGGCCTTCGTCGATCAGCAGCTCCAGATGCGTGGTCAGCTCTTCGTCGAACTCGCGGTCCAGGCGGTCCTTTCTCACCATAGCCAACAAGCGCGACCAGATTGTGCGGAGCCAGTGCGTCATCGATCGGACCCTCCACTTGCCAGGACGCGTCCCATCACCGCCGCGAGCCTCTCCCAGTTTTCGGTTTCGGCCACGAGCTGTTTCTCTCCCGCCCTGGTGATGGTGTAGAACTTCGCACGGCGATTGTTCTCCGAGACGCCCCACTTCGTTCGAATCCAACCTCGCTGCTCGAGCCGCACCAGCGAGGTGTAGATCGTCCCCTGATTCAAAATGACCCTGTCCCCGCTGACCTGCTCGATCCTGCGAGCGATGCCATACCCATGGAGCGATCCCAACGTGAACAAGGTGCGCAGCACCATCAGGTCGAGGGTGCCCTGGAGAATGTCGAGTTTTGTTTGCACGTCACATTGCTCCTGTCGGAATTCCACATGTAGTATTTCGCAGCTCGTGTGGAATGTCAACAGGAGCCATTCAGAGCCGTTCGACGCAGGCGGTCAGTATCGTTCAGGAGGGAGATGCGGTATCGCAAACGAGATCGTCGGCTTTACCGGGAAGAGCTTTTTGAATCGCACGCGGGGTTAGCAAGCGACGGGCGCGCAGAACCGTTCGTCTTGCAGCACCGTGACCTCGCAACGACGGTGCCGGGCCTCGGGTCCATCGCTGCACGAGAAGGCTCACCTTGCCCGGTTCGATTCACTATTTGGGGTTGAGAGTTCGATCGTTTGGAATTAGCACGTTAGAGCTGGTGAGCCGCGAAGGAATCGAACCTTCAACCCGCAGATTAAGCGGCCATGCAGCGGGAGGCGGCAGCACGCCTCGACGCCTGGATGGCTGCCCCTCCCGCAGCACCATCGACGGCCACCGTCACTGCTCTCCGTCGAGGCAGTCGACTCCGGGGCCACGTCACGGGGTGAGTCCGGCCATCCGACACCTGCTGGGCGGGGATTGATGCTCAGTGCGGCGTTACTCGCGACTAACGCACGGCTTCAGCCGCAGCGGCGCTCATGATGGCAGGCGTCGCTGTCGGCAGCAAGCCGATGTTATGCCGCGACGACGTATGGCTTCGCTCGAAACCCACAGCCAAGAGGCCTCACGGCCCTTTAACATCCACGTTGTGGTAGGACGCGATCGACCAGTCGCCGTGCTCTCTGACGAATACCTGTTGCAACCGTGTGTGAATGGTGCCATCGGCGCGCGCCTGTACGCCGGGGGACGTCCGGCCTCCGAGCTCGCTCACGACGGTGGCGATGTCCGCGATTGCCACATCCGGGTGCACGAACCGGATCTGGGTCGGTGTCATGGCGAGCTTGGTGCCCTTAAAGAAGGTCCGGAAGATCTCCACATGCCGGTCCTCAAAGGCTCGATGCCCGTAGAACACTGCCCCCTGAATGTTTGTGAAGCTGCCATCCTCCGCGAAATGGAGCGAGAAGGTCCTGGCATCGCCCGCGTTCCACGCCGCCACTTGCTCGGCAACGATGGCACGGATGCGAACGTCGTCGGCCGCGTGCGCGGGCCGGGCGGAACTCGCCGCCTGCTGCGCGGCGGCGACGCGGGACATGGGCGTCACGGCGGCGCTCAGCGCGAGGGTCAGGGCTGACAGCTGCGCGAGGCGACGAATGGGCGAACCGAGTCGCATAGGCGGTGGCTTCCGAGGGTGAAAAGGTGTGTGTTGCGGCATAACAGGTAATGGAGTAGACCGGCGAGAGTCTCCGCAGCCAACGGCGGCTGCTCTACAGTCATGTCGCCTTTGGCAACTCCAACACCGGCGGGATGATAGCACGGGGCTGTACTACCCGATCCGCTCGTTGGTTACCTGCGAGCGGCGTGGTTGGCTGCGCCGGCTGCGGCAATGTCATCACGTCGAGGTTGGTTCTTTGAGCGTAAGCTGCCAGTCGTCAGGCCGTTATGTGCCGCGACTGCGGAAACGGAGGCGTGATTAGCCGAGTCGTTGCAGCTAATCGCGTTTTCACGAGCGCCGATGTTCGCCGCCGGCAAGTTGGCTGCATCGGGCCGAACAGGCTCAGAACGGGATCACTCACGCGTTTTCGGGCGTGCGAGCCGACGGCGGGCTGCGGCGAGATCGTGAAATTTCAGAACGAATCGAAGGAATTTGTGGTGAGCCGCCTCGGAATCGAACCGAGAACCCGCAGATTAAGAGGCGCTCCAAGAGGTCAAAATGATTCGATTTCCTAAGAATCTTTCTGGTCAACTGTGCAGAATGCGGCACCGCGCGGTAAGTCGCTGCAACCTCCACGCAACCGTCGTCACGCCACGATAGAACAATTCTTCCGTCGAGTGGACGGCCATGAAGCCTCGCTACTAATCGTAGTCTGTCTCAGTCGCAGTTCGCCAGGAGGATGAACACCTCGCAGTCCTATATCGCACGGATCGAGGGTGGCAAGGTGCGTTGCGAGGAATGGGGCGAGCGTTTTGATGACCTTGGGTTTCACTTGGGACGCAATCACGGAAGGCGCTCAAACGCCACGATTCGCGCACTCAGTTGCGGGGCTGCGCTGCGACGCGCGGCGGTCCATGCAGCGGTGTGGCGATCGTTCACCGCACAGGGGCCCGTCCACCATTCCGCATCCGCGAATGCTGGTGCCGGCGGCGCGAATCCGAGCAACGACTCGATCTGTTCGAACGTCAGGACTACCGTGGCGGCGTAGCGGCGGTCGAGGTAAGTGTACAAGGGCATGTACGCGGCAGGAACGGGCGCCATAGCTTCGTCCGGTGGAGCGATCCGGAGGCTTACTGCCACATCTTCTCGATGCCAGCAGTCCCGGAGCCGCGCCGCCACGGTCGCGATGACGCGCCCCACAGGCGATCGCAGGTTCACATGCGGCATGGCGTCAGGGTCGCAAGGTGGCGATGCCCACCTGACCATCGGCGACAGGGCCTGCCAGTGGTGGTTCGTCACCGTCACCAGTATCGCCGCGACGCGAAGCGCCGGCTCTCTCGCGACGCCGCTGCTGCGCAACGAGGAAGGCATTCTTCATCCGCTCCAGCTCTTGCATCTGCGAATCGCGATCGTGGTCAATGCTTGTCATGGTGATTGCCAACGCGAACAGGCGGCACTCGGGCAAGGATCGGAGTGTCAGGTGCGCGCGCACGTCTCGCAGCTGCCATCAGAATCCGTGCCCGGTCAATCACGAAGTTTCGATCGAGCCCCGCAATCTCGCACCAGTAGGACAGCATCGGCGACCCCGATAGAAACGCTCGTGCGCTAACGTTGTCGATCGGCGCCCCGTTCGGATTACGCACATCTCGAACGGCTTGATCGATCACGCGCGTCGCGAGGAATCGGTGGGCAGACAAGAGCATGGGACACCTCCAGAGTGCGAGAGGACGTTCACCCTCAAAGCTGTCGTTGATTCTTCTCTTGATCAGTGAAAGGTCGCGGCGGGACTCCACCGCCGATCGTAAAGAACCGCCATGGCGACACGCCGGCCGAGAGTGCCACGCCTGGAAAAGCTTTGGTGAGGGCTGTTGCTCAAGGTCGGGGAGAGGGTTCCCCGGCGGGGTACGGCAGTGCTCAGGAAAGCGATGCCAGCATACGTCGTTTCCGAGGTACAAGCAAGGGACGCGAGGAAACGGCAGGGATCGGTTTGAAGATCAACGCTCGCTAATCCATTTCTTGACATCGGCTTCTACCATCTGCACTGCTTCAGCTTCCGTTTTTGCCCGGTGCAAGCAGAACGACAATGGGCTCGGACATTCCGGTCGACTCGATCGCTGACGCCGATCGAAGCGCGCAACCTTCGCTTCGTGGCTGTTTCCATTAGACATCGGCGGTACGAGCGGTAGAACCTCGATGTCGTACTCGGTACTCACCGCTCCATCGTTCGTGCATACCCATTGCATCCTCCCTGCGTAGGTCCAATGATCTCTGCGAGTGCTTCAGTGTGAAACCGTGATCCTTACCATCGGGGTTCCTGGCTCGTAATACTCGGTCACTCCACAACTTGTGCAGGTCACACGCCAGCCTCTCGCCGAATGGTGACCGGACTTCGAGGCATCATTTGATGGCTCGATGGCGAACGGCGCGCCGCACTTCCTACACACAAAGCCCATCCACGATTCCGACCGCTGTTCTGTCGCCATTTCTCTCGCTCACCTCGCCAGTTCAAGAGGTCGACGATTCTCTCGATGCTCGACGAGGTGATCCGCCGGGCGGCCTCGTGGGCGACCTTTGTGTTTACCGCCGCCGGCACACGCGACGGCCATGTGTGCGGCCTGCAGGGCCGCGTTGTACGCAGTTGCGAATTGTCGATCCGCCGAGAGGCCCGCGACCTTCGAGTCGGCAAGATCACGCGCGACCAGCGCCCGCATGTCGTCGAGCTCTTGTTTCGACGTCTGATGTCGCTGAACGTCGTGGCTTGCCAATAATTTCGTCCAGGTCACGGTGATCGCCTTTCACGAATTGCCTGGGTCCTTTGAGAACCTCGGATAGGAAATGGTCCTTTGCCGCAACCTTGCCTCGGAATTCGCGAGCCGAATAGCTCGTCGCATTGACCTCGCGTCCGAGGCGGGTTTCGGCTTTCCGAAGTGCGGGCGTCAGTTCCGCGAGGCCCACATTGCCGAGGACCATCAAGTCGACATCGCTGAGGGCATGTCCATCGCGACGGGCGACGGAGCCGTAAACAAAGGCACAGTCTGCTTGAATTGGCGCCAAGACTTCCTGGAGCGTCGGGAGCACGCCGACGGTTTTCTCGATCAAGCCGCGCAACTCTGGGAACAAAGGCGACCGTGTCTCGGCCTTGAAATACGTCCTGGTTCCCTCACGCCGTTGCTGCAGGATGCCCCCGTCCACCAGTGCCTTGAGCTCGCGCTGCAGGCTCGAAGGCGTGGTCCTCAGGAATTGCGCCAGTTCGGACAGATACCACCACTTGTCGGGTTGGTTCAGCGTGGCCGCGAGCACGTCTCCGCGGACCGTCGGGAACAATGTGGCTAAGGCGCGTGGCTTACGCATGATGCGTAAATGGTTACGCAATCAGCGTAAGAAGGCAAGGGTCCTGCGCGAATGAACGCAAGACCGTGGCTTTGGATGCCTGCACTCCTGTTTCCGTCCGTCGTCCTAGGTACGCGCCGGAGGAAAGTGTGTCAGACCTCCTAAGGTGCCGCGATCAGTTACGACGACTTCGTTGAGCTGCTGCTCGTATCCGATGTCGAACATCTTCAACTCGCGAATCACGTCCGGCAGATGGAGTCAGGCGGACGTGGCGCTACTGGATCTCCGGACGACTCTGACCGATCGCACTAACTTCTTGAAGTACACGTCGGGCGTCACGCACTCACCCGCTTCATCGCGGCACGAGCCAAGTGCCGGCGATCCGATCCTGCAATCCGCGCGTCGGATGCACGATGGCCCAGGCCGCGCCCGCCACGACCAAGACCCCCATAGAGACCCCAACCGCGACGTCAACCGCAACCCAGAGCCAGATCGCCACGGCGACGAGACCCCATCCTGCCAGGCCGCGCGAGAGCGCTCGTAATCTCGACGCTGGCTTCCCGTCGCGCGTGACGACGGCGATGCCAAAGGCGCTGAGGATCAAGCCACCTCGAAACGCCCAGACTCCAAATAGCGCGAAGAATGCTAGTTGGCCTCCGAACAGCGCGAGCTTGAGTTTGTGTCGGCGTTCCTGTGCTCGCAGGAATGGGCTGAGCGTCGCTGCGGCCGTCGTCAGGTCTTCCGCGGAGACGGTCGGGTGGTCAGCCGCGACTCGCTCGACGAGGGGTCGCCGTGCTTCAAGAATGCGGCCGGTAGCCCCGCTCGTAAACATGTATGGATCGGTAACCATCATCGATCGAAAACGGCCCGCGATATACAGCTCGAGTGCGGCTCGCTCCTGTGCGCGATCTTGTCGGCCGTTCTCGGTGAGACTTGAGAGGCGGATGAGGCTGTCGTTGAGGGACCTCTCGTTTGGGGTCATGAGCAGATCGAGATTGACCGGCAGTAGAACCAAGTCCATCAACAAAAGGATCGCGGGCACCAAACCGCAGCAGTGCGCTGCGCGTCGCCCGCGCTCTACGCGGTCGGGGCTCTCCAACAGGGCAGCCGTCCGGGTGACCATCTCTGACGAAGTGGTCAACTCACGACGCGCGAGCGTGTCGAGCGTTTCCGTTGCGGGGAGCGGCAGCGGATCGTAGGCGCGTGCGGCGGTCGTGCTCGACTCGTCATCCGCCGATCCTGCGAGGGCCCTTCGTCCGACGGACTCGAGAAAGCTCTGGCCGGATTCCAAAGTGACGGCCCATGGCTGAGTCGCGAGTGTCACGCCGGGCGCGCGAAAAGTCAGCAGCTTGGCATGGCCGTCACGCGTGATCCAGGCGTGGTCGATGGTGAGTGCAGTGATCGATCCGTCCTGCAACCCCGCATCGATCTCTCGCGCGAGATCCAGCAGCCAAGGCCGAACAGTGCGCCACGGCTGCGCTGTGCCGAGCAGGCTGACAAGCGGCACGCCATCCAAGGCTTCGTAGGCGTCCCAGGCTTCACTTTTGGATCGTCGTCCGTTCAGCCAGCGCAGGCGGCCGGGTCGGCTGAGATCGCGGATTAGCGGCGCCACGGCAGCTGTGCCCGAAGGGAGCGTATGAATCCAGACATGGCGACGCAGGCTGGAGTCGAATCCCACCAGGAGTTCGCCAACGTCGGTGGATCCGAGTGTCCCTGCGATTTCGTACGGACCGCACCGTGGCGGACTCGCACCTTCCACCGCAGTCGCCTGAATGGGGAGCACATCCAGCTTGGGTCGGATCCCGCGCTCTGGACGACTCACGACCCGCGTCCCGCTGGCGAGTTCGTGCACGGCAGCGAACCCATTACCTCGTCGCGCCGTCGAGAACAGCAAGCCGAATAGGACCGCCGAACCTGTCGTAAACCACAAGGATGGCCCCAACACGGCCCTCAGGTCGAGGCTAAGCGTAGTTAGCATTGTCACCAAGCTCGGGGTTTGGAAGACCAGCGCACGCCACAGCGCCCTTGCCATCCCGGCCGGTTGACCGTTGGCTTGTTGAACCTGCAGCCCGGCGATCCGCTTTCCGATTGAAGCCCCTGCGAGACCTTCCAAAATCGCGTAATAGCCGATCGCCATCGCGGACGGGAATGCGGGGATCAGCCACATGGCCTGCCGCACACGCGGCAGGATCCAGATCATGAAAACAAAGAGCAACGCGCTCAAGAGGATTCGGTCGATCATTCCCGCCATGAACCGCAACCCAAGCGTCGCGGGGGTCGGGGCGACGGTACCGAAGGGCCGCAGAGCCTGGACAAGCGCCGTGTAGGTCTCGGGCCGGGCCGCCCGGTCTTTCGCGAGACAGCGCACCACAATCCTCGCCAAGCCTCGCGGAACGCGGGGCTGCAGCGCGCGCGGCGACCGCGGTACCTCCGTGGCGATCCGTGTCAGAAGCGCCATCAAATCAGTGTCGTCGAACGGAGGCTGGCCAGTGAGAAGGTAATAGAGCGTCGCCCCCACTGAGTAAATGTCCGCGCGCACGTCCAGCTGCTCGCCCCTGAACTGCTCCGGCGCGGAAAACTGGGGCGTCCCCCGGAACGTGCTGCTCTTCGTGAGGAGCGTCACGTCGTGGGCGATCGTCGAAATTGACAACCCGAAGTCGCCGATCTTCACCGTGCCGTCGCGGTCGATGAAACAGTTCGCGGGCTTGATGTCGCGGTGCAGGATGCCGCCAGCCTGTGCCGCCTGCAGTCCGGCGATGACCTGCAGAATCGCGTCAACCGCTTCGGCCGGAGGGAGCGGGCCGTGATCGCGTACGCGATCCTTCAGCGTGCCACCCCCCAATAGCTCCATCGCTATGACGGGTGTGCCGGCGATTTCTTCGCTGCCGAAGATGTAGACGCTGTGGGGATGGTTGATCGATGCCGCCAACCGGCCTTCACGGAGGAAGCGCGCCCGGTCGTCGGGATCGGCCAGCCGCTGACTCAAAACTTTGAGCGCGATGCGGCGGCCCTGTTCGACCTGTTCGACTTCGTAGACGTCGCCCATGCCGCCGCACCCTAGCAGCCGCACGATGCGATACGGACCGAACAACTGCCCACGCGCCATGTGAGCTTGGGTGCCCGGCCCAGCGTCCGCTGGCGTGCGCGAGTCACTTGGCGACAGCGCCGTCAACGCTTCCCCGCCGATGTCGGAGACCGACTCGGACGGGTGAGGAACAACTGTCTGCGTAGCGGCCGCCTCCGGCCGCCACAGGAAGCTTCCGTCAGCTGGCTGTGCGAGCAGCGACTCCACCTCGCGTCGCAGTCCGACGTCCTCGGCGCACACGGCATCGAGAAAAGCGGCGCGCTCCCCGGCGTCCCGCTGCCGCGCGGCGCGACAAAGCGCTTCGACGTGTGACCGGCGCTCAAGTTCGCTCATCGCTGGATGATCGCCACGAAAAGAGAACCATTTATCGAAGAGTCTACCCGTATTGGACGTCTCCAGCGGACTCGAGCTCGTGAACCGGTGTTGCGCCGATTGGGGTGATTGGAAAGCGATCAGGCGAGCACTGTCACGTGGTGGCTCGACACGGAAGAATCCACGGGTTCGCGACGAGATTCTCGTTCGACCGTATCCGGATGCAGAAAGGGGCCCTAAGCTGAAGATATTCCCCGGCGGCGGAACGAAGCCGCTCTGGGCTCAATCTGGGACGGGCCTGTTTCTTCATCGACCTGGAGGGATATCTGATGGCGTCCGGGTTCAACCGCGGTCCGACTTCATCACTGCCGGAACACCGAGAAGAGAGTTCGACAATCGGTATTACAGCTTTGGAGAGCTGCGGCGCACCTACGATGTCTCACGAGACGGCAGCTGCTTCCTCATGATCAAAGGTGCGGTCGATCACCCCGAGATCGTCGTCGTGCTGAACTGGTTCGAGGATCGAAAGAGGCTCGTTGGCACGCCTGGTCGGTAATCGCAGTTTCCAAGGGATCAATGAGAGCCGAGCCTACGAGAATCCTCTCATGAGTGAATGCTGAGGACATTATGCGTTCAAACGCGGCGAACCGAGCAGCGTCAACCATTCGAGTGTCGCAGTGCATCTCGCTGCAGTAGCCGGCTTTCGCGTTACTGCGTTACAACCCGCAGATTCAAGATCTGCGTACAACCCGCAGATTGTTTTCTACGCGTCAGATGCGTTCGTCGTAACTGCTTGATTGAGTGAGAAATGAGCCGCGAAGGAATCGAACCTTCAACCCGCAGATTAAGAGTCTGCTGCTCTGCCAATTGAGCTAGCGGCCCACACGGAAGGGAGACGTCCCGGACAAGGCAATCGTCCGGCCAGGCAAATCGAAATTATACCATGCAGGTCGGCTGAACCGGAACGGTCAGCGCGATTCTGGCGAGATGATCCAGCGCAGTTTCACGCGCTCGCCCGGCTGGATCGCCATCGCCGACACGTCGAGATGCACGCGCATCGGGCGACGATCGCGCGGCTGCAGCGTGCTCATGCGATCGATGATCAGCCCTTCCGACGCGCGCAGCAGTTCCCCAATCAGTCGCGGTCGATTGTCGGTGATGAACGCAGGCAGGTTCCGGCCGCGCAGACCGCGCGGCGAGAGATTAAGAATGCTCGCCGCTTCGTCGCTGATCTCCTGGATGTCGCCGGTGGCGTCGGTGATGATCCATGCTTCGCCGACCGTTCGTCGTGGTTCGCCCTTGCGCTTCAGCAGCGTCTCGATCGTGCGCACCAACTGCTCCGGTGCTATCGGCTCGAGCAGGAATGCGTCGGCGCCGACCGCGAACGCGTCGCGGCGCGCCTGCGCGGTGCGATAGACCGACGTCACCATCACGACCGGCAGCGACGGCGCCGCTTTCTTGACTCTCTCGCAGACGCTGAAGCCATCGCCATCGGGGAGTTTGACGTCGAGCAACAACAATGACGCCTGCGGCGCGTGTTCGATCGCGCCCGCCGCGCAGTCGGCCTCGTCCACGCCGAAGCCCGCGCGTTGGAGGATGCGCGTCCGGAGAAATCGCGCCGGCGCGTGGTCGTCAACGTTAAGGACTGGTCGCGTATTCATCATCGCTCGCTCGTTTCCCGCGGTTGAGTTTATCCCTCACCGTCGCGGTTGTCGAGTCAGAGTATGCAGGACCTGATCCGTGCAGTTCAGGTGGGTGCCCGAAAAATCGTGCGCAGTCACAGCCGTAAGGAAATAGCAGCGGCGAAGAGCGAGCGTAGCGCAGTGAGCGAGGCGGGGTGCAGGGGACCCCGCCGATAAAGAAAGGTTCCTGCCATGAGCGAGCGAGCATCCGAGAAGCGAGCGCGTCCTTCGACTCGCATGCGAACGAAAGCTCGCTCAGGACGCCATTCGACTTCGCTCGCATCGCTCGCGTCGCTCGCGAGTCGAATGGCGCGCCCGGCAGGATTCGAACCTGCGGCCTTTGGCTCCGGAGGCCAACGCTCTATCCAGCTGAGCTACGGGCGCACTGCGGTGGCGTTCTGCACAGATGTCGCGAAAATGTGGCGCGCCCGGAGGGATTTGAACCCCCGACCTACGGGTTCGAAGCCCGGCGCTCTATCCAACTGAGCTACGGGCGCACGCAAACGATCGCAACTCGTAAAGACGCGAAATCTGCTGAACGGTCGAATGCTGATCATAACGAGGCGCTCTCCGCGGTGCAAGACCGTCTCAGCGCCTGAGCCCGGTTGCCGTCCGTACGACTTCAATGCGCCCCGGCGTCAGCGGTTCATGCAGGTCTGCGGGCGCCACCAACTACTCGGCTTCCAATGCATGTCTGGCGAAACACAAATCCTCGACGATGCGGCCGCCGATCAGGTGTTCCTGGATGATGCGCTCTGCGTTCTCAGGTGTGACATCGCGATACCAGGTGCCCTCCGGATACACGACGCAGATCGGGCCACCCGTGCAGATTCGGAGGCACTGGCACTTGGTGCGATAGAACGGCCCGTCCGGCCCGGTAATGTTCAGCTCCTTCATCCGTCCCTTCAGGTACACCCACGTGCGCTCGCCGTTCTCGAGATCGGTGCAATCAGGCCCAAGGCAAATGAAGAGATGACGCGTCAGTTGTCCCGACGCCAAACGACGCGCGCCGCTTCCTCGGGCGACAGATCTGTTCGCTTGGCCATCGCGGTCGATGATATCGCAGCCGTGGCACCTGCTTTGCTCGATCGCCGTGTGACTCGAAAGGAGCGTACATGGCCAACAGAGACACGGACCGGCTGAGCCCGAACGAATCGCGCGACCGAATGGATCACGACGATCGCGTGCGCGGCCGCGCTGACGAAATGGAAGATGCGTCGAACGACGAAGAGTTCGACGAGACCGACGATCTCGATGACGAAGAGGACGAGGAAGAGGGAGAGGGAAGCTTCTGACGACAAGACCAACGTGACGCCGCCGTGATCTTCGACGTGGACGGAACGCTCGTCGACAGCAACGACGCGCACGCGCGCGCATGGGTCGACGCATTCGCGGAACACGGGATCACGGTGGCGTACGATCAAGTCCGGCGCGCGATCGGCATGGGCGGCGACAAGCTCATGCCGCTCGTCGCCGGCATCGAAGAAGATTCAGCCGCAGGAAAGCCAGATCGTGAAGCGGCGGAAGGACATCTTCAAGAGCGTGTGGCTGCCGCGGCTGCGTCCGTTTCCGCGACACGCGCGAGCTGGTGCAATGCCTCGTAGCGCGACGGTTTTGCCCTGGCCATCGCCAGCTCCGCGACCGACGACGAACTGCACCCGCTACTGGAGGTCGCGCGCGTCGCCGATCTCATCCCCACCCGCACGTCGTCAGACGACGCGGATCGATCGAAGCCGGATCCGGATATCGTGAAGGCAGCGCTCGAAGCGGACGGGTTGCGCCGAGGAGCGGACGATCATGATTGGCGATACACCCGTACGATGTGGAAGCCGCGCTGCGCGCAGGCATTCGGATCATCGCGCTGACGTGCGGCGGGTGGGAGCGAGACAGGATCTGCGCGGCGCGATCGGCTATCTACGACGATCGCGCCGACCTGCTCGCGCAGCTACGATCGTCGATTCTCGCTCGAGCTGACGCGCGGCGAGGACACTCGCGTCAGCCTGAGGATCGATCGGCCTATCATTTACAGCTCTTTTTCATATTTCCGAAACACCGCTCTCGAGATTCGCCGGCTTCGTCTTGCGCAGACGCGCCCACAGATCGCCGACTTCGCGGAAGCGTGCAGGCGCGGTCGTGATCGTGAAGTCCTTGGGATCGACGCCCGCGTGCACCTCCTCCCACGTCAACGGCGTCGAGACGCCGGCGAAGTCGCTCGCGCGTGCGCTGTAGGCGGTCGCCAGCGTCTTGCCGAGAATGTTCTGCAGGAAATCGACGTAGACCGTGCCGCGCGGGCGCGCGCGAACGGTGCGCTCGACGGTGGCCACCTTTGGGATGCCGCGCCGCGACGACCGTGGCGACGATCTGGCAAAAGAGCTGGCCGGATTCGTACGACGTGTCCGGCGGAAGCGGCACGTAGATGTGCAGCCCGCTCGAGCCCGAGGTCTTCGGTACGCCAGGCACGCCCAGCGTCTCCAGCTCGTCGTGCACCCAGCGCGCCACCTCGAGCACGCGTGAGAACGGCGTGTGGTCGTCGGGATCGAGATCGATCGCCGCGTAGTCGGCATCGAGCGGTGACTGCACCCGCGAGAACCACGGATCCTGCGAGATGGCGGCGATCTGCGTCATGTAGAGCAGCGTGATCAGCGATCCGCCGACGAAGCGCTGCTCGTCTCCCTTCGAGGATCGGATCGATGCCGCCGGCGATCGTTTCGATGCGCACGCCCGGTCGGCGGCTGCTCGAGGCGCTTGCGCTGCTGATAGAACGCCATGCCCGTCACGCCGTTTGGAAATCGCTTCATGACGAGCGGGCGATCGGCGACGGCGGGCAAGGATGAGCGGCGAGACCTCCGCGTAGTAGCGGAGCAGATCGCCTTTGGTCAGCTTGCCGTCGCGGCCAGAAGACCTTCGCGAGGTTGGTGACGCCGAGTCGTCTCGCCGCCGGGAAGCTCGATGCGTGCCGTCGCGACGCGCGTCCTCGAGGGCGCGCAGTTGTTCGACGACGGCGACGTCGATCGCATCCAGCGTTTGTTGAGCGCGGCGGCGAGGTGGCGCGCGGTCTGACCCGATCTGACCGCTGGTCTGACGCGCAGTCTGACTCCGGTCTGACCCAGGGTCTTCGCGGCGAACGTCCTGCGCGACGTTTGTCGTCACGCAATCCCAGATACACAGGATGCCGAAGCTTGGCGTCGGCCGTCCACTCGGTGAATCGTACCTGGGCGACCAGTTCCGGGCCGCACCCAGTGCGCCGGCTCGTTCGTCTTCGGCTGCGTCGGAAAACGGCGATCGCGGAATCTCGCGCGCCTTCAGCAGCTTCCACACGCGTTCGAGCTCGGCCTGATCGAAGCCGGTTCCCGTGTGTCCGACGTAGGTCAACGCACCGGTCTTCTCGTCGTGCACGCCGAGCAGCAGCGCGCCGAAGTACTGACCGCGTGTGCCGCGGTTCGGTCCATCCGCCGACGACGAACTCCTGTTCGTGGACGACCTTCAGCTTCCGCCACGCCGGGCTGCGCCGTCCTGATTGATACGGCGCGCGCGCCTCCTTGACGATCAAGCCTTCCCAGCCTTCGCCGCAGCGCCCGCGCGTGCAGCGCCCGTCCATCGTCGGCCACCTGTTCGCTGATGCGGAGCGTGCTCGAGAGGTGCGGCTGGAGGTGCGCCTCGAGCCGGCGCGGCGTTCGGTCAGCGGCAGGCCGCGAAGATCGTCGTCGCCGTCGCGCAGGAGATCGAACGCGATGATGCGCGACCGGCTGCGCCTTGTCGACCTGTTCGACCTCGCGCGCGCCGGTGAGATGGATGCGTCCCTGCAGCCGCTGAAATCCGGCCGGATTGCCCTTCTCGTCGAGCGCGACGATCTCGGAGTCGATGAGCAGCGGTGCGCCGCAGCGTCGGGACGCAGCTTCTCGAGCGCGCGGACGATCGAGGGAAACTGCGCCGTCTTCTCGTTGCCGAGCCGCGACCAGAGCGCGAACGCTGTCGCGGGCATCCGTCGGCGGGACGTGCACGAGCGCGCGGATGCCGTCGTACTTCGGCTCGTACACCAGGCCGCGTCCGGTCAGCGGCGGCTCGGCCAGGGTTGCCAGCATCGGCCGGACGGTCGCTGGGTTTTCGCGCCATTGCATGGGCTCAAGAGCTGTAGGCTCGAGGCTCAGGTGGCTCAGGTTGCTCACGGCGCTCGTCAGCAGGTATCACTGCTCGCGAGGTTCTGCACCGATGCTCGATCTGCGCGCCGCTCCGCAGCGCTTCAGTCCTGCCTCGCTCGAGCCGCGGCGCTGCCTTGCCCTGCCCTGAGTCCTGACCGATAATCTGTTCTGTCGCCGTGACGGATTGAAGGAGAGATCGCGATGGCTGCCAGACCGACGTGGAAAGGGTTCATGAAGATCAGCCTGGTCAACATTCCGGTGCGGGTGTTTCCGGCGACGGATTCGGCGGCCACGATCAGCTTCAACCAGCTTCATGCCGAGTGCCAGACGCGCATTCAGCAGAAGCGCTGGTGTCCGACCTGCCAGCGCGAAGTGCCGATCTCCGAGATCGCGAAAGGCTACGAGTTCGAGAAGGGCCGCTACGTCGTGATGACCGAGGACGACGTGGCGAAGGTGCGTCCGGAGTCGACGCGCGTGATCGATCTCGTGCAGTTCACCGACGCGGTCAGCATCGATCCGATCTACTTCGAGCGTCCGTACTACCTCGCGCCCGACGGCGCGATGGCGACCGAAGCGTTCGCGGTGATGCGCGAGGGGATGAAAGGCAAGGCGGGCATCGGCAAGCTCGCGCTCTACGGACGCGAGTATCTCGTCGCGGTGCAGCCGCGCGAGAAGGGGATGGTGATGTACACGATGCGCCACGCGAAGGAAGTGCGCAGCATGGACAACATCGAAGAGCTCGACAACGTGCCGTCGAAGATCAAGCCGGAGGAGATCAAGCTCGCCAAGCAGGTGATCGAGAACTTCGAAGCGGAGCTGAACCTGTCCGGAGTTCCGCGACGAGTACCAGGAAGAGCTGCAGCGGATCATCGACGCGAAGATCGCCGGCGAGGAAGTCGTCGCGACCGCCGAGGAGACGCCGCCGAAGGTGGTCAACCTGATGGACGCGCTGCGTCAGAGCCTGGATCGCGTGAGCACCGGCAAGAAGAAAGCGGCGAAGGCCGAAATCGAGAAGCCGGTGAAGGCGGCGCCGAAGAAACGCGCCGCGCGCTATCCCGCGGCATCAGCTGTGCGCGGTGTACTGCTCGAAGATCTGCTGGCGCACCCATTGCGCGGTCGATCCCGCGCCGCACTTCACGCGCAGCTGCTCGGGACCTCTGCTGCCCTGAATGTCGACGCGCCATTCTCCTGGCTGCGCTTCGGAGGTGACCGTCACCACCGCGCCGACGACTCCAAGTTCGCGCAGCGTCGCGTGCGCGATGCGCTCGACGTCGTTCTGATTCAAACGCGCCTCGTCGAGTGTCTTGTGAAAGGATGAGGTAGTGATTGTGCCGCGACTTGCCCGGGCGCGTCAAATCGACAAACTGCGATCACGCGCTCACTGAATGTTGTCGAGATCAATCCGTTTCCCAACCAATTCCTTGATGCGCTGGACCGGAGGGTTCTCGAGGACGGGCAGCAGCTGATCGGGATCCTGGCTCTTGCCTCGAAGACGGACGGTCAAAGGAAATAGAATCGGGACAATGGCGCACCACCCGCACCCGGTGATGGTCCTCGTCGCCGAACGCAAGCTGGCCGATTTCATCAGCCCGCCCACCCCCGACGGGGTGCTCGAGGCAAGCGGAGTGATCGCCAAGGGCGCGGACTACTACGTCATCTTCGACAACGTCAGGCGGGTCGCGAGGATTCATCGCAGCCTCGAGCCCGGATCGAAGCGGCATTCGTGGTTCGGGCCGAAGAGGGACGGTGAAGGATACGAAGACATCGCCTTCAGCCGATACACGCGCCGCTTCTACCTGCTCATCGAGGCGGAGAAACATCCCGACGGCACCTACAAGGCGCTCATCGACGAGTGCGACGAGTCCGCACAGTACAAGCGGCGGCGGTGGGTCGACTTTGCGTTCGAGAAGCGCAACACCGGTTTCGAGGGGCTGTGCGCCGTGCGGTGGCGCGGGCAGGACTATCTGCTCGCGCTCTGCGAGGGGAACCGGTGCCGCGCCGGCCGCGCGGGACGAAAGCCCGGTGGAGGACGCCTCCACCTGCTTCAGCGCTCAGGCACGCTCTGGAAGCCTGTCGCTCGCATCAAGCTGCCACGAACCGTCGACGTTCGAAGATTACTCGGCGGTCGCGCTGCGAGGACGCCGCATCGCGGTCCTCTCTCAGCAATCCTCGCGGCTCTGGATTGGCACGCTTCGCTTCGGCGACTGGACGATTGCCGACGAGGGAACGACGTACGAGTTTCCGCGAACGAAGAAAGGCAAGATCAAGTACCGGACGCTCGAGGGGCTCTGCTGGCTGACGGACCGGTCGTTCGTGTGCGTCTCGGACCTCTCGAAGCGGCAGGACAAGAAACGGTACCGGAAGACGGACCAGTCGATTCACGTGTTCAAGCTGCCACGGCTAGCGCGCAACGTAGAACGTCGAGCCGCGCGAGGGCTGCCCTGGCCGCCGCGGTTGCCACCTCACGACGCCAGCGCAGCTCGATTGCAATCGGTTAGCAAAACCCGCCTGGAGCGGTCATTTCGACGGCGATTTATTGGGAAATTGAGTAGTTGGGGTGGATGACGGGGTTCGAACCCGCGACTTCCGGAGCCACAGTCCGGCGCTCTGCCACTGAGCTACACCCACCATCAGGATCGATTCCGCCTAAAGGCGGAGCCCAAGCTTCGGGAGGACTAGACGCGGCCTTCCGACCGCACCGAAGCAGATCAAGTGTAGCACCCGCGCGAACGGGTCGCAATCAGGAACGGCCGTTCGAGTGTGGCCGGTCCGGGCTCTTCGCGAAATCGCCGCGGATCTCGACGAGCGCGCTGTTCTGCACGTCGACGGCCGCCTGGTAGACGTGATCGGCCTTGCTGCTCTTGGCGTCGTACATCAATTGATCCGCGCGATGGATCAATTCCGCCGCCAGCTTCCGCGCGACGCCGCGGCGCTCGGCGACCGGACCGAGATGGAGGCAGACGACGCCGACGTCGACGCGGACCGGTCGCGCGGCCAGCCGGCGATCGTCGCGGCTCCAGTCGTGTCCTTCGACCGCGTGCTTGAAGCGATCGGCAATTTCGACGGCTTCGGCGCAGCCGGGGAGGTCGGGGATCAGAAAGCAGAATTCGTCGCCGCCGAACCGCGCGTGCAGATCGCGCGCGTCGGCGCTCCCGCGTTCGAGCGCGAGAAAGTCCTCCGACCGGATCTGATCGGACAGGAATGCGCGCGACGCGCTCGATGATCTTGTCGCCGACCGCATGGCCGAGCGTGTCGTTGTAGTGCTTGAAGCTGTTGATGTCGACGACGCCGACGCCGCACCAGCGCACGCGCTGCTCGACCGAGAGAAACGACTCCAGCCGCTCCATGAACCAGTCGAAATTCAGCAGCTTGGTTTTCGGATCGCGATGCGACTTGTCGGTGAGACCGGCGACGACCTCCTCGAAGTAGCGGGCGATGTTGCTGACCGTCACATCCTTCTCGGTCAGCTGCCGCTGCAGCCGCGACATCTTCTCGGCGAACCCCTCCGACATCGCGCGAATCGCCTCGTGCTTGGATTCCTCGAGCAGCTGACGCTGATTGCCGAGCACGTTGTCGATCGCCTCGAGCAGGCGCGCCTGCTGCTCGCCGTCGAGCGTCAGCGCCCGCGCGGATCCATTCGCGCAGATCCGACGTCGTTCGCGGCGCATCGGCTGCGTGTGTCAGCGTCTGTCCTGCCGGACGTCCGAGGAGACAACTCGGCCATATGCATCACGCGCGGCATGATCAAGCATCAAGGCATGTGCCGGAAACGAGGGAACGCTGAGGTGGCGGTCAAGGCGCGAAGCTCGGCCGTAAAATTACTGCGTAATACTGCGGAAAATATCGAGCGAAGCGTCGGCCGCAGCGCGATGCTTCCGGGAGTCGCCGCGAACACTGTGGGGAAGCGACTACAGTTTTTCGGCAGGCGTGTTCAGCGAGATTTCGCGACCACCACCGTGACATCATCGCGCCGCCGGCTGAAATCGCGATAGAGAACGCCGGCGATGACGCTCGGATGGCGCGTGCCCAGCCCGGGGTAGGCGCGAGATCCCAGTGCGACGTGAGACCGTCGGAGAACATGACCAGCATCGATCGCGCGGAACCGGGTAGCTGAACTCGTGGATGCGGGCTGGCCATGTGTCCCGCGGTGCCATTCTGCGAAACCATCCCGTGCCGCGATCCTCACTGACACGATGACCGCGCCGATGTTGCCCAGACCGCAGAAGTTGGCGACGCCACGATCGGTATCCACCGCGACCATCGCGACCGCCGCGCCGCGCGTCGGCCGCAGCGCCGCGTGCACGTCGCTAATCACCCGGGACGGCGACTCTTCGTGCATGCCGCTGGAACACGCTCGATCGCCGCGGTCGCAGCGTCGTGGGCGGACAGTCCGTGACCGAGGCCGTCGGCGACCATGATCGCGAACCGATCGTCGCGCATCGTCCAGTCCCAGTCGTCGCCGCAGATGTCTTCGCCTGGATGCGAGACGAGCACGGCGCCGATCTCGATAGAGCGGCTGCCGCGCGCCGATCGACGGCGGTTCGCGACCAGAGCCGCGCCACCGCGACGGTGCCGGACGGTTGCGAGTAGATCTGAAAGAAATCTGACTGCCGCTCGATCGATCCGAGCCCGTGTCCGAGCGTGCCCGGCGGTGGAGTAGCCATCCTCACGCGCGCGCGCGACGTCCGGCATCCCGGGCCCGCGATCGATGGCGAGAATCTCGATGCCGTCGAGCGCGGCTCGCGCCGCCATTCGTTTCGAATCGCGCGGAACAACAGCTCGCCGCCGGTGGCGTGTTTCGCGAGGTTGGTTGCCAGCTCGGTGACGACGAGCGCGGCCTTTCCCGCGCGCTCCTCCGAGAACCCGATCGCTCGGCCAGATCGAGCGCGGCACGACGCGCTGCGGCGATCTGGCTGGATTCCTGGACGGCGTGCGCCGCCGTCACGTTCATCGCCACCGGACGATGGTCACGCGTGTCCCTTCGCCGGGACGGGATTGGATGTCGAACTCGTTCGACAGACGCTTCGCGCCGGACAGCCCGAGTCCGAGACCATTGCCGGTTGTGTAGCCGTCTTTCATGGCGAGCTCGATGTTCGCAATGCCGGGGCCGTTGTCCTCGAAGACGAGCCGCAGTCCGCGCCGCGGACCCTCGAGGACTTCCTCGATTCGCAGCGTGCCGCCGCCGCCGTACTGCAAGCGTGTTGCGCGCCAGCTCGCTCGCGGCGGTCACGATCTTCGTCTGATCGACGAGGTTGAAGCCGAGCTCGACCGCGCGCTGCCGCACCGCCTGCCGCACCGCGACGACGTCCTCCGACGTCGAGATCGGGCGATTCTCGCTAAGCGGAACCAGCATCGTCGCGTCCTCTCGAGGCGATGAGGCCTGCGCAGCAGCTCCATCCCGCGCTCGATGTTGAGCGCGGTGCGGACGCCGGTCAAGCGACAGCCCGAGCTCGACGAGCGTAATCGCGACCGCCGGCCGCATGCCGACGACGACGGTTTCCGCGTCGAGCACGCGCGACATCGCGGCGATGTCGCCGAACATCCGGCCGATGAACGAGTCGACCATCTCCAGCGCGGAGATGTCGATGAGCACGCCCTTGGCGTGCGCGGACACGATCTTCGAGGTCAGATCGTCCTGCAGCGACATCGCCAGGCGATCGTGCATGTCGACCTGGATGGTGACGAGCAGGTACTCGCCCATCTTGAGAATCGGAATCCGTTCCACGATCAGTCCTCGCTCCGTTCGTCGGCCGATCGCGCGTCCGCGCCGTTCTCGTCGCGCCGGCGCGGCGCCGTCGGACTTTCTGCACGGCCAGCCCGAGCGCGCTTCAACGCGATCGCGAACGCGTCGGCGAGCGTCGCCTTGGTGATCACGGTGCCCAGCTCGACGCCGAGATGCACGATCGTCTGCGCGATCTGCGGCCGGATGCCGCTGATGATGCAGTCGGCGCCCATCAGCCGCGCGGCGGCGACGGTCTTCAGCAGGTGCTGCGCCGTCACGGTATCGACGGTCGGCACGCCGGTGATGTCGATGATCGCGATCGCCGCGCCGCTGTCGACGATGCGCTGCAGCAGGCTCTCCATCACGACCTGGGTGCGCGCGCTGTCGAGCGTGCCGATCAGCGGCAGCGCGAGGACGCCGTCCCACAGCGTGACCACCGGCGTCGACAGCTCCATCAGCTCCTGCTGCTGCCGGATGATGACCTGCTCGCGTCCCCGCTGAAACACCTCGGTCGTGTAGAGGCCGAGCCGGTCGAGCAGCAGGTTGGTCGGCCACAGCCGATTGAGCGCTTCGACGCCGCTGCCGACGACGCACTGCAGGCGATCGAACAGCGGCTGCTTCAACGAAAAGATGAACATCGCCGTTTCCGACGGCGAGAATCCCTGCTGCGCGCGCGCGACCGAGAGGTCGTCGAGCATCTGCCGCACGCCGTCCCACGCCGGAGCTCATGATGTCCGGTTCGCCCGACTTGACGGCGTCGCGCATCAGCGTCAGGAAACGTCGCGAGCTGATCCAGCAGCTCCTGCCGGCTCGTCCGATCCGACCGGTAGGTCGATGCGTTGACCTGGGTGTCGACCCAGCTCTGGAGCAGCGTTCCTTCGTCTTTCTGCAGAATGTCATTCAAGCGATGGCGATCGAATCAGTAGCCATCAAACGCTTCCTTCTGTGGGTGTGGTGAGTCGTCGCGGCGCGTTCCAGCGCCTGACGGACGATCGCCGGCGCGCGTGGTCCGCGTCAGATTTCGCTTCGACAGAATGGCCGACGCGTGTTGGAGCAAGTGCGCGCGTCTCGTCGTCGTCGAGCTCGAGCCCGGTGCAGATGACGACCGGGATGTCGCGACGTGACCGGATCGCGGCGCAGTTCAGCGAGCGCCTCGCGGCCGTCCTTGCCCGGCATGATCAGGTCGAGCAGGATCACGTCAGGTCGATCCGACGCGCGCGCGAAGAGTCCTTCGTCGCGCGCTCGACGGCTTCGATGACGTCGAACGCCGGGGTCGGCAGGCACTGCCGCAGCAGATACCGCGACATCGGCTCGTCGTCGATCGATGAGAACGCGGATGGCCGACGTGCGTCGCGCGCCTGCAGACCGTTGATCGTGTCGATCAACGTCCGCCGTTCGATCGGCTTGACGAGATAGGCGTCGGCGCCGAGCGCGAGCGCCTTTTCCTGTTGCGCGACGGCGCTGACGATGACGACCGGGAATGTGGCGCGTCCGCTCGTCGCGCTTCAGTCGGATCAGGAAATCCCACGCCTCCTCGCCGGCGAGGACGAGGTCCATGACGATCGCGACCGGATCGCACGTGCGCAGCGCGTCTTCGGCTTGCGCGCACGGTGTAGGCCGGATACACCTGGAACGGCGAGACGCCGGAAGATCTTGTCGTAGAGGAACTGATCGTCGGGCGCGTCCTCGATCGACGAGCAGTGGCAGATCGCGCCGGATCCGGTTTCCAGTCGAACGTCGGCTCGAACGGCATCCGGCGAGTGCGTAGCTGACCGGGATCGTCAACGAGAACGTCGATCCGACTGCCCGGTTCGCTGATCGACGGTCAGCGTGCCGCCGAGGAGTTCAGCCAGCCGGCGCGACAGCGGAAGGCCGAGCCCGGTGCCCTTGACCTGACGCTGGAGCCGATGTTCGAGCTGCGCGAACTCTTCGAAGATGCGCGCCTGATCCTGCGGCGCGATGCCAATGCCCGTGTCGGCGACCGCTGAACGTGATTCTGCGTGCCCGTTGCGATCGACGCTGGCGCCGACGCGCACCTCGCCGCGTTCGGTGAACTTCAGCGCGTTCGACAGCAGATTCCGCAGCATCTGCGACACCTTCGCTTCGTCGGTGTGCAGCGCCGGCAGCGTCCGAGACATCCTCGAAGACGAGCGTGACCGACCGATTGAGCAGCACCGGCTTCAGCATGCCGCGCAGCGCGCCGAACAGCGACTCCACCTTGAAGTCGGCCGGCCGCATCACGGTCTTGCCGGCTTCGACCTTGGCGAGGTCGAGCAGGTCGTTGACCAGATCGGACAGCTGATCGGCCGCCTTGCGAATGTAATCGAGCTCCGGTTCCGGCGTCCGTCCGTCCTGTTCGCGATCGTCGATGAGCAGATTGCACAGGCCGATGATGGCATTCACCGGGGTTCGGAACTCGTGCGTCATGTTCGACAGGAACCGCGACTTCAGTTCGTCGGCGCGACGCAGGTGATCGGCCTTCTCGTCCAGTTCGGCGTAGAGCGCGACGACGCCGCGATTGGTATCTTCGAGTTCGCGATTCAGCCGGGCGAGTTCCTGCTGCTTGCGCTGCAGTTCGTCGAGCGCGCGCAGCAGCTCCTGGTTCTGCGAGCTGGATTTCTTCGACCAGTCCTTGCGGGCTGCGCTGTCGCACGGCCTCGGCGATCTGATCGATGCGCTTCGCGGTCACCAGCGGCACGCGTGGCTGGAGAAATCTTTTCCAGCCACGCGGGTGCCCGCTCGGTCCGAGTGGATCGTCGAACCGATCCATCAACCGCCGTGCGCCGACGATGCCCATCCCCATTCCGGTCGACGACTGGTAGCGTCCGGACAGCACGTCGTCGAGGCTGCGCGATGCCGGGCCCGTTGTCCTCGACACGGACGACCAGTCGCTGCGGACGTGCGTCGGCGTCGACCTCGAAATGCACCGACCCGTGTCCGGCGTAGCGGAACGCGTTGCGCACGATCTCCGATACGGCTGTCGCCAGGCGCGTCTGTTCGGAGGTGTCGAACTCGAGCAGCCGCGCAATCTGCGCCGCTCGCTGCCGCGCGGTGACGACGTCCTGATCGTGGTGGAGGTTGAGAGAGAGCAGTGAGCGCACAGTGGAATCCGCGGTATCTGGTAGCACGCGATCGGATCGCGAGACGAAACCGTGAATTATATCGTCGGCGAATCTGTGCGCGAGGAAGTCGCATGGACGATTTCGCGGCCGAGCTGCGACCCAGGATGAGCTGGGCCAGCGGTTCGCAGTTTGCATGCCAACCCGACAGGAGTCGTGTCCGCTGTCGTCAGCCGCCAGACGCGCAACAGGTTGAATCCGAACAGTTCGGTCATTTTCCTCAGGAAACGTCACGCTGTCGCGCCTGCCGCTTCGCCGGCAGCAGGATTTCGTCTCGTTGCGACGCGAAACTCGGAGCTGCCGCGGAACAATGCGGTTTGGACGATCGGAGTGTCCGAAGTCTGTCCGCGGCATCCTACGAAGCGGCGCGCCTGCTGTTTGCCGAGGCGCAGAACGCCGGCGCCGAAATCACCGTCACGCCATCAGGGGAGCTCCAGATCAGCATCCGGACCGGGCCTTGACGTCGGCCGTCGATCGGTCGGCGATGTCGCGTTCAGTCGCCGCGCTGGCCAACGTGCTGCATCGGGTGTCGGTCCAGGACTCGCCGGACTCGCTGCTCGTGACGCTGTCCGCACGGGTCCCGTGCGATGCCCTGGGCGGCGCGCTGACTCTTGCCCCGACGGCGGTCGATCGAGCCGGACGGCGTCGTGCCGGTCGAGCCGGAACTGGTCGAGGAGAACGTCCGGCTGCGTCGCGCGCTGATCGAGCTCCAGGACGAACTCACCGAGACCAACCGCGGCGTCGTCGCGCTCTACGCCGAGCTCGACAACCAGGCCGAGCGGCTGCGTCAGGCGGAAGAGCGGCTGCGGATCCTGCTCGACAGCGTCCACGACTACGCCATCTGCAGCTCGATCTGCAGCGGCGACGTCGTGAGCTGGAATCACGGCGCCGAACGCGTGTTCGGCTACCCGGCCGACGCGATCATCGGCCGCAACATCGGCGTCTTCTACCCGCCCGACGAACGCGACGCCGAGTCTGCCGGCCGAACATCTGCGCATCGCGCGCGAGGAAGGCCGTTTCGAGTGCGAGTCGCTTCGCGCCGTCAGGACGGGTCCGCCTTCGACGCGCTCGTGCTGCTGATGCCGATGCGCGCGCCGACGGCTCACCGCGCGGTTTTGCGCTCGTCGTCCGCGACATCACCGAACGCAAGCGGCTCGAGGACAGCCTGCGCACCGCGCCGACGATCTCGCCGCCGCCAATCGAGCGAAGGAAGATTTTCTCGCGACGCTGTCGCACGAGCTGCGGACGCCGCTCAACGCGATGCTCGGATGGACGCGGCTCCTGCGGATGGGGAAGCTCGATGCCGCCGGGAGGATCGCGCGCGCTCGAGACGATCGAGCGCAACGCGCACGTGCAGGAACAGTTGATCGCCGACATCCTCGACGTGTCGCGGATCGTCACCGGCCGGCTGCGGCTGAATCTTCGGCCGATCGAGCTGGCGCCGGTGATCGACGCGGCGATCGACACGCTGCAGCCATCGGCGGCGGCGAAGGGCGTCGAGCTCGTCGTGCACGCTGGGGCGCACCGGCAACGTGCTCGGCGATCCGGATCGTCTTCAGCAGGTGGTCTGGAACCTGCTCTCGAACGCGATCAAGTTCACGCCAGCCGGAGGGCGCGTGTCGGTCACGCTCGGACGCGTCGGGCACCAGCGCGCTGATTTCGGTGACCGACACCGGCGAAGGCATCTACGCCGTCGCTGCTGCCGTACGTCTTCGATCGGTTTACCCAGGGAGATTCGTCGGTGACGCGGCTGCACGGCGGCCTCGGGCTCGGACTCTCGATCGTCCGTCATCTCGTCGAACTGCACGGCGGACAAGTGTCGGCCACGAGCGAGGGGCCAGGGAAGGGCGCGACGTTCGTGGTCACTCTGCCTCTTCGGACGATCCCGATGGACGACTCCGAAGCCGAGCAGGCCGTTCACGTCGAGCCTCAGCCGAGCCCTGCCACGGATTAGCCATCGAATCTCAGCTCTTGCCGCGGAGGATCGCGTCGTGATGACGACGGGCGCTCTCCAGCGCGCGTTCGGCTTCTTTGGCCCGCCGGTCGGCCGCCTCGCGCTGTCGCGACGCTTCGGTCGCGGCGGTCTGCGCCTGGTCTAGTGCCTGTCTGCGCGGTTTCGAGCGACTCGCGAGCCCGCTCGAGCTGCTTGGACGCCTGCTCCGCCTCGCGTGTGGTCCGCATGGCTTCGAACTCCTCGCGTCGCGCGTGCTGTTCGGCTTCCCGCAACGCCCTGGCAGATTCAGCGCGGACGCGCCTCTGCCTTCTCGGCCTCCGCTTCGGTGGCCTCTGTCCGTCCCTTTTGATTCGAACCGGCTGACGAGGGTGATGCCTTGTTGATGACGGTCTTCGGCCGCGCAATTCCCGCACCGCCGGCGATTGACAGTCCCTGCAGCATCTCGAATCCGCCCGGCTGAAGTGTTTCGGTCAGCCGTCCTGGCGTGTCGGTGGTCGGCAGGGCCCGCAGCGTGGTCAGCGACCGCCTGACGAGTGGTGTCCGTCGCAGGATGACCGGCGTCTTCGAGGATTCCCAGCGTCGCCTTGAGCGCGGCGTCGAGCGCGCTCTTCATGTGCGCTGGTGGATTCGCGGACGTCGGCGCGCCGCCTCCAAGGATCGTCTTGTGAGTCTTTCCGGACCGCCGTTGAGGCTTCGATCAGCGCGTCGTAGATATCGCGCTGCTTCCAGTACAGCTGATTGACGGCCCACGCGGCAATCGGCGGCTTGGCGAGTTTGCGAATCTCCGTCGCGTCAGCTCCCGCCGTGCGCGCCAGCGTGTTTCGCGCGCTCGTGAATTCCTCGAGCGGGAGCTGGTACAACTGATCGATTTCAGTCTCGAGACGGCGTGGCGGCATGAGCGGTCACTTTACCGCAAAGGCCCATGGGGAAACGCGGCTAGGTAATGACTTACGTCGCTCGTATCGACTTGGGGTCTGACCTGGCCAGTTCCGGCCCATTTCTGGGTATATACTGCACGTCTGCTGAGGTACACAGTTTGCTCGTCCGATAAGCAGTCAGCCAGTCCTTCTATGCTTTCTATCTGTCGGATCGTTCTCATTCTCTTCGCTCTTGCCCTGCCGGCTGCCGCCTCGGCCCAGACCGTCACCTGGACGATCGATCCCGGGCATTCCGCGGCGACCTTCCAGGTCCGCCACATGGTCGTCGCGAACGTCAAAGGGGAATTCGCCGGACCGGTCGGCACGGCGACGTTCGATCCGAAGGATCTGACGACGCTCCGCGTCGAGGCGACGATCGACGCGCGCACGATCAACACGCGCAATCCCGACCGCGACAAGGATCTGCGGAGCGACCTGTTTTTCGACGTCGCAAGTACCCGCGCATCACGTTCAAGTCGCGAAGCGTGACCGTTGACGGTCCTGGAAAGCTCAAGGTGCTCGGCGACCTGACGATCAAAGGGGTGACCAAGCCGGTGACGCTCGACGTCGAAGGGCCGACGCCGGAGATCAAGGACATCTGGGGCAGCCGCAGCGCATCGGTGCGACGGCGACGACGACCGATCAATCGCCGCGACTTCAATCTCGTCTACAACCGGATGCTCGAAGGCGGCGGCGCCGTGGTCGGCGATCAGGTGTCGATCACGCTCGATATCGAGCTGACGAGGAATCAGTAGATTCGAAGGTTCTACTGGGTTCTGCTGGGTTCTACAAGGTCTGCAGGTTCGCTGGGCGACCGAACTGGAAGCTGGGAAGCTGGAAGCTGGAAGCTGAGATAAGGAGCAATTAAATGTTTCGCATGTTGAGAAGCGCGGTGTTGATTGGCGCGGCCGTCGGCGTCGCGCACGTCGGGATTCTTCGCGTCCGGGTCGTCGGCTCCACGGCGCCGTCGGGCGGCGGCGGCGTCGTCGATGGCCGTCGATGTCGCCGGAGGAGCGCGCGGTCGAAGCGTACAAGAGCGGCGACGATCACCGCGTCAAGGGCAAGAAGCTCGAAGAGGAAGCGGCGACCAAGAAGGGCAGCGACGCCGAGAAGACGCTCGGCGAAGGCGAAGAGCGAGTATCGAGAAGTCGCTCAAGGACTTCAAGAACGCGGCGAAGCTCAACCCGAAGCTCGCTTCCGGCCTACAACGGCATGGGCTTACGCGTATCGCAAGACCGGTGACTATGCGAAGGCGCTCGAGATGTACGACCAGGCGATCGAGCTGGCGAAGCCGGATTTTTCCCGAGGCGGTCGAGTATCGCGCCGAAGCGTACCTCGCGCTCAATCGGATCGACGATGCGCGGCAGGCGTATCTGGATCTGTTCGCGCGTCGATCGCAAGCAGGCCGACATCCTGATGGACGGCGATGAAGAACTGGGTCGCCGCACGTCAGACGCGAGCCGGCGGGTGTCTCGCCGGACGCGCTGGCGGCGTTCGAGAAGTGGATCGGCGAGCGCGACGGGCTCGCGAAGCAGACGCAGCCTGATGGCGGTCAGCAGCGAACCATGCGGGCTGGTAATCGATCACGTCGCAATCGTGTCGTCGTCGACTCGTGGCGAACCGTGACGGCGCGGCCGTGCGCCGCGCGTCGCGATTGACTGCAGCGCGAGTCTCGGCTTGTGCTGCTCGGCGCCCTGCAGGTCGCGCGACGAGCCGGTCCGGTGACCGTACGTGTGGCATCTCCCGCCGGGCGTTCCGCGCCCGAGGGTTCCAGCCGACAACCCGATGACCGACGCGAAAGTCCGCCTCGGGCGTCGTCTGTTCTACGACACCCGCCTCTCGGGCAACGGCACCTATCGCGTGCGCGTCGTGCCATCAACAGAAGCTGCGCGTTCACCGACGGCCGGCCGCGCGCGCTTGGATCGACGGGGCAGGCGCACGCGCGCAGCGCGATGTCGCTGACCAACGTCGCGTTCAACGCGTCGTACGGGTGGGCCGATCCGACGAACCCGGACGCTCGAAGCGCAGATGGCGGTGCCGATGTTCAACGAGCATCCGATCGAGATGGGAATGAAGGGCAACGAGGCGGCCATCGTCGCGCGCGATCGCGGCCGATCCGGCCGACGCGGCGATGTTCCGCGAGGCGTTTCCCGGGCAGCCGATCACGCTCGACACGATCGTCAAGGCGATCGCCTCGTTCGAGCGCACGATCGATCTCGGCGAACTCGCCGCTCGATCGGTATCTCTATCGCGACGATCGATCCGCGCTCACGCCGCAGGCGCAGCGCGGCATGACGCTGTTCTTCTCCGATCGGCTTGCCTGCGCGCACTGCCACACCGGCTTCAACCTGTCAGGTCCGACGATCCACGAACGGCAGCGCCGATATGCGCGCCGACGTTCCACAACACCGGCCTCTACAACATCGACGGCCGCGGCGCATATCCGGCGATCGACCGCGGACTGTTCGACGTCGACCCACGCGCGCGGCCGACATGGGGCGCTTTCGCGCGCCGACGCTGCGGAATATCGCCGTGACCGCGCCGTACATGCACGACGGCAGCATCCCGACGCTCGAGCGAAGTCATCGGGCACTACGCGTCCGGCGGGCTCAAGAGTCCGTTCAAGAGCCCGCGGTTGAAGGGATTCGAGATCTCGACGGCGGAAGTCGAGGATCTGATCGCGTTCCTCAACAGCCTGACGGATGAGTCTTTTCTGTCGAATCCGGCGCTTGGCGCGCCGGACAAGTGATACTTGTCAGTTTCCAGTTTCCAGTTTCCAGTCTCCAGTCTCCAGTTTCCAGTGGTTACCAGTTTCCAGTCTCCAGTTAAGCGAACTCACTGGAAACTGGAAACTGGGAACTGGTAACTGGTAACTGATCCGCGAGCTCTCGTCTACTTGCGAGCGTCGGTGATTGGAGTCACCGTCACCTTGCGGTACCACACCTTCTCGTGGTCGCCCTGCAGCATGATCGGGCCCGGTTCGCTCTCGTTCGCGTCGAGCGCGCCGCCGGTGATCGCCTCGAGCGTGACGTTGTCCTGAACTCTTCTGGCCGTTCAGAATCACCGTGACTTTGTTGCCGACCACCGTCGCTTCCATCGTCTGCCACTCGCCGGCGGGCTTGCTGGCGTTGGCGGTCGGCGTGTGCCAGCCGTAGACCGACATGTGGCCGCGCTCGAACGGCTTGTCGCCGTAGTCGTCGAGCACCTGCAGTTCGTAGCGTCCGCGCAGGTAGATGCCGCTGTTCGCCTTCGACATACCGCCGTTCTCGGTGGCGTGCGGCTTGTCGAGCTTGTATTCCGCCTGGATCTTGAAGTCCTGGAACTTCTGCTTCGACACGAGATTGTTCGCCGGCGGCGTGTTCGTCATCGCGCCGTCCTCGATCGTCCAGTTCATCGGCCGGCCCTTGTTCTGCACGTCCCACGCGTCCATCGACTTGCCGTCGAACAGGTCGACGGGCGTGCCGAACTTGTGCGGCGCGTTCGCGTCGTACTTGCCCCACTTCGGCGGGCGGGCGCCGGCGAGTTCCACCGTGCGATCGGCAAGCTTCACGCTGCCGGTCAGCTTGTCGCCCTGCGCGCGCAGGTGGTATTCGGGACCGGGTCCGCGCCGGCCGCCGTCAGGCTGGAAGATCAATTCGCCGTTCTCGACCTTGATCACCGGGAGCTGCAGCGGATGGCCGCCGCGATTCAGGAACATGCCTGACAGCTTGCCGCCGTCCTGCTTCACCTCGAGCCAGTACACGTAATTCGAATTCTCTCCGGTGCCCGTGATATTCCATCGGCCGAGATACGGGTTCTGCTGCGGCAATCGCGGTCGCGACCGCGAGCGTGAGTGCGAGCGCGGCAATGACGAAGTGGCGGTTGGTCATGATGCGAAGTCCTTCTGTATTCCAGCTGCGAGTTGCCAGCTGGTTGCAGACTGGAACCTGGCAGCTGTCAGCTGCACGCACACTATTACGTCCATGGCGTCAGTTCAAGAGAGGATGGTACAATCGGGCCCCCATGAGAGATTTGTGAGCTCGCCGGGATCCTGTATGTCGCGTTGCTGCCGCCGCATGAATAACGACGGCATGCGCGCGACGCGCACGTTTCTCGCGTCCTTCCTGGTTCTTTTCCTCGAGATTGCGCTGATTCGCTGGATGCCGGCCTACATCCGGCTGCTGTCGTATTTCTCGAATTTCATTCTGCTCGCCAGTTTTCTGGGCATCGGCCTCGGCTGCCTGCTGGCTCCCGCCGCGCGCGGCTGTTCAACTGGTTTCCGCTGGTGCAGGCGATCGTCATCGCCGCGGTCTACTACTTCCGCCTCGAAGTCGCGGTTCCGACCTCCGGCAGCATCTATTTTTCCAGCGGCACGGCAGCCAAGGTCGTGGTCGTCGAAAGCACGATGCTGCTGCCGCTGCTCTTCGTCGTCGTCGCGGCGCTGTTCGCGACGCTCGCCCAGCGCATGGGACGCGAGATGGCGCTGCTGCCGCCGCTCCGTGCCTACACGATCAACCTCGCCGGCAGCCTCGCCGGCGTGATCGTGCTCGGTGTCGTCTCGTGGCTGGAACTTCCGCCGGCCATGTGGTTCGGGATTGCGTTCGCGGCGGCGATCCCGCTGCTGCTGTCGCGCGAAAGCCCGGAAAACACGACGAACACAGAGCCTGTGAACGGAGCGCCGTCGAGCCGCGCGGGTTCTCCGTTCCGGTGGTCGTCGTCAATCTCGCGCTGCTTGCCGTATCGCTGGTCCTGGTCCACGTCATGGCGCGCGGCGCGATCTGGTCTCCGTATTACAAGATCACCGTCAGCCAGCACGGGCCCGACACGGTCGTCGAGGTGAACAACATCTTTCACCAGTCCATGGCGCCGGTCGAGCAGAAGGAATACTTCTACCAGTGGCCCTATAGCGTGTTCGGCGACACCGTTTCAGGACGTCCTGATTCTCGGCGCCGGCTCGGGCACGGACGTCGCGGCGGCGCTTCGTCATGGCGTCCGACACGTCGATGCGGTCGAAATCGATCCGGCGATCATCCGGCTCGGCCGCCAGCATCATCCGGATCATCCCGTACTCGGATCCGCGCGTCACCGTGATCAACGACGACGCGCGGCATTTCCTCGCGCACGACGACGAAAGCATTACGACCTGGTCGTGTTCGCGCTGATCGATTCGCTGACGATGCAGTCGAGCTTCTCGGGCGTGCGGCTCGAGAGCTACATGTTCACCGAGGAGTCGTTCCGGGCCGTCCGCGATCGGTTGAAGCCGGATGGCGTGCTCGTCGTCTACAACTATTTTCGCGAGCGCTGGCTCGTCGATCGGCTCGCCAACACGGCCGCGGTGGCGTTCGGCGCCGAGCCGCGCGTGCACGTGCATGAAGCGCGCGCGTTCCTCGGCGTCCTGATGGCAGGTCCGAGACTCGCGCAGTTGACCGCGTCCGCTGCACGATTCCCGATCAGGTCACCGCGTTCAACCAGTCGCACGCGCCAAGCCCGGCACGCATTCATCAGCGCGATCCGTCGGTCGAGCCGGCGACCGACGACTGGCCGTTTCTCTACCTCCAGAACCGTCACATCCCGCAGCACTACATCGTGGCGCTCGGCATCGTGCTGATCGTGTCGGTGGTGTCGGTGTTTCTCACGCTGGTGCCACGGGCGCCGCGGCAGCCGGCGGCGCGTCGGTGGTCGTGGCAGTTCTTCCTGCTCGGCGCCGGCTTCATGCTGCTCGAGACGAAGTCGATCATCCAGTTCGCGCTGCTGTGGGGCTCGACGTGGGTCGTCGCCTCGCTGGCGATTGCGTCGGTCTTGACGATGGCGCTCGTCGCCAACTTCATCGTCGCGCGTCGAACGATTACCCGGCCGTGGCTGGTGGCCGGCGCGCTCGTCGGACTGCTCGCGTTGAACTATCTGATTCCGATCGGTCGCGTCACGTTCGACAGCCGGGTCGCCGAGTCGCTGTTCTACGCCGCGCTCGTCTTCAGCCCGATCCTGTGTGCCGGCCTGTTGTTCGGATCGGCGATCGCACGATCGACCGCGCTCACGCGCGACTACGGCACCAACCTGCTCGGCGCGATGGTCGGTGGGGTGGGCGAGTACCTCTCGCTCGTCACCGGCTTCCGCGCGCTCCTGATCGTCATCGCGATCTGCTACATCGGGGCTGTTGCGGCGCGACAGCGAAGTAACTAGAGCGAGTCGTTCGCGAGCATCGCGCAGAGGACGCGGAGGGTCTCGCGCAGAGGGCGCAGAGGTCGCTATTCTCTTGCTGCCGGTCGGCAACTCGGCACGCCCGGGACGTTGCAGATTCTTCTAAGTTGTCATCCTCCTGCCATTCGAATTCCGGCAACCTTGGCGATTCGAGTTTGTCGAAGGGCCCACCAAATTCGGTCGGTACATCCCGTGCACTCGCAGACCGGATGCGCACCGAAACGGAATTGAACCGCATCGCCGCCGAAATCATCGCAGGCGGGATAGCCGTTCATCGAGTTATCGGCCCAGGATGTTTCGAGTCGGCCTACACGCCTTGCATGGCTTACGAATTTCAGAAGCGAGGGCTTGTCTACCAGATGAAAGTGCCGATTGCGATTCGTTATGAAAGCCTGACCGTCCCCCGAGCTTACGAAGCGGACTTCATTGTCGCGGGCGATGTCGTCGTAGAACTGAAGGCGACGAGCGCGATTGGACCTCTTGAAGCGCGACAATTGCTCACATACCTCAGATTCACTGGCTGCCCACTGGGGCTTCTCATCAACTTTGGTTCTCTGAGTCTGCGGGAGGGAATCAAACGAGTCGTCAACAACTTTCCAGACGGTTCGACAGCATCTGATGCTGGAAATTTCAACGAGTATGAAAGGGTTGGAGAATGAGGGACTAATGAGAGTTCCGCCGCCGCCGGCCGTTGGCCGGCGGCAGAGCGACGGTCAGATCCCCAGATTAACAAGCGAATCTTGAAAAATGTGGCCGCTTGCTAATCTGGGGACCTGACCGTCGCTCGACCGCGCATCGCGCGGTCGGCGGAATTGGTGGCAACGCTCTGTTAGGTTCTTTTGCGATCTCTGCGACCTCTGCGCGAGACCCTTTCTTGCGGTAGATCGATCGGAAACGTCAGTGCGACGTAACCGGTACACCGACGCGCGTCTTCGTCTTGTCAGGCGGGTGGAACAACAGCGCCAGCGCGACGGCGGCGCCGATGGCCGAGACGAGCGGCACCAGGAATAGTCCGCGGAAATCGACGATCCCGCCCTGATTGAACGTCTCGCTGATCAGCACCGGGCCGAGCGTGTTCGCGACCAGCGGCCCGAAGCCGAGAATCTGCAGGTTGAACAGCCCCTGCGCGCTGGCGCGCGCGTCCTTCGGGAAGAACTCGTCCACGAAGATGTAGACCGTCGCGAAGAAGAACGCGTACGCGATCCCGTGCAGGATGTTCACCGCGACGACGAGCGCTGGGTACTGCGGCAGGAACGCGAACACGGCGAAGCGCGCTGCGTGACCGAGGATCCCGACGATCATCGTCGTCCGCCAGCCCAGGCGTTTCAGCGCCGCGCCGAGGACGAGCATCGTCAGGATCTCCGCGATCTGACCGATGCTCATGACCGGCATGATCCAGTTGCCGGGAATGCCGACGCCACCGCCCGCGACTTCCGTACCGAGAAATCGTCCCGCCCAATTGAAGAAGAGGTTGTGGACCGTCGCGTCGACGAACGTCACGATCCAGAGAATCAGGATGAACGGCGTGCGGAGCAGCCGGACGGCCTCCAGCCAGGCGAAACGTTCCGCGCCGGCTTCCACCGGCTTCGGCGGCGTGTGCGGGAGCGTCAGGCTGAATGCCGCGAGCACGAGCGACGCAACGCCGGCGACGATGAACGTCCACGTCGTGCCCTGTTCGAGCGCGGGTCCGGTCAGCCCGGACGCGAGCACGGTGCCGAGCCAGTTGACGAAACCCGAAGGAGCCGACGCATTCACCTTGGCCCAGTCGACCAGGATGAACGTGAACGGCCACGCCGCCAGGATCCAGCCGATCGTGCCGCCCATGCGCACGATGCCGAACTCCTTCTGCGGATCCTTCATGTGCGCGAACGCGATCGAATTGGTGATCGAGATCGTCGGCACGTAGAGGAGGCAGTGCACCAGCATGGCGAGGAAGAACGGCCAGAACGAGCGCGTATACGCCAGGGACAGCATCGCCACGCCGCCAATCAGGTGGCTCACCGACAGGAACTTCTCCGCGGCGAAATTGCGATCCGCGAACTGGTTGCTGAAGAACATGCCGACGATCGCGGCGATGGGAAATGCATTCAGGATCCAGCTCTGCTCAGACGGGCTGAAGCCGAGGCTGGGAAGGTAGCCGAAGATCAGCGGGAACCAGGCGCCCCAGATGAAGAACTCGAGCACCATCATCAGGATCAGCTTGAAGCGAATGGCTTTGTTCATAAAGGCGAATGAGTCGGAAGTGATGGTGCGAAGCGGCTGAACGTAAGAACGGGCTGACGCGACCGGTATGACGCGCCAGCCCGACTCGTAAACGCCTAGGTCAGTTTGAACCCTTCACGGTAGTTGCGCGAGAGGAACTCGTTGGCATCGACGGTCTTGTTGTTCGCCGTCTTCACCATGTTGGTCACGCGCATGTTCGCGGCGTCGTAGAAGATCTTGCCGCCCGCGCGGAGCGAGACGACGCCGAGCAGCATCACCTCGTTGAGACGGGCGGCATACGAGAACGGGCTCGAGATCTCCGCCTTGCCCCTGATCGTCTCGACCCAGTTCATCTCGTGCTCTTCATGCGTGATGCGCGGCAGCTTCTGCTTCGGCGCGCCGTAGGAGTCGTGCAACGACTTCGGCAGCAGGCGCGGATTGAGGCCGTACGTGTCCTGGAGCATCTTGCCCTTGGTGCCGATGTAGAGGACACCTCCCTCGCCGTTCAGCCGCTCGTCGCCAATCTCCTCCGGCTTGGGCGGATTGAATCCGCCGTCGTACCACGTCAGCTTGACGGCCGGCATGTTCGGACGCGCCGCGAACTCGTAATACGTCGTCGTCGCTGCCGGGTAGGTGGCACCGTTGAACGGCGTCGAGATGGTTTCGATCGACGTCGGCATGCCGAGGTTCAGGTTCCAGAACGGATGATCGATCAGGTGCGCGCCCATATCGCCGAGCGCGCCCTGCCCCCAGTCCACCCAGCCGCGCCAGTTGAACGGGTGATAAATCGGGTGATAGTCCACCTTCGGCGCGACGCCCAGGAACAGGTCCCATTCGAGCCCCGGAGGAATCGGATAGTCGCCCACCATCGCCGCTGCGAGGCGCGCTTCGACGCCGGGTCCATTCCAGCGGATCGGCCGGTTCGCATCGGGTGCCGACATTGGCGCAGGGCGCGGAATGCCCTGCGGCCAGTAACCCAGCGGCCGGTTGGTCCAGACGTGCACTTCCCGGATCTCGCCGATGGCGCCGGCGGCGATGTACTCGTGGCCGGTGCGGGCGCCGTCGGTCGAGTGGCCCTGGTTGCCCATCTGCGTGACGATCTTGGGATTCGCCTTGGCCTTGTCGGTGAGCATGCGGCACTCGCGGACCGACCAGCACAGCGGCTTCTGCACGTAAACGTGCTTGCCGACATCCATCGCGGCGAGCGCGATCGGCGCGTGCATGTGATCGGGCGTGGCGACGACGATGCCGTCGATGTCCTTCTGCTTGTCGAGCAGCTCGCGGTAATCCGTGTACCGCTTGAGCTTCGGGAGCTGCTCGTCAAGGAATCTCTTGAGGTTGGCGGTCGAGTTCTGCGCCGCTCGCCGCGCGTTGGCGTCTGTCTGCGCCTTCGATGGCGTGCGGCGGTTCTGCTGTCCGGCGTTCGAGGTGGCGGGCGGATTCTGGAGTCGCTCCAGCTCCGCCTGATACTGCTTGAATTTGCTCTCGGCGTAGCTCCAGTCCACGTCGCAGGCCGCGACGATGTTCTGGCTCATGAGATTGCGCGTGTTGGACCCGCCCATGCCACCGATACCGACGGTGGCGATATTGACCGTGTCGCTCGGTGCCTGGAACCCCTTGCCGAGCACGTGGCGCGGCACAATCGTCAGACCGGCCCCGGTCGCGGCGACGGTAGTGACGAACTTCCGTCGCGTGATGCCGTCTTTCATGATTCTCCCCCTTCAAACACTAATATAGCGAAGGCACATTGGCACGGCCAGACAGGTGTGGTCAAGTGCCGAGGTGAGGATGCGCTGTCCAACAGGGTTGATTGTATTTTGTCTCGCCTCCGGGGCGACAGCCGCCGCTGCCCCGGGGCCCGACGAACCCAGCCTGAAGACCGTTCTCAGCCGCGCTGCTGCGTATACCACCGATTACCATCAGCGCTTCACCGTGCTTGTCGCCGAGGAGCACTACGTTCAGCGCGTCGGTCCCCAAAGGACGGCCAACGATCCGCCGCAGCCAGGCGCCGAACAGGAACGGACGCTGAGGTCCGACTACATCATCCTGCCCGATTTCGCCGGCACGAACTCGTGGCTGGGGGTTCGCGAGGTTCTCGAGGTTGACGGCGAGGAGGTGACGACCGATCGCGCGCGTCTCGGCGCATTACTGGAGGACACGTCGCGGTCGCCCACGTCGCGGGTGCGGGAGCTGTCCGATTTGCAGGCCAAATACAACATCGGGGACCTGTACCGCACGATTAACGTGCCGACGCTGCCGCTGGTGTTCCTGCTGCCGGATCGTCAGCCCCGGTTCCGCTTCAAGCACACGGGCACGACGTCGCAGGGAGACACACCCGTTTGGGTCGTCTCATACGAGGAAAGGGATCGTCCGACGATCGTGCGGACGCCGGAGGGCCGGGACGTCACTTCCAGCGGAAGCTTCTGGATCGACCCGGCGTCAGGTGCGGTCCTTCGAACAGAGCTTCGTGCCGGCCAGGTTCCAGGACAGCCGCTGCACACGATCATCGTGGTGGGATACTCGTTTAACTCCCGCTTCCAGATGCTCCTGCCTGAGGACATGAACGAGCTGTATTTGACCGGCCGCACGCGCATCGAAGGGCACGCGCTGTACACGAACTACAGAAGATGGGAGGCAGAGGTGCGGATCAAGTAAAAGTTAAAAGTTAAAAGTTAAAAGTCAAAAGTCATGAATCACGAATCCAGACTCTTTGCCAGCCTTGTGCACGATGTTCGCTACGCCGCACGCCTGCTCGCACGTCAACCGAGATTCACCCTCCTTGCCGCAGCGACGATGGCCTTGGGGATTGGCGCGACGGCGACGCTCTCCACCGTGGCGTATGGCGTGCTCGTCAAGCCGCTGCCCTGGGCATCCGGCGATCGCATCGTCCTCTTGAAAGAGACGCGCGGCGGGAATGCGCCGCGTTTCGGGTCGTTCACCAACACCACGTACTTCGCGTGGCAGGACCACGCGTCAACGATCGAAGGCCTGGCGGCGTGGTCGCAGGCCACGGTGACCCTATCTGGCGCCGGGGATCCGGATCGAATCCGCATTACTCAGGCGTCGGCCAGCCTCTTTCGCGTGCTCGGCGCGCGCCCGTTGATTGGATCGCTGTTCGAGGAGAGAAACGAGATCGACAAGCCGTCGGTCGTGATTCTGTCCGAGAGTCTCTGGCGCCAGCGCTTCGGGTCCGATACGGGTGTGCTCGGGCGGACGGTACGGCTTGACGGTGAACCGCACACGATTCTCGGAGTGATTCCCGACGACCAGGAATTTCCGGATGGGCGGTCACGCGCGTGGGTGCCCTTCCATGTGCACCCGGTCGACGGCAACTACCTGTCGTTGTTCAGCGCGGCGGCAAAACTACGCCCCGGCGCCACCGCGGCGCAAGCGGCGGCAGAGGGAACATCGCGAGGACGATTCGTCGCCAATACCGGCATGACGACGACGGCAATCTTTGGCAGCAACGGACCCGTGTCGGTGTCGGCCGTCCCACTGAAAGACGCGGTCACCGCTGACGTCCGGCAGCCGCTCATCGTGCTGCTCGCAGCGGTGGTTCTCCTGTTCGTGACGGCGACGGCGAACGTCGCCTGGCTGCATGTCGCGCGCGCCGCGGCGCGGCGGCGGGAGCTGGCGATTCGTGCGGCGCTCGGAGCCGGCGCCGCACGCGTGATTCGTCAGTTGCTTGCCGAGAGCGTGCTGCTGGCCCTGGCTGGCGGCAGTGCCGGCCTGCTTCTCGCGTGGCTGCTTCTCGGGCTCCTGCCATCTATGCTTCCGGCCGACTTTCCGCGAGTCGGTGACGTGAAGCTCGACCTGACCGTGGTCGTGTTTGCCATGATCGTGTCCGTTGGAACCGGCATCGTGTTTGGCCTGCTGCCGGCCATGCACCTGCGCCGGCTGAATCTCGTCACCCCGCTGAACGAAGACGGTGCAGCGCCGATTGGAACCGGTCGCGCGACCCGTGTCGGCCGCGTGCGGACCGCAATCATGGCTGGACAGGTCGCGATTGCGTGCGTGCTCCTGGTCGGCGCGTCGCTGCTCGGCCGGAGCTTCCTGTCGCTCCTGAACGCCGATCGTGGGTTCAACCCGTCGGGCATCCTGACGGCGCGTCTGTCGCTGCCAGGATCGATCTACTCGGTGGAACGGCGCTACGCAATCGTTCGCGGCATCCTCGACCGGCTGGCGCAGACCGGCGCCACCAACGTCGCATTCACGTCGGAGTCGCCAGTGAGCGCGGGCGGATCGACGAGCGCGTTCACACTTCGGACGGCCAACGGCGTGCGGGATGTACAGGCGTCGCCGCGGCTCGTCAGCCCCGGTGCGTTTGGCGCCCTCGGCATACGCATCCTCGAGGGGCGCGACTTCAACGCGCAGGACAGCGAGACCGCGCCCGCCGTCGCAATCGTCAACCACGAGTTCGCACGCCGATACCTGCCCGCCGCGGCCATTGGTGCGCGGCTGCCGATGGGGGTCGGCTACCAGGACGCGACGACCGAGGCGACGATCGTCGGCGTCGTCGATGACGTCCGCTATCCGGCGACGCCGACTCTCTCGTTGCCCGAGATGTACTACTCGTACCGGCAATTCAACGGGCGGCTTGCGGTCCCGGTCGTCACCTTCCTTTTGCGGACGCCTGCCGACCCGAGAGCGTTGACCGCCGATCTTCGCACTGCCATCCGCGAGGCCGACGACACACTCGTGCCCGAGGCGATCGCGACGATGGAGGATCGTGTGTTGTCTGGACTGGCGCGTCCACGGCTCTACATGATCCTGCTGGCGGGATTCGCCGGGTTCGCGCTGATCGTCGCGGCGGTCGGCCTGTTTGCCGTGCTGTCCCAAACCGTCACCCAGCGCCGTCGCGAGATTGCCGTTCGGACGGCGCTCGGCGCTCAGCCATCTGACATCCTTCGGCTGGTCGCGCGTCAGGGTCTCGCGATCGCGACGGCAGGATTGATGGTTGGTGTTGCCGCCGCGGCTGTGCTCGCGCGTTCGATGGCGTCGTTTCTTTATGGCGTGACCCCGCACGATGGACTGACCTACGTGGCCGTGCCGCTGCTGCTTCTCACGGTTGCGGCAATCGCCTGTGTGGGTCCTGTCTTGCGCGCGATGAAGGTGGATCCGGTGAAGCTGCTGCGATCGAGTTAGCGATCAGACTAATCTCAATCCGAGGGGCTTCGCCCCTCGGACTCCCCGACACGCGCTCTCACGCGCCGCTTCGCCGGCGCGCTCCGATCGCGTGGCTCGCTCGCACGGCTCGCTCGCATCTTCGGGTGAGCGTCGGTTTATGAGACAGCTTCTATTCGTTTCGTAGCGCCACGAGGGGATCGACGCGTGTCGCGCGCCGCGCGGGAATGTACGCCGCGAGAGCGGCCATGGCGATCGCGAATGCCGTCACGCCAGCGAACGTTGCGGGATCGAATGCTCCTACACCGAACAGAAAATCCGGGGTGCTCGGGGCCTTCAACGTCTCCTGGAGTACTCGCGAGAGGGCCGCGGCGGCAGCCACCCCGCATCCAGCTCCCAGAAGCACGGACGTCATGGCCTGCCACACGATCAGTCGCTGCACGCCGGCGGCGGACGCCCCCAATGCCATCCGAATGCCGACTTCGCGCGTGCGCTGGATGGCCACGTATGAAGTGACACCGTAGATGCCGATGCCGGCGAGAAGCAGCGCCACAAAGGCGATCGCCGCCAGGAACGGAGCCACGAGTCCGGGGATGGCCTTCTGGGTCCGCAGGAACGGTCCGTCGTCCAGCTTTGCGACGTGGACGCTTGGAAGCAACCGTCTGTCCGCCGACTCTACCGCGGCGCGGACGGCCGCTGCGACGCGGACGGTATCCAGATCGCTGCGAACCATGACGTTGTAAATCGTGTGTGACCGGGTCGGGAGGTACACGTACGCGGGATCGACGCGGGAAACGTTCGCGCTCCGCACGTCCTTGGCCACGCCGATGACCTCGAACTCCTCAAGGTGACCCCTGAAGTCCATGTCCAACGAAAGATGCCTGGCGATGGGATCATCGTGCGGCCACAGTCGTCTCGCAGCTGCCTCGCTGACAACCGCGACCGCGTGGCTGCCTTCGTCTTCGGCTGATGTGAACGTCCGTCCACGCTGGATCGGAATACCCATCGTGCGGAAGTAACTGCCGGATACAAAGTTCGCCAGGGTGCGCGAGGAGCGTTTCTGTGCCGGATTGCCGGGATCGTCGGCGATTGCCGGCGGCGTCCAGGTTCCGCTGAACGGATATTTATCAACGAGCGCGACGTCCTGAATCTCCGGCGCCTGCTGCAGTCGATCGACGATCCGGCTCTGCAGAACCGGTCCATCGACCGGGTCGGTGGTGAGATTCATGAACACCATGAACACGCGCGTGGTGTCGAAACCCGGATCGGCGTCCTGCGAGTGCGCGAGTCCCTTCAGCAAGAGGCCGGAGCAGACCAGGAATGCCATCGAGATCGCCATCTGACCGCCAATCAGCCACGATCGCGCAGCGCGAAAGCGGTCACCCGAGCCTGACGATTCCTGCTTCAGCGCGCCGATCGGGTCCGACCTCGAGATCTTGAGCGCGGGCGAAAGGCCGAACAACAGCGCCGTCCCTGCCGACAGCACAACCGTGAACGCGAGGATTCGTCCGTCCGGCTCGAGCGAGGCCACAAGCGGCCGATCGCTGCCAAACATGACCTGGATGATGGTTCCCACGACGCTCCAGAGCAGCCGGCTGCCCCAGACCGACAACAGCAGCCCACTGATGCCTCCGAGCCCGGCGAGGATCAGGCTCTCGGTCAGCAGCTGACGAACGATCCGGCCTCGACTTGCGCCAAGCGCCAGCCGCAATCCCATTTCCTTGTGTCTCGCGACCCCCCTTGCCAGCAGCATGTTCGCGAGATTCGCACAGGCCACGACCAGGACGAGCAGCACGACTGCCATGATCAGCCCGACGAGCGCTGCGAAACGTACGTCGTCTGTTCCTCCGAAGTAGCCGGCAGGCTTGAGAGCCAGGGCAATCGTTCGATCGCCATCGCTGTGCGTTTCGACCTGCTCGGTAAGCTGCGATTGGAGCAGCTGCAGTTCGGCACGAGCTTCGTCGCCGGATGTTTCGGGTTTGATGCGCGCCAGGAGCTGCAGCCTGTGCAGATCGCGTCGTTCGAGCCACCGAGCGCTGGGGCTGAGTACCTTCTGCATCATCAGGGGGACCCAGAAGTCTGGCACTTGTGGAGGATTGCCGGTCCCGATGAACGTTACGGGGGCAATTCCGATGACCGTGAACGCGGTCCCGTTCAACGACACAGTCTGGCCGATCACGCCAGCGTCTCCCTGCAGGTGACGACGCCAGAACGTGTCCGAGAGCACCGCGACCGGCACCTTGCCTGGTATCCGATCCTCTTCCGGAAGAAAGGTGCGGCCGAGGGCCGGACTCACACCCAGGACGTCGAAGTAATTGCCAGACACGAACTGGCCCTGGAGGGGAGCACCATCGCGGCCGGCGAAGACGACGGGTTCTGGCCAGCTGGCGGCAATGAGGGACTCGAGCCGCTGGTTGTGCGAGCGATAGTAGGAGAACTCTTCGAACGAAAAGGCGTACTGCACATCCCCCCGCGCGCCGCTCTGGAACGATCGTTCGAGGCGCATGAGGTTGCCCGCATCGGCAACCGGCAGTTTCTTGAACGCCACGGCATTGAGCAGCGCGAACATCGTGGCATTGACGCCGATGCCGACCGCGATCGTCAGGACAGCGACGAGCATGAATCCCGGATTTCTTCGGAACACTCGAAGCGCGTAGCGGGCGTCCTGCCCCAAGGCTCCGAGCCAGGGAAAGCCGCGGTGGTCGCGTTGATCCTCCCTCAGTTGGGTGACACCGCCGAGGCTGACGCGGGCCGCCCGGGCGGCTTCCTCTGGCGTCATGCCATGGCGGAGGTTCTCGTCGGTCAGCAGCGCGAGGTGGGTCTCAATCTCGGTGTCGAAATCCTGTTCGCGTGACGCGTTGCGAAGCCAGTCCGTGAACCGCGACACGAACACCAGAATCCTGGTCCACATCGCGGCTCACCGCACCAGTGCCAGCAGGCGGCCGATGACCCCGGAAATGCGCGCCCAGTTCTCCGCTTCTGCGGCGAGCTGCCGGCGTCCTGCTTTCGTGATGGTGTAGAACCGGGAGCGGCGGTTGTTTTCTGACGTGCCCCAGGTTGCCGAAATCCACCGCTTCTGCATCAGCCGCTGCAGTGAGGCATAGACAGTTCCCTGATTCACCTGCAGCGCTTCTTCGCTGATCTGCTCGAGCCGCCGCGCGATGCCGTAGCCATGCAGCGGGCCCATCGCGTCGAGCGTCTTGAGCACCATCAGGTCGAGCGTACCCTGGAGGATCCCGGATTTGCGGTCGGCTCTCAAGGTTCTCTCTCCTATTGTCATCCCACAAGAGCATCGCACCGCTCCTGTGGGATGTCAACAGAAGAACGGCCGGCCGATTCAGACCTTCTGCAACATCCACCCCACCATGTCCTGCCGCCTGGAGAAGTGCAGCAGCGGCGCCACGGCGGGCAGCGCAATCCCGACCGCGTCGGCCATCGTGTTGACTGAGATTTCGGCTTCCGCGCTTTGCAGCGGCCACGGCGGGTGATGAATATCGACGCGCCGGGCGTGGAATGAACTGTCGACAGTGAAGAGGCAGTAACGCTCGGTCAGAAAGTATTCGAGTGTTCCCTTGACGGGTGGGCGTGTCTCGCCGATCGGACGGTAACGGGCGACGAAGGCTGCAGGTGGTGCCAACGAGGACGATCGTCGGCTCTCGTAACGGATCCATCCATCCTGTGCTTCGACTCTCATGTCCGCCGAGAAGTAGGGAAGGTGAAACATCGTCCGCGCCACGCCGACAGCCACCGGATTCGCCGCGTCGAGGCTGAAGAAGTAAACGCCGGGCTCGCCGCCGACGCGCACGTAAGTGCGAACGTTGAGTTCCGCGAATTCCGAGATCCAAGGCAGGTTAGGAACACCACGCGGCGAGACGTTGGTCATGTAGAACGGCACGATCCCGACCCATGCCTGTCCTTCACATTCGTCGAGTTCGAAACCGTTCGGAATCTTTTCGCGAAGGATCGCCGACTCGACCGGCCAATGCGCGAAGAGGAGGTCGTTCCACGTTTGGGTCATCACCCATGGAGACGATGGCATCGGCCATGGACGATGGGCGGTGATGGTCAGGAAGTCGTAGTTGAACGACACAGTTCCGAGCCCAGGAGTCAGTTCCAGTTTCCAGTTTCCGGTTTCCAGTTTCCGGTTTCCAGTTTCCAGTTAAGGGACCATCAAAATGACGCGTGATACGCAGTGACGCGGATCTACGACGCGAGGCGATCGCTGGGCCAGCGCGTCAGGCCATTGTCTGTGGTCCGTGAGCCGGGACGCCCTGGCAAACCCGCATGAACTCAATCGCGGGATTGACAGCGGCCCGCCATGCCGCCGATTCGGTTGCGTCGGCGACACCCGTTTGTTCGATTGTGCGGACGAGCACATCGAGAAATTGGTCGTAGTGTTCCTTGGTCAGGTGCAACATCCCGTGCATCCCGGCGAGCCGTCGCAGCTCGGGGCATCCGCACGCCGGATCGAATTTGAGCAGGAGCTCCACCGCGCGGTTCAACATTTCCTTCTGCTTGTCCATCGATTCTGGATGGAACAACGTCCGTACATCGGGAGATGCCGCAAACAGATTCTCGTAGAAGCGTTCGAAGAACTCTCGCGGCTTGTTCCCTTGTTGCAGCCGCAGATACACACTCTGCGCAGTCCGTTTGGCCCGTTCCTCTTCGGTCTCCGCAATCTCGATCAATGACAGTAGCGCGGCGACATCGCTCATCGATTCCCAGCGATCCTCCGGGTCCGTCCGTACCAGGCGTGAGACCAACCCAGCAAAGCCGGGTGAACGCAGCGCCCAGCGGCCTTCGCCCTTGTCGAGACGCGCGAACAGCCCTCGCTTGTCTTCGAAGTCTTTCGGACAGCTGACGCGTGGCAGCTTTTCCCCGCTGAGCAGTTCGACGGCAATCAATCCGAGGGAGAACTGATCGGTGCGCTGCGTTTGCGGCAGGCCGAAGTAATGCTCCGGAGTCATGTACGCGAGCAACTCGCGGTCGACGCGAAAGTCACCCGCCATCAGCGACTCGCGGCTGAGGACGGTCGACAGATCCACAGTCGAGATGCGGGGCGTGCCGTCCGGCTGGATGAGGATATTGGATGGGCAGAGCTCCCCGCGAACGTGCCCGGCGTTATGGATTTCTTCGAACGCGGTAATGAGATTGCGCAGGATTCGACGCACCAGGCCGAGCGGCAACCCGTGCGGGTACCGCTGCAGGAACTTGCTCAGCGTTTCACCCTGGACGAACTCGGTGATGAGGAACTCGGGCGTCTCCATCGAGTGTTCCATGATCCTGATGAAGGCAGCGCTGCGCAGATCCGCACCTTGCGTGACAGCCGCCCGAAACGCTCTGGTCGCCCATTCGTCGAATTCGGAGGCGACGAACAGCTTCACTGCCACCTCGCGATTGGGGTTCTTCTGCGTGGCCTTGTAGACGATTGAGAGCCTGCCGGCGCCAACCTCGTCACCAACCTGGTAGCGCTCGCCGAGCCTCGTCTGCAGTTCGCTCAAAAGATCGCGGCGATGATGGCCCGTTACCTTCGGCAAGAAACCGAACTCTTCGACCAGTTGCCTGCAGATCTTTTGAATAGCGGAGTTCTGCTCAGGGGTGGGCAGGCCGTCCAGTGGACTCTCTGGTTTCCACGCGGCTTGCACTTCACTCAACGCTGTCGCCGTGTAGAGGCTGGCCGACACAGGCACCCACCAGATCCCCACCCCGGACGTTTTTGCCAGGTTCAGAAGCCTGGGTAATTCGACACTCTTGACGAAGTCGGAATCGAGGAAGGCGGGAGTCACAAGAAGCAGACCGGCGGCAGCAGAACTGAGCGCGTCGTCGATTTGCCTGGACCAGAGTTCGCCGACAGGGATGCTGCCGTCGGACCACACGCTGATGCTGCCGCGTTCGATGGCTGGACTCAGCATCCTGACGAATGCGTCCTTCCACGCGACATCTGTATGGGCGTAACTGATGAACACCTGATGTCGGAGCGCCATGTTCAACTCCAATCCGCAGGCCCGTCCGCCTCCCGTGCGTGCCCTTGGTGCAGGGGCAAAATTATACGGCTGGGGGCCGCGAATCGTTCCTTCGGACAGCCGTCATCGAACGTATTTCCAGTTGCGGATCTTTCCGTCAGCCATCCATTGCACGGCGGTTTCGAGGCGGCGGTCGCGAGTCGCGTCCGTCTTCGCGTCGGTGATCCACTCGATGTATTCGCGCTTGCAGGACGGGCTGAAGGCGTCATAGGTCGCCTGCGCCTTCTTGTTCTTCTTGATCGCGGCGAGCATGTTGGCCGGGGCCTTCAATGGCTTCTTCGCCTTCACCGTCCTCGGCACCCTGACGCCGAGGTCGTTCAGCGTCGCAGCTTCACTGACCGCGCGCGCCAGCGCCGGTTCCGACGGCACGTCGTCCACCGACTCGAACCGTCCGAACTTCTCCTCCGCGTCGAGGCCGCGATCCTTCGGCAGCGTCTTCAGGAGCGCGCCCTTCCAGAAGCCCATGAGGCAGTGCGCCTTGAAGGCAGCCATGCCGCACAGGGGTCCCTTGTATTCGAACGCCGGGACGCTCCACTTGATCGTTTCAACGACATCGGGACAGCCGGCGTGGACGGCCTTGCGGATGCGAGCCAGGATAGGCCTGGCGAAGGGCTGCGCCTTCGCGATGTAGGCGTCGATGCGGGGATCGGTGGTCGGCATGACACGAGTACCTCGTCTATCACTGTGCCGGAGCGCCGGTCACACGCAGCTGTAACGATAGATCAACTTGGTGTGATCGATGCCCCCGGATCAGGGTTCCCGAATCCCGAAAAGTATCTACCTGACCGCGAACAGCATGCGCGGGAAGTCGAACTTGCCCGCGACCGTGTCGATGATGTTGATCTGGCAGGTGTAGAGTCCGGGTGTGAACGAAGACGCCGGCACCTCGAACTGGAAGAGCGCGGCGTGCCGATCGGGCGCGTCGACGGTCGTGCGCTCCACGACCGGTGTTTCGAACACCTTGACCTTGCCGCGGTAGAACGCGAGGCTGGTGCGCAGCTGCGGTCCGGTGCCGTTGGCCTGACCCGGATCGTAGACCTCGTAGTAGAAGAACAGCTTCTGATCCTTGCCGACGACGTGCGTGAGGTTCGGCAGCAGCTGGACGCCGTCGCGCACGAGCGGATTGTCGGTCTTGCCCTTTCGCCGCCACGGTCTGCAGCTGCGTGCTGAGGACGACCGAGCTGACCTTCATCGGCGCCTGCTTCAGCTCCGGCACGACGATCGGCGCCTCGAACGATCCCATCTGCCCGGTCGTGTTCTCGCGAACGACGACCTTGACCGAGAAGCGGCCGGGCGGCAGCGTCACCCCGGACTGATAGAGGACCTGCTTGCCGGCAAGCGTCTTCTCCGTGCCGGGCGGCAGCTTCAGCGTCTCGCGGAACCGGCCGACGGGGAAGTTGCGCTCGTCGCGCACCATGCCGAGCACGTCGAGCGTGACGAGATCCTTGTCGTTGGCGACCGGCACCGCCGATCCCGGTACCGTCAGCGCGACCGGCACGTAATACTTGTCCGGCGCGAGCCGGAACCAGCCGCCGGTCACGAGCACCGGCAGGTCGGTGGCCGACACCGCGGCAAACATCTGTTCGTCGAGCTGCGACTCGCGATCGGTTCGCGACGTGTGCGTGAAGTCGCGATCCGCGTAATAGCCGGCCCGTGCTTCGACGCGCAGGCCGTCCCGCTTCACCCGGACCTGGATGCGCCGGAAGCGTCCGTCCTTCGTCGCGTTCGTGCTGCTGTAGCCGAGCAGATAGTACGCCGACATGTCGCGCTGCACGCGCGCGAACGCCTCGCCGAAATCGTTGGTATCGGTGAACGCGCGGCCGCCGGTATCGGCCGCGAGCGACGTCAGCGTGTCCTGCGACGATGCGAGCTGCGCGAACTGCTGCTGGACGCCTCGTCCCGAAAAGAGCGCCTGGCCGCGGCCGCTCGCCTGCCGCGCGTCGCCGCCCGGCACCACGGCCTGCAGGCCGCGGGTGTCGACGGCATAAATCGCGACGTTGGCGCGCACCGCCGCGTTGATCGCCGAGCGCAGCTCGACCTGGTTGTCCTGGCCGCTGCGCTGCATGCCGGCGCTGAAGTACAGGATCGCCTTCTTCTGTTCGATCGACGACAGCGCCTCGGCGAGCGTCTTCAGCGCGCGAAGCCGCACGTCGTTGTTGAACATGTCGAGCTCGGCCGTCTCCGGCGCGGTGTCGTCGGTGGCCGCGGCGTCAGCTTCGTCGGTGGCCGCCGTGCTCGCTGCCGGCGCTTCGGTCGCGGTTCCGTCGGTGAAGGCGAGCGTCCCGAGCGCGGTCGACACCTTGCTGCGATCGGCGGTGAAGTCGGTCAGCACGGTCAGCGTCGATCCGACGGTCGCGACGGCGACCAGGTCGGCCGGGCTCATCTGCTTGTCGACGTACTTCCTCGCCGAGTCGACCGCGCGCTGCACGTCCTCGGGCTGCATCGAGCTGACGTCGAACACCAGCGTGATCAGCCGGCGCCCGGCGAGCATGTCGGACGTCATCGGTGTCGGCGCCGCTGTCGCCGCCGGCGCCGGCACGGCCCCGGGTGTGGCGGTGCGCTTGGCGTCCTCCGCGAGTTTGGCCTCGACGCCGGCGAGCAGGTCCGCCGACTGCACCGTCGGCCTGGCTTTCTCGTTGATCTCCTCGAAGCTGAAGCTCGAGACCTCCTGCGGCCTGCCGTCCTCGCGGACTTCGAAATCAGCCGCGGTCAGGCCGCGCACGACCGCGCCGGACTTGTCGCGCACGATCACGTCAACCGAGACGACGTTCAGGCGCGAGCGGAACACCGGCCGCGGCTGCGACTGCTGTTGCGCGGAGGGCGTCGTCGTCGACGCGGTGGCGGCGGCAACGACCGCGACGAGGACCGCCGCATGACGAACTAGTGATGAACGCATCAGATCCTTAGAAGCGGTCTCGAATCACGATCTCAATCACCGACCTACAGTGTCTCGCTGCACTCATGTCGCACGAGACAACAGGAGAAAAGAGAAAGGAGAAAGGAGATCCATTGGTTTTCAAAAAAATCATTCTCCCTTCTCCCTTCTCCTGTGTGCTCTTTTGATTTGATCGCCGGGACAGTGGCTGTCGTTGATTGAGCCCGTATGCCAATAACTAGAACCGGAACCGCAAATTCAGCTGCGTCGATCGCATCCCGCGCACCGACAGGATCTGACCGAACGTCGGCGAGTTGACCACGGTGTCGATCGCGCCGTAGTTCACCATGTTCAGCAGGTTGTTCGTGTTCACCTGGATCGTCAGCGCGCGATTGCCGCCCAGGCGCACGTCGCGCGAGAACTGCGCGTTCAGCAGGCGGCTGCCCGGACCGATGATCATGTTGCGCGAGGCATTGCCGAACGTGCCGGTCGCGGGATCGTGAACGCCGTCGTGTTGAAGAAGCGATCGATCGTCGGGTCGGAGACCGAAATGTCGGCTCCGTTCCGTAGTTGGCGCGCAGCGTGCCGTTGGTGCCGCGCGCGACATCGCTGACCGCCGCCGTGACGCGCGGCGTGAACGGCGTGCCCGATTGCCACGTAAAGGTCGTCGCTGAAGCGCCAGTCGCGCAGCATCGACTGCCAGATGCCAGGCTGCGTGAGCCAGTGCCGGTTCGGCCCGAACGGCAGCTCGACGTTGCGTGTTCGCCGACAGCTGATGACGTCGATCGAAGCTCGACAGCGCCCCACTCCGCCGCGAGATTCTGATCGTCCTGCGCGACGGTGGTTCCGCCGCCGCCAATCGTCGACGCGTCGTCGCGCGACTTCGCCAGCGTGTAGGTGACGCCGCCGCCGATGCCCTTCGCCGGGCGGCGCGACACGCGGAACGTCGCCGCGTGCAGCATCGAAGCGCCTTCCGACGTCTGCCAGAGGAACGGCTGCACGCCGGGAATGCGGAGGCCGTCGGGCCGCGGTTCGGCGCGCGCACGATGTCGAGGTGCGCGCCGCGCGTCTCGGTGTACCCGGCGCCGAGGTTCCAGACCTGCCGCAGGTCCTTCGAGAAGTCGGCGTTGACCGTCTGCACCCGCCCGAGCGCGTAGTTCTTGTCGACGCCGTAGTTGTTCGTCGTTTCGCGCCGGCGGGACGCTGGCGAACGGATCCGCGAACGTCAGCGGCGTGACGAACGTGCCGAGGTTGTTGTTCGTCACCGCGAACGGCGCCTGGCCGGAGAGCTGGCGCGCGATCGAGGCATACGAGCCGGAGTTGTAGCTGATGCCGTAGCCGCCGCGCAGGATCGTCGCCGGGCTTGATGCGCCAGGCGAACCCGACCCGCGGCGCGATGTTGTTGGTGTCGGCGTCCATCAGCGCCTTCGGGAACGATCCGGTGAATGGACCGCTCTCGCCCGAGATCACCGGGCCAGCGGCGGTGAAATCCGGCGTCACGTCGAGGTTCACCATCTGTCCGGACCGTTCGTAGAACGGCCAGATCAGCTCGTAGCGCACGCCGAGGTTGAACGTGAGCTTGCTGCTCCACCGCCAGTCGTCCTGCCAGTATCGCGCTCAGCGATTTGCCCGGACATGCGCACGTTGCCGGGACCGTACTGGACGCGTCGCCTGCTGCGGCATGCCGAGCAGGAAGTCGGCGAAGTCGAGCGCCGCCGCCGCGCACGGTCGAGCGACCGCCGGACGAATAGAGTCCGGTGAAGACGAACGCGCCGCGCGCGTTTGCATCGGTCTGGTTGTCCGACTCGTCGAAGCGGTAGTCGCCGCCGACGTGCATCGTGTGCTTGGTGCCGACCGGCCGCGTCCACCCGTATCCGAGACGTGAAGCGCTGATCCGTGCGCCGCGTCGGCGTCACATCGCGCACGCCGGTAAACGTCGAGAACGACAGCTGCGGCACGCCCCAGTCGAACGGGTCGGTCGAGACGCCGGTGATGCCGGCGTTTCCGGCGACGTCCTCGACGTACGCGTACTGATTCCGCGATCTGCGATTCGGTGCGCGAGTAGTTCACGTTGACGTTGTGCATCGAGCGGCGATGCTGGATGTTGAGCGAGACCGGCAGCGTGAACGCCGATCCGGTGCCTTCGTCCGCCAGCGTCGGGAACACGTTGTTCTGATCGTTGACGTTGCGCCGATACTGCAGCTGCGCGGTCATGTTGACGCTGGTGCGCTGCTGCTGCCGCGTCCGCCGCGCCCGCCGGTCCGCCGAATCCGCCGCGTCCACCGCCGCCGCCGCCGCGGCCGCCAGGCCCGCCGCGCCCGGCGTTCTGCGTGAAGCTGTGCGTGACGCGAAGGCTCACGCTGTCGCCGTCGACGCGTTGGTCGTCACGTAATGGAAGTTGCGGTCTCGTGCCGTCGAGGTTGGGCAGCGGGATGAACCGGAGCAGATCGAGCGATGCCGGGATTCATCCGCGACGCGGGAATCTGGTTGCCAGCGAACGGCAGTCCCGGTCGCGGGATCGATCGAGCTGGCTCGCGATCGACGAGAAGTCTCCCGAGCGCATCGCCGGCGGTCGGCACCGTCGCGTATTGATCGAAGAGATCGCCGCCGCGATTGCCCGAGTAGCTGGCCATGAAGTTCGTGCGGCGGTCGCCTTTGTAGATGCCCGGGAATGCGCACCGGACCGCCGAGCGTCACCCCGAAGGTCTGTCGCGAGTACGGCTGCTGCTGCGCCGACGATCCGGGACGGAGCTCGGTACGGCTGCGCTATCGAGCGCGGATCCGCCGAATGAATAGTTCGACTGCACGTTGTACGCGTTCTGGCCGCGGCCGCGTCCACCGAGCACGAAGTCGCCGCGCCCGCCGCCCGGGCCACCGGGTCCGCCGCGTCCGCCGCCCGGTCCGCCGGGGCCGCCGCGTCCACCCGGGCCGCCGAAACCCTGGCCGTCAGCGCCACGGCCGCCCGGGCCGAATCCCTGCGCGAACTCGCCGGTCGCCGGATTGAATTCGCCGCGGCCGATCGCGTCGAGACGATCGTTCATCATGCCGCGGTCGAGGCTGGCCATGTTGCCGTTGATCGCGACCGCTTCGGTCGGACCTTCGGTCGAGAATCCCGGCGGCAGGAGCAGGCGCGCGGCCGGATCGCTTGTCTCGGTCGTTTCGACTCCGGCCGCCGCCGCTGCCTGCGTCTGCACGGTCAGGGTTTCAAAGCGCTGCCCGCGCGCGCCGTTTGCCGCTGGAGTGGCCGTGGCTCCCGATGCGGGCGGGGCGCCGCGCCCGGCCCCGGAGGCTGGTGGGGTGCGGCGCGGCTCCCGGCTGCGCCGCCGCAATCGGCACACGAGGCGCGAGCGCTGAGCTGGAAGTCAATCGTCTGATCGCAGGCCGTTCCCGCGACGCGTGATCGAACGCGAGACCGTGGTGAAGCCGGTGAGCTCGGCTGCGAGATCGTAGGTTCCGAACGCGAGCGCGACGCGATACGTGCCGTCCGGATCTGTCGACGTCGCCGTCTTTACCGCGCCGGCACTTTTCACGAGCACCGAGACACCAGGGAGAGGAGCCGCGCCGCTCAGCGCGTGGCCGCTGATGCGGCAGGTCCCTTCAGCCTGCTGCCAGGCGTCGACCGGTCCCCTCCATCCGAACGCGAGCGCGCCGCACATCGCGACGATCGCCACACGTGCGATACGCGCGGCATCGTCGCCCGCTCGTGGGCGTGGATGCGTCGCGGCTCTCGGTTGTCTACGGGATGTCATCAGACCAGATTACGCTCGCTGACAAACGATCGTTTAGCTGATTTCGATCGAACACAGGCCCTAACTGATTGTGGATGAGTCAATTGCCTGTGGCATCTTTGTGCGGTGAGGCGTTCAGGCTCACCGCACGTCCGTCACTACTCCTCGGTGACGCTGACCGTGTAGTCGAGTGGCTCAGATGACACGTCGCCCGAGTCGTATACCGCTACACAGTATGTGCCCTTCTGCAGCGTCCCGCCGATTTGCCCGCTGACAGGCGTCGAATCGAGTCGCCTCGACGAGCGCGCAGTTACCCGCTGGCGTCGGAGTACCCAGGCCGAGCCCGATCTCCTTCGCGTGTTCAGATCCAGGGTGCAGCGCGGTCAACTCGACCTCGACGGCGCCTTCGCGCTCGACGGTGAAGCTGTGCGAGCTGACGCCCTCGTGCGCGACTGTTCCGCTGAACGTGGCGGACACCTTGCCGTTCGATCCGCTCGACAAGGTCGTCACGGCGACTAACCCTCCGAGCAGCAAGCCGAGTGCGAGGGCAATCCGATTTGTGGAAAGCATGACGGTCTCCTTCAAACGAAACAAAGCTCTCAAACGTTTCGCACCACGTGGCTGTTCTCACGTGGTGAATCCTGGTCATCATCGTGCTCGTAGGACGCGGGCTGTTCTTCCTTGACGGGTCCCGGCGTTGCCGGCGACGTGATCGGCGCCGGTTCCGACGGGACGCTGTTCACAATCGCACTGCCGGCGAACCCGACGATCCCGGCCGCCGGAAACGCCAGAAGGGCGTAAACCAGACGCATTTGCCTTCGATATCGCGGTTCCTGAGTCGTCCGTGGGTTGCCTGGTCGCAGCATTGACTCCCTCCCGGTCCTGACGAGCCAATTGAGCCCGCTCTCTCGCGGGTGACTTGTTGTTTGATACGGAAGGGATATGACTTGCCAACGGCAGGCTGATGACAAGACTGTGGCGGGGCAATCGCTAATCACTGATCACTGATCGCGAATCCCTCATCCCTGGATCCTTGAATCTCTTGCTTGATTCGAGGATGCGACGATCCGAGGATTAGGGATCCGAGGATTCGGGATTCAGGATGAGTGATCAGTGATCAGTGATTGCTTCGGCAGCCGGCAGATGCAGCTCGAACACGGCCCCGCCGTCGGGCGCGTTCGCGGCGGTCACGCTGCCGCCGTGACGTTCGATAATTGCCCGGACGATCGACAAGCCCAGGCCGCTGCCGGAAGGGACGGCAGTGCCGGCGCGCGAGGCATCCACCTTGTAAAACCGATCGAAGACGCGCGGCAGGTGCTCCGGTGGAATTCCGGGGCCGCTGTCGCGAACGGTGATCCGAACGCTGTGGTCAGCTGGTGCGGCTGACAGGCGTACGCTGCCATCGGCCGGTGTATGGCGGATGGCGTTCGCGGCGAGGTTCTGCAGCGCCTGCTCGAGCCGGCCCGCGTCGCCAAGAATCTGCGGGGTATCGGGTGCGATGTCGGTGACGAGCGAAATACTCCGATCGCGCAGCGCTGGCTCATGTCGATCGGAAATCCGCCGGAAGAGATCGGCGACGGCCACCGGCTCGGCGCGCAATCGATCGCCGCCGCCCTCGAGTCGCGCGAGATCGAGCAGGTCACCGATGATCGCTTCGAGTTTGTGCGTTTCCTGTTCGACGATGTCGAGGTAGCGCTTGCGGGTGTCCTGATCGATGCGGCAGATCCGCCATGCCGAGCGTTTCGACGTAGCCGCGAATCGCCGACAGCGGCGTCATCAACTCGTGCGACACGTCGGCCAGCAGCTGGCGGCGCGTCGCGATCCGAAGCGGCCAGCGCCGTCGCCCGGCTTTCGAGATCGATCGCCATGCGATTGAACGTGCGGGCGAGCGAGCTGACTTCGTCGCCGCCTGTCTCGGTGGCGCGGACATCGGTCCGGCCCTCGCCGAGCGCTCGTGCGGCGTGTTCGAGCGTTCGCAGCCGCTTGTGAACGGGGCGGAACACAAACAGCGCCGTCAGCGTCGTGCCGAGTCCGAGCAGTCCCAGTCCGACCCACGTCAGCGTCGGTCCAAGCTCACGCAGCGCGACCGATACCGGCGGTGGATTCGACGGGACCGCGACGACGCCGACCTGCCGGTCGCCGGCCGTGATCGTCGCGTATTCGATGGGGAATCTGGGGCCGCCTCGGCGTCCGAACCCTCCGCCCGGACCCGGTCCGCCCGGCCCGCCGCCCGGGAACGTCCGCGGCTCGATCGCCGGGGCGGTCGTACCGTCGCCCGTCTGAGGGCGCGGCGCGGCCGTGTCGCCGCGTCCCGGCTCGCCTCCCGGTCCACTTCTCGGCGAAAAACCTGGCTCGCCAGGTCGTCCGCCGCCAAACATTTCGCCACGGATGCGTCCCTGTACCGCCCGGGCAAATTCCGGCGGCAGTCCGCTGGGGCGATTCGACGCCCGCTGGCCATTGGTCAGCACGACGAGAAACGGTTGATAGATGTGTGAGAACCGATCTCGGATGAATGCCTCGAGATCGCTGTCGGGACGCTGCTGGAGCTCCGTCCCCACTTCGTCCGCCACGTTTGCGGCAAGCTGTGCCGGTGTACGTGGCGCCGCACCGAAGATGCGATCGGTCAGCCAGAGAAAGAGCAGCCCCTGCGTGAGCAACAGGATCGCGAGCATCGCGATGAAGCCAAACGCGATGCGCCAGTAAATGCTGCGGTACCAGACGGGATCAGACATCGGCGAACTTGTATCCCGTGCCCCACACGGTCAGCACGAACCGAGGCTCGGCTGGATCCTCTTCAATCTTCCGGCGCACGCGCTTCACGAGCGTGTCCACGCTTCGTTCGGTGATGTGCGTGTCGCCGCCCCAGACCTTCTGCATCAGCGCGTCGCGGCTGAACACGATGCCGCGATTGGTGGCGAGCAGGTAGAGCAGGTCGAATTCGTGCGCGGTCAGTTCGATCTCGCGGTCCTGCAGCCGCGCATGGCGGCGCGCGGGATCGACCGTCAGCCCTCCCGCCGTGACGGACGCGGCGTGGCTGGGCGCCTGTGACGGACGCCGCCGCAGCAGCGCCCTCACTCGCGCGATGAATTCGCGAATGCCGAACGGTTTGGTCAGGTAGTCGTCGGCACCGCTTTCGAGTCCCAGCACCTTGTCCGATTCCTCACGCCGGGCCGTGAGCATCAGGATCGGGACGTCGCCGTTGAGAGACTCGCGTCGTACGGCACGACACACGGTGATGCCATCGAGCTGCGGCAGCATCACGTCGAGGATCAAGAGGTCGAACGGATCGGCCTTGGCCAGGCGGAGTCCCGTTGCGCCGTCACCCGCGGCGACCACCATCAGCCCTTCGAGCTGCAGGTGCAGCACCACGAGATCGCGGATATGCGCATCGTCTTCGACGACGAGCACACGTCCGCGCGACTGACCGTCTGGGTGGGGCGCGTCAGCAGGTGTCACGGTTCCAGTCTAGCGCCGAGTCGCCTGCGCCAAAGGGTGCCACCGTTTTTTCACCCGGTTGCCACGGCCACGTCAACCCTCGTCTGTCCTCAACCGCGACCATTATGTGCGTCAAGGGTGACGTTTGGTGAGACGCGACTGTCAGTTTTTCAGCAAATTCACGGCTATATTCGTGGTATTTGGATTGCTTGCCTCAGCCATGCCTGCCAACCGTTCGGAGGATGTCGTGAAGCCCAGACGCGTCGTGTCTCTTGTTGCTGCCCTCATCACCGCCGCGGCCGTGACGCTGTGGCCGGTCAAGGCTTCCGCCCAGTACCACGGGCACGGCCATGTGTCGATAGGCATCGGCCTCGGTGTGGGTTACGGCCATCCGTTCTATGGCGCGCCGTATTTCTACAACCCGTTCTGGTGGGGTTACGGGGGATTCTACGGAGGCTTCTACGGATACCCGTATTTCGCGTACGGGCCGTATCCCTCTCCCTATGCGGGGTACGGCTACTGGGACGCCTCGTCGGATCTGCGCGTGCAGGTCACGCCGCGGACGGCGGAAGTCTACGTCGATGGTTACCTGGTCGGCACCGTGAACGACTTCGACGGCACGTTCCAACGTGTACACATGCCGCTCGGTGAGCACGAGGTCTCGGTTTATCTCCCCGGCTACCGGACCATAAGTCAGCGCATGCTGTTCCGTCCCTGGGAGTCGTACAAGATCAAGGAGACGATGCAGTCGCTGCCGGAGGGGCAGGCGGCCGAACCGCGACCGACGCCTGCGCCGCGCTCGCAGCCGCCGTCACAGCCGCAGCCGCCAAGGGGCAATCCGCCCATGTACCCGGGCGAGCGTTATCCGGACAGCAGCGTGCAGATCCAGCCCGGCGGCGACCGATTTGGCGCAGTCGCCATTCGCGTCCAGCCACTGGATGCCGAGGTGTTCATCGACGGCGAGCGCTGGGAAGCATCAAACGGCGAGCGCGTGCTGGTGCAGCTCACCGACGGCGTCCATCGCGTCGAGGTTCGCAAGGCCGGGTATCGTACGTATTCCTCGACCGTCCGCGTTCGCGGCGGCGAGACGATGACGCTCAACGTCAGCCTGTCGCCAACCGACCAGCGGCCGCTCTAGGGATTGCTGAATGCTGATTGCTGAATGCTGATTGATCCCTCAATCAACAATCAGCAATCAACAATCAGCACTGCGCTTTGTCCCTTGCCCTTGTCCCTTGTCCCTGGTCATGGTACAAGCCCCTATGCTTGTGCCCTTGTTCCGCGTGGCCCTGTGCGCGCTTGCGCTGGGCACGGCGATCCCCCAATCCGGCACAGCCACACCACCGGCTGAGCGATTCTGGCCGCAGTGGCGCGGTCCGTACGCGACGGGCGTTTCCAGGACCGCGACACCTCCCACTGTGTGGAGCGACACCAAGAACATCCGCTGGAAGATAGAAATCCCCGGCCGTGGATCCGCCTCACCGGTTGTGTGGGGCGATCGCGTCTACGTATTGACCGCAGTCCCCGCCGGCGAGTCGATAGAGGCTTCGCACCGGCCGCACGGCGCGTCGCCGTCGATGCACAAATATCTCGTGCTCGCCATCGATCGCGCGACGGGACGGATCGTCTGGGAGCGAACCGCGCGCGAAGAGGCGCCGCACGAAACATCGCATCCCGAGAACGGCACGTGGGCCTCGAGTTCGCCGATCACGAACGGGGAAATTCTGATTGCGCCGTTCGAGTCGCGCGGCGTCTACGCCTACGACATGAACGGGACGCTGCTGTGGCAGACCGATCTCGGCGACAAGCGGATGCGTCAGCAGTTCGGCGAGGGCAGCACGCCCACCCTGTACCGCAACCGCCTGGTTGTCGTCTGGGATCACACCGCAGGCTCGTTCATCACCGTCCTCGACACGAAGACGGGCAAGGAGATCTGGCGACAGAGCCGGGATGAAATCGATACTTGGGCGACCCCGCTCGTGTTGGAACGCGGCGGCCGGACGCAGGTCATCGTGCCGGGGATGAATCGCGTGCGCAGCTACGATCTCGAGACCGGCGAGTTGATCTGGCACATGGCGGGGCTGACGATGAACCCCATCCCGTCACCAGTCGCCGACGACACGTTTGTCTATCTGATGAGCGGCTTCCGCGGCAACAGCCTGAAAGTGATTCGTCCTGACGGCGCCAAGGGAGATATCACGGGCACCGACGCCGTGATCTGGACGCTCGATCGGGATACACCGTACGTGCCCTCGCCGCTTCTCTATGACGGCATCATCTATTTCCTCAAGTCGAACAACGGGCTGCTTTCCGCGTATGATGCGCGGTCGGGACAACCGCACTTCCAGGTCCAGCGGCTGCCGTCAGCGCCGGAAGTGTTCGCGTCGCCGGTCGGAGCTGCCGGGCGGGTGTACATCCCGTCGCGTGATGGCACGACCGTCGTCTTGAAGCACGGCGCCACGCTGCAGACGGTGGCTGAGAACAAGCTGTCGGATGGATTCGATGCGTCGCCCGCGCTGGTCGATCGGGAAATCTACATGCGAGGGTATAAGTATCTGTATTGCATCGCGGAATAGAGTGGTGTCTTGAGGTGGCGAAGAAAACGGAGAAGATTCACACGAAGAAACGAAGCTAACGGAGACGAACGAAGAAGACAATGCTCGCGCAGAGGCCGCAGAGATCGCAGCTGAGTTCCAAGATGGATCGATCAGTCGGTCTCACATCCGCCGCCACGCGGCTTCGCGCGTCAGGAGAGCCGAGAGACACAGATACAAGCAGCACTCGATCACACGCTGTTTGTATCTGTGTCTCTCGGACTCCCCTGTGCGCCGAAGCGCAGGCCGGCGGCGGAATCGAACGTCTTGTCCAGCGAACTCTGCGCTCTCTGCGCGAGCATGTTTTCTTCGTTCGTCTTCGTTCGCTTCGTTCCTTCGTTGTGAATTCCGCTGTCTTCGCCCGCTTCGTTATCTCGTGAGCACACGATCATGAAAAAATCCCGTTTGTCACGCCGCAAGTTCATGACGCGCATCGCGTCGTCCGCGGCAGCGATGTCCGCGCTTTCGAAGGATGTGCTCGGTATGACTGGCACCCCAGAGTCCCCGGCGCGCGCCGCGGCAGTAATCCAGAACGCGCGGCCGAAGATCCGCTTCTCCGTGATCGGCATCAACCACTCCCACATCAATAGTCAAGTGAACGCGATGCTGCGAGGCGGCGGGGAGTTGGTGGCCCTCTATGCGCAGGAGGACGATCTGGCGGCAGGCTTCATGAAGACTTTCCCGCAGGTGAAGCGCGCGCAGAGCGAGAAGGAAATCCTCGAGGATGCCTCCATCCAGCTCGTGCTCAGCTCGGCGATTCCGGATCAGCGCGCCCCGATTGGCATCCGGGTCATGCAGCACGGCAAGGACTACATGGCCGACAAGCCCGGCATCACGACGCTCGAGCAGCTCGCGGAAGTCCGCAAAGTGCAGGCACAGACGAAGCGGATCTACTCGATCATGTACAGCGAGCGCTTCGAGAATCGGGCGACGGTGAAGGCCGGGGAGCTCGTCAAGGCCGGAGCCATTGGCCGCGTGGTCCAGACGATTGGTCTCGGCCCCCATCGCATCAACCCGCCGGAGCGGCCCGCCTGGTTCTGGGAGAAACCACGCTACGGTGGGATTCTGTGCGACATCGCGTCGCATCAGGCCGATCAGTTCCTTTACTTCACCGGTTCGACCCGTGCCGACGTCGTCGCCGCGCAGGTGGCCAACGTGCATCATCCGCAGCACCCAACGTTCGAGGACTTTGGTGATGTGACGCTTCGCGGCGACAAAGGCACGGGCTACATCCGCGTCGATTGGTTTACGCCCGGCGGCCTGGCGACGTGGGGAGACGGCCGGCTGACGGTGCTCGGTACGGACGGTTTCATCGAGATTCGCAAGAACATTGACATCGGCGGCCGCGCCGGCGAGAGTCACCTCTTCCTGGTCGATCAGAAGGAAACGCGCTACATCGATTGCAAGGACGTCGCCCTGCCGTACGGGCCGGCGCTTGTCGCCGACGTCCTCAATCGAACGGAGACGGCGATGTCGCAGGAGCATTGTTTCCTCGCGACCGAGTTGATGCTGAAGGCACAGAAGCAGGCGCAGCGCGTCAGCCTGACGTAGCGGCTCACGGCTTGGGGTTCGCAGATCACCCATCAGCGACAGCCACTGTCACGCTGCGATCGAGCCTTAAGAGAAAACAGGAGAAAAGAGAAAGGAGAAGTTGCTAGTCTTTCTGAAAAGAAAACGGTTCTCCCTTCTCCCTTCTCTTGTTCGTCTCTTTGATTTGATCGCAGCGTGACCGTGGCTGTCGTTGATTAGCAGCTCGGACAAGGATCACACATGACTCAAAAACGACGGGGTTCGACGTCACGACGCGATTTCCTGTCCACGGCCGGCAAGGGCATTGTCGCGACATCGGTCATCTCCGGGTTCCCGTCGATCGTTCCGGCCTCAGTCCTCGGCGCGTTTTCGCCCTCTAATCGCATCAACATCGGCGCCATCGGCAACGGACGGATTTCACGCGGGCACGATTTGCCCGGCATCTGGAAATACGACGCGGCGCGCATCATGGCCGCGTGCGATCTCGACAGTCACCGGGTCGAGGACGCGCGGACGCTGATCAATGGCTACTACACCAAGAAGACCGGCAAGAAGTACGACGGCGTCACCACCTACGGGAACTATCAGGAGCTGATCGCGAACAAGGACGTCGATGCCGTGGTCATCAGCACGCCCGATCACTGGCACGCGATCATCGCGATTCATGCGGTTCAAGCGGGCAAGGACGTGTACCTGCAGAAGCCGGCGTCGCTGACGATCGCCGAGGGACGCGGGCTGAGCGATGCGGTGCACCGATCGGGACGCATCTTTCAGATCGGCAGTCAGCAGCGGTCGTCGCCGCAGTTCCGCTACGCGGCGGAGCTCGTTCGAAACGGACGAATCGGTCAATTGAAGACGGTGTTGATCGGCCTGCCTGGCGATCCGGCGGGCGAAGTCGAGCCGGCGATGCCCGTTCCGAACAATCTGAACTACGACATGTGGCTCGGATCAACGCCGGTTGTGCCGTACACCGAGAAACGCGTGCACCCGCAGGCCGGTTACGATCGGCCGGGTTGGCTGCGCTGCGAGCAGTTTGGCGCCGGCATGATTACCGGGTGGGGCGCGCATCACATCGACAGCGCACACTGGGGCATGGACACCGAATACACGGGACCAGTGGAGATATGGGGGACGGCGGAATTTCCGGCGAAGGGGTTGTGGGACGTCCACGGCCCATTCAAAACCGAGGCGATGTACGCCAACGGCGTTCACATGATCGTGAGCGGAGAGTACCCGAATGGCATCCGCTTCGAGGGAAGCGACGGCTGGATCTTCGTTTCACGAGGCAACGAGACGGTCACCGACAGCGATCCGGTGGCGAAGCTGAAAGACAACCAGGCGCTCGCGGCCAGCGATCCAAAAATCATCACCTCGGTCATCGGACCCGACGAAGTGCACCTGTACGAGAGCAAGGAGCACCACGGCAACTGGCTCGACTGCATCCGGTCGCGTCAGCAGCCCATCGCTCCGGTTGAAGTCGCGCACCGGGCGTGCTCGGCGTGCCTGCTTCACCATATGGCGATGAAACTCAAACGAAAGCTCTACTGGGATCCAAACCGGGAGCGCTTCAAGAACGACGACGAAGCCAACGGTCTATTGTCCCGGCCGCAGCGGCCTCCCTATACCTTGGCTTGAAATGGAACACTGAAGCCCGGTGTCTCGTTCCTTCCATGTAACACTCTAACCAACGGACGGCGTAATCACGTCGTCTTAACCGATTGAACTTGGAGAAGGCCCGTCGGGGAGGGGCACACGTATGCGCGGTTTCGGACACTTCCTGTTGATCGGGATTCTTGCGGCCGTCTCACTTCGAGCGGTGTCTACCCCCTCGTCGCAGGCGCAAGCGCCAGCACGGGATGCAAACGCGATCCTTGCCCAGGCCCGGGAGGCGCTGGGAGGAGAGAAGCGGCTTTCCGCCGTAAAGAACTTCGTCGCGACGGGCAGGACCCGCCAGGTGCGCGGCGACAATCTGGTCCCGATCGAATTTGAGATCGCCGTCGAATTGCCCGATAAGTATGTTCGGAAGGATGAGATTCCGGCCCAGGAGAGCGGGCCTACATCGACCGGCTTCAACGGCAGCGACTTGATTCAGCTGCCGGTGCCGGCCGTACCGGTACCTCCGGCTGGCGACGGAAGGGCCGGCGGACCGCCGGCACCCAATCCCGCGCAGCTGGAAGCGATGAAGACCGCCCGGGTGGCCGCGGTCAAGCAGGACTTCGTGCGGTTGACGCTGGGGATGTTTGCGGGATCGTTCAGCTCGTACCCGTTGACGTTCTCGTATGTGGGTCAGGCGGAAGCTCCGCAGGGAAAGGCGGACGTGCTCGAAGCGAAGGCCGCACCCAACTTTACGGCGCGGCTGTTCGTCAATAGCGAGACGCATCTGCCGGTCATGGTGACCTGGCAGGCGCCAGCCGGCCGCGGAGGGCCCGGGCGCGGAGGGCCGGGCGGTCCGGGAGCCGGCGCAGCGCCGGATGGTCGCGGCGGTCCAGCGCGGGCAGGGGCACCGCCCGCCGCCGCACCGGGTCAGGGTGCGGCGCAGCCGCCCGCCGCCGCGCGTCCGGGCGAGCCGGGAGCCACACCGCCGGCGGCTCCGGCGCCGGGCGCCGGCGCGACACCGCCGCAGGGCGCCCCACCACCAGGTGCGCCGCCGGCGGCGGGGCAGCAAGGGCCAGGTGGTGGGCCAGCGGCTGCTGGACGAGGCGGGCCTCCATCCGCGCCGGTGGAGTACCGGATTTACTACGCGGATTATCGCGACGTCGACGGAATGCAGTGGCCGTTCCGCCTTCGTCGAGCGACCGGAACTGACACGACCGAGGAGACCACCTTCGATCGGTTCCGCGTGAACACGAAGATCGATGCCAAGAAGTTTGAGGTCCGCAAATGACGCCCCAGATGAACACAGAAGAACACGGCAGGGATCGTCCGTTCATCGAGCTGTGCCAGCTGATAGCGATCGTGCTTGTTTTTCTGGCTCTCGGGACAACTGGCGCAACGGCCGGCCAGGTGCCGCCACCACGCGCGCGCGTCATCATCACGGTTGTGGATCAGAGCGGCGCGGTGGTGCCCGACGCCACCGTCACACTGGTCGGCCTCGAGGATGCGACGAAGGCTGTCACGATGAGTCCGGCGAAGACGTCGGACAAAGGCGTGGCGACGATTGAAAATGTGGTCCCGGGGCGGTATTCGATTCAGGCCGAGTTCCCGGGCTTCGAGCTCGGCCTGCTCAAGGACCTCCGGCTGCGAAGCGGGGAGAGTAAGCACGTCGTCGTGCTGCCGATTAAGAAAGTCGAAACCGAGGTGACAGTGGGCCGCGATGCCCAGGCGGTGGCGGCCGATCCGCGCGCGCGGTTCGGCACGGCGTTGACTCGCGAACAGATTGAAGCGCTGTCTGATGATCCGGCCGAGATGGCGCAGCAGCTGGCGGATATGGCAGGACCGAACGCCGTCATTCGCGTCGACAGTTTTGAAGGCTCACAGCTGCCGCCGAAGTCGCAGATCAAATCCATTCACATCACGCGCGACGCCTTTGCCGCCGAGAACCACTTTGCCGGCGGCTTGTTCATCGACATCATCACCCAGCCCGGCGTCGGCGCTCTTCGCGTCAACGGCAACATCCGGTTGCGCGACGGCTCGATGAGCGCCAGAAGTCCCTTTGCCACGCGAAAAGGACCGGAGAATCTTCAACAATACTTCGGGAACGTCGGCGGGTCGCTGATGAAGAACAAGGCGTCCTTCTCGTTGGGGATCAACGGAAGCACGCAGTACGTCACCCCCAATGCATTCACCTACATACCCGGCTACGGCCAGTTCTCCGAGCCGCTCCCGATCAAGCAGCCCAGCGACAACCTGGGCTTCAACGGTTTGTTGGATTACGCGCTCACACGCGATCAGACGCTGAGAGTGAGCGTCAATCACAATTGGGGCTCGTCGGATAACCAGGGAATCGGCGGGAACGATTCGATCGAGCGGGCCTACTCCAACAACAACGCATTCACTGCCGTACGAATTCAGGAAGCCGGACCGCTCGGCCGGCGGTTCTTCATCAACACGCGCGCGATGATTGGCCGCACATCGAACGACCAGGCGTCGGAGGTCGAATCGGTCACGTATCGAGTGGTCGATGCCCGGACGACCGGTGGGGCGCAGATCCGCGGCGGCCGTCACGGGACGACGTTCAACGTGCAGTCAGATCTTGATTACGTCCGCGGGATTCACTCACTTCGAACCGGCATCAGCGCCGATGGCGGTTCATACTTCTCCGACGACGAATCCAATTACCTGGGCACGTACCTCTTTGACAGTCCTGAGGCTTTCCAGGCAGGAGCTCCGCTGAACTACACGAGGCGGCTCGGCGATTCGGCCATCGACTACAACAACGTCCAGGCCGGCATTTACGTGCAGGACGATATCCGCTTGCGCAAGAACCTGACGTTCAGTCCGGGCGTGCGCTACGAGCTGCAGACCCACCTCAGTGACTACAACAATTTTGGGCCGAGGTTCGGGATGTCCTGGGCGCCGTTCAAGAACGGCAAGACCTCGTTTCGTGGCAGCTTCGGCATGTTCTACGACTGGCTGAGCGCCAATGTCTACGAGCAGTCGCTGCGCGTCAACGGATTCCGTCAGCGCGAGCTGAACATCGCCAACCCGTCGTTCCCGGATCCGGGAAATGTCGGCACCATCAGCACCACCAATCGGTATCTGCTCAGCGACGACCTGCCGATGGTGCGCAACACGCGCGTGAGCGCTGGAGTCGATCAAACGATCTCGCCGCGCGTGAGAGCGGGGTTCACGTACGCGCACACGACCGGCACGGGGCTGATGCGAGGCGAGAACCTGAACTTTCCGATCAACGGCGTGCGGCCGGATCCGCTCTTCGTCAACATCATCCGCGTGGTCAACGATGCGGCGTCACGCCAGGATGTGCTGAACGCATTCGGGTCGTTCTCGTTCCTGCCGCAAACGCCGTCGCTGAATGGACCGTTTGGAGCATCCGGGCCGCGCTGGAACTGGAAGCGCACGTCGGTCAACGTCAACTACTCCACCGGCCGGATCGAGAACAACACGGACGGTCCGTACAGCCTTCCGGCGAGCGGATCGCCGGCAGGGGAGTGGGGGCCGGTTGCCGGCGAAATCAGGAAACATCGGGTCAACGTTGGCATCAATTCGAGCGCGCTCAAGAACCTGAACGCGAACATCAACTTCAATGCCTCAACCGGCACGCCCTACACGGTTACGACCGGCCACGATGACAATGGCGATCTGGCCTTCAACGATCGGCCCATCGGGTTGGACCGCAATACGGAGTGGACGCCCGGGCAGTGGGCCGTCAACGGATTCTTCAATTACAACATCGCGATTGGCAAGAAGACGGTGCAGAATCCCGGCGGCATCACCGGCATCACGATGCGCAACGGGGAGATCTCGGTGTTGACCGGCGGCGCCGCGCCGCCACGCTACCGCATCGGCATCGCGGTCCAGATCATCAACCTGACCAATCACGCCAACTACATCGGCTACAGCGGGACGATGACGTCGCCGTTCTTCCTGCAGCCGAATAACACGCAGAACATGCGCAAGGTGGATATCTCGCTCAATTTCTCGTTCTGAGACGCGATTCGCAGTTCGCAGTGTGCAAGCGAAGTTTGGAGTAGTCAGGGGTTTAGACGCGAATCACGAACCACGAATTGCGAACCGCGATCTACTTCGCAGTCTTGAGCAGATACTCGCGCCGCGCGTCAGCGAACGCCTTCACGCTCTCCACACCCGACTCAAACCCCTGGTTGTCGAACAGCTTCCGAGTATCCGCCCTCACGTCGTCAGCGATGAGCGCGTGGTACTTCTGTGCGAGCGGGCCGAGCGTCTTCCAATCGAGCCATTTTTCGGCGATCTCGTGGACGTACGACAGGTACCGTGTGCGCAGGGCCGGAACCGCGAGAAGCTTTGATCGGAGCGCTTTGCTCTCGTCGTTCAGCCCTACCAGGGGATCCAGATCGGGACCTGCGCCTCCGGGCCCGAACCCGCCGCGGCCACGGAGCCCTCCCGGCGGAGGAGGAGGGAAGCCCGCCGGATCGCCCATCCCGGGAGGAGGACCGCCCGGGCCTCGGCCAGGTCCGAATCCTCCGGGACCGCCACCTCGTCGTCCGCCACCCTCTTCCGGGCCCATCGCCTCGTTCACGTCGTGCGGGATGACGTGGAGGATGCCTTTCTCGTCCAGAAACAAACTGTAATCGCTGGCGCGCGTCCAGAAGCCGTCGGTATTCACGAGCGCCACTTCGACGGCCAGGAACTTCAGCGCGCCGTCAACATCGAAGATCGGCGCGAGCGCCGATTCGAGCTTGTCCGGCGGCGTCTCGTTCATCACCTTGAAGACTTTGATCAGGGCGGCCCATGCCTTCGGATCGTCTTTGCTCGTAATCTCGTACATCCGCTTGTAGCTCGCAGGGTCGTCGCCGAGATAGTTGAAACCGGCCTGACCTCCTGGACTGCCGGGCACCTTCCATCGCGCACCGCTGGTGGATTTGAAGTAGTCGCGGGTGAAGTCCTTGTTGAACTGCTGCGCGTTCACATACAGACCCCAGCTCTCACCGTTGATGACGACACGCATGTAGTTCATCTTTGGCGTCGGCGTGTAGTGTGACGCGATCTCGGTATAGAGGACCGCGCGCAGGAAGCTGGGATCGCCCGCCGCATTCAGGAGGTTCAGCGTCTTGTAGCCGCCGAATTGCTGCTTGTCGTCGGCGAAATCAAATGACAGGTTCAGCGAGCGCTTCCGTCCCTCCGGGACCATGAAGTACGAGGACATGCCGCGGAAGTGCACGCCGACATCCTTGTAGATCTTGCCGTCAATGGTGGTCGCGGCCGGAACGTCAACGTCGGTGTTGTTGAACGAGGCGAGTTCCTGTTCCCAGTCAGACTCCGCGAACTGCAGGAAGACGGTTCGGATTGTTGCCGGATCGTAGACTGGCGCGTTCGCATAGCTCTTCACGTCGGCAGGCGTGAGTTTGCGGCCCGGCTCCGGCGCGGCCGCGTTCCCGAATGGTCCTCCGCGTCGTCCGCCGAATCCGCCCGACGGTTGGGTCGCGAGCCACTCCCGCGCGGCCTTGCGCTCGGTCAAGTCGAGCCGCTTGTCGCCGTTTTTGTCGAACTGCGCAAGAATCTTGCGCTCCTGCTGCATCGGCCCGCCGAACCCGAAGCCGCCGCGTTGGGCGGCAACTCCTAACGGCAGCAGTGCGAGTGCCACGCAGGCAGTGAATACGCGTGTGGAAATCGTCATTATCAATTCCTTCAGCGTCCGAGTCCCCTAATCAACTTCCGCTTCTCTCCGCTGCAACTCGACTCCTTGCACTCCGTCGAGTTTGTTCAATGCGTTCACCAGCGCGCTCGCGCGGTTATCGCCACGCAGTGCCGTGTGATAGGAGGCGTCGATCGACATGCCCTGGCGCGCGGTCGTTACCGATACCAGGCGCCGAGCGGCAACGAACTGATCGAGCGTGGGACCAAGGAGCGCATCCGCATCCTGTCCAAGCGCTATACGCACGTGCAGATCGAAGGGCAGACGTTCGTCGGCTGGCGCTGAAAGCGTCCCAGTGCGTCGGCGCAGCATCAGCGCGGTCACGCCAACGACCATGAGCCCGCAGAGCGCCACCGACGGATGATTCGCGCCCATCGCCATGCCGATGGCGACCGCGAAAATGACGTAGGCCGTGTCCTGCGTGTCCCGCACCACCGTGCGAAACCTGACGATGGACAAGGCGCCCACGAGGCTGAAGGCGCGCGCCACGTTGTCGCCGATGACCTGCGTGACCATCGCGATCAGGATCGTGAGCAGCACGAGCGTGACCCCGAAGGATTCCGCTTCACCGTTGGCCCCGCGTGCGCGCCTGTAGATCCACGCAATGGCGAGCCCCAACAGTGCGGCCAGCACGAGGCGCACGAACATCAGCGCGAGCGTGCCGCCGTTGAAATCGAAAAGTGGCGCGAACGAATCAGGCATGCGACGTGGTGCCAGCGGAGGCCAGCATGAATGCGCCGTGACCAATCGAGGCCATGCCGAGACGGTACTTCGAGACGCGCTGTGGTTCGAGTGCGAATTCCTCGACCAGGCGCTTGAAGATTGCCGGCGGATGCAGTCGGTACTTGAGCTCCAGAATCATCTGCCCCGGTACCACGAGCTGTCCCTCGACACCCGAGAAACGTGGGGCGTTTACGGCCACGGCGCGCAGATCGTCATCCAGCGTCAATCGCGCCGGTCCGTCCGCCGTGCGCGCGAATCGCGCGACACGGTTGTACGAAAGCTCGGCGACCGGCTTGATTTGTCGAAGCAACAGGCGGCGATGGAACCAGTCCCCCGGCCAGTCGGGATCGGCCAGCGACCCGGACAGGCGCTCGATCGAGTCCAGCGGGACGATCGTTCGTCGCTTGACGAGAATCCCCGGCTTTCGCAGCTTGCGTTCGACGAACACGAAGTCGGCGGCTCCATATCTCCGCACCCGGTACTTGCTCCGCCCGAAGGACCCGCGCCGGTGGAAGACATCGCCGGCGCTCGTGTCGAAATACAGGCTTGCGGTGTGGTACTGATCGTTGAACGGTCCGCCGCCGTAGGGATCGGGCTCGAGGTTCGCCCTCGCCCAGTCCCGGACCCGTTCGCCCAGGTCGGCGGCAACGGCGAACTTTATCTCCGAGGCGAAGGGGCGGGTTTCGCGTGCGTGTGGTGACATCAGTCCTTCAATACGTTACATTGCCGTCATCTGCTACGAAAAAAATGCTCGCCGGGTGTTTCTTCATCGTTCTGCCACGGATCTGCCTTAGTAAGAGTTGCCAGTTGCCAGTTGCCAGTTGCCAGTTGCCAGTTTCCAGTTTCCAGTTTCTTGTTTCCGGCGCAGCCGAGACTGGCAACTGGTAACTGGTAACTGGAAACTGACTTCGAACACAATTCGGTGATGCCTCCCCATAACCACGCCTCCGCCCTGGATGAAATCGCCCGCCGGGCGATGGTGAAATACGGACTCCAGCCGGACTGGCCACCCGAGGCCCAGGCGGAGCTGAAACGGCTGACGCAGTCGCCGCCCGCGGCGGCGCGCGACCTGCGGCACCTTGCGTGGTCCTCGATCGACAACGACGAGTCGCGCGACCTGGACCAACTCGAGGTCTGTCTCGACGGACCCGCGCCACGGTTGCTGATTGCGATCGCCGACGTAGACGCCCTGGTCCGGAGGGACACGGCGCTCGACGCACACGCCCGGGCGAACACGACATCGGTGTACACGCCCGCCCGCGTCTTCCCGATGCTGCCGCCCGAGCTGTCCACCGATCGGACCTCGCTCAACGAGCACGTCGACCGTGACGCGATGGTGGTCGAGATGACCATCGGGTCCGACGGCGCGGTGGGCCCGTCCGACGTGTATCAGGCGCGCGTCCAGAACCGGGCGAAGCTGACCTATGAGGCCGTGGCCAGCTGGCTCGACGGGACCGGGCCAGCGCCAGGCGCCTTCGCAGCGGTGCCCGAACTCCCGGCGCAGCTGAAGCTCCAGGATCGGCTGGCGTCGGTGCTACGCGCGCGAAGGCAGGAGCAGGGAGCCCTCGATTTCGATCGCACCGAGGTGAAACCGATCGTCACCGACGGCGCCGTCACCGACCTTCGTAGCGTGGAGCCGAACAGGGCCCGTGATTTGATTGAGAGCTTCATGGTGGCAGCCAATGGCGTGACCGCAAGCTTTCTGTCGTCGCGCGGCTATCCGTCGATTCGGCGCGTCGTCCGATCGCCGGAACGGTGGCCGCGCATCGTCGATCTGGCGGCGCAGCACGGCGGCTCGTTGCCGGACTCACCCGACGCCCGGGCGCTCGAGGCGTTTCTCGTGCAGCAGCGGGCCAGCCGGCCCGAGGAGTTTTCGGACCTCTCGCTCAGCGTCATCAAGCTGTTGGGACGCGGCGAGTACGTCGCGGAGGCCGCAGCCGGATCCTCGGATGGGCACTTCGCGCTCGCGGTCACCAATTACACGCATTCCACCGCGCCCAACCGGCGTTTTCCCGATCTGGTGACGCAGCGTTTGCTCAAAGCCGCGGTAGCCGGGACGCCTGCCCCTTATCCGCTCGGGGAATTGACGATGCTGGCGGCGCATTGCACGAAACAGGAAGATGCCGCCAACAAGGTGGAGCGCCTGGTGCGGAAGGCTGCGGCCGCGCTGTGGATGTCCGGCCGCGTCGGCGACGAGTTTGACGCCATTGTCACCGGGGCCTCGAACAAGGGGACCTGGGTACGGCTTCGCCATCCGCCGGTGGAGGGGCGCGTCGAACGCGGCCAGCAAGGGCTCGACGTCGGCGATCGCGTGCGGGTGCGGCTGCTGAGCACCGATCCAGAACAGGGGTTTATCGACTTCGCGCGGGTGTAGCTTCTGGCTGCTAGCTTCTGGCTCCTGGCAGCCGGTCAAGCTGACAACCAGCAGACCGAAAGCCAGCAGCCAATAGCCAGTAGCCAGCAGCTATTTCTTCACCGCATTCCGAATATGCTCGGTATGGTGCCGGCAATGCCACCCGTACATGACGAGCGCGTCGTCGATCGAGACCGCGCCCCATTCCGGGTGTAGGAATGTCTTCGTGAAGTCAGGGTCTGGCAGCGCGCGGAGAAACGCGACCCATCGGCGATGAAGCGCGTCGAGCAGATCCAGTGACATCCCAATCGGCCCACTCTTCGCTTCTGGCAGCTCCGCCCAGCGCGCCTCCTCGTAGGTCTTCACGTTCGGCTGATTTTCGGTGACCGCCAGCTTCATGCGGACGTACGCGTTCATGTGGCTGTCGGGCACGTGATGGACGACCTGCCGCACCGTCCAGCCGCCCGGCCGATATGGCGTATCCAGCTGCGCTTCGGTCAGCCCGCTGACCAGCGCGCGGATTTGTCCCGGTAGCGCCTCGAGAATCCCGAGGAGATCCTCGCGAGTCCGCGCGTCGAGCGGCGCGGCTGGGCGAGGCATTCGTCCGACGGGATAGCGAAGCTCTTCGAGATCGGCCATGTTCATGCCAGCACAATTAAGTGAATTGGTGAATTGGTGAATTGGTGAATTGGCGAGTTTCAATCCGCCCAATTCACACTAATTTTGCTGAACCAAGAGCAGCGCCACCGAGTCCATGTCCGCGATGGTCATCTGCCCACCCCTCACGAGGGGCCGCCGGGCAGTTTTCCCAGGACACGGCCCAACAGCTTGACGCCGTAGATCGCCGCGCGCTCGCGAGTCTGCTGCGGGTCGACCGCATCGTTGCTGAACTTGAGCGCCCACAGGTCCTTGATCGCGGTGTCGTCGCCGTCGGTAGGATGCAGGGCAATCCAATACAAGACTTTGATCAACTGGTCCTTCGGCATGTCCTGCTGTAAGCGCTCGAACACTACATAAGGGGCGAACCGTTCGATCGGCGTCTGCAGCACGTCAGGCACCGCGGCGACGTACAGGATGTTACGCACGCGCTGCACGGGATCGGCCACCTTGCCAGGCTGCCAGGATGGCAACATCTCGCGGATGTACTGCAGATGATCCGACGTATCCGGATCCGGCTCCTCGTCAGCCGGAGCGATCGGGGTGACGATGCCCTGGTCCGACGGCAGGCGATCGAAGACGAGATCGCGGTCGATGTCGGCCAGCGTCACGGCCTGCCACGATGACGCGTGAGACGGAGTGGGAGCGGCGTTCGAAGGCGGCTTGTCCGCAGGCGGCGCCGCTGCCAATGGTTTCGGGGCCGGGGAGGCCGCGGCAGGTGGCGGTGATGGCTTTGTACCGGGCGTCCGCGGCATCGTCGCGTTGCGTTCGGCCGCGCTGAGGGTAACGTCCGATGGAATCGGCGACGACCGGGGCGGCGATGATGCCGGCGTCGTCGCCGTGCCTTCCGCCGGCGTCGTCGTTGTGCCACCCGACGGACTCGGCAGGTTCATCTGCACGCTTTGTGAATTGGCGCGCTCGGTGGCGCTGGCTCTCGCGCGGTACTCCGCCAGCGTGCCGACGATCACCCAGGACAGCAGCGCGACGCTGATCCACGCCTTTCCCGTGCGCCGCGCAAAGCGCTGCTGGGTATCCCATCGAAACATCTTGGCGCCCGCTACTACGCCGCCCGTGCCGATGATGAGCAGCGCCAGAAGTTCGAATCCTGTCGCACTCAGGCCGGGCCCGACGATACACGCTTGCAGTGCTTCGACCGCGTAGCGGCCGGGGAAGAACTGCGACAGGTGCTGCGCCCAGTCGGGGAGGCTCGCGAGCGGAACCGCGATCCCGCCGATGATCAGCATCGGCAGAAAGATGCATTGCCCGAGTGCCTGCACCGCCGGGACGTTGTCGGCCATCATGGCCATCACCAGCCCGAGACCGATGAAGGCAAACGAGACGAAGGTGAAGACAATCCAGAGATCGAACGGATGCGGTGGCCACGGCATACCGATCGCAAGCGCAGCCGCGAGCTGCAGCAGCCCGGCGGTGACGAGAATGAAGTACCGGGCCGCAACGACGCTCGCGACCAGAGTTGCGGTTGACACCGGCGCCAGCCGATAGCGGCGCCACACTCCGCGCTCCCGCTCGCTCACCATTGTCGTGGGCAGGCCGAAACAGGCGCCGCCGAGGACGCTGACCGTCAGCAGTTCGCCCATGTGACGGGCGAGGACCACTCGCTCGTGGCGATACAGCACGTAGAAGGCGAGCAGGAAGATCAGCGGGAACAGATAGCTGTAGATGAGCGCCATCTTGTTCCGGTAGTGAAGCGTCAGGCTGATGCGAAGCTGCTGGAGAGCGGCGTGCATTGGGTTCCAGTGATCCGATTCAGTTCGGCGCGCGATCGCCCGTCAGGGCGAGGAACACATCCTCGAGCCTGCGCCTTTCGCGCGTGCAGTTCCAGCAGCTCCACGTCACGGTCCTCGAGGACGCGCATCACGGCTGCCAGCGTGCGGCTTGGCGTGGCCGTTCGAAACGTCGTCGTGAGGGTTTCGCAGACGAGGTTCTCGACGCCCGGGATGTTCGACAGCCATTCAGGGTCGAGCGGGATCGAGGTCGAGAGCGACACTGACTGCGAAGACGACGATTCGGCGATGAGGTCGCGGGGCGGACCCGAGGCGATGATCCGGCCGCGATCGATGATCGCGATCCGGTCGCACAGTTGTTCCGCTTCGTCGATGTTGTGGGTGGTCAGCAGCACCGTGTGGCCGTCGCGTTTCATCTGCGCGATTTCGGCGTGGAGCTCACGCCGCGATTGCGGATCGAGCCCGGTCGTCGGTTCGTCGAGAAAGACCAGCTCGGGGTTGTTGACGAACGCCAGCGCGACGGCGAGCCGCTGTTTCTGGCCGGCCGACAACGAATCGAAGGTTGCCTCGGCTTTTTCGGCAAGCGCGAACCGCTGCAGCAGTTCCGCCGGTGCGGCGGCGTGGCGGTAGAACGACGCGAACAGCGTCAGCGCCTCGCGAGGCGTGATCTTGTCCTGGAGCGCGATTGTCTGAAGCACCGCGCCAATGCGTTCCTTGACCGCCTGGGGCCGGGCGCGCGCATCGATACCGCTGACCTCGATGTCCCCGGCATCCGGCTGGCGCAGCCCGATCACGCATTCGAGCGTCGTGGTCTTTCCCGATCCATTCGGCCCGAGCAGCCCGAAGATTTCACCGTCCTGAATCTCGAAGCTGACGCCCTGGGCAGCCTGCACCTCCTCGTACCGTTTGTGCAGGTCCCGAACAATCACCTTTGCCATAACCGTCTTGCAGGATACAACACGAGGGCATTTCCGCGTCGGCGCCATTCGGAGGATACTGACCCGTTCGGTGGTAGGCCCAGTAGGTTCTGCAGGGTTCTACCGGGTTCTGCAAGGTTCTACTTGGTTCGTTCGTTCTACACGCTTCGGTGGCGGAATCAGTGCGAGGTAACCGACGCCAGGTTCTGAGACCGCTTTGTTGTGATTCTTTAAAGGAGCCATTTATGCGACGGGCTTTGACGATGTTCATCGCCGCGCTCTTGTGGAGCGCGACGGCGTTGGCGCAGGGCGGCGGAGCCGGCACGGCGGGCGCGCCGGGTGGCCAGGGAGGACGCGGTGCGGGACGCGGTCCTCAGGGGCCGCAGGTCGTCTCGCCTCAGGTGAACGCCGATCGCAGCGTCACCGTGCGTGTGCTGGCGCCGAAGGCGACCGAGATCACCGTCACCGGCGAGCTGCTCAACGGCAGTCAGCCCAAGCCGATGACGAAGGGAGAAGACGGTATCTGGACCGCGACGCTCGGGCCTGTACCGCCTGACGTCTACACCTACGCCTTCAACATCGACGGCGTCAACACGACCGATCCGCGCAATCCGTGGGTGAAGCTGGTGTCTGCGACCGGGCTGGCGTCTCAGGTCGAAGTGCCGGGCGACGGCGCGCAGTACTACGACATGAAGCCGGTGCCGCACGGTCTCGTGCAGATCATGACCTACGAATCAAAGGCAACCGGCGCGACGCGTCAGGCCTACGTCTATACGCCGCCTGAGTACAACCGGACCAATACGAAGTATCCGGTCTTCTATCTTCTCCATGGCGGCGGCGATCTCGATCCGGGCTGGGTCATGACGGGACGCGCCAACATCATCATGGACAACCTGTTCGCCGAGAAGAAAGCGGTCCCGATGATCGTGGTGATGCCGCTCGCGCGCGGCGGCGGAAGTCTCGGCATCGGGCCGGCCGGCATGTCGCCGGGGATTGCGGCCGCGGGAAACGTCACGCCTGGACCGGGCCGTGGCGCGGCCCCCGGCGGCGCCGCCGGCGCTCCTGCGGCGCCCGCAGGTCCTGCGCCGCTTCAGGCATTTGCGCAGGACTTCATCGGTGATCTCGTTGCCGGCGGTCGAAAAGACGTTCCGCGTCTCGACGCGGCCCGAGGATCGCGCGATCGGCGGCTTGTCCGCTGGCGGCGCGGCCACCGTCAACACGGCTTTCAGCCGTCCGGATCTCTTCCGCTACATCATCATCATGAGCGCCGGGCGCGCCGCAGAACGTCGAGGAGCTGTACCCGAAGTTCTTCGGCAGCGGAGCGGCCGCTGCCAAACAGATGAAGTTGATCTGGCTGGCCGCCGGCGACGAAGACTTCGCGCTGACCGGCACGAAGACGCTTGATGAAGTGCTGACGAAGAACGGCATCAAGCACTCGTTCAAGACGACGCAGGGGCGCCACGAATGGCGGCTCTGGCGTCCGCATCTCTACGAGTTCGCGCAGCTGCTGTTCAAGGATTCGAAAGGGGCAGGGACGAAATAGCATTCAGCAATCCCTTAGCCTTCCCATCCATTAATAATCGTCTCGCGGAGATCGAACCCGAAGGCGCGTTCGGTAACGACGACGATCGGCGGTCCTTGCAGGCGCTTGTAGACCGAGCGTCTCAGGCGGCGATAGCAGTCATACACGACGTCGCTGAATGTCGCGGCGGTGTGTTTGTCGTAGACGGTCTGGCCGTCCGCGATCGGGTGCGAACCGCGCCGGGTCGAGCGCGCGCTGCTCGAACAGTCTGACCAGCGCGGCGGGGCTGGTTCGTCGCTCCACCAGCTCGCCGACGACCGGCGCGACGACCCAGTAATCGAACGGATCGAACTGGTTCGCGGCAAGTTCCGCCGAAGGCTTGATGTGGAACGCGTCCTCCGGGATTCGTTCCTCGCCATGCTTGCGGTTGACGTAACGCGCCAGCCGGTAGACGTCTAGCTTCGACAGATCGCCGATGAGTGAGACGCCGCCGCACATGTCGCCGTAGAGCGTGGCGTATCCGAGCGCAATCTCGGTTTCGTTGCCGCACGAAATCAGGAGCGCGCCGGTGTCGTTCGACTCGGCCATCATCAGCAGGCCGCGAATGCGTGCGTGCAGGTTTTCGCGGGTGAAATCCGCGCGCGATCGGGTGCGCGTGCGTGTCGAACACCGATCGAATGTGCTCGTCGATCTCCTGGATCGGGATGACGCCGTAAGCCACCCCGCACGCTCGCGCCAGCCGTTCCGCGATCGATCGCGTCGTGTCGGTGTTGAAACGGGAGGGCATGTTATAGGCGGAGACGCGATCGGCGCCGAGCGCGTCAACCGCAATGGCCAGCGCGAGCGCCGAGTCGATGCCGCCCGAGACGGCGACGACCGCGCGATCGAAGCCGGTCTTCCGCATGTAATCGCGCAGCGCCATGACGAGGCCGTCGTAGATCTCGCGATCGCGGTTCGATCGGCGGCAGCTCGAATCGCGGGCTGCCACCGAGGACGTGCCGACGTCCACGATCAGGAGCTGTTCTTCGAACTGACGGCCGATCGCGATCAAGCGTCCGGCCCCGTCGTAGACGAGGCTTTCGCCGTCGAACGGAATGATGTTCTTGCCGTTGTCGGCGGCGCCGGTCGTGTTGATGTAGACGAGCGGTTTGCCGAGCACGGCGAGGTGGCGGCGAATGATCTCGTCGCGCTCCTGCCGCTTGCCGGGACAGAACGGCGACGCGTTCAGGTTCAGCAGGACGTCGGCTCCCTTGGCGACGAGCTCCGCGAGCGGCTTGATGTCGTAGAACTCGTCCCAGAGATCTTCGCAAATCGAGACGCCCAGTCGAGCCGGCACCGCCGTGCGATCGGCACCGTGACCGGCTCGCGGACGCTCGCCAGGCACGAAGAATCGCTTGTCGTCGAAATAGCGATAGCTCGGGAGCAGCGTCTTGTGCGCGCGCTGCAGGACCTGACCGTCGCGGACGACGGCGGCGGCGTTGTACTCTGCGGATCGCGCCGCTCTCGTTGCGCGCGCGACGCATTGAAGTCGATGAACCCGACCACCGCGGTCATGCCGCGCGCGGCGTCGGCAATCCGCTGCATCGCGCGTTCGTTGGCGTCGAGAAAGCCTTCGTCCTCGACGAGATCGCCGATGCAGTAGCCGGGCAGCGCCATTTCCGGGCGTGACGACGAGGTCGGCGCCGGCAGACCGTCGCGTCGTTCGATGGCGTCGAGGATCTTCGCGGCGTTACCGTTGATGTCGCCGCTCGTCGGATTCAGCTGCGCGAGCGCGATGCGCATGTCCAAAAGGTGGCTGGCACCTTCGCCCGGAAAGGTGCCAGCCACCTTTTTCGATCTTTCTGCGCCAGTTGACAGTCATAACTCGCTGATTCTCAGCAGGTTCCCGACAAAGGTGGCTGGCACCTTATTGCGTGCGACAGGCGAAGTTCGACGCCTGGTCGGTGCTCCCCTGACCCGTGTGACGCGCGACGAGCGGATACTGGCAGAGTGGACGCGAGCGGACCGACGGCGCCGGATTTGATCGCGGCGAACCGCCGTCAGCGTCTCCGGCGCCTTGCCGTCTTCAACCCAGTTGATGACGGCCGTCAGTTGCCCGGTCGGCGCCGGACCCGCGCCGCCGCCGCAGTGGCCGACGCCGGGAGCAAGGAAGAATCGCAGAAACTCGGCCGTCGTCGCCGCGCCGCCCATCTGCTGGAGTACGCGCCTGTAGTAATCGATTGATCCGCTCGGATAGATCAGTTGATCGGCCTGGCCGTGCCACATGAGAATCCGGCCGCCGCGATCGCGGAACCGCGTCAGGTCTGGATTATCGGTCGCAATGACGGCGCTGAACTGTTCGACCGACTGATCCCAGAGCTGTTCGTACGATCCCCGCGTTGATCGTCGTCCAGTCCCACTGTGGATTCTTGCGTCAGGAAGAAGCGGAACCATTCGAGCGTGATCGGATTCGGCCGGCCGACCGGAGGATTCCCTTGGGTGCCGCTGAGTCCGCCGAAATCTGCGCCACGCGGCAACCCGTACCACAGCACCGTGCCATCCGTACGTCTCGGGCCATCCCAGATCTTGCGGATCACGGCGGCATCGGCTTCCGTGATCGTTCCGCAGTCGCCGTTCGACGTGCCGACAAGTGATTTCGGATCGTACGTGCACGTGACGGGATCATCGATGACCCCGTCCTTGACGCCGTCGAGTTCGTCGCAGGCCGCAATCGCGGCAGCCGTCGCGGCCGATTGAACTTGCACATCGGCAGGAAAGTTCTTCGCCTCGAGCATCACCAGCGATCCCCAGAGCTGCTCGGGATGCAAGCTTCGTCCAGTTGATCGCGGGCGCACCCGAGACGATTCCGTCGTAATCCGCCGGGTAGCGCTGCGCCTCCATCAGCCCCTGCCGTCCTCCGGTCGAGCAGCCGTTGAAATACGCCCGCGCCGGTGCGGCTGCCGTAGAACGCTTCGCGCCACCGCCTTGCCGGCGATGGTCATTTCGTGGATGCCGAGATACGCGTTATCGCGAATCAGTTGCCAGTTGAGGCGCCCGTTGGCGTCGAGCGCGAAGCTGCCGCTTCCGCCTTCGTGACCGGTGTCGGTCGAGCCGGCGGCGAAGCCCTGAGCTGCGGGTTGGCGGATCGCCATCGAATTGCCGCCCGAGAATCCGCCGCCGCCGACGCCTTGGAAACGTCCGTTCCAGTCGTTCATCGGGAACGCGAGGAAGATTCGGACCTTGTCGCCGGCCGGCGGATGTGTGACGATCGCCGTCACCCGGCATGCTCCGCCGCCCGCTTATCGCCGCCCTCCACCGTGGCTGACTCAATCGTGATGTTCGGCAGCGACACGGTGGCAGGCTCTCGCACGAACGTGCCGGGACCGCGTGCGTGACGAGCGGCTTGTAGACAGCGGGCGGTTCGGGCGGCGGACCGCCGCGGCCTGGCGGCTGACCGCGTCCGTCCTGCTGAATCGTGGACCCAGCGCCGATCGCCGCGACCACGAACAGCGTCGTCAGCATGACCTTCATCGGCGGCAGCGTAACATGTTTGGAGTCATCGCTCGCGGACCTTATACTCTTCATCCAACCTATGAATGCTTCAACCTTTGGTCCACGTGTCGTCGCGCGCGGCGCGATGGCGTTTCTCTTTGCCCTGCTCGTCGTCACTCTCCTGAATGCGCAAGCTCCGGCACCAGCCGGAGGACGCGGAGCAGGCGGGCAGGCGCCGGGCGGTCAGGGTCGGGGACGCGGCCCGCAACAGAGCCCGGCGTCGCAGAAGCCGCCGCAGACGGTGACGCCGCAGACGTATCCGCCGGAGCTCGTGCAGCGCGGGCAGGCGCTGTTTGCCGGCGACCTGCGGGTTCTGTCACGGCCGCGACGCGATGGGCGGCGAGACCGGTCCCGACCTCACGCGCTCGACGCTCGTGGCCGAGGACGTGCGCGGCGACAAGATCATTCCGCTCGTCCGCACCGGGCGTGTCGACAAGGGCATGCCGCCGCAGAATCTTCCCGAGTCCGATCTCGCGGCGATCGTGGCGTTCATTCACGACACCAAGGCCAAGGCGGACTCGCTCGAAGGCAACCGTCGCACCGTCGATCGTTGCCGATCTGCAGACCGGCAACGCGCAGGTCGGACAGCAATACTTCAACGGCGCCGGCGGCTGCGCGAAGTGCCATTCCGCGACTGGCGATCTCGCGGGCCTGGCCAACCGCCTGCAGGGCCTGCAGCTCTTTCAGCGCATGCTGTATCCGGGAGGCCGCGGGCGCGGCGGCGCTCGCGCCGGCGACGCCGGTGGCGACGATCAGGCTGCCGTCCGGCGAAACCATCACCGGCAAGGTGGCCTATCGCGACGAGTTCAACATCGCGATCACCGACGCGGCCGGCTACTACCGGTCGTGGCCGACGAGCAAGGTGAAAGTGACGGTCGACAATCCGCTCGATGCGCACATCGCGCAGCTCGCGCAAATACACGAACGACGATCTGCACAACGTGCTCGCGTATCTGCAGACGCTGAAGTAGGTGATGGCGATCATGAATCTTCGACGCATTCGCATTGCGTTCGTGCCCGACGGCGTGTGCCGTTGACGTGCGGCGCGCTGCTCGCTGCGCCCAGAGCCCGCAGGGGCTCGATCCGGCGACGCTGCTCAAACCGCCGGCCGACAGCTGGCCGACGTATCACGGCGACTACACCGGCCAGCGGCACAGCCGGCTGACGCAGATCACGCCCGACAACGTGCACCAGTTGACCGTCGCGTGGACGTTCCAGACCGGGTCGGCCGCCGGCATCAAAGCGTCGCCGATCCTCGTCAACGGCGTCATGTATGTGACGATGCCCGACAACATCTGGGCGATCGACGCGCGCACCGGCCGTCAGATCTGGCGATACACCTATCCTCCGAACCAGGCGTTTCCACATCGGTCACCGTGGCGCGGCGGTCTACAAGGACACCGTCTACCTGACGACGCCCGACGCGCACCTCGTGGCGCTCGACGTGCGAGACGGCAAGGTGAAATGGGACGTCGTCATTGCGGACTGCGAAAAAGGGGTTCTGGTCCACGAACGCGCCGCTGCTCGTGCGCAATCATCTGATCGTCGGCGTCTCCGGGGATTTCGACAATCTGCCGGGGACCCTGAAGTCGGTCGATCCCGAGACCGGAAAGACGCAGTGGATCTTCTACAGCACGCCGCCCCCCGGCACGCCCGACTCGATCAGCGGCGGCGCGACCGGCGGCCAGATGTGGAACACCGGCACCTACGATCCGGATCTGAATCTCGTCTACGTCGGCACCGGCAATCCGACGCCCGTGCTGAACGGCGCTGCGCGGCCCGGCGACAACAAGTGGGTCTGCAGCATCCTCGCGATCAATCCGGATACCGGTCAGCTGGCGTGGGGATTCCAGGCCTCGCCGCACGACACGCACGACTGGGATGCGGCGGAAGTGCCGGTGCTCGTCGACGGCACGTTCGCGGGCGCGCAGCGACAAGATGCTGATGCAGGCCTCGCGCAACGGCTACTTCTTCGTGCTCGATCGCACCAACGGCAAGAACCTGCTGACCAAACCATTTGCCGCCGTGAACTGGGCGAAGGGCGTCGACGAAAAGGGCAGTCCGATTCCGGATCCGGCGCATGGAGCCGGCGCGAGACGGCCGCCTGGTGGCGCCCAACGAGGGTGGCGGCACGAACTATCGGTCGCCGAGTTTCGATCCTCGCACGGGGCTCTTCATCGTCAGCGCGCAGGACGCCTACGGGATCTACTTCTTCAAGCCGGAGCACGGGTCATACGGATGGGCGGGTGCTGACTACGGGGTCCACGGCAAGGGCATGCTCCGCGCGCTCGACTATCAGACTGGCAAGGTGAAATGGGAGCACGACATCGGCGGCGAAGGCAGCGCCGGTATCCTCACGACCGAGACCGGGCTTACCTTCTCGGGCGACGCCGCCAACAGCGTGTTCGCGCTTCGCACGAGCGACGGTGCGACGCTGTGGCACTCGACGATCGGTCGCGTTGGCAACAGCCCGATCACCTACGAGCTCGACGGCCGTCAGTACATGGTCGTCGCCGGCGGCGGCGTCCTGTACGCCTGGACGCTGCCCGAGAAGATGAACGTGCCTCCCGCGCGATAGCCGCTCGTCTCACCTCCGTGCGGCGCGCGACGGCGATCTCTCGCCGAGCCGCGCGCTCACGGAGACGCAGACAGAAAAATCCCGATCACGAACACCGGATCCCGTTAGCGAACGGCGACGTCGAAGTCGCGTCACCGCCCGTCCCACCTAATTCACGTCGCCCGCACGTTTCCGCCAACGACGTCTCCCTCGGTACTCGTCTTAGCAACAAAAGGGAGGGAAGACCCCATGATTGGTGCTGCCGTTGTTGCCTGCACGCTCGCGCTCGCACCAGGGGTCAACGCTCCCGATTCTGCCGCGGTCCTCGAACGTTCCGCGTATCGCGTGCGCAGCACCGACACTCGCGCGCAGGCGTGGATCCAGGCTGGCGCCGAAGGATCGCCGACGTTTCGCGAGCTGCTCAATCGGTTGAGCGACAGCGATCTGATCGTGTACGTGCAAGTCGTCGATCGCATCGCCAACGCGTTCGGCCACACCTACTTCGTGAAGTCAACCGCGACGGTGCGATACGTACGAATCGAAGTGGTGCAAGGGGGGAACGCGACCGAGATGGTGGCGCTCGTCGCACACGAACTCCAGCATGCGGTCGAGATCGCAGGAGCGCCGCGCATCCGCGATGGTCAAACGCTGGCGCAGTTCTACCTGGGTATGGGTGAGAATTCGCTGGCGACCGGACAGTACGACTCCGCTGAAGCGCGGCACACGGAAGATCGCGTCAAGCGCGAGCTGACGTATTCCGGATATCGCTCATCGTCGCCGGAACACGTCCAGGCACGCCTGAAGGATCTGCGCTGATCAGGCGGAGACCGCCGGCCGGTAATCCTTGAGCAGGGTGAGCGCGTTGCCCTCCGAGTAGAACAACCGCACCCGTAGATCGGCAGCCAGTATTTCCGCGTCCATTACCGCGCCATCGTACTTGGCGAACACGCGTTCGCTCTCGTCGTCGCGCTGTCCGCGCACGAGAATCCGATACTGCGACCGCGATAGCGTCGTCGGCGACGTCAGTCCGGGCCCGGCATGCCAGATCCCCGAAACCTCGCGCATCACGACGATGTCGCCTTCTTCGACGATGAGTTGTCGGCGGGTCAACACTCGCTCGACCGTTTCCGCGGCCTCACTCGGCGGCGCCAGCTGTACAGGCAACCTCTCAGGACTGCTGGCTTGAACCCTGCGGTTTCCCCGGTTCGAGTCTCGCGGCATGACGACCTCTCTCCGGGAAAACCTTGCGAAAGCCCGGCCATGACGCTCCGGGCTAGTGGCAGGCCGGGCCGTCGGATCGCGCAATTCCCGTATCTATCTAGGGCGGAAGGGACTTGCGGTGGTGATGTGGCCGCCTTCGGTCGACCACGCGTCAGCGTTCTTCAGGCTTTAGCCGTCGGTTTCCTGACATGCCGCGTAGATTGTGCTCTGCACCTGTACGCCGGCCGTGGCAGGAGGAGGGTTTCTATACGCAGTACCCCTGGCTCAGCAGCACCACACCTCGCTGCGTCCGGCCGTCTTACTGTCCAACAAATCAATGGGCCTACGTCTCCGCGTTGACCGCGGCGATCAGCGCCTTGATGTACCCGAACGTGAACGCGAACGCTTGTGCGCCTCTTGCGTCGCCGTCGATCGACGGCACATGGTCCGGCATCATCATCCCGTCGAATCCGACTTCTTTGTACACGCGCATCGCCTTCAGCATGTCAACGTCGCCGTCGTCGATGAACGTTTCCTGGAAATGCAGGAACCCGCCGCGGATGTTTCTGAAATGCACGTTGAAGATCTTCTTGCGCGACCCGAAGTAGCGAATCACGTCGTAGATCTCCTGTCCCGGTTTGGCCAGCATTTCGCTGACCGTCCCCTGGCAGAAGTTCAGGCCGTGATAAGGGCTTGGCGAAATCGCTGATGAATCGTTTGAGGCCGTCGACGCTGCCGAGCACCGTTTCGACGCCGCGAAAGCCTTTCCCCCGCGGCATTCCCGGATCCTGTGGATGGCAGGCCATCCGCACCTTGTACTCGTCGGCCACTGGAATCACGCGATTGAGGAAATACGTGATGCGCTCCCAGTACACGATCTTCACCGACGACACCCGGCTTCCGTCAGCGGCGGATCCTGCTTCGCCTCGTCGTAGACGAACGTGCTGTAGCGCGCACCGCCGCGACCGGGTGTGCTCTCAGTTCGCGGAACACCCAGAAACGTCAGGTTGTACTTGAGCGACGGGATGCCCGCGCGTCTGATGCGTTGCGGATCATCTGGCAGATGTCGTCGATCTCGCGGTCGCGTTCCGGGCTCTTGCCGAGCAGGATGTTCGGGTTCTCCGCTCTGGCGATCGGATTGGAACTCATGGGCAGAGGCACCATGTCCAGCGTGATGCCGAACCGTTCGACGCGCTCGCGAAGACGCGTGAGCCCCTCGACGGACCATTGCTCGTCGAACTTCGCCGATGGGAGCCGGCTGCAGATGTAGTTGACGCCCAGCGCCGCGAGGATTCCCAGCACCTCGTCGGACGAATCGTGCTGAGTGCCGACCTTCATCGCCGCCTTGCGCGATGGACTCGGACCGCGGCCGCGCGCGGCCGTTTGCGCGGCGTCGCCTGACGATTCAGCGGTCGCGCGTGCTGCCCGCCGCCATGCCGAGTCCAGCGAGCACGGACGAAATCCCGGCGATTGATGTCGCATGGCGCTACACTCCCGTCTTCACGGTCCTGCCGCTCTACGACTTTCTGCCACGCCGGGACCATGGCGCGGAGTTCCTCGATCTCTTCGGGCCGAAGCGGCACGAGCGGTGGACGCACGGCGCCGCCAGCCAGGCCGACCATCGTCATCAGCTCTTTCATGACGGTGACCTCGTGTCCCTTTCGCCGCGCGCGCAGCGCGTAGAGAGGGACGACAGTATCGGTCATCAGCCGCTCCAGCGTCGCCGTTGTCACCGCGTGACGCCAGCTTCGTGTAGCTCCAGCGCGACCTGCGGCGACACATTGGCGACGCTCGACGTGAACGCGCGGATGCCAATCGAGTAGTAGGCCGGCACCATGTCGTCGCCCGCGCCGCCGATCCAGCGACAATCGATCGCCGATGTGCTCGCTTGATCATCTGCAGGCGCCGGATGTCGCCCTGACCGTCCTTCCACGCGACCAGCGTCGGAATCTGCCGCCAGGCGCTCGACCATCGCCGCGCTCGGATGGAACCAGTCGCGGCTGTAAATCAGCAGGCCGAGCGGCGTCGCGTCGCCAATCGCCGTGTAGTACTTCAGCAGACCGTCGTCTTCCGCGCCGGGGTAGTACGGCGGGAACGCCAGGATTCCGGAGGCGCCGGCGCGCGGCCGCCTGGCGGGCCAGCTGGCTGCCGAGCGCCACGTTGAATCCCGTTCCCGCGATGACGGGCAGCTTCCCGCGCGCCTCCTCGACGATGGTGCCGACGACGTCGAGATGTTCGCGCGGGCGTGAGCGAGTAGAGCTCGCCGGTGCCGCCGGCGGCGACAATCGCCGCCAGTGGATGCTCGAGCATCATCCGGACGTTCTGCCGCAGCGCCTCGAGATCGACAGAGAGATCGGGCTGGAACGGCGTGATCGGAAAACCGATGACGCCCGTGAGCGCGTCGCGAAGGGCGTTGGGTGACAGGGGCATGGGGCAGAATAATAGCCCCGAATCCCTCATCCCTAGTCACTCATCGTGAATCACCAATCCCCGAATCCCTGAATCTTCGGATCCCGGACCCCGGACCACGGATCGCGAACCGCGAATTGCGAACCGCGAACCGCGAACCGCGAACCGCGGATCCCGGATCCCGACTCTGTTCGTGTCTACAACGATCGCAGGAAATTCAACAGGTTCTGCTTCTGTGCCTCACTGAGGCCGTTGAACCGGTCGATGACGCCGTTGGCCTCCGAGTCAGTTCTGATCCACGCGAGCCCGAATTCGCATCCGCTTCAATCAGCCGTACCCCTCGCATACAGATCGGCGGCGTTTGAAGCCACCTGGTTGAACGCACAGGAGCGGCCCACGCTGGATCGAAGCAATCCGACTGGCGAACGACCGAATGGGTTTATGATCCCCGCATGAAACGCTTCTCGACTCGCCGCGCCCTGATCACCGCTCGGTTCGCCGTGACGCTGTGGCTCTGTGGTCTCGCCGTCCTGGCCGTGACGGCAGCACAGCGCGGAGGAGCTCGATCGGGCGCCCGAAACAACCCCGACGAGAAGGAATGGATTCAGTTGTTCAACGGCAAGCGATCTAAAGGACTGGACGCCGAAGTTCGCGCACCACGATCTCGGCGAAAACTTCAACGACACATTCCGGGTCGAAGACGGATTCCTCAAGGTGCGATACGACAAGTGGCAGAACTTTACCGATGAGTTCGGCCACCTGTTTTACAAGGACCCGCTTCTCCTACTACCTGCTCGCGGCTGAATACCGTTTCGTCGGCGAGCAGGTGCACACGGAACGCACCGATCTAACCTGGGCCCTCCGCAACAATGGGTTGATGATCCACTCGCCTGCGCCACAGACGATGATGAAGGATCAGGACTTTCCGATCTCGATCGAAGTGCAGCTGCTCGGAGGCTTGAGCAACGGCAGGCCGCGCAGCACCGCGAACGTCTGCACGCCTGGCACGAACATCGTGATGAACGGCGTCCTGCACACGGCGCACTGCACCAACTCGAAATCCAAGACCTACGACGGCGACCAGTGGGTTCGGGTCGAGGTCCTCGCGCACGGCGATGAGAGCATCAAGCACATCGTCGAAGGGGAGACCGTGCTCGAATACTCGAAGCCGCAAATCGGCGGCGGACAGGCGAGTCCGACCGATCCGAAAGTAAAGGTAGACGGCACACCGTTGCCCGGCGGCTACATCTCGATACAGGCGGAGACGGCGCCCATCGACTTCCGAAAGATCGAGCTGCTGAACCTCGAGGGCTGCACGGATCCCAAGGCGACGAATTACAAAACCTACTTCGTCAAATCGACCCCGGCGACCTGTAAATACTGACCGATTCCCCTTTGTTTTACGGCAGAGCTAGACGGGGTGCAAAAGGTAAGGCACCATACGTCCACAGTCAAATCTTCATAGCTGGCGCATGTAGGCTCCGGCAGGGACTTCTCCGAAACCCAACAAAACCACGGAAACCCGTGGTCGGCTTGGGAGGCAGCTGAACGGTACGCCGTTGCTAGCCTCCCGGCCAAGAAAGCCATGTCCACTAAGTTCAGACGCCTTCTCGCGCTCCTTATCTTTATTGCCACGGCGGGGCCGTCCGCTTCCACGACGACCGCGTCGAAAGCCATGCCCCCAGGGAAAGAGAAACTCGACGCCGTGCTCAAGGCTCGCGCCTCGCGCCTGACCGGACGTTCACGAGTCATCATCCAAATCGCGCCGGGCGCTTCGGCGAATTCGGTGTCCGCATTGATACAGGTCGCGGGCGGTTCTTCCGGCCGAGCCCTGCCGCTCATCGGTGGCCGGGTTGCCGAACTGCCGAACGCGGCGCTTACGGCACTCGCCGGACATCCGCTGGTCGCGCAAGTCTCCGAGGATCGACCGATCGTCGGGGCGATGGAGCGGACCGGCGCCACCGTGGGGGCCACGGTGGTTCGCAGCGAGCTGGGATACGACGGTACCGGGGTCGGCGTCGCGGTGATTGACTCGGGCGTCGCCCCCGCGCACGACGATCTGCGGGGGAACGGAGCACCCGCGCGTCGATCGGTTCGTCGACTTCGTCAACGGACGAGAAGACGCGTACGACGACTACGGACATGGCACGCACGTCGCCGGCATCATTGCCGGCAACGGTTACGATTCGGGCGGCGCCCGGGCCGGGCATCGCGCCAGGCGCCAGCCTGACCGTGCTCAAGGTCCTCGACAGCGACGGTCAGGGCAGGATCAGCGACGTGATCGCGGCGCTCGACTACGTCGTCGCGCAACAAGGACGCACTGAATCATCCGAGTCGTCAACCTGTCGATTGCGACCGGCGTCTACGAATCGTACCACACCGATCCATTGACCGTTGCGGCCCAGCGTGTCGTCGAGGCGGGCATTGTCGTCGTTGCCGCGGCAGGCAACAACGGACGCGATCCGAGCGGACGGGTGAGGCACGGCGGGATCACCGCTCCGGGGAACGCGCCCTGGGTCCTGACCGTCGGCGCGTCGAGTCACATGGGAACCGTCGATCGCAACGACGACACGATCGCGAGCTTCAGCTCGCGCGGACCGACGGCGATCGACTACGGGGCGAAGCCGGATGTCGTCGCCCCTGGCGTGGGCATCGAGTCGCTGAGCGATCCGGACAGCACGTTCTACACGACGCACGCGCAGTATCTGCTCGATGGCACGGTGCCGACCGGTTATCGACCGTACCTGAGCATGAGCGGAACGAGCATGGCCGCTCCGGTCGTCACCGGAACGGTCGCGCTCATGATCCAGGCGAACCCGGCGCTGACTCCCAACGCAGTGAAGGCCATCATCCAATACACGGCGCAGGTGCGGAGTTGGTACGATCCGCTGACCCGCGGCGGCGGCTTCCTGAACGCCGAAGGCGCCGTACGACTGGCGCAGTACCTGCGCGATCCGTCGAGCGAGGTCTATCCTGATTCGACCGGCTGGTCAAAGCGGATCATCTGGGGCAACCAGATGATCCGGGGCGGACGGCTCTCGGCCGACGCCAGCGCCTGGGCGACCGACGTGACCTGGGGAGCGCTCGAGACGCCTGGCGGCCAGAGCGTGGCATGGGGCGAATCGCTGCGACAACTGGCAATGCGATTCGATCGGCGGTCCCTGGCGATGGGGAAATGCCTTCGCGCTGAATGTCGTCTGGGGTCCGACCTGTGACGGCGCCGACTGCGACGGTCCGTGGACCGGCAGTGTCTGGGGCACGAGCGACGAAGGAGACACCGTCGTCTGGGGAACCACCGACGAAGGCGACACGGTGGTCTGGGGCACGGCAGAGGAAGACACCGTGGTGTGGGGAACGAGCTGTTCAGCGACCCCGACTGCGAACCGGTGATCTGGAATGGCAAATAGCATGTCCGTGGGCAGCGGCCAATTCGACGCATCTCCGGATCCCCTTGGCGTGGCATGGCCTGCCACGGCTCGCGCAGGTCTACGTCGCGGTCGTCACGATTGCCGGCACGGCCAGCTTCATCCTGTCCCTGCCGCACAGCTATCCCGACCCTCTGCTGCTCGGTCGGCCTGCTCCTGCTTGCGTGTGTGACCTCCGCGTGGAAGGTGACGCTGCCGCTCTCGCTGTCCAGCGGTTCAACGCTCTCGGTCTCGTACGCCGCCGATCTGATGGCGCTGCTGCTTCTCGGCCCGGAAGCGGCGGTGATTGTCGCCGTCGCAGGCGCGTGGATGCAGTGCACGTTCAAGGTCAAGCAGACGTATCCGCTCTACCGCACTGGGTTCAGCATGGCGGCCGAAGCGATCACGATGGTCGCACCGGCCTGGTGTTACGTCGTCGCTTGGCGGCGAACCGGGATCGACCGATCTCACGTCGCTCGCCAAGCCGCTCGTCGGCGCGATCGCGACCTACTTCGTCGTCAACACCAGCCTGATTGGCGGCGCCATCGCGCTGACGTCGGCGCGCACGCTGGTGGCAGGTGTGGCACGACGAGTTCCTCTGGAGCGCTCCGAGTTTCATGGTCGCGGGCAGCGCCGGCGCGCTCGCCGCCGTCGTCATTCAGCGCGGCCGGCACTGGGAAGCGCTGCTGCTGCTCGCGCCGGTCTACCTGACCTACCGCACCTATCAGATCTTTGTCGGCCGACTCGACGATCAGCGGCGCCACGTCGCAAGAAACGCAGCGGCTTCATACCGAAACGCTCGAAGCGCTGCGCCAGGCGCTGAACGCCGAGCAGGCGCTGGCCCAGGAGAAGGAGCGGCTGGCCAAGCACGCTCGCCGAGATGACGCGGCTCGAGGAAGCGCGACGGCAGCTGCTCGACCGCGAGCACGCGGCGCGCGCGCGCGGCCGAACAGGCCAACCGGTTGAAGGATCAGTTTCTCGCGGTCGTGTCGCACGAGCTGCGCACGCCGCTCAATGCCATTCTCGGGTGGTCTGAGCTGCTTCAGAGCGGACGGCTCGACGAAGGAAAGCGCGATCGCGCTTCACGCGCCATTCTCGACAGCGCCAAACGTCAGGCGCAGCTCATCGACGAGCTGCTCGACGTCGCGCGCATCATGTCCGGCAAGCTCCGGCTCGAACGAACTGCGGTCGACTTGACGGAAATCGTGCACGGTGCGGTCGCGGTCGTGCAGCCGGTCATCGACGCCAAGCGCATCAACATCGTCGTCGAGGCATCGCCCGCGATTGGGCACGGTCTTCGGCGATAGCTCACGCCTGCAGCAAGTGGTGTGGAACCTGCTGTCGAACGCGGTCAAGTTCACGCCGGACGGAGGCACGGTACGTGTGCGGTTGAACGTGACCGGCAGCACCGCGGAAATGATCGTCGCGGACAGCGGCGCAGGCATTCCGCCGGAATTCCTGCCGCACGTGTTCGAGCCGTTCCGTCAGGCGGACGCGTCAACGACCCGCACGCACGCCGGGCTGGGCCTCGGCATTGTCGATCGTGAGGCAGATCGTCGAGGCGCACGGCGGTACGGTGACTGCCGAGAACGCCGTCGATCGTCCGCGGCGCGGTCTTCACAGTTCGTCTGCCGATCGTCGCAGTCCGGCCGCAGCGCCGTGCCTCGGACGTTCCGGTCAGTCCGTCGCTTAAGGATCAGAATGAGTTGAACGACATCTGCGTCCTGGTCGTGGACGACGACGAGGAGAGCCGGCACGTCGTGGCGGCACACCTCGAGACCTGTCAGGCGCGCGTCCTGACCGCTGCCTCCTCGGCCGAGGCCTCGACCTGTTGCAGCGCAACAAGATTCAGGTGTTGCTCGCCGACATCGCCATGCCGGGCGAGGATGGCTACTCGCTGATTCGCCGGCTGCGCGGGATGGACATCGACACGTCCGACGTCCCTGCCGCGGCACTCACCGCGTTTGCCCGCGAAGAGGATCGGCAACGAAGCTCTTGAAGCGGGATTCCAGCTGCACCTGATCAAGCCGATCGACGCCGGCTCGCTGATTGCCGCCGTCGCAACCCTCGCGCGGTGGGACAACTCGCACAGCCGAAGTCTCGCCGGCGCATAAACTGTTCGCGAACCGCGAACTGCGAATCGATGCTTCTCTCCGACTACAGCTTCTTGCTCTCTGCCTGCACCGTGCTCCTGTTCCTTCGAGTGATCGGTCAGATTGTGGTCGTCTGGCGTGCGCCAGCCTGGTTACCGCCGATGGAGCAGTGGCAATCCGGCCTTCTTCCGTATCCCGTTCTTCTTTTCGGCCAGATCATTGTTCTGACGTTGATGACCTGGATTTGTGTCGATTTCCTGCGCGGCGCCGGACGGTTCGTCGAGCCGCGATGGCCAAACGCGGGCACAGTCTTCATGTCGATCGGGTGCGTGTATTTTGCCGGGATGATCGTCCGCTACGTGATCTGGATGTGGCGCCGTCCGGACCAGCGCTGGTTCGGAGGCACGATCCCGATCATCTTCCACTCGGTGGTTGCTGCGTTCGTGTTTGCGTTCGGGCGCTATCACGCCAGCGTTGTGCGATGAGCCGGGCCGTCAGCCGCGCGTCGCGGGCGATGTTCCGTAAGCCTCCCGCCGCATCGTAGTTGTGCCCGACGAAGTAGAGGTCGGGATCGTCTACGCTAATCACGCGGTTCCGCCTCGCGCCAAATCCACAGCGATCGAGGGTGACCGAATGTCCAAACATCCGAAGCGCGGCGCGGTATCCCGTCGCAAGGATCACGGTGTCGAACGGTTCTTCGGAGCCGTCGAGGAAGCGCACACCCTCGTCTGTGAACTCCCTCAAACCTCGCCGCAATTGAATGCGTCCGCTTCTGATGCCATCGGTGAGATGGAAGCCAATGAGCGGTACCGCCGCACACGGGTTGGCGGTTGGGGGCGGCAGTGGTGACGGACCTCGAAACCGCTCAGAAATCGCGCTGGTGATTCCCAATGCTCCGCGAAGGAGCGGCGGTGGCAGTGAATTCAGCGCCACACCGAAGTACTGGATCGGAATGCCCAGCAACTCCCTCGGTACGACGCGAGCACCGGAGCGGATCGACACGGTCACGTGTGCGCCGGCCCCGGCAAGCTCGGCGCTGATTTCTCCCGCCGAATTTCCTGAGCCAACGACCAGCACCCGCTGACGAACGAATGGGTCAGGGCGGCGATAGTCGATGCTGTGGATGACCCGGCCCTTGAAGGCGGCCTGTTGCGGGATCTCCGGAGCATAGGGATTCGAGACAATTCCAGTTGCGGCGACGACGACGCGCGAACGCAAGAGACGGCCATCCCGGAGCCCTACCACCCAGTGGTCTTTCTCGCGCGCGACCGAGCCGACCTCGGCGGCCGTGCGCAGCGGGACTTCGAATCGTTCGGCATAGCCGTGGAGGTAATCGACAAAATGTTGACGGGAGGGGAAGAGAGGCGTGCTCGACGGGAATGGCATGCCGGGCAGCGCTGACAGGTGCTTACCGGTGTGAAGGACGAGGCCGTCGTACAGGTGAACCCACGTGTGAGCGACCGTCTCGCCGCGCTCCAGGACGAGATGATCGATTCCGACCCGTGTCAGTTCTCGTGACGACGCCAGTCCGGCAGGACCGGCGCCGATGACGATCGCCTCATGCAGTTCGATAGGTGCGCCTCGGAAGGCTACAGCGTTTTCAGATACTCGATCAACGCGCGCCGGTTTTCGTCAGTCTTGATCCGATCCCACATGTCGTGGCCGCCATTTCCGCATCCCTCGCGCGCGGTGTTGAACCAGTTACGATCGTTGCCGAACCGGCGTAGCAGCTGCAAGTCCTCCCTCGCTCCGTCGTCCGGATCCAGGAACAGCACCTGCCCGACGCGCTCGCGATCGAAATGCCTGCGCGGCCATCACGCTGAAGATCGTCGGCCGCTCCGAAACCGGGCCGAGCAGATGGTACAGCGTCGGGACGCTGCCGTTGTGCAGGTACGGGTAGTTCGCCCAGACGCCGGTCAGCGGCGTCGCCGCATAACCTTCGCTCTTCTCCAGCGACCCTTCCGCCGCGAGCGGGCTCGCGTTGAACGCGTCGATGAATCCGTCCGACACGACGTCGCGCCGCGACCGGTCGGTGCCGACGTCGGTGTGGACGCCAGGCCATCGCACGTTGCCCTGGCCGTCGTAGTCGCCATGGCATCGCGAGCAGCGGAGCTCCTTCGAGTAGAAGAGCTCCCGGCCGCGCTCGGCCAGCGCGCGATCGATCGCGATACGGATACGGAGGCGGCCTGAGATGGCTGATGACCGAGTCGAACTCCTGCTTGATGGTCGGGATCACCGTCTGAACGAGCGCATCGAACGGACGATCCTTTTCGAGCTCCATCGACGAGGCCATCATCGGCACCCGCCCGTGAAAGCTGCCGTCGGTGTACCACCGCCCGACTGGATCTTGGCGGCCGTGTGCCAGAGCGGCGGCGTCTTGACGTCGCCGCGGCCGACCTCGTCCACGGCCGGCATCGCACCCTGATGCGGCCGCATGTAGAGCTCGACGTGTGACGCCGCGAACGCCGTCGATCGCGCCCGCGTCAACGAATCGATCTTGTCGTGATGGTGGCTCGTGAGGATCCGGTTGGCCGCAGCCGCGAGCGCCTCGTCGCCGGGATTGCGCAGCATGACGCCGCGCCAGCGATCGTTGGTCAGCATCTTGAGCGCGTCGCCGAGCCACTTGTCGTCAAACGTCTTCGTGCCGGCGCCGAAGTAGGCGACGCCGTCGATCTCCGCGGTGTGGCAGGTCACGCAATTGACCGTCCACTTCAGCGGCTCGCCGGCTCCCGCACTGGGAGCCATGCCGAACGCGGGAACCCGCCGGTTGTCGCGCCACAACACCAGGCCGACCTTGTCGCGAACGATCGTGTCGACATCGCCGACGATTGCCTGAGTCGCGAGGTTGCCGTCGAAGAGCGACTGCGGAATCCACGCCGAGCTGTCGTACGTCTGGTAGACGAAATCGAAGAGCGCGGCTCGCTTGTCCGCGTCCGATCGCGGATCGGCGGGATCCCAGCGGTACACGACCTGCCGCATGTCGGCCTCGAAGCCGTCCTTCAAGGCGTGCCCGCGACCAGGTGGCAGGACGCTTCGACGTCCGCGCGAACGCCACGGCGAAGCAGGCGACGACCAGCATCGCGATGGCTGTCGAACGGTGCATCAGGCGTCGAGGCTCGTTCGACCATCTGGACCTCCGCGTCCGAGTTACTGGTAGCGCGCCTTCATCAGCGCGGCGGCTTCGTCTTCGCCGCCCGAGTCGTGCTGCTCGCGGCAGATTCGGCCTGCGAGCCGGTACTCGGCGATCGCAGCGACGCGATTGCCGGCAAGATCCGCAATCTTGCCGAGCTCCTTGTGCGCCCGGCCCCGCAGCCACTCCGGCGCTTCGCCTTCGACCACGAATCGAAGATCGTCGCGCGGCTTCGTCGCTGCGATGCAGCCCGACCAGCGCCGAGCCGCGGTAGTAGCGCCAGCGCGCCTCCTCGCCGAACGCGCGGGGGCGCGAGTCGCGCGCCAGTCGACTCATGCCGTCCTCGATTGCCGTTCGCGCCTCGTCGAACCGTCCGGCCCGAAGTGCGGTGCTTCCGGCTTCGAGCCAGAGCAAGCGATTGCGTGGATACAGCTGCTGCAGTTCGTGAATCACGCGCAGCGCGTCGTCGTACCGCTGCTCGCGGTTGTAGATGACGATGAGCGTGAAGCGGGCATTGGTCTGGACGTCGCTCGAGTAGGCGGCGGCCTCTTCGACCAGGCGCAGTCCGCGTTCACGACCGCCGCCGAAGCCCGCGAGCCCGGCGAGCAGACGAAGCGGTGCCGAAAGCGTCGAGACACCGTAGCGATAGAGCCCGACCGTGAGTCCCGCGTCGTGCCGGCGCGGATCGAGCGCCAGGGCGCGCTCATGCTCGCCGTAGGCGCGTCGCGCCGTGCGAAATCCACCCGCCAGCCGCCCCTCGACAGTCGCCTTGTATGTCGTCAGGAAGGCATATGCCGCGCCGACCTGAAAATGCGCGTCCGGGTCGTTCGGGTGCTCGCGGAGCCGTTCGTCAGCGAGGGCGAGCGCGCGGTCGATGTTGGCGTGAAACGCGGCGTCCAGGTCTTGCGCGATTGGCTGCCGTGCGGTTTCCGAGCGCGCCTGGCCAAGATAGTCCTCCGCCGTCACCGCTCCCTGACGGAACAGCGCATTGATCCACATCGTTGCGGCAACGAGGCGATAGGCGGCGGGATGGGTCGGATCGGCGTCGATGGCCGCGCGGAATGCGGCGAGTGCGTCTTCGTAATCGAGGTTGTAGCCGAGGTCGAGGCCGCGCGCGCGCAGCGCTGCGGCCGTAGCCGGTCCGCTTGCGGTTGCCGCTGACTGAGGTGCCGCCTGGTGCGCCCACAGCAGCGTCGCGATCGCCAGGATTAGCGCCGTGCGAGCGACACGCATCATGAGGCCACTGTAGGCGACCGCTCACCGCCAAGTACTCAGCGGGGAGTGAATTGGGGGTGAATTAGTGTGAGGGAAGGGAAGTCGCTGGATTTCAGAGGCTTCCGGGCTCAAGGCTCAAGGCTAGCGATTCGCAGTTCGCGGTTCGCTATTCGCGGTTCGTCTGGACGCCTGCCACTCAAATGGGTTATCACCTTCTCGCATATCAGGGGGGCACCGATGACGTCCAGGCTCAGCGCAACGATCCGGTTGGCGGTAACTCTGGGACTGACCTTGGTCGTGACCCGAGCCATCGTCTTCACCCAGACGCTTCAGGCTCCTCAGCCACGAACGCCTCCGCGCGACGCCACGCCGTCGGCGCCACGGGGCACTGCTGTCATTCGCGGTCGAGTGGTGGCGGGCGACACGGGTCGTCCCCTGCGCCGCGCGCGCATCACGCTGTCGTCGGCCGAACTCGGTCCGGAGGCGCGGCGCACCGTCAGCACCAATCTCGACGGCGTGTTCGAGATCAAGGAGCTGCGCGCCGCGCGGTATCGCATGTCCGTTGCGCGTGGTGGATATCTGTCTCTCGACTATGGCCAGCGGCGGCCGGGGGAGCAGGGCCGTCCGCTGCAGCTCGCCGACGGGGAGGTCCTGGAAAAGATCGACTTCGCGCTCCCGCGCATGGGCACGATCACCGGTCGAGTGACCGATGAGAATGGTGAGCCGATCGAGGGGGTCAGCATGTTCGCGATGCGCCTGCTGTATTTCGAGGGGCGCCGGCGTCTCGTCCCTGTTGGATCCGGCTTCGTGACGACCGACGACCAAGGAGAGTTCCGCATCAACAGGCTGGCTCCCGGCTCGTATGCCGTCATGGCCTCGACCAAAGAAACGTGGACCGCTACGGAGAACGGCAAGGAAACCGTGTACGGCTATATGCCGACGTACTTCCCCGGCGTCATCAAGGGCACCGACGCCCGTCGTGTCACGCTTTCGGTGGGACAGCAGGCAGCCGGCACGGATTTCTCGCTTGTGCCGGGTCGTACGGCAAAGGTCACGGGCCAGGCGCTCGATTCTCAGGGGCGGCCGTTCGTGCGAGTGTCCGCGAGCGAAGAAATTCGTGGTATTGGATTCGCGTCGTTTCGCGGCGGTCCGGATGTGACTGTCGCACCGGACGGAAGCTTCACCGCCCTGAACGTGGCGCCTGGCGAATACAATGTCGTCGCCTCGCGTCTGGCGAACGACCCGCTCGGACCAGAAGTCGCGATGACGACGATCAATGTGGAGGGGGCCGATATCGACAACCTGGTGCTGACCGGCTCGAGCGGTGGAACCCTGAGCGGGCGCATCGTGATCGATGGGGGCGGCGAGGGTCCGAAGCCGTCCTTGATGCGCGTCGCCGCTGGCGAGCCATTGCGAACCCAGCCCGCTCCCGCGCTGCTCGGCAGCTTCAAGGATTTTGGTTCTTCGCCGGTGAAGGACGATGGCACGTTCGCGATTCAGCACGTCTTCGGCCGCGTGAAAGTTCAAGTCACGCTCCCGGACGGGTGGATGGTCAAGTCGATCGTGCGTGACGGTCGCGACATGTCAGATGCGTGGCTCGAGTTGCGGAGCGGCGAGGAGCTCTCGGGCGTGGACGTATTGATAACCAGCCGTGTCACGACGGTGTCGGGCCAGTTACTGGACGCGCGGAATCAGCCGCTCCGTGACGCAACCGTGCTCGTCTTTCCCGCCGACGCGGACAAGTGGTTCGAGACCTCCCGTACCATTCGGGCTTCGCGTCCCGATCAACAAGGCCAGTGGCAGGTCAAGGGCTTGCCGGTTGGCGACTACCTGGCCATCGCGCTGGACTACGTCGAGGACGGCGCGTGGAACGATCCGGAGTACCTCGAGAGCCTGAGATCCGGTTCCGAGCGGCTCACGATAGCCGAGGGGAGTTCTCAGACCGTGGCGTTGAAGGTCGTTGTTCCGAAGTAGCGCCGTCCACCCGTTCACTCGGAGGTCCGCTCGTGACCGACGACAAGCCTGCGCAAGATCGATGGGATCAGCTGAACAAGTGTCCGGAATGCGGGAAGGAAATGCAGCGCGACGCGGCCGTCGGAGAGCGCATCGGTCTCTTCTATCGCTGCGCCGAGCACGGTCGCTTCCGTTACTCGTGGGACAACGATCGGCTGGAGCCCGAGTGACGCCGTGAGCCGGGCGCTCAGTTCTCTCCTGATACTCGCAGCCGCGTCATTAACCCTGCCGGGCGGTGTGTCACTTCAGCCGCGCTCCCTGGTTCTCGAGAACGTCCGCGTCATTGATGGCACGGGTTCGCCGCCGATCGAACGCACGCGCATCGTCATCGAGGGTGGCCGCATTACGCGAATCGGACCACCGGCAACGGTCACCGCCCCACCGCAAGCCGAGACGGTCGATCTGTCAGGCCAGACGATCGTGCCGGGCCTGATCGACCTTCACTTTCACATCGAGGACGATCCCAGGCTTGCGCTGCGCCAGTTGAGCCATGGTGTCACCGCGTTTCGCGATCCTGGACAGTGGAACGAAAAGTTCGATGAGCTGCGCGCCATGATCGCCAGCGACCATTTGCCCGGTCCGCACATCTTCACAACCGGACCGCACATCGACGGCGAGCATCCGGCCTATCCGGCTGATTCCGTCGTGGCTCGCGACCCGGAGGAGGCAAGACGTCTGGCGGAGCGCAACGTCCGGCAGGGAGCCTCGGCGCTGAAGATCTATTTCCGTCTCCCATTTGCCAGCGCCAAAGCGGTCATCGACGTGTGCCAGGCGCGAAAGATTCCATGCACGGCGCACCTCGAGATTCTCGATGCTGGCGAGCTGATCGAGGCCGGCCTGCATGGCATCGAGCACATTACCTCGCTGGGCATGAGCCTCGCATCTCAAGTCGAGGCGGAGGCCTATCGTCAGGCCGTGCTCGCCGACAACGACGCGCGGCGTGACGGTCGATACCGCATGTTCGCGCGGCTCGATCTTGAAAGCCCACGGGCGAAGACGCTCTACGGGATTCTGCGACAGCGTCACCCATGGATCGATCCGACGCTCGCGGTGTTCGAGCGCCGCACCGATCGCTTGGTGCCTGGCACCTCGCCCGAGATGGCGACAATCGGAGCGGCTGGCTTCGCGAAGATGAAACAGTTGACACGACGTGTGGGAGCAGAAGGTGCCCGGCTGGTGATGGGCGGCCACTCGACGGTTCCGTTTGCCGGACGTGGGGAAGCTCCGTGGCGCGAATTGGAGCTGCTCGTCGACAGTGGCCTCACGCCGCTCGAAGCGATTGCCGCGGCAACGAGCACGGCGGCTGGCTTTCTGTATCAAAGCGATCAAGTCGGCACGCTCCGCGCTGGTTTGCAGGCGGACCTCGTCGTGCTGCGAAACGATCCAAGCCGCGATATCTCCGCGATCCGCACTGTGGATCGCGTCATGGTCGCCGGCCAGTGGATCGATCTGGCCCGCTACCGGACCTACTGAGCGGGCTGACCGCTATGCCGGCCCGCGGCGGCCGCAATCGCGCGTGCCAACTCCAATCGGACGGTCTCGTACGGATCGCCGGTCTCAGGAAAACTCACGCGCGGTCCCGCATCGGAGAACACGCGCGGCACTATGGCCTGCAGCGCTTTATCGATCTGCGCAGTGAGTCCCAGCTTCCGCGCCAGCGTCAGATACTGATGATCCTGGAGCCCGCGCCGGAAGTTGGCGAGTTGTATCGTCGGCACCGGTCCGGGCAAGCCGCGGTCCTCGTCCGGGTGAAGCCGTTCCTCTCCGGGATACACGAGGACGCCATCGCCGTGAATGTAGCCCTCATCGTCTGGCGATCGGTTCGGCTGGCGGCGGTTGTCGAACGTAATGGTGTCGGCCCAGACGTTCTGGTTGCGCTCTCCCTGTTTCTGGGAGTTGTGACGCCAGTGGACCGCGTGCCAGTAGAAATACACGGACACATCGTGCTTGAAGGCGGCCCAGATCGTCGCACGTGGATCGGTGGCGGGCGCGTCGATGGTGATGGCGGTCCCGGCCGGGCGTCCGCCGTTGTAGAACCAGAACTGCCGGCCGCGCGCACGCTCGCTCGCGACGCGATCGAGTTGAAACCCTTTCGGACCTGAACACCAGATGTCGATCGCTTGATCCAGGGCCTCGACGTACGCGTGGGTCACGAAGGTCCGAAGCGCGCGTCCAGGACCAGGATTGGAGTGGATGTTCTCCGCGAGCGCCAGGATGCGCGGGTACTCGGGCGCGCGCGGTTCATCGGGCACGTAGAGGAACGTCATGACCTTCGGCAGCTTGTCACGCAGGAACGTCATCCACGCGTCGCTCTTCGCCCAGGCAGACGCGCGGTCGTCGAAGTCGCGACCCGGGCCGTAGAACGTTCTCGGGGCGATGACGTTGCCTTTTCCTGCGCCGGGCCCTTCATAGCCGCGCTCGCGCGTGAAGTCTTCGCCAGAAAACCGGCCCCACACGCTGGACAGCGTCCGCTCGTCGTATGCGTGCACGAACTCGACGCGGAACCGGTGCGCCATTCGATGGTACGCAGCGTCGAGGTTGCGACCGTGATACAGCTCCGGCTGATCGCTCGAGTAGTACAGCATCGCGTTCATGCTGTTCTCGTCAGGCAGCGTGAAATCGAAGACCTCGAGCTCGAGCGGGACCGTTCGGCGCGCCCCGTCGGCACGAACTTCGATGTTTCCCTTATAGACGCCAGGCTTGTGGCCGCGATCGATGTAGACGTCGATCCAGATCGCCTGATTCTGATTCGGACTGACGGCAATCGGCAGGCCGCCGCGCCCGGCGCGGGCGTTTTCCGGCACCAGCTGCACCGGTTTCCAGCCTGTCGGATCCGGCGGCGCTGCGGGACTGTCACGGTCGTACACCCACGAGGCGTGCGACGGTGTCGTCACGTTCATGTAGCGCTCGGCAAAGATCTGAATCGGACGGCCGGCGTAGTCCGTAGGATCGAGTGCCGGCGCGCGATACACGATGCGGTCGTTCGATGAGGCGAGCGAGTCGAGGCGGACCGAGAGCGCGCCGATGCCTTTCGCGTCAGCCTCGACGATCACCTGGAAGGCGACGATTTCATTCTTCGCGCTAAAGATGCGCGCGACGCGGCCGTCCCACGCGGAGTTCCGCGCGCTTGCCGGATGGTTGGTCGCGTCGCGCTCGATCTTCTCGCCGTCGTTGACGGCCCAGACGCGTCGGACATCAGCGGTGGCCAGTGTGGGCGACGTCATCATGATCAGAGTGAGACAGATGAATCGGGTGCTCATAGGGCTAACCAATCGCGGGATTCATTGTCGCGCTGAACGCACCGACGGTAACTTCGAAGATCCGAAGATCAGAAGATCCGAAGGAGAACCAAAGATCCCGGAGAAACGAAGGGCAACAAGCCCGGCTGGCGCCACTGCGCCAGCCGGACACGCGACCCCGGCGTCCGCCGCCGCCGGCCTTTTCGGCCGGCCAACAGGCAGTCAGAGAATCACAGATACAAACAGCTCATGATCAAGTGCTATTTGTATCTGCGATTATCTAACTGCCTGACGCGCGCAGCGCGTGGCGGCGGACGCGATCGAACAACTTCGGATCTTCGGATCTTCGGATCTTCGATTCTTCGCGTCTTGCCGTCGGCTCGTGCAGTTCGACAGCGAACGCCATTGATCTAAGTAACGGCGCCTCGTGTTCAGTGATTCGGCATTCGACAATCAACCCCATCCTAGACTTGCCCCAGGCGCCCCAACGCGGCGCGCGCGAGGATGTGCGACAGTCCGCGATCGGGGTACGTGAACACCCGCCGAAGGGACTCTTGCGACTCGCGCGTCCGGCCCAAGGCTGCGAGCAATAGACCACGCGCGTACTCGATCAACCCAGGACTGCTGGTACCGGCGGCCTCGAGCGTCGCGGTGGCGCCCGCTAGTGCCGTCTCCAGTCGCGCGCGTTCGGCGGCGGTCCTTGTCCGGCCGAGCCGTCGCGCTGCCGAATCGGCAATCGCCAGCGTCAATGGCGCGCCATCGTTCTGCAACGGACGTGCGAGCCGTTCCCACCGCGCCCGCGCCGATTCGCTCCTGCCGCACGCGGATTCGACGACGGCGACTTGCGACGACAGGACGGGGGATGCGATGACATCGCTCAACCCACCCGTCGTGAACGGCAGCCCAGGCTGTTCGCTCGCCAGCGAGTCGAGTATCTGACGCGCCGCATCGCACTTTCCGGAGCTGCCGGCCTGGTTCGCACTAATCACGCGCACCTGGGCGTAGACCGTTCTGACGCTGGTGCCGCCCTCCTCGCGCGGAAAGAAGCGATCGTGAAAGAGACGCTCGGCTTTCGTAGCCTCGCCAGCCTCGGCGAGTGCGACCGCCGACTTGAACGTCAATGACGCGGGTGCGGAGCTCTCGGTAGCAGGAAAGCGACCGAGGGCGTTAGCGCGCTCGCGCGCGGACGCGCCAACGGCGCTGAGCACGCCATCGAGCGTCAGATAAACCTCGACGTTTGTCTTATCTGCTCCCAGCCCCTCTTCGAGCACTACCCGCGACTCCTGGTAATCACCCTTTTGCAGCAGCGCGAGTCCAAGATTCCGGTGCAGAACCGGGATCGGCGTGTGGCTCCGCCTGACCTGTTGCCACGATTCGATGGCGGGTTCCACGAGACCGCTCGACAAATACAAGGAGCCGAGCAGAAACTGCGCCATCTGATCGCCAGGGTCCGCCTGCAACGCCTGGCGCAGCACAGCGTACGACGATCGCCGGCTCGGAAACACATACGTGGTCGAAAGCGATCGCGCCGACTTGAAGTCAGCCGCCGGGTCCTGCCCGAGTCTTTCGCGGACGTAGCCGCGATAGTAGGCGATGAGCGGAGATTCTTCCGGCGCCACGGTGCCAGGTTCTCGCGACGATGCTTGTACGGGAGGGTACTGACGCTGCAGCAACCCCAGCGCGTCGTCATGGGCGCCGATGGCGAGATACTGATCGACGAGATCGAGGACACGGTTGGCGTCGACAGCCAAGTGCGCCCAGAGCCCATCGTCTGGTTCGTTGAGTCGTGTCAGCTCGTATCGAATGAAGCTGCTGGTGGGGTCGAGTGCTCGAACCTTTTGCGCGAATTCGCGCGCTTCTTGGAGATGACCGCCACGGCGCAGCAGGGCCACTTCAATCGCACGCGGGATCGTCGCCCGAGCCCCGTCGACGTTCACCAGCCTGAGTTGCCGGATCGCCGCATCAGGGTTACCTTGACGCGCCAGCAAACGCGCGAGCTCGAGCGAAGACGCCACGCTCGTCGCGCGGAAACGCTGAGATGACTCGAGCAGCCGGCGCGCATCTGCCGGCCTGCCGGCGCTCGCCAATGCGACGCCCAGGTAGTACTGCACTTCGAAATCGGTCGTGTTGCCGCGCGAGCGCCCGCTCGAGCCAGCGAACGCTCTCGAGTGACACCGCGGTTCCCGCATCGGCCCACCCGAGCGACACGGCGAGCCGGCCTGCAGCCTTGAGCAGCTGGACATGATCCGGGTGATCACCGATCGCCGCTCGATATCGTGACATCGCCATCTGGCGGCGTCCCTCCAGTTCGTCGGTCTCGCCTCGCTGAAGGATGTCGTCAACGTCGAGCCGGCCGCTCGGAAGCCGCGGCCCTGGCTGTGGCCCGACCTGCACCGCGGTTGCCGGCGTGCGATCGAAGTGATTCTCCGTATGTGAAATGACCGGCTGACCGTTCGCGTCCGTGACGTCAAGCCGAAGTGGCGTCTTGCCACTCGAGTCATCGCCTTCCCACCGCCACGTCTCGCGAGGTGACAACGAAACGCGACCGTCGAACGGGAGTGTTGCGCCATTAATCGTCACGTGCGCATCGGGCACGTCGCGCGTCACATCAAGGGCCAGGCGGACGTGTGTGGGCGTGGTCCGCTCCACGTGCATCACCGCGTCGACATTCGCTCGCGTGATGCCGCCCAGATCGCGTACCGGAAGCCAGTACTCCGAAAAACTGACGGTCTCCTGCGGTTCGAGAAAGGCGTAGGTCTCCTGGTTTCGGAAGAGCCCGGCCTGCAGCTCCACGTACGCGCTGTCGTCATCGGAGAGGGCGGTGCGCCAGTCGGCGGCGTCGCGATCGTGTCCCCACGACCACACCTTGTGAGTCGGGAGTTCGGACGGCGAGGCGACGTGAACGGTGCCGCTCTGGGTGTGCGAATGATAGACGCCGACGAATCCCTCGCGTGTGCCGTAGGTGAAGAGCGACACCGGTCCGTCGGCTTGATTGCGAATGACGCTGAGATCCTGACCCTTCTCGTCGATCGGCCAGCCCTGGATTCGGGTGAATCCGTGCGTGGCCATCAGCTCGGTCGGGTAGACGAGCTGTGAATCGTCCCAGACCTGCACCGCCCCGTTGTTCCACCAGTAATAGCGATGTCGCGCGCTGCTGGTGTTGTAGAGATCGACCTTCTGCTCCAGCACCGAGCGACCGGGAGCGAGTCGAAGCTCCACACGCCATTGGCCACCGTACACCTGGTCGATGTTGCCGACCCAGATTGATCCGCTGCCGTCGGGGTGGTCCATGGTGGCGAAATCGACCGGCGACATCGACATCCAGTTGTGCGACACCGGAAAGTTGAACTCCACGCCAAACGCCGCCCAGGCGCCGCGATAGCCGATCAGCGCTTTCTTTATCGCGGTGTTGGCGTAGAACATCTCGCGTCCGCTGCGTTTGTCCAGGCAGCTGTAGATATGGCCGCCGAGATCCGGCAGCACGGTGAGGCGGAGGTACTCGTTCTCCAGATTCAGCGTGCGCCACGCGACCGGCTCACGCCGATCGGTCAACGCGTCGCGAATTGGATACGGGTAGTTGAATCGTCCGTATGAAAACAGATCGAACGGCGGGTTCGGATTGGCTGGCCCTTCCGTGTAGGTTGGAATCTGCAGTGTGCCTTGCCAGACGCGAACTGGCGCGCCAGGCGCGGCGGATACACCTGACAGCGCGCATAGGAGTGCCGCCACCACTGACGCTGTCGTGACGACGCGTTTCATCACACGCGCAGGGTGCGTCACCAGACGTCTGGCGTCAAGCCTTCATTCAGCAAGGCTGGGGATCCAGCAGCCTCTCGAAAAACACAGAACAACACGGCTTCCTTCGCCACAGAAAAACACAGAAGAACACAGTCTTCCGCCCAGAAAACACAGAAGAACACGGTTCTTTCTGTGTTCATCTGTGTTCATCTGTGGCCTATCACCGGGCGGGCATCAGAACGTCGCTCTGATGCCCAAACGTATGACCCGTCCAGGCGAGAATCCCTCCGCGTTTCCTATGGCACCTGCACCCAGCACGCCCGTACTGCCATTGTTGGGATCGTCCTCTGTCAGGAACGACGTGAGATCGACGAATCCGCTCCCATACGTCGGAAAGAACTGCGGATGGTTGAACGCGTTGTCGAGCAGCGCCGAGAACTGCAGCCGGAAATGGCCCTGCTGCACGACATCCTTGTAGATCGCGAAGTTCACGACCCACGTGCCCGGCCCTTTCAGGCTGCCCTTCTTGGCGTTGCCGAGTTTTCCCGGCGCCGGAATCGCATACGCAGCCTGATTGAAGAAGGCATCGCGTGACCCACCGCTGTTCGGATCCCCGATCTGATCCGGTCGCCAGGCCTCGCAGAAGCAGTTGCCCAAACCGTCCAGCGCTTTGCCGGTGTTCCACGGGCTGGTACTGTAGAACCCGCTGAAGAACGGCGTCAGGTTCTGGCCGCTGCGCGCCTGGACGATCGACGAAACGGTCCAACCACCGAACAGACTGTCCGCCCATTTCGCCATGTTCGCGCCGTGCGGGCGGCCGCGACCCACCGGAATGTCCAGGGTCGCATTCGCGACGAGTCGATGCTTCACCACGTTCGGATCGGGACCGCGATCCTTTTCGATGTCATACGGATCGAATTGGACTGGCCCGAGACTGCTGTTGCCGGTATCCGGAGCATTGCTGTCGGAGTGGGCGAGCGTGTAGGCGGCGTTGAAGGCCAGCCCGCTCCGCCAGCGGCGATTCAACTCGAGCTGGCCCGAATGGAACTGGCCGCTGCCGGCGTTCGACACGTTGTCCATGAAGTAGCCGTAAAGGGGGAAGGGCAGCCGCGCATAGTCCGCAGGATCCGCGGGATCGAACGGGACCGTGCTGGCCTGCAGTGTGTTGGCGTCGCGATCGACCAGCAGCTTGCGCATGGTCGATCCGATGTAGCTGACACGCAGTCCCATCTGCCCCGGCAACTCGCGCTCGAGCGTCAGGTTGTACTGATAGATGTCGGGACTCTGGAGGTTCGGATCGATTCCCTGATTACCGAAATCAGCGAGGTCCACGGTCGGCGTGCCGCCGGAGAATCCGTTGCGGAGCCCGCCACCGCGTCGCACGTTGCCGTAGCGAAACTCGTTGGTGGCGAGCAGGTCGCGGATGCCCTGAACCGCGACGGTCGGATGGAACAACCCGAAACCGCCCCGCAGCACCGTCTTGTTGCTCTGGTCGAGTCGCCAGGCGAAACCGACCCGTGGACTGAAGTTGTTCTTGTCCGTGTTGACCAACGTCTCCGGCAGACCCGCCTGGTCGGCCGTTTCGGTGCGGTTGAGCGCGATGAGGCCAGGCGGCAGCAGCGCTGCGATCTGCGCATTTGGCACGACGTGGTGGCCACCGTCGACAGGCAGGAAGTTCGCGAGGGTCAGGCTCTTCTCGTGCCACGCCCCGACGATTTCGTACCGTACGCCCAAAAACATCGTCACGCTCTTGTTGACCCGCCAATCGTCCTGGACGAATCCGGCGATGTCGTTGGAATGACCATCGAGCGGGCCGCGATTGCTGATGTGGTCAGACACGTCGGTGGGCAACCCCAGTAGAAAATCGGTGAAGGCATTGCCGGTGGATGTACCGCGAAATCGGTAGCGGCCGCGGTAGTTCACTCCGAAGCCAAACCCGTCGCGGGCAGTGTTTTGGGTCCAGAGGCCGCCACCCTTCAATGTGTGTCCCCCACTGACCCACGTGATGTTATCGCTGACCGAAAAGGCGTTCTGACGAAGCGTGCGATCCACGTTCCGTCCGGCATCGGTGATGTTGGTGGGACGGTTCGTTCCGGCCGTGAACTGAAACTGAGGGAATCCGCGGCGGTCCGGTGCCGAGGCTCGGCGCGTTCTCGATGCCGAGCCGGGCAGTCACGTCGGCCGCCAGAAAGGTGCTCTCTCGCGCCGAATTGTCATAGTTGTAGCCAGTCCGGAATTCATTAACGACCGTCGGAGAGAAGACTTTGGTCCATCCCCCGATGACCGACGCCGTGTTGAGCGTGGTATTCAGGATCGGAAGATTGGTGAGGGCATTGCCGGCCTCGAAGGTGATGCCGTTCGGATTACGGTGCTGATAGCTCCCGCGGAGGAACAGCGTGTCGTTCTTGCCCGCCTCGTGATCGATTCTGATGTCGCCGCGCTGCCGTTCGCGCGTCTCGGGGACGAACTGCTGGAAGACACCGTATCCGTTCGCCAGTGTCCCCTGATTGGGCAGCGGATAAAAGAAGTCCATGACCGCCTTTGCGGCCGGATCGATCCGGCCGGCGGGAATCACCTTATCGGGAAAGGGAAGGCCGGTGTTCGGATCGTTCGGCGTGATCGCGGTGCCGCGGAAGTCGCCGTTTCGCATCGCCGCTGTCGGAACGGTCGCCCGTCCACCACCGAATATCGACTTGTTGTTCGAACCTTCGTAGTTCCCGTAGAAGAACAGTTTTCCAGTGATCAGGGGGCCGCCGATGCTTCCACCCCACCGGTGTTCGTGCGTGTCGGAGAGGGGATCACCGCGTTCGACGCCCGCGAGCGTCTGGTTGTAAGTCAGAGCGTTCAGGCCGTCGCTGTTGAAGTCGTAGAAGCTGGTCCCGTGGTAGCTGTTCGCGCCGCGCTTGGTCGTCACCACGACGCCCGCCAGGCCACCGGTACTCGGCACTGTAGGAGTTCGACAGCACGGTCATCTCCGAAATCGCGTCGAGCCCCGGAGCGGAGTTGCCGATCGTGCCGAAGATGGCGTTCGTCGATGCCTGGCCGTCCTGAATGTACGAGACGCCGTACGTCCTGGCCCCTAGGAACTGGATGTCGTCGCTGCCGCCGACCACGTTGGGGTTGAGGAGCAGGAACGACTGGATATCGCGGCTGTTGCGCGGCAGGTCGTGGAGCTGCTGCTCGTCGAGACCGCGCGAGATCGCCTGGCTGTCGAGCGTGATGTTGTTGATCGCATCAGCCGTGACGGTGACCGTCTCGTTGAGGCTGCCGACGGCCAGGGTGACGTCCACGAGAGCGGTGCCGGCAGCGCGCAGGACGACCCCCGTTCTCTCGAATTTTTTGAAGTTCGTCGTCACGACCTCGACCCGGTAGCTCCCGGGTTTGAGGTTTGTCGCTTCGTAGCGGCCCTCCGCATCGGTCTCGACCGCACGGGGGACGCCAGTCCCCTCGTCGACGATCAACACCGCCGCCCCCGGCACGACACTGCCCTGGGGATCGACGACCGTACCCCGGATGGTACCCAGGAACGACTGCGCCAAGGCCGGGGTAGTCATGGTGTAAGCCACCAGGAACACGAAGAGCGCGAGAAATCCGCGTGCGACCCGTTGCATTCTTCCTCCCCTTCGACATCGCGTGGCTCGAGCGCCCCGAAGGCACTGGCCTTCGGATCGCGCGCGAGTTTCCGATGAACGTTTACTCTCTGCCCTGCTCGCTGTCAACTGGCTCCTGACGAGTTAAGGGCTTGAGCGGTCCTTCGTTTATCGTTACGCTCGTCCCAGTTTTCCATGCGGTCTCTCATCGCGCCCGCGATTCGTCCTCACTTCTGTTCACTGCGCATGGGGCCCCGCCCCCATCCGCTCGCGTGGCCTACGCTCTTGTTCTTCGCGCTCGCGTTCCTCACACTCGCCGTCGGCTGCCGTTCACGCGGTTCGGAGTCCAGCGCGGCTGCGCCGTCGAGCCGGCCGAATGTGCTCCTCGTGACGATTGATACGCTTCGGGCCGACCACGTCGGGAGTTACGGATACCACGAGGCCGCCACTCCGACGATCGATGCCCTGGCGCGCCGCGGTGTCCGCTTCGAGACGGCGGTAGCTCATGCACCACTGACCGGGCCTTCACATGCGTCCATCCTCACCGGCCAGACGCCGCTTGGGCATGGCTTTCGGAACAACAGCGGATTCATCCTGGCGCCGCAAGTGAAAACCGTGGCTCAGGATTTCCGGAACGCGGGCTATCACACCGCCGGGTTTGTCTCCGGGTTTCCACTGGATCGCCGCTTTGGATTCGATCGTGGATTCGAGACCTACGACGATCACCTGCCCAAGGGGAATGATCTCCGCCGGACACCTTATGTCGAACGCTTCGCGGATGCGACGACCGACGCGGTGCTTCGCTGGCTGGCAGCCGCCAGCCCCCGCGAGGCTCCGCAGCCGGCACCCTGGTTCCTCTGGGTCCACTACTACGATCCGCACGCGCCGTACGAGCCGCCGGCGGCCGACCTGGCCGATCGGTACCGTCAAGCCCCGTACGACGGAGAGATCGCATTCGTGGACCGTCAACTCGGGCGTCTGCTACAGACGCTCGACCTCAAGGGCGAGAGCAGCCGCACGATCGTGCTCGTCACGGCCGATCATGGCGAGAGCCTTGGTGAGCACGGCGAAGGCACGCACGGAATCTTCTTGTACGACTCGACCCTTCGAGTCCCGTGGATCATGGCAGGGCCGCAGATCGCGGCGGGTCGCGTGTCGCGAACTATCGCCCGCTCCATCGATGTGTTGCCGACGCTCCTCGACTATGCGGGGCTTCCTCAGCGCAGCGATGTCGATGGCCGCTCGCTTCGACGCGCCGCCGACGGAGAGCAAATGTCGGATGCTCCGGCTTACGCCGAGTCGCTCTACTCCGAGCTGGAGTTGGGTTGGGCTCCGCTGCATGCCTGGCGTACGGCTGGATACAAGTTCATCAAGGCTCCGCACCCGGAGCTGTACGATCTGCAGAACGATCCCTCCGAGAAGGCGAATCGCGCCGGGGAGCAAGGGGCGCGGGTCAGCGACTTGAGCGGCCAGCTCGAAGTGGCGCTGCGCCATCCGACGCCGTCGGCCCCGGCACAATCGGTCGACGCGGAAACCGCTGAACGCCTGCGGGCGCTCGGCTATGTGAGTGGAGGACACGCCTCACGGCCAGCGGGCGCGGCGCTCCGCGACCCCAAAGACGGCGTTCGTCTTCTGCCGAGACTCAATCGCGGCATGTCCGCGGCGCGGTCGGAGCCCGAGCTTGCCATACGCGAGCTGACCGCTGTGCTCGAAGAAGATCCTGGCTTGTTCATGGCCAGGCGCACACGGGCCGTCGCTTACGCTGCCGCTGGACGACACGAGCTCGCCATCGCGGACCTGCGCGCACTCGACCGGGAAGGGGAGCTCACAGCCGAAGACGCGGTCGTACTCGGCGACAACCTGCGATCCGCGGGCCGGCTGGAAGAAGCAGCCCTCATCCTTCAACGCGCCGAGCGCGAGAACCCGAGCTTTCCGCAGCCCTTGATTTCCCTGGCCGCGGTGCGCATCCAGGAACGAAAGTACGATGAAGCCGCCGCGGCGTGCGAGAAGGTCCTGAAGCTCGTCCCCGATCACATCGAAGCCCTCCGCCGGCTGGGCGACCTCGCTCTGCTCCGCCAGGATCTCAACGCGGCGGCTGCCCGCTACGCTCGCATTCTGGAAGTCGATGCTGGCGATGTGCCTGCGATGACCACGCTTGGCGTCGTCCGCATGCGGAGCGGGCGTCCAGACGAGGCGATGCGGCTCTTCCGCGACGCAATCGAGCGCGAACCCGGGAATGCCGAGGCGCTGTTGTATCTGGCGGGGGCGCTGACATCGGCGGGACGTTCTGCTGACGCCCTGCCTTACTTCGAGCGAGCGCTCAAAGCGGGCCCAGCCTCGACGATGGCGCTGAATGGATTAGGCCTGGCGCGCCTCGACCTCGGGGATAGAGCGGGAGCGGCCGCAGCCTTCCGCGAGTCGTTGCGGCTCGATCCGCAGCAGGCCGACATCGCTCGCACGCTTGCCGAGGTCCAGGGCCGTGAGGAGAGATCAGCGCCGCGCCGGTAAATCGAACACACGGGCACCGCAGCCGCGAGCGGACGGAGAAACTGCCAAGGGGTTCTGACCCCAGTCTGACGCCGGCTTACTTCCCTGCCGTGGCCGTCGCGACCCACGTATCCACGAGCGCCTGAGAGGCGTAGCCGTGCGCGCGGTAGGTATCGGCCAGTCGCAGCATGCGCGCGCGATCGAGCTCGGCGGTCTCGATCGGCTGATGGCTCTCGAACGCGTCGTACAGCACGAGCAGTCCCACCGTCACACCGGTTTCATCATCGGCCTTGCTCGCAATGAGTTCCTCGAGCACTTTCATGCCGTCGTCCCGCTGGCCCGCGAGCAGCGCCGCGACGGCAAATCGCCGCTTGAGCCTGTCGTCGTCGGGCCAGCGATCGCGCGCTTTCGCGAGATCCTCGACCGCCAGATCGCCTCGCCCCTGACGCAACTGCGCGTCGGCGAGCATGATGTACAGCGGCGCGGCGTTTCCTTCCTTGATGAGCGCCGTCCGCCACACGGCAGCCGCTTCCTTGTCCTTTCCGCCGGCGGCGAAGCTCGCGCCCAGATAGATCATCGACGGAAAGAAGTCAGGCGCCCGATTCAGCGCGCTCTTGAATTCGATGGCCGCCGAATCGAGCTTCTTCTGATCGCTCTGGCTTTCAGAGAGCAGCGTCAGCCCTTTCAGAAACCCCGCCACGGCAGCGGTCTTTACCATCGAATCAGGGACTTCGAGCCCCTTGATCCCCGAGGTCCGCGCCTGGTCGAGCAGAGATTTCAGATCGGTCCCGCTCGCGTCGGGCCTGGCCGCAGCGCGATCGAGGAAGGTATTCAGCACCTGTGGCGCCAGCACCTGTTCGATCGTGAAGCCTGGTGCCGCGGCGATTGGCATGCGAGCGACCGGGTGAGCGGTGTTGGGCTTGCCGCTGTTGGCGCCGAACGCTGACGTCGGCTTTGGCGCCACCGCAACCGTCAGTGCGCCAGCCGCCCCAATGACGGTAATCTTGCGACGCAATTCGCCGAGCGACTCGGTCCCTGACGTGACCTTGGCGCGCACGAAGTACGTGCCCGCCGGGAGAACACGCATGTCGGCGACGCTCTGGGCGAGCGCCGATCCCTGGCGTGAGGTGCGTGAGATCGCAGCGGTGGGACGAAGGAGCGCAGGGCCGTCAACGGTTGCGGCGATGTCGAACTCGACGTCCATTGACTCCAGACGCGTGGCGTCTCCTTCGAGGTCCAGCTCGAGCGCCAGCCGTTCATCCTGCCGGACGGAATCAAGCGCGAGGTATGGCGTTCCGTCGTTCCTCGGCACGCGCACGAGCACGGGACCGGTCGCGGAAACCGGTCCGAGCTGCACCTCGCGCGCGTCGGCGCGGTGATCCACCGAGCCGACCCGTCCTCCGCTGTCGATCGCCGCGACCCGGGCGATGTAGGTGCCGGGCGCGACCGAGACGTTGGTCGAGAACGGGAGCGTACTCTCGTTCGAATGTGTCAGCGGCACGTCCCCGCCGGCGATCCTGTTTCCGAGCAGGTCGCTGATCAGGATGCGCACGGTGACATCGCCCGCCTGCAGCCGCGAGGCCTCGCCCGTGATCAGCAGTTTGAGCTTGGAGGGGTTTTCGAAATCTGGTGACACATAGTTCGTGACGCGAAGCGCGATCTCGGTGGCGGTCACGGGACCTTCCATCGCGGAACCGAGTCTGGCCGCCCAGTCCCGATCCTCATACGTATGAACGTCGAACACCGCTCGCGCGCGCACCGTGGCGGCGCCACTTCCCGGCTTGGTCACCTGGACCTTCATGTGACGGTCTTTGCCGTCCGCATCGCTCGGATCTCTTTCGATCGCGATACGGTAGAACCCCGACAGCTCCCGCCCGAGCCGTTCGAACGCGGCATCGGCGCCGACCTCCGCGCGGAACGATCCTCCGCCGGTCATGGCGGCGAGCGTTTCGAGCGGACCCGAATGCAGATAGCTGTCGGCAAGCGGCGTTGACGTCATCATTCGCCGATCGGCGGAGAACGTGGCCGTCGGCACGTAGATAGTGTGGATCGTCGCGCGAGCGGCGGCGGCTTCGGACGCGACCATGTTCAGCGTGGACATCTCTTCGCGATCGTCCATCGGCCAGCCGCCCGAGATCAGAATGACGGTCTTGTCTCCGCGCACCTGCGCCAGCGCGGCGAGCGACTGCCGCAGGGCGGAGATACTCGTCCACGACGTCATGAGAACGGATCGCCAGGTGCTCTCGGCCTGCATCTGGAGCTCTCTCGTGCAGGAACCGCTGCCGGCGGATCCGAAACTGTTGCTGCGCGGCGCCGGCGCCGCGGGCGCAGGCGAAGCCGGCGCGGGTGACGGCGACGGCGACGGCGACGATCCGCTGTTGTCGCCGCTCGCTCCCCCTGCCGGCGGCGCGGACGGAGTTGCGACCGGCGACCCCGTTCCTCCTGACGGGGCGACCGGCGCGGCGAACCCGCCCGCCGACGCCGTTCCGCACTCACGCTCCCCGACGGAACGCAGCGCAATCATGTTGCGGTTGGTGATGTCCCTTGCATCCGCGAGGCTTCCGTATTCCCAGCCCGCGAGTGGGCGGCTCATGCCGGTGACTCGTTGCAGTCCTTGCTGCACTTTGTCGTGCGCCCACGTGAACGAGATGTTCGGCCCGACCGGCAGCAGCGACAGCGCCGTTCGATCCGAAAACGTCAGCCGCGAAAAGAACGGCGTCGCGGCCCCGCTGACACGGCGTGCGCTGCCCAGATCCAGCGTGTTCTGATCCACGATGAACGCGTAGAGCCGGCCGATCCCTGCTCCTTCGTTTGTACTGATCGCGGCCCCCTCCGTCTGGAAGGGGGACGTGACCGGGGCGCCGTCGCGGCTGATGAATTCCGCGGTCACGACTCGCCGCTGCTGACCGGCAACGGTGACGGCGAAATCGGCGGCCGCCAGCCCACGAACCGGCATGCCCTGCTTGTCGACGACCCCGACGTCAACACTCACGACTTCGACGCCGGTGCGAAACGATGGCGCTTGTTCCACTCGCGGCTGCTGCGCTGAGACGACGAGCGCGTTGCCCGAAAGCAGAGCCGCAGCACACGCCACTGCGAGAATGCCGCCGCCGCTGGCTCTTCGCATGATTCCCTCCCTGAGAACTGGCTTCCGAATTCAGTAACCGGCGAACGAGCGCGCGAGCGAGCGGGTAAGAGAGCCCGAGGGGTGAAGCTCCTCGGAGTGATTAACGCTTTGACACGTGGGGCCGGTATCCATCACGCGATCTGACGTCGTACTTTCCGTTCTTGATCCGCACCTTGATATTTCGCCAGCTGCTGTCCTGCTTCTGGTTCGTCGACGAATACGACAGCACATACTGATTGGCGAGCTCGGCGACGATCTCGTCGAAGACACTGTTGAGGTCCGACGTGCGCTGCGGGAAGAACGCCCGTCCGCCCGTCGCGTGGGCGTAGTCCTCGAGCTTCTGCTTCAGGCTCGGGACGTTGGCGCCGCCGCCGAATCCGATCGTGTAAAGCATGGCGTCGCTTGCCTGCACACGCGACGGTCGCCGATTCCCGCGGCGTGATGCTGTTGCGATCGTCGCCGTCCGAAAAAATCACGATCCCCTTGCGGCCCCACTCGCGGCTGACGAGATCGATGGCGCTGGACCGTCGCGTCGTAGAGCGCCGTGCCGCCCCACGCGTCAGCAGATCGACGGCTTCCTCGCGCGCCTGCTGATCCTTTTCGCGTTCCGCGGCGAGAAACATCGTGTCGTTGAACCCGATGATCGTCGCGGCATCCCCGGGCCGCAGCTTCGACAGCAGCTGCTTGACCGCGATCTTCACGTCGTCGAGCGCATGCTCCATGCTGCCGCTGACGTCGATCGCGAGCACGAGATCGAGCGGCGCGTCCTCGCGCACCAGGCTGGCGATGTCCTGCTTGACGCCGTCCTCGACGATTTCGAAATCGTGCTGCTTCAGTCCGCGGACGAACTGGCCGCCGTGCGTGACGATCACCGGCACCAGCACGGCGTCGGTGCGAACGCTGCTCGGTGTAGCCTGAGATCGTTGGTGATGACGTTGTCCTTCAGCTGGCTGCCGTCCGCCAAGCGCGGCGACAACGCGGACGTGGTGGTTGCGGACGACGTCGCCGGGATCGAACCAGCAGACGAACGGGGGCTTTTCGAGCGTGCAGGCGAATCCGCCGTCCACCGTGAACGTGACCGACTTCACGGTCGGCATCGCGGTCTTCGGCTCGATGCGTCACCTCGAGACGCGTCGGGCCGCTCACGTCCGTATCGCGATCCGGCGACATGATCCGCATGGTGGTCGGGGCCTGTCGTCCGCTGACCGGATCGTCAGGGCGCACGCGAGCGTCGCCGTCAACACGGCGACAGGCTTCATCGCCAGCCCTCGTGCGCCGCTGCGAGTCTGAGAGCGGGGAGATCCTTCGACGCCGGCGAGTCACCCAGCGGCACCAGGGGACCATCGGTCGTCAGGAGCGCGAGATACTGCTCGACGCGATCGGGACGGAGCGACTGGACGAACTCGACGAGGCCGCGGCGATCGTCGGGGTCGCGGCTGGCGACAGAGTTCACGAAGTCGAGCGCGGCGGCGGTGAGCACGGGTGCCAGCAGCACGGCCGGCATGTGCAGGTCGCTCGAGCAGCTCCGCGAGACGCAGGTTCAAATCGGGGAAGGCGCTCGCCGATCATGCCCGTGTTCCAGCGGCCGGCAAAGATCTCCCAGGGTCGTGGCGTAAGCACCTGGACGCACAGGCACCCGAGCCGTGAGCCGGCGGGGACGCCCCACGCATCGAGCGACGCGGGCACGACGTCGCCGGCGCCCAGCCAGAACAGCTCGCTCGGAGACAGAAAGCGGCGACCCGCGCGGGATCGTGCGCGACCGTCCAGGACAGCAGCGTTTCGCGCTGCGCGCTCGAGACCAAGGCACCTCGGCGATTGCGCGCACGTCGGCCGGCGAGCGGACCGCGTTTATCCGCGCACGGCCGGCCCGGATCGCCGTCGCGATGGCGTCCCGGTCGCGAGTCAGTCAGCGACGTCGGCTCGGACGAGCGCGCATCGTCTCGACGAAGACGCGTCGATCGACCTCGTCCAAGCGTCGGGCTGCGTAGCGGCGGCTTCCAGGACAACCGCTTTGCGAAAAATCGGCGAGCGCGACATCGAGAGTGAGCAGCGATCCGACGATCCGCCAGCGCTGCGTGAAGTCCGTGCCCGCCAGCGGAATGCGCCAGGCCGTCGTCCGGCCGCCGATCCCGGCGTGCACACCGAAATCGTGGCGACTGGCCGCCCTCGGCCGCGGTGATCGAGATCCCGTCACGCGGCCCGAGCGCGGCGGCGTAGGCCCACTCCAGCAGTCCGCGTGCGGTCAGGTCGTCGGCGAGCACACGCAGTGATGGAACGAGGCGCGACCCGGCTCGAAGGTCACCTGATCCGTGCCGCTCGTTTCAGCGCCGTCGTGATTTCCCGCTGGCTGGTGAAGACGTCGTTCGGAGATTCGTCGGCGCTGCGAGTGAAGTCGCGCGTCCAGAGCTGCTCGAACGCGTCTGCCTGCTGGCGAAGCGCTTCCCGGGTGAGTCCTGGATCCGCGAGCGCGTCGGCGATGCCAATGACCGCCCATGCCGATGGAGAGATACGGACGCGCCGACTGTCCCAGCGAATTCGTCATCCGCACCGCTTCCGCGCGCGGCAAATCCACACGGTAGCGGGTGCCCTCCCAGTCGACGAGGCGCGGAGTGGCCGCGGCCGGGCCGGCGAGGACTCGCAGCGCATCTTCCTCCATCGGTCCGGCAGCGCTGTCGTACACGTCGTCTACGGACCCTTCGGCCGCGGGTGAACTCGACGGCAGGCTTCTGTGCGGGACGGGCATCCGCGTTCAGCCAGCCGCCCAGCCACGCGATCACTCGTCCGTCATAGTCGCCGCGCTCGTCGATATCGATCGCCGACAGCGATGAGATGAGCCTGGCTGCCGCCTCCGGCTTGAGGCTGCCTCGTGAAGCCGACCGCGCGATCATCGCCAGCGCCCCCTGAAACTGCGTCAGCGCGCGGGACGCGCGGCTGTCGTCTTCGATGGCGGTGAGCGTGGCCGCGCGGCGCGCTGCCGCCGCGAACATCCTGATGTCGCGTCACTCCGGCTCGCTCGACCGACGGAATCAACGTCGGATAGGCAGCGACGGCTCGAATCGCATCCGCGGCGTCACGAGATGACTCTTTTGTGATACCGGACGAATGTCGGGCGGCAAAGAGCACCATCATGAAGCGATGGCGATACTCGGGCTGATCTCCCTTGAAGATCTGTTCGCACAACCAGCCGAAGTCGGCAGGCTGATCCCACGGTATCGGCGATGGCGCGGTCCGCGCCGCCTTCCCGGCACCTTCAGCCGTGTCGCTGAAGACGACGCTCCAGAACCCGCGCGTGCCCGGAATCGTCAGCGTCGAGTCGCCTTGCGCGCTGAGCTGTGAAACGAGAAGCGCGGGGTCGTAGGGAGGACGCGTAGAACACGCGTTGTTCGATGGTTCGGCCGTTCCACAGTCGCTCGAACACCGAATAGAGACGGCGTCCGCACGTCCACGCGCTTCGCCGCGTCCGTCGCGTCGAGGTTCAGCGCCACGTGTAGCTGCGGCGGCGTCAATTGAGCCATCGAGCCAAAGAAGTAGGCGAGACGGCCGTCGTCGGATGAGATCAGCGCTTTGAGAAATTCCGGCGTTTCGGAGGGGCGATGCCCGACAAGTGCCTGCCACACCGGCTCCGCGAGCGGGCCGCCAGGCAGCTGAACGCCCGCCGACGTCACCCGGAACCCGGGTGCGACGACGAGGAAGCCCGCCGCACGACGCGACGTGATCTCGGAGATGAGCGACGGCTGGTCCGCGATCCACGCCCGCGACTCGTCGTCGAGCGACAGCAGCGCGACGTAGAACAGGGCGGCATTCCGCGACTGCACGATGGCGCTGACCAGCGTGTCTGGCCTGTGCCTGGCCGTGAAAAACCGACATCAATCCAGACCTTGGGCGAGAGTGGAAGCGGAACCGTCTCCGCACGTCCCTTCCTGGCATCGAGCGCGGCCAGCAGGACGCGGAGGACAGGTTCGCGGACGTCGCCCCTTACGCCCAAGGGCGTGTCGTACATGCGGCGGATGAATTCGGACAGGAACTGCGCGCGATCGGGTGCGACGTAGTCGTTGACCGAGGCGAGGGCAGCGCGTAAGGCCGCCGGGAGAGCGGATCTCTGAAACGGTTTCCGGACGTGTGGGAACCTGTCCCCTCGCAGGGGTCGACGAGCACGAACACGCCAAAAAGGACGGCGTGGAAAAGCCGCAAAAAGTGCAATACGCAGCACGTGCCGCTCCGATCGGCGCTATTCTGCCCCCGAAAAGGTCAAAAGCGAAGCGCAATCAGCTGGCTCATCAGAAATCCCTCAGAAAGACCATTCAATTCCAATCAAAGGCGCTACGCGGTCGGCCAGCCCCTTGTCGCCGACGTTGAAACGCAGGTTGAAATTGACGAGGAGCCGCGAAGCCACGTTGGCCTTGAAGCCAAGCGATGCGTCGGTGACCCAGTAAGAATCGCTGCTGAAGCGGATATCGGGCAGATCGGCGCTCCCGGCCTGACCCGTCGCGTGCAGCGTGTAGACGCTCAGGCGCGGGGAGTTCAACACGCGCTGGCCGAGGAGATCGAACACCATGCTGAACTTCGGATTCACCGCGATATCGCTGCCGAGGGCGTACTGGAACTGGTCCGGCAGGTTCGCTTCCGTCCCGGCGCGGACGTCGCCGGCGAGGACGCTCTCGCCATTCCACTGATAGGCGATGTTCGCGTGCGGCGCGAACGCGCCCCATGCGCCCGGACACGGCCGCGAACGGCCGCAACCCCATCGCGCCGGTTCCGAGCAGATTCAGCTCGTCCCCCGTGGGGATTCGGATGTCGACGCCTGCAGCCAGCGCGCGGCTGCCTTCGCGGATCAGCATCGCTTTCGAGCGCAGGACGAGATCGCCCACGCCGCTTGCCGAGCCTTCCGTGAAGTACTGATGGGTGGATCCGAATCCGCCGAGTGCCGTCTCGATCCTTGAAGTAATGCACCTGAAGATTCGAGCCCGTCCCGAGGCGCTGAATCCTGGCGTTCGACAACAGCGACAGCCTGGTCTTGACCATGGGAACAGCCAGCGACAGATCGATCCGGCTGGTGAGACCCGAAGGTCAGCGCGCCTGAGAGCTGACTGACGGTAGCCTCGACGGTGTTCGTCGTCGAGACGACGTCGGCGCGGCCGCCGCCGAGCTCGAACGAATCATGCCGGAAGACTGCGGGGACCGCCGAGAGCGAGACGCCGTCGAGATGATCGAATGAAAAGAACTGACTGGAGAAGCCGAAGGCGAGGCGTCCGCGTCCGATTGTCTCGGCGCGATCCGACAGGATGGGACCGAAGCTGCGGGTCGATCGCACGAATGTGCCGGTCGTCGAGTCGAACTCATACGTGAAGCCGGACGCCGGAGACGGCAGCGGCATCGGCGGTCAGCTGACCGGTCAACGCGATGTTGACCAGCCGGAAGTCCGACTGGAACGCACTGTTGAAATGAGCCGCGTGCGTCGTGCCATCGAGCGTCGACGTCATCGCTGCTCAAGCACCAGCCCATTGGGTCCGTAGATGTCCTCGAACAACGTCGCGAGCGACGCGGCCTTCGTCTGGGCGGCCGCGTCGAGCGCTGAGAGGCACCAGCACGCCGCCACCATCACCGCAAGTCTTCGCATCAATAAGTCCTTTCCGAAATGTCTGGCCGGTTAACGCCGGGTGTCGAATCGAAGGTGTTCGATGACCCACGAGCTCCCGTTCCGTCGGACCTCCATCGTCGCGTTCGATTGCGATTGCAGCCGCTGGCCTTCGATGACCACTTCGTAGTGCCGGACGAAGGTGACGGTTCCCGTATCGGTTGCCGCGGCAATTCGCGGATTGAGAATGTCGACGCTGATGCTGGTCGCGAGACGGAACTCATTGTGTAGCGCGTCCTGTTCTCGGCCGAGATGCCAGGCCAGATGCGCTTCACCGCGTCGAGATTGCGTCCTTCGACGGCAGCCTTGTAGCGACCGATGAGATCGCCGATCGCGGTGTCCCGGGCGGCCGCGATCGCTTCAGGGCTTGGCTGTGGCGGTGCGGCCGGAGTTGGCGCGACGGTCGTCGTTGGCGCAACCGTGGTGGTTGGCTTGGGCGGCGGCGCGGGTGTCGCGGTTGGGGCCGGCGGCGACTCGACCAACGGCGGGGTCGCTGGCGCCACGCGTGCGGGGCTCGCGATTCTCGGCCTGCTGCGACGTTGCCGGCGGCGGCAGTGCGGCGTTTCCACTCCGCTCGGGACCGAGGCTGTCGGCGCGGGCGGCGGTCTCACGCCGCGTGGTTTCGTTCTGTGCCGCGACTTCCGCGCTGCGGAACAGACGGCTCGCGTCGTAGAACTTGATCGTCGCGTCGCCAAGCCGTCCGGCATCGAAGAGCCGCTGGGCGTCGCGTTCGGCGCTCACCGCCGCCGAGTACGGTCCGGATGCCGAGACGTTGCGCGCCCGCCGCCCGTGCGGCGTCACGGGCACGAGCGACCTGCGTCCGCGCCTCCTCAGCGCCGTGACCGCGCGAGCGGGACGCCCCGTCCTGCATGATCTGCTGCGCTTCGCTGTTGCCGGGCGCCACCTTGCTGAGCACCTCTCCCGCGGCGCGTGACGCCTCTTCGAATCGTCCGGCGGCCATCAACGTGCGCGCCTTGTTCAGGCCCTCGCTGACGGCAGTCGCCGCCGTCCGCGCACGATCGCGAAGCTGGCGAGCCGACTCATTTCCGGAATCGCGGGCGAGAACAGTTTCCGCCGTGCGTTCGGCCGTCGCGAAGTCCTCGGCCTCGAACGCGGTGAGCGCCGTCTTCATCAAATCTTCGATTGTCGGTCCCGCCGCGGGAACGGCAGCGGTGGTGGGAGGCGTCGCCGGGACGGCCGAGTCGGACCGCGTCGACTTCCACATGGCGATACCGGCGATCGCGAGGGCCAGGATCGCCGATCGCCGGAAGCAACCACGCGCGAAAGCCGGCGGGCGCTGGCGGCGTCGACGCCGGCGGGCCTGAGGCCGGAGGCCCGCTCGCCGCCATCGTCGGCGCCGGCGTCGCGACGGGTGGCAATGGCATCGGTGTCGTCATCTCGATAGGGCCGGCCCGACGGCGTGCGCAACACCGTCGGCGTCATTCGCCCGGTGGCCGGAGAATCCATTCCGGCGAGTTGCTGCCTGAAGACCGCGAGGTCGAGCAGCATCTCGCTCATGTGCTGGTAGCGCTCGTCGCGCGGCTTGGCGAGCGCGCGATTCGACAATGCGAACCAGCTCGATGGGAATCGCGGGATCGATCTGCTGCAGCGGCTCCGGGACCTCCTGCAGAATCTTGTAGAGCGTGGCCGCGAACGAATCAGAATCGAACGCACGGCGGCCGCTCAAGCAGCTCGTAGATGACGACCGCCGTCGAAAAGATATCGGCTCGGTGATCGATGCGTCTCGCCGCGCATCTGCTCGGGCGCCATGTAGTTCACGGTGCCCATCATCATGTTGCTGCGCGTCAGCTCTGAGGTCACCAGCCGCGCCAGTCCGAAGTCCAGGATCTTGACCGCCCCGGCGTCGGTAATGAAGATGTTCGCGGGCTTGATGTCGCGATGCACGATGCCGTGGCTGTGGGCGAACTCGAGGCCCTCGGAGATCTCGGTCGCGATCTCGACGCGGCGTCGCAGGCTCATCCGCTGAGGAGACGCCATCCGCGCGAGCAGGTCCTGTCCGTGCAGGTATTCCATGGCGAGGTACGGCTGCCCCTCGTGCTCGCCGAGATCGTGAATCGTGATGATGTTCTTGTGTGACAGCTGTCCGGCAGCGCGCGCCTCTCGGAAGAACCGCTCGCGCAGTTCGTCGTTCTGATCGATCGATGGCGGAGATGACCTTGACGGCAACGATACGCTCGAGCAGCGTGTCGCGCGCGCGATACACCGCGCCCATGCCACCCTGACCCAGTTTTTCGACAAGTTCGTAGCGTCCGATGGTTCTGCATGCAAGGGGTTGCGCCGTTGCAGTCCCAGGCGCGAGGTCACGCCGGATGATAGCAGTGGGCGACTGGGAGTCACAAGCGCCAAGGACGCCCAATGGCCAGGGACTGGAGGTACTGCACTCAGGACGGCAGCAGCACTCCGAAAGCGAGACAGATCAACGCGTTGCCGGTGGCCATGAAGAAGTCGTCGGTGCCCCGCGGCGAGTACAGTTCGGTGAGAGTGCTGGCCACCGCGATGGCGATCGCCAGACGCAATCCACGCCGCCGGGCAGGCCATGCGCTGACGACGATCCAGAGGCAGAAGATGAGTGCGCTCGCGAAGCCGGTCAACGTGCCGCCGATGGACTTCCGGTTGACGTCGCCGATGCCGCGAACGCTTCAGCGTCTGCTTTCCGAACAACGCGCCGCCCACTTCGGCCATCGCGTCGGTCACGATGTAGGCGCCCCAGATGAGCGCAAAGACCGCGGCGAAGCGGTTCGATGGAAACACCGCCGCAAGCCGGCCGCCGATCGGAACCATCACGAACTTGAACGCGGTCCAGAGCGTGGTGATGAGCAGGCAGTTCGCGCGCGCCAGGACGCCGTCCATGACGCGGGACTGCGGTCCGTAAAACGCGGCGGCGAGGAAGCCGTTGACGTAGTAGAACGCGAGAAACACCCAGCTGGTAATGACCGCGTCGAACCAGGTTGTCCTGCAGAAAGAGCGTGGCAAAGCTGGGCGACGGTTCGGCAACGACGCGCGAGATACAGGTAAAAGAATCCCGCGGCCGCAAGCGTGATGAACCGGCCGCGCCGGCCGATCATGTCGACGATCCGGATGCGCCGCTCCGAGTAACGCGACGTGAACGACGCGACCTCGAACGGTTCGCGCATCCGTGACGAGAACGCCTGCCGGCGCTCTGCCTTCGAGAAGCCGACGAAGAACTTCAGCAGAAGAGTCTTGATCCCGTACCAGATGAATCCCCAGATGACATAGAAGAACAAGATGCCGCCGGCGATGCGCCCGAGGATGTCGCGGCCGATGTCGTAGTGCCCGAAGAATCCGCCGGTGCCGTGGGTCAGCACGGCAAAAAGCCAGAACACCGTCAGCGCACGTATTAAAGATGAGCGCGCCGACAAAAATCCGGCGAGCGGTCCGCAGACGAGAGCCGGCCGCGTCCGTTGTCGTACCCCGGTCGCCGGTGATGACCGTATCCATGTGACGCTCCTGTAAACTGCAGGATTGTAGTCTGGATACGGGACGTGCCGGGGGTTCAGGTCCGGTGCCGGGATGTCCCGACTTAGAATTACCGTGACCAGACGCCAATCGGATTTCGGATCCCGGATCCCGGATGCTGTTGTCTATCTCCAGGAGACCCCTTGAAGAGAATCCTGCAGTTCTTCGCGATCCTCCTGGCGCTCACGACCAATGTGGCTGGCCAGAGCGCGGCGCCGCCTGTCTACGTCACGCTCTGGTTCGACACCGAGGACTACATCCTGCCGCAGGATGACGACGCGGCGAAGCGGCTGGCGGAGATGCTGACAGGCCTTGGCGTGCGGGCCACGTTCAAGGTCGTCGGTGAGAAGGCCCGCGTGCTCGAGTCGCGCGGGCGCAAGGATGTGATTGCCGCACTGAAGCGGCACGACATCGGCTATCACTCCAACACCCACAGTCAGCAGCCAACCATCGCGGTCTATCTGCAGAATGCGGGATGGGAGGACGGTCGGGCCGAATTCCTTCGTCGCGAAGCGCAAGGCGCGCGGGACGTCCAGCGGATATTCGGGGTGACGCCGGTCGCCTACGGACAACCCGGCAGCGCGTGGGCGCCGCAGGCCTATCCGGCGCTGCGCGACATGGGAATCGGCATGTATCTGGACGAGGCGGACCACGTCGGCATCGACGATCAGCCGTTCTATTACGGCGGCATGCTGAACGTCTTCAAGATGCGATCGAATCTCGCGCGCATGGAGTTGCGGGGCGGCGCCAGCCTTGCCGAGGGGAAGGCGCGATTCACGAAATCATACGAGGCCTTGCGCGCGAAGGGTGGCGGAACGATCAGCATCTATTACCATCCGAACGAATGGGTCCATACCGAGTTCTGGGATGGCGTGAATTTCAGCAAAGGCGCGAACCCGCCACGCGACGAGTGGAAGCGTGCCGGGCACGCGGCCCGCCGCCGAGACCGAACAGGCGTTCCAGGATTTCGACCAATACGTGCGGTTCATGAAAGCATTGCCCGGTGTCAAGTTCGTCACTGCCACCGAGCTGATGACGATCTACGAGGACCGGGCGCTGCCCCGATCCTTTCATCGCGACGACATCCTCGCCCTCGCGCGATCGGTGCAGAAGGAGATCACGTTTCAGCGGTTCGACGGGTACACGCTCTCTGCGGCTGACGTCTTCAGCGTGTTAACCACCGCGATGGCGGGCCTGAGCGCGGTGAACGAATTGCCCGGAAACCTGAAGGTTGCCCGGCTTGACGGCCCCGCCCGAACCTACACGGCTTCCTCCGGTGGCGCGCCAACGTCGAAATTTCCGAGGAGCGGGTTCGAGCGTGCGGTCCTGGACGCAGTGGACTTCTCACGAACGCGCAGCCGAATTCCCGACGAAGTGTGGATTGGAGCGGAGAGCCTGTCGCCCGCCGACTACCTGGCGACGTTGGGGCAAGCGCTCGAAGATCGCATCACGACCGGAAAGGCATCGTCCGAGATCGTTCGCCGGACCGGCCATTTCACTGCCGACCGCTACGTTGCCGACGATTCACCCGCTCTGTGGGGCTGGGTGATCTTCCCGGAAGGTTTCCACGCACCGCGGATCATGGAACTTGCCCGTCTGCAGGCGTGGACGCTCAAGCCCGCTGTCTTCCATCGCTAGCGGATCATTTCATTTACGTTCTACAGGGTTCTGCGAGGTTCTACAAAGTTCTGCTGGGTTCGTGCAGGGTTCGCCAGGACAGAGGCCTCCAGGGAAACCTGTCGAACGTGGCTGAGCTTGGCAATGCCAAGTCATCGGCTACACTCCGGATCGCGTGGCGCTCACGATGTCCTCGGCGGCGTCAGGTAGCCTTCGCGGATCCGATCGAACGAATCCGACGATGGCGCGATCGACCGCAGATGTTCGCCGCCTGATTCTCATTGGCCTGATCGTTTCGGCTGCCTATGTGCTGGCCGCGAAGGTTGGGTTTCGCGTCGCCTTCGTTGCCGAGCAGGTGACGACCGTCTGGCCGCCGACCGGCCTCGCCGAAGCCGCGCTGATTCTTTGGGGACGCTCGCTGTGGCCGGCCATCTGGCTTGGTGCGTTCGTCGCGAATGCGGATGCGAGTGCCCCATTGTGGGTTGCCGCGGCCCTGGCAACAGGCAACACCCTCGAGGCCGTGGCAGCCGCGTCGTTTCTGCGTCGAATTCCTGCCTTTGATCCCGCCCTGCGGCGCGTGCGCGACGCGCTTGAGTTCGTCATCGGTGGCGGACTTCTGGCAACGATGATCAGCGCGACGATTGGCACGACGACCCTGTGCGCTGCCGGCGTCCAGCCGTGGTCGCGGCTGACGACGCTCTGGTCCGACTGGTGGCTTGGCGACGCGGTGGGCGCATTGATCGTCGCGCCCGCACTGCTGACCATCGTGCGGATGCCGTGGACCCGCACCTGGCGCGCACCCGTGGAAACCATCGCGATCGCGATCGGGTGCGCGGTCGTGACCGAAGCGATCTTCGGCCATCTCTTTCGCTCGGGCGTCGGCCATCATCCTCTCGAGTACGTCATCTTCCCGTTCGTCGTTGCCGCCGCCGTGCGTATCGGTCAGCCAGCCACCGCGCTGGTGATCCTGGCGGCCTCGGCGGTCACGATCTGGAACACCATTCACGGTACCGGCCCGTTTGCCGGTGACGACCTGCACCAGAACCTGATCCTGTTGCAGGTGTTCATGGGGGTCCTCGCGGGTACAGGCCTTCTGCTCGCCGCAGCCATGGCTGAACAGAAGACGGGCGAGCGGCGCCGGACGGCCGGACATGCGGTCGGTGAAGTCCTGGCGAGCGCGTCCAGCCTCTCGGATGCCGCACCCGCGATCCTTCGATCGATCTGCGTAGAGCTGGACTGGAGATTTGCGGCATTGTGGCTGGTCGATCGCGAGGCCCAGCGGCTGAACTGTGTCGCGGTCTGGCGGGATCCGCGCGTGCCTCTCGCGTTTGAAACGGCGACGCGGGAATCGGCCTTCGGCAGCGGTGTCGGACTTCCCGGTCGGGTCTGGGCGGACGGCCGGCCGTTCTGGATCGAAAACGTGATGGAGGACGTGAACTTCCCGCGCGCGGCGGCCGCGCGTCAATCAGCGATTCGCGGCGCGTTCGCGTTTCCGATCTGCCTCGGATCGACGGTGCTCGGCGTGGTCGAATGCTTCAACCGGGACGTGATGGCGTCCGACAACGACCTGCTGAGGACCATGTCGGCGGTGGGAAATCAGATCGGCCAGTTCATGGAGCGGAAGCGGGTCGAGCACGCGGTGGCGCTCGCAGAACTCGAGCGCGAGAAGCTGCTTCAGAGCGAATCGAACGCGCGTCGGGAGGCCGAGGCGGCCAGCAAGGCGAAAGACGAGTTTCTGGCGACGCTCTCGCACGAACTGAGAACGCCATTGAATGCCATTCTCGGCTGGGCGCGAATGCTGCTGGATGGAACGATCGAGGAAGGAAAGAGGCAGAGAGCGCTCGAGGTGATCGATCGAAATGCCGCGCTGCAGGTTCTGCTCGTCGACGACATCCTGGACGTGTCCCGCATCGTCGCCGGGCGCGTGACGCTCGAGGCGCGGACTGTTGATGTCGCCTCAGTCGTCGGTGCAGCGCTCGACGCCATACGCCCGTCGGCGCAAGCCAAGGAAATCGCCGTTCATCTTGAGGTGTCGACGACCGCGTGCGCCGTCGAAGGCGATCCGCAGCGGCTGCAGCAGATCGTGCGGAACGTGTTGGCGAACGCCGTCAAGTTCACGGGCTCGGGCGGCCGGATCGAGGTCGCGCTCGGCACCGGCGGACTCGACGGAGTCCGCATCGTCGTGCGCGATAACGGAATCGGCATAGACCCATCGTTTCTGCCGCACGTCTTCGAACGATTTCGACAAGCGGATGGCACCGTCAGCCGCGAACACGGCGGACTCGGGCTTGGGCTGGCGATTGTGCGCCATCTCGTCGAACTGCACGGCGGCACCGTGCGCGCGGAGAGCGCGGGCATCGGCCACGGATCGACGTTTACGATCGATCTCCCGCGTCGTTCGCCGATCCAGAACGAACCCCGCAGAACCCAGTAACCCGACAAGGCCGGTTACTCGGCTTTCCGCACAGCCTGCGATGCCGGCTGCCGCGTCAGCGATCAACTGGTGGGAGCTTTGACGTCCTTCTTCGTTATCTTGAACTCGCCGCTCTTCTCGCCGGTGAAGTGCCCGGTGGCTGTGCCCTTGACGACCGTGCCGTCGAGCACGAGCAGGATCGCTTCATCCCCCTTCTTGCCCACGTGAAGCTTCAACGTCGCGGTCTTCGGATCGAAGGTTCCCGTCTTCACCTCGGCTGGGTTCGGCATCCCGGAGACGGTCCCTGACACCGCGCTCTTCCCGTCGAATTTCAGCTCCATGGTGACGGGAATGGTCCGCGACTCGTCCAAGACCAGCGTCCCCGTCCACGTGCCGGAGATCGGGTCTGCCTTCGCCTTCGCGTTGCCCGTCTGCGCGAACATCGTGGTCGCGGACAGCAGCACACAACAAGCCAAGACGATGGGTTTGGGTGTCATCCCGGTTTCTCCTTTTTGCAATTGCGGCATCGCGGTTGACGGGATCGGGAACAGCGCTATTCATACCGAAGCGCGACCACGGGATCGACCCGGGTCGCTCGTCGTGCGGGAAGTATCGCGGCCACCAATGCTGCGAGCGAGAGCGTTCCCAGGGGCAGCGCCAGGCTCCAGAACTCCAGCGGCGTGACCTCGAACAGCAACGCCTCCACGAAGCGCGACAGGTACAGCCCGCCTGCCAGGCCGCATGCGGCGCCGACGAGCACGCTGACCCCGGCGTCCGCCATCACCGTCGAAATGACGCTGAGGTGCCTGGCGCCGAGGGCGACCCGAATGCCAATCTCGCGCGTCCTTTGCACGACGTCGTAGCTCAACACGCCGTACAGCCCCACGGCGGCGAGCACCAGGCCAATAATCGCGAAGAACGCCGACAGCCGCGCGAGCAACCGTTCGCGCAGGAGCGTCTGGTTCAGGTCCTCGGCTTGTGATCTGACCGACGTCACACGGAACATCGAATTCGCGCCGCGGACTTCCGCCCGGAGCCTGGATGCGAGCGCCGTTGGATCAGCCCCGACGCGCACGTGCACGGTGCCGGTGTTGCGCAGCCTGAGCGGAATGAAGATCGTGGGCGCCGTCGGCTCGCGCAGGTCGTATCTCGTATCCGCGACCACGCCGACCACCTCGTGGGCGGGGCTGTTGTCGTTTTCGCCGAACCGCGCGTCGAGGGTCCGGCCGACCGCGACGCTGCGGCCGAAGTACCGCGCAGCGAACGCTTCGTTGACGATGAGCGCGGTCGAATTGTCCGCACGCATGTCGCCTGGAACGAACGCGCGTCCTGATCGCACGGGAATCCTCATGGTCTCGAAGTACCCTGCCGTTACCGGCGCCATCGTCGCCTCGATCGTGTCGTGCTCGGATCCCGGCACGGGAATGTTGAACGTCCACGCCCGGCCAAGCGCGGTGAACTCGGCGGAGCTGGCCGCTTGCACGCCAGGAACGTTGCGGAGCCGATCGAGGACCTCGAACAGCGCATCGCGCTGCTGCTGTGGCTCGGCGCGCTGGACGGCCTCCAGGGACAACAGCAGCACATCGGAAGTCGCGAACCCTGGATTCACACTCGACAGCCGCGCGAACGACAGCACGAGCAAGCTGCCGACGAACAAGACGACCAGGCCGAAAGCAACCTGGGCGACCACGAACGGTCGCATGGCGCTCGCGCGCGCGACACGCCCTCCACCCGATTTGAGCGCCCCGATCGGCGCGACGCCTGACGCGCGGACCGCTGGCGCGAGGCCGAACAACGCCGTGGTCAGCAGCGCGAGGGCGCCGGCGACGGCGGCCAGCCGCCAGTCCAGACGAAGATCGAGAGAGACCGGGTCGTCGGCCGACGCGAGCATGTCGACCACTGCTGGCGCGGCGACGGCGGCAAACACCAGGCCCAGCGCGCATGCTGCGCCGGCGACGAGGGCGCTCTCGATCAGGACTTGCTGAATCAATCGACCCCGGCCGGCGCCAATCGACAAGCGGAGGGCCATCTCGTGCTCGCGAGCGGCAGCCCGCGCGAGAAACAGATTCGCCACGTTCGAGCCGGCGATGAGCAGGACCAGCGACGCAATCGACGCCAGAATCCACAACGATCGCTCGAATTGTCGCCGCAATGGGGATGGCCCGTTCGCCGCCGCGCGCAGGTACAGAGGAGTGTTGACGAAACGCGCGACCTCCTGGGACGAGCGATTGGGCCCGAATCCCTGCGAGCGGTCGCGGCGCAATCCGGTAAACGCGGCCTGCAGCACGCTCTGCGCCTCCTCCATCCGGACGTTCTCATTCATCCGGCCGAGCACGCGGAACCAGTTGAAGCCGAAGGCGCCAAACGCTCGCGGGTTGTACATCGCATACGGCAGCCACATGTCCGTGGGGCGGCCGGGCTCGACACCGGCGAAGCGCCGGTCGGCCACGCCGACGATCTCGAAGGGTCGATCCTCCAGCACAAACCCGCGTCCGACGATCGTGGGATCGCCACCGAATCGTCGCATCCAGAACGCGTGGCTCAGTACCGCGACAGGATGGGTGCCTGGCTGCGCGTCGTCCTCGGCGGTCACCAGCCGTCCGGCCGCTGGAAGAACGCCGAGACGCCCGAATGCGTCGCCAGACAGGTACTGCGTGCGTACCTGTTCCTTTTCACCGTCCGCACCGGCAAACCTCGCAGGCCGCATCACCTGGGTGCTCATGGCGAAGAGGTCGACGCGTCCGCGGCCGGCATCGCGCAGGCGCACGAATAGCGGATCGCTGAACGTATCGGATTCCGGCCGCTCGGGGGTGTACGTGGGAAACGTCAAGTAGACCAGTTGTTCAGGCTGACGTACGGTCAGCGGCCTCAGGATCAGCGCGTCGACCAGGGAGAACGCCGCGATGCAGGTGCCCAGCGCCATCGCCAGCGACACGACGGCGGCGATCGTGACCACAGCGTGCTTGCGCAACACTCGGGCGCCGAGGCGAATGTCGCGTGCCAGTGAGTCGAGCCAGGGGAGGCCGCGTTGATCGCGCAGACCCTCCATTGCCTGCGACACGTGGCCAAGCTGGATCCGCGCGGCGCGCCGTGCGTCGTCGGGCGACTGTCCGCGCTTTCGTGCGTCTTCGGCCGCGAGCTCCAGGTGAAGCTGAAGCTCCTGTTCGAGCTCACGATCGCGTCGGTGCCGACCGAGTGACCCGAGCAGTCGATGAATCCACTCGCGCATGACGCCCATGAATCCAGCCTTCCGTTAGCCGCCGCCTCGCAGCAGCGCGTGCATGATGGCCGCCATCCGATCCCACGCCTCGTGTTCCTTCTCCAGTTCGCGGCGCCCGGCGGAGGTCAGCGCATAGAAGCGCGCTTTCCTGTTCGAGTCCGTCGTTCCCCACGTGCCCTTCAGCAGTCCGCGCTGTTCGAGCCGCATCAACGCCGGATACAGCGTGCCCATGTTGAGCTGCAGTGCGCCGCTCGACACCTGCTCGAGGCGAGCGGCGATGGCGTAGCCATGAAGAGGCCCGAGCGTCTCCAACGTCTTCAGCACCATGAGGTCGAGCGTGCCTTGCAGAATGTCGGTCTTGGACGAGTCTCTATTAGACACGCCAATGGAAATATCACGCGCTGCATTGGAATGTCAAATGGAATACGGAATCGCGCAGTTCGCACCCAATCAGCAGCATTCACTGTCACACTGCATTCATGGCCCGAGAGATCACAGGAGAATGGAGAAAAGAGAAACGTTTTGGTGTTTCAACACAATTAGTTCTCCCTTCTCCTTTCTCCTGTTGTCTTTTGGACAAGGATGCAGCTCGATACTGAATAGTGTTGATTGATCATCGGCGATCGTGGTGGGGATTCGATATACATTACGCGGATTATGACCAGACAACGTTCTGTCCCGCTCGCCACGGTGTGCGTATTGGCCCTTGGACTCGTTGGAGCCGCTCAGCCACCCAAGGGTGTCTCGCTCTTCAACGGCATCATCAATGCCGCTGAACTGCCGGATCTCCCCGCAACTGGTCCGGTCGGACTCCAGCACCAGGGGGGAAGAAGGGCGGCGTGTGGACGAGCCCGCCCGCGCTCGTGCAGTTCAGGAACATTTCGATCGAAGAGTTGAAGTGAGCAGAAGGAGCCCGCTCGTGTCAGATCCATCGAACGGAACCACTATCGACCGGCGCGACTTCGGCCGGGTCACCATCGGCGCACTCGGCGCCGCCGCGCTCGCACGCCAGAGCGCTCAAACAGCGGCACAGAAGACTGGTCCGACGATCAAACTCTGCGTCCAGTCTTCCCGACCCCTTCGGATGAACAATTGCTCTTCCTCAAGCAACTGGGCGCCGAGTTCGTCAGCGTCGGCTCGACGCCCGATCTGCGTACCGCCGAAGGCTTCATGCAGATCAAGAAGCGCTACGCCGACGGCGGGATCACCGTCTACAACATCGGCAACACGAGCGTGCACAACATGCCAGAGGTCACGCTCAACCTGCCCGGCCGCGATCAGAAGATCGAGGAGTACAAGCAGTATCTGCGCAATCTCGGCAAGGCCGGCATCACCTATACGACCTACGCGCACATGGGCAACGGCATCTGGACCAGCGGCCGGTCGCCGGTGCGCGGCGCGTCGGCGCGCGAGTTCGACGCGAGCAGTCCGGAGGCGCGAGGCAACTGGGACGGGAAGGTGTTTTCGGGCCCGCTCTCGCACGGACGCGAGTTCAGCAAGGACGAGATCTGGGAGAACTTCACGCACTTCATCAAGCAGGTTGCCCCGGTTGCCGAAGAAGCCGGCGTGCACATCGGCATCCATCCGGACGATCCCCCGGTCCCGGTGCTCGCCGGTGTTCCGCGCTGCATCTTTGCCAATTTCGAAGGCTACAAGCGGGCCATGGAGATCGCTAACAGCCCGAACGTTGGCATCTGCCTCTGCTGCGGGACCTGGCTCGAGGGGGGCAAGAAGCTCACGGGCAAGGATCCCGAGGAGATGATTCGCTATTTCGGCGCGCGGAAGATCTGGAAGATCCATTTCCGCAATGTCAGCGCGCCGCTGCCGCACTTCGTGGAAACGTTCATGGACAACGGCTACTACGACATGTGGAAGATCATGAAGGCGCTCCGCGACGTCAACTTCGACGGCATCGTCATTCTCGATCACAGCCCGACGATGGTGGGCGGGAACTATGCGCAAACGGCGTATGGGTTCGCGTACATGAAGGCGCTGTTGAATCGCGCGAACGCGGAAGTCAAAGGATAACCGTGTGGTGAAGATCCGGCCGATGGTGGCGACCGACGCGGACCGCGTGGCCGATTTACTGACTCAGTTGGGATATCCGGCAACGACCCGGCAGATCGCGCAGCGTTTCGAGCGGCTCGAGGGTGAGCGCAATCAGACCCTCCTCGTCGCCGATGAAGGGGGTCACGCGGTCGCGTGGATCCACGTGGGTGCCAATCCGTATCTGGAGTGCGACGCGTCGGCGGAGATCCTGGGGCTGGTTGTGGCTGACGGTTATCGGAGTATGGGGATAGGAAAGGCGCTCGTCGACGCGGCCGAGTCGTGGGCCTCCTCGCAGGGATGCGGCCTGCTTCGCGTGCGCTCGCGCATCACACGCGAGCGCGCGCATGCGTTCTACGAACGCGGCGGGTTCCAGCGCGTCAAGACGCAGCATTGCTTCGAGAAGAGCCTTGGGTGAACTGGCGAAATGCTGATTGATGAATTCTGATTTCTGATTGGGGATCAGGATCAATCAGCAATCAGCAATCAACAATCAGCAATTCCGTTATGCGGCCTTGACTCCCGCCGCTTTCAGATACTCCGCCATCGTCTTGGCGTAGTGCGGGAAGGCGACCTCGGGCTCTTCGATTTCCGGGTGCCACTTCTTCTCCCACTCGAAGCAGTAATAGCCCTTGTAGCCGGCGCGCGCGAGGACCTGCACCTGCGTGGCGACCGGAACTTCTCCGGTCCCCGTCAACACGTAGCGCCGATCGGTGCCCGCGGGTTTCGAGTCCTTGAGATGCGTGTGGCGTACCCAGCGTCCGAGCGCGGCGTACGTGTCCGCCGGCGCCTCGTGTCCGTCGGTGTAGGTGTGGTGCGCGTCCCAGAGCAGCGCGAACGCGTCCGACGACACGCCCTTCATCACCGCTTCGATATCCTTTGAATGCGTGTAGTCTCCGTGCGACTCCTGCAGTACGGTGACGCCGGCTGGTTTGGCGTAGGCAGCCATCTGGCGGAATCCGTCGATCACACGAGCGAGCACTTCGTCGCGAGACCGTCCGCCGGCAGGCGATCCCCGAACATGCGGACGTACTTGACCTTCATCGCATGAGCGAGGTCGATGAATCGCCGTCCTTCATCCAATGCCTTTTCGCGAGCCGCGCCGGTCTCGTGCATGACCGCCGACGCGCCGAGATCCGAGATCTCGATGCCGAGCGCCGACAGATCCTTCATCGTCGTCGCCAGTTGTGTGCCAGAGAGCTCCGGCACCTTCGGAAGATCCATTTCGCCGGCGATCCCCCTCAACTCAATCGCCGCGAATCCCAGTCGATCCGCCGTCTCGACAATCGTCTTCCAGCTCCACGCCGGGCAGCCAAGTGTCGAGAACGCGATCGGATAGCGGGGCGTGCGGCGAATTCGGGCAATTGCCGGGGTGGCGAAACTCGCGGCCAGTGCGGTCGTGAAGGTGCGGCGGTTCATTCGCATGCGCGGATTATAGCGAGCCGCTGACGGGACTCTCAATAAAGGTTGCGCAAGGAACGGCAGACGGGGTGTATGGCGAAACCGTGGCAACCCGTGACGTTTCTGTGACGGCTGTCCCAATTCGAAACGTGGCTTCGTACCGGTCCGTAATCCACTGCGGGAGTCAGTGAGGGACGGCTGCGTGCGCGGACGTCCCCGCATCAGGGAGGAGTCGCGAATGAAAGCATGTAGCCGGCGGGCACTCGCGGTACTGGGCGTCGCTCTGTTGATCGGTTCGAGTACTGTTGCACACGCTCAGCCCCCAGCTCAGCCGGGCGGTGGTGGACGTCCCGGGACTCCGGCGATCGATCCGACGAAGCCGGCCAAACTCGAAATCGCCGAAGGGTCGAAGGCCAGATACAAAGTACCGCGAGCAACTTGCCGGTATCAATTTCCCCAGCGATGCGGTTGGGACGACCGAGGCGGTGACGGGGGTCATCGTGTTGAACCCTGACGGCTCGGTCGATGCATCTCGATCGAAACTGACGGTCGATCTGCGTACGCTCAAGAGCGATCAGCAGATGCGCGACGGATACATTCAAGGCCGGACGCTCGAGACCGAGAAGTTTCCGACGATCGAATTCGTTCCCCGCAAGACGGTTGGTTTGGCGTCGCCGCTTCCGTCGGGCATGCAGGCACAGGCTGGTTTTCAACTGATTGGAGACCTGACGCTGCATGGTGTGACCAAAGAGGTCACCTGGAACGTCATCGCCACATTTGCCGATCAAGTCGCGGGGCGGGCGACCACCACGCTGCAGTTCGCGACTTTCAATCTGACCAAGCCTTCGCTCGCGCGGCTGATGAGCGTCGACGACAAGATCGAGCTGGAGATCGAGTTCAGGTGCAGGAGAAGTGCGTTATAGCGCGAACGTCGCACGAAGCCCGTCGACTTCCGTCCTCTCCTGACCGCCACTCGTCCCCCTAGGGCCAGCATTCAAACCTTCGCACTGGATGCCGATTGTCTTTCTCCTCTAACCTGCTGACCGGAACGGCCGTGTCAGGAGGTGTGGGATGTCTGGAAGATGGTGGCGAAAAGCCGCGACCGTGCTCGTCGTGATTGCGTGTGCGGCGTCGGCGTCGATGCTGGCGCAGACCCGCGCTGACGGCGACAAGATCCCGATCACGACTTCGTCGCAGGAGGCGCGCAAGCTGTACCTCGATGGCCGTGACCTCCTGGAAAAGCTCCGCGCGACCGACGCACGCCGGCTGTTCGAGCAAGCGGTCGCCAAGGATCCGAATTTTGCGCTCGGGTATGTCGGGCTTGCCAACACGTCGGGAACCAACGGCGAATTCGTCGATGCGACCACGCATGCGGTCGCGCTCGCCGACAGGGTCAGCGAAGCAGAGCGCCATCTGATCCTCGCGCTCGATGCGGGGCTCAAGGGCGATCCGACCGGAAATCTCAAGCACGTCACCGATCTGGTGGCGCTTTTTCCAAACGATGAACGCGCCCACAATCAACTCGGCAACCTGTATTTCGGCCGGCAGGAATACACGAGCGCGATTACCCACTACGTCAAGGCCACCTCGATCAATCCATCCTTCTCGACGCCGTACAACCAGATGGGATACGCGTATCGCTTCCTCGAGAAGTTCGACGACGCCGAGAAGGCGTTCAAGAAATACACCGAGCTGATTCCGAACGATCCGAATCCGTACGACTCCTATGCGGAGCTGTTGATGAAGCGCGGCCGCTTCGACGAGTCGATCAAGGCGTACGAGAAGGCACTGTCGATCGATCCGAACTTCGTGAATTCCTATGTCGGCATCGGCAACGACTATCTCGCCATGGGAAGAACCGATCAGGCGCGCGAGTCGTTTGCCAAGCTCGCGGCGCGCGCGCGCAATACCGGTGAGCGTCGGCTGGCGCGCTTCTGGAACGCCGCCTCGTACGTGCACGACGGCGCGACCGATAAGGCCATCGGCGAATTGAAGGCGGGTCTTGCGCTCGCGGAAGCCGAGCATGACGCCGGCACGATGTCAGGTGACCTGGTCCAGATCGGAGACGTCCTGCGAGAAGCGAACCGGCTCGACGAGGCGCTTGCGAGCTACGCCGAAGCCGTGAAAGTGATGGACGCGTCACAGCTGCCCGAGCCGGTCAAGGCAGCAACCAGGCGTAACCACCTGTTCGAAGACACCCGTGTCGCGGTGGCGAAGAACGATCTGGCGACGGCGAAATCGAAGGCCGCCGAGTACAACCAGCAGATACAGCCGCGCCGGGCACCGTTCGAAGTGCGCCAGCAGCACGAACTCGCCGGTCTCATCGCCCTGGCCGAGAAGCGGTACTCCGCAGCGGTGGAGGAGCTTGGTCAGGCGAACCAGCGCGATCCGCGGGTGCTGCTGTTGATGGCACGCGCGGCACAGGGTGCGGGCAACAACGAGCGCGCCGCTACTCTCGCCAACAAAGCGGCGCACTTCAACGAGCTCAGCTTCAACTTTGCCTACGTGAAGAACAAGGCTTCGCGCTTCGGATCTGCGTCCACCGACTCTGCCGGTAGCAAGCGTCACTAGCAGGCTGCCTCAATCAAGGACGGCCACTGTCACGCTGAGTCCGTACCCACGAGACAAACAAGAGAAAGGAGAAGGGAGAATGCTCTTGCCGCGATCGCAGCGTGCCGGCGGATCCCGGACCCGGATCCCGACCGGATCATTTCATGTCGCGATACCGCTTTGCCGCCGCGAGATCCTTTTTCAACTCCTCCGCGTTCCGGCGAGGACCGTAGCCCGGCGTGTCTCGTTGGATACGCCACCCTTCTTTGAGCGGACCGGCGTCAACGGTGTCGAAGCCGAACTGATTGAGGAGCTTTGTGACCGTGGCCTTGGCGTCCGGGATCATCTCCGGCAATGACCAGCGCCCGGCGATTGGGCGTTCCCGCGGGCTTTCCATCCGTCGTCAACTGCGCGGCGTAAATGTGGTTGAAGGCTTTGACGACTTTCGATTTCGGCAGGTGAGCCTGCAACAATTCCGACGTGGTGGTGGACTCGTGGTCGAGTTCCGCGATGTTGCCGTCTCGTTGCGGATAGTAGTTGTTCGTGTCGATCACCACTTTGCCGGCGAGCGGCTCGACTGGGGCCTGCTGGTAGTGCTTCAACGGAATCGTGACGACCGCGATGTCGGCGGCGCGTGCCGCTTCGTCGGGCGTCGCTGCCCGAGCCTTCGGTCCGAGCTCCGCGACCAGCGTTGACAGCGTCTCAGGCCCTCGAGAGTTACTGAGGACGACGTCGTATCCCTGCGCGACAGCCAGGCGGGCAACCTGGCTTCCGATGTGTCCCGCGCCAATCAATCCAATCGTAGCCATTCATCGATTATAGAATGTGGGTGGGTTCCCTGGTCATGGTCGGTTTCCCTCGCCTCGGCTGTTTCGTCGTCGGACTGGCCTCGGTTGTCGCCTGCTCGCAGTCATCACCATCCGCGCCAACTGCGTCGAACGCGAGCGCTGCTCCGCTTCGCGCTGTGGTTCTTGGCGACAGCCTTGCGGTCTCCCCCTCGCGGGCTGAGGGATTTCCTGCTGAACTGCAGCGTCGCCTCAGCGCCCTCCAGCCTGGTTGGATCATGAGCAACGCGGGGGTGAGCGGCGACACGACGGCGGGAGGCCTGGGGCGATTCGATCAGGCGGTTCCTGAAGACACGCGGATCCTGATTCTCGAGCTCGGGGCCAACGATGGTTTGCGCGGCGTTGACCTGACGACCGTCGAGCGCAATCTCTCAACGATGATCGAGCGCGCGCAGGCGCGCGGCGCGCGGGTTCTCTTGTGCGGGATGGAGACGCCGCCGTTACACGGCTTGAACTACACGGTCGATTTTCACCGCCTGTTCCCGCGGCTCGCACAGAAATACGGCGTCCCGCTCGTGCCGTTCCTGCTCGACGGCGTCGTGCTGAATCCCGATCTGAACGGCGACGATGAGATTCACCCGAACGCGGCCGGTGCTCAGCGGATCGCGGAAACCGTGTGGCCGTATTTGCAGCCACTCGTTCGGCAAGAGACGATCATCGCGGGCGGACTGTAGCAATCCGACCGGATACCGCACCCCGGATCCCGGTGTTCAGCGGAAGGTTATTTCGGCAGCGCGTACGCCACGATGCCCGTCGGCCCATCCGGGTTCGCGGAGCCGCCATCCACCGCTCCGCGTCCACCACGACCGCCTGCAGTTGACGCGGTCACGAGCAGGTATTGACGTCCGTTGAGCTCGTACATCGACGGCGATCCGGTCGTGGCCGCGCCGAGCGGAAACTCGCAAACCTGTTTGCCGTCAGCACTGTCGTAGACGTGCACCTTGTGATCGCCGCCGGTTGCGAAGACGAGACCGGTCGCGGTCGCGATCAGTCCTCCCTTGACGTTGGCCGCGGTGCCGGTGCCCTTGATGCCCTGGGCGGCCAGGCGAAGATCGTCGCCGAGCCCGATTTGCCACCTGAATCGTCCCGCGGTTCAAATCGTAGGCGGTCAGCGTCGTATAAGGCGGGCTGACGATTGTCGGGTAGAGTCCGAACCCTTCGGTCACATACCGTCCTTCTTTGATCGGCTCTCCGGCGCCGCGCCCGCCGCGCCGCAGCTCGCCGGCTTTGAGCAGTCGGATGATCGTTGGCGTATTGAAACCGATGACGTAGACCGTGCCATCGGTCGGGTTCGCCGCCGTGCTGCCCCAGTTGGATCCACCCTGATTGCCCGGCATGTGAATCACGTCGTCGAAGCCGATTGGCGTGAAGTTCCCGTCATTCCTTGCTTTCAGGATGCGCTGCTTGAACTGCTCCCGTTCCTCGGGACTCAGGATGTACGGATTCAGATCGTCGGCCGTGAATTTCTGACGCGAGAACGGCGGCGGCGCCGTCGGAAACGGCTGCGTGGGCGACAACGCTTCACCGGGGACCGTGGTGTTTTGCGGCACCGGCCGCTCTTCGATTGGCCAGATTGGCTTGCCGGTGACGCGATCGAACACGTACAGGTAGCCGGTCTTGCTGGCCACCGCGACCACATCGATGGCCCGGCCGTTCTGACGGATGGTCGTCAACTGCGGCGCCGAGTTGTTGTCGAGATCCCAGATGTCGTGATGAACCATCTGGAAATGCCAGAGACGCTTGCCGGTTCTCGCATCGAGCGCGACGATGCAGTCGCCGAACAGATTCGCGCCTTTGCGGTTGCCACCGTAGAAGTTGTATTTGGGACTCGCGGTGGGGACGTAGATGATCCCCCGTTTCTCGTCGATCGACTGCTCTCCCCAGTTGTTGGCGCCGCCGACGGTCTTCCACGCGTGCTCCGGCCAGGTGTCGTAGCCGAACTCGCCGGGGCGCGGCACCGTGTGAAACGTCCACACCAGCTTGCCGGTGCGGACGTCGAACGCGCGAATGTCGCCCGGTGCCGAGCCGTACTCTTCGTTCGTCGCCGACCCGAGGATGATGAGGTTCTCGAACACGCGCCCGGGTGTGCGAGTCTGCTGGTTGATCGTCGTTGGATCGCGATCGAGACCGACTCGTAGATCGACCTGGCCGTTGTCGCCGAACGCCGTAATCGGCTCGCCGGTGTAGGCATCCAGTTCCTGGAGCAGATTCTGTGTGCTGAAAATCAGCCGGCGATCCTTGCCGTCCTTGTTCTCCCAGTAATTCACGCCGCGACTCGTGAATCCCTGCACGCCCTCATGAGTCCAGAGCTGCTTTCCGGTCGCGGCATCGAGCGCGACGAACGAGCCGTTCGGTCCCCGCCCGTAGACGGTGCCGCGGACGACGAGCGGATTGAAATCGGTCTGGCCGCCGGGATACGCCCACGCCACCTGAAGCTGATTCACATTCGCCTTGGTGATCCCGGTCGCGGCAACGAACTTCGAGCTGTCGGGCCCGCCAGCGTAGTCGCGCCATTCCCGAGGTGACTGGCCGATCACCGCCGCTCCGGCGAGCGCGATCAGGATGATCGCGTTGAAAATGGCAGCCGCGTGACGTGCTCGTGTACGTCTTCCGATCATCAATCCGTCCTTTGCATGGGGAAAGCCTTCCACACATTACACCAACATCGGTCCAACGAATGGCTTTCCGGGTCGAGCGGTGTTACCGTCGCAGGCATGGGAGATGCCGGGGGAATGGACAGTTTTCACACCAGCTCCCTCAGCGACACACAGGCGCACCTGGAGCGGCTCGTGCGACGCGATCGCCTCGTCGCCGGAGTGGCGCTGGCGATGCTGACGCTGCTGGCGTGGATCTATCTGATTCGGATCGCGGCTGGTGCCAGCGGCGCCGCGAGCGAAGCCGAGATGCACGCCGCCATGGGGATGGCCGGCATGCCGCAATGGGGGACGAGCGCTGTTGCCGCACTGTTCGTCATGTGGGTCGTGATGATGATCGGCATGATGCTGCCATCGGCGGCACCGATGATCCTGCTCGTCGCGGGTACGCATCGCAGGCAGGGTGGCCCGCACGCGCAGACGAGAACCGCGGCTTTCGCCGCCGGGTACGTGGTCGCCTGGATCGAATTCAGTCTCGCCGCGGCGCTGGCGCAGGCCGCGCTTCACGCGGGCGCCGTGATGTCGTCAGCGATGACGACCCAGTCGGCGCGGGTGTCTGGCGCCATCTTCCTGGCCGCAGGAATTTATCAGTGGCTGCCGCCCAAGCACGCCTGCCTGACTCACTGCCGATCGCCGTTGCACTTTCTGAGCGAGCATTGGCGGGAAGGGATCTCCGGCGCGTTCACGCTGGGACTGCAGCATGGTCTCTTCTGCATCGGCTGCTGCTGGGTGCTGATGACGCTGTTGTTCGCGGCCGGCGTGATGAACCTCGCATGGGTCGCGGCGATCGGCGCGCTGGTGCTGGTCGAGAAGGTGTTCACACACGGGCCGCTAGCCGGCCGGATCGCCGGTGTGGCGCTCGCGGTCTGGGGCGTGCATCTGCTGACGCTCGGCGCGTGATGTCTGGCCGCGCTATTGGGGCGCCGCGGCGATCTTGACGTTTTTGACCGGGGCGCCATCCTTCAGAAGCCGCGCCGCTCCCTGCCAGTTGTTCTTCTCGTTGATCACCTTGAACACCAGGACGTTCTGACCCTTGACGAGTGCCACGTCGGCCTGGTCGGTGTCCTTGTCGAAGGTGCGAGTCTCGCTGAACTTGATCACTTGCTTGCCGTTCAGCCAGACCTTGCACTGGTCGTTCGAGCCGATCGACAGCTTGACGTTCATCGCATCGTCCGCGATCACGTACGCCACTGCGTAGGCCGCGACGTCTTCACCGCGCTCGGTCCCGAACGCTTTGAGGAAGTCAATGACGCCGTCGCTGGTCTGATGCGGCGTCCAGCTGAGGATCTTGCCGTTGACATTGGTCTTTTCGCCAGGCTTCGGCTTGATCGTGGCCTCGCCGCCGAGGAAGTCTTTTTCGATCTCGGAGGCGCCGGAGTCCTCCTGGACCGCGATCGGGGCGAGGACCAGCCAGTTGCGGATGAACCCCTCGTTATCGGGGGTGAACGTCTGGGATTGGGCGTGCGGAAGAGCAACGATCGCGCCGAGGAATGCGGCAATGACGCAGGCCTTCATCGAATTCTCCTTCAGCAACAGTGGGGCATCATCGTATCCCAAATACCACTGTCGAAACGGCAATTGACCGTCCAACCGGTTCCGGGTACTGTCGCCGCGCCGGAACGAAGTCGACCACGATACGAGGAGTCAGCATATGAAGAGAACGACAGCATTCATGTTGGGGATGGTGATGACGTCGGCTGCCCTGGGGGCGCAGTCGGGCGGCGGAGTTGCACCGCACGTCGCGATCCTTCAGGCACAGGCGGAGACGATCCGTTCGCTCGTGATCCGCACCGCCGAGAAGGTCCCGGAAGATCTCTACGGGTTCAAGCCGACGCCGGACGTCAGAAGCCTCGGCGGTGTCGTCGGCCACATCGCCGACGGCAACAATCTTCTCTGCAGCGTGGCCAACGGCGACAAACCGGCGCCCAATCCCGTCAACGAGAAGAAGACGACCCGCGCGGAGCTGGTGGCTGCGTTGAAAGCGTCATTCGCGGCGTGCGACAAGGTGTTTGCCGCGACCACCGATGCCAATGCGAGCGCGCCGGTGGACTTTTTCGGCCAGAAGCAAACGAGGCTAGGGATGCTCGCATTCAACAATAGCCACATGTGGGAGCACTACGGTAATCTCGTCACCTATATGCGGCTCAAGAACATCGTTCCACCGTCCAGCGAACGGTAACTGATCGGCGATTCAGCGCACAACCACGCGAGTCCCTTCGCCGAATGAGGCGGACGCAAGCTCGGTGTAGACGCCATCGCTGACGCCAGCTGTGACGGCGGCCGGCACAATCGTGGTGCCGTTGGAAATCCACACGGTATTCGACTGGCCGGTGGCCACCGTAACGTCCTTGTCGCCGAAGCGTGCAAGCACGTCCGCGCTCGGCTTGAACTGCAGTGCCGCGGCCGGCACGCGTAACACGTTGTCGCGCCGGCCGACGACGATCGACAACAAGGCCGTCATGCCTGGCTTCAGCTGCAGGTTGGCGTTGGGCGCGTCAATCACCGTCGTATACGTGACGACATTGGAATCGATCGTCGGATTCAGTCGCACCTCGAGTACTTTCCCGGTGAACGCTTCTCGCGGAAACGCGTCCACGTGAAAGGTGACAGGCTGTCCCGCCTCCACGCGTCCGACATCGGATTCGTCAATCCCGGCCTCGACCTGCATTTTCGACATGTCCGCCGCGATGGCGAACAGGGTCGGTGCGGAAACGCTGGCGGAGACTGTCTGCCCGACATCAACGTCCCGCGCGATGACGACGCCATCGATCGGAGATTCGATGATGGTTTTCGAGAGACTGACTCGAGCGGTCTCGACGGCCGACCGTGCCTGACGGATGATCGCGTTGGCGCTCGCCACTTGCGCTGCGGCGGCAAGATGGTCGGTTGCCGCGGCCTGGAAATCCTCGTCGGTCATCAGTTGCTCGGTGTGAAGTTCGCGCGCACGTGTCAATGCGGTTTCCGCGGCGTCCTCAGCCACGCGATACCGATCGGCATCCGCTTGTGCGCTCGCCAGCGCCGCTGTGGCCTGGTCGAGCGTCGTCTGGTAGATCGACGGATCCAGCCGCGCGAGGATTTGTCCCTTGTGAACGATCTGATTGAAGTCGGCGCCGAGCGACTCGATCGTTCCGGTCACTTCGCTGCCGACCTCAACGGTCGTCACCGCGTTGAGCGTTCCCGTTGCCACGACCATGCTGACAATATCGCCACGGGTTGCCGGCGCGGTGACTGGGGCTGCAACGCTGGTGTGGCGTGAATGGAAGGCGCCGACGGTGATGCTTGCCAGCAGGACCAGCAGCACCACCGTTATGGTTTTGCGGGTCATAGTACTGATGTAGACGGGCCTATCGTGGCCGAAAGGTGTCGTTCGTGTGACAAATGGTGACAATCCGGATTGTCGATTGCTGATTGTTGATTGCTGATTTAGGCGTCTGGTGCAGATAAGATTCGTCGTCATGCGCCGTTCCTGTCTGCTCATCGCATTGACTGCTGTTGCATGGGTCGCGCTGGCAGCGAAGCCTCTTCAACAAGTGGCCACGCCGGATCCGGCTTTACTGTTCTTCGACGATTTCTCCGCCGGCCAACTCGACCGCACGAAGTGGAACGCGATCGTGACCGGCCGCACCGTGAACAACGAGCAACAGGCGTATGTGGACTCCTCTGATACTCTGACGATCGGCACGGGACCTGAAACCGCGGGGGCACAAAACGGCGCGCTGATCATTCGCGCGCGACGCCGGACGGGATTCAAGACGCCGGAAGGCCGCGCGTTCGATTTCGTCTCGGGCCGCCTCGAGTCGCGCTCGAAGTTCGAGTTCACCTACGGAACCGCGGCGGCCCGCATCAAGCTAATCGCCGGTGCGGGGCTGTGGCCGGCGTTTTGGGCGCTCGGCACAGGTCGATGGCCGGATACCGGCGAGATGGACATCATGGAGAACGTCGGCGATCCGACGTGGACGAACGTTGCCCTCCATGGTCCCGGGTATTCAGGCAAGACGCCGTTCGTCAGTCGTCAGCACTTCGCCAGGGGTGGCGACATCACCGGCTGGCACGTGTATTCGATGGACTGGACCACTGACGCGCTGGTGTTCAAGGTGGATGGCGCGGAAGAATATCGCGTGACACGGGCGATGGTCGAGGAGCACGGAAGATGGGCCTTCGACAACGCCAAGTTCTTGATCGTCAACCTGGCGCTCGGCGGTCAGTATCCACAGGCGGTCAACAAGGTCATAGAGCCTTACGTGGGATTGCCGGCGTCGACCGTCGATCTGATCGCCGCCGACAAGGCGGTCATGGTTGTCGATTGGGTGCGCGTCACGCGCCGATAGGGACATTTGGTGATTGTTGATTTTTGATTGCTGATTGTAGATTGAAGGAACAAGATCAATCAGCAATCAGCAATCAGCAATCAATTCAGCAATTCGAAAGCGTAGCTTCCATGCAGGACCTTCGTCATGCCATCCGCGTCCTTGCCGCCGCGCCGGGATTCACCGCGGTCGCAATGCTCTCGCTCGCGCTCGGAATCGGCGCCAACACTGCCATCTTCAGCCTGGTGAACAGCGTGCTGATGACGACGCTGCCGGTGCGGAATCCGCACGAGCTGGTGATGTTGACCGATCCCGGGGCGCAGGGTGTCTCCGCCGGCATGGAGGACGGTGAGCGGTCACTCGTCACCTACAGCGAGTTCAGGCAGCTCCAGGGCGAGACGAGCACGTTCGCGTCGTTGATGGCGTCGAGCAGCAGCCTCCAGCGGACCGAAGCACGCGTGGCCGGCGGCCAGGCGGAGGAGGTCGCGGTCCGCCTCGTCTCGTCTTCGTATTTCACGACGCTCGGGGTGCCGCCACTCGTTGGGCAAACATTCGATGCCAGCCAGGAAGCCGCCCCGGGCACGTCCCCGTACGCAGTCATCAGCCACGAATTCTGGCAGCGGCGCTTCGGCGGGCGGCCCGACGCGCTCGGTCAATCACTCGCCTTTCGCGGCGGCGTCGTCTCGGTGATTGGGGTCATGCCCGCGTCGTTCTTCGGGGAAACGATTGGGGACCGCCCGGATGTGTGGGTTCCACTGGCGATGCAGGGCGCGGTCCTGCCGGGACGCGACTGGCTCCGCGACAAGCCCGGGAACGTCGAGAAGATCATGTGGCTGCATGCGTTTGGGCGACTGGCGCCCGGCGTCTCGCTCGAGCGCGCGCAGGCCAGGGCCAACGTCGTCTTTCAACAGGGGCTCGCGGACTACTACGGATTGATGGCCGATGCGGAGAAGCGCAAGCAGTTTCTCGATCAGCGGTTGGTGTTGAAGCACGCAGCGACGGGCGCATCTTCGCTGCGCGGCAATTTCACCGAGCCGCTGTTTGTCCTGCTGGGAGCGGCTGGTCTCGTGCTGCTGATCGCCTGCTCGAATCTCGGCAACCTCCTTCTGGCGCGCACGACCGCGCGCAGTCGCGAGATGGCCGTGCGGCTCGCGCTTGGCGCCAGCCGCGGGCGGCTGGTTCGCCAGCTGATGACCGAAAGCGCGTGTCTTGCAACCATCGGTGGGCTCGCCGGCCTGGTCCTGGCGTTTCTCTTGCGGCAGGGCCTATTGCGCCTCGTTTCCGACACGATTGCGCTTCCTTCAGCGCTGGATCTCCGGCTGCTCGGTTTCGTCTTCGCGCTGACACTGATCGCTGGCCTCTTGCTTGGCCTGTTGCCGTCGATGCGGGTCACGAAGACGCCAGCGGTCACGGGCCTTCGAGAGCAGGGGAGAGGCATCGCCGGATCCGCCGCATGGCTGCGCCTCGGCAGGCTCGTTGTCGTCGGGCAACTGGCATTGTCGTTGCCGCTCCTCGTGGGCGCGGGACTGCTCGTGTGTACGCTCGTCAACCTGCAGAACGTCGATCTCGGGTACGCGAAAGATCGCCTGCTCACGATCCGGGTGGACGCCGAGTCGGCCGGCTACGATGACGCGCGGCAGACGACCGCGTTCGAGACGATTCTTGCGCGCATTCGCGTCCTGCCTGGCGTCGGCGCCGTCACCTACTCGAACAATGGACTCTTCGGCGGCTCCGACAACGGCGATCAAATCATCGTCGAAGGTTACACGCCGTCCGGCCGGGGAGACAATGGATCGCGGTACGACGCCGTCGGTCCTCGATACTTCTCGACGCTCGGCATTCCGGTGCTGCTCGGCCGCGAGATCACCGAGGAGGACCGAGCCGGCGGCCGCACGGTCTGCGTCATCAATGAAACATTCGCCAAGCGGTTCTTCAGCGGACGCAACCCGATTGGCCTTCACGTCACGCAGACGTATGCCGACGATCGGCACACCTATGAAGTCGTCGGTGTGGTGAAGGACTCGCGGCAGAACCGGCTGCGCGGCGACATTGAACATCGTTTCTACACGCCGATCTCACAGCCAGCAGCCAGCGTGAGCGCCGTCACGTTCATCGTGCGGCCGCAGGGTGACGGATCCGCCGTGCTGTCGGACGTTCGCCGCGTCATTCAGCAGGCCGAGCCGAACATGTCGATCGCGCGAGCGGGCACGGTGACGTCGTTCGTGGATACACGCATCGTTCAGGATCGGCTCCTCGCGCGACTGTCCGATCGCCTTCGGTGTCGTCGCCGTGCTGCTTGCGGCGATTGGGCTGTACGGCAGTGCTGTTGTACGGCGTCGCGCGGCGCACGAACGAGATCGGCATCCGCAAGGCTCTTGGCGCCCGCGAGCGCACGCTCATCACGATGATCCTGCGCGAGACGAGCTGGCTGGTGATCGTCGGCTTGATAGTCGGTGGCGCCGCGTCAGTCGGCGCGACTCGTCTTATTACCAGCCGTCTTTACGGCCTGTCGCCAAACGATCCGGCGACGTTCACTGTCGCCATCATCTGTCTCACGCTGATCGCGACGCTTGCCGCGTGGCTGCCGGCCTATCGCGCGTCGCGCGTCGACCCTCTTGTTGCGCTTAGACAAGAATGAATCGCTGATCAGTGATAGGGATTCTTCAGCGGAAGTTTTCGATGCGCATCAGGTCCTGTGTAACCACGGCGACACCTGCGATGATGATGGTCTTGCCGTCCGGAGAGATTGTCAGGCCTGGTGAGACGTCAGCTAACCGAAAACTCTGAACCAGCCGATTCTGTCCAGTGGCAACGTCAAAGAATCGCACCTCATACGTGAAGGGTGCCCGCAGGCCCTGCCGCAGCGGCATGTAGTACAGTCCGTGTTCCGCCGGAACGTAGTTCCAGAAGCTGACCTGGATACCGAGTGCCCGTTCGTCCCCGCGGGGCAGGGGCATCGCAAACAGTCGGAACCCGCCGCTGCTGGCTCGCAGGTAATACAGGGTGTGACCGTCCCTTGATTCGTGGGCATCCTCCCCGCCGCTCGTCGTCACCTGTTCCACGTTTCCTCCGGTCGCGGGCGCGCGCCACACCTCAGGACGACCGCTTCGGGTAGAGCCGAAGTAAATCCAATTGCCGTCACGAGACCAGCTGGGCACTTGATCCCGGGAGCCCGGTTTGCCAGGAATCATCTGAATCTGACCGCCGGCCGGATCGATGAGGTACACGCGCCGGTTGCCATCGTCGCCAATCCCATCGAACGCGATCCGATCGTCTTTCGGAGACCACCTGGGACTGCCCTCCGGTTTGAAGCGACCGTTGGTGAGTGATCGTCGATTCGAACCGTCAGCCTGTGCGATCCAGATTTCGTGGCCTTCGCCGGTGCGGTCGCTGGCAAACGCGATCCTCGAGCCGTCGTTTGAAAAGGAAGCGTCCTGCTCGTTCGCCGTCGAGGCCAGAAACGCCTCAGGCGTTTTTCCGTCCTCGAGCTTGAACAGATCGAAGTTGAGATTGCGACGGACGTAGGCCAGCCGCGACGCCACCGACGACAATGCCGGAAAGGACGCGACACCGGCCAGGTCGATGCGTTCAGGAGCACTGTCACCCGATGTCGAGACGCGCCATAACGAAGGTGCGTCGGGTGCCGGGTACCGGGCACGTCCAAACAGCAACGACTTGCCATCCGCCGTCCACGCCAGACCGCCGACGTAACCCAGGTGAGAGGTCAAACGTCGAGGCGCGCCCTTCAGTGTTGGCGGATCGGTGACGCCTATATCCACGATTTCGATGAAACCGTCGTTGATCAAAGCCAATGAGTCTCCACCGGGTGCAAACACCGCCATTCGGTACAGATCGCTGCTCGTTGCTTTCAGCAACGTTCTTGTGCTGCCGTCTTCCCCGACGAGGAAGACACCGGTCTCAGTGCCAGACAGCACCCGGGTGACCGCGAGCCATCGTCCATCGACAGACCATGCCAGCCTCGGATCGTACGTTTCCACCGGTCCTGAACCCGAGAACGGAAACGCCGAAAACTCCGTGAGTTTCCGTTCCGAGCCACCCAGCGGCGATACGAGGTAAATCGCCGCACGACCGGATTCGATTCGAGCAAACGCAATCTGACTGCCGTCGGGCTTCCACGCAGGAGAAACGTCACGCGCGGGATCCTTCGTAATCGGCAATGGGTTATCCGCGCCGACCATCACGACGTAGATGTCCTCGTTGTCGCCTTTCTCACCGTCCCACGAGAACGCGATCTGCTTGCCATCCGGTGAGAACGTCGGCGCCATCTCGATGCCCTGGTACGACGTCAGCGGCATCACCCGCGGCGCAGGCAGATCCGACGTGCGATTCGTCCACAGCTTCCAGGTACCAGCGGTCAGGATCAACGCGACGAGGCCGGCGGCGATGGCCCATCGTGCGATGTGCCGCTCCCGGGGTGCGGCCTTGACGATGACTCCAGGTTTGCTCTCGACGAGCGCTTCGTCGAGCTCGAAGGTTGCATCAGCAATCGCATGGAGCCGGCGCTTCGGATCCTTATCGAGACAACGGGTGAGCAGTCGCTTGATGCTAGCCGGCGTTGACGCTGGCAGCGCCTGCCAGTCCGGATCGTGTTCGAGGATCTTCGCGATCGTGTCCGACGTCGTCGCGCCGCGAAACGCTGGCCGGCCGACGATCATCTCGTAGAGGACACAGCCGAGGGCCCAGACGTCTGTGCGAGCGTCGACAGCAAGTCCGCGAGCCTGTTCGGGGCTCATATAGGCCGGTGTGCCGACGATACGTCCGACGGCGGTGTCGCCGATCGAGATCGTCGGATCTTCGTCGAGGAGCCGTGCGGTCGGTTTTGCCAGACCGAAATCGAGCACCTTCGCGCGGATATCGGTGGTCGAGATGTCGGTCGTGCCCTGCAAGATAATGTTGGCGGGCTTCAGATCGCGATGAACGATACCCTGTTCGTGAGCCGCTTCGAGCGCATCGACGATCTGCCGCGCGATCGTGACCGCCTGGGACACTCGTAGCGGTCCACGGGCAATGCGATCGGCGAGCGTCATGCCCTCGACCAGCTCGAGCACGATCGCGGTCACGCCATCTGATTCTTCCAGGCCGTAGATGGCCGCGATATTCGGGTGATTGAGCGTCGCGAGCATGCGGGCTTCACGGGCGAACCGCGATCGACGCTCGGGATCCGACGTGAAGTGCTCCGGCAGGATCTTGATCGCGACGTCACGTTCGAGTTTGCTATCGTGCGCGCGATACACCTCGCCCATCCCGCCCACCCCGAGCGGCGCGACGATGGTGTAGGAACCCAGCTGGCGATTCAGCATGAATGTCGGCGGAGCGGTCATTCTACCGAATTCGCCCGCATTATCGAGAATCGGGCCGCCCGAGCGGATTCACGCGTTGGGCGTGTAGTATTCAGCCGACCCGGAATTGGAGATGCTTGAATGAGAACTGTGCGTTTCATCGTCCGACTCGCGGTGATCAGCCTGTTCGTGACCGCCCTCACGGCGCAGGCGCCCACTTCACGAAAACGCCTCCTCGTCATCGGCGAGGAGAAGGGCTACCGGCATGAAGCGGTGACGCACGCGATGGTCACGATTGAACGGCTCGGGCGCGAGACCGGGGCGTGGGACACGGTCATCCGCACCGACACCGAAGCGCTGACGAAAGCGAAGCTGGAATACAACGCGAAGAACCTGAACGACTTCGATGCCGTGCTCTTCTACACCGGCGGCACGCTGGAGATGGACGATCAGAAGAAGGCCGACTTCGCATCGTTCGTGCACGACGACGGGAAAGGCTTCATCGGCATTCACAGCGCCGCGATCACGTTCACACAGTGGCCGGCGTATGGCGAGATGATCGGCGGCTACTACGACGAGCACCCGTGGAACACGTTCGACGCTCCGATCGTCGTCGAAGACGCCACATTCCCCGGCATGCAGTCGTGGAAACCGTCGTTCGTCCTCTCTGACGAAATCTATCAGTTGAAGATGTTCTCCCGCGAGAACTCACGGGTGCTGATGCGTCTCGACGCGTCGAAGCTCGATCTGAAGAACCCGCGCGTGCACCGCACCGACAACGATTTCGCGGTGGCGTTCGCGAAGACCTACGGCAAGGGGAGAGTCTTCTACACGACGCTCGGTCACGTCGAGGCCAACTGGGACAAGCCGGAGATGCAGGCGATGATCACCGGCGCGATCAAGTGGGCGCTGCGTCTCGTCGATGCCGACGTCACCCCCAGGCCGGCACCGAGCCGCTGATCTTCTCCGTACTTTTTAACTTTTAACTTTTCACTTTCGACTTTTTCCCTGCCGCCCCACGGGACAGCTCGCGCATCAACCAGTTCTTGGCGAACTTCCAGTCGCGCATGACCGTCTCCTGCGAGATCTTCAGCACTTCCGCCGTCTCTTCGACGCTGAGCCCGCCAAAGAATCGCAGTTCCACGACCTGCGCCTTTCGTTCGTAGGTCTCGGACAAGGCCTGAAGCGCCTCGTCGATGGCGATCAGATCTACAGGGGTGTCGATGGCGACGGCCAGGTCCTGGTCGAGCGTGACGCGGTGAAGGGCCCCCCCGCGCTTCTGGTTCTTTTGCGCCCTGGCGAAGTCCACGAGCACGCGTCGCATCAGGCGGGCCGCGACGGCGAAGAAGTGGGCCCGGTCCTGCCATTGCACACGGTGGACGTCGATCAGCCGGAGATAGACCTCGTTGACGAGCGCTGTGGCCTGGAGCAGGTGGTCCGGCCGTTCGCCGGCCATGTGCCGTTTCGCGATCCGCCGCAGCTCGCCGTGGACGAGCGGCATCAGCTTCTCGACTGCCCCGGCGTCGCCGCCGCGCCAGTCGAGAAGAAGGGCGGTCACATCGTGAGTCCGGACGTCCGGCAGGGGCCCCTCCGATCCTTGAGATTTGCGCCCATTTTAAGGCTCTTTCCAGCCATGACAGCTGGCGCCCGGAAATTCCGCCTCCCTCCTCGACACGCCGCCTCCGGGGCGTGGGGAGGTCGAAATGAAGGGCTTGAGTACGGCCGTACTAACGCTGTTCCTCGCTGCGACACAGTTGGCAAGCCTGGCCGCGGTGAGGCCCGATGAATTTCGACTTCCCATTAATCTGCAGGTCGATGCGCTGCTGAAACCGCTGGTGGAGCAGATGTGGCAAGCATCGCCGACGTTTCGACGTCAGTGCCGTCGGCTGGCGGCCGAGACGTCCCTGCAAGTGACGGTGGTGCGCGAGGATCAGCCCTCCGTCGCCGCATTCGCGAACGCGCGGACCGCGTTGACGTTCAAGGGAAATGCTCCGGTCGCCGCCCGCGTTTACATCAAGAACACCTCGAGCGGAGCCGAACTCATTGCTCATGAACTCGAACACATTCTCGAGCAGCTCGATGGTGTGGACCTTCAGGCACAGGCTGGGAACGGTGCCGTGTGGAAGGGCGACCGATCGTCGTTTGAAACACGGCGTGCCATCGAAGCCGGCCGACGCGTGGCCCGCGAGGTGAGTCATGCCGCCGCGGACAAGGACTCGTTGAAGAGTTCGATCAGCGATCTCGACGCGCCCGTTACCCTGAAGTTGCAGGATCGACATGCCACGCCGGTTTCGGCGCGCACGCGCTCGCCTCAGCGGCAGCGGCCGTTTCGTGGTGTTCACTGCTCCGGCGAGTCTGGTGGCCGAGGATCGCAACCAGCTGCGCGACGTTTACGTGACCGACCTCACGACCCGGCACACAACCCTTGAGAGCGCCGGACCGACTGGTGCGGCCGCGGACGGAGACAGCGTGCGAGCGGACATCAGCGGCGACGGACGATTCGTCGTCTTCGAATCTGAGGCGGGCAATCTGACCGGCACGTCTTTTCCTGCGGGCAGCGCTCAGATCTATCTGCGCGATCGTCACGACCAGACGACGCGCCTTCTGACCACTGGCGCCGGCAATCAGCCGGCGAATGGGCCAAGCTGGAATCCGGTTATCAGCGCCAATGGCACTGCGGTGGCGTTCGAATCGGCGGCGACCGACCTGATCACGACCGCGCGCGACGAGCGTCAAGCCGCCGTCGGTGTCTACCTCGTATCGCTGTCCACGGCAGTTCGCATCAGGCTTGACGTCAGGACGGCGCAGCAGCCAGGTCTCCCGGGATCGAGCATGTCACCGGCCATCAGCGCCGACGGTCGTTACGTGGTGTTCGCGTCGAAGGCAGACTTGACCTGCCAGGGCTCGAGTGGGTGTTCCGATGAGCCCGGTGACCACAATCGGTTGACCGATGTTTATCTCTACGACACGTCGTCGCAGCTGACCAAGCGGGTCAGCCGCGGCCAGGCCGGGGCTGATTCTGACGGCGCGAGCTATGACCCGGCGATCAGCGGTGACGGACGATTTGTGGCCTTCGTGTCCGAGGCGTCGAATCTCACCGGCCAAGCCATCGGACGCAGGCCGCAAATCTATCTTCAGGAACTCGCGTCGGGTCGTGTTGACCTCATTAGCCGTACTTCGTCTGGCGGTGCGGCCAACGGCAGCAGTCTTCGTCCGGCGCTTTCGTTCGACGGTTCGGTGATTGCGTTTCAGTCTTTGGCGACGAATCTTCTGTGCGAGAGCAAGTGCCCGTCGTCGTTGGAAGACATCAATCTGCTCTGGGATGTGTTCGTGCACGATCGTGCGGCGGGTCGCACGGCGCGAATGAGTGCTGATGGCGGTGACGAGTGGATGGAAACAAGCCGCTGCCCTTCAATCGACGCCGCCGGACGGATGGTGGCGTTCGGATCGTGGCATCCGATCGGCATCGACGATGCGGCGCACGACGAGGACTTGTTCCTCGTTCGCATCGAGCCGGCGCGCCTCCTTGCCGGCGCGCCAGCTGGTAAGTGATTGCCTTGTCCCTTTTCCCTTTTCCCTTTTACCCTTGTCCCTTGTTTTACCGTGGCTTGATGTTCACGTTGACGTGGAACACGTTCTCGGGATCGTACTTTGCCTTGAGCTCGCGCAGCCTCGCGTAATTCGCCCCGTAGGCCACCGCCGCCGGATCGCCTGCCTCATCGACGTCGAGATAGTTCACGTAACGCGTGCTGCCCAGATATGGCCCAAGTGCCTTGTACGTATCGCGGCACCAGGCAATCTGTCGCTCATTTTCCTTCGCGTCCATCCACTGCGAGATAAGGACGACGTTGAAACCGGTGATGCGCATCGCGCAGGCCGTGTCCGTGACCGGCACGCGGCTGGCGGCGCCGTGGAAATGTTCGATGACGATCTGGCTCATCGGCGACTGACACTCGAGAACGCCTCGACCATCGCGTCGATCGCGCCATCGCTCAGGTCGGTGAGGAAGTGCGATTTCCAGTAGTTGAGCGCGCCTTTCGGCAGCGACGGATCGAGCAAGCCGTTCTGCTGGCAGTACGAGATCGGCCCCATCGCGTCCATCACCGGCGGTCCGAACGCCTTGATCGGCTTCAGGGCCGCTTCACCCTGCGCCAGCGGCCCGCAATGCGTGGCGAGCATCGCGGCGAGCTTGCTGCCCGATCCATCCGGTGCCGTCACGAGTCCCGCGACCATCATCATTTCATCGGGCAGCGTCGCGCAGGTTTCGCGGAAGAAGCGAAACACGTCGCGCGCCTTCTGCGCCGGATGGGCGACGAGTCCGCCGGCGATCATCGGACCGACCGGGTGGAGCTGGTATTCGAGCGACGCCGCGATGCCGAAGTTTCCGCCGCCGCCGCGAATCGCCCAGAACAGATCCGGGTTCTCGTCCGCCGCAGCACGGACCACCGATCCGTCGGCCATGACCATCTCCGCCGACCGCAGGTTGTCGAGCGCCAGGCCGTACTTCGGCATCAGCCAGCCGAGCCCGCCGCCAAGCGTCAGCCCGGCAATTCCCGTCGTGCCGACGACGCCGCCGGTCGTGGCGAGGCCGTGCAGCTGAGTTTCGCGATTGAGTTCCTTCCACAGCACGCCGCCCTGCGCGCGCACCGTCCGCTTTGCCGCGTCGACGTGGATCCCCTTCATCGGCGCCAGATCGATCATGAGGCCGTCGTCGATGGTGCCGCGGCCGCCGACGTTGTGGCCGCCGCCGCGAACCGCGATCTCGAGGTTCATCGATCGGGCCAGCTTGACCGCGTCGGCGACGTCAGCCGTGCCTCGACAGCGGGCCACGATGGCGGGCTTCTTGTCGATCAGGCCGTTGTGAACGCGACGCGCCTCGTCGTAGCCCGGGTCGGTCGGTTGCAAAAGGCTGCCGCCGAAGGTCGGCGTGAGTTGGTCGAGAGTGACGGACACAGACATGATTTAACGCTCCGTACTAAACATCGAAATCGGATGAAGAATCCCGACGCAGCTTGCTTCGGGAATGCGGGTACCCCTGTTGGCCAAATCCGGAATCTGTAAATTCTATTCCGCATCGGCATCATTTACCGATCTCGTGACCGATTTCGTTCTCCGTCGAGTCGTGCTGATCTGACGACTCGTAGCTCTGCCTGGTTTCGCCGCCGATTTCCTCACATCTTCTTGACGATTCCGTGGCGGCAATCTTGCTCACGCGCGGAACCGTCCGCTGCAGGGAGAGTTTCGGCGCGAAGTCCACCGGCGATCGCCGGCGCCGCGGCCGCAGCGATCGCGTTCACGAACTGTCGTGGACGCGAGACAAGGAGGATACGGAATGCGATACAAGCTCTTGATCGTGGCTGCCGCGCTGGTGGCGGCACCAATCGTGCCGCTGGCGCAGAACGGCGACCTTACGCATCAGCAGCCAGCCACGCCCGACGCCAAGGTTGCCTTCGGCGTGCTGCCAACCGGGCCACTCGGGCCGCCCCCATGCTTTCAGAGCGGCGCAATCGGCGGCCCTCAAGACCCTTGCTCGTTCACGTTGCATCACCTCACGCCCGAGGAAGTGACGATCGAAAAGGGCGGGCAGGTGACGTTCCAGGTTCACGGCGGTGGCCACGCGATGGCGATCTACGAGGTGAGCAAGAACACGACGCGGGACGACATCGGACCGTTGCTGTGCGGGATGAATGACCCGACGAGGATGACGGACCCGGCCCAGCACGCGGACTGCAATCTCAGCGCGCAGGCCAACAACCCACACTTCATCTCGGACGCCAAGGGCGACGTCGTCCTCGACGTCCCGGCAAACGTCACCAACCTGCATCCCGACAACCGTGCGTGGTACGAACCGGGCCGGCTGATGTCGGCTGGGGGAGTGCAGTTCCTCAACGGTGGTACGAGTCCAACTGGCACCGACAATACGGGCGGCCAGCTGATCACGTATCGATTCCTGAAGACTGGTCGTTACCTGGTTCACTGCATGAACCGCGTGCACTTCCTGAACGACTGGATGTTCGGGTTTGTAAACGTGACAGGGGAGTAGCGGCGACACCGAGAACGTTTCACCGAGAGCGGCGACGTTCACTGTCACCCTGCGATCACGTCAAGACATAAGGAGAAGGGAGAATTCTCTCTTCTCCTTTCGCTTGTGCCTTTCCCTCCTGCCTCTTAACTTTTACTTTTAACTTTTAACTTTTAACTTTCGGGTAATATCCCGAGACCATGACCGTCGCGATCAAGGGCATCCGCTGGTGGATGATCGGTCTGCTCATGCTCGGGGCCATCATCAACTATCTCACCCGCAGCACGCTGGCCGTCGCCGCGCCGACCGTCCTCAAAGATCTTGCGATCAGCACGCAGCAGTACTCGTGGATTCTCGGCGCCTTTCAGGGCGCCATCATGTTGCAGCCGCTCTGCGGCTACGTCCTCGATGTGATTGGCCTGAAGGCCGGATTTGCGCTGTTCGCGCTCGCGTGGTCGTTCATCAGCATGGCGCACGGCGCCGCGCACAGCTGGACGATGCTGTTCTGGCTTCGTGGCTTGCTCGGGCTTGCCGAAGGATCGGCAAATCCCGCCGGCATGAAGGCGACGTCTGAATGGTTCCCCGCGCGCGAGCGCGGACTCGCTGGCGGTGTGTTCAACATCGGCGCCTCGGTGGGATCGATGCTGGCGCCGCCGCTTGTGGCCTGGGCGATTCTGACTCACAGCTGGCAATCCGCGTTCGTCCTCACCGGTGTGCTTGGCCTGGTCTGGGTGGCCGTGTGGCTCTTGTTGTATCAATCGCCGGCAACGCACCCGGCGTTGTCACCAGCGGAACGGGATTACATCCGCGCCGGGCAGGAGCGTCACCTGGATGGGGATGGGACCCGCCCATCGGTCGGGCGAATCATCGCGCAGCGGAACTTCTGGGGGATCGCCCTGCCTCGGTTTCTTGCTGATCCCACGTGGGGCACGCTGACGTTCTGGCTTCCGCTGTACCTGACGACCGTTCGCCACTTCGACCTCAAACAAATTGCGCTGTTCGCATGGCTCCCGTTTCTGGCCGCTGATCTCGGATGTCTCTCGGGCGGCACGATCAGCATGGCGCTCCAGAAGCGCTTCGGCGTGCGGCTGATCAACGCCCGGCGCGGTGCGTTCACCGTCGGCGCGTGCCTGATGGTGGGCGTCGCGTTCGTGGGCGTCGTCCAGAATCCCTACGTCGCCATCGCGCTTCTCAGCCTTGCCGGTTTTGCGCACCAGACGCTCTCGGTCACGGTCATCACGATGGCGTCGGATCTGTTCAGGAGGAACGAGGTCGCGACCGTAGCCGGCATGGCGGGCACGTGCGGGAATGCCGGGGTCCTGCTCTTTTCATTGCTGATGGGCACGCTCGTCACGACAATCGGCTACACACCGTTCTTCGTCGGACTCGCGGCGCTCGATCTGCTTGGCGCCCTTGTTCTGTGGACGGTCGTTCGCGAGCCTGTGGCCGCCACTTTGCCGGCCGCCAGCCGGGCCGCGACTGCCTGACGGTATGCCCGACACGGCGCCTCGCATTCACAATCCCATACTCCGCGGCTTCAACCCCGATCCCTCGATCGTCCGCGTGGGCCAGGACTACTACATCGCGACCTCGACGTTCGAGTGGTTTCCCGGAGTTCAGATTCATCACTCGAGGGATCTGATCCACTGGCGCCTGCTCACGCGTCCGCTTCATCGGCCGGCTCAACTCAACCTGCTCGGAGATCCCGACTCGTGCGGCATCTGGGCTCCGTGCCTCACGCACGCCGACGGGTTGTTCTACCTGATTTACACCGATGTGAAACGGTACGGCCGGACCTCACAGCCGGGAAGCGCCGGAGCGTCGTTGCGGGATTTTCATAATTATCTCGTCACCAGCCCCAGCATCGACGGCGAGTGGTCGGATCCGATCGTCCTCAACAGCAGCGGCTTCGATCCCTCGCTCTTTCACGACGAGGATGGGCGGAAGTATCTCCTGAACATGTTGTGGGATCACCGTCCCGGGCGGACCAGGTTCGCCGGCATCGTGCTGCAGGAATACTCGGCGGCGGAACGACGGCTGATTGGCGAGCGTCATCTGATTTTCCAGGGCACGCCGCTCGGCTTCACCGAGGCGCCACACCTCTATAAGCGGAATGGTTTCTACTACCTGCTCGTCGCCGAGGGGGGCACGGGATGGGGCCATGCCGTGACGATGGCGAGATCGCGCGAGTTGACCGGTCCGTACGAGCTTCATCCGGATACCTGCATCCTGAGCGCACGTCATCGGCCGGACGCAGCGCTGCAGCGCGCTGGACACGCGGATCTCGTCGAGACCGCATCAGGCGAAACCTACATGGTCTATCTATGCGGGCGGCCGCTCCGCAATCGGGGGCGCTGCACGCTTGGCCGGGAAACCGCCATTCAGCCGATGGTGTGGTCGGCCGATGGCTGGCTCCGCACCGTGGATGGCGAGGGCGTCCCGACCCTGGATGCACCGGCGCCGGCGGGGGTTCCGATCCACCGGTTTGACGCAGAACCGCCGCGCGAAGACTTCGACAGCGACCAACTGCCGCTCGCGTTTCAGTGGCTTCGATCGCCATGGCCGGACGAGCTGTTCACACTGACCGCGCGCCCCGGTCATCTCCGTCTCTACGGCCGCGAAACCATCGGCAGCCAGTTTCGCCAGGCCCTCGTCGCGCGCCGTCAACAATCGCACTGCTTCAGTGCCTCCACGGTCGTGGACTTCACGCCGCGACACTTTCAGCAATCCGCAGGTCTCGCCTGCTACTACAACGCCTCGAAGTTCCACTACCTGTACGTGTCGCACGACGACTCGGTGGGGAACTCACATCCGGGTGATGTCGTGCCTGCCCGACCAGGTGCAATCCGATGCGTTCACCGAGGCGATACCTATTCCGCACGGGATTCCCGTGCATCTTCGTGTCGAGGTTGACTGCGAGCGGCTTCAGTTCGCCTATCGTCTGCGCGACGATGACTGGCGCTGGCTGCCGCAGCTGTTCGACGCCAGCATCCTCTCTGATGAAGCGACGGCACCCGGGCTACCGAACTTCACCGGGGCATTCGTCGGCATGTGTTGCCAGGATCTCTCCGGTGCGGCCATGCCGGCCGACTTCGATTACTTCGAATACGTCGAACGCGACTATAACCCCCGGCCAGTGAGCGCAGCGGGAACATAATCAGCGACGTTCAATCGTCACGCTGCGATCTCGCCAAGAGCCCACAGGAGAAAAAGAGAACGGGAGAAGTCTCTCCTTTCTCCTTTCTCTTGTTGTCTCTTCATACGATCGCACCGGGACGGTGGTTGTCGGTGATTGAGAGTCGGCGCTCATTCAGAACCGACATTCCATCCAATCTCGACCTTCCGCGAGTGTCACGCTGCGATCTCGCCAAGAGCCCACAGGAGAAAAGAGAACGGGAGAATTCTCTCCTTTCTCCTTTCTCTTGTGATCTCTTCATATGATCGCAGCGTGACGATGGCTGTCGGTGATTGAGCGACAGCCCTATTCAGAAACCGACATTCCATCCAATCTCGACCTTCCGCGAGTGTCACGCTGCGATCGCCGGCCCACGGGTCTCCTTTCTCTTGTGTCTCTTCATCGACGCAGCGTGCTGCCTTGCGACACGCTGCGATCCGCCAAGAGCCCACAGGAGAAAAGAGAAAACGGGAGAATTCTCTCCTTTCTCCTTTCTCTTGTGATCTCTTCACACGATCGCAGCGTGACGGTGGCTGTCGGTGATTGAGCGACAGCCCTTAGTCAGAAACCGACATTCCATCCAATCTCGGCCTTCCGCGAGTGTCACGCTGCGATCTCGCCAAGAGCCCACAGGAGAAAAGAGAACGAGAGAATTCTCTCCTTTCTCCTTTCTCTTGTTGTCTCTTCACACGATCGCAGCGTGCTGGTGGCTGTCGGTGATTGAGCGAGAGCCCTATTCAGAAACCGACATTCCATCCAATGTCGACCTTCCGCGAGTGTCACGCTGCGATCTCGCCAAGAGCCCACAGGAGAAAAGAGAACGGGAGAATCCTCTCCTTTCTCCTTTCTCTTGTGGTCTCTTCATACGATCGCAGCGTGACGGTGGCTGTCGGTGATTGAGCGACAGCCCTTAGTCAGAAACCGACATTCCATCCAATCTCGACCTTCCGCGAGTGTCACGCTGCGATCTCGCCAAGAGCCCACAGGAGAAAGAGAAGGGAGAATTCTTCTCCTTTCTCCTTTCTCTTGTTGTCTCTTCACATGATCGCAGCGTGACGATGGCTGTCGGTGATTGAGCGACAGCCCTTAGTCAGAAACCGACATTCCATCCAATCTCGACCTTCCGCGAGTGTCACGCTGCAATCTCGCCAAGAGCCCACAGGAGAAAAAGAGAACGGGAGAAGTCTCTCCTTTCTCCCTTCTCTTGTTGTCTCTTCACACGATCGCAGCGTGACAGTGGCTGTCGGTGATTGAGAGTCGGCGCCGAATCAGAAGCCCACATTCATGCCGACATCGACCTTCCGCGGATTCTGCACGCCGGTCGCGGTCATGAAGAACGGCGACGTCCTCACGCCGCTGAATCCCATCAGGTTGGCGTGATTGGTCAGGTTGTTGATCGCGGCATAGATACTGAGCTTGTATCGCTGCGCCGGCCCGCCGCCAGGCCCGGGAACGCCGAGCAGGCTGTAGGTCAACCGCAGACTCCCGCTCCATGTCGGGCTGCTGCGCAGCGACCAGACGCCGACGCCGGGTGGCCGATCGTTGAGCAACCCATCGCCGTTGTCGTCGAACCCGGTCGTCAGCATGTACGGATACCCGTCTGACGCGTTGAGTGAAAAAGCGGCGGCGAAGTTCCGCAGCTGCGTGCTGGTCATCGTCACGTTGACGCGGTACGGGTTGTCGCCAGGTCCGTGACCCCACTCGGTGTCCAGGGTGCCGCTGGCCGGCACGTCGAACGGTCCAATCGCGTTCCGCCGTGCGTGAAAGAAGGAGTAGCTGCCGTTGGCCGCGAGCCGGCGCCAGTCGAACTGCGTCCGGTTGCTCGACGCAGACGGGGCGAGAAGATTGAGGTTGAAGTTGACGTACGCCTCGTGGCGCCGGAGCTCGGCGTCGGTCACCGTCGCGATGATGTTGGCATACGCCGGATCGGGCCGCACCCCGTCGACCAACGGGTTGAGGTTCGTCCCGCGCGGCAACTGATCCTGGTGGTAGTAGGTGTAGAGGACGTTGACGCTGGCGCGCGGTGAGAAGCGCTGATCGACTCCCACGCTGTATCGAACGTTCTTGTTCAGTTTGTAGTTGCCCAGCCGATACGTGTTCGCGGCGGCAACGATGCCGCCGGTTCCGGGATCGGGGTACGTCGGGTTGATGATCACGACGTCGCGCTGGTGCGTCGAGTCGGATCGCACGGTCTGCCACCAGATGCCAGGGTCAAGCCAGCCGTGAAAAATCCCGCCGCTCGCACGCAGGGTCGTCTTTCCGCTCGTCCACGGCGCCCAGGTGATCCCGACGCGCGGCTCGAAGGCTGCGGTATCGTCCACTCGCGTCTGATAGCTGTAGCGAACACCCGGGCTGAGCGTCAGCCCTTTCTTGATGCGAAGGTCGTCCTGCATATAGACGCCCACGCGGGCGTGGAAAAAGTCCAGCGTCGGATCGCCGGTGCTGCGCGTATAGAGGATCGGCGTGCCGGCCTCGAACGCGTCGAGGCTGCTGAACGTATAGGTGCCGAGATAGTTGTTGTTGAGCGTCGCGTGATACCAGTCTCCGTACATCTGGATGCCGCCGCGCCACGAGTTGATGCCGCGGACGTAGTCAAGGTCGGACGCCAGCGTCATGTTCTTGCCATTCACCCGGCCCGCCCGCTGTGCGCCGCCGCTCGTAAACGCATCCTGCACGACGATGGTCGGCGCCTCAAACGCTGACTCCGATCCAAAGTCCCTCCACGTCATCGTCGCCCTGGTGTTGATGAACATGCGCCTGCCGATCGGCCCGGCCTCGAGCGCGCGGAACGTGTAGCCGTTGCTGGTAGAGGTGAATGCGCGTTCCGGAAGATCGTAGCGCGCCAATTCCCAGGTTCCGGTTCGAGTTGTGATTCTCGGAATATCCGAATCGCAACGTCTGATCCCGCGTCAGGGCATAGTCGAAGAGGCCGTTGATGTCGACCCGGTCAAAAGGCTGGCGCAGCCTCAAGACGTCAAATCGTTGTTGCCCGTTGGGGAGCGCGACGTTCAGATTCGGGGTGGAGTAATTGTTCTGCCCGTTGACCGAGACCGAAAAATTGCTTTTTTCCTTGATCAGCGCGCCGCCGATCGTCAGTCCGTAGCCGCGGAACTGCTCATCCGCCTTGGTCGGCGTGAACTGGCTCCTCGCGCTCATCGAGCTGTCGCGGAACGAAAAGTTTCCGGTGCCTCGAATCGGGCCGATGCCGGGCTGCGTGATCACGTCGACGAAGGTCGATCCTGGCTGCTCTGTCTCGGCCGCAAACTGATCGCGGGTGACGTGAATCGACTTGATCTGCGACTTCGGCGGCAGCTGCTGCCCCTCGAAGCTGTCGACGCGAAAGATCGCGTCGGGTCCGGCGACATCGGACAACTGGCGCTGCAGTTCACCAGGATCGTCCGACAGATTCTGGATCTGATCGTCGGTCAGGTTCAGACCGAACGCGCGGCTTGCCCGGTTGGCGGCCTGACCCTCACCGCCGACCGTCACCGACTCGGTCATGTTCTTGAGCGGCAGGATGACGACGTGCTTGTTGTCGCCACGGTTGACGCGCACGTCGCGCAGCAGTCCCAGTTCGAATCCCGCAAACTCTGCGGTGACCGAATACCGCCCGAGCACGAGTCCATCGAACGCTGCCGCTCCGTTCGACTGGGTCTTCGCCGCCGTCACCGCCACGGCCTTCGTGGCATCGTCCTGGCCGACGATGGTGACCGTTGCGTCCGGAACTATCGCACCGCTCGGATCCGAGACGGTGATGATCAGCCTGCCCCGCGTGTTGGGCGCCTGCGCCTCACTCACCGTCGGAAAAACGAGGAGAGCGAGGAGGAAACACATGATGATGATCGAACGACCCGCAAACGACACGAATGCCTCCTCTCGTAGAACCCAGGGCTTCGCAGGTATTACGAAAGGAGACGGCCGTTTGATCGCGTTCGTTGGCAACTTTGCGAAATAAAGTAGTGCCGAACTGAGGGGCTGCCAGCTCTGTAATCGACGGGTGTCCGAAGATGGTTGCTCAAGGACAGAAGTGACCGGATTCGGAAAAGCTGGACACCTCGGCTCGCCATCGGACTACCATCCACCAATGCAAAAGATCCGAATTCTCGTCGTTCTCTCGATGCTCACGGCGGCGTCCGCTGCGGCCGGTCTGCGCGCTCAGCGGCTCGCATATCCGGCGACCCCGAAGGGCGATGTGTCCGATGACTACTTCGGGGTCAAGGTCCCGGATCCGTATCGATGGATGGAGGACCTCGACTCGAAGGCGGTGGCTGAGTGGATCACCGCACAGAATGCCTTGACGTTCCGGTATCTGGAGTCGCTGCCGACGCGTGAGAAGATCAGGGCGCGGATCACCGAGCTCTGGGATTACCCGAAGGCCGCGATGCCCGCGATCGAAGCCGGACGGCTGTTCTACCGGCGCAACTCCGGACTGCAGAAGCAGTCGCCGCTCTACTCTCGGACATCATTGACGGCGCAGCCCACGCTCGTTCTTGATCCGAATCAACTGTGGCCGGACGGATCCACGTCGCTGTCGCGCACGTCGCCGTCGCCGGACGGACGGCTGCTCGCGTACATGACGTCAGAGGGCGGGGCGGATTGGCAGAACGTTCACGTGCGTGATCTGTCGTCGAATCGCGATCTCAACGACATCGTGAGGTGGATGCGGTTCTCCGGATTTGCATGGACGAAGGACTCGAAGGGCTTCTTCTATTCTCGATATCCCGAGCCGCCTGCGGGCAAGGTGCTCGAGGCCGCCCTCTCCGGACAGGCTCTTTACTATCATCGCGTCGGCACCGCTCAATCTGAGGATCGACTCATCTACGAGCGCAAGGACTTGCCGACGTGGTTCATCGGCGGCGACGTCAGCGAAGACGGTCGTTACCTCTTCATTACGATGTCGCAGGGCTCCGACAACAGGAATCGCCTGTATATCGTTGATCTGGAACGCTCGCAGCAGCCCAACATCGTTGCGCCGGTCAAGCCCGTAATTGAAGCCGACGATGCGGAGTACGCGCCGCTCGGGAACGTGGGAAGCGTCGTGTATCTGCGGAGCGACCTTGATGCGCCCAATCGCCGGATCATCGCGGTCGATCTGCGGAGTCCCGCGAAGCCCGGCTGGAAGACGATTGTTCCGGAACGCAAGCAATCGATCGAGACCGCGACGATCGCCGGGAATCGAATCGTCGCGGAATATCTGGTCGACGTGCAAAGCCGTCTCGTGTTGTTCGGAATGGATGGCGCTGACGCCGGTGAGATTAAGCTGCCGGGAGCCGGTTCGATTGGCGGACTCAGCGGACGATACGATTCGAGCGTGATGTTCTACTCATTCACCTCACCGCTGTATCCTGCGACCGTCTTCGCCTACGACCTGAAGAGCGCGGTCTCGACCCCGTTCGAGGCGCCGCGACCTCCGATCGACGTGTCCAGGTACGAAACGAAGCAGTTGTTCGCGCTGTCGAAAGATGGCACGAAAGTACCGTTCTTTGTCACGGCTCGGAGGGATCTGCCACGCGACGGCACGAATCCCACGATGCTCTACGGCTATGGCGGATTCTCGATCAGCACGACACCCACCTATCGTCCAGATCTACCGGCCTTCCTCGAGCTTGGCGGGATTTGGGTCACGGCAAACATGCGCGGAGGCGCGGAGTACGGCGAGTCCTGGCACCGCGCCGGCATGCTCGAGAAGAAACAGAACGTGTTCGATGATTTCATCGCGGTCGCCGAGCAACTGATCAAGGACAGATATACGTCGCCATCGAAGCTCGCCATCAGCGGCGGCTCGAACGGCGGTCTGCTCGTTGGAGCCGTGCAGGAGCAGCGCCCGGATCTGTTCGCCGTGGCGCTGCCTGCCGTCGGCGTCATGGACATGCTGCGCTACGACCGTTTCACCGGCGGTCGTGCCTGGCGGACCGAGTACGGATCATCATCCGATCCGGGGCAGTTCCCCTTTCTGTACAAGTATTCGCCGGTGCAGAACGTCGAAGCCCGGAACCTGCTATCCGGCAACCCTCGTCACGACGGCAGACCACGACGATCGCGTGGTCCCGAGCCACTCGTTCAAGTTCGTTGCGGCGCTTCAGGCCGCGCAGGCTTGCGACAAGCCGATCCTGATTCGCGTCGAGACGCTGGGCTCTCATGGGTACCGCCCGACGGACAAACGGATAGCCGAGCTGGCCGACGAGTGGGCGTTCACGCTCGCCGAATTGCACGTCGCGGCCCCTGCCAAACAGCAGCCTTGAACCGCTGATCGACACGCGGGGCCGTCCACCTGGCCGGTGCCTGGCACGACATGTCGTGGATGGGTCCGTCCACGCAGGGTGAAGCAGGCCGATTCAGCCTCGGAAAGCCTGTCGGAAAGGGGTTGGACCCGGAATTGCTCGGCCGGTCGAGTTGCCCAAGCTGAGAGCCCCGTTCACCGGCCTGACGGCCGTCACGCTCGGACTCGGCGGGCTTGCGCTCGCGACGCCGTTCACCCGCGCGGAGTCTCCGCCTTCGCGCGTCGGGTGGCTGCTGGCGCTTGCCGCTGCCATCCAGGCCCTGCACGCATTCCGGCGATCCACCGCCGTTGCCATCCGTCAGGGGACCGTTGACGCAATCATCAGCCTGATGATTGCGCTTTTCCTGATCAACGCTCCGCTCGTGGCCGCTCAGGCCCTTCGACTGGTTGTGGCCGGGTGGTTTGCGCTCGACGCCGTCCGCTATGCGATCGGGACCATGCGCGCGGTCGATCGGACGGACCGGATCCGGAAAGCGCTCGCATCCCTTGGCAATGCCGGGGTCCTGTTGCTGCTGGCTCTCGCCCGTCACGCCGCGTTGACCTGGGTCGTGACCATCGCCGGGGCGCTGAGAATCTTCGGCATCGCGTGGAATATCCGGAGGGCGCCCATTCTCACGGCGAGCGACGTCGACGACGCGGTCGTCAGCGAGCTCGGGCTCTCCGACGAGCCTGAAGCGGCGGCGATGGCGGCCGAGATCACCGCCGCTGAGGACGCGCGCGCGCCAAGCGATCGCGACTGGACGATCGCGTTCATTGCCACGCTGTTCGCGATACACGTCGGCCGGATGAGTACGGACCTCACCTTTCTCGGCCTCATTTCGCCCGGCGTCGCCGTCATGGGCGACATGCTGATCGCGGTGATCTTCGGGCTGTTCGTGAGGAATCCCGCTTACCTCATATGGCGCGGACCCACTCGCTGGATCGAGCGGCGCGTCTGGCGGTGGCACATTCAGGCAGTCCGCTCGTCATCGCGAAATTGGATCGCCCGTGCCGCGGGGGCCTGGCTTCGATGGCGAATGTCATTTGCGATCAGGATGCGCGCGGCGCGGTTTTCGATTCCTGCGGCGCTCAATCGCGGGCTTCAGAGCGGGCTCCCGTTTGCCGCGATCCTCGCCGCGACGGTTCCTGTCTGGGGCATGAGCTGGTACTTCGACACCGAGAACTGGGCGGCGGGAATGTGGAACTCCTGGGCGGAGTCGCGCACCGACGAGTGGCGCGCCGCGATGGTTCGGGCGGTCCTTTCCGGTGACAGTGGTCGTACGGCGGCGTTGCCGTTTGCCGTCGAGCCGCCCGGCATCGATCAGCAGGATTTTTCGTTCATCGTCATCGGCGACACGGGCGAAGGCGATGCCTCGCAACACGTGCTTCGCGATGTGCTGCTGTCGGTCGCGAGCGAGCCGCAGGTGCGCTTCGTCGTGATTTCCTCCGACGTGGTGTATCCGACAGGCGCCATGAAGGACTACGAAGCGAAGTTCTGGCTGCCGTTCAAGGGGGTCACCAAGCCGATCTACGCGATTCCTGGCAACCACGATTGGTACGACGCGCTCGAAGGTTTCGCGGCCACGTTCCTTCGACCCGATGCCGCGCGCGCAAGCATCCGCGCCAGGGCCGAGGCCGACTTGCGGGTGACCAGCACGACCGACGGGCGGATCGAAGATCTCGTGCATGAGGCGGATCGGCTGCGTCAGGCGTACGGGGTTCCTACAGGGTTTCAGCGCGCGCCGTTTTTCGAGGTGCAGACCGATCGGTTTGCGCTGATCGCGATCGACACCGGCGTCCTCCGAAGCATCGACGACGAGCAGGCGGCGTGGTTGAACGGCGCGCTGGATCGTGCTGCCGGGAAGTTCACGTTCGCGATTGTCGGCCATCCCTTCTACGCCGGCGGCCACGACACGACGGTGGGCGACGACCAGTTCGCGAATCTGAAGGCGCTGCTGCTGCGCCGCGGCGTCTCCATCGCCATGGCCGGCGACACGCACGACTTGGAGTATTACTCCGACAGCGCGTCGTCGGGAGCCCCGCCTGTTCACTATTTCGTGAATGGCGGCGGCGGAGCGTATCTCAGCTTCGGCACGGCGCTCGCCTGGCCGGCACGCGCGCCGACGACCGACTGGGCGTACTATCCCGATCGCGCCGCCGTGGAGGGGAAGATCCAGTCGCGTACACCGTGGTGGAAGAGGCCCGCATGGTGGTGGACCGAGCACTTCGATGCCTGGCCATTCTCGCCCGAATGGCTCTCCGCCGCGTTTGATTACAACGTCGCCCCTTTTTTCCAGAGCTTCGTCGAGGTCAAGGTCGAACGCTCGACGAATTGCGTGCGCGTGATTCCCTATGGCGTCCACGGACGTCTCACATGGCGGGATGTCGCGTCATCCGACCGCTTGCGGCCGTCCGAGGGTGCAGCCACTCCGGCCGAGTGGGTTGTGCCAATGGCGCGCTGACGAAGGACACATGATCATGACGACTCACCTGCGGCATCGACGAACCTGGGCAGCATGTGGCCGGCCTGGCGCTGGTGATGTCAGTCGCCCGGAGCGATCCCGCGGGGCAGACCCAGCCTCAATTCGGCGGCGCCTACGGCGCGCTGGACGCGCGCCGGCAGCAACTCGTCAACGACTGGGTCTCGCGCTTCGGGAACGTCACCGGACAGAAGCTCCCGCCCGAAGCCTTGTACGACGACGTCATCAGCCTGTCCACGAAAACGACGTTCGACGCGATCACGCATGCCCTGACGAGATCGCTGTTGACGGACGGCTCGGGGGCGCCGCTCGGTGACGCGTTGTCGCTCGTCGAGCGTGTGGAGGCCGTAAAGGGTGAGGTTTCAGGAACGTCGAGCGACCGTCAATTCCGCATGTATGTCAGGGTGAAGCCGGATGCGCTCGACCTGCTCGAACGGTCGCGCGAGTTCACGCGCCGAGCCGACAACAGCATTTATCACAAAGGTTACCCCATCAACTACCGCGAGCAGGGAGGCACGCCGTCCATCCAGTTTTCGCTCGCGTCGGACGGCCGGCGAGCGGATATCGACGTGGACTACCGTTCTTCGATGTTTCCGGTGTCTCTGTTCAATGGGCACTTGAGCGCGTCCAACTCTGATGTGCGCGCCGGGAGCAACTACGACCGCCACATCAACCGGTGGGTTGGCTTCCAGAACTGGTGGCGCAGCTTCTTCGGCGTGCATTTGGAGAATCAACCTGACGCCAACGCGAAGAGCGGGTCATTCTCGTTGCCGAAAGTCCCGCGCGCGGGAAAGAAAAGCATCGACGTGATGGTCAACGACTTCCTGACCGCGTGGCTCATCGACGGCGACATCGTCGCGGCGATGGGATACGTCTCCGAACGCTCGTACGCCTGCCTCGCGCAGGACCAGGAAGATCCGACCGACTTCGATCGCGGCATGGCGCCGTTTCAGATCATGAACAGCCTGAAGGCCGCTCACGACGTAGTCGGCAGGCGCACGTCGCTCGAAGGACTGACGCTCGGCACGCGCTACGCGAAGCCGGGACTCAAGGCCGTCCAGCAGCCGCATCACGCGCAGTTCGTGATCTATGCGGTGCCCGACACGATCGCCGCGGAGTTCGACTGTCAGAGCCGGTTGACGCTCGGCGATTCGAGCAAGATCGAGCCGGCGTACGGGAACTACTATGGTTCGACATTCGTGATCAACGGACGGAAGGATCATACCGTCGCGCTCCTC
>CAVOPH010000005.1:0-1294423 GCA_963697775.1 uncultured Acidobacteriota bacterium | reverse complement strand
TGGCATGTCTTCAAGCATCGCCTGTTGGGCCAGGAGCGGCGGTGACGCGCCTGCCGCGAAGGTCCTGGGGGGCGGCACCACCGTGACGAGCGGTTGGGCAGCCCGGCAACCGTGACCGGTCTCATGCCGGCCCTCATCGGCCTGGGCACCATCCTCGCGGCGTCGACTCTCGTGTGGATAATCAGCGTGAGGCTCGAGGATGCGAGCATCGCGGATGCTCTGCTGGGGCTCGGTTTCGTCCTGCTGGTCGTCTGGCTGTACTGCCTTCTGTCGCCGACGGTGAGGCCGCGGTCGTGGCTGGTCGCCGCGTATGATCACGCTGTGGGGCGCGCGCCTCTCCCCTGCACATCTTCCGGCGGCACCACGGCAACGAAGAGGACCCGCGCTACCAGGCGATGCGCGCCGCGCACGGGCGGGCCTTCTGGTGGCGGAGCCTCTTCACCGTCTTCTGGCTGCAGGGTGCGATCCTGTGGTTCGTCGCGCTGCCGCTGCTTGCGCGGTGCGTGCCGCACGCGGCCACCCTCACCGCGGTCGACGGCTTGGGTGTCTCTGCTCTTGCGGTCGGATTCGGCTTCGAGACGGTGGGTGACTATCAGCTCCGGCGCTTCAGGGGCGAGCCTTCCAACCGCGGAAAGGTGCTCGACCGTGGGCTGTGGCGCTTCACGCGGCATCCGAATTTGCTCGGAGACGCGACGCTGTGGTGGGGCCTCTATGCCATCGCGGCGACAACGCCCAGCGGATGGCTCACCGTGCTCAGCCCGGCCCTCATGACGTTCTTCCTGATGCGCGTGTCCGGGGTGACACTGCTCGAGGACGGGCTGATAGCCTCGAAGCCAGGCTGTCACGCGGTACATCACCCGCACACCGGCGTTCTTCCCATGGTTTCCGCGCGTTCCGCGGTGAGCCATGCGGCGCGCTCATCTGGTCAACTGCGCGCTCTACCAAATCGGATGGTTCGCCTGCGTGTTGGGCGGGGCCTCGCATCGTTCTTGGACAGGGTGCCTGATTGCGCTGACCCTTGTCGGCGTGCACCTGACGCGCTCGCTCGAGCGCTCGATCGAAGTCCGCCTGATGGCCCTGGCCACCGCCGTTGGAGCTATCGTCGATATGGTACAGATCGCCGTCTACGGGGACACGTCGACGCATATCGGTGTTGCGTGAAGTCGTTGATCGGGAGTGCGTTGGTGGGTTTTGATGTGCGTCAGCACGCGCGAGCGGAATCAATTTCCAAGCGTGCTCCTTCAACCACGCAGCGAGGCATTCCGGTTCGGTTGAAACCGCTTAGCCTCACGCGGCCGACCGCGATCGACGACTTCACGATCGTCCCACGCTCGCGCCCAGGGTGACGAGAAGCTCGTCCAGTTGCGCGAACGTCTCGACCATCGCATCCGCCGCCCCGGTGCCGGCCGCGTCGAGAGCTTCTTTCGAGGCATAGAGCTCGTGCAAGACCAGCAGCGTCTTGCCATCCTTTTCCTCGAAGGTCACCGTGGTGACCGGCCCACCCTCACCACCTTCCTCATTGGTCCAGACGAGGCGCGAGTGCGGTGTCACCTCGAGGTAGGTGCCGAAGAAGGCCATCGCATCGGGTTCGAACTCGAGACGGTACTCGCCCCCGACACGAACATCCATCTCGCAAGAACGCAGGAACATGCCCATCGACTTCGGCACCCACCACTGCTTGAACAGCTCGGGCTTGGTCCACGCCTCGAACACGATGCGCGCCGGACCGTTGACAATTCGAGTGACGACGAGCTCACGCTCGGACTTCCGTTCCACAGTCGTGCGGTTCTTCATGGGTGTGGGCTCACTTCCTCTTCTTGCGTCCATCGACCTTCTCCTTCCGTTTCAATTTCTCGACAACCTTATCCAACTCGTCGAAGCGTGCGTCCCAGAGCTGGCGGTACTCTCGATCCATGCCGCCTCTTCCTCCAGCCGGCGCAGGCCGAGCTTGCAGGTCCGCACGCGCCCGACCTTCTCCGTGGTGACGAGCCCCGCCTGCTCCAAGACGCCGACGTGCTTTTTCATCCCCGTGAGCGTCATGTGAAACTTCTCGGCAAGGTCCGTGATCGAAGCGTCTGCACGTCCGAGCTGCTCCAGAACGCCGCGTCGGGTGGCGTCCGAGAGCGCGGCGAACGAGGCATCGAAGCCGGCCCTGGAATACTGCACCATCTGGTTCAGTATATAACAGACAGACTAGCGGCATGCAAGAGGACGCCGGCTCGCGGCCCCCGCCATCGCGCCGTCGGTCGGCGGCCGTGCTGCGTACGACAACGCACTCGCGGAGTCGATCATCGGCCTGTATAAGACGGAAGTTATTCGTCGCCTCGGCCCATGGCGCCATCTCGAAGCTGTGAAATGTGCGATGCTCGACTGGGTGTACGACGGTCGGAATTCTTGCCGACACATGAGTCCGCTAGCCTCACAATGGGTCTCGGTGTCGTGACGCTTGTCCAGGATGCGATGTCCAGACAGAGAGCTGTAACCGCCGGAGTGCTCGTGTGCGCCGTGTCGATGACCGTGCTGGCGAGCTGTTCCAGGCCGTCCGTTCCGGCCGAAACGACGGCTGGTGCGGCGCCCAGCGTGAACGCCGCAGCCACGTCGGCAAACGCCGCAGCCACGTCGGCAACTGATACGCCGCTTGCCGGCATGCCCCCGATCCTGGACGCCGACAACATCTACGCGGCTGATGGTCCCGGTAATCTGAGTCCGACCGTCGCGCGATTCCCGTCGCGGATTTACGTCCCGAACAGCGGTAGCAATAGCGTCGACGTGATCGATCCCGTCTCGTTCAAAGTCATCAATCACTTTTCGGTGGGCCGTCAACCGCAGCACATCACGCCGTCGTACGATCTCGAGCATCTGTGGGTTCTCAACGATTTGGGCGACACCATCACCGAAATCGAACCGGCCACCACCAAAAAAGGCAAGACCATCCGGGTCAAAGATCCTGTACAACATGTATTTCACCCCGGACGGGAAGTTTGCGGTGGTCGTCGCGGAACGGGAGTCGAAGCTGAACTTCCTGAATCCGTCGGATATGAAGCTGATTGAGTCGGTGCCGGTGCCATGCCGCGGCGTCGATCACCTGGACTTCAGTGCCAACGGCCGCTTCCTCATTGCCAGCTGCGAGTTCGCGGGGATGCTGGTAAAAGTGGACGTGTCCACGCGTCGGGTTCTCGGAACGCTGACGCTCGAAGCGGGTGGGATGCCGCAGGATGTGCGATCGTCTCCAGACGGTAAGCTCTTCTACGTTGCGGATATGACGGCAAATGGCGTGTACGTCATCGAGCCTTATTCCTTCACCCGCGTGGAATTCATCTCCACGGGAAAGGGCGCGCACGGGATCTCACTGAGCCGCGACGCGAGGCTGATGTACGTGTCGAATCGGGCCGCAGCCAGCGTGTCGGTCATTGACCTCAGAACGCGGAAAGTTATCACCAAGTGGGAAATACCGGGCGGTGGCAGTCCCGACATGGGTGGCCTGTCGGCTGACGGGGCCACGCTCTGGTTATCGGGTCGCTACAATCGTGAAGTCTACGCCTTCGATACCCGCGATGGCCGGCTGCTGGCCCGAATCAAGGTCGGGAAAGGGCCGCACGGCCTGGCCGTCTATCCCCAACCGGGTCGATATTCTCTTGGACACAACGGCCTGTTCCGCTGAAGAACCGAGCACAGGACGTCCTCCTTCCGCGGTGCGCCATCTGGTGGATGAGCAGGAGGACGCCCAGGATCGGGAACACCACGACGGCGATCGAGTGGCTCGAGACCGCCTTCGCCGAACGCAACGGGGAAATGGTGCTCCTTGATCAAGAGATCGCCGGTGCTGCCGACGACGACCCGATACGGCAACTGGCTGATGAACCACGAGTCAGAACGCTGCTCGACAGCATGCGCCCCGGCCGAAGCCGGTGACAGCCTCCGCTAAAGCTACGGCGGCCGCCGAAGCCTTGGCGAAGGCCGAACGGATTCACGGACACGACGAGAGATATGACGATGTCGTTCGATGAACAGGGCATTCGAGAGGCCATTGGGTTCTACGCGGAGGGAATGCGGACGGGCGACGTGAAGGCGCTGACGCGTGGCTTCCACGAGCAGGCGATCCTGTGCGGCTATCTGGGCGACGACCTCATCGCCGGCCCCATCGCCGAGCTCTATGACTGGGTGGCGGCGAATCCTGCCCCGGCCGCGACGGGCGACCCGTTCTCGTGCGAGACCCTCGGCATCGAAATGACCGGACGCGTCGCCACGGCGAGGGTGCGCGAAAGCGATCATCACGGTGTCGTGATCGACCACTTTCACCTGTTGAAGATTGGCGAGCGCTGGTCAATTGTCAGCAAGCTCTGGGACGCCGAGCCGTAGCGGCTCCATCGCGTCCACAATCGGAGAGAGTCGGGTTTCGCCCGACGGCCTCGGGCCGATCGCTGGTGAGACCCGCTAACTGCAAATTGAATTGTGTAGTGGTGACGAGCACAATCACCTTTGTATTCAAGCGAATTGAAGCGAACGGAGCACGGGCGTCGTCAGAAGACGTAGTCCGCGGTAGTGCTTCGCCCGCGTCGCTGTTTCACGGCTGATTCACTTACACCTAGACCTCTTGCCCTTCACCTTGGTAACGGTACAGAAATGTCCGATCCCGTCCTTCAAGTCAGTCCGCTAGGCAACCGGTGGCAGACGCTCGATCCGTTCCTGTTCTGCGTCCACCACATCGATCTCTATCCGAAGGGCAACGATCGGTTTGGACCGGCGGCTTCGCTGGCCGGGCATGACATCGGACAGGATTTCGAGAACAGCGACGGCTGGCGGATGTATCACGGTGACGTGGTCCCCGGGTTTCCACAGCACCCGCATCGGGGGTTCGAGACGGTCACCATCGTCCGCAAGGGCTACATCGACCATTCGGATTCGCTCGGCGCGGCGGCGCGGTTCGGGATGGGCGACGTGCAGTGGCTGACGGCGGGCGCGGGCGTCGTCCACTCGGAGATGTTCCCGCTGCTCGATCGCAACGGGCCGAACACGCTGGAGCTGTTTCAGATCTGGCTGAACCTGCCGGGCAAGAACAAGTTCGCCGCGCCGTACTTCACGATGTTCTGGGACAAGGACATCCCGCGTCGCCGGTATCCAGGCGTGGAGGTGACCGTGATCGCCGGCGCGCTCGAAGGCGCCGCGCCGCTCGCGCCTCCTCCGCACTCGTGGGCGTCAAGTGACGAGGCTGACGTGGCGATCTGGTCGATGGCGATGGAGTCAGGTGCGGCGTGGACGATGCCTCCGGCGCGCGACGCACGCAGCAATCGCGCGCTGCACGTGTTCGCGGGCAAGGGACTCAAGGTCGGCGACCGCACGATCGACGGAGCGTCGATGATTCGCGTTCAGCCCGACCAGCCCGCGCCCCTCGAAGCCGTGAATGGCCCAGTCGAGATTCTGCTCCTGCAGGGCCACCCGATCGCTGAGCCCGTCGCGCAACACGGACCGTTTGTGATGAACACGCGCGCCGAGTTGGAGCAGGCCTTCGACGACTACCGCCGCACGCAGTTCGGCGGCTGGCCCTGGCCCGAGAACGCGCCCGTGCATGACCGGGATGCCGGCAGATTCGCCAAGCACGCCGACGGACGAGTCGAACGAGGATCGTAGTGTCCGGTTTCAGCCGAAATCCAGAGTGCCAAGGTTCGACGCGTCGAACAGCGTCCTCACGTTCGGGTTTCTCAGGTGATGTGAGGGATCAGGCGAAGGTGACAGCGCTCTTGCCACGGGTATGGCCGTCGAGGATGGCTGCATAGGCTGCCGGGGCATCGGCGAAATCGACGCTCAGGCTTTTAACCGACCGCCGCTCCCGCGTGACGTCGCAGGAACGCCAGCGTTCGCTCATTGAACTCCTCGACGCGCTCGTACAGTGCTGCGTGCGCACACCTGTCGAACACGAGCAGGTCGGAGTCTCGGATGCCGCGCTTCAGGCGGTCGGCGAAACGAGTGGACGTGAGTTGATCGCAAGTTCCGACGGTGATGAGCGTCGGAGCGAGAATTCGCCCCAGATGTGCCTCCACGTCATGCGCGAGGACAGCGGCCGACTGCTGGAGGAACTCCGGCACGGACTGCGGTGGCCGGCTCCGAACGAATGCCGCGAGCGATTCGATGTAATCCGGTCGCTCGGCGTAGAGCTCGGGCGTGAAGCACCAGGGAAAGATCGCCCGGATGATCATTTCGGGAACGTCCACGGCCCTCGCCACGATCTGCCAGCTCTCGACAACGGCTTGCAGGAAGCGATCAGTCCGTGTCCACCCGCTGTGCACGGACAAGGACGCTACCTTGTCCGGATGCTTCACCGCGAGCCACGTGCCGACGGCGCCACCAAGCGACAGACCGGCAACATGGGCTTTCGCGATGCCCATCGCCTGCATGAACGCCGCAACGTCTTCAGCCAGCACCTCCGTCGTGTAGGCGCCCTGCGGCTTGTCCGATTCGCCCGTTCCCCGCAGATCCAGGGAAATGCAGGTGAAGTGCCTGGCGTACTCCGGCACCTGAAATGCGTAACAGGCGTGATCCGCGGCCAGGTAAGGAATGAGAATGAGCGGCTCGCCCGTTCCCTGCTGGTCGTAGTTCATCGTGATCTTGTTGGCGATTATTTTGGGCATTGGAGTTCCTTCGGCAACATCTCACGTTTCGCGGCGGCGATGAACGCCATGCTGTCCATGTTGGTGATGTAGCCGCTCGCGGCCAGATGATCAGCGGCGCGCCTGACCCGGCTCGCGTACTGTTCACACGACCCATATCGATCCAGCAGCTCATCGTCGCTGAATCGCGTGAAGGTGCCGCTGATGAACACGAACAGGTTGAACGGATCGAGTCCGAGAGGGTTGAGCGGCGTGTGTCGACCGAGCGGCGCGCCGGCGACCCGCGCGTGTATTGTCGACTCAACGTGCGGGAGTCGAACCCCGCCCGCGAAATGGCCGTCGGCGTCCGTCACCGGCACGAAGGCACCGATCGCGTCGACGCTCCCCCGGAAATACCGGGGAGGTGGAGGACTCTCGTGGTGGCCGGCCCTCGTCCATCTGGTCAGGTTCTCCAGGGCGGCGCGGAAGATCGGCCGCGCGTCTGCGGTGTTCTGATTGGGGAGCCCGAGCGGCAGGATGGGCTCGGGCAGATGTGAGATCCCAGCCATCTCGTACTGGCGCCAGTTGGGATCGGCCGGATTGCGAGTGAAGAACGCGCTCTTCCCGAAGCCGAGAACGGCCGGGTGGAAGATCAGCATGTCGGTCTCCGATGCGAGCAGGATCACCGGCGCGTGCTGTCCATTCGTCGGAAGCGGGCCGCAGTCTGCGAAAAAGCCGAAGTGCGGAGCGACGTCTTCGCGCTTGAAGCACGCAAGCCCGATCATCTGGATCAGGTGTCCGTCGTAGATCAGGTGAGGATCGAGTCCCTCGGCGAGGAGTTCAAGCTGAGCGCCCGCGCCCTGCGAATAGCCGGAACTCAGAACCGTTGCGACCGACCGTGGTCCGTCGTTACCGGGGTAGACGCGGGGGTCCTTCAGCAGTCGGGCCGCGTCCAGCAGGATCTCCCACGCATCGGCACTGCGATCGATGGAGCCGTAGAGCAGGTGGTTATGTGCCTGACCGTCCATCGGCGCGGCCGGTCCGAAGATCTCGGTGACCGCTTTGTCCCATTGAATCGAGACGTAGGTATATCCCTCGTCGAAGAGGTAGTTTTCGGTCGCGAGCAACGTGAACTGAAATGTCCCGGACTCGGTCGTCGCAGGAAAGAAATGATAGTAGGCGGAGTTGACCCAATCGACGACGCCGACTCGATTGGCGCGACGATGTCGGGGATAGATCAGGACGGCGGGCACCGCGTACACGCCCACGCTTCCGTCAGCGCGGTCAACGGTTCCGTGCACCGTGATTTCGGCGTAGGTATAGCCGCGGGCGTTGTCATAGTCTCTCGCCGCAGCCACCGTCACCGAGGTAATCGTGGCCTCGACTCTGATCGGAGCAAGCGTCAGCGCGATCAACGCGCCGGTTGCGGCTTTCCACACGGTTGAGGTGGTCATCGCGTTCCTCCAATGGTCACTGCGCCCCCACCCCAATAGGCGCTCTTGCGGGGGCCCAGGGCTCACGGGCGGTGCGCTAGACTGGCCCGACTAGGAACCGATGGCTCACGACGCCGATGCCGCCGAGCGCCAGCGCACAGCCCAGGTCCTGGCCGATTGGGCCAACCGCGATCCGATCGCGCGAGATCGGCTCGTGCCGATCGTCTACGAGGAACTGCGCCGGCTCGCCCACCACTACATGCGCAACGAGCGTGAGGGCCACACGCTGCAGACGACGGCGCTGGTCAACGAGTTGTATCTGCGACTGGCCGGGATTGACGGCCTGGAGTGGCGGGATCGTGCCCACTTCTTCGCGATGGCCGCGACGCTGATGCGTCGCGTCCTGGTGGATTACGCGCGTCAGCGGGCGCGAGACAAGCGGGGCGGCGGCCTTTCAGTGATCTCCCTCGACGAAAACGTGATCGCCCCGCAGCCTGCGGTCGACGTCGTCGCGCTCGACGACGCGCTGGAGCGCCTCGCGACCGTCGATCTTCAACAGAGCCGGGTCGTCGAGCTCAGATTCTTTGTCGGCTTGTCGGTCGAGGAAACCGCCGAAGCCCTCGGCATTTCGCCGGCAACCGTGAAGCGTGACTGGGCGACCGCGAAGTTGTGGCTGTATAACGAGCTCAGCACCGGATGAACACACTGGACGATTGGCCGCGAGTGAAGCGCGTGCTTGAAGGCGCGCTGGCCTGCGACGACGCCGAACGCCAGGCGTATCTTGCCGAGGCCTGCGGAGCCGACGCGGTGCTGCGCGCGCGAATCGATCGGCTGCTGGCTGCAGGCGATCGTGTCGAGACCTTCCTGGAAACCCCGGCGGCGTTGCTGCTCGAGCCGGACGTCCCGAAGACTTGATTGGCCGTGTCGTGGACTCCTATCGGCTGCTCTCACGGCTGGGCGCGGGCGGAATGGGCGAGGTGTATCTTGCCCACGACGCCAAGCTCGATCGTCCGGTGGCGATCAAGTTCCTGTCGCCGGATCTCGCCGTTGACCGCGATCGGCTGCGGCGGTTTCATCAGGAAGCCCGGGCCGCGTCCAGCCTGAACCACCCCCATATCGTCGTCGTCCACGATTTCGGCGAGGTCGAGGGTCGTCCGTACCTCGTCACGGAGTTCATCGAGGGTGAGACGCTGCGGCACCGTTTGCATCGGGGCCCCCTGGCGATGCGCGACGTCGTGGACGTCGGCGTCCAGCTGGCCAGCGCGCTCGCGGCGGCGCATGCCCGCGGTCTCGTGCATCGCGACATCAAACCCGAGAACATCATGCTGCGCCCCGACGGCTACGCGAAAGTTCTCGATTTCGGTCTCGCGAAGCTCGCGGCCGCGACGGGATCGGCCGACCCGGCTCACCGGGAGTCACGCACCCAGCCGGGCATGGTCGTCGGCACGCCACATTACATGTCGCCGGAGCAGATGCGCGGGCTCGACGCGGACGCGCGCAGCGATGTCTGGAGTCTCGGCGTTGTGCTGTACGAAATGGCGACCGGGCGGCTTCCATTTGCCGGCGATGGTACGGTAGCGGTCGATCGCACTCTTCCACCCGAGCTGTCCACCATCATCTGCAAAGCGCTGCAAACGGTTCGCGACCTCCGCTACGCGAGCGGAGCGGAACTCTGCGCGGATCTCAAGCGGGTACCGAACGAGATCACCGCTCGTCCCACACGTTCCCGAACACGGACGGTGGCGGCCGCACTCGCCGTTGCGGCAGGCGCGCTTCTCGCGATCCCGATCATCCGCACCCACCGTGCGGTGGTCTCGACCGGTGGCGTGCAGAAGACGGTGGCGGTGCTGCCGTTCGACAGTATCGATGGCGGCGACGAGATGGAGTACCTGCGCCTGGCGCTTGCCGACGAAGTCGCGACGGCGCTCAGTTGGACGCCGTCGCTCGCCGTGCGCCCGATGGCCGCGTCGAAACGATTCGTCGGCCGCAGCGTCAGCCCGCAAGAGGCGGGCCAGCAACTTCGCGTCGAGGAGGTCGTGACCGGTCACTTCTCGGCGCATCAATCCGAGTTGCGTGTCACGGTCGAAGCGATCGAAGTCGACGGCAACCGCCTGCTCTGGCGTGACTCGATCGCGGCGCGGACGGACGATCCGCTGGCGGTTCGCGAACAGCTGATCTCCCGGATCAGAAACGGCCTATTGCCCGCGTTGGGCACGGCGGCGCCCACACCCACTCGTGCGCGGCCGAGAGACGCCGAGGCATACGCCGTCTACTTGAAGAGCCTCGCGATCTCGAGCGACCCGACACCAAACCGGGAGGCGATCGCGATGCTCGAGCGCGCGAGCGCGATCGACCCTGATTACGCCGCCATGTGGGTCTCGCTCGCGGACCGCTATTACTACGAGGGACATTACGGCGGCGGCGGAGGCGGTGCGCTACGGCGCTCGGAAGCCTCGGCCCGGCAGGCGCTCGCGCTCGATCCCAATTACATGAGCGCTGCCGTCCGATTGCTCAGTCTGCAGGTCGAGGCCGGCCGTCTTCAGGACGGTTACGATGGCGCCCGGCAACTCGTGGTCCAGCACCCCGACAGTGGCGAAGCCCACTTCGTCTTGAGTTATGTGCTGCGATATGGCGGGCTGCTGGAGGAATCCGCGACCGAGTGCGAGCAAGCGGTCTCGCGAGACCCGACGAATCCCTTGTTCCGTTCATGCGGCCAACCGCTGATGCTGCTCGGCCGGTACGATCGCGCGCTTGATTATGTTCGGCTCGACAGCGGCTCGGACTGGGCGATGCTGGTTACGCGTTTCATCTATCAGCGGATGGCCAGGCGCACTGACGCACGCGAGCAGCACGCTCGACTGCCTCCAGAGTATCTCCGCGGAATAGCGCCTGACATGTTCTACGGCGTGCTCTCGCGATGTCTCGCAGGCGCTGCACCGGACAAGCAAGGACACGTGACCGATGATGACGTCAGGATCTTTCTGAGCGTGCGCGAGGATCCTGAGCCCCTGTACTTCTGGGCGAGCGATCTCGCGTACTGTGGTCACACCAAACCGGCCATACAGCTTCTGCGCGAATCCATCCGTCGAAACTTCTGCGCGGTGGCGATCGAAACCGACCCGATGTTCGCCGCGATTCGCAACAGCCCCGAATACGGCGAGCTACTTGCCGCCGCCCAGGCATGCCGAGCGCGATTCCGCGAGCACGTCAGAGCCAGAGCGCCTACGCCGTGAAACGCCGTCATGCAGAATGGCTTCCGGAGAGAAGCGCTAAGGCCGTCGGGATTCGCCTTGCAGTTCGTGATCAGGGCTGAATCTTCTCCAAATCCTCCAGCAAACTGGGGTGCGTTGGCGTCCACCCTAGCGTTTGTTGCGTGTGGGCGCCGGATGAGGGCTGATCGGCCAGAAAGATGGGACCGAGTGGGCCAAAGGTCTCTGCGGCCACCGACTTCACCGGCAAGCTCAATCGGCGGCCGATCACCGAGATGATGTCGCGCACGCTGTCGCCCTCATCAGCGACCGCATGCCAGGACGTGCCGGCCTCCGCCCGCTCCAGCGCAATCCGGAACAGCACCGCCGCGTCGAGGGCGTGAACAGCCGGCCAGCGTTGCGCGCCGTCGCCGGGATAGCCTGCCACGCCGCTCTGCCGAGCGAAATTGGTCAACAGTCCGGCAAAGCCGCCGGATCCGTTGTTGTGCACCGTTCGGGGAAGGCGCACCGCCGCGCTCCGAACCCCGCGCGAGGCAAGGGCGAGAGCCGACATGACGGCGCGGCCACGGCCGCCGACCGGCCCGTCGGTCGACGCTGGGTCAGCCTCAGTAGAGGGTCGGCCTGGTGTGAAGGGTGTACCGGAGACCGCGACCAGTGGACGGCCGCTGCCGATGAGCGCCTCCCCAAGAATCGCGATGGCCGCACTCTCTTCGGCGACCGCCCTCGTCAGAGCATCGCGACTGCTGAAGTCATGGGAGAACGCCAAATGGATTACGCCGTCGGACTCGGTGGCGGCAACGCGAAGCGTGTCCAGATCGGCCAACCCACCACGGAGCGACTCGGCGCCGGCGGCCTCAACAGCCCGTGCCGAGGCGTCCGAGCGAGCAAGCGCCAGAACTGTGTGCCCGTGGCCGATGAGTTCGGCGACGACGGCAGAGCCAACTAGACCAGTGGCGCCGGTCACGAAGACACGCATGGGAGCACTCCAATTTGATTGTCAGTCGCTGACAAATCGGGGAAAGGGCCATGGCACCCGCCACCATGCCGGCAACGCCCGCAACGAGAATTTCATTCCGGCCGGCTCTCCATCAACACTTCGAGTCATCGGTGCTCCGTCTGATCCGTGTTGTCACGAAGTAGGCGAAGGCCAGACTCCCTGCCGCTGAATCGACAGCACTTGCTGGTGCGCGTGCTCGACCTGCAGTGTCGTGTGCGTGATCTTGAAGCGCTCGTTCAGCATCCGCTCGAGCGCGCGGCGGACCGCATGACAGTCTTCACCCGGCGCGACGAGCACATGCGCCGTCAAGATCGGATGGCCCGGTGCAAGTTCCCACAGGTGCAGATCGTGCACCTCTTTCACGTGCTCGCCATGCGCCATCGCCACACCGACCTCGGCAGGTGGCATCCCTTCCGGCGCGCCTTCGAGGAGGACGCGGATGGCTTTGCGCTGGAGATCGAATCCTGATCGGAGCATCAGAACCGCCACGAGGAGCGATGCAATCGCGTCCGCTCGGTCGAAACCGGTGACCAGGATCACGATGCCAGCGATGAGCGTTCCGATGAAGGCATACAAGTCGGTCAGGATGTGCTGAAAGCTGCCCTCGATGTTCAGGCTGTGACGATTGGCCTTCGCCATGACCCATGCCGCGGCGAGGTTTACGACCACGCCGGCAGCCGCCACCATCGTCACCGCTAGCCCGGCGACGTCGGGTGGTGTGATCAAGCGAACACTCGCCTCGTAGATCACGATCAGTCCGAGCACGAGGAGCACAGCGCCATTGGCTTGGCCGCTCAGCACCTCAGCCCGCCGCCGGCCGTAGGTCAGCGCTTCGCCGCCCGGGCGCTGAACAAATCGCAGGACAACGAGTGACAGGGCAAGCGCACCTGCGTCCGTGAGCATGTGGGCAGCGTCGGACAGGAGCGCGAGCGAGTGCGCCACTAGTCCAACCACAACCTCGAAGACCATGAACCCGACAATCAGCAGCAGCGCGATGGTCAGATACCGACCGTCCGCGTCCGCGCCCACGCTGTGGGTGTGACCGCCGACCGCGTGCTTGTGATCAGCATGATCGTGACCATCCTCGCCCATTAGATCCACCTCCTCCGCAGCAGCCACATCTTGACTGACTGCGTCAGCAGCACGTAACAGAGGAGCGTGAGCGCCAGCAGCGGCCAGTAGAACGTTGGCAGCGCCGTGAAACCCAGATAGTGTCCCAGGGGCGTGAACGGAATCGCGATGCCGGTCGCCATGATCACGACGGACATACCGATCAGCGGCCAGGACGAGCGGCTTTGATCGCGGCCGCGGCTGGGATCCATCGTCAACGTGCCGGTCTTGTCGGTGCAGAGCACGTCCATCGCACCCAGGTTCTGAATGGCGTTGATCCGCTTGACGATCACCTTCTTGCGGCTCATCGCCAGTGCGCCTTTTGAAAGGCACACCGTCACGATCATCGGCAACATCTCTGGCGTCAGGCCCACGGCCACCGCGACGGCGAAGAAGAAGGCTTCGACCCAGTTGCCCTTCGAAAGGCCATTGATGACGAAGACCAGCGGCACCATGGTGACAATAAATCGCAGCATCAGCCAGGTGAACTGAGCGATGCCCTTGATGTCACCCGGGACCAGCTGCGAAACGGCGATCTCCTGGGGCTTGCCATCGCGGATCGCCGTGGCGGTGACCGAGATCATGGCCTTGAGCTTGGCCGCCGCGCTGTCGGCCTTGGCTTCTTGGACGAGTTTCAGGCCCACATCCAGAGCGATCATGAGCGACATCATGATGCCACGCTGGTCCTTCGCCAAGACGTTCGGCCCGTACCTGAACCGATCGGGCGGGTGCGTCGTCATTGGTCAACCCTTCGGGACGGGTCGAGAATCGCGCCAGGACGGACGCGATCTCCATCGTCGCCGCTTCAACCAGGGTTTGCGATATCGGGGTGTGCGGCCTTCCTTTCGGGTGGTGCCAAGGGGCTTCTTGGGAAAAACACCCGAGTGGACATTGAACATGCAGACCTCGCCTTCTCATCTCTCTCGACTTGCCTGAGCGTGGCTGGCGGCTTAGGCTCTGAGCGGCTTGGACGATCGGGACGACGACTATGAGCCAGCTCAAAGGGTATCTGCCGTGAGGTTTCTATGGCCCCGTGTCCCGTACCGACATCTCATCGGCCCGACATTCTTTCCGGTCTATCTTCTTGTGCTGAAGGTGGCGCTCGCCGTCACGCTCGTGGTCACCGCTGGGTTTGCGGTTCTCGGCCCGACAGGCGACGCCGAATCTCGCCCACAGCTCGTCGAAGTCGTGACTTTTCTCATCAGGCGCGGTCTCATCGTCTTCGGCTCGACGACGCTCGCCTTTGCCGCTCTCGACGTCTGGCAGTCGCGGTTCATTCGGCAGACGAGTTGGGATCCGCGTCTCCTGCCAGCTGTCGTCCGACTCGAAGATCGCGTGTCCCGACTCGACTCGCTGATTCAGCTGGTGCTTGTGTCTGCCGGGCTAGTGTGGCTGTTGCTCGTGCCCTTCTTTCCCATCCTGATTTTGGGAGGCGCCGCCCGAGTCCTCGAGCTCACGTCAATCTGGCGCGTCGTTTACGCGCCGATGGTTGTGCTGACCGCCGGCCAAGTTGTCTTCCACGCGGTGAATTACATGCGACCGTATTGGACGCCGGCGCGTTCAGTCGCGCGCATCCTGCTTCGTCTCGGAACCCTCCTGCTATGGGTGACGCTGTTGACTGCTGACACCTGGGTGGCGGCGAAGGGCGGCTCGACGACGACAAGTATTCCTTCTCTCGAGCAGATTGTCGAGGCCGTCAACATCAGCTGCAGAATTGCGCTGATTTTCGCGATCATCGGAAGCGCCAGCGGTATCGTCCGGGAAATCCTCCTGATCAGATCCCGCCGCAGGGCGCCACGGCCTCTCAAGAAGGTCCAGCAGAGCGAACCGATGGACCTGCTCGAAAGATATCTGCAGGCGGTACGTCTGTTCGCGCCTCGTCGTCAGTACGACGACATCGTTGGCGGAGGTGTCAACAAACCTCGTCACGCGGATGGAGGATCTCAAGAAGGAGCTTGGCCGCCCATTGAGCGATGAAGAACGGGTCGACGTCGTTCGCCGGAACGGTCATCCCGTGGTGGTGGCGGGCCAATACCGGGGACACGAGCGTCTCATTGGCCCGACGCTGTTTCCTGTCTACCTCAACACCTTGATAGCCGGACTCGGCATCACGCTCGTCCTCTCGCTCATGCTTGGACTGTTCACTCCAAGTGCCACGGCCGAACAGCGCCGGGGTTTCCTCGACCTCCTCGTTGCGTTCCCTCCTCGTGGGCTGATGGTGTTTGCGTGCACGACCCTCGCGTTCGCAGCCGCAGAACGCTGGCAGTCGCGTCGACAAACGGATGCGCTCGCCTCACGCGAGCGCGTGGAAGCGCAGGCCATTCAGCGTGCACTGCTGCCAGCCGTCCTGCCCGAGTTCATCGGGTGCGAACTGGCGGTCCGCTGGCAACCGGCGTTGGCTTTCGGCGGCGACTGCTACGACGCAATACGATTAAGCGAGACGACGCTTGCCCTGTCGATTGCCGATGTGTGTGGAAAGGGTCTGCCCGCGGCGCTGGTGATGTCGAGCTTACAAGCGTCTGTTCGCGCGTTTGCGCTGACCGATTCAACACCGCGCTCGGTTGTCTCACAACTGAACCAGGCGCTCTGCCGGAACGTCGATCTCCGACGCTTCGTGACGTTTTTCTACGGCGTTTACGACTCGACCACGCGATGTCTGACTTATAGCAACGCCGGCCACAACCCTCCAGCCATCGTCCGTGCCGACGGCTCGGTCGTGCGTCTGGCCGCTGGTGGAATGGTGGTCGGCATGATCGACCTTGCGACCTATGAGCAGGGCGAAGTCCGACTCGATCCAGGCGATCGCCTGGTGCTATTTACGGATGGCATCACAGAGGCGGAATCATCAGAGGGCCTCGAGTTCGGCGACGATCGCTTTCTGGAAACGGTTATTCGACATCGCTCGTCGAATGCTGACGGCATGGTGCGCGGCCTGTTCGACGAGGTCACGAGATTTGCCGGCCGGCATCTGCGCGACGATGCAACCGCGATAGCCGTCGTGATCCGATAGTTGAAGTCGTTGTCGTTCCGCGAGCGCAAGATGGCATTTCGCGTCTTGATCATCGGTGGCACGGGGCAGGTTGGAGCTGCGGTGGTGCGTGCGCTCGCTGCGGAGCCGTCCTGCGCTGAAGTCGTGATGGTCAATCGCAAAGCGATTTCTCCGACCGCAGATCCTCGCATGCGGCAGGTGATTTTGGATACGGCTGCTGCTCAGTTTCCGGCAGAAGTGACCAAGCTTGCGCAGAGCATGCTTGCGCAAGGCGCCCCCGTCTATGGGGCATCCTGTGTTGGCGTCGGCAAAGGCAGCATGAAGTGGAGCGAGGAGGAATTGAAGGCTCTTGAAATTGGGGTTGTCGGTGGTTTTGCCCGTGGTTGTCACGCCGGAGGTATCACGCGGTTTGCTCTGCTCTCGGCAGCGGGAAGCACCGCAAAAAGCAGGATTCGCTATGCGCGGGTCATGGGGTTGAAAGAAGAAACGGTTCAAGGGATAGGCTTCACAAGCCTGGCGATTTTCCGCCCGGGCATCATCGCAGGCAACGCCCATACGCCGAGCTATGCTGTTTTGTTGGGGCGTCTGATTCCTGGTCCAATCGGGACGATTGAGCAGGACGATATCGGGCGCGCCTTTGTCGCTGAATTCATCAGCAGCTCGGCCCCAAACGGAATTGTTTATCTCGACAATGGGGCGATGAGACAGAGGTCTCGTGCGTCTAAATAATCCACGTCGGCCGAACCTTCGCACGCTGCGGCTCGTCTACTCTCTAGCCATGCGAAGAACGCCCGGCCTCATGTCGGTCGCGTGTCTCCTGGTCGTGGCGGTCGCGGCCCAGGAGCGGCCGCTCCCCGAGCGGGAGGCGTTTCTTCGCGAAACCCGCAAGCATCTCCAGACCGACACGTCGCTCCAGAGCAGCTACGTCTACGTCGAAACCCGCCGCGAGCAGAAGCTCGACAAACGGGGACGCGTGCTGGAAGAGTCCGTGAAGGTCTTCGAGAGCTATCCCGGCCTGCCGGGCGAGGACCGATGGGAGCGGCTCATCGCTGAAAACGGACGGCCGCGGCCCGCGGCGGAGCTCGAGAAGGCGGATCGCGATCGACAACGGCACGCAGAGGCCCTCGCCAGGCGTCTCACCGAGGAGCCGGCGAAGGAGCGGGCGCGGCAGGAGCGCGATCTGGCGGAGCAGCGGCGCGAGTTCGAAGCCATCGTCGACGACGCCTTCATCGTCTTCGACATCGACATGCGGGGGCGCGAGGCCATCGAGGGGCACGACACGATCGCGCTCTCGCTCACGCCGCGTCCGAAGGCGAAACCGCGGACGGACGAGGGAAGGCAGATGCAGAAGTTCTCCCTCCGCGCCTGGATCAGCGAGTCCGATCATGAGCTCGGTACGGCTCGAGGCCGAGGCCATCGACACGCTGTCGATGGGCTTCGGTGTGCTGGCTCGCCTACACAAGGGCTCGCAGCTGTCGTTCCTGCGGCGCAGAGTGAACGACGAGGTGTGGCTGCCGGCAGCCGTCCAATACCGCGGCGGTGTACGCGTCGCCCTTGTCCAGACACTCCGGCGCAGCGGCACATCGGAGTTTTCGGACTACCGCAAGTTCTCCGTCGACACCGCCACGACGTATCAGCCGCCGAAGACGCAATGAGCCAGCGCGCTCCGCGCGCGCAGGTAGAGCGACTCGATCCGAACGACCTGGACACGCGTGAGCATACGTATGCCGCAGAATCGACTCCAGGTCGTCGAGGAGACGCCACGCCCCATCTGCGTCGCCGCGATAGAGCGCAATCTGTATGCGGCTCAGGATCGCGCTGTAGTGCTGACGGTGAAACCCTTTGTGCGACCATCGCCCGATGCTCTCGACCGTGACTCGCTCCCCTTCGTCAGGCTCGTCTGCCGCGAGCCACACATAGCTGCTCCTGGTGCACAACTCCGTGGCGATGTACCAGTTTCCGCGTGCTCCGCGCGTTGGCCAGGAGCGGCAGGAACTCGCCGTGACAGCTCACCGAGCTCGCCCTGGTACAGCAGCGCCCACAGCATGAGATTCTGCGCGATGTTCAATTCCCATGTGACCCCAACGCACTGGTCGCGCAGGATCGCCAACGCCTGCTCGGCCATGCGTCGAGCGCGTTCTTCCATTGGCCCAGCGTCATCGCCACGCATGCCGTCTGCCAGGATCGATAACGCGATCGCATGAGGGTTTCCGATGCTCCTGGCGAGTGCCTTCGACTCGCGGACGAGCCTCGCGCGGAACGTCCTGCCCGTCGGATACCCGCCTCTGGTTGCCGATTCGATCGCCATCGCGCTGGCGATCCGGTACGGATCGCCGGCATCGAGCGCCATGAGCAGGTGACGGACGTTGAAGTCCGAAGCGCTGATCATGTCCACCAGCGCCAGTCCCGTCGCCGCCGACCAGCACGTGTCGATGCGAAGGAGCGCATCTGCGTCGATGTCGTCGGCCGGCTTCGGCACGAATCGCAATCCGCGCCATCGAAGCCGCGCGCGTCGCCAAAGCAACCACACCAGCGCCGCACGCCGGCTGCCGAGGCACGCGCACGCCCATGCCCGCGAGGACCGCGCGAACGAGGTCGAGCCCGCGATCGATGTCGCCCGCCGATGAGGAACTGCTCGGCCGCGCGCCGCTGGAGCTCGACGCGCCGAGCGTGATCGGCTCCTTCTGCGGCGCGCAGATAGGACTCGGCGGCCTCGGCCGGTCGGCCGGCGTTCGCGAGCGCGTCGGCGAATCCTTCCTTCCAGACGGCGGCAGCCGGCGACGCCGGCCCCAGCGCCAGGGCCTGCCGGTAGAAGAACGCGGCCCGATCGAACGCGAGCGCGGCGCCCGCTTTCGCGGCGGCAAGACCCGCCTGAATCGACGCGTTTTCGTGGTCTCCGGCTCCCCGGTAGTGCTCGAACAGCGCCTCGCAGTCGTCGCTTCCCCTCGCGACGAGCGCCTGCACCATGAGGCCGTGAATCCGGCGCACGGCGTCGGGGGCCATCTGCGCGGCGAGCGCTTCGCGGATCCGATCGTGGTAGGTCTCGACCCGCTCCGACGAGCCGCTGCTGCGAATGAAGTGGGACGACGCGGAGCATCGCCACGAGCGACTGCCGTTCGCGCGCGACCCCGCACGCGTCGCAGACGAGCTCGGGCGCCATCGGCCGCCCGCAGATCGCCAGCGTCTCGAGGAATCGCTGCCCTTCCCGAGGCAGACGCACGAACGCGCTCGTCCAGCATCTCGGCGAACGTCACTCGATGTCGTCGCGTCGCGGTCCGCGCGAGGTAACCGGCCAGCTGTCGCAGCAGGAACGGATTGCCGCCTGCCTCGCGGGCGATCTGCAGAACGCTTCGTCGCTGACCGGTGCATCCTCGTCAAGCGCGCACGCCGAGGAGCGCTCGTGCCTCATCGTCAGTCATCGGCTCGAGTGGGAGGCCGATGCCGGCCTTCGAGCCGGTGCGCTCGAACAACGCCTGCAGGAACGGCTTGGACGCGATCTCTTCGGTGCGAAGGCATGCGATCGTCAGGATCGGGGTGCATGCGGTTGGCGCATCAGCTCCTCGAGCAGCACGGCGCTGTCGGCGTCCGCCCAGTGCAGGTCGTCGATGTAGACGACGAGCGGTTGCCGGGCCGCTATGTGCGTCAGCAGTTCGCGCAGCGCGGTAATCGCTCGCTGCCGCAAGACGCGGGGTCGATGTTCTGCTGTTCGCGCCGGCGTGCGGACGCTGCCGCTTCGACCTGCAGCATGACGGGAAAGAGCCGTGACAACGCTGCGAGGTCCGGCGGAAGCAGCCGATCGGCCTGCGATCGCGGCAGGGCGGTCAGGTGCTGACTGAGGCTGTCGATGACGCCGTCGAGCGCCTTGAATGGCACCGATTCGTACTCGTAGCAACGGCCACGAAGCACGACGATGTCCTCACGGGTCAGCACGCGATCGAGGAAGCACTGCGACGAGAGCGCTCTTGCCAATGCCGACGGGCCGTGCACGTAGACGGCGGTCGCGCGTGCCGAGCTTGGCTTGCCTCAAGGCCGTCTCCAGCGCGTCCAGCTGTCGGTGGCGCCCGACGAACGGCGGCGCCGAATCCGCCTGTGACAAGCGCGCCTGGCCACTCAGCGCGGACTCCCCTTCGAGTAACTCGGCGGCCTGCTGGCCAGACATCCGCTGCTCCGGATCGCGGCGCAGCAGGCCGATGCAGATGGTGTTCAAGTCGTCCGGCACGTCTGGCGCGACCTCGGCAGGCGGACACGGGTCGGTTTCCCGCTTGCGGCGACGCACTTCCTCGAATGAACCCTCGAACGGCAAGTGGCCCGTGAGCGCTTCGTACAGCGTGACGCCCACGCTGTACCAATCGTGACCTTCCGATGGACGGGCTCCCGCCCGTCGCTCCGGGGCCAGGTACGCCGGCGTCCCGGCCATGCTCTCGCCGACGGCTGCAGTCATCGGGCACGACGTCGCTCGGCAGACCGAAATCGAGAATGACGACGCGGCCGTCGGGCGTGATCAGGATGTTGGACGGCTTGATATCGCGATGAAGCTTGCCCCTGCCGGTGCAGCGCGCCAATCCCTTCGACGAGCTGCCGAAAGACATGCCTGACCCGCTCCGCCCGGATCGCGCGCCGTCGCCTCCGAACCACGAACGTACTCGACGACGTTGACGCCGTGCACGAGCTCCATCGTGAAGAAACAATCGGCGCCTTCCACGACGAGCTCGTACAGTGACACGAGGTTCGGATGCGCGACGTCGGCCAGGCTGCGAAACTCGCGCTTGAGCCGGTAGATGTCGGCCGCCCGCGCGCGAAGCAACGTTTTCAACGCGACGACTTCGTTGCGGACCCGGTCGTGCACTTCGTAGACGACGCCCATACCGCCCGCGCCCAATTGCCGGCGCACGGTAAAGCGGTCGGTCCCTCGGAACTCCGTGCCAGCTCGAAACGAGGTCAGTGGCGGCTGAACCGCGGAGGAATCGGCGGACGATGCAAGGAGTCGGAACGCGTCCGTGGCGACCGGGCGACTCGAGAAACCCGCGCGAGCGCTCGTGCGCGCGCACGAGGCGGTCGACCTGCTGCTGCAGCCCCTCATCACCCGCGCAGGCCTCCGCGAGGAACGCCCGCCGCTCTTCTGCCGCGCGCGCGATGGCCGCCTGGAACAGTTCGTCGATGCGCTGCCAGCGATGGGCGTCCATCTCGTGAACGGTCCGCTCAGGCTTCACCGCCCATCGCGTCGTAGAGCCAGGCGCGCGCGAAGCTCCAGTCCCGTTCGATCGTGGCTGGCGAGAGCTGCAGGACCTCCGCGATCTCGTTGGTGGTCAACCCGCCAAAGAATTTGAGCTCGACGATCCGGCTCTTGCGCGGATCGATGGCGGAGAGTTGATCGAGTGCCTCATGTAGGACGATGACGTCCACTTCCTGAGGCTTCCCGGGAGTCTCGGCGTCGCTCAAGGGCACTTTCTGCATGTCACCCCCGCGCTTGTCCGCGGCGCGGTCGCGTGCGTGGTTCACGAGAATCCGCCTCATCATGACCGCCGCGAGACCGACGAACTGCGCTCGGTTCTTCCAGTTCACCTGCCGCTGATCGACCAGTCGAAGGTACGCCTCGTGGACGAGGGCGGTGGGTTGGAGCGTGTGGTCGCGCCGTTCGCGGAGCAGATACAGGGCGGCCAGCCGGCGCAGCTCGTCGTACACGAGCGGCAGCATCTCATCGCGCGAATGCTCGTCGCCATCGCTCCAGTCGAGCAGCAGCCGGGTGACGGCGCCTGGCGAGGACATCTCTTCAGTCATATCGCCGGCTGTCCCTGTCCGACAGTTATGGCCCACGCGAATCGGGGCGAGGGATTTTAGCACTGGCCCGGGCGTTACTTGGTGACTAGCCGGCTGCGGTCGTTTGGACGGAGCCGCGTGGGGTCCGGAGACTGATGGTCTGCGGGATCATCGCGAGGGCGGATTCTCGATAGGCGGCTGCTCAATCGCGGTTGTCGTGCGATTCGCGCACTGCTGAGCCGCTTTTGAAAATCGTCGGTTGAATCGTCATGTCCGTTCCACTGGCAGGCGCCGTGCGGTCAGTCCATATCGCGCGCCGTGGCCAGCGATCCAAGGAGGTAATAATGTTAAACGCCGAGAAACTCTCGATAGTGATCGTTGCAACCGCCGTTACTCTGCACGCAACCGCGCCGCGTTCGTCCGCTCAGACCCCGAACGTCGTCATCCAGTGGAACCAGACCCTCCAGGCGCAATTCGTAGGAACAGGGCCGGGCATTCACATTCGCGCGCTACCGATGATGCACATCGCGATGTTCGATGCGATCAACTCGATTGAGGGGTCTACACGCCCTATCTCGGCCAGGTGAAGGGTTCGCGTGGTGCGTCCGTCGAAGCCGCCGCCGCCGTCGCCGCGAGAGACGTGCTCACCGCGATTTATCCGGCCCAACAGGCGATATTCGACAGCCTGCTGGCGTCACAGTTGGCGGGAATCCCGCCCGGGCTCGCGCAACAGGGAGGGGAAATCGGACACGCGGCTGCCAAGGCGGTTCTCGACTGGCGCAAGGACGACGGATGGCCGATCACCCAGGCGGCCGCCACAACTCCGGATCCGATATATGTGCTGCCGTTGTTGCCCGGCCTCTGGCAGCCCACGCCGCTGGCGTTCAGTTTCGCCACGTTTACCTTCTATCCAAAGGTTCGACCGTTTGCGATGTTGACGAGCACGCAATTCCTGCCACCTCCCCCGCCAACACTCACGAGCGCGCGCTACGCGACCGACTTCAATGAGGTCAAACTGCTGGGATCGGTGAACAGCGCGGCTCGGCCCGCGGAGATGACGCTATGGGCACAGATTCACGCAGGTGTGAACACGCAGATCGGCTTCTTTCATGTCTGGAACCGCGTGGCCGCGGATGTGGCACAGCAGTCTGGTCTGTCGCTCATCGATACCGCACGCACCTTCGTGCTGTTGACGGTCGGTATCCATGACGGTCTGGAGACGTCGTTCACGAGCAAGTTCACATATGGTCTCTGGCGGCCGGTCACCGCGATCCGGCAGGCGAACGAGGATCTGAACCCGGCAACGGATCAGGACGCAGCATGGACGCCACTCGTGAACACGCCAACCTACCCGTCGTACGCGGGCAACGCGGCATGCCTGACGGCCGCTTCGGCGCGCGCGCTGCAGATTGCCTTGGGTCGTGATGACATTCCGTTTACAGTCACCTACCCGCGAACCATGGGCCTGCCCACTGAGACTCGTACTTACGCCGGGTTCTCGGATCTTGCGCAGCAGCAAGCGGACAGTCGCATCTACGCGGGCCTCCATTACCGGTTCGACAACGAAGCCAGTCAGCGATTCTGCGTGAAGGCCACGGAATTCGCGGCTGAACACTTCATGCTTGCGCGTGACCGGTGAGTCCTTCGGCCCTCGGTTCGCACAGCGCGGTCGGACATTTCCAAGGCGCCGCACTGTCCGACGAGTCGAATGTGGCGTCCGAGCTGGCTGCTGTGCGACAGTTGACTGCCAAGTACCACGAGGTCTCGGCGGCTCTCGCCGACGGCTATCAGCTCGGCTATCGGGGGGTCGTCACGGGCTTTACTTTTTTCCGACCAGTTCGATGAGGAGGCGCTGAGATGATCCGACTGCCAGTGTTCTTCGTCCTTCTGCTCGCCCTCGAAGCCTGCTCCTGTTCACCGCGCAATTCAGCGCCGACGGCGCCTTCGTATACTCCTGCGATCACGGTACGCCAACAGATCAAGTTGGGCCGCGAGCTCACAGATACCTTCATTGGCAATCCGCTGATCTACGCCTTGTCAGCTCCATCGGACGGCACGCTGATCGTTCGACTGGACTGGGATCCCAGCAAGGGCAGTAATGACATCGCGCATTTGATGCTCATCATGGGCGAATGTGCCGTCCCCCTTGGACGCGGATACCCGAGCTGTCCGAGTGCCCAAGAGACTCGGGGTCCAGAGCCGCTGGGGTCTGCTCCAGTCATCGCCCGGATGACTGTGTCGGCGGGCCAGAAGTATCGCGTCATCGTCGATGAGGGTCTTAACCCCTGGGATTACGGATTCAACCAGCCGTTTACGTTGATTGCCGCTATCGAATGACCCGGAACCGCGCGGCGTCCCGCACACTCCGGCGCAGCGGCACATCAGAGTTCTCGGACTACCGCAAGTTCTCCGTCGACACCGCCACGACGTATCAGCCGACGAAGACGCAATGATCCTGGTGGAGTCCGACAAGAAAGACCAGCGAGGCTCCGCCTCAGACCCGCGAGCAGACGTCCGCGATGAGCACCAGCACCCGGTAATGTGTCGCGATCACTTACGGCGTTTTGCAGTATAGCGGCCGACACCTCGCCTGGCCTTACTGCACGACAACAACCCCCTTGAGCATGTTCATCCCGCAGGCGAACGCGATGTCGCCCGACTTGGCCGGCGTGAACTCAATCACCACGGGCTCATTCAACGGGAGCGCTCGTTTGATGTTCAAAGACGGAAACACCACTTCTGTGCCGCACGTCTTGTCGGTCGTGCGCACGAACGTGATGCGTGCCGGCGTGCCGGCGCGCAACGTCACTTTCGCCGGCTCATAGCCCTGCTCGCTCACGACCACTTTCGCAGTCTGGGCGGCCTCGCTGCTGCGTCCGTCGCTCGATGATGCAGGCGTTGCGCTCGCTGCGGATTTGCCGCTGGCCTGAGACCAAGACGCTCACGCTCGGCCCTGACGAAGAAGCTGCCCGTCGGTCACGACGACGTCGCCTGGCTGAACGCCTGACACGACTTCGACCTGTTCTCCTGAGGTCTGACCGAGTCGGACCTCTCGTTCAACGAACTTCCCGGGGTCCTTTGGATTCGCCAGATAGACGACCGTACGGTCACCGACGTTCTGCACGGCGTTGCGCGGGACTCTAGGAGCCGAGGTACCGGACGCTCCGGCCACCACGACATCCGCGTACATCCCGAGCCGCAGCTCGCCACTGGGGTTTGGCACTTCAATCCGCACCTTCGCGGTCCGTGTGTCGGCGCTGACCTGCGGATCGATGTAGCTGACGCGGCCGCGCAGCGTTAGGTCTGGACGGGCTGACGTCGTGATCGCTGCCTCGGTGCCAACACGCACTCGAGGAAAGTCCTTCTCGTACAGATTCGCGACGACCCAGACCGTTGACAGATCCAGGACGGTGAAGAGCTTCGTCGCCTGATCCGCGTTGAGGCCGACGTTCGCTCCGCGCTCCGTGACGACGCCGTCAATCGGGGCAGGGACGTTGATGGTGGCGCTCACGTTGTGGTCAGGCGCCATCTTCTCCAGTGCCGATGTGGAGACGCCGAGCAACTCGAGCTGCGAGCGCGCACTCTGGACAGCCGCGGTCTGCGCCGCGTGCTCGGCGTGAATCTTCTCCAACTCCTGGCGGCTCGCGGCCCCGATCTCGACGAGCTTCTGGGTCCGCTGCAGCTCGCGGTCATGCGCGTCGAGCATCGCCTGTGCCGAGACGTAGCGAGTCTGTGCTTCGGCGAGCGCCGGGCTGTAGATCTCGGCCAGGGTTTCGCCCCGACGAACGCGGTCGCCGAGCGCCGGCCCGACCTTTGTCACACGCCCGGCGACGAGCGGCGTGACCACGACCTGGCGATAGGCATTCGGCTCGACGACTCCGGGCAGACGGAGCTCCGTGCCTGACGTTCCACTCGCGACCGGCGCGACGACGATCCCTGCGCGTTCCGCCGCATCCTGACTGAGTGGAACGACGACGTCAGATAGTGGCCCGTTGCTCGCGCCAGCGGTCGCAGCGGGAGACTGCTGCACGGCCGCAGGAGGCGGCATGGCTGCACCGTGTCCGCCGGCTCCGGCATCGCTTCGCATCACCAGGTACGCGGCTCCGGCTCCGGCTGCCAGCAGAGCGATGGCGACCAGCGCTGCGGCGCCCTTGTGCATCGTCACGCGTGTGTCGCTCGTCATCGTCCCTCTCCAAGCGCCCGGTTGAGCGCTGTTCGTGCCTCGTACGCCGCACGCAAGGCCTCGGTATACGCCCGTTCCACATCCAGGTATCGCCGCCGTTCCGCCAGGACCTCGAAGACGGTCACCCGCCCGAGCTCGTAACTCTGACCGACCACGGTCAGGTTCTGTCGCGCCAGCGCCTGCGCGCCGGCGCCATAAATCTTCACGGCCTCTCTCGCACGCTCGTCCCGTGCGCGAGCGGACGCCAGTTCGGCCTCCGCGGCGAGCCGCGCGGCATCGTAGGCGGCAGCCGCGCCTGTCCGCTCGGCGCGCGCCACGGCCGCGTCTCCCTGATTCCGGTTCAGGATGGGAATCGTCAGCATCGCGCCGGCAGACCAGTAGTTGAACTGCCCACGCACGCGCTCCAATGTGCCGTTCGGGGCGAACCCTCGCTGCGGAAAGCCGGCGTCCATGCGCATGTAGTTTCCGAAGAGGCTGACGTCGACGCGGCCTTCTGACTCGGCGCGGTCGATCTTCGCCACGGCCGTTTCGATGCGGGCCGCCGCTTCTCGAACGTCAGCCCGCTGTTCGACTGTCGTCGACATGTCGCGGACCTGTGGCGCCACGGCCGACTCGCGTTGGACGAGCGCTTCGAACGTGTCACGCACGGTGAGCGTGGCATCCGCCTTCATGCCGAGCACGCGTTTCAACTCGAACACGGCGGTCTCGGTCCGGCCCGCCTGGAGCAAGCGGTCGGCCTGCACCCGCCGGAGCTCGACATCCAACAGGTCGCGCTCGAGCGGTGGTGACGCTCCCTGTTCGACGCGAGACCGAAGCAAGTCGAACTGGTTCTGTGTCGCGGCCACGATTTCGTCGAGGAGCGCGAGATCTCGAATCGTCGCCAGCACGTCGCCGTATCGCGTGCGGACCTCGGCTGCCAGCAGGCGCTCGCGATCTGATGCAGACAGCTGGGCAACCGTGACTTCGCGGTCCGCGACCGCAACACGCTCGCTCCTCCGGAAGAGATCGAGCGGCCATTCCACGCCGATCGTGGCCAGGTGGTCCGTGCCGCCGGGTTCGTCACGCCATTCGAACGAGACGGATGGGTTGGGCCTGAGCGACGCCTGGCTCTTCGTGCCTTGCGCCACCTCCACCTGACTGCGCGCCGCCCGGAGTGAGGGCTCCTGCTCGATGGCACGCGCAATGGCCTGTTCAAGTGACAGCCCGTTCGCAGGATCCACGAATCGGCCAGCAAGCGGCGCCTGGCCACCGGGTGATTGAGCCGAGGTGGACACACCGGTCAGCAGCGTCGCAATGAGGACGCTCAACACGATTCGCGCGGTCATTGCACGCCTCCCTGGAAATTCACCGACCCTTGGCCCGCCGGCCCGTTCCACTCGATCGCCATCGGCCAGGCGCCGGCCATGCCGAACTCCGCGGTCGCGGCGTATCGGCCGGGCACCCCGGTCGGCGTGACCTGGAGACCACCAGACATGACCATGCCGGGCATCGACATGTTGGCGCTCGCGCGCACGCTGCCGACGTCGACCAACGTGGTGGTGCCCGTGCGCCTGAACTCGAACGTGAAGCTATTCCGTCCTTGCCGCAGGGTGCCGGTCGGCGACAGCAGCGCGATATCGAGGTCGCCGGCGCGGATCGTTTGCACGACCGTTCCGGCACTCTGAGCCGTGGGCTCGCTACCGCCTGGTCGCGTCCGCCACACCACGAACGAGATCACCGCAACGAGGGCAACGACTCCGGCCGCCACTGCACAAGCGCCGGGAGCTGCCGCGTACATGCTCGGCTCGCGGCAGTGGCTCGTGCTGGAGCCCCAGCCGCCGCTCACGAATCCAGAAAAAGATCACCGGCGTGACGATCAGCACATGGAGCAGCGACGACACCATGCCGCCAAGTACCGGCGTCGCGAGCGGCTTCATCACCTCGGCGCCCGCGCGCGTGCTCCACATGATCGGGAGGAGTCCTGCGATGACGGTGGAGACCGTCATCACCTTCGGCCGTAGACGGAGCAATGCGCCCTCCATCACGGCATCCCGAGAGTCCGGCCCGCGTCAGTGTTCCGCCGAGCTCCTGTCGCTTCCGCTCGACGGCTTCCTCGAGATAGATCACCATGACGACGCCGGTCTGCACGGCGGTGCCGAACAGCGCGATGAAGCCGACCCACACGGCGACCGAGAAGTTGTAGCCAAGCAGCCACAGAAGGTAGACACCGCCCGTCAGGGCGAAGGGGACGGCCAGGAGCACGTGAGCGGCTTCGAGCGCCGAGTGATACGTGAAGTACAGGAGCACGAAGATCACGAGCAGCACGATCGGCAAGACGATCTGCAGCCGGGCTCGCGCGCGCTCCTGGTTCTCCCACCGGCCGCTCCAGCCGATGTAGTACCCCGCTGGCAACGCGACATCCCGTGCGACGGTGGCGCGGGCTTCCTCAACGAAGCCCCCGACGTCACGGCCCTGCACGTTCAGGAGCACCGTCGCGAGCAGCAGGCCGTTCTCCGAGGAAATCATCGCGGGACCGCGGGCGTGCTCGATCCGGGCGACCTGACTGAGCGGAATCTGCGCGCCATTGGACGAGGCGACCAGGACTTGACCGAGCGCCTGAGGGTCTGCGCGGTACTCAGGGGCATACCGGACCCGGACGGGAAACCGTTGACGCCCCTCGATGGTCGTCGTCAGGGTGGTTTCCCCGACGGCGGTCTCGATCACCTGCTGGATGTCTCCAACGCCGATGCCGTAGCGCGCGGCGGCGCCGCGGTCGATCTCGATGTTGAGGTACTGACCACTGGTGACCTGTTCGGGGTAGACGTTGCTCGCGCCCGGCACTCGGCGCACGGTGTCAGCGACCTTCCGCGCCAATTCCTCGAGCACGGTCAGGTCGGTGCCGAAGATCTTCACGCCGACTTCCGAGCGGATGCCCGTCGTCAGCATGTCGATGCGGTTGATGATGGGCATCGTCCAGATGTTGGAGACGCCCGGCAGCTGCACCGCTTGCCCCATCTCCGCGCGCAGCCCATCGAGCGTCATTCCCGACCGCCACTCCTTCTTCGGCTTCAGGTGGACGATGGTCTCGGTCATGTTGAGCGGTGCCGGATCGGTCGACGTGTCGGCCCGTGCGACCTTGGCGACGACGTAGGCGACTTCCGGAAACTTCATCAAGGCGGCGTTCTGACGGGCCGCGATCTTGGTGTTCTCCTCGAGCGAAATGCTGGGATCGGCGATCGGCATGAACATCAGGTCGCCCTCGTTGAGCGGCGGCATGAACTCGCTCCCGATCCCACGCGCCAGGACCAACGCTCCGACGAAGAGAACCACGGCCGCCGTGATCGTGAGGGCCCGATGCGCGAGCGCGCTCTGCAGCACAGGCCGGTAGACGGCGCGAAGCACACGCATCACGGGGTTGGCCTCTTCCGGATGGAACTTCCCCCCGAGCAGCAACGTGCAGAGCACCGGAACGAGCGTGACGGCGATGACCGTCGCCGCGAGCACCGCAAACGTCTTGGTGAAGGCCAGCGGGTGAAAGAGCTTGCCTTCCTGACCGGTCAGCGCGAACACCGGAATGAAGGCGAGCAGGATGATCGCCATCGAGAAGAACACGGGCCGTCCGACCAATCGCGTGGAGTCGCGAACGGTCTCCCAGACTCGCTGGCGGTCGCTGGCGTCGACACCGCGCTGCTCGACGAATCGGAACGCGTTCTCCGTGACGACGATGCCCGCATCCACGAGCACGCCAATCGCGATGGCGATGCCGGCGAGGCTCATGATGTTGGAGGAAATCCCGGCGTAGTACATGCCCAGGAACGACATCAGGACGGCGAGCGGCAACGGAAGCGTGACGATCAGAATCGAGCGGAAGTGCATCAGGAAGATGACGTGCGCCAGCGTCACGAGCGCGATCTCCTCGATCAGCGCGGTGCGCAACGTGCCGACCGCCTGCTCGATCAGGTCCGAGCGGTCGTAGAACGGCACGATCGTGACGCCCGGCGGGAGGCCCGGCGCAATCTGCGCGATGCGCGCTTTCACCGCGTCGATGACGTCCTTCGTGTTGACGCCGGTTCGCGCGACGACGACACCGCCGACCGCTTCCTGCGTCCCTTTCACGAGCGAGGCGACCCGGAAGGCATTGCCGATCTGGACGTTGGCCACCTGCTCGACGTAGATCGGGACGCCGTTCGAGCCGCCAACGACGATTCGCTTGATGTCGTCGACGGACGCGATCAACCCGACACCTCGGACGATCAGCCAGGCGCCGTTCGACTCGAGGACGTTGCCGCCGACATTGAGATTGCTCGCGCGGACGGCCGACACCACCGCGCTGAGCGGCAGGTTGTAGTTCCTGAGGCGGTTCGGATCGACGTCCACCTGGTACTGCTGGACATGGCCACCGACGGAGGCCACCTCCGCGACGCCCGGCACGGCATTGAGCTGGTAGCGGATGAACCAGTCCTGCAGCGTGCGAAGCTCGCGGAGTGAATGCGTCGGGCTCTCGACCGTGTACCAGAACACGTGGCCGACGCCGGTGGCGTCCGGTCCGAGCGTCGGCGTGACGCCCGTGGGCAGGCTCTTCGTGACGAGGCTCATGCGTTCGAGCACGCGAGTCCGCGCGAAGTACAGCTCCACGTTGTCCTCGAAGACGACGTAAATCATCGAGAAGCCGAACGCGGATTGCGACCGGACCACCCGTACACCGGCGAGCCCTTGAAGGTTCGTGGTGAGCGGGTACGTCACCTGGTCCTCGACCTCCTGCGGGCTGTGCCCGGGCCAGTCCGTGAAGACGATCACCTGGTTGTCGGAGAGATCGGGAATCGCGTCGATCGGCGTGGACGTCAGCGCCCACCATCCCCAGCCTGCGAGGCCGAGGTACAGAACGACGACGATGAAACGGTTCTTCAGTGCAACGTCAATGAGTCGATTGATCATGCTTGCCTCGCCGAAGCCGCGCCGCGTTCAAGCGAAGCGAAGCCCGTCGTGCCGCGCGCGTACACGCGCGAACCTACGCGCCCGGACGCGGAGTCCGAGCAGACACACGACGACTGTGAATGGCTAGACGAGGAAGACGGAGAGGAGAACGTGCTTCGGCACTGGCGCGATGGGTATCGGCGCCGACGTGCGCCACGCGTCACTCAGCACGAGAGCAGGGACGTTGGCGGGCAGGACAACCCCGACGCCGAGCACCGCCGCAGTGATGGCGGTAACAAACGAGGGGTTGGACTGGTTGGAATTCTGGCCCTCAGATGACGCGCAGCAGCTGTCGGCCTGTGCCTGCGTGAGAACGCGCTCTGACCCGGAGCTGGTGCGAATCGCCCTTGTGCATCGGGCATTCGGCGCCGTCAGCGCAGCACGCCATGCGCGCTTCAGGGGTTGGCATCCACCCGGCGCAGATCGCGGCGTTCCCGGCCATCAGGCCGAACGTGAGCGCGAGAGCCGCGAGACGCTGGACGAGCCTCACCACGCCTCTAGGATGCTCGACCGCGGGGACGCTGTCAAACCAGCCGGCGGCCATGAGCCTCCGTTCTTGACCCTGGAACGATTCCAGGCCGTACGGTACACATAGGAGGTCACATGCGACTTGTTCCCGTACTGTGTCTGCTCGGTTCTCTGTCGATGCCGGTATCGCTCGCCGCTCGCCAGGATCATCATGGATCCAACGATCAGCGAGGAGCGATGGTGATGGGCTTCGACCAAGCCCGCACGACGCACCATTTCTTGCTCTTCAACGACGGTGGCGCGATCGACGTGAGCGTCAACGATTCGGCCGATACGAAGAACCGTGACGCGATCCGTTCCCACCTGCCACACATCGCGATGATGTTCGGCGAGGGCAATTTCGATGCGCCGATGCTGGTGCATGATTCGAAGAATGTGCCCGGCACGAAGGCGATGACCGAGCGGAAAGGCGCGATTCGATACCAGTACGTGGAGACGGCAAACGGTGGCCGGGTGAATATCGTGACCTCCGATCCGGACGCGCTCGCGGCCGTGCATGCAGTTCTTGACGTTTCAGATCGCTGAGCACAAGACCGGCGATCCGACGACCGTGCGGACGCGATGACGACCGCGCCGATGGGGCCTCGGGATGTCGCCCGCACCGACCGGTGTCAGCACCGATACCCTTCGGCACTACGAGCGAAAGGGACTGCTTCCGGGCGTCACACGGACGGCGGCGGGGTACCGGCGGTACTCGGCCGCCACCGTCGAACGCGTGTTGCTCATTCAACGGGCGCTCGTTGTCGGGTTCTCGTTGGCTGACCTGAAGCGTGTGTTGGGCGTGCGCGACCGTGGCGGTGCACCGTGCCAAAGCGTTCGATCTCTGGTTGGCGAGCGCCTCGACGGGTCTGAATCAGCGAATCGAGGAACTACTCACCCTGCGCGATGAACTGCGGCTGCTCCTGGCCGAGTGGGATGAGCGATTGTCGAAGACCGCAAAGGGTCAGCGCGCCAACCTCCTCGAAACCCTTGGAACGCGCGCGGTCATCGAGGGAACCCGCCGCCGGCGGCAGAATCAATCCGTAGGGTCAGACGTCCCCGCACCCACCACAAAATCGTTGGGCCAGCACCGTGACCCGCCCCGGAAGCAGGCGATAATCAGATCGTGCGAAGGCTCTTGGCAGTGGCGATCCTGGTCGTGTTCGCGTCCCTGAACGCGATCGATGGCATCTGCTGCCCTGATGGCTGCACCCACGAGCGCGAATCGACCTCGCAACAGCACGGCGACCACGCGGGAGACGGCAGCTGCATGCTCTGCCTCGGCGGCATCGATTCGGCCGCCGCACCGGTGCTCGCACCGTCCGGTATTCTCACGACTCGCGTCGGACACCCGCCATTGAGGTCTCACCTCGACGCGCTCGCAAACCCGCCCGACCACCCTCCGCGCGCATAGCGCGTCCACTATTCACCACACTTGATGAATTGAGGAATCGGTGCGTAACGAACGCGCCGGCGGAGGTCTATGCGTTCACTGTTATTCGCGATGGGTGTTCTTGTTTGCTGTCAATTCTCGATAGCCGCCCAGAGCCAGACGGGCACCGTTCGTGTTCAAGTCCGTGCGGCGCAGAAGCCGATCGAGGACGCGGAAGTGGTCGTGGCTGGCGCCAGCCATCGCACCGACGCGTCCGGCACGACGACCGTTGTCACCGCCGCCGGGAACGTCGACATCACCGTCGTGAAGCCCGGATTCGCGCCGGTGACCACATCCGTGCAGCTGGGAGCGGGCGCGACGCAAGAGGTCATCGTGGAGTTGCAGCAGCAACCGAGCCTTGAGGAAAGCGTCACCGTCGTGGCATCGACACGCACCGACAAGCGTCTCGAGGATCAGCCCATGCGCGTCGAGGTGCTCGCGCGCGAGGAAATCGAAGAGAAGATGCTCATGACGCCCGGCGACATCGTCATGATGCTCAACGAAATGGGCGGCATGCGGGTGCAGACGACGTCGCCGTCCCTCGGGGCCGCCAGCGTGCGCATTCAGGGCATGCGAGGCCGGTATACGCGCGTGCTCTCGGACGGGCTGCCGCTGTTTGGCGAGGTCGGCGGGCTCGGTCTGCTCCAGATCCCGCCGATGGATCTGGGACAGGTCGAGGTCATCAAAGGTGTGGCCTCGGCGTTGTATGGCGCCGGCGCGATGGGTGGCGTCATCAACCTGCTGTCGCGGCGTCCTGGTGCCGAACCCGCCGAGGAGTTCCTGCTCAATCGGTCCACACGGGGTGCGACTGATGCGGTCACGTTTCTCTCCCGTTCCTTCGCGCGCGGTTGGAGTGGTTCGTTGCTCGGTGGCGGCCACTGGCAGGAGACCAACGACGTCAACGACGATGCGTGGGCCGACCTCCCAGGGTATTCGCGAGGCGTCGTGCGTCCGCGCGTGTTCTGGGATGGCGGCGGCGGCCGAACCTTCTTTGCCACAACCGGCTTTACCTACGAGGATCGCCACGGCGGCACGCCGGACGGCGAGGTGCTGGTGGCGACGGGCCAGCCATACGTCGAAGCCCTCGAGACGCGACGGTACGACGCCGGTGCGGTGGGACAGTTTCTGATCAAGGACCGATACGTCGTGACCGCGCGCGCGGCGATTGCGCGACAGAGCCACGATCACCAGTTCGGCGAAGTCCTCGAGCGCGATCGGCACGACACGGCGTTTGGCGAAACAGCCATCCGTGGAACCGCAGGTCGCCAGACGTGGGTCGCCGGATTCGCCATCGAGCGTGACGCCTATACGGCGCGCGACGTGCCGCGATTCGACTATGACTTCCTCGTGCCAGGCGCATTCGCGCAATACGACGTCACCGTGTCTCCGAAGCTGTCGCTGTCTGGAAGCGCTCGCCTTGATCATCACAGCGAGTACGGCACGTTCTTCAGTCCACGCGTGTCGGCATTGGCACGTGCCGGACATTGGACGAGCAGGCTGTCGGTGGGGACCGGTTTCTTCGGGCCGACGCCAATCACGGAGGAAACTGAAGCGGCAGGTCTGACACGTCTGGAGATTCGACGGCCGCTCGAAGCTGAACGTGGACTGAGCACGTCGTTCGACGTGTCTCGCACGGATGGGCCCCTGTCCTATACGGCCACGCTGTTCGCGTCTCGAATCCGTGACCCACTCCACGTCGAACGTTCGCCGTCGTACGTGCTCAGCACCCTGCCGGATCCGACCACGAACGTCGGCCTCGAGCTCCTGGGCACATGGCGCCGCGCGCCATTCTCGGTCACCGCCAGCTACACCTACGTGCGGGCGCGCGAGACCGTCAACGCGGTTCAGCAGGACGTGCCTCTGACGCCGCGGCACAGCGCCGGCCTCGTGGGCATGTGGGAAGCGGAGGACGTGGGTCGGGTCGGAATCGAGTGGTACTACACCGGCACACAGAGCCTTGAAGAGAATCCGTATCGCGTGACGAGCGAGCCGTACATGATTCTCGGACTCCTGGCGGAAAAGCAGTTCGGGCGCATTCGCCTCTTCGTGAACGGCGAGAACCTCACTGGTGTCAGGCAGACGCGATGGGATCCGCTGCTTCTCCCGACGCGCGCGGTCGACGGTCGCTGGACCGTCGACGCGTGGGCGCCGCTCGAAGGCCGGAACATCAACGGTGGCCTGCGCGTTCGTTTCTAGATGTCGGGCTCATTCGAAGCTCAGTGGCTATGTCGGAACGGGCGTGGCCGAGCCGGTGTCCTCGATGGCCTCGGTGACCGGGGGCGACTCTCGGACTGATGTTGCCAGAATGGCGCTGAGGCACGTCAAACGAATGAGTTCATCCAGCAAGACTTCACACGGACCGGCCATAACGACTCAAATGGTCAGCTAATGCACCAGGGGTGAGATCCCAGGCGTGGTCGTTCAGCGAACCAGAGGGAGGCTCGCAACATGTCGGCGGAGCACGGGGCGATGAAGGCGGAAGATGTGTTTTTCGGGGCGTTACTGCGAGGTGACGGCAACGCGTTGCGAGCAGTACTGACGGCGGACTTCCTCCTCATCGACGTCATGTCGGGATCTGAACTCCCTGGCGACGTGCTGATCGATTTGGTGAGTTCGCGTCAGCTGCGCTTCGAATCTGTGGAACGCATCGACTCACGCGTGCGGCCGTACGGAAATGCCGCAGTGGTCACGGGTCAGACGCGCATGCGCGGGAGCTTCGGACACGAGCCCTTCGAGGCGCACAGTCGCTCGCTCGGCGACCGCAGTCACCTGACGTTCGATGCCGACGGCGGTCTGACGCTGTACATCCAGAGTGACTCGCCCGGCAAAGATAAGGAGAGCCACTGGCTGCCGGCGCCCAAGGATGCTGTGTTCAAGCTGACGCTGCGGCTCTACGCGCCGAAGAAAGCAGTCGCGGACGGGACGTGGGCGCCGCCACCGGTGAAGCGCGTGAGCTGACAATCGCTCTCGACGACGGTTCGCATCGGATGGGTGTCGATGCGACTAATGTCAACGACGGGCGTCCTCCAGGAAGCGGTCAATCGAACGGGTGCAACGCGCGGTCGGCACGGTGCGCTCCCGACTGCACTGCGGCCGGGCTCTTCTCCGCCAGAAAGTGAGGAGGTAAGCCTGTGCTGAAGCGGGTCCGCCCTTGGCGAAGCCGGATCGGCCGCCTCAGTATCTAGGCCCTTTCATTTGTCGAGGCTGATCTCTCCTTCGAAGGTTCCTGTTTCAGACCCTGTGCCCGAGGCAAAGTCGACGATTTGAGTCAGACGCGCAGTAAACGTACCGCTGGCATGGACGAATCGGCCAGTGCCGCCTACGATGGTCGCGGTCAGCACGATCTGATGTGGTGGTCCCTCTAGTCCACCGCTGGTGGTGCTGAACAACTGATCTCCATTGGCAGCAGTCAAGTTGAAGGTGCCCGTGGCCGTCGTACCCCTAGATCAGCGACATCCACACGTGTCGCGGTGAATTGGCCGAGGTGGGTCGCCGTGCCCACGAGAGCGGCCGTGACAGTGACGATGGTCGGCGGACAGGTCGGCGGACAATTCAGCGTGCCTGTGATCTCTGCTTTGAATGAGCCGCGGAACGGTAGTGAGGAGATGCTTAGTGCCTGCATTGGAGCCGCACTCCTCAGCGCCGGCGCTTGAACCGGAGCGACGGTCGTCGTACCGGTGGGCGATGTTGGTGAATTCAAAGCCTGACGGCCGCTGCAGGCGGCCGCGAATAGACATACGCAGAGAATCATCAATCGCATTTTCTCTCCCATGAAGAAGCGACGCGGCAACGCTCGAGGGTGATCCATGAGGCGTGTGCCAAGCCAGGCGAAGGTATCGCGCCGGCGATCGCAGCGTCTTTAGAAACGGATTGGAAAGCGCTTTGAATCTCGATTTGAACGGTTGGAGCTGCACAAATCACCGATTTGAAAGGCTTGGGGGGCCCGCTTGGAACGTGTTAGCCTTCTGTGCGCCTGAGATCGGTGGTCTGTGGACGCGCACACGGGTGGAAAAGCCTTCAAAGAGCCAATTCGGGCCGTTCCTGATCGACGTGCAGCAACGGGTGTTGCGACGGGACGGCGAGCCCGTGCCGCTGACCCCCAAGGCCTTCGATCTCCTGACCGCGCTGGTCGAGCAGCCTGGGCGGCTGCTTACCAAGGAAGAACTCCTGCAGAAGGTCTGGCCGGACACCTTCGTCGAGGAAGCGAATCTCGCTTACAACGTGTTCGCCCTTCGCAAGGCCCTTCGTGACACGGCCGAGAACGGGCAGTACATCGAGACGGTGCCGAAGGGAGGTTACCGGTTCACCGCTCTCGTGACGCCCGTGAACGGGGCGAATCAGCCACCGGCAGCTGTCGAGTCGAGCGTTACGCCGCAGGCTCGCGCTCCGGCAATCCCTCGTTCGTTCTGGCGGCGTTGGGCCGTGATCGCAGGGGCGCCGATTCTTCTCTCGGCGTGGTACTTCGTCGCACAATCGCGGCCCGCTCCAGTGAACGACGAGCCGCCGCGTGCACTCCCGCTGACGTCGTTGTCGGGAGTCGTGCGTTCTCCATCAATGTCTCCCGATGGCCACCACGTGGTCTTCACGTGGACCGGTGCGAAACAAGACAATTCCGATCTCTATGTACAGCAGATAGGCGCAGGCTCGCCGATGCGGCTGACCACGGACCTGAACAACGATTACAGCCCCAGTTGGTCGCCCGACGGCCGTACGATTGCGTTTCTCCGTCGCGAGTCGGCGGGCGGTAAGAGCGAGGTGCGGTTGATTGCGCCGCTGGGAGGATCCGAGCGGAAGCTGGCGGACATCCAACCGGGCACCCCAACGTACCGGCCAACCTCGATCGCCTGGTGCCCGGACTCCAGGTGCGTCCTGGTGACGGATTCGCCTGGCGATGGAAAACCGGACGGCGTGTTCATGATTTCTCTCGACACTGGCGAGAAGCATCAGTTGACGTACCCGCCTGTGTTCGACGCCGATCCGGCGATCTCGCCTGATGGTCGGTCTCTAATCTTCCTCCGCCACTCGGGCCCCTTCACCGGACAGTTTTACAGGCTGCCCTTGAGATCCCATGTGATTCCCGAAGGCGAACCCATTCGCGTGACGTCAACCGTGAGCGCAGGCAGACCCGCGTGGATGCCTGACAGCCGCGAGATCTTGTTCGCAGCTCGCGGGTGGCTTTGGAGGGTCGATGCGCTAAGCGGGGCGATACCGACACGTCTGCCGTTTATCGGCCAGGACGGTCTTGCCCCAGTCGTCGCGCGAACTGCGGATGGGCACCTGCGTTTGGTGTATGTGCGCAGTTTCTCAGATGCGAACGTGTGGCGTATTGAGTTGGCGACGGCGGGTCTGCCGGCTTCCTCGCCGGCTGTGGGCGCCATTGTCTCCACGAGAACCGACACCCTTCCCAACCTCGCGCCAGATGGACGTCGAGTCGCGTTCGTGTCCAACCGGTCAGGCGAATCGGAAATCTGGGTTGCGGATCCCGATGGATCCAATGCCGTCCAGGTCACGTCTGTGGCTGTCCTCCCCGGTTTCCCGCGCTGGTCTCCGGACGGCAGATTCATTGCCTTTCACGGCGACACCGAAGGACGTCCCCCAATTCTTGTCGTGCCCGCGGGCGGCGGCACGCCACGACATCTGACAACGAAGATGCCCAACGGTGGATTTCCCAGCTTCTCCCGAGACGGGAAGTGGATCTACTTCACCGTATTGCAGGAGGGACAGCCGCGGATCTGGAAGGTGCCGGTTTCCGGCGGTTCCGCTCTTCAAGTTACGACGAGCGAGGGAGTCCTGGCGATCGAGTCGTACGACGGCCGCGATCTTTATTACATCGAGGCCACGCATCGGCCGAGCCCGCTGTGGCGCTTGCCCCTCGCCGGCGGCTCGGCTGTCAAGGTGCTGGACGGCGTCATTCTTGGCAATTTCGATGTCGTCGAGGGAGGCATCTACTACATCGATCGGGAGTCTGGCGAAGGGGGAGTCTTTTTGGCGGATCGCCCTGCGGGAGAGACCCGACTGCAATATTTCGACTTTGCCTCGCGTCGGTCGACGACGGTGGCTCGCAACCTTGGTACGGTGGGCATTGGTCTCAGCGCATCTCGAGACGGCCGGACCGTGTTTTTCTCGCGTATTGATTCGTCGGTCGACGAGTTGATGCTTGTGGAAGACTTTCGATGAGTAAGCGCACGGGCGTATGTTGCTGCGCCGGCCGGGACTCGTGGCGGCAGAAGTTACCGTGGAGGCCGCGGTCGCCAAACCGCATTCGACTTCCATGTGGGACGGTCGGGTTGTTGGGCGACGCGGTAGCCGACCTCGAGCAAAATCTGGAGGTCTTCCACGGCGCCGAGTAGATCCCAATCGGGTTTGATCACGTCGGATGCGTCGTGATAGTCGTTCGCGATATAGTCCGCGCGCTTCTTTTGTCCAAAGCCAGAGGCTTTCCCAACATACTCGACCCCGGGAGCAGTTTCGAGCGAGGGGTACGCCGACGCGGGCGAATTCGTAATGGTCGGAGCGGAAGTAGAAGCCGAACTCTGGGGCTGTATCCCCCGTAAGCATGCGGCCCTGGCGTTGAACGGCTTCGGCGGTGAGATCATCCATCGTGGAATTGCCGATACCAACAATGCTGAAGTCCTTGGTGCGTCCCCATCCCCAGTTGCTGAAGTAGTCGAGATTGATATTCGCGACCGTGGCGGCGAGAGGATAGAGCGGATGGTCCACGTAGTAATGCGCGCCCAATAGTCCTTTTTCCTCGGCGGTAGGCCAGAAGAAGATGACCGTACGCTTGGGTGCCGGATCGCGTACGAAACGCGCGGGCCAGTTCAAGTACGCCGGCGGTTCCGGCGGCGTTGTCGCTCGCGCCGTGGAAGATCCGATCCCCTTCGCGACCGTGGTGGTCCCAGTGGCCGCTGTAAATCACGTACTCGTTCTTGAGAGTCGGATCACTGCCTTCAATCTTGGCCAGAATGTTCTGCGATTCGAACCTGCGCACGTTGTTGGTCACGGTTATGGTCACGCGCGCAGAAAGTGCGACGGCCCGGAACCGGGCTCGGCTGCCGCGGCGCGTGCTTTTTCGAGATCGTTTCCAGCGGCTGCGAATATCGTGGCGGCTTTGTCGATGCTGACGCAGAGCTTGCGCTTTTAACTGCTGGCGTTCGTGGCCATCACGGAGGGTCATGTTCTCGCGCGCGTTGTTTTCCCAAACGTAACGAAAGGGTTCGGCGGGGAGTACAAGGAGGACCGCGGCTGCTCCGTGGTTGAACGCGGTCGCCAGCTTTGTTCCGGTTCGGCCGTAGACGGTCAGGGCGTTGCCCAAGAAGACACGTTCGTCTAGCTTGGTGGAGTCACCGGGGTCGGCGACTGGCGGATCGCCGTTTATGACGATTACAGTCTTGCCCCTTACATCAATACCTGCGTAGTCGTTCCACTTGTATTCGGGCGCTACGACTCCGTAACCGGCGAAGACGACGTCGGAATCACGGACTTCGATCCGCTCGTCAGGTAAATTCGACCACAGGACGAAGTCTTTACCCGGCGACATCGGAATATGCGTGCCGCCGGCGGTGATCGCGAGAGTGCCTCGCGAGCGACTCCCGTACAGGGGCACCTTCTGCACGAAGCCGCCTGTCGGTGTGCCAGGCTGGAGGCCGATGCCCTGGATCTGCGAGATGACATAGGCGACGCTTTTGTCCTCGCCAGGAGTCCCAGGGAGGCGGCCGTCGTAGGCGTCAGAGGAGAGTTCCCGAATATGGCGCGTCAGACTGCCGGGCGTCATCGTCGCAGCCGCTGTTCGCAGTTCGGGTAGTGCCGAGGTCTGGGCGGCTGCGAGTCCTCCCAGCATGCAAATGAAAAGCACGCAGGCCGGGCGATGTTTCAATGATTCCTGGTGTCGGTGTGCGTCAGCACGCGCGACCGGAATCAATTTCCAAGCGTGCTCGATCAACCACTCGGACATCTCTCCGTACTTGTACATGCGGCTAACTCGGTTGCACTTCCAAAATGCTGAACGCAGTTCCTGTCCCGATGACACGCGCCGGACCGAATCCGGTCGCCGAAAATAACTGTTGTACTCCGCCTCGGTTCGTTGCCGGGCCTCGCCGCCGAACATCATCATGGCCATGTCCAGCATCGCGATCCCGGCATCCGGCTGGCCGGGCACGGGAACCATCTCTACCACCAGCAGCCGGTCCCCGGAAGTCATCCGCTCGCGGCACCGCTTCAGGATCGTCCGGCACTCCGCATCTGGCCAGTCGTGCAGAACCTGGCTCAGGATCCAGACGTCGCCCTTGACCTCGATCGGCTCGAAGAAGCTTCCTCCCACCAACTCGCACCGTTCGCGCACTCCTCGCGCCTGAAGCAGGTGGTCGGCATCGGGCAGCACGTCTGGGCGATCGAACAGAATGCCCCGAACGCCGGGATTTCCGGCGACAATGGAAGCCAGGAGCGCACCCGCTCCCGCTCCCACATCCACAACGGACGTCACGCCAGTCCAGTCGTATGCCGCCGCAATCGCGGCCTGCTCATCGGTGCGGATCTCCGCCAGTCCCCGGTTGAAGGCCTCGTTATCTTCCGGGTGGTCGCGCAAGTACTCCCATACCTTCTGCCCGAGGGCGTGGTCGTGTGCGGCCTGTCCCGTCTCCAGGCTATGGCCGAGCGCCATGGCCGACTTCAAGAACTGCTCCGACGTCGCGAACAGCGCGTAATTGCGGAGGCCACCGCCATCGCGAAACAAGCTGGAAGCTTCGCTATTCGCGAACGTGCCAGGCGCGAACTCGCGGAACACACCGAACGCCGTCAATGCGCGGAGCGCCCGCACCGTGGAAAGGGGATGGAGGCCTGCTTGCTTCGCCAGCTCTTCCGAGTCGACCGCTCCGCCGTCGAGCAGATCCGGCACCTGCGCACGGATCAACCTGCCGAGAATCGGTGCGAAGTACAGGTGAGAAAGAACGGACATCGCGGTTTGGAAGCCGGAGTTGTGAAGTGAGTCGGCCATGTGCTCTCTGGTTTCGGAACTATTCGGCTTCGTGAGTATAGCCAACTCTCGCGCGGCGCCGCCGTCTCGATTGGCGTCGTCGCGTCCCGCACGATCACGATGCGGCTGCTGAGGCCGGCTTGTCTCCCCTGCCGCCCTTGGCCGAAAATGCGGTGTGACCGCAGGCGAAATGCACCAGGCGATCGAACGAAAACCATGAAACAGCTGCGCATCGCGATCGCGAACGTCAAGAGCGAAGTCGAGGCGATCCTCCGCGAGCAGAAAAAGGACTAATCATGGATCAAGACAGGATCACCGAATTCATCAACAAATCTGAAATCACGGGCATCGTGAACAGCTACTTTCGCGCACTTGATGAGAAGAATTTTGACGCCCAGCATTTCGCCTCCATCTTCACGCCTCAGGCACAAGTCACGCGCCCCAACGGCGGCTCACTGATCGGGCCCGAAGAAATTAGTGCGAGCCATCGGAAAAGCTTCACCCGGTTTGAAGGTTCGCAACATTTTGTCGCCGGTCACGATATTTCTCTCGACGGCAGTACGGCGAACGTCCGGGCCAATCTCATCGCCATGCATATGTGGCAAGGCAGTAAAGCCGACGCGAACAAGCTGGACAACTTTTTTATAGCGGGCGGAGTCATTCACGCGACGCTGATGCAGTCGGACGGCCAGTGGAGAATCTCGCAGATGAGCAATGCTGTCCTCTGGCGTGCCGGAGGCTTCAGGGACATGATGCAGACTGGCACTGTCACGAAAGAAGCGCAGAGCTTGAATGTGTCTCACCCAAACGAATCCGTTTAACTTGCAGTCGGAAGCATGCAGACGACCAGACTGCAATCATCGATGTGCTGGTCGAGCGCATCCAACTGCTCGGCGGCGTCAGTGTCACCGTGGCGCATGACGTCGCAGAACGAGCGATCGTTCCGCGGCCACCAAAGGAATCCCGAAGGAGGCGCCACACTCACTGTCACCCTGCGCCGCAGCCAAACACCCAAGATCCTGTCAGGCCCGCCCAGTGCGGCATGAAGAGTAAGTCAATTACTTGCCCAGGCGACTCCGTCTGACGCATCCCGCGTCAGTCGCAGCTTCCGCACGGCCCGCAGGAGTCAGACTTGCAAGGGTCATAGCCGACGATGGTCCCACGACGATCGAGCTGGACCCGACAGCATTCTTCGAACACGGCCTTAAGCTGTTGTCTGCCTCGTTGGATGCGGCTTTTCATTCCGGAGGTCGACACGCCAGCCCGCGCGGCTGCATCCGCCTGACTGACGCCTTCCAGATCGGCCAACGTGACCGCCTCCCCGTACGCGGGAGGTAGCTGACGGATCATGGGCGCCATGCAGGCTGCCAGCTCCTGAAGTGCGGCTCGCTCATCGTCCTGTGAGGCAGCCTGACTCTCGTCACTGGCCGCCGCCAGGTCTTCCGGATCGCCGCTGGCGATTTCGCGCAAAGCGGTCGACGAGCGGTAGTAGTCCACGATGACGTTTCGAGCGATGCGATACACCCACGCGTGGAGCCGCTCCGCATCACGCAGGGACGCGAGGCCCTTGACGATCTGGAGCAACACTCGCTGCACCAGATCGTCAACGTCGGCCGGATTCCGGACGCGCCGGCTGATGAACGCCCTTAGGTTGCCGTGCAACTCTTCCCACGGCAGCTCGGAGACTGCAGCCATGTGCCTCGATCCTATCGCTTCGTGGAGCCGCCCGCCTGACAACCGCACGTACCGGCCTTGGACGATTGTCCGCAACAGGCTGGCTTGGCCTGCGGCGGGCAGCAGGTCCGAGGAGGACGCTATCGCAGCACGCTTCGGGACGCGCCTGTTCGGCGTTTAGCGCCGACTGGCTGGGTTCAGTGAGATTCATCATGTGCTCCGTTGGTGATGACCTCTCGCGGCATGCACCGCGTCGGATCACGCAGGTTTGACGGCTTCGATCAGGGCCGACGCCACGAACTGCTCGGCACCCTGTTCTCCCGTTGCCTTTGCTTCTACAGACGGAGGAACAGAGAAAAGGACGCAAGTCCGCCGATAACCGCCGGATCTCATCGTTAACCTCAGGCTGAATACTTCATCGCGAAGATGCGCGCGGCCGCTCCGCACGATTTGCAGAACGATGTCGATTTCCAGCAAGCTCGTTCGTCGTTCCAGTGAGACGCCAAATGGGCCGGCTCAAACAAGGAGGCAGACGATGCGGGTTATGGTGTTCGGGAAAGCCACTGAGGACAGCGAAAAGGGGGTGCCCCCAACGGCCGAGGCGTTCGCGGCGATGGACCGGTTCACCGAGGAGCTGGTCAAGGCCGGCGTCCTGGTGGCCGGCGCCGGCCTCAAGAACAGTGCCCAGGCCAAGCGCATCGTGTGCGAAGGTCCCGGCCGTACGGTCATCGACGGGCCGTTCGCAGAGAGCCGCGAGCTGGTCGCCGGCTTCCCGATCTGGGAGGTCAAGGACATGGACGAGGCCGTGGCCTGGGCGAAGCGTGCCCCCAATCTCATGCCAGGCAAGAGCGAGGTCGAAATCCGGCCGTTCTACGAGGCGGCGGAATCTGGCCGAGTTCATGACGCCCGAGGAACTCTCGGCGCCCCGTGAAGGGGAGCGCGGGAAACTCGGCGTCGCCTGATACCGTCGGCGAACCTATCTCATAAAACCCGCGACGCGAGCGAGTACCACGAGCGAGCCACGCGATCGGAGCGAGCCGGCGCAGCGGCGAGCGAGAGCGCGTGTAGGGGAGTCCGAGGGGCGAAGCCCCTCGGATTAGACTAGCGGTGTGACCGCAGGCGACGCGCACCAGGCGGAAACTCATCAAGCAATAGAGGCGACCTTTCGCATTGAACGGGCCAGGCTCATCGCGGGCCTGGCCCGCATGGTGCGGAATGTCGACCTTGCCGAGGAGCTGGCGCAGGACGCGCTGGTCGTCGCCCTGTCCGAGTGGCCGAGGACCGGCGTTCCTGACAATCCGGGAGCCTGGCTGATGGCCGTCGCCAAACGGCGCGCCGTCGACGCCTTCCGGCGCGACAAGATGCGCGAGCGCAAGCACAAGGAGATCGCGCGGACGCTGGACGAGAAGACGCGCGACGGTGCCGTCGAGGCGATCGAGGCGGCCATGGACGATGATCTCGGCGACGAGCTGCTGGGCCTCATCTTCACGGCCTGCCACCCCATGCTGTCGCCCGACGCCCGCGCGGCGCTCACCCTCAAGGTGGTCGGCGGCCTGACGACCGACGAGATCGCCCGCGCCTATCCTGTCGAGCGAGGCCGCGATCGCGCAGCGTATCGTCCGCGCGAAGAAGGCGATCGCAAAGGCCGGATTGACCTTCGAGGTGCCGCGCGGCGCCGAACGGGCGGCGCGGCTGCCCTCGGTGCTCGAGGTCATCTACCTCATTTTCAATGAAGGCTATGCGGCCACGGCGGGCGACGACCTTGTCCGGCCGGGCCTGTGCCTGGAGGCTCAACGGCTCGGCCGCATGCTGGCCGGTCTGATGCCCGAGGATGCCGAAGTGCTCGGCCTCCTGGCCCTGATGGAGATTCAGGCGTCGCGCCAGAAGGCGCGCACCGGGCCGGACGGCGCCTTCATACCCCTCACAGAGCAGGATCGCGCACGCTGGGACCATTTGCTGATCAGCCGTGGCCTCGATGCGCTGGCCCGCGCCGAAGCGCGTGGCGGTAACGGCCCTTATGTGCTGCAAGCCGCGCTCGGCGCCTGCCACGCCCGCGCGCGCCGGGCCGCCGATACTGACTGGCCGCGCATTGCCGCGCTCTATGACCGGCTGCGCGTCGTCGCGCCCTCGCCCGTGGTCGATCTCAATCGCGCGATCGCCCACAGTATGGCCTTCGGGCCTGAAGCGGGCCTCACACTGGTGGACGAGATCGCCGACGCCGCCGCCCTGCGCGACTACGCGCCATTGCCGGCGGCGAGGGGCGACTTTCTGTTCCGGGCCGGTCGACTGGCCGAGGCGCGTTCAGAATTCACGGCTGCGGCCACGCTGACCCGCAACGCGCGGGAAAGGGCATTTCTCCTCGCACGGGCTGACGCCTGCGACGGCCAGCACTGAATCGCTGTTTCTGAGGCGCCGCTCGGCACGTCAGCATCCGCCGGTCCGCTCCCGGCCAACTCCTTCAGGTGGGCCAGGGTGGTACTCAGCTGTCGATATGCCCTACGCCGGTTGAAGTGCCGTGCGCCGACTCCGCGCTAAAGTCACGGCGACGTGCTATCGGCCTTCTCCCAAGCCTGGGCCTCCTGGAAAACGGCGCCCGGCGTCGCGCTGCTCGCGGTGGTCGCGTTTGCCGTCGGGATCGGCTCGGCCACCGCGATCTTCACCGTCGTCAACGGCGTGCTGCTGCGGCCGCTGCCGTACCCGGACGGCGAGCGCTTCGTGTCGCTGTACGGCGTGAACACGACCGACCCGGGCACGATGATGACGATGTCGGTGCCCGAGCTGCAGGACTACGAGCAGCAGACGACGAGCTTCGACGCGTTCGGCTGGTTCCGCACCGGCCGATTCCGCCTGACGGCACCTGGCGAGCCGCAATTCGTCCCCGGCGCGGCGGTGACGCCGGCCCTCGCGCGGCAGCTCGGTCCACCGCGCCTCGGCCAGTGGTTCGTCGACGACACGAGCGCCGTCATCTCGACGTCCCTGTGGCGCCGTCTCGGCGGCGGGCGCGAGATCATCGGCCGCGCCATCACGCTCGACGAGCGCCAGTACACGATCAGCGGCGTCATGCCGCCAACGTTTCAGCTTCCGCTCGCGAGCCTGGGGGTATCACGCGGCGACACCGAGGTGTGGATTCCGCTCGATCCGTCCCCGCCCAACGCGAGCCGAGGCAGCGGGATGTCCGTCGCGTACGCCCGCCGCAAACCCGGGGTGTCGCTGGAACAGGCGAAGGCGGACGCCAGGCGAGTCGCCGCGTCGTCGCCGCCATCGATCCCGCACGCTACCAGAACTACACGGCGGGCGTGGCCGACCTGCGCGAGGCGACGATCGGGATGGTCGGCTCGACCGTCCGCGCCCCGCTGCTGATCCTGCTCGGCGGCGCCGGCCTCCTGCTGCTCATTGCCTGCGCCAACGTGGCCACGCTGCTGCTGGCGCGATCCGTCGTCCGCGCCCGCGAGACGGCGATCCGCGTCGCGCTCGGCGCGTCGCGACGGCAGCTCGCGCTGCGCTACTTCGCCGAAGGCGCGCTCGTCTCGGTCGCCGGCGCCGCCGCCGGCGTCGGTCTGAGCGTGATCCTCGTTCGGCAGATCCTGGCCGCGGCGTCCGGATTCATCCCGCGCGTCGATGACATCGCGATCGACTGGAAGGTGCTCGGCTTCAGCGTGGCGGTGGCGGTCGCCACCGGCGTGCTCGCCGGCCTGGCGCCGCTCTGGCAGGCGATCCGCACGGCGCCGAACGCGGTGCTCTCCGAAGGCGTGCGCGCGTCAGCCGCGGCGCCTGCGCAACGCCTGTCGAAGGCGTTCGTCGTCGCCGAAATCGCCCTTGCCTTCGCGCTCCTGACGACGTCGGCCATTCTCGTCGTTCACATGCGCAATCTCGAACGCGTGTCGTTGGGCTTCGACCCCGACGGCCTCGTCGCGTTCAACCTCACCTTGCCGAGAGGCGCCGGCACATCGGAGGAACGCGCCGAGCGACGGCGTGCGGCGCAGGCGCGGTTGATGGACGCGCTGCGGCAGACGCCCGGCGTGACGGGCGCCGCGTTCGCGAGCCAGCTGCCAGCCGGTCCCTTTTGCGGCGAGCACCCCCATCTACGTCGAGGGCCGGCCGCACGATGCTCTCGGGCAGCGCGTGTGCCTCGTCCGGGCCACACCGGACTTCTTTTCGACGATGCGGATCCCGCTTCGCGCCGGCCGGCTGCTGAACGAGTCCGACAGCCAGCAACGAGATGCGGTCGACCGTCGTGATCAACGAAGCCGCCGCGCGCGCGTACTGGCCCGAGCGCAATCCGATCGGCGCCTCGGTGCGCCTCAGCACACCCGACAACGACCCGCTTCGAGGTCGTCGGCGTCGTCGGCGACGTGCGCAACAACGGCCTGAACAGGCCGGCAGCACCTGAGATCTATGTCCGCCGCCGTGCTGGGGGTGAACCCGATGAACGTCGTCGTCCGCTCGGACCTGCCGGCCAATCAACTGATCGCCGCCGCCCGCGGCGCCATCCGGCAGGCCGATCCGACACTGGTGATGGAAAACGTGAGGACGATACACGACATCGTCCTCAACACCCTGCAGCTCGAGCGTCTCAGCTCGCTGGTGATGACGTTCTTCGGCCTGGCGGCGCTGCTCATGGCGACGCTCGGCATCTACGGCGTGGTCTCGTACTTCGTCCGGCAGCGCACCGTGGAGCTGGGCACGCGGATGGCCCTCGGCGCCGTCAACCGCGATCTCGTGGCGCTCGTGCTCGGCGGCGGCCTGAAGCTCTCGCTGGCGGGCGTGGCGGTGGGATCGATCGCGCTCGCCGGCGGCGTCTGGCTGCTCGTGCGGTACCTCGGGGTCGCCAACTTCGGATGGCTGCCGTTCGCGGCGTCCACGGCCGTCGTCGCCCTCGTCGCCGCGGCGGCCGCGTCGGTGCCGGCGTGGCGCACCACGCTGATCTCGCCGATGGTCGCCATTCGCGAGCAGCCGCCATCGGTCTGGCGATGGGCGCGTCAGCGGATGCAGCGCGCCGTTCGCGACATTCGCCAGGCGGTCGGCGGGGACGACAGCGGATCGGACGTCTCGGCGGCAGACGTGCTGACGGCCTTCGTCGACGCCGCGCGCAGCGCCGACTCGTACAGCGGCGCTCTGCGCGCCGTGCTCGCCAGCGTGTGCGAGGAGCTGCACGTCGAATCGGCCGCGCTGCTCGAGCGGCGCGACGGCTCGACGCCGGAGTACCGCTGCCTCGTCGCCGCCGGCGCGCTCGAAACGGCCGCACCGGTCGTGGCCGCCGACGGATTCCTGATCACGCGGCTGCGCGCCTATCCGCTGCCGCTGCCGTTTGCGCCGAACGAATTGGACGCCCTCGCCGAATGGGCCGCGGTGCATCGTCCGGACCGGCTCGACGAGATTCGTGCGCTCGCCGCCGCCGGCGTCCGCCTGGCCGTGCCGCTGCGCACCCGCAGCGAGATCCTCGGCGTGCTGCTGCTGGGCGGGCGGTCCTTCGACTCGCGTGCGCTCGCTCAGGACAGGCCGCAGCGCGCCGGCTTCAGCGCGCACGAGAAACAGGTGCTGCGCGCGTGCGCCGATCAGTTCGCGCTGATGATCGAAAACGCGCGGCTGACCGATCGGGTCGTCGAACAGGAAACGCTGCGCCGCGACATCGCCCTGGCGTCGGACGTCCAGCGCCGCCTGCTGCCCGATGCCCCGCCGCGCGCCGAATGTGCCGATTTCGCCGCGGTCAGCGTTCCGGCCCGCCGCATCGGCGGCGACTACTACGATTTCGTCGAGCTGCGTGACGGCGCGGATCGGCATCGCGCTGGCCGACGTGTCGGGAAAGGGCGTCGCCGCCGCCTTGATCATGTCCGTCGTGCAGGCGTCGCTGCGGATCATCTCGTCCGAGGGCGACGTGCCGCCGCCACGCCTCGTCGCGCGGATGAATGAGTTCGTCTACCGGTCGACGCCGGCGAGCAAGTACGCCACCTTCTTCTATGCGCAGCTCGACGAGCAGCGTCGGCAGCTGCGCTACGTCAACGCCGGCCACAACGCGCCGTATCTCCTGCGAGCCGGCCGGCCATCGACAGCCGACTCCGCGTCGCCCGAGATCGAGGAGCTGTCCGTCGGAGGCACGGTGGTCGGCATGTTCCCGGAGATGGAGTACGAAGAGGCGACCGTGGAGTTGTGCCCCGGCGATGTTCTCCTCGCCTTCACCGACGGCGTCCCCGAGGCGCACAACCCCGAGAACGAAGAGTTCGGCGAGGAACGCCTGCAGCAGCTGCTCCGCCAGACCGCTCACCTCCCGGCCAACGAGATCAGCGCGCGGCTTTCCGACGAGATGAAAGACTGGATCCGCGACGCGGAGCAGTACGACGATCTCACCTTCATCGTGATGAAGGTGCGCTGACTTCGCTCACTCGCATTCGGCGGAAACGGCTATCGCGTGTCGGTCGCAACTCTCTCGAGCAGTCGCTCTCGTTCGAGGTTCGAATCGACAGTATTCGATGCCGTGAGAAAGGCGGTGCGGACAGGTTCTTCGGCAAATCGAGAACGGCATTCACACCCTTCACTTCCGCGATCTGCCGAACTCGTTCGTCGGCAGATACTCCCGAGCGTCTGACAAGAAACGGCAATTGGTCGGCGAACCACCGGGCTGATTCGAGCATTCGACACTCGGGCATTTCGCAGTATGGTGAGTGTATGGCACGACTGATTTCGACGACGATTCGCCTTGACGAAGCGGATGTGCGCGCGTTGAAGCGGGCGCGCGCGGCCGGCCATTCCGCCTCTGACCTCGTTCGGAAGGGCCTGCGTGTCGTCGCGTCACGGTACTACTCGGGCCGGCGTCCTCCCTCGACAGGTCTCTTCGAGTCCTCGGACGCGAAGCTCGGGGATGAGTCTGAGTTGTTTCGGGACCTCGAAGGTTGAGTCGTCCGATCGTTGCTGATACGGGCGGGCTGCTTCGAGCGCTCGCCCGCGCCGCTGACGGCCGACCGAGCTTCCCCGAATACGAAACGGCTTTGACATCGGCGAGCCTCGTGATCGTGCCAGGGCTGGTGCTGGCCGAGGTGGACTACTTCCTCCGCAGCAGCGCGCGGCGATGCGCAAGCTGATCGCCGAAATCTTCGACCCAGGAACCCGCTACGAATACGAGGCGCCCCGCCCTTCCGATCTCGTCCGAGCTCTTGAGCTCGACGCGAAGTTCAAAAATCTCAATCTGGGATTGGTCGACGGCACGGTCGCCGCTCGTGCCGAGCGCCGCCAGGTGTACCGCGTTCTGACCACCGATCGGCGTGACTTCACCACAATCCGCATCGGCCCCCGCCTCTCACGTGCGCTGGAACTTCTGCCGTAGCAGAGACGGGAGGAGAGTCATCCGGCTGAAGCTTACTTTCGTGGCTATCGGGCCGGCTCCAGCTCGAACACCCGCTGCAGGAGCGCCTTCACGTCCTCGACGGCTTTGGCGTGCGCGCGAGCATCGTACCCGGGTGGCCCACCACCCTTGAGACACTCGTCGTTTCGCGTGACAGGCAGACCGGTCTCGCGATTGAGGACACGCCCGACCGACTGCTCGTACAGGTCACACCCCCGGCGCGTGGTCTGAGGCCCGGTTTGGCGCACCGGCGTCAGCGGGTTGTCGAACCCGTGGTACGCGCCCGCGTACTCCGTCAGCTGCACGTCTCTCCGTGCGGCCTGCAGTCGCTTCACGTAGGAGAGGCATTGCGCCAGAGGCGCAACATCGTCAGCCGTAACCCGCCACTGGCGAACGAGCGCGCGAGTGAGTGATTTTAGACATTCGAGCGCGCTACCACGCCTCCCGACGGAGACCCGGTACCGCGTCGAAATGTTCATCGCGGCTCATGACGGGCAGACGATGCTGGAGCGCGAGGGCGGCGATCCACGTGTCGTTGGCCGGAATCGGGCGGCCGAGTTTCTTCAGCGATGCCCGAACGCGCGCGTATGTCAGCGTAGTGGATTCGGTCACGCTGAGGATCTCGAAGTGGGACAGATGATCCGCCAACCACCGCTCGTACTTGTCACGGTGCCGGGAACCCGAGATGCCGTAGCGAAATTCCCCGAGCACGATGACCGGAATGGCGACCTGGCTTTCAGCCGAGAGCCTGACGCCGACGGCCGGCTCGCCGTCGATGAAAGCCGACAGCGCGTTCGTATCGAGAATCACCGGCGGTCTTCTGGCTCCACGACCTCGAACTCTCGGTCGATGACACGCTGAATTCTGGCGGTCTCGCGGCGAAGCGGCCGAAGTTGTCCGAAGCCCTTCATCCACGGAGCGTGATCCCCGCCTGAAGCGGTAGGGCGGCCCGAGAGTTTCTCCTGCAGGGCCTCCGTCACGAAGGCTCTGAGGGCCTGTCCGCGCTCAGCCGCTTTCGCCTTGGCCCGGCGAAACACCGAATCCGGAATCTCGAGCGTGGTTTTCACCTCACCATATTCCCATATTTATGGCTAGGCGGCAACGGAACCGGGCGCCGGCCCAGACGGTTACGGTGTCGTCGCAACGGCCGCCAGCGCCGCCCGGCATCGACGAGCATGCAACCGGGGCTTTGAAAAGCTGCGACTGGGTCGACTAGACTTCTCGGCCATGCGGCGCACAAAACACATCGCGATCCTCATCCTGCTCGAGGGGAGGACGTCAAGCAGGGGGTGTCGATCCTTTCATGGACTGGCTGCGAAAAGCGTACGCCGACGGCACGCTTCCGAAAGAGCGACTGTCCGAGATGGTATCCCGCATCCTCCGATCGGCGTACGCGGTGTGGATCGACACGTGGGGCCGAAGAGTACCGCCCGATGGGACGGAGACCGTGCGATTGCGGTGAGCACACTCGACCGGTCGGACGCGTCGGCGTCTGTTGACGGCTACGCGACATCCTTCCGCGCGTGGCGAGCCAAGACTTCGTTGATAAGCGTTTGATACCCGACGCGCCGACGACGTGCTTCCTTGCGGAACTGATCGAGCACTCCTGCATCGACACGAATCGCGATCAGCTGTCGAGGTTCATCGCCAAGGGGAGGGCGACCGACACGCCGCACCGCTTTCAGCTGCTCCGCCGATGAATCGCGAATGTCAGAGAAATCGATGTGTCGCCGTGTACGCCGCACGCTCGCGGCGGCTCCCGCGCCGCGCGCTGATAATCCGGATCGCTTCGATATCGCCACTTCTCCTGAATGTGTACGCGACCATGAGCACGTGTCCGCCGGCGGATCGACCTAGCCGCAGGAACCGAGACTCCGCCGACGAGTGCTGCAGGTCCGGGCCATCGAGTGCCTCGGGATCTCCAGGAAGACGGTCACGGCATCCTCGAACGAGACGCCGTGCGTCGCCGCGTTGGCCTGAGCCTTCCGCGGGTCCCACTCGAACACTGATTTAGTATATACGAAATGCGCGGCCGGAGTGGACCTGACCTGATCGAAAACTGACGGCGCTCTGGGTCATCGACGATCTGCGGAGGGTGGAACTTCCTCATGAGTCGCGAAGCTCCAGTGCTTCTTCGCTCGTTCGAGGATGCCGTCGAGATCCTCAGCCAGCAGGTAACGCCTTCGAATCAAATCCATCGCCGAACTCCGAATTCGTTGCAGGTAGTCGTCAACACCCCGATATCGCTCCTCGAGGGACGAGCGCGGATCACCATTGGCTTGCCGCGCAGCTCTGGTCGGCGCGAACGGAACATACGACCCGAGGAGTTGGTAGATGTCCTTCGGATTGCCGACCGATGGATCCCGGAAGTTCCAGCCGGTGGTCGTCGCCAGCGGCACCGCGACGTCCGGGTCGCGAATACCGCCGAGGTCGTTTCCATCGCGATCGACTTGCGGCACGAGATGCGGAAGCGGAACGACCTTGCCGTCGATCGTGCGGCGCCGGTCCCACAATCCGCCGCGGATCTGCGACACCTTTCAGTGTCGGGAAACATGACCTCGTCAATCCTGACCAACGTGCGGTCGCTGAGTCGCGGGTATTGGCTCGGCGGCGGCGTAGTCCCCGCTGCGGCCCACTCGTGCCAGGCGCGAAGCAGTGCCCGCATGACGTTGTTCGTGCGGCGTTGGATTGTTCAACTGTTGCCCACCGCTTCGCGCCGCAGGGTTGACCGCGCCGGACACGGATGGAGTCCGAACGGGTGGAAACGGCGCGACGATGTGCTGCGTCCCTGCCAGGAGATACATCCTGACGTTGTCCGGCAGCTCGAGGTCCCGCGTGCCATCAGCGGTCGTGTGCGTGAGCGCCGCGGCGCGGCCGCCACCCCAGTACTCGACCGGCGTGTTCGTGTAGAAAATCTTCGGGCGCTGATCCGGCCGATAGCGCGCTTGCATGCTGCTGCGCGTACCGTCGACGTCGACCTGCTCGACGTCTGCAAACGGAAACTGCGTGGTCGTGAACAACTCCGCGAGCGACGGGGTCGCAAATCGCCGGTTGAAGCCGAGGCGTGCAGCGCCGGCGATATGGATCCACATGGCGTCGAATACGCGGCGATCGCGCTCGTCGACGTTGAATCCCTCGCAGAGAAACTGGCGAAGGAATCGACCCGCCTGCGAGACCCCGAACGCGTAGGTGCGTTGACCGTGGATCGGCAGGTCCGATCGATAGCGGAACGCTGCCGCCGCGTCACGAATCGCGGCGAGTGCGACGCCCGCGACGAGCGCTCCGGTCGGGCGGTAGGTCACGCGATAGTACCGTCCAGGCTCGAATCCCGTCTCGAGGCGCAGCTTGGGGAGATTGTTGGGCCCGACGACGAAACGCCAGCGCTCGCGTGGAATCGTTTCGCCCGTGTCCCAGAAGCGGTCGCGAACCGTGAGTACATCCGTCGGGCTCTGACTGTCGGCGGGAGGATAGATGACCGGCGGACGGCCCGCGGGATCGTCGACGAGGAACGCTTCGGACACTCGCTGGTTGTGCATGATCTCGACGCTGAGCCGATCGTCAGACCCTGCAGGCAGCCGTGCCGGCGGCGCGTCGATCCGGAGCAGCGGGGCGGGGACGTCGATCTCCCAGCCGATCCACACCAACGTGTAGCCGTCGCGCATCAGCAGGCCATCGCCGAGATCAGCGTCGGTAGTCGGATCGTTGCCGGGTGCGGCCCGATTGAACCTTCCCAACAGAGATCGACGACCGCGGTTCGCGACTTCGAACAGCAGGACGCCGTTGCCCTTGAGCGGATCGGTCGGGCGCAGCACATAGAGATCGGATGAGAAGTGCACCCGGCCTTCGGAATCACGTTGCGCGTGATTCAGATCGGCGATGCCAGCATTGTGAGGATCGGCCGGATCCAGCGCGAACTCGATGCGGCCGACGAGCCTTTCGTAAGGCCCCGTGGCGCCGAAGGATTGCCCGCCTGCCACCGTCGTTCGAGACGTCACGGTGACGCTCGTCACGTCTGCGAACGTCGAGCACGGATGAACGAGCAGGCACAGAACAGACGACGATGAATCCTCGCATCGCAGAATCTCCCGAGGGCATCAATGCGGTCGATCGACCGCTGATGGCGCGGTTCGCCCAGCCCTCGGTACGTTCAGCGAGAAATCGGTCCTGAAACTACAACGAGCCTGACGCGGCCGGGCGGTCTACTTCCTCGGCACCAGCCGTTTCAGCTCGTCCAGCCAGTTCTGGACCAGCACGACATGTGTGATTGGCGGCTGCGGCCACAGCGTCTCTCTGCTGGATCATCACGAAGCGCTGGCCATCCGGCGCGACGTCGTAGGTTCTGCCGCCGGTGCCGCCAGGGTACCGCGCAGCCATCGCCTCCCACAGCACACGCGGTCTGCCTGCGGTGAACACATCTCCCAGCCTGACGTCCACCACCATCATCCGCATCATCGGCCCCGGGCCCTGGCGCCCGGTAGAACAGCTCTCGTCCGTTCCGGGCCCACACCGGTTGTCCGCCACCGTCGGTCGATACCAGCTCCCGACGTCCCGATCCGGGGAACGGCTGCACGTAGACCTCCGATCGGCCCGACTGGTTGGACTCATACGCGAGATAGCGGCCATCAGGAGAGATCTCCGCGGACGGCTCATCAGACGCACTGACCAGGAACGGCCGTGCGGCATGATGCGGAGTCGCCGAGCGTGAACGCCCAGATGTCCCGATTGACGGATGCTGCCGATCCGAGTCGCTGCGTCGCGTGAATACCAATGTGCGCCCATCAGGCGACCACGAGGTGGGCACCTGAAGCCGACGCGAGGACTGCGCATTGGCGTCACTACCGGTGAGCCGTTCAGCCTCTCCGCTGCCGTCGGCGCGCATCCAGTACAGGTCTCCGTCGACGCCGGTGAACGTGACACGCTCTCCATCCGGGTGCCACGCCACGAAGCGGAACTCTGGAGCGCTGCGGATGGCGGGCGGCCCCCATGCCGAGGATGTGAGGAGTTGGAATGACCGCCGCGCCATATCGAATATCCCGATCCCCTCGAGAGAAGGAAACGCAATGCGGTGTCCGTCGGGGGACATCCGGGGGCGACTGGCGACGCCGCGCGTCGGGATGCCGACCTCCGACTCGGCGCCATTCCGATCCAGCCACACGGCAACGTACTCGCCCTCGGGTGCGACACCACCCGGCAGGTACGCCAGCGTTCCGTTCGAAGCGACGCTGAACTGAGCCGTGCCCGAATTGCCAATCGTGAACGGGCTGTTCACGTCCTGCATGACGTCCTCGACGACGCCGACCGGTTTGTCGGTGACCTCCAGCCGCGTCACGTCGAAGGGCTGCGCCAGCAACGTGCCCATGCGGGCGTAGACGATGTGGCCACTCGTCACGTATCGCGCGTCGGCGGCGCCCTCCACGAGGAGCTTCTGCTCACCGGTGACGAGCGACCGGACAGCCACCTGCGTGTCGTCCCAACCGCCTGGTGATCGCTGGATCGTAAAGAGCACGGCGCGGCCGTCCGGCAGCACGTGCGGAAGACGGTGGCTCAGCTCCCCGTTCGCGGGATCAGGTGTCGTCAACGCTTCGGGCGTGCCGCCTGCGTCGGCCACCTGCCACAGACCTCCGCCTTCGTGGTTCGCGAAGATGATCCGGCCGTTCGGCCCCCAACTGATCCCCGCCGGGAGCGCCGTCCGACACAAGGTGACCATCGGACCTCCAGCGAGCGGGACCTTCTTCAGTTCGCCGAGGGTGAGTCGCCCAAAGCTGGCGGGGCCAGCCTGCCAGAAACCGACCCACTGCCCATCGGGCGAGAAGAACGGGCTCTCGGCCCGACTCCGTTCCCTCGATCGGCGTCGCATCCAATCGATCCATCCTCCGCACATACAACTGCCGCGCTCTTGTCCTCGCTGCGGAAATGTTGGCCGCCGATGACCGCGGTGCTTTCTGAGTGCCGTCGGGCAGTGCGCCGATGAACGCGAGCGACTGGCCGTCTGGTGACAACGCGATGGCCGAACGAAAAGGCCGCGCGTTAGGAAATTCCAGCGTCGCGCGCGATCTGGCTCGCCGGCGACACGCCAACGAGCACGCGCGCAACGGCGGCGGGGCGCTCCTGCCGTGCCAGGCGCCAGGTGCCAAGCGCGGAAAGGGCCGCTGCCGACCACGATGGCGAACGCAGCGGCGAGCACCCATCGCCAGTTCACCGCACGTGCGATCAGGGCTGGCGTTGCGACATCAGCCGGAACGGCGCGCGCGTCCTCAATCGCGATGCGCAGGCTGGCTGCGTCCTGCCAGCGGCGGCGCTGTTCCTTGTTCAGGCAATGCCGCAGCAGCGTGCGGATTCCCGGTGGCGTGGTTGACGGCAGGAGACCGAAGTCGGGTTCTCCCCGGACGATCAGAGCCAAGCGTGTCGGTCAGGACCGTCTCCTTTGAATGGGACCCTGCCGGTGAGCATTTCGTACAGGACGCACCCAAAGGCCCAGATGTCGGTGGTCCTCGTGACCGTGGTGCCCCTTCGCCTGCTCCGGCGACATATAGGCTGCGGTGCCGACGATGGTGCCGGCCGCGGTGATCGCCGGGCGTCGCGATCATCGGCGAAGCGAGGGATCGCGGCGGTCGAGCGTCGGCCGTCGCCTGGTAAGCGTTCTCTGACGTCGAGGCGATCTTGGCGAGGCCGAAGTCGAGCACCTTGACGGTGCCGTCATCACGTACCTTGATGTTGCCTGGTTTCAGATCGCGATGGACGATGCCCTGCTGATGGGCAGCGTCCAGCGCCTCGGCGATCTGTTGCGCGACCGCCAACGCTTCCTCGACCGGCAGCGGACCCGCTTTCAGCTTTTCGGCCAGCGTCGGGCCTTCCACGAGCTCCAGCACGAGGCCAAATGCGGAGCCAGTGCGGCCATCGAGCGTCTCGAATCCGTAGATGGCGCCGACGTTGGGATGGTTGAGTGCGGCGAGCGCCTGGGCCTCGCGGCGGAACCGCGCAACCCACTCAGCGATCGGCCGCGACGTCTGGAGGCAGGATCTTGATCGCCACCTGGCGGCCGAGCACCGTGTCGGTGGCGCGGTAGACCTCGCCCATGCCGCCGACGCCGAGCAGCGACTCCACGCGATACGGACCGAACTGCGTCCCAACCACGACCGGCGTATCATCGTCCATCAGGTCGGCGATCGCCTCGTCGACCGGCCGATCGATCACCACCGGTTGGTCGACGTCGGCCAGCATCGATTCCACCTGACGCCGCAGGTCTGAATCGTCCGCACAGGCCTCGCGAACGAACGTCAGTCGCTCGGCTGGCTCGAGGAGGACAGCGGCCTCGAATACGGCGGTCACGCGCTCCCCGTGGTTGTTCATGACGCTTATCTCGCGGCAGTCTCCCTAAACGTTTAGCGAAAAGGAAGCGCAAAAACGACAAGATGGTGAGAGACTCGGATGCATCCTTTCTCTGACGTCACGGCGCTGCTCAAAGCGTGGCGTGGCGGCGACCAGACGGCGCTCGACCGCCTGACCCCGCTCGTCTACGACCACTTGCGCAAGCTCGGGCGGCAATACGTTCGGAAGGAGCGCGCGGGCGCCCGCGCGGATGCGACGTCGCTCGTTCACGAAGCGTACGTGCGGCTGGTGGATGCGCGCACCGTCGACTGGCAGGACCGCGCGCACTTTTTCGCGGTCTCCTCGACGATCATGCGGCGAATTCTCGTCGATGCCGCGCGCGCCCGCGCCTCCGCGAAGCACGGCGGCAACCTGCAACGAGTCGAGGAGACCACCGCGTTGACGTTGGACTCGCTGCCCGGCGACCGGTACGGATCGCGCCGCCGAAATCTGTGCGCTCAACGACGCCTTGGACGCGCTCGCCAAACGGGAGCCGCGCCGGGTGAAGGTGATCGAGCTTCGGTATTTCGGTGGGCTGAGCGTCGAGGAAACGGCCGAAGCGCTCGGCGTCTCTCCGCAGACCGTATTGCGTGACTGGAAGCTGGCGCGGGCGTGGCTAGCGGTCGAGCTCAGGAACTCGAGTCGGCAGTAGCTTCACGCCCGAGCTGATCGAGCGGCGCACGCCCGTATTCGCGCTATCGTGTTCTCTACATCCCCTGCTTCCAGCGGCCGTTCAATGACAAGACTGGCGCAAATCAGCATCTTGCTCGAAGGATCGGACATGGCCAGAACTCCATTCATCGGGGTACTCGTACTGTTCCTGCTCGCGTTTCAATTCGTGCCTGTGGGCCACCTGTGGGCTCAGGCGCCCGGCATCGCCGGACACGAGCACTTGACCGAAGTGGCCTGCGTGGACGTGCCGTCGGGCGAGAAGCGGCCGGAGTTTGGCTGCTTCAACATCGGCACGGTCACCGGACTTCATTTCAGTCAAGCATCCGTCTACTGGCACTTGCGCGCGTTTCAGAGCAGGAAGGCTGCGGAGGCGGCTAAGAGTGCGACTGGGATGGTGGTGGAGGAAGACGGGCGAGTGTGGCTCTCCGAATTCGGCCCCCGAAACTCGGCCCCGCGGGGAGGTGAAGCGATTGCCATCGTCGGACCATTGCAGCTTCCCGCAGCAAAGAGCTACGCGGCGGTGCTCTCGTACGCGGTCATGCGGCCCGGCGACAATTCGAGGGTGCATACGCACCCGGGCCCCGAAGGCTGGTACGTGCTCGCGGGAGAGCAGTGCCTGGAGACTCCGGCTGGCGCCAACAGGGCCCGGGCCGGAGGAACGATGACGGTGCGATCGAATACTCCCATGGAGCTGAACGTCACCGGTACGACGCTCCGGCGTGCGTTCGCCCTGGTCATCCATGATTCGGCTCAGGAGAGGGGCGTACCCTCGGATTGGAAGCCGTCCGGAGCCTGTAGTCGGTAACGACCGCTCGCGATCGGCTCAACCTCTACCCTCGCGGAGCCCATGTTCCGAGAAATCCCGAACTCTGCACATACCGCTGCGGCAGAGGCGCATATGCGTCCGCCGGCAGACGGTATCCATATTGCTTTTCAGCGAGCGTGCTGCGAGGCCTTGCGCCGATTGCCGTTCTGTTGACGTTGACGTGTGTCGAACACGTACAGTCGAAGCCGGCCGCTCCTCCGACTACGCGGGTCGCCCGGCTGGACGCCATTCGCCGGGCGCGTGTCTGGGAGCCCACCAACGTCGCCGCGGCGGACATCAAGGCGGGGCCGCGAGGGACGTTCGCCTTCGCCGCCGGCGAGACCGTGACCTGCGACTACGTACCGCACGAGCACGGCAAGGGCAGCACGCTCAAGTTCGACTGCGCGCTGCCGTCGCGCCGGGAGCTGAAGGTCCGTTACGGTCCGGACAACGGCGAAGTCTACGCGCAGGTCGCCGCGACGCGGCTGCTCTGGGCGCTGGGCTTTGGCGCCACCCGGATGTATCCGGTCACGGTCGTCTGCCGCGGATGTCCGCCGAATCCGTTCAAGGATCCGGCGCCGGCCGATCGCTCGGCGCCGCCGGTGCGGTTCGATCCCGCGACCATCGAGGTCAAGGCCGACGGCACGACGATCGAGACGAAACCCGACCAGGGCTGGTCGTGGCAGGAACTCGATCTGGTCGACGAAGCGGCGGGCGGTGCGTCCCGCCGCGAGCGTGACGCATTCAGGCTCGTCGCCGTGTTGATGCAGCACTCCTCGAGCAAGGCGATCAATCAGCGCGTGCTCTGCCTCGATGAACCGGCGTGCACGAAGACGCGGATGATCATCGCCGACGTGGGGAAGACGTTCGGGCGGGCCAACCTCCTCAACGATGACTCGAAGGCGGCCGTGAACTTCAAGGAGTGGTCGCGGACGTCGGTCTGGAAAGGCGAACGCGGCTGCGTCGGCAATCTCCCGTCGTCGTTCAGCGGCACGCTCGGGGACCCGCGGATCGGCGAGGACGGTCGGGCGCTGCTCGCCAGCCTGCTCGATCAACTCAGCGATCGGCAGATTCAGGACTTGTTCGAGGTGGCCCGCTTCACGACGCGCGATCCGAACAGCAGCGTCGCCGGCTGGGTGGCGGCCTTCAAGGCCAAGCGCGCCGAGATCGCGTCACGTCGCTGCAACGATGGGGCGTGACCTTCAATCCGGATCAGGTTTCAACCACCAGCTCGAACGAGCGGCCGCCGTGTAGTCGACGGCGCCGTGCGCGCTCAGCCGGCCAACAGCTTCTTGGCCATCCATCGAGCGTCCCTCGCTCGCTGCGGCCCGTCAACCTCGGACCCCGCGACGGCGCCGTCGAACAGCACCATGAGCGCGCGAGCCGTCGCTTTCGCGTCCTTCACGCCCGCCGCCGACGTCCACTCGCGAAAACGTTCCGCGAACCACTCTCGTTGACCGTGCGCAATGGCGCGCGCCGGATGGGCCGCATCGGTGAGCTCGCTCACCGTGTGCTGCAACGGGCAACCGCGGAAGTCCTTCGACTCGGCCCACTCCACCACCCAGTCAAAAAACTTGAGCGCGCGGTGTGACGACGGCGTGTCGGCGAGGTAGGCCTCGATGTTCGCGCGGGCGTCCACGGTTCGGCGCTCGAGGTACGACGCCACGAGCTGGTCCTTGCAGCCGAAGTGCTGATAGAGCGACGCCTTCGCCGCGTCGGCCTCCGCCAGGACGCGGTCGATACCCACGGCCCGTACGCCCTCCCGGTAGAACAGGCGATCGGCGGCATCGAGCAGCCGATCGCGGACGCCGACTCCGGAGGTGTTCGCCCGTTTCCCGGTGTTACGCGGCACCCCTTGACAATACAGACTGATCGGTCTATTGTCAACGCCACGAATAGACAGAACGGTCTGTTCTTGCGTGCAGGCAAGTCGTCAGTTTCAGTCTCGCGCATCGCGAGATGGTCAGGAGTTCTCATCATGGGTTACACACTCTCAGGGAAGACCGCACTCGTCACCGGCGCCAACCGTGGCATCGGCGAAGCCATCGTGGACGCGCTCGTCGCAGCCGGCGTGAAAAAAGTGTACGCCGCCGCCCGCAATATCTCGACGCTCGACCCGCTCGTGGAGCGCCACGGTTCACGCGTTGTGCCGCTCCAGCTCGACGTGACCAACGCCGCGCAGATCGCGACCGCCGCTACCACCGCGACCGACGTCGATCTCCTGGTCAACAACGCGGGCATCGTCGGCTTCTTCGGTGGCGATTTCACCGATCCGAAGTGGATCGAGGGCGGGCGACAGGAGATGGAAGTGAACTTCCTCGGCACCTTCGCCGTCACGCAGGCCTTCGCGCCACTGCTCGCGAAAAATGGCGGCGGCGCCATCGCCAATCTCAACTCGGTGGCCTCGTTCGTCAGCTTCCCGATTCTCGCGGCGTACAGCGCCTCGAAAGCCGCGACGCACTCGCTCACGCAGGTCACGCGCGCGATGCTGCGAGGGCAGAACACGCAGGTGTTTGGCGTGTATCCAGGCCCGATTGACACCAAGATGGGCGAAGCACTGCCGCTTGAAAAGGCATCGCCGGCAGACGCCGCGCGGGCGATTGTCGCGGGCATCATCGCGGGCCAGGAGGAGATCTTCCCCGACAAGATGAGCCAGGGCACGGGGCCGGCCTTCTTCGCGGATCCGAAGGGACTCGAGCGGCAGGTCGCAGGGGTCCCGGCCGCTGCCTAAGCTTCGCAGACTGACCGTCGGTGAAGGCGCGCCTTCACCGACGGCCTCCGGAATCCGTGGCCCATCGACGGCTGACCGTGGCCGCGGCGAAGACACAGGTCACTAACCTCAACAAAATCTGCGAAAACAAGGACCCAGTGGCGGGTACACAGATTGTGTTACTTGCCGTGTGGTTAAAGCCGTCTGGACAAACCGCGACGGACACCAACACCCGCATCCTCGACTCCGCCGACGAGATTCTTTGTCCGGCGCGTCATCGACGGCGCGCGCATGCAGGAGCTCGCCGATCACGCAGGCGACGACGGGAGCTTCCGGCGTTTCTGAAGAGGGCGCTGCAACGATGAGACATCTCGTCACGCGACTGTCGGCGCTCTTGATAGCCGCCGGATTGTCCGGGTCGGCAATGGCGCAACAGCCTTCGCCGGACGCCTCAGCGCAGCCGGCCACGGAGAAGGAGACCCGATCGCCATGGCTGCTGGTGCCAATGTTCTCGTCGAGTCCGAAACTCGGTACTGCAGTCGGCGGGCTGGGCGCCTACATGCACTTCTTCGATCCGGAAAGCCGCGTGTCGCTCGTCGGCGCGACCTACCGGTACACGTCCACGCACTCACAGATCTTCAGCGCGTTTGCCCGGACATCTTCCGGCGCCGATCACCATCGCATCGTGCTGATTGCCGCGTTCGGGCTGATCAAGAACGACTACGACGACTATCTCGGCACCGGCCAACCGCTGAAGACCGACGATGACCTGAAGGCCGTCGCGGGGCGGTATCTGTTTCGTGCGAAGGGGGACTGGTTCATTGGCGCCCAGGGGAGCGCTGCGAATTACCAGGTGCTCGGTGCGACCGCGGAAGATGATCTCGTGCTCGAGACACTCGGCGTACGCGGCTTTGAGTCGGCGGGAGTGGGCGTCACCCTGATGCACGATTCGCGCGATAACGAAGACATGCCCACGACAGGCTGGTTCCTCAATGTCAACAATGTGGCCTACCGCGAGGCACTCGGGGGAGCCGAGTCGTTCGATGCGTATCGCGTGGACCTGAAAACGTTCTGGAAGCACGGCAGCGGTCACGTTCTGGCGGTGCGGCAGTACAACTGGTTGACCAGCGATGCCCCGGCGGCCGCGGAAGGGACGGTCATCCTTCGCGGTTACAAACAAGGTCAGTACCTCTCGCCGTACATGTCCTCGCTGGAAGTCGAGGAACGTCTGTCGTTCAACGCGCGATGGGGCGCCACGCTGTTTGGTGGGGCGGCGGGGTTGTACGGCGAGGCACCGGTCCCGGTCGACCGCAGCATCTATCCGACCGTCGGTGCGGGCTTGCACTTCGTCATCAAACCCAAGGAGCGCATGAACGTGAACCTCGAGTACGCCCAGGGCATCGAAGACAACCGCGGCGTCTATTTGAAGCTTGGTTATGCCTGGTGATCGTCGATCCCGCCGGAGGTAGATGCCATTCGCGGCTCAGCCAATTCGTCCATCCGAGTCGTCAATCCTTCGAGGTCCGTCTTCTTCATCAGGTCCCGCAATTGTTCAGGTGTGATCTTCGTTCGTACCTCGAGGTGGAGGGCGATGTCTTCGAGCAACTGGAGCACTGCCGTCATCTCTCGTTCGACCAGCAGATCGATCTGGAGGTCGAGATGACTACGCTTGTCGGCCTGTCGCGCCAGGCGGTTCTGGCTGGCGAGGACGAACAACGCCAGGAAGATAGCCTCGAGTGAGACCGTCAGCATCAGGAAGGGGAACGGAAATGGATCGAACGGGGTCACGCCGTGGATCCACCCTGCGTTCAGGCTGACCCACGCCGCGAACCACACCACATGCAGGACGAGCACGGGTCCGCTGGCGGCAGTGCACGCGATCCAGTCGCTGATCTGCTCGGCCTTCGAACGGGCCAGGAGTATCGCTCTTTCCCAGCTCTTGATCGCCTCGACGTTCTCCTCCACCGCCGACGCCGTATCCCGAACGCCGGAGTCGATTGCCTCGGTGTGAATTCCGCGGCGGCGACGTCGTCGACTGCCTATCGTGTGCACCCGCTTGCTCATCTCTGTACGCCCCGCGATCGCGATCACGGCACATCTGTCCAGTTTGCCGCCCTGATCGCGATCTCGAGCGTGCCCGATCGCTATCGATAAGCGACGGATGTCCAGCCAGCCTCGCGAAACGACGCCACAAGCGCGGCATGACGTTGAAACGCGTTGGAACACGCGTGAAAGACATTCATGTGCAGCGGTTTCTGTTGCTGCCGATCCGCTGTTGACACCGAGACGTTATACCGATCGCCGGACCGTTCGACCTGGAGTCGAAGCGCCTCCCGGCCCCGGCAGAGGACCCAATCAAGCAGCAGGCGTGTCGAGTCGTGGTTGGTCTTCATAAGGAAACTCCATCGCAAGCGGGGCCAGCGAGACGTCGTGGACGGCTGAGTGGACCCTCATTAATGAGAAAAGGGCCTCCAACGCGCCTCTGGCCGCGGCCAGTCCGCATCCCACCGAGAGGCTCAGAATCGCCGTCGCCGCGAGCAGTTCCACCCTGTCCTCCACACGTTCGCGCCGAATTGCCCGATGCGGGCTATGGCGCTCACCGCCGAGACAGGACACTGCAAGAGGGTCGCCATGCGAGGACTGGCATCGCGCTTGCTGTGGATTGGAGTGCTTCGCTTGCGCGGCACTCTGCGGCGCAACATCACCCCACCCCATCGACGGGAGGCGTACTTGGCCTCCCGACTCGTCACTCTTCAACTCGCGTCGTCGTCAACTGAGCGTTCGTCGATCACGGGTTGGCGATTCTCATTCCTCTCCTGGTCCTTTTGCTTCCACTGTGGTTGCCTCGCCTGCGCTATTCTCCTGACCGATCGGGGCCGACGCTCTTCATCCTGTTGGCCGCGGTCGGCGCCGTGCTGATGATCGCGAACATGATCACCGGGAACGGAGGTTGTACCGCACTTCGTCGAACGTGAGCTCGATGTACTCAAAGTCGCCACTGGCATCGTGCCACCGAGCCTCTCCGCCCGAAGCAAGGCGGACCGGTCCGAACTGACGATAGGCACGGAGAGGCGTCGACCACCGCAGTTTCGTCATCGTTTTTCCGTCGGCCGAAGTCTGGTACCGGTCCTCGGACCAGAAGTTTGTCAATTCACCCGCCTCGTTGAACGAAAGCTCGGCTCGAATCGTGTGACCAGCGTTGGTGAACGTTGCGCGCGCGGATCGATCGTCGATGGGTTCCCACTGGATCGCGGCATCGATCAGCGTCGCCGGCGCCATAACGCACATGTCGTTGAACATCGTGACCGTTTCGCCTTCGTTCATCTCGGTTCCAGAGACGTCGACGACCGACACAAGAGCCGCGGCTTTGACCTTCATGGTTGCCGAGGGTCCCACATACCGGTGGTATCCCTGCACAGGAACCATGAACATCGAGGCATTGAGGTAGAACAAACGCGCCGGATCATCGACGAAGTTGTACTGCTCGGCTGAGAGCGGCATCCATCGGGCGTCGCGGCCACTTCTGATCCGTCCGTGCATCCGGACGTAAAAATTGCGAACGCGTGGCAACCCCACGACGCCGGCTGCGCGCAAGTATCGTTGCACCGGCGCTGGCAAATGCGCGAGATCCGCCTCGCTGGATCGGCTCGGCGGTCTCGACGCGCATCAGCGCGCGATCGACGTCGTCCTCGTAGGCCGTCCTGAGGCTCACCGGTCCCTGCGCGAGGAAGCCGAAGACGACACCGATAAGTACCACGACGTTGCCGATGGCGCCGAATCTCGCGTCGCTCCAGAAACGGACGACGAGGAACATCGAGATGAGGATCGCGCACGCACCGATGGCCCACCACCAGCGCGGCCACACGAACAGCGTCACAGCGGCGGCGAAAAACAGGAGAGCAGCCAGCAGCCACAGGGCGCCGAACATCGGCGAAATCGGCTGCGACAATTGCGGAAGCTCGGCCCATCCGAACGCCTTCGCTACACCAAACATGTGGATGAGGCCGTGCACGACGAGTAGACCCGCAAAGACGACGGTCATGATCTGCGGTGCCACACGCACGAAACTTGCCGATCGCCGCTCGAGTGGTTCGCCCCAAAAGCATTCGTGTCGATCCGCCGACTGCGAAAAATCGACGTTCGAGTGCGGAATTTCACGGCTCCCCTGCCGAATTTTCGGCACCGCGAGACCTCCTGACGTGTGAGTCGTTCATCAATCACCGAAATCGACGCGAAGAGTCGCTTCGGCGACTGGCATGCGACCTGCTCCCATGGACGCCGTTGACGTGGGCACGGCGAGGTGCAACATGCTGCGAAAAACGTTGCTCGTCTGCGGGATTCTCTCGTCGATGCTGTATGCCGCGATGATTGGGGCGATCGGATCCGAGGGGTACAGCCGCATTGTCACAGACTCCCAGCGAGCTGACGGCGATCGGCGCTCCGACGCGATCGCTGTGGATGCTGCTGGGTGCCGTCTACACCGTGCTCGTCACCGCCTTCGGATGGGGTGTCTGGAAGTCAGCCGGTCGAGATCGCGCGCTGCGAATCGTGGGCGCCCTGCTGGTGGCCTATGGATCCCTTGGCCTCCTGTGGCCGTTTGCCCCGATGCACCAACGCGAGGTGCTGGCCGCAGGCGGTGGCACGCTGAGCGACACCATGCACATCGTTCTGGCAAGCGCGACGGTTCTCCTCATGTTCGTCGCGATGGGTTTTGCAGCCAGCGCATTCGGGAAACGCTTTCGCCTGTACTCCATCGCAAGCATCGTTGTCCTCGTCGCGTTCGGCGCGTTGACCTTCTGGGATGCGCCCCGCGTCCGGCCAATCTGCCCACGCCGTGGATAGGGTTGTGGGAGCGCATCAACATCAGCGTGTTCCTGCTCTGGGTCGTGGTGCTCGCGATCGTCCTGTTGCGGCGCGAAGAGAGGGCGGCGGAGATCGGCCGCGGCGACGCGTCGGCACGACCTCGTGTGGACGGCCAGGTCAGTCGTGGGTTCGAGCCGGTGCGCGAAGCGTTTTTCGACAACTTCGCGCGGCGTCACGAGCTGGGTGGCGCGTGCTGTGCGTATCACCATGGCGAGATAGCCGTTGATCTCTGGGGCGGCAGCCGAAACAAGCAGACGGGAGAGCCCTGGGAGCAGAACACGATGGTGGTCGTCCATTCCGCCACCAAAGGGCTGGCTGCGATGACGCTCGCCGTCGCCCACTCGCGTGGATGGCTCGACTACGAGGAACGCGTCTGCACCTACTGGCCGGAGTTCGCGCAGCAGGGAAAAGAGCGCATCACCGTGCGCCAGCTCCTGGCACATCAGGCCGGACTGTTCGCCATCAACGAACCGGTCGATCGGAGCATCGTTGCCGACCTCGATCGTCTGGCCGCGGTGCTGGCGCGCCAGAAGCCCGCGTGGGAGCCTGGCACGCGGCAGGCGTACCACGCGCTGACGCTCGGGTTCTATGAGGGCGAGCTGTTGCGGCGTATCGATCCACAGCGCCGCAGCCTCGGACGATTCTTCCAGGACGAGATCGCATCGCCGCTTGGCCTGGACCTGTATCTCCGTTTGCCTGACGCCATCCCGAACTCGCGGCTCGCATCGATTGCGCCGCCTGGTCGCATGCAGATGCTCGTCGGCTTCCCATTTCGTTTTGCTCTGGATGTGATGAATCCACGCTCGAACATCTACCGGGCACTGGTGATCAATCCGGGGACGGGGGTGTACATGGATCAACAGCGTGTCTACACCCGCGAGCTGGAAGTCCCGTCGGGGAATGCCGTCGGCACGGCGCGGGCGATCGCGCGGGCGTACAGCGTGTTCGCGACGGGCGGACGCGAGCTCGGGCTGCGCGCAGAGACGCTCGAGTTGTTGGCTGCGCCCGCGGTCCCGGCGACGCACGGGTTCTATGACGAGTGCCTGCGAGGCGACGTGCAGTTCTCGCTGGGGTTCATGAAGCCGAGCGCCAGCCTCCCGTTCGGCAGCGCCGCGTCGTTTGGATCTCCCGGGGCCGGCGGCGCTTTTGGGTTCGCCGATCCAACAGCCGCCGTGGGCTATGCGTACGTGACGAGCCAAATGGGAACGACATTGAGCGGCGACCCGCGCGATGTCGCGCTCAGATCGGCGCTGTATCGCGCGATTGACGATTCCTCGGCTGCGTCGCCGGCAGCTGCGTGAGCGTTCGATCCAGACGACGGCTGACGAAACGCGCCTAACGAGTGTTGTGATGATGACGATATCGTCGTGCGAATTACCGCGTTGGACGGAGCCGGAGGCGTGGCTGGCAGCGCCAGAAGCTGTCTCATAAACCTGACGCTCACCCCAAGATGCGAGCGAGCCGTGCGAGCGAGCCACGCGATCGGAGCGCGCCGTCGCAGCGGCGCGCGAGAGCGCGTGTCGGGGAGTCCGAGGGGCGAGGCCCCTCGGATTGAGACTATTGCCCGCGCGACTCTCGCGGTTCGCGGCGGGAGAAGCTCCTGTAGGCCAACACGGTCAGCGAATTGGTTGCCACGCCAACGAGGTTCCAGACGATCACCGGACGCGACGCGATCAGCAGGCCGTAGTAGATCCAGCCAACCTGAAACACCGCCATGATGCTCGCCATCGTCGGGTTGATACCCTGGCTCGACCGCCGCCTGATCATCGTGACCAAGTCGGGGATTGCCGCGAAGGTGGTGCCAAACCCGGCGATGAATCCCACGATCTCGGAGCGGTCCAACGAGGGAGCCAGCAGGCTTTGCGTGTCGTGAATGCCGAGACTCGCGCAGGCGCTGACGACGAGCGCGACCGGCACGAGCATCGCGACGGTCATCATCCGGTTCAGGCACGTCATGGTCATCACGCCTCAGGCTGCCTGAAGACCTCCTGGTGAGGGTAAACACGGACGCCTGCCACGGCGTCGCGTCCACGTACAACCCGCGATTCTGAAGGTCGCCGCCGTCGCGGTCGTAGACGGCCCCCTCAATCTGATCCGCGAGCCGCCACTCGACTCCGGCGAGATCGCCGAGAGGAAGGGCGACGTAGCACTGGCTCTGATTGGGCGTGTAGTTCACCGTCACCACGACTCGCGTGTCGTCGGCGCCTTGCCACGCGTACGCGACAAAGCCGTCCGAGGTCCAGTTGCCCTCCCAGGCCGGCCTGCACTCGAGCAGTTGCCACCCGCCGTTGCGCACGGCCGGTAGCTTCAGTGCTGTGAGGAGCCGATCGTAGAACTGCTGCACGCGCCGATCCACAGGTTCGACCGGGCCGCGAACCAGGTGCGGAGAGATCCGCTTCCTCCATCCTTCGAATTGTCCCTGATGAAAGAAGCGCAGCCCGGGCGACAGGAACGTGATGACAGCCGCCGCCTCGTGCGCGCCGGGGGGGAACGTCGCGGCCGCGCGCGGCTCGTCGTGGTTTTCCAGGAAGCGGGCCATCTTGTTCTGGTAGCCGTGGTCTGCGTGGAGGTGCTCGCGGATCGGCCGGACGTGGCCGTCGCGTAGCCGGTCGTACAGCCGCTTGTCGTACGTGTAGTCGAATCCCTGCTGTTGCAGCGTCCATTCGAGATCCCAGTAGACCTCGGCCATGAAGCAGAACCCGGGCGCGTGCTCGCGCACGTGCGCGGTGGCTCGCGGCCAGAAGGAGTCGGCGCGGAGACGCCACGTCCGCTCGAACACGTCGGGCAGCACCAGCATCGCCATGTCGCAGCGCACGCCATCGCACTGTCCGGCGATCTTCTCGAGCGTCGCGATCATCGCGTGCTGCGTGGCGGGATTCGCGTAGTTCAACTGCAGCGTGTCGGGCCACCCGGCGAAGTACGGATCGCGTCCGTAGGCGAACACGCGACCGCCGTGCGCACCCTGTAGCCGCGTGTAGTTCTGCGGCGCGCGCGCGAGGTCGTCGTCGGTGCCCTCGACGTAGTACTCGGGGTGCGCCTGCACCCATGGGTGATCCATGCCCGTGTGATTCGGGACGAAATCGAGCAGCAGCCGGAGGCCGCGGGCGCGGAGCCGCTCGCGCAGGCGCGCAAGCGCCGCGTCTCCTCCCAGCTGATCGTGGACGTCGTATCCGGTGATGGCGAAGCCAGACCCCGCGATGTCGCCCTCGCAGAGGTCCAGTAGCGTGTCCTGGAATTCGTGCCGCCACTCGGGGTTGGCGCGCGAGACGCGCTGTCCCGCCGGGCCCGTCTGCCAGACGCTCAGGAGCCAGATCCAGTCGAAACCCATATCGGCCAGGCCGTCGAGCTCGGCGTCCGGGATGTCGTCCAGCGTGGCGGGCCGGCCCAGCGACTGGGCCAGCGCCGTCAGCCAGACGCGCGTGTTGATCTGGTAGAGCGAAGGATGCCGCGGCGTGCCCATGTCAGCTCACCCGGGAAGCTCCACGAGCGAACGCGCCGGTCTTACCGGCCGCGAGCAGCTTTTCCGCGTCGAGCATGCCAAAGAGTTGAATCAGCGACGCGACTGCGCCCGTCCATCCCGTTTGGTGGCTGGCGCCAAGGCCCGCGCCGTTGTCGCCGTGGAAATACTCGTAGAAGAGGAGGTAGTCGCGCCAGTGCGGATCCTCCTGGAACGTCTTCGTGCCGCCGTAGACCGGCCGTCGCCCGGACGTGTCCTTGAGGAAGATTCCCGCGAGTCGGTCGGCTATCTCCTTGGCGACCTCGAAGAGATTCATCATCCTGCCTGAGCCCGTCGGGCATTCCACCTTGAAGCTGTCGCCGTAGTAGGTGAAGTAGTTCAGGAGCGCCCTGATCAGGATCACGTTGACCGGCATCCAGACCGGTCCGCGCCAGTTGGAGTTGCCGCCGAACATTCCGTTGTTCGACTCGGCCGGCAGGTAGTCCACGCGGTGTTCCTGTCCGTGCACGTAGAAGGTGTACGGGTGGCGCTCGTGGAACTTCGAGAGCGCCCGGATCCCGTGCGGCGAGAGGAACTCGTTCTCGTCGAGCATCTTCGACAGGATCCGCCGGAGCCGGTCCTGGTTGACCAGCGCCAGCAGTCCTCGCTCGGCCACGCCGTAGTGCCCCGGGCCCGACGCGTGCATCGTCGCCGCCAGTTCGGGCATCCGGCGGTGCCGTTCCTCGATGATTGCCGTCACCCGCGGGACCCGCTCGCGCTGCCACTTCTCGACCACCGTGGTGGCGGCCAGCGGGAGGAGCCCAACCATCGAGCGGACCTTGAGGCGCGTGGACCGCCCGTCCGGGAGTCGCAGCACATCGTAGTAGAAGCCGTCCTCTTCGTCCCACATGCCGTCCGCGCCAGAGCGGTTCATGCCCAGCGCGATGAAGAAGAAGTGCTCGACGAACTTCGTCACCATGTCTTCGTACGCGGGGTCGTGCGCGGCCAACTCCACGGCCAGTTCGACCATGTTCTGGCTGAAGAGCGCCATCCAGGCCGTGCCGTCCGCCTGTTCGAGGTGCCCGCCGGTCGGCAGCGGCGCGCTCCGATCGAACACACCGATGTTGTCGAGGCCGAGGAAGCCGCCCTCGAACACGTTCTTGCCGAAGCGGTCCTTGCGGTTCACCCACCAGGTGAAGTTCAGCACCAGCTTGTTGAACGTCGCTTTGAGGAACTCGATGTCCGTTTCACCGCGCAGGGCCTGCTCGGTGCGGTGGAGGAAGAGCGTAGCGAACGCGTGGACCGGCGGGTTCACGTCGCTGAAGTTCCACTCGTACGCAGGCATCTGGCCGGTCGGGTGCAGGTAGGAGCCGCGCAGCATCAGGTTCATCTGGCTCTTGGCGAAGTCGGGGTCGGCGATCGAGAGCGGAAGCGCGTGGAAGGCCAGGTCCCAGGCCGCGTACCACGGGTACTCCCACTTGTCCGGCATCGAGATGACGTCCTCGTTCAGCATGTGGAACCACTCCCAGTTCCGGGTTTGCCGGAAGCCGGAATGGAGCGGGTTGGAGTTGTGCTCGTCCAGCCAGTTGTCGCCGTCGAAGAAGAAGAACTGCTTGCTCCAGAGCATGCCGGCAACGGCCTGGCGCATCACGTTGGCCGCGTCCGCGCTCACTGAGGGCGGCGTGAGGGCCTGGTAGAACTCGTCGGCTTCACGACGCCTCTCGTCGAACAGCGTGTCGAACGCCTTGCCGAACGGCTCGCGCTTCTGTTCACGAACGCTGCTCGAGAGCCGCAGGCGAATCACCGCCGTCTTGCCTGCACCGATGGTGACCCGGTAGTGCGCCGCGACCTTGGTGCCCTGCTTCTCGGGATTCACCGCGTGCTGGTGGCCGTTGACCACGAAGTCGTTGATGCCGTCCTTGACGTGGGCGCTCTCGTTCTTCTGCCCGTGGAAGAGCCGTTCGTGGTTGGTTTCGTTCTCGGTGAAGAGCAGCGGCACGTCGCCGTCGCACGCCAGCACGAGCGAACCCAGCAGCGGATGCGAGGCGGCGACCACGGAGGTGCCGGCCGGCCCCTCGATCTGCTCGAGGTGAGGCTTTTCGGCTGCCCGATTCGACGCGGCGATCCACTGCGACCAGTCGTTGCGGAACCACAGCGTCGGCAGCAGGTGCAGGTCGGCCGCTTCTGGTCCGCGGTTGGTCGCGGAGATCTTCACCAGGATGTCGTCGGCCGCGCCCTTGGCGTACTCGACGAACACGTCGAAGTAGCGGTTGTCGTTGAACACGCCGGTATCGAGCAGCTCGTACTCCATCTCGTCGCGCGACCGCTGGCTGTTCGTCCGCACAAGGTCGCCGTAGGGATAGGCCGCCTGCGGGTACTTGTAGAGGTATTTCATGTACGAGTGGGTCGGCGTGCTATCGAGGTAGAAGTAGTACTCCTTCACGTCCTCGCCGTGGTTGCCCTGGCTGTTGGTCAGCCCGAAGAGCCGCTCCTTGAGGATGGGATCGTTGCCGTTCCACAGGGCCAGGCTGAAGCAGAGGCGCTGTTTGTCGTCGGAGATGCCGGCGATGCCGTCTTCGCCCCATCGGTAGGCACGGGAGCGGGCGTGATCGTGGGTGAAGAAGTTCCAGGCGTCACCCGATTCGCTGTAGTCCTCGCGAACCGTGCCCCACTGGCGTTCGCTCAGGTACGGCCCCCACTTCTTCCAGGCTGCGGCTCCGGTGCGGGCTTCTTCCAATCGAGCGTGTTCCTTCGTCGCCATAAGGCTCTCCTTACTCTGTTCCGATCCTTCCTTGCTGGAGCACAAGGCAGGCCACGGGCGGGATCGCGCGGTCAGGCGCTAACTGCTTGATCTGGTCTAGCTTAGGAGGAGGGCTCGCGCGGGGACATTCCGAAGGGCACACGGCGGTCTCCGGCGGGGCGGGGGTCCTCCGAAAAAGCGTCGCTGCTTCACAACGACTGTTCCGCGAGGACCGTCACCATGGCTGAACCCCATTCGAGCTGGGCACGTTTCCTGCTGGCTACGACAACGATATTTGTGATGCCGCCGAATTTCCGCGGGCAATCTCGGTGATCGCCTGAGGACTGGTGCCTGCAATCCACGAAATACCGTATCTCAGACGGCCGGCTGTGGGCTGCCGTTCCGGCAGGCTCTCTGCGGTCGGCGACCCGATCTCGAATGAACAGAAGGAGTATCCGTTGTGGCAGCTGTAACCGTCCTCAAGTTTTCTGAACCAGATAGCGCCGAGAAGGCCTTGGGCCAGATTCAGAGTTTGCAGAAAGAGCATCTGATCAAGCTGCTCGACGCGGCGATTGTGTCCTGGCCTCACGGAAAGAAGAGCCCGAAAACGAGGCAACTCGTCGACCTCGTGGCGGTCGGGGCGATGGGCGGCATGTTCTGGGGATTGCTCCTCGGGGTCATCTTCCTCACGCCACTGTTCGGCATGGCCATCGGCGTAGCGTTTGGCGCGTTGGGCGGCGCCTTTCGGGATTATGGGATCGACGACGATTTCATCAAACGGGTTCGGGGCGCCGTTACGGAAGGGACGTCCGCACTCTTTCTGATGACCAGCGATGCGGTACTGGATCGTGTTTCGGAGCGGATGAAGAACTTCAAATTCGACATCATCGCGACGAATCTCTCGACCGAGCAGGAAAACCAGTTACGCGAACTGTTCGCGCAAGCGTAACCCTCGTTCGTGAAGGCGCCGATGCGTACAGCCAAACGAATGCTCCCGATCGCGCTGTGCGCCATCGCCTTTTTGATGATTGCAGGGTGCGGCGGGAGTCCGGCTGCGCCGACGCCGGTCGTAAAAACCGACAACTTCACGGGCACCCTTCAACCGCTCGGGGTCGACTTCAAGACCTTCACGATCGAAGCGGCAGGGACGACCGATCTCAGCATCACCGTCAACAGCCTCGCCACCGTCGCCGCAGGGACGCCCGTGACAGGCATCACGATTGGTCTGGGCGTGGGCACAATCTCCGGTGGCGTCTGTTCGCTTCAAGTACAGACACCTGTCGCGGCGCTCGCGCAGGAGCTCTTCGCTCCCAACGGAGCATCGGCTGGCACCTACTGCGTAGAAATCTACGATTGTCCGACAGGCGCAACCGGGTGCACCTCCACGCTGACCGAGCCCGTCACCTACTCGATGACGGTCAAACACTATTGAGCCATCGACCCCACGCTATTTCTCGCACCGGGCCGGGACGTCTCTCGTTCTCCGGGCGTTGACCGAGCCACGCGTTTCGCAAGGATCCGCCGCACGCATCTCCGGTTTCCTGGCTTCAGTTGCCTCGACCGCCACGACCACGGCCGGCTGGCGGCCGCCCGGCAGCGATGACGCTGTCGGCGCCCAACGGGATCGCGCGAGACGCGACGGCTCGATCGCCGAGGTCCATGATGGCCTTGTTGTCAGGCGTCATCGCTGGCCACCGGGGGAGTGATCCGCCGTTGGGATCGCCGGTCTTGATGAAGTTCGCCACGTATGACGAGATCTGATCGGCCAGCTGGCGATCGACGGTCGTGAAGTCTCGGCCTGGCGACAGTTGGAGCGTGTTGAACTGGTACGGGACTTCGGAGGTGTGGAACGCGCCATACCGAGCCGACTCCGGGCCTGGCTCGACGTGCGTGAAGAGATACGCGAACACCGGCTTGGTCGCTCCCCGCGTCGCGAGCCAGTCCACGAGCTTCAGGTTGAAGCCGCGGTCGACGGCCTCACGCTGCGCCGATCGCACCGCCTCCTCGTCCGTGCTACCCGGATAGAACTTCAGGAACTCGCCAGCGCGATCGCCGTAGCGCTCCTGGACCTCGGTGCGCCAGCCGTCAGCCGTCACTGGTGCGCGCGAGACGAAGAGGTCGTTCAGCGTGTAGCCAGTGATCACGGGCACATCACTGGCGAACACCGGCGGGGTCGTCGCGATCGGAATGATCCGGCCGTCGGCCACGAGCCCGCCGCGGCCGCCCACGCTCTGTGCCTGCGCCGCCGGCAGCGCGCGCGCCTCCTTGATGGAATGGACGCCGGCGCGCTCGAGGGCGGCAACCGCCGCTTGTTCCGCCGTCGTCCGCGCCGTGTAGTTGCCGTTGGTGCCCGGGGCCGCGGGACTCTGGATGATCGCTCCGCGGAAGAGGCCCTTCGCAACCGGCGACACCAACAGGGCCTGCACCGACATTGCGCCAGCCGACTGGCCGGCAATCGTCACCTTTGCGGGATCACCGCCGAATGCCTTGATGTTGTCGCGGACCCACTGCAGCGCCGCGATCTGGTCCTGAATCCCGTAATTGCCTGATGCGCCGTCTTGTTCCGTTGTCAGCTCGGGGTGCGCCATGAAGCCGAGGCTGCCGACCCGATAATTGACGTTGACGACGACGAGGCCTTTCTTCGCGAGGTTGGCGCCGTTGTAGACCGCAACCGCGCCGGAGCCTTCGTTGAAGCCGCCGCCATAAATCCAAAAAAAGACCGGCAGGTTCGCAGGGGGAGGCGTCGCGCCGGTGAGCGTGGCCGGCGTCCAGACGTTCAGGAACAGACAGTCCTCGGATACGCCGGGCGCCTCAGGACTCATGTACTCGCTGGTCCACTGTCCCGAACCATTCGACCTGAGTGTCTGGGTGCATGCCGCACCGAAGCTCGTCGCCTCCCGCGGTGGCGAGCCCCATTTCGCCGGCGGACGCGGAGGCGCCCATCGGAGATCACCCACGGGCGGCGAGGCAAACGGCACACCGCGGAAGACAGTCACGCCACTGTCTGTCGTACCTGTGAGGACGCCTTGCGCGACGGTCGCGTGCGGGTCAGCTGGACCCGCGCCCAGTCCGAGGCTTATCGAAGCGATCACCGGCAGGAGAACAACCAACGCTCTCATCATTCAACTCCCTTGCGCACAGTCCCAGCGACTCCTGATCACTTCGCCCGCTTCGCGACGAACTCTTCGTTGGCGAGCTCGCCGACCTGCCGCTTGAAGTTAATCTGATCGGCGGAGACGATCTTGCCGGTGTAGACGATCTTGGTCGGGCCGAGATCGCCGAGCGTGCGCGTCTCGACGAATGAGATGGCGTCTCCCTCCACCTTGCCGTCGGTGATCTCCGCCGCCTCGCCGTCGAGGGTGGCCGTGCCGGTCAGCTTGGTGCCATCGACCTTGAACTCATATTGGTACTGCAGCGCCCCGATCATCGTGTCGATCGTCGTCGCCCACTTGCCGCTAATGTCCGCGCCAGACACGGTGGCGAGCGCCGTCAACGCCAGGCATGCCACGGCTGCAAGGTTACGCTTCATCATCGATCTCCAGTTCCAGACGAATTTGCGGATTTCCCGTTGACCGTCCTCTGCGTCATTATGCAGGCCTGATTCCCAAAGGAGAAGATCGTGAAGCACTCCGCTCAGATTGCCGGTATCTGCATCCTTGTGCTGTCGGCGATGTCCGTGTTCGCGCAGACGCCCGCGACTCGACAACCGCCTCCGCCTGGCGCCGCACCCGGCACTCCGCCACAGGGACGCGGGCGCGGCGGTCCGGCGTATGTCTCGCCGGAAATCGGCGCGGACGGCCGCGTCACGTTCCGTCTCCTCGCGCCGCAGGCCGTCACCGTGACCGTTGGCGGCGACATCAACGGCGGACTCGTGCCGGACCCGAATGCGCCGGCGCCGTCCGTCGATGCACAAGGACCAGGCCGCGGTGGCGGGCGCGGCGGTACGCCCGCCGTGACCATGACCAAAGGCGAGAACGGCGTATGGTCCGGTACGACGATCCGCGCGGTGAAACCCGGCGCCTGGCGCTACACCTATAACGTCGACGGCATGACGGCGATCGACGTCCGCAACACGCGCACGTCACCCAACCAGACGCAGGTGCAGAGCCTGCTGGTCGTCCCCGGCGATTTCTCCGAGACGCGCGACGTGCCGCATGGTGCGGTGGCGACCGTGCACTACGTGGCCAGCGCACTGAACAACGCGCGGCGCGAGATGGTGGTCTACACACCGCCCGGCTACGAGAAGAGCACTGAATCGTATCCGGTGCTGTATTTGATCCACGGCGGCGGCGACACCGCGATTTCCTGGTCGACGGTAGGCCGCGCCAACGATATCGTCGACAACCTGATCGCCGAGAAGAAGGCGCGGCCGATGATCGTGGTGATGCCGTCCGGCTGGACACCGTCCGGTGGCCAGGTGATGACCTCCGACGCGACCAAGGATCCCTTCAACAACGAGATGTTGAAGGACATCATCCCGTACGTCGAGTCGCACTACCGCACAAAAGGGACTCCCGACACACGTGCCCTCTCAGGCCTCTCGATGGGCGGCATTCAAACGCTCAACGTGGGCCTGCACAACCTCGGCACGTTTCGCTACATCGCCGTCATGAGCTCCGGCTGGACGACGGAAGAGGATCGCAGCTGGTTCTACACGAATGAGGCTGCGAAGATTCCGAACTACAACAAGGAGCTGAAGCTGTTCTGGTGGGGCTGGGGAGAGACCGACATCGCGCGCACGAATGGGCTGGCGGTGATCGACAAGCTGAAGAGCCAGGGCGTGCGGATCGAGACGCTGGAGACGCCCGGCGGTCACGAATGGGTCAACTGGCGCCTCTACCTCCACGAAGTGGCGCCGAAGTTGTTCCGGTGATCCCGGCACGAACCAAACTGCGCCGTCTGGTCCTCAGCGTCGCGGCTCTGTCGTTCTCAATGACCAGCAGCGAAAATGAGTCGGGCAGTACCGGCCCGCGGCCCCTGCCGCTCGCCGGGGCCGGCCCAAACTTCGCGGCCGCGATGAATATCCGATGGTTCGTGGGATCGAGTCCCATGTTCCGCGAGGCGGGGGCTGTCTGGACGGTCTGAACGACCTGATATTGGTCCGGTCCGTCTTGATGTATCACCGTGAGCGTGCCGTCCGCGTTTGACGCGAACGCATCAGCCGAAGCCGGGTCGAACGCCGCGCCGTCGACGCCGGTGCCGATGGGGACCGTCGCGACGACCTTGCCGGCCTGGTAATCCGAGATGCCCATCACGCCGCTGCGACATCCGCTGAACAGCCGGTGATGCCCGGTGTCAATCGCCATCGCGACCGGCTGCTTGCACGGGACGGTGGACCATCGGCGCGACACGGTCGCGGCTTTGGCATCGATCTCCACGACTTCGCTCGTGTCGGTGAGATTCGCGTAGACCTTGCCGTCACCAGCCGACACGCCGTACTCGGGTTTCCCGCCGAGCGGAATATTCGTGATGAGCGTGCCTGCCTTCGGATCAATCACGGTGGAGGAATGCGCGTCGCCGTTGAACGTGAAGACGCGGTTCGACGCGGCGTCGTAGATGATGGCGTCGGCGTCTTCCGCCGCCGGAATCCGGCCCAACGTCTTGAACGTCTTCAAGTCGAACATCACGACCGACGCATCGTCGCCTGACGTCGCGAACCCATGGCCGGTCGCCGTCGCGATGGCGGTGCCGTGTGCGCCGTGAATTCCGCTGACTTCGCCGAGCAGTGTCCCGCGGTCCTCGTCGACGACCATGACGCGAGTCTGCCGGCCGATGAACAATCGGTGATTGGGCGGATCCGGCACGATGTAATCCCAGCCGCCGTCGCCGCCAAGCGGATAGGTGTGGGTGATTCGGTAAGACGAAGATGACTGCCATGAGAGTGGCACCGTGATCAGTGCCAGGAGAATCGCAGTTGATCGCATTGGTTGCTCCTTCTGCCCGCCATCCGGAGTTGGAGGTCAGGCACCGACGCCAGCGCGGCCCCGTTCAACGTCCTGCGCTGAACATTTAGCCTCGATTCATGGCCCTGGGTCGAATTGTGACAAACGCTGGATGACTGCGCGATGAACGCGGGTCAATGAGCCAACCGTCGAGCTGTCGGACTATACTCTGTCCGGAAATGAGGAGAACTGCCATGCGACGACTGACTCTGCTGCTGACTGCGGCCATCGCGGCGCTCGCGCCAATCGTGCTCGCGCAATCCACGGGCCCCTACAAAGTGCTCAAGACCGCGAAGGTCGGCGGCGAGGGCGGTACGGACTACATCTTTGCCGACACGGTCGGCCGGCGGCTGTACATCACACGCGGCGCGACCCAGGCGCGCGAGGCGACGGACACGACGCCGGCGGTGCCTGCGTTTGAAAAGCGATTGACGATCTTCGACCTCGACACGCTCGACCCGGTCGGCGTGATTTCGGGTGTTGGCGGCAACGGCGCGACCGTGTGCCCGAAAACGGGCCACGGCTTTACGAGCGATCATCCACAACCGTCAATGTTCGACGTCAAGACCATGAAGTTGATCAAGACGATTGAGGTGCCACAGGGATTCAGCGCGGACGGTATCTACTGCGACACCTCCAACGACCGCGTCTACATCGGCAGCCATCCGACGAAGGCACTGATGGTGGTTGATGCGACGGACGGGACGGTGCTCGGGAACATCGATCTCGGCGGCACGCCGGAGCAGACCGTCGGCGACGGCAAGGGCACTGTCTACCAGGTGCTGCAGGACCGGCCCGGCGGCGTTGCCGTGATCGACGCCAAGACGATGAAGGTGACGAAGACCTATCCGTTTGGCGACAACGGCGGGTGCAACGGGCTCGCGCTCGACGTGAAGAATCAGGTCCTGTTCGCCGCGTGCGCCGCCGTGGGCCCGGCCCCGGCGCGGGGCACGCCAGGACAGCCGGCGCCGGCGGGCCCGCCGCCAGCGCCCGATCCGAACGCCAAACCGCCGCAGACGTTCGTCATCCTGAGTGCGAAGGACGGGAACATCCTCGCGAGGCTGCCGCTCGCCGGGGGTTCCGACGGCGCGGCCTTCAACCCGGAGACCATGGAAGCGTTCAGCACGCAAGGCAACGGCACGATGACCATCGTCAAGGAGAAGAGCCCGACGAGTTTCGAGGTGGAGCAGGACCTGAAGACGTGGCCGTCGAACGGCGCGCGCACGATCGCGTTCGACAGCAAGACCGGCCATCTCTTCGCGATGGCCTCGGAGATCGGTCCGCCGCCGCCTCCTCCTCCAGCGGGGACGCCGCCGCCGGCAGGCGGCCGTGGTGGCGGCCGCGGCGCCGCGATTCCGGGTTCCTTCACGATCATCATGGTCGGCAAGTAGCTCGTCGCGCTTGATTCCTTAGCCCCGGCGTTTGCCATGAGTCTCGACCGCGCCGCGAGTCACTCCGCCGTGTGGATGTAGGTAACGGCCACGCCGCGGGGAAGGGGCACCAGTTGCACGTGATACTTGTTCAATTCGTGCCCGGTCACGGTACGGCCCGAGATGATGCCGACGCTCGATCCGAATACCACGTCGCTGAGCCAGTGGCGGTTGGCCGGAAGACGCGACATGGCCACATACGACGAGAACACGTAGGCGGGCACGGAGAACTTCCAGTTCAGGTGACGCTCGAGCGCCGTCGCGAACGCGAACGTGTCGGCGGCGTGCCCCGACGGAAAAGAGTTCTTGCTGCTGCCGTCCGGCCGCTCGCGACGGGTGGTGTACTTCAGCGTCTCTACCATCGCTTCCGACACGAGCAGTGCGCGGATCAGATCCATACCAGTGTGTGACACGTGCGGCTTGTCGCTGGCTCGGCCGACGATGTAGACGGTGGTTGCCGTGGCAATAAGCGTCGGGAACTGGCCAAGGACCGCGCCGGGTTTGAAGAAGTTCTTGACGCCACTCGAAGCGTCGAGGAACGCCTGGTTCACGTTGTCGTCAGCAGGATGAACCGCGGCGGCGAGCCCCCCGCCGGCCGCGGCCCAGTAGAGATTCTCTTTCGAAGGGAGGTGTCTGAAATCGACGACGAGTTCTTTGACCATCGCGTGCACGCCCGTATGGCGTGGCGTCGGTTGGGGGGGTGCGGCCTGTGGGTCGAGCGCCGTGGCGATTACGGTCGAGAGATCCGAGTGAAACGCATCAGTTCTGACCGGCACGGGGTCCTGCGCCCTCGCCACGGAGGGCACGCCATACAAGAGGGTCGCCCCCAGGGTTATGATCAGCGGCTTCGATACGCGCATGCACCCTCCTTCTGCCGTCGAGCAGCTCCTGAACGAGCTGCCCCCGGGCATCACCCGCCGGGACCCTCCAGTGCTCACCATAGTGAATGAAAGATGACGGCACAGTGAAAGAGCTGCAGCGAGTGAATAATCCGCGCAAGATTGACGTCGGCGTCTGACGGTGGACGCCTTCCGGCCGCGGTGATATTGTCCGCCACCGATCTCTAACGGTTTGGGGAGAAGACACATGAAGAACCTGCGCATGATGGTGGTTGCGACGGCCGCGATGTGCGTGTTGCTGGCGATGTCTGTGTTCACCGCCGGGCCTACCTTCAGGGCGGACTATCGGTTCAGCGGGACGGCGCTGACCGACTTCAAGCCGGTGGGTTCGGCCGACTGGAAGGTGCAGAACGGAGAGATCGTCGGAACGGCGAAAGACGCCAACGGCGGCTGGTTGCTGCTCGGTGGCAAGGAATTTCAGGACACGCAGATGTACGCCAGCGTCAAGTGCGTCGGCGGCTGCAAGGCCGGGTTCGTGATGCGCGCCGAAAAAACACCGGATGGCGGCATGAAGGGCGTGCTCATGTCGGTGACCGAAAATGATCTCGTGCCGTACATCGTGAAGATTGACGCGAGTGGCAAGGAAATCAGCCGCGAGCCGCTCGCGGCTCCGGCGGGCCGGGGCGGCGGACCAACTGGCGGCGCGCAAACCGGCGGCTGGCGCTCCACCCGCAACATCCGACAACCTCACCGCGCGCATGAATGCTGCCACAGCTGCCCTGGGCGGACGCGCCCCGAATCCGGGTCCGCCGCCGCCGATGTCCCCCGAGCTCGCGGCGCAGTATCCGAAGGAGTCACGACTCGCCGCCCGTCCGTCGGGCGCGTTCACGCCGGGCGATTACAACACGGTGGAGGTCTTACTGACCGACAACAGTGTGCAGCCGAAGTTCAATGGTGGGTCGCTCGGCGGCAACAGTGGCCGCACGATCCCCGACGCGGAAAGGGACGGTTACGGCCAAATCGGTTTCTACGTCGGCGGCTCTGGCGAAGTCCGAATCAAGGACTTCATGTACAAGGACATCCTGAACCACGTCTGGGCACCCGACGAGACAGGCCGGAACTTCAAACAAGTCCGCATCGATCCCCATTACTACTCGTGGAGCACGGCCGTCGCCGACTTCAACCACGACAACAAACCGGACGTTGCGGCCGGTGCCTTTTACTATCTCGGCCCCGACTACACAGTCGGCAAGCAGATTTATACGCCGGTGTCGTTCAATCCGACGGCGGAATGGCCGATTCCGGCGATGGTCAACCTCGCCTACGATTTCACCGGGGACGGCTGGGCCGATGTGCTGCAGATGGGCGGCAATGCCGGCAACGGTACCGGCTTCCTGTTCGTGAATCCGAAGGGGCAGTCGCGCCACTGGGCGAAGTACCCGACGATTGCTCCGGTCGGCAACGAGGAAACCCTCTTCAAGGACATCGACGGCGACGGTCGCCCCGATCTCATTCACGCGGGCATGAACCGGCTTCGCTACTCGACGTTCGATCCGAAGAAGTGGGATGCGGCGAATCCGACCGCGATGTGGACCACGCACGATGTCTCGGAGCCGGGTCCGTGGGGCGTCAACATCGGCCACGGGCTGGGTGTCGCCGACATCAACGGCGACGGCCGGATGGATTTCTTGAACGCGTACGGCTGGTGGGAGCAGCCAGCTGCGAAGAACGACACGTGGAAGATGCACCCGACTTCCTTCGGCCGCTGGGGCGCGTCGCAGGGGGGCGCCGGCGGCGCAGAGATCTGCGGCTTCGACGTCAACGGCGACGGATTAATCGACGCGGTCGGCCCGATGGAGGGCCACGGATTCGGCGTCGCATGGTGGGAGCAGAAGCGCGACGCCAGCAAGAACATCTCGTTCGTCGAGCACGTGATCATGGACAACTTCATGACCAAGAACGCCGGCGGCGTGATGTTCACCGAGCCGCATGCGTCAACCTGCGCCGATATGGACGGCGATGGCATCCAGGACCTCGTGACCGGCAAGCGCTACATGTCGCACTTCGGCTATTCGGATCCGGATCCGTGGAGCGAGCCCGTGCTCTACGTGTTCCGCACCGTGCGCAACAAGCAGGCGCCAGGTGGTGCCGAGTTCGTGCCCGATCTCGTCAACAACCGGTCCGGCGTCGGGTCGCACTTCGTCGTCGCCGACATGAACGGCGACGGGATGAACGACATCATCACGTCGGCGAATCTCGGCACCTACGTCTTCCTGAATCTGCGCAAGAAGCCGGCGGGGAAATAGGAGGTCCTTCATGTGGCTGGAGGAATTGCCGCGTGACGTGCGGTATGCGCTTCGCACGCTCCGCAAGAGTCCGACGTTTACGACGACGGCGGCAGCCACACTGGCGCTGGCGATTGGCACCAACACCGCGATGTTCAGCGTCCTGAATGCGGTTCTGCTCCGGCCGCTTCCGTATCGGTCGCCGGAACAGTTGGCGATGTTGTGGACCGAGGATCCGACCGAGAACCGTCGCGAGGGCAGATCGGCACTGTGGGATGTCGAACAGTGGCGGAGTCAAAGTGAGAGCTTCGCGGATATGGCCACCTTCGACTCCGTATCCACGCTGCTGACCGGCGCTGACGGGGTGGAGCAGATCGTCGGCGCGAGCATCTCACCCAACCTGCTTCCACTCCTCGGTGTCCAGCCCGTTCTGGGGCGCAGCTTTTCGACCGAAGAAGCCGAGCAGCAACAACGGCTGGTCCTGATCAGTCATCGCTTCTGGCAGGCCCGTTTCGCAGCCACGCCCGGTGCGCTCGGCGCGACGCTGGTGCTCAACGGCGTTCCTTCCCAGATCATCGGCGTCCTCCCTGCTGGTTTCCAAATCGGGACGTTCGATGCCGACGTGTGGGAACCGCACACGACCCACCGCAGCGTGCGCGGCCCACAGACATGGTTTGTCATCGGGAGACTACGGCCTGGCGTAGCGTTCGAGCAGGCCGAGGCGGAGATGAGCGCAGTCGCGCGTCGCCTCACCGATCAATTGCCGGCGGCCGAAAGGAACCAGGGCATCAGCGTCGTCCCTTTGAGTCTCTACGTGGTCGGACCGCCAGCGCGATTGGCATTGTGGATGCTCGGTGCCGCCGTGTTTTGTGTCTTCCTCATTGCCGCAGCCAACGTGACGAGCCTCTCGCTGGCGCGCAGCACCGCTCGCGCGCGCGAGATGGCCGTTCGCGCCGCGCTTGGTGCGAACGCCGGACGGATCGTGCGGCAACTGCTTACCGAAAACCTGCTGCTCGCCGGCATGTCTGGATTGTTGGGCACTCTGCTCGCCTTTGAAGGCATTCGGCTCATCCGTGCCTTCGGTCCTGCCAACTTACCGCGTCTGAATGAAGTGAGCGTCGATCTCCGCGTCCTCGGCTGGGCGCTGGTCAGCTCTCTTGTGGCGGGAATTCTGGTGGGACTGGCGCCAGCGATTACGACGTTGCGCAGTGACCTGCGTCCGTCTGGCGAGGAGGGTGGCCGAAGTGTCTCGGGCGGAGCATCCAGCCGTCGAATTCGCCGCGCCCTCGTGGTCACGGAGTTTGCGCTAGCGATCGTTCTGCTCGTCGGCGCCGGGCTGCTCGTCCGGAGCTGGTGGTACGTCAACAACATTGATCCTGGATTCGTGACTAGGCGGGTCCTTGTCATTGAACTCGCCGCTCCGCCGACCCGCAGCGTTCCCGCGCAACGGGCGGACCTGTACCACCGCGTGCTCGAACAGATTCAGGCAGTGCCGGGCGTGGAGAGCACCGGTATCATCGACGACCTGTTCACTGACAACCCCAGGGAACAGATCATCACTGTCGAGCGCGACGAGGGAATGTTTTCCGAGCGCCTGCGGCTCACGAGAGACGAGGTGAGTGCAGATTTCTTCCGAGCCCTGGGAACGCCATTGCGCCGCGGCCGGTTCTTTTCGATCGGGGATCAACCCGAGGCGCCGCCGGTCGCGATCATCAACGATGCGATGGCTGCGCGCTCGTGGCCGGGGCACGATCCGGTGGGCAGAAGGTTCAAGTTGGGCCCGCGGGATTCCGACGCCCGTTGGTACACGGTGGTAGGCGTGGTCGGCGACATGCGGCGGCAGGGGCTGGAGCGCGAAGCGCTCCCGCAGATCTTCGTATCGCTCGCGCAGAATCCGCCCTCCCGGAACGTGGACATTTTCATAAGAACGTCGTCGGACGATCCGCTGGCGATGGCCGGGGCACTTCGGGCGGCCGTTCGGCGCGTCGAGAAGAATGCGCCGATCTATAACGTAGCGCCTCTGGAACAGCGGCTCGGAACCTACCTCGCGCAGCGTCGCTTCCAAACCTCGCTCCTGACCGGCTTCTCCGTCGTGGCGCTATTGATGGCCGCTCTCGGGATCTACGGGCTCATCCAGATACTCAATCGCGACGCGTACACGGGAAATCGGCTTGCGGATCGCCATCGGCGCACAGCCCGGCAACATCTTCCGGATGATTATCGGTGAGGGGCTGGCGCTCAGTCTGACCGGCGTCGCAATCGGGCTCGTGGGAGCCTGGTGGCTCGGGAGTCTGGCCTCGAGCCTGCTGTTTGGGGTGACGGCGAGCGATCCGTTGACGTTCGCGACTGTTTCGCTGCTGCTGACGGCCGTCGCCATCGCCGCCTGCTATTTCCCGGCGCGACGCGCCATGAAGGTCGATCCGATAGTGGCACTGCGGGTGACGTGATCATGACGCGACATCAATGCAGACGTGCCTTGATGATTTGCGTTCTCGCCCGAGTCAGCAGGGGCGCTGCAACAATGAGGCGCCCGGCAGACGACTAGGTCTGGCGGCCACTTTGCAGTCGTCTGGCGACATCCCGCGATGCCTTGTTCAACCGATCATCGAAGCTCGAGAAACGCGTCTTGGCCGGCCCGGCCTTGCGAGCGATTTCTGCAAACGATGCCAGATGCAGCGCGTCGAAACCGCGCAGCGCGTAGCGCTCGGCAATCTCCCCGGCTTCACGGCTCACCGGTTCTGTGACATCGAGCGTGAAGAACGCTGGCCACTGGCGCTCGAAACTGCGTCTTGCTGCGGCGAATGTTGCGGGGCTCAGATCACCACTCCGTCGAAGCCGCGCCAGAGCCGCGCGGGTCTCCGGGTAGGCCACAATTGACGTTGACACGACCGCTGATTCGGCCACCAACTCGCGCACGTCGTCGGAGCCAATCTCTTCGACATAGAGCTTCACCAGGCTGCTGGTGTCGAGATACAGTGTCATCGGCGGTCTTCGAGCACGACCGATGCTGCCGTCCTGCCCGACGACCTACGCCGACGCAGGGCTCCCTTTGGTTTGCCGCCGTTCCAACGCGCGCGCCCCTCCGCGACCAGTCGATGAGCCCAGTCCACGTTCGCCGGCGACTCTACGGGGCTGATCGTGGCAATCGTTCGCCCACGTTCAGTGACTGCGAGGCGCACGCCCGATCGCACGCGCTTCAGATGCCGGCTCAAATGCGTCTTCAGGTCTCGTATCCCGACGGTCTCCATACGTGACCACAATTGTAACACAATGTAGTCACATGAGCCGTACGCGCCTGACGATAGAGCCCTCGATCGTCGGACGCCTCGGGGACGCTACGGCGGGTAGACCGGTGCTTCTAGCGTCTCGCGAGAGTCTTGGCAATCGCATCTTCGCTGCGAATAGTGATTATCTTGCGGTGGTGTTAGGCTCGATCGCGGCGGTACGCTAAACTCTAGCGTTTTTGGCTGCATCCCAAAGTTAGCGGATTTCGGAGCGACCTGTCCTCAGCGGGTCATGCCCATGATTCTCACCGACTTCGGCGACGTGATTGCGGAACGGATACGTGCCGAACATCGTGCCCTGGCCACTCGGTGGTTCGAACGCCTCTTGGATCTCTTGCCGGTGGATGCGCGGGAGATTTTCCCGACTGAAAGCTTGCTGGACCACGTGCCGGCGTTGATCCTCGAGATCAGCGCGTACCTGCGGCACCCGGAAGAAGGCGCGATTGCGGCCAACACCGCGATTCTGGACAAAGCCCGAGAACTCGGGGCGCTCCGTCACGCCCAACGCGCATCGCTGCACCAAGTGCTCCGCGAATACCAGGTTCTGAGCGGAGTGCTCGTCACGTTCGTCGTTGAGGAGATGCAGCGACTCGGGATCGGGCCGCCTCCGGATGTGACTGCGTTATTGGTGTTGCGGCTTCACCAGGCGGTTGACGTCCTGTCCCAGGCGACGGTCGAAGCGTTTGTCACCCTCTACACGCAGACGATTGACGATCAGCGCGAGCGGCTCGAACAGTTCACCCGGATGGCGGCACACGAGTGGCGCCAACCGCTCGGGGCCCTGCAGTTCGGTGTCAGTCTGCTCGGCCAGGCACACTTGGATCCCGAAGGAACACGCCGGACGCTCGAAACCCTCGAGCGGAACGTCCGACATTTGATCGATCTGACGCACAAGCTCGAGACCGTCGCCCGGATGCACAACGAGCGAGACAGCCCAGTTATTCAGGAGGTCTCGTCTGGGGCCGTGGCGGCTGAAGCCGCGCGGCAACTGCGTGAAATGGCTGACGCGCGGGGCGTCGAGATCCGGGTGCGGGAGGCACTGCCGACGCTTACCGTCGACGTCGGCCGCCTTGAACTGACGTTTGTCAATCTGTTGTCGAACGCCATCAAGTACTCGGACGAAGCAAAGCCTGTTCGCTGGGTCGAGATCAGCGGGCTCGAGGGCACTGACGGCTGGTGTCGGATTGCGGTGCGAGACAACGGCCTGGGGATTCCGCCCGACTCAGTCGTCAAGATCTTCGAGCGATTCACACGCGCACACGCGCAGCGCGACGACTTCGTGCACGTCGGCGGCCTGGGCTTAGGGCTGTCAATTGTCGAAGACTGCGTCGGGGCCATGCACGGTCGGATCGAGGTTGAGTCCACCGAGGGCGTCGGAACGACATTCGTGCTGACGCTTCCGAGCACACCACCAGAAGCCATGAAGGCGTAGCCCTCGATTCCATGCGGGACGCCGCTTGTGAACCGGCGCTGAAACGGCCGTTCAATCAATCCAACTGATTCAGCGATTATCGTTGCTGGGCGCGAATCCGTCCTCGCGTAGCCGGGCGATATCTTTGGTCGGGGCACTCCCGAAGAAACGTCCGTACTCCCTGCTGAACTGCGACGCACTCAAGTAGCCGACGCGGTGGCACGCGTCGCTCGCGTCCAGTGTCTGAAACAGCATCAGCCGCCGCGCTTCGTGCAGCCGGAGCACTTTCTGATATTGCAGCGGGCTCATCGACGTCACCGACTTGAAGCGCTGGTGAAATGACGACGCGCTCATGTGGACCGAGGCGGCCATCTCTTCGACTGTGACCGGTTGGGCGAAATGCGCGCGGATCCAGGTGACCGCTTCGGCCATCCGCTGCACTCCAGACTTCGTGTGCCCGATCTGAGCGACCCGGTTGCCGATTGGTGTGCGCAACAGGCGAATCAGGATCTCGTCGACGACCAGAGGTCCGAGAAGTTCCGCATCGTCAGGCCTGGCCATCAGGTCGAGCAGGCGCGTCACCGCGTCGACGATGTCGTCGGTCGAGCGTCCGACATAGAGCCCGCGATCGTCGGACGCCTTGGGTACGCCACGTGGGTAGACCCGCGCGGCAAGCTCTCGCACCCTCGCAGGATCCAGATCGAGCGTGAAGCCGAGATATGGATCCTTCCGGCTGGCGCGAATCACCTGGCTGGAAATCGGCAGGTCGACGGCGAAGACGAGCAGGTGCGCGGGATCGTATTCGAGCACTTCACGGCCAAGCATCACGACCTTGGCACCCTGCGCCGCGACGCAAAGAGCGGGACCCAGGGTGGCGTAGGAGGCTTCGGTCGTCATCCGCGAGAGGCGAATGGCATACGTGCCGGGGAGCCGCAGCTGAAATGCTCCGTCGTGCGGGGCGTACGCTGCGATCTGATTGGCGAGTCGGCGGAGCGCCAATGGGCTGGGCGTTGCGAGGGTGGTGTCCTCGGTTGATGCCGGGGCAACCCTCGCGAATCCGACAATGCGACGGCCGCTGTGGGGCTGCGGCCTCTGCGTGTTTCGACGACGTCGCGTGTGTAGACGAGCTTGTCGAGAAGTTGTCGTCATCCCAGCAATGGTACAAGCAAGGTGGAGGTGAAGTTTGCCGAAACCTCCGCCTCGAGTCGGTTTATTGCCTGCGATTTATGGAGGAATAGGCAAGGAAGGTCTGGCGCCGCCCAGTAATCTGATCGTCGGATGAAGTTTGTTCTCATCGATCTGCGCGCGAGACGCGAGCATGGCCAACGCCATTGTCGCCGTTTGAATCGACTCATAAGGAGATCGGACGTGAAGAGTCAGCGTGTGTTGATGCCCGGCCGATCGGTCGTCCTGTCCGGTGCCATGACTGCGGCCGTTCTCGGCATGCCGAGCGGCGCGGCAGCGCAGGCGCTCAAGGATGTGAAGCTTGCCGACAAGCCCCTCGTGCTGAAGGCGCAGGGCAGTTTCTTCGTTGGCGGCGAGAAGGTCGAACAGACACAGGGTGAGCTGGGCGACCTCGGCCCCGGAGGGCACATCACCGTCAATCAGATGTACGTGCGCTACATGGTGCCGCAAGGCGGCGAGGGCAACGTGCCCGTGGTGATGGTTCATGGCGCGACGCTCACGGGCAAGTCCTGGGAGACCACGCCGGACGGTCGCATGGGGTGGGACGAGTACTTCGTGCGCCAGGGCCATCCCGTCTACGTACCGGACCAGGTCGGGCGAGGGCGATCCGGGTTCAATCAAGCGGTGTTCAACGACGCGCGAGCGGGGTCGGCGCCCGCCGCCAACCTCCCTCGCTGGATCCGATTCAGCGACGAAGTCGTCTGGCCGAACTTCCGTTTCGGCTCGAAAGCTGACGCTCCCTACGCGGACAGTCAATTCCCGCTGACTGCCGTGGACGAATTGTCGAAGCAGGGAGTCCCCGACGTCAGTTTTGGCGGCGTACCCAATCCGAACCCCACGTTCAAGGCGTTGTCGGATCTTGCCAGTCAAGTGAATGGTGCGGTGCTGATGGGGCACTCGCAATCGGGAGCGTTTCCCCTCGCAGCGGCGCTGCTGAACCCTGCGGTCGCAAAAGGGCTCGTCCTCGTCGAACCGGGTGGTTGTCCGCCGAACTACACCGACGAGCAGATCAAAACGCTGGCGACGATCCCCGTTCTGGCCGTGTTCGGCGACCACCGCGATACACCCACGGGCATCGGCATCCGGCCCTCGTGGCAGCTGTCGTTCGAGAGCTGCCAGGCACTCATCACACGTCTCAAGGCAGCCGGCGGTCAGGCGCAGATGCTCAGCCCGTCTGAGAGCGGCATGCGTGGCAACAGCCACATGATCATGCAGGACAAGAACAACCTGCAGATCGCCGATCTCATCCTGAAGTGGATCGACGAGCGTGTCAGCAAGAAGAGTGGGGCGAAAAAGTGACGCGCGTCAGGTCCAGCGTCGTATTCATTGCGATGGCGACCGTCGGCATCACGACGGGATTAGTGTTGCTGGCCGTCACGGCGGTCCACCTCCTGGCGGCGCAGTCAGCACCGCGGCTGGTGCTGGAACTGCAGGACTACGCCGCGCTGCCGATCACGGCCGACAACACCGACGCGAACACGCGCGCGCAGCTGGCTCGCGTCAATTACCTGCGGGATGAACCGGGCGGACGCCGATTTTTTGTCAACGATCTGAACGGGCCGCTCTACATCCTCGACAAGCAAACAAAAACGTTCGCAAAGTATCTCGACTTCAACGGTCTCGCCGGCAAGCCGGGCTTGTTCCCCAAGTTTACCTACGCGCGAAACTTCGCGACCGGCCTCACCAACGTCATTCTCGATCCGGACTATGCGAGCAATGGCGTGTTCTACACGCTGCACATGGAAGACCCGTCCACACCCGGGGATGCGGCCCCACGCAGCGGAGTCGTGCCAGGACTCGATCTATCCGGATACACGACGACGCCGGCAGTGCAGACGCCGACGGTGAACGGGCAGATCGATCGCGAGGTCGTGCTCGTCGAATGGAAAGATCGGAACCTCGCGAACGCCACGTTCGAAGGCATCGCCCGCGAGCTCCTGCGCGTGCAGTATCCGCTGGCGCCGCATCCGTTGGGTGAGATGACGTTCAACCCGGTCGCGCAACCTGGCGATCCGGACTGGCGGGTCATGTATCTCGGCGCCGGCGATTCGCAATCCGGCGAGCAACGCGACAGCCGCCGCCTGAACCCGCAGCGACTCGACACCCTCGTCGGCAAGATCCTCCGCATCATTCCTGACCTGCGTGAGCACACCGACACCAGCGTGGTCAGCGAGAACGGCCGCTACCGAATACCCAACGACAACCCGTTCATGACGGTCGACGGAGCCCGCAAGGAGATCTGGGCGTACGGCTTGAGGAATCCCCACCGGTTAGCGTGGGATGTCGACCCTGGGCGACCGACCCCACCCACGCTACTAGCGTTCAACATCGGGCTGGTCACCTGGGAGACGGTTGACGTCATCCACAAGGGCGCCAATTACGGGTATCCCCTGCGAGAAGGGACGCAAAGCATGTCGTCCACCAATGGGATGGGACCGTTGCCAGAAAACGACATGATTCCGATTCAGATCTCCGACACGGTTGCGCGCGGCACGGTCAAGCCAACCTACCCAGTAATCCAGTACCCGCACAATCGAGACTCAGGTGGTGACGCCATCGCCAATGGCTTCATCTACCGCGGCAAATTGGTCCCGGCGCTTCGAGACAAGCTCGTCTTCGGCGACATCACCACAGGTCGCATCTGGTACGCCAATCGTGCCGACGTGCTTGCGGCTGACGATGGAAACCCGACGACCGTTGCGCCGATTTACGAAATGGACACCGGCTTGCGTCGACTCACCGAAGAGACGTACCGCGCGCGCGGCGGGAAGGGAGAAGCGCTGCCTGGGATGGGCGCGCAGGCTGGCCGCGGCCGTGTCGACATTCGATTTGGCATCGACAATGACGGTGAGCTCTACATCCTTACCAAGAGCGACGGCATGATCAGGAAAGTCGTGGGCGCGAGACCCGCGACGACGCCGACGTCCACTGCGAACGCGCCCGCGCCTGGCCCCGGCCAGAACGTCACGAGCCAGTCAGCCTCCAGCGTAAGAAATCCGGTCGCATCGACGCCGGAGTCGATCGCCGCCGGGAAGCGGGCCTACGACGCCAATTGCGCCGCCTGTCACGGCCCTCTCGCTCAGGGAGCGGTCAAAGCCGGCATGACGATCTCCATCATCGAGGAGCAACGAGGGAAGCAGCCGCCGGATCTCACCGATGACCAATCGGATCACGGTTCCAGCGACGCGGAGATCTTTGGGGTCATCAAGCGCGGACTGCCGCCGACGATGATGGCGGGGTTCGATGGACGCATTCCAGACGAAGACATCTGGAACATCGTCAACTACCTGCACACTCTCCGGGCCGGGAAGTAGAACCGCCGCAATGCAGGTGGATAACGCCACAGAAGAACACGCCACAGAAGAACACGCCACAGAAGAACACAGAAGAACACAGGGAGACGGGCCACGGAAGAACACAGACGAACACAGAGGGGAAAAATACCTTTCACAAATCAACAAATCTTGGTGGTGTTGTTCTGTGTTTTCTGTGGCAGCTCTCGGGCTGTGTGTTCGGTGTTGTTCTGTGGCGGTTGTTCTGTGGTCAGAAGCTACGAACATTGCAGGAAAGGGTGTTGTGATCGCATGAACATATCCACGCGTCCGTTTGTCATTGCGCTGTGCTCCGCTGTGTTCGCCGCGGGCTTGACTCTCTCCGCTCGTCAGGCTCAGGCTCCGCGGCCGCTTGGCGCGCTGGTGGTTCCGGCGGGATTCAAGTTCGAAGTGTTCGCCGAGAACGTCCGGAACGCGCGCATGATGGCGCTCGGGCCGCAAGGCACGGTGTTCGTCGGGTCGCAGTTTGCCGGCAACGTCTACGCCGTCGTGGATCGCGACGGTGACCACAAGGCCGACCAGGTCCTGACGATCGCCAGCGGTCTCACTCAACCCAACGGCGTCGCGATGCGAAACGGCGCGCTGTATGTGGCGACCACGAGCCGAATCGTCCGATTCGACGACATCGAAAAGCATCTCGACGCGCCGCCCGCACCGGTGACCGTTCACGACAATCTCCCGAATCCCAACCAGGGTCACACGTGGAAGTTCATCGCCTTCGGACCAGACGACATGCTGTACACGTCGGTTGGTTCGACCTGCAACATCTGCGCGCCGGCGGCGATGACCGCAGCCATCCTGCGGATGAAACCTGACGGATCGAATCTGGAGGTGTTCGCCGAGGGTGTCCGCAACAGTGTCGGCTTCGCCTGGCATCCCGTGACACACGAACTGTGGTTTACCGACAACGGTCGCGACATGCTCGGCGACGACGTGCCGAACGACGAGCTCAATGTCGCCTACAAGGCCGGCCTGCACTTCGGCTTCCCCTTCTGCCATCAGGGGGACGTTCCGGATCCGGAGTTCGGTGCACAACGGGCGTGCTCGACGACCGAACCACCCGTCCAGAAGCTCGGCGCGCACGTGGCGGCGATTGGCTTCACGTTCTATACCGGCAACATGTTTCCAGCCAGCTACAAGAACGCGGCGATCATCGCCCAGCATGGCTCGTGGAACCGATCGACCCCGAGCGGCTATCGCGTCATGGCCGCGCACACGGAGGGACGTCGTGTGACGGGCTATGAACCTCTCGTGGACGGCTTCCTGCCAGGTGCTGGATCCGGCGCTCCGGGCGGACGAGGTGCAGGCGCGGCAGCCACCGGCCGCCCGGCCGACGTGCTGCAACTGCCGGACGGGTCCGTATTGATCAGCGACGACATCGGCAATCGGCTCATCCGTGTCAGCTACGCGTCGGTAGGTGGAAAATGACCGTCAGTCGCATTCTCCTTGCAGTCGTCACATTCGCATCGCTGTCGCCGTTCGTGCGAGCGCAGGGGCGCACCGAGGTGACGATCAACGACACCGGCGTCCAAGCAGAGAACCTGACGTCGAGTCAGGATGGCAGCGTGTACTTTGGCAGCACGGCGAAAGGCACGATCTACCGCGCAGCGCCGGGCGCGTCACAAGCCGAACCCTGGATTCAGGCATCAACCGCCGGCTTGACCAACGTGCTCGGCGTGCTCGCGGATGACAAGACAAGCACCCTGTGGGTCTGCCAGAACAACACCGGCGGCCGCGGCGGCACGCCCGTCGTCGGACAGACCGCACTTCGATCCTTCAACTTGAAGACCGGCGCCGCCAAGAGCACGTATCCTTTCCCCACAAACGGCGGCGTGTGCAACGACATGGCGATCTCGTCAAACGGGACGGTGTACGCTACCGAATCGTTCGGCAACCGCATTCACCGACTACGGCCCGGTGCAACAGAGCTCGACGTGTGGGTCACTGATCCGCGGCTTTCGGCCATCGACGGTCTGGCGCTCCTCGCCGACGGCGCGGTGTACGTGAACACGTTCCTCAGCGGCGAGCTCTTTCGCATTCCCGTCAATAGTGACGGCAGCGCCGGCACGATCGTGAAGGTTGAAACGTCGGTGCCACTCGGGAGACCTGACGGATTGCGGACAGCGGGCCCCCGGACGCTGATCCAGGCGGAGGGCCAGGGACGGCTCACGGAACTGACGATCGATGGCAATCGCGCGGATGTGCGTGTGGTAAAGGACGGACTCACCGCCGCCAGTGGTGTGACCGTCGTCGGCGACACGGCGCTCGTGCTGGTCGAGCGCGCCAAGGCCGTCGCCGTGCCCTATCGACCACGATAGAGAGGCTCGAGTAAACGTGTTCGCGGCTGACTCGAACGAGCGAACGAGCGGCTGCGAGTGAGCCACGCGATCGGAGCGAGCCGGCGAAGCGGCGAGCGAGAGCGCGTGTAAGGGAGTCCGAGGGGCGAAGCCCCTCGGATAAGACATGACAGATCGCTTCTTCCGCGCGATTGTTCTCTGGACGATCTTCGTCTGCGCCTCGAGCGTCGCGGCGCAGGATCCGGTGATCTACACCGACAATCGTGCGACCTCATCGACGTTCCGCGACCGTGGTCCGTCCTACGCGCCGACGTATCTCATCTACGCCGACAAGCAGCGGACCGCTGACTACCCTAAGCAGTTGATCGACGAGTTCGGCATGGCGACGCACCTGGACGAATACAAAGCGCGCGCGTTCGTTGTCGGTCCGACCAATGGCACCGCGTATGGTCCGGCGGATCTCACGGCATTTCAGGATCTGCTGCGCACGCGCCGTTCGGCGAACCTGAAGGTGATCGGCGTCGGCGCCGGGGCGACGTTCGTCAACAACGTCATCTCTAAATACGCCTTCGCGGTCGCGGGGATCCTCACTTACGGCGGGACGGTGGACCAAGGCGTCACATCGTCTATTCCGGTTCCCGTCTACGTCCACGCGTCGGATCGTGCCGTCGCGCGGCTATACATCGCCGGGAATGGGGCCACCAAAAAGGTCGACGACTCGGAGGCGTTCACGACCTACACGAATCCGAGCGCGCATGCCGGACTGCAACGCGTCGTCGTGAGCAAGCTGCCGGACGCGAAGGAAAACCTCGCGCAGGCTTTCCAGAACGCATGGAAGACCGTCTTCAGCAGGAATTACCGGCTCTACATGACCCAGACCGAGTCGTACAGCCAGGGGTTCGATCCGAACGACCACACTGAACCGTGGGAGCTCGAGCCGTACGTGATGTACGACGAGCTCGGCGTCCGATATGAAGCGGTGACCGAAGACCTGCCGGGCCTCGGGTTCTCGCTTCGCTACGAGTACATTCCGCGCAAAGCCCTCGGGGCGCCGCCGAAATCCGTGCCGCTCGTCATCATGCTGCACGGCAATGGCAATGACCCGCGGATTCAGGGGGAGAGCAGCGGCTGGGTCGAGGTCGCCGCGAAGCACACGATCATGCTCACCTCGATCGAGTGGCAGGGGCGCACGTCGCAAGACACGACCTTCGCGGCGATAGGCGAGGCGGGCACCATGGCGATCCTCGATCGGCTCCTCGCGAAGTACCCGCAGATCGATCCTAGCCGCGTGTACTTCACGGGACTCTCTGCGGGAGCGATGAATTCGTTCGGCTACGGCCTGAACAACCTGAAGCGCATTGCCGGCGTCGCAGGCCATTCGGCGCCATTTGGTCCGCCAACGCTGCTCGATGCGGCCGCGAAGGCGAAGACCGCCGGCCAGTACCTGCCGATGTACGCGATTGCCGGCAACCGCGACATGTACAAGCCGCTGCCGGTCAACCCGACGCCGCGCTCGTTCTACAACGTCATTCGCGCGTTCGCTCAGCTGAACGACATTACCGTCCCTGACGGCCCGGACCTCGCGGTCAACGAGCTGTTCGGGTTGAAATTAGACGGACCGGGCTGGAGCGAACTGGCCGGCCGTCGCGCCATGGTCGGGACGCTCTCAAACCCGCAGGGCGTGATGATCAAGCTGGTCGCCCTCGATCCATATGGACACTGGAACTTCAAGCCGGCGGCTGAGGACATGTGGGCGTTCCTGTCTCGGTTCCGCCGGGATGCGGTCACGGGTGCACTGCAGGTGCATTCACCTCGCTGAACGACGCACTGCGCCGGCCGTCGAACCCGCTCGCCCTGCTCGTCACTAGAGCCACGATTTGAAGATTCGATGATTCAAGGATTCGAGGATTAGGGATTCGAGGATGAGGATTCGTGATCAGTGATCAGTGATGAGTGATTAAATGCGTCGCAGTGCGTCGATCGGTTCGACGCCGAGCGCACGACGCGCCGGGAGGTAGGCGGCGGCCCCCATGATGCCGCTTAGAAAGCAGACGACAACACCAAGCGCCAGCGGATCCATCGGTCCAACGCCGAACAGCATCGGTTCGAGTGCCTCGGAACCGAAGAACGCGCCGATCACGATGACCCCGATTCCGAACGCGGCGCCGCTGCCGATCGCGCGCAAGCTGGAGCCGAGCACCAACCGCATGACCCGCGCGCGCGGCGCGCCGAGCGCCACGTGCACGCCAATCTCGTGCGTCCGCGAGACGACCGAGTGCGCGACGATGCCGTAGACGCCTGCCGCGGCGACGAGCAGCGCGAGTACGCCGAGGAGGACCGTGATCGCCGCCGCGAGTCGCGCCGGACCGGTCCTGGAGACGACTCTGTCTTCGATGGATGCCGTCCCGACGGTCGCATCGGTCCTTCGTGTCACGTCACCGGTCAGACGTTCGAGCGTCTGGCGCGACGGCGATCGAACGACCAACGACGCCCCGCTCAGATCTTTGTCCAGGAGAGGAAGATAGAGAGTCGGGGCATCGGACACGCCAACGTCCAGCGATTGCAGCGTGGGCACGACGCCGACGACGGTGCCCGTCCGGAATCCGATTTCCGTCTCGCGACGACCCTCCGTGCCAGCGCCTGGAGCGGACGCTCGTTCGTCCAGGAATGTCACCGCCTGACCGATCGCCGCCTGCTCAGTTCCCCAGAACGTTCTGGCGAGGCGCGCGTTGACGATGACGTGCGATCGATCGTCTCCTGGAAGGAACGATCGTCCGGCAACGTTCGAGACGCCGAGTGTCGGAAAGTATTCGGGATCGACTCTGTTGAAGTGCACTTGAACCATGCTCGACATGTGAGCAGCCCGGGCCTGGTTGAAGCCTGCTCCAACAAACGGCGGGATGCTGACGAGTCCGACGTCGAGACCGGGCGTCGAGTGGAGTGAAAGCGACAGCCGGCGAACGAGGTCCGCGTCATCCGTCGCCGCCGAGTGGCCGGCCGGGACATCCACCGTGATCGCGTAAAGATTGGTCAGCGAAAACCCTGTATTAACCCTCAGCGCATGCTCGATACCTCGTGCGAGCAGCCCTGAGGTCACGAGCAGGACCAGCGATACCGCCACTTGCCCAGCGACGAGTGAGTGCCGCAGACGTGAGCCCGGCATCCCCTCGCCGAGGCCTCTCGTGCCCTGTTTGAGCGCGGCCAGTGGATCGACTCGAGTGGCATAGATGGCCGGCGCCACGCCGAAGAGCACCGTTGCGGCCAGCGTCGCCAGGCTCGCGAATGTGAGCACGGTGACGTCTGGCACGAAGTGATCGAAGTACCCGGTCAGCGGTAGCAGGTGGGACGTCGTACGGAGCACGATGGTACAGAGCGCGAGCGCCACCGCTGCGGCGACGAGCGCAAGCAGTGCGCTTTCGGTCATGAGTTGCTGGACGACCCGCCGGCGGCCGGCGCCGAGCGCGATTCGAATCGCCATCTCCTGTTGGCGTGCGACTGCGCGTGCCAAAAGCAACGCGGCCGCGTTCGACGTGCAGATGAGCAGCAACACGGCGGCGAGGGTGACGACGACAGCGCCGGCGCCGATGGTTTTGACCCTGTCGCTGGATTGCGACAACCCGGCATCGAGAGCGGCGGCCTGCGAGACGACGACGGTCGTTCGTTGACCTGGATGCATGGCGTCGTAGCGGGTGGCGATGACGCCCGCTTCCACGGCCGCAGACGTCAACGACGCGCCAGACGCCAGGCGGCCCACGACGAGAAGCCAGCTCAGGCTCGCGTCGACCATCCGCTCTGCGTGCCCCCGCGCGGGGGCGGCAACATCCAGCGGCAGCCAGACGTCGACGGTATCGACTTCCGTGCCGGCAAAGGACCGCTCGGCCACGCCGATGACCGTGTAGCTCTCTCGATCAATCAACATCGACGTCCCAATCACCGCGGGATCCTGACCGAACGCATCGGTCCAGAGCTGGTGACTGATCACGGCGGCTGGCTGCAGACGATCGGCGTCGGTCAGGAGCCGGCCCGACGCAGGCCGGACCTGCAGCACGTTGAAATAGTTGGCCGTGACGAGCGCCGCGGCGATGGGACGGCGGTTGCCGCCATGGAACCACGTCGCCCGTTCGTGCCGGAAGCCGGCGACCCCGGACAGCGCGCGCGTGGTGTCCCGATAGAGCGTCAATTCCGGGTACGAGAACTGCGAGACGTGCCCGTTGACCCGGCGATTGACGTCGCCTGCGATGCCGAGCGAGAGCTTCACGATGCGATCCGAATCGGGCAGCGGTAGCGCCCGGAACGCGACCGCGTGGAACAGCGTCACGAGCGTCGTCGTCACGCCGATGCCAAGGGCGAGCACGAGGATCATCGAGGCACTGAGGATCCGGGTCTGGCCGAGCGAGCGAGCGGCGTAACGGCAGTCTCCGACGACCTGCTCGAGAGCCGGAACACGTGCGCCGATCGCGATAGGCCTCTGCGGCTGACGTCATGCTGCCGAATTTCGCCGCGGCCACCCGCTGCGCTTCGGCGTCGCCGAGTCCCGCGCGCCGGTATTCGTCGGCGAGCATCGTCAGGTGCGACCGCAGCTCTTCGTCGATGTCGGTGTCGCTTCGCGTCAGCCGCAGGATCCCGGCGAGCCTCAGGAGTGCCGCCCGGATCTGTTTCATCGCACCCTCGCGGCGGCGGCGAGGAACCGGGCGACGATGTCGCTGGTCGTCTGCCATTGGCGGGTCTCGTGCGCGAGTTGTTTCCGGCCCGCACGCGTGAGCTGATAGAAGCGCGCGCGGCGGCCGTTGTCGGAGACGCCCCACTTCGAGGTGATCGCGCCTTCCTGCTCGAGCTTCAAGAGCGTCGGATACAGGGTTCCGGGATTCACCGACAGCCGGTGGCCGCTCGTCTGCTCGATGCGGCGAGCGATGCCGAATCCATGCTGCGGCCCGAGCGCCTCGAGCGTGGTGAGCACCATCAGCGCGAGCGTGCCCTGCCAGACATCGGTCTTGTTTTCGCTGTCGTCGTGCGTTGGTTGCGTCATTTGGGAAACCCAAAGGATGATGCCACAGCTCCTTTGGGAAAACAACTGGAGATGTCGAAAAGCGCCCGCGCAGGTGGCGAGCGTCTACCTTTTTCTATTCGTAAGCGACCCCTAACTCCCTGGCCAGGGCTGCCAACGCCGGGTCCGTTGTCCACAGTGTCAGCCGGCCAACGAGCGCCGACGCCAGCAGATGCGCGTCGATCCATCCGATGCCGCGCCCGTGGAGCTTCCGGTCGCGCACGAATTCGGCGACTTCAGGATGAGACACGATTGGTGCTTGATCCATACATTCGTAGCTCGCCAACAACTCCCTGCGCCCGGCCTTGTCGCCAATGAGGAGTTCGCCGTAGATGAAGTCGTGGCCGTGCACTTCATCCCGGCGCAAGAGTTCATCCAACGCCGCCGCGTACGGTGCCCGGTTCGACAGGAATCGAATCCAGACGGAGGTGTCGACGAGAACGCTCATGCGGCTGAATGCTTGGCCGATGAGCCGCGTTCACGGCGCCGTGGAACCGCGCGAGCGTGTGGCTCCGATCCGCGCAATGCCCTGAGACGCTCGTACGCGCCGCGACGGATCAGCGCCTCGAGCCCGAGCCGAACGGTCTCGGTATCCGTCTTCGCGGCCGACGCCGACTTCGCCTCGCGCAACAGGCGCTCGTCGATGTGCAAGGTCTTCTTCATCCATACGATTATGCCATATATGTATGGCAATAAGTGAGGTGTCTACCGAATCCAGCCGTTGTCGGGTCTGCGCGACGGGTACGCCCTGCGCGGGCGCTATCTTTCGAATGTAGCCACAAACCGACGCGCGCTCTCTCGGCACACTGGCGGCGATCCTGCGTCGCTATCCGTCTGAGCTGTTCGTCAACAACGGCCGGGCAACAGTCCAACCCCAAGTCTTTGCCCTGTGCCAGAATGCACATCTCTCGTCCAACCATGAAGTTGTTGCTCGCTGCGGCCCTGATGCTCTTGTGGGTGGCCGGTTCCACGGCCGCGCAGCCCATGGCAAGGGTCGTCGGGTCCGTCGTTGACCAGACCAATGCCCCGCTGTCGGGCGTTCATGTGACGATTCGGAGTGGAGCCGTCCGCACGGCGGACACCAGTGTCGCGGGCGAGTTCGCGTTTCCAGACCTCCAGCAAGGTGACTACGAAATCTCCGCGGAGCTGAGCGGATTCCAGCCGGAGCGTCGTGCCGTGCGAGTGCCGGCCGGCGAACGGGTCACGGTGTCCTTCACCCTGCGCCTCGCCATTGTGGAAGAAACAGTCGTCACGGCCGCAAAACTGGGCGAACGCGACGTTCAAGCCGTTCCCATGGCGATCAGTGCCGTCTCGAACGCCGAGCTTGGCCGGTTGGGAACTCACACGTTGGGGCAAGCTCCTGCGCTCGCACCGTCCGTCACCTTTTCTCAGAATGCCGGGTTCGGTCAACTGACGATCCGCGGGATCGGCGCAAACGTGCTGTACGCGGGGGCGGATCCGAGTTCGGCGATGTACCTCGACGGGGTCTACCTCGCTCGACCGGCGATGGAGTTCGTGCAGTTTCTCGACCTCGATCGCATCGAAGTGCTTCGCGGGCCGCAGGGCACCCTGTACGGACGTAACGCCGTGGGTGGAGCGCTGAACCTGATCTCCAGGACGCCCACCAACGACTTCCAGGCGTCCGCCGATCTTGCGACCGGGAACTTCGGCGAGTTTCGCGCCGACGCGCGGATCAGCGGTCCACTCAAACGTGACAGGCTGATGGGGTCTGTCGCGTTCGCGCGTGGCGTCCGCGACGGCTACGTCCGCGACCTCGAACATCCGGATCATCCGCTTGGCGGCGACGATGTCACCGCGGCACGCGGTCAGCTCCGCCTCGTCTTCGATCGTCGGACGAATCTCTTGGTGTCGAGTGACCTCGATCGCGAGGGCGGGACGCCCCTGACTTTCAACAAAGTGATCGCAGCCAAGCCGGGATTCACGTTCGACAACCCGCCCGATCTCCACGAGGTTCGATCGTCGGCGTTCCCCGATGGCCGCACGCTCCAGGCCGGCGCGAGCGCGCGACTGACGACGGCGCTCACGCCAACCACCAGCCTGGTCAGCCTGACCGCGTATCGAAATCTGGACTACGAATTCTTCGTCGATGCTGACATGACTGAGCTCAATCTGGTGACGACGCACCAGCACGAGTGGCAGCATCAGCTGTCGGAGGAGATCACGATCGTGCACCAGCAGCCCAGGCTGACGTGGGTCGGCGGTGTGTTTCTCTTCGACGAACGCGATCATCAGTCTTTCTGGGTCGATCAGCCGGTCGTTGGGCTCCAGGTTCGGCTCGACCCGCGCGTCGACGCGACCAGTCGCGCGGTGTTCGGACAGGCGACCGTCGGATTGACGCCCCGGCTCTCGGCGACCGTCGGCGTTCGCTACACGAACGAGGGGAAGGACATCGACAACGCCGGTGGACGCTACGGCCTCGATGCTCCGAATGCGCCGGTTCCCGGGTCGGTCTACAGCTACGCCGATTCCATCGCGCACGACGCCTGGACGCCGAAATTCGGCATCGAGATAAAGCTGCCGCACGACGCGCTCGGGTACGTGTCGGCGACGCGAGGGTTCAAGAGCGGCGGCTTCAACCCATCGTCAACGGCCGCGGGCCGGGGTTACGCCCCCGAGTGGGCGTGGAGCTACGAAGGCGGATGGAAGGGCACGCTCAGGGGCGGCCGTTCCCGGTTCGGCATGTCAGCGTTCGTGATGGAGTACACGAACCTGCAGGTGCAGACGCCTATCGCCATCGGGGTGTTCGACATCCGCAATGCCGCAGCCGCGACGATTCGCGGCGTCGAAGTTGAGAACACGTCCCGGATCGGGCGGGGCATCGAGGCCGGGGGCCATCTGGCATGGCTTGACGCGACCTACGATGAATACATCGCGGTGAACAATTTGAACGTCACCGCAGACGCGGCGGGCCATCGGTTGAACAATGCGCCGGAATGGGCGGGGCGCCTGTGGATCGAGTGGAGCGGCGACATCGGCCGATTGCGACGACTGTCGATCGCCGCCGATTCGACGGCGCAGTCGACCGTGTTCTACACGCCGTTCAACGACCGCATCCAGCGACAGGCGCCGTATGGCCTTCTCGGCGCCCGCGTCGAATACGGCCCCAGCCATCGCCGGTGGACTGTCGCCGCGTACACGCGAAACCTCACCAACACGGACTACATCACGGCGACCTTCGGCACGTCACCCGCCGCCTTTGGCGGACGCCCTGGTCCTCCGCGTCAGTTCGCTGTTGATTTCACCATCCGGCGATAAGACCGTTACCTGGTGGGCGACGTCGGCTCAAGCTGTCGGCGGCGACGGTGCGCGACGAAGCGTCACCGCAAATGTGGCGCCGCCTTCGGGATTGTTGCGGGCGACAATGGTGCCGCCATGCGCGTCGACGATCGACCGTACGATCGCCAGGCCGATCCCGAGGCCGCGTGCTTTCGTCGTGACGAAGGGCGTGAACAGCGTGTCGAGAATATGCGCCGGCACGCCCGGCCCCGTGTCGCGCACCGAAACTTCGACCTCGGCGGCCCTGACGTCGCCGCTGATCGTGACGTGACGCCGGGCCGGCGGCGTCTCGGCCATCGCGTCCGTGGCGTTCATCAGCAGGTTCACGAGCACCTGCTCCAGGAGCACCTGATCGCCGCTGATGACGCACGGAATCGGCGACAGACTGACGGTTGCTTCGATCTGCCTCGCCTTCATGTCGTGGTCGACGAGCGCAAGGCTGTCATTGATGACCGCGTGAAGATCGATCGGCTTCATGTCCAGCTGATGGCCTCGCAGCATGGTGCGATGGCGATCGATGATCTGGGTCGCCTGGACGCCCTGGGCCTGGATATCGGACAGAATCTCCCCCATCGTGTCGGACGTCGCATGATTGGCGGCGACCATCATCTGAAGCGCCCGGGCGTTGTAGATCATCGAACTCAGGGGTTGACCGAGTTCATGGGCAATCGATCCCGTCAGCGCTACCATGGTCTGACGCCGGCTCGCGTCCGCGGCGAGCCCCAGGCTCCGGCGGCTGTCGATCTCGGCCCGCTGCCGTGCGCGGCGCTCGTACAGGAGCCCGGCGATCAGAAGCGATTGGATGATCAGAGCGGCGGCCGCACTCAGCACCGTGAGCCGGTATTCGTGCCACAGGCTTAGGGGTCGATAGCGGATGTCGCTACCCGCCGGCAACCGGCTCTCGGCGATGCCCCACCGCTGCAGCTCGCGCCAGTCGAATACCGGTTGACCTGGCCGTTGTGGCGGGACGTGAATGCTCCTCGGCGCCGCACCGTTCAAGAGTCGAATGGCCACGTCGGCGGTGTTGCGAGCGAGGGTGTCAAGCGACATCATCGTGCCGCCGACCACGCCGGAGCCGAAGTAGACGCTCTGCATCCCAAACAGGGGAACATTCGTGGCGTGGAGTTCGGCGAGCACTCGCTCGTCCGCGTACGCACCACCCTGGGCGTCGGTGCCGAAGGTCAGATAGAAGATCGCCGAATTGCGTGGAAGGCTCGCACAGTGGCGCAGGATTTCCGGCAGGGAGAGTTCCTCGGACCAGACGAACGTCAGCCGGTCCGTGAAATCGCTTGAACTCTTCATCGAGCTCTCGACGCCAGAATTTGCTGAGCAGTCCTGACCCCGCCACCATGAAGACCTGCCTGGTCTCGGGCAGCAGCTGCAGGATTTCCTCGACCAGCCGGGGATAATCGTTGAGGACCGCGACGGCGGTTTCGTTCTCGCCCAGTGGCGCATCCCGCAGAAATCGCTCATCGACAGCCGCAAAGAGGAGCGGCGTGTCCGGAAATAGTTGCTGTCGATACCTGCGCGCGAATACGGTCGCAGGGCCGCCGACCGTCATGACGAGGTCCGGCTTGGTCCGGCCGGCGAAGATGGCTCGGGTGTAGTCGACAACCTCTCGCTCTGGCGCGCTGACAAACCCGATCGGGCCGACGACGACCTGGACGACGTTCACGGGTGTCCCGGCGCGCTCGTCCAGTTCGACACGGAAGTGGCCGGTGAAAGAGTCGACAACCAGATTGCCGCGGTCGAACGACTGCAGCACCAGGACCTGCCGAACTGGCTGAGCGGCCGCGTCCATCGGCGCCGCGAGCAGCAGACCAGTCAACGCCACGCGTCGGAATCGGCGGCCCAGGACGGTCTTACACACGACGCATCATGGTATGGGACCTACTCGATCTTTGCACTGCGGCGCTCCCGACTGATTTCACCGTCCGGGGAGAGACCGTCACGCTGGTGAACGTCGTCGGTCAGTGCTGCGACGCATCAGGAATCCGCGCGGTCGCCTCCGAGCAGTCGCTCCAACTCGGCGATCTCTCCTGGCTTGACCAGATACGCATCGAAACCTGCGGCGAGGCACGCGTCGCGGATGTCCGCGCCCGCATAGCCACTGAGGGCGATCAGGCAGAGCTGCGCCGGAGGAAACCGCTGGCGGAGACGACGACCCAGCTCTATCCCGTTCATCCCCGGCATTGAGAGATCCACGATGGCGCACTCGGGCTGGAATGCTTCCGCCAGCGAGAGCGCACTCGAGCCGTCGGCGGCGACGGCGACCTCGTGACCCCAGCCGCGGACGAGACGCGAGATCGACGCCCTGATCTCCTCGTGATCGTCGACAATCATCACCCTCCGGGCGCGCAACGCCACGAACGGCGCCGAGGTTTTCACGACGTTCTCGGACCGCTCGGTCGTCGCTGTATGTCTGCCGCCGACACCGGCAGCGAGACCACGAACTCGCTTCCCGCGCCGGGACCCGCGCTGGTCACCCTGACGCGACCACGATGCAGTTCCACGATTCGGCGCACCACGCTGAGTCCGATTCCCAATCCACTCGAGGGGTTTGCCAGCGGTTGGTGTGATTGCGTGAACGGCTCGAAAATCCGCTCCAGATTCTCGGCGGCAATGCCGATGCCGTTGTCGCTCACGGTCAGCACCGCCTGGTCGCCGCGCGCTTCGAGCGTGACCGTGATCCTGCCGCCGGGCTCCGTGTACTTGGCGGCATTCTCGACCAGGTTGCTGACGACTTGACGCAATCGGCCCGAATCGCCGCGGACGTACAGCGGAGCCGCAGGGACGACGAGCGACAGCACATGCCGTCGTTCGTCGATGAATGGTTGGAGCGCGTGAACCGATTCCCGTGCGACCGCGGCGAAATCGAGACGTTCCGGCCTGATCTCAATCAAGCCGTGACTGATCCGCGACAGGTCCAGGAGCTCGTTCACGAATCGCAAGAGTGTTTGCGTCTGGGTATCGATCGTCTCGAGCAGTTCGATGGTTGCGGGATCCTGGTGGGCTTTGCGCAACAGGTAGATGGCGTGTGTGATCGGCGTCAGCGGGTGTCGCAGCTCATGTCCCAGCATGGCGATGAACTGATCCTTCCGCTCGCCGCTGGCGACGAGCCCCGCCGTCATGTCCGCGCGAGCGGTGACGTCCTGGATCGCGAGCAACAACTGTTCGGCCCGGTCAGCATCGCCGGGGATTCTCCTCGCGCTCAGCGACATGACCTGGCGCCGCCTGTGGAGGAAGGTCCCGGGTCACTTCCCAATCTTCCAGCGGCTGGGCGCTGGCCAGAAGTGCGCGCAATCTCTGGTGCAGGTCCGGGATGTTCCACCTGGCATCGCCCACTTCGTGAAGGAATCGGCCTTCAATCTCTTCACGGGGGATCTCCAGGTTCGCCGCGAATGCTGAATTCACTCGCAGGATGCGCAACGTTCCATCGAGCACCGCCAATGGCTCGCGCGACGGACTGGATGATGGTGTCCGCATAGGAGCGCGCGGCCTCGGAGGCCCGGTGCGCAGCGTCCAGTTCCATGTTCAGCCTGGCGAGTTCCTGGTTTCTGCTCCGCAGCTCGTCGATGGTCGTCGTGAGCTCCTCGTTGGTTGACTGCAGTTCCTCCTTTGACGTCTCGAGTTCCTCGTTCGTGCTCTGAAACTCCTCGTTGGCAGACAACATCTCCTCGTGCGCCGAGCGAAGCTCCTCCTGGACCGCTTCGTGCTCCTCGATCGTCGCCCGCATGTACTCACGCATGCCCTCGAGTTCGCGTTCCAGGTGCGCGAGCCGTCTGTCCTTCTCGGATTCGGTCAACGCAGGCACGGCCGCAGGCGTGCTCCTGTCCACCGGGAGACGGGACCCGTCGTCGAACAGGATCAGAAAGGACTGTCGGCCGCCAGATCCCGCGAGCGGAATCACCTCGATGCTGATCTCGCGCGTATCGAGACGGACGTCGCGGCGTGACGCCACGCCGGTCTTGCTGGTCTCTCCGATGGCAGGAAGGATCTGGACGAGCAGCTCCGGGCGAATGACCCGTCGCAGGTCGAAGCTGGGTGGGCCTCCGGCGGGCTCGAGATACGGCCCGGTCTGGCCGCGAAACTGCAGAATGGTGAGGGCCTGGTTCACGAGCACACACGCCGGCGCGAAACGCGCCAGTAGCAGACGGTCCGCTTCGCGCGGCAGCGAGTCTGCCTCGACGCGAAACGGCGCGGCGTTGCCTTCGGGCTCGAGCGCCAGCGAGGCCGAGACATCACCTCGCTCCGCGATGGCTCCTCCGCCGGTGTTCGGCATGCGACGGAACACCCGCGATCGGCTGTCGATCTGCTCGAACAGCTCAGGCGACTGGGCGACACTCTCGGCGGGACCAAAAAACAGCATGCCCTGCGGACGAAGCGCGTAGTGGAACGTTCGCAGGACCCGGCGTTGAGCGACTTCGTCGAGATAGATCAGGAGATTGCGGCAGCTGATCAGGTCCAATCGCGAGAACGGCGGATCGCGCGTCACGTCCTGACGCGCGAAGAGACAGAGATCGCGAATGTCCTTCGAAATGCGGTACTCACCGTTTTGCCGGACGAAGAAACGCTCGAGGCGTTCGGCCGACACCTCCTGCAGGGCATTGATGTGGTACACACCGGCGCGCGCCTTCTCCAGCGCCGCCTCGCTGACATCGGTCCCGAAAATCTGGATCCTCAGCGGCGGCAGGCCGTCACCGAAGTATTCGAGAACAGCGATGGCGACGGAATAGACCTCCTCGCCGGTCGCGCAGCCGGGCACCCAGATGCGGATCGGCTCTTTCGGAGACCGGCCTTCACAGAGCGCGGGAAGCACATCCTGACGCAGCGCATCGAACGCCGTCGGATCACGAAAGAACTCGGTGACCCGGATCAGGAAGTCCTGGTACAGCGCGGCGAGCTCGCCAGGATCGCGATCGAGCGATTCGCGGTACTCGTCGAGGCTCTCGATCCTTCGCAGCATCATTCGCCGCTCGATGCGGCGCCTGATCGTGGTTCGCTTGTAGTGGGTGAAGTCCACGCCGTGCGCCGAGCGAAGCCTCTGGAAGATCTGGGCCAGGACCGCATTCTCGTCCTCGGTGCCAACGTCGAGCGTGCTCTCCGATTTGGATTCGGGGCTCGGCTCCGCCGTGCGGAATCGCCGGCTGAGACGCGCGAGCTCGCCGGCAATCTCCTTCGGGCGCAACACGAGATCCACACAGCCAGTCTCGATGGCATGCCTGGGCATCGTCGGGAAGCGCGCCGATTCAGGCTGCTGCGCGAAGGTGAATCCGCCCGCGTGCTTGATCTCGCGGAGCCCGAGCGAGCCATCCGCGTCGGCACCTGAAAGCACGACGCCGATGGCGCCTTCGCCATACGCCACCGCGAGTGACGAGAAGAGGAGATCCACCGGGAACGGTCGTTCGGGAGCACTCGTCCGCCGCTTCACCTCGATGAGGCCCTCGTGCACCGTGAGCAGCGCATCCGGAGGGATGACGTACACGTGGTCGGGCTTCACGGCCTCTCCCGCGGTGGCGAGCGACACGGCCATCGTGGTTTTCTTCGCCAGAATCTCGGCGAGCAGGCTTTCGTGCGTCGGGTCCAGGTGCTGAACCACGATGAAGGCCATGCCGGTTGCCGGAAGGGCGCCGAGAAGCTCAACCAGCGCTTCGAGGCCTCCGGCAGAGGCGCCAATTCCCACGACGAAGTGAGGCGGGTGGCGACCGGCGTCCGACACAGCCTGAGTATAGGTCGGAGCGAGGGACAATGGACGAAGACGGGAACGGTGACCAGGACTTCATCTCGTGACGATCACTTCATGCTTTGCCGTAAGTCCCTCAGGACCTGGTCCGCGGCGTCGACGCGAATCATTCCGAAGCGGGGATACTCCATATCCACGATCACGTAAACGGTCGCGGCGATAATGATGGCGAAGCCCAGCACGTGTACCCAACTCCGCTGGCCCGCGCTGGCCATGCCATGGCCGGCGAGCAACGCGCTCATGAGCGCCAGCGTGCCGAGCATCAAGAACACGACCACCGGCGGATGCATGAGGGTAGCCATCACCCGCGTCGTCGTGATGTCGATCATCTGGTTGAGTGCGGGCAGGAGCAGCATCCCAGCGGTCGTCGTGCTCGATTCCCGCGCGGCGGAGACGGCCTGTGTCCAGATCTGACGCTGTAACTCTGCCGAGCGGGCCAGCTCCTGGTTCGCGGCCGCCACGTCGGGCAGCTTGCGATAGGTCTCGAGGCGCGAATCGAGGTACAGCCGGAACAGCGCCCGAAGGCCTGGCTGCGCAGCCGGCGGCAGCAGGTCGAGCCGAAGCCACGCCGTGCCGATCGCGTTGGCCTCCTGCGTCACCAGTGCCCGCCGCGCATCGAAGCGCGATCCGGCGCCCGAGAACGTGAACGCGATGAGCAGCCCGAACAGCGCGAAGACGGCACCATCCACGGCGCTGACGCCCGCTTGCGATCCTCCGGGCTCGCGCCTCATGCGTCGGAGGGCGAGGTACCGGCCCGCTTCGATGAGCGCCACCATCCCGACGCCAAGGAGCAGCGCTACCGCGGCGAGTGACATCCAGCTGCCCATGATCCAATCGGTCATAACCATCCTCACCGGCGCGCAGCCGTCTAGTCAGAAGAACATCGCTGCCAGGCATCGAGACTCGAAAAATTGCCGTGACTCGATGGCCACACGCACATCACGCCGAAGGATGTGCACTCTCGTTCCCGACGCGATCTCGTAGTCGCGGCCTTCCTCCCAGTCGAGCATCGTCATCGCCTGCCAACCTTCATCGGCCATCATGCCGTTGACGAGCGTTCGCGCCATCTCGGCTTGTTTCCATTCGAGCTCCCTGATGCTCTGCGACACACCTCTCCGGTATTGACCGATGCCGACCGCCGTGGCGACGAGGGCGCTGAGGATCGCCGCGTACGCTCGCTCGCGCCGCCGTTGTCAGAACTTGAGCGTCCATCCAGCCTGAATCTGACTCGAGAAGCCGCGCTGGCCGTCCTTATTAATGCGTCTACCGCCGAGGAATTCGAGCACGATATCCGCCAGTGGAATCGGATTCCATGTGAGATTGATCGTTCCGCGCTGGGTTCGGTGCAGCGCATCGTGTGGTTGAATGTCGAGATTGCTGACGTTCACGACGCCGTAGGTCACGGCCGTGGTGAAGACTCGCGTCCAGGCGCGCTCGTAGCCGAGATATCCGCTCGAGACGGGGAGCGCGCGAAGATCGATCTGTCGCCGAATCGTACACCGCATCCTGCCCGCCGAGCGAGCTCAAGTCCGAGATGTAGCGGCCGATCCCCGAACCGGCATACACGGCGAACTTGATGCGGTCGTCGGCATCCCATCGCGGCACCAGGACGCCGCTGACATTCCCGCCAATCCCGCTGGTTGCAAGCGTGACATCGGGATGAGCCGATACCTCACCGCGCAGCTGCCGAACCAGCACCGACGCCTGAATGTGATCCGTGCGGCTCAACAGCGTCTCGCTTGCCCTCGGGTTCCCATCGGAGCCTCGCGATGAAGTCAGGCGTGAGGCTGATGCCTTCAGCACCCGTCAGATCGGGCGCGGGATTCTCGAGGGCCAGCGCCAGCTGGTAGTGCGAATGCAGCTTCGGCGTCCAGCGGAATTCGGGTTGCCGGAACAGCGAGATGGCATTCAGACCTTCGAAGTCGATTCCGATCGGCTCGGCTTCTGGATCCGAAAACGTGGACCAGGTCTGTCCGACGACAAAGCGATCCGTCTGGAGGAAGGCGTGCCGCAGCCTCATCGTCCGTCCGGTTCCGCCGAAATCGCTCTCGATGAACGTGCGCATCGATGCCCCCTCGCGCTCGGCGTACGCAGCTCGGTGCTCCAACGACTCGCGGCGGGCGAGTAGACCGTGCGGGCATCCTCTCCTGCTCCCGGGATACCGACGGGGATCGAGGAGGTCACGAAACGGTCGTCGGTCCCGAGGGCGCTCAGGGTGTGGACGGCGACCATGCGCGCCTGGCCGCCGAATTTGAGGGCCGACTCGGTACCCGGAATGCGGATCGACCCTGGGAAATCTCCTGCCGTGACGACCGCGGTGGGCAGGTCTGGCGCGCGGGCCGCGGCGGTGCGCGTAGCTGGCTGTGATGGCGGCGCTTGAGTCTCCGTCGCAGTCGCTGGCGTGGCCGGCGCTTGCGATTCGAGGCCCTTTCGATCTTCGGTCCGCGGACTGGCGGCCGCAATTTGCTGCTGCAGCGCACTCAGCGTACGTCCTTGCTCCTCGATGATCTCGAGCCTGACGATCGAGTGCGGCGCGTTGATCGGCAATCAGCCGCCGCAGTTCCGCGATCGCCGCGTCCGTACTCGTTGTCGTTTGCGCGAGTGTAGAACATGGAGGCACGAGCAGCGCGATGACAGCAAGCATGCCGAGCCGACTACGATTCGATCGCATCGCAGTACTCTCCCCGCCGGCTCAAGATCGCGCGGGAGGGGCGAGCGACCGGGCCGGCGGTGCGACGCTCCACGTGCGGAATCACCGCACTTCGAGCGTGATCTTGTTGATCTTGCCGGTGAATCGCGTCTCCGCGCCGATGCCGATGCCCTCGGCGACCGGCGTCTGATTGTCCATGCCGACGTCGGCCGTCTCGTCGGCCGAGAAGATGTTCGGCTGCGTCTTCTCCACGCGTCCCTCAGCCACCTGTTTTCCGTTCACGGAGAGCGTCGCCTTGCCGCCCTTGCCGGGTCCGCCGCCGTCGTAGGCGAAGTCGAGCGTGACGGTCACCGGACCAGGCGGGAGCGCCTGCGGCGCGGTGACGGTGTAGCGCGACAGCCCGAGGAAGTTGTAGGTGTAGGCGGGCTTCCCGTCCTTCATATAGAGCGACCAGCCGCCGAAGCGCCCGCCTTGCGACAGGATCGCGCCGTTGGCGCGACCGGCGGGGATCTCGAGCTCCGCGGTGATCTTGCTCGAGCGGTTCTTGATGTTCATGAAGGTGTTTTCCAGCATGCCCTGCATGCCTTCGTAGAGCGTCAGCGACTTGCGGTCGCCGAGCACGTCGGGCCGGCCCGCGAGGGCCGGGTTGGTGCGCTCGATGGTCCGGTCGTCGATCGGCAGCACGTGGTACTTCTCGGCCTCCGTCATGAACAGCGCCTGCATCTCCTTCAGTTTCGCGGGCTGCTCGGCGGCCAGGTTCTTGCGTCAGGCTGAAATCGTTCCTCACGTCGTAGAGGTCCCAGACATCGGACGTCAGCGGCGGCAGGCCGCTCGTCTGCCAGGGCGCGCGGTGGATGGTGCGCGCCAGCCAGCCGTCGCTGTAGATCGCGCGATTGCCGAACATCTCGAAGTACTGCGTCTTGTGCCGCTCCGGCGCCTTCGCATCGTTGAAGGCGTAGACCAGGCTCGTGCCCTCGATCGGCGTCTGCACCACGCCGTTGACGCTCTTGGGCTCCGGCAAACTGGCGGCCTCGAGGATCGTCGGGGCGATGTCGATGACGTGGGAGAACTGGCTGCGCAGGCCGCCTTTCTCCTTGATGCCCTGCGGCCAGTGGATGACCATGCCGTTGCGGGTGCCGCCGAAGTCGGACGCCACCTGCTTGGTCCACGAGAAGGGCGTGTCGAACGCCACCGCCCAGCCGGCGGCCATGTGCGGGAAGGTTTCCGGTCCGCCCCACTTGTCGATCAACGGGATGAGATCCTCGACCTTCTCGGTCACGCCGTTGAAATAGGTCATCTCGTTGTACATGCCGACGAAGCCGCCCTCGGCGCTGGTGCCGTTGTCGCCGGCGATGTAGATGAACAGCGTGTTGTCCATCTCGCCGATGTCCTCGATCGCCTTCGCGAACCGGCCGATCTCCGCGTCGGTCTGCTCCAGGAATCCCGAGAACACTTCGGCCTGGCGCGCGAACAGGCGCCGCTCGGTCGGCCGGCAGCGAGTCCCACGCCTTGATGTCCTTCGGCCGCGGCGCCAGCTGCGTGTCTGCCGGGACGACACCCAGCTTCTTCTGACGCTCGAGCGTTTCGGCGCGGACCGCGTCCCAGCCCTTGTCGTACTGGCCCTTGTACTTGTCGGCCCACTCCTTCGGCACGTGATGCGGCGCATGCGTGGCGCCGGTCGCGAAGTAGACGAAGAACGGCTTGTCCGGCGTCATCGATTGCTGCGCCTTCACCCAGTTGATGGCCTGGTTGGTCATGTCCACGGTGAAGTGGTAATGGTCCATCTTCGGCGGCTCGACCTTGATCAATCCGTCGTAGATCAGCGGATACCACTGGTCGGTTTCGCCGCCGATGAATCCGTAGAACTTGTCGAAGCCCTGATGCGTGGGCCAGCGATCGAACGGACCCGACACGCTGGTTTCCCAGGCGGCGGTTTCGTGCCACTTGCCGAAGGCGCCGGTGCTGTAGCCGTTGAGCCGCAGCATTTCCGCCAGCGGCGCGACGCTGTTCGGATTCTGCCCGGTGTTGCCGGGGAAGGCCGTCGCGGTCTCCATGATCGAGCCGGTGTTCACGGTGTGGTGATTCCGTCCGGTCTTGAGCGCGTTGCGCGTCGGCGAGCACAGCGCCGTCGTGTGGAAGTTGTTGAAGCGCAGGCCGCCCTGCGCGAGCCGATCCATCGTCGGCGTGCGGATCGGTCCGCCGAACGTGCTCGGCCCGCCGAAGCCCACGTCGTCGATCAGCACGATCACGACGTTCGGTGCGCGCGCTGGTGCCTTGACCTCGAACCGCGCCGGCGGCTTGGCGTTCCGCGCGTCGAGCTCCTTGTATGTCGGAGGCTTCGGTTCGGCGAGCGGCAGCACCGTTCGATCGGGTTCACCCGCAGTCGCGGTCGGCGCCGAGGTCTGCGCCGGCGCCGGAGCCTGAGCGGTGCAGCCGGTCAGCGTCAGCGCGACGCAGACGGCGCCGAGAAAACACAGGGGTCCGTTTCTCATGATTACACTCCCAGCGGTGTCAGGTTGTAGCAACGTGCCAAATCGATTGATGCTGTCTCCACGAACGCTCACTCAGTGCAGCTTCACGCTGGGAATGGGGAAGGTCGCGGTGACGGCCAGCGTCTGCCCCTGTGTCTTGAGGCGCGCGCCTGTTTCCCAGAGGTAGCGGATGTTGACGAGTGAAAAGAGCTTCGACTTGCTCGCGACCGGCAGCGTCACGTCCGGCCCGAAGGCAAACACCTTGTGCTTGCCGGGGAAATTCACGACGTGCCCGGTTCCGCCCGGCAGGACGAAGTCGGCCAGCTGATCCTCGGTGAGCTTCCACTGGGCGTAGTACGCCGCGCCGAGAATCAGCCCGCCGCCGAGATACGACTTGCCCAGACCGCCTTCGAGCGTGAGGATCTGTCCGACCTTGACGTCGGTGTCCTTCTTCTTCCCGTGCCACTCCCAGAAGGCCGTCGTGGCGAGACTGACCGTCCGCTTCTCGTCGAAGTAGACGGTCGTGCCGACGAACGGCTCGTAGGTCCACATGCCTTTCCCGATGTTGTCGCTGCCGCCGCGCTCGTACCGTGCCGGTGGGGATGTAGAACTGGAACCCGGCGGTGGTGTCAGCCCGCTTGGTGTGCCAGCCAAGGTCGAGCGGGCGGACCGCCATGTCGGCGAAGCTGGTGTCGACGGTCTTGCCAATCGCGAACGCCGGCGCTTCCAGCGACGCGTTGGCCCAGGGAAGCACCAGCAGTGCGCCGTAGTTCGCGCCGAGGAGTTTGGTCTTGCTCACGTACCACAGGATCGGAGCCGCGGCTGATATCGCGACGCTGCCTGGAGAGTCCTGAGAGAGGCGGATCGTCTTGCCGTCGGCGTCCTTGATGGTGTCGGTGTCGTAGCGAAGATAGAAGAGCGCGGCGTAGAAGCCGGGCTGCGGCTGCGACCCGGACTGGACGCCGAAATCACCAAGGCTGTGACTGCCGTTCAATTGCGCCTGCGCCGGCCTGCGGCGCCAGCATCAGTCCGTGCACACCACAAGCACCGCAATCGCTTCATCAGACCTCCGATACTCCATGGACAGCATTCGTTTCATGTCTCACAGCGCCTTCACGCAGCGGAATCCGAGATGGTTCGTGCCGGTTCCGATGTCACCCTTGCCCCGCGTGCCGACCATGTAGCGGGAGCAGTACTGATCCGTGCAGAGAAACGATCCGCCGCGATGCACGCGTTTCTTCACTCCGGGTTCGTCGGGATCGAACGAGTCGGCCGGGCCTTGCGGGTTACGAGCGATCGCACCGGTCGACGCGAGCCGGGCGTAGTAGTCCGGGCGATACCAGTCGCTGACCCACTCCCACACGTTCCCGGCCACGTCGTAGAGCCCGTAGCCGTTCGGCGGAAACTGCGCGACCGGCGCGATGCCCGTGAACGCGTCCGCGCCTGCAGTCGTGATCGGGAAAGTGGCCCTGATGGCGTGTTGGCCATCCAACGGCCGTCCTTCTTGAATTCATCGCCCCAGGGAAAGAGCTGGCCCGTCAGGCCCCCGCGCGCCGCAAACTCCCATTCCGCCTCGGTCGGCAGACGCTTGCCGGCCCATTTCGCGTAGGCGAGCGCATCGGCGTACGCGATGTGCACCACGGGAAATTGCTCCTTGTCCAGCGATCGAGCTCTCCGGGCCGAGCGGATGACGCCAGCTCGCGCCGTTGACGTCCGCCCACCACTGGTAGGGATCAGCGAGCGACACGGGGTGCGTCGGAGGGGAAAAGATCACTGAACCCGGCACGAGGGTCGCGGCCGGCGCTCCGGGGAAATCTTCGGCGCGCGGGATCTGCTCGGCGGACGTGACGTATCCGGTCGCCTTCACGAACCGGGCGAACTGTTCGTTGGTCACTTCGGTCGCATCCATCCAGAAGCCGTCCACGACGACGCGATGGATCGGTCGCGAATCGGTCGTGGCCTGCATCCCGACGGCGTCGTGCGTGTCCAGCGGCGCCTGCGCCCCCATCGAGAATTCTCCGCCGGGAATCCACACCATGCCGTCGGGAGCCGGCCCGTTGGCGGCGGTTCTTGTTTTCGACCGTCGGAAGAAATCGATCGAGCGTGACCGCCACCGTAGGCGACGGCCTCGAGCGCCGTGGCGTGAAGGCAACGACCACCACACCGCCGACCGCGACGAGGGCGATCCACGTCCACACTCTCGAGCGTCTACGCGGAGGGCTGGCAGCCTGGGTCTGCTTCGAACGTCGCTTGCTCATCGAGTGGTCCTATTCACCGCGAAATTCGTGTTCGATGACCGTGCACACATCGACGCCGATCGTGGGCGTCGACGCTTTGCATCTTTCGACCACAACTGCGTCCCACCACGAAATGTCGTGGGAAAGACCGCTCGTCGGTGTGAAAACAGGCTTTGAAGACAGCTTCAGTGCGTAAGCGCAACATCGGTAGCGCACAAGATGTGCCAGCGGTATTCGTAGGTGGTGCCTGGTGTTCAGGCCGCGGCGGCGCGGCTTTCTCCCGATGTGGCGGTCGCCGACATTGCCAGGCCGCATCTCGACGGCATTGCGGCCACCGCGGCTATCGGCCGCAGAGACCCGAAGGCACGAGTCGTGCTCGTCACCGTGCATTCCGATCCCATGCTGGTGGAGGCGGGTCTCGCAGCCGGCGCGCTGGGGGTACGTGCTCAAAGAACACAGTCGTACCGTCGCTCGTGAATTGACAGGAACACGACCATGATAACGATGAGAGCCTTGGGCTCGCGATCTGGCAGTTGCCTCGGCGTTGGCGCACTCGTGGCCCTGACGCCATCACGGCGTGCACCGGTCGAGAAGAGAAAACGCCGCCGGCCACGAACGCTGCGGCAACATCGCCGGCGGCACCGGAAAAGGCCGACGCACCCATCCCCGACACCGCCTCACCGCTCGACGCCCTCCCGGAAGCGGTGCGGCTCGGGCTTGAGAAACCGTTCAGCGGAGACTTCGAAGAGATGGTCAAGCGCCGCGCGATTCGCGTGGGCGTGACCTTCAACCGCACACACTACTTCATCGACAAGGGGCAAGAGCGCGGGTTGACCTACGAAGCGCTCAAGTCGTTCGAGAACGATCTGAATACGGACCTCAAGACGGGCAACCTCAAGGTGCACGTGGTGATCGTGCCGATGTCACGCGATCTGCTGGCGCCATCGCTCTTGAAGGGCAAGGTGGACATGATCGCGGCGATGGTGACGATCAGGCCCGAACTGGAGGCGATTGCTGCCTTCTCGGAACCGACGCGCACCAACGTCAGCCAGGTGGTGGTCACCGGGCCGGGAGCGCCGGCGATTGCGACGGCGGACGATCTGTCGGGCCAGGCGGTATTCGTCAGAAAAGCGAGCGCGTACTACGACAGCCTCAGCAAGCTGAACGCGCAGCTGAAAGCGCGCGGCAAACCGGCCGTGGTCATCGACGAGGCCCCCGACGTGCTCGAAGACGACGATATTCTCGAAATGGTCAATGCCGGCCTCGCCCCGATCACCGTCGTCGACGACTACCTGGCCGAGTTCTGGAGCCAGGTGTTTACCGGCCTCACTGTTCACAAAGACGTCGACCGTGCGCACGGGTGGCCATCTCGCTGTCGCCTTTCGCAAGGAGAATCCCAGGCTCCGCGAGGCCGTTAACGACTGGATCCGGAAGCACCAAAAGGGCGACGCCTTTCGGAACACCATCGAGCGCCGCTATCTCCAGAACGTCAAGTACGTGAAGAATGCCGCGGCTGACGCCGAGCGGCAGAAGCTCACGGCGGTGGGTGAGATCTTCAAGAAGTACGGGGCGGAGTACAAGGTCGACTACTTGCTGATGGCAGCGCAGGGCTACCAGGAATCGACGCTGGACCAGAACGTCAAGAGTCCCGTGGGCGCGATCGGGGTGATGCAGGTCATGCCGCCGACCGGGAAGGAACTGAACGTCGGCAACATCTCCGAAGTCGACCCGAACATCCACGCCGGCGTGAAGTACATGCGTTTCATGAGGGACCAGTACTTCAAGGACGAGCCCATGGACGACCTCAACAAGATGCTGATGACGTTCGCCGCCTACAACGCGGGGCCGGGACGCATCCGGCAGCTCCGGCGTGAAACGGAGAAGCGAGGCCTCAATCCCAATCTCTGGTTCAACAATGTCGAACGCGTCGCCTCGGAGCGGATCGGGCGCGAAACGGTCACCTACGTGAGCAACATTTACAAGTACTACATCACCTACCGTCTGGTCACCGATCAGAGGAGCCGGCGTGAAGCGGCGAAGGCGGAGGTCGGAAAGCGCAAGTGACGCGGATCAGAACCGAACTGAGCAGAAGCGAGGAGTCCCAGTAGATGTGATACGTTTCCTCTCGGGGCGTCGTCGCTGTGCTTTCAGAACAAGTCTGACGTTATGGTTTCGGCGACCCGCAATGTTCTTGAGGTGACAGACGGCCGGATATCGCTCCGGACGAGAGCGGCGCTCCGTCGGCGTATCGCTCCGCACGCTCTGCTATGTCCTGGCGAGCGCCGTCTGTTATTACCTCGCCACGCAGATCGCCTGGTCGCTGACCTTCCCCGATAGCAAAGTCTCACTCTTCTTTCCCCCGCAGGCGGTGCTGCTTTGCATCCTGCTGCTCGTCCCCACTCGGCACTGGTGGGCCTACGTACTCGCCGCCGCCAGCGCTCATTTTCTGGCGACCCAGCAGGCGCACTGGCCGCCGTGGTACGCATTGAACCTGCGAGGCGTTCGACGCGGTGAAATGTGTCTCGGCAGCGGCGGGGATTCGCGCTGCTGATCAAGTCTCCCCTCAAGGCGATCACGCTTCGTGACGCGATTCTCTTCGTCCTCATCGCCGTGGTGCTCGTGCCTTTCGGGACCGCGTTCTGGGGTGCTTCCTTTACGGTCTCCTACGGTTTCGGCACTCAGTATTGGATTGAATGGCGCAACCTGGGAATCTCGAATGCGGTCACGACCGTCGTCCTGGTGCCGGCATTTCTGCTGGGTGCGCACCATCTGTTCGTCAGACGCCCGAGAGCCCTGTCCCCCCGACGCGTGCTGGAAGCGGTTCTCGTCGGTAGCGTGTACGGTGGTGCTGGGAATCTTCGTATTCGATCAGAACGCCCGCGGGTCCCAACACATCGCCCGCTCTCTTATATGCGCCGATTCCTCTGCTCATCTGGGCGGCGCTTCGCTTCGGCCTTGGTGGAATCAGCGTCTCGATGTTGATCATGACGTTCCAGGCGATCTGGGGAACCATGCGCGGGCACGGCCCGTTCCTGACCCAGACCCCCGCCGAGAATGCGACGGCACTCCAGCTATTCCTCCTGGTGACAGCCACGCCGCTGATGCTGCTCGCGGTTGTCATCGAACAGGAAAGACGCTCGAAAGAAGCGTTGCGTGAGAGCGCGAACCTGATGGGTCTCGCCGCGGAAGCAGGAAACCTGGCCATGTGGGTGTGGGATGTTTCCGGCAACGACGTCTGGATGACCGAGCGCGGGCGCTCGCTGTTTGGCCTCGAGCCAGACGCACGCCTCGATTTTGCGGCAACTTTCGATCGCGTGCACCCCGAGGATCGCACCGCGCGTGACGGCGCGATCGAACAGGCGCTCCAGACGCGAGGCGAATACGAAGTGGAGTATCGCGTGCAGCGCGCGGATGGCATGACCCGCTGGATTCATGGGCGCGGTCGCGGTGTGGGATCCGACAACGGCGCCGGCCCAAAGCTGTTCGGCGTTTCGATGGATGTGACGGCTCGCAAGCAGGCGGAGGCGTGGGCCGCGCAAAAGCGGGCAGAACTGGAGCACGTCGCACGCGTGGCCACACTCGGCGAGCTCACCGCAACCCTGACGCACGAATTACAGCAGCCACTCGCCGCGATCCTCACCACCTCCCACGTCGGCATGCGTTTGCTCGACGCCGCCCAGCCCGATCTCCTGGAGGTGCGCAGCACGCTCTCCGACATCCGTGAGATCACCAAGCGAGCCGGCGAAGTCATAGGCGGGCTGCGCGCCATGCTCAAGCGCGACAGCACCGTGGCGGGCTTGACCCACGTCGATGTGAACGCGGTGATCCGCATCGTCGAGCGCATCGTGCACGGCGACGCGAACCTGCACGGGGTCACGGTCCACCTCGAGCTGTCGTCAGACGTCGGCCCGATCAAGGGTGACAGCGTCCAGCTTCAGCAGGTCATCTTGAACCTGATGCTGAACGCCTTCAGCGCCATGAGCGGAACCGGACTTGGCGGCGCGCGGCGCCTGCTCGTGCGCACGAAGTCGATGGATACCTCGAACGTGCTGGTCGAAGTTCAGGACAGCGGCACCGGGATTGCCGCGGACAAGCTCGGGTCGATCTTCGATCCGTTCATCACCAGCAAGCCGGACGGGCTGGGAATGGGCCTTTCGATCTGTCGCTCCATCATCGAACGCCATGGTGGAACGATATCGGCTGCGAACAATCCCGACCGCGGCGCGACGTTCTCGATCATGCTGCCGGTGCCCCGCGAGTGAATCCGCCCGGGCGGCACGTGCCTCCGCCGCCAACTGACTGGAGCAGGCTGATGAACCGTCGTCAATTTCTTGTGTCCTCGTCGGCCGGCCTCGCCGGAGCCTCGCTCGTCGGGCTGCCGGCCTGGGCGCAGCAACCAGCCGCGCCGCCGACCACGGCGTTCAACGACGTGCGCCGAGGCGTGGGCTACTTCACCGGCCAGGGCGGCACGATCGGCTATGTGATCAACGGCGACGGGGCGATTGCCGTCGACAGCCAGTTTCCCGCCACCGCCGGACCGTGCGTCGAGGGGTTGAAGCAGAAATCGGCGAAGGGGATCGACCTGCTGATCAACACACACCACCACGGCGATCACACCAGCGGCAATCCCGTCTTCAAGCCGCTCGTGAAACACATCGTCTGCCAGGAGAAATGCCTCGAGTGGCATAAGAAGACGGCGGCGGCCGCCACCAATCCTGCGCCGCAGGCGTACGCCGATCTCACGTTTGGCGGGAGCTGGTCGACGACGCTTGGCGACGAAAAGGTGTGGGCGTACTACAACGGCCCCGGGCACACCAGCGGCGACGCGATCGTCATTTTCGAAAGGGCGAACGTCGTTCACATGGGGGACCTGATGTTCAACCGCCTGCATCCGCGGCTCGATGGTGCCGCCGGCGGGTCGGCCAGGAACTGGATCAAGGTGTTGAACAAGGTGGCGAAGGGACACCGCGACGCGACGTTCATCTTCGGCCATGCGAAGGCCGGCATGCCGGTCACCGGTTCGGTGAAAGAGCTCGAGTACTTCAGGGACTACCTGTCGCGAGTCGTTGACATGGTGCAGAAGGCGGTTAAGGCGAAGCAGTTAAAGGACGAGCTCGTGAAGACGACCGAGGTCCCTGGCTTTCCGGATCATGTCAGCAGCGGTCAAGTGCTGACGCTGGCCGGGATCCTCGGGAGTGTCTACGACGAGCTCACCGCGAAGTAGCGCCGGCCGACACGTGCATCCGGCGTTCGAGAGTCGGCATCTATCTCCGGAACTCCGCGGCGTGGTCGGTGGCCCAATCGAGGAAGGTCCGTGGCGCTCTTCCTGTCACCTCCGTAAACGTCGAGGTCACGAACGCGGGTTGACCGACGGCAGCTGCCCAGGCGTTGAGCAGCGTCTTCACAAAGGTCGACGAACCCAGGACCGGGAGCAACTCCGACTGCGCCTCGTCTGGCGACATCTCTTCAACGCGCAGTGACCGCCCGATGGCGCGTCCGATCGTGTGCACCTGCTCGGCCTGGGTCAATGATTGCGGTCCGGTCACCACATACTCCGCGCCGGCGTGCCCGCCTTCGCACAACGCGCGGACAGCGACCGCAGCCAGATCACGCTCATCGGTCGGAGCCGTAGGCGCGTTGAGGTACGGCCAGCGCACGACGTCCCCGGCGCGAATGGATGGCCCCCAGAAATGCCGGGCGTTCCCTGCGAACATGCCGGCCCGCAGGAACGTCCACTCCAGTCCGGATGCTTCGATCAGCCGCTCGATGCGTTCGGCCAGATCTCTGGAAGGATTGGGCTGCTGAAAAAACGGGTGCGGTGTTTTGAGAGGGGCCGTCAGGAAGACGAGGCGCCGTGCGTGCTTCGCGATTCGTTCCAGCGCGCCCGCCACCGCGGCCGCGGGCGCCGTCCACACCAGGAAAACCGCATCGACATCTTGCAGGCAGGGTTCCAGCGTTTCGGGAACCGTGAGATCGCCGCGCACCACCTCGACCTGTGGCGGCAAATCGGCCGCATCAGGGTTCCGGGTCATGGCGCGGAAATGCGCTCCCGCTGACGCCAGTTGACCGACAACCTGGCGACCGACGTTCCCGGTGCCGCCGATGACGAGGATGCGATTCATGGAGGCCATGTTGACATAGGCGCGACACCAGCGTTCTGTTTCGCGGCCAGCACGGCCTCAACGCGGGATCCTGCGAGAGGCTGACACTGGAAGCTGCCTCACAAACCCAAATGGGTTCGGTCAACGAATACCAGCAACGCGAGCGAGAGCGAGCGAGCCAGGCGAGCGGAGTGGGGCATCGGGCCCCCGCGAGCGAGCCTGTAGGGGAGTCCGAGGGGCGAAGCCCCTCGGATTAAGATTAGGATCGTCGCCATGTCTTCGTGCATGCAGGCGGCCGGTACGCCGTGAGCTTCGACCTGCCTCTCGCCGTCGCCGCGTTTGGAATCGGCATTGTCGTCGGACTCACCGGCATGGGCGGTGGCGCCCTGATGACCCCGGTGCTGGTGCTCTTCTTCAACGTGCTGCCGCTCACCGCGGTTTCGTCCGACCTCGTCGCGAGCGCGGTGATGAAGCCGGTGGGCTCGCTGGTGCACCTGCGGCGTGGCACCGTCCATCTGGGGCTCGTGAAGTGGCTGTGCGTCGGATCGGTTCCGGCGGCCTTCGCCGGAGTGCTCGTGGCGCGCGCGCTCGGCAGCGGCGAGCAGGTGCAGTCGGTGATCCGGACGGCGTTGGCCATCGCCCTGCTTTCCGCGGCAGCGGGCCTCATGGTCCGCGCTTACATCCGCCTCGTCGAACACGCCCGCGTCCGGGACGGCCGGGCCGCCCCGCTGCCGCAGGGCCGCCCACGGGTCGAGGTCCGGCCCTTTCCGGTCGTGCTCGTGGGCATCCTCGGCGGCCTGGTCGTGGGCATGACGTCGGTCGGATCCGGGTCGCTCATCATCATCGCGTTGATGGCGTTGTATCCGCGGCTGAAGGCGAGCGAGCTGGTCGGCACTGATCTCGTCCAGGCCGTTCCGCTCGTGGCGTCGGCTGCAATCGGCCACATTCTGTTCGGCGACTTTCAGCTGGCGTTGACGACGTCGTTGCTGGTGGGCAGCATTCCGGGTGTATGGCTCGGCGCGCACCTGTCGGCGCGCGCACCCGGCGGGCTTGTCCGTCGAGCGCTCGGGTTCGTGTTGCTGGCCAGCGCGCTGAAGCTGTTAGACGTCTCGACCGCGAACACCGGAATCATCCTGGGGGCCGTGCTGATCGTCGCGCCGCTCCTGTGGATGGTGGTTCGGCGGCGTCACGGCTTCCCGGCGCTGGCGGCGCGCGGCGATCAGTACGAGTGACCGCATCGCGTCAAACTTGTCAGGGAGAACACTCTCTCTCTTCTCTTTCTCTGTGGTTTCTTGGCTGCGTTAGTTCAGGCCAGTGAACGATGTCGATTGGCCGCGCGGCGAAGAGCGGACAGTTCGAGACGCCGTAGCAGTCGATCAGAAATCAGCGACGTTCACTGTCACGCTGCATTCCTGTCGTAAGAGACAAACAGGAGAAGGGAGAAGGGAGAAACACTCTCAATTCTCCTTTCTCTTTTCTCCTGTGGTTTCTTGGCTGCGTTAGTTCAGGCCACTGACGATGTCGATTGGCCACGCGGGCGAAGAGCGGACAGTTTCGGGACGCCGCAGCAGTCGATTAGAAATCAGCGACGCTCACTGTCATGCTGCATTCCTGTCTTAAGAGACAAACAGGAAAAGGGAGAAGGGAGAAAGACTCTCAATTCTCCTTTCTCTTTTCTCCTGTGGTCTCCTGGCTGCGTTAGTTCAGGCCACTGAACGATGTCGATTGGCCACGCGGCGAAGAGCGGACAGTTCGAGACGCCGTAGCAGTCGATCAGAAATCAGCGACGTTCACTTATCACGCTGCATTTCTGTCGTAAGAGACAAACAGGAGAATGGAGAAACACTCTCAATTCTCCTTTCTCTTTTCTCCTGTGGTCTCTTGGCTGCGTTAGTTCCGGCCAGTGAATGATGTCGATTGGCCACGCGGCGAAGAGCGGACAGTTCGAGACGCCGTAGCAGTCGATCAGAAATCAGCGACGTTCACTTATCACGCTGCATTCCTGTCGTAAAGGGAGAAGGGAGAAACACTCTCAATTCTCCTTTCTCTTTTCTCCTGTGGTCTCTTGGCTGCGTTAGTTCCGGCTAGTGAACGATGTCGATTGACAACTGGCCGTACTCAGTCGGTGCGAAGCGCCACGAGCGGGTCGACTTTGGTGGCGCGGTGGGCCGGGATCGCTGCCGCCACCGCCGCCACGATGGCGAACATCACCGCGACGGCGATAAAGGTACCCGGATCGAGCGGTGTGATGCCGAAGAGCATCCCGCGGAGATAGCGCGTCGTCGCCGTTGCGCCTGCGAGGCCGAGCGCGATGCCCACCGAGGTCAGCGTGAGGCTGTGCCCGAGAACCAGCCCGAACACCTGCGTCCGCTGCGCCCCGAGGGCCATGCGAATCCCGATCTCGGAGAACCGTCGATTCACCGTATACGAGGTCACGCCGTAGAGTCCCAGCGCCGCGATCACCAGCGCCAGGGCGCCGAACAATTCAGAGAGCACGGCCACGATACGCTCCTGACGAACCGACCCGTCGACGTGGTCGGTCATCAGCCGGAATGTGAAGGAGAGGCCCGGATCCACGCCGATTATGGCGGCGCCGACGCTGCGCGCGATTTGCATCGGTGATCCCGCCGCCGGGCGGATGCCGACGCTGATCTCGGTGAAGCGGCTCGGTTCGATCCCGGCCTGCGCCACCGGCAGGTACACGATCGGCTGGATCCCCTCGCGCTGCGAATCAAACACCGTATCGCCCACGACTCCGACGATCGTGCGCTGCACCTCGCCTTCTCGCGATCGAGGGTAGGGAATCGTCTCGCCGACCGGGAATCGTCCCGGCATGAGTGCGCGCGCGAACGCCTCGTTCACGACGACGACGGGCGGTGCGCCGGCCGTGTCGCGCGCGATGAAGTCGCGGCCACTCCGCACGGCAGTGCCATACGCGGCGAACCATCCCGGCGTCACGAAGTTGAACTCCACTCGACTCTGGGAGTCCCCCATTCGCATGCCGCCATCGACCGGCGTCCAGATCGAGCCCCCGGCGTGAGCGACGCCTGGCACGCTGGCCGCCGCGTCCACGATCCGCTGATACAGGAGCGTCCGGTCAGCGAGGTTCGTGCGCGCCCGCTGCATGTCGACGTTGACGACAAGCACCCGATCGGGATCGAATCCCAGCGGCACGTGCGAGAGGCGCGCGAACGAGCGCACGAAGAGTGCCGCGGCGATGACCAGCGCCAGCGACAGCGCGATCTGGACGATCACGAGGCCGCTGGAGAGAGTGAAGAAACGTCCGGCGCCCGCCGTGTCCTGCGACGCCGTGCGCCCTTGCATCCTGAGCACGTCCATGGGGGCGCCCCGCGTCGCGCGCCATGCCGGTACCATTCCGAAGATGCCCGCCGTCGCGACCGCGACGACGGCAGTGAACGTCAGGACCCGCCAGTCGAGCGACAGATCCAGCATGATGCGATCGACCGGTGTCGACAGTTGCGCCACGAGAGCCCGGCTGCCCCACGCGCCGACGATCAGGCCGCCGATCGCGCCAAATGCCGCGAGGACGAGGCTCTCGATCAGCAGTTGTCGCGCCAGGCGGATCCGCGGCGCGCCAAGAGCGAGCCGCACGCTCAGCTCGTGACGGCGCGCGGTCGCGCGAGCCAGCAACAAGTTCGCGATGTTGACGCCCGCGATCACCAGCACGAGCAGCACGACAACGAGAATCGTGAAGAGCGGACGCGCGTAGGCTTGCCGTAGTCCGGTGGGCCCCCGGACGGGAAGTGACGTCCCGGTCGCCGCGGACACGAGCGTGAACGGTTCCCGGTAGTGTGGCGGCCTCACCGTGGACATGCCCTCGGGCGTCACGCCGAGAATCGCCGGCTGCACGCTTCGGAGAATCGCTGTTCCGGCCTTGGCCGATTGGCCCGGCTTCAGACGCAGCATGACCAGCAGCGGAGACATCCGAAGGGTCGAGCGAGTGCCATGGATCAGCGGCTCTGTTTCCAGCGGCAAGGCCACGTCGAACGCGCGCCCCACGTCGACGCCGAAGAACGTCGGAGGGGTCACGCCGACGATCGTCACCGGAACGCCGTCCACGAGAAGCGGTTCGCCGATGACGCTGGCGGCGCCGCCGAAACGCCGCTGCCAGAGCCCGTAGCTGATCACGGCGACCGGGCCCTCCGCACCGCCTCCAGGACGATCGTCTGCGGTCGTAAACGTGCGGCCGAGAATCGGCGGCACGCCGAGCGTCGCAAAATACTCGGCGCTGGCGAAAATTCCTTCCGCGGGCTGACGTTCACCACTTCGCGCCAGATCGAATCGTGCCGGCGTCCAGGCGATGGCGCCGTCGAACAGAGGCACGTGCGGCCGCAGATTCTGCCACATCGCGAACGTCCATCCGAAGCCTGCGGTGTATCCGCGCGCGATTGCGAAGTCGGATGAGATCGTGACGAGCCGGTACGGATCGGCCACAGGCAGGGGACGCAAGAGCAGGCTGTTGACGACCCCAAAGATCGCCGCGTTCGCGCCGAGGCCAAGGGTGAGAGTGAGCACGATCGTCGCCGAGAACTCGGGCGACCGGCGCAGCACTCGCAACGCGAGCCTCACGTCTTGCCAGACGCTCTCCAATGACATGCTCGTAGACTATTATACTAAGTACATTGGTACAATCAAGTGAGGTGCGACAGGACCACGAGGTTGCCTTGGTTTCTGACCGACTGAGTTCGTCTAGATCCCGGATGCGCATGGCTCAGGTGCGTTCAGGTTTCGAGGCAGTCACCAGCGTGGTCCCGGCGGCAGGATTGCCGTACCAGAAACGCCACCCGAGCCGGCGGCGCGCGACGCCGGTGGCGCCGAGCGTCCTGAGCGTTTCAGCGTAACGCGCCGTCGCGCGAATGTCGGCAATGGCCAGACGCCCGCCTCCTTTCAGCACCCGCCACGCTTCGGCAACCGCCTGCGCGCGCGCCGCGTTGGAGGAGATGTTGTGGATGGCCAGACTGGACACCACGACATCGAAGGTCTCGTCGGGAAACGGCAGCGCCCGCATGTCGCCGGTCTCGATGTCGATGCGGTCACTCACCCCTTCGAGCGCCGCGTTTCGCATCGTCACCTCTCGGGCATTCCCGGATTGATCGTGCGTGCTCCAGAGATCGATGCCGGTCACTCGCCCGGTCGTCAACTTCTGCGCGACGGTCGTCAGGACGGCACCGCGCCCACACCCCATGTCGAGCACGCGTTCGTTGCCGCGAAGGTGAAGGCCGTCGATGACTTCGTCCCAGACCTGGAACTTGCCGCGCCTGGTGGTGTAGAAAAAGCTGGCCGCGTTCGCCAGAAAGAACGCGCCGTAGAATCCGAGCATCGTCGCCACGTGAGCTGTTCTGTTTCCAGCGGGCCACGATCGCGGCGACTACGCTGACTGCTCCGAGCGCGGCAAAAGCCTTCAGCGCATAGGGCGCGTCGTAGCCGTAGTCTCCCTTCCGGTCCATCGCGACGGCATTTTCGTTGGAATAGCCGCGAAGGACAAGCCGTCAGGGCAGAGCGTGCGTCGAGGTAGACGGAGCCGAGTTATCAGTGTGCGGAATCCGGCCGCTGTAGAGTCTGGCTACCAGCCACGGCTTTTTGGTCAACAGCTCGACGATCGGTGGCGGCGGAACATCCTTGGATGCGTTGCGCGCTCGTGCCGGCGATTCCGGCCATGTGAAGGGAAGCTCGGTGTAGGTGTCGGGCCCGGGCGCGCTTGCGAGCATCTCCAGCATCGCGCGCAGCACGGCGCGCTGGCCATCCGCGTCGTGCGGGTTGCCGAGGGGCCGGCCGAAGGGGTAGCTGATGCCAGCAAGACGGGGTACTCCGACGGCACGCGTCAGGTCGGGGATCAGCGAGAGCGCCACGGTCGGGATGCCGCTCGCCTCGAGCACTCGTTGGACCAGTCCCACGGACCGGCAGCAGAACGGTCACGCGGGAACCAGCGCGGCGGCATCGACACGATCGGCACGCATGCACTCGGCAATGGCTGGTGCGGTCTTCTGGACCAAATCCGTCTCGTCGAGGATGAAGCCCATCACGGAGTAATGCGTCAGCGCGGGCGAGCCGACGAGGCCTTCGCGGGACAGCTCGGTCAACCGGCGCATCGGCAGCACGACGTCAAGGTCTGATTCGCCAAAACGTGGGTCGATGTGCAGGTGGTACAGCCTGACGTCCTTCTCTGTCGTGCCGAGAGGAATCGCACGGTAAGCTCGGGTCGCCCCACCACGGGTTGCGCCGCTCGCCTTCCTGATCGAAGGGCCGGTCATCGTTGCGCGCGACGCCGGCGGTCGAGACGAGCGCCACCCTGCACTCGCTGAGCGGCTTGGTGAGCGGCGTGAAGGGGATCATTCCAGGTTCCTGTCGAGCAGCCCACGCTTTCATCACCTGACGAGACGCGAAATCGAGAAAGCGATAGGAGTCGATCATCGTGCTCATTCCTTCGGCCACGCTGGCTGCCATCAATGCCCCGCGGTCCCTTGCGATCTGTTTGCTCATGCCAGTTCGATACCGTCAAGGACCGGCTTTCCGTCGGCACGAGTGCTTGTTTCCGCTCGAATCAGGCGGGCTTTCTTGAGGAACGGCGGGCGGCTCTGATGTTCCACTAACGAGGAATCGGCAGACGGCTTGCGGAATTCCGTCAGGCTTGTCGGCTCTGAGGTCTGTGTCTCGTGTATCGAAGGTCCTCAGGTTTGACCTGTCCGGCCAGAGTGACCATAATCCGTGGCGGTATGCAGTCGGTGTGGCGGCAGATCCTCGGACTCGCCCTCGTGCCGTGGCTCGCGGTTTCAGGACTTGTCCCGCCTGAACACGTTCACGAGCCCGACGCAGACCATCCGCAAGCAGTTGCCCATCGCCATTTCGCCGCCCACGACCACGACGGTACAGAGGTGTCACATGGCGAAGGGGGAGTCGTCTGGTTAGACAGCGTTGCGGTCGAGCACGCCCGGTTGCCGACGACCATAGCGATTGCCCTTTTGCTCGCCACGGTCGAGGCCGTCCCGCCGACGGCCCCGACGATGGTCGTCCTGACGCTCGACGCGGCTCCGCCGCACGGTCCGCCGCGTTCGACGATATCTCTCCGCGCCCCGCCCCCTTCCTGCCTCACCTGACCTGGCGGGCTCACCCGTCGTCTGCCTCGTTCTCCATTTTCTTCGAGGACATCATGCGCACTCTCGTCCTGTGTGCCACGCTCGTGGCGATTGCTGTGTCGTCGCGCGCGCGCGCGCAATCCCTGCCGCTGACCGAGTCTGACGCGCTGTCGCGGCTGTCTCCGGAAAGTCCCCGCGTTCGCGCGATACGGGCCGCCGTCGAGGTCGCCAAAGCCGACGTGCTGGCTGCGGGCCGATGGCCGAATCCGCGGTTGACGTTCGACCGTGAGTCCGTCGCTGGCGTCAAGGAAAGCATGTGGATGCTCGCGCAACCGCTGCCGATTTCCGGCCGCCGCGGCTTGGAGCAACAGGCCGCAACGGCTCTGGTCGACGCGGCATCCAACCGCACGGACGATGCGGTCCGCCGGGCGAGAGTTGATCTGCGGCTGGCATTCGCGCAGCTGGTGGCTGCGCAGATCCGTGAACGCGACCTGGCGACGGCACGTGATCGACTGCAGGGGCTCGCCGAGACTCTTGCGAAACGCGAAGCCGCCGGGGACGCCGCCGGATTCGATCGGCTGCGCGCAGAGCGCGAAGTCCTCGACATCGACGCCGATCGCGCGGGTGCGGCGATCGATCTCGCTCGCGCGCAAGCGAGCCTCGCGGCGTTCTTTGCGGAGCCGATCGACTCAGCTCGAATCGAAGCGGTCCCGCGCACGGCGCAACCGGCCGCGCTGCCGGCCGTCGACGCACTAGTCGAGCGCGCCGCATCCACGCGCGGAGAATTGCTCGCGCTGCGCAGGGAAATCGATGCGGCGCGCCTTGGGATAGAGGCCGGCGATCGCCGGTGGATTCCTGAACCGGAAATCGTCGGCGGAACGAAATCGTCGAACGTCGCCGGCGGAGACACCGGAGGCGTCTTCGCCGTCACTGCCACGCTGCCGCTCTTCGATCACGGCCGTGCGGAACGCGGGGTGGCGGCGGCACGAGAGAGCCAGGCCAAGGCACGGGTCGACGCCTTTCTTGCGGCCCTGCGAAACGAGATCGCGGCGCTGCGGGCTGCCGTCCTGGCGAGGCGTGATACCGCGGATCGCTATCGCAACGCCGCCGTGAACAACGCCGGCGAAATCGAGCGAATCGCGCGGGTCAGCTACGACGCTGGCGAGCGAGGCATCCTGGAGTTGCTCGACGCGTACCGCATCGGATCGTCTGCACGCATCAGGCAGGCGGCCCTCGACCTGGCGGAGCGAGAAGCGGAGCTCGAGCTCGAATTCGTGAGTGGTTGGGAGGTGCCGTAATGACGACGAAAGCACGCCTGCCTGTCGCACTGATCCTGTCGTTGTTCGGAGCGGCCTGCACGCGTTCAGGCGAGGCCCCGAAGGCGGAACCTGTCGCGCTGAATGTGACCCACTGGACGGAGAAGACAGAGCTCTACATGGAGTACCCGCCGCTCGTCGCCGGCCAATCGGCGCGGTTTGCCGTGCACTTGACGAAACTGAACGGCTTCCAGGCGCTGAACGCTGGCACGCCCTCGCTGGAACTCACGCCGGAGCGAGGGGGAGCGCCAACTCGTCTGCGCGGGACGCCACCTTCGCGCCCTGGTGCGTTTCGAGTTGAGGGACCATCACCAGCGGCCGGTCGTTACCGTTGGGCGCTGCTGGTCGATGCTCCTGATATGACCGACCGCCACGATTTGGGCAGCGTAACGGTTTTTCCAGACGATACGACGGCGCGAGCCGAGGCGGAGAGACGTCCGGCTGACGACCCGGCAGCCATCGCCTATCTGAAGGAGCAACAGTGGACTAACCCGTTTGCCACGGCGACGGTTCGCGACGCTGACCTGCGCAAGTCGATCAAGACCCCCGCGTCAATCGAGCCACTCTCGGGCGGAGAGGCACTGGTGTCCGCGCCGGCGGCAGGCCGTTTCCTGTCGCAGTCACTCGTCACGATCGGAGCACCCGTGCGCGCCGGTCAGGTACTGGGACGCCTGGAGCCGCGGATGTCCGGCGACGATCACGCGACGCTGGCCTCTGACGTCGCACAGGCCCAGGTCGCTGTCGATAGTGCGCGCGCTGAACTGACACGTGCCGAACGACTCCTCGCCGATCGCGCCGTGCCGGCGCGCCGTGTCGAGGATGCGCGACGGATGGTCGCGACGGCCGAAGCACGACTGCAGGCTGCGCAAGCTCGACTTGCCCAAAGGGACGAGACGCTCGGGAGTGGTGGAGGCGCCGCCTCGGGCAACGCGTTCACGATTCGGGCGCCGATTGCCGGCCGGATCGCCGATGTGCTTGCGACGGTGGGCGCCTCGTACGACGAGGGCGCTCCACTCTTCAAGATCGTCCGAACCGATCGCGTCGAGCTGCGAGCGCAGGTCCCCCCGACCGACGTTCCGGCCGCGCGCACGCTGCATGACGTCGCGTTCGAAGTGCCGGGTCAACGCGATCCGATTCCGCTTCGCACCGAACACATGCACGACGCCGGGGTGGTCGATCCCAGGACGGGAGCGTTGCCGATTCAATTTGAGGTAGAGAACCCTGGCGGTCAGCTCCTGGTCGGACAAACCGGAACCGCCATTCTGTTTCAGCGCGACCGCGTTCGAGTGCCCGCCGTTCCGAGGGCCGCCGTGTTGTTCGAGGCCGGACGGCCCTATGTGTTCGTGCAGCTCGGCGGCGAACGGTTCGCGCGACGCTATGTCGAAGTCGCCGTCACCGACGGCGATCAGGTAGGGATCAAGAGCGGCATTGCGGTCGGAGATCGCGTCGTGACCCGAGGCGCCTACGAGGTCCAGCTCGCATCTGCGGCGAAGGGCCTTCCGGCCGAGGGACATGTTCACTGAGCAGGTGCCTCCGGAGTAGCGGAGCGGGGCGATGGGGCCCGCGAAGCACGTCCGGGGGGCAGGGGCCCCCGGAGTAAACAATGAAACGACTGGTTCAATGGTCCATCGATCACCACTGGATGGTGATCGTGTTCTCGGTGCTGCTCCTCGCTGGTGGACTCTGGACGGCCCGCGACATGCCGGTCGACGTCTTCCCCGATCTGACAGCTCCGACGGTGACGATCCTGACCGAGGGGCGCGGCATGGCGCCCGAAGAAATGGAGTCGCTCGTCACCTTTCCAATTGAGAGCGCTATCAACGGCGCCTCGAATGTCCGCCGCGTGCGTTCGGCGACGGCCCTGGGCGTCGCCGTCGTCTGGGTGGAGTTCGACTGGGGAACCGACATCTTTCAGGCACGGCAGGTCGTCGCTGAAAAACTCGCGCTCGTCGGAGGCACATTGCCGCCGCAGGTCGAGCGGCCAGTGCTCGCCCCAGTGTCGTCGATCATGGGAGAGATCCTGTTCTTCGCGATCTCGTCCGAGACGCAGGATCCGCTGGAGCTTCGCACAGTCGCCGACACGATCGTCAGGCGGCGGCTGCTCGCTGTGGCCGGCGTCTCGCAGGTCACGCCGATCGGCGGCGCCGAGCGGCAATACCAGGTCATCGCCCATCCGGAGCAGCTTCGCGCGAGCAACGTATCGCTGACGGAACTGCTCGAGGCCGTCAAAGGCGCCAGCCAGAACACGTCCGCAGGGGTGTTTACCGAGGGGCCGCAAGAGTACGTGCTGCAGGCGGTCGGACGCGTACGGCATCCCGACGAAATCGGCGAGACCGCCGTGGCGATGCGCGGTGGACGATCGGTGCTGATCCGCGATCTCGCGGAGGTGCGTGAGGGGCCCGCGTTCAAGCGCGGAGAGGGATCGCGCAACGGAAAGCCCGCTGTCATCGTCGGGGTCCAGAAGCAGCCGGGGGCAAACACCCTGGAGCTGACGGCCCGCCTTGACCGCGAGCTGGATCGACTGCAGCAAGAGTTGCCGAAGGGGATGACGATCGATCGGAGGATTTTCCGGCAGGCCGACTTCATCGAGGTCGCCGTCGACAACGTCGTCAACGCCCTGCGCGACGGCGGCATCCTTGTCGTCGTCATCGTGGTGCTGTTCCTCGCCAATCTGCGAGCCGCCGCGATCACGCTTACGGCGATGCCGTTGTCGCTGGCCGCCGCCATTCTCGTCCTGCGCGCGTTCGGCGCCACGATCAACACCATGACGCTCGGCGGCATGGCGATCGCGATCGGGGCGCTGGTCGACGACGCGATCATCGATGTGGAAAACGTGGTGCGACGTCTCAAGGAGAATCACGTGAAGCCGCCGGACCAACAGTTGCCCAGCGACGTCATCGTTCGCGACGCAACGCTGGAAATTCGCACCTCGATCGTGTTTGCGACGATCATCATCGTCCTGGTGTTCCTCCCGGTCTTCGGGCTCAGCGGAGTGGAAGGGCGACTGCTGACGCCCCTGGCGTTCGCCTACATCGTCTCCCTGCTGGCGTCGCTCGTCGTCGCGATCGTCGTGACACCGGCGCTGTCGTACGCGTTTCTCCCCAAGGCGCCGTCGATCGAGCGCGGCCACGACGGGTGGCTGGCGCGGACGCTGAAGCAGCGATTCGCGAAGGACCTGCCGCGGGCGCTCGACCATCCGGCGATCGTGATGGCCACATCCGTGGTCCTCCTGATGGTCGCGGCGGCGGCACTGACCGCGTCGGCACCGCGTTCCTCCCCGAATTCCATGAGGGAAGTCTCACGGTGCAAGCGAATACCCTGCCGGGCACCTCGCTCGCGAAGTCAGACGAGATCGGACGCCGCGTCGAACAAATCATGCTGGCCGAACCCGACGTCGTCGCGACCGCTCGTCGAACCGGGCGCGCCGAACTCGATGAGCACGTGCAGGGCGTCGAAGCAGCCGAAATCGATGTTGGCCTGCGCGAGACCGGGCGCCCGCGCACCGAATTGCTGGCCAACCTGCGGCGCGGGTTCTCGACGTTGCCTGGCACCAACGTAACGATCGGACAACCGATCTCACATCGCATCGATCACATGTTGTCGGGCACCAGAGCGAACATCGCGGTGAAAGTCTTCGGCGACGATCTCGGCACGCTCCGTCGGCTGGGGGAACATGTGCGCGAGGCCGTCAGCAGCGTCTCTGGCGTGGTGGACTTGTCGCTCGAGCAGCAGATGGACGTTCCAGTACTCCGGTTCGTCCTGAACCGTACGGCGATCGCCCGCTACGGGCTGCATCCAGGCGATGTCGGCGAAGCCATCGAGACGAGCTTGGCTGGCGCGACAGTCGGGCGGATTTTCGACAGCGGCACCGCGTTCGATCTCGTGGTCAAGTTCGACCCGACGACCAGTGGCGACTTCGAGCGCATTGCCGATCTGCCGATCGATACGCCGACGGCCGGTCAGGTTCCGATTCGTCTGCTGGCCGAGGTCCGGCGCGAGGAAGGTCCGAACATGGTGCTTCGCGAGAACGTCCAGCGCAGAATCGTCATCTCCTGTAACGTGGCGGGTCGAGATCTCGGCAGTGTCATCAACGACATCCGCTCGAACGTCGCGCAATCGGTGCCAATGCCGGCAGGGTATCGGGTGGAATACGGCGGCCAGTTCGAGAGTCAGCAAACGGCCTCACGACGGCTTGGGGTGTTGTTCGTCGGCGTCATCGCGGGCCTCTTCATGCTGCTAGTGCTGGCGCTCGGCCGGGCTCGTGACGCGGTGATCGTGATGGTGAACCTTCCGCTCGCGCTCATCGGCGGAGTGGCTGGCGTCTACCTGGCCGGTGGGGTACTCAGTGTCGCCTCGATGGTCGGGTTCATCACCTTGTTCGGCATCGCCACTCGAAATGGCATCATGCTGGTGTCACACATCCAGCATTTGATGAACGAAGAAGGCGTCACCAACTTTCGCGAAGCCGTTGAGCGCGGTGCATACGAGCGACTGGTTCCGATTCTGATGACCGCGATGGCGGCCGGGCTCGCGCTGATTCCCCTTGCGCTAGGTGGCGGCAAGACCGGCAGCGAGATTCAGACACCGATGGCGATCGTGATTCTGTGCGGTCTCACGACGTCGACGCTGCTGAATATGATCGTCGTGCCCACCCTGTACTTGCACTACGCTCGCCCGGCGGACGTGAGGCGATGACAAAGGAAATCGCGGTGGTCAGTGATTATTCCGCCGCTCGTCCACGATGGCCGCCAGGAGCGTCACTTCAATGAGCCGGCGAATACTCATGATTACGTGGTTGGTACTCCTCGGCAGCGCAACTGCGCTCTCGATGGTGTTCGCGCAGGGAAATCGCACAGGCCAGACGGCCGTCAGCCCGAAACAACCGACGGTGCTCTTCATTTGTCCGCACGGCGCGGCGAAGAGCGTTCTCGCGTCGGCGTATTTCCAGCGACTGGCAAAGGAACGCGGCCTCAATGTTCGGGTAGAGGCTGCGGGGATCGAGCCGCAGGAGGCGGTGTCGCCTGCCGTCAAGGAGCATCTCGAGCGAAACGGCTACTCGGTTCCGGTGACGAAGCCTCGCGTGGTCACCAAAGAGGATCTGAATCAGGCCGATGTCGTCATTTCGATGGGGTGCGATCTGTCGCGTTTACCCACCACTCCCGGCACACTGCGCCGGTGGGATGAGGTCCCTGGGCCAAGTGAAGACTTGAAGGGCGCCGACGAAGCGATTCGGAAGCGCGTGATGGCACTCGTGGAGGAATTGGTGACGCGTCAGCGGAAATGAGCGGCGCCGATTGGATGAGCGGCCTGGTAGTTGCCGCCCTGTCGCTGTTGACTACGGCCGATCGCCTCGCGGCGCAATCGAGCGAGCCGCCGCGATTGCGTGCGACGGCGTTCTCCGACAGTATCAGGATCGACGGACGGCTCGATTGCTGCGACGCGACGCTGAGGCGACAGCCAATCCGACTCACGCCGGTCGGCGGAAGGGAATGAGTTGGCGGATGCGGCTGTCTCGCAAATACAGACCGCCCCACGCCAGAATCCCGACGACCAACGGGATCGCCGCGCGTGACGTGTCTGCGATCCGCAAATGAGTCGCCACCGCGCCGCCGAGATAGCCGGTCATCACGATGGCGGCGAGGACAGATGTTTGCGGGACCAGGTAGAGCACCACCAGGGTGCATTCCGCAACGACGATGAGGAAGATGGCCGATTCGGGATAGCCATAGCCCGTCACAATTTCGGCCACCGCGAAGGTGTGATACGTAGCCCTGAAGAACGCGCTGCTCAGCAGCTGCGCGACCACCAAAGCGGAAAGGACCCAGCCGGTCCAGAGTGTCCAGCGGGGAGCGGAGACGGTATGCGCGGTTGCAATAGACATCAGATGCCTCCGGGCTTTGATTGCGCGTCAACGCTTCGGGGCGTTGGTCGGCCAACCGGTGGTTTCAGCGCCGAACTGCTGTGCGTACTCGGCGTTCAGTCGCTGCCAGCCACCGAACTTCATCGCGTCGGGACCAACGATGCGGCCGATGGGAGTTTCGCCGAGCAGGTGATCCAGAACATCGAGGCAAATGTGCCAGCCGGCAGCACCCATCGAGATGTAGCGGCGATCGATATTGGTCCACAGCGTCAGGCGCGTGCCGCCACCCAGGGCTTCGAGTTTCCACCGCATATCGAAGCCACCCCACTTGTACTCGAGCACCTCCGGCGCGTCGGCTCGCGTCACTGTGGTTTCAGTCACGTGCAGCGCGGGCGCTCCGACCGTGGTGAGCTTCACCGTGCTGCCAACCGTGCTCAGGCTCCGATCGGCGTCGAATGGCGCCCACTCGCGCAGCTGCGCCGGGTCTGTCAGCGCCTGCCAGACTTTTTCCGGCGAGTGGCGCAGCTCTCTCACGAGAATCAGCGTCCACGTTTCTCCGTCCTTCCGTACCTGCGCGCTGGCCGGACCTGGTGTGTACTGCTCGCGAGCGATCATTTCCTTCTCCTTGTCTTCCTTTTCGTTCGGGTTGATTGATCCAGGCGGTCGAGGTGGCGTTCGAGCGCATCAACGTGACCGGACCAGAAACGGCGGAACGGAGCCAGCCAGGCCTCGAGTTCCTGAAGGGGTTCAGGTTTCAGCCGGTAGAGACGGCGCTGGGCGTCCACAGTGGATTCCACGAAACCGGCCTCGCGCAGCACTCGCAGGTGTTTTGACACGGTCGGTTGCGACATACGAAGTTGACGCTCGATCTCTCCCACCGACTGTTCGGACGAGACCAGGAGGCCCAGTATCGCGCGGCGGTTGGGCTCGGCAATGATTTCGAAGACGGACTCCACGCTTTAGATATACTTCGCAGAGCATATACGTGTCAAGGCATATATAAATCGAGTCGTGAAGAGTCATATGAAGGAGCCTTGATCAGTCGTGCGCGGGGGGGCTATTTCCAAAACCGCAGCGATCGAGCAGTGCCACGAACCGCGGATCGTTGCGATACGGATCCCACTTGGGATCGACCGGCAGATAGATCAGGCGAACATCGTGCGCCGCGGATGCCTGGTCGAGCCACTCAAACAGCTCCGTGGTCTCCCCGAGACCGGCGTGCACGAGGGCCATCGCAGCGGGGGGCACGTACCGCTCGCGAGCGTCAGCTTCCAATCTGCTTAGAACTTCTCGCGCCTCGGTCGCCCGTCCTGCCTTGGCCAGAAGATACCCTCTCAGCGAGATTGGCGCGCTATTGCCGCCCGAGAACCGCGCGGCATCTGTGAGTGCCACCAGGGCAAGATCGGCCTCACCAGTCTGCTCGTACGCCTGTGCCAGCTCAAAGTATCCAACCCACAATTCCGAGTCGATGAGCACGGCGCGCCGCGCGTACTCGACAGCCAACCGATAGTCGTGAGCTTGAAATGCGACTTGGGCGGAAAGCGCGTAACTCATCGGCTCTAATGGCTCGAGTTCACGGGTACGTTGCATCGCCGCGGCTGCCTCCGCATGACGCCCCATTTGCGAAAGCGCATGACCGAGCGTCCGATACGGGGCCGCGTTACTCGGATCGAGACGAATCGCGAGACGGAACTTGGCCTCGGCGGCCGGCCAGTCCCAATCCATCAGCCAGTTCACATACCCCGCGGCGAACTGCGCTTCGGCGAGGTTCGGATTCGCCCGCAGCGCGCGCGCGGCCGCCTCGCGGGCGCGGTCCCGCACGTCGAGGGGCCGGGCATCACCATTGATGACGCTCCCGGTAAAGATGAACGCCAGACTGGACCAGGCAAGGGCGTAGTTTGAATCGAGTGCGGTCGCACGCTCGTAGAGCTGAATCGCCGCGGCATTCGTCGCTGGCGTTCGCCGGGTTTCCAGATACCTCGCCCTGAGATACGCATCGTAGGCTTCCGCATTCTGCGTCTGTCGCAACGCAGACCCGACACGATCCGGCGAAAGACGGCCGCGAACCTGCTCCGCGATCGCCCTGCTCAACTCCTGCTCCAATCCGAGGAGGCTGCTCGGCTCACGCTCGTAGGACTCCGACCAGATATGCTCCTGGTCCCTGACGCGAAGGAGTGTCGCGGTGACTCGCACCCGGCCACCTTCCGAACGGATCGAGCTCTCCACAAGATAATCGACGGAGAGTTCGTGGCCGATTTCGGCGGCGGTCTTGGTGGTGCCCTTGTACCGCCAGGTGCGCCCCTTGACGCTCAGGCGCTCGGGATCGATCTGAGCGAGCGATGCGCTGGTTTCCTGCGTCAGGCTGGTGGCCAGGTAGTCGCGCGCGGGATCGCTGCCCACGTTGTCAAAAGGCAACACGGCGAGCGTCACGCGCCCGCTCGGCATCGCACCCAGCCGCGTCCAGAGGACGAGACTTCCGATCATCGCGACCACCGCCAATGCAATGAACACCGGGGTAGCTATTCGGGATTTCGATGGCGCGGCGCGCGAGCCGTCGTGAGGGCCCAACGCTGTCGACAGGTTGAGCGTCTGCCCGTTTCCGAGCACGGAAGGCGGCTCCAACGGCGAAGCTGGCAAGCCATGCTCGCGAACGCGAGAGATCACATCGACGGGCGCGAGGAACCGGTAGCCCCTGGCTGGAACTGTTTCGACAAACGTGGGCGCATCGGCCGAATCCCGCAAGGCTTGCCTGATTTTGCTGATCGCGGTGTTCACCCCGGTTTCGACATCCACGAAGACGTCCTTACCCCACAGTCGGTCGACGATCTCGGCGCGGAGAACGAGCTCACCGCGCCGATGGACCAACAGGATCAGAACGTCCATCGCCTGACGACCCAGTTTCACCCGCCGACCGAGGCGGCGCAAGTCGCAGCCCGCCACGTCGAGCTCGAAGTCGCGGAAGCGGAAAATTTCGGATTCTGGTGTGGCCATCAGTCTGCGAGGGTTGCTGAGTGTCACAAGTCTAGTTCCTTCTGCAGTTTGGCGTTCCAGAAAAATTCCAGCTTTTTGGCAGCCTGTCGCCATGGTCGCTCGGTGTGTACCGCGCGAGGATGAGCGGCGCGCGTCGAGCGACGACCTGGTCGCCGAAGGTCGCGCCTCGGGCGGGAAGGATGCGGCAGGGCAGGAATATGGGCGGCGACGCCGAAGGAGTGTGTTCAATGAAGTTGGCGAGCGTTCTCACGATGAAGCGAATGGTTCCGGGTTGTCTCTGTTGTCTCGCGCTCGCCGGCGGCGGATGTGCGGACGGAGTCGGGACTCCGACCCGCCCAAGCGTGAGTACGAGGTCTGGCTCGAACCTCCCGATGGCCACTCGGGCAGCCGGGGACGCGGTTACGGCGACGGTACACGGACAGCTGCCCTTCCATGGCTCCCTGGAAGCGACTGATATCGACACACTCGCGTTTCCCTTCCTCTCGGTGCATTTGACCGGGACGGGAAACGCGACGCATCTCGGTGACTACACGGCGATCTTCGATTACCGAATCGATCTCAGGCCGCCGCCGACTCCCGCGGTCGGGTCTTTCTCCCTGACTGGCGCCAACGGAGACAGCATCTTCGGCGATCTCGTCGGCCGGGCATCGATTGCGAACGGCGTCGCCACTGTTGTCGAGACGGCCACCATCACGGGTGGGACAGGCCGGTTCACCGAGGCGACGGGGAAGGTCACCATAGCGCGGACAGTTGTCCAGGCGACGGGAATTTCCTCGGGTTCCTTCGATGGAACCATTGATCTACACAACTGACGTCCTCGGTAGAGGTGGCAGGGTAGTAGATCCGTTGGTCGGCACGCAGCCTGACAGTGATCATCTCAAACTGGTTGGGACCGATGCGACCTCTGCTCCTGTCGGGCGGTTCAGCAACGAGGTCCATCGAACGCGACGCCGGTGAACGGAGTAAGCTCTCTCGCGATGAGTCCCACCGCGATGTCGCGCAGCATCTCCTCGCTCACCACCCGCCAGGCGATCCTCACCGGATGGCTGCTCTGCGGCGTGCTCGACATCACGGCGGCCTGCCTCCAGGCCTGGATTCAGGCCGGCCGTGCGCCGGCGGATGTCCTGCGCGGTGTCGCATCGGCGCTGTGGGGACGCTCGGCGCTCCAGGCGGGCGCCGGCATGGCGGCCATCGGGCTGGCGATGCACTTCACGGTCGCGCTCACCGCAACGCTGGTCTTCTATGCGCTCAGTCGGCGGATGGCCTTTCTGCGGACTGCACAGCTGTGGATTGCCGGACCGCTCTACGGCATCGTCGTGTTCTCTGCCATGAACTATGGCACGCTGCCGGCGCTGTCGTGGTTGCGCAGCCTCTACCTGCACACGCCGCCGCGATGGCCTGGCTCTATGAGCTGGCCGCAACTACTCATCCACATGGTGTGCGTTGGCACGCCGATCGTGTGGGGCGTGAGACGCGCGCGGTACGGTGGCTCGAACTAATCACCGATCGTCGATTCGGTAAACGGCATGCCGGAAATGAGTAGCCGCAGCGCTGCGCCGTCGATCCGCTCGAGCACGTGACGAACGCCGGGATGAGGTCAGCCGTCGCGACGTCAATCTTCTGCAACGCCTCCGACATGCGGCTGGGCATCTGCCCGCGACCCAGGCCGGCGCTCGGCGCCGTGATGGCGACGCTGCTGGCCACGGCAAGAGAGATGATCGCGCGAGTCACAAGCCGCCCGATAACGCCGGGGTACAGGATGAGATCACAGGATGCCCGTCAGAAACCTGCGGGTCCCCATGTACTGACGAGAAGGTGACGGTCGGTATTGAGTTCTTGGATCCGTGTCTCCGCGCCTCCGTGTTGAAATCTTGTCCCGTGCTCTCCGCTCCCTCCGTCACGAACCGTGAGCCCTCGTCAGCGGGAGGCCTGCTCGATCCATTCCGGCACCGGCGGTTCGCCCGCGAAGATCGTACCGCGTTTGCCATCCGTCATTGCCCACCGGTGCAGCCAGGTAATACCGGCCGGTCCATAGTATTCATCGCGGTGACGGTATGCGGAGTCCTCGAGCGCGCGATCGAGGGAAACGAATCGATAGCCGCGCGCTCGAAACATCGAGGCGAGCCGGTCGAGGGTCGCCGCATTGAGCGCGCTCGCGTGAATCAACAGAGTCTGCCGCACCTCGTGGCCCACGATCGCGACCGATTGCTGTTCATAGTACGCCGTGACCGCCTCCATGTAAGAAATGTAGGCGTCGGCGATGTTCTCTTGCGCTTTCGGGTCATCCCGCGCGCCCGCCCGGTCGTAGGCGGCGGCGAACACGTAATCGTAGTTGTCGATTGTAATCGGCGCGATGGTATAGCGGTGTTCCTTCAGGAACGTCTCGAACCGCTGCCGCTCAGGCGCCGAGCGTCCGGTGTGCAGGAACGGATGCCGGAAGTAGCGAATTCTCTTCCCACGCCCGCGCACCAGCTGACCGGTGACCTTCTCGCCGTCGAGTACCTGCCGCTCGTACGTGTCGAGTGGTGTCGAATGAAAGTCCACGTGCGAGAACGTGTGGTTGCCGAGCTCGAACCCCGCATCGAGCCATTGCCGCAGCAATGCGACCCGCCGCGGATCCACCTGCCCGTCGGTGCGCAGTTTCCCTTCGTTCACAAAGCCGATCGCCGGCACCTGGTTGCGCGCGAGCGCCGCGAGAAGCGCCGCGGTGGTGTGTTGCGCGGCCTCGAGATCATTGCCGAGGACCGATATCGTCGGAAGATCATCGATGGTCACCGCGACCTCGCGCGAGACCGTCGTCGACGTCAACGTCGTGGCCAAGAATGCCGCAACGCTCAGGCGGAATAGGATCACAAGCCGACCTCGTCGCGTTCCTGAGGGCATTGTGACCCACGACGGCAAGAATCTCGCAAGCCCCCGCACCTTCGGAGTGTTTTTGGCGACGGTGGCCGCCCTGGCGCAGGAATCTTCAGCACTTCTTGCGGTCAGGCGGCTCGCGAACGCCGCGGACGGTCACGAGGCGCGAAACGGGGGTCACGAAATGTCGTGGAGGCAGCAACGGGTGATGGCGATGTGCCTTGTCGCCTGGCTTGGGGCCGGGCTCGAGGACGTGTGGGCGCAGGACAAACCCAAGGAACCGCCGAAGCTGGGCTGGTCCAACACCACGGATCTCAGCCTCGTCATCACGGCCGGCAATTCGGCTGCCCAGACGTGGGGATTCACCGACGAGCTCAAGCATGTGTGGAAGGATGCCCGCTTCAAGTTCGAGACGAACATCGTTCGCTCGGACACGTCGGATGACCGCTTCTTCCAGGTCGCGCCAGGCCTCGAGTTTCCTGTCGGAGGCACGCCGGCCAACCCGACGACATCACTTGTCATACCTGAGCCGACGCTGGATGTCGCCACCTACCTCCTCCGCGGAAGCTACGAAAGAAACATCACCCCGAAGTTCTTCTGGAACGCGGGCGCGAGCTGGGACCGCAACGACGATGCCGGCATCCTGCACCGCTACATCATGCATGCCGGTGTCGGCAACACGTGGGAGGACACAACGCGGCGGCGTTTCGCCACCACCTACGGCATCAGCTACACCGATCGCGAAGAAGAGGAGCTCGATCCGGAGAAGGACCGCCGCTTTGCCGGCGCCCGTCTCGGTTGGGACTACAAGGAGCAGTTCAACGCGGCCACGACGTTCGACCACAAGTTCGCAACGAACGTCAATCTCTCCGATCCATCCGACTACTCGATCGACACCACCAGCGCGCTGACCGTCGCGATGGCCAGCCGCGTCTCGCTCAAGGTCAGTCTTCAATGGCTGTACGAGAACGAGCCGGCGCTCGAGTCCGACCTTGACGTCATCGCCCTCGTCGAGCTGATCAACCCGGATGGGATTGCGGGCTCGGGCGACGAGTTCTTCCGGACGGTGTCATCCGGCGGGTCGAAGCTCGTGCTCGGCTCTGCCGACGCGCGGAAGGACAAGCTGGACACGATCTTCCGGACAGCGCTGGTGATTAAGTTCTAGCGAGGCATCCGCCTCGATCATCGAGAGTTCGGCAGAGCCACGAACCTCTCGATCGCCAGCACGGGATGAAGCTCGATGCAGCTGCGCGACCGGCCGACCTGAAAATGACTGAGATCGAAGAACCCGACACCCGTCACGCGGACGCGAACCCCTCGAAGCTCGTTCCACTGACTCGCTCCCGTTTCTTTCAGCAGGTTCTCGAACATGTGCATGGCGTGCGCGAGCTTGTCCCGATAGGGAGACTTGGCGCTGCCGCGAGAATCAGGATCGGGTAGTTCCACGATGACGTGCAAATCAGGATTGTCCGCGTCGTCAAGAATGATATGGACGTCGTGGTCAGGCGCGCGCTTCACCGCGCGAATCGTGCCGACGACGCTGTAGACCTGGAATTCCTCATCGCGAACGCGGTGATCCCGCGTGGGACCACAGTGCGAGGGAAGAGCGTTCAGCGCGCTGATGGTCGTGTCGATCGCAGGGTCGAACCGAATGCGGCTGGCGTTGGCGTCTCGAAGACCCTTCACCTCGCCGCGGGCAATGGTACAGCCCGCCGCGAGCGCAACGACGGCGAGTACCGCCGCTGCGCGACGCGTGGACGGTCCTGGATTGTCACGGGCAGAGCCGCGAATCACTTCGACCAGGGCGGGACGACGCCGTTGGTGCGCGCGTAGGCGATCGACTGGCCGAGGTGCTCGTGCTGATCCATCAGCAGCATCAGCGCGGCGCCCTGCTTCGTCGTGTCGCGGCCGAACAGCTTCACGCCCGTATTCAGATCGCTTTCCGATAGATCGGATATCGCCTGTCGCACCGCCGCATACGAGGTGCGCAGCGCCTCCTGCATCTCCGCGGGGTCGGTAATCGGGGCCGGCTTGGCACCCTGGGCAGTCGTGCCGGACAACAGGCCCGCCAGCATCTTATTCTCGACGACGATCAGGTTGAACACGTCGGCGACCGACCGCACGCCGGCGCCAGGCTTCCAGTCGTACTTGCCGGCCATCACGCGGGCGAGCCCGACGAACTTGTCGGACAGGCTGCCGACGTCGTTGACGAAGGCCGCCTGCGCTCGCGTTCCCGCCGGTTGCTGGGCGCCAGCAGGTGCCGCGATGAGCGCCGCGGCGACGACGGTCAACGCACAGGCCAGGTCGCGAAACTGATATCTCGTAGTCATGACACTTCCTCCGTTGCGAGGTAAGACGACCGCGGCACGCGGCTCGTTTCCGTCAACTCGCCACACCATTCGTCCGATAACTCAGGCATGGTGGACACCCGCCCTCCCGGCACAGCCGAGCCTTCACTCGGTAAAACCATAGGCAGCGGTTTCGCGTGGGGCGTCCTGTGCGCCATCGGCACGGCCATCGGCGCTGTCGGGGGGCACCTTGCCGGGACGTGGGTGTACCCGTATCCAAATGTACGAACAGTTTCCCATGATTCTCGTGTTTGTTCCTCTGGGGCTAATCGTCGGGTTCTCAGTGGGCGGGTGGGCCCGAATCACCTGCCCGCAGTGGACTGGGAGGGAGATGCGTTCGGTCGCCGGATTGTCAGCGGGTGGGTACGCATTCGCGATGTTCTGGTACGCGCAGGCGCAGGCCCTGCCGCCGGGGTTTGGAATCGGCTTCGAACCCTACATGGCGAGGGCGCAGCCCTGCGCTCCCACGACGTGTCCGCAGGAGAACCCCCCGCTGGACTGGACGTTCGAAGGACACATCTTAATTACAGGCATGCGCTTGTCCGGAACCGTCGACGCAATCGAAATGGAGGGGATGGCCGAGACCCTGGGCACGCCGCGTCCCGGTGACCACGTCATCCTGAAGGAGTTGAAAGGCCCGACGGTTCGACTGACTGGAGATGAGCTCGTCGGTCCGCACGAGATCCGATCCGGACAGAGGGTCTCCTATCCGATCCGATACAGCTACCGGGCCCGCAGCGGAGATTCGGGCCGGAAGATCATCGTGACGCTTCACTACACGGACTCTAAGGGGCAGTCGCGCCTGACGAACAGTGTGTGGGAAGTTAAATAGAGCGACAGGCTCCCGCCTTCGCGGGAGCCCTGCCCGCAGCGCTACTTCAGCAGCTTCATGAACGCGACGATGTCCGCCTTGTCCTGCTCGTTCAGGACGATCAGCGGTTGCAGCGGGCCCGGGCCCGTCGACATCGCTGACGATCAGGAAGAACTTCCGATAGTGCTCGACCACGTCCTCGAGCGTCCTGGCGGAATTGTCGTGGAAATACGGCGCCGTGTTCGTGATGCCGCGCAGTGGCGGGATCTTGAACGCGTTGAGGTGATCGAAGGATGCGGTAGCGACGGGGAAGGAATCATCCGCGCGGCCCGTGATCAACGCGCGACCGGGATCCGGGCTCGAGACCGCGATGTTTCCGTCCGCGACGCCATCCTGATTGGTCGCCGGGTCCAGATCGTTCTGCTGATTGTGGAACACGAAATCGATCACCGGATTTCCGGCCACGTTGAACTCCGACACCAGAACCGTTTGAAAACGCGAGCCGGGTGGAACGGCGACGGGCAGGAACGGGTTGGTCTGGTTCAACATCGGCCCGCTGTGGCACGCGGCGCACGAGCCGACCTTGAAGTTCGGCGGGGTCACGGTGAAGTCCGGCGGCACGTCGTCGAAGAACGTCCGCCCGCGTTTTTCCGATGCCGTACGGCCCGCGGGTAACGCCGCCGGTGTCCTGCCCGCCAACGCGAAGAGCAGCATTTCGGGCGAGCTGAAGAACCTGGGTGTCTTCTTCTGGAAGTTTGCGATCAAGTCCAGTTCTCGTGGCGCGACGGCGCGCGTGGCTTGAGCGTGCTGGGTAATGGCCCCCAACGCCTGATCCTGCAGCGTGGGTTGACGTCCGTCCAGCATCAGCACCGGATCGAGTGCCGGAGTATTCAGCGTCGTCGGAATGCCTCGCCTCACCGTGACCTCTCTGATCTCCGGATGGCTCTTCACCTCGACGTTGTCGTGCAGCCGAATCCGCATCAGGATCGTGGCGCTCTGCAGCATGCGCGTGACGTGCTGTCCGTCTCCAAAGCCATCGCCGTTGTCGTCATCGCTGCCGTCATGAACGAAGAGCGGATCGTTCGGGTTGCGGCGGAAGCGGGCGCGCGCGTCTGCCGGTGAAACGGTGCCGGTGTCGCGGCTGTGACACGTGAGGCAGGTTCGTCCGTTGCCATCGAACGTCTCGCGGTCGAAGAGGCGCTCCCCTTCGAGAACATCCTGGATGGACTGCGCCACGGATTCCGCCACGCTGGCCTTGCGCAGCTGTCATCGGCTGCGCTGCGGTCTGCAAACGGGCGGCAGATGGCCACTCGATCGCCTGCCTGCCACCAGCCTGTCCGCTGCGGCACTGCCGACTTGCCATGCGCCGTCAGCGTCGCGAGCGCCATCGAGGCCACGCAGAGTCCCGAAGCGAGGGTCAGAAATGTCCGGCGGGCCCGATGCCGCCTGGATCTGACCGCGGAGATGGTCGTCGAGCGCGCGGGGCTGTGCTGACATACGCAATTCTCCTTCGTGCCGGACCACGGGATCCGGAGTCACAACGATTCTCTCTGGAAAGGATCCGCCGGTATTATTCGCGCTCGGGTTGACGCGCGCGTAACTACCCTGAGAGGTAGGTGTCGAAGGTACCGACGGCGGTTCGGTCAGACCAGCCGCTCACGCAACGCTTTCGCGACGGCCTCGGTCTTCGAGTGAACCTGGAGCTTCTCGTAAATGTGTTTCAGATGGAAGGACACCGTGTTGATGCTGATGCCCATCTCCTGCGGCGGCGGTCTTCTTGTGATGGCCATCCGCCAGGAGCTTCAGGAGCTCGGTCTCCTGGCGCGTCAGGTGATAACTCGCCCCGGCGGCTGGCCTGAACTCGCCGAAACAGGCGCACGACCCGGCGCGCAATCTCCGGCGACATCGGGGCGCCCCCCGATGCGACCTCCTGCAGCGACTCGAGCAGCCGCTCCGGAGGCGTGTTCTTGAGTACGTATCCCGATGCGCCGGCGCAGAGCGCATTCAGGACTTTGTCGTCAGTGTCGAAGACGGTGAGCGCGAGGACGGGCAGGTCCGGGTGGGTCTTCCTCAGCGCCGCAATGCCGTCGATCCCTGACATCCCCGGCAGCGCCAGATCCGTGAGCAGGACGTCCGGATGATCCGCATCGAGACGCGCCAGCGCCTGCTCCATCGTCCGGTAGCACGACGTGCACTGAAATCCCGGCGCGCCATCAATCAGGACCGCAAGGCCTTCGCGGACGTCGCGCTCGTCCTCTACGATGACGACGGTCAATCGAGCGGCGGGGGTCGCAGGTACTGTCAATGGAGCTTTCGCCGAGCCCGTCTGAAAGGGTTGGTCAGACAAGCCTACGCTCCGGGCACCGGCCTGTCATCCTACCCAAACAGGCGGGAGCGCCAGCCAAGCGGGACCTCCAGCGTGACGGTCGTTCCACGGCCGGGTGTCGAGTGCACCGCAAGCCGGCCGCCCACGAGCGTTGCCCGGCGGCGCATGTTGGAGAGACCATTGCCACTGCCGTCGACGTCCGGCTCGAACCCTTTCCCATCATCGTTGATGGAGATCGCAAGCCAGCGACGGTCCCGCGCAATCTCGACACGAAAGTGCGAACAGCCCGAATGGCGTGCCGCGTTGTTTGCGGCCTCCTTGAACACCAGGTAGACGTCGCGCTTCACGCCGCCTCCCAAACGGACATCCTTCAACCCTTCAGGCACCGTGAAGGCCACCGACACCTCGTCGGCCACGAACACTTCCTCGGCGTACTCACGCATGCGCCCGGCGAGGTCGCCGACGCGATCGCGGTCCGGGTTCACCGCCCACACGATCTCACCCATCGCGGTCATCGATTCCCGGGCGACGGTGGCGATCGAGTTCAGCGGAACGTCCGCGCCTGGAGCCACGGTCTTCTGCCGTCGAACCACCTCCGCGAGCACGGCGATGCGCGTGAGATTCGCGCCGATATCGTCGTGGAGATCGCGGGCAATGCGAGCGCGCATGTTGGCGAGCTGCAGGACGCGGGCGATTCGATATCGGTAGGCGCCGTATCCGGCGGCTCCGGCAAAGACGAGTGCGGTCGGCAGGAACCACCAGCGCGCCCAGATCGGCGCCAGGACGCGGAACTCGAAGCCAGCCACGTTGCTGCTCACGACGCCGTCGACCGTCAGCGCGCGAACGGCGAACCGATAGCGGCCGGGACCAATGCTGGCGTAGGTCACGGTTCGCTGATCCGAGGGCTGACTCCACTCCTGATCCACACCGTCGAGCCGGATTTGGTAGCGCACGTGATCCAGCGGACCGAATCCTGGCGCGACGTAGCTCACCTGCAGGGCAGTCCTGCCAGGCGGCACTTCAAACTGGCCGACATCGGTTTGCCCGAGCGCGGAGAGATGTTGGGCGCGATCGTTGACGGTGAGGCCGTCAATCAGCACCGACGGCACCGGTCGTGGACGCCACTCGGCCGGGGTGAACCTGACGATGCCGCCGTTGTAGCCGAACCACAAGGTGCCGCGTCGATCCCGTATCGCCGCGTTGACCTGGCCGACCGGCATTCCGTCCGCTGCTCCGTATCGAAAGATTTGTCGATTGGCTCGATCGATCCGGTCAATCCCGCGCGCCGTGCCGGCATAGATCCCGCCGACGGCATCCTCCACCACCGCCCCGACATCATTGCTGGACAGGCCTTCGACGACCGTCAGGCGCGAGATGGCGGGGCGATCGGTCACTGGCGTCGATGTCCGCAGCAGGCCGCCGCGCGATGTCGCACCCCACAACGTTCCGTCGGTGCTCACCAGCAGATTTCGGACAGCCCCTATCGGTCCGAGTTCCCGCTCGGTGAAACGAACGATCGAACCGCCACGCAGGCGCGCGAGTCCGCCGTCATCGTTGAACCCCAGCCAGATGCCGCCGGCACGATCCTCGGCAAACGCGGTCACGAAATAGCGATTGAAGTCGGGCAGGCCTTCAATCGACTGATAGTGATGCAGGGTGTCGGTCGATCGCTCCCAGCGCGAAAGCCCGTTGGACTTTCCCTCGCCGACCGTGGCAATCCACACATCGCCGTGCGAATCCTCGAACAACCGGAGGACGACGTTGGCTGCCAGGCCGTCGAGGCTCGAGAATCGACGCTGCTCACGCGCACGATGCAGGTCGGGTGTGGCCGTCGACGCCTCTGCAATCGCAGTGCGCCTGACCGTGTACCGATCCACCAGTCGCCATGGCCGGCCCTCGAGCAGGAGCTGGTTCCAGCCCCAGCTCGTGCCCGCCGCACCGATTGGCAGCTGAAGGGGCACGAATCGACGGCCGTCGAACCACGCGGCCCCCTCGCGTGTCATACCGGCGGTCATGGCCAGAACAACGCCGTCTGCCGTCTCAATGAGTGACGCGGCCGCAGGAATGCCTTCGGCGGCGGAGAACAGCGCGAAGCCAGCCGTGAGGACCCGGGCTACGCCGGTTGATGTTCCGACCCACACATTGTGGCTGCGGTCTTCCGCCAGCGAGAGCGCCGAGGAACTCGCTCCGACGGTGACCAGATCCGCGCAAGGCGCGCATCGGCCGGTCCCCGCTTCCGGCCGCATGCGAGCGACGCCGGCGCGCGTGGCAATCCACACCTCACCGTCCGGACGTCTGGATCGCCTGGTTGATCCAGTTGCTGCCCAGGCCATCCGCCTCGGTGAACACCCGCAGCACACGGAAATCGTCGCCTCGACTGCCCGAGCGAACCAGCGCGAGGCCGCCGTCGGTTGCGCCGACCCAGAGCCGTCCCTGGCCGGCGCCGAGCAGCGTGCTGATAAAGTTTCCCGGCAACCCGTCATGCGTCGTGTAGTGTTCAACTCGACCGTCGGCGCGGACGAGGAAGAGGCCGATGTTGGTGCCCAGCCAGAGTTCGCCAGGCGCAAGCTGCGCCAGGCTCAACACCTCAGGTGGGGGTGCCCAGGTCCACGCGGACGAGCGTGGGAGCGCTGTCGCCGGGCACGATCAGGCGATAGAGACCAGCCAGCGTGCCGACCCACACGCGCCCGTCGCGATCCTCGAGCAGCGCAGAAACATCAAGCGGTACGGCAGGCTCGGCCGTCTTGACAGCGGAGAACATCGGGTGCTGAGAACCGGGCCCGGGATTCCCATCGGATCGAATCGCACGACCCCGCGTCGGGTCGCGACCCAATACGTGCCGTCCCGGGTCTCGAGCAGATCGTGCACCTCGCCACTGGGCAACCCCTGTTCGATCCCGTAGGTGATGAAGCGGTTGCCGTCGAACCTGGAGAGTCCTTCGCCCGTGCAGAACCATTGATATCCGCGGGAGTCGCTGACAATCCGCGTGACCATGTTGTGCGACAGTCCGTCGGCGGTCGTGAACACACGGCTTGGCAGCCGCTCCGCGTGGGCCGCGGCGGGATCAGCAGAAGCGCGACGAGAGTCGTGAGCGCGCGTGCGAGCATCGAGCGGTCCTGAGGATAGTCCGCATCATCGGGCGAGTGTTACTCGAAGGGTCGTGGATCAGCGGGAGGGAAGGCCTCTCCAGACGGACGCCGGCAGGTACCGATCCCACGCGGAGGCGATGACTGGCTGAGCGCGGGCGAACACCACCTGCTCGCCCCGAAGCGAGATGAGGGCTTTCACCGTCTTGATGTCGGTGCCACTCAGTGCCGGGAGGCCGAAATAGAGCGGTGTCACCTCCTTCAGGGTGAGGAGGACGTTGTTCCCGCTGCGGACCGAGATGGACACGTGGAGGTTGTTCGGGATCCCCCAGAGGGTGAAGAGCGAAATCCAGTCCTGATCTGGTGGCGCGACGATGTTGATCCGCCGAAAGGCACCCTGAAAGACATCATCGAACGCATCGATGAGTCTCCTCTTGCCGGCCGGTCCTACACCGATGAACTCGATGGTCATGCCACTCGATAAGACCTGTGGACCAGTTGCCATCTGCGATCATCTCCCCGAACTACAGCATCGGAACCGTCTGACTGCTAGAGCGTATCTCACAAGCTGCTATCCGGCTGACGGACGCAGCGAACGAGCGGCGGCGAGTGAGCCACGCGATCGGAGCGAGCCGACGAAGCGGCGAGCGAGAGCGCGTGCAGGGGAGTCCGAGGGGCGAAGCCCCTCGGCTAATACTAGAAGCGCGACGAGCGGATCCATGTATCGGAGCGACTCCAGCTCGCCCGAAAATCGCTCTCGACGTCGTCGGTCGCTTTGCCCTGTGCTTTCAACGCGAGCTGTAGCCCAACGAGCGCCCACCCATTGTGGGGATGCTGCCGCAGGTCTTCGCGGTACACGCGTTCCGCGTCAACAGGCCGTCCGCTCTCGAGCAGCGCCGCACCAAGCCAGTGCCTCGCCGGAAACGGCAGTGGCTCTGGTTCGTCGACCTCGAGCTCGTCGTCCAGCGCGACTGCACGCTCCAGCGCGGTAACGGCAGCTGCCGTGTTGCCGCTGGTTCGGGCGATTTCTCCCTCGAGAATTCCAGCGAGCACCCCGAGCAGGCGACGCGCCGGATGTCGAGCCCCGAAGTTCGTGGTGGCCGTCGAGACTTCAACAAGCTTGTTGAGCGCTGCGAGATGGGTGGCGGCGGCCTCACGCTGGCCGCCGCGCAGCTTCGCATAGCCCTGCGCGAACTCCCAGGCGCCGGTCGAAATATCCCCCTCAGGACGTGCTGGAACCTCGAACACCTCGTCGAAGCGGCCGAATCGAATCAACGTCAACAGCTGAAACATCGTGTCGCCGCTCGTGAGCGTGGCCATGTCCTTGCCGGCGCGCATGGCGATCGCCCCCTGCCCGTCCATGGAGGCCGCGTAGACGAGCATATGCAGATTATGGAAAGGATAGGTGGCGAAGCCTTCGCCGGCCCTCGCCTTCAAGTCCGAGTGCCACGCCTCGATATTCGCGCGAACCGAGTCGCCCCATCGGCCCACCTCATTGAAGGTGTGCGAGGGCATGTGGTTGATGTGGCTCGCGCCTGGAATGCTCTGGCCGAGGAATTCGGCGCACGCTTGCGCGGCCGAGACTTTCGCCGTCGCCTCGGTGGCGTGCACGTACCAGTGGCACGCTCCGGGATGATGCGGATCGCGCGCGAGCAGACGCTCGAGCACCTCGTGAATGCGCCTGACGTTGGGAGAATCGAGGTTCTGCAGTCGCGGCCGCCGCCCTGGCGGCGGGCCCGGACGCGGCTCGAGGTGGAACAGGGCGTCGGCGTAGAGCGTGCCGACGTCCAAATCGTCAGGGTAGGCTTCGTACACCGTGGCCATCGCCTCAGCGTAGGCGTGATCCTGCTCGCCGCGTTTCGCGGGATCGAAATGCTCCACGTATCGCCGTGCCAGCGCGTCGATGAGCGCCCGTTCGCGAGGTGTCGCCTTGTGTTTCAGCGAGAGCGCCTTCTGGGCGGCCGCATACGCGAAAGGCGCGTCGCCGAGGGTGATCACCTGATTCAAGTTGGATCCCCACGCCAGTGCTTCGCCCCAGTAGCACATGGCGCATTCCGGGTCGCGCTTCCACGCTTCGCGAAACGATCGGACAGCCTCGTACTTCGCGAACGAGTACACCAGCTGAAAACCCTGATCGAAGTACGCCTGCGCTTCCGCATTGGACGACGAGATCTTCCAGGAAAGCGACCCCAACGCGGCTTTTTGGAGCGGAATCGGCTCGGCAACGTACGGCGGCAACGGACCAGGAGGACCCGACTGCGGCTGCGCCACCGCGGGCCCCACGGCCCACATCAAGGCGACGATCGTCAGTCCTGCGCGTGACCTGGTCATTGAGGTCATTATTGCCACCTTCTGCCTGCGCGAACAACCCGCTCCTTCATCGCGATCGGGACTTCGACCCATTCGAGGAATTCCTCGAACTCTCGGTAATCCATCCTTGAGTGGGCGGTTCGTCGCGTGCGGTCAGGAACACTCGCATCCGCGCGAGTTCCGCGTCGAGCGCGGCGGAGAATCCGCGATCGCGGGGGCGGCGCGGCTGCACGTAGCGGCATTCGGCATCCAGCTCGCCGCCGCGGTTCGAGACGTTGGCCCAGCCGACGACACGATCGCGCCACAGCATCGGCAGCGCGTAGTATCCCAGCTTGCGTTTCGATGTCGGTGTATAGGCCTCGAAGCGATACGCCCATCCCCACAGCAGCTCGAAGCGGTGGCGATCCCACACGACCGGATCGAATGGCGCCAGCAGGCGGACGACGTCGCCGGCGGGCTCGGAGGAGACGGCTTCATCCGCCGGCCAGTACCACTTCACTCCATCGACCTGCACCTGGCGGAGCCGCTGGCGTGCGCGCTCGAGCGCCAATGGCAGCTCGCCGCGCCACTGCGGGGCGGCGTAGCGCAGTCGCCGGACGACGACCGAGAGGCTGGCGGCCGGCAGCGGCGCGTAGGTGCGGACGACGGTGTCAACGAGCGCGTCCACCCGCGCGCGCCGTTGGACCAGTCCGACCGGGCCGACGCCCGGCTCGCGCGCGGAATAGATTCGGATGCCTGCCTCGCGGCGGGCGATGCGCAGCTGCCCCTTGTAATGCAAGGCATCGAGCAGGTGAGTGGTGGCATTCGAGGACCCGCCCCAGTAGTTCGTCACCGTGCCGTGCGAGAAGTGCGCATCGACGTCTCGCGGATGCACCGCGCCCTGCTCGCGAACGAAGTCGAGCACGGCCCGGGCTCGCGTGTTCCGGGGCGAGGGCCATAGCGACGCGACCGGGCGCGGATGCATCAGCGCGTGAAGCGATTGCGTGACGAACCCGTAATTGATGAACACATCCTCCTCGACGTCGAGCGACGGGTACACCCGCTCGAGGTCGCCCGCGCGATAGTTGTGGACGCGCGGCCGCAGCGTCAGATCCTGCGCGCGCGCCGGCGCGCGAATCGGATCGGCTTGGACGAATCCAAGCACGTTGATTGCGTGCCCCAGCGTCGTGGGTCGGCCGAGGCTGCGCGTAACGGCCATACGCCGGAGATCGTCGAGGGTCGTGTCCGGAGACATCGGGTCAGACAGATCTTACAGTCGTCCTGGCACACATCGCATTTGGTGAAGGTTGGTGGGCGCGAAGCCCCTCGGATTGAGATTAGAATGTACGAGGAATGGTTCGAACAGTTCTTGCGACGGCAATCCTCATCGGCGCGCCGGCGTTGTCGCACGCCCAATCTGCATCGGCGCCGCTCATCGTGACGGCGACCGTCGTCTCCACGTGCAGAGTGGAAGTGCAGCAATCGGCGGAGGCATCGACCTTCGCGACCATGCCTGTCGCAGTGACCTGCGCGAAACGCGGCACCACGCCGCGCGTGGAGCGTCCGATCGCGCCGCGCCGCAGCGAAGTCTGCGATGCGGTCCTGATCATCGATTTTTAATCTCGCGATTCGCGGCTCGCAATTCGCGGTTCGCGAACCCGTCAAAACAGGATTCTCACCGGCACGTCGTCGGAGTATGGTCCGGCCGCCACCTCCTGCCTGCCGAAGATGCGTCCGAACGCAGGAACGATCACGGGCGTCCGGTTCGGAGGGTTCGTGTCGATATAGACCTGAGTGGGGCCCTCGCCAGTCCCCCAGACCATGCGGTGAGTCGCGTCGAGATAGATGTTGTACTCGAGACGGTCGCCGAGCCCCACCATACGACGGGGGGCGAACGAGTTCCCGTAACCCTGCGCCATCTCGATACGGATGCCTTTTGACTCCGGTTTGGCTCTCCCGGGCCCACCACCGTTCCCGTTGTCGCAGGTGTAAATAATCTGCCCGATCGCATCAAGGTCCGTCTCTGCGAGCGTGTCGTAGATGCCAAAACTGAGCGGCCGTGTCTCGATCGTGCAGGAGCGTGATGGCGTCCTTGGATCCGCGCTGGCCATCAAGCCGCGCGGAAACTGGCCGTCCCCGGCAATCGGCCGGTCGCCGATCAGCAGGACTACTGCCGCGATCGCGATCAGGAGGGATCGAACGAGCGTCATTTCGCTCCGGGGGCCCCTGCCCCCCGGTCTTGCGGCTCCTCCACGCACGTCACCACGCCGGCATCGGTCATCGGCGGTGCCTTGTCCGGCCCCGGCTCCCACAGCCAGCGACGGGACGCCCACCGAAAACGAAAAGGGTGCAACGAAAAGGAAGCCCTGTTACGGCATGTGCTGTGCCAAAGCAGAGGTCGAGATTACGGAGGTTTTTGGGAGGATGCTTCAGCAGCAGGCCTGCGCCCCCACGTGCCGACGGAGGAGGTCCCGGAACCGTGGGCGGTAACCCGACCCGGGCGCTGTCCCGGACGTGAGCCTCGTTCAGCCTTGCACAGGAGTCAGTTCTTTCGGCCGGGCATTCCCCAGTAACATTCAGCCCTGGTGAAGTTCGGCCGCACACCCGAAGAACCGCTCAGTATTTGAGCGAAAGGAATCAAGGTGAAGCCCTGGCGGAGGTTTTTCATCGCGCTGCTTTCAATCGGAACGATTGTGGCCCTTGGCGCAGTCGTCCTCGTCGCATACGTCGTGTTTTGGACCGGTCTTCACGCCACGGCCGAGCCGTCAGCGTTCGAGACAACCATCGCGCGGACGGTGCGGAACTGGGCGATTCCCGGTCGCGAGCGCCGCGAGAAGAATCCTCTGCCGGCCACTGCCGACAACATTCAGGCCGGCCGCGACCAGTTCCTGACGCAGTGCGCCGGGTGCCATGGCCACGACGGCGGCGGGCTGACACCGATGGGTCGCAACCTGTACCCGCGGGTGCCGAACCTCCGCTCGACGATGACGCAGGCGCTGACCGACGGCGAGCTGCACTACATCATCGAGAATGGTGTGCCGCTGACCGGGATGGCCGCCCGGAGCAATCCGCACAAGACCGTGGATGGGTGGAAGCTCGTGTCGTTCATCCGCTCGCTGCGGCCTCTTCCCGGCGATGAAGACAAATCCCGAGACGTGAACGTCGCTTCTTCCGCACACTATGTCGGCTCGCACGCCTGCGAGGCGTGTCACGCTGACGAGTACCGCCGCTGGAAGAAGACGCCGATGGCCAATATCGTTCGCGATCCGGGCCAATCGCCTCCGACTCTCTTTCCGGATCTGACGACGAACACGGTATTCCCCTTCAAGCCGCAACAAGTGGCATTCGTCTACGGCAGTCTTTGGAAGCAGCGGTTTTTCACCAAGGTGGGCGACGACTACTTCCCACTCCCCGTTCAATGGGAGGTGGGCTCGAAGAAATGGAGCAAGTACTTCGTCGGGAACGCCGGGGACTGGTGGGCGTCGTTCTATCCGCCGGACAACATGCAACGGCCGACCGGTCCGACGTGCGACGGCTGCCACTCGGTCGGCTACGACATCCACACCAAACAGGTCGCTGAATGGAATGTCGGCTGCGAGCGGTGTCATGGCCCCGGCAGCGAGCATGTCGCGCGAAAATCTCGGGACAGCATCGTGAATCCCGCGCGTATGGACGACGTCGCGGCGAACGACACGTGTATCCAGTGCCACTCGCAGGGCCGGCCGCGGACGATTCCGCTCGAAGGGAAGTACTACGACTGGCCGGTGGGCTACGACGTGGGGCTCAGGCTGTCCGACTATTGGAAGCTCGAGGAGCGGAAGCTCGGCGCGGCGGACTTCTACTACTTTGCCGATGGCACCGCGCACAAGAATCGGATGCAGGGCAACGATTTCTCACAAAGCCTGATGTACCGGCGCGGCATGACGTGCTTCGACTGCCACGACGTCCACGGCACGGGCAATTACGCGCAGCTCATCAAACCGGCCAAGACGCTCTGCATGGACTGCCACGGTCCTTCGTCGCCGAACGGACCGCACGCCACGAGCATCGAAGCGCACACGCACCACAAAGCCGACAGCGAGGGGAGCCAGTGCGTGGCGTGCCATATGCCGGCGATTCAGACCGAGGGTGTGCCGGGCGCCTACGTCCACGCTCACACATTCAAGGTCATCACTCCGCAGATGACCGAGCTGTACAAGGTCCCGAATCCGTGCACGTCATGTCACAACGACAAGACCACGGCGTGGGCGACCCAGGCCATGCGCAACTGGCCCGGCGTGTCGCCGTGGCGGATCGAATAGAGAGTGGGGCGGGATATCTCCGCGGATCGCCTCAGCGCGCCCTAGGCCTTCGCATGCGAAAGCGGGTCGGCAGTCGCGCGCATGGCGAGCACCTTCCGTTCCGCGACTTCGTGCTGGGCCGTGACGGCGATCTTCTCGCACCGTTCGACGCGTGGCGTGCAGCCGCGATGCAGTTGTGCAGCACGCAGGCCGGACACCACGGCGAACTCGAACACATTCATATCGGCGGGACGTTTCACCATCAGGCCCTCACAAGCGCTAAGGCTTTGGTGAGGGCTCGGGCCGGAATGGCCGAAGGCTCAGAAAAGCAGAGCGGTCAGTATATCCCGTTTCAGCGACGAGGCCGTCGCGGTGCGACGCGCAGCGCCCGAGGCCCGCTGACGTGGTCCTCGAGCAACTCGAAGGTGACGCGATCGCCGTCCGCGAATTCACTGAACGACGCGCCCTCGCGCACGTCGCTCCGGTGGAAAAAGACCTGGCGACCGCTCGCCAGCCGGATGAAGCCGTGGCCCCGCCCGGCGAACAGCGTGACGATGCGACCCGAACTCGGCGTGCCGTGACGTTCTGCCGGTCGGCCGGTCGAGACCTTGCGAGCAGGCGCCGTCTTTCGCACGGCGCCTCGCGTGTGCTCGCCCACGTTTTACCAGCGCGGTTCCGACCGTCGGCGACGCGAATTCCCGCCGCCGCCGTAATCGCCGCCGCTGCGGGCGGCCTTCGGTCGCGCTTCATTGACCGTGAGGCTGCGGCCTCCGACCTGGCTGGCGTTCAGCTCGCGAATCGCGGTCTGCGCCTCGTCGTCGGTGCTCATCTCGACGAACGCAAAACCGCGTGCGCGTCCCGTCGCCTGGTCGCGCATCACCGTGACCGATTCAACAGATCCCGCGCGCGCGAACAGTTCCTGCAGCTCGGTTTCGCCAATCTCGTAGGGCAGGTTGCCGACGTACAACTTTCGACTCATAAACTCGGACTCCTCTGTCGCAATCGCGAATTTCCCGGCATCACACGATGTCGGTGGATGTCGTCCCGTAGCTAGGCTGAACTTCAGGAGGAGCGAGTCAGGAGTGGCTCGATACGCCGGAGGCCGGCACAGTACGCGGCAAGATCCGAACTGTCAGGATAACACGGATGCGGACGGTTCGTGGTATGATGATCGAGTCGGATTTTCCCACGCGCTCTGCCACCTGTAGGCGTAACGAGCCCCTTCTGGGCCGCTCCTCCTCACATACAGCTTAGCTACGAGACGAATCCTTCCGGAGCTGCGGCTTCGACACGCCGTTCACGCCATGGTGGCGCGAACCTCTCGCATACTCGCCCAACAGCGCCGCTGGGAATCGCTTCGGGTCACGAAGGATCGTTTTTCAATGTCGTTTTCTGAACTGGGGTTGACGCCCTCGATCTGTCTCCCGCTGGCGCGTCTCGGATACGAGCAGCCCACGCTGATCCAGGCCCGAGCCATCCCTGCTGTCCTCTCGGGTACTGATCTCTTCGCGCGGGCTCAGACCGGCACCGGCAAGACGGCCGCCTTCGGGCTGCCGATGATCGAACGGATCGTGGCGCGGCGCGCCGGCGGCAGAGCCCGTCTCCCGCGAGGACTCGTCCTCGTGCCGACGCGTGAACTGGCCGCGCAGGTCCATAAATCGCTGGTGACCTACGGCGCGCCGGTGCAGCTCCGGGTGACCGCCATCTTCGGCGGCGTCGGCATGGGCCCGCAGATCCAGTCGCTGAAGCACGGGGCCGACATCGTCGTCGCGACGCCGGGCCGGCTGATTGATCACATGCAGCGGCGCACGATCGATCTCTCCGCGATCGAAATCCTCACGCTGGACGAGGCTGACCGGATGCTGGACCTGGGCTTTCTTCCCGCGCTGCGACGGATTATCCCGTCCCTCCCGCGCGCGCGTCAGACCCTGCTCTTTTCCGCAACGCTGTCGAAGGCAGTCACCGAGCTGGCCGCCCAATTCACTCGTGATCCGTCGCACGTTGACGCTTCGGAGGGACAGGCGGTCGCCCCGACCGTGACGCACCACCTGCATACGGTGGCCGTGGATCAAAAGCGCGCCCTGCTCGCGCACGTGCTGACGCAGGAGGCCACGAATCAAGCGCTCGTCTTCTGCAAGACCAAGCGCGGCTCGGATCGAGTGGGTGAACACCTCGAGCGCGCCGGCATCAAAACGGCGGTCATTCACGGCAACAAGAGCCAGGGCGCGCGAACGCGGGCGCTGGGTGACTTCAAGGCCGGACGGGTCAACGTCCTGGTGGCCACCGATATCGCGGCGCGCGGCCTCGACATCGTGCAGCTGCCGCTCGTCATCAACTACGACTTGCCGCTCGTCGCCGAAGATTACATTCACCGGGTCGGTCGCACGGGTCGGGCGGGACGCAGCGGACGTGCCGTGTCGCTCGTGTCGGCATCTGATTCGCGCCTGCTGCGCGACATTCAACGGTTGCTGCCGGCGCCGCTCGAGCAGATCGCCGTCGAGGGCTTCGAGGCCACGCAGGCCGAGCCGTCGATCTCCAGGCCGGCTTCGCCCCGCGCCTGGTCGCGCGACAGCCGATTCCACAGATCCCCACGAAACACGGACCGGAAGGCACGACACACTCGTTTTCAGAAGACCCGAGCCGTCTCTCCCCGTTGACGAACTCGATTTCCGGACGACAACGGAGTGTCGGAACGTATACTGGCGATACCGCTTTCCTGAGTCCTGCGGCCATCTCGGCCTCCCTCATCGAAGCCAGGCTGGAGGCCGCGTGAGAGATGTCACCCCGAGTCCGTCACCGCAATCGACAACCGATACGACACCACCGGTGTGTCCGGGTTGCCGTTCGACCGCCACGGTGACAACGTCGGCGACCCCGAATGCCGAGAGCTATTGGCGATGTACCACGTGTGGCGACGTCTGGAACGTGGCACGCTCGCAAGCGGATCGGTACCGCGGGAATCACTGGCGTTGACGCGCGCCCGCCCTCATGCGCCAGCATCGACGGAGTGACTTCGAGCGTTTCGCGGAACGGAAGACACGCGAGGCGCCGCTTCTATTTCCAGGTGTGCTCCTGCGACGCCGGAGCCGCGAGGCGTCGCTGCAGTCGTTGCAACTGCTCCGCGACCAGCGTCCGCGCCCTGCCGGCGACTATCCGCCGCGTGACTCCGCCAAACACACCGTCAAAGAGATCGATGCGTGAGCGATTGAGGTAGACGACGTAGGTCGCCGGAACCGCCGCCGTGCGATCCGGCACGAGGAGCGTCAGCCCAAGCGAGGCATCGAAGTAGTGCATCGCGTAGATCTGCTTCGAGCCAACCGCGTAGGCGACCGGTGAATCGTCCAGCGCCGCCGCAGTCGCGACATGTGTGATGCTGATCACCGGCCGTCCGCGCACGAGCTCCTTGGACCAGTAGACGAAGTCTGTCACCTTCTCGGCTGAAGAACTCGGAAAGTCGAGCAGATGGCTGCGCAGACGCGGTGCGTAGTGAGACATGAGCGGGTCTGCATCAAGCAGTGAAGCGAATTCGCGGCCGACGTTCAGTCGGGGCGCGCGATCGGCGTACTCCATCGCCGCCGCTGTTCCGATCTGACGATAGCGAGCCGACGTAATCCACGAGCAGCTGGCGCACCAGCCGGCTCGCCTTTTGCGAGGCGTCCGGTGCATCCCAGTCGATCTCTCGCCGGATGCGTTCGATGCTGTCGGCGGCCAGCCGTACGTCGCAATCCTCGACGAGACACTCGCGCAGCCGCTTCAACTCGGCGTCGTCGATGTTCAGCGACGCCATGTCTTCCAGCCGCGGAGGATCGCTGAACGTCCCGATTTGCTGCACGCCCTCGGCCCGCTTGAACGAGGCGATATCCGCGAGACGCTCCACGTAGGCCGACGGCGATGTCTGGATGCGGATGATGCCCAGTGTCGCCAGCTCACGGCGGTGCTTGACGTCGAGTGTCCGGGAGACGACCTCGCCGCGGTCGAGACGTTCAATCTCGGCCGCCGACAGATGAAAGGCGGTCATCAGAAATGACCTCGCCCCATCGAACGTGGCCGCGCCGGGCGCAACCATCAATGCTGCCAGCACGAGCGTCGCCGCGAGTCTCAGCGCCATACCCGTGCTCAGGAAACCGTCACAACGGAACGCGTTTGCGGCTGACGCTCGGCTCGGGACTCGGCTCTCTGAGCGAAGGCATGGGGTTCGACGCGAACAGCCGGCGGGCGAACCGCGCCAGCCACCGCGCCCAGAGCGCCGAGCGCCGCACGCGTGCGCTGTCGGTGGCAATGCCCGTATTCGCGTACATCTGGCGATACAGCTTGGAGATGAGCACAAACGTGAACCGGGCGCGTAAGCTCTTCAAGAAACGCGATCGCTGCCAGACGAGATCCAGGGCGTAGAAGCGATCCCAGACGGTCTGAGTCCGTGAGCGGATCTCGTCGGCGGTCATGATCGGGTGCGGCATGTACACGCGCGGACGCCGCTCCGGTGGGATCAGCCAGTAGCGCGTGAGCGGCACGCCGTCGATGATCGGCACATCCGTCGCGTCGCGTTCCCATTTCGCGAAATCGATCGTGCCCGGCAGCGGCTGCAGCATGACGAACTGCGCGAACGAAACGCCCGCGCGCTGCGCGAGATCCGCCGTCGCCGCGAAGGTATCAGGCGTGTCGGTGGACAGGCCGAAGATGAACGAGCCGAGCACGTGCACATCTGCCTGCCGGAACGTCTGCAACCGTCTGACCAGGCCCTCGCCCGCCTCGTTGAAGTCCTTGAAGACCGCCTTCAGCCCTTCGGGCGTCACCGACTCGACGCCGACCAGCGCCCCGCGGATGTGCGCTCGACGCATCGCCGCCAGGAACTCCGGATCCTCGGCTGCCTCCATGGTGATCTGCGTGTAGAACACCATGTCGTCCGGCAGCTGCTCGAGACGAGCCATCAGCTCGAAACGCTCTTCGCGAATCCTCGTCAACTCGGCATGCCGGCTCTTGTCGGCTCGACGGTCTGCCGCGGCAAGGTCCGCGAGCGTGACCGGATAAAAGTTGTCGTCAGCGAGAACGACGAAGCGGAAGCCCTGGCGGCGAAGCTGGACGATCTCACGCACGACGGGTTCGACATCACGCTGGCGCGGCTTCTGGCCATCGGTGCGCCACACCGAACAGAACGAGCAGTGCTTCGGGCAGCCGCGCACGGTCTGAACCGACGCCCACATGTAGCGGCCTTTTGGCAGAAGATCCCAGCGCGCGGGAAAGAACGCATCACCATCGACACGGCCGCCGTAGTAAAGCGGCTGCGGGTTCCCGGCGTCGCAGTCGTCGAGGACTGTCGGCCAGACCAGATCGCCGTCGCCGGTGACGACCGCGTGCGCGCCGCCGTGCTCGCGCACCTCGTCCGGGTAGCAATGTGGCGTGAATGCCGCCGAACACCACAACGCTCCTCGTGCGCGCGCCATCTGTCCGATGCGATAGCCGCGCAACGCATTCCCCGTGTGAATGCCGATCCCGATGACGTCGCCGGCCTGGATGGAGTCTTCGTCCATCGGTTCGAGCGTCTCATCGACCAGGATCGGTGTCCCGTGGCGTGCCGGCGTGGCCGCAGCGAGGACGTACTGCCACCGTGGCGTCACGACGGCAGTTCCGAACAACACGTCGCTTGGATTGACGAGGTAAATGCGCATCGCGGCCTCTAGAAATGAGCCCGCGACGCGGCGGGCGAATCGCGTGAAGAAGCCGGCGGTGGCGACGCCGGCGTCTTTGGATGTTCGGCCGAGGCCACGCCTCCGGCCGCCGCAGTGGTCCAGGGAGAACGAGGAGCCTCCGCGGTCTCGTCAGGTGCGGGAAGCGGCGTCTGCGGCACACGCACGCGACGCCTCCGGTGTATGCACAATCGCCAAGCGCGACGGCGGCGGCTCGGAATCCGCGCTGCGTGAGTCGAAATCACCGCACTCGGTTCCGGCGACGGGGAAGCCGGCGTCAATTCGAGTAGTGGTTGCGGCAAGGAAGAGAGGCTTCTCCGTCTTCGGACGCTGAGGCGAAGACGACCGGACCGGGGCTCGACGCGGTGAACGTGTTTCCGTCCTGTGTATCCGTCTGCCTGCCTGGCGACGAAACAGGCCATCCGATGCGATGGTGACGGCGTCTGGATCCGAGGTGACACCAACGGCTGGACGAATCCCGTCGCTTCAACAAGCGTCGGCCACCCACTGCAACAGAGATCAGAACAGCATCAACACGATCGCCGCGGCAAGACCGCGCGACCACACCGGTGCGAGCACCGGGTGCGGCGACACGATCTTTACGACACGTGCGCGGAGACCGGACGCGGTAATACGGCTGGCGCGGTCTGCATCGTCGCGATGTGGCTCTGCTGGTCTCGATAGCTTCATCAGACACTGCGCGTACGACTTTGCGCGACCCGGTGATCGCGACAGCCATCTCGTCGCACGCGATCTCGCGTTCGACGTGCAGACGACGATCAATCCACCACAGCGCCGGATGCCAGCCCGCAACGATGCGGATGACGACCTGCAGAACGTTGACGACGTCGTCATGGCGCTGAACATGCGCCCACTCGTGGACCAGCACGCGATCCAGGTCATCCGGATCGAGTGTCCTCACGAGCGACGGCGCGACGGCGATCATCGGCGGTCCCCATCCGAGCACCGCAGCGCTCGTCATCGAGTCCGACAAGACGAGCGTGGCGCGACGCCCTTCGAGGCGCCTGCGGCTCCAGTTCGGCAGGACCGACTCCAGGTGAGCGGGAAACGCACGAATGTCAGCGCGTGCACGGCGGATCGCGACGATCGCCGAGACGAACCTGATAAGTTGGATACTCGCCCACACGAGCCACGCGGCCAGGATCACGACCGTCGATGTCCACCAGGCGTCGGGCAGCGAGACAATCGCGTCGGTCTGCGTTGGGAGGAATGCCGCCGCCGGCTGTCGGCGTGTTCGAGGGAACGAGTGGAAGCACGGGCAAGGCAAGAATCAGGAGCGAGGCGGCCCAGCACACGACGTACCGCGTGGCAGCGAGGCCCGTTGCAGCGCGAAGAGCATCAGAGATGACGCCACCGCCACCACACCACCTTGCCATAGCCAGTTCATCACAGCATCCATGTCGGCTCCTATGTGCGCTCGATCAGTTTCCTGAGCTGTTCGCGTTCCGCCGGGTCGAGCTCCTCGTCCTCGAGCACGTTCAGCACGAGCAGGCTCGGCGATCCGTCGAAGAGCCGTCTTACCAGATGGCGCAGCGCCCGCAGCCGCGCCTCGCGCTCGTCGATCACCGGCTTGTAGATGAAGGCGCGGGCGACCTTGTCGTGCGTCACATACCCCTTCATTTCCAGGATTCTGAGCATCGTCTGGACGGTGCTGTAGGTGACCGCGCGCCGTCTCGTTCATCGCCGTCACGACATGGGCGACCGACGCCGGTGCAACCGCCAGAGCACCGCCATGACGTCGGCTTCGGCGTCGGTCAGCGCAACAGACTTCTTTCTCGCCATATCCATCGAACTCTTAAAGAATTAAGACTTAACGCCAGCACTGTACCAGCGCCTGGCGAATCGTGTCAATTAAAGAATTAAGACTTCGTCGGAAAGCCGAGGGGAGTATCGAATGACGAGGCCAATATCGGGCGTCGAGGTGCTACAGCGCGACCGCGTTCTCGGTAATGTACTGCTCCAGCCTGCTCACCGGCGGCCCGATGTAATGAAAGCCTTCCGCCCATTCGAGCCCATATCGCCGGCCCAGCTCCCGGTCCGAAGGCACGGCTCGCAAGTCCCGGCGAATCGAGATCGAGGACGACATGTTTGATGTACTGGCGGTTGGCGGTCTCGTCATCGTCGCCGAGGATCGGCAGCCGGCGTTTCTGGGCGGCGAGACGCGCTCTGAGACGCGCGCCATTTTCACCCGCGGGACCCTGCGTCACGTTGACGCGATTGCACTCCACCTTCCGATCGATGCTGCCGCTGATGTCGACGATGCGGTTGACAAGTTGCGGGCCGCGAGCGAAGTAGTACTTTTCGCTCACACCGTGTGGCTTCAGGCCCGCCTCGAGCTGCTCGACGTAGTCGCGGCTCGACCCCGCCATCCAGGACGCTGATTCCACCACCTGGCCAGTCACGTAGTGGTCCGGGTTCTCTTCGTAGTGTGCCCACGGGTCGTAGCAGACGATCGTGTCGACCTTCATGAGCCGAAAGATATGAATCAGCCGGCCGCGTATTTCCTGCCGCGATTCGTTGTCCATCCGGTGATTGCGGTAATTCAAGTTGAACACCTTCGTCAGGCCGAGCGCTGCAGCAACGGCGTCGTTGTCGCGCTCGTTGTTCAGCACGATTTCTCCGGTCGTGGCGCCCCGTCCGGCCTTCTCGTCGTTGGTCATCCGAATCAGACATCCGGTATACCCTTCAGTTACGAGCTTGGCGACGGTGCCCGCCGCGAACAGCGGAAGGTCGTCGGAGTGCGGTTGAATGGCCGCGAGCACCTTCCCGGCGTGGGGTCGTCCCGACCGCGGCCGTTCGATCACGATTTCTCCTTCGCGCATCATTTCCGCACGCGGGCTGCCGGGGCTCTGTTGTGCAGCGTCCCGCCGGTTCAGGAGAGCGGGGCGGGGGAGCGTGACGCGCCGCGTTGCCAACGACCCTGTCGACAAGGCTTCGAGAAACGTCCTTCGAGTCCACATTGTTGCGACCTCCGTGCGCCCGTTGGGCAGCGCTCCGCGCCAGCGGAGTATAGGACGATGCGCCATGGAGTGCGATGAGGGGTAACTTCGACGAGAAGACGTGCCCTCCGCTCAATCGGCGCGCAGCGTCGCGATCGGATCGATGCGCGCGGCGCGCCGCGCCGGAAGGAACGCGGCGGCCAGACACGTCGTGATGATGACGCTGAGGCTGACGGCGTAGGCGAGGGGATCGAACGCGTGCACCAGCGTGCCGATCATCTCCGCGGCCGGCGTGGACAGGAGCACGATGGCCGTGACCGCCGCGAGTCCGCCGCCGGCGAGGACACCGATCGCGATCGGCCGCATCGACTGCGACACCACGAGCCTCACGATGTCGCGCGGCGTCGCGCCGAGCGCCATCCGGACGCCGATCTCCCTCCTGCGCTGCTCGACGAGGTACGACAGGACGCTGAACAGGCCCGAGACCGTGAGCGCCATGGCAAGACTGCTCAGGATGACGGCCATCCAGAAGATCACCTCGAGAACCGCACCCTCCAGTCGCGCCATCATCCTCATCGTCGTGATCTCGCCGAGGGCGGGATCGACCTTCGTCAGCGCGTCCAGCAACGTGCGCCGCGCCGTATCGGGATCGCCATGCACGCGCAGGACGAGCGACGTTTTCGCCTGCTCTGGCGTGGTCGGCAGGTAGATGCCGGAGTAGGCGAAGGACAGCATTTTGAGTGCGCTGCGCACGTCCCGGACGACGCCGATCACGGTGAAGAGCTGCGCGGGAACCTGGGGTGCTCCCTCTTCCTGGGTCGTGGCGCCGAGCCGAATCATCTGCCCGAGCGCATCGCCATTCGGCCAGAAGCGCTGCGCAACCGCATCGGAAATCACGACCACACCCGCGGCGGGGCTGCGCTCCTCCGGAGCGAAGAGGCGTCCCCTGAGCACGTTGATGCCGAGCAAGTCGAAGTACTCCGGTGAGACGAGTTTGTAACCGACACCGAGTGTCGTGTCGCCGGACGTGGCTTCGACTGACTCGCCACTGCCCATCGGCTGCGGCCACGACGCGGCCACCGAGGCAATCGAAGGATGTTGTCTGATGGCGTGCAGCAGCGCCGGACGTGCCGACTCCGTAATCCCCGCCACCATCACCGTGTCGTCCGCCCGGACGCCGACATCCGCGGTGGCGGCGGAGTAGGTGCTGCGGAGAAACACTCCCGCGCAGACAAGCAGAAGGGCGGAGGCGGTGACCTGACTGCCGATCAGCATCTGGCGCACGCGGCTCGGACGTGCGTCTCTCGTCACTTCGCCGCGCATCGCTCGCACCAGCTCCAGGCGCGTCGATTGGAGCGCCGGGGCGAGGCCGAACATGACGGTCGCCACGAAAGCGCTTCCGAAGAGGAACGCCCACACGCGCCAGTCGCCAGGCGGGAGGACCACGTCCATGGATTCCACGAACTCCGGAGGCAGGATGCTCAGCGCCATGTGCACGCTGCCGGCAAGCAACGCTCGTGAGACCAGGAAACCCAGCGCTGCCGCCGCGAGGGCCATCAGGAGGTTCTCCGTCAGGAGCTGGCGCACGATCCGGCCGCGCGTCGCGCCGAGTGACAGGCGGACGCCGATCTCCCGGTGCCGCGACAGGCCGCGCGCGAGCAGCAGGTTCGCGACGTTGGCGCATCCGATCATCAGGATCAGTCCGAAGGCGAACAGGATCGGCATGAAGACGACCATCGCCTCACCACGATCCTTCGAGATCACGCCGCGGCTCTCGCGGAGAAACAGCTGGATGACGCCGTTGTCAGGTTTGCGGATGGCCGGTTCCGCCGAGGCCCACGCCGTGAGCGCGGCGGTCGCCGCGGCCGTTGATGTGCCCGGCTTCAATCGTCCGATGACGTCCACCCAGTCCTCGTTCGGCTTTCCCCCGGGCGGACCTGATCGAGGAGCGCGAGTGGAGCCCAGTAGTCCTGCGGCTCCTGGCTCAGGCCGCGGAAGTCTTTCGGCATCACGCCGACGACGGCGTACGGCTGGCCGTTCACGAGGAGCTCGCGTCCAACGACCGCCGGGTCCGCGGCGAAGAATTTTTCCCAGCCCAGCTGGGTCAGCACGACAACCGCCCGTCCGCCGTTCTCGTTGTCGGCCTGCGTCAGCGTCCGTCCGCGCGTTGCGGTGACACCAAGCATGTCGAAGAAGTTGCCGGAGACGAACATGCCGCGGGCCGCGCGCCCGTCGATGCGTGTGGGAATGCTCGGGCGGGCGGCCGCGACGTCCGTGAACACATCCGTTCCCCGGCGAATCGCCTCGTACTCCGTCCACGTGAACGGCACGTGGCCGTGGAAGCCGGGACGGGTCGGCCGTTCCACGGCGAAGAGTTCGTCCGGATTCCGCACCGCGTCGACCCGGAAGAAGAACATGTTGAAGAACGTGAAGGCGACGGTGACGACGCCGAGGCCGAGCGCGATCGTCGAGACGACCGTCAGCGCCACGAGCGGCGCCCGGCGGAACGTCCGCAGCGCGAAGCTGACGTCGCGCGCGAGCGTCTCAAAGAAGGAGATCCCGCGTTCGTCGCGGCACTGGTCTGCGGCGAGCGGCACGGCGCCGAAGCGTGCGAGTGCGCGCTGGCGCGCCTCCGCGGCGCTCGAGCCGTCGGCCATGAGTTTTCGCGTTTCACACTCGATGTGGAAGGCGAGCTCGTCGTCGAGCTCTCGCTCGACCTTGCCGGGCGTGAAGAGGGCGCGGACGCGGAGTTTGAGATCGCTGAATGTCATGGCTCAGGGGCTCAGGCGAACTTCATGACGCGGTCGATCGCCGCTGACATCCGTTCCCACTCGCCGGCTTCGACCGCAAGCTGGCGCCGGCCCGACGCGGTGAGGCGGTAGTACTTCGCCCGACGTCCCAGCTCCGAGACACGCCATTCCGCGTCGATCCATCCCTGGTGCTCGAGCCGATGCAGCGCCGGGTAGAGTGAGCCCTGGTTGATCTGCAGCACGTCGTGCGAAATCTGCTGGACCCGCTCCGAGATCGCCCAGCCGTGCATCGGGTCGGTCTGCAGCGTCCGCAGGATCAACAGGTCGAGCGTGCCGGGAAGCAGGTCGGGAATCGTTTGTCGTGGCATGGTGTCGATATTCGACACTAGCGAATCTTGGTGTCGACTGTCAACACCAAGACGTCAACGCGCGGTGAGTTGTTCCATCCCGTGATTGAACGCGGCTCTCGAGCCATCCATCAGCGCCGCTACGAACGCGGCGGCGCGCTGTCCATCGTCGGGGTGAATCCTTCCAACGATCCGCGCGACCCAGACGCCTGATGATAACGTCTATCGGCGCGGAGGGTTGCAGTCGGATTGATGCGCCTGGATCCTTGAATCCTGCAATCCCTGGACCCGCAGTCACGACAACGAGCGGCGGATCAATGAAATCACGGATATTAAGCGGTGATTCATCGACGGGATTCGGGATTCAGAGATTCAGCGATTGGGGATTCGCGATCAGTGATCAGTGATCAGCGATTCGGAAGATGGAGCCGGTCATGAGCCGCGTTGCGATAACCTGCAGCCTCGCGTTGTGCATCGGCGCCCTGGCGCCGGCGGAACAGGTTCACACGCTCCCGGGGACGGAGCCGCTCACCTGGCAAGGGGATCTCTCAGAAAGAATGATGGATGGGGCTCATCGCTTCGTGGAGCGAGAGATCGACGAGTCCATCCGGAATCGTCAGCGGTATTGGAATCGCGACTTCACCTCTCCGTCAGGCATACGAAAGATCGGTTGAAGACAATCGCCAGCGTTTCATGAAGAGCATTGGCGTTGTCGATCCTCGTGTGCCGGTGGCCATGGAGCGATTTGGAGAGGACGATGACGGCGCGCTTGTCGCAGAGACCCCCGCCTATCGCATCTACCAGGTCCGCTGGCCAGTATTAGACGGTGTTTCGGGCGAAGGTCTGCTCCTCGAACCCAGGAGCCGGCCGATCGGACACCTGGTCGCTCTTCCAGACGCAGATCAAACCCCAGAGCAGATCGTTGGACTGACGACAGGCGTTGCGCCCCAAGCGCAGTTCGCCCGGCGATTGGCGGAAAACGGCTTCGAAGTCGTCGTTCCGGTGATCATCGACCGAACGACCCGCTGGTCGGGACACTCCGACATTCGCATGACCGATCAGTCCCATCGCGAATGGATCTACCGGCAGGCATTTCACATGGGCCGTCACGTGATCGGGTACGAGGTCCAGAAAGTGCTGGCCGTGGTCGACTGGTTCAAAAAGAAGTGGGGCGGCACAGCCAGGATCGGTGTGGCTGGTTACGCTGAAGGCGGACTGCTCGCGCTTTACGCAGCGGCTGTGGACACACGAATCGACGCCGCACTGGTGAGTGGCTACTTCGATTCACGTCAGCGCGTGTGGTCGGAGCCTATCTATCGCAACGTCTGGGGATTGCTGAGGGAGTTCGGGGACGCCGAACTCGCGACGTTGATTGCGCCGCGGGGACTGGTCGTTGAATACAGCACCGTTCCAAACCTCACCGGACCCAGGGGCACCTGGACGACGCCCAGTTTTGAGAGCGTCAAGTCCGAGTTCGAGCGTATCGATCGCCTGACCCGGCCTGAGTTTCAACCGAAGCAACTTGTCAGTGGCGCCGGCAACACGCCGGCTGGTCCGGGATCGCGAGCAGGCGCTGCAACACTTCGCGCGGTTCATGGCGAGTGCTTCCGCACTCTCTCCGACGGGCAACGCGCCTGCAGACAACCGCCGCTCCCTTGACGTTTCGAAGAGGCAGAAGCGACAAGTCGAAGAGCTCGAAAATCATGTCCAGCGACTTGTCCGTGATTCAGAACACGTTCGCGATCGCTTCTTCTTATATAAGGTAGCGCCCGAATTCGCGGACGAAACGTGGACCAGGGAACTTCGTCACAAGACGATGTCCCCGGACACATTCATTGAAGCCTCCAAGTCGTATCGCCAGTACCTCTCGGAAGAAGTCCTTGGCAGATTCGATGAATCCGTATACGCCGTTCAACCCTCGAACGCGGCAGATCTACGATACCGACAAGTGGGTCGGCTACGAAGTGGTCCTCGACGTGTGGCCGGACGTGTTTGCCTGGGGCATCCTGCTCGTGCCCAAGGATCTCAAACCAGGCGAACGGCGGCCCGTCGTTGTCTGCCAGCATGGCCGCGGGAGCGTGCCCAAAGATGTCGTCGAAGGCGACGACGCCTACTATCACAATTTCGCGGCGCGCCTCGCGGATCGCGGGTTCATCGTGTTTGCCCCGCACAATCTCTACCGCGGAGAAGATCGCTATCGTTGGCTCAGTCGCAAAGCCAATGGCGTAAAGGCGTCGCTGTTCTCCTTCATCATCGGCCAGCACGATCAACTTCTGCGATGGCTCGAAACATTGCCGTTCGTGGACGCCAAGCGGATCGCTTTTTACGGTCTCAGTTATGGCGGGGAGACGGCGGTGCGCGTGCCGACCGTGCTGGAGCGCTACAGTCTGTCAATCTGCTCGGGCGACTTCAACGACTGGACGCGAAAAGTGGCGGCCACCGACGAGCGTTTCAGTTTCATGTACACGATCGAGTGGGAGATGCCCTATTTCAACATGGGGAACACGTTCGATTATGCGGAGATGAGCTACTTGATGATTCCGCGGCCGTTCATGGTTGAGCGAGGCCATCACGATCGCGTGGCGCGGGATCAATGGGTGGCGCACGAGTATGCCAAGGTCCGATGGCTCTATGCCCAATTCGGGCTGGATGACCAAACCGCGATCGAGTATTTCAACGGCGGCCACACGATCAACGGCCAGGGCACATTCGCGTTCCTGCACAAGCATTTGAATTGGCCGGAGCCATGATTGTCGGTCATGCCCTGCTGGCCGTACGCAGTCTGCTCTAGTCGGCTCGCTTGCGGCTCGCTCGCGCGTCGGCAGATCGCGGTCTCGGTGCTTGCTTCGTGCCTCCAGCGTCGATAGTCTCTTCGATCCAGCGCCATGTCCGGGCACCTCACGGCTTCGACACCTCGCGCGTTCCTCTCTTACGCCCGCAGCGACGGCGAAGAGTTCGCGTCCAGCCTGCGGGCGCGTCTCGAAGCCGACCAGCCGCACATCACTCTCTGGCAGGACCGCGCCCGGATGGAGGGTGGCGTCGGCTGGTGGCGGCAGATTACCGAGGCGATCGATCAGGTCGAGTTCATGATCATGGTGCTGACGCCGGCGGCGGCAGCTTCCGATGTTGCGAGGAAAGAGTGGCGATACGCGCGCCAGCAGGGCGTTCGCGTGTGTCCGGTCATGGGCGTCGCTCCAGAACTCCTGAGCCTGGACCAGCTGCCGGGCTGGATGCGCAAGGCGCACATCTACGATCTCGAGCGCGAGTGGCCGACGTTCGTCGGGTTCCTGAACAGCGCCCCCCGGGAGAACCGCGTGCCATTCATGGCGCCGGACATGCGGTCGGATTTTGTCGGCAGACCGAGAGAATTCGACGCGCTCCTGGCCGCATTGCTCGACGTCGATCGCGCAAACCCGATCGTGATTACGACGGCGCTCCAGGGCGCCGGGGGTTTTGGCAAGACGACGCTTGCCGTCGCCCTCTGCCACCACGACGACGTCATTAGCGCGTTCGACGATGGAGTCCTGTGGATCACCCTCGGGGAGACGCCGAAGATTCAACATGAGTTGACCAAGATGTACGCGGCGCTGACCGGCGAACGACCGTCGTTCCTGGACATAGACGACGCGGCGATCCATCTTGCCGAGCGTCTCGATCAGAAGAGCTGCCTGATCGTCATCGACGATGTGTGGGATCCGAATCACGTGCTGCCGTTTCTCCGCGGCGGCAAGCAGTGCTCGCGCCTGATCACCACTCGCCGGATGGACGTAGTCGCCGAAGCGGCCGCGCAGCGGATCTCGGTGAATGAGATGACCGGCGACCAATCGATCGCGCTGCTGGTAGCGCGGCTGTCCTCCGCCCCCAGGGACGTCACCCCACTGCGGGCGCTCGCGCGGCGTCTCGGTGAGTGGCCGCTGCTGCTCCGATTGGCCGCCTCTCAGCTGCGCGAACGAATGGATCGCGGCGACTCGTTCGACGGAGCGCTGTCGTACGTCAACCTCGCGCTCGAAAGACGAGGCCCCATCGCATTCGACCGCAGCAACGCGTCGGCGCGCCATGATGCCGTCAACCGTACAGTCCGGGCGAGCCTCGAATTGTTGTCGGCCGCCGACCGCAGACGCTGTGCTGAGCTGGCGATTTTTCCGGAGGGCCTCACGGTTCCGTTGAGTGCCATTGGTGCGCTCTGGCAGCTCGACGAATTCGAGGTCGAGGAGATTGTCCAACGGCTTGACGGCGCCGCGCTGGTCGACTTCGACCTGAAGATCGGCGCGGTTCGCATTCACAATGTGTTGCACATGTACCTGCGATCGCAGTTGTCAGACATGCCTGCGATCAATGCGCGCCTGGTGGATGAAGGCTGGCCTGATCATTACCATTTGCCGGATACCTATTCCTGGCGCTGGCTCTGCTGGCATCTCGCGCAGGCAGGCCGGCATGAGCGGCTGCAGTCGCTGCTCGGCGACTACAAATGGCTCGACGCCAAGCTGTGTCGCACCGATGCGCAGGCACTGTTGCTCGACTTCGATCTGCTCGACGAGGAGAGTGAGCTGCGTGCCGTTCACGATGCGCTGCGCCTCTCTTCGTACGCCTTGGGCCGGGATCCGGGCCAACTCGCCGCGCAGCTCACTGGCCGCCTTGGGGCCGGGCAATCCCCGACGGTTGACCGGCTGATCACCGATGCAATCTCGCTACAGCGGCAGCATCCATTCCTGCGGCTTCGTCACACCTCGTTGACCCACGCTGGAGGAGTCCTCAAGGGGATCCTCAAAGGACATGCGGGTGCGGTCGAGGCGCTGGCCCTTTCGGATGACGGCCGGACTCTCGTGTCGGGTGCGTCGGACTGGAGCCTTCGAATCTCGGACGTGATGGCCGGGCGATCGATCAAGACCCTCACCGGCCATTCCGGTCCGGTCTTGTGCGTGGCGATCTCGCCCGATGGACAACGGATCGTCTCCGGATCGGAGGACCGAACCATCCGGGTCTGGGAAACGGAGAACAGCAGAACGTTGCACGTGTTCAGGGAACACATGGGTCCGGTCACCGGACTGGCCCTGTCACCCGACGGCCAGACCGTCGCTTCGATTTCCGAAGATCGAACCGTCCGCATCTGGAACCCTTCGACAGGAAATGAGCAGCGCCTGTTTGTCACCTACTCGCACCAGGCGCGTGCAATCGCGTGGATGCCCGACGGCACGCACATCGTGTTCTCGCCCGGCGATGAAACCGTGGTCATTCTGAACGTGGCTGAGGAACGAGTGGTGACGGCGTGCGAGGGACACGAGAGTCTCGTCCGGGCTGTCGCCGTCAGCGCGGATGGGCGTTTTGTGCTGTCCGGCTCTGCCGACCGCACCGTGCGCTTGTTCGATACAGCGACCGGTTCACTGAGGAAGACGTTCGAGGGCCATGCGGGCCAGATTGATTGCGTGGCGATGACGAAGGACGGGCGCATCGGGATTTCAGGCAGCCAGGACGCGACGGTTCGCACCTGGGACCTCGAAACCGGCAGCTGCCTGGGCGTGCTCGAGGGACATGCGAGCTTCGTTCGCAGCCTCGCGATCGCACCAGACGACTCCCGCGTCATTTCGGGATCATCCGACAAGACGATTAGACAATGGAGCCTCGAGCAGCGGGCAGCGGCGGTGCCGACGCCGGCGCGGACGACCGAGCTGGCAGGTCCCGTCGCGGTGTTGTCGATTTCCGCTAACGGCATTCGCGCCGTCAGCGGATCGCGAACCAGCCGGCTCTCTGTCTGGGACGTGACGCGCGGCTCGATCGTTGGAACGCTGGAGGGTCACGCAGACCAACCCGGGCGAAGATCGCGCGATACCCGCATGTCTGACATCGTCACCGCCGTACGCGTGACGGAGGATGGATACGCCGCGGTGACCGCGTCGCGTGACTCGACGCTCCGTATCTGGGATGTCGCCTCCGGCAGAGCGGTGCATACGTTCACCGGCCATTCGGATGCCGTGCTGAAGCTCGCCGTGTCGCCGAGTGGCCGCCATGCGGCATCGCTCGGGCGAGATCGCACGGTGCGGGTGTGGGATCTTGCCAATCGACGTCCGGTCCGCACCCTCGCATCCGAGGACAACACGAAGGTCCTCGCGGGGCAGACCGTCGATCCGCTCTTGCTCGAGACGGGTCAGCACACCACGTTGGATGTCACACGGAATCCGATCAACCGCGATGCCGAACTTGCCATCTCACCCGATGGCCGATACGTACTGATCGGCGACGACAGCGGAGTGCTCTCCTGGGATGTGCTCACCGGCCGGTCTCTCAAAGAACAGTTCGACGACTTCATCGTCGTCGCAATCGGCGCGGGGCTTCCTGGAACGGCAATTCTCGGATCACGCACGGGATGGATCAAGGTGTGGGACCTCGAAGTCTCCGCCTCGATGCGCACGTTTAAGGCGCATGAAGGCCGGGTGCTCGACATCGCGGTCAGCGCCGAGCAGAATCGGCTGGTCACCGCCGGGCCCGACCACACGATGAAAGTATGGGACGTGAAGACGATGAGCCTCATCGGCACATTGGAAGGCGCGTCACTCGAGTGGGACGTCGTCGCAGTCGCGCCGGACACGCGCGTCGCCTATGCGGTCTACGGCGATACCATCGTCGGATCAGATCTGATGAAGTTCTCCCCGTTGGGCAGCGTCTCCTTCGATCACAATCTCACCGTGATCGCGATCGCCTCCGATGGGACGAGTGTCGCGGCCGGCGATCAATCGGGGATGGTGCACTTCTTGAGCCTCGAGCGATAACGATCGCGAGAGCGCCTGCCGCCTACCGATCCTCGGGATTGATCGCCTTGAATACCAGCGCCGCGGCCGCGCCGGCGAGGAGTTCCGCCCCCAGGTAGAGCGCCAATTTGCCCCACGGCAACATTCCCATGAGCATGGCGCCAACGGCGACGGCCGGATTGAACGCCCCGCCCGACACATCGCCAACGGCGAATGCCCCGGAGAGGACCGTGAATCCGATTGCGAGGCCGAAGTACGAGTTCCCCGCCGTGCTTTTTGCCGTGGCCACGTTGAGAACCACGAACGCGAGGGCGAACGTGAACAGAAACTCCGCCACGAATGCGGGAAAAACCACCGCGTCGAGCCTGACCGCGGCCGCGGTCTTGAGCGACAGCACGATCGCCGCCGCCGCACCGGCGCCCGCGAGTTGCGCGATCCAGTAGGGCACGACATCAGAGAGGGGACATCGACCGCGAAGAGCGACCGCGACCGTGACGGCAGGGTTAAAGTGCGCCCCGGAGACGTGGCCGCCGGCATAGATCATCACCATCAGCACCGACCCGATGGCGAGCGGCGGAATGACGCCGGGTCCGGCAGCAATGCCCGTGAAACCAACGGTCAGCACCAGAAAAAATGTCCCAATCAACTCCGCGGCATACTTTCGCATGTTGTCTCCTGTCGCCCGCAAAAACCGGATTCACTGACGCCTGTGGGGCGGCGTCGGCCAGCGACACGCGCTTCGCCGGCCGACGTCAGACCGAGGAGCCCTTCACCGGCGCGTCGGAATTCAGGAGCCTTCAATCGACATCAACAGGGCCATCGTCCATGTGATGTCCACCTTGTCCCCTACCTTCACCTTTGACAGCGCGGCGGTGTCCTGGACCCGGCTGCTGTACTTCCAGCCGTTCGGGCCGGTGAACGTGATCGACGAAGCCTTCTGATCGATCGCCGTAATCGTCGCCGTGATCTTGCGCTGATACGACATCGTCCCCGCTGGCGCTCCCTCCACGGGCACCAGCTTGCCGGCGGCGGTGTCGACGTCCGGCGCACCGGGTTCCTTCACCTGGATCACGATGTTGTCGTAATACTTCGCGTTGATCTTGTCGCCGACCTTGAGCTGGTCGAAACGCTTCATCGACGTCGGGACATAGAACGTCACATCCGTTCCATCCGGTTTCCTGACGGTCACCTGTCGTGAGGATTGCTCAATGGCTTCCACGGTCGCGGTGACCATTTTCATTTCGCCAGGGAGCACCTTGGTCTGGGCGCCAACCGACACCGCCGTCATGGCGAGCAGCGCAGCCGCGCTGCAGGTCATCGCTCTAAGCATCATCTCCTCCTTCGACATTGCCGATCCGAGAGTGGGTGAACAGGCGGCTGGCGAGGGCAACTTCAATGCCAAGGCATTTGTCGAAGTTAACGTGGCAAGACCACGAATTCGCGGGCAACGATCCCGTGACCGGCCTCCGGCAGGTCGGAGAGCCTTCGGAATGCCGTGGGGTGGTGAATGCAGATGGAATCCTCAGCGTTTTCGGCGAGAGAGCGTTTCGCGCTGCAGAACTTGCGTTGACAAAGGCCAGCCACGGGAGTAAACCGGCCACGGCTCCACGAGGAGCCGTCTCATAAGCTGACGCCCGTTCCAAGGCGCGAGCGAGCACGCGAGCGAGCCACGCGAACGGAGCGCGCCGACGGAGCGGCGCGCGAGAGAGCGTGTCGGGGAGTTCGAGGGGCGAAGCCCCTCGAATAAGAAGGGAGGCTGGCGTGAACGACATGACTGATCGGAGAGGCCGGTTCTCGCGGCGCGACTTCGGCAGAATCCTCCTGGCGTCGGCGCCAGCTGCTGGATTGATCGGACGAGGCGATTTCGCGTTTGGACTTCAAGCGAAGCCGAACTCGACCTGGGGCGGTGTGCCGTTTGGCATCTTCGCGCCGTACCGGTTCGGCCCTGAAGCCTCCGATCTTGATGGCGTCCTCCGAGCCCTCGTCAGGTTCGGTGTCAGCAACACCGAACTGAGCGCGGCCGTCGTCGAACGCTCCGTCGGTGCGCCCTTGGCGAACGCGGCCGGAAACGCCGGGCGAGCGGCAGCCGCGCCACCCGCCCCCGCCGCTGGTGCCGCAACCGCTGCGCCTGCTGTCGGACCGGCGCCTGGCGCGATTCCTTGCGTGAACGGAGTTCCGCAGCCGACTGCTGGGGGAGCCAGAGGCGGCGGCCGGCGTGGCGGGCAGCAGACGCCCGAACAACAAGCGGCGGCTACGGCGCAGGCGGAGGCGCTGCTCAAATGGCGGACGTCGGTTCCGATCAGCAAGTTTGCCGAGGTCCGGAAGAAGTTCGGAGACGCGGGCGTTACCATCTATGCGTTCCGGTACACGCTCAATCTCACGCAGCCGGACGCCGAGTACCGACTATGTATTCAACGCGGCCAAGGCGCTCGGCGCGTCCCAGATCACGATGGAGCTGCCTGCTGATGTGGCCGTTTCGAAGCGAATCGGCGACGCGGCCGCGGCGCATGGGATGAACGTTGCCTATCACCTGCACACGACAGCGTCGATGACGGCGTGGGATGCCGCCATGGCGCAGTCGCCGCGGAACGGCATCCAGCTCGACGTCGGGCACTACGTCGCCGGCATCGGCGGGGACCCGGTGCCGTTCATCGAGAAGCACCACGCGCGCATCTTCAGCCTGCACCTGAAGGATCGTAAAAAACTCTGCCACGACGGGTCTGAGAACATGCCGTGGGGTCAGGGCGATACGCCGCTCCGCGAGATCCTCCAGACGCTGAAAAAGAACCACTGGGCGATTCCGGCTGGCGTCGAGTTCGAATACAACGTTCCGTCGGGCTCTACGTGGGACGCCGAGATTGCCAAGTGCGTGCAGTACGCGCGCGATGCGCTCGCCTGACTCGCCAGGCACTGTTTTCAAAACCGTGTCAGGCGCGGGTCAGCCGGCGAACACGATGTGCGACGGTGTCCCGACGGCCGTGTATTGCCCGGTGAACGTGAGTGCCCCGCTCTTCTGGTTGACCCGGAAACACGCGATCGCGTCGGAGCGCTGATTGCACGAATAGAGAAATCGTCCGGCCGGATCGATGTTGAAGCTGCGCGGATAGTCGCCGCGCGTCCACTCTTCTCCCGCGAACGTGAGCCTGCCATCGGCCGCGATCGAGAACCAGGCGATCGAGTCGTGCAGGCGGTTGGCGGCGTAGAGGAACCGCGCATCGGGCGACAACATGACTTCGGACGTGAAGCTCGTGCCGGCGAATCCCTTCGGCAGTGTCGAGACTGTCTGCTTCGCGTTGAGCGTCCCTTTTGCCGCGTCGTAGTCGAACGTGATGAGCGTCGACGCTTCCTCCTGCAGCGAGTAAAACCAGCGGCCATTTGGATGAAAGACGAAGTGCCGCGGCCCGTCACCAGAAGGCACCGCGACCGATGGCGGATCGTTCGGTGTCAACGTGCCCGTGCCGTCGTCGAACTTCCAGACCAGGATCTGATCGAGCCCGAGGTCGGCGGCAAAAACGAAACGGCCCGACGCGTCGGATTGAATCATGTGCGCGTGCGGTCGGTCGTGACCGCTGATCGCGAAGTTGCCCGCCGGCCCGCTCGATGCCTGTCCCGCGCCGGGCTTGCCCTCGTGGCGCTTCACGTCGGTTGCCGGCCCCAGCTCGCCATTCGGCCGGATCGGCAGGACCGCGGACGTGCCGCCGTCGTAGTTGGCAACCAGCGCGTACTTGCCGGAGGGATGAACGCTCATGTGCGCCGGTCCACTGCCCTCCGAGCTGACGGTATTGAGCAAGGTGAGTCGCCCCGTGACCGCGTCGATCGCGTAGGCGCTGACCGAGCCCGGGCCAGCTCCGGCTGGCGCGTTTGCCGAGTAGATATGCGTGCGCGGCGCGTCGAGCGCAAGCCACGACGGATTCAACGGCGTCTCGAACACGTCCCGCGCCGACAGCGCCCCGGTCTCCGCATCCGTCGCGAATATGTGAATGCCTTTCCCGCGCGCCGTCGCGGAGCCCTGGCTGTAGGTTCCGACGTAGGCGAGAACCGGCCGGCGCGTCGAACCCTGCCGCGTCTGGGCTTTCCGAACGAGCAACGGCGCCGCCGCGGCGCCGGCAAGACCGTGCAGGAATCGTCGGCGAGTCGAAAGAAGCATCGAGCGCTCCTGATATGTGTCTTTGCTGGTTTCCAGTTTCCAGTTGCCAGTTTCCAGTAGCCAGTAGCCAGTACCCTCGAATCCTCGAACCTGGCCCCCGGCTCCGGAAGGTTTCACACCTGCCAGGCTCAAGACCAGTCCGTCTGGTCCTTCTACCTACCGGTCGTCAGAATCCTTTCGCAGATCGATTGCGGGATTGCGATCGAAGAAATTGTGCGGGCGCAGCTTGAACGAATGCCAGATGGTCGGCATCACCGGTAGATCCTCAGCACGGGTCAGGTGGTGCATGCCGATGTTCACCCAGACCACGATGTCCTGATTGCGGATGGGACGATCGCGCGCGGTCCACGCCGGCAGCCCGTCGCTGCCAGTGCTTTGAAACATGTATTCGCCGCCGGCATATCGCTCCGTCGGCACGTACGGTGTCACCCAGATGTCGTGCCGGAGAAACCCGGCGCGCTTGGCTGGCCAGTCAGCCGGATCGAGCAGCAGGCGTCGCATGGTTGGCGACGAGCACCTCGTACGACACGGCATTGCCCACACCGTTCTTCCGGCTCTCGTTGATCACGCGGAACTTGGAGGGCTCGTGCCCGGTGCTGAGCTCAGCCGCTTTCTCCGAAGCGGCAATCCTGGGCTCGACGACATAAACGCTGCGGCGAGGCGAGTCGGCAGGCAGCGTGACCGGGCGATAGATGTCCTGATTGAAGCTGTTGGCGGAGCCGTCGACGTCGAGGTCGAGGCGGAAATTGAAGTAGTGGTCGTGGTTCACGGCGACGAGGTTTGGCGCCACGAGCGTCCCGTAACGCGTGTCTGCCGCCGCGGTCTTGTCAGCCATGTGTGACGTGGGCACGCCCTTCACGCTGTCGATGCCGGTGGCTCCGACGCGGACGTCGATTTCGGCTGCGTCGTTGAACACCCAATCGAAGAGATAGTCGTAATTGCCGACGGTGGCAGCCATCCGCACGACGAGCTCGACGTTGGCGCGGCCTTCGTACGTCTGGTTGAGCGACTCGGCGTGTCGCCAGATCGGATCGCCGTTGCCGCGCTCGAAGATGCAGAGCGCATTGGGTGTCGTGACCGGTTCGCCCTTGTCGTCGCCAAACGATGACGACAGAAACGCGGACGTCGCCGGGCAGTCGATGCCAGGTTTGAGCGGCGTCGCCATCGTGCCGGCGCCGTACTCGCCGGTATCGAAATACGTCCGCGAGTACCAGCCGTAGTCGGCGTCCATGTACGGCACGAACATCTCGGACAGGTAGCCCTGGTACAGCACCGATCGCAGCGTGTTCCCGTCCTGCCAGCGCGCGACCGAGATCACGGTGCCGACGCGAGCGTCGACCCGCGCGTGAAAGCGCCAGTTCCCCCAGGAAATCTCGTTCCCGTTGATCGTGAAGTTCGCGCCCTGCGGCTGCGTCATCACCGTGGGTTTGCGCGCCGCCCGAAGCGTGCCTGCGGCCGCTTCGGTGAAGTTCATGTCTCGATCCACGATCGGCACGACCCCGCCGTCAGCCACGCTCAGCACTTTTCGCTCGCGCAGATCGACGATGGCATACAGTCGTTCGATCGGCCAGCCCCACATATTCGTGGTCGTCCGCCGCAGGTCATAGCAGCCGACCTTGATGATCCGTTTGCCCGCGTGTTCCGGAATGGCGAAGTACCCGGCGGTCATCGGCGAGCAAAAGAGTTTCTCGAAATCGGTGACACCGCGCTTCGCGAGAGCGGCGCGGAATTCCGGGTTGGTCAGGACGACCTTCGCCGCCTCGAACTCGGACAACATCACCGGCGGCTCGACGCCTTTGCGTTCGACCACCGATAGAATGCGGCGCGCCGTGAGATCGACGACTGACCTCGAACAGCCCGGCCGGGGCAATGGCGATCACCCGTGCGAGACGAGGCAGCGCCCCGCCGGGCCGCCACGCGATGACGTCCGGCTTCGGCGGCTCGTCGAGCAGGATCGACGCGAACTGCGCGCGTGCGAAGCGGGCATCCATCCGCGCGACCTGGGCGGCCGCGCGGATTTCGTCAGGCGTCAGCGGATCGAGTGGATGAGCACCGACCAGCGCCGGCAGCACGAGCACACCAAGAACAAGGACGGCCGTCAGCGTCCGTCGAACGGCTCGCATCGCACGCCTCACTTGCGGCCGGGCGCTGGCGCCGGCGGCGGCGACGCTGCACTCCCTCGCGCGCCACGCGTCGGAATACCCCAGAAGATAAAGCCGCCGCGATTGGTCCCCGCCATGATGTCGATCGCGCCGTCCTTGTTGAGATCGGCCACCTGGATCATCGAGCCCACGCCTGACCGGTTGTGAATCAACTCCGGCACGAACCGCGCGCCGCCTTCCGCCTTCGGATCGCGGATCGTCTTGAACCAGTAGAGGACGGCAGCGCCCTGGGCATCCGGATCGCTGTAGCTGTCGAGATGCGCCCACGCGCGTTTGCCGGTGATGATGTCCTTCACTCCGTCGCCATCGACATCCGCCATCGTCAACGCGTGCAGCTCGGTGAAGGTCACATCGCCGGGATTTTTCGCGGCGAAGTCCCCCATGATCTGGTGCTCGACGAACGAGATCTTTCCGGCCGCATCGCGCTTCTGCTCGTACCAGGCGAGGCCGAACCCGTGCGCGGCGAGCGAGGTGACGACGTCGGGGAGTTTGTCGCCGTTGACGTCGTAGATCTCCATGTTGGCCCCGGCATTGCCGTTGCGGCCAAAGGCGCCCTGATGAAACGTCCACGGCGTCACGGTGGCGCCGCCGGCGGGCTGCTCCCACCATCCATGCGGGGCGATCAAATCGACCCTGCCGTCGCCGTTGATGTCGCCGGCGCCGATGCCGTGGATGCTCCCGCCCCATGGCCCAGCCTCGGAGACCGCGTAGACCTTCCACGGTCCGGTCGGATTCGCGGGATCGGACGTCGCCCACTGCACCTTATTACTGCCGGAGAAGATCCCGTCGGCCTTGCCGTCGTTGTTCACGTCCGCAAAGGTGATCGATTCGGAGATGACTTCGGGAAAGATCGTGTAGCGAGTCCAGCGGCGCGACTCGCCGCGCGGGTTCACGTAGAGCGCAGGCGCGCGCGATTCGGCGACGAGGATGTCGTCCCATCCGTCGCCGGTGAAGTCGCCCGCATAGTTCACCATCGCCGGACCGTATTCCTTCGCCGGGTTGAACGCCTGCCCGAGATAGAACTCGCGGGAGTCTGTGAACGACGGGCCGAGGTAGTAACGGTTGCCCATCGTGACGTCGAGCACGCCATCGTGATTGAAGTCGCCCGCCGCGGCCGACCAGCCGTAATAGAAGTCCTCAAAGTGCTGCGCGCGAAAATGCGGCGAGGTCTTCTCGGCCGGGGTCACGCGGCGCTGCAGGTCCTTGAGCGCGAGGTTCCTGAACCGCACTTCACCGGTGCCGCCGACATAGAGCGCGACCGGTCCGAACGTTCCGGTCTCGGCATCGATGGCCAGACCGCCGCCGGCGGGCGCATTCAGGCTCGCGCGGAAGACGTTGGCGTCGACCAGCACCTCGAACGTATTCCAGTCGTTCGGCTTGAACGCGGTCGAGGGTCGCGGCGGAAACATCGACACGAACGTCGAGGCCTGACCCGCCCCGCGGCCGCCGCCCGGCGCACCGCCGGCACGGCCGGAACCTGGCGGCGGAGGGGGTGGCTGGATTCGCAGCATGGCACCGCCAGGTCGCGTCAACGGCTCACGACCGCCGATGCGCCCCTGCGTGTCGACGGTCACGGCCGCAGGTGCCGGCGAGTCTCCGGCGAGCGTCGTGTAAATGCCTTTGATCCCCGCCGCGCTCTTCTCGCTCCGCACCATGACGCCTGCGGTGCAGGCCGCGGCACACTTGTAGGAACCGGCGAGCTGCACGTCCTGGTAACCGGGATTGATGAGGAGCCAGCCGCCGTCAGCGCTCTTCGGCGTGCCGACGATCTCGCCGTTCTCCGCGCGCCACGTCGCCTGGCCGATCTGTTCTGTTCCGGTCAGCGCGGATCCTTTGAACGTCCAGTCTGGAACGAACGTGGCGGGCCCAGCCGGCGCGGGTGTTTGCGCGTCCGGGGCGATGGACAACACGACCGCGATCAGCGAGACCGAGACTGCGAGAATGCGTCGTTGAAACATTGATGGCCTCACATATGGCTGTTCGATTCCCGAACTCTCACTACTTCGGTGGATTGAGCAAAAAGCGCATGCTGTTGTCGATCATCAGTGGCAGAACCGGGGTCGAATAGATCCGGTCGCCATGGCCGTAGTTCAAATACACCATTCTGTACTTGCTGTTGATCCATGCCACCGGGATGTCGCCGCCGTTGAGCGTGTTCTTTACTCCGAGCGGAAAATTCGAGGCGTCCAGCGTCAGCAGCACCTTCACGTCAGGGTTGGCCCGAGGACTCGGTGTCCACGAGTACCACTCGGTGATCGGCGCGACGAACGTCGGCGGCACACCCTTCACGATCGGGTGCTCGACGTCGTCGACATTGACGCGCGCCGGCAGCGACGGCCAGTTGCTTGCAGTGAAGCGGCCGCCGCCCATGAACTCCGTAAACCACGGCCACGCGTTGTTCCCGAAGCCCGAGCCGTGGAATCCGAGCCAGCCACCGCCGCCAGCGATGTAGCGCTCGAATGCCTGCCGCTGCGGCGCCGTGTGAGGCATGTCGTTGAGCCAGATCACCACCCGCACATCGCGGAGGGTCGCGTCGTTCAGACTGTCCCAATCGGTAGTCGACGCAAACGCGTAGCCCCCGCTGGCGGCGCCGGCGCCGAGCGCGCGCATGGCCTGCTGCGCGAAGAGGAAGTGATCGAGCTCGCCCCCAACCGTGAAAAACGCCAGGACCCTGGGCGGCGTTGCCGCGGGTGGCTGCGCCAACATGCGCGGCGAGGCGAGGAGCCACAGCGCGAGGCCGCCGATCAACCACATTCGCTTCATGCCCAAGCGCGTGCATAGTACATTACGGTGCCAGTCTTCGCGATCCGTCGTATAATTTCCCTGTTCACATGACGCGGCCGTTTTACACCATCGTCGAAACCCCGTGCATCGGCGTCCTTTCGGGCGCCCCGCACATGGGTATCGCTGTGTAAAACCGGAAGCGTTTCAATTCTTCGTCATCAACGCCCTTCCGGAAGCTTCACCGGAAGGGCTTTTTCATTTTCCGAAGCTTCCGCAGGGCGACAGGGAGCGTCGCCATGCCACCCGCCGCCGCGGCCGTCGACCTGAACCAACTGTCGAAGTCGTTTCGTGTACGGCGCCCGCGAGGGACGGGTGTCGGCGCGCGCGTTCGCGATCTGTTCAGCCGCGAAACGGAAACGGTCGCGGCCGTCGACAACCTGTCGTTTTCGATCGCGCCGGGCGAGCGCGTCGCGTTCATCGGCCCGAACGGCGCGGGCAAGTCGACGACGCTGAAGATGCTCGCCGGCATCCTGCAGCCGGATGCCGGCGACGTGCGCGTGCTCGGCCTGGTGCCGTCGCGGCAGCGGCGCCAGCTGGCGTTTCAGATCGGCACCGTGTTCGGGCAGCGCTCGCAGCTCTGGTATCAGTTGCCGCCGCGCGACACGTTCGAGCTGCTCGGCCGGGTCTACGAGATCGAACCGCGCGAGCACCGGCGGCGGATCGACGCGCTGTCGTCCGCGTTCGCGCTCGGCGCGCTCGTCAACACGCCGGTGCGCCACCTCTCGCTCGGCGAGCGGATGCGCTGCGAAATCGTCGCCAGCCTGCTGCACTCGCCGCGCATGCTGTTTCTCGACGAGCCGACCATCGGCCTCGACGTGTCGGCCAAGGCGATGATTCGCGAGCTGCTCTGGACGGAGTCCGAGCGCGAGGGCGTCACGCTGCTCCTGACGTCGCACGACACCGGCGACATGGAACGCGTGTGCACGCGCGTCATCGTCATCCATCACGGCCGCCTGCTGTGGGACGGAGCGATCTCGGGGCTGCGCCGCGGCTATCTGAAGGCGAAGCGCGTCACGCTGTGGAGCGAAGCCGAACGCCTCGAGCTGACGCTGCCCGGCGTGCGCGTGCTGTCGTCCGCGTCGTACCGGACGGAGCTCGAGATCGCGCTCGAGATCACACCGCTCGGGCAGGTGGTCGATGCGGCGCTGCGGCAGGTCGCCATCCGCGATATGGCGATTGAGGACGCGCCGCTCGATGAGGTGATTCGTGCGCTGTACGCGACCGCCAAGCCAGGGAGCGCGTCGTCATGACCGCCGCACGTTTGCCAAGTACGCGGCGTTCTCGCGCATCTCGGCGAGCGAGGCCCGGCGCGAGCGCCACGAGTTGTACGGCCGGATGGTGTTCTTTGCCGTCATTCTCGGCGTGTTCTCGAGCCTCTGGCGCGCGGTGGCCGAAGCCGGCATGCCGGTGACGACCGATCCGAAATCGCTCGTCTGGTATCTGGCGGCGACCGAATGGATTCTGCTCAGCGCGCCGCCGATCCATATCGAGATTCAGGAGGCGATCCGCCGGGGTGACGTCGTGTACCGGCTCGGCCATCCAGTTTCGTACGTGGTCGCAGAGTTCGCGAGTGGACTCGGTCTGCTGGCGGTGCGCGCGCCGTTGCTCGGACTGACGGCGTTTCTCTGCGCGTTCGCGTTCACGGGATGGATTCCGCCGCTGACGGCTCGCTGCTGATCGTCGTGCCGTTCGGACTTGCGGCGAGCGCGCTGGTCACCGCGTGGTATCTCGGGATCGGCCTGCTCGCCTTCTGGCTCCAGGATGTCGCGCCGGTCTACTGGGTGTGGCAGAAGCTGATGTTCGTGCTCGGCGGCCTGATGCTGCCGCTCGAGTTGTATCCGGTGTTCATCCAGCGAGCCGCGGCGTTCACGCCGTTTCCGACGCTGCTCGCGGCGCCGGCGTCGTTCATGCTGGGAACGCCTCTCGTGTCGCGCCGGAGCGCTGGCCGGAGCCCTCGTTCTCTGGAGCGCGCGCGACGGCATTCGCGGTGTCCTGGATGTTCCGGCGCGCCGTGTCGACGGTGACGATCAATGGTGGCTAATACCTTGTCGTTCGCACGAGCCCTGGTCACGACCAACCTGAAGGCGTCGCTCGCCCTGCGCAGCGCCTTCGTCATCCAGGTCGTGTTCATGGCGCTCAACAACCTCACGTTCTTCGTGTTCTGGTGGGCGCTCATGGGACGCGTGACGACGATCCGCGGCTGGCGGCTGGGCGATATCCAGGTGCTGTTCGGCCTGGTTGCCGCGGCGTTCGGAATGACGATCACCTTCGCCGGCGGCGTCCGACATCTCGGCCGCTTCATCGAGGATGGCGACCTCGACACGCTGCTGACGCGGCCCACGTCGGTTCTCGTCCACGCGCTCGGCATGCGCGCGCAGCCGTCCGGCTTTGGCGATCTGATCTCCGGCCTCATCTTCATCGCCTTGTCCGGACAGATCTCCTGGCGAACAGCGCCGGTGCTGATCGTGGTGATCGTGGCCAGCGCGCTGATCTTCGTGGCATGCGGGGTGGTGTTCTTCAGCCTCGCGTTCTGGCTGGGAAGAGTTGAAACCGTTGCCACGCCAGTTGTGGGAGCTGCTGATTACCTTTTCCTTGTATCCGGAGCCGTTGTTCGGCGGGACGCTGCGGCTCGTGCTGTTCACCGTGCTGCCGGCCGGATTCGTGGGCTATATGCCGATCCGGATCCTGCACGCGCCGTCGCTCGCGAGCGTGACAATCCTCGTGTGCGTTGCGATTGCGTATGTGTGTGTTGCCGCGTGGCTTTTCGAACGCGGTCTTCGACGCTACGCATCGGGCAGCCGGTTTACCACCTTTGGATAACGGAGCGATCGGGTTCTACCAGGTTCTGCGGGGTTCTACTGGGTTCGTTCGGCGCGTCGAAGGTGATGATTCGCTTCATGTGCGGCGCCGAGCGTAGTAGATTACAGTCCCAGTCTTGAGATCCCCGCTGCCAGGACTTGTGATCGCCGCGACAGTCATAGTCGGTGTGGCTGCCGGCCTCGGCGCTGAGGTCGGCGTCACCGACGGCCCCAAGGGTGTGGTCGTCAACACCCGCAATGGCAAGGCGTACGCGGCATTCCCCGATCTCGGTGTCGTCAAGATCGTCACCGGTGCGACGGGCAACGTGGTCGTGCTCAAGACTGGCGCCAACGTAAAGAATCTGACCATCGATCCTCGCGATGGCCGCGTCTACGCCATGAACCGCGGCCCTGGGACGATCTCGGTCATCGATCCCGACACCGACGCGATCGTCGACACCTTGAAGGCCGATCGCGGCAGCCTGACGGCACTGAATCCTGCCACCAACAGGCTCTACGTATCGGCGAGTACCGGCACCGACCCGTCGGTCATCGATCTTGCGACGAAGGCGTCCACCGTCATTCACGCGGGCACCGAGGGCAATGCGCTGTCAGTGAACGTCAAGGCCAACAAGATCTACTTCGTCGGCTACGAGGACAACTTCCTGACCGTCGTCGATGGCGTGACGAACCAGCCGACGAGAATCATCCTGCCAGGATTCCACCAATGGGATTCGGCATTCAATGAAACCAGCGGGACTCTGTACCTGCCGACACCCAATGACGATGCGCTCACGGTTGTTGATACGCGGACCAGTGTCGTATCCACCGTCGGGACCGGCAACGTGCCGATGGCGGCAGCCGTGAACGAGATCACCAACCGCATATACGTCGTGAACTACGGCAGCAGCGACGTCACCGTGATCGACGGCACGTCCAATCGGCCGATCGCAACAGTCAAGGTTGGACAGTGGCCGCAGCAGATCGCGATCAATACGAAGACCAACCTGATCTATGTGGTCAACACGCACGCGAACAGCGTGTCGGTGATTGACGGACGGACCAACGCGATCGCCGCGACCGTGCCGGCCGACAAGGGCCCGTGGGCGGTCGCGGTCGATCCGGTCACCAACACGATCTACGTTGCCAATCGACTGAGCGACAAGGTCACGGTAATCGATGGCCGCACGAACGCGGCGGTCCAACGGTAAAGCACGAAACTCTAACCTCCACCCGGATTGACGGGCGATGTCGATTCGGCGGCCGCTCGTTCGACCAGGGAATAGCAGCGCCGATGTCGGCGCCAAGGAGACGAATATGCGATTCCTATCGATGATCCGCATCACCGAGAACGGCCAGGTCCCCAGTGAGCGGCTGATGCGTGACATGGGTAAGCTCATCGACGAAATGACCCGGAAGGGCGCGCTGGTTCAAACTGCCGGACTCCGGCCGACAGCGGAAGGCACGCGCGTGCGGCTGCGTCAGGGCAAGCTGTCCACCGTCGATGGTCCGTTTGCCGAGACCAAGGAAGTAATCGGTGGCTTTGCGATCCTCGAGGCGCCGTCGATGCGCGAAGCGATCGAACTTACGAAGCGCTTCCTGCTCGTCCACGGCGACGAGTGGGAACTCGAGTGCGAGGTGCGTCAGTTAGACGGGCCGGAGTTCGGCAGCGACGTTCAGTGAGAACAAGTGTCCCGTCGCGCTACTTCTTCTTGATGATGTAGCTGAACGTGAAGCCGACCGTGGCTTCGAACGGGCGGCTGTCGGGGGGCGGTAGCCCCTTCTTGAACTCGTCGTCGCTGAAACCCTCCGGATACAGGCGCATTCTGATCCCGAAGGCAACCCTGTTCAGCGTGACGTCAACGGGTGTGACGGTTATAGCGAATTTGTTGAACCCTTCTATAGCGCCGTTATTGAAGCCTTCAATGCCCCGTCCAAAGAATCTCTCGTAGGCAACGCCGAACCCATGATAGACCCGAACGTCGTCGTTGTTAGGTCCGCCGGTTTCGTAGCTTTTGAATGAGAGCCCTGTTGTGAGCTCCAACATGCCAATCTCAAACCATTTGTACGGCTGTGTGCTCGAGTCAACACCGGTCGATCCATAGATTCCAGCGGAGAAGCCGAGGAATGGGTTTTTGGGCTTATCCGAGGCGGCTCGCGTTGCCGGGTACAGAGCGGTTGGGATCTTGCCCAAGCGGCATTGCTCGGACTTAAAGTTGTTGAGCGAATACAAGCACCCATAAGCAAAGCCGAGCATCTGGGGCCCGCTCATTTCCCAAATGATGTCCAGAAGCCCTGCCTCGCTCGGGCGCGGTGCGCCCAGCAGCGCGACCAACAGCGTGCCGACGACCGCGATCCGCCTTCTCATCATCGTCCTCCTGTCACTGCGGTGAGCGTTTCGAATTGTCGATGTCGTCGGCGCTTACCAACCATAGCCGTTTGTTAGTCGGAACCAGATCGGGGTCACCTCGGCGAACCGTGGGACGGACGTTATCCGCGGCCTTGGGAAGATAAAGCAGCAGTTCGTCGCCACTAGTGCCTATAACGAACGCGGGCTCGTTTTTGTACAGCACGGCTTCGAAACGCTCCATCCCGAACCGCCGCGGCGCGGTCGCGGCGACGACGACGACCGCCGCCAGCGCGATGCACGCCCACTTCGCGCGCCGGACGGCTGAAACATCGTCGGACCGTCGCTCGAACTCTGGCCACCAGCGCCAGATCGGGAAGATGAGACAAAAACTGAGCACCGCGGCCATCTCGCTGTACACGATGAGCCGGCCTCTGAACGCCTTGTCGAGCAGCGGCACGTGTGACGGAGGCGGCGTTCCAAGTTGCACCGCGGCTAGCGTGTCGACGATCGGCCAGTAGTGGAATGAGAAGCCGAGCCACACTGCGGCCCCGACAACTGGAATGAGTGTAGCCAGCACCGTCGGCCGCACGCCATTGACGAGCGACCCCCAGCGCTCGAACAGGCGTCCGCCTCTGGATCCAAGCGCCAGCCGCACGCCGGCCAAAAGGGTCACGATGGCGATGGCCGCGAGCCAGTTAAGAGCGAAAGGGAGAAGTGCCTGGACGCCGATGGTGAAGTACTCGGCTGCTCCGCCTGAGTATTCCTTACCGATGTTCAGGACCGCTTCGAACGATCGGCACGCCACCAGACCACAGACGGCGATCGCGGCTACCGTCGTCAGCGCCGTCATGAGCACATGGCCAAGAGGAATCTGTGAGTACGGCGCTGGAGCGGGCGCGGGAGCCGGCACCGGGGTGACGACCACGTTGGGCCCCGTTATGTGTCCCGCGATCCTCGAGCGCCGAGTAAAAATCACCTGCGGACTGGAAGCGTTGTCCTGGATCGCGAGCCGTCGCCCGCTCGACGACGCTGATGTAGCTGTCTGGCAGGTCGGGTCGCGCATCGCGAAGATGACGACGCGCGCCCTGCGCGTGTGCCAGGACCAGGTCGGTGAGCGTGTTGCCCTCGACGGGGAAGCGACCCGTCACCAAGTAGTAGAGGAGCACGCCCAGCGCGTAGAAGTCGCTCTGAATCGTCGCAGTTCCACCCGTGAGCACTTCCGGAGCCAGATAGAGCGGCGTGCCGTGCCGCCGGCCGGTGGATGGGACGTTCTGGAACTCACCGGCGCCGAAGTCCATCAGGATGATTCGGCCGCCGTCGGTGGCGCGCATCACGTTCTGCGCTTTGACGTCACGATGCACCAGGTTCGCGTGATGGACGGCGGCGAGCGCGCGGCACAGCTCCTTGCCGACGTAGGTCGCCTCGCCGGCGCTGAGACGGCTTTCGCTGACGCGCTGCTCCAGCGTTTGTCCTTCGATCAGGTCCATCCAGAACCCGACGCGGCCATCGTGGCTGTCGGCGCCATGAACCATGACGACGTTTGGATGCCTGACGCGTACGAGCTTGCGTGCCTCGTGCAGGATCTGCGGGGCGGAGGCGCGATTGGCGACCTCCGGTTTGAGCAGCTTCAGTGCGCGGGGATGATCGAGCCAGGTGTCGAGGGCTTCGTAGACCTCGCCGAAGGCGCCCTCGCCGATCTTTCGGATCAGCACCAGGTGGCCCCAGCGCGCAGGCCCGTCGTGCAGGCGAGCGGTGGTCGGCGGGTCGACGGCTGCCGCCGTCTCGGCGGCGATGGTTTCAGCGATTTGCGATCGGTGGACTTCCGCGACGCCCGCGACCACCCGTAAGTGATCGATCAGCGGGCGGATGTCGTCGTCGCCCACGAGCGCGCACACCGCATCCCAGTCGATCGCGTCGCCATCGGCGATCGAGGCGCTCAACTGGTTGAGCGTGTCGGGTTCGCTCATACGGTGGTGCGCAGCCGCACGCCTCAAGCCCGGCGGAATAGCGCCAGGTGTCGCGTACCGAAGAGCTCCGCCTGGAATCGACCGTCATCATACCTGAGTCGGCTTGTTTTTCGCCGCCTCTTCGGCCATCGCCTTGACCAGGTTCTTGACGGCCCGCGCCACCGCGACGCGCGCCGCGTTGGCATTGGGCTTCTGGAGTGCGATGGCGACTTCTTCGTAGCTTTGTTGCAGCTCGACGCGGGCGACGATCGCTTCGCGATCGCCCGGCTTCAGGGTGGTAAGCGCTGCCTCGTAGCGTTCGAACGCTTCATGGCCGATCGCCTGCTCGAGAGGGGAGGGCCCGGGATCCGGATACTTGCTGTCGGCAACTTCAGAGGTCGGCCGGCTCATGACCTTCCGGATTTCGTCCCGGATATGGTTGGCGACCGCCTGACGGAGGTAGGCCTGCAGGGCGCCGGGGTGCTTCGCTTCGAAGTCCTTGAGGCGCGGCAGCGCCTTCATCAGTGCAGTCTGCACGAGATCCTGGGTCTCGGCCAGGCCGCGCGCCCACCCGGGCAGCCTGCCGCGAGCCCATCGCCGCAGGGGCGGAATCGAGCGTTCGAGGAGTACAGCCACCGCCTGTTCGTCGCCCAGCTTGAACCGTTCGAGCAGGTCCAGGGTGCCGATCAGCTCGTCGCTTGGTCGAGGCTCTTTCGAGGGCGGGATGCCGTCGGAACTGTCGGACATGTGCAGGTTCGTAATCATAGCTATCACACCTTTGGGGCCGCCAGCGGTCTCGCGTTCCCCGGGCCGTCCTAGCTCTAAAACGGCCGAAACCGGCAAACCGTACATGACGAAGGTGTTGTGCCTCTACCGCAGGGTCGCGAGCTGGTCCGGGCGCGACGAACAGCGCATCAATTGCGCGCCGGTTTCCTCGGTTCTGCGAAGGCCTGTGCGATTTTCAAAGCGGGAGACTTCATGTCCGCGAACGAGATGTTCGATGTCAGGGCGACGACGATCCCGCGTTCGGGGAACGTCATGAGGTACGCGGTTCCGCCGATGAAATCCGGTTTGGTCCCGTGGCCGGCCATCCGTGTGGGTTTACCCCCGAGCGGCACCGCCTCGAGCGCCCAGCCAAGACCGTATTCGGTCTGCTGGCCCGACGTGAGCCGCTGCGGCGTCTGGAGCAATTCGACGATGGCGGGCCGCAGCAGCCCACCGCCATTGACCGCCATCGCAAACCGCGCAAGGTCGGACGGCGTTGACAGGAACGCGCCGGCGCCCGCGAAGCAGGAATGGTCGCCCTCACGCGTCAGCTCCGGCCCGTAACGGGGATCCCCCGCGAACCTCGGGAAATAGAACGTCACCCGATCGGGGATCGGTTGCGCTGACGAATCAGGTCTGGTGCCGGTCATGCCCAGCGGCTCGAAAATCTGCCCGCGCATGAACGTGAAGAACCGCTCGTCCGCGGCGGCCTCGACGGCCGCGCTCACGAGGATCCAGCCGTAGCTCGAAGCGCGGAACGCGGTGCCTGGCTCGAACCGCAGCGGATCCCTGGCAAAGCGCTGCAGCCCGTCTACCGTTCGTTCGCAGGGAGCAAGCGATTCTTCGTCGCCGGCGTCGTTCCTGACGCCTGCCAGTTGTCCCATCAGCTGACGAAGCGTCACGGGCCACTGCTTCTTCGGGAAATCAGGGACGTAGGTCTGAATCTCGGCGTCGAGATTCAGCGTGTTTCTCTCCAGCAAGAGTCCAACCGCGACTGAGGTCAGGGTGTTGGACACGTTTGCGATCCTGAACCGCATTTCTGGCCTGATCGGCGAGCGGTTGTCGAGATCCGCCCAGCCAAAGCCTTCGGCCCAGACGATGTCGCCTCCGACTCCGACCGCGACCGAAACCCCCGGCAGGTTTTGCTCGGTCAGACCGGCACGAACGATCTGCTGGCCCTGTTTCACCGCGTCGGCCCACGTAGACGATGGGGCTGACTGGATGACGGACGGCACTTGCTGCGGGTCCGGGTGCAGGGGCGTCGCCGTGACACTGATGTAGGCAAAGAGCCCGAGAATGGCCGCGATCAGCAGGCCGACGGCGAAGACGATCAATGCGAGGACTGTTTGGGTTCGACTCTTCGACACGTGGCCTCTGCGTACGACCGGATACCAGCAATGACTTTACAATGCAAAGTTATTTGCGTCAATTCTCTCGCTGGCCAGGGAATGACACGAGCGGCGCCACCGCACGAAGTATCATGCCTTCAGACGACGTATCCCAGCGGGATGACGTCGACGGACATAGTGAATGAGCGACCCCGTAACCAAGCGTTCACGTGCGCTTTCCTGGACCACGCTGGTCCCGCTTGCCGCGGTCGTTGTCCTGGCGCTCGGGTGGGGCAGGACTCTTCCGCCAACGCTCGTCGGCGTCGTCAGCCTATTCCTCGCGGGCGCGGTACTCGCCGCAGTACACCACGCTGAGGTCGTCGCTCACCGCGTCGGTGAACCGCTGGGATCGGTGCTCCTCGCCATTGCGGTGACGGTGATCGAAGTGGCGCTGATTGTCACGCTGATGGTTGCCGGCGCCGGCGCGGCGGAAACCCTCGCGCGAGACACGGTGTTCGCGGCCGTCATCCTCACGTCCAACGGCATCGTCGGTCTCTCGATCCTGGTGGCGACGCGACGCGGATCAGTCGTCTCGTTCAACGCCGAGGGCACGGGTGCGGCGCTGGCGACCGTGGCCACGCTGGCGACGCTCGGGTTGGTCGTTCCGACCTTCACGACCAGCCGCCCGGGCCCGGTGTTTTCTCCGGCGCAGCTCGCGTTCGCCGCCTTCACCTCCCTCGCTCTGTACGGACTGTTCGTGGCGCTTCAAACGGGACGACACCGCGACTATTTTTTACCGGTGACCGCCGACGGCGTCGTGATCGATGGCGAGCAGCATGCGAGTCCGCCATCGGCCGCTGCGGCCCTGACGAGCCTTGCGCTTCTCCTGATCGCGCTGGTGGGCGTCGTCGGCAACGCGAAGCTGGTGTCGCCCACGATCGAACGCGTGGTTGCCGGCGCCGGACTTCCCGTCTCCGTCGTCGGCGTGGTGATCGCGATGCTCATCCTGCTGCCCGAGACGCTGGCGGCGATACGCGCGGCGCGTCGAGATCGCCTGCAGATCAGCCTCAACCTGGCGTTTGGTTCGGCGATGGCCAGTATCGGGCTGACGATCCCGACGATTGCGGTCGCGTCGATCTGGTTGCCCGTTCCTCTGCATCTCGGGCTCGACGCGACGCACATCGTGCTGTTGGCGCTGACGTGCATCGTGGCCGTGCTGACAGTCGTGCCGGGCCGCGCCACGCTCCTGCAGGCCGGTGTTCATCTCGCGCTGCTCGCGGCCTACTTATTCCTCGCGATCAGTCCATGAGCTCGCGTGCTCAGAACATCCGGACGTAATCGGCGTCGTTGACCGGGACGGCGATCACGAGACTGCGCCGCTCGGCGAGTGCGCGCGCCGCGGCAGAGGCAAGCTCGTCGGGATTGGTCGTCCGCAGCCCCTTTACACCGCATGCGTCCGCCATCTTCAACGTGTCGATGCGACCGAACTCGGTGCGGTACGGCGGCAGCTTCTTGCCCGCCTGCGAGATCTTGATCAGGGAGTAGCTCCCGTCCTCGAGCACGAGCGTGATGAACGGCGCGCCGACGCGCTCGGCGGTCTCGAGTTCCTGCGCGTTCATCGAGAAGCCGCCATCGCCGACCACGGCCATGACCGGCGCGTCCGGTCGCGCCAACTTCGCGCCGATCGCCGCGCTGAGGCCGTACGCCATTCCTGACAGGCCGTTCGACATCCAGAAGGTCTCCGGCTCGCGGCTCGGCCAGTACTGCCCGAACAGATACTTGTGCGAGCCGACGTCGGTCGTGACGACGCTCTGCGGCGGCATCACCGACGCCAGCGCCTGGACGATGTCGCCCGGCCACATCGTCCCGTCAACGTCCGTCCGATCGAGCAGCATGCGCGCGCGCCGATCCTGAAACTCCTTGAACGCCGACGGCCACAGCCCAGGCGGGGCTTGCTCGAGCAGCGCGTCGAGGAGCGCCGCATGATCGACGAGCTCGGCTCCCGGCGGCACGATCCCTCCGGCGTTCGGCGACTCCAGCACCCAGTGAATCGGCCGCTCGGCATGCCAGGTCTTGTCGATCTCCACCGGATCGAGGCCGAAGCCGACCACAACATCGGCGGCCGCAATCGCGTCGCAGATTACGCCGTCGGCCGCCATTCCGCCAGCGACGCCGACGAAATTCGCGGCGGTCTCGTCAACGATGCCCTTGACCTTCGGCGTCACGGCGACCGGCAGGCTCCAGGCGTCCAACCAGCGCCGGATTCGCGCGGCGTTGGCGGTGTCGATGCCCAGGCCGATCACGACCAGCGGACGAGTCGCATTGCCGAGTGCCTTCGACAGCGCGTTCGCCTGCGTACGGGCGCCGACACGCGAGACCTGTTTCGTCGCGACTGTCCGCGGGGTGCCGTCTGCGGCCGGCTCGAGCGCCTCACGCGCGGACAGCGTCAGGTACGACACGCCGAACGGACGCTCCATGCAATTTGCCAGCGCCGTTGGCACGACGTCGAAGACGTTCGCGCCGGTGATTTTTTCGACGAAGCGCGCAATCGGGCGATACGAATCGTGCAGTGGCAGCCGCTGGTGCGTGTGGCTCGCGGGGAATTGGTCTGGGATTTGTGCCGAGATCGCCAGCAGCGGCTCGAGATCCAGATACGCGTTCGCGATCGGCAGCATCAGGTTCGCCGCGCCCGGCCCGAGCGTCGTCAGGACCACGCCCGGCTGACGCTGCAGCTTCCCGTACACCGCCGCCGCGAGTCCGGCGTTTGCTTCGTGCCGCATCAGCACGAAATCGATGCCGGCACGGCGAAGTTCGTCCATCAGTACGAGCACTTCGCCGCCCGGCAGCCCGAAGACGCGCTGGATGCCGGCATCTGCCAGGACTCTTGCGGTCGCTGCGGCGGTCGATGTCATTCGTCCCTATGGTAAGCCGTCCAATGCCTGCTTTCTTCGTGAATGCTTTGTATGATGAAACCACATGCGATCGATCGACGATCTCCAGGTCGAAACACCGCGCCTGATTCTGCGCCTGCCGCGCGTGGAGGACCTCGATCCCTGGAGTGAAATGATGTCCGACGAAGTGGCGGCGCGATTCATTGGCGGCATCGCGCCGCGGCCCGTCTGCTGGCGTCAACTCATGACGTTGATCGGTGCCTGGCACGCCCATGGATTCGGGATGTTCTCCGTGATCGAAAAAGAGAGCGGACGATGGATCGGACGGCTCGGACCCTGGCAACCGGAAGGCTGGCCGGGAACCGAGATTGGATGGGCGATCGTTCGCGATCGGTGGGGTCGCGGTTACGCCTCGGAGGGGGCCGTCGCGGCGACGAATTGGGCGTTCGACACCCTTGGATGGACCGACATCATCCACTCGATTGCACCCCAGAACATCGCCTCGCAGCGCGTCGCGCAGAAGCTCGGGTCGCGCAATCTCGGCCCCGGGATACTACCGCCGCCGTACCAGAACGACGCCGTGGATCTCTGGGGGCAGACGCGCGAGGATTGGCAAAGGCGCAACACGATGCCGGTGGGCGAACGGGCGTAATCGTTACCGGTGCTTCTCGTGCCACGCCCACGCGTGCTGCACAATCGTCTCGAGGTCGGAGTACCGAGGTGTCCAGCCCAGCACCTCGCGTGCGCGGCCAGGCGCGGCCACGAGTTCCGGCGGATCGCCAGCCCTGCGCGCGGACTCGACGACCGGCACCGTCTTCCCGCTGGCACGCGACACGGCGTCCACCACTTCCCGGACCGAGTGGCCCCGTCCGGTTCCGAGATTGACTGCCTGGCTGGGCGTACCCGCACCCAGTCGATCGATCGCACGCAGATGGGCATCAGCCAGATCGGTCACGTGAACGTAATCACGAATGGCGGTACCGTCGGGCGTCGCGTAGTCGGTGCCGAAGATCTTCACCGGCGGTCGCCTCCCTTGCGCGCCGCCGATGACGAGCGGAATCAGGTGCGACTCCGGGTCGTGATCCTCGCCGATCTCGCCGTCCGGGTCGGCGCCGGCGGCATTGAAGTACCGAAGCGCCATCCAGCGCAGACCGTGGATCTCGCCGTACCACCGCAGCATCTTCTCGACCATCAGCTTCGATTCGCCGTACGGATTCACTGGTGCCTGCGGGTGTGTTTCGTCGATTGGCACGCGCACGGGATCGCCGTATGTTGCGCACGTTGACGAGAACACGATCGTCCCGACACCGGCTTCACGAATTGCCTCCAGCAGGTTGAACGTTCCAAGCGTGTTGGTGCGGAAATACTTCCCCGGCCTGGTCATCGACTCGCCGACCAGGGCATTGGCCGCGAAATGCACCACCGCATCAACCTTCGCGGATGCGAGCACCTGGGCGAGGCGAACTGGATCCAGCAGGCTGCCGCGCTCGAGCGTCCCCCACTTGACCGCCCAGTCGTGGCCCTGACTCATGTCGTCGAAGACCACCGGTTCGTGTCCTGCCGCAGCGAGGAACTTTGCCGTGTGACTGCCGATGTATCCGGCCCCGCCAGTTACGAGAATACGCATCAAGATTCGTCCCCAAAAGAATGTCGCACGCCGCCGCTACTGTTTCACCCAGACGTTCCTGAAGCTGATCTTGCCGCTGCCGTACTGCTCGACCTGCAGCGCGATCACGCCTTTCGTCTTCACCGCCGTCTCGTCATCGTCGATCAACATCGCCATGACGTGGCCGTTGACGATGTGCGTGAGCTGGTGGCCGCGGGCGATGATGTGGATCTGATTCCAGTCACCGAGCTTGATGAACTTCATGAGCGCGTCACGCTCGCCGAGCGTGCCGATCGACCGCGGCCGCTTGCCCGTCTCCGTGCGCACGATGTGGCCGCGCCAGACGATTTGCGTGTCCGTGCGGCCAGCCCCGGGATCCTGGACGTTGCCGTTGTTCCCGGGATCGTAGTCCCAGTCCATGGCGTAGCCTCGCACGTTCCACCGTGGATCTGAGGGAACTGCCGGCGGTGTGGGCTGAGGACGCGGCGGTCCGGCAGGAGCCGCGCCGCGCGCGGCCGGGCCTGCGCTACCGCTCCTGGCCGGTTCGGCCCCGACGATGGAGCGATAGAAGATCCCGCCATGCACGTCGTAGTCGGCTTTGACCTCGAGCTTCAATTCGAAGTCAGCCGGCTCGCCGCCTCGCCAGATGATGCAGGTAGTCCCAACGCGGCGTTCGGGCCAGTTTTCTGCCGTGATTGCGCCGTCCTCGACCCTCCACACGTCGGGATTACCGTCCCACTTGGTGAGCAACTTGCCGTCGAAGATCTGCGTCCACCCGGCGTGGTCGTTGTCATCGATCGGCTCGGGCGCCGTCCCGCAGCCCAGGCAGCGAGAGCCCGGTGACGGCGAGCCCGGTGGGGGTCCGGTCGGATGACCGGCTGCTGGTGTCTGGGCAAGCGCGACCGGCGTCTGACGGCTCGGAAAATCGGAAATCGACAGCAGGAACAGCGCGATCGCGTATACCAAGCCAGGGCTTCTCCGGAACCCGTGACCGCGGCCAGCATGCAAGAGCGACATGGCGTAAGACTGTCGAGAGCGATGGCTGTTGTCAAACCCGGGATCCGGGATCCGGAATCGAGCGGCATCGATTACCATCCCCAGCTGTCCCATGCAGGAGAGATGGCGCGTCGCGATCCTCGTGTCCGCGGCAATTGCCATCAGCTATCTCGATCGGCAGTCGCTGCCTGTCGCCGTGAAGGCGATTCAGCAGGAGATCCCGCTCAGCAACACGCAATTCGGTGACCTGACGTCGCTCTTCCTGCTGGCTTACGCGCTGATGTATGCGGGCGGCGGCGTGCTCGTGGACCGTCTCGGCACACGTCGCGGGTTTCTCGCGATCATGATTTTCTGGTCCCTGGCCTGCGCGAGCCACGCGCTCGCGGCGGGCTTCGGGATGCTGGCGGTCAGCCGATTCCTGCTCGGCCTCGGCGAGGGCGGCGGGTTTCCAGCCGCGACGAAGGCGATTGCCGAATGGTTCCCGGTTGCCGAGCGTTCGACGGCCATGGGCATCGTCAATGCCGGCACCGCCGTCGGCGCCGTGATCGCGCCGCCGGCCATCGCCGCGATTCTGCTCGGCGGCAGCTGGCGCTGGGTGTTCGTCGCCTGCGGCGCTGCGGGACTCGCCTGGGCCGTGTGGTGGTGGCGAACCTACGAGCCGCCGGACGTGCGTGGAGCGGCCGGCACCCCTTCGCCCGCGCGGACACCGTGGTCCACGCTGCTCACGTACCGCCAGGTGTGGGGTCTCGTGACCGCGAAGTTCCTGACCGACGCGGCGTGGTTCTTCTACATCTCGTGGCTGCCCAAGTACCTCTACGACGCGCGGCACTTCGACGTGAAACAGGTCGGCGCGTACGCATGGGTCCCGTACGCCGCGTCAGGCGTCGGCTGCCTGCTCGGCGGCTGGCTCTCGAGCGCCCTCATCCGGCGTGGACGTTCGGTGGACTTCTCGCGCAAGCTGGCGCTCGGGCTCAGCGCCGCCGTGATGCCGTCGATCGTCTTCGTCACGCATGTCCCCGTCGAATGGGCGCTCGTGATTTTCAGCCTCGCGTTCTTCGGACAGCAGTCGTGGTCCACGCTCGTGATGATCGTTCCCACCGATCTGTTCGAGCGGAGCGTGGTGGCATCGGTCGCCGGACTGGTGGGGTTCGGCGGAGCGATCGGTGGTTTGTTGATGAACCTGGCCGCCGGACGCCTGCTCGACGCGGGCTTCGGCTACGGGAGGGTGTTTGCCGGTGCCGGCACGCTCCACGTCATCGCGTTCATCGTCATTGTCATTTCGATTCCGCGCATTCAATCACTGATCACTGATCACTCATCGTGAATCCCGATCGTTGAATCCCTGATCGTTGAATCGCGAATCCCTGAATCGCGAATCGTCGAATCGCGATTCGAGATTCGCCGATCAGGGATTCCCCGATGAGGGATTCGCGGATGAGGGATTCGAGATCAGTGATCAGGGATTAGCGATGCAAAATTCAAAAGGCTGAGTTTTGGTCTAAGGGGCGAGCGAGCGTATGGGAAGGCCGAAGGACGAAGCCCGTCGAATCAGATTAGAATTCTTCCCTGATGTCCACCGAGTGGGAGTTCCTGGTCACCCTCAACGAGCGGCTGCGTCCACTGCGAGACGCGGTGGCGATCCAGCAAGCCGGCGTCACCCTGATCGGCGAGCATCTCCACGCGAGCCGGGTCAATTACGCGCAGATCGACGGCGACGAGTTCGTCATCGGCCCGTCGTACGCGAGCGGGGTCCCCATTTCCAACTCTCGCGGTCGCATCAACCGTTTTGGTGAGGCGATCGTCCTGGCGTGTCGCCGGGGCGAGACTGTCGTCGTGAACGATGTGCAGACGGACCAGCGGTTCTCCGACGAGAACCGAACGCAACTCCAGGCCGAAGGGATTGCGGCGTTCGTCGGCGCGCCCTTAATAAAGGACGGCACCTGGGTCGCGACGTTCGGCGTCCAGAGCACCGCGCCGCGCAGCTGGACCCGTGATCAGATCGCGCTCATCGAGGTGACCGCCGACCGGACGTGGTCGGCGGCCGAGCGGGCCCGCGCCGAAGAGGCGCTCGGGCGCAGCGAGAGCCGGCAGGACTTCCTTCGTCGCCTCAACGACACCGTCCGGCCGCTCGCCGATCCGGCGCGCATTCTCGCAGAAACCTGCCGGCTGCTCGGGTCATATCTCCGCGTCCAGCGCGTCGGCTATGGTGAGATCGATGGGGACGATTGCGTCATGGTCGGCGAGTACGTCGACGGTCTCCCAGCGCAGCCCCGCCGGTTCCGCTGGAGCGATCTGGGGGGCAGCCGCAGGCAGGACATCCTGAAAGGCGGGACGTTAGCGATCAGCGACACGTCAATAGAGCCGCACACGGCCGAGGAGCGGGCCGCGCTGCAGGCCGCGGGGATCGGCGCTTACATTTGTCCGCTGCTCGTCAAGGACGGCCGTTTCGTCGGCTCGTTCGGGATTCACAGCCGCTCGCCGCGCCTGTGGACGCCCGACGAGATCGCGCTCGCACAGGAAGTCGCCGATCGAATCTGGGCGACGCTCGAGCACCACAAGGCGCAAGCCGAGCTGCGCGCGAACGAAGAGCGGCTGGCGTTTCTTCTTCGTCTGAATGATGCGCTCCGGCCGTTGAGCGATCCCGCCACCGTCCTCGAAACGGCGGCCCGGTTGCTTGCCGAGCATCTCGATGCGACCCGTGTCGGCTACGCCGAACTCGAGGGCACCGCCTTCGTCATCCACCACGAGCACACCCGTGGCGTGCCACCGCTGACGGGACGCTTGTCAGGGAGCTTCGGGGCGGGACTCCGCGAGGCATACCGGCGCGGCGAGACGGCCGTCGTGAACGACGTCGCGTCGGATCCGCGATTCACCGAGTCCGATCGGGCGGCGATGAACGACAGGCAAATCGCGGCATTCATCGGCGTGACGCTGATCAAAGACGGTCGCATGGTGGCGGCCTTTGGCGCGAACCACGTGACCCCGCGGGTCTGGACCCGGACCGAGGTCGCGCTGGTTCGCGACGTCGCTGAGCGCACATGGGAGGCGGTCGAGCGCGTCCGCGCGGAGTCGGCGCTGCGCGAGCGCGAGCATCGGTTTCGCCTGGCGCTCAGCGCTTCCGGCGGCGGTTCATGGACCTGGGACGCCCGCACCAATCACGTTGACTGGGATGATGCTTTCCGCGAGCGATTCGGTTTTGGCCCTGACGAACCGCCGATGTTCGAGACCTGGCTCGCTCACGTTCACGTGGACGACCGCGAGCGGATCCGGCTCGGTCTCGCGGAGGTTCTCCAGTCGAAGGACACTTGGGACAACACCTACCGGTTCGTACGCCCTGATGGAGCGGTGTTGTGGATTCAGAGCCTGGGTCGCGCCGATCGCGATGCCGCGGGCCAGGTCACGCGGCTCGCCGGGCTTGAACTGGACATTACCGAGCGGCGGCAGACGGAAGAAGCCCTCCAGGCGCGCCGGGACGAGGAACACGATCGTGAGCTGCGGCTGCTGCTCGAAACTGCGACCCAGGGCATCCTGTCCGTCGATGCGCAGGGAACGATCATCATGGCGAATCGCTCCCTCGAAACGATGTTCGGCTGGGGACGGGGTGAGTTGGTCGGCCAATCGATCGAACGGCTGGTGCCTTCCGTGGCCCGGGACGCGCACCACCGGCACCGGGTGGACTACTTCGCGGCGCCACGTCCCCGGCTGATGGGACGCGGTCTTCACCTGATCGGAGAGCGCAAGGACGGTGCGACGTTTCCAGTCGAAGTGAGTCTCAATCACGTCCCGACCCCCGGCGGCGGTCGAGCGATCGCGTTCGTCACCGACATCTCGGAACGGCAGCGCGCCGAGTCGGCGCTTCGCGAGCGCACGGCTGAACTGGAATATCGAACGACCCAACTGAGCCAGATGGCGTGGGACCTGACGCTGGCCGAGCACAACGCGCGCGAGCAGATCGCGGGGACACTGCACGACGGACTCCAGCAACTGCTGTTCATCGTGTCGTTGAACCTCGATCAGCAGCTGAGCCGTGAACGGGAAGTCGGCGCCGAACCCAGCGAGTTGTTGTTAGAGGCGAAACACAACGTTGACGAAGCGACCGCCGCCGCACGGTCGCTGCACTTCGAACTGTTTCCTCCGGTGCTGCAGCGTTCCGGATTGCCCGCGGCGCTGACGTGGCTGGCGGACACGACGCGCGAGAAGTACAAGCTGAACGTCCAGGTCGAGGCGGATCCGTTCGCCGATTCGGCGCGCAAGGACATCCGCACGCTGCTCTTCGAGTCGGTGAGAGAGCTCCTCTTCAACACGTTCAAACATGCCCAGGCCGATCGTGTCACCCTGTCGTTGCGCCTCGGTGCCGACGATGACCTGTGCATCAGCGTGGCCGACAATGGCATCGGCTTCCATCCATCGAGACTCGACAGCCGATCCGGACAAGTCGGGTGGGGACTCTTCAGCCTCCGTGAGCGGCTGACGCTGCTTGGCGGGCACGTCGAGATCGACAGCGCGCCCGGCGAGGGAACTCGCGTCCATCTGTTCGCGCCGCGAGGCGCGACCCACCGCCGCGCCGCGGGCACAGGCGAACTGAGCCCGGCGCCGATCGAACCTGCCGCGCCGCGCGACGACGATCGCGCGTACGCCGGGGCGCTCAGGATTCTCATCGTCGACGATCACGCTGCGGTCCGGAGCGCGCTGCGAGAGATGCTCCACGAGCGGCCGCAGCTGTCGGTCGTCGGCGAGGCCGCCAACGGCCTCGAGGCGATCGCCCGCGCCTACACGCTGCAGCCCGATGTCATCCTGATGGACGTCACGATGCCGCACATGGACGGGGTCGAGGCCACGGCGCGGCTTCACGCGGAGCTCCCGCACATCCAGATTCTCGGATTGTCGATGCAGACTCGGAGCGATACCGTGCACGCGATCGAGCACGCCGGCGCTTCAGGCTTCTTCGTCAAGGGTGTTGACACGCAGCGTCTCATCGACCACCTGCTGGTCTTTCAGGAAACGTTGAGCGCCGGCGCGCGCACGAGATCGTAATGTCCGGCCGCCCTCGCGTCCTGCTCGCGGACGATCATCCAGGCGTGGTGAAGGCGCTCGGCCGCCTGCTCTCATTCGAATGCGACGTCGTCGGCGAGATCAGCGACGGCAGTGAGGTGGCTGATGCCGCAGCCGCGCTTCAGCCGGTGGTGGTCGTGCTCGACGTCAACCTCCCGACCGTCAACGGCCTCGAGGCCTGCCGGCAAATCACGAGCAACACTCCCCACGCGAGGGTCATCGTCATCAGCGCGATGACCGACGAAGCGATCACGCGGGCGGCAGAGTTGGCCGGCGCGGCACACTTTTTCAACAAGGGTGCGATGGGAGACGAACTGGTCCTCGCGATCAAACAGGCGTGGGAACAAGTAAGGTAGCGGGGGACGATATGCAGAAGCGCAAGCTCGGCGGCAGCGATCTGGAGGTCTCGGCACTCGGCTTCGGCTGCATGGGAATCAGCTTCGGCTACGGGCCGGCGACCAGCCGCGACGAGGGGATCGCGATTATTCGCGCGGCGTTCGATGGCGGCGTCACGTTTTTCGACACGGCCGAAGCGTACGGTCCGTTCACGAACGAAGAGGTCGTCGGCCAGGCGCTTGGCCCAGTCCGCGATCAGGTCGTGATTGCGACCAAGTTCGGCTTCAAGTTTCAGGACGGCAAGCCGGCGGGACTGGACAGCCGACCGGTGCACATCCGCGAGGTCGCCGAGGCGTCACTGAAACGTCTCAACACCGATCGGATTGACCTGCTGTACCAGCACCGTGTCGATCCGGATGTCCCGATCGAGGACGTCGCGGGCACGGTGCGGGACCTCATTCGCGAAGGCAAGGTCACACACTTCGGCCTCTCCGAGGCCGGCGTGCAGACGATCCGCCGCGCCCACGCGGTGCAGCCCGTGGCCGCGCTCCAGAGCGAGTACTCGCTGTGGTTCCGAGAACCCGAGAAAGAGGTGCTCCCGGCTCTCGAGGAGCTGGGGATTGGGTTCGTGCCGTTCAGCCCGCTCGGGAAGGGTTTCCTGACCGGCAAGATCGACGAGACAACGACCTTCGACCCGACCGACTTTCGCAATGTTGTCCCGCGCTTCACCGCGGAGAACCGCAAAGCCAATCAGGCCTTTGTCGAGTGGCTGACGAACTTCGCCCAGCAGAAGAGCGCCACACCGGCGCAGATCGCGCTGGCCTGGCTGCTCGCGCAGAAGCCGTGGATCGCGCCGATTCCCGGTACGACGAAACGTCACCGGCTCGAGGAGAATCTTGGCGGCGCCGGCATTCAGCTCACCGCCGACGACCTCGGCGAGATCGATCGCGCGGCATCCGAAATCACGGTGCACGGTGCGCGCTACCCGGAGCACCTGCAGAAGATGGTCGGCCGCTGACGGTACCAAGGACGCGGCGGCAGATCCTTTTGGCGCGCGTGCGATAGACTATCGAGTCACCCTGCTCCCGAGGGTGCAGCCGATGGTCAACAGCGTCCAGACCGCGCGTGTCTACCACTTCGGACCCTTCATCCTCGACGCGCGTACGGGCGAGTTGTCGGACGGCGGACACCGAACCCCTCTTCGCGATCAGTCCCTACACCTGCTGCTGGCGCTGCTGGAACAACCAGGCCAGCTGCTCACGCGCGAGGAGTTGACCGCGCGGTTGTGGCCAGCCGGTACCTTCGTCGACTTCGATCGCGGTCTCAACAAGGTCGTAAACCATCTCAGGGAGGCACTGGGAGATTCAGCGGAACAGCCGCGCTTCATCGAGACATTGCCGCGGAAAGGGTACCGCTTCATCGCCCCGGTAAGCATCGCCGGCGAGGACCACGAAGCCGCTCCCGTGCGTCCGTCCGGGTGGCGGGTGCTACCCCTCACGATCATGCTGGCCGCCGGGATTGTCATCGCGCTCGCTGGCGGCATCGCGAAGACCCGCACCTGGGTTTCAAAGCGACGGACAACTCCGCCGCCGATTTCCGCGCTCGCGGTCATCCCGCTCGAGAACCTGTCGCGCGATCCGGAACAGCAGTACTTCGCCGATGGGCTGACCGATGCGCTGATCACCGATCTCGCGAAGATGGGCGGCGTCCGGATCACGTCGCGCACTTCGGTGATGCAGTACCGCGGGAACCACGAAAACGATCAAGGAGATCGGACGGGAGCTGAACGTCGACGCGATCGTGGAAGGCACGGTCACCTACGCCGGCAACCGCGTGCGCGTCACCGCGCAATTGATCCAGGTGTCGACCGACATGCACCTGTGGGCTGATGCGTACGAGCGCGAGGCCAACGAGATTCTCGATCTCCAGCGCGCCGTAGCGACCGATATCGCGCGACGGATCGATATCTTCCTGAAACCTCTCGATCGCGAGCGGCCGGTGAACCCGGAGGCGTACGGCCTCTACCTGAAAGGACGGTACGCCTTCTACCAATACACGAGCCGCGGATGGCAGGAGGCGATTCAGCGTTTCAACCAGGCGATTGAGAAAGATCCGGCGTTCGCGCCGGCCTATTCCGGTCTCGCGGAAACCTATCTCGTCGCCGGCACGTACGGCGCGATCCCGAACGACGAGGCGCTCGCGCGCGGAAAGGCCGCGGCGGCCAGGGCGCTGCAACTGGATGAGGCGCTGGCGAGCGCGCACTACGCGCTGGCAACCATTCACACCTGGTACGACTGGGACTGGGCCGGCGCCGACCGCGAGTTTCGCCGTGGGCTCGAGCTGAACCCGCAGGATGCGTTGGGACGAAACTGGCACGGCGGCTACCTGTCGCTGCTTGGCCGGCACGACGAGGCGATTGCGGAACACGAACGAGCGCGGGAACTCGATCCGCGGTCGCTGATCGTGAACGCAAACCTGACGCGGGCGCTCTACTGGGCCCGCCGCTACGACGAAGCCATCGCGCAGGCCCGGACGACACTCGAGCTCGATCCAGGCTTCGGGGTGGCGCTGTTCTGGCTGGAAGGCGCGCTCCGACACAAAGGAAGGATCGACGATGCCGTGGCGCTGCGTCAGTCGGCGTCGGCTCCGGACCGGGCGACGATGATCGCCCGTACGTACCAACACCAGGGGTTCGACGGCCTCCTGCGCGAAAGCGGAGAGACGTTCAAGAAGGGTGGAATGTTCGAGACCGCGGCTCGCTGCTTCGCGCAAATCGGAGACCAGGATGAGGCAATTGCGCTGCTCGAGACCTGCGCCCGACGACGGTGTTCGAACCTGGTCACCCTGAACGTTGAGCCGGATTTCGACGGGCTGCGCGCCGATCCGCGTTTCCAGAAGCTGCTGCACCAGGTCGGATTCCCGTAGTTCTCAGCCCGTCGTCTTTTCTAGCCTTCTTTTCCCTTGTCCCTTCTCTCACTGCTCGCGGGGCCCCACCCCCGCTCGCTCTCGCTCGGCGGCTGCGCGCCTCGCTCGGGCCGCAGGCGCTTTCCCTTGTCCCTTTTACTGGGGAACCAACATGTCACCGCGAAGGAACCTCGCGGGAATTGATCGCGAGGGCAGTCGCGCCTATCACTGGGACTTCTTGCACGAAGGAGTCCCATGAACACGAATCAACACCTGCCTCCCCTGGTCAAGATGTGCGCACTGGCCGCGCTCGTTCCGCTGCTCGCTGGAACATCGCCCGGCCGCAAGGAAAGCCGCGACGACGGCAAACCCGCCAAAACGCTCTATGTGTGGGCGGGCGATCAGGCCCGCACCGCCCCAGACTTTCTCGCGGTTGTCGACTTCGACGAAGATTCGCCCCGCTACGGCAAGGTCATCAGGACGGTGCCGGTTCCCGGGCCCGGCGGATCCGGAAACGAACCGCACCACTGCCATCTCTCCGCCGACAAGAACATCCTGGCGTGCGGCGGCCTGCTCGCGCTGCTGCGGGGTCAGAACAGCATCTTTTTCTTTGATGTGTCGGACGCGCGCCGCCCGCGATTCATGTTCTCGACGAGTGGCACGCTTTCGAACATCACCGACGACTTCCTGCCGCTGAAAGACGGCGGCTTCCTGGTCACTCAGATGGGCTCTCACACCGGCGGGACACCGGGGCGCGTTGCCGAGTTCGACAAAGATCTACACCTCGTTGGGGAATGGCCTTCCCAGCCGCCGGAGCACGACTTCAACCCGCACGGCATCTCGGCGCGGCCCGATCTCAACCTGATGGTGACCTCCGACTTCATGATGCCCGCCAGCTCGCTGAACGTGGTTCCCGGTGACCCGCTGCTCCGCGGGATCATCCGCGTGTGGGACTTTCAAAACCGATCGATCGTCCGCACGATTGAGATCCCGAGCGCGCTCGGGACCATGGACGTCAAGTTGATCCCCGGCGATCCACTCGGCCGTGCGTTCACGACGGGCATGTTCGACGGCCTCGTATACCTCGTGGATACCGCCAACGGGACGTCGCAGGTCGTCTTCGACTGCGAAGACATCGTCCCGCACGTCGAGGTTCCTGTGCGCGGAGGTATGACGCAGCTGCTCGCCATGCCGCGTTCAGGCGATCGCCTGATCTTCGCGTCGTTCCAGGCGGGGCAGGTCGGCATGCTCGATGTCAGCGATCCCGAGCATCCGGTTCAGACAGGGATGGTCAGTCTAGGCCTCGATGCCGGCCCGCACATGATTGCCCTGACCGACGACGACAAGCGGCTGGTGGTCAGTGATTACTTCCTCAACGAAGACGATTTCGGCAAGGTCCACTTCGAAGGAGACCATCACGTTCGCGCGGTCAGGGTGTTCAAGCAGAAGCTTGCCCTCGATCCGCGCGTCGACCTGGACTTCAATACCGCGTTTGCGACCGGGCCGGCCAGGCCGCACGGCGTCGCGATGAAGTGAGTGCGACCGCTCGGCCCGAAGGCGAACACGCGCGGTTCGACCCACGTCACTCCGCCTCCACGTATGGCGCCGGGACCGGTTGCCCTGCCGCAAGTGCCGCCTTGACGTCACGGGCGTGACGGCACTGTCCACGGTACTCGAACCCGGGACAGCTGCACGTCACGTCCGCGTCAACGGCGACGATCTCGTAGTCGACTCCCGTGTGTGACGTGCTCGAGATGCGGAAGCGGCGGGCGGACGGGCCCGAGAGCACCTTGACCAGCGCTTCCAGCGCGCGTGCGAGCGCCTGAGTCTCCCGCTCGCCGCTCATGTGTGCGGGACGACTGGCATCGGCGTGATGCGTGTCCCGGAACTCCTCGGAGGCCCGGCGCAACAGCTGCCCGATCAATTCATCGTCTTCGCCGTGGCCTGTCGCATCGGCACCACCGGCGGAGATCGAGTGCAGGACGCGCTGCAGCTCGTCGAGGACGTCGCCACCAGAGCCTGGAGCCAGCGCGTCGCCTTCGACGATGGCGTTGACGAGCGCCGCCTTGGTTTCGAGGACGGCCTGGACGAAGTCGTCGATGGTATCGCGCGCGACGAAGTAGGTGACGTTGACCGTGCGGGTCTGACCGATCCGGTAGGCGCGGTCCTCGGCCTGCCAATGGTTGGTCGGGACCCAATCGAGATCGTTGAACACGACCTGCGTCGCCGCGGTCAGGTTGAGTCCCGTTCCACCCGCGATGATGTTGGCGATCAAGACACGGACATCGTCAGCGTTCTGGAACCGGTCGATCAGCGGTTGACGCATGGCGGCCGGCGTCTTGCCGGTGACGACCACCGCCAGTGAGCCCAGTTCCTGTGAGAGCTTCCGAATGGGGTCGTCGAAGCACGAGAACACGATCACCTTCTCGCCTTGATCGATCGCGCCCCTGACAAAGTCGAGCGTTGACGTCACCTTGGCGAACGCCAGAGCCTGGCGTGCCTCCACCAGGAACGCGAGCAGCTTGCCGCGACGACGCAATTCGACATCCCGCGCCTGAACCGGTCTGCTGTCTTTGCCGGCGAGCAGCTCGAAGACCTTCTTGATCGCCCGCGATCCGGTGCCCGCTGGCACCACGACTGGCAGCCACGTGCGCAGCTTCGGTGGCAGCGCGAGCACGTCGTCTTTCGAGCGCCGCAGCATCACGCCGTGAAGCTGCACGGTCAGCTCCTCGATGTTCGAGGCCCCGCCCGTCTTCCAGCCGTACTCACCTTTCTCCGCGGCGCAGTAGCGTTTCGCGAACGCGAGAAAACTGCGGCCGAGCGGATGCGCCGCCAGCTGCAGCAACACGAAGAGATCTCGCGGCCGGCTGGTGAGTGGCGTTCCGGTCAGCAGCTGCACGGCGAGCCCGGGGGTCGCCGCCGCCGCGGCGACCGTCAGCTGGCGCGCGAGCTTGCTCCGGGCGCTGGTGTGGTTTTTCAGGTAGTGCGCTTCGTCGAACACCAGGGCCGCCCACGGCACACGCAGGAGGTTGTCGGCGTGTCGTCCCAGGACGTCGTAGTTGATGACAGTCCATTCGGCGGTCGCGGAGATCGGCGCGGTTCCCTCAACGACCAGGACGGATGCGTCCCCATCGACAACCGCGATCTCACGAGCCCAGTTTCGCTTGACCGAGGCAGGACAGACCACCAGCCGCCGTCCCCCGGGGGTGATGTGGCGCAGCGAGACGATCGACTGGCGCGTCTTGCCGAGGCCCATGTCGTCGGCAAGGATTGCGCGCCGCCGGCCGAGGAGGAACGCGACGCCTTCGATCTCGGTGAGGGAAGAGCCCGTTGGCGAGGGCGACCGCGTTCCTGAAGGCCGCGTCGGGATCGCCGGACAGCTTGAGCAGCTGTGCGAACGCTGCCGCTTGTGAATCGAGCGTGTCGGCCATGGTTTCGTGCGCGGACCGCGCGCGAACGGCAGTGTGTCACAGCTTGCGCGGAATTCTGGCTCGGTCTCCAGTGTGATCGGCTCCACCTCAGCGATGAAGACATTTTCGTAAGTCGACCGACAATCCCGTTATCTCGACGCCACTTCGAACCGATTTCGCCGCGTGCACGGAAACCCGTCCGACTCCTTTTCGACAAGGCTCAAATGTTGCTTCGAGTCACGGACCGATATGCTTTCCCCGGGCGACCAGTCTTTTGGGCCGCTGCGTGACGCGTCGGCGACCGGGACCGGAACGTCGTCTTCGCTGACCTACGAGCCCTTTTTCGGCCTGCGCGAGAAGCCTTTCAGCCTGTCGGCCGACCCTCGGTTTCTTTACAGAAGTCCGGCGCACGCCCCCGCGTTTGACGCAATCCTCGCAGGGATTCGCCGGCGTGAAGGCCTTATCGTCCTGACCGGAGAGATCGGCACCGGCAAGACGACGCTTTGCCGTTCGGTTCTCCAGCACCTGGATCGGCGCACGTTTGCCGCCTTCGTACCGGATCCCTTCGTCTCCCGCGAAGATCTCTTGAAGACACTGCTCGTGGACTTCGGAGTGATTGCCATCAGCGATCTGACGCGAGGCCGCTTCACCGGTGCCTCGCGATCGGAGCTGAGTTATCTCCTGTACGAGTTTCTCGATTCGCTGGCGCCGCTGCAGGCCTTCGCCGTGCTCGTTATCGACGAAACGCAGAATCTGTCGTTGCCGCTCCTGGAGGAGATCCGGATCCTGTCCGAATTGGAGCGGCGCGAGAAGCTCCTTCAGGTCGTCCTGGTCGGGCAGCCGGAGCTGCGTGCGAGCCTCAGGCTGCCACAGATGCGGCAGGTGGACCAGCGCGTGTCGGTGCGCTGCGAGCTGACCGCCCTCGATGCCCACGGCGTCGTCGGGTATGTGAACCATCGCCTGGACATCGCTGGTCTCGGGAGAAGCAGTGTGGAGTTCACGGCGGCGGCACTCGAAGCCCTCCATCAAGGATCGGCTGGCGTGCCGCGAGTGATCAACCGCCTCTGCGATCGCGTGCTCGAGCGCGCGTACGCCGCGCGAACCACCCGAATCGACGCAGAGTTCCTCCGGGATGCGATCGACGACCTTGGTCCAGTCCAGGGCATTGCCGAACGAGCAACGGCCGAGAGACCCGCAGCACAGAATCTGAGTGTTCCGATGCCGGTGCCGTCGCCGACGCTCGAGCCTGTGACAATCGCCGGCGTGCAGGCCGAGGCACCTTCGGCGCTGATGGAAGAATTCCTATCGGAGGCAGACCTCGCGGTGGCCCGTCCGGGATCGAAGGCCGACTCGGCCATGTGGCGGCAATGGGCAGCCGTCGCGGCTGCGTCGATACTAATCGTGGCCGCGTCCGTGGGTGTCCCGGCCTGCTATTTGCGCGCGCACATGGTTGACGACGATGTCGTGTCTGCGCCGGAGGCGCCAGGTCCTCCCGGCACATTTTCCCCACCGAGCGTCATGGCACCCAACGTGGAATCGATTGACCGGTCCTCTTCGCCGCAGGCGGCCGCCGCGCCCACTTCCGCCTCAGCGGCGGCAACAGACGGCCACTACACAATCCTGGTTGCCTCATTTTCGAATCCGGAACGTGCGCAGCGTCTGGTCGAGGAGCTGACGAACGCCGGATATCGAGCGCAGGCCGTGGAACGTGATTGGGGCCCACCGCGCGGCCGTCTGTTGCAGGTCAACGTCGGCGGCTATGTGTCGGCGACTGACGCAGAGCGTGATCTTCAGCAGATCCGCGAGCTGCCGGGTGGCTACCGCGACGCGCGAGTCATCGAGCGAGAGTAGGGAGTGAGAACACTCACACCATCAGCGACAGCCACTGTCACGCTGCGATCAGATCAAAAGAGAAAACAAACCACTCCCTTCTCCCTTCTCCTGTGATCTCTTGAGACAAGAATGCAGCGTGACGGTGAACGTCAGTTGATTGGCGAACCGGTTTTCAGCCCGATCCGAAAGCTGGCATACTCAGGCGGTGCCTAGGTGCCTTGCGGTCTTAGTCTTTGTCCTCCTGGCGCTTGCTCCTCCTGCCACGCCGCAGGCAAAAACAAAGAACGTGCTGGTCCTCTCCGGTGGACGCGGACGTGTGTCTATCAATCAGATGCAGGCCTCGCTGCGCGCCCGTTTTCCGGACCCGGTGAACTTCTCGATCATCGATCTTGAAAATCCGCGGTTCGACCAGCAGGCGTACCAGGACCACCTCGCAGAAGCGCTTCGAAGCGGGTATGCCGGCGAGAAGCTTGATCTCGTCGTGGCCGTGATGACCCCGTCGCTTCAATTTGCCGTGAAATACCACGACAAGGTGTTTCCGGGTGTCCCGATCGTCTTCATGTCGATCAACCCGCCCCTGCCCGAGAAGATGGGACCGGGAGTCACGGGTGTGGAATCTCCTCAGGGGACGACCGAACTCATCAATCTCGCGCTTCGTCTCCACCCCGATACAGAAGCGGTCGCCGTGATTACAAACGTCACGAACGTCGACAAAGACTGGCTCGACGCTGAGCGCGCCGAACTGCTTCGCCATCGCGACAAGGTCAGGGAGATCGATCTGATCGGACCACCAAGCCCTGAGCTGCTTCAGAACGTTGCGGCACTGCCTCCGCATACCGTGGTGCTGTTTCAGCTTTTTCCGCAGGATTCAGATCAACTCGCCTTCGGTGCGTACGATGTCCTGGCTCCGGTCGCGCAACGCCTGCCCACCTATTCCATCTTGCCCCTGCTCGACCGCGGAGCCATTGGTGTCGCGACCTACGACGCCACGAATGACGCGGTTCTGGCGGGGCAACTCGCAGCCCGCGTCCTGTCTGGTGAGCGGGCGGACGACATTCCCATCGTGCAGAACTCCAAGGTTCTGGTCTCGGTGGACTGGCGGCAGCTCCGGCGATGGAATATTCCGGAGTCGGCGTTGCCGTCCGGCACACGGGTGTTGTATCGGGAAGCCACGATCTGGCAGCGCTACTGGAAGTACATCCTTGGGGCCAGTGCGGTGATCGTCGTCCAGTCGTTCTTGATTGCCGGATTGTTGTGGCAACGCTCACGAAAACGAAAGGCGGAAGCGGTCATTCGTGAGAGCGAACAGCGTTTTCGTCTGGTCACCAATACGGCGCCGGTGATGATCTGGATGTCCAGTCCTGACCGGTCGCGCAGCTACTTCAACAAGCCGTGGCTGGATTTCACCGGGCGGTCACTCGACGCCGAGTTGGGCAACGGTTGGACACAGACCGTACATCCCGAGGATCTCCAGTCATGCCTGGAGACGTACAGCCATGCATTCGACCTGCGTGAGTCTTTCCACAGGCAATATCGCCTTCGCCGGCATGATGGAGAATTCCGCTGGGTGTTCGACACGGCCGTGCCGCGGTTCAACGCCGATGGTTCTTTCGCTGGCTACATAGGTTCTTGCCTGGACATCACCGAACGCAAGCTGGCGGAAGAAGCGCTCGCCAGCCTCGGCGGCAAGTTGATCGCGGCGCAGGAACAGGAACGCGCACGAATTGCGCGCGAGCTGCACGACGACATCAACCAGCAACTCGCGTTGTTGTCGGTGTCGCTCGACGAACTCAGACAGAACCCACCGAACTCGATTGCGGCAATTGACGGCCGACTCGAGAGGCTCGGGACTCACGCCTCTGAGATTTCGACGAGCGTGCAGGCCCTGTCACATCGTCTGCATTCCTCGAAGCTCGAGTACCTGGGCCTGGTAGCGGCGCTGCGGGGCTTCTGCCGCGAGTTCTCCGATCAGCATCACGTTGAGGTCACGTTCTCACACGGGCCCATGCCCGATAGCTTGCCGCAGGAGATCTCGCTGTGCCTGTTCCGCGTGGTGCAGGCGGCACTGGTCAATGCCTTGAAGCACAGCGGCGTCAAGTCGTTTGACGTTCACCTGCGGTCGTCGTCCGGGAGAGTTCGTCTCAGCGTCCACGATGAGGGCGTCGGCTTCGATGTTGAGAAGGTGCTCGGCGGCCACGGCCTCGGGCTGATCAGCATGCGCGAGCGAGTACGGTTCGTGAACGGCGAGATTGCGATCCGGTCAACGCCGAACAGCGGCACCAGGATAGAAGTCGATGTGCCGGTGCCAGCCGACGCGGTCACATCGCAGAGTGCCTGAACACAGCTCGATTCTCGTCATCGGACTGACTTCTTTTGCGGAGGCCCCGTAATGACGCGTCATGCATCGACCTGCCTCGCATTCGTGATTGCGCTGTCGGTGACGTGGGCCCGCTTGGACGCACGGCAGGATCACTCGCATCCCAGCGACGCGCTCGGCACCGTTCACTTTGAAACGTCGTGCGCTGCGGTCGTCAAGCCGGCGTTGACGCGAGCCGTCGCGCTGCTGCACTCATTCGGCTACGAAGAGGCGCGCCGTGCGTTCGAGGACGTGGCGGCCCGGGACGAACAGTGTGGCATGGCTCACTGGGGCATTGCGATGACCTGGTGGCATCCGCTCTGGGCGCCACCGACGAAGGCGGAATTGACCTCAGGTCAGCAGGCCGCAACCAAGGCGAAGGCGATCGGCGGGCGAACGCCGCGCGAGCGTGCCTACATCGAGGCCATCGGCCTGTTCTATGACGGCGCCGAGACCACGAGTCACCAGGTGCGCGCCGTTGCCTACCGTGAGCGGATGATGCGAATCGTGAGTGAATTCACGGAGGATGTCGAGGCATCGATCTTTTATGCGTTGTCGCTCCTGGCGACCGCCTCTCCCGGCGATGCCAGCTTCGCAAACCAGAAACGGGCCGCGGAGATTCTCAACAGGATTTCCAGAGATCAACCCGATCATCCAGGCGTCGTCCACTACGTGATTCACGCGTTCGACTATCCGCGGCTCGCGTCCGAGGCGCTGCCGGCGGCGCGGGCGTACGCGAAGATTGCGCCGGCCTCCCCGCATGCGCTCCACATGCCCACGCACATCTTCACGCGCCTGGGCCTCTGGCAAGAGTCGATCACCGCCAACCTCGCGTCGGCTCGGACGGCGCGGGAACTCGTCGCCAGGACGCATCCGGGCGCGGCATCGTTCGATGGGCTGCATGCGCTCGACTATCTCGTCTACGCGTACTTGCAGATCGACGATCAGGAGAAAGCGCGCGCCGCTGCCGATGAGGCGGCCGCCGCCAGGCGGTTTGACGAGCCCAACTTCGCTGCCGGATACGCGATCGCGGCCATCCCGGCGCGCCTGGCGCTCGAGCGCCACGATTGGAAAGCGGCGGCGGCGCTGGAAGCTCCGGCGCTGGACCTGCCGTGGCAGCAGTACCCATATGCTCTCGGGATCACACACTTCACCCAGGCCGTTGGAGCGGCGCGAATCGGACAGCCCGCACGGGCGCGCGCAGCCCTCGAGTCGCTTCGGAGCATTCAACGGCAACTGACGACGACGCCGGTGCCAGGTCCTTACGATTGGGCAGGCCAGGTGGAATCGATGCGTCTCGCGGCCAGCGCCTGGGTATCGCTGAGGCGAAGGCCGAAACGACGAAGCGCTGAGCTCAGGCCGCCGCGGCGCCGAGCTCGAGGAGAAGGTTGGCAAGCACCCGGTCACACCGGGTCCAGTGCTGCCGGCGCGGGAGCTGCTCGGCGACCTGTTGCTCGAGCTCGATCGACCCGGCGAGGCATTGAAGGCCTTTGAATCGTCGCTCATGGAATCACCGAACCGATTCAACAGCCTCGCCGGCGCGGCGCTTGCGGCCGTACGATCCGGGCAGCGTGACAAAGCGGCCGACTACTATCGAACCCTCCTCAAACAGGTGGACAAGGAATCCAAGCGTCCAGAGATTCGGGACGCGCGTGTGTTTCTCAACAGGCTGTAGGTCACGTCCGTGATGGAGAATTCTTTGCCATCAGCCGACATCCGGCGAACGAAGAAAAGAGAAAAGAGAAAGTGCGGGTTTGTAGAAAGAATTCTCCCTTCTCCTTTCTCTTGTGATCTCTTGAGACCAGAATGCAGCATGACGGTGAACATCGTTGATTAGTGAACGGTTCACGCGCTACCTCGCCCGCTCAGCGCGTCTCACTCCGCACGCAACGCCTCTGACGGATCGACGCGGGTGGCGGACCGGGCCGGCATGTAGCTGGCCAGCAGCGTGACGACTGTGAGTAGCGTCGCGACCATGCTGAGCGTCGCAGGATCCCTTGGAGTGACACCGAAGACGAGACTTGCGAGGCTGCGAGCTGCCGCAATCGCCGCCAGGATCCCACATCCGATGCCAACCGTCACGACCATGAGGCCGTGGCGCAGGAACAGTCGCACGATCTGATCATCCGTCGCGCCGAGGGCCATGCGCACGCCGATCTCCTGCCGGCGTTCGGTCACGCTCTGCGCGATGACTCCATAAAGTCCGATTGCCGCCAGAAGCACGGCGGCCGCGGCGAAGACCGAAAGCACGATGGCCGCGACGCGTCGTCGGCTGCTTGCCTCACTCATCACCTGTTCGACCGTGCGGTCGTTGAAAACAGGGACAGAAGCGTCGAGATTGCGGATGGCCGTTTCGATCGCGGAACTGGAAACCGTGCCTTTGGTTCGCGCAATCGCAAACACAGTTGTCCGCGTCTGCTGCACGACAGGCATGAAGATCTGCTGCGGCGTCAGCTGATCCACGCCGTGCTGCTTCACGTCGCCGACGATGCCGACGATCGTGCGCCACGGGCCATAGCCCTCGGTCGGACGCGAGCCGGCCAGCCTGATCTGTTTGCCGATCGGATCCTCACCGGGGAAGTACAGCGTCACCAGACTGCTGTTGATGATCGCGACGGGCTCAGAGTCAGGCGTGTCGGACCGGTTGAACGAGCGCCCTTTGATGACTGGGATCTTCAGCGTTTCGAAGTAGGTCGAGCTCACCGGCACCATCCCTGCGCTCGGCAGGTCCATCATGACGGCGCCCGGCGGGATCGGCCTGCCGGCAATCGTGAACCAGTTCCACCAGTTCGATCCCAGTATGGGGAGCGAATACGTGATCGCCGCATTCTCGACGCCTGGGACGGCTCGAAGCCGCTCGACTGCCTCAGCAAAAAACGCTTGCTTTCTCGCATCGGGCCACGCCGGCCCTGCGAGCGAGAACATCACCGTCTGCAGGTTGTGCGGATCGAATCCAGGATCGACGCGAGATAACCGAACCATCGTCTCGACCATCAGTCCGGATCCGCAGAGCAGCACCGTCGCGACCGCCACTTCCCCGACCAAGAGACTGCGCCGCAACCGTGATGTCTGGGAGGTCGAGCCCCGACCCGATCGCAGAACGGTCTCGTGACCTGTGGCACTCGCCTTCAGTGCAGGCAAGAGGCCGAAGAGAAACGCACACGCACAACTGAACAGCGTCGTCGCCGACAGCACGACGAAGTCGAGCCGGATTTCGTCGAGGCGTGGTGTGTCGGCTGGCGCAACGCTCACGAGACCGCTCAGAATCGCGGCACCGGCGAGAGCGCCGAGCACCCCACCGGTCGTAACGAGCAGCGCATGTTCGACGAGGAGCTGGCGTAGAAGACTCCACCGGCTGCCGCCGATGGCTACACGGATGCGAAACTCGTGCGCTCGTGACGCGCCCCGGTTCAGCAACAGGCTGGCGAGATTCACGCACGCGATGAGCAGCAACAGCCCCACTGCGCCTGCGAGCACGGTCAGCGTTGGCGCCATGTCCCGGACGATGCGGTCGGCGAGCGGGACCACGTACACGCCGCTGCCTTTGTTGGTCTCCGGATATTCAAGTGCAAGCGCGGCGACGAGGCTCTGCATCTCCGCTCGCGCCGATGCCACATGCACACCTGGCTTCAACCGGCCGACGGCGTAGAGGCTGGTGCGGTTGCCACGGCTCTGCATGCCCCGGTAGTTCGCCGCGACCTGCGGCTCGAGCAACAGGTACACGTCGGCTGGCGTCATGTAACGAAGGCCAGGCGGAAGTACGCCGATGACCGTGTAGGATCTGCGGTTGAACGAAACCGTCTGACCTATTGCGGCCTGCGCGCTGCCGAATTCACGCATCGAGAAGGCGTGGCTGATGACGGCGGTGGAGGCGGCGTCCGGCCGGGCGTCGGATTCATCGAAGAGACGGCCATGGAACGGCGTCGTCTCGAGCACATCGAAGAAGTTTACCGTCACGCTCCGCGAGTCGAGCCGTTTCGGAAACTGCCCGCTCGTGACGAACACCGCGTCGGGCAGGGAGCTGGCGAGGCCGTCGAACGACGTTGCCCGGCGGCGCCAGTCGTCGAAGTTCGGCCAGGCGATGCCGGACCCTTCGCGTTCGGCAACGAAAACCAGACGCTCCGAGTCTGCATACGGCAGCCGATGCAGAAGCACGGCGTACGCAGCTGAGAAAATCGCGGTCGTCGAACCGATGCCCAGCACGAGCAGCGTCAACGCGGTGACCGTGAACCGCGGTGAGCGCCGTAACATGCGGACTCCGTATCGGACGTCGCGCCACACCGTGTCGAGCCAGATCGCGCGGACATCACGAGTCGATTCAATCGTCTGCGTGAGCCCTCCGAGGTCGCGAAGGGCCAGACGCCGTGCCTCTTCAGGCGAGAGCCCTCGCGAGCGGTGCAGCTCGATCTCCCGCTCCAGATGGTCGCGGAGCTCCTCCGTGATTTCGCTGTCAGTCTGACCGCGGCGGAGAAGGCCACGAAGCGTCGCGACGAGACGGCTGATCATCGTCCCTCCCGCAGCACGCGCCGCATCGACAGCGCAAACGTTTCCCAGGTCTCGGTTTCCTTGTTGAGCCGCTTTCGACCGAGTCGGCGTAATCGTGTAGACGCGCGCGCGCCGGTTGTTCTCGGAGGCAGTCATCTCGGATGTGACTTCACCCCGCATCTCGAGACGGTGGAGCGCGGGATAGAGCGACCCTTGACTCGTCTTCAATCCATCCTTCGAGATCTGCTGTAACCGGTTCGATATTCCCCAGCCGTGATTCGGGCCGAGCTCCAGGATGCGAAGGATGACGAGATCCAGCGTGCCCTGAAGCAACTGCGCCTTGTTCATGCAGTCCTCTCGCCCTTCGAGAGGAGTGTAGCGTCATGACCTGTCGGAGATCAAGAGGAAAGCGGCGGTGCGATCCCTGGGGAGGTGGATGAGATCGGCGGAGTTGGCGGAGGGCACGGAACAAGCTTTCAACACGGAGGTACGGAGACACGAAGCGCTATAGGTTGGTTGAGTACAACAAAACAGAGTGCCCCCGTGCCTCCGTGTTAGATCTTGATCCGTGACCTCCGGTGTCTCCGCGAACGCACGTATCGTAAGACGGCCAGTCGATCAGCGTTTCGGCTGACTCGCCGAACTGAACCCGCCTCGATTCGGCATCTTCACTTTCGGAAGGGAAGTCGCATCCATCACATCGTCGGCGCCGATGATGCCGTTGAGATGCAGGAGATATGCGGTCACCGCATACGCTTCGGCATCACTGAGTGAATGCGGCGCCGGGTACGGCATGGCACGCCGCACGTAGTCGAACACCGTCGTCGCGTACGGCCAGTAACTGCCGATCGTCTTCAGCGGTGCCGCACTCGTAAGGGTACCTTGCCCGCCGACGAGACGATCGTTGACTCCGTTGGCGCCCTCCGGGCCGTGACAGGCGATGCACTTGGTAGCGTACACCTCCGCACCCTGCTTCGGGGTTCCGGAGCCGGGCGGCAGACCAGCGCCGTCGGGTCCAATGCTCACGTCCATCGAGGCGATCTCGGCAGCGCTCGCAGGCACGCCCAGTGAGGGACCTTTCGGCGCCGGAGGACGCGCCGGGGTCTGACGCTCGGGCGCGGCTTGCGGTGATGATGTCTGAGCCGCGTGGCCGACGCCGAGCATCGCAAGAGCCGCAGTCATGACCGCGCAGGCAAGCCGTGCGAACGTTGGTCGGAGTCGCGTCTTCGAGCTAGACGTAGACATTTCGCACCTCGCCGGTCGCTGAGACCGCCCAGCTCTGGACGGCATGGTAGTGATAACGATACCCGGCACCGCGTTTACCGAGCAGCGCGTCCCGCGCCGGTTGAACGGCACCGGTCTCGTCGATCGCACGGCTCATCAACACGGCTGGTCCACCATTCCACCGCCACGCCATGCGAAAGCGGGTCAGCGCCTTCGATAGCACCGGCGCCGACAGCGCCGCCGGTGCCCACGTCTTGCCGCCGTCAGCGGACACCTCAACCCGACGAACCCGGCTCGACCCGGACCACGCGAGACCGCTGATCTGGTAGAGGCCTGCTCCCTGCATCTTGAGCCCGCCGGACGGCGACGTGATGATCGACTTCACCCCCATCGGAAACGTGAACTGCAGCGCGGTGCCGTCTGGCAGCAAGTCGGTGTATTTCGACGTCTCGTCCTTCGTCATCAACGGCCCGGCCGTCACCTTCAGCCGTCGCAGCCACTTCACGTTCGTGTTGCCCTCCCAACCGGGGACGACCAGCCGCATCGGATACCCGTTTTCGGGCCGCAACCGTTCCCCGTTCTGGTAGATCGCGACCATCACGTCGTCGAGCGCCTTATCCATCGGGAGGCTGCGGCTCATCGCGGCCGCGTCGCCCCCCTCGGCGAGCAGCCATTTGCCTTCCGGACGAACCCCGACTTCGTCCAGCAGCGTGCCGAGTGGCACGCCGGTCCATTCGGCGCAAGACACGAGGCCGTGCAGGGCACCCGCTCCGGCCTGGGGCGCTTGTGCGGCATACAAGGCGGTGCTGTTGCCGGAACACTCGATGAAGTGGATACGCGAGATCAGCGGATACCGCGTCAGCGCTTCAAGATCGAACGTCAGAGGCCGCCGCACGAGACCGTGAATGACCAGCCGATGCTGCGCAGGCGGGATGTCCGGGACGCCGCTGTGATTGCGCTCGAAGTGAAGCGAGTTCGGCGTAATCATTCCCTCGAGGAACTCCAGTGGCGCGCGCGAGGATCCGCTGCCGGTCGTCCCCGGCATCGGCCCGACGAGCCGCTGAACTCCCGACTCGTGCGGCGATCGTTCGCCGTACGGCCGCAGTGGTGCACCGGGCGCCGTCATCCACTCGGGCACGCTCTGCTGCGCCAGGAGTGGTACGGCTCGCAACAGCGACAGACCGGCCAGGCCGCCGGTCAGAAACAGTCGCCGCGGCAGCAGCCCATTGCCTGCAACCGGCTCGAGATCGTGCGCCTTGAGTGTCGACATCCTCAGATCCTCCCTGGAGCTTCACCGCCACGGCCGCCCGGCCTGAAGATGTTGCTGAAAGAACGCGCGGGCGACGTCGAACACACCCTGTCGATCGACGCGGGTTTGTTCGGGCTTGCCAGCGAGCCGTTCACGTACGTCCATGCGGAACGGTCCGGCCAGCTCGTCGAGATTCGTGCGGTTGAAGAAGGTGTGCGGCAGCCCGTCGATCAACCGGAGCGTCGCGGTGTTGCCCGCGGCGGCGAGCGCCTCGTACAACAGCACGCTCTGATGATGCGGCACCGAGTTGTCGGCGAGGCCGTGCATGAGGAGAAACGGCGGCGCGCCGGCGGCGACGTAAGTCAGCGGGCTCGCCGCGCTTCACTCGGTCGGGCACGGTCTGAATCGGCGCGCCGACCAGGCGCGATTCGGGCGAGTTCGGCGCGTCGTGTGCCATCGCGCCTGGGCCGCCCGCGCGCGCCCCGGCCGGCGGCGCGGCAGTACCGCGGCTCTCGGCAGCACTGGTGGTGACGACGCCGCCAACCATTGGTGGCGCGTTGACCAGACCGGGCGCGAGTGGCTGGCAGCGTGGCCTTTTCGTTTTCGGTCTGTGCGTCCATCGCGGTGAACATCACGGGACCGTAGGCGTCGAGCACGCACTGCACCGCGCTCGACTGATCGAGGTTGTCCGCACCTTCGAACATGCCGCGAGGCGACAACGCGGCGACCGCGGCGAGATGCCCGCCGGCCGACGTGCCCCAGAGTCGCGATGCGATCCGGGTCGAGCGCCAACCGGCCCGCGTTCGCGCGCAGCCAGCGGACCGCGGTCTTCACGTCCTCGACGTTGGCCGGGAACGTCACCGATGGCGTCAGCCGGTACTCGATCGACGCCATCGCGAAACCGTCCTGCGCGAAGAAGCGCTTGAAGTCCGGTCCCGTCGTGCGGGTGCCGCCGCTCCAGCCGCCGCCATGAAGAAAGACGATGACGGGCAGCGGGCGTGCGCCTCCCGCGGGCATGTAGAGATCGAGCAGCAGATCCTTGCCGTCGCGGGACGCGTAAGTCAGCGTCTGCACGTCGATGGAGACGGCCTGCTGCGGCGCGCGCGTGCGACACCATCGATCCGCCAAGGAGGCCCGCGCAAACGTGCGGCGCTGACGGCTCTTCACAGGAAACTCTCAGGCCGCGGCTTGAGCGTCAGGGCGCGGCGCAGTTCCGGCGTGATCTCGCGACTGATCGGCTTGCCGCAGATCGCCTCGGCGTGCGCAAGCAGCGCCGCGCGTTCTCTGATGTCGTTGCCGGCGCCGCGCTGGCCTTCGGTCCACACCGGATCCTGCGGCGGAAGCGGCAGCGTGGCGCCGTGCACGTCGAGCGGGTAGCCGTCAGGGCCGCGCCCGCTCATCGACAGTTGCCGGAACATGTCGGGCCCGCCGGGCCCGCCGGATCGACCCGGCCCCCGCGTCCGCGCCCGCCGCCGGCCGCGGGATCCCCGCCGCGTCCGGGCGGCGCCGCGGAACCCGCGGCGTCGCCTGACGGCCGACGCCGTTCTGACCGTTGCCTCCGCGCGTGAAGAAGTTCTCGAAGATGCCCGGCGTGAGAAACGCGGCGAACCGGTTGTAGGCCTGCGTCAGCTTGAAGCCGTGCAGATTGCGCGGCGGCGCCTGGAAGTAGTCGCCGGTCTTGAGCGGCACGGCCTTGCCGTACGCCCACCCGAGCGTCTCGCCGTCGAGCGCGAAGAAGTTCTCGAAATGACGCGCATGGAAGTGCGCGCCGACGCCGCCGTTCGGACCGCCCTCCGTGATGATGAACAGGAATTGACCGAGCGTGTTGGCGTTGCGCGCCAGAAACGTGTTGCCGCCGAAACGCTCGCCGCCGCCGTCCGCGAGGACGTAGGCGCCGAACGTCGAGGGCAGCACGAGATTGGTGACGCGCACAGCCGCCGGCGGCGCGGCAACCGCGGGCTGCAGCTGGAAGTCGCCGTTGAAGGACGCGACCGCCAGGCTGTCCGGGAGCGATCGTTGGCTCGGCCGACGCGGGCAGCGTGGGTGCTGGAAGCGCCGTTCCCATCGCGACGAACGCGCTGCCGACGCGGTCGTTCATCGTGAAGAGCGCGATCTTCGATCGGTCCGACCGCATCGTCCACCCATGCGGCGTCCCGGGCGGCAGATTGGCGAAGTCGCCGCGCATCATGCGCCACCCTGGCCGTTGACCTCGAGCTCCACGTCGCCGCGAGTACCAGCAGCGCCGCATGACTGCCGAGATGCGCGTGCCGCGGCATCACCGCGCCAGTCCGGCCTGCAAAGGTCACGAACTCGTGGACGCCGCCTGTTTCCACCGGACGCGCGACCCGCGTCATCACGTGTCCGCCGACGAGATAGTGCTCGCCCGCGTCGGCGGGCAGCACGTACATGCGCCGCGCGCCGGGCAGCCGGCCGATGATCGGCACCGCTTCGTCGCCGCTGACCTCGACGGGATTCAGGATCTCGTCGGGTACGTTGGCGAGCCCGGCTTGCTGCGCAATCGCCAGGGGCCTGCCGAGCGTGGCTCCGATCAAGCCGCCGCCGGCGGCCAGTCCCGTCAGGCTCAGAAAGTCTCGTCGTCTCAGGTAGGACATGGCTCCTCGCTGGTCTCAATCCTCCGAGGGGCTTCGCCCCTCGGACTCCCCGACACGCGCTCTCGCTCGCCGCGTCGCCGGCTCGCTCCGATCGCGTGGCTCACTCGCTACCGCTCGTTCGCTGACATCCGTCAGCCGCATCGATCTGTGACTGTGACGTCTGTCGTCCGCAGACTGTGCGCCGACTGTCATGGCGAAGTCAACGGCGACCCGGCGCCGCCGCGCAATGGCTCCGATATAATCCTCCGCGACTCTCCTGTTGCCTCTCAACACCGGAACCCGTCTCGGCCCCTACGAGATCCTGTCGCTGGTTGGTGCCGGTGGGATGGGAGAGGTGTACAAAGCCCGCGACACGCGGCTCGATCGCCTCGTCGCCGTCAAGATCCTGAACCCCGCGTTTGCCGTGGACGCGCAGTTACGTGAGCGCTTCGATCGCGAGGCCCGCGCCATTTCCCAGTTCGACCATCCGCATATCTGTGCGCTGCACGACGTCGGGGAACAGAACGGGACGGCGTACCTCGTGATGCAGTATCTCGAAGGCGAGACTCTCGCCGATCGGCTGGCGAACGGCGGCCCGCTCCCGATCGGCCAGGCGCTCACGACCGCTATCGAGATCGCGGTCGGCTCTCGACCGAGCGCACCGGGCGGGCATCGTCCATCGCGATCTGAAGCCCGGCAACATCATGCTGACCAGGGCGGGCGCGAAGCTGCTGGACTTCGGCCTGGCGAAATCGAGTGCGGCGGTCGTCGCGAGTGCCACCGCGTCGACCTTCGCGCCGGCAACCCCCAATCTCACGTTCGAGGGAGCGATTCTCGGCACGTTTCAGTACATGGCGCCGGAGCAGATTGAAGGCCGCGAAGCGGACGCACGGTCGGACATTTTTGCGTTCGGCGCGGTGCTCTACGAGATGGTGACGGGGTCGAGGGCGTTCAGCGGAAAGACCCACGCCAGCCTCATCTCCTCGATTCTCAAGGACGAGCCGCGGCCGGTCACCGAGCTGCAGCCGCTGACCCCTCCGTTGCTCGATCACATCGTGTCCCGCTGCCTCGCGAAGGATCCCGACGAGCGCTGGCAGGATGCCGGCGACTTGACCCGCGAGTTGCTCTGGATCAGCCACACCGGCCTGCTCGGCCGCGGCACGGCTCCCGCAGTGGCCTCGGGCACAGTCCGTGGGCGTACCATGCTCGGGATCGGAGCGGCGCTAGCGGGACTCATCGTCGGTGCCGCAGCGACCGCGATGGTGATCGGGTTAGTCAACCGGCAACTCCGGCGAACGGCCGGCGAACATCGTGCGCTCCGTCGTCAGCATCACGCCGGCCGAACATCTGCAGGCCATCGCGACCGATCGCACCACCAACGAAGGACGTCCGAGCCGCACCTCGATGGTGTGGTCGCCCGACGGACGAACGATCGTGTTCAGCGCCGTCCAGGGCGACCGGCAGCAGCTTTACATGCGGGCCAGTGGATCAGCTGACCCCGACGGCAATGACGGGCACCGAGGATGCGGCCGCCCCATTCTTCTCTCCGGACGGACGCTGGGTGGCCTTCTGGAGCGGTGGCGTCCTGAAGAAAACGCCGGCGGACGGCAAAGGACCCGCGACAACCATCTGCGAAATGCCGCGGGCGCTCGGTGCAAGCTGGGGGGCGAACGATACGATCATCTTTTCCCGGGCGCAGCAGGGATTGTGGCGCGTCTCCGCTGCCGGCGGGACGCCCGAGGTCATCACCGCACCCGACCTTGGAAAGGGAGAGCTGAAGTATATCCTGCCCTGGATCCTGCCCGGCGATCGGGCCGTGATCTTCACGGTCACCCATTCGAACCTTCCCACGTGGGAAGACACGGAAATCGTCGCGCAATCGCTGACGACCGGCGAGCGCAAGGTGGTGGTGCAGCTGGCGGCCGACGGTCGCTACCTGCCGTCGGGCCACCTGCTCTACATCCGCCGCGGCACGCTGATGGCCGTGCCGTTCGATCTGGCGCGTCTCGAGACGACCGGCGGCGCGGTGGCTCTGATTGCCGACGTGATGCAGTCGGCAAACGCAACCTCGGAGGTGTTCGACATCGGGGCGGGACAATTCAGCGTCTCGGCATCTGGAGCGCTGCTCTATCTGCCGGGCGGCATCTTTCCGGACCCGGAACGGTCTCTCGTCTGGGTGGATCGGGCGACGGGAGTCGCCCAACCGCTCCCTCTGCCGACGCGCGCGTATCTCTCGCCGCGACTCTCGCCCGACGGGCAGCGCGTCGTCGTCTGGACGCAGGGAGACCGGAAAATCTGGCTGCACGATCTCACGCGCGGAACACTGGCGCCGCTCACCTCCGGCGGAAGGAATGCGCGGGCCATCTGGACGCTAGACGGCAAGAGCGTCACTTATGGATCCGCGTTCGGCGGCAATGAGAACCTGTTCGTGAGGCCGGCCGATGGCAGTGGGTCTGCCGAGCGGCTCACCACGAGCCGCAACCTCCAGTACGCGGCCGCATGGTCGCCGAGCGACGGGGCGCTGGTTTTCGTGGAAGAGCACCCGGAACGGGGCCAGGACATCCTGATGATCCCGCCGTCCGGCGATCGCCGGCCGCGTCCCATCGTCGAGCTGCAGTACCCCGATGGGTATCCAGATTTCTCGCCGGATGGCCGCTGGCTCGCGTATGCGTCGGCGGACGAGGCCGGTCGCACGGAGGTGTACGTCCAGCCGTATCCGGGGCCGGGCCCCCGGCAACAGGTGTCCCTGAATGGAGGCACTGGACCCGCGTGGTCACGCGATGGCCGCGAGTTGTTCTACACCACCACGCAGACGATTGGTGGACAGGCGACCTTGACGAGGATGATGGTGGTTCCCGTAAAACTGCAGCCGACCTTCACGCCCGGCACACCGCGCCAGCTTTTCGAAGGAAGGTATGGCGCGACAGCTGGTATCCGGTCGTACGACGTCACCGCCGATGGCAAACGGTTCCTGATGGTCCAGCAGAAGGAACGTCCTGCACTTGCCGCCGCGGAGATGATCCTCGTGCAGAACTGGCTCGAGGAGGTGAAGGCTCGGGTGCCGGTGAAGTAGCCCTATCATTGAGCCTTCGCGATTGACACAGAATCCAGACTCCTCCACGTTGTCGGCCGGGACGCTCCTCGGGCAATACCGCATCGAAGCCAAGCTTGGCGCAGGCGGTATGGGCGAAGTGTACCGGGCGCGGGATACGCGGTTGAAGCGAGACGTGGCCGTGAAAGTCCTGCCGTTGACTTTCGCGTCCGACATCGATCGGCGCGCGCGTTTTCGCCGGGAAGCGGAACTCCTGGCCACGCTCAATCACCCGCACATCGCGGCGGTCTACGGTCTCGAAGAAGTCGGAGATCTGACGGCGCTCGTGCTGGAACTCGTCGAGGGTCCGACGCTCGCGGATCGTCTGACGGAGGGCTCAGTCCCGGTCGAGGAAGCGCTGCCGATCGCGCGCCAGATCGCCGAGGCGCTCGAAGCCGCGCACGAAAAGAGCATCATTCACAGGGATCTCAAACCGGCAAACATCAAGGTGCGGCCCGATGGCATGGTAAAGGTTCTGGACTTCGGGCTCGCCAAGTCGCTCGAGCCGGCGATCGCTTTGTCCGAGCCGTCCACCGTGCTGAGTCCGTCACCCACGCTCGCCGGCATCATTCTGGGAACGCCCGCTTATATGTCACCCGAGCAGGCGCGTGGCAAAGCCGCGGACAAGCGAACCGACATTTGGGCATTCGGCTGCGTGCTCTACGAGATGCTGACCGGCAGGAAACCATTTCCGGGCGAGACACTCACGGACGTCGTTGCGGCGATTATCAGCCACGAGCCCGACTGGCAGGCGCTACCGCCCCACACACCGGAACGCATCCGCTCCCTCATCGTGAGGTGCCTCAAAAAGGATCCCGCCCAACGGCTTCGCGACATTGCCGACGGGCGATTCCAGATTGAAGAGGTCTTGAACGACCCTGGGGCTTTGACAACGGTCGCGACACCGATCCGCACGTATCGCGCGATCGCAGGGTGGCTCGTGGCTGTGCTTTTTTTGGCGACGACGCTGTTTCTTGCCACACGGCCTGCTGCGACCTCATTGCCTCGCGACTCGATCAGCTTCTCCATCCTTCCGCCGGAGAAAGCGGAGTTCGCCGCTCGAACCAACACGACGTTCGACGTTCCTTCATTCGCCCTTTCACCTGACGGCCGTGCCTTGGTCTTCAGGGCTGCGACGCCTGGCGCCAGGCCCATGCTCTGGCTGCGATTGCTGGATCACGTGGACGTGCGCCCGCTCGCCGGAACCGAGGAAGCCCAGGACCCATTCTGGTCTCCCGATAGCCGCTCGATTGGCTTCTTCGCCGACGGAATGTTGAGGCAGGTTCCCGCAGCCGGCGGGGAGGTGAAAGTCATCAACCAGATTCGCGGCGCCTTCCGCGGTGCCTCGTGGGGCGCACGAGATACCATTCTTGTCGCGAGCGGAGTGGAGCTCGTGTCGATGAACGCGGCGGGTGGGACGATCACGCCGGTGACGGTTGTCGATACGGCACTCCGCGAGAACACGCATCGAAATCCATCGTTTCTGCCGGACGGCCTTCATTTCTTGTACTCGGTCATTGGCAGCGGCGATCAAAATGGCGTGTACCTCGGGTCGCTCGACGGCAAGACGAAGAAACTTCTGCTTCGCGTTCTGACGAGCGCCGTGTATGCGGAGCCAGGATACGTGTTGTTTGTGGACGGAAACAGGCTCCTTGGCCAAGCATTTGACCGAGACCGCCTCGAGCTGAAGGGGCAACCGTTCTTCATCGCCGAACACGTCGGCCGCAGCACCTCCTTCATGAGCGGCGCGTCGGCCTCTCTGACCGGTGTCGTCGCATACGCCCCACCGATCGCGCAAAACGGTCGCCTGACGTGGATTGATCGACGCGGTAATCCGGTCGGCTCGATCGGCACGGCTGAAGGCGACTACACGGATTTCCGGCTGTCCCCCGATGAGACGCATCTCGCGGCATCGCTTGTCGATCTAAAAACCAACGCGGTCGACATCTGGATCACCGATCTTGCGCGCGGAAGCAAATCCCGTGTCGATTCCGGTGGCGGCGTCACAGCCGGTGCGGTGTGGTCGCCGGATGGCACCCGCCTGGTCTTTCGAAGCAATCGAACGGGCGTTATTGATCTGTACGAGCGGAGCGGAGCCGGCGGTGGAGTCGATCGCCCGATGCTATCCCAGGGCGCCCTCACTGCCGTGGCTCCGACCGGTCTGATTGCGACAGATTGGTCGCGCGACGGACGGCTCATCGCCGGCACCGGCGGCGACTTGTGGCTGCTCCCCCCAGGGAACGAACAGAAGCTGGAAAAATATGTCGACTCCGCGGCGGGAGCAATGCACGGCAACTTTTCGCCAGACGGACATCTGGTGGCGTACACGTCGCGCGAGTCCGGCAGATTTGAAATCTACGTCCAGACAGTGCCCCGATCCGATCGGAAATGGCCGGTGTCCACGAGCGGTGGGTTCGAACCGCGCTGGCGCGCGGATGGCCACGAGGTTTACTACCTGTCGGAAGATCGAACGCTGATGGCCGTTCCTGTCGGCGCGGGCCCTTCATTCGGCATCCCCAAACCACTGTTCCAGACTCACGTGCCCGCTGGTGTCACGTCGTTACGGACGCACTACGTGCCGAGTCGTGACGGCCAGCGGTTCCTCGTGAACGTGGCGACGGATACCGTCACGTCACCCATTACAGTCGTGCTCAACTGGACGGCCTTGCTGAACAAATGACAGAAGCGGTAACAGCGTCAGGCGACCGGCGGCAGAGCGCCGGTCATGATCGCGACGGCGTCCGCCATGCTGATCTCGCGCGGGTTGACGACCGCGACCCTCTTTCCTAGCCGGGCGATGTGAATTCGATCGGCCACTTCGAATACATGCGGCATGTTGTGGCTGACGAGCAAAACAGGCAGGCCGTTGTCGCGCACGCGGCGGATCAATTCGAGTACCATCCCTGATTCCTTGACCCCGAGCGCGGCGGTCGGTTCGTCCATGATGACGACGTGGCGGGCGAAGGCTGCGCTACGTGCCACCGCCACACCCTGCCGCTGACCGCCCGACAGCGATTCGACTGGTTGTTGCATGGAAGGGATGCCGATCTGCAGCGACTGCAGGTGTGAGGCCGCGTCGGCCAGCATCTTTTTCTTGTCGATCAGCCGGAACACGGATCCCAGCAACCCTGGCTTGCGGATCTCGCGGCCGAGAAACAGGTTCTCGGCGACGGTCATCGCCGGCGCGACGGCGAGATCCTGATACACGGTCTCGATTCCCTGCCTTCGCGCATCGCTGGGACTCTGGAATTTCACGGCGCGGCCGTCGACGCGTATCTCGCCCTCATCGGGCACGAGCGCACCGGAGAGCGCCTTGACGAGCGTCGATTTGCCCGCGCCGTTGTCGCCGATGACCGCCAGAATCTCGCCGGGCAGCAGATCGAGATCGGCACCATCCAACGCCGTCACGTGCCCGTAACGCTTCACGAGACCGCGTGCCTGCAGGACAGGCGTCGGTGTCGTCGCGTCCGCCGTCATGGCCGGAGCCCCTTCCGGCGCGAGAGCTGATCGGTTGCGACGGCCAGGATCACGAGAATCCCGGTAATCAGGATCTGATAGACCGACGCCACGCCCATGAGCGTGAGACCGTTGCGGAACACGCCTACGATCAGCGCACCGACCAGGCTGCCGAGGATCACGCCGCGCCCGCCGAACAGGCTGGTTCCGCCAAGCACCACCGCCGTGATGCTGTCCAGGTTGTCAGTCTGACCTGCCTGCGGATCGCCGACGCCGGTACGCGCCACCGCGAGCAGCGCGGCGACGCCATACATCAAGCCGGCGAACATGTACACGCCGAGAATCAGCCGTCCGGTGGCAATGCCCATCAGGCGTGCCGCCTCCGCGTTGTTGCCGACGGCATAGACATGCCGGCCCGAAGCGGTCTCGCGTAACCCAAACCAGACCAGGAAGTAGAGACCGAGCATGAGCACGCTGCCGTAGGTGACCGCCGTGCCGCCGACGTCGAATGTCTCGCCGAGCGCGACGAGGGCGTCAGGAAGGCCGGACACGGTCTGGGACTGAGAGTAGATCTGCGTGATGGCGAAGACGATGTTGAGCGTTCCCAGCGTGACGATGAACGACGGCAGCCGCACGAACGTAATCAACGCACCGTTCAGAAAACCGAACGACACGGTCGCCAGCATCCCGCACGCAACGGCCGCACCAGCAGTCATGCCGTGATCGACCGCAGCTTTGCTCATGACGATCGAGCCGAGCGCCATCACCATCCCGCACGACAGATCGATGCCGCCGGTGAGGACGACCAGCGTCTGGCCGATGGCGATGACGCCGACGACCATCACCTGCTGCAGGATCAGCGAGAAGTTCTGGCCGGTCAGGAAGCGGTCACTCTGCGACGCGAAGAAGATACAGGCGAGCAGCAGCGCGAGGAGCGGGCCGAAGCCCGAGAGAATCGCCGCGTGCTCGCGGAATCGACGCCCGGTCCCATCCATCGGAGCCGCCGAGCCGCTACTTGTTGCCCCAGCACCCATCGAGACCGAACGCGGTGTCCCGGCTGTCCACGCCTTTCATCGGCTTGTCGGTAATGAGGGTAACGCCGGTGTCAATCGTGCCGGACGCCTTCTTGCCGGTCCTCGCGTACTCGACCGCGGCCTCGACGCCGAGCGACGCCATCTTGAGCGGATACTGCTGCGACGTGGCGCCGAGCATTCCGGCCTTGACGTTTCGCACCCCGGCGCAGCCGCCGTCGACCGACACGATGAGCACGTGCTTCTCCCGTCCGGCAGCTCTGATCGCGCGATAGGCGCCCGCCGCTGCAGGCTCGTTGATGGTGTATACGACGTCGATGTCCGGTGCTCGCTGGAGGCAGTTCTCCATCGCCGTCTGTCCCTTGGCTTGATCGCCCTGGGTGTCGGCGCTGCACACGATGCTCGGATCACCTTCCTTGATGCCGTAGCCCTGCAGGAAGCCGTCGTGCCGCAGCTTGCCGACGGTGATGCCGGGCGCGAGATCGAGCGTGGCGATCTTTGCGCTTTTGCCGGCCATGACAGCTTTCGCATAGCTGCCGATCAGCAGGCCGGCCTTGAAATTGTCGGTCGCGATCAGTGCGTCGGTCGCGTCCTGCGGGTCGGTCGGCGCGTCGAGCGCGATCACCAGCACGCCGGCGGCGCGCGCTTTCCTGATTGCCGGGACGATGGCTTTCGTGTCGCTTGGCGTGATGAGAATCGCCCTGGCGCCTGTCGCCACCATGTTCTCGATGGCGGTCACCTGGCTCGCGTTGTCGCCGTCGAAACGGCCGGCAGCGGTCATCAGCTTGGCGCCCCTGGCCCTCGCGGCCTCCGCCGCTCCCTCCCGCATCTTCACGAAGAACGGATTCGTCTCCGTCTTGGTGATGAGACCGATGACGGGCGGCTGTTGAGAGTGTGCCGGCGCGACGGCGCACGTCAGCGACAGTGCCAGAATGAATCGCGTGGTCTGCATGGGCAAGGAATTCAGTTCTTCTCGACCTTTGCCGCGAGAACGTAGCACGAAAATCCGCGCCGATGAAGCGGCTCTGTAACTATCTCGGTTACGCTCAGTCTGGGATTCAACGATTCACCGATTCAACGATTCGAGGATTAAGGGATCAGTGATTTACGATAAGTGATCCGTGATCAGGGATTCGAGACCTCTCCGTGGCGTTCTGCCCATCGCGCCGACGCCCTTCACCGAGTCCGGCGACGTTGATTTCGACGGGCAGCGGCGCGTGCTCGACTGCATGATCGATCAGGGCGTCGACGCGATTTGCCTGCTCGCGAACTTCTCGGAGCAGTTCCTGCTGACCGATGACGAACGCGATCGGCTGACCGAGTTGGGCCTGACTCATGTGGCCGGCCGGGTGCCGGTGATCGTGACCTGCAGCCACTTCAGTACCCGCATTGCCGCCGAGCGCGGTCGCCGCGCCGCCTCACTCGGGGCCTCGATGCTTATGCTGATGCCGCCCTATCACGGCGTCAGCCTGCGCGCCGACGAAAACAGCACGCTGGCCCACTTCGCCGCGGTCGCCGAGGCTGCGCGCATCCCGCTGATGGTGCAGGATGCTCCGCTCTCGGGCGTCCAGCTGTCGGTGCCCTTCCTTGTTCGCCTCGCGAACAGCGTGCCGCTCGTGAACTCATTCAAGATCGAAGTGCCGGGCGCCGCCGCCAAGCTGCGCGCGCTCATTGCGGCCGGTGGTGACGCGATCGTCGGGCCGTTCGACGGCGAAGAGTCGGTGACCCTCATGGCCGACCTCGACGCCGGCGCACTCGGCACGATGCCGAGCGCCCTGGCGCCGGACCTGATCAAGGTGGTGCTCACTCACTACTTCGCTGGCCGGCGCGCCGAAGCGGCTGAGGCCTACGCGCGCATCCTGCCGCTCATCAACTTCGAGAACCGCCAGTGCGGCCTGCGCGCGTGCAAGACGGTGATGAAGGAGGGAGGCGTCATCAAGAGCGACGCGGTCAGGCATCCGCTCGAACCGCTGGATCCGGCCACGCGGGCCGGCCTGCTCGAACTTGCGGCCGCCGCAAAACCGCTGGCGCTTCGATGGGCACGCTAATCACAGATCAGGGATTCTGTATTACCCTCTCGACCAATGATAGGTAGGACGCTTGGTTCGTATCACGTCGTGGACAAGCTGGGCGAAGGCGGAATGGGCGAGGTGTATCGCGCCCGCGACGCCAAGCTCGGTCGCGACATCGCGCTGAAGGTCCTGCCGGATTCGTTCGCCGGCGATCCCGACCGGCTCGCGCGCTTTCATCGCGAAGCGCAGGTCCTCGCCGCGCTCAACCATCCGAACATCGCCCAGATCTACGGCTTTGAAGACAGTGGCGCGACGCATGCGCTCGTCATGGAATTGGTCGACGGCCCGACGCTTGCCGATCGCATCGAGCAAGGCCCGGTTCCTCTCGCCGAGGCTCTGGCGATCGCGAGGCAAATCGCCACCGCGCTCGAGGCGGCCCACGAACAGGGCATCGTCCATCGCGACCTCAAGCCGGCCAACGTGAAAGTCCGTCCCGACGGCACGGTCAAAGTGCTCGACTTTGGCCTGGCGAAAGCGATGGACCCGACGTCATCGTCGGACGTCAACGTCATGAACTCGCCGACGCTGACCCGCGCGACACAGCTCGGCATGATCCTCGGCACGGCCGCCTACATGGCGCCCGAGCAGGCGAAGGGCAAGAAGGTCGATCGGCGCGCGGACATCTGGGCGTTCGGCGTCGTGCTGTTCGAAATGCTGGCGGGCGAACGGGCGTTCAAGGGGGACGACGTCTCGGATGTGCTCGCTGCGGTGCTGCGGCAGGACATCGACTGGAGGGCGCTGCCGGCCGACACGCCGGTGAAGGTCCGTCGCGTGCTCGAGCGCTGCCTCGAGCGCGATCCCGCGCGCCGGCTGCGCGACATCGGCGACGTGTGGATCGGCATGGACGAGCCCGACGAACCTGCGGCGGCGGCCGCGACCGCGCCTGCGAAGCGCGCGTCCGCGCTCTCGCGCTGGCTGCCGTGGGCGGTGGCCATCGTGATCGCGGCGGGAAGCATCGCGTGGGCCCTCTCACGACGACCCGAGCCTGCGTCTCAGCTGGTCACGCGCTCGACGCAGAACACGAAGGATTTGTCCCTGTTCGTCGCGACGTCTCGTGACGGCACGCGGATCGCCTATGCAATCGCCGGCGGTCAAAACTCCAGCGCGGGAATTGTGCTGCGGATGCTCGACCAGTTCGACGGGCGGGTCGTGCCGGGAACCGAGCGTGGCGCCTTTCCGCTGTTCTCTCCCGACGGCCAGTGGATTGCCTACACCGACCTCGCGGACCAGAAGATCAAGAAGATACCGATCACCGGCGGCACATCGATTACCCTCTGCGACGGCTCTCTGCAATGGGGTGGCGCGTGGGGCGACGACGGCACGATCGTGTTCCGGAGCCCGAAGGGTTTGATGCGCGTGTCTGCCGACGGCGGCGTGCCCGAGTCACTCACGACCGTGGACAGCTCGAAGGGCGAGCTCTCCCACGTCCGTCCGCAATTCCTGCCCGGTGGGCGCCGGCTGCTGTTCACCGTGATGATGCAGCAGGGCGAGCCGCAATTCGCCGTGAAGGATCTGGACAAGACCGGTCACCGAATCGTCGCAAAGGGCGGAGCCAACGGCCAGTACGTCGCGAGCGGGCATCTGACATTCGTGCGCGGCACGACCCTGTTCGCGATGCCGTTCGATCTGTCTCGCCTCGAAGTCACGGGCGGCGAGGTGCCGGTCGTCGAGGACGTGTCCGTGATTGGGCCGTCCGGGCACGGCCGACTATTCCGTCTCGGCGTCGGGTGTCCTGGCCTACTTCTCGAGCCCGGGGACCAGCGGGACAACGCTCGCGTGGGCGGATCGCACCGGCCAGACCAAGGTCCTGCCAGGACAGTCCCGACAGGCGTGGGGAACGGGCCGCCTGTCGCCCGATGGGCGCCTCGTCGCGAACGGAATCAGCAATGAGAGAAGCGGCCGGGATATCTGGACGTTCGACGTCGAGCGGGGCACGCTGACGCGTCTGAGCTTCGGCGGAGCCGAATGACACCAACGATTTTCCGATCTGGACTCCGGACGGTCGTCGTGTGTTCTACAGCGGCATCGCGGACGGCAAGCACGGCCTGTACAGCGTGCCGGCCGATGCCAGCGCCAAGCCGACGCTGATCCTTTCAACCGAGTCGTCCGCCACGCCGCGGTCGATCACGCCCGATGGAAGGACGCTGGTCTACGTCGAGGCGGGCCCTGACAAGCGCCCGCGGCTCCTGGTGTTGCCCATTCCAATCGACGGCCAGCCCGGGCAGCCACGACCGCTGCACGCCGACGCAGCCGGCGCCGAGACCGACGCGCAGCTGTCGCCTGACGGTCGCTGGATAGCGTACGAGTCAAACGAGTCCGGCACCACTCGAGGTCTACGTTCAGCCATTTCCTGGACCGGGGCCGAAGACTCGGATTTCGCTGGACGGCGGCAGCACGCCACGGTGGTCCAAGGATGGCCGGGAGTTGTTCTACTGGGCCCGCGTACCGATCGCGAAGCTGATGGCCGTCGACGTCGTCACCAGTCCGGAATTTCGCGCCGGGACGCCCCGTGAGTTGTTTCAACAGCCCTCGACCACGACGTGGGATATCACGCCTGACCGCAACCGGTTCCTGGTGGAGCTCTCCGCGCGTTCGGGTGGCTCGACGCTCGCCATCGTGACCAACTGGTTCGAGGAACTCCGTCGACGCGCGCCCGCCAGGAGACAGTAATCACGCTGATCGCGGGAGGAGCGCGACCATCGCGCCTAAAGTGCTGGACCGCATCCTGTCGTCGGGAGTATCGTCGTTTTCTCAGAGGGTCAGAAAGAAGGAGGTTGACGGATGAGACGACTGCTTATTGTTGCGTCTTCTGTTCTCGCGCTCGCCGCTGGCGGAGCATTCGCGGGAGAGGTGAAGGGACCGCCGGGTATCTCTCAACAACACGAACGAGACCGGCGCTCTGGATCACGCGAACTCGGCCTGCGCCGCCAGCGGGCTGAACGACTATGACTTGTCCGACCCCATGGGACAGCTTGCGTCGCAGGTTCAGACCGCAGCGGACTCCTGGAGGTATTACCAGCTTCCGCACGGCGCCCCGGGCAAGCTCGGACTCTGCAAGGGGGGCACGGGCGAACGTTAATTGAGCGTGTTGGGGTTGGCCCTGTGTTCGATCCAGGGCCAACTCGCCTCATCGATACCGCAGCGCTTCGATGGGATCGGCTTTCGTGATTCGCCAGGCCGGCAGGAAGCAGGCGAACCCTGCGACCGCGGACAGCAGAGCAGCCGCCACAACGAGAGTTAACGGGTCGTAGGTGCCGACGCCGTAGAGCATCGACGACAGGACGTCAGTCGCGGGAATCGTGGCGATCAGCCCGATCGTGAGTCCCGTCACCGCGAGCCGCATCCCTCCCCTGAATATCAGCGTCCGCAGGTGGCCCGGGCTGGCTCCAAGTGCCGCGCGAATGCCCATCTCGTGGGTCCGCTGCCCGGCCGTGTAAGAAATGACGCCGTAGGTGCCCACGGCCGCGAGCAGCAGCGCCATGGTGGAAAAACCCGTAAGGAGGGTGCTCGAGACGCGGTTGGCGAGCATGGATTGATCCACGATCTGTTCGAGCGTGCGGACGTCGTTCAGCGCCTGGTCCCTGTTGACGTGATCAACGGCCGACCGAACGGCCCGCTGCAGAGACTGCGGAGGCATGCTGGCTCGCACGAGAAGGTTGATTTCATAGGTCGCGTTCTGCCGGTTCGAGACGTACATGCCAGCGCTCGTCGCATCGCCGAGCCCATTGATCTTTTCACTCGCGATGACGCCGACGATTTCCCAGGCGATCTCCTGGCCGAACTCAGTTTTGCCCGGGACGATTTGTCGCACCAGGATGCGGCGACCGATCGGGCTCTCATCGGGGAACTCGCGCTTGGCCAGCGTCTCGTTGATGAGCGCGACCGGCGCACCCGCCATGTCGCTCTCGCTCAACACGCGCCCTGCAAGGAGCTTGATGCCCAGTGCGTCGAAGTACGACGGGGTGACGATCTTGAAGAACGCCCGGCGGCGACTCGACGGATCCACGATTTCGCGATTGGCGATCGAGTAGGGTACGCCGTAGCCCCAGCCCTGTAGCGGTAACGCCGAAGTCATGGCCGTCTCGCGAACGCCCGGCACGGCCTCCACCGCGGCACTGATCGAGGCGAGATAGGCGTTCAGCTCGACGGGATCCGGGTGCTGCTCTTGGCTCATCGGCAGACCGGCTGTCAGGACATTCGTTGCCTCGAATCCGAGATCGATGTCGAGCAGGTTAAAGAAACTGCGCATCAGCAGCCCCGACCCGACGAGCAGCACGAACGCGAGCGCGATTTCTGCGACGATCAGACCGCCGCGCATGCGCCGACCCGGGCTGCCCGCCGTCGTGCCGTGTCCGCTTTCCTTCAGCGCGCTGACCAGGCTCGGGTTCGTGGTCTGCTTTGCTGGCGCCACGCCGAACAGCAGGCCTGTCACGACGGCAGCGGTCAACGTGAACAGCAGGACGGACGTATCCATTCCAATGTCCACCGCGGGGGGCAGCGTTGAAGGAGGAATCAACGATTGGATCCATTTCAACATCGCGTAACCCACGCCCATTCCTACGATGCCGCCGCACACTGAAATCACGACGTTCTCGATCAGCAACTGCCTGACCAGGCGCCAGCGGCTTGCACCGAGCGCGGCGCGCACCGCCATCTCGTTTTCCCGTGAAAGGCTGCGGGCCAGCGTGAGATTCGCCAGGTTGGCGCAGCCGATCAGCAGCACGAACAGCGTGGCGGCGAACAGGACCGTGACGGCGGTGCGCAACCCTGGGCCGATCAACACGTCGGCGAGACGGTCGACGGCAACGCCCCAGCCCTTGTTCGAGTTGGGATAGGAGCGGGCAAGACGCCGCCCGATGACACCCATCTCGTCTCGTGCTTTCTCGAGCGGCACGCCCGACTTGAGCTTGGCGCTCGCGCCGAGCCATCGATAATCACGCGTCATGTTTGAAGGCTGGAAGGCAAGGGGTTTCCAAATCTGGGCTGCGGCGCGATCGAAAGGTCCGCCTTTCTGAAGGACCCCGATCACGGTGTGTGGCTCGCCATTCAACAAGATGTTCCGACCCAGCATTGCGGGATCGGAACCGAAGCGGCTTTCCCAGAGCACATGATTCAGCAGCACCACACGATCGTTGCCGGGCTGATCATCGCCCGGAAGAAACAAGCGGCCCAACGCTGGCTTCGCTCCGAAGATATCGAAGTACTGCGCCGAAACGCGCGCGCCTCGGATCGAGACGGGCTCGTCCCCACCGGTCAACGTGGCACGCCAACCAACTTCCGCGGCCATGTACTCGAAGACGGCGTTCTGGTTCGTCCAGTCGAGATAATTCAGCGTGGAGATTCCATTGAGCCCGCCGGTCGGAAGCTTTTCGAGGACGCGCACGATGCGATCCGACTCGGGATACGGCAGCGGACTGAGCAACACGCCATTCACAAAGCTGAACATGGCCGTATTCGCGCCGATTGCGAGGGCGATGGTGGCAATCGCGACAGCCGAGAAGCCCGGGCTGTTGCGAAGCAGGCGAATGGCGTAACCAACGTCGTGAAGCACGTTAGAAGAGCATAAGCCGCGACGTAAGGCGGGCTACTTTCTCGGCGCGAGCGAATTGATCGGACCCTGGCGCAGTCGCACGCCCGTCACGGCGCCGTTTGCGTCTTTCTGGAATTCCAGCGTCGCTTCGACCACCTTGTAAAAGAACAGCGTCTCCGACTCGGCGAAGATCGGAAATGCCGGCTGACCGGTGAGCTGCGCCTTCAACTGATTGCCTTCGAGCGTGACCGACAGCTCGGCGTTGGCGGGCATCTGATACGTGCCAACGTAGCGAGCCAGGGTGCCTGCCGGCAACGTGATTTCTTTGTGCTGCGGCTCGGCCACGGTGGCGCTGGTGCGCGGAACTTTGCGTTCACGGCCGTTCTGATACATCACCGCGTGTGTGACCGCCCCGCTCGGGTCGGTGAAGAACTCGACCTGCGCGTCCACGACCTTCAGGAAGAACTTCGTCTCCGACTCCGCGAAGATGGGAATCTGCGCCTGACCCGTCAGCTGCGTCGTCAGATGATCGCCGGCGAGCCTGATCATCATGTTGGCGCCTGGTGCGAGCTCGTACGTGCCGACGTACTTCGAGAGCGTCGCGACCGGCAGCGGGATCTCCTTCCGCTCGGACGTGGTCTGCACGACGCCGCCGTGCGCCAGGGTGGCCAGCTTCGCCGCAATCTGGTTCGGCGCCTCGCCATTGAGGTTGGCGAGCACTGCCACGGTCAGCTTGTCGTCGGGGTAGTACGCCAGGAACGTGTTGAACCCTTCGATGCCGCCGCCGTGCTGGACAACCTTTTTTCCACTCATGGTCTGCACCATGACCCCGAATGCGTAGTCGCTCTTGAACGGCGTCGTCATCTTCGCGAGCGACGCGGCCGAAATCAGCTTGCCGCCGAACAAGCCCTGCTCCCAGCGGAGCAGATCCTCGGTCGTGGAGTAGAGCGCGCCAGCCGCATGCGGGATGCTCATGTGGACGAAGCCGGCGTTGACGGGGCCTGTCGGCGACGGTGTGTATCCGGCGGCTCGGCGGGGGATGACGGCGGTGTTCGAGTCGTAGCCCGAGTCCTTCATCCCAAGCGGCGTGAAGATGTTGTCGGTCACGAACTTCCCGTAGCTGGCGCCTGTGATCCGCTCAATCACGTAGCCGAGGACGAGATAACCGGAGTTGCTGTAGCTCATTTTTTCGCCGGGGGCGAAATCGAGCGGCTTGTCGCGCACGGCCGCGATCGTCCTGGCGACGGGTGTCTCTACCAGCTGCATCGTTTTGTACTCCGGCAGGCTGGTGAAATTCGGAATCCCGGACGAGTGCGTCAGCAGGTTGAAGATCGTAATCGTGTCCCATGCCGCGGGTGCGTCGGGCAGGTGCTTCTTAATCGGATCATCGAGCTTCAACTTCCCGCGTTCCTCGAGCAGCAGAATGGACGCGGCGGTGAACTGCTTGGTGATCGAGCCGAGCCGGAACTTCGTCGCCGGAGCGTTCGGGATGTCCCATTCAAGGTTTGCCGAACCGTAGCCCTTGCTGAGAATGACGTCACCACCGCGGGCGACGAGCACCGTCCCCATGAAGGTCTTGTCGCGGACGTAGCTCTGGACGACTTCGTCCATGCGGGCGGTGTCCTGTGCCCAGCACGTGGTCGCGACGAAGAGGAGCACGATCGCGCGTCGGATGGTGGTCATGCGCAAGAGCTTACCGCAGAACCGGCGCGTCTCGACTGCGGGCGCGTCGCTCGAGTTTGGATTCAAGGCTTAGCCGCGATGAAGTACAACCGGTGCGCGGTCGTCAGGACAAGCGCATCGCCAATCAGCGCCGGACGCGAATAGAGCGGCGCATCCATCTCGATCCGCGCCAGCAATTCCTTTCGGCGTCCGGCACGAAGAACGGTCATGCTACCTTCAACGGTCCCAACATACAGCCGGTCGCCAGCCAGCAAGAGGCAACCCCAGATGGCCTCGTCCGTCTCGTGCTTCCAGAGGTGAGCGCCAGTTGCCGCGTCCAGACAATGAATTGTTCCGCCCAGGTCCGCTACGTACAGCAAACCGTCCCTGACAATGGGCGTTCCCACGACGCGGCCGACCTCGCGAGAAGTCCAGAGCAGCCTGCTCTCGGTGACGTCTCCCTGGCCGTTGGGACTGATCGCATAAATCAGCGAGGGTCCGTTGTCGTGCCCTGGACTCAGCCCCATGGCAATGAAGACGCGGCCGTCGGCGAAGACCGGTGAAGCAATGATGGAGCTGCGCGACAGGACGCCGGGACGGGGAAGCCAGCGGGCGTCTTTCGGGTTGCCGTCAAAGCGCCAGACTTCGTGACCCGACGCTGCGTCGTAAGCGCGCAGCCAGCCATCTCCTCCGCCGAAGAGGACCTGGATGCGGCTGTTGACGTCGGCCGCCACCGGGCTGGACCACTGGCCGTGGAGCACCTGCCCGCCGGCGCCGATCGCGCGCCAGACGACTTCGCCCGTGCGCTTGTTCACCGCGATCAGACTTGGGGCGCGCGGCGAGGGGACGCGCGTGTGCCCTTCATTCTGGCCGTTGGAGGTAGAGACCAACAGCAGATCACCCACAGGCAACACGTCGCTGTTGGTCGCTTCATGCGGAAAGACACCCAGGCGGTCGGGCATGTCCAACTCCCAGACGATGTCGGCTGTCTGGGTGTCGAGACAACGGAGTTGCCCCTCGGCGGTGACATAGTACAGGCGGTTCCCTTCCACATACGCTGCACTCGTCGTCGAAGGCAGCAGGAACTCGCGCAGGCCGCGGTCTACTCTCGGGGCGACGTCCTGCCACAGAAACGCGCCATCCGTCATCCGAAAGGCCATGAGCACGCCGCTCTCTTCCTGAAAGGCGGGGTTCATGTGCCGGGCGTTGTCGGTACCCACATAGACCACCTCGCCGGCAACGACGGGACGGCCGTACGTCTCGTTTCCCAACTCGACGCTCCAGGCGATGTTCCGCCCGGTGGTCGTGTCCCAGTCAATCGGAGGATTGCCTGTTTGGGCGGTCTTAACCGAGGGGCTTCGCCCCTCGGACTCACCGACCGGCTCGCTCGCGGGGGCCCCACGTCCCGCTCCGCTCGCCGGGCTCACTCGCTGTCGCTCGTTCGCACCGCTTATGAGATGGCTTCCGGCGATTCGATTCAGCGCCCACTCAGCTTCGTCACGCAGTGCGGGATCGTTTGCAGCCGTTCTCAGAGCCTCCAGGGCCGTCTGTGCCTTTGGCCCGATGCTTCCCAGCGCCCCGGCCGCGAAGATGCGCACATAGAGGAATTCATCCGTCAGAGCTTCGACGAGCTGCGGCACAGCGGACTCGGCGGCGGGGCCGATGGTTGCGAGGGCCTCACACGCCGCCCATCGAACGCCGGGAATCGGATCGCCCACGGCTCTGGCGAGGTCCGCGGTCGCCGCGCCCGCATTCGGACCGATGGACGCCAGGGCCTCAGCCGCGTAGATGCGGACGTATGGGTCCTCGTGCGAGAGCGTCCTCATGAGAGCGCGTAGTGAAGGAGTGGCCCTCTTGCCCAACGCGCCCAAGGCACGTGCGGCGTCGCCGGCAACGTCCGAGTCCTCGTCTCTCAGTGCTCGTCTCAACGCCGGTTGAATCACTTCGGTGTTGGGCGGCAAGTCGATCAACGCATCAGCGGCGAAGCGCCGGAAGGAGACTTGTTCATGCCGAAGCAGTTCCACCAGCAGCGGAATGGCCGGCGGACCGAGCCGCCGGATGATCTCAAACGTCCTCAGATTCAGGTCTTCATCGCCACGATGAAGGAGTCGTCTCAGCAAAGGCAGCGAACGTGCTGCCCCTTTGACCAGCGCGGTTTCGGCGATTGCCCGGACCTTCGGGTCGCTGGACATCAGGCGATCTTCCCAGCTCCTGAGCGGAGCTCCTGGAAAGATCCGAACTCCTGGCCTGGGGCGGCTGAGGGACTGAACGCGTGGTTTGAGCGAGTGCTGGTATGGGCAGAAAGCACAGCAGCGTGCAGATGAACAGGTGTCGCATGGCAGCGGCTAGACGGACCGAGTGAAGCAAACTTCTTATACACCCGGTCGCGTTCACACTGCCCTTCCTCAATTGCAGCTGGCGATCAGCGGCTGCCGGCTGAACAGCGGGTGCATGGGCAATTCTCACACCCATGACGATTGTGATGAATTGGGCTCAGAAGAAATGAGGAGCGGCTGCCAAGCAACCCCCGCACAACCAGACGAGGCTTTCGCGGCTCTGGCGCGCCGCCTGAGCTGTCCGATTCGGGCGCTGAGAGCGATCGCTCGAGAGCGATAGAATCTGGATCACACGTAGGATGACGGACGGCTCGAGCCGGGTGCGATAATACACGCCACCGTGACACCACATGTTGGAGCCGTTCGTATACAGATACTCGCGACGCTCGTCGCCGTGGCCATAGCCGGCGCGGCTTTCGCAGGGCAAACGGGTGGTCGGGCAGCGCCCGGCGCGACACAGATGAAGGCACCGGCCATCATCAAACATGTGCCGCCGGTCTATCCCGCCGACGCGAGGGACGCCCGTATCCAAGGTCGCGTCGTCGTCGAAGCGACCATCGGCGCCACCGGCACGGTCGTGGAAGCGAAAGTGGTGCGATCGATCCCGCTCCTCGATCAGGCGGCGCTCGACGCCGTAAAGCAGTGGGTCTACGAGCCGACCATTGTCAACGGCAAGCCGACACCCGTGATCATGACGGTCACGGTGAACTTTACGCTCGAGGCCGCGTCCGCGCAGCCGGCCGAGCCACCCGCGAGCTTCGACGCGCTGCTCGAAGCGGCACGATTTGCGGAAGCAGAAGCCGTCGCACGGACGGCCTCCGAGCACTTTGATTTAGGGCGCCGGCTTGCCGATACGGCGGCGCTCGCCGGCGAGGCGGAACGGGCGCGCAATCTGGCCCGTGCCGAAGAGCATTTGCAGCGCGCCATCGAACTCGCGCCCGACCCCGCGCTGCGGCGTGACGCCATGATCCGTTTGCACAGTTATTACACGAGCGACAATCCCGCGAGACGTGCGGCAGGCGACGCGTTCATAAAGAGTCTGATCGACCGATACCCGAACGATCCGACGCCGCACCTGCTGCTGGCGAGCGCCCTGTTCACACCACAGACGATGGACCGCTATGTCGACGCGCTGCGCGCGATTGCGGCGCGCTTTCCACGAGACCCTGAGCAGCGGGCGAACGTTGCGTCGGCACTGCGCGACACGATCAGATTCAAACCGGATACGCCTGAACCGCAACAGCGGGCGCTGCTCAACGAGGCGCGCACCTGGGCGGACAAGGGACTGCAACTTGATGCCGAAAACGGACTCACGCTGCTGGTGAAGGCACTCGTCCTCAGAGATCTGGCAGGCCTCGAGAAAGATCCGAAGCGTAAAGCCGCGCTGAATGCGGAATCGGAGCGTCTCATCGAACGACAGAAAGCCATTGAGGCACGGACGTCGAAGTGAAGTCGCCATTCGCCAGCGACTTCGCGCTCGCCTCGATCAAGTAGTTTTCGCCGAACGCAGGAACGCTATCGCGATCCTTGAGTCGAGCCGGAGACGCGCGGCAGCACGAGGGTCGCAAGCGCCTTTGCGGCCGCGATCGCGCGCTCGTCACTCATGTTGAAATCGACGATGCCCACGTCGATCTCGTACTTGCCCTGTTTGATCATCAGGCCGCCCTTTAGGGGCACGTTTGCGAAGGCCGCCTCGGCCAAGCCGCTGACCGGCTTGGCGCGGCCAAGTGAGGTAAAGCTACTCCAGTAGCTCTGGTCGAAATCCTGGACGTTGACGGTGAGGCTGGTCTCGGCGGGTCCGGTGGCGGTCCAGTCGCAGGTGGCCTGCGAGCTGGTTGTCTGGAGCTTGCCCTCGTTCATGGCGACCCCGAGCTGCTGCTGGATCTCGTTTTTGTTCAAGAGACGACAGGCGTCGATCGACGACGCGCCCGCACTGCCTTTGGCCGCATCGGCACCTTGGCGTCCACTCTTCCCAGCATCGCCGGTCGATGAGGACTCATGCGAGCAGGCGCCGAGCGTTAGCCCGGCGACAGTCGCAATTACCAGCCAGGTGCGATGCCCGAACGCGCGATGCATAGGACTCCCTTTCAACTGCCCGTCCCAGAGACGGAAATCTGGCGCAGTCTACACGCATTTTCGCGAGGAGCGGAGTCTCATGGGCGAGACCGGCGGTGCTCGGAACATGCGTCCATGTAGGGCGTCAACACATGGCGAAGGTTTCGGTGGACCTCCTGAACCCGCGCAAGATGGCTTGAATCCGGGGATTCCGATCTCGCGCTGGTGCTGCTCCGCTGACCGCTGTTGGGCACCCGGATCTATGATGCAGGCGGCTTCGACGATGCCACATCTTCTGCTACCACATTCGCCACTCGTCCCCGGTCGCTCGCCAGTGCGCATCGGTTATCGAGACTCGGACGACGGCCGTCAGATCGGTCGGCCTGACGTGCTCGTTGTCCTCCATGGCGGGTGGGGCGCTGGCATCTACTCGTTCGACCGCCAGATTGCGGCACTTGATCGGCATCGCGTCATCGTCCCCGATCGAACGGGTTACGGCGCCTCTGAAACGATCGATGTGCAACCCGTAGGTTTTCATCAGCGCGCGGCAGAGGAAACGCTCGCCGTGCTCGACGCCCTGGGGCTCGGGCGCGCCTCGTTCTGGGGACACAGCGATGGCGCCGTGATTGCCTTCAAGATCGCGCTGACGGCGCCCGATCGGGTGGATCGGATCATCGCGGAGGCAACGCACTTCTTCCGGCGGAAACCCCGATCGCGCGAGTTCTTCGAGGCCATGCGCGACCGCCCCGAACAATTCGGCGGCCGCGTCTCGAAGGCGCTCGAGATCGATCATGGAAGCCGCTGGCGGGCGGTGCTCAGGGTCAATGGCGAAGCCTGGCTTCATCTGGAGGACTCGGCGGGCGGCGGCCAGGCGGACCTTTACGACGGACGGCTGGCGGACCTTCGATCGCCAGTTCTGCTGGTTCATGGAGAGGCGGACCCGAGGACCGAGCCTGGAGAGATCGATGCGCTCCGTGCCGCGCTTCCAAACGCGAGCCTCGCGCTCCTGCCGGGAGCGTTCCACAGCCCGCACAGCGAGCGCGCGGCGGCAGATGCAGTCGCCGACGCCGTGCGGCGCTTTCTCGCGTGACGAGGTTCTGATGCCGGTGTCCCCTCCGTTGCGCGCTCACGTCCTCGCACTTGTCGCACTGGCGTACGTCGGGTTGCTGACCGCCACCGCCGAGGCGCGCGCCACCGCCGCCGTGGATTTCTCAGGTCGGTGGGTTCTCGTATCAGCGACACCCGTGCGTCCCGGCTACGAGCAGTTCTGGCTCGGCACCGAAGCCACCATCACACAGACGCCGTCGAGCCTGAGCATCAGGCGACTGACTCCACTCCCGCAGCGGGATGCCCGGTTCGCGCTTGACGGCGACGAGAGTCAGAACGAGTACGTCGTGAACGGCCAGCGGCTCGTCAGGAATTCACGGGCAACATGGAACGGCAACTCGCTGCTCATCAGCACCGACACGGCGCTTCCTGACGGCCAGACCTACCTCTCCAACATCCTGCGATGGTCGCTCGATGCCGACGGCATGCTGGTCATCGGCGATACCGAGATCTGCGGCCGCGGCGAGTGCCCGAGCGTGCTGACCACGGTGACAGACACTATCGTGAATGCAATCCGTGATCCTCATCCACCTGAATCCCTGATTGGATCCCTGAGTCTGGATCCGCGTGTCCTTGGATTGGATCACGGATTCTGGGATTCGGCGATTCAAGATCAGAATCGCGATCAGTGACAGTGATGAGTGATCGAGCCTAACGTTTCCGCTCACCGATCGCGTAGAGCGCCTTGTCGGTGCGGATGAAGATCTGTCCGTCGGAGACAGCGGGCGAACTGAGGACGTACTCACCGAAATCGTTTTCCGCGAGCACCGCGAATTTGGGGCCTGCCTGGACGACGCTCGTCACCCCGTCTTCATCGGTGATGTAGATCTTGCCGTCTGCCAGGACGGGCGATCCCGTATAGGTCGCGGGCCGCAGGCGCTGCCGTTCGTACACCGCCGCGCCCGTCTTCGCGTCGAGACACCACATGATCCCGCGATCGTTGATGACGTAGAGGTAGGTGCCGTCCGTCACCGGCATGGGCACGTCAGGTCCGTTCATGAACCGCCAGAGCAGGTGGGTGCGGCTGACGTCACCCCGGCCGCCCGCCCTGAGCGCCAGCATCGGGCGCTCGCGCGAGGGCACGTAAATGACGTCGTCGTGCACCACGGCCGAAGCGATGATCCGGTAGATGCCCTCGTGGTTCGGGTTGAGCCCTTCCGCTCTCCACAATTCCTTACCGCTCGACGGATCGTGGCCGGTGACCACGTCCGCGCCTGACACCACGACTTCCGCCGTCCCATCGTGACGCGCCAGCGTCGGTGTCGTGTAGGCATCCGGCGATTCCTGCTCGGCTGACGTGCGGCGCTCGACCCGCCAGATCGTCTGCCCGTCCGACTTGCGGATGCGCAGGAGGTACGAGGGCGCGTCGGTGTGCGATCCGTGCAGGACCTGCACGTAGAGCGAATCCTCGAACAGCAGTGGCGACGAACCGTAGCCGTAGAGCTGCCCGAACGGGCCGTAGTCGCGCTGGATGTCGCGCGTCCACCGCTCGTTGCCGTCGAAATCGAATGCTTTCAGGATGCCCGTGCCCGTCATCACCCACACGCGCTCGCCGTCGGTCACCGGCGAGGGGGAGGACATGTTCTGTTTGCGAATCTGCCGGTTGCCGCCAGATAGCGGCCGCTTCCAGCGCACCGAGCCGTTCGTCCGATCGATGCACCAGAGAAACACCCCTGGACCCTCGGCGACGTTGAGAAAGATGCGATCGGCCCAGACGATCGGGGTCGATCCCGACCAGGCGGGCAGCGCCAGCTTCCACGCGAGGCCGTCGGTTTTCGACCATCGCACCGGGAGCCCGGTGTCGCGACTGACCCCGTTCAGCAATGGCCCGCGCCATTGCGGCCAGTTCTCCGCTACCAGCGGCAGCGGCCTCAGCAGGATGGTGGCGAGGAGCGCGATGAGGGGCTTTCTCATGAGGCGATCAGGCCGACACCGATCCGTACTTGCTCAGTCTCTTCTCCCAGTTGGTCAACACGCGCAGTGTTTGCCCCTTGGCGAACGGTAATTCCTGGACGACGAACTCGTTGCCATGGGGACTGGGGCTGAAGCTGCCATCGCCGGTCGGCAGCTTGAAGAGCGTCCGCAGCGGCCCGAGCGTCAGTCCCTCATCAACTGGCGTCAGCGTCGCGGACTTGAGCGAGCCGTCTGCGGTCGCCACGAACACCTCCCCGCCGTCGCGGCGGAGAATCGCTGGTCCAATGCCATCGGATCCCAGCGAGAACATTCCGCCCAGCGTGGGGTTGCCGCCCTTAGTCATGAGCCGGCGGACGGCGTTCGATCTGCCAGCGAGATCGCCAATCGTGATCCATCGGTCATCGCTCGAGACCGAGGTCACAAGTTCGCTTGCGGGAGTTGCCGCCAGCGGCACGGGCGTGCCGGAACTGGACACGGGTGCGGCCATGACGTCGAGGCCCGTCTGCGGATCGCTCGCGGTGAAGATCACGAACCGGCCGTCGGCCGTCTCGAATCCTCCCGAGAAGCTTCCCCTCACGATCAACTGTGGCTCCGCCGCCGAATCCAGCGTCAGGCGGTATAAGACGCGCGTGCCTTCGACGTTGCCCTCATAGATTACGGCGCGGCCGTCAGGCGTCCACGACGCCTGATCGCTGAAGCCGGCTGTAGTTGATACACGCTGCGTCGCGCCGCTCTCCAGATCGTGCAGGTAGATCGAGCCCTGTCCTTTTCCACTCGCATGTACAAGAGCCGTCGTCCGTCCGGCGAGAGGGCGGGCTCAACAATCTCACCCGGCGCGATGTCGAGCGTGCGGACGCGTCGGCCGTCGCGGCTGTACAGCGCGAAGATCCCATCGGCCGCGTTCGCCGTCGCCCAGGCGACGATGCCGGTGCGGGAGGCGCTGGCGAACGCCTGACGCTGGCTCTCTTCGACACGCACGCTCTTCGCAATCGTCGTCGCGTCGCCGCGCAGCACGCCGGCATCGATGTCGAACGGCTGCGCCAGCAGGTCCCCATCGCGAACCCACAGCAAATACGGCTCGCCGGTCGACGGCCGGTTAGCCAGCACTCCGCTCGACAGCGACGCGACAACACGAACGGGTGGCGCTGAGCCGTCGATGCGGGCGACATAGATCCCACTGTTCTCAACCCGCGCGCTTCGAGCGAAGTAGAGGAAGCGCGATCCGCCAGGCAGGACCACCGGCCAGTAATGCGCGTCTTCGCCGCGTGTCGCGTCGAGTTTCGTCACTGGTTTCACATCGCCGCCGGTCGCCGCGATCTTAAAAACCGTGGCGCCGCCGGTCGGTGTAAACAGGATCGAGCCGTCCTCCGTCCACGAACCGCCCGACCGGCAGGCGCGTCCGCGATCGCTTCGGGCAGTCCGCCCGCAATGTCGACGGTCCGCAGCTTGCCATTCGCGAAAAACCCCAGTCGTTTGCCGTCGGGCGACCAGAATTGGTTCGACGCGCCATCCGTTCCCGAGAGCGACCGCGCATCGTCAACCGCCAGCGAACGCACCCACAGGGTCGTGGCCTTCGACGTCGCGGCCACGAACGCTATCTTGGTGCCATCGGGCGAGACGATCACGTTGCCCCGGTTGGATCCAATCTGGAACTCCGTCTCGGGAGGCGGGGCGATGGCGAGCTCGAAGTTGTCACCGCCGGACGAAGGCCTGCCGCCGCGCCAAGAGGTCGCGGCAAGGAACACGGCGATCGCCGCGCAAACCGCCGTCGCGGCGATCCATCCCCAGGGACGCGCGCGAGTGGCGACGCTGGCGGACGGGAGAGGTGCGGTGATCAGGGCGGATCGGCCAGAGTGGGGCAGGCTGCTCTCCAGCGCAAACCGAGCGTCGCCGACGTCGCGCAACCGATGCTTTGGGTCCTTCTCGAGACAGTGCACCAGCAGCTGACTGATCGCCGGGGGCGTAGAGGCCGGGACCGTCGTCCAATCAGGGTCGCGAGTGACCACAGCCGCGATGACGTCGGTAATGGTATCGCCGGTGAACGCCTGCCGGCCGGTGAGCATTTCGTAGAGCACGACGCCAAACGCCCAGACGTCCGCCCGCTTGTCTACGCTCTTGCCGCGCGCTTGCTCGGGCGCCATGTAGGCGGCCGTGCCGATGATGATCCCCAGCGCCGTCGCATGCGCGGTGAGCGTGGGAGAGTTCGCGACATTGGCGCTCGACCCACCGGCGGGATCCATCGCCTTGGCCAGTCCGAAATCGAGCACCTTCACCGTGCCGTCGGCGCGCACCTTGATGTTGGCCGGCTTGAGATCGCGGTGGACGATCCCGAGTTCGTGCGCGGCCTCGAGCGCCTCGGCAATCTGCTTTGCGATCGGCAACTGCATCGGCGGGAGGCATCGGGCCCCGCGCGATGATCGCCGACAAGTCCTCGCCATCGGCCAGCTCCATGACGAGCGCGCGGACGTTCCCCGATTCCTCGATGCCATAGATCGCAGCGATGTTGGGATGGTTCAGCGCCGCAAGCGTTTGCGCTTCGCGCGTGAACCGCGTCAAGCGGTCCGGATCGAGCGCGAAGATCTCTGGCAGCACTTTGATCGCGACGTCGCGATTCAGTTTCGTATCGCGGGCGCGATAGACCTCGCCCATTCCCCCGGCGCCGATCTGCGCGGTGACTTCGTAGACGCCGACTCGGAAGCCCGGGGTGAGGGACACGGTCACTTCTTCGCCGACATGAGTGTCGACAGATACTCGGGGAAGTTGAAAATGAAGACGATGCGATCCTGCTTGACGCCGGTCTGATCGGGCAGCGGCGCCGTCGCGAGCCGCTTGCCGTCCGGATGGAGATCGTACGGACTATTGGCGTTGCTGGTGCCTTGCACGCTGATCGTCGTCCATGGCTGCGGAGTGTCGGCCCGGAAGGACTCGCCGGTCACGACGTACGGGGCCGTCATGACCTTCGACGGACTCGGGTCAAAAGGATTGACGAACAGCAACTCGTTCGTGGCATCCGACCACCGGGGAAAGGCGCCGCCCCCTGTGGAGATTCGCCACTTGCCGCCAGGCCCTGGGAACGGACGTACATAGATTTCATAGTTGCCGCCGCCCTCGTTCGAGTTGTACGCGATCCATCGACCGTCTGGCGAGAACGTCGGTGACCCCTCGTTCGCTGGTGTGCTCTGAATGACGGTCGGCGTGCCGGGCGTCCACCCCCTGGAGCTGTCGCCCTCCATCGGCAGGACCATCAGATCCAGCGAGCCGCCGGGCGGAACGGCCGTGAAGGCGAGGAACTTGCCGCTCGGATGCCACGAACGGGGCGAGTGCGAGTCCGGGCTGTTGGTCAGCCTCGTGACGTCGCCCGTGCCGTCGGCATTCACCCAGTACAGGTTGAACACGCCCGCCTTCGCCCGATCCGACCCAAACACCACGTGCCGGCCGTCAGGGGTCCAGATCGGCATCCGGTCACGGCCAGGGTCGAAGGTCAGTTGCGTCAAAGTGTCTCGCGCCCACGTCGTACACGAAGATGTCGCGCTGAGTGCCGTCAGAGATGTCCATCGCCAGCGCCTGGCCGTCGGGCGAGAACCGCGGATTGCCCCAGTTGGCCTTCACCGTTCGAAGCGGGGACGTCTTGCCGTCGCGCGTCAGCCAGTCGATCGGGTTGACCACCGCCGTGGCCGCGCCAGGGACGTAGGCGAGGGTACCGTCGGCGGACAACGACAGCTGAACACCACCGTTCGTGACCGAGCCGGAGACCCCGTCGAGCACTGGAAGAGGCTGGCCGTTGGTCTCGAGCCGATCGAGATCGAAGCGCACGGCGAAGAGCGTGCCCTGGTTCATGTAGACCAGGTATCCGCCCGGGACGTACCGGCCGAAGTAGCCGCCTCGCACGACGACCTTTGCGGGCCCGCCCGTGAGCGACGCGACGACGAGGTTGGCGCCGTCCCAGTTGCTGATCGACGGGCCCTCGCTATAGAGCACGCCACGGCCGTCGGGCAGCGCCTCCGGCCACCGCTGCGCGGCCGCGCCCTCTCTGCGCGTTCCGAAGGCGGTGGGTGTCCCTCCCGAGGCCGAAACGCGCATCAGGATGGGTGCGTCAGTGCTCGGATTGAAAATGATCGTGTCGTCGCTGGCCCAGGTGCCGCCCCGCCCGTTCGGGGCAGCGCACAGCCGGATCGCCGCGCCGCCGGTGACCGAGATCTTCTTCAACTGCCCAGCGGCAAAAAACCCAATCCATTGGCCATCGGGCGAGAAGAACGGACTCTCGGCCCCTTCGCCGCCGGCAAGCGCGACCGCCTGCAACTGGTCGAGCCTGCGCACGAAGAGCCGCGTCTCGCTCTGCTGCCGCGCCACGAACGCGAGCGTCGTCCCGTCGGGCGACAGGATTGCCGACGGACCAGTGCCCGATGTCAGCGATGCATCGGCGCCGATGCTGGCGAGCAGCCGGCGTGACGTCGGCACGGGCGCCGGCCGCCAGGGCGCCCACGCGAGCAGCGCCACCGCCAGCGCACCCGCGAGCAGGCTGGCGACGGTCCATGGCAACGCGCGTCGCCAGAGCGGAGCCGTCATAACCGGTGCGCCGATCGCCGTTGGGGACGACGCGACAACCGGCTCGAGCGCGCGGGGATTCTCGAGGATCACCCGCGCCTCACCGATGTCGCGTAACCGCCTGCGCGGATCTCTCTCGAGGCAGCGTCGCAACAACGCGTTTAGCGGCGCCGGCACATCGACTGGCAACGTCGGACCAATCGATCTCCTTCCGCAGAACGGCGGCGAGCACGTCGGAGACGTCTTCGCCGTCGAACGCGCGACCGCCGGTCAGCATTTCGTAGAGCGACGACGCCGAAGGCCCAGATGTCGGCGCGCTTGTCGACGACCTTGCCCCGCGCCTGCTCCGGCGCCATGTAGGCCGCCGTGCCGAGGATCACGCCCATCTGCGTCGCGCGCGCGGTGAGCGTCGGCGAGTTCATGGCCGTCCGCGCTCGACGCGGCCGCCGGATCCATCGCTTTCGCGAGACCGAAGTCGAGCACCTTCACCGTGCCGTCGGCGCGGACCTTGATGTTCGCGGGCTTCAGGTCGCGATGGACGATGCCCTGCTCGTGCGCGGCTTCGAGCGCGTCGGCGATCTGGCGCGCGATCGGCAGCGCGTCGGCGAGCGGCGATCGGGCCGCGCGCGATGATCGGCGACAGGTCCTCACCCTCGACCAGCTCCATCACCAGCGCGCTGGCCTCTCGATCCCGTAGATGGCGGCGATGTTCGGATGGTTGAGTGCGGCGAGCGTCTTCGCCTCGCGCTCGAATCGCGCGCAGGCGATCGGGATCGAGCGCGAAGATCTCCGGCAGGACCTTGATCGCGACGTCGCGATCGAGCTTCGTGTCGCGCGCGCGATAGACCTCCCCCATTCCGCCTTCGCCAAGCTTGTCCAGGACGCGATAAGCCCCGAGAGTGTCACCGGCTTTCATTGCGTCCTTTGGGCTGGGCTTCGGCACGCCTTCGCTCGCGATTGGCACAGGGCTTCGGCGTGGTCTCGACCGAGCCGCGCGGCCGGGGGAGTCGGTTGCGACACCGGTCTGGTACGGCCCGGTGGCTGCCGGTGGCAAGAGTCATGTTGTCGAGGGTTGGGGGCGCGCTGATTATGTCCGAACATGCGCTCCTGCGCCAGACTCAGTCCGAGGGGCTTCGCCCCTCGGACTCCCCGACACGCGCTCTCGCGCGCCGCTTCGACGGCGCGCTCCGATCGCGTGGCTCGCTCGCCCAGCTCGCTCGCATCTTGGAGTGAGCGTTGTGCCTGGCCAAGCTGCCCTTTCGATTCAGAATCCGAGCAGGGACTGCGGTAAGATCCCGCGAGTCAGTCCGCATGCACCTCCCCTCTCGCTACGTCGTCGGGCGCGAACTCGGACGCGGGGGCATGGGCATCGTTTACGAAGCCGAGGATCAGCGTCTCGGTCGCAAGGTTGCCATCAAAGTCCTTCACGCGGGTCGGGAGAATCCTGCACGAAAGCATCGCTTCGCGCAGGAAGCGCGCGCAGCGTCCGCACTAAATCATCCGAACATCATTACCATCCACGACATCGACGCGGCAGACGACGGCGATTTCATCGTGATGGAGCTCGTCGAAGGCGTGCCTCTGAGCCGTCTCTCACACGATCAGCCGCTGCCGATTGATCGGGCGATCGAATACACCCTTCAGATCGCTGGCGCGCTCGCCGCCTCGCACTCTGCCGATATCATTCATCGCGATCTGAAGCCGGCCAACGTGATGGTGACGCGCGACGGCCTGATCAAGGTGCTGGACTTCGGTCTGGCGAAATGGACCACCGAGCCTGCCGTCGCTGCCGATGCCGCGACCGTGACCGCGCCTCCCCACACGGGGGCCGGAGCGATCCTCGGCAGCAGCGGATACATGTCGCCCGAGCAGGCGCTCGGTCAACCGGCTGATGCGCGATCCGATGTGTTCTCGTTCGGCGTCGTGTTGTACCAGCTCCTCGCCGGGCGACGGGCGTTCGACGGCGAGTCCGAGTGGTCGGCGTTGAACGCGCTCGTGCACGATCAGCCGACGCCGCTGCAAGCGCTTCGGCCGGACGTTCCCGAAGCCCTCGCACACATCGTCGCTCGCTGCCTCGAAAAAGATCGAACTCTCCGCTATCCATCGGCGGTCGAACTGCTCGATGATCTCCGGCGTCTTGCGCCCGCGACTGCGACGGTACGGCCATCGCGAATGGCCGGTTACCTGGCCCTGGCCGCGGTGGTCTCGCTCGCGGTCGTGATCGGGATCACCTGGGTCATGGTGCGCCGGTGGCAGTCGGCGGCGCTGGTCGAGCGGTCGCTGCCTGAAATCGAGCGGCTGGCGAGCCTCGGTCAGTATGTCGACGCCTATCGGCTCGGACAGCGAGCCGCGAGCGTCGCGCCCGGCGATCCGCGCGTGCAGCGTGCGCTCGGCGCCGCGACATCGCCTTTCAACATGACGGAGCCCGTGGGCGCGGACGTGTATTTCAAGGACTACACCGATTTCGATGGCCCGTGGCTGCTGGTCGGCCGTGTGCCGATCAATGGTGCGCGCGTTCCCCAGGGCCAGCTGCGGTGGCGACTCGTCAAGGACGGGTTCGACACGGCAGAAGGGGCTTCGGCAATCGGCCCCTTTATTACGATTCGTCGAATCGGAGAGGCGCCAGCTGGAATGGTTTACGTGCGTGGAGGGCTGTCTCGCGATGGGACGACGGCGATCCAGTTGCCGGACTTCTGGATGGACAAGTACGAAGTCACGAACGGCGAATTCAAGCGATTTGTCGACGCCGGCGGCTACCGGGAGCGGAAATACTGGAACGAGTCGTTCGACCTCGCCGATCGCTTGCGCGACAGGACCGGCCGGCCCGGCCCTGCAACGTGGGAAATGGGCACGTTCCCAGAGGGACAGGCCGACTATCCCGTCAGCGGAGTCAGCTGGTACGAGGCCGCAGCATACGCGGAGTTTGCCGGCAAACGACTGCCCACCGTGTTTCACTGGAAGCAGGCGATCGGGAACGTCTTATACGGCCAGGCGGTTGCGTCGGCGGCGAATTTCAACGGCAAATCGACTGTATCGGAGACCGAGCTCAAAGATCTCGGCACCTTCGGCACCTACGGCCTCGCGGGCAACGTGAAGGAGTGGATCTGGAATGCGACCGACGATCGGCGCTACGTCGTCGGCGGCGCGTGGAACGATCCACCCTACATGGCCACGAACCGCGAGGCGCGACTGCCGCTCGATCGACACGCGACTCACGGCTTCCGGTGTGTTCGCGATGTGACGCACCTGCCAGCCGACGCGCTCGCAGCGATTCCTGCACGCAGCGTCGGCCGGACGGACAAACCCGTGGGCGACGATCTCTATGCAGCGTACAAGGCGCTGTACGCGTACGACCGGGGTTCGCTCGATCCGCAAGTGGAGACCCTGCCGGAGACCGACTACTGGCGTGCTGAACTCGTGTCCATCGCGGCCGCGTACGGGCACGAGCGTGTGCCGGTCTATCTTCTTCTGCCGAAGAACGCCGCGCCGCCGTATCAACCGATCATCTGGTTTCCGGGCGGATACGCGTTCGGCGTCCTTCCGCTCGGTCGCGATCTCAGCAGTGCGCCGGGCGCTGCGTTCTTCAACTTTCTCACCCGAAGCGGCCGCGCCCTCGTCGTGCCGGTCTATCAGGGCACGTTCCAGCGTTCTGTCGGCGTCGGCGAGGTGCCGCGAGAAGATCAGATGAACGCGTATCGTGACATGGTCATTCAGTGGTCGAAGGATCTCGGGCGGACTATCGATTACCTCGAAACACGCTCGGACATCGACAAGGGGAAGATAGGCTATTACGGCATGAGTGCAGGCGCCAACTCGGCGCTGCCCATCGTCGCGGTCGAGCCGCGGTTCAAGGCCGTCGTGCTGTTGTCCGGAGGACTTCCAGCGATTCGGCGCCCTCCGGAGGCGGATCCAATCAATTTCGCGCCGCACATCACGGTCCCCACGCTGATGCTGAACGGGCGTGACGATTTCATTTTCCCGCTCGAGAATGTCGCAAAACCGCTGTTCACGCTCCTCGGCGCTCCTGACGATCGCAAACGGCTCGCGATCCATGAAGGAGGCCACCTGCCACCGCTCAATGAACTGATCCGCGACGTCCTCGGGTGGTTCGACCAGTACCTGGGGCCAGTCGTGACTCGGTCGCCATCAGCGCCGTAGCGTCGCGATAGTTATGTGATCGGGAACGAGGATCAGGCACCTGAGAGCCACAGCCACGTCGTGCCGAGGGCCAGAGTCGCAAGCGTGACCGGCAGACCGATCTGGAAGGTACTCGCGAAATCCAACCTCGACACCTTCGGCGGCTGCGCGTTCGACGACGATGATATTGGCAACCGATCCGGTGATGGTCAGATTGCCAGCCAGCGTCGAGGCCATGGCGAGCGCCAGCCAGCCGGCGTGAGGATCCGGAAAGCTTGCGACGACTGTTCGAAGCACCATCACCGCCGGGACGTTGCTGACGATATTGGACACGATCGCCGTGACCGGCACGAAAATCGGCAGCCGGTGAAAGTCCCAGTTCGCGATCGGTTCCATGAGCCTTGCCGTCAGGCCCGCGCGATCGGCGCCAGCGACGATGATGAACAACCCGACAAAAAAGACCAGCAGCCCCCAGTCGACGCCTTCGTAGACTTCTCTTGGTTCAACCGATCGGGTGACGAGCAGCAGCGCGGCACCGATCGCGGCCGTCATGGCCGGAGGCACACCGAGCAGGAAGCCGGCGAGCACGATCAGCAGCACGACGACCGGTTTCTTTCGCATCGGCCCGTATTGGAATTCGGGCGCTGACAACACGGTGGCGACGGCCACGCGATCGTTCACCGCTTTCAGACTGAGCCAATGGATCAGCGCCCAATTGAGGAACAGGCCCGCTACCGCGACCGGAGCCAGATGCATCATGAAATCCAGATACGTGATCCCGGACAACGAGCCGATGAGCATGTTCTGGGGATTTCCAGTAATGGTCGCGACGCTGCCGATGTTCGAAGCCGTTGCGACGGCCACCAGGTAGGGCACTGGCGGCAAGCCAAGGCGCCTGGCCATGTGCAGCACGAACGGTGTCATCACCAGGCAGACGATGTCGTTGACGAGGAACGCCGACAGCCAGCCGCACGTGAAGATGACGGTCGGCAGCAGGTGATGCGGCTGCAGTCGTTCGACGATCCATTCCGCGATCCGCTCGAAGAATCCTCCCAGGCGCAGGTTCGCGACGATCAACATCATCGAGAAGAGCAGCACGATGGTCGCAAAGTCGATCGATTGGAGCGCTTCCTGTGCGCCGACGATGCGGAACGCGACCATCAGCACGGCTCCGATGATGGCGGCACCGGGCCGGTCGATCTTCATCCCCGGAAACTTTCCGAGGGCGAACACGAAGTAGCTGCCGATGAAGATGGCATAGGCGGCGACGATGCGCGCGTCGGAGAGCAGCACGGGGTCGAGGCGGGGCATCAAAGGATTCTGATAGGCGCCCGACGACGTCACGGCTTGACGCCTTCGATGAGCACGACGGTCCCGAGCGGCTGCGACACGTAGTAGGCGTAACGGCGGCCGTCGCGTGAGACCTGGACCGACAAGACCATCGGAGCGCCCGTCGGGTCGGCCGGGCCGACCTCCTTCAGCGGCTGGCGGCGGCCGGTCGTGAGATCGATCTTGAACACGGGAGCCAGACGACCGAGCGTGCGGCCCTTCGCGAAGATGGCGTCGGAACTTTCACCCCACCCGATCGGCATGAGGTCGTTCCCGAGCGCCGCGATCGGCTGGGGGTCGCCACCAGCGATGGGGTAGAGCGCGGGTTGCTGATCCGGTCCGACCGCGATCACGAAGCGGCCGTCTGGTGACACGACCCGCGGCAGATACGTCATGAGCCGTGCGCCCTCACCGCTGAAAGCCCGCGGTTCGCCGCCAACCGTGTCCTGGAGGTAGAGGCGCGAGCCGTGCCCGGACTCGGATGCCGAAATCACGACATGACGGCCGTCAGACATCCACGCCGCCCCGGTATGCCCTTCGAGTGCCCCGCGGGGCAGGGTCCGAGTCGAACCGGCGCCGGTCGGGACAATCGCGATCGTCGTCGGCACCCCAGGTGCGAGCGCGAGCACGGATCGACCATCTGGTGAGAACCCTGCCGGAATTCCCTCTCCGAGCCGGATCGGCGGACCGCCGTCGAGCCCGCGAAGAAGGACCCCGTAGTCCAGGCTTCCGAACAGGAGACGCTGGCCATCTGGGCTGAAATCGACCGGAAACGCGACGTCCTGCCACGAGAGGTCGACTTCGCGCCCGCCCACTTCGCCTGCCACCTGTGCCCCGTGCATGCCCTGCGTCACGGCGAGCATCCGGCCGTTGCTGGCAATGTCCTGGAGCACCAACCACTGCGTGCCTCTCGCCACGACCCGTAATGCAGGTTTCTCGATCGGTGTGCACAGGATTGACGCGGAGCTTCCGAAGCAGACTCTCTGGCCGTCAGGCGTCCAGGCGAGACCGGAGACCGACTCTTGTTCAGGCAGCAGATTCCGCTTGGCCTTGCTCGCCACCTCCACCATCGCGGGCCACCCACGGTCATCGTCGTGCAACGGGTGCTCGTTAAAGGCGACGCGTGTGCCGTCGGGTGACACGCGCGGGAACGACAGCCATCCCGCTGTCTCGTAGAGCAGCGTGCCGATAGGGAACTCGAGCCGCATGCGACCGCGGTCCGAGCGGACGACCGCGATGCGTCCGTCGGCTCCAACGTCGGCCTGACTGACGCCCTCCAGCAACTCGCGAGGTGCACCGCCGCTCAGCGGAATCTGCGCCAGCGTCCCACGATCGACGAAGAGATTCTCACGCTGCGGACGAGTAGCGATGGCCATGTCGCCCGAGGGCGAGACCGACAGGAGTTCGGCGTCGACAATCGGCGCAGCGTCCGCACGAGGTCGTTCAAGGCGAACCGGGTAGATGCGCTGCGGCTCCCCATCCCAGAGGGCGCTGTAGAGAATGTTCTGCCCGTCGGGCGCGAAACGCGCGCCGCGGACGTCGCCTCGTCGGAACGTCAGCTGGCGGAAGCGAGGCAGCTCGGAGGACACCGCGGCTGGCGTCCTCATTGCCGCGGCGAGAAAGCCCAGGCCGGTTCCGGCCAGGAGCAGTGCGACCGCAAAGGCCGGCCGACGCCAGGATGCGCGCGATGTCGTCGTCGGCGCCAGCGTCCCGGAGAGGGTCGACACATCGCTGCCTGACACGGCCTCGAGCGCGATCGCGACGTCGCGGGCGTCCTGCATCCGCTCGTCGGCATTCTTCTCCAGGCACCGCCGCACGATGCGGTCGAGCGGTGGTGGTACTTGGCGTCCCGTCGACGAGAGTTCCGGAACGTCCTCTTTCAGGATCGCCGTCATGGTCTCGGCGGACGTGTCGCGCTGAAACGCGCGCCGCCCGGTGAGCAGCTCGAAGAGGACGGCGCCCAGGGCGAAAATGTCAGTTCGATGATCGACTTTCGCGCCGCGGACCTGCTCCGGCGACATGTACCCGACGGTGCCCAGGATCATGCCGGGCTCGGTGCCGCCAGCGATCGTCGGTGAGTCGGCATCGCCGGCGTTGTCGGTCAACTGTGCGGCCAGCCCGAAGTCGAGGATCTTGACCCGGCCGACACGGGTGACGAAGACGTTCTCCGGCTTGAGGTCGCGGTGGACGATGCCCTTCTCGTGCGCCGCCGCCAACCCGCTGGCGATCTGGACGGCGATCTCGACAGCTTTGCGCGGCGTCAGGGCTCCTTCGCCAAGGCGCTGACGCAGCGTCTCGCCTTCGAGCAATTCGGTCACCAGGTATGGCGTGCCGTCGTGCGTGCCGACGTCGTGAATCGCGAGGATGTTCGGGTGGGTCAACGCTGCGACGGCGCGCGCTTCACGTTCGAACCTCGCACGGCGATTGGGATCCTGCGCAATCAGCGTGGGAAGGACCTTGATCGCGACGTCGCGATCGAGCCTGGTGTCGCGGGCGCGGTACACCTCTCCCATGCCGCCCGCACCGATAGGCTGTGTGATCAGATATGGCCCGAGGTGGACACCCGAGACGACGCTACTCACACCGCTTGCCAGTCGCGAGACGAGGAGGATCTCGAGGTGGGACGGGGATTGGGTGCGGAGGGGTCATTGACTCGCGCGATCGTAGCTGAGCTTGGTACGAAATGCTACGAGCGGGCTGGTGGCGTCAGGTCAGTTCGAGCAATCGCACCAGTTTGGCTGCCGCTCTCGAACGAAGAGACCGAAATGCTGCTCCGCCTCGTACCGGTTGTGCGCGGCGCAGCGAAGCTCCAGGTTCTCGATCGTCGTCGGACCACCGGCAGCGTACGGCACGACGTGGTGGATTTCGGGGAAACCGGTCTCCTGGCAACGCCCCGCAGGTCCTTCAAACTTGCAGCGGCCTTCATCCCGTGCCCAAACTTCTCTCCGAACGGCGGCCGGGACATGACGCGAGAGCTTCTTTGCAGGCCGCACCGCCCGCGGTTGCGCGGTCGCGGCGAGTCTCTGTTTGTCGAGCGTGGCGAGAAGTACAGTCAGGGCGTGGTCAAAAATAGCGGCGGGATCGCCGTTGGGTACACGGTGGCGGAGCAGGTCCTGAACTCGCCGGAACTTCTCGTAGGTTTCGGAGGTGACCGTGAACTGCACTTTGTATCGCCCCGGGGCGAGTGGCTCGACCTTCTCGCGGCTGGGTGGGTACACCGGAATCCGATCGTCTGGAGTTTCGGACGATTGTGGATCAGGCCTCGTACCTGTGGAGGTTGACATCAGCGCAGGTGCAGGCGCTGACGGCACTTTGCGAACTGATGACGGCACATCGGTTCGCGGTTGAAGGCGCGCAACGATTTCCTCAATTTGTCGCTTGCTCTTGTGAGACGCCTCGACAAGCAGACTGCGATGATTCGTTTCGGTTAGATGCGGTGACAACAGGCGGACGGCGCTGAGGTGAACGCGGCCGTCCGAAAGCCATTCCGGGATTTTCGGGAACCGTTGCGCCGCTCGAGCGGCTTCGATTCAAACCTTTCGCACTACCTTTACAAGCACTTCGGGCGCAGTGACGAAGCTGAACGCAAGCGCAGGTGTCCCTCCTCCGCAAGAACTGGCTGAGCAAGGAGCCTCTGCACCGGATTTTCGACTTCCAGTGCCGGCGATGTCGGTTGTTGTCCAACGTGGCGTTTGATGTCCGGTCGTGAATGCCGGTACACCTTTCTGTCCGATTCGCTCAGTCCGTCCCCAGTCCACGCAGCGGGCCGGCACCGGTCCGCCGGCGTCGCTTGCAAGCACTGTTTCGTTCTAATGTGATCAGGTGGCGCATCCTCTTCAGCCTCGCCCCGAATTCACACGCGCCGGCGTCATTGCTCTTCTTCGACGAGGATGTTGGGCGTCGTTGCCGATCGAGACAGTCGAGTCGCTCGTCGAGCGCGGTCGAGTGACGGAATTTCCGGCCGGCCAGACCGTATACGCCGAAGCGGATGCCGTCGGACTGGCCGTCGTCCTCGAGGGCCTGCTTCGCGTCTACATGCATGCCAGCGACGGCCGTCAGGTCACCGTGCGCTATGTTCGCGCTGGCGATCTGTTGGGCGTGCCGGCGATTGTTGGCGGGCCCGCACCGGTATTCGTGCAGGCGGTGGTATCAGGCGCCGCGTTCTTTTTCGCGATCGATCGGGTCACACGCATGGCGCGCAGCGATGCGTCGGTGGCCTGGGCCTTCGCGGAAGAGGCGGTTCATCGGCTGTACGACGTCCTCGAGGAGCTGGCCGGAAACACGTTTGCTTCCGTCCGCCAGCGAGTCGCCCGCCATCTCCTCGACCTCGCGGCGTCGCGTTCGGGAGCCGACGGCCGGTTCACGGCGCTCGTGAGTCAACAGGATCTCGCCAATAGCGTGGGGTCGGTTCGCGAAGTGGTCGCACGCGTCCTCGGAGAGCTTCGTGCCGAGCGACTCGTCCGAACGTCGCCCGGACGCGTAGAGATTCTCGATCCCGTTCGGATGAGCCGCCAGCTCTGGTCCCGCGCGCGTGACGAAAGTCACAGCCTCTAGAAAACTCGACCGGCACAATCAGTCTCGGGGCCACCTGTCGATCGGCCCTGGATTGAAGGTCACATGTTTGCCGTCGACCATGCCGCCACCGCGCTGATCATCAAGCGACGGTTTCCATCCGTTTCGTTGACGCCGCTGCTCCTCTCGGTTCAAGCCATGGAGCTGGCGTGGGTCGGTCTCAACTACCTCGGTGTCGAACGGACCACGACGGAGATCTCCGTCCACAGCGTCGCGGACATTCATCTTGCCTACATGCCGTTCTCGCATTCCGTGGCAACCGCCGCCGCCGGTGCGGTGCTGGCGTGGTTGTTCGTTGAGAACGGATTGGGCCGGCCGCTCCTCGGGCGAGCCATCGGCATCGGCATCTTCTCGCACCTCGTGCTCGACCTGGTGACACATGCGCGAGACATAGCGCTCTGGCCTGGCACCTCGCGGCCGGCGCTCGGGCTGGGTCTCTACGATCGCGCGCCGATGTGGGGTTTCGCGCTCGAGATGGCCTACGGTCTGTTCTGCTGGTGGGTCTACCGCGGACGCAGATCGCTGCTCGCGGTCATCGTCCTTGGAAACCTCGCCAACATCACGCTCTTCTCAGCCGCGATTCCGGGGCCCGAAGAGTACCTGGCGGGTCACCCGCTGATGGTGGTCACGATGGTGTTCATTCAGATCGTCATCACGTTGACGCTGGTCGGTGTTCTCACGGAAGAAACCGTTCCAGCGCGTCGAGATCAACCCCGCCGCGGTGGCACGGACGTCGCGCGGACGCGGGAGGGGCAACGGAGCAATCACTAATCCGCGATCAGTGATGAGCGATTCAGTTCTCCTCGGCCATCCTTTTGACCACGTCCATCGCGTATTCGGCGGTGCTCGAGGTTCCGTGTTCCGTGTCGACGTAACCCGTCCAGTTCAAGCGCCGCAGTTCCTTGAAGATGAATGGATAGTTGATCTCGCCCGTGCCTGGTTCGAGCCGTCCCGGGTTGTCGCCGATCTGCACGAGTTTGATCAGCTTGTCCTGCAGGCCGTTGCGGAGGCTGACGACGAGGTTTCCTTCGGTGCGCTGCAGGTGGTACATGTCGAAACAGATTTTTACGTTCGGGTGGTTGACGTCCTTGATGACGGGAAAGGCCTCGAGGCATCGATCCAGCGCACGCCGCGGCTGGTTTGGGTTCACGCTCAGCGGCTCGACGGCGATCGTGACACCACCTGCCGCGGCGATATCGCCGGCGCGCTTCAATCCCTCGACAATCTGGGTGCGCTGCGTGTCCCACGGCACGTCGGGCTGGATGATGCCGACAAACGAGATCAGATCCGGCTGCGTACCGAACTCCTTCGCAATCTCGACGCGCTCCTTGATTTCCGCGAGCAGCGCATCCTGAGCGCCGGGCTTGGTGAAGCCGGTGGTGCCGCCCGCATTGCCGGTGCCGACCAGGCTCACGCACTTCAGCCCGGTCTGCTGCTGCGCCTGGATCATCGCCTTGCGCTCGTCGGGGCCGGCGTTCCAGTAGCTGTACGCCTTGAATCCCTTCGCGGCGACGGCGCGAATGCGATCCGCCCGCGGCATCGGCGGGTTGCCGCGGCCGGCGTTGAACATGATCTCGATATTGATGGACAGCGTGTATGGCGGCGGCGTGCCCGGCGACCGAGCCTCGGTCTTGTCACCGCCAAGGGCGAGCAGACTGAGCGGCGCGGTTGCGGCCGCGCGAAGCACATCCCGACGACGAGTCATGCGGAATCTCCTAGATGAGTCAGGTTCTACAAGGTCCTACAGGTTCTACAAGGTTCTGCAAGGTTCTACAAGGTTCTACAAGGTTCGTGCTAGGTTCTGCAAGGTTCACGTTCGGCAACCTTCGCAGTCGGCGGGCGAGGCCTGCCCGTCTTGTCTGAACGCATCTCGCGCGTTAAGCTCCGTGAGTGCGGCCCTCATGAATACGATGGCGCGATTGAAAGCGCGGACGAAATCGGCGGTGGTCGTGCTCGCCATCCTCCTCGCGGTTGCGACCGTTGACGGCCAGCGGCGGTTCGGAGGCGGCGGCCGATACGCGGCGCCGACCGTTGCCACGGCCGAGAGCTTCGACGGCTCGTGGCATTTTTGTCGCCTGGCGTATCGTGGCCGCGCATGGCTCACCGACTATCCCGACGCAGACTATAACTTCAGCACCCGGGTGTCGGAGCTGACCAAGACTTCGGTCGGCAGGGCGCTCGATGGTGAACCGTTGCCGTTAATCGTCCGGCCGACCGATGACGCGCTCTTCCAGTGCCCGTTCGTGATGTTGTGGCAGGCCGAATCGTTGTACTTCACGGAAGAGGATGCGGCACGGATTCGGTTGTATCTGCTGAAGGGAGGATTCCTCTGGTCAGACGACTCGTGGGGAACGTTCGCCTGGCAGAACTTCGAACATGAGATGGCAAAGGTGCTGCCCGAGCCGCAGTACCGCTTCGTCGATCTGACCCCGGGCCATCCGATGTTCAACACGAGATTCACGCTCAAAGAGGTTCCGCAGATCCCGGGCATCAGCTACTGGTGGCGGAGCGGCGGCGATACCTCGGAGCAGGGCGCCGACAGCGCGCAGGTGCACGTCCGAGGCGTCGCCGATGCTCATGGCCGGCTGATGGTCCTCTCGACGCACAACACGGACATCGCAGACGGCTGGGAGCGCGAGGGTGCGGATCCGCGCTACTTCCAGATGTTCTCGGTGGACGCCTACGCCGTGGGTATCAACGTGCTGCTCTACGCCTTAACGCATTGAGCGCACACGTCATTGCGCCAGCTTCAACACCAGCGTTTTTGTGTCCCCCTCTCGTAGTTCAACGGTCGTCGCCAGAGCCTTCCACCCCGCAAGTTGCTCCGGGTCGAACTCCTGGCCCGTCTCGACGTATTCGAGCGCGACGACGAAGTACTCGTCGGGCGGCAGCGCGCGAATGGTGAATCTGCCTCCCTGGTCCGGCCGCGCGCTGCGGACGAATCGCGTCTGGTATCCCCACCTCCCGGCAGTCGTGGAAAACACGACGACCGTGTAGTCCCCGACGGCGGCGCCGGCGCTGTCCTGCACCATCCCGGACACGGTCGCGGCGCGCCGCGTCAGACGGATCTCGATACCGGAGACACGCTGCCCGGGCCTGAAGTCGTAACCCGTGTCGGTAATGTCCACGCCCTCGTGCGTCACCGACTTGAGGAACCACCCGTCGGGCAGTGTTCCCGTGCGAAAGGTCTGTCGCTCTGCCAAACCAGATAGCTCAAAGGTCAAGTCAGGATTCACTCCCACCGACGTGTTCGAGAACGTCGGCGCGCCGGCGACCGTGTTCACGCTGCGAACGAACACCGACGCATTCACTTTCGGACCATCTTCGAACACGACGCGTCCGCTTGCGGTCGCGCCGGGAGCGGTGCCTGCCGTGAGCGTCGTCACGTCCTCACCGGTGATGGAGACGGGAATCGACGCGAACTCCGGTGCGCCGGCCGCGGGTCGCACGTCATACACGTTCAAGCGGTACTCGCCGGGTGGCACGCTGCGCAGCGTGAAGGTTCCATTCGCTGTCGTTCTCGCTGGCGCCACCGGCATAGCCGCCACCGGATCGGTGCTGACCAGTTGGATGGACGCGCTTGCCGGCGCACCGAGGGAATTGAGCACCGTTCCTGACACGATGGCGTAGCGAGCACTGACGAGCGTGACGTTGACGTTCTGCGACTCTTCGCCCAGTCCGAGTTTTATGCGGCGGGCCTCTGCCGCCGAGGGCGTGCCGGGATAGTAGACCGGTGGATACCCAACCGCGGTTGCCGCCTCACCAGGCGGGTTGAACGAGGCCGAGACGAAATAGTCCCCTGGCGAAAGGCCGTAGATCCTGAACTGTCCGAGATCGTCGGTGATGTCGGCTCCGCCGCTGGCGAGTCCCTCGATGGCTTCGGCAAGCGGTGTCAACTCTCGTCGTCCATCCACGTAGCGCTGCCGGAGCGCCCGGATGAACACGCCCGCCGCCGGGTCGCCGAATTCGTCGAAGACCCGACCGGTGATCGCGCCCGCGCGAGGAAGGGTTATATCGATCCGGTCGAGCAGTTGACCCGCCGCGACGTCGAGCCGCTTGCCGCGCTCGAACGGACGCTTCTGTCCGTACTCGATCTTCAGGTAGCCGGCCTTTGAAACGCTCAACGTGTACGCGCCGGGAAGAAGGCCCTGCGCTTCCCATCGCCCGTCCGCATCGGTCCTGATCCATCGGCCTTGACGCTCGGCCGGGTTCGAAGCGCGCGTGTCAACGACTGTGACGATCGCGCCGGCGACCGGCTTGCCGGTGTCGGCGGCAAATACGCGTCCGCGGAGGCGCGCGGTGGTCTCGCTGTTTCGCGATGTCGCCGCTTGTGCGGCCGACTGGTTGTCGTCGGAGAGGCTAGAAGCGGTTTCAAAGCCACAACGGACGTCGGCGAACGAGCGCGCGAATGAGCCCACGCGAGCGGAGCGGGGCGGGCGGGGCCCCGCGAGCGAGCGTGTAGGGGAGTCCGAGGGGCGAAGCCCCTCGGAGTGATTCATGACCGGCGGAGAACCCGTGAGGATCGCCCCGAGCAGGACAGCAGCTATGCCGGCAGTATTGAACATGCAGTACCCCAGAGTCCCAGAGGACATTCTCGCTTGACCGGAGCCCGATCGGAACCGGGACGGTAGAATTGAGAACAAGTCCGACACATGGCTGGCTGGAAAGTGACCTACGAGAAGTTAGCCAGGCTCGACAAGATCGCGCCGCTCGAACCGGTGAAGCTCGTCGAGCTGGCCCTCTCTGCGTATCTCATCGGCAAAGACAACGAAAGTCTCGACGCGTTGGTGCGCGCGCACCAGGCCTTCGTACACCAGCGCGACCTTCGTCAGGCTGGCGGCATCGCCGCCCGGATTTCGTCGATCTTGATGAGCAGGAGCGATACGGCGCAAGCGGCTGGCTGGATGTCGCGTGCGGCGCGGCTGCTCGAGGAGAGCGGAGAGCCGGGCGTGGAGCACGGATATCTTCTGCTGCCAGCCGCGCGTCACGCTTTGATGGGGGGCCACATCGCGGAAGCAGATGCGAAATTCGCCGAAGCGGCGGAGATCGGGGAGCGCTTTGGCGATGCGGATCTATTGAATCTCGCGCGGCAAGGGCACGGCCGCGTCCTCATCGAGCGCGGCGAGGTCGATCGCGGGGTTGCGTTGCTCGACGAAGTAATGGTCGCGGTCACCGCCGGCGAAGTGTCGACCGTCATTGCGGGGATCATCTACTGTAGCGTGCTGTCGGCCTGCTCCGACCTGTCCGACATCGGGCGGGCTCGCGAGTGGACACAGGCGCTGACCCGCTGGTGCGATTCTCAGCCCGACATGGTGCCGTATCGCGGCGAGTGCCTCGTGCATCGCGCGGAAATCACTTCGCTTCGGGGGGTGTGGCCCGAGGCACTCCACGAAGCGCTGCTGGCGTGCGAGCGGCTGTCCCAACCTCCTGGTCAGCCGGCGTTTGCGGCGGCTCTGTACCAGGTCGCCGAGCTTCACCGGCTGCGCGGCGACGTCGAACTGGCCGAAGCCGCATATCGAAGGACAACTGAGTCGGGGCGATCGGCGTACCCGGGTCTGGCGCTACTGCGCATGGCGCAAGGCCGTCGCGACGATGCGTTCGCCGCGATTTCTCGGGAGTTGCAGGAGGCACGACCCCGACGTATGCGATCGCGGGTCTTGAGTGCGGCGGTCGAAATCATGCTTGCCTGCGACGAAACCGCCGCCGCCCGTCGCGCGGCTGACGAACTCGACGCACTCGCGCAGACGCTGGCCACGCCGTTTGCGCGAGCCGCCGCGGCACAGGCCAACGGTGCCGTCCTGCTCGCTGAAGGCGAGCCAGCCGCGGCGCTCTCGGCCTGCCGCATGGCGTGGACGCTCTGGCGCGAGCTGGACGTGCCATACGAGGCCGCGCGCACGCAGGTGCTGATCGCGCAGGCGTGCCGGACGCTCCATGACCGCGATAGCGCCGATCTCGAGCTGGATGCAGCCTGTCGAACCTTTCAGCAGCTCGGGGCACACTTCGATCTGGCACGTCAGCAAGCCTCTCGGGCACAACCGCAGTCCGCGGCCGGCCTGACCGCCCGCGAGCTGCAGGTGCTGCGACTCGTCGCGACCGGTCGAACGAATCGCGCCATCTCCGAGGAGTTGGGCCTCAGCGAGAAGACTGTCGCACGACATCTCAGCAACATTTTCAATAAGCTCGACGTCTCCAGCCGGGCGGCAGCGACGGCCTATGCGTTCGAGCACCATCTCATCCTGCCATCTACATAGAAATACCCATGCCGGATTGTGGCCCCGTACCTACTTCGGTCGATGCGGCCAGATCTGGTTCCTCTTAGGATGCGGTGGTGAGGTGAGTCATGGCGCACGACCATTTTTCTGAGACGTTTCACACGATTGTGATCGGCGGCGGGCAGGCGGGACTCTCGGTGGGCTACTACCTCGCCCGACAGGGCCGCCGATTCGTCATCCTGGATGCGAGCCCGCGTGTGGGTGACGCCTGGCGTCACCGGTGGGACTCGCTCCGGTTGTTCACGCCGGCCGTGTTCGACGGCCTCGCCGGGATGAAGTTTCCAGCCAGACCGTTCTCGTTCCCGACCAAGGATGAAATGGCGGACTATCTCGAAGCCTACGCGCATCGATTTCAGCTGCCGATTCGAAGCGGCGTTCGAGTCGATCGGCTGACACGGAGCGGCAGCCGCTATCTGATCGAAGCCGGTGCGCGCCGCTTCGAAGCAGCTCACGTCATCGTGGCCATGTCGAGTTATCAGTCGCCGCGCGTGCCCGCGTTCGCCCGGGACCTGCACCCGGAGATCCTGCAGATGCACTCGAGCGAGTATCGGAGCCTGCGGCAGTTGAGGCCAGGCCCTGTGCTGCTCGTCGGCGCGGGCAACTCCGGCGCCGAAATCGCGCTTGAGCTGGCGCGCGAGCATCCGACGCTGGTGTCGGGCCGAGACACCGGCCACGTGCCATTCCGGATCGACGGGTTGCCGGCGCGGCTCGGCCTCATGCGCCTCCTTTTCCGCGTCGTCTTCCACCGGTTGTTGACGGTTAACACACCGGTTGGACGGCGATTGCGCGAGAAGGTCTTCGCGCAGGGGGCGCCGCTCATCCGGGTGAAGCCGAAGCAACTCGATGCGGCAGGCGTTCAGCGAGTCCCGAGAATGGCTCGCGTGGTTGACGGATTACCCGTGCTCGAGGATGGACGGGTCCTCGACGTGGCCAACGTGATTTGGTGCACCGGGTTTGGCAACGGCCTGTCGTGGATCGAACTGCCGATCTTCGAAGCAAACGGAGAGCCGCGGCACCAGAGCGGCATCGCCACCGGCGAACCGGGGTTGTACTTTGCCGGCCTGCACTTCCTGCATTCGTTTTCCTCGACGATGATCCACGGTGTTGACCGGGACGCGAAGCGAATCGCCGACACGATCGAGCGCCGAACGAAGGCGGCCGATCCCGAGCGCGACACGATGACGTCACCGCCGCGCCTCTCGGCCGCTTCCTGATCCTTGCGCGCAACATGAAACGTTGCGCAACAGATTCTGTTGCGTTATGATGAGGGTATGCCTGTTGCCCTCGCGCAGAAGGTCCGCACCCTGCGTGTCGACTTCCGGTCGGCGGCCCAGCTGGCGGACCTGCTCGGTGTCAGCCGCTCCCAGGTGACGCGCTGGCTTCGCGGCTCGGGGATCGACCCGCTCAATGCCGAGAAGGTCGATCTTCTCGAACTCGTCTGGTCGAATGTGCTCCGGATTTACGAGCGTGACGCCGCGCTCGCGTGGCTGTTTGGCGTCAATCCGTCACTCGGCGATCGCCGCCCGGTCGATCTCATCCGCATGGGACGGACCGAAGAGTTGATGCGAGCCATTCGCGCCGAACGCTCCGACACCTTCGCTTGACGGCTTCCGGGCGCGCGTGATCCTGCACCGCTGCTTTGCGTGGGACGAGCGCGCCGGCGACACCGGGCCTGACGGCCCGCTCTGGTTTCCGCGGGTTTACCAGGGCGAGGGGCGTCACGACAATCCGGATCGCTACGGCTGCCTCTACCTGTCGGCCTCTCCGCTTTCGACCGTCGTCGAACAGCTCGCGCGGTTCCGCGGCCAACGGCTCTTGCCGTCGCTGCTACGGCGCCGTGGTCTGCCGCTGGCCCTCGCCGGCCTGGACCTCGACGATCGTGTGGAGCTGGTGGATCTCGACGATCCGCTGGTGCTCCGGCGCGAGCGCCTGCGACCGTCACGCGTGGCGACGCGAGACCGGCAACTCACGCAACCGCAGGCGGCTCAATTGCACGACCGCCACCCGCGAGCGGCGGGTTTGCGGTGGTGGTCCACGTATGAAGCGCTCTGGATGAACGTCACGCTGTTCGATCGCGCCGCCTCACACCTACGAGTCGGGTCAGTTCGAGCGCTGACGATCGACGATCCCGCCGTCGCCGAGGCGGCAGAGTTCTTCGGCTTGCGCACGGTGGCGTGAGCGTCGCCCGCTTTTTCTGCGCCGGGATCACTGAACGGGGCGACGCCAGCCGCGCACGTCGACAAGCGTCGAGACGCGCTCTCGGATCTCATCGCGAATCCGCCGGACCTGATCGAGAGGCTTGCCCCTGGGATCTTCGAGCGGCCAATCGTCACGCTCGAGGCCCGGGACGTACGGACATTCATCGCCGCACCCCATGGTCACGAGAAGGTGCGCGCTCTTCGCCAGTTCGTCCGTCAACTTCTGCGGCCGCTGTCCGGCCAGATCGATGCCGACCTCGCGCATGACCTCCACGACTTCGGGATGTACCCGCTCACCCGGTTGCGTTCCCGCCGAAAGCGCGGCGGCCCTTGACGCGTCTGCCATGGCGCCGAAGAACGCTGCGGCCATCTGTGAGCGGCCGGCGTTGTGGACGCACGCGAAGATCACCCGTTCCATTCACGACCTCGATTGTTCGCACGCCATACCGGTTCCTGTCGCGAGCCCTGCTTGACATCTTACTCGTCGCGAACTATGGTTGCTAGTAGCAACTATGTTACGAACCACGAAGCGACAGGCCAACTCGACCGACGAGGTGACCCTCCATCGCGACGCGGCCGCCCTTCAGGCCGCGGTCGCGGATCTGGTCCGGGTCTATCAATTCCGCGACCGGGACAGCATCTGCTGCCACGACATCTCCGTCACGCAATGCTACGCGTTGGAGATGCTCGCCGACCACGGTCCCATGCGCCTCAGCGCGCTGGCGGAACGATTGTTCCTGGACAAGAGCACCACCAGCCGTGTCGTTGGCACATTAGTGAAGAAAGGGTATGTCGAGCAGCGGGCTGACGCCGAGGACGGCCGCGCGATCACGCTGAGTGCGACACGGCAGGGCCGCGCCCTGTGCACTCGCATCATCCATGACCTGGTTGAGCAGCAGAAGCAGCTGCTGCTGGATCTCGCCCCTGACGTTCGACGCGGTGTCGTTCGGGTGCTGCACCGGCTGGCGCAGGCCGCGGACGCGAGGTTCCGTTCCGGAGTCAGTACCGCGTGCTGCGCGCCGTCGGGCGAGCCATGTGCCTGAGATTTTTTGCCGCAATTAGTTGTTAGTAGCAAATAAAAGGAGACGTCCATGTCAACAAACCAGATTCAAGATGCGGTCCGGCAGAAATACGGCGACATCGCCCGATCGGTTGGCAAGACCGGATGTTGCGGGCCGAGTTCGTGCGGATGCGGCGATCCGATTACGTCGAACCTCTACTCCGACGCGGAAACCGACGGCTTGCCGTCCGACGCCGTCGCGGTCTCTCTTGGCTGCGGCAATCCAACCGCACTGATCGATCTGCAGCCCGGACAGACCGTTCTCGATCTCGGTTCCGGCGGCGGCATCGACGTGCTGCTCTCCGCCCGTCGCGTGGGGCCGACCGGCAAGGTCTACGGGCTCGACATGACCGACGAAATGCTGGCGCTCGCCCGTGAGAATCAGCGAAAAGCCGGTGTCACCAACGTCGAGTTCCTCAAGGGCGCCATCGAGGCGATCCCTCTTCCCGATCAGTCCGTGGACGTGATCATTTCCAACTGCGTGATCAACCTTTCCGTGAACAAGGACGCCGTGCTTCGCGAGGCGTTTCGGGTGCTGAAGCCTGGCGGCCATTTCGCCGTCTCGGATGTCGTGGTCCGTGGCGAGATGTTGCCTGAGATCCGCCGAAACATGGAGTTGTGGGTGGGCTGCGTGGCCGGCGCGCTGCGGGAAGACGAGTACGTGTCGAAGTTGCAGGTCGCTGGCTTCGAGTCCGTCGAGGTGCAGCCCTGGCGCGTATATCAGGTCGAAGACGCGCGGGCGTTTCTTGCCGCCGCGGGAATCGACGTCGATGGCCTTGCGCCCCAGGTGGATGGCAAAATCGTGAGCGCGTTCATTCGGGCCGAGCGATCAATCACTGATCACTGATCCTGCGCTATCACGACCTCACCGCCTCGGTTTCGGCGTAAAGTGCTCACGTGACACTCGCGGCAGATTTCAGGTCGGCCTTCCGGAACATGCGCTGCGGAGGGCTGGCCCGACGCCGGCTTTGCCGGTCGGGCCAGCTCGGTTTCTTCTCTGCGGCCTCGGCGATCTCTGCGTGAGATCGGTTTGTGGGCGTGCGCTGCGACAAAGGCTGTGCGAGCCGTGAGCAGGAATTAAGGATTCAAGTGTCCGCTCAACAATTCATGGCCGCGCGCGAGTTTCTGCTGACGCGTCGGACCGAGTACGACGCGGCTGTCCGAGGCTTCCACTGGCCATCGATGGAGACGTTCAACTGGGGACTCGACTACCTTGACGTCATCGCCGCGGGAAACACTCAACCAGCACTGATCGTCGTGGCAGAGGACGGCGCGATAGAGGCGCGGACCTTCCAGGAAATCTCCGAGGGTTCCAATCGAGTCGCCTCGCTTTTTCGAGCGCTGGGCATGAAGCGGGGCGATCGCCTGCTGCTCATGCTGGGCAACGAGGTGGCGCTCTGGGAGTCGTTCCTGGCCTGCATGAAGCTGGGTGTCGTGGTCATTCCCGCGACGGCGCTGTTGGCAGACGACGATATTCGCGATCGCTTCATCCGCGGTCGCGTTGCGCACGTTGTCGCCTCGACTGACTGCACGTCGAAGTTCGCCGCCATCTCGCAGCCGTTTACCCGAATCAGCGTGGGCGACCCGGCGCCGGCAGGGTGGCACGACATCCGAGAGTCCGCGACCGCGACCGCGTTGCTGGTGCCGGACCGCGACACGCGGCGCGACGACCCGCTCCTTCTTTACTTCACGTCCGGAACCACGGCGAAACCGAAGCTCGTCCTTCACAGCCATCAGAGCTACCCAGTCGGGCACCTGTCGACGATGTACTGGTTGGGGCTGCAGCCGGGAGACGTGCACTGGAACATCAGTTCACCCGGCTGGGCGAAGCACGCCTGGAGCTGCGTCTTTGCGCCATGGAATGCCGGCGCCACGGTCTTCGCGTTCAACTACCGCAAGTTCCAGCCTCGAGCGATTCTTGATGCGATCGTGCGACATCGGGTCACCACGTTGTGCGCGCCGCCGACGGTCTGGCGAATGCTCGTGCAGGAACCGCTGGCGGAGTACGACATCGCCCTGCGTGAAGTTGCGAGCGCTGGTGAACCGCTGAATCCCGAGGTGATCGAGCAGGTCAAGGCTGCCTGGGGACTGACGATTCGGGACGGATTCGGACAAACGGAAACAACCGCGCTGATTGGAAATCCACCGGGACAACCGATAAAAGTTGGCTCGATGGGCCGTCCACTTCCAGGCTACAGAATCGAGCTCGTCAACGCGGACGGCACGATCGGCGACGAAGGGGAGATCTGCATCGACATCGCGGCAGGCCGCGGCGGTTTGATGCAAGGATATGTCGGCGACGCGGCCAGGACCGACGAGGTGACGAGCGGCAGTCTGTATCGGACGGGTGACGTGGCGATGCGCGATGCGGACGGCTACATCACATATATCGGTCGTGCTGATGACGTGTTCAAAGCGTCGGATTACCGCATCAGTCCGTTCGAGCTCGAGAGCATCCTGATCGAGCATCCAGCGATTGCGGAAGCCGCCGTGGTTCCCAGCCCCGATCCGGTGAGGCATGCCGTCCCGAAGGCCTTCGTGACGCTGATCGCGGGCCACGAACCCTCGGCGGAACTGGCGCGGCAGATTCTGGACTTTTGCCGGAGCCGTCTGGCACCCTACAAGCGGATTCGTCGACTGGAATTCTCCGACCTGCCGAAGACCATCTCGGGAAAAATCCGCCGCGTGGAGCTTCGCCGGCAGGAGGCCGAACGGCGGGCCGCCGGAACCCGTGTGAACCTCGAATTCTTCGACGAAGACTTCGCCTCCTCTCAGGGCCGACCGTAACTCCCTCGGCGAGTCCTTCGACTTGCGTGAAACGGACTGTTCGCTCAGGGCAGGTCCTTCTGGCCTGCCGGTTTCCAGTCGTGCCAATCAGGTGTAGCATTGCCATCCCGAAGGAGTTGGACATGAAGCGCGTGATGTTGACGCTTGGGCTGGTAGCAGCCATCGTGTTAATCGGCCAGGCGGCGCAAGCGCCGAATCTGTCGGGCACGTGGCGGCCACAGAATCCGAATAGCGGGCAGGCGAACCCGTTCGAGTTCACCATCACGCAGACGGCCGACAGCGTGACGATCAAAACGCCGCTCAGCAATCCCGAGTCGGTGACGCTGAAATTGAACGGCGAGGAGACCCGAACCCAGCTCGGCAGGGGCCAGGGGGCCGGCGCCGCAACGGTCGCGTCTCGTGCCGCGTTGGAAGGCTCCAAGCTCGTGGTGATGTCCGCGGTCACCGGCGGCCGCGGCGGGCCGAGCTCGGCGCGACAGGCCTATTCGATGAGCGGCGACACGCTGACGCTCGAGACGAGCAACTCGCTCCCCGATGGCTCCATGACGCCGCCACGCACCGAGACCTACGTCAAGTACACGCCGACGCCAATCCCGGCGCCGCCGAGCCGGACGGTCGAGTCCGGCTACGTGAGCCTCTTCAACGGCAAAGACCTGACCGGCTGGAAGGCGAGCATGAATCCCGATTCGTTCAAGGTCGAGAACGGCGCCGTCGTGGCCAACGCCGCCGGTACGGCGTCGCACCTGTTCTACGACGGACCGGTCGGCAACCATTCGTTCCAGAATTTCGATCTGCGCCTCGACGTGCTCGCGCGCTATCGGTCGAACGGCGGAGTCTACGTCATGACCGAGTTCCAGCCGCAGGGATTTCCAGGAAAGGGCTTCGAGATCCAGGTCAACAACAGCCACAGCGATCGCATCCGTACCGGCAGCCTCTATCACGTCGTCGATCTGTCGAACGTCCCGGGAAAAGACGACGAGTGGATTCCGATGGAGATCAAGGGTGAGGCGAACACGATCACCATCTCGCTGAAGGGACAGGAAGTCGTCCGCTGGACGCAGCCGGCCGACTGGCAAAGCAATTACGATACGGCCAGCCGCAAGATCGGACCCGGCACGATCGCGTTTCAGTCACACGATACCTACAGCGTGACCGCGTACGCGAACATCCGGGTCAAGCTGCTGAACTGATCGATCATCACCGTCGCGCGCGTTCGAGATCCTCCAGCAGGCGGCTGACGTCCATCCATCGGATCTCCCACTGCGATGAACATGCATTCACGTCACTCATACGCCATCATTCTCATTCTGACGGTCATGGTTCTTGGCGTCAGCGCTCTCGCGCGGCAGGGCGTCAAGAACCCTGAAGCGGCGGCCTTGAAGAATCCGGTCGCGTCGACGCCGGAGACGCTCTCGGTTGGAAAGAGGGCCTACGACACGAATTGCGCAGCGTGTCACGGTAACGCGGCTCAGGGGGCAGCCAAAGCCGGCATTGCCATTTCGATCATCGCCGAGCAGGGTGGGAAGCAGCCGCCCGACCTCACCGACAACCAGTCGGACCACGGTTCGACCGACGGCGAGATCTTCACCGTCATCAAGAGGGGCGTGCCGCCGACGATGATGGCAGGATGGGAAGGCCGCCTGTCGGATACCGAGATCTGGAGCGTTGTCAATTACCTGCGCGCCGTGGCGGCGAACCCGAACGTGACGGTCGCGCCGATGGCGGCTCCCGACACGAAGCCGCGCCCGGTGCTGGAGCTCACCGACTACGTGCAGATGCCGATCACCGCCGACAATACCGACACCAGCACCCGGGCTGAGTTGGCGCGCGTCAATTTCCTGCGCGACGAGCCAGGCGGCCAGCGATTCTTCGTCAACGATCTCAATGGGCCGTTGTACATCCTCGACAAACAGACCAAGCAGTTTACGAAGTACCTCGACTTCAACGGCCTCGAGGGCCGGCCGGGATTGTTTCGCCGGTTCACCTTCCAGCGCAACTTCGCAACTGGTCTCATCGATGTCGTCTTCGATCCGGATTACGCGCGCAACGGCATCTTCTACACGATCCACATGGAGGATCCGACGATCGAGACACCGGCTGACCCGAAGACCGGTGTCGTGCCCGGCCTCGACCTTTCGAGCTATCGCACGACGCCGACGAATGTGACCCCAACCTGGCCGGGCGCCGTGATCAATCGCGAGGCCGTGATGATCGAATGGACCGACCGCAACATCCGGAATGCGACATTCGAAGGCACGGCGCGCGAACTGCTCCGCATGCAGCTCGCCTCTCCCATCCACCCCCTCGGCGACATGACGTTCAATCCAACCGCCCGGCGTGGCGAGCCGGACTGGCGCGATCATGTACGTCGGCGTGGGCGACTCGGGCACCGGCGAGCAGAAGGACATCCGCCGGATGACGCCACAGCGCCTCGACAACCTGAGCGGGAAGATCCTGCGTATCGTTCCAGACCTGCGCGAACACGCGGCCGCAAGCACGGTGAGCGCGAACGGGCGATACCGCATTCCCAACGACAATCCGTTCGCCTCCATTGAAGGCGCGCGGAAGGAAATCTGGGCGGTCGGGCTGCGCAATCCTCATCGCCTGGTGTGGGACGTCGATCCTGCCGACCCGCGCACACCGCGTCTGTTCGCATTCAGTATCGGCCTCACCCACTGGGAAACGGTGATGATCATCAGGAAGGGCGCCAACTACGGATACCCTTTGCGTGAGGGGCCGCAGGTCATGACGCTCGAAGGGATGAAGGACGTCCCGGCCGACGACACCATCCCGTGGCAGATCACCGACACGATCGCCCGCGGCACGGTCAAGCCGATCTATCCGGTCATTGCGTATCCGCATACCTCGATCGGCGGAGACGCAATCGCGGGCGGCGTCATTTACCGCGGCCACAAGGTTCCCGCGCTGAAGGACAAGCTCCTGTTTGGCGACATCACTACCGGTCACGTCTGGTACGCCGACATCAAAGACGTCTTGAGCGCGGACGACGGCAACCCGGCAACGCTCGCGACGATGCACGAGGTGGACGCCGATCTTCGCCGCCTCGTGTCGGAGAAGTTTCGCGCCCGGGGCGGCGTCGGTGACGCCCTGCCGGGCGCCGGTGCTGTCTCAGGCCGGGGGCGCGTGGACCTGCGCTTCGCCGAGGACCGCAACGGCGAGCTTTACATCCTGACCAAGAGCGACGGGATGATTCGGCAGGTCGTCGGATTCAAGTGAGGTTTTCCCCGAAAGCTGCGACCAATGGCCCGCTCGACACCCGATCACGATTGGCAGCATCGTCCAACGCTATAATCTCGCCTCAGTGCCGCTTGCTTCGGGAGCCCGGCTCGGCTCGTACGAGATCGTCTCGGCGATCGGCGCCGGTGGAATGGGCGAGGTCTACCGCGCGCGTGATACGACGCTGCATCGTGACGTCGCGATCAAGATCCTGCCCGATCTGTTTGCCGGCGATCCCGAGCGCCTGGCGCGCTTTGCCCGCGAAGCGCAGACGCTGGCGGCGCTGAACCATCCGAACATCGCCCACGTGTATGGGCTCGAAGGCGCCGGGCTCGTGATGGAGCTCGTCGACGGCGAGGATCTCGCGCAGCGTCTCTCGCGCGGTCCGATCCCACTCGAAGACACGCTCCCCCTCGCCGCCCAGATCGTCGATGCCCTCGAAGCCGCTCACGACCGCGGCATCGTCCATCGCGATCTCAAGCCCGCCAATATCAAGGTCCGCGGCGACGGCGTGGTGAAGGTGCTGGACTTCGGACTGGCGAAGGCGCGCGACGTGGCGACGGTGGCGCCGGCCGACGGCAACTCACCGACCTTTCTCAGCCCGACTTTCCGGGCGGACGTTTCGCAGCAGGGGGTCATCCTCGGCACCGCCGCGTACATGTCCCCCGAGCAGGCGAAAGGAAAGCCCGTCGACAAGCGCACGGACATCTGGGCATTCGGGTGCGTGCTCTTCGAGATGCTGACCGGGAAGATGGCATTCCCCGGTGACAACATCACCGAGATTCTCGCCGCCGTCGTGCGAGGTGAACCTGACTGGTCCGCGCTTCCTGGCGAGACGCCCGCATCGGTGCATCGCCTCCTGCGACGATGCCTCAGCAAGGACTCGAAGGATCGCCTGTCCGACATCGGCGTCGCGAGGCTCGAGATTCGAGACGCAACCGAGGTGTCGCGATCTGCGTGAGGCACCTTCTCAGCCGCCACGCGTCAGGCGCGCCAGCGTCTCGTGGATCATGCTCGCGTCCGGTCTCGTGGCCGGCGCGGTCATCGCCGGGATGGTTGCATGGAGGATGTGGCCGGTCCCGGCGTCGCAGCCGGCACTGAAACTCACGATCGAATGGCCAGAGAATGTGATCTGGGACGGCCCGAGCGGGCCGGGACTGGCCATCTCGCCCGACGGAACTCATCTCGCGTACGTCGCCGTCGATCGGCGCCGGTGCGCAGGTATACGTTCGGGACCTGCGCTCCGATGACGTGCGCATCGTGTCGTCGTCGGCCGAGAACCCCTATAACCCGTTCTTTTCACCGGAGAGCACGCAGATCGGATTCGTCTCGAGTGGAAGGCTCTGGCGAGCGGCCGTCACTGGCGGCCAACCGTTCGAGATCGGTCCCATCGACGCGAACGATCGCGGCGTGGCGTGGTCGAGCTGACGGTTACATCTATTCCGGGGGCGGCTCCGGCATCTCGCGCATAGCGGAGACCGGTGGACCGCGCGAACAGATCACGACGGTCGATCGAGCGGCCGGCGAAGTTGCGCACCGGTTTCCAGCCGTCATTGCGGGGAGCCGCGCGGTGCTCTTTGCGATCTTCAAAGGCTCTCTCGACGGGTCCCGGATCGGAATCGTCGATCTGTCGACGAAGAAGTGGCGGGTCCTGATGGATCGAACCGGGACACTCCGCCGTCTACTCGCCGACCGGCCATCTTCTCTATCTGAGAAGCGGCGTGCTCATGGCCGCCCCATTCGACCGAACGCGCCTCGAAGTGACTGGCCCATCGGTCGCGGTGATGAACGGCATCCGCTATAACAACGGCGGTGCGGCGCACTTCAGCGTGTCTTCGACCGGCACGTTGGCCTACATCCCGAATCCAGAGAGACGCGCGGATGCCGACCTGCTGTGGGTGGACCGCTCGGGGAAAACGACGACGATCGACGCTGCCGCGCGGTCCCTACAGCAGACCGGCGCTGTCGCCTGACATGACGCGCGTCGCGCTGGAGCAGTCGGCGGCGATGGGGAAGCAGAACATCATCGTCTGGGACTTCGTGCGCCATGCGCTCGGCACCGTCACCCGCGACGCGGGCATCAGCGAAACGCCGTTGTGGGCGCCGGACGGCGCGACCCTTCTCTTTGCGTCGCGTCCGCAGCTCGGCGCGCTTGGCCGGCTGTTTCGACAGCGCGCTGATGGTGCCGGGACGCCGACGCAGGTCACCGCTGGTTCACTCGCGCAGGTCTTCGCGAGCGGCGGAGAATACCCGGCGTCCGTGTCTTCCGACGGCACGAAGATCATCTACTCGGTCGTTGGCACCGATGCCGATGGCGTCAAGCTGCTGGACCTCGCAACGGGTCAGACGCAGATGCTCGTGGCCCGTGCACGTACCCCGAAGCTCTCGCCCGACGGGCGATGGCTCGCGTACCGGGCAAGCGACTCGGGCATCTCTGAGATCTACGTCAGCCCGTATCCAAACGTCTCGAGCGCGCGCTGGCAGGTCTCGACTGGCGGCAGCAGCCCGCTGCAATGGTCGCGCGACAGCACCGAGCTCTTCTATCGCGGCCTTGGTTCCAATCGACGGCACATGTTCGTGGTCAAGGTGGGCAAGGACGGACTTGCCGGCGTTCGTCCCCAACTCCTGCTCGATGTTCCTGACTCCGGCGGCGTCGACGGCCTTGGCCTGGAAGAGTTCGACGTCGCGCCCGACGGCCGTTTCCTGATGCTCAAGGGGCTTCCGGAGAGCCCGGCCATTCCCCACGTGATCGTCAACTGGTTCGGGGTGCTCAAGCAGACGGCCGCCGCCAGCAGCGGTGGCGCGAAGTGACACGCGTCATCGCCCGGGGCGAGCCGACATCTGGCTCGACGCGCAGGCGTCCAGCCGCTGCTGCAGGTAACGCTGCTCCATCGGGTTGCGGGCACACGCCAGCGCCGCCTGGAAATGCCCTCGCGCAAGATCGTCGCGATGACACCGATGTTCGAGCTCACCGAGCCCCGCGTGATAGAACGGATAGTCAGCCAGACGCTCGACGCCGGCGATCGCGCGAATCGCCTTGAGTCCACGCTCCGCCCCCTCGCTCTGCGCAACGGCGATGGCGCGGTTCAGGGCCACGACAGGCGACGGCCGGATGGTCAACAGAATGTCGTAGAGCGTGACAATCCCGTTCCAATCCGTGTCTTCCGCTCGCAAGGCCTTCGCGTGAACCGCCGCGATCGCTGCCTCGACGTGGTACGCCGTCAGCTCCGATCCTGTTGCCGCCCGGTTGAGCAGCTCGAGACCCTGCTCGCTGAGGCGTGAATCCCATCGCGATCGATCCTGATCGAAGAGCGAGCTCAGGTTTCCCGCAGCGTCGAGCCGCCCGGGCAGACGTGCGGCGTGCAGGTGCATGAGCGCAGCGAGGGCAAGCGAGGAGGGCTGGGCCGTGAGCGGATGATCAACCAGCAGCATCATCAGCCGAACGGCTTCGCGGCACAACTCGGTTCGCACGGCGGATTCCGCCGATGCGCCGTGATAGCCCTCGTTGAAGAGCAGATAGAGTGCGCGCTGAACCGCTGACAAGCGCGCCGCGAAGTCGGCATCGGTCAAGTCGAAGAGACGCGTGGAGCCCGCCAGCACCTTCTTGCCGCGCGAGATGCGCTTGTACATCGCGGCTTCAGTGCTCAGGAATGCGGCGGCGGTTTCATCGATGCCGAAGCCACAGGCGATGTGAAGCACGAGCGCGATTTGCACCTCCTCGCTGAGGCGTGGATCACAGCACGAAAACATCATCCGCAGCACATCGTCTTTGATCGCCGATCCCGCAAGCGCCTCGTCCACCATCGGGACGAGCGTCCACTCGCTCTCGAGCAGCCGGCCCAGCTCGGGCGCGAAAGTCCGCGCGGTGCGCTCGCGCCGGAGCACGTCGATGGCGCGGTTTCGCGCCGTCGCCATCAGCCAGGCCGAGGGATTGTCCGGAATGCCGCGGAACGGCCACACCTCGATCGCGCGGCAGAAGGCGTCCTGTACGACGTCTTCTGCCAGCGCGAGGTTGTGAATGCCGAAGATCCGCGTCAATGCCGCGACGAGGCGGCCAGATTCACGCCGGAAGAGATGGTCGCCGAGGTCCACGGCTCATCCCAGTTTCATGACCGGGCGCACTTCGACCGTGCCGTCAGCGATCTCGAAGATTGGGCACCCCGCCGCGAGCGCGACGGCCTGGTTCAGATCCGCCGCTTGAACGAGGGTATAGCCGCCGATGACGTCTTTCGTTTCGGCGAACGGCCCGTCGGTCACGCTGCGCGCCTTGCCGGTAACCAGCTTGCCGCTTCGTTCCAGCGGATGACCCGGATCCTTGACATGTCCCTTCTCCGTCAGATCCTTGAGCCACGCCATCCACCGCTGCATCTCCTGCTGAGCCTGCTCCGCCGACCGGCTTGGACGGGCGCCACTGCGATACAGGTACACGAATTCACTCATAAGTCCTCCTGTTTACTGCCTTCACTCCTTACGACGTTCGAAGGCCGCGGCAGTGGACAGGATTTTTTTACGGCAGTTACCGTGCTCGCCTGCCTCATCCGAGTCGACCCCAGGGGAACTGTACGGCCAATGTCGAATCGTATACTGTCAAGCTGGTGCTGAGAGCCGCAACGTCGCGCACTGTCGTCAGCACAAGGATGAGTGTGTGAGCGAATACTTCTTTCCGGCGCCGTCACCGGTGGCCGCACCGATTCGTGGACGAGCCCCGCGGTTTCCAGTCCGGCGGATCTTTTGCGTCGGCCGCAACTATGAGGCGCATGCGCGAGAGATGGGCGGCACCGTCGATCGGGAAGCGCCGTTTTACTTCACCAAGGCGTCCGAGCACTACGTGTCGTCGGGATCCACGATCGCGTATCCGCCGGGGACCACGAACTATCACTACGAAATGGAGCTGGTGGTCGCCATCGGCAAAGCAGGATTTCGGGTTGCCGAAGCCCAGGCGCTCGATCACGTGTTCGGCTACGCCTGCGGCCTCGACATGACTCGGCGCGATCTTCAGTCGGTCGCCAAAGAGAAGCAGCGGCCGTGGGACATCGCCAAGGACGTGGAGCAGTCCGCCGTGTTAGGCGACATCGCCCCGGCGGAGGATGTCGGTCATCCCAGTCAGGGCCGCATCGAGCTGCGCGTCAACGGTCAGCAGAAGCAGTCGGCCGACATCTCTCAGTTGATTCACGACGTCCCTGCCGTCATCGCACACCTCTCGCAGTACTACCACCTTCAACCGGGCGATCTCATTTACACCGGCACGCCGGAAGGCGTCGGCGCGGTGAAGCCGGGCGATCGGCTCGAAGGATCGATCGAGGGCGTCGGGACGATAGCCGCACTTATCGGTGATTAGGTTCGGCACGTAAACGGCTGAGGTCGAAACGAATTCTTCGTCCACGATTGTTCTCGCCACAGGTCGACAGTACGTGTATGGTGCTTCACGCATCAACGGACGATCCTGCGTCGCGGCAACGATCTGAAGCCGTCCGCGTCCGTTGAACTCGGGCTGACAGCACAAACAACAGCGGACCTCCAACGAACGCGCGGGCGCCTCTGTACGCCACACGTTCTGGATCGTGAAGCGGAGCCATCCATGATCCGTCCTTCTACGACACGCTCGCTTGCCTTGCTCGGTGCGATCGTCCTGTGTCTTGTCGCCGGCAAGCAGCATCTGGGCGCACAGGCCCCCAGTCTCGCCGGATCCTACGAGCTCGTCGCGCGCCATAGCGGAAAATGCCTGGACGTCAGCGGCCTGTCCAAAGACGACGGCGCGCTGGTCATCCAGTGGACATGCAACGGCGGACTCAATCAACGATGGACGCTTCAACCGGCTGCCGACGGGTACTACAATCTCGTTGCCGGACACAGCGGGAAGCTGCTGGACGTCGCCGGTGTCTCGACCGACGATGGCGCTCGCATCATCCAGTGGACCGCCAATGGCGGGCAGAATCAGCAGTGGCTGCCGCAGTCGGTTGGGGGTGGGTACTACACGTTGACCGCGCGTCACAGCGGCAAAGCTCTGGACATCTCCGGCGTGTCGATGGACGACGGGGCGCCGGCAATCCAGTGGACGCCAAACGGCGGTGCCAATCAGCAGTGGCTGTTTCGCAGCGTGTCGAGTGGCGGACCCTCCGCAGCCGATGCGACCCGCTTCCTCGAGCAGTCGACGTGGGGTCCGACCCCCGCGCTCGTGCAGCACGTGCAGAGCGTTGGCTTCGATCGCTTCCTCGAGGAGCAGTTCAATTTACCCGCCTCGAGCTATCCCACGCTGCCGCTCTATCCGACGACACGCGATACCACGACGTGTCCGAATGGATCGACCTGCCAGCGCGACAACTACACGATGTATCCGGTTCAGAACCGATTCTTCGTGAACGGTCTCTACGGCGGCGATCAGCTCCGCCAGCGCGTCGCGTTCGCCCTTCACCAGATCATCGTCGTCTCCGGCGTCGACATCACGCAGCCAAGCTGGATGACGCCGTATTTGCAGACGCTCGATCGCGATGCGTTTGGCAACTTCCGCCAGCTGCTCTACGACATCACGCTCAACCCGGCGATGGGCAATTATCTCGATGTCAACAACAACACGAAGACGAGACCGAACGAGAACTACGCGCGCGAAATCCTGCAGTTGTTTTCAATCGGCACGGTCAAGCTGAATCTGGATGGCACGCAGCAGCTCGACGGCGCCGGTCAACCGATTCCCACCTACGACCAGACGACCATCAACAACTTCGCGCGCGTGTTCACCGGCTGGCGTTTTGCTCCGGGCGCGCAGGGAATCCCGAATTACATCGACCCCATGGTCGTCAACGAGGCGCAGCACGATACCGGATCGAAGACGCTCCTGAACGGGGCGACGCTGCCGGCCGGGCAGGGGACGGCGAAAGACCTCGCGGATGCGATCGACAACATCGTCAACGATCCGAACGTCGGGCCGTTCATCTCCAAACAGCTCATTCAGCATCTCGTGACGAGCAATCCGAGTCCGGCTTACGTGACACGGGTCGCGTCCGTTTTTGGCGGCGGCGGCGGTTCGCGCGGCGACTTACGAGCCGTCGTCAAAGCCATCCTTCTCGATCCCGAGGCGCGCGGCGACACGAAAACCGACGCCAACTACGGCCGACTTCGGCATCCGGCGCAATTCACTCTCAATGTGCTGCGCGCGTTCAACGCGCACTCGGCCGATGGCACCGCCGACAGCGACGGATATCTCAATCCACAGAGCGTCAACATGGGGATGGACGTCTTCAGACCGCCGTCGGTCTTCAGTTACTTCTCCCCGGGCACCGTGGTGGCCGGCACGAACGGTGTGCGTGGCCCGGAGTTCGCCCTGTTCACCACGTCTACCGCCCTCCGCCGCGCCAACTTCGTGAACACGATGGTGTTCTCGCGCATTGCCGTCGAGTACCAACGCGCCGAACGGCACTTCCCTGGATCTATCCGGCATGCAGGCGCTCGCCGCAAATCCGGCGCAGTTGGCCGACACGCTCAACGGGCTCCTGCTGCACGGCACGATGTCAACGGAGATGCGGCAGAGCCTCATCGAAGCGGTCTCCGCCGTCGCGGTGACCAATCCGCTGAAGCGAGCCCGAACAGCCGCCTATCTCGTCGCGACCTCGTCGCAGTATCAGGTGGAGAAATAACATGGACCTCACGCGCCGGGAGTTTCTGCTTCAGTCGGCCAACGCGTGCGTTGGCTACGCGCTCGGGGCGGCCGCATTCGTCGCCGGGGTGCAGCGCTTCAGCCTGATCAACGCGCTCGCGCAGGGAACCGACTACAAGGCCCTGGTCTGCGTGTTCATGGCTGGTGGGAACGATGGCAACAACCTGGTCGTTCCCACGAGCACGACCGAGTACAACCAATACGCCGCGGCCCGAAGCGGCGCCGGGCTCGCGATCGCGCACGACACGCTGCTGCCGATCACGCCGCCCAGCATCGGCAGCGGGTTCGGGCTGCACCCCAGCCTGGCCGAGCTGCATGGGCTGTGGGACAGCCAGCAGCTGTCGGTCGTGTGCAACGTCGGGCCGCTGGTCGTCCCACTGACGCGCGAGCAGTACCTCGGTGGGGCGCCGCGTCCCTACCAGCTGTTTTCACACTCCGATCAGGTCGCGCAGTGGCAAACGGCGATCTCCGATCGCGTCGGGCAAACCGGTTGGGGCGGCCGGACCGCCGATCGGTTCGATCTGTCTCCATCGGGATTCCCGATGATCACCGCGCTATCGGGCGGAATTTTCACGCGCGGTCAAACGAGCACCCCGCTGTCGATTGCTCCCGCACCCACCGCGCTGAATCAGGTGCTGGTGCTCAACGGATTCGGTACGGCCGCCGACGAGGCCGCGCGCCGGAAGTCGATGGACTTCCTGCGGACGATCGACACGAGCGCGACACTGGTCGCCGCGGCTGACAAGACGACGGAGCAGGCAATCGGCATCGGACGAATCCTGAGCTCCGATGTCTCGCTCTCGACCGCATTTCCGAACACGTCGCTCGGCAACCAGCTGCTGCAGGTGGCAAAGGTGGTCAAGTTCAACGCGTCGGCGCCGGAGCTGGGTTTGCGTCGCCAGATCTTCTTCTGCCAGCTTGGTGGATTCGACACCCACCAGAATCAGGTCAACACGCAGTCGACACTGCTCGCCCAGATCAGTCAGGCGATCAAAGCGTTTCACGATGCGACCATCGAGTTGGGGCTGGAACGTCAGGTGACGACGTTCACGCTGTCTGATTTCGGCCGGACGCTGCAGCCGGCCGGCACAGGCGCCGTCGCCGGATCCGATCACGCCTGGGGCAGCCACCACCTCGTGGTTGGCGGGGCGGTCCGGGGCGGCGATTTCTACGGTGTGGACGGACCGGGCGGAACGGTGTTTCCGGTGCTGCAGCTCAACGGACCGAGCGACACGGACAATCGCGGCCGTTGGATTCCGACTGCATCGGTCGAGCAGTACGCCGCCACCCTGGCATCATGGTACGGTGTCTCGGCATCGGATTTGCCGATCGTGTTCCCGAATATTGGCAGGTTCGCCTCGTCCAGCCTCGGGTTCATGGCGTAGTGGCTGACGGCGGCGAACCGCCATCGGAGATGCGGTGAAACGCCTGATACGCTGCCCGCCATTATTGCTAGCGCTGACGGTTACCGCGTGCGCCAGCCATAAGCCGCCGGTCGTGGTCACCCCGAGCGCACCGTCATCGTCCGCTCGAACGTTACCTTTCACGGCCACGGCGTACTGCACCGGGCGGGTGACGGCGTCCGGTACTCGGGTATCCGCAGGCGTTGTCGCGGCCGATCCAAAGGTGTTGCCTATTGGAACGGTAATTCGGATCGCAGGTGCTGCGCCGTACAACGGGACCTACCGCGTTCTCGACACCGGTCCTCGCGTGCGGAACCGACACGTGGATCTGTACGTCCCGGATTGCGCCGCGGCGCGACGCTTCGGCCGCCGCTCCGTTCAGGTCACGGTTGTGGAACCTCGTTGAACCCGGTAGAACGAACCCTGTGGAACCCGGTAGAACCTGTAGAACCCCGCAGAACCCAAGCCTCTTACGCGACGGCCGCCCGGACCGTCGATCGGATCTTCTCCATCGCTGTCTTCAGATTCTCATCCGCACTCTTGGTCCAGTAATCCCGGTTGAACAGCTCGAGCGACAGATGGCCGCGGAAGCCGTTGTCGCGCATGTCGCGCAGGATTTGACCGAGCGGCGCGACGCCGTCGCCCGGATAAATCCGGTTACCGTCGTTGAGCGTGGACGGGTCGTTCGCCTGCGGGTAGTCGTTGAGGTGCATCACGTGCAGTGATGCACCATTGATCTGCTTCAGCGCGGTGAAAGGTGTTCCGCTCTTGTAAAGGTGGAACACGTCGAGCAGCAGGCTGGCGTCCGCGCGTCCTGCGGCGACGGTGGCGTAGATGCCGTGCGATAGCGGGCCAAGGACAGGGTGTGTGCCCCACAGTTCGAGCAGCGGCTGCACGCCCATCTTCTCGCCCATCTCGAGTGCCTCCCGATAATATCGGCCGGCGTTGTCGAGGCTGACCGCCGCGGCTCGGTTGTTACCCGGCGGCGCCGCGATGCGTTTGCCGCCGATCTGCGCCACCTTGTCCATGTCGGCCTTGAGCTTTTCCATCGAGGCCGCGCGCCGCGTGTCGTCGTCATCAAGAAATGAGTTGAACGCGATGGCGTCTTCGACGGTCAACCCGGCGTCAGCGATTCGCTTGCCGAGATCCTTGAGCGTACCGCCGCTGGCGGTGTAGCGATCGATTTCCATGATCCACGGCTCGATCGCATGAAAGCCCGCCTTGGATGCGGCGGTGATCTCGCCAGCGAGATCCAGGTTGTTTCCGCGAATCGTGCTGGTGTTCAGGCAATACCCGAACGGCTCGTTCGCGGGCCTGGAGCGGGACGCGTTTTGCTGAGGCGCCTGAGCCTGTGGCGCAGCTGATGATATTGCGGCAGCGCCAACCGCAGCGGCAGCGCCAGCCAGTACTTCTCGACGGGACAACTCCATTTCCGTGAAACCTCCGGTCGGGAGGGTAGCGGGTGAACCGGGGCGAACGCAAGTTCCAGGTCATCTTCCTTGGATCCGCGCGAACATTCGGTCAGACTAGACGGCGATATATGGACGCTCGATCGCCTCAGAGCGTGCCTTCCGTTGGTCGCGGCCCGGTTGCGACGGCGTCGCCAGCGCGTGCCTTGGTGCTGGCGACGATCTCGTTCGCGTTGTCGTTCGCGGCATGGGGTCTCATCGGCGGACTCGCATCCGTCTTCAGCTCGCTCTACAGCCTGACCGCATCGCAGACGGCGTTGCTCGTGGCTGTGCCGGTGCTTCTCGGCTCGTTGGCGCGCCTGCCCATGGGCATGCTGACGGATCGGCTGGGTGGACGCCTCGTCTTTTCCGTCCTGCTGGCGTTTTCTTCGCTTGCCGCGTTCATCGTTCCGCTCGCTGACAGCTACCGCTCGCTGCTCCTCGCGGCGTTTCTGCTCGGCATGGCGGGTTCATCGTTCGCAATCGGCGCAGCCTTCGTGTCGCGCTGGACGCCGGCAGCCAGGCAAGGCACCGCACTCGGTGTCTATGGACTTGGCACGATGGGGCAGTCGCTTGCGGTATTCGTGGGTCCCGTCGTCGCCGCGCGATACGGGTGGGAGGCCGTGTTTCGCGGAACCGGCCTGGTGTTGCTGGTGTGGGCCGTCATCTATTTCATGCTGGCACGTAATCCCGCTCAAACTGGCCGCCCGGCCACTGCTGCGGCGATGGCGGCGGTGCTGCGGCGCGCACCCAGGGCGTGGCTGCTGGGCGCCTTCTATTTCCTCACGTTCGGCGGATTCGTTGCATTCTCGATTTACCTCCCGACGCTCTTGCGCGCACAGTTCGGTCTCGCGCCTGCTGATGCCGGATTTCGCGCTGCCGGCTTCGTGGTCGTCGCCACGCTGATGCGACCGGTTGGCGGCTGGCTTGCGGATCGGATCGGTGGCGCCCAGGTGCTGTCGTGGGTATTCGGCGGGGTTGCCGTATTCTCGCTGCTTCTGACCTGGCCGTCGATGGTGCCGTTTACCGTCGGCGCACTGTCGTGTTCGATGTTGCTGGGATTGGGCAACGGCGCGGTCTTCAAGCTCGTGCCTGAGCACTTTCCGAAGGACACCGGGACGGTCACCGGCCTGGTCGGGGCCCTCGGCGGCCTCGGAGGATTCTTCCCGCCTTTGTTGCTTGGCGTGTTCCGGGATCGACTCGGAGCGATCTGGCCGGGCTTCATCCTCCTTTCAGCGACAGCCATCGCCCTGCGTCTCGCAAATGAGCGGGTCTTCCGTCCGAGTGATCTCGAATGGACGCGGGCGCTGCCGGTGGCCGCGCGTCAGGGGCTCGAACGTGTCAGAGCGGCCGCATGGGGCGTCCTCGTCACGGCCGTGCTGGCCGTCGCGATCGTCGTCGGTTCGCGCAATCTTCAGCACTTCGATGCCGCGCTCGTCGGCTATACGTTCGCGACGCTTTTTGCCGCATTCGGGATCAGCTACCGCTACGCGATGTGGCTAGGCAGGCCGCCAACGCGCATGTATTGGCGCCGCGGCTGGCAGGCGTTCTTCTCACGCCGAGCGCTGGGGTCGAACACGTTGAGCCTTGGGCGCCGGGCGCTCGTCGAGTTCGCGGCGAACGCCTACATCTTCAGGCGCGGCCGGCTGCGCGGGCTCGCTCACTGGTTGATCATGTGGGGTTGCGTGCTCGCCGCCGCGATTACGTTCCCGCTCGTATGGGGCTGGATCCACTTCGAAACAGTTCCCGGCGATCTGCACACCTACCGCACGTTCGTGTTTGGCATCCCGACTCAGGACTTTCCGGTTGAATCTCTCACCGCGTTCGTGATCTTCCACGGACTGGTGTGGTCCTCGTTCCTGGTTATCGCCGGCGTGATGCTCGCGTTCAGACGACGGATGATCGATCACGGCGCGGTCGCGGTGCAGCAGTTCGGCCAGGACATCCTGCCGCTCTTGTTGTTGTTTGCGATCAGCGTCACGGGATTGATGCTGACGGCGAGCTACACGTGGATGCGCGGCTATGCCTACGATTTCCTCGCCATCCTCCATGCGGCGACGGTCATCGTGACGCTTTTATGGCTGCCGTTTGGCAAGCTGTTTCACGTGTTCCAGCGTCCGGCGCAGCTCGGCGTTGGCTTCTACAAGGACGCGGGCGCTCGCGATCGACAGGCCTCATGCCGTCGATGCGGCCAACCGTATGCCTCGCTGGCGATGGTGCGCGATCTCGCGGTCGTGGAGCAGGAACTCGGGTTTCGGTATGAATTGCCGGCTGGAGGGCACTACCAGGAGGTCTGTCCGCGATGTCGGCGCGCGCTCTTCGGGCTCGCGCAGGGCGCGCTGTGGAGACAGTAGAAAAGTTAAAAGTTAGAAGTTAAAAGTTAAAAGCAGAGGAGAAAAGAGAAGGTAATAGTGGCGGAAGTTCCTGTCGATCCGATTCGCATCATCAAGGGGTTCGGGCCGCATCTGTCGTCGATGACGGGCGTTCGTCTGTCGACCAGCGTGGAACCGGATCGCCTGGTCAAGACCCATTGCTGTTTCTGTGGCCAGCAATGCGGGATTCAGCTCAAGGTACGCGACAACGAGGTGATCGGGTTCGAGCCGTGGGAAGACTTCCCGTTCAACCGCGGGATGCTGTGCCCGAAAGGTGTGAAGCGCTACCTGCAGGGCTCACACCCCGATCGACTGACGACGGCGGTCCGGCGTGACCCATCGTCGACGACCGGTTTCACGCCGATGGCGTATGACGAGGCGATCGCGCGCGTTGCCGGTGAGATTGCACGCATTCAGCAGGCGTATGGACCCGGCGCGGTTGCCGTGCTCGGTGGCGCCAGCCTGACGACCGAGAAAACGTATCTGCTTGGCAAGTTCGCACGGGTCTGTCTCAAGACGCCGTTCATTGACTATAACGGACGGCTCTGCATGGTCAGCGCCGGCGCGGCGAACAAGAAGGCGTTCGGCATCGATCGCACCACCAATCCGTGGTCTGACATGGTCGGCACGGAGGTGATCTGGGTTGCGGGCTCCAACGTCGCGGAGTGCTCGCCGATCACGACCAACTACATCTGGCAGGCGCGGGAGCAGGGCGCCAAGGTCATCGTCCAGGATCCGCGCATCACTCCCGTCGCGCGCACGTGCGATTTGTATCTGCCGGTCAAACCGGGCCGCGATGCCGCGCTGTTTGCCGGTGTCCTGCAGATCCTGATCGAGCGGGACTGGCTCGATCACGCGTTCATCAGGGATCACACGGTCGGCTTTGAGCAGGTCGCCGAGTATTGCCGCGAGTGGACCCTGAAAAGGACCGCTGAAGTAACCGGTGTTCCCGAGCGCGCCCTGATGCAGGCGGCAGAATGGTGGGGCCCGGCGAAGACGAGCTTTCTGTTTCATGCGCGCGGAATCGAGCACCATTCGAACGGGGTGCAGAACTCGCTGGGCACCATCAACTTGGTACTCGCGACTGGACGAATCGGCAAACCGAAAAGCGGCTACGGCACGATTGTCGGTCAGGCCAACGGACAGGGTGGTCGTGAGCACGGTCAGAAGTGCGATCAGCTGCCCGGGTTGCGCGACATCAGCAATCCGGAGCACCGTCGCTACATCGCCGGTGTCTGGGGCATCGACGAGCCCGATCTGCCGGGTCCCGGTGTCGACGCCTACGAGCTCTTTCGAAAAATCGATCGGGGTGAGATCAAAGCGCTCTTGGCGATCTGCTTTAACCCGAAAGTGTCGCTGCCCGACAACAGCTTCATCTCGCGCTGTCTCGACAAGCTCGAGTTCTTCGCCGCGATTGATTTTTTCCTGAACGACACGGCGTGGCACGCAGATGTCGTGCTGCCCGGCAGCCTGCAGGAGGAAGACGAAGGGACGGTGACCCAGGTCGAAGGCCGCATCATCAAGATCAACAAGGCCGTCGAGTGTCCGGGTGAAGCGCGGCAGGATTGGCGCATCATCCAGGACATTGCGCGGGCGCTCGGCCGGCCCAGGGGATTCACGTTCACGGAGCCGCGCGAGATCTTCGAAGAGCTGAGGGTGGCGAGCAAGGGCGGCGTGGCGGATTACTCCGGAGTCACCTACGAGAAGGTGACGCAGCAGCTCGGTGTGTTCTGGCCCTGCTACAGCGAGGATCCCAGAACCGGCGCACCAATCGATCATCCAGGCACGCCGCGGCTGTTCGAGCCCGGCACCTACAACCCGGTGGCGAAAGGCAGCGGCCCTTTCTATTTTCCCGATGGACGTGCGCGGTTCAACGTGGCCGAGTATCGACCGCCGGTAGACGATGCGAGCGAGGAGTATCCGCTCTTCTTGACCACCGGCCGCGTCGTCAGTCAGTTCCTTTCCGGAACCCAGACCCGACGCATTGGCCCGCTGGTGAAGCAGTACGCGGAGCCGAGGATCGAGATGCATCCACGGCTCGCCGCCAAATTGGGGATTGCGGACGGCGACTGGGCGACAGCGGAGACACGACGCGGAGCGATCACGCTCCGGGCGCAGGTTGTGACCACCATTCGGCCCGATACGATCTTCATCCCGTATCACTGGGCCGGACGGAAGAGCGCGAACCAGTTGACGGTGGCGGCGCAGGACCCGATCAGCAAGATCCCGCAATACAAAGTGTGCGGCTGTCGCGTCCGTAAGGCGGACGGCGCGCCGGAGTACGCGGCGGTGCTGGAACCGCAGCAATAGAACGGATGGCCGCATGCCGAAGCCTGACTACCTGCAATTCTTCATCGACCCGAATCGCTGCATCGGCTGCCAGGCGTGCGTGCAGGCATGCACCGAGTGCGACACGCATCGAGGCGAATCGATGATTCATCTCGAGTACGTCAATCGGCGAGAGAGCGTGCAGACCGTGCCGGTCGTCTGCATGCATTGCGAGCAGCCGACCTGCGCGGAGGTCTGCCCCGCCGACGCGATCAAGCGGACCGGCGACGGAGTGGTCCAGTCGGCGAGGAAACCGCGATGCATCGCCTGCGGCAACTGCGTGATGGCCTGCCCGTTCGGAGTTCCCGAGCTCTACGAAGATCGCAAGATCATGATGAAGTGCGACATGTGCTACGACCGGACGAGCGTGGGCAAGAAGCCGATGTGCGCGACGGTGTGCCCGAGCCAGGCGCTCTTTTTCGGCACGCGCGAGCAGATTGACCAGCTGCGGCCGATGTCGACGCCCATGAACACGTTTCAGTTCGGCCATCAGACGATCACGACGAGAGTTCACGTCATGGTGCCGCGAGCGCGCGCGTCTCGCGCGCCCTACCTCGATGTCGTTGCCGCGATGGATGAGAAACCTCGCAGCCGCGCCGTGTCGCTGCGGCTGCTGACCGATGCGCCCTCTGAAGCGGCGGCGGTCGAGACCGATCCCTTCGCTGAAGTCGAGGTGTGACGATGGCCGACCTGATGTCCGATCCCCGTCGCCCTCTCGATCCCGCGATCAACTCGCCTGGACGCGAAGGGCTGACCGGCACCGCGCCGGCAAGTCTGTACGCGCCGGCAGTGGAACGCGAGCAGATCACGATTGCCCCGGACTTCGCGCCCGCTGACGTTCAACCGGCGTGGCGGCAGGACTTTCCCGTCGACTGGCCGCAGGATCTCTATGTTGAACGGCGCGACTTCATGAAGTTCATGGTCTTGACCAGCGCCGCGTTTACGCTGGGACAGATCTGGATCGGCGCGCAGAACTGGTATCGAAGGCGCACCGGTCAGCCGATCATTCAGCGGATTGCCTCGATCGACGATGTGGCGGTGGGTTCGGCGTTTGGATTCACCTATCCGGACGAGCACGAACGCTGTCTGCTCGTCCGTCTGACGACGAGCGAATTTGTCGCATTCAGTCAGGAGTGTACGCACCTCTCGTGCGCCGTGATTCCGCGCCCGTCCGAGGGCATCTTTTACTGTCCCTGCCATGAGGGGCGTTTCGATCTCCGCACTGGGACGCCAATCGCCGGTCCCCCGCGGCGGCCGCTGACGCGCATCGTCCTCGACCTGCGCGGCCGCGATGTGTATGCCATCGGGGTGGAGGAGCGCACGACGTGAGTGGGTCGATGAAGCGTCCGTTCAGCCGCGAACAGCGAGCGACCATCATCTATGGCATGTTGTTTTTCGTGCTGATTGTCGTCGTGCTCCAGCTCTGGCTGCTCACGACGACGATGAACGCGTGGTTAGGCGGGGACGACTCAATCGTGTGGCCGGCCGCTGCGGCGAGTGGTGGCTGCCTCGCCTTGAATGTCGGACTCTTTCGACATCTCGTCCGAATCGAGCGCACGCGCCGCGACCGCGCCTAGTCCTCGACCAGCAGCCGCTGGGATCTTCTCCGGATCCGTCCCCCTCCCCCTGGCGCATTCGGAATCACACATTCCTGAAAACGGCAGGCTGTCTGCCGTTATTCTGCCGCCCGCTTCCTGCCGGAGAGGACGTGGCGCGCCCAGGGATCGAGCCGTGAGGCGGCGGTGAAGCCGGCTTCGTTCAACCAGGTGAGCCACGCCGCTCTTGGGAACAGCCCTTCTACGTGCCGATCCGATTCGATCCGCACGGATCCGTCAGCCTCGCGCAGGAGAAATGCGTACAAGACTTCGTAAGTCGTGTCCTCTGGGTCCGGATCCCAGCTCCATTGCAGGTATCGCAGCGCGCGTCCATCGGCTCCATCCTCGCCACCATGGGAAGTCTCCGGCGCAAATGTTTCGCGCACGTGGTCGGGCACCACCACGATCCCGCCCCCAGGCCGGCAATGACGGGCTGCCGTACTGAGCGTGGCACGGAGTGACCCCTCGTCGGTCGCGTACATGATCGCGTCGTGAATGAAGATCGCGTCAAACGTTCGACCGAGGTCGAGCGAGCGCATGTCGCCGACCACGTGCTCGCACTCCGGATTGATCGCCTGGCTGTTCGCCAGCATTCCCGGCGACATGTCCGACAGCGTGAATGCGATGTGCTTCTTGAGATGGTAGGCAAGGCTACCGCCGCCCGCACCAAGCTCGAGTGCCGTGGCTGGTGCCGCGTCCGGCGCCGCCAGCAGCGTCGGCGCGAGGTCCGCCGCCTCTTCGACGTAATGCGATGGCGGTGAGAACAACGGCCACCACGCCGCGAGATCTGTGTATGCGCGCATGCGGTGATGACAACGGAGGAGACGGAGTTCACGAAGTACACAACGAAGAAACGGAGCTAGCGGAGACGAACGAAGACACCTATGCTCGCGCAGAGGTCGCGGAGATCACGAACAATCGTCCGCCGCCGCCGGCCTGCGGCCGGCCTGACGCGCGAAGCGCGTGGCGGCGGACGTGAGACCGATTGATCATATCCGTCTGCGATTCCTGCGCGAAATTCTTCGCTCGTCTTCGTTCACTTCGCTCCTTCGTTGTGAACTCCGTTACCTCCTCGATCTCTGTTGACTGTGCAATCAGAACCGCAGGACCAAGCCGGCCGAGGCCCTCCCGAAATCGAGATGGTCGCTGCCGAGGCCGATGAGATCGGCAGCGCCGAACGTGCGGAAGTAGCGGACGTCGCCGCGGATGCCGACGTTGTTTCCAAAGAAGAACATGGCGCCGCCGCCAAAATCCCACGCGGCCTTGCTGTCGTCGAAGTTCAGCACGTCAGTCAACGCATCGACCTTCGAGCGGACCATGCCGATGCCGGCGAGCGCATACGGTCGAAAACCGACGCCCTTCTGTCCGCCGATTGGAACGCCGAAGAGCAGGTTGCCGGTGGCGGTGAACACGCTGCTGTCGCCGATGTCGGTCTTGCCGTAGAAGTCCGGACTGCGTGCGATGTCTGCTTCGAGACCGAGAACGCCGCCGCCCATGAACGCAAAGCTGACCCCCCAGTCGAACCGCTTCGCGTCGATCGCATCGGCGATGGCCTTGCCCGAGTTGCCGCCGAAGTTCACGCCAAGGAATGGAATGATCATGCCGTCGGCTCGCGCGGCTGCCGGCGTGCCGACGCCGAGCAACAGCACCAGGGCGAGCGTTCGTCTCAATGACATGCAATCTCCTCTCATCAAGTACGTGCGTCAGGCGCGCGACTTCACCTGTACATTGTGACAGGTTCGGCTGATCGGCCGACTCATCTGGGACGACGCTAGCTGATCCGTGACCGGATCCTTGGATCCTTGGATCCTTTGGATCCTTGAATCCTGCAATCCCCGGATTCGAAGTCATGACTTACGACAGACCGATCAATGCGATCGGACTCAACCGCGATTTATGGTCGGGATCCAAGGATTCAACGATGAGAGATTCACGATCAGTGATTAGTGATCAGTGATTGGGTCCATCAGCGCCAGGATCTTCTGGCAGGTGTTGTAGCTCCGGATCGTCAGGTCACGGTAAATCGGTGTGCCCACGATCTTGGGCAGCCGGCTCTGTTTCAAGCGGTTCATCACCGTTGACATGTAGAGCACCCCGTTACCGGCTGTGACCGAGTCGACCTCAGGCCGGGGATCGATCTCGGACAGGGCGCGCTTTGCGGTCAGGGGAGCTCGCAGGAACGCGACGTTCTGTCGCAGAGCCTTGCCCGTCTTCCACGACGACGGCGCGTGGGACACGATCCGTTTCAACTGCGCCTGGGATCGCAGGAAAACCGGAACCTCCTGGCCGAACGCGGTCACAAGCGCTTTCTCCATCACCGCGGTGAGCCTGACCGCGTCTGATGACCGCGATTCGAACAGGACATTGCCGCTCTGGATGTAAGTCGTGACGCGGGTAAAACCTTGGCCGTCGAGGCAATCGCGCACGTCGGCCATCTTCAGGAGCTTCCTTCCGCCAACGTTGATGCCTCGTAACAGCGCGACGTATTTCACTGATTGACGATCAGAACACGGGCGACCAGTGCGTGTCGAGCGCGCCCAGCGCGGTCAGTGTCGAGTCGAGCGATCCCCAGACGACGTGATCCGCGGTCACGTTGCCCCAGTCAATCTGATTGCCGTAGAGCAGGGCGCCATGGGCGTCGTATCCAAGCACCGTGTTGCCCCAGACGACGTGTGTTCCCCACACCAGCGCTGTGCCCCAGACCACACTGTCGTACGCGTTGCCCCACACGACATGGTCGCCCCAGACAATGTGGTTACCCCAGACGACGTGGAGAGCCCAGGCGGGTTGATTGAAGTACACGTAATCGCCCCACACGACGTGGTCGCCCCAAACGATATGCTGCGCCCAGGTGAGGGCCTCGCCGTTCGAGAGTGTCGTGCTCGGCGTCACGCCAACTTCCAGCCAGGGCGATGAGACAGGCTCGCGGGTGTCGATGGCATCAGCCAACGCAATCGCGCCGCTGGCGTTGATCGATCCTGCGCCCTGCGACAGCACATCGACGTTGGGAAGTGTGATTGCCGTGAATTCGAGAATCGCCTTGACGAGATTCGGTGACGGCGAGTCGCCGCCGCTCGCGTGCCGGCTCGCGTCGATGATGTCGGCGACCACTCCCGTGGCAACCGCAGCCGCCATGCTCGTCCCGCTGAGCGCCATATAGGCTCTCGTGTCGGTCGTGGCGCACCATTCGGGGTACCGCTTGCACAGGTTGCTGCCTGGCGCCATGAAGGACACGACGCGGCGCCCAGGTGCGACCACGTCCGGCTTCGCGTACCCGTCGTACCAGGTCGGACCCCGTGAACTGAAGGGTGCGACCTCGTCGTCGGACCGCGTCACCGTGTTCTTGGTGTCCACGGCGCCGACCGTAATCGCGGATGGCGCGTTGCCTGGTGACGTAATACCGGCGTAGCCCACCTCACCCGTCTCGCGGTTCATCCCTTCATTGCCCGCGGCGACGACCACGACGATGCCCGCGTCAACCGCGCGTTCAACCGCCTGGACGAGCGGATCGGTTGCGGCCGGCTCGTAGATGGGATGGCCAAGCGACAGATTGATGACGGCGATCTTCAGTTTTTCCTTGTTGGCGATCGCAAACTCGATGGCGTCGATGACGGTGCTGGTGTAGCCCGAACCATCTCCCTCCAGGACTTTCATGCCGATCAGTTTCGAACCGTGCGCCACGCTCCGGTACCGGGCATCAGACTTGTCGTCCTTGTTCTTGATCATCCCGGCGACATGGGTCCCGTGGCCGTACTCATCGTACTGCTTGACCTTTTCGCCGCCGGTGTTGACGAAATCGTAGAACGCCGCAATCGGAATCTGGCCGTTGTTCACGATGCCGGAATCCAGTACCGCAACGACGACATCATGGCCAGCGTCCGTCTTGTCTTTCAATCCGAGCGTCGGCAACAGCTCATTTTCGGCAAGCGTGCCGAGACTGTCGGCGCCGGCATGCACGGGTGCATCGACCGACACGGAGAGCACGTCATCGCGCTCAGCCAGGAAGTGCAATCGACCGACCGGCACCTCCGCGGTGACCGCGTCGATTGATTTGTGTTCGTGGACAATCGCGCCCGATCCGGCGACGGCGGACTTCACCTTCTCGCTCGCGCCCTTCCGCGCGGTGACGATCACGCGTACGGAGTCGTCCGGCGACGCCACCCCATCGATCTTCTGGAGATAACGATCGAGTTTTTTGTGGCCGGAGCGATCGGGTCGTGGCCCGTTCGGTGCTGCGGCGTGTGTGCCGGCAATGCTCGTCGCAAGGAGAGCGAGCACGAATGTCGCAAATGATCTCTGTCGCAAGGGAGCTCTCCGATCGGGAAATGGCTGAGCAAGGTCGAAGCCACCCTGGAGAACTCTGGACACAGGTTTTGTTTACAGCTATTTACAAGAATCTGTTTGCGAAGCGCCAAATCAACGAGGTGCGCCGAAATGGCACAACTTCTGACGCGTTCGTCAGCGAATTAGTTGAAAAGGATGGAGTTATGGCGCATGTTCAAGAACGGAGCATTTTTGGTCCAAAACCGCGCACGGGGGGTCCCGGAACGTCGTCGGATCGCAGCAGCCTATAAGAAGAAGGTGAGAAGGAACTGCGGCTCAGCGCGGATCGCTCGCCCAGGACACGGCGTCATCGAGGCTTCGAAAGACGCGCGACTCGCTCCCGGACTCGCTCGCCTGGATTTCCGCGGTTCGCCCGGCGCCGAATTCGCCGTCGGTCGTTCCCGATACCACGGTGGCCCAGCGCCCGGTCAATCGGCGAGCGCGTCGCACGGACTGACAGAACACGAGGAACGCGTCAACGAACGACTGATCGGGTCCACCCTTTGCCGCTCGCCAGTCCGAGATCACGGCGAACTCCGGCTTGAAGTCGGGATGCGACAACAGCCTCTCGATCGTCACCATCCAGGGATTGAACACCGGCACGCCGGGTGCCCACGTGATCAATGCGCGACGCGCAGCCGGATCGACATCAACGGTCGCGCCATCGGTGGGCTCATCCGTGTTCATAACGAAAAGGAAAGCTGATTGCACGACTATATCCCACTGGCATCCATTCTCCCGCGAGGACGCGCACCCGGTTTGATTCACTGTACGTACACTTGAACGATGCCGTCACGTGTGAGGTGCGGCAGAGGCGGGCCGTACCGCGGCCCGGACCCTGTGCAATCTCAGCCTGCGAACCGCGTCAGGGCCGGAAGGCAGCAGCGCTAAGCAGATCCTGACATGTGCCGCAGGTTCCCCGGGTCGCGGTAGGGCCCACAGAATTGCTGATTGTCGATTGCTGATTGCTGATTGCTGATTGTATCTGGCAGCCGCGATCAACAATCAGCGATCAATCAGCAATCAACAATCAGAAATCAGCAATCCGACGTTGTCCAACTACCAGGTTCTGGCGCGGAAGTGGCGGCCGCAGCGTTTTGACGACGTCATCGGCCAGCGTGGCGTGACGCAGACGCTGCGCAATGCGATCGCCGCAAAACGCATCGCGCAGTCGTTTGTGTTTTCCGGCCCGCGCGGCGTCGGCAAAACCACCACGGCCCGCATTCTGGCCAAAGGTCTCAACTGCGAGCAGGGCCCGACGGCGGAGCCCTGCGGCGCCTGCGATGCCTGCATCGAAATCGCGCAGGGCCGCGACATGGACGTGCTCGAGATCGACGCGGCGTCAAACACGGGGATCGACAAGGTCCGCGACATCATCATCGCCGGTCTCGGCATCGCACCGGTTCGCAACCGCTACAAGATCTTCATCATCGACGAAGTTCATCGCTTGTCCGGAAATGCGTTCGACGCGCTCCTGAAGTCGATCGAGGAACCGCCGCCCCACGCCGTCTTCATGATGGCGACGACCGAGCTCGAGAAGGTCCCGGCGACGATCCAGTCTCGATCGCAGGTCTTCGAGTTGAAGACCATCAGCGTCAAGGCGATCTTCGACCTGCTCCGGCGGATTGCTGACGCGGAATCGATCGGCATCGATGACGCGGCGCTGATGCTGATTGCCCGCGCCGGCGACGGCAGCATGCGCGATGCCGAGAGCGCGTTCGATCAGGTGATTGCGTTTGCCGGCGATCGGATCGTGGCCGACGACGTGTCGACCGTGCTTGGGCTGGTCCGTCGGGATCTGCTGTTCGATATCGCAGACGCTGTGGCACAGGAAGACGGTGCCCGCGCCTTCGAGTTGGCCGGGCGCGCGGTTGAGTCCGGATACGACCTGAGGCTGGTCGTCCGTGAACTCGCGCGTCTCACTCGAGACGTGCTCGTCGTGCGGATCGATCCGTCACGGGTCACCGATTCCGAGCTGGCGGCGGAAGGAGAGCGCGACCGATTGAAGGATCTGGCGTCCAGGTTCTCGCCCGAGGACCTGATGCGATCGTTCGATCTGCTCACCAAGGCGGAAACCGATATCCGGGGATCGGCGTACCCCCGGTATCACCTGGAAATGGCGATCCTGCGCTGGATTCACCTGCGCAAGCTCGTGCCGCTCACCGATCTGATCCAGGGTCTCGAGTCCGGATCCCCTCGCGGCGCGTCGTCATCGCCAGGCGCCGGCCCGTCACGAGGCAGTCAGTCCGTGCCCGGTCGTTCCGCGCCAGCAGTGGCCGCCGTGCCGCCGCGTGCGGCGGCGCCGCCCCGAGCGCCATCGGTGACCGCGGCGACGGTGAAGGCGATTGAAGCAAGGGAGGCAAAAGCCGAAGCGGCGCCCGCGACCGGGTCGAACGGCGACGCGATGCCTGACGTCCGGCCGGTCGCGGCGATCGACATCAAGGAATCGTTCCTGACCGAAGTCCGGAAGTCGAAGAAGTACTTCTACGGCACGGTCGTCGCGCAGGCCCAGCGCATCGATATCGACGCCGATCGAATCGTCTTCACGTTTGCACCGCAGCACCGCCTGTTACGCGATCAGCTGGAGCAGATGCGAACGTGGCTCGATGCGCTGGCCTCACAGCTGTCGGGACGAAAGATGACGGTCACGTCGATTGAAGGCGCCGCCGAGGCGAAAGCCGCGTCCGGCTCATCCGCCGCTCCGCCAGCGGTGAAGGATCGCCAGGCTGACCTCCGTCAGCAGGCCCTTGCCGATTCCGGGGTCCAGGCGATGCTCGATGTCTTCGCGGCGGAGATCAAAGATGTTGAAGAGCGGTAGTAATGTAGTTTCCAGTAGCCAGTAGCCAGTAGCCAGTAGCCAGTAGCCAGTAGCCAGTAGCCAGTAGCCAGTAGATACGAACCGCGACACCGATCGGATCACAGAGCATGAACATCCAACAGATGATGAAGCAGGCCCAGCAGATGCAGGACAAGCTGCAGAAGCAGATGGCCGACCTGCGTGTAGAAGCCACCGCCGGCGGCGGCATGGTGACGGTCGTCATCAACGGCGCCAAACAGGTGCTGTCGCTGAAGATTGATCCCGAGGCCGTGTCGAAAGACGATGTCGAGATGCTTCAGGACCTGATCCTGGCGGCCATCAGCGATGCCCATCGGAAAGCGGATGACGAAATGCAGAAGACGATGGGGGGCATGATGGGAGGTCTGAAGATCCCCGGCATGTTCTGATGGCCCGTCCCGATCCGCTTTCGAAACTGATCGAACAGCTTCAACGCCTGCCCGGGATTGGCGCGAAGAGCGCGCAGCGGCTCGCGTTTCACGTGCTGAAAACTCCCCGCGAAGAAGTCGAGCGGCTTGCCGCGGCGATGCGCGAGGTCAAGGACCGCGTCACCTACTGTTCCACCTGCAGCAACATGACCGACGTCGATCCGTGCTACTACTGCACCGACGCCGGCCGCGACCGCCGCATCATCTGCGTGGTCGAAGAGCCGGAGAACGTGTCGGGGATCGAGAGGACTCGCGACTTCAAAGGGGTGTACCACGTGCTCATGGGCGCGCTGTCCCCGCTTCACGGGGTCGGGCCCGACGATCTGAAGATCAAGGAACTGCTCGCCCGCGTCGGCAGCGGGGGAGTCGAAGAGGTGATCATTGCCACCAACCCCAACGTCGAGGGGGAAGCGACCGCGATCTACCTGGCCAGGCTCCTGAAGCCGCTCGGCGTTCGCGTGACCCGCATCGCGATGGGCGTGCCGGTCGGCAGCGACCTCGAGTACGCGGATGAAGTGACGATGCAAAGGGCGATGGAAGGCAGGCGGGAACTTTAAATTGCTGAATGCTGAATGCTGAATGCTGAATGCTGATTGTTGATTTCTGATTGTTGATTGATCGGATCCCGGATCCCGGATCACGATTGGATTGATCGCTCAGCGATCAGATTGGCTGGGTTCCTGCGTGAGAGTGGGGTCGGACAGGACCTGGCGAGGCGACAATCCGCGATGGACGAGCATGGCCGTTCCTACGAGCGACCAGATTGCCATACGCGCTTTGCGCACAATGGACACCGTGATGCCCGGCGTTGACGTAAGTCCCAGCAACTCGGTGACGAACCCCGTGCCCGCCTCGCCGACGCCAACCTGGAATGGGACGAACTTGAACGCGACCGTGATCAGCCGATCGGCCGTCTCGAGGATGAACGAGGTCAGCAGCGGCTGCGGCGACCCCAGGATCATCCACAGCGTAATGTGCTTTTCGAATACACCGAGTGCGTGAAACCCAAGCTCGAGCACCACGAGCGCCGGCAGCCGCCGCCGTCGGCGCGAGGCAAACGTCAGGACTTCTTCCTCGACCGCGCGAAGTTTCTCCATGCGCGACGCGCCGAGCCGGCCGGCAGGCAGAAGCGCCGTGATCACCGCCGGGCGTCGCCACAGGATCCAGGCCGCGAGCACGAACGTCGCGGCGACGCCGGCGATTGCGATCTCGCTGAACTCGCGAAGCTGGAGCGGCAGCTGCACGCTGAACAGCAGGGCGACCGCGCCGGCGGCGATCATCGCCGCGACGCCGAGCGAATACAGCACGTTCTCGATGGCCAGCGCGGTGAGCGCCGGCGCCACCGGCGTCTGGCCTCTCACGTAGGCGACTTTGGTCGGCTCGCCGACCAGCGGGCCGAGCGGCGTCACGTTACCGATCGCATCACCACAGACGACCGCGGTGAAGGCGGTCGCGAGATCGAGCTTGTGCGGGGGCTCGAGACACAAGACCCATGCCGCTGCGCGCGCCGCGAACCGCGCCCCGCCGAGCAGCACAATCCAGACGAGACCCCATCCGATCCGCTGAAAGCCCGCCCAGATCTCGTGCGTGCCGACTTTTCGTATGAGCCAGATGAAAAGGATGGTTCCGAGGACGGCGATCAGCACTCCCCCCGCGCTCGTCGGACGCCTTGGTCGGGGTTCGGACACGTCGCCATCATATAATCGGCGGGCATGTTGCCCGGCTCTTTCCAGATGCCGGCCGCCGTCATTCTCGTCGTCGGCGGTCTCTGTTCGTGTTTTGCCGGCTACCGCATCTTCCGGTTCGTGCTCGCGTTTTTCGGCTTCGTCTTCGGGGCGTTGTTCGTCAGCTCCGCGATGGGCAGCGACCAGACGCTCTGGATGGTCGGCGCCTCGCTTCTCGGCGGCCTGATTGGCGCGCTGATTCTCTTCGCCGCGTACTTCGTCGGCGTGGCGCTCATCGGCGCCGGTATCGGCGCCGGCCTGGCGATGCTGCTGTGGGCGGCTGTCAATCGTGAACCCGGGATTCTTCCCGTGATCATCCTCGCGGTGATCGGCGCGATTGGCGCCCTGTGGGTCCAGCGCCACGTGATCATCGTCGCCACCGCGTTCGCAGGGGCCCAGACCGCGATCGTCGGCGCCGCCGAGCTGATGAGCAGCCGGGCCACGGCCGCACGCCCCGTCTTCCACGTCTACCCGTTCGATCCGCTTCCGAATACGCGATGGGATCTCGTGGCCTTCGTCGTGCTGGCCGCCGTTGGGCTCGTCGCGCAACTGAGGACCAGCTCGGGGAAGAAGAAGTGATTCGTGTGCTCGATTCCCAACGGAATCGTGGTAATGATGAGAGATCGTTCAAACCAAAACGGAGATAGAGAATGGCGACTTTTTCGAGGACGGTAACGGTTGATTGGTCGGGACCGATTATGGAGGGGAAGGGCGCGGTGAAGGCCGGCACCGGCGCGTTCACGCTGCCGGTGACGTTCCCCTCGCGCATCGGCGAACCCGCAGGCACGACGAGCCCTGAGGAGCTCATGGCTGCGTCGCACGCCGCGTGTTACGCGATGGCGCTGAACGCGACGCTCGGGCGCAAGCAGGCGAGCGCCGCGCGCACGCTGATCACCGCGACGGTGACCGCCGACAAGTCGGAGACGGGAATCAAGCTGTTGTCGTCCAGGCTGAAGGTGACGGCGGAAGGGCTGAGCGGAATCGACAAGTCGCAGTTCGCCGACGTCGCGCGGGAAGCTGAAAGCAAGTGCCCGATTTCGAATGCCCTGCGCGGGACAATGCAGATTGATGTGGAAGCGGACGTCAAATAAAATGCTGAATGCTGAATGCTGAATGCTGATTGAATCAGCAATCAGCATTCAACATTGCATCAGTCGCTGCCGCCCTCACTGGCTGGCATCACAGCGGTGGTCCAGCGAACCGGGGCCGCGAAACCGAAGAAGCCGAGTACCAGGCAGACCGCGGCGCCGAATTGGTCAAATCTTCTACGACACAAGACCAGTATTCCCGTGAGACGTGCGGACGGTGAGAATCTGAACCCGTTCGGGCAGCTCGATGAGAAACTCGGGATCTCGTGGCAGATGATGAATGCGTGTTGGATCGCTGCCGGCGAAGCGCGACATCGCCTCAACGCTCTCCCAGTACGATATCGTCACGAACTCTGTTTCCGTCTCCCGGTCGTCGCGGAGGCACTGAACGCCCAGTGCCGTTTGAATCAGCGGTTTGACACCGACCTCGTAGTTGTAGGCTTCGTACTCGTCGGCTCGCTCTCTTTTCGTCCGTCCTCGCCAGATCCTCGCAATTCTCAGTCGTTCCGTTGGGCCATTACTCATGAGTGGAACTCCCCATCTCGATCTCCTGACTCGGCGTGGAAGCGGCGCGAGAAGGACGAAGACATGAGCGCGGCCCGATGCTGTGACCGCACTCTTGGGCTTGCTCGACATGACGCCAGAAGGGCGTCGAGACTTCATGCCGAAGCTTGCATATTATTGAAAAGGAGCACGCGAACATGAAGCCAAAGAACACGATTTGCCTCTGGTTCGACAAGGACGCGCATGAGGCGGCGCGCTTCTACGCCGCGACCTTTCCGGATAGTGAAGTGACCGCTGTTCACCAGGCGCCCGGTGACTACCCGGGCGGCAAGAAGGGCGATGTCCTGACGGTGGAGTTCACCGTTCTTGGCATTCCCTGTCTCGGTCTCAACGGCGGCCCGAAGTTCCCGCACAGCGAGGCCTTTTCTTTCCAGATCGCGACCGACACTCAGGAAGAGACGGACCGCTACTGGAACGCGATCGTCGGCAACGGCGGCAAGGAAAGCCAGTGCGGGTGGTGCAAGGACCGCTGGGGCCTCTCCTGGCAGATCACCCCGCGCGCGCTCACCGACGCGCTTGCGGCTGGTGGCGCTGAGGCCACGCGCGCTTTCGAAGCGATGATGCCGATGAAGAAGATCGACGTCGCCACTATCGAGGCAGCGCGCCGGGGCTGAGGTGTGGAATCCGACGGGTCTACTAGCCGCGCTTGGGCCAACCGCTGACTACGTAGGAGGCTGTCTCGCCGCACTGGACGATTTCCGCAACTATTCGCCCGTAACGGCGTGATCGTTCTCGATTGCCGCTATGCGCCCAGTAGGATCGCAGACTTTACTTTTGACCGCAGTCCTCGATACACCCTGACCGGCGAAACATGTCTGGAGATCCCAGACGGTGTGCTTCGCGGGCGTGGCGACGGCAACGTGATCATCGTGCACGCCGGTCCGCCAATGCTGCTGACGGCCACCGGTACCGCGCGGCGTCGCGGTGTGGTGCTCATTCTTCATGACTCCTCACAACGGCGACGACCATGGGTTCTGATTGGACGCCGAAAGGACTGTGCAAGCCTTCAGTTTGAGCGACGACAGGCGCTTCGCGCTGCCGACGGGCGGTCACCGCCGTTGGTCGAACCGCCTCCCAGGCGATGCCATTCGTCAACACCAAGGCGTGATCGCATGCGCGGATCGTGCTGATCGATCCGTTCACTACCGACGTCGGAATCGGCGGGGCGACTGAGAACGGTGGTTGGCTATGAACCCGTGGATCGCGAAGACGGTGATACTCGTAGGCACGGTCGTGATGATTGTGATTCGCGCGCCGCATGGCCGCCGAAGTCGAAGTGTCAAGGTCGCCCGGAGCCACAAGACTCCTCTGGAGACGCTCCTCTTGGTTCTCGCGTGGGTCGGATTTTTCGTCCCGCTGATTTGGGTCGTGTCACCCGCGTTCTCGTTCGCTGAGTATCCGCTGCGCCGCGGCCCGCTCGTTGCTGGCCTGACGTGTCTCGCGATCGGCCTGTGGCTCTTCTTTCGGTCGCACGCCGATCTCGGCACGAATTGGTCGGTCACTCTGGAGCTACGTCAGGAGCATCGACTTATTAGGCAGGGCGTCTATCGCGCCATCCGCCATCCGATGTATTCGGCGCTCATCCTCTATGCCGTGGGTCAAGCCCTGGTGATCCCGAACTGGGTGGCGGGATTCTCGAACGTGATCGCGTTGGCGGTCCTCGTTGCACTGCGCGTGGGCGCTGAGGAGAAAATGATGGTCGAACAATTTGGCGATGAGTACGCGGCGTACTCGGCACGGACGAAGCGGTTTGTTCCCGGCGTCTGGTAGACAATCAGCGCCGTTCATCCTGGATTTCGAGGCGAGTCTGTGCGGCGTTCAACTGTTCGCCCAACCCTCCTTCTCGACCAATTTCTCCACGCGGGTGCGAATTTCGTCGCGGCTCGCTCGCACCTCGGAGTGAGCGTCAGGTTTATGAGACAGTTTCTAGCCTTCTCGCTTCATGCGGGCCTGGCAGGCGATCTCACGTTCGCCGGGTGAATCGAGCGCGCTGCCGCCGATCTTGATCTCGCCGTTGCGATCTCGGAAAACTTCTGCGTCAGCGATTGCATAACAGAATCAGAACTGCGCGGATGTGCCGCGTGAGGAAAGGAAGTGGTATGGCTAGGCTCGTGTTCGGAATGAACCAGTCCTTGGACGGCTACGTCGACCATATGGCGTTTGCGCCAAGCCCTACGCTCTTTCGACACTTCATCGAGGAGGCTCAGCGGCAGGCGGGCAGTGTCTACGGTCGCCACATGTATGAGGTCATGCGTTACTGGGACGACGATCATCCTGAATGGGATGCAGAGGAGCACGCCTTCGCGGCGGCGTGGCGGACCCAGCCGAAATGGATCGTCTCGCGCTCGTTGAAGTCGGTCGGCCCCAACGCCAGGCTTGTCGAGGATGATCTGGAGGGCGCGATCCGCGAGCTGAAGGCCAAGCGCGACGGGGAGATCGAAGTTGCCGGCCCGGACTTGGCGCAAAGCCTGACCGCACTTGGCGTGATCGATGAGTATCGAATCTACCTGCACCCCGTCGTGCTTGGTCACGGCAAGCCATATTTCGCCGGGCCCCGGCCGCCGCTCCGCCTTGTGGCTCATGATCGGATTGGCGAGGATGTGATCAGGTTGGCCTACGTTCCTGCGTAATCTCCCGACTCGCCGGATGAAATCGCCGCTGAAGCAACCTGATGGCCGCTCGGGACGATCGGCATTGCGTTCACGGCAGGACTCCGCCGGGCCAGGGCCGGACGTAGTCGAAGGACACGTGCCGACGGATCCGCTGGAAGTCCCGCTCGTTCTCAGTCACCAGCACGCAGCCCGCCTCGCGACACGACAAGGCCAGCAGGACATCGTTCGCGAACGACTTCGAGACGCGGCCGATCTCGAGCCCTTCTTTTCGTGCCATGTGCGAGAGCAGGTCGCCCGAACGATGCCAGGCACTGGCAGAGGGCACAAATGTCCGTCCGGATCGCTCGAACACGCTGAGGACGTTGTGCTCGAGCGCCTTCCGGTCCCGCTTCCGTATCACTCCGGCTCGCAACTCCTGGGCCACGACGACACTGAGATACTCGAATGGCGCAACCGCTCGATGGAATCGCTGCAGAACCTCGTTGGCAATCGGGTCGCGAAACGCGTCGATGAAGAGATGCGTGTCGAGTACGTACTTGCGCGTCGTCCGGGTCACGGCTCGAGGTCTGGGGACGTGATCTCGACACCGAGCATGGCCCGTGTACCATCGACGAGTTCACGCTGAAACACGGCGAGGTCGAGCGCCCGCTCGATGGCCTCAGTTGCCGTGGCCGCGCCGAGCGCTCGCTGGGCCGCCTTCAACTTCGACAAGGGCAAGCGGTAGGTGCGGGATACCCGCTCCTCGCGGCGCACCGTTCGCTTCCGTTCAGTACTACTGGGCATGCAGAACAGTGTATTTACACGTCGTCATATGTGTCAATACGCATGGGAGGAGCAGAGATCGACCCTGGGCCCTGCTTGAGTTCTAAAGTGAAGGTTGGCTCGCCGCACTGGACGATTTCCGCAACTGGTTGATCCGAGAAGCGGCGTAAATGGCCTGTTCTTGATAGGTTCGCCAGGGTTTCGCGCAGTGAGTCTCGAAGAGCGACGCGGCCTGCGCCGCTCAGGCAGTTTGCGGCCGCTGACGCCTGACCCGTCGCGTGCCCACGGCCAAGCTCCTCTCTGTCGGTTCTCTGAAGGCCCGGCAACACCGTCAGTTCATCGGGACCCCAACGACGGTCGGGTCGATCGATGGCGTGAAGCGGTTCCACGAGCCGCGGACCTCGCGACCGTTCGACGTGAGTTCGCGACGCCTGTAACCGGAGCGAGCCGCATGCGCGTGACATCGCGCTGAGGCGGCGCGCCAAACAGGCGACTGTACTCGCGACTGAATTGCGACGGGCTTTCGTACCCCACTCGCCCGCCGGCACTGCCCGCGTCGAGGTTTTCGTTCAGCATCAACTGCCGTGCTTCCTGCAGACGCAATTGCTTCTGGTACTGCAACGGGCTCACGCCAGTCAGGGCGCGGAAATGCTGCCGGAAGGTCGAGGGGCTCATGTGCGCGCGATCCGCCAAGTCGTCGCCGTCCAGCGTTTCAACGAAGTTCTGCTTGAGCCAGGCGACGGCCTTCGCGATCTGCTGACTTGGGGACCCTGCGCTGACGAGCCGCCGGAGTTGCGGACCGTGCGGACCAGTTAACAGGCGAAGAATGACTTCCTGCTGGATCAGCGGCGCCAGGCCGGGTACCAGTGCCGGCTGACCCAACAGCCTGACGAGCCGGACCAGCGCATCCAGCAAATCGGCGTCGAGGACTTCGAACGAGATTGAACGAGAGGCATCTTCGCGCCGAGGCCGCGGCTCGTCCATCTCGGACGCCATCTGAACGATGGAGCGGACGTCCAACGTGAGCATCATCCCAAGAAACGGTTCTGCGCCACTGGCCCGCGTGACGTGCGACACGACAGGGAGATCGATGGTCGTGAGCATCGATTGCCCCGGGCCGTAGTCGATCGACTCCTCGCCGAGCAGGACCTGCTTGTCGCCCTGCGCCACCACGCCGAGACCGAGGTTGTAGATGCAGTGCAAGGGCTCGGTTGGTCCCGACCGGCGGTGCAGGGTGAGCGCCGGAATGCTGGTGTTGTGATCGCCGTCGGTTTGGACAAGGCTCCCGATGGCGCGAGCCAACGCGCGTATCGTCGTACCGTCGGACGTATATGGCCCAGTTTGCTTTGACATGATCGATATCCGGCCCGTGCCTCTGTCTAAGCGAGTCTAGATCACGCCGGAGCATCCATTCTCCATTTCCACGCGGAACCGTCATTTCAGGCAAGAGACAGCGCGGATCCGGCAAACATCTTCGGGGCCATCCCGCTACATTGGAAACATTGAAACCGGCTCTCTTTGGAGCAACTGATGCCCAAGCGTGAACGTGCAGCGACGGCGAGCAAATCGGACAACCACCTCAGTCGGCGTGACTTCGTGACGAGGACCAGCCTCATCGGCGCTGGACTGGTTGTCGGGCCGTTGTGGACTGGCTGCTCCGACCAGTCCGCGGAAGTCCGCAGCACCACCGGCACAGAGTCGGCTCGAGGGTTAAACACAATGAAGACACGACAGCTCGGCACATTGCAGGTCTCGGAGATCGGCGCTGGCGCCATGAGCATCAGCGCCAACTACGGCCCTCCGGCAGACCGAGGCGAAGGCATCAAAGTCCTACGCGAAGCGCATCAACGAGGCGTGACCTTCTTCGATACCGCCGAAGTGTACGGGCCCTACACCAGCGAGGAGCTTGTCGGTGAAGCGCTGGCGCCAGTTCGCGACAATGTCCGGATCGCGACGAAGTTTGGCTTCGACATCGAGGGAGGCACTGGTGGTCTGAACAGCCGCCCCGAGCACATCAAGGCAGTCGTCGAAGGCTCGCTCAAGCGCCTCCGCACCGACCGTATCGATCTGCTGTACCAGCATCGCGTCGACCCGAACGTCCCGATCGAGGACGTTGCGGGCGCGGTCAAAGAGCTGATCGCTCAGGGCAAGGTTCTGCACTTCGGCCTCTCTGAGCCGAGTGCGACCACCATCCGCCGGGCTCACGCAGTGCAGCCGGTGAGCGCGATTCAAACCGAATATTCCTTCATGGAGAGGGACCCGGAGAAGAACGGCGTGCTTCAGACGTGCGAGGAACTCGGGATCGGTTTCGTGCCGTGGGGTCCCCTCGGTATGGGCTACCTCACGGGCAAGATCACGCCGACCACGAAGCTCGACCCGAAGACGGATTTGCGTTCCGGCTTCGATCGCTTCTCGCCTGCCAACATCGCGGCGAACATGCCGATCGTCGATCTGCTGACCCGCTTTGCGGCCACGAAGAACGCCACCCCGGCACAGATCGCGCTCGCGTGGCTCCTGGCCAAGAAGCCGTTCATCGTCTCAATCCCCGGCACGCGCAACATCGACCACTTGCGGGAGAACCTCGGTGCACTCGATGTCCAGTTGACGGCGGCAGATCTGAGCGCACTCGACGCCGACTTCTCGAAGCTCACGGTGCACGGCGGCCGCATGAACGAAATGCAGATGCGGGCCGTGGAGCGGGCGGGTTAAAGGACGCGAACATGCGTATCGGAATTCTCGGTTCAGGTTTGATGGGCGGAAAGCTCGGCACGATCTTCGCGAGAGCCGGGCACGACGTCGTCTTTAGTTACGCGCGCAGCCAACGGAAGTTGAACCGGCTCGCCCGTCAAGCCGGCCGCCGCGCAGTGGCCGGCACGCCGCGCGAGGCCGCCGAAGATGCCGACGTGCTGCTCCTGGCCGTCCATTGGTCCCGCGTCAATGACGTGTTGAAGCAGGCCGGTGATCTCTCGGGGAAGGTGCTCATCACCTGTTCGATGCCGATGAACGCGAGCGACACCGCCCTGGTGATCGCGCACACGTCATCTGGTGCCGAGGCGTTGGCGAAGAAGACGAAGCGGGCCAAGGTCGTCTCGGCCTTCGGCACCGTCCCGAGCGAAGTCCTGTTCGATGTCTTCGAGGCAAAGCGTCGCACGCGTCGACGACCGAGCCTGCTCTACTGCGGCAACAACGACGAGGCGAAGAGCGTGGCGGCGCAGCTGATTCGCGATGTCGGCTTTGAGCCCGTCGACGCCGGACCGCTACGAATCGCGCGGTACTTGGAGCCGTTCACGCTCGCGATCGCGCAGCTCGCATACGAGGGTGACGAAGGCCCTGAGCTCGCGTACCGGATTGAGCGGTTCGGCAAATAGCGTGCAGACCTTGAGGATGTGATGAGCAAGAAAGTCTGGTTGATTACGGGTGCCGGCCGCGGCATGGGTGTCGATTTCGCGAGGGCCGCGTTGGCCTCCGGCCACTCGGTTGTGGCGTCCGGTCGAGACCGCGAGCGAGTGTCCAAGGTCTTGGGAACATCGAGCGACCTGCTGGCTGTCACGCTCGACGTCACGAGCGCCGCTGACGCCGAGGCTGCGGTGCGGGCCGCCGTTGATCGCTTCGGTCGAATCGACGTGCTGGTCAACAACGCCGCCAGCTTCTACGCCGGCTACTTCGAGGAACTGACGCCTGAGCAGATCGACCAGCAGTTGGCAGCCAGCCTCATCGGCCCGATGAACGTCACCCGCGCTGTCTTGCCGGTCATGCGAAAGCAGCGCTCGGGCCACATCATCTCGATCTCCTCGTCCGCGGGCCTCGCCGCCGGGTTCGAGTTCGTGACGGCCTACGCCGCGTCGAAGTTCGGCCTCGAGGGCTGGATGGAATCCCTGCAGGCGGAGGTCGCGCCGTTCGGCATCGCCACGACCATCGTCAATCCGGGATTCTTTCGCACGGAACTCCTCACGGAGCAATCGACGAACTTATGCCGAGCCCTCCATCGCCGACTACGACGAGCGCAGAGGGCCACTGGTCGAATACTGGAAAGCCCAGAACGGACAACAGTCAGGGGACCCCGCGAAGCTCGCGCGCGCGCTCGTCACGATTGCGAGCGAGAAACCACCGCCGCATCGCTTCATCGCGGGCGCCGATGCCATCGCTACTGCCGAACGAAAGATCGCGGATCTCGAAGCGCAGATTGAGGCGCATCGGCAACTCTCGACGTCACTCGCTTTCGACTGAACTGCTGTCCTCCGGTTTGAGCGCCGGAAGGTCAGTCATCCAGTTGCGGACATCGTCCAGTGCGGCCTGCGCGTCACAAATATCTGGGGAAATGAGACTTACGAGAGCGGCTAACGAACCGTCCTCGCAAGTGGCTGATTTCATTGAGCTTACGGAGCTGGCTCCTCGGGCTGGACTCGAACCAGCAACCCTCCGGTTAACAGCCGGATGCTCTGCCATTGAGCTACCGAGGAACACGGCGTGCGCGAACGCGCGTTGGAGGAACAAATAGTCTAACGGATCAGACGATAGAGGCGCAAGAATTGCCGCCAACGGCCCTTGACCCTGGAGACAGCTCAGGGCACCAGCGCGAAGACGCGAGCCGGGCCGCCGGATCCTCCTCCGATGTTGATCGGTGCGACGACGACCTGAAAGCCCGACGCCGGGAGATCCATCAAGTGCGTGACATTCTCGATGTGATAGACGTTGAGCGCCATGCTGACGTGGTGGGCCTCGAAGCCCGTCGATGGCCCATTGTCAATGCTGGGCGTATCGATGCCGATGCCGGCGACGCGCCGGTCGCGCGCCAGAATCGTCGTCGCTTCCGCCGACAGACCGGGGAAGTGCTTCACGCCATTCTTCTCGTTCATGTACCGCGCGCGGTCGGGCCAGTACCGGTCCCACCCCGTCGCGATCAACACGACGACCCCTTCCGGTATGTGACCAGAGCGCTTTTCGAAAGCCTCGAGGTCGGCCACGGTCACTCGATAATCGGGGTTGGCTGCCGCCTGCTTCGACACGTCGATCCGAACCGCCGGGCGATACAGTCGGTCGACAGGAATGCGATCGACGGTCCACCCTGCCGGGGCGAAGTGTGCCGGCGCATCGACGTGCGTGCCGAAGTGTTCTTCAATCGTGATCTTGCCGCCCGTATAGCCGTCCTTCGCGATCGTGGCCACGACCGAGCGTTCATAAGCAGGCGCCCCATCCCAGGTTGGATCGGTGGCTTGAATGGGGATGGCCCAGATCGATGACGCGCGGCCGCCGGTCCTCGGCGGTCATGTACAGGCTGAGTGCCAGTCCGCCGACTACCGCCAGCATGGTTTTCATTAGGTGACCCCCGGTGGAGGATCATCCTACGTTAAGCAGGCGAGGCTGTGGGGATCTCCGCCGATCACGGCGGAAGACTCGCCTGTGGGAGACGACGCTCACGTCGTCGCCCACACTGATTCGTCCCGGACGGACCACCTCCGCGTTGAGCGCCAGCTTGCCGCCGAATCGCCGCACGATGTCGCGCAGAATCCCGGGGTTCACCTCCAACGTATCGGGGTCGATGGTCGTCATGTGACAGCGCCCGCGCAACGAGTCGAGCCGCACAATCGCATCGCCGATCTGCAGTTCGGAGCCGGGCCAGTCACGCTCCGCCAGCCCCTCGACACCGTCGATGACGATGTTCGGGCGGAGCCGCCGGACATCGCGTCCGAAGGCGGCAACGGCGCCATCAGTGGCTATGAGCAACGGCAGGATGTCGAAACGGTCCAGTCCCTCCCACGCTTCCAGCACAGGCGTCATCACCTGCGGCACTTTTGATCAATCCGAGTGCTCCGGGGCTGTCCCAGGGAAGGCCGTTGATCCGTGCATGTCCATCGAGATCGAGCGTGCCGCGCAGGCCAAGCAGCCGGTATTGCCGCCGCGCCGTTCGGACGCCTTCGGGGCCTCGTACGCGAACGATTCGATCCCCGGGAATGCCGTCCGGTCCAATCACCGCGGTTGAGAGTGGTTCCCCGGCGAGCGATTTCACCGGATAACGCCAGATTCCTGAGATGCGGAGTGTCATCCTCATGAGATGCCGACAGTCGCGATTGTGTGACAATCCCGGATCCCGGGTCCCGGATCCCGGGTTGGCACTCGTCAGTCACACTTCTCGCGCGCCGGCATCTCAAGAATGGAATCGGTATTGTGAAAGGAACACGAGATGCCTGCGCACGTTGATGAAGCGAAGGTTATTGCCTGCGCCCAAATCGTTCCCGACTGTCCCTTTACGGCCAGCGCAGCGACGGAAGAGGAGCTTTTGCAGAAGGTTGCGGCCCATGCCGCGCACGATCATGGGATTACGGAGATCACGCCGGAGCTGGCGGAACGAGTGAAAGCGGCCATCAAGAGCCGGTAGCACACCGCATGATCGTCCCCACCTCGGAACCAAGCGACGAGGCGCTCGCGGCACGTGCCGCGGCCGGGGACGACTCTGCCTTCGAGACCATCGTCGAACGGTATCAGGCGCGCGTGTTTCGACTGGCCTGTCGCCTCACCAGCGATACCGACGCGCCCGATGTCCTGCAGGAGACCTTTCTGCAGGTGTACCGCCACTTGTCATCATTTCGCGGCGAGTCGCAGTTTGGAACGTGGCTGTATCGCATCGCGAGCAACGCGGCACTGATGCACCGGCGAGCACGGGCGCGGCGTCCGGCGTCTTCGCTCGAAGGTTTTCTGCCGCGGTTCGACTCGCACGGAGTCCACTCGGTCACCCCCGCGGAGCTGCAGGTCGCGGCGCGCGCGGACGAACTGCTGGATCGGCAGTTTCTCGCAGACAAAGCGCGCGAAGGCATTGCCCGGCTGCCAGATCTCTATCGTGATGCGTTCGTCATGCGCGACCTCGAGGAGATGCCGACTGCCGATGTGGCACGCGTGCTCGGCGTCGATCCGGCGACCGTGCGGCAGCGCGTCCACCGTGCCCGCCTGATGCTGCGCGGATATCTCAGCGATCTCATAGGAGTGAAGCGGTGAACCCGATCGTGTGCGCCACCGGCGTCGAGCTGCTCATGGAGTACCTGGAAGGCACCCTGCCGGCGGAGATGCAGGCCGCCCTCGATGAACATGTTACCGGTTGCGAGCGATGTGCGGCCTTCGTCGCGTCCTATCGCGAGACGCCGCGGATCATGAGAGACGCAACCGCGGCGAGCCTGCCCGCCGACGTCGAGGCATCGCTGAGGGCGTTTCTGCGGTCGCACACGACGGCGTTCAGATCGCGCTGACGTGACCCGCGTCAGCGGTATCCTTGCGGTGACATTGTCGCGGCAAGCCGGCTCGCGTCGCGGATACAGAGAGGTTTCGGGTGATCAAGCAACGCTTCGTGGTCTTGTTCACGCTGTCGATTGTGACGTCCGTCCTGACGGTCGGTCGGGCGCAGCCACCGGCACTGCTCGAGCGCCACGAATTCATCATCCGCGACTTCCGCACCGAAAGCGGCGTCGTCCTGCCGGAAGCACGCGTGGTGTACTCCACGCTCGGGACGCTCAATGCCCAGCGGAACAATGCCATCCTGTTGCCGTCGCACTACATGGCCAACTTCAACGGCTACAACTGGCTCATTCGCGGCGTCGATGCGAATCGAGCGCTCGATCCGGCGCACGACTTCCTGATTCTGACCGAGCTGTTTGGCAACGGACGTTCGTCGTCGCCGAGCAATACGCTCGAGCCGTTTCATGGTCCGCGGTTCCCGGTCATGACGATCCGCGACAACGTCGACGCCGTTCACCGGCTCGTCACCGAACTTCATGTGTCGCACTTACGCGCGGTGATCGGCTTCTCGATGGGAGCCGAGCAGGCGTTTCAATGGGCGGTCAGCTATCCCGAGTTCATGGATGCAATCGTGGCGACATCCGGCACCGCGAAGTGCTACGGCCACGGCTACGTGCGGCTCGAAGGGCAGATTGCCGCGTTGACGACGGATCCGGCGTGGCAGGGTGGTGACTACACGACGCCACCGGCGAAGGGGCTCGAGGCGTTCGGCCTGGTCTGGGCCGGATGGCTGTACTCACAGGAGTGGTGGCGCCAGGAGTTGTGGCGAACGAATTCGCCGCCCGGCACGACGTTCGAACAGGCCTGGCAGGCATTTCGAAAGCGCTTCAGCGCCGACGCAAACGACTACATCCTGCAGGCGCGGACATGGCAGCGTCACGACGTCGGCACCACGCCCGGCTTCGACGGCAACGTCGAGAAGGCGCTCCGATCGATCAAAGCGCGCGTGCTCTACATGCCGTCGGAAACGGATCTCTACTTTCCGATTACCGACGCTCGTTACGAGCAGGCATTCATCCCACGGGTCACGTTCACGCCGATTCCATCGTTGTGGGGCCACACCGCGGGCGCGGCAAGCAATCCCGCGGATCTGAGGTTCCTGAACGAGCGCATCGCCGCGTTTCTACAGTGACGACGATACACTCTTGTCGTGCTTCTCGATCTCAGCATCGCCATGGGCGTCGCGTTTGGTCTGCTCGCCGGCGCCTGCGCATTTGCCATCTCGTACGCGGAGTACAAGCGGAACTGGTCGTTCCACGGAAGCGCGGCGAAGATGGCGCTGCGGTCGGGGCTGGTCGCCTTCGCGTTCTTCTTCCTGGCTGCGATCGGCTTGGTCGCCATCCTGCGGATGGTGATGTAATCGCGAGCTCGCGAGCTCGCGGGCGCACGCCGCGAATGCGATTCTAGCGGCGTGGTGATCCGTAGCCCACTACGGAGGCAATGAGCGATTCGACCACGGCCGGTTCTGCCGGCTTGGTCAGATGACGATCGAAGCCCGCGGCGCGCGCCCGGCGCTGGTCCTCCTCCTGCCCCCAACCCGTGAGCGCGACCAGGAATACGTCTGCGCCAAGTGCCGCTCGGATCTGCCGCGCGGCCTCGTAGCCGTCCATTCGCGGCATGCCGATATCGAGCAGCGCGATCTGCGGACGGAACTCCAGCGCGATCGCCACGGCCTGCACGCCGTCGGCCGCCACCCGCACCTCGTGACCCATGCACTCCACCATCAGGTGCATCATTTCCGCGGCATCCGGGATGTCGTCGGCCACGAGCACGCGACAGGGCACGTCGTACGAGGAGATGCCGCGGATCGACTTCGGTTCCTCCGCCGCGGCGGCCAGTGGAAGGCGGATGACGAACTCGGTGCCTTGGCCCGCACCATCGCTGAGAGCGTCAATGCGTCCGTCGTGCAGTTCGACCAGCCGCTTGGCGAGCGCGAGACCAATACCGAGGCCGGTGCGAAGGCGGCTTGGTGTCTGCTCGATTTGGACGAACATCTCGAAGATCCCGGGCAGCTGTCCCGGGTCGATGCCGATGCCGGTGTCTTTCAGCGTCACGATCGCTTCGCCTCCCGACGCCGAGGCAGAAACCGAAATCTGGCCTCCGCGATCGGTGAATTTCACGGCGTTGTTCAGCACGTTTGCGAACGCCTGTGAGAGGCGCGTCAGGTCGGCGTAGACCCACAGCGGAGCCGCGGGCAGATCGACGTCCAGGATGTGGCCGGCTGCAAGGCTGAGCGGTGCGGTTGTCTCGAGCGCGCTGGAGACGACGGTCCGCAGATCGATCCGCTCGCAGCGCAGCTCGATCTTGTTGCGGGTGATCCGCGAGACGTCGAGCAGATCGTCGGTCAATCGGACGAGCTGCTGGACCTGACGCTCGGCGATCCCCAGCGCACGATCGCGAAGCGCCGTGTCAGTCCCGGCGCGCCGAAGCAGTTCCAGCGCGTTGCGAATCGGCGCCAGCGGATTTCGCAGTTCGTGGGACAGCGTGGCGAGGAATTCGTCCTTCCGGCGGTCTGCCTGCCGCAGCACGTCCTCGATGTCCTTGCGCGCGGTCATGTCCACGCACACGCTGACGCAGCCGCAGACGTTCCCGTGCCGGTCGTAGAGCAGCTCGACGTCGTTTTGCACGTAGGCCACCGACCCGTCCGGCCGCACGATTTCGATGTCGTTGGTGACGTTCGTATGGTGGGCGACCGCATACTGCATGGGCAGTTCGTTGCCGGGCAGGTCGCGCCCGTTGCGCTGGATGCGATAGAGCGGCTCCTCACCGGCAGGCGGCGTCAGCGAGATGTTGACGTCCGACGGCAGGTGGAGCAGCCGCGCCAGCGCTACGTTCGCCGAAATAAACTGGCAGTCGGGATCGTGCGCAATGGCGATGGGAACGGGCGCTCGAGCCACCAGGTCGGCAAGCGCGCGTAACCGCGCCCGCAGTTCATCGGGTGTGGCGTCGGCCGGAGGCTCGAATAACGTGGCCAAGCGAGACATAGAACGCCAGGGTCACTTCGAGTATATCCTCGGTCCGACCGCAGCCGTCGGCCGGTTGACACGGGGTGAACCACCCCTTGACGCCAGGCAGACAATAGGCGGTAGCACGAGGCACACATGCACCTGTTCTTTTCTCTGCTCGCAGTTGTTGCGTTCAGTCAGGCCCCGGCCCTGACCAAGGCCGATCAGCTGCAGGAAGCCGCCCGGAAGGGCGATGCCGCCACGGTCAAGAGGCTGCTGGACGAGGGCGTCGACGTCAACACCAAGTTTCGGTACGGCGCGACGGCCTTGTTCTACGCGTGCGATCACGGCCACGTCGATGTCGTGAAAGTGCTGCTCGACAAGGGCGCGGACCTCACGCTCAAAGACACGTTCTACGGCTTCACGCCGCTCATGCTGGCGATAGGCCCGGCGCAGAAGAGAAAGCCCGAGCACACCGAAATTGCCAAGCTGCTCATCGCAAAGGGAGCGCCCGGTAAGGAAGATGCCTTGAGCGGCGCGATTCAGGCAGACGATGCGGCGCTGGTCAAATTCATTCTCGACAGCGGCGGTATCTCCGCCCCCAAGCTATCTGACGCGCTCGAGATCGCAAAGACGGCGAACAAGACCGAGGTGGTGTCGCTGCTCGAAGCCGCAGGCGCGAAGCCGCCCGAGGAGTTCAAGCTGGACGCGGCCCAGCTTCAGCGGTTCGCGGGCGCTTACAAGAGCGCCAGCGGCAACGAGCTGATCGTCGCCGTCGCCGGCGGCAGGCTCTCGCTTGCGCTGCCCGGCACGTCTGGTGCCCAGCTCGGCACCCTCGCGGCGAAGGACGCGACGACGTTTCGGGGTGTGGGGACGGCCGGTCTGTCGGTCGGGTTCAAGATCGAAGGAGACAAAGTCACAGGCTTCACCCTGATGCCGCCGCAGGGCGGCCCCGTCGTCTACACGAGAGTGGAGAGCAAGTAATGCGACGCCTGCCGAACCTTCTGACTGCCGTCGTCTGCATCGCTGCGAGCGCTTCGCTCTCCGCGCAGCACTGGCCTGCCTTCCGCGGCGCGAACGCGGCCGGTGTCGCCGACGGCGTGCCAACCGCGGTGAAGTGGAACGCTGGCACGGGTGAGAACGTCGCCTGGAAGACGCCAGTTCCAGGAATCGCCGTGTCCAGCCCGATCGTTTGGGGCGATCGAGTGTTCGTGTCCACGGCGATCGGCAGCGACCCCAGCCAAAGCCTTCGTCCGGGCTTGTATGGTGATGTCGAACCGGTGCATGACTCGTCGAAACACACCTGGCATCTCCTCGCGATCGACAAGAAGTCCGGCAAGGTTCTGTGGGACAAGGTCGCCTATGAAGGCACACCGAAGACCAAGCGGCATCCGAAGTCGAGCCAGGCGTCGGCCACTCCCGTCACGGATGGACGACACGTCGTCGTGTCCTTCGGTTCCGAAGGCCTTTATTCCTACGACGTCGACGGAAAGCTGCTCTGGAAGAAGGATCTCGGCGTTCTGAACGCCGGCTGGTTCTTCGATCCAGACTACGAGTGGGGCATCGGCAGCTCACCGATCATCTACAAGAACATGGTGATCGTGCAGTGCGATATCCAGCGCCACTCCTTTCTCGCAGCGTACGACACCCAGAGCGGCAAGGAAATCTGGCGCACCGAGCGTGACGAGATTCCGTCCTGGTCCACGCCGACGATCTTCGAGGCAAACGGCAAGGCGGAACTGATCACGCAAGCGACCACGTTTACGCGCGGCTACGATCCGATGACGGGCAAGGAGCTGTGGAAGTACTCGGGCAACTCCGAGATCGCCATCCCGACGCCAATTGTCGGCCCCGGCTTCGTGCTGATCACGAATGGCTATCGCGGCGTGCAGCCGATCTTCGCGATCAAGCCGGGTGCAACCGGCGACATCACCCTCAAGGACAACGCGACGAAGAGCGACTTCGTGTCGTGGAGCACGAAGCGCGGCGGCCCGTATATTCCGACCCCCCTCATCTACGGCGATCAACTCTACGTTCTCAACAACGGCGTGATGACGACCTACAAGGTCGCAACCGGGGAACAGATTTATCAGAAGCGCCTGGGCGGTACCGGCGGCGCGTTCAGCGCCTCACCGGTGGCGGCCGACGGAAAGATCTACTGCATCAGCGAAGATGGCGACGTCTTCGTGATCAAGGCGGGGGCCGAGTATGAAGAACTCGCCAAAAACTCGATGGGCGAGGTCGTGATGGCCACGCCGGCGATCTCTGACGGTTTCCTCATCGTCCGCGGACAGAAGAACGTGTTCGCGATCAAGGGGCGTTAATCACTCGCGTCCGCCTACGCCAAGGCTCCGAGCGAGGCCCCGAGTCCTGGGTTTTCGCACCTGCCGGGAACATTTAGTTGACATTGTAGTAATGTACTAGTACAATAGGTTTCAACATCAGGCAGGAGCCAGCCCGCTCCCGACCTGGACGAAACCAAACAGGAGGCGATCATGGAACCCCTGCTCATCATTCTGGTCCCCGGACTCTTCGGCGGTCTCCTGCTTTCTCTCTTCCTCGCTCGCCGTCGGCGCGGAACCGCGCCGACTTTCGTGCCCCGGCGTCTCGAAGCCCCGTCGCCGTCGCTGATCAACATGTCCAGCATCAAGGTCGAGGGTCTCGGCGGCCTGGGCATGGTTGCCGCGGTCATCGCGGTGGCAATAGCTGATCCGCGCATCCGCCTCGCCATCATCATCGCCGGCGTGTTCGGAGCAGCGCTCGCGCTCTACTTAATCGCTTCGAGGCGATCGAGCGGGGGATGGCATTCCGGTGACGGTCCGGAGGGCGACTCTCTACTGCATCTCGAGAACCATCGTGTTTCCGGTGAGTCGAACAGAGGGGATCGCATCAACAACCATCACTGTCACACTGCATTCGTGGTCTAGAGAAAACAAGAGAAAGGAGAAAGGAGAACCTCTTTTCTCCCTTCTCTTTTCTCCTGTTGGCTCTTTGAGAGTGGCTGTCGTTGATTGAGGACTACTTCAGATCCTTCGCGTAGATATTCTTCCAATACAGCTTGTGGCCGTGGTACTGGAGCTCGATGTTCCCCTTGGCCGGCAGCGGTTTCGAGTAATCCCAGTAGTTCTCCATTTTCACGTTGTCGACGACGAGCTGACCGTTCAGCCAAACCGTCGTCATGTCGCTGTCGCGCTGAATGATGTGGAATGTGTTCCAGCGATCCGGCGGATTGTCCGCGACCACGACTGGATTCCTGGCGCCCACCTTGTTGTTGAAGACACCCCCCGAACCGAGAGGGTTCGTCCAGATCTGAATCTGCGGCGCGTTCTTCAGATAGACGCCGCTGTCGGCTCCCGCCTCGATGCACCAGTCGACGTAGAGGTCGACGTCGCCGTACTCCTTGACCGTCTGAAGGTTCTGTCCACCCTTCTCGACGTGCGGGGTGAGCTTGTCGGCCTGCACGCCGTCGAACACCAGAACGCCGTCCACGACTGACCAGTGCTTCAGGTAGGTGTCGTTCGATTCCTTCTGCTTGGCGGCCTTCTCGGAAGGAGACAGGGTCAGGAGATCGGTGGGGTTGAGCCCCGCCCCGAACTTGAGCGTGCCGATGTCGATGAGCGCCTGCCAGCCGGTCAGATCTTTGCCGTTGAAGATCGCGGTGAAGCCGTCCTTCGCCAGCGCCGCCGGCACTCTGTTGTCAGTTTCGGTCGCTTTGGACGTGCAAGTGAGCGGCGGGGGCGGCGGCGTCTGCGGTCCGCGTCCTCGACCACGCGCTGCAGGATCCTGGGGTGTCGCAGCCGGCGCAGCTGGCGCCTGGCTTTGTGCCCATCCTGTCAGTCCTGATAGCGCGGCGAAGACGGTGAGCGTGACAGACAGCAGAACGGAAGATCGCTTCATCTAATGATTCTCCTGAAACACGAGCACGTTACTCCGGCAATCCGAAAACAAACATCGAGCCCTGGCCGGTCCCGACGATGTATTGCTTGCCGTCTACCGCGTAGCTGATCGGACCGCTCGCGTTCGGGCCACCGAGATTCACGTGCCAGAGCAGCTCACCGGTCTTCGCATCGAGCGCCACGAAGTTGCCCTCCATGCCGCCGGCGAACACGAGGTCTCCCGCGGTCGACAGCACGCCCGATTCTGTGTAGTTGACCATCTTGAAATCCCACTTCTTTTCGCCAGTTGCAGGATCGACCGCGCGGATGACACCGAATCCTTCGTCCTCTTTTCGATACTGCGCGGGAGGCCGCGACGCGCGGCCGCCGCCGGCGGTTGTCGTGACGCCGGCTGGAGGAGTCGATCCGGTATAGCGCTGGCCTTCCTTCCATTCACCGGCGTCGTACTTGGCCGAGCGCGAGGCGGAATTCTCCCATGTGGGAATGTAGAAGAGGCCGGTACGCGGGCTGTATGACGGTGGGTACCAGTTCGTGCCACCCTGCGTCCCTGGCGAAACCACAATGCCGCCCATCGGCTTCGGCCAGAACTCCGGGTTCTTGATCGGGCGGCCTGTCTCGTCGAAGCCGAGATTCCAGGTCTGCTTCACGAACGCCTTGGCCATCTGGAACTGTCCCGTCACGCGATCGAGCACATAGAAGAAGCCGTTGCGATTGGCCCAGAGCATCAGCTTGCGCGGTTTGCCCTGCCACTGCATGTCCACGAGGACAGGAACCTGGGTGGCGTCCCAGTCGTACTCGTCCCCTGGAGTGAACTGATAGTGCCACTTCAGTTTGCCCGTGTCGGCGTCGAGCGCGATGACGCAGTCCGAATAGAGGTTGTCGGCAGGCGTGCGCACATCACCGTTCCAGCCGGGATTCGGGTTGCCGGTGCCCCAGAACGTCAGGTTCGTTTCCGGATCGTAGCTGCCGCCATTCCAGATCGGACTGCCGCCGTGCTTCCAGGAGTCGCCCGTCCACGTCTTCGCTTCAGGCTCATCAGCTGAGATCGGAGCGGTATTGAATCGCCAGATTTCCCTGCCGGTCTTGATGTCGTACGCGGCGACCCAGCAGTTCGCCCCCGCCTCGTTGGTTGCCGGTCCGAGGATCACCATGTTGCGGACGACGAGCGGCGCGACGTTGTACTGGTAGCCCTTCTTGAAGTCAGCCAGCGTCTTGTCCCAGAGGATGTGCCCGGTCTTGGCGTCGATCGCGAGCAGATGACAATCGACCGTTGCCCAGAACACCGTATCGCCGGCAATCGCCATCCCCTTGTTGACCTCGTAGGCGTTGTAGTACGCCTTCGGATCGAGCGGGCGCTGGAGCTTCCAATACTCGCGGCCGGTGACGGCATCGAGCGCCACCGCCTCGAGCGCGGTCCCCGTATACATGATGCCGTCGACCACCAGCGGCGTGTTCTCCATCTTGTTCTGGGCATTCCCGTTCTTCGCGTAGAGCGGGTGGTAGGACCATTTCAGCTGGAGGTACTTGATGTTGCTGCGATTGATCTGCGACAACGGACTGTACCTGTGGCCCGAGTAGTTGCCCGAGTAGCTCAGCCAGTTGTGCGGTTCACGATCGGCGTGCAGAAGTCGGTCGTAGGTGACTTCTGCCGGCGACGCGGCAGCCACAAGCGTGAGCAGAATCAGCATCCGAACTGTCATGGCGGATACCTCCGGTCGTGATTTCTCGCGTGAGGCTCTTCCAACGACTGACTCTTGTCAACCCCCTTCGTCTGCCCCGACGCTTTCCGCGGCGCTTCGGGGCAAGGGCCTTGACAAGCCCGCCCGATGGCATATTCTGCGCCCCGGGGAACAGCCATGACGATAATTCGAAAGCTGGCGCTGAGCGTATCGGTGATGGGCTGTGCCGTGGCCCTGGCGCACGCGCAGCAAGCTGATGTGCCTGCCGGGGACGGCTCGCGTGGCAAGGCGCTGGTCGAGTCGAACGGCTGCTTCGACTGCCATCGCATCGGCGAACAGGGCTCCCGTCTTGGACCGAATCTCTCCGACATCGGCACGCGGCGCACGCCCGATCGCCTTCAGAAGTCGATGGTCGCTCCTGACGATGAAGTTCTGTTCGAGAATCGCTTCGTCCGTGTCGTCGCGAAAGACGGAGCCACCGTGACCGGCCGGCTGCTCAATCAGGATGCGATGAGCGTGCAGATGATGACGCCGAAGGAAGAGTTAAAGACCTACCTCCGGACCAACATTCGAGAGTACACGGTGCTCGACAAGGGCTTGATGCCGTCCAGCCAGGGCAAACTGACCGACCAACAGGTGGCCGACATCGTCGCGTACCTCGCTTCGCTCAAAAGTTAAAAGTTTAAAGTTAGAAGTTAAAAGTGAAGAGGAACGAGCCACGAGCGTGCCCCTCACTCCTGACTTTTAACTTTTAACCTTTTAACTTTTAACTTTCTTGTTCACCACCTGAAAGTGAAGATGGTTGCCGTCGAGCGATTCGGATCGGGGTACTTGGGATCCTCCACCTTGTATCGGTTGGGGACGCTCGCCCAGTCGGTGTAAATGTTCCCGCCGACATAAAAGCGCGATTTGTTCTCAGCCGGCTTTGGCGTTGACAGGGCTGGCTGATCGCCGAGGAACAGCGAGTACGCATGTTGGGGTGCAGTCGTGCCCGCGCGATCGCTCTCCGGCACGAACTCGGGCCTGCCGTCGCCGTCGATGTCCGCGCTGATCCAGGGGACGTGCAGCAGCTTGTGGTAGGTGCGGTCGGCAATCATCCCGCGAAGCTGCGCGTTGAAGTGGCTGATTATTGAGGCTGCGTCAGGACGCGCCCGTCTCACCGCGAAGTACAGAGGACGTCTTACCAACGGCGTCGTTCCGATGTTGAGTTTTGCCTTCGCTTCGTTGGGATAGTTGTTGACGATGTACTGCACGACGAGGTCGTCCATGAGCACATAGTCGGCCTTGTTCTGGAGGACCAGCGTGAGGCTGTCCTCTTCGCCGCCAGATTTCACCAGGATCGCGCCCGACTTGTCGAGGTCATCCCCGTAGGCGTATCCCTCCACGATCGCGATTCGCTTGCCTTTGAGACCACCGAGCGCAGACGCCGATACGTCTTCGTCCTTGCGCCCGACGAGAATCAGCCGGTTCTCGAGGTACGGCTGAGAGAAGATCAGCGCGCGCTCCCGTTCGGGATCCTTCCATGCCGCGCCGCTGCCGTCGTACGTGTTGCTGAGGAGAGCCGGCGTGAAGCGCGCCGGCTCGACGATCGTCGTTTTCGACGTCAGTCCGATGCGCTTGAGCGCAGCCTCGACGAGATCGAGCGCGAAGCGAGGTTGACCTGGCTCGTTCGTGAATGGTGGCCAGGCCGTCGAGATCAGCCGCAACGGCGCCGTCTCAGAAGGTGGCCGTTGAGGAGTCTGTGAAATAGCGAACAGGGAAAGCACGAGGGCGGCGGCGATGGAGAGACGCATGGAAGGGATCCTCCCTTCCCAAGCGTACAAGGGAAAAGGGACAAGGGACAAAGGAAAAGGGAAAAGGGACAGCGCCTGCGGCCCGAGCGAGGCGCGAAGTCGCCGAGCGAGAGCGAGCGGGGGTGGGGCCCCGCGAGCAGTGAGTTAAGAGGACAAGAGACAGCTCTACGGCGCCTGAACCTTCTTGAATGTCAGCGAGAATCCCGCGAGATACAGGTCGTTGCGGGCGCCCGCCACGCTGTCGCTGCCGCCGATGAACCAGACCCTGGCGAGGTTGACATGCAGCGTGGCCGGGCGGCGCATTCGCGGCATCGTGAACTCGGCGAGGCGATAGGTGAATCCCCAGTCGGTGGCGGGCTTCCACTGGCCGTTGCCGCTCGGGCTCGGGACGCGCAGGAGAATCGCGCCAGGCGCCAGGAACAGTTCAATGCGGCCCGTCAGATCGACCGTGGTGTGGAGGCCCAGCACGCCCAAGACGCCCGTGGTCCCCTGCGTCATCGGCCACAGTGCGTCGAGATGGACGTGCTGCCACCAGATGGTTTTTTGAGCGTTCTCTTTCTGATTCCGCGCCACCGCCATCTGCTGCTTGACCATCTCGGTTGCGAGGTCGTCGTGGCGCCACTCGTCCAGCATCCGGCACGCGTCGGCCAGGACTCCAGTCTCCTCGATCGCAACCGGGCACGCCGCCAGCAGCGGTGCCGGCGGATCGGGGCGCTGTCGTCGTTCCCGGGTTCCGAACAAACTCGGTTCACGTTTGTTCAGCCACTCGGCCGACCACGCTCGCCACGACGTGTACTCGCGCATCCAGCGTTCAACCGCTTTCATCTGCTCTTCTGAGAGCGAGATCGTGTGTGGCAGTCCGGCCAGCACAGGGACCGGACGGAGCTCGAGGGACTGGGCACCGACCGGGTCCGCACGGCCGACGAAAGTGCCCAGTGCTATCAAAGCGACGACAAACACGCGCTTCAAATGTCTGGAGTTTGTTCGTTGCTCACGACATATCGTGGTTTGGAGGGAAGGAAAGACCTGCCGCCGTGCTGAATGTCGCCGCATTTCAGAATGAGGTCGGAGGAGCTGGAGTGAGGGCGACGCAGCGCTCAGATGCGCAGCGGTTGGAGAGTTCCCGAGGTCGAGAGAAAGGCACGGCAGTCACCGTCAGCTTTCTGAGAGGGGCGCAGTATAGCCCCGACTCCGTGCCGCCCGCCATCGAAAATCACCGTGGGCCGACAGCCTGATCTGAGCGGGCCGGGAAGTCGAATTACTCGTAGCGCAGCGCGACGAGCGGGTCCACCGAGGCCGCGCGGCGAGCCGGAATGACGGCAGCCGCCAGTGAAACCAGTATCAGAATCAGTGCGGCGCTCCCGAGGTTGAGCGGGTCGTTTGACGACAGGTGGAAGAGCAGCCCGTTCAGCACGCGCAGGCCGGCGGCCGCGCCGGCGATGCCGATCATGGAGCCGGTCACCGACAGCCACAGGTTCTCCCGGATTGTCATCCACAACATCTGACGTGGTTTCGCTCCCAAGGCAAGGCGCACCCCAATCTCCGGTACCCGCCTGGCGACCAGGTGGGTCAGCAGGCCGTAGACACCGACTGCTGCTAGCGTGAGCGCGACGAGGGCGAAAAAGGTGCCGAGGATGGCGAGCAGGCGCTCGGTGAGCAGGCGACCGTTGATGAGGCCGGACATCGTGCGCACGGCAAGAATCGGCGCGTCTGGACGCAGCCGCTGGATCTCGCTGCGTGTCATGTTGATCCATCTGGCCGGGTTGCCGTCCGTTCTGAGGACGAACTCGAATGGCGCCAGCCTGACATCTCGGGCTTGAAACCATGGCAGGTACGCCAGGCGCTCTGAAGGCGTTCGCAGGTTCTGGTATCGGACGTCGCGGGCGACACCGACAATCTCGTAGGTCACCGCCGAATCGCCCCGGCCGGTCATAAAGCGCTGGCCAATGGCGGCGCCGGGATCGCCGAAATAGCGTCGCGCAAAGGACTCGCTCACCATCGCGACCGGTGGGCTGTTTAGCTGATCGTGCGAGTCAATCGGCCGGCCTTGCAGGATCGGCACCTGGAAGACGTTGAAGTAGTCCGGGCCGACGAGGTTGACCTGGATGACGCTGTCGTCGGCGTCGCGAGGCGCGACACCCGGCACCGTGAGTCGTTTTCCGTCGATGTTGCCGTTGAACGGCGTCGACGTGGACAGGCTGACGCCCCGTACGCCCGGCAGGCTCCCCAGCGCCGCGAGCATGTCACGTTGAAACACGCGCAAGCGCTCTCGTTCGTAGCTCGTTCCCTGCGGATCCATCTGAACGACGAGCACATGGTCCCGGTCGAAACCGGTGTCGACGCGTGAGAGGTTCACCACCGTGCGAAGCAGCAGGACCGCGCCCGCTATCAGCACCATCGACAGCGCAAATTGTGCGACCACGAGTGTTCGCCCGACACGGACACGCGCGGTGCTGGTCCGCGAACTGGTGCGGTGCAGTACGGGCGAGACCGCCGGGTGCGCGGCCTGCCACGACGGCATGAGGCCGAACAGCAATGTCGTGCCTATCGTCGACGCAAGCGCGAACGAGAGAATCCGCCAGTCAGCCTCCACCGCGAGCGTGACCGGTCCAAAGTCTTGCGGCAGGAACTCCAGAAGCAGATTGCTGCTCTTGATCGCCAGCAGCACTCCCGGGATCGCTCCCACCAGCGCCAGCAGCGCGCTCTCGGTCAGTAGTTGCCGCATGATGCGTGTCCGGCCGGCGCCAAGCGCGACACGCATGGCAATCTCGTGCTGCCGCGCGACGTTGCGCGCGATGAGCAGGCCAGCCAGATTCACGCATGCGATCAGCAGGAGGAGGCCGACGGCCGCCATCAGCAGGCGCAGCGGGCTCGAGAACGCAGCACGCAGATCGGTGATTCCCCTGGCGGCGGAGGCGACGGCCACCCGCTCGAGATACCGATGGCGGAACCGCTCCGCTACACCGGTTGATGCGAACCTCTGAAGCATCGGCTCGACCTGTTGACGCACCCGCACGTCGTCCACGCCCGGTTTCATGCGCGCAATGAGCGGCATCGTGGACCAGTTGGATGGATCCATGAACTCGGACGAATCGAGCGGCATCGTCACGTCCATCGTCCAGCCGACGAGAATGCCCTGGAACTCGGCGGGCGCCACACCGATGATGGTGTAAGGCTGCTGATCAACGGTGATCGACGCGCCGAGCACGCTCGGATCCCCGGCAAAGCTCCTCTGCCACAGGCGGTAGCTGATGACGGCCACCGGGCTGGCCCCGCTCTCAGGCCGATCGCCCGGCACGAACATGCGGCCGAGAACCGGAGAGACCCCGAGCAGGTCGTAGTAGTTCGTCGTCACGCGCTGTCCGGTGAGCGGCTCGACCCGCCCGCGGATGCCGACCTTATAGAGGTCGTGTCTGACCAGCATGGCGTCCGAAAATAGATCCGTCCGCGAGGCGACTTCGCGGAACCATGGATAGTTCGAAGACCCCGAGCCACCGTCGCTGCGCTCGCCTGCGGTCGAGACGTGCACGAGCTCGTGCGGATTCCGCACCGGCACCGGCCTGAGCAGCAAGAGATCCATGAGGCCGAAGATGGCCGTGTTGGCGCCGATGCCGAGCGCAATCGACACCACGGCGGCCGCGGTAAACGCTGGCGTTCGGCGCATGGTGCGTACGGCGTAACGGAGATCGGCGCGCAGGTCGTCGACCATTCGCAGGCCCCGCGCATCGCGGCCGGCCTCTTTCCATTTCACGACGCTGCCAAATTCAGCGTGTGCGATACGCTCGGCTTCGGCGCGGGGAAGACCCTGGCGCTCGAGGTCGGCCGCGCGCGCTTCGAGATGAAACCGCATCTCGTCGTCCATTTCGCGCTCCATGCGCGAGCGCAGCATCGACGCCCGGGTGAACGACCTGAGCGAAGCGAAGATCTTCATGTCCTCACCCCTGAACGCGACCCGGCTGTCGCGAGGACGAACATGCGGCCATCGCGAGACTCCTACACGTCGCCCGGCGCGGCGTCGAGCACGAGCCCAATCGCGCCTGAGAGGCGTTGCCAGTAATCGGTCTCCTCGCGCAGCCGCTTTCGACCGGCGGAGGTGAGCGAGTGGTACTTCGCCTGCCGCTTGTTGTCGGACTCTCCCCACTCGAATGTGACCAGGCCCTGATGCTCGAGGCGATACAGGGCAGGGTAGAGCGACCCCTGCGGAATCTGGAGCGTGTCCTTCGAGATCTGCTGCAGGCGAAGGAGCACCCCGTACCCGTGCAGTGGACCAAGGGATATCGCTTTCAGGATCAGCAGGTCGAGCGTTCCTTGCAGCAGTTCCGTACTCTTCGGCATTCACTCTCCTAGTGACGCTAGGAAGGCTATCGGCTTTCTCCTAGTATGTCAAGGAGAGCCGGTCCGGTCGTCACTGAGGCCTGAACCGGTCGTCCGGCATCGGGGTGGGTCATACTGTCGGCCAGCCATGACACGCGGCCTGGCAATCCTCGCGCTGGTTTTCAGCTGCTATCCGACTGGCGCCTCGGCCCAGGTCGTTGAGATTTCACCTTTCTACGGGTACCGCCTCGGCGGCGACTTCTTCGAGCGAGTCACGAGTCAGGCCGTCGATCTCGATGGAGCACGCGCCATGGGTGGCGTCGTCAACGTGGCGATGCATGACGGATTGTGGTTTGAAGGACTCTTCACCCGCCAGGATGCGCAGGTCAGCGTCCCGGGCGGTCTGCTGGCGCCTCCGACCAGGTGGCGGATCACCGTCGATCACTGGATGGCCGGTGGTCTCCAGGAGTTCGGACAGGGACGCGCACGGCCGTTTCTGACCGGCATGCTCGGCCTCACGCGGTATGGCGCGCAAGGAGACAACGAAATCCGCTTCGTCATCAGCGCCGGTGGCGGCGCCAAGCTCCGACCGACTCGCCATCTTGGGGCGCGCGTCGACGGCCGGGTCTTCACGACCTTTGCTGATGTCGAGGGTCGTACCATCGTGTGCTCACCGGGCTTCTGCCTTGTGTCGCTGTCGACCGATGTCGTCTGGCAGGCGGAGTTCAGCGCCGCCGTCGTGATCGCATTCTGATCTGATCTGTTCATGGTCGTGGTCCGTGGTCCGTGGTCCGCGGTCCGGGACCCGCGATCCGGTTGGTTTCTCGTGTCCGCGTGGGTTTTGGGATTCGGACGCGTCATTAGATTAGAAGCTGTCTCATAACCTGACGCTCGTTCAAAGGTGCGAGCGAACATTGTGAGCGAGCCACGCGACCGGAGCGTGCCGGCGAAGCGGCGCGCGAGAGAGCGTGCAGGGGAGTCCGAGGGGCGAAGCCCCTCGGAGTAACACTAGAAGCGACGCGAATGGCACCGAAACAGGGCGGCACGGAGGAGCGGATCCTCGCAACCTATCGCGAGACCATCGGTCCGCTTTACGGCTACGTGTCCCGCAACTGCGGCGGGGATCGCACGCTGGCAGAGGACATCACGCAGGAGACGTGGCTGCGCGCCGTTCGAGAGTGGCGCCGGAAAGGTCTGCCCGATCAACCGATCGCCTGGCTCACCACGGTTGCCCGGAATCTCCTGGTCAGTTATTACCGCCGCAGACGGCCGGGGCCGCTCGACACCGTGGAGGCGGAGGAAGTGCTCGCGGCGATGGACGAGGGGCGCGCTGCCGAATCGTCAGCGAGAACCGCCATCGTCTGTCACGCGCTAGCGCGCCTGCCGGCCGCGGAAGCGCGGCTGCTGGAGGCCTTCCACTTCGACGATCGGCGGATGTCGCAGATCGCCGAAACGCTGGGACTCTCCGAACGCGCCATCGAGGGGCGGCTGCGCCGCGCGCGCCAGAAACTGCGGCGCGAGTTGGAATCCATCATGAAGCTGGAGCGAGGCACGCGATGAATCCCCAGACTGAATCACACGAGCCGACGCCGGAGTTTCGTGCGCATCTCGAATGGCAAATCGAGACCGCACTTCGGCGGGAGAGCCGACTGGCCCGACCGGTGACAGGTCGTGCGCGCCAGATGGTCGCGGCGTTGATCGTTGTCGCGGCGCTGGCGACCGGCGGCATTGCCGGAATCGCAGCTGGGCGTGTGCAGGACGCGCGTCAGCGCGACCAGCTGATCGAGGTGGCCCGCTCGGAGGAGGCGGTCGTCCGGCTCCGGCTCGAACTCGCTCAAGCAAACTTCGATAGGGCGCGGCGCCAGTTCGAGGTCGGCATGGCCGGTCGCGAGAGCGTGCGCGACGCCGAGCAGCAGCTGCAGGCGATGAAAGCCGCAGCCATGCGGATTCAGCTCGACATGGAGGAAATCCGGGCGACGTCGGCTGCCCCGCGCAACGATCTGGACGCGCCGCTCGTCGGCCAGCGGGACTTCGTGAAGGATCGGCTGACGCTCGACCTGCAGACTGCCCAGCAGGCGCTGGCCGCGGCCGAACAAAATGCCGCTCAAGTGACGGAACGCTTCAAAGTCGGTGTCGCACCCGGAGCTGCACAGCTGCAAGCCGAGGCTGAACTGGCGGTAGCGCGCGACCGCCTGCAGTTGCTGATCGGAACCCTCGATTTGCGTCAACGCTACCTCAAGGGTGAAATCAAGGCCGACGCGCTGGCCGCTGCGGCGCGGCAGGCCGAGCTGCGCCTGCAGCTTGGGCGGTTTCAGCTGGAAATGAACCTGATGCGCGCACGGGTCGACGAGTTTCGGCGGCAGGTGGCCGTCGGTCAGGCGAGCGAACTGGATCTCAAGCGAGCGGAGGTTGATCTGCTCGAACGACAGGTCGAAATGAAGCGGATTCAGCAGGAGCTGGAGGCGCTCGGCGCAGCAAAGCGATAGCTCAGCCGAGGCCCGTATATTTTCGAGCACAGGTGGGTGTTCGGCAGTAGAATGCCCGGCGTTATGCACCTCACGGTGTCGGCTCCGGCCCCGGCGGTGGCACAAGCCCCTCCAGTAGCGTCGCCCACGTCGACGCGGATCATCTCCATCGATGCGTTCCGCGGCTTCGTGATGTTCCTCATGCTCGCCGAGGCCATGCGCCTGCCGACGCTTCAGAGGGCGTTTCCGGCGAGCCGCTTCTGGTCGATCGTCGCCTACAACACCTCGCACGTCCAGTGGCAGGGCTGTTCGCTGCACGATCTCATTCAACCGGCGTTCTCGTTTCTGGTGGGAGCGGCGCTGCCGTTCTCGCTGGCCAACCGGCGTGCGCGTGGCGAACCGTTCGGCCGCCTGCTCGGTCACGCGATCTGGCGCAGCGTCGCGCTGATCCTGCTCGGCATCTTCTTGCGCTCGCTCGAGCGACAGCAGACCTACTGGACGTTCGAAGACACGCTCACGCAGATCGGTCTCGGCTACACGTTCCTGTTTCTGGTGGCGTTTGCCTCGCTGCGCGTGCAGATTGCGGTGTTCGTCACCATCCTCGTCGCCTTCTGGGGCGCGTTCGCGCTGTATCCGCTTCCTGGCCCGGATTTCGACTATACGAAGGTAGGCGTACGAGCGGACTGGCCGTATCTGTACTCGGGGTTCCTCGCACACTTCAACAAGAACTCGAACCTGTCGTGGGCGTTTGACGTCTGGTTCCTGAACCTGTTCCCGCGCGAGAAGCCGTTCCTGTACAACTCGGGTGGATGGTCGACCCTGAGTTTCATCCCGACGCTTGCGACCATGATGCTCGGCCTGTGGGCCGGCCGGTGGCTGCAGTCCACGCGCACGACGGTTGAAAAGTTGAAGGGCCTCATCATCAGCGGCGTAGCGCTCACGTTGGCAGGCCTGGTGTTTCAGTGGCTGCACATCAACCCGATCGTGAAGCGGATCTGGACCTCGTCCTACACGCTGTATAGCGGCGGGTTGATCCTTCTGATCCTCGCCGGCTTCTACGCCGCGATCGAGTGGAAGGGTTGGCGGAAGTGGTCGTTCCCGCTGCTCGTGATCGGTGCGAACTCGATCGCCATCTACGTCATGAGCTGGACGATCGAGCACTTCATCTCATCTGCGTTGGTCCGTCACCTCGGTCCCGCACCGTTCGCGGTGATGGGCCCGCCCTTCGAGCCGGTCCTGCGCGGCGTCGGCGTGTTGATCGTCTTCTGGTTGATTCTCTACTGGATGTATCGGCGCAAGATCTTCCTGCGTATTTGAGCGCTCGAGCCTTGAGCAACCTCGTCCATTTGTAGTTGCCTTCCGACATCAGTGAAGAATCGCGTCACTCTTCAGTAAGGGTGTTCGGATTCTGTTCGGTCCGCGATCGAATGCAATGACGAGAAAGAATCCCACCAGATCGAGCTCGAAAATTATCGTTTGGGCGACGTTCGGTTCTGTTCGCCAGCCGGTACACTAGCCGTCTTGCGCCCTATTCGGGTCTATCTGCTGATTCTCGTGCTTGGCGCCATGCTGCCGGGTCTACTCCTGACCGGCATCCTGGTCTGGCGCTCGTTTGCGAACAACCGCGCGATTGCTGAACGGCGCCTGCTCGAATCGGCGAGGGTGGACGCATCGGCGTTGGACCGTGAGTTCGACAGCACCATCAGCGTGCTGCAGACGCTCGCGACATCGCCCTCTCTCGAACGTGACGATCTCCCGCAGTTCTACCTGGAAGCCCGCAGGGTGCACGCGACGCAACTGGGCTGGTACACCATCCTGTTGCTGTCGAACGATAAGCAGCCGCTTGTCAGCACACAGATGCCCTGGGGCACGCCGCTGTCATGGGTCGCGGAGACTGCCAGCCTGCAGCGCCTGTTCTCCACGCATCGTCCGGTCGTTGGCGGCATTCGCCCGGCACCGGCCGGTCCTGACCAGGTCTTTGCCATCCGCGTTCCAATCTTGCGGGGGAACGCGGTGAAATACGCGCTGTCGGCGATCGTCAACGTCGAATCCCTCGCGCGCATGGTTCCGCGACAGCTAGCCAACTCGGGAGAGTGGACCCGGTCGAGTCTCGATTCCGAAGGAACGATTGCGGTGCGGACTCGCGGAGGCGAGGGCTACGTCGGCGCAAAGGCGAGCGAGCCGTTTCGCAATCTGACGCAGCTGCATTCGGAAAGCGTGACGAGGCAGATGACGCGGGAGGGCGCTGACGTGTATGCGGCATTCAGTCGCAGCGCTTACGGCTGGACATCGGTGGTGGTCGTGCCACGGGCCATGCTCGATGGGCCGTTGTGGGGTTCGATGGCCGGCCTGCTCTTCGGAGGCACGCTGCTCATCCTGTGCAGCCTCGTCGTCGTGCTGTTCGTGTCACGCCTGCTGGCGACCGATCTCGCGGCTGCGACTACCGCCGCCGACGCCGTGGCCGATGGCCGTCCCTTGCCCCGTACCGATGCGCACGTGACGGAAACGGCGCAGCTCCAACGGTCGCTGACGACGGCAGCCTCGCTGCTCGAACGGCGGGCGCGCGAGCGCGACGAGGAGATGGCGCGCGCCGACACGGCGCGGCGCGAGGCCGAAGAGGCCAATCAGACGAAAGATCAGTTTCTCGCGGTGCTCGGCCACGAGTTGCGGAACCCGCTCGCGCCGGCCCTGACAGCTTTGGAGCTGATGAAGGCGCGCGATCCGAAGGTGTTCACGCGCGAACGCGAGGTGCTCGAACGTCAGATCGCCCACATGTCCAGGCTCGTGAACGATCTGCTCGACGTTTCCCGGCTCGCGCGCGGCAAGGTGCAACTCGACCGCCGCCGGTTCGAGTTGCGCGAGGCGGTCGAGCGGGCAACCGACATGACACGACCAGCAATCGCTCAGCACGGTCATACGCTCGACGTTTCAGTTCCCGCGACAGGGCTGACGGTCGATGGCGACATCGATCGGATCGTGCAGGTTCTGTCGAACCTGCTGACCAACGCGGCCAAGTACACACCACCCGGTGGCCACCTCGCGCTTCTCGCCCAGAAGTCCGGCGATCGCGTCGTCGTCGCCTGCGAGGACGACGGTCCTGGAATTCCGTCGGAGCTGGTGGAGAAACTGTTCGATCCGTTCGCTCAGGGCCCTCGGACTCTCGACCGCCGCGAGGGCGGGCTCGGACTCGGCCTGGCGCTGGCGCGCACACTGACCGAACAGCATGGCGGCACGATCCACGTCGAGCCTCGTGGCGTGGAGGGCGGCAGCCGATTTGTCGTGACGTTGCCATTGCAGGTCTCGGTCACGGATGTGTCCGCACCCGAGCTGGCTGTCCGTCCCGCCGGCACGGACTCGATGCGAATTCTTCTCGTCGATGACAACGTGGACGCGAGTGAAATGTTGCGCGCAGCGCTCGAACGCGAGGGGCACGGCGTGCGGGTCGCGGCCAATGGCCCCGAGGCGATCGACGTGGCGGCGGCGTTCCAGCCCGAAATTGGCGTGCTCGACATTGGACTTCCAGGAATGGACGGTTACGAGCTGGCGGCGCGGCTGCGCGCCGTGCTGCCCGCCATCAGGCTGATCGCGTTGACTGGCTACGGGCAGGCCGGAGATTTGGAAGCGGCCGCAGCAGCTGGTTTCGATGAACACTGCGCAAAGCCGGTCACGATTACGGCGCTGCTCGAACGGATCGAACGGCATAAAACGGGGTGACAGCGCGGGGCATGTTGACGATGGTAATGGTCAAGGAACAAACGCCACGGCGCGCTGACGACGACGGTGTGCACCTCGTCCGCGGCCTCACACTCCCGGCCACCACGGCGCTCGTGGTCGGGACCGTGATTGGCACCGGGGTCTTCATCAAGACGGCGATCATGGCGCAGGACACCGGCTCGGCGACCATGGTTCTGCTCGCCTGGATTGCGGCCGGCGTGCTCTCGATGTGCGGCGCGCTGACTTATGCCGAACTCGGCGCGATGCTTCCGCATGCCGGCGGCGAGTACGTCTACCTGCGTCAGGCCTACGGCGAACTCGCGGCGTTCCTCTTTGGCTGGATGCGATTTGTCGTCGCCGGCACGGGTTCCATCGCCATTCTCGGCGTCGGCTTCGCGACGTTCCTCTCGGCCATTGTCCCAATGACCTCGATCTGGGCCAGCTCCCGCTTCACATTGCTGGGGCAAACGATCGATTGGCAGTTCGGATCGAAGCAGGTCGTCGCAGTCGCGGCGATCGTCTTCTTCGCGGTGATCAACTGCCTCACCGTGGCGTTCGGCGGCCGCGTGCAATCGCTGCTCACCGTGCTGAAGCTCGGCGGCATCGCCGCGGTCGTGGTCGGCGTGTTCGCCGGCTCGAACACCGCCGACTGGTCACACCTCGCCGCGACCGGCCCGGCGAACAGCAGCGGAGTCACAGCGTTTGGCCTTGCCATGCTCGCCGCGCTCTGGGCCTATGACGGTTGGAACAACATGCCGATGGCTGCGGGCGAGGTGAAGGATCCGGGTCGCAACGTGCCAACCGCACTGATTGGCGGGATGGCCGTTGTCATGCTGATCTACTGCCTCGCGAACCTCGCTTACTTCTACGCATTGCCGTTCGGCGAGGTCGTTACTGCGAATTCGACGCGCTACCGGGAAGCGCTGCCGGTTGCGACGAAGGCGGCACAGACCGTGTTCGGAGAGGCCGGCGGCCGCCTCATCTCGCTGGCATTCATCTTCTCAGCGCTCGGCGCGCTCAACGGCGCGACGTTGACCGGCGCCCGCGTGCCGTACGCGATGGCGCGCGATGGCGTGTTCTTCTCGAAAGTCGGTGTCCTCAGCCATCGCACGCGCGTTCCGATCTATGCTCTTCTGCTTCAGGCGGCGTGGGCCAGCGGCCTCGCCATCTCCGGCACATTCGATCAGCTGTCCGACTATGTGATCTTCGCCTCGTGGATTTTCTACGGCCTGGTCACGTCGTCCGTATTCGTCTTGCGACGAAAGATGCCAGACGCGGCGCGGCCGTACAGAACGCTGGGTTATCCGGTCATGCCGCTCGTCTTCGTTCTCGTTGCCGGGTGGCTGATTATCAACACGCTGGTGAACCGGCCGGTAGAATCGGTTGCAGGCCTCGTCCTGATTGCGCTGGGGCTCCCCCTCTACTTCTACTATCGACACACGCGCATGCAGGCGGACATCCTCTGACTCGACGCTGTCGAATCCCATCGCTCACGCCTCGTCGAACAATCGAACATAGGGTTCATAACGAAAGCGGCGGTGCCGCGCCTGCCCTGTGATCTCCTGCAGAATGCCCGTCGCGACGAGCCGGTGCACGATCTGGTTCGCGCCTGCGAAAGTGGTCCCAATCAGGGCCTGCACCTGATTTGAGCTGACGATCGGGTGTTCGTACAGATGTTCAAGGATCCGATGGCCGTTGCCGGCCGCACGTCCAAGTGCTTCGGCGATCAGCGACCGATGCTCTTCGCGCAGCAACAGGATTCGCCGTGCGGTTTCAGTGGCCTGCGCGCTCACTTCAGCGACGCCACGCAGAAAGAACTCGAGCCATCCTTCCCAGTCACCCGAGTCGCGCACGGCCTGCAGCCGTTCGTAGTACGTCTCGCGATGGGCTTTGAAGTAGTGAGACAGGTAGAGCACAGGCTTTCCGAGCACACGCCGCTCACAGAGGAGAAGCGTCACCAGCAGCCTGCCGACGCGGCCGTTGCCGTCAAGGAAGGGGTGAACGGTCTCGAATTGCGCGTGGGCCAGCCCGATCTTGATGAGAAGCGGGATGTCGTTCTCTTCATGCAGGAAGGCTTCGAGTTCTGATAGCGCCCTTGGCACCTCGTCGGGTGGCGGCGGAACGAACGTCGCCTGTGCGAGCGTAGACCCCGCCGGCCCGATCCAGTTCTGAGTCCTCCGCAGTTCGCCGGGGGTCATCTGCGACCCGCGGACCTCCTGCAGAAGTTCCTCGTGAATCTCGCGAATCAGACGAATCGAGAGGGGCAGCGCATCGAGACGGCCAAGGCCGTGATTCATTGCCCTGACGTAGTTCACTACTTCTTTGACGTCCCGCGGCGGCTCCGCTGTCGCGACGTCCGCTTCGGCCGAGAGGAGATCCTGCAACGAGCTCTGCGTTCCTTCGATCTGGCTCGAGAGCACCGCCTCCTTCCGAACGTACATGTAGACGAACAGTTCCGGGTTTGGGAGGGTGTAAATCGACCCATCCAATCGGCCGAGCGCCCGGTCGGCTTCCGACAGTCGCGACTGAAGTTCCCCGTCAATTCTGACCGGCGGATTTGGCGGCAAACGCTCCGGCAGGAATGCACGATAGCCGGAGGGTTGGGTGACGTACCGGCCAGCGCGCCACTGCAGGTTGTTATTTGCTCCGTTTAACATATCGTGGGTCAAAGAACATATTATATTGAATGTTTCGTATGGACTGTCGTGTACGTTTAACATAGATAAAAATTGGTTATATATTAAACACTGCGTTTATCAAAGCAGAGGATGCGACGGTTGGTACCCGCCGTCTTGAGACCCACCAGTTGCACGCGACGACGCACTGCAGTTGGGGTTGTGACAAACCGATAACTCTTGGGCATGGGTCCGCGACCGACGGTCCGTCCGCGACTGCGACTCCTTTATGTAGGGGACGCGGAGCTTGCGCGGCAGTGCCTCGGCAGGCCAGGGGGATCGATTGAAGTCGTTGAAGCCAGTCGGCCAGTCGCTGACCCAGTCAGCCCTCTTCCGTTCGACATTCTGCTGATTGAGCACGGCCAGTCCGGGGTGGACGCGCTTGCGGTCTTGAGCGATCTCAGGTCGAGAAAACTCCATCTACCGGTCGTTATCGTTGCCGAATGGAATGAGGACCTTGCGGCCAAAGCGCTTGCACTCGGCGCGAGCGACTACGTCACCAAGTCGACGGCGTCCTTCCGGGCCATCTACTTTCGACTTCATCGTTTGAGGGCTCACGCCGCCTTGCTAGCGGAGCACGGCAGAATCAAGGACCCGCAAACCGCGGCTGTCGATCGCAGCGGCCCCAGCCGAGACGAACTCACCCAACAGGTTTCAGAGCATCAGGCCGCGCGCGAACAGGCGGAGCATCGGCTGCGCGAGGCCGTCGCTACCATTCAGCGGGTCCGTGAAGGCCGGTTTGCAGACGCCATCGCTGCAGCGAAGGAGCTTGCCAATCGGGAATCGGCTTTTGCGGCGAAGGTGCAAGCAGCCGAGACAACGGTCGGGAGTCTCGAGCAGCGACTCGCCGATCGCGAAGCAGCGCTGCGCGACACGGAGGCGCGGGCGGCGTCCGAGGGAGCGGCGTCGGAAAATGCTGCTCGGCGTCAGATCGAACTCGAGACGCACCTCGCTGAAGCCGCGGAGATTCGTCGGACGCTTGAAGCGAAGCTGGATCGTGCGAACGCCTCGCTCCATGCCGCACGGCAAGGGCTTGACGATGCAGCGGCCGGCGCGGCTCAAGTTGCGCGGCAGCGAGATGCTGCCGATGAACACCTGAACGCCGTCAGTACCGGCTTTGGAAGCGGCGCGTGCTGATCGTGCCGCCGATGCTGAATCGGCTGCACGTCACCTCGCCGATCGCGAAGCTGCGCTCGTGGAAGAGATTCGCACGGCCGTGGCGGCGCGAGATCAGCTCGAACACCGCGTGACCAACGCCGAGACCGCCCTTCGCTGCGCCGAGCAACGGGTTGACGCAGAGCACCTCGCCGGCCAACAGCGAGTCGCCGAGCAGCACGCCGAATTCGAAGCCGAGCTCTTGCGGCAACTCGCGATCCGCGAAGCATTGCGGCAACAGCTTGCCGACGCGCGGAACCGCGTCGAACACGCGGAGGCACGCCGGCTTGCGGATGAAGACCACGCCGCCACGCGTCTGGCGGATCACGAAGCCGAACACGCAGCGCGGTTGTCGAGGCTGCGACCGTCCGTGACGAGCTGCAGGGCCGGCTTGTGTCGTTTCAGGCTGAGCTGCGAGACGCGACGGTGCGGCATGCCGCCGACCTCGGCGACGCAGCCGCCCGATTCACCGTTCAACACGCGTTGTACACGATTCGGCTATCCGAGGCGGAGGAGTCGCAGAGTTCGCTCCGGATTCAGCTCGCGTCTGCAGACCGAGCGTTGCACGAAGCAACCGAACGCCACGCGACCGAGATGCGCGAGGCGGCCGCGCGCTTTGCCGAGAGTCGTCTGGAGGCCGACGCGCGACTTGCCCAGGCGGCGACAGCCATCGTCGTGATCGAGAACAAGCTGGCCGAGTCCGAAGTCGCGCGTCAACGTGCGCAGGACGCGCACGAGGCGGCGAGGCTCGACGCCGCCGAGCGGCTTGCCGATCACCAGCAGGCGACGGCCACGTGGCTGGCCGAGGCCGCCGTGTTCGCGAACACGCTCGAGGCCGAACTGGCCGCAACGACCGAAGCGCTCCAGCGTGTCGAACAACAGGCGGCATCCGATCGCCAGCTGGCAAGCGAGACGGCGCTGCAACAGCAGGCCGCGTTCGACAGTCAGCTCGCGCAGGCCGACGCCAGACGTCAGGCGCTCACTGAGCAGCTGCAGGCGGCTCGAGCCGAGCTTCAAGAAGCCCAGAACCATCACGGGGAGGAAACAAGAGAAGCCGAGGCGCGATTCGTCGGCGCTCAGGAAAAGTCGGAGATTCGGCTTGCGCAGGCCGACACGGCCATCAGAGTGGCCGAGAGCAAGAGAGCCGAAGCGCTGGCGTCGCTCGACCGCGTCGTACGGCAGGCAACGGCCGAACGCCAGGCCGCGAACGAAGAGGCTCGACAGCGTCAGGCAAAGTTCGAGACCGGCCTGCGGCAGGAAGCGGAACGACGCCAGCTGGTGGAAAAAGACCTGTACCACACGCGAATGGCATTCGAAGAGGCACGTCTCCAATTTGTGAACGAGCTGGCTGCTGCAACCGAACGCGGGATCCAGCAGGAGGCGCGAATCGAGGCGCAGGCGGCCGAAGAACGGGCGGCGTGGGAGCGCGCGCGAGCGAAAGCCGCGGAAGAAATCCAGCATCTTCAAAGCGAGGGCGACCGGCTGCACCAGTCGCTCGTCGCCGCCGTACGGGAGATCAGGCGCCTCGAAGCCGCTCAGCACCAGGAGCGGGAGGACTCCGAGCGGACGAGACTGGCAATCGAGGGAGACCTCGCGCGGCAATGCGAGGAAACCGCTGCGCTTCAACGCGCCCTCGACCAGACACGAACGACGGCGCGTGAGACGTTGGACCGCGCGTCGCACGACGCGGCGCAGGAGCGCTCACGGCTCGAGGCGATGATTGCCGATCGCGAAAGGGATCTGCAGGAGCAAGCCGCTCGCAGAGAGGCCTCGGATGCCGCCGCCGCGGCCGCGCTGACCGACGTCGAGCAGCGCCTGAACCTGTCGCTCGCCGCAGAGGACCGGGATCGTGACGCGCTCGCGCGCCTTCGTGACGAGCTCGCCGCCCTCAATCGGGAGCTCGATTCGACCAGGCAACAGCGCGAAGCGCTCAGGGTGACGGCGGATAACGTGCCGGTCCTGCAGGAAGAGATTGACGCGATTCACACGATCAACCGCTGCGAGTTCGCCGAGACGCCCGTGAACCGGTTTCGCAGCGGCCGCGACGGCGCAGTGACACAGGTGAATGCCGCCCTCGCACGGACGCTCGGCTACGCGTCCACCAGCCAGCTTCAGGCACTCGATTTTCGAAAAGACGTATTCGAGTCAGGCGACGATCTGCAGTGGCTTGTCGATCGGTGTGTGGCCTCTAGAGTGGGCGAATCGATCGACACGACCTGGAGGAAGAAAGACGGCACGCGCATCATCGTTCGGGTGATGGCGGTCGCTACCGGAGCGGACTCGATTGACCTCGTCGCGGAGGATATTACTCCGCTGCGCGTTCTCGAAGAAAAGCTGCGCAACGCACAGCGGTTGGAAGCGGTTGCGCGGTACGGATCCGAGGTGGCGGTCACGTGCCACAGCCTGCTCACCCACGTCGAACAGGAGGGCCAGCAGTGGCTGGCGCTGATGGAGAGCGACGTCGCGCGCTATCAGGGGCAGCAGCTGTTCGACGATGTCGCGAAGGCGGCAGGGTTCCTGGGACAGCTTGCCGCCTATGGTGAAGAGCAGCGCAACGCGCCGGAGATCGTCGAGATGAACAAGGTGCTGCGCGACCTCGCGCCGGTCATGAAGCGCGTCGCCGGCGACAACATCGACATCGTGCTCCCGAAGACCACCACCCCGCTCACCCTGGACGTCGAGGTCCTGCCGGTCGAACGCATGCTCGTCAACGTCGCCGCGTACGGGCGCGAGCGGATGCCGCTTGGCGGGCGGCTCATGATTGACGTCGACTCGGTCGTGGTGGATCGAGCGTTCGTCGAAAAGTACCCCAACGTCCGCCCTGGTGCGCACGTCGTCCTGACCGTCAACGAAGTGAGACGCGCCGAACCTCCCGATGTCGCTGACGCCGCCTTGACTCGCACGGCCAACATCCTGCGAGCCAGCGGGAATCCTGGCGTCGAGTTAGGGACGCTTCAAGCGCTTGTCAGCGGCTGCGGCGGTCACTTGTGGATGAAGGCGGAACCGCCGGGCGACATGGTGCTGAAGATCCACCTGCCTCGTCGGGTGCTGGATCATTCGGAACCCCCGGCATCGCCGATGCCGCGAGGCCGTTCAGGCTGGCTCCAGCGGGCGTTCGGCTCGCGGCACTGATTCCTCAGTCAGCCATCATCGGTCTCAATCGGCATTCCGGATCAATCGAGTCGAGCTTCGGCGCCCCCAGCCCTCAACGCACGATCGTCGTTTCGAGGTACTCGCCTGGGACGACTAGCCCCGCAGCTCCGCCGCGATCGTACTCGCGAAGCAGCGCGAGGAGTTCGCGCTCGAGCGTGGCCTGACCGTTCGCGTCGAGGGCGAGAAAGGCCTTGTGCACCGGTCCGTAGTAGGCGCGAAACACTTCGACCCAGTGTTCGGGCGACCGATAGCGGAACATGAACTCTCGAGTGCGATGCTCGATGGTGTCCGCCTCGGGGAAGAGATCGGCGAGATGGGATTCAGTTCCCCAGAGCAACGGGGACTGGACGCCCGGAGGCGGCGGAACGTGAGCCCCGACCACCTGAAACAGCCGACCGAGGAAGCCCTGTGGCGTCCAGCTCGCCAGGCCGATTCGGCCTCCGGGTCTGGTGACCCGCAACAGTTCGCTCGCCGCCCGCCCGTGATTCGGCGCGAACATGACGCCGAACGTTGACACCACGACATCAAAGCTCGCATTCGGATACGGCAGCGCCTCCACGTCCGCTTCCTGGAAGTTGACGTCGAGGCCTTCCGCTTCGGCTCGACGGCGGCCGCGCTCGAGAAGTGCCGGCACGTAGTCGGTGGACGTCACGGTGGCAAAACGGTGTGCAGCCGCGAGCGTGGCGTTGCCGTTTCCGGCGGCCACGTCCAGCACACGCTCGCCGGCACGAAGATCGATCCCTTCGCAGAGCAGCTCACCAACAATCTGCAGCGTGGTTCCGATGACGGCGAAGTCGCCCGACGCCCACATGGTCTGCTGGCGGGCCTTGACGGCGGTCAGATAGTCCCACTTCACGGCCGGTTCGACGATTGCAACATTCGACATGGGTTTCTCCCTTATCCTTCTACTCCCTGAAGTTCGTGTTCTCTTTTGATATCGAAAAGGCGTAAAGGATCACGTCACGGTCATGTTTGCCCGCGCGTCCGGCTGGCGCGGCAGCCGATCGATCGCGGTCGCCGAGGTGGCAACCGCCGTTGGGTACGAATCCGAAGCGGCATTCTCGCGGGCGTTCAAGAAGGCGGTCGGCCAGTCGCCAGCCACCTGGAGACGCAGCAGAGGTCACGTGGCATAATCCGAGCGCGTTGGTGGGCGACGGCGCTTGACGCGGCGGGCCCTCACGTCTGAGCGAGTTTCTTGGTGTACAGCGTCCGACTCAATTACGCATTCCGTACCGGCGCGCTGACCGGCATCGCGGGCAATCGTCCGATCAACGTTGCGCGCATGGACGACCCCCTCACACGTCGATGCATGGGAGCACCAGGGGGAGTTTCTTTCGGGGTCCTGGATATTCACCGATTACACCTTCGTTCCACCGGGAGGATCATCGGCGCGCGGACGCGTGCTGAGCTTGTCGATGCCTTCCGGACGCCCCAGCGTCTCGCGACCAGGCGCCATCACCTGCGATGCACCCGAACTCGAGCGCGCATTCTTTGTGGACGACGGCGCGGGTGGCTGTTTCATCCACGGATGGCCGCCCTGCCGCTCGGCGCGCTGCATCGTCCTGCCTCATGGCATCGAAGAGATGATGAGCGCGCATGATGGCCACGGAACGCTCACCATCATTTCGTGATTCTCTCCATCGGCCGGAGGCTGCGGCCGTGCGTCACAACGACTTCAGGAACTCCGCCAGATCTGCTTTTTGAGCGTCGGTCAGGCCCAACGACAGGACGCCGTCGTAGTGATTGACGACCGCAAGCAGATCTGCCGCGCTGCCATCGTGGAAATACGGCGCGTGTTGCCACAACGCTCGAAGGGGCGTGGTGCGGTACATCCCGGTCGCGCTTCGCGCCGCGTATAGGGGATCGGCCCCGATTTCAGCCGGAGCGTGGAGGAACGGCACGCGAGGGTCCGGTCCACTTTTCACATCGGTGTAGGTGGGAGGGATGTGGCAACTGCTGCATTTTCCCGCCCCGTTGAAGACGATCTCGCCGCGCGCTGCCGCGGTCCTGTTGAAGCTTCCCGACGGCGGCGGTGGCGCCGGCAGGCTCAGTTGATACGCGAACAGGGCCGGTAATTTCGGCGTGACCACGTCCGGTTTCTGCGTCACGGTCAACCCGATGCGCGGATCACTGAAGCTTCCATGGCCGCCCATCTGCGTCACACCTACGTAGTTGTTCCAGTACGAGATCGGGCCATCGCCGGTGAAGGTCTCGAAGCCGACGTCTTTCAGCCCGTACGCTGGAGGAATCACCGTCGGGATCGAGGGAGTGTTGAGAATGAGAAGGCCGGTGCCATCGAACGCGTGGTGTCGCGCATCGTACTTGCCGGGACCCCAGGATCGAAGCACCGCTTTGAGTGAGTCATCCAGCACCGGCGACAGCGCAACGATAGCGCCGACGTTCAGGTCACGGTTCGGCCAGCCATCGAGCCGCTTTCCGATGCCGGGCGCCACGGAGTTGTCCACGGTCGAGTGACACAACGCGCAGGTCACACCGACGCTCTTCAAGTGCCCGTCGCTGACCTTGCCAATGACGCCGACTACGGCGTTCAGGTCGAGGAGGCGGCGCGTCACGGCGGGATCGTTGACGTCGATCTGTCCGGCTTTCAGCGCGCTCATCACCGGCGGCGGCAGCGCGTCGGAATCGACCTTCAGGCCGACCGCCAGGGCCGTCGCAGGTGGAACCGTGGCAATTGCTTCCTGAAGACGAAGCGTCTCGGTCCAGAGCTGCTCATCACGGAAGGTGTCATACCGGAACACATCGCGGCCGTTGACGGGCTTGGCGCCATCCGCCGGGCGGCTGAACGACACCAGAACAATCAGGCCGAGCAGCACGACGGTTGAGGCAATCACGATTCGTCGCATGAGGCATCCTCCCTGCCATCGGGTCGAATTCCAACGTCGAGTTAAGATAGATAAACCTATCTTAGATTGCGTATCTAGCAAGTCGCGGGCCGAACCATCGCTTGAAGGCAGGGGATCGTCGGGGAGCGCAGCGTCGTCGGGCGAGGATATTCACCCGGAATGACTTATCGTAGATGAGTCGCGCTGGCTGCCGGGGTCCGGCACGAACGGCGTGCGAAGAGTTCGAACGACCGTCGTGTAGTCGTTTTCCAATCCGGTAAGAGCCCATACGACTGAAATCACTGACCCGGACATATGAGCGATTTGCTGAGACGTCGACTGCTGGACACGACGCGGGGCCGAATCGTCGAACTGCTTCAGTCGGGCGGTTCGACCGCCGACGAGCTCGCGTCTCGCCTGAGTGTGAGTCGAACCGCGATTCGCGTCCAGCTCACGGCAATGGAACGCGATGGCGTCGTCGTGCGCACGGGCACGCGCGCAGGCACGACCAGGCCTTCAAATGTCTTCGAGCTGACGCCCGAGTCGAGCCAATTCCTCTCGAAGGCCTATCTCCCGCTTCTGTCCGAGCTGGTCGGTGAACTCGAGAAATCGCTCGCGGTCGATCAGCTTCAATCGCTGCTGCGACGCGTCGGCAAGCGTCTGGCTCACGATCTCTCAGGCGGGAAACGAGCCGGCGATCTCCGCACCCGGGTGATGAGGGCCAGCGAGCTGATGAACACCCTGTTTGGCGCCCGGACGCGGGTGGAGAGTAACGGCCTTTACGTCATCCACGGATCCGGCTGTCCCCTTGCCGTGGTGACGAGCACGCATCCTGCCGTCTGCGTCACGGTCCGGACCTGGCTCTCGGAAGTAATCGGTGCTCCGGTACAGGAATGCTGCGAGCGCGATGGCCAGCCTCGATGCAGGTTTGAGATTCGGAAACGCTGACAATCGCGCGGTGCGGTCGTTGGCGTTTCCACGCAGCGCACTTGGCCTTTCGTGCGCGCAAGCGGCACCTACGTCGGCATTCAGTGCGCGAAGCGGAAGCGTGCCCTCTCGAGCAGCTGCCTGTCGGCCCCGACGTAGACGAAATACTTCGTGTCGATGTCGGTGATGGCCTGCCGATTGGGCACGAGGTCTTCCACGCCGCCCGTGTACCCGACGTATCCAACGATGGCCACGCGTTCGCCGTTGGCCAGCGCCCGATCGACCTGACTGATGTACGGCGGATAGCGATCGACATCGGCCGTCCATCTGGCGATGACCGACTCGCGGCTGTAGAACATGATCTGCCACTGCAGGAGCGCGTTCATCGAGAACGCGCAGGTGGCGCCCTTCGATCTCATCGTGTTGATGACCCTCTCGAGGGTATGCGCCTCGCTCGGTGTATTGACGGAGTTGGTCCACCACATGTAAGAAAAGTGCCTGAACTCGGCCATCGCAAGGGCCTCGAGCGCCAGCACGAACACGACCGCGGGGATACTACGCTGAGGTGAAACCCGACGACGATCGACGAAGTCGAACATCTCGACACCAGCGAGGAACACGATCAGGACGTTAATGGAGAGCAGGTACCGGAGATCCCTTGCCTCGAGCAGGATCCAGTTGGCGAGCAAGGCTGTCGCGATTGCCGCAAAAAGCAGGTGCGACCAGAGCAAGTAGTTTCGCGTGGCGATGCGATAGAGCTGGATCACGGCGGCCGCGACCAGTACGACAAGCCACAAGGCCGCGACCGTCCTCGTGATTGGCCCCGGATCGACCGCCGACCGCAGAAAGTACGATCCGGTGAGATTGACGTATACCTGCTCGACTACACGCGGGATCGAACGAACGAGCTCAGGATTCCCCGCGCCCGGCCGAGTCCACGATTCGGTCGATCCGGCAAGCCACAATGCCTGGATCAGGGCCATGACACTGGCCGTGGCAGCGATGCCCGACCCATAGGCCAACCAGGCTGAGAGTCTGCGCGGAGACCACAGAAAGAACAATACGACTGGCGCCAGCCCTGGAAGCCACGATGGCTGCGAAAGATAAATGAGAAATGTGAGGAGGCCGGCACTCATGTAGCGCAGCGGTCGAAAGGCCTGGCTGCGCATCATGATGTAGAGCAGCACTCCCGTCAGCGCGAAGGCGGTGAGATATCCGCTCCACGCCTTCATCGACGAGACCCCCCAGGCCGGCATCAGCACGAACACGAGCGTGATCCAGAAACTCCTCGTACGACCCAGCGGATGCGAGAAGGCCAGGAAATAGAACATCGTTCCCGTGAGCCAGAGAGCCAGCATCGCAAGCTTCAGCGGCACGGCGCCGACGCCAAGAATCAGAAAATTCACGGCGGCCAGCGGAGCTTCGACGATTGCAAGGCCATACCGTTGGCCATAGAAGAAAATCGGGAATTCTCGTCCTTCCGCGAGGTGCTTGGCCATCAGGCCGAGAATGCACTCGTCGCCGTCGAGCAGCAGATCGCGGCTGAAGAGTTGCGGCAGGCGGGAGACCAGACCGATGGCGGCGAGCGCCGAGATGTAGGCCCACGTGGGGACGGTGCGTTCGGCCGATGAGGGGTTCGTGGCAGCCATTCTGTCACGAAAGTTTCGATCCAATCCGATCCCAAGTTCGATATAAGACTGTGTCGTCCCGCATGAAGCTGCTCACCGGTGGAATCTGTGCCTTCTTTCTCGCGTTTGCGACGTTGAGGGCGGCACGGGTTCCCCTGACGTACGACGAGGCCGCTTCCTACATCCGATATATCGACGCGAATGTCCCGTCGGTCTTCGATCCCACCGTGTTCTCCATCTTTGACTTCGAAGTTGCGACGAATCACTTTCTGAACACGCTGCTCACCAAGGGCTCGACAAGCGTTATTGGCGGCAGCGAGTTTGCGCTTCGCCTGCCGAACTTGATCGCCTACGTGATGTTCATCGTGTTCTCCCTGCGGATCCTGCAGCGCTACGCCCGTCCGTGGATTGCGACGACGGGAATGCTGCTCCTCAATGTGAATCCGTACGTGCTCGATTTTTTCAGCTTGAGCCGCGGGTACGGGTTGTCCCTCGGCTTTCTGATGGGAGCCGTGTTTTACCTGCTCAGGCTCTTCGACGAATTGCGCGCGCGCCGGGGACCCTTACGCGATGCGTCACGGGTGCTTGCCTTCGCTCTTGCGGCGGTGACGTCGAACTTCGCGCTGCTGAATGTCTGGTTCAGCATCTTCCTCATGATGCTCGTTGCGTTCGTGATGGCAAAGGGCGATGTGAACGCACGCCCGCTTCCGGATCCCGCACCCAGGATCCCTGGTCGTTCTTTCGCTCTGCTCTTCCCGATCGCCGGGGTTTTCGCCGCGCTCGTGTTCTCTCAAGACCCGAGGCTGTCGGCATCGCTCTACGAGCCGGTCGCCGTCAGGATACGCGGACTCGAGCCGGTCGAACACGATCGAATGGCGGTCGTACGCATCGACCTTCGCGGCCGGGAATCGCGGCTTCAATACGACACTGCGACTGCAGAATGGCGCTGGCCAGACCCCGTTCCCTATCGCGGCCTCCGCGTCGAATTCCCAATTGCCGATGCCGACCGGATCGAGCGCATCGAGGTGACTATCGGGAGCCGGCTTTTCTCATTTGATCCACGGCGCGGAGGCGCCTGGCGGCACCACGATGTGGATTCCATCCGTGGTCTCGAGGTGGACGCATCGTCCATGTCTCTGCCGCGGTCACGGATCCGGCGGTTTCACCCGGTCATGAACTGGGCGGGGGACGAGCGCTATCTCACGCGCGTCGCCATGGCTACTGCGAGCGCGCTCGGAATCATTGCCATCCTCGCGCTGGCGTTGAGAGCTGCAGGCGGGACTCTTTCGCGATTGAAGGTGCTGGGAACAGATCAGTGGCGTCCGCTCGAACTGGCTGCGCTATGGGCCACCGCATTCGCGGGCCCACCCCTGTACCTCCTAAAGAGGAACGCCGAACTGTACTTTGGCGGCACCCGCGGCCTCATCGTGGACACGTTCTACTCGACGATCGAGAACTCCTTCTACGGCAAGACTTACCATCCGGCACAAACGCAGATTTTGTTTGCCGGCATTCTCATCAGCCTCATTGCCTTTTGTCTGGCGCTCTATCGCAGTGTTCGTCGCCAATCCTTCGCGGCGATGCGTCCCGCGGCCGCCATTCTGGCGATTTTGATCGTGACGTCCGTGTCACTCGTCGTCCAGCATGCGCTGTTCCAGACGGTGTACTTCGTCGGCCGGACCGCCTTGTTCTACATACCGCTCTACGTCCTTTTTGCGACGCTTCTCGGCGAAGCGATTGCGTCATTCGGGCCCGTGGGCCGAACCGCTGTCGCGGTGGTCTTCGCCGGAGTTGTTTCAGTAGCGACATATCACTTCGCGACGACGGCGAACCTGAAGTCCGCCCTGGACTGGCGCGACGATGCCAGTACGAAGATGATGATGGAGGATCTCGAGCAGGCCGTCGAAGCCGAAGAGCCTGGGCGCTCGCAAGTGCTCCTGGGAGTCGAATCACGATTCCTGCCGGTGGCGGTCTTCTACGCCCACCGGGCGCCGAAGGTCCACATCGAAGTCCTCAGTTTGCCGGGACCGGCTGCCGGCGACTTCCAATATCTCGAAGATACCCGCCGGGGGATGAACGTGGTCAGTCGATATCCGCTGACGCATACCGTCCTCGTGAGGACCCGTCCTCTACCCTGATCCGAGGGGCTTCGCCCCTCGGACTCCCTTATACGCTCTCTCGCTGTCGCTCGCTCGCGTTGCCGAGCGCTATCGAAGAAGAATCGAAGGTTCAAAGAGGAACGGCTTAGTTTTTCATCATTGGTGAAGTACCGGCTTGACCATCGCCGGTCGCAGGCGTATTGATGGCTGCAGTTCCTTTTCCTGAGGCCATCAATCAGCGAATCGCCCGTACCCATCGGAGGAGTGGTCATGCGAAGACTTCCGATTCTTGCCTTGTTGCTGGCTGCGTGCGTGGGGCTTGCGACCCCTTACGCCGTGACCGAGCGGCTGTCGTCAGCGGGGGGCGCCCCCGACGCCGTCCAGGTGATCGCCGACGTCGTCGCCACCGGAATCCCTGGAGCGGGCGCGATCATGCAGGTTGGCACGTTCCATACAGGCGGACCGTTGCACGACAACGCGGCGCTGATTAACCACTCTACGGACCCCGGGCAGGTGCTCGATCGAACGCGACTGTTTGTTGCGAGCACGTCCAACTTTGGTGCGCCACGGGCGATCGCGGATCAGGCGGAAGGGTCGATTCTGTCGATCGACGTCAGCGGCAGCCGTGTTGACGTTGCCGGTGAGTTTGCCGCCTCGACAAGCGTGGGCAATCCTCACCCGTCGACAGCTGGAGGCGCCGCCACCTTGTATACGGCCCAGAGCCCGGCCTTCATCAACTCTGTCAACAACGCGAACCCGCTTATCGCTACGAAGTCACTCCCGGCGGCAAGCCTTCCGCTCGGCATTTCGTTCAATAGCGGCTTCGGCCGTCCCTGGTTGGCCAACGCCCCGGCCGGCAGCACAGGAGACGGCACGATCACGGTGCTCGATCCAAACGGCGCGCCGCTGGCGGGAGCGCCAAGTCCTGTTGCAGCCGGTGTTTTCGCCGGGATGCTGACCAATCACACGAGCGCCGTTCAACATGGCCTCTCGGCCGGCGCCCTTGCCACGGCGCTCATCACCAAATCGCCCGATCCTCCAACGAGCAACCGCGCCGTGTTTCTGGCAGCGCTGGCCGACGGCAGCGTCGCGCAGGTTCATGTGGCGCTCGGCGTCGACGATCTCGTACCTCCCGGATCGATTACGCCGCTCACCGGAATCACCCCAGAGAACGCGGAATCCAACAGCGTGTCCATCGTCACTCGCGTCGGGATGCTCTTCAACTGGGTACCGACACGAACGGTCTTCATCAGCGATCCCCTGGCCGATCGGATTCTGGTGTTCGACTTGACGGACGACGGGCACATCTTCAAGCCGGCAAACCTACGCTATCTGCAGTCCCCGGCCCTGAACCGTCCGGTTGATCTGGCGCCGGCTGCGCGTGAAGTGGCCGCGCGGAATTTCGCAAGCAACACCACGCTTGGCGGGGGGTCCGACTTCTACGTGCTGAACCGGGGAAACAACTCGGTCATTCGCATGACGCAGAGCGGAGACGTCGTCGCCAAGCGGCAGATTGTCGCCGCCCCGCAATCTGACTTTGATGTGAGCGGCATTCGGCTCAACGGCATCGCGATATCCGAGGACGCGAAGACGATTTGGCTGACCGCCACGGGTGCAAACAGACAGGGATTCGTGCTCCGGATCCCGGCATTCGGCGGCGGCACCGTGACGACGGACCTCCTCAATCAGGCGCGAGGGAATCTTCCGACCGAACAGGGGGCCGATCTCTTCTCGCACGACATGACCACGAGCCAGGCGCTCGGTCCGCTGTTCAACGAGCGGTCGTGCGCCGGCTGCCACAACACGCCGAATCCTGGCGGCATGGGCGACGATGCGCAGAGCTTCGTCACTCGGATCGGCCGCACCGTGCACGGCGACTTCCAGCTCCTGGCCGGGCCCGCTGCGCCGATCGCGCGTCAGCATTCGATCGCTGAGCTCGGCGCGTCGTGCGGTCTGCCCACTGGCGTTCCGCCCCAGGCCAACCTGACGTCGCGACGGAGCGCGATGACGCTTCGCGGCACGGCGATGATCGACAACATCCTGGTGAGTCAGCTCCTCGCGGCGGCGAGCGATCCGGCAATTCCGACGGGTGTGCGAGGTCGCGTCAACGTGCTCGCCGATGGACGAATCGGCCGATTTGGATGGAAGGCGCAGACGGCGACGCTGGTCGAGTTCATGGGCGAGGCGTTCCGCGACGAGATTGGCGTCACCAACCCGCTCGCGCCGGACGATCTCGTCAACGGCTGCGGCGCCTCGATCATGAAACCTGAGATGGACGCCGTGCCGCTCACCGCGCTGGTGGCGTTTCTCAACACCCTCGATCCGCCAGTGCCGGCGGCAGCGTGTACGGCGTCAGCGGGTGCCGCGTCGTTTGCGACGGTTGGCTGTGCCAACTGCCACAAGCCGTCGTATGCCGTCCCGGGCGGCGGGACCACGCTCGTCCCGCGACTCTATTCCGATCTTCTGCTGCACGACATGGGGCCTGGACTGAGCGACGGCTTCGAGCAGGGTTCGGCGAAAGGTGCTGAATTCCGGACGGCGCCCCTCTGGCGCGTCTCGGATCGCACGCACTTCCTCCACGATGGACGGGCCATGACCATTCTCGACGCGATTCTGCTGCACGGCGGTCAGGCGTCCGACGCGGTGGCGGGCTTCAACGCGCTGAGCACCGCAGACCGCCAGGCGCTGCTCGCGTTTCTGGGCTGCATCTAAGGAATTGCTGAATGCTGAATGCTGATTGCCGGCCGGAGCCGAAGGGTACTGCCTCTACCTCGGTGTTGAACCACGTCGACCGGCAAGTCGTAGTTGAATGCGAATGGCGATTGCCAAATTCAGCATTCAGCATTCGGCAATCAGCATTACAATGGCCCCCATCATTTTCAGATCCATCTCTTTCCGGAGGGCACGCATGCGTCCGTTTGGTTTCCGGAGGACTCTCTTGACCGTCCTCTGTGTCTCAATGTCTGTTGTTCCAGCCCTGGCGCAGGGCATCACCCAGCCCAAACAGGGCCAGGGGGGCAGCGTCGTCAAGGGCGCCGCAGGTACTGAGGGGTCGACCGGCGACAAGCTCGAACATTGTGTGGCGCCAATGGGTGCGATGGCGGTGGTCGAACCGCAAGACTACGTGCTTACGGTGCTGACGCGTTACAACCTCCGGTCACCCGTCGGTCTCATTCGCATGATGATCCAGCAGTCGAACTGCTTCATCGTCGTCGAACGCGGCGTGGGCATGCAGAACATGATGCAGGAGCGGGCGCTCGCGGATCGGCGGACAACTGCGCAGCAACTCCAACGTGGGCGGCGGGCAGATAGTCACTGCGGACTTCATCCTGACGCCCGGCGTGGTGTTCTCCGAGAACAACGCCGGCGGCGTCGGCGGTGCGGTCGGTGGGCTCCTCGGCCGCAAGGCGCCCGCGGTCGGCGCCGTCGCCGGAGGGCTGAAGTTCAAGGAAGCGCAGACCAGCATGCTCGTGGCCGACGCGCGAAGCGGCGTGCAGGTTGCCGCGGCGGAGGGCAGCACGAAGAAGGCCGACCTCGCCGTCGGCGGCGCGCTCTTCGGTGGCGGCGGCGGTGCGGCCGGTCGGCGGCTACGGCAACACCAATGAAGGCAAGATCATCGCCGCCGCGTTCATGGACAACTACAACAAGATCGTCACCGTCGTGCGCAACGACACTTCGCTCCAGCGCAAGGTCGGTACGCTGAAGCAGGAAGCCGCGGCCGGCGGGCACCACGAAAGCGGGCGGCGGATTCAACGAAGGCGATGTGCTCGTGCCGAAGATTGCGAATGTCAAACTGATGGCGCAGCCCTCAGACACCGCGAAGTCACTCGGCATGCTGCCGCGCGGAGAAGAACTCGTTGTGATCGGTGGCGAAAAAGATGGGTACGTCAACGTTCAGGGGGCCAACGGCAGCGGGTGGGTGAAGGTGGTGTTGATGCAGAAGCGGTAGATCGCGACCGCTCCCGCGACCACGTCCAGAGAGCCCGCTCGGATCTCCTTCCCGCTCCAGGTGAGGCAGAGATCGCATAGACTCTGCCTCACCCATGCATCTCTCGACGCTCGATTGGCTCATCGTCGTGGCCTCGCTGCTGATCTGCTTCGGCCCGGCGCTGTTCTTCGCCGATCGCGCCGGTCGCAACACGTCGGAGTTCTTCGCCTCGGGACGCGCGGTGCCGTGGTGGCTCGCCGGGCTGTCGATGGTGGCGACGACCTTCAGCGCCGATACGCCGAACCTGGTGACCGACATCGTTCGCAGAAACGGGGTCGCAGGGAACTGGGTGTGGTGGGCCTTCGTGCTGACCGGCGTCGCGACCGTGTTTTTTTACGCTCGCCTCTGGCGCCGCTCCGGGGTGCTGACCGATCTCGAGTTTTACGAACTGCGCTATTCGGGTGCCGCTGCGTCGGCTGTCCGCGGGTTCCGCGCCGTCTACCTCGGTCTGTTCTTCAACTGCATGATCATGGCCGCGGTCAACCTGGCGACATGCAAGATCGCGGGAATACTCTTCGGCCTCGACCGCTGGCAGACGCTTGTCATCGTCGGCGCGCTGAATGTGACGTTTGCCGCGTTCGCCGGGCTCTGGGGCGTGCTCGTCATCGACATGATTCAGTTCTTCATGAAGATGACCGCCGTCATTGCCGCGGCGTACTTCGCCGTCACCTCCACTCAGATCGGTGGTCTCCACGCGCTGGTGACGAAGGTGTCCGCGCTGCGCGGACCGGGCGGCGTCAACTATCTGGGGCTGCTGCCGGATTTCCAGAGCAACTGGGATCTGGCGGTCGCCGTCTTCATCATGCCGATTGCGGTGCAGTGGTGGGCGGTGTGGTATCCGGGTTCGGAGCCAGGCGGAGGCAGCTACATCGCGCAGCGGATGCTCGCGTCGAAGTCAGAGAAGGATGCGCTGAGCGCCGTTCTCTTCTTCAACATCGCCCACTATGTCTTCCGCCCGTGGCCGTGGATCCTCGTCGCGCTCTGTTCGCTCATCGTTTATCCGGAGCTGTCGGATATTCAGCGCGCATTTCCCAATCTCGAGCCGCGCCTGCTTGGCCACGACATCGCGTATCCGGCGATGCTGACGTTCCTGCCGCACGGTTTCCTGGGCCTGATGGTCGGCGGGTTGATCGCCGCGAGCTCGTCGACCATCCTCACACACCTGAACTGGGGCGCGTCCTACCTTGTACATGATTTCTACCGGCGATTCGTGAAGCCGGACGCCGATGAACGCCACTATGTGCGCGCCGGTCGTGTCGCAACCGTCGGGATCTTTATCGGCGCCGCGCTCTCGGTGTATCTGCTCGACACCGCGAAGGACGTGTTCGATGTGATCCTCCAGGTGGGCGCCGGAACCGGCCTGTTGTATCTGGTGCGATGGTTCTGGTGGCGAGTGAATGCATGGTCCGAGATCGTGGCGATGGTCAGCTCGTTTCTCGTATCCATCGGGCTACTCGTGCTGCGCTCACAGGGTGTCGTGTTCAGCACGCACGTCGCGTTGATCGTGACGATCGCGATCACGACGGTGTGCTGGGTGGCGACCGCGTATCTGGGGCCACAGACCGATCGCGACGTGCTCGTCAGATTCTGGAAGCTCGTTCAGCCTGGCGGGCCCGGGTGGAAGCCGATCCGCGCGCTTGCCGGCGTGCCGCCGAGCACGGTCGCCGATCGCGATAACATGCCGATGGCACTCGTCGGCTGGGTCGCCGGCTGCACGACGATCTGGTCCGCGCTTTTCGCGGAGGGAAACTTCCTGTACGGTCGATATCCCCAGGCGCTCCTGCTGACGGCAATTTTCATCGTCTCGAGCATCGTCCTCGCACGCATCGTGTCACGGACGTGGAGGTCTTCGCTGAATCGCTAGTGATCAGTGAGGCCGAGCGCCTGCTGAATCTCGCGCTCCAGTGCTTTCTCGTCCCCAGCTTTGTATCCAGCGTGCTTCGAGACGATGTTTCCGTGGGCGTCGAGAAGGTAGTGAGTTGGCGTCTCGTTCAGTTTGTAATCGTTCTGCACCGACTTCCCGCCAAGCAGAATCGGCACGGTGTAGCCGTGCGTCGCCTGCCAGTTCTTAATCAGTGAGCTCTCTTCGGGGACGATGTTGATCCACACCATCGACAGGCCGCGATCCTTGTAGCCGTCGTAGATCTTCTGGATCTCGGGGAAGGCTGCGTTGCAGTACTTGCACGTCGGAAAGAAAAACACGACGACGGTGGCTTTGCCGAGCACGTCGGACAGCGTGCGTTGAGTGCCCTCGAGTGTTTTCAGCTTGAAGGGCCTGAAGCTCTCGTCTGCTGAGGCGCGTTGTCCGATTGAGACAACCGCCAGGAGCATCACGATGAGGAGTGTTCGGCGCACGAATCTGAATTTCATGGACGAAAACTGTACGTGGCCCGGCCGGGCATTTCAATACCAGCGATGGACTATTAAACCTTCTGGGCGGTGTCCGGTCTAATCCGTTAGCCAGTGCCCGAAGGAGGACGCATGTTGGTTCGACGGATTGTCGCCATAGCCTTTGGACTCGCGCTCGCCGGGCCGTTGAGCGTGTTCGCGCAGGATCAGGCGCCGGCCGAGCGCGCGCGGGGCATCAACGCCCGGGAACATCGCCAGACGCTCCGTATCAAGGATGGCCGGCAGGATGACGAGATCACGCGCGGTGAATTGAACCGGTTGCGCGCCGACGAGGCCGCCATTCGTGCGGAAGAGCGCGTCTATCGCAAGTCAGGCGACGGATTGAACCGCTCGGAACGCCGGGATCTGCAGAGAGATCTGAATCGGACCAGCCGGGAGATCTATCGCGCGAAGCACAACAATCGAGCACCGAAGTAAGGGTGCGATCAAGCCGGGATCCGGGATCCGGGATCGGGGATCCGGTTCCGGATCCCGGCTTTGTCGCGAGTCCTCCGGCCTGTTCTCCATCGCCAAAGCTCCCGCTTCACAAATCACGACGCCGGCCCTAAGATGCACAGGTCCCGACAAGAAGCTGGAGGATTCCGTGAATCCCATACTCTCTACCGGCCTGCTGATCGGGCTCCTTTGCGGCGCCTGGACGTTCGTGATGGGTTTCACCGGCTGGTACAAGGATCCCGCGCTCGCGAACGTGCTTTTCATCGGCGTCGCGATGGCGATTGAAATCGTGGGTCTGATCTGGGGCCTGCGGAAGACGGCAGCCCTGGGACGTACATACGGCGGACAGATTCTTGCTGGCACGATGATGGCAATCGTCGCGGGCGTGATCATCATCGCGGCGTCGTTGCTCTTTACCACATTGGTGTTCCCGAACTACTTCTCGGACATCGAGCAGGCGTATCGAGCGGCGTTGCAGCGGCAAGGGAAGACGGACGCCGAAATTGCGGCGGCCATTCAGGCAAGCGCGGCCAGCGCCACACCGATGGCGCAGGCCATGAGCGGCTTCATCGGGACGCTCGTCACCGGCATCGTCGCATCCGCAATCATCGGAATTTTTGTCCGTAGTCACCGCGCAGGTTCTCCGATGCCCTCCACGAGCCATTGAAGGCGCTGATACAATCAGATATGGCGCGTCTCGCCGCCATTCTCATCGCAGTCACCGTAGGCCTGGCGTCGCTGCTCGCGCAGGAGCCGCAGCCGATTGTCCCTGTTCCGCCACTCCCGCCGCCGTTCGGCGAGTGGCTGGCCGCGGTCCGCGACGAAGCGGCCACCCGCGGCATCCGTCCCGGAGATCCTCGAGCAGGCCTTCACGGGCGTCGAGCCGGTGGAGCAGATTCTCGAGCGCGATCGGGCGCAGGCGGAATTCACACTCGAATCTCGAGACCTACCTGCGACGCCGGCTGACCCGTCCGATACTCAAGACCGCGCAGGAGATGTACACGCAGCATCGGACACTGCTCGCGCAAGATTGGGGAGCAGTACGGCGTGAGCCCGCGCGTCGTCGTCGCGGTGTGGGGGCTCGAATCGAACTTCGGCCGCTTCGCCGGCGTGCGGCCCACGATCCCGACGCTGGCGACGCTCGCCTACGATCAGCGGCGGGGGACGATGTTCCGCAGTGAATTGTTCAGCGCGCTCGAAATCCTGAACCGCGGAGATATCGAGCTGGATCGACTGAAGGGATCGTGGGCCGGCGCGCTCGGCCAGCCGCAGTTCATGCCGTCGAGCTACCTGCAGTACGCGGAAGACTTCGACGGCGACGGACGGAAGGACATCTGGTCATCCGAGCCGGATGTGTTCGCGTCGGTCGCGAACTATCTGAAGCAGCATGGCTGGACCACGGGGGCGGCGTGGGGCCGCGAAGTAAAGCTCAGTGCCGCTGCCCGTACCGCCGTCAACAAACTGCGCCTGCGTGAGAGCGGCTGTCGCGCCGAACGCGCGATGACCGATCCGCAGCCGCTGAAGGCATGGAGAAAGATGGGCGTGCAGACGATGGGAGGTGCGCTCGTGCCGCGCGCTCGCCACTGAGGCGTCGCTCGTTCGTGCCGGCACGCGAAGCTTCCTGTTGTATGCCAACTACGACGCCATCCTTGGCTACAACTGCGCGCACACCTACGCGCTCAGCGTCGCGCTGCTGTCCGATCGGATCCACTGAATCCCTCATCACTGATCACTAATCCTGAATCACTCATCGTCGAATCCCTGATCGCCGAATCCCTAATCCCCGAATCGTTGAATCTCTAGAATCCCCGAATCGTTTGAATCCTAATTCCACAGCGATTTGAGGATGAGTGATTCGGGGATTCAACGATGAGTGATCGAGGATGAATTCGCGACCAGTGATCAGTGATCAGGATTAGCGCTTGAGGCCCGCGGCGCGTGTCGTGGCGGGCTCGATCAGGCGAGCGATGCGAGGCATGATGGCGACCGACAGCAACGACGCCGCCAAGGCGTCGTGCGCGTCCGCAATCAGCGAGGCGGCGACGAGCAGCAGGGCGAGAGCACGACATCCCCGAAGACAATCGCCGCAAACGATCGATTGCGCTGCTCGACGAGCATCGACGGATGCACGCGCGAGGTGAAATACAGATTGAGCCGCAGCGTGACCGAGACGGTCGCGACCGCGAGCGCGATCAGAAACAGCGATCGACTCCATCACGGACGGTCGATCCACCCTCGAATCGTCCACATCGCGACGGGCATCGACCCATCGACGATCGCGATGGCCATCTGGTGGAACTGCCACCACCACAGCATGTCGCCCGGCATCGGCGGCCGCGCGACGGCCGACGATTCGAGCGCGCGCAGGTCGGAGAGCAGCGCCTCCATCGACGGGTAGCGCTGCGCCGGGGCGGCACGCAGGCTGCGCCGCACGATCCGGTCGAGGCCCGGCAGCGGCAGCGCGCGCGAAAGACCCGCGGTCCTGCCCTCCATCAGCTCGGTCATCCGCGAAATCACGGACGCGGGGTCGGTGCCGAACGGGTGTTCGCCGGTGGCAAGCTCCCAGGCGAGCACGCCGAACGCGAACTGATCCGCACGTGCATCCACGTCGGCGCCCTTGAATTGTTCCGGCGCCATGTATCCGGGCGTGCCGAGCGCCACGCCGGCCTGGGTCAGCTTGGTGGCCGTCCGCGACCCCGCGGTGGGGCTTCGCGCGATGCCGAAGTCGAGCACTTTGATCTGCCCGTCATCGCGCCTGATGATGTTTTCCGGTTTGAGATCGCGATGGACGATCCCGCGCTGGTGCGCGGCCGCGAGCGCCTCGGCGATGGAAACCAGGACGGGCCGCAGTTACGACCGCGGGAAACGGTCCATCGCGAAGCTCCTCGCGCAGCGTCCGCCCGCGAACGAGCTCGGACGCGATGTACAGCTCGCCGTCGATTTCCTCGAGCGCGAAGATCGTCGCAATCGCCGGGTGCGACAACGTGGCGGCCGCGCGCGCTTCCCGGATCAGCCGCTCGCGCCTTGTGTGATCGCGCGTGTACTCGGGCGTCAGCGCCTTGAGCGCCACCGTGCGGCCGAGCCGCTCGTCGTCGGCGGCAAAGACGACGCCCATTCCGCCGCGACCGACCTCCTCGATGACGCGGTAGGCCCCGATGCGCCGCCCCACGAGCGGAGACGGCCCGTCGTCGAGAATCGAGATCCGCCGCGACGCCCCACGCAGGCCGATCGAGGAAATCGCTGGACCCGTCATGACTCGCGAGGAGGCTCTGCACTTCGCGCAGCAGCGCCTCGTCGCCGCCGGAGGCGGTACGGAGAAACGCATCCGCGCGTGGCGGGATCGTGTTCGAGCGCCGCGTGAAACAGATCGTTGACCTGTTTCCAGCGCTCGGCGTTCACGCCGGCGGACTCCCTTCCAGCTCGCGCGCGAGCCACGCGCAGGCGACCGCCCAGTGCCGCTTCACGGTAGCGGGGGAGATGTCCATCGCCTCGGCGGTCTCTTCGACGGTGAGCCCGCCGAAAAACCGCAGCTCGACGAGCCGTGCCTGCTCGGGGTCGAACGCGGCGAGCCGCTCGATCGCTTCGTCGAGCGCGATCAGGTCGATCGACCGCTCGCCGCCGGCGACGAGCGCGTCGTCGAGCGTGACGCGATGCCTCGCGCCTCCGCGCTTCTGCGCGCCGCGCGCCCGCGCACGTTCTATGAGGATCTGACGCATCGAGTGCGCCGCGATCGCGCAGAAGTGCGCGCGGTTCTGCCAGCGTCCCGGCTTGTCCTTCATCAGGCGCAGGTAGGCCTCGTGCACGAGCGCCGTCGGCTGGAGCGTCTGGCCCGGGCGCTCGCGGCGGATGTAGGCCGCCGCGAGACGCCGCAGCTCCTCGTAGACGATCGGCAGCAGCGAATCGACCGACTGCCGATCCTCTTCCACTAGGCGACTCGTTTGATCGTCACGTGATTCATGACGACGGGCTTGACCGGACGATCCTGACGGCCCGTGGCGACCCCGCCGATCTTCTTGACGACGTCGAGCCCTTCGACGACCTCGCCGAACACCGAATGCCGGTTGTCGAGGTGCGGGGTCGGCCCGAGCGTAATGAAGAACTGGCTGCCATTCGTGTTCGGGCCCCGCGTTCGCCATCGAGAGCATGCCCGCGCGGGTGTGACGAAGCGAGGGATGAAACTCGTCGGCGAAGTTGTAGCCGGGCCCGCCGGTGCCCGTGCCGAGCCGGTCGCCTCCTTGAATCATGAACCCGTTGATGACTCGGTGAAACATGACGCCATCGTAGTACGGCCCGGTCTTCTTCTCGCCGGTCGAGGGATCGCGCCACTCCTGCGTGCCCTCGGCGAGTCCGACGAAGTTGGCCACGGTCTTGGGCGCTTCCTTGTCGAAGAGTCGGATCGTGAACGTTCCCTCGGTTGTGTCGAATACCGCGTATGTGCCTGGCTGCAAAGCGAAACCTCCCGCTGCAATTATAGGCAAGGCCAACAAATCCGCGCATCGCTGCGTCTAAGGAACGAGGCGCCCTCGGAAGATGCCTCATCTACGAAAGTTTTCGTTGACAAATACGAAACCCCTCGTACATAGTGTCGCCCGTGACGAAACCCCCGCGACCGACCGACGCTGAACTAGTCATCCTGCGCGTGCTCTGGGCGCGCGGCACGTGCACGGTGCGACAGGTGCACGAAGCGTTGTCGCATGACCGTCCGTCCGCCTACACGACGGCGTTGAAGATGCTGCAGATCATGACCGAGAAGGGGCTCGTCCGGCGCGATGTCACCGATCGCACGCACGTCTATCAGGCGAAGCTCTCGGAAGAGCAGACGCAGCGCCAGCTCGTGCGCGACCTCGTCGACCGGGCGTTCGGCGGGTCGTCGTCGAAGCTCGTGCTGCAGGCGCTCTCCGCCAAACGAGCCACACCGGAAGAACTGACCGAAATCCGCAGACTCCTCGAGGGCAACCACGACAGCAGGGAGGCACGAGATGAGCGCGATTGAAACTGTGCTGCGTCAACCTGCCGCGCAGGCCATCGGCTGGGCGCTGCTGCACTTCGTCTGGCAGGGCGCGCTCGTCGCGATGGTGACGGCCGTTGCGCTGGCGTTTCTGCGCCGCAGTGCCGCGGACGTCCGCTATGTCGTCTCCGCCGTGGCGCTGTCGGTCATGCTCACCCTGCCGGCTGTGACCGCCGTGCAGATCTGGCAGTCGAGTGCCGATCGGGAAGCGGTCAGCCTGAAGGCCGTCGCGAGCGAAATCCGTCTCGGCGATCTCGAGATGCCCGCCGGCCAAGGCCGCGTCGATCCCGTTCGCCTGAGTGCCGGTAGCGGCGGCGCACTGGCGAGCCGATCCGATCTCCTTCGATCCGTGGCTCCCGGTCGTCGTCCTCGTATGGCTGTGCGGTGTGCTCGTGCTGTCGCTGCGACTGATGAGCAGCTGGCTGTGGGTGCAGCGAATGAAGAGCCACGGCACGCTGCCGGCGCGTGATGGCTGGCAGGTCATCGCGACGCGACTCGCTCGAAGATTGCACATCGCGCGACGCGTCACGCTTCTCGAGTCCGGACGTGTCGACGTGCCGACGGTGATTGGCTGGATCCGGCCGGTGATTCTCCTGCCGGCGAGTGCCCTGTCCGGTCTGGCCCCGCAGCAGCTCGAAGCCATCCTGGCCCACGAGCTCGCGCACGTCCGCCGGCACGATTACGTGGTCAACCTGCTCCAGACGCTCGTCGAAACGGTGCTCTTCTACCACCCGGCCGTGTGGTGGCTCTCGCGGCGGATTCGCGCTGGAGCGCGAGAACTGCTGTGACGATCTCGCGGTGAGTCTCTGCGGCGATCCGTTCCTCTACGCGCAGGCGCTTGCCGATCTCGAAGAGCAGCGTGGCGGGCCGGCTCTCGCGCTGGCGGCGAGCGGAGGATCGCTCCTGCAGCGTGTCCGTCGTCTGGTCGGCGCCCCGGCGCATGCCGGGACGCGCGCCCGGATGGCTCGCCGGCAGTGCTGTCCGTGCTCGTGATGCTCGGGATCGTGTCGGCGCCTGCACGACGCATTCAGCGGTTTGCGCCCCGGCCGTGCGAGCCTCGAGCCGGCTCCCGCTTGCGCTCGCGCGCGGTCGCGCAATCGGCCCGTGGTGCCGCGCGTCCACGGCGCTGCGTCGAATGCCTGTCGCGCTACGAATTTCGCCGAGCGTGCGCGCATGATTCGAGTTCGATCGCAAACGGTTTGCACCGCAGCTTCCGACCGCATGCCGCCTCTGCCGCAGCAGACCCGCGGCGAGCCGCCGACCCCGCCCGAGCCGCCGACCCCGCCCGAACCACCGACGCCGCCAACGCCCATTGACGCCGCCGACGCCGCCCGAACCACCGACTCGCACCGGAGCCACCGACTCCGCCAACCGCCTGGCCGTCGGAGCCTGCCTTCGCGATTCGCCGAACGCGGCAGACGCACGGCACCATCACGTCGAACACAACGGACAAAAGCTCGAGGTCCGCCTACGACGGTGAAGTCGAGTTCACCGACGACGACGCCGATGTGAAGTCGCTGACGCCCGGGGGTTGCTGCGGATTCAGGACGACGGCTTGATGAGCTCGCTCCTGCGGCGGTCGCTCGATCGAATTCAGGGCCGACGGGGCGGCAACATCACGCGGCGGTTCTGGGTCGGATCGTCGGAGCGTCCCGTTCGAGCCCGAAGGGCGCAAGTGGCTCGCGTCTAGGTGCTGCCTCGATTCATCCGGCAGATCGGGATCGGCGCCCCTACGCGAGTCGCCCGCATCCTCAAGCAGAAGGGGCCGGCGGGCGTCCTCGCCGAGATTTCTCTGATCGAAGGCAGCTGGGCGAAGCGCGTGTACTTCAGCGAGCTGCTCAAGGCGACGACGCTCGACCCGGCGACCACGCGACAGGTCCTCGCGCAGGCGGGCCGCGAAATGGACTCGGACTTCGAGCTGGCCATCGTTCCTCATCGAGACGCGCGACAGGCTGCTCGTCGACGATGCGACGCGGCAGGCGTATTTCGACGCGTCGAGACGATCGATTCAGATTTCGAGATGCATCGCGCATTCTCCGCCGCTCTCAAGCGAGGCCCCGTGTCCCCGGTGCTGCTGGTGTCGATGCTCAACGCCAGCCGCAACATCGATTCCGATTTCGAGCTGGCGTCGCTCCTCGTGGACGTCGCCAAACTCCAGCCGCTCGATGGCACGACGCGCCCGGCCTTCTTCAGCGCGCTCGATACCGTGCACAGCGATTTCGAGCACCACCGCGTGCTGGCGGCTCTCACCGCTCGCAGCGACCTCGCCCCGGAAACCACAGCCGCAATGCTCGCCTCGGCGCGCGGTCGTGGATTCGGATTTCGAAGCCGCTTCCTTCTTGCTGGAGCTGGTGAAACGGCAGTCGATCGAGGGGCAGCCTGCGCGCGCCGTTCTTCCGCGCGATCGATACGATCAGTTCGTCCTTCGAACGCGGCCGCGTGCTGCAGGCTGTTGCGCAAACGTCCGGACGCGTCGCCTGAAACGATCGTCGCAGTTCTCCGCGCTACCGCTGGGATGGGCAGCAGCTTCGAGACCTCGCACGTACTGCATGACGGTCGCGTCCAATCACGCCATCGAAGGGCCGGCTCGCGACGCGTACATCACCGCAGCTGAAAAGCTCGGCGACTTCGAACAAGGACGGACACTTTCTGCGCTCGTGAAGAGTGAGCGCAGAAAATAGAACGTGTCAGTTGCCAGTTTCCAGTAGCCAGTTTCCAGTTCCCAGTTAGTTACCAGTATTGCGGCAGTTCGACAGTTTGGGACGACTGGAAACCGGAAACTGGCAACTGGAAACTACAGCTTGAAACTTTACCGACCATGATCCGAGATCTTCGTCATGGCCTCCGCATGCTCCTCCAGGCCAAGAGCTGGACGACTGTCGTCGTCTTGTCGCTGGCGCTGGGAATCGGGGCGAACGCGGCGCTCTTCAGCGCCATCAACGGTCTTCTGATCAAGACGCTGCCCGTCCGTGATCCAGACACGCTCGTTCGACTGAGATGGTCTGGCAAGAACGACATGGTGACCGAGTTCGAGCGACTACGGCTTCACCGGTACCGACGAAAACGGGCGCAACATCCGATCGACCTTTTCCTACCCCATGTTCCGGCAGTTCGTCACCGACAACAAGACGATGACCGACCTCTTCGCGTGCGCGCCGTTTGGGCGTGTCAGCGTGGTCGTCGACGGGCAGGCCGAGCATCGCCACGTCGTTCATTTCGACCGGGAACTACTATCGCGTCCTCGGCGTCAACGCGATGCTCGGGCGGACGATCGTGCCCGAAGACGATCAGCCGTCAGCTCCTCCGGTTGCCGTGATCTAGCGCACGTTACTGGCGCTCTCGCTTTGGCAGCGATCCAAAGGCCGTTGGCAAGGTCATCCGCATCAACAACATCCCGGTGACGATCATCGGAGTGCTCCCGCCTGAATTCACGGGGATCCAGCAAACGGTCAGTGACGGGCCGAGATCGGCGTTCCACTTTCCCTCGACGGCCAGTTGAGCACCGGCCCCGCCGAGCAGAGCGCGCGCGTGAACCAGCCGACGTACTGGTGGCTCCAGGTGATGGGCCGACTGAAGCCTGGCGCTACCGCAGCGCAGGTGCACGGAAACCTGGAGGGGGTGTTCCAGCAGACGGCTCGAGCCGGGCTCAACGAGTATCTGGCGACGCTGTCGGATGCCGAGCGCGGCACCATGCGCAATCGCAATCGTTCCGAAGTGCCACGCCTTCGCGTCGAGCCGGGCAGCCGCGGTATCTACGACGTCAACCCGACGGACAAGCGCGCCGTCACCATCCTGGGCGTCGTCGTTATTCTCGTGCTCTTGATCGTCTGCGCGAACGTTGCCAACCTCCTGCTTTCGCGTGCGACGAGCCGGAGAAAGGAGATTTCAGTCAGGCTGTCGCTCGGAGCGACACGAGCGCGGTTGATTCGCCAGCTGCTGACCGAAAGCCTCCTGCTCGCATTCCTCGGTGGCGGGCTCGGAGTTCTCGTCGGCTACTGGGGGCAACGGCTCCTGCCTGGTCCGCCGGGGCAGGCGACGGCGCTCGATTGGCGGGTCCTTGCATTCGTCCTCGGGGTCACGGGCTTGACCGGCCTGATCTTCGGTGTCGCTCCCGCCTTGAGAGCGACGGGCATGAGCGTGAGCACCGCGCTTAAGGAAAATAGCCGCGGCGTCGTCGGATCGCGCAGCCTGCTCAGTCGCCTGCTGCTCGTCGTGCAGGTCGCGATTTCGCTGGTGCTGCTGGTCGGCGCCGGACTGTTTCTCCGCACACTGCAGAACCTCCGGCACGTGGATGTGGGTTTCAACCCGCAGAACCTTGTCATCTTTCGGGTCAATCCGCAGTTGAACCGGTACGACGATCCAGCGTACCAGACGGCTGTATGACGAGCTGGCGGACGCCCTGCGCGCGGCTCCAGGCGTCCGGGCGGTGACCGGGTCCCAGCCGGCACTCCTGTCCGGCAGCGTCAACGGCACCGGCATCTTCGTACAGGGCCGGACCTATGACCCCGACGCGAAGGTCGACATCAATCGCCTCGTCGTCCTGCCGGACTTCTTCGAGATCATGGGAATCCCGGTGCTGACCGGTCGCGGCTTCACATCACGCGACGACGACGCGGCACCGAAGGTCGCGGTGATCAATGGCGCCGCCGCCCGGAAGTATTTCCCTGGAGAGAACCCCATTGGCCGGAGGTTCGGCTCGAGCCCGGAAGAGAATGCCACGCTCGAAATCGTCGGTGTCGTCAGGGACGCGAAGTACAACAGCGTGCGCGACGAGGCGCCGCCAACGATGTACGTGCCGTACCGTCAGACGCGTACTGGCGGAGTGCTGTTGGAAGTGCGGACCGCAGGCGATCCGGTCGCCGCCATGAACACCATCCGCGAGACCGTACGCCGGATCGATCCCAACCTACCGATCATGGATATGTGGACGCAGATGGAGCAAATCGAGCGGCGATTCCTGCAAGAAAAGCTGTTCGCCCAGGCGAATGCGTTCTTTGGCGGGCTGGCTGTGGTTTTGGCCGCCGTCGGGTTGTTCGGCCTGATGTCGTACAGCGTCGCGCGCCGCACCAACGAGATCGGTATCCGGATGGCATTGGGCGCGCGCAGTCAGGACGTCTTGCGGCTCGTCATGCGCGAGTCCATGACGCTCGTCATCGTCGGCATCGTGATCGGCCTCGGGGTTGCGCTCGGCACGAGCCGACTCGTGGAGACGCTTCTGTTCGGCCTGGCGCCGACCGACGCGTTCTCGCTGGCGACGGCCGTCCTGCTGATGATCGCGGTCTCTGCGCTTGCCGGATACCTTCCCGCCCGTCGCGCATCACGCGTCGATCCGATGGTGGCGTTGCATCAAGAGTGAAGGAGAATCCGTAGAATGCTGAATGCTGAATGCTGAATGAAAACAAAAGGCCGAACGCAAAGCGTTCGGCCAATTCAGCAATCAGCAATCAACATTCAGCATTTTCACGATTCACCATCGCCATTCGCTACGTCAAAGTCGGGTTCTTCTTGTGCCACTCCGTGCCTCGTTCATAGGCGAGCGCGACGCGCAGCACCGTCGCCTCGTCGTAGAGCCTGCCCGTGACCATGAGCTCGATCGGCCGGTTGTCCATGAATCCCGCCTTCAGGGCAACGGCCGGATGTCCGGTCAGGTTCGTGACGCCGAGTGAGGCACTGTTGGTCGGCGAGAGGAACACGTCGTACTGCGACATGAACTTCTCCATCTCGCGGATGAGCAACGTGCGCGCGCGCTGCGCGCGGATGTACTCCACGGCCGGCACGAACCGGTGCGTCCGAAACTGGTTGGGCCAGGTGTTGAGCGACGGGTCGTTGGCATCCTTGCTGCGGATCAGATCGTCGAACGCGGCGGCGCCTTCGGTCGTCAACACGAAGCCGATCGAGCCTGCAATGCTCGTGATGTTTGCGGGAATCTCGACCGGTTCGAGCTCGGCGCCTGCCTTGCGGTATACGTCGAGGACGTCGTTGAAGATCTTCAGCCGGGCTTCTCGCTGACGCTGCAGCTCTTCGGGGCTCAAGCCGCCGCGGCCACCGCGGCCAGCGGCAGGCGCTCCGCCGCCGGGTGCGCCGGCGGGCGGTGTTCCGGCTGCGCCGCGCCCGGCTGGGCTGTGGAGGAGGGTCGAACTCGTTCTTCAAGTACGCGACCCGAAGCTTCGACAACGGGATGTCGGGATTCCACACGAATGGCGCATCCGCCGTCGTCTCATCACGTCCGTCCGGGCCGTAGATCGCATTGAAGACGATTGCGCAATCCTCGACCGATCGGCACATCGGACCAATCTTGTCCATCGTCCAGCTGAGCGCCATCGCGCCGAATCGGCTGACCCGGCCGTACGTGGGCCTGAGGCCGGTGACGCCGTTCTCCGCCGATGGGGAGATGATCGATCCGCGCGTCTCGGTGCCGATCCCAAAGACGACCAGTCCGCCAGCCGTTGCCGATCCTGGTCCCGCGGAAGAACCGCTCGAGCCTCGCTCGAGGTTCCACGGGTTGTTGGTGCGTCCACGAAACCAGTTGTCACCCTGAGCGAGCGCGCCCATCGACAGCTTTGCGACGAGCACCGCGCCGGCGGCGGCGAGTCGTTCGACCACGGTCGCGTCGTGGTCGAAAACCTGGTTTTGGAAAGGCGCAGCACCCCACGTGGTCGGAATACCTTTGGTCGCAAACAGATCCTTGGCACCCCACGGGATGCCGTGCAGTGGTCCCTTGTACTTGCCTGCACGAATATCGCGGTCCGCCTGCGCCGCCTGCTCGAGCGCGAGGTCCTCGGTCAGCGTGACGACGCAATTGAGCTTGGGCCCGTACTTCTTCAGCCGCGCCAGATACATCTTCGTGAGGTCGGTTGACGAGATGTCCCGGCGCTGAAGGAGCGGCGCGAGCGACGTGATGGGGAGGAACGCAAGATCCTCTATCGACGAGGAACGTGCCGCGGGCGGCGTGAGCGTGACCTTCATCTTCGCGCCCGGTGTCGCCGGCCCTTTGGGTCTCTTTCCAGGAAGGTAAGGGTGGAACGTGATCGCCGGCTCGGTATCCAGCGGAATGCTCAGCTCGCGCAGCTGTTCGAACGACGACAGGTTGCGGCCGACGCCTCCCGCAATCGCCTGCTCTTCCGCGTCCGTGAAATCCACGCCGAAGATCTTTTCCGCGCAGTCGAGCGTTGCCGGCTCGATGCGGGACTGTGGCTGTTGCCTGGCGATCGCTGGCGCGGCAAGGCTCCCGGCGACGGCCGCAGGAATAGCGGCGAGAAAGCGGCGCCGCGCCACGCCGCGCGGGCGCGCGCCCACATCCATCTTCCCTTCCATGAAACCTCCAGCCGTCGAGAAATCGAGGCGGGCTAAGCATACACCGCGTCGATTCAGACCTGGAGCACGATAGAATGAACGCCTCTTCTTCGGCGGCGAGGCGAGATGACAGCCGGGTTTCCTCCGCTCCATATCCTGCTGGTAGCAGCCGGCGCGGAGCACGCCACGCGACTTCTCGAAGAAACGAATACCTCCGGACGCGCGATACTCCACCGTGTGACTTCGGTTCCTGATGCATCGGCGCTGGCGGACGCTGCCGTCGACGCCATCGTCGTGGACACGGCCAGCCCCGGCGGATTTGCTCTCAGCACGCTCGATTCGCTGCGTTCGGCCGCCGGCGAAAGTATCCCAATCGTCGTCCTCACGAATGATGACGATGATCTGGCGCGCGAAGCACTCCAGCGGGGAGCGCAGGACTATCTCGTTGTCGGCCGTGCCGACGCCGATCAGCTAATCCGGTCGGTTCGCTACTCGCGCGAGCTGCTGCAATGGCGGCGCGAGGCGCGCCGTCAGGAAGCGGAGCTGCTGCAGGCGCAGAAGATGGAGGCGATCGGAAGGTTGGCCGGCGGCGTCGCTCACGACTTCAACAACGTCCTCGCTGCGATCTTCGGCTATTCCGATCTCCTCCTCGAGCAATTCACGGCTGACGATCCGCGACGCGCCGATGTGCAGGAGATTCGACGCTCGGCGGAGCGGGCCGCGGGGTTGACGCGTCAACTCCTCGCATTCAGCCGCAAGCAGATCCTCCAGCCGCGAGTGTTGAACCTTCACGACGTGGTCTCCGGCATGCAGAAGCTGCTTGCGCCACTGGTCGGCGCGGATATCACGATCGATATCCGCGGCGGCCGCGATCTCTGGCCCGTGCGTGCCGATCCAGGCCAGATGGAACAGGTGCTCATGAACCTTGCGGCAAATGCGCGTGACGCGATGCCAGAGGGCGGACGGCTGACGATTGAGACCGCGAACGCGGAGGCCCAGGCCGACGCACGAAACCGGCCGGGGCTTCCGACCGGCGCGTACGTGACGATGACCGTCGCCGACACCGGCAGCGGCGTCCCCGCGGACGTGCGTGCCCACATGTTCGAGCCGTTCTTCACCACGAAGGATCAGGGAAAGGGAACCGGACTTGGCCTGGCGACCGTTTACGGGATTGTCAAGCAGTCAGGCGGCAGCGTGTACGTGGAGAGCGAGGAAGGTGCGGGGACGCGCTTCGTGATCTACCTTCCACGCATCCCCGCGGCGTAACCCTATTTCTGCTTGAAGCCAGCCGGGATCGCGACATCGTCGGCCGCCACCGAGGTCTGGATCTCCTGCACCTCGTGTTCTGCCGTGAAGACTGCCACGCGGCCTCCCGCGGCGGCGCTGTCGTCCTTCTTGGCCATCTTTCGTGCGATCAGTCCGCCCAGTCCGCCGACGGACTTCGGCGCCTCTGAGGAGGTCTGCTGCGCGGCCGCCTCTTTCGACGGCACGCCTTCAACCGTGGTGGTGGATGCGAGCGGGGTGCCCTGGAGCTTTGGCCCTTCCTTCTGCATCCGTTCCATCGCCGGCTTCATCATCGGATACATCGCCATGACCGCTGCCAGCTGTTCGGCAGAAAGGCCGGGCACCTCGGATCCCTGCAACTGTTTCCAGTACCTGATGTCGAAGTCCGTCAGTTCCTTCAGCGCGGCGATTTGAGGGCCCAGCCAGGAGTCCATCGTCATCACGATTCCGCCTGACTCCTCGAGCGTCTTGCCCTTCTCCCGGACGGTGATCGTGATCACGACTTCGCGCGTGTCGTAGCCGGCGAGCTGCTTCTTCTGCCCGGTCTCCTTCACGTTGAAGTCGATCTCGTACTCCTTCTGGGGCTGGTCAGGCTTCTGCTGCTTTTCTTCTTTGCCCTGCTGCTGCTGGGCGTCCTTCTCCGCCTTCTCGCGCGCCTCGCGCATCTTGCGACGCAGCTCCTCGAAGGTCGTCACCTCGTAGGTCTTCTTCTTCAGGTCGAGGGTGTAGATTTTTTCCTCGGAGAGGTCGATGATCTGACCGGTCGCGTCGTTCATCGTCGACTTTCGATTACCCTTCACGGCAGTGGTCGCGACGACGCCTTCCTTTGCGGCCTTTCCGCCAAACATGTTGAACATCTTTCCCAGCATGCCTCCGAGGGAGACATGGGTCTTCTCGCGCGTTTTGACCTCAGCCCACGCGGGCCCTGCCGTGAGCCCCACGAGAGGCAGCGCCACGACACAGGAGATCAGCAGACGTCTCATCAAGCGCCTCCAGGTTGCGATAGTATCCCGCGAACTCGTCAATTGTAGCCGACTGGCAGAATTGACACAGGCTTGAGTCATTGCTGATTGCTGAATTCTGATTGCTGATTGATCCTTCCGAATAATCAGCATCAGCAATCAAAAATCAGCAATTCTGCCCGAATCGGCCCGTTGCTAACGGTTACCCTTCGATACCGTCCTTCCAAGTGGTGGAGATTGCGAGTTCCGACACCCGCATGACGCTGACCACGTTTTCGGCCGCACATGCGTCGGAGGATGCGCGGCTCGTGCGCGCGGCGCGAGCCGGCGACAATGGGGCCTTTAGCGCGTTGTATGAGCGCTATGCGCGTGTGATTCACGGCGTGCTGCTTGCCCGCGCACCGAAAACCGACGTCGAGGACCTCGTGCAGGATGTGTTCCTGTCGGCGTGGAACCGGCTCGAATCGTTGCGGGATCCGGCCGCCTTCGGCGGTTGGCTGACGATGATCGCGAGAAATCGCGCGACGGACTTTCATCGTCAGTCGGTCGATGCCGTGGAGCTTCCCGACGACTTGACCACGCCGGAAGCGACCTCGTCGCGCGCCGAGGCACGCGGCGTGCTCGACATGATCCGAACCCTCCCGGCCGCGTATCGTGAGACGCTTGTCTTGAGGCTGGTTGAAGGGCTGACGGGTCCGGAAATCGCGCAGCGCACGGGTCTGACCCCAGCATCAGTTCGCGTCAACCTGCACCGTGGCATGACCTTGCTTCGAGAGAAGCTGGAGCGATGAAGAAGAACGAGACCGACGAGAACTCGTATCTCTGGGACGGTTCGGGCGAACCCGATCCAGAGGTGGTGCATCTCGAGACGCTGCTGGGCCAGCTGCGTCATCGTGGTGAGCCGCCCGCGCTGCCGGACCGTCAACCTCGCGGGTTCAACAAGAAGGTGTGGTTCGTAGGCGGGCTTTCGACTGCGGCTGCCGTGCTGCTTGCGGCCGCAGTTGGATGGTATGCGCTCGGCTTCTTCGGAAACGGGTGGTCGGTGCAGACGCTGAGTGGCACGCCTCTCGTTGACGGCATCCGTGCCAGCGCCGAGAAGTCCCAGGGACGTTTGCGTGTTGGCGACTGGCTGGAAACCGATGGCGTTTCCCGGGCGCGCATTGAAGTCGCCGAAATCGGACGGGTCGAAGTCGATCCGAACACGCGCCTGCAGCTCGTCGAGGCGCGCGGACGCGAACATCGCATGTCACTCTCGAAAGGCACGATTCACGCCCGAATCTGGGCCCCCCCGAAGCTGTTCTTCGTCAACACGCCGAGCGCGACCGCCGTCGATCTCGGATGTGAATACACGCTGCAGGTTGACTTCAGCGGCGCCGGACTCATCCGGGTGACGCTCGGCTGGGTCAGCTTCGAAGGTTACGGGCGCGAGTCTTTCATACCGGATGGTGCGATTGGCACGACGCGTCCTGGCGCGGGCCCCGGAACGCCGTACTACGAGGATGCGCCCGCCGGGTACGGCGAGGCGCTGGCCATTCTCGATTACGGTCCAGCCGACGACCCGCGACGACCGGGTGCGCTGGACTTGATCCTGTCGTCCGCACGGCGCCGTGATGCGTTGACTCTGTGGCACCTTCTCTCTCGCGGCACTCCGTCCGAACGTGCTCGCGTTTACGATCGCCTCGCGATTCTTGCCCCGCCGCCCGAAGGGGTGACCCGGCAGGCGGTGCTCGCCGGCGATCGCCCGATGCTCGATCAGTGGTGGGACTCGCTCGGACTCGACACCACCTGGTGGAAGCTGTGGAAGAAGGCGCAGTGAACACGAGGAGCGCCGCGCGCCTCGCGGGCCGCGCCGGCGTGGCGATGGTTGTCGGCGCCGCCGCGATTCAGCTCGCGCGTCCCGCGCGGACGAATCCGCCGACCGATCCGTCTCGGACGATGGCTGCGATCGCGCATGTGCCGCCGGGAGTCCAGAGCGTGCTCGACCGCGGATGCCGCGACTGTCACTCGCACGGCACCCGGTGGCCGTGGTACTCGGAAGTCGCGCCGGTGTCCTGGCTCGTCATCGATGACGTCAACCACGGCCGCCGCCACTTCAACTACTCCGACTGGGCACAGCAGGATCAGGATCACATTCCCGAAGTGCTGAAGAAGATCTGCGAGTTGACCCGTAAGCAGGAGATGCCGCTACCGATATACCTCTGGCTTCATCCCGATTCGCGTTTGAGCGATCAGGACATTGCGACGCTCTGTGAATGGACCGACAGAGAGCTTCGAATCCCTGATCACTGATCACTCATCGTGAATCTCTCATCCTCGAATCCTGAATCCCGAATCCCGAATCCCTGAATTCTCGAATCCTCGAATCCTCAATCCTCGAATCCCTGAATCGTCGAAGCCCGAATCCGGACTCAGCCTGTCGCGCCGAAGCGCGGAGCGCGAAGGCGGACGAACCGCGAACTGCGAGCGAAACAGTTACAATCGCCCTATGCCTCACCCACGAATCGTTGAGAGCGGCGAGTTCATTTACGTGAGCGGCATTTCTCCTGACGCGCGCGGCAGCGTGGCAATCGAAACACGCAGCGTCCTCGAACAGTTGCGGTCGGCGCTCGGCGGACGCAGGGTCGTCGCTCGAGGGGGTCGTCTCGGTGCTCGTCTTCCTTCGCGCCGCCGCTGACTTTCAGGCGATGAACGACGCCTACCGCGCGTTCTGGACGAAGGACTTTCCCACGCGGACCACGATCGTGTGCGAGATTCCAACGTCGGGCGTGATGGTCGAGATGAGTGTCGTGGCGGTTCGTCATGGGGCCGAGCGTGTGGTCGTTCACCCGCCGGACTGGGTTGCTTCGCCGAGCCCCTACAGCTACGCGATGAAAGTTGGCGATACGGTCTTCCTGTCGGGGCTCGTCTCGCGCCACGGGCGCGACAATTCGTCCGTGACGGGCAGCGTCGCGGAGCAGACGAAGGTCATCCTGGACAATGCCGGAGAGCTGCTGCGCGCGGCGGGCCTCTCGCATGCGAGTGTAGTCTCCTCGCGCGTCTATCTGACGGAAGCGTCGTCGTTCGGACCCATGAACGAGACCTACCGCACGTATTTTCCGTCTGCGCCGCCGGCCCGCGCGACGATTCTCACCGGTCTCGCGGGGCCGCAGTACACCGTCGAAATGACCTTCATCGCGTCGTCATCTCCGCGGCGGACGCTGATGGAAGGGTTGCCGCCGAATCTCAACCTTCCCCTCAGCGCGGCAGTCGTCGCCGGGCATCGGGCGTACTTGTCGGGTGCGCTGGGCAACGACGATACGAACAAGAGCAATCCGGGCGCGCAGGCGCGCGCGACGCTGGCCAAGCTCGGTCGCACGCTTGCCGCTGCGGGGGCCTCGCCGGCGGATGTGGCAGAAGCGATCGTCTACGTCACCGATCTGAAGTACGTGCCTGAGGTCGATCGCGAGTATGACGCGTTCTTTGGCTCGCATCGGCCGTCCAGGACGACGATACGATCGGGGCTGGTCGCGCCCGACGGCCTGGTTGAAATCATGCTGACCGCATCAGGGCGCGGCATTCATTGAGCCGGATTCGAATTGGAATCTCCGCGTGTCTGCTCGGGCAGGAAGTGCGCTTCGACGGCGGACACAAGCGCGACCCGTTCCTGACGGGCGAACTCGCCAGGCACGTCGAATGGGTCCCGGTTTGCCCGGAAGTCGAGGTCGGCATGGGCACCCCGCGTGAAGCGGTGCGCCTGGTTCGCGACGGTGAACGCACGCGGATGGTGACGGTCGAGATCGGCACCGATTACACCGACGAGATGAACCAGTGGGCTCGGCGGCGAGTCGTCGCGCTCGCGCGTGAGGACCTCGACGGATACGTCCTCAAGAAGAACTCGCCGAGTTGCGGCCTGCTCAACGTCAAGGTCTTCGACGACACGGATCGCGTATCACATCACGGGCAGGGGCTGTTTGCGGCCGTCCTGACCGAGCAGATGCCGTTGCTGCCCGTCGAGGAGGAAGAACGGCTGAGTGATGCTCGAGTGCGCGAGAATTTCGTCGCGCGTCTGTTCGCATACCGGCGATTGAAGGATCACGTGCAGAGTAGGCGGACCGCCGGTGCGGTCCTGGCGTTTCAATTCTGTTTGCAGTTGCACAGGCAGCTGTCCGAACCGATGGTCCGGGACCATGTCTGAGTCGCTGTCACCGTTCCGTCGTGTCCACGTCACTCGAGTCGGGCGTGGCTCGGATCGCGGACGGGAGGACCTGGCGGCCGCAGAGGAACCGCTCGAGGTCCGTTTGCACGGGAAACCCTTCGCCGTCATCATGCGGACGCCTGGCGAAGATCGTGAACTTGCGGCTGGCTTCCTGCTCTCGGAAGAGGTGATTCGCTCCGCCGAGGATCTTGGTGCGGTGGAGCATTGCCGCCATCCGGATCATCCGGACGTCCACAACATCGTTGACGTCTACCTGGTCGGCGATCGTGCCGCACGAGTGACCGAACACCTCGAACAGCGCCGCAACATCCTGACCTCGTCGTCTTGCGGGCTGTGCGGCCGCCTGACGATCGAGTCGCTTCGGTGTCGTTTGGCGCCGCTCGAAGCAGCCGAGACCGTCAGTTCGGAGATTGTGGCGGCGCTGCCTCGTACGCTTCGGTCGCGCCAGACGATTTTCGAGGAGACGGGAGGCCTTCACGCAGCGGGCTTGTTCACGCTCGATGGCGAGTGCCGGAGATCGGCCGAAGACGTCGGCCGGCATAACGCCGTGGACAAAGTGATCGGCGCGATGCTCTTCGAGGACCGCATTCCCTTGCAGGGCTATGCGCTGGCGGTCAGCGGCCGTACCTCGTACGAGATCATCCAGAAAGCCTGGTTTGCCGGCGTGCCGATTGTGTGCGCAGTGTCGGCGCCCTCGAGCCTCGCGATTGAGCTTGCACACGAAGCCGGCATCTCGCTTCTCGGGTTCGTTCGCGACGGCGGCTTCAATCTCTATACCCACCCCGAGCGCATCGCGGGAGTGTGAATCGGCTTACACACTCCCACCTGGAGCGTGCGGGGAAACGAACAAAAAGCCACTAAACCACGCGTTCACGCCGATTCAGTCGGTGGCATTGCGGTTGCTCAAACACCCCTCAGGTGATGATGCGACGCAGTGGAGTGATCACGGCGGTATTCGCGATCGCGATCGTGGCGTGGTATGCAACGGCGCAGGTCGCCCTTGCGGCCCAGTCGATGGTCCGCGAGCTCGAGCGCGCGAAATCACTGGCAGACCTCGCGCCCCCCGCGCAGGCGACGATCGTGTACGACCGCCACGACAAGCCTGCGTTCACATTTTTCGTTGAACGACGGATCTCTGTGCCGCTCGAACAGATTTCACCGCGCATGATCGACGCGCTGCTGACCGTCGAGGATCGACGCTTCTATTCGCACCACGGGATGGATCCCATCCGTATCGCCGGCGCGGCGTGGCGAAACTTCCGGGCCGGGCGCATTCTCGAGGGCGGCAGCACGATCACACAGCAGCTGGCGAGAGCGTCGCTGTCCTCCGAACGAACCTACGACCGCAAGATCCGGGAGATCCTGCTGGCGTCGCAGTTGGAGCGGCGATACACGAAGGCCCAGATCCTCGAGCAGTATCTCAACACCGTGTATCTTGGGGACGGGTACTACGGAGTGGAAGCGGCATCGCGCGGCTACTTCGGCAAGTCCGCGTCGGATCTCGAGCCGCACGAGGCTGCGCTCCTGGCTGCCCTGGTCCGATCGCCGTCGAACGATGCGCCGTCGGTCGGCGCGTCCCGGGCGGTCAAGCGCCGCAATCTCGTGCTCCGGTTGATGCGAGATCAGGGGCTGCTGTCGGAGGACGCGTATCGGCATGAGAGCACAGCGCCGCTGGTGGCGTTTGAGCGGTCCAGTCAATCGCCGGCCGTCGCGGCCAGCGATGATTCTGGTTTGTACTTCCAGGAGGAGATCAGGCGGCAGCTCTTCGCGCTCTTTGGCGCCGACCGCGTGCTCCGCGATGGCCTTCGCGTCTACTCCACGTACGATCCCGATCTGCAGCGTCAGGCTGAATCGGCGGTGACGACGAGGATTGCGGAGATCGTCAAAACGCGGCCGGCTGCGCGCGATCTACAGGGCAGTTTTGTCGCCATGGATCCAGCGACAGGTGACGTGCGGGCGCTCGTCGGCGGCCGCGACTTCAACGCGAGCAGCTTCAACCGCGCGACCCAGGCCCGTCGTCAGGCCGGTTCTGCGTTCAAGCCGATCATCTATGCGGCGGCGCTGGAGCGCGGCTATTCGCCCGGAACGCTGTTGCGGGATCTCGATACGCCAATCGAGTCAGGGACTGAGGTGTGGCTCCCCAGCGGCGGGCATGAACTGTCAGAGTACACACTGCGGAGCGCGCTCAAAGTGTCGAGCAATCGTGCCGCGGCACAACTTCTTCAGCAGATCGGCGTCAGCGCCGCCGTCTATTACGCGCAGCGTCTCGGGATCGAGTCACAACTGCCGATGGTGCCGTCGCTGGCTCTCGGAACCGGCGAGGTCACGCTGCTCGAACTGACGGCCGCATATACGGCATTCGCGAATCGGGGAAGTGTCGCGGCGCCCCGCCTGATCACCCGTGTCGAGGACGCGCTCGGCACCACGATCTACACAGCGGGCGAGCGACACACACAGGCGATCAGCCCGGCGACCGCGTACCTGATGTCGAGCATGCTGTCTGATGTGATCTCGGGCGGCACCGGGTCCGCCGCTCGGGCGGCGGGATTCAAGCTCCCGGCGGCAGGCAAGACCGGGACGACCGACAACTATACAGATGCGTGGTTCGTCGGCTACACGCCACACCTGGTCGCCGGCATCTGGTTCGGTCTCGATCGGCCGGCGCCGATCATGCGCGGCGGGTTTGCCGGGGTCGTTGCGGTTCCGGCCTGGGGCCGATTCATGCGTGCCGCAACCGCGCGTGACAAGCCTGACTGGTACGAGATGCCGGCCGACGTCGAGAAGGTGGCAATCTGCCGGCTGAGCGGCGCGCGTGCGACCGATGCCTGCCGTCATCAGGCGGATGTCTACTCCGTGGCCCGTGACGGCATGCTGCCGCAACTCGTGCCCGTGGACGCACTCGCCGACCAGGGCGATCGGCATTCAGCGCGAACGTTGGCGCCGGGCGAATCCCCGGTCTACGAGGATCTGTTTTCGATCGGCTCTGTCCCCGCCGACATTTGCCCGATGCACAACCCCCAGGCGGGTTCGTTCGGCGTCGCCTCATCGGCGCCGGCGAGCGACATGCTCGTGCCGCCGCCGTCCACGATCGGCACCTCGGGCGCCGTCAGAACCGCCGGCTCCGACATCGTGCTCGAGCGCGTACTTGGTACTGACGGTGTCATGCGGATGGTCATGCGACAGAGACGCTGAGAGTCGGTCACTGAATTGCTGAATGCTGAATGCTGAATGCTGATTGCTGAATGTTTCATGCGCGGTCTCGGCCGAAATCAGCATTCAGCGAATCAGCATTCAGCATTTCTCACTGTCCAAGCGCGCGCCAGCCAAGCACCATCGCGAGGACGACATTCGCCACGTGCCCGGTCCAGCAGATACGGCACTGCAGCCGGCGTGAGATCAGGCTCCAGCCGAGGAACGCGCTCATGGCGACGGCCGGCAGCGTCATCAGGAACATCAACACAGCTGGCCAGCGAAGAATGAGGCCGAGCGCGATCAGCGCATACAGGATCAATCCCAACAACGCGTTCGGGATCCCCAGCAGCGCCGAGCGAGGGCTGCGGAACAGCACCGCACAGCCTCCATCTTCCAATTGACAGACCTCTGGTCCGGTCAACCATCCAGGGAGCACACGGTAGTGGCCGTACAATCCGACCGCTGCTGATGCGCTGCCGGCGAACAGGGCAATCCAAATCAACATACGACTTCTCATCGCTGGCGACGACCTAAAGCTCTGCGCCTCGGACGTCCTGACACGTGGGACACCAATATGTCAGGCGCGCATCGACTCCCTGCTTGCGCACCCTGATCGGTGTGCCGCATCGGCGGCATGGCAGGCGCGCACGGCCATAGACCCAGAGCCGCTCGGTCGGCGCGCTTCGATGTGTCGTCCGTCGCAGCCCGCCGAATGTCGTCATCATCTGCAGCCCTTCGGACACGTTCATCTTCAACACGCGTCGGCCGGTCTCCACGATCGAGGTCAGCTGCGAGTCGCTCAGGGCGTCGACCTGCAGGAACGGGTTCACGCTCGACAGGAACAGCACCTCTGACTTGTAGACGTTCCCGAGGCCGGCCAGCACACGCTGATTGATAAGCGCGTCGGCTATTTGTGCCGACGATCGGGAGCGAAGATTCTCGACCACGGTCGCGACCTCGAACGTTTCCGACAGCACGTCCGGGCCGAGGGAGCGAATCTCGCGATGCCTGGAAAGACCGGTCCCGGTGACGAATTCAGCAACGGGGATCGCAAATCCCACGGCTTCGAAATCGGCCGTGCCGAGGACGATACGCATGTCGCGACGCGGGCGCTGCCATCGCTCACCCGTACGGTAGATGTGCCAGCTCCCGTTCATGCGCATGTGCGTGCGGAGGACAAGATTGCCGGAGAAATGAATGAGAAGGTGTTTGCCGGCGGCACTGACGCGTTCGATCGTGCGGCCGGTGAGCGGAGCGTCTTCGTGGATGCGGTTGAGAGCCGGCAGCATGGACTCGAAGGCCGTGACCTCGTTGCCAGCCAGCGCGCGATGTAGCGTGCGCGCGGCTCGAAAGATGGTGTCTCCCTCAGGCATCCTTCGACTCCCTACGGTCGCTCAGGACAGGTCCGTCGACTTGCCTTGGCGGGCGCGTTGCGCCGGCATGAAGGACGGCGTTCGCTCTGCCGTCACAAAATCGGGAACTGCTGCCGGTGGCCTTCGCATCTGAAAACCCATGGCGGACGGGTTGAAGCCAGCCTCGATCAAGAACGGCGACAGGACGTGATCCGCGGTGGGCAGTCCGTTGATCTCGGAAATCAGGAGGCCGCCCCGGCCGTCGTCGCCGCGAGCGATCGTGGCGAGCCGCCGGGCCACGGCATGTGCGACCGTCGAGCGCCCCGGTTCATCTTCCGGCAGGTAGACGAGCAGTTGACGGCCACCTCGTGGCACGTACACGGCGATCGTCCCGTTTATCAGCAGCACGATGGAACCGACGCTGCGCGTCGGTCCTCGCCCGGTGGACTCGGCGTCGCTGAGACCCGGCCACTTCAGCATGGTTCCATACGGGTTTGCCGGATCCGTCGCGGCGAGCACGACTGTTTCCGGATCCTCGGGCACTTCCCTGAACGAACGCATCAGCTCGAGTGCTGCCGGCAGGGCAAATTGCGTCGCGCCAACCCCGCCGACGAAATACCCGCGACGAATCCGTCCGGCGTCCTCCATCGCCTTCAACACGTCATAGACCGCGCTGAACCCTCCGGCGATTCCTTCAGCTCCCGCGACTTCCCGGGTGAGTACGCCGTAACGCATCAGCAGTTGCTGCGCAGTCGCGGTGGCCCACTCGGTCGGCGAGACCACGCCCGCCGCACGATCGGCGACCAGCGACCATCGCCCCTCCGAAGACGGTGGGGCAACGCGCCGGCTGCGGAAGCTGCGCCTCTGAACCGGCTTCCGTTGCCGCCGTTCAGGCGGTCGGGTGAAGGCGCGGAGCGCATGGAACGTGTCGTTCGTCAGCACGCCTTTCCAGACGAGATCCCAGATCGCATCGACCGTTTCGCCGGGATAGCCGCCGCCACAGGCGTCATGAAGCGCTGCGAAAAACGACGCACCTTCGGATTCCAGGTGGGTCAGGATGGCCCGCTCGTGCGACGACAATTCCCCTGGTGGTTGCCGGCGCCAGAGCCGAGGCAGGCTGTCGGTGAGGAACAGCGCCAGTCGGCCGTCACGATCGCCGAGCGGCTCGAGGCCGCACCAGGTGATTTCTCCCGCTGCCGTCAACGCGTCGAGATCGGCCGCGTTGTAACCCTGAATGCGAGCGGACAGAATCTCGGATTCGAAGATAGACGCCGGCAGAGGCGCACCCTGAAGATTCTCGACCGCGTCAAGCAGCGCGTCGAGGCCGAGCCGCGGGCGCGACACGCCCTGCCAGCTGGTGAGAAGCCGCCCGAAGACTGCCGGTTCCACCGGCTCGACTTCCTTGCGGAGGCGGGCAAGCGATCGCCGCCGCACCGACTGCAGCACATCGGGATCGCACCATTCGCGGCCGGTTCCACCCGGCCTGAACTCACCCTCCAATAGCCGGCCAGACGCCGACAACGCTTTCAGAATGGACTCCGCCGTCGATCTGCCGAGCGCATAGCGCTCTGAGAAGTCCAGGGTCGTGAACGGCCCGCGTGTTCTCGCGAATCGGCGGGCAAGATCCTGCGCCGCGTTCGGCGCGGGAGCGACGAGCGACTCAGGCAGGCCAACAGGCAGAGGCACGCCGAGAGCATCCCGATATCGTCCGGCATACTCGACCGGCAGTACACGCGGCTGCCCTCCGATATTCACCTGGATGGCCCGGCGTGTTCGAAGCAACTCCGGTAACCCGTCCTGCACCTCGATCCGGGAGCGGGCAGCAATCTCTGCGGGTGCCAGGTCTCCCAGTCGCAGCAGGAGATCGTGGATGCCGTCGATCGACTTCGCATGATATTCGGGATCGAGATGCTGCAGCTGCCGCTCGATTTGTTCGATGGCGTCGGCATCCAGCAGCTCACGCAGCTCGGCCTCACCGAGCAGTTCGCGAAGCTGGGTCTGATCGATCGCCAGCGCCTGTGCCCTGCGCTCCGCGAGGGGTGCGTCGCCATCGTAGATGTAATTGGCGACATACCCGAAGAGCAGGGCGGCAGCAAACGGCGATGGGGTTGCCGAGTCGACGGTGGCGGTTCGTATCTCGCGCCGCTCGACCCGGCGCAGCGTGTCCACGAGCGATGGCATGTCGAAGACATCGCGGAGGCACTCCCGGTACGCCTCGAGCAACATCGGGAACGAGCCGTACTTCGCAGCGACACCCAGGAGATCCGCCGCCCGCTTCCGCTGCTGCCAGAGAGGACTGCGTCCGCCCGGCCGGCGCTTCGGCAGAAGGAGGGCACGCGCGGCGGCTTCCCTGAATTTCGCCGCGAAGAGCGCCGTTGCGCCCAGCTGCCGCACCACGAGGCCCTCGACCTCGTCCGATGCCGGAATCATCAGGTTCGGATCGGGCGGTGCCTCCGTCTCCGGGAATCGCACCACGAAACCGTCGTCGGTCCACATGGTTTCGACGTCGAGGCCGGTCTCGGCCCGGGCGCGCTCGACCGCTGCCATGGCCCAGGGAGCGTGAATGCGTCCGCCGAAGGGAGTCAGGACGCAGATCCGCCAGTCGCCCAGCTCGTCGCGGCACCGCTCGATCAGGATTGTTCGATCGTCGGGGACCGTTCCTGCCGCCGCAGCCTGATCGGCAAGATACCGGACCAGATTCTCCGCCGCCTGACCGTCGAGATCATGGTGCTCCACCAGGCGCTGAATGGCAGCCCCGGCCGGCATGTGCCGCAGCGTCCGAATCAATTCGCCGATTTGACGTCCCAGTTCGAGGGGACGCCCCGCGGCGTCCGCCTTCCAGAACGGCATCTTGCCTGGTTGACCCGGTGCCGGAGACACGAGCACCCGATCGTGCGTGATCTCTTCGATCCGCCAGCTTGATGCGCCGAGGAGAAACGTCTCGCCGACCCGACTCTCGAAGACCATCTCCTCGTCGAGCTCGCCGACGCGGGCGTGCGGCCCCCGTTCGCCGACGAGGAACACGCCGTACAACCCGCGATCGGGAATCGTTCCGCCGTTGATGACCGCCACGCGTTTCGCGCCGTCCCGCGCCGTCAACCTGTTCTTCAGTCGATCCCACGTGAGTCGCGGCCGCAGATCGGCGAAGTCGTCCGACGGATAGCGTCCCGACAGCATGTCGAGCACGCCCTCATAGACCGATCGGCTCAGCTCGGCGAACGGCGCGGCGCCGCGTAGCGAATTGAACAGCGCGTTGACGTCCCAGTCGTCCATCGACACCATCGCCACGATTTGCTGCGCCAACACATCGAGCGGGTTCCTTGGGTAGCGGCTTGATTCGATGCGCGCTTCGTGCATCGCGCGCGTCACGGCGGCACACGCGACCAGGTCTCCCCGGAACTTCGGGACGATCACGCCGCGGCTCGCCGCGCCGATGGTGTGTCCGGCTCGCCCGATCCGCTGCAGGCCGCTCGCCACCGACGGCGGGGCCTCGATCTGGACGACGAGATCGATTGCCCCCATGTCGATCCCGAGTTCCAGAGACGACGTGGCGACCAGGCCGCGGATCAATCCGGCCTTGAGTCGATCCTCGACCTCGATGCGTTGCGCTCGCGCCAGTGACCCGTGGTGCGATCGGACGAGCGTCTCGCCCGCGAGCTCGTTGAGCGCCGACGCCAGCCGCTCGGCCATTCGCCGGTTGTTGACGAAGATCAATGTCGATCGATGCGCCTTGACGAGTTCCAGAAGTCTGGGATGTATGGCCGACCAGATCGACGTCCGCACCGGGCCTTGCGCAGCGGGGCCGCTCGGAATCTCGACGGGCTGTCCGATCTTTGCCATGTCTTCGACCGGTACCTCGATTCGCAGCTCGAGATTCTTCTTCTCGGACGTGTCGACGATGGTGACGGGACGGTAGCTCGGGGTCGATTCGGAAGCGAATTCGTCGTGAATCGCCTCGTCGGGATCGGCGATATGAACTCGCCCACCAGCCCTTCGTGACGTACTGTCAGCATTACTCACTGCTCGTGAGGCCCCACCCCCACTCGCTCTCGCTCGGCGGCTTCGCGCCTCGCTCGGGCTGCGGGCGCTGCCGCCAAGAAATCGGGCCACTTCGTCGAGCGGGCGTTGAGTCGCCGAGAGCCCGATCCGCTGAATACCCCGTGCGCCAGCTTCGCGCGGGGTCAGCATCTCCAGCCGCTCCAGCGACAACGCGAGATGCGCACCGCGCTTGGTCGGCACGAGCGCGTGGATTTCGTCGATGATCACCGTGTCGATCGAGCCAAGGGCGTTGCGGGCGTTCGATGTCAACAGCAGGTAAAGGGACTCGGGCGTCGTGATCAAGATGTCTGCCGGCTCCCGCAGGAATCGCGCACGCTCGATGGCTGGGGTGTCGCCGGTGCGGATCGCAACCGCCGGCTGATGAAACGCTTCTTCTCGAGCGACCGCTTTATTCGCAATTCCGGCGATCGGCGCCCGGAGGTTGCGCTCGATGTCCACCGCCAGGGCCTTGAGCGGCGAGATGTAGAGGACGCGGCAGCGGCGCTCTTTCGGCGGAACCGGGTCGAACATGATGCGGTTGATGCACCACAGAAACGCAGTGAGCGTTTTTCCGCTGCCGGTCGGCGCCAGGATGAGCGTGGACTCGCCACGCGCGATCGCTGGCCAGCCCTGGGACTGAGGCGGCGTCGGCGCCGCGAAGGAGTCGCGAAACCAGTCGGCCACCGCCGGCTGAAAGAGCGAAAACGCCTCGTTTCGTCGTCCCACGGACCTATTCTAGTGGTCTCTCGTTGACCCTCGCCGCCGAACCGGTCACAATGGATGACCACTGTAGCTGCCGGGGTGGCGGAACCTCCCCAGGCATTCGTCGGTTGTCAGCCCCGTGAACACTGCGAGAACCGTGCAGCAACGGGGCAGCCAGAGGAAGTCAGCATTTACTTATGGGTGATTCCGGAGAAGGCCTCGTAGACGCAGAAGCGCGCATCCAGGAACAGATCGAAGAGCGGGAAGCCGAGCGCCGTCACCGTGCCGGCGGCGGTCCCAAAATCGATCCCGAAAAGGTCCGAGAGCTCGAATCGCTTCGCCTCGCCAAGTCCAATCTTGAGCAGCAGGCGGAAACGACCGAGCATCCGGTGCGGAAGCAGCAGATCAAGCTCGCCATCGCTGAAATCGACAAGCGACTCGCCCTGAAGCAGTAGCTCGGGTCGACTCCCTGCGCGAGCGACACCACGATCGCGCGATGATCGCCACCCGGCGGCCTACGCCCTGAACTCCAGGTCGTCGATGGCCTCCGTGATCCGAAGCCGGAGTGTGAACTCGAGGGCGGCGGTGATCGCGACCATGAGCGCGACGACCATGGCTGTCAGCGATGCGCTCACGTACACGAACGGCAGGAACGTGGGAATGACGGCGGCAATCATGCTGCCGAAGAACAGCACCCCATACAGCCGCGCCGAGCGCTCGACTTTCCTCGGTTCCGCGGCGAACGGCAGCGACGGCCGCATCATGACCGCGACCTGCAGAAGCATGTGCGCAAGCAGGCCGATGACCGCGGCGTGGAAGAACGCGTGCCAGATGCGTTCGTAGTAATAGCTCCAGATCGCCGCGAGCAGCAGCAGATAACTTCCCAGAAACCACACGGTGACGATATTCTTCGCCGCCACGATCAATCGCGCCGCCGACGCCGGCGTCGCGAAGAAGATCCACGCCGCCCGCCACGAGTCGCTGTAGTGCAGCGACGCGTGCAGCGTCATCGGCATGAACACGACGGCCATGTAGAGCGGGACGCCGCCGGACCTGGATGCGTCGGGTGAGAACGGATCGGCGAGCGCTCCCTGGTTCAGCCCGAGCAGCAGATAGAACAGGATCAGCGGGACGATGCCGAGGATGGCCATGCGGAAACGCTGGTCGAAACGGAACTGCGCCGACACGAGGAGCGCGACCGCCCGCGCCTCGGCGCGTCCGAAGCCGGGGAAGCGGAATCGCCGTCGCGCCGCCGGCTCGCCGGCGACCACCGTTTCAGCAAGACGCTGCGCGTACTCCAGCGACAGGCGCCCTGCCGCCAGCGGAATGCACGCGATCGCGACGATGATCGCCATGACGGACGCGGCCCACACCGTGCCGGACGCGTTGCCCGCGGTCAGCCTGATGAGCGCCGCGAACCAGGACGCTGGATTGATCCACATCCACGGCTGATCGCTGAACGACAGCCGGTACAGAAACGAGTTTCGAAACCCCTCCATCGACAGATAGTAGGCAACGTAGAAGCCCATCATCGAGACGAGCTGGAGATACGACAAGGCGCGGCGCAATCGGTGCGGATGGACAAGCGTCAGCATCATCGCGTAGACGTGATGATGATGACCGTCGCTGACAAGTCGCAGAGAAGAACCGCGGTGAACGTCGCGGCCAGCCCCGTGACGCCGAGACGCCACCAGAACGCGTAGCAGAGCGCCGGCAGCAGCGCGAGCACCGCACTGATGAAGCCGATATACGCGAGGATAGAGGTCAGCCGCGACGCGAAGTAGGTCCGGGACGACACCGGCCGATGACCGAGCACGCCGTAGTCGTCTGGCGACACGACCAGACCGGTGAAGTCGACCAGGAGCAGCATGACCGTGTTGATGCCGCCGTAGCTGGTCAGCAGCGTCGCCGATACGAGCAGGTCCGGGATGCGCGCTGCCAGCGTCGCGAACATCGCGCCCCCCAGGCCCGTGATGATTGCGACCCCGACGAGCGGGTGCCCGCGCATCCGGTTTGTGCCCGATCGCGTGGTGGCGCCGCCGCCGGCGCGAAAATCCATCCGCAGGTAGGTGCGCACCAACGCGCGCCACTGAATCGGATCGACGCCGAGCGCCTGAACCATCCGATCGATCATCAGCGTTCGAGCGCGGCGAGAAGCTCATTGGTGACCTGCGTGGTGTCGCGCGTGCCGGTCAGCGCGACGAACGCCTCCTCGAGCGAATGCGCCCCCGCCTGCCCGGAAATCTGTGCCGGCGTGCCATCCGCGATCGCGCGGCCGTTGTCGATGATGATGATGCGCGAACAGACGCGCTCGACGACCTCCAACACGTGGGAGCAGAAGAAGATCGTGCGCCCTTGTGCCGCCAGCGATCGGATCAGCTCCTTGACGATCAGGGCGGCGTTGGCGTCGAGTCCGGTGAGCGGCTCGTCGAGGAAGAGGACCTCGGGCCGATGCATCAGGGCTGAGGCGATCAGGACTTTCTGCTTCATCCCCTTGGAGAACTCGCTGAGCCGCTGGTCCTTGGCGGCGGCCAGATCCAAACGATCGAGCAGTTCGTTGATTCGCTGCCGCGCGGATTCGACCGGTTCGTGGTACAGCGATCCGATGACGTCCAGGAACTCCCGCGCGGTGAGCGATTCGTACAGCGCCGCCGACTCCGGCACGTAGCCGATGCGTCGCTTGACCTCTACCGGATCGGTCAGGACATCGAAACCGGCGACGCGCGCGCGGCCGCCGGTCGGCTTGATCATCCCGGTCAGCAGCTTCACCGTCGTCGATTTGCCGGCTCCGTTCGGCCCGAGAAAGCCGAGAATCTCGCCCGGGGCGACGCGGATCGTCAGCGGATGCAGCGCGATGCGTTCGCCGTAGTGGCGTGTCAGGTTGTCGGTCTCGATCATAAGTCGCTGGCTAACAGGTATCAGGGAAGCCGTTTCCCCCTGAAAAACAGAAAGGCGGCCTCGACGGCCGCCTTTCGTCACTTGTGCTCCGGAACCGGATCGATCAGCAGCGCGCTGCGCCCGACTTCTCGAGCAGCGTCTTGATCTCGTCGGCCTCGAGCGATTCCTGATCGAGCAGCGCCTCGGCAAGCGCGCGCATGGACTGCGTGTTGTGCTCGATGAGGGTCCTGGCGCGATCGTAGCCGTCCATGACGATCTTTCGGATTTCGTCGTCGACACGCTGCGCGGTCGCTTCGCTGACGACGTGGGGCCGGTCGGATTCGAATGCGTTCCCCGGCTTCCGAAACGCGAGCGGACCGAGCTCGGACATGCCCCACTCGCACACCATGTGCTGGGCGATGTCGGTGGCGCGTTCGATGTCGTTGGAAGCGCCGCTGGTCATATGGTTCATGAACAGCTCTTCGGCGACCCTTCCGCCCATTAGCACGGCGACCTGGGTTTCGAGATAGCCCTTCGTGTAGGTGTGGCGATCTGTTTCCGGCAGCTGCATCGTCACGCCCATCGCGCGCCCGCGCGGGATGATCGTCACCTTATGCAGAGGATCGGCGTTCGGGAGCAAAGCGGCGACAATCGCGTGGCCGGCCTCGTGATAGGCGCAGTTGATGCGATCGAGATCGCTCAGCACGATCGATCGACGCTCGACCCCCATCAGCACTTTGTCGCGCGCCTCGGACAGGTCCGCGTCGGTCACGCGGTCGCGGCCGGCGCGTGCGGCAAACAGCGCCGCTTCGTTGACCACGTTCGCCAGGTCGGCGCCCGAGAAGCCCGGGGTGCCGCGGGCGATCGAACGGAGATTGACGCCGGGATCGATGGCAACCCTGCGCGCGTGCACGCGCAGGATGGCCTCGCGTCCTTTGATATCGGGGTTGCCGACAGTCACCTGGCGGTCGAACCGGCCGGGCCGAAGCAGCGCCGGGTCGAGAATGTCCTGACGGTTGGTGGCGGCGATGACAACGATCCCGAGATGCGTTTCGAAGCCGTCCATCTCGACGAGCAACTGATTCAGCGTCTGCTCGCGTTCCTCGTGACTGAGCGAGTTGCCGCCGCGGCTGCGGCCGACCGCATCGAGCTCGTCGATGAAGACGATGCAGGACTTGTGGCGGCGCGCGTCGCGGAACAGGCGGCGGACGCGCGCGGCGCCGACGCCGGCGTACATCTCGACGAAATCAGAGCCGCTGGCGAAGAGAAACGGTACGCCCGCTTCGCCTGCGATCGAGCGAGCCAGCAGCGTCTTGCCGGTTCCCGGTGGACCGACGAGAAGAATGCCCTTGGGAATGTGTCCGCCGACGCTCGAGAAGCGATCCGGATGACGCAGGAAGTCGACGATCTCCTTGACCTCGTCCTTCGCCTCGTCCACGCCGGCGACGTCCTGGAAGGTGATGACGGAATCGCCGCGCTCGGCGACCCGGGTGCGACCGGAATTTGGAATGCGGCCGGCCGTCGTCCGATACACCGTGAAACCAATCAGGGCAAAGAACGCAGCGACGGTGGCGATCATCCCGTAGCTGAGCGCCTGCGGATCGGCGATGGGGTTTACTTCGACACGCACATCATGCTTCACGAGCTCGGTGATGAAGGACGAATTTGCAGACAGGAACTCAGGCGGGGCAATCGTCTGCAACGTCCGCCCGTCCCGCAACGTCACCTGGATCTCACGTTCGCCGAACGTGACTTTGGCAACCGAGCCCTTTTCGACCTGCTGCAGGAACTCGGACAAAGCCAGCTGCTCGAGCGTTGGCGTCCGCTGCTTGATGTAGAGGCCGGCAGGAACCGCAATCAGATGCGACAACGGCAATGATCGCGAGGACGAGATACCGGGGCCGTCGAAAACGCGGTGGAAGCACGAGTTACATCCGTTTCGCGAAGTGCTGCCAGACCAGCCGGACGGAAGCATGAGCCCGAGAGCATGCGCCGTCAGACGAGCGCTGCCGGCGAAGTGCCGGGCGGCAGACTTAGAGCTTGAAAAAGAAAACACTCCGCTGGGGAATGGAATGTGGTCACATTTTACACCGGTAGCCGCGCCAAGTAAACGGCGTCGCGGGATCCGGCCGACTTTGACGTCGCGTTGGCCGCCACCGCTGCCAGAAATCGCATGAGACCTCATCCGCAGTCAGCTCGACCGTACGCGGCGCTTGCGTGGGCCGTTCACGCCTATACCGCATTCGGCGCGGTGCTCGCGCTGGGTATGGCTGCGGCGATCATGAACGACCGATACAGGACCGCCTTTCTCCTGATGGTGGCCGCCACGGTCATCGACGCAACAGATGGGGCGCTGGCGAGGCTGGCGCGGGTGAAGGAGGCGACGCCGTCCTTCGACGGGGCTCGCCTGGACGACATCGTTGACTATCTGACATACGCCTTTGTCCCCGCCCTGCTGGTTTTCCATGCGGGGTTGCTCCCACCGGGGTGGGGCGTCGTCACCCCGGCCGCGATGCTGTTGAGCAGCGCTTACGGTTTTGCCGCGTCCGATGCCAAAACCGACGATCACTTCTTCACAGGATTTCCTTCCTACTGGAACATTGCCGCACTCTACCTGTTTGCCGCCAGGCTGCCCGCCGTCCTCAATAGCGTCATTCTGCTGGCACTGAGTGTCCTCGTCTTTGTGCGGATCGGCTACGTTTACCCGTCGCGAACACCCGTTCTCCGCGGCCTGACCATTGCACTCTGCGTCGCCTGGGGGCTGATGCTGCTGCAAATCATCGCGATGCTGCCAGATGTTCCGGCCGCGCTGCTGATCGCCTCGCTCTTTTTCCCCGTCTACTACTTCGTGCTCTCCCTGCGGCTGCACGGGCGGCGGGTTCGCCACCTGTGAACATTCCGAATCTGACCATTACCCGCAGAACGCGCAACAGGATTGCCGCGGGCGTCTTCGGCGCGCTGGTTGTGCTGACGGCGATTTCGTTGGCGTGGACTCTGAGACAAGCCTGGGCGGTCTACAAGCTGCGACGCGGCGTCGGCGACACGTGGTTTCTGGCCGCCGATGGCCGGCCATGGTTCCGAATGGACGAACGGCGTCAGGACGTGCCGCTCGCGGACATTCCGGCGAACCTTCAGCACGCGTTCGTGGCGGTAGAAGATCACCGCTTCTACAAGCACCTCGGTATCGATCCGATTGCGCTCGGCCGCGCAGTCTTTCGAGACGTCCGTTCGGGCGGCGCGGTGGAAGGCGGCAGCACGCTCACCCAGCAGCTCGCCCGAACCCTCTTCCTCTCGAATCAAAAGTCGTACGGACGCAAGGCGCGCGAGGCGGTGCTCGCGCTGATGATCGACTCCCAGCTCACCAAGCAGCAGATCCTCGAGCTCTATCTCAATCGCATCTACCTGAGTGGCGGCGTCTACGGCGTCGAAACCATGTCGCGCCATCTCTTCAATCGGCCCGCCAAGACGTTGAATCTCGCCGAATGCGCGCTCATTGCCGGCCTGGCGCGGGCGCCCTCGTCGTTGTCGCCATGGACCAATCTCGATGGCGCCATCGAGCGCAGCCATGTCGTGCTGCAGCGGATGCGCGAAGAAGGATTCATCACCGACGCCGAGGAGCGCGCGGCCCGCGCGACGCGAATCCGCATCGCCCCGTATCCTGGACCGACGGATCCGCGGGGAGGGTATGCGAAGGAATTCCTCAAGCAGCAATTCCGCGATGAGTTCGGTGGCGATCATCCGCCAGACTGGCAGGTCCGCACCACGTTTCTCCCCGAACTGCAGGACATGGCTGAGCGCGCCGTCGCTGACACGCTGCGGCGCTTCAACGAGCCAGACCTTCAGGCGGCCCTTGTCGCCATCGATCCGCGCACCGGCGACATTCTTGCCATCGTCGGCGGGCGCGACTTCCGCCAGTCGCAATACAACCGCGCGTCCCGAAGCCATCGTCAGCCCGGGTCGGCATTCAAGCCGTTCCTCTTCGCCGCCGCGCTCGAGCATGGCTACACGCCGGTTTCCGTGTTGAAGGGCCTTGCCAGCATCCAGCCGCAGGGGCCTGACGAATGGGCGCCGCGCAACGCGACCGGCGAAACCCCGGACGAGCTGACGCTTCGCGCCGCTCTCATCGAGTCGAACAACCGGGCGGCGACGTCGCTGCAGCAGCAGGTCGGGTCCAAGCCTGTCCTTCGCCTCGCGTCCAGCGCCGGCATGCGCGACCTGCCCGACGTCCCATCGCTGTCTCTCGGCACCGGCGAAGTGACGCCGGTCGACCTGACGGCGGCATTCGCCATGTTTCCCAACGGCGGACTCGCCGTGAAGCCACGCGGCATCATCCGCGTCATCGATGCCGACGGCGGCACGACCTACGACAATCCTGCGCAAAGCGAGCGCGTGATCTCGCCTGAGACCGCGTTCCAGATGGTGTCGATGCTGGAAGACGTCATGGACCGCGGGACGGCGTCGGCCTCCCGCGGCTTGGGCATACGGTTTCCGTCCGGCGGGAAAACCGGAACGACCGACGATTTCAAGGACGCCTGGTTCGTGGGATTCTCGTCGTCGATCGTGGCCGGTGTGTGGGTGGGATTCGACCAGCCGAAGACGATCGCGCGCGAAGGCTTCGGCGCACGATTCGCGCTGCCGATTTGGAGCAGTTTCATGCAGCGGGCGGCCCAGCGTCGTCGCCCACAGGAATTCGAGGTGCCGGCCGGCCTGCACGGTGAGCAGTTGTGCAACGTGTCCTATCTTCGGCCGGTCGAAGAGTGTCCGGCCTATATCGAGTACTTCAAGGAGAACGACGACGTGCCGTCACGCTTGTGCCCGATACACCGAGGCACCGTCAAGCAGCGTGTCAGGCGCGCGTTCGAAGGAATACTGTCCGGCATTGGCCGGAAGCTCAAAGGCATCTTTCGATGATTTCTTGACACGATCCGCGAGTCACGCATAGCGTTTCAGGATCATGGCAACGTCTCTCCGCATTCCTGAAACAGGTGCGCTCGACTTTCTGGCTCTGGGCGCGCTCATTCACCGGCTCGACCCCGGCGTCATTCCGTTTCGCAAAGCCACGACGTGTGCGATTCACGTCAGCGGCGGCGAATTCAACACCGCCGCGAACCTCGCCGATTGCTTCGGACTCCGAACCGGCGTCGCGAGCGCGATGGTGGAATACCCGATTGGCGAGCTCATCGCGCGGCAGGTCCGCTCGATGGGGGTGACGCCGTTCTACAAGATGTTCAAGCACGACGGCGCGTGGGGCCCGAACATGGCCGCCGTCTACAGCGATCGCGGTCACGGCGTGCGCGCGCCGGTCGTGTTCTACAACCGCAGCAACGAAGCGGCGGCGCGGCTGAAGCCGGGAGACTTCGACTGGGCGTCGATCTTCGGATCAGGCGTCCGCTGGTTTCACAGCGGCGGCATCTTCGCCTCGCTGTCCGAAACGACTTCCGCGCTCATCATCGAAGGGATGCAGGAGGCTCGGAAACGCGGCGCCGTGGTCTCGTTCGATCTCAACTATCGCGAGAAGCTGTGGAGCGCATCCGGCGGCGCGTCACGCGCGGAGGCCGTCCTGGGACAAATCGTGCAGAACGTCGACGTCCTCGTCGGCAATGAAGAGGATCTCCAGAAGGGGCTGGGCATCTCCGGTCCCGAAGTCGCCGGAAAGTCGTCGCTCGATGCGAGCACGTTTGTCGGCATGATCGACCGGACGATCGCGAAGTTCCCCCAGCTCAAAGTGGTCGCGACCACGCTGCGCGAGGTGCATTCGACGACGAGGCATACCTGGAGCGCGGTGGCGGGGATCAACGGCGAGACGTTCGTGGCGCCGACATGCGAGATCGACGTGTACGACCGCGTCGGCGGCGGCGACGGCTTTGCGTCGGGCCTGTTCTACGGACTGCTGACCGGCGAGTCGCCGGAACAGGCGGTCAGGCTGGGCTGGGCGCACGGCGCGCTCATCGCGACATTCCCCGGCGACACCACGATGGCAACGGCCGATCAGGTGCGGGCGTTCGCGAAGGGAGGCTCCGCGAGAATTCAGCGATGAGACTTCACCGGGAGGGCGAACACGAGGTATGCGGCCTCCTCCTTCGGCGCTTGGGGCGCGCTCGCAGCACCCGCTTGTGCGGCGGCCGCTTCTTCGGGGGCCGGTCCTTGGTCCATTGGCGATCCGGCAATCACGACATACTGCCGGCCGGCGATTTGGTACGTCGCGGCGACGCTCAACGGGTTGATCGGCAGCTTCTTGCTCCACAGCTCCCTTCCGGTGTCCTTGTCGAACACCCGGAAGGTGCTGTCTGGTGTGCCCGTGAAAATCAGACCCGAGGCGGTGACGACGGCGCCGCGCGGCGCGCCGGAGCCGGTGCCGGTGATGCCTCTTGCCGCGAGCTCGGGAACTTCACCAACCGGCACGCCCCAGGCGATCGTGCCTTTGTTCAGATCGTACGCCGTCAGCGTCGACCACGGCGGCGCCTGCGGCGCCGGCCCGACCTTCGGCACCATGTATCCGTATCCACTCCAGTAGCGCACTGGCCCGGTTGGTTTGGGCGCTTCGGTTGGTCCTGATTGCAGTGTGGCATCCCCTTGCTTCGCGGCGGATGCATTCGCGGCAGCCGGATCGGTCAGGAAGGCGATCAGTCCGGTCAGCTCACGGTCGCCGAGCTGGAATCCCGGCATCCGGCCTCGTCCGGTGATCACTGTTCGCTTGATCGTCTGGCTGTCCAGGCGTTTGGTGACGTCGACCAACGTTGGGATCTCCGGCGGCACGCCTCGTAGCTCTTCTCCATGACACTGCTGGCAGCGCTGACGATACACGCTTCGGCCGACTTGATCCGGAGGTCCTGTGGCGAGCCGTTGTCCGGGCGGCGGCTCCGGTTCGAGCTTCAGCATCGTCGGTTCGTCCTTGTTCAAGACGTAGACGATGCCGGCTGCCGGATCGGCAGCGGTCGTACCCCAGTTGGCGCCGCCGGCGTTCCCTGGAATCTGCATCGTGTTCATGGTAGCTGGCGGCGTGAACAATCCTTTGTTGACGGACGTCCTCACCATCTCGGTCCACTTCTGACGCTCGGCGTCGTCCGAGAGATACGGGCTGATGTCGGCCACCGTGAACGACTGCCGGCCGAAGGGCGGAATGACGGTGGGGAAGGGTTGGGTTGGCCACGACTGCTCGCCTGGAACGTCGGTCTGCGGCACCTTTCGTTCTTCGATCGGCCACAACGGCTCGCCCGTTACGCGGTTGAAGACGTAGAGGAACCCCGTCTTCCCAGCCATCGCGACGGCGTCCACTCTCTTGCCGTTGTGGCGCACCGTGATCAGCTGCGGCGGAGCGGTGTTGTCGTAATCCCAGAGGTCGTGATGGACGACCTGATAGTGCCAGAGCCGCTTGCCAGTCCTCGCGTCCAGCGCGAGCAGACAATTGCCGAACAGGTTGGTCCCAATGCGATCGGCGCCATAGAAGTCGTAGGTGGGTGAGCCGGTTGGCGCATAGATGATGCCGTGCGCCTCGTCCAGGCTCATGTCGCCCCACACGTTGATGCCGCCGACCTCTTTGTAGGCGTCCTTCGGCCATCCGTCGTAGCCGAACTCTCCGGGGTGCGGAACAGTGTGGAAGCTCCAGACCAAAGCGCCAGTGATCACATCGAAGGCACGAATGTCTCCCGGTGGCGAGCCGTAGGCCTCGCCGGTCCTGGACCCGACGATCAGCAGGTTCTCGAAGACGCGTCCCGGAGAGTTCCAGCCGAGTGATCCGAATCCAAACTCGATGATCGATTTCGGATCGCGGCCGAGGCCCTCGCGTAGATCGACCTTGCCGTTCTTACCGAACGTGGTGATCAGTTTGCCCGTCTTCGCATCAACGGCCTGCAGATACGCGCCCGCCGCAAACAACAGCCGCCGCTGCGATCGATCCTTGCTTTCCCAATAATTGATGCCCCGGTCGGTGATATCGCGCTGGAACAACGGGTCATGTTCGTACTTCCAGAGCTCTTTTCCGGTCGCCGCATCGAGTGCGACGATCGCGCGGTCCTTACCCAGCACGTACATCACATCGTCCACGACGACAGGGTTGAACCGGAGCCGGTTGTTCGGGCCGGCCCGATACGTCCAGACCACTTCGAGCTCGGTCACGTTCGACCGGTTGATCTGGGTGAGCGACGAGTAGGACGCCGAATCCTGTCCGCCGAGATAATGGCGCCACTCCGCGCGTTTGTCCTTGTCGGACGCCGCCACGCCCGCGCCAACCACGGCGATCAACCCAGCCGCAAGGATGACGGATCCCCTCCGGTCTCGTCCGACCGTGCTCACGCGTACGCGCATCGATTTCTCCATGAGAGAACGCGATCGTATACCAACGACGTTTACCGTCACGCTGCATTCGACTCTAAAGAAAAGCAGAGAGAAAGGAGAATTTCTTCTTTAGGAAAAGAAACCCTCCCTTCTCCTTTCTCTTTCTCCTGTTTTCTCTTGGATACGAATGGAGTTCGACAGTGAATGTCGCTGGATTGGGTGTGCGATGTTCGAAGCCGGTCTACTCAACGCCCAGCATCGAGAAGACGAACGAAAAAATGTCGGCGTCTTCCTCAATCGTCTTTGACAGCGGCTTGCCCGCGCCGTGCCCCGCCTTTGTCTCAACGCGAATCAACACGGGCGCAGCATGACCGGCCGCCTGCAGTCGAGCGGCGAACTTCTTCGCCATTCCCGGCGATACCCGGTCGTCCGTGTCGGCGGTCGTAATCAAGATTGGCGGATAGGGTGTGCCATCCACGACGTTGTGGAGCGGTGAGTACTTATAGAGGTACGGAAACTGCGACGGGTCATCCGCCGATCCGTACTCGGAGATCCAGAATCGCCCGACGGTGAATTGGTGGTAGCGGAGCATGTCGGCGACCGGCACGCGACAGATGACGGCGCCGAACCGATCCGGCCGCTGGGTCATGACCGCCGCCGTCAGCAGCCCGCCGTTGCTGCCGCCTTCAATCGCAATCCGCTTCGGGCTCGAGTAGCCGCTCGACACGAGCCACTCCGCCGCGGCGATGAAGTCGTCGAAGACGTTCTGCTTTCGATCGAACATCCCGGCTTCGTGCCAGGCCTCGCCATATTCGCCGCCGCCACGCAGGTTCGCGACCGCATAGATTCCGCCGCGTTGGAGCAGGACGAAATTCGACGGATCGAAGGCCGGCGTCAGGCTGATATTGAAGCCGCCGTAACCAGTGAGCAGTACCGGACGATTCCCGTCCTTCGGCAATCCTTTTTTGGCGACGAGGAACATCGAGATCTTCGTCCCATCTCTGGAGGGATACCAGACCTGCGTCGTCTCGTATTCAGCGCCGCCTGCGTCCGTACGCGGGTCGCCGAATGCCGTCAGCGCGCCCGCGACGAAGTCGAAGCGGTAATTCGTCGCCGGTTGGGTGAACGACGTCAACCCAAAGAACATCTCAGTATCGTCGGGACGCCCGCTGATGCCTGTGAGCGACCCGATCGTGGGCAGCTCGACGTTCCCCGCTGGCTTGCCCGCAAGCGTGAAGAGCCGCAGCTGGTCGGAGGCGTGGTGCAGGAAGACGGTCACGAGCGTGCGGTGAATCACCATCGCTGAGGACAGTTTGTCTTCGCTCTCGGCGACGACCTCCAGCGGCGCCCGCCCGGGGTCCAGGGGATCGATCGAGATGATCCGGCCGCGCGGTGCTCCGTCGTCGGTCCTGAACAAGAGCCGGTCACCCGCCGACTCGATGAACGCGTACGCGGCCGTGAATCCAGACACCAGCGGAACAGGTGCCGCCATCCCGGTGCGGCGATCGATGACATAGATCTCGCTGCGGTCGCTCGATCCCTGGAACGCCGTGATCACCACCCACCGGTCGTCGTCGCTCACTTCCACGCCGAAGACGGTCTCGCGTTCGCGGGGCTTTTCGAAGATCAGCCGGTCGGCCTGCTGCGGATCCCCGAGGCGATGATGGTAGACCTGGTTGAAGTAGTTCTCATCCCCGGCCGCGACGGTGCCGGGCTCAGGAAAACGCGTGTAGTAAAACCCGCTGCCGTCCTTGACCCATGCGATGCTCGCGAACTTTACCCAGAGTAACCGGTCTGGCAGATCCACCCCGTTGTCCACGTTGCGGACGGAGATCTCCTGTCGATCGCTACCGCTCTTCGACAGCCCGTACGCCGCCAGCGTGCCCGCGTCGTTGATGGCGAGAGCGGTCAAGGCGACCGGACCTTCCGACGTCATCGTGTTCGGGTCGATGAGCACGCGGCGAGTGACCATGCGGCTCCTCCTGCACGTACAGCACCGGCTGATCCTGCAATCCGGTGTTGTGTGTGAAGAAGTAGTGACTTCCCGAGATGGGTCGGCACACTGGTGCGAGGGAAGTCGTACAGCCTCGTGAGCCGTTCGATGAGCTGGTCGCGCGCCGCCCCGTCAAGCGCGGATCGCGTCAGCTGGTTCTCGGCCTCGACCCAGGCGACGGTCCCCGGGCTGTCCGGATCTTCGAGCCAGCGGTACGGATCCGCTACGAGCGTGCCGTGATAGTTCTCGATGAGATCAGATTTGTGGGCAGGAGGGTAAATCATGAAACAGATTGTGCGTGGACCGCTGCGCCGAGAAGACCCGCGTCCGCGTGCAGGATCACGGCGATAGGGATCGTGGCGACGAAGTCGGCCATCGGCTCCTTCGAGCGAAACGCGTCGAGAAACGTCCCGGACTCGAGCGCCGGAAGAATCTTCGGTGCGATGCCGCCGCCGATATAGACCCCCGCGGTTGCGACCGTGCGCAGCGCGATGTTGCCGGCCTCGGCGCCATACACGCCGATGAAAATGTCCAGCGCGTCGGCGCACTGATCGCATGCGCCCTCCATCGCCGCCCGGCTGATGCGCGCCGGCAGTTCCCTGGGATCGGAGACCTGGCCGATCGCGTCACACAGGTGCGAAGGGGAGATCGCGCCCAGGGTTCGCTCCGGACTCGTGCCAAAGGACTGATGGGTGAACTGGTACACGTTGATCAGGCCGGGGCCCGAGAGAATGGTTTCGTAACTGACGCGGCCGTAAATGCGCGTGAGGTCACGAAGCAGGTCGATTTCGCGCGGCGTCCGAGCGGCGAAGTCCGAGTGGCCCCCTTCCGAGGCGCCCGGAACGAAGCGCCCGTTCACGTTGAGCAGCAGCGCTTCTCCGAGCCCAGTGCCCGCAGCGATCACCGCCGCGTTTCCGTTCGCATGCGGCACCCCGCGCTGCAGCATCGTCAACTCGTTGGACTCGAGCACGGTGACGCCGTAGGCGAGCGCTTCGAGATCGTTCAAGACGTGGGTCCGCCTGAACCTGAGGTGCTCGGCAATGGCCGCCGCATCGACGAGCCACGGAACGTTCGTCATGCGCGCGACCTGATCGGTCACCGCGCCCGCCACGCCGAAACTCGCCGCCTCGATATGCCGCGGCTCGACGTCGCGCGACTCGAGGAACGCTTCGATCATCGGTTCGAGGCCCGAATAATCCAGCGTCACGAACTCGCCGACGTCGATGGCCGACGGACGGTCCGGCTTCGGTGTGAACAACCCGAGCAGCGTCTTCGTGCCGCCGACGTCACCGGCCAAGAGCATGGGGAGATTCTAATTGCTGATTGCTGAATTCTGATTGCTGATTGAATCAGGTTGCAATCAGCGATTCTTCAATTGGACTTGACTTTCCTCCCCGTGTAGCTCATTTTCGCGAGGAATGGCGTCGCTCCCGGCATCGGCTGGCGGTCCCTACGGCCTCCGCGACATTCGCAGTCTTTATCCCGCGGTCACCGACAATCACCTGCGCTATCTCGAGAAGTGGGGACTCGTGCGGCAGTCGAACAAACCGCGGGACCGGCGGGAGTATTCCTTCGCGGATCTGACGACGATCAAGCAGGTGGCGGGAGAGCTCGAGAAGGGCACGCCGCTGCGAATGGTGCTGCGATCGCTTCTGGCCGAGCGCCAGGGTCAGCTGCAGCTGAACTTCCTCGAAGGACACGCCGCCGCCGATACGCCGCGCGCGAAGGTCGTCAGCCTCGAGGCACACAAGCCCATCCTGAACACCACCTCGCCGCCGCCGCTGTCGGCCTCGGCGCAGCCGTACCCGCCTGACGATCCGCAGGCGGCGCTGGCAGCGAAGTATTTCCTCGAAGGCTCACGGCTGGACGACGGCGACGAACGGCACCTCGACGACGCCGCTGCGGCATACAGGCGGGCGCTGATCGTTGATCCGGATCTGGTTCCGGCGATCGTGAACCTTGCAAACATCCGCTACTCGCGCGACGAGCTGATCGAAGCGCAGGCTCTGTACGAACGAGCCATTGGGCTGGATCCCGAGTGCTTCGAGGCGCACTTCAATCTCGGCAACATTCAGCACGATCTCGGCCGCTACGATCGCGCGCTGGGAAGCTATCGGGAAGCTGTCGCGCTCAACCAAGGCTACGCTGACGCGCACTTCTACCTCGCCGTCACGCTGGAAAAGCTCGGACACTCCCAGGAAGCCAAGCCGCACTGGAAGATGTACCAGGAGCTCGCGCCAAAGGGTGAATGGGTGGAGTTGGCGAAGGAGTTTCTGGAGTAATCAGTACGAGAAATCCAGGCGTTCGCGCTTCTTCGGTGTGCGCCGCAACTTGTAGAACGCGCACTCGGGGCACCACGAGTCGGCGACGAAGCCTTCTTTTCCGGCAAACGGCAGCACGTCGCGATGGGTGCAGAAGTCGCCGACGTCTGGTGTCGCCCGCCATCGGCACGATTTGAACTTTTCAACCGCCGGCGAGGCCATCGCGCCGTCTGAAGGAAGAGCCTGCTCTTCTTGAGACGACACCGGCTCGGCCGGGGTCTCGTTCTGTGGCAATGCCGTTGACGTCGAAAACGGATTAGTGTCGTCCATCATCCCTGCAATTCAAGGCCAAACGATTTCTGAAGCGCCTGGAGCGCCCGCGTCTCCTCCGGGGCGACCAGCGTCAAGGCGGTACCGGTGGCGTCCGCGCGTCCGGTTCGCCCGACTCGATGCACGTAGGTCTCGCGGCTCGACGGCACCTCGTAGTTCACCACGTGGGTGATACCGTCGATGTCGAGGCCGCGCGCCGCGACATCGGTCGCGACCAGCACGCGGTAGCTGCCGCTCCGGAATCCTTCCACCGCCTGCGTCCGCTGCTGCTGCGTTCGATCGGCATGCAGTGCCGCGGCCTTGAGGCCAAACGAGGCGAGCTTTCGCCCGAGCCGTTCGGCACCCGACTTGGTGCGCACGAACACGAGCACCGGCCCGTCGGTGCGCCGAAGGAACTTTGCCAGCCACTCGGTCTTCTCGGCCGCCGGGACATTCTCGATCGTGTGCGTGATGCTCTTCGCCGGTCCGCCCGCCGACCCGATCTGCACGTACTTCGCCTCGCGCACGACCTCGTCGGCCAGCTTCATCACCTCTTCGGGCATCGTCGCCGAAAACAGCAGCGTCTGACGAGCCGCCGAATCCGGCAGCGCCTGGACGATGCGGCGAACGTCGGGCCAGAAGCCCATGTCCATCATCCGATCCGCTTCGTCGAGCACGAGCGTATCGAGCTTGTCGAACGCGACGGTCTTGCTCCGCATGTGATCCATCAGTCGTCCGGGCGTGGCCACGACGATGTCGACGCCCGATTTGAGGGCGCGCTCCTGCGGACCCATGTCCACGCCGCCGTAGACGGCAATGCTCGTAATGTCGGTGTGGTAGATGAAACCCTGGACGTCGTCCTCGATCTGGACGGCGAGCTCGCGTGTCGGCGCGAGGATGAGAACGCGGGTATAGCCGCGCTCCTCCGGAGCCGCGGCGCGCGCCTTGAGCATACGGTTGAGGATGGGCAGGAGGAACGCCACCGTCTTGCCCGTGCCGGTGTCGGCACATCCGATCAAATCGTCGCCGCTCATCGCGATTGGAATGACCGCGCTCTGGATCGGCGTGGTGGCGGCGAAGCCGCGAATGCGGATCCCTTCGAGCAGCGAGGGCTCGAGGCCGAGCGTATCGAACGCAACCGGTTTGGGATCGTATTCGGCCTGCGGCCGCGTGACGATCCGGGTTGTTGCCGGAACCTGGAAATGAGACGAAGCGCGAGACGCACCGGGACGCGGACCTCTCCGTCCTCGTCGTCCCCGCGGCGCTCGGCGCTGTGCTGTATGTGAATTCAAAATCGTGGTTTAGCGAGCGCGGAAGGTAATGATGCCCCGGACCGGATCGTAGGGTGAGACGCCAACGGTTACGCGATCCCCCGGCACCACCTTGATTCGAAAACGGCGCATACGGCCGCTCAACTGGGCAAGCACCTCGTGTCCCTGGTCACATTGCACTCGGTAAAGACCGCCGCTGTGAACCGCCACGACCGTGCCTTGCACGTCAATCAGATCATCCTTGCTCAATTGCTATCCTTTCCAATCAAAGATTGTGCCATATGGCAGTGCGATTTAGCAAACTCATCCGTCGAGCGACCGCACTGCTTCTTCAACCTGTTGGCTGAGTGCCGAGTAATCATTGCCCTTCAATGACATAGGAGCCCCGAACGTAATACGTCCAGGTCCGCGCGCGGGGAACTTCCATGAGTGGTGGAGCACCTTGTCGAGCCCGTGGAGCCGAACCGGCACGACCGGCACATCCAGGCGGGACGCTATCATACCGATTCCCGGCTGGAAGCGCTTGATCTCCCCGGCATCGGTCCTCTTGCCCTCCGGAAAGATTAGCAACGAGAAGCCCGTCGGCAAAAAGATCGCCGATGTACCGCAGTGTCTGCCGGGTGCCCGTCTCGCGCTGCGGCAGCGGAAACGCGTTGAAGAACGCCGACGCGAGATAGTAGTTGAGACTGTTGGTCAGCCACGCCGTGCGGCCGAATTGCGCCGGATAGAAATGTGCCTTGAAGAACTCCTTCGCCATTGCCGTCGCAACGCGATACCGCCACCGCGCGGGAAGCGCCTGAAGGATGACCGGAGTATCCAGGTGGCTTTGATGGTTCGCGGCAAAGATGACAGGTCCCGGGATATTCGCCAGGTGCTCGAGCCCGCGGACCTCGAGTTTCACGAATGGCCTGGCGAGCGGCAGGATCCATGTCGGGAGGCTCGCGCGCCTGAGGGCACGAAATCCCGCGGATCGGTTCCATGAAGGGAATTCGATCGGTTCCTGCTGGACCTGCACCGCCGCCGCCTCGCCGGTTAACGGGCGCGTGATGGCTTCAAGGTCTGCGACGGTTGTGGCCGCGGAGAATCGCGATTCATCGACGGTGCACTGCAGCGATTCCTCCAGCGCCATCATCAGTTCGACGCGTTCGAGGGAGCTGAGGCCGAGTTCGTCGATGGTCGTCGACGAATCGATCGTCCGCCCGGGCGCGAATCGGGCCATCACTGACGCGACGGTGGGTCCGCCTGGTCCGCGGCGCTCCGGCGCTGTTTTCGCCGATTCGGTCCGGCTGTCAGAGAGCCACTGCCGCAGCTCCCGCCGCTTCAGTTTGCGCGTGCCCTCCGTGCGCGGCAGTTCGGCGCCGGGCCACGCAGCCGCCGCGCGGATCTTCTGGTGATCCTGCAGCCGCGCATTTGCCTGCCGCACGACATCGTCGAGATTCGTTCCTGGTGCCGCCACCATCACGGCCTGTACCCGCTCAGCGCTTGACCCGGCCAGCGGCGCGCCGACGACTGCCGATTCGACGATGCCGGGGATCTCGTTGAGCACCCGTTCGACGTCTTCCGGGAAGACGTTCAGTCCTTCCGGCGTCACAATCATTTCCTTCTTGCGGCCGCGGATGTGCAGCTGCCCTTTGTCGTCGATCTCGCCGATGTCGCCGGTGTGAAACCAGCCGTCCTTGAACGACGCCCGTGTTTCTTCCGGCGCGTTGAAATAGCCGCTCGTCACGTTTTCGCCCTTGACGAGGATCTCGCCGTCTTCGGCGATCCGCACTTCCACTCCGGCAATCGGCTTGCCGACGGCTCCTCGCGACGCGTGGAACGGATGATTGAGCGTGACAATGGGCGCGGTCTCAGTGAGGCCGTACCCTTGAACCACGAGAAATCCGAGGCGTCCCCAGAAGGCTTCGAGCTCCGGGTCGAGCGGCGCGGCGCCGACGACCATGGCCCAGAACTTGAAGCCGAACATGCGATGGATCCGCCGATACTTCCACCATCGCATCGACCAGTGCATCTTTCCCGGATCTTCCGCGGCCTCCGGCGCGACGCTGCAGCACGTGCTCCTTCAACACTTCCAGAATCTTGGGCACCGAGACCAGTACCGAGATTCGCCTACTTCCTGATTTGCGCGACGATGTCCTCGGGTGTGTAGCTCCTCGTGAAGACGACGACTCCGGGAAGCATCGGCGGTACGAACGTCGCCATCGCCTGGCCGAACATGTGGCTGAGCGGAAGCAGATTCAGGAAGCGAATCGGAAGGAACGGCTTCGCATACTTCTTGTATTTCGCGACCTCTCGTTCGATCGGGACGATGTTCGCCAGGATATTGCGATGCGTGATGACGACGCCTTTGGGTTCGGCCGTCGCGCCGGAGGTGAAGATGATTTCGGCCGTGTCTTCCGCCTTCGCGCTCGTCTCCGGCTCGCGCTTCGGCGCGACAAGTCCGCCCCGATCATTTGTGGCTTCCGGCCTTGGCTCCCGCAGCTCCGAGACGTGCCAAACTGGCCTCGTATCCCCGAGCGCCTCGCGATCCACCGCATCGCCGACGAGCACGACGCGCGCATCGACGATCGCCGCGACCCGCAGCAGAAAATCCGCCGACGCGCGATAGTCAATCGGCACCAGCACGACGCCTTCGAGCAGGCATCCCCACAACGCGATAAGCCATTCGGCGCGGTTCTCCGCCCAGATTGTCGCCGCGTGCCCCTTGCCGATGCCCTCGGTGCGAAGCCGTGCCGCAAACTCGCGCGCGAGCGCTCGTCACCTCCGCGTACGAGTACGACCAGCTCCGGTAACCGTCGTCGTAAACAACAAACTCGCCCGTGGTGGACGACAGATCGGTGAAGAAGTCGATGAGCGTGCGGCGCGGCATCCCGTGAATTATGATGGAAAACCAGATGTCCCTTCCTCCCGTTTTCGCCGCCAGCGCGCTGTACGACAGCCTTCTGCAGGCGGCGCTCAGGCAGTTCTTCGGTCGCGCGACGTTCGAGACCGAACCCATTCCGTCGCTCTCGTCGGATGGCCGTCTCGCGATCGAGCCAACCAACGATCCGTCGGTGGTGACCATCCGCTGGTTCGGCTCGCGACACGTCCTGCACGTGCCGGCGAAGCGGCCGTTCACGACGCACGAGGTTCGACTGGCACGAGCGATCGGCACCGTCCTGGCGGCGCGGTATCGCGCGATCTTCGATCCCAAGCAGATGCTCGAACGCGGCGAGCTGTTCCGCGGATCGATCGAGGATCGGTACGTGGCCGCGTTTCTCGATGCGACAGCGCCAGCTGAAAAGCAATCCCGCGCGGATCTGATTGCGACCGCCATCGAGGTGCTTCGAGTCGCGGCGCTCTCGAGCTACGAGAACCGGCCGATTTCGTCCGGCGTGCTGCTGGTGGATAGAAACGACGACACGGTACGTTCCCGCGAGGTGTCGCCGGACGAGTTGTACCTGTATTCACAGGCACTGACGGCGATCAAGAGTTTCTACCGCCTCAGCGATGGCATCGAGACGGTCTTTCTGGTCGAGCGCGCCGGCCACGTGCTCGACATCGTCGAAGTCGAGCATTACGCGGAATCGGCGGCGCTGGCTGTCCCCTGCGCCGCGCGATACACGCCGCACGCGCTGGCGACCGCGGGCAACTCCCGGATCTGCATCGTTCTCAGCCCCTCGCACGAAATCAAAGTGTTTGCCGAAGGCGTGCAGACGTTCAGTTTCCGGAATGCACGCTGGCACCTGCTGGACCTGCAGGCGAAGTACGAGATGTGGCAGGCGGCGATCGACAACCCCGCCCTGTCCGAGCGCCTGTTTCAGACGGCCGTGGATCTCGCTGATTCACGCGAGGGGGCGCTGTTCGTGGTTCTCCGCGATCCGGCGGCGTCGTTGCCGCAACTGGTCGCTCCGGCGGACCAGCTCGACGCGGTTGGACATATGGGGGGAGCGGTGCCCAGCCGTGCGCAGCTCCTGCACATGCTGCGCGGGCGCAACGTTCACGATTTGGATCCCGCTGTGCTCAGAGGTCTCGCGCGCACCGACGGCGCCACGGTGATGGATCGGAACGGCCGGCTTCTCGCGGTCGGCGCGATTCTTCTTCACACCGAGCCTCCCGAGCCTCATTCGAATCTCCCGGTCGAGGGGGCTCGAACGACTGCCGCGATGGCGGCCGGACGATTCGGTGCGGTCCTGAAGGTCAGCGAGGACGGGCTGATCACGTTCTACGATCAACAGGAGAGGATCTGGGACATCTGAATCAGTTGCCAGTCTCCAGTCACCAGTTTCCAGTAGTTTCGCAGTTTGCACTGGCAACTGGCAACCGGAAACTGGAAACTGGCAACTAGAAACTGAAACTACACGAGTTCACCTGATTGATATCCCCCCACAGAGTGCCGTCAGCGTCATGCGCGGGAACGCCGGACGAGTCGCGGTCGCGAGCTGGGGGTTGACGGCGTAGAACCTGAAGTCGAATCCGAATGCGAGGTGCTTTTTGGCGAACCACCTCGCGCCGCCACCGTAGTTGATCGTCTTCGTGGCTGAGTCGGGATCGGGCAGCGGGTGGTCGGCGCGTTCGGACGTATACGTTGACCAGCCGATTCCGCCGCTGATATAGCTCCAGCCGTCGCGCGCACCGAAATTGAACGAGATCTGCGGCGACACCGCTGAGAAGCGCGTGTTGACGGCCACGTCGACGGGCGCAGTCTCAGTGCCGGTGTTGATCGTCTTTCCGCGAGCGGCCTTGCTCATTTCTCCGCCGACGCCCAGCGTCACAATGCCCAGGCGCAGCGGATACCAATGCGCGCCGACGACCAGCCCGAAGCCTCGGGTCGGCAGGTTCTCGGTCGTCACGTTGATGCCGCTCGCGATCCCTGGATCCTGCTTGAACTTCGGGAATTCGAATCGCACGTCCGCCACGTAGCGGCCGATAGGCAAATCCTCGGGCTGAGTTTCCTGAGCCGTCGCGCTGAGCGGCCACGTGAGCGCGGCGATCAGGATCGACAGGGTGAAGAATCGCTTCGCGGATTCAACCATGCACTGCCAAGCGTATCAGGATTGTTCGGCGAGAATCCGGCGCGCGAGCGCGAGGCCTTCTTCGATCGACGTCACCGAGCCATCGAGCTGCTTCTCGTAGATCTGGCGAAGCACGGCGCCGACGCGCGGCCCTGGCGTCAGCCCGAGCGCGAGCAGATGGCGTCCCTTGACGATGGGGTCGGGCGGCGCGTGCTGGACGCCGAGGGCCCGCGCTCGCTCCAGAAACCAGTCCATCGCCGAGCAGTCGAAGTGTCCGGTGCGGCCGAGGCAGTCCGATTTCGCCACGCGGGCGAGCATCTCGAGATCCACCTTCTCCGCGAGCCGCCGGAAGGCTCCATCCGAGACTGGCGTCGGCGACTGCCGGAACATGCCGGGTTTCAAGTGATGCGCGACGATGCCGACGACGTGCTTGCGGACATCGAAGCCGTCGATCGTGTGGATGTTGAGTCGATCGAGGACCGCGGTCGCGGGTGCCACGCCTGCCTGCTCGTGGTCGATCGATCGGATTCGGCCGTCAACGAACGCCGTCGTCAGAGGCTTTCCGAGATCGTGACAGACCGCGCCAAGCATGACGACGATCTGGCGGGCGCGATCGAGGTCGTCGATGCGAGTGCGCGACTGATCGACGACCATGAGGGTATGGACCCAGACGTCCCCTTCAGGGTGCCACTCCGGCTCCTGTTCGCATCCGACCATGGCGTGAAGCTCGGGGAACAGGCGCGCGATGACGCCGAGATCGAGCGCGAGGATGAGCCCAATCGACGGGCGAGCGGCGTGGAGCAGCAGCTTCTCGATCTCCAGCCAGATTCGTTCGCACGGCAGATCGTCCAAGGCTATTTCGCGGCAGAGATCGCGCGTCGCCGGGTCCAGCGTGAACTCGAAACGGGCGGCGAACTGCACCGCGCGAAGGACGCGGAGGCTGTCTTCGCCGAACGTCGTGAGGTCAACCGCGCGCAACAGCTTCGCCGCGATGTCGCCGCGGCCGTTGAACGGATCGATGTATTCGGCGGTAAGCGGATCCCAGGCGATCGCGTTCACGGTGAAGTCGCGCCGCCTCGCGGCCTCGGCGAACGAGAGGTCGGGATCGCCGACGACCTCGAATCCACGATGCCCGCGGCCGGTGCGTGATTCGCGTCGCGGCAGTGCCACGTCCACACCCGCAACTTTGTAGACCGTGAAGCTCTCGCCGACTGTGTTCACGTGACCGAACGCGGCGAGGATGTCTTTCAGCCGGTCGGCGGGCACGCCGTAGATCTCGAGGTCGAGGTCCTTGGACGCCCTGCCCATCACCCGATCGCGGACCCACCCGCCGACGATCAACGCGCGGCCGCCCTCCTCGCGCACGCGCTGCGCGATCGCGACGGCCAGGTCGAAGCCCGCGGTGGAATCGGCGTCTACCTGCACCTACGAGCCCTCACGGCGCCGACCGTACCGGCGCACGACTTTGTCTGTGAGCCCGGGCGCGACCGCGTTGACCACGGTCAGCGCCCGCGACGTCGCGTGCGGGTAGACTTCGGGCCTCGGCTTTCGTACGCACGCCACGATCGCCCGCGCGACGTCGTCCACGGTCTGCTTCGGTCCGAGCCCCGTCACTGACTGGCCGTAGTCCCGCTTCATCGACGAACGGAACTCGGTCTCGGTCGAGACCGGCAGCACCACGCTCACGGCGATCGCCGTACCGCTGAATTCCGTCCGCAGCGACTCCGCGAATCCGACCTGCGCCGCCTTCGTCGCGCTGTATCCGCTCATCTGCGCGATTCCGCGCTGCCCGACGATGGAGGAGACGATGATCAGGTGGCCGCGGTGTTGTGCGCGGAAGAGCGGAAGGGCTGCGCGTGCGCCGTAGAAAGTCCCCATGAAGTTCACGTCCATCATCCGCCGCATGGTATCAACCGGCGTGTCTTCGACGGTCCCGTAGTATCCGAAGCCCGCGTTGCAGATCATGATGTCGAGCCGGCCGAAGGCGTCGACCGCGCGCTGAACCAGGCGCTTCACATCGTCTTCGGAGGTCACGTCGATGACGACCGATTCGGCCCGGCCACCTGCGCCGCGAATGCCGCGAACGGCTTCGTCCAGCCGTTCCTTGCGCCGCGCACCGAGCACGACGGCCACCCCTTCGCGAGCGAGGTGCTGGCCGACCGTCAGGCCGATCCCGGAGGAGGCGCCGGTTATCGCGGCCACGCGGCCGGAGAGATCCATGCGGCATAATAAAGTTAGAAGTTAAAAGTTAGAAGTTAGAAGTTAGAACGTCGAGGTCACTTTTAACTTTTGACTTTTAACTTTTAACTTTCGTCATGCCTGATCCCGTCATTGTCCTCCTCCGTGATCTCGTCGCGATCGATTCCGTCAATCCCTCGCTCGTACCTGGCGCGGTGGGAGAACTGCAGATCGCGGAGGCGATCGCCGCACACATGCGCAGCATCGGCCTCGACGTGCACCTGCAGGACGCCGTGCCCGGACGTCCGAATGTGGTGGGTGTGCTCGAGGGCTCGGAACCCGGCCGCTCCGTGATGCTCTGCGGTCATACCGACACCGTGGGCGTCGCCGGAATGGCCGCGCCGTTCGATCCGGTGATTCGCGACGGCCGCTTGTACGGCCGCGGTGCGCAGGACATGAAGTCAGGCGTGGCCGCCATGATCGACGCCGCGCGTCTGGCGCGCGAGCGCGGATTCCGAAAGGGCCGGATCGTCATTGCGGCGGTTGTCGACGAGGAGTACGCGAGCATCGGCGCCGATGCCCTGGTGCGCGAATGGAAAACCGATGCGGCTATCGTCACCGAGCCGACCGATCTGAAGATCGGGATCTGCCACAAGGGTTTTGCCTGGGCCACGATCGAAACCAAGGGACGCGCGGCTCACGGCAGCCGTCCTCTTGACGGCCGCGACGCGATTATCCGCATGGGTCGTGTGCTGTCGCGGCTCGAGCGGCTCGATCGCGATCTGCAGTCGAGGCGCCCCCATCCGCTTCTCGGAACCGGATCGCTGCACGCGTCGATCATCGAAGGCGGTCGCGAGCTGAGCAGCTATCCCGACAGGTGCCGACTGCAGATCGAGCGCCGGACCATCCCCGGCGAAAGCGCAGACACCTTCGCGCACGAAATGCACGTGATGCTGAGCGCGCTTCGTGATGAAGACTCCGAGCTGGAGGCGTCGGTGGAACTGGTGTTCTCGCGGCCGCCATACGAGGTGTCATCCGCCGAGGATCTTCCGCGTGCGCTGACGTCAGCTGCCGCGTCGGCAGGCACCGCGACCACGGAAATTGGCATGAGCTTCTGGACGGACGCGGCCATTCTCGGAAGTGCAGGGATTCCATCCGTGCTGTTTGGCCCCGGCGGCGCCGGACTTCACAGCGCCGAGGAATACGTCACGGTGTCAGACGTGATCAGCTGTCGGAACGCCTTGACAGAGTTTGTCCTCAACTGGCTCTGACGCTGAAAGTACCCACGGGATGTCGTGGTTCGAGAGGACAGAAAGAAGCGTCGGCGAAATGGAGGGCGGAGTCTTTCAGCCTTCGCCAGGCTCGAGACCCCGCCGTCTGAAAACCGATCAGCGTCCGTTCAGGCGGTCTTGCGCAGCACCAGCCGCTTGGTTGCAAGCAGGTGGCGATGTGCGTCGCCTTCATAGCGACGCCGCGGACCACGCCCGCTGATCTCCCATCCTGGTGTGTCGTGCCCACACGACGTACACCGCATGTTCACGCGGTTGCCCTCGAAGTGCAGCACCGCGTCGTGGCCGCGAAGCCCGCAGACGAACTGACCGAGACGCCCGAGCGTTCTCGCCGCAAGTCCATCCGTACTCTCCCGCGTGACTTCAGCGGTCGCCGTGAGTTGCTGGGGATAATTGGTCACCATGGACGATTCCCTTCTCCTGTGGCCCTTCCCGGTATGACGCCGCCGGCCACTCGGCCGTTTCCGTCATTCCTGCCTCATGAATATCAAGAGATGTGCCACGAAACCCCTGCCGTGTGGATCAGTCGGAAGGTACAGCCACTTACGGTCGCGCCACCGGATCAGCGGTCTGGGGCGATCAAAGGAAATGTATGGTTGTAGGCACACTGACGTGGTGTAGATGGTAGGAGGAAGACACAATGGCGCCGCCGCGACGTACTTTTGTCGGTGCTCGCCGGGTCTAGTCAGTGCATCGGTTGGGTTCGCCGTTCCCGCAGCAATCCTCGGATTACAAAACCGATGTTCGCCGGCCGTTCCCCAAGCCGTCGCATGAAGTAAGGGAACCATTCACGACCGAATGGGACGTATACGCGGACGCCGTATCCACGGTTACGCAGTTCCGCCTGAAGGTCCCGTCGAATGCCGAACAACATCTGGAACTCGTACCGCGCGGCAGGGATGCCTCGCGCTGCGGCATATTTGCGCGTCGCGTCAATCATGTCAGGGTCGTGGGTCGCGATCGCGGGCTGCTGGCCGTGATCGAGGAGCACCTGCATCACCTCACGGAACGCGGCATCCACGTCGGCCTTCCGCTGGAACGCGACGCTGCTCGGTTCCCGGTAGGCGCCCTTCACGAGCCGCACACGCGCGCCGATCGCGTTCATCCGCGCCGCGTCGCTGGCGGTTCGTCGCAGATACGCCTGCAGCACGATGCCGGCGTTGCGATAGCCCTGCTGCCAGATCGTCTCGAACACGTCGAGCGTGACCTGCGTATAGGGCGAGTTCTCCATGTCGATGCGCACGAAGAAATCCCGCGAACCCGCGGCGTCGAGAATGCGTCTGAGATTGTCCACGCAGGTGGCGCGATCGATCGTCAGGCCGAGCTGGGTGAGTTTCAGCGAGACATTCCGTCCGATGCCGGCCCCGACGATCCGGTCGAACATCGCGAGATACGCACGCGTTGCGGCGTCCGCTTCCGCCATCGTGGCGACGCTCTCGCCGAGGAAGTCGAGCGTTTCGGTCATGCCCGACGCCTCGATTCCGCGCGCGGCGTCGATCGCTTCATCGATGGTTTCACCGGCGATGAAGCGGCGCGCGAAGCTGTTCGAACTCCGCATCCCGTAACGTGACGCGAGTTGCTTGAGACCGCGGCTGCCGGCGAGCGTGTGGAAGAAGACTCTCGAAACGTAGCCGATCATTGGGCGTTACTGAAACATGATGGCGCTGAAGGGACAAGGATCGTGTGCCTTCTCCCTTCTGGCTTTACACGCGGCGGTTTTCAGTAGCCTCTCAGTGGGTTCGCGGTATCCGCCTGGATCCGACCAGCAGGTGCTGGAGGCCACGGGCGTAGTACCGGAGGACGGTCCGTTCGCGTACGCGGAACCGCCCACCCCGCTCGACATGAATGATGTTGCGCGCGGCGAGGGCTTCCGCGCCTTCCTCGATCGCCTGGCGACCCGAGGTCACGCCCAGGTTCCCGCCCGCCGATCGAACCGCTTCGATGATGGCTTCGGCGCGGGCTTCGAGCTCGCGTTTTGTGATGGACGGCTTCAACGCCGCCGCGAGGACTGCCGTCGGCAGCACCTTGTGCAACCGGCCAATCGTTTCGCGAATGTGATGCGCAAGCGCCATGACTTCCCGGCGCGACTCCGGGTCCCAGCCTTCGAGCGCGATCGGCGTGCCGAAGGTGACGAACGCTCGCGACTGATAACCGACGGCGTACCGCACCATCTCGGCGATCTCGCGCGCAAACGGACGCTGACGCCGCTTCTCGGCCTGATGCGCGAGGATGTGATCTTCGAGGACGACGTCGTAGGCCACACCCATCGGCACCACGACCGCACCTGTGTCGGCCTGGACCGCGGCGTGCAGCAGGCCTGTCTTGGGCGCCTTCAGCTCACCCGAGTAACTCCGTCCTCCCTCGATGTAGAAGAGCAGATCGTGCCGCTGCAGCAGCTCGGCCACGTAGGCCTTCAGCGTGACGAGATACGCCGGATCCTTCGTGTTGCGCCGGATCGGTATCGCGCCCGTCACGTGCCGATGGATCAGTCCAAGGGGGCCACCGAAAAGGTTGATGCCGGCGGCAATCACCGGCGGGCGAATATCGTTGTCGTCGAGCACGAGCGGCTCGACCAGGTAATCCAGATGCGACTTGTGGTTGGAAATGTAGATGACCCGGCCAGCTTTCACCGCCTGCTGCACGACGGCGAGGTTCTCGTGAATGCGTTCGATCTTCCGGAGGATCGGGTAGAGCGGGTGCTTGAGCGCACGGTAGATGGGATAACGCTGGGTCGTGCGCAGCTCATCGAGATACGCATGAATGCGCTCGCGGGCCTCGAGTTCAGTCTGCCCATGGCCGCCCCGCAGGTATCGCGCGACATCATCCCGCGCAAGGACTGCCTGGGTGATGTCATCGAGCATCACGGTTTGGAACTATATCATCAGTAAGGAGTTTCGCGGCTCGCGGTTCGCTGTTCGTTCGCGTGGGCTATCTCTCAATCTCTTTACAAATCGCGTCCGTGAACTCCGTCGTCGACGCCGTGCCCCCGAGATCGTGCGTTCGGACGACGCCCGCGGCCAGCACCCGGTCCAGCGCCGCGCGGATCAGCGCGGCGGCGTTGTTCTCCCCGATATGGTCGAGCATCATCAGTCCGGACAGGAGCAGCGCGGTCGGGTTCGCGAGGTTCTTGTCGGCGATGTCGGGGGCACTGCCGTGCACCGCTTCGAACACCGCGGCCTGTTCGCCGAGGTTCGCGCCCGGGACGACGCCCAGGCCGCCGACGAGTCCGGCACAGAGATCCGACACGATATCGCCGTACAGGTTCGGCAGCAGCATCACATCGAACGTCTCCGGCCGCATAACGAGGTGCATGCACGCCGCATCGACGATGCGTTCGTCGTAGGTGATGTCGGTGAACTCGCGCGAGACCTTCCTCGTACTCTCGAGGAAGAGCCCGTCGCTGAGTTTCATGATGTTGGCCTTGTGGATCGCCGTCACACGCTTCCGGTGCAACCGCCGGGCGTGCTCGAACGCGAACTGCGCGATCCGCGTCGAGGCTTTCTCGGTGATGATCTTCAGGCTCTCGACCACTCCCGGCACGATCTGGTGTTCGAGTCCAGCGTAGAGGTCCTCGGTGTTCTCGCGGACGATCACCAGATCGACGTCGGAGAACCGGCTCGGAACGCCCGCCAGGTTCCGGACCGGCCGAAGGTTGGCGTAGAGATCCAGCGCCTTGCGCAGTCCGACGTTCACGCTCGTGAACCCCTCCGCGATCGGCGTCGTCACCGGGCCTTTGAGCGCGACTTTGTTCCGGCGAATCGAGTCGAGAAGCGCGCCGGGCAGCGACTGGTTATGCCGCTTGAACGCCGTCACGCCCGCGTCGTGCCGCTCCCACTCGATATCGATGCTGGCCACCTTGAAGATGCGTACGACGGCCTCGGTGACTTCCGGGCCGATGCCGTCTCCGGGGATGAGCGTAACGAGGTGGCTCATGATCTTGGGTTCTACAGGGTTCTACAGGGTTCTACAAGGTTCTGCTGGGTTCTGCTGGGTTCTGCTGGGTTCGTTCACGACGGCTCGAGTGTTGCCGCCAGGAGCGACGCGACGGCCTCGAGCAGTGTCCTGTCGTCCGCGGTGAACGCCGCCGGCCGATCGCTGTCGATGTCGATCTCGCCGAGGACGCGGGTCCCGCTCATGATCGGCACGACGATCTCCGATCGCGTCTCGAGGCTGCACGCCAGGTATCGCGGATCCGCATTCACGTCGTCCACGATGATGGTCTGCTTCTCCGAGGCGGCCGCGCCGCAGATGCCGCGTGCGAGCGGTATCCGCGTGTGAGGTGACGGCTTTCCGAGGAACGGTCCGAGCACGAGCTCGTCGCCCTCGAGGAGATAGATACCGACCCAGGTATAGGAGGGCATCTCGCGTTTCAGGATTGCAACCGCGCGCTCCATCGCGCGCCTGCGAGTCGCGTTCAGAAGCCAGCTCCTCGTCAATCTTCGCGAGGACCGATTGTTGCGTTTCTGCCTTCATCGTCAATCCTTCAACTCGCGGAACAGCAGGAGCAATCCGCCGAGGAGCGGCACCATCTGTAATCCGGTTGACGTGGCGTGGAGGCGGCCGAACGCCGCGCGCCGCGGATCGCTTTCGGGAAGACTCGACGGCGATCCGCCGATCTCGGCCTGTACTCGCGCAATCTGCGAGGACACCACCAGCCCCGAATACGCCGTGGCCGCTACCATGAGGCACGCGGTTCCGACGCGTGCCGCAAACCAGATTGGCCGCGGGCCGAGAACACCTCGCACGAGCAGCGTGATGAGCAGCACGAATCCGCAGGCATAACTCAGCAAATGGAACCGGCGAAGAATCTCGCCGAAGACGGCACCGGCGATGACGCGATCGTTCGCCACGTGGTGAGCGGCCAGCACCTCGAAGATCGACGGAGCGGCAATCGCGCCCAGGGCGAGCAGGCCGCCGACCCAGAGGGTGAGAGCCACAACACCAGCAAGCCTCAACGCGAGCATCGCCTCATTATAATCAGGCGATCCGGATGTCCTCCCTCAGAGTGCTCTCGAACGGCGTGATGTGGCAGCCGTGGAGCGGCGCGGCGTTCGCGCGGGCCCGCGACGAACGGAAGCCAGTGCTGCTCGCGCTCGCCACCGCATGGTGCGGCTCCTGTCATGAAATGGACCGGACGAGCTACGCCGACCCCGACATCATCGCCCTTATTAACGATCGATTCGTTGCCGTTCGCGTCGATGCGGACGATCGCCCCGACATCAGCGAACGCTACAGCCTCGGCGGATGGCCGACAACGGCGTTTCTCACGCCCGCGGGCGAGATTCTCACTGGCGGCACTTTCGTGCCGCCCGATCGGCTGCGAGCAATCCTGTTACGCGTGGCCGAGGCGTACAGCTCTCAGCCGGATCGGAAGACCGAAGCAGACCATCATCCGCTCACCGGTGATACAGGAACTCCAGTCAGCGATCACGATCTGACGACGCGCATCTTTGCCGGGTTCGATCAACATCACGCTGGATTTGGCGGCGAACCCAGGTTCCCGTTCCCTTCGCCGATTCGCCTTGCCCTGGAATTGTTCATCGAATCGCAAGATGCCTCGTTCGAACGGATCGTTGTGTCCTCTCTGGATCGAATGGGCTGGGGCGGTCTTTACGACAGCGTCGACGGCGGATTCTTTCGCTACGCCTCGACTCGCGACTGGCGGCAGCCGCACGTCGAAAAGCTCCTCGAACTGAACGCCGTGCTGACCCGGCTGTACCTCGACGCCGGCGAGAAGCTCCAAATCGCGCGGTTTACGGAGCGAGCGGCCGATACCATTCGCTACATCCAGACCTGGCTGGCCGATCCGGTCGATGGCGGATGGTTCGGATCGCAGCGGGCCGACGAGGCGTACTACGCCGCGGAAACCCCTGAGGCCAGGCGATCGATGCCGGCTCCGCCGGTTGCGCGGTCGCTCTATGCCGACTCGAACGCGGCGATGGTCTCTACGGCGCTCACCGCCGCCCGCGTCTTCAACGACGACGGCCTTCGCGACTTTGCCGTGAAGTCGCTCGAGCGGGTGCTGATTGCGTGTTACCGGCCGGGGGGCGGCGTTGCGCATGGCTACGACGGTCAGCCGAAAACGAGAGGCCTTCTCGCCGACCAGTTCGCGATGGCAGACGCATGCCTCGACGTCTTCGATCTCACCGGAAACGTCGTGTACGAGATGATGGCAGAAGAGCTGGGACACTACGCGGTACGGATGATGTGGGACGACCAGAACGGCGGCTTCTTTGATCGCTCACGCGACGACGAATCCTCGATCGGACTGCTGAACCAGCCGCTGAAGCCATTCGTGACCAACTGCGAGGCATCGCGAACCCTGCGGCGTCTGGCCGCGGCCTCCGGCGAGTCAGAGTTTGCCCGCGTCGCCGGCCGCACCATGGACGCCATGGCAGCCCTGGCGCCTGATCAGGGTCCTCTTGCCGCGCACTACGTCTTGGCGATGCGTGCCGTTACGGCGCGGTGATACACTCCAACTTTTGGCCCCGCGTTCGCGCTCGAGCCACGGTGATTGCCACATGCCGACGATGACGACATCCCCCGCGACCCTCAAGAATCTCGCCACGCAACTGCGAATCGACTCCGTGCGCTCTACCAGCGAGGCTGGCAGCGGCCATCCGACGACGTGCCTGTCGGCCGCCGAGATTGTCTCGACGCTCTTCTATGCGGAGATGCACTACGACCCGAAGAATCCGCAGAATCCCGACAACGATCGCTTCGTGCTGTCCAAGGGGCACGCGGCGCCGATTCTCTACGCCGCCTGGGCTGAAGCCGGGTTGTTTCCGCGGGAGGAGCTGCTGAAGCTTCGCCGCATCGACTCGGATCTGGAAGGACACCCGACGCCCCGGCTGCCCTTCGTCGACGTCGCCACCGGGTCGCTCGGGCAGGGAATCTGCGCCGCAATCGGCACGGCGCTGAACGCCAGACGAATCGGTTCCGAGTACCGGACCTACGTGCTGCTCGGCGATGGCGAGATGGCGGAAGGGTCGGTCTGGGAAGCGGCGAACGTCGCCGTCTATCACAAGCTCGACAACCTCTGCGCGGCGATCGACGTCAACGCCCTCGGGCAGAGTCAGCACACGCAGTTCGGTCACAACATGGACGAGATCGCCGCACGCTGGAAAGCGTTCGAATGGCACACCATTGTCGTGGATGGTCACGACGTCCAGGCGCTTCTGAACGCCTACGACGAGGCGCGCGCGACAAAGGGCCGTCCGACGATGATCCTGGCGCGTACGATCAAGGGCAAAGGGCTGGCGGCAATCGAGGGCAAGGATGGCTGGCACGGCAAGGCGCTCAAAAAGGGTGAGGAGGCCGACAAAGCCGTCGCCGAACTCGAGCAGCAAATGGTGGGCGGCGCGCCAGCGAAGCCGGACATTCCAGGTCCACGATCGAAGAGCCGCCCCGAGGGCGCTGCAGATTATTCCAAGATCGCTGCGCCGGCTTACAAGAAGGGCGATCAGGTCGCGACCCGTGAGGCATGGGGTGTCGCGTTGGCAGCCGTCGGGGCTGCCGACCCACATGTCGTCGCGCTCGACGCAGACGTGAAGAACTCCACCTTCAGCGACAAGTTCGAGAAGGTCGCGCCCGGACGTTTTTACGAGAACTTCATTGCCGAGCAGGTGATGGTGGGCGCAGCCATGGGCCTCGCGGCGCGCGGCGCCATTCCGTTCCCCTCGACCTTCGCCTGCTTCCTGACCCGCGCCAGCGACTTCGTCCGGATGGGAGCGATCTCATTCGCGAACGTGAAGTTCACCGGTTCGCACGCCGGCGTATCGATCGGTGAAGACGGTCCGTCGCAGATGGCGCTCGAGGATCTGTCGATGATGCGGAGCGTCCACGGCTGCGCGGTCCTGTATCCGTCCGATGCCGTCAGCACGGAGCGCCTCGTCGCCGAGATGGCGAAGCACAAGGGCATGGCCTACATGCGCACGTCGCGGCCGAAGACGCCGGTCATCTACGGACCGGAAGAACAGTTCCCGATCGGGGGATCGAAGGTCGTCCGACAAGGCCCGAACGACAAGGCTGCCGTCATTGGCGCGGGGGTGACGCTGTTCGAGGCGCTGAAGGCGTATGACGCGCTGAAGGCGCAGGGCATCGACATCCGCGTGATCGACGCGTATTCGCTCGAGCCGATCGACGCCAAGACGATGACGGAGGCGGGCCGGGCAACCGGTGGCGTGCTGATCACCGTCGAGGATCACTACGCCGCCGGAGGAATCGGCGACGCCGTCGCCGGTGCGGTCGCACCCGCTGGCTTCACCGTGCGCCGGCTTGCGGTCGGAGAAATTCCGCGAAGCGGCCAGCCGGACGAACTGCTCGATCGCTATGGCATCTCCGCGAAACACATCATCGAGGCAGTGAGACAGGCAATCAAGAAGTGAATTCAGCTCGTGCCGGTGCAGCGGCCGTCTCCACTTCCATCCTGAACATCCCTTCGAACAGTTGACGCAACAGTTCGGGACGTTCGCCGAGCAGGTCGAACAGTTCATCCCGATCCAGCTTCAGCGCGATACCGCCGCGGAGCACCTCGGCGTTCTTGCCGAGCGGCCGTCCCGACAGCATGCTCAACGAGCCGATGATGTCGCCCCCTCTTGCGACGACTTGATCACCCCCGGGGGTGAGTGGAGCGATACCTCGCCGGACAGGATCACCCACAACGCGACCGGTGCGGATTCAGCAAACAGCGGAGTGCCGGCGGTCATCGTCACGGTGCGGACGATGGCGGCGAGCGCCCCCATCTCCTCGGCTGCGATCCGGCCGAAGACCGGCACCCGCTGCAGCGCGAGGATCTTTTCGACTGGCAGCAGGCTCCCGGCCGCGAACACGGCGAATTCCGCCGCGGCGCCGGTGGACTGCAGATCGCTGACCCTTGCCGGGTTCACCCGATCTGCCAGCGTCGCGAACAATCCGCGGACGAGGTCGGAGTTGTCGGCAAGCAGGGTGCGGAACTCGTCGACCGACAGCGCCAGCGTGACGGCCGTGTCGATCGTGCGGATCGTGGACCGCACGGCGACGCCCTGCAGCGCGTGCACGAATCCAAGCGTCACCGGCGCCTCGATGGTATGTGGCGAATTCTGCCCGCTGGCGACGACGCGGCCCTCCAGCAGGACGTGAATCGTGTCAGGTACGAGTCCTTCCTGAACCAGCACGGTTCCAGGCTGGTGGCGGACCTGCCGCGATGTGCTGGTCAGCCGGAACAACTCGTCAACGGTCACCGACGCAAAGAGCGGCAGCGTGCGTATCCGGGAGGCGATTTCGGCGGCGGGCAAGGGTTCGAGCCAGAGCTCGCGCCGCCGATCCGCCGGCATCCGGCGCTCGGCTAACGCCCAGGACGCGGCTTCGAATACGTACCAGTCGTGAACGTCCCGATGGGCGAGCACGTGCTCGATGTCGTCGCCGAGCGACCACATCTGATGCTGACGGACGACGTCGATCGCCACCGCGGCGACGACCTGGTCGTCGTCGTTGATGAGGTGCAGCAGGGTGTCTTCCATGTCGCGGGCACGCGTCTTGAGCAGCACATTGCCGCGGCGAATCCGTTCTTCCGTTGGCAGGTCCTCGAGCACCGGCATGATGCGCTTGCGAAGCTGCCCGGTGAGGATGTTGTCGAGATATTCCGACGCGCTCGCCCGGCTGCGCGGATCGCCGTGCGCGAGCGTCCACTGCGCCGCGCCGACGTCTCGCCACGGATAGATCAGCGCCAGCAGGCGATACACGCGATCCCGTGTCCGCTCCATCTTCTGCTCGAGCGTCTTCGACAGCAGGTCGCTCTCGAGCGACTTCCGTCCGAACAGGTTGGCGTGCAGCGAGAGATAGTTGAAGAAGTGCGATCCCTCGGCCAGCGTCTGTGCTTCGAGCGCCTCCCGCGGGAAGGCGAGCGGCGCGTCGGTGCGGCGAAGACGTTCGAGTGCGGCGATGACCTTATATCGGAGGAACCCATCGGGTTCGTCGAGCGCGGCGACCAGCACGTCCACCGATTTCTGAGACGGAATCTGGGAGAGGGCGGTCGGGATGTGGCGGCGCACCCAGAGGTCTTCATCGGCGTCGCGCATGAAGTGCGCGAGCACGTCCACGACCGGTTCCCCGTAGCTGACGAGTACCTCGCGGGCGCGCGCCTTGAGCTGGCGATTGCGGAGCAGCGCGACCAGCGTGGGCACGAAGATGAAGTCCGACGAGCCGGCAGCCTGCACGCTCTCCATCGCTTCATACGCGACTTCAGGAGCTTCGTCGTACAGAAGCGGGATCAACAGGCGGCGGAACCGCGGGTTGTCAATGTGCCGGATCGCCGCCGCCACGTCCCGGCGAACCTTGCGCGACGAGCCGCGCGCGTCGGATGCCAAATCCACGAGTACCGCCTCAGCGGCGTCGACATCGGCTGGGTTCGAGGTGCCGGCGAGCGCGACGGCGGCCGTGACCCGGATGCGTGCGTCAGGATCACCGAGCAGAGGACGCGACAACGTGGCCGCGTCCTCGTTGTTGATGTTCCCGATCGCGACGATTGCGGCGGCGCGGACGCCGGAGTCGGCGTCGCTCAGCATCCGGCGGACCTGCGGCAGCCAGCTCACCGCGATGTCGCGGCGCACGGCCCCGATCGCGCGCAAGGCCCGGCGTCGCACGTTCGGCGACTCGTGATAGAGGAGCAGCGGGGTGATCAGGCTGCGCTTGTCGAGTGACTCGAGCATGTCGATCGCATACACCACCCGCGCCGGATCGGTGTTGGACAACTCCTGGACCAGCGTTTCGATGGTTGAGAGGTCGGCGCCTGAGACCTTGAGATCGGTCACCTCCATCACGCGAGTCTCGAGGCTGCGCCGGAAACTGCGGAGGTACTCGCGGCGTGCTCGCAGCGCCATGACGATCCAGAGCGCGGCCACGGCCACGCTGATCCAGCTCAGTTGCGACCAGGTGAAGCCGGCAGCGTTGATGGCGACGATCAGGAGCGCGGCACCGACCCCCTTGGCGAAGCGATCGACGGCGACGTCGGCGAACGGCTTCGCCCGATACTTCATCGCCGTTGGCAGCGGCATGAAGAGAATCTCTCTCGTCGTCTTGTCAACCGTGTAACGGAGCGAGGTGTCGAGCACTCGCGCGGTCGTCGCCGTCCACAACAACGGCACCGCCAGCATCAGCACGCCGGTGCCCCCCAGCGTGAACGGCAGGAGCAGCAGCGCGAAACCGATTCCCAGGAGCCGGTGAACCCGGGACGTCAGCGTCATCTGAATGATGAAACCGGCAATCGAGGAGTAGAAGATGACGTCGGCCAGATAGGCGGTCCGGCCATCCTTGCCAGGAATTGCCTGCGCGACGGCCATGTTGACCTGCTGTTCGACGATGCCGGCGCCGATCGCGGCGAAGCTGATGACGAGCGCGATGATCTGAAAATGCTTCGACTTGATCAGCAGGGCCACCGCTTCGCGCGGGCTCATGCCCTTTTGTTTGTCTTTTGGCGTCGCCGCTTCGGCGGCGCTTGTCTGCTCCCGCTTGGCGATGGCTGACACGACCACGCCGCAGATGGTCAGGAGCACGGCCGCGACCAGCAGCAGATTGTTGGTGCCGACGGCGCGCGCATACTGTCCGGCGATTCCCGCTCCGATGATGCCGCCGAGGCTGGCGCCGCCGCCAATGAAGCCGAAGATGCGCTTCGCCTGGCGCGCATCGTAGATGTCATTGGCCAGCGACCAGAACTGGCTGATGAGCAGACTTCCGGCCAGCACGCCCCAGAGGTAAAACGCGACGGATACCCAGCTCTCGCCGGTCTTGAACAGCGTCCAGAACACCAGCAGCAGGCCGACCATCACGGCCTGTGTCGCCGCGAACACCCATCGGCGCGGCAGAAATCGCATCGCGCTCGTGTACCCCTGGATGACGAAGCCCATGATCAGCCCGGCAACGAGCTGGACGTATGGAAGGTTGTTCGCGCCCAGCGAATCGATGAACTGCGATCGCGTCGCCGGTTTGACGACGTTGTAACCGGCCATCGCCAGGAACGAGTACGTGAACATCAGGACGGCGGTGAGGCTCTCCTCCTCGCGGACTTCGACCACCGGCGCAAGAATCCGCTGCAGCATATGGGCCACAGCCTATGTCATGCGGCACCTGAAGTAAACTGCGGGCTTCGATGTTTCCCCGGTTGCGGCGCTACTTCGACGTGCGATCCGGCGAGGGGCTCCGGGTGCTCTTCTCCTTCCTCCACGTCGCCGTCGTTGCCGCCTCGTTCCTGCTCGCGCGGCCGATTCGTAACGGTCTCTTCCTGCAGCAGTACGGCGCGTATGGACTGGTGTATGTCTACGCCGCCGTGCCGCTCGTGCTGTCGCTCTTCGTGCCGATTTACGCGAGGGTCACCGCCCGTTTCGGCTCACGCATCGTCACCGTCGCGACGCTGGTCTTCTTCAGCAGCAACGTCATCCTGTTCTGGTATGCGTTTCGTTTTCACCACGCCGCCATTGCGGTCCGAGGCTCACTCGCGTGGTTCCTCCCGGCCGCCTTCTATATCTGGGTGAACTGCTTCGGCGTCATCGCCCCGCTGCAGGCCTGGACCTTCGCCAACCAGATGTTCGACACGCGGCAGGCGCGCCGGCTGTTCGGCGTGATCGCCGTTGGCGCGTCGCTCGGCGCGATCGGCGCCGGCGTGCTGGCGCGCGTCCTCGTCGAGCCCGTCGGCGGCACCGTCAACATGATGCTCGTGCTGGCCGGGCTGATCCTCGGCGCCGCCGTCATCGTGTCGATCGCGCAGATCCATATTCGAGTCGGCGGTGTGGCGAAGCGGACGCATGTCCCGAAACATTCGTGGTCAGCACGCTGCGACGAATCGCGGCAACGCCGTACCTGAGACTCATGGCGGCGCTCGTGTTTCTTGCCGCGATCACGACGCAGTGGACGGCATTTCAGCTGAGCGTCGTGGCGGAGCAGAAATTCGGCGGCGACGCCACGGCACTGACCCGCTTCTTCGGAACGTTCAACTTCGCGCTCGGCTCGGTCAGCTTCGTATTGCAGCTCCTCCTCGTCGGTCCGGCCCTGCGGCAGTTCGGGCTTGGGATCACCATCCTGGTTCTGCCGATTGCCCTCGGCACCGGCAGCTCGCTCGTGCTGCTCCTGCCCGCGTTCTGGGCCGTGCTGCTGACCAACGCGCTCGATCAGGGTCTCCGCTTCTCGCTCGACAAGGCGACCTACGAGCTGCTGTACCTGCCGCTCACGCCGCCGCTGCGCGCCCAGATCAAGACCGCGATCGACATCGTCGTCAGCCGCTTCGCAGACGCGGCCGGCGCAGTGCTCCTGGGGATTGCGACCCAGGGATTTCTGGTGCCGGGCGGCCTCGGGTTGGGCATTCGTGGAACGGCGGCGCTGAACCTGGGGTTCATCGGCGCCTGGCTGCTGGTGGCCGTCCGCCTGCGCGGAGCAGTACGTCCGGACGATTCAATCAAGCATTCATCGCCATCGCATCGACAGCGAGCACCTGGCGGACGCGTCGCTCGACCGCAGCGCGGCAGGTATCCTTGTCGAAAAACTGACGTCCCCAGACGCCAAGGACGTCAGCTATGCGCTCGATCTGCTCGAGGCGCAGCAGCTCGTCGGGCTCGAACGGCCGCTGCGCATGCTGCTGACGCATGAGAACGCCGACATCCGTCGCCGCGCGCTCGCGATGCTGAGCGCCGCGCGAGACACGTCGATCAGCCGCATCGCGATGGACATGCTGCGAGATCCGGACCTGGGCGTGCGCACCGAGGCGCTGCTCTACGTCACGCGCGAGATGCGCGTCGATCCGCTTCGCCAGCTCGAGGAGCTCGGCGACTTCGAGGACTTTTCCATCCGCGCCGGGATGGCCGCGTTCCTCGCGTCACCGGGGCCGTCGCAGAACCTCGATGCCGCGCGCATGCTGCTGTCGGCGATGGCGGATTCGGAGGGGCAGGACGGCGTGCAAGATCGGCTGCAGGCGGCGCGTGTCCTGTCGCTCGTGCCCGGTCTGTTCACGGACCTGCTCGTTCGCTTGATCGCGGATCCCGAGCCGTCCGTTGCCAGGCAGGCGATTGCCGCCGCGTCGGTGGTGATGCGCGACGAAGTCGTGGACGCGCTGCTTCGTGCCCTTGCCCGTCCGGAGCTCACCGCCGACGCGGCGGACAGCTTGCGCGATATGGAAACGCGCTCGTGCCCGAGCTGGCGCAGCGCCTGGACGATCCGGCAGCCCCGGTCGAGACGAAGCGCGAGCTGCCGCAGGTGCTCGTGCGGATCGGTACGCCGATCGCGCTCGAGGTGCTCATCGAAGGGTTGCTGCAGACGGACGTCACGCTCCGCCACCGCGTGATCGCGTCGCTCAACAAGCTGCACGACGTGCATCCCGACGTCCACATCGACGACAACTCGTCGAGCTCGTGCTCGCGGCGGAAATCGCCGGCCACTACCGCTCGTATCAGGTGCTGGGCGCCGCTGCGGGAGCAGTTCAAGGACGACGATCAGGCGCTGGACGGGCTCCGTCAGTCGATGGACCAGGAGCTCGAACGGATGTTCCGGCTGATGGCGCTGCTCGTCCGCCGGACCGGGGCTTCACGATGCCTATGTCGGCATGCGATCGACCAATCCAACCGTGCGCGCGAACGCGCTCGAGTTCCTCGACAACGTGCTGAAGCCCGGACTTCGGCGCCTGCTGCTGCCGCTCCTCGACAGCCAGGTCACCATCGACGAGCGCATCGCGACTCGCCAACCAGCTCGTCGGCGCGCCGCTCGAAACGGCGGAGCAGGCGATCGCGACGCTGCTGGCGAGCGAGGACGCTGGCTGCGATCGTGCGCCGTCTACGCCGTCGGCGCGCTGCACCTGCACAGCTTCGAAGGCGAGCTGCAGAAGCTGACCGATGTCGTCGGATCCCGCACTGCGCGAGATCGTCCATGCGGCGCTCCAGCGGCTCTCCGGCGAACCGGAGACCGCGCAGCGCCGTTCCGGCGCGATGGCGACGGGGGTTGGGTAAGCCCGGGTTCTACAGGGTGCTGAGAGGTTCCGCGAGTTCAACAACCGTGAGCGAACCTCGCGGAACCCCGAACGAACGCTCGTATGAACCCTGCAGAACCCTGTCAGAACGCAGCGGAACCTAATTCTCCGGCGGCGGCATGACGCTTGCGCGCGCTTGTGCTCGGTCGTGCGGACCAGGCGCTCGATGCGCATCGCCAGCGCGGGCGCGACGCCGTCCGGTCCGTTCGTGAGATAGCGCTCGAGATCCGCGTACGAGAATCCCATTTCCTCCTCGTCGGTCTGACCGGCCCACAGTCCCGCGCTCGGCGGCCTTGTCGATGATCCTGCGGCACCTCGAGCTCGACGGCCAGCTCGCGGCACCTCGCTCTTCAGCAGGCCGGCCGAGCGGCAGCAGATCGACGCCGCCGTCGCCGTACTTCGTGAAGTAGCCGATCGTCAGCTCGCTGCGGTTGCCGGTGCCGGCGACGAGGTAGTTGAGCGAGTTGGCCACGAAATACAGCGTCGACATGCGCAGCCGCGGCTTGAGGTTCGCGAGCGGCATGCCGTGCCGTCGCGCCTCGACCGGTCGTTGCGCCGGCGACCTGATCCCGCGGCAGCTGCAGGAACAGCGCTCTTCAGATCGGCGACGAGGTGATCGTACGCGGGCGCGAGATCGATGCGGACGGCGGGGATCGCAAAGTGATGGGCGACGAGCTCCGCATCCTGTTCGTCGCGCGGATCGCTGTGGCACGGCATGATGACGCCGACGCACTGTGTCCGGGCATCGCCATCTGGCACAGCCGCGCGACCACCGCCGAATCGAGGCCGCCGCTCAACCCGACGGCGAGCCCGCGCGCGCCCGCGGCGGTCGACCTGCTGGCGCAGCCAGTCCGCGAGATCTGTCGCGTGCGCTCGCCATCGGCTACTCGCCCGCCGGAACTGGCTACTGGGAACTGGCAACGCTCGCTACGTCACCGGCGCCTGCGGCTCGCGCTGCTCGATCGACGCGCAGGAACGCGTCGACCAGAGCGGGATCGAACTGCCGGCCGCGCTGCCGATCGATCTCGGCGATCGCCTCGGCCACCGGCCACGCCGCCTTGTACGGACGCTTCTGCGTCAGCGCGTCGAACACGTCCGCGACGGCGACGATGCGGCCGGCGAGCGGAATGGCGGCGCCGCGATCCCGACGTAGCCGTCGCCGTCCCACCGCTCGTGGTGATTGAACGCGATTTCCTCGGCGAGCCGCAGGATCGTGAACCGGCTGCCCGACAGGATCCGCGCGCCGATCGTCGTGTGCGTCTTCACGATCTCGAACTCCTCCGGCGTCAGCTTGCCCAGCTTCAGCAGCATCGAATCCGGAATCGCCGATCTTGCCGACGTCGTGCAGCGGCGCCGCGCGGCGGATGAGCGACACCTGCGCGTCCGGCAGGCCGATCTGCCGCGGCCAGCAGCGCCGCCATCTGGCCGACGCGCTCGGTGTGCTGCCCGGTGTTGTCGTCGCGAAACTCCGCCGCGCGCGCCAGCCGCTCGATGATCTCGATCTGCGCCGCCTCGAGCTCGCGCGTCCGGTCGCGGACCTTCGCCTCGAGCATCTGGTTCTGGCTCTGGATCTGCAGGTAGAGGAACCGCGTCTCGAGCAGCGTGCCGATCCGCAGCAGCACTTCGTCGCTGTGGAACGGCTTGTTGAGGAAGTCCTTCGCGCCGCGCGACAGCGCCTCGCGCTTCGCCTCCTGCGTGTCGTCGCCGGTCAGCATCAGGATCGGCAGGTAGCTGGCCTCGGCGATCTGGTTCAGCTCGTCCATCACTTCGAGCCCGTCCCGGTGCGGCATGTGCAGGTCGAGCAGGATCAGGTCGGGCCGGAACTTGACGTAGAGATCGACCGCTTCGCGCGAATCGTTCGTGCTCTCGATCCGGCTGAACCCCGCGCGCTCGAGCAGCCGTCGCAGCAGGTCCACGTTCGCCGGCTCGTCGTCGACGATCAGGATGCGCGCGTTCTTGAAGACCCGGGAGCTCATGATCGACGCGTGCGGCCGCTCAGGCCATGCTCTCGTGGGATCCGCGTTGCCGATGCTTTCGGCCGCGGGCGAATCGGGCCACACGACGGCCGGCGCCGCCGTGTAGGCAGCGTGCGCGAGCGCCCCCTGGAAGAATGCCGTCTCCGATGCGTAGAACAGCAGCTTCAGGTAATGACGTCCGAGGATGTACAGCTCGCCAGCCCCAGGACTAGCCACATCGACAAGCCCGATCGCGGCGCGCCCGGGAGCGACCACGGCGTACAGCGCGACCAGCAACAGGAATGCTACGGCATTCAGCGCATAGAGCCGCCAAGCACCTCGCCGCGTGGCGCCGCACGAACCGGGCCCGCCGGCGACGAGCGCGCCGAGGGCGCTGCGACGATCCTCGACGACGATGCGGACGCGAGCGTAGTCGAAGACGAGGTTGCAGAGAAGGCAGGAGCGCGCCGAACATCGCGTAGCCTGCGAGCCGGATCGCGAAGGCGGTTCGCTCGGCCGTGACGTCCCGCGTCAAGCCGCGGGTACGCACGTCGAAGATCCAGTCGTGCACGTAGCCGAACAGGAAGGCGTAGACGACCAGCGCGAACACGCCGAGCCTGAGCAGCCGCCAGAAGTGCATGCCGCACGCGCCGAAGAACCCGTGCGAGCGCGTCCGTCGGCGCGCGCGCGAACCGATCGATGACGCCGCCGGCGAGAAACGACCACAGCACCAGCCATGCGCGGTGACGCCGGCGATTGTCGCGGCCATGACGTTGTTGTCGAGCAAGCCGCTCAGGTTGTCGAGCACCGCGCCGAAGCCGATGATCGACGGGACGAAGGTCGTGCCGAGACCCGACGCCTGAGCGAAGAACTCCTGCCACCAGTCGTAGTTCGTGCCGGCGGCCGCGGTCAGCGGCCAGGCTGGCCCGAGGTGCGCCGCGATCATCGCCGCGCAGCGCGTACGACAGCGGCAGCGCGACGAGACAGCGTCACGGCGAACATGCCCGCGACGACCAGCGGCGCGCCGTTGACGCGGCGGATTCCTTCGCGAAATGCGGCGCGCGCGGTCCATCAGACGAAGAAGCCGTACGTGAGCAGGTGATCCTGCAGCCAGACAAGCCAGGCGAGCGACCATTTGCGCGCGGCCTCGCGCCGCGCGCGGCGCGCAGCGTCGCCGAGTTGTTCGTGTAGTTCACGTCGAGCAGCAGCACGTGATCGGGATCGACCTGGACGAACGCGGCGCGCACCGGCTTGTCGATCTCGAACATCTTCCAGCGATCGCGCCCGTCCCAGCGCCAGCGCACTTCCTCCTTGTTCTCGAAGACGACGCGGACGTCGACCGGGAAACATGCCTTCGCCGTAACGGCGGACGACGACGCGTCGTGCGGAACGGCGCCTGGCGAGTTCGAGCGTGCGGTGCGCCCGAGCGTTGCTCGTCGCCGAATACCCGCGCACCGCTGCCAGCTCGCTCGGAAGCGCGTCGACGCCGTAGTCGAAGACGTTGGAGCTGCGATAGACCTGATCGAAGAACCAGGTCAGATCCCGTCCGCTCACTTCGTTCGCGACGGCGAAGAAGTCCTCGGGCTTGGGATGCCGGAACGCCCAGCGCGAAAAGTACGTCGACAGGATGCGCTGCAGCGTCTCCCAGCCGAGCATGCGTTCGAGCGTGTGCAGCCACAGCGCGGTCTTGTCGTAGGTGATCGACGCCGGCCGTGCCGGGCCAGTACCGCCAGCGTCGGCGTCGACGGCGCGTCGGCCTTCGCCGCCGGCCGGTACGTCGCCAGCCGATCGCCGTCGCGCTTCGCGGCTGAGCGGAAAGTCGCGGAACATCCACGGCACGAAGCCGCCGAAATACCGCTTCGCGTAGTAAGTCGGCGTGAACCGCTGCTCGATCACGCGCGCGGTCGAGAACGTGTTGATGCCCTTCGTCCATCCACGCGTGCTCGAACTCGTTGGTCGCGACGATGCCGTACCAGAACTGATGACCGGCCTCGTGGACCGTCACGCTCTTCGGGCTCGTCCGTGGCCGCGGCACGAGCCAGCGCGTTCCCGCGGTGAACAGCGTCGGGTATTCCATGCCGCCCGCGTCGCTCTGCCACGCCGGGATCGACGATCGTGATGTGGCCGTACGGGTAGGCGCCGAACCACTCGCCGTAATACTTCAACGCGGCGCGCGTCGGCCTCGAAATGGCGTTCCGCCTGGCCGGCGTGCTCCGGTCTGCAGCAGCAGCCGCATGTCGACGGGCGGCAGCGTCGGATGCTCGAACCGTCGCGTGCCGTTCGACGTAGTCGGGGCTGGTCGTCCACGCGAAGTCGTGCACGTCGTCCTGCTAGTAGTGATGAGTGGTCGTGCCGTCGGCCTCGTCGCGGCGGTCGCGCTCGACGCCGGTCGCGCCGACGATCCATCCGCGCGGCACCGTGAGGCGCACGTCGTAGGTGCCGAAGTCGGAGAAGAACTCGGTCGCGGCGTGGAACTGATGGCAGTTCCAGCCGGTGTCTTCGAGCACGCCGATCTTCGGAAACCACTGGGCCGAGGAAATAGAAATTGCCGATCACGCCGGTCCGCGCGAACGTGCGCGGCACGCGCGACGACCACGCGATCTGCACGTTGACCGTCTCGCCGGGCGCGACGGCGCGGTCGAGCGGCGACTTCCATCACCGTCCGATCCTCGGCATTCCCGTCGTCCGGTGCGATGAAGCGGAGTCGCGTCGTCAGATCGCCGGCAGCCACCCCGGCGCCGATGAGGCGGATGGTCGTGACGTCGATCCAGCCCCAGTCGGCTTCGGGCTGCGACGCGAGCGCGTGTCGCCGGCCGAGCGCGCCGCTCGCGCATCCAGGTCGAGGCGGTGTTGCGCCAGGCGTTGTAATAAAGGTGGAAGCGCAGCGTCGAGGCCGGGGTGTTCGACGTGTTCCGCCAGGTGAGGATCTCGTCGCCGGTGATGGTGCGGCTGCCGGGATCGAGCCGCGCGGTGATCGCGTAGCTGGCGTTGCGCGGCGATCGCGGTGCCGACGCCTGGCGGCTCGCGCTGAGCTCGGATGCCGGAGCCTGCGGCGGCACCCGTGATTGCCGCATCAGCGAGGAGCACCAGGGCCACGAGCGCCGCGAATCGCCCGAACACGCGCCAATCCTACACCAGAACCGTTGCTTCGCCTGACCGGCGTGCGCGGCCGGCAGGTATAATCACGAGATCGCATTCATCCTCGAGGAGATCAGCGATGGCATCAGAGACGGCACCGATCAAGGTCATGCACGTTGGCCTCGGGCCGATTGGCGCCGGCGTCGTGCGTCAGGTCGCCGAGCGGAAGGGGTTCCGGATCGTCGGCGCGGCGGACATCGATCCGATGAAGGTCGGGCGCGATCTCGGCGAGATCGCCGGCGTCGGCCGCGCGCTGCGCGTGAAGGTCTCCGGCGACGTGAAGAAGGCGATCAAGGCGACGAAGCCGGACGTCGTCGTCCTGTGCACGAGCTCGTCGATGAAGAAGGTGCTGCCGCAGATCGAGGAGATCCTGAAGCTGAAGGTGCCGATCGTCTCGACGACCGAGGAGCTGGCGTACCCGACCAAGGGCAACCTGAAATACGCGCGGGCGATTCATCAGCTCGCGAAGAAGTCCAAGGTCGGCGGTGCTCGGGACGGGCGTGAATCCGGGTTTCGTGATGGACGCGCTGCCGATCATGCTGACGGGCGTCTGCGAGCGGGTCGAATCGGTGCGCATCGATCGCGTCCAGGACGCGCGCATCCGCCGGCTGCCGTTCCAGCAGAAGATCGGCGCCGGCCTGACGCGCGAGCAGTTCCAGACGAAGGTGGACGACGGGAGCGTGCGGCACGTCGGGCTCGCCGAATCGGTGTCGATGATCGCGGACGCGATCGGCTGGAAGCTGGATCGGATCACCGACGAGATCCAGCCGAAGATGGCGACCGTCACCGTGGCGAGCGAATTCCTCGCCGTCGATCCCGGGCTTCGTCTGCGGCATCGTGCAGGACGGCGTCGGCTATCGCAACGGAGCGCCGGTCATCACCCTGCACATGGAGGCCTATCTCGGCGCGCCGGAGTCGTACGACGCAGTCGAGATCGACGGGATCGCCGGCGCTGAAGATGAAGCTCGCCGGCGGCGTGCACGGCGACATCGCGACCGCGTCGATCGTCGTCAACTCGCTGCCGAAGATTCTCGACGTGCCGCCCGGGCTGCACACGATGCGCGACATGCCGCTGCCGTCGTTCTTCGGGGGTGCGAGATAAGTAGAAAGTTAAAAGTTAAAAGTTAAAAGTTAAAAGTTCAAACTGAGGGGGAGATGCACGGAGCACAGTCGGTGCACATGGCGAGAGTTCGGCATCTGCGCGAATCGTTTGCCTCGGCGAACGAGCGGCTGGTGAAGCGGCTTCGCGGGGCGACCGACGAGGCCGCCGAGCGGCCCGTGCCGAACGGCTGGTCGGCGGCGCAGATCGGGTGGCACGTCGCGAATGTGTCAACACGGTTTGCGGCGCTGATCGCCGGCGACGTCGGCGGGCCGCAGCCGCTGCCGGAGTTATTTGCCGAGCGGCCGTGGGAGGAAATCGCTGCGTCGATGCCCGATCGGATTCAGGCTGCCCCGGCGTCGCATCCACCTTCCGCGGTGCGGCGAACCGAGGCCGTCGCGGCGCTCGAAGCGTCGGGCACCAAGATGGCGCGCGCGTTCGACACACTCACCCTGGAGCGCGGCCGGCTGGGCGTCACGCACCCGCTCGTCGGCACCATCAACGTCTACCAGCTCGCTGAGTGGGCGACCGCCCATATCGCCCGTCACAACAAGCAGGCCAAGCGGGTCTTGGGCGAGAGCTAACGGTGATCTGGGTTCTGCCAAGGCGTCGCGCGAACCTCGCGAGAACCTCGTAGTACCCGCCAGAACCCGTCACGCGTGATGCTGAGCTCGCCGGTCCAGTCTGTCTCGCCACTCCTCGTCTGCAGGCGTGTCACTGGTCCGCACGACGTCCCACATGTACCCGCAGTCCGAACAGGAGTAATACGAGCTCGTCGTCGATCGAAACGCGGCGACCACCCGGGATGATTCACATCTCGGGCATTTTTCTGCGGTGACCGTCGCCATGTCACCCAAAAGAAGCATTTCGGGTGCCATGTCGATCGGCGGTGAAAGGACAGCCGTCTGTGACAACCCCGACACATGGCTGTGGCGGCCTTGTCACACTGGCGTCGCGTGGGGATCGCGATTCGGCGTTGTTTCGCCGTGTGGGGACGGACGGTCTTGAGCGCTCCGTGATCCACGCGTCGCGCCGACTCTCGCGCCCGATCAGTGGTGCCGCATGCCCCAGCGGCGGCGCTTGAGGAAGAGGCCCTTTCGCGAAATCCCGAGCATCCTCGCGGCTTCCTCGACCCGGCCGTGCGTGCGATCGAGCGCGCTCCTGACCATCGTCTGCTCCAGGATCTCGACGGCGACCGGGAGCGGTTGATCGATTCGGACGCGGACCTCAGGATCAGCGCTGGCGACCGCCGGAACCGTCCGGCGCGACGACTGAATCTCCGGCGACAGCTGCGCCGGTGCGAGCGTCGCATCGACTTCCGCCATGGCCACCATCCGCCGGACCTCGTTGGCCAGCTGGCGGATGTTGCCCGGCCATGAATACAGGAGCAGGTACTCGAGCGTTTCGTCGCTGAGCGTCAGCCGGCCCTTCTTCTGCTCCTCGCCGTATTTGCGCAGGTAATGCTCCACCAGCGGCGGAATTTCCTCGCGCCGCTCCCGCAGTGGCGGCAACTTCAGCTGCACGACATTCAAGCGATAGAACAGGTCCTCCCGGAATCTGCCCTCGGCGACGAGCTGTTCGAGTCTGGCGTTGGTGGCGGCGATGACTCGAACGTCGACCTTCACCGCCTGCATCTCCCCGAGCGGATGGATCTCGTGCGTCTCCAGGAAGCGCAGCAGCTTCGGCTGGACATCGATCGGAACGTCGGCGATCTCGTCGAGGAACAGCGTGCCGCCAACCGCCGAGCGGATCACGCCGGCGAATGACGAATCGGCGCCGGTGAACGCGCCGCGGCGGTGGCCGAACAACTGGCTCTCGATCATGTCGCGGGGCACCGCGGTGCAGTTGAACGGGATCATGGGCTTGTCTGCGCGATCGGACGCGCGATGAATCGCGCGCGCCAGCATTTCCTTGCCGGTGCCGGTTTCGCCGGTGACCAGAACCGACAGCGGCGTCGCGGCAATGCGCTTGGCGACGCCGAGAACTTCCGCCATCTGCTCCGACGCCCAGATGCTCTCCGGATCGCCGTCGAGCGCCTCGGCGGGCCAGAGCGCGGCGCGCTGCTGCTCGTCGCGCCGGTAGCGCTCGAGGGCGAGAGCGGTGTCAATCAGTTTGCGGACGGCAATCAGCGCGCACCGATGTTCCAGGTCCGTTTTGGGGTCGACGATGAGCTGCCAGGGTTCGTCGCGATGTTCTCCAAGCGGCAGGACCTCGTAGGCGTCGGGCTTGCGAGCGGCGGCGAGCGCCAGCGAGGCTTCCCAGCCGCGCTGGTCGATGACTCGAGGACCGCCGCGGCCGAGAGCGACGACCGCCGCCGCGCGAGCGCACTGCGCCGCGTCGAGGACCGCCAGCGCCTCGCGCGCGAGGATGTGCGGGTGCCCGCCCAGCTCGATGAGCGCGACAGCGCTGTCAAGATTAGGAGGAGGAGCCGTCGAAACCGCTCCAGATGAATCGTGGACGGAATCTCTAAGTCTACTTTCTTGTTCCACAGACGACCTCTTGTTACTGGCTTCTCTCTCTAAACCGGATGACATTCGATTGGATCGTCGCAACAATTCGCGACCTCGCTCGATCGCGCCCGAAGCTACGACAGCCGTTCCTACGACTCGGTGGCGCTCGCTCATGCGCTCGAGAGTGTCGCTATGAACGAGTCGCATTAATATCTGCCCTGCCTCTGCAAACCGCCGCTTAGCAGCGAAACCGTCAATTCTCAGAAGAAGGAATCGATTCTCCCAGTACGTGTCCTTTTGGTTAATTGAGGCTGCGATGGCCTTGGTCAACTCGACGTCCGCTAAATCCCAGCGCTGTTGTGCTTGGAGGAGGCGAACCCGTGTTTCAGAAATCGTCGAGGCCACCCACCTCGTTCGGAGATCGATCGGCATCGAATTCACCAATTGATCGATTTCAGTTATTGCCGCATCCGCCTCCTCAAATCGACCTTCGCGCATCAGTAAGTTCGCCCGAGAATCAAGTGCTGCCATTCTGATCTCAACGTCGTCCAACGACTTGGCGAGCACTTGATCGATCGCCCTATGCGCCTCTCGATGATTCCCAGCCGCTTGGAGCGCGTGGGAAAGATTCGTCAGCCCTGCTAACTCAGTACCATAATGTCCGGACAGGGCGGCACAATGTATGGCTAGTTTGGCTTCTTCGATGGCGTGTTCGTAGTCACCGCTGAGTGTGTTCACTATGGAAAAACCCAAATGTACACGCCCTTGCAACCAGGCGTTTGGGAATTCCTGGAGCAGAGAGTGAGCAGCCTTCAGATGGCGTTCCGACTCCTGGGGGCTGTGCCTAGAAGCCTCAACGCGTGCAAAATGAAGTCTAAGTCCGACGATGAGGTGCGGATCCCCCGTGCGCGCGATGACTCTTCGAACATCTCGTAGCAGGGGCACCATAGCCGTATCTGCGTCTGCTACAAGTCGGAGAAGTCCGAGCTGAGCCATTGCGATCAGACTGGGATCTCCGCTGGATTCGGCGGTTCGCACTGATCGCCTGATGTATTCAAGACTTCTGTCAAATCTGCCCTCTTCAAAGCTCGCCACAGCAGCGACGTAAGCGGCCTTGGCATCAAGACCCACCGGCAACGCTTCATTGAGTAGCTTGGTAGCTAAATCAGACGCTTGTGCAATTCGCCCGGTTTGATAAAGCAGTTCGGCACGTGTAACGTCGAACCGATAGAGGTCGAGTGAACGCAGGCCTCGCGACTCGTGCTCGAGATAGCCTAGCGCTTGCTCAAATTGTCCGGATCGATTTAAAGCGTCGAGATGAGCGAAGTTGACTGCCACAGGCGAATCTCAATGAATTGACTTCTTCGGTCGATTCGGCTCAACGTTTGGGTTCGTCGCACGCGAGTCAAGCTTGTGCCTCGCGGTCGCTTCATTCTCCAATGAGGTCGCGTGCATAAGTGCTGGTGAAATCTGGCGTGCTATTACTTCAACAACGCGCTGGTGTTCGTGCGAAAAGGCTTGGTTAACCTCCGAATAAAGCGACAACACACCGACGAGTGAATCATTCGCCACTAATGGGGTGCTTAGACAGCTGCGCAATCTTGGAACAACGGACCGCGCCGTATCGCCGAGGTCAAGGACAGCATCAGAGTTTCCAATAGTGTGTCGGTGCGCACCTACCCAACCTGTTAGCCTCTGCCCCAATGGAATTCTCAATCCTGCTACCAAGCTCGCATGCTCGCCTGAGGCGAAAGCACACACAAGTTCTCCAGAAGTTGAATCGTGAACATAGAACACGAAAAGCGACGAAGGTACGACACGGCGCAAGTGTTTGACCACCAGATCACAAACTTCATGCAACTCGAGGCGATCGTTCATGCCTCGTGCGAGATCAAATAGGATTAGCATTTCTTCGCCACTTGCGGCGATGTCTTCCAACGGGCCAGGATCGTGAGTTGGGCCGTAGGGCGGGGATGGAGAGTTCGAGAACACTGAGAAAGATGCCTCTTGGGAGACTTCGTTGGTGCTCAGTTTGCCTTCGGAATGTAGACGAACAAACGTATCAACTACGAGCGGATCGTACATCCGCCCACGTCGTTCTACCAGAATCTCGAGCGCCTCTGAATCTGACAGGCGAGGACGGTACGGACGATCGGATGTCAGCGCATCAAAGCAGTCAACTACAGATAGTATTCGGGCTCCGATGGGAATTGCTGCTCCGAGCAACTTATCTGGATACCCTGTCCCATCCCAGCTTTCATGGTGGTGCCTTACAATCGGAACGACAGGGTAAGGAAAATCTATGGCTGACAAAATGTCCGCACCAACGCTGGCATGAAGTTTCATTTTTTCAAACTCCGCCGTCGTTAGCGGTCCAGGCTTGTTCAAAATGTACCTCTGGAACAGCCAACTTACCCATGTCATGCAAAAGGGCAGCTGCTTCAATAGCGCGAATCTGCGTCGAATCTTTTACCCCCATGCCGTTAGCAAGAGCCACCGCCTGCACTTGAACTCTGCGTATGTGGCCATGAGTGATTTGATCCTTCGCGTCGATCGCCATTGCGAGCGTCTCGATAGTTGACAAATAGAGGTCGTTCAACTCCTTCAGATGGCGGTGCGCATCATCGACGCGGCCCATGGCGGCCTTAAATGTCAGATATGAAATCAACAAAAGAGGCAGAAGAACACCGATTACACTGACGAACTCATGCTCCGACGGCTGAAGATATGGCAGAAGGAGTGCTGCAACTGAGGCGCCGCTTAGATAATTGAGCGATAACCAGAGAAAACTATCACGCCAAACAACAAAGGCTGAGACGTGCTTTTCAAACGAAATCGCAAGTGCCACAAGAACGCTATTCAATAGGAAGTACAAGATCGCCAGAACAATAAGCGGAATGAGCAATGGCAAGATGGGTCGAGGTAGGTCCGCGAGGGGCGTGATCCTTGTAGTCCAGTAGAAGCTATGCGCGGCTAGCCAAATTGCAACGGATGGTGCGGCTACGTTGAACAGAACCCGTGGAGGCCGCCTCACTCGCCTCTTTTGCCAGAGCGAGATCACAAGGGCGTCGAGAACAACAATCATTGTTGCTGCGGCGGGCCCAAACAGGAGCACAGCAGCAAAGACGAAAGTCTCCGAAACCGATAATCTGGCCGGAATTGTCGGAATCCTTACGGTAAATGAACCGGTTAGGAGCGTCAGTCCGGCCAACAGCGCCCAGTGGTAAGTAACAGGATGAAGGTGGAGGAAGTACATGGAGTGCAGGAGCGCAAACACACCGGCACTTATAACGACTCCGACGTACAGTCGGCCACCTCGGGTTAATCGGTCTTCCCTCATCCTTGATCCCTGGTAGTTTATCGAATCAGTCTCCCCAAACGATTAAGCGGCTCATCGCTTTGCTCCTTGTAAAATAGGTCAGCAAGAATGTGAACTTGTTAGTCGCCTTTAGGTACAGATTGCCCTTCTCCCCACACAATGGTTTCACCCCAAACAATCGTCTCACCCCAGACAATCGTTTCTGGCCTGACGGATTCGCCCCACACTATTGTTCTCTTGAGGAGGAGATTCGACGAAACGATGGTTTCGCCCCAGACGATTGTTTCGCCCCAAACAATCGTCTCACCCCACACGATGGTTTCACCCCAAACGATGGTTGAAGGAAACAGAGTGATCGTGCCCAATCCAGCAACGAATGCAGTCCAACTTGAGAAGTTCGTCGTGACGTCGTTGCCTGAGTTAACGAAGGCGGTTCGCGAGAGGGCGAACTGAGTTCCGTCGAGCAGTGGCGCGGATACAGCCGTCGGCTTCGCCGCCAGCACTACCGCCGCCGCGGCATTCAGGCTTCCCGCCCCTGCTTCAATCAAGCCTGCCCCTGCCACCGGTGAACTCGTCACCTGCAGCACCAGTTTCGTGTCGGCTGGCGTCAGCGCCGGATTGGCCTCGAGCAGCAGCGCCGCGGCCCCCGACACCACCGCTGCCGCCATGCTGGTGCCGCTCAATTCGATGTACGCCTGCGACCCCTGACCCGCCACGATCCGTTCTGGATAGGTCTGCGTCAGGTACGACGCCCGGCGCGGCCGGCGCGGCGATCTTGTTTCCCGGCGCCGCGATGTCCGGCTTCAGGACGCCGTCGATCATCGTCGGACCCCGGGAGCTGTAGGTCGCCATCACATCGTCGGACCGCGTGGCGGTCGCGACCGTGTTCAGGGCGCCGACGGTGAGCGCCGCGGGGCTGTTGCCCGGCGAGATCACCCCGCCGACGATTGGGCGGCCATCGTCCATCTTTCCGAAGTTTCCCGCCGCCGCCACCACCACCAGCCCGGCGCTGACGGCACGCTGCACGGCCTGGCAGAGCGGATCGTCACGGTACGATTCGAAGACCGGATGTCCGAGGGAGAGATTGATGATGCGCAGCGCGAACTGCGACCGGTGCTCGATCGCCCAGTCGATCGCGTTGATGACGTCGCTCGTGTCGCCGGACCCGTCCGGCCCGAGCACCCGAAGGCTGACGATGTGAGCGCCGGGTGCAATTCCCGCGTATCACCGGTGTCGTTGCCGGCGACGATGCCCGCGACGTGCGTGCCGTGTCCGAACTTGTCGACCGCCGATCCCTTCTTGCCGGTGAAGTCGAATTCGGCGACGACGCGACCGCGCAGCCCCGCGTGCGTCGCGACGCCGGAATCGATGACGGCAACGCCGACGCCGCGGCCGGTGTAGCCGCCGAGGCCCGCGATGCCGGCCCACACCTGCGTGGCGCCGGTAGCCTCGTTCGTGACGGCCATGCGCTGGACGGGCGCGTCGCCGGAGAGATGGTCAACCGATGGATCGTCGCTCAGCGCCTCGAGCTGACCAGCGGTCACCTCGAGCACGGCGCCGCCACGGAGGGGTTTTTTCAGCACTGCGCCGTAGCGCGTGGCGAGCGAGCGCACGCGCTCGTCGCTGCCGGAAACAATGACGGTTGCAGGCTCGCCGCGCGCCGCCGCGATACGCGACTCGAGATCCCTGGAGAGCCTCGCCCGGTGAGGACCGGCTTCGGCTGTCGTCGCGAACAGGGCAGAAACTACTATCAGCGCTGCAGGACCATAGACGTGCCTTGACGATCGCAGAGTGTCGCTCATGGCTTGGGTCCCGGAAGTCGCAGGGTGGAGATTCACGCGAGCCGAAGGCACGCGGCGTGCCACGACGTGTCGCGGCGCGTAAATTCGGACGCGTGCCGCACAGGAGCGAGCACGAAGCGACTCTATGGTGCACTTGAGAGGGCGGACTGCCCCTGTTCGTCTAACATTGCAGCCGTCCTCATCAGCGGCCGAAGATAAGGTCAGCCAATCAATTGGCTCACTGGTACCTGCGTCCCGTCCGGGTAGCGCTTACCCGCGGTAAACGCCCGTAAAATCGACGTTTTTCTGTAGCGGCCAACTCATTGGCCGGTCAGGTCATTCGTGGCCCCGACTCCGCGTTCCGCCTCGCTGCCGCACGTTCCTGTCGCCCTCACTGCCGTCGTCATGACGTTCACGGCAGCCGTTTTCATGATCGGCTGCAGGTCGGAGCGTCCCTCGACGACTTCCGGCTCCGCCACGCCGGCTGGCGACGCCGCTCCCGCGCGCGGCGGCGAGCTGGTCGCCTCGATTCGATCCGAACCGGCCACCTACAACCGGCTCGTCGATCACAGGACCGCGGGGGAGGCGCTGGCGCTTCTGACGCAGGCGCCGCTCGTCTACGTCAATCGCGCCACCGACACGCTCGAGCCGTGGCTGGCCGCGAGCTGGACCGAGTCGGCCGACCATTTGACCTACACCATCAAGCTGCGCCCGGGGGTGACCTTCTCCGACGGCACGCCGCTCACATCCGCTGACGTCCTGTTTACGTTCCGCGCGCTCTACGATCCCAAAGTCGAATCGCCGCTCGCCAGCGATACGTTCGTCAACGGAAAGCCGCTGCAGGTCTCGGCGCCGGACCCTTCGGTCGTGGTCGTCCGCTTTCCGTCGCCGTTCGCGCCCGGGCTGCGGCTGATTGACGGCCTCAGGATCCTTCCTCGACACAAGCTTGAACGAGCGTTCACGGAAGGAAAGTTCAATGACGCCTGGGCCATCCAAACGCCGCTGACCGAGATCGTCGGTCTTGGTCCCTTCGTCCTCGCCGAACACGTGTCGGGGCAGAGGCTCGTGCTCGCGCGCAACCCGCACTACTGGCGGAAAGACGCCGCGGGCGCTCGGCTGCCATATCTCGACAAGCTGACCATCGTGATTGCCAGCCAGGCCGCCGAAGCGCTCAAGCTGCAGTCCGGGGAGGTCGATTTGATGGTCAACGGCGACATTCGTCCGGAGGATTACGCCGCGTTCAAGCGCGCGGCAGGTGAGGGGCAGCTTCGCCTGATCGACAACGGCGTGGGACTCGATCCGAACCTCCTCTGGTTCAACCTGACGAGCGCGAAGAACCCGGATCCAAAGAGCCGGTGGTTCGGCAACAAGGCGTTCAGGCAGGCGATCTCCTGCGCCGTTGATCGTCAGGCGATCGCGAACACCGTCTACCTTGGCGAGGCCACTCCCATTTACGGGCCGGTTACGCCAGCCAACCGTACCTGGTTTGCGGACATACGCCCGGCGTGCGAGCACGATCTCGCAAAAGCGCGGACGCTGTTCGCCTCGGCGGGGCTCGCGGATCGCAACGGCGATGGAACGCTCGAAGACGCGGCGGGGAAGCCGGTGCGGTTTTCAATCCTCACGCAAGCTGATCACATTCGAGCGCGTGTCGTTGCCGTCATCCAGGAGCAGCTGCGTCAGGCCGGCGTGGCTGTCGATATCGTGGCGGTCGATCAGGGCGCGCTGTTCAAGCGCTATAGCGAAGGCAACTACGACAGCATTTACTTCGGCATCCAGGCAAGTGCGACCGACCCGGCATTGAATGAAGGCTTCTGGCTCAGCTCGGGCGTGTGGCACGTCTGGAACCCTGGCCAGAAGACGCCGTCGACCGACTGGGAGCGGCGCATGGACGATCTGATGGTGCGAAGCGCCACATCCCCGGACCCGGGCGAGCGCGTCCGGTTGTTCACCGAAGTGCAGAAGACGTTCGTCGACGAGATGCCGGGGATCTATTTCGTCACGCCGAAAGTGACGCTCGCGGTCAGCTCGCGCGTCAGAAACCCGCAACCCGCGCCGCAGCTTCCACAGCTTCTGTGGAGCGCCGACACGCTGGCGGCCGCGCCAGGCGGGCGGTAAGGCGAGCGGTCATTCGAGCCGAAAAACAGGAACGTGCACAGCGGCGTCCGACGGTACCTGCTCCGGCGCGCCGGGTTTGCCGCGCTGCTCGTCTTCGCGGTGTCGTCCGCATCGCTTCTGCTCGCTCACTTCGCGCCGCCCGGCGATGCCTTCGGCACCGAGCCGGCGGTTCTTGCCGCCGAACGCCACCGGTTCGGGATCGATCGCCCGCTTGGGGAACAGTATGTTGACTGGCTCGCCCGCAGTCTCCGATTCGACTTCGGCGAGTCGATGAGATTCCAACGGCCGGTCGCGACTCTCGTCCGTGAGCGCGCTGCCAACACGGCGATCCTCGGCCTTTCGGCGCTTGCGCTTGCGACGATCGTCGGCCTTCCACTTGGCGTGTTCACGGGCAGTCGAGGCCGCCATCCGCTGGCAATGCTGGCGCGCGCCGGCTCGATTGTGATCCTGTCAATGCCGTCGCTCGTGATGTCGCTCGTTCTTCTGCTCGTTGCGGCACGCACCGGATGGCTCCCTGCCGGCGGTCTTCCCAGGATTTCACCTGGGACAGGCGCGCTCGAATCGATCGCAATCGCCCTGCGACATCTCGTTCTGCCGACCCTCGCCCTTGCGCTTCCGATTGCCGCCGTGATCGAACGGCTGCAGTCACGAGCCATGCAAGAGGCGCTCGCCGAGCCGTGCATCGTGGCCGCGCTTGCGCGCGGGGTGCCGCGGCGGCGAGTGGTGTGGCGTCATGCGCTCCGCCTCTCCCTGAAACCAGTGCTGGCCATTTACGGCATCATCATCGGTTCGGCGCTCAGCGGATCGTTCATCGTCGAGATCGTGATGTCGTGGAACGGGCTCGGCGACCTGATGTACCAGGCGCTTCAGTCGAGGGACCTTTACCTGGTTGCCGGCTGCGCGGCCGCGGGGTCATTCGGGCTCGCCCTCGGGATTCTCCTGTCCGATCTCGCGCTTGTCGCCGTCGATCCGCGGGCCGAGGAATCTGCCTGATGTCGTGGACGACGCGCGCCGGGATCATTGGCCTTTTCGTCATCGGCGCAATCACGCTGGCCGCGTCCGTCATCGCTCCGCACGATCCCGGGCGACAGTTCGCCGATCTCAGCTACGCGCCGCCCATGCCCCTGCACTTGGTCGATGAGAACGGACGATTGCAGATGCCGTTCATCTATCCGTTGCGGCTCGTCGATCGGCTCGAACACCGGTTCGTCGAGGATCGAACCACGCGAGTGCCGCTCGAGTACCTCTCATCCGGCCTGCTGGTGACGACCGATGAATCGCGCGGGCCGTGGCTGCCGCTCGGTGCCGACGCGCTCGGCCGCGACATCTTCGCGCGTGTGCTCCTTGGCGCGCGACTCTCGCTCGGCGTATCGGTTGTCGCAGCAGTGGCCGCAATCGTTCTCGGCGCGATTCTTGGCGCCATAGCCGGATATCGCGGCGGCTTAGTGGACAACCTGTTGATGCGGACGGCGGATTTCGTCCTCGTGCTCCCGGTCGTCTACGTGGTGATCGTGCTCCGCGCCAGCATGCCTCTCGTGCTCAGCACCGGGACCGTCTTCTGGACGATGGCGGCAATTCTCAGCCTGGCGGGGTGGCCCTATCCGGCACGCGGCGTGCGGGCTGTCGTGGCCGGCGAGCGGCGGAAAGAGTACGCAGAAGCTGCGCGCGCGATGGGGGCGGGACCATTTCGGGTTCTGCTGCGGCATCTGCTTCCGGCCGCTCGAGGGTTCCTCGCCGTGCAGATCACACTTCTGCTTCCGGCGTTCATCCTCGCGGAAGCCACCCTCTCGTTCGTCGGCTTTGGTTTCGCGGAACCTACTCCGAGCTGGGGAGTTATGCTTCACGAGGCCGGGCAGGTGGGAACGCTCTTCGAAGCACCCTGGCTTCTGGCCCCCGCGGCCGCGATAGTGCTGACGGTTTTGTCATTGCACCTCGTGTCTTCCGGCTCGGCCGATGCGCCCGGGGCTGGATCGGTTAAATCACTGTAATTAAATGAGTTAATCGATGTCATTTTTGAACGAAGCTGTCTCGATCTGGCACACGACCGATCGCGGCTTTTTTCATGGGATTTTTCAAACCCACACATTTACGAGTGTTGCCTGTACCACAACGAACCACTCCGGCCGCCAAGCGCACACGTGTGCGGCGCATTTCTGTCCCTGACAAAATTTAATAAGTCCTTTACACAACACAGTTAGAAGCGATCGCATGCGAGCCTGGCTGGGCTGGCCTTGCGCTTGCTCTGCCGTAGCCCGACTCGACTTGTGACTTGGACTTTTTCGAAAGGTACTCCAGTGTTGCGATGGTGTGCGGTTGTTAGGAGCGGGCTGGCGGCGGCGCTAGTCTTTGCTCTGGCGGGGGCGACGCCAGCGTTTGCCTCCCGTCCTGGAGATCATCCCAAGCTGGACCGGGTGCTGAACGATCGCGCCTCCAATCAGGGTAAGGGCAATTCGAACGGGAAGACACAGGTCATCGTGCTTCTCAAGCCCGGTTGGAGCGCGGACGCCGAGTCCAAAAAACTCGGCGGCCGGCTCGGTCGCAACTTGAATTCCATCAACGGCAGGGTCGTTGAGCTCCCCAACGGTCAGCTCAAGAAACTTGCCGACTACCCGGGCGTGGACCGAATCGTCTACGACCGTCCGACCGGTGGCGAGATGAACCGGGTGGCGGTGACGGTGGGTGCGCGCGCGGTGCAACAGACATACGGCTACCGCGGAGCCGGCATCGGCGTCGCGGTCATCGACTCGGGGATCACGTCCTGGCATGCGGACCTGACGTATCTCGGGTCTTCATCGCTCGTTCGGACGAAGAACGGCCAGCGCGTGCCCGCGTTTGTCGACTTCGTCAACGGGCGGACCTCGCCGTACGACGACAGCGGCCACGGCTCGCACGTCACGGGGATCATCGCCGGCAACGGCTTCGATTCGCTGGGCGCTCGCGCCGGGATCGCGCCCGACGCGCACATCGTGAGCCTGAAGGTTCTCGATCAGAACGGGTGCGGCGTCATCAGCGACGTGATCGCGGCGCTCGACTGGGCCGTGGCGAACAAGGCAGCCTACAACCTGCGAGTCGTCAACCTCTCGGTTGGTGCCGCGGTGACCGAGTCATACAAGACGGACCCGTTAACGCTCGCGGCCAAGCGCGCCGTGGACGCCGGGATCGTCGTGGTGACGGCGGCCGGGAATCTCGGCAAGAACCGCCTGGGGCAGATTCAGTACGGGGCGATCAGTTCGCCGGGCAATGCCCCCTGGGTGCTGACGGTCGGTGCGTCGAGCCATGAGGGCACGGTGAGCCGGGCCGACGACGTGATGGCCTCGTTCAGCTCGCGCGGACCGTCCGCGATCGACTTCGAAGCGAAGCCGGACATCGTGGCGCCGGGCGTGGGCACGACATCGCTCAGCGATCCGCTCAGCCTGATGTATACGACGAAGACCACGGCGCTGCTGGCCGGCTCCCTCTTCGTCAACTACAAGCCGTATCTCAGCCTCAGCGGCACCAGCATGGCGGCGCCGGTCGTCTCCGGCACGGTCGCGTTGATGCTGCAGGCCAATCCGACGCTGACGCCGAACCTCGTCAAGGCGATCCTCGAGTACACCGCGCAGGTGTATCCGGGATACGACGCGCTGACGCAGGGTGCAGGCTTCCTGAATACCAAAGGTGCCGTCGACCTCGCGGTTTACTTCAAGACGGCCCAGCCAGGACAGCCTTATCCGCATCCATCTGAATGGAGCAAGAAGCTGAACTGGGGCAACCACCGGATCTCGAACGGCGTGATCAAGCCGAACGCGACCGCGTGGAAATCGGGCGTGGTCTGGGGCGCTGCGAAAACGGCCACCGGTCAGAACATCGTCTGGGGCACGGAGTGCAAGAACACCTGCAACAGCCAGACGTGGTCGACGATGGACAGCGAAGACAACATCGTCTGGGGCACCGCGTCGGCTAATGAAGACAACATCGTGTGGGGCACGTTTGCCGCGCTGGACGAGGACAACATCGTCTGGGGCACGATGGCTGACGACGAAGACAACATCGTGTGGGGCACCGACTGCGGCGGCGCGAATTGCGCCGGCGTGATCTGGGGCACCGCCGCGATGGACGAAGACAACATCGTCTGGGGCACCGCGAGCCTGGAAGACAACGTCGTCTGGGGCACGAGCGGTGACATGGATAGCACGGTCTGGGGCACGTCGAGCGACGAAGACAACATCACCTGGGGGACCTCGGGCGAGGACACCCCGCTCTTTGACGACCCAGAAGCACCGCCGGTCAATTTCGACTCGTCGGTGTACGACAACCTGTTTGGACCGTCAACGGTCACCACGACCCCGGGAATCGGAGGGGTACTCTAATGGAAAAGATGCCATTCCGAGATGCTGAGGGAGTCATGGACGTAAACGCTGTTATCGACGCGGCTCGTGCGACGACGACTGAAACGAACTGGCGGCAGGCGCTGCCGGTGCTGACCGGGTCGATGGTGACGCTGCGGGAGCTGCGGCTCTCGGACGCGCCGTCGCTCCTGGCGATGCTCGCGACGGAAGAAGTCGCGCGTTTCATCTCACCGCCGCCGACCACGGTCGAAGGGTTCGAGCGCTTCATCGCGTGGACGCACCGCGAGCGAGCGGCAGGCAACTACGTCTGCTTCGGTATCGTGCCGCACGGCATGAATACCGCCATCGGCATCTTCCAGGTCCGGCAGCTCGAGCCGGGGTTCGGAACGGCCGAGTGGGGCTTCGCGATGGGCTCCTCGTTCTGGGGCACGGGCGCCTTCATCGACGGCGCGAAGATGATTGTGAACTTCGCGTTTGATGTCGTCGGAACGCACCGCCTCGAGGCGCGTGCTGCGGTCGCGAACGGTCGCGGCAACGGCGCGCTCCGGAAGGTGGGCGCGATCCAGGAGGGAATCCTGCGGAAGTCGTTCCTGCGTAACGGCGAGTATCTCGACCAGACGCTGTGGACGATTCTCGACGAAGACTGGCGGCGCTCGAAGTCAGTCTGGGGCCCTCGGATCCACTAGGACGCGAGCCCGGCTACGGCCGGCCGCGTCGCCACCCTGCGAGTGAACCGGAAGCGGGCTGACCCCCGCTTCCGGTTTTTCTTTTTGTGGTACGCTCCGAATCACATGCGTCTCGCGTCTGTTTTTCCGCCCATGCCGACGCCGTTTCGCGACGGTGAGGTCGATGCCTCGGCCATCCGGTTCAACGTCGAGCGATGGATGCGGGCCGGACTGGGCGGCATCGTCGCCCTTGGCACCAACGGCGAGTCTGCGCTGCTCGACGAAGACGAGTCCGATCTCGTCTTGAGTGCGACGCGCGATGTCGTTCCGCGCGATCGGGTTGTGATTGCGGGTACGGGACGCGAATCGACGCGCGCGACCATCGCGGCGAGCAAGCGCGCGGCGGCGCTCGGCGCCGACGCGGTTCTGGTGCGGACGCCGTCGTTTTTCAAGAGCCTGTGCACCCAGACACTGCTCATTCGGCACTACAGCGCCGTTGCCGACGAGTCGCCGATTCCGGTCCTGCTGTACAACTTTCCTGCTTCGACCGGTGTGGCCTTCACACCCGATACGGTTGTCACGCTCGCGGAACACAGGAACATCGTGGGTATGAAGGAATCGGGCACCGACGCCGCGGCCTTTGCCGCCTTCGCGGACGCCGCACCGGAGCGCTTCTCGATGCTTGCCGGCACCGGAACGGTCTTCTACTCGGATCTGTGTCTCGGCGCCGTCGGTGGCATTCTTGCCATCGCGGCGGTTGAGCCGGAGCTGTGCCTGCGTCTGCTCGCGCTGACAAAGGAAGGACGTCACGCGGAGGCGCGCCGGCTGCAGGCGCTCATGTCGCCCCTGGCGCGAATGGTGACGAGCGTCTTCGGCGTGCCCGGCCTGAAAGCGGCGCTCGACGTGGCCGGCTATAAAGGTGGCGATCCCCGTGCGCCGCTGGCCCCGGCGTCGGCAGAAGCGAAGGAACAGATCCGCGCGGAGCTTGCGCGCGTCGTGGCGGCCGTCTGATTCCCGATGAAAAGGGTCGCGCGCGCGCTCCTCGCGGTCTCGGCAGCGGGGGTTGGCTACGCGGCGTTCATCTACCTCACACTCCCTGACGTACGGCCGCTGCGCACGTCGAATCCTGCGACCACGGCGTTCATCGAGCTTCGCGCCCGCGAGGCGCGCGCGCGAGGGGAGACGCCGAAGCGCGTGCAGCGCTGGATCGAGTACGCGCGCATGTCGCCGAATCTCAAGCGCGCCGTGCTCGTGACCGAGGACGCGCGCTTCTGGACCCACGAAGGGATCGACTTCGACGAGCTGAAGGAATCGATGGAAGTGAACATCGAACGGATGGAGTTCGCGCGCGGCGGGAGCACCATCACGCAACAGCTTGCGAAGAACCTGTACCTGTCGCCATCGAAGAATCCGATCCGTAAGCTGCGCGAGCTTCTGATCGCGCGGCGGCTCGAAGCCGAGCTCACCAAGCAGCGCATCCTCGAGTTGTATCTGAACGTGATCGAATGGGGCGACGGAATCTACGGCGCTGACGCCGCCGCGCGCAGTTATTTTCACAAGCCGGCCAGCGATCTCTCGCCGTCGGAATCGGCGCTCCTTGCCGCCGCGATCAGCAATCCGCACGTGCTCAATCCTGCGCATCCGAGCACGCGGCTGCACCGGCGCCAGCAGATGGTGATGCGACGGATGGGCGCGGTGACGCCTCCACCGGTTGTAGCCGGCCCGACGATTCCCCCGGTGCCCGATATGGGAGATGTTCAGCCCTTACCCGAGGTCCCCCCCGTAGCCCCACCGCCGGAGGCCCTCCCCGGCGCGCCGATGGCCGTTCCGAGAGGGCCCGGGAACAAGCCGCCTGGCGGCTCGTGAAAAAGCTGTAAATATATACACCTCGGCCATTAAATCGCCTTTCTGTTCACCTTGACAGAGGCCTGGGGAAGCCCTATAGTCGGCACACGTTTCAGCCTCAATAGCTCCCCCTGAAGCGGCAAGGGCGTCGCCGGGACTCCTGTGTCTGCGGCGGACGTGTGTCGATGATTAATTACACTGAGCGCATTGCTTTGTTGATGCGCGACATTGTCGTGCGTACACCACGACTCTCGTTCATCGATCTCAGGGAAGTGATCGTGTTCGCACGGTTCGGCCGCTCGGACGCCGAGGGAGCTTTTGCGACGTGCCATTGCCTGACGCTTCCGGAAAGCGAGCCAGGCTATTACTTCTGGCGCGACCGTTCGACAGGTCAGCTCACGCGTCGATCAGAATGGTTCGTGACCAAGTCGCCGCTGGTCCGAATCGGCGGCACGCGCGTGAAGTATCTCATCTCGTTTGTCCTGCCACGCTTCTGCGATCAGTCACTCGAGCGATCCCGCAAGTCGGAATTGTATTCAGCCCACGCGCCGGGCTGGCTCGCGAAGCTCGACACGATCGTGCACGAGCTCTATCACATTGATCCCGACGAATCCGGAATCCGTCGCGTGGCGCGATCTGACGGTACCCACTCGCCACGTTCGCACGGTCCACATTTTTACGAAGACGTCGCCGAGATGGTGGACGGCTATCTGAGGTCGGGCGCTGATCCGGCTCTGTACGATTTCCTCAAACACGATTTCGCGGCACTCAGCGCGTTTCACGGAGGCGTCGTAGCGACGACGTTCAAGAACTTCCCGTCGTTTCCTCAGCGATACATGGAGGCGGTCGATATTCCATCAGCCGACCCGATGGTCAAGGTCGAGCGCCTCAAGCGACTCACGCAGCCGATCGTCTACACCGAGGACGATCTGCACATGCGTCACTTCACGGACAGCGGCGCACGGCGGCTCACCCGGAAGGGACAGCATCGGGCGGCATAGGAGTGCTGAGTACTGAATTTTGAATGCTGAATTGACGCCCGTTCGAGACTCAATCAGCAATCAGCAATCAGCAATCAGCAATCAACATTCAACATTCAGCATTCCCTACGGCATCCGTCGCGCTCCGACGAACCTGGGCGCCCAATAACTCGAGCCAAGCCTTTCGACGCGGACCTCGCCTGCAGTGCTTGGCGCATGGACGAACTCATCGCCTCCAATCGAGATCCCGACGTGGGTCGCCGTTTGACGAATCGGACCGTTCACCGTATCGAAGAAGACGAGATCCCCGGCGCGCACATCTGACGGATCGACGTCGATGCCCGCGCGGAACTGTTCAGCGACCGTGCGCGGCACGTGCATGCCATTCTGATCGAACACGTACCAGACGAACCCGCTGCAATCGAAGCCGCCGGGACCGTGGCCCCCATTCTTGTAAGGTGTGCCGCGGAGCAGCAGCGCCGAACCGGAAATGGCGTACCCATTCGAAGGGGCGGAAGCCGGTGGACCTGGCGTGGGCGCCGATTCCGGCGGCGGGCTTGGGGACGTGGCCGGCGGATTGCCCGGGACCGGGAACGGTTGTGGGACCGCACCGGTTGTGGCGCACGCGGTCGGGCAACACGCCAGCAGTACGAGCAGGAAACGACGCATCGGGATTCCCTACATTACTATCGGCAGGCTCCGGCTCCAGCGACGTTGAGGTCGGTCGTGGGAGTTTAGACTCGATGCCTCGCCCGAGGGCCGGTCGAGTGTCACAAATGCCAGCAGACGACCGGGCCGAGCCGGTGTAACTGGCTAAAGCGTTGCAAACAATCCTGTTACACGCCAATCATCCTTGACAGATGGCAGGCCATCGGGCACAATGACCTCAGGTTTATGGAGCAAACGCTCCTGCTCAACGCCACGTACGAGCCGCTGAAGGTCGTCCACTGGCAGAAGGCGATGACGCTCTGGTGCCAGGGGAAGGTCGAGGTCATTTCTGTGTACGACCGCGAGGTGCGGTCGGTTTCATTCAGTTTCAAGCTGCCATCGGTCATTCGCCTGCTGCGCTACATCAAGATCAAGCGCAACATCGATTACGTCCCGTTTTCACGGGCTAATATCTATGCGCGGGACGATCACTCCTGTCGGTACTGCGGTGAGGTCTTCGCCACGTCGGATTTGACCTTCGATCATGTCGTGCCGGTCGCCCAGGGCGGCCGCAAGGACTGGGAGAACATCGTCACCTGCTGTATCAGCTGCAATCGGAGGAAGGGCGGGCGTACGCCGGCCGAAGCCGGCATGCACCTGATACGGGTGCCCAAACGGCCTGAAAGGGCGCCGGCCATCCGGATCACGGTCGGCCTCAAGAATGCCCCGGACAGCTGGCGCGACTACTTCTACTGGAACATGGAGCTCGACGAAAGCTGAGCCCAATCCGGCACGGGACGCCCTCACGTTCGGATTTCTCCGCTGAACGCCATCCGATGACCGCTTCCAGTTCGTCCCGCATTTCCGCGGTTCATCCGCTTCGGGCCGTGGAGGGTGGTCGTGTCACGATTGAAGGGACCGATCTGCCTGTTGAGCCGGCGCTGCCGCGCGTCAGGATTGGCGGCACGCCGGCGCGCCTGACGGCCGCGTCGTCCACGGAGCTGACGGCAGTGGTTCCTTCCGGACTCGATGGGGGGCACACGTCGATCCGCATCGACGAGGTGGCCGGGGAGACGGCCTACGTCGAAATCGGTGCGCCCCTCGCGACTGGTCTTCACCAGGTGGACAGTCCCGCGATCGACGCGGCAGGGAATGTCTACGTGACCTTCAGCGGATCCCGCGGGCAGCAAGGGCCGGTCGCCATCTTCATCGTGCGGCGGGACGGTTCGCGCGAGCCGTTCGTCTCCGATCTCGCCAACCCGACCTCGCTGGCCTTCGGCCCTGATGGGACGTTGCACGTGTCGAGCCGATTCGAGGGCAGCGTGCACAAGATCGATGCGGCCGGCAATGTGACGCCGGTTGCCACGGATCTTGGCGTGGCCTGCGGCATCGCGTTTTCCGCCGACGGGACGCTCTTCGTCGGCGATCGATCCGGTTCGATCCTGCGCGTCCGCGACGGCCGCGCCACGATGTTCGCGAGCATTCCGCCGAGCATCGCCGCTTTCCACCTGGCGTTCGGACCGGATCAGTGGCTGTATGTCACCGCGCCGACGCTCGGCGCGCGCGACTGCGTGTATCGGATCTCGCCGGACGGCGTCGTCGAAGTGTTCTACGACGGCTTTGGCAGGCCGCAGGGACTGGCCTTCGACGATCACGGCGACCTTTACGTCGTCGATGCGATCGCGGGTTCGAGCGGTCTGTATCGTCTGTCGCCAGATCGGCCGAGCGAGGCCGAGGAGCTCGTGTCGGGAGGATCGCTGATCGGTCTCGCCTTCGATCCGACCGGGGGTTTCGTGCTCGCCTCGAGCGACACGGTCTATCGGTTCGGCGGAAGTCCGGCGGCCGTACGGCGCGCTTGATTCGAAGGGCCGCCGCGGATACGCTTCCCACTCCTTTGCCATCCCATCGCGTCACGCGTCACCGATACGAGTCTGGCACACGGGGTCAGACCCCGGTCGGCTGATTACACACTTTCATGAGCCAACTGTTCCGGCGCAAACCGATTTCCGAATTGCTGCCCGAGGGCACCCACTCGCTGAAGCGCGTGCTGGGCGCTGGCGACCTCATCATGCTGGCGATCGGTGCCGTGATCGGCGCGGGAATCTTTTCGTCTATCGGCACAGCCGCCGCGGGCGAGACGCTTCCGACCGGCGAGGTCGTGCGATACGGGGCCGGGCCTGCGCTGATTTTCTCCTTCATCCTGCTCGGCATTGTCTGCGGCCTGGCGGCGCTCTGTTACGCGGAGCTTGCGTCGATGATTCCGCAGGCGGGCAGCGCCTACGCGTATTCCTATGCCACGCTCGGCGAGCTCATTGCCTGGATCATCGGCTGGGATTTGATCCTCGAGTACGCGGTGGGCAATATTGCCGTGGCCATTGCCTGGAGCGGCTATTTCATGTCGCTGCTCTCCGGATTTGGCCTCACCCTGCCGCTCTGGCTGACGCACGGATACCGGACGGCGCTTCTCAGCAGCGATCCCGCCGTGCACGTGCTGCTGCAGACAGCGCCGCGCGTGGCGGGCATTCCGCTTCTCGTCAATATTCCGGCGGCCGTGATCGTGATGGCGATCACGTGGCTGCTGTATATCGGCGTCCGCGAGAGCGCCCGCGCGAACAACCTCATGGTTGTCGTGAAGCTGCTCGTGCTCAGCTTCTTCGTAGTCCTGGGCGGCTTGCACATCGATCCCGCGAACTACAGGCCGTTCGCACCGAATGGCTGGGCGGGTATTCACCAGGGCGCGGCGATCGTGTTCTTCGCGTACATCGGCTTCGACGCGATTTCAACCGCAGCCGAGGAGACCCGGAACCCGCAGCGCAACATGCCAATCGGGATCCTGGGGGGCTTGGCGATCTGCACTCTGATTTACGTCGTCGTGGGGATTGTCGCGACGGGGCTGGTGCCCTATCAGCAGTTGAAGGCGTCGGATCCGCTAGCAAAGGCCTTGGAGGTCGCGGGCATGCCGACGGCGAGCTGGGTCGTGTCGTTCGGCGCCGTAGTCTCGCTGAGCGCAGTGTTGCTGGTCTTTCAGTACGGTCAGCCGCGCATTTTTCTGGCGATGGCGCGGGACGGGCTGCTTCCGGGATGGGCGTCGAGGATTCACCCGAAGTATCGAACACCCCACGTCACGACGGTCGTCACCGGCATCGTCGTCGCTCTCGGCAGCCTCGTCATGGATGAGAACGAAATCTACGATCTCACCAACATCGGCACGTTGGCGGCCTTCGCCATCGTCTGCATCGGGGTGCTGGTCCTTCGCTACAAAGATCCCGATCGGCCGCGCCCGTTTCGCGTCCCGCTCGTCTGGCCTGTGGCTACTCTTGGCGCCGCTGCGTGCGTCTACACGATGATCGGGTTACCGACTCATGCGTGGGAGCGCTTCGGCGTGTGGCTTGCTGTGGGGCTGTTGTTGTATTTCGTGTACGGGTTCCAGAAGAGCACCCTGAGAAGTCGCTCGTAGCGCGCGGCTTAGCGGCGCGACGCTGACGCGTGGCTAGAGCCGTGCGCCACGGGTGTCGGTGTCCGCGTGGTAGAATAGCTGTTTGGATCTCGCCCGAAAATCCGGACAGTAAGAATGGCGCACGACTGGATTGCCGTACGCGGCGCCCGCGTACACAACCTCAAAAATATAGACGTCGATCTTCCGCGCGACCAGCTGGTCGTTATCACCGGCCTCTCCGGCTCGGGCAAGTCGTCGCTTGCCTTTGACACGATCTACGCGGAGGGACAACGGCGCTACGTCGAGTCGCTGTCCTCCTACGCCCGCCAGTTCCTCGAACAGATGGAGAAGCCGGACGTCGATCTGATCGACGGCCTGTCGCCAGCCATTGCGATCGAGCAAAAGACAACCGGATCGAACCCGCGCTCCACCGTGGGCACGGTGACAGAGATCTACGACTACCTCCGGCTGCTCTTTGCCAACATCGGCGTCCCGCACTGCCATCTCTGCGGACGCGCGATCGCGTCGCAATCGCTCGAACGCATCATCGACATGGTGATGCTGTCCCCCAATGACGAACGCGTGAACGTGCTGGCGCCGATCGTGCGCGGACGTAAAGGGGAGTTCAAGAAGGAGCTCGCCGCGCTCCGCACACGCGGCTTCACCAAGGTCAGAGTCGACGGCCAGTTGCTCGCGCTGGACGAGGACATCAAGCTGGATCGACGGCGGAACCACACGATCGAGGTCGTCGTCGATCGGCTGGTGCTGAAGCCGGGGATCGAGCGCCGGCTCACCGAGTCGGTCGAGATCGCGCTCAATCTCGCCGACGACATCGTCGTCATCAACACGCTCGACAGCGGCGATCGGCTGTTCTCCCGCCGACTGGCCTGCACCTACTGCGGCGTCAGCATGCCGGAGATGACACCGCGCGCGTTCTCGTTCAATTCCCCGCACGGTGCCTGCCCGGAGTGCCAGGGCCTCGGAGCTGTTTACGACTTCGACCCGGCCCGGCTCGTGCCGGATGAGTCGCTGTCGCTCCAGGACGGCGCCATCGCTCCATGGGCCAAAGGGGACAAGAAGCTGGTCCGCGAGGCGCTGAATTCCCTGAGCCGCACGTTCGGCATCGACCTCGCCCTGCCCTTCCGCAGGCTTCCAAAGAAGCTGCGCGACCTCCTGCTGTTTGGGGCGCCGGGGGCGGGACGACGGGCTGAGACAGAGGCGAAGGGCAAGAAGACGAAAACCCAGCCGGCGAAGGATCCGTTCGGCGCGGGGTTCGAGGGACTCGTTCCCAATCTGAGAAGGCGCTACGAAGAGGGAACGTGGGTCGAGCAGGAGAACCTCGAGCCGTATCGGGCGCTCCGTCCGTGCCCGACCTGCGGCGGTGAGCGGCTGAAAGCGCAGAGTCGATCGGTTCGCGTGAAGGGGCGCACGATTTCCGAGTACGTCAACCTTCCGGTTTCCGAAGCGGTCCGGGTCTTCGACGAGCAGGAGCTGAGCGATCGCGAAGCGCTCATCGCCAGTCGGATCCTTCGCGAGATTCGCGACCGGCTGCATTTTCTCAACGACGTAGGCGTCGGATATTTGACACTCGGGCGAAGCGCAGCGACCCTCTCGGGCGGCGAGGGGCAGCGGATTCGACTGGCGACGCAGATCGGCTCGAATCTCACGGGTGTGCTGTACGTCCTCGACGAGCCCTCGATCGGGCTTCATCAGCGCGACAATCGGGCACTTCTCTCGACGCTCGCCAGGCTCCGCGATCTCGGCAACACCGTCGTCGTCGTCGAGCACGACGAAGAGACGATTCGCACGGCCGACTACGTCATCGACCTCGGCCTTGGCGCCGGCGAGCACGGCGGCGATGTGATCTTCCAGGGCACCCCGGCCGATCTGCTAAGCGATGGCCACGGATCGCTGACCGGCGCGTATCTTCGCGGTGAGCGCAGCATCACGACCCCTTCGTCGCGCCGGCCGGCGACGCGCGGTCAAATCGTCATCAAGGGCGCACGCGAAAACAATCTAAAGGACATCGACGTCACGCTGCCGCTCGGCGTGTTGACGACGGTCACCGGCGTGAGCGGGTCAGGGAAATCCACGCTGATCAACGACATTCTGTACAAGAGCCTCGCCCGCGGGCTTTATCGGGCTGCGGACGAGCCCGGCGCGCACACGTCGATTGAAGGCATCGATCAGCTCGACAAGGTCATTCAGATCGATCAGTCGCCGATCGGACGAACGCCGCGATCCAATCCGTCCACCTACACCGGCCTGTTCACGTTCATCCGCGAGCTGTTTGCCATGCTTCCCGACGCGAAGGCTCGCGGCTTCAGGCCGGGACGGTTCTCTTTCAACGTCAAGGGCGGCCGTTGCGAGGCGTGTCAGGGGGATGGCGTCATCGCCATCGAGATGCACTTTCTGCCGAACGTCTACGTGACCTGCGAGCAGTGCAAGGGACGTCGGTATAACCGCGAGACGCTGGAGATTCGGTATCGCGGGAAGTCAATCGCGGATGTTCTCGATCTGACTGTCGATCAGGCGCTGCCGCTGCTCGAGAACTTTCCGCCGATCGCGAACAAACTCAGAACTCTGCAGGACGTCGGCCTCGGATATATCGAGTTAGGTCAATCGGCCACAACGCTGAGTGGGGGGGAAGCGCAGCGAGTAAAGCTTGCCAAGGAGCTCTCGAGGCGTGGCACAGGCCGCACACTCTACATTCTCGACGAACCGACGACCGGGCTTCATTTCGAAGACACGCACAAGCTGCTCGACGTCCTGAACAAGCTTGTCGATCAAGGCAACACTGTTGTAATCATCGAGCACAACCTGGATGTCATCAAGTCGGCCGACTACGTCATAGACCTCGGGCCCGAAGGCGGCGCCGGGGGCGGTCGAATTGTTGCCAGGGGGACTCCTGAAGAAGTCTCACGCAGCCGAGAATCCTTTACGGGGCATTTTCTGGCGGATATTCTGCGCGCCCCAAAGGCCAATGGCGGGACCTCCAAGAGTGCGGAGAGGTCGCTACGCCGAGCTTAATGGCCGGGAAACAAGGGTTTGACGTGCCTCGTGAGATTGACGTGGAAACGTCCCGCAGCCCGTTTCCGTGTGGTAAATTAGCCACACTTTCCACCGACAGAGTTGTGGCTATGAGGCCACAACATGCCGTATCGGACAGGCACTTCCTCTCGCATGATGCCGACAACACCCAATTAAATCAACTACTTACAGCTTCGCATGGCTGTGCTTTGGCGGTGGCAGGCCGCTTGCTGAGTTCCGAGCGGCTTCCCCAGCGGTCATCAGAGAGGTCATGAGCGCCCAGCGTACCCTACGTCGATCAGTCTCGTGCACCGGAATCGGACTTCATTCCGGCAACAAGGTGACCCTGTCGTTGAAGCCGGCGCCGGCAGATACCGGAATCCGCTTCCAGCGTGCCGATCTCGGAGGTCTCGAGATTCCGGCTGTCGTCACGCACCTGGGTGGAATCCAGTATCAGACCGGGCTGACACGCGAAGCGGTGTCGGTTGAAACGGTCGAGCATCTGCTCGCCGCGCTGACCGCACTCGGCATCGACAACGCCATCGTCGAATTGAACAGTCCCGAAGTGCCGATCATGGACGGGAGTGCCGCCCCCTTCGTGTATCTGGTGAACGAAGCCGGAGTGAAGCGGCTTCAGGCGCCGAGACGATACCTGAAGGTTCTCCGCCCGATTTCCCTGACGCAGGGAGACAAACGGATTGCGCTCTATCCGTCGGATCACTTCAAGGTGACCTACAGCATCAGCTTCGATCATCCACTCCTCCGCCACCAGTCGCGGACGATGAGGATCACGGAAGATAGTTTCGTCGAGGAGATCGCGCCGGCGCGGACGTTTGGATTCCTGAAGGAAGTGGAAATGCTGCGTCAGCGCGGGCTGGCGCTCGGCGGCTCGCTCGACAACGCAATCGTGCTCGGTGAGACGGGCGTGCTCAACAACGCGCTCCGGTTCGAGGACGAATTCGTCCGTCACAAGATCCTCGACGTCATCGGCGATCTGTCGCTCGTCGGGCATCCCGTCGTCGGCCATCTCGTCGCGCATCGCGGCGGGCATGCGCTGCACACGGCGTTTGCTGCGCGCATTCTCGAAGAGGCCGACGCCTGGCGCCTGGTAGATGCGACCACCGAGGGACACCTGGTCGGCGTGCCGGTACCCGCGTCAGCCAGCCGCGCGACCGGCTTAGCGAATTAAGTCGATTGCTGATTATTGATTGCTGATTGATCGTCAATCAGCAATCGTCAATCAGCCATTCCTAGATCACCACCAACGGCTTCATCGTGGTCTCGGAGCCGCAGGCTTCGAACCAGTCGATGCCCTCGCTGACGAGATCGAACTTCAGGTTGTAGCGACCCTTCTCTGACGGAGCCGTCAACGTCATCGGCACGCTGACGCTTGCGTGCGGGGAGAGCGTCTCGGGGAGCCATGCGCGTTCGTAGTCTCGATTCACGAGCGAACCGTCGCGCGCGCAGAGCTGGGCGCCAATGCGGACCAGCCGGCGTCCGTAGCTGGCGGCAGCCGGGAATGGGCGCGTGGACAGGTTCCGCACCGTCGTTCGCACGGTGACAGGGCGCCCTGGTCTCGCAATGAGCGGCAGACCAGGGATGCGGCCACTGACCTCGATGCGTGCCCGTGGCGTGGCTCCCGGAATCGCGTTGCCCAGGTTGTTGTCGTCCCAGACTTCGTGCTTGATGCTGGCGTGCGCGCCGCTGCCCGGGACGAAGCGGCGGGAAAACAGATCCTCCGGATGATCGGTGAGCTCCCAGCACAGGCGATCGACGCCCATGTCGGATGCCATCTGGCGCGCGAGCGCCATCTCCTGATCGCTGTCGTTGTGCGTGAACAGGATGTAGCGCCAGTTGATGAACGGGACGTCGCGCCCCGTGCCGCGCTTTTCGCTGACGGCGGTGGTCAGGTTGCGAATCGCTTTGTCGAAATTGCCACGCTGACGATACCTGACATAGCTCTCGGCCGTCGCGCCGTCGATCGAAAAGGTGACCTCGTCGATGCCTGAGTGCACGAGCCTGCGGACCTGGTCGTCGGTCAGCGCGAGGCCGTTCGTGCTCGTGTAGAGATAGATGTGCGGAAAGCGCGACTTGATGTACTCGCACATCTCGATCGCGCGCTTGTGCAGGAATGCCTCGCCGTAATTGAAAAAGTCCACTCGCACGAGCGAGGGGCCGGCTTCGTCGATGACGCGCCGGAACAGGTCGAAGTCGAGCATACCGGCTTGTCGGGTGCGGGTGATTCCCGTTTCGGGCGCGCAGCAGGCCTGCGCGCAGGAGATGTTGCAGGCGGCGGTGCACTCGATATAGAGGCGCGAGGGCAAGGCCGGCACATTCAGATCGCGCTGCGGCGGCTGATCGTCTTTCTTGAGCGGCAGCTTCAACGGGCAGTCGCCGCAGAACTTCGACCCGCCTGCGTTGAGGTCCCGGCGAAGCGCCGAGGCGCGTTCGCCCGCCCAAATCGCCGACACGGCGTCTGTGCGTGCGTCCCCCAGCACTCGCTTTCCATAGGGATCGGCACAGCCGCACACCATCCGGCCGTCGCAGAGCATGATCATGGTGCTCCACGGCCAGCTGCACGTGAATCGGGTCGATAGGTAGTTCAGGGACACGGCGAACCGCGAGGACTACTTCTTCTTGTTCAGCTTTCTCATGTATGCGCCGAGGCGCTCGTTTTCGTACGACACGGTGTTGAGAAAGAGGCTTTCGCTGAAGTATTGCCGGCGCTCGGCATCGTTCATTTGCTCGATCAGGTGCTGGATTTCCCGGACCATGTCCTCGAACGTGCGTTCGAGCTCACGCTTCGCCGTGACCTCGATGTACAGCGCCTCGAGCACCGACAGCAGATCGCCGTCGAGCAGGACCTCGGTACCGTTGGTCATCCTGATTGTGCGCATCGCTACGCTCCGAAGCTTTTGACGGCGCTCGGTTCGTCCGGGTGCACTTCGATGAAGTTCTGCGCGCCCGTCATCGTCAGCATGGTTTCGACGCGCTTCTGCACACCGGCGAGCTTGAGCGTCCCGCCGGCCGCGTTGGCCTGCCGATACAGATCCATCAGGCAGCCAATCGTGGCGCTGTCCACGTAGCCGACTGACGACAGATCGACGACGACCTTGCGTTCGCCGGCGGCGATGAGCTGGGTGACCGCTGTCGAGAATTCGGATAGCAGCGGGTACATCAGGCGGGACTCGCCGATCCGGACCACGGCCACGCCGTTTGCATTTTCGGTTGTGAGGTTCATTCGGTACTCCGCTAATCCTTCCGCCAGGCGCTAGTGCCTTCTCTGCCGCGCCGGCGCGCCGCGGCGCCGCCGCAGCACCGGCTGCTTGTCCTGCAGCCGCTTCAACTGGCGCGCCAGCTCGAGCCGACCGCGATTGATTCGCGACTTCACCGTCCCCTCCGGCAGCCGGAGATGGTCGGCAATTTCCTGGTACGACAGCTCCTGAAGGTCCCGCAGCACGACCGCCGTCCGCAGCGTCGTCGGAAGTGTCTCGAGCGCCTGCTTCAGCTGCGCGCGCAGATCCTGGTGCTCGGCGATGGCGTACGGCGTGCGCTCGCGCGACGCCGGTTGCAAGTCAGTCGTGTCCACCTCCCGGGCGATGGTTTGCCGTTCCTTGCGCACGCTCCGGTAATGGTCGATGCACAGATTGCGACTGATGCTGATGATCCATGTCTGAAAGTTGGCCCGCCTGTCAAAGGTATTCAGCGCCTTGAAAATCTTCAGGAAGATGTCCTGGGTCAGGTCCTCCGCCTCGTCGTGCTTGCCGACGAACTTGTACGCGACGTTGAAAACCTTCCGCCAGTTCTGGCGAACAATGGTTTCCCAGGCGGCCTGATCGCCGCTGAGGCACTGCTCAATGAGGCTGTCAGGCGTCGCCGGTTGTGCGGCGGGGGAATCAACAGACATGCGACGGCAGTTGAATCATACCAAAATGAGTGCCATGAGTGCGGAGAGTGCTGCGAGTGCTGGAGGGCCCATGCGTACCAGGCGTACCGGGTCCTTACGATAGAATTGATGTCCTCGTGAACGGATTTCATCGCCTCGACAACGTACTGATGTGCGAGGGCGTCTCTCTGGCGGATCTCGCGGCGTCAGAGGGCACGCCGCTCTATGTCTACAGTGCCGGCACGATCACGAGCCGGTATCGCGCCATTGATGACGCCTTCCGTGACTATCCGCACACGCTGCACTATGCCCTGAAAGCCAACTCGACGCTCGCGATCGCGCGGCTCCTTCGCAGCCTTGGCGCGTGCGCCGACGCGAACTCCGGCGGTGAGATCGACGTCGCCCTGCGCGCCGGCTTCATCCCCGAACAGATCGTGTTCACCGGGGTCGGCAAGACACCCGGTGAACTGGCGCAGGCGATCGATCTCGGCGTCAAGACCATCAACGCCGAGTCGGAAGGGGAGCTGGATCGTATCGATCGGCTCGCGCGTGAGCGCGGCATACGCGCGCGCGTCGCGTTGCGAGTGAATCCTGACATCGACGCCCGCAGCCATCCGCACATCTCCACCGGCCTCAAGGCGAACAAGTTCGGGATGCCGGTTGACGCGGTCAGAGACATCGGCCGGCGCTTCGCTCGGCGCGACGGACTCGAGATCGTCGGCCTGCACACGCACGTCGGATCGCAGATCACCGATCTGGATCCGCTGCGCCGCGCCGCGCGGACAGTCGTCACGCTGGCGAAGGAACTCCGGGATGACGGGATCGTCATCGATCATCTCGACATCGGCGGGGGCCTGGGCGTGTCGTACGACGGATCGAAGGTGCCGACAGCCGAGGACTACGCAGCCGAGGTGCTTCCCATCCTCAGAGAGTCCGGCCTGGCCATCGTGCTGGAGCCTGGCCGCCACATCGTCGCGCCAGCCGGTGCCTTGCTGACCCGCGTCGTCGACGTCAAGGATCGCCCTGACGGGAAGGCATTCGTGATCGTCGATGCGGGAATGACAGAGTTGATGCGGCCGATGCTGTACGGGGCATTCCATCGGATCGAGCCGGTCGCCTGCTCGCCAGGATCCGAAATCGTGGCGGACGTCGTCGGTCCGCTCTGCGAGACCAGCGACACGCTCGGCAAGGATCGCCGGCTGCGCCGGCCGGAACCCGGGGATCTCTTTGCCGTCCTCGACGCCGGGGCCTACGGCGCCGTCATGGCCTCCAACTACAATCGCCGCCCGATGCCCGCCGAAGCGCTCGTCGATGGTTCGAAGTGGTCCGTGATTCGACGACGCCAGACGATCGACGACCTGCTCGCGCTGGAGAGTTGATGACCGGTCTCCTCATCGCATTCGAAGGACTCGATCAGAGCGGCAAGCAGACGCAGGCAGAACAGGTGAGCGAACATGTCAGCGGAAGGGGGCGCGAGAGCCGCCTCCTTTCCTTCCCCGACTATGCGACGCCAATCGGCTCGGAGATCGCGAAAGCGCTCCACGGCGAACGCGAGTATGGCCCCGACGTGATGCAGTTGATGTACGTGGCCAATCGCTACGAGAAGCGGAACGACATGGAGCGCGCCCTTCAGCAGGGTGTGGTCCTCGTCTGCGATCGCTACCTTGCCTCGAGCATCGCCTATGGCGAGGCGCAGGGACTGGATGCGACATGGCTGCGCGACATGCAGCGGTATCTTCCCAGCCCGGATCTCACAATTCTGCTCGACATCGCGCCACAGACGGCGGTGCAGAGAAAGGCAGCGGGACGTGATCGCTATGAGCGGGATCTCCCGCTTCTCTCGAGAGTCCGGCAGAGTTATCAGCGTCAGGCTGCAGACGGCGGGTGGCTGAGCCTGAACGGCGAGCGCCCGCGCGAGGCGGTCTCCGCAGACGTGCTCAGCGCGGTCGAGACACTGCTCGCGCGGCAGTAAGCGCGCGAATTTCGCGGGCGCCAGCGTCCTTCAACACACGGGCACATGCCTCCAGCGTCGCGCCCGTGGTGCTCACATCATCCACGAGTACGACGACCAGATCGCTGACGTGCTGCCGGCGTCGCATCGCGAACGCGTTCCGGACATTGGCGTGCCGCCTCGCGGCGGGAAGATCGGTCTGCGAGACCGTAGCCCTGACGCGCTTTAAGACGTTCGCGCCCCTGAGCGGAAGATGTCGCGCGATTTCGGCAGCCTGGTTGAACCCCCGCGCTCTCTTTCGCGATCGATGAAGGGGAACCGGTACCACGATGTCGGCGCCGGCAAGGATCGAGGCGCCATGGCGGACGAGCAGTGCCGCCAGTGGACGCGCCAGCGATTTTCGTCCGTCGTACTTGAGCGCGTGGACGATGGCCCGAAGCGGGCCCGCGTAGGCGCCGATCGCGCGGCTCTGTGCAAGCTGATGCGGGTGCCGCCTGCATCGTGGACATTGACCGCAATCCGCGCTGATGACCCGCCACGACGGCAGCGGGTCGCCGCACACGTCGCAGAGAGGCGCAGTGAACGGCGTGATCGCCTGCCAGCACGATCGGCACACCGGGCCTCGAGTCGGCTCGTCGAGCGGCCGTTCACATGCGGCACAGGAAGGGGCGAGAACGATCGAGAGGAACGCGTCAGCGACGCGAGCAACAATCGGGGCACGGGGGAGCACGCTGACTCATTTCTTACTTTGCGCTGGCTCGTTCGCTCGCGCCGGCTGATCGAAAGACTTGTCCGCTTAGTCTTCGGCTATCTCAATCCTCTCGGCATCGCCCCACAAACGCTCGAGCGAATAAAACGCCCGCGTTTGCGGCGTGAAGACGTGGACGATGAACGTGAAGTAGTCCATCAAGATCCACTCGGCGCGGTCGTACCCTTCGATGTGTGACGGGCGCACTTTGGCGGCGCGGAGCGCTTCCTCCACGGCGTCGGCGATGGCTTTCACCTGACGCGTGTTCTGCCCCGAACACAGCACGAAGAAGTCGGTGAACGCCGGCGTGCTGCGCAGGTCGAGCAGCACGACGTCCGACGCTTTCTTGTCCAGGGCGGCTCGTACCGCCCGTCCGATATCTCCAGTCAGCCTCTTGGGAGCGCGACGTTTATCAGTTTTCATCATGCAAGTGATCTGCCGCTGGCGATCCGATTGCCGGCCGCATACAACCCGTGCTGCACGATATGCCGTTCGACAGCATCAGGCACAAGTCCGTGGATCGATCGGCTCTCGGCCAGCCGCGTCCGGACATCCGTTGACGACACATCCGGCGTTCGAGCGTCCACCAAAAACACCGCAGTCCTGGCTGGTGACTCCTGGCTGCCGGCTCCCGGCGCCAGAGCCTGCACGGTCTTCATTCGTGACGCCAGGGCGGGCAGCCGGTCGCGGAGCGCTTCCGCCAGAAAGCCCGGCCGCGAGACCACAACGAAGTTCGCGAGATCCAGGACTTCCGGATAACGGTGCCACGTGGCGATTTCTGCAAAGGCGTCGGCGCCGGTGATGAAGAAAACCTGCGACGGGTCGAGACCTTGCGTCTGCCGGAAGCGGGTGAGCGTGTCTGACGTGTAGGAGCGCCCCGGCGCTGCGAGTTCGAGGTCGCTGGCCAGCAGGCCGTCGGCACCGTTGACCGCCAGCGCCGTCATTGCGAACCGGTGGTATCCGGACGCCAGCGGCTGTTCCGTCCGGTGTGGCGGCACATTCGACGGCAGTACGTGAACGCAATCGAGGTCGAGCGCGCTCCGGGCGGACCTTGCTGTTTCAATGTGGCCGAGGTGAATCGGATCCAGCGTCCCCCCGAGCAGGCCGACACGAAGACCCGGCGTCATTCCGTTCGCGAGTTCATTGGCGCGACCGCCGCCGCACGCTCGCGCCCCGCTGCGATCTTTCCCCACACCGCTTCGAGCAGCGCGTCGACTCCCTCGCCAGTGGCCGCTGAAATCGGAAACAGGGGAACACCGTGTTGTGCCAGGTGCGCCTGTAGTCGCGTCAACCGCTCCGGATCGTCGAGCGCGTCAATCTTGTTTGCGGCCGCGACGACCGGCTTCTCAGCGAGGCGCTCGCCTGAGGTATCGCGCCCGGGAAACAGCCCGAGCTCGCGCGTGATGATGTCGTAGTCCTCCACCGGATCGCGCCCGCTCGAGGACGACACATCGACGAGGTGCACGAGCACTTTGGTCCGCTCGAGGTGGCTGAGAAATCGGTGACCGAGCCCGTGTCCCGCGTGCGCGCCTTCGATCAGGCCCGGCACGTCGGCGACGACAAACGATCGATCGCCCGACAGACCAACGACCCCCAGGTTCGGCACCAGCGTGGTGAACGGATAATCGGCGATTTTCGGGCGCGCGGCTGAAATGCGCGAGATCAAGGTCGATTTGCCGGCGTTGGGGAAGCCCACGAGCCCGACGTCGGCAAGCAGCTTCAGGTGAAGGCGAAGATCCTTCTCTTCGCCGGGCAGGCCGGGTTGCGTCTTGCGCGGGGCGCGATTGGTGGCGGTGGCAAACGAAGCGTTGCCGTGCCCGCCGAGGCCGCCCTTCGCGATCCTCACGCGCTGGCCGTTTTGCGTGAGATCCGCGACGAGCACGTACGCATCGCCTTCGGTCCGCTCGAACACGGACGTGCCCGCCGGCACCTGGAGTTCGATGTCCTGGCCGTTTTTGCCCGTGCGATTCGACCCTTCACCATGGCCACCGCGGCCGGCGCTGAAGGACTTCTGGAACCGGTAGTTGAGCAGCGTGTTGAGGTTGGCGTTGGTGACCAGGAAAACCGAGCCGCCGGGACCGCCGTCGCCGCCGCTGGGCCCGCCGCGCGGAATGAACTTCTCGCGGCGGAACGCCATCGCGCCCCGGCCTCCGTGGCCGGCCGCGACGTGAATATCGACTTCGTCTACAAACACGCCAAGGGAGATCTTACCCCTCTAGCGGGATCACGCTGATCACCCGGCCCCGGGCGCCGTGATCTTCGAACTTGACCTTCCCGTCAATCTTTGCAAACAGCGTGTCGTCTTTCCCGAGCCCGACGTTCAGTCCGGGGCGGAACCGCCGGCCGCGCTGCCGCACGAGGATCGATCCGCCGCTGACAATGTTGCCGTCGTGACGCTTGACGCCAAGCCGCTGGGAATTGCTGTCACGGCCGTTCCGCGAACTGCCCTGACCCTTCTTATGTGCCATGACTTCTTCTCTTCGATTACCGGTGTCCGGTATGCGGGATCGGGGATCCGATCAGATCACAATGTCCGTCACGCGCACCCGAGTGTAAGTGCTTCGATGTCCGCGCGTCTTGCGGAAGCCCTTGCGGCGCTTCTTCCTGAACACCCGGATCTTCGGTCCGCGCGACTCGCCGTCCACCACGCCAACGACCTTCGCGTTGGCGACAAACGGCGCTCCGGCGAGCATCTCGCCGCCGTCCTTCTCCAAAAACAGCACCCGGTCGAAGGTGATTTCCTTGCCGACTTCGGCGTCAACGCGATCGACGGTGACAATCGACCCGGGGTTGACCCTGACCTGGCGCCCGCCGGCCTGAATGATTGCGAACACGATCCCTACCCTCCGCCAGCCCTATAGAACAGGCCTTTGTGCTTCTGTGCAAAGGAATTAGGGTAGCACGAGTCGCTCGATACGGGCAAGGAGAGGCCCCGGCCTCGCGCCCTAGCGCAGCAGGACGCGCGTGCCGCGGATCTTCTGCGTGCTCAGCGTGCCCAGGAACACGGGGATGACCTTGTCCATCAGCTCGAAATATGACGACAGGGCGGGCGTGTTCTGCTGAGAGCTGTACAGAATCTCTTCGTGCAACGTTTCGGTGTGAAGCGTCGCGCCCGTCCGGCCATCGATGAAGATGAACTTGGGCGAGATGGCGAAGCCCTTGCGCTCCATGTAGAGGCGCTGCGGCACGACGGTGCGGCGGCCGAGCTGATCGTACTGTTCGACGTTGCGGGTCACAAAGCCGGCGGTCTGCTGAGGCGTGAAGAGGACGGTGCCGGTCACGATGAGCGGGTTTTCGTACTCTTCGCCGATCTTCTTCCAGAACGCCACGTCGGCGAAGATCGACTGATACCTTTCCAGATCCTTTGCGTTTCGAATCTTGGTAGGCGCCGGATCCGTGTTCTGCGATGTCGTGGGCGCGGCGGCCGGAGCCTGCGACGCCGGCGCCATCGTCTGGACGTCGGACGCGACTTTCGGCAGATTGCCGTTCGCGCTGGTTTCGCTGGACGCCGACGGACCACCACCACCACTAGGCGCCCCAGCCGCCTTCGCCTTGTCGGCGGCGAGTTCCGCCAACGGAAGGACGTCCGCTTCGATCACACGCAGGCCCGACTTCGTTCGCAGTTGACTGCGCAACAGACGCACGGTTTCGAGGTTCGCATCGACGTCGTCGGTGCCGCCGCTGATGAAGCCGGCGACGAGCACACGCCGGAATGCCGAGACATCCATCTTCGGCGAGAGGGGTGTCTCGATCGGCACCTCGAAGAAATTGGTGCATCCGCTCATCGCGGTGAACAGAACGAGGCTAGCGATCGTTGCGGCGCTTCGCGCGGTCATTGATTTCTTTGAAGAGATCGTAGTTCTGACGAATCAGAACGTTCTTGGGATCGAGGGCGACGGCTTTCTCGTAGGCTTTCCGCGCGTCGTCAAAACGCCCTTCGTGCTCGTAGCCGATGCCGAGATTGTTCCAGGCAGCGGCATAGGTCGGATCGATCTCGACGGCTTTTTCCCAACGGTAGGTCGCCTCTTTCCAGAGGCCGTTCTGGGCCACCTTGATGCCGAAGTCCACTTGCGCCTTCGCGTTCGTGCGCGCGTCGGCGAAGGCAGGCTGCGCCAGCCCGACGAGCAGTCCGGCAATTGCCGCGGCTCGAGCAAGTCGCAAAGCTCGGATTACCATGGTGTAGCGTCCACTATAGTCACCCGCCCGAGGCACCGCAAGCTGTTTCCATGGGCCCATCGTTCAACGGTGCAACGATTCGGACGAGCAATGCACGTACCATGGCGTTGGGCCGGAGGAATCGGGACGAACCGCACGATTCTCGGCCTTTTCCGTAAGCGACCGACGGTCCTCGTAACCGGATCGCTTTGCAGCGGGCGACACCCTTCACCTATAATGAGGACAAAGGGTCGGGCCGCACGGCTGCATTGCAGCCAATTGTGGCGCCGGCCTTTTTGCTTTTCAACGAGCGAGCCACGGTCGGTCCCCAGGGACCGCCGGGCGTGGATTGGCCGGCGTCGTGGGAGGCAGGATGGACCTTCACACCGCCGTGGCCGTCTCGATGATCGGTGTCTCTCGCAGCCGGGTCTGCAGCGTTTTCAGGGAGCTGCGTCAACAGGCGCTCGACATTTCGGTCGATGCCGTGGTCGAAGCGTTGCAGGTAGCCGAAGCCGATCGGGATCGTCTGATTAACGAAGCCCTTTTGCGCGCCGAAGCGGCGTTGTTGTCAATGCGGTCGGACGCGACCGACATTCTGTCGTGGTTTGATCCGCGATATCCCGCGCTCCTCAACTGCGTTCCTGATCCGCCGCCGGTTCTCTGGACGCGCGGATCCACCGACGTGCTGGCTCGTCCAGCCGTCGCGGTCGTTGGCTCGCGCGCAGCGACCACCTACGCGCTCGACGTGGGTTACCGGCTGGGGGGCGAGCTGGCTGAACGGGGCGTAGTGGTCGTGAGCGGGCTGGCGCGTGGGGTTGACTCAGCGGCACATCGCGGGTGTCTCGATGCGGGCGGGGCCACGGCCGCGGTTCTCGGATCCGGGCTCGATCGAATGTATCCGGCGGAGCACGTTGATCTGGCACAATCTATTGCAAATAAAGGAGTTGTCACAAGCGAGCTAGCCCCTGACGCGGTCCCCCTCCCCGAGAACTTCCCGCTCAGGAATCGCATTATTAGTGGGATCTCATTGGCGGTAGTCGTCGTCGAAGCGTCCGAGAAGAGTGGCTCGCTGATCACCGCCAGGTGCGCGATGGAGCAGGGACGCGACGTCATGGCGGTGCCAGGCAGCGTGCTCACCGGCCGTAACCGTGGCTCGCACAGTCTTTTAAAAGACGGGGCAAAGGTCGTCGAGACAGCGGACGATATTCTTGAGGAGCTGGGTTGGCCGGGCGCTCGAGCGGGGGTAGAACACGGTAAACAGTTGATTTCAGACCCCTTGCTGGCCAGGATGGAGCCCGGAGAGGTGTACCGTCTGGAGGAGCTGGTGGACGCTACGGCGATGGCGCCGTCCAAACTGCTTCCACGGCTGACGGAATTGCAGCTGCAGGGGCATGTCGCCGCCGTGGGTGGCGGGCGGTTCACGCGCCCGGCCTCGGCGACGGTGGTAAGGTTTGAACAGGTATGGCAAAGGCACTAGTCGTGGTGGAGTCGCCCGCGAAGGCGAAGACCATCAACAAATACTTGGGGCGCAATTACAAGGTCATCGCCTCGATGGGGCACGTCCGGGATCTGCCCAAGAGCAAGCTGGGCGTCGAGATCCGCGAGGACTTTGAACCGTCGTACGAAGTGATTGCGAGCCGCAAAAAAGTTCTGAAAGAGCTGAAGGACGCGGCAAAAGAGTCCGACGAAATCTACATCGCAACCGACCCCGATCGTGAAGGTGAAGCTATTGGCTGGCACCTGGCGGAGGAACTCGGCGCCGGCAATCGGAAAAAGATCCGTCGCTTGATGTTCAACGAGATCACGAAGAAGGGAATTCTTGCCGCGCTCGAACACCCGACGAAGATCAACAAGCAGATGGTGGATGCGCAGCAGGCGCGCCGCGTCCTCGATCGGCTGGTCGGCTACAAGATCAGCCCGATCCTGTGGGACAAGGTGCGCCGCGGGCTGAGCGCCGGACGTGTGCAGTCGGTCGCCTTGAAACTCGTCGCCGATCGCGAGCGGGAAATCGACGCGTTCGTTCCCGAAGAGTACTGGAATATCACCGCGCGTCTTGCCGCTTCGGTTCCTCCCGAGTTCGACGCGAAGTTACAGAAGCGCGACGGCTCGAACATCAAGGTGACGAGCCAGGCTGAAGCCGACGCCGTGCTCGCCGATTTGAAGCAGGCCGATTGGATCGTCGCGTCGGTCACGACCAGGGAACGAAAGAAGAACGCGGTTCCTCCGTTCATCACGAGCAAGCTGCAACAGGCGGCGCGATTCCCCGTCAAGAAGACGATGATGATCGCGCAGCAGCTGTACGAAGGGGTCGAGCTTCCGGGAGAGGGCGCGGTCGGACTTATCACCTACATGCGAACCGACTCGACGCGCGTGTCGGAGCAGGCGATCACCGAAGTCCGTGAACACATCGCCGTCAAGTACGGTCCCGATTTCGTGCCGGAGAAGCCGAACATCTACAAGACCAAAGCGGACGCGCAGGACGCGCACGAAGCGATTCGCCCGACCTCGATGCAATACGACCCCGAGTCAGTGCGTGCGCAACTGACACCCGATCAGCTCTATCTCTACCGGCTGATTTGGAATCGCTTCGTCGCCTCACAGATGCCGCCGGCGACGTTCGACGAAACCACCGTCGACATCAACGCGAGCAGCTACACGTTCCGCGTGAAGGGCTCCGTTCCAAAGTTCGCCGGCTGGCTGGCGGTCTACAACCAGGAAACGGTCGAAGCCAAGACCGAAGGTCCTGGTCCGGACGCGGTGAGCGCAGACGACGAGGATGGAAGCGGAATCCTGCCGCCGATGCAGGAAGGGGAGACGCTGCAGCTGCGCGAGCTGAAGCCGGAGCAGAAGTTTACGCAGCCGCCCCCGCGCTACAGCGAGGCGACGCTCGTGAAGGCGCTCGAAGAGAACGGCATCGGCCGGCCGAGCACCTACGCGTCGATCATCAGCGTGATTCAGGCGCGCGATTACGTCAACAAGATCGAGGGGCGCTTCAAGCCGACGATGCTCGGGAGAGTGCTCGTCGAGCCGCGCCTGACCCCGAAAGGTCCGGTGGGGCTGCTGAGCCCGACCTTCGACGACATCCTCGACGTGAACTACACCCGCGAGCTGGAGGAGGATCTCGACAAAATCGAAGAGGGCACTTCGGACTACAAGAAGACGCTCGGGAGCTTCTACAAGAAGTTCGAAAAGGACTTGAAGCGCGCGTCGAAGGAGATGATCAACCTCAAGGAAGGGGTCGAGCCGGATCCGCCAATCGCGTGCGACAAGTGCGGCAAACCCATGGTCATCAAGGCTGGAAGGTTCGGCCTGTTCCTCGCGTGCAGCGGATATCCGGAGTGCGAAAACACGCGCGAGCTGGAGACGCCCGAACCTGGGACCGAGGAGGGCCTCGACGAGACGTGCGAGAATTGCGGCCGGCCGATGGCGATGAAGCGCGGTCGCTTTGGCCAGTTCCTCGCGTGCACCGGTTATCCGGAATGCAAGACGACGCGGAAAATCATCACCACCAAGCAGGGGATGACCGCGGCAAAGCCGGATCAGATCCTCGACGAGAAGTGCCCGAAGTGCGAGTCAAATCTCGTGCTGAAGCAGGGGCGCTTCGGCGAGTTCACGGCGTGCAGCAACTATCCCGCCTGCAAGTACGTCAAGCAGAAGTCCACGGGGCTTGTCTGCCCGAAGGATGGCGGTGATGTGGTCGAGCGCAAGTCCCGTCGTGGAAAAGTGTTCTACGGCTGCGCCAACTATCCCGATTGCGACTTCGTGCTCTGGAACAAGCCGATCCTCGAGCCCTGCCCGCAGTGCGGCGAGAAGTTCCTGATCGAGAAGGTCACGAAACGACACGGTCGGCAGCTCCTCTGTCACAAGGAGGATTGCGATTACGTGCGGTCGGAGGAACTCGCGACCGCATGACGCCGTAGCGCGTCGCTTGAGCGGCGCGTCAGCGACGGCGTCACCAACCAGCTGCGGGTCACTTTCGGTCGCGGGGCTAAAGCCCCGCGCTACGGGTGTCAATGATCCATATAATCGGCGGCGGTCTCGCCGGCAGTGAAGCCGCGTGGCAAGCGGCTGAACGCGACGTGCCCGTCACGATTCACGAGATGCGGCCGGTTCGTGCCACTGCGGTTCACAAGACCGATCAGCTCGCGGAACTCGTCTGCAGCAATTCCTTCCGCGGGGACAAGCTCGATAACGCCGTCGGGCTCCTGAAAGAGGAGATGCGGCGGCTCGGATCGATTGTGATGCGGGCGGCCGACGCGGCACGCGTGCCCGCCGGGGCTGCCCTGGCGGTGGATCGTGAGCGTTTCTCGCGCGGGGTGACCGAGGCGGTCAGCACGCACCCGCGCATTACGCTGGTGCGGGAGGAGATTCCCCGCGTTCCTTCGGCGCTCGACGGCCCGGTGATTATCGCGACCGGCCCGCTGACGTCCGATTCGCTCTCGGCCGATATTGCCGCCATGGTGGGCAGCGATCATCTTTACTTCTACGACGCCATCAGCCCGATCGTCCTCGCCGAATCAATCGACATGTCGAGAGTGTTCCGTGCCTCGCGCTGGGGGCGGAGCCTGCGCGGTGTTCACACCGACAGCCGTAGCACAGGATCGTTAGACGTGGCCGTCAGCGGTCCGATTGACCCGGCTGCCGGCTGTTCGATCGACGACGGGGAAGGCGACTACTTGAATTGCCCCTTTACCAAGGGGGAGTACGAGCGCTTTTATGAGGCGCTGATGTCGGCGGAACGGGCGCCGCTCCATGAATTCGATCAGGCGAAGTTCTTCGAGGGGTGTCTGCCGATTGAGGTCATGGCCTCGCGCGGAGTGGATACGCTGCGATTCGGTCCCATGAAGCCGGTCGGGCTGGTCGATCCTCGAACCGGGCGGGAATCTTACGCCGCCGTGCAACTGCGCCAGGACAATCTCGCCGGCGATCATTTCAGCCTCGTCGGATTCCAGACGCAGATGAAATGGGGAGAGCAGGCGCGTGTGCTGAAACTGATCCCCGGCCTCGAACAGGCAGAGTTCGTGCGCTTCGGCATGATCCACCGGAACACGTATATCAACGGCCCCACCGTGCTCCGCGAGACGTGGCAGACGAAAGCCCGGAAGGATCTGTTCTTTGCGGGGCAGATTTCAGGCGTCGAGGGATACGTCGAATCGGCGGCGTCGGGATTGATCGCCGGCCGTAACGCCGCCGCGCTCGAGCTCGGCGAGCCACTTTCGGCCCCGCCGCGTACGACGGCAATCGGCGCGCTCGCGTACTACGTCTCACACGCCGAACCGCGGAATTATCAACCGACCAACGTCACGTTCGGCATCATCGCGCCGCTGCAGCCACTTCCAGGACGCAAGGTCCCGCGGAAGAAGGCGGAACGTAACATTGCGCTGTCTGAGCGTGCGCTGGCCGATCTTGATGCGTGGGGAGCAGGGCTGAAGCCGTGCGCTACGCCTTGATGAACTGCATCACGACCTTTAGGCGCGCCCCGGGCGCGAAGGCGTGGGGGGTCCGCGGGGGCGAAGCCTCCCGGGTGAAATGAAATCCGAGCTCACAGATTTTCTCGATCACCTCCGTCTGAACGAGAATGCGTCGGCGCACACCGTGCGTGCGTACGAGAGCGACCTGACGCAGTTCATTACCTTCATCGCCGCAGAATTAAAACGCCGTCGACCGGACGTCCAGGCAAGCGACTTCAATCACCTCCACATTCGCGCGTTCCTCGCGGATCTGCACAAGCGCGGGAACTCTCGATCGTCAGCGGCACGGAAGCTCGCAGCGATCCGGACCTTCGGACGCTATTTGCGCCGCGAAGGGGCCATTCAGGGGGATCCCGCCGCGCTGGTCGGTACCCCCAAGCGAGAGGAACGCCTCCCCGCACACCTCGCGGAGGCCGAGATGTCGCGGCTGCTCGAGATGCCCGATACCTCGTCGCCGCTTGGGCGCAGGGACCGGGCGATCCTCGAGTTGTTCTACGCCTCGGGCCTTCGACTCAGCGAGCTCGTCGGTGTCGGCCTGGAAGACGTGAATCTGAGCGGTCGCGTCGTACGCGTGCTGGGCAAGGGCGGTAAGGAACGCATTGTCCCCTTCAATCGATCCACCGAAGCAGCGATCAGGGCGTGGCTCAAAGACCGTGAATCGATACTCTCCGGGTTCCGCCCCTCGACAGGCTCGGGGCGTCCTGAGCTCGTCGAAGGACGGGGTCCGGGATCCGGAATCCGAAAATCCGAGACGCGACAGATCCCCTTGAGGTCACGGCGCGGCGCTGATCCGGTGTTTCTCAACTACCAAGGCGGACGCTTATCGACCCGTAGCGTCGACCGGTTGGTGCGGAAGTACGTCGCCGCCTGCAGCACGCGCTTTGGCATCAGCCCGCATGCGCTTCGGCATTCGTTCGCGACGCACCTGCTCGAACGAGGCGCGGATCTTCGTGTGATCCAGGAGTTGTTAGGTCATGCGCGCCTGAGCACCACGCAGCGTTACACCCACGTGAACGCTGCGCAGTTGCTCGACGCGTATAGGAAAGCCCACCCGAAGGCCTAAGAATGCTGAGTGCTGAATGTTGAATGCTGAGTGAACGATCAGCGGCTTTGCATTTAGCAATCAGCAATTCTTCTAGCTCGCTACTGCGCTCTCGATCGGCTGCTGCGGCATCGGCCGGCGGCCGCCGCGCGAGTAGTCGATCCCCAGGGTCTTGATCTTGTAGTTCATGACGCGCGGGCTGATTGCCAGCAGCTCCGCGGCGTCCTTCTGTACCCAGTTCGACATCTTGAGCGCTTCGATGATCGCCTGACGCTCGATCTCTTCGAGCGCAATCCCGGTCGGCGGGATCTTGACCACCGGGCTCGAATCGCCTGACGGTTGTCCCGTCGTCAGTTCGCCCAGCGACAGATCCGATGCCGACAGCTGCGGTCCCTCTGTCAGCAGCACCGCCCGCTCGATCGCGTTCTCCAGCTCGCGGATGTTGCCCGGCCAGTTGTAGCGCATCAGCAGCTTCTGCGCGTCGGTGCCGAGGCCGTCGACGCGCTTCTTCAGCTCTCCGGCAAACCGGCGCAGGAAGAACGTCGCCAGCTGCTGTATGTCTTCCTTGCGTTCGCGCAGCCCCGGCATCTCGATTGAGACGACGTTGAGCCGATAGTACAGGTCTTCGCGGAACAACCCGCTGGTGACCATTTGCGGCAGGTTTCGGTTGGTCGCCGCAATCAGCCGCACGTCCACGCGCAGCGTTCGCGTGCCGCCCAGCCGCTCGAACTCGTGCTCCTGGAGCACGCGCAGGATTTTTGCCTGCGTGTTGGCGCTCATGTCGCCGATTTCGTCGAGGAACAGCGTGCCGCCATCGGCCTGCTCGAACCGGCCGACCCGCTGCTTGTCGGCGCCCGTGAACGCCCCCTTTTCATGTCCGAAGAGCTCCGATTCGAGGAGGTTCTCCTGCAGCGCTGCGCAGTTCACCTTGACGAAATTGCGCGAATTGCGCAGCGAGTTGTGGTGAATGGCGCCGGCGATGAGCTCCTTGCCGGTTCCCGTTTCGCCGCGGATCAGCACCGTCGTATTGCTCTTCGCCACCTTCTTGACGATCGAGAGCACGTTCTGCAGCGCGCCGCTCGCGCCGACGATCCGATCGAAGTCGTAGATGTCCTGCTGCGTGTGCCGCAGGTATTCAATCTCGTGACGGAGGCGCCGATGCTCGATCGCCTTGGCGATCTTGAGCTCCATTTCCTCGATCTCGAACGGCTTCTGCACGTAGTCGAACGCGCCGATCTTCATCGCCTCGACCGCGGTGTGGATCGAACCGAACGCGGTCATCAGGATGACGGCCGTGTTCGGCTGGAGCGATTTCGCCGTGCGCAGTACGTCCATGCCGTCGCTGCCACCCATCTTCAGGTCGCTGAGGACGACGTCGTATTGCCCTTCGTGGAGCTTCTCGATCGCCACGTTCCCGTTCGGCGCTTCGTCGACCTCGTGATGCGCGTCCGACAACGCGCGTACAATGCCGCGCCGAAGTGAGTCGTGATCGTCTGCTACCAGAATGCGACCCATACAGTTGCTCCTGCTCCGTCTCTCTACGCCCTTCCGCCGGAGGGCGGAAGCCACAACGTTCCGCTTGTCTGCGGAACCTCAACCGGAACCTGAGAGCCGCCAGCCCGGAAGCCAGCAGCCATTAGCCAGGAGCCAGTTATCGAAACAGCTCGTGGCTGCCGCTGACCGGCAGCGTCACCCGGAAACGCGCGCCGCCCTCGGAGGGGGCGCTCACGTCGATCCGCCCATCGTGGGCGTCCACAATCTTGCGAACGATTGCCAGACCCAGCCCGGAGCCTTGCGGTTTGGTCGTGAAGAACGGACTGAAGATCCGATCCATCACATCGGCCGGCACGCCGGGACCGTTATCCGCCACTTCCACCTGAATCATCGGAACCGCATGGCTTTCGCTGGCTGCCGACGGCTCCTCTTCGGGAGCCAGCTGCTGAGCCACCAGCCGCACATGGCCCTTTCCAGTCATCGCTTCGAACGCGTTGGTGAACAGGTTCGTGAACAGCTGGCGCAGTTGATGCGGATCTCCCTGGATTGGCGCGAGATCCTCAGGCAGCACGATCTCGACGCGGACGTCGCCGCGCGGAACATGGCTCTCCGCCATCGAGATGGCGTCGCGGACGACGTCGCTCAAGGAGAGGCGCTCGACCTGGAGACGGATCGGCCGGACAAAGTCCAGGACCTCCAGGACGATGGCATTTGCCATCTTGGCTTCCTTGATGATGTCGCGGAGGATGGACTGCGCGTCCTCTGACTCGGGCAGCTGCCGTTTCAGGATGCCGGCCATGACCTCGATGCCGGCGAGCGGATTCTTGACTTCATGCGCGATCGCGGCCGCCATCTCGCCGAGAGCCGCCAGCCGATCGCGAAGCCGCTCGCGTTCCTCGAGCTGCTCGACACGGGTCAGGTCCTTGAAGAACAGCGTCGCCCCGGTAATCTGGCCGTCCTGATCCCTGACCTGCGACAGCGTGTATCCGATCACTTTCCCGGTGCTCTTCAACCTGAGCTCGGCACGATTCGGAAGATGCGACAGGTCGAATGCTCCGGCCACGATTCGGGAGACGTCGGGACGATCTCTGAGGACCTGGGCGTAGGGAAGGCCGATGTCGGTCGTCCGTGGCGACAGACCCGAGAATCCGATACGCCACGTCGTTCATGACCGCGATGCGGCCTTCGCGGGTCACCGCCAGCACGCCGTTGCGGAGGTTCCAGACGAGATCGCGGTAAAAGCCTTCCGGGACCCCGTCCGAGGTGGCCGCTGACGGCCGGGACTTCGTCCTCTGGCTCACGCCGTGCGACCCGCGTCGTGCGGCGGCCCGAGGTTTTCGAATCGGCATAGTGGTTGTCGGCGGCGCGTACGGGTCCGGTTCGGCGCTCAATATTGTAATCGCCCGATCATCGCCAGCAAAGGTCTTCTGCATCTGTAGCTTAGGGGAGGTCCGCCAGCCGTCGAGGGGGATTGGACACAATCCTGCCGCCGACGAGGCGATCCTCAGGTGCCCCGGGGGGCAAACGGTGTGCCCCGAGTTGATGTGTCGAATACCCTGGAATTACTTGGAAAAAAGGGAGAAAGAGGCGAGCGGTGCGAGAGCAGTGATTACAAGTCTAACACTCGATTACAAATCTGTTTGCTGAAGCTCCTCCCACTGGTGCATCAAATCGCCGACCTCCCACATGAGCGCCTGATGCTTGTCGATGATCGGCTTGGCTTCCTCATGGTTCTCGTAAAACCCCGGGGCCGCCATAGTGGCCTCGATGTCGCGGATGGCCTGCTCGCGCTCGGCAATTCGGCTCTCGAGATCGTCAATGCGCTTCTTGCGCGCGTCGAGGGCCTTCCGGACCTTTCTGGCCTCCGACTCCTGACGCTTTCGTTCCTCGTACGATGTCGCACCGGCGGCAACCGTCGGATTGGCCGCCTCTTGACCGACGTCCTGCCCAGGCCCTGCTTCGGCCGCAGGCCTGGAGGCAATGCCGGGTGGCCGCACGAGGCGGGGACCCGCGGGGGACGGTTTCGAAGTTTCAGCGGCCGCTACTGCAGCGGGCTTGGGCGATGGCGCGGGAACCCCTCGACTCGCCCCCTTCGACGACTCGCTCGGGGCAGGCCCTCGACTCGCCACTTTCGGGGGCTCGCTCGGGGCACCCCTTCGACTCGGCCTTTCCCGGGGGCCGCTCGGGGCAGGTGCTGGACGCCTAGTAGAGGGGGCTACCCAGCGCTCGTCGTACGCGAGCCCAAGGGCGCCCCTTCACCGTTTTCCCGCTGCTTCTGGCTCCACAGGAACTCCTCGTAGTTGCCGGGGTAGAGAAGCGCGTCGCCACCGCCGATGCTGATCACCTTGGTCGCCAGCTTGTCGACGAAATACCGATCGTGCGACACGAAGATCAGCGTGCCGCCGAAATCCTCGAGCGCCTCGAGGAGAACGTCCTTCGAATCCAGATCGAGATGGTTGGTCGGTTCGTCGAGGAGCAGCGTGTTCGATGGACGCAGCAGCATGCGCGCGACCGCCAGCCGCGTGCGCTCGCCTCCGGACAGCACCCGCACCGGCTTGTCGACGTCGTCTCCCGAAAACAGAAAGCCGCCCGAGGATGTTGCGGATGTGGGGAACCATGTGCATCGGCGCGTCGCCGGCCAGGGTCTGGTAGACGGTCAGCGTCGGATCGAGCCGCGTGGCCTCGTCCTGGGCGAAGTACTGCGAAATGACCTGGTGGCCTTCGGTGCGAGTCCCGTTGTCCGGGCCTTCCACCCCCGACAACATGCGCATCAGCGTGGACTTGCCCGACGCCGTTCGGTCCGATGAGCGCGATTCGGTCGCCGCGCTCGATGTGCACGTTGACCCGATTGAATACGACGCGATTGCCGTAGGCCTTGCGCACGCCGCGCAGATCGAGCACCGTTCGGCCGCTCTTGGCGCACGCGGGAAACGTGAAGTGCACCCGCTTGCGCTCGGGTGGAATCTCGATCGGGACGATCTTCTCCATCATCTTGATCCGGCTCTGGACCTGCGCCGCCTTGGTCGCCTGATACCGGAAGCGGTTGATGAACGCCTGCATGCGCTCGATCTCGTCGTCCTGATCGCGCTTGTGCTGACGCAGCCGTTCCATCCGCGCCTCGCGCTCGACCAGGTATCCGCTGTAGTTGCCGGCGTAGTCGGTGAGCTTGCGCAGGCCGATCTCGGTGATGCGCGTGACGACCGAGTCGAGGAAGAAGCGGTCGTGCGAGACGAGAATCACCGCGTGCGGGTAGTCGGCGAGATACTCCTCGAGCCAGTTGCGCGCCTCGAGGTCGAGGTGATTCGTCGGTTCGTCCAGCAGCAGCAGCCCCGGGCGCGTGAGCAGCAGCTTGGCGAGCGCGATGCGCATCTGCCAACCGCCGGAGAACGTCTCGCTTGGCTTGTCGAAATCGTCGGGAGAAAACCCGAGACCGCGCAGCACCGTCGTGATCTTCAGATCGATGCTGTAGCCCTCGAGCCGCCGGAAGTTGTCCTGCAGCTCGCTGTATCGCGTCAGCATCGCCGCGTGCTCGGACTCCGCGGCCGAGTCGTCCGCCAGGCGCTCCTCGAGCGAGTGGATTTCGTCGCGCATGTCGAGGAGCGGCTTGAACGCGAGGCCGGCTTCCTCGACGAGCGTCCGGCCGCTGTGGTTCAGCCCGTCCTGCGGCAGATAGCCGACGGCGAGCCCCGAGGGCTTCACGACGGCGCCGGAATCCGGCTCGTCGAGGCCGGCCAGCATCTTCAGCAGCGTCGTCTTTCCCGCGCCGTTCGGTCCGGCCAGCCCGACGCGTTCGCGGTCGTCGATCTGCCAGCTGACGGCATCGAGCAGCACGCGATCGCCAAAGCTCTTGCTCAGAGACGATAGTTGGATCATTCGGGAGGGAGCACGGTGCCGACTGCGGCACGCGCAGAATCGTAATTTTAGCACACCGGCCACGGCCCAATCACGCGCGACGGCCTGCTGACAAACTTGTGTCTGCCGACTAGAGGTGCGCTTCTTGCCGCAGAGAAGCGTCAGCTGTCCGGAAGAGTCCCAAGCGGCGGCGTCGCTCAAGGCCTAGGCGTTTGGCGGGGAGGAACCTACGATATGGATGTCCCCGGCACCATGCGCGCCCTGTCGTGTTTCGTCCGTCATCGTCCGCCGTGTTGAGCGTCGCGACCATTGCGTCTGCCGCTGAGACCGCATCGGCGGCGTTGGTGGTCACGGCGACGTTCAACAGCCGCACGTCGTTGAACGTCTCGACCGACGTGCTTCAGTTCGACGTCGCGAGAGTCAGATGAGGCGGCCATAGCCGCCGTCGATTTCTCCGCACGCGCGCGCACGACCGCGGGGCGGCCAGGTCGTCCTCTCAGTCGAATCGCTTCAAGCTGTCGAGACTCCTCGCGGATCGGCAGCCTCGAATCGCCGTTGGCGTTTTCCGGCGACGGCGAAGGCACGCTGTCAGGGACTGTGGCGCCGACAGGTCCACCGTTGCGGGGCGCTGGAATGGAAGTGGACTGCGTCAGCGGACGCCTCGTGTTTGCCCTCCGCACCACCGCGGCCGGGCGAGTACAACGTGCCAGTGCGCTTCGTGCTGACCGCGCCGTAAGTCACAATCGGCAAGCAGCCATCGAGTCACTTCTCCCTCGTCACCCACAGCTTTTCGCCGCGCTGCTGCTTCAAGGGTCGCGGCGACCTTCAGCGCCTCTTCGCGCGTCGGTGTACGGACCCAGCGCACTCTGTACGGCGCGTCCGGATCGCTCGGCGGCGGGCTCACGAGATAGGCGGGCATGCCCGCCGCCTTCAGCTTCTGCACGCGTGTCCTTGGCGCGCAGCGGGATCGTTTAACGCGGCAATCTGAATCGCGAACCGGTCGGTCCCCATCGTCGGACCTCCGGCAGCGACGGTTGCGCTGGTCGCCGGAGCGGCACTGTTTCGTTGCCGTGTCCGCGACGTCGGTTGACCGGTTGCTGCGGCCTGCGACTGCGCGAGGTCGCGACGCTGGCGGCGCCTGAGCCGCCGCGCGGCGGGAACACCCTCCGGATCTCGGGCCGCTTTTCGACGGACACGACGAACGACACGTCCGCCGTCAGTGCATCGCTGCGAGAGCGTGGCCGGCACCTCGGCGTCGCCGGTGATCAGCGCGCCTTCCGGCAGCGACTCGATCAGCAGCCTGACGAGATGTTGTCCGCTTCGCACCGCGTCGAACCGGTATCGTCCCTTCCGTGCCTGTTCCGATCGTGCGCCGCCGTCGAGCACGACGACCGCTCCGTCGATCGCTTCTTCGTTCGCATCGGCTCTGCCGTTGCCATTCGCGTCGCGAATGACCCGGCCGTCGAATCGATCCCGAGCGGGACCAGGCCGAAGCTCGACCCGCTTGGTATCGCCGCGCGACAATTCGATCTGCAATCTGCGAGACGGCGGCGGATCGAAGTCGATCGGCAGCGCGCCGGTGTCGAGGCCACCGATCGGAGTCCGGCCGGCACGTTCAGAAACGCGAACTGTCCGTCGTCGTCCGGTGGAACGTGTGTCCGGCCCCGAGCGTGAGCGGGATGCCTTCGAGCGTGTTCTCGCCGGATCCTGCACGCCGTTCGCGTTCCAGTCGGCGAACACCGAGCCCGCTGATCGTGCCGTTCCGCGGCTCGCTTCCGAGGCTGCCAGTCGTCGACCGTTCGGCGAGAAAGACCGAACCGGTCGGCAGCGTGTGCGTGACGCCGCACGATCGAGCGGCGTCACCCAGGGGCTGCCGGCGATCGCAGAGAGCGGCGCCCGATCCAGGTTGACGTTGAACGCGATCGTCGTCCAGTCGCGACATCTGGCCGTTCACGCCGAACACGAACGACTCGCGCGGCACGTAGAGCGCGTGAGCGAGGTCCATGTTCCGCGCGGCGTTGCCTTCGGCGCGCAGCCAGAGATCGCGATCGCGCAGGCGCAGCTGCGTGCCGCCGCCCGCCTGCCAGTAGGTGTTGCCGCCGCCGTCGCCGATGGCCGTGCGCGTCACCATCGCGGTGCCGAAAGATCTGCGATCCGCCGCGACAGGTTCGCGAAGAGCTGCGCCGACGCGTCGCGCTGATCGTACGAGCCGCTCTCGTTCAGGTGTTCGACGTTCTGGCGGCCGGAGTAGCGGACGAACGCGTTCGTGTTGCCCGATGGCTGCCTGCCATTCCGCGGCCCACGTCCCGGTATCGCTGTCGGACGGAAAGCCGGGTCCGACGGGACGCGATTCGCGCGTCCCCGCGCTCGCCGCGGAGCCGATCGCCGATCGCGAGGTCACCTGGACGCGAACCGCGCCGAAGCCGCGGTCGCCGGAGCTCTCCGGCGTCGGTCGCGTCGACGCCAGCGAGTGCGTCGGGATTCAGATTCGATCGAAATGCGTTCCCATCCGCCCGACACTCGCGTGCGGGGCATCAGATCGTACTCGCCCGCCGCAAACACCTGTTCGCGATCCTGGAGCGGATTGTTGAGCGCCGGAAAATCGCCCGGTGAAAAGCGAGACGCGTTGACCTGCACCCATCCGCGCGAGTGGAGCCAGTTGAGGCCCGCCAGATACGATCCATCGCGCTCGCGGAGTGGTCGTGCCGGTGCGTCGGTACGACACGAGGCTGGCGTCGGCGACGAGCTGCACCGACGGCGTCAGCACGAACCTCGCGCCGCCGCCAGCCTGATCGCTGGCGTCAATCGTGTAGCTGAACTCCTCGAGCGACGATGTGCGAACGCGCGACGCCCGCGCGCTGACCTCGAGTCGTCGACCGGATCGGTGGGTGGAATGGACGATCCCGAGCGATTGCCCGAGCGCCTTCGGGTCGTTGCCAAAGATGTTGCGCCACGCGGTCGTCTTGCCGGCGACGACCGTACAGCGATGCTGCGATCGGTGCGGCCGCTGACGGCGCGCGCCATTGAACGTGACCGCGGGCGTGAAGAGATTCGAGAATCCGTAGTCGGTCGAGCGCCGGCGAGAAGTACGCGTCACCAGCTTCGATCGTCCACGCTGGCGCCGCGCAACTTCAGCATCCCGCAGCGCACCGTACATGCGGCCGGTGTGGAGGGAGTCGCCGCGCCGTGCGCCGCGAATTTCGATCTGAAAGACGCCGAAGCGCGAGCCGGGCTGCAGCCAGGACGACGCCGAGGTCGGGTTCGAACGCGTTCTGCCCCGCGAACCGGTGCGGCATCGCCGTGCAGTCGTCTGGACCGCGGTGGAGACCTGCAGCGAGCCCTGCTGCGCGCAGCGCCGCGTGAGCGTGGAAGACCAGCAGAGCCGACGCAGCCCGGCGATCGGCGTGAACCGGCCGAATCGCCGCATGAACTATCGGAGCACCTTCAACGTCGTCTCACCGACGAGCACCGCCGGCAGGCCGACGTCGATCCGCACCTCGACCCTGTAGTCACCCGGCGCGACCGTACGTCTGCTTGTTCGGGATCGACCACCGTGATCGCGACCTCGCGTTCGCTTTCCGGCAGCAGCGGGACATCGGGAACCGGCACCTCACGAACGTTGCGCCCGCTCTGGTCGTAGAGGACGAGGCTGCCTCGCGTCCGGACGTAGCGGCGGCTCGTGTTCTTGACCGTGGCGACGACCTGCGTTGCGGGCTCCGGCGCTTCGATTGCCAGATCGGTCAACTCCGCCGCCATGGTGGGCTGCCCGATGTTCACGTAAATCAGCGTGGCGATACGGCTCTTGAACATCACCTCGCGGCCGCGAGCGACCGGATCGCCGGTGGCAGGTCCGAACTCGAAGAGCACGCCGGTGCGGTATCCGCCGGGCTGCATCGCTAGTGGGTACCGACAGGCTGAAGCGGACGATCGCTTCCTTGCCGGGATCGATGACCTGCTCCGGCGGCGCGACGCGGATCCACGAGGTCGCCGAATACGGGCCGTCCTCGACGGCGCCCTCGAACTGCGGCGCGCCGTCCCTCGAGAGATCCCAGTCGGTCGCGATCGCGCGCACGCGAATCGGATCCTTTCCGGCGTTGGTGACCGTGATCGCCTGAGTCGTCGTGCTGCCGGGCCCGGCGGTCAGCTCGACCCGCAGCGGCGACACTTCGACCGAAATCTGCGCCGACGCCGACGGCGCGTACATCAGCAGCGCTGCCACCGCGGCCGCGAGCACTCACGGGCGCGCTGAGCGTGAACAGGACGGTCTGCGTGTACGATGCCGGTGCTGTAGGTCCATGAGTTCGCCAAGCAGAAATGTGATCGACCCGATGCGTGTCCGGGTTGACGTTGCCGTTGCCCGACGGCAACGCGCTGCGCGACGGTCTTGCTGAGCGTGCCGTTCTGAAATGGGGGCGCCGGGGTTGCGACCCACGTGACGTTCGAAATATCGACCCGTCGAGGCGCCGGAGATCAGGTCGCCGCCGGCGAGCACGGTGAGCGACCACGGCGCGCTTGTCGTTCTGCCGAATCCGATAGGTGACCTGCACGGGCGCGCGCCGAGATGAGCGGGACGGTATCGGGATCGCTCGACGGGAAACGTGATCACGGCGGCGACAGCGACAGATCCAGCCTCTGCGCGAGCGCCGGCGACGGCGACGACGAGGAGCGACGCGCCAGCGATGCGGGATGACGTGCTCCGATTCATGCCGCAGTCAACGTGTAGGTCATCGTCAACGTGTAGGTGCCCGTCGCGTACGACCAGAGGTTCCGGAAGAAGAACGTCTGCGTTCCCGTATGCACCCCGGAACCGGTCCACGTGGCGACCGATCTGCGCGGTCGCCGCGCTCAGCGTGCCGTTGGTGAAGCCGGCGCCGGTGGCCATCCAGGTAATGTTCGACGCAGGAATCGTGTTGAGGCCCGAGCGCAGCTGATCGCTTGCGCGACACGGTCAGCGTGACCGCGCCGTTCGGAGACGTGCGCGCCTTGGCCGTGATCGTGATCGGACCCTGTGACGCTGGAATGCTGGGGACGGTGTCCGGGTCGGCGTCCGGGAACGAGAGGGCCGCCGAGGACAGTGACAACCGCGCGAGACCGTTGATCGACGCATTCAGCGTGGCGTTGTGACGTCTGCGCGCGGCCGGCACGCGGCCGGCCGCCACGACCACCAGGACGAAGAAAAAGAGCGGAGCGGTGATCGCATCGGAAATGCGGCCGGGCCGCACGCGGCGCACCCGGATCCCGCATTTCTTATCGGTTAGGGAGCGGTCAGCGTGTAATTCAGCGTCGCCGTGTAGGTGCCGGTCGCGTACGACCAGCTGGTTCGGCAGCGCGTAGCGTCTGCGAACCGGTCGTGGTTGCCGGAGTTCGTCCACGAGCCCACCGTCTGCGCCGTCGTCGCGTCGTTGGCACCCGTCGCGGCGAAGCCGGCGCCGGTCGCCGTCCAGGTCAATGTGTCTGATCGCGATGGTGTCGGTCGCCCGACGTCAGATCGCCGGACGCGAGCACCGTCAGCGTGACGCTTCCTCCTGCCGACGTGCGCGCCTTGACGTCGACCGTCACGGGCGCCGAGGTAAAGACCGGCGTGACGTCAGGGTCTGCGTCCGCAAACGTGATCGCGGCGACGCTCAGCGTCAACTTCGCCTTGGCATTGACGTTTGCGGTCACCGCGATTGACGCAGTCGCCGTCTGCTGGGCGAATGCCGACGAGGACCCCAGCAACACGACGCCGCCTGCGACTGCTCCGCTCCAGACTGCCTTCTTCATGACTCCCGCTCCAGTGGTTCTGTCCTGATCACCAGACACGCAAACGTCTCTTAAGAGACTTTATATGACATTAACGACCATAAAGGTAAACCCAGCTGTAGCGGTCCGTCAAGGGGTTTTCGGCAGGTTTTCCGGCGAGAATCCAGAATTGCTGGTAAACCGCTGAGACTTTGAGAAGTAGCGTGCAGATTTGTAAATGGAGCCGTTGAAAAGGGAAAGGCACAAGTGGAGAAGCGGAAAGGCGAAAAGATCGTGAGTCCCCGAACTGTCAAGAATGCCGGCGCAATCGTCACGCTGAGTCTGATAAAGTACGCTGACGCACGATGGACGAAGGGTTTCTGACGACCGAGGAGGTACTCGACTACCTTCAGGTCAATCTGCGCACGGTCTACCGGCTCATCAAGGCAGGCAAGATTCCTGCGGTTCGTGTCGGTCGTCAGTGGCGCTTCCGCAAGCGTGACATCGACGCGTGGCTCGGAGAGTCAGCGGCCGAGGACCTCTCGCGGACGTCGACTCCGCGCCGCGCGTCCAGCGCCGGCTGCCGCCGCCGGCCGTCCGCGTGTTCTCGTCGTCGACGACGAAGCGACGATTCGTGACCTGCTGTCGAAGACGCTGGCGCTTGCCGAATACGACGTCGACCTCGCGCCAGACGGTCGGTCTGCGCTCGAACGGCTGCGGATCATTCCCTACGATCTCCTGATCACCGACTTGAAGATGCCGGGCGTCGATGGCCTGGCGGTCATCCGTGAAGCTCGCCGGCTGAAGGCGGACATCCCGTGATCATCATCACCGGCTTCTCGACCGAAGCGAGCGCCATCGAAGCGGTCAACCTCGGCGTGTCCGGATACCTCACCAAACCTTTCAGGGTTCCGCGTGTCCTGGCCGTTGCCGCCAAGGCGCTCGGAGAGTAGAAAGTTAAAAGTTAGAAGTTAAAAGTAAAAGTAAGGAGAGAGAGCCGCTGGTTTGAATAGTTCTGTAGCCGTGAGTTTGCGGTCACTTTTGCTTTTTACTTTTTCTTTTACTTTCTCCGGCAGGTCGATCGTAAAGCGTGCGCCGCCGTTCGGAACGTTCGACGCCTGCACGGTACCGCCGTGTTCCTGGATGATTCCGTAGGTGATGGCGAGCCCGAGGCCGGTGCCCTGTCCGACGTCTTTCGTGGTGAAGAACGGATCGAAGATCCGCGGCAGCACATCGGCGGGAATGCCCGGTCCCGAGTCCTCGATGGTGAGCCGCACGGTCTTGCCGTCGTGTGCCGATACGATGCTTGTGTGAATGCGGCCCGGCTTGCCCGTCGGCTGCGATGGCGTGTTCCGCATTGATCAGGATGTTGAGCAGCGCCTGCTGCAGCAGCAGCGGATCGCCAGACACGCGATGCGCGTCTTCGTGCTGCGCGCGACACGTCGATCGCGTTCCGCCGCAGCGAGGCGGCGCGGCTGGCGAGCGCACGCGCCAGCACGCGATCCACGCGCAGCCGCTGCCGCGACATCCGCTGCGACCCGGTGAAGATCAGCAGATTGCGGACGATTTTTGCCGCGCGATCGCCTTCCTGATAGATGCGTCGCAGCGTCGGCCGCACCGGCTTGGCCGCATCCGACGTTTCAATGAGCAATTCGAGATGTCCGAGCACCCCTTGCAGCGGGATTATTCATCTCGTGCGCGATTCCGGCGACGAACTGGCCGAGCGACGCGAGCTTCTCCGACTGCGCCAGACGTCCACGCAGCGCCTCCCGCTCGGTTTCCAGTTGAACCTGCGCCGTGATGTCACGCGCGACGAGGACACGGCCGGTCGGCATGGCCTTCATGATTGATGAGGGGCGTCACCGTCGCCGCGAAAATGCCGCCGAGCCGATCGTCGGTAAACTGCCGCACGCGCACCGACGCGGCCGCGGGCTATCGAGGATCGCCGCCCGGACGGATCCGAGGCGGCGACCCACTGCGCGATCTCGGTGCTCATCAGCTCGGACAGCGGACGATCGATCAACGCGCGTCTCGAGCTTCCGACGCGTGCGCGAACGCGTCGTTCATCTGCACGACACGGCTGTCGTTGTCGGTGACGACGACGAGATCGATGAGCGAGTTGAATGTGTCCTCGAGCAGGCGTCGCTGCTGGAGCACCTCTTCGAGCAGCTGGACGTTCTCGAGCGCGAACGAGAACTGCCGGCCGAAGTCGTAGACCGCATCGACGAACTGCTGATCGTCAAGATCCTTTGGTTCCCCCTCGACGACGACCGTGCCGAGCGCGCGGCGCCAGCCGCGGAGCGGCGCCACCAGAATCCGGCCATCCGCCGGGCGCCGGGCCGACGAATTGTGGGCCGTCGAGTCTGCAGACCGCGTGCCGGAATCGTGTCGGACTCGGTCGGCGACCCGCGTGTCGGCGGCGGCGTGGGTTCGGTCGGACGACCCGGCGAGTGCGAGTTCACGGGCGCGGCGGTAATGAATCCAGACCGACACCCGCCGCGTGCCGAAGAGGTCGTTGACCTCCGCGCAGAGCGCCTCGAGCGCGCCGCCGACGCTGAGCGTGGCGGAAATTCCCCGGGAAAACCCGAGAAGCAGCTCCTGGATGCGGCGGTGCAGCGAAAGGGCAGGCTCGAGCGGCCATGAAATGGGGCGGGTCGCAGGCATTCTAAGAGCTTGAGCTGAAAAGGTAAAATGGAGTATCCGACTGCGCCCGCCCGTGCGGCGTCTAAACCTCAGAACGGGCGGGCGACAGCGTGGTCCGACCGGTCCATCAGGGCATGCCGTCCACAGATGAAGAGCTGGTCGCCCGCTCCATGGGGGGCGATCTCGACAGCTTCAACCAGCTGGTCCTGCGCTGGGAGCGGCCTATCTATGCCCTGGCGTACCGCGTCATCGGCCGGGAAGAGGACGCGCGAGACGTTGCCCAGGAAACGTTCCTGCGTGCGTTCCGGGCGCTCAAAGGCTTCAAGGGACAGGCGAAATTCTCGTCATGGCTGTATCGGATTACACTGAATCTCTGCCGCGACTGGATCCGTCGCGAGCGCCGGACGCCCGTCGTCCAGGCGCCCGAGGGGATCGACGTCATCGAGCTGGCCGGCGAGTCGACGCCCCTCCGAAACGCATCGAGGATCTCGTCTCCCGGCACGAGATAGGGCGTGCCGTGGGTAAGGCCATGTCGCAGCTGCCGGAGGAGCAGCGGACCGCCATCATCCTCAAGGAGTACCACGGGCTGACGTTCCAGGAAATTGCTGATCTGCTGGATTGTCCGTTGAGTACCGGTAAAGACCCGTTTGTATCAAGGACTGACCGTGCTCCGGAAGCAGCTGCGCGAAGCCGGCGTCGAGAGCACGTTTGGAAAATGACCGGGCGGCCTGACCCGGTGGGGCGATATGCATATGTGCGATAGCAAGGAACTGCTCGTCGGGTTTCTCTATGACGAGATCGATGCGGTCGTCGAAGCGAACGCTTCGAGCGGCACCTCCTGACCTGCTCGGACTGCCGCGACGAGCTGGCGGAGCTCGGCGCGACGCGCGAGCAGATTGCGCTGTGGACGCCGCCGGATGCCGACCTCGGCTTTCGGATAGTGCGCGGCGCAGACGCGCCGCGCGCCGTCGCGATTCCGCTTCCCCTCGTTCTCTCCGGCATGGGGGCTGGCCGCCGCGGCGCTGCTGGTGTTCGCCATCGGCGCCGCGATCGCCAATCTCGATGTGCGGTACGGCAGCGACGGGCTCGTCGTGCGCACCGGCTGGAATCATGGCGCTGAGCGTCAGAAGCCGGCGTCACTCCGGTCGACTGGAAGGCGCAGGCGCAGCAACTCGATCGACGTCTGCGCGATCTCGAGCAGTCGGCGTCGGCGAAATCGCGCCGGTTCAGAATGCGTCGACCGCCTCCGAGATGAGCGACGCGGAATTGATTCAGCGCGTGCGCGACATCGTCGGCCAGAGCGAGACGCGTCAGCAGCGCGTGGTCTCGGACCGCCTGACGGACTTGATGCGCGAGGTCGATGCGCAGCGACGGCTCGATCTGGCCACCATCGATCAGGGCATGACCCGCCTTGCAGAACTCGAGCAGCTGACGACGAATATCGTGCGGCGATTAAGCGCGAGCGGGCTGGTGAAAACTGCGTACGACACGAAGTAGAGGTGAGGCGTGAATCGAGCGATCGCGGTTGCGATGATAGCGATAGCGGTGCTGACGTCGCCGACTGGGCTGGCCGCACAAACACCGGTTGCGCCAGGGGCGGAACAGCTCCGCCGGCACGAGCAAATCAATCTGTTCGAAGGTACGCTCGAAAGGGCGGTGACCAACGCTGCCCGTCGCGTTGCCAAAGACGTCCAGGAACACACCAGCAACGCGAATTTCATGACCACCGATGCGCACGCGAAAGGGTTCATCCTCGACGGATACGGCGTCTTCGTCTACGTCGAGATTCCCGCGCTCGATCTCAATCTCACGGTTGGCTTGATGCTCGATCAGATGGAACGCGACGCCCAGCAGCTGAAGGCGGAAAGCGATCAGGGGAAAGCCGACGAGGCGAAACCCGTCAGCAATAGAACGCCGGAGATGAAAGCCGATCCGGCTCCGGTGATTCCCAAAACCGCGAGAGAAGCGTTGAAGTCCGTCATGGACACGGGGCAGAAGTACCGCAACGAGGTCAAGCTTCAGCTCACCGATGCGATGCTCGACTTCTCCAAGAACCTCGAGTTGAAACCAGATGAGTGGCTGTCGGTGGCGGCACGCGGGCAGTGACGGCGCGCTGACGCCCGGAGAAATCCTCCAGCTGACGACCGTCGTCCTTCGTGTGAAGGGCAGTGACCTGGCGGACTACTTCGCCGGCCGGCTCACGAAGGAAGAGGCTCGCGCGAAGGTAGAGATGCGCCAATTCTAGGCCACAGAAAAACACAGAAGAACACAGGCCACAGAGAAACACAGACAAACACAGAACAACTCGGACCAAACAGCAGGACAGTAAAAGACGAGAGTTGAGCTGATTCCGCTCCAGCCTGATAGAATCCAGCCGTGTTGCCGTGTTTCTGTGTCGTTTCGTGTGCCTCTGTGGTCGCATTCTGTGTTGTTCTGTGTTCTTCTGTGGCCTAGAATTCCAGCCATGATTCGGCGCCCCGCTCTCGCCGTTCTGTCCACGCTGTGGGTCGCATTTCTCACCTCCAGCTGCGGCCCCCCCATCGAATTGAAACAGGCGCTCCAGGTCATTGACACGTCATCCGGCTATTTCGACGTCGGTGTCCAGGCCGGCCAGAACAAGCTCGTCCCCAGCGTCACCTTCAAGCTCAAGAAGAAGACGGACGTCGAAGCTGTCGTCGGTCTCGCTGAACGTCGGCTTCCTTTTTGCCGGTACGACCGAGCATGCCGACGACGTGTACGTGCAGAGCGTGCCGTTCGAAGGAGACGAGACCAAGCCCGTGACGGTCCGGACTCAGTGGGGCTACACCGGCGAGCCGCCGCAGACGCGCGCGGAAATGCTGAAGAACAGCAAGTTCCGCGACATGGAAGTGCAGATCTTCGCCAAACAGAGCTCGTCGCAGTGGGTCGAGCTGCAGCGCGTGCCGGTAACGCGGCAGCTGCTGACACAGTAGCCCCACTCGTGTCGCGCGCTCCCCGTCCCGCAACACCGCCGGCGTCTTCATCAACACTCGATCGACGGCTCGGTCCCATCGACGCCGCGGCGATCGTCATCTCGAACGTCATCGGCGGCGGCATCTTCTTCGTGCCGATCATCGTTGCGCAGATGGTCGGGAGCCCTACAGCGATCCTGTGGGTCTGGTTGCTCGGCGGGGCGCTGGCTTTTGCCGGTGCGATGGCGTACGCGGAACTGTCGGCGCTGCGTCCGCGCGCCGGCGGCGAGTACGTGTACCTGCGTGAGGCGTTTGGTCCGCTTGCCGCGTTTCTGACCGGATGGACCTCGTTCGTGGCGGGTTTTTCCGGAGCCATCGCGGCCAGCGCAGTCGCGGTCGCCGACTACATCGGCCGATTCGTTCCGGCGGCCGCCGACACCACGCCGATCTTCACGCTGCCGCTGCCGTTCGTGCCGCTGGTGGTGTCACGGCGCGCGCTCGTCGCGCTCGTGCCGATCGCGGTGCTGTCGTTCATCCATATCCGCGGTCTGGGTCCCGGACGCATCGTCCAGAACGTCCTCGCCGGCTTGAAGGCCGGCGCGCTCGCGATCATCATCGCGCTCGGGTTCATGATCGGAACGAGCGGCACGGCCGTTGCCGGCCGAGCGCGGCGATCATACCGCGGTGCCGATGTCCGGCATGCTGCTCGCGCTCGTGCCGATCATGTTCACGTACTCGGGATGGAACGCGGCCGTGTACGTGGCCGAGGAAGTGCGCGAATCCGGGACGGAACGTGCCGCTCGCGCTCGGTCTCGGCACCGTGACGGTCATCGTCATCTACGTGGCGCTCAACGCGCTGTATCTGCACGTGCTGAGCGCGCCGCAGCTGGCCGCGCTGCCCGGGCCGTCTGCTCGACGTCGTCGGCGAACGCCTGTTCGGCGTCGCGGCCGCGAACGCGATTGCCGTCTTCACGATCGTCAGCCTGAGCGCGAGCATCAGCGCGATGACGCTGGCCGGACCGCGCGTCTACTACGCGATGGCGAAGGACGGGCTGTTCCTGCAGTCTGCCGCCCGGGTGCACCCGCGATTTCACACGCCGGCCGCGGCGATCGTCGCGCAGGCACTCTGGAGCACCGTGCTCGTCCTGTGCGGATCGCTCTCGCAGCTCGTCAGCTACACCGGCTTTGCCGTGGTTCTGTTCTCCGCGATCGCCGTGCGTCTGCCTCTTCGTCCTCCGACGTCGTCAACCTGATGCCGCCGCGTCCGTTCCGCGCCTGGGGCTATCCGTGGGCGCCCGCCATCTTCGTCCTCGCGTGCGCCGCGATGGTGGTAAACGAGATGATCCGCAACGGCGCCACCGCGCTCGCCGGTGTCGCCGTCATCGTCGCGGGCCTTCCTGTCTATTTTCTGTTCCGGCCAGCTGCCCGAATCCCTGATCACTGATCACTGATCGTGAATCGCTGATCGTTGAATCCTTCATCGTTGAATCCCCTGATCGTTGAATCCCTGAATCCGGGAATCCGTGAATGACTCCTGCGAATCGACGATCCGGGGTCCAAAGATTCAACGATTGGCGATTCAATGATCAGGGATTCGACGATTAGAGATTCGACGATGAGGCATTCGGGATGAGTGATCAGTGATCAGGGATTCGAAGCTCGTGTCACCCAGAGCGCATAGAGCGTGAGGAGGGCGAGCGCTCCGTCTGAAGCGGCGAAGAGGAGAAAGGATGAAGGTGACCCGCGAAAGAAATAATCGAGGAGGAACGCCAGCGAGCCCGCTCCCTTCAGGAACGGTCCCATCACCCAGAGATACCCGCGATATCGCGACGGATCCCGCCACGGCAAGTAGTAGCCAGCTCCCACCGAGAGCAGAAACAGCCCGTTCAGGTCGGAGAAGATGCGCGGGCTTGCGGGAGGGACGCCAAAGGTGGATGCGAGCCAGCCAGGCACGCAAAGTAAAAGGGCCCCTACGATCGTGTCGTAGAGGCCCGAGATTGCGGCGATGCGGGAGAGCACGGACAGAGTTTACCGGTGCTTCATGTCTCCCTTGTAGGTCACAGTGTCGCCGGGTCGTGACCATCACATCGAACTGTTCCGTCTGGTAGCCCTCGGCGCGCAATTCGATCTTGTGTGGCCCGGCCTGAACATCGAGACGCTGGAACACGCCGTCGAAGCTGTCGATCCTGCCGACGTAGAAGCCGTCGATGAACACTTCAGCGTTCCGCGGCTTGATCTTCAAGCGAAGCGATCCGGCGCCGTGGTAGACCTGCGGAAGATGAGGATCCGCTGCTGCTTCCGCCGCCGCCGCCGCCGTATCCTCCGCCGCCATCGGAATACGGATCGTAGGCGCCCGAGGAGTAGGGATACCCGAACGCGCCGAACAGGAACGGATCGTAGGAGAAGTAGCCCAATCCGTAGCCGTAGCCGTAGGGAGCTCCAGTAGCCGTAACGGGCGCTGTAGAACGGATCGTAATAGAACGAATAGTACGGATCGTAAATGTAGCCAGGATAGTAAGGATCGTACCCGGACCCGTGGTTGTGGTCGTCGTCCGGTATCGGTCCTGTGCGCGGGACGGCCTTTCCCGTCGACATTTCTATCGTCGCGCGGACGGCTGTATGCCGGAACCGCGTGCCGCTGCGGTCCCTCCCGATCGGCTGCTGTCGGATCCCGCACTGGCATTGGTCGCGCCCGGGCTGCCCGCTGACCTGCTCCCGCCGTCGCTGCGTGGTACCGCGCGTCCCGACGACGTCCCGTTGCCGCGGCGTTGATCGCGCTGCGTCGTATCGCTCCGGCCGGACGGGCTGCCCTCGGCGCCTGCCGCTGGGACGAGCCGTCCATCCAGGAGCCCAGACGAGCTCGGTGCAGCTGCTCGCGCTCGATCCGGAATTCGACCCGGAATTTGATGAAGAGGATGTTGAACCGGAATCGCTGCCCCGCTGGAACGGCCGATCCCGTGGTCTGGCTGTCTCGCCGGCCGGCCGCGGTCCTGCGCCCAGGCGGATGACAGGCTGAGCGACAACGCGCCGCCACCAGCCCAACCGAGAATCCTCGAAGCGTCATCACAAGCCCCTCCCGGAACCTGTCCTGGCAAAGCAGCAACCGTCCTGCCAGCTGGACATGTGCTCCTTCATTAGCCTTTCCTTATTGTTACTGCGTTCCGCGCGCCACAGATCTGTCACATTTCGGATGGCACTCAGGGACACAAGGGAAAGGGACAAGGGCAAACAGGGCCAGCTTTGATAGACTCGACGAGATGGTACAGGCGACGACGGTGCTGGCCGTGCGGCATGGTGGGCAGACGGTCATGGCCAGCGACGGGCAGGTGACCTTCGGCGACACCGTCGTCAAGCAATCCGCCCGGAAGATTCGAAAGCTCTACAACGACCGCATTCTGGCCGGGTTTGCCGGCTCTGCGGCCGATTCGTTCGCGCTGTTTTCGCGGTTCGAGGCCAAGCTCGAACAGTACCGCGGCAACCTCGAACGCTCGGCCGTCGAACTCGCCAAGGACTGGCGCACCGATCGTCTGCTGCGCCGGCTCGAGGCGATGCTGATCGTCATGGACACGCGCATGACGTTCCTGCTGTCGGGCAACGGCGATCTCATCGAGCCCGACGACGGGATCATTGCGATTGGATCGGGGGGCGCCTATGCGCTGGCGGCGGCGAAGGCGCTGGCGCGACATACCTCGCTCGACGCCCGGACGATTGCCGCCCAGGCGATGGAGATTGCCGCGGCAATCTGCATCTACACCAACGCCACCATTACGATCGAAGAGCTGTAGATCGAGCCGCCACCGAGAGCACGTAAGTACGATTCACATGCCAATCTATCTTCCAGAAACGACCGCCTCGACGAGCGAATCGCTGACCCCGCGCGAGATTGTCGTCGAACTCGACAAGCACGTGATCGGCCAGGCGCAGGCGAAGCGCGCGGTCGCCATCGCGCTGCGGAACCGGACGCGACGCCAGAAACTGCCGCCCGAGATTGCCGAGGAGATCGCGCCGAAGAACATCCTGATGATCGGCCCGACCGGCGTCGGCAAGACCGAAATCGCCCGGCGGCTCGCGCGCCTCGCGCAGTCGCCCGTTCATCAAGGTCGAAGCCTCGAAGTTCACCGAGGTCGGCTACGTCGGCCGCGACGTCGAATCGATGGTGCGCGACCTCGTCGAGCTCGCCGTCGACATGGTCAAGGAAGAACGGCTCGTCGAGGTCCGCGAGAAAGCGCGCGAGGCCGCCGAGGAGCGTGTGCTCGATCTGCTGCTGCCGCCGCTGCCTCCCGCGCCCGACTACGACGATCAGGCCGTCGACGATCCGCGAGCAGGCGCAGCGCACGCGCGAGAAGCTGCGCGAACAGCTTCGCGACGGACGGCTCGATCACAAGCAGGTCGAGATCGACGTCCGCGAGAAGAGCTTTCCGTCGTTCGAGATCATCGCCGGCTCCTCGATCGAAGAAGTCGACATCAACGTCAAGGACATGCTGCCGGGTCTCTTTCAGGGGAAGACGCGCAAGCGCCGGCTGACCGTTCCGGCGGCGCTCGACGCGCTCGCGCAGGAAGAGGAGCAGAAGCTCATCGACATGGAAAGCGTGTCGCGCGCGGCGGTCGATCGCGTGCAGCAGGCCGGCATCATCTTCATCGACGAAATCGACAAGGTCGCCGGACGCGAAGGCGGGCAGGGCCCGGACGTCAGCCGCGAAGGCGTGCAGCGCGACATCCTGCCGATCGTCGAAGGCACGACCGTCAACACCAAGTACGGGATGGTGAAGACGGATCACATTCTGTTCATTGCCGCCGGCGCGTTTCACGTCTCGAAGCCGTCGGATCTGATTCCCGAGCTGCAGGGCCGTTTTCCCATCCGCGTCGAGCTCGAAGCGCTCGGCCGAGACGATTTCGTCCGCATCCTGACCGAGCCGAAGAGCGCGCTGATCAAGCAGTACATCGCGCTGCTCGTCGACCGAGGGACTGACGGTGCGATTCACCGAAGGGGCGATCGGCCGCATCGCCGACTTCGCGACGCTGGTCAACGAGCGCACCGAAAACATCGGCGCGCGCCGGCTTCACACGGTCATGGAGAAGCTGCTGGACGACGTGTCGTTCAACGCGCCCGGATCTCGCCGACAAGGACATCACCATCGACGAGGCCTACGTCGATCGCATGCTCGCCGACATCGTCGGCAACGACGATCTGTCGCGCTACATCCTCTGATGTGCGTCGGCGCGACGACTGCTGATCGTGGCGGTCGCGGCGATGCGCCGTCGCCTGCGGCCGGAAGGGTCCGCCGCTGGCGCCGCTGCATCTGGTGCCCGTGGCGCCCGCAAATATGTCGGTCGGCGCGTGGGTGACGACGCGCAGCATTCGGTTCGACGTGCCGTCGACGAATGCGAATGGTCCGGGCCCGGTCGCGGTCGATCGCATCGAGGTGTTCGCGGCGACCGTCGCGCCGGGTGCGGTCCGGCCCGCCAACCGTGAGCTGCTGACGACGAAGTATCGCGTCGCCACGATCGCGGTCAAGCCGCCGCCGGTCGAGGGTGAGGCGCCGCCGGCAGAGTCCGCCGGGCGACACGCGTCCGTCAGCCGGCGAGCGCACCACGTTCATTGAGCAGCTGACCGAGGACAGGCTGAAGCCCGTCTTCACGATCTGCCGAAGCCGCCGGCGTCGCCAGCCGCTGCCGGCCGACGAGTCCTGTACTCCCGGCGCAATTGCGCTGCCGAACCGCCTTCGGCTCCGTAGCCGCCGGTGTCGAGCCGATTGCGTCGCCGGCCGTCCCCGCGGCACCGGGAGCGGCCGGCATCGCGCCGATCGCACCGCCACGACGCCGGCGCTACCCGAAGCGGCCAGCGTCGCCGCGGTCGGGTACCGGTGCCACAGCCGTGCCCCGGTGCCGCATACCGGAGTCCCCTGCCGGGCGAGCCGCTGCCGATCCCAGCGGCACCTGGCAGCACCGCCGCACCGCGGTACAGGTCATCGCCCTGCGCCAGTCTTCCGACCTACCCGGCGCGCATCTACACGTTCGCGGCGTCACCAAGAAGGGCCGGCCGGGTCCGCCGTCGACGCGAGTGGAGCTGCCCCTGCGTCGATCCACCCGCCGCGCCGTCTCTGCCCGCTGCGACGCCGACGGAAACGTCGATCGTGCTCACCTGGCCGGTGCCGCGCGTCCGACCGTGCCGATTGCCTACAATATTTATAAGGCCGGTGGCGCCGATCCGATCAACGCCGCGCCGGTGAGCGAGGGGAAATACGAACGGGCCGGCGTGACCTTCGGGACGGAGGAGTGCTTCACGATGAGGGCGGTTGAGAAGATGGCAGCCGATCAGCCTCGAAAGCACGCCGTCACCGCCGGTGTGCCTGACGCCGCGCGACACGTTCGCGCCAGCCGCGCCGAAGGGATTCTCGATTGTGGCTGGCACCGGCACGATGAATCTCGGGTGGGACGCGAACACCGAAGCCGATCTCGCCGGCTACCTGGTCTTGCGCGGCGAAGCGCCGGGTGACACACTTCAGCCGCTGACGCCGGCGCCGATTGCGGCGACGAGCTACGAGGACAAGACCGTCAAGCCCGGCGTGCGCTACGTCTACGCGATTGTCGCGGTCGACAAGGCGACGCCGCCCAACCGAAGCGCGCCGTCGACGCGCCTTGAAGAGACGGCGCGGTGAACGACTTTCGAATTGAACCAGGCCGCGTAGTAGCGCAGCCCCCGGCTGCCTGAAAGGTCATGGTCATGAAACTATTCATTGATTCGGGGAACTTGAAAGAAATCGAGGCGCTGGTGCCGCTCGGCATCATCGACGGCATCACGACCAATCCATCGCTGCTGGCGAAGGAAGGCGGCGACTACAAATCCATCCTGAAGAAGATCTGCCAGATCGTCAAAGGACCGACCAGCGCCGAGGTTGTCGCGACCGATGCCGACGGGATGATCCGCGAAGGCCGCGAGCTGGCCGCGATCGACGAACACATCGTGGTGAAAGTGCCGTTCACGAAGGACGGCGTCAAGGCATGCAAGGCGCTCTCGTCCGAGGGCAAGAAGGTCAACGTCACGCTGGTCTTCTCGCCGACGCAGGCGCTTATCGCCGCGAAAGTCGGGGCGTATTTCGTCAGCCCGTTCGTCGGGCGACTCGATGACATCGCCACGTCCGGCATGGGGCTGATCAGGGAGATCGTCGACATCTACGAGAACTATCAGTTCTCGACCCAGATCCTCGTCGCATCCGTCCGACATTCCATTCACATCGTCGAAGCGGCGCGAATGGGCGCCGATATCTGCACGTGTCCCGCGGCGGTGATCGACGGCATGTTCCGCCATCCGCTGACCGACATCGGTCTCGAGCGCTTCCTCAAGGACTGGGAGAAGGCACAGGCAGTGAAGGTGTAGGTGGACACACTCAAGTATCTCGAAGACCTGGAGCGGCGGGCAGAGCTGGGCGGCGGCGAGGATCGGCTGCGGAAGCAGCACGACGCCGGCAAGCTGACAGCGCGCGAGCGCATCGAGTTCCTCTTCGATCCGGGATCGTTCGAGGAGTTCGACAAGCTCGTCACCCACCGCTGCCGGGACTTCGGGATGGACGAGCAGATCGTGCCCGGCGACGGCGTCGTCGCCGGCGTCGGGCGCGTGGAAGGCCGCCCCGTCTACGCCTTCGCGCAGGACTTCACGGTATTCGGCGGCTCGCTGTCGGAAACCAACGCCGCCAAGATCGTGAAGATCATGGATCTCGCGGTCAAGATGGGCGCGCCCGTCGTCGGCTTGAACGATTCAGGCGGCGCTCGAATTCAGGAAGGCGTGCTCTCGCTCGGCGGCTACGCCGACATCTTTCTTCGCAACACACTGGCCTCGGGCGTCATTCCTCAAATCTCCGCGATCATGGGGCCCTGCGCCGGCGGAGCGGTGTACTCGCCCGCGATCACCGACTTCAACATCATGGTCGAAGGCACGAGCTACATGTTCGTGACCGGCCCGGACGTCATCAAGACGGTGACGCACGAGGAGGTCACGAAGGAAGAGCTCGGCGGCGCCATGACGCACAATGCCACCAGCGGCGTCGCACATTTCGCGGTGACCGACGATCGCGAGTGCCTCCGGCTCATACGCGACCTGCTCGGGTATCTGCCCGGCAACAACGTCGACGATCCGCCGCGGCGCGAGACCTCGGATCCGATCGATCGCGAAGACGACGAGCTCGATCGGCTGGTCCCCGAGTCGCCCAATCAGCCGTACGACATGCACGATCTCGTGCACTCGGTCTTCGACGATGGCGCGTTTCTCGAGGTGCACCGGCACTTCGCGCGCAACCTCATAGTGGGATTTGCCCGGCTCGGCGGCCGTCCCGTCGGCATCGTCGCGAACCAGCCCGCGTACCTCGCGGGGACGCTGGACATCGACGCTTCGGTCAAAGGCGCGCGCTTCGTGCGCTTCTGCGACGCGTTCAACATACCGCTCGTCACGTTCGAGGACGTCCCGGGATTTCTGCCCGGCACGCGCCAGGAATACGGCGGGATCATTCGCCACGGTGCGAAGCTGCTGTATGCGTTCGCCGAGGCCACGGTGCCCAAGATGACCGTGATCACGCGCAAGGCCTACGGCGGGGCGTACTGCGTGATGTCGAGCAAGCACATTCGGACCGACGTCAACTTTGCGTGGCCGACCGCCGAGATTGCGGTCATGGGCCCCGAAGGGGCGGTGAATATCCTCTACAAGCGCGAAATCGATTCCGCCGACAACAAGGACGCCGCGCGAGCGCGACGGGTCGCGGAGTTCAAGGAGAAGTTCGCCAATCCGTACATCGCCGCGTCGCGGGGGTTCGTGGACGAAGTGATCCGGCCGCGTCAGACCCGCGCGAAGCTCATCACCGCGCTGTCGACGCTCGACACGAAGCGCGACAAGAACCCGCCGAAAAAGCACGGGAATATCCCGCTGTAGATTGGTCGTCTCGGGATCCGGGATCCGATCGCGTCGCAGAGATCTCTCCGAAACGGATCCCGGATCGCGGGTCCCGAATCACGGCGCTGTCTGGGAATAGCTGATTATTTCGTCCATCCAGGATGCTAGAATTACCGCAGATGCCCGAGCCGTTGCGCATAGTACGGCCAGCCCCTGCCTGACGCGTTTCATGAAAATTCTCATTGCCAACCGCGGCGAGATCGCCGTCCGGATCATCCGGGCGTGTCGTGAAATGGGCTTGCCGACGGTTGCGGTGTACTCGGACTGCGATCGGACGGCGCGGCACGTGCGCGAAGCCGATCAAGCGCTCCACATCGGGCCGAGTGAGGCCGCGAAGAGTTATCTGCGCATCGACGCGATTATCGAGGCGGCCAGGAAATCCGGAGCGGATGCCATTCATCCCGGCTACGGATTTCTCGCCGAGAACGCGGCGTTTGCGCACCGCGTGCCGCGACGCACGACTGACCTTCATCGGACCGTCTCCCGAAGCCATCGCGCTGATGGGCAGCAAGACTGGCGGCTCGAGACGTTGCACAGAGAGCCGGTGTCCCGGTTGTTCCGGGAACCGACACGCCGCTCGACGAACACGTTTCCGACGACGACATCGCGCGGCTGGCCGACGGTGTGGGATTTCCCCTCCTCGTGAAGGCGGTCGCAGGCGGCGGTGGGAAAGGCATGCGCACGGTCGACGAACGACCGCGGCTCCGCGCCGCGGTCCAGTCGGCACGCTCAGAGGCGCGCTCATCGTTCGGCGACGCGTCGATTTATCTGGAACGGCGGCTCGTACGTCCCCGTCACATCGAGATCCAGCTCCTCGGCGACGAGCACGGGACGGTTGTGCCGTTCGTCGAGCGAGAGTGCTCGATCCAGCGTCGGCATCAGAAGGTGGTCGAGGAGTCACCGTCACTCGCGGTCACACCGGAACTGCGGCGCCGGATCGCGCAGGCCGCCGCCGCAGTCGCTCGCGCGGTCAGCTATTCGAACGCAGGAACGATCGAGTTCCTGCTCGACGAGGACGGGTCGTTTTATTTCCTCGAAATGAACACGCGGCTGCAAGTCGAGCACCCGGTGACGGAGATGGTGACGAACACCGACCTCGTGCAATGGCAGATTCGTCTTGCCCGAGGGGAACGGCTCGATCTCGATCCGGAGGCTGCGCTTTCCGCTCGCGGTCACGCGATCGAGTGTCGCATCTACGCCGAAGATCCCGATCTCGGGTTCATGCCGTCGCCCGGGCTGATTCGCGGCCTCCGGCCGGCAGCAGGTCCTGGTATCCGGGACGATGGCGGGGTCGGCGTCGGATATACGGTGCCGGTGTTTTACGACTCGATGATCGCGAAACTCGTCGCGTGGGGCGGCGTCAGGCGCGAGGCCATCGATCGCATGGCGCGCGCGCTTCGCGAGTACGAGGTGCTCGGCATCCGCACGACGATTCCGTTTTTTCTCTGGCTGATGCGGCAGCGCGACTACGTCGAGGGCCGCTACGACACCACCTATCTCGATCGAGTGCTCGCCGATCGTCAGGGAGAGTCGTTCAGCGAGCTCACCCCCGGCGACGAGGAGATCGCGTCGATCGCCACCGCTCTTGATGCGTACCTGCGGGCACACGCGGGCTCGCCGGGGGCCGGGGTGATTGGCGGCACGCTCTGGAAACAGGCTGCGCGGCGCGAGGCGCTGCGCGAATGACGTTCGACATCGAAATCAACGGTCGCGTCCGCACGGTCTCAGTCGAGCGAGCGTCCGCCGGGCGCTACCGTGTGATCGTCGACGGTCAGGCGCATCTGGTCGATGCGGCAAGGATTGGCAGCTTCGGCCTGTCGCTGCTGATGGACGGCGACGGTGGCGTCCAGCGCGACGTTCAGATCTCGCCGGGCGGCGCACCGGGGGAGATCCTGGTGCGCCTCGACGGCCTGACGGTCACCGCGGTCGTTGACGGCCGTCGCAGCGGCCGCGCGTCGGCCGACGGCGGCACCCATGCGCGCGGCGAACAGGCGGTGGTCGCGCCGATGCCGGGCCGAGTCGTTCGCATCCTGGTCGACCGCGGTGACGACGTGGTGGCCCGGCAGGGGGTGGTCGTCGTCGAAGCCATGAAGATGGAAAACGAGCTGCGCTCGCCGAAGGCCGGGCGGGTCAAGGAAGTCGCCGTGGCCGCCGGCGCATCGGTCGAGGCCGGCCGCGTGCTGCTCGTGATCGAGTGAGCCCGGGGGAATTGTCAAAGCGTCATGCACGAACCGCAGCCACAGCAGGACGAGCCAGAGGCGCGGCCCGAACCTGAACGGCCGTCGCCGGCGCGAACGCGGTGGCGCCGCTACTCGCTCGCGCTCCTCGCGATCGTCGTCGCGATCGTGGCCGGAGCCATCGTGACGTTTTTCACCGTCGATCTCGGGCCGTCGCTGCGCGAACGTGCCGAGCGCGAAGGCTCCAAATTCATCCAGCGCCCGATGCACATCGGCCGCCTCTCGGCGAAGATTACCCCAGGCGTCTTCGTCGTCGAGGATCTCGTCATCGAGGGACTGCAGCCGACCGATCGTCCATTTCTGAAGGCCAAAAGGATCGAGGTCGTCCTGCCGTGGTGGACGATTCTCCGCCGTGACCTGATCGTCGAGTCGGTCGAGATGACCGATTGGGACATGGTCGTCGAAACCTGGCCGTCAAGCCCGGAATTTCCGCGCGGCCGTCACAACTTTCCCAAGTTCACTCGCGATTCGAAGTCGAACGGGCCGAAGCGGTTCACGACGACGGTCAGGAGCGTGCTCGCCTCCCGAGGGGCGTTCACCTATGACGATCACGGCACGCCGTGGGGCATCGCCTCGCGCGGGCTGCGCGTGTCAGTGACGAGCGGCATAGCGGATCGCGTCTATCGGGGCGCCGCGTCGTTCACCGATTCGATCATCACCATTCAGAAGTACGAGCCGTTTCATGCCAACATGCGGTCGCGATTCGCGGTCGAGGGATCGCACCTGCAGTTCAGCGGAATCGATCTGGTGAGCGATGGCGCGCGATCGCAGCTCGTCGGCACGATCGACTTCAGCCGCTGGCCGGAGCAGACGTATCAGATCGCCTCGACGATCGATTTTCCGACCCAGAAGAACATCTTCTTTCATCAATACACATTCGATGCGTCGGGCGAGGGAACATTTCGCGGGACCTTTCATCTCTTCAGCGGCGGCCGCGAACTGAAAGGCGCGTTCGACAGTCCAATGGCCGGCGTCAACGCGTGGCGTTTTCCGAACCTGAAAGGATCGGTGCTGTGGCTGCCGGATCGGCTCGAGGTGACCAACGCGACCAGCGGACTGTATGGCGGCACGGCCAGGTTCGATTACAAGCTGGCGCCGCTCAACCAGCGCGGCGTGCCGACGCACGCCACCTGGGATGTCGGGTACCGTGATGTCAACCTGCCTCAGCTCACCGACTTTCTCGAGACCAAGGGACTTCGGTTGGGGGGAACGATCACCGGACGCAGCCATCTCGCCTGGGATCTTGGCAAGTGGAGCGAGAAGCGCGGCGACGGCGAGGTGTTCGCCACGCCGCCAGCGGGCGTGACCTCGATGACCCGGGCGCTCGACAGCGAGGCGGTCGCCCGCGAGGCAGCGCTGCTTCCCGAAGCCGGCCCGTTCGATCCGCACGTCTCACTCGGCTACCTGCCGATTGGCGGGCACGTCGCCTACACGCTGGATCCCGCATGGATCACGCTCGGGCCAAGCGCCGTCGCCACACCCAAGACCTACGTCGAGTTCGAAGGCCGCACGGCCTACGGCGAGCGATCGCACATTCCCTTTCACGTCACGAGCCTCGACTGGCACGAAAGCGATCGGGTGCTTGCCGGCATCATGACGGCGTTCGGCTCGCCGACCGGCACCGTGCCGATAGGCGGCGCCGGCCAATTCGATGGCGTGATGCTGCTCGCGTTCACGAAACCGCGCATCGAAGGCACCTTCACCGGCGAACACATGAAAGCCTGGGACACCGTGTGGGGCCGGGGCACCGCCACGGTCGTGATCGAGAACAGCTATGCCGTCATCAGCGAGAGCGTGATCACGGACCAATCGGCCGAGATCCGCGCCGACGGCACGTTCTCGCTCGGCTATCCGAGACGCGACAACGGCGAGGAGATCAACGCGCGCGTGTTCATCACCCGGCGTCCGCTCGCCGACTTGCGCCACGCGTTCGAGCTCGACGACTACCCGGTCGAGGGCACCGTCTCCGGCGAGTACCACCTGTATGGGAAATACGAGACGCCGTTCGGCTTCGGCCGCCTCGTCATCGACCAGGGGACGGCTTACGGCGAAACGTTCGACACCGCGACAGCCTCCCTGCGGTTCGAAGGATCGGGCGTGAGGCTGGATGCGATGCAGATTCACAAGAGCACGGGCACGGTCACCGGTGCGGCCTGGGTTGGCTGGGACGGCACGTATTCCTTCAACGCGGACGGCACCAGAATCCCGGTTGAATCGCTGCAGACCGCTGCCTTCCCGCGCGCGCCACTGTCGGGTGTGCTGCAATTCACCGCGACCGGCAGCGGCACTTTTGACGTCCCTCGCTACGACGTGCGGCTGCGCGTGGACGACCTGTTTGCCGCTGATGAGGGCATCGGACAGGTGACTGGACGCCTGGCGCTGCGCGGCGAGCTCCTGACCACAGAGCTCGAAGCGGCGTCGCCACGGCTGGTGATGTCTGGATCTGGCCGGATTGCGCTCACCGACGCGATGGACGCGGAGTTGACGCTCCGCTTTTCCAACACGTCGCTCGATCCGTACCTGCGGTTCTTCGAGCCGCGGCTCTCGCCATTCACGAACGCCATCGCCGGCGGCACGGTCCGCGTCGTCGGAGAACTGGCGGACGTCGATCATCTGGTTGTCGATACGCGGGTCGAGCAGCTCGATCTGAAGCTGTTCGACTATCGAGTCAGCAACGTCGATCCGGCGACCCGGGCGACCCGGCCGATCGAATTGACCCTCGATCATCACGTGCTCAACGTCGCCCAGTTGCGCCTCTTTGGCGAGGGTACGCGGCTCGATCTTGACGGCCACGTCAACCTGCACGATTCGACGATTTCATTGTCGGCATCCGGCGACGCCAACCTGGGAATCCTGCAGGGTTTCTATCGCGACATCCGCAGCTCCGGCGCGGCAACGCTCAAGGCCACGGTCGATGGTCCCCTGGCAAAGCCGGTGTTTTCAGGGAGCGCAGCCGTTGTCAACGGGCGCATCCGACAGCTCTCCCTGCCGCACTCGCTGGAGTCCATCAACGGGCAGATTTCGTTCGACGTGGGGGGCATCCGGATCGACGGCGTTCGCGCGCGCCTCGCCGGTGGCGACGTGACCTTCGGCGGCCGCGTCGCCCTCAACGGATTCGCCCCTGGCGATCTGAATCTCACCGCTACGGGCCAGCAGATGCGGATCCGGTATCCGGAGGGATTCGTCTCGAACATCGACGCCGATCTGTCGCTCGTCGGCCTGCCGTCATCGCCGCTGCTGCGGGGCACGGTCACGGTTCATGACGCGCTGTATTCGAAACGCTTCGAGCCCAATGCGGATCTCTTCAACCTGACGTCGGCTGGCGCGCCGCTCGCGGCCGCCGCAGCTTCAACCACGCTGCCGATTCGTTTCGATGTGCAGATCGACGCGCCGTCGTCGCTGCGGGTCGAAAACAATCTTGCGCGGATGGTGGCCAGCGCAGACCTGCACTTGCGCGGCACCTACGATCGCCCGCTGCTCTTTGGCAGCGCCCAGATTGATCGCGGCGATGTCATCTTCGAGGGCAACCGGTACCTGGTGACGCGTGGAACGATCGGCTTTGCCAATCCGGCGCGGATCGAGCCGTACTTCGACATCGAGGCGGAAACGCGCGTGCGAATGGTCGGGCAGGTCGTCGGGCAGAGCGATGTGTATCGAGTGACGCTCGGATTCACCGGTACCGCGTCGAAGATGTCGATGAACCTCAACTCCGACCCGCCTCTCTCGTCGGTCGGTATCCTTCTCCTGTTGCTCGGCCAGGCCTCGGCGCAGGATCTGCAGAACGCGGAGCTCCGCACGCTGAACCCGTCGGAATCCTCGCGCTCGGAAAAGGATCTCATGACCGCCGCCACGACCCGCTTGCTGACCGGCAGCATGACGGCTCCGGTCGACCGCGCGGTCGGGCAGACGCTCGGCGTCGATTTGCAGATTACGCCGTCGATTGGCAGCTCCGACACCGATCCGCTCACCGCGTCTGCCCGGGTCATCGTCGGCAAGCGCCTGTCGAACCGCGCCTACGTGACGTTCGCGCGTCCGCTGGGCACGACGCCGAGCGCCACGCAGATCCTGGTGCTCGAATACGACCAGAACGATCGCCTCGGCTGGGTCCTCACTCAAAGCGGCGATCGGACGTTCTCCATCGACTTCCGCGTGCAGCACCGCCGGTGAGGATCAAGACGCTGGGTGCCTTGTCCCTTGTCTGGCTCATCTCGTCAGCCGTGTTGGCGCAGACGCCTGCACCGGCCTCGTTCGTGGGTCAGCGCATTGTCGAAGTCCAGACGGTGTCGGAAGACCGATTGATTGAAGACCCGGCCATTCGCGTGCTCATCGAAACTCATGTCGGCGATCCGCTGTCGATGGCGCAGGTGCGCGAATCCATCATGCACATTTTCGGACTGGGCCGGTTCCAGGACGTCCAGGTGAACGCGCTTCCGGCGCCGGGCGGTGTCTCGCTGCGCTATAACCTCGTGCCGCTGCACAACGTGCAGGCGATGGACTTCCGGGGCGAGCCGTCGCTCGCGCTGTCGAGCGGGCTGGTCCGAAGCGCGGTGACCAGCCGGTTCGGCACGTCGCCATTGCCCGGCCGCGCGCAGGACATCGCCAGGTTCGTCGAGCAGCTCTATCGCGATCACGGGTTTCTCGCCGCGGTCGTCACGGCGTCCGCGACTGAACGGCACGATCCGGATCGGACGCTTCTCGAATTCGTCGTCAAGCCCGGCCCGCGGGCGGTTATCGCAAACGTCAACATTGAAGGCGTCCCGCCAGAAGGACGTCCCGCGTTCCTTCGGCAGATCCATGCCATGCCGGCGAGCCCGTACCGAGCCGGCGGCAATCACCGAAGCCCTTGCCAACTACACGCAGAAGCTGCGGAGGAAATCGCATTATCTGGCCTCCGGGACGTACCAGCCGCGCCCGTCGCCGGACAACACCTCCGTCGATCTCGCGATCACGATTCAGGTCGGTCCGGTGGTCACGATTGCGTTCGAAGGCGATCCGCTGCCAAAGGAGAAGCGGGGTGAACTCGTGCCGGTCGCTCGCGAGGCGTCGGTGGACGAGGATCTGATCGAGGACTCGATTCAGCGCATCCGCGCGTCCCTGAACCAGCAGGGCCACTGGAAAGCCGACGCGACGGCAGCGCGTGAGCAAGGGGACGGCACCCTGCGAATCGTATTCACGGTGCGCCGCGGGCCGCAGTATCGGGTCGCGGAGCGCGGTGTTGAACTCCGCGGCAATCAGGCCGTCGCCCCCGATCAATTCCGGCCGTCGCTGGTGAGGCTGCAGGCAAACGAGTTGTTCCTGGAATCGAACCTGTCCGCGGCGGTCAGCGCGATTGCCGGACTGTATCAGCGGCTTGGCTACGCACAGGCGAAGATCTCTGCCGCCGTCGACGAGGTCGGCGCCGCGACGGGCACACTGGCGCGCGTGCAGCCCATCATCTCGATAGTCGAAGGTCCGCTGACGCGCATTGGCGACGTCACGTTCGTGGGCAACGACCAGCTCTCGGCCGATCAGCTGCGCGGGCTGGTGACGTCGGTTCGCGACGCCCCTTACTACGAGCCCCGAGTGGTTGCCGACCGTGAGTCCGTGCAGCTCGAGTATCTCAACCGCGGATTCGCGTCGGCAAACGTTGTCGTGACCCCGGCGTTGAGCGCGGATGGAGCCCGGGCCGATCTCCGTTTTCACGTCACCGAGGGGCAGCAGACGATCGTCGATCACATCCTGATCGTGGGAAACACCCGGACCGACGAGCGTGTCATCAAGCGCGAGCTGCTGCTGCAGGAGGGAAAACCGCTCGGACTCGAGGATCTGATCGAGAGTCAGCGGCGGCTCGGGGCGCTGGGGCTGTTCCGGCACATCCGTGTCGAGGAACTGTCGCACGGCAGCGCGGCCACCGACGTGCTCGTCAGCGTCGAAGAGGCGTCGGCGACGACGACGAGCTTTGGCGGGGGCATCGAGGCGAGCCGGATCCTGAAAGAAGGTCCAGAGGGTCAGGCGCAGGAGCGGATCGAGTTTGCCCCCCGCGGATTCTTCGACATCGGCCGGCGCAATCTCGGCGGCAAGAACCGAACTGCAGACCTCTTTGCGCGGCTGAGTCTCCACCCGAGCGATGATTCCGACCCGACAAAGTCGAGCAATCCTTTCGGATTCAGCGAGTATCGGGTCGTCGGGACCTATCGCGAGCCGCGCGCGATCGGACTGAACGCCGATCTGTCGCTCACCGCGGCCGTCGAACAGGGCAGGCGCTCCTCATTCAATTTCGCTCGGAAAGGCGTCAACGCCGAGATCGGCCGACGCCTCGGGCCGGGTATCCGCGTGAGCGGACGATACTCGTTTGGTACCACGCGCACGTTCGACGAAAAGCTCAGCCTCGCGGATCAGGCGCGCATCGATCGCATTTTCCCGCAGGTCCGACTGTCTGGATTCTCGGGCGCGATTTCCAGGGATACTCGCGACGATATCCTCGACCCGGCACGGGGGACGTTTCTGAGCGCCGAAGGCACGCTCGCGGCGCGTGCGCTCGGTGGCCAGGTCGGGTTCCTGAAATCGTACCTTCAGGGGTTCTGGTTTCATCGGCTGCCCTCGAGCCGCCGCATCGTGTTTGCGTCACGGGTTGCCGTCGGACTGGCGGATGGATTTCCGCGCGACGTTCCAGCCACCGACATCGAGGGAAACCCGGTGACGGTAACCGTGGAGGACCTGCCGGCGAGCGAGCGGTTCTTCGCCGGCGGCGACACGACCATCCGCGGATTCGCGCTCGACACCGTTGGCGCGCCCAATACGATCAGCTCGACCGGATTCCCGCGCGGCGGCAACGCCGTGCTCCTGATGAACGGCGAACTGCGCGTGCCCGTGTGGCGCGACATCGGTGCCGCGTTTTTCACCGATGGCGGCAACGTCTTCGATCGCGTGACCGAGATGGATCTCGGCGAGCTGCGAGGGAGCGTCGGGTTCGGGCTCCGTTATCGTTCGCCAATTGGCGCGATTCGTTTCGACGTTGGATTCAAACTTGATCGACGAGTGATCGGCGAGGTGCTGGAACCGCGGCGCGCGTTCCACTTCAGCCTCGGACAAGCGTTCTAAAGTTAAAAGTTAAAGGTTCAAAGTCAAACGTTCATGGGGCAAATGCGACACTTCATCGTCGCGGGGGCGTTCGCAGTCATGCTGACTTCGGCGTCAGCACACGCCGAGATCATCGATCGGATCCTTGCCGTCGTGAACGGTGCACTGATCATGCAGTCCGACGTCATGATGGCGGTGCGGCTCGAGCTGGTGCCGGGCTCCAGCGCTCCGGACTCGATGGCGGCGCCGCTCGACGCGCTGATCGAGCGCCGTCTCGTTCTCGAGGAGGTCGATCGCTACGCGCCGCCGGACCCGGGCGAGGCCGACGTCGATCGCCGCCTCAACGAGGTGCGCGCCCGCGCCGGGATCGCGTTCGAGGCGGTCCTCCGCGAAAGCGGGATATCTGTCGATCAGTTGCGGCGCCAAATGCGCGATGACCTGCGGATCGACGCGTATCTTTTGCAGCGGTTTGGCGCGATGCAGCCCTCGGAGGAAGAGATCCAGCAGTATTATCGCGACCATCAGTCCACGTTGATGCGGAACGGCGTCATCAGGCCACTCGATGAAATTCGCGACCAGGTGCGCTCGGAGCTGATGGCGAATCAGCGGGCCGTGATGATCAAGGACTGGATTGCCGGTCTCAGACGACGCGCGACGATCAACGTCCTGCCCCGTCCTTCGAGCGTGCCCCCGACGCCGTGAGCTCGTTCAAGGTTCGATCAGCGGTCATGGAACGATCTTGAAAATGCGCAGCTCAGGTCCAGGCACGTCCGCTGTCGGCGTGATCTTGTGGACCTCCTGGCTCTGCGTGAAGATGCGCATGTAATCGTTGTAATCGTCGGGATACTGGTGCGGCGCTCCGAGGGCGGGACCGTACGACTCCGAGTTCGCCACCAGGTACTGTGCGCCCTCCGTTCGCAACTCGTCGTAGCTCTTTCGACGGAGTTGCGTCATGTAGGTGGCGCGATACTGGCTCGGCAGCAGCATCGCGCGGCGCTCGAGCACGATCGAGGCGCCAGCCGGGATGTTCTGGAGAATCCACGAGTAGGCCTGGTCGATGGTACTCACCTTCGCCATGTCGCGATCCCCGGTGATCGAGATGATGGCCGGCGGCAGCAGCGCGGCGATGGTCAGCGCCGCGATGAGGGCGGTGCGCGCCGCCCTCGGAATCTCGTAGCGGCGGAGCAGGCTGACGCCGGACACCACGCCGGCCGCCGCGAGCACGCAGAGCGGGGGCGTCATCGGCAGCAGGTATCGCGCGAAGACAATCCGCTGCGTCGTCAGCATGCTGTAGTAGACGAGCGGAAAGACCACGGCCAGCGTCCACCGCACGCGCCCGGGGCCACGCACGAGCCGGACGATGCCGAGCCCCATGCCGCCGAGTGCCAGCAGGAGTCCTGGCCAGCCGAAAGCGTGCCGGACGAGGTACTTGAAATAGAGAATCCACAGCGACTCGCCGACCACCGCGACGCGATACTGATTTGCCAGCCGGGCGAAGTTGTCGAGAAAGGCGGGGAGATCCAGAATCGTATAGGGCGCCATCAGCAGGAACGCGATTCCGGATGCGGCAACCGTTGCGAACGCCGTCTTCAGGCGTCCGGGGCGAAGAGGGACCGTCATCCAGCACGCGATAAGCGGCATGATGAGCGCGATGCCGCCGTTGTACTTCGTCGCCGCCGCGAGTCCGGCCGCCGCGCCGGCGCTGACGAAGCCGCCGAGCGTTCCGCGTTCGTGCGCGGTGAGCGACAACAGGAACGTCAGCGTGACGAAGAAGGTGAGCGGAGTATCCGTGAGCACGTAGTGTGAGTACCGAACGTGCAGGGGCAGGACCGCCATCAGCCCTGACGCGAGAAGCGCGTGGCGTGCGCCCCAACGCATGCCGACCTGATAGACGAGGAGGACCGTCGCGACGCCGAAAGATGCCATGGTGATGCGTCCCCAGAGATAGAACGCGTCGCCATGGGCCTGCCCGAGCATGTACCACTCGCCCGCAATCGCGCCTGAAATGAACCGCACGATCGATACCGCGAGCTGCAAGTACAGCGAGAGGCCCGGGTAGTCGAAGAAGTGCGGGTGCAGCGAACCGGAACGCATCATGTTGAAGGCGCGTTCGACGATTTCCGGTTCGTCTACCTGGACCGCGTACGGGATGCCGCGGCGAATGGCCCAGAAGCGCAAAACCGCCGCCGTGATCAACACAATGGCCAGCGCCACCCGCGACGTGCGCAGATCGCTTGCTTCACGCCATTCGCGTTCGACCAAGTGATGTCCTTCAGGTTCTACCGGGTTCTAGCGGGTTCGTTCTACGGTGCGGGCTTGGCGGGGTCAGCGCAGAACCTCGTAGAACCCTGCAGAACCTCGTAGCGCCTCGTAGAACCTAGGTTTTCTAACTCTACTACAGGGTCATCGGAGCAATTCGTCGTAGAGTGCCACCACCGCCGCTCCTGCGGCCTCCCACGAAAACTGGAGCTCGACCGTCGATCGTCCTGCCTCTCCCATTTCCACGAGACGCTGGGGCTGCCCCAGCGCTCCGCTGACCGCCGCCGCCAACGCCGAGGCATCGCCGGGCGGTACCAGCCATCCACTGATCCCCTGCTGAACCTTGTCGGGAAGGCCCCCGGCGGTTGTGGCAACGACGGCTCGCCGGTGCGCCATCGCCTCGAGCGTCACGAGCGAACTGCCTTCATAGAGCGAGGGATGAACGAAGAGATCCGCGGCCTCGTACCAGGCATGAAGGTCACGATCACTGACTCGTCCCGGCAGGTAGGTTTGTGCGGCGATTCCGGCATCGCGAATCGCGGCGTCCAGCGAACGACGATACGGACCGTCGCCGACGATGACCCAGCGCCAGCGGCCTTCGCCAATGCGTCCGGTGTGATCGCGAAGCGCAGCCAGCGCGGCAGCGAGCACGTGAAATCCCTTGTTGTGCTCGAGTCGTGCCGACGCTGAGCAGCACGGCGTCCTTGGCGGTCATGCCGGCCTCTCGTCGATACGCGCCTGCCGTCCTCAGCCGATCGCGAGCCCGTCGATGCCTGGCAGATCGAGCGCGTTCGGGATGACTCGCACCTTCGTCCGATCGATCTTCAAGTGCATGAGCAGGGCGGGTTCGAGCGAACGGTCTGTGGCGATCACGCGATCGGCCGCGTGCGCGCACGCGACGACCGCGCGCCGGAGCGGAAGGTACGCGGCACGCTTGACTCGCGCCCTCGACGGATCGGTGGCGCCGAACTCTTCCAGTCCCTGGGGGTTCAACACCAGAGCGGCGCCGTTGATCTCGATCTGCGCCGCGCGTAACCAAGCACGCTGGCGCCAAACCCGTGAACGATGTCGATCTGTCCGTCCTTCACGAGGTCCCAGGCCAGCCGGCCGGCGCGTTCGCCAAACAATGGATAGGCAGTGCTGCGATCGAGCACCGTCGTGCCGCGCCGGCCCTGCGAGCGGGAAGGTTCGATACGGTACGAATCGCGTGGTCACCCCCGGTTCAAGATCGCAGCGCCGGCTGCTTCGGCGGCCGCGTAATCAGGGTGACCTCCAGACTCGTGAGCGCGACAACGCGCGGACGAGATCGTAGACGCTGCGCTCCAGGCCTCCGAGGCCATGAAGTGGAAAGACGGAACGGGCCACGACCGCGACACGCGTGACCGGCCTCACGGGCGTTTCTCCACCAGATTCGACATACAGCCGCTCGATGCGGGGCACCACGATCGAGGTGTCGAATGTCGATGCCGCGTGGACGCTCGCCGCCGCCCCCAGCCGGGCGCGAAGCGGTTCGATCATTTCGCAGCCGTCGAATATCGTCAGCCAGCTGCTTCCGGTGTGTCCGACAGGAGACCCGTGTCGCTCGTGCACGACGATGTCGGACGTGCCACCCGTATTCATGGCCGCAATCGGAACGCCGAGCGCGCTCGCTTCGAGCAGGACCCGGCTCAGCGACTCAGGTCCGCGCGACGGAAACACCAGCATCGACGCGTGCGCCATCCAGGCCGCCGCCGACGCCTGATCGACCCAGCCGACCAAACGGATGTCGCGTCCAGACCGTGCCGCATCCTGCTCAATCGCTGCGCGTTCCGGACCATCGCCAGCGATCGACGAGCGGCCAATCGAGGCTCGCACGCTCGACGATGCGAACGAGATGCGGTCGTTCCCTTGTTTGGGCGCTAGCTTGCCCAGGTAGAGCGCGTAAGGGCCGCTCATTGGTGGCGCGGCTTACGGCCGCCGCGTTCCGGAGCGCTTCAACGTTGACCGCGTTCGGAATGATCTCCATCCGTGCCGAGGCGATTTCCGGCGATCGCGCCCGGAGGTCCGCGGCGATTCGTGGAGCTGACCGCGACGATCGCGTCAGCCTCGCCGAGCCCGCGCTGCTTGCGCTGCGAGATTCGCGCGCATGTACGGGATCATCGGCAGCGTCAGCGGCCAGAGCGACTGAGCGTGGGGCCTGACGCACCGCGTCATCATCGCCGCCGAGCAGCCCGGGCAGAGCGCCATCCCGTCGCTGGTGTGAATCAGATCCGACCAGTAGCACACCGGCCAGTAGTCACGCACGGTGCACACCGAGGCAATCGACACTTGACGCGCAGCGCGCACCGCGGGGATCGACGTCATCACGTGCTGTCCGTGAACGATGTCGATGCGTTCACGCCGGAGCAGCTCAGTCAGGAACGTTCGTGAGATCCGCGTAGAGTCTCTCGTTCTTGAAATAGTTGCGCAAATAGGGGACCGGTGGTGCGGGTGCGCCAAACTCGATCACGCGGAAACCATCGTAGAGGCGTTCCGAGACGCCGTCCGCGCTGTCCCGGGCCGCGGTTGCACGATCGTAACCGCGTGTCCTCTGCGTTCGCAGGCCGCGCGCGAGCTCGTAGGTGCTCCAGCCGCTGCCGCCGCAGATCGGCGGGAACGCGTCGGTCGCCAGCAGGACCCTCATGTGCCCGCCGTCCCATCCTCAGCGCTATCGGACGCGATTCCGGAAGCTGGCGCCGGCGCGCCCCGACGCCGGGCTTTGATTGCCGCGTCGAGCTTGACGCAGTGTGAGGCCCAGCTGTAGTCCCGCACCGCGCGCTCGCGCGCGGCACGGCCGAGCCGGCTGCGCAGCTGCGCGTCGGTGAGCGCCTCGAAGGCGTGCGGCAGCCCTGTCGGTATCGCGGTATCGTACGAGAAGGCCTTCGGAATTGTGTCCAACGAGCGTCGGAATGCGGTCGATCGCCGGCGCCACAACCGGAAGGCCGGCCGCCATGTACTCGAAAATCTTCAGCGGCGACCAGTAGAACCCCAGCGACAGCGAAGGATGGCTGTCCGGGTCGAAGGGCGCGACCCCGATATCGCACGCCGCCAGACACGCGGGGATGCGGTCGTGCGCAGTGCGCCGGTGAAGATCACGCCATCGAGACCGGCGGCCGCATCGCGGACGTGGCGCAATTCGGGACCTTCGCCGATGAACACCGCCCCAATATCGCGACGGCCGCGCGCCCGCAGCTCGCGGAGCGCGGTGACCACGTGAATGGTGCCGTGCCAGTTGCGAAACGCGCCGGCAAACACGGCGACGGTGTCCGCTGGGCGGACGAAACGGCACGGCGCCGGGTGCTCCCGGTCGAAAGCGATCGATGTCCGCTCCCCACTCGATCTCGAGAATTTTCAATCGCGGCGTATCCGGCGGCAGAATGGCCGCGCTCGGCGTCACGATCAAGTCCGAACTGCGCGGCAAATCCGTTCGCGCCATCGGCGCATCGGCTCGACAATGAGGGCGCGATCCAGGAGACGTTTGCCCGAGCCTGGATAGTCGACGACCGGGGCATTGACTTCGAGAACCGCGAGTTGCGCCGACGTCATTCGCTGCCGCGATTCCCTCGCCGCCGAAATTGTAGTAACGCTCAATGACGACATCCGGACGAATGCTGCCGGGCGAGGCGCGCGGAGCACGCGCGCGTTGGCCCACCGCAGTTCTTTTCTTCTCGCTGGCGGCGGCAGCGCAATCCACTGCACCGGTCCGGAGCGGAAACTCGCCTCCGGGGGTGACGACCACGTGCACGTCGTGGCCGAGCCGCGTCAACCCTTCGGCCACCGCTGCCACATGGATGGATCCGCCGGTTGTGCCCGGGATCGTCTGGTCCGAGGCGACGTAGAGGATCCTCGCGATCCGATCACGATCTTTGACCAGCAGCGCGAAGAACGGCCCCGAACGAATCCGTCCGAAGAGCAGCAAGTCGAGCTTCATCAGCGGATGAGAGCATCCGCAACGCCGCGTACGTCACCGGGCTGCTCGCGATGTGCGCCTTTGCCGAGGTGCGTGCTTCACGGATCGCCTCCGCCTCCACCTTGTCGGCCGCAACCGTGGCTTCGAGCCGCCGGGCGGCGCGGCGCGCCATCGCGCGCTCGGCGGTCCGCATCATGATGTTCTCCACGAACCCGCCGACCAGCGGCGTGTAGTACCGGATGCGCCGGATGCTGAATCCCGCGGCGTGTACCACCTGCTCGAGCTCGGGGATGTCGCGCAACGGGTTCAAGTGATCAGACTTCCGCAGCCGCTCGTGCCGCGCGTCGATCCAACCCCAGCGTTCGAGGCGATGCCCGAGCGCGTTGATCCAGCGAAGCCCCAGGGCGACGGGCGCGTTCTTCCGCACGTGCGTGTAGACGAACAATTCTCCGCCAGGCGCGAGCACGCGTGACGTTTCGGCGAGCATGTCGCGCAACGCCTGGGGCGATAGATGTTCGAGCACGTCCAGCGAGAACGCTTTCGTGAACGTGCCGTCCGCAAACGGCAGCTTCCGCAGGTCGCCGATCAGCAGATCCACGTCGCGCCGCGCTTCGCCCGAGAAAAATGGGCTGATGTCGATGCCGACCATCGTCGATCCCCACTCGCGGTTCCAGAGCAGCGTGCGTCCGCTGCCGCAGCCCAGATCGACGACCAGGTCGTGGGGTTCCGGCGCGAGGAACGACCGCAGCATGTCATTGCGGATTCTCGAGCCGAGCAGTGGCGGAGACACCGTTTCATGTCGAGCGTCGGTGTGCAGCGTTTCGTCGAGATACTTCGTCTGCTCGGCGTACTCCACTCGAGGCCGAAGGTCGAGGTAGTCAGGAGACGTGCTGTGGTAAGGACGTCCGCACCCGCGGCACACGAGCGAGTCGGGCGTGCCGGCGAGCACGCCGTGGCAATCTGGACAGCGGACGAGCGAGAGCAGCGACGTCGAGATCATTGGCTCGCCGCGATCACATCCGCGAACAGCGACTCGAGCCGCTCGGCCCGGCGCTCCCACGAGTAGAGCGGAACTTCGTCGAACGCGGCGCGCGCGAGCCTTGCGGCGAGATCCCTGTCCGCGAGCAGTCGGTCAATGGCGGCGGCCAGCGCCGCCGCGTTGCCCGGTGAGACGAGGAGCGCGTTTTCGCCGTCGCGCAGGATTTCGCGGATGGACGGCAGGTCGCTGGCGACGATCGGCCGGCGGGCGGCCATGTATTCGAAGAGCTTCAATGGTGACGTGAATCGTGTGGAAATCGCTGATGCCGTGTTTGGAAGAACCAGGACGTCGGCCTGAGACAGCAGGTCGGGTACGCGCGCCGGCTCGACCAGTCCCGTGAACGTAACGCGCTCGCCGAGCCCGAGTCGTTCCGCCAGCGACTGCGTTCGCGCAAGGTCCGGCTCCGCTCGGTGGCCACCAACGATCAGCCCGCGCACGTCCGGCAGCCGCGCCAGCGCCTCGAGAAGGACATCGACGCCCTTCCACGCGTAGAGGTGGCCGGCGTACGCGACCACTCGATCGGCCGTCCGCGCCCCGGGTTCTGCCCGATGACGGGCGGCGCGGACGCCGTCAGGCACAACCGCGATCCGCGGCCGTACTCCGAGGTGGCGTTCCAGTTCGGCGAGGAGGGCAGCCGTAATCGTGACATAGCCGTCAGCCCTCTGCCAGACGAGCCCCTCGCGCCTGGCCAGCCGGCGGAGCTTGCGCGGTGTCGGCCGGGTCGCCGTAGCGACGAGATCGGGAAGCGCGGCGGCCACATCGGGTGCGTAGCCGTGCGATTCGTATACGAGTGGCGCGCGCAGACGGCGCGGCAGGGCCAGAAGCGCCGCGGCAACGCCAAGGTCGCGTGTCATCAGCACGTCTGCTCGTGTGCGGCCGGCCGAACGTCCCAGCGCGAAGGCGAGGTAGCCAAGGCGCCTGGCGGCTGGCGGCCCGGCGACCGGGGCGCGCTCGATGCGCAGTCTCGGGTTCGGGGGCAGCGCATAGAACTCGAAGGGATCGCGGGTGGGCGTCTGGGTGTCCGGCCTCACAATCAAATCCACGGCGTGCCCCCGCTCCGCCATCGCATGACAGGTCTCCATCGTCTGAATGCCATTGGCACGCTCGAGAGGAAACCGCACGTCGGCGAAGTAGGCGATGCGCACTGATCAGATCAGAATACTGTGATTTCGCGCGTCAGCGCATCGGCTCGGCAGGCTTGTAGAACGATGCGCGCTCGGTGAAGTACCGATAGCATCAGCCCGGGCGCCGTGCGGGGGAGGGTCACGAACGCATCGTACGCGTTACGTCTCAGTTCGAGCCTCTGCCGGTCCATCATCGACGTGCCGAACTCGACGATCAAGGCGACGTTCCACCAGATGCAGATCGCGATCGCAACGTGAGCCGCGATCCTCGTCGCGTCCGAACGTATCCATTGCCGCAACGCTGCCAGGCCGACGACCAGAAAGACGGTCACAGCGACGAACCGCCGCTGACCGAACGCGCCGGCGACCGTCCACGATTCGACTGCGCCGCTGACGTAAACCTGCAGCCCGACCATGAGCAGCATGCACGCGCCGACCCGCCGCGTGCCGGCCGGTGAATCTGCGCTCGTGTGTGCGGCACGATCAGGTTCGACGATCATCAGGATCAGGCCCGCGAGCGCGAGCACGGCGAGCGGCGTCCACATCAGAAATCCATGCGCAGGGTCCAGCAAGACCTGAAGCGCATGCGGGGCGTGCCAGAACATCTTGCGTGTCACGAGCGGTGAAGGGCGGGGGCGCCCGTTGAGCGCCTGGTAGGCGATGAGTTGCGGGAGGTACGCGAGCGCAAAGGCGACGCAACCGGCGGCCGCGGCCAGGATCTTGTCTCGCATCTCCCACTGCTCGCCGTTGCTTCGCTGAATGCCTTGGCGTCGCGGCTCGCTCGGGCCGCAGGCGCCGTCCCTTTTCCCGTGATTACCGTGAGGCCGAAATCGACAGCGGGGCCGAGCGCAAAAAAGACGTCCTGTTCGCGGACCATCGCCATCAGCGCTGCCGCGGCGCCGAGCACCACCGCGCCCGCAATGCTCCACGTGCGCCGCACCTTCAACCAGATCGTGACGAAAAGCGCCACCGCGAATGCCGAACACGCGTGCGAAAAGGGCGGCGCGATGTACATATAAAAAAGGAGCGGCGTTCCCAGCCAGATCGCGAGGCCTGACGTGACGGCGTGTGCGCCAATGAGTCGCCGTGCTGCGATGACGGCCAGGACGATCGCCGCAAATCCGTAGAACGCCGATCCGTACGCGACGGCCGACACATATGGCCTCGAGTAGCCGTCAACCGTCACGTCGCGGCCGGCAGCGCGCATCGCGCGCGCCGTCAGGTCACCGGCCGCATAAAAGGGCGCCCAGAGGATCGCGCAGCCAATCGTCCCGTAATTGATGCGACGATGCGCGGCCGTCTCGAGCTCGAGAAACGTCGTGTGAAAGTCGGGCGAACGCGCGATCTGGTGATCGTAAAAGTACTGATATTCGTTCTCGAATGACACGTCGTGGTCGAACCACAGCGATCGCAGATAGGAAAAGTACTGCACCTCGTCCGAGGAGTAGAGGCGGGAGGTGACGGCGGGCAGCGAGAGCGCGAAAATGACGGTGAGGACGAGCAGTTCGCGTCGCGACAGCATCCGTGGCTACCTCGCGGCAAACGCCAGGTATTTCAGGAGCTGCGCGAGGTTGAACAGCGCATGGCTGACAAGCGGGGCCACGATGCTCCGGCGTGAAATGTAAAGCAGTCCCCAGAACAGACCGAGCAGCCCGATCGCGAGCATCGCGTCGTATCCCTGATCGGCGTGCCCTGCGCCAAAGACGACGCTGTAGACCATGACGCCCGCCAGCGCGCCGCCGAGAGACTGATCGCAGCGGTGCGCGATGAATCCACGCTGCACCTCTTCGCGCACGCCGCCGGCGATCATGACGACGACGGCGAAGATGATCGCGTCGAAGCGCGTGCGCAGCATGTCCTCGAACGGATTCGTCGCCACGTTGTGAAGCCATGGCGCGAATCTCAGCACGAGGATCAGCACGATTGTCACCAGCATGAACACCGCCGGCAGCGTGGCGATCCCCAGCAGCGCTTCACGGATCGGCCTGACCTTCCCGATGAGCACGTCCCGCGCCGATTCGTGGTGCGCGCGAAAAAACATCAGTACGAGGCCGATGACGAGCACCGCGTCGAGCATCGAAAGGGCGAAGATGAACGGGGGGACAGGCGGCCATCAGCCGCCCACATCGGAATCTTGAATCCGCGCATCACCAGGATCAGCAGGACCTGCGTCGGGAAGCCGGAGCAGATGACGATTTCGATCAGCGCGCCCACGCGCTCGATCGGCAGCACCCGCCGGCGTTCGGGAATGAAAGGAGGCTCGGGGACCGGCTCCAGCACAGACTGAACTGTAACAAGTTAAAAGTTAAAAGTTAAAAGTTAAAAGTAAGAGACTCGTGACTCTCAACTTCTCACCTTTAACTTCTAACTCTTCACTTTGACGGTCTCTGGCTACTTTTCGTGAAGCGGGACGCGAATGGTGAGCGGTGCCGTGAGCTTGACCGATAGTGGCGTCCCGGCCGGCAGATGAACCTCGTCGCCCCGGGTCGCAAGGACGGCTGCCGTGCCCGCGCCGCCTCCGATCGCCGCACCCTTCGCTGCGCCACCACCGCCCCCGACGATGCCACCGATGACCGCCCCGGCGCCGGCGCCAATGCCGATCTTGGTGGCGTCCTTCTTCTTCGTCGTGTTGGCTTCACGCGTAATCGTGGCCGTGCTGATTTCAAGGCGGCTGCCGTCGCCGGGCAGATCGACCGTGTGGAAGCGCACGCCAACAGAGGCAAGCCCTTTCACTTTCGCTGAGCGCACCGCGCTCGTGACATTTCCAAGCACGGCGGTGCCGGACGGAAGAGCCTGCACGCCGTCTATTGAAATTGGTGTCTTCAGTGTGGCGCGGACGGGATCTTCGACCTTACTCGTGTCGGAGGCGATCGCGGTGCCGAGCGTGACCGACAGCGTTGTCCCGGAAGGCACCGTCACCTCGCGATATTCGATTCGCTTGACGGGCTCGGCCGCCACCTTGTCGTCGGGGCGCGGAGCACGAGGCGGCTCCGGCGCCACCGGCGGCGGGGCGCCCGCGTCCTTCGCGCTCGACGGGCTTTCCGCCGTCCCGGCAGGTTTCGCGTCGGCCGCGCGCGGAAGTTCGCCCGCGGGAGTTGCCGGCTTCAAGGAGGCTATCTGCGATTTCGGGACCTCGGTCCTGCCCCCGTCTCGAGCTTCGAGAACGATTTGCTCCGGTTTGACTTCCACCAGCTTACCGGCCACGTTGGCGCCATCCTTCTTCTCGACGGTCACCTCTGTTCCCACCGGGTAGGTCTCGTTCCTGGCGCAGCCCCCCAGCGTCAGGGCAAGCCCGAGCAGAATTGCCAGCTTTTTCATAGCCTTAAACCTCTCCGCCCGCTGAGTTGTGCAATCGATATGCCCTGCCCGACAGGTCAGACCTCGGCATTCAACCTGGACAAGTGGTCAGACCCTGCTGTACCTGGGGTCAGACCCCGGACGATGGGTTACAGCGCCTGCCGGGTGCAAGTACTTTCTTGCAGATTTTTCGCCTGACTATGTAATTGATACCCTGAAAGTGTAAGAATGACGTGGATAGGCAAACGTGGCAATAAACGACGTCGATCTTGAACCCACCGTTGGCGAGCGCGTCCTGATCGTCGAGGACGATCCCGCCACCCGTAGCGGCCTTGCCGAGTTGGTACAGGCCTGGGGATTCCAAACGGCCGAAGCGGCTGACGGCGAGGACGCGATGCGGAAGGTGACGACCTTCCGTCCGGCGATCATCGTGTCTGATCTCGTCATGCCGCGGATGGGCGGGTCGGAGCTGCTGCGCGCGCTCAAGGATCAGCTGAGCGACATCACCTTCATCCTTCTCACCGCGCAGGGCACCGTGGACAGCGCGGTCGAAGCCATCAAAGAGGGCGCGTACGACTACCTGAGTAAACCGGTCGAGCCTCAGCGTCTGCAGATTCTTCTGCAGAAGGCCGTTGAACGGCAGGACACGCTACGCGAAGTGCGCGCGCTTCGACGCCAGCTGCGCGAGCAGGGCAGCTTCGGTCGGATCATCGGCAACAGCGCCGGCATTCGCACGGTCTACCGCGTGATCGAACAGTCGGCGCCAACCAGCGCGTCTGTCCTGATCTCCGGCGAATCGGGCACCGGCAAGGAGCTCGTCGCGCAGACGATTCACGAGCTGAGCCCGCGCGCCACGTTCCCGTTTGTCGCAATCAACTGCTCGGCGATCCCGGAAACGCTTCTCGAAAGCGAGATTTTCGGTCACGAAAAGGGGGCGTTCACCGGCGCCAGCGATCGCCGAACGGGTGTTTTCGAGCTCGCGCATCGTGGCACGCTGTTTCTCGACGAAATTGCCGAGATGATGCCGGCGACGCAGGTGAAGCTGCTGCGCGTTCTCCAGGAACGCATCTTCCGCCGTCTGGGCGGACGGCAGGAGATCACGGTGGACGTGCGCGTCATCGCCGCCACGAACGTCAACCCGCAGGAGGCGGTCAACAGCGGCAAGCTGCGCGAGGACCTCTTCTACCGGTTGAACGTCTTCGCCATCGATCTGCCGCCGCTCCGTGAGCGCCGCGAAGACATTCCGCTCCTGGTGCAGACGTTCCTGACCGAGTTCAACCGGACCAACGGCAAGGGCATTCGCGCGGTCGATCAGGAGGCGATGTACATCCTGGAGCGCTATCCGTGGCCGGGAAACATCCGCGAGCTTCGAAACGTCATCGAGCGGGCGACCATCCTGGCCGAGAGTGAATTCATCGAGCCACGCCACCTTCCGCCGACGTTGATTTCACGGGGGGAAGCCGCGCTGCCAACCCTGACGATTGCTCCCGGGACGACGGTGGACGAGGCGGAGCGGCGACTGATTCTGTTGACCCTCGATCACACCAGGAACAACAAGACACGTGCGGCGGAAATCCTCGGTATCAGCTTGAAAACGCTGCACAACAAGCTGAATCGAATGAAGGACGAAGAAGGCATGCGGAACCAGGAGGCGGGCGATAGACGCTGAGGATGGGGATCCCAGCGCTGACATCAGGGAGCAGCATGCGTGGGCATTAAAGCCAAGCAAGTCGCCGGTGTGACGACGCTCGTCGTCGTGGTGGTGATGGCGATTAGTGCCTATCACGTGGCCACTCTGGTGCAATTCAACGTCGAGGAGACCGCCTCACGGGGCCAGCTTCTCGCGCAGCTGATTTTTCAGCGCGCGAAGGAGGTCGTCGCCCAGGGGCTGACCGATCCCTACGAAGCGCTGCGAACCGACGGCGGCATCCGATCGATCATCGAGTCGAGCACGGCGAACTGGCCGGGGATCAACTACGTCGCGATCGTCAACCCGGACGGGGTGGCGGTGGCGCACAACTATGTCTCGCTTGAGGGGACGCCGGTGGCCAAGCAGGAAGACTTTGCGACCCTGGCGACGGCTCACTCATGGAGCCAGTTGAAGGCGGTCTATTCAGATCGCACCTACGAAATCTCGCTGCCGATTATCGACGAGAATAAGAACAACGCGGGCTTTGGCGAGATCCGCGTCGGCCTGACCACGACCCTCGTGCGCGTCGACATCAAGAAGGCCCTCGGCGCGACCCTCGTCGCCATCCTGATAGCGCTCGCGGCCGCCTCCCTGGTGGCGATGCTGCTCTCGCAGTGGATGCTGCGGCCGATTCACGTGATCCAGAGCGGCCTGTCACGCCTCGGCCGAGGCGAGCTGGACGTGACGCTCGACCTGAAAGAAGAGGAGTTCCGCGATCTCGGAAGCTCGTTCGACGCGATCAGCGCGCAGCTCTCAGCGCTCGGTCGCGGCGCGAAAGCGGAGCAACCGGCGGGCGAAGCAAAACCAGGATCGGCAACCGACCTCGAATCGGTCATGGACAACCTGGAGGATGCGGTCGCGTTGTTCTCTCCCCGCGGCGAGTTGATTTTTTCGAACAAGTCCATGGACGCGCTCCAGCCGCGGGCCCTCGAGTCACTGCCCGCCGACAGTGTGGTGCGGCAGGTGGTCGAACGAACGCTGGCCGGACGCAAGGCGCAGGGACCGGTGTCGATTGCCGGACTGGATCCAGGCGGACGCGACCGAACGCCTGCTCATGACCCACGTGATCGAAGACGCCGGCGGCCGTTTCCTGGGCGCGATGCTGGTGGCCAGAAACATCGGGTACTTGAGTCAGGTGCAATCGACGCTGAACTTCTCGCGCAAGCTCGCGGCCCTGGGCCGCCTGATGGCCGGAGTTGCGCACGAGGTGAAGAATCCGCTCAACGCGATGACGATTCACCTCGAGCTGCTGAAGCAGAAACTCGCGCGTCAGCCGGTTCCCGCCGGCGCCGGTCTCGCGGCTCCCGGCTCCCGGCTTCCGGATACGGCTTTTCTTCTCCCCCGGACGTCACCAAACATGTAGACATCATTTCAAAGGAGATCAGGCGGCTCGACGAGGTGCTCAACGGGTTCCTGAAGTTCGCACGGCCCGATGAACTCAAGCTGCAGCCGGTCCGTCTCTCGTCGCTCATCTCCGACATTCGTCACGTCGGTTGGGCCTGAGGCCGAGCCGCGTCATATCGTCCATGAAAGTCGGAATGTCCCGAGAGCCTTCCGGAGATCAACGCGGATCCCGGGCATGCTCTCGCAGGCGCTGCTCAACCTCGCGCTGAATGCCTGTCAGGCGATGCCGATCGGCGGAACGCTGAAGCTGAGCTGCCGGACGGCGTCCCGCCGACGCATCGAAATCGACATCGAGGACACGGGAGTCGGTATTCCGCCCGAGCATCTCGGGCGGATTTTCGATCTGTATTTCACGACCAAGGAGAAGGGAAGCGGCATCGGCCTGTCGATGGTCTACCGCATCGTCCAGTTGCACGACGGCGAAGTCGAAGTGCAGTCGACGCCCGGGCGCGGCACGCGCTTCAGACTGCTCTTCCCGCAGGCGTGAGCCCCAGGTGTAATGGCTTACAGTCGGAGATGGTGAGACGAGGAAGGTATTGCTGGCCTGGTGGTTCTCGCTGGCGCAGGCATAGCGTCCGCGTGCGCGACGGCGAGCGCGAAGGCGTCACCCGATCGGCCGACGCTCGAAGTCCCTGCGCCGCCGACGAGGTCATCGAGCAGACGGCGTTGCCTGACCCCCCGCCGGAGCCGGTGCCGGAACTGCCGACGGCGCAGCCGACCGACGCCGAACGTCCAAGCCGTCCGCGCCTCGCGTGAACGACGCTCCGATACGAAACCTGAGGCCGCCGAACGCCCACGACCGAGGCCCTCCTGCTCCGGTCACACCGGTCACTGCGCCCCGCAGTTGCGCCCACGGTACCCCGACCGCTCTGAAGCGGCAAAACAGGTGCGCGAATCACTATCGACGAGCGAGAAGGCGCTCAAAGCGGTATCAATACCAGGGCTTTCGCAAGGCGCGTCAGGATATGTACGCAACGCGATGCTGATCCTTACCCAGGCTGAAGAGGCGTTGAAGAAATCGGATTTTGAAAACGCCAAGAAACTGGCGCAAAAGGTCGAGGACACTGCGAAGGAATTGCAGAGATTGGCCGAGACCCGCGCCGGCGTCTGGAAATTGGACCCTGGGGGACCGGAAAGCTCATCCGTAAAATAGGGCGATCAGACGAAGCCCCGTTAATATTCGGGAAACATCTTGCGCGTGCCCTAAATAAAAGACACAATATCTGGTAGATTCCGACCCTTGACATCCGTGTAAACAGGGTCCATAGTTTCCGCGGCGCAACGGACTAAGCGAGACTTCCCAGCTCTTGCTACGTCCGCCGTCGCTGCGAGCAGCCCCGGCGGTGCCGTCGCCGCGCCCATCCATTTACAGTTGTTCTTTCAGGGGTCCTGGCCTGGGGCTGGCCGGTGGCCTCGCGTTTCGGAGGGGAACATGCAGAGAGGCGCTGCCGAGCAGGTGGAAACCACCAGCACGCACGCCCTGGGTCGCCCGGCGGCGCCGTTGGCGGCGGACCGCGTCCGGACTGGAATACGAACGCTTCTTCACTCGTGAAGGGATTGACCCGTTCGACGAGATCGAATGGGACATCCGTTCGGCCGTCATCGGCAACGAGAAGGGGCAACGTCGTATTCGAGCAGCGCGACGTCGAAATCCCCAGGTTCTGGTCGCAGCAGGCGACCAACATCGTCGTCTCCAAGTACTTCCGCGGTACGATCGGCAGCGCCCGAGCGCGAGCGCAGCGTGAAGCAGCTCATCGGCCGCGTCGTCGACACGATCACGAGCTGGGCGCAGCGCGCAGAAGTACTTCGCGAGCGAAGACGATCTGCAGGCGTTCAGCGACGATCTGAAGCACCTGCTCGTCTATCAGAAGGCGGCGTTCAACAGCCCCGTGTGGTTCAACTGCGGGTTCGAGAAGGCGCCGCAGTGCTCGGCCTGCTTCATCAACTCCGTGCAGGACACGATGGAATCGATCCTCGCGCCTGGCGAAGACCGAGGGCATGCTGTTCAAGTTCGGCTCCGGCACCGGATCGAACCTGTCGGCGATTCGGTCGTCGCGCGAGACTCCTCGCCGGCGGCGGCACCGCGTCGGGCCCGTGTCGTTCATGAAGGGGTTCGACGCCTTCGCCGGCGTCATCAAGTCCGGCGGCAAGACGCGCCGCGCCGCGAAGATGGTGATTCTCAACGCCGATCATCCCGACATCGTCGAATTCATCAACTGCAAGGTCGAGGAAGAGAAGAAGGCCTGGGCGCTGATCGACGCCGGCTACGACGGTTCCTTCACCGGCCCGGCGTATTCGTCTGTCTTTTTCCAGAACTCCAACAACAGCGTGCGCGTGACCGACGAGTTCATGCGCGCGGTGCTGGACGACGGCGGAGTGGCAGACCAAGGCGGTGCGCGACGGCGAGCCGATGGACACCTACAAGGCGCGCGACCTGATGCGGCAGATCGCGGAGGCGACGCACGATCTGCGGCGACCCCGGGATGCAGTTCGACACGACGGTCAACGACTGGCACACCTGCTCGAACACGGCGCGGATCAACGCGAGCAACCCGTGCTCGGAATACATGTTCCTCGACGACTCGGCCTGCAACCTCGCGTCGATCAACCTGATGAAGTTCGCTGAGGGAAGATGGTGAGCTCGATCCCGTAGGCGTTCGAGGCGGCCTGCCGGACGTTGATCACGGCGCAGGAGATCCTGGTCGACAACTCGAGCTATCCGACGCCGGCGATTGCGAAGAACAGCCACGAGTATCGTCCGCTCGGTCTCGGCTACGCGAACCTCGGCGCGCTGCTGATGTCGAAGCGGCTGCCGTACGACGGCGACTCGGGCCGCGACTACTCCGCGGCCATTACCGCGCTGATGCACGGCGCCGCGTTCGCGCAGTCGGCGAAGATCGCGCGCGATCATGGTGGTTCGTTTGCCGGCTACGAGAAGAACCGCGAGCCGTTCCTGCGCGTCATGCGCAAGCATCGCGCGGCGCTCAAGGACATCGACAAGACCCACATGCCGAAGAATCTCTTCGATGCGCGCCAAGAGCGTGTGGGACGAGGTCATCGAGCTCGGCGAGCAGCACGGCTTCCGCAATGCGCAGGCCACCGTCCTGGCGCCCACGGGCACGATCGGCTTCATGATGGACTGCGACACGACCGGTGTCGAACCCGACATCGCGCTGGTGAAGTACAAGAAGCTGGTCGGCGGCGGGTTGATGAAGATCGTGAACCAGACCGTCCCGATGGCGCTCTCGAAGCTCGGCTACAACGCCCAGCAGGTCAAGGAAATCGTCGAGTACATCGACGAGAACGAAACCATCGAAGGCGCGCCGCACATCAAGGACAAGGATCTGCCGGTGTTCGACTGCGCGTTCAAGCCGGCGCGCGGCGTTCGATCGATCCACTACATGGGCCACATCCGGATGATGGGCGCGGTGCAGCCGTTCCTGTCGGGCGCGATCAGCAAGACCGTCAACGTGCCGAAGGAAGCGTCGGTCGAGGAGATCCAGCAGGCGTACATCGACTCGTGGCGGATGGGCGCGAAAGCGGTGTCGATCTACCGCGACGGCTCCAAGCGCACGCAGCCGCTCAACACGTCGAAAGACAAGGAGAAGGTGGCGTCGGTGGCGGCGGTGACGCCGGTCCGACCCGCCGGCGGCTTCCGGACGAGCGCCACGCGATTACTCACAAGTTCGATATCGCCGGGCATGAGGGCTACATCACGGTCGGCCTCTTCGAGGATGGAACGCCCGGCGAACTTTTCCTCGTCATGGCGAAAGAAGGCTCGACGATTTCAGGCTTCGCCGACGCCTTCGCGCAGGCGATCAGCTACGCGCTGCAGTACGGCGTGCCGCTGCAGGATCTCGTCGACAAGTTCAGCCACGTTCGCTTCGAGCCGTCGGGCATGACCAAGAACCCGGACGTTCGCTTCGCGAAGTCGATCGTCGATTACATCTTCCGGTGGATGGCGGCGAAGTTCCTGTCGCCCGAAGCGCAGTTCCGCGCCGGCGTCAACAACCGCGAGGAGACTGGTGACGTCGCCGGAACAGCTGCCGCTCGACGTGGCAGCGGCGGCGGGCGCGTCCGCGACGGCCGTGATCGCGTCGCCGAAGACGTCGTCGTTTGCGGCGATGCAGAACCAGGAAGACGCGCCGCCGTGCTCGACGTGCGGGTCGATCATGGTGCGCAGCGGGTCGTGCTACAAGTGCGCGAACTGCGGCACGACGAGCGGCTGCGCCTAATCGCGATTCGCAGTTCGCGACTCGCCTGCCCTGAGCGAGCGCACTGTTGAGGTGAGTCGAAGGATAGGGTGGGGTCTTCCGAAAGCGGAAAACCTCGCCCTTTTTGAATTCGAACTGCTCTTCCATCGTTTTTGCCCGCCGGTCCGTCAAACATCCAGGTTCATCTGATTCGTTCTTCTCACACATCGGAGTGGGCAATGTCCGGTTTCTGGAACGATCTCAAGCACGGATGTCGAGTGCTGCTGAAGGCACCAGGCTTCGCGCTATCGGCGATCATCGTGCTCGCCCTGGGCATCGGCGCGAACACCGCAATCTTCGGCATCGTGAATGGCGTCTTGCTGCGGCCACTCCCGTACATCGAGCCCGATAGACTCGTCCAGTTGTGGCACACCCCGCCGCAGAAACAATTCCCGGGGATGCGGCGCTTTGCCCTCTCGGCGGCGAATTACCTGGACTGGGAAGCGCAGAACACGGTCTTCTCGTCGTCAGCCGTCTACAGGTTCTGGCAATTTCGTCTGACCGGCACCGGCGAGCCGCAGATCCTGCGAGCCGCTCGCGTCGAGCCCACGTTCTTTTCGGTGCTCGGGACGCGGCCGCTCATCGGCCGTGGGATCGATCCGAGCGACGACATGCCTGAACGCCAGCACGTGGTGATGCTGTCCTATGGGCTATGGAACTCGCAGTTTGGCGGCGACCAGCAGATTGTCGGAAAAACGATTCATCTGGACGGCAACGCCTACACGGTGATTGGCGTCATGCCGTCGTCATTCGCGAAACCCGAATCTGTCTCGCTGTGGGTGCCGCTGGTCTGGACGGCGCAGGAGAAGGCAGTTCGAGGCGAGCACAGCATGGCCGCAGTCGCTCGACTCAAGCCAGGTGTCACGGTTCAGCAGGCGCAGTCGCAACTGGACGCCATTGCCGCGCGCATCGCCGAGCAGTACCCGGCGGATTCGGCCGGCTGGGGTGCGTCGGTTGTGCCGCTTCGTGAAGAAACCGTGGGTGACGTGAGGAAGCCGCTCCTCATGCTGTTTGGCGCGGTGGTGTTCGTGCTGTTGATCGCGTGTGCGAACGTTGCGAACCTGATGCTCGCGCGAACTGTCGATCGCCGGAAGGAAATTGCCATCCGCACGGCGTTCGGCGCCAAGCGCGCCCGGATCATCCGGCAGATGCTGTCGGAAAGCCTGATGATCTCGGTGAGTGGAGGGGCGCTGGGATTGATCGTCGCGCATTTCGGGACCCAACTGGTCGTGAACTACTTCGGCGCCAGCCTCCCGCGGCTTGCCGACATCAAGCTGGACGGCGCGGTCCTCGCGTTTGCGTTCGCAACGGCGCTGGTGAGTGGAACGGTCGCCGGGGTGGCCCCTGCGTGGCGGATGTCGAAATCTGATCCAAACGACGCGCTGAAACAAGGGCTGGGGCGGCTCGACTCGCCCTCGGCCGGCAAGCGCACGCGCGCAGTGCTCGTCGTGACTGAGGTCGCCTTGTCGCTCGTGCTGCTCGTCGGCGCGGCTTTGATGATCCGTACGCTCTGGAACCTCCGCAGCGTTCACCCGGGTTTTGTCCCCGATCGCGTGTTGACGATGCGTGTCGGCGTTGCCGCCAACGAGTTCGAGAGCGAAGGGCAGCAGCTCCAGTTCTACGACGAGGTTCTCCGGCGGGTGCGGGCCTTGCCTGGCGTGCAGTACGCCGCAGTCACCGACGATCTGCCGTTGGAGGGCGGGTCGATGCAGCCAGTCGCGGTTGAAGGGCATCCGGTCGTTGAAATGGCCCACCAGCCGGAAGTATCCGTTCGTCTTCTGTCGCCTCAGTTCATGACGACGATGGGAATCCCGATCCTGCGCGGACGCGAACTGACTGACGACGACACGGCCACGTCAGCGCCCGTTGTTCTGGTAAGCCAATCGATGGCCAGGCAGTTCTGGCCGAATGAGGATCCGATCGGCAAGCGTCTCACGCTGACTTTCTTTCCCAAGGTGGTGCGGCAGGTCGTCGGGGTGGTTGGTGACGTGAAGGATCGTGGACTCGACAACCAGGATCCCATCTCGACGCTGTATTGGCCGTTGACACAGTTCTACGCGCCCGAGGCATGGGGAAAGTTCCGCGCCATGGGACTCGCACTCGCGGTCAGGACCGCATCCGATCCCGCGAGCGTCACATCTGCGGTCCGCAACGCGATACACCAAATATCCCCGGCCACTCCGCTGATCGATATTCGCTCGATGGACGACATCGTCGCCGAATCGCTGTCGCCGCAGCGATTCAACATGCTCCTCTTCGCGGCGTTCGCCGGGCTCGCGGTCGTCCTCGCGACGGTCGGACTGTACAGCGTAGTGGCGTATGCCACACGTCAGCGGGTGAAAGAGATCGGCATACGCATGGCACTTGGCGCGGACAGGTTGAGCGTACTGAGGGGCGTCGTGCTCGACGGTCTACGTCCGACGCTGATCGGCATCGGCATCGGGATGGCAGCCGCCATTTTACTGAGCCACGTACTGACGACATTGATCTATGGCGTACAGGCGACCGACGCGCCGACCTACGCTGCGGTGGCAGGGCTGCTCGCCGCGGTAGGCGTCTTCGCCAGCATGATTCCAGCGTATCGAGCGACGCTGATCGATCCGATCAGGGCGTTGCGCGACGAGTAACGCGTTGGTTCCGTGGCGGGCGAGCTCTGAGAAATCTCTGCGCGGCTCGCGTCGCGACGGTGGTTGAACTGCACGGTTCTCGTTAACTGCCGAAGAGATCCCTGGTGCCTGCCGTTGGAACCCAGGGACTGAGCAGCCACTCGAGTTTCTCGGTGCGTCTCATGACCGCGAGAATCCTCTCCAACACGTCCGGGGAGTGCTGAGTCTTGTGACACGCCATTGAGCGGCCGAAGGCCTCGAAGTCCGCCGCCGTGAACGGAACCACGGTGGTGAGATACTTGGCCTGCGGAATCATGAACGGCGGCACTCCGCGCGCCGGGTTCACGGCGCGCATCCCCTCGGCTGGCAGCGAACCGTAGAACAAACGTTCTGGTGCGCCGGGCGCTCCAGCCCGAACGAGCTGCGTCACGATGCCGCTCACCAGACGATGATCTGGATGACCTGTGCCCCCATCCGGCCCCCAGGTAATCAGGGCGTCCGGGTGAAGTCGTTGCAGCTCTTCCTGGATCCGTGCCGTCACCTGAAATAGACGACCGGGATCTTCCATGTAGCTGCCGAGTTCGGCGTCCGGAAACCCGAGCAGAATCGGCGCATGGATGCCGAGCGCGTCTGACGCGCACCGGGCCTCTTCGGCTCTGGTGCGAGCCAGTTCGGGGCCGCGGGGATCGACGTATGCGCCCCGCCCTGCGCGCCGTCTGTCACGATGATCATGAAAACCTGCGCGCCCTCGCGAGCGTAGCGCGCCAGCACCGGCCCGGCCGCTGCCTCATCGTCGGCATGGGCCCAGACCGCAACCAGAGTTCTTTGCCGCAGCTTGCGCCGATGCCGGACGGTGCAGTCAGCAGTCCTAGGATCGCCACGCACGCGAACGCCACCACGCCCAGGCGTTGCCGCTTCATTCAGGACGACTTCACGGGTTCGGTTATTCATGACCGCTCCTGCAAACACCATACGTCTGTCTGCGGAGCCGCGAGGTTGAGGAAGCCTTGAAGTTTTCCTGATCAGGCGTGCAGTCGGGGTCCGTCTGCACGGAAGGTGTTGCCGAACATCGGGCGGCCGGCCAGTGCGGTATACCACCCATACGCGGCCAGTGCGATCACTGTGATTACGACCAGCCGGGACGATGAGGCCCAGGGGACCGATGAGTCGAACGTAATCGGCACGAGTGTCAGGAGCAGGCTGACGAAGGACGCGACCAGCATTGTGAGCACGCCGAAGCGGATCGCCACGAAGACGACACCCGTTTGAACCGCGGCGAACAACACGACATCGACGGAGGACGGTGCGTAGTGATCGGCGGGCGCATAGGCCAGAAGCCACCCGCCGTGGGTGACGACATGGTACTCCTGTCTGGATCAGCACGGTGGCCAACATCGCGAGAGAACGCCGCCCGAGGAGCACAACCAGCACGAGCAAGGTAAAAAACAGCAGCATGGTTACGGCCCAGACGGGGATGCTCATGACCGAGCCGATGATCCGGGACAACGCGTAGCGTCCGCCCATGAGCAGATCGCTGGAGGCCTCCATCCCATCGAACGGGTTGCCGTACGCCCCGATCGGAAACTGCATGGGTCGGCCCGTCCACCCCCGGATTCTCGTATGGAACGCGAGGATGAGTCCGTTGGCAATCGCGACGAGCACGCCGACCAGAACATCACGTCCGACAAGCGGATCGCGAACGTTCCCCGCGAGCAACCGGCTCCATCCAATCATGGTTTCCGGCCAGATGCGACGGAGGTGAGGTTCGAGAGCGATATACAGCACCCAGACCAGCGCCGCGACGGCGCCGATGAGCGCAGGCCCTCGATTCAGGACTTGCAAATCTCCGGTTTCGAGCGCGTTGCTCAACCCCCCGGCCGCGAGGATGAACACCGTCAACCGCAGGGCGCCGCGGCGATCGCTTCGGCGTAGACGCGTATTACGCACGGCCAGGACCACGGCGCCGATCGTGACCAGCGGTGCCGCAAACGTACGCATGTACAGCGCGACGCGCTCTCCCGAGGTGTTGCGAGGGTTCGCGTCAACGTTCTTTGCCTGGGTCCACGGCGCGACGATCTCGAAGTACACGGGCTTTCCCTTCGCCGCTGCCGCCTCGATCCGTATCGGCACATCAGGGCGTTCTGGGTACGTCCCATTCCACGCCACTCGGGCGTCGGCGAAGATCGGTGGCATCCACTGCGGCGTCACTGGTGAAAACTGTGTCATCGATAGACCCGCTTCCGTAAACACGGAGGTCCAGTCGATTTCGCCGACAGCGGCGTTCCCATCCTTTGTCGTCTCGATTTGCGACGGCACTGCGAGAAAGCCTCTCAACCGGCCTGTGCGATCGAGCGTGAGCGATACCATCCCGGACCGTGAGTCCGGCGGATTCTGCCGGGTGACGATGTCGGTGCCGCCGATCGGGACCAGAGGACGCGGGCTCTGCCGGTACCAGAACAGGAGCGCGGGAGGTTGTGCGTTCGCGAGCACGCGCCACCGCGTCGGCGATCGGTCTCGCTCGTCAATGAAGTGCAGGTAATCGATATCCGTCGTGTATCCGGCTGCTTCGTCGGCCGGAGAATCCACGTAGCCCAGATTCTGCACGGCGGAATGCGCCCGCTCGGTCAAGAACTGCGGACTGCGCTCGATCTTCGTCAACCCGATCAAGTTGACATCGCGCATGAACACGCCGATCGCGAGCAGTCCTGCCAGCACTCCGCAAAAGCAGAGCGCGCCCGTGGTCGGCGAGAGCGAACCTGGTTCCCCGGCTGCCGCAACCATATCGGGGGACGGCGTTTCTCCTGCGGCGATCGCCGCAGCCAGCGCGTTCCCCCCGGGCAATGCGGCCGCGACGGCGGTCGCCGATGCCGGACGCCTTGCCGGATCGGTCTGGAGACAACGCAGAATGACACGTTCTATGGCCGGATCCAGATCAGGGATGTGGTCCGACGGACTCGATGGCGATGCGACGCCGCGCATACGTGTGTCGGCGCTGCCGCCCTGGACCTCCAGCGCGCGCTTGCCCGTGAACATTTCGTACAGCACGAGGCCGAGCGCGTACACGTCCGCGCGCGTCGTGAGCACGTCCCCTCGCAGTTGCTCGGGCGCCATGTAACCGACGGTTCCGGCAATCTCGGACGCGTTGCGTCGCTGGTCGGTCAGATCTGCGAGGCCGAAATCGGCGAGGTGGGCTTGACCCCGTCCGTCGATCAGCACGTTGGCGGGCTTGAGATCACGATGAAGAACCTTGCGGTCGTGGGCCGCCCCGAGCCCGGCGCAGAGCTGACGTGCGAGCTCGAGTGCCTTGTCCGACGGCAGCCGGCCGATGCGGCGGAGTAGCGACGCCAGATCCTCGCCGTCGATGTACTCCATCGAAAGGAAGTGCTGCCCGTTCGTTTCGCCGATGTCGTACACGCGGCACACATTCGGATGCGTGACCTGACGAGCGAGCCGAACTTCCTGGTGGAACCGCGCGAGCCGATCGGCGTGATGGCTCACCTCGTTCGGCAAGAACTTGAGGGCCACGGGTTGTCCGAGCTTCAAGTCCTCAGCGCGATAGACCTCACCCATGCCGCCGCGGCCCAGCATGCCGACGATCCGGTAGCGGCCGGCCAGTAGAGTGCCCGGGACGAATCGCGCCCCGTCGATCGCGTCCGACGAGGCGATCCATTCGTCTCCGGCCACAGTTCGCGTCGCCTGTGACGTGTCGGCGCGCGCGCCGCATTGCGCGCAGTAGCGGCTCGATTCCGGAAGGTCACGCCCACAAGCTGGACAACGCATGGGATCGTGACGATTCTATAATCCTTCCGGGGCCATCACTGTGAGTTCAATCGTCGTCGACGTTGGTACCCGCCTGGTTCGACGGGAGGGAATCGAAATCCATCTCTCGCCGAAGGCGTTCGACCTGCTGGTGATCCTCGTCAGGAACCGGCCCAAGGCCGTCGCCCACAAAGATCTGCACGCAGCGCTGTGGCCCGACGTACATATTTCCGAAACAAGCCTGGCAGTACTCGTCACGCAGCTGCGCAAAGCGCTGGGCGACGCGTCTGCCGAAAGCCGGCTTATTCGGACGCTGCACCGCGTCGGCTACGCGTTCATTGGTGATGCCGGCATCGCTGAACCTTCAGGGCTGCCCACTGCGCCTGTGTGCAGGCTGTTGTGGCGCGGCAAATCGATTGAGTTGTTCGACGGCGAGTCGGTGATCGGCCGCGACCGCAGCTGCGCCGTCTACATCGACGCGGATTCGGTCTCGAGGCACCATGCCAAAGTGAAGGTGTGCGGAGTCGAAGCATCAATCGAAGATCTCGGCAGCAAGAACGGCACCTGGGTCTCGGGTGAACGTATCCACGGCATCGTCCTGCTGACAGACGGCAGCTCCATTCGTTTCGGATCCGAGACCATGCGTTTCGAGATCCTCGGCGTCGATCGGCCAACGAAAACCGCCACCGCCTCTTGACGACAATCGCTTGTCCGTCAGAGCCGTCGGAAGGCCGGCAAGATTCCACCAGGTGTTCGAACGAACCTTGTAGAACCCTGTAGAACCCAGCAGAACCTTGTAGAACCTGGAGATTTAGAGTCCAAGCTGGAGCGGCTGGTCGGGCAGCTCGTCGTCAAACATCAGCGGGATTTCTCGCCAGGTCACCAACCTGCGCCTCCGCAGCATCATTGCGACTGGCAACAGAATCACGAGAATCGCGACCGCGTAGACGGGCCGTCCGATTGCCAGGCGAACCAGGCTGGCGCTGCCGCTGGTGAACAGCGCGAAGGCGGCAAAGCCAAGAACCACCGTGTATGCCGCGAGCCGCTTGCCTGGAAGGTAGGAACAAGTGAACGGGATGCGGCGCCAATCGAGCAGCACCCCGTGGACGAACACGAGCCCGACGAGAGCGATGATGACGGCTGCGGTGATTGCGCCGGCCGTCCCGAGCGCCAACCAAAGCACGGGAACTGAAGCCGCGACCGGGAACCCCACGACATAGGACGTCACCCAGTGATTGACCGCCCGCATCTGTTCGCGGCGTCCTGCGGCGGATTCCGTGAGCCGAAAAATCCAGTTCGCGCGGTGGGTCATCGGCAAGGCAAGCGCGGCCCTGATGCTGATGCCGCAGACGAACATGAAAAAGAACGGCACACCGATCGCGATATCTATCAGCGGGGAGCTGGCAGGTCCGTCGGCGGCGATTCGGTCGATCAGATGCGAGCCGGCGAGGCGCTTCAGTACTATCGCCAGCCCGCACGCCGAGAGACCAAGGAGGACCCCTTGATGCAGCTGGCTGCGCACAAATGTGGTCGTAGTGAATCGGTGGACGGCGCGAAACCCCGGTGTGCTTCTGAGTGCCAGGCGGCGACGTGTGCCGGAGCCGCTCGCAACGTTCGAAGCTGCCGCGCGCGGCCGACTGAGCCACCCGGCAGAGGCTGACGCGGGACGCAGGAGCAGCCGTTCGAAGTGTTTGAAGAGGACGATGTAGACCGTGGCGACGATCGCAGCCGATATGAGAAAGGCCGCGACCGCAATGCTGGCGAGCCGCGCGAGCCACGGGTCGCTGCTGCCGAGCATTACACGCTCCAACCCCACAAACCAGGCGGGCGGCAGCAGCGTCAACCATGGGACTCTCCGGTGCATCGACGGTCCCATTCCGGCGAGGCGAAACACGAAGGGTACGAATAGGACGAGCACTGCGAGCATGAGGCTCCTACTGAGCGCCATCAGCGCGTGCATCCTGGTTTGCGACGTCAACAGCATGAGAACGCCGACGATCGCGGCGATGACGAGCAGCGCGAACAGAGAGGCCGCGACGCTGGAGAATAGCCACGCTGCCAGTCGCAACAGGACCGCGTGCTCGCGAAAGCGACCCGTTGACGTCAGCAGCATCAGTGGCGCGATCGCCACGTGAATGACGGCGGCGAAGAGACCGGTAAAGGCCAGCATCGACCCAAACTTGGCGCCGACGACGACACCACGGCGCACCGGTAAGGGTCCGAGAATCCGGAAATCGCGTTCATCGGGAAAGAGCGATTGACTGACGAGGAGCGCCACCAACGCCACGAGCAGCATGGGAAGGCCGATGAAAAACAGGTCGTCGCCGATCACCGCGGCCCGGTAAAGCTCGGGCGTTGTCCTGGAAAGCACCGCGTACTTGATCCCATACGCGCGTATCTGCCACAGTCCGACGGCAATCAGCGATCCGATTCCGCCGACCAGGAAGTGGGTGAACGAGTCCGCCCCCTGCGGCGTCAGAATGCCGAAGTCGAACATCGCATCGAAGAAGTGAGCGGTCAGCCGCCACTCAGCGCTGCGGGAGATACGACGCACGATCGTCCACTGGCGCACCTCTTGTCAGCTCAGGTGCACGAGATCCAGGATTCGTCGCGCAAGCGGGGCGAAGTCATCCTGATGGGTCGCCCGCACGAACACCTCTTCGAGCGACGGCGAGCCTTCGCTCTTGAGAGCGGCGATGTCGTGTTCCGCGACGATGCGGCCGTTCGACAGAATCACGACACGGGAGCACAGCTGTTCGACCATGTCGAAGCGATGCGTGCTGAAGAGCACCATGCGGTTCTCGGCGACGAACATCCGGAGAAGCGTGCGAAACAGCAAACCTGCGGTGACGTCCAGCCCTGAGAACGGCTCGTCGAGCACCAGGAGATCCGGGTCGTGCAGCAGCGCCGCCGCCAGCAGCACTCGCTGCCGCATGCCCTTCGAGTACACCGCCATCGTCGGCGTACCGGCTGTCCCACAAGAGCAGCAGGCGCAGCAGTTCAGGGATGCGCGTCGCGAGGCTGCTTTCCGACAGGTCGCGTAGCCGTCCGACGAGCATCAGATACTCGGAGGCCGTGAGGTGTGTGTAGAGGTGCGGTTCTTCCGGAACGTATCCGATCCGGCGCTTGTAGCCGACTGGATCGTCGAGAATGTCGACGCCGTTCAATCGCAAAGAGCCGGCGCTGGGATCGATCAGACCGACGACGGCGTTGACCGTCGTGCTTTTACCGGAGCCGTTCGGCCCCAGGTAGCCGAGGATCTCTCCACGCTGCACCTGGAAGTCGACGCGGTCAAGGGCGAGGAACCCGCCGTATCGCTTCGACAGTCCACGGGCTTCGAGCATGACGCCATCCTTCAGAATGCTGAGTGCTGAATGCTGAATGCTGAATGTTCAATTCTGAATCAGCAATCAAGGTTTGACACCAGAATCCCGATTTCGTCGCGACGGTGCTGAGTCGATGAGGACGAAATGCTGATCCGAGTGAGATGTCAAACGGCCGAGAACGCGGCGGTCGTCTGCGGGCAGGAAAAGAGAGGGGGCGCGGTGACAACGCCCCCTTCGACTTACAAGCGATCGTCTGGCAAAGCGACGAGGCCGAGTTACTGGGCGATTGGGTCTTCGTGTTCGACCGACAACCGCACCACGTCAGAATCCCCAGCGAGGTTGCGCAGCATGGACACTGGCAGTTGCACCGCGACGAGATTCGGCGTCGAGAGGCGTGCAGGGTTGAGCCCGTGGTGCTCGAGGTGCGACACGAGTCGGTCGGTCGCACCTGGCCGAACTTGAATCACCGCCTTGACGGAATTTGCGTTGTCCTGCTCGGCGGCATGGATCAACGAGACATCGAGCTTGCCGCTCCAGCTGCGCTGATGCTTGACGGAGACGGCAGCCGTCGATGCGAACAGGGCGGCGACGACGACGACGATCGCAAGATTTCGCATGGTGATAACTCAGCAGCAACCTCGATGCCGCCGGCATTTGCTAAGGAATTCGCTGGTTGTCCTGACGCTGCCAGGGTGGGCACCGCGAAGGTGTTCCAGATTGGCCCAAAACGCGCCCAGGCACGCTCCGCTGTGCCTCATATCGAGACTGGTCCTGGCCACTTGTTGAATTGTCTCGGAAAAACCATCATCTGCGATGTCTCACCCTGAGGCATCGCCGGGTCTTTGCCGTCCGCAAACCTCTCGGCCGGGCGTTCACATTCGTAACCGTTGTAGACTCTGGCGTCCCTGAGAAGAAGCCTTCGGTCTTTGGAATGGCTCCCCGCAGCAGGAGGCGTCCCCGTGAGTACACTCCTTCAAGACGTCCGGTTCGCGTTTCGGAGTCTTCGCCGATCGCCGGCGGTTCCGCTGGCCGCGATCGTGACGCTTGCGGTTGGCATCGGCGCGACGACCGCCATCTTCGCGACGCTGAACGCCGTCCTGCTCAAGCCGCTGCCGTATCCACAGGCTGACGACCTGTACAACATCCGCACGACGCTCGTCGACGGCCGGGTCACGACGGGCATGCTGTCGAACGGCGAGATCTCGCGCCTGAACGATCCAAACCTGTCGATCATCCGCGCAGCCGGCATGCAGGCGACCGACCTGACGCTGCTGCACGAAGACGGCACGCCGCAGCACATCACGATTCATGGAGTGACCGAAGGCTTCTTCGAGATGTTCGGTCTTCCCATGACGCTCGGCGGCTTCACCCATCAACATTTCACTCCGCCACCCCCGCCACAGCCTGCGGGCCAGGGGCAGACGGTTCAGACCGTTCCGTTCGCGCCTCCGGTCGTCGTCATTTCGTATCGCATCTGGCAGAGCCTCTATCATTCCGATCCGGCGATCGTGGGCAAACCGATCCACTTCGCCGAGGTCGCCACGACGATTGCCGGCGTTGCGCCCCGCGACTTTGACACGCCGCACGGTGGCGATTTCTGGTTCAGCCAGCAGCTGGACAAAGACAACATCAATCATTTTTTCGACGGGTTCATGCGTTTGAAGGCCGGCGTGGCGCTCGATCGTGCGAATGCGGAGATGGCGTCGGTGATGAAGGGACTGGCGCGGGACTTTCCTGCGTCCGACTTCAATCGCGCCTACGTGACGAAACCGCTCGTCGACTCGGTGGTCGGGGATCTCGGGCCGATCCTGATCATCGTCATGTCCGCGACTGGTCTGCTGCTCCTGCTCGCGTGCGCCAACGTGGCTAATCTGCTGCTCGCCCGCGGCGCCGCCCGCGCGCGCGAGATGGCCGTGCGCGTCTCGCTCGGAGCCGGCCGCGGCCGGATCGTCCGGCAACTGCTCACCGAGTCGGCGCTCTTGTGCAGCGCCGGGGCGATCCTGGGCACCATGATCGCGTACCTCGGCGTGCGCGGACTTCTGATCATGGGCGCCTCGAAACTGCCGCGGCTCGACGGCGTTGCGTTCGATCAGCGTGTGCTGCTGTTCGTGCTGGCGACGCTGGTCGTGAGCGGGTTGCTCGTCGGCTTCGCGCCGGCGCTGCGACTGGCGTCAACCGACGTGCGAACCCTGATGAACGAGAGCGGACGATCGGCGAGCGGCGGCCGCGCGACCTCGAAGTGGCTCAGCGCGATGACGGTCGTCGAAATCGCACTGGCGATCGTGCTGGTTGCCGGCGCCGGCTGGCTGGTGCGCGGCTTTGCCAGTCTCCGTAACGCCGATCTCGGATTCCTCGCGGACAAACGTCTGACGTTTGATGTCTCCTACCAGGGCCCCAAGTATCCCAATGGTGACGCGGTGCGGACGGCGTCGGGCGTTCTGGTTGAGCGGCTCAGATCATTGCCCGGGGTTACCGCGGTCGCGGCCACGGCCAATTTCCCCCTGAAGAACGTGCCTGAGAACTCGTTGTTCGTGCAGTTGCACGGCGAAGCGTTCGATGCCGCGCACCCGATCGGTGCTCGACAGCGCTTCGTCAGCCACGGATACTTCGCCTCGATGGGGACGGCATTGCTACAGGGGCGCGACTTTGGTCCGGACGATCGAGCTGCCACCACCCCCGTCGCGATCGTCAACAGAACGTTCGTGAGGCGGTACCTCTCGGGACGCGATCCGATCGGCATCCGGTTTACCTCTGGCTATCCGGCTCCGAATCCACGCAACGAAGTCATCGTCATCGGCGTGGTTGACGACGTCAGACAGAGGAGCGTGAGGGACGAGGCCGAGCCCGCGTTCTATTCATCGCTGCTGCAGACGCCACTGCGCCGGCAGACGATGGTCGTGGCCGCGTCTCTGACCGATGTGGCCGCACTCGAATCTGCGATTCGTGACGAGGTCCGCAAACTCGATCCGCAAGTCGCGGTCGAGTTCGAACGCGTGACCGACCTGGTATCGGGCACGATTCGCCGGCAACAGCTCGGCATGACGCTGATGCTGATTTTCGGCGTCGTCGCGGTGTTGCTCGCCGCCGTCGGCATCTACGGGGTCGTGGCGTATGCGGTGTCGGAGCGTCGCGGTGAGATGGCGACGCGCCTGGCGCTCGGCGCCACGCCACGCAGCGTCTTCTGGCTGGTGATGAAGCAGGGCGCCACGCTTGCGATCGTCGGCACGGTGATCGGCCTGGCCATTGCTTACCTGTCCGGCCGGATCGTCGCGAGCCAGATCTCCATGATTCGCGCGTCCGATCCGCTGATGCTCTCGACCGCCATCGTCCTCGTTGTCGCCATCGCCGTGCTGGCAACGATGATTCCCGCGTGGCGTGCGTCACGGCTGAATCCGTCAGGGATTCTGCACTCCGCGTAGCCCGCACCCCTCGGCGCCGCCATCGCAGTCTCGTAGTCCCACGACATTCCGTAGGTGGCCTCGAGCGCCGCGCGAGTCACTTCGGGCAAGGATTCGCCGTAATTCATTGATTTGCTGAGGCTTTGACGTTGCGGTCCACGACGCGGCTAATCGAGTTCCTGGCACCGATTCTGCCTGATCCACCTCCTTGCAACGATTACGACCTGTAGTTGCCGAGGAGCCATGATGATGTCGTCCTGCCGTCAGCCCGGATTCGTGCGAGCGTTCGTGCTCCTGTCCCTGATGTTTCTGTCCATCGTGCCCATGGCGCACGCCCAGTCCGGGCAGAAGCCGGTGCCGTCGCAGGATCCGTTGTCGCGAATCAACGAATCGGTGGACGCCCTGACGCGCAAGGTCTGGCCAAGCGTCGTGCAGATTCTGGTCACCAGCTATGGAGCACGCGAAGAGAGCGGGCGAGCCGATACCAGTGTCGTTGTCGGTCGGCAGCGATCGTCCGGATCGGGATTCGTGATCGATCCCGACGGCTACATCATGACCAACGCGCACGTCGTCAGCGGTGCGCAGCGTGTCCAGGTCGTGCTGCCGGCGGCTAACGCCGACGGAACGTTGTCGACTGCGCTCTCGGCGCGTTCGAACACCGTTGGCGCACGCATCGTCGGCATGACAGCCGAGCTCGACCTGGCGCTGCTGAAGATCGACGGCATGCAGCTGCCGGCGCTCCCTCTTGCCACTTATTCGCAGGTGCGCCAGGGGGAGACCGTCTTCGCGTTCGGAAGTCCGATCGGCATGCGCAACAGCCTGACACACGGGCTGGTGTCGGCGGTCGCGAGACAGGTGGATCCTGATTCGCCGCTGATCTACGTGCAGACCGACGCCCCCATCAATCCCGGAAACTCGGGCGGGCCGCTGGTGAATATCCGCGGCGAAGTTGTCGGCGTCAATACGTTCATCGTGTCGCAGTCAGGTGGAAACGACGGGCTCGGTTTTGCGGTTCCGAGCGCGACGGTCAGGACGGTGTTCCGGCAGCTCAAACAGTACGGGATCGTGCGGCGGCAGGAAATCGGCATGAGCATTCAGACAATCTCGCAGAGCATGGCTACTGGACTCGGCCTCGTGAGAGATTTCGGCGTCATTGTTTCGGACGTCTGGCCCGGTAGCCCGGCAGAGGCAGCCGGTCTGAAGGTCGGCGACATTCTCGTTTCCGTGGACGGCCAGCCCGCCGACAACGTCCCGAGCGTCAACTATCAGTTCCGTCTCAGGGATACGCCCGAGAAGGTGCAGCTGATCGTGCTCAGAGGCGGCGTGCAGCAAGGCGTCAGCGTGACGCCTGTCGAAGACCGGAACGAGCTCGATTCCGTGTCGGCCGTGGCCGACCCGGAGAAAAGCGTCGTGCCCGAACTCGGCATCCTCGGCGTGGAAATCGATCGGCGCATTGCCGCTGCCGCCAGCGGGCTGAGAGATCCCTACGGAGTCATTGTCGTGGCCCGTGCGGCCGGCGCCACCAGCGAGGTGCCCCTTCAACCGAGGGACGTCATTCGCAGTGTCAACAATCAGCAGATGACGACGCTGCAGGGGTTGAAAGACGCCCTGCACGGCCTCAAGCCGGGCGCCGCCGTCACTTTGCAGGTGCAGCGTGAAGGGAAACTGATGTACGTCGCGTTCACGCTCGAGTGACGATTCGGTTTCCACATTCTTTCCCCTTGAGCCATGAGCTTGAGCCCTGATCCGTTGTGACTTGCCAACGTTTCGCTTGTCGATCTCGTCTAAGCGTCTCGTGGGCACCTTCATCGCCGAACTTCGCTACGCGCTTCGACAGTTCTGGTCCTCGCGGATCTTCACCGCGACCGCCATTCTGACGCTTGCCCTCGGCATCGGCGGCACTACCGCGATCTTCACGCTCATCCACGCGGTCATGCTTCGCTCGTTGCCAGTCGGCGATCCGTCTCGTCTCTACCGTATCGGCGACGGCTCGTCCTGCTGTGTTCAGGGCGGTCCGCAGGATCGATGGGGGATGTACTCGTTTGCGCTCTTCGAGCGGCTCAAGGCGGAACTGCCTGAGTTTGAGCAGATCACGGCCTTCCAGGCGGGAGGTGCTCGCCTCAGCGTTCGGCGACCCGAGGTCGATACGACAGCGAGGCCACTCCGGGCTGAATACGTGACCGGCAACTATTTCACGACGCTCGGCGTGAATGCGTTCGGTGGACGCGTCTTCACAGAGGACGACGACAAGCCAGCCGCCGCGCCGGTGGTGGTCATGAGCCATCACGTCTGGCAGAGCACTTACGGAGGTGCTCGTTCGCTGATTGGCGGACCGGTGGTCATCGAAGGCAATCCTTTTACTGTCGTGGGCGTCACGCCACCCGGCTTTTTCGGCGAAACGCTGCGCGGCGATCCTCCGGATCTCTTCATTCCGCTTCAGCAGGAACCGCTCATCAACGGCGAGACGTCAATCCTGCGTCAACCGGTCTCGGCGTGGTTGCGCGCGATCGGACGCCTTCGGCCGGGTGCCACGACTGACGGCATGGACGCACGCTTAACCGGCGTCCTCCGCCAGTGGATGCAGCACGATTCGGGCTATCCGGCGAACTGGATGCCGGACGTCATCCAGGGCCTGCCGCAACAGGTCATTACCGTCGTCCCCGCCGGAGCTGGCGTGGGCATCATGAAGGAGCAGTACGGCCGGAGCCTGCAGATTCTTCTGGCGGTTTGCGGACTCGTGCTCCTGATTGCCTGTGCGAACGTGGCGAACCTGCTGCTGGCTCGTGGCGTTGCACGGCGCGGCCAGACGGCGATCAGGCTCGCGATGGGTGCATCACGGCGGCGGATCGTGACGCAGGCACTGGTCGAGAGCGTGCTGCTCGCGGTGGGCGGCTGCATTGCCGGTCTCTTCGTGGCCGTCGGGGCGTCACGGCTGCTGCTCGCGCTCGCGTTTGCCGGGACCACGTTCCTGCCAGTGGACACGCGCCCTGCGCCGATGGTGCTCGCGTTCGCGTTTGGGCTTGCGCTGCTGACCGGCATCCTGTTTGGCGCTGCGCCAGCGTGGTTCGCCACGCGCACCGATCCGATCGAGGCCCTGCGCGGCGCTGGCCGCAGCACCAGGGATCATTCGTCGTTCGCTCGAAACGCATTGCTCGTTGTCCAGGCGACGCTGTCGGTGGTGCTCGTCGCCGGATCAACGATGCTGGCGCGGAGTCTCGGTAACCTGGAACGTCAGGACTTCGGGTTCGAGATCCCGAGTCGCGTTCTGGTGCAATTGAATCGACCCCCCTCCACCTACTCGCTGCCGAAGCTTGCCGCGATGTACCGCGATATCGAAGACCGCCTGAATCGTTTGCCCGGGGTGCAGGGTTCGGGGCTGGCGCTCTACAACCCGCTCACCGACAACTGGGGCGAGCTCGTGCTCGTGGCCGGGCACCCCGAGCCGAAGCCGGGTGAGGCAGCCGGCGCGTCATGGGATCGGGTGAGCGCAAACTACCTTCAGAACCTTGGCGTGAAGCTCGCGCGCGGCCGGTACTTCGCCGCCACCGACAACGAGACGAGCGAGCACATCGCGGTGGTGAACGAGGCGTTCGTCCGCCGCTTCTTCAAGAACAACGAGGATCCGCTCGATCAGCACTTCGGCCTCGATGTGCCAGAAAACGCCAGCACGTATCGCATCGTCGGCATCGTGCGCGACGCGAAGTTCGCCGGTTTCGCGCTCGGCGAGCCGGCCCGTCCGATGTTCTATGTGGCGCTGACGCAAACGGTGAACTACTCGAATCCATTGATGCAGCGCCTCGAGCTGGGTTCACACTTCATCCGTGGACTGCTGCTCGTGACGAACACGCCGCCGGGGCTGCTCGAATCGCAGCTGAAGCGTGCGCTGGCCGATGCGGACGCCAACTTGACGGTGACGACGGTCCGGACACTTCAGGAGCAAGTCGATCGATCGTTCGATCAGCAACGTGCCGTCGCGAGTCTCGCCGGGCTCTTTGGGATCGTCGCGCTCGTGCTCGCGGCCATCGGACTGTACGGCGTCACCGCCTACAAGGTCGCCCAACGCACGAACGAGATCGGCCTGCGCATGGCGCTGGGCGCTGATCGAAAGAGCGTCGTCCGAATGATCCTGCAGGGCGCGTTCCGTCGCGTTGCGATCGGTCTCCTCCTTGGCCTTCCTCTCGCGGTGGGCGCGGGCCGTCTTCTGGCCTCGCAGCTGTATGGCGTCCAGTTCTGGGATCCGCTGGCGCTCGGTCTGGCGGCAATCGCACTCGCGATCTGCGCCTGCTGCGCCGCGATCATCCCGGCCGCACGCGCGGCGTCAATTTCTCCCATGAGCGCTCTAAGAGAGTGAATCCCTGATCACTGATCACTCATCGCGAATCACTCATCCTCGAATCCTTGAATCGTCGGATCCCGTATCATCGGATCCTCGAATCAGACGCAGATTTGATGAGTCCGCGATTCGACGGTTTAGGGATCAGCGATTCAGTGATTCAGAGATCACTGATTAGCGATTGGCCAATGCGAACGCAACGTAAACGCCGCCTGGCCCTCCGGTAGGCGATTTCCCTCCGCCTGCGGCGACGACAACGAACTGACGACCGTTCACTTCGTAGACCGCTGGAGTGGCGTTGCCAGACGAGGGCATCGTTGATTCCCAGAGCAAGGCGCCGGTGTTCTTGTCGAACGCCCTGATTTTTCGATCGTGGTTAGTGGCGGCGATGAACACGAGGCCGCCCGCAGTCACGACAGGACCGCCATAGTTCTCGGTCCCGGTATTTGTCACTCCCTGCTTGACCAGATCCGGGTACTCTCCCAGCGGGATCTTCCATGCGTATTCGCCGGTGTTCAGGTTGATCGCATTCAGCGTGCCCCACGGCGGTGCGATCGCAGGGTAGTTGTCGGGATCGAGAAACTTTTGATAGCCGGTGAAGCGAAAGTCGTTGTTGATCCGGGGATCGACGGCCGCTCCGCGACCGCGTCCTCCACCGGCGGCGTCGCCGGGCCCGCCGCGGCCGGCGGGAACGTCCTGCCCGGTGAGGACGAACTGCGCGATGGCATTGACTGCCCTGCCCTCGAGTTGCGGAAATCCCGGCATGCGCCCGCGCCCTTGCCTGATCACCGCGACAATATCCGAAAACGTCAGGCGGTCAGCGATGCCGATGAGCGACGCGATTTGCGGCGGCGTTCCCTGCCGATCGTCTCGATGGCAACTCGCGCACTGCTGGAGGTACAACGCCTGGCCGCTGCGGCCGCCGGTATTTGGCGCCAATCCTCCGGTCCAGGCGAGATCGTTCGCGTTGACATAGTAGAGGCCGGTCTGCGGATCGAACGCTTGCCCGCCCCACTCGGCCCCGCCGTCGAATCCCGGAAACACGACCGTCTGCTGGTCGATCGCGAGCGGAAGGAACTGACCGCTGCTGCGAAAGCCTTTGAATTGATCCAGCGCCCACTGGTGAACCGCGGGCGTGCGATTCGTGAGGAGGTCAGCCGTCAGCAGCTGCCGCGAGAACGGCGCGGGTTTGGTCGGCAGCGGCTGGGTCGCGCTTGTGACCTCGCCGGGAACGGTGCTTGGTGGATACGTCCGGTCTTCAATCGGAAAGAGCGGCTCGCCTGTTGATCGATCGAAGACGAAGACAAATCCTTGCTTGGTTGATTGCGCGACGGCGTCAACGGTCCGGCCGTTTCGCCGCACCGTGACCAGTGTCGGCGGTGATGGCAGATCCCGGTCCCAGATATCGTGACGCACGAACTGGAAGTGCCAGACGCGCCTTCCGGTTGACGCTTCGAGCGCGAGTAATGAATTCGCGAACAGGTTGTCGCCCACGCGATCGGCGCCGTGGAAGTCCGACGCGGCCGAGCCGGTCGGCACAAAGACGAGACCGCGGCGTTCGTCCAGAGCCATTCCCGGCCAGCTGTTCGCCGCGCCGCTGTACTCCACGCATCTCTCGGCCATGTGTCGTGTCCGAATTCGCCCGGATGCGGGATCGTATGGAACGCCCAGCGCATGGCGCCGGTCCGGACGTCGTACGCGCGGACGTCTCCCGGTGAGGTCGGAAGACTTTCACCCAGACGTCCCCCGACGATCATCAAATCCCGGTAGATGATGCCCGGGCTCGTGAGGCGGACGTTCTGCAGTTGGGGATCGCGTCCGAGGTTTTCACGAAGATCGATCCGGCCATGCGTGCCGAATGTGTCGATGGGCGTGCCGGTGGTCGCGTCGAGCGCGTAGATGAAATTATCGACCGCTGCGAACACGCGGCGGTCGTTGCCCGACGCCCAGAACATCAGGCCGCGATTCGGTCCGGTGCCACGAATGCCGGAATCGAACGTCCACAACGGCGCGCCCGTGGACGCATTTATCGCGAACGTCTTGTGCGTTGGCGTGTAGCCGTACAACACATTCCCGACGACCGTCGGCTGTGTCTGCATCGCGCCAGGGTCGCCGGTGTCGTAGGTCCAGGCGACCGTCAGCCTCTTCACGTTCTCGCGATTGATCTGTGTCAGCGAGGAATAGCGATTCTGTTCCGGTCCGCCGCCGTATCCCCACTTCAATTGCACGGCTGCCGCTGGCGTGGCCCGCTGCGCGATCAACGCGGCGCCGCTGACGAGACCACAGGCCAGAAATAGTGAGCACCAATGCTTCAGAATACGCTTCATGTGAAGGCCATAATAAGCTTGTCCCTTTCCCCTTGTCCCTTTTCCCTTTCCGTCTCTTGTCCCTGGTCTCTTGTCCCTTTAAACTGCATGGTCATGCACACCGGTCGGCATTTTCTCCAGATTCCAGGGCCGACCAATGTTCCGGACCGCATCCTGCGCGCCATGGATCAGCCGGTCATCGATCATCGGGGACCGGAGTTTGCGGCGCTGACCAGGGAAATCCTCGACGGCTTGCGGCCTGTCTTCAAGACGAGTGGTCCGGTCATCATCTTTCCGTCGTCGGGCACGGGTGCGGCTGAAGCTGCGCTGGTGAATACCCTCTCGCCGGGCGATCGCATCCTGATCTTCGAGACCGGTCACTTCTCGCAAGTGTGGCGAGGGATCGCAGAACGGCTTGGGCTCGTCGTCGAGTACGTGCCGGGGAATTGGCGACGTGGCGCATCCGAAGTGGATCTCGAGAGCCGGCTCACTGCCGACGCCCCCCACACGTTCAAAGCGGTCGTTGTCGTACACAACGAGACGTCAACCGGCGTGACCAGCCGGATCGGTCCCCTTCGCACGGTCATGAACCGTGTCGGCCATCCCGCGCTGTTGATTGTCGATGCCGTTTCGTCACTGGGATCGATCGACTTTCGCCAGGACGAGTGGCAGGTTGACGTCACCGTGGTGGGTTCACAAAAGGGCCTGATGCTGCCGCCTGGCCTCGGGTTCAATGCGATCTCCGACAAAGCGAGAGCGGCGAGCAATCAGGCGAAGCTCGCGAGGAGCTACTGGGACTGGCGCCCGGTGCTCGAGCAGAATCGCAATGGCTTCTTTCCGTATACGCCCGCGACCAACCTCCTGTTCGCGCTTCGCGAGGCCTTGCGGATGCTTCATGAAGAAGGGCTTCAGAATGTATTCGGCCGCCACGATCGGCATGCGCGAGCGGCACGGGCCGCCGTCAACGCCTGGGGGCTGGAGATCGTCTGCGACGATCCGCGCGAGTACTCGAGTTCGATGACCGCGTTCTTCATGCCCGAAGGTCATGACGCCGATCGCTTCCGCGCTGTCGTCCTCGAGCACTTCGACATGTCGCTCGGCGTCGGACTTTCCAGGCTTGCGGGCCAGGCGGTAAGGATAGGACACCTCGGCAGCTTCAACGACCTGATGCTCGCCGCGACGTTGAGCGGGATTGAAATGGGATTGCGTGTTGCAGGGGTCCCTCACCGGGAGGGAGGCGTCACGGCTGCGCTTCGAAGTCTCGCTCAGGAAGTTCCGGCCGCGCTGCCGATCGCACCGTGATCGTTCCGCTGCCTCTCAGTTCGCACGCCAAGCCGATCGACAGTTTCGCAGGCGCCGCGGCTCTCGAACGCGCGCTGAAATCCGAGATTCGAGGGGAAGTCCGCTTCGATCGCGGCAGCCGTGCGCTGTACGCGACCGACGGCTCGAATTATCGTCAGATTCCAATCGGACTCGTCGTTCCCAGGGACTCCGACGATGTGATCGCGGCGGTGGCGGTGTGCCGGCGCTACGGCGCACCGGTATTGCCAAGGGGCGCTGGCACGAGCCTCGCTGGCCAGTGTTGCAACGTCGCGGTGGTGCTCGACTTCACGAAATACATGAACCGGATCCTCGAGCTCGATCCGGTCCAACGTTTCGCCCGTGTCCAACCGGGAGTGGTCCTGGATTCCCTGCGCAACGCGGCGGAGGGGCATGGGCTCACATTCGGACCCGATCCCTCGACACACAGCCGCTGCACGCTCGGCGGCATGATCGGCAACAACTCGTGCGGAACGCACTCGCTGCTCGCGGGCAAGACCGTCGATAACGTCGAAGAGCTGCACATCCTGCTGTACGACGGCACGAGCCTCGTCGTCGGCGCCAACACACTCGACCAGATCGGCCCTGACGGAGGCCGGCGAGACCAGATCCATTCGAGGTTGATGGCGCTCAGAGATCAGTACGCCGATCGTATTCGCGAACGCTTCCCTCGGATTCCGCGCCGCGTCTCCGGCTACAACCTCGACGAGCTCTTGCCGGAGAACGGATTTCATGTCGCGCGTGCGCTCGTCGGAAGCGAAGGCACGTGTGCGATCGTGCTCGAGGCGAAGCTGAAGCTCATAACCAGCCCGCAGCATCGTTCGCTCATCGGCCTCGGGTATTCCGATGCGTTCGCGGCGGCCGATCATGTGCCGGAGATTCTGGAGTTCCGGCCCATCGGTCTCGAAGGCTTCGAAGGATCGATGATTGACGGTCTCCGCCGGAAGGGTGCGCCACATCTCGACCTGGTTCCGGACGGCCGCGGCTACCTGCTCGTCGAATTCGGCTTCGACACCGCGGAGCAAGCCAGTGAGGCAGCCGCGCGGTTTGTCGAGTGGGTCAGGCAGATTCCCGATGGACCAGGCGTCCGCTCGTACTCGCCGTCAGAGGCTCGTGCGATGTGGCGCATTCGCGAAGCGGGGCCGCGCGCGGCGGCGACTGCACCCGGCGCTCCGCTCGAATGGGAGGGCTGGGACGACGCGGCTGTGGCGCCCGAGAAGCTTGGCGCGTACCTGCGCGATCTTCGCGCGTTGGTGGACGAATACCAGTATCGCACCGCCTTCTACGGTCACTTCGGCCACGGCTGTATCCACATGCGGGTCAACTTCGACCTGGAGACAGAGCGCGGGATCCGGAAGTACGCCGAGTTCGTCAATCGCGCCGCGGATCTCGTCATCGGTTATGGCGGCTCGCTGTCGGGCGAGCACGGTGACGGGCAATCGCGCGGAGCGTTGCTGCCGAAGATGTTCGGCGACGAGCTGACCGGCGCATTTCGCGAGTTCAAGTCGATCTGGGATCCAGACAACAAGCTGAACCCGCACAAGCTCGTGGACGCGTACTTGCCAACCGAGAACCTCCGCCTCGGGGCTGACTATGCTCCGCGTCGTCCGCGCACTCACTTCGCGTTTCCCGACGATGGTGGATCAATCGAGCGGGCATCGCTGCGCTGTGTCGGCCTGGGCGAGTGCCGGAAACACGATACCGGGACGATGTGTCCGAGCTACATGGTGACACTCGAGGAACAGCACAGCACCCGCGGCCGCGCGCACATGCTGTTCGAGCTACTTCAGGGGGAGGTGCTCGGGGACGGGTGGCAGGACGAGCACGTCAAAGAGACGCTGGACCTGTGTCTGTCCTGCAAGGCGTGCAAGTCCGAGTGCCCGGCCAACGTCGACATGGCCACCTACCGTGCCGAGTTCCTCTCGCATTACTACGAGGGCCAGCGGCGACCGATTCACGCCTACGCCTTTGGGTTGATCGATCGGTGGCTGCGGCTGGGCGCGATGATGCCGTCGGTGGCGAACGCCTTGACGCAGATGCCGGGTCTCAATCGCCTGGCCAAAGAAGTCCTTCAGGTGGCGCCTGAGCGTCGGCTTCCGCGCCTTGCGCGCATGACCTTTCATCAATGGGCCGCGAAGCACGACGTAGCCACCGTGGGCAACGGTCGATGGCACGAGATGCCGTCGGCGGGGGCACGACGTTCGAACATCATCCTCTGGGTCGACACCTTCAGCAACTACTTCCACCCCGAGACGAGCCGCGCAGCGCTGCAGGTGCTCGAGGCTGCCGGCTATCGCGTCGCGATTTCTCCGCGCGGGTTGTGCTGTGGCCGTCCACTGTACGACTTTGGGCTGCTCGATCGCGCTAAGGTCTACCTGCGATCCATCCTGGACGCTCTGCGCGACGCAATTGACAGCGGCATTCCCTTAGTCGTACTCGAGCCGAGCTGCGCTTCGGTGTTTCGCGACGAGCTCCGGAACCTGTTTCCGACCGACGATCGTGCGGTGCGTTTGAGCCGCCAGACGGTCGTCCTGTCAGAGCTCCTGGAGTCTGGACAGCTGCCTTACGAGCCGCCGCGCCTGACGAAGCGGGTCCTGCTGCACGGGCACTGTCACCAGAAGGCACTGATGAAGATGAATCACGAAGAGGCCATCCTTCGAAAGATGGGTGTCACGCTCGATGTTCCGGACTCAGGATGCTGCGGGATGGCCGGCGCCTTCGGGTTCGAGGCCGGCAAATACACGGTGTCGCAAGCGATCGGGGAGCGGGTGCTGCTGCCAGCCGTGCGTGCGGCCGCGCCGGATACGCTGATCGTCGCGGATGGATTCAGCTGTCGCGAGCAGATCGAACAAGCAACGGGCCGCAGGGCCGTCCATCTTGCAGAAGCGTTGAAGAAGGGGCTCACGGGAATGGCTGATGGGTGATTGCTGATTGGTGATTGACGCGTGGTACCTGGCGCTACTGAATCGTTCCGGCCCGACGCAGCGCTTCGATTTCGTCGCCGGCCAGTCCAAGTTCTCTCAGCACCTCGTCGGTGTGTTCGCCAAGCAGCGGGGCTCGCCGGCTGGCGTCTGCCGGCGTCGCGCTCATCTTGATCGGCGAACCGAGCGTCCTGAGACGGCCGAGGACGGGATGATCGATCTCGAGCACCATGTCACGGGCAGCGACCTGTGGATCGGCGAACACCTGGGCGTAGTCGTTGATCGGGCCGCACGGTATGTCGGCGGCGTCGAGAGCTGATAACCAGTGCTGGCGCGGCCGTTGACTCATCACGCTTTCGATCAACGACGCGAGCCTTGCGCGGTGGTGCACGCGCTTGCCGTTGTTCACAAAGTCAGGATCGTCGCTCCACTCGGGGTGGCCGAGCACGTTACAGAGCCGCTGAAACAGCCGGTCGGTGTTCGCACCGATCGTGACGTATCCGTCCGCGCATCGAATCGCCTGATATGGCGCGTTCATCCGATGGGCCGAGCCGAGCGGCGTCGGGACACCCGGTCCGGCAAAATACTCGGTCGCCTCCCAGACCGACAACGCGACACCGGCTTCGATGAGCGACGTATCGATGTACTGACCGATGCCGGTGGCGGTCCGATGATGCAGCGCCGCAAGGATCCCGGTGACGGCGAACAGCGCCGCGCCCAGATCGGTCAGCGGGATGCCCGCCTTCGCTGGCGGCCGGCCGGGTTCACCCGTGACCGACATGATGCCGGACACGCCCTGGGCGATGAGATCGAAGCCCCCCTTGGTGCGACTCGGGCCGGTCTGGCCGTAGCCTGAAATCGACGCGTAGATCAATCGAGGGTTGATCGCCGCCACGGCGTCGTACTCCAGGCCAAAGCCCTGCATCACCCCCGGGCGATAGTTCTCGATTAGGATGTCCGACGATTGCACGAGCCGTTTGAAGAGCTGCTGACCATTGCCGAGTTTCAGATTCACGACCACGCTCCGCTTGCCGCGATTCACGGCATTGAAGCTTGGGCTCTCGGAGCCGGTTGCGCCGACCATCTGCCGGGTCGAATCACCGGAGGGCGGCTCGATCTTGATGACATCGGCGCCGAGGTCGGCGAGGATCATCGAGCAGAACGGGCCGGCCATGAACTGCGTCACGTCCAGAACGCGAACGCCGGCGAGCGCCCGCGCCTTTGCGGGTGTACGGTTATGGGGAGATGACTCGGTCATTCGTAAGCGCCCCGATTCGGTCCTGGTCCTGTACTAGAAGCTATCTCATAAACCGAGAAGGGGCCCGGGAAACAAACATCGGCGACGCGAGCGCGCGAGTGAGCCCACGCGAGCGGAGTGGGGCGGAGGGGCCCCCGCGCGCGAGCGTGTTGGGGAGTCCGAGGGGCGAAGCCCCTCGGAGATGAACACGGAGGCGAACGAGCGCGCGAGTGAGCCCACGCGAGCGGAGTGGGGCGGAGGGGCCCCCGCGCGCGAGCGTGTTGGGGGAGTCCGAGGGGCGAAGCCCCTCGGAGTGAATACGGAGGCATGCTTGTCCACCACCCACGCCATCTATGAATCCGACGGGCCGATCGCGACGCTGACGTTCAATCGTCCGGAGGCCCGCAACGCGATGACCTGGGACATGTACCAGGCGCTCGTCGATGCCTGCGACCGCGTCGATGGTGATGCCGCGATCAGGGTCCTGATTCTCAAAGGCGCCGGAGGCAAAGCCTTCGTGTCCGGCACCGACATCAGCCAGTTCTCCGACTTTCGCGAAGCGGAGGATGGGATCAGATACGAGGCGCGGATCGATCAGGTGCTCGATCGAATCGAACGGATGACCAAGGCCACGATTGCCGAGATCCATGGCATCGCGGCAGGCGGGGGTTGCGCCATTGCGCTGACCTGCGACCTGCGCGTCGCGACCCCCGAGTCGTCGTTCGGCATTCCGGTCGCGCGGACCCTCGGCAACTGTCTCTCTGGCGCCAGCTACAGTCGGTTGATGGATCTGCTCGGTCCGGCGGTCGTCAAGGACATGCTGCTGACAGGCCGCTTCATACCTGGCGCCGAAGCGCTCGGGCTGGGCATCGTCAATCGCCTCGAATCAGCCGAAACCATTGATGCTGCCGTTCGGGATTACGCGATGCGCATCGCTGGCAACGCCCCGCTGACGATACAGGCGACGAAAGAGATGATTCGCCGACTCATGGCCGCACGCCGGCTTCGCCCCGGCGACGATCACGACATCGTAACGATGTGTTACACGAGCCGGGACTTCAAGGAGGGAGTCGAGGCGTTTGTCGCAAAACGCTCCCCCAAGTGGAGCGGCAGTTAGACGTTTAGCGATCTGCGAAGACCCGCGCTGCTTGCAAACGGCCGCTCCGGGTGCATCGTAAAAGTGAGCGCCGCACCCGCGAGCAAGAGATCCCATCGAACCCGCGAATGGCAGGTTCCAGTTTCCGGTCGCATCGATGATGAAGCCGAACGCCAGCGGCGACAGCACGGCCGCGAGCGCCGATCCCGTATTCATGAAGCCGCTCGCCGTGCCGGAGTGCTGCGGCGCGATGTCCATCGGAATTGCCCACATCGGGCCGATGACGATCTCCGCGCAGAAAAAGGCCGCGGCCAGGCTCACGACGATGGCCGTCAGGTCGTGCGTGAAGAAGATCGGCAGCACACACACGAACGACCCGAGGAATGCCCACATCACGAGCTGGCATCGTGCCCTTCTGACATCACCGGTTCGCCGCAGGATCGCGTCGCTCAGGATGCCCCCCAGGTAATCGCCGCCAACGCCTGCCGAAAACACCGCCGACGCGAAAAGCGCCGAGCGCCCGAGCTGAAGCTTGTATTCGTGAAGAAAGTACGAAGGCAGCCAGTTGAGGTACATCCACAGCGTCCAGCCGTAACAGAAATAGACGACTGCAACCGGCCACATCCGGGCCGCGAGTTGCCGCCACGGCACGCGGGACGCGCCTGTCGTCGTGCGGCCGCTGCCCGTTGTTCGGCAGTTTCTCGAGTTCGGCCGTGGTGATTGATGGGTGCGCGGCGGGAACGTCGCGGAAATACCAGACCCACGTCAGCACCCACAGCAGGCTGACGCACCCGAGTACGACGAACGAGCCTCGCCAGCTCAGGATCGCGATCAGCCAGGCGACAATCGGCGGCGTCAGCGCATTGCCCAGCCGCGCGAACGCATGCGTGATGTCCCTGCGCGAAACCGCGACGGCCGGCGGCGGTCCACGCCTGCATGGCGCGCGTCGCCACCGGAAACGTCGCGCCTTCGCCGACGCCGATCATGAGACGGACGAGAAACAGGCTGACGAGGCTGCCGACGAAGCCGGTCAGGATCGTTGCCGCAGTCCAGATCAGCCCACACACGAAGAGCGTGCGCCTCGGCCCGACGCGATCACCCAGCCATCCACCGAAGATCTGAAACACGACGTAGGGGTAGCCGAACGCAGACAGGACGAACGCGAGCTGGGTATTCGAGAGCGTGAGCTCTCGCTTGATTTCGTTGGCTGCCGTCGCGACGTTGACCCGATCGACGTACGTGATCAGGTACATCAGGCAGAGCAGCCCGAGCACGGCTTCGCTCGCAGTTGGCCGACGCACTCGCATCGCGACCGGAGCCTAGCACATCGAGCGCACGACCATGCTTCGGTCCGGACGCGCCGCCGCGGTCGTGCCCTAGCTGCGGCCTTTCTTGATCGCGGACTTTGCCGCGTTGCGGCGGTTGGATTCCTCGAGAATCAGTTTGTAGGCGACGTAGTACTTGTAGATGTTGCTCACGTAGGTCACGGTCTCGCGGCCAATTCGTTCCGACGCGACCCGCTCCACGTTGCCGAACCAGACGTTCGGGTTCAGTCCGCGGCGTTCGGTTTCGCGGCGAAGCTGCCGGATGCGGCCCGGACCCGCATTGTAGGACGCGAAGGTGAACAGCCCCTTGTTCAAGTCGTCCATCGGCTCGTTTTCGAAGAACTCCTCCCTCACGAATCGCATGTACTTCACACCGGCGTGAATGTTTGGTTCCATCTTCCTGATGTCGCCGACTTTCTGCTCCTTGCCCGTTTGCGGCATCAGCTGCATGACACCGATTGCGCCGACCTGGCTTTTCGCGTTCTGATCCAGCCGGGACTCCTGATATCCCTGGGCCGCCATCATCAGGTAATCGAACTTGTACTGATCGCCGTATTTCCGGAACAACTCCACCATCGCAAGAAACTTCTTTCGCTCGGCGTCCGACGCGGCGTTTTTCACGTACTTCGTGCTTTCCAGGTAGCGCTTGTTCAGAACCGCGCCGATGGCGGAGTTCAGTCCATTCTTCTCGATGAACGCATTGAGTTCGGCGGCGAACTTCGGGCTGTTCTTGCGAATCGCCACCGCCAGGTTGCCGCCCGTTCTGAGCGTCAATGTCTTGTGGAGATTCAGATCCGGAAACACCTGCTTCCAATACTCGGCCAGATAATCGTCGACCACGATCGCCGGGATCAGTCCAGCGTTGACCATCTCGAGCAGATCATCATCCTCAAGGCTCTCCGACGCCTCCTGGATGTCAACCGGCGGCTTGCCCTGTGTCCCAAGCCTGCGATTGAGTTCCTGCAGGCTCTCGTAATAGCTGGAGCTCTTGCGGGCGAACACTTCCTTTCCCGACAGGTCTTCGACCGTCGCGACCGCAGGCGCTCCGGGACCCGTGACGACGATCTCGTTGATGTTCCGGCGCGTGGGGTTGCTGAAGTCGACCACCTCCTGTCGTTCCGGCGTCACCGTGAGCTGTGCGATGACCATATCAAGCAGTCCCGATTGCAGCGACGGGAGCAGCTGGTCCCGTGGCATCGGGACGAGCACGACATGAACCTTGAGGTTGCCCGTCTTCAGCTTCTTATTGAGCTGCTCGTCGAACAGCACCGCATACTCGTACGAGAGGCCGCGCTGCATGCCCTTGTCGATGAAGTAGTACGTGCGATTGAAAGGGACGCCGGCGCGGATGATTCGCCGCTTGACCATCTCGTCGAAGTCGCCCGTGACCTTGGTGTGAATGATCGAACGGAGCTCTTCGGGCAGCCCGCTTTCGTTCGCGGGTGGCGGCACATCCTCCTCGCCCGGCTGACCTGCAGCCGCGGGCCGAGCCCCAGCCGCATTCGGCTTCGATTGGTCCGTCGTTGCTGGCTTCTGTGACGAGCAGCCGGCGATCAGGCACGCCAGCAGCAGGCCGAAGGAACCCCTCGTCGCATTCATCGGATCGCACGCTCCTGCCAGCCAGTGAGATCGCTCTGGTGCGCGAACTTTCGCCCCGCGTACACCGGTCTCAGATTTGCGCGTGTTCTGGCTCAAAAGACGCTAGACAGCAAGACGTGGGCCGACGCCCGCCCCGCTCACCATCTCGGTTGGTGATGCGGCTCGCCGCCCGCGATTACGCCTGCGACGTGGCACCATCGCAGAGAATTCGCCAGTTCAGGATGCCGCGAGATTCGCCGGACGCTCCGAGCCTACGCCGTTTCCACGATATTTCGTGGGTTGTTACTCCGACGTCACGGAGACTTAGTTCAATCCCCTGCCATGTCGCCCTCACGGTCGAATCGATCGGTGCGTGCTAGCATCGGCTGCGTGGCCAGCATATCGATCCGGTTTTGCGGGTGGCTGCCGGTGGCGCTCTTCTCAGCGGCCGCGATTGCTGCCGGCAGCGGCCAGACCTCGCCGCTCCCGCCCTCGACGCCGCTCCACTACGGCGCCTTCACGCTGAGATTGGGCCCCGACGGCGTCCTGGCGCTCGAAGGACAGGGATGGCCGACATTCGACGGCACTTGGAAATCGGTCAAGGATGAACTGACGCTGTCGACGCCTGCCCTCCAGAACTGCGCCGGCGCCGGCCGCTATCGATTCCGTGTCGAAGGGACACGTCTTCTGCTCACGCTGATCGCCGACGATTGCGCGCCGAGGCGGATGATCCTTCACGACAGCACCTGGTTGCCGGAAGGCGACAAACGCGAAATCGCGGCAAGAAAGATCACCAGGACCGGCGGGGAAGCGAGCCCGAACCAGCCAGTCCCCGCGGCCGCCACCGGCAGCTGGCCTTCGTTCAGAGGACCCAACGCGTCAGGAATCGCCGACGGGCAGAACTTGCCCGATCGATGGAACGGACGGACCGGCGAGAACGTCCTCTGGCGTACGCCGATCCCCGGGCTTGCGCACTCGAGCCCGATCGTCTGGGGCAATCGCGTCTTCGTCACGAGCGCGATCAGCAGCAGACCCAATGCCTCGTTCAAGCCTGGCCTCTACGGCGACGGCGATGCCTCTGACGATCGCTCGCGCCACAAGTGGGTGCTCTACGCGATTGACACGCGAAGCGGGAAGATCGCCTGGGAGCGCGTCGGCGTTCGAGGGGGAGCCGGCCAACAAGCGCCACATCAAGTCCACCTATGCGAGCGCCTCTCCCGCCACCGACGGGCGGATCGTTGTCGCGTGGTTCGGCTCTCAGGGCGTTTACGCCTATGACGTGAATGGCACCCCGCTCTGGAAGGTTGATCTTGGGCACGTGGACATGGGTGCTTACGACATTCCGTCGTACGAGTGGGGACCGGCGAGCTCGCCAATCATCTGGAACGGGCTGGTGCTGCTGCAGTGCGACACGCAGACGGATTCGTTCGTTCTCGCGCTGGATGCGTCCACCGGACGCACGGTGTGGAAGACCGATCGGCAGGAACTGCCGTCGTGGGGCACCCCCACGGTGATTGCCCCCGGCAGCCAACCACAGCTCGTTACTAACGGGGCGAATTACATTCGCGGTTACGACGTGCGGACCGGTCAGGAAATCTGGAAGCTCGGCGGAAGCTCGAAGATCACGGCGCCCACCCCGATCTTCGCCGACGGCCTCATCATCGTCTCGAGTGGGCGACGACCGGAACGTCCGATCTTCGCCGTGCGTCCTGACGCGCGCGGCGATCTGTCGCTCGACAAGGATCAGACGAGCAGTCGTGGCGTGGCGTGGAGTAAGACCGCTCGCGGGTCGTACATGCCGACGCCAGTTGCCTACGGCGGCATCCTGTCCATCACTCAACAACGACGGCATCTTCGACGCCTATGAAGTAGAGACGGGGAAAGGAGATCTACCGGACACGTCTCGATCCGGTCGGCAGCGGGTTCAGCGCCTCGCCCGTCGCCGCCGATGGACGCCTGTATCTCTCGAACGAGGACGGCGAAATGCTTGTCGTGGCCGCGGACCTGAGTTTCGCCTGATCTCGACGAACAGCATCGGCGAGCTGCTCATGGCCACGCCGGCGCTGTCGAACGGCGTCATGTATTGTGCGGTCCGCGTCAAGCCTTTTCGCGATTGGTCGAGCGCATCGCTGAGTCCACTCCTCGGTCGAGATACGCTCAACGATATGCATAATACGTGTCATATTGTATGTATATTTTGGCGATAAATTGTCATACACTAAGGTATGGTTAGTATGCGCAGCCACATTTGATCTTGCCGGATGGGTTGATCGACGACGCCTGCCGAGGCAGCGGGCTTTGAAGTCGAAAACTGAGACCATCGTGTACGCCTTTGCGCGAATGTGATCCGCCGGAAGCGGATAGGCGAGTTGAAGGCAGATGTTTGGCACCGTCGACGTCCGGCTCGACCTGGACAAGGCCCGCGGCCGAGGGCAGACTGACCGGTCGGTGATTGTCGTAGACACGTCCGTGTGGATCTCGGCCCTCCGTGATCCCCACGCCGCGGAGGCTGGAGTCCTGCGTGGCCTGCTCGACGGCCGACGAGGTTGCCCTGCCAATTCCCGTCCGAAGCGAACTCCTGATGGGCGTCTCCAGGCGCAACCCGAAGCATCTGACCGACCGTCTGTCAGCCCTGTCCGTCCTTTATCCGACGACGAGACATGGCTCACACTCGATTCGTGGACCGAGCGCGCCAGCCGCAGCGGTCACACGTTCGCGTGGTCGATCTGATGGTGGGGATCCTCGCGTCTGACGTCGGGGCGCTGGTCTGGTCCCTCGACAAGGACTTCGAGCGCCTCGAGAAATTGAAACTGGTCCGCCTTTACGGCTAGCCACCCCGCCTGCAGAACGAACCCTGCCACGAACCCTGCAGACCCTGCAGACCTTGTAAAACCTTGATCTTCAGGTGATTCCGCTTCGGCACGTCATCGGCCCGCTGACTCGCCCGGAACTCGATGATCCGGAATTCCGCCAGGCCCTTCCTGCAAAACGGGTCCTCGCGGATGATGTTCTCGATTTCCTGCCTGGTCCGCCGGTCGCCAGAATGATTCCCGTCGCGCGAATCTTGACCGGAGATGACGAAGTGCCCTGAGGGGCGTAATGTTTTTCTCAGAAACCGGACGCTGCGCCGTCATGTGCGCAGCTCGATCTGGTCGAGGCTGGCCGGTGTACACTACTCGATCACGAACATGCAGCCAGCTTGGATCAATCACGGCACTGATCCTCAACGTCAGCCGGCGTCGGCACGCCGGGTTCGTGGCGGCGGTTGTCGTTCCCACCCAACCGAGCCTCCTTCCGGTCTGAAGTATTTGCCACCTGCGGCCGACAAGAAAGAACGAACGAAACTCGTTGATTTCGTTGCCTTCCTCCACTCCCGGGACAGGCTGCAACCAGTCGAAGAGACGCGATCGACAGATCCACCGCGCCTCGCGGAGTGACCAGCCGATCGGCTGCGTGGCGCGCGGCGTTTTGGTCCTTTTCACTCGAGGAGCCGACGTTGAAGACCAGGTGCTCATCACAGCAATTGCCGCCGGCGCGCTGGCCAGTGCCGGTACAAGTTCGGCGGCGACAAGCAACCAGCCGCCCACGACGCCAAGTGTCGTGAACGTGACGGCGCCGGCGCTGGACGCGCCGGTCGACCATGAGCAGCTGGACACGCTGCGGCCGACGCTGACGGTCCGCAACGCGACCGCCGACGGCCAGGGCACGCGGTGTACGAGTTCCCAATCTCGGACAACACGAACTTCACCGCGTCAACCGCCGGCATACCCGGCCTGGCCGTGACCGTCGGCAAGACGAACATCCCGGAAGGGTCTGGCGGAAAACGTCGTTCACCGTCAATCAGGATCTGCAGCCAACGACGCTGTTCTACTGGCGTGCGCGTGCCTTGCAGGGTTCCACGAACGGTCCCTGGTCGGCGACCTCGGCGTTCAAGTCGAAGCTGGTGGGGTTCAGTCGCGCCGGTGAGCTGTATGACCCGCTGATTCACGGCGAGACCGTCGGCGATCGAATCGGCTCAACCGAGTTCGTTCCCGGGAGAGGCATCCGGCTGAACACGAACACGAGCTACGTCCGGTACCTGCTGGCGCAGACGATTCAGAACGGCGAGTTCTCCATGGAAGTCGAAGGGCTGCGCGCCAGAACGGCCCGGGAGACAAGGCCAAAGTCTTCGGGATGCAGGAGGGGCAGGACGACTACATCACGAACCGCTGCCGCGTGGATATTCAGTATCGCGGAGTCAGTCGGATTTCCGCCGAATGCGGTCACCTACCGGGTGCTCTACGGCGATGATCCGTGCTGCAAGTATGAGCCCGACACCGACACCCGGTTCCGTTCCGTGCTCATGCTCGACCCGACGACATCGTGTACTACTGGAAGTTCACCTGGGGCCGTGAGAACGGAGAGGTCCGCACGCTCGTTCGCGAAGGGGGGATCGACGCGACCAAGACCCTCTATAACGTCGGCGTACGCACGCCGGACGGCCGGTATCAGCCAAGCCCCCACTACGCGTATCTCGGCGCGCCCACCGGCCGCAGCGGAGCCGAGTCCGCGTCGATCCCCGGCGTGATCTACCGCAACGTCTGGATCGGCAGTGGCCCGCGTCCCGCCTCGCTCGGCAGCGCGCTCCGCTAAAAGCGAAGAAGAACGTAAAGTTAAAAGTTAAAAGTGAAAACTGAGAGACGAAAAGGAACAGAAGCGGATGCTTTCCCTTCTGTCCCTGACTTTTAACTTTTGACTTTTAACTTCTTTCTCCGGCGGCGTGGCCTCGACTGCGCTTCGGATGCCTTCGCGATCATGACTTCGGTGGATTTGACGATGGCCATGGCGTCGTCGCCACGGCGCAGCTTCAGGGCCCGTACCGCATCGGCGGTGATGACCGCCGTCAGCGACTGATCTCCGACACGCAATCTGACCTGGGCGAGAAGCCCATCAACTCGCACTTCCTCGATGAACCCGTGGAGACGGTTGCGGGCGCTGAGGCCGCCCACTGATTCATCGGGATCGATCGGTCGCGCGCGCCGGCGGTCGGCGGGCTGCTGTCGGGCGAGCAATCGCTCAATCTCGGCGTCCGACACGCGATGGTGGCCGCCTTCGGTGCGCGTGGTGCGTACGTGACCGCTATGGATCCATCGTTTGAACGTGGAATAGCCAACTCCAAGACGTTCGGCCGCCGCTCTCACCGTGACCAGTGCCATCTGACTCCTCGCGCCTCCGGCCTCGAATCGTATCACCGGCGCCAGCTTTGTGAGCGACGCTCATCATCATCGGCCACGCGGGCCGCGCTTCATCCAGTCCGCACTGTTGATTCGGTTTAAGTCGATTTGAATATCATTTCGAGACGTTCTAGAGTTACGAGCTGTGAAACTGCTGCGGGATTGCCTGCTGCGGATGTTTCTGCCGGTCGTCTGCCTGTCGATGGCCGCCGCCGCGGAGGCACAGCTAGGATCGGGAGCATTCGTCGGACACGTCGTCGATCAGGCGGGTGCGCCGGCGCCCGGAGCGACGATTACGGTCACGGCGGCCGGGACGAGGCTGACCCGGATGGTCGTGACGGACCAGCATGGCAGTTATCGCGTCCCGGGGTTGTCGCCAGGGTCTTACCAGGTTCGCATCGAACTGAGCGGGTTCCGGCCGCTCACTCGCGACGGCGTGCGACTCGCCACGGGCGAGACGGTTCGCCTTGATCTTCGGCTGGAGGTCGGACAGCTGTCCGAGGGGATCACCGTCACCGCTGACGCTCCGCTTCTCCGCAGTGAAACCTCCGGCCTTGGACACGTCATCGATCACAGGCGGGTGATTGACCTTCCGCTGAATGGGCGGAGCGTCATTTCTCTGGCCAGCCTGGTTCCCGGCATTGCCCTTCCGCCGCCGCCGGCGGCACCGCTGCCTCGAATCAACGGCGGGCGGCCCAGGACCAACGAGTATCTGTTCGACGGCATTTCGGTCTTACAGCCGGAACCGGGGCAGGTTGCCTTCTTTCCGAACGTCGATGCGATTCAGGAATTCAAGATCGAGAGCAACACCCCGCCCGCGGAGTTCGGCCGGTTCAACGGCGGCGTGGTCAACCTGACGACCAGGACCGGCACCAACGAGATCCACGGGACCGCGTTCGAGTTCTTTCGAAACGAGGCGTTGAACGCCCGCAACTTCTTTGCCTCGACGATTCCCGTCAAACCGAAGTTCCGGCGCAACCAGTTCGGCGGCGTAATCGGCGGACCGGTTCGACGGGATCGCACGTTCTTTTTCGCCGACTATCAGGGCCAGCGGCAGACCATCGGGCGCACCGTGACCTCCACGGTGCCAACGGCGCTCCAGCGGCAGGGCATATTCACCGAAGCCATCGGTGCGCGCGTGCCGGTCATTTACGATCCAGCCACGACGCAACCGGGCCCGGGGAGTGGAACGGCCACGCGAACGCCGTTTCCCGGCAACACGATTCCGGCGGACCGTATGGATCCGGTCGCGGTCGAGCTGCTCGGCAGGTACCCGATTCCGACCAGCACCGGCACCGCCAACAACTACCGGCGCGTCGCCGACGAAACCGTCGATCAGGATCAGCTGAGCGTCCGCGTCGACCATCGCCTTCCGTCTAATCGCGACCAGATCTTCGGACGGCTGACGCGACTTCGTGAAGACTTCATTCCGGTGTCGCCGCTTCCCGAAGGCAGCGGCGTGACCGCAGGGACGCTTGGCCCGCAGGGCACCACCTCCTGGTCGTTCGCGTCGAGCTATCAACGAACGTTCTCGACAAACATCGTCAACGAGCTTCGTGTCGGCGACACTCGTCGTCACGTCGATCGAAAGGCCGCGGACCTTGGGGGTACGCCGTCCGACGTTCTCGGTCTTCCGGGCATCCCATCGAATGCCCAGTTCCCGACGACCGTGCCGACATTTCTGATCGGCGGGTATCAGCAGTTGGGATCGCCGACCAACACGGCGTCAGATTTCGGGACGAGCGTGACCGAGATTGCCGACACGCTCACCTGGCTGAAAGGGCGACACACGATCAAGCTGGGCGGCGATCTGCGGTGGGAGCGGCTGAACGTCATCCAGCCGCCCTCGCCCACGGGCCAGTTCACCTTCAGCAACCTTTTCACGAACCTGCCAACCGATTCGACGACCGCCGGCAGCACGGGAACGCCGCTCGCCAGTTTTCTCCTCGGTCAGGTCCAGCAGTTTTCGATCGATCTGCAGGACCAGCAGGTCCGCAACCGCGCACACTGGGAGGAGTACTTCATCCAGGATGATTGGCGCCTCTCGGATCGCATAACCGTGAACGGCGGTGTTCGTTACACTCTGAACTTTCCCTCGACAGAACAAGACGATCAGGTCGCGGTCTTCAACCTGGAAACGCAACAGCTCGAGTATGCGGGCACGGACGGCCAGCCCCGCGCGGCTCGCCAGCTGCACAAACTCAACTTCGGTCCGCGCCTTGGCGTTGTCAGCCGGGTGACCGATCGAGACCGTCGTGCGGACGGGGTACGGACTGGTCTGGATCGAGATGGCGGGGATCACGACGCCGTTCACGACGCCGGTCTTTCCATTTCTGCAGACCGTGTCGCAGCGAACCCTGGACAACATCGCGCCCGCGTTCACGCTCTCCGGTGGGCCGACCGTCACCCCGATTGCACAGACGCCGACAGCGGGCCTTGGACAGGGCGTGTTTTCGGTCGATCGCGATCTCGGATCGGGCTACGTCCAGCAGTGGAACGCAGCGGTGCAGCGCGAGCTGACCGCGAACCTTGCAGTCGAGATCGCCTACGCGGGATCGAAAATCACGCGCGTCGGTCTTCCTGATACGAATCTGAACCAGCTGACAGCCGAACAGCTGGCGGAGGGCGCTCCGCTGCAGCAGCGTGTGCCGAATCCGTACTTCGGCACGATTCCGCGGTCGTCGTCGCTCGGCGATCCCACCATCACCAGGGCTCAACTGATGAAGCCCTTTCCCGAATACACGACGGTCAGCCTCTACCGGAACAACGTGGGGACAACCCTCTATCACGGTTTCTACGCGAAGCTCGAACAGCGTTTCACACGCGGGCTGTCATATCTGGTGAGCTACACGCGTTCGAAACTGGTGGACGACGCATCATCGGTGTTCGACGCGTCGATTCTCACGGGGCCGGTGGCCAGCTTTCCGGTGGCCGATAGCTTCAATCGTCACCTGGAGCGTGACTATTCGACCGGCGACATCCCGCACGTGTTCGTGACCTCGGCGATTTGGGACATCCCGTTCGGCGCAGACCGGCGCAGCCATCCGGGTGGCGTCCTCGGCGCGCTGGTGAACGATTGGACGGTCACCGGTGTCGTCACGCTGCAGTCGGGGATGCCCGTCGCGATCGCGCAGACGACGAACAACAATGCGTTCGCCGGATTCGGTACGCAGCGGCCGAACATGATAGGGGATCCACAGCTGTCTTCGAGTCAGCGGTCCGTCAGTCGCTGGTTCAACACGGATGCGTTTCAGGCAGCGGCGCCGTTTACGATTGGCACGAGCTCGCGCAATCCGCTTCGAGGTCCCGGCTATCGCAATCTCGATATCGCGGTGATGCGGAGAGTGCCGTTCTCGGCTGGCAGGGCCCTGGAGTTTCGAGCGGAGGTCTTCAACCTGACGAACACGCCGCCGCTCGGAGCGCCGAACACCACGGTCGGTGCTGCTGCGTTCGGAACGATTACATCAGCAGGCGATCCGCGTGTGGTGCAGCTGGCAATGAAGGTCGTCTTCTAGCCACTCACATCACCGACCCGCGAACCTCCGCAACAAAATCGAGCCCTCTCTTTCCTCGAGGCAGCGCGAATTCAATGCGGGGCGCCTGGCTTGCGCCCTCGATCAGCGTAATCAGCTGGGAGAATGTATCGGACTGCAGCCGTTCGCGGAGATCCTCTTCGGTCGTCCAGTCCTCGACGTAGCGGATCGCGCCGCCTTTGCCGATGTCAGTGGAAACCGAGCACCCGATGCAACCGCGCACACCGCGCGTCTCCGCCGCAACCGCGTGCAGCGCCATCGTGATCGGACGCGTTTCGCCGAGCGGCACCAGCCACTCGACGGTCATCCGAACGGACGCTGGACCCATACCGATCCTCCCAGGGCCCCTGACGGAGCGTGGCTGGAACACGACGTGCCCAATGACTCCCCTCCGTGAGTTCAGCAGGCCGCGTGCCATAGATTTATCGTCCGGCCCAGATGACGCGTAATCGATCTTTTCGCGAAACCTGTGGCAATTCGCGTCAGGCCGGCCGCCGTGTGTCCGAGCAGAGTGTCTCCGGCGGGCAGGAGACGCTCCGATATCTCGGAACGCCTGTCGCAGTGCAAGTCATGAGAAATCCTCGGTTCAGGCTGCTGGCGTTCATCTAAGGTCCCGCGAACCGCACGAATCGTGCCCGGACTGGCGATGCCGGAGCAGGAGTTTTGACTTCCCGAGGCCGGCTGGTCACGGTCGGCGGACAGGCCTCACGGTGCATGAAAATGACGCGAAACTTGCGTGCTGACGGAACCGACAGGCTAGGCGGGGTTAGCCGGAGTGGATGGGGACCAGGGTGGGAACGATTCGGCACGCGCTGGCCGGAGGCTGGCGCAGCGCGTGCCGATCTGCTCAGGATGCCTTTTTGCGTTCGATCCCGAGCCGCGCCATGCGGCTTTCGAGCGTCGTGGGCTTGAGGCCCAGGCGCTCGGCCGCCCCGCCTGGTCCGCGAACGCGCCAGTTCGTGCTTTCGAGCACGCCGCGAATGTGGTCGATTTCGAGGTCCGTCAACGTCATGTTGAGTCGCGACGTAGTCGTGCGCGGCGCGGCCAGCCTTGGGGCGGGCACGACCAGCTGGCGGCTGGTTGCGATGATCACCGCGCGTTCGATCACGTTTCTCAGCTCGCGAACGTTTCCCGGCCATGGATAGCGCTGCAATTCGCGCAGGCTGTCCTTCGAAATCGAATCGATGTTTTTGCCAAACAGCTTGGAGAACTCGTCGATGAAGCTCCAGACCAGTCCCGGAATGTCTTCCACGCGCTCCCGGAGCGGCGGAACGGTGACAGGGAAAACGTTGAGACGGTAGAACAGATCTTCGCGGAACGCCTTGTCGGCGACCGCCTGCTCGAGATTCCGGTTCGTGGCGGCAATGATCCGGACATCGACCTTGATGCTCTGTGTGCTACCCAGCCGCTCGATCACCCGCTCTTGCAGGACGCGAAGCAGCTTGACCTGGACTTCCGCGGGCAGCTCGCCGATTTCGTCGAGGAACAACGTCGATTGATTCGCGGCCTCGAAGCGGCCGATCTGCCGCGACAGCGCGCCGGTGTAGGCGCCGCGCTCGCGACCGAATAGCTCGCTCTCGATCAGCGCGGTCGGAATCGCGGCGCAGCTCACCCGGATCATCTGTCGCTGGTGGCGCGGGCTCAGACTGTGGATGGCCTGCGCCATCACTTCCTTGCCGGTTCCGGTTTCGCCGAGGAGCAGCACGGTTGCTGGTGTATGGGCAACCTGTTCGACCTGCGCGAGCGTTTTCTGGATGGCGGCGCTCTCCGAGATGATCGGGTTCGACGACCGCAGCACCTTCACCTCGCGGCGAAGTTCAACGGTCTCGACCGTGAGCCGATCTCGCAGCTGGCGGATTTCATGATTGGCCCGTTCGAGCGCGCTCTCGCTTGCCTGGCGCGCAAACGCCTGGCCGATGACGGTGGTCACGAGATGCAGACCATCCACGACGGCTGGCGCCCATTTCTGCTCGCGTGTCATCGAGCCGACGACCAGAGCCGACAACGCTTCACTGCCGTCTCCGCGCAGCGATAGCGGGATGACGACACCGGACCGGAATCCGGATCGGTCGAACGTTTCCCGATCGACCTTGCTGGTCAGCTCTTCGAGATTCTGGAAGCAGCACGTCTCGCCCTTTTCCAGCCTCGCCGTCACTTCGGGAAGCGATTCAATCGGCAGCGGATCAGGTGCAGACGAGCACGGGGGCTGCGCCCAGTAGTGCGTTGGCACCACAGCGCCCTCGCTCAGGCTCTTCTCCCACAGAATCGCCTGATCCAGCTGCAGCGCCTGCCCGATCTGACGCAGCGTGTCGGTGATCGCGTCGTCGAGGGCGTCGGCGTTGACGTTGCCCAGGCGGGCCACGATGTCCGCGACGAGCCGCTGGAATCCCAGGCTGTCCGTCGTATCAGAAGGCACGGCCTTGCGCTCGAGTTGCTTCAAGCCGTCGGCGAACGATGCAGCGAAATAGCGCGAGTCGCCATCGACGAACATGCTGAACTCGACGTCCAGAGGCACGATCGCCTGATCCTTCCGCATCGCGTTGAATCGCTTCGCGCCCGCGCCAACGTAGTGGGAACGTTCCCACGCTCCGCGCGCGGCGCCGGACGTGCCGGTCGTCAGCTCCGGCAGCAGGGCGGAAATCGGTAAACCGATTAACCCATTTGAGGGATACCCCAAAATCGCTTCCGCTTGAAGATTGGCGTCGAGGATCGTGCCTGACTCTCCGAGAATCACCAGCCCGTGCGGGAGGTGGTCCACCGAGAGCCAGGCGAGCCTCGCGGAGTTGTGCCGCCGCCCTTTGGAGGCCGACGATGGCCACGAGGGTTCGCGATCGAGCGGCACGGACGACTTGTGGGGGCGACTACGGTCGGTAAACATTCCCGTTCTCCGGTGTCGCGGCCGCATCCGTTGGCGGCCGGTTTGAAATGGCTCCCCGCAGGGTTGCGGAGGGTACCTCGCCGAACGTCTCTCTGTAGACCCGAGCAAACCGTCCGAGCTCGAAGAATCCGAAGTCCGTCGCCACTCCAGCCACCGTTGTCTGCCTGGCGACCGCTCGACACAGGGCCCGCCGCGCATCCTGGAGTCGGACATCCAGGAGGCATCGCTTCGGCCCCATGCCCCGCACGTCGTAGAACGCGTTGCGGAGACTCCGCTCACTCAAGCCGACGATGCGACAGAGTTCCGCCAAAGAGACGGTGGTGCCGGCGTGCACGCGCATATATGCTTCCGCTCGCGCGACCGCCTCTCGCCGCGACGCCTGTGTGCACGGACGCGTGCCACGCGGGCGTCGCCGACGCTCTGTTTGCATGTGCGCCACTGTATGACCCTCGCGCGCACATGAGAACTGAAGAACTTCGAGGATGGACTGAAAAAACTGACAGGTGGCAGGAAAAGAGCTGACAGTCGCTTCGGAGCGGCTTTGAGCAGCTGATGACCGCTTTGTTCCTGACGCGCGCCGTTACCAAAGAGCGGGACAGAGCCGGCTCGAAATGAACCGCCGCCCCTCGCTGGCTTCGAGCGTGGCTTGACGCAACTCCGACGCGAGCCGAGGCTTCAGGACGTACCCCACTCCTCCCGCGTCTCTGGCCGCGCGAACGACTTCCTCGTCTTCGTGAACGGTAAGAAACACGACCGCTGCCCTTGATCCCGTAGCCTTGAGGCGTGACGCGACTTCAATGCCGCACATGCCGGGCATCGAGATGTCGAGCACGATGACATCTGGCCGCAAGGTGCCCGCTGCCTCGAGCGCCGTGCGGCCGTCCTGCACTGCGCCGACAATCTCGAAGCCGGACGACAACACGGACGCTGCACTATTGAGCATGTCGGTGTTGTCGTCCACGAGAAGAACACGCGGGTATTCAGACAATGTGGTGCCTGACAGCATAACGAATCAGTTCCGCGGTTGACTTGATGTGAAGCTGCTCCATCATCTGGTATTTGTGAAATGCCACGGTGCGCGGCGTCAGCTTCAACACCGCCGCGACCTCCTTCATCGAATTGCCTTCGGCCAGCAGTTGGAGAACCTCCCGCTGTCGTGACGTCAGCTCGTGAGACGACGACGCTTCCTCGACGTGCAGAAGCGACCCCACGAGGCCCTCGGTCATCAGCGGCGTGACGTATGAACGTCCCTGCATGACCTCTCGAATCGCCGTGGCCAGTTCGGACGCTGCCGACCGCTTCAGCACATACGCTGAGGCTCCCGCACGAAACGCCTCGGCCGCAAGGTCCGAGTCCTCGTTCATCGTGAGGAAGACCAGCTTGACGTCCCGGTGCCCCTGCTTGATCCTGCGTCCGGCATCGAGTCCGTTCAACTGGGGCATCGAGATGTCGAGGACAATGACATCGGGCTTCAGTCTCGCTGCCGCTTCGACGAGCGCCCGGCCATCAGTGACCTGACCGACGATTTCGCAATCCGGCATCAATAGTTTTTCGAACGCTCCAAGCAGGAGCTCGTGATCGTCCGCTAGGAGTACTCGGGGGCGTACCATGTGGCCCTACCTACTTTCTCCGGGGCCCCGACGTTGGGATCCCAGGGATCGTTGCGTGGCTGACGAGCGCGGCCCGTCGCGACGCATGCCTACAATACCTGCCGTACGGAATCGACCGCTATGCGAAACCGGCACATTTTTGGCCTCGTGAGGCGGTTTTGTCACCGGAACTGAACCGCGGCCGGTGACGCGTTGCTCAGCCGGCTGCAGCCCGCTCCTGGAGAGAAGGAACAGGAACAGTGACATCGACCTGCGTGCCCGCACCGGGACGCGATTGAATTTCCACCGAGCCGTCAACCGACTCCAGGCGCTCCGCCATACTGAGGAGGCCGAGCCCTTTCCCCCAGGCGGCGTTGACATCGAAGCCCACGCCATCGTCTGCAATCGTCAGCGCGAGCCGGTTCCCGATCCTGCGTAAGCTCACCGATACCTCGCGCGCCGCGCTGTGCCTGATTGCGTTCTGCAGCGCTTCCTGAACGATGCGATACACGCACAGCGTGATGTCGTGAGGCAGCGGCGCGGGAACGTTCTCGTGTGAGAACCTGATGGTGAAGTCGGGCCGGGAGAGTTCCCGCTGAAGGCTGGCGAGCGAAGGGACGAGGCCAATCAGCTGGAGCTTCGCCGGATGCAACCGGTGCGAGAGGTCGCGCATGCCTCGGGCGAGGCTGTGGAGCCGATCGAGCGCCGCCTGAGCCAGCGCCGAGAACTCTCGATTACTTCCGCTGTCGGTGATCTGTTCGAGGTTGATCGCGAGCAGCGCCAGTTGCTGGGCGAAATCGTCGTGCAGTTCGCGCGCGATGCGCGTGCGTTCCGCTTCCTGGGCGTGCAGGAGGCGCTGTCCGAGATCGCGAATGCGGTTGTAGCTTGTGCGCAGCTCTGCTTCGCGACTCCGCAGCTGTGTTTCTGCCGTTCGCCGCCTCCCCCTGTGTACGAGCAGGCCGGTGATCAACAGGGACTGCGCCACCAGCAGCGCGATCACGCCGAGGATGTAGACGCGGTAGCGCTCCCATGCCGAAAATTCGCGGAACCTCACGAGGGTGCCCGCTGGCAGCCGCGCTTCGCTGATACGCCAGCGCCGGAGCTGCCGCCAATCGACCTGATTGGCATTCAGTTTCGGCGAGATTACCGGGATGCTGTCGGCCGCCTCTCCGTGCAGCACGCGCAGGGCGAGCCTGGCGACCGCCTCTGCCTGGGCCTGCTGACTCTTCAGGCTGCCGCCGACGATGCCATGGTCGAGCGCCGAATCGACCCAGCAGTAGATCGGCGCGTTCGCGGCGACGGCCATCCGATCCAGGTACTCCAACGGGTGGAAGTAGCCACCCTCGCCGTCGCGATTGACCACCAGGTAGTAAATCGCCGAGTGTTCGGGCAACGCCGACAGGCGTTGCTCGAGATCTCGCGTCGGCAGTCCGGACAAGTAGGTGATCGTGAGTTGCGGTTCGAAGGTTCGAAACTGTCCGCGCGCCAGATTCTCGTACTCTTTGTCGCCGGCTTCCGTCCCGTTCACCACGAAGATGTGGCGCACGTCCGGCTGCAGCTGCGTGACAAACGCAAGAGTGCTGCTGAAGTCAAGGTCGGCGACGATTCCGGTGGAGTTGGGAGCGCGGACTGCTGCCGAACTGGAAAAGAAAACAATTGGCGTGTCGGCGAATAATTCGGTGCGGTTTTCCCGAGCGAAGTCGAGCGCAATATCCTGGACGGCGATGACGACGTCGAACCGTTTGTTCTTGTACTTCAACCGCAGGAAGTCTCGAAACGCAGACTTGTACGACGCGTCCGGGAACCGCGCCCGATCGATGTATTCCGAATAGTAGTCGAGACCTTCTTGCAGACCCTGATCGAGGATCAGCGGAAACTCGCGCTCGCTGACGGTCACGATCTGCGCATCGCGTCGTGCCGAGTACAACACGAGAACCTGCCGCTGCACATCCTGGGCCCGCGCGACTTCGGCCGGGCCGGCTATCGCCAGCGCGAGCAGCGATGGCCATAACCATCGGCCGAACGATCTTCCGGGTGTGCAGATTCGCATCGTGATCAGAAGTCAATCTCGGCGGCGATCTTGAAAAACCGCGGCGTGAGAATCGTCAACGGCTGCAGCCACGCGCCGCCGGGAACGAACGTGTTGTCGTAGGTCAGCACCGCGCTCGAGTTCAGCGAGTTGTAGATTTCGAGCGCAATCTGTGTTCGCGTTCCTCGATACCTCACGATCTTTGCCACCCGAAAGTCCAGCTGATTGATCCGGTCGCCGTACAGGTCGCCGGGCGCTATGAGGTTGACTGTCACGTTGGCCGCGTTGCCCGACAGATTCCGTCCGAGCGCGGGCGCGACCTCCGCATTCGGCGCCGCGTAGTTTGCCGCGAGCATGGCTCCGGGCTTGCTCTGAAATGTCGCGGACAACTGGACGTCCAGTTTGGGAACGAGATAGGCCGACAACCCTCTGAACTGTGTCAGGAACCCATAGGCGACGTGGCAGTACGGGCTCACTGGGGTGACGGCCGATCCGGCCAATCCGGCGCCGAACGAACTGGTGCCGGTCGTCGAGGTCGAGAGTTCAGGCAGCCGCGCGCGGAGTTCGCAGTTGTCCGCGACGTTCTGACCCGTACTCGTGCCGCCCATCAGGGTGAGATCCTTGCCGGCGTGGACGTTGAAGGTCAGGTCGATCCCGCTGAAGGACTGACGCCACCCGCCGTACTTTCGCGAGTCGGCGACGAGGTTATTGACTCGCCCTGATTGTTCAGGGACGACATCGTAGAGGCCGGAGACCACGTAGCCTCCTCCTGCGGGCAATCGCGGGTCGGACGGCGCGACGAGGCTGAACGGCGTCAGGTCTGCCGGCTGGAGCGCGAGGTTGTCGGCGACGAAAAACCCCTGGAACCATCGCCGGGTATACGTCACGTCGATCGATGAGCGCCCACCGAGCTGCTGCTGCAACGAAAGCACGACATTCCAGTCCGAGGGTCTGACCCCCCATCCGTTGAGCGCGCCCGGATCGAAGTTGTTGGTGAGGACGTTCGTGCCGAAGCTCGTATTCGAAACGACCCCGCAGAGATCGCCGCCGCTCGTCCTGAGATCCTGCGCCTGAGGATTGGCCAGCTCGCAATCGGGCACGAAGTTCTGATTGGCATCCGTCCACGCCCGCGTCACGCCGGCGGTGCCAAAGGTCGAAGTGGTCTGTGGCATCCGCAGTGTCGGGTTGGTGTTGGCGTAGTTCCCCATCACGCCGGCGCCTTCGAGGAACTTGCCGGCGCTCGCCTTGAGGGCGGTCCGACTGTTTCCAAACAGGTCGAACACGGCCGACATCCGCGGCGTCACGTCCTTGTAGCTGTCAACGCCCCGGGTCTCGGGAATGAGGATCGGCGTGGGCAGAAAGCGCGACGGCCCTTCTTGCTGCGCCGGAAACCAGCTGTGCGCGCGATCGAAGCGCAGGGCGCCCTGCAGCGTCAGGCGATCACGCGTCCATTGTTCCTGGACGAAGAGCCCGTCCGACGCGGCCCGTGCGTTGTTGACCCACGGAGAAATCGACTCGGTCAGCTGGTTCGGCACGCCGTTGTTGAGGCGATACGTCAGGTTCTGGTTGTTGGTGAACCACGTCCGCTCGTCGGTCATCAGCGTGTGCTGGTATCCGACTTTGAGGTTGTGGGTGCCGGTGACGTACGACGCGGAGCCCTTCCACAAGTACGAGCCGGCGTGCGCGATGCTGTAGTCCTGCGATCGATAGACCAGCCCGGGAATGTTGCCGTTTGCCGCGCAGCCGCTGGCGCACTGCTCGGCGACGCGAATCAGATCGCGCGTCGGGTTCGGGTCTCGCTCGAAGTTGCCGACGCCGAAGTAGGTACTGCCGAAGCCTGCCTCGAGCAGCAGGCGACTGGTGGCCGGCGACGACCACGTCGCCTGCGCGACGTCGAGCCGCCGCCCGAGGACGCCAACGGCTTCCGGTGAAATACGGGCCGGCTCGGAATTGCCAGGTGTCGCGCCCGTGCATTTCCGGCACAGGCCCTGCGCGTCCCAGAACCCGCCGATCTTGTTGCGCGGCGTCGCCTGCCACGTGACCCGTCCGCTGGCGTTCTCGAAGGTCCGGTCCGAATACTCGCGCCGGGTCAGATCTGGCTGGTACAACCATTTCGCCGGATCCACGGCGTTCACGTTGTAGTAAACGCTCGCGGTTTCCTTCGTGCTGCCGCCCGAATGCGCGCTGACGAAGTACCACGCCCGATCCTTCCGGATCGGACCGCCGAACGCGCCAGAAAAATCGTAAACCCTGGTCAGCGGCGATGCTGCCGTCGCCCCCTGTGCCCTCAATGAGTCCGTGAGATTGTCGGACTGAAGGTCTTTGCCGGTGCCGCTGACAAAAAACGACCCGTGCATCTCGTTGCCGCCGCTCTTGGGTACGACGTTCATGACGAGGCCCGACGTTTCCATCTCACCTCGCGCACCGGCGCTCGTGAACGTCACCCCCACGGCGTTGCCGATGTCGATGCCGTAGCTGGTAGCGGAATTGCCGTTCGGCGGGCTTCCGATGTTCAGTCCATCCAGCCACAGGCGACCCTCGGTCGATCGTCCACCGTGCATCGGGAATGAGATGGTCGCCGGGCTCGTGACCGTGTCATTGAAACTGGTCACGACGCCTGGCGCCAGGGCGAGCAGCGCGTTGTAGGTGCGAGCGGTCGGCACCGATCGGACGACGTCGCCCGACAGCGTCATTTCGTGGTGCGAGCTGTGAATGTCCACGGCCGGGGTCTCGCCGATGACGGTGATGGCTTCGGTCAGCGAACCGACCCTGAGTTCGGCGTTGACCGTTGCGGTGAGCGACCCGACGACCTCGATTCCCTCTTGCCTCTCGGTGGCGAGACCGGTCCGGGCGAAGGTGACGGTGTAGATTCCCGGGCGGAGATCTTCGATGCGGTAGTGCCCGGCGCCGTCAGTCGTGACAGAACGAACTCTCTCGATGAGGGACGGGCTGCTCGCCGCGACGGTGACGTCGGGCAGCACCGCGCCCGACGTGTCCTTGACGATGCCGGCGATGGCGGCTTGAGCGAAGGCGGGAAGAGGGACCACGATGCAGGAACACATGACAAATGCGGACGCGCCGAGGGTCCGCGTCGACGCGAGCAATGAAAGGGCGCGAGGCAAGTGTCTCTTCGGTGTCCGAGTCGTCATGCAGCAAAAAACTCGCGTGCGGATGGTCGAGGGCCCTCGATTCGGGAGGACATCCAACCGCCCCGCAGCGCTCGGGACAATCAAAACCTGTCAGAATTTGCAGTGTTGATATTTCCATGCGAGAGGAGAACTTCGAGGTTGGATTTCGGTTGGATTTGCGTCACAAATCCTTCACACGGGTCTTTTCTTTTCGATGGCACCCTTGATGCAAGCCTGGGTTCAACCACGGGTGTCCGCACGTTCGAATCGAGGCTGAAAATGATGGCGACTCGCCTTTACGTTCCGGCTCTCTTGCTGGCCGTCGCGGCCATCGGGATCGCCGCGCCAATCGGCCGGCTCGAGGCCGCGAAAACCGACATTACCGTCGAATACGACAAGAAATTCTCGTTTGCCGGCCTGAAAACGTGGACCTGGCATCCCGAGGGGAAAGGCAAAGTCCTTCTCGCCCTGACCGCGGACAACGACCCGAAACGTGTGGCCGATCGCGTGGATCCCGTGATTATCCCGGCGCTCGAGCGGGAATTCGGGGCCAGGGGATTCACGATGGCCAGCGCCAGCCCGGACCTCTACGTGCACTATTACGTGCTCGGAACGCTTCAGAACTCCACGCAGGTGCAGGGCCAATTCCTGCCGTCGGTTACGGAGTGGGCCGTTCCCCCGTTCCTGGCGTCGACCACGGCAACCCAGACCTACCCGGTCGGCACGCTCATCGTCGATGTGACCTCGACTGCGCAGCAGCGGCTTGTCTGGCGCGGTACAGCCGCGCGAAAGATTCAGATCGATCGTCCCGACGCTGAACGTCGCAAGGTGCTCGATGACGCCATTCGCGAGCTGCTCAAGAAATTCCCGCCGAAGAAGTGATTCCTGCGAGGCTTCATGGCAGCCGTCGACGACTCGAGCGATCCTCGCGACCGTGAATCGGCGGTTCGGAGCGGCTCCGAATCCGCGCCGCTCGCTGCCACGGTGATGGTGGACTTTGGGGCAGAAACACGCCGCGGACGCTCGCGACGTCTGAACGGCGATCACTACACCATCATTCGGCTCGGGAGGAGCCAGGATACGGTCCGGACGAGCGTCGCCGACGACGCGATTCTTCCCCGACACTACGAAGAGTCCGGATACGCCATGGTGGTCGCCGACGGGATGGGCGACGGCGAATCCGGTGAATCGGCGAGCCGCATCGCCGTCGTGAGCTTGATGCATCTCGTTCGCGTATTCGGCAAGTGGAACCTGAGAATCGACGACGCGGTTGCACACGACATCATGCAGCGAGCCGAGCGTTTCTACCGGCACGTTGATGGCGCGCTCGTCGCCGAATCGACGCGTGGCGCGGGGCCAGTCGTGCAGACGACACTGACCGCGATCTTTGGAGCCGGGCACGATCTGTTTTTTGCCCACGTCGGCCACTCGCGCGCGTACCTGCTGCGCCGGGGAAATCTGATGCGCCTCACACGGGACCATACGGTCGGACAATCGAGGTCGCGGCGGCCGCAGGCCCCGCTGGTCGACGTGACGACGGCGTCGCGAGATCTCCGGCACATCTTGACGGATACGCTCGGCATGGCCGGTACGCTTGGACCACGCATCGACCTGGAGCGATTTCGCCTCGACGACGGCGACGTTGTCCTCGTCTGCACGAACGGCCTGACCGACGTCGTCGAAGAGGACGCCATCGCCGAAGCCCTTGGCACCAACGGATCGTCCGACGACAAGTGCCGTGCACTCGTAGATCGTGCTGCCGCCTCGGATGCCGAGGACGACGCCACCGCCGTCATCGCCCAGTATCGAATTCCCGAATAGCCGGATGCAGCGGATCGTCAGTCACGCCTGGATGGCATGGCGCCTGCTCACGCTGGCGGCCAGGAACAGTTCTTCCCAATAACCCGTTCGCGCGCAGAAGACGTTCCACGATATATCGCGGATTACACGATGGATCGTGCGCGTCGTTGTGCGCGCCTGTACAGCATCGAGAGCGACTGTGATGACTCGAGATTCCGTGTGTCGAAACCCGTCACGCTTCGAGACGGCGGCCATCGTGGTGTTTGCCGTTTTTTTCGCGCTGCTGGCGCCGGCGTCGTCGGCGCAGACGACGAGGCCGACGGTCGGGGTGGCGTTTGGCGGAGGCAGCGCCCGCGGAATCGCGCACATCGGCGTCATTCAGTGGTTCGAAGAACATCACATTCCCATCGACACGGCCGCGGGCACGAGCATGGGCGGACTGATCGGCGGCGCGTTCGCCACCGGCATGTCCGCCTCGGAGTTGCGCGCGTTCGTGAATGGCATCGACTGGGACACGATGTTCGGCAGCTCGAGCTTCCCGTTCAAGAACCTGCGGCGCAGGGAGGATGCGCGCAGCTATCCGTCGCGTCTCGAGTTCGGCGTGAAGAAAGGGATTGTTCCGCCGACGGCGCTGAACGATGGGCAACAGGTGGACCTGCTGCTGGCCCGCCTCACCGCACCGTACTACGGGCTCCAGCGGTTCGACGATCTGCCGACGCCGTTCCGTGTCGTCGCCGTCGATCTTCGGGCGGGGGAGAAGGTGGTCCTCGACAGCGGGTCGTTCGCAACCGCGTTGAGGGCCACGATGTCGCTGCCGGCGGTGTTTCCGCCGGTGGAAAGGGACGGGCGCGTCCTCGTTGACGGCGGGGCGCTCGACAACATTCCCGCTGACGTCGTCAAGGAGCAGCGGCCGACGGTGGTAATCGCCATCGATGTCGGTTATGCGGAGACCGATACCGTCAATTACTCGCTGTTCGGCCTGCTCGGAGAGAGCGTGGACGCGATGATGAAGTCGGCGACGCGGGCGGCGCTGCAGCACGCCGACATGACGATTGCCGTGGATGTCGAAGGCCTCGGCTCGCTCGACTGGCGCAAAGCCGACGAGCTCATCACCCGCGGCTATCAGTCGGCGGAGCGGCGTCGCGACGAGCTGCTCAAGTATCGGGCGTCCGACGAGGAATGGCAGGCCTGGCTCTCGCAACGTCAGAGCCGGCGGAAGACGGCGATTCCGCAACCTGCGTTTCTGCGGACGGAGGGATTTGCGAAAGTCGATACCGCGTTCGTGGAACACACGTTCGCCGGGCATCTGAACGCGCCGATCGACATTCCCCGGCTCGAGTACGACCTGGCCGCCCTGTCGGGTCTCGATCGGTATCAGTCGGTGACGTGGCAGCTCATGGACGAAGGCGGCCGCAGCGGTCTGCTGGTGCGCGCCAGTCCAAAGATGTACGCGCCGCCGTTTCTGATGCTCGGACTGAACATCGAGAACACGACGTCAGAAGACTTCCGCGTGCGATTGGCTGCGCGGTATCTCACCTTCGACAAAGTCGGCTCGGGCTCGGAGCTTCGAGTCGATGGCGCGCTCGGCGCCGATCCGAATGTCGTCGCCGCGCTCTACAACCCAATCGGCGGTTCACGTCTGTTCGTGCGCTCGCTCGCCGGCGCCCGATTGCAGACGTTCGGGATCGTCAACGAGGGAGCGATCGTCGCGGAGTATCGGGAGCAGCGTCTCGGCGTCGAAGGACAGGTCGGCGTGAACCTCTCCCGCACATCAGAAGTGGCCGGCGGATTTGGCGCGACCCATTTGAGTGATCACGTTCGTGCCGGCGATCCGGGACTTCCTGAACTGGCCGGCAACGAAGTGACAGGCCAGATTCACTGGGTATTCGATCAGCAGGACAGCCCGGTGCTTCCGTCCCGCGGCACGCGCGCCGTCGCCCGGCTGACGCACACGTTCGATGCGCCCGAGATTCCCGATTTCACCCGCACCAACAAAGATCTGACGCAGTTCGAACTCTACACGTCGACGTTTCACAGCCTCAGCCCGCGGAACCGGGTGTTCGCCGTGCTCGCTGGCGGCACGTCGTTCGACGGGCATCCGCTGCCGACCGACCAGTTCACACTGGGCTATCCCTACCTGCTCGATGCGTTCGGCGTCGGCGAAAGGCGGGGCGATCACTACGCGGTGCTCACGCTCGGCGCCGCCCGACGCGTCACGCGTCTCCCGGATTTCGTGGGCGGGCCCGTGTTCGCCAGCGTGTGGTTCCAGAACGGTTCCGCCTTCAACACTCATGACAACGCCGATATCAACTCGCACCTGGCTATCGGGTTGGTTGCGGACACCCTGGTCGGACCGGTGTTGATTGGTACCAGCTTTGGCTTCGACGGCGCATTTCGCATGCTGTTCGGCGTCGGCCGGATCTTCAGATAAGAAGGCAAAAACCTCGAGCCGCGAGGAATTGTGACAACGATGTAAACCCGCGACGGGCTGAGGTCCAACCACGTCCTACCGTGATCCTACCGGAATCCAACCCCACCCCAGTCGGGGGCCGTGGAAGAATCCACGGAATCACGCGGCTTAACAGCGCCGGATTTGTGGAGCATCCCATGCCTCAGTCTGCTTATCGAACCGAATCTTCCGTGCCACCGCGGCCTTATCAGCCAGTACGAATGGCCGACGAAGACGATCTCATCGTCGGTGCCAGCGATGCCATGCGCTACGTCATGTCACGGATCGACCAGGTCGCTCCGACCGACGCCACCGTGCTTCTCTATGGGGAGACCGGAACCGGCAAGGAGCTGCTCGCACGCGCCGTCCACCGCCGCAGTGCGCGGCGGAATCATCCGTTCGTCGTCGTGAACTGCGCGGCGATGCCGGCTGCGCTTATGGAAAGCGAGTTGTTCGGCCGCGAGCGGGGTGCGTTCACCGGCGCTCACACGTCGCAGATTGGCCGCTTCGAGCTCGCCAACCGCGGCACCATTTTCCTCGACGAGATTGGCGAGCTCGCGCTCGAGGTGCAGCCGAAGCTGCTCCGCGTCCTTCAGGAAGGCCAGGTCGAGCGGCTCGGCAGCCCGCGGACGGTGGACGTCGACGTCCGCGTGGTCGCGGCAACCAATCGTGATCTGTCGGAAGAAGTGCGGGAAGGCCGATTCCGTCGGGATCTGTTCTATCGGCTGAACGTCTTCCCGATTACGTTGCCGACGCTCCGGCAGCATCGCGAGGATATTCCGCTATTGGTGCGGCATCTCGTCAACCGACTCGGACGCTCGTTGAACCGACCCATCGATAGCATCCCTGACGACGTGATGACGGCGCTGCAGTCGCACGACTGGCCCGGCAACGTGCGGGAGCTCGAGAACGTGCTGCAGCGCGCAATCATTCTCTCTCGAGGGAACACGCTCGCGGCGGTGGACGCGGGCGTCTCGCCGATGGAGAGCATGACGGCCCCGGAGAGCGCCACCCTGACGGAAATCGAACGGCGTCACATCGTCCGCGTGCTGAGTGGCGCCAGGTGGCGAATCGAGGGAAGCGGCGGCGCCGCGCAAGTCCTCGGCCTCAAGCCGAGCACGCTGCGGAGCCGCATGATGAAGCTGGGAATTGCGCGGCCGCGCTGAGCCGCGTTCGAGGCGACGATCGCCGGCTGCCGAGGGTCCGCCTCAGGGCGTCCGCAGCAGCCGGACGATGCGCGAGTGAACTTCATCGAAGACGATCACAGGCTCGTCGCGCAACAGGATTCGGATTCCCTTGAAGATCTGAAAGTCGCGTGAGTTGAAGAACACGTCGGCCGTGTCGGCCGACTGCCACTCCGACAGCATCGTGAACGCGTTCGGATCGTCGGCGTCCGCCATCAGCCGGCTGCGCGTACATCCCGAAGCACTTCGCATGCGCCGAACCGTCTCGTCCGCTGCGCTGAGTACTTCGTCGCGCTTGTGGGGCTGGACCCGAAAACCGATAGACGCGAGAAGCATCCCGCGCGCGGAGCTGACCGGGGGAGACGTCATGTCGTCCTCTTGCTGAACGCGCGCCCCGGCGCGTTCCGTTCCGAAGCGATCCTTGTCAACGGGACGACCAGTGCCATCGACGGAGACGGCACGGAGAGCGGTTGCGCCAGAACCCAGCCGGTCAGACCGGAAAGGGTATGCGTACCATTCCTGCATAATCACAGACCCTCATCCCAAATCACCATGCCATCGCCGATCCCGCTTCGGCACGACGGACATGTGCAACCAGTTTGCCGCCGATTCAGCGCCGGAGATCGCACACCTGCAACGAATTGATGACATTGCGAGGCGAAATGCCACGAAGGGTCGCGGGCTGGCTACGGTATTCCGCAGAAGCGTGGGTTCGGTCGGCGGGAAGTGCCGACATTGCCGCTCGCCAGATCGAGGTGCCTGGCCCGCGATTTGACCTTCACCGGAAGGCCGAGTCACGCGCGCCATGAAGTTCATTGTTGCCGCGACCATCGTGCTGCAAGTGCTGGCTGTCGGCGTCCACGCCGATCCGCGTGGTCTGCTGACCTGCGTTCGGCGTCCGCTGTGGCTGGTGCGGATCATTGCCGCGATGTTCCTCGGTGTCCCGCTGCTGGCCGCCGCGCTGGTGAAACTCTCGAGTGCTCCCGTCGGCATGAGAGTGTCCATCCTGCTCATGGCCATCGCCGCGGTTGCTCCCCTGCTCTCGAGGAGGCTGCTGAAGATTGGCGTCGGCGCGTCGTTTGCCGACAGCCTCTCGGCGGTCACCATGGTGCTCGCGATTCCGCTCGTGCCAATTACCGCCATGACGCTCGGCGCGATGTTCGGGCGAGAACTGGTGGTGTCGCCTGCCTCGGTCGCCGGCATGCTGGCGAAGACGTTTCTGGTGCCGTTCGGTGCTGGGATGGCACTGAAAGCGGCACTCGGCCACCGCGGCTTGCGCGTCGGCGACTGGGCCAACACGATCAGCACCGTCATGCTTGGCGCGCTTGTGCTGCTGTCGATCGTCGCCCGGTTTGGCTCCGTCGTCCCGCTCCTGTGGCAGTCGCTGCCGCTGGTCCTGGCGTTCGCGACTGGTTCGCTCATGATCGGACATGTTCTCGGCGGTCCGGATCCGCGCGAACGAACAGCGCTCGCGCTGGCCGCGGTTACGCGCCATCCGGGGCTGGCGCTTCTGATGGCGACATCGAGCTTTCCAAGTCTGCCGGTGCTCCCGCCGATTCTCGCGGTGATCGTCGGGTGTGCGATGGTTTCGATTCCCTATGCCGCCTGGCGCAGGCGGATCCTTGCTACAGACGGACGTCCGGCCCTGTCTGCAGCGAACGCTGGATAGCGTTCCTCAGGCCGCCTCGACTGGCTGCCTCGCACGTCCGGGCTGTCCCGCCGATTCGTGGAATCTACGAGAATCCGTGGAGCCTGCACGCCAAATCACCAGCGTTTCTGCATTTCTGAACCAGCCACGACTTCGCCGTCCGATTGGCGCGTGGCATATGGCTTGAACGGCGCACGACATCCCGTGCCCGCGCGAGCCAGCGCTTCATTCACGGCCAGCAATCCCTCGCCAGCACACGAAAGGACGTGTCCATGTCAGGACGTATCGGGGTCATGATTGCCGGATTCATTCTTACGGCTGCATCCGTCTCGGCCCAGAGCGTCGAGGCCAGCGCCAGCGTTGGCTACAGCGTGAGCGAGGGCGTCTCGACCTCACGCGGCCCGCTGCTCGGGCAGGCCTACGACAGGCTGAACATCGTCAGCGGCGGAACCTTCAACTTCACCTTTGGCGTTTTCGCGAACGAGCGGGCTGAGGTTGAATTCCTGTACGGTCAGCAGTCGTCGCGGCTCGAAGCCGAAGGGGCGGCTCCGACACTGCGGGTGTCGGAGTTGAAGGTCAATCACTACATGGGCAACTTCGTCTACAACTGGGGGAGCCACGACACGAAGGTTCGTCCGTATTTGTTTGGCGGCATCGGCGCCACGAACTTTTCATTTGGCCAGAACCTTCTCACCGGTTCCACCGGATCGATTCCGAGCGACACGCAGCTCTCGACCAACTGGGGCGGCGGCGTCAAGATCATGTTCGCCCCGACCTTTGGCGCGAAGCTCGGGCTTCGCTGGACCCCGACCTACATGGGCAGCTCCAGCGACGGCATCTGGTGCGATCCGTTCTACGGCTGCTGGCCGATCGGGCAGCACCACAACGTGAACCAGTTCGAGACCGCTGGCGGCGTGATCCTCAAGTTCTGACGGGGATCATCGCACAGGAAAAATGCTGATGGCTGATTGCCGAATGCTGATTGAAAGAAAGCCCGACCTCCGCCCAATTCAGTACCCAGAATTCAGCATTCAACATTTCATCGTCTCAGCGTCGCAGGCCAACGTCGCTCCGGCGTCATTCGATCATTTCGCGGTCGCGGGTTCGATCGCGATGAGCGCCGCCTGGGTGAAGGTGATGTCGATCTTGTCACCCGCCTTTACGCCCTCGATGTTTTTCTTGTCCTCGATCTTTCGCGTGACCGTGCGTCCGTCCGCTGTCTTGACGGTGATCGAAGGCACGGCGGGATCCACGGCGACGACGTCGACGGTGGCGGTCATCTGTCTCGACATCTGCGCCCCGGGCTTGGCGCCGGGCGTGCGCGACGCATCCACCGTGTCGCCCGGCTTGTTCGATGCCTCGCCGGGTTTACGCACCTGGAACACCATCGATTCGTGGTAACGAACCTTGAGCTTGTCGCCGACCTTGACCTGATCGAAGCGCGTGACGTCCTTCGGCACGTACATCGCGTCCTCGGTGCCGTCCTCGCTACGAAGGGTGAGGATGCGATTGGTGCTGTCGATCGCCTGAACGGTCGCGGTCGCCGTCGCCATGTCGCTCTTGGTCACCGTCTTCTGCGAGGGACCACCAACTGCGAGAAGTGCCGAAAGACAGACGAGTGAAATCGGATGCATACGTCCTCCTGCACCCGAAGCTGCAACGGAAGTGCCGACGTCGTCGCGGTACGTTCACCCCGTTCGAATCGGAAGAATGGGCGTCGGCGAGATCGAACGATGGCTGCGACAGCCGTTCGCCGCGAACGCTCCCACGAGCGGTCGTGGGAGCGTCGGCCGGGTGCGGTTGGATCGCGGGCTGGTTGTGACGTTGCTTCGAAGCGCGGCGGCCCAAGCTCGGTGGACCACCACCGCTGACCGGAACATTGACGGAGTCGGTGTCGTTACAGACGTTTATCAAGATTCACGCTGAGGGTGTCTGAAGCAGTTAATGTGAAAGCACTACAGGTAGAGCCAGGTTTGTCCAGACTTCCTACGCCGTCAAAACGGCTCATCATTAAAAATGTGCTAGAATCCGCTCTCAAATTCCTAGAAGGTCTCCGAGGGCGCGATCTTCGGACGGAGGGGCCTTCCCCGGAGGGGTGTCAGATGTCCGGAATGTCCCTTGCCTGGCCGCGGCGCGGCTTACAGTCGGTTCACCGACTCGCGGCCAGTCGTGAACTCGATCGAGTGTGTGTGTTTCTTTCTGCGACGTTTCCGAGGACCTGATCCAACCCACATGGTGAACGTACCCACGGTTTTTGTCGTGGATGATGACCCGTCCGTTCTGACGGCGGTCGAGCGGCTGCTGGTGTCGGTGGGGTTGCCGTGCGAGACGTTTACGACCGCGCCGGAGTTTCTGAAACGCGCCGAGGTCGGTCTCGTCGGTTGCCTCGTGCTCGACGTCCGCATGCCCGGACCGAGCGGGTTGGATCTGCAGCGGATGCTCTCGAATGCCGGTCACGAAATCCCGATCATTTTCGTAACCGCGCACGCCGATGTGCCACTGACGGTGCGCGCGATGAAGGAAGGTGCGCTCGAGGTTCTGACCAAGCCGTTTGACGATCAGGCGTTCCTCGATCTCGTCAACCAGGCGCTCGAAACCGCCCGGCATAGGGACGAACAGCGCGCCAGGCTCGGCCGGTTGTCTTCACGCTTCGAGACGCTGACGCCGCGTGAGCGGGAAGTCATGGCCCTCGTCGTAACGGGCATGCTCAACAAACAGATCGCCGGTGTTCTCGGGACGACTGAGAAGACGGTCAAGGTGCACCGCGCGCAAGTCATGCACAAGATGCAAGCGGATTCTCTGGCCACGCTCGTTCGCATGGCCGATTCGCTTGGGAGTGTCGCTGCCCGCAACTGATCGCCCTCGAAAGTCCCCGTTGGACCTGAGCCTTCTTTGACCTAAGTCCAATGGTTTCCGTGCCGCCCACGTTATAGCGTGGTGACATCCAAGAATCGCCGGATCGGCCGGTAGCCCATGAATTCCTTTGGCGACATCGCGAGATCTACCCGGCCATGGCCGCGACGACGGCTCACCGTCTGGTCGGTGCCGTTCTTGTTTCTCGCCGTCATCTCGGTTCCCGCTGATCGCGCCAACGCCCAGGGCGCCGGGCAGCAACAGCAGAAGGTTCTGGTTCTCTACACCGACAGACGAGATCTGCCCTCGACGGGGCGCGTGGACGATGCCCACCGGATCGCGCTCGCGGAGGGACTCGGCAGCCGGCTGGACTACTACAGCGAGTACGTCGACCTGATCCGGTTCGAAGATCCGAAGTACCAGTCGGCGCTGCACGAATATCTCCGCACCCGATACGGCGATGTCCGGCTCGATGCCGTGATTGCCGCGAGTACTGCGGTCATGGATTTCGTGACGGCAAACCGTGACCTCTTTGGCGAGGCCCCGCTGGTCTTTGCCGCGAACGAAAAGGTGCCCCGGCCTCCGAACTCGACCGGGATCAGGACGAAGACGGAGTTTGGCGGAACCATCGCGCTCGCGGTGGCCCTGCAGCCACAGCTGAAGCACGTATTCGTCGTCAGTGGCGCGTCGCAGTTCGACAAGTCGTACGAACAACTCGTGCGCGCACAGTGCTCGGCCCACGCCGATCGATTGTCCTGTCACTACTTGTCCGGGCTGGCGATGACCGACTTGCAGGCGCAGCTCGGTCGTCTGCCGCCCGACTCCATCATCTTCTTCTCATCGTTTCTCTACGACGGTGCCGGCAACAGTTTCCCTCCCGTGGAGCTGTTCGATCATCTGTCTGAATACGCGAATGCGCCGATGTACAGCGTCGCTGAACAATCAATCGGTCACGGCGTCGTCGGCGGCCGCGTCCGGGCGTCGGCGATCGTGGCCCAGAAGACGGCGTCGCTGGTGATTCGAATCCTCTCCGGCGAGAAGGCCGACCGCATCCCCGTCACCGAAGAAAACGTGTTCGTGTCCCAGGTGGACTGGCGGCAGCTCCAACACTGGCGCATTCCCATCGATCGTGTTCCGGCAGACACGGTCGTCCTGTTCCGCGATCCGTCCCTCTGGTCCACGCACCGGTCGTTCGTGGTCAGCGCGATGGCCATCTTCATCGCGCAGCTCGGTCTCATCGCCGCGCTGCTCGCGCAGCGGCAGCGCCGCCGAAACGCCGAGGGCGCGCTGCTGCGGACGGAAGCTCGCAACACCGCAATTCTGCGCACGATTCCGGACTTGATGTTCGTGTTCAGTCTCGACGGCGTCTATCTCGACTACCACGCGCCAGGCCCGGAGGCGCTCTTCGTCCCGCCGGAGCATTTCCTCGGGAAGCACATGCGCGACGTGCTGCCGCCGGACCTCGTAGAGGCGTTCGAGCCGCTCATGCAACAGGCCATCGCGGGTGGAGAACCGCTCCCGTTCGAGTACTCCCTGCCAATCGGCGGGAGCGAGCGTCACTTCGAAGCGCGAATCGTCCGGTGCGACAACGATACGGTCATGTGCATCGTCCGCGACGTGACGGCCAGCCATCATGCAGCGGAGCAATTGAACCAGGCGCAGGCGGAGCTGGCGCAGGCCACCCGTGTGCGTTCGCTCGGCGAACTGACGACCGGCATTGCCCACGAGGTGAACCAGCCGCTGTCGGCGATCATCACGAATGCGCGAGCGGGACTCCGCCGGCTCGAGGGATCCAGCCCGCCTGAAGATCTGCGCGATGTGTTGCAGGACATCGTCAGCGACGGCAAGCGTGCGACCGACATCATTACGCGGATACGCGGGCTGGTGAAGCAGTTGCCAACGCGGACGGCGCCTCTCGACATCAATGAGGTGATTGACGAAGTCGTGGTGCTGAGCCGTCGCACGCTGCACCAGCACCAGGTGGCGGTGGAGGTGAACCGCGCGACCGATCTTCCGCTGGTCACCGGCGATCGCGTGCAGCTGCAACAGGTGCTGTTGAACCTGGTGCTCAACGCCGCCGACGCGATGCGGTTTGTGCAGGTGGACGGCCGCCTGCTCGAGATCTGCTCGGCACGGACCAATGGCGTTGTCAAGGTCAGCGTCCACGATTCAGGTCCCGGATTGAACGAGTACAGCGTCCGCCGAATCTTTACCCCGTTCTTCACGACCAAACCGGACGGCATGGGTGTCGGCCTGTCGATCAGCCGTTCGATCGTGGAAGCGCACGGCGGACGGCTCTCGCTCAGCCAGAACTCGGACAAGGGCGCCACGTTCGAATTCGAGCTGCCGGTGTCATGACCGGTGGGTTCTCGCCGCACCGGTCGCGTGGCGAGTAGCGCAGCATGCTGACGCACCCAGTGGTGTTCGTGGTGGACGACGATCTATCGATGCGAATCGCCATCTCGCGGTTGATCGCGTCGGTCGGGCTGCCGGTCCAGAGTTTCGCCAGCGCCGACGAATTCCTCATGCACGCGGGCTGCTCGCCAGCCGGTTGCCTGATCCTCGACGTGCGGATGCCGGGTTGCAGCGGCCTGGACCTGCAGCGGCGCCTCATTGAGGAGGGCTACGACCTCCCGGTCATTTTCATTTCGGCCCACGCCGACGTGGCGTTGACGGTGCGGGCCATGAGGGCCGGTGCGCTGCAGGTGTTCACCAAGCCGTTTGACGATCAAGCACTGATCGACACCGTCTATGAGGGGCTCGTGCAGGACCGGGAAAGGCGGGCCCAGCGGGAGGAGCTTGTCGTTGTCCGCCGGCGGCTGTCACACCTGACAGCGCGGGAGCGGGAAGTGTTCACGCTCGTCGTCGCAGGCCTGCCGAACAAGCTGATCGCGTCGGAACTCGGCACCTCGGAAAAGACGGTCAAGTTCCAGCGCGGCCGGGTGATGCACAAGATGCAGGCGCCCTCGCTTGCCGAACTGGTCAGGATGGCTGATCGGCTGACGCTCGCGGGGGATCTCGTCCCATGGCGCCGTGGGTAGGCCCGACCCGTTTTATGTCTTTGGACCAAAGTCGCATGACGGCAGGCCCTAGGTCCTATGGATCGGGAGCCTCGTGACGCCGTATAAAGAACGCTACGGTGAAGCATTTTCTGGCGTATCGATTCGAAGAGCGTGAGCGGAGCCTGTGGCGCGGCACGGAGGAAATCCGTCTGACCCGCAAGGCCTCCGCCATCCTGCTGTGCCTGATCGAAAGCGCCGGCAGAATCGTGACCCATGAGGGCATTCTGGCTACCGTCTGGCCGGGCACCCACGTGCAGGCGGACAACATCAAGGTGCTCGTTCACGAGATTCGGGCGGCGCTCCAGGACGATCCTCGCGATCCCCGATTCATTCGCAGCGAACCCGGGCGCGGCTACACGTTCATCGCGCCGGTGCTCGACGCGCCGCTGCTCCAGCCCGATTCACGCGACAGTGCGATCTCGTCGATTTTCGTGAACCATCACGAGGATCTCGATCGACTCTCGACAACGCTCACCGATCATTCCCGCACCGACTGTCGCGTGATTCTCGTCGAAGGCGAGCGCGGCATGGGTAAGACCGCCCTCTGCGACGCGTTCATGAAGATGGCCCGGGAGGTTCCTTCCGCGCGAATCTGTTACGGACAATCGGTCGCGCACGCGGGCAAGCCCGAGCCCTATCAGCCAATCGTGGATGCCCTGCATCACTTGTCGCGGCAATCACCCGTGACGATGCCGTCGCTGTTTGCGCAGCACGCACCGACCTGGCTTCGGCGGCTGCCGCCGTGGATTGCCGATGCGGCGCCGCCGGTGGAAGACAGCGCCGATGAACCGACGCGCATGCTTCGAGAGATGAGCGCGCTGCTCGAGGCGATGGCCGCCGACGCCACCACCGTGATCGTGCTCGACGATCTGCAGTGGGCCGATCTCGAAACCGTCGAACTGCTGCGCGCGCTCGCCCGGCGTCACGCGCCGCTGCGGACGATGATCCTGGCCACCTATTCGCCGTTTGCGACGACGCTGACCGCGGCGGCGGTGCGAAGTCTGGCGACGGAGCTGCGGGCGACCGGTCCGACGCCGCCGACGACGCTTGGTCCGCTCGAGGAAGACCACGTGCGCACGTATCTCGCGGAGCGCTTCGGCAGCGGTCCGATCGAGGCATTGGCGCGGATGGTCCATCGGCTGTCCGGAGGGAATCCGCTCGTCATGGTGTCGACGATGGATGCGCTCGTTGCCGGCGGCGCAATCGCCCTTCAGGGTGACGGCTGGCGATTGCGGCATTCCCCGCGCACGATCGAGCGTTCGCTGCCGTCGACGGTTCTTGATCTGATCCTCTGGCGGTTTGACCAGCTCGAAGCGGAGGACCGGGTCGTCCTGGAGTCGGCCGCAGCCGTCGGTACCGAATTCTGCGCGGCTGATGTGGCCATGGCGTCCGGCGCGGAGTCACCCATCCCCATTGCTCGCCGGCTCGAGCTCCTGAGCGACCGCGGGTTCATCTCACGTCGTGGCCGGCGGGCGCCCACCACCCCGACGACCGGCAGCGTCTGCCGTTTCGATCACCCGCTGCACGCGCAGATGCTCGCCGGGCGCGCGCCGGTGTTCGATCAGCTCCGCGCCCGGGAGCGACTCGCGTCCGGCGGCGGGTCCCATCAGCGCGTCGGCTGAGTTCGCCACCGACCTCCGCAGGTTGTGAGAGGATTACAGTACGCCGTGCCAGCCGGCGTGTCGGCTCGATCTGCCCGAGCCCACGCCGCATGGACTCGATGACGCTCGACGAACCGACCTGGACGCCTTCGACGCGACCGCAGATCCCGGTGCCGGTTCTGGCCGCCGCCACCTGCGTCGGCTACTATCTCGCGTCGCTCGTCGGGCTCCAGCTCCGATTTCCGCCCGCCACCACGTCGATCTTGTGGCCACCCAATGCCGTCCTGACTGCTGCCCTGGTGCTCGCTCCGCCTCGGCGCTGGCTGGCGATCCTGCTCTTCGTGCTGCCGGTCCATATCCTTATCCAGATGGGCACCGGCTGGCCGCTGTCTCTGATCCTTGCGCTCTTCGTGACGAATTGTTCGGAGGCGCTGATCGCTGCCGGCGGGATGGCGCTCCTCACGAACACACCGTGGCGCTTCGACACCCTGCGCGGTCTCACGGCATTTTTCCTGGCGGCCGTCGCGATAGGTCCGGTGCTCTCGTCCTTTGCTGACGCTGGAGTCGTGAGCCTGGTTCGCGGCGAGGAGTACTGGCGCGTTTGGGGCAACCGGACGGCGAGCAACATTCTGGCGGAATTGACAGTCGTTCCTGCGGTCGTCGGTGGCACGCTGGCGGGTGTGCGGTGGTGGCGGCGGGGCAGGTTGCGGCCGCGGTTGGAAGTCGTGGTGCTCGCGGCCAGCCTCGTGGGAATCGCGTGGCTGAATCTCAGCAACTCGTTGGGCCGGATCCCGTCGCTTCGCGCGATGTCGAGCCAGATGCCGCTGGCCTTGCAGCTGCCATTTCTCCTCTGGGCCGCGATGCGGTTCGGGCCGACCGGAGCCGGACTCACGATTTTCTTCACCACCCTCGTCAGCGCCTGGGCGGTGGTGCACGGGATAGGCCCGTTCGCGTCGGTCGCGCCGGCGACGACCGTCACCGCGGTCACACTGGCGCTCATCGTCGTCGCGATGACTCTCATGGCCCTGGCGACGCTCGCCGAAGAACGACGACAGACGCAGCGCGCGCTCGCGATCCGGCTGGAGTTCGAAGGGCTGCTGTCGCGCCTGTCATCGGCGCTCGTGCAGCAGCCGAGCGACGAGATGATCGGAGCGTTCGACCGGTGGCTGAGTCGCATTGGGCGAGTCCTGGGGCTCGACTGCCTGCGGGTGCTCTCCGGGTCCAGCACGAACGCTGTCATGCCGCTCTACACATGGATAGATCCCGGCACGCACCCGGACATGGCTGCGATTGAGGCAGAACATCTGTCGTGGGCACAGCGCAGCCTGCAGTTTCAGGATGCGTTCCTGATCCCCGACGGTGCGGCCGCCTTTGGCGCGGAGCGCTCCGTCTCGCCGACCGTCGACGTCAGATTCGGCGGGGCCATTCCGCTCGCCGGGGCGGGGCAGATGCTCGGAGCGCTCACGTTCAGCTCCTTCAGCGAGCCAGTCGGTGAAGGCAATCTTCCGGCAAACCTCTGGCTCGTCGGCGAGGTGCTGACGGCCGCCCTCCGCCGCCAGCAGTCGGAAGACGCGCTGAGACAAAGCGAGGTCATGAAGTCGGCGATTTTGCAGTCGTTGAACACCGGCGTGGCCGTTCTCGATCGCAGCGGACGGCTGCTGCAGTACAACGCCCGGTGGCAGCAGGGCACTCGAGGATGCGACTGGCTCAATCTGCAAATTGGAGACAATCTGCTTGACGCGAGCCGCGCCGCCGGCGAGCGCGGCGACCAGCTCGCGCGCGACCTCGGGAACGGTGTCGCCGCGGTGCTGGAGGGATCCAGGGATCGCTACGGTGTCGAGCGGATGTCGGACTCCGGCGCTGACACGACCTGGTGGTCGCTCACGGCTGTGCCGTTGAACCGTCCGGGAGGCGGCGCGGTTCTCATCCGGGCCGACATCACTGAGCTGCGGCGAGCGGAAATGGAGGCGCAGCGCAGCCGGCAGGAACTCGCGCACGTCGCGAGGGTCTCGACCGTCGGCGAAATGACCGCTTCGCTTGCCCACCAGATGAACCAGCCACTTGCCGCGATCATGACCAATGCGCAGGCCGCCGGGCGGATGCTCAACTCGGCGACGCCGGATGTCACCGAGGTGCGCGCGATCCTGCAGGACATCGTCCGCGACGATCGGCGGGCGAGCGACGTAATCCAGCGGCTCAGGCAGCTCCTGCGCAAGGGCGAGCTCGAAATGACAGACGTCAACCTCAGCGCCACGATCCGCGAGGTCGTCGATCTCGTGAGCACCGAGGCGATCGTCCGCAATATCTCCGTGTCATTCGACTTCAGGCGTGAGCCGGTGTTTGTCACCGGCGACCGGGTCCAGCTTCAGCAGGTGATCCTGAATCTTCTTCACAACGCCATCGAGGCCCTGGCCGAACAGCCGTCCTCGACACGACGAATCGTCATTGAATGCCGCGAGGATAGCGATCGCGTGGCGATCACGGTGCGCGACTCGGGGCCTGGTTTGTGCGTGGGCACGGAGGAAGCGGTGTTCGAACCGTTCTACACGACCAAGCGCAGAGGCATGGGAATGGGCCTGTCGATTGTGCGTTCGATCGTGGAGGCGCACGGTGGGTCCATCCACGCGAAGAACGATTCGAACGGCGGAACGGTTGTCGCGTTCGAGCTGCCGGCCAAAGTTGCGGAAGTCGCATAAGCCGCGGTTGTGATTCGGACAGCGTGGCCGTCGATCGACGCTACTCGTCGCGCATCACCGTGAGCGGATCGGTCGCCAGCGCCTGCCGCGCGGGAAGCACGCTGGCGATGACAACAGAGGCCAGCAAGGCAAGCGGCGCCAGCAGCCAGACCCAGATCGTCAACGGCCCCGCATTCGGCGTCACGCGCGCGAGCCATCGCGCGACGAGAAGGGATCCCAGGAGGCCGGCGAATGTACCGGCCGCGGCCAGGCGCATGCCTTCCGAAAGAACTTCGTGAATGAGTCGCCACCCCTTTGCCCCGAGCGCGACGCGCACGCCGAATTCGCGGCGGCGCAGACGAGTGGCCTCGCTCATCGCGCCATAGAGCCCGAGGACGCCGAGTGCCAGTGCCGTCGCCGCCGAGGCACCGACCAGTACCGTGGCGATCCGTTCGGAGGCGAGTGCAATTCTGCTCAAGTGCTGCTCGAGCGTACGGACGACGACGGGTCCGGCGCCGCCGGGGACGCCGTCGAGAGACGTGCGAAGCGAGTCCAGCGTCGCCTCGTTCGGGTTGTGCGCCTGCACGATCAGGGTCATCAGCGGAAGAAAATCCTGAGTCATCGGCAGGTAGATCGCGGGCTCGACCCGGCGTTGCGCCGTTCGCAGGGGCCGCGAACGAACGACCCCGATGATCTCGGTTCGACGGCCCGACGCGTCGATGACGGCCGCTCCGATCGCATTGCCCCCGAAGTAGAGTTCGTTGGCCTCCTGGTTGATCACGCCAACCCGGCAGCCATCTGGGGTGCCGAAATTCGAAAACACCTTGCCTGCGACAGGCGCCAGCCCCATCGCCTCGAAGTATCCGGGTGACACGACGTTGGCTTCGAGCACCGCCCGCGCCAGCTGCGATCGATCCGGAATTTGAAAGTGCGCGGCACCGTCTCGATCGATCGGCGGCAGTGCCGTCTGGCTGGGGTAGAAGTAGACGGTCGCATTGGTCGCGGGCCTCTTGTTCTCGGTGTCGCGTTCCGCCACGACGCCGACGATTTCGACCCGCTGGCCCGACGGATCTTGAATCGATCGGCCCACGGCATCTCCCCCGAAGACCGTCTTCGCGGCTTGCTCGTTCACGGTGGCGACACGACAGGACTGTGGTGTATCGCCACCACCGAACAGGCGTCCCGCCAGCGGCGGCACGACGACGTGGGCGAGCGACGCGGGGGTGAACGCCGCGACGTTGATGATCGCGTCGCGCAATGGCAGCCCCGCTGGTTCGATCCGAACGGATTGCCACCCCGGCCTGCTGCCGGGAGGCGTGCCGGACCATGCCGCGGACACGACTTGTGGCAACGACATCGCGGCCTGCTCCGCGTCATGAAAGTACTGCAGGCCAAGATCCGGCCGGCTGAACCGGTGCTTGGCCTCGAACGTCGCCAGGATCGATCCCCGAAGATGCTGGCCCACCTTCGTCTCGAGCGCGGCGCGGAATCCCGTCAGGAGGCTCGCTGCCGAGATCACGAGCAGGCAGCAGCACGCCATCTGCGCAATGACCAGCCCGGCGCGAACGCGCCGCATGGCCACCGACGGCCCTGAACTCTCCCGCCGCAACACTGCCGCCGGATCGTCGTGGCGGGTCTCAAACAGCGGTGCGAGCCCACACCCGATCATGATCGCGAGGCAGGCGATCGACGCCTTCAGTGTCGCGGACAGATCAGGCACGAACGTGAGTCGTCCAGCATCTTGATCGAAGAGGAACGACGGAATCAGGCGCGTCGTCCAGAGTGCGACCACCAGACCGAGCGCGCCGCCGGTCAGCGAGAGGAGGATCGAATCGGTGAGCAGCTGACGTGCGAGACGTCCACGGCTGGCGCCAATCGCGATGCGCACGGATGTTTCGCGCGAACGAGCAGACGCGCGCGACAAGAGGAAGGTGGCGACATTGACGCAGGCGATGAAGAACACGGCGCCCGCCGCCGCCGACAGCACCGTGCTGATTCGCTGCATGCCCCCGGAAACTTCGGGCGTCATCCCCGTATACGCCAGCACCGCAACGATGTCGCTGCCGCTTCGCGCCGCGTTCAACACCGCCTGTGCGCGACCGCGCGACAGGTTCGGCTGCAACCGGCCGGCCACCCAGAAAATCTGCCGCGTGCGATCGCGCAGTTGCAGCGATCGTTCGTCGAGCGGCATCCACACATCGACGTCGTTCCCGACGTAGAGACCCTCGAGCCATTCAGGCGCCACGCCCGCAACCCGAGTCGTCGTGTCGTCGATCGAGATCAGTCGATCGCGGGAATTCGTCGAGCCTTCGAACTCGCTCTGCCAGATGCGATGGCTGACGACAAGGCCACGGTTCGGTGAGAGCTGGAAGAGGTCGGCGAGTTCCGGCGTGATCGCGGCCACGGACATCACCGACGAACGTCCAGCCATCGTGACGCTGGTTTTTGCGATACGCGCTGCGCCCACGGCCTCGAAGACCGACGTGTCCCTCCGCAGCGACTGATACGCCTCGTAACCGAGAGGGCCGAACTCATCGTGGGCGTCCCGACCGAACACCGACACGATTCGATCAACGCCGGGAATCGGCAAATCACGAGTCAGCAGTCCACGCACGAACCCCACGACGGCGGCATTGCTGCCAAGGCCCAGCGCAATTGTGAGGACGAGCGTCACCGACAAACCGGGCCTGCGGCTGAGTGTGCGAGCCGAGTACTTGAGATCCGTCCAGATCATCACGGTCTGGTAGTGCCAGCGTTGTACCACGTCTGGGGCAGGGTAATGGCTTTGTGCCGAGCGGTTTTGCGCGTGGATGGTGTTCGGGTTTGGGATCTGGTGTCGGGAATTGGGACGTTGAGAACTATGTCGAGCGGCGATCGTGCCAAGGGCCCACAAGAGAAACGAGTTGGGAGGATGCGCTATTTTTTTGAGTATTCTCCTTGCTCCGTTCTCCTGTGCTCTCTTGGCTCAATCGCGGTTCGACACGCTGGCGCGATCGCCGACGCACTCCCTTCACGAACCGCTCGCTTCGTCTGCCTTCGACCGCAAGAAGTCCCGCTCGGCGCTGTTTACGCTACAGGTAATCGCCGTTTCATAGGCGACCGCGGCTTCTTCCCTGCGCCCCAGCCGCCGTAAGAGGTCGGCTCGAATCGCATGAAAGAGGTAATACCGATCGAGTTGACCTCGACCGGCGTCGAGCGCTTCGACCAGTTGAAGCGCGGCGTGCGGGCCGTGCACTTCGGCAACCGCAACGGCGCGATTGAGCGCAACGATCGAGGTCGGCACGAGTCTCAGGAGTTGATCGTAGAGTTGCAGGATCTGACGCCAGTCGGTCGCGGATGGCGTCGGCGCGTCACTGTGCACGGCGTTGATGGCAGCCTGGATCTGATACGGACCCGGCCGATTGCGTCGAAGACAATGGCGGACGATTCCCTGACCCTCGGCAATCAGCGCCTGATTCCAGAGCGTGCGATCCTGGTCGGCGAGAAGCACGAGCTGTCCGTCCGATCGAATGCGAGAGGGCCGTCGCGATTCGATCAGCAGCATCAGCGCCAGGAGCCCGAGCACTTCCGGATCGTCGCTCATCAAATCGGCGAGCACACGGGCAAGCCTGATGGCTTCGCCGCTCAGGTGATCGCGCACGAGACGGTCGCCAGATGAGGCCGCATAGCCCTCATTGAAGATCAGATAGATGACGGCCAGAACCGCGCGCAGCCGCTCTGGCAGCTCAGTCTCACCCGGTACTCGATAGGGGATGCCGGCATCCCGAATCTTGGCCTTGGCCCTCACCAGCCTCTGGGCCATCGTGGCTTCGGGAGTCAGAAACGCACGCGCGATTTCTGCGGTCGTGAGCCCGCCCAGCAGGCGAAGCGTCAGCGCCACTTGAACGCTGGTGGCGAGCGCGGGGTGGCAGCATGTGAAGATCAACCGCAGCCGCTCGTCTCGCACGGAACTCTCCTCATCCTGATCCACGTCCTGGGTCGCCTGCAGCAGGACGGCCTGCGCGTGACGATCGTGCCGCGACGACTCCCGGCGCAGGCGATCGATGGCCCGGTTGCGGGCCGTGGTGATGATCCAGCCGACCGGGCTCGGCGGAATTCCGCTCGACGGCCAACGCTCGATCGCGGCGGTGAACGCGTCCTGGACCGCTTCCTCGGCGATGTCGATGTCGCCAAAGGTGCGGACGAGGACGGCCACCGCGCGACCGTACTCCGTGCGAAAAACGTGTTCGATCTCCGCGACCGGAATCAGCGCCATCTCGCTCGTCAGTGCCCCGCTTCCTCTCGGAACGGCCGAACCTCGATCGGCAGCGTGGTCGCACGGGCAAGCTTCCGTCCCCACTCGAGCGCGGCGTCGAGGTCCGGCGCCTTGATGATGGTGAAGCCGCCGATATGCTCCTTGCCTTCTGCGAACGGCCCGTCGATTGTCAGAATTTCGCCCTGCTGCGGTCGCAATACAGTTGCGCTGCCGGCCTCGTGCAGTCCGCCGGAGAACACCCAGACGTTGGCGGATTTCATCTCGTCCCGAAGCGTGTAGACGTCGCGCATGATTCTCTGCAGCGAATCCTGTGGCGGGGGCGGCCCGTCCGGTTGATAGACGCTGAGCAGATACTGTTTCATCCGTCGATCTCCTGATGCCACAACCGGCATTATGCCGGCTTGTCATCTTCTATACGAATGGGAAGGGGAGGGATCGACAGGGGAGGGAAAATGGCTGAATGCTGATTGCTGAATGCTGATTGTCGATTGAAGAGTTCCAAGTTCTTCAATCAACATTCAGCAATCAACAATCAGCAATTTCGTGAGGACTCCTAGCGTCTGCGTCCGCCGCCGCCGCCGCTCCGGGATCGCCCGCCACCACCGCCGCCGCCGCCGCGGTAACTCCCGGTCCCGCTCGTGCCGCTGCCGCCGCGGTAGTTTCCGTAGTCTTTGGTGCGGGTCGAGCCTTCGCTGCGAGCCCGGGCATCACGATTGAGCTGGTCAGTAGTGCTGCGATCGACAGAGCCGGTCGTTCCCGCTCGCTCGCCCGTACGTTCGCTGGGCGTCGGCCGATCGCCGCTCGGCTGGTTGGGCGTATTTTCCCAGCCGCCGTTGTCGTACTTCTGCCACGTGCCGTCCTGCTTCCGATAAGCATTCCCGTCCTTGCCGGCGTAGATATCGCCGCCGCTTCCTGCCGCAACTCTGCCCCCGTCGGGGCCTCGCTTGGTGACGGCGTTGCCTTCATCGGTCCTGACGGTGCGCGTCGTCGTGCCCGTGCGGTTGTTGGTGTAGCGGTTGGTCTTGGCCCAGTCGTCGCCGCGCTGAACCGACGTCGAGCCCCAGCTGCCGTAGACGTTGGAGCCCTGCCGGGTCTGAGCGTAGGTTCCGGTGCGCGGGTTGTACGCCTGCGCGACGCCGCGCGCGCCGTACGGTCCGTAGGCCGCCGCGCCGCGAGCGTAGGTTCCGGTGCGCGGGTTATAGCGTGCGCCGACACCGGCGCCGCCGTACGGGCCATAAACTCTCGCGCTTCGGCCATAGGCGCCGGTCCATGGGTTGTACCACGCGGAATATCCGTAGGTCGGGAAGTGCGGATAGTAGTACGGATAGAAGCCGCCATAGCCGTAGTACGGCGGGTAATACCAGCCGGAGCCCCACACGGTGCAGCCCCAGGCGATCATCATCCCGGTATAGCCAGCGGCGGCCGCGAACGTCACCCACTCGTCATTGCTATCGTCATCCTCGATGGTGACGTAGGTCACATGGTTGGCCGGAGAGCTGACCGGGATTTTGTAGATCTCCTGTGGCACCGAGCTGGCGACTTCCCACACGCCGGTCGGCGTTTTCCCGACGAACCACACGCCGTTGTAGCACATGTAGTACAGGTCGCCGACCTTGAAGACGTCCTTGTCGGTGTTGACCGCACGCTGAACCGTCGTCTGCTCAATCGGCTGGAACTGAGGGTCTCCCCCATACGCGACCTCGGGAGCCTTGAGTTCCTTCTTGTTGACCCGAGCGGTCTGTGGAATCTGCGCGACGAGCACCGCTTCGGCCGCCTGATCGGTGCCTGGCACCGACGCCAGGACGCGCGAGCGTTCGTGCTCGAGCGAGATCTTCTTGAAGTCCTCTGGCAGCGACGGAGTCGCGAACTTCCACGGTCCGCTGAAGTCCGGTCCGGAGAACCAGCGGCCGGCGACCAGGTAGTAGACGTCGCCGGTTTTTCCCATCCGGAACACGTCGCTCTCGGTGTTGCTCACCCAGAACAGGCCGGTGCCCTTGATGGGCTGGTAGACGGGTTCGCCGGTCAGCAGAATCAGCTCCGCCGGTTGTGTGCTGATGAACACCTTCGGCACAGCCGATGCCGCGACCGTTTTCCCCGGGAGGCTCGCCTTGACGTCCTTCCAGTTCTCCTCGGCGGGCAGCTTCGTGAAGCTGTCAGGCAGCTTGCCGGCCGGCGTCCATGGGCCCTTCACGTCGGTCGCTTTCAGCCACGTGTCGTTGTTCCGCAGATACAACGTGCTGGTGGGACCATACTGGAACAGGTCCCAGTTGGTGTTGACGGCGTACTTCAGATCGTTTTCCTTGACTGGGCTCCAGATCGGGTCGCCGTCGAGATTCATGATCACCGCGGGCGACTTGCTGAAGAAGATCGTCGGGGGATCGGCCTTGATGCCCTCGACGTTCTTCGACACGATCTGGCTCTTGTCGATGTTCGCAAGGACTCGATCGAGTGCGATCACTTTCTCGTCGTCGGGAATCGCCTTGTCGACGGCCTCGCTGATCGCCCGTACTTGTTCCTTCGGGAGTGTCTGGAAGTTGGCTTCGGTCACCTTGATAGCGGTGAGGCTCACCAGTCGATCGCTGACCGACACCTTCGTATCTGATTCCAGCTTGATGGTTCCAACGGCTGGTTTCTCAGAGGCGTTCTGCGTTGTGCCCGCCTGTCGGAAAGACACCGCACTGAACGCCACGAGGTGTTTCTGATTGTCCCAGCTCGAGATCTGCGGCTGATACAGCAGGATGCTTCCGCCAGCGGCCTCGTAGAACCGCGGCCATCCGCCGTCGATCGGCGCCGCAGCCGCCTGCGTTTGGGCGGGCTTCGATCCTGCCGGCGCTGCGGCCGGCTTGGCCGCGGGCTGCGCGGCCGGGGCGGCAGGCTTTGCCGTTTGAGTTGCCGGAGCCTGCTCCGCCAGCAGCGGCGTCAGGGGCTGCACGAGCAGACTGAAGGCGGCAACGACGGCTGCCGCCGCATGTCGGCGTTGATGTTTCTTCACTCTCGATCCTCCTGATATGCGACCGAGCCGATGTCTGCTACGAGGACAACCAGGTGCGCGCCTTGGTCAGCTCGCCCTGAGGGAAATACTCCACGGGCGCCTTGCGAAGGCCTGCACCGGCGAACATCATGGCCTGGCTTTTCCACTTGTCATCGCCGACGATTGCAATCTGTTCGATGCTGTCGCCGTGCTTGATGAAGAACGACAGATCGTTCCAGTCCGAGCGCGTCTCCCACCCCTCGAAGCCCGATAGGTCGAACAGGAGCTTCACCGGGCCCACCCGGCCGATCTCCCCGGCGAGCCGTTCCTCGCATGTCTTGAGATCGGACTTTCGGAGCTGTCCCCAGAGCTCGACCCGGTAGATGTTGCCGTTGTCCCGCTTCATGTCGATCGGCACGATCCAATCACCTCCCACCGCCCTGCCGGAGGGCCCACGTCATGTCGTGGATCCTGGGGCAAGCGATCTCGGAAATGCTGTGGAAACAACAGCAGGTGCTTCTGCAAGAGCAGGGACTGTGCCGCTGGACGGCAGCGGCGTGAACGGTATCCAGCCGCGCGGACCGCCCGCGCTTTGCTCGGGTGAATCGTCCCTCAGCACACCCGGCGCGGTCTCCAAGTCGCCGGAGCGCCTCCGGAATTCCGGACCGCTCGTGCTCTGCACTCGAGCGATCACTTTGACGAGCGCGCCAGGGCGCGCATTTCAAAAACGGCTTGACTGTTGCAGCGTCTGTCTTCTAAACGAAACCCGTCGACCGAAAGGAACAGTCGCAAATGAAGAAGCAACTCGTGATCTCCATCGTGACGCTCGTGTGCCTGTTGCCCGCGCTCGTGATCGCGCAGAAAGTCAGCTACGACTTCGAGAAGAGCGCGAACTTTGCTGCCTACAAGACGTACGCGCATAAGGACGGAACCAAGGTCGGGCAGCCACTCATCGACGACCGGATCGACGCGGCCATCGATTCGGCGCTAACGGCGAAGGGATTCACGAAGAGTGACAAGCCGGATGTGTTCGTCGTGTATCACGTCGCGTTCGACAAGCAGAAGGACATTTCAACCTACAGCTCCGGTTACGCCGGCGGCTACGGCCCCTACGGGTGGGGGTATGGCGGCGGCATGGGCTCGACGACGACGCAGGTGCGGGACATCCTGATCGGAACGATGGTGATCGACATGGCCGACGCAGCCAAGGGACAACTGGTCTGGCGCGGCATGGGCGTCAAGGAAGTCGACACTCAGGCGAAGCCGGAAAAGCGGGACAAGAGCATCACCAACGCGGTGAACAAGATTTTCAAGAACTACCCGCCGAAGCAGAAGGGCTAGGGGATTTCTGATTGAAGATTGCTGATTGACGATTGGCCCGCTTGGCGTCTTTCAATCAGCAATCGCAAATCAGCCATTCATTGTGGGGGACACGGCCGTGTTGAGACGGACGTTCTTGACGGTCACGCTGCTGATGGTGTGCGGTCTGGTCGTCCACGTTCAGTCGCCGGCCGCCTCCGATCGGGAAACCCGTGCGACCAATCTGACCGCGTACACCGAGTTGCTTCGCAGCGATGTGCGCGCCGAGAAGGTCGCCATCCTCACCGAAGTGATGGGGTTTACCGAAGCGGAAGACAAGGCCTTCTGGCCGATCTATCGCGAGTACGACGCGGAGATGTCGACGCTTGGCGACGAGCGGGTGGCGTTGATTGGCGAGTTCTCCAGTCATTACGACACGATGACCGACGCGGCCGCCGATCAAATCGCGACGAAGGCGCTCGATATCGAGTCGCGCCGTCAGGCGGTGATGGCCAAGTACTACGATCGCGTCAAGAAGGCGTTGTCTCCGCGTACCGCGCTGCGCTACCTGCAGGTCGAGCACCAGCTGCAACTGATCATCGACCTGCAGATCTCCGCGGCGCTCCCAATCGCCAAATAGCAGGAGCCGCATGAGATACCGCCACACCCATTGGATCACCGTGGTCATCCTGGTAGCGGTGGGCGTGTCGCTGTCGGCGGATCGCGTCAAGCTGAAGTCGGGCAAAGTCATCGAGGGAATGTTTGTCGGTGCCGACAGCAAGGCGGTCCGGATTCTTCTCGACAGCGGAAAAGTGACCGAGGTGGCGATCGAAGAGACGGTGTCGGTCGAGTTCACCCCGCGCAAGCCGGCGGCACCGCCAGCGGCTCCGCCCAATCCCGCGACGCGGCCAAAACCGGTGCAGGTGCCCGCGGGTACGATGATCAACGTCCGGCTCACGCAAGGAATTGACGTCGATGCGTCGCAGACCGGTCAGACGTTCAAGGCGATCGTTGACGACCCGGTCATGATGAACGGTTCGATTGTCATCCCGCGCGGGGCCAGCGCAGTGCTTCAGGCAGCCGCCGTCCAGCAGTCGGGGACGATGAAGGGCAGCGACAAGATTTCCCTCAAGATGAACGCCATCGGGTTTGGTGGAAACGTCTACCCGGTCGCCACCGCGTATGTCGAGACGAAGGGCGGAGGCGAAGGCAAGAAGACGGCACGCAAAGTCGGCGGCGGCGCCGGTCTGGGCGCCGTTGTCGGCGGCATTGCGGGTGGCGGATCAGGCGCGGCGATTGGCGCGGCGGTCGGCGGGGCAGCCGGAGCCGTCATGGCCAGCACCGGCGAGGAGCATTTGAAGCTCCCCGCCGAAACGCGTCTTCAGTTTCAGCTCACGGCCGCGGTCAACGTCCGCCCCTAAGCGCCCGGCAACCGCGGATCCCATTGACCGCGGACGCCCGTCCGCACCCCTCCGGCATCCCGTAGACCCGCCCAAACTGCCGGAGGATTTTTTCCGCCGATTCCGCCGAACCCTGATGTCAGGCCAGCGAATCACGGCCGTGAGGAGCGGCCAAGCCATGGCACGGCTGCTGCTCTCGCACTTCTGACAGGTGCCGTCAGTTTGTACCGGGTCTTCGAGGTTCGTAATGGCTTTACGACGTGTAATCAGCGGCGGGCGGCCGGCGGCTCGTGTGATTGCCGGACTGGCCCTCCTCCTTCTCGCAACACCCAGGGAGGCCCACGCCTCGCTTCTCTCCCACGAGGCGGAAGACAAGCTGGCCACCTTTCTCGCCATCTTCATCCTGTTCGTCGTTCCTGTCGTCCTGATAGCGCTGTTCTGGATGGTCCACATCCTTCCGGAGCAGATTGCTCACAAGCGCAATCATCCGCAGTTCGAGGCCATCCGTACGCTGTGCTTGCTATCGCTGGTCTTTGGCGGGCTGCTGTGGCCGCTGGCCTGGATCTGGGCCTATTCGAAGCCAGTCATGCACAAATTGGCGTACGGCACCGACCAGTTGCACGAGCACGACGATGAGGCGGAAGGTGCAGGTGAAGGAGGGCTCAACCTGCGGGAGAAGACGCCGGGCCTGCAGCAACGCCTCGCCCGCCTCGAGGCCCAGAACATTCCCGACGCCGAACTGGCGAAGCTCCGTGCCGATCTCGAGGCCATCGAGTCCAAATTCACGGGACACGGAGCCCGGTAATGGAAATCATTCTCCTTGGCATCTATTCGTTTTTCGTCTGGTTGATCTTCATCAAGCTGAAGCTGCTGCCGTGGACCACGCCATGGAAGGTCGCCGTCGCGATCTTCCCGGTGGTCGCGATCGCTTGTCTCCTGCTTCTGCTCAACATCTTCGCGCCGACCACGAGCGACGTTCGCGTCGTGAACTACGTGGTGCCGATTGTTTCGCAGGTGCGCGGGCGCGTCATCGAGGTCGGGGTCGACAACAACCGCCCGGTCAAGAAAGGGGACTTGCTGTTCCGCATCGATCCGACGCCGTATCAGAACGAGGTCCACTCGCTCGAAGCGAAGCTGGCGGCGGACGAGGCAAAGGTCGGCGCGGACCGCCAGCGAGTCGCCGAATCTAGGGCCAAGCTCCCCGACGCACAGTCCACCGAGCCCCAGCTGCAGGAACAGCTGAAAGAGGCGAACGGCCAGGTGGAAAGACTCAACGCGTCGCTCGACCTGGCCAAGAAGCGGGTCGCGCAGAATACAGAGCTGGTGGCCGCCGGTGCAGGGAACCGCTTCGATCTCGAACAGTCGCAGACCAACGTCAACGAATTGACGGCGCAGCTGATCGCAGCGCGCGCATCTCAGCAGCAAGTGCGGGAAAAACTCGATAGCCGGGTGAACGGCGAGCTGGCCGGCGTCGCGCAGGTCAGGTCCCAGATCGCCACCGCCCAGGCGCAGGTGCAGATGTCGGAAGCTGCGGTCAAGACAACTCAGGCGCAGCTGGAAACCGCGAAGTGGGATTTGTCGCAAACGACGGTGGTCGCGCCGGGAAACGGGACGATGGTCAACGTCATGCTCCGTCCCGGCTTCTTCGTGGCCGGCATGCCGTTCAACGAAGTCATGACGTTCGTCGACAACGAGTACCAGATCTTCGCGTTGTTCGGCCAGAACGAGCTGCACCAGGTCGACAAGGGAAATGAAGTCGAGATCACGCTCGACACCTACCCAGGCCGCGTCATCAAGGGGCACGTGGATTCGATTATCTGGGCCCAGGGTCAGGGACAGATCGAGGCCTCAGGTGATTTGCCGAAGACGACCTTCGTCCCGCCGCCCGGCCGGTTCCCGGTGAAGGTGGTGGTGGACGAACACGACAAAGACGTGTTTCTCGCCGCTGGCGCCCGCGGGGCCGCCGCGATTTACACTGAACATCTCACGCTCGTCCACATCATCCGGAAGGTGCTGCTGCGGGTGGCGTCGTATCTCGACTACATCATCATCAAGCACAGCATCCACATCGGGCACTGACGCGATGACTCGCTGTCCTGACGCTCGCCCCGGTTGGTCCACTTGGCTCGCCTTTGCGGTGTCGCTCGCCCTCGGCGTCCTGTTGTCGTCGTCGTGTCTGGTGAAGAAACCGCCTGACGCGACCGCTCTCAAGGGTGAGGCGCTGCCGCATACCGATGTGCCGACAGCATGGGCGGCTACGGGTGCGGCGGCCGGCGTCGTGACCGACAACTGGCTGGCCTCGTTCAACGATGCCGACTTGAACGCCGCCGTCGCCGAGGCGATCGCGAACAACCCTGATCTGGGCGTGGCCGCCGCCAGGGTCGAGCAGGCGCGGCTCTATGCGAAGCTGGCCGGCGCGAAGCTGTATCCGTCAGCCGATGTGCTCGCGCGCGGCGGGGGCAAAATGTCCGGCGACGGTTCGGGCCTGCAAGGCGCTGTCTTGTCGATCAACTGGGAGATCGATCTGTGGGCACGCGTCAGAAACGCTCGCGCCGCGGCGTCTGCGGACGCGCGCTCGGCCGAGGCTGATTTCGAGTTTGCCCGGCAATCGATGGCGGCGACCGTCGCCCGCGCCTGGTTCCTCGCGACGGAAGCGGGACTGCAGGCCGAAACGGCTCGAACGACCATCCGGAACAACGAGGCGCTGGTGCGTCTCGCCGAGACACGCTCGCAAGTCGGGGTGGGCAGCGACGAGGAGGTGTACATCGCGCGCGCGAATGTCGCGACCTATCTCGACGCGCTGCGGCAGGTGGTTTTCGCCAGAGACCAGGCGATCCGAGCCCTCGAGCTGCTGCTAGGCCGATACCCCGCCGGTGCCGCGGGTGTCACCGTGCAGCTGCCCGGACAGCCGCCTTCCGTTCCCTCAGGACTGCCGTCGGAGTTGCTCGAACGTCGGCCGGATGTCATCGCCGCCGAGCGTCATGTTGCCGCGGCCTTTCATCGGGTCAATGAAGCCAAAGCCGCAAGGCTGCCGGCGATCGCCTTGACCACCGGCGTCAGCTCGATCTCGTCCGACTTGTTCGTCCTGCAGAACGGCGACAACCCGGTCTGGAATTTTGGCGCGAACCTGCTGATGCCACTGTTCAAGGGCGGTGCGCTCAAGACGCAGGTTCAGATCCGAACGGCGGAGCAGAAACAGGCAGTCGCTGCCTACGCCTCGGTCGGCCTTCGCGCGTTCAGCGAGGTGGAAAACGCGTTGTCTGCGGAGTTCGCTGCGCGCGAACGGGAGCAGATCCTGGCCCAGGCGCTCTCCGACAATCGACGCGCCGCCGAGATCGTCCGTACCCAGTTCAAGGTCGGCAGCACCGATCTGCGGTACGTGACGCAGCGCGAGCTCGCGCTCAACGCGACCGAATCCGCGTTGATTCGAGTCCAGGCCGAACAGCGCGTGCAACGCGTGAACCTCCACCTGGCGCTGGGCGGCAGCTTCGAGCCCAGGCCACAGCAGCAGCCACAGCAGCAACCGACTGCGAAGTGAATCATTCCGGGATCCGGTAGAACGAACCCCGCAGAACCCCGCAGAACCTCGTAGAACCCTGTAGAACCCTGTAGAACCCGTAACTGTTACCGTCTCGGCAGCGCTTCTGCCGCGGGCGTGGCGGTAGCTCCGGCGAGATACATCGTCTGCGACGGGAACGCGAACTGCGTACCGGCCTTCGCGACGATGTCGGTCACGCCGAACAGCAGCTGCTCCTGGATCTCCATGAAATGATTCCAGTCGCGCGCGTAGAGGTAAGCAAATACGTCGACGTCGAGTGAAAACGATCCGAGGCGCAGGAAGCGCACCCTGATTGATGGACGCTCGATGGAGGGAAATTCCTCGAGGAGCCTGCGGATCCCACCGATTACGGCACGCAGCTGCTCCGGAGTCGTCTCGTAGACGAGGCCGATTGCGGGATGAAACCAGAACTTGTCCCGGACCGAGAGCGTCTCGACGGTGGCGTTCGCGATCTGACTGTTCGGGATGCTGACCATCGTTCGATCGAGCGTGCGAATCCACGTCGAACGAAGCCCGATATGCTCGACCACGCCGACGGTGGTGTCGATCTTCAAGGTGTCTCCGACGCGCACGGCCTTGTCGAAGATGAGCGACGCGCCGGCGACAACGTTCTCGAGCGTCTTCTGCGCGGCGAGGGCGACCGCGATGCCACCCACGCCAAGCCCGGCGAGTGCGGGTGTCGCGTCAATGGCGAAGAGATGCAGAAAGGCGAACAGCCCGAGAAAGAGCACCACCACATCGGCCGCCCTGCGGACAATGCGCAGGAGCGACGTGACGCCCGCTTGCGACGGGGGGAAACGGCGGGTGAAGTACTGCTCGATCTCGCCGTTGAGAAGGATGAGCAGCCAGACGACCGTCGCAATCGTGACGCTGCGCGCGGCCGTCGTCCAGAACTGCCGGACGAATAATGACAGTGACAGATTGGCCATTACCCAGCGGCCTGCCAGGGCCATCACGAGCAGACGGGCAGGCAGTGGCAGCACGTTGCGACCCGCAGTTTTGGCGGTCTTGAACGCGCCCGGCCACATGCGTCCGAGCAGGCCAGAGAGAATTCGATTCAACGCCAGGGTCAAGGCGTAGAACGCAAGCAGACCGAGAAGTACGGAAAGCGACTCGAGCACCCGGATGCGGCCGATTTTCTCACTGAGGAACCGGTAGACAGGCCTGTCGTCGCGCCGCAGGGTGATCTCCTCGTAGACGACCGGAACCGAGTCGAGGGTTCTCCGCGAAAACAGCCAGACCGGCGTCGCGTTTTCGCCCGGTCGTCGAATGAGAACGATCTCGACGTCTCCCTGAGCGCTGTTGACGGTTCCAATGACTTCCTGATCGCGCAGGAGCGGATTCGAGCGCGATCCCTCGGGGACGTCGCTGAGCTGCGTCAGACGCGCAGGAAGACGGGCGTCGAGAACAACGAACAGCTGATGTGAAAGAAGAGCGGCAGCCTTGCCGGTGAGCTGAGTGTCCAGGAACTGCGCGGCGAGCTGATCTTCGTTTTTGCGACCAGCCTCGAGGAAGCTCAGAACCGTGCTCCGTGGAGTGTCTCGGCCGAGCGGATCCTTGGCGGCGTCGGGTTGCGCGGACGCCGCTGGCGGTGCAGCTGGAGCAGCGGAGCTGTTCTGCGCCTGAGCTGCACTCGTCAACACGATCAGAGCGAGAACGCTGGCAACCGCCAGACGAGCGAGGCGAATCATCAATGACCCCCCGATTAACACGAAACCGCGAGACCCGCGATCCCGGAGATAGTCCGAGATACCGGATGCCTCGTCGGGTCAGGGCAACATCCCAAATACCAGCCGAGCCTTACAAACAACTTTGGTGCAAGTGTTTAGAGCAGGGCCTCGACACCCCTGGCCGACTGGCAGCCGGCCTGCACTTCCTAGAGGCGCGACGATCATGCCAATCCGGCAGCAATTCTTCGCGGCGCTGACGGTCTGTGCCGCACTGTTTCCCGCGACTGTCTCCGCTCAGGACTCTTCGAACGCGAACGCTCCAGACTCGAAGCTAGACAAGCAGGAGGCGCGGCCGACCGGCTTGCCTGCGCCGATCAAATGGACATTCAACTTCGACGCAGGATGGGGCACATTCGGGTTCGCCAACTCGCTCTTCCTCAACCCAAAAGATCCGGGCACGAACGAAGACCTGAGCGACCAGTGGTTCGAGGGCTACATCAAGCCGGCGCTCTCGGCGAGCCACACGGCGGGCAACTCCAGCGAGGTGTATGGAAAAATCAGCGCCGTTGGAGAGCGCACGTACGGCTCCGTGCCCGAGCCGTTCGGACACGACGTCTCGTCGTTTGGTCCTGAAGATCTCTACGTCGGCTGGCGGTCAGGCACGTCGCTGTCGGCAGGTGAAAACGTCCTCGACTTCTCCGTCGGTCGCGAGCAGTACCAGCTCGGACATGGGTTCCTCCTCTACGACGGTGCGTCTGAAGGCGGCAGCCGCGGCGGTTACTGGACCAACGCGCGCAAGGCCTTCGAGCTGGCCGCAATCGGCCGATTCAAACCAGGAGCGCATACGATCGAGACTTTCTATCTCGACAAAGACGAACTCGATGAGAACGATACGGGCACCCGTCTGTGGGGACTCAACTACGAGTACGCGCCAGGCGAAGACACCACGTTTGGCGCCACCTACTTGAAGATGTTTGCTCACCCGGATCTGCGGCCGGAACGCGATGGGCTCAACGTTGTCAACATTCGCGCATATACCGCGCCGATTCGACGGAATTCAGATCTGTCGTTCGAGTTCGAATACGCATCGGAGCGCAACGGCGAGCTGCTCGATTCAAATGCGTGGACACTCCAGGGAGCCTATCAATTGAGCGAGGTCGCGTGGAAACCGGAACTCTCCTACCGCTACGCGTTCTTCCAGGGAGACGATCCGGCGACGCCGGCCAACGAGTCCTTCGACCCGCTTTTACCGGGATTTCATGACTGGGGCACCTGGTGGCAGGGTGAAATCGCTGGCGAGTACTTCCTTTCCAACTCGAATCTGAAGTCGCATCTCATCCGCGCCCACGTCGAGCCGACCGAGGCGGTCAGCGGCGGGTTGTTGTTGTACAAGTTCACGCTGGACCATCCGGAAGCGCTTGGCCCGCACGTGACCGCGAAGGACGTGGCATTCGAGATTGACGTGTACTCTGATTGGAAGATGAACTCGAACTTCACGCTGAGCCTGGTGGCGGCATATGCTGATCCAGGGAAGGCGGTTCAGCAGTTCAGCGGCCGCACGAAAAATTTCACCTACGGGATGGCATACGTCGCGTACAGTTTCTGAATTACGGTAAGTTAAAAGTCAAAAGTTAAAAGTAAAAAGTTAAGAGGTAAGAGTTCGCAGCTCTAGCCGCTCGTCAGCCAAAGTCAGATGTTCAGGGTCTTTGTGTTCTGTGCGTTCACGCTCTTGCTCGTCACGCAGCAGGAGGCAGCGTACATCCCGGCGCGACTGCGAGAGGGAAGAGTTCCGCCGATTCCGGTGAACGCGGTTGGCGGCGGTGAGGTTCGCGTCGAACTCGACGTCAGCAGCGAAGGAGTCGTCACGCGTGCGACGCCTATTCGGGACACCCCGCCGTTCACTGAACTCGTCACGGGCGCGACGCGCGACTGGAAGTTCTTTACCGCGCGAAAGGTCGTCGACGCTGACGGTGCCCGAGCCGGCACGCCGATGGCGCGCGCCGCTGTTCCGTCAAACGTTCTCGTCGTCGCGATCTTTCGCCCGCCGGCGATGAACAATCCAACCCTGGGGGAAGGGCCGAAGGATCTCGCGTCGGGATCCGACGCGATGCCGTTGCCAGTCTCGACCACGATCCCGCCGTACCCGCCGCGGGCGTTTGGCAGCGGCGTTGTGCTGCTCGAAGCGCGCGTGAGCGCGATCGGCTCGGTCGAAGACGTCGGCGTAATCGCGTCGGCGCCACCGTTCGACGAACCGGCGCGCGATGCCGTCAGGCAATGGCGCTTCAGGCCTGCAAAAGTCGAGGGCATTCCAGTCAGCGCGCTGGTGTATGTGATCGCGGGATTCAGAGCCCCGGTGACGTCGAAGCAGTAGCTGGGGTCGGATCCCGGATCCCGGATCCCGGACCACGGAGCCCGCATCCGACCTCCTATCCACCCAGCGCGATGGTGATCCCCACCAGCACGACGCCGAGCAGCATGGTGGCCAGGCCTGTCCAGAGCGGATTATGCCCGCCGTGTCTCGCGAGCCACCATCCTGCGATGAACAGCATCACGAGCGCGACAAGGTTCGACATGCGCAGCGCAAAGCGAACGTCTCGAAAAACGAGGAACGGGATTACGATCGGAAAGGTGGAGAGAAACACGAGGAGGAATACCGCGAGCGCGCCGACCCAATCCTCTTTCGTCAGCGACGGGCTCGCCGGCAGGTCGTCCACTCCAAGCAGCCCGCGCCGGATCCGTTCGAAGTCCTCGCGATGGAGCATCCGAACCAGGATTGGTGGAATGGCTTCAGCAATCGCGCTGTGGGCGGCTTCTGGTGTCGCGGCGCTCCTCACGGCGCGAAGCGTCACTAAACCATGCCCTCGTTCGGCCAATGCGCTCATGAGGAACATGACGGCATCGACCAGGCCCCAGGCGATGTTGCAGCCGATCACGCCGATGAGCAGCGTACGAACTTCCTCACGGTCGGCGGTCGCGGCACTGAGTGTCCCGGTGAAGGTCAGCGCCATGATCAGCCCGAAGAGCACCTCGGATACGCGTGCGACGGGATCGAGGACGCGCTTCTTTTCCGCCGGGGCTTCGACGACGACGCTCATCCGGCCGTTACTGCACCGACTCCCAACCCTCGGGGTTGTAGGCGGTCGTTGCCTTCACCGCCGCGTCGGTGTCGGGCCCAAGATCTTTTTGGCGCACTGTCCCGTCCTGGTTGACGACAAACGTCATGACGCCGGTGACGTCGTATTGCGCCGGCCAGGCGACCAGCGCGAACCCTTTCGACATCACGCCGTTGACGATGTAGTCCTGTGCGCCGCCAGGCGCCGCGGGTCCTTGCGCGGTCAGGATCCTGAAGTAGTAGCCGTGGAAGGGTGAGGGCTGACCCTTGGCCAGGTCTCGTCCCTCGGTGGCCGCTTCCGCCACGAGGTCACCAAGTGGGCTGGGTTTCTGACCGCGTGCCGTCGGCCAGTACAGTCCATTCTGCTGACCGGCACTGCTGCGAAACGCGGTGGCGTACACACCCGCGGCCTTGCCGTCGTGCCCCTGGCGCGCGTAGAGGTGCTGGGCCTTGACGTAGGTCTGACAGATGCGAATCACGGCGAGCTCGTTTCGGCCAATTCGCCGCGCGATCACTTCTTCTTTGCCGGCCGCGGCATCGAATCGCCACCCGGTGCCCTCTTTCACCAGCGGAACAGGGAAGGGCCACGATTCGTGACCGATCACGAGCGTCTTGCTGGTGCCCTCGTCGATCCACCGCCATCCCTCTTTGAAGGCGACGTTGAAGACCTGGCGAGCGCGGCGGGAGGTCGCCGGGTCGGACGAGTCAACCAGATCCTTCCCGTCGACTCCGAAGATTTCCAGCAGGGTGTCGCTGCCTTGTGCTTTGGCGGCGTCGTTCAGCGCCTGCGCAGCTTGATCAGGAGTCTGGAATATCCGTTGTCCCGTCTCTCGAGGGGCACCCTTGCAACACAGGCTTGCCGACAACGCTGCACAGGCGAGAGCCCGCCCAAGGATTCTTGTTCTCATCGGGTCACCGCCTTCTCGAACCGCCGCTGCTGCGCGAGCTGCTGCGGCTGCTTTGCCCGCGCTGACTCGCGGTCCGTTCCGATTTTCCGCTCGAGTATCCGGAGAAGGCGTCCGATTTGGTGCCGCTTCGTTCAGTGCTCGTGCTCCGGCTCTTGTCGCCGCTGTATCCGCGCGACTCCGCGCTGGCCGTGCCGGTGCTTCGTGCTTCGGTGGCTTTCGCCTGAGCATCGCTCTTGCGCTGGTCACGCTGCGCCTGAGTCTGCGGGCTATTCTCCTGGCGGCTCTCGGTTCGCTCGGTGCGCTGCTCCTGCGCGTTCTTCGAGCGGTCGCCGCGCTCATCGACGATGTCTTCGCGGTGGTCCTGCCAGTCTTCGCGCGCGTCCTCGCGGTCGTCGGCCCAGTCATCCCAGGCATCGTCGTACATGTAGAAGCCGCCGTGATATCCGTGTGGGCCGTAGTAGTAGTTGTTGTCGAGTGCCGCGCCGATGGCGATGCCCGCGGTAAAGCCAATCAATCCGGCGGCGACCGCCTCGGCGTTGTCGTCGTCTTCCTTGATCACGACGGTCGATGATGTCGTGGTGTAGACGGTCGCGGGGTTGTATTGCGGCACGTACACCACCTGGGGATTCGCGGGTTCAATCACGATGACCTGATCACCGGAGCTGGTGGTCTTGGTCTCGACCTGCTGCTGCTGGTTGGTCTTCAGCTTGCCGGCATCCTTCGCTTTCGTCCTCAGCCGCTGGATGCTGGCAAACACGCCCTTCGGATCGGCTGTGAACGCCTGGCCGACGCGGGACGTCCAGTCCATCTGCGTCGCCATGTAGTTGACGACCTGCGGAAAAAGGACGAGGGCGACGTAGCTGCTATCGAACCCTGACTTGACGGCGGCGTCCTGCAGCTCGCTGCCGGTGAGCTTTTGGCTCGCCAGCCACTCGTTGAGCGCGCCGATCTTGCCGGGGTTCTGGGCCGCGATCAGCATTTGCGACAGCAGCTGATCCGGATAGAGCGCCACCGGAGCGAGCAGCTTGTCCATGTCGTCAGGTTTTGGCGCCTTCGCCGCTTGCGACGACGCTGGTGCGGACTCCGGCGCTCGCTCCCAATTGGTGAGCGCGGACGACGCGACGAGGAGCGTTGCGGCGAAGGGGAGGACGAGGATTTTCACGTGAGTCCCTCGCTGATGAGGCCGGAACGGCCATCTGACTGAAAGGCAAGATCCATACTCCGCCGCCGGAGTCACGGCCGGCGCAGCAAGCGTTTGAATGAGAACGGCTTGTGGGGATCTGGCCCGTGGGACGCAGCAGGACAGCGCTCCGCACGGCCGGAGCGCCCTCCGTCCCGCCGGACGATCAGGTCAGCCGTTCCCTCGCTCAGGAATAGACTTCCTTGACGAAACGCCGCTTCGCCATGGCCTTGGTGTCGTTATAGGCCCCCTTCTTCGAACGCTTGGGGAGCTTGATTTTTTCCTGCGGCAGTTTCTTGTAGGGAATCCGTGAGAGCACGTGGGCGATCGTGTTCAACCGCGCTGTCTTCTTGTCGTCGGAGCGGACGATATGCCAGGGCGCGATCTTCGTATCGGTCTTCTTCAGCATGAGATCGCGGGCGCGCGAATAGTCGTACCAGCGTTCCCTGGACGGCAAGTCCATCGGACTCAGTTTCCACTGGCGAACCGGATCTTCGATCCGGGCCTGGAATCGGCGTTCCTGTTCCTCGTTGCCGACTTCCAGCCACAGCTTGATCAGGACCGTCCCGCCCTCGATCAGGAATTTCTCGATTTGCGGGCAGAGGTTCAGGAAACGACGATGCTGCTCGGGGGTGCAGAAGCCCATCACGTACTCGACCCCGGCGCGGTTGTACCAGCTTCGATCGAAGATGACGACTTCGCCCCTCGCTGGAAACTGCTCGAGATAGCGCTGCATGTACACCTGGCTCTTCTCGCGGTCGGACGGCGCGGGCAGGGCGATCACGCGGAACACGCGCGGGCTCACGCGTTCGGTCAGCGCGCGGATGGTTCCACCCTTCCCGGCGCCGTCACGACCTTCGAAGATGATGACGACCCGCAGTCCCTTCTCTTTGATCCACCGCTGGAGGTGGCAGAGTTCGATCTGCAGTTTCCTCAGCGCCTTTTCGTACTCTTTAGTTTTCACGGCTCACCGTTACTATTTTTTCGCCTTGGCGACATCCTTCAACTCGACCCGCTCTGCTCCGTAGTCTTCGACCACGAACGCGTCCTGCTTCAGGGTGATCTTTGCCGCTGGCGCCAACGAGCCGGTGCCCTTGCCGCTGGCATCCACTTCGATGTCGGCGACGGCAAAATCGTAGCCCTGCTTCGGCTTGGCACCCGGGAGACCGCTTCCCAGAAACAGGATCGGCCGATCGGTGACGATGGTCAGCAGCCGGCCCTGGTCGGTGGTGCGTTCGATCGTGATTCTCGTCGGCGTCGCAGCGCCCTTGCCCAACTGAATCGATCCGGTCGGTTTGACGCCGCTCAACGCCGAGCGCAGCGCGGTGAGTCCGCCACTCTTGAAGCTGCCGACCAACTTGTCGGCCTCGTCCTTTGGCATCTTCCGGCTGACGACAATCGTGACCGGCGCCGTTACCGCTGCACCGCCGGCCGTTTTCACTGACGCGGTCGCCGTAAACGTTTCGGCTCCCTGCCCCTGAAGCGAGACTGCTGCTGCCACTGCCCACAGAAGAACGCCGGTCATCGTCTTGTGTCGAGCTGTCATAGGTTTTGACCTGTCGTGAAAAGGCGAATGTCCGGCGGCGGCGCTGCAGATCATGTGCCGTGGTCGCCAGACTTCGCGGACCCAATCAGCCATGAGAATACGGCAGCTCGAGCCCCTCGGCCACTCCTGTTTCTCTCCGGCACCGTGGAGATGAGTCCGGGATACCGGAGGCCCCCCCGGCGCAGAACTCGGCCTTCGCAAACCGCCATGACAACTCGCGAGGATTCCGCGGTGGCATGCCCCGTGCTGTCAGCGGGCTGGCACCACCATGAACGTTTACGCACTTTCCGAAGGAGGCCTGTCGCAGAAGGCCGTCGAGATCGGGCACGTCCTTGGATTTCCCATCACGAACTCCATGGTGGTGACGTGGGCGGTGGCGCTTGGGCTCATTCTCTTCGCGCGGCTGGCGACCGGTCAGATGAATCAGGTGCCGACCGGCGCGCAGAACCTCTTCGAGTGGCTCGTCGAAGCGCTCTACGGCCTTCTCGAAAGCATCATCGGCGCGCATCTGACGCGACGGACGTTCTGGTTCTTCGCGACCATTTTCATTTTCATTCTCGCCGCCAACTGGGTCTCCCTGATTCCCGGCGTCGGCACGATCGGGTGGGGACATCAGACCGATCACGGCTTCGTCATCGACGAGCCCCTGCTGCGGGGAGCGAATGCCGATCTGAACCTGACGCTGGCGATGGCGCTGATCTTCTTCGTGATGTGGATCGTGTGGGCGCTTCAGGAAGTCGGCGTGCGCGGCATGGCGAAAGAACTCTTCGGCGCGAAGGGCGAAACGACCGGGTTCATGAAGCCGCTCATGGCGTTCATTTTTCTCGCGGCGGGCTTGCTCGAGATCATCTCGATCCTGTTCCGGCCCATTTCTCTCAGTTTTCGTCTCTACGGCAACGTCTACGCTGGCGAGAACATGCTCGAGGCCATGTCCACGCTTGTTCCGGGCCTCGGCTGGCTCCTCCCGATCCCGTTCTACTTCATGGAGCTGCTCGTCGGGCTGGTCCAGGCACTGGTGTTCATGTTGCTGACGGCAGTGTTCACGTTGCTGATCTGTCAGCACGAGGAGCCAGGCCAGGCAGCCGCGCACTAAAGAGGGGTGAGGATTGCGCCGGGCCGCACCCGCAGACCCAGGTTTACGGCGACGGATCAGAAAGGAAATGCAGATGACTGGAGGCCTTTTCGGCAGCATGCACGTCGGCCTGGCCGCGCTCGGCGCGGCTATCGGCGTCGGGTTGATTGGCCAGGGCGCGTCGATCGCGGTCGGACGGAATCCCGGCGCCTCGACCAAGATCATGGTGCAGGCAATTCTGTCCATCGCCTTCGCCGAAGCGATCGTGTTCTACGCGTTGTTCCTGGTTCGGTAGACAGACCGCAGAGCAGGCGGGGGCGCACGTGACGTCGCTCCCGCACGAGGCGAGTTCGTCATGATGGATGTCTTAGCGCTCCAGGCCGCCGCCTCAGGTGGCGGACAACTTGAATCGGTCGCCCAGGCCTTTGGCGTCGACTGGCCGCATTTGCTGTCTCAGAGCATCAGCTTCGGGATCGTCTGTGCCGTGCTCTACAGGCTCGCCTACAAACCCATCCTGCAGATCCTCGAAGCGCGCCGGCAGCAAATCGCCAGCGGTCTCGCCAATGCGGAAAAGATCAAGACGGAGCTCGCCCGGATCGAATCGGAGCGGCAAGCCGTGCTCGTCAAGGCTGAAGTCGAGGGCAAGCAGCTGATTGAGGAGGCGCGCGCGGCGGCGGCTCGCGTCGGCGCCGACGAGACCAGGAAAGCGATGGCCTCCGCCGAGCAGATTCTCGTGCGCACGAGAGAAGAGACCGAGCGGGAACGCGCACGTATGCTCGCGGACGTCAAGCGCGAGGTCGGCAGGCTCGTCATTCAGACAACCGCGTCGGTGACCGGAAAGATTCTGACCGCCGAAGATCAGAATCGACTTGCCGAGGAGACCGCCAGGCAGCTGGCGTTCTGATCATGAAGATCACCAGGCGAAGTCGGCGGGCGGCGCGGCAGCTGTTCGGTCTGTGTCTCGTCAACGGAAGCACGGACGACACCCGCGTCCGACGAGTCGCGGAGCGGTTGTCGTCGTCCGGACGGCGAGGGTCGCTGGCCATCCTGACAGGCTTTCTCAGGCTGGTCAGGCTCGATCGGGACCGTCACCTCGCGGTGGTCGAGAGCGCGACGAACCTGTCCGACGACCTCAAACAAACCGTGCAGGCGCGGCTCGTGATGGTTTACGGCGCCGGGCTCGAGACGGCGTTCCAGCAGAACGCCGATCTGATCGGCGGCATGCGCATCAAGGTTGGAAGCGACCTCTACGACGGCAGCATCCGGCGAAAGCTCGAAGCGCTCGGGGCTCGTCTGTAACGCGAGGACACACACATGCTGGACCTGGTTCAGGAAATCGAAGCCCAGATCGCGGGCGTCAAGGCCGCGACCGCCAAGCAGACGACCGGAGTGATTCGCGAGATTGGCGACGGCGTGGCCAAGATTGAAGGGCTCGGCGACGTGATGCTGAACGAGATGCTCGACTTCGGGCAGGGCATCACCGGCCTCGCGCTGAACCTGGACGAGACCGAGGTCGGCGCGATCATCCTGGGCGATTACACGAAGCTCAAGGAACGCGACGAGGTCCGCGCCACCGGCAAGCTCCTTCAGGTGCCGGTCGGCAGGGGTTTGCTTGGCCGCGTCGTCAACACGCTCGGCGAGCCGCTCGACGGCAAGGGCCCGATCACGAGCACCGTGTCATACCCGGTCGAGAAGGTGGCTCCCGGGATCATCAAGCGCAGACCGATCAGCCAGCCCGTCCAGACCGGCGTCATGCCGATCGACGCGATGATTCCGATCGGCCGCGGTCAACGAGAACTCATCATCGGCGATCGTTCAACCGGAAAGACGACGATCTGCCTGGACACGATGATCTGCCAGGCCCGGCTGAACAAGGCGGCAGAGGCGGCGGGCGACAAGGACTATCGCCCGCTCTACTGTATCTACGTCGCCATTGGTCAGAAGCAATCCACCGTCGCCCGGATCATTTCCGTGCTGGAAGAAGCGGGGGCGCTGCCGTACAGCATCATCCTGTCATCGCCGGCGTCGGATTCCGCCGCCAGTCAGTACCTCGCGCCGTTTGCTGGCGCGGCGATTGGCGAATGGTTCATGGACAACGGCATGGACGCGCTGATCGTTTATGACGACTTGTCCAAGCACGCGGTGGCGTACCGGCAGGTGTCGCTGGTGCTGAAACGGCCGTCAGGCCGCGAAGCGTATCCAGGCGACGTCTTCTATCTTCACAGCCGCCTGCTCGAGCGGGCCGCCCGCGTCGGCGAAAAGTTCGGCAACGGATCGCTGACCGCTCTTCCGATCATCGAGACGCAGTCCGGCGACGTCTCGGCATACATTCCGACCAACGTCATTTCGATCACTGACGGACAGATCTTCCTCGAGACCGATCTGTTCTACCAGGGCGTCCGGCCGGCGATCTCGGTCGGCATCTCGGTGTCTCGCGTCGGATCGGCAGCGCAGCTCAAAGCGATGAAGCAGGTCGCCGGGCAGCTGAAAGGCGATCTCGCGCAATTCCGCGAACTTGCCGCATTCGCGCAGTTCGGCTCGGAGCTCGACGCCGCGACGCAGGGAAAGATCGACCGCGGCAAGCGGATCGTCGAACTGTTCAAGCAGCCTCAGGTACAGCCCGGTTCCGGTCGAGATCCAGGTGGCGGTCATCTGGGCCGTCCAGAACGGCTACGTGGACGATGTGCCGGTCGAGCGGATCAAGGAGTTCCAGGCCGAGTGGACCGACTTCCTGACGACGCGCCGGGGCGAAGTGCTCAAGAAAATTTCGGCGGAGAAGGCGATCAGCGACGCACTGAAGGGCGAGCTGAAGGCAGCCGCCGATCAGTTCAAGCAGACGTGGAAAAAATAGCTTCCAGCTTCCAGCTCCCCGCTTCCTGCTGCTGCTTGTGTGGCGGAGGAAGAGCGGGAAGCTGGTAGCTGGTAGCTGGTAGCTGGTAGCTGACAATGAACAGCCCTCGCGATCTTCGCAGACGCATCAAGTCCGTGAGCGGGACCGCGCAGATCACCAAGGCGATGCAGATGGTGGCGGCGTCGAAGATGCGGAAGGCGCAGCTGGCGGCGACGCAGTCGGCGCCGTTCGCGCGGTTGCTGTACCGGATTCAGCTCAGTGCGACGTCGCGGATGCGTGAGTTCAGCGATCCCTTGCTCAGGGTCCGCCCGGTGCGCAAGCGCGCGGTGATTCTCGTCGCCGCCGACAAGGGGCTGTGCGGGGCGCTGAACACCAACGTGTTCCGCCTGGCGTCGCAGTTCGACACGGCGACGACGGTCTTCATTACGGCCGGAAGAAAAGCGGCTCAATTCGTCGCGCGCACGCGCCGGCAGCTGATCGCCGACTTCCCGTATGGCGATTCACCGACGTTTGCCGAAGCGCGCGCGGTCGCCGCCTTTGCCCGCGACCTCTTCCTGAAGGGGGAAGTCGATGAGGTCAAGATCATCGCGACCCGCTTCGTCAATACGCTGACCCAGGAGCCGTTCACGATCGAATACCTCCCGGTCGGACAGATCAAGGGATTGAAGGTCCCTGGCGTCGATCCGATCGAGCTGGAGGCGGACGCCAGCGAAATCGTGTTCGAGCCGGGGGCCGAGGCCGTTCTCGGCTACCTGCTCGGCGTCTATCTCAACGTCTTCGTCTACTACGTCCTCCTGAATGCGAAGGCCAGCGAACAGAGCGCGCGGATGGTGTCGATGAAAAACGCCACCGACAGCGCCGAGGATCTGATCAAGGCGTTGCGGCTCGAGTACAACAAGCTGCGTCAGGGCAACATCACGAAGGAACTACTGGAGATCGCCGGCGGACAGGCGGAATAGGCATTGGTGAGTTCGTGAATTGGTGAATTGGCGAATCGCTGAACGACGCAGCAGAGGGGTCTCTGCGATTGTTCGGCCCCAATTCACCAACTCACCAAGTCGCCAACTCGAACTGGTTTCAAAACCGAGTACGGTCCGCTTGGCGAATGAGCGCAGCGAGTGAGCCGACGCGAGCGGAGTGGGGCTCGTGGGGCCCCGCGAGTGAGCGTGTCGGGGAGTCCGAGGGGCGAAGCCCCTCGGAGTGATCAGGAACAGGACAGGTTATGAACACGGGCACAGTCGTCCAGGTTGTCGGGCCGGTCGTAGATGTGGAGTTTGCCGACGAACTCCCGCCGATTTACAACGCGCTGACGGTGGATTACAGCGTCGAGAATCAGCCGGTGTCGCTGACGCTCGAAGTCCAGCAGCACCTTGGCGATCGCTGGGTGCGCACCATCTCGATGGCGGGCACGGAAGGGATCAAGCGCGGATTGCAAGGTCGTCGACAGCGGTGGCCCCATCTCGATGCCGGTTGGCGATGCCGTGATGGGGCGCGTGTTCGACGTGACCGGGCGTCCGGTCGACGAGCGCGGTCCGGTCAACGCCGAAAAGTACTACCCGATTCATCGTCAGCCACCGCCGCTCGTCGATCAGTCAACGTCGCCGGAGGTGCTCACGACCGGCATCAAAGTCATCGATCTGATTTGCCCGTTCCTGAAAGGCGGCAAGGTCGGCGCCTTCGGCGGCGCCGGCGTGGGCAAGACCGTCGTCATCATGGAGCTGATCAACAACATCGCCAAACTCCACGGCGGTGTCTCGGTGTTTGCCGGCGTCGGCGAACGCACTCGCGAGGGCAACGATCTCTACCATGAGATGTCGACCGCGGGCGTCATCAATCAGAAGGATCTCGGTTCGTCCAAGATCGCGCTCGTCTACGGACAGATGAACGAGCCGCCGGGTGCGCGTCTTCGCGTCGCGCTGAGCGGTCTTGCGATCACCGAATACTTCCGCGACGAGCGCAACCAGGACGTCCTGCTCTTCATCGACAACATCTTCCGGTTCTCGCAGGCCGGCTCGGAAGTGTCGGCGCTGCTCGGCCGCACGGCCAGCGCGGTCGGCTATCAGCCGACCCTCGCCGCCGAGATGGGCATGCTGCAGGAACGCATCACCTCGACCAAGAAGGGATCGATCACCTCGTTCCAGGCGGTCTACGTTCCGGCCGACGACCTGACCGATCCGGCGCCAGCGACGACGTTCGCGCACCTCGACGCGACGATCGTGCTCGAACGATCGATCGCGGAGTTGGGGATCTATCCGGCCGTCGATCCGCTCGCCTCCACGTCCCGGGCGCTCGCGCCCGAGATCGTCGGCAAGGAACACTACGACGTGGCGCGTCGGGTGCAGGGCGTGTTGCAGCGCTTCAAGGATCTGCAGGACATCATCGCGATCCTTGGCATGGACGAACTGTCGCCGGACGACAAGCTGACGGTGTTCCGTGCCCGCAAGATCCAGCGGTTCCTGAGCCAGCCGTTCAGTTCGGCGCAGGTCTTCACCGGCCGCGAAGGCCGTCAGGTCGCGGTCGCCGATACGGTCCGTGGCTTCAAGGAGATCCTCGACGGCAAACACGACAGCGTGCCGGAGGGGAACTTCTACATGAAGGGCGGGATTGAGGAAGTGACGCAGCCGTAACCTCAATCAGCAATCAGCAATCGACAATCCCTATGGCCGAAACACTTCGACTGAGCATCGTCACTCCGCAGGCCACCGTGTTCTCTGAAGACGTGAACATGGTGACGCTTCCCGGGCATCGAGGGGGACATGGGTGTGTACCCACAGCACATCCGGCTCATTACCCAGATCGTTCCGGGTGAAGTGCTCATCAGTCAGAACGGTCAGGAGAAGGCGCTGGCGATCGGCGAAGGGCTGGTCGAGATCACCGGCACCAGCGTGTCGATCGTCACCGACATGGCGATTCCGGCAGACGGCATCGACGAAGCGAAGGCCGAAGAGGCGCGCCGACGCGCGGCGGCGAGGCTCGAGGAGAAGATCGCCGACGAAGAAGTGGCGTCGGTCAACGCCTCGCTCGCGAAGTCGCTGGCTCAGCTGAAGGTGAAACGTCGAAGAGGCGTCTGAGTGATGCTGGCCGCGCGTGCGTGGCTGCCCGCGTATCAGCGTTCCTGGCTTCGGCCGGATCTGATCGCAGGCCTCACGCTGGCCACCTATCTCCTTCCGGCCGGAATTGGCGATGCCTCCCTCGCCGGACTTCCTCCGGAGGCGGGTCTCTACGCCTGTCTGTTTTCCGGCCTGGTGTTCTGGATCTTCTGCAGTTCGAAGCACACCGTCATCACCGTCACCTCGGCCCTGTCGCTGCTCATCGGCGCATCGGTAGGGGAGTTGAGCGCAGGCGACCCGTCCAGGCACGCCGCGATGGCTGCGTGTGTCGCCCTCATCGTCGCGGCGATTGCGCTGATCGCCTGGCTCGTTCGAGCCGGCAACGCGATCGCGTTTGTTTCGGAGACCGTTCTCGTCGGCTTCAAATGCGGACTCGCGTTCTATCTCGCGAGCACCCAGCTGCCCAAGCTGTTTGGCTTCAAGGGGACGCATGGCGACTTCTGGGAACGGTCGGTATACTTCCTCGAGCCACCTCGGCGACACCCGCGCGGCATCGTTAATCATCGGTGCCCTCGCGCTGGCGGTGCTGGTGGCTGGCAAGCTGTGGCTCAAGAACCGGCCCGTGGCCTTCTTCGTGGTCGTCGCGGGCATCGTGGCAGCCCCGCTCCTGAACCTCGAAGCGCGCGGAGTGTCGCTGCTCGGTGAGATCCCGCAGGGCTTGCCGGCGCTTGGGCTGCCAGCGGTCACCCGGGCCGATTGAACGCGTTGCTGCCGGTCGCGCTCGCGTGTTTCGTCCTCGCCGCCGTCGAGACGTCGGCCATCGGTCGCATGTTCGGCACGAAGCATGGCTATCGCCTTGATGCCAATCAGGAGATTCTGGCACTGAGTGCGGCGAACCTGCTGTCCGCGCTCGGCCGAGGGCTTCCGGTCAGCGGCGGCATGTCCCAGTCCCTGGTCAACGAGAGCGCCGGGGCTCGCACGCCGCTGTCGGGTCTGGTTGCGGCGCTCGTGACGCTCATCGTCGCGGTCTTCGCGTCCGGGCTGCTTCGGAATCTGCCACAACCGGTCCTGGCGGCCGTCGTGCTTGCGGCGGTGATGGGCCTCGATCAACGTCTCGCGCGCTCCGGCACCTCTGGCACTTCAGCCGAGGCGAGTTCCTGATCGCGATTGCGGCGCTGTTCGGCGTCCTCGGATCCGGGCCGGTCAACGGGGCGCTCGCTCGGCGCCGGCATCTCGATCGTCATGCTCCTGCGGCAATCGTCGCGTCCGCGTGTCGTCGCCCTCGGCAGGGTTCCCGGCACCACCTACTTTGCCGATCGCGCGCGCCATCCGGAGACCGAGGTCACGCCCGGCGCGGTCATCGTCAGGTGTGAATCGTCGCTGTTGTACTACAACGTGGAGTACGTCCGGGAGCGAGCTGCTCGAGCATCGTCGCAGCGGCCGGCGATCGCGTGCGCCTCGTCATCTTCTTCATCGGGCTGGTTCCGCGAATCGATCTCGCTGGCGCCGAGCTGCTCGCGGATTTGCTGCGAACATTCCAAGGCCCGGGGATTGAGTTCCGGCTGGCTGACGCGCACGGCGAAGTGCGAGGATCGCTCCGGCGAGCCGGATTCCACGAGTCGACTACGGAACGCTCGAGTCCGCCCAGAGCGTCGACGAGACGCTCGCCGCGTGGCACGCGACGTCGGCGCGAGTCAGTCGAGCTGGCGTCCTGAGGTGAGCAGCGCGAGCGAATGCGATGGTGCCGCGTCGAACCGTGCGGCGCGTGTCGAGCGAGCGGCGGGCCTCTCGATCAGCGTCGTTGAGTCCTCGCGTCCGGCGATGGAACCGCCGAGACCCTGCGAGATCCGGAATGCGGGCGAGCGACAAGGTCTCCGGGACAGAAGATGAGCGACGTCGAGCATCTGATCCAGGCGTTCGCAGCTGTTGCTCGAGCGCCGCATGGCGATGGCGGGGCAGCGACTCGATAGAGTTCTCGATCATCGCTCGCAGCCGGCGGGCGATCTGCACGTTGTTGGCTCCGCAGCTGGCGATCTCGACGCAAGCCACGTGCACGAAGTCTTCCCAGTTCGGCGTCCGAAGGATGACGCGGCGGTGGCCGTCCGAATCTCGAATCGATTCTCCCCGCAATTGCCGCTGTCCCACGAGTCGCAACAGACGATGAATCTGATCGAGACAGAGCACCGCGGTTGTCGGATCGTTGATGGCCGGTGACAGCGCCTTGAGCGCGATGTCCACCAGGATACGGAACGGGAACAGCGGATCCTGCTCCATCGTCCGTTCCGAGCCGAACGCGACCGCCCCGTCAAGACGCGCGGGCTCGATCGTCGGCCGCGCCGCCGTAGAGCGCAAACATCGGCTCGCCGCTCGGCGACGAAATCGCCGACCTGGAACAGGCACTCGATCACGCCGTCGGCCTGCCGCGCCGCGCGCACCAGCGGGTCGAGGTCGACGGCCAGCACGATTTCGGATCGGCCTCGTGATGGACGATCAGGAGGATCCTACGGGCACGGTGAACGGCGTGTCGACGACGTCCACCGTTTCTCCGACCCGATGCAGGGTAGACGCGCCTCGATGACGGATCGCCCTTCGTTCCCGACGCGCGCCGAGATCGTCACCGGGCGCAACAGTCGCGCCGCGTAATCAATCAGGAACAGAAACGCCGCCATGCACACGACCCCGAGAACCGGGCGCACACGAGTGGGACGATCTCGTTGACGGTCGTCTCGACCCGGTTCAGCGCCATCACCGCGAACACGAGCGCGAACACGAACAGTCCGACCGTGTACCGGACGACGTTGTCGCGGAGGAGCGTCGTGGCGATGATGCGCGGCGTCAACTGTCCGCCAGCGACCTGAATCGCCACCAGCAACGATCCGAATGTGAAGACGCAGGAACGACAGCGTCAGCGTGATCACTGTCTGGTAGCAGCGACGTCGCGCCCGCGAGCCCCAGGCCGCTGATGCGCCACGCGAGCCGCTCAGTCGAGCCAGCGGAGAGCTGGCGAGATCGCGAGCACGCACAGGATCGCGATGAACGGAACGATCCACAGCGCCGACTTCAGATAGCTGACGTCGCGATACAGCCGGTTCCAGACCAGCCGACTCCGGACCAGTTGTTCGGCGCGGTTCCAGAGCCGATCGGCGGTGGCGATGGCGGCCGCCAGCTTGCTGGCGTCGGATCTCGGCTTCTCACCGGAGCGGTGACGTCATGATCTCGTCCTGCAGGAAAGAGCCGTTTCCACCGAATCGCTCGGCCGCTTCGCTGCCGCGGGAACGCTTGGCCGCGGCAGCGGCTGATCATCACGGTCTGGCGAGCGGACCTGGCTAGAAGCGAATGCCGAACGTGGTCTGAATGAACTGCCCGTTGGCCTTCCCGCCGGTACCCGCTACGGTTTCGCCAGTGAGGGGATTCACTTTCGGCCCGATCTCGGGCCCCCAGATGTAGTGATACCGAAGCTCCGCGTAGACTGCGCCGAACTTCACGCCGCCGCCGAAGTTCATGCCGAAGTCGGTTGAACTGCGTTCACCGATGATGTTGTCGACCGGCACGAATCCTCCCGGATAGCAGCACATACCACCACGGATCACAGTAACCCGGCACATAACCAACGCCAGGCGTCGTGACCTTCACGGGGCGGTAGTAGACGCCCATACCGGCCAGCCCGTACGGTCTGACCGAGCCCTCGTGTCCCCGGAAGATCACGTCGGCGGTCCCGTACTGCATGTTCATGGTGCCGAAAAAGTCGGTGGGCACCGGCGTCCCGCCCGGGTTCGACTGACCGGAACAGAAATCCTCTTCTCGCCCAGGCCGTTGAAGCTGTAAAGCCCTTCGATGCCGATGACGGGATTGACGTTCACCTGGACGCCGAAATTGAAGTTGTAGCCGTCGCCCAGATGATCCTTGATGTCGGAGTTCGGGATGGTCCACCCACCTCCGAGCGAGACTTCGACTGGCCTGTAGTCCTGCGCCTCGGCCGCGGACGTCCACAGTCCCAGGCCCATTGCTAACACGATCGACTTTGGTATGCCGCATACGGGTATCCTTTCTGTCTTCCTACGCAGCACCCGCCATGCCAGCCCCTGCTATCACGATGTCGAGAGGCGAAACCGCGTCATGCACAAGGACTTGCGCTATTTCGTGAGATCGAGAAGTCCGCCCACGCTATGTGGTGGTTCCGGAGGATCTCCGGAATGCCGGAGTTTCCTCTGGTGTGAATGGAAGGACGTAAGCCCCCGCAGAGATCCAAAGCCATCAACAACTTCGGGGATGAAACCAATCCCGTGACTGACGTGGCAATCATCGTGCTGATCCCGCTATTCAATGCGGTCAATCAGCCGGCGCGTTCGCGCCGTTGTGTGCAAGCGGACGTGGCGACGCGCTGCCTCGATTCGGCGCGCTGCGGTCCTCGTCACGGTATCGACATCGTCAGATGCCCGGGCGCAAGAATCGCCCGATCAATCCCCCGCACCGAGTCAGGCCCAGTCGCCGGCACCGCAATCGATCGCGTGCGCATCGAAAGTCGGCGAACGTAACAGTTGTCCGGCAGACACGTCGGCCGGCGTCGTCCTGCTTCGATCGACCGGCGAGGGCCATGTCTGCTGGGAAAGACATGGGGCTACGACCAGGCGAGCATCTGGGTCTCTGACGGCTGCAGCGGCGAGTTCGCCACGGGTCGACAGGAGGCAGCCGCTCCACCGACGAAGCTGCCCGCACCGCGTCACGTGCCCAACGCCGGATTCCTGCTCTTCGACGGTGAGAAGGGGCAGGTGTATTTCCGGCTTTTCAGCTACGGGCGATATCTGAATCAGCGGAACCTGGATCCAACGTATGTCGACGCATTCGGCAACACGCACGATGTCGTCCGGCGTCAGGACATCCAGCTGCAGAAGTTTTTCGCGCCGTTCTCGGGATGGTTCCTCACGCCGCGAATGCGCTACTACCTCTACGTCTGGTCGTCGAATGCCTCGCAGGGTGATCCGGCGCAGGTCGTTGGCGCGGGAAACCTGACGTGGACCTTCAACCGGTTCGTCAGCGTCGGCGTCGGGATCACATCGCTGCCGTCTGTGCGAAGCACCGAAGGGCAGTTCCCGTACTGGCTTGGCGTGGACGATCGCCTGATTGCGGACGAGTTCTTCAGGGGCTCGTACACGTCGGGCGTCTGGCTGAAGGGCGAGCTCGCAGGCCAAGGTCAAGTATCAGGTGATGTTCGCGAACAACCTGAGCACGCTCGGCGTCGAGCGCGGCGCAGCTCGATAACCGGATGGACACGCAGTCCTACTCGGTGCAGTGGCTGCCGACGACAGGCGAGTTCGGTCTGTGGAGCACGTTCGGCGACTACGACGATCACCAGAAGGTCGCGACTCGCGATCGGGTTGCACTACACGCATAGCCTCGAGGAAAAGCAGAGTCAGCCGGGCAGCGAAGGGATCGAGAACAGCCAGATCCGGCTGACCGACGGCAGCAACATCTTCACCGCCAACCTGTTTGGCCCTGGCATCACCGTCAATGAACTGGACTACCACATGGTCAGCCTCGACGGCGGCGTCAAGTACAAGGGCCTGTCGGTCGAGGGTGAGTATTACTGGCGTTGGCTGCGCAACTTCACCGGGGTGAACACCGCCGGGATTGCCGACATCAACGACCACGGCTATCAGGTACAGACGTCGGCGATGGCGGTTCCCAAAATCCTTCAGCTCTACTTCGGGAACTCGCAGGTCTTTGGCCGCTATGGCGATCAGTGGGAAGTCCGCGCCGGCGAGAACTGGTACTTCATGAAGGAACGTGGACTCCGGCTCAACGGCGAGTGGATGTACGTCAATCATTCACCGGTCGGATATACGGCCTATCCCTACCCGGTTGGCGCCAAGGGCCAGGTGTTCCACATCAACCTTGAGATGAACTTCTGATCGAGGTGATGAACGTGATCCTGAAAACGTGGTACCGCTGGGTGGCTCTGGTCGCGGCGTTGTCGAGCGTCGCGCTGCTCGCGGCCTTCCTTGCGCGCCCACTCGGCGCCCAGGGACAGGGCACCGGCAATGAATTCAACGACTCGCACTTTCACCTGACGAACTACATCCAGCAAGGACTCCAGCCGCGCGAGTTCCTCAAGATCATGGGCACGCGCGTCCAGCGCTCGACCCTGTTCGGCATTCCACTCCAGCAGCAATGGTCGTACGCGAATTCGGGCGACTTCGCGCCAACCTACTATCTCCAGAGCGACGCGCCGCTCTACTACTACTCCTTCACCGATGCCTACATCGCCAGTGTCTATCGCGCGCTGAGCAAAGAGGAGCAGGCGCGCTTCGACCCGATGATCACCGGGTTCAATCCCGCCGACATGTACGGCGTCGATCACATCCGGCGGGTGTTGAACGTGTTCCCTGGCGTCTTCACCGGCATCGGCGAGTTCAGCATCCACAAGGAATTCGTGTCGTCCAAGGTGTCAGGCGAGACGGCCAGCCTCACCAATCCGGCGCTCGATCGCATTCTCGACTTCGCCGCCGAAGCCGGCCTGGTCGTGATTCTTCACAACGACATCGACATGCCGTTCGCGAAGCAGGACGCAGAGCCGGTATACCTCACGCAGATGAAGGCGCTGCTCAAGCGCCACCCGAAGACGTCGATCATCTGGGCCCATATCGGTCTCGGCCGCATCGTCCATCCGGTGCAGGTCTCTGAAGCGTCGGCCACGCGCAATCCGACTCAGATGGAGATTGTCGAAGCGATGGTGACCGACCCGGCATTCAATCACGTCAGCTTCGACATCTCCTGGGACGAGGTTGCGAAGTATGCCGTCGCGACGCCCGAGTCGATCACGCGCGTGGTCACGATCCTCAACAAGTATCCCGATCGGTTTCTGTTTGGCACCGACACGGTGGCGCCGGCCGGTCCGGGACCGTACTTCGCGGTCTTCGACATCTGGGCGCCGGTGTGGCGCCTGCTCACGCCCGAGGCGAGCCTGAAGGTTCGCAAGGGCAATTACGAACGGATCTTCGACGAAGGACGCCGTCGGGTCCGCGACTGGGAAAAGGCCAACGTGAAATGAGTGCACAGACAACCTTTCGTCGAAGGATGCCAGCTGTCATGCGAACGGGGAGGATAGAAATGGGTAGACATGTTCGGAGTATCGCTGTCCGGGCGTGCCTGCTCGGTCTCGGGGCGCTCGCGCAGGCGACACCGTCAAGCGCACAGCCGCCAGCCCAGATCCAGCAGGCGGTTGATGCGGCCTACCAACGGTTCAGGACGCTCAACGAAGGCAAGAACGCCGACTACATTCCGGCGCTCGCCAAGGTCGATCCGAACCTGTTCGGGATCGCCCTCGTGACCGCCGACGGTAAGGTCTACACCGCTGGTGACGTGAAGACCGAGGTCTCGATCCAGTCGATCTCCAAGGTCTTCACGATGGCCCAGGTCATCCAGGAGCAGGGGCCGGACGCGATCGAGAAACGCATTGGCGTCGATGCCACGGGTGCACGGTTCAACTCGATTATCGCGGTTGAAGCTGTCAGGACGGTCAGCGGGACAGGAGCGCCAGAGATGAACCCGCTGGTGAATCCGGGCGCGATCTCGGCGACGAGCATGGTGATGGGACCATCGTCGGATGCGGTCTGGGCCAAGATCATCGGCTTTCACGACGCCGCCGCGGGACGACAGCTGAACGTGCTGCAGGACGTCTACAAGTCCGAGTCCGACTCGAATCAGCGCAACCAGGCCATCGGTGCGCTCATGCTCGCCTACGGCTACATCAAGGGCAATTGGCAACAGGCGGTCGACCTCTACACGCGTCAATGCTCCATCGGCGTGAACGCACAGGATCTCGCCACGATGGCGGCGACGCTCGCAGCGGCCGGCAAGAATCCCGTCACTCACACACAGGTCCTTGACGCCTCCAAGGTCCCCAATGTCCTCGCCGTTATGTCGACGGCCGGACTGTACGACGATTCCGGCAAATGGCTCTACCACACCGGCCTTCCGGCCAAGAGCGGCGTCGGTGGCGGCATCATCGCCGTGTCGCCCGGCAAGTTCGGCATCGCCGTCGTCGCCCCGCCGCTCGACGCAGCCGGCAACAGCGTGAAGGCCCAGCGCGCGATCGACGCCATTTCGGCGGCGCTCGGCGGCAACCCGTATGGCGAGGCGCAGGTGCAGACGCAGACGACAACGGTCCAGGTGACTTCGCCACCCAGGCCGTCGTTCGAGATCTACGGGTTCGCGATGCTCGACATGGGGCACAACTTCAAGCAGATCCATCCCGACTGGTATGACACGCTGCGCCTCACGAAGCTGCCCGCATCGCCGAACGAGTTCGGAGAGGACAACAGCACGTTTTCCGGCGTGCGGCAGAGCCGACTCGGCGTCAAGTCGTCGACTCCTACCGCAATGGGCGACCTGAAAACCATCTTCGAGTTCGAACTGTTCGGCACCGGCGTGGACTCGGGGCAGACCACGTTCCGCCTGCGCCACGCGTGGGGCGAGGTCGGCGCGTTTGGCGCCGGCCAGTACCTGGAGCCCGTTCACCGACCCCGATGCGTTCCCCAATTCGCTCGAGTACTGGGGGCCGACGGGCCTCGCCTGGTACAGAAACGTCCAGGTCCGTTGGACGCCGATCAAGGATGACAACAACAACCTGATGGTTGCGCTCGAGCGCCCGGGCGCCAGCGGCGACCAGGGCGTGTATGCCGACCGTATCGAACTGCAGGGTATCAAGGCACGGTTCCCGGTTCCCGATCTCTCAGTGGCGTACAAGTACTCCGAGAAGTGGGGCTACGTCCGTGCCGCCATGCAGCTGCGCAAGATCAAGTGGGACGATACGCTGAACGACAACCTCGACCTGTCGGGCGACGCGACAGGCTGGGGCTTCAATTTCAGCTCGAACCTCAACGCCGGCAAGAACGACGTGATCCGGATGGCTGTGGTCGTCGGCGAAGGCATCGAGAACGCCATGAACGACTCCCCGGTCGACATCGGCATCCAGAAGAACCTCCAGGACCCCCTCAGGCCGCTTCTCGGCAAGCCACTCCCGCTCGTCGGCACGAGCTTCTTCCTGGATCACAAGTGGAACGACAAATCGTCGACCGCCGTCGGCTACTCGCGCCAGGACATCGACAACAGTGACGGCCAGTCCCCCAACGCGTTCAAGGCGGGGCAGTACTTTCTGGTTAATTTGCTCTACAGCCCGGTGCCGAACGCGATGGTCGGCGGCGAGTACCAGTGGGGACGACGCGAGAACTTCTCCGACGGCTTCCACAGCGACGGATCCAAGGTGCAGTTCTCGTTCAAATACAACTTCTCGTGGAAGCTTGGAGGATAGACATGAATCGAATCACACGGACGGTTCCGCTCGCCGCGCCGTTGATCGGCGCGCTCGCGCTTGCGACGGCCATATCGACGCTGTCACGCGCAGTCGTCGGCGGACCCGCAAAAAACGGTCGATGCGGCATACGCAAAATTCAAGGACCTTCGCGAGGGGAAGAATGCCGACTACATTCCGGCGCTCGCCAAGGTCGACCCGAATCTCTTCGGCATCGCGCTGGTGACGACCGATGGCAAGGTCTACAGCGCCGGCGATCTGAAGACCGAAGTCTCGATCCAATCGATCTCCAAGGTATTCACGATGGCCCAGGTCATCCAGGAACAGGGCCTGGACGCGATCGAGAAGCGGATCGGTGTTGACGCAACCGGCGCCCGCTTCAACTCCATCATTGCCGTCGAAGCGGTGAAAACCGTCGTCGGGACGGGAGCGCCGGAGATGAACCCGCTGGTCAACCCGGGAGCGATCTCGGCCACCAGCATGGTGACCGGGTCCAGTGCCGACGCGGTGTGGAACAAGATCATCGGGTTTCACAACGATGCCGCTGGACGTCAATTGTCGGTGGTGCAGGATGTCTACAAGTCCGAGTCCGACACGAACCAGCGCAACCAGGCGATCGGTGCGCTGATGCTCGCCTACGGCTACATCAAGGCGAACTGGCAGCAGGCGGTCGATCTCTACACACGCCAGTGCTCGATTGGCGTGAACGCGAAAGACCTGGCGACGATGGCCGCGACGCTGGCGGCCGGTGGCAAGAACCCGGTCACGGGCAAGCAGGTCATGGATGCCGCCAAGGTTCCTGGGGTGCTTGCCGTCATGGCGACCGCTGGACTCTACGATGACTCCGGCAAATGGCTGTACCACACGGGCCTGCCAGCCAAGAGCGGCGTCGGTGGGGGATCATTGCGGTGTCTCCTGGCAAGTTCGGGATTGCGGTCATTTCACCACCGCTCGACGACGCCGGCAACAGCATTCGCGCTCAGCGGGCGATCGAGGATATCTCGAACGCGCTCGGCGGCAACCCGTACGCACCCAGGAAATAACTTGATCAGAGAGCGATGTGGGACGACGTCCAGTCGTTCGCGATGACACCTGCAGCGACGGTCAGGGCGCACCATCAAGACGCCCTGACTGCTCGCTGATCGCCATCCTCGTTGCGACCTTCACCCTCGCGATATCCGCACCCTCGTTCGCACAAGGACGCACCGACGTGGTGACGCTGGCCAACGGCGATCGCATTACCGGCGAAGTGGTGCGGGTCGAACGGGGCCGACTCGAATTCAAGACCGACGATGCGGGCACGCTGTACCTGGAGTGGGACAAGCTCTCCAGCCTGGTGGCAAACCGTTTTGTCGAGGTGCTCACTCGGGATGGCCGCCGATACCTGGGCACGCTCGGTCTTTCGTCCACCCGTTCGATCAGCGTGTTGAGCCTGGGAGGGCCAGTGCTGCTCCCCATGTCGGACGTCACCCTGGTGACGCCGATCGGCCGCAGCTTCTGGAGCAGGATCGATGGTTCGATCGACCTGGGCTACAACTACACGCGGTCGAGCGGCGTCGCCCAGTTCAATCTCAACTCGGACACCCTCTACCGAAGGCCCGCCTCTTCGTTCCGCTTGACGGCGTCTACGACCGTCACGCAAAAAGATGATGATTCTGGCCGCGACGATCGCGGCACGCTCGAAGCGTCGTACTTGCGATACCCCTGGCAGCACTGGTTCGTCACGGCCGCCGGCCGGTTTGAAACGAACGAAAGTCTCGGGCTGGTGCTCCGGTCGCAGTTTGGTGGCGCGATCGGCCCTCGTCTCGTCAACAGCACGAAGGCACAGATGACAGTCGGCGCGGGGCTCGCCGTCAACGAGGAGCACGGCGTCGATGTCGAGCCGACCCAGAACCTGGAAGGCCTTCTGGTCTTTCGGACGTCGTACTACACCTACGATCGCCCGAAGACGAACATCGACATCAGTCTTCAGTACTACCCTAGCCTGAGCAACACCGGGCGGCAGCGCGTGCAGGCCGATGTCGGCCTGAAGCGTGAGCTGTGGAAGGACTTCTTCGCGTCGTTGACGTTCTTCAACACCTTCGATAGCCGTCCGCCCAACCCGTCAGCTGACCAGAACGACATCGGCTTCGTGTTCTCGGTGGGCTGGAGCTACTAAAAAGTTAAAAGTTAAAAGTTAAAAGTAAAAAGGGAAAAGGGAAAACCGGACGCGGAACCACGAATCCCGGCCGTACCGTTTTGACTCCCCGGGCCAGACGGCTAAAGTATGCTGGTACAGGAGTCGGCGCGACGGTCTTTTTTGTTCGGGAGGTGTTCTTGATTCCGCGACGACGGTGTTTCTCCATGCGTCTTCAGATCGGCCCCATCCCGCGCTCCCGGATCAACAACGCGCTCCTCCTTGCCGCCATCGCGTCCGCGACGGGCCTGCTCGTCCACGCGCAGACGCGACCCGCGCCGCCGGCAGCACAGCCGGCTGCCCAGGGCACCACAATCCGGTACGTTCCGGAAGACGTGCAGGAAACATCCTGGCTTGAGCGCGTGAAGACCGAACAGATCAAGGCGATGAACGGTGTTCAGGCCTTTCATGGGTTTCAGTTCATCGATCGCGTTGCCGCGAGCGGTATTACGTTCAAGCACCACATCGTGGACGATGCGGGGAAGACCTACAAAGCGGCCCATTACGATCACGGGACCGGCATCGCGGTCGCGGATGTGGACGGCGACGGCTTGTTGGACATCTACTTCGTCAGCCAGGCGGGCGGCAATCAGCTGTGGCGGAATCTCGGCGGCGGCAAGTTCGAGGACATCACCACGTCGGCGGGAGTCGCAGTGTCCGACAAGGTCAGCGTGTCAGCCTCGTTTGCCGACATCGACAACGATGGCGATCCCGATCTGTACGTCACGACCGTGCGCGGCGGCAATATGCTGTTCGAGAACGACGGTCATGGGCGCTTCAAGGACATCACCACGGCCGCCGGCGTCGGATACGTCGGCCATTCATCAGCCGCGGTGTTCTTTGACTACGACCGCGACGGCCGGTTGGATCTGCTGCTCGTCAATGTCGGCCGATACACGACGAACGCCGTCGCCGGCAATCCCTACAAGTACTACGTCGCCTTTGAAGATGCGTTTTCTGGCCACCTCAAGCCCGAGCGCGCTGAACGGAAAATCCTCTATCACAACGAGGGCGGCAACCGTTTCAGGGACGTGACCGTCAGCGCCGGCCTCACGGATCTGTCCTGGTCCGGTGACGCGAGCGTGGTCGACGTGAACGACGACGGCTGGCCCGACGTGTTTCTCTTGAACATGCTTGGCGACGATCAGTACTACGAGAACGTTGGCGGCAAGCGCTTCGTGAAGAAGAGTCGCCAAATCTTTCCGAAAACGTCCTGGGGCTCGATGGGCATCAAGGTGTTTGACTTCAACAACGACGGGCGCCTCGACATCTTCATCACCGACATGCATTCCGACATGAGCGAGACGATCGGGCCCGAGCTCGAGCACGTGAAGTCGGTGATGAAGTGGCCCGTGTCCTTTCGCGGCGACGGCCGTACCAGCATCTGGGGCAACTCGTTCTTCATGAAGGACGGTCCGTCGAAATATCGCGAGGTGTCGGATGCCGTGGGCGCCGAGAACTATTGTCCCTGGGGCCCGAGCGTCGGCGACCTGAATGCCGACGGGTTTGACGACGCGTTCATCGCCTCTGGAATGAATTATCCGGAGCGATACATGGTGAACTCGGTGAAGCTCAACGATCACGGGCAGAAATTCGTCGACGCCGAATTCGTACTGGGAGTCGAACCCAGGTCGGGCGGCCTGGCGACCCCATGGTTCGAGCTCGATGCGTCCGGCAAGGACAAGGGACATGCGGACGCGAAGGGCGCAACCGGACGAGTGGCCGTATGGGGGGCGCGTGCATCCCGCTCGGCGGTCATCTTTGACGTCGATGGCGACGGCGACCTCGACATCGTGACCAACGAATTCAACGCGGCTCCGATGGTGCTGATCAGCAACCTCACCGAGAAAACACCGGTGCATCACATCGCGGTGAGGCTCATCGGGACCACCTCGAACCGCGATGGGCTCGGCGCGCTCGTGAAAGTCACCGCCGGCGGCGCGACCTATACCAAGGTGATGGATGGAAACTCTGGATATCTGTCGCACAGTGTGTATCCGTTGTACTTTGGGCTGGGTCCTGCTGAGAGCGTTGACAGCATCGAAGTGACCTGGCCTACGGGCAAGAAGCAAGTCGTGAAATCTCCAACGATCAATTCCCGGATCGAAGTGCGCGAGCAGTAACCCACGAAGCGCCCTGCCGAACGAGCGCAGCGAGTGAGCCCACGCGAGCGGCCCGCCTTCGCGCGAAGCGCTTCGGCGAGGCGGCGAGCGAGAGCGCGTGCCGGGGAGTCCGAGGGGCGAAGCCCCTCGAAGTGGTTACTGATGAGATAGCCAGCTCGAATCCGCTGTCAGAACTCTCAGTGGACCAAGGTCCAGTTGTGAGAGGTCAGTTCCCCGAAATAGCCTCATGACACCGTGCCCGCCAGCCCAGCCGATCCACGACTCGTGCGATCGGCGGGACATCCGGCGGGATCTGCGACACGTCCATTGAGCGGTTTGCGTGTCCCGTGATGCGGGAGCGAGCTGCGCGGCAGGGAACGATCGATGATCGGACGAGCGGAGCTGCGTACGCTAATCGAACGCCTGGCGTGGACTGTCGGCCTCGCCTTGATTGCGATCTCCGTCTTTGCCACGCTCTTCAGGACTATCGACTCTCGCCAGCAGGTCGATCGATTCATGGCCGTCCGGGCGGCGGAACGTGGGCCGGTGTCGTACACGCCGGATCTGAGATTGTGGTCTCCCGAGCGGATACGGGGCTGGCGCGAGAGCTACGCTCGCGAAGGGCCAGAGGCCCTGGCGGTGCTTCGCATTCCTCGCATCGGCTTAGAGGTGCCGATTCTCGAGGGAACCGATGACTGGACGCTGAATCGCGCAGTCGGCCACATTGCCGATACTGCCGCGCCGGGCGACGAGGGCAACTGCGGCATTGCCGGGCACCGCGACGGATTCTTTCGAGGCCTCAAGGACATCCAGGCCGGCGACGAGATCGCGCTCGAGACGCGTCACGGTCGCGAGACGTACCGGATCGAGCGCACGTGGATCGTCGATCCCACGGACGTGTCCGTGCTCGACCCGACGCCGTCGCGGGCGATCACGATCGTCACCTGCTATCCGTTTTATTTCATCGGCTCGGCTCCCCAGCGCTTCATCGTCCGAGCTGTCGTCAACGACCGTGTCAGCCGTGTATCAACGTATCGCTAATCCGCCACAAGGAGGCGTCATGCCGTATCAAGTGAGAAGAATCGTTGCAGTGGCCGCTCTGGGTCTGCTTGTCGCGTCGACCGCGTTGGCCCAGACCAAGAGCGGCACCACCACTGAGACGAAGAGGTTCGAAGTCATTTCCGTTGACGGGAACATGCTCGTGGTGCGTGGACCCGAGGGAACCAGGGAGCTCACCGTTCCAGAGGACTTCAAATTCACCGTCAACGGGCAACCAATGTCGGTTCACGATCTGAAGCCCGGCATGAAAGGAACCGCGACCATCACGACGACGACCACGGTCAAGCCGGTCTACGTGACCGAGGTGAAGAACGGCACCGTGATGCAGTCGTCCGGCAACCATATTCTCGTGAAAACGGAACAGGGGATGAAGAACTTCACGCAGGGTGATATCGACAAGCGAGGCGTCAAGATCATCAAGGACGGTCAGCCGGTACAGATTTCGGATCTTCACTCGGGCGACATGCTGTCGGCGACGATCGTCACGGAGAAGCCGCCACAGGTGATGACGTCCCGGCAGGTCGATGCGACGCTGACGCCCGCCGAAAAGGCTGCGGTCGGCGCGGTGGCTCCGACAACAGGCTCCGCCTCCGCGGCGCCGGCCTCGACTGCGGGTACCGGTGAGCCGAAGACCGCGGGTAGCGGTGAGCCGAAAAAGACGCTGCCGAAGACCGCGAGTTCACTCCCGCTGCTCGCGCTGATGGGGCTCGTCTCCTGCGGGCTCGGGCTCGCGCTGACCTCGCGGAGGCGTCGAGACGCGCGGCAGAACATGTAGGGGTATGGAATCGCAGCGGCGAGTCTTCGTCGTCGGCGATGACGCGTCAGCGCTTGGAGCGCTCGAGGGATTGCTGCGGTCGAACGGCTTCGACGTGGAGACGTTCGGCTCCGCCGCGGCATTCCTCGAGCGGCCGAAGTATCACGGGATTGCGTGCCTCCTCGTTGACCAGCGAACAACCGGTCCGACCGGCTCGGGGATTCAGGAGGTCATCTGGCGTACGGGCATTTCGATGCCGATTATCTTTCTGAGTGGAAGGGACTCGTTTCCCCGGCCGCGACGTTCGAGCGAGGGCGCGGTCGAGTGTCTTGCGGCCCCGGTCAACGAATCGATGCTGGTCGACGCGGTGATGCGGGCGAGTGCGCGGGCGTTCACCCTCGAGTCACGGCGCCGCGTGATCCACGATACCGAGGTCCGTCTGGCGCGGCTCACCGGGCGCGAGCGTGAAGTCTGCGATCTGCTGACCCGCCGATTGGTCAATCGGCAGATCGCTTACGAACTCGGCACGACCGAAAAGACGGTCATGGCTCACCGCGGCCGGATCATGCACAAGCTCGAGGTCGATTCCGTGGATGCACTGATCGAGCTGGTGGGACTCCAGCCGGAAGAACCGCAGTTCCACTAGATTTATCCGAGGGGCTTCGCCCCTCGGACTCCCCTACACGCGCTCTCGCCCGCCGCTTCGCAGGCGCGCTCCGATCGCGTGGCTCACTCGCGGCCGCTCGTTCGCTGACGTCCGTCAGCCGCCTAGCGGTTTGTGAGGCACGCTCTAATCTGATCTGTCGCGCTGCTTCAGCGCGTTTCCCGAAGCTGGCTCTGAGGCTTGACTGGCCGGTACCCGACCGATGCGTACTGCGGCGCCTGGGGAGCGAACTGTGCGTCGAAGCGGGGATCCGGCGGATCCAGCGTGTTCCCTTCGCGGTTGATGGTGCCCCTGAGATCGTTGATCTCGCCGTGAATGAACGACCCCCGCACGCCTGCGCCATCGATGATGTCCATCTCGTACCGCGCCTCGGGTGAAATGCCCCCTCGAAGCGTGTTCCTCCAGAAGATTGAATTCACGTAGCTGCTTCCGCTTCCGTTGTCGTCCACGCCGTTCCAGTTGCCGGTGAACGTGCAACGGCTGACCGCCGCGCGCGATCCGTCGAAGACCGTCAGCGCGCCCGACCCGTGTTCCGGCCGATACTCCGCGCCGCCGAGCAGGCCGACGATGTCGACACCCAGGTTCGCGATATTGCCGACGAACAGGCAGTTCTCGATGGTCGCGTGGCTGCCGTGCAACAAATCGACCGCCGATCCCGTCGTCTGCGTGCGGTTGTCCCGGAAGATGCAATCGCGAAAGAGCGGTCGAATCCTGAATCATGCCCAGGTGCTCGACCGACACCCCTCCGCCGCAGGGACTCGTATAGTTGCCGAACACCTCGACGCGCTCGATCGTCGGATAGGAGCGCGCGTAGATCTTGATGCCGCCGCCATCGGTGTAGAAAAAGGTCGTCTTTCGGATTTCGTCCGACTCGATCGGCGACTTCTCGCCCGAGCCGCTCGTGAAATTTCTGGCGCCCGTAATCTTGAAGCCGCGCAGCACGGTCTTGCGCGACACGCCGTCGCCGAAATAGACGACGTGATTCACGACGGCGGGATAGCTCGGCGCCTGCGCATCCGCAATGTCAGGATTGGCGGCCGTCAGGGTGACGTCGCCGACGGCTTCGAGCGTGATGCCGTCGTGCCGCGCGTTGAACCAGATGAGCGCCTGCCCTCGCGCCAGGGGTCTGTACGTCCCGGCGTGCACGTAAACCGTCTTGTTCACCGGATCCTTCGCCGCCGCCTCGAGCGCTTCCTGAATCTGATTCTTTGGGTAGACGTGGTAGGCGCGCGTCTTCGCGTCGACGGTGAGCTGCGCCGCTTGCTGGGCTCTGCCGCTTCGGTCCTGGCCGGCGACGCGCTGCACGGGCGCGGCGGCCGCGGCCACGAGCAGCTGGAGGAAGGTGCGGCGATCGGTCTGCGTGTTGACCATTGAAAAGACGGCTACTGGTGCTGGCTGCTGGTCCGCCTTCGCGGCTTAGAACCGGAAACTGGTAACTGGAAACTGGTAACTGGTTTCAAGCCAATCTAGCATAGCCGCCAGTGCGGCCCCTCGACTCGCGCGCCAGGCTGCTCGCTCGGGCCAGGCTGCCCGCCGGGGCAGTCTATGGATGATAATTGGTCCTCTTCCAGGAGCATTGATGGCACCTTCCACAGTTCAGGTCCGAGTGGTCCGATCGCTGCTGACTATCCTGTTCACGGTCGTCGTCGCGGCCGGGCCGCGCGGCGCTGCGAGCGACGTGTTGCCCTTCAAGGCGACCGAGCGCACGCTGCCGAACGGGCTCAAAGTAATCGTGATTCCTACCGGGTTTCCGAATCTGGTAACCGTTGAGATTCCGGTTCAGACCGGCTCGCGCAACGAGGTAGAACCCGGGAAGTCGGGGTTTGCCCATTTCTTCGAACACCTGATGTTTCGGGGCACGCCCGAGAACCCGCCGGAGAAGTACCGCGAGATCATGAGTAAGGCTGGCGCCCGCGATAACGCGAGCACGAGCGACGACTACACGCATTACTACGCCACATTCGCGAAGGAGCATCTCGAGAAAGTGCTTGCGCTCTACGCCGACATGTTCCAGCACCTGTCCTATTCAGAGGCTGACTTCAAGACTGAAGCGCGTGCGATTCTGGGTGAATACAACAAGAACAGCGCCGAGCCGATCCGAAAGCTGCTGGAAGTGCAGCGCGATCAGTTCTACAAGGTTCACACCTATAAGCACACGACGATGGGTTTCATTACCGACATCGAGAACATGCCGAATGAGTACGAGTACTCGAAGGTGTTCTTCGATCGCTGGTACCGCCCGCAGAACACGACGCTCGTGATCGCGGGCGACGTCACACCCGACAATGTTCTGCCGATGGTCGAGAAGTTCTGGAGCGGCTGGAAGCCGGGCGGCTCGACTGCGGTCTCGATTCCGAAAGATCCGGCTCCCGCCGGTCCGAAGTATGTCCATGTTCCGTGGACGAGCGACACGCTGCCGTACGTGACGGTGGCGTTCCCCGCGCCAGCCTTCGTCGAAACCAGCAAGGACACACCGGCGTTGGACATTCTCGCCGCGCTGTACTTCGGTTCGACATCGGAGCTGTACAAGCGGCTCGTTGTCTCGGAGCAGAAAATCGATCAGCTTCTGGTCGATGTGCCCGGCAACGTCGATCCATCCCTGTTCACGGTCTTTGCCAGGGTCAAGGCCCCGGCCGATGCCACGTACGTCCGCGACCAGATCCTGGCAACGATCGCGACCGCTCGAACCGCGCTCGCGCCGGCGCAGCGGCTGTCGGATGCGAAGTCGTTCAATCGTTATGGCTTTGCCAGGAGCCTCGACAGTTCCGAGCGGATCGCCGCGACCGTTTCCGCTTTCGCCGCCTACCGACGTTCGTACGACACCGCCAACGTCTATTACCGGACGATGGACGCGCTGACGGCGGCCGATCTTCGCTCGGCGGCGCAGAAATACTTTACCGATGCCGGTCTGATCGTCACCACGCTGGCGAAGGATCCCCTTCCGGTCGGCATCGAACACCCACCGTCGCTGGCGACCATCAAGCCGGCGGTTGGGTTTGCTCCCGACGCCACCGCTCCGCCCGCGCCCGACCCGATTCGGTCCGCGAATGCCAACGTGGACCTCCGCGTCATTCAGCAGAAATCCGTCCAGCCGCAGCTGGACATGAAACTCCTCTTTGATGTCGGGTCGGCTCACGATCCAGCAGGCAAGGAGGGCCTGGCTGCGCTCACCGCAGCGATGATCGCCGACGCCGGCTCTCGTCTCGCGACCATCGAGCAGGTCGAGTCGGCGCTGTATCCGATGGCGGGCTCCTTCTCCGGGCGGACCGACAAGGAAATGACCACGTTCACTGGCATGATCCACAAGGACCGCTGGCGAACATTTCTCGGAATGGTGCTGCCGCAGCTCGTCGAGCCGGGCTTCCGGGACAGCGATTTCACCCGTCTCAAGGACGCGCAGCTGAACGCGCTCGTCCAGAATCTCCGGTCGAACAACGAAGAGGAACTCGGAAAGGAACGGCTTCAGACGAACATTTTCAAGGGCACGCCGTACGGCCACGTCTCGCTCGGAGCCGTCGCTGGGATCAAGGCGATCACGCTTGACGATGTGAAGAACTTTGCCAGGTCGATGTACACGCGGGCGAATCTGACGGTTGGCCTGAGCGGCGACGTGCCTGATGAAATGCTCACCTCGCTGCGGGTCGCGCTGAGCGCACTGCCAGCCGGACCCGCCGCCGCGAAGATCAGCGCGCGCGCGACGAGGACGCCCGGCATCGACGTGGACATCCTCGAAAAGGACACCCGGGCCACCGCTATTTCGCTTGGGTTTCCGATCGAGGTGACGCGCGCGCACCCTGACTTTGCGGCCCTGTCGATTGCGCGAGCGTGGCTGGGCGAGCATCGGATTGCGTCGGGCCGCCTGTATCAGCGCATTCGCGAGATTCGAGGCATGAACTACGGCGACTACGCCTACATCGAGGCCTTCCCGCGCGGGATGTTTCAGTTCTTTCCGGACGCGAACGTCGCGCGGCAGCAACAGATCTTCGAGATCTGGATCCGGCCGGTCGTTCCTGCCCACGCGCACATGGCCTTGCGAATCGCGCTCTACGAGCTCGACAAGATGATCCAGAACGGGCTGACGCGCGAGCAGTTCGAGGTAACGCGCGATTATCTGTTGAACAACGTCTACGTGATGACCGCCCGTCAGGATCAGCAGCTCGGGTACGCGCTCGATTCCGAGTGGTACGGGATCGGGGAATTCACCAGCACCGTACGCAAGGCGCTCCAATCGTTGACGCTGGAACAGGTCAACGCCGCGATGAAACGTCACCTCAGCGCGCGCGACTGGTCCGCGGTCATCATCACGAAAGACGCGGCCGGGCTCAAGCAGGCGCTGGTCTCTGACGCGTTCTCGCCCATTCGCTACGACGGGGAGAAGCCGAAGGCGCTCCTGGACGAGGATCAGGTCATTGGCAACCTGAAACTGGCTCTTGATCCAGGCCGCGTGAAAGTCACGCCGATCGCGGAAGTATTCGCCAAATAGAACCTGCCTGGAGCATCGCGTCACGCTGCGGTCGCATCAAGAGCAAACAGGAGAAGGGGGGTAAGGAGAAGAATTTTTCTCCCTTCTCCTTTCTCCTGTGATCTCTTGACACGATCGCAGTTCGACACTTGACAGGTTCGCCAAACAGCGAATATATTCGCGCATGGCGAAATTATTCGCCCTGTTCCGCACAGACCCGCCGCGCATGCCGAAAACGACCAACCTGGACCTGACCCGCCGTGAGAGCCAGATCATGGAAATTCTTTATCGCCGGCGGCGGGCGACGGTCGAGGATATTCGGGCCGAGCTGCCTGACGCGCCGAGCCCGTCGAGTGTCCGGAAGCTGCTCGAGATCATGATCGATCGCGGCCTGCTCGCGCGTGAGTACGAAGGCCCACGCTACGTCTACTTTCCAGCCGTCAAGCCCGAGGATGCGAGCCGCTCCGCGCTGAAGCAGCTCGTCCGCACCTTTTTCAATAACTCGCCCGGTTCGGCCATTGCCGCGCTGCTCGACATTCGATCGACGCAGCTGTCGGCCGACGAATATCGCGAGTTGAGCAACCTGTTGAAACGCGCCCGCGAGCAGGGAGGCGAGCGATGACCACGCTGTTTGCCGATTCCGCCACGTCTGTCGCGATCTGGATCGTGTTGAAGGCGTCGATCCTGCTGATCGCAACCGCGCTCTTGCAGTGTCTGCTGCGTCATCGCGCATCGGCAGCCACCCGTCACCGGCTCTGGATGTTGTGCCTGGCGAGCCTGCTCGTCCTTCCGGCGATCTCGGCGACGCTGCCGGAATGGCCGGTCGTCATTCACGTGGCTTCGAAAGCGCCTGCACCCCCTTCGGTCCTTGCCGTTCCCGGGGCACCATTCGAGGCCGGGATGGCTGGATCAGCAGCGGTTCCACCCCAGCCGATCGCGAGTTCTGAGTCCGTGTTCACGGTCTCCTGGCGCGAGGCGATTGCGGCCCTGTATGCCTTCGGCGTGCTCGGCTTGCTGCTGTTCGTTGCGGTTGAACGGTGGAGCCTGACGCGCCTGGCCCGTTCCTCGACGATCGTCCGCGACGCCGGGTGGACTGCGTTGCTGCGCGAGTGTGCCGCGACGATGCGAGTGGATCGTCCCGTGCGGCTGCTTCGAAGCCGGGACCGCAACGTGCCGATGGCGTTCGGCACTCGACGTCCTGCCATCGTCATCCCGGCCATCGCGGATACATGGACCGAGGACCGGCGCCGGGCGGTGGTGCTCCATGAACTCGCCCATGTGGCTCGTTACGATTGCCTGACCCACACGATGACCGCGTTGGCGTGCGCGATGTACTGGTTCCACCCCGCTGTGTGGTGGGTGGCGCGGCGGGCCCGAATCGAGCGCGAGCTGGCGTGCGACGATCGAGTGATTACCGTCGGCACGGTCGGGCGCGAGTATGCAGGACACCTGCTCGAGATTGCGTATTCGTTTGGCGGCCACCGCGCGCCGGCGCTCGCAGTCACGATGGCGCGCCCGCGCCAGCTCGAAGGCCGCATGCTCGCGGCGCTGGACGCGGACCGCAATCGCCGGCTCCTGTCGGTGCGCGCGCGCGTCACGCTCGCGGCTGCCACGATCGTGCTCCTTTTTCGGTGGCTGTCGTGACACCCGCGATCACATCGGTAGAGGCAAACGAGCCGCCCGCCGCTTCCGGGTTGTGGCCGGTTGCGGAAGATCGGCAGGAGATCGCCACCGCCGTGAAGAACGTGACGAAGCAGCAGCTGAAGGACATCTCGAATCTGCCGCTTGCCGGACTGAAAGAAGTGCGTGCCGGCGTGCGAGCGCTGGCGACAGCCGTGGGCGTTCCACAGGAGAACACGCCCGGCACCTGGGAAATCCGCCCGACCGGGACGAAGGGCATGGTCCACCTGCGAATCGTGGAGCTGAACTCATCAACGGGCACGAACGTGTCAATCGAGCAGCTCGAGGGACTCACGGGCGCTCAGCTCACCGGTGCTGGCGGCCCGGTGAAGTTCTCGGTGCGCCGCGACGCCGGCACCTTCACATTCGAGGGCGTCATGCGGAACGGCGTCGGCGCGGGAACCTTCACCTTCGTTCTCAACCCGAATTTTCCGGCCGAGCTGGTCAAACGTGGCTTTACGCGCCCGACCGACTCCGAGCAATACCAGCTCGCACGGCATGATGTCGGATACGCGTTCCTCGACGAGTTGAACAAGCAGGGATACACCAGGCCGCAGACCGCCGATCTCGTGCGGGCGGGACAACACGGCGTCGAGGCCACATACCTTCGCGAGATGGGAGCGCTCGGCTATCGACTCGGATCCCTCGACCCGCTGATCACGCTCAGGGATCACGGCATCACGCCAGCCTACGTCCGCGAGATGGCGGAGCTGGGCTACAAGGGGTTGTCGGCCGACGATATCCGCCAGGCGCGCGATCACGGCATCACGTCCGAATACGTCCGTGCGATGCGTGACGGTGGCTACGGGTCGCTGCCGCTGGCGGAAATCATCAAGGCCAGAGATCATGGCATTACTCCCGAATACATCCGCGGCATGCGCGACGCGGGTTATGGGAGCGTGCCGCTGCCCGAACTCGTCAACCTCAGGGATCACGGCATCACACCGGAGTTCGTTCGCGAACTTGCGAATGCCGGGTATAACAAGCTGCCGCTCGACATGCTTCTCCGCCTCCGCGATCATGGGGTATCCCCGGAGTACGTGCGCGGCATGAAGGGCCTCGGATACTCGCTCGCGCCAGACGAGCTGGTTCGCGCCCGCGATCACGGTGTGACCCTCGAGTACGCCCGCGACCTGTCGGCGCTCGGCTATGACAAGCTGTCGCTCGACGACCTCGTCATGCTGCGCGATCACGGATTGACCGCAGAACGCATTCGCTCGGCCAATTCACGCGCCGGTTCCAAGCTGCCGATCGACCTGCTCAAGTCGCTGGCTGCCGGAGGCATGCGCTAAAAAGTTAAAAGTTAAAAGTCAAAAATTAAAAGTTAAAGGTGAAGAGTCTCGAAGTCCTCCCCATCCGGGTGATCCGCCGCATCGTGCGCGTGCGTGAGAATGGTTCGCATGACGAACCTTGCTCTCACCACACTCTCGAATGAACTCGCCGATCTTTCCGCTGCCGGCGCGTCATCAATCGTCCAGGTGCTTGGCGCACGGCGGCCTGCCAGCGGCGTGATCCACGGCGCCGATACCATCATCACGACGGCGCGCGCGCTCGGTCGGGAGGATAGGCTTCGCGTCCGCGTCAACGACGCGGATCCAATCGACGCCGATCTCGCAGGCTGGGATGCGGCAACCGGCCTTGCCGTGCTTCGCACGCGCACCACACTGGACGTCGCGGCGCCGACGATCAATGAATCGGAGCCACGAGTTGGTCAAATCGTGCTCGCGCTGGCGCGCTCGTGGTCCAATGCCCTGACCGCCAGCGCCGGCATCGTCGCCGTCGTCGGCGGGCCGCTGCGTACCGGACGCCGGCGGGAGATTGCGCGAGTGATTCGGGTGACCGCGCCGATGCACGATGGGTTCGCCGGTGGCGGCCTGTTCGAAGCGTCTGGTGTTCTGACCGGAATCACGACCGCGGCAGTCATCCGTGGATTCGGCGTGGCGATTCCCGCGTCAATCGCCTGGGCGGCAGCGCATCAGGTTCTGACCGTTGGGACGTCCAGAGGCTTTGTTGGCGTGGCCGTCCAGCCCGTTCACCTGCCGGGCGCGCAGGGAAGCCAGGGGCAGGAGCGCGGCCTGTTGGTCGTCGGCGTCACGCCGGGAAGCCCTGCCGAATCGGCCGGCGTGATTGTCGGAGACATCCTGCTGCAATTCGGCGACAAGGCCACTGAATCAGCGGAGGACCTCCTCGACCGGCTGACCGGGAACCTGATCGGGCAGAAGATCCCGGTGCGCACGCTCCACGGCGGATTGCCGCGCGACGTGGAAGTGGCCGTGGCAAGCCGGCCGCGCGAGTGATTTCTGAGACGTGTTCGCCGCTCGCGGCGTCCTTGATCTCATGCGTGTCGTGCTGGTCGGTCCGGCGTCGCTCCGACAGCGGCTTCGCTCGCAGCTCCCGGACAACGTGCTAGTCGTGGGCGAAGCCGCGACGATTAGCGCCGGGCGCCTGGCGGCGTCCGAAGCGGACGCCTGTGTGCTGCTGACGCCCGAAGCCCCTGACGCGCCGTCAATCGAACCGCTCACCACCCGCGAGCGACAGGTGCTCGAGCTCGTTGCCGACGGCTTGCCGAACAAGGCGATTGCGGCCAGGCTCGGCATCGGTTCCGAGACCGTGAAGTTCCACCTCGGCGCAGTCCTCGGAAAGCTCGGCGCGTCGAACCGGACCGACGCGGTTCGGGTCGCCATCAAGCGCGGACTGATCACCTTGTGATCGTCTCCCTCCGCTCATCAACGCGCGGCGTCGCGAGCGAGCAGCTCGGCCATCGTGTTGACCCCATCGACCATGAGGTCGGTCTCTTCGCCGGCGAGATGATCGAGGGACTTCGCGAGGGCGAGTTGCGTCTGGCGGAGCGGTGGTAACGGCGGCGGAGCCGTGCCGGCGCGGACCGCGTTTGCCAGGAGCGTCAGGCTTGCGGCCATTTCGGTCGAGAGTCGAGCCATTGCTGGCGACGGCCGATCGACTCCGCGCTCGATGCCGGCATGAAGCGCCAGCGCGGCGAGCGCATGTCTGCGGAGCGCCGCGAGCAGCCCCATCGCCGTACGCGATTCGAGCGAGCCCTTTCTCGAGGGTTCGACGAGCATCCGCTCGACGGCCGCCTCAAAGTTGGAGCGCGCCAGCCGCGCATCCGCACGCAGGTTCGCCAGTCGGGGGAGATCTCCTGGTTGAGGATTGGCGTATGCACCGAGCAGCGCCCCTACGTACTGGCCGTGCGCGTCCAGGATCGCGGCCAGCGACGACCGCACCGTCGTGGCGGCCCATGTCGGCCAGATCGCATAGATAGCGAGCGCCAGGACACCGCCGGCCATCGTGTCGATCGCGCGTGTCGTCGCCGCCGCCATTTCGCCGACGCCGCTCAGCATCAGGATGAAGACGACATAGCCGGTGACACAGACGGTGAAGATCGCGTAGTTCACTCGAAAGACTGCGTAACATCCCCACACGAAGGCCAGGACCAGCGCCGCGAGCGCCGATGGGCCGGGCTCTAGTTCGCGGACGATCAGTGTCGCCACCCCGGCGCCAAGGATAGTTCCTGCAATCCTCGCGATGCCGCGAGCGAAGGTATCGTGAAACTCCGGCTTGAGAACGAGGAGCGCCGTGAGCGGCATCCAGTACCCGCGGGGAAGCTGCATCACGCGATAAATCGTCGTCGCGACGGCGATCGCAGCGGCCAGGCGCAAAGCGTGCCGGCACGCGGTTGACTCCAGCGTGAGGTTCGCACGAAGCGTCGTGACCGCGTCACGGATCGGCGGCCGGGGACGCAGCGGTGTGAGGCGTCGAGAGACGACGGCGCCATTCGGTGTGGAGGTGAGCAGGCCCACTGTTCTCCAGGCCGCGCGAATCTGACCGAGCAGGGCGTCCACCGCCGCGGAGGGCGGCAGCTCGGCGACGCACCGATCCATGGGCTCCCAAATCGGTGCCTCCTCGTCGGTCGGATCGCGTCCCTCCTCGAGCGCTGCTGCGATCTCTGTCAATGCGCGGCCGCACAGGCTGGGCAGCGTGGCCGCGCATGACGATCCCGATGTGGCCAGCCGGCGCTGATCTGTCGCGACGCTGGCGAGGCTGGCCCGAATGCGCTCCGCTTCGTCGAACAGCGACTGAAAGACGAGCACCGCGCCGGTGTGGGCAAAGGGGTGCGGGTCCTCGACGGGCGGGGCCATCGACGCAAAGGTGTGCGGCTCGGGCGGCACGCCATCACCACCAGGAAGGTTCGAGGCATAACGAGCGAGACTGCGATACCCGCCGGCGATTGTCCGCCGTTCAATCGAGAACCGCCGCAGCGGCCAGATGAGCACGACCAGAAGCGTCTGCACCAGTCCGCCAGCGAAGACGATCAGGGCACGAAGTGCGGCGCCGCGCGCATCGGTTGGGAAGCCGCCAGCGATGAGAACGGCCACCACCGATTGCAGGCCGGCGAAGGCGGCCGAAGGGCCGAGCGCGACGAGGAGACCGCTCGCGAAGGCCGTCAGGGTTGCCGCGACGATCGCGGCGGGATCGGAGTGTCCGGCCAGCGATCCGATAAAGATGGAGGCCGCCATTCCTGAGGCAGCGAAGACCATTACGGCGGCGCGAGTACGGTACGCCCCCTGGAAGGATCCGAATCCCACTGCCATCGCGCCGACGGCGCCAAATGCGCTGATGGAGGGTTGCCTGAAGACAAGACCCGCGACGAGTGGGATGGCGACACCGACCGTGCAGCGCAGCGCCGCCGGTCCTTCGAACTGTGACCAGTCCGTTCGACTCGCCGCTCCGAAGATCTGGCGGAGGGTGTGGGTCATCAGGTTCTGCAAGGTTCTACAGGGTTCGACAAGGTTCTACAAGGTTCGTTCGAAGCAGAACCACGAACGAACCTCGTAGAACCCGGCAGAACCTGGTAGAACCCAGCAGAACCTGATCGTTAGTGGGTGTAGGTGTGGCCGCGGGTTCCGTCCTGAAGCGCGTCCGACAGGGCGATCGGATCGGTCCAGTCTCCCTCGAAGCGGCGGCCGTTGACGAAGAACGTTGGCGTATGACGCACCCCGCTGCGCGCGCCACTGCGAATATCGCGCTGCACTCGTCCGGACCTCATACCGGTCAAGAGGTCGTCGGCAACCGTCGTCGGATCGACGCCAGACGCCGCGGCGTACTCGATCAGATCGTCATGCTGGAGCGCGTCCTGATTCTCGAAGAGCAAATCGTGCATATTCCAGAATGCCTCGTCGCCGCCATGCCTGGCAACGGACTCAGCCGCCTCGGCCGCCTCCATCGCATGCGGATGCTCATCGGCGATCGGAAAGTTGCGAAACACGAAGCGGACGAGGTCGCCGGCGTCGTGCAGCACGTCGGCAAGGACTAGGTAAGCGGCGCGGCAATCCGGACACGCATAGTCGCCATACTCGACCAGCGTTATCGCAGCATCTGCAGGCCCACGCGCATGATCGTCTGGACCTACCGGCTGAGCGAGGATTTTCGAGCCCTTCATGCACCAGATGAAAGCAAGAGTGCGGCCCTTTTTTGACGGAAGAGGTCGTGGTAGCTGAAGTGATTCGAGCTGGCAGAAGTGAAGAGGTGAACGGAGGGTGCGTCGCCTCCTCCGTTCACCTCCCGCATCACATCATCGGTTCGTCAGCGCTCGGACCGTAGATTTGCGGAACCTTCGAGCCCATCGGCCGAAGATAGGTGGACAACTGTCCGCGATGATGAATGATGTCGAACAGGAACCCCCAGGCGTTGCCGGACGCGGCCTCGCTCATCACTTCCTGACCCTGGTACATGAACGGCACCTTGCGTTCCCAATTTGAGGGTGTGAGTGCCTTCAGTTTCTTCGTCGCCGCATCATGCTGCTTGTCGTAGGCAGCGAGCACTTCCTTCACTGTCGCCGGCGCTGCGACTTCCTCCCATTCGAGCGTTCCCTTTTCCAGACCATCGCCAAGCACCGCTTCCTCGCGCGCGATTAACCACGCGATCTCACGCGCGGTGCGCGACTTCGGGTCCGGCCGATAATCGGATCCCTCGGGAATTCGCGAGATCACCTTGCGCGTGGCCGCCGCCTCCTTGTCCCAGAACTGCAGAAACAGCGCTCGTTCGTCCATCATGTCTTCTCCTTGCTATTGCTTTCGCGTCGCCGGCGCCGATCAGTCGAACCATTCCAGCGCCTGGCGAGAAGCGCTACCATAAGCGAACAAAAAACGAAAGTCAAGCGAGTCGCCGCAATGAGCCCGCCATCGCGATTGACAGGTCAAGCCACCAAGACTATCGTCCGAATCGGGACCCATCGGTCTCGATCTTCCAGCGTCTCCGTACGAATCGATCAAGGTCCGGTGATCGCGTCAGAGCGGCCTCCTCCCATGCCTCGAAATCCTTCTACCGCAACGACGCGAACCACTCGGTCACTTCACATCGCACGGCCTCACGGCGATCGCTTTCTCGAGCCAGGTCAGGTCGTCGAAAGTCCCGAAACCCACCTGCGCTATCGCACCGAGCGCTTGATCGGTGAAGGCGGTTTCGGGCAGGTCTATCTCGCGACCAGGCTGGGAGCATCACCGATCGTTCCGACGACCGTCTGCCTGAAGGTCAGTTCTCGAATCGACGGATGGCTGCGCGAGGCGTATTTCGGTCAGTTGCTCGACGACCATCCGAGAGCAGTTCGCGTGTTCGACGCCTTTCCACACATGCGCGGGGACGCGACGGTCATTTATTACCTGGTGCTCGAGTACCGCTCAGCACGGAGACCTCGTCGCATACCTGCACCGCGAAGAAAAGGGCTGGGCCGAGCGCACCGTGCGCCGCGAAATCGCCGGCATCCTCGACGTGCTGAGAAAACTGCATCGCGGCCAGCTCCTCCACCGCGATCTCACGCCCGTCAACGTTTTTGTCTGCGACGGACCCTGTCTCAAGCTCGGAGACTTCGGCATCGTCCGGCAGCAGAGCGACCGGCGCGGCATCACCGCGCACACGATGAATGCCATGACCGCGCCGAGCGACATCCTTGCTCGCGCCGCGCCGAAGTGGCAGGCGCGAGACGACGTGTATCAGGTCGGCCAGCTGCTCGGCATGTTGATCCGCGGCACCGCGAAGGAACGGATCCGTCCGGCCGACGTGCGAACACTGCGGTGCAGCGATCAGCTCAAGGAGATCCTGTATCGATGCATTGGCGAGCGACGTAAGCGCTACGAGAGTGCGGAGGAGATGATCGAGGCGCTGAGACATCCGCCGGTGGAACTGAAGGCGGGAGTGCTGCGAAGCTTGAAGGGCGTGCACCTGGCATTCACCGGCATCCTCTCCAAGCGCCGCCGCGACGCCATGCTCGCGGCCGGGCGCGCCGGCGCCATCGTCCATGGGGCGCCGTCGGCGCGTACGACCGTGGTTGTTCGCGGACGGCCCAACGCGCAGCAGGCGGCCGGCCGAGACGGCGGACTGAAACTCATGGAGATCAAGCGGCTCCGCGAAAAAGGCCATCGCATCACGCTGCTGAACGAAGCGCAGTTCTGGCGGCTCGCCGCCAAACGGTGACACATTGCACGTCCGCCGCGCTATCTGAGTCGCACCGGCCTGCCGCCGTCCTGCTTGCTTCGTTGGGCGGCATCGAGAAACGCGATCAGCTCGAGCGTCTCCTCGTTGGGAACCGGTGGAATCCTTGACGTAAAGAACTTGACGAGATCGCGATCGAGTTCGACCGTCGTGGCCCGGATCGGGCGAGTTTCGAAGGTCTGGTTCTTGTCGGTCTTGCGAAAGAGGACTGCGCCATAGTCCGAGTACGGCCTGAGCGCCCGCATGGTCCCGATTCGGCCGTCCTTCCACCGGCATGCAACCACGGATGCGTCTGCCGACTCGACGCGAGTCACCTCGTCGCAGCCGGTACCGAGAAGAGTGAACAGCATTTCGGCTTCGTGAATCGCATACCACGACAGATCGAGGTGATGATGCTCCTCGAGTGGACCTGGCCCCCAGACTTCGACGCCGCTCAGGTCAGCGGTCTTCAGTCCTGCCACCGCGTAACGGAGCGTCGACGTGCTGAACCAGGGAACTCCCGCCTCTTTCGCGAGCCGCGCGATCTCGCGCGCGTCTTCGAGTGTCGAGGCCAGCGGCTTGTCGATGAACAGCGGCTTGCGCGCGGCAATAATCTCGCGGGCCTGCGCGAGATGCACGCGCCCGTCGATGCTCGTGAGCAGGACGCCATCGACGCGCCGGCACAGTTCCGCGATCGTGGCGACGATTTCGACGCCGTACTTCTCCTGCAGCTGCCCGGTGAAGCCCGTCGATCCGATCGCGGCTTGCGGGAATGTCAGGGCTGCCTCCCTTGAACGCCGCCACGATGCGGGCGCCGGGGACGTGATCGGGAGACCCGGGATCGTTGAACGCGGTGGCAAAGCCGATAACATGCGAAGTATCGGTGCCGACGATGCCGAGTCGAAGGTCGGCTGCCAGGACAGGCGTCGAGGTCAAGAGCAGGAGAAGGGTGGCAAGAGCTTTCATAGGCACTGTTGCCCGATGGCGAGCGGATTATATAATTGAATGTTTGTGATCGCCGTTAACCCGGCCCCCGGGCAGTGAACCACCATTACGACATCATCATCATCGGCACCGGCGCGGGCGGCGGGACCATCGCGCAGGCGCTGTCGCCGACACTTCCGCGCGGATTCTGATCGTCGAACGCGGCGATTTCGTTCCCCAGGAAGACGAAAACTGGGATCCGGACGCGGTGTGGAAACAGCTCCGCTACCGGGCCACGGGAACGATGGCTCGACGAGCGCGGCCGTGAGTTCACGCCGTACACCCACTACGGTGTCGGTGGCAACACCAAGTTCTGGGGCAGCGTCCTGTACCGGCTGCGGCGCGAAGACTTCGAGGCGGTCGAACACCTCGACGGCGTGTCGCCGGCGTGGCCGATCGACTACGACACGCTCGCGCCGTACTACGATCGGGCGGAACGCTTGTATCACGTCACGCGGCGCGGAGGGCGTCGACCCGACGGAGCCGCCGCGCGCGCCGTATCCGTACGACGCGGTGCCTCACGCGCCCGGAAATGGCGGCCATCGTCGAGAAGCTGCGGCAGCAGGGGCTGCATCCATCGCCGCTGCCGCTCGGGCTGCTCCGGGTCGGCGAAGACGACGGGTGCATCCTCTGCAACACCTGCAATTCGTTCGTCTGCAAGCTGCACGCGAAGAGCGAGGCCGACGTCTGCTGCGTGCGGCCGGCGATGGCGCGGCCGAACGTCGACGCTGTGGACCAACGCGACCGCGACGCGGCTGCTGACCAATCCGTCCGGCCGCCGGGTCGAAGCGGTCGAGTCGTGCGGCGAGCGGCGAGACTCGTCCGCGTGCACGCGCCGCTCGTGATCGTGTCGTGCGGCGCCGTCAACTCGGCGGCGCTGCTGCTGCGATCGGCCAGCGACAAGCATCCGGACGGGCTCGCGAATTCGTCCGGCCTCGTCGGCGACCCGCTACATGGCGCACCTCGCGACGATGATGCAGGGCTTTCACCCGCTCCGGAAGAACTCGACCGTGTTTCAGAAGACGGTCGCGATCAACGACTTCTATCTGCGCGGCCCGAAGACGAACTACCCGCTCGGTCAGATTCAGTCGCAGGGACGGACGCACGGCGTCATGGCGCAGACCGTCGTGCCGTGGATTCCGCTGTGGGCGTACGAAGCGTGGGTCTCGCGCGGCGTCGACTGGCTCGTCATGTCGGAGGACCTTCCCGCGACGCACGAACCGCGTCACGGTCGACGCCCGACGGCCGCATCCATCTCCACTACTCGCCGAACAATCTGAAGGCGCACCGACGTCTCGTCGCGGAGACGAAGCGGATCCTGCGGCGTCTCGGTTACTGGCTCGTCGTCACGCATTCGCACGGGCAACACGAACACGACCCATCAGTGCGGCACGCTGTGCTTCGGCACCGATCCCCGGTCGTCGGTGCTCGATCCGTTCTGCCGGACGCATGACGTCGAGAACCTGTTCGTCGTCGACGCGTCGTTCTTTCCGTCGTCGGCAGCGGTCAATCCGGGGTTGACGATCGCGGCGCAGGCGCTGCGGGTCGCGGATCACATCAAAGAGACCGAGCTATGAAAGCGCGATCGTTCAGTCATAGCGGCATCACCGTCTCCAACTTCAACCGGGCGGTGAAGTTCTACTGGGAGATCTTCGGGTGCCCGCTGGTCGGCGTCGCCGATACGCCGCCCGATCGGGTGCGCACGTTTTTCGGCGTCGACGCCGAACAGTGCAGCTGCAAGATTGGCTGGATTCGCGTCCCGGGAGGCGCGGTGCTCGAGATCTTTGCGTTCGAGCCGCAGCTCCCGCCGGGCGCCGTATCCCTGGAATCGCGTCGGCCTCACGCACATCTCCTTCGACGTCAACAACCTGCAGAAATGGTACGACTACCTTGCAGGCCCGCGGCGTCGAATGCGTCACCAAGCCTGAACGCTCACCGCGCGGCCACTCGTTCTTCTTCGCGAAGGACTTCGACGGCAACCTGATCGAGCTGATGGACCTCGGCTACAAGTATCACGTGCTCAGGTGGCTCGGGCCGCTCGGAGGATGGATCTTTCGGCGAGGGATGTACAAGAAGTACTACGAGTAGATTGTTGACTTCTGATTGCTGAGTGCTGATTGATCGATCCTCGAATCAGCAATCAGCAATCAGCAATCGCAACGAGATCATGAAAAGCCACATCGCCCTCGTCGTCTTTCTGATTGCGCGTTCGCTGGATCGAACGACGCTTCCCAAGCACCTGCCCAGCCGCAGCGTCCACCGAACTTCATCATCATCCTCGCCGACGATCAGGGCTACGGCGATCTCGGCAGCTACGGGCATCCGACGCTTCGCACGCCAAACCTCGATCGCATGGCGGCGGAAGGGCAGCGCTGGACGAGTTTCTACGCGGCGCCCGTGTGCACGCCGAGCCGGGCGCAGCTGATGACGGGCCGGCTCGCCGTGCGAACCGGGCTGGCCGGCGGCGTGTTGTTTCCGGACTCCACCGGCGGTCTTCAGCCAGATGAGATCACGATCGCGGAAATGCTCAAGCCGCGCGGCTATGCGACCGCTGCGATCGGCAAGTGGCACCTGGGCGTGCTGCCCGAATACCTGCCGATGAACCAGGGATTCGACTCGTACTTCGGGATCCCTTATTCGAACGACATGGATCAGACCGGCGGCGATCTCTCGGCCGATGAGCGCTTCCGCCGCTACATGGACGCGAAGATCGAGTACTTCAACGTGCCGTTGATGCGAAACGGTGCGATCATCGAACGGCCTGCCCAGCAGACGACGATCACGAGGCGCTACACGGATGAGGCGATTCAGTTCATCAAGGCGCATCGCAGCCAGCCGTTCTTCCTGTATCTCGCGCACAACTTCCCGCACATGCCGCTCTTTCGATCGAAGGAATTCGAAGAAGCGCAGCCAGCGGGGGCTGTACGGTGATGTGGTCGAAGAGATCGACTGGAACGTCGGCCGAATCCTGGCGGCGGTTCGTGAATTGAAGCTCGAGAACAACACGCTCGTGCTGTACATGAGCGACAACGGCCCGTGGGCGCCATACCTCGAACAGGGTGGATCAGCAGGACCGCTGCGTGGTGCGAAAGGCTCGACGTGGGAAGGCGGCATGCGCGTGCCGGCGATCTTCTGGTGGCCGGGGACGATCAAGAGCAGCCGTCTCGACCGGTATCGGATCCGAGCTCGACATCTTCCCGACGTTCGCCAGCCTCGCCGGTGTCAAGCCGCCATCGGATCGCGCGATCGATGGCTACGATTTGTCGCGGGCCTTGCAAGCGCGGCGATCCCAGCCCGCGACACACGCTCTTCTACTACGCCAGCACCGGCAGCGGCGTGTTGAGCGCTGTGCGCCGCGACGCGTACAAGGCCTTCTTCGTCGTCCCGGCAACCGCCGGCGCGGCATCAGCGGCGACTGCGGCTCCTCAGCTCTACAATCTCGATCAGGATCCATCGGAGAAGTTCGATCTTGCCGCGAAGCGCGGCGAAGATCGTCGCCGAACTGCGTTCGCTTGCCGACGAGCACGTGAAAACGGTCGTCGCCGGTCAAGAACCAGATCGCGACCCGCCCACAGAGCAAGGGCTCGCGTCCATGAGCGTTCGGGCCGTGGCGGTTGTTTGTGGGGCCGTTCTCCTGGGCGCAGCCGGCTGCAAGCAGGCGGCGCGAGAATCGACCCCCGTCGATGCGCACGCGGCGCACGAAAAAGCGGCGACACAACCAGTCGCTGCTCGTCGTGCTCCTGTGCTCAACCGGGCGCCAGCGCCCGCGAGTTCACCGGCAGGCATGGTGTGGATTCCGGGCGGCGAGTTCTGGATGGGATGCGAAGAGCTGCGGGATGCCAGACGCTTTGCCGGTGCATCTCGTCTCGGTTGCGGGATTCTGGATGGACGTCGACGCCGGTCACCAACGCGGAATTCGAGCGATTCGTACGCGCCACGAAGTACGTGACGGTTGCAGAGCGAAAGCCGGACCCGAAGGATTTTCCCGGCGTCCCGCTCGACAAGCTCGTCCCGGGTTCGATCGTGTTCACGCCGCCGGCACAGCCGGTTCCGCTCGACGATTTTTCGCGATGGTGGAGCTACGTGCCGGGCGCGAACTGGCGCCATCCGACGGCCCCGCGAGTACGGCTGAAAGGCCTCGAGCATCATCCCGTCGTCCACATCGCGTTCGAAGATGCCGTTGCCTACGCCAAGTGGGCGGGACAAGCGGTTGCCGACCGAAGCGGAGTTCGAGTTCGCAGCGCGCGGCGGTCTCGATCGCAATCTGTATCCGTGGGGCAACGAGCTCAAGCCTGGCGGGAAGGTCCCCGCCAACATCTGGGAAGGGCACTTCCCCGATGCGAACAGTCGCGCGGATGGCTATCTTCAGAACGTCGCCGGTGACGGCATTCCCGGCCAATCCCTACGGACTTCACGACGTCGGCGGCAACGTCTGGCAGTGGTGCGCCGACTGGTACCGGCCTGACTACTACGCGTCGTTTGCCGATCCGAACGCGGCCGCTCAGAGATCCGCGTCGGTCCGGGCGCGAGCTTCGATCCCGACGAGCCCGGCGCCGCGAAGCGGGTCACTCGCGGCGGATCGTTTCTCTGCAGCGGCGAGTACTGCTCGCGGTATCTGGTCGGCAGCCGCGGGCAAAGCGGAGAGTGAGCAGCGGCTCGTCCAATCTCGGCTTCCGTCTGGTGAAATCAGCGGAGTAGCGCGGCTGCGCGTCTCAAGCGGTCGAGGTTGCCAGCGCTGACACGCCGAACCTCGCTTGTCGTCAGCAGATGATGCGCGGCGAGGAACGTGCGAATCGCTCCATAGAAGTGCTCCGTGTCGACGGTTGTTGGCGTTGACGTGGCCGCCACGAACTTCGACGAACGTCTTGTCTCCGCGCGCGGCGTCGTACAGCCGGCGCCCTTCCGCGATCGGGATCACCGCGTCTTCCGGGCTGTGCAGGAACAGGATCGGCGCGCGGACGCGATCGATCCTGCTGGATCGAATCGAACGGATTGCGCATCAGCAGCCGGATCGGGAAAGAACGGATACTGCTGCTGTCCGATGTCGACGAGCGAGGCGGGTGCTCCTTCAAGAATCAGTCGCGGCCGATTCGACCTCGGACGCCAGGCGTCACCGCGACCGCGGATCCGAGCGACCAGCCGTAGATCACGAGCGTGAGGCCGGAATCCGTCGCGGACGGTGCGCAGGTAGTCGTAAGCCGCGTGCGCGTCCGCCCGCGAGCGCCGCTTCGGTCGGGCATGCCCGTCGAGTCCGCCGAACCCGCGATACTCCGGCGCCATCACGTTGAGTCCGAGCTTTCTGAGCTCGCTGTAGTGCGCGATGTTGACCTTCGCCGCGATCGTGGCCGCGTTGCCGTGCAGAAACAGCACCCACGGCGCGTCGTCTGGCTGCCGGCGCTGCCGGCATGACCCACGCGAACTGACGCGCGCCATCGGTGCGCGGGACGATCGATCTGCTCGAACGGGAATGTTGGCCGCGCCGTCGCTGAGCGTGCGTCCCGCCTGGAACACCAGTCGTGTCTCCTGGCTGACCAGGTACAGCACGGCCGCGCCGTAACCCATCGCGGCGATTAGCAGCAGCGTCGCGATGACGCGCAGCGGCCGCGGCCGCCATCGTGGTTGCCGTCGTCGTTCCGGTCCTGTGTACTTTGGGATGCGCGCCAGATCATGGGTCTGGCGATTATAAGGGTTGCGATATTCTCTTGCCGGCATGCTCGAGCCGTCGCGCCGGGAGTTTCTTCGCTACGCCGCGCTCTCGCGGGCGGCGTCGCCATGCGTTCGTCAGTGATCTTCCGCATCCTGCACGCATCGTACGCAACCTCGAGGACGTGCTGCAGGCTGCGAGTGCCAGCCCGATCGCCTCGCGGCCATGCGCGCGCAGATGGGGGCAGCAGCCATCACCACCACGAAGCTCGACGATCGGCTGGTGATGCTTTCAGGTCCTGGCGGCAACGTCGTCGTGCTGCACGGGCCCGACGGGCAAACTGGTTGTCGATTCGTTCGTGCAGCCGGCCTGGCCGCAGCTGAAGTCCACGCTCGACGGTCTTGGACGGCGGCGCGATCAAGACGCTGATCGATACGCACTGGCACTTCGATCATGCCGACAACAACGCAGCACTTTCGCGAAGCCGGCGCGCGGCATTCTCGCGCACGTCAACACGAAGGACGCGACTGACGCAGCCGCACGATCTGCTGGGCATGCACTTCGATCCGGCGCCTGCCGCGTCGCTGCCGACCGACACGTTCACCGACAAGCGATCGCTGACGATGAACGGCGAGCTGATCACGCTGGCGCACGTGCGCGCCCGCGCATACCGATACGCGACATTTTCGTGCACTACACGAAGGCCAACGTGCTGCACATGGGGGACGTGTTCTTCAACGGGATGTATCCGTTCATCGACGCCAGCACCGGCGGCAACATCAACGGCATGATCGCCGGCGCCGATCGGGCGCTGGCGATGACGAACGCGCGGACGAAGATCGTGCCAGGCCACGGTCCGCTGTCGGATCACGCCGGGCTGCTGAAATACCGGCGCGTCATTGCGCACGATTCGCGATCGCGTGCAGGACATGAAGCGCGCGCAAGAAGACGCTCGCCCAGGTGCAGGCGGCGAAACCGAGCGCGCAGTTCGACGCCGCAGTGGGGCAAGGGCATGATGGCGCCAGACGATTTCATCGCCCTCGTCTACAACACGCTCTGACGCGCGGGTCCGAAGCCCCGGCCTGTCCCTCAATTCCCGCCGGCTGCCGCACGACGTGGCGCGCGAACGAACGGACTCGACATCGAGCACCGGGATGTACTCGGTCGGCACGGGCGTCGCTGCCGCCGGATGCCGGCGACCGGCGGTCCGCCGCCGATCGTGACGTCCTTGCCCACCTTGACGCCCGGTTCGATGAGCGACGACTTCTTCACGATGCCGGTGACGTCGACGAGATGGCCGTCGTATTCCTTGACGTCGTTCATGACGTCCTTCTTGCCGGCCAGCCGGAACGATCGCGCCTTGACGATCGGACCGCTCTGCGTGTCTTCCTGACGAACATCGCGACACCGCGAGCACCCGTCCCTTCAGGCAGCCCGTGACGACCAGCATGATCGAGTCCTTCGGCACCTTGGGTCTGTCCTCCTGCGGGGTTTCCTGGGCGACGGCGGCCGCTCAAGCGCGAGCGAGCAACGCGAGTGTGATCATGGTTCGTCCTCATTGCAGTCCTACACGGCAGGCGCCGCGGCAACGACGGCTGAACGGCCGGTCCAGTTCAGGAAATTCTCGGAGAACAGCCGGCGCACGTCGCGCGCGATCTCGGCGGCGGTGACCGGCCGGCCGTTTTCGACGACGCCCGCATACTGATCGGCCAGCGCATTCGGCGATGTCGCGCCGCGAGTGCGGCCACTTGTAGAGCAGCTGCTCGAGCATCCGCGCGTCGGAGTGCTGCGGCACGAACGTCGGTCCGAGCAGCTCGAGCCGCTCGCGCGTGATCTCGGACACGATCGACGGGTTGTTGAGAAACCACCAGCAGCCGAACGGCATCAGGTTCGCGAACTTCCGCGCCGCCACGCACAGCTCGTGCTGGTTCTCCCGCGACAGCATCGTCACGAGGAACCGGTTGTCGGGATGCACGCGGCACAGCCGGTGGATCGCCGACACGTCGGCGCGTCCCGACGCCGTCGCCGGCGTCGCCGAGCGCCGGATTCACGGCGCGGCGCACGCCGATCATCATCGCGAACGGCAGGCGGTGATCGCGGCAGGCGGGCAGCACGACCTGCTCGATCAGCTGGCCGCGCGGGCTGTCTTCCGGCCACGCGAAGTCGTCCGGCAAGCGAGACCGCGAGGTAGAACGGATCCATCCGCTCGATCCACTCGTCGAGGAAGCGTCGCGCCTCGGCGATGGCGCGCTCGTCGATCTGCGGCCGCGGCCGATAGCCGGCAGCCGACAGCGCGCGCCGGGCGGTGTCCCAGTCGTTCAGCAGCGGATCGATTCGCAGAGCGGCCTTGAAGCGTGCGTCCGCCGGCCGGCCTCTGCGCCAGAGCGCCGCTTCGGCCGGATCGAACGGATCGTTCGTCATGACGACCGCCGAGACGCGCGCGCGCTCGAACACGAGATCGACCTGCTGTTCGGCGGTGATGTCGCGAAAGAACTCGCGCGCCTCGCGCAGATCCGGCCGCGTCGGATCGAGGCCGAGCGCCGACATGCACGGCGATCACCCCCGCGTCGCTTCCGACAGCGGCGTGCTGCGGACGAACAGCGCGTCCCAGATCAGATCGGCCTGCGCCTGCTGCGGCATCCGACGGAAGTCCGCCGGCCGTGACATCGGCCGCCCGCATCACCTCGGCGACGAGGTAGTGGTAGGTGAGCAGGTTGTCGATGCCCCAGCGCGACAGATCGCCGAACGCCGGCGGGAAGAGGTGCGTGTGCATGTCGAACGACCGGCGTCTCGGCGACGATGCGCCGGGTCGTGCGCGCGCACGTCGTCGGCGCGTGCGCAGTGGCTCGGTGTCGGACGGACGGCGATCAGTTCAGTCAACGAAAGGCTCCCGATCATCGCTGGGATCCGCCCAGCGGTCGTTCGGCACGAGCGGCGCCCAGCCGGGCCGTGCCGGATCCTGATCGTACGCGTAGTTGCCCAGTTCGCGATAGAGTTCCGCGTATTTCGCCAGCTTCTCGCGGTCGAGCCGCACGCCGAGGCCCGGCCCGTCCGGCACCCGGATCGCGCCGTCTCTCGTACGGCAGCTTCCCCCCTTCGATGATGTCGTCGGCCAGGTGGTGATAGTGCGCGTCGGCCGCGAACGACAGGTTCGGCACCACCGCGCCGAGATGCAGCATCGTGGCGAGCTGAATGCCGAGCTCGCCGGATGAGTGCACCGCGACGCCGAGCTGAAACGTCTCGCACACGCCGGCGGCCTTGACGCACGCGCGGATACCGCCCCAGAACGTCGTGTCGAGCAGGATGACGTCGACCGCGCGCTGCAGCACGTTGGCCGCGAGCTGTTCGAAGTTCACGACCACGGTGTTGGTCGCCAGCGGAACGCGCAGCCGCTCGCGCGCGTGCCGCATGCCCGGTGAGGCCGAACACCGGATCCTCGAGGTAATCGTTGTTCGAGATCCTCGATCGCGCGTCCGAAGCGAATGGCCTGCTCGGTCGTCCAGACCGCGTTCGGATCGAAGCGGAACGCTGTCGCCGGGCAGCGCCGCCGCGAGCGCGCGGTAGCACTCGAGGTCGTACTCCGAGCGGGAAGACGCCGCCCTTGAGCTTGTGCGTTCGAAATCCGTATTGCTGTCTTCAGCGCACTTCGCGATGCGCGACGACCTGGTCGACCGTCCGGACGGTGCCCTGTGCCCTTCGCGTTCGCGTAGCGGAAGAACAGGTACGACGCGAACGGCACGCGATCGCGGACGCGGCCGCCGAGGATGTCGCAGACCGGCACGCCCCACGCCTGGCCGAGCAGATCGAGACAGGCAAACTCGAGCGCGGCGACGACCTGCGTCCGGTTGTTGTAGAGCGACGCGGTCGGATTCGCGAGCAGGAAGCGCATCTCCTCGAGCCGCGCCGGATCGCGTCCGACGAGCGACGGCTTCAGCGCGAGGACCGTCGCGATCGCCGACTCGCCGCCGCCGCCCATTTCGCCGAGACCCGACGAGGCCGGTGTCGCTCTCGATCTCGACGATCGTGCGGACGAACCGCCCCCAATGGCAGCCGTTGGCATGCCGGAGCGGCGCCTCGAGCGGCACGGTCACCGTCGTCGCCCGTACGTCAGTAGATTCGCATGTGTTGTCTGGATCATACGACGGGCGGCCAGGCGTTCCCGGTTAGAATAGCGGCTTCAATCCATTCTTGGAGCTTTGCATGATCATTCCGAAGTCCGTCCGGGTTGCGGCGTTGTGTGCACTGGCGCTGCTGTTGTCGACGGCAGCGTTTGCGCAGATCGATGCGCGGATGTTCCGTCAGCCGTCGGTGTCGAAGGATCAGATTGCGTTTGTCTACGCGGGCGACATCTGGCTCGTACCCGAAGAAGGGCGGCAGGGCCGTACGGCTGACGTCATCCCCGGGCGAGGAGTCGTTTCCACGGTTTTCGCCCGACGGCACGAAGGTCGCCTACAGCGCCTCGTACGACGGCAACGTCGACGTCTACGTGGCGCCGGCGCGCGGCGGCGAGCCGAAGCGGCTGACCTATCACCCGATGGCCGATCGAGTCATTGGCTGGACGCCTGACGGCAAGCGCGTGCTGTTCGCGTCGGGACGCGAAAGCGGACGCCAGCGCTACAACCAGTTCTACACCGTCTCGGCTCGACGGCGGCCTGCCGGAGAAGCTGCCGGTGCCGTACGGCGAGTTCGGCACGTACTCGCCGGACGCCCGCAGTTCGTCTACATGCCGATGTCGCAGGACTTCCGCAACTGGAAGCGCTATCGCGGCGGCTGGGCGCCCGATCTGATGCTGTTCGATCTGAAAACGTTCGCGACGAAGAACATCACCAGCAATCCGGCGAACGATGCGCAGCCGATGTGGCACGACAACACCATCTACTTCCTCTCGGATCGCGGCGCGAACGAGCGCAACAACATCTGGGCCTACGATCGTCGGGCGCAACACGGTCCGCCAGGTGACCCAGTTCAACGACTTCGACATCACGTTCCCGTCGATTGGTCCGGACTCGATCGTCTTTCAGGCCGGCGGACGGCTCTACCTGCTCGATCTCGCGACCGAGAAGCCGGCGGAGGTGCTGGTCCATGTCGTGACCGACGAGACGACGCTGCGGCCGAGGACGGCAAAGGTCGAGTCGCTCATCAATGGGCGTCGGTGTCGCCGACCGGCAAGCGCGCCGTCTTCGAGGCGCGCGGCGACATCTTCACGGTGCCGGCGGAATTCGGCGCGGTGGTCAACGTGACGCGCTCGTCGGGTGTGTCGGAGCGCTATCCGCGCTGGTCGCCCGACGGGAAGACCGTGGCCTACTGGAGCGATCGCAGCGGCGAGTACGAGCTGACGCTCCGTCCGGCCGACGGCTCGGGCCCCGAGAAGAGCGTCACCACGCTCGGGCCCGGCTTCCGCTATCCACCGCAGTGGTCGCCGGACAGCAAGAAGCTGGCGTTCATCGATCAGGCGATGCGAATCAGGATCTACGACACGGCGACGAACCGTGCCACTGAGATCGATCAGAGCCCGGACTGGATTTCGCATCCGGGACTCGAGGCGTTTCGCCTGCAGTGGTCGCCCGACTCGCGGTGGCTCACCTATGCGCGGCCGACGAAGGTCGGCAACAACGCGATCTTCCTCTACGACACGAAGGGCGCGAAGCTGCATCAGGCGACGACCGGATATCTCAACGACACGCAGCCGGTCTTCGATCCGGAAGGCAAGTATCTCTTCTATGCCTCGGATCGCGAGTTCGATCCGGTCTACGGCAGCTTCGACAACACGTGGACGTATCCGAATCCGACGAAGCTGGTGGCCGTGCCGCTGCGGCGCGACGTGAAGTCGCCGCTGGCGGCGCGCAACGACGACGAGAATGCGGCGCTCGACACGGCGAAGAAGGACGAACCGAAGAAGCCCGAGGAAAAGAAGCCGGAGGAGAAGAAGGCAGACGACCCCAAGACAGGCGAGAAGAAGCCCGAGGAGAAACCGGCCGAAGAAAGAAGGCGGACGACAAGCCGGTCGCGCCGGCCAACGTCGACATCGATCTCGACGACTTCGAGGCGCGCGCGGTCGTGCTGCCGCCGAAGGCCGGCAACTACGCCGATCTGCAGGCGATCAAGGGCAAGCTGCTCTATCGCCGCCAGCCGCGCACCGGCTCGGGCGATGAGAAGAACGCAATCGTCTACTTCGACTTCGCCGAGCGCGAAGAAAAAACGGTGCTCGACGATGCCGACGCGTTCGAGGCGACGGCCGACGGCAAGAAGATGCTCGTCGTCAACAAGAAGAAGTACGCCATTCTCGACATCAAGGCGGCCAGAAGTTCGAGAAGCCGATGGTGACGTCCGACATGGAGGCGCCGGTCGATCCGCGTGCCGAATGGCGCCAGATCTTCCGCGACGTCTACCGCTTCGAGCGCGACTTCTTCTACGACCCGAACATGCACGGCGTCAACTGGGAGGCGATGAGGGAGCGCTACAGCAAGCTGCTCGACGACGCGGTCACGCGCTGGGACGTCGACTTCCTGATCGGCGAGTTCATCGGCGAGCTGAACGCGTCGCACACCTATCACGGCGGCGGCGACATGGAGCAGGCGCCGCAGCGATCGGTCGGGCTGCTCGGCGTCGACTGGGAGCTGGCCGAATGGCGCCTATCGCATCAAGCGCATCGTCCGCGGCGGCCCGTGGGACGCGGCGGTTCGTTCGCCGCTCGACGAACCGGGCGTGATCGTCAAGGAGGGCGAGTACGTGCTCGCCGTCAACGGCGTGCCGATCGACACGAAGTCGGATCCGTGGGCCTCCTTCCAGGGGCTGGGCGACAAGACCGTCGTGCTCACGGTCAACTCATCGCCGTCGTCGACCGGGGCGCGCCAGGTCGTCGTGAAGTGCCTCACGAGCGAGACAGAGCTGCGCTTCCGTTCCTGGATCGAAGAGCGTCGTCAGATCGTGGACAAGGCGACCAACGGAAGAATCGGCTACATCTACGTCCAGAGCACCGGCGTCGACGCGCAGAACGAACTGGTCCGGCAGTTCATGGCGCAGTGGAAGAAGGACGGCCTGATCATCGACGAGCGGTGGAACAGCGGCGGTCAGATTCCCGATCGCTTCATCGAGCTGCTGAACCGGCCGATCCTCGCTTACTGGGCGGTGCGCGACGGCGCCAGCCAGCAGTGGCCGCCGGTCGCGCACCGCGGGCCCCAGGTGATGCTGATCAACGGCTGGAGCGGATCAGGCGGTGACGCGTTCCCGACCTACTTCCGCGAGGCGGGCCTCGGTCCGTTGATCGGCACGCGCACGTGGGGTGGGCTCATCGGCATCAGCGGCGCGCCGGCGCTGGCCGATGGCGGCGGCGTGACGGTGCCCGACCTTCCGGATGTACGATCCGAAAGGTCAGTGGTTCGCCGAGGGCCACGGCGTCGACCCCGACATCGGCGTGGACGACGATCCCGCGCAGCTGGCCGCCGGGAACGATCCGCAGCTGGCGCGCGCGATCAAGGAAGTGACCGAGCGCGCGGCGAAGTCTCCCAAAGCGCCGGCGCGGCCGGAGTACGAGAAGCGGGTACCGAAAGGAAATGGCAGCCAGCAGTGACGAATCCGCGAACCGCGAACCGCGACAGAGCGTCAGTACTCTACGAATGCATCATCCGGGTAGCAGTACAGCCACCGCTCGCCCGGTTCTGCGGACGCGACGACGGGGTGCGTGGTCGTTCGCGCGTGCGCGCTGGCGTGACGGTTCGGCGACGAGTCGCAGCAGAGCGTGACGCCGCACGTCTGGCAGGTCCGGAGGTGGACCCAGCGTGAGTGGATCTTGACGCACTCGCTGCACTCCCGGCGGGCAGCGTGCTTGACTGATTCGACGTTTTCAATGTGGGCGCAGGCGGCATTCGACATAGGAGATCCTTCACGTGCGATCGAGTAACGTGCGCGCGGACTGGCCCGAGCTCCCGCTGGCCGGCTGGATCGAGACACGCGACGCGCTGCATTTGTGGTTGCAGATCGCGGGCAAGGTCCGACTGACCCTGAGCCCGCTGGTCAACCACTACTGGCATTGCACCTTCTATCTTACGGCGCGGGGCATCACCACGTCGCCCATCGCCAGCGGAACCCGTTCGTTCACGATCGATTTCGATTTCATCGATCACCGACTCGTCGTCGAGACGGCCGACGGCGCCCGGCGGGACTTTGCGCTGGAATCCCAGAGTGTCGCGGCGTTTTACGCTCGCCTGATGGACGAACTCGCGCGGCTCGACCTGCCGGTTCGCATTGTTGCAAAGCCGAATGAATTGCCGACGGCTGTTCCATTCCGGGAGGACGACAAGCCGCGACCGTATGACGCGGACGCGGTCAACCGGTTCTGGCGCGTCCTCTCCCAGGCCGACCGCGTGTTCAAACAGTTCCGGACGCGTTTCATCGGCAAATGCAGCCCGGTGCACTTGTACTGGGGCGCAATGGATCTGGCCGTGACGCGGTTCTCCGGACGCACCGCTCCTGTGCATCCCGGCGGTATTCCAAACCTGCCCGACTACGTCACCCGTGAATCCTATTCACACGAGGAGAGCAGCTGCGGTTTCTGGAGCGGCACGGCGCCGATTGATTACGCCGCGTTCTACGCCTACGCCTACCCTCAGCCGCCCGGCTTTGCCGAGGCACGGGTTGGCCCTGAGGGAGCTTTCTATAGCAAGGACTACGGCGAGTTCATCCTGCCTTACGACCGCGTCCGCGAATCGCCGTCGCCCGACGAAACGCTGCTCGAGTTCCTGCAGTCCTCGTATGTCGCCGCCGCGGACCTTGCACGCTGGGATCGCACCGGGCTCGAAAGAAGGTGACCGGCATCGGTCGGTCGGCTTACCACGCGCTCAGACCACGAGCTCGTACCAGGTGTCGAGGCGCTGAAAGAACGTGAGGATCTCGTGGATATCGAACGGGTGCGTCTCGCCGTGGGTAACCCAGTGATCGAGTACCTGGAACGCGTGCTCGATCCCCGCGGCGTCGTCGATGTCAGCATCGAGTTTGAATGCGAGAGGGGCGGTGGTCGAGGCGAAAAAGGTGAGCTGGAGGTTTCCGTACCGATCGCGTGTCTTGAATGACTTGGCGCGATCGAATCCGGGAGGGGGCGTGTGCAGCGAGCTGTCCTCCTCGGTGAACGTCCCACCGGCAACCGCGTTTTTGACCCGGTCGCGAAATTCGAGCGCGACGTTGGCGAAGATTCGATCCCCCCGCACTCGATACAGGTCCGTGACGAAGTCCCACGTGGTTCGTTCGCCAAGCGGCACGTGACTCATCTTGCAGAAGAGATTCAGGAGGCCGGCTCGCTCGACCGGTGTCAGGCTCTCGTACAGGGACTGGCCGGGGCTGCCGGTCACGGGCAACGGCGGCGACGCTTGGCCCCGCTCGAGCGTGCTGCGCTCCAGCACGAGTCGAAGCGTCGCGTCGAGGTCTGAATAGATCGGAAAATTCGCGGTGGCGCGCTGCGGATCAACAGGACAGTAGAGTTCGATCTCCGCGGGTTTGTCTCCCGCCGCACCGAGCACGAACTGCCCCACCGGACGATGGCGCACTGGAAACGCGCGCACGAGATACGGCTCGTTCGCGGTGAGTCCAGAAACGCGCAGCTTCTTCCGGCCGTCGTGATCTTTCTTTCGCGCCACCTCATTGCTGGTGCGCACGGCGGTCACGATGACGTCGACATCGTCTTCAAGCGGTTCGCGCGATGCGTTCAGGAACCGAATCGACAGCGTGGCCATGCGCCCTCACGATCGCGATCGAGAACATTCGGAAGCATCACTTCGGTCTCAATCGAAGTCGCTTCCCTTGGTGGATCCACGATATCGAGCCAGCTCGGCCTCCCAGTACGAGCGGCCGCTCCAGTTGCGCGGATTGCAGTTCTGCAGCCCTTTCGACGCGTCACCCCGTATCGTCATCCGGACGTTCCGGAGGATTTCCTGGCCGTCGACCGTCAACGAGATCTGATCGCCGCCCCAGCCGTCGACGCCATAGTTGATCACGCGGATGTAGCGGGCATCGAGAAACGACTTGTCGTTCACGCGACGCGTGAATCGAAGCTGGTTGTTCACGAAGTCAGTTCCGGAAAACGAGAATTCCTGGACGATGTCCTCACCAAAAAACGGTTTCGGCGGCCGCGCCCCCTCGATGCTCCGATTGGCAAAGACGATCGTCATCTGGTCGGTGCTCGGCGAGGCTGATGCCGGGGTCTGGGTGATCAGGAACGTGACCTGGTAACCGATCGATCGGTAGGACTGGCTCATCGGAAGCTGGCGTGCCTCGCCGCGGCCGGCGGCAAGGATGCCCAGAGAGCCGGCGGTCAGCCCGAGCGTCGCGAGGATCGCGGCACTGGCGAACGTCACTGTCCTTGTCATCGAATGACTCCCTTATCGCTCAACTGCGGATCCCAGGGAAACAGACGCTGCGCCTCGCGCAGTGCGTCGAGACTCCCGCTGGCAAGCTGTTCGCGAATGTACTCGTCTTTGGTCATGGTGGTAAAGGGACCGATCGCCCGGTTGTCACGATCAGCAAGTGCCCACGCGGCGACGCCGGTGAGGCCCGCATCCGCTCGAGCCGCGCGCAGCTCGGCGATCCAGTTGCCGACCGGCTCGACGGCGCCGCGTTCATTGCTCCGGTAACCAACGATGCGCTCGAGCACGGTCGCAATCGCATCGGCATCCTGGGAGGCCCCCATGGGGAAGTCCCACGCGCGGACGAAGCCGTCGCGCGTCACTGCCACGACGCGTTGACCGTCCATCGCGGCGGGCCCGAACTCGGCTGGGCCCGCACCGGCAAGACCCGACTGCGGTTGGCCGGTCGCTGCGTCCCAGAAACGGAGGCCATTTTCGTGCGTGGTCATCAGGCGCTTGCCGTCCGCGGAGAATTGCGCGTCTACCGGCAGCGATCGTTCGCGGAGCGTGGCTAGCAGATGGCCCTTGTCCGCATCCCAGAGCTGCACCCGGTCGCCCACCGTGACGATCGTGCTGCCGTTCGGCGCCATCACGGCCCTCGGGCGATCCAGCGATGCGACCACGGGCAGCGCGGCAATCGCGGCGCCGTTGCCGGCGTCGAAAACCGTGACACCGCGGCGTGACGTCACCACCACGCGCCGGCCACTGCCGTCGATTCGTGCGTCAGTCTGGCTGTTCCGATCTGAGGAAGGAAACGCCGGACCAATCCTGTTGCCGGACCGCGCGTCCCACATTTCCGTGAACCCGTTGTCTGACGAGGTCACGACGCGCGTGCTATCGGCGGTGAAATCGACCGTCCACGCCTGCGAGCCGCGCGCGACTCTGATGATGGCCCGCCCGGTTGCGGCGTCCCACACGGCCGCCCCATCATCGCCGGCGGTCGCGACCAGCTGGCCGTCGGGCGAAAACGTCGCCTGAAGAACGCGCGACCCGTGTGCGAGGGCCACGACGCCGGCCGCGCCGATCCGCGAGACAGTGGCGGTGCCCTCGGTCACCGCGAGCACGCGTCCCGGATCCTGTCCTGAAATCGAGTGAGCGAAGTCCGATCCATGCCGGATTGGATTCCGATGAGCTCAGCTTTCCTGTCGACACGTCCCAGAGATCGATCCGGCCCGAATCCGGGCATCCGATAGCGACCTGGTTGACGGTGCTGGTGAATTTGACGACAGCGTTGGGACCGCACGGCACGCGCATGCTGATCGGCGCCGCGGCACTGTGACGGACATCCCAGACAGTGGCCCTCCCGTCCCACGTCGTCGTCACGAGCCGGCGGCCGTCAGTCGAGAACGAAGCGCCGGTGACACCCGCGTCGAACTGTATCGGTTCGAGTATCCGATATCCCTCGATGTTCCAGAGGACGACGCGGGTCGCTGTCGCAGTCACGATCCGCAGTCCTTCCGGCGAGAAGTCGGCCGAGACCAGCGGGTCGTCGTGCTTGAGCGGCGGACCGAACGGCTGACCGGTCATTGCGCTCCAGATTTTCACAAACCCGTCTTCCGACGCGGTGACGATGTGCGCGCCGGAGGGATCGAACCGCGCCGACACAACGGCCGCCGTGTGATTGAACTGGAACCGCTGGCGCGGCAGCTTGCCGCCGACGTCCCACAGGATTGCGCGGCCGTCGCGCGACGCGGTGACCACGGTCTGGCCGTCGGGGCTGAATTGCGCTGTCTGCACCGTGTCCTTGTGCCCCGAGAGCAGCATCAGCCGTGCGCCTGTTTTGACATTCCACAGCGCCGCCGTCCCGTCGATCGACGCCGTCACGATGCGTTCGCCTTTGGCGTCGAACTCCACGTGCACGATCGGGCCGCTGTGTGCCCGCACTGGTGCCTCGCGCTCCGGTAGACGTAACGTTCCGTCATACAGACCGATCGCGACCCGGTCGTCGTGGCGCCGGATCGCAACTGACATGACCGCTATGCTTCCAGTCTCAATGGTCTCGGTCGTCCGCCCCGTCGCGATGTCCCATCGCCGGGCGAGTCCGCCTGAAATCGTAACCAGGGTGGCATCACGCGCGCCGAACAGGGGCGACCAGACGCTCGTGTCGTGCTGAAATTCCGCTTCCGGCAAGGCCCAGTTCGAGTGAAGCACCGTATCGAGCGCCAGGCTCCGCGCCGTGAGGTTGTCGCGATCGTCACGAATCGCCTGCGCGATGTAGGCAAGCCCGCGATCGCTGCGACCGGCAGTGACAAGACCGAGGCCCTGCTCGACGTGCGCGAACGAAAGACTCCTCATCGCGGTCTTCTGCGCCTGCGAGGTCTTGACCGCCAGCACGCCGACGCCGACCAGCAGGACGATCAGCACGAACACGACGAACGATCGGTTCCGCACGGCCCGCCGTTTGGCCTCGAGCTCGGCGCGCTCGCGCTCGCGCTGCGCTTCCCGTTGCGCTGCGACCCGGGCGTTCTCCTCTTCCTCGCGGGCGCGGGCGGCGGCTTCCTGCGCGCGCCGCAGATTACGGCTCTGGATGATCGGCTCGGTCAGAACGTCGTGGGTGAGCTCGATCCGCGCGCGGGGCGGCACGCCTTCCACGCGAATAAGCCGCCGGTCTACGAGCGGATCGATCGCCTGGGCGACCGCCGAGTCGCGAGCCGCTTGATCCCAGGCGACGCTGTTGCGGTAGCCTGACGGCGTGACCAGCTGTTCCTCGATGAAGCTCCGAACGGTGACCGGCAGGTCGGCGACGCTGCGACGATAAAAGTCCGCGATGATCTCGGTCTGCACGCCGGCCACGAGGTCCGTCGTGATACGGGACAGGCCGCGGCGCTGACGCGTGGTGTTCAGCTCGCGGCAGAAGATGCTGAGGATTGCCGGATCGACGGTCGTGTCGTCCGCCGCCAGATCCTCGACGTTGCGCCGCGCGGCCGCGACGAACCTCGCGATCACCTTTTCCACGCCCGGCTCGATGAGATGCGCGCCGGCGCCGGTGACGACCGATTCGGCGTCCTCGAGCGTCATGCCCGACAGCTCGAACCGGTGATCGAGCAGCGACGGCAGCCGCGGCCGCAAGCGGAGCAGCTCGGCCAGGAACTCCTGTCGAATCGCCAACAGCACGCCGCACGCGTCACGATCGGTGACGTAGTCGAGCGCGCGCGCCGCATCCTGTTCGAGCCGCTGGGCCACCGGGGCCGGCACGCTGCCACGGATCAGGTCAACGAGTTGATCGAGGAACGCGTCGGTCGCACTGGCGGCCTCCGTCGTTGCCCGTCCATGCGTGAACGCCTCTTCGAACTGATCGAACACCAGCACCGGTCGCACGCGACGGCTGCGCTCGTTGTAGAAGTGCGCGTCGGCACGATAGAACCATTCCCAGAGCGTCGCTTCCGGGTCGAGCGTGGGGGCGTCGGCCTGCGTGCGGGCCACCGCGTTTTCGATCGCCGACTTTATCTGCTGGAGCAGCGGCGTCGCCGAGCCGGTTTCGCCCGCCGCGCCGAACTGCAGCCGGATGTGGATCGGCAGCGTCAACGCCTCTTCCAGTCGAGGGAACACACCCGCGCGCAAGAGTGAGGTTTTACCCAGTCCCGACCGGCCATAGAGCAAAACCAGCCGGTTCTGCAGGACGAGCCGCGTCAGCGCATCGCGTGCCCGGTCCCGGCCGAAGAAAAATCGAGAATCCTCCCGCCGGAACGCCTCCGGTCCCGGCCAGGGGTTGTTCTCATCGAGCCTGGCCGCCAGTTCGCCGCGATCGACAAGGGTCATGGATTCGTCAGTCGCGCTGGTTCTTCCGGTAGCGTTCCTTGACCGCCGTGACAAATTCCGGGGTCAGGCCGCCGGTGACCGAGTACCACGAGAGTTGTCGGAGGGTGAGCGGCAGCTCTTCCTGTTGATAGGGCAGGTCGTCGATGACGATGGGAAAGATGAATTGAATCGAGCTCGGCAGCCCGGTTGCCTTGTCGAATGCCGCGGCCCACTCCTTTCGGAAATATCGCTCCTCTGGCACGAGACAGTGACGCGAAAGCACCGGGATGAACAGATCGCTGCGGCGGATGCCGTCGACGATGCGTTCGGCGAACCGATCGCCGGCCATGATCTGGTCACGGTCGAGCCACGCGTCGAGCTTGGCCTCGTTGAGTTTCTGGGCGATGGCTTCGGCGACCGCCCGATCCTCGGACGCGTAGCTGACGAAGATGGCGCCTTTGGCCGGAAGCGGCGAAGCCGGTACGTCGGTCGCCGGCGCCGACTTCGCGCGCGCGAGCCAGCGGGCGTGCAGCTCGTTGACGAACTCGATCGGGCTCCCGCGTTCGAACACCTCGGTTCGCGTCTTGAAGGTCCGGAGGAATTCGATCAGCGTCTGATCCTCGCGGGCGCCGGTGTCGACGACGAAGACCGTCCGGCCGCTGCTCAGGCGGAGGCGCGATGGCCGGGCGAGCCGGAGGATGGAGCGAACGAGCCAGGCCGGAAAACGGCAGCCGATGACGAGCAGATCCTTCTGATAGAGCTCGGTGAAGAGCGTGGCCGGCAGCGCCTGCTGGAGCGAGTGGACGAACTCGAGCGCGTCTTCCTCGGTCACGACGAAGTCCTCGGTCGGGGAGATGCGTCCGAGCAGGTGGAACACCGTGGGAACGGTGAGCGATTCGAGCGGTGCCGGCAGATCCTTGACCCGTTTCGGCGCGAACGATCGGGCGTCGGTGCGAGGCAGGCCGCCGAACCGCACGGTATTGATCGCCGTCTCCAGGCTGGTGTCGAATATCGTCGTCACGAACAACTTGAACTGGTCGATCTCAGCGAGCTGGCGGAACGGTTCGGGCACGCCCAGGTTCGAGAGCGCCTGCGCTTCCTGGAATACCGCGATGTAGATCTGGCGCGTGTCGTCGCTCTGCTCGAGATAACGGCAGGCGACGGTATTCAGCGGATCCTTGACGGGTTCGCCGGGATCGAATGGCACTCCGAGCCGCTTGGCGACGCCTTGTGCCAGGGTCGCGTACAGATGCGTCGGCGGCGTGCCGACTTGCAGGAGCTCGCGGCCGACGATCGGGACCACTTCGCCGGCTTCGACCAGCACAAAGAGATTGCGCCAGAGCGCCTCGTCGTGCGCGCGTGCAGTGGCATCGCCACCGGATGGATCGCTGGAGCCGTTGGCGGCCGCCGCTACTCCCACAGGTCTCTCACGGGTGATTCCCAGTCACGCACCGAGGCGGAGTTCAGGGAAAGAGCGAAAGTGGCCGGCGGGCACGGGATGCCTGCGCACGGCACGACCGGCTGGTTTTTCGGCCACCAGAAACAGCTGGGACAACTTGAGGGGCACCGGCGACCCATCCCGAGGATCGCGGACGACCACGCGTCCGTTCACTCGATTCTCCTGAACCCAGGTGTTGTCGATTTCGACCGCATGGCGAACGATCAGGCCAGTGCCGCTGACCAGCGCAACGGCCTCGGCCGACGTCCAGAAGCCGTAACGCTCACTCAGTTCGCAAGTCCAGGTCGTCGTGTAATCCTTCCGAAACAGATATTCGTAACAATCGCCGAGCGTCGTTTCGTAGACGACGTGGTCGGTGTGAGTCTGCACGCTCTCGAGCCGCACCGCGTGCGGGGATGCGGTCGCGAAGTCAGCGAAGCTTCGTCCGGGCCGTACGTCGGCGTGGAGATGATGGAGCAAGACCGGTCGATCCGCGGCGCGGGGCCGCACGAAATCCTTGATCAGGAGCCTGCCGCGTTGCTTGAGCCGCGCCGCCGATCGCTCGATCGCATGAGCGACCCGGGCGAGGCTGCGGCCGCGGTAGGCATAGACCTCGTGCAGCAATGACAGGAGCATGACCGTGTCGGCTTGCTCCTCTTCACCGCCGAATTCCTCCGCGTCGCACGCGGCGAAATGGAGATTCGGATGGCCCCGATGACGGTTGCGCGCCTGCTCGAGCATGCCTGGTAGATTGTCGAGGGCCATGACTATGGCATCGCGCCGCCCGGCGGCCAGTCGCGCGGCGACGCCACCGGAGCCAGTTCCCACGTCGATCAGCAGGCCACCTGTTTCCAGACGAACCCACGGCTCCACGAGTTCAAGCTTGGTGGGGACGCCGGCTTCGAAGGCGATCGCGTACTCCGAAAACGGCCGTTCGTGTCGTACAGCCTCGGTCGGATTACCCGGATTGCGAGGGCTGAGCGCAGGAGGCAACGCGTTTGACGGAATGCTTTCAAGCACGCAAGACTCCACCGGACCCCCAACGCTGCTGTGCGACGCCACCAGGCGGAGGCAGGGCGATGCCCTTTTCCTGACACCAGCGGCGCGCGGTCTGGGCATGCATCTCGGCGGCGAAAAAACGGACGCGTTTCCCGTGGGCGAGGAATGCCTCGATCTCCTGCGCAGTGTGCTCGCCGCCCCCGATGGCGACCAGTTCATCGCTCGCCTCGAGCAACGCCTCCAGGGTCTGTGACGGTTCGCGTGTCGCGGGCAGCAAACCGCCCCACGTCGCGTCATCGACGAAATACACGCGGTTGACGGCGTACGCGAGAGAGTGCCGTTTGGGCTGCGACAGCGCGATCGAGGGATGAATGCCCGTCGTCTCGAAGCCGAGAGCGCGAGCGACGGGATAGATCGCCGCGACGCCGGCCTTGAATCCCTCGGTGAGCAGGGTGCCGGTGTTCACGATTGTGGTGGCCGGATTCAAACCCCCGAGAATCGAGGCCGTCGCGCGTTCGAGCGACGTCTCATCTTGATAGCCGAGTTCGCCGTAGCCGGCGAATGTCACAACGTGTTTCCGTCCGGTCCGCAGGGCGCGAACGATTTCAGCCGGCTGAAGGACGGGGATGCGATCTCGAAGATGGTTCAAGTCGCGAGTCACGCTTGAAATGGGCCGGCCACTTCGAAGTCCAGCAACCGGCGTCGATAATGGCAGGCAACCTCATGGACGAGGCCCACTCGTTCCACGTCGTTCGCGTAGTAGCGAACCTTGTCGCGGAACAAGCGCGGCTGAGGACTGGAGGTGCGGGCGATCACGTGGACGGGAGTGGCGGCGCCGCGAGCGAAGGCTGCAAGGACCCATGGATCCAGCTGGTTGTCCGCGACATCGGCGATGAGCGCGGCCGCGCCTTTCACACGATCGGTGAAGCTGACGCGAGGTTCGTTGGTGATTTCATCGGTAAAAACGCACCGTTGCGTCGTGACCCTGCCGACGATCCGATTCATCGCGTTCCGCAGCGACTCGTTGAAGTCATTGAACTGTGTCGTAAAAAGCACGAAGTGAGGCTTCCGGGGTGGCCGGTACCGGCGCTGGAGCTCTTCGATGATGGGCTCCAGAACCTGCGAATGCGTATCGTTCCCGTCGATGTCGAGCTGATGTGCCGGGATCGAAAGCTTCAACCCGGCGTGCGCGATGATCGTCGAGTCCAGTCCGCATTGCCGCGCGATTTCTACTTCGTCGAGCATGAACCGAAGGCCTTCATCTCCGTCGGGCCGATTTGGCAGCACGGCCAGGTGAACGCCGCATGTCGACATGACGGTGGCGATGCGCTCCCTGCTGAACGAGTCCTGATCGGGCATGTCACCGATCAGGCGGAATCCCGCGTCGAGGAAGCGAGAACAGAGCCGATCCGCTGCCATCGTTTCAGACTCTCGCCAGCTTCGCGTGATGAAGACGTCACGCGGTTCGTCGGCCGCGACTTCGCGGCCATCTCCGTCATAGAGGCTGGCGAGGATACGCGCCGCAGATTCGACGTCAAGGCCGTTGGCGGCGAGCGGCACCCATGTCCTCGATGCAAACGCTGGGGGTACCTCCTTCACCTCGGTCGAAACCAGCAGGATGGTCTTGAACGCCGGATTCCGGGCGCTCTCCTCCCGACCCTCTGTCCATTCCTCCGCGACCCAGCGCGATCCCAGGCTTGCCGGCGTCACGAGCGCGATGAGCGAGCGACAGTCGCGGATCTGCCGTTGGAGCGTGGTCGCCACTGGACGGCCGCTGTCGAGACGGTCCCGATCGAACCAGGCCTTGACGCCGGCGGCGCGTTCAAGCCATGCGACGATTTCGCTTGCGCGCTCGCGGTCGGCGTGCGCATAGCTGAAAAACGCTTTGAACGGACGCCGATAGAAATCGCGACTGGCCACGGGCACGACCTCCTGTGTGGCGGGCGAGGGGACTCGCCTCGGAAGTCTAACGCAAACGCGACACGATTTCCTCGAGCGGTGCCGCGCCCATTCGTGTTCGCGTCAACTGCGGTGGCAGTCCACACGTCGCGGGATCAACCGCCTTCCGGTGCACTGAATCACACGGGTCCCGCCTGGGGACCGTAGACGTCCCAGACCTTGCCGAAGAACATAGCTCCGAACCGGTTCATTCCGTCGAGGCGCGCCGCGATGGACGGACCCTTGGTCCGGAAGGAGAACAACTGCTTGAAGAAAAAATCTTCCGGGCGAATGACGAGGACGCCGGAGGCGACCACGGTCCCTGCCTGTCCGGCAGCGACGTGGCCCGACGAGAATCTGCGTATACAGCGTCGTCGTCTCGTTCCAGAGCAACGTGGCGGACGGTCCTTCGATGTCCTTGAAACCGGTGAGCGTGAGCTGACGGCCGTCGGCGGCGGTAAAGAACAGGCGATAGAACATGTTCTTCTTGGTCGGGTCCGCCTGGTTCACGAAGAGGTTCACGGTCCCGTTTGACACCGGACGGCGTCCGCCATACAGCGGTGAATCGATGTACCCGTCGGCGCGCGTCTCGTGCGCCGGTGAGGTCACGAAGGCATCGACGTCGACCGCGGTGACGTCGAGATGAAACATCAGCGGCTTGCCATGCTGCGGCGGCCGCGCGGTACTCGTCGTGCGTCGAGGCGGCCGCGCCTTCGGCGACCGTTCCCTTCATCTCTTCGGTGAAGGTCAGCGACGTTTTCGGCGCCGACGACGGGCGGCGGTACGGACGATCCTGGCTGGAGCGGAATGTTCCGCGCGCGGCACCACGCGCGGGCGTCCTCGACCCCCTGGTTCACGGCCTCGGCCATCCGGTCGCGCGAGAAATTGAGCAGGTAATGGACCGGCACCTCCGCTTCGATCAGATTGAGCGCGATGGTCCGTCCGAACTCTCCCGGCTGACCGCCGGCGATTCGCCGGTTGTTCTCCTCGATTCGCTTCCAGAAGGTGAAGAAGTTCGTATCGGCGACGGTCTCGATGATCTGGAAGTACTCGTTGACGAAGCCGTCGCGCCACTCGTCCTTGCGGCTCACCGTCCAGATCGCCCAGATTTCGTCGGCGCCGCGCCTGACCGCTTCCTCGAGATTGCCGTCGGTGATGTAGACGGAGTCGAAGTAGGTGTCGCCATTGATCGTGACCGGCGGAAACCACATCGGCAGCGAGACCGCCGCGATCTGAAGGTCCTCGGTCATCTGCGATTGCGGGACGATCTCGAGCTGCTTCTTCGAGAAGTTGAAGACGTTGAAGGTGCCGGTCCGCGGCGACTGCCGAATCTGTTGCCAGTCGATTCCCCAGGACGGCAGCACCTTGGTGCGAAGGTTGTCGGTCGTGAAGAGCGATCGCGAAAAGGGCCAGACGCCGCTCGTGTTGATGTCGACCGGCAGGAACGGATCGAGGTTGCGCCAGTTGTCCGCGATGCGCTTGCCCGTCATGCCCTGACAGTACATCGCCAGGTTGAACGTGCCGCCGCTGGCGCCGTCAGCGTGATCGAACGTCGAGCTGCGCCTCGTCGAGCCAGACCTGCAGCACTCCTGCCTGGTAGCACACCTTCAAGCCGCCACCGGCGAGAATCAGTGAACGCTTGGCCATCGGATTACCTCTCTAGCTTGCGTCGTCCTTGTCAGCGGGTTGCGCCCACACACGCGTGCCGTCGGCGTCGTGGACGATTTCAAACAAATCGTCGTCATCGAACTCCAGCGTCATGTAGCCGTGCGGACCGTACTCCTTTTCGTGGTTTTCGATGTACGGGTTGGCACCGTCGAGCACGCGGCCGAACGGCACCAGATTCCGGCTGTCGAGTCGCTTCCAAACAGGTTTCGGAGGCGCGTCACTGCCAAAAACTTTCGTTTCGCGATAGTAGGGAAAGCCGCCGTGGCCGACGCACCGGCCGCGCAATCCGTACAGCTTGTGCGGTCCGTAGAGGACGCAATGATGTTCATGTCCCCAGTACCACGCGTAGATGCGCTTGGACGTGAATAGCGCCTCCAGCTTCGCCACCAGCTTCGGGCCCTGGCTGTCCAGCAACGAGAACGGCTGGTGATGTGAGAACAGCACCAGCTTCTTGTCGGGCGCGGCATCGGCCAGCGCCTTCACCCATGCGGCCTGCTCGCCGTGGAGATCGTGATCGTCATATGACGTGTCGAGCGACGCGAGAATCCAGCGCTTGTTCTGCATCGCGAAGTAGCTCGACGTCTGTCCGAACGGCTGGATCGCGTCGAAGTACGCGCGTCCTCCCGTGTACATCTCATGGTTGCCGTTCAGCGATCGGTTTGTCGCACCGGCCACCTTCGGCCAGAACTTCAACAACCGATCCTTGACCTCGTCGTTGGTGCCGGAATAGTAGGTGTCGCCCAGGTGCAGGACGACCCGGTAGCCGCCCTTGTCGTTCGCGATGCTCTCGGCGACTTTCGGTGCGCCGTAGAGCCCGGTCGCCCAGTCGCCAAAGAGCGCGAGCCGGAAGCTGTCGGGCACTTGCTCCGGCGCGCCCGGCGTCTTCCACACGAACGGATCCAGTTTGCGCCACCAGGTGAAGAAGCTGCCGGCCCAGCCGAGGATGTCCCGCTCGTCGAACTTTGCTTCCAGCGTGTGACTCGCGCTCGGCGCCATGCGTCCTTTCTTTTCCGCCTGGAGCGTGATGAAGGTCTGCAGGTTCGAAGTCAGTTCGTCTTGAACGGTGGCCATGACTCCAGACGGTCCCTGCGCGTTGGCGAGCAGCGTCAACGCGCGGCTCATTTCCGCCACTTCCGCGGGCGTGGGCTCGCGCGTTTCGAACTGCACGTCGCCGGTGGCTTCGAGGCGGCTACTGGGCACGTAGGTCGCGATCCGTTTTTGTGACATGTCGTCGCTCCAGACAGGTAACGATTCAGAATTTCTGTGGCGGTGCCGCGGTAATCGCCGCTTTGATCGCGCGAACCGTGATCCCCTCGTTCGCGTCGTACGGCGGGGGCGTTCCGTCGAGCGGCGGATCTTCGAGTTGCTCGAACCTGCCGCCGGCGTGATGCAGTGCCACCACTCGCCAGTCGTCCGCTTCGAAGACCGGACTGCCCGAGCTGCCGCCTTCGGTCGGCGTTCGGTAATGCAGCAGACGTTCGTTGCAGCCGAGGAGCGCGTTGTCATCGAGCGACAGCCGAAGATCGCCGCCCCGTGGGTGGCCGATGATGTACACCCTGGACGCTGGCGTGGTAAACCGCACCTTCTTGTTCAAGAGCGCGAGCGGCGGCACGTCGGGCCGGTCGTTGCGAAACGCGATGAAGGTGGCATCCATCTGCGTGACCGGAGAGGACCAGACGGCCCGGGGCGCGAGCTCGAACGTGCGGCCGAGCACCTGGAAATTAGCCCGCGCATCTTCGGGCGTCAGGGCACCGTCGGATCCGTCGTCGTTGATGACGTGCGCGTTGGTCAGCAGCAGCAGGCGTGGTCCATCCGGGAACACATCGCTGGAAAAGAACTCGTCTGACTGGACGAGCCACCCGGTACCGAAGCTCTTGCCATTGAGTCGATCGATCCGCGCCACCGCTTTCGTCTGCTGCAGGCCCTTTTCGTACCACTGCAGCGTGACGGTCTTGTCCTCGCCAAATGTCTTTTCGAGCCGCCGGGTGGCTTGCTGAACGACCTTGATTTCGTTTTCGACTTTGTTCGGAGCTGTCTGGAGCGATCCTCCTTCACGGCGCAGCCTGGCGGCGCGCAGCAGCGGAAGGATGGTCGCGCCTGGCGCCGTGTCCGACGTGAGGCGCCAGACCTCTTCGAGCTGCCGAAGCGTACTGCCGATCTCGAACGCGTCGGCGTCCGGGTGCTCGATGTAATCGGCCGCCGCCCGCTCGACCTCGTCGCCGCGTCCCAGGGCCACCAGGGCTTCGAGCCGCGTGGCCAAGTCGAACGAACTCACGACTTTCGACGGGTCGGGAAGCGACTCGAGTACCGCTCGCGCGAGCGCATCCGCATTCGGCGCATGCGTGACGTCGATGCCGTCGTCTTTCCCGCGGCGCAGCAGCGCGACGGCGTTGATGCCGTGCCACGAATTGCGTGACGGGTTCAGCCGGTAGGTCTGGAGGTACTCGCTTAACGCACGTTCGAAGAACGCACGCGCGTACGGGTTCGACGGCTTGTCGGCGTTTACATACAGCTGCTTGTACAGCCGCCCGAGCAAACCGTGCGCCTCGGCGACCTCGATCGCCCCATCCCCCTCCAACGATTCCAACGTCAGCGCCTGCAGGACAGCTTCAGGTGAGAGCAGGATGCCTTGATCGATGAGCGCCTGTGCGTATTGACGACGGATGCGCGGAGCGTTCTGGCCGAAGCGGACGAACGCTTCCGCGACTCGCGCGGCGAGCGCAAACTGCCGCTTCTTGCGCAACGCGGCGAGCACCTGTCGTGCCGCCGGTTCAGGATATGGCGTCTGCTCTTGATGGACGCGCGTGATCAGGTCATCGCAGACTTGCGCGGCAGCGTTCCACTGGTACTGAGCCAACGCTGCATCGAGTCGATTCTGCAGATCGAATGTGTCCGACCAACCCATGCGATACCCCAAGAGCACGCTGATGGTGAGACTGCCACACTACACCGTTCTCGATGTCAGTATCCACTGTCTATTTTCTGACTCGTGCGTGCGGGCGAGAGTCGGTACCATGGTCCTGCAAGACCACATCAGGCAGAGGCGTTCGATCGCGACGATGGCGCGATCAGCGATTCGCGACGACCGATTCCCGATTGACGACTCGAGATTCACGGTGAGCCCCGATCGGTGTCTTGAGCGCCTGAGCGACCTGCGGCAGAAACGACGGATCGATGGTCGTCAGCTCTCGCACGACGTCACCTTCTCTGACTGCCAGCGGCACGCCGTCGCGATAGACAATGCGGGAGCGCGCGGCGACACGTACGCGATCGCCGGCAGTGATGATGCCGGCGAGGTTGAGCGGATCGGCCGCGCTGATCGAGCGAAGGGTCCCATCCGGCCGGCTGCGACGCACCTCGCGCAGTCGCTCGACGGCTTCGGCGAGCGCGAACTGCTCGCCCGACATTCCCGAAACGAATCGTCCGCCGCGGATTTCTCCGCGAGCCTCCAGCCTTCGAAAGACGCGCGTCAGCTCGCGCCAGGGCACCATCGTTGGCTCGCGGGTCAGCACGCGCCGGAACACGATGCCGTATCGGCGCAGCAGCGTGCGCGCGAGCGTCTCGATGTCACCATCTCTGTCCGCGGCTTGTGACGCGTGCAACGCGGTCCAGCGGCCGGCAAAGTGCGCGCGGCGATCCCGCAGCGGCGGAATTCCCTGGGACGCGGCAACGAGCGCCCTCAATCCTGAGAAGCCGTCAGACGAGGCAAGTCCGGCGGCGACGAGCGCGCCAACCGCCTGCCTCACCGCGTCCGCATCCAGGGCGGCGGCACCGACGATGTCATTGAGGAACGATGCGCCCCGTGCGGTCAAGACATCGAGCACGCGCCGCGCCCTCTCGGACAGATCCTGCTTGCGTGCCTCGATTGCGCTCCCATCGTCACGCAAGCGCTGCCAGACCTCCGCCTGCTCGCGCAGAAAGAGCGAGACAGGTGTGGCCGAGACGAGGCGCGGCGGATTCAGCGGATCCGGCGACGGTGCAGACAGCCGCGCCCATCCCACTTCCCCGGCAAGGCACAGCATGTCGAGGAACTGGGGATCGTACCGGTCCATCCGCGCCGGCAGTACGGCGCGCTCCCATGCGGACGCGGACAGCTCGAAGCCATCGAGCAGCGAGACGATCTCGCGAAGTCCATCGATGGAGGTCAGCAGTCCCGGCGCGCCGACGTGCTGCCAGGAGAACAGAAACCGCATGAAATCCGCCGGGCTCACCGGCTCGATCTCGGCGCGGAGCCGGTTCAAGGTGTAGCGATGAATACGAGCAAGAAGCGAGCGATCGCACCATTCAACTGCGCCTTCGCTTCCCGCGGTTCGCGGTTCGCCATTCGCGGTTCGAGACGACAGAGCCGCAGAGGTAGACGGTGCTGACGCGCGGCTGCTGGCTTCCGGGGAGAATCTGCCGCGCAGGACGACGCCCTCGGCTTCCAGTGTCAGCAGTGCCGCGTCCACGCGACTTTCCTGACTTGCGAGGGAGTCCGCCAACGCCGCCGACGTGATCGGACCTGCGATCGTCAGGCGCCCGCGAACGACCTCGGCCAGAGCCTCGGACGGCGTCCAGGTTCGAGACAGTCGCGACGCCGGTGGAGCAAGTGCCGGTTCGAGTGACGCTGACGGCGTAATTGCGAGCAGTTCGGGAATGCGCTCGGCCGCGACGGCGACGAGGCGTCCTTCGGCAATCCGCGCCAGGCAGGCGCGATGCTTCGAGACGAGCTCGTCGAAGAGGCCGGCAGGCATCGCATCGATTTCGCGGGTCGTCAGGAAGCCGCACGAGAGCAGCGTGTCGTGCAATTCGTCGGCATCGCGCGGGTGTGGGCTCACCTCGGTGCGGACGCGATCGATGGCCGCGGAGTCCAGCCGCCCCAGATCGCCGCCGTTGGCCGGCTCCCCGGTGCGCCGCGACTGCACGGCATGGGCGCGTCGCTCTTCAAGCGGCGCGTCGTCGAGAAACGCGTACGGACGGGCGTTGAGGATTTCGTGCGCGAAGAACGACGGCTCCGGCGTGTCACGCGCCACGAGCGCGAGGTCGCCGCGATGAACGCGTTCGAGCACGCGCGCGAGGCCGTCGAAGTCCATGGCCTCCTGCAGGCAGTCGCGCACGGTCTGATTGACCAACGGATGATCCGGGATCTGGCGGTCGCCGGGAATGTTTTCCAGGCACGCGGCGGCGTCGGGAAACACGGCGGCCATCAGGTCGTCGGCGAGCATGCGCTGGAGCTGCGGCGCGATTTTCTTTCCATTGCGGTTGCGGGGGACCGCCAGCGAAATCGTCGTGTTCCATCGCCACCGCGTCTGGAACACGGGCGCATCGAGGAACGCCTGCACGAGGACATCTCGCGTCGTGTGTGGATGAAGGTAGCGGAACACATCAGCGAGCGGAAACGAGTGCTGCGGTCCGAGCGACAGCAGCACCGCATCGTCGGTGGCCGCCGCCTGCAGTTCGAAGTTGAACTGACGGCAAAACCGTTTGCGCAGCGCCAGGCCCCAGGCCTTGTTGATGCGGCTGCCGAAGGGGGCGTGCAGGACGAGCTGCATACCGCCCGATTCGTCGAAGAACCGCTCCAGGACCAGCGTCTGCTGCGACGGGATGACGCCGAGCGCCCGCCGGCCTTCTTCGAAGTAGGCGACCAGCTGCCGGGTCGCGTCGATCGTGAGACCGGTCTCGCGCATCAACCAGGCCGCAGGATCGCCATCGGTGGACGCGAGTCGAGCGTCGATTTCCGTGCGAAGATCGCTGACCGCGCGCGAAAGCTCGTCGCTTCGTGCCGGCGCTTCGCCAAACCAGAACGGAATGTTCGGCGGCGTGCCTTTCGCGTCGGCAACCCGAACCGTCCCTGCACCGACCTGCAGCACGCGCCACGACGAGTTGCCCAGCTGGAAGACGTCTCCGCCCATGCTCTCGATCGCGAAGTCTTCGTTCAGCGTGCCGATGAACGTGTCGTCGGGATCCAGGACGACGCGGTAGTCCGCAACGTCCGGAATGGCTCCGCCCGAGACCTGCGCCAGAAGCCGCGAGCCGCGGCGGCCGCGAACGACGTGATTGACTTCATCGTAGTGGACGAGCGCGGCGCGCCGGCCACGACGCGTGTCGAATCCATCGGCGGCCATCCGCAGCACGGCGTCGAACTCGCCTCGCGCGAGCTCGCGATACGGCCAGGCCCGGGTCACGAGCTCGAAGAGTTCGTCGTCGGTGTATTCGCGGCTCGCCGACTCGGCGACGATTTGCTGTGTCAGTACGTCGAGCGGCGCTTCCTGCGAGACGATGGCATCAAGTTCGCCCTGATGGACGGAGCGGAGCAGTGCCGCGCATTCGACCAGATCGTCCCTCGAGGTCGGGAACACGCGGCCTTTCGGAATCCCGCTGATTGAGTGCCCCGATCGGCCCACGCGCTGCAGCAGCGTCGCGATCCGTCGCGGCGATCCGATCTGACACACGAGGTCGACATGACCGATGTCGATGCCGAGCTCGAGGGATGCGGTGGCGACCAGCGCACGCAGGGTTCCCGCTTTCAGCCGCGTCTCCGCATTCAGCCGTGTCTCCTTCGACAGGCTGCCGTGATGGGCGGTGACGGCCTCCTCGCCGAGCCGCTCGCTCAGATGGCGCGCAATCCGCTCCGCCATCCGCCGGGTGTTCACGAAAACCAGCGTCGTCTTGTGCGCCGCGATCAGTTCGGTCAGCCGGTCGTAATACTCTTCCCAGACTTCCTGTGACATGACGGCATCGAGCGACGAACGCGGAATCTCGACGCCGAGGTCCATGGCGCGGCGATGACCCTCGTTGACGATCGCGCAGGCGTCGCTGGTCCACCGAGTGCCGAGCAGGAATCGCGCGACTTCGTCGATAGGTTTCTGCGTCGCAGAGAGCCCGAGCCGCAGGATCGGCCGCCCGGCGATCTGTTGCAGCCGCTCCAGGGACAGCGCCAGATGGGCGCCGCGGCGTGTGCCGATGACGGCGTGGATTTCGTCAACGATCACGGTGCGAACCGTGCGCAGCATCTGCCGGCTGCGCTCGGCGGTCAGCAGCAGATACAAAGACTCGGGCGTCGTCACGAGGATGTGCGGTGGGGTCCGCAGCATCGCCGCCCGCTCCGATGCGGTCGTGTCGCCCGTGCGCACGGCGGCCGTAATCCTCGGCGCCGTGAGGCCCGCCTGCTCGGCGGTCAAACGAATTCCGCGGCGAGGCTCGGCAAGATTCCTGTGGATGTCGGCGCTCAGGGCCTTGAGCGGTGACACGTACAGGACACGCACTTCATCAGGCAACGGCTGGTCCGAGCCCTCCTTGATCAGCTCGTCGATGGCGGTCAAAAACGCGGCGAGCGTCTTGCCGGAGCCGGTCGGCGCCGCGATGAGCGTGTGCTGGCCACGAGCGATTGACTCCCAGCCCTGCAGCTGAGCCGAGGTGGGCGCGCCGAGCGCGGTCGTGAACCAATCTCGAACGGCAGGATGAAAACGCGCGAAGGACATTTCGTGTAGGACGACCCGGGAATCAATAAGACCCTACGGTTTCTCCTCGGACGAATCCGACGGATCCGACGACGGGTGTGGCAGCGCGGTGCCGGACCAGGGCGCCAGCACCCCCGCTTTGACGTACGTAAACAGCTTCTCGCGCGTGTCCACGATGTCGAGATTCCTCATCGTCAGCTGACCGATCCGATCCTGCGGCGAGAACATCGATTCCCCCTTCTCCATGGTCAGACGTTCAGGCTTGTAGGTCAGGTTTGGAGACGTCGTGTCGAGGATCGAATAGTCGTTGCCGCGGCGGAGCTCGATTCGGACCTCGCCGGTGATGGCGCGCGCGACCCACCGCTGCGCGGTTTCGCGCAGCATCATCGATTGCGGATCGAACCAGCGGCCCTGATACAAGAGTCGGCCGAGCCGCCGTCCCTGATCCCGATACTGCTCAATCGTGTCCTCGTTGTGTATGCCGGTGATCAAGCGCTCGTAGGCGAGAAACAGGAGCGCCATGCCTGGCGCCTCGTAGATGCCGCGACTCTTGGCTTCGATGATGCGGTTTTCGATCTGGTCGCTCATGCCGAGGCCGTGGCGTCCGCCGATCCGGTTGGCTTCGAGCATCAGCTGCACGCCATCCTTGAAGCTGATGCCGTTCAGGGCGACTGGCTGTCCCTCGTCGAATCGAACCGTCACCTCTTCACGTTTCACCGCGACCTCGTCGCGCCAGAACGTCACACCCATGATCGGTTGCACGATCGTGATGCCGGTATCGAGCCGCTCGAGATCCTTGGCTTCATGCGTGGCGCCCAGAATGTTCGAGTCGGTGGAGTACGCCTTCTCGGCGCTCATCTTGTAGTCGAAGCCGGCCCGCCGCATGTACTCGGACATCTCGGCGCGGCCGCCGAGCTCGTCGATGAACGTCTGATCGAGCCACGGCTTGTAAATCCGAAGAGAGGGATTCGCGAGCAGACCATACCGGTAGAACCGCTCGATGTCGTTCCCCTTGAACGTGCTGCCGTCACCCCAGATGTTGACGCTGTCTTCCTTCATCGCGCCAACGAGCATCGTGCCGGTTACGGCGCGTCCGATCGGCGTGGTATTGAAATACGGGACACCCGCGGTGGAGATGTGGAACGCGCCGCACTGAAGGACCGCGAGCCCTTCGGAGACGAGCTGCGCGCGGCAGTCGACGAGGCGGGCCTTTTCTGCGCCATACTGCAGCGCGCGGCGCGGAATCTCGTCGTAGTCGGGTTCGTCCGGCTGACCGAGGTTCGCGGTGTAGGCGTACGGGATCGCGCCTTTGGCGCGCATCCAGTGCAACGCGGCGCTCGTATCGAGGCCGCCGGAAAAGGCTATGCCGACTTTTTCGCCGGCTGGAAGGTTCTGGAGAATATTGGCCATCGTGAAGATCCGACCTTACATCATATCCGGCCTCTCGCTGGCTCTCGTCGCGGTCACGTCCGGATCCATGACCAGCCAGGTCGTGGACGTCGAACAGACAAGCCCCGGATCGAGGGCGGCCGCCGAACTCGTCGAGTCCTTCGATGGCCTCGGTGCGGATCTTTCAGCCGCCAACCCGCCTCGGAACCCGTCGGACAACAGCCTCGGGGTCGGTCCCGATCACATCATGCAGACCGTGAATTCGCAGCTGGTGGTGTTTACGAAGAAAGGAAAGCGATTCGACACGACCGGGAAGGTCTTGTACGGGCCTATCGCCACGAACACCGTGTTCGCGGGGTTCGGCGGTGTCTGTGAAGCGAGGCCCAACGGTGATGCGGTCGTCCGCTACGACCAGCTGGCGGAACGATGGCTCATCGTGATGCCGATCTTCAGGCGCGCCGTGGAGAGATCGGACCAGGGTCAGGCCGGGGTCAAACCGGGGTCTGACCCCAGTCTGACTCCAGTTACTCCAGCGGCACCGCCTGGAGAGGCGGCGCGGCCGGGACAGGCGGCACAACCAGGGCCCGCCGCACCATTCGGACCGCCGCCGCCGCTGCCCGCGCCGGCGCCTCGCGGTCAGGCGCCCGCGACGCCTGCCGCGCCTCCACATGGCTCGTACGCCATGTGCTATGCGATTAGCGCCAGCGCCGACCCGCTTGGGGCGTACCTACCGGTACGCGTTCGAGCGGCCGCTCTTTCCCGACTACCCGCGCCCGGCTGTCTGGCCCGACGGCTACTACACTCCGACGAGCACCGGCGACGACGTCATTCAGAAGCACGTGTGCGCGGTCGATCGCGCGCGGATGTTGAAGGGACTTCCCGCAAAAGAGCAGTGCGTCGTGATCGACGGTGTGAATTTCCTCAATACCGCAGACGTGGACGGCCCCTCGGCGCCCCCGTCGGGCGCACCCAATATCGTGCTCGCTGCCGGAGGCACGCAACTCAAGAATGACCTCGACGATGACGCGATCTTTTCGTGGTCATTTCATGTGGATTGGAAGAACCCCGCGAAGACCAGGATTGTCGGACCACAACGGATTGCAGTAGCGCCCTATCACTATCTGTGCGGCGGCCAGCTGACCAACTGCGTACCGCAACCCGGCACGGACCGCCGGCTGGATGCGCAGGGCGACAAGATCATGGCGCGAGTGGTTTACCGCCGTCTGGCCCAGCGCGAGTCGATCGTCGCTGTTCACTCGGTTGACACCGCACTTGGCAGCGGCGGTGTGCGTTGGTACGAGTTTCGGCTCGATCGCCAGCGCGTGCCCCGACTGTTTCAGCAGGGCACTTATGCGCCAGACACCTTCTATCGATGGATGGCCAGTCCGGCAATGGATCGGTTTGGAAACATTGGTATCGGTTATTCATTCGGTGGGACGCCGCATTTTCCCGGGCAGCGGTTTGCCGCCCGCCTGGCTGACGATCCTTCGGGGACGCTGACGCTGCGGGAGGCGATTCTCGCCGACGGAGAGGCTTCCCAGACGAACACGATACGGTGGGAGGATTACACGCAGACCGCCGTCGATCCCTCGGATGACTGCACGATCTGGTACGTCGGCGACTACCTGAAGAAAGATGCCACAACGTACTCGAGTCGCATCGGAGCATTCCGGATGCCCGGATGTGGGGGGAGTCGTTGAAATGCTGAATGCTGAATGCTGAATGTTGAATGTTGAATGTTGAATGCGAATGGCTGGAAGCCAATGATCCAACTCTCGGAGCTCGAGTCAGCGGCGCGGGTCGTGTACGACGCGATGGATCCGACGCCGCAGCAACGCTGGCCGCTGCTCGACAAGCGGTGCGGCTGCAGCGTCTGGGTGAAGCACGAGAATCACACGCCGGTTGGAGCCTTCAAGGTTCGAGGCGGGCTGGTCTACATCGATCACCTGCGTCGCACGGAACGCGATCTCAAGGGTGTCGTCGCCGCGACTCGCGGCAATCACGGACAGTCGATTGGCTTTGCCGCCGCGCGGTTGAGGATACCCGCCGCCGTCGTCGTGCCCCATGGAAACAGTGAGACGAAGAATGCGGCCATGGGCGCTCTGGGGGTGGAACTCATCGTGCGCGGACACGATTTCCAGGCGTCGCTGGAAGCCAGCGCGGAACTTGCCGCCGAGCGCGGCTGGCACTCGGTGCCCTCGTTTCACCCGCTCCTTGTGCGCGGGGTGGCGTCGTACTCGCTGGAGTTGTTCCGCTCTGCGCACGGGCTGGACGTCCTCTACGTTCCAATCGGCCTCGGCTCCGGCATCTGCGGCGCCATCGCCGTGCGCGACGCGCTTGGTCTGAAAACGAAAATCGTGGGGGTCGTGTCGGCGGCCGCACCAGCGTATGCGCGATCCCTGGCGCTCGGGCGTGCCATATCGCACGATGTCACCACGCGGATCGCCGACGGCATAGCGTGCCGCACGCCCGACGACGAGGCGCTCGAAACAATCCGGACCGGCGTCGATCACGTCGTCGAGGTGACCGACGACGAGGTCGAGGAAGCCATGCGTGCGCTTTTCATGGATACGCACAACGTGGTTGAGGGGGCCGGCGCCGCCAGCCTTGCCGCGCTCCTCCAGGAGCGAGCCCGTCTGAAGGGCCTCACCGCCGCCATCGTCCTCACGGGCGCAAACATCGACCCAGAGCCGTTCGCGCGGATCCTTCGCGACGAGATTTCGTGATTTGAGGTGACCCGGCCGGCTGCCGGCCCGACGACAAGACTTGTCGCGCCTCTCGAGATTCTTGCGCTGTTGGTGCTTCTGCTGCGAGCATAGGCTCCAGTCGTGTCGCGCATTCGCTTCATCCTTCGCCCGTCGGCGGCGGCCTTGGGCCTGCTCATGGCCTTCAGCGCCGCAGGAATCGCCCAGGAGCTCGAACCTGGGACGTACCAGAACGCTCCCACGCAGGTCAACGTCGCCATCGCCGCGTACGGATATTCCAGGGGGAATGTCCTGTTCGATGCGTCGTTGCCGGTGGAAGGCGCAAAGGCCACCGTCAACGTCGTGGTGCTGGGCTACTTGAGAACTCTGGGAATCCTGGGACGTTCGGCCAAGATCGACGCGCAGCTGCCCATCTCGTGGGCAAAGTTTTCGGGTCTCGTCGCCGGCGAGTTCCGGACACGAACGCCACAAGGGTTAGCGGACCCGCGTGTCCGGCTGCTCGTCAATTTCGTTGGCGCGCCCGCGCTTTCACCACCTGAATTCGCCAAATACCGTCAGCGCACGATCGTAGGGGCAAGCCTGCAAGTCGTCATGCCGCTCGGGCAGTACGATCCGACTCGCTACGTCAATCTGGGATCGAATCGCTGGTCGTTCCGGCCCGAGCTCGGGGCATCACATGGACGGGGCCGGCTGACGCTGGAAGTGACGGGCGGCGGGTGGTTCTTTACCCACAACGGCGACTACGTCGGATCGACGACGCAGACGCAGACGCCACTCTATTTTGCGAAAGTCGGCGCCCTCTGGACGTTCAAGCGAGGCGTATGGCTCGCCGTGAACTACGGCCGCGCCAACGGCGGTGAAACCCGCGTTGACGGCGTCAAGACGAATGAGCCACAGAGAAACGATCGGCTGGCCTATACCTTCGTGATGCCATTCTATCGAGCGAGCAGCTTGCGCGTTACCTACACGAGCGGACTTTCGACTCGACTCGGCGCTGATTTCGACTCGATTGGCGTGGGTTACCAGTATTCGTGGTTTCGGCGTCCTGCCCAGAAACCCGCAGCTGAAACCGGCTCACACGCCGGCTTTTGATCCCGGCCCGAAGATCGGGCCAGACAGTCGGCGGCTCCAGCCGCGGTCGGTCACTTGGGAAGGACGACTGAAATCAGGGTCAGCTGCTTTTCCGCCATCGGGCGACGGAAAGCGGCTTTCCGTTGGCGTCCTGAGTCGTGAGCGTGAGCACGTTGGTCTGAACCACCCAGTGCCGCGGCCGGCTCAATGACAGCGGTCCGCTCCCGGTCTGACCCGGGACGACGTAGGTCAACGTACGGTTCTGCATGTCGACGACCGTTCGTCCTTCGGAGGCGAGCACGCCGTCCTTCAGGTCGATTCCGGCGTCGCGCAGGAGATCCGTCGATGCCTGATCGGCCCTGACGTCGATCTTCAGGTTGCCGAATTCGTCGTAGACGAGGGTTCCTGATCCCTTCAATTGGATGGCCGGCTTTCCCGGCGGATAGATCTCGAACGACTCGAGCGACCATTGCCCTTCGAGGTACTTTCGCGCGGCGGTCAGCGATCCGGCGCCGGTGTCTACAGGCCCGGCCTTGGCCGGCCGCTGGCTTGGCTGCGCGTGACAACCACTGCCGAGCATGGCTACGGTAAGGGTGAATACCCCGAATGCCGCTCGTCCCCGGAGCAAGCGCCCTCGTGAGGGACATGTGCACGGTTCCATTCGCACGGAATGCCTCCACACAATCGAAGAGTCAACGACGATCAACGCTTGCCGCTCTTGACGTCGGTCAGCGATCGACTGATCGACACGAGCTTGATCGGCTGATCAGCGTAGTCATCGATCACGAAGCCGTTGGGACCACCCGGCTTTATTCTCGCCGCAGCCGCCATCGTTCCCTGGCCCGTCCCGGCGTCGTCCATGTCGAACTGCAGGACGGCCAGTTCATATCCTTCCCGCGGTTTCGCGTTGACGCTTCCACCGCCGAGGAAATACATCGGCTTGTCAGTCACGACCGAGATGGTTCGCTTGTTCTCGCCCGACCGTTGCTCGCGCGCCCAGCGAATCGTGTACGTCTCCTTGCCGATGGTTACCGTGCCCACGGAAGGCGCGTTGCGGACGGCGGTCAGCAGCGCGGGATATCCCCCAGTCTTGAGAGCCTGGGTCATCTTGTCCCGGTCGGTATCCCTCGTGTACTGGTCAATATGGATGTCTACGTACGACGCGGCTGCCGCTCCATCCTTGCTGGCCGCGTTGGCTTGAGCGCGAAACGTTTCGGGTGCGGTTGGCAGTCTCTGTTGGCCCGGCTTCTGTACGGCCGGCAACAGCGTCAACAGGATCAGGGCGGCGCTGGACGAGGACAAACGAAGGGACATACACATTCTCCTCAAATCAGAGGGACCACGAAATATCGTGGTCCGGCGGTCGTGTATCGGAGCACGATCCAGGCGCAGACCCGCACGTCTGGCGTGTTCAAGCGATTCTAGTTCAGGTGCCACGCCAGTCTGTGCATGTTTGTGGCCAGATTCAATGCCTTCCGTTCCTCTCTCTCTCCTTCGTGAGCGGGCGGTTTCCCTGTCGGCGCGTCTAGGCTGGTGGCACGGCGACTGCAACCTGTGGGTGCATGCCCGCATTGCGGCACAGCCTCCCACAGCGCGGGCGGCGTCGTGCCCACTTGATCTTCACAACCGCGCTTTCGATTTGGCTGACAGGTTCCTTGCGGTCCCACGCACAGGGTACGTCGCGGACGCCGTTCAGTGGTGCGACCATCCGTTCGATCGTCATCGCGGGCCTCCAGCACGTGCGCGAGCAGATCGTGCGGGACCAGCTCGACGTACGCGCCGGTGACACCTTCAAGGATGATCTGATTGCGCGAAACGTCCAGCGCCTCGATCGACTTGGCGTGTTCAGTCGCATCGACATCGCTGCATCGGCGGAGGGAGACGGCGTCCGGCTGACCGTTTCCGTGGCCGAGACCCTCCGGGTCCTGCCTGCCGTTTCGATCGGCATCACCGACGCCGACGGCGTGTCCGCGGGGCCGACCGTTCGGTTGCTCAGTGTGCGCGGCCGCCCGCACGAGATTTCGATGACCGCTCGATTCGGAGGAAGCACGCTCGTCGAATTCAAAGAGGTCTCTCCTTACTTGTACAGCCGCCGGCTGTGGCACACGGTGCGAGGGACCTTCGAGGACCGGCAGAACACGCTCGATGACTTCGGCCAGCAATCGGTCGAAGTGGACGGGCAGATTGGGGCCAGGCTGTCGGAGCATTCCAAGGCAGGCGCCTTGTTCAACGTCTACACGGTGAGCAGTGACGTATCTGGCAAGACGCTGTCGTCCTCCAATCGTGACTGGTTCGTTGGAGCCGGCGCTCTTTACGACTACGACTCGCGGGACTTCCCGACCAATCCGACGCACGGCTGGTGGAATTCCGCCGACTTTCTCTGGCGCGGCGGATCGGGTTCGTATGTGACCGTGAATCTCGATGCGCGGCGATACCAGCCGCTGACCGATCGACACCGGCTTGTCATCAGCAGCTTGTTGACTCTGCAATCGGGCACCATTGCCGAGGATGTGCCGATCTATGGCGATTACAGCCTGGGGGGTGAGAACACGATCCGGGGCTGGCCGTTCGGTTCGCGCCGAGGCAAGAACCAGTTCATCAACACCCTCGAATATCGATATGTGCTGGTTCCCACACGAAACTTCAGCGTCTTCGGCGTCAACTTCTACGCTGGCCTTGGCGCCGCCGTATTTGGCGACCTCGGTGCGGTCTGGAATGACCCCGATGAGATGCTCGATCGGTTCATTGGCGGTGGCGGCATCGGCCTCAGGGTCGTGGTCCCCTACGTCAACCTGATTCGCCTCGACCTGTCGGTCGGGCAGACCGACGGCGGCGCGCGCTTTCAACTCGGCGTCAACGAGAAGTTTGTCGCCCAGCGCAATCGCGTCCGATGAAGCGCATCCTCGTCATCGACAACGACTCCATGTGGGTGTCGCAGGCCTCGGTCCTTCCGTACGAGGTAGAAACGGCGCACGGTTCGCTCGATGCGCTGCAGCGCTTGCGTCAGCGCGCATTCGACGTGATGGTCACGAGCGGCCGCACCCACATTGACGAGGACCTCGCGCTGTTCAAGGAATCCCGGAAGGTCCGGCCGGGCCTGAAGGCGATCTTCCTGGCTCCATCCGCGACGGCTCCGGAGATCATTGCCGCGCTCCGCGCCCAGGTGTTCGCCTGCCTGGTGGCGCCGTTCACGGTCACCGAAGTCGCCGACATGATTCGAGCCGCGGCGGCGGCGGTCGACTGGCACGACGGGATACAGGTCCAGGCGGCGCGCGCCGACTGGATTTCGCTGCGGGTCACCTGCAGTCTCGTCACCGCCGAGCGGCTGACCGGGTTCATGACGGCGATGCGCAGCGACGTCGCCGAGAGTGTTCGCGACGATCTGCTGGTGGCGTTTCGTGAAGTGCTGATGAACGCGATGGAACATGGCGCCGGGTTCGATCCCGAAAAGGTGATCGACGTCTCGGCGGTGCGGACCGAGCGCGCGATCGTCTATTACTTTCGCGATCCGGGTGCAGGCTTCGACGCGGCGGGCGTCTCACATCTGGCGGCCGACCCCGCGACCGATCCCCTTGCGCATCTCGAGTATCGCGCCGCGCAGGGAATTCGTCCGGGCGGCTTCGGTATGCTGATAATTCGTCAGCTCGTTGACGAAGTGATGTACAGCGAAGCGGGCAACGAGGTGCTGCTGATCAAGCACATCCGGTAGGTTTTCGCGAAAGTGAGCGAGCTATGGCTGACAAAGACGACAGGACCGGACGCCGGCGCCTGCTGTCACCCGTCCTGGACGCCGAGAGGTTCCAGACGCTGTCCTCTGCGGTCCGCGTGGAGCTTGGCGCGATCTCGCGTCGTGGCACCCTGCGCCCGCACAACGACGACCACTATCTGGCGATTCGCCTCGCGCGGAGCCAGGCCGTCATGGCGACCAGCCTGGCGAGCACGGATCTGCCGGAAAACTTTCAGGAACAGGCGTTCGCGTTTCTCGTCGCCGACGGACTGGGAGACAGGGGAGTGGGCAGTCTCGCCAGCCGGATCGCGCTCAGCACCTTCGCGCACCTCGCGCTTCACTTCGGGCAGTGGAACATCAGGATTGACGGGTACACCGCGTCCCAGGTGATGGAACGCGCCAGGCGATTCTACGAACAGATCAACGAGGCCGTGCTCAAGCGAGGCCAGGAGGATACCGAGCTGCGTGGGATGGCCACGACCCTCACCGCCGCGTATAGCGCCGGCGACGACGTCTTCATTGCGCACGTCGGTCACTCGCGCGCGTACTGTTTCCGCGACGGTGAGTTGCTGCCGATGACGGCGGATCACAGCATCCAGGGACGCAACGCCAATGGGCCGCAGCCGCAACCTGTTCCCCGCTCGAGCCGGGATCTCGGCCACATCCTGACCGACACCCTGGGCGGCAAGGCGGGACTTCCGGAGATTCTGGTTGAACATTTCCGCATGCAGGACGGGGATCGGCTTCTGCTCTGCACCAACGGACTGACCGACGTGCTCGACGACGACCGGATTGCCGAGACCCTCAGTTGCCGGCGCCGGCCGCAGGAAGATTGCACGGCGCTGGCAGAACTCGCGGCGGCGCGCGGCGGTGAGGACGACGTGACCGTCCTGCTCGCCGATTATCGTATCCCGAAGATCTGAGACTTAGTCTTTCTTCACCGGCACCGCCACATACCCGTTTCTCGAGCGGACCTTGTAGCCCTCGCCTTTGACCCGCACGCGAATGCTGTGGTACTTGCCGTCGCCCGGATGCGGCGAGGAATAGCCCATGACGTACTGCGTGTTCAGCTCGTCGGCGATCCGCCCGGTAGCCGCCGCCAGTTCGGTCATGTCGTGGACGACCTCCGTGCGGCCACCCGTCTGATTCGTGATTTCACCGAGCGCCTCAGGGTTGACGCGGGTGTTGATTGGCTGACGGAGCGGCGAATCGATCGCCACGGCGTAGATGAACGCATCCGTACGGAGCAGCGTCGATCGCACGTCTCGCAGCGATGCATCGCTGGCCGTGTCGGCTCCGTCGGAAATCAACACCAGCGCCGCCCGGTCGCGCGGCCGATGCTCGATCATCCCCAACGACGCAATGACCGTGTCGTAAATGGCGGTCCCGCCTGAAGGCTTCAGCGCTTCGAGTGCCGAGCGCACCGTCGGCGCCTCGCCCGGCGTAATCCAGGACGTGAGCAGGTTCGGGTTGTGATTGAACGTCATCACGAACAGCGCATCGTCCGGCGCGAGCAGATCGAGCAGAAACCGTTCGACCGCGGCGCACGCGTCCCGGATGCGTTGACCGAACATGCTGTCGCTGACGTCGAGAAGCAGCCCGAGCCCGACCGGCACGCGATCGTGAGTGAACTGGGTGATGGTCTGCGGTTCGCCGTCCTCGTAGATGGTGAAGGCATCAGCGGGGAGATCGGGCACGAGACGGCCGTCAGCATCACGCACGGTCACGGTGACGACGGTGAGCTCGACGTTCGAACGAAGCGTTCCCGAGGCTCGTTGGATGGGTGTGGTTTGCGCGCTGAGGGCGGCAATGCCGAGAGTCATTGCCACGACGGCAAGCGCGGTGAGCCGCCGAGACGGCAATGGCACTCCGACAGTGTACTCCCTCCCAATGGCGGGAGCGTCCGAAGATCCGAAGCTGCGTATACGTGTCCGCCGGCACGCGCTTCGCGCGGCGGTCGGGTGAATGCCAATGTGATTACGAACCTGTACGGAGCGTGGTTCGTGTTATTTCCATGACAAACGCTCGTGTCGGTCGCCCGTACGCTAGGATTTCGCGATGATTGAGACGCTCGACACGCTCCGTCGTGTGCTGCTGGCGATCCTGATCATCGGGCTCGCCGGGACGGCGACGGAGCTGCTTCTTCTCGATCACGATGAGGAGGCCATTCAGCTGGTGCCGCTCGCTTTGATCGCCATTGCGTTTGTCGCCATCGCATGGCATGCGCTCGATCAGGGTGGCGCAGGTCTCCGCTTTTTTCAGATCGTTATGATGCTGTTTATTGTTGCCGGGGGCGTGGGGATGGTCCTGCACTACCGCGCGAACGTGGAGTTCCAGCGTGAGGTCGATCCGTCCATTGCCGGGCGGGCGCTCATCGTCAAAGCGATGAAGGCAAAAGCCCCACCCGCCCTTGCACCGGGAACGATGTCACAGCTTGGATTGATTGGGTTGGCGTACGCGTATCGTTATCCCTCGCGCCGTCGTACATCTGGATAGCCGCCCGAGCCTGGACCGGGCATAGGAGAAGAGTGATGAGAGTAGGAATTCGATGGGTTTCTGGTGTCGCCGCCGTGCTGATGGTCCTGTCAGCATTCGCGGTGGCCCGCGCGCAGGTCGGAAAGTCGCTGGGCGTGGTGGACGCGAACACCGCATTGGAAGCAGATCTTGCGAAAATGCCGCGGATGAATCCGGCGATCGCGAAGGCGCTGGTCGGCGTCCGCCCGTTCAAGAGCATCACCGAGCTGAACACATTTCTGATTGGCCAGGGGCTCACGCAGGAACAGGCGATGGAGTTCTACCAGAAGGCCTTTGTCCACATCAATCTGAACACGGCCACCCGAGAGGAGATCCTGCTGGTGCCTGGCGCTGGGAACCGCATGGTCCGCGAGTTTGCGGAATACCGGCCGTGGAAGTCGTGGGCGCAGTTCGACAAGGAGATAGGCAAATATGTCGGCGCTGACGGCGCGGCCAAGCTCGCGCAGTTCTGCTTCATTCCTGTCAATCTCAACACCGCGAGCGACGAGGACATCCTCAGCATCCCCGCAGCCGGTCCCCGTATGGTGCGCGAGTTCAAAGAGTATCGACCCTGGAAGTCGTGGGCGCAGTTCGACAAGGAAATCGGAAAATACGTCGGCCAGAAAGAGACGGACAGACTCAAGCGGTATGTGGTGATTGAGTAGACGAAATGTTGATTGCTGATTGCTGATTGAGGATCCGGTTCTTTTCAATCAGCATTCAGCAATCGAAAATCAGCAATTCCTCTTATCCTGTATTTCTCATCCCCGCGGCAATCCCATTCACGGTGACCATGAAAGCGTTGGCAATCTGAGGTTCGGCCGTGTCGCTCTCGCGAAGCCGCCTCAGTAGTTCGATTTGAACGAGGTTGATCGGATAGACGTACGGGTTCCGAACCTCGATCGAACGACGAAGCACCGCGTTCTCCGTCAGCAGACGTTCCTTGCTGGTGGCTTGCAGCACGAATTGGATGGTGGTCTCGAGCCGGCGGCGAAGATCCGCGCCGATTGATTGCAGCTCGGCGGGCACGAGGCGCCGATCGTACTCCGCAGCGATGCGCGCATCCGATTCCGCCAGCACCATGGCAATCAGATCGAGTGTCGATCGAAAAAATGGCCAGTTCCCGTACATGTCTCGGACGATGGGGAGGTCGCCGGTGTCGATCGCGGCGCTGAGCGCCTCACCGGTGCCGAGCCATGAGGGCAGCAGCAATCGGGTCTGCGTCCAGGCAAACACCCAGGGGATTGCGCGCAGCGAATCGACGCCGCTGTCGGCCGTGCGCCGCACCGGCCGGCTCCCGATCGGCACCGTCGCGAGCTCGATTTCCGGCGTCGCCGCCCTGAAGTACTCGACGAATCGCGGATTCTCGTAGACGACTTCGCGATACACCGCCTGTGCCGCCGCTGCGAGCCGATCCATCATCGACCGCCAACGTGGATCCGGCTGTTCGGGCACATCGAGCGTCGCGGCGAGCGTGGCCGTGGTGTACAACTCCAGCGTTCGCGCGGCGATCTCCGGCAGCCCGAACTGCGCCTGAATCATCTCTCCCTGCTCGGTCACCCGGAGCCTGCCCTGGATCGATCCCGGCGGCTGCGACTGGATCGCCAGGTAGGTGGGGCCGCCGCCGCGGCTGATGCTTCCGCCGCGGCCGTGAAAAAGCGTCAGCTCGACGTGCGCATCCCGGCACACGTTGACGATCGATTCCTGGGCGCGATACAGCGCCCAGTTCGACGCCAGCCGGCCGCCGTCCTTGGCCGAGTCGGAATAACCAATCATCACTTCCTGGCGCCCTTTGATGCGCGCGCGATACTCGGGAATCGCCAGCAGCGTGCGGAGCGTGTCGGGGGCCCGTTCGAGATCGTCGATCCGTTCGAACAACGGCACCGTGCGCAGGCGGTTCTTCGAATGCGCCTGGAATGCCTCGACCGCGAGGACGTCGGAGGGTGCCTGCGCCATCGAGATGACGAACGCCGACAATGACTCGGGATTCAGTCGACCGGCCAGCTCGAACGTTTCGAGCACATCCCGCACGTCGTCGTCGGCCTGAAGATCGGGCGGCGTCAGCGGCTGAGGATCGCGGAGGGCGCCGATGAGAAACGCCTGCCGGCGCGGTTCATCCCACTCGTGATATGAGCCGGCGCCTCGATGACGCGTGATGGCGTCGAGCGCGTCGGCGTGCCGTGAAGCGTGCTGCCTCAGGTCCAACCGGACGAGCGAGAGACCGAAAGCAGCGGTTCGCCGGAGCACGTCGGTCAGGCGCCCCTCCGCGATCATGGCCTGTCCCGTTTCGAGCAACGACCGGTAGCACAGCTGAAGCGGCTCGATGAGTTCTGACGTAGACACGTACGGCCGTACCCGCGCCGACGGCGGCCGCTCGGAGTCTCCTTTGAGGAGCTCGGCCTTCGAGAGCTCGGCGCCGAGCGCCTCGCGTGTCGCTCGCAGGCGATCCCGTACTTCGCGCAGGACCGCGCGATAGGGCTCGCGCGCCCCGTTGGCTCGGGCGCGAAGCTCCGGCGTCGCCGCGGTCACCGACAGTTCCGATCGCAGCGCCGCGATTTCACGTTCGTAGAGATCCGCGGCCATCCATCGCGCCACGCTGCACGCCAACCGCGTCACCTCGGGTGTCACCGTCGGATTGCCGTCGCGATCCCCGCCCATCCAGGAGCCGAATCTGAGCGGCGCGGCCTCGAGGGAAAGACCCCGTCCGGTTGCCCGGGTGAGCGCCCCGTTGAGCGATCGCAGGAACCGAGGGACTGCGTCCCAGAGGGTCTGCTCGAAAATCAGGAGGCCGGCAATCGCCTCGTCTACCGGTGTGGGCCGCCGAGCGCGAATCTCGTCGGTCTCCCATGCAGCCAGAACTTCGCGTCTGAGCGAGGCGGCGATCTCGGCGCGCTCCGGCGCCGTCACATCGACGCGATCCTGCGACGCCAGGGCCCCGGCGATCCGCAGATGCTTCTGAATGAGCGTCCGTCGTGTAATCGCGGTTGGGTGCGCCGTGAGCACCAGTTCCACTCGCAGCGACGTCGTCGCGGCGTGCAGAGCGTCCGGCGTGACGCCGAGCGCAAGCATCCGTTCGAACGTCTCATCGCATGATCCCCGTTGCGGCGGTGCGTTTGGATCGCGCAGGTAGTCGCGGCGCCTGCGGACGCGGTGATGTTGTTCTGCGATGTTCGCGAGCGTCAGGAAATGCGAAAACGCGCGCGCGATCGGCACTGCGGATTCGACCGGCAACGCCCGCAGAAGCTCGGCGACCGCGTCCAGGTCGCGGTCGCTTCCGGCCCGTCCGCTCTTGGAGAGAGCCCGGACCCGTTCGACGATGTGGAAGAGCGCGGCCCCTTCGCGCTGCCGCAGCGTCTCGCCGAGCAGCCCTCCGAGAAGTCGCACGTCGTCTCGCAGGCGCTCGTGCGGATCGCGGACGTCGGTCGGCATAAGCTCCCATTATCCCTTGACGCTCGACGGCCTGCTCGCCTCCGGCATACCATCTCACGGGAGATATCTAAAAATGCTGATTGCTGAGTGCTGAATGCTGAATTGGCGGCGTCTGCCGACGCCGCCATACAAATCAACAATCAACAATCAACAATCCGCATTCAGCATTCAGCATTCAGCATTCGTCATTCATTCAGCATTCGACATTCAGCATTGCTCATGAGCCGTCCTTTCTACCGCAGCCTTTACGCACAGGTTCTCGTCGGCATCCTGCTGGGCGTCGTCTTTGGAATCGTCGCGCCTGAACAGGCGGCCGCGATGAAGCCGCTTGGCGACGGCTTCATCAAACTCATCAAGATGCTCATTGCCCCGATCGTGTTTGCCACGATCACGGTCGGGATCGCGCGAATGGGAGCGATGCGCGACGTTGGACGCATCGGCGTTCGGACGCTGGTGTACTTCGAGGTGGTTTCCACGCTCGCGCTCGTCATCGGCCTCGTCGTGGTCAACGTGCTGCAGCCCGGACGCGGGCTTCACGCCAATTCCGCCGCGGCGATGCCGGCTCCAGCGGCCGGCGCACCCACGAGCACCGTTGACTTCCTCCTCAACATCATTCCGACGACCGCGCTCGATGGCTTCGTGCGGGGCGACATCCTTCAGGTGCTGGTCGTGTCGCTGCTCTTCGGGATCGCGCTGTTGTCGCAGGGGGACCGCGCACGCATGCTGGTGTCGGCGATCGAACAGCTCTCGCACACGCTGTTCATCGTCGTCGGCATCATCATGCGCCTGGCGCCGATCGGCGCGTTTGGCGCAATGGCGTTTACCGTCGGCCGTTATGGCGTCGGCTCACTCCTCCTGCTGGGCAAGCTGATGGCGGGTGTCTACATCACCTGCCTGCTCTTCGTCATCGTGGTCCTCGGCCTGATCATTCGCCTCGCGGGCCTCCGGTTGTTTGCGCTACTTCGGTACATTGCCGAAGAGATTCTGATCGTCCTCGGCACCTCTTCGTCAGAATCCGCGCTGCCGCGGCTCATGATGAAGCTGGAACAACTCGGATGCAGCAAACCGGTCGTTGGGTTGGTCGTCCCGACCGGATACTCCTTCAATCTGGACGGCACGTCGATCTACATGACGATGGCGGCGGTGTTTGTGGCGCAGGCGAGCGGAATACAGCTCTCGCTCAGAGAGCAGCTGTCCATTCTCGCGATTCTGCTGCTCACCTCGAAGGGTGCTGCGGGGGTGACGGGCAGCGGATTCATTACCCTCGCGGCGACACTCGCCGCCATCCCATCGATCCCATCGGGCGGGCTCGCGTTGCTCGTCGGAGTCGATCGATTCATGTCGGAGGCGCGGGCGATCACGAACCTGATCGGAAATGCGGTCGCCACCGTCGTCATCGCGCGCTGGGACGGCGCTCTGGACCTGGCTCATGCCCGGCGTGTGCTCGAGGGCAATCACCATGCGGGAGCTGGCCTTTCAGACGCGACCGGTGAACAGGCGGAGAGATAAAATATCTGCCCATGTCACCTCCGTTGATCCGGATGAGCCGGTCCGCTGCTCTCGCTGTTCTGGTTTTCGCGACTGCGGGAACGCGAGTCGCATACGCGCAGCTGCCCGAGGGGCCTGGGAAAGACACGGTCGTCAAAGTCTGCGGGACCTGCCATGAACCCGTTCGCGCAGCCGCAATGCGACTGACCCGCGAGGGATGGGAACAGACCGTTGCCGACATGCGGTGGCGTGGCGCCAAGGGGACCGACGAGGAGTTTGCTGCCGTTATCGAGTATCTGGTGGCAAACTTTCTTGGCGAGGCGCCAGCCAAGCTCAACATGAACCGCGCTACGCCCGTCGAGCTCGAGAGCGTCGTCTTGCTGCTTCGGAAGGAGGCTGCGGCGCTTATCGCCTATCGCGACAAGGTCGGCGGCTTCAAGACGATCGACGACATCAAGAAAGCGCCTGGCGTGGACTTCAAGAAGATCCAGGCCGCGAAGGATCGCATCACTTTCTGACGATCGTCACGGCCTTCAAGCGCCTGACGTCCTCGAGGCCGGCTTTCGCCTCCTGATAGTCAGGCCGCAGCCGGATTGCTTCCCTCAATTCGATCTCCGCGTCGCTGAGGTTTCCGGCCCCTGCCAGGGCGGCGCCGAGTGCCTGATGCATTTCCGGCGATGTCGGCGCGTAACGTGCGGCGTCACGAAATTCCTCGAGCGCTTCTTCCGCAAGTCCCGCCGCGGCCAGAGTGACGGCGAGCTTGTAGTGCGCGGGCGCATAGTCAGGCTGAATTCGCGTCGCTGTTTTGAACTCGCTGACCGCGTCCGGAATCTGCCCGGTCTTGAGTAGCACGAAGCCGAGCCCGTCGTGTGCCGGCGCGAACTCGGACGTCAGGCGTATCGCTTCCCTGAACTCCGCCGCGGCGTCGTCCAGGTGCCCGGTCGCGGTAAGGGTCGTCCCGAGGTTGTAGTGCGCGAGCGCGTAGTCCGGCTGCATCCGTATCGCTTCGACGTAGTGAGCACGGGCGTCTCCGAGTCGATTCAACGCCTGGCTGCACACGCCCATGTTGTAGCGCGCTTCAACCAGTCCTGGATTCAGCCGGAGCGCTTCCTCGTGCTCCGTGAGCGCGTCTTCATAGCGTCCGAGCCGTTGGTACGCGCCGCCCATGTTGTTGTGCGCTTCGGCGTCACGCGGATTGATTCGAAGCGACTCCTGCAGGTGACTGATGGCCTCTTCGAGATCCGCCGAAGAGCCGTGCAGCTTCGGTGTCGCGAGGTTGTTGTGGCACAACCAGCAGCCGGGGTTTCGCTGGAGCGTTGCGTGGTAGAGAGTGGCCTCGTCAACATACTGGCGGCTCTGGTTCCACGTCAGCATCGCCAGCGGGAGTCCGAGGATCAAGCAGAACGCACGCTCAGCATACCGGCCGTTGCCGCGGTTCGTTTCGAACGCGCTGATCAGGGCCGCCGAGAAGGCGGCGAAGACCGCGATGCTCGCCAGATACTGGAAGTGATCGGCCACGAACGCGTATCGGAACGGGTAGACGTCAAAAAACCCGAGGGCCGGCACCAGCGTGCCGCAGAAGATCAGCGCCGTCGCAAGCGGAGTACGCGATTGCTTTCGAACGAGCCAGCAGATTGCCAGAGCCGCGAGAACGCCGAGCGGATACACGTATTGGCGCCATACCGTCGCGTCGATATCCCACCGCGGATAGATGAACGACAACCGAAAAGGCCACACCAGCTTGAACGCGTAGAAGCAAATCGCCCGGCCTGCTATCAGCAACCTGTCCAGGATGCCGAGCTGGAACTCGACTCCGCTGGCGCCGTTCAAGGCGCGCTCGAACCACGCGGTGACGATGCCGGCGGTGATGCCAAGGCAGAAGAACGGAATGAGCGGCCGCACATCGCGCCGCCAGTCGATTCGCCCGCGCTTCCACCAGAACACGACGAGCAGTACCGGCGTCAGCATGGCGGCGACGGTCTTGGCGAGAAGCGCCACGGCAAAGAGCACGAGCGCCGCGAGGTAATCGGCTGGACGTCTTCGCTCGTCGTAGCGCAAGTAACAGATCGCCGCACCGAGGTAACACACCCCGGAGAGCGTGTTTTTCAGCTCGGTCATCCAGGCGACCGATTCGACCTGTACCGGATGCAAGGCGAACAGGACCGCGGCAAGGAAGGCGCCCGGAACCGCAAGGCGGCGCAGGATGACCGCGACCAGCCAGGCTGATGACGCGTGCAGGATGATGTTGACGAGATGGTAGCCGACGGTCGCGTCGCCCCAGACACGATGCATGACCCAGAATGCAGAGTGGGTGACCGGGTAGTACCTGCTGCGTGGCGCCGATGTCGAACCAGATGCGCCACAGTCCCGCCGTCGATTGCAGCTCCGACCGCGTGAGATGGGCGTTGTCGTCCCACAACACGCCGCCATGCCACGCCGGGTAATACGCGACGAGCGCCGCGATTAGGAGGACGACAGGCTCAAGCGTCGTTCGCCGAGTGCGTGCGGAACGTCCAACCATCGTGTCTCTTTGTCAGACGTGTCGCACGCATTTATTACTCCGAGGGGCTTCGCCCCTCGGACTCCCCGACACGCGCTCTCGCTCGCCGCTTCGCCGGCTCGCTCCGTTCGCGTGGCTCGCTTCGCTGCGCTCGCTCGCGTGGCTCGCGCCGTCGCGTAGCTCGCGCCTTCTTGCGCCGCCTTGTAGCACCGGTCGATTTGACGGTGCAAGGCGGGTCGTTCGCCAGGCGGCCCGTACTAGAAAAGCTGCGGCGTGAACTCGATCAGATAGTTGCGCCAGTTGAGCCAGGTGTGTCCGCCGGGGCTCTCCTTCATGACCGGCGTGAACCCGTGCTTCTTCAGCAGGTCCACCGTGTTCTTCGTCGTTGGCATCAGGCCGTCCTCGACGCCGGTCGCGAACCAGAGCACCTTGAGGCCCTTCTTCGCGGCCGCATTGTCGAGCGCCGCGAGATTCTGCTGTTCCCACGCCGCGCCGAACGGCGGCGCCGGTCGTGCCCGGCGCAGCGGGCGCGGCGCCGCGGCCGCCGCCGAGAACGCCGGAGCTGTAGACGCCGACGTAGCCGAACTTGTCGAGATTCGGAATGCCGATGTTGAGCGTCTGGCTTCCACCCATCGAGAGGCCGGCGATCGCGCGGTGCGCTCGATCGGCGATCACGCGGTAGTGCTTCTCGACGTAGGGCATCACGTCCTTGACGAAGTCCTCGCCGAACTCGTCGCGCGGAGGCGGCGCCGCCCGCCGCCGCCGCGCCGCGGCCGCCACCGCCCGCGTTGGTGTGGCCGGCCGGCATCACGACGATCATCGGCTTGGCCTTGCTTGCTGGCGATCAGGTTGTCGAGGATGAAGTTCGCGCGTCCGACCGACGTCCACGAGTCGTCGCAGTCGCCGGCGCCGTGCAGCAGATAGAACACCGGATACTTGTCCTTGCCCGGATTCATAGCCCGGCGGCGTGTAGACGTGCATGCGCCGCGTGCGTCCGAGCGCCGTGGAGTCGTAGTACACCGTCGCACCGCCCGTGCGGCACGTTCTTCGTGTCCATCAGGTCCGAGCCCGGCACCGTCGCGACGCTCCACGTCGTGGTGTTCGACTCGCTGATCGCGGTGTTCCGCGGATCGATGACGCCGACGCCATTCACGACGTAGACGTAGCGATAGGCGCCCGGTTCGACCGGGCCGGTGGTCATCTCCCAGACGCCGTTCTCGCCCTTGGTGAACTGCGCGTTCGCGCGCGCGGGCGCGGGAATGTCGCCGCCGCGAAGCGAGACGCTCGTCGCCTCTGGCGCATACAGGCGAAACGCAATTCGTTTATCCGGCAGGATTTCAGGCGACGTGAAGGCCGGAGCCTGCGCACCCTGGCCGCCGCGCCCGGCCTGTGCCGGTGCCGCCGGAGTCGGCGCTTGTCGGTCGGCCGGCTGCGTCAACTTGACCGTCCAGCTGGCGAGATCTCTTCCGTTGAACAGTTCGGTCCGGCCCGGTTCGACCGGACCCAGCTGCATGGCGGCCACAATAACAAGGGGAAAAAGGCGCATCGTGATGTTCATAGTGGGTCCAGAGTGTAGCACCGGGAGCTTTCCTCTGAGACCCCTAAGCACCCTTGACTTCCGAGTCGTATAGAGGACGATATGGGCATTCGCTGAAGGAGGTCCGAGAATGCGTTCGACCTATCGCAATGGCTTGCTTGCCGCGGTACTGATAGTGGCGGCCGTGGGTTCGACACCGGCCCGGCCGAGCGCCGCGCCACCGCCAGATGTCGGCCCGACCCCGGAATCCCTTGGTGCGCTGACCTTTGGCCCCAACGGGGTGTTGTTTGCCGCCGACACGCAGTCGGCCACGATCTACGCGCTCGAACTTGGCGATCAGGCAGCTGGGGCCAAGGCCGGGGCGGCGGATGTGCCCTCGATCGACCAGAAAATCGCGTCGGTTCTCGGGACGACCGCCGGTGCGGTGGCCGTCAAGGATCTGGTGATTCACCCGGTGACGCACAACGCCTACCTGTCGGTGATGCGAGGGGTCGGCGCCGATGCGCGTCCGGCGCTGCTGCGTGTCGACGGTGACGGCAAGATTGCGGTCATCGCCCTCGATCGCGTGAAGTACCTCGAAGGTGACCCTGCCGAATCCGCCGGCGGCTGATGGCGCCCGCAACCAGCGCGCCGATGTCATCACCGATATGGCGTTTACCGACGGCAAGCTGATGGTGGCTGGTCTCTCGAACGAAGAGTTTGCGTCGAAGCTGCGCGCCCTGCCGTATCCGTTCAACGCGACGGATCCTGGCACGAGCGTCGAGATCTTCCACGGCAATCACGGCCAGCTCGAGACACGGTCTCCGGTGTACGCGTTCATCCCGTACACCATCAACAACAAGCCGTACCTGATCGCGAGCTATCTGTGCACGCCGCTCGTTCGCTTCTCGCTCGACAGCCTGAAGGGCTCGAAGGTGGTCGGCACGACGATCGCGGAGCTCGGCAACAGGAATCGTCCGCTCGACATGATCCTGTACAAGAAGGATGGGAAAGAGTTCCTGCTGATGTCGAACAACGCCCGCGGCGTGATGAAGATCCCGACTGAGGCGTTTGGTACGGCCGCTCCGATCACCGAGCCGGTGAGGACCGAGACGGCGGGCATCAGCTACGAGAAGATCGCGTCGATGACCGGCATCGAGCAGATGGATCTGCTGGACGCGCAGCGCTCGATCGTGCTGGCGCGCACCTCGGGCGGCCTGAACCTGTCGGCGGTGCCGCTGCCGTAGCGGGACGAGTATGCACAGTTCGGAAGGCGTCGTGCGCCGCATGCCACGGGTGCAGCGCCGCGCCTTCTGTCTTTTCCTGACCGCGGTTGGTGTCTCTGCCTGCGGCCAATCCCCGCCGTCGATTCACCTCGACGCCACCAATTCCTCTCGGCCGTTCATCGAGGTGCGCGGTCTAACCGGATCGGACCTGTCACGGCTGGCGAATGCCAACCTGACGCCTGACGAGTGGTCTTCAATCCTCCGGGTGAGCATCCGATCGACGCAAACTGGCAGCGCCGATCTGCCGGCAATGGCTGGACGCTACACGGTGGACGGAACGCTGCGGTTCTGGCCATCGTTCCCGCTCGATCCCGGTCGCGAGTATGAGGTGCGGTTCCAGCCGTCGAAGGTCTCGAGGGCCAGTATCGACAGCGGCAAGGCGGCCGCCGGTGTGGTTTCGATCCCTGCCGTCGACCGGCCGCCGTCCACGTCCGTGTCGGCCGTACATCCGAGCGGCGACGTGATCCCCGAAAACAATCTCAGGATGTACGTCAGCTTTTCTGCGCCGATGGGACAGCAGGGAGGCCTCGACCACATCGCGTTTGTGGATGACGAGGGGCGCGAGGTTCCGGACGTGGTCCTCCCGCTCGACACGGAGCTGTGGAATGCCGAGCGCACGCGGTACACCGTCATTCTTGATCCCGGCCGCGTGAAGAAGGACATTTTGCCCAATCGCAGCATGGGGCGTCCTCTGCACAAAGGTGAAGGCATCACGATGGTCGTGAAGAAGGACTGGCTCGACGCGCGCGGCGTGGCGCTGGTCTCGGAGTTCAGGCACCGCTATCGTGTCGGCTCCGCAGACGAGGAACCGTTACACACCGCCGATTGGCGGATCGCACCGCCGGCAGCCGGCTCGCGTGATCCGGTGACCGTCACCTTCCCGAAGCCGCTCGATTATGGATTGCTGCAGCGCTCGCTGGCGGTGTCGCGCGGCTCGACGACGATCGCGGGCGACCTGCAGATCGCAAACGGTGAGACCCGATGGCAGTTCGTTCCGCGCTCGGATTGGCAGCGTGGCCCATACGTGTTGACAGTTCTGCCCATCCTCGAGGACCTGGCAGGAAACCGGATCGGTCGCGCGTTCGAGGTCATGTCCAGGGGTGACGCCGTGCCACCCGAGAGCAGCGCTCCCGTGTCGGTTCCTTTCATCGTCCGTTAGGCGCTAACGCAAGTTAAAAGTTAAAAGTAAAAAGTTAAAAGTATCGAGTGATCGCGACGCCGTGGTTTTCTCAGTACTTTTGACTTTTAACTTTTAACTTTTAACTTTAGTTCGTCGGTCCGAGCACGTACTCCTTCGGCGGCTCCAGTCCCAGCAGGTTCCGGACGAAGTAGTCCCATCGACGACGCGTCATGTAGTTGGCGGCGTTGCCGTATCCGTGCGCGGCGTTGGGGATCATCAGGAGATCGAAGTCCTTGTTGGCCTTGATTAGCGCGTCGACCACGAGCAGGGTGTTGTTCGGCGGGACGTTATTGTCCATCGTCCCGTGCGCGAGGAGGAGCTTGCCCTTGAGATCCTTGGCGAAGTTCTGGTTCGCCTGGCTGTCGTAGTTGGTGAAGCCCTCCCCGCGATGTTCGAGCAGTCCCGTCCATTTCTCCGCCCAGTCGTCCTCGTACATGCGGTTGTCGTGATTGCCTGATTCGGCGATCCCGACCTTGAAGAAGTCGGGATAACGGAACATGGCCGCGGCCGCCGCGTAGCCGCCGCCGGAGTGGCCGTAGATGCCGACCCGCGTGATGTCAATCCACGGAAAACGTCGCGCGAGCTCTTTCATCCCGGCCACCTGGTCCGGCAGCGTGTTGTCCCCCATGTCGCCGTAGTAGGTCTCGTGGAACTTCTTCGATCGCCACGGCGTTCCCATTCCGTCGATTTCAACGACCACGAAGCCGAGCGCGGCAAGCGCTTGCGCATCGCCGCGAGCGACGGAGAAGTTTCGACTGCCGACACTGCCGGTCTGCGGTCCCGGGTAGATGTGATTGACGATCGGATACTTTCGCCCCGGAACCATCCGCGTCGGCTTGTACACAAAGCCCGTACAAGTCGGTGACGCCGTCGCGGGCCTTGACCGTGATCGGCTGCGGCGGCTTCCATCCTGTCGCGAGAAGTTTCGAAATGTCGGTGCGTTCGAGCTCGACGATCTGCGTGCCGTTCGCATCACGCAGCACCGTGACTGGCGGCACATCGGGTTTCGAATAGCTGTCGACGAAGTAACGGCCGGACGCTGAAAGCGAGATGTCGTGGTTGGCATCTTCCGGCGTGAGCAGCTGTGCGGAGCCGCTATCGATGTCGATTCGATACAGATGTGTGAAGTACGGATCGCGCCCCTTCTCACGTCCGACGGCCTGAAACAGCAGGACACGGTTCTTTTCGTCCACGTGAATCAGCTGCGTCACGTTGCCTTCGCCGCCCGTGATCTGCCGCTTCAGGTTTCCCGACTGCAGGTCGTAGAGGTACAACTGTCCCCAGTTGTCACGTTCTGAGAACCAGATCACCTCATTCGACGCCGGCAGGTACTTCCAATTGACGCGACCGTTGCCCGATTCGAAGAATGTCGAGACGGTTTCTTCGAGAACGTCACGCACGATTCCCGTGGACGCGTCGGCGACATGCAGCACGGTTTTGCGGTGATCGCGCGACGTCGATGCATAGGCGACAGTCGAAGAGTCCGGCGCCCACTGGACATCGCCCCAATCGCCGCCGCGGCAGGCGAGATTGTCGCAGAGCGTCGACCGATGTTGATCCGGGGGCGTTTTGAACGGGATGACCGTCGCTCGGTCCACGTCGATGACGACGCGGTGGAGCATGGCGACGGTCTCGTCGCCGGGAAGCGGGTACTTCCACGCCTGAAGCTGCGGGTGTCCAACCTGCGTGCTGACGAGATACATCTCGCCGACGCCTCGCTGATCCTGCTGAAAGGTCGCGATCTTCTTCGAGTCGGGTGACCACACGACGACCGGACGGTCGCTCTTCGACCACCCCGCATTGTCGGTCGCGTATCCGAAGTCCTTGACGCCGTCGGTGGTCAGCTGCGCCTCTTTCGCCGAGTCGGTGTCGCGGATCCACAGGTTCCAGTCGCGGATGAAGACGGCGTGCTTGCCGTCTGGCGAGGTCACCGATGGCACAGCAACCGCTCCACGCCCACCACGCCCGCCGCGTCCCCGCCCGCCACCGCCTCGTCCTTCCGCAGCCGAAACCGCGCACGCAGGCAACGAGCATGGCTGCTTTTCTCCGGTCGCCGGGTTGACGATGATCGCTTCGTTGCCGGCGGGTGTTGTCACCCGGTACCAGAACCGATCGTCGGGCAGCCAGGTCGGGCTGACATTCGATCGAAACACGAGCGGCGTCGTGTTCCAGGTCATGAACTTCTCGGCGTGCGCGTAATCAGCGGTCGTCAGTGCACGCGCCGACGGCGATGGCGTTTGGTCGGCACCGGTCGGCACGGTCCACGCCGCGGCCGCGGCGATAGTCAGGCTGATGGCTCGTATAGCGGTTTGATATGACACCAGGCCTCCGTATATGGAAACCGATCTTACGCTCGACTGGGCTCACCGGGGATCAGACCTCAGGTCGCGAGTCAGGCGCGGACGGGCTGACCCGAGGCCATCGGATCCCGGGCGCGCGAGGCCGCGAGCAGCCTGCTGCCCTCGGCAAACGCGGTACGCACCTCGTCGCCATTCCTGAGGTCGGCAAGATCCACGCGACGGACGCGACCTCCTCGCGTTCGAACCTCAACGACCTGATCGGACACCGATATCGATGCGATGTCGTGCCATGACCTCGAGAGCGCGCGAAACGGTTTGTCGCCAATATGGATCCCGTGCGGCGTGATTCTGAGCACACGGCGGCGACGATGGATAGCCGCAATTTGATCGTGAAACAATCCAAGCGCAAGGGTGACCAGGCCCGTCAGGATCGTCGGCCGCGCGATGTGGTGACTCACGTGCCAGCGCTCGGCCGCCTCGGCAAACAGCACACCGGCGGCCCAGATGTCGATCCAGTCAACGCCGTGCGAATGGCCATGGGCGACCGACCGATCCCGCCGCATTTCCCTGAGACTCCGAACGACGCTGACGCCAAGCATGGCGCTCGTTCCAATTTCGACGAGCGCCAGTGAAAGCCCGAACCCCCGAGCCCCCTCCGTCAATGCCTGCGCGCCGGTTACGAGCAGACCTGCCGCTGGAATGACGTGATTCAGTTTCTGGACGAATTGGGCGCGCTCTCGACGCCGCGACAGAAGGGGAACGGCGACCGTATCCATGGGCTTCGAAGTCTAATCGATTCGGGTGAGCGTTTAAGCGGGGACGAAGCGGGCAAGAGCCCCTGGACGGAGAAAGGTCCCGATCTTGCTACTATTGAATCACCCCAAGGGACTCGCATGCGCATCGCACTCTCCGCGCTCATCGTCGTCAGCAGCCTCGCCGCGCTCGTGCTCGCGCAGGAGCCGGCACCGTCGCAGTCGGGCCAGGTTTTCAGGAGCGGATCGAGGACCGTTGCCGTCTACGTCACGGTGTCGGACGAACAGGGCGGCCTCGTGCCCAATCTGACCGAGGACGATTTCGAGATCTACGACAACGGAAAGAAGCAGACGATTACGCTATTCGAAAACGGAATCCAGCCGATCACGCTGGTGATGATGCTGGACCGCAGCGGGAGCATGGTCGGCAACTTTTCCCTGGTCCGGTCGGCAGCCGAGCAGTTCGTCGGCCTGCTTTTGCCAGGCGACAAGGCGCGCATCGGCAGCTTCGCGAACCGGATCCAGGTCGATCCCCGCGACTTCACCACCAGCCAGCACGATCTTCTGCAGATCCTCCGCACGGAGCTGCAGGAGCCGGGACCTACGCCGCTCTGGAATGCCGTCAACGTGGGTATCACGTCGTTGCTGCACCAGGAAGGCCGCCGCGTGGTTCTCGTCTTCACCGACGGAATCGATCGCCCGATGGGCAGCAACAACATCAGCTATCGCGACGTCGAGAAGAACGCCGAACAGGAAGACGTCATGATCTTCGCCGATCGGTCTGAAGAGCCGGGAGATTGGCGGCGGGCGGAGGCGCGGCGGCCCGCCCGGCATCGGCGGCATGGGGCCGGCCATCAGACTGCCGCCCGAAGAACCGAAAGTCGATGCCGGCCTTCCGAAGATCGCGACGGCCACCGGCGGCGGGTATTTCGAGTTGACGTCGACGAACAATCTCGGCCTGACATTCCGGCGAATCGCGGACGAGCTTCATCGCCAGTACGCGCTCGCGTTTACGCCGGAAAAGCTCGATGGCAAGACGCACAAGTTAGAAGTGCGCCTCAAGAAACCGACCCTGATTCCGCGCGCCCGCAAGACGTATATTGCGAAGAAGGACAGTGATTATGCCACCGGCAACCGGGACACCGGGAACTGCGAAACTGAGATATGTGCCGCAACATCAAACCGCTTTTCAATTTCGATCCGCCGGCGACTGACGATGAGGTGCGCGCGTCCGCGTTGCAGTTCGTCCGCAAGGTCAGTGGCTTCAACAGGCCCTCCAAGGTCAATGAAGAAGCGTTCGATAGCGCCGTCGCCGAGGTAACCGAGGCGGCGCGCAAGCTGATCGAGTCACTGGTCACGACCGCCGCGCCGAGGGATCGCGAAGAGGTAGCGGCCAGGGCCCGTGAACGCGCCGCCGTGCGATACGGACGCTGAAGCCGCGGCGCCGCCAGGTCCGGCCGAGCGGCCGGTATAATTGACGCCGAGGCGGCGTTGAGACTGATCTGCAACACAATCCTGGATGCCATCGGCGACACGCCGATGGTGCGCATCAACCGGATCACGCGCGGTGTCGTTGCCGCCACTGTTCTGGCCAAGCTCGAGACCTTCAATCCGGGCAATTCGATCAAGGACCGGATGGCGGTCCGGATGATTGAGGACGCCGAGAAGAAGGGCCTGCTCGAGCCCGGCGGCACCATCATCGAAGGCACGTCCGGCAACACCGGCATGGGCCTCGCGATTGCCGCGGTCGTCAAGGGCTACAAGTGCGTCTTTACGACGACCGACAAGCAGTCCAAGGAGAAGATCGACGCGCTCAGGGCGTTTGGCGCTGACGTGATCGTCTGTCCGACCAACGTCGATCCGGAAGATCCGCGGTCGTATTACTCGGTGTCGTCTCGGCTCGAGAAAGAGATCCCCAACGCCTGGAAGGCAAACCAGTACGACAACCTGTCGAATACCGCCGCTCACTACGAGGAAACGGGCCCGGAGATCTGGGAGCAGACCGGCGGCCGGGTGACACACATCGTCGTCGGTGTTGGCACCGGCGGAACGATCACCGGCGTCGGGCGATACCTCAAGGAACGCAACCCGCGCGTGAAAGTCTGGGGGATCGATACCTACGGCTCAGTGTTCAAGAAGTACAAGGAGACCGGGATCTTCGACAAGAACGAGATCTATCCCTACATCACGGAGGGAATCGGTGAGGACTTTCTCCCCGCGAACGTCGATTTTTCAGTGATCGACCACTTCGAAAAGGTCACCGACAAGGACGCAGCGCTGATGACGCGCCGGATCGCTCGTGAGGAGGGAATCTTCGCCGGCAATTCCGCGGGATCCGCGATGGCGGGCTTGCTGCAGCTGAAGGATAATTTCGGGAAAGACGACGTGGTCGTCGTGATCTTCCACGATCATGGGTCGCGTTATCTGGGGAAGATGTACAACGACGAATGGATGCGGGAAAAGGGGTTTCTCGAGAAGTCCGGAATGACCGCCCGGGATCTCGTCGCCGCGGGCGTGCCGGGAGAACTGCTGGCGATCGAAGGAACCGAACCGGTCGAAGTTGCCGTCAGGCTGATGGGGGAGCACGATTTCTCGCAGATCTCGATCACCCGCGACAAGCGGCTGGTCGGATCGCTCAACGAAACGCACCTCTACTCACAGCTGGTCGCGAATACTGAGGTCAAGTCTCAGCCCGTGGAGATCATCATGCAGCCGGCCTTTCCGTTCGTGGACATCTCGACACCGGTAGAACTGCTGGCGACGATGATCACTCCGGCCAGTCCGGCCGTGCTGGTTCGCGATTTCAAGACCGAAAAGACGTTCATCATCACCCGTTCCGACGTCATTCGCGTGCTGTGCTGACTATGAAGCTCCAGGAATTGACACCACTGCTCCGCACCAACGACCTGAAGGGATCGATCGAGTTCTACACCAGCGTCCTCGGGTTCGAGTGTGATGGATCGAGCGAAGAGTTTGGGTGGGCCTCGGTCAGACGCGACAACGTGGCCATCATGTTTGCCTTGCCCAACGAACACGAGCCATTCGACGGGCCGGTGTTCACCGGCTCCTTCTATATCAATCCCGATGACGTCGATGCGCTGTGGGAGCGCGTGAAAGACAAAGCTCGGGTGTGTTATCCGATCGAAGACTTCGACTACGGGATGCGCGAATTCGCCATCTACGACAACAACGGATACCTTCTGCAGTTCGGGCACGAGACCCCTGAAGCGATGCAGGCGGCCGAAGGCGCCTGAGCCGCAACGATGCGCATCATCCGGAGCATCGCCGCCATCATGGTGGGAGTCGGGTTCATGGCAGCGACGACAACCGTCGGGATGCTGGTCGCGTCGGTGGCGTTTGGCGACACGCAAAAGGGCATCTCGCCCCCGACCGAGCCCGAGGGGTTTTTCTACGTCGGCCTGATCGTTCTCGGGATGGGGGCGGTCATGGGGGGCTGGCTTGCGGCACGCATCGCGTCGTTCGCGCCGTACGGCCATGCGGCGGCGATGGCGGCGATCGTGGCGGTTTTGTCGATTGAAGTGGCGACCGCGGCTGCGCCGACGCCGGGACAGCCAGAATGGTATCCATCCGCGCTTGGACTGGTCGCTGTCGTCGGCATTCTCCTGGGTGGCAAGCTGCGGGCTGCCGCCGCCGGCCCGCCAATCGCGAGCCGGGTTTGATTGCCGTGTTCGCGCCCCGCAGGTTCTTCGGAATGAGAGTGATGATGACTTCTGTTTTCTCGATCCATCGGTGCATCGCGTCCGTGTTCGCCGTGTTGACGACGACGGCACCTCTGCTGGCGCAGGACGCGGACATTCTCGGCAACTGGGACGTCACGGTCACGACCGGTACGGGCCCGGAGACGTCAGCGCCGCTTGTGCTGAAGATGGACGGCGATCAGATCGTCGGTACCTTTTCGAGCCCGCAAGGGGACCAGAGCGTTGAGGCCAGCGTGAAGCAGAAAGCTGTCACGATCTGGTTCAGCGTGCGCACTCAGAACGGGCCGATCAGTATCACGATGAACGGGACCGCCGACGGCGACACGATGAAAGGGTCGATGGATTTTGGCGGCCGCGACCAGGGCCAGTGGTCGGCCACGCGAGCGGCCAGCGCGCGAACCTCCAGCCAGCGCGGCGAATCCAAAGTCGATGTGACCGGAACCTGGTCGTTCCAGGTCGAAAGCGCCGCAGGTACCGGGACGCCGACGATGACGTTCAAGCAGGAAGGCGGGAAGCTGTCCGGTCATTACAGCGGCCAGCTGGGTGAAGCGCCGCTGACTGGCACCCTCAAAGGCAACGCCATCGAGTTCGCGATTGATGTCTCGGTCCAGGGCACCGCCCTTCACATTGTCTACTCCGGAACGGTGGAGAAAGACTCGATGAAAGGGAGCGTCAAGCTCGGCGACTTTGGCGACGGGACGTTTACGGCCAAGAAAAAGTCATGAAAGGTGGCTGGCACCTTCCCGGGAAAGGTGGCTGGCACCTTCCCAGGAAAGGTGGCTGGCACTATTGACAGCGTTAAAGTGAGCTAAAACCATACCTGTGTTATGCTTAAGGGTGCGGCGCGATGGTGTGACGGCGCCGTTTTTTCATGCCTGCGTCCCCGTCTGAATTCGCGCTCGAGTTGACCCCTCGAGCCCGCGTCGATGTTTTCGACGTGCGCGGCGTAGTCTCCGCTCGCTACGGTGACGCGCTCGCACCTTATCCGCGGGCGCTCTGTTGCTCGTTCCACACGACCGCCGGTTATCTCGACCGGAGTGTGGCGTCGCGGCTCAATCAAGGCCCTGACGGGGTGATGCCCTACATCGACGTCTTCCGGACGATGTTTCCGGAGGGCGCCGGATACGAGCACGACAAGATCGAACGCCGTACCGAACTCTCCCCGGCGCAGCGACCCCAGGAGCCGCTCAACGCCGATTCTCATCTCGCGTTCATGGCCGGCGCACTCAGAACGTGCGTGTCGTATTTGAATCGCCCGGGCGAGCCGATGTCGTTCATCGATCTCGACGGCGTACACGCCGGCCGGCCCCGCACCCGCCGGACGAGCGTCATCGGCTACTCCGCCGAAGAGACCGTCGCCACGGCACGGATCGTCGTGCCGGTGTCGGGGCACAGCGTCGAGTCGCTGAACCTGAAGGATCCGCATCTCGGCGTCTATCGCCAGTGCGCCGAGCTCGTGCGTCAGCACGGCATCGCCAAGGGACGGATTCGCCTGTCGCTCGCGCCAGGCGAGCGTCATGCGGGGCTGACCGTGAACGAGTACGAGACGCTGCTGATGCGCCACGATCTTTCCGAAGTGCTGCGCGATCCGCTGCGGTTCATGGCGGAAAAGGCGGGGCACATGCTCGGGAATCCGCGTGCCATTCCCGCGCGGACGCTCGACTACGCGAAGTACGACCTCGTGCGCGTGTTCAACCGCCTCGTGGACGCGCTCGGACTGGGGCAGTCGAGGGTCGAGAACGTGCTGTCACGGGCGATTGCGATGCCGGCGTCACGATTCCTCAGAATGAAGCGCTCGGTCAGCCTGCTGGTCTCCGACCGTGACCGCGCCGGCGAGGGCCGCATCGTCGAGGGCACGTATCAGAGCCCAATCCTCGTCCAATGGCACCGCGGCGGCCGTCGTCAGCGTGTGCTCGACGTGACGGTGACGCGGTTCATTTAAGTAAGCTGCCGTTTCCAGTTTCCAGTTTCCAGTTCCCAGCTTCCAGTCTTACTTTTAACTTCTAACTTTTAACTTTTAACTTTTCCCTCTTCTTTTTAATACCTCCATCCCCTTGCCGTCCCTGCCGGCGCCCCTTTCTCGACTTGCGCGGCGAGCTTCTGCATCAGCTCTTGGCCGCTCGGTCCCCAGCAATGCGGCGCGCGGCGGCGGAACACGACCTCTCCCGTGAATTTCGGGTTGTTCACCTCGGACAGGAACTCGTTCAGCTTCTCGACCGCGTCGTTCAAGTAATACGTGTCCATGTCGCCGACATAGAGGTGCAACTTGTCGGCGATCTTCGGGCCCAGTGTTGGCCAGTTGGTGCGGAGGATGTTGAGCAGATCGTACTTCTTCCACTGCTCGGCGACTGACTTGTCGATCACGCCGGTCGTCTTGTTCCAGAGGCGCTTCGGGTAGCCGTCGCGCCCGACCGGTGAATAGGTGGCTTCCCAGATGTCCCACTGACCGCCGGATCGCGACTTGTCGCCGACGACAAGCTCGAACCAGTTTTCGTCTTTCATCATCCCCTCGATGTTGCCGTCCGGCCGGCGTTCGCTTGGCCGCTCGAGCCTCGTCCAGCCCTTGTCGATGTAATACGCGTTGGCGTCCTTATAGATGTCGACGATCTGGTGATATTCGAAGTCCACGGAATCAGGGCAGAGCGCGAACGATCCGCCGTAGAAGTCGGGGTAGAACACCTGATGGGCGGCGGCGATCCATCCGCCGGTCGACCCGCCGGAGAGCATCCGTGCCCAGGGCTCGCTGATGACACGGAACTTTTCTTCGACCGCGGGGATGAGTTCCTTGATGATCGCATCGCCGTACGGTCCGTTGTTCTCGGAGTTCACGCCGTACGAGTCGTCGTAGTAGGGCGACGGATGCTGGAACGTCACGTAGAGAAAGCGCGGCGTGTCGGCAGCCATCCAGAACCGATCGAACCCGCCACCGCGGCCGAAGCCGCCGGGCGCCGCCAGCGAGAAATGATCCTGGATGTAATTGACCGGATACCGAACGTCGGGATGCTTGTCGTAGTCCTTCGGCAGCAGCACCGTCGCGCCGAGATAGATCGGTTGCCCCCACCATTTACTGAGCATCGCGCTCTGAAACCGGATCCGCTTCACCATGGCCGTGTCAGCGGGCGGCTGGATCGGCGGAATCGCCCTGGTTGCGACGAGGCGGATTGGCGCGGCTGACTTCGGATCGAACGCGACCTTCACTGGGTCGCCGAGCAGATTGCCTGGCGATCGCTTCCAGTCCTGCCCCTCCCACTGATCGTTGTGCAGCCACACGGTGTGTCCGTCCGCGCGCGGAAACCGCGTGTAGACATTGACGAACGGCTGCATCCAGTAATCGCCGGCTGGCAGTCGCGCAGGCTCACCACCGGGTGGCCTCTGTCGTCGCTCGTGATCGTCGCCGCCGCTCCCGGCGCGAGCCCTTCAACGTATCGCGAGAACAGCGGCACGCCTGTCGGAGACGTCTGTTCGATCGGCGACCGTGAGTTGTCGCGGCTGATCGCGACGTACACCATTCCCGTCACCGGCTCCGATCGTGCCGTCCTTTTCAAACACGATCTCGATGCGCGGACCATCAGGACGCGGCCGTTGTGCGCGACCAGACGCTGTCATGCGGTGACGGCCAGCAAGGGCGAGCCCCAGCGCCGACATCGACCCGGGAAAATGCAGGGCATAATGCTCCATCCTACCGCATGGAGTCGCGGCCTCATCTTCGGTCCGCGCCGTTCGTCCTCGCCATCGCCGTGTCGATGGTGCTCGTGCTCTCCGCTCCATTCATCGGCTTCGTCCGAAGCTGGATCCGCACGACATTTCCCGGACAGTTCGTGCGCATCATCGGCGGCGCGATTGCCGTGCTCGCCGTCGTGGCGGTCGGCTCGCGGTGCTGCGAATCCGGACCCACCGCGTCGCTGCGTTACGGCGCGATCGTCGCCTCGCTCGTGTTTGCCGCGCTGGTACTCACTCGCCGAAGCGACCGGCAATCCCGACGTCGACGTCGTCCAGCGCTTTCACTTCATCGAGTACGGTGTCATCACGTTTCTCTTCTATCGCGCCTGGCGCGCGCTCGAGGATCCGGCGATGCTCGTGCTACCGATGCTTGCCGGGCTGCTCGTCGGTACCGCTGACGAGTGGCTGCAGTGGTTCATTCCGAACCGTGTCGGTGAGATCGCCGACGTCCTGCTGAACGGGGTCGCGATCGGATGCGGACTGCTGTTCAGTCTCGGCGCCGACCCACCCGGCCGCTTTCTCGCGACGACTCCATCCTGGCTCGCTTTCGCGCATCGGCCGTCTGGCGGCGTGACGATCCTCGTGATCGCCGTGTTCCTTCAGATCGTGCATCTCGGATACGACGTTCGCGACGGCGAGGCGGGAACGTTCAAGTCGCGCTGGTCGAAGGAGCACGCTCGAACGCTGGCCGTCGCCAAGCGCGAGGAGTGGCGAACGCGACCCGCCTCCGCTCGTGCTGCAGCGGGTGTCGCGCGAAGATCAATACATGACCGAAGGCGTGACCCACGTTCAGAAACGAAACGAACTGCTCGCGGCCAAGCGATCCGAAGAGCGCCTGGATGGAGAATCTGATTCTCGAGAAGTATTTCGCGCCGGTGCTCGACACGCCCGTCGTACGTCTCGCGGATCGGGCATCGATGGTCGGCCGAACAGCGACAGTCGGTCCAGGCGCTCGCTGGCGGGAACGATCCCGGCCTACGTCAGCCAGGCCAATCCGTATCCGATTTACGCATGGTCGCGCAGCCGTCTTCTGGCTCGTGGCCCTCGGTTCTCACGGCTGTGCGTCTGGATTGCGGCTTCCGTGATGGATCGGCAGTCTGCTCGCGATTGAACTGAACGGCTAGACTGCGATCGCCGCAACGACGGTGTCATCGCTTGACTCAGGCACGCAGGAATTCGGTTCGCCGGCGTGTCCGCCTGTGCCGTATGCGCCAGGTCGGCGACGATCACGAAGATGGCCGCGCAGATCTCGACGTAGACCTTCTCGCCGTCGATGTAGTCAATCGCACGACCGGTAACGGTCGGATCGGCGATGAGACCGTGAACGAAGAAGATCACCGCCGCGGCATAGGTGGCGTAATGGATCGTTCGCCAGAGATGACGTCCCAAGCGCTCTCCGAAAATACGATGTCGCGACCACGACGATGACCAGATAGAGCGAGATGGCGCCGAGCACGTTCGACACCGGCTGAACTGGTGACCAGACCGGCACGATGCAGATCGATGAGGCGGAACGGCGGCGAAGTGGAGAACAACAGGATCGGCGGGGTGGATGAGGGCTGCGGTGAGCGCGATGTAGCCGGTCCAGTTGTGAAGGCGGAAGAGCTTCAACGGAACGATGCGGCCAGTGCCGGGCCGGGTTGAATCCGGCTGCCATCAGCAATCCAAGCGTGAGATTCGCCGCCAGCAGGCCGACGGCGACAAGGGCGACGTACGCGGACAACTCGACGGCCGACGGCATCGCGTCATCTTACGACGGTTGTGCGTTTGTCTGCCTTTTGAGTGGTCATCATTTCTCACTGCTCGCGGGGCCCCACCCCCGCTCGCTCTCGCTCGGCGACTGCGCGCCTCGCTCGGGCCGCAGGCGCTTTCGATTTTTCTTATGATCGTTGCCATGATTCGCGAGTCGCGAGCGAACGTCGACGGTCGAACGATTCGCTACCTCGACGCGGGAAGCGGATGGCCGGTCGTCCTGCTCCATGCGTTCCCGCTGAACGCAGACATGTGGCGGCCGCAACTGGAGCGGGTGCCTGAAGGCTGGCGGTTCATCGCGCCCGATCTGCGTGGCTTCGGACCGGACGCTGCTCCTGCCGTCGGGTCCGGCGACGCTCGATCACATGGCCGCTGATGTGGTCCTGCTGCTCGACCGGCTCGAGATCGATCCTGCGGTGATCGGCGGCCTGTCGATGGGCGGGTACATCACCTTCGCGCTGTTCCGGCGTGCGCCCGAGCGGTTCAGCGGGATGATTCTCGCCGATACGAAAGCGCAGACGGATACGCCCGAAGGACTCGACGGCCGGCGGCAGATGATCGACCTCGCGCGCACGCGCGGCGCGAGCGCCGTGGCGGATTCGATGCTGCCGAAGCTGCTCGGCTCGAGCGCCACCAGGCGCCGGCCTGACCTCGCGGATACGGTCCGCTCGATGATCGAAGAGCGCCCCCGTGCCGGCAATCGTCGGCGCTGTCGAGGCGATGATGACCCGGCCGGATTCACGGCCGGAGCTGTCGCGCATTTCCTGCCCGACGCTGGTGATCGTGGGCGAAGAAGACGTGATCACCCCGGTGCGGGACGCCGCCGACATGCAGAACCAGATCGCGCGGTCGCGCCTGGTGATCCTTCCCGAGGCGGGCCATCTGTCGAACCTCGAGGCTCCGGATGGGTTTGCCCTCGCGATGGCCGACTTTCTCGCATCGAATCTCTGAGCGTCCCTGAACTAAGATCGTCGTATGGGCGATTCCCGACCTGGCTGTGCACGGCGGCAATCCTTTTCGCGCTGGTGCTGTTCAACCCGGTCGCGCGTGTCGACTCTGCCGTCCAGAACACAGCGGCCACCGGAGACGCTGCACCGTCCGCTGGATCAGATCCTCGACCTGAACGTGCGCGACGGCCTGGTGTACTACCGCGCGCTTCGATCGGATCGAGGCCGGCTCGATCGATACATCGCGTCGCTGAACGTCGTTCCGGACGCGTACGAGCGCTGGTCGCGCGAGCAGAAGATGGCGTTCTGGCTCAACGCCTACAACGCGTTCGTCCTGCAGACCGTCATCGATCACTATCCAATCAAGGGATCGAGCAAGACCTATCCGCTCGAACAGCGTTCGACAGATTCCTGGTGCATTCGAGCAGGTGAAACACCGTGTGGCGGGTCGCAGTCTCACGCTCGACGACATCGAGAAGACCGTCCTGCCGCGAGTTCAACGATCCGCGGCTGTACCTCGCCCTGGGCCGCGGTGCGATCGGCAGCGGCCGTCTTCGCAGTGAAGCCTACGCAGGCGATCGGTTGAAGCAACAGCTCGACGATCTGCAGACAGGAATTCGTGTCCGAGCAGACGATGATCAAGGTCGATCGGACGGCGCAATCAGGTCTCGGTGACGCCGATCGTGAGCTGGCACGACGCCGAGTTCATCGCCGCCTACGATCCCAGGCGCGACGGGTCCCATGGCCCAGCGATCGCCGATCGAGCGCGCCATCGTCGCCTTCGTGACGCCGCGGCTCCTGCCGCTCGAGACGGGAATTCCTGCAGAAGAACGAATTCAAGGTGACATATCATCCATTCGACTGGCGGCTCAACGACCTGACCGGCGGATCGCCGCAGTAATGGATCTGCAGCTCACCGACAAAATTGCGCATCATCACCGGATCGAGCCGCGGGCTCGGACTGGCGAGCGCCCGATCGCTCGTCGCCGAAGGTTGCCGCGTGTGTCTCTGCGCGCGCGGCTCCGAGCAGCTGGCGGCCGCGGCGGTCGAGGTCGAGGCCGTCGGCCCGTCGCCCGAACATGATCATGACGGTGCAGGCGGACGTGTCGACGCCGAAGGGCATCGCGACTCGTTGTCGAGCGGACGGTCGAGCGGTTCGGCGGGCTCGACATTCTCGTCAACAACGTGGGACGCGCGGCCGGCAACGATCTGCTGGACACGACCGACGCCGAGTGGCAGGCGGCGTTCGATGAAACGCTGTTTCCAGCGATTCGCGCATCGCGGCTCGCGGTTCCGCACATGAAGCAGCGCGGCGGCGGCGCCATCATCATGATTGCGTCCATCTGGGGACGCGAGTCGGGCGGCCGCATGACCTACAACGCGGTCAAGGCGGCGGAAATCAGCCTGGCAAAGTCTCTCGCGCAACAGCTCGCGCCGCTGAACATCCGCGTCAACAGCGTCGCCCCGGGATCGATCCTGTTTCCCGGCGGCTCCTGGCACAAGCGTCAGCAGGCGGATCCGCAGGGCATCGCCGAGTTCATCAAGCGCGAGCTGCCGTTCGGCCGGATGGGTCGCGCCGACGAAGTTGGAGCGGTCGTGGCGTTCCTCGCATCCCCGCGCGCGAGCTGGGTCAGCGGCGCGTCGATCACGGTTGACGGATGTCAATCACGGTCGAACATTTGAACGTCCAGTGTTCAACGCTCGGGACGCTGCGAGCATGCGAACCGCGAACCGCGAACTGCGATTGACGATGATCTCCGACCGCATCCAGTCGCTCGCCGACGCGCTTTTCATGCCGTGGGTCGTGGCCGTGCTGCTGGGCGCCGGCCTGTTTCTGACGCTGCGCTCCGCTTCGTCCAGATCCGGCGTTTCGCGCGATGCGTGCCGCGTCGCGTTCGTGACGCGAACGAGCAGCGCGGCACCGGGGCGCTGACGCCGTTTCAGGCCTTCATGACAGCGCTGGCCGCCTCGATTGGCACCGGCAACATCGCAGGCGTGGCGACCGCGATCGTCTCCGGCGGTCCCGGCGCGCTCTTCTGGATCTGGGTCTACGGCTTTGTCGCGATGGCCATCAAGTTCGGCGAGGCTGTGCTCGGGATCACCTTTCGCGAAACAGCGCGTCGCGACGGTCTTGTCCGGACCGATGTACTACCTGCGCGACGGCCTGCGCTCGCGGTGGCTCGCGTGGATCGTTCGCGCTCGTCGCCGCGCGTCGCGGCGCTGACCACGACGCCGTTTACGCAGCCGAACTCGATGGCGCTCGTGCTTGAACACCGTCGTCGGCATTCCGAAGACTCGTGTCGGGGATCACGATTGCGATGCTGACGTGGCTCGTGATCATCGGCGGCATCAAGTCGATTGGACGCGCAGCCGAGAAGCTTTCGCCGCTCAAAGTCGGTCTGTATCTGGTGGGCGGGCTGATCGTGATTCTGTTCAACGCCTCGCGCATCCCGTCGTGTCTCAGCCTCATCTTCGATCGCGCGTTCTCGATGCAGTCCGCTGCCGGCGGAGGGCTCGGCATCCTCGATCGCGATGCGCTACGGCATCGCGCGTGGCATCTACGCAAACGAAGCCGGCTACGGAACGGCGGCGGTTGCCTATGGCACCGCGCAGAGCGCGCAGCCGGTCGCAGCAGGGCCTCAACGCCATCATCGAGGTCTTCATCGTCTCGTTCGTGACCTCGACGATCAGCGCGCTGACCATCCTCCTGACCGGCGTGTGGGAATCCGGCCTGACGAGCACCGCCGCCGTCGCGGCCGCCTTCAATACCGTGATGCCGGTCGCCGGCGGCTACATCGTCGCCTTCTGCGCGTTCCTCTTCGGCTACACGACGCTCATCGGCTGGGCCTACTACGGTGAGCAGTTCTTCGAATACATCCTCGGCCGCCGCGTCACGACGCCGTACCGATGGATCTACTGCCTGCTGATTCCGTTTGGAGCTGTCTCGAAGGTCGCCAACCGTGTGGGCGTGGGGCGACCTGATGAACGCACTGCAGGTATTTCCCAACCTGATCGGCATCGTCGGCCTGAGCGCCATCGTGGCTCAGCATTTCGAACGAACGGCTGCGGCAATCGAGTCCCGATTCGCCACTCCCTGGCATTCAACGATTCAGCATTCGAAACTCAGCATTCAGCATTTTAGCGGTTTCGCCTCTTGATCGCCCGCCAGCCGGCCTGCTACCATGGCTGCCGCAATTCCAACTGCCTCAACAGTTTCCATGGCGCAACCGACCCTGCCCGTCGTCTCCGGAGACAAGGACCGTTCGCTGCAGGAGGTGCTGACCCGGCTGACGGCCTCTCCAGCGCCGATGGGACGCGACGCCGATCCGATTGTGACGGCGGCGCATCGGCTTCCGGCGGTGACGGCTTCGTTTGCGCCCTATCCGCGAGGCACCGACGAACGACTGATCGCCGCGCTTGCCGGGTCGCGGAGTCGATCAGCTCTACACCCATCAGGCCGAAGCGTTCGAGCACGTGCTGGCCGGCCGGAATGTCGTCACGATCACGCCGACGGCATCGGGCAAGACGCTCTGCTACAACGCGCCGGTGTCTGAACGCCATCCTTCAGGATTCGTGCGGCGCGCGCGCTCTATCTGTCTTCCCGACGAAGGCGCTCGCGCAGGATCAGCTCGCCGAGCTGCACGCATTGTCCGAGCTCGTCACTGCACGATTCGGATCTTCAGATCGGCGTGTTCACCTACGACGGCGACACGCCGTCCGATGCGCGACGCGCGATTCGCGGCAAGGCCCACGTCGTGCTCAGCAATCCCGACATGGTGCACTCGGGCATCCTGCCGCACCATCCGCGGTGGGCGAAGCTGTTCGAGAACCTGCGATTCGTCGTCATCGACGAACTGCACGCGTATCGCGGCGTGTTCGGAAGCCATCTCGCGAACATCCTTCGGCGGCTGCACCGCGTCTGCCGGCACTACGGCTCGAATCCCGTCTTCATCTGCTCCTCGGCGACGATTGCCAATCCTCGCGAGCTGGCCGAGGGGCTGACCGGTCTTCCGTTCGAGCTGGTCGAAAGAAGCGGCGCGCCGCGCGGCGAAAAGTTCTTTCTGTTCGTGAACCCGCCCGTCGTCAACGCACAGCTCGGCATTCGGCGGTCGTACCTTGCCGAAACGAGACGAGTGGCGCTCGAGTTCCTGCGGCACAACTCTGCAGCTGATTCTGTTTGCGCAAAGCCGGCTGGCTGTCGAGATCCTGACGACGTATCTGAAGGACGCCTTTCATGGTCCGCCTGGCGCGGCTGACGTCATCCGCGGGTATCGAGGCGGCTACCTTCCGAACCGGCGGCGCGAGATCGAGCGCGGCCTGCGTGAGGGACAGGTGCGCGCGGTCGTGTCCACCAATGCGCTGGAGCTCGGCATCGACATCGGCGCGCTCGATGTCTCGGTGATGGCCGGCTACCCCGGGAACGATCGCGGCGACCTGGCAGCGCGCGGGACGCGCCGGGCGACGGACGACGCGATCGGCGGCAGTGCTGGTGGCGAGCAGCGCGCCGATCGATCAGTTCATCGTCCGCAACCCGTCATATTTCTTCGACGCGTCGCCGGAGCACGCGCTCATCAATCCCGACAACCTGCACATTCTGCTCGACCACGTGAAGTGCAGCGCCTTCGAACTGCCGTTCAGGAACGACGAGCAGTTCGGTGGCGAGGTCGATCTTCAGGCGATCCTGTCCGTGCTCGTCCGAAGAAGGCTTCGTGCATCTAGCCGACGGCCAGTGGAACTGGACGAACGAATCGTATCCGGCCGACGCCGTCAGCCTGCGATCGGTCTCGTCGGACAACTTCGTCGTCGTGGACTGCACGAACGGCGAGCGGGTGATCGGCGAAACCGATTTCACGAGCGGTCCGGCGACCCTCCACGAAAAGGCCATCTACATTCTCGAAGGACAGCTCTTTCAGGTCGAGCGATTTGATTTCGACGGACGGAAGGCGTACCTGCGCAGCGTGGACTGCGACTACTACACGAATGCGATCACGTATACGAAGGTGACGATTCTTGACACCTTCGAGTCGGCTTCCAGCTCCCAGCTTCCAGCTCCCAGCAATTCTGGAACAGAGCCCGATCGGATCCCGGATCCGGATCGGGCACCACGGATCCCGGATCCCGGACCACGGATTCCGACGGCTTCGGTATGCGTTCCCACGGCGAGGTCCACGTCGTCTCCCGCGTGGTCGGCTTCAAGAAGATCAAGTTCTACACGAACGAGAACGTCGGGTCCGGCGAGCTCGATCTGCCCGAGCAGCAGATGCACACCTCGTCGTACTGGCTGACGATTCCCGCGACGGTCATGGCGTCGCTGCCATTTGCGAGCGACGATCGGAGAGACGGCGTCGTCGGGCTGGCGTTTGCGATGAAGAACATCGCGCAGCTGCTGCTGATGTGCGATGGCCACGATATCGGGCTGTCGGTCGATGGCGGATCGCTCGATCGGTCGACGACGCACGGGCGGAATGGGAGGCGTGCCGGAGGCGCTGGCGACCGAACCGAACGTGTTCATCTACGACAACTATCCGGGCGGCATCGGCTTCAGCCGGCCGCTCTACGAGATGCACGAGCTGCTGCTCGAGCGGACGCGCGATCTGATCGCCGGATGCCCGTGCGAATCGGGCTGTCCGTCGTGCGTCGGCCCCGAAGGCAACACCGGCCCGCACGCCAAGCAGGTCGCGTCACGGATCCTCGATCACCTTCTGCAGGCCGAGGCCGTGTGATGGATCTGTCATCCCGCCTGCGCGCGATCGTGAAGAGCGGTCCGCCGAAGGCGACCGCCGCCTGCCCTGAGCGAGCGCGATGTTCACGCGAGTCGAAGGGAGCTCACCTACGAACCGGATACCGGCCGCTACGAAGCGTCGATGGATCTCACCCAGGTCGGCGCGCTGCTGGGTGGCCGTCCCGTAGAGACGCCATTCGGCCGCTGCCTGGTCGTGGACCGGCGGTATGAGGCGGATCGATGGCACGGCAGCGATTCAGATCGGCGACTGCGAGGTCGACGACTTCGGTGCCCTCGCGATCCTCGATCCGGCGCTGGCGTGTCGCTGGCCGACCGGTCAGGGGTCAGACCCCGGACGGTCGCGTTACGTACTTTTCCGCGGACGATCTTCATCGATCTCGAGACGACTGGGCTGAGCGGAGGCGCCGGAACGGTCGCGTTTCTCGTCGGTTGCGGATTCTTCGATCTCGGCGCGTTTCAGGTGCGGCAGTTTCTGCTCACGAGTTATGCGTCCGAGCGCGCGCTGCTCCACGCAGTGGCGGAGTTCTTCAAGGACGCCGACCTGATCGTCACCTACAACGGAAAGACGTTCGACGTGCCGGTGATGGAAACGCGCTGGCTGTTCCATCGCCTGCAGATGCCGCTCGACAACGTGCCGCACTTCGACATGCTGCATCCGGCCCGGCGTCTGTGGCGCGCCCGATCGGCCGCTTCGAGGCCGGACGACGGTGGATGCCGGCTCTCGACGCTCGAGCGGACGCTGTTCAACGTGAGCCGCAGTCGGGCGACGTTGGCGGGTTCGAGATACCGGCGCGGTTCTTCCGCTTCCTGCGCAGCGGCGATCCGCGTCCGCTCGAGCCAGTGCTCGAACACAATCGACTCGATCTCGTGTCGCTGGCCGCGGTCATGGCTCGCGCCGTCGAACTGACGCGAGGCGGACACGACGCGTGCCGCGACTGCGAACGAGGCGCTCGCGCTCGGCCGCGTCTATGAGCGCGCCGGCTTCGGACGAGCGCGCTGAGTCGATCGCGAACGCGTCCTGTCGCACGCGGAAACCTGCTACCGGCGCGGCGCCGCATCACGCACCGCCGACGTGAAGGCCGAGGCGCTCTACCGGCTCGCGCTCTGGCACCGTCGTGAACGGCGGTTCGCGGAAGCGGCGGCCATCTGGCGTGAAGATCGTCGACTTGACCGAGCCCGAGGCGTGCGCGGATTGATCGGGATGCGCGCCGCTTCGGCGGTTCGCGGCCGAAGCGCTCGCGATCCATCACGAACACCGCGATCGTGATCTGGACAGCGCCCGCGAGCTGGCGCTGTTTGCGCTCGAGGAATCGGAGCGGACGGCCGCGCGCCGATGACATCCGCCACCGGTTGGCGCGGCTCGATCGGAAGATCGCCAAAAAAACAGACGCTCAGCTCTTTCCGAAGCTGAGCGTCTGTCTGACATCGTTGAAACGCGACTCCGCGCCGCGGCACCTGTGAGGCTGACGGCTACTTCGTCGCGGCTGCCGCCTTGTCGGCCTTCTTCGTCTTAGCCGCGGCCTTCCGGCTCTCGGAAGTCTGAACGCCGAAGCGCTTCGTGAAGCGCTCGACGCGACCTTCCGTGTCTACCAGCTTCTGCCGGCCCGTGAAGAACGGATGGCAGTTGTTGCAGATTTCGAGGTGCAGCTCCGGCTTCGTGGACCGGGTCTTCCACGTGGCGCCGCAGGCACAGCGCGCCTCGATCTCGTAAGTACTTCGGATGAATCCCTTCCTTCACAACTAGCTCCTTAGCGCTGGCCACACGGCTCCTTGGCGCTGACGGGAAAAGATCATTATAGCAGACGCGTCACTTCGTAAGCTTCTGCAACGGTTGACCTCAGCTGAAACGACCTGGAGCCTGCTGCTTTGCCTCTCTCAGTCATATCGCCACCAGATCGCCGGTCTTTAGGCCCGCGAACTCACTCGATGTAATCGACCGTCCTGTCCCAGCGATGCTTCTTAAGCTCTGCCATCAGGTTGCCGAGAGCTCGTGGCCGTCGCTGCTGCCGATGTTCTCCTCGACGTGTTTCAATTTCCGCATCCCCGGGATCACCGTGCTGACGTCCGGGCTCTGCAGGATGTGTCGCAGCGCCAGCTCCGGCATCGGTCATATCGGAGGGAACGACGGACGCAGACGCTCGATCCTCTCCAGCGTCGGAATCAGGTTCTCTGGACGGAAGTAGATGTTCCGGAAGTCGCCGGCGGGCCACGTCGAACGCTGCGTTCAGCCTTCCGGTCAGGCTGCCCTCGTCGAACGGCACGCGCGCGATGACACCGATGTCGTGCTCGCGACAGATACGGAAAGAGTTCGTCTTCGGGATTCTGATCGAGGACGTTGTAGACGACCTGCACCGCGTCGATGATTCCCGTGGCCAAGGCACGCAGCACGTTGGTGGGTTGCCACCGGTTGATGCTGATGCCGATCGCGCGCACCAATCCTTCTTCCTTCAGCTTCGACGCCGCACGTTGCCACCGGTCGTCGTCGGCCCACGTGTCGCTCCAGACGTGAAACTGCTGAAGATCGATCGTCGAGACGCCGATGTTTGCGAGGCTCTTCTCGGTGTACTCGCGGATGTAGTCAGGCGGATAGACGTCATCGAGCGTGTACTCGGGCCTTGCCGGCCATCGTCGATTCTTCGGCGGGATCTTCGTTGCCGTGTACAGACGTTTTCCCGGATGTCGCGGCAGCAATTTGCCGAGCAGCTGCTCGCTGTGTCCATCGCCGTACGCCCACGCGGTGTCGAAGAAGTTGCAGCCCAAGCTCTACCGCCCGGTCGAGCGAGCCGAGAGACTCCTCATCCTCGCTCCCGGTCCAGCCCGCCATTCCCCACATGCCGTACCCGATTTCCGAGACGTGCCATCCAGTCCTGCCGAAACGTCTGTAGCGCATCTCCTGAATGTTACTAGGTTCTACCAGGTCTCGACATGCAGCCCAACCAGAAGTAAGCGGACGGCGAGACGACTCGAACAGTGGAACGCGGTTTGGATGCACAAGCTCGTCATGGCACTGCGAGCCACCCGCTGGGCGATCTGCATTGTCGGCGGGTTGCTCGTTTTATTGGCAATCATCGCCGGCGCAGGCTCCCGCACGCGATCAGCTCCGGCAGCTCGTCATTGACACGCTGGCCGACCGGCTCGATAGCGAGGTGGAACTCGAATCCTTCAGCGTCGACACGTTTCCGACCGTTCACGTCACTGGCACCAACCTCATCATTCGCCACAAGGGCCGACGGGACGTGCCACCGCTTATTGCGGTACGGGCCTTCACGCTCGACGGAGGGATGATCGGGCTGGTCAGCCGGCCGAGACGATTTCGGACCGCCACCCTCGAAGGACTGCAGATCAACATTCCTCCCGGTTTCAAGAAAGACCACGCTGCGGACAGATCAGTCAACGGGACAGCCGGCCAGCGGCGGATCGAGACGACGGACCGGCCGCGATCGTCGTCGACACGCTCACGGCGGTGGACGCCGCGCTGACGCTGATTCCGAAACGGCAAGGCAAGGAGCCGCGGGTCTTCGCCGTGCATCGCCTGACGATGAAGCCGCTCGGGCGCGCCGAGCAGATGTCGTTCGAGGCGCTCGCTCACCAATCCGATACCCAAGGGTCAGATCAAGACGAACGGGACATTCGGTCCCTGGAGTCGTGACGATCCAGGTGGAACTCCGGTCGGTGGTCGATACACGTTCGAGAACGTCGATCTATCCACGGTCAAGGGCATCGGCGGGACGCTCACGTCGGTCGGAACCTTCGACGGTCAACTCGATCGCATCGGCGTGAAGGGTGAAACGCGGACACGCCGACTTTCGCGTCAACGTGAGCGCGAATCCGGTTCCGCTCGATACGCGCTTCGAGGCGTCGTCGACGGCACCGACGGCGACACGTATCTGAACGCGGTCTCAGGCTTCTTTCCTGAAGACGGCGCTCACCGCCGGGGCGCGATCGTCGGCGCGGAGGGCGTCAAGGGCCGAACGATCAAGGTGCACGTCAAGATCGACGACGGGCGGATTGACGACGTGCTGCGTCTCGGTGTCAAGGGGGATGCGCCGGTGATGACCGGTGCGCTCGCCCTCCACGCGGATCTGAACTTGCCGGCGGGACCGCAGGACGTCATGGATCGACTGCAACTGGCAGGAACCTTCGACGTGACCGGGGCGCATTTCACCAGCAAGGAGGTGCAGGGCAAGCTTTCCGATCTCAGTGAACGCGCACGAGGTCTGGATCCCGATGAGCACTCGGACACGGTGGCTTCGAACTTTCGCGCCCAGTTCACAGCTCGCTCGCCGCGTGCTGGATCTTCACGAGGCAATGTTCGCAATCCCCGGGGCCGTCGTCCAGGTCGATGGAACTTACGGTCTCGACGCCGAGGCGTTGCAGTTCGACGGGACCGTCCGGATGAAGGCGACGAGTGTCGCAGGCGGCTGGCGGCGGCGTGAAGTCCGTTCTGCTCAAGGTTGTCGATCCGTTGTTCAGGAGAGGCGATGCGGGTGCCGTAATCCCCGTCAAGATTCGAGGCACCCGCAACGATCCGAAACTCGGATTGGATTTTGGCCGCACGCTCAAACGGCAGTGAACGTGCGGCACGTCAGCCGGGAACGCGGCGGCTGTTCGTCAGTGAGTCCGCGTTCCTCCGGTCGGCCATTCGCGCCAGTCAGCCGCGAGGATTGCCCACAGAACCTGATCGTGGTACTCCGCATTCCGCAGGAACGACTGTCGCATCACGCCTTCGCGCGTCGCGCCGAGCTTCTGCAGGGCGCCATTTCCTCTGCCGTTCTGCACGCACGACCTCGCTTCGAGCCGGTCGGCGCCGATCGTGGTGAAGGTGAACGTCACGATCGCCCGGGCGGCCTCGATGAAGAGACCCGTGCCCCAGAAGTTCGATCCCATCGCGAAGCCCCACTCTGCCGTTTGAAATGACGCGTTGAGCTCGCGAACCTGGAACAGGCCGACCGCCTGGTCGTATCCGTCAGGAACAATCCCGAAGCAGACGTAATGGCCTGCCGCGCGCTCACGATGCGTCCATTCGATGAACCGCTCGAACCCGGCGAGCGTGGTCGGCGGCGGCGAAATGAAGCGCGTGACCTCTTCGGTGTTGAGGAAGGCCAGCAGCGACGGCGCATCCGACAGCCGGAGTTCGCGGAGCGTAACCCCTGCGCCCTTGAGCACCGGAAGGGCCTTGCGCCAGTTCACAGTCGTGGCTGGCTCTTTTGGCGCGGGTCCGGATGCGACGCGTGCCGGGCCGGGTTTCGTATCCGTGTGAATCATCGGAGACCTCCGCTGAGCGTTCCAAGAACACTGACCTGGTTCGCGGATGTGCCCCAGACGATGTTGTCTTCGTCGAGCGTTCCCCACACGATGTTGTCTTCGTCGCCGGACAGGGTTCCCCACACGATGTTCTGTCCGTTGAAGTAGCCGACCAGGCCGTTGCCCCACACGATGTTGTCAGCCCACCCGAGAGTCGTGCCCCACACGATGTTATCTTCGAGCCCGGCGTTTCCCGCCCAGGTCAAGTTCGTCGAGAGTGGCAGCGACGTGCCCCAGACGATGTTGTCCTCGTCGACGAGCGTTCCCCAGACGATGTTGTCTTCGTCTGAGAACATTCCTCGCAGGATAGTGTGGAAGGCGCCGGTGCCCCACACGATGTGATCTTCCCAGGCCGCCTGGCGAAGGTCTACAACGCTCGTGCCGCGCAGAAGCTCCGTGCCCCAGATGACCGTGCGCGACCAGGGTTCCTCGGTGCCGCCGAACGTGCTGAACGGCGCGACGTTGGTCACCAGCCAGTATTGGCCGGCGCCACGCGTCGTGTCGATGTTGAATGCGAGCGTCGTCGCGCCGAGCCCGTTCACCATGCCAGCGCCCTGTTCGAGCGGACCGTAAGTGACGCCCGCGTCGTTGTGCAGCGGCGTAGCGGAGTATTCGAGCAGCGCTTTGACGGCGTTCGCGCTCAGCGCCGGCGGCGCGACGAACGAACTCCGTTGATTTCTCTTCAGCGAGTTCTCGTAATCGAGCCAGCGCTGCTCGGCGCCGTCCCGGCTGGCATCGAGCATCACCGCGACCAGGCCGGAGACGACGCCGGTTGCCATGCTCGATCCGCTGAGGCGGAGAAACTTGGTGTAGCCAGACTTGATCACCAGCGACGGATAGGACGTATCGAGCGTGCTCCCGACGGCGTCGTTGGAAACGAGCGCCTGGCCGGGCGCGAGCACGTCAGGTTTCGCAAACCCGTCGTACCACGTGGGCCCACGCGAGCTGTAGTCCGCCAGGCGATCGTCGGTCCGCGTCAGCGTGTTGTTGGTGGAGGCCGCGCCGACCGTGATGGCCGACGGCGAGTTGCCCGGGGAAGCGATCCCGGCGTAGCCGGTAGTGCCGGTGAGCGGGTTGTATCCGTAGTTGCCCGCAGCGATGACCACCACGATCCCTGCCCGGATCGCGGCCTCGACCGCCTGCACGAGCGGGTCGGTCGTCGCCGATTCGTAAATCGGGTGGCCGAGCGAGAGATTGATGACGTTGATGCCGAACCGGGTCCTGTTCGCGACGGCGAACTCGAGCGCGTTGATGACGTCGCTTGTCTTGCCGGTGCCTTTCCCGTCGAGGACTTTCAGCGAAAGAAGCTTCGCGCCTGGCGCGATTCCGGCGTACTTGCTGTTCGACGTCGCTCCGCTCGAACCGATCAATCCCGCGACGTGCGTCCCATGACCATAGTCGTCGTACGGCATGGTGAGGTACTGGCGTCCCTTCAGGAAAACGTACTGGGCGACGATCCGCGAGTCGAAGTCGATGCTCGATGCGATACCGGAGTCGATGATCGCGACGGTGACGTTCGAACCGGTGAACTGGTTTCCAAGACCAAGAGTCTGTTTGAGGTCGGCGACAGTGGCCGAATCAAAGGCCGCCCCGCCGCCTCCCGTCTGGGTGCCCGATCCCCCGTTCTTATTCGAGTAGTTGGTGTCGACGGAAGCGACGGCTGAGACGTCGGCGTCGATCGACACGCCGGCGACATCAGGATCGTTGGCGAGTTCGGCAATCTGGCGCGGCGTCAGCCGGATGCTGAGCGCGCCGATGAGTGCGTGCGTCTGGGGTTCGGCACCGGACTGGCGCCTAATCGTGTTCCGAACGGCCGACTCATGGCCGGGTTTCATGCGGATGATGACGTCCCTCGGTTCACCGGATGACGGGGAATCCGCCAGCGTCTTGTCCAGTTTCGCAGCCTGGTCCGGTGCGGCAGCCGCAGGCAGTGGCTGCAACAGGGCCAGTGCCAGAACAGCACCCCACACCGCTTTGTTCGAGCGATTACTCAATACGCCTCCGCTACAAATCCGTGAGGACTCATCCGTAGCAAGGACAGATCCGTTTCCGCAGGAACGCTGAAATTATTAAGTTGTGAGGAGTCAGTGGTTTACGGCGCTAACAACTCTGTGCGCCGCTGACGGATTTGGTTCCGTGCGCGGTTCTGAGGCAGGGCGGATCCGCATAATCCTGCCTGAATTGAGCTATCCCATTCGCTATCAAGTGCTTAGCCGTGTGTTCCGGATCGGGGCAGCGACTAACGGATTTGGTGGGCGCGTATGCGGCGGAAAAGACGGCAACATCACCGCGCGCTCCGGTCGCAGAAACTCCGCAGGGGTCTGAACCGCGGTCTGCCCTGGTGATCTATCTGCCGCCGTTCGTCATGGAGCCGAGGAACTCGGCGTTGTTCTTGGTCTTGCCCATCTTCGAGAGCAGGAGCTCCATCGCTTCGGTCGGGGACAGCGGCGTGAGGACCTTGCGCAGCACCCAGACCCGGTTGAGATCCTCCTTGGGGATGAGCATCTCTTCCTTCCGCGTGCCGCTCTTCTGGATGTCGATCGACGGGAAGACGCGCCGGTCGGTCAGCTTCCGATCGAGATGAATTTCGAGGTTGCCGGTGCCCTTGAACTCTTCGAAGATCACTTCGTCCATTCGCGATCCGGTGTCGATGAGCGCGGTCGCAATGATCGTCAGCGAGCCGCCTTCTTCGATGTTCCGGGCGGCGCCGAAGAATCGCTTCGGCCGCTGCAACGCGTTGCTGTCAACGCCGCCTGAGAGCACCTTCCCCGAGGGCGGCACGATCGTGTTGTAGGCGCGGGCCAGCCGCGTGATCGAGTCGAGCAGGATGACCACGTCCTTCTTGTGCTCGACCAGCCGCTTGGCCTTTTCGATCACCATCTCGGCAACCTGGACGTGCCGGGTTGCGGGCTCGTCGAACGTCGACGAAATCACTTCGCCCTTCACCGATCGCTGCATGTCGGTCACTTCTTCCGGACGCTCGTCGATCAGCAGGACGATCAGGTAGACCTCGGGGTGATTGGTGGTGATGCTGTTGGCGACGTTCTGCAGCAGCATCGTCTTTCCGGTTCGCGGCGGCGCGACGATCAAGCCGCGCTGCCCCTTGCCGATCGGCACCATCAGGTCCATGACCCGGGCCGAGAGATTGTCCGAAGCCGTCTCCAGGCTGATTCGATTCTGCGGGTAGAGCGGCGTCAGGTTCTCGAAGAAGATCTTCTCGCGCGCTTTCTCGGGCGGCTCGAAGTTGACCGCTTCGACCTTGATCAGCGCGAAATACCGTTCACCTTCCTTCGGCGGCCGGATCTGTCCCGATACCGTGTCGCCGGTGTGAAGATCGAACTTCCGTATCTGTGACGGGGAGACGTAGATGTCGTCGGGGCCGGGCAGGTAGTTGTAGTCGGGAGCGCGCAGGAAGCCGAATCCGTCCGGCAGGGTTTCGAGCACGCCTTCGGAAAACAGCAACCCGCTCTTTTCCGCACGCGATCGCAGGATCTCGAAGATCAGCTCCTGCTTCCGCATGCCTGACGAGCCCGGCACATCGAGCTGTTTCGCGATCTTGGTGAGCTCGGTGACGCCCATGTCCTTGAGCGTGGAAAGCTCGACGACCACCGGCGCCGGTTGACCCTCGACCGCAACGGCCGCCTGCTCGTTTCGTCCCCGCCCGCGCGGCTGCCGATCCTGCGCCGGCCGCTCCGCGCTCACCGGTGTTGACCCCTCGCCACTCTTGCTATCAATTTCCACAGCTCTTCCAATCCTTCGCCGCTCGATGCCGAGACCGGCACTACGGCACATCCGAATACCCGTTCGAGTTCCTTGAGATTGCGATCGCGTTCCGTTCGCGAGAGCTTGTCGATCTTGGTCGCAACGACGTAGCGCTCGACGCCCAGCGAGTCGAACCAGCGGCCTGCCTGTATATCCGATTCGAGGCCAGGATGGCGTGAATCGATTAGATGCAGAGTCGCTCGCTTCGCGAGCTCCCTTCCGGGATCCGGGATCCCGGACGACGGCCGAAAATACGTCGCCGCGACCGCCGCAAGTTCCGCGGCGGAGTCGCTGCCGCCCCGCGCGTACCCATATCCCGGTAGATCGACGAAGTATGCGCTCCAGCGGCCGGGTCCGCCCGGGCCGCCCTCGATCGCGATGCTAAAGACGTTGGCGAGCCGGGTCTTGCCGGGTGCCGCGCTGGTTCGCGCGAGCTTGGTCCGGGTCAACGCGTTCAACAGCGTCGACTTGCCAACGTTCGACCGTCCGGCGAACGCAATCTGCGCAAGGCCGTCGGCCGGAATTCCGCCCGCGCGCCCGCCGGCGTCCCTCGACTTCGCTCGAGACAGCCCTGAGCTTGCCGAAAGGGCGGCGGCGCTGGTGACGAATTCGGCGCTTAAGACTTTCAATGGTCTCGCGATTCGCTGTTCGCGATTCGCGATTGCGATTCGCAGAACGCGACGGCTCGGTCTTTCGGACCGCGAACTGCGAGCTGCGAACCGCGAGTGTCAGTGCGTAATGGTATCGTCCGAAATGGCGGGCTGAACCTCGGCGGGCGCGGGGGCGGCCATCGAGGGCAGCGGCCCGGCCAGCGCGACCTTCAGCACTTCATCCATCGTGTCGACCAAGTAGATGTCGAGCGTGTCGAGTACGTTCTTGGGAATGTCCGCGAGGTCTTTCTCGTTGTCGCGCGGCAGCAGGATCGTCTTCATCCCCGCCCGGTGCGCGCCAAGGACCTTCTCCTTCACGCCGCCAATCGGCAGCACCTTGCCGCGAAGCGTGATCTCTCCCGTCATCGCCACATCCTTGCGCACCGGAACCCGTCCCAGCGCGGAGACGAGCGCCGTCGCCAGCGTGATCCCGGCAGACGGGCCGTCCTTTGGGATCGCCCCCTCGGGGATGTGCACGTGTACGTCGGTGGTGCGGGTGAAGTTCTTGGGAATGCGGTACTCGTCAGCCTTGGACCGCACGTAGCTCATTGCGGCCTGCGCCGACTCCTGCATGACGTCACCGAGCTTGCCGGTCAGCGTCAGCCGTCCCTTGCCCGGCATCAGCGTCGCTTCGATGACGAGGATCTCGCCGCCCACTTCGGTCCACGCCAGCCCGGTCGCGACCCCGATCTCGTTCGATTCTTCGGCCAGCGTCGGGCGGAAGCGCGGCACGCCCAGGTATTCGGTCACCTTCGTGGCGCTGATCTCCTCGCTGAACGACTTGCCCTGGACGACGACCTTGCGGGCGATCTTCCGGCAGATCGACGAAATCTCGCGCTCCAGGTTTCGAACGCCTGCCTCGCGCGTGTAGCGCTGGATGATCGCCTGGAACGCTTCGTCGAGGAACGAGATGTTCTGGCTGGTGAGGCCGGCGCCCTCGATCGCCTTCGGCGCGAGGAACGTCTTCGCGATCTCGACTTTTTCCTGCTCGGTATATCCGGCGAGCTGCAGGACTTCCATGCGATCGCGAAGTGCCTGCGGAATCGTGTGCAGCACGTTGGCCGTGCAGATGAACATGACGTTCGAGAGGTCGTACTCGACGTCGAGGTAGTGATCCAGGAAGGCGCTGTTCTGCTCGGGATCGAGGACTTCGAGCAGCGCCGCCGATGGATCGCCGCGGAAGTCCATCGACATCTTGTCGACTTCGTCGAGCAGGAACACCGGGTTCATCGTCCCGGCCTTCTTCATCATCTGGATGATCTGCCCGGGGAACGCGCCGATGTAGGTGCGGCGATGGCCGCGAATTTCCGCCTCGTCGCGCACGCCGCCGAGTGACAGCCGGACGAACTTGCGGTTCATCGATCGCGCGATCGACTTCGCGAGCGACGTCTTGCCGACGCCCGGAGGGCCGGAGAACGTCAGAATCGTCGCCTTGGGCTTCTTGACGAGCGCACGGACCGCGAGGAATTCCAGGATACGGTCCTTGATCTTCTCCAGGCCGTAATGGTCCTCGTTCAGAATCTGCTCCGCCCGCTTGAGGTCGCGGCTCTCCTTGGTCTTCTTGAACCAGGGGACGGCAATGAGCCAGTCGAGATAGTTGCGAGAAACGGTCGCCTCGGCCGACATCGGCGGCATCGACTCGAGCCGCTTCAGTTCCTGGACGGCCTTTTCAGCGACTTCCGCGGGCATCTTCGCCTGCTCGATCTTCTTTTTCAGATCGTCGACTTCGTTGCCCTTCTCGTCCTTGCGACCCAGTTCCTTCTGAATCGCCTTCATTTTCTCGTTGAGGTAGTACTCCTTCTGCGCCTTCTCCATCTGCTTCTTCACGCGAGACTGGATACGGCGATCCACCTGGAGCTTGTCGACCTCGGCTTCGAGGATGCCCGCGATGCGGTTCAGGCGCTCGACCGGAGAAATGATTTCCAGCAGGTTCTGCTTCTCGTCTACGCCGACGAGGAGATGGGCGGCGATCGTGTCGGCGAGCTTGCCGGGATCGTCGACCCGCACGGCGGCAATCATCGCGTCGTAGTGCAGGTTGTTCGAGAGCTTCACGTACTGCTCGAACAGCGACACGACCCGGCTCATTGTGCTCTCGGCATCGACGCCGGCTTCCTTGTGCTTGGGGATCACCTTGACCACGACGCGGTAGAACCCTTTGTCTTCCTTCCACTCGACCGCTCGGGCGCGCTCGATACCTTCGACCAGCACCTTGATGTTGCCGTCGGGCAGCTTCAGGCTCTGGACGATGTTGGCGACGCAGCCCATCGTGAAGATATCGGCCGGCTGCGGATCATCGACGGCCGCGTCGTGCTGCGCCGCCAGGAAGATGCGCTTGTCCTTCAGCAGCGCGTGCTCGAGGGCACGGGTGGAGGACGGCCGCCCGATGACGAACGGCATCATCATGTGCGGAAAGACGACGACGTCGCGGAGCGGAACGATGGGAAGAGTCTCGTAGAGTTCCATAGTAGAGTCGTTGAGATTGATGATTGCTGATTTCTGATTGCTGATTTGATCCGATCGATCAGCAATCAGCAATCGACAATCAGCAATTCACCTATCCGGCCTTCTCAATCAGCGTAATGGGCTTTTCCTTGGACTGCACGACCTCGCGAGTAATCACGCACTCGCGGATCTTCTTCTGGCCGGGGAGGTTGTACATCAGGTCGAGCATGAGGTCCTCGATGATCATCCGGAGGCCGCGCGCGCCAATCTTGCGCAAGAGCGCCGCCTCGGCGATCGCCTCGAGGGAATCATCCGTGAAGCGCAGCTTCACGTTCTCGTACTCGAACAGTTTCTGGTACTGACGCGTGATCGCGTTCCGGGGTTGCGTCAGGATTTGCACGAGGGCGGCCTTGTCGAGCTCGTGCAGCGTGCCGACGATGGGCAGGCGGCCGACGAACTCGGGGATCAGGCCGTACTTGATGAGATCTTCGGGCTCGAGCATCTCGAGCGTCGTGCCGACGTCGCGGTTCGAGACCGACTTCACGTCGGCTTTGAAGCCGAGCGTCTTCTTCCCCGTGCGCCGGTCGATCTGCTTGTCGAGACCCACAAAGGCCCCGCCGCAGATGAACAGGATGTTGGTGGTGTCGACCTGGAAGAATTCCTGGTGCGGGTGTTTGCGGCCGCCCTGCGGTGGAACGTTGGCGACCGTGCCTTCGAGAATCTTCAAGAGCGCCTGCTGAACGCCTTCACCCGACACGTCGCGCGTGATCGAGGGGTTTTCGTCCTTGCGGCAGATCTTGTCGACTTCGTCGATATAGATGATGCCCTGCTGGCACTTCTCGATATCGCCGCCCGCGGCCTGCAGCAGCTTCAGGATGATGTTCTCGACATCCTCGCCGACGTAGCCCGCTTCGGTCAGCGTCGTCGCGTCGACGATCGTGAACGGAACCGAGAGCAGCTTGGCCAGGGTCTGTGCGAGGAGTGTCTTGCCGGTTCCGGTGGGGCCTATGAGCAGGATGTTCGACTTGGTGAGCTCGATGTCGTTGCGGCTGCGGGTCTGCTTCTGGATTTCGATCCGCTTGTAGTGGTTGTAGACCGCAACCGCGAGCTTCTTCTTGGTCTGTTCCTGGCCGATGACGTATTCGTCGAGGAACTTCTTGATTTCCTGGGGGACCGGCAGCGACGTCCGGGTGCCGCCGCGCGCCTCGAACTTGTTGTCGTCGGCGATGATGTCGTTGCAGACTTCGACGCACTCGTCGCAAATGAAGACCGTCGGCCCCGCAATCAGCTTGCGGACGTCGTTCTGGTCCTTGTTGCAGAACGAGCAGCGGAGTATTTCGCCGTCGCCGGCTTTTTTAACCATGGGGTTATCTGCTAGTTCCCAGTCGCCAGTTTCCAGTTTCCAGTTTCAATCTCGGTCCCTCCAACTGGGAACTGGCAACTTCACAAGGGCAGCCCTCAGGCCCTCTTCCGGATGACATCATCAATAATACCGTATTCCTTGCCCTGATCCGGCCCCATGATGTAGTCCCGTTCCGTATCGTCCTGAATCCGCTTCAGAGGCTGGCCGGTGTGCTGCGCCAGGATCTGATTGAGGCGTTCCCGGGTGCGCAGGAGCTCCCGGGCATGGATATCGATATCGGTCGTCTGGCCGCCGAGGCCCTGGACCCAGGGCTGGTGGATCAGAATGCGTGAATTTGGCAGGGAATACCGCTTGCCCTTCGCCCCCGCGGCCAGGAGGACGGCAGCCACCGACGCCGCCTGCCCGATGCAGTAAGTGGCCACATCCGGCTTGATGAACTGCATCGTGTCGTAAATCGCCATGCCGGCCGTGACCACGCCGCCAGGACTATTGATGTAGAGCAGGATGTCGCGGTCGGGATCCTCGGCTTCCAGGAACAGCATCTGGGCGATGACCAGGTTTGCGACGTTGTCGTCAATCGGTGTGCCGACGAAGATGATGCTGTCTTTCAGCAGACGCGAAAAAATATCGTAAGCGCGTTCTCCCCGGTTGGTCTGTTCGACCACCATCGGGATGAGCTGCATGCGTTCGGCCATAAAGAATCGAACCCCGAATAGTCTGCGTACGCTGCGTTCGGATTGCTGGGGATGCCTTCGTTCGACGGGCAGGTGTCGGGAAACGCTAACGCAATTGTAACAACGCCGTATCGCGATCGCAACCCTGTTTCAACTGCCCAGCCGGCCGAATCCCGACCGACTGGTGTATCGGCTCAACCCGCCTGAATCTTTGTGGCCTTCGACAGGAGGAAGTCCACCGTCTTTTCCCGGCGCAACCCCGAGTAAAGGCGTGCAATTCCCCCTTCCTTTTCGAGCTTGGCGCGCACGGCGGCCGCGCCGCGTCCGCTCCGCTCGGCGTAGCGCTCCACTTCGGCGGTGATTTCTTCCTCGCCGACCGAGAGGTGTTCTCTCCGCGCGACCTCGTCGAGCGCGAGCGCGCCGCGCACCGCTTCGGACGCCGCGTCCCGCTGCTTCTCCCGGAACTCCTCCCAGTTGATGTTCACCTTCATCGGATCGATCTGCTGCTCCATCAGCCGGCGGACGAAGTCCTCCATCCGTCGATCGATCTCGCGGTCGAGCAACGCCGACGGCACGTCGAAGGTGACGCGCGCGGCGAGCTGGCGGAGTAATTCACCCCGCGCGTCGCGCTCGGCCTCGTGCTTGGCTTCGTGCTCGAGATCACCGCGAACCCGCGCGCGAAGCGCGCTCAGGCTCTCGAATTCGCCAAGGTCCTTCGCGAATTCATCGTCCAGCTCCGGGATGACGCGCGTGCGAATGGCCTTGATGCTGACGGCGTAGTTGACGGTCGTTCCCGCCAATTCCTGGATCGCGTAATCATCCGGGTACCGCACGTCGAAGATCTTCTCTTGACCCTCCTGAAGTCCCCTGAGCTGCTGATCGAATCCCGGCGGATTGGCCGCGGCGCCGATCTCGACCGTGACGTCATCGTGTTTGTCAGTCTGCGGCTCGGCCGGCGGCCTCGGCGGCGTCGGCTCTCCGGCCAGCACAACCAGCGGTTCCTCCGCGACGGATTTCGGGATGGCGGTTCGGATCAAATCCATCACGACCGAATCGCCGTCCTGGATACCGCGGGCGTCCACCGGTTCATAGCGGGCCGCGCGCTCGCGAAGATTGGTGAGCGCGTCATCGACGGCAGCGTCGCTGACGGTCGTGCTCTTCTGCTGGAGCGTGATCGACGCGTAATCGCCGGGTTCGATCGGTGGAACCGTTTCGAACGTCGCCGTGAACTTCAGCGGTTGTCCCTCTTCGACCACGACGTCCCTGATATCGGGAGTATCGACCGGCTCGACGCCTCGTTCGCGCAGCGCTTCGTCCACTGCGCGCGGAATCAGTCCGTGAGCCACGTCGTGCAGGATCTGATCGCGGAAACGCTGTCGCACGACCTTGGCCGGCACTTTCCCCGGCCTGAAGCCCGGTACCCTCGCGGCCCGGCTGTAGTCTCGCGCCACCTTATCTATCTCGGCATCGACGACGGTGCTGGGGATTTCGACGACGAGGTTTTTCTGGGTATCGCTGACGTCAATGAATTCTGTCTTCATATTTTTATCGGCGGGGTCCCCTGCACCCCGCCTGGCTCACTACACTGCGCTCGCACTTCGCTGCTCGCTCCGCTCCGTTCGCTCATTGCGTTCGCGTCCGGAGATCTCACCATCCAGATTCGTTCCTGCGAACAACCCTGCCCGTCTCAGCTATCGCGGCTTGCCGGCCGAAGCCTCGCCCACCGATAGCTCAAGAGGCGAAGTCTGGCGGCGGAGGGACTCGAACCCCCACGGCTTGTGGCCAAGAGATCCTAAGTCTCTCGCGTCTGCCAATTTCGCCACGCCGCCCCGACCCTTGATTCTACCCTGCCTTCGCTTCGCCGAATTATGGAAGCTACGGCGTGGTCCGCCTTCGCCCCGGTGCCGCTCGGGGCTGCGGCGAGACAGCCTCCGTTTTAGCTCGCCATCACAGACTCGCCTGCCTGGCCGTAGCTCGCTCACCGATGGCTCGCGAGCGGAGGCTGGCTCGAATTCTGCACGCGACTTCACCGGAGGTTTCCGCCATGGCTCGCGCAATGTGGAAAGGGTCGCTGGCGTTCGGCCTGGTCAATATCCCCATAGAACTTTACAGCGCGACGCGCGAGCATCGACCGAGATTCCGATTGTTGCACGCGAAGGACGAATCGCCCGTCCGCTACGAGCGCGTCTGCCAGACCGAAGGCAAGCCGGTCGGCTGGGAAGATCTGGTCAAAGGCTACGAGTACGAGAAGGGGCAGTTTGTCGTCATCACGAAAGATGACTTCAAGACCGCGGCGCTCGAGAAGACGAAGACGATCGACATCCTCGATTTCGTCGATCCAAAGACGATCGACGAACGGTATTTTGAAACGCCCTATTACCTGCAGCCGGCAAAGGGGGCCGACCGGTCGTATGCGCTCCTTCGCGAAGCCATCCGCGACTCGGGCCAGGTCGGAATCGCGAAGATCATCCTGAGAGACGCGCAACACCTCGCGGCAGTCGAAGCTATTGGGGACGCGCTGGTCCTGACGATGATGCGTTTTTCCGACGAGTTGGCGGATCTGGACGACTTCCGGTTTCCGAAGGCGGAGGCCATTCGTCCAGCTGAACTGAAGATGGCCAGGCAGCTGATCGACAGCCTCAGCGCCGAATGGAAACCCGACAAGTACACGGACGAATACCGCGACAATCTGATGAAGGTGATAGAGGCCAAGGTGAAAGGACGCCGTCCGAAGCTGCGGGCGCGCGAGACCGCTCAGTCAGCCGAGGTGGTGGATCTGATGGGTCGGCTTCGGGCGAGCCTGGAAGGGAAGGGTGGACCTCGGGCGAAGGCCCGAGCTGTTGCGAAGAAAGGGCCGAAGTCGGGTGGCCGGAAACCCAAACACGCGGCATGATCCAGCGTCAAAACATATACTTGACGGATGCCCTCCCTGGCCATTGACCGTCCATCCGTAGTCGACTGGTACCAGCGAAATCGGGCTCGGACGCGAGCAATCTTTGATCTCATCGATCCGTCCGCGTACTATTCGCGGCCGATCGCGTTACGAAACCCCATTGTTTTCTACGAAGGACACCTCCCGGCCTTCAGTGTGATCTCCTTTCTGCGTCGAGGGCTCGGGCGCCCGCCGGTAGACGCGCGACTGGAGGGGTTGTTCGAGCGAGGCATCGATCCCGAAAGCACGGAAACCGCCGTGCCGCGAAGCGGCGCGAACACGATGTGGCCCTCACGCGATGAAGTGCTCGATTTCGGCCGACGCGTGGACGATGCGGTCGTCGCTGCGCTGGAGGACGCGGAGTTCGACGGCGAGCGTCCGGCGATGCACCGCGCGCAGGGGCTCTACACCGCGCTCGAGCACGAGGCGATGCATCAGGAAACACTGCTCTACATGTGGCATCGGCTGCCGTATGCGCAAAAGAGAAAGCCGCCCGCCTCCGCCGGCGCAGAGTTGCGCGCGGCAAGCCTCGCCGAGCCGCTTCGCGAGCGATCTGCCGGATCCGGATCCGATCGAAAGGACCCATGGCGTCCGTCATTGGGCGGAGGATCCATCGGCCGGAAGACCGAGCGAACGAGTCCGCGTCCGCGCCGGCACCGCGACGCTCGGCGCGAATCCCGATCGGATCGCTTTCGGATGGGACAACGAGTTCGGCGAGCATCGCGTCGAGGTGCCCGCGTTCGACATCGATGTGCACAACGTCACCAACGTTGAGTTCCTGCAGTTTGTCGAAGCGGGCGGCTATCGCGATCGATCGTTGTGGTCGGCCGAGCACTGGAACTGGGTGCAGGAGAATCGGATCACGCACCCGTCCTTCTGGTCGCCTCCCACGGGGGCGACGGCGTCACGTGCCTGGATCGGCATGTTCGAGTCGATCCCTCTGGCGCCGGACTGGCCCGTCTATGCCAGCCAGGCAGAAGCCGAGGCCTATGCGCGCTGGAAAGGCCGACGCTTGCCTACCGAAGCGGAATATCACCGGGCCGCGTTTGGGACGCCGGAAGGGTCCGAGCAGTCTTATCCGTGGGGCGAGTCCGCACCATCGGCCGAGCACGGAAATTTTGATTTCGCGCGGTTCGAGCCGGCGCCGGTCGGATCGTTCCCTGCGGGCGCGAGCGCGTGGGGCGTGCACGATCTCGTCGGCAACGGATGGGAATGGACGTCTACGATCTTCAGTCCATTTCCTGGCTTCGCGCCGATGGCCTCGTATCCGGAGTACTCGGCCGATTTTTTTGACGGCCAGCACTACGTCATGAAGGGGGCCTCGACGGCGACCGCGCGAGAGCTCGTGCGCCGCAGCTTCCGCAACTGGTTCCGTCCGAACTATCCGTACGTGTACGCGACGTTCAGGACGGTGGGATAGAGGCGCGGTTCGCGGTTCGCTGGCGGAGATTCTCCGGGCGACACGCGAACGGCGGACGACGAATCGCGGACGGCGAACACATCATGATGATCACGACAGCCTCACTTGCGGCGGAATTTGCCTCTGACGTTCGCCGCGATCTGCAACTGACGCCGAAGCAGCTGCAATCGAAATACCTGTACGACCCGCTGGGATCCAGCTTGTTCGAGGCGATTTGCCGCCTGCCGTGGTACCGCATCACCCGCGCCGAGCATCGGTTGCTCATCGCGCACGCGGAGGAAATCGTGGCGGCGCTCGACCCCGAACCGGCCACGATCGTTGAACTCGGCTGCGGCAGCGGTGAAAAGCTTGCCGTGCTGGCGGACGCGCTGCAGCGTGGCGGCGGCTCCGCGCGCGTACACATTATTGATATCTCGTCTCAGGCGCTCGAACAGACCGAGCAGCGCCTCACCCGGCTTCAGCACGTGTCTGTGGTCGGCCACCAATCCACGTACGAAGTCGGTCTGCGCCGGGCCGCGCGCGCCCGTGAGGGGAGCGGCGCGATGCTGGTGCTCCTCCTCGGATCGAATATCGGCAACTTCGACGCGCCAGCAGCGGTGTCGTTTCTGAGGCGTATTCGAGACGTCCTGCGGCCGGACGATCTGCTGCTGCTCGGCGCGGACCTCGTCAAGCCGGAACGCGACCTGCAGCTCGCCTACGATGATCCGCTCGGCGTGACCGCCGCATTCAACAAGAACCTGCTCGTCCGGATCAACCGCGAACTTGGCGGGACGTTCGACCTCGACGCCTTTGCTCACCGCGCGGCGTGGAATCGCGACGAACAGCGGATCGAGATGCACCTGGTGAGCCGCGCCGCGCAGACGGCCACGATCGCCGCGCCGGAGATCTCCGTCCAGTTCGCGCGAGGCGAGCACATCTGGACCGAGAGCTCCTACAAGTACGAGCCGGAGCAGGTGGAGCGGATGGGCGTTGAGACCGGATTCGCGCTGAGAGATCAGTGGATCGACGCCGACGCGAGGTTCGCGCTGTCGCTGATGGTCGGGGTGTAGGCAGAAAGTCAAAAGTTAAAAGTTAAAAGTTAAAAGTGACTCCTTACTTGTAACTTGTAACCTTTACGTCGCGGCGCGATTCTGCGCGAGATCTAAAGCCCACGCTGACATCCTCCGATACCCCATCGCGTGAGCACTCGTCGCACGTGCGTGGTGACCGCCGAGCAATGGGGGAAGCCCGAACGCAACGCCGCCGGCGAACCGATCTGTCGTTGGTGTCACGGCCTGGTCCAGGCGCCGCGGCGCACATTCTGCAGTGATACGTGCGTGCATGAGTGGAAGATCCGGAGCAGTCCCTGGTACGTCCGCCGGCAGATCAAGAAACGCGACAGGGGAATCTGTCAGATCTGCGGATTCAACGTGACCAAAGCTCATCGCGAGTGGACGCGATCGAAGCCTGCCGTCGGCAATCGTTTGGCGCGAAAGGCCTGGCGCGCGTCGCGCCCACGGTGGGAAGCGGATCACATCGTTCCGGTGGCCGATGGTGGCGGCGAGTGCGGCCTCGAGAACTATCGATTGCTCTGCCGGCCGTGTCATGTGGCCGTGACGTTGACCTGGCGTCACCAGCGATCCTCGACAGCCAACAGAAGCCAGCCGCCAGGCACCAGCAGCCAGTAGCCAGCCGCGTGGGTTTTCGTCCCGTCGTTCGTCCCTGATGGCCCGACTCGACCGCGTATTTGTCGAGCCGACTGCCAACCTTCACACCGCAGAACTCGTCTAAGTTTCCGGTTTCAGAAGTCCTGCGACCGTACGGAGTTCTGAAGAATCGGGCTGGACCTGCAGAACCCGGCAGCCAGAACCTCACAAGTTGGATCGATGAGAACAGTCGTTGTGTTGGTTGGCCTCGTGGCGGCGACGGCCGTGGTCGAGGCGACGTCGCCGCCGACGGCTCGCATCACCGCCACACCCATTCCCGAAGCCACCGCCATCAAAGTCGATGGCGAACTCAACGACGCGATTTGGCAGTCTGTGCCGCCGGTCAAGGGGTTCCTGCAGCGCGAGCCGCGCGAGGGCGCCGCACCGACGTTTGAAACAGAAGCGCGCGTCGCCTATGACGCGACCGCGCTTTACGTCGCGGTCCAGGCCTTCGACTCCGATCCTCAGCGCATTGTCGGAATCCGCACGAGGCGCGACGAGGGATCGCCGTCGGACTGGATCAGCGTGCTCGTCGACTCCTTCCACGATCGACGATCCGCGTTCGAGTTCGACGTCAACCCCGCAGGCGTCAAGCAGGACAGCTACTGGTTCAACGACACGAACAACGATCAAGGATGGGACGCGGTGTGGGACGTCGCCGTGTCGCGCAGCGAGCGCGGCTGGCGCGCCGAGTTCCGGATTCCGTTTTCGCAGCTTCGCTACCGCCCCTCGGAGACGTCGACGTTCGGCCTCGCGATCATCCGCAAGATTGGACGCCTGAACGAAACCGCGACCTGGCCGCTCCTGTCCAAGAGCGCCAACGGATACGTGTCGTCGTTCGGCGAGCTCACTGGCCTGCGGCTCGAACGCGCGCCCAAACGGCTCGAAGTCGTCCCCTACCTCGTCGCCGACGTGACCACACAGCCGGGCGAGCCTGGCAACCCGCTCATCAACACGACCGACCCCGATGGATCGCTCGGTGTGGACCTGAAGTATGCGCTGCGCCCGAGTCTGACGCTCACCGGCACGGTCAATCCCGATTTCGGTCAGGTTGAAGCCGACCCCGCGGTCGTGAACTTGTCGGCGTTCGAAACCTTCTTCTCCGAGCGGCGGCCGTTCTTCGTCGAAGGCGGCGGCATCTTCAGCTTCGACATCGATTGCAACGACGGCAACTGCAGCGGCCTGTTCTACTCGCGACGGATCGGACGAACGCCGCGGGGCGAGCCGGACGTCCCCGATGGCGGGTATTCGTCGGCGCCGACGCAGACGACGATTCTCGGCGCCGCGAAGCTGACCGGACGGATCGGGAACTTTTCGGTCGGCGCGCTGAACGCCGTCACCGCCGACGAGGACGCCGTCATCGCGAACGGCACGCTGCAAACGCGGCAGAGCATCGAACCGCTCACGAACTACTCGGTCGTCCGTGCACGCCGCGAGTTCTCGAACCAGTCCGCGCTCGGATTCATGACGACGTTCACCAACCGGAATCTCGATGCCTCGACGAAATTCCTGCCCGGCGAAGCCTACACCGGCGGTCTCGATGCCGACTGGCGGTTGGGTCCCGAATACGCGATTCGCGGATTTCTCGCCGGAAGCACGGTGCAGGGCGATCCAACCGCCATCGATGAACTGCAGCGCAACACCGTGCACAGCTTCCAGCGTCCCGATGCCAATCATCTGACCTACGACCCGACCCGTACGTCGATGAACGGCTACGGCGGGTCGATGTCGGTTTCGAAGATCGCCGGCGCCCGCACGGTGTTCAGTTCGAACGTCGGGTTCAAGAGTCCGGGGTTTGAAATCAACGACGTCGGGTTCATGCAGCGCGCCGATCAGCGGACCATGAGCAACTGGATGCAGATCCGCTACGACAAGCCGTCGCAGAAGTGGCTGAGGAGCTTCCGTTACAACCTGAATCAGTGGGCCGGCTGGAACTACGATGGTGATCGGTTGTACTCCGGCATCAACGTCAACGCGCACGCGGTGTTCCGCAACAACTGGGGCACCGGGACCGGCGGCAACATCAACTGGCAGCCGTTCGACGATCGCGCCACCCGCGGCGGGCCAGGCGTCTACGGAAACGCCCAGCGTTCCATCTGGGCCTATCTCGAGAGCGATCAGCGCCCCGCCGTGTCGCTGGGTGTGTTCACGTTCAATTCGACCGACGGCAAGGGGACGACGGTCCACGACATCGGTCCGAACGTCTCGTATCGGCCATCGTCCTTCCTGAAGGCGAGCCTTGGCGTTCATTGGACGCAGAACATCGACGCCTCGCAGTGGGTCGAGGCGACCGACGACGGCCGCTATGTGTTCGCGCGCATCTATCAGCAGACCGTGGGGATCCAGACCAGGCTGAACTACACGGTGACGCCGGCGTTGTCGATCCAGTTGTACGCCGAGCCGTTCGTGTCTTCCGGCAACTACACCAACTTCAAGGCACTCGTTGACGGCCGGTCGAAGTCGTACGAAGGCCGGTACACGCCGACGGTCTACACGGGAAACCCCGACTTCAACTATCGGTCGTTCCGGACGACGAACGTGCTCCGCTGGGAGTACAAGCCCGGCTCGACCCTGTTCGTCGTCTGGCAGCAAGGGCGAGAGGACAGCGTCGGCTACGGCGACTTCAACTTCAGCCGCGACTTCGGCGCGGTGTTCGACGCGCCCGCGAAGAACGTGTTTCTCGTCAAATTCGCGTACTGGTTCAATCCGTAATCTCCGTTCACTCCACCGCCGCGTACTGCAGCCGGGTCTGATCCGCTTCCGCTTGAATCTGCCGAACAAGCTCCGGCGGTGAAATCACCCGGGCAAGCGGACCGAACCCGAGGATCCAGCTGCGGAGCGCGAAGTCATTACAGACATTCAAGGTCATCGTCAGCCTGCCGTCCCCGGCCTCCTCGATGCGCTGCGATGAATGCCAGGTGCGCTCCTTGACGTATCGCGCGATGCGCGGTTCGAACGCGATCTCGATCGGTTCGGGCGTCCCCTGATTGACACCCAGCGAGTTCTCGAACGCGTCGGCCGGAAGATCCACTGGCTCGAACGGTTCTTCGGTGACTGACAACGCTTGAATCCGTTCGACGGCAAACGTGCGAAGAGCCTCGTATTCCGGCACGTGCGCGATGACGTAGAAGCCGCCCTGCGCAAAGACCAGCCGGTACGGCTCGATCCGGTATTCCTTTTCCCGGTCGCTGGAGAACGAGTGGTACCGCATCACCGCGCGCCGGTGATTGAGGATGGCATCGAGGAGCTGCCCGACTCGGGCTCCGCGCGGGTCGGACTGACGCGACGCGGTCGCCGGCGTGGACGCGTTCTCCATCAGCGACTGCGATCCCGGGTTCCGCCTTGGCCTGTATGACGAGCGGCAGGCGATCGAGAAACTGCCGCATCCCCGGCGTGAGCGCCGCGGCCAGCTTGTCGAACGCGCTCCGCACGTCACGCTGGAACGGCGTGGCCGCCAGGCACTCGACCAGCGAGCGCGAGAAGTAGATGGCCGTCAGCTCCGCGAGCGTGAATCCGGTGGCATCCAGCCGCCGGAATGCCTTCTGCTCGAGCGTCCAGAACTTCTTGCCGTCGTGGACTTCGTCGAAAAGCGGAAATCCGGCAGCCTGCAGCGCCTCGAGATCCCGCCGGATCGTCCGGGTCGAGACGCCGGTGCGCGCGGCGAGATCGTCGATGGTCACCCGGCGCGACGACTCGAGATCGCGGAGGATCGACCACTGACGGATGACTTCGGCGTTGCGCATCGATCGTCAGAGTACCGCACTTTAATCAGGGGATGGACGCCGCTGCGACCGGTGCTACTTCTGCGCTCTCGCTACCGCCGAGGCGGTAGACGCGTGTCCCGGCGGGTCCACACAGGAGCGTGGCCGCGAAACCCGAAATTTCCGCCTGACCGAGTCGGCCACGAATACCGGTTTTTGACGTTTGACCTACCTTGTCACGCCTCGCTCCTACACTGCCGGTACGGAACGATGGGTTTCACCGTTTACATCAGGAGAGAGGACATGCGCAGTTTCGACGCGTCGCTCGCGAGACTTCCGGATTTCGATAACGTCACGGCGATAGCGCCGCCGCTCGACAGCCTGGAGCGGCATTCGTCGTCGCCCGCTCGATCGCGCCTCGGCCTCGGACTGCTGCGCGGCCGCGACAAGTACCAGGCGCTCGAGAAACGTCGGCGACCGCGCAAATCAAGGCGCGCCACGCGTCTGGATCTAGTCGACCTGATGGACCAGGCTGATGCGCGCCCAAAGTCGCGCGCCACGAGCGTGGTGTGCGGAAACAGGGACAAATAGATGTCACGCTGCTCGCACTGGATCCACGAATCGTCACCGCACACCCACGGGCGGACGCTGTGTTTCGAGTGTTTCCGAGCCGGCATGGAGAGCACCCGCGCGCGGCGCGAAGCCTGGGCTCAGCGGTCGCTGCCGTTCGAGGAAGCGAATCAAGCCCCGAAGCCGTTGAGCAGGCAGGCCATCGCTCACCGTCAGCGGATGCTGGAGTACCTGGCCACGACCGGACGTCGCCGCGCCTGAAACCTGAGGCGGGGCGACAGCCTACTTCGCTGTTCGCGGTTCGCGGTTCGCGGTTCGCGATTAGTGGTTCGCGGATTCAGAGATTCGCGATTCAGAGATTAGGGATTCAGGGATGAGGGATTCAGGGATCAGGGATTCAGGATAAGTGATCAGTGATCAGGGATTCGATCCGACTATGAGGCCCCGGAAGCTCCGCCGCCTGCCGCCGCCGATGCTCCGCCGTGCGACCCGCCCGCGCCGCTGCCGCCCGAGGCAACAAAAGCTGAAAAGGCAACGGCGCCGTTGTGGCTCGCATCGGACGCTGCACGGAACCAGGCAGGCACCGCGGATCGATGGCGCTTGAGGTGCGACGACCACGCATGCGCGATACCAAGGGCGACGGCGAACGGAAGCAGCTGTTTGCGTACGCCGTCGCCGGGCGAGGGCTGACGATCGCGGGCGACCTCGCGAAGATAGCGGCGGAATCCACGCCACTCGCTCGCGCGCCGGACCCCGTCGTTCGAAAGCGGCGTGTGTGCGGCGTAGCCGATCAGCCCGGTTACGCCCACGAGCGCGAGCGCCAGTGGAACCATCATCGGCCAGCCGCCGAAGCGATCGACCAGCAGGGCAGAACCTATCGACACGAGTCCCGCGCCGATCAGGCAGACACGTGCAATGGCCAGGAATCGGTTGCGCACCGCGCGCCGATCGTCGTCGAGCAGGCCCGCCGCTGCCATGGCCGATTGGAGGGGAGTCTTGAATCGTCGAAAATGACGGACCAACCGGTGACGCGCCTTGCCGAGCGTGACCGAAGCTCCTGGACCCGGAGTTTCAGCGAACACGATCTCCAGCAGGCTCTGTTCATACGGTGCGAGCGGCCGCCGGGTGGGCGTCGCGGTCATCGTGAAGTCTCGCAGGCCGAAGGCTCGCGACTGCTCGTCGATCCGTAACTCGCCCCGATCGGCAAGCGTGAACACGGCAGCCATCGCTTGCTCGAGGCGCGGACTGCCGTTGGTCAGCAGCGCTCCCGCGATCGAGGGGGGCAGCGTGTCGGGCGCGGCTGTCGACCACAGGGTCGTCGCGCCCGGCTCGTGCGGCGGCGGGTCGTATCGCTGGCGGACAAAGAACAAGGCAGCAAGGCCGGAGACGAAGACAATTGCGGCCGCGTACACCCACCGGATCGACAGCCGGCTGATTTCCAGCTGGCGCTGCTGCCAACGAGGTGGCGTACTCGACGAGTGTGCCTCGTGCAACTCGAATCCACACCTGAAGCCAGCCGTTGGCCCGTATGTCGCTCGCGTCGATCCGGACCTGTCTTCCATCCACGTCCAGTGTCGAATTACCCACTCGTCGAACGTCGACCGACGGCGGCGAGGACGGCGCTTCCGGGAGCGTGATGTCGCTCGTGCTCGAGGCGATTCGATAGCTGTGTTCGGCTTGGCAGGAGATTCCAGGCGATGACGTCAGCGTCTTCCTCCTGACGCACCGTTCCCTGGGCGAGGTAGGTCACCGCGAATGTGTGGGTGGCAGGTGCGGTGACGGCGAACCGCCACGTGACTCGCACGTTCGACGACCCCGAAATCTGGACATGACTGGGCCCGTCTCCCGTCGGCATCGGCGTGCCATCCATCGACGCCGACACGATCTCGATGCCATCGTTCATCCGTCGGGGAATCGCGCGATAGAACTGTGAGAAGGAGCCTGTCTCGAATCGAATGCTGATCGTTTCGGTCACCCGAATCGAGCCGTTCGGCTGGACTTCGACGCGCGAGTCGTAACGGTCGGCCGAATAGCGCCCGGCGCCCATCGCGGGTGCTGCCGCGAGCATGATGAATGACCCGAGCAGGAAATGGCGCACCATCGAACCAGAATGATAGCGAAGGTCGGCCGGGTTGCGTGCAATTGTGAAGAAACGGTGACTCGTGCTCCGGGGCTGAACTAAACCCTCCCCTGTCCTTGTCTAAGCAAGTGTAGGGAGGTTACACATGAAACGAAGCATATGGACGGCCGCGGCGGCGATCATCCTGGCTGCCGCGGTCGCGATTCCGGTGATAGCCCAGCCACCGCAGGGTGGACGCGGGCCGGGTCGCGGACCAGGAATGGGCGGACCGATGCCCATGCTGCGTGGTTTGAATCTGACCGACGCTCAACGCGAGGAGATCAAGACGCTGACCGAGCAACGTCGGACTGGCGAGGATCCACGGAGGAATCTGATGGACCTCGAACGTCAGCTTCAGTCGGCGATCCTCGCGGACACGCCGGACCAGCAGAAGATTGAACAGCTGAGGAATTCGATCTCGGCCGCCTCTGCCCAGGACGCTGGCCGCGCGTATCGAACTGCAAACGCGGATCGCGCAGATCCTGACCCCGGAACAGCGAGTCCAGGCGCGCGAGTCGGTCGCAAAAGGCCCGGGTCCGGGGGCCGGCCGCCGGGGCGGCTTCTCCCGGCCGACCCACGCATTCCGGCCGTCGTCCTAAGAAAAGGGGGCCGGCACTCTGCCGCAAGAGTGTCAGCCGCCGCTCACGCATTTCGGTGGATTTCGCGAGTGTTTTGCGTTTGGATTGACTTGGATGACTGGCACCTTCGCGGACAGGTGCCAGCCACCTTTTGGAGTATGAGGCGTCGACCGGGTCAGAGGTTCTCTATGCGACGTGCGTTTCTGGGTGTGGCGGGAATATCGTGGTCGGGTCTGCAGCTGGCCTGCTCGCGACCAAGAAGCCGACGATCGACAGTCACTGGCGCGATCGGGAGATCGCGATCGACGGCGACAGCGGCGACTGGCCGGGGCCGCTTCGACCGATCGAAGAGAACCATCCGCTGATGACCGCAGCGATGAATGACGGTCAGAACCTGTATCTGGTCCTGAGTGCGAGCGATTCGACGGCGCGACGCCAGATCCTTCGCCAGGGGCTCGATCGTCTGGTTCGATCCGTCTGGCGGCGAGAAGAAACACTTCGGATTGAAATACCCCGTCGGAGTACCACCGGAGGAGAGGCCTGGGCGCGGTGGCGGCGGTGGATACCGACGTTATCCAGGCGGTGGTGGAGGTGGTAGCGGACGGCCTACAGGTGATTCCGGGGGTGGCGATCCAACGCAGTCGAGCCCGCCCGATCAGGTTGAGCCGACGAATCGAATCGAGATCTACGGTCCCGCGAAAGACGATGCCCACAACTTCGTGACGGAGATGGCGCCTGGAATCACGGTGAAGATCGGCCAGGCAGAGGGCTATCTCGTCTACGAAATGAAAGTGCCGCTCGCAAAGACGGCGGACACGCCCTACGCGATCGAAGCAAAGCCGGGTGCGCTCATTGGATTCGGGATCGAGACACCGAAGGTGGAGCATCCGACAGGGGAGGGTCGAGGCGGCATGGGCGGATTCGGCGGTGGCATGGGCGGACGCGGCGGCGGAGGTGGCGGTGGCGGAATGGGCCGCGGCGGCGGAGGTGGCGGCCAGCGCGGAGAGTACGAGCAACCCAAACCTCTGAAGGGTTGGGTGACGATTCAGTTGGCGAAGGCCGGTTCCAGCTCCTAGCTCAGATGAGTTCAGCTGCGGAGTCACGAATCGCTCTTTCGGTGTAATCTTTCCTTTCACGGCCGCGTGGCGCGGCCGTTACCGGTGACCCGGCAGAGTGTCCGGGGAGGAGTCCCGATGATTCGAGTTGTAGAGTCCGCAGCCACCGAATTGCGCGTGGCCGAAGCTCGCGCGTTCGTGCGAGCGAATCTCGTCAACGGCGATCTTCTTCTGGTCGGCGCCACCCGCAGCGCCGTTGACGATCTCGCCCGGTCGGTCGCGATCGAACGCGGTGCCACGCTGGGTCTCCAGCGCTTCAGCCTCGTGCAACTTGCGGCGCGACTTGCCGCGCCGATTCTTGCCGCCGATCGCCGCTCCCCGGCCACGAACCTGGGCACTGAAGCCGTTGCCGCGCGCGCGATTTTTGAATCGCTGCGTGAGGGCACGCTCGACTACTTCGGCCCGGTGGCCGGCACGCCCGGTTTTCCACGCGCGCTCGCACGCACCCTCCAGGAACTGCGCCTTGCGCACGTCGCTCCGCCGGCCCTCGGCGCATTACCACTCGGCGGCGCAGATCTTTCCGTGCTTCTTGACCGCTTCGAGCGCGAGTTCGATTCGGCGTCCGCAACCGATCGTGCGACGCTCTTCGGCGTGGCGACCGCCGCCACGTCGAGCGGCTCGCAGCTCACCCCGGTGCTCGGCATTCCGCTCGTCCTGCTCGACGTGCCGTTCGATTCCGCCGCCGAATTCGAGTTCCTCCGGACGTTGATGGCCGCGTCGCCGACCACCCTCATCACCGTGCCATTCGGCGATATTCAGACGCTCGATCGACTCGCGTCGCTTGGCTTCCACCCTGAAGTGCTCGAGCAAAAGGGGGACAGCGACCTCGTCGCGCTGCGACGGTACCTCTTTGCGAGCAGCCGTCCGCCTGAACGCAGTCCTCGGGGCGACGTACGGTTGTTTTCGGCACCCGGTGAGGGCCGCGAATGCGTCGAAATCGCGCGCCGCATCATGGAAGAGGCGCGTGGCGGCGTGCCCTTCGACGAGATCGCCGTCTTCGTCAGGTCACCCGCACGGTATGCACGGGCTGCTCGAGCACGCGTTCAAGCGCGCAGGCATTCCGGGCTGGTTCGATCGCGGGACGAGCCGGCCGCATCCGGCGGGCCGTGCATTCCTGGCTGTCCTGGCCTGCGCGTGCGAAAAACTCTCGGCCCGCCGATTCGCGGAATACCTCTCGCTCGCGCAGGTGCCCGACCTTTCTGGCGCGCGCCGCGAATTCGACTTCATCGTGCCCGACGACGACGTGTTGACTGTCGTGAGTGAGGCCGCGCGCCGCGTGGAGGAAGACGGTCGTGACGAGAGCCTGCCCGGTTCGGAGCCGAAGGGTGTTCCTGGCGCCTCAGCCGATGGGAATAGCGCGGATGCGGTCCTTGCAGGATCGCTGCGCGCACCGTGGAAGTGGGAAACGCTGATCGTTGAATCGGCGGTGATTGGCGGCGATCCGGCGCGATGGCATCGGCGGCTGGCCGGTCTTGCGCGCGAATATCGCCTGAAGATTCGCGAGGAGCTCGGCGAGGATCCGGAGTCGCCACGGGCGGCATACTTCGAACGGGAGCTGACTAACCTTGGGCATCTCCGATCCTTTGCCTTGCCGGTCATCGATCGGCTCGCGTCGTGGCCGGCGACCGCGACGTGGGGCGAATGGCTCGATCGGTTCTCCGATCTCGTACCGATGGTGCTGCGACAGCCGGAACGCGTGCTGCGCGTGCTCGCCGAGCTCCGGCCGATGAGCGAGATCGGTCCGGTGTCGCTCGAGGAGGCGCGCGACGTGATTGCCGATCGCCTGCTCTCGATCGAGATCGATCCGCCTCGGCACCGATACGGACGCGTGTTCGTGGGGTCGCCCCAGCAGGCGCGCGGCCGCACGTTTCGCGTCGTGTTCGTCGCCGGGCTCGCCGAGCGGATGTTTCCGCAGAAGCCGCACGAAGATCCGATGCTGCTCGACGAAGAGATGCGCGTGCCCCTCGGCGCCGGGCTGGCGATCCAGGAGAGCCGCGGGCGGCTCGAACGCCTCCTGCTGCGACTTGGCGATCGGCGCGCCGCGTGAACGGTTGTGGCTGTCGTATCCGCGGATCGAAATCGCTGAATCCAGGCCTCGCGTGCCGTCGTTCTACGCGCTCGACGTCATGCGTGCGATCACCGGCCGGATTCCACGCCACGAGGAACTGCAGGAGAGCGCGGTGACCGAAGGCGGGGCCATGCTGGCGTGGCCGTCGCCGGCAGAGCCCGGACGCGCGATCGACGACCTGGAGCACGATCTGGCGGTGCTGCGGGCGCTGCTCCTCGCCGAGCACCCGAAGCTGTTCGCGGACAGGCCCACTACCTGCTCCGTCTGAACGAGGCGCTCAAACGATCGGTGACGCGCGGTGGTCGCGGGCGCGCGCCGCGTGGACGCAGTTCGACGGGATCACGCGGGTGACCGGCATGACCGGGCCGATCCTGGCTTCACAGCGCATGTCGGCGCGACCGTATTCGCTGTCCGCGCTTCAGAAATTCGCAACCTGTCCCGTACCAGTTCCTGTTGTCGGCGATTCACCGGCTCGAACCGGCGCAGGAACCGGAGCCGCTACAGAAACTCGATCCGCTGACGCGCGGCGCGCTGTTTCACAAGATCCAGGCCGAGTTCTTCCGCTCGCTCCAGAGCGAGGGGCGGCTGCCGGTGACCGAGGCGTCGCTGCCCGACGCACTCTCACGGCTCGAGCGAATCGTGGCGCAGACCTCCGCCGAGTACCACGAGCTGCTCGCTCCGGCCATCGAGCGCGTCTGGCGCGACGAGATTGCCGATCTCGCACGCGACCTTCGCGTCTGGGCACGCCGTCTGCCAAACGCCGTCGAGTGGACCCCCGAGTACTTCGAATTCAGCTTCGGTTTGAGCGACGAGGGCCGCGATGCTCGCAGCGTGCCCGACCCGGTGCGGATCGACGGCCGCTTCCTCTTGCGTGGCTCCGTCGATCTGATTGAACGCCGGCGCGACGGCGCGGCGCTGCGCGTCACCGATCACAAGACCGGCAAGAACCGGACGACGTGGAAGACGGTGATCGGTGGCGGGTCGATCCTGCAGCCGGTCTTGTACAGCGTTGCCGTGAGCCAGGCGCTCGACACGCCGGTCACCTCGGGCCGCCTGTTCTACTGCACCGCCGCCGGCGGCTTCACCGATCACGAGATCCCGATCAACGACACCAATCGGCGCGCGGGATTCGAGGCCATGGAAATCGTCGATCGCGCGATCGAGCTGGGCTTTCTGCCGGTCGCACCCAGCAATCGAGCTTGCGCGTGGTGCGACTTTCGCGTCGTGTGCGGCCCGCACGAAGAGCAGCGCGTGCGAATGAAGTCGGCCGACAAGCTCGGAGATGTGTTGGCGTTACGGCAGATGCCGTAGGGGATGTTGACTCCGCAGAAAGTCATGGCACATCAACGGCCCTGAGCGTGGGCGAGGGCTCGCCAGAGCGCGAACGCGATGTTTGCGCGCGGAGGCGGAGCGCCCCAGCGCAAAGTAAGAAGAGATGACACTCATCGATCAGCACGCGCGCGATCAAATCGCGAACACCCTGGACCGCACGCTCGTCGTCGAAGCCGCAGCGGGTACGGGCAAGACGACCGAACTCGTGAAGCGCATCCTGCGCGTCCTGGCCACCGGACGCGCACGCGTGGAGCAGATCGTCGCGGTGACCTTTACCGAGAAGGCCGCCGGCGAGCTCAAGCTGCGGCTGCGCGAGGCGCTCGAGCGCGAGCGCGCCGCCACCAGAGACACCGAACCCAGGGAGCGACTCGACGCGGCGCTCGGAAGCCTCGAAGAGGCGCACGTCAACACGATTCACGGCTTCTGTGCGGAGCTGCTGCGCGAGCGTCCGGTGGAAGCCGGTGTCGATCCGCTCTTCCGCGTGCTGACGGAAAAGCAGTCCGAACGTCTGTTCGAAGAGGCCTTTGGCGGATGGCTGCAGGCACAGTTGGCCGATCCTCCCGAGGGCGTGCGCCGGGCGCTCCGCCGTTCGACGGCGTTTTCATTTTCAGGCGTGCGCCCGCGGCAGGACGGGCCGATCGATCGGCTGCGGCGTGCCGCGTGGGAGCTGGCGCAGTGGCGCGACTTCCCGGCGCACTGGACCCGGCGCCCATTCGATCGGAAGGGGCACATCGATCGGCTCGTCGCGGAACTGCATGCGCTGGCCTCGCTCACCGAGCGTCCCTCATACGTCAACGATTTTCTCTACCTTGATACCGCAGCCGCGCGGCACCTGAGCCAGGAGATTCAGTTACAGGACGAGGGTGTTTCCCACGCGCCGGCGACAGAAGCCGACGAAGACGGACTGGAAGCGCAGCTGGTCGATCTGTCACGCGATCGAAATTTCTGCCGGGCGCGTCATGGCCGCGGGCCCGGATACCGGCACGGGGTCACCCGGGCGGCGGTCGTCGCCGCCTTCGAGGCGTTTCGCGCCAATCTCGACGGATTCCGCCTCGACGCCGACGCGGATCTCGCGGCCGCGCTCCAGCGGGAGCTGCTCGGCGCCGTCGGTCGATACGAGGAGCTGAAAGCGCGGGCGGGTGCGCTGGATTTTCTCGACCTGCTGCTGAAGGCGCGCGATCTTGTGAAAGGCAATGAGCTGGTGCGGCGCGGCTTCCAGACGCGCTTCACCCATGTGTTCGTCGATGAGTTTCAGGATACCGATCCCCTGCAGGCTGAGATCCTTCTGCTGATGTCGGCCGACGATCCGTCGGAAACCGACTGGCGCACGGCCACGCCCGTACCGGGCCGACTCTTCATCGTCGGCGATCCGAAGCAGTCGATCTATCGCTTCCGGCGCGCGGATGTCGGCATCTACCGCGAGGTTTGCGAGCGCCTCGTTCAGCGTGGCGCGGTGTTCGTCACACTCACCGCGAGCTTCCGAAGCGTGCCGCAGATTCAGTCGTGCATCAATGCCGCGTTCGCGCCGGTGATGACGGGCGATCCGTTGACGCTTCAAGCCGACTACGTGCCGCTGTCTCCCTCGCGAGCGGACGTGCCGCGGCAGCCTGCGATCGTGGCGCTGCCGGTGCCTGCTCCGTACGCGACCCGCAATATCGCGGCGAGCGCGATCGAAAAGTCGATTCCCGACGCGGTCGGCGCGTTCGTCGACTGGCTGCTCAACGAGAGCGGATGGACGGTGACCGAGCGCGGCGGCGACGAACCGGTCAAGGTCGCGGCGAAGCACGTCTGCCTGCTGTTCCGCCGATTCCTCAGTTTCGGCGAGGACATCACGCAGCCCTACGTGCGGGCACTCGAAGCGCGCGGCGTGCATCACGTGCTCGTCGGCGGCAAGACGTTTCACGAGCGCGAAGAAGTCGAGACCATTCGCGCCGCGCTGGCGGCGATCGAATGGCCGGACGACGAGCTGTCGGTCTTTGCGACGCTCCGGGGCGCGTTGTTTGCGGTTGGGGACGAAGAGCTGCTCGAGTGGAAGCTTGCGAGCCGGCAGGATGGCTTCGGCGGCCTGCACCCCTTCCGCATTCCGCGATCGGTGCCACCACACCTCGCACCGATCGCCGCGTCGCTGCAGGTGCTTCAGCAGCTGCACCGCCGCCGGAACTATGTCCCGGTCGCCGAAACGATCCAGGAACTGTTGAACGCCTCGCGCGCGCATGTCGGCTTCGTGCTGCGCGCCGGCGGCGAGCAGGCGCTCGCGAACGTCCTGCACGTGTCCGAGCTGGCGCGTCAGTACGAGGCCGCCGGCGGCATTTCATTCCGTGGATTCGTTGACGAGCTGCGCATTGCCGCCGAGACTGCGCAGGCATCTGAAGCGCCCATCCTGGAAGAAGGTAGCGACGGCGTCCGAATCATGACCGTCCACAAGGCGAAAGGGCTCGAGTTCCCGGTCGTCATGCTGGCAGACCCGACGTGCAGGCTGTCGCCGGCGGAAGCCGGTCGCTGGCTGGACAAGGATCAGGGGCTTTGCGCGCTGAAGCTCGGAGGATGGTCGCCAATCGACCTGATCCTTCATGGCGAGGAAGAACGCGCACGCGAACAGGCGGAGGCTCAGCGGCTGACGTATGTCGCCGCGACGCGAGCCCGGGATCTGCTCGTCGTCTCCTCGATTGGCGACGGACCGTACGACGGCGGCTGGCTCGATCCGCTGACGCCTGCCATCTATCCACCGGAAGCCTCACGTCGCGAGTCCACTCGCGCTCCGGGGTGCCCCGTGTTTCCGTCGAAGGACTCTGTCATGAATCGCCCTGACGGCGATCCTGCGCGTCCGTACACCGTCGCCCCTGGCGCACACCGGTTTGGCGCGTCCGGAGACTCGAACCAAGCTGCTCGAACCGCGAACCGCGAACCGCGAACCGCGGCTGCGTCGGATTATTCAGTCGTGTGGTGGGATCCGCATGTCCTGCGGCTCGGCGCAGTGTCCTCCTTCGGACTGCGCCGCGACGATCTCATCGTCAAGGACGGCGACATGTTTGCCGTCGAGGAGCGGATGGCCGACTACGAGCGTTGGCGGCGCGAGCGAGGCGACGCGATTGAGCGAGCCCAGCAGCCGACCGTGCGCGTGCAGACGGCTACGGCGTGGGCCGCCGCCGCGGCGGAGCTCGGGATCGACGACGAAATCGCGGCGGCCGGCACGATTGAGATCGTCGAGCTCGCCGGTGCGGCGCGACGTCCTCGTGGTCCACGGTTCGGGACGCTCGTGCATGCCGTCCTCGCGACCATTTCACTCGACGCAAGCGTTGAAGAAACGCGCTCGACCGCCGAAGTGCAAGGGCGGATGCTGTTGTCAACACCGGAGGAGATCGGCGCCGCGGCGGCGGTGGCATCCGCCGTGCTCGATCACGACATCATGACGCGGGCGCGGCGCGCGTCTTCGCTCAGGCGAGAAACACCGGTCACCTGGCTGCAGGACGACGGGATGATGATCGAGGGAGTGCTGGATCTGGCGTTCGAGGAGGACGGGGCGACAACCGTCGTCGATTTCAAAACGGATCACGAACTGGCGGCCGGCGAGTCGCGGTATCGCGCGCAGGTGCAGCAGTACGTCTCGGCCGTGACCCGGGCTACGGGTCGGCCGGCGAAGGGCATCCTCTTCAAGGTGTGACGGCGGTAGCGTCCTTATTCCTCCTGTTCTTCTGTGGCCTGTGACCCTAATCGTCGGCTCCTGGTTTTCCTCCGCGGCCGGCTTTCAGCTCCCCTCGCTTTTTCTTTGACGTCAGGCGCTTTTCTTTTACTGCGCGGCTCACTTTCGTTGGCCGTCGTGTCTTCGGGCGCCTGGAGGCCTGCTGGATCAGGGCCGCAAGCCTGGCCCGCGCGGCCTCGCGATTTTGCGCCTGCGTTCGATGCTCGCGCGCATCAATGACCAGGGTTCCTTCCATCGTGATCCGGCTGCCAGCGATGGTTCGGAGGCGTGACTTGATCTCGCCGGGCAGAGAAGACGCGTCCACGTCGAATCGCAGTTGAACAGCGGTTGCGACCTTGTTGACGTTCTGCCCTCCAGGTCCGGACGCGCGGACGAACCGCTCTTCGATCTCGGCGTCTGGAATGCTGATGGTGTCTGTGATCCGCATGGACACGTATAATTGATCCTTTTGCGGAGGAAATTTTTGTCTACCGTGTCGAATCCCCCTGAGATTACTCCCGAAGTGGCTGCTGCTCAGCAGCTCATACAGCTCACCACCGGCTACATTGCCTCGACGGCGATCTATCTTGCGGTCAAACTGCGGATCGCGGATCGATTGGCATCCGGTCCTCGAACGTCAGCGGATCTTGCCCAGCAGGCCAGCGTCAACGAGGACGCGCTCTATCGAGTCCTGCGAACGCTGACGAGCCTGGGCGTGTTCCAGGAAACCGCGCCGCGCATGTTCGCCAACAACCTCCCCGCCTCCATGTTGATATCCGGAGCCGAAGGGTCCATGTACGACATGGCGCTGTGGATGTCCGATCCGTTTCATTTCCAGGTGTACGCCGATGCCCTCTACTCGGTGGAAACCGGCAAACCGGCGGTCGAGAAGACCTTCGGCATGCCCATCTTCGAATATTTTCCGAAGAACCCGCAGGAGTCAGAGATTTTCAACAACGCGATGACCACGTTCAGCGGAATGGTCATCCCCGCCGTCCTCGAGGCGTATGACTTCAGCGGTATTGGTACCCTCGTCGATATCGCCGGCGGCCACGGGCGCGTGCTGACGTCGATCCTTCAAAGGTATCCGTCGATGCGAGGCGTGCTGCTTGATCTCGAGCACGTGATTGCGGGCGCGCGCCCGGTGATCGATCAGCTCGGGCTGGCGAATCGGTGCCACGCGACGACCGGCGATTTCTTCAAGGCTGTTCCGCCGGGCGGGGACGCCTACATCATGAAGCACATCATTCATGATTGGAACGACGCTCAGGCAATCACGATTCTGAAGAACATCCGGGCGGCGATGAATCCCGGCGGCCGCGTAATCCTGCTCGAGTCCGTGCTCGCGCCGGACAATCAGCCGGATTTCGGCAAGATCATCGATTTGGAAATGTTGTTGATGCCCGGTGGCCGCGAACGCACCGAACAGGAGTTCCGCGATCTGTTTCAGCGGGCCGGTTTCACCCTGACGCGGATCGTCTCGACGAAGTCGCCGCTCAGTGTGGTTGAGGCAAGATGAACCCAGTTGCCAGTGTCCAGTTTGAAGGAACGGCACTGGGGACTGGAAACTGGAAACTGGAAACTGGGAACTGGGAACTGGAATGCAATCTTTCAAGAACCACGCGCACCGGCCGGTTCTGGCCGTCGTTGGCTTTATGTTGGTCGCGTTCGCGGTGGGGCAGTTTGTGCGGCTCTGGCCTGTTCTCGGCCGCTCCACGTCTCTCGGTCTGTTCGCATTGTGTGCGGCGGTAATAGTCCTGCTCCAAATCAGCCGCCGATACACCACGCAGTTACAGGACCGCATCATCAAGCTCGAAATGCGGGTGCGTACCGCGCCGCTGCTCGCACCTGAACAGCAACGGCTGCTGGCCGAGCTCAACAACAAGCAGATCGCTGCCTTGCGCTTTGCGTCGGATGGTGAACTGCCAGCGCTCCTCGAGCGGGCTGTTCGCGAAAAACTGCCGCCAAAGGAAATCAAGCGGGCGGTGAAGACGTGGGTTCCAGACCTGGACAGGACATAAAAAGTTAAAAGTTAAAAGTTAAAAGTAAAAAGTCAAGAGGCTCGGACGACGAAATCCCCAGCCGCCAGAAGCCGACAGCCAGGAGCCATTTCGTCAATACCGGATTTCGTCATCTTCTTTCAAGTTTGTAATTGACTTTCGCGGCCTCCCGAACGACTGTGTTGCGTTCCGTATAAATTCCTGAAGGTTTTGAGGTTCCGTGCCGAAAGGTAGTGGGAACAATTCATGAACTGGGCGGCGTAACTTCAATCAGTCAGTGTTCCCTGCGAACGAGGTCGTATTGTCATGAGCCTGATGTCCGCCTTTGCCACAGACGTGGCAATCGATCTCGGTACTGCTAATACCTGCGTCTATGCAAAGGGGCGCGGCATCGTCCTCAACGAACCCTCCATCGTCGCCTTCAACGTCGCCAGGGGAGAAATCGAAGCGGTCGGCATCGAAGCGCACGAGATGCTCGGGCGCACACCGTCGAACATCAAGCCGGTGCGACCGATGAAAGACGGCGTCATCGCCGACTTCGACGCGGCCGAGAAGATGCTGATGTACTTCGTCCGCAAGGCCCATGGGAAGCGAAGCTTCGTGCGCCCGCGCCTGGTCATCGGGGTTCCCCCGGAAATCACGCCGGTCGAACGCCGCGCGGTCAAGGACAGCGGCTTCCGGGTGAAGGCCAGCGAGGTCTTCCTGGTTGACGAGTCGATGGCCGCCGCGATCGGTTCCGGTCTCCCCGTCACCGAGCCTGCCGGCAACATGATCATCGACATCGGTGGCGGGACGACCGACATCGCGGTAATCTCGATGGCCGGGACGGTCTACGGCAAATCGCTCCGCGTTGCCGGCGATGCGATGGACGAAGCCATCATCCAGTACATGCGGAAGTCCTGTAACCTGCACGTCGGCGAACGCACCGCCCAGCAGATCAAGTACGAGGTTGGATCCGCCGCGCCGCTCGAGAAGCCGCTCGTGATGGAGGTCAAGGGCCGCCACGCCGTCGAAGGTGTGCCGCGTACGGTCACGATCACGGACTCCGATATCCGCGAAGCCCTCTGTGAACCGTTGCGGCAGATCGTGCAGGCGGTTCGCGACTCGCTCGAACGCATTCCGCCCGAGCTGTCGGCCGACATTTACGATCGCGGAGTGGTGTTGACCGGTGGCGGCGCGCTGCTCAGGAATCTCGACAAACGCCTGCGCGAGGAGACCGGCCTCCCGGTCCTCGTCGCCGAGAATCCCCTGACGTCGGTTGTCATGGGCGCCGGCATGATGCTGCAGGACATGGCGCTTCTCAAGAAAGTGGCTTGGGAATAACAACCTTCAGCCATTCCTCGACATCGGTTTGAAAGTCGGGGCGATCGTGCGCGTGCCGGCCGATCGCCTGTCGCACCGATCCTTCGGCGCCGGTGACCTCGAACAGGTCGACGAAGAACTCCACCAAAAAGGCCCGATCGGCAATGCTCGAGCGCACGCGCGTCGGTGCGCCGCCTGCCGATTCGATTCCGTAGGCCTGGCCGCCGGTCTCCGCGAGGATTCGCAGAAAGATTCGGTCGTTCTCGTCGCCTTCGTTGCGCCCACCTGACGCCAGCAGGCGCGTCTCTTCACCATCCGAATCGCAATACAGCTTCGTCTTTGACGCCAGCGCGATAACCCACACCTCCCAGGACACTTCGTCGTCCCATTCCAGCCGCAGGAGCGTCCGGCTCCGCAACGAACCCGGATCGAATCGTCGGGAATCTTCCCCGAGTGCTTCCTGAATGACGTGCTCGAGAGCGACCGGCTCGGGAGGCACGCGGATGGGCCAGAGTTCCTCGCGTCGGCGGAACTGCTTCACCCGTCGCTCGAGCGCTTCGAGCACGCGTGCGGTGAGCAGCCGCTGGTTGAATGACGTCATCGCGGCTCGAGAATGCCCGGACGTGCGCGCGGTGACACGGCGGGTGTGCGGAACGCGCGCAGGCCGCTCACCCCCCGAACTCGTGATCCATCCTCGGAATCGTCAGCGGCCGGGTCGTGGCCGCCGGTGTCGCTCCGGCCCGTATGGCTCACGAGCGCAACGACTTGTCCTCGATCGGACTGTCCCGGCATGTCGGTTGCTCCTTTCTCGAGGATTAGTAAATCCCTGTGGAGGTGTAGTTCCATGACCCGCACATTTGGCCGCACATTTGGCGCCGCGCTTGGTGTCTTGTTCGTTCTGCTGTTTTTCGCGTCGCTCACGATCGAACAGAATCGCGTGCTGTCGATCGCGCGTGCCACGGTCGGTTCGCACCGGTAAGACAGCTGACCTAGTAGTCAACAGCGATCTTCACGATCGCCTTTTTCAGGACGCCACGCCCCCCGAGTGGGGCGTGGGCATCCTCGGGAAAGAAGATCGCAAACCGACCGGCCGGGACCGAGAGCCAGCACTCCGGACGGTCGTGGAAGAACGTAATGTCCTTCCCGGCATCGAACGCCACCGCCGTCGAAGAACAGTCGCCGATCGGTTTCCATCCAATCTCCTCGTGACCGTCGATCGTGAGCTGGATGTCAATGTAGCGTCGATGCGCTTCGAGGCGCGCCCCATCGCGGCCGCGTCCTTGAGTGAGATCGATCGAGACATACATGCGCTCGCCATCGATCGGCTGGCGTGTGTTGTAGCTCGCGAGCTCGGGCGAGGATGGAAACAGTTCGTCCCATTTGGCGTGCGCGAGAAACTCGAACGCGCGAGCGAATGCGGGATGAAGTGCGATGTAGCGACGATGCTCGCTGAGCGCGTCGAGGATCATGACTGTTTTCGTAAGCGACCAGGCAATGCCGTGATCGCATCCGGCGGTGCCTGATCGTTACCCTCAGTAAAAGGCTGCCCGTCAGCATTTTATCGTCAGCCTGGGGCTGGTATGGCACTTGCGCCGTCCACCCGACGCGTCAACTTCGGGGGGTCCTATGCAGCGCTCACTTCTGGCGTTTGCGATGGCGGCGGCGATCCTGGCCATGGGAGCCACGGTTTCTACCGGGCAGCGCGTGGTCAGCCCGGGCAAAACCACCACCGTCCGCCGTGCGCCAGCGAGACCGGCTCCTACGCCCGTGCAGAAGGAATTGCAGGGCAACCTCGTGCTCGCCGACGGTCTTCGCGGGCGCCTGCCTCGCGGGACCGATCTGAATGCCGCCGCTGGAGGCTTTCGACGGCTGGAGCTGTTCGTCGCAGCCGTCCACGCCTCGAACAATCTGGACATTCCGTTCACTGAGCTGAAGCGCCGGATCGTCAACGACGGAATGACGCTCGGTCAGGCCATCCAGGACATCCGTCCGAAATCCCGCTACTGGGACGAAGCACGCCGCGCCGAAGACGATGCTGCCGCGGCCATCAGGACCAGCGAAACCGTCACGCTCGCCGCTGAAAAGAAGAATCCTTAGCAGAATTGCTGATTGCTGAATGCTGATTGTTGATTGAACGACGCACGAGTCCACCAATTAGCAATCAGCATTCAGCCATTCAATTGCCGCGTCTCGGTTTTCTTTCACGATCACACCCGAAAGCGCCTGGCCCAGTTCGAGCGTGATTCGGACCGGTTCGCGGAGGCCGCAGACAATCATTCGCGAGCCGTTCGTGGCGGCCTCTCGCAAAACGGTGACTCCCAGACCGGAGATGTAGTCGACGCTCGCCAAGTCAACGATGACCGCGCTCGACTCGGTCCGGGCCGCGAAGAGAGCTTCGGCGAATCTTGCCGCGGTTACGCTCCCTATTCGCCCTTTTGGGATCAGCACGAGACCCCCAGGTACTCGCTCGGTCGATGTCTCGAGGTCCCAGGTCCGGTGCTGCCGCTCCACGTGTCATTTATATAACCGCTGGGGGTTCGTCCCATCGTGCTAAGGTTTTCCTCCTTGCCCACCAACTTTTCGTCCCCGTCCGTGTATTTGGACCAAAGCGTGGACGATGCGGCGGCCGTCAGACGATGTTTGGATGGTGAGCCGGCAGCCTTTGAAACCCTTGTCGCGCGCTACCAGCAAGTCATGTTCAACGTGGCCCTCCGGACGCTCGGCGATTACGAAGACGCGCGGGACGCGGCGCAGAACACGTTCGTGAAGGCGTTTGAGAAGCTCCGGACCTACGACCAGGAACGGCGGTTTTTCAGCTGGATATACCGGATTCTCGTGAACGAATGCCTCAACCTCCGGCGACGCCCCGCGACCCGGTTGCTGGGAGAGTCCGAAGACGCCGTCGCCGATCGGTTCGATGCAGACGCGGTGGAGACGGCCGAGCGAAAGCGGGACGTCAAACAGGCGATTCTCTCGCTTTCGCCGGCCTACCGGGAAGTGATCGTGCTCAGGCATTTTGCCGCGCTCTCCTACGAAGAAATGAGCGAGGCGATCGGCGTCCCGACCAAGACCGTCAAGTCGCGACTGCACAGCGCGCGACAGCAATTGGCCACCGAGCTGGCCGTCTGGATGCACCGATGAATCCCTTTCCCACCAGGAACGACGAGCTGATTCAAGCGGCGCTCGATGGCGAGCTCACCAGCGAACAGCAGATCGAATTCGGTCACCTGCTGGAACGCGACCCGGAAGCGCGCGAGCGCTTTGAGTCGCTTCAGCGGTTGACCGGCATCGTCGACGAGATTGGGCTGGTTCCCCCGCCGCCGGATCTGGCGGAGGCGACCGTCCAGACAATTTCCCTGCGAAAGAAGGTTGGCGTTCGGAGTGTCGGTATCCTCCAAGGAGAAAGAGTCATGGCAAGAAAGGCGATGATCGGATTGGCTGCAGCCGCGGCAGTCGTGCTCGTGACGTTCGCGATTACTGGCTATCCGCCGATTGGGAAGGGCACTGAAGGGACGATCGGTCAGGCCAATCGCTACCAGTCGGCGCAGCCCCAGCTCGCGTCGTCGGACGTGAAACTTGGCGACATGGCCGTGCAGGAGTTCATGCAGAGCGACGTCTTCGACAAGTTGATGAAAGACGAAAACGCGCGGAAGCTGCTCTCGGATGAAGCGACGAGGAAGCTGCTGGCGGATCCGGCCATGCACAAGGCTTTGACAGACGAAGCCATTCAGCGATCGCTGAGGGACGATTCGATGCGACAGCTGGCGTCGAACGAATCGATGAGCCGACTGCTCAGAGATGATGCGGCGAGCCGGGCGCTTGCCGATCAGGCAGTACGCGACGCGATGGTCGATGCCGCGGCCATCCGTTTGCTCAGTGATCCTGCGCTGCAGCGGGCGTTGAACGACGAAGGCATGGCCAGAGCGATCGGCACGGCTGCGAGGCAACAGCAGGCCAGGATCGAGGCCGCGAAGAAGGCAGCTGGCACCGATGAGGCCTCGAAGAAGATGCTGAGCAATGACGCCGTCATGAGAGCGCTTGGCCACGAGGCGGCGGCCCGCGTGCTCGCGAACGAGGCGCTGACGAAGTGGTATGCCGACGCCGCATTTCGAAAGGCTGTCTCCGACCAGGCGATTGCGGCAGCCCTCAAAGGTGACGCGGTCGGCAGATTGCTCAAGGCCGACGCCGTCCGCATCGCGCTTCGCGGGGACGCGATGCAGCGTGCAATCGCTGACGGCCTGCTCCAGCGCGCGCTCGCCGGAGATGCCCTTCCTCGCGCCATGCAGACCAAGGCGTTCGACCAGGCCTTGATGTCGCCGAGATTCGCAGCAGCCCTCGCGAATTGATTGCGGCTGATAGGACGGGTCTCAACATCCTGCACGTCGTCGGACGCTGGCCGGGGCGGGGTCTAAAAGTTAGAGACTCCGCCCCGCCACTTTGAACTTTTAACTTTTAACTTTTAACTTTTTCCCTTCTACTCTCTCCATGCGTTTCCGGCCGCGGGGCGCGGCACTGGCCTTCATTCTCGGTCTCCTGACGCTCCCGTCGTCGGCCTTTGCCCAGCTGAGCATCGTCGCCGTGCCCGGCATGCAGCTGGTCTATCTCGATCCGACCCAGACGTTTCTCGTTCCCCACGCCGCGCGCACGTTCCTCAACTCGCTCGCGTTTCAGGAGCGGCTCTTTGATTTCCATCCGAAGAAGCCGGTCGATGCTGCTGCTGACCGACATCTCCGATAGCGGTAATGCCGCCGCGACGGTCGTCCCGCGCGACGTCGTCACCGTTGAAATCGCGCCGCTCAACTTTGCGTTCGAGACGATCTCCGGCAACGAGCGCATGAACATCCTGATGAACCACGAACTGGTTCACATCGCGACGATGGATCAGGCGGCGGGCTCCGATCGATTCTTCAGAACGCTGTTCGGCGGCAAAGTCGCTGCCGGTCCCTGATCATCCCGGAGTCGATCCTCTATTTTCTGCTGACGACGCCGCGCGTGGCGTCGCCGCGGTGGTATCACGAGGGCATCGCGGTCTTCGTCGATACGTGGATGTCGGGCGGACTGGGCCGGGCGCAGAGCGGCTACGACGAGATGGTGTTCCGCTCGATGGTGCGCGACAACACGCCGTTCTACGATCCGCTGGGCCTGGTGTCGGCGGGAACACAGATCAGACTTTCAGACGCAGGTGAACTCGTACCTGTACGGCACGCGGTTCATGACCTGGCTCGGGCGGCACTACTCTCCCGAGCAGGTGATCGAGTGGGTCTCGCGCAAGGAGGGCAGCCGGGCCTACTACGCCGCGCAGTTCAAGCACGTGTTCGGCACGTCGCTCGAGCAGGCCTGGGTCGCAGTGGGAGAAGGACGAGCGCGACTTCCAGCGGCGGAACCTCGAGGCGATTCGCACGTTCCCGGTGACGCCATATCAGGACATCACCACCCGCGCGCTCGGATCGGTGTCGCGCGCGTTCTACGATCCGGACGCGAAGAGGATCTACGCCGCATTCAACTATCCGGGCGTCGTCGTCGCACGTCGGCGCGATCGCGACCGATACCGGCAGGATCGAGAAGCTGGCGGACATCAAGGGGCCGACGCATCTTCACCGTCACCTCGCTGGCGTGGGATCCGCTACGATCACGTGCTGTTCTACACGCGCGACAACGTCGCGCTTCGCGACCTGGTGCGGCTCGATCCGGCGACCAGGCGTCAGCAGCTCCTGATGAAGGACGCGCGCATCGGCGATCTCGTGTTCAACCGGGCCGATCGATCGCTCTGGGGCATCCGTCACCTCAACGGCATCTGCACGCTCGTGCGGATGCCGCCGCCGTATCGCGAGTGGAAGCAGGTCGTCACGCTGGCCGTATGGGACCGTCATGTACGATCTCGACATTTCGCCCGACGGATCGCGGATCGTCGGCGTCGTTCGGCGAGATCAGCGGCAAGCAGGACGTTGCGCATCTTCGATACCGCCTCGCTGACGGGCCCGGGCGCCACGCCGGTCGCGACGTTCGACTTCGGCACGGCGGTGCCGAACGGGTTCACGTTCACGCCGAGACGGGCGCGCGCTCTACGGCAGCTCGTACTTCACCGGCGTGTCGAACATCTTCCGGTACGATCTCGAGATCGAAGAATGTCGATGCCGTCACCAATGCGGAAACCGGGTTCTTCCGGCCGATTCCGCTGGCCGACGGCGGACTTGATCGTGTTTCGCTATTCGGGCGACGGATTCGTTCCCACCCGTATCCAGCCGCGTCCGCTCGAGGACGTCAGCGCGATCACCTTTCTCGGCGAGCGACTGGCGTCGGAGCATCCGATCGTCAAGAGCTGGACGGTCGGGTCGCCGGCGGACGTGCCGTTCGACTCGATGCCGAAGCAGAAGCGGCAGGTATCGCCTCGCAGGAGGTCTGCGAGCGCGAATCGTTCTATCCGGTCTTCCAGGGCTACAAGGACACGGGCGCGATCGGCATGCGCGTTCAACTTCTCCGATCCGCTGCAGTTCAACCGCGCGAGCGTCGTGGCGTCGTACTCGCCGGCCGGCGATCTCCCGCAGTCCGAGCGCGTGCACCTGAAAGCCGATTACGAGCGCTTCGACTGGCGCGGCTGCGTCGAGCTCAATGCCGCGGATTTCTACGATCTCTTCGGTCCGACCAAGACCAGCCGGAAGGGCTATCGTGCTCGAGGTCGGCAAGAAGCAGTCGCTGATTTTCGATCTGCCGCACCGCCTCGACCTCGACGTCAGCGGACGCATCTCGGGAAACCTCGATCGCCTTCCCGAGTTTCAGAACGTCGCGGTGGACGTTGACCGCCTGCTCACGCTGGACGTCAAGCTGACCGATCAGGATCTTCGCAGCTCGCTCGGCCATGTGGACGACGAGACCGGACGGCGCTGGTCGGTCGCCGGCGAGGGCAACGAAGTCAACGGCAGGTTCGTGCCGCTATTCCAGGGCACGTTCGATCGCAGTCTCGCCGTCCCGGCCGGGCACTCGTCGATCTGGCTGCGCGGCGCGGCCGGTCTTTCGCCGGCGAGTCTCGTCGATCCGTTCGCGAACTTCTATTTCGGTGCGTTCGGCAACAACTGGGTCGATCATCGCGACGAGAAGCGGTATCGCGACGTCTTCAGCTTTCCGGGAGCGTCGCTCGAACGAGATCGCCGGACGACACTTCGTCAAGTCGATGCTCGAATGGAACCTGCCGCCGGTTCGATTCCGCGCGTCGGGTCAGCCCGGCTTCTATGCGTCATGGGCCCGGCCGTCGATCTTTGTCGGAGGGCTCGTTGCACAAATCTCGATCGATCTGATCAACGCCACACGTCTTGACCGACGTCGGTGCTCAGCTCGACTTCCGTTTCGGCCTGCTCTCGACGCTCGAGCTCACCGTATCGATCGGCGCCGCGATCGCGTTCGAGGACGGACACGCCCCGCGGCGCGAAGCCATGCTGTCGGTCAAGATCCTGAAGTAAATGTTCAGCATCGCGGTTGCTCTGCTGCCCGTCGTCGGCTTTCTCGCCGTTCTCTTCATGATGGACAGTTTCAAGCTCGTCCCGATTCGAGCCGTCCTTGGCAGCGTCGCTGCCGGTGGCGCCGCGGCGCTGGTGTCACTGTGGGTATGGAACGCGTTCGGTCTGGGTGGTCGGCGGGCGGCGCCGTCTCGGACTACGATGCGCCGCTGCTCGAAGAAGTCTTGAAGGCCAGCGTCCTCATCGCGCTCGTCGCTCGCGGGCGTGTCGGATTCCTTGTCGACGCGGCGGTTCACGGGTTTGCCATCGGTGCGGGGTTTGCCCTGATCGAGAACGTCACCTACCTGCGCGCGTTCGGCACCGCGCCGCTGGACGCTGTGGCTGGTGCGCGGACTTGGGACCGCGATGCTGCACGGCGGGACGACGGCGATCTTCGGCGTTTTGTCGCGGGCGCTTGCCGATCGATATCCGCGGCGGCGGCTGGCGGCATTCGTTCCGGGATTGATCGTCGCGATCGCGATCCATTTCGGCTTCAACCAGCTGCCGCTGCCGCCGATGGTGCTGACCGCCGTCATCATGCTCGTGCTGCCGCTCCTGCTGCTGTTCGTCTTCGACCGCAGCGAACGCGCCACGCGCGAATGGATGGGCGCCGGGATGGATCTCGATATCGAAGTGCTGCAGCTCGTGTCGTCCGAGCACTTCACGGTGACCCGTTTCGGTCAGTACCTGCAGGAGCTGCAGCGCGCGGTTTCCGGGGATCGTCGTCGCCGACATGTATTGCCTGCTGCGCCTCGAGCTCGAGCTGTCCGTGCACGCGCGCGCGATGATCATGGCGAGGGGCGCCGGGCTCGAGTTGAAGGCCGACGACGATCTCGAAGCCAGCCTCGCCGAACGCGAGTACCTGCATCGATCGATCGGCCGCGCCGGCCTGCTCGCGCTGCGACCGCTGCAGGTGACCAGTCATCGCGACAGCTGGCATCGCGAGCTGTTGAAGCAGATCAGGAGGAGAGGACGGGGGTAACGGAGAAGGATTCGTTTTGAGTCTTCTCCGTTCCCTCCGTGCCCGCCCGGGTTGCCATTCGCCTCCCGCCGAGCTAGAGTGACGCCCGGAGGCAGGCAGTTATGAAGCGACTGATAGCTATGTTGGGGTGCGCGGTGCTCGTCTTGGCCGTTCCGGCCATCGCTCAGACGAAGACCGTGAAGGGATCGGTGAAAGAGGTCGGAGCTAATACGGTGACCGTCAGCGTGGCGGGGAAGGACATGACCTTCAACGTTGACGCCAAGACGACGGTCGTGGCTCGCGGTGCTGGAACGAAGGCGAAGGCGGCCGAGTCGGCGGGAAAAACGGGTCCCGGGCTCAGCGAAGTCGTCAAGGTTGGAGAGGCAGTGGAAGTGGCGTACCACGAGGCGGGCATGCACGCTGACACCGTCCGTGCGATCGCATCGGTGCCGCCGCCTCCGCCACCGGCGCCCGCCGGGGAGGCCGTCGATCAGAAGGCCAAGGCGACCTCCGAGAGCGGCGTCGTGTCGGCGGTAACCGGGAACTCGTTGACGGTCAAAGGCAAGGCTGGAGACACGACCTTCGCGGTGGACACCAAGACCATCGTCTCGGGCACCGGCTTTGGCAGCGCTGGCCGGAAGATCACCGACGCCGGCGGGAAGCCCACGCTCAGCGACTTCGTGCACTCCGGCGACAGCGTGACCGTGACGTATCACGACACCGGCGTGGCGAAGATGGCCACCAACGTGCGCGTGACAAAGAAGGCGATGAAGTAGAGGACATGATTGCTGATTGTTGATTGCCGGATGCTGATTGACTCTCGGGTCAATCAGCATTCTTCTTGATAAAATTTCCTTCCCGGATCTCGCGGAAGGCCTGCCGCAATTCCTCCTCGGTATTCATCACCACCGGCCCGTACCAGGCGATCGGTTCCTCGAGCGGTTTGCCCGACACCAGCAGGAATCGAATGCCGGACTCGCCCGCCTGCACGGTCACTTCGTCCCCTCTGTCGAAGACGATCAGCGAGCGATCCTTCGCATCGTGATAGATCGCGGCATCGAGATCGCCAGTGTCATCGGTCTTGACCGGCAGCGGCGGCGAGGCATTCCGGAACGTGCCCGATCCGGCGAAGACATACGCAAACGCGTGACGGGTGACTTCAACCGGCAACGTCTTCCTCTTGCGCGGCGGCACTGACACATCGAGATACGACGGCTCTGCGGCGATGCCGTCGACCGGTCCACGTTGGCCCCAGAATTCGCCGCACACCACCCTCACGCTCGTGCCGTCGTCGTCAACAACGGTCGGGATGTCTGGCGCGCTGACGTCCTGGTAGCGCGGCGCGGTCATCTTCAGAGACGCCGGGAGGTTGGCCCAGAGTTGGAATCCGTGCATGCGCCCCTGCGCGTCGCCGCGCGGCATCTCCTGGTGAATGATGCCGCTGCCTGCCGTCATCCATTGCACATCGCCGGCTCGGAGCGCGCCACGGTTGCCGAGGCTGTCGCCGTGTTCGACCTCGCCCGCCAAAACGTAGGTGATTGTTTCGATCCCGCGGTGCGGGTGCCACGGGAACCCGGCGAGAAAATCGTGCGGCACGTCGTTGCGAAAATCATCGAACAGCAGAAACGGGTCGAAATCAGTCGTGTCGCCGAACCCGAATCCGCGCCTGAGTTTCACGCCGGCGCCTTCAATCGTCGGCGTGGGTTGAATGATACGTTTGACAGCGCGTATAGACACCTGCGGGCTCCTCGCAGTCGCAAAAATGGCGACGCCGGGGTTCAACCGCGAACGGGAAAACCCCAGCCTGCTTATAAGACGCGTCCGCGCCGCGCCGAGTCCCCGAAAAACGACTATCTCGGCGCCGCGGCCTCCATGTCCAGCTCGTTCAGCGGGACGTCCCAGTGCGCGTCGAGGATCTCGAACCGGCGCTGTTCCTCGCGCGCAAATGTCGCCGCGTCCGGATACAGCCGTTTGACGATGTCGGCGTCGTTCGACGGCCCGGTCATCGCCGCGATATCGCGATAGGTAATCACGACCGCGAACGTCCAATCAGCCCGTCCGTCGCCGTGATACGTCGGCACGTAAGTACGAACGTCCTTAATCCGTCCGGTCTTCATCTCTTCCTTCAAGACCGGATAGTGATTCTTACGGAACAGACGGACGAACTCGTCCTGGAATCCCCACTTGACGCGGTAGAAATACCAGACCGTTCGTTCGCTTCGGGAAGCGGCCTGCGCCGCTGGTGCCTGCGCGCTGACCAGCGCATGCCCCGGTGGCGCCAGCATAGAGAGGACGGCCCCGATCATCAGGATGCGTGCGGTTGCTGAGTGCTGCATCCCGGAACGATAACACCGGTCAGCGGTTTTTCATGGCCGCCGCAATCTCCGCGATCGCGGCCTTCTCCTCTGGCGACACCCGGTGGATGCCGAAGATCCCTCCGGAGGCGTGCGCGATGCGATCGCAGTTCTCGATCAATTTGTCGGCGCTCACGTGAAGGTGGCCTCCATCGGGAGAGTCCACGATCGCCCTGATCAGTCGCGTCGCCTTGTGAAACGTCTCTTCCGATGGACGATGTTCGAGCCAGTCGGAGAGCTGGTGGTCGGCCACGGTGCCAGGCTTGATGCCGCGCGCACGCGCCAGGTTGGTGACGAGCGCCCGTTCGGCAGAGCTGATGCCGGCTTTGGCCCAGGCCACCTGCAGGACGGGGATGAGTGGCAGGAGCGGAATGGTGTCTGGCGTGAACCCGAGGGCCGCCAGTTCCTCGAGCATCGCCGGAGCGTGGATGCCGGTCTCCTGTTCGAGCGCCCGCCGCATCTGTGCGTCGGCGTCCGCTCTTCGCAGTTTCTCGATCAGCTCGCGATCCTTCTGTCTGAAGTGCTCTTCCTCCCTCGCCCGGATGTGATCGGTAATCCCGTCGGAATGTGTCACGGAGTGCCTCCTCCGGTCTCATCTCATCGTAGCACTCCCGGCTGGGTGGCATACAATGCCCGGATTCCATGCAGGACCTGACCACCGGCTCTCTCACCCGGCATCTGCTGAAAACCACCGGTTTCATGCTGGTGACGATGGTGTTTCAGACGCTGTACTTCCTGATCGATCTCTATTGGGTCGGGCGGCTCGGGAAGGAAGCTGTTGCGGGTGTCGGCATCGCCGGCAACCTGACGTTCATTGTGCTCGCGATCAGTCAGATGCTCGGTGTGGGTGTCACCACGCTGGTTTCCCACGCCACGGGCCAACGCGATCACGCCCGCGCGCTTTTCGTGTTCAACCAGTCGCAGGTTCTGTCAGTCGGCGTTGGCGTGGTGTTTCTGATCCTGGGACTGCTGATCCGCATTCCGTACGTCGATGCGCTCGGAGCGGACGCGCGTACGGCGAGCCTCGCCTCGGACTACCTGCTGTGGTACATCCCGGCGATGGCGCTGCAGTTCGCGATGGTCGCCATGGGTGCGGCCCTGCGCGGAACCGGCAACTTCAAGCCGGGCATGATCGTGTCCACCGCGTCGGTGATCCTGAACATGATCTTTGCTCCATTCTTGATCTTTGGATGGCTGACCCACCACCCGTTCGGTGTCGCCGGCGCGGCAATTTCAACGCTGCTCGCGGTGGCGATCGCGTTGGTCTGGCTCACGCTGTACTTTCTGCCCGCGGATTCGTACTTGAAATTCGTGCCGGCTGACTGGCGGCCCGACTTTCCAGTGTGGAAGAAGATGCTCGGGATCGGGCTTCCCGCCGGCGCCGAGTTTGCCTTGCTCGCCGTCTACCTCTTCATCGTGTACATCATCAGCCGACCGTTTGGATCCGCCGCGCAGGCTGGATTCGGGATCGGGACGCGCGTGGTGCAGGCCGGGTTCATGCCGGTCGTGGCGCTCGGGTTCGCGGTGGCGCCCGTCGCCGGTCAGAACTTCGGCGCCCGCAAGGCGGATCGGGTCAGGTCGACGTTTCGCACCGCGGCCTTGATGGCCGCCGGAGTGATGATCGCCTTTACCGTGTTTTGCCGGCTCCTGGGCGGATCGCTGGTGAGCGTCTTCTCGAGCGACCCGCAGGTCGTCGCAGTCGGCGCAGAATACCTGCGCATCGTGTCGTGGACCTTTGCGGCCTCCGGCGTCATTTTCGTCGGATCGAGCATGTTCCAGGCGCTTGGCCACACCATGCCCGCGCTCATCGCGTCCTTCTGCCGAATCCTCCTCGTCGCGATCCCCGCGTTTGTCATGTCGCGCATGCCGGGCTTTCAGCTGCACTGGATCTGGTATCTGTCGGTGGCCGCGCTGATCATTCAGCTCGCGCTCAATCTTCTGCTGCTCCAGCGTGAAATGCGCCTGCGGCTCGCCTTCGCTCCAGCGACGACCTGAACGCCCATCTCTACAGAGATCGGCGAAAACGTCGTGAGCTCGTCGAGAACCTGAGAAAGATCCCTGCGCCGATTGCGTTCGCGATCACGATGACCATCGTGATCTTTGCCGCGAACACGAGCCGGCTTTGTACCTGCACGATCGGCAGAATCGAGATGCCGACAAACAACAAGGTGGCCAGAAACCCTGAGAGCGCGGCGGCCTTGAGCCAGATGGGCGCGCGTCGATCGGCAATCGGCAGCGCGAACATTACGAGGTAGGTCAGCCCGTAAAAGATCCCCGATGCGTTCCACAGCAGCTGGAACGCCTCCTGTTTGCCGACCCCAATCAGCCCGACGATGCTGAACCCCGCGGTAACGGCGCCGACAAACAGAATCGAATTGAGGGGTGTTTGATAGCGATGGTGCATCCGCGTGAACCATGACGGCAGCAGTCCATCCCATCCAGCGACCATCGGCAGTCGCGTGTTACCGGCAAACATCACGCTCGCCTGGGCCAGGCGAATGCACAGCAGCGCGACGATGGTCACCGGCGCGACGACGCTGGCGGATCCGAACGGACGGAATCCCTCGGCCAGCACCTGCGGGATGGGCGCGATGAGATCGATGTTTTCGATCGGCAGCAGTGCCAGCACGGAGCTCGTGCCCAGGATGAACATCAGCGCGATGATGGGTGACGCGAGCGCGACCGACCACGCGATGGTCCGCTCGGGATTCCGACACTCGCCCGCGTGAATCGCCACGTACTCGAACCCGCCAAGCGCGCCGAATCCCATCTTCGCCGCGATGTTCAGGCTCATGATCGACATCACTGGCATCGTCGTCGCCAGAGGGTGAAAGGCGGGGAGCGTTCCATGCGCCACATTGAGCCATGGCAGCGCGATGAGCATGGCAAATGTGGCCAGCATCAGGATGCCGCCGGTCTTGTGGACCCATTTGCCGACGCTCAGGCCTCGAATCGTGACCGCCACCAGCGCCAGGAATATGGCGAGACTGACGGCGACCACGAACCACGGCGCGCTGGTGAGCCACTCGCCGCCGGGGCCAAGGACATAGCGGAAGTACTGCGTCACCTGAATACCCGTCTCCGACGTATTGAGGATTGCAAAGAGCCAGAGGTTCCACGCGACGAGGAAGCCGGTGAACTCACCGAATCCAATCTTGGCCCACTGATAGAGTCCGCCCTCGAGAGGATTTGCCCGATTGAGGTAGACGACCACCGCGGCCGACGGGAGATAGAAGAAGACGATGGCGGTCAGCCATAGGACGACGTGCGCCGTCCCCTGCTTCGCGGCGACCCCGACCCAGGGAAGCCCGACGACAAAGAGGATCTGCGTGAGGGTGAGGTCGATGAGGCCGAGATCTCGGCGGAGGTGTGTGCCTCCCGTACCCGCCGCACCGTCTGCCTGTGCCGTCGCCATGGCGGCACAGTATAGGCGCTATCGCCCGTCGCGATTCCTCGTCTCGCGGCTTGCCTACGGATCAGTAATGAGCTTTTGTCCAGCCTCGGAGGTCGATTCGTGCGGATCCGGCCCGTGTTTCGACAACTTCTTGGCGCGGGGGACCGACCGCGCGATGCGGGACAGCACGACGTAGCCGAGACTGGCTACCGCAAGGCTGATCCAGAAGCTCGCGGGCGTGAAAAGCACACCAGCTGCAGCGAGCACAGCGACGGCCACCACGTCGAGCATGACCAGCGCAGCGATCCGGACGGCGCGTTTCTCTGATTCGTAAGGATCGGGTTCGATGCGGATTCTGAGCGCGGGAGGCGTTGCGGTTCTTTCGGCGACTCCCGCCGCCGGGTCAACAGCCACAGCCGACGGCGGCGGTTCGTGGCACTCAGCGAACTCCGCGGCGGTCTCGTCCGGGTCGAGACCGATGGCCTGCGCATAGGCACGGATGAAGGCCCGGTTATACACACCGCCGGGCCACCGCGAGCAATCGCCTCGCTCGAGAGCGGCGTAATGCGACGCTCCGACCTTGGTGCTCGCGGCGATCTCGGTGAGTGATAGGTTCTTGCGCTGTCGCTGTCGGCGGAGCCGGTCTCCAAAGGCGCGGCGCTCTGCGATCACGGATGGTCCTCGTGAATCTTCGCGGTGGCGAGCCATTCACTGCTCACCTGATCGTTGAAGCGATTACGCCGGCGAGACTGGCGGGTGCTGATGCTGTAGACGGCGCGCGCGGCGACAAAAGCGATCGCGCCGAACGCGACAAGCCAGAGTTTCATGATGTACGCCCGGGTTCGATAAAGCTTGTGTGCCTGGGCCGCGTGCAAGAACAATTCCGATGATTACGCCGGATTTCACTGGTGCTGTGGACCGGTTCGCTCACCCAGCGTCTCATTCTACTGCGGTAAGAATTACAGATGCAGGGAATTCTTGTTGCTGAGAGCCGATTGGTGAGTGCCGATTGGACAGACTGTGGAGTGACGATTGGGTTGGTCGATTGACGATCGGGACGCGGAGGCCGATTGACCGTGCCGAAACGTGAACTGAAGTCGCTGTTCGTCCCACATGAGCTGGGGTTCGCGGCTCCTGATTAGCAGCCAGAAGCCAGTCGCCGGCCGCGGGTCGCCCTAAGGAAAGCGAACCTGACGCACCGAGCTCGCGACGACGAAGACGCGGATGTTGTTGGCGCGGGGATCCGCTGGGATGACGAAGAAACCGTGTCCGTCAGGCCGATAGCTCAGTGTGCGGCCGACGATGACCTCGTCGTCCACGAGCGTGACCTCGATCCGGCGGCCGTGCTGTGGGTCCGAAGACTCGACGCGTTCGACGTAGCCTGGGTTACCGGCGAAATCGCGAACGAAGAACACGCCCTTGAGCCGGGCAAGCGGAACGATCACGCGCTCACGCGGTGCCGCGTTCAGCGACGGCCAGAGCGAGAACTGCTGACGCGCTGGGCTGAAGTCGTGAGTATAGCCCTTGAGAATCTGCCCCTCGGTGTAGCGGACGACGATCTTCTGCCACGCCGAAGTCTGACCCGATGGCTGTGCCGAGGCGGTGTCGGTCTCCGCACTTCTGACTGGGGGCGCGGGGGCAGATGCCTGAGGGCTCGCGGCCGCCGGCGTCGCTGTTTCGGGCTCGAGCCGCTGAAGCAACGCGATCAACCGGCTGGTGACCCTCAGCACGCGCGCCTGCCAGTCGTTCAGGACCATGCTGCGTGGCAAATCGATGCTGACGAGCGCCGAACAGGCCGTCGCCCCGGGTACATTGATGAGAATTGATTTCTTCCCCGGTGCCGGCGGTTCGTCCGCCGCGACGAGCCGGAGACTGGCTTGCGGAACGGTCTGGCGAAGCTGGCGCTCGATCCGCCAGACAACGTCCGCGAGTCCCCGATACCTCTCCAGGGCCGGGACCACCTGCCCGATGAGCGCGGCGAGCGGATGGCCCATCGGATCCAGCGAAGCCTTGATGGCGCGATCGCGTAGCGATTCCAGTGCATCGCGGACCGTGACGGCATCCAGCGATCCGAATGGCCCTTTCGAGCCGGTGCGCTCTACCAGCTGTTTCAGCGCGACGTCCAGGCTGACGAACGCGTCCGGGTAGAGGACGTTCGCGCGCGAGTGCTCGAACGGCAGCTCGATCGGCTGCGTGAATTCGCAGGCGCCCCGATAGACCGTACCGTCCGGACGCAGCGCTCCGATCTGGCAGCGCACGACACGAAACGGGATCGACTTGTCGAAGCCGCGGCCAGTGAGGTCGAGTGTCAGGAGGGCATCAGGCCGCAGCGCGACCGAGGAGTCGAGGAGCGCTCCGCCGACCGACAAATCGACAATTGAGACCGCTTGACCAGCCAGTCGCGCACTGCGAAGCCATTCGAGCTGCTGCGCCCGGTGCCGGGCATGAACGCGTCGGTCGCGCCGGCCGGCCTCGACCTCGAACTCCCACTCGGACGCGAGCTGCACGCCGCCCGACGTCTGTTCGCTGTCGTCCGGAGCAACCGGGATGAGGAGTGCAGTGGCAGTGGGGCTCACGTGAGGACCGCTTCCGATCAGATGACGACCGCGGGGACTTCGAGGTCGCCACGCCGGAACGCGTCCAGGAACGCGTCGACAACGCGAGGATCGAAGTCGGTTCCCGATCCCTTGGCGATGACGTCGCGCGCTTCGAAGAGCGACATGGCCTTGCGGTACGGCCGATCGCTGGTGATGGAGTCGTAGACGTCGGCGACCGAGATGATCCGTGCTTCGATCGGGATGTCGTCGCCCCCCGTCGGATGGTAGCCGGTCGCGTCGAACTTGTCGTGGTGCGCGAGCACAATCGGGATGACACGGCGCAAGGAGCCGCCAACGGGTTCGAGGAGCGCGACCCCCTTGCTGACGTGCTGCTGCATCTCCTCGTATTCCGCCTTGGTCAGCCGGGCCGCCTTGTAAAGCAGGTCGCGGCTGACGTCGAGCTTGCCGATGTCGTGCAGAAGGGCTGCCGCACGAGTGTCTTCGATGCGGTCCATCGGAAGATCCATGCTCGAAGCGATCTTGGCCGCATAGACCGATACCCGATAGCAGTGGTTTTCGGTGTATTCGTCCTTCGCGATGAAGTGCCGAAGGATCATCAGCACGCCGTGATAGGTCTCGCGGAGTTCGCCGAGCTGCGAGGCCTTGTGTTCGTAGAGCGAGCCCATCGCGTAGCCGGTGATGATCAGGACACCACCCCACACGGTGATGTCAACCCAACGGCTCGCCGACGGCTGCACGCGGACCGCCGCGGCGAAGAGCACCGGGTTGTACCACGTCATGAGGCACACGAGCAGGACGCTGCCGAGCGCCGTCAGCGTACCTTGTCGTCGTCCGTAGAGATACGCGGCACCCAGCGTGGGTAGCGTGTAAAAGCTGAGGACCATGCGCTGCCCGTCCACCACCAGATTCAGCATCAGGCAGATGGCGAACAGCGACAGAAGGATCCACAGCTCCTTGTTTACCTGTTCGATGCGTCCAATTCTTGGCACTTGCACTTCCTGGTAAAGCAGTTCGCGTGCAAAACAGTTCTTGCACGCGCCGACCGCAAGAACAGGGCCGAGGGGGTCTTGTCGGCAAGTTACTGTGTTGACATGCCTTACCTTCTTGTTGTTTCACCGCAGGGCCGTCCGGTGTGCCGGTTCGGCACAGCCGGATTGCAGAACTGCAGGGCGCCTCTCAATTTTTGGGTACAGGCCGGCAGTCAGTGCGAGCCGAGACTGAACCGAATCGGTACGGTGAGTCGCATCAGGCCGGCGAACCGAAAGCGCGAACGACTGGGATAGCATGAACTTCATGGGTCATGTCTCCCGGTTCGGATGGGTCCTCTTGCTGTCCGCGGCCTTGCCGGCCGCCTGCACCTCGACTCCGCCGCAGAAGCCCGCATCGGAGTCGAAAGACGCAGCATTTACCGCCGTCGCCGCCGAATACCTCGAAGATCTCTATCGTCGTCTGCCGACGCAGGCGACGGACCTCGGCATTCACAAGTACGACAATCAGCTGGAGAATTATTCGCGACAGGCAGTCATCGACGCCGTGGCGAGTGCGCGGCAGTTCCGCGATCGCGTAAACGCCATCGACCCGTCGTCGCTTTCCGCCGACAAGCAGCTCGATCGCGAGCAGCTCCTCCACGCCATCGATTCACGAGTCCTGATGCTCGACGTGGTCCGTCCCTGGGCGAAGGACGCCGACACCTACAGCAGCGGGATGACCAACACCGCGTACGTGATGATCAAGCGCAGGTTTGCGCCCCGGAGGAGCGCCTCCGGAAGTTGGTCGCACGCGAGAAGTCGATGCCCGCGGCGTTGCAGGAGGCGCGGAAGAACATCGAGAAGCCGCCGCGGATTTACACGCAGATCGCCATCGATCAGCTCGACGGCAACCGATCCTTCTTCGAGACAGCCGTTCCTGGAGCGTTCAAGGACGTGGCCGACAAGGCGCTTCTGGACGAGTTCAAGAAGGCAAACGAGGCCGTCATCGCGGCGCTGTCTAATTACAAGAAATGGCTTCAGACGGAACTGCTGAAGAACTCCACCGGTGATTTCGCCTTCGGTGAGGACACGTATCGAAAAAAACTCACTGCCGACGAAATGATCGATGTGCCGCTCGACGACCTGCTTGAAATCGCGGATCGCGATCTCAGGAAGAACCAGGCCGCCTTTGCCGAAACGGCGAAACGCATCGATGCGACGAAGGCCGGGCAGCAGGTGCTGGCGTCGATTCAGGCTGATCATCCTCCCGCGGCGACGCTCCTCTCGGTGACTCAACAGGAACTCGACTCCATCGGTCGCTTCATGACCGATCACCACATCGTCACGATCCCTCAGGCGGCGCCCGCACGCGTCCAGGAAACGCCGCCGTTCCTGCGCGCGACGACGTCGGCGTCCATGGATATTCCCGGGCCATTCGAGAAGGTGGCAACCGAGGCGTACTACAACATGACCCTGCCCGATTCCAAGTGGCCCGCTCGCGAGATCCAGGAGTTCATGAAGCAGTGGTACTACGCGGCCATCTCGAACGTCTCCGTGCACGAAGTCTGGCCCGGGCACTACCTGCAATTCCTGCTACGCGAGGAGTTTCCCGTCAGATGTCCGCAAGGTACTGGGCGCGGCGACCAACTCCGAAGGCTGGGCCCACTATTGCGAGCAGATGGTCATCGATGAGGGGTTTCATGGGGATGATCCGCGCTACCGTCTCGCGCAGATCCAGGATGCCTTGCTTCGCGACGCCCGCTTCATCGTCGGCATCCGGATGCACACGCGAGGGATGACGCTGGAACAGGCGCAGGATTTCTTCGTGAAGGAAGGATACCAGCCCCTGCCGGTTGCCCGATCCGAATCAAGGCGCGGCACGGCGGATGCGACCTACGGTTACTACACGATGGGGAAGCTGATGATCCTGAAACTGCGCGACGAATATAAAGCCAAGATGGGCGCGCAGTATTCGCTACAGAATTTCCACGACACGTTCATCAAACTGGGTCCGCTGCCTCTGCCGCTGATACGGAAGGCCATGCTGGGCCAAGTTGGGACGCTGTTCTGAGCCGCGAATCGCGGGCTATAGTGGCGGTCTTCGAGGAGGCGTTATGAGATTTCCGGCGTCGATCGTGTGTGCGGCCGTTGCGATCGGCCTTTCATCTGCCATGGTGATTCGCGCAGACCAGCGTGGCCCGTCGCCTTCTGCAGCCAACCCAATCAGCCAGGCCATTCGGGATACGTGGGAGGGAGCGAAACGAAACATGACCGAGTCCGCCGATCAGATGCCAGAGGCGGACTACAGCTTCCGTCCGACCGATCAGGTTCGGACGTTCGGGCAGATCATCGCGCACGTCGCCGGCGCGAATTACGTATACTGCTCCGCCGCGCGCAACGAGAAGACGCCGCACGAGGAGGACGACTTCGAAAAGACGGCGACGACCAAAGCGCAGATTATCAAGGTGTTCAACGACTCACTCGCGTACTGCGATGCCGCGTACAAGGCGCTGACGGATCGGGCCGCCGCCGAAGTGATCCCGATGCCGTTTGGCGGAAAGGATGCCGGCCGTGCTTCGCCGCTCATTCGCAATGTCGGGCACCTCAACGAGCACTACGGGAACCTGGTGACCTACTTCCGCATCAAGGGCATGGTGCCACCGAGCAGCCGGCGGTGAGAGCGGCGTGTCGCTCGCCGAGGCACGCCTGGCACTCCAGGCACCCAGCAAAAGCTAGGTGACCGCGACGTCCCTCAACAGCCGCCGCAGGATCTTCCCGGACGGCGACTTCGGGATGACGTCGATGAAGTCGAGCCGGCGAATCTTCTTGTACGGCGCGACCCGCTCGGCGACGTAGGCCATCAGTTCCTCGGCGGTCGCCGGCGCCTTCAGCACGACGAATGCTCGCGGGATCTCGCCGGCATCGTCATCCTTCAACGGTACGACCGCCGCATCCGCGACCGCGGGGTGGGTGAGAAGCAGCGCTTCGAGTTCCGCGGGCGGCACCTGCATGCCCTTGTACTTGATGAGTTCCTTCAGGCGATCGACCACGAAGAAGTTGCCGTCGGCGTCTGCATGGCCGATGTCTCCCGTGTGCAGCCACCTGTCGTCGTCGAACGTCGCGCGGGTAGCGTCCGGACGATTGAGATATCCCAGCATCACCTGAGGGCCGCGAACCCAGATCTCGCCGTCCTGCGCCAGGCGCCACGTCCACGCCCGTTGCCGGATCGACGACGCGGCATTCCGTGTCTGACACCGGCTGGCCGATGGAACCGTACTTGTTCGTCGTCGGATCCTCGAAGGTCACGTGCGTTGCCGGGCTCGTTTCGGTCAAGCCGTATCCCTGCTGCAGCACGCAGCTTGATTCGGCGCGTGCACTGTTCGATGGTCGATGCGCTGAGCGGCGCCGCGCCCGAGAAGAGCTTGCGGATCGACGAGAAGTCGCGCCCCTCGACTGATGGATGTTTGGCCAGCGCCACCACCACCGGCGGGACGACGTGCAGAAGCGTCGCGCGATGCCGCTCGATCAAATCCAGATAGGTCTCGAGCTCGAATTTCGGCATCACGACGAGTGTGGCACCAGACCACAGCCCCAGCATGGCGATCACGACCATGCCGTAGATGTGAAAGAACGGAAGGAACGCAATCGTGGTATCCCGGTCGTGAAGGAAGTGACCCGACGCGTCCACCTGCAAGATGTTCGCGATCAGGTTGTGATGCGTCAGCATCACGCCCTTGGGCAGGCCGGTCGTCCCGCTCGAATACGGCAACGTGACGACGTCTGTTCCCTCGATCGTGACCCGGGGGAGCGGACCGGGTTCCAGGAGATCGTTGAAGCCGATCGCCGCTCCGGTCGGAGCATCGAATGTGATCACGTGCTCGATGCCTGCGTCTCGAACGATATCCGTCCAGGTGTGAGCGAGCGCGGAGCACGTGATCAGCAGTTGAGCCCGCGAATCGGTCAGGTGGCGGCGGAGATCCGCCTTCGTATACAACGGGCTCGCGGTGGTTGCGATTGCGCCGAGACGCGCGATCGCGAGCATGGCAATCGGATACTCGAGCACGTTCGCGCTCAGGAGGGCGCAGACGTTGCCCCGGCGAACCCCCAGTCGTGCCAGTCCCGCCGCCGTGCGATCGACGAGATCGGGCAGCTGCGCGAAGGCGATGGTGCGTCCCGTGACGCTGTCAACGAGCGCGGGCCGGTTGCCGCGCGCCTGCGCGCGCGCGAGGACAAAGTCCGCGAGCGATGCCTCCGGTATGTCAATCGAAGGTCGAGGGCTCCGATAGATCACGTCAGATCCTTTCGCCCGGGAAATGCGCGCCATCCTATCACTGTCGAAGTCCACAGACGTCCGGCCTGTCTGGCGTGCGGCGAGCCACTTGGCTGCGGCTCAAGGTCCTCGAGGTCAGGAGATCGGAAGGAGGGAGATGGTGGCTTCCGCGTTCAGGCGGAAGCACTCCAGGCGGAAGATGTCACTTCTTGACCGGCACCGCTGCTTCCGCCAGCGGCCGCAGATCCGTGTGCCACCACTGTTCGGATCCCGCCAGCTGGGCCTGATCGACGCCAATGACGACGATGTCCGTCGGCTCGATCGGGGAGCCATCGAGCACGATCGTCGAGTATTTCGTTTCGTGTGCCTCGAGCGTCCGCCGGCCCGGCGCCGTTTGTCTCGCCCGCGGCGTTCCATCGGCTTTGAACACGAACGCCGTCACGGTGAACTGCTCATATTCCTTGTCGGTTTGATTCACCGCGTCATAAAGGATGAGGGGCGGGCCCTGACTTGCCGTCAACACAAACGCATGCGCGATGCGCACCGGCGGTTGCTGTCCTTCTACGATGATGGCGGCCTTTTCGGCGGAAGCCGCGGCGGCTGCTGTGGTCGTCAACGCAAGAAGTAGCGTGAACATGAGTGGAGAGTAACACTTCACAGCTGCCAGCTTCCAGTGAGAGCCAGTTTCCAGTGTCCCAGTTTCCAGTTCAGCTTCCAGGTGATCACCTCTTCGCGAACCGCGAACCGCGAACCGCGAACCGCGAACCGCGAACTGCGAACCGCGAACTGCGAACCGCGAACTGCGAACCGCGAACCGCGAATCGCAATGGTAAGGGCATAATCAACTGATGACGCCGCCTGAAACTGCGCTGCGAACTCTGTGGTTCGTATGGTGGGTATCGTGGCTCGCCGCGGCGGCGTGGAGCGATCGCGCGGTCAAGAGACCACCGCGGCGCAGCAGATCGTCTATCGGCTGCTCGCGGCAGCGGGCGCGATCCTGCTGTTCGGCCTCTATCGGCACGACGCACGGGTCGAGCGCATCCTCTGGCAGACACCGACGCCACTGTCATGGCTGATGTTGGCGACCGCGTGCGTCGGGCTCCTTTTCACGTGGTGGGCGCGTATTCACCTCGGACGGCTCTGGTCGAGCAGTGTCGGGCGCAAGGCCGAACATCGCGTCGTGGAGACCGGGCCGTACGGCATCGTGCGACATCCGATCTACACCGGGATCACACTGGCATCGATCGCGACCGCCGCCCAGCGCGGCACGGTGGCTGCATGGTTCGGTGTTGTGGTCATGACGCTGGGCTGGTATGTGAAGGCGCGGATGGAGGAAGGATTCCTGCGCGACGAGCTTGGTGCCGACGTGTACGGAGCGTACGCCCGTCGAGTGCCGATGCTGATTCCAGCCTTACGGCGTCGAAGGGCCTGACTCGCCAGGTTGTGCGAGGTTTTTGCACGAACCCCGCAGAACCTTGTAGAACCTTGTCGAACCCTGTAGAACCCTGTTATTGGGATCCCGCCTGACCCTTGAGATGCTGATCGAGAAACCGCAACACCGCGGAGTAGCCCTCGATCTGATTCTTCTTCTTCGTGAAACCGTGTCCTTCGTCCGGAAAGACGATGTATTCGACCGGCACGCCGTTCTTTTTCACCGCCGCGACGACCTCGTCAGACTCGACCTTCAGCACGCGCGGATCGTTGGCGCCCTGCAGCACGATAAGAGGCTTGCGGATCAGATCCGCGTGCAGCAGCGGCGACACCTCTTCGAGCATCTTGCGATCCGCGACCGGATCGCCCATCTCGGCGTAGAGCGCCGTCCGCTGCGCGTCCCACCAGGCCGGAATGCTCTCGAGCGTGCGGATCCAGTTCGCGACGCCGAACAGATCGACGCCGACCTTGAATTCCTGCGGCTGAAACGCCAGCGCCGCCAGCACCATGTAACCGCCGTAGCTGCCGCCGATGATGCCGATCCGGTTCGGATCGACGTAGGGCAGCGACTGCAGGTATTTCTTCGCGTCCACGCAGTCCCACAGCGGTTCGCGGCCGTGCTTCTTGTCGTCGGCCGCGAAGAACGTCTTGCCGTAACCCGAGCTGCCGCGATTGTTGATGCCGAGCACGACGTATCCGTGGTTGACCAGGTACTGCGTCAGCGCGCTGTACGCGGGCGTCGTCTGGCCGCCGGGTCCGCCGTGCACCAATACCAGCGCAGGCGCTTTGCTTGACGCTGACGCCTGCTGCGGCTTGAAGAGGATGTTGGGAATCGTCATGCCGTCGCGTGCCTTGAAGCGCACGATCTGGGCATCGACGAGGTTGGCAGCGTCGATATCGGGGCTGAGCGATTCGGTGAGCTTCGTCAGCTTCTTGGTCGCGAGATCGAGAACGTAGAGATTGTTCGGCGATCGATCGCCGTTGACGTACAACGCCGCTTTCGTTTCACTGCGCGCGATCTCGATCGCGGTGATCCCGCCGTTCGGAACCGTCGGCAGCGGCACCGGTCGATTCGTGCGTCGTCTCGTAGATCCGGACTTCCGGCCGCGCGTCCTTGTTCACGATCGTCGCCCGGTACTTGCCGCTATGCGAGAACTCACTGTTGACGATGTCCCAGTCCGCCTTCTCGACGTCTTCCTGCTGGCCGCCGGCGAGCGCGTAGCGCCGCAGCCGCGCGAATTCACCGGCGTCGTTGGTCGTGTAATAGAGGTGCGTGGACGTGGGGTCGAACCCGGCGGGCGAGAAGCTCGCCTGTCCCTGATGGGGCGTGACGCGGATCGTCTGCTTCGATGCGGCGTTCCACACGTAGACGTCGCTGTCGTTGGTCGTGATCACCTTCGCGAGCGATACCCACTTCGCGTCGTCGGAAACCTCCGCCGGGAAGTACGCCTCTTTGTTCTCGTAGAACAGCGTCCGCGCGTAGGTCTTCGCGTCGTATCGGTAGACGTCGAAGGCCTTGGCGTCGCGTTCGTTCGTCTGGACGTAGAACGCGGAGCCGTCTGGTGTCCATTGCATGAAGCTCGCCTTCAGCTTGTCTCCCGGCGTCAGGTCACGCTCCTCGCCGGCCGGCGTCCGCACGTACAGGTGATTCAGCTCGTTGCCGCCCTGGTCACGCGTGATGAGAATGCGGTCGTCGTTCGGGAAGAACGAAACGCCGTAGGTGGAATCGGTGGTCGACGTCGTGATTGGCGTCCACGAGCCGCCGCCGACCGGGATCGTGTAGGCGTTCCAGATGCCGGTCTTGTTCGACGAGAACAGGATGCGTGATTCGTCGGCTGAAAACGACGCGCCGCTGATCGATGTCGTGTTGAGGAACTGCTCGATCGTGTACTGCTTCGGCTGCCGGATCGTCTGCGTCGCCGACTGTGCGAGTGGCATCGACAGGACCAACAGCAGGGAGACGACTGCGTGCGTGACACTCATTTGTTCCTCCGGCTCGCGATCCCCATGTTCAAACGATTGGCGCACGCAGATATTACCTCCGCCGGCTGGAAACCCCGCAGAACCCCATCCTGGTGCCGGAAATCCGGCGGTGAGGAGCGAACCGCGCAAAATCCGGCGCAAATGCATTCAATTTCAGCGGTACGAATACGGCACTCCGCGGTACCGGAGGTTTCTTCCATGAAGCGCTTCGCCTTCGCCGTCATCATCGGTCTTCTCGTTGGCGTCGCCCTCGCCGCTCGGGGGAGAGGAGCCGTCGCAGTCAGCGGCGCCTGCGGCCACGGTCAGGGCGCTGCTCGAGCAGCTGAAGCTGGACACCATCGCGACGCGCGATCCGGAGGAACCCGGCCGCTACATTGCGGCGATCTACATCCAGGATTCGCAGCAGCTACTGGTCGTCAGCGCGCCGTATACGGTGCCGGCGGCGCTCGATCGACTGATGGCGGCTGGCAACTACATGGAGGCGTACATGAACCTCCAGGCCGTTGACGATCACAAGGGACACTACTTCGTCGTCGACTCGCTGGCCGACGGGTTGAGAAAAGTGCCGGAAGTCGATCAGCCCTTCGACAGCACCACGATTGACGGTGCGGTCTTGGTCATGTTCGACGGCAAGTGGGACGCGCAGAAGCTCACCGAATCGGGCTACAACGAGATGTTCGCGAAAGACGATGCGCGGTATGCGCGGATGCTGACGATTCTGGCCAACGAGCTGCGGAAGAAGACGACGGCTTCCTGACCATGTTTCAGCAGATCGGATGGGTCTCAAATCCGGTGGGGCCGGCTTCATGAAGCTCTAGAGAGGCGGCGCGTCGCCGCCGGTGCGGATCGTGCACTCCTCCTGGCAAGCCCGACAGTCTCTGATGAGCGGGCGAAGCTGAGGAGGAGTCGCCGCGGAGCTCCAGGAGAAGATTCGTGCCGAGCCTGCGACTCGTGCTGCCCTGTCTCCTTGCTGCAGTGACGAGCTCGACCGCGGCGCGCGGCGGAGAAGGTCGACGTCGCGGTCCGCGGCAAAACGCTGACGCTTGACGATCTACCCGCCCCGCGTCGTCGCGCGGGACGATCGTCATGGGCAGCGGCGACGTCGGATGGGTCGGCCTCGCGCGTGTCGATGGCCGAGGATCTCTCCGCGCAGGGCTACCTCGTCGTCGGCATCAACGTCCGTCAGTATCTTGCCGCCTTTACCTCCGGCCAGTCTCACCTCCAGCCGTCAGAAGTGCCGGGCGACTATCGGCTCATTATCGACACGCTGAAGCAGTCTCGTCGTCTCGACCGCCCGATCATTGTCTCGGGTGTGTCGGAAGGGGCCGCGCTCGCGGTGCTCGCGGCCTCCGACCCGGTCGAACCACGGCTGGATCGACGGCGTCATCACGATGGGGCTGCCGCCGACCGCAGAGCTCGCCTGGCGATGGACGGATGTCGGCGCGTGGATTACGAAGCGCGACGCCAACGAGCCGTCGTTCGCGCCGAAGGACGTGATCGCGAGCGTGTCGCCGCTGCCGCTCTACATGATTCAGTCGACGAAGGACGAGTACGTCCCGCAGGCCGAGTGGGAGCGGCTGCTCGCGGGCGCGCGCGAGCCGAAGAAGCAGGTCCTGATCGACGCGAGCAATCACCGGTTCACCGACAAGCGGCCGGAGCTCGGCGCCGCGTACGCTGCGGGTCTTGCGCTGGATCGCGCAGGCGGCGCCACGGAGGGATCGCCGATGACGGACGCGGCGCGTGGCGCGAGCATCCGGCCGATCGACGCGGCGTCCGCGTGGATCGTCGCGCATGCGGCGCGGCTCTGGGGTGCGTCGCTCTTCGCGATCGTGCTCGCGCTGTCGTGGCACGCGCTGCGCGGCATTCACACGCACGAGGTGCGCGCGATCCTGCGGACGCTCGACTCGCGTCCGCTCGCGATCGCGGCGCTCGTGACCGATCCTCAACATCGCGATCATGGGCCTCTACGACGTGATGGCGTTCGCCGAGCACCCGAGACGCGCGCCGATCGCAGCGATGGAAGTTCGGCGCGGTGGCGTTCTGCTGGAGCAACTTCCTCACGCTCGGTCCGCTCGCCGGCCCGGCGATTCGCTTCTGGCTCTATCGCCGCAGCGTCACCGAGCTCTCGGAGCTCCACGCCGGCATCGTCTCCGTGATCATCGCGTTCGTCTCGGGGCTCGCCGGATGGACGGCGGCCGCGCTGATCGTTTCGCGGATTGGCGGCGGCGTTCCGCTTTTCGCCGTGCTGGCGCTGGCGCTCGTCGATCGCCGCGGCCTGGTGCGGACGCGCGATCGCGCAGCGAACGGATCGGTTCGGCGATCCGCGGCGCTGGATCGGCGCGCACGTTCGAGATGGCGATCGTCGGCTGGCTCGACTGGCTGCTCGGCGCGGTCGTCTTCGTCGCGTGCCTGCAGGCGACCGGCCGGACCGCGCCGATTCTGGATCTCGTCGACTGGATTTTTCTTCGGCCAGGTGATTGGCCTCGCGAGCCTCGTGCCCGGCGGGTTCGGCAGCAGCGACGCGTTCTGGATCGCCCGGCTGCCGTTCGATCAGAACGTCACCGCCGCAGCGCTCGGCGCGTTCCGGCTTGATCTACTACGTCGTGCCGTGGTTCACCGCCTCGATGGTGCTGCTGTCGTGGGCGACGCGCATGTCGTCGCGGCGCATCGACGTCGCGCGGCGGATCACCGCCAGCCTCGTTGGCGCCGGCGGCGTGCTGATGATCCTCAGCAGCGCGTCGCCGGCGCTCCACGCGCGTCTCGTGCTGATGGAGCGAGTACCTGCCGCTGCCGCTCGTCGAGGTGGGCCAGCTTGCGGCCGCGCTCGCCGGCCTGCTGCTGCTGGTGCTCGCGCGCGGACTCGCGCGCGGATACGCGAGCGCCTACAAGCTGACGATCGCGCTTGCTGCTGCTGGCCGGGTTTGCCTCGCTCTTGAAGGGGCTCGACTGGGAAGAGGCGGTCATCCTCGGCGCGATCGGCGTCGCCGCATGGTCGCAGTCGGCGCTCTTCGATCGCGCCGAGCGGCGGCGACTGGCTGGAATGGGCCGATCTCGGCGTCGGCTTTGCGGCCGCTGCTGCGTCTTCGTGATCTTCGGCACGTTCTCGCACCACATCGACTGCCGCGGCGTTCGAGCGCTGGACATCGATCGGCTATCGCCTGCAGGCAGCGCGCTTCCTGCGCACGGCGGCGCTCGATGCTGCGTGGTCGTGGCGCGCGGCGACGCTGTACGTCGTGATCCGGACGCCGGTGCACTTCGAGCCGCCCGACGAAGACGAGCATTCAGCAGGCGCTCGCCGCGCACGCGGCCTACGGCACCGGGCACGACCCCGATCATGGTCGCGGTCGGCGACAAGTCCGTCTTCTTCGACGGCGCACGCGGCTTCTGTCTGTATCGAACGATCGGTCCGTACCTCACCGTGTTTTCGGATCCGATGGTCCGTCTCGCTTCGGAGCGCGACGCGTTCCTGGACGCGCTGTTCGCGTTTGCCGCCAACCTCGATCGACGGCCGCTGTTCTATCAGATCTCCCTCGACTGGATTCCGCTGCTGCACGATCGCGGCTATCACTTCTTCAAGCTCGGCGAGGAAGCGCACGTCCATCTCGATCGCCTGACGCTCGAGGGACATGCCGGCAAGCTGACGCGGCAGATCCTCCGGCGCGCGGAGCGCGACGGCGTCACGTTCCGAATCATGCCGCCGCCGGAGATCGCCGGACGGATCGAGGAGCTCGCCGACATCTCGTCGGCTGGCTGCGGGCGAAGCAGGTCGTCGAGCGGCAGTTCTCGATCGGCTATTTCGACGACGCGTACATGCGGCGATTTCCGTGCGCGGTCGTCGAGACCCGCGAAGGCGGACGGTCTGCTGGCGTTCGCCAACCTGCTGCGAAGGTCCGCGGCACGAGGAGCTGTCGGTCGATCTGATGCGCTATCGGACCGACGGCCCGGGCGTCATGGACTTCCTGCTGCTTTCGACGATGCTTTACGGCAAGAGCTGAGGGCTATCGCACGTTCAACCTCGGCATGGCGCCGCTGGCGTCGGTCGGCGAACATCGCGGCGCGCGAATCGGCGAGCGGCTCGCCGGCCTGCTCTTCCGGCGCGGCGACCATTGGTACAACTTCCAGGGCGTGCGCTTCTACAAGCAGAAGTTCGATCCGGAATGGGTGCCGCGATACATGGCCTACCAGAGCGCGATCGAGTGGCCGGTCGCGCTGGCGAACGTCAGCGCGCTGATCGCCGGGAGCTGGGGAAGCGCGCTGCTGCCCGGCCGCGAGTCGTCCAGACGCGAGCCGGAGCGCAGCGCTCGCGCCAGTCGGACCCGTCGTGAATGCGCCGAATCACTGATCACTCATCAGCTCATCGCGAATCGCGAATCGCGAACCGCGAACGGCGACTCGCGCCACATGCGTTTGTCTTCGTCTGCAGCGACTGATCTCGGCTGCGCAGCGCATCCGCGTGCCGGCTGTGCCCGACCAATTCGTCTCCCTCAACAGTCATTCGCTGCGCCTGCACTTCGAGAACGCTGAGCGCGGCGGCGACGCGTCCGCTGCTCGTGTATGCCACCGGCGACGGCGGCATGCATCGGAAGGATCTCGACACCTATCGTCATCTCGCCGCGCTTGGCGATCCGATCGTCGGCTTTGACGCGCGCGACTACGTCACGCATCTGGGCGACGGACACGCCAACGACCACGCCCGAGCGGCTGGCGGACGACTACACGCAGATCATCGCGCGCGCGCGCCAGGCGCTGGGCGTCGACGCGCATCGCGCCGGTCGTGCTGGTCGGGGTCTCGCGCGGCGCCGGGCTCTCGGTCGTCGCCGCCGGGCGGCTGCGCGAGCTCGATCGCCGGCGTCGTCGCCGTGGCGCTGACGCAGGAGGAGGAATACGTCCGCTGGTATCGGCATCTGCCGCTCCGCATGAGGCGCGCCGGCAGTGATGGTGGACGTCTACGAATATCTCGCGCGAGCTTGGCGATCTGCCGATCGCCGTCGTTCAATCGACGCACGACCAGTACCTGCCGGCGGCGAAGGCTCGCGAGCAGTTTGGCCCGGACACGTCGTACTCGCTGGCTGCAGCCGATTGACGCGGCGAATCACAACTTCGGCGGCGCGCGCGAGCGAGATGTACGCCGCCATCCAGTCGGCGTTGAACTGGGTCACGAATCGGCCTGCGGCCGAATGAGCATTGAATCAGCGAGAGGCCGTGGGCCACACTCAGCGTGACGCGACAGACAGCGGCGTCACACACGACGCTGAGCCGAAATCGCGAAAGCTCTGACCGTCGATCGGCACGAACTCCCAGTCGTAGCTCCCGCTCTTCAGCGTGAACTTGATCACGCCCCACGAGCGGTTCTCCCACAGTTCGCTGTTTCGCTGCTGGCTGGCGCGGTCAGTACAGGGAATAGCCACCCGTGCCGACGACGAATTCGCGGATGCCGTTGGGAGACGGACGCGCATCGGCGTCCTGAGGCGCGTAGCGCTCGTAGTCGTGATCGTGCCCGTTGAGGACGACGTCGGCGCCGAACTGATTGAGCAGGCGCCAGGCCTCGCCGCATCTGCGGCGAGTTGCCGTTCGGGCCGGAACTGAAGAGCGGATGATGCCACATCGCAAGCGTGCAGGCCGCGCCCGACTGTGCGAGGTCTGCTTTGAGCCACTCGGTACTGCGGCGAGCCCGGATCGGCGGAGACGTTGCTGTTGAGCGAGACGATGTGCCAGCTGCCGACCGTGTAGCTGTAGTAGCCGAGACCGGCGGGACCGGCACTCTCTCCGAAGTAGGCGAAGTACGGCGCGCCGGCGGCCTGCTCCCAGTCGTGATTGCCGGGCGCTGCCAGCGTCCGCGACTTGTGCCGGCCCCACGTTGATTCGTAGCAGGTCGCGAGAAGCTGCGGCGTGCTCGTCGGGTAGACGTTGTCGCCCAGCGTGAAGACAGTTCCGGGAATGCGATCGAGCAGTTTCGCGGTCGCCTCGGTGTTCGTATCATCACAACGCGCGATGTCGCCGGCACCGACGAGGATCGCGTCCGCGACCGGCGCCGGGACCGTGGGAGCCACGATACTCGGTGGTTCGGGTGCGGGTACGTGGTCGGGACCGGCGACGTGATCACCTCCACAGGCCGTGTGCAGACAAAGAACCCAGAGGAAGGCCATGGCCGTCTTGCGTGAAATCAAATGAAATGTACCGGGGGAGTACCTTCGATGATACCTCCGGCCAACTCATCTGTGCAAGCCCTACGTTCATCCGGTCCAAGACGTGACGGGCTTCACGGGCAACGAAGGGGCCCCGCTCTCGCGCAAACTTCAGCACCTTGCGGACCTCTTCGTCGAACCGGTCGCTGTCGAATCGCGTGTTCCGATCGGCGTGCGCGGCATCGTGGATCTGCGACGTGATTCGCAGCATCTCCGCTTCAAGCCAGCCGGTCGACGACTCTTCGGATTCAGGGCGCATCGCCGCGTCGGCGCATTCGATCAGCGTTTCGAGATAGAGCCGATAGTAGGTCGGGATCGATAACAGCCGCCGGGTGAGGACGTTCTCGTTGACGCCTTGAAAGATGTCGTAGTCCTTTGACCAGAGCGCCAGGTCCTTGTCCCACGGCAGCAGCTGCGACACCGTTCGTCCCTGGAATCGATACACGTAGAAATTGTTCGGTCCCCAGTTCCCGAGGAAGCCGTCATGTTCGGCGATGAAGTTCTCGACCGCGATGTGACGAACGAATTGACGGAGGTCCAGCAGCTCGCCGACTTCGCGCTCGAACTGACTGTCGCCCGACTGATTCAGTCTCCTGAACAGGTTCTCGAGTCGGACCATACAGCGGAACGGGCGCGTCGCTCTCGTGGGTCTTCGCTTCGAAGAGCTCCGCGTAGATTCGCAGATTCGGGGCCCAGATAGTCCCAGGGATAGTCTGACTTCCAGTGGTACTCGTAGAGTATCCGCCGTTCTCAGTCTTGCCGTTCGCGTCCTGACCGAACACCCGGGCGAGAAACGTTTTGTCGACCGGCTCGATCAGCTCGTAGAGGCCGATGTAATTGCGGTTGACGAACACACGCGCGTGCACGACCCGCGACGCCGGCATGCCCACGCGCGCGAACATCCCCAGGCCGATGCGCTGCGCGACCATCGACGGATCTTGAATCGCATTCGCGAGCACGATCGACTTCAGGCCGAACGCCGTCTGATCGATGTATTGGCCGAAATCAACCTTGAGCCCGGGCTTCTTCGGATTACGACTGCCGCTGCCCCTCGATCGCACGCCGACCTGCGGTACGACCACTTCTCGCCACGTCATGTCCGCCGGATAGTACGTATCGTTGAGGTAGTTCGACTGTAGATTCTCCCAGTCACCCGGCTTCATCGAGAGCTGGATGTCGTGCAGGGCTGTCGGATCGAACAGATCGTCCGACGTCTGTGCCTGGGCCGGAGCGACCAGGATCAGTGAAGACGCGAGCACTGTTGTGAACGAAGCGAGCCTGAGTGATTGCATGGCTGCTCCTTGGGTCCAGCGCGAAGGCTGGTGGACCGGCCGAGACTACTGACAGGCGTGGACCTGACCGCTCAGACGAGACGACTACAGTGCGGATATCGTGGGCTGTCCGCGATCTCAGTCCATCGGATGGGACGCGCAGGCAGCAAATGACGCGCCACCCAAAAAGGGAAAAGGGAGAAGGGAAAAGGGAAAGGGATACGGAGGGAAGCCAGAGATCGCGTTGCTGGATCAGGGTGGCGCGACGCAAGCGGTCATCACACTGCTCATCACATTAGCGGTCGCCGCGGGCTCGCGCTGACGGGCCCTGACCGGCAACCTGCTGGATCCAGTCGGCCACCCGTTGTTTGTAGGACATCCATTCGGGATGTCCTTCCCAGTTCTCCATCCCGTGCGGCGCGGCGTCGAGGGCAATGACTTCGTGCGTCACGCCCAGTTCGCCGAGCCGGCGTTCGTAGGCTTGTGCCTGTGCCCAGAGCCGCTCCCCGGTGCCGTTGACGAGAAGGATCGGGGGCATGTCCTTGTGAGCGCGATCGTGCGGCGAGTACTTTCGAAGCTCTTCGCGTGATTCGTCGTTCAACACAGTCCGGCGAAACAGACGCACGAGGAGTGATCGCGGAGATGCATCGGTCACCATCGCGTTGAGGTCGTAGACGCCGTAGAAAGACACGACGCCGGCGAGCGCGCGATCTTCGGAAGCAACCAGCGCCACCATCTGCCCGCTTGCTGACTCTCCCAGCAGAAAGATACGCGCAGGATCAATGTTGAAGCGCTTCTGCTCTGCGCGCACGTATCGAATAGCCTGACGAAGATCGTCGAGCTGCTCCGCGTGCGTGGCCGCTGGGGTCAGACGATAGTCGATGGAAAACCATGCCAGCCCTGCCCGAGCGAGCGGCTCGAGCATGGGCGTGATGTAGGTCACCTTGTCGCCCGCCTCCCAGCCACCGCCGTGCACGACGATCACGGCGGGCACGGCCACCCGTGAGCGAGGGACGAACGCATCAAGCGCGAGCGTCGGTGACGAGCGATATGGAATGTTCTTCTCGATGACGCCGGCTGTCGGGTGATGCGGCAACGCGGGAGGAGGCCCCAGCTTTGTGAGCCACTCGACCATGGTCTGCTTGTAGTGCCACTGGCTGGGCCACCAGTTCTCACTCCGATGGCTCGCGCCGGCGACCTCCACGAACTGACAAGGCGTGCCCGACTGCCCGACTCGATCGCAGTAACGCCGCGCCTGATCGGGCGGCGCCTCGCTGTCCGCACCGCCATGGATCACGAGCGTCGGAATCCCGTACCCCGCAGCCTTGACGCCGGATCCCGCACCACGGGCGTTTGCCGGAGCCTCACTGAAGTCGTAAGACCCGCCGAGAAGCACTGCGCCGATGACGCCGGCGGGCCGTTCGGCCGCGACGAGCGCGGCCAGGTGCGCTCCGGAGTCTTCGCCGAGCAGCACAAGCTGATTGGCGTCGATGTGGAGATCGGCGGCGTGACACCGGATGAACGAGACGGCGGCGCGGACATCGGCGACGGCGTCGTCGACTCGTGCGAGGCCATTCAAGCGATAGTCGATCGAGAACCAGTTGTAGCCGGCGTGGGCCAACAGCTCGAGAATCTGCCCGACATGTGCGATCCGGCTGCCTGAGGTCCAGCCGCCACCGTGGATGACGACGATCGACGGCGGCCGGGCTGGTCCCGGCTGCACATACGCATCGAGTGAGAGATTGCGCGCGTACGGAATATCGCCCTGGGCTCCTGGGACGATGTAGTTGCCCGCAGGGTTGCGGACCTGGAGAGCCGGACACGACTGCGCGGATGCGGGTGCCCGCACCGCCAGGAGCGCGACCGACAGCGCGAGTACTTGCGTGTACGTTCCCATCGCGCGCGTCGTGGTGTGCCTTACTTCTCCTTCGCGAATCGCGTCTGCTCCTGCTGGAGTTGATCGCGGGAGAGATGCGCGTCGCGGATCAGAATCAGGTAGCGAAACGTGGCGGACTTTCCCGGCTGCAGTGTCAGCACTCTTTCGGGCTGCTTTGAATCGTAGGCGTGACGGCCGATCGGGTTGGCGGCGAACAGGCCGTACCCGCGCGCGTGCCAGTAGGTCGGATAGTTCGTGCTCGAGGGATGATTGAGGATCGCGATCGTGACCGGCTTGCCGTCGACATCGCCGGTGAGCCCCATCCACGGGCCGGTCGTTCCCCACACGTCGTCGCCGGTCTTTCCGTCGCTGCCGACAAAGCGTCCGGTGACGCCGACGTTATCGTCGGGCTTTACCGGGCCGCGTTTGGCGTCGGCGCCGACGAACGCATCCCGTTGCTGAACCGGTGAGTCGAGCGGCCTGGCGACACGAATCCCGAACGCGCCTTCTTTGGTGTCGTTGAAGGTGAGAGCCTTCTCTGCCGCGGTCCAGGTCGTCGTGCGATCGATCGTGCGGACGCCAGGACTGCCGGCGAACACGAACCGAGTCTGCTCATGGAGGAGCACCGATCCGTCCGGTATGACCCAATCCGCCGTGACCGACAGCTCGCCCGATTTCTCACCGCCCGCGGCGCGCGTGACTGACTTCTGCACGATGACCCCAGTCTTCGGCTTCAGATTCGCGGCGGTCTCGCTGGAGTTTCCCCAGAAGTCGTAGCCGTTCACGTCGCCGTAATTGAACCAGTGGCCGACGTGGTGGGGATGATCCGCGCGCTCGCCGGGCTGTGGATCAAGGGGATACCCTCGTGTCACGAGGAGTCCGGCAGCGCTGCGAATCGGATACAGCACCGGCTTCTCAAACGATTGCGGATAGATATAGGACGTGAACGGCTGGCCGTCGATCGCAATGTCAACGCGACGTTCGGCCGCCCGATTGGTTATCACGACACCGCGCGTGTCTGGCCCCACCGCCCTCGAGGCCAAGCCAGACGCCGCCACCGTCGCCAACGTCAAACACGCGAACAGTTGCTTTGACATGCGGGTATGATCCGCGCCCACGCCACAACAGACAAGAGAAAAGTCGCCGCCCAGGTCGAACGCTCAGACGAAGCTGGTCAGCCACCCGGCGGCTCGAAGCCAGGCCGGATTGTTCATAAGGATCAGCCGAGTGACGTAGGAGGCGATCAGGAGTAGGGCGCCCGCCAGGAAGATGATGTTCAAGCGGCCGTAGCGCCACCGGTCGAGACCGATGCACGCGAGCGTAAGCACGGTGGGGAAGCCGAAGAACCACAGCGGTCCAAGCGCCTGCAACGGCGCAATGGGAATGCGGGCGATGGCGGGCGGCAGGAAGTTGATCGCCGTCAGCAACATCAGCATCTTGTGCTGAGCCGGCCTCTTTCGGTAGTAAATCGCCGCGGCGAAGAAAATCGTGAACATGATCAAGTCGAAGAGCGGCACGATCATGAACCCCAACTGGTTCACGCCGGGCGGCGTCGAGGCGGATCCGTACTTGGCGGCCCGGGCGGCGGCGACGAAGCCGATCGGCAGGATCAGCACGCCGAGGCCGATGCCCGAGTAGCCAAGCCGCTGGTGCACACGTACACGTTTCGATGAGATCAGCCACACCTGTGTGATGAACAGCACCACCCATGCGGTCATTACCAGACCGTGGAGGTGGACGATGGGCGAGGGCAATGGCGGGACATCGAACAGGCCGCGCACGTAGTAGGTGCGTGCAAAACCCGCCAGCACCAGCAGCGGAAACGCAATTGCGGCAACCTTGAAGAGCCGTCGATCGAACAGGCGCCGATCGACCGCTTCCTGTACGGCAGTGTGCCCAGTCATCGATCCTCCACACGCAGCTCTACATTCATGAAATGAGGGGCCAAGGTAAGTGGTTGAGGCGTGCAATGCTGCCTGCAGCCGAGCTGCTTGTCAACGGCCGATTGCACCTCAACACGGGCTTTGCTGGCGTTTATGAGGCCGAGGTCGGCCGGCACGTTTTCTGCCTTTGTACCGGCGGAGGAGGCAGAGATGCGAGCTCGAGCATTTATCACGGCACTCACGCTTGTGTTCCCCCTGATTGCGGTACCACGCGCCAACGCCCAGGACGACGACCAGCGGGCGCGGCAGCGCAACTCCCAGTCACGGGAGACGACGAGATTTCAGGGGATGGACCGGAATCGGGACGGTGTCATTACCAGGAGCGAATGGCAGGGAAGCGACACGTCTTTCCGCGCGCACGACTGGAACGGCGATGGCGTCCTGTCCGGTGACGAGGTCCGTGTCGGTGCGGTGCGGCGGATGAACGGAAACGACGACTACACGCCGTCGACTCAACCAACGTTCTATGACTGGACGCAGGCGGGATTTGGCCGCCTCGATAGTAACCGCGACGGGCGAATCACGCGGAACGAATGGCGTTACGACTACGAGTCGTTTCGACGGGCCGATCAGAACGGCGACAACATCCTGTCCCGCGGCGAGTTTCTCAACGCGGACACGGACACCGACCGGGAGGATCGTTTTGACTATCTCGATGCCAACAACGATGGACGCGTCGAGCGATCGGAGTGGCACAGCAGCGCGGATGCGTTCCGGTGGCTCGATCGAAATCGGGACGGTGTCCTGAGCCGTGCGGAGGTCGTCGGCCAAGAGCAGCAGACGGGCGAAGCGAATCAGTTCAACGCGATTGACTCGAACGGTGACGGACGCATCACGCCGGACGAATGGCAGTGGTCGCGGCGCAGTTTCAATCAGTACGACCGGAACGGCGACGGGGTGCTCCGGCGTGACGAGCTGGCTTCGGCCCGCACCGGCGTCGGCGCGGTCGGCACCAGCGGTTCGTCCTCCGTCCAGGTTCTCGTCCCGGCGACCGAGCGCTGGTTCGACACCGGCATCGACGTCCGCGCCGGCGATGTCATCAATTTCGAGGCGACCGGGACGATACAGATGTCCAGCAGCAATAACAGCGACGCCGCGAGCCCCGCAGGCTCGTTGAGCGGCCGGCGTGCGGACAACGCACCGTTCAGCGACAAACCCGCGGGCGCGCTGATCGCTCGTGTTGGCAACGGGACCGCACTGTTCCTCGGTGAGCGCGGGCAGGTACGCGTGTCCAACACGGGCCGCCTCTACATGAGCGTCAACGACGACTATCTGCAGGACAACAGCGGCGAATATCGCGTGGCGTTGACGGTGAGACGGTAAACAAGGGACAAGGGACAAGGGAAAAGGCTAGAAGAAAGAGGCCTGATCGCGTGGGCAGAGAATTCCGTTAGGATGAGACCGCCCACGCGAGATGGCTTTAACCACTGGTACCCGCCTCGGTCCCTACGAAATCACCGGCACGCTCGGCGCCGGTGGCATGGGCGAGGTGTATCGGGCTCGCGACACGCGGCTCGACCGCACGGTCGCGATCAAGGTGCTCCCGCGCGCTGTTCGCCAGCGATTCCACGTTCCGCGCGCGATTCGACCGCGAGGCGCGCGCGATCTCCGCACTGAATCATCCACACATCTGCACGCTGCACGACGTCGGCACGGAGGGCCCGACTGCGTACCTGGTGATGGAACACGTCGACGGCGAACCGCTGGCCGGTCCGGCGCCAATCGAGCGGGCGGTGGCGATCGCCATCCAGATCTGCGACGCGCTAGCCGCAGCCCATCGAACCGGCATCGTGCATCGCGATTTGAAGCCATCCAATATTCTGATCTCGAAGTCGAGTCCGCCGAACGTGAAGCTGCTCGACTTTGGCCTGGCGACACGGGCGGACGCGCATGCGAGCCACGCCGCGGACGCCACGATCAGCGCGCTGACCGGCGAGCACAAGATCGTCGGAACGCCCCAATACATGGCGCCGGAACAGATCGAAGGTCGCGACGCGGATTCGCGCACCGACATCTTCGCGCTGGGATGCGTGTTGTACGAATTGGTCACCGGCAAGCGCGCATTCCGCGGAGAGTCGCCGTCAGCCGTGATGTCCGCGATCATCGCGACCGAACCGCGGCCCATGCGCGAGCTCGTACCGATCACCCCGCCAACGCTCGAGTGGATCGTGACGCGTTGCCTGGCCAAGAACCCGGACGATCGCTGGCAGACGGTTCGCGACCTGCGCGCGGCGCTCGAACGTATCCTCCAAGAACCGGCGGCGCCTGGGAGTCAGAAGGCCCGCGCGTCCGCTGTGCCGTGGATCGTGGCGGCATTGGCGGTGCTCGTCGCCATCGGCGTCGCCGCATGGTCCGCCGCGACCAGGCGCACAGCACCGGCGGGAGATACCCGGATGTTCATGTCGGAGTTCGTCGCCCCGACGACGCCGACCGGTCCGCCCGCCTTACGCTTGTCGATTTCACCGGACGGCCGGCGTCTCGCGTACACCGCGCCTGATGCCAGCGGTCGGATCGCGCTGTGGGTCCACTCGCTGGACACCCTTTCGACACAGCCTCTGCCAGGAACCGCCAATGCGTATGCGCCCTTCTGGGCGCCGGACAGCAGGAGGATCGCGTTCATCGCCGACGGAAAACTGAAAAAGGTCGATATCTCTAGTGGCACCATCACGACGATCTGCGATGCGACGACCGGACCTCCTGGAACCTGGAACAAAGACGACGTGATTCTGTTCACTGGAGACACGGGTATCACGCGCGTCGCCGCGGCAGGCGGGACCCCGAAGCCGGTACTGGCGGTCGACGAAACGCTTGGTCCGCGTCTCCAAATTGTCCCGTCATTTCTTCCCGATGGCCGTCACTTTCTCTATGCCTCCGCCGTGCCGGGCGCTGGACCCCGCGGTGTATTTCTGGCATCGCTCGATTCAGCCGGCACCATCCGGCTGCTGGCCGACATGGTGGCGAACGCCAGGTACGCCGACGGCCACCTTTTGTTCGTTCGCGGGACGACGTTGTTCGCCCAACCGTTCGATGTGGATTCGTTGAAGCTATCTGGTGACCCGGTTCCGATTGTCGAACAGCTCCAGGTCAACCCCACGTCCGGTACCGGAGCGTTCACGGTTTCCGAGAACGGCGTACTGGTCTACCAGACGAGCACTGGCGGCGGCGGAACGACACTGGCCTGGTTCGATCGGTCCGGTCACAAAACCAGCACGCTCGCCGAGCAGAGCGGCTACCTGGACGTCGAACTCTCGCACTCCGCCAATCGCGTGTCCGTTTCGAAGGCTGGCGAAGGCGGCGGCGCCACCTGGACATCCACGTCTATGACGTCGCGCGAAAGTTCCCGACCCAGGTCACGTTCGGTCCAGAAAAAACCGGTTCTGCGATCTGGGCGACCGGCGACACGCGATTGATTTACTCGGCGCAGCGTGAGACGGGTGCGGCGTTGATGACGAAACCCGCCGCTGGAGGTCCCGCCGAGGTGCTGTTCGAAGACAAGACGCACAACATGTTTCCGTTGAGTGTGTCGCCAGACGGCAGATTTCTCCTCTACAACGAGGTGACCCGGGCGCTGCAGGGAAAAATTGCCGTCCTGCCCCTGACCGGTGAGCGCAAGCCATACCTGTTGCTGAATTCCGGTTTCAGCGAAATTCCGGCCCAGTTCTCGCCCGACGGAAAATGGATTGCCTACGTCTCCAATCGCTCAGGCGGACGGAAAGAGGTCTTTGTCGCCTTGTTCTCGCAGCCGACGACCGTCATCCCGGTGTCCTCGACCGGCGGCGACTTTCCACGCTGGAGCCATGACGGCACCGAGCTCTTCTTCCTCGGGCCAGACAAACTGATGGTGGCCTCCATCTCGATCCGAGGCGACGAGCTGAAGGTGCAGGACGTGAAGCCGTTGTTTGACGTTCGGTGGCCGGTCGTCACCCGATCCGTGTATGACGTAGCGCCAGATGGTCAACAGTTCCTGATGAACGTGTGGGATGTCGGCGCGTCGCAACCGTTCACGATCGTCGTGAACTGGATGGAGAAGCTGAGGCTGTAGAGCAAAGTTAAAAGTTAAAAGGTAAAAGGTAAAAGTCAGGAGGGTCCACCGCGCACCAGAAATGCCAAGGCAGACGGTGTCACACTATTTGAATGATTCCGTTATCGGTCCTCGATCTCTCACCCATTACCGACGGCAGCACGGCCGCGGTTTCCTTTCGTCACTCGCTCGATCTGGCCCAGCATGCCGAACGCTGGGGCTACAAACGCTACTGGATCGCCGAGCACCACAACATGCCTGGCATTGCCAGCGCGGCCACGAGCCTCGTGATGGCACATGTTGCCGCCGGGACGAAGACGATTCGCGTCGGCGCCGGCGGCATCATGCTGCCAAATCACGCGCCGCTCGTCGTGGCGGAGCAATTCGGCACGCTCGAATCGCTGTTCCCTGGCCGAATAGATCTCGGGCTCGGCCGTGCACCGGGAGGCGATCCGACGACCGCGCGCGCGTTGAGGCGCACGCTGCACAGCGATCCAGACGACTTTCCCCCACGACGTCCTCGAATTGATGTCGTACTTCCACCCCGAGGACGGGCAGCTGGTCCGCGCGGTTCCTGGCAGCGGGCTGGATATTCCGATCTGGATCCTCGGATCGAGCCTGTTCGGCGCCCAGGTCGCGGCGATGATGGGGCTACCGTTCGCGTTCGCCTCGCATTTCGCCGCCGCGCAGATGATGCCGGCCATCGCGATCTATCGTGAACGCTTTCGTGCGTCGGGCGTGATCGACGAAGCCGCAGGTGATGCTCGGGGTCAACATCGTCGCGGCTGATACCGACGAAGAGGCGCGCTTCCTGGCCACCTCCGGGCGGCAATCGTTCGCCAGTCTGCGCCGCGGCATGCCGACGACGCTGCCGCCGCCGAACCGGGAATTCGAGAAGGAGGTCACGCCGTTCAGGGCCATCCCGCTCCAGGAGGTCCAGTCGGTGTCAATCGTCGGATCGGCAAGAACGGTGCGGGACGACGTCGCCGATCTCGTCGCCCGCACGCAGGCCGACGAATTGATCGTCGTCTCGCACATCTACGATCACTCGGCGCGGCTGCGTTCGTATGAACTCGTTGCCCAGTCGTAGGACCGTTGCCCCCGGCTTATCGACACTCGAGCGCGATCGTCCGATCGAACGGTGTGAATCCAGTGATGTAAACCGACCGGCCGGGCAAACGCGGCTCGGCGCCGCGCAATTGCGTGTAACGATGCGGCGCATCACCTGGTCCGAAGCGAATCTCGGATCGGCCAACGCGATACGTGCCCGTGCCCTGCTCGAGCACGAAGGTTCCGGGGACGTCGACAACCGGCTGGCAGCCATCAAGCGTGCCGCCTTCGCGGAACGTCAGTTCAACCGCGACGGGAACACCGTTGGTGCCGCTGGCGCGCAGACGAAGGCTGAATCCGTTCCCCGTCTCAGTCACGTCAGCAGACTGCTCCAGCCGGCACACCTCGCTCTGCCGTCGTCGTCTCCGGCTCTCTTCCCAGGCCTGTGTGCTGATCTTCTCGGCGAGCGGCTGGAAGTAGGGCCCTTCCAGTGACTGACGGAACTCGTAAGCACTGGCGCCCCGCACGGCGGTTTGTGGGATGAATTGCCCCTTGCCGAAGAACGACGTCGCGAAGCGGAGGCCTTCCATGACGACGTCGCCGGAGCGAAGCGTGAAGAATCGGCTGGATCCACCAAGAATCAACGTCGCGCTGAGCGGTCCGCGGCGGATCCGCGCAATGCCGATGTCGGCAAATGTCTTCTCGAATTGCTGCGGCAACGATTGAGGCGTCGGAAGCGGTTGCGATAGCTGCGGGTACTCCAGGAGAGTCGAGAGCCGGGCGCCGTCGGGTGCCGCTCGGCTAGCAAGCGTTGACAACCGGCCATCTTGATCGGTGACGGCCATGTAGGTGAGTGGGAACCAGTATCCGACGACGGTCCCGCGCGTGAATTGATCCTGACGTCGCGAAATCTCGCTGACGACTTCGCCGTCGGCGTGGAGCAGGTACTGCAACGCTGCGAGGTTTCGCCGAACCGGGTCGAGCAGCTCGGGCCGCCGGAGCTTGGCGGCGATCACGATCAGCGCGCGATCGGACACGATGTTGTAGACGAGCGTGCTGCGTTCGGTGAACTGGCCATCGTTGTCGATGTCGATCCCTTCAGCCAGCCACTCGTCTATTCGCCGGAGATAGCGCGGGTCGGGAAACAGCTCGTTGATCTGGGCCAGCGCGGACGACACGACCCATCGGTGATTGGGCGTGTGAATGCCCCCGACCGCCATGCCGTTGCCGGCGCTGACGAGGAACGGCTGCAATATGCGGGCGATGTCCTCGTGGCCGTGCATCCGCGCAATGGCGGCCGCGGTAGCGACGTTATGGACGACGAAGCCCGTGTCCGGCGTTGAATTGAAGTTCGTGGTCAGGAGATCGATGTTGCCCTGCGGACTCTGCACCCGTTCGAGGAAACCTGCAGCCAGCCGGATGCGATCCACGAGCGCGTTGTCGCCGTGAAACGCGGATCGCGGATGGACGAAGGATGCGGTCAGCGTCTCGGCCACACCGCCCGCCGATCCGGCTGAGTGAAGACCGAATGGATCCGGAACCGACCCACGCCACGCGCTTGCGCTACCTGTGATCTGGCTTGCGAGCAGGGTGCGGACCGCCGCGTCGTTACGCGCGAGCGCACCCTCGAGTACAGGAACCGGCTGCGCCGCATCCACGCGATTGAGATGGCCGGTGACGGCCGTGGTCCCTGCTGCGCCAAGGATCGCGAGCGCCTCCCGCCGCGAGAGCCGTCCTGAAGGCTTCATGCGAGGACTATATTGCACGCCTCCGCCCGGGGAACAGCGGGTTCTCCGGGCGGAAGCGCGATTCAGGTCATGGCGGCCTGCTGACGACAGCTGCTATCTGGCGTTGGCGGCGCAGCTTTGAATCTTGCCGTGGTCGGTGCTGTTGACGACGCCGAGCCTCCTCAGGGCGTCGCTCGTCTGCGCGACACAGCTCACGTAGTCGCCATGGGTCTTCGCGTCAACGGCGCAATGCGAGACCACGTCCGAGACCGTGCAGCCGTCGGGCTGGAGCGCATTGGTGACGCCGGTGTCGCATCCCTGGATGACGACGGTCGGACGGAGATCCGAGCCGATGCAGTGGTCAACGCCGTCTGCCACGCCGTCGTGATCGGAGAACCAGCCGATGTCGGTCAGCAGCTTGGCCGTCAGATCTCGCGGCGTGTCGACCGCGGTCGTCAGGTCCGGATTGATCGCCGGTTCCATGAGTTGATTGGGAGAGGCAATCGCTTCGAAGTGCGAGATCGACGAGCCCACGATCACAGGATTGAACGCGGCGAGCATCATCAATCCCTTCACGCGGTCGGCGCCGGCCAGCACCGATTCGTCGACTCCCAGCTTGACGGTCACCCCCGGCAGGCTGGCTCTGATCGCGTTCGCATCGGACAGAGCGATCCGAACCGACGTGATGGTGATCGTTGGATCGGCGCCGCCCAGGCCCTGCGGTGGAGAACTCTGGACGTTGTCGGCAATGAGCACGGCCTTCGCCCCCGCGTTCTGCGCGTTCTTGACCTTGATGGTAAACGCGCAGGTGCCGCGATCGATGAGCGCGATCTTGCCGGCCACGTCATTCTGGATGGCAGAGCAGCCATCGGTCGTCGAGGGTCCGTCAGTATTCGCGGCGTCGAGCGCGGCCACGACATCACCGGTGATGCCGGCGCTGGTCAGCGGCGCGCCAAACGAGGCATCGCCGACCGGAAACGCCTGCACTGGATTCGCGGTGAGCACGAGGAGAGACGGTTCGCCCGGCTTCAGGACCTGTGGAACCGAGCTGTTGACGTTCACGCCGTTCCAGGACACGTGCCGCACGTTGAGCGCTGAGGCCTGGCGCTCGGCATTGGTCATCCGATTCCAAACCTGGTTGCTCGTGACGTCGAGCGTGTATTCCGAGTAGACGTCCGGGCGACTCGCGAGAAGTGCTCCGGTCGATACGTTGACGAAGTTGGCAAAGCCCAGCCCGTGGGCTAACTCGTGGAGTATTACGACGAGGAGATCCTGTTGCCCGGGTCCCTCGTTGTTGTCGAAGCCCATGTAAAAGTTGAACGTCGTCGCGAACCGCGCCTGAATGTCGAAGCAGGTGATCAACAGCGGGACGCCGCACGAGTTGAGATCTGTGTTCGCGAGGTGCTTTGCAAGCGCGACCGGGTACCAGGTGTCTGGAAGCTCGGCGCCCGAGAAGTTCGCGAACACCACGATGGCCCCGGCCGATCCGAGCACGTTCGCGGGGAGCGCGCGGAAGTCGGCGACCACGCGGACGTCTTGCTTGGGGTGAAGTTTCGCTTCCCAGATAGCCGCGGCACGCAGGAATACGTTGGCGCGTTGCTCGCCGAGCGTCGTCCCCGGGTTTCCACCGACGGGTGCAGCGGGGGTGGGGTCGTTGAAGCCGACACCGGGCGCGTTGTTGTTGAAGATGAGGATGTGGCCCTGTGCCGCTGCCGAACCACTGACGCCAAGCACGGCCAGGACAATGACGCCGATGAGGTGACGGCGCATTACTTGATCTCCCGTACCCGCGTGGCTTCGGACACCGCTGTTCCCGCGGTCTGGGATTTCGACGGGGTGGTCGTCGGCGCATGCTTGGCCAACGCGTCGGCGAGCGCCTCGTGGCCGGTCTCACAGGAAACGGTCTGGCTGCCGTCCGCGTTCGCCTTCACCAGCATCACGCTCATGAAACGACCCTGCAGATCCATGGAGATCGTCCCATCGGGATGGCCGATCACCACGAGATCGTCGGAAACCTGGCTCGTCATTTCCTCGAGCAATGCGTCGGCAGCGATCGATTCAGCGCTCGCCGGCGCGGGCGGCTGGGCGTCGGTTTGCCTGACCTGATGCGGTTTCTGTTTGTCCGGTTTCTGCGCGGCCAGCGTGCCTGCCGATCCCACCACGGCCGCGATCGTCAACGCGCCCGCGGTCCGCCATCCCATGTTCAGCATGTGTTTCCCCCTTGGTAGATACGCGATCCGGGCCGAGTGCTTCGACCCGAGGGCGGGAACCTACCACCGAGTCCCAAGATGCGCAACGCCAAATCCTGTAATCGCTGAATAATGAGAAGGTCATGAGCAGCGACTCACGTCTCTTTACCCCGTTTCGTGTGGCCGGGCTGGAGCTTCGCAATCGGATTGTGATCGCGCCGATGTGCCAGTACTCCGCCGACGAGGGACGAGCGACCGACTGGCACGTCATTCACCTCGGTCATCTGGCGCTGTCGGGGGCGGCGCTGCTGACCATCGAAGCGACAGCGGTACCGCCTGAGGGACGAATCTCGTCCCGCGATCTCGGACTCTGGTCCGACGACACCGAACGCGCGCTGGGACACACGCTCGAGAGCGTTCGCCGATGGTCCGACATGCCGATCGGGATTCAACTGGCGCATGCGGGACGCAAAGCTTCGTCACGCGTGCCGTGGGAAGGTGGCGCCCAGGTTCCGCCGAGTGCTCCCGGCGGATGGCAACCTGCCGCCCCATCGCCGATCCCATTTGCAGAAGGACAGCATCCGCCAGTTGAGCTCGATCGACAGGGGCTCGCCCAGATCCGGGACGCGTTTGGCGTCGCCGCAAGGCGCGCCGCGCGACTGGGTCTCGACGCCGTGCAGATTCACGGCGCGCACGGGTATCTACTGCACGAGTTCCTGTCGCCGTTGTCGAATCGCCGGCAGGACGAGTACGGAGGAAGCCTCGAGAATCGCATGCGCTTTCCGCTCGAGGTGTTCGACGTGGTCAGGGCCGCGGTCCCGGCGGAACGGCCAGTCTCGATGCGCGTCTCAGGAACCGACTGGGCGCCGGGAGGGTGGGATATCGAACAGACGATCGCGTTTGCTGGAGCATTGCAGGCGCACGGGTGTAGCGCGATTCACGTGTCGAGCGGTGGCCTCACACCCGCGCAACAGATCCCGATCGGCCCGAGTTATCAGGTGCCGCTGGCGCGGGCGGTAAAGGCGGCGACCCACCTGCCGGTGATCGCCGTCGGACTCATCACCGACTTCGACCAGGCCGAAGCGATCGTCGGCACCGGCGATGCGGACTTCGTCGCAATCGCGCGCGCGATCCTCTACAACCCACGCTGGCCGTGGCATGCCGCCGCGCACCTTGGCGCGAACGTCAAAGCGCCCAATCAGTACCTGCGATCCCAACCTGCGCGGTATCGAAACCTGTTCAGCGCGACGTGACGGCAAATCACGGGACTCCTCCTCGCGACGATGCCCTCCACCTCATCTTCAGCTTGCACTGAACATGACGACTGCGCGACAGTATTCACCATGCGCAGCGGCACGGCACTGATTATCAAGGGCGATTTGAAAGCGGGTGAGGACGTCACCATCGACGGCCTGTTCGAAGGCACCATCGATCTCCAGGGGCACCATCTCGTGGCCGGGGCCGGCTCGCGGGTCCGTGCTGCCGTCACCGCCCGGTCGGTCACGGTCGACGGACATCTCGAAGGACACATCACTGCCGACCGGGTTGACATCGGTCCGAATGCGACCGTCGAAGCCAACGTCATCGCGCGTCATTTCGCGCTGGAAGAGGGGGCGCATTTCAAAGGCGCGGTCAACACCGAGCGGGCGCGCGCGGCGGGCAGCATCGCGCGTCATCGGCAGCTGTCGGGGAAGATGTCGTAGATCTTCGATCACATCGGGATCCGGGATCCGGACGTTCATCGGAATTGAAACTGCGTGACTGTCAATTGATGAAAGCGCGATCAGAACACGCTTGACAGTGCCGCGTTCGAGGTCCATGCTTTCCCCGATCGCCTTCCGTCAAGGAGGCAGCAAATGGATACGCCACCGGACTGAGAACGGCGCGACGGGGTTCTGCCGCACGCGCACCGCGCGGCTTTCGGATGTTCATCCGGGCGCGTGGCCCCACTCACAATCGCGACAGAACCCCGTGCCAGCCCCTTCCTTACCACCAGCGCTGCGACCAGACAGTGGACACTGCGATCGCGTGCTTCCATGTCGGACGACTGAACGCGGTCGATCCCTGGTAGCCGGCCCGAAACGTCACCGTCGGCGTCAATCGAAATCCAATCGTGGCTTCGGTGCTCTGTCCGATGCGACGGACTGGGATGGGTCCGGTCAGCACAGGAGAAGACGCGCCGACGATTCGCCCGGCGGCGAACCAGCGCGGCGACAGCGTGCGAACGGCCACGAGGTTGAAGCCGCGTGAAACCGCCGGCGAGATCAAGGTCTCGAACCGATCGACGATGAATTCGCCGCTGACGCGTGTGTAGCCGATCGAGTACTCCCCTTCGATGTTGAACACGGTCGCCAGTTCATCTGGCAGCGGCGCGCCTCGCGGAATGACGGCATTGGTCGTGGGCACGGATCCGTAGCTGTCCTCGGGAACCACCAGGTTCTTCTGTGCGACTGCGTCCACGCGGTAACGGCCAACCGCCAGACCCGCGCCGACGCGCAGTCCTGTCGTCGGCGTCACACCGCCGCCGACGACGAACTGCGGCGCGGCTGGCGCTTTCGAGCTGCTGAACACGCTTCGCGCTCGCGTCGGCGTCGAATCGGTCATGCCCCCGCGCACATCCCAGTGCGTACCCGACGCGCTCAGAATCGCGCCGAGCGGATAGCCTCCCGACATGATCGTCACGCGATCGAAGTTGCCGTCGAACGGGGGAAGCGGCACGAAGTAGTAGAAAGGGGCTCCGATCGTTGGATTCTGATCGGCCTTCAACTCCAGCGTCGTCAATCCCAGCGGCCCAGAGATGACGCCGGCGTCGAACCGAAATGGAATGCGCGTGGTCGACGTGTAGCGCGCCTGGAGCTGATACATCTCGGCGGCCCAGTCTCCACCCGGCATGCGCCGGGCCCAGGGGCGAACGATCACATCCCATCCGCGTCCGACGCCGACCGTGCTGGTCTGGTCGAACATCAGAAATGGATCGCCGTCATCTGCGGACGAGACGGAGATGGACGCGACCGCCTCCATGGCAACCCGGCCTGTCACATCCTGCGCACGGGCCGTCGCTGCGCAAGAGAGCATCGGCACGGCCGCCGCCGCTGAGAGCGCCGCGCGCCGCATTGGCTCATCGTCATGCCCGGCGAGGCCTCAACGGCACCGGAACGGCAACCGGCACGGGGTACGACGTGCCTCGCTCGCCGCCGGAGACCGGTCCAGCGCCGGAAGCGCCTTGGCCAGCGCGTGAACGACTTCGGCGTCGAACTGCGTGCCCGCGCACCGCCACAACTCGCGAAGACCTTCGGAGGCGGCGCGTCCCGGCCGGTACGCCCGCGCGCTCGTCATCGCATCAAACGCATCGGCCACGTGCACGATGCTGGCGACGAGGGGAATCTCCGTGCCGCGGAGGCCGTGCGGATATCCCTTGCCGTCCGGCCGCTCGTGATGCAGCTCGACGATCGGAATGTGCGGCTCGAGGAACGGTACGCTGCGCAGGATCCGGGCGCCAAGGACCGGGTGCTGCTTGATGATTTCGTACTCATCGTCGGTCAGCGGACCAGGTTTCATGAGGACGTGATCGCCGATGCCGATCTTGCCAATATCGTGGAGCAGCGCCCCGAGTCGGAGCACCTCGAGCTCGGCCTCGTTCAACGACATGCAGCGGCCGATCGCGAGCGACACCGTGCTCACGCGTTCGGAATGGCCGGCGGTATAGGGATCGCGCGCGTCGAGCGCCAGCGCCAGCGCCCGGATCGTGCCGAGATACGCGCTGAGCCGTTCGTCCTCGGCGGCCTTGACCGACTGGATCATCGTATTGAACGTCAGCGTCAGCGCATCGACTTCGAGCACGTCACCGCCGGGCGTCAGCGGATCGTCGAAGTCGCGCGATTCGGTCATGCCCGTCAGCGACGCCGACAGCGTGTCGATCGGACGTGCGATCGTGCGCGACAACCAGACGCTCGCCAGGGCCGCCAGCGTGAACGCGCCGAGCGCGATCCATCCCATCGTCCGCAGCGCGCCCGCGATCGCCGGGCGGGCCGACGCGTCGATCGAATCGAGCACGTACACCTGCGCGTCTCGCTCGTCGAGCAGGGACTGCACCGCGTACCCGAATCGCCCAGCGTGAGGACGTCCTGGCCCGTCCGTGGCCCGGATGGGAGCGTCGAGGCGACGACACGATCGTCGGACAGGACCAGCGTCTGGGCCTCCGACAACCTTGCGATCTCTTTCGCGTAGCGCTCGTCGAGCGCGCTGGCCAGGCTCAAGGTCCCGAGTTCGGTACCTTGCAGGACGACCGGAACAGATGCGACCCGGAAGACGCCGCCTGATGGTGTGGTCACAAACGACGTGCCCGTTCCCTGGCGCGGTGCGGTGACCCGCGAGAAGGCCGGCCACTCACCGGCGCGCCTGCCGGCGATGCCGAGCACTTCGCCGGAGAGATTGCGCACCTCCAGCACGTCGGGCTGAATGCGCGCAGCAAGCTTGTCCAGCTCTCGAGCGATCGTGGCGACGAGATCCTGACGGCCGGCAGGATTGGTCGTTCGCAGCTCGCTCTGGTAGGTGTCCACCGCAGCTTTCAGCGTCGAGTTCTCGGCCAGCATCGTCACCTGCGACTGAAGTTCTTGCACCCGCCGCTTTTCCAGCTCGCCGAGCAGCTGCCGTGTCGCCTGGAGCCGGTCGACGACGCCATCGCGAACGCTCTTGCGCACGTTCAGCGTGACGACGAGCAGCACCGCCGACAACACGAACGCCACGGTCGCCAGCGTCGCCACGAGCGTGCGGATGACGAACCGTGGCGGCGTGCGGAACATGCGCTACTTTTCGACCACCGGCAGCGCGAACTCGATGCTCGCATCGTCGCCGGCGACAACCTTGATCGGCTTGGTCGTCTCGCCGATGCGCTCGTGCCACGCGCTCAGTTGATACGTGCCGGGCGGCACCGCATCGATCGTGAACGTGCCGTCAGCGGCAGGCGTCGTATAGAGACGATGATCGAACACGAGGATCGTCGCCGACATTTCAGAGTGGATGTGGCAGTAGACCTTGACGACGCCACCTCGCGGGAACGTCCGTTCCCGCTTTTCACCCTTGCGAAAGCGGCCCAGATCGAACGTCAGCGCGCGCGACAGCGAAAAGACGTTGTGGAAGTACGGATCGAAATTCGGGAATTCGACCGTCGATCCGCGTGTAATCGCGATCACGCGCGGCACGAACGATTCGTCCCGCTGGCTGATCGACGCGCGCGCGGTCGGCAATTCCGGATCCGTCGGCGCGTCCTTGACGAAGACGACGACGTTGGCGATCTCGGCGGCGTCTGGCGTCTTTCTGTTTACCCGCCGCGACGGATATGCACCGGAGCGCAGCGGCGTGCCACTCAGTGCAACCAGGTGCACGACACCGGTGATCCGGCCGTAGGCGCGCGCGGCGCGGCTTTGTGCCGGTCGTGCGATCACGAACGCCGGCGCGGCCAGCGCCGTTGCGATCAACTGCCGAAATAGCACACGGCTGAACATATTTGTAATCGGTTTGCCGGTCTTCGAGCGTATTGTTCAATCTGATTGCTGATCGCGTGCCAGCGCGTTCAACAGCTGCGCCAGGTTGGCGGCGATTCGTGTTCTGAACTGTTCTGAACCATAATTTAGGACTTCAGGCTTCGAGGGAGTGCGGATGACGAAACCGATGCGGCTGCTCGTGGCGGCCGCGGTGTTAGTGATAACTGGAAGCGGCGTCGCGGCGGCTCAGACGGTCATGGTGCGAAACGCGCCGCCGGGTGAAACAGTTGAAGTTTTCCTGAACGCGACCAAAGTGGCCACCTCGTCGGTTCCCGCCAACGGTGAGACCACGCTTCCGTTGAACCTTCACGAGAACAACGCCGGCAAGCTCGAAATCGACGCCAACATCTTCATCGACGTCTGCGACAAAATCCGCCGCATCATCGTCGTCGAACGGGGGCAGCCAGCCGCCACGCAGGAGCCCGGCTGCGAACGGCGCGATATTCCAGGCCTCTACTGGGTCCGCCGTGTCAACACGCTGGTCGTGGACATCGGCGGCGCGAATCCGACGATGATGCTCGTCAAAGGAAGTTACGACCCGGGGAAGACGAAGAACTGGTCGGCGGCGCCGACGGGCCTGCTTGCCTTCGGCGGGGTCGGTCGAGGCGACTACCGCGATGCGGGCCTGATCTCATGCGGCACTGCGCAGACCTGTAACGCCGACAAGGCTGGCCTGATCTTCAGCGGCGGCCTGACGTTCTGGCTTTCGAGCTTCCTGGGTGCGGAGGCCAGCTATATCAAGCCGTCAAAAGCTAAAATCAACGGCAGCGGCACCAACTACTCCTTCAATTCGACGCTCGATACGAACATGCTGACGGTGGGAGGGCGTGTTGGCGTTCCGATCGGTCCCGTACGCATCTCGGGTTTGATTGGCGGGGACTACCAGGACTCCGTGCTGAAAACCAAGGACACCATCAATGGCGCGTCGCAGGACACGGAAATCGAAACGCGCGGCTGGGGCTGGATGTGGGGCGCCGGCATGGAGATCTGGGTCTCGCCGCGAATCGCCATTTCGATCGATGCCGGCTTTGCTGCCCTGAAGGGGGTGCCAACCGGCGGCGGCGAACCGCGTCTCGACGACCGCCTCCGCTACGTCAGCGGCGGCGTTCGCTATCGAATCGGAAAATGATCGCGTTTGCCGTTCACGGCAGCGCCGACGTCTGCACGTCCACGAGTTCGATATCGAACACCAGCGTGGCATCCGGCGGAATCGGACCGTATCGGGCTGCTCCATAGGCCAGCGAAGGAGGAATCACGAGCCGGCGAATCCCGCCGATTTTCATCCCCGGCACGCCGCGATCCCAGCCGGCGATCACCTGGCCCTGGCCAAGCAGGAACGCGAACGGTCCGGCGCTTGCCGACGAATCGAACTGGATGCCTTTCCCGTCAGTCTTGGTCCTGTCGTACAGCCAGCCGGTGTAGTTGACCGTCACTACCACGCCGGCCGTCGCCTCGGCGCCCGAGCCGATGTGCAATTCCGTCTGAGTGTATGGGGCAGATGACGGTGCGGTAATCTCGCTTCCGCATCCGGCGACGAGCAAGAGTGCAATCACGAAAACGGTCGATGAGCCTCGAAGACGCATGACTCAATGATATTGCTGATTGCTGATTTTTGATTGCTGATTGATCAATCTACAATCAGCAATCGACAATCAGCAATCCCTATGAATTGTCCGAACTGCGGCGCCGCGATGCGCCTGAACGCGAAGGGTCTTTACGTCTGCAGCCACTGCGGGACGAACGCGCTTCCCGAATCGATCGAGCGCGACGGCATGCGCCTGCTCGGGCAGAGCGATTCCGGCCTGTCGTGTGCCCTGTGCCAGGCGCCATTCGCACGCGGCCTGCTCGACGGCTACCAGGTCGATTACTGCGAGAAGTGCCACGGAATGCTCGTCGGCCGTGAGGATTTCGCCGACCTGGTGCGCCGCCGCCGGGCCTGGGCGGAGACGGCCGCCGTCATACCAGCGCCTACCGACGCGGCTGAACTGCGCCGCCGGATCAGTTGCGCGAAGTGCGGCTCGCCGATGACGACCGACTGGTACTACGGCCCCGGCAACGTGGTCATCGATCGGTGCGTCACCTGCGATCTGGTGTGGCTCGATTACGGCGAGTTGAAGCAGATCATCGACGCGCCCGGCGTCGATCGAGGATCGCGCGAGTTATTCTGACGTTCTGCCCCGACTGACGGGACCGCGCGACTCGTCAGCTGAACCGCTGATCGTCGGCCGATGGTCCGTACACGGCCGGCACGGGGACGTCGTTCAGCCGGAGGTACACGGTCATCTGTCCACGGTGATGGGCCAGGTGATTGATCGAGTCCCGCATCATGATGTGCCGCGGCTGCTCCACCACGGTCTTGCCGGACACGAGCAGACGCCATGGCGTCAAGAGGTGATCGTCGGTTGTCTTTTGAAGCGCGGCGCGGGCGCCGGCCACGCCCTCGTCCATGATCTTGAGCAGGTCCGCATTCGTCTGGAAGTTGGTCTGAAAGGACCCGGAGGACCCGCCCGGCGGATTGAGATCGAGTTCGTTCTTGTCGATCATCATCGCCAGCCACGACGGCATGCCGGCGACAAGTGCGGCGAGCCGCCCGAGCGGCATCGACTTCTCGTGAGGCCGCCATTCGTTGCGCCCTTCAGGTACACGTTCGAGCACCCGGCGGGTCAACCGCGCTTCCCGGTCGAGCTCACCCAGAAACAATTCGGTCAGTTTCATCGCGCGTTCTCCATGACTAGCGTTCGGGCTTCGGCTTTCATCCTGGCCATCTCAGCCCCGAGGCGGCGCAAATCGTCGCGGCTGAAAATGCCGCGCGCCTTGCGGAACATGTCTCCCTCTTCTTCCTTGATATGATGCTCGAGGCTCTCCTTCAGCACCTTGAATTTGGCGCCCCACTGCTCATTGTCGGCCGCCAGGCCGTGCAGTTCCCGCGTGAGGATGTCGGCGACGTGGTGTTCCTGATATCCCTCGAGCACGATGTCTCTGGCTTCGGGATGCGCCTTGAGCGCCGGATAGAGCACCTTCTCTTCGACGAGTTCGTGGAGGTTCAGTTCGGTCGTGAGCGTCTTCAGGACTTCGGTGCGGCCCTTGATCGCGCGCTCGGTCGTCTCCTCGCCCCGTTTCAGCAGCGCCTCGAACTGCCGATGATCTTTTTCCAGCAGCGCGATGGCGTCCTGCATCGCTCGACGGACCACGGAAGGCGCTTCGCCACCGCGGCGACGGCGCCCGCCACGGCGCCGCGGGCCGTCGCTGTCGCCGCGGACCAGCCGGGACGGCTTGGCCACGCGTTCCTTCCGGGTCGAACGAGACGCCGAGGCGCGCGCCGCGGTCTTTTTCCTGGCGCTCTTCGACGTGGATGCCGCTCGTTTCCTGGACCCGCCTTTCGCCACCGGCGTGGATTGACGGCCGGATGTCTTCCGCGATGATCGCTGTCCGCGGGATCGCGTCGACGCGGACCGCTTCGTCGTTTTCTTCCTGCCGCCGGCTCTCGCTCGATGGTCGTCTGGCCATGCCCACCCCTCCTCGCTCCGCAGTCTCGTCTCTCAAAAAACGAGCGGCGTTCGAACGCCGCTCCCGAAAGGTCATAGTGGCACAGGTTGAGCTTTACCGGCTGGCGCCCGTCATCTCACGCGCGCCTGCGTGCAGGGGTGTGACGCCCTTCGGCAAACTCTTCAATCATTTTCTTGTTGAACGCCGGAATATCGTCGGGCTTGCGCGACGTGACCACCCCGTTGTCCACCACACATTCTTCGTCTACCCACTGTGCCCCGGCTGTTGCGGAGATCGGTGGCCAGCGACGGCCATGACGTCATTCGGCGCCCCTTGGTCGCGCCGGCTTCGATGAGCGTCCACGGTCCATGGCAAATGGCTGCGATCGGCTTTCCCGCATCGACGAACGATTTCACGAACCGCACCGCTGCGGCATTGACGCGAAGCTGGTCCGGACTCATGACGCCGCCCGGCAGCAGCAGCGCGTCATATTCGTCAGCGTCTGCGGCATCCACGTTGTAATCCACGGTGACGCCCTGGCCCCAGTCCGTATGCTGCCATCCCTTCACCCTGAACATCTGAGGTGACACGATATCCACTGTGGCGCCCGCTGTCTTCGAGCGCCTTCTTCGGTTCCAGCAACTCGGACTGCTCGAATCCGTCGTCCACGAGCGCTGCGATGCGCTTATTGCGCAGTTGTTCCGCCATACGAGAACCTCCTTGTCCGAATGAAGGTGCAAGCAGGAGACCAGTCGCAGATCCGAACCCCGGATCCCGGATCCCGGACGACCGGATCCCGACTTGTTGTCCCACTTCCGCTAGAATCCCGCCTCATGCGCACCACATCACTGCTCATCGCTCTCGGGTCAGTCCTGACATTTCTCGCTGCGGGTCCTGACGCCCAGGCGCCCGGTGATCGTCCGGGTGGGGCACAGTCTGGCTCTGGCTCTGTCCAGATTGAGCCTCGGACCGCCGGGTTTCCAGAAACTCGACGGCTACATGCCGCTCTACTGGGATCAGAAGACGGGATCCCTGTGGATGGAAATCAACAAGTTCGACACCGAGATGCTCTACGCGACCGGGTTGACCGCCGGGCCTGGGATCGAACGACATCGGTCTCGATCGCGGCCAGTCGGGACAGGGGCGGGTCGTGAAGTTTCAGCGCATTGGTCCACGCGTGCTGATGGTGCAGCCCAACTACACGTTCCGCGCGAACAGCACGAACCCCGATGAGCGCCGCGCCGTCGAGGACGCCTTCGCGAAATCGATCCTCTGGGGCTTCACCGTCGCCGCCGAGACCGAGGGTCGCGTGCTCGTCGATGCGACGGATTTCTTTCTGCGCGACGCGCACAACGTGATTCCGCAGCTGCGGCCAGGCACCTACCGCGTCGATCGCACGCGAAGCGCGATCGACATGCCGTGGCACGAAGGTGTTTCCGAAGAACACCGAAGTCGACGTCATCCTCACCTTCGCAAACGACGGCGGCTGGCGGAGGGCGTGGAGGTGGTGGCGGGCCCGGCGCAGGGTCCCCCTCAGGTCGGTTCGCCCGATTCCGGGTGGCGGCGGATTTGGCGGTGGCATGTTCTCGGGAACCGTGGGCAGCGTGACGCCGACGCCCGATGCCGTCACGCTTCGCGAACATCACACGTTCGCCGAGTTGCCTGACGGCCACTACAAACCGCGCGTGGACGATCCGCGCGCGGGCTACGTCGGCCTGCAGTACGTGGACTACGCGGCGCCGCTGGGCACACCGATGGTGCAGCGTTTCGTGCGCCGTCACCGGCTCGAGAAGGTCGATCCATCCGCGCGGGTCAGCGACGCGAAGAAGCCGATCGTGTACTACGTCGATCGCGGCACGCCCGAGCCAATTCGTTCCGCGCTGCTCGAAGGCGCGCGCTGGTGGAATCAGGCCTTCACGGCGGCCGGCTATCGCAACGCGTTTCGAGTCGAGCTGCTGCCCGAAGGCGCCGACCCGATGGACATCCGCTACAACATGATCAACTGGGTGCACCGCTCGACGCGCGGCTGGAGCTCCGGCGCGACGATCTCGGATCCGCGCACCGGCGAGATCATCAAAGCGACGGTCACGCTCGGGTCGCTTCGCGATCGACAGGACTACCTGATCGCCGAGGCGCTGCTTGCGCCCTACAAGACCGGCACCGAAACACCCTCAGTGCTCTCGCGACAGATCGCCATCGCACGCATTCGGCAGCTGGCCGCGCATGAAGTCGGCCACACGCTCGGGCTCGGCCACGAGTATTACAACAGCTCGAAGGGTCGGATCTCGGTGATGGACTACCCGCACCCGCTCGAGAAGCTCAATGCGGACGGCACGATTGATCTCTCGGACGCGTACGCCGTCGGCATCGGCGAATGGGACAAGGTGGCGATCGCCTACGGCTACCAGGACTTTCCGAAGGGCACCGACGAAACCGCGGCGCTGAGAAAGATCCTGGACGACGCGTGGGCGCAGGATCTGCGCTACATGACCAATCAGGACACCGACTCGACCCCGCGGTCCGACCAGTGGAACAACGGAACCGACATGGCGGCGGAGCTGAACCGAATCATGAAGGTCCGGCGCGCCGCGCTCGATCGATTCGACGAAACCGTGATCCGGAAGGACCAGCCGATGGCCACGATGGAGGAGGCGCTGGTCCCGCTCTACATGTATCACCGCTACGCGGTAGAAGCCGCCGCGTCGGCCGTTGGCGGGCAGGACTACATCTATGCATTCCGCGGCGACGGACGCACGCCGACGCGATGGGTTTCGGCCGCCGATCAGCGAGCCGCGATCCAGGCGCTGGCGGCGACGCTCAAGCCGTCCGAACTGACGCTGCCGAAGACCGCTCTGGACAAGATCCCGCCGCGGCCGTCTGGATGGGCGCCGGCATCGCGAGCTGTTCGCCCGATACACCGGCGATACCTTCGATCCGATCAGCCCGGCGTCGATCGCCGCCGACGTCACCATCGGGTTCACGCTCCAGCCCGATCGTGCGGCGCGCATCGTCGCGCAGCACGCGGTCGATCCGTCGCTGCCGGGACTCACGCGAGGTCATCGACGGCGCTGCGATCGGACGACCTTCGAGGTACCGGTCACCAATCCGTACGAAGAAGAAATTCGCCGCGCCACCGCGCGTGCGCTCGTCGAACGGCTGATGTGGCTCGCCGGTGGTGCGCCGATGCCGCAGGTGCGCGCTGAGGCCTCGGACGCGCTGGGCAGGATTCAGATCGGCGAGGTATCCCTCAAGGGGTCGTCTGACGGCCCGGCTCAGATGCTGATGGCCGCCGACATCAAGCGCTTCCTCGAACGTCCGATCGATCCCATTCGTACGCCGACCACCTTCGATGCGCCCCCCGGGGCGCCGATCGGCGATGGCGGAATCGACTGGCTGACCCCCGCGTCATGGTGTGCGTTTGACCGGGATCTGTCATTCGATCGTTCGCTGACCACGGATCCCGGATTAAGATTCACTCATGCGCTCCCAGATACTCGGCATGGCGATTCTGTTGGTCGTTTCCGTCGCTGCGCTGGCGTCGCGTCAGGAGTCGACGCGGGGCGGAAGGTGTTCGAGAGCCGTTGCGCCAGATGTCACGGCGCTGACGGAAATGGCGGCGAAATGGGGCCGCCGATCGTCCTCCGGCTCACCTGCGCGAGACGACGAAGGGCTGGCCGCGTTCATTCACCAGGGCATCTCCGGCGCGCGGGATGCCGCCGAGCGACGTCGCCGGGTCCGAACTGCGCGATCTGATCAAGTTCCTGCGCTCGATCGAAAAGCGTCCCGGAGGCCAAGCCGATCGTTCGGTCTCAGGGTGCAGACGACGGCGGGGGCGACGCTCGACGGGCAGGTGCTCGCCGAAGGATTCGACGATCTTCAGCTGCTGACCGACGACAAGCGCGTCCACCTGCTTCGGCGCATCGGCGATCGCGTGCGCGAGGTCACGTCGAGCGTCGACTGGCCGACCTACAACGGTGATCCGCGCGGCAATCGCTACACGACGCTGACCCAGATCGACAAGAGCACGATCCAGCGGCTGGCGCCGAAATGGGTCTTTGCGTTTCCCGGCGCGGGCCAGCTGCAAGGAACGCCGGTCGTCGTGGGCGGGATCATGTATGTCACGGCCCCGAACGAGTGCATCGCGCTCGACGCCGGGACCGGTCGCATGATCTGGCAATTCAAGCGGCCGCGCACGACCGGCATCACGGCCGGCAGCGCCAACCGCGGCGTCGCGGTGGCCGGCGATCGGCTCTTCTTCGAAACCGACAACGCGCACATCCTCGCGCTGAACCGCTTCACCGGCGACGTGATGTGGGAAACCCCGCTCGAGGACTGGCGGAAGAACTACGCGGCGTCGTCTGCGCCGCTGCCCGCGGGCAACCTGGTCATCTCCGGCGTGACCGGCGGCGAGCACGGCGCGAACGGATTCGTTGCCGCGCACGATCAGGAAACGGGCAAAGAAGTCTGGCGATTCTGGACCGTGCCGAAAGCGGGCGAACCCGGATCGGAGACGTGGCAGGGGAAGGACATCGATCACGGCGGCGCGCCGACCTGGTTCACCGGCAGCTACGATCCGGAGCTCGACATCGTCTATTGGCCGACCGGCAATCCCGCCAAGGAGTACAACGGCGATCATCGCAAGGGGGACAACCTCTACTCCGACAGCATGCTCGCGCTCGATCGCAAGACCGGAAAGCTGAAGTGGCACTACCAGTTCACGCCGCACGATCTGTGGGACTGGGACGCGACGGAAACATCGGTGCTGGTGGACGCCACCTGGCAGGGGCAGCCGCGACAGCTGATGCTGCATGCGAACCGCAATGGCTTCTTCTACGTGTTCGATCGGCGGACGGGACGTTGCTGCTGGCCAAGCAGTTCATCAAGACGCTGACGTGGGCGAGCGGGCATCGGCAGCGACGGCCGGCCGATCAAGATCGCCGGACAGGAGCCGTCGGCGGACGGGAACGAAGGTGTGCCCGTCACAGGACGGCGCGACCAACTGGTACTCGCCGTCCTACAACCCGGTCGACGCGCCTCTACTACATTCAGACGTTCGAGAAGTGCAGCATCTACACCAAGCGCGATCAGGGTGACTGGGAGAGCGGCAAGACCTATCTCGGCGGAACGCAGCGGACGGCTCCGGATCCGACGCCGCAGCGGATCCTGCGGGCGCATCGACATTCACGACCGGCGCGGTCCGCTGGGAACTCCCGCAGCGTGGCCCGGCATACTCGTGGGGCGGCACGCTGTCGACCGTCGACCGGTCTGGTCATCTTTGGCGAGGACGGCGGCGCGCTGATGGCGGCTGACGCCGTGACCGGCAAACCGCTGTGGATGTTCCAGACGAACCAGACGTGGAAGGCATCGCCGATGACCTACATGTTCGACGGCAAGCAGTACATTGCGGTCGCGGCGGGGGGCAACATCATGGCCTTCGGGATTCAGTGACGCCGCCGCGCTTCAACGACGAGGGCGAGGATCCGATCGAGCTTTCGCTCGAGCCGCGCGATGCCACCGCTGATTGCATGGAGCGCTTTGTCGAGTCGTTCAGAACCGAACTCCGTGCCGGCGCGCTGTTCGAGGCGCTCGTTGCCAACCGAACGATCGTCTTCGTCGATTCGACGCTCCGTCAGTTCGGACCGTTCGTTCATTTCTTCTCTCAGCACTTCCTCGGACATCGCGTCTCCCGGAGCGAGTGAAGTCCCTGCGCGATTGGTGCCAGTTGCGTCACCACGCCCAATGCAGGCGATTCAAACTTGATTGGAAGAAGTACCCAAGAATTCGCCACCTCCCGTTCGAACTCCGTTGTGGTTTTTGCCAGCCCGAGTATTCTTCGCCCGCGCGACTGCCGAGCCTGTGATGCGCGGATACGCTGCGGCAGTTTTTTCGCGGCGCCCACAAAAACCGTACAAACTCGACCGTCAATCTGGGGCTTTTTGGCCTGCGCACGCTGGCATCCCGCTTGCTCCTGTTATTGTCCGGAGGGATTGATGTCGAGCGAACTGAGCCAACCGGACGCGCTGCGCTACCTCGACGCTGAACACGTCAGCCATCCTTCCGGCACGTTTGCGGGATTGATGCTCTGCAGTGCCGACGACCACAAGCTCGGCGCGATCTCCGGCGTTCTCGTTGAGCCGGCCAGCCGGCGTGTGCGTTACTACGTCGTCGAGCGGCGGATCGCGCTGCTGCTTCGTCGGTACGTTCTGCCGGCCGATACGCCGGCGGTTCTCGACGCAAGCGATCGAAAGCTGCGTGTGCTTGCGACCGAAGAGGACCTCGAACGGTTTGACACCTGGATCGAGCGCTACTCTGAAGAAGACGCGATCACCGCGATGTTCGCGCAGCCCGCGGCATAGTCACGGCACCGGCGCGAAGCTCTTGACACCTTCTTCTTCGGTGTCGAACGACTGGAAGATTTTGAGCAGGCCGCTGATGCGCATGACCCGGCGGCTGCGCGGCGAGAGACGCAACAGCCGGACGTCCCCACCCTTGCGACGGATGCTCACGTACTTCGCCGCAATCACACCCACTCCAAAACTGTCGATGTAGGTCACGTCGGTCAGGTCGAGCAGGAACTTGAGGCGGGCTTCGTCGATGAGGTCGTTGATCCGCGAACGGAGTTCCGCGGCACCGTCACCGAGGATGATCCGGCCCGCCACGTGGAGAACGCTGACGTCACCGATCCGGCGTTCCGTGATCCTGGTCGGCATAGAACTACACTGATGGAGACCGGTGCGGCGGTCGAGCAGTCGCAAATTATACTCTTCACCGACGCCGGGAGCGGCAATTCCGAGAAATTTTGAACATTGGGCAAACCTTCTGGCCCCGATTTCCGTCTCAGGGTAGAAGCGGAAACGGAGACCTCATGTCTTTCCTGAAAAAGCTCTTTTCCCGGACTACCGAACCGCGGCAGCGCGTGCGGATCTGCGTCGAATGCGGGATGCCCATCGCCGAGCACAAGGACTGGTGCAGCATTCTCCGAACGCAACGCGAAATGGACGCCCGCCGCACACAGTCTGCTCCGGAACAGGCCTGATTCCGCGGCTCGATTCGCCCTCCGGAATTCTCAGCCATCCGCTCCGGCGGAGCGTTTGCTGTGCGACAATCGTCCGGTAGACCTGCGAGCAGGGGGGCGTTATGAATCAGCCTCAGCCGTGCGCTCATCCGGGTTGTTCGTGTACCGTCCCGCCAAACGGCGAATTCGGCAAATACTGTTCAGAACATTGTAAGGAAGCCAAAAACATGACGGAGCTGCGCTGCGGCTGCCGTCACCCTGGCTGTAGCTAGATCCTCACTGTTGGGATCTGGACGGGTATCGTGACGCGCGACCCCGGGTCCGGATTCCCTTTCTCCGGCCGATTCCATCGTCCCGCCAGAGGTGCCGTGTCGAGACGGGCCATGTCCCCTTGACTCAGCAGGCGCATCGCCTCTAACGTTCACCGCATGCAAAGCGTCTTAGCGGAAGCGGTTGGCACGATGCTGCTCGTCCTGCTCGGTGACGGCGTTGTGGCCAACGTCGTGCTCAATCGAACCAAAGGACAGAATAGCGGCTGGATTGTGATCACGGTCGGATGGGGCGTGGCGGTGGCGATGGCCGTCTACGCGGTCGGCCGCATCAGCGGTGCGCATCTCAACCCGGCCGTCACAATCGGCCTCGCGGCGATTGGCAGCTTTCCGTGGGCTCAGGTGCCCGGCTACATCGTCGCGCAGCTGGTGGGCGGATTTATCGGCGCGGTGCTGGTGTGGCTGACCTACCTGCCGCACTGGAAGGTGACCGCCGATCCCGCGTCGAAGCTAGGCGTGTTTGCAACCGGCCCGGCCATCCGCAACCCCGCCGGGAATTTCATCGGCGAGGTCGTCGGCACGTTCGTGCTCGTCTTCGGCATCCTCGCTATTGCCGCCAACGCGCAGACACTGTCAAAGCCAGGCGACGTCGATCTTGTCGTTTGTCTTCAGCCGCGGTCTGATGCCGCTGCTCGTCGGCGTGCTGGTGCTCGGGATCGGGCTGTCGCTTGGCGGGCCGACCGGCTACGCGATCAACCCCGCTCGCGATCTCGCACCGCGTCTGGCCCATGCTCTCCTTCCAATTCCTGGCAAAGGAAGCTCGGACTGGGAATACAGCTGGATTCCCGTCGTCGCGCCGATCGTCGGCGGCGTGCTCGGGGCGGCGGCTTATTTTGTGATTGGGTTCTAACGTCTTCGCTGTTCGCTGTTCGCTGTTCGCGGTTCGCGGTTCGCGGTTCGCGGTTCGTGGTTCGCTCGCGTTCGCCCGCCTCCGCAGCTTCGGCGACAGGCTCACGATTCAAGGATTCAAGGATTCAGCGATTCAAGGATTCGACGATTAGTGATTCACGATGAGTGATCAGTGATCAGGGATTCGCGATGAGGGATTCAGATCGCGTGAGAGCCACCAGGTAAAGAGGATGAGGAGCCCCGCCGGAACGATGGCGGCCCAGATGCCGTGGATGCCGGCGTAATGGAGCACCCCCGGACCGACATGCGACACCAGCATCAATGAGTACGAAGGCCCACACGAACGCGCCAATCAGATTGAGCGTGCTGAAGCGTACGGGTGACACGTTGCCGTACGCGCACGCGGCGGTGATGGCAATCCGCAAACCGGGCAGGAACCGGATCGCGAGGATCATCAGCGACTGGTGACGCTGGACGCGAGAGACAATCGATGCGTGTCGCGCGGCTACCCGGCGAGAGCGCGTCAGCCACCCGGCGATCCGGCCCCGAAACGCGTAGAAGAACAGCTGATCGCCGGTGGCTGCTCCCAGTGCGCCGAACATCATCACCGCAGGCGCACTGAGTTTCCCGGCCGCGACCAGCACGGCGGCCGCCACAAACACGACCTCCCCCTCGAGGATCGCCGCAACGTAGACGGCGGCGTACGCGAAGGGGCCGGTGAAGCTCAACAAATCACGGCCCTTGCCATCAGCGCGCGCTCCCGCCGTTCGTGCCGCGCAAACACGCTGGAATCGAAGCGCGCGGCGGCCCGGAGTCCGCGGCCGCCGAGCCGCAGGAATTGAGCAAGATAGGAAGGCCGCAGGTAGAAACGATTGTAGGCGGCCTCCAGCAGGAATCGGAGCTCGTCGGCCGACAGCGACGGGTGGGTAAATGTGGGCGTGAAGCCGTCGAACTGTTGCCAGTCCGTTTCGTAGACGCGCGGCTGGAGCTGCCGCCACATCGGCGTGGCCGGGTAGGGGGTCAGCAGCTTGAACTGCGCGGCTGTCGAGCCAAGCGTGATGGCATAGTCAATCGTCGCGGCGATCGAAGACCAATCGTCCTGGAGGAACCCGAGCACGTAGAACGCCGCCGTCACGATGCCGAGCCTGCGGCATTCCGCCATGATGCGCTGCTGGTGTTCAGGCGGAATCGGCCGCCGGCCCGATCGCTTCAACGTTTCGGCCGACGAGGTCTCCACGCCGAAACTGATCGCCGCCAGGCCTGCGTGCCGCAGCGTCTGCAGCAGCTCGGGGTCGAGTCGATCCAGGCGGGTTTCGCATTCGAAGCGCAACCTGAGCCCTCGAGACTGGATCTCGTCGCACAGCGAAAGACATCGATCGCGATCCTCGGAGAACAGCGGATCTCTGAAGACGACGTACGGCTCGCGCCTGATGCCGCACAGATACTCGATCTCGTCGACGATGTTCGAGGCCGGCCGATCGCGGTACGACGCGAGGATCCGATGCGGACAGTAGGTGCAGAATTCCGGGCAGCCGCGGCTCGCCAGCAGGGGAAACGAGCCGCCCACCGGACGGCCGGTGAACGGTATCGACACCCCTCTGCGGGTGCCCGCACCGACGAGGTCCCAGCGTGGAAACGGAAGCGTCGAAAGGTCATCGATCGGAGCGCTGGGCACGCGGCCGCTCAGCCGCTCGCCAGCCGCGAACCTCATGGTGGCCCGCTCAGGTTCGCCGATAACCACGAAATCGGCGTGGGGTTCGAACAACTCCGGGAGCTTCGAGGCGGCAAGGCCGACAAACCCGGTGCGCAATCCACGCGAGCGCTGTTCGTCCGCCCAGGCGCACTCTCGCCGGTAGTCCACGAGCGACGTGAGTATGATGACCGCGTCCCCTTCAATCGATGGACCGTCCGTGAAGAAGACTTCGTGTCCGGCGTTGGCGCAGAGCGCTGCCATGTAGCCGAGTTGCACGCTCGGCAGATCGTGCAGGCGCTTCTTGAGCGCCGAGATGACGCGCGTCACTGTGGAAAAGGGTCTGAGCCGGGATCCGTATCCACCCGCAACCGTGTCCTTGCTGACGAAGCCGTCGGCCGATGCCAGATCGGCCAGAACAATCCGCATGTGAGTCTCCTCATCTCCCGTTGCGCGCTCGATGGCGCGCGCCATGGCACACCCGTGACGACCGGAAGTCGATGAACACCGAAACGACGGGTCCGCCCCAGACGTGGCAGAGGCGGGTGTTGATCAGGAAAGGAGAAGCCGCGGAGGACCGCGGGCCGCGTGGCGGCGATGAGTGAACTCGGCGAGCGGAGCGCTCGCGGCCAGCGCGATTGGGCCTGCCGCGACCAGCCCGTCGCACAGGGGTGCCGGCAGGACCCCCAGGAGCCGGTTCGGATCGTTCAGGGCACTCTCCGCGACGCGGAGTTCCCGGACACCGCGTACGGTCGGCTTGGTGTGGTGTGCGCGAAGCGCGCGGTGACGCAGGCCTGGCGATCCAAACGCGAACCGGCCGCGTCCCTTGTTGATCCAGAAGCGCAGGCCGGAGTGGCGGGTCTCGGCCACGACGTCGGCATCGCCGTCGTGATCGATATCCGCGACGATTAGCCTGATGATCGGCTCGTGCGTGTCGAACTGCAGCCAACGGTGCGTGCCCGAGAGCCGAACGGCGAACAATCCAGGACGCCGGCCGGTCTCAATGCGATCGTGAACGCCGTCGCCGTCGAGATCGGCACGCAGCGTCTCGGCTCCGGCTGCGGTCGCCAGCACGACGGCGAACGCACTGCAGAGGGCGACCACCGCGTATTGACGACGACTCGCCAACAGTGAGCGGAGCATGCGGTTGCGTTTCACGAGGGTCGGCGTCCCCAAGCGCGGCGAGTTGATGCAAGATTCGGACTCATGAACGAGTCGCGAACCCGGTCCGGGAACGCGCGCCACCAGGCGCGCCGCGTCCGACGCTACCCGGCGAGCGAACGGCGACACCTCCCGAAACGCCACAGCGACCCGCAAACCCGCCACAATCGGCGCAGCCCAAAACAGACCCGGACGCACCGAACACCTACACAACGACTCCCCGATCCATTCTGAGAATCGTCGTCGCCCAGCGACGTGCGAAATCGTTGTCGTGCGTCGAGAGCAGGATCGTGCGGTTCTGGCCGGCGAGTTGCGCAAGCAGCTCGCCCAGTTCGTTGCGGCGTGACGGGTCGAGCGACGCCGTGGGTTCATCCATCATCAGCAGCGGCGGATCGACGGCGAGCGCCCGTGCGATCGCGACGCGCTGCGCTTCGCCGCCCGACAGTTCCCTTGGCAGCGCGGCCGCTCGATGCTCGACCCCGAGCGCCGCGAGCAGTTCCATCGCACGCGCGTTCGGCTGCCTGCGTCGGCACACCCAGGACATGGGTCGGCGCGAGCGTGATATTCCGCAGCGCGGACAGATGATCGAAGAGGTGGTGGAACTGGAACACGAGGCCGACCTGGCGGCGCAGGTTCTTGAGCGAGCGCCGTACGGTCTTCGACTCCACCCTGGAGCCGGACGCCTTCGACGTCGATCGTGCCCTGATCGAAGCGTTCGAGTCCTGCAATCGCGCGCAAAATCGTCGTCTTGCCCGATCCTGACGGTCCCATCAGCGCGGCGACGCCGCCGCGCGCGACGCTGAACGTGGCGCCGGCGAGAATGGTGCGTTCGCCTCGGCGCAGGTGCAAGATCGCGGACCTCGAGGATCGTCGTTCATGCGGTCGGCGCCTTCCATCGCTCTTCGAGCCGGCGCGCCAGCGCGCCAAGCGGCAGCGACATCACGAGGTACATCGCCGCGCAGAGCGTGCCGGGGATGACCCAGCTGCCAAGATTGGTCGCGAAGATCTGCGTCTGCTTCGTCAACTCGACGACCGTCAGCACCGAGACGAGCGACGAATCCTTGAGCAGCGCGACGAAGTCGTTGGTCATCGGCGCAAGCGCGATCCGGAACGCCTGCGGACCGCGCACCAGCCGAAGCACCTGACGTTCGGTCAGTCCGAGCGTTCTCGCCGCCTCGAGTTGTCCGCCAGGAACCGCCTCGAGCGCACCTCGATAGATCTCGCTCTCGTACGCGGCGTAATTGAGCGCGAGGCCGGCGAGCGCCGCCAGGAACGCCGGCAGCTTGACGACTGCCGCGAGCCCGTAATAAATGACGAAGAGCTGGAGCAGCACCGGTGTGCCGCGCATCAGCTCGACGTATCCGGTCAGCGCGAGTCGAACGAGCCTTCGTCCGTACACGCGTCCGCTGGCGATCAGCGACTCCAAGGATGACCGCAATCGCCATCGACGAGGCACGACAGAATCAGCGTGACGCCGGCCGCCTTCACGAGCGAGGGCACGTAGCGCAGAGTCGGCCTCCCGACGGCTCATCGTCGCGACGCCAATCTGTGCCGTCCGATCCCGAAATCGAAACCGCCGGAACCGCTCTCCTGGCGATCAGGCTGTTCGTAGAGCGCCGGCTGATCGTCGTTCCAGACGTTCCACTTCCGGAAGATGCGCCTCGAGCGTCCCGTCGCGCATCGCGCCGCGCAGGATCTCGTCGATCGAATCGCGCAGCGGGGCGTTTCTGCGACGCCAGGACGCCGACGTAGTGGCTCATGGCCACCGCCTGCGGCTGCACCGTGATGCCCGGCATGTTTTTCCGGCGCCGTTCGGCGAGCACGTTGTCGAGGAGCACGGCGTCGACCCTGCCCAGCAGCAAATCGCTGTAGGGATGCACGTCGTCGTCGTACGACACGGCCTGCAGACCATACTGTCGTTCGCCCTGAAGCAGGATTTCGTAGGCGATCGTGCCGCCAAGCGTCGCCACTCGGCGGCCGCGAAGATCGGCGAGACCGCGAAGCGCGCCAGCGTCCGCGTCCCGCACCGCGAGCACCTCGCGGAAGGCGTAGTACGGAATCGTCGTCGCCATCGCCGCGCGTCGGGCCGGTGTGTCTTCCATGCCGCTCAGGCCGATCTCCGCCGTCCCGCGTTCGATGGCCTGATCGATCGAGCCGTACGGGACGAAGAGAAAGTGCGGCGTTCGCTTCAACCCACGCGCGATCAGTTCTGCGATCTCGACATCGAATCCCGTTGAACTTGTTCGGATCGGCGGGATCGGCCTCGACGAACGGCGCTCCTCCCTCGGGATCGCCGGCCCATTTCAGCTCCGGCGTGCTGCGCGCGCTGGGCTCGAGCAGAGACGCAGGCGCCGCCGAGCTGCGAGAGAGCAGCGCAGCGCCGACAAGCCGCCAGTGGCGCTCATCACACCACTCCGATCAGCCGCAGCGCCGCGACCGCGGCAAAGACGAGCAGCAACCCGTCGAAGAGCCGCTGCGGGATGTGCGCGGTCAGCCAACGGCCGATGAACATGCCCGCGAGGATCGCCGGGCTGAGGATCGCGTTCAAGGCGAGCGTCTGTCCGTGAATCAGGCCCAGCGCGACGCTGAACGGAACCTTGAACGCATTGATGATGAAGAAAAACCACGCGCTCGTGCCCACCAGCTCGAACTTGGGCAGCGCGACCGCGAGGCAGTAGATCGTGAAGATCGGACCGGCGGCGTTGGCCAGCATCGTCGCCCCGCCGGCGATCAGGCCAATCGTCCACGCGAACCACGCCGCGTGCGGCACGTTTCCAAACCATTCGGGCTTGTACATCCGGGCGACCTGCAGGGCGGTGAGCGCGAGGATCGTGACACCGATGATTGGCTTGTAAACCGCTTCGCTCAGGCCGCGCATGATGATCGCCGCGACGATGACGCCGAGGCACGCCGGCGGGAGCATTCGCCGCACGTACACCCATCGGGCGTGCTGGTGAAAGATGCGCACAGCGAGCACGTCGCCGACGAGCAGCATCGGCAGCACGACACCGGTTGACTCACGCGCGCCGAACAGGAACGCGAAGATCAGCACGTGCACGAGGCTCATGCCTGCGAGCCCTGACTTGCCGATGCCGATCCCGGTGGCCGCGACAACCGCGAGAATCCACTGGGCGGAGGAGAGGTGAGGCAACAGGATTGCTGATTGTTGATTGCTGACTGTTGATTGATCAAGTCGAAACACATCGCCGTCACTCGGCCGATCGATACTCACTGTCCGCGATTGCCATCAATCAGCATTCAGCAATCAGAAATCAGCAATTCCACGCCCCGTCCTGCCTGTATACTGGAGGGCTCTACCTGAATGTTCATCAAGCCCCTCAGTTCGCTCGTCACGCTCCGCACCCGTGTCAAGGGCGTGGACTACTTCCGGTCCGGCGGCGTGATCGACATCGCCGGCGGCGAGTGGAGCGCCCACGCGATCGTACGGGGCACGCGCGACTATCGCGTCGATCTGCGGCGGGAAAGCGGGACCGATCGCTTCACGGCATCGTGCGAGTGTCCGTACTACGCGGACCGCGGCGAGATCTGCAAGCACATCTGGGCCGCGCTGCTCGAGGCCGATCGTCGCGGACTGCTCGGAGGTGACGGAGCGATCCTTCCGAGCGCGACACTCGAGCCCGAATATCGTCCGGACCCTGACGGCTTGCCAGTCGCGACGACCGCGCACGGCTTGTCCGCGAAGCCGGCAGCGAAGACGCCGGCGTGGGAACGGTTCCTCAACGAAGTGCAGCAGGATGCCGCAGCCGCCGAGCGCGCCCGGCCTGCGCCGCGGTTTTCGAACGGCGAGATCGTCTACTCGATTGACGTGCGCGACACGCTGAATGGCTACGGCACCGTGATCAACGTGCTCTTCCGCCAGCGTCGAAAGAACGGCACGTGGAGCAAGCCGCAGGCCGGCCACCGTGACGCCGAGCGAGGCGGAACACCTGGCCGACGCTGCCGACCGCGAAATCCTTTCGCTGCTGCTCGGCGCCGGCAACCCCTGGATCGTACGGCACGACCTACGAGCCGGGATTCTCCCGCTCGCGTTACGTGCTCAACGGACCGCTCGAAGACGTCATCCTTCCGAAGATTGCGCAGTCCGGACGCGGAGGGCTCGACCGGATTGACGATGAGCCCGGTTTTTTCCCCTTCGCCTGGGACGACGGCCCGCCGTGGCGATTCGAGATCGCGGATTTCGGTCGAGGGGAACGACTCGATCAAGGTCGACGGGCGATTCGTGCGCGACGGCGAGTGGCTCGAAGCTTCGCGATCCGGTCCTGCTGTTGAGTCGCGGCTTCCTGTTCACGCGCAACGCGATGGCGCGCCTCGACGTCGACGATGGATTCGCGTGGATCGCGCGGCTGCGCAGCGTTCGGTCCGATTTCGATGCCGCGCGCCCAGTCGGACACGCTCGTCGAAACGATTGCGCGATCAGGTCTCGATCCCCGCTCGCTTCCGGCCGAACTTCGCTACGACGTCGTCGAAGGCACGCCGCGTCCGCGCGTGCGAGTCGGCCGTCCCGAACGGCAACAACCCGTACGCGTTGCGCCAGGATCTTCGCGCCACGGTGCAATTCGATTACGACGGCGCCATCGTCGAGGGCCCGGCCGGCGCAGCCGCCTACGATCGCGCGAACCGCCGGCTCGATCCGGCGCGATCGCGCGCGCGGAGCAGGCCGCCATCGATCGTCTTCACGAGCTCGGCTTCCGATACACCTGGAGTCACTTCGAATCACGCCAGCTGCTCGGTATCTCCCCGGAGCAGTTCCCGCGTGTCGTCCACACGCTGGTGCAGGAAGGCTGGCGTGTCGAAGCCGAAGGGCCGACCGTTTCGACCGGCGGTGAGCATGCGCCTCGAGGTCTCGTCGGGCATCGACTGGTTCGATCTGCACGGCGCGGTCGATTTCGGCGACGGCCGGTCGGCCCCGTTTCCGCAGCTGCTTGCCGCCGTCGCGCGCGGCGAGGACGTCGTCGTTCTCGACGACGGGAGCGTCGGGCTGTTGCCCGAGGAATGGCTGCGGCGCTACGCGGCCATCGCGGGATTTGGCAGCGCCGACGGCGACAGCATCCGGTTTGGACGATCGCAGGTCGCGCTGCTCGACGCGCTGCTCGCGGCGCAGCCGGCGATCGCGTACGACGAGACGTTCGCGCGTGTGCGGTCGCGAGCTTCACAGCTTCAGCGGTATCCAGGCTGAAGATCCGCCCCGTTCGTTTCGCGGAACGCTCCGCGAGTACCAGCGCGACGCGCTCGGCTGGTTTTCGTTTCTGCGGCGGTTCCAGTTCGGCGGCTGCCTCGCCGACGACATGGGCCTCGGGAAGACCGTCATGGTGCTCGCCCTGCTCGATGCGCGTCGGCAGACGAACGGAAGCGCGCGACGCGGCAGCCCTCGATCGTCGTCGTGCCTCGCTCGCTCGTGTTCAACTGGCGCGACGAAGCGGCTCGCTTCTCGCCGAAGCTGAAGATTACGGACTACACGGGTCCGCAGCGTGATCCCGGGTCGCTGGCGGGCGCCGATCTCGTGCTGACGACCTACGGCACGCTCCGGCGCGACGCCGCGCGATTGCACGCGATCGAGTTCGACTACGCGATTCTCGACGAAGCGCAGGCGATCAAGAACGCGGCGACCGCGTCGGCGAAATCGGCGCGGCTGCTTCGGGCGCGACATCGGCTGGCGCTGAGCGGCACGCCGATCGAGAATCATCTCGGCGAGCTGTGGAGCCTCTTCGAGTTCCTGAACCCGGGCCTGCTCGGATCGGCGAAGGCGTTTCAACAGCGCGAGCTCGGCGCGGCTGAAGGGGGACGAGAACCTGGAATGGCTGTCGCGCGCGCTGCGGCCATTCATTCTGCGCCGGACGAAAGAGCAGGTCGCGCCGGAGCTGCCGCGGCGCACCGAGCAGACCCTGCAGTGCGAGCTCGAGGCGGCCCAGCGCCGGCACTACGACGAGCTGCGCGCGCACTACCGTCAGACGCTGCTGGCGCGAATCGCCCGCGACGGCGTCAATCGATCGAAGATGCAGATCCTCGAAGCGCTCCTGCGGCTGCGCCAGGCGGCGTGCCACAGCGGCCTGATCGATCCCGCACGGGCGCACGAGCCGTCTGCAAAATTCGAGGTGCTGATTCCGCGGCTGCTCGAGGTGATCGCCGAGGGGCACAAGGCGCTGGTGTTCTCACAGTTCACCAGCCTGCTCGCGCTGCTGCGCCCGCGGCTGGAGGCGTTGCAGACGCCATACGAATACCTCGATGGGCGCACCCGCGATCGCGCGGAGCGAGTCGAGCGGTTTCAATCCGATCCCGAGTGCCGGCTGTTCCTGATCAGCCTCAAGGCCGGCGGGTTGGGCCTGAACCTCACGGCGGCGGAGTACGTGTTCCTGCTCGATCCCTGGTGGAATCCCGCGGTCGAAGCCCAAGCCATCGACCGCGCGCACCGAATCGGTCAATCGCGTCATGTTTTCGCCTATCGCCTTCTTGCCCGCGACACGGTCGAAGAAAAGGTCGCTGAACTGCAGGAGAGTAAGCGTGAACTTGCCGACGCTATCCTCAAGGCCGACACGGGTTTGATTCGATCCCTCAAGGCCGAAGACCTGGAAATGCTGCTTTCCTGAGACCTTTTGTCTGCTCCGGGACCGCTCGACTTCAAGACTGTGATCGACGGCTCATATGAGACCGAGTACAATGAAAGGTTCCGGTCAGGAACATCGCTTGCTCTACTTGCACGGCGATGAGACCGATGGGAAGAGACGTGCTGAAAGTAGACCTTCACCTCCATACTTCGGAGGACCCGGCGGACGTGATTTCGCACGACTCCCGTCAGCTGATCGATCGCGCGGCTGAGCTTGGATTCGATGCGCTCGCCATTACGCTTCACGACAAAGTGCTGACCGATCCGCGGCTCATCGGGTATGCCCGTGACCGCGGCATCGTGCTCGTTCCTGGTGTCGAGCGAACGATTGAAGGACGGCACGTGCTGTTGCTCAATTTCCCGCACGGCACGGATCACGTGCGGACGTTCGAGGATCTCGCTGCGCTTCGCTCGCGAGCGAACGGGATCGTCGTGGCCGCGCATCCGTTTTTTCCGATTGGCGCACTCCCTGCGGACGCGACTGATCGAGAACGCCGACCTCTTTGACGCAGTTGAGTGGAGTTACTTCTGGACCCGCGGCGCGAATTTCAACACCAAGGCCTCACGGTGGGCCCGTGAGCACGGCAAGCCCGTGGTCGCGAGCTCCGACCTTCACGATCTCCGACAGCTCGGCCGCACGTTTTCGTTTGTTTTTGCCGAGCCGAACCCCGATGCGATTTGCACGGCGATTCGCGAAGGCCGCGTGTCGATTCAGACGAGCCCGGTGCCCAAACTCGAACTTGCCCGCATCGTGGCCGGCATGATCCGACGGGGCAGTAAGCCGGCGGCAGCCGTTGATTCCCCGACGCTCGCCACCTCGTCTTGAATCAGGATTCGATCCTGACGAGCTCGATATCGAACACCAGCATGCCTTGCGGCCCGTCCTTGCCTTCGTAGGCGAGCCGCGCCGGGATCCAGAACCGCCGCTTCTCGCCGACGACCATCATCTGCACGCCCTCGGTCCAGCCGGCAATCACGCCATCCAGGCTCATTGACGCCGGCTCGCCTTTCGCGACCGAACTGTCGAACATCTTGCCGTCGGTCGTCCACCCTGTGTACTGCACGACCACTTGAGAGTTGGGGCGCGGGTGCCGTGTTCCGGTCCCCGGCGTCAGCACCTTTGAGACGAGGCCGGTCGGTGTGCGGATCGCGTCCGGTGGCGGCGCCGCGACATCCGGCGGAGCGGGGATTTGCGGAGTTGACGAACTCGCGTTGGTGTCAGCCGCTTGCTTGCTCGAAGAACATCCGGCTGCGATCGCGATGACCAGGCAGAGCAGGGTAGCGGTTCTCGCCGAAGTGCGCATGCGCCATTATCGTGGCTTCGCACTCGTAGTGAAATTGCTGATTTTCGATTGCTGATTGTTGATTGGACAGGTCAGCCAAATCAGCGATCGGCAATCAGCAATCAGCATTTCTTCCTGACATAATCAGCGGATGGATCTTCAACAGCGGGCGGTTGAGCTGGCAAAAAGCAACAGTTTTGGATCCGAGGCCCTCGACGTCAATCTTCAGATCACGCGCACTGATCCATCGAATCAGGGTGCCTGGACGCGGCTGGCTCGCTGCTACCTCGAGCAGCGGCGCTTTGCGGACGCGGCGGGTGCGCTCGCGACCGTGCTCGACCTCAATCCCTCGAACACCATCGCGAAGAGCCTGATGACGGAAGTCACCAAGCGACGCGCGATGGCGCTGCCGACCGCCGACGCCGTGTCGGGCTTCACCAGCCACGACTTCGATGCGCTCAGTCACCTCGCGCCGATCGACGCGGCTCGGGCGCTCGGTCCCAAGATCGAAACGCTGCTGATGTCGCTGAACGATCAACGCACCGCACAGCGCATCGTCCAGGCGCGAAACCGGGGCGGCCAGTCGGGATCGAAGCTCTTTCATCGCAACAGCTATCACGATGCCGGCAATGGCTATCTTCACGCGTACCACCACGGCGGACGCTGGGAGCCGCAGTTCGATATCGGGCTGCTGAGCGGCAATGCGTGGAACGGCTCCTGGATGCGGATGGGATTGGGATTCAACCTTACGACCGGCGGTCGAGACGATCAGATCGACGGCCACGAACACATGGTCCGCTGCTTTGAATCGTTTCAACAGCAGCTTACGTCGGCATGGAAGCGTCAGCTGGCCGACTGGATGTCCACCACTGGAGGCTTCATCCAGTACGGCCAGCGCGGACCGGCGCTCGATCTGCTTCCACCGCAGGCCGTCGAATGGTTGATGACCTGCAAGAACCCGTCGGCGCAGGGATGGATTTTTGTCGGCCGCTGGTTGTCGATGTCGAAGCCAGACGATGCCGCGATCCTGAGCGACATGCGCCAGCTGGTGGCAACGGTCGAGGACACGTTCGCTGCGCTGTTTCCGTTGTGGGCGTCAATCTACTAAAAGGGGCGGAGCGCCACCTCCGTGACGTCGTCACACTCCGATCGCTATCGCCACCACAATCGCGACTCCTCCGAGCGCGAGGAGCGCGGCGAACAGCGGAACGGCGAACCTGAGCCAGTCGCCATACTTGACGCCGGCGGCCGCGGTGACCGCCATCAATGCTCCATTTGTCGGCGTCAGCAATTCGGTCAAGCCCGCGCCGTACTGGAATGCGAGGATGACGACCTGGCGTGAGAGGCCGATGAGGTCTGACATCGGGACCAGCACCGGCATCGTCAGCACGGCCTGTCCGCTTACGCTGGGGACCGGGAAATGCACCGCGGCCTGCACGATGAGCATGCCGAGGGCGGACAGGGTCACTGGCAGGCTTTGGAGTGGCGTGACCAGGGCGTTGACGATCGTGTCGATGATGCGCCCCTGATCGAGCACGACGAATATCGCCCGGGCAAATCCGATCAGCATCGCCGCATACGCCATCGACGCGAAGCCGGTGACGAACGACTGCGCGGTGCCCGCCGCGCCAAGGCCGCCAATCAATCCCGCCGCGACCCCCATGGCAAAGAACAGAGCCGACATCTGATCGAAGTCCCAGCCGAGGCTCATGACGCCGTAGACGAACACCACGAACGTCGCGATGACGAGCAGCAAAACGATGGTTCGCCTCGCGTCGAGAATGATCGCCGACGGATTGGCATCTTCTTCCTCTTCAGGCACGATGCGAGTTCGCGCAGCATGCCGCCACGTTCCCGCGATCCAGCCCGCCAGGGCAATCGCAAGCACGCACAATCGAAAGGCCATCCCGGACAGCAACGGCACGCCGGCCAGCTTCTGAGCGATCTGTACCTGGAATGGATTGATTGGGCTGAAGGCCGCTCCGACACCGGCGGCGCCGATGCTGATCGCCACCGCCGTCAGCGCGTCGAAACCCAGACGACGGGTGACGAGCAGCAGCACCGGGACGAGGGCGATGATTTCCTCCGACATGTTCTCGAGCGCACCGCCGGCGGCAAACGCCAGCGACACGATCGGGATCAGCAGCGTTTCACGATTCCACAGGCGGCGCACCAGCCAGCCGACCGCTTGACGGAGCGCGCCCGTTTCGTCGACAACGGTGAAGGCGCCGCCGACCAGGAACACGAGGAAGACGACTGAACCGGCCGCGGCGAGTCCCCGTGGAATCGCGACCAGGGCCTCAAACGGCCCCACCGGCCGCGGATCGACATGGTGATAGGTGCCGGCGACGACGACGTCGCGGCCGGTCACGGGATCCGCGCGCCGCTCATACTGACCCGCGGACAGCACGTAACTGCCGAGGGCAGCGGCGAGAATACAGCCGGTCAGGAGGGTCAGGGGATGAGGAAACGAGAGGCGCGCCACGCGCGCGCATCGTAGCATGGCGGGAGACGCAACCCTTTTTCGTGGCGGATCGTCCAAGAGCGCATGCAGGACATCCGATACGCCGTTCGAGCGCTGAGGAAGCAGCCCGTCTTCACCCTGGTGGCGGTGCTCACGTTGACCCTCGGCATCGGGGCGAACACCGCGATCTTCAGCCTGTTGTATCAAACCCTGCTCCGCCCGTTGCCGTACGGGCAGGCGGATCGGCTCGTGTTCATTTGGAACACCTACCCGCTGATGGGCCTGCCGCAAGCGAGCGTGTCGATTCCCGACTACCTTGATCGCAAGACGCAGGCGCCCGCGATTGAAGAGGCGACGCTTTTCACGCCCCGGCCGGCCAGCCTGGCTGAGGAAGGCCGTCCTGAGCAGTTGCGGGCTCTCGCGGTCACCCCGTCGTTCTTGACCACGCTCGGCCGGCAGCCGTTCCTGGGCCGCGGGTTCAACGATGACGAAGCGAGCCCGGGCGCCAACAAGTTCGTGATCCTGACCTATGGTCTCTGGAATTCACGCTTCGCCGCCGATCGTGGCATCGTCGGCCGCGACATTCGCCTGAACGGCGAGGCGCATCGGGTCGTCGGCGTGTTGCCGGCGGACTTCGAGCTGCCCGGACGCGATATCGCCCTGCTGCTGCCCTTCGGGTTCACGCCGGAGCAGATGTCCGACAACGCGCGCGGGAACGAGTTCAGCATGATGATCGCGCGGCTCCGGCCGGGCGCGACGATCGAGCAAGTCAATGCCCAGATGAAAACCATCGTCGATCAAAACAACGAGCGGCTGCCGACTCGTGCGCAGTTCGCGAAGCGCAGCGGGTTTGGTGGGTACGCGGTATCGATTCGCGATCAGCTGGTCGGCGACGTGCGCACGCCGCTGCTGGTTCTGCAGGCGGGCGTCATCCTGGTTCTGCTGATTGCGTGCGCGAACGTCGCGAATCTGCTGTTGATGCGTGCGACCGGGCGCGGGCGCGAACTGGCGATTCGCACGACCCTCGGCGCCAGCCACTGGCGCCTGGTTCGCCAGATGTTGACCGAAGGCGTGGTGCTGTCGGTGATCGGCGGCGCAGGTGGCCTCGCACTCGGCGCCGCAGGGCTCCGCGGGTTGATTGCCATGAGCTCTCAGCAGCTCCCTGGCGCAACGGAAGCGACGCTCAGGCCGGCGGTCCTGCTGTTCACGCTGGGGCTGTCGATCGCGACCGGCCTGATCTTTGGCGCCATTCCCGCTATTGCGGTAATCCGGGGGAATACATCTACCTATCTGAAGGACGACAGCGCGCGTGGAAGCGCAAGCAGGGGCACCGGCTTTGCCCGCGCCACGCTCGTCGTCGGCGAAACGGCGCTTGCCTTGATGCTGCTCTTTGGCGCCGGGCTGCTCATCAAGAGCTTCGCGCGGTTGCAGGCGGTCGATCCTGGCTTCTCTTCAGAGAATGTGCTGACGGCGCAGCTCGCGCTGCCGGCTTTGCGATACCCGGATGCGGCGGCACGGCGCACCTTCTGGACGCGGCTGGTCGATAAGACGCGCGCGTTACCCGGGGTCACCGCCGCCGGACTTACGTCGAACGTCCCGTTCAACGGCAGCGTAAGCTCCGGTTCGTACTCGATCGTCGGCTACACCCCCGGCCCGAATGAAACCGCGCCGCATGGCCGGCAGGAAGTGGTCGGCGGCGACTACTTCCGCGCCATGAAAATTCCGCTCATCGAAGGCCGTCTCTTTTCCGATACGGACACTGCGGACAGTACGCCGGTGGTTGTCGTCGACGAATACCTCGTTCGGCGCTACTTTCCGGGTCAGAGCGCGCTGGGCCATCAGATTCAGCGCGGCGGACCGAACAGTCCACGGCTGACGATCGTCGGGGTTGTCGGGACGATTAACAGCATCGACCTCGCGCAGCCGGTGATCAAGGAGCGCATCTACTATCCCGTCACCCAGCAGTCACAGCCGGCAATGGCGGTGGTGCTGAAAACCGGCCTCGATCCGACGCGGCTGATCGCCGAGCTGCGACACGCCGTGCTCTCGCTCGATCCCGATCAGCCGATCTCAAACGTCCGGACGATGGAAGACTGGATCTCGCGGTCCCTCGAGACGCCACGCACATCGATGGTGCTGCTGGCTCTGTTCGGTGCGGTTGCTCTCGTGCTGTCAGCGATCGGAATCTACGGCGTGCTGGCGTTTGGTGTTGCGCAGCGTGTTCGCGAATTCGGGATTCGACAGGCGCTCGGAGCGAACCGGGGTGCGATTTTGTCGCTGGTGCTGAGGCAGGGGCTACGTACGGCAGCGATTGGCGTTGCCATCGGTCTTGTCGGATCGTATGCCCTTTCGCGTTTCTTGCAGACCTTGCTCTTTGGCGTGCAGCCGCACGATATCGGTGTGTTCCTCGTGGTGACGGTGCTCCTGTTCATGGTCGCGCTGGCGGCGTGTTATATCCCGGCGCGGCGCGCGACGAAGATGGATCCGATGATCGCTCTCAGAGAGTTCTAACAATTGCTGATTGCTGATTGCTGATTGCTGATTGGCGACGCCTTTGTGGGCCGTGAACTTTCATGGCCGCGACTATGAAGCTCAGCCCGGCGTGATCTATCGCGGTAAGATGGCATCGCAGCGCCATGATGCCAGTTCATCTCCTCCTGGTCGTCGTCCTCCAGCTTCAGGATTCGCCAGGCCCTCGCATCGACTGTAAGGAATGGCACGAGTGCCAGCAGCTCGCACTGAACGCTGCCGAGCGGCAGGATTACGAGGCCTTCCATGACCTCGCCTGGCGTGCGGTACAGACGGGCCCGAAGAACGATCCAACGTTGATGTACCTGCTCGCGCGGGCGCAGAGCCTGAGCGGGCGGCCCAGCGATGCGCTCGTGATGCTGCAGCGGCTCGCACAGATGGGGGGAAAGACGGACGCCGCGACCAACGATGACTTTCGTCGGGTGCGTGCGCTGCCGGGATGGGCGGAACTCGAAGGCAGCAATACGCCGAGAGCCGAGACGGCACGAGCAGCAGCACCGGCTCCTGCCGTCACCTCGTTGCCGTCGCCACCACCCGAGCGGAACGAGAGTCGCGGGGCTGCGACCGAACCCAGTCCGACCGTTGCGCCAGCTCCGAAAGCATCCGCTCGCGCAACCCCGCCGGCTCTGTCTGCGGAATCCCTGCGCTTCACGCTGTCGCTTGCGCCAGCAGGCCTCGCCTACGACGCCGTATCGCGACGATTCATCGTCGCCGATCGCGAAGCCAGGAGGCTGACGGTCGTCGATGAGTTCTCGCAGCACGTCGCCAACCTTGCGAGCGCGCAGTCGGCTGGCTTCGGCAGCATCGCCGCGCTCGAAATTGATCCGAGGCTTGGAAACCTCTGGGTCGTCAGCGGCAGCGAGACGCTCTCGCGTCCGGCGGATTCCGACAATCCATCGCGGACGACGCTGCACAAGCTCCAGTTGATTTCCGGACGAGTGCTCCAGAGCTACGGGGTCGCCGATCGATTTGCCGCGGCGACGTTTGTTGACGTCGCTGCCGCGATCGACAGTACCGTTCTGGCGCTCGACGCCGCCGGTCACCGCGTATTCCGGCTGGGGCCGAGGTCGTCGGAACTGGAAGTGGCTGTGACACTGCCGGACGAGCATCCACTGAGCATCGCTCCGGCTTCGGACAATGTCGCGTACGTTGCGACCGAAGAAGGGATCTCGGTGGTTGATCTGGCCGTGCGCACGGTCACGCCGCTCAAGGCGTCTTCGCGTGTGGACCTCGCGCGTGTGGCTCGACTGCGCTGGTATAAGGGTTCGCTGATAGCGATTCAGCGGTCGGACGATGCCTATCGGGCCGTACGTCTCGTCCTCGATCGCGCGGGCCGCCGAGTCACGACCGTGCAGGTCCTCGACGCGCCGCTTCCTGCGGTAGCGCCCACCTCCGCAACCGTCGCAGGCGGCATCCTCTATTACCTCGCGGCGGGGGAAGAATCGCAAATGATCATTCGGAAGATTGCGCTGCCGTAGCGCCCTTGATCACCCGCTTCGCCCCGGCTCCGACCGGGTGGCTTCATCTGGGTCACGTGCTCAATGCTGAATACGTCTGGAAGGCCGCCGAAGCACTGAGCGGGCGGGTTCTGCTTCGCATCGAGGATCACGATCGCACTCGCTCGAGAGATGTTTTCGAAGCCGGGATCCTCGACGATCTGGATTGGCTCGGCTACCGTCCCGATATCTTTCCGACCGACGCGTACCGTGCCGGCCGCTGCGACGGCCGTCAGAGCGATCGCGATCACATTTACCGCGAAGCGTTCGACCTCCTGCGCGAACAGGGACTCGTCTACGCGTGCGAGTGCTCCCGGCGTGTCGCCGGAATCGCGGCGCAGGCGACGTCACCAGCGACCGGCGAGCCTGCCGAATTGCGCTACCACGGCCTCTGCAGGGACAAGCGCCTTCCGCTGAGCGAGGGCTTCGGTTGGCGTGTGCGAATGGAGCCTGGCATCGAAGAGTTTCACGACGAGCGACTGGGGTTGCAGCGACAAAATCCGGAAGAGCAATGCGGCGATGTGCTCTTGCGCGATCGGCATGGCAACTGGACCTACCAGTTCGCCGTGACCGTCGATGACTGGCGGCAAGGCGTGGATTACGTCATCCGCGGCGTCGACCTTCTCGCATCGACCGGCCGGCAAATCCGGATCGCGCGACTGCTTGGCCGCGCCCAGCCGCCGACGTTTCTTCATCACCCTCTGATCATGAAGACGCCGGAACAGAAACTCAGCAAGTCTGACGGCGACACCGGCGTCCACGACCTGCGCGCTCGTGGATGGTCCGCGAAGGACGTGATCGAAGCCGCCAGAAAAGGAATGCTGAATGCTGATTGCTGAAAGTTGATTGAAGGGCCGTCAGAAACTCAGCATTCAGCAATCAACGATCAGCAATTCTTAGCCTTCCCGGAGCACCTGTGCGGGATCGATCCGCGACGCCCGGCGGGCCGGTAGCCACCCGGCGAGCGCGCCGATCGCGCCGAGCAGCACCGTGGCCGCCGCGAGCGTCACCGGATCGTGCGGCTCCAGGCCGTAGAGCAGCGTTGAGACGAACCGTGCCAATAGCCAGCTGATGACGCCGCCGACAACCACACCGGCGGCTACCAGAATTCCAACCCGACGCAGTACAAGTCCGATCACGCCCGCGGGCGCGGCGCCGAGCGCCATTCGGATGCCCAGCTCGGTTCGCCGCCGATTCACGGCGTACGACGTCACGCCGTAGAGACCCAGGCCGGCAAGCAACAGAGCAAGTCCGCCGAAGAACCCGGACATGATGGCGACCACTCGTTCCTGAATCAGCGAACTGTTCACCTGTTCCGCGAGCAGACGGAATGTCATCGTAATATCGGGATTCACCGCCCCGAGGGCGGCCGCGACGCTCTTGGTGAGCAGCGCCGGCGAGCCGCCACCCGCTCGCACCGAGATCGAGATTCCGGACGGCGCCTCCTTCTGTTGCGCGATGGGCACATACATCGTCGGCGGCACCGGCGCTCGAAGCGAGCGGTAGACCGCATCCTGCACGTAGCCGACGATCTCCTGATCGACGGCGGGCCTGTCGGGGTAGTCCGGTTGCCTGAGATGGTGGCCGATCGGGTTCGCTCCGTTCGTGAACTTTCGCGCAAACGCCTCGTTCACGATGACGACCTGCGCCGCCGCTTTGGTGTCGCGGTCGTTGAAGTCGCGCCCGCCGAGCATTCGGGTGCCGAAGGTCTGAAACCACTCCGGGCTGACGAGGTTCACGTAGACGCCGCGCTCCTTTTCGCCGCAGGACTCTGTCGTCGATGCGCTCGACGGCGTACTGCCAGGTGCTGCCACTGGCGGGCGTCACGGCTGATGCCGCAGCCCCTGCCGCACCTGGTGACCTGCGCGGCTGCCACACGCAGCCGCTCGTACAACCCCGCCCGCTCGTCAGGGCTGGCGGTCGCACGCGACGCACTGACGCTTGCGACCAGAATCGGATGGCTGTCGAATCCGAGCGGAAGATGCGAGAGCGACATGAACGTGCGCATGAAGAGTCCCGCCCCGACCAGCAGCAAAAGAGACAACGCGACTTGCACGATGACCAGAAGGTTACCCAGCCCGAACCGTCCGTCGCCGACCACTCCTCTCCCGCGTTCCTTCAACGCGTCATTCGGCGTCACACCAGAGGCGCGAAATGCCGGGGCCGTTCCGAAAAGAAGTGCCGTCGCAACCGCAATCACTGCCGTGAAGCCGAGCACGCGCCAATCGATTTCCATGTCGAGAAACACCGTGTTGGTGGACGTCGACAGCTGGCGTACCAGTAATCCGGCGCCCCAGCGGGCGAACAGAATGGCCAATGCGGCGCCGCAACCCGCCAGCAGGAGACTCTCGGTGAGCAGCTGTCGAATCAATCGGCGGCGTGACGCACCAAGCGCCAGCCGCACGCTCATCTCGTGACGGCGTGCGGTGGCGCGCGCGAGCAGGAGGTTCGCGATGTTGGCGCACGCGATGAGCAGCACGAGCGCAACGACCCCCATGATCGTCAGGAGAGCCGTTCGATAACGATCGCGAAGGTAAGAGTTGCCGGTCGCCGCCGGGGCAAGCAGTGAAGGCCTCCGTCAGGTACCTGGCCTGGTCGTCGGCTCGAAAGCTCTGCGGAATCGTGGCTTCCCGGATCTGCGGCTGTACGCCGCGGATGCGCGGCGGTGCCGGCATCGACCGATTGTCCCGGCTTCAATCGGACCACCACGCTCAGCCACCAATTGGATCGCCGATCGAGCGCGCTTTCCTTGCCGCCGTACGAGCGGTTCGGTTCCGAAGGGGATCGCGACGTCGAACGTCCGGCCGACCTCGACGCCGAAGAACTCCGGTGGTGTGACGCCGATGATCGTGTAAGGCACGCGCTCGATCGTCAGCGCCTGGCCGAGGACGTCGGCCGCGCCGTCGTATCTTGACTGCCAGTAGCGGTAGCTGATGACTGCGACCGGACCGTCGGGCCCTCCGCCGCGTCGATCGTCCGGCTCGCTAAAGGTGCGGCCGAGGACGGCCGGCACGCCGAGCACATCGAAGATTCGCCCGCTCGCCCAGAATCCATCGACGTACTCCGTTTGCGCGGTGCGTGACAGGTTGAACCGGCTGGAGGAGTAGGCGAACGCGCCGTCGAAGAGATCGCGATCGATCGCGGACCTGTTCCCAGATGGGATTGGTCCACGAGTCGCATTCCCCGTCCCGTGCCGAGGACCGCCAGCCGGTCGGGCGCCTGCACGGGCAGCGACCGCAGCATCAGGCTGTCGAGGATGGAAAAGATCGCCGTGTTCGCGCCAATGCCCAGCGCCAGGGACAGGATCGCGACGAGCGTGACGACGGGTGTGGCCCTCAGCGTGCGAAATGCGTCTTTCAGATCGTTCATGACGGAATTCGTTTCGAGTTTCGAGTTTCCGGTTCTCGAGTTCTGCCCCGTATTGGACGAACGGGAGTGTAGACCGGTTGGTCGCGTCCGATCGGCGACTTGATCAACAATCGTTAGTTGCCGGGGGGCGCACTCTTGACACCCGTAGCACTCCAGGAACCCTGGAACCCCTGGCACCCGTTTCGGAGGAGCCCACCCTTGCAGCTCGAAGGCGTCTATTCCGTCCTTCCGACCCCGTTTCATGCCGAACGGCGATCTCGATGAGCTGAGCCTCCGGAAGGTGATCGACCTCTTCATCGACGCCGGGGTCAACGGCGTCACGGCGCTCGGCGTGACCGGTGAGGTCGCGCGCCTTGACGACGACGAGCGGCGGCGCGTGCTCGAGGTGGTGGTCGATCAGGTGAAAGGTCGGATCGGCGTCGTCGCGGGAACGACGGCGGAAGGGACGCGCACGTGTATCGCGCACAGCCGGCACGCGCGCGAAGCCGGCGCGACCGCGGTCATGGTCAGCCCGCCGCGGATGCCGAAGCTGAACTCGGAAGCGGTCGTCCGTCACTACAAGGCGCTCGCCGACGCCGTCGACATCGAGATCGTCGTGCAGGACTATCCGCCGATCTCCGGATTCGCGATGGAGCCGTCGCTGCTGGCGCGGATTGCCCGCGAGATTCCGCGCGCGCGCACGATCAAGCTCGAAGATCCGCCGACGCCGTTCAAGACATCGCGCATCCTCGACGCGGCCGGTGAGACGCCGGTCCGGATCTTTGGCGGGCTCGGCGGCGTGTTCCTGCTCGAAGAGCTTCTGGCCGGCGCGACCGGTGCGATGACCGGGTTTGCGTTTCCGGAAATCCTCGTCGAGATCGTGTCGATCTTCCGCGCCGGCAAGGTGGACGAAGCCGCCGACGTGTTCTATCGAGCCGTGCCGCTGATGCGATTCGAGTTCCAGGAAGGCATCGGGATGGCGATTCGCAAGGAAGTGCTGCACCGCCGTGGCGCGCTGGCCAGCCCCGCGACCCGCGCGCCGGGCGCGGTCCTCGATCAGACGACGCGCGAGGCGCTCGATCGCGTGATGCAGTGGGTGGAGGCAAGGGCGGCGAAGTAATATCTTTCGCGGTTCGCGGTTCGCGGTTCGCGGTTCGCGGTTCGCTCAGCGCTGGAAACTGACAACACATGGATCTCAACTCAAAAACAAAGTCACGCTGATCGCCGGCGCGAGCAAGGGGCTCGGCTACGCGCGTGGCGCATGCGCTGGCGCAGGAAGGGGCGACGGTCTCGATCTCGTCGCGCGACGAGGCGTCGATCACGGCGGCGGCGGCGCGCATCGAGCGCGACACCGGCTCGAAAGTTCTTGCCATGCCGGTGGACGTGCGATCGGCTGACGCGATTCAGCGATGGGTGCGGCCAGCGCCGACAGGTTCGGCGGGATCGACGCGCTGATGACCAACTCGGGCGGTCCGCCGGCGGGGCTCGCGATCTCGTTCGACGACCAGGCGTGGCAGGATGCCGCGGACCTGCTGCTGTTCAGCACGATTCGGATGGTGCGCGCGGCCGTGCCGCTCATGAAGGCGCGCGGCGGCGGCGCGATCCTCGTCTCGACGTCGTCGTCGGTCAAGGAGCCGGTCCCGAACCTCGGGCTGTCGACCGTGCTTCGCGCGTCGGTGTCGGCGCTCGCGAAGACGCTGGCGATCGAGCTGGCGCCGTCGAAGATCCGTGTCAATCAGATCATTCCGGGTCGCATCGACACCGATCGTGTCCGTCACCTCGACGAGGTCAACGCGAAGAAGCAGGGAGTTTCGGCCGACGAAGCGAAGGCGAGAGCGATTGCGACGATTCCGATGGGCCGCTACGGCGAAGGACCCGAGTTCGGCCGCGTCGGTGCGTTTCTGCTGTCCGACGCGGCGTCGTACATGACCGGCGCAACGGTGCAGGTGGACGGCGGATTGATCAAGAGCGTGCTGTCATGTCCTGATGCGAAAGTGCTGCTCGCCGGCTCGACCAATCCGTGGCTGCGCGATCGGGCGACGAAGACGGCGTTCGTGCGACGGTCGGTGTCGCGTTTCATGCCGGGGGAGCAGATCGACGATGCGCTGCGCGCGGCGGCGGAGCTGAAGCCGCAGGGCATCACGACGATCCTGACGAAGCTCGGAGAGAACCTCACCGGCGTCGAAGAAGCCGAACAGGTCACGCAGCACTATCTCGACGTGCTCGATCGGATCGCCGCGTCTCGGCCTCGACGCGCACATCTCGATCAAGCCCACGCAGCTCGGCCTCGATCTCGATCGCGCCCTGTGCGAGCGGAATCTCGATCGGCTGATCGAGCGCGCTGAAGCGCGCAACAACTTCGTCTGGATCGACATGGAGAGTTCGCCGTATGTCGATCCGACGATCGAGCTCTATCGGCGCGCGCGCGCCAGGACCGCGCGCGTCGGCATCGCGCTGCAGGCCTATCTCTATCGGACCGAAAAGGATGTCGAATCGCTGGTGCCGCTCGGCGCGGCGATCCGAATCGTCAAGGGCGCGTATCTCGAGCCGCCCGATGTCGCGTTTCCGAAGAAGTCCGACGTCGACGCCAACTACTTCAAGTTGTGCACGCGGCTGCTGGCGCCGGACGCGCGCAAGCCGGGAGCGCTGCTGCACATCGCGACCCACGACATCGCGCTCGCCGATCGGCTGGCCGCCTACATTCGCGACCACAAGGTGCCGCCGTCCGCCTACGAGTTCGCGATGTTGTACGGCATCCAGCGCGGCCAGCAGGCGCGGCTCGCGCGCGAGGGGCGGCGGTTGCGCGTGCTCATCAGCTACGGAGAATACTGGTTCCCGTGGTACATGCGTCGCCTGGCGGAGCGACCGGCGAACATGTGGTTCGTCGTCCGCACGATGTTCGGCTGATTTTTGCTGTAAGCAGTTGCAGCGATTAGCGTTAGTCGTCAAACCACCGTAAAGAGGTGGCTGGCACCTTCCCGGCGAAGGTGCCAGCCACCTTTTCGAACGAGAGAGGCTCTATGAAGACCACGCGAATGATGCAGGCGGTCGTCGTGGCGGCATTTGCGCGCTCCGATCGGCGCAGCCGGCGCCCGACAAGCGCCCACAGCAGCGGTCCCGATCGACGGCGACGACATCGGCGGCGTCGTCACCGGCCGAAGGTCCGGAAGCCGGCGTGTGGGTCATCGCCGAAACGAGCGAACTGCCGACGCGCTTCGTGCGCATCGTCGTCACCGACGATCGCGGACGCTACGTGATTCCCGATCTGCCGAAGGCGAACTACAGCGTCTGGGTTCGCGGCTACGGTCTCGTCGATTCGCCGAAGACCAAGGCGCAGCCGGGCAAGAATCTGAATCTGACCGCCGTGCCGGCGCCCAATCCGCGCGCGGCCGCGGAGATCTACCCGGCGGGTTACTGGTTGTCGCTGCTGAAGGTGCCGGAGAAGAGCGAGTTTCCCGGCGGCGCGGGCATCGGCCAGAACGTGAAGAACCAGGCCGACTGGATTCGGCTGATCAAGTCGGGCGGATGCACGGCGTGTCATCAGCTCGGCACCACCGGCACGCGGAAACTTCCGAAAGAGTTCGACGACTTTCCGTCGTCGGTGCTGGCGTGGGAGCGGCGCCTGCAGTCCGGACAGGCCGGCACCAACATGATCCAGACGCTCGGCGGCATCGGTCACGATCGCGCGCTGGCGCTGTTTGCCGACTGGACCGATCGAATCGCCGCCGGTGAGGTGCCGAAGGCGCCGCCGCGGCCGCAGGGGGTCGAGCGCAACGTCGTGATCACCGAGTGGGACTGGGCCGATCCGAAAGCGTATCTCCACGACGAAGTGTCGACCGATCGCCGCAACCCGACGCTCAACGCGAACGGCAAGATCTACGGATCGCTCGAGCTCAGCGCCGACTATCTGCCGGTGCTCGATCCGCAGGAGAACTCGATCGGTCAGGTGAAGCTGACCGTGCGAGATCCGAACACGCCGCCGACCTCGGCCTTCATGATTCAGCCGTCGCCGTACTGGGGCATCGAACCGATCTGGACGAGCAAGAACAACGTCCACAACCCGATGTTCGACGAGAAGGGCCGCGTGTGGATCACGTCGGCGGTCCGGCCGCCGGACAATCCGGCGTTCTGCAAGGCGGGATCGGATCATCCGTCGGCGAAGCTCACGCCGATCGAGCGATCGGGCCGGCAGCTCGCGATGTACGACCCGAGGAGCGGCAAGCTCACGCACATCAGCACGTGCTTCAGCACGCATCACCTGATGTTTGCCGAAGACGCGAACAACACGCTGTGGACGAGCGGCGGCGGATCGGTCGTCGGCTGGCTGAACACGAAGATGTTCGAAGCGACCGGCGACGAAGAGAAGTCGCAGGGATGGACCGCGCTCATCCTCGACACCAACGGCAACGGCAAGCGCGACGACTACGTCGAGCCGAATCAGCCGGTCGATCCGGCGAAGGACAAGCGCTACGGCAGCGCGTTCTACGCGGTCGTCGCCCGCGCCGGACGGATCGGTGTGGGGATCGGTGCTCGGATTCCCCGGCGCGATCATCCGGCTGTCGCCCGGCGCGAATCCGCCGGCGACCGCGCTCGCCGAAGTGTTCGAGCCGCCGATGAAGAACGGCGTACCGGTCGAAGGCTACTCGCCGCGCGGCATGGACATCGATCGCAACGGCGTCGCGTGGGTTGCGCTCGCGAGCGGCCACATGGGCAGCTTCGATCGACGCAAGTGCAAGGGACCGCTCAACGGTCCGAACGCGACCGGACAGCATTGCCCGGAGGGCTGGACGTTCTACACCGAACCGTTGCCGCAGTTGAAGAACGTCACCGACTCGGGAAGCGCCGAAGCGAGCTACTACACCTGGGTCGATCAGTTCGACACGTCCGGCCTCGGCGCGAACACGCCGATCAACACCGGCAACGCATCCGAAGGACTGCTCGCGCTGAAGGACGGCAAGTTCGTCGTCTTCCGCGTGCCGTATCCGACCGGCTTCTACACGAAGTGGATGGATGGCCGCATCGACGATCCGAAAGCCGGGCTGGAAGGGGAAGGGATTGTGGTCGACGGTCAGCACGCGCGCGCCGTTCCACATGGAGACGGGCAAGGGGACGACGAGCAAGGTGATCAAGTTCCAGATGCGGCCGGATCCGCTGGCGAAGTGAAGCTCGCAGGACCTCAGGAGACCACGTGCGTCGACTCGTCCGCGATCGCATCTGTGCGCTCGCGTGTGTGTGCTCGGCCCCGCCGCAGGCGCAGGCACCGAAGCCGAACATCCTCCTGATTCAGGCCGACGATCTCGGCTACGGCGATCTCGAGCGTCTACGGGCAGGCGATGTTCCAGACGCCGAACGTCGATCGTCTGGCGCGGAGCGGCATCCGGTTCATCAGCTACTACGCCGGCAGCACCGTGTGCGCGCCGTCGCGCGGCGCGCTGATGACCGGACTGCACACCGGGCACGCGTGGATCCGCGGCAACGTCGCCGGGAACTCGCTGCGCGACGAGGATCGCACGATCGCGATCGCTGCTCAAGGACGCGGGCTATCGCACCGCGCTCATCGGAAAGTGGGGCCTCGGTGAATCGGAGTCGCCCGGACGGCCGGATCGCAAGGGATTCGACTACTCCTTCGGCTATCTGTCGCAGACGCACGCGCATCGGCAGTTCACCGATCATCTGTATCGCAACGGACAGCGCGTCGAGGTGAGCCCGAACGAATACTCGAACGATCTGTTCACGCGCGAGACGATGTCGTTCATCGAGCAGAACGACAACCGTCCGTTCTTCATCTATCTGAACTACACCGTCCCGCACGCGGAGCTTCGCGTGCCGGACGACTCGATGGCGCCGTTCAAGGGACGATTTCCCGGAGAAGCCGTTCGTCAACGCCGCGGCCGACGCGAAGCTGACCGGTCCCGACGAACCGTCGCTCGGCTATCGCTCGCAGCCGACGCCGCACGCGGCGTTTGCCGGCGATGATCACGCGCATGGACCGCGACGTCGGCCGCATCGTGGCGCTGCTGCGACACGCGGTCTCGATCAGCGGACGCTCGTCATCTTCACCAGCGACAACGGTCCGCACCAGGAAGGCGGCGGCGATCCCGAGTTCTTCAAGAGCTCGGGCGGGCTGCGCGGGATCAAGCGCGATCTCTACGAAGGCGGCATTCGCGTGCCGATGATCGCGAGCTGGCCCGGCACGATCGCGGCCGGCAGCTCGACGACCTACGCCGCCGCGCACTGGGATCTGTTCCCGACGTTCGCCGAGCTCGCCGGCGCTCCAGTGCCGACGGGCCTCGATGGCGATTCGATCGTGCCGGTGCTTCGCGGACAAACCGCAGCCCCCGCATGAATTCATGTACTGGGAATTTCACGAGCGCGGATTTCAACAGGCCGTCCGGATGGGCAACTGGAAGGCCGTGCGCCTGGCGAAGGACAAGCCGCTCGAGCTCTACAACCTCGCCGACGATCCGACGGAATTCACCGATGTCGCGGCGAAGCATCCGGACGTCGTCGCCAAGATCGAGAAGTATCTCAAGACTGCGCGAACCGAGTCGCCGAACTGGCCGATTAAATAGACGGTCGAGTTTCCAGTTTCCGGTCTCCAGTGAGAGCCACTGGGAGCTGGTGACTGGTGACTGGCAACCGCATAAGCCAGACCATGCATCGACGCGACTTTCTCAAAGCAGCCAGTGCGGGCCGTTTGTTCCGGCGGGCGCTCAACGAGCCGGACGCGCAGATCGGCTCCACGTTCGGCTCAGTGCGCCAAGCGATCGCGCCATCTGGATCGGTCTGCTTCGCAAGCTCGCCGATCCGGTTCTCACGAACCTCGCGAACGGCACGCTGAAGGCGCGCATGCCGGTCGAGCAGGCGGCCGGTGCGAATCGGCAGAACGTCACGCACCTCGAGGCGATCGGACGGCTGCTCGCCGGTCTGGCGCCGTGGATCGAGCTTCCCGGCGGACGCAGCCGCAGAAGGAACGCTCCGCGCCGAGTACGCCGACCTGGCTCGCCGCGCGATCGCGCGCGCGGTCGATCCCTCGTCGCCCGACTTTCTGAACTTCACGCGCGAACGGCAGCCGCTCGTCGACGCGGCGTTTCTCGCGCAGGCGCTGTTGCGCGCGCCGCGCGCGCTCCGCGACTCGCTCGACGCGCCGGCGAAGCGCAATCTGATCGCCGCGCTCGAATCGACGCGCGCGATCGCACCGGGCTTCAACAACTGGCTGCTGTTCTCGGCGACCGTCGAAGCGCGCTCTCGAAGCTCGGCGCGACCTGGGATCGGATGCGCGTCGACTACGCGCTTCGTCAGCACGACCAGTGGTACAAGGGTGACGGCGCCTACGGCGATGGTCCGTCGTTCCACTGGGACTACTACAACAGCTTCGTCATCCATCCGATGCTGCTCGACGTGCTCGACGCGTGCCGCGACGAAATGCCGGCGTGGAAGGAATTGTCGGCGCGCGTGGACGAACGCGCGCGCCGCTACGCCGCCGTCCTCGAGCGCTTCATCGCGCCGGACGGCAGCTTCCCGGCGATCGGCCGATCGCTCGCCTATCGCTGCGGCGCGTTTCACCTCCTCGCCAGCATGGCGCTCCGCCGCGCGCTGCCCGAGGGCATCTCGCCGGCCCAGGCGCGTGGCGCGCTGACCGCGGTGATCCGCAAGACGCTCGAGGCGCCGGACACGTTCGATGCGAACGGCTGGCTGCGCATCGGCCTCTGCGGCCATCAGCCAGGAGTCGGCGAAACCTACATTTCGACCGGCAGTCTCTATCTGTGCTCCGTCGCGTTCCTGCCGCTCGGCCTCGACGCGCAGCGATCCCTTCTGGTCGTCGCCGTCTCAGCCGTGGACGTCGGTCAAGGCGTGGAGCGGGCAGGCGTTTCCGATTGATCATGCGATCTGAGTCGTGAAGTCTCCAGTTTCCAGTTTCCAGTTTCCAGCTCCAGTTTCCAGAACGTCCAAGATTTACTGGAAACTGGTAACTGGGAACTGGTAACTTCTGTCGCCATGAACAGACGCGACTTTCTCTCCAGCGTCGCGGTGGTGCCCGCGCTGGCGTTCGTCAGACGCCAGCAGCCGCCGGCAGCCAAGCCCGGCCCGCACGGGCTCAAGCTCGGCACCGTCACCTACAACATCGCGAAAGACTGGGACGTTCCGACGATCATCAAGAACCTGACCGAAGCCGGGTTCGAGGCGGTCGAGCTGCGGACGACGCATAAGCACGGCGTGGAGATCACGCTGACGCCGGCGCAGCGTGCGGAGGTGCGAAAGCAGTTCGAGGCCTCGCCGATCAAGATCGGCGGGCTCGGGACGACCTGCGAGTTCCACGCCGCCGATCCGGCGGTCGTCCGCAAGAACATCGACGAGACCAAGGAGTGGATCAAGCTCGCGAAGGATCTCGGCTCGCCGAGCGTGAAGGTGCGGCCGAACGGCCTGGTCAAAGAAGTTCCCGAAGAGAAAACGCTCGAGCAGATCGGCAAGTCGCTCGCCGAGTGCGCGACGTTCGCAGGCGACAACGGGATCAAGATCCAGCTGGAGGTCCACGGATCCGAAACACAGCGGGTCCCGCGCATCCGGAAGATCTTCGACTACGCCGGCAATCCTTCCGACGCTTCGTGCGTGCTGGAACTCAAACCAGACGGATCTGCTGGACGGCGGCTTCGACGCGAACTTTCAGCTGCTCAAGAATCAGATCGGCCAGATCCACATGCGCGATCTGATGCTCGAAGAGTATCCCTGGCGCAAGCTGATCTCGAACCTCGCGGAGATGAAGTTCCAGGGGTATTGCTTCGCCGAGATTCCCGAGTCGACCGATCCGGTTCGCGTGCTGAAGTATTTCCGAGGAATGTTCAGGGCGTATCAGGGACTCTGACGCGACACCCGTAGCGCGGAGCTTCAGCTCCGCGTCAGAGACGCCGAGACTGAGGCTGACGCGGCACTAAAGTGCCGCGCTACGCGTGTCTCTGTCACACGCGTCCCAGCCAGTGCAGAATGCCCAGCGTCAACCACGGCACGTACGTGATCAGCAGCACGCCGATCGCCAGGATGCCGAGCATCGGCAAGGTCGCCCAGGTCACTTCGAGCACCGGTTTCTTGAAACGCACCGACGCGAGCAGCAGATTCAGTCCCAGCGGCGGATGCAGGAAGCCCAGTTCCAGGTTGGCGACGAAGATGATTCCAAGGTGCACGTAATTGATGCCGTAGATCTCGGCGATCGGCAGGATCAGCGGCACCACGACCACGATCGCCGAGAAAATGTCCATCAACGTGCCGACCAGCAGCAGAAACACGTTCAGGCCGAGCAGGAACACCAGCCGTGAATGAATGTGCGACTGCGTCCACGCGACGAGTCGCGTCGGGATCTCGGCATACACCAGGTAATCGGTGAGGCCTGCGGCGACGGCGAGAATCAGCAGCACGCCGCCGACGAGCGCGACGCAATCCGCCGCCACCCGCAGCACGTCTTTCCACGTCGGCAGGTCCCGGTGGATGTAGCGCTGCACGATGAGCGTGTAGAGCGCCGCCAGCGGAGCAGACTCGACGAGCGTCGCCACGCCGCCGACGAACGCCCCGACGACGAAGATCGGCAGGAACAACTCCCACTTCGCCTCCCACGACGCGGCAAGCGCTTCCGACCATCGAAATGGCCGCCGCTCGGCGTGTGTCAGCAGCCCCTCGCGGACGCCCAGCGTGGCGAGCAGTCCGAGCATCAGAAGTCCCGGCAGCAGTCCACCGATGAAGAGATCCTCAATCGACGCTTTCTGCGACACGATGCCGTACAGCATCAACGGCAGCGAGAGCGGAAAGAGCAGGCCGAGCGAGCCGGAGGCCGTGAGCAAGCCGATCGAGAAGCGCTCTCGATACCGATCGCGTGTCAGCGCCGGCAGAAGCAGACCTCCCAGCACCAGAATCGTCACGCCCGATCCGCCCGTGAACAGCGTGAAGAACGCGCACAGCGTCGCGGCCGCGACCGCGGTGCCGCCGGGCGCCCACCCAACCCAGGCGCGGAACACGCGCAGCAACCGCTCCGACGAACGTCCCTCCGCCAGCAGAAACCCGGCGAGCGTGAACAACGGAATCGCCGCGATGCCGGTCGAGGTCGTCAGCTCCTGATACGCCATCATCGGGAGCACGACTGGTGGGTTGCCGCCGGTCAGCGACGCGAACAGCGCGAAGCCGCCGAGCAGCGTAAAGATGGGCGCGCCGACGATGCCCGCGACGATGACGAGGAGGAACCAGGGGAGGACCGACTGATGCTCCAGCATGGCGCGGTTGTAGTTGATGAGGATGCCGGCGATGATGCCGAGCGACGCGATCGCGCGCCCTGCCACTGCGGCGACGCACGCCAGACCAGGCGAAGCGCGATCAGCGAGAACCCGATCGGCAGCGCGAGGTCAGCCACCCAGGTGGCGAGCCCCTCGGTGACCATGCTGCCGGCAATCCGATCGCTGCGGACGAGCGCGCTGCCTCCGAGCGCCAGAATGGTAGAGATCAGCGCGCCAACCGTAGCGGCCGCGATGTGGGCGATATCGCCGATCACGCCCTTCGGCAGGAATTCGCCGGTGGCGAGCGTGAGCAGCTTCCCGTCGCGCGCCGCAATGGCGCCGCCCAGCATGCCGAGCCACAGCGTCAACGTCGCCGCGACCGACCCTGACCCCGGTATCGCGGCCCCGAAGAATCGCCGTGAAAAAATCTCGGCGAGCGGCAGGATCATGATGCCGCCGAGCGCCAGGCTCGCGATGCGGTTCTCGGTGTCGGTGGCGAACGCCTTCAGCAACTATTTGCCCTTGGACTTCCTGAGCGCATCCCGCTCCTGCACCGCCATGTCGAACACGTCGGCCGGCACCATCGAGCCGCGCATCGTCGACACCAGCTGGGTCGCGGCGGTGCGGAACTCCGCGGCGGCTTTGGGATCGAGCGTGATGACCTGAAGCCCGCGAGCCACCATCTGCTTCACCGACTCTGCGTCCTGTGCCGGCGCCTCGGCACGCACCCGCTTCTCCATCGCCTGCGCCGCCGCGGTGACCTTTGGCTTGTCTTCCGCGCTGATGCCGTTCCAGGCGGTGTTGGAGATGATCATCGCCCCGGTGAGCGGCGCGATGTGGAGATCGAGCATGTACTTCGCATCGCGGAAGATCTGGAGGGACAAGGCGAGGTACGGCGGATTTGGCGCCGTGTCGATCAGCCCGGTCGGGACCTTCATCTGTGTCGGGATGTCGGAGGGCAGCAGCGCCACCGGATGAAACCCGTTGGCGACGTACCACTGAAGCCACTTGTCCGCGCCCTTGGTCGTGAAGAGCTTCGCGGCTTTGACGTCGGCGAGCGAACGCAGCGGTTTCTTCGAGAAGACCTGGACCCAGCCACCCGAGCCCCAGCTGAGCAGGTGGAATCCCTTGGCCTGCAGCCTCTGGTCGAGCATCGGCGTCAGCTTCTTTTCAACCGCCATTTCCTCTTCGTCGGACTCGAAGAAGAAGGGCATCGCGAAGACGTTGAATGCCTCATCCAGTTCGGCGAGTCCTGCCGCCGTCAGGAACGACGCCTGAAGCGTATCGAACCCCGGGCGCATCTTCTTGATCATCGTCGACTCGTCTCCCTGGGTGCCGCCCGCGTAGACCGTCAGCGTGACGCGGCCCGCGGTGTCCTTGTTCCACGTGTTGCCCATGTCGAGCAGGGCCTTGTGCCAGGACGTATTCGCGGGCACGAGCGTGGCCAGCTTGATCTCGCCGGGTGCGGCGAGCATCAACGCCGGGGCGGCGGCGATCGACGCAAGGATCAGAAACCGTTTCAGGGCAGACATGCTTGTGAGATCTCCTTTAACGCGGGCATGACAAATGGGGCCCGCCGTCTACTTCGTGAACAAGGTGTCGATGTGATCGAGCAACGCACGCGCGCGGCGCTGCTGGACGAGCGTGACGAGACGAACGGACGGATCCTTCTCGGGGTCGATGGCCAGCGCCGCCTGTAACAGCTTGTCGAATTCTGCGCGGTCCTGCGCCGGCAGGGCAACTCCGGTTGCGAGCGCGACGTACAGGTCCGGGCGACAGTCCCTTTTGCAGCTCGATAGCGCGTGCGAAATGTTCCCGGGCCTTGGCCGGTGATCCGCCGAGCGCCTCGGGCAGGCTGTCGAGCGAAACGAACATCTCGTGGATCGCGCCCTTGCTCCAGCTCTCATCGAGCGCCAGCGCACGGTCGGCCAGCGCTCGTACGACCGGCATATCGATGACGATGTCGGGTTTGTCGACGCCGAGGCTGATGGCCGATCCCCAGGACGCGGCCATCCAGTACAGAAGCGGAACGTCCGTCTTTTCAGCTTTCGCCAGCGCCGGGCCTGCATCGGTCAGCAGCTTCTGCCCGATCCCGGGAAAACGAACCTCCATCGCGCGCAGACAATAGCCCTTGGCGCGCAGATACAACTTCAGCGCGCGTTGATTGAGGTGCGCGACCTCATCATGGTGCTGCGCCTCGCCCAGCACCATGGCCTCGGTTTCGAGATACGCGACGCCGTACTGCGTGAAGTTGCTGCAGGTGGCGATGAGCAGGTCCTTGTTCTTCGGCGCCGAATCAAGCAGCGACTCGTATAGCTTCAGGCCGAACGGGATGGCATCGCCGACGAGCTCCAGGTCGTCGTCTCGCGTGAACACGTCGCCGCTCGAGGCGAGGGTGCTCGCGACCATGCCCACCGCTTTCCGCTGCACCAGCCCGCACCCGGTCAGCGGCGCGACGATGCAGGCGAGAACGGTCAGGCGGGTCAGAGTGGCCAGAGTGCGCGCAAACGTCGGCATGCTGAATTAGAAATTGTACAACGTCCACGCCGGATTCCCCCACTATCGGGCTATTTCAGCTCGAGAGTCGTGAGGGTAGGGTGAAGAAAGGATGAACGGGCTCATTCGCTGATCGTTATGGGTGAGCGTCCCAGGCTGACGGCACTTCCACGTACGACCGATCAAGCGCCGAGGTCGACGGACAGCCCAGCAGCTTGATCGTGCGCAGCAGATCGGCGCGCAGGATCTCCACCGCGCGTCGCACGCCGGCTTCGCCGGCCGCACCAAGACCGTACGCGTAGGCGCGGCCGACGAGCACGGCTCGCGCTCCCAGGCACAGCGCCTTCGCGACATCGCTGCCGCTTCGGATGCCGCCGTCCACCAGCACCTCGATCTGACCCTTGACCGCCGCGACCACCTCCGGCAGCGCGCGTATCGTCGCGTGCACGTCGTCCAGCTGCCGTCCGCCGTGATTCGAGACCACGACGGCGTCGGCGCCGACATCGATCGCGCGGCGCGCATCGTCGCCAATGTGAACGCCCTTGACGACAATCTTTCCCTGCCAGGCATCGCGAATCCACTTGAGGTCGTCCCAGGTCACGACCGAGGCTTCGAGCGCGGTGCCGACGTCGGCGTAGAGCATCGGGCCCTCGCCGGGGAGGACGACGTTCGGGAACTTCATCAGCCCGCCGTCGCGGAAGAAACCTGCGAGCCAGCGCGGCTTCACCGCGAACTGCATGACGTGGGGCAGCATCTTCCAGGGGTTGCGCGTGACGAGCTCCTTCATGCCGTTGCGCAGGTCGCGTTCGCGCATGCCGGCGACCGGTGTGTCGATGGTCACGACGATCGCGGAATATCCGGCCTTTCGGGCGCGCGCGATTGCCGCACGGGCGACATCGTGTCCGCCGACGAGATACAGCTGATACCAGGCCGGAGCCGTGGTTGCGTTCTTGACGTCTTCGAGCAGGCATCCCGACAACGTCGACAGCGTGTAGATCGTGCCGAACGATCCGGCGACCTTCGCGGCGACCTCTTCGCCGCGCGGGTAGAACATGCGCGAGCTGCCGACCGGGGCGAGGATGATCGGCATCCCGATCTCCGTGCCCAGCACTGTCGTGCGCATGTCGTAGTTCGGCGCGGCCACCGCGCAGCGCGGACGAAAGATGATCTCGTCGTAGGCGCGCGAGTTTTTCGCCGAGCGTGTGCTCGCGATCCGCGCCGCCGTCGATGTAGTCGAATACCGCCCTGGGCAGTCGGCGCTTCGCGCCGCGCCTCAAATCTTCGATGTTGACGGCTCGGGATGTGTTCATGTCGACGTCATATTATGATGGCGCCGCTTCGAAATGACGTGGACGCCATGGATTCAGGTCTACGATCCGCTTGGCCAGCGCCTGGTTGAGCACGGCCGCGGCTGCGTTTCCGATCGTCCTGCTCCTCGTGGCGCTCGGTCTGCTCGAATGGCGCGCCCACCTGGCCGCGCTCGCCGGCCTGCTGTCGGCGCTCGCCATTTCCACCATCGTCTACGGGATGCCGGTTCCGACCGCGGTCGCCACCGCCGCTTTACGGTGCGGCCTACGGCTTCCTGCCGATCGGCTGGATCATTCTGAACGCGGTCTTTCTTTATAACCTGACCGTTCACACCGGCCAGTTTGAAATCGTCAAGGCCTCGGTCGGTCGGCTGTCGAGCGATCGCCGCATTCAGGCGCTGCTGGTGGCGTTTTCCTTTGGCGCGTTCATCGAGGGAGCGTCTGGTTTTGGCACGCCGGTGGCCATCTGCTCCGCCCTGCTCATCGGGCTGGGATTCACCCCGCTCTATGCTGCCGGACTGTCGCTCATCGCCAATACCGCACCGGTCGCGTTCGGTGCGATAGGGACACCGATTCTGACGCTTGCGGCCGTCACCGGCATTCCAGCGCACGACGCTTGGTGCCATGGCGGGTCGTCAACTGCCTTTCGTGTCGCTGATCGTTCCCGCATGGCTCGTGGTGACGATGAGCGGGTGGCGTGGATTGAGAGGCGTCTGGCCCGCCGTGCTCGTCTGCGGTGGCACGTTCGCGATCGTGCAGTTTCTCTGGAGCAACTTCGTCGGCGTCGGAACTCGTCGACATCGCTGGTGGCCTGATGTCGATAGCGGCACTCGCATTGTTCATGCGGGTGTGGCAGCCGACGGAGGTGTGGGAGTTTCCTGGCAGCCGCGATTCGCGGTTCGCGGTTCGCGATTCGCAGCCGACGACTGCCGCCGTCAGGTCTCGGCTCGCTCACGCGCGCCTGGATGCCGTGGCTGTTTCTGTCGATCGCCGTGATCCTGTGGGGCCTGGCGCCGGTCAAGGCGTTCCTGAACGGTGGCCCCGGAGGGCTGACCGCGTATCGCGCGGGAGCGCGTCCGTACGTCAGTCGTCTCCTGTCGCCGACCTGGAACGTGCCGCTGCTGCACCGGGCCGTGTTTCGCGACTACCCGGTCGTTCCGGCTGCCGTCGATCGCAATCGCATTACCGATCCGGCCTATCGCAACGAACGCGCGGAGGCGGCCGTGTTCACGCTGAACTGGATGTCGGCCACCGGCACCGCGATCCTGCTCGCCGCGCTGGCGACGGCGGTCTTTCTTCGCGTATCGATCGGGACGGTGCTGTCGATTGCGCTGATGACATTCGGTCGCATGCGGACGTCGCTGACGACGATCATGCTGATGCTGGCGCTCGGTTTCGTCACGCGTTACGGTGGAACTGATGCGACGCTCGGTCTGGCGTTCACGAAGACCGGCGTGCTCTATCCATTCTTCGCGGCACTGCTCGGATGGCTGGGCGTCGCGCTCACCGGCTCGGATACCAGCTCGAACGTGCTCTTCGGCAGCCTGCAGAAGATTACCGCGCAGCAGCTCGGATTCAATCCCGTGCTGATCGTGACCGCGAACAGCACCGGCGGAGTCATGGGCAAGATGATCGATGCGCAAAGCATCGTCGTGGCGACCGCTTCGACCGGACAGGTGGGGCAGGAGGGACGCATCCTGCGCTTCGTGTTCTGGCACAGCGTCGCGCTCGCGATCATCATGGGCATGATCGTGGTGCTGCAGGCGTATGTCTTTCCGTGGATGGTGCCTTAATCAGCTTCCAGCTTCCAGCTTCCAGCTTCCAGCTTCCAGCTCCAGCTCCCAGCTCCCAGCTAGGCGACTGCTACCTCCCAGTCTTGAGGTCGTAAGCCGCGCCGCTCTTCGCAACATCAAAGTCCTTTGATTTGCCCTTCGGAATGCTGAGCGTCTGCCACTGCGATCCAGCGTAATGTTTCGCGAGCAACACAATTTGTCCGACATGAGCGGCGTAGTGAGTCATTTGCCGGTTTATGGCTTCGAGGACCGTGTGCGCTTCTCCACGTACTCGAACGGTCTTCGACAGGTCCGCGACTGATAGCGAGCCGACTGCATCAAGGAGTCGGTTCCAGCCTTCTTCCCATCGCGAGGTGATTGATGCCCGGGAATCCGTAGCGGTCGTCTCAAACTCGGCGTCGCGATGACGATCGGGCTTTTCACCGTCGGTGGTCAGGAAGTCTGTCCACCTCGATCGCATGTTGCCCGCCATGTGTTTCATGATGAGCGCGATACTGTTTGCCTCTGGATCCAACGTTGCGAAAAAGTGCTCGTCGGACGTTTGAGCGAGCGCGTTGTCCGCTTGTGTTTTTAGTTTGCGGAACTGAAGGGCGGCATCCTGAAGGAACTGTTGCTCGATCATGGTTCCAGTCTACAGAAGCGAGAGTGCAACCAGTAGCTCGCTGCTGAGCTGGAAGCTGGAAGCTGGAAGCTGGAAGCTAAGAAACTAAACCCCGTTCCGAGATTCAGCCGTGTGCCGCCGCCGTCGAATCCGTGCGCGACGTCGAAGTTGATCTTCACCAGCGGCGCGATGATGAACAGGCCGCGCCGGCGCCTCGCTGCCATGGCGGCATCCTTCAAGCTCGCGCCGAAATCGACGATCTTCGACGACGTCCATGAACGCCGAGACGCCGAGCTTGGCGCCGTGCAGCACCGACGTCAGCGGCACGCGCAGCTCGCCTGAGGTGACGAGCATGCGATCGCCGACGAACGTGCCGGTCCGGAAGCCGCGCAGATTCGACGACCCACCGAGCAGCAGACGCTCGTACGGCGGCAGCGTCGCGTCGGTGGTGAAATACTGCACCCGGCCGGCGACCACCGACTGCCGGATCACGCGGAGGTATCCGCGGGCATCGGTGTCGTAGCGATTGATCGCGATCCACCCCGCGCACGTTCAGCGCCGACCATCCCGCCGCCGAGCACGACGGCGTTACCAGGAAACGCGGGATCGCCGCGCGTGTCGAGCGCGGCGTTCGTGCCGATCGTCCAGATGTCGTCGTTCAGGTCGCCGAATTCGACCGAGCTGCGCGATGCGTCGAGGCCGACTCGAACGATGTGTGCGAATTGCCGTTCGACGCGCCCTTTCAGCTCGACCCGCTGATCGTCGATATCGTAGTGAGGGTTCTCGCGATTCCAGATGCCGAAGCTGCGAGAAGACCCGGCTGACGGGTCCGGTCTTGAATGCCGCGCTCCGCTTCGATCGCCGCGCGCTTGGTGCCGCCCCAGGTCAAGCGGAACCGACAACCGTTCCCCGGCGCCGAGGAGATCGATCGTGCTGACGCGGCCGCCGTAGGTGAACCCGTAGCCGTCGGCGTAGCTGAGGATAGGAAAGAACATCAGCCGGTTGGTGACGCGGTGCCACGGACCGCGATCGACCGGGTTGCGCCCGTAGAAGCCGCGGACGTCGACGCCCGGGCGTTCGTGAACGACGAGGACGATCGCCACGTCGGTTGGATCGTCGAGCGAGCGATAGCGCTTCCGCACGTCGACCGTCTCGAAGCGATCGCTGTCCTTCAGCCGCTTTTCGACGCTGGTCACCGAATCGGGCATCGATCGAATCCCCGAGCGCGATTCCTGCGAGCTTGATCACGTCGGCGTCGGTCGACCGCGGCGTTGCCGTGCACGCGGATCTCGCGAATGGTCTCGACCGGCTGCTGGTCGTCGCGCGACGAACGGGCCCGAGTGCATGCTCGTAGCAGCGGCCTGCCCTGAGCGAGCGGTTGACGCCCGCGAGTCGAAGGCCGTGAGCCTCGCGGACTCGCAGCTTGGGCACCGTGATCTTCGTCTTGACCTCTCGCCTCCCGGTAATTCGTGAACGTCCGGCCGTAGCTGCGCCTCGAACGATCCGATCGCCAGCGTGACGCCGGCGTGGATGTTCATGCCGCGCGGCAGCCACACACCCGGAAACGGCTGTCCCATCGTCATCGAGGCGCGAATGTCGTCGATCCGCACGAGCCAGCGCGGCCGGAAGAAAGTCCATCCACACGTTGTCGAACGTGTACTTCACGATCTGGTGCTCCGCCGGATCGACCCACAGCGTGACCAGCGCCGTCTTGTTCATCTTCCGGTTGATGTCCTGCTCCGCCTGCTGTTCGCGCTGCGCCTTCTTCGGCTCCTTCGACGGTTCTTCTTCTTCATCTCGTGCGGCGTCTTCTCGTCGTCCTGGTCGTTGAAGAGATTGGTCGGGTAGTACTCGATCTTCAGGACGTCCTGGCCTTCGAGCTTCTCGCGTCCGGCGAGATAGTAGTTGCCCGGCTCGAACTTGAAGTCCATGAAATACGCCTCGGACACGAAGCGAGGCTCCGTCGTCACCGGACCGCCGCCGTTGACCTGTACGCCGTCGCTGCCGACGCTGATCTCTCCCTTCTCGCGCTCGTTCTTCGCGTCTTGCGCTCCTGGCGCTCCTTCTCGCGATTGATCCAGCGCTGTCTTCGTACTCGGCGCGCTCCTTCTCGTTGACCGTCACGCCGTTGAACCGCACGGGGCTGCGCACGTGCATGCCGTCACGCTCGTACCACGTGTAATCGCGTTTCGTGCGATAGAGCGGCCACTGGCCGGGGCCGAGGACGTCGAACGTCTCGGTCTCGTCGAGCACGTACTGATTGAGCATCTTGCGATTGACCTCGCGGCGCGCGAGCACCTTTTCCATGAACGCGTCGAGGTCGCTCCGAGGGGCCGGCGCTTTCGCCTGCGCCGCGCTCGTCGTCGGGGAGCCCTGGGCGCCGATGAAGATTGGAAAACTGACCAGGAGAGCGAGCGTCAGAAGAACGCTCGAGACCGGAAAAAACACTGGGCCTCCGAGCAGGCAGGCTGGCACATCGGTTAGACGACGATGTGGCTGGACTGGTTCCTGGCCCCGGCAGTTTCGCCACCGGCTCCCTGAACTCTTTCAACTTTTGACTTTTAACATTTCACATTCTGCCCACGTTCCTGTCGCGCCTGAGCGGAACAGCGCGTCGATGACCTGCATGTTCTTGACCGAATCTTCGAGCGGATACGGCGCAGGTCCCTTCATCGCCGCTTCCGAAAAGCGATCACCCTGAATCGTGTATTGATCGCAGGTCTCGAACTCGATCATGTGCCGGTCGGGCACGGCGCCCGGTGGCGAGTCCTCGACGAAAATTCGGCAGGGACGATCGGGCGGCGCGTTGAACGGGATTTCGATTTCGACCCGGCCTCTCGTTCCCGCGACGGTGATGCGCTGTGCGTGGGCAAGCCGCGTGCTGCAGGTGCCGGCCGCGTGGCGGCCGCCGAAATCCATCATCAGCGACGCCATCCAGTCGACGCCGGTCTCCGGGTCTTCCTCGATCAGCGCGCAGACTCGTCGCGGCTCGGCCTCGAAGATCATCCTCGCCGTGTTGACGAGATAACACCCGATATCCAGGATCCCGCCCCCTCCCCACGCTTTCACGTTCCGGATGTTCGCCGGATCGTCCATGAAGAAGCTGAAGTACCCGATGATCGATCGCACGTCGCCGATGCGTCCGGAGCGTGCGATCTCGAGCGCGCCGAGCCACTGCGGGTGCGTCCGGATCATGAACGCTTCCTGGATCAGCACGCCGGTCCGATCGCGCACGGCGACCAGCCGTTCGGCGTCGGCCGCGACGAGTCCGATCGGCTTCTCGCAGAGCACGTGTTTGCCGGCGTCGGCCGCGCGCGTGGTCCACTCGACGTGCAGGTGATTCGGCAGCGGGTTGTAGATCGCATCGATCTCGGGATCGGCGAGCAGTGCGTCGTACGATCCGTAAGCCTTTGCGAGGCCCAGCTCGTTGGCGGCGGTCCGCGCCTTGGCCAGATCGCGTGAGGCGATCGCGTCGACCGTGGTCAATTCACCTCGCTGCATCGCCGGGATGACTTTTTTCGTGGCAATGCGGGCAACGCCAAGGACACCCCACCGAAGTTTGTTGGTCATATTGGTTCCACAAGCCGACACCCGTAGCGCGGCACTTTATGCCGCGTCAGTGACGCGGAGCTGAAGCTCCGCGCTACGGCGGTTCGAAGCTCTTGATCGTAAGCCGTTACGTCGCTCGTAAGCCTCGCCATCCGTCTTCCACGTCTATTGCACGGTTTTCCGCCCTCACGGGCGTGGTACCCGGGTTGCTCTCGAATGCAAACGATTCCCGACGTCCCTGGCCGGACGTCAGTCCGGGGTCCAAAGTCGCGTCCTACCCCACGCGACCAATGACAACCGGCTGGCCGCTCGTGCCGGAGACGCCGGGATCCTCATCTGAGGAGACTCATGCGAACTCGACTTCTTCGCCTAACCCTGGCCACCCTGCTGTGCGCCAGCTGTGGCGGATCGGGCGGATATGGCGGTAACAGCTCGGCGGCGCCGCCGACCAACCCGTCACCTGTCGGCAACTCGAACGTCACGACGATCACGATCACTGGCCAAAAAGGAGACCAGTCGTTCTCGCCGAACCCGGCAATGTGCACGACCGGTCAGACCGTCGTGTGGAAGAACAGCGACAACACCACGCATCGAATCGTCATCCCTGAACTCGGCATCGATACCGGGAACCTTGCCCCGGGCGCCTCATCCGCCGCCGGTATCGCTGGCCAACGTCTCGAAGGCATATCACTGCTCGTTGCACCCGGCGATGGTTGGCGCGCTCAATGACGCGTCGCCCGATCCAAACGGTGGCAACTGCGGTCCCTACGGCTGCTGATCCCGTTCCGCCGCGCCTCCTGACTGGCTGCCGCGGTTGCTCCGTGGCGGCTTGAACGACTTGTCCGGATACTTCGGCGCGACCGGTGCAGGAATCGGGTTCTTCTTGATCTCCTCCTGCAGGTATTTGATCGCCGCGTCGAGCTGCGCGTCGCCGCCGGCGAACGTCGCATGCGGCAGGTTGTCGACGACGATGTCGGGATCGACGCCGTGTCCTTCGATCAGCCAGTCGCCGTCCGGACCGAACACCCCGGTTTCGGCCGCGGTGGCGATTCCGCGATCGACGAGGAAGTTGCTCTGCGACAGCCACACCTCTCCGCCCCAGGTGCGCGTGCCGATCACCTTGCCAAGCCCGAGCCGGCGGAAGCCTTCAGCAAATGCCTCACCATCCGACGCGGTGTTCTGATCGCAGATCACGACGACATGTCCGCGAAAGGCGTACTGCATGTTCCACGTCGGATTGCCGATCCGCGGCTGCCAGTAGAACCACGCCTTTCGCAGGAGTTTCTCGAGGATCCAGCTGTCGATGTTGCCGCCGTTGTTGTGGCGCACGTCGACGATGAGGCCGTCGCGATCGAAGATCGGATAGAACTCGCGCTGCCATTGCGACATGTCGTTGGCTCCCATGGCGCGCAGATGCACGTAGCCGATCTTCTGCTGTCCGGCCTTTTCGACCGCCAGTCGTCGCGTGTATTCCCACTCGTCGTACCGCATCGTCGTTTCACGCGCGAGCGTGACCGGGGTCACGACCACATCGCGCGCGGCGCCCCCGGCTTTGGGTGCGACCCGCATGAGCATCTGCTTGTCGGCCTGATTGCGCAGCAGCGCATCGAAATCGCGCGCCGACAACGCCGGCACGCCGTTGACCACCTGGATGACGTCTCCCTCCTGCACGTTGACGCCGACGCGCGCGAGCGGCGACAGATCGGCCGGCACGTCGGGGTCGGTCTTGTAGACATGCGTGACGCGGAAGCCGCCGGCCTTCTCGTCGCGCGAGAAGGTCGCGCCGAGCGACGCCGGCTGGACCTGATCGACGCCGCGTCGAGCGTCGCCGCCGCGCACGAAGATGTGGAGCGCGGAGAGCTCGCCGACCATCTGCGACAGAATGTCGGACAGTTCCGCTCGATCGGTGACGCGATCGACCAGCGGCAGGTACTTCGCCTGCATCGCCGCCCAGTCCACGCCGTGCATGTTGCGGTCGTAGAAGTAATCGCGCTCGAGCCGCCAGGCCTCCGTGAACATCTGCCGCCATTCGTCGCGCGGATCGAGCCGGAACGACCAGTCGCCCAGCGGCACCTTGTTCTTCGACGTGTCCGCCGGTGCCTTGGCCGCGACATCGAAGATGAAAATGTCCTGCGCTTTGCGCAGCATCAGTTTCTTGCGATCGAGCGTCAGCTCGTAGTCGCTGACTTCCTCCGAAAAGGTTTCCGGCTTCGGGCTCTTGTTCTCGATCGCGAGCGTCTTGAGCGCGGGGCGAGTCGTGGACGACACGTCGCGCGACAAGAAATACAGGCGCTTGCCGTCGGTCGAAAGATTGCTGTAGTTGCCGGCCGGCAACGGCACTTCGAGCAAGCGGGTTTCTATGCCGGTCAGATCGGCGACCGCCGGGATCGCGGGTTGCACGCCCTGCGCCGCTGGCGCTGCGGGCGGCGGGGTGGCGTCTTTCTTCTCGTCCTTCTTCTGATCGCTCTTGTCGTCCGGCGACGGCGGCGACAGCTCGTCGTCAGGCTGGAATGGCGACCGCTCGCCGGGCTTCAGTCGAGACGAGATACATCTTCGTCTGCTTGTCGAAGAATGGCTCCGGCTGGCGCGATCCCCAGGGACTGGAGACTGCCGTCACGAAATTCCGATCCGAGAGGAAGTACAGCCACTTGCCGTCGGGTGACCACGCCGGACTGTAGCTGTCGTAGCGATCGGTGGTGACCGGCGTGATGCGATCGGCGTCGGGATTGTAGAGATACAGCCGCGTCATCTGATTCCGATCGGGAGCCGTATACGCGAGCCACTTGCCATCGGGCGACCAGGTCACGTCAGCGAAGTCTCCCTCGCCGCACTCGGCGATGCGCTTGTTACTCTTCGACGCGATGTCGTAGACCCAGAGCTGCTGATCCTTGTCGAAGTGCGCGATCCGCGTGCCGTCTGACGAGGGAATCCCGTCCCAGCGCAGTACCTTCCCGTCGGTCGTCAACTGCGTGTTGTCGCCGACCCCATTGGCCGGCACCTTCCAGAACTCCACCTCGCCGCTCTGATCCGAGAGCGTCAGCAGCGATTTCCCGTCGGGAAAGAATCGTCCCTCGCGATAGCGCACCTTCTTGTCGCGCGTGGCCTCGACGATGCGACCCTGTTGAGCGGGCACGACGAATACCTGCCCGCGCGCGGTGAGCACGACGCGATCGCCGGTCGGCGACACGTGCGCGCTCGTCACCCACTCCATCGGCGTCTTGATCCACTTTTCGCGCAGCTGATCGAAGTCGGAGACGAGCTTGATCGGGACGGCGCGATCCTCGCCGCTGGCGATGTCGAAGAGCCTGACGTCGGCGCCGAGCTGGTAGGCGATCCGCCCGTCCGACAGCGACGGCGAGGACGCGTCGAGGCCGCTGTGCCGCGTGTGCTGGCTTCGGATCGCCGCCGCGCTCGGCAATCGACCAGATGTTCATCGTCCCGTCGCGGTCGCTGAGGAAATACAGGCGGCCGTTCCACGGCATCGGGTTCTTGCTGGTGCCCTTGTAGTCCGCCGTCAGTGGCGTCGCTTCCTTGTCGCCGTCGGCGAAGCGCCACAGATTTTGAGCCGTGCCGCCCTGGTAGCGCTTCGTGTAGCTGCCCTGAAACGCCAGCCGCGTGAAATAGAGCGTCCTGCCGGTCGGGATCGTACGAGCCGTCGCTCGCCTGCGCGAGCGGCACGACGCGTTCGAGTACCGGTCGCGGGATTGACGCGCGCGAGCTGCGTGTTCGGGAGCGTCGAGAAGCGGCGAGTCGAATAGAGGACCTCTGCCGCCGGGAGACCATCCGACGACGAGCGCATTGCCGCCTTCGAAGGTCTGCCGCACGGGAACCCCGCCGTCGATCGACACCGTGTAGACCTCGGTCGGTCCTTCGTATGCCGCCGAGAACGCGATCGTCTTTCCATCAGGCGAAATCGCCGCCCGCGATTCCTCCGCCGGATGCGTCGTCAGGCGCTGGGCGACGCCGCCGTTGACACCGACGCGCCAGAGATCGCCTTCGGCCGTGAACACGATCGTGTCGCCGTGAATGGCGGGAAAGCGGTAATAGCCGAGCGACGACGAATCGGCCGCCGCGCGAGGATGGGCGAGCGCAATCGCGCCGAGAACCGCGACCGAGAAACCGAACGACAAGGTGTTTGCTCATACGGCGGGAATTCTCGCGTAACTGACGGAAGAGGTCAAAGAACCAGCTCTCGCGGTTCGCCGGTTCGCTGGCTCGCGGTTCGGCGGCGCAGGGTTCCCGGGCTCCGGACAATTTGACGACATGGGCGCCTCACCGATATACTGCCGGGCAATCGTGACGATGATGCACCACGCCCCAGACGGTTTGTCGAAAGCGGACGAAGCGAATCCGCAGGCCGGGGGTGTGTGAGTTCGTCACGTAGCTGAGCAAGCACAGCAAGATCCAACACCCGCCGGCCCCGCAACAGGCCGGCGGGTTTTTTTTTGGCGAAGGATCATCATGCAGACCACACACGAATCGACGTAGGCGTTCTCGGCGCGACCGGAATGGTCGGGCAGCAGTTCATCAGGCAGCTCGCGGATCATCCGTGGTTCCGGCCGGTGTGGCTCGGCGCCAGCGAGCGGTCGGAGGGAAAGACCTACGCGCGATGCCGCGTCGTGGCGGCTGTCGTCGCCGATGCCCGACGATCTGCGCGCCGTGCGCGTCGATTCGTGTACGCCCGGGCGCGGGCCGCACCTGATGTTCTCGGCGCTCGATGCGAACGCCGCCAAGGACGTCGAGCCGGCCTTCGCCCAGGCGGGGCATCTCGTCATCAGCAACGCCCGCAGCTACCGCATGGATCCGCTCGTCCCGCTGCTCATTCCCGAAGTCAACGCCGATCATCTCGCGCTCCTGCCCGCGCAACGCCGCGAACGCGGCTGGAGCGGCGCCATCGTCACCAACCCGAATTGCTCGACCGTCGTGCTCTCGCTGGCGCTCGCGCCGCTGCGTCAGTTCGGCATTCGATCGGTGATGGTGACGACGCTGCAGGCGGTCTCCGGCGCGGGCTATCCGGGCGTCGCGTCGCTCGACATTCTCGGCAACGTCGTGCCGGCGATCTCCGGCGAAGAAGAAAAGATGGAGAGCGAGACCGCAGAAGATCCTCGGCACAGCTGCACGGCGACGAGCGTCACGCCGCACCCGATGGTCGTCAGCGCGCAGACGACGAGAGTGCCGGTCGATCGACGGTCACACCGAGAGCGTCTCGATCGCGTTCGACGCGCGGCCGTCGATCGACGACGTCATCGCGGCGCTGCGATCGTTCCGCGGCCGGCCGCAGGAGCTGAAGCTGCCGACGGCGCCGCCCAACCCGATCGTGTGGACGCGAGGCCGGCGATCGTCCGCAGCCGCGGCTCGACGCCGAGCGCGACGGCGGCATGACCGTCACCGTCGGCCGTGTGCGGCAAGTGCCCGGTGCTCGACGTGAAGTTCATCGCGCTCGGCCACAACACGATTCGCGGCGCCGCCGGCGCCGCGGTGCTGAACGCCGAGCTGATGCGCGCCGAGGGGCTGCTGGTGGGCGACTGAGCCCGGGGACTGAGCGACAGGCGATTGCCGCATGGCCGATGGCGATTGCCGATTGCTGGATTGCGTGATTGCGGAGTGATTGCGAATGTTGATAGCGAGGACTGTATGGCAACGCTGACAAGGATCGGACCGACCGAATTGGAAACCGGCCGCAGGTCTGACGCCCGGTCGGTACGACGTGCCTCTCACCGGACCGATCGTCATGAAATTCGGCGGCACGTCGGTCGCCGACGCCGACGCGATCACGCGCGTCGTCGGCATCGTCAAAGCCGCGCGCGAGAGCTCGGGGCTGCCGCCGGTCGTCATCGTCTCGGCGATGAGCGGCGTGACCGATCGGCTCCTCGAGCTGACCGCAGTCGGCCGAGCGCCGGCGCGACGCGCACGTGCTGAACGGCGTCGCCGAGCTGTCGCGCCGGCACTTCGAGGCGCATCGAGCGGCTGCTGCCGGCGGACGTCGCCAACGACGTCCTGGTCGAGATCGCCGCACAGCTCGACGATCTCCGCGCGCTGCTCAAGGCGACCGGCGATCCTGCGCGCCGCGTCGCCGAGCGCGCACGACGCGATCGTCTGCACCGGTGAATTGATCAACAGCCGCATCGTCGCGGCGGCGCTCGAACAGCACGGCGTGCCGGCGGCGTGGGTCGACGCGCGCCGCGCGATCGTGACCGACGACGGCGCACATGGCGGCGTCGCCGAAGCCGGACGAGACGCGCGAGGCGGTCGGCCGCGAAATCATCCCGCGCGTCGCCGAAGGACGCGTGCCGGTGGTCGGCGGATTCGTCGGCGCGACCGAGCCAGGGCGTGACGACGACGCTCGGCCGCGGCGGATCGGACTACTCGGCGGCGATCATCGGCGCCGCGCTCGACTCGCGCGAGATTCAGATCTGGACCGACGTCGACGGCATGCTCACCGCCGATCCCGCGCGTCGTCGAGCTCGCCGCACGTCGTGCCGTTCCTGTCGTTCGGTGAGGCGTCCGAGCTGGCCTACTTCGGCGCCAAGGTGCTGCATCCGAGCACGATCCTGCCGGCGGTCGACAAGGACATCCCGGTCCGCATCCTGAACAGCCGGCGTGCCGGAGGCGCCGGGCACGACGATTACCGCCGAGCCGCCCACGGCCGATCGGCCGCTCGCGGCGGTCGCGTGCAAGCGGCACGTGACGATGGTCGAGATCACCTCGACGCGCATGCTGATGGCGCACGGATTCCTCCGCCGCGTCTTCGAAGTGTTCGAACGCCATCGAACGGCGGTCGACGTCGTGACGACGTCCGAAGTCAGCGTGTCGGTGACCGTGGACGACGCGGCGCGGCTCGACGACATCGTCGGAGCGCTGCGCGAGTTCGCCGAGGTCAACGTCGAAGGAGGGCTCGCCATTCTGTGCGCGGTCGGCGACAATCTGCGGTGCGATCCGCGGATCGCCGCGCGCGTGATCGGCGCGCTCGAAGGGCTTCCCGGTCCGGATGGTGTCGCAGGCGGCGTCGCGGCGGAACGTCACGATCGTGTTGCGCGACGAGGACCTCGCGAGCGGGATGGCGCAGTTGCATGGGGAGTTCTTTGGATAACCGCTTCCAGCTTCCAGCGTCCACGCTGACCGCGGCTTGCTCGAGTGCCGAGGTGGCGGGTGCCACGGTCGCGTGATGGTCGTAGCAGCGCATGCGGTCTGATCGTCGGTTACGGACGCATGGGGAAGCTCGTGGAGTCGCTGTGCCCGGAGTACGGATTCGATGTCGCCGGCACGGTCGACATCGCCGAGGCGGCGCGCCCGAGCACTGGCCGGCGGCGGATGTGGCGATCGATTTTTCGATCGCCGACGCGGTGCCGGAGAATGTGCGACGGCTGGCCGAGCGGCGGCGTCAACGTCGTCATCGGCACCACCGGATGGAGCGCGCACGAAGCGGAGGTGCGGCGCATCGTCGAGGACGCCGGAATCGGCGTGGTGGCCGCGCCGAACTTCGCGCTCGGCGTGAACCTGTTCGTCGCGCTCGCCGAGCGCGCGGCCGAGCTGTTCGGGCCGCAGGCGGCCTTCGGCGCCTGGATTCACGAAGCGCATCACGCGGCCAAGCGCGACGCGCCGTCGGGAACGGCGCTGCTGCTCGAGGCGGCGCTGAAAGGACGCGCTTACAATCGCCCGATCGACGTATCATCCACGCGCGCGGGATCGATTCCCGGCACGCACACGATCGGATTCGACGCGCCGGGTGAGACGATCACGCTGACGCACACGGCGCGCGATCGATCCGGCTTCGCGCGCGGCGCGCTCGAGGCGGCGCGATGGGTCCACGGCCGCAAAGGGTGGTTCACGATGAAGGATGTTCTGGGAATCTGATCGGATGGTACTGTCGCTCGCCGACGGTGAATCTGCGCATGGAGGAGACCATGCGTCAGGCGTTTACGGTTGCGGCACGGCGCTGGTCACGCCGTTCACGCGCGAGCGGCGCGCTGGACGAAACCGGCGTCCGGCGGCTGGCGCGCCGGCAGATCGATGCCGGCATTCACTTTCTCGTGCCGTGCGGCACGACCGGCGAGACGCCGACGCTGACCGACGGCGGAGCGGCTTCGCGTCGTCGAACTCGTCGTCGCCGAAGCGAAAGGCCGCGTGCCCGTGCTCGCCGGTGCCGGCGGTTACAACACGCACGAGGTCATCGAGACCGGCGCAGCAGATGGCGCGCGCCGGTGCCGACGGCATCCTCTCGGTCGCTCCGTACTACAACAAGCCCACGCCTGAAGGTCTCTTCCAGCACTACAAAGCCATCGCCGAGGCCGTGCCGCTTCCGATCATCGTCTACAACGTGCCCGGACGCACCGGCGTGAACGTCGACGTCGCCACGATCGTGCGGCTGAGCGCGGTGCCCAACATCGTCGGCGTCAAGGAAGCGTCCGGCAACATGACGCAGATGTGCGAGATCTGCGCCGCGGTGCCGTCACGAATTCCTCGTGCTGTCGGGCGACGATGCGCTGACGCTGCCGGTGATGTCGGTGGGCGGCCGCGGCATCGTGTCGGTCGCCTCGAACGAGGTGCCGGCCGAGATGGCGAAGATGGTCGAGCTCGCCGAGGCGGGCGATTTCGCCGGCGCGCGGCGGCTGCATCAGGAACTGCTGCCGCTGATGCAGATCAACTTCATCGAGTCGAGCCCGATTCCCGTCAAGGCGGCGATGGCGATGATGGGGCTCGCTCGAAGAAGTCTACCGGCTGCCGCTCGTGCCTCCGCGACCCGCCTCGCGCGACCGGATCGCGAACGTGCTGCGCGATCTCGGGTCTGCCGACCGGGCCTGCGACGGTCACGCGGCCTAAGGCTGCACAGGCGTCCGTCTCGCGGCTCGCGCCGCGTAGCAGGCTCCGAAGGCTCGATTCGAGTGAGCGATCTCGCGTCGGAAATTGCTGCGCTCTTCGACGCCGGTGCGTCGGCCGATCGCGAGCAGGCGCGCGACGTGTTCGTGCGGCTGCGCGCGGCGTTGTCGGCCGGCAACGGCCGCGCGGCGGAACCTGACGCGTCCGCGCCATCCGGCTGGCGCGTGAACGCCTGGGTGAAGCAGGGCATCCTGCTCGGCTTCCGCTTCGGCGTCGTCGTCGACATGTCGGCCGATCACGGCCGCTGGCCGTTCGTCGACAAGGACACGATGCCGCTGAAGCGATTCGACGTCGGCGTCCGGCGTTCGGATCGTGCCGGGCGGTTCGACCGTTCGCGACGGCGCGTATCTCGGGCACGGGCGTCGTCTGCATGCCGCCGATGTACATCAACATCGGCGCGTACGTCGGCGACGGCACGATGATCGATTCGCACGCGCTCGTCGGATCGTGCGCGCAGATCGGCCAGCGCGTGCACGTCAGCGCGGCGGCGCAGATCGGCGGCGTGCTCGAACCGGTCGGCGCGCTGCCGGTCGTCATCGAAGACGACGTGCTCGTCGGCGGCAACTGCGGGGTGTACGAAGGCGCGATCGTGAAGCGCCGCGCGGTGCTCGCGTCGGGGACCATCCTGACCGGCATCGACGCCGATCTACGATCTGCCGAACGGACGGATCATCGAGCCGTCGGGCGGCCCGCTCATCGTGCCGGAAGGGGCCGTCGTCGTGCCCGGGACGCGGCCGGTGACGAGCGGCAAAGGGCCGCGAGTGGGGCCTCTCGGTCGCGACGCCCATCATCGTGAAGTATCGCGACGAGCGCACCGACGCCCGCACGGCGCTGGAAGGAGGCGATCCGACTCGAGCGCCAGGCTAGCCACGCGGTGCTCGGCGATCAATGACAAAACTATGAAATCCAGTTTCGACGCGATCGCGTTCGCGCGGGCGCTCATTAATATTGATTCGACGACCGGCCGCGAAGCGGAGGCCGGGCGCTGGCTGAGCCGCGAGCTTCGCGACAGCTCGGCTACACCGTCGTCGAACAGCCGGTCGATCGACGGCCGCGTCGAACGTGTTCGCGACGATCGATCCGCCCGCCGTCGTGTTCTCGACGCACTACGACTGCGTGCCGCCGTTTTTTCCGAGCCGCGTCGAGAACGGACGGCTCTACGGGCGCGGCGCGTGCGACGCGAAGGGCATTCTGGCGGCGCAGGTCGCGGCGGCCGAGCGGCTGCGCGCGAGCGGCGAACGGCGCGTCGGGCCTGCTGTTCGTCGTCGGCGAAGAGCGCGGAAGCGACGGTGCGGCGGTGGCGAACGCGACGCCCGCCGGTTCGCGGTTTCTGATCAACGGCGAGCCGACCGACAACCGGCTGGGCACCGGCACGCGCGGCGTGCTGCGGCTTCGGTTGCGAGCGGCGGGACGAGCGGCGCACTCGGCGACGCCGGAGCACGGCGAGTCGGCGATCGACAAGCTGATCGATGCGCTGATCGCGCTGCGATCGATTCGCGCTGCCGTCGGATCCGGATCTCGGGTCGACCTATTACAGCGTCGGGCTGATCGAGGGAGGCATCGCGCCGAACGTCATCTCGCCGCATGCGTCGGCTGAGGTGCTGTTTCGGACGGTGGGTCCGCCGGAAGACATTCTGCGCGCGATCCAACCGCTCGACCGGTTGGTGACGTCTGAAGAAGTACTGCGCGTGCCGGTCGTGAAGCTGCACACGGTGCCGGGGTTTCCGACCGCGGCGTTTCCGTTCACGACCGACGTGCCGTTCCTCGATCGCTGGGGAGCGCCGCTGCTGTTCGGTCCGGGCTCGATTCTCGTGGCGCACACGAGCGAGGAGCACCTCGAGATCGACGGAGCTCGATCGCGCGATCGAGGCGTACGAGCGGCTGGCGCGGGCCTGTCTGGCCGAGCGCCGCTTCCGCCTGACGCGGAGCTTCGCGCCTGAGACGGCGGAAGACGAGCACAGTCAGAAGTAGAATCAACACCGGAGGCCGCTGGCGCCCAGCAGGCGCCGCTGATACAACGTGGACTCGCTGTTTCGTTTCCTCTTCGAATACCGGCCCGTCATCTTCCAGCAGGGAGAGTTCCGCCTCTCGCCGTCGACGGGCTCGTACGTGGCCGCGGTCCTCGCCGGCGCGGCGATCCTGCTGGCCGTCGTGACCTATCGCGGGCTTGCCGGCCGCGGCCGCGTTCGCGATCGGATCGTCCTCACGGTGCTGCGCATCGCCACGCTCGCGGTGATGCTCTTCTGCCTGTTCCGGCCCGATCCTGGTCGTCAAGGCGGCGGTGCCGCAGCAGAACTTCCTCGCGGTCCTGATCGACGACTCGCGCAGCATGCAGATCACCGACTGGGGCACCGCAGTCGCGCGGCGCATTCGTCAAGCAGACGTTCGGCACAAGGATGCGCCGCTCGTCAAGGCGCTGTCCGAGCGCTTCGTCCTGCGTCCGTTCCGTTTCTCGTCGTCGGCGTCGCGGCTCGGATCGACCGACGACCTGACGTTCACCGGCGCGCAGACGCGGCTCGGCGCGGCGCTCGACGGCGCGCGCCAGGAGCTCGCGGGGCTGCCGCTCGCCGGCATGGTGCTCGTCAGCGACGGCGCCGACACGACCGACGCGTCGCTGACCGAAGCGCTGCTCGCGTTGAAGGCGGCGTCGGTGCCGGTGTTCACGGTCGGCGTCGGCCGCGATCGGCTCGCGCGCGACGTGCAGATCGATCGCGTGTCGACGCCGCGGACGGCGCTCCAGGGCACGTCGCTCGTGATCGACGCGGTGGTCACGCAGACCGGTTATGCCGGCGAGACCGTGTCGCTCGACGTCGAGAACGAAGGACGCATCGTCGGATCGCAGGAGGTCAAGCTGCCGATGGACGGCGAGCCGGCGGCGGTGCGGGTGCGATTCACCGCGGCCGACGCCGGGCGCGCGCGTCTTCACGTTCCGCATCGCGCCGCGTCCGGGCGAGCTGGTCACGCAGAACAACGCGCGCGAGGCGCTGATCGACGTCGCCGATCGCAAGGAAAAGATCCTGTACTACGAAGGGGAGCCGCGCCCCGAGATGAAGTTCATCAATCGCGCGGTCGACGACGACAAGAACCTCGAGGTCGTCACGCTGCAGCGGACCGCCGACAACAAGTACATGCGTGTCGGCGTGGACGAACCCCGAGCAGCTCGCGCGCCGGGTTTCCGAAGACGCGCGAAGAGCTGTTCGCCTATCGCGGCCTGATCCTCGGCAGCATCGAGGCCGGCGCGTTCACCGGCGATCAGCTGCGCATGATCGGCGAGTTCGTCGAGCGGCGCGGCGGCGGCCTGCTCATGCTCGGCGGGCCGCGTTCGTTCGCCGAAGGCGGCTACGCGGGCACGCCGGTGGCCGACGCGCTGCCGGTGACGCTCGAGCGGCCGGCGCGAACGCTCGACGTGCTGCCGGTGGCGCGGCTGCACGTCAAGCCGACCCGCGCGGGCGAGGCGCACGGCGTGACGCAGATCGCCGCCACCGAGGCGGCGTCGACGGCGCGCTGGAGCGACATGCCGGTCCTGACGAGCGTCAACACCATCCGCGAGGTGAAGCCGGGCGCCACGGTGCTGCTCAACGGCACCGACGAGCGGCGCCGCGATCAGGTCGTGCTCGCGTCGCAGCGCTACGGCCGCGGCAAGACGCTCGCGTTCCCGGTGCAGGATTCCTGGCACTGGCAGATGGACGTGAAGATGACGCGTCGAGGATCAGACGCACGAGAACTACTGGCGTCAGCTGCTGCGATGGCTCGTCGACGGCGTGCCGAACACCGTCGAAGTGCACACGACGACCGATCGCGTCGAGCCGGGCGAGCCGGTCACGCTCGTCGCCGAAGTCGTCGATCCGGCCTACGTCGAGGTCAACGACGCGCGCGTGGTGGCGAAGGTCACCGGTCCGAAGGGCACGCCGTCGAGGTGCCGATGCAGTGGACCGGCGAGCGCAACGGTGAGTACCGCGCGACGTTCCCAGCCGCCGATCAGGGCATGTATGTCGCGCAGGTCGAAGCGACGCGCGCCGGCAAGTCGCTCGGGCACCGGCACGACCGAGGTGCGCGCCACGCCGAGCGACGCGGAGTACTTCGACGCGACGATGCACGCGCGCGCGGTTGAAGCGGATCGCCGAGGAAACCGGCGGCCGGTTCTACACGCCCGAGACGATCGCCGGCATGCCGGAGGATCTCCGCTACACCGGCCGCGGCGTGACGACCGTCGAAGAGCGCGAGCTGTGGCACATGCCGATCGTGCTGTTCGTGCTGCTCGGACTGATCTCGGCCGAATGGGCCTATCGGCGCGCTGTCGGAATGGCGTAGCGCTAGAGAGTGCGACAGCGGCTGCGCCATGGCTGAGCAGGCCTGGCGATCAGGGCACCGTGGCGAGCGCTGGCAGGCGCTGGTGGGGCCCAGCGCAAAGTCAAGATGATCGACTGGATCGCGTTGCCGCTCTTCTGGCGCTCTGCCGCGCCGGCGGCGGCGCAGACCGTCCACCTGGCGGTGATCGTCGGGCTCGCCGGCGATCCGGAACACGCGGAGCTGTTTCAGCGCTGGGCCTCGACGCTCGTCGACGGCGCGACGGATCGCCTTGGCGTCCCGCGCGACCACATCATCTATCTGTCCGAGCAGCCGGAGAAGGATGCGAAGCGCGCGACCGGCAAGTCGACGCAGCAGGAAATCGAGAAGCGCGTTCGCGACGCTGGCGAAGAGCGCGAAGGAAGACGACGTCGTCTTCGTCGTGCTGATCGGCCACGGCACGTTCGACGGCAAGGTCGCGAAGTTCAACCTGCCCGGGCCCGGACATGACGCCGGCGAACTTCGAGCCGCTGCTGAAGAGCTTGCCGTCGAAGCACATCGTCTTCGTCAACACCGCGAGCTCGAGCGGGCCGTTCCTCGAGGAGCTGTCCGGACCCGGGCGCACGATCGTGACCGCCACGCGCACCGGCGCCGAACGATTCGCGACGCTCTTCGGCGGCTACTTCGTCGACGCGCTGATGAGCGACACCGCGGACGCCGACAAGAACCGCCGCGTCTCGGTGCTCGAGGCGTTCGACGCGGCAAAGCTCGGGCGTGGCGCGCGCCTACGAGCAGGAAGGGCATCATGCTCACCGAGCACCCGCTGCTCGACGACAGCGGCGACAAGAAGGGCGACGACCGATCCGAAGGTCGACGGCAAGAACGGCCGCGTCGCCGTCGATCCTTGCGCTCGGCACCGTGCAGGCGGCCGACGCGATGCCGGCGGATCCGAAGATGCGCGCGCTCTACGAGGAGCGACGCGATCTCGAGCGGCGGGTCGAAGGGCTGAAGCTGATGAAGAGCGGCATGGAGCCGGCCCGCTACGCGTCCGAGCTCGAGAAGCTGCTGACCGAGCTGGCGCTGAAGAGCAAGCAGATCAAGGATCTCGAGGGCAAGAAGTGAATGGCGCCCTCTGCCGCCGCGTGCTCGCCGCCGGACTCCTCGTGTGCCTCGCCGGCGCGCGTCGGCACTGGCGCAGCGGGGCGGCCGCAACCGCCGGCCGCAGCTCGACGTCGAGGTGCAGGGCAACACGCCGTACGACGGCCGGTTCACGTTCGTGCGGCTGCGATACGAACGCCGATGGTTACGGCCGCTGCGGCAACTGGATCGGCGACGGCGGCCTGCCGTGGTCGCACGATTACCCGGACGGCGAAGTGCACTTTTCGAAGATCCTCGAGGAGCTCACGATCCTGCGCATCCGGACCGACGGCTCGAACATTCTGGCGCTCGACGATCCGGAACTGTTCAACTATCCGGTCGCCTACATGGCGGAACCGGGGTTCTGGGCGCGTCACGGAAAAGGAAGCGACGGCGTTGCGCAGCTATCTCCTCAAGGGAGGCTTCGTCATCTTCGACGACTTCCGCGGGCTGGACTGGGACAACCTGCAGGATCAGATGGCGGTCGTGCTGCCCGAGGCGAACTGGATTCAGCTCGACGGCACGCGCGAAGGTGTTTCACTCGTTCTTCGAGATCGATCATCCGGAGGAGCTCGCCCGCGCCGTACGGAGGATCTGGCGCCGTCGTTACTGGGGGTTGTTCGAGAACAACGATCCGAAGAAGCGGCTGATGGCGATCGCCAACGTGAACAACGACATCAGCGAGTACTGGGAGTTCTCCGACACCGGGCGTCAGCGATGGTCGATCTGACGAACGAAGTCGTACAAGTTCGGCGTGAACTACGTGATCTACGGGCTGACGCACTGAAGAGCTGACAGTCAAAAGCTAGAAGTTCAAGTAGAAGTACAGGAGGCTCTCTTGAATCGCTCCGTGACCGACACCATCGAACTCGCATCGCCAGACGACGTCGCGCTGGCGGAGCGGATGAAAGAGGGCCGCGACCGCATCGTCTCCGAACTGCGCAAGCTGATCGTCGGCCAGGACGACGTCGTGCACGAGGTGCTGCTGACGCTGTTCGTCGGCGGCAACAGCCTGATCGTCGGCGTGCCGGGTCTGGCCAAGACGCTGCTGATTCACACGCTGGCGCGCGTGCTGGATCTGAAGTTCAACCGCATCCAGTTCACGCCGGACCTGATGCCGTCCGACATCACCGGCACCGACATCATCCAGGAAGACACCGCGACCGGAAAGCGGCAGATGGTGTTTGCGCCCGGTCCGATCTTCGCGAACATCGTGCTCGCCGACGAAATCAACCGCACGCCGCCGAAGACGCAGTCGGCGCTGCTCGAAGCGATGCAGGAGCATCGCGTCACGATTCAGGGGCGCACCTACAAGCTCGAGGAGCCGTTCTACGTCTTCGCGACGCAGAACCCGATCGAGCTCGAAGGCACCTACCCGCTGCCGGAAGCGCAGCTCGATCGCTTCATGTTCCACATCGTGATCGACCATCCGCCCGAGGACGAGGAATTCGAGGTCGTGCGCTCGACGACGGCGATCATCGATCCGAAGTTCGAGCGCACGGTGACCGGCGAGGATCTGATCGCGTTCCAGCGGCTCGTCCGCCGCGTGCCGGTGGCCGAGCCGGTGATGCGCTACGCGCTGAACCTGGTGCGCACCAGCCGGCCGAAGTCGCCGTCGTGCCCCGACAACGTCAAGAAGTGGGTGGCGTTTGGCGGCAGCGTCCGCGCGGCGCAGTATCTCGTGCTCGGCGCGAAGGCGCGCGCGCTGACGAGCGGCCGCTATCACGTGAGCTTCGACGACATCCGCGCCATGGCGCACCCGGTGCTGCGCCACCGCGTGCTGACGAATTTCCACGCGCAGTCGGAAGGGATCACGACCGACACGCTGATCGATCGGCTGCTCGAGGCCGTGTCGGTGCCGCGGTCGGGGATGTAATGAGTGCATGCTGAATGCTGATGCTGAACGATCGTCGCATCGACGGATCGCGGCTCGAACTGAATCAGCATTGAATGTTAACGACGTCCTCCATTCCCGGCGCGCGCTTCGTCGATCCCGTCGTGCTGTCGCGCATCGGCAACCTCGAGCTGGTGGCGCGCCATGTCGTCGACGGGTTCATCAACGGCATGCACCGGTCGCCGTACTTCGGCGCGTCGGTCGACTTTGCCGAGCACCGCGGCTACGTCGCCGGCGACGACATCCGCCGCGTCGACTGGCGCCTCTACGCGCGGACGGATCGGTTCTACATCAAGGAGTACGAGGCCGACACCAACTCGAACTTCTCGGTGCTGCTCGACGTGTCGAAGTCGATGGGGTTCGGCAGCCGCGGCATCACCAAGCTCGAATACGCCAAGATGCTGGCCGGCTGCCTGACCTATCTCGTGCACAAGCAGCGCGATCGCGTCGGCCTCGTCGCCTTCGACTCCGACATCGTCGCGCACGTGCCGCCGTCGGCGAAGCACATGGACGTCGTGCTGCACACGCTCGACCGGCTGTCGCCGTCAGGCGCCCGGCAGCCTGCGGGCGCCGCTGCACAAGATGGCCGAGCACTTCGGACGCCGCGGTCTGCTGGTGCTGATCTCCGATCTGTACGAAGATCCGGACGCCGTGCTCGAGGCGATCGGCCCGCTGCGGTTCCGCGGCAACGACATCATCGTGTTTCACCTGCTCGACCCGGCGGAGCTCGATTTCACGTTCGACACGCCGTCGGCGTTCGAGGATCTCGAGAGCGGCGTCCAGATTCCGGTCGTGCCGGACAAGCTCGCCGAGCAGTACCGCTCGCTCGTCCGCGCGCACATCGACGGGCTGCAGGAGCGGTTCTCCGGCCAACCGCATCGACTACACCGTGGTCAACACGTCGTCGCCGCTCGATCACGCGTTGTTCTCGTACCTGACGACGCGCGAGAGGCTGACGAGAGTGCGGTGATACCGGGATCGTGGTCCGGCGGATCCGCGGATTCGCGATTGCGATGAGCTGGATAGTGATTGGATAGCGATTAGCGATTCATGTCTTTCTTGACCCCTTTGTTCCTGCTCGGACTCGCCGGCCTCGCGGTGCCGGTGATCATTCATTTGATCCAGCGGGAGCGGAAGAACGTCGTCCAGTTTCCGTCGCTGATGTTCCTGCAGCGGATTCCCTATCAGTCCGTCCAGCGCCGGCGCATCCGGAACTGGCCGCTGCTGCTGCTGCGGCTGGCGGCGCTGGCGCTCATCGTGGCGGCGTTCGCGCGTCCGTTCTTGCGGCGGCAGGCGCTCGCGGCCGCGGCCGCGAGCGGCGCGCGCGAAGTCGTGATCCTGATCGACAACTCGTACAGCATGGGATACGGCGATCGCTGGAGCCGCGCGACGGCGGCGGCGCGCGACGCGATCGGGCAGGTCGGTCCGTCCGATCGGGCGTCGGTCGTGTTCTTCTCGTCGGGCGCCGGAGGTCGCGCTGCGATCGACGCCGGATCGCAGCCGGCTGAACGCGGCGGTCACGACCGGCAAGCCGGGCTCTGGCGCGACGCGCTACGGTCCGGCGCTCAAGCTGGCCGGCAGCATCGCCAGCGAGTCGGCGCTGCCGCGCCGCGAAGTGATCCTGATTTCGGATTTTCAGCGGACCGGCTGGCAGGGGGCCGAGGGAGTTCGTCTTCCGGACGGCGTGACGCTGACGCCGGTGCCGATCGGACGACGCAGACACCTCGAACCTGAGCGTCACGCCGGTGTCGCTGCAGCGATCGACGTTCTCCGAGCAGGATCGAGTCACGGTCACCGGCGGCGTGACCAACCACTCCGCCGACGCCGCGTCGAACGTCGAGCTCTCGCTCGAGATCGACGGGCGCGCGGTGCAGACCGAGCATGTGTCGGTCGAGCCGAACAGCTCCGCGTCGGTGACGTTTGCGCCGTTCACGCCGGCGGCGCGCAACACGCGCGGCACGGTTCGGATCGCCGCCGACAAGCTGCCGCTCGACAACGCGTTCAACTTCATCGTCTCGCCGAAGGAGCCGCTGCGCATCATCATCGCGCGAGCGTCCGGGCGCGCCGCGCGATGTCGAGCCTGTATCTGTCGCGCGCGCTCGCGCTCGGTGAAACGCCGCCGTTCGACATCTCGACGAGGTCGATCGATGCGCTCTCGACCGACGATCTGCAGCGCGCGTCGGTCGTCATTCTCAACGACGTGCCGGTCGCGCAGTTGACGGCCGAGCGGCTCGGCGCGTTCGTCGCGCGCGGCGGCGGCCTGCTGGTCGCGCTCGGCAGCCGCGCGACGTGGCCCGCGGCCGCCGGCGCCGCGCGACATCCTGCGCGGCGCTCCCGGGCAGCCGGTCGATCGCACGACGGGCCAGGCGGCGCGGCTCGGTGCGCTCGAATACGGCGATCCGATCTTCGAGCCGTTCCGCGCGCCGCGCAGCGGCGACTTCTCCGGCGCGCGGTTCTATTCGTACCGCGCGGTGACGCCGGCGAAGGACGCGCAGATTCTCGCGCGCTTCGACGATGGCGCGCCGGCGCTGGTCGAGCGTCGCGTCGGCAACGGACGCGTGCTGGTCTGGACGTCGTCGCTCGATCTGCAGGGCAACGATCTGCCGCTCAAGTCCGTGTTCCTGCCGTTCGTGCACCGCATGGTCACGACGCTCGCGTCCTACACCGAGCGTCCGTCGTGGCTGACCGTCGGCGACGTGCTCGAAGCCGGGCCGGGCGGCGCCCGTCCCGGGCGCGCCGCGCCAGGTTCAGCCGCGCGTGGTGCTCACCCCGTCCGGCGAACGCGTGACGCTCGATGGTGAAGGACCGGACGTGCTCGAGCTGACCGAGCAGGGCTTCTACGAAGTCCGCGGCGCAGGGCCGCGACGCGGCGCCGCCGATGACCGTCGCGAGCAACGTCGATCTGGCGGAATCGGATCTGACGCCGATGGATCCGCAGGAAGTCGTGGCCGGCGTGTTGGGACGGGCCGGCGGCGCAGCGCCTCCGGGACGAACGTCGTGGCGACCGACCAGGAGCAGGAACGCAACCAGCGCGTCTGGTGGTACCTGCTGTTTGCCGGCGTCGTGATTCTCGGCCTTGAAACGCTCGTCGGGAACCGGATTTCGCGATCGGGACCCGTGCAAGTTTAGCGGCTGCCTCTGGACAATGACGATGGCAAGCGCCTGCGGCCCGAGCGAAGCGAGTCGGAGTGGCCCCGCGGCGCACGAGCGCGTGCCGACGCCGAGCAGTCAGCTAAATGCTGACCTGCAACGGCCACCGATTTGTCGCAATTGACGAGCGGGCCGTCGCCGGGCCCGGTGCTAAGCTGATACGAGGAGAACCGGAGCTCATGACTGACGATATCGGCGCACGGACTCCGCGTCCGAGCTGGTCGACGATCATTCACCAAGTGCGGCGGCGCTGGCGCATGAAGCTGGCGCTCCGCGGCGCGCTCGGCGTCGTCGGGCTCGGCGTGCTCGTGCTCCTGCTGTCGGCCTACGGCCTCGAGTCGTGGCGCTTCACTCCCGGCGCGATCATCACGTTCCGCATCGTCGTCGGCCTCGCGCTGGTCGGCCTGATTGGATACCTGCTCGTCCGTCCGCTGATGCGGCAGGCGACCGACGAGCAGGTCGCGCTCGTATCTCGAAGAGCACGAGCCGTCGCTGCAGGCGGCGATCATCAGCGCCGTTGAAGCGGAGCACGGCGACTGAGCGGCTCGCCGTTCTCGGCGACGCTCGTGCGCCGGCTGGTCGAGTCGGCGGTCGAGAAGGCTCGCGCCATCGATGGCGGCCGGCGCGTCGAGACGCGTGCCGATGCGCCGCTACGGCACGACGCTCGCGGCGATCGCGCTCGCGGCGATCGCCATCTTCCTGCTCGGTCCCGCCTATCTGCGCCACGCGCTGTCGGCGCTGCTGATCGTCTCGCGCGACGTCGAGGCGGCGGCGCCGTACAGCATCGAGGTGACGCCCGGGAACGCCACCGTGGCGCGCGGCGCGGATCAGAGCGATCACCGCGAAGCTGTCCGGCTTCGATTCCGAGCAGGCGTCGCTCATGATGCGCAAGTCGCCCGACGCCGCCTACGAGCGCGTGCCGCTTCTGCGCAACGAGAACGGCCAGTACGAAGGCATGCTGTTCGATCTGGCCGCGCCGATCGAATACTTCGTCGAGGCGAACGGCGTCAATTCGAAGCACTTCAACCTGAAGGTCGTCGATCTGCCCTACGTGCAGCGGCTCGAGCTCGAATATCACTTCCCGGCATACACCGGCCTCGCGCCGCAGAAGGTCGAAGACGGCGGCGACATCGCCGTGCTGAAGGGCACCGAGGTCCATGTCCGCGCGCGTGCCGACGATGAGCGCGCCGGGCGGACAGATCGTGCTCGGCGACAAGGATCGATCGCGGTCTGGCGCCCGATGCGGCCGGTGGATCGCCGGCGCCGCTGCTCGGCATCGTTCAAGGTGGAGAAGGACGGCTTCTACCACATCGAGCTCGACGCGCCGTCCGGCGAGCGCCTGACCGCCTCGCCGCAGTACACGATCGACGCGCTCGACGATCAAGCCGCCGACGGTCTCGATCTCCAAGCCCGGACGCGACACGACGGCGTCGCCGATCGAAGAAGTGTTCGTCGAGGCGCACGCGGAGGACGACTTCGGCGTTCGCGATCTCGATCTCGTCTACTCGGTCAACGGCGGCGCGGAGAAGACGATCCGCCTGTTCGACGGCAAGAAGCGGATGACCGAAGTGTCCGGCGGCCACACGTTCTACCTCGAAGAGCTCGACGTCAAGCCCGGCGACTTCGTGTCGTACTACGCGAAGGCGGCGGACAACGACGCGGTGCAGGGTCCGAAGCCGGCGATGAGCGACATGTACTTCGTGCGCGTGCGTCCGCTCAGCAAGGAGTTTCGCCGCGCGCCGTCCGACGCGGGCGGTGGCGGCGGCGGCGGTGGCGGCGGCGGCGGACCAGGTCGGCGCGCTCTCCGAACAGCAGCGCCAGATTATCGCCGCCACGTTCAACGTGCAGCGCGATCGCAAGAAGATGACGGCCGACAAGCTGCGCGAGAACAGCACCGTCCTCGCGCTCTCGCAGTCGCGGCTGCGCGATCAGGTCGAGGGCCTGCTCACGCGGATGAACAGCCGGCTGGTCGAGCAGGATCCCGCGTTCAAGAAGGTCGCGGATCTGCTGCCGCAGGCGGTCACGGAAATGAAGAACGCCGAAGGGAAGCTGCACGCGGTCAGCCCGGATGGCGCGCTGCCGCCGGAGCAGAAGGCGCTGCAGTACCTGCAGAAGGCCGAAGAAGAGTACGAGACGCAGATCCAGATCCAGCGCCAGCAGGGCGGCGGCGGCGGTGGTGGCGGCGGCCAGATGGCGCAGGACCTCGCCGACTTGTTCGAGATGGAGCTCGACAAGATGGCGAACCAGTACGAGACGCGCCAGCAGGCGTCGCAGCAGCAGTCGGATCAGAAGCTCGACGAGCTGATGGAGAAGCTGAAGGAGCTCGCGCGCCGGCAGGAGCAGGAAGCCGAGCGTCAGCGGCGGCGCGCGGCGCTCGGTCAGCAGGCGTCGGGCAACGGATCGGGCCAGTCGCAGCGCGAGCTCGCGGATCAGGCCGAGGAAGCGGCGCGCCGCCTCGAACAGCTGTCGCGCGAGGAGAACCGTGCCGAGCTGATGCAGTCGGCGCGTCAGCTGCGCGACGCCGCCGACGCGATGCGTCGGGCGGCTGCCAACGGCCAGCAGGCGTCGGCCGCGCAGGCGGCCTCGGCGCTCGAGCGTCTGCAGGAAGCGCAGCAGCGGCTGCAGCAGACGCAGTCGGGTCGTGCCGATCGCGACGTCAAGAACGCGCTGCAGCAGGCCGAGGATCTCGCCCGCGAGCAGCGCGGAGATTGCCGACGACGTCAAGGGGCTCGAGAACGGCGGGCGATCGGCGTCAGGAAAAGGCGCAGCAGCTCGATCGAACGCAAGAGCGCGCTCGAGCAGAAGGTCGGCGAGCTCGAGAAGCAGCTCGATCGCACGGCGAGCGACATCCGCAATCAGGAGAAGGAAGCCGCGCGCAAGCTGGCCGAAGGCGGCCAACTCGATCCGCGACAACAAGGTGCGCGACAAGATTCGCTATTCGAGCTCGATGGTGCGTGCTGGCGTGTCGTCCGTCCGATCAGCAGCCGATCGAGAACTCGATCGGATCGAATCTCGACTCGCTGAAGAACACGCTGTCGCAGGCGGCATCCGCGCTCGGACGTCCGTCGCAGGCCGACGCGATGAACCAGGCGCTCGACAAGGCGCGCCAGCTCGCGCGCGGCGTCGACTCGCTCGATCAGCGGATGCGCGAGCGGCAGCAGGGCGCAGCAGGGCCGGCAGGGCCAGAACCAGAACGGTCAGCAGGGTCAGAACGGGCAGCAGGGTCAGCAAGGCCAGCAGGGTCAGCAAGGGCAGCAGGGTCAGCAAGGGCAGCAAGGTCAGCAGGGCAGCAGGGCCAGCAAGGCCAGCAGGGTCAGCAAGGGCAGCAGGTCAGCAAGGCCAGAGTGGCCAGCAAGGGCAACAGGGTCAGCAGGGGCAGCACGGCCAACAGGGCCAGAGCGGCCAGCAGGGCCAGCAGGGGCAGCAGGGCGGCAGCGGTGGCAACAACGGCGACCGCACGCAGAACGGCGCCAACGGCAACGGCGACACGTTACGGCGGGCGCTTCAGCGACAACGGCGGCTATGGCGGCGACCGCCGCGGACGTCTGGCTTGGCGGCCAGTTCGATCCGGGCGACATCCGTCAGTGGCGCGGCGAGGCGCGGCAGTTCGCCAACGACGCGCAGCAGCTTCGCCGCATGCTGCAGGGCCAGGGCGTCGATCCGCGCGCGCTCGACGACGTCCTTCGCAATCTGCGCGCGCTCGACGACGATCGCGTCTATCAGGACGCCGCGGCGCTCGAACGTCTCCAGACAGCCGTGGCCGAAGGCATGAAGCGCTTCGAGTTCAACCTCCGTCGTCAGGCCGAGATGAAGGGCAGCGAAGTATTCCTGTCCGGCGCCGACGACGTGCCGGAGGAATACCGGAAGCTCGTCGAGCAGTACTACAAGTCGCTGTCGAAGGGCCCCGAGAAGACCGTCGGAGACGCGCCGAAGAAGGACGACCAGAAGTAGATGATGACCTGCGGCGCTTCCCGCTGATCGTGCTCGCGCTGATCATCGTGCGGGAGGCGCCGTTGCCGGCGCGCAGAAGTTCATGCGGCGCAGCCGCGCGCCGCTGCGCGAGCCGACGGCGGAGAGCTTCGACGGCGGGTTCACCTTCTGCCGTGGCATGTACACCGCCGGTCGCGCAATCCGAGCGGCGGCGGCTGGACGACCGACTATCCCGACGCCGACATCAACTTCTCCATTCGCCTGTCGGAGCTGACCAAGACGCGCGTCAGCCGGCGTCCCGACGGCGAGCCCAATCATCTGACCGTGCGGCTCACCGACGACAATCTGTTCAACTGTCCCTACCTGCACATGGAGGACATGGGCGCCGCGCAGTTCACCGAGGAAGAAGTCGTCCGCCTGCGCGAGTACCTGCTGAAGGGCGGATTCCTCTGGGTCGACGACTTCTGGGGCCACGCCGAGTGGGATTACTGGGTCGAGCAGATCTCACGCGTCCTGCCGCCGAAGGACTATCCGATCTTCGATCTTGAAGCCGGATCATCCGCTGTTCCACACGCAGTATCCGGTCAAGGGCGTCCCGCAGATTCCGTCGATTCGTGTGTGGCGTCCCGGCGGCAGCACCTCCGAGTATCGGCGAGGACAGCATCGAAGTCCACGGCCGCGGCATCGCCGACACAGCCGGCCGGCTGATGGTCTTCATGACGCACAACACCGACATCGACGACGCGTGGGAGCGCGAGGGAGAGGATCCGCGATACTTCCTCGAGTTCGGGCCGAACGGGTACGCGCTCGGCATCAACGTCGATCCTCTACGCGCTGAGCCACTAGAGCGTGAATGATGTGATGGGAGTCCGTTCGGCACTCGGCGCTCAGCAACAGTGACGGAACCGGATCCGAAGACATGAAGCGTCTGGCCCTTGCCAGCCTCCTCGCGGCCCTCGCCGCGGCCGTCGCCGGCGCGCAGGGCTTCGGCAACCAGGGTGGGGACGCCTGCGCTACGCGCCTCCGCGGTTTCCCAGCGCCGACAGCTTCGACGGTTCCTTCAACTTCTGCCGCGGCATGTACGACAGCGATCGCCGTGAAGCCGGCGGCATGGGCTGGTGGACCGACTATCCCGACGCCGACATCAACTTCTCGATCCGCCTGTCCGAGCTGACGAAGACCCGCGTCAGCAAACAATCGACGGCGAGCCGAACCACCTCGTCGTGCGGCTGACCGACGATGCGCTGTTCAACTGTCCGTGGATCGAGATGGAGGACGTCGGCGTGATGCGGCTGAGCGACGTCGAGGTCAAGCGGCTGCGCGAATACCTGCTCAAGGGCGGCTTTCTCTACGTCGACGACTTCTGGGGCGACCGGGCGTGGGAGCAGTGGGCGGAGGAGATCGGCCGCGTGCTCGATCCGAAGAAGTACCCGATCGTCGATCTGACGCCGTCGCATCCGCTGTTCCGGACGATGTTCGTGGTGCCGAAGCTGCCGCAGATTCCGTCGATCAATCACTGGATGCGGAGCGGCGGGCGGCACGTCCGAGCGCGGCGACGAGAGCGCGGTCCCCGACATCCGCGGCATCTCCGACGAGCACGGCCGCCTGATGGTCGTCATGACGCACGACACGGACATCTCCGACGCGTGGGAGCGCGAAGGCGAGGATCCGCGCTACTTCTACCTGTTCTCGCCGGACGGCTACGCCGTCGGCATCAACGTCGTCCTCTACGCGTTGACGCATTAGAGTTGACGCCGAGAATTGGTGAATTCGTGAAGTGGAAGCGCCTCGTCGTCAGTTCGGCGCCAATTCACCAATTCACCAACTCGCCAATTCACCAACTCTTACTGGCTTACCCGCGACAGCTTCCCGAGCGACGTGTCGGTGAAGAAATAGATTGCGCCGTCCGGCCCGACGGTCACGACTCTGAGCGGTCCGACACGATCCTGCAGCAGCCGCTCCGCGCGATCCACCTGGGTCGGATCGTCGTCGGCAAATCGCAATCCGTAGCAGATACGCCTCGGCCGACACGATCAGCGCTTCGTTCCGCATCTCCGGAATCGCATCGCCGGTGTAGAACGCCAGCGATGCCACGCCCGGCCGCAGCGTCGTCCGGCCGCGAATGATGGCGCGCACCGGCGGCGACGACATCGACACGCCGCTCAGATGTGCCCTCCTGCGAATCGTCATCGACGATCCACAGAATGCCCGAACGCGATGGCCCAGCCGAGACCGCGGGCGCCGGTCACGCCGGTCGCGACGGCCGGCGTCGTGCCTGCCTGATCGCGCGGCATGCGTGCCGTCCGGATTCAGCCTGAACAGCCGGCCGTCCAGGTCGCCGCCGCTCACGACGATGTAGAGCTTGCCGTCCGGACCGAAGCGCGCCACCGCTGAAGCGATCGGACGAGCTCGGAGCGGCGGACTGAAACAGCACGGCGCGCTCGGCAAGCTTGCCGCGGAACTCTCGGTAGCGCGAGAGTCGAACGACCGGGCCGTCTCGGCGTTTCCGCCGTGTGCAGAACGAAGACGAATCGTGTTCGCGAAATCAGGATCGAACGCGATGGACAACGCCGCCTGGGGGACGCCGTCGTCGTCTTCGGGCAGCAGGAGCGCGTCGGCCGACTGAAGGATTCCGTCCGCGACACTGCGGACGCGCCCGGTGCGCTCGGCAATGAAGAGACGGCCGTCGGGTGCGAACACCGCATCCGTCGGCCGATCCAGGCCGTCGGTCACCTTGTCGACTCGCAGCCTGACGCCGTCGCGGGTGGGATCGACTTCGCCGTTCTGCCAGTCGGCGATCGGTGCGGTGTCGGACGCCATTATCGCGGACACGACTGACGTGCAGCGGTGACGACTTCGGGCTCTCCCCTGAATCAGTATTGACGATGCTGAAGGTGGCGATCTCCAGCGTGTGGGCGCCGCTCGACATCGACGGCAGTTTTCCGCTGCAGGTGAAACCCGCTCCGCCACCGCTTCCAGAGCACGAGGGATCGATCAGCTCGTTCCGCGATCCATCGACGTAAATCGCATAGCGGAACGTCGGCCAGCTCGTCGCTGTCGGCGGCCGGCTGATCCCAGCCGATTCGCTCGCGGCCGGTGATCGATTCGGGTGTCCCGTTGCCGGGTCCCGTTGATGGAGCGGGAGGCGTGCTCGAGCCGCAGGCGGCCGCAAAAAGCGTAATCAGGATCCAAGAACGGCGCATTCAGCTCCATGATAGTCCGTCTGCCCCTGCATCGGATCCCGCGGCTCGATTCCTGCATGGAGTCGGCAACCATGCAAGCGCATCGATATTTGGCGTTCGGTACTCGTGTTTGCTGTCGTGGTCGTCCGTCGAACCGATCGACGCGCAGTCCACGCTCAAGAGCCGGGTCTACGCATCCGGGCTGAGCGCTCCCGTTGCGTTCGTTCAGGATCCCACCAACAATTCGCGACAATTTGTGGTCGAGCAGGGTGGCCGGATTCGGGTCGTCGAGAGCGGCGGTCGTCCAGCCCACGGATTTCCTGAATCTGAGCGGCGTGATCTCCTGCGGCGGCGAACGCGGCCTGCTCGGGATGGCGATGGCTCCCGACTACGCGACGAGCGGACGGTTCTATGTCAACTTTACCGACCCCGCAGGGAATACGGTCATCGCGCGCTTCCTGCGCTCGGCCGGCAATCCAGCGGTCGCCGACCTCTCGTCGCGGTTCGATCTGCAGTGGCCATCCGGGCTTCGAAGTACATCTTCCAGCCGTACTCCAATCACAACGCAGGCAACCTCGCGTTCGGTCCGGACGGCTATCTCTACATCGCGTCTCGGCGACGGCGGGTCCGGCAACGATCCCGAGAATCGCGCGCAGAACCCGGCGGAGCTTCTCGGCAAGATGCTGCGCATCGATGTCAACGTGCGCGCTCCAGAACAACTATCGGGTACGTCGTTCCGTCGTCGAATCCATTCGTCAGCGGCGGCCCGCCGGCGTGCTGAAAGAAATCTGGAGCTTCGGGCTTCGCAATCCCTGGCGCTACTCGTTCGACATGCCTTCGCGCGGCGGAACCGGGGCGCTGATCATCGCCGACGTCGGACAGGGCGCGTGGGAAGAAATCGACTACGAGCCGGCGGGACGGAGCGGCCGCAACTACGGCTGGCGAGTACCGAGAGGGCGCCCACCCGAACGTCACCTCGCCTGCGCCGGTGTACCTGCCCGCGACCGGCCTGACCGATCCGATCTGGGAGTACGGCCACTCGGTGTCGGACAGTCGATCACCGGCGGCTTCGTCTATCGTGGCAGCACGTTGACCATCGTTTCGCGGCCGCTATTTCTTCGCCGACTACGTCCAGGGGCGCGTGTGGTCGATGGCTCTCACGATTAATCCCACGACCGGCGAAGCGACCGCGTCGGCTCCGGTCGATCACACCGCCGAACTCGGCGGCTGCCGCAGTGCTCGGCAACATCAGCTCGTTCGGGATCGACGCAGCCGGCGAGTTGTACGTCGTGAATCACACTGGCGGCACGATCGTTCAGATCACCGGCGGCAACCCCAATCCGCCGACGAATCTTAGGATCATTAGGTGATCCTGTCCGTACCAGAAACTAAAACGTAAAACCGAGTCGATTTCTCCTCTTGGTAATCCAGATTCGTTCCGTTGTGATGGCATTCCCGGAGCGATACCTGGCGTAGTCCTCCGGATCGTAGATCCGCAGCATGTGATTGATGTCGGCGAGCGGCGGCCAGCCGAGACCGCCGAGCGGCGCTCTTCCCTTCGAACTGATCGAACGAACTCCGGCTGTTCTCCCGTTTCGATCAGGAGATAAGGGCCGATAGCCGTGCGCGCGGACGAAGGTGAGCGCGCTCGTCGAGCGCATCCGGTGGGAGCGCTCGCCAGACCAAGGTGGAGCGGCCTGAATAGAAGCGAACGCTGCCGCTCTCCTGGGCCGTGATGACGATCGCGTTGTCCGGAAGCTGCGAGGCGACGTATTCTCCGGCCAGACGAAAGCGCCGCTCGAATTCCCATATTCCAAAGGCGTGACGTTGAATGCTCGCGTGCACGAGAAAGACGGCGAGCAGCCACTACGGCAACGTAGGCCGGCCCGAACGCCACAAGATGCCGCGGCGCGTCGAGAAGAGCGGTAGCGCCTGCCGCCGTCAGCACGAGCAGCGCTGGGTACGCGGGAAGGACGAACCGAGATACCACCACGCGTCGAACACTTCGTACGGGATGTAACAGGCGAACACCGCGAGCACGAACGCCAGCAGCCAGAGCGCGCGTCGGCGTGTCAGCGCGTCGCTCGTGAGCCAGGGCGCCACAAAGGCGAGAAGAACGACGGGCGTTTCCGTCTGGAGCAGCCAGACGGGGTAGCGCTGAAGATTCGGCCAGACGTGTTCGAGCTTGAAGAGAAACGCGAGGTCGCCATAGCCGGATCTCAAGGGGCCGCCGTACATCGCGTCCTGGAGCATCGCCACCAGAATCACGAATGGCAGCACGCCGGCCGCGAACGTCACCCATGTGCGGATCACTCTGCGCGGCTGCACTGGGTCGCTCGCAGAAGACCACGAGCGCGATCGCACCGGCGAGCGGCGCCAGATTCGGCCGCACCAGAACCGCGGCACCGGTCACCATGCCTCCGAGCGCAGCTCGTGTGGCCGATCCGGTGAATCGAGAATGCGTGGCCGCGACCAGCGCCGCTGCCCACAGCGCCGTTGCCGGGACGTCGCTCATCGGCTGCACGACTTGATAGAGGAACGACGGGCTTGCCGCCATCAGCACCGAGGCCAGGGCACCAGCGTGTGTCCGCCAACGCGGCGGCCGAGCACGAACGTCATCCACACGGCGAGCGCGCCGAAGACCGGCACGACGCCCAACATTGCGGTTCGACCGCCACCATCCGCACGATGGCCATGGCAATCGGATAACCCGGGGAACACATCGGAACAGACGCGTCAGCACGGTTGAACGCGGGAACATGTCCGACCGGGACGAAGGCGTCCGCGCCTTTTTCCCAGGGTGCCGCTGCGGCCAGCGGTTCGACGTGCATGACGTGGCCCGAGGCGAACAACTCTGCCTGACTCAGATAGCAGTACCGAGTCCGGGCCTCCGGCGACGTGCGTGCCCCAGACCAGTCCGACGACCGCCGCAGCGATTGCTGCTAACGCCGCTATCCAGCGGCAGACCCGTTCAATGAGAATCGTCCGGTTACCGGGCGGGTGAAAGCCCCCGCTCATACATCCTGGGGACTGGCGCCGGGTGTTGATGGCACCGGCTGGCTGGCGTACTTGCGTTCGAGCCGCTGAGCGGTCATGTGCGTGATGTGGGCGAGCGTGGACTCACCGAACGTCGTCCGGACCAGATCCAGATATCGCTCGTTCTCGAAGTATCGATGGAATGCCTCGTCGCGGAAACGGAGCACGTCGCCCGCCGGAACATGCCGCGTCGGAAGCGGCAGCGTGTCTACGGCGTGCTGGGAGTATCCACTCCAGGCATGCGGCAGCTGCCAGCCTTGCTGTACGGCCTGCTGATAGAGCAGTGAGCCCGGGTACGCCATCGCGCAATAAAAGTTGGCGAACTCGCAATTCAGATCGATCGCAAGATCGAGCGTCTGCTGCATCGTCTCCGGCGTGTCCTCCGGCAAACCAAAGATGTAGTTTCCGATGATGTGGATGCCGGCCGATTTGACCTTCTCGACTGTCTCGTAGACCTGATCGACCCGGTATCGCTTGTCGACGTCGGTCAGCACGCCTTCGTTGGCTGCCTCGATGCCGAAGGCGAGCCAGTTGAAGCCGGCGCGCTTCAGCTTGTCGAGCATCTCGTCTCTCACCGTATCCACGCGCGCGTAGGCCCAGATATTGAGGTCGTACCCTCGGTCGATGATCGCGTCGCAGATGCCGATGACGTGGCGCGGATGCAACACGAACATCTCGTCGGCGAACTTGATGTTGCGCACGCCGTGGCGCTGAACGAGGGTGTCGATCTCTTCGATGACGCGCGAAGGAGACCAGAAGCGGTAACTGTTGACGCTGTCGCGCAGGCCGATCGCCTTCTCTCCCGACTTGAACGGCGCCTGAATGCAGCAGAACGAGCAGTGATAGGGGCACCCCAGCGTCGTGTAGATCGCGGCGTACGGTTCCCGCTCGACGTCACCGAAGCAGTGCCAGTTGTGCGCGCGATACCGCGACATCGGCAGCAGATCCCAGGCAATGCCGGGCATCTCGTTCTCGACGTCCTTCAAAAGAGGCGCGGCCGGGTTCGACTCGATGCGCCCCTCGTGTCGATAGACCAGGCCCCTGACGGCGCGTAGATCCGGCGTCTCGGTTTCCCGAAAGGCCGCGAGGAGATCGAGGACGCCGTAGAGCCCTTCGTCACTTGTGACGAAATCACAGGCCTCCTCCCGAAGCGTACGCTCAGGAAGCGCGGCGACGTGTCCGCCGAGCATCAAGACGCGCGTCTCGGGGCTCTGCGACTTGATCGCCGTCACGATCGCCGAGGCCCCGGTCATGTTCTGGGTGGACGCCGACGGCTGATGGCCGTAGACGACAACCGTGACGAGTCGAGGATGAAGGTCGGCAATTCGTGAGGCGGTCTCATCCGGTGTCAGGTCGTCCGCTTCAGCATCGACGATCTCGACGGAGAAGCCGCGCCGTCTGACAAACGTCGCGATCAGTCCTGCCCACACGGGATTCTCGACCGCGGTGAGCCGTTTCCCCAGCGCCTGATAGAGCCGCATTCGGCTCCCCGGGTTGACCAGCACGAGATCCCGGCGGGCGACGCTCATCGAAGCGCCCTTTCCGCAGGCGCATCCTTGGTTGCCTTCGACAGCCCGATCGTGGACTCGACGATGTACTGCGGACGATTGCGAACGTCCTTGTAAATGCGGATGACGTAGATCCCCACCGCGGCGATTGCTGCCAGGATGGTGGTCCAGAAGATGGCGCCGATCGTTACCAGGGTCAGCGTCGTGGAGACGCTTCCGCGCGCGATGAACAGCAGCAGCGTGACCAGTACGAGCCCTGCGGTCACGATTGCGGCCGCCGCTGCGGCGCCAATGACCGTGAAGATGGGCATGAACGAGAACGATGTCAGCCCCATCGCGAACGTCTTCCAGGGATTACGGCTGAAGAACGGGAAGTGCGTCTTTCCCGCGTGCCGCGCTTCGCGTTCGTAGGGCAACGAACGCCTGCTGGAAGCCGATCCAGACCACCAGACCACGTAGGTACGGGTCGGACTCGCCGAGCGCAAGCAGATGTTCGAGTGCCGGGCGCGAGAGCAGCTTGAAGTCGCCGGCATCGACCGGCAACTCGATCGACGATCCCATGTGGATGATTCGATAGGCCAGGCGCGTGAGCATCATCTTTGCCGCGCTTTCCCCTCGCCGGTGGGTCCGCACCGTGTGCACCACGTCGGCCCCGGCGCGCCATTTCGCGATCAGCTGCGGGATCACCTCCGGTGGATCCTGCAGATCCGCGTCCATGATGATCGTGGCGTCGCCGCTCGACGCCGACATGCCCGCACGCGCACACTCCGACACGCCGAATCGGCGAGACATGTTCACGACCTTCACTCTCGGATTCCGCGCGCGCGCGTCCATCAGCGTCTCGAGCGAACCGTCATCGGACGCGTCGTTGACGAAGAGCAGCTCGTAGTCCAGGCCAACTTGCGCAAACATCGCGTCCAGTCTGCCGATCAGGATCGGGATATTCTGCCGCTCGTTCCGGAACGAGAAGACGACTGAAATGAGCGGTCGCTCAGTGGTATGGGGGGCGGCTCTGGAATCACCAATCACCGACGTTCACCGTCACGCTGCATACTTGTCTTAAGAACAAACAGGAGAAGGGAGAAGAGAGAACGGAATGTTTTCAGAAAGAATTGATTCTCCCTTCTCCTTTCTCCTGTTTGCCCTTGGGGGTGGCTGTCGTTGATTATGCGCATGTCGCAGCGATTGAGCTATACGTTCGAATACCTGCTGTTGCGGATCATCGCGAAGCCCTTGATGAGCTCACGTATGCCGTCGTCCAGGGAGTACGCGGTACGATAGCCGGTCCGTTCGATCTTTTCGTTCGAGACGATGTAGTCACGTTTGTCGGGATCGGTGCCGATGGCCGATTCGATGAAGACGAACGACGGCAGATGCGCCTGGATCCGTTCGCACAGCTCGCGTTTCGAAAGGTTCGCATCGGACAGGCCAACGTTATATGGACCTCCCTTCATGGAATCGCCGTGTTCGATCCCATGCAGGAACACGCGCGCCACGTCGCGAACGTGAAGGTAGTTGCGCTTGAAATGGCTCTCGAACAACACGATGAAGCGATCCGTGCAGGCGCGGTAGGTGAAGTCGTTGACCAGTAGATCCAGCCGCATCCTCGGCGAGACGCCGAACACCGTTGCCAATCTGAAGCTGATCGCATTCGGGTGACGCTCGAGGAGCATCTGCTCGACCGCGACCTTGTCGCGCCCGTACAGCGAGATTGGCCTGATCGGCGTTTCCTCGGTGCAGTACTTGCCGGGCTCGCCAATGCCGTAGCCGCTGTTGGTGATGGGCAACAGCACCAGCTGTTCACGGCTGAGCCACGGGAGCATGTTGACGATCGCGTCCTTGTTGGTCGTCGTTGCCGCAATCGGATCGCGGTCGCACAGCGGCGCCCCGACGAGCGCGGCGAGCGGAATGATCACGTCGGCGCCGGTGACGAGCGGGCGCATCACCTCGGCCGAACGCACGTCGCCGCGCACGAGCGAGAACGAGGGGTGATAGCAAACCGCCGCCAGGCTGTCCTGGCCGTACATGAAATTGTCGATCGCCGTGACCGCGTAGCCGGCGTCGAGCAGCGCCGGCACCAACGTGGATCCGATGTACCCCGCCGCCCCGGTTACGAGGACTTTTCTCATAGGCAAAAAATCTCAGTGTAGCTTAATTACTCCGAGGGGCTTCGCCCCTCGTCCGCCTTCGCCAAGGCTGCGGCGAGACGCATCGGCGAGGTCCCTGTGCGGTCTTGAAATCAGTTCTACAAAACGCGTGCGGCTTCATCCAGCACGTCGTGAAGCCGCTCGATCTCTGCAGTCAGGTCGCGCGGATGGTTGCCGACGAAAAAGCCCCGATCGTGCGCGATGTTCGCATTGACGATGTCGCCGACCGTCTCGTAGTCGAAGTATTTGATCGCCTCGTGGCGGAGAAAACACCCGCCGGTAATCATGCGAAAGCCGATGTCTGCCTGGCGAAGCGCGTTCATGATCCGGGTGCGATCGAGGTTCATCTCCGGATTCAGTACCAGGGTAAAACTGAACCACGAGCTGCGTCCGTTTTCCCGCTGAATGATGAATCGACGGTCGTTCTCGAACAGCCGTGCGAAGACCGCCGCGTTGCGACGCCGGCTCTCCACCATGGCGTCGAGCTTTTTGAGCTGCTCTCGGCCGACCGCGCCGCACACCTCGAGCGGCCGCACGTTGTAGCCCGGCAGCATGAAGCGGTACGCCTCGAAGAAGGGATCATCCGTCCGGCCGGTATTGAGTGGCGAGTCCGGCGGCAGGTCGCGGGCCCAGCCATGATTCCGGATCGCGCGCGACAGATGCGCGATCTCGGTGTCGTTGGTCAGGAGCAGGCCTCCCTCCATTGTCGAGATGTGGTGCGAATAGAAGGTGCTGAACGTGTTCACGTCGCCAAACGTGCCGCACAGTTTCCCCTGGAGGCTGGCCCCCATTGACTCACAGTTGTCTTCGAAGAAGTACAGTCCGTGGGCATCGCAGAACGCGCGCACGGTGTCGAGCGGCGCCGGGTTGCCGAGAATGCTGACCGCGACCACCATTCGCGTCCGCGGTGTCAGCGCCGCTTCGAGCTGAGAGGCGTCGAGGTTCAGCGTCCGCAGGTCCACGTCAACGAAACGCAGGCGCAACCCGTACTGCTGCAGCGGGTGGTAGGTCGTAGCCCAGGAAATCGCCGGGACAATCACTTCGTCCCCGCGCTGGAGAGGGCGATCCCGCTTGTAGCACAGCGCCGCGACCGCCACCAGATTGGCCGAGGATCCGGAATTGACCATCACGGCATGGGCCATGCCGAACTTCGCCGCAAATGCCTCTTCGAAGCGCCCCACCTCTTCGCCCATCGTGTATCGATCGGATTGGCAGACGCGTCGAATGGCCTCGAGCTCTTCGTCGCCCCAGGTCGTGCTTGCGAGGTCGTAGAACATCAGCGCAGAAGACTCCGTGCGGCCGCGGCGATCCGCGCGGCATCGGGATAGTAGTGTTGCTCCAGCGTGTAGCCGGCAGGGGTTGGAATGTCCGGCAGACCCACCCGTGCGACCGGGGCCTTCAGGAAATGAAATCCCTTCTCCGCGGCGAGGCATCCGATTTCTGCGCAGACGCCGCCTTTCATCCAGGCTGTGTCGACCGCGACGATGCGTCCGGTCTTTTCGAGCGACTCCAGGATGATGTGCTCGTCCATGGGCTTGATCGTCCGGAGGTCGATGACTTCGGCGCTGATGCCCTCTGCCTCCAGTTGAGTCGCCGCCTGGAGTCCGAGCTCAATCGCGTGCGACGCGCCAACAATCGTCACGTCGCTGCCTCGCCGACGGTACGTGCCTTTGCCGAGCGGGACACGATAGAAGCCGTCCGGCACGATTCCGTCCTTCTTCATCAGCCATCGGTGCTCGAAGACGCAGACGGGATTGTTGTCGAGAATCGCGGAGAGAAGCAGCCCTTTCGCGTCATACGGCGTGCTGGGCATGACGATCTTCAAGCCCGGCACGCCCAGGAGCAGCCCTTGAATGGCCTGTGAATGCTGCGCCCCCGATCCCCATCCCCGTCCGATCGCGGCCCACACGACCATCGGCACCGTCGTCTGGCCGTTGTCCATGAAATGAAACTTTGCCGCGTGGGTGACGAGCTGGTTGAACGCCAGGAGCACGAAATCCGGCCGATTGTGCATGAACACCGGTCGCATCCCGTTCATCGCCGCCCCGGTGCACACGCCCATCATGCCTTCTTCGGACAACGGTGTGTCGAAAACCCGGTCGGGACCGAACTGGTGCTGCAGGCCGCGCGTCGTGCCGAACATCGACGACGGATCATCGACTCCCTGACCCATCACGAACACCGCCGGATCGTTCGCCAGACCAATCGTCAGCGCTTCGTTGATCGCCTTGACGTAGCTGACGATGCGCCCTTCGGACGGGTCGGGAGCGTCGTAGACGAGCGAGTTGACGAGTCCTTCATCCCACGGCATCTACAGAATCCTTCGCTGGTCGCGGTCTGCTATTCGCTATTCGCTATTCGCTGTTCGCTGTTCGCGATTCGCGGTTCGCGATTCGCGCGTCTGTCGCTTCACTCGGCATACACATGTCGCGTGAGATCTTCCTTTGCAGGATTCGGGCTGTTCAGGGCGAACTCAAACGCTTCAACGATCTCATTGGCAATCTGGCGCTCCATTCCATCCAGCACCCGATCGTCCAGCAGATCCTTCTTTCTCAGGAAGTGTTCGAAGAGCGCCACAGGATCGAACGCCTCCCAGTGCTCGCGCTCGGCGATGTGACGATAGCCGGTGTGTGTGTCGTCGCCGGATCCGCCATGCGCGCGAAGGCGGTACACCGGGGCTTCAATGAATGTCGGACCATCACCCGATCGCGCGCGCTCGACGGCCTGTGCCGCCGCGTCGTGCACGGCGAGGACGTTGACGCCATCGACGGCGACCGACGGCATCTGATACGTCGCCGCCCAGCGGTGGAGGTCGCGCGGGGGTTGCCTGGTCGACAGCGGTGATTGGACCGAGTAAAAGTTGTTCTCGCAGAAGAACACGACCGGCACCCGCTTGAGGGCTGCAAAATTCAGGCTCTCGGACGTGACCCCTTCTTCGGTGGTGGCATCGCCCAGAAACACCATCGTGACGCGGTCTTCACCCTTCATCTGCGCCGCCAGCGCCGCGCCGACGGCGATCGGTACCGCACCGCCGACAATCGCCGACGTGCCAGCCATCCCGACGCGCTTGTCGATCAGGTGCATGGATCCGCCGCGCGACCCCACGCAGCCGGTGATGCGGCAGTGCATCTCTGCGAGCATGGCCTTCAGGTCGCCCCCCTTCGCCAGGTAATTCCCGTGCGTCCGGTGGCTGGAATAGAGGAGATCGGTCTGAGCGAGCGCGGCACAGGCGCCAACGGACGTCGCTTCCTGTCCGATGACGAGGTGAATCGGCGTCTTCATCTGATCCTCGTGGTAGCGGCGCTCGATTTCTTCTTCGATCCGCCGGATCCGGAGCATCGAAAAGAACAGACCGCGGAGGAACTCCGGAGTGTGCGGGCCATGGTAGCGCTCGAATCCGGCGACACCTTCGCCGGTGTATCGGTATCGAATAGTCAATGCCAGATGCTCAATTTGTTTCCGGATCCGAGATCCGGGATCCGTGGCCCGCGAGCGACACGTGCTGGCGAGCTACCATCCGTCGGGTTGATACAACACGATTCTGCTTCCTGACGACTCGAATCGGAAGGGCACGTCGAGGAGCGTCGGCAAAGCGGACCGAACCGCCGGGCGGTCCTCGGGGCGGACGAAGAGCAGCAGGAATCCGCCGCCGCCGGCGCCCAGAAGCTTGCCGCCAATGGCGCCCGCGCGCCGCGCCGTCTCGTAGATCGCGTCGATATCCGGAGTCGAGACACGATCCGAGAGACGCCGCTTCAGCTTCCATCCTTCCTCGAGCAGACGTCCGAACTCCGTCAGATCCGACGTCGATCGCAGGATCTCGATCGCGCGATCGACCATCTGGTTGAGCGCGTGCAGCTCGCTCGCGCGGTGGCGGAGGTTCGCAATCTGGGTCCTGGCGATTTCGGCCGCCGTCCGCGACAGCCCGGTAAAGAGGAGCATCAGGTGCCCTTGCAGGGACTCCAGTCGATCGCGCTGCATGACGAGCGGCGCGACCTGATGGGAGCCATCCTGACGGAACGTGATGTGGTTGAACCCGCCGAACGCCGCCGAAATCTGATCCTGCGCGCCGACCGGCTCGCAAATGACGCGGTGTTCGACGTGGATCGCCTCCTGCGCCAGTTCATCCTTTGAGACGTGCCGTCCCTCGAGCGCGCGCACGGCGCTGATCAATCCCACGGTGAACGCCGAGCTCGAGCCGACACCGGATCGCGCTGGAAGGTCGCCGTCGTGATGAATTTCGAGTCCTTTCGAGATATTCAGATACTGAAGCACGCCGCGCGCGGCAGGATGTGCCAGCTCCGATACCTCCTTCACGTTCTCGACGAACGAGTAGACCAGGCGGAATCGGTGTTCGAAGAACGGCGGCAGCTCGCGCACGCTGATGTAACAGTACTTATCGATCGTCGTCGAGAGAACGGCGCCGCCGTGTTCACGATACCAGTCCGGATAATCCGTGCCGCCGCCGAAGAACGAGATTCGGAATGGGGTGCGGCTGATGATCATTCCGGGATCTCGTAGAGCAGGTACGAGCTGTTCTGGGCCACGATGGGCAGGCGAAGCGTCCAGTTGTTGTAGGTCAGCACCTGAGTCACATTGTAAGCGCGACGAATCTCCTGCCAGCGGCCGGTCGAATAGCCTTCCCAGATCGTCTGGTTGAACGAAGAGGGAATCATACCGGTGCCGTGCGCCTCTGACGGCGGGTGGAAGAAATCGATGCCGTAGATGTCGCGAAGAATTTTCTCGGTTTCGGGCGCGCCGGCGACGGCGTAGGGAAGGCCGTCGAGCCCACCGCCGTCGATGAGCACAGGCCGCCTGGTTCGCAGCTGCGCCAGATGAAGGTCGCCGCCGGTGAGGAGCATGCCGTGTCCCCGCGCGGCGGTGGCGAACAGCCCGTCGTTCGTTCGATCGCGAAAGGTGGCGGTCCCGGTTCGAGGCGGAACACGCAAGAGACCCGGAATCACGGCGATCGCGACGATTACCACGAGCGCCAGATCAGCGACGATTCGGAACCAGAGCGGTGCGCGAGTTTCACGTTGGCGTGTCCACGTCTCGAATGCGGCCCCGGCGATCAGCAGGCCTGCACACCCCAGCAGGACAATCAGCGTCAGCATCCTGGGCTCGAGCGCGAGCCACGTCACCTGCTCGGATCCCGGAGACAGCAGTTCGCGATGGTTCAGCAGCAACCCCGCGATCGTCGCGATGACGAGCAGCCGTCCCCACACGCGACCTCGAAAGGCCGCAGCCATGCCAAGGATCACCGCGCCGAACATCATGGCATCCACGTTCACCACGCGCGTTGGCATCAGCATGATGAGGACGCCGGGGAGTCTGTCCGGCGGCACATGTGATATCGCCGCGCACGCAAGGCTCACCCCTCCGCTGACGGTCACAAACCTCAGGAGGAACTTCGAAGGAGCCGGAATCATCGACGTGAAGAACGTCAGCCAGAGCAGTCCCACGAACATCGCCGCGATGTTCAACATGATGCCGGCGTTGTCGAACCCCATCGGCTGGCGATGCTCATCCCAGAGTTGCGTAAACGCGGCAAGATACCGCGACGCCGACGCCGGATCGATGGCGGGAACTGCCCCTGCTGGTCCAGACGTGCACGGTAAGACTTGCGGCGCTCACGAGCGCGCCGGCGCCGAACCACCGCCAACGAGGCCGCACCCACTCGCGTGCCGTCTGTGGATCCCAGGCGAACGACAGACCGGCCACGAGCGCGAGCCACACGCCAAGCGAAGGATGAAGGGCGGGCGCCAACCCGAGCAGGAACAGCCCAGCCCCGTGCCGTCCGCACCCGATCAACGCCGCGACGAGCACGAGCCAGGAAAGTCCGAGGCTCCCGTAGGTATGCGAGGTTCCAAGCAAAAAGATTGGATAGCGAACCCCGTACTCTGCGGCACGGCCCATGAAGACCACAATGGCCGCGACGACGGACATCCATGCGCTGCCGCTGAACGCGTAAGTGGTCATCGCCAGCGCCTGGAACGACACCATCCCCGTGATCCCGCTCAGAACGGTGGACAGGCGGATTTCCGAAACGCCGGCCGCCAGCAGCGCTGCACACACCTGGTGAAGCAGGGTCCAGAGTTTCAGGTGATAGATGAAAAAGGGATTGCCTGGCGGGTAGCGTACGATTCCTGCGATCACCTGTGCCGTCTCCACCGGCACCTGCCACTCCGGAAACCCGCGCGCGCCGACGTAATAGCCGATGACGCCGCTGACGGCCAGTGTGACGAACGCGCCGGCGCGTGGCGGCGATTTGCTCATCAGCTGCGCAGCCGTTCCGTCACGAGCACTCGCAGTGCCATCCATCCGTCGCGCCACCGCATTTTCTTTCCCGCTGACCGCGACCGCGCCGCAAACCGCACCGGCCGTTCGGCGATGCGGTGGCCGCCGCGAAGGAGACGAGCGGTGATCTCGGGCTCGATGTCAAAACGATCGGCGGACAGCGTCAGCGATCTGGCGATATCGCCTCGCATCACCTTGTAGCAGGTCTCCATGTCGGTGAGCGACGAGCCAAAGAGGACGTTGGTGAGCGCGGTGAGCAGCTTGTTTCCCGCCACGGTCATCAAGGGCGCGTCGGTCGGCGAGAGAAAACGCGACCCGTAGATGACGTCCGCTTCACCGCCGAGCACGGGGCTCACCAGGTCCGTGAGCTGTGCCGGATCCAGCTCCAAGTCCGCATCCTGAATCGCGACGACCGTTCCACGCGAGCGCGTCAGACCTGTCCTGACGGCATGTCCCTTTCCGCGATTGCGATCGCTGTGAATGATGCTGACGGCCGAGTTCGGCGCGATTCTCTCGAGTGCCGCCCGCGTGCCGTCCGTCGATCCGTCGTTGACGACGATGATCTCGCGAGGCGAGGGCAGGTCGATGTTGAGCAGGCGCTCGATGACGATCGAAACCGTTTTCGCTTCGTTGAAGACGGGAACGATGATGGAGACTAGCGGTTGCTCAGACGCCACACGCTAAGCTGGGCATAGGAAAGCCACACGAGAACACAAAGTTAAAGCCGCAGAAGAACACAGACAAACACAGAGTTCAACGAGCCGCAGAAGAACACAGACAAACACAGAGTTCAACGAGCCGCAGAAGAACACAGACGAACACAGAGCTCAACGAGCCGCAGAAGAACACAGACAAACACAGAGTTCAACGAGCCGCAGAAGAACACAGACAAACACAGAGTTCAACGAGCCGCAGAAGAACACAGACGAACACAGAGCTCAACGAGCCGCAGAAGAACACAGATAAACACAAAGTTCAACGAGCCGCAGAAGAACACAGACGAACACAGAGCTCAACGAGCCGCAGAAGAACACAGATAAACACAAAGTTCAACGAGCCGCAGAAGAACACAGATAAACACAGAGTTCAACGAGCCGCAGAAAAACACAGACGAACACAGAGCTCAACGAGCCGCAGAAAAATACAGAAAAACAGGGACAAACACAGACCAACACAGAAAGACGGCGCTAGAGCTGTCCGCGAAGGCGCGGCAGACTATCGGAAGCATCACCCATAACGAAGCGCTTATGAGTTGGCTCGCGTCCGAAGTTCAGAAGCATCCCTACGCCGCCGCCAGCCGCCTTTAGATAGTTTAGTAGTTGCGCCTGCGCATAATTCTCTATCGTCGCGGCTGCTTTTACCTCAACCAGGACCACTCCTGCGACCACGATATCGGCGTAGAAGGTTCCGATTCGGACGCCTCGAAAAGTAACGGTGATCACCTGTTCTTCAACGGCATCGAGACCCCCGTCGCGTAGAACGATCAATGTCCCGCGCCGGTAGATCGCCTCCGAGAACCCATACCCGAGTTCGCGGTAGACCTGGTAGAAGGCGTCAATAATTTTCCGGGTAATCTCCTTGTGAGGGAAATCGCGATCGACGTCAGACTCCACGTCAATCCATCCCAGCAACGGTTAGGCCAAAGAAAACGGGCGCTCTTTGTTCAATCGGCATTCCAGGCTGTCAACGCCGGCCAGTCTTCTATCACTTCCAGTACGCAGTTACTTCCACTCCTGCTGATCTGTGTTCTTCGGTCTTTCTTAGTGGCTCCGGCTTCCTGTGTTCTTCTGTGGCCTGTTCTTCTGTGGCCCGAGCTGTCTGTGTTTTTCTGTGTTTTTCTGTGGCGTGTTTTTCTGCGGCCTACATCTCCGCCTCTCGCGCCGCGGCACCGTCGTCTCGCTCGGTCATCGCGGCCCGAAGCAGCGTCAGCGACGTGTAGACGACGACGACGATGACCAGCCAGCGGACCCAGTAGAGCGGCAATGACTTCACGATCAGCGCGGCAAGGAACACAGCCGGAATGCCGCCGAGCGCCAGTCCCAGTGCGGCGCGCAGGTGGTAGCTGCGTTCACGGATGAAACGCGCGCTGCCGACCGGCATGAGAAACGCGCACGAGCCCATCATGATCGGAAAGGCCGTCTTCTCATTCATCCCGAGCAGGCTGACGAGGATCATGCACGGGGCGTAGAGACCGATGCCCAGCGTCATCAGAGCGCCGAGCAGGAAATTGCCGGCAATCGCCAGAACGAGCGCCACGCCATGGACGCCGATGGCGTCGTTGCCGGCCGGGAAGAGCCCGAGTTGTTTCATCAGGAAGAACGCGGCAGCCGCGAGAAGTGCGGCGCCCATTCCCACCTGGACTTTCCGCTTCGGCCACCTGGCGACGATGCCGGCGCCAAGCCAGGCGCCGAGAACGGCTGCCGCAATCATGGAAATCAGCGTCACGACATCGACCGGAATGACGGCCGTGAAGATGAAGGCCTGGGCGACGGTCGGTAGTGCGTGGCCGACGTTCAGCGTCCCCGGAATGACGCGGTCAGGTACCAGGCGCAGGAACCGGAACAATGCGGTCGTGGTCGCGAAGGATCCAATGCCGAGCGTGTCGAAAAAGTTGGTGACGGCGCCGATGGCGATCTCAACGAGGGTGGGTCCTCGTTCCTCTCGCGACCAGCCGACCACGAACCCGGCGGTGAGGAGGCCGAGCGTCGATAGCAACGCGGTAATCGGGTTCAATCCCATCCGGGAGTCTCCATGTCGATCGCTGGTTGGGGTTTAGCCCGGGAATCATAACTCGACCGCCGGCTACTCCATCAGCTTCTTCTGAAACTCCGCGTACGACCGCAGCATGTTGCGTTCGAAGGCATTCGCAAAGGGGACGCCGCGTCCCAGATCCGAGAGCAGTCCCACGATCGCCGGGGCGCCAACGTCGTCGAGCAGGGTGCGAACGGCGACCGCGCTTTCGGCATACGCGAGCGACGCCTCTTTCGGCGTCAGGTCCGAAAACGAACCTTCCAGGCGTGCGAGCGGGACTCGAGCGTCCGCCTGGCGCACCTGCTCCGCCTTTCGACGGAAGTCGCTGCCGTCGAAGCAATCGGCCAGCCCCTCGTGCAGCCACGTCGGAACGCCGCGGGCCGCCACGCTTTGGATCAACGCGTGAGTGAACTCATGCGCGAGCACTCGTGTGAACTCGGCGCTGTTCTGGAGCGCACCCTGAACCGGGACGCGAATGCGGCCGTCAAACGAGCCTCCGGCCCACTCGGGTGAGCGGGTGATGTCGCGGAACTGATCGCGCGTATAGAGGATGACCGTGATGACGCCGGTGGGAAACGTCGAGAGCGCCGTGCCGATCCTCCAGTAATCGGCCTCGAGCAGGGTCACGGCCCGGTCGGCGAGCTCCGCTTCAGCCGGCCCTTCAAACATCACCGTAAAGTGGTCGCCGAGCGTCTGGCGGAAGCCGCTGTGAAGATCAGCTTCCTTTCGCCATGCTTCAAGCTGGCGCGCGAGCTGCGGGTTCTTCGGATCGAGCGACAGCGCGCGTTGGTAGGTCTCGATGGCGCCGTCGAGATCGCCCGTCTGGTAGAGGATGCTGCCAAGCAGCAACGACGCCGGCGAGAGCGCGGGCTCGAGCTTCAGCGCATCCACGAGAAACCGCCTCGCGTCGTCGTTGTGGCCCATCAAGCGCGCGACGACGCCGGCACCGAGCAGCACCGAGGCTTGCTGCGGTCCCGAGCGCAGCGCTTCGTCGAACGCCGTCGCCGCCTCCTGGAGCCGTCCGGCGTTCAGCGCGTCCCAGGCCCTCCGGGACGGTTGAGCAGGCGAGGGCTGCTGGCCGAAGGCGGCCGTGAGAACGGTTGAGAGGATGACCAGCGCGCCGAGGCTCAGCACTTGCACCGAACGGCTTGTGTTTCGGAAAGACACCATTTAATGGTACCCTTAACGCTGAATTCACTGAGGTGCGCATGTTCAAACTGATGTCCGTCTGCTCCGTTTTTGGCCTGATGGCCATGGCGGCAGCACTGTCGGCACAGGGTCAGCCCCCCGCGCAGTACCCCGTGGAGCTCAAGGTCGGCGACACCGCGCCGGCGTTCGCGCTCATGGGCTCCGATGGCAAGGTACACAAGCTGTCGGACTACAAGGGGAAGACCGTTGTGCTGGCATGGTTCCCCAAAGCCTTCACCGGTGGGTGAACTGCCGAATGCAACTCGCTCCGTGCGAGCGGGGAAGCCATTCGCGATTACGACGTGGCCTACTTCATGGTCAGCGTCGACAAACCCGAGGACAACAAAGCCTTCGCCGAGAAGGAACAGGCCGACTTCCCGATCTTGTCGGATCCCGAGAAGACGGTGGCGAACGCGTACGGCGTGATTCCGTCGAACCGTCCACCTGAACGCCAGTTCGCGTCGCGCTGGACGTTCTATATCGATCCGCAGGGAAAGATTGCGGCGATTGACAAGAGCGGGAAGACGTCCGAGGCTGGGCAAGCGATTATCCAGAACCTGACGGATTTGAAAGTTCCGAAGGCCAAAAAGAAGTAGTCGCACCTCGTTACAACGCTGCGCGCAAGGGTTACATCCTTGCGCGCAGTTTCACCTTCTGTTCGAAGCCCATGTTTCGGGCAACCCCCACTATCTACAGGGCGTTAGCCGTGTCGCCATCTTCGGCACGGTACGTGATTGTCGGATCATTGTGTCCGTACGTACACCACTGACCGCAATCGGCTTCGTCTGTACGATCGCCGTTGTCCACGCGGCCGCGCCCGTGCTCAACGAACCGCTTGTCGGCCGTCAGATCTTCCCTGTGACCAACTGGTGGAACGTAGACGTGAGCTCGGCGCCGGTGGATTCGCGCTCGGCGGCTCTCATCGACTTCATCAGCGGCCGATCTCCGTCGAATACAACGGCCGTCCGACGTCTGCATCCGGACTTCGGTCCTCCGCCCTACGGCTTTCCGTACGTCGTCGTCGATAGCGCGCAACCTCGGATGCCGCTTGCGTTTGTTGCCTACGGCAGCGAGAGCGACGCCGGGGCGCCGGGGCTGCCCGGCTATCCGATTCCCGACGAAGCCAAGACCCAGGCTCATTACATCGAAGGCGATGTGCCTGGTGGCGGAACCTCGGGCGATCGTCACATGCTGATGATCGATCGCGATCGCTGGTTCCTCTACGAGACATTCGCGACGAGGTGGAACCCGTCGGCGGCACGGTGGGAAGCAGGCTCTGGCGCGTTCTTCGATCTCAGTCGAAACGATCGGCGGCCCGAGGGTTGGACGTCCGCCGATGCCGCGGGGCTGGCCATCTTTCCAGGCCTGATCCGCTACGACGAAGCGTTCGGGGCCGGCGAGATCACGCACGCGTTTCGAGTCACAGTGCGCGATAGCAACGGCTACGTGTGGCCAGCGTCACACGCGGCCGGCTCCAACACGTTGGCCCCGCCGATGGGCGCACGCCTTCGGCTGAAGGCCTCGAAGAACATTTCGACATTCACACCGGAGGTCCAGCGCATCCTTCGGGCGATGAAACGGTACGGCCTCATGGTCGCCGACAACGGAACGGACATGTACATCAGCGGGACGATGGATGCGCGATGGGACAACGGCGTGCTGAACCCGGCGTTCAGCGCGCTGACCGCCGACGACTTCGAGGTCATCCAGCTCGGATGGCGGGCCAATCTGCCGAATCCACCAACGAATCTACGAATCGTTCGATAGTATTCGCGGTTCGCTGTTCGCGGTTCGCGGTTCGCACGCGAGCTAGCTGTCCACGTTCAAAACCGGCCTGATCGGACCCGGTCCTGCGTCACCCTTATAGAGCACCGCTTCCAGGAACAACCCGGCCGCCGGCGCCGCCAGAGCCGCCGGCGACGGCGCGCTATCGTCATGAAGCAGGCGCGCAGCATCTGACGGCTTCAATTCGCCGCGCCCGACTGCCGCCAGCACGCCCACCATCCGCCGGACCATCTTCCACAGGAAGTGCGACCCCTGTACCCGTATCAGGATCAGCGCGCCTGATTCGACGACGTCAACCGAGTCGACGAGGACGCGAGTGGATTTTTCACCCGGCTCGTCGTCGGTGAACGCGCGAAAGTCCTGCATGCCGACGAACGCGGCCGCGGCCGTTCGCATTGCGCTGACGTCGAGAGGCTCGCGTATCCACCAGACGAGGTTCTTGCCGAACGCCGTTCGCCGGCGGGAGATCTGGTACAAGTAGCTGCGAGCGATCGCGTCGTGCCGTGCATGAAACCGGTGTGGGACGTTTTCTATGGCACGCACGTGGATGTCGGACGGCAGCTCGTCGTTCAGTCTTCGCCGGAGCGTTTCGGCGGACAGGTCGGTATACAACTCGAGGTGCGCGATCTGCGCGAGCGCGTGCACCCCGGCATCGGTCCGGCCGGATCCGTAGAGTTCGAACTCGCGGCGCTTCGTCACCTCGCGAACGGCTCGATCGATCTCGCCCTGTACCGTTCGCGCGTTTTTCTGGATCTGCCACCCGCGGTATCGCGTGCCGGCGTATTCGATCAGCAGCTTGAATCGAGGCATGGATTGACTCTCACAATGCTGAATGCTGAATGCTGATTGAAGGCATTTTCGTTCAGCAATCAGCAATCGACAATCAGCAATTCCAATGTCATGGCGACGATCGGGAATGCGATTCTTCTTCGGCCTATCGCTGGGGGCGGGACGCGTTGGACGCGCGCGGCTTATGGGTACGGGTGGACCTCGGGCGCCTACACTTGTTCACCGCGAACCGGATTGGCTAGCACACAAGATCTCCGCGATCGTCATTTGATACATTTGATCGAGTGCATCTCATGAAACGAGTCAACGGCCTCCATCACATCACCGCCATTGCCGGCCCAGCTCAGGAAAACCTGGATTTCTATGCAGGTGTTCTCGGTATGCGGCTTGTGAAGAAGAGCGTCAACCAGGACGATCCCGGGACGTATCACCTGTTTTATGCGGACGCCGAAGGACGCCCAGGCACGGATCTCACGTTCTTTCCGTGGTCGCATCTCGCGCCGCCTCGGCAAGGACACGGGCTTGCGGTCGAGGTCGGCCTCGAGGTTCCCGCAGGCAGCCTGTCCTATTGGGGCGGTCGGCTCGAAAAGTACGGCGCGCGTATCGATGCGGAAGAAACCCGCTTCGGCGAGCGCGTGCTTCCGCTGGCCGATCCTCACGGGTTGCGGTTAGCCCTCGTCGAACAGGCCGACTCCACGCGCCCGTTTACGCCCTGGGAGGGCAGCCCGGTTGAGGCCGAACGCCAGGTTCGCGGCCTGCACAGCGGACGTCTCTGGGAGCGAAGCGAATCGACGACCGCCGAGTTCCTGACGGGCGTTCTTGGATTCGAGCGGCTCGGGACCGAAAACGGCTGGACCCGTTACGGATTCAAGGATGCGTGGGGTGCGGTCGATGTCCGTGAGACTCGCGACGTCGGGCGCGGCGCGTGGGGCGTCGGCACCGTCCATCACCTCGCCTGGCGCGTGGACGACGAACAACACCAGCTGGCGATGAGCGGGCAGATCGAGAGGGCCGGGACCGGCGCCACGCCCGTCATCGATCGTTTCTGGTTCAAGTCCGTCTATTTCCGAGAGCCCGGGGGCGTGCTGTTCGAGCTCGCGACCGACGGCCCCGGTTTCGCCGCGGACGAGGACCCCGCTCATCTCGGCGAATCGCTCGTCCTGCCGCCCTGGCTCGAGCCATCGCGCGGCCGGATTGAGGCGGTACTTCCGACGCTGCGCACTCCGGCAGATACCTACACTCGATAGAGCAATCAGCTTTCAGCGGCAATCACTGTCACGCTGAACGCGCCGACGGCTCTGTCAGCGAGCGGTGGTTTGTGCTGGGCCGGACCGCGCTCCGCGCGGTTGAGTGACACGAGGACCTGGAAATACAAACGCCTCTTGAACACATGGCGCTTGTATTTCCTGATCCTCGTGTCGCTCTACCGGCGGCCGAAGGCCGCCGTCCGGCCAGCTCGTTCGCCGAGACTCTCGTTGTTGCTCCTTCGTTTCTTCGTTTCTTTGTTTCTTCGACGTTAAGCCGTGGGCTCGTGCAGTTCGGCAGTGGCTGTCGTGCGTTAGAGCGACCCAGGCGATTACTTCTCCGGCGGCAGTTCCACCGTGTACAGAATCTTCCCTTCCGCATTCCGCAGCGTCACCGTCAGCGCACGGGTTTTCGCCGACGCGGTCAGTGTGCCGAAGAATTGCAGTCCCTCGCTCGGTGGTCGGTTCTGCTTCATCCCGGGCGGAATGCCGATGAACTTCACTTCCGGGCCAAACGTGCGATCGAGTTCCGCCGGGCCGAATGTGCCGGCATGAGCAGGGCCGGCCACGAATTCCCAGAATGGATGAAACTCAGTGAAGGCGGCGCGCGCAGGGTTGTAGTAGTGCGCGGCGGAATAGTGCACGTCGCCGGTGACGAAGACCACGTTGCGGATTCTGCGGTCGCGCAGAAACCGGAGCAGGCTGGCGATCTCGAGCTCACGCCCGAGCGGAGGCCCGCTATCGCCGTTCGCCACCGCTTCGAACAGCGGTCCATCGACGACCGTCAGCCCCAGCGGCATGTCGCTCGCCACGATCTTCCACGTCGCCGACGATGCCAGAAGCCGCTGCTTCAACCAGGCGACCTGGGTCGATCCGAGAATCGCTGACTCGTCCGACAGGACCGTCTGCCGGTTCGAGGAATTCGGCCCACGGTAGCTGCGCATGTCGAACCCGAAGATGTCGACCAGCGGTCCCAATCGGGACGCGCGATAAATCCGTTCGGGATCGGACGGGTCGAAACGCATCGGCGTGTATTCCTGAAACGCGCGCTTCGCACGCGCGGCGAGGAGCGCCACGCTGTGCTCCGAGTGTGGCATGTCGGTCCCGAGGATCTCGGTCGGGTACCAGTTGTTCAGCACTTCGTGGTCGTCCCAGATCACGAACTGCGAGATCGACGCATTGAACCGGCGCACGTTCTCGTCGAGCAAGTTGTAACGGTGATTGCCTCGAAACTCGTCGAGCGTCTCCGCGACCTTGCTCTTCTCCGGCGTGACCAGGTTCCGCCACATTGTCCCGTCGTCGAGTTTGACCTCCGGCGCGAGTGGCGCGTCGGCATAGATGGTATCGCCGGCATGAATGAAGACGTCGGCGCCAGCCTCGCGCATCGCCTGATAGAGGCGCATCCCGCCGGTGTCAGGATTGATGCCCCAGCCTTGACCGACGGTGTCGGCAGTCCACGCCACGGTGACGTCGCGTGACGGCCGCGACGGGCGCACGATCGGTGTGGTGAAGGTGCCGGCGACTGGTTCGCTCCAGGCACGCAGATCCGACAGGCTCTGGAAACGCACGCGATAGAAAATGCGCTGGCCCTCGGGCAGATCCGACAGATCCACGCGGGCGGTGAAGTCCGTGGCCTCGAGCGCGGCCGGCCCCACGACACGGCTGACGTCCCGGAACGATTCCGTCGTCGAGTACTCGACGACAAGTCGTGATGCCCGATCGGTGCGGCTCCAGACGATCGCGCGACGACCGTCAACGTCGCCTGCCGTTGCGCCGAATGCCGTGGACGGCCGCGCGCCGTCGGCCGTCACGATCGCGGGCGCCTGTCCAAACCGTGCAGGCGCGGCCGCGCTCCACAGTGCCGCCCCTGCTGCGCGGAGGAATGTGCGCCGATTCAAACCGTCCGGATCCATCGAACCTCGTAGAACGAACCTTGTAGAACCCTGAACGAACCTCGTAGAACCCTGCAGAACCTTGTAGAACCCAGTAGAACCTGATCACTTGGCGTCGACGAACGCGCCCGCGAGCATCTGCTCGACTTCAGCCAGCGCCGGCGCGGAGCTCATCGCGCCGAGACGCGTGCAGCTTACCGCGGCCGCGGCATTTGCGAATTTCAGCACGTCCAGCGTTGGCCATCCTGCCAGGAGCGCATACACGAACCCGGCGCGGAACACGTCGCCGGCGCCGGTCGTGTCAACCGCATGGACCCGGAATGCCGGTACGTGAATCAGCCGATCGCCCTCGAGCGCCATCGAGCCGGCCGTGCCGAGCGTCACGCATAAGAGGCCGGGGTGCTGTTTTCGCAGCTTGCGCAAGGCGCGCTCGGGGTCGCGTTCGCCCGTCAGCGTCGGCGGAACGTGCTCGGCGAAGATGGGAATCGAGACGCTCGCGACGAGCTCCGACGTGTTGTCGGTGACGCGATCGAGATCGCTGGTGACCGTGATGCCGCGCGCGGTTGCCAGCTGCGCGGTTCGAATGGCCGCCCGCTCGTCCACATCGTCGACGTGCACGACCCGCGCGGTCAGCACGTCGGCGTCGATTTCCCCATGGCCGATATCGAGGCCGGGGTCTCGATGCCACAACACCGTGCGTTCCCCGGTCGACTCGTCCACCAGGATGATGGCAAAACGCGCCGGGGCGTTGCGGACGATCGCGTGTGACAGGTCCACGCCGCGCCGCTCGAGCTCGCTGCGGATCAGCCGTGCGTTGTCGTCATTTCCGAGCGGGCCCAGATAGCCGGCGCGAAGACCGAGGCCGCTGCACGCGGCGAGCATGCTGGCGATCTGGCCACCCGCCGCGTCGAACGCGGATGAAATCCTGAGCTTGGATGCGGTGCCGCGCGCGAGCGGTGCTGCGGGAAGGAGATTGACGTGGTCGACGGAGCTTTCCCCAAGCCCGACAACATCCAATGGCGCGTGTGAGAAACTGTGCGGCATCAGCACTCCAGACGAGATCCTCTCCGAAAGCTGCGACCTGAGCAAGCTGGGCTAACAATAAGTGTGGCCTCGGGGGGCGACCTGCTGTAGGCTTTCGATGCAATCCCCGGCCACTCACGTCGTTTCCCGGTACGTCAGTCGAAACCCAGGGTCTGGACGGCCGGTCAATGTCCGCACAGAGGAGACGTCTGCTTGCAGGTACACCTGATTAATCCCAGCCATCTGGCGTTCGGCGTCGGTGTCATCACGCCCCGTTGGCTGTACGTCCTCGCGGCGGCGACGCCGCGCCAGTACGGCGATCCGTTGATTACCGACGAAACGCTGGAGCTGCTCGACCCGTCAACCGTGCGGCCCGGTGACGTCGTCGGCATCGGCATCCACACCGGCAACGCGCTTCGCGGATACGAGGTCGGACGGATCCTCGCGGGAACAGGGCGCCTGGGTCGTCTTTGGAGGCATTCACGCAACGCTTTATCCCGATGAGCCTCACGCCCTCGGCGGGGCGCACGCGGTTGTGAAGGGTGACGGCGACGTGGCGTGGGGACAGGCGGTCGCCGATTGCATAGCGGGGGCGCCGAAACGGGTATACGAGGGCGGACGCGTCGAGGCGGACGCGTTTCTTCCCGCGCGGTGGGATCTGCTTCCCAGCGGCCGTTACATGTGGGCCTCTGTCCAGACGGTCCGAGGATGCCCGAAGCATTGCTCGTTCTGTTCCGTCTGGCGAACGGACGGACAAAAGCCGCGACAGCGAACGGCGGACGCGGTCGTCGGCGAAATCGTCGAGCTTCGGCGGCGCGGGTTCCGGTTCATCGCGCTCGCGGACGACAACTTCTATCCGGTCACGCTGACCGACATCAAGATGGCCTCGCGGCGTGCCGATCCAGCTCAGCGCCAGAGCCTGGAAGGGCAACGGGCCGAACGATTTGAATTGATGGAGAAGCTTGCGAAGCTGCCATCCGACACGGTGTTCTTCACGCAAATCACGATGGAGGCGGCCGAAGATCCGGCATTTCTCGACGCCATGAAGCGGGCCCATATCCGCGGCGCGCTCGTCGGGGTCGAAGCGGTGACGCCGGAGGGACTGAAAGACGTTTACAAGGATTTCAACTACGCTGGTGAAACACTCGTTGAACGGCTGCGCGCATTCAAGACGGCCGGCATTCACGTTCTCGGGTCATTCATCTTCGGGTTGCCAAGCGATCGCCCCGAGACCTTCGAAGCGACGTCGACGATTGCGACTCGCGCCGGTGTGACGTTTGCGCAGTTCGTCATGCTCACGCCGTTTCCCGGCACCGTCGATTTCGCCGCGTGGGAGAAGAGCATGGAGCAGGACCAGACGCGCATCGGCGGGGTACCGCTGACGCGGCACTGGTTGATTCCGCAGGAGCTCCGCCCGAAGGTTTACACCCCGCACCCGGTCATGGATGCCGACGAAATCCGCCGCCGCACGCAGGCGGTGTGGGACGACTTCTACAGCTTCTCGAAGATTTGGGATCGATCGCGCTGCGTGACGTCGGTCAAGGCCCGGCTGGCCTTTGTGCTCATCTCGAAACTGTACCGACAGATGTACGCCAACACCGGAATTGCGACCGACAGCGCGCGCGTCAATCGCTCGGCACGCTGGGCCCGGATGATCGCCGCGCCCTGCCGCCGCCTCTTCGCGGGGCCGCTGCTCCCGGATCTCGAAGTTCCACAGAACTAGATCTTCGGGTTCGGCTGGGTTCTACCGGGAGCCGGAGACGGAAGCTGTCACGGTCCGAACCATCGAAGCGTGAGTTCGACCACCACGAGTGCAAACGTCAGCACTACGACCAGCGCGATGAACACCCACTTCATCATCCGGCGGTAATCCGTATCGTCCGACGACGATGGAGATTCGTTGTGATCGTTCGGCATACATCTGAACGTCGTTCGGGCCTTGCCAGCTCTGCCTTGCAAACCTGTTCGAATTCCTAGGGCATAATATCCGCGTATGTCGATGCCGCTGGACAATTCCGCGGCCCGTCTGGCCGCAATTGTCGCGTCGTCGGACGATGCGATTGTCAGCAAGGACCTGCATCGGACGGATCACGTCCTGGAACGCCGCAGCGGAACGGATGTTCGGCTGGACCGCTGAAGAAGCCATCGGCAAGTCGATCACCATCATCATTCCTGAGGATCGTCAGGCTGAAGAGGATTTCGTGCTCTCGCGGATTCGTCAGGGGCTGATCGTCGATCACTTCGAAACGGTCCGTCAGCGGAAGGATGGATCGCCGATCGATATCTCGGTCACGATTTCCCCGATTCACGTCCGCGATGGCACCGTCGTCGGCGCTTCCAAGATTGCGCGCGACATCACCGAACAGCAGCGGCTGCGACAGGAGGCCGAAGAGGCCAACCGGCTCAAGGACGAGTTCCTGGCGACGCTGTCGCACGAGCTGCGAACGCCGCTGAACACGGTCGTCGGCTACACCGCGATGCTGCAGAAGGGGATGATGGACGAGAGCGCAACGGTCCAAGGCCCTCGAGGTCATTCACCGCAACGCGCAGGTGCTGACCGACCTCGTTGGCGAACTGCTGGACACGTCGCGGATCGTGACGGGCAAGATCCGCCTCGATCAGCGCGCGGTTGATCTGTCGTCGCTCGCGCGCGAATCGGTCGAGAATATCCGCCCGTCGGTGACAGCCAAGGGAATAGCCCTCGACGTGCAGATCAAGCCCGGCGTCGGCTGATCCGGGGATCCAGATCGGCTCCGGCAGATCATGTGGAACCTGCTGACCAATGCCGTCAAGTTCACGCCGGCTGGCGGCCGTATCGAAATGCGAGGTCTGGGAGGAGCGGCTCGAGCGCCGTCATCGTGGTTCGCGACACCGGCATCGGCGTTTCAGCCGAGGCGCTGCCGCACATCTTCAAACGGTTCTGGCAGGCGGAATCGGGACGTGACGCGAGCACAGGCGGGCTCGGCCTCGGGCTGACGCTCGCGAAGTATCTGACGGAGTTGCACGGCGGAACGATTGAGGCGACGAGCGCTGGAGACGGAAAGGGTGCTGAATTTCGTGTGACGCTGCCGCATTGGGTGGCGGAGGTCGCTAACGCGGGGTAGATAGGCGGCACGAAGCGTTCGGCTGCCGACCTCCGTGCACCGACCTGAGATCCTACTTGACGACGAGCGTGTCCCTTCATTCCCGCGGCGTAGTGGCCGGGGAACGTGCACAGGTATGGATAGCTGCCCGCCTTCGCCGGTACCTTGAAGGTCACTTCGACCGTTTCGCCCGGTCCCGCCAGCTTGGTCGACGCGAGCACGTGCGCCTTCTGGTCCGCCGGGACATAGTCGGTGGCCTCGCGCCTGTCATCGCCGCCTTGATGAACTCGTCGACGTCGGCAGCCGAGCGTGAGCAGCACGAAGTTGTGCGCCATCGCGATCTTCGGGAATGGTGCCGATCGACTTCAGGACGACGTGCAGGGTCTCACCCGGCTTCGCCGTGATCGTCGTCGTGTTGTATTTCATGTCGTCGCCGCCGGTGAGCTCGACCGTTCGGCTCCGCGGCCCTTTGGCCGCGGCGGCGGCTGGCGCCGCGGGCTTTGCCCCGGCTGGTTTTGGCGCCGTGGCCTGCGGTCCAGGTATCAAGCGCAACGAACAAGGACAGAACGCACAGTGAATTGCATATCGATGTTCCTCGAGAAAAAAGTTCCGACGGCTGAAGGGGAATTCCGAGGTCCGCCTAGCCAGGATATTAGTGTATTCCGGCGGCACAACCGACACAAGCCTCCGCCGGCGCGAGTCGAGCTCCGCTCACGCCGCCGCCGTCCACGCGATCGGGAATGCGCTCCGCCGCGCGGCAGACGATCCAGTACTCGACCTCGATTCGCGTCCGCGCTGGAATCCACCGATACGCCGGGACGTCGAACAGCTCTCCGCGCTCAATCATCTCGCGCCGCGATTCCGGAAACGGAGAAACGCCGAACTCCATTCCGCGCGTGATCGTCTGTCCATTCCACGGCGGATGCTGCCGGCTGCGGTTTTCCTCCCAGATTCCCATCCACGGAAAATCCTTCTGCCGCCAGACGTAGCCGAACACCAAGCGGATGCGCCGGCGAATACGCGGCGAAGAACGCGTCCGGCTGGTTCGGATCCATCAGATGCGCGGTATACGCACCCGACTTGCGCGCGCTCGGTGAAGACACGCAGATCCGCCGTTCCGCCGTCGGGCCGCGGCGCGTGCGGCCAGTCGAAGATCGCGCCGGGCGACAGGTAGTCGGCCGTGCCGAACGTGGCGCTCGAGCACCTTCGATCGTGTCGCCGACGCGCGGAATTCGGTCGATGCCGTTCTCGAGAAACGGCGGACCGAGCGTGACGTGCTGCGTCCATGCGACCGGACGATCGGTGGCCGTGAGGTTCTCGACCGATTCGCGCACGTGCACGCGCTGAACCGTTCAAGCGGAGGCGCCGCTCGACGCGAAGCCGCGCCTCGCGGCAACGTGGCGGCGCGTCGGATGAGTTCCGTCGCCGCTGGCGACGAGCTCGTACGGCACGATCGACGCCTCGCCGTGCGGCTGGAGGCCCGCCGCGAATTCCTCGGCGGACGGTCCGCCAAAGATGTCGAGGCACAGGTTGTGTCCCATGATTCCGGCCAGCAACTGCGACTCGACGCCCGCGCCGTACGTGGTGTCGCTCGACGCGACGTAGTCGCCTGGTTCGATCGATGGCCACGGCGGAGTCCAGAGCGGATTGACGCCGCTCGCCTTGTGCGAGCACCTCGGCGATGTGTCCGCCGCCTTCGAGCACGGTCACCGCAGATCGCGGTTTTCAATCGCCGCCGCGCGGCGGCCGCGGAAAGTAGTGTTGGTCGGACATCGAGCCGTTATTATGCCGCAGACGAACACAGAAGAACACGGCGGAGACTGGCCACAGAAAAACGCAGGACGACCAGGAAATACCCCGCAACAGAAGAGCCTGATCTGTGTTGTCTGTGTTTTTCTGTGGCGCTCTTGTTTGTCGAAGCTGTGGCCCATTTCGCACGCCGCAACACCGGCGGCCCGTTCGACAGCACGACTGCAAACCCGGCGTTCCGCCAGAACGGCATGGTTGTTATAGAGTTAACAGCCGCCAGCCTGCCGGCGTCGCGTTTGTTGCAGTGAAACGTCCCCGGACCGACCGGCAGAGGCTTGCTGCGGTCGTTGACCGAGTTGTATCGTCCGGATCCGATTTGCTGACTGTCGATTGCTGATTGTTGATTGCTGATTGTCGATTGACTGCCAGTCGATGCTGCGACCGGTTTCAATCAGCAATCAGCAATCAGCAATTCGAGAGCGTTCAATGGCTGATCGATCGCAGATTCAAGACGCCATCAACGCCGGTGGCGGCTTGCTCCGCCTGGAACCGTGCTGGGTGCCGCGCTCGTTCATGATTCCCGGCCGACGCCTGCGACTGCATCCCGACGACTACTACGCCTTTGGCGGACAATCGCGGCGGCATCAACGAGCGCTGGTTCTCGTCGACCACCAACGCCGACAACGGTCCGGGCACGCCGCCGACGAAGGCCTCAGCTACGTCCGTGTCGCCGACGGCAAGCGTTTCCTGCTGAAGGAAGCGGTCGAGAAGGCCGGCGACCTGCTGATTGGCGCCGACGTCATGCAGCGCGAGAAGGGCTGGAACCTGCTCTGCAAGTTCTTCGACAATCTCGGCCCGATTCCGCATCACATGCATCAGAGCGACGAGGATGCGAAACGCGTCGGCCGCCGCGGCAAGCCCGAGGCGTACTACTTCCCGCCGCAGTACAACCCGACCGACAACAACTATCCCGTACACGTTCATGGGGCTCGAGCCGGGGACGACGAAAGAGGACGTGCGGCGCTGCCTCGAGAACTGGAACAAGGGGGACAACGGGATCACCTACCTGTCGCGCGCGTATCGCCTCGAGCGCGGCACCGGCTGGCAGATCAATCCGGGCATTCTTCACGCGCCGGGCTCGCTGCTGACCTACGAGCCGCAGGTGAACAGCGACGTGTTCGCGATGTTTCAGTCGGAGGTCGAAGGACGAATCATCGGCGTGGGACCTGCTGACGAAGGACGTGCCGCCGGACAAGTCCCGCGATCTCGACTACATCATCGGCATGCTCGACTGGGACGCCAACGTCAACCCGCGCTTCGGCGAGAGCAATCGCCGCTTCCCGAAGCCGGTGAAGCCGTTCGCGGAGACCGAGCCCGAAGGCTATCGCGAGCAGTGGGTGACGTACGGCACCGGCTGGTATTCCGCGAAGGAACTGACGGTGCTGCCGAAGCGCAGCGTCACGATCAAGGACGCCGCCGCCTACGGCATCATCCTGACGCAGGGCTACGGCACGTTCGGCAAGCTCTCCGTCTCGACGCCGGCGATGATCCGCTTCGGACAGATGACGGAGGACGAAGTGTTCGTCACCGCCGAGGCCGCGAAGGCTGGCGTGCGAGTCGAGAACCAGAGCGAGACCGATCCGCTCGTGATGCTGAAGCACTTCGGACCGGGCAACCCGGATGCCGAGCCGCTGAAGAAGCTGAGGAAGAAGATGTAGGCAGGTTCAAAACGCGTGTCAGGCGCGGGTCCTGCCCGCGACAGCCCCAGTTCACTCGAGCCCCGCAAACATCGTGACGGGTCTCGAGCTGAACCGGGGCGGCCCCGTTCGCGGTCACCCGCGTATCGCGTTTGAACCTGCCGTTCGATTCTGAACGATTCGGCGATTCCAGGATTCGCCGATCGAGATTCGAGGATTCCTGATTCGACGATTAGGGATTCCCGATTAGGGATTAGGGATTCCGATTGGCGATGAGGGATTTCAGGAGCAATTTATGCCGCATAGGTATCCACGCACTTCACAACGCGATGTGGCCCGGACTCGTCGGCAAGGGCGGCCCGGGCGCCGAGCCGCCGATCGATCTCGACACGATGCTCGACATGACCGCGAAAGCGCAGGCGAACGGCGCGAAGTTCGACGGCGTCGATCTGTTCCTGTTCGATCCGCACGTCAGCATCGACTCGACAGACGACGACCTGAAGAGGCTCGCCGACAAGATCGGCGGCAAGAGCCTCGCGGTCGGATCGCTCGTCGCGCCGGTCTGGCCGCCGACCGGCGGCGGATCGGCGATGGGCAGCGACGAGGAGCGGCAGAACTTCCTGACCCAGGTCCGCAAGGCGTGCGCGATCGGAAAGAAGCTCAAGCGACATCGGCATCCGGAAGTACGGCGTCGTCCGCATCGACTCGGCGGCGAGTCCCGTCCGACTGGGCGAAGGATCCGGCAGGCAACACGAAGAAGATCGCCGAGACGTTCCGCCAGGCCTGCGATGTCGCCGAGCGAGTACGGCGAGCGGCTCGCCGCGGAAGGCGAGATCTGCTGGGGCGGCATGCACAGCGTCAAGCGCAACGTCGAGCTGATGGAGATGGTGAACCGTCCGAAGACGCTCGGCTTCCAGGCCGACATGGCGCACACGCTGCTCTTCACGATGGGCTACAACGCGCCCGACGATCGCATCCTGCCGGAGAACTTCGACTGGTCCGACAAGAAGGCGCTCGACGAAGGGCTGAAGACGATGACGCGCGCCCTGCGTCCGTGGACGATCGACTTCCACGTCGCGCAGAACGACGCGACCGTCAAGGGCTCGGGCTCGCACGACAAGACCGGCCGATCACTGCCTGCCGCACGATCCGAACGGCAAGCTCGACATCGTCCGCCACGCCGGCTTCTGGCTGAGCGACGACAGCGGCACAGCCGACGCGGGCGGTCCAGCACATCTGCTGGGACGGCTGCATGTTCCCGAACGCGATGATGACGCAGCAGAAGACGTGGAACGACATTCTCGGCGTCATGGTGGCGGTGCGCGACGCGCACGGCTGGGACTGAGTCGAGATTGCTGATTGCTGAATGCTGATTGTCGCTGAACTGCAGAGCTTGCGATCGGCGGCGCGAGCGAACGAGCGAGCGCTGGCCGGCGCTGGGGGTGGGGCCCCAGCGCAAAGTGATTAATGCTGACGAACGATCGACAATGCCGATACTGCAAACGCTAATGAAGAATCTCAACATCGGATTGATTGGCTACGGGTTCATGGGGCGGACGCACTCGAATGCGTTCCTGCAGGCGCCGCGATTCTTCGATCTCGGCCGTGCAAGCCGGTGCTGAAGGCGGTGGCGGCGCGGAACGCGGATCGCGTCAAGAAGTTCGCCGAGAACTGGGGCTACGAGTCGTACGACACCGACTGGCGGAATCTCGTCGCGCGCAAGGACATCGACGTCATCGACATCGCCAGCCCGAACGACACGCACCAGGAGATCGCGATCGCCGCGGCGAAGGCCGGCAAGATGGTGATGTGCGAGAAGCCGCTCGGCCGAACCGCGAAGGAAGCGCGAGGAGATGGTCGACGCGGTCGAGAAGGCGGGCGTGCCGAACACCGTCTGGTACAACTATCGCCGCGTCCCGGCCGTCACGCTGATCAAGCAGCTGCTCGACGAAGGGAAGTTCGGGCGCATCTTTCACTACCGCGCGAAGTTCCTGCAGGACTGGACGATCTCGCAGGACCTGCCGCAGGGGGGCGAAGGGTTGTGGCGGCTCGACGTCAACGGTCGCGGGCAGCGGCGTCACCGGCGATCTGCTCGCCCACAACATCGACACGGCCCTCTGGCTGAACGGCCCGATCACCGAAGTCACGGCGATGACCGAGACGTTCGTCAAGGAGCGCAAGCACAACCTGACCGGGCAAGGTCGAGCCGGTCGGCATCGACGACGCGAGCGCGTTCCTGTGCCGGTTCGAGAACGGATCGCTCGCGATGTTCGAGGCGACGCGCTACGCGCGCGGGCACAAGGCGCTCTACACGCTCGAGATCAACGGCGAGCACGCGTCGGCGTTCTGGGACCTGCACGATCTGCATCGCATCCAGTACTTCGATCACCACGACGAAGGGCGCGTGCGCGGCTGGCGCAGCGTGCACGTCACCGACGGCGATCATCCGTACATGAAGCACTGGTGGGTGCCGGGCCTGCAGATCGGCTACGAGCACACGTTCATCCATCAGTTCGCCGATTTCGTCGAGGCGGCCGCGGCAAGGGCAAGAGCATCGCGCCGACGTTCCGCGACGGCCTGGCGACCGATTACGTCACCGACGCGGTGCTGAAGTCGGCAAAGAGCGGCAAGTGGGAGAAGGTAGGCAAATGATGAAGACAGCCGCGTTGGCGCTCGCCGTATTGATGCTCGGCCAGCAGCCTGCGCCTCCTGCGGGTCAGCAGCCGCCGCCGACGGGTCAGCCCGCGGCGCCCGGCGCTCCCGGCGGCCGCCGGCCCAGGGCCGCGGCCGGGGCGGCGGCTTCCGGCAGCCCGATCCGATCGACTTCGAGGAGCACGAGGGCTGGACGTCGCTCTTCGACGGCAAGACGCTCGAACGGCTGGTCGGGCGACAACAACTGGAAGGTCGAGGACGGCGCGATCACCATCGAGTCGACGTGCGAGAAGCCGACCGGCACGGTGTATCTCGTCTGGCAGGGCGGCGAAGCACGCGGACTTCGAGCTGAAGCTCGAGATGAAGGGGACCGGCAGCATCAACGGCGGCATCCAGTATCGCGGCTGGGTCGCGCCGCGGCCGCAGCGCGGCGGCGGGGCCGGGACGCGGTGCGGGCGCGCCTGCAGCCGGCGGGCGGCTCCGCGCGTAGCTGCCGCTCCACCAGCAGCGCTGCGGCGCGGTGCGCCGGCGGCGCACCGGGCGCGACAGGCGCGCCGGCGGCAGGCCGGGGGGCGCTCCAGGGATTCCGGACGTCGGGCAACATGGCCCGTGTCCGAGCGGCGCGGCTCGCGGCACGCCGCCCGATGCCGCCAGCGAAGAGCAGTGGAACATGTGGGGAGCCGCAGTACGACTTCGACGCGGACAACCGCTACACCGGCCAGTTCTACGAGCAGTCCACCGGCCGAGGCATCGTCGCGTGGAAGGGGCAGGTGGTTCGCACCGAGGAAGGGAAGAATCCGCGGCTGATCGCGACGCTCGGCGAGCCGGACGGTCATCAACTCGTACTACAAGCCGAACGAGTGGAACGAGCTCCACATCATCGCGATCGGCAATCACGTACACGCACATCCTGAACGGACACGTGATCGTCGGTGCTGTCGACGAAGACCAAGTCGAAGTTCAAGCGCAGTCCGGCGTGATCGGCCTCGAGGTCGAGGCGACGGGGAAGTTGTTCACGACGGAATGTCTGGGTGAAGAAGATCCAGTAGCGTTGCTGGCGGCAGGCGACAGGCGCCAGGCTCGAACGTGATCCGCGGGTGACGCCGGACGGGGACCCCGCGACGCGCGGAGCCCACGCCTGTGACAGGTGCTTTTGGGCGAGCACGTCGCGGGGTGGCCGGCGGCAGGACCCGCCTTGGCAGGGTGGTAACGAGAAGACCTGGAGTGAACTATGCGGCTCAGGGGTTACGTGCGCGGGGCGGCGGCGGTGTCGGCCGTGCTGATGTTGATGTCGGCGGGACCTGCGGCGCAGGAGCAGCCACCGGCAGGCGGGCAGCCGCCCCAGGGACGCGGACAGGGGCGCGGCGGCGGGATGCGCGGCGCGGCGCCGCTCAAGTTCGACGACTACGCGGGCTTCACGTCGATCTTCGACGGCACGATGAAGAACTGGGACGGCGACACGTCCATCTGGAAGGCGGAAGGCAACGTGCTCGTCGGCACGACGACTGCCGCGAATCCGCTCAAGGAGAACACGTTCGTGATCTGGCGCGGCGGCGAGCCGGCGGACTTCGAGCTGAAGGTCGAGTACCGCATGAGCGCCACCAACAGCGGGATTCAATTCCGGAGCGCGCACCTGCCTCAGGGATCGCCGGCACCGACTCCGGCCAATCCGGACGCGAAGATCGCCGGGAAGTGGGTGCTGAAGGGCTACCAGGCCGACATCGACTTCGCGAACCAGTTCACCGGCATGATCTACGAGGAACGCGGACGCGGATTCCTGATGCAGCGCGGTCAGGCGGTCGAGATCGGCCCGGATGCCGTGTCGCGGCAGATCGGCAATCTCGAAACCAGCGCCGACGAGCTGAAGGCGCTGATCAAGGCCGGCGAGTGGAACCAGGTCCATCTCATCGCGCGCGGGAACACGATCGTCAACATCGTGAACGGTCACGTCACGGCGCTGCTGGTGGACGACGATCCGAAGGGGCGGGCGATGAAGGGGCTGCTCGGCTTCCAGATCCACGTGGGGGATCCGATGAAGATCGAATTTCGCAACGTCTATCTGAAGAGTCTGTGAGGTAAAAGCGAAAAGCGAAAAGTAAGAGGTCAGCAAGACGACAAGCGTGCAAGCGTGCCCGTCCCTTTTCGTCTTCGTACCTTCTACCTTTCTGCCTTGTCGCTTTTCATTGCTGCTGGTCGCGTCGCGGCGGTCAGCTCGACCTGTTTGTACCCGCCGCGCGCCTTGAAGTACAGAATCAGGCCGATATAGCAGAAGAACATGATCGCCGGCGGGCGAACTTGGCCAGCGTCTTCTGGCTGTTGCTCGTGGTGATGTCCTTGACGGTTTTCCGCTGCGCCTCTGAAGTGACGCCACCTTCGAGCGATCGACCGGCTGAAGTGCATCAGGTAAGCATCAGCCGGAGCACCGACACCATCCTGAATCTCCGGCGCCTCGGGCCTGAGCCGCGCGTCGAGCGCCTGATCCTGAATCGTGCCGAGGATCGGGCCCGCCCAGCACGCCGACCGAAATCATGCCGACTCCCGCGATGCATTGATCGTCATCGCGCCGCCGCGCGGGAACTGCTCCGTCACGACGCCGAGCGTCGTCGGCCAGAAGAACGCTTTGCCGATCCCATACATCGTGCCCGCCATGAAGATGATCGTGCGGCGTCGCCGGCGTTGGCGATCCAGAAGAGGCCGGTCGAGGCGACGGCGGCGCAGATGGCCAGCAGTCCGAGCGGCGAGAGCCGATGCACGAGCGGGCCGGCGCAGAACCGCAGGATCGCCATGATGAGCGAGGTGTAGAGCAACAGATACAGTCCACCGTACTGGCTGTACTTCGCGAGCACCGGCGTCATCAGGTTCGTGATCCAGCTGTCGACGCCGAGCTCTGTCGTCGCCAGCAGGATCATGACGAGCAGCAGGAAGACGAACATCGGCCTGCCGAAGCTCTTGTAGTACGCGGCAAACGCGATCGTCGGTATGGCGGCGAGGATGACCGCGGCCAGCGTCGAGACCGTGCCGCTGTACAGCCCCAGCGAGCCGAACACGCTGTCGAGCGCGTAGACGACGAAGATCGACACGATGAAGCAGCTGCCCCAGCCGAACTCCTTCAGCATGTCGCCAGTAGCTGACGCCTGAGGCCACGCGCTCCTGAACCGGGAACTTCTGGCCGAGCATCAGGAATCCGTAGATCGCCGTGGGAAGGAGGAACAACCCGATCTTCCATCGCCAGACGCCGCGCCGAGCGCGATCATCAGGATTCCGCCGAGCACCATCCCGCCGGGCCAGCCGGAGTGCAGCATGTTGAGATGGTGCGTCTTGCTCTTCGGATAAAGCGTCGCGGTGACCGGGTTGATGACCGCTTCGACCGTGCCGTTGGCGAGCGCGAAGATCAGCGTGCCGACGTAGAGCTGCTGAAAGCTGTTCGCCGTCACGGTGATGATCGCCGAGATGACATGGCCGAAGAACGCGAACGCCATGCAGCGCCCGTAGCCGATGCGATCGATGATCAGGCTGAAGAACACGATGCTCAGCGCAACGGGAAGAGGCCTGCGCCCTGAATGGCACCGACCTGTCCCTGAGTCAGGTTGAAGTCGGTTGCCCACTCCGCCGACCAGGAACCCGCGCACGACGAACCCGAACGCTGTCGCGATCAGCGCGACGATGCACGCAATGAACAACCGCGTTTCCCTGGTCATGCTCCCAGTCTGCCCAGTCATTCGTTCCTCCAAGCTAGCGTTTGCCTTTTGTCAGGTTCTCGACGAAGAAAAGCCCGCTCTTGCCGGCACAGACTATATCGAGATCGCCGTCGCCGTCGATATCTATCACCGGGATCTGCATTCCCCCGCCGATGCGGCCGCCATAGTCGATGACATGTTTGATCCACTCGCCGGGAGCGGCGGCGGCGCCGGAGGCAATCGCTGAGGCCGTTGGCTTGGCAAACTCGTACCAATAGACGCCCAGCGGCTCCTTTTCGCCGGGATCGCTGCCGTTGTGGGCCATGAAGCGCTTGCCGGTGACGATGTCCAGGCGGCCATCGCCGTTCAGGTCGACGAGCGTGGACGCGTGCGCCTGGGACCATGAGGCATCGATCGTTCGGCGCGTCCATTTGCCGTCCTTGCCCTGTTCGAACCAGAACAGGCCGTAGTTGTGGCCCGCGCCCGCAATGACGTCGTTGCGGCCGTCGCCGTTGACATCCATCACGTGCATGAAGCCGAGCTCGAGCAGTTTCGGCTGGGCTCCCTCGGCGGCGGGTGGCTGCCCCGCAACTGGAAGCGGTACATTGATCGCTTCCCAGTCGGCATGGAACGTCCAGTTGCCGGCACGTGGATCGGCTGGAGCTTCGAGCCAGCCGCGCGGCGTCAGAACGTCGGTGCGCTTGTCGCCGTTGACATCACCGGCGCCGATGCCGTGACCGTAGCTCTTGTCGCTGACCTCGTGCGACACCCACGCGCCGTTTTTTACTTCGTACCAGGCCTGCGGCGTGCCGTTCTCCTGCGCAACGACTTCGTTGGCCTTGCCGTCGTTGTCCATGTCGGCGAGCACGGCGAACTCGATGTTGAAGCCGGTGTGGATGTCGGATTCCTGCCAGAGATCCTCAGGGATCGCAGCCGCGCCCGCGGGGTCGCCGAAGCCCACCGTCGCACCGGCAACCGGCGTGCCGGAACCGGATGTGGCGCTCGCCGGCCGCACGCGCGTCGGGGTCGTGGTTCGGCCAGGATTCCTCCACCAGGAGATCTTCTTGGCGAACCAGGTCACCCGCACGAGATCCGGATAGCCGTCGCCGTTCACATCCACCGGAAGGTCGCTGAAGTTGTCGTAGTAGTTGTTCGTGAAGTTCAGGTCGCGGAACTTGTGTTTCGTCCACGAAGGCGCCTGGTACCAGTTCTCGCCGGAGATGATGTCGAGTCTTCCGTCCTTGTTGACGTCGGCGACGGCCGCGGTTTCGCTCGCGCCGTTGTCGATCAGAAGAGAACGAAAGGGGATGTCGGGGGAGCGAGTGGAAGAGAGCGAAAGCCACAGGCCTAGAAGGATGATGCTCATATTTCGCATAGGAAGCGTCCCCCTGTTCTTGGAGGCGGCGAAGTGAACGGAGTTCACAACGAAGGAACGAAGAAACGAAGGATAAAACGAAGAAGATGTATTTTTTTAGAAAACAATATATATCTTCGTTCGTCTCCGTTCGCGTCGTTTCTTCGTTGTGAACTCCGTTTCCTTCGTCACCTCCGAGGACGAACATGGCTCAAATCGGCGTGAACGCGTGGGTCTGGACCTCGCCGGTGAACACGGCCGAGTTCGGCCGGCTGGCGCCGATGGTCAAGCGGATGGGATTCGACCTGATTGAGTTCGGCGATCGAGAGCACGTCGGATCTCGACTACGCGCGCGGCGGCAGATGGCGCGCGACCAACGGCCTTGGGGTGAGCGTCTGTGCCGCCATGGGGCCGGACCGCGATCTGATTCACTCCGACGAGAGCATCCGCAAGAACGGCATGGACTACGTCAGACACTGCATCGATGCGGCGAAGACGGTCGGCGCGCAGAATGTGATCGGGCCCGCTCTACAGCGCGGTCGGCCGAACCTGGCAGTCGACCGACGACGAGCGCAAGCGCGACACGGATCTGCTCGTGCGTCAGCTGAAGGACCTGTCGAAGTACGCGGGCGACCGCGGCGTCGGGCTCGCCGTCGAGCCGCTGAATCGGTTCGAAACCAGCTTCATGAATCTCGCCTCGCAGGCGATCGAGGTCGTCGATCGCGTCGGTCATCCGGCGTGCGGCATCCTGCTCGACACGTTCCACATGAACATCGAGGAGCGGTCGATCGGCGACGCGATCCGGGCCGCCGGCAAGCGGGTGCGCCAGATCCACACCTGCGAAAACGATCGCGGCGCGCCCGGGTCGGGCCACGTGCCCTGGCAGGAAGTCGCGCAGGCCTGCCGCGACATCGGCTTCAACGGTCCCTACGTCATCGAGTCGTTCACCAACAAGGTGAAGTCGATCGCCCGTGCCGCCGCCATCTGGCGCAACTTCGCGCCGACGCAGGACGCGCTGGCGGAGGACGGACTGAAATTCTTGCAGGAAACTGCTCGCATAGACGTTCCGCAGATTCAGCGCGGGACGACGCCAGCGATCTCAAGCGGGCGCAACGCTACGCAACTGCGGAACCGCGGACCGCGATCTTAGCGGTTTACTTTACCGTTTAAGTTTGCTATTACCTCACCTCGTCGGGGGCTCAGCCATCGGGCCGCGACCGTCCGTCGCGCCGTTTCCCGAGGAGGATCAATGTCCAGACTCAGATCAGGATTTCTGCTCGCGCTCCTGGTCGCCGGGGCAGTCGCGCTGCCTCGCTTCGTGCGTTGCTCAGAGCGGTCACCGGGACCATCTCCGGCACCATCACCGACGCACAGGGCCAGGTCATCCCCGGCGCGACCGTCACCGTCGTCGCCGAGGCCACCAGCGAATCGCGCGAGGCGGTCAGCGACTCGAAGGGAGATTTTCAGGTCACCAATCTGCTGCCCGGTCGGTACACGGTCCGGGTGGCGCTGCAGAGTTTCCGCACGCTCGAGCGGAAGAACATCGTCCTGAGCGCCGGCGAGCGCCTGGCGGTCGGCAACCTCGTCCTCGAGGTCGGCGGCATTGGCGAAACGGTCGTCGTCGAAGCCACGGGCACGCACGTCAACACCGCCGAGACGCAGCACAGCGGCCTCATCACCTCGACGCAGATCGAACAGGTGCAGGTGCTCGGGCCGCGACGTGACCTCGATCATGCGGCTGCTTCCGGGCGTGCGCTACGAGAACACCGTCGATTCGCTCGGCATGAGCTTCGGCACGTCGGTGCCGAACGTCGGCGGCGCGCGCCGCGACTGGAGCAACGTCATCGTCGACGGCGTCGTCGGCCAACGAGGTCGGCGCCAGCAGTCTGATGGCGCAGCAGATCAATCTCGACGCGATCGCCGAAGTCCGCGTGCTGCTGAATTCCTATCGCGCCGAGTACGGCCGCGCCGGCGGTGGGCAGGTGCAGATCGTCAGCAAGAGCGGGACGTCCACCTACCACGGCAACGTCTACCACTACCTGCGCAACGAGGCGCTCAACGCCAACAACTTCTTCAACAACCGGTCGAACATCAAGAAGCCGCGCTATCGGTTCAACACGTTTGGCGCGAACCTCGGCGGCCCGGTACCGGGGCTGAACAAGGCAGACAAGAAGCTGTTCTTCTTCTACTCGCTCGAGGCGCCGCTCGTGAGCCGTCCCGGTCCCGTGCGCAACTGGACGATGCCGACCGATCGCGAGATGCAGGGTGACTTCTCGCAGACGCTCGACGCGCAGGGTCGATTGATCTTCATCCGCGATCCGCTGGCGAGCGGCGCGTGCAACGCCGTCACGCGGCGGCCCCGCGTGCTTCCCGGGCAACATCATTCCGCGCGAACCGGCTCAACTCGAACGGCAAGGCGCTGCTGAACATGCTGCCGCGCGCGAACAACTTCGATCGAACGTTCACGCAGGGGCAGTTCAACTACACGACGCAGGAGAACGCCGAAAACCCGAAGATGAACAACATCGTGCGCATCGACTGGAAGCCGACGGCGCACGACAGCTTCTACTTCACCTTCAAGGACTGGTACTCGGATCAGCGCGGCAGCGAAATCACCGCCGGGCCGAACAAGTGGGGCTTCTTCAACACGCACTACCTGAACACCGATCGCGGCGGCAGCGCGAACTACACGAAGATCACTCAGCCCGACGATGGTGCTGGAGAGCGACTTCGGGATCCGGCAGCAGACCGAGCAGTTCTATCCGCTCACCGAGGCGGACTGGACCGCGCATCAATCGCAGACACGATTGGGTTCACGGTCGGGCAGTTCCACCCGGAGCTGAATCCGCGCAACGTCATTCCGAAAGTCACCTTCAACGTGCCGAATTCACCGAACTTCACGTTCGACAACCGGCTCGTCGATCAGGGCGAAGCGTGGCTGACGTCGTTCCGGACGAGCCTGACCTCGATCCGCGGCAGCCACTCGCTCAAGGGCGGCTACTACTTCGAGCTGTCGCAGAACTCCGAAGGCAAGGGCGGCGTCGGCGCGGGGCCGTGGGCAGGTCAGTTCAACTTCAGCACCGACATCGAACAATCCCGCTCGACACGAACTACAGCTACGCCAACGCGCTGCTCGGCACCTTCCGCGACTACACCGAGATCGACGCGTTCTCGGAGGTCATCGGCAAGCGCTTCATCAACGAGTTCTACGCGCAGGACACGTGGAAGGCGAACCGGCGTCTGACAGTTCGACTACGGCGTGCGCTTCCTGTGGTACACGCCGTGGTATTCGTCGCCAGCCGGCGGCGGTCTTCGTTCCCGATCGCTACGATCCGGCGAAGGCGCCGAGGCTCTATCAGCCAGCGGTGGTCAACGGCGCGAACGTGGCGTTCGATCCGGTCACGGACCAGACGCTGCCGAACGTGTTCGTCGGCAGCTTCGTTCCGGGCACCGGCGATCGCTACAACGGCATGGTCAGCAGCAGCGATCCGAATTACCCGAAGGGCTTCCGCGACAACCAGGGCATCGAGCCCGAGCCGCGAGCTCGGTCTCGCGTGGGACATCACCGGCGACGCGAAGACCGCCATCCACGCGAGCGCCGGGCTGTATCACAACCCGCACGTCAACGCGAACGGCATGGACGCGATGGCGAGGAATCCTCCGGCGCAGAACACGCCGAGCATCTTCTACGGGACGATGGACACGCTGCTGGCCGCCGGAGCGCGGGCGCGTTCTCGAATCGTCCGAGCAGCGTGTTCGGCATCGAGCGCGACGCGAAGACGCCGCAGAGCTTCAACTACTCGGCCGGCATCCAGCGCGAGCTCGGGTGGGGCACGGTGATCGACGTGACCTATGCCGGCTTCCAGATGAAGCACGGCGAGATGTCGACCAACATCAACGTCGTCCCGGACGAAGCCCGGTTCCTCGACATTCATCCGGAGAACCGGAATCCGCAGACGGCGAGCTCGCGCGAAGCCGAACGAGTTCCTGCGGCCGTACTCGGGCTACCAGGACATCACGATCCGATCGCACTTCGGCGACGCCCACTACAACTCGCTGCAGGTGCAGTTGAACCGCCGCTACATCAACGGGCTGCAGTTCGCGGTCGCGTATACGCTGGCCAAGACGATCAGCCTTGGACCGAACAGCGATCCGCCGACCTACATTCCGAACCGGCCGGGTGACGCCTGGAACGTGTCGCCGTACGAGTCGACGCAGCTCCACAACCTGGTCGTCAACTACACGTGGGACGTGCCGAACGGCAGCCGGATGTGGGACAACTGGCTCACGCGCGGCGCGCTCGACGGATGGCAGGTCTCGGGAGACACCGCGGTCGTCAGCGGCGACTGGGCGGGCGCGAGCACGTCGACGACGGACAACTTCGACTTCACCGGCGGCGACGCGGGCACGCGGCCGCGGATCAACGGCGACGTGCTGTGCTCGGGCGGCGACAACTGCGATCCGACGCCGGGCAATCCGGGCAGCTACTTCAACGTCTCGGCGTTCAGCCGTCTGACGGGACGCGGCGACTACGGCAACGCGCCGCGCAGCTTCTACCGGCTGCCGAAGATCGTCAACTCGAACATCTCGTTCTTCAAGAACTTTGCGATTGGCGGCGGCCAAGCGGATCCAGTTCCGATGGGAGATGTACAACGTCTTCAACCAGGTGAACTGGTCGAGCCTCAACACGAACGCGCAGTTCAATCCGGCGGGTGAGCAGGTCAACGCCAATTTCGGCAAGGCGACGGTCGCGCGCGACCCGCGGATCATGCAGGGGGCGATTCGGTTTACGTTCTAATCGGCGACAGCCAGGCGTCGAGCTGCACGGGCCGACGGCTTTAGCGTCGAAGAAACGAAGAAACGAAGAAACGAAGGAAAACAAGGAAGACCAGACCGGCTGGCGCCACCGCGCCAGCCGGTTACGTCACAGCGGCGTCCGCGCCACGCGCTTCGCGCGTCAGGGAGTTCGAGAATCGTAGAGACAAACAGCTCGTGATCGGGTGCTGCTTGTCTCTGCGATTCTCGGACTCCCTGTCGGCCGGCCGCAGGCCGGCGGCGCGGTCGCGCACTACAGCTTCGGATCTTCGGATCTTCGTTTCTTTCATTTAACCGTGGGTCCGTTTCAGCTCGACAGCGCTCAATGCAACTCACAATGTTCAAAACTTTGTTTTCACTCTCGCTCGTTGGACTGCTTGCCGCTCCGGCGGCAGCACAGAATCCGAACCTCGTCGTCTATCAAGGCGACAAGGGTCCAGGCCACGGCAAGCACATCGTCTTTCTCGCTGGCGATCATGAATATCGATCTGAGGAATCGCTGCCGGCGCTCGCGCGCATCCTCGCGAAGCACTACGGCTTCAAGTGCAGCGTGTTCTTCACGACCGATCCGAAGACCGGGTTCATCGAGCCGGGCAGCTCGAATGTCACCGGACTCGACGCGCTGAAGACCGCCGATCTCCTGGTCGTGTTCCTGCGCTTCCAGGATTTCCCGGACGACCAGATGCAGCACATCGCCGACTACCTGGCGCGCGGTGGACCGGTGGTCGGCTTCCGGACGGCGACGCACGCGTTTCAAATCAAGCGCCCGGACGCGAAGTTCCTGAAGTGCGACTGGCAGAACAAGACCGAGTTTCCGGGCGGCTTCGGCCGGCAGATCCTCGGCGAGACGTGGGTCTCGCACTACGGCACGAACCACAAGCAGAGCTCGCGGCTGTTGCTGGAGCCGGGCGAACTGACGCATCCGATCCTGCGCGGCGTGAAAGACGTGCACGTGCAGTCGGGCGGCTACACGGCCAATCCAATCGAGGGCAGCCACGTGCTCGCGCACGGCCAGATTCTCGACGGGATGACGCCGGACTCTCCGCCCGCGACAGGCAAGGAGCAGATGCCGGTCGCCTGGTATCGCAGCTATACCTATGCGCCGGGCAAATCGGGTCGCGTGTTCACGACCACGCACGGAGCCTCCGAGGACCTGCTCAACGAGGGATTCCGGCGAATGAGCGTCAACGCGATTCTCTGGGCGGCGGGCCTGGAGAAGAGCATCAAGCCCGACAACGACATCAGCTTGGTCGGTCCGTTCCATCCGTCGACGTTTGCCTTCGGCGGATTTGTCAAAGGCGTAAAGCCGGCCGACATGGCCGGATGGGACTCGCCAATTCCGAAATGACGGGTTTTCCGCAGCTTCACGACGCGCGGCTAAAGCCGCGCGCTACGGGTGTCTCGTCCTGGGCAGCAGCGAGCCGCCATCAGCCAGTAGCCTCTTCACGCAGTAGAATCTCCCAATGACCAAGACGCTTCGTACGGGCGCAGTTTCAGCCGTGGTTGTCGCTTTGCTATGCACTGTCCCCGCACGGGGCCGGGCCGCTGATCCGTTCGCGCTGCAGGTCGGCGATCACATCTGCATCATCGGCAACACGCTCGCCGAACGGATACAGTACGACGCCTGGCTCGAGACGCTGCTGCACGCCCGCTTTCCGAAGCACGATCTGGTGATTCGGAACCTCGGGTTCAGCGGGGACGAAGTCGCGACGCGTCTCAGGTCGAAAAACTTCGGCACGCCGGACGAGTGGCTGAGCGGCAAGGGCGACGCGATCGGCGGATATCAAGAGAATCGGCTGGCTGGCACGAACACCAAGGCCGACGTCATCTTCGCGTTCTTCGGCTACAACGAATCCTATGCCGGCCAGGAGGGCTTGCCTGCGTTCAGGCAGCAGCTTGGCGACTGGATCGATCACACGCTGGCGCAGAAATATAACGGCAAGTCAGCTCCGCGCGTCGTCCTCTTCTCGCCGATCGCGCACGAAGATCTGCACAATCCCGACCTGCCGGACGGCCGCGAGAACAACGTGCGGCTCGAGCTCTACACCAAGGCGATGGGAGAGGTGGCCCAGGCGAAGGGCGTCAAGTTCGTCGATCTGTTCACGCCGAGCCGGCAGCTGTACGCGTCGGCGAAGTCTCCACTCACGTTCAACGGCGTGCACCTCAACGCCGATGGCAACCGGCGGATCGCTGAAGTGATCGATCGCGCCCTCTTCGGACAGGCAGCCGCCCCGAGAGAGTCGTACTTGACGACGCTGCAGACAGGCGGTGCTGGACAAGAACTTTCACTGGTTCAACCGCTACCGGACGACCGACGGCTTTGCCACGTTCGGCGACCGCGCGTTCCTGACGTTCATCCGCGGCAACCCGCGCGACGTCAATCCGAAGAACGTGCAGTTCTCCAAGGAAGACGTGCTGCCGACCAACTACGAGGTGCTCGAGCGTGAGGTCTCCGTCCTCGACGTGATGACCGCCAACCGCGACAAACGCATCTGGGCGCTCGCGCGCGGAACCGCGGATCCAAAGGCCGCGGACCTCAAGTCGCTTGATTCCGATACGCCGCCGTTCATCGATGCGAAAACGAACGAACCGGGCAAGGGACCCAACGGTGCGCACGTCTTCATTCCGGGTGATGACGGCCGTTCAGCAGATGACGATCGGCAAAGGGTTGAAGGTCGAGCTGTTTGCGTCAGAACGGGAATTCCCGGAGCTCGTGAACCCGGTGCAGATGGCTTTCGATACGAAAGGCCGGTTGTGGGTCGCGGCCTGGAAGAACTACCCGCACTGGCAGCCGAAGACGCCGATGGACGACAAACTGCTGATCCTCGAGGACACCGACGGCGACGGCAAGGCGGACAAGCGGACGGTGTTCGCCGGCGACCTGAACAACCCCACCGGCTTCGAGTTCTACAACGGCGGCGTGATCGTCGCGCAGGCGCCGAACCTGGTCTTTCTACAAGGACACGAACGGCGACGACAAGTACGACGTGAAGCAAATCCTGCTCGGCGGACTCGACACCGCCGACACGCACCACACCATGAACAGCTTCACCTTCGATCCGGGTGGCGCCCTGTATTTTGGCGAAGGGATCTTCCATCGGACGCAGGTTGAAACACCGTGGGGCCCGACAGTGCGCGAGGCCGACGGCGGCGTCTTCCGCTACGAGCCGCGGTCGGCGAAGTTCGAGGTCTACATTCCGATGAACTTCCCGAACCCGCACGGGCACGTGTTCGACCAGTGGGGACGCGACATCGTGTTCGACGCGACCGGCGGTCAGCCCTACTACGGGCCGTCGTTCTCGACCAAGAAGTACTACCCGGCGATGGAGACGAACAAGGCGCCGCGCCCGGGCAACGTCCGGACGCGTCCGGTCGGCGGCACGGAGATTCTCTCCAGCCGTCACTTCCCCGAGGAGATGCAGGGCAACATCATCGTCCTGAACACGATCGGGTTCCGGGGGCTGCTCAACTATCACTTCAGCGAAGACGGCGCCGGGCTGAAATGGACCGAGGCCGATCCGATCCTGCAGTCAGCCGACGAGAACTTCCGGCCGGTGGACGCCGAGGTCGGGCCCGACGGCGCGCTGTATTTCATTGACTGGCACAATCCGATCATCGGCCACATGCAGCACAACCTGCGCGACACGTCGCGGGATCACGATCATGGCCGCGTCTACCGCGTGACCTATACGGGACGTCCGCTGCTCAAGCCGGCAAAAATCGACGGAGAGCCAATCGATCGGCTGCTCGATCTGTTGAAAGAGCCGGAGGATCGCGTCCGCTATCGGACGAAGATCGAACTGAGCGCGCGGGATACGAAGGACGTGCTGAGCGCGCTGCAGGCGTGGATGGGCCGCCTCGATCCGAAGGATCCGAATTTCGAACACCACATGATGGAGGCGCTGTGGGTGGAGCAGTGGCACAACCGTGTTGACGAGAAGCTGCTGAACCGGATGCTCAAGTCGAAGGATCCCTGGGCCCGTGCGGCGGCGACGCGCGTGTTGTGCTACTGGCGCGATCGCGTCCAGAACCCGCTGGCGCTCCTGAAGACGCAGGCCAACGACGAGCATCCGGCCGTGCGCCTCGAGGCCGTCCGTGCCGCCAGCTTCTTCAAGTCGCCTGATGCCGCCGCCGTTGCGATGACGGTTCGCGAGCACCCGACGGATCGCTTCATCGATTACACGTTCGACCAGACGATGAAGACGCTGACGTCGCTGGGCAGGCCGGCGACGACTGCCGCTGCGCCGGCGGACGCCCCGCCGGCTGGGCTGCTTCCCGATCTGTCAGCTGCGGCGATGCGGCGCAGCCTGCGCGATCAGGGCGTGCAAGTCGTTGCGATTGGCACGATCCCGGAGCAGATGCTCTTCGACGTCAAATGGTTCGTCGTCGAGGCAGGGAAGCCCGTGCGGGTGGTCCTGACAAACACGGACGCCATGCCGCACAACCTCGTCGTCGGCCAGCCCGGGTCGGTGAGTGCGATCGGCACCGAGGCGGCGACGATGACGCCGCCGACCGATCCGAACGCACGCGCGTATGTTCCGACGAACCCGAATGTGCTGCAGGCGACGAAGCTCCTGCAGCAAGGCCAGTTGGAGCAGCTCAACTTCACTGCGCCGGCCAAGCCGGGTGAGTACTCGTTCCTCTGCACGTTCCCGGGACATTGGGTGCGGATGTACGGCGTCATGCTGGTCGTTCCCAGTCTCGATCAATTCGAGACGAAGCCAACGCCGCCAACCGACCCGGTGTTGGGGAAGCCGTTCGAGTCGCAGCGTCAGCCCGCGTCGAAGTAGACGGGTCGTGAGCTGAATTCATCGACAGCCGCCGTCGAACTGCACGCGCCGACGGCTTACGACGAAGATCCGAAGATTCGAAGATCCGAAGCTGTGGTTCGCGTCCGCCGCCACGCGCGCTTCGCGCGTCAGGCAGCCAGAGAATCTCAGATACAAACGGCTCTTGATTCAAGTGTCGCTTGTATCTGTGATTCTCTGACTGCCTGTGCGCCGGCCGCAGGCCGGCGGCGGCGGACGCCGCTGTCATGTAACCGGCTGGCGCACTGGCGCCAGCCGGTCTGGTCTTCTCTGGCTTTCCTTCGTTTCTTCGTTTCTTCGATTCTTCTACGGCAGCCGTGGGCTCGTCTCAGCTGGACAGTGAATCACGCCGCGAATCAGGTTACTTCTCCACGCTCACCGCGTACACGTGCCTTATTCCTGATCCGAACTGCCCCGTGAAGATGACCCACTTCTTGTCGGGCGTGATATGCACATTCGGCTCGACGCCGCCCTTGCCGGTGACGTAGTTGTGCTTCGACATGTTGACGAGTTTTTCGCGCTTCAGCGTGCCGTCCGGCCTGCACGCGAAAGAGATTGATCCATTGCCCGTCGGTCGAATAGGCGACCTGTGACGGATCGCCGCCGTCGCTGGCGAAGAGCGTGTCGTCGCGCGAGCTGTTGAAGTGCACGCCCCACCAGTCGCGTTCGACGTGGTAGCGAACCTCCTTGCCGGTGTCCATGTTGACGCCGGCGATCCAGAACACCTGGCTGCGCGGCGTCTGGAGATCGAACCAGACGGTCTTGCCATCCCAGCTCCACCACTCGTGCCCGTTGATCTCCATGTCCATCGTGCGCTTGTGCATCAGTCGCATCGCGGTGCCGTCGGTACGGATCGTCCACGTGCGATCCAGTTCGTGCCAGGTGCCTTCGTGGCAGTAGAGCAGAAGATTGGGATCGACCGGGTTGAACTGCATGTGATTCAGGTCGCCATACTGGAAGCCGGTTTCGCGCGTCGCTCCGGTTTTCAGGTCGGTGAAGATGAATGACTGAAGGCCGGGATTCAACGCGCGCGGCGCCAGGCCATCCTCCTTCTTCACCGAGTACTGCTGATCCGGCGTCAGGTCTTCCATCGTCTTGCCAGGGAACATGCGCTGCAGCTGCGGCACCGCGACGCGTACCGGCGGCTTCGGGTACTTCCCCTCGGTGTCTACCGCGTTGCTATTCTTGACGACCGACAGGCTCTCGTCTGCGTTGATGAGGCCGCGAGCGTTCGCGACGATTCGAGTCTGCTTCGTCTCTATGTTGACCGCGCTGACAGAGGCGTCGCCGCGGCCGACCGCATTGAAATAGATCTCGCGCGCCCGTCGCGCGAAATACCCGCCCCGCCCGCGCGCGACAATCTGCGGCGTGAGATCCCGGCTGCCGATCTTCGCGACATCAACGACCGCGATGCCGTTCGGCGTGTTGAACATCAACTTGTCACCTTCGGGCGAGAAGGCGTTGTCGTGGAAGTACAAGCGTCGATCCCCCCGCATCGTCGGTCAGCCGAACGACGCGATGGCCGGTATCGGGGTCGGCCCAGTCAAGTTTTTCCTGCGATTGGAGTGCGCCAAAGAACAGGACCAGCACAACAGCTACAAGTGAGGGCTTCACAGCCGCGCATGGTATCAATTTTTGGCTGCTGGCTGCTGGCTGCTGGCTGCTGGCTGCTGGCTGCTGGCTCGGCTGCTGGCTGATGGCGGGAACTCGGGATCCGGAGTCCGGAATCCTGGATCCGATCGGAAAACTGGAAACTGGAAACCGGAAACTGGAAACCGAAAACTGACCCGCGCCTTCCGACTCGGCGGGCGCCCTCGTCATTCAGCTCTTAGCGCCACCACCGGATCAACTCGAGTCGCCTTCCTCGTTGGCAGGTAACTGGCGATGAGCGCGAAAAGCAGCAGGCATCCGGACGCCAGCGCGAACGAGACGGCGTCGGTCGGCGCGACGCCGTACAAGAGCGTCGCCATGGTCCGCGCGCCCGCATAGCTGATCGCAGTTCCCAGCGCGACGCCGGCAGCGGCCATCGTCATCCCCTCCCGCAGCACCAGGACGATGATGTTGCGCGGCGTGGCGCCGAGCGCCATTCGAATGCCGATTTCGTTCGTCCGCTGCGTCACCGAGCGGGAGATAACTCCGTACAACCCGACCGCCGCGAGCGCGAGCGTGAGTCCCGCGAGGCCGGCGGTCAGCAGCGTACGGAGCCGCGGCTGGGCCGCTGCGTCGAGCACCACATCGTCCAGCGTGCTCACCTTCGATACGACAACGGCCGGATCCACACCTGCGATCCGGCGCTGGACGGCAGCGAGAAGCGAGCTGGTATCACCGCTGGTCCGGGCAATCAGGTAGACATTCGGCCACGGCTGCTGGGCGTACGGGCGAAAGATCGCGTTGTCGGCAGGGCGTTCGAGCCCTGAATACTTCACGTCGGCGATCACGCCGACGAGCGTCATGGACGCATTGGTCGTTTTGCCATCCCGGAACACCGGCAGCGAGAGCGTGCGCCCGAGCGGATCGCCGTCGCCAAAGAAATGCCGCGCCGCATCCGCCGTCATGATCATCACTGGCGGGTGCTTCTCGTCGTCGGCGTCGGTAAACAATCGTCCTTTCAAGAGCCGGACGCCGAGCGCCGGGAAGTACTCCGGCGTTGCCGGGATCGCGGCGGCCTGATACGAGAGGCCCTGGTCTCCCCTCAGCGTCAGCACGATCCGGCTTTCCGTCGGCGGCAGCACGGTGCCGATTCCGGCCGTGCGTATACCGGGGAAAGTCCTGACGTCTTCGAGGATGCGATTGACGACGACGATCTGGTCGCTGCCACTCAGATCGCGATTCAACGAGAGGTTGAGCGACGCGGTCGCCACGTGATCGACGTCGACGCCAAGATCGGTATGCAGGAGACGAATCAGGCTGCGGCCGAGGAGCAGGGCGCCGACCAGCAGCACGACCGACACGGCGAGCTCACCGATCGTCAGCGCTCTCCGCAGGCGTGTTCCGCTGACGCTCTGCGCTGCACCGGCGCCGCCGATCCGCAGCGCCTCGGATCTGGCCGACTGCAGCGCCGGCACGACGCCAGTGAGGAGCGTGGTCAGCGCCACGGCGGCGAAGGTGAAAGCGAGGACCGATAGGTCCACCTGCACGGCATCGAGTCGCGGAATCTCGAGCGGCTTCAGCCGGCGCAAGGCTTCGACCATGCCTGTCGCGATCCCGATGCCGGCAATTCCTCCGATCGTCGCCAGCAGACCGGTCTCGATGATCGACTGCACGATGAGCTGCCGGCGCGACGCTCCAAGCGCGAGCCTGACGGCGATTTCGCGCGCGCGTCCCGTGTTCCTGGCGATCAGCAGGTTCATCGCGTTGGCACAGGTCACGCACAGGACGAGTGCCACCACGCCGAACAGCATGAGCAGCGATGAGCGGACTGAGCGGACGAGCGCATCGCGAAGGCCGAGGATCCTGGTGCGCAATCCGTTGTAGCCGTGATTCGCTTCACTCAGTTCGCGAGTCAGCGCGATCCCGTCCGCCGTTGCCTGAGCGGCCGTGACGGCAGGCTTCAGCCTGGCGATTGGTGAAAACGAACAACACCGCGGGCTTATCGTGCGGACGAACTCTGCGGCCGTCCAGGCGTCCATCTGGGGCGCAGGAAACTGAAAGCTGCCATCGGCCACGCCGACGATCGTGAACGGCAGCCCGCGCCAGGCCGCCCGCTGGGTGCCGTCGCCGCGTGAGGAGTTCAGAATCACCGAACGGCCGATCACATCGGGCGACGCCGCAAACACGCGCCGCCACAGACGTTCACTGATGACCAGTGACGGCGCGCGCTCGTCGGAGCGATCGAGCCCGCGCCCCATCCTGAACTGCCCGCGTATCGTCGAGAAAAAGGAATCGGAGACGGTTGCGAATTCGAGCGGCTCGGTTCGCCCGTCCACCGACAGCACTCCCTGATCCGTCGCGTAGAACGCGACCGACTCGAACGACGCGACCCTGCGGAACGTGTCCAGCTCGCTCAGCGGAAAGTAGGCGCGTACCGGCTCCCGGACGCCACTTACGTCTCGCTCCGCTTCTACCAGTACCACTCGATCGGGTTGTTGATACGGCAGCGGTCGAAGCAGGATGCCGTAGACGGCGCTGAACATGCCGCTGTTGGCGCCGATGCCGAGAGCGAGCGTGAGGATGATCGCGAGCGAGGGGCCGGGCCTTCTCGTCAGTGTCCGGACCGCGTAGCGAAGGTCATGCATCAGAGTGCCGCGCATGGGGGCATTCTAGCGCTCAATGTAGAGAGTCGGGATCCGGAGTCGGGGATCCGGGATCCGATCGGAAACTGGAGACTGGGAACTGGAAACTGGAAACTGAGAGCTGAGATCCAGCCTCCAGCCCCCAGTGAAGCACTGGGAACTGGAGACCGGAAACTGGCAACTGACTTAGAACAAGAATCGCGCGCCGAGCTGGATGCGCCGGGCGCTGTTCGTCTGGCCGTTCAAGCGTCCCACGGTGGTGGCGTTGAGCAGTGCACCGGTCACGTAATCGAAGTTCGCCGAGGTGTTCGTGCCGGTCCACTGGTTGTTGTTGAATGCGTTGTACAGCTCGAAGCGGAGTTGCAGCCGCTTAGCGCCGCCCATCGGGATGAACTTGAACGCCGAGATGTCGAAGTTCCAATACCCCGGTCCGAGGTACTCGTCGCCGGTCGAGTTCCCGAGCCGATACTGGTCGGTCGGCGGTTTGATGCAGTCGACGTTGAACTGCCGCTCGAACGTGCGCTCGCCGCGCGACAGGTTGGGGTCGCAGACCATGTCCGGACGGCTGCCCGGCGTGTCGATCCCACCGGTGCCGGTGAGGGTGCCGGTCGGCGCGTTCGAGTAGCTGTAGTTCAGCGCCTGGTACGTGCCGCTCGTAATCGTCGTGATGCCGGAGATCTGCCAGTTGTCGAAGATCGCCTTGGTCACGCTGTTGTCGAACTTCTTGCTGAGACTCGGCACTTCGTACGAGTAGTTGAGAATCAGCACGTGAGGACGTCGCGCGGTATTCGCGTTGCCGCTCTGGTTGTAGTAGCGCTGCTCCATGTCACCGTTGTAGAAGGGGTCGATCGTCGTCAGATTCTTGCTGAAGATCTGATACGTGTAGGCGGCGCCCACAGAGAGCCCGTCGGATGACCGTCGGCGGTTCACAGACACCTGGAACGAATGGAAGTCGCCATACCCGGTGAACTCGCGCTGGGTGATCCCGCTGTATCCCCGATAGGGACGGAGGTAATCGTTCGGCAGCGGCTGCGTGATCCCACCCGACACGTTGGTCGAGTCGAGACTCGATGGCTGATAGGCGTATCCGTAGCCCTGCCCGTTGAGTGGACGATTCACCAGCTGGTTGCGTGCCGAGTTGCCGACATAGGCCACGTCAGCGACGAGGCGCCAACCGATATCGCGCTGCACGCCGGCGCTCCAGTTGTACACGACCGGCGGGATGAAGTTGGTGATGCGGCGAACCGCGGTCGTCGTCGCCGTCAACGGACTCGACAGCAGTTCCGGGATGGTCGTGTAGTTCGTCGTATAGGTCAGGAGGAGCGGCGGCAGCTCGATCAGATCGAGGATGTTGTCGTCCGCGTACCGATCGTAGAACACGCCGGCCCCGGCGCGCACGGCCGTCTTGCCGTCTCCGGTCACGTCCCACGCGAACCCGAGCCGCGGCGCGACCTTGAACGGCGTCTTCTTCTGCGGCGTGTCGTCGTAGATCACCAGGCCGTTGTAGAAGTCGCCCGAATTCGGCACCAGGCGGTTGAGATACACGAGCGGATAGGTCTGATGCGTGATCGGATCGACCGCGACGCGGGTTCCGTTGCTGATCGCCGGCTGATAGAGCTGCGGCGCCGTTGCCGCACTCCACTTGTCCGTTTCGAACTGGGACATCTGGTCCCCCTGGCTTTGCGTCGGTGTGATCACGTAGAAGCGGACGCCGGCGTCAACGGTAAAGTTCCGTTTCACGCGCCAGTTGTCCTGCGCGTAGAACTCGGTGTTCATGAACAAGCCGTGCGCCGACGGGTGGGCATTCGACTCCTGGTACTGCGTGACCGCTCCGAGCAGCGCGTTGGCGTAGCCGATATTCGTGTTCAGCGGGTTCGAGCCGTCGGTGTTGAAGCTCAAATTGCCGTTGAATGAGGAAGACCGCTGCGCCGGGCGCGTCGTACGCTCCACGAAGAGGCCGGTCTTCAGATTGTGTGCACCCTTCAGCTTGGTCACATTGCCGCTGATGGTGAAGGGGGCGTTAAAGCCGAAGAAGCCGAAGCGCTGCTCGTATCCGAACGACGGAACGGTGCCGCTCACGCCGCCGGTAAAACTGGCCTGCGGCAGCAGGTTGAGCGGGTTCGCGTTCGGGTAGAACTGCTTAAACCCCGGAAGTTCCGTGCTCACCTGGTTGGAAGCCAGTGCCGCATCATCAAACGGCGTCGTGTACTGGTGCGACCAGTTCACACCAATCGTGAACTCCGAGAAGGTGGTGTTGTTGAAGGTGTGCAGCAGCGTGTTCACGTAGCTGACGGTGTCGATCTCGTACTTCGTGGCCATCTGGGGCCACCCGCCCGCCGCGCCCAGGAAGGAGACGCCGCCCGCGCGCTTTTCATAGCCCCACTGCACCCGTCCGTACGCCGTGGTGCTCGGCGCGACGTTGTAGTCGACGCGCAGCACCTGGTCGTTGCGCGGCCAGTCCTGCACCGTCTGGAACGAGTAGTTGTTGCCGTTCGCGTTCTGCGCGAAAGTCGGCAGCGGGAGCAGCTTGAGCAGAGCCTGCGCGGTCGCGTTGATCCGGTTGGCCGGAATGCGGCTGTCGGGGAAGCAGGCCGCCCCTCCTCCGGTGAGACTGCACGAGCCCGGCAGCTGCGGGTCGCGGATGAACAGGGGTTTCCCTGACGTGTCGACCGACTGCGAGAAGTCACCATTCCGCTCGAGCGCGGTCGGCATCCGGCGTTCGTTCAGGCCGCCAGGATCCGTGCGCTGCAGGATGTCCTGCGAGAAGAAGAAGAACAGCTTGTTCCGGCTCTTGTTGAATTCTGCACCCGGAATCAGCACCGGACCGCCGAGTGTCCACGCCTCGTTGTCGAACGTGTAGTCGGGCGGCTTGCACTGGACCGACTGACCCGCCGCGCACGCGACCTTGCGGTTGTACTCGTTCGCGTTCAGCGCGTCGTCGCGCTTGTAGTAGGCGGCGCTGCCGTGGAAGTCCTTCGTCCCGTTGCGGGTGACGACGGTAATCGTGGCGCCGGAACTGCGGCCGTACTCGGCCTGGAAGTTCGAGGTCTGCACGCGAACCTCACCGATGGAGTCCAGCGCGGGTGCCGCGTAGTTGCCGCTGTTCGACCCGGTGTCCTTGTTGGTGACGCCGTCGTACGAGAAGTTGAACGACGTGCGGCCGTTGATCGACAAGCCGCCGCCCATCGAACCCCAGCCGGGCGCTTCGCGGTTCGCCGTGTCGACCACGCCCGGCAGCAGCTTCAGCATGCCGGCTACGTCGCGTCCCTTTAAGGCAATATCTTCGATGTTGTCGCGCGTGATCATGCCCGAGCGCGCAGCCGTCGTCGTCTGCACCGTGACGGCTTCGGCCTGTACGGTCACCGTTTCGGACACGCCGCCGACTTCGAGCGCGATCGCGCGAAGGCCAATCCGTTCGGTCGACGCGAGGGCGACCCCTTTCTGTTCGTAGGTCTTGAACCCGCTCATCGTCACGCTGAGGTCGTACTTGCCGGCCAGAAGATCGGGGAAGACGAAAGTTCCGTCGGCGCTGGTTACCGCCTCGCGCGTGGAATTGGTGCCCGCGTTCTTGAGGACAACGGTCGCGCCCGGAAGCACGCCGCCGCCTGAGTCGGTGACCGTGCCCGGAGATCTGGCCGGTCAATCCTTGTGCACGCACGTTGCTCATCGCCCCGCCCATCGCGACGAGCAGCGCGATGACGAAAGCGATCCTGCAAAGACGAGATATCACGTTGCACTCCTCCCGGCGCCGTCGGTAGGCGCCGATGCCATCCCCTTCGGAGAACCCCACTCCGCCGGATGCCGTTCACGTTGCGGATACCCGGAAACCCGAGCGGCGCGAAATTACGCCCCTGTCACACAACTGTCAAACGTTCACCCACGAAATGTTCGTTTTTCAAGCTGACAAACAGCCAGGCGCCTGCAACATATATGCTTTTCAATGAGTTGTGTCGATGGCCCAGCGCCAAGGAAGCTGCCGTCGAGTCGTTGACGTTTCGCTCTGCGCGACGGATGTGACGGATCTTGGTAGGAACTGGATAGACAGATACGCAGTCCGGCTCCAATTCAACGGCATTTTCCGGGCCCTGTTGACGGCCCAGCTTTGCCCATCCCCAATGCACCCGTCTTGCCGGCGTTGCGGATTGTCAAACAATGCGAGGCAGCGAAACTTTTTCGCGGTTTGCGATATCGTCGTATGCTGTCACGGCCGCACGGCCGGCGCCGTGCTGAGAGTTGAATCCCGCACTGTATGAGTGCACATTTCCTGGCAATCGATCTGGGAGCAGAGAGTGGCCGCGTCATGCGCGGCCGCCTGTGCTCCGGCATCCTGTCGCTCGACGAGCTGTGCCGGTTCCCGAATGCGCCCGTCGGCGATAACGGCTCGCTGCACTGGGATATGCGCCGTCTCTGGAGCGAGATCCAGCGCGGCCTCGATCGCATCCGCGGAGCGGCGACCCGATAGCGTCGGCGTCGATACGTGGGGTTGCGACTACGCCCTGCTCGACGCCCGCGGCAATCTCGTCGAACAGCCGTATCACTATCGCGACGTCCGGACCAACGGTGTCATGGAAGCGGTCTGGCAACGCGTGTCGCGCGAGGAAATCTATTCGATTACCGGGATCCAGTTCCTCGTCTTCAACACGCTCTACCAGCTCTACGCCGCGTGTCACGGCAAACCGTCAGTCATCGAATCGGCGGCGGCATTTGGCACGATTCCCGATCTTCTGAACTACTGGTTGACGGGTGAGCTTCGCGCCGAGTTCACCATGGCGACGACGACGCAGTTCGTCGATGCCAGAACGCGCGACTGGGCGAGAGGGCTGCTGTCGGATCTCGAGATTCCGACGCGGCTCCTGCCGCAGATGATCGAACCGGGATCGATCCTCGGCACGATTACGCCGAAGGCGTGCCAGGCGCTCAGCGGGACGCCGGTCGTCGCCCCCGCGTCGCACGACACGGGATCCGCCGTCGCCTCGGTATTCGCCGCGCCGAGCACCGCGTTCATCAGCTCGGGCACGTGGTCGCTGCTCGGCACGGAGTTGCCGGCGCCGATCATCACGCCCCGCGCCCGCGATTTGAATTTCACGAACGAAGGAGGCGTCGAGGGGACGACGCGACTGCTGAAGAACATCGGCGGCTTGTGGCTGCTGCAGGCGTGCCGGCGATCGTGGGCGACCGCCGGGCAGGATTACGGATACGACGGGTTGTTATCAGCGGCGAGCGATCACCAGCGTCCCTTCCAGTCATTGTTCGATCCGGATCATCGCGGGTTCTTTCAGCCTCCCGACATGGTGTCAGCGATTTCGGAGTACTGCCGGCAGACCGGCCAGCTCGTGCCCGATTCTCCGGCGGCGTTCGCCCGCGGAATTCTGGAGAGCCTGGCCTTCAAGTATCGCGTGGTGATCGAGGCGCTCGAGTCGCTGATTGGCAGCCGGATCGAGGAAATCCGGATCGTCGGCGGCGGCTCGCGCAACCGCCTGCTGAATCAGTTCACCGCGGACGCGACCGGCTGTACCGTGGTCGCCGGACCCGTCGAGGCGACGGCGCTCGGCAACATCGCGATGCAGATGCTCGCGACCGGCGCGGTGTCCTCGCTCGACGAAGCGCGTCGCGTCATTGAACGCTCGTTCCCGGTGGAGCGGTTCGAACCGCAATCCGCCGACGTATGGGACGCGCAGTATGCACGTTTTCAGGACTACGTGGAGATGACCTGTGTCTAACCCGACGGTAACCGCCGATTCGTCTGCCGCAGCTGCTGCGGGCCGGGCGCCTCGGTTGCTCGAAAATCTCTGGAATGACGCGGACGCGGCGAAGCTCGAGGCGAATTCGCTCGATCTGCTGCGCTATCGATCGAATCGGCTCGGCGACGACCTGCGGATCACCAACTTTGGCGGCGGGAACACGAGCTCGAAATTCGACCTGATCGATCCGCTGACTGGCCAGCCGCAGCGCGTCATGGCGGTGAAGGGGAGCGGCGGCGATCTGCGCTCGATCACCAACTCCGGCTTTGCGATTCTCTATCTCGACAAGCTGAACAGCCTCATCGCGCGATATCGCGGCGAAGCGCTTGAAGACGAGATGGTCGGCTTCTATCCGCTGTGCGCGTTCGGCGAAAACCGGGTCGCCGCGTCAATCGACACGCCGCTCCACGCCTTCCTGCCGTTCGACCACGTCGATCACCTGCACCCGGACTGGGCGATTGCGCTGGCCGCGAGCGCCAACGGCGAGCGGAAGATGCAGGAGTTCAACCGCAAGTACGGCCGCAAGATCATCTGGGTGCCGTGGCAGCGGCCGGGATTCGAGCTGGCGCTGATGCTGAAGCGTGCGGTCGAAGCCACGCCGGGCTGCGACGGGTTGATTCTCGGCGGTCACGGGCTCTTCACCTGGGGTCACACGCAGAAAGAGTGTTACCTGAACAGCATCCGCACCATCGACGAGATGGGCGAATTCATCCAGGAGCACACGGCTCGTAAAGGCGAGGCCCTGTTCGGCGGTCCCGCGGTCACCGCCACGGTCGCGGATCGGCAGGCGGTCGTCGCCGAGATCCTGCCGTATCTGCGTGGCGTCGTCTCCTCCAACCGGCGCGTGATCGCGCACGTCGACGGATCAGACGACGCGCTGACGTTTGCCAATTCGCGCTGGGCGGAAGATCTCTGCCAGATGGGGACGAGCTGTCCGGATCATTTCCTGCGGACGCGGATCTCGCCGATGTTCATCCCGTGGGATCCGGCGAAGGACGATGTGGAGCAGCTCGGCAAGCGGATCGGCGAGCGCGCCGAGAAGTATCGAAAGAGCTACGCCGAGTACTACAGCGCCTGCGCCGACAAGAGCTCACCGAAGCTTCGCGACTCGAATCCATCGGTCGTCGTCGTGCCCGGCCTCGGTCTCTTCGGGTTCGGCAAGGACAAGCGTGAGGCGCGCATCACGTCCGAGTTCTTCGTCAACGCGATTCACGTGATGGCGGGTGCGAACGCGCTCGAGGATGACTGCGAAAGTCGAGGGCCAGCTGCCGCAGGTGCGAACGTCCGGAGCAGGCGCGCGACTTCAAGTCGTTCCACAACTACGTCGCGCTTCCGCGCACCGAAGCGTTCCGCATCGAATACTGGGCGCTCGAAGAAGCCAAGCTGCAGCGGATGCCGCCAGAGAAGGAGTTCAGCCGCAAGGTGGTCGTCGTGCTCGGCGCGGGCAGCGGCATCGGTCGCGAGGTCGCGCTCGAAATCGCCAAGCGTGGCGGGCACGTGGTCGTCGGCGGACGCGAACGTCGCCGGAGCGGAGGAGGCGAAAGCAGACGCCGCGCGGCTGTCGTCGAACGAAATGGTGATGAGCGCGGCGATGGATTTGACGTCGCGCGACTCGATGGCGGCAGGATTGCGAGCGGCGGTGCTTCAATTCGGCGGGTTCGACTGCATCGTCAACACCGCCGCCCTGTTCCCGACGCCGGATCCGTCGGTTCCCGTCGAAAACGTCTGGGGACGGACGCTGCAGATCAACCTGACGTCGAACTTCGTGCTGGCGCAAGAGGCCGCAAAGGTGATGAAGGCGCAGAATCTTCCGGCGTCGATTGTCCTCACCAGCTCCGCGAATGCGGTCGTGCCCAAGAGCGGAAGCGAGCCGTACGACGTCAGCAAGAGTGCGATCAATCACCTGATTCGCGAGCTCGCCATCGGTCTTGGTCCGCTGATTCGCGTCAACGGCATCGCACCGGCGACCGTCATCGCCGGGTCGTCGATGTTCCCGCGCGATCGCGTCATCGTCTCGTTGAAGAAGTACAGCATCGACTACGACGACTCGGAGTCCACCGAAGACCTGCGGACCAAGCTGGCCGAGTTCTACGCGCGGCGCACGATCACGAAGCGGCCGATCCTGCCGATCGACAACGCGAACGCGATCTGCTGGCTGGCGGGCGACCAGAGCGCCAAGACCACCGGTCACGTCATTCCGGTCGATGGCGGATTGCCGGAGGCGTTCCTGCGATAAGCACTTGCTGGAAAAAGAGGAACAGGATCCATTACGTGAATTGACGCGCGCGATTCGGCGGCTATCGTCCGCCGGATCGGGCCAGCCCGCCCTCTTTCCCGACGATAACGTGAGCGCCGGTGAACTGGTGCGCGACTTCGATCAGCGCGCATCCGCCGTCCGCGAGTCCTACGACGATCAGCTGTCGTCGTCACAGATCGAGTCGCTGACGGCTCTCGAGCAGAAGCTCTCGACCATGTCGCGCGACGGCGCCGAGTTTGATGCAGACATCTGGACCGACGATGCGGTGCGCACGAGTGAGCAGTGGGCCGACGTCCGGAACCTGGCTGCGGCGGCGCTCGTGGAACTCGACAAGAATTCGTGAGTTGGCGAATTCGTGAATTGGTGAATTACCTGGGCGAAGGGCGAACGACCTGCACTTCAGTCATACCCTCCACAATCTTGACGAACCCGTTTGCGGGAATCTCACCAAACCGCTGCACGGTGCCATTCGGCCACCGAACTTCACCTGACTCGACCTTGGTTCGCATTCCCAGCCCGAAGTGGAGTCGTGGGTCACTGTGTGAGAGGTAGCTGTCGCCGCAGCGCCGCTCTGCCCGTTGAACGAGATCCCCGGCGCGCACGGTGACGACGGCCCCAATCGCGCTCCGGTTGCTCGCGCGGCCCTCCAGGTCTACGACCAGGAAGTTCTGACGATTGCCGCCGTCATTGCGCAGCACGGTCGGCGGGCCGTCCAGGTTGTTGATGACGATGTCGAGATCGCCATCGTTGTCGAGATCGCCGGCTGCCGAGCCGCGGGCGACAGCGGGCACTGTCAGTGCGGAACCGGCCGTCGCGGTCACATCGGTGAAGGTGCCGGTGTGGGTGTTGCGGTAGAGAAGCTTGGCCTGCGCGTATGACGTTGTCAGCCCAGTGCGCGCCACCTGCGGATAGACGTGGCCATTGGCGACGAACAGGTCGAGCCAGCCGTCGTTGTCGTAATCGAAGAAATGCGTGCCCCAGCCGACGAGCGGGATGCTGGCCTTTGCCGTCTGAGAGGCGAAGGAGACATCGGAGAAGAGGAATGCTTTGTCGTGCCGATAGAGTGCGTTGTATTCGTCTGCAAAATTGGTCACGAAGATGCTCCAGCCACCGGAATGGTCGTAGTCGCCGATGGCCACGCCCATCGAACCCTGCTCCTTTCCGTCCTCGCTGAGCGCCGTTCCCGCCTGGAGCGCAACATCGGTGAACGTGCCGTTGCCGTTGTTCTTGTAGAGATAGTTCGGCCCCGCATCATTGGCGACGAAGAGGTCCGGCCGTCCGTCGCCGTCGAAATCGCACCAGACCGCACCCATGCCGAAGCGCCGATCCGGATCCGCGACGCCAGCCCTGACCGACACGTCCTCGAACGTGCCATCGCCCTTGTTGTGATAGAGCGTGTCGCCGGCGCCCGTCAGTCCCCGCGGCCCGCATTGCACGGGGATCCCGTGGAACTCACAGAACTTGCCTTTCCCGAACTCGGGTAGCGCGTCGAGCCGGATGTCGATGTAGTTGGCGACGAACAGGTCGAGCCGCCCGTCGCCGTCATAGTCCGCCGAACGCCGCGCCGGTCGACCACCGTGGGTCGCCGACACCTGCCTTCCCGGTGATGTCCGAGAACGTCCCGTCGCGATTGTTGCGATACAAATGGTTCGGGCCATAGCAGGTGACGTACAGGTCGTCCCACCCGTCGTTGTCGACGTCGGCGGCGATAGCGCCCATGCCCCAGCCGGGGTAGCCGACGCCGGCCTTGTCGGTGACGTCGGCGAACGTGCCGTTTCCCTGATTCCGCCACAGCTCGCTGCGCGCGCTCCGAGTATCACTCGCCGTGGCAACGGTCGGCGCGTTGACGAGATACACGTCGAGCAGGCCATCGTGGTCGAAGTCGAGCAGCGCGACCCCGCCGCTCATCGACTCCAGGATGTACTTCTTGTCTGGCGACCAGACGTGCGAGAACGTGATGCGGCTTTCTTTCGTCACGTCGGTGAATGTGATTGGATCGACTGCTCGCGCTGGCCCGATCGAGAGACTGGCACCCACCGCCACCGTCGCGCACACCACACGCATCCGGGGAGATTTCACGACCTCTCTCGTGTTCATCTGGGAGATTTAGGGTCGACGACTTGGGGCGTGACGTCCTGCTTTGTCTGAGGCACGGTGGTCCTGCGTTGTGCCGCGGTATCGCGAAGACGGGTGAATTGAGCGAGAGCCTTCTCCTGTTCAGCGGCGTTCCCAAGCGCCTTGAAGGCCTGTGCCATCTGATAGTACGCGACCTCGCTTTCAGGATTTTGCTGGAGTGCTGCTTTCAGGTGTGGCAGAGCCTCGGCCGGCTGGCCGAGCGCGATCAATGTCCGCGCCAGGCCGACCTGGGCGTGATCGAACGCCGGGTAATGCGCCAGCGCCTGCTGGAAACGCTGACGCGCCGGTTCGAGCTCTCCGGCCTTTCGATGCATTTCGCCGAGCTCATACGCGGCGTTCGCGTTGGTGGGATCGAGAACCAGCTCCTCTTCGAAGGCCTTGCGCGCTTGCGGCCGCGTCGGTGCTCGACGCGTCGTTGTTCGATCGTTCGAGCAGGGTCCGGCCGATGCGGAAATGGATGCCCGGCCGCCGCGGCGCGACGGCAAGTACCTGGCCGGTACTCGCGCAGCGCGGCGTCGTAGAGCCCCTGACTCTCGTTGGCTTCCCCCGCCGCCTGGTGCAGCCACACGGACTCCGGCGCGACGGTCGCGAGTCGCATCGTCTGCAGATAGGCGTAGTTCGCGAACAACCGGCCCGAGTGATACAGCACTTCGGGATCGTCCGGGTAGAGTCGCGACAGTTTCAGCGCGACGTCGACAGCGTCCTGGTCGCGTCCGAGCCCCGTGTAAATCCGCTGGAGGTGGAGTCCAGCCATCCGTCGCAGGACAGGATCGGCTGATTGAGAAAAGGCCTTCGTGACGCCCGGCAGCGCCTCTTCGTAGCGGCCGATCTCCGACAGCGACATGGACAGCAGCGCATCGACCTTCGGCAATCCCGGTTTCAGACGGATGGCTTCGCGAAGAGTGGGAACTGCCGCGTCGAACTTTCCTTCCTGGAAGTAGATCAGCCCGAGACGCGCGTGGACTTCAGCGGTGGCGGGGCTGAGCTTGCGCAGGGTTTCGTACTCTCGTTCCGCGTCCGCGTAGCGTCCTTCGGCCAACGCGCGCTCGCCGGCCGCGGCATGTTCCTGAAGCGGGTCAGTGGACTGCTGGGCACTCGTCGCGCGTCCGCCAGCAACACAGACGACGACCGCCATGGCGGAAACCGCGCGAAGCATGGGTCGCCACATACTCTTGACGCAGTTGAGAGCGTGCCTGAATGCAGAGCGGGGCGCCCCCTTGTCGAGGCGCCCCGTCGCGAGTGACAGCTCAGAATAGCAGCTTTAGACCGAGCTGATTAATCCGAGCTGGACGGGCCGATGTGACCACCCCGAAGTTCGCGGTTGCGATATTGGTGGACACGCCATCGAACTGCGTATGGTTGAGCGCATTGAACGACTCCAGCCGGAACTGCAGGCGTACCTGGCGAGTGAATTCGAAATTCTTGAACAGTGCCAGGTCCAGGTTGTTGATGCCGGGCCCGCGTTCGGTGTTCCGTCCGAGATTCCCCAGCTCACCTTGAGCCGGTTGCGCGAATGCGGCGGTGTTGAACCAACGAGTCACCGTTCGTTGATCGATTGTTGGATCGCTCACCAGATTTACGCGGTTCGGTACCGAACGTATCGTTGAGGCCCCCAAGATCCGCGGCGGTGATTGTGATCGGGAATCCATGTTGCCAGGTATAGATCCCGTTCAGTTGCCACCCGCCGACCAGAGCTTCCTTCGCGCCGGTCGCGTCGCTTGCGACCTTCCCGCCCTTACCGAACGGCAGGTTATAGACGAAGCTGCCGACGAGCCGATGATCGACGTCGAAGTCCGACAACCCGTAATCCCGCTCAGGATCGTGATTGTTGAGGAAGCCCTGCCAGCCGTTGAAATTGCCGGCGCCGATCCCTGCGGCTGCAGATTTTGAGTCGGTACTCTTTGCCCATGTGTAGGCGAAGGTCAGGATCGAATCGGGCCCGCGATGTTCGAGCTTCGTGTTGAGCGCGTGGTAATTCGATCGCCCGCTCCAGTCGCTGTCGATGTAGACGACGAAGTTGGGATACGGCTTTCGTGCGTCCACCGACAACGGGTGGGCGGGATCGTACGGAAATGCTTGCGCGATGTTCCGGCGCATCAGCAGGTTGGTCCCGTGAGTTCCGATGTAGTTCAATTCGAACGTCGTGCCGCGCGCGATTTCGCGCTGCCCGCCAAGTGACCACTGTTGCATGTACGGGTTTCTCGGCTGTGGTGATTGGCTGACGGCCAGGAACGTGTTGGCCGCTGGCGTCGCCACTCCGGGTGCAGCGAAGCTGGGGAAGAGCGCGTCGCTCGTCTGCAGCGGCGTGGGCTGGCCGAGCGACTGGATGTAGTTGCCGCGGCTGACGTACGGATACACGTCCGCAGCACCATCGATCTCGCGGCCTTCTGCCGAGTCGTAGAAGACGCCGTAGCCGCCACGAAACACCGTCTGCTCGCCGATCGGGCGCCAGGCAAAGCCGAAGCGGGGCGCGAAGACCTTGAAGCGATCGGGGTTTTCAGGGCTGCGCCGGCCAGCATACTTGTAATAGGCGCCATCCACGATGCCGCCGTCAACGAGCGACTGATCCGCGACCAGCAGACCGCCGGGCGCGTAGTCCACGTTGCGCCACGCCATCCGATTGCGGGTTTCGTATGGGACGTTCCGGTAGTCCCAGCGGAGACCAAGGTTCACCGTCAGTGTGGAATTCACCCGCCAGTCGTCCTGGACGTAGGGGGCGACGTACTTGAAGTTGAATTCACGCGGGTTGCCGGCAGCACCCGGCACGCTGTAGGCCGCCGGCTGGAAGATGCCGACGCCCGAGTAGTACCCGAGCAGCATGTCGGCCACAACGTTGCCGGTGAAGCCGACGTTGAAGTTGTAGGGACTGCCGAGGAACCCGGTTGCCAGGTCGCGTTGCAGCCACCAGCGACGGTAGTTGATTCCGAAATTCAACGTGTGCGTTCCACTGACCCATGTGGTCGTGTTGCTGAGGTCCCACATCGGTTGATTGCTTGCCGTGTACGCGTTGATTGCGCCGCCGGTGCCCGAATACCCCTGCATGCCGATGCTTGGGCATTCGCGTTGGTTGTCCGGAATGTTGGTAAACGTTCCGGTCAGTCTGAGGAAGTCCACGTCGGCTTGCGGACAGGGGATGCCGTGCTGATCGGCCCGTGCATCGACGCGGCCGATTCGGAATTGATTCACGAGGTTCGCGTGAATCGGCCAACTGTGCGAGACCTGCCAGTTGGTGGTGTCTTGTACGAACACCCGGTTGCCAGGATCGATCAAGTTGGAAGCCGAGGTGTTCTCGTAACCCGTCTGGGTATATCGCACAAACGCCCGGCCGAGTTTGCCGAGATCCTGATCACCTCGAAGGGTGAACTGATCCTGAGTCTGCGGGAATGTTTTCACCGCTTCATAGTTGCCTTGCGCAGCTGACGAGTTTGGAGCCGGAAACCAGTTGCTCCGGAGTGCCAGCTGCGCGAGGCGCGAGAAGCGTGCTTGTGGAATGGTGTTGTTCGCAAATGGTTGACCGGTGAGCGGGTCGATGATCGTCGTGCTGAACCTCCCGGTGAGTTGTTCCGGAGTGGGGACGGTGTAGAAGGCGGTGGCGCCGCGATCGATCCGCGTGCCCTCGTAATTGACGAGGAAGAAGGTTCGATTTCGACCGTCGAACCCGGGGAGCATCACCGGGCCGCCCGCCACGAACCCGAACTGCTTCTGATCGAGCTTTGGTTTGGGAGACCCTCCGTTGTCGAAGAAGTTTCGCGCGTCCCATCCCTCGTTTCTGAAGAACCCGAATCCAGTTCCGTGAAGCCGATTCGTGCCGGTCTTGCTGACGATGTTGACCTGGTTCGAGCTGAACCCGTACTCAGCCGAGTAGGTCGTCGTCTGCTCTTTGAATTCCTGAATCGCATCCACCGAGAGCACCGCCGCGGGCGTTCCGAGAGAGGTGTCGATGTTCGACGTTCCGTCAATCATGAAATTGTTCGACGTGGGTCTCGCGCCCATGATGCTGATGGCGTTGCCGACGCCTTGACGCATACCGCCCTGCTCGCCCGCGGTTTCCACCGCGCCAGCGCCGAGGAACAGGAGCTGCAGGAAATTGCGTCCGTTGAGGGGAAGTTCAGTGACCTGTTTCTCGGTAATCGTCTGGCCAACCGAAGCGCTGGCCGTATCGAGCGTCAGGGCGTTCGCTTGCACCTCGACGGTTTCGGAGACGTTGCCCGGCGCGAGCGCGAGGTCGAGGCGCTGAATCTGATCGACGGTGAGCGTGACGTCCGAACGGATAGCGGTCTTGAATCCCGTTTGTTCACCCGTCACGACGTAGACGCCGACGGGGAGCAACGGGATGACGTAATCCCCATTGCCCCCGGTTTTGGTTTCGCGAGTCAAGCCGGTCTGCTGGTTGGTAACGACGACCTTCACGCCGGACATCACAGCGCCGCTCGCGTCACGCGCGGTGCCGGTAATCTGACCGGTCGCGGTCTGGGCGACCTGCCGTCGACGCCATTGTGCTGAACGTCGTGACGAGTGCCGCGACCGGGTGCAGGCGAGCGTCCGGGAGCCGACACGTCGCCGTCCCGCGAGTGAGGCCCGCGCCTGAGCTGGCCCCGCGGCCAACGCCGGCGATCGCAGGGTACGAACGCTCGACTGGCAAGAGCGATTGCTCACGATGTCCTCCGTGGAAGCGGCGATTGAGAGTCTCAATCGAGCGGCCGCTGGTCGGCACCACGATCCGATCGAGTTTCCTTGAAACTACGCTGCGTCGCCGACCGACGTCTATAACGCAGTGCGCTGAAAAAAAATGAAAAGACCTGAAATCGGCGCGTTGCGTCATGCGAGACGCGACGCAGGACGGGCGCCGAGACGAAATGTGCGGAGACAAAACGTCAGGGACGATTCGTCCCGGAGTTGGGAACGCGACGACCGTGGCCGCTCGTATCTCGCGTTGCACAACGCCGCCGCGGCCCGCCAGAAGTCATTTGACTTCATGACAGAGAGGCATCAATACTGCGATTTGGTTCCGTTGAGCGGGTCACACGCCCATTCGGGGAAGAGGGACTCCGTGGAGGACACCAGTCGGTCCGAATCGCCCACCGTAACGACCTCCCGCATCGCACATGACCGTGAACGGCCACTACGCCTTCGGTCCGTTTGTCGTCGATTCAGTCAAGCGAACGTTATCTCGTGCAAGACTCGATCTGATTCCCGATAACCGCCAAGACGTTCGACGTGCTGGTTGCCTTGCTCCAGCATCGCGACCGCGTCGTCAGCAAGGACGAGCTGCTGAATCTCGTGTGGCCAGATACTGCCGTGCTGGAAAACAATCTCGTCCGGCAGATTTCGTCGCTGCGGCGGGCGCTCGGCCAGCGTCCGGATCAACACGACTACATCGTCACGATCCCGGGCCATGGATATCGATTCGTCGCAACCGCTCACGAGGTTCCGGCGCCGCCTTCTGAACTGCAGGCGGTTCGAGACCTTCCGCAGTACACGCCTGCGGAGACGACGGCCGAGCCCGGCCATCCTCGACGCACGCTCCAAACCGTGCTGGATGGTGCGAGTGCCACGTCTTATCGGAATTCCATCAATTCATCGTCGTCCAACCGGCCCAGGAAATCGCTGACGCTGGTCGCGACCGTCATCGCTGCGAGTTGTTTACTGCTTGCGACTGCGGTCGCAGTCACCCTGTTGCGGACCGAGGAGTTGCCTCGCACGGAGCGAGGTCGTGCGCTGCAACGCGTCACCTACGACGAGGCCGCCCTGCCCCGAGATGCCGCGTGGGCACCCGACAATCAGTGGATCGTGTATGCCAGCGATGCGGCCGGAAATGCCGATCTCTGGAAGCAACGTCTCGGCGACCCGGACCCAATCCGTTTGACGAGGTCTGATGCGAACGAGACGCAGCCGGACTGGTCACCGGATGGACGATCGATCGTGTTTCGTTCAGAGCGTGACGGTGGGGGCCTGTATGTGATTCCTGCCAGCGGCGGGGTCGAGCGGATGGTGTCCAGCTTCGGTTACGAGCCGTTGTGGTCACCCGACTCGACGCGCATCCTGTTCAAACGGTCTGACGTCCTTCCCGACCTGCCGACGATCTACGTTGTCGGCTTGGACGGAAAGCCGCCGCAGCCGGTTCGTCCCGATGTGCTCGACCAATTCTGCTTGCTTCGTGCGGCCTGGCATCCTGACGGGAGAGGCATCTCCATTTGGGGAACGCTCCGCAAGGGCGGGAGGAGATTCCTGACCGTGCCACTCGAGAGCGGCAGTCCTGCCCGTCCCGAAATGTCGCCGCAGGTCGAACGGGAGTTCGCGAGCCTGTCGGCTGGAAAATTCGTCTGGGCGAAATCCGGGAGATATCATCTATTTCGAATCCAGTGTGGACGACACGCGGAATCTCTGGCGCGTGACCGTCGATCCACGCACAGGCAAGTGGACGGACGGGCCAGAGCGTCTGACGACCGGCGCGGGCGAAGACACCAGTGTCGCGGTTTCACCGGATGGCCGTCGCCTGATTTTCACGACCACGTCGAGTCGAACGAGAGTGTGGGCGTTTCCCTTTGACCCAAAGAACGGTCGTATAACCGGGCAGCCGTCTCCGGTTACCCACGGCAGCACCGGAGAGGTCGACTTCGACGCGCGCGCCGACGGCTCCAAGGTTGCCTATTACGCGGTTCGCGCCGGGCGGAGCGAGTTGTGGGAGCGTTCGATTACCGAGGGACAGGATCGCTTGCTCCTGTCGAGCCTCGATTGGCGGTTCGCCAGCCCGCGGTGGTCGCCTGACGGCGCGAAACTCGCGTTCTCGCGGTCTGCGCGCGAGAGATCACAGCGTCGCGGTCGCGGTCCTGAACGCGGACAGTGGCGCTGAACGGGTCCTGACGAAACCCGACGTTCGAGATGGGCGTCTCCGACTGGTCGAAGGACGGTCAGGCGATTCTAGGCGCGTGTCGATTCAGCAAGTCGGATCGTTACTCAACCTGCCTGATTCCGCTCGACGACGACGCGCACGCATCCGACGTCAAGGTGATCGCGTCCGATCCGACGCGCAATCTTTTCAACCAGCGCTTCTCGCCCGATCAGCGCTGGATCAGCTTTCTCGCGCACGATGTGTCGCGCGAAGCGACCTCGACCGTCTATGTCATCTCAACGGCCGGAGGGACCTGGCGACCGATTACCGAAGGGGTGTGGTTCGACGACAAGCCTCGCTGGGGACCGGATGGACGCGTCCTCTTTTTCGTGTCGAATCGGACGGGTGTCGCCAACGTGTGGGGGCGTCGCGTCGATCCTGCGAGCGGCCGCCCGATTGGCGAGCCGTTCCCGGTCACGTCCTTCCACTCGGCGCAATTTCAAATGACGCCCCGCACCGTTCAGATGGACATCGCCGTGACGTCGACACATCTGTTGCTGCCGATGAGCGAGTCGCGCAGTGACATCTGGATGCTCGACCAGGTCGATCGCTGAGATCCTCTGGCGCGTTTGCCCCCCGACACGCCTTTCGCAGAGCGAAACAATCCCGTCACCCCAGAATTCCGATCGGTCCCCGGCACGTTTCTGATAAAAGGCAGGTCCACGAGGAGTGCACCCATGACCCGACGATTGCTCGCAGGTCTCGCTGGCGCTCGGCGCCGCGCTGGCCTGGATCATCACGCCGGCCGCGCAGACGCAGAAGAAGGCCGACTGGCTGACCGACGGCGGCGATCCGCAGCGGACCGCCTGGCAGCGCAACGAAACGATCCTGACCAAGAACAACGTCAAGGACATGAAGCTGCTGTGGAAGATCAAGCTGGACAACCAGCCGCGCCAGATGCACTCGCTGTTTCCGCCGCTCATCGCCGGCAACGTCGCGACCGCTGACGGACCAGAAGGAGATCGCGATCGTCGCCGGCGTCTCGGACAACATCTTCGCGATCGACGTCGACAAGGGCACGCTGCTCTGGAACAGGCACTTCGACAGCACGTTCCAGGAGCAGCAGACCGGTGGGCGCGGCGGCGGCACGCTCTGTCCAGGCGGCCTGACCGCCACGCCGGTGCTCGATCAGCCGTCGCCGGGCAAATACATCGCGTACGCGGTGTCGTGGGACGGACGGCTTCGCAAGCTCGATGTCGCGACCGGTAACGAGATCGAGCCGCCGGCGCTGTTCGTGCCGCCCAACGGCAAGCCGTACGGGCTCAACCTGGTCAACGGCGTGATCTACACGTCCACCGCGCAGGGCTGCGGCGGCAATCCCAACAACTTCTACTCGTACGATCTCGCGACGAAGAAGGTCGGTAACTGGGCGCCGGGCAGCGGCGGCCTGTGGCCGCGCACCGGACCGTCGGTCGGCAAGGACGGTACGGTCTACGCGGGCAGCGGCGACGGCGACTACGTCCCTGCGCAGCAGATCTATGGGCAGGCGTTCATCGGCGTGAAGCAGAACCCGCAGACGAAAGCGCTCGAGCTGAAAGACTGGTACGCGCCGGTCGATGCCTACTGGATGCGCAAGCGCGATCTCGACTTCAACACGTCGTCGCCGATCTTCGAATACAAGGGCAAGGAATACATCGTCTCGTCGAGCAAGGAATGCCGGATCTGGCTGATGGACACGTCGTCGCTCGGCGGGGAGGACCATCGCACGCCGGCGCATCGCACGCCGCTCATCTGCAACGAGGAAGTGAACTTCACGATGGGCGTCTGGGGCGCGCTGGCGACGTGGCAGGACGCGAAGGGCACGCGCTGGGTGCTGACGCCGTTCTGGGGCCCGAAGCACACGCGATTCGAAGCGCCGATCGAACATGGGCAGGTGGTCTACGGCGCGGTCGCGGCGTTCAAGGTCGTCGACGATGCGAAGACCGGAAAGCCGACGCTCATTCCCGCGTGGATCTCGCGCGACATGTACATGGCCGATCCGCCGGTCATCGCCAACGGCGTCGTCTACGCGTATGGCAGCGGAGAAAGCACGACGCAGCGCTGGGCCGAGCCCGGACATGTCGGCGGATCGCAGGGGCGCATTCTCGAGTCCACGCACGCGGTGTTGTACGCGCTCGACGGCGAGACCGGCGACGAGCTCTGGTCGAGCAAGGATCAGATCACGTCGTGGAATCACTTCAGCGGCCTGTCGATCGCCAACGGCCGCGTCTACATCGGAACCTTCGACGGCATGCTGTATTGCTTCGGCGCGGCGAGTCTTCCTGCGCGCACGTCGACTTCGGCCATACCTGCAGCACGTCAGGCGCCTGCGGCCGCAAGCGAAGGAAGAAGAGGAGCTGCGATGACAGACCGACATCGAGCCGCGCGTTCGTGCTTGGCGGTGTGCGCCGCGACCGCGTCGTCGTTGCTCCAGCGCAGGGACGCGGCGGCGTTGAATGGACGACCGGCAGCTACGACGCGCAGCGGACGGCGTCGATCAAGACCGATCCGAGAATTTCGGTTCCAGGCGATGCAGAAGCCGGGTGAGTTCGGACCGTTCAAGTTTCTGTGGAAGCTGAAACTCGAATACGAGCCGAAAGCGGCGACGGCGTTGACGCAGCCGATCCTGCTCGATCGCATCATCGGTTTCCGCGGATTCAAGTCGATCGCATTCGTCGGCACCCAATCGGAAACGGTGCACGCGATCGACATCGATCTGGGGACGCCGCTGTGGAAGTACCACATCAACTATTCGGCGAGCCCGCCGCCGATGCTGAACGTCACGAACTGAATGTCCGGGTGGACTGCGTCGCCGCGTTGTCGCGTCCGACCGCCGTCGCGCCGGCCGTTGCCGGTGCCGGCGGTGGTGGTGGCTTTGGCCGCGGCGGACGATCCGGCGGCGGCGTCGGTGAACCGGGTAAAGGCGCGGTCACGCTGGCGACTGCGGGTCAGCAGCGAGGTGGCGGCGCGGGTGCGCCCGGCGGACCTGGCGGACGCGCCGGTGCAGCCGGGTGCCGCTCCCGGATCCGCCGCGGCAGCTGCCGGGAACACGCCCGGCGGGCTTCCTCCGCCGGCGCGCGGCGCGGGTGGCGGCGGTGGATTTGGCGGCGGTCCATTCGTGCCCGGCGCAGATGCCGCGTACGTCGTCGGCAGCGATGGATTTCTTCACGCGCTGAACGTGCAGAACGGTGTCGATCTGATGCCGCCCACGCTGTTCGTTCCCGCGAACACGCGCGCCGCCGGCTTGTTGATCGCGACCGTGCCTGACGGCGGCAGTGTGGCGTACGCCGCGACCACGCACGGGTGCGGCAGTCAGCCGGATGGCGTGTGGGCGATGGAGCTCGGCGTCGGACAAGAAGGATGTCGTCGCGTTTCAACCGAAGGACGCGACGATTGCCGGCAGCGCCGGACCGACGCTGGGGCGCGACGGCACGCGTCTACATCACCACGGCGGCTGGCTCGTCTCCGATGTCGAACCAGCTGATCGCGCTCGAATCGAAGACGCTCAAAGCTGAAGGGCTCCGCGACCGTGAGCGGCCGCGAACTTCAACTCGTCGCCGCTCGTCTTCGCGCACAAGGACAAGGACATCATCGCGGTCACGGGCAGCTGGCAAGCTGTATCTGTTCGACAGCACCGCGCTGGCGAGCGGACCGATCGCGACCGCGCCGTTGCCGGCACCGACAAGTTCGAATCCGGGGCGCTGGCGAGTTGGGAAGATGCGCAAAACGCGCGCTGGATTGCGGTCCCGTCGTCACGCGGGATCGTGACGTTCAAGGTGACCGACGACAACGGCAAGCTCTGCGCTTCAGCCCGGATGGACCTCGCGCGACATCGCTTCGCCGCTGCCGCCGCTCGTCGTCAACGGCGTGCTCTTCACGGCGTCGAGCGGGACGCGAAGCGGTGCCGTCGGTGCTCTACGCGATCGATGCGTCGAACGGCAAGGAGCTGTGGAACAGCCTGAAGACGATTACGACCTCGGTGCGCGGCGGATTGTCAGCCGGGCAGGGCAACGTTTACGTCCCTGGCGCGGACGGCACGTTGTACGCGTTTGGGTTTGCGATGGAAAAGTGATTCTTGTCGCAGTTCGCCGTATCGCAGTTCGCAGTTCGCAGTTCACGCGATTCGCAGTTCGATGACGTCACGGCGAACCCGCGAACCGCGAACCGCGAATCGCGTTCTGCTTCTACCTTCTCGCTCGTCTGTGTCTGCTGGCGCAGCGACTGCGGCCAATTCCACCAGCCTGACGAACTCCGCGCGATAGCCATCGGGATCCGCGCCGCGGAATCGCCGCGCGAGTGCGGCCGCATCGCGATAGCGTCGCCGAGCCGCGATGCTCCGACTGGCGCAGCACCATGCCGAACTCGGCGACCGCCGCGGCGAATCCCACGTTTGCGACAGCTCGGACGTGCCTGATTCTTCACCGGCACCGTGATCAGCCGGCTCTCGTCGCCGTCGGGCGCCTTGTAGCGAAGCTTGACCGTCATCAGCTCGTCGCGCCCGACGCCGCTGATGTCGTGGTTTGAGCAGGGCGCTGATACTTCAGCGGATCGACCGTCGGCACGTCGATCGTCCACGCCCGCCGGCACGATTTCGTAGAGCGCCGTCACCGTGTGTCCGGCGCCGATTTCGCCGGCGTCCTTCTTGTCGTCGTTGAAGTCCTGGTTGCGCAGCATGCGGTTCTCGTAGCCGATCAAGCGGTAGGCGGCGACGTTCGCCGGGTTGAACTCGACCTGGATCTTCACGTCCTTGGCGACCGTGACGAGCGTGCGCGCCCGCTTCCTTGACCAGCACCTTGCGCGCTTCGTGCAGCGAATCGAGGTAGGCGTAGTTGCCGTTGCCCTGGTCGGCCAGCTTCTCCATCGTCGAATCCTTGAGGTTGCCGGTGCCGAAGCCGAGGACGGAGAGGAAGATGCCGCTCGCGCGCTTCTCTTCGATCAGCCGCGTCAGGTCGCCCTGGTTGGTGACGCCGACGTTGAAGTCGCCGTCGGTCGCGAGGATGACGCGGTTGATGCCGCCCTTGATGAAATGTTCCTGCGGCGATCTGGTACGCGAGCGTGATGCCGGCCGCGCCGTTGGTCGAGCCGCCGGCTTCGAGCCGCGCGAGGGCCTGGTGGATCGTCTCCTTGTCCGCGCCGCGCGTCGACGGCAGCACGAGCCCGCTCGCGCCGGCGTAGACGACGATCGCGATGCGGTCGCGGTCGGTCAGCGTGTCGACGAGCATGCGCATCGCCGTGCGTGACGAGCGGCAGCTTGTCGGGCGGCATCATCGAGCCCGAGACGTCGAGCAGGAACACGAGGTTGCGCGCCGGCGACCGTGTCCGTGTCGAGCGGTCTGCGCCTGCAGGCCGATCAGCGCGAGCCGATGCGTCGGGTTCCAGGGGCACGCCGCGATCTCGGTCGTGACCGAGAACGGGCTGCCCGTTCGCCGGCCGCGGATAGTCGAAGCGAAAGTAGTTGATCAGCTCCTCGATCCGGACCGCATCCGCGGCGGCAGCGAGCCGCCGTTCAGGAAGCGCCGGACGTTGGCGTAGGAGGCGGTGTCGACGTCGATCGAGAACGTCGACAGCGGATCGTCGGCGACGCGGCGGAACGGAGTTGTCGTCGATGCGATCGTAGGCCTCGGTGTTGAATTCGCGGACCGGACTTCGCGGCCGACACGGCCATCCGGCATCGAGCCGCATCGGCGGCGGCGCAGACGGGCTGGCAGCGGGAGCCGGTGCGCGGGCGATGCGCATCGCGAGTCGATCGCTCCGCCGCGTGTGCGTCGTCCGCTGGCGATCTCAGCCGTCACGCTGACGGTCTCGGTGACGCCGCCGGGCTCGCAGGACGATGTCAAGCCGAGTCGTCTTCGCCGGCGGCAACCGTGACGCGAGTCGTGAATTGCTGGAAACCGGTGAGCGTGACCTTGACGTCGTAGCTCGGCGACCGGCACGCGGTCGAACGTGAATGCGCCCGTTCGCGTCCGACAGACGAGTGAGCGGCGCGGCTCCTCGTGCTGGTGATTTGAATCGTCGCCCGGGAATCGGCGTCCCGGCGGAGTCCTTGACGACACCGGTGACGGTGCCGACCGACGTTTGCGCAGCGGGACGAGACGCCGAGAGCCAGAACCGCAAGTACAGCCGCGAGCGCGAGAGAACGCATACCGAGCCTCCTGCACCGTAGAACGGGGATGCCCGGATTTCTTGCACGGCGCGCGCACAGGTCGCCGGAGTTCCGTTAGATAGACAGCGCTGCGGAGGTTTTGGTCTGGTTAGCTTCGAATGGCATCGAATCGGCTGAATTCATGGCAGATTCCGGCGATTACGATGCGCATTGCATTCAGGCGATTCGCCAGACCGTGACTTGCATCAGGTGATCGTTCGGGTAGATGTGGTCGACGGTCTCCGGCGTGACGAGCTGGTGCTTGACGAAGACCGCGGGCGGCACCGAGCGGCGGTGCAGGATGTCGAGCGCGACGGCGACGATCTCGGCGCCGTACTTTTCCGGGAAGTACGCGACCGATCCGATCAGCCGCGTGCCCGGGCTTCGCGCAGTTCGGCGCGCCCTTCGGGCGACGCGTTCTGGCCCATGATCGCGCAGCGACTCGCTGCGGCCGGCCTCCTGCAGCGCGCGCAGCGCGCCGAGCGCGCTCGGATCGTTGATCGCGCCGATGAGGAACCGCTTCGATCGCGTCGTGCGGAGATGCCGGCGCATCGCCTCGAAGCTCTCGCCGAGCTTGCCGTCCCCTTCGAGATAGGTGACCTGGCAGTTCTCGAGCGGCGGGCACGTCTCCTTCATGCCGACGAGCATGCCGGTCAGCCGCATCTTCGGCAGGCTTCCCGCGCGTTCGAGCGCGAGCAGCACGATCTCGCTGACGTCGGAGTGCCAGTGCTGCTTCGCCCACCGGCCGAGATGGCGTCCGCCGATCAATCCCGCTTCGTAGTTGTTCGCGCCGAAATAGGTCGCGCCGGGATGCGGCACCTCGATCGCGATGAGCGGAATGCCCGCCTCGCGGTACTTGGCGGCGACGATCGGCGCGACGTGCTCGTCGGTCTGGAACTCGATGACCAGATCGACCTTCTCGCGGACGAGCACGTCGGCGTTGCGCTGCGCGATCTTCGGGCTGTACCGGTTGTCGACGGAGATGAGCTCGATGCCCTGCGCCGCGGCCGCCCGCTGCAGTCCGGTCGAAATCTCCTTCGAGAACTGGTAGTCGGTGCCCTGCGCCGCGTAGCCGAGGCGATACGGCCGCTGCTTGAACGGCCGCAGGTGCGACCGATACAGGTTCTCGCCGACCTTCTCGACCATGCCGCAGCGTTCGAGCGTGTAGAGCAGGCGGAACGCCATGCTCTTTGGCAGGCCGCTGCGTGCCGCGACCTCGCGCAGCGGCAGCGCCTCGCCCGACGACCGGAACGCGGACAGCAGCTGCGCCGAGTGGACGACCGACTTCACGAGATACGGATCTCTCGACGAGTTCTTGTCGGAGCTCATGCGCATCGTCCACTGAAAACCGATGTTCGGATTTGGCAGGTCGGCGACGTGTTGCCGCGACCGTTCCAGGCGCGTGATTATGCCACGGCCGTTTCGCGTTGCGCAATACGGAGGGAGTCAGACGCCTCTGCCGACAGGTCAGACCACTCGATAAAAACAAGGCATCATTTTGCGTGAACTTAAACGGTTTCGCGTTCGTGAAGTGCGCAACGCGGCCGACGGGCGCACGGGACTCCGTTTGCTGTGGTAGCATCCGGCCTGCTCCGTTGACCGTGCCCAGCCTCCTTCTCGACGCCCGAGACATCAGCAAGTCCTTCGCCGGACTCCGCGCGCTCGACCGCGTGTCGTTCGATCTCCGCGCCGGGCGAGGTGCACGCGCTCGTCGGCGAGAACGGCGCCGGCAAGTCGACGCTCATCAAGATCATGACCGGCGCCGAGCACGCCGACGCCGGCACGCTCGCGATCGACGGCGTGCCGCTCACGCACATCGATCCGCACACCACGCGCGAGCTCGGCATCGCGGCGATCTACCAGCAGCCGGCGCTCTTTCCGCACCTGACCGTCGCCGAGAACATCGCGCTGTCGCTCGAGCGCGGCGGCTCGTGGCGCCGCATCGATCCGACGGCGCGCCGCGGCAGCGCGCCTCGAGCTGCTCGATCGAATCGGCGCCGCGCTCGATCCGGATCGGCTGCGTCGGCGACGCTGACGATGCCGGAGCAGCAGGTCGTCGAGATCGCGAAGGCGATCGGCGCCGACGCGCGCATCGTCATCATGGACGAACCGACGGCCTCGCTGAGCGAGCGCGAGGTCGACGCGGCTGTTCGCCGTCATCGCGCGCCTGCGCGGCGACGGCGTCGGCATCATCTACATTTCGCATCGGCTCGAAGAGATCGCGGCGATTGCCGATCGCATCACCGTGCTGCGCGACGGCGAGACGGTCGCGACCCGCGGACGCGCGCGACGTCGACGCGTGCCGATTTGATTCGCATGATGGTCGGCCGCGAGCTGGACGCCGTGTTTCCGAAGCGCGAGGTGCCGCTCGGCGACACCGCGCTCGACGGTGCGCGACCTGTCGAATCGCGCGCGACCGGCGTGCGACGACGTGTCGCTCTCGGTCCGGCGCGGCGAGATTCTCGGGATCGCCGGGCTCGTCGGCTCCGGACGCACGCAGCTGGCCGAGACCATCTTCGGCCTGACGCCGGCCGACGCCGGAGAGATCGTCGATCGACGGCGCAGCCGGTCCGGATCCATCGTCCGCCGAGGCGATCGCGCTCGGGATCGGCTACGTGCCCGAAGATCGCCGGCAGCACGGCGTCGTGCTCGAGATGTCGGTCGCGGCCAACACGAGCCTCGCGAACCTGCCGCGGTCTCGCGCCGCGGCCTGATCGACCGCGCGGCGGAGCACGCACGCGCGCGGCACGCTACGTCGAGCGACCTGCGCATCAAGACCTCGTCGGTGGACGCCGAGGTCGGATCGCTCTCGGGCGGCAATCAGCAGAAGGTGGCGCTGGCGCGATGGCTCGCCGACCAACCCGTCGATCCTGATCCTCGACGAGCCGACGCAGGGTGTCGACGTCGGATCGAAGGCGGAGATCCACCGGCTGATGCAGGATCTGGCCGAGCGCGGCATGGCCATCATCATGATTTCGTCGGAGCTGCCGGAGATCCTCGGCATGAGCGATCGCATCGCGGTCATGCACGCGGGCACGATCGTGGCGACGATGACCGGGATGCCGCGAACGCCGCAATGTTATGGCGGCGGCGCTGGGGCACTGAGAAAGGGACAGGGACAGGACGAACCGGGAGAGCGCCTGCGGCCCGAGCGAGGCGCTGGAGGAGCGCCGCGAAGCGGCGCTCCCGAGCGAGAGCGAGCGGGGTGGGGCCCCGCGAGCAGTGAGTAATGCAGACGAGGTCACGACACCATGATCCACCGCCGTGAACTCAGTCTGCTCATCGTCATCGTCGCGCTTGGCCTCGTGCTGGCGGCGATCGCGCCGGGCTACTTCGCGCGCGAGAACCTCAGCGATCTCTTTCTCGGCAACATGCCGGTGCTGATCGTGGCGATCGGGACGACGCTGGTGATCCTGACCGGCAACATCGACATCTCGGTCGGCTCGGTCTTCGCGATCTGCGGCGTCGTTGGCGGGCATCGCGGCGAAGGGCGACCGGCTCGGTGGCGCGTGGCGGCGCTGGCAGCGTGCGCGGCTGGCGCGGCGCTCGGCGCGTTCAACGGCAGCCTCGTCGCCTACCTCCGGATGCCCTCGATCGTCGTGACGCTGGCGACGATGGTGGCGCTGCGCGACGGGCTGCGGTGGGGGACCGAAGGGGCGTGGGTGCAGGATCTGCCGCCGCGGGTTTCAGTGGTTCGGCCTGCCGCAGTCGGCGTATCCGCTCGTCGCGTGCGCGATCGTGGTCGTCGCTGCTAGTGCGATCATCGCGTGGGTCATGCGCAACGTGGCCGCCGGGCCGCGCGGTCTACGCGACCGGATCGAACGAGAACGCGGCGCGGCTGGCGGGGCTCGACACCGCGCGGGTGAAATTCGCCGTGTTCGTCGTCGGCCGGTGCGCTGACCGGGCTCGCGGCGCTGTTGAACTCGGTGCGCTTCAACCAGATTCCGAGCAACGCCGGACTCGGCCTCGAGATGAAGGTGATTGCCGCCGCGGTCGTCGGCGGCACGGCGATTCGCGGCGGCGAGGGCAGCCTCGCGGGCACGCTCCTCGGCGTGATCCTGCTCGGCGCGATCGGGCCGGCGCTGACGTTCCTCGGCGTCAGCGCCTACTGGGAACGCGCGCTGCAGGGCGCGATCATCCTGGCGGCCGTCGCGGTCGACGCCGTGCGCGAGCGGCGTGCGTTTCATGCCGCCGTCGCGGCAGCGGGCCCGCGCCTGATGACCTGACAGGCGTCCGATGATCCGGCGTCTCGACGCGGCGAATGGATCCTGCTGCTGGCGCTCGTCGCGCCGAGATCGTGCTGTCTTCGCGCTGATCGCGCAGAACTTCTTCACGCTCGGCAACTTCTTCGAAATCCTGCGGCTGAGCGTCGAGCTGGGCCTGCTCGCGATCGCGCTGACGCCGGTGATCGTCAGCGGCGGCATCGATCTGTCGGTCGGCTCGATGATGGGACTGGCGGCGGTGCTCTTCGGCGCCGCGTATCACGACTGGGGCCTGTCGCATCGCGGGCGCCGCGGCGGTCGCGCTGCTCGCCGGCGTGCGCCGGCGGCGCGTTGAATGCCGTGCTCGATCGCGCGACTTCAACATTCCGCCGCTCATCGTCACGCTCGGCACGTTCTCGCTGTTTCGCGGCATCGCGGAAGGGCTGACGCGCGGCGCGGTCAACTACACCGACTTTCCGCGCGCGCTTTCTCTGCGTTGGGGCAGGGCTATCTCTGGGGCGTCGTTCCCGACGCAGCTGCCTGCTGTTCGCTGCCGATCCTGGTCGCTCTACGCCGTCCTGCTGCATCGATCGGTCGCCGGGCGCGCGTGGTACGTCATCGGATTCAGCGCCGGCCGGCGCGCGCTACGCGGGGATGCCGGTCGAGCGGCGGGTCGGCCTCGCTCTACCTGCTCTCCGGGCTTGATCTCGAGCGTCGCGGCGATCGTCTACGTCGCGCACCTCGGTCAGGCGAAGTCGGACGCGGGCTCCGGATACGAGCTCGATGCGATCACGGCCGTCGTCCTCGGCGGCACGTCCGTGTTCGGCGGGCGCGGGCACGGTGTGGGGCACCGTGCTCGGGCTGTTCGCGCTTGTCGGTGCTGCGCAACGGGCTGCACCTGGCGGCGCTGCCGTCGGAGCTGACCGGCGTGCTGACGGGCACGCTGCTGGTCGCGACGATCGCGATCGATCGGTCCTGCGCGGCGGTGCCCGCGGCACCGGTCGCACGGATGCGACAGGAGGAGGAGATTCCGGTGAAGAACAGCCAGGTAGCGGTCCTGTGCGGCGCGATCGTCGCCGGCTCGCTGATCGTGGCCGGCACGAACGTGTGGCTCGTCCGATCGCTCGGCTCCGCGGCGCCGGCCGCGGCGGCCGCACCGGTCGTCGCGCGGCGCCGACCACGCGACGGCCGGTCATCGCGATGATGCCGAAGGCGAAGGGCGATCCGTACTTCGTCAGCTGCCGCGTCGGCGCCGAGGAAGCCGCGAAGGAGCTGGGCGTCGATCTGATCTGGGACGGCCCGACGAGCCTCGATGCGGCGCGGCAGAACGAGCTCGTCGAGAACTGGATCACCCGCAAGGTCGACGTGATTGCCGTCGCGGTCGAGAACCGCGGCGGCATCTCGAGCGTGCTGCGGAAAGCGCGCGAGCGCGGGATCAAGGTGCTCACCTGGGACGCCGACGCGGAGCCCGACGCGCGCGACTTCTTCGTCAATCAGGCGACCGTCGGAAGGAATCGCGCAATACGCTGACCGACGAAGCGGCGCGGCTGCTCGGCGGCAAGGGCGAGTTCGCGATCATCACCGGCGCGCTGAGCGCGGCGAACCAGAACGAGTGGATCGCGTTCATCAAGAAGCGGCAGGCGGAGAAGTATCCGGACCTGAAGCTCGCGACGATCCGGCCGAGCGACGACGACCGCGACAAGGCGTTCGCCGAGACGCAGACGATCATGCGCGTCTTTCCGAACGTGAAGCTGGTGATGGCCATCTCGGCACCGGCGGTGCCGGGATCGGCCGAAGCCGTCCGCCAGGCGAACCGGCACGACGTCGAACGTCATCGGCCTGTCGCTGCCGAACATGAACAAGCCCTACGTGCACGACGGCTGGGTGCAGACGGTCGTCCTGTGGAACACGAGGGATCTCGGCTACCTGACGGTCCTCGCGCGGATCGCTGCTCACGCAGAACAAGATATCCGCCAGCACGACGTCGTTCGAAGCCGGCCGGCTCGGCACGATTCAGATCCGCGGCACGGAGATCATCCTCGGCGCGCCGGTGATGTTCACGAAGGCGAACATCGATCAAGTTTGATTTCTAAGGCAGGAGTTCGCGAGCTCGACGGTTCGCTGGCTTGCCGGTTCAGCGATTGGAAAGGCTGATATGAGCGACAAGCAGATCCAGACCGCCTACGACCTCGCGAAGCAGCAGTACGCCGACCTCGGGGTCGACGCGGACGCGGCGCTGAAGACGCTCGCGACGGTGCCGATCTCGATTCACTGCTGGCAGGGAGACGACGTCGGCGGATTCGAGTCGGCGGCCGACCGAGATCGGCGGCGGGCTGGCGGCGACCGGCAACTATCCGGGCAAGGCGCGCACGGCCGACGAGCTGCGCGCAGGATGCGGCGAAGGCGCTGTCGCTGATCCCCGGCAAGCATCGCTTCAACCTGCACGCGTCGTACGGCGACTTCGGCGGCCGCACGCGTCGAGCGCGACGAGATCGCGCCGGAGCATTTCAGCCGGTGGATCGACTGGGCGAGAGGAACTCGGCATCGGCCTCGACTTCAATCCCACCTTCTTCTGCGCATCCGCTCGCGACGAGCTTCACGCTGGCGCACCCGCGACAAGGCCACGCGCGAATTCTGGATTCGTCACGGGATGCGCGTGTCGCGCGATCGGCGCCGCGATCGGCAAGGCGCTCGGCACGGCCGTGCGTGACGAACCTCTGGATTCCCGACGGCATGAAGGACACGCCGGTCGATCGGCTCGGCCCGCGCGAGCGGCTGATCGAGTCGCTCGACGCGATCTTCAAGGACCCGATCGATCGCGCGCACAACCTCGACGCGGTCGAAGGCAAGCTGTTCGGCATCGGCTTCGAGAGCTACACGGTCGGGCTCGCACGAGTTCTATTTCGGCTATGCGCTGACGCGGCAGGTGCTCTACACGCTCGACACCGGCCACTATCATCCGACCGAAACCATCACCGACAAGCTCAGCGCGGTGTTCATGTACCTGCCCGAAATCCTGCTGCACGTCAGCCGCGGCGTCCGCTGGGACAGCGATCATGTCGTCGTGCTCAACGACGATCTCGAGGCGATCGCGCAGGAGCTCGTGCGCGGCAACTTTCTCGGCCGCACGCACATCGGCCTCGACTACTTCGACGCCAGCATCAATCGCGTCGCGGCCTGGGTGATCGGCACGCGGAACATGCTGAAGGCGCTGCTGAAGGCGCTGCTCGAGCCGTCGGCGATGCTGCGACAGCAGGAAGCCGCCGCGGACTACACGGGCCGGCTGGCGCTGCAGGAGGAGTTCAAGGCGCTGCCGTGGGGCGCCGTCTGGGACTACTACTGCGCGAGCGCCGGACCTGCCGCCGCGCGGCGCGTGGATGGACGAGATCAAGCAGTACGAGAACGACGTGCTGTCGGCTCGAGCTAGCGAGCGGCGCGATGCGGTGGGCCATCCTGATCGGGCTGATGTTCGCGCTCATCATCATTCCGTTCCTGATCTTCGAAAAGCAGTTCGAGGCGCTCGGCACCTGGCTGGCCGAAGGGCACGCGTCGGGCTGGGTCTCGGCGTCGATCATTGCCGGCGCTGCTCGCGCTCGATGTGTTCCTTCCGGTTCCGTCGAGCATCGTGTCGACCGGCGCCGGCGTGCTGCTTGGCTTCTGGCGCGGCGCGGCCGTGATCTGGATCGGCATGACGGTCGGATGCGCGATCGGCTACGCCTTCGGCGCGAAGGCGGCGGGCGCCGCGCGGAAGCTGGTCGGCGACGACGGCCTCGCCGCGCGAGCACGATCATGGATCGGCACGGCACTGGGCGCTCGTCGTCTGCCGTCCGATTCCGGTGCTGGCCGAATCGAGCGTCGTGTTCGCCGGACTCGTTCGCTCGCCGATTCGTCCGTTCGTCTGGATGACGACGCTGTCGAACCTCGGGATCGCGCTCGCGTACGCCGCCGTCGGTGCGTTTTCGATGGAGGCGCAGTCGTTCCTGCTGACGTTCGTCGCCGCGCTCGCGCTTCCGGGCCTCGCGATGCTGGCAGGGAAGCGATGGGTCTCAGTGGCGTCGAACGCGTGAGATCGATCGAACCAATCAGCAGATCAACAATCAGCAGATTAGCTAAACTCTGCCCATGTCTCTCTACCTCGGCCTTGATTCGAGCACGCAAAGCCTGTCCGCGATCGTTCTCGAAGTCGACGGCGATCGCCGGCGGGTCGTGTTCGAATCGTCGATCGCGTTCGACGAGACGTTTCCGCAGTACGGCACCGAGCACGGTGTGCTGCCGAGCGACGATCCGACGACGGCGGTGTCGCCGCCGCTGCTGTGGGTCGAGGCGCTCGAGCTGATGATGCGAGCGGCTGCAGAAGAGCGGTCTCGATCTCGGCAGCTGGCGGCGATCTCCGGATCGGCGCAGCAGCACGGCAGCGTCTATCTCAACGCGCCGCGCGACGCGAGACGCTCGGCAGCGCTCGATCCGGCGCGTCCGCTCGCCGAACAGGTCAAGCCGATGCTCTCGCGCGACGTCGCGCCGATCTGGATGGACTCGAGCACGTCGGCCGAGTGCGCGCGAAATCGAGGCGGCGGTCGGCGGCGATCGGACGCTCGCGCAGCGCACCGGGTCGCGCGCGTTCGAGCGCTTCACCGCGGCGCAGATTCGAAAGTTCTCCAAGCGCGAACCCGCGGCGTACGCCGCGACCGATCGCATCCACCTCGTCAGCTCGTTTCTCGCGTCGCTCCTGATCGGCGCGTCATGCGCCGCTGGATCCGGGCGACGGATCCGGCATGAACCTGATGGATCTCGGCGTCGTGCCAGTGGTGGCCGCCGGCGGTCGACGTCGACGGCGCCGGACCTGGCGGCGAAGCTGCCGCCGATCGCGCGCGCGTCGACGGTTGTCGGCACGCTCTCGCCGTACTGGCAGGCGCGATACGGGCTGCCCCCGGCGAAGGTCGTCGCCTGGTCCGGCGACAATCCCGTGCAGCCTCGTCGGCGTCGGCCTGGTCCGCGAAGGACGTCTGGCGATCTCGCTCGGCACGAGCGACACCGTCTTCGGCCTGATGCGCGAGCCGCGCGTCGACCGCACGGGCACCGGTCACGTGTTCGGCGCGCCAACCGGCGACTACATGGGCCTGACCTGTTTCAAGAATGGATCGCTCGCGCGCGAGCGGATTCGCGACCAGTTCGGGCTTGTCGTGGTCGACGTTCTCAGAAAGCGCTCCGCCGCACGCCGCCCGGCAACGGCGGCCGCATCATGCTGCCGTGGTTCGAACCGGAGATCACGCCAACGGTGCTGACGCCAGGCGTTCGTCGTTATCGGTCTCGATCCCGGCGACGCGGACGGCAACGTCCGCGCCGTGATCGAAGGACAGCAGATGGCGATGGCGCTGCACTCGCGCTGGATGAACGTCACGGTTGATTCGATCCACGCGACGGGTGGCGCCGCCGCGAATCGCGACATCCTGCAGGTGATGGCCGACGTGTTCGGTGCCGTCGGTCTATCAGCTGCAGGTCGGCAACTCGGCCGCGCTCGGCGCCGCGCTGCAGGCGCTTCCACGGCGCGCGCGACGCGCCGAGCGGCACAGCCGATGTCGTGGGACGACGTGGTCAAAGGGTTTGTCGAGCCGATCGCGCACAGCGCGCTGCGCCCGACCCGCGCACGTCACGCGATCTACCAGGAGCTGATCGAGGTGTACGCCGCGTGCGAAGCGCACGCGCTTGGCCGAGGGCCGATCCCGTCGCCGCGGCTCGCGGAGTTCGCTCGGCGACGGGAGTGACAGCTGAATGCTCGATGCTGATTGTTCGACGTCAGCCATTCGAGCATTGAGCATTCGAACATTGAGCAATTTCACCGCACACCCAGCAACACTTCCATCGTCAGCTGATCGAGCTTCTCGTAGCCGAGACCGCGGCTGGCGAGCGCGACGCGATCGATGTTCTCGGCGAGCAGCGTGTCGCGGCCGCCGGCCGAATACTTCGACAACGACGGCGCCTTGCCGGCGGTCGTTTCCTTGCACCAGCGCCTGGATCTCCTTGTCGGCGTTCCAGCGTTCGGCGCGCTCCTTGAGAATCAGATACGTGCGCATGCAGCCGCGCGCGAAGTCCTTGACCCCGTCGTAGTCCTCGGTGCGATAGGCGTGCGCATCGAAGTGGCGCGGGCCGTCGTACTTGACGTCCTCGAGAAACTTCACCAGCCAGAAACAGGCCTTGATGTTCGCGGCGCCGAAGCGGAAGTCCTGATCGTAGCGGCCAGGCGCCTGATCGTTCAGATCGATGTGAAACAGCTTGCCGGCTTCCCACGCCTGCGCGACGGCGTGCAGGAAGTTGAGCCCGGCCATCGTTTCGTGCGCGACCTCGGGGTTGACGCCGACCAGTCTCCGGATGCGCGAGCGTCGGAATCAGGCCGAGATAGGCGCCCGGTCGTCGCCATGTAGATGTCGCCGCGCGGCTCGTTCGGCTTGGCCTCGAGCGCAAACCGGAATCCGTACTTCTTGTCGATCGAGTATTCGCACAGGTAGTCGATCGCTTCGCGCAGCCGCTTGACCGCCTCGTCGGGCCGGCGGCAGGCGTCGGTTTCCGTGCCTTCGCGTCCGCCCCACAGGACGAAGATCTTCGCGCCGAGCTCGGCGCCGAGATCCATCGCGCGCATCGTCTTCTGCACCGCGTACGCGCGCACGCGCGGATCGTTGGCGGTGAACGCGCCGTCGCGGAAGACCGGATCGTAGAAGAGATTCACCGTCGCCATCGGCACGACGATGCCGTGCTGCTGTACAGGCGCGCTGGAAGTCGGCGACGATGCGATCGCGTTCCGTGGGGAGTGGCGTCGATCGGCACGAGGTCGTTGTCGTGAAGGTTGACGCCCCAGGCGCCGACCTCGCCGAGCATCGCGACCGCATCGACCGGCGACAGCGTCGGCCGGACCGCCTCGCCGAACGGATCGCGGCCGCGGTTGCTGACGGTCCAGAGGCCAAAGGAAAACTTGTGCTCAGGGCGCGGAGAGTAGTCGGGCATAGGCTTGGGAGATTATCACGGGCGGTGTTGGAGGTGACGAGAGAACGGAGTTCAGCCCGGGAGGACGCGGAGTGCAACGGAGTGCACACGAGGTGCACGGAGTGACGCACGAGAGCCAAGTGTCGCCCAGATTCCGCCCGCCGCGCGGCCTTCGCCGGCGCACAGGGGACTGCCGCGCGAGCGCGTGGCGGCGGACGAGACGGCTAGCGAGCGCGTCTCTGCGATCTCAGCGTGCTCTGCGCTAGCGCTCCGTTTCGCTTCGTTGGCTTCGTTCCTTCGTGTGAATCTTCTCCGTTCGCTTGTCACCTCCTGTTGCGACTCGCTTCAGAGTATGCTTCTTCCGTTCTCTTCGTCACGGGAGGGCTCGAACGTGAAACGGATCGGAATGGGAATCGTCGGTGCGGGCTTCGTCGGGCCGCATCATGTCGACGCCGTGCGGCGTCTCGGCTACGTCGACGTCGTCGCGGTCGCGGGCAGCAGTCAGGCGTCGGCGGAGAAGAAGGCGGAGGCGCTCGGCGCGCGCAAGGCGTACGGCAGCTACGAAGCGCTGCTGAACGATCCCGACGTTCAGGTCGTCCACAACGCCACGCCGAACTACCTGCACTACCCGGTCAATGCCGCGGCCATTGCCAAGGGCAAGCACGTCATCTCGGACAAGCCGCTGGCGATGACGGCGGCCGAGGCGAAGAAGCTGCTCGATCAGGCGACCAAGGCCGGGCATCGTCCACGCGGTGACGTTCAACTATCGCGGCAATCCGCTCGTCCAGCAGGCGCGGCACGCGATTGCGCGCGGCGACATCGGCAAGCCGCACTTTCTCGTCGGTCAGTACCTCCAGGACTGGCTGCTCAAGGACACCGACTACTCGTGGCGGCTCGAGCCCGACAAGGGCGGCGCCTCGTCGGCGCTCGGCGACATCGGATCGCACTGGTGCGATCTCGCGCAGCACCTGAGCGGCCTGCGCATCACGCACGTCCTCGGCGACATCACGACCGTCGATTCCGAAGCGGAAGAAGCCGATCGGATCGCGCGAAGCGTTTGCCGCCGCCGACGCGAACCAGAAAGTCGAGGACGGTCGACATCAAGGTCGAGGACCTCGCGTCGGTGCTGCTGCGGTTCGACAACGGCGCGAAGGGCGCGTTCTCGGTCGGCCAGGTCTGCGCCGGGCACAAGAACGATCTCGAAATCGAGATCTGCGGATCGAAGGCGTCGCTCAAGTGGCGGCAGGAGCATCAGAACGAGCTGCTCATCGGCCATCGCGACCGGCCGAACGAGATCCTGCAGAAGGATCCGTCGCTCATCGACGCCGACGCGCGGCGCTACGCGCACCTGCCGGGCGGCCACCAGGAAGCCTGGGCGGACGCGTTCGCCAACCTGATGCGCGACATCTACGGCTTCATCGCCGAAGGCCGGAAGCCGACCGATCCGCATCCGCCCGCGTTCGCCACCTTCGAAGACGGCTACCGCGCCAACTGCATTGTCGAAGCGATCCTGCAGAGCGCTTCCAAAGGCAGCGCGTGGACCAAGGTGGAGTACTGAGACAGCAAAAGCGCCAGCGGCCCGAGCGAGGCGCTGGAAGGCAACGCGCGAAGCGGCGCGCCGAGTGACGAGCGCGTGAGAAGGGGCGCCCCGCGAGCAGTGAGTAATGCAGACAGGCCTTAAGTCACAAAGGACCCAGTACCCGATATGAGCACCAAAGCGTTCGAACCGAAGTTCATGAAAGTGGGCGTCCTGACGGCGGCGCTCCAGGAATTGACGCCGCGCGAGGTCCGCGATCCGGATCCGGACCGCGCGATTGAAGAATGGGTGGCCTTCGCGAAGGATCTGGGCGCGAGCTACATCCAGCTGTCGGCGGCGCTGCATCCGACCGAAACCGACGTGCCGCCCGAAGCGATGCTCGATCCGGTGGCCAACACGCTCGATCTGCGCAAGCCGTTCGACAAGGATCGCGCGAAGCGCGTGCGCGCGGCGCTCGACGCGGCGAAGATCGGCATTTCCGAGGTCGGCTACTTCGACAACATGCTGCACGACGACCCGGCGATCCGGAAGAAGAAGCACGACTTCATGCTGCGGGCGTTCGACGCGGCGGCGCTGCTCGGCGTGGACGCCGTCTGCGGGTTCGTCGGCCGCAACCAGAAGCACAGCATGGATCAGAACCTCGTCGACTTCGAGGAGCAGTTCGTTCCGCTGTTGAAGGAAGCGAAGTCGCGCGGGCTGACGTATCGCGTCGAGCAGTGTCCGATGCCGGGCTGGACGACGCTCGACAACTGGCACAACAACATCGCCTACACGCCGGGGGCGTGGATTGCGCTGCACCGGATCTGCGAGAAGCACGGCGTCGGCGATCAGTTCCGCATCCACTACGACCCGTCGCACGCCATCCTGATGGGCCAGGACACGCGCTCGATCTTCCAGTATCTGAAAGACACCGGCTACAACTTCCTGATCGGCGGGTTTCACGTCAAAGGGCAGGTCGTCGACGCGAAGGGATGGTCCGCGTGGGGCAGCGGCGGCCAGACGACTCGAGCGCGGAGACTGGAAGAACGGCAAGCCGTCAGACAATCCCGTCGATCAGCTGAATGCCTGGAAGAAGCAGGTCGTGCTCGCCGAGCACGAGCTGCCCGGCACCGCGCGCCACGATCCGCTGGCGTACCTGCAGAATCGGACGGTCGACTGGCTCGATCACCAACTCGCCGCGCGCGAGCTGCTGAAGCTCGACGTGGCGAACACGCACCTGGTGGTCGAACACGAGTATCCGAAGGCGCGCATCCAGGACAAGGAGCGGGTCAAGCCGATCCTCCAGGGATCGATCGCCTTCGTGCGGCACATCGACGAGGCGGCGGCCTGCATGTATGCGCTGCAGCACGAGGTGCTCGCGGCGCAGAACATCCCGGTGCAGGGGATCGGCCGGGAAGCGTATAGATCGTAGCTTCCAGTTTCCAGCGTCTCAGTTTCCAGTTCGAGCCCAGCCTTCGCTCACCGTCAGGCCGAAGGCTGTCTCGCCAAAGCGGTCCAGGGCGTGTCGAAGGACCGCGAAGGCGGACCTCCGCTATAATGAGCCCATCACCCTGCGCGCGGATTTGCAATCGTTTACATCGCGTCATAACTGCTCGAACACCCATGGCGAACAACAAACTCGCGATCCTCGTCGGCGGCGGCCCTGCCCCCGGCATCAACAGCGTCATCGCCGCCGCGACGATTCGCGCCAAGCTCGCAGGGCATCGACGTCATCGGCGTCCGCGACGGCTTCGAGTGGCTCATGCAGGGGGATACCGATCACGTGATCCCGCTGTCGATCGAGGCGGTCAGCCGCATCCATTTCCGCGGCGGGTCGTATCTCGGCATCGCGCGCGCGAACCCGACGAAGGATCCGCAGCTGCTCGAGAACACCGTCAACGCGCTGCTGCGGCTGAACGTGTCGCAGCTCATCACGATCGGCGGCGACGACACGGCGTTTTCCGCGATGAAGCTCGAGCAGCACGCCGCCGGCCGCTATCCGCGTCGTGCACGTGCCGAAGACGATCGACAACGACCTCGATCTGCCGCCGCACATCGACACGTTCGGCTTCCAGTCGGCGCGTCACTACGGCGTCGACATCGTCAAGAACCTGATGGTCGACGCGAAGACGACGTCGCGCTGGTATTTCGTCATCGCGATGGGGCGCAAGGCCGGACACCTCGCGCTGGGGATCGGCAAGGCCGCCGGGGCGACGATCACGCTGATCGGTGAAGAATTCGATCCGCCGATCCGACTGAAAGAGATCGTCGACACGCTGACGGCGAGCATCATCAAGCGGCTCGCCGAGGGCCGGCGCGACGGCGTGGCGGTGATCGCCGAAGGCGTGGCGCTCGACATCTCGCCAGAGCGATCTCGCGGATCTCAAGGACGTGGAACGCGACGCCCACGGCCACGTCCGGCTGGCCGAAGTGAACCTCGGCGACATGCTGAAGGCGAAGGTCGGCGAGCGGCTGCGCGGGCTCGGGATCAAGACGACGATCTCGGAGAAGAACATCGGCTACGAGCTGCGCTGCGCCGATCCGATTCCGTTCGACATGGAATACACGCGCGACCTCGGCTACTGCGCGGCGAAATACCTCGCTCGCCGGCGGGAACGCCGCGATGATCTCCATGCAGGGCGGCCACTTCATCCCGATTCCGTTCTCCGAGATGATCGACGGCCAGACCGGCCGCACGAAAGTGCGGATGGTCGATATCAGCCTCGACGCGGTATGCGATCGCGCGCCGCTACATGATCCGGCTGCGGCGCGACGACCTCGAGGATCCGCAAGGAGGTGGCCCGGCTGGCCGCGACCGCGCACCTCATCGAAGCAGGAATTCCGCGGCCAGTTCGAGTATCTCGTGGCGCACGAACCGCCACCGCTCGCGGTCGACGAGCACGGCGAGCGGCTCGCCGCGTCAAAGGGGTAGAATCGGAGGCACGGCGCGAAGCCGGCACCGGGCCTGCCGCGCCGAAGCGTCGGAGCGCGAAGGCGGGGCATGCGTCAGCGTGATGTGCGTTGTCGGCTCGCGATGCATCCTTCGTCTCCGTCGAGCCGTGTCCGCCGCCAGTCCGCAGTCGCAGCCAGGCAGGCCGACTCTCACGATGGGCTGACCCGCACCGTCTACGTCAGCGTCCTCGACAAGGCCGGCGTCGCCCGTCACCGATCTCGCGCGCCGACGATTTCGTCATCAAGGAAGGCGGCAAGGATCGCGACGATCGTCGGCGCCGGCATGACGACCGTGCCGCTCCGCATCGCGCTGCGTCGTCGACGACAACGGCACCGGCATCTTCCGCTACGGCGTCGCGAAGTTCATCGAGCGGCTCCAGGGCCGCGCCGAGTTCGCGCTCAGCACCGTCGACGGGCAGCACCTCAAGCTGGTCGACTACACGACCAACCTCGAACGGCTGTCCGCGGCGCATCAGCCACCTGACGCGCGCGCCCGGCGACCAACGACGGCGGCCAGCTGCTCGAAGGCATCTTCGAAACCGCGAAGGATTTTCAGAAGCGCCGCGCGCCGCGCCCGATCATCGTCGTGCTCACGGTCGGCGGCGAAGAGCACAGCACGCTGCCGGCCCACCACGTGCTCGACGAACTGCGAGAAGAGCGGCGCCGCGCTGCACGTGATCGCCATCAACAGCTCGGCGCTGCGCGCGATGGCGACGGTGTCGAAGCCGGGCGCGCTGCTCGAATCGAAATCTGAACCTCAGCGAGGTGCTCGGCGACGGTCCGAAGCAGTCGGGCGGCAAGCGCGACGAAATCGTCGCCTCGGCGGGAATCGTCGTCGGGCTGCAGGAACTCGCGGAGGCGCTGCGGAATCAGTACGCGGTGTCGTTCTCGCGCCCCGACCGGCCGAAGGACAACGAGAAGCTGTCCGTCTCGGTGAAGCGCTCGGGCGTGACCGTCCGCGCGCCGGTGAGATCAGAAACGCCTGACGCTTGCCGTCACGCGATTCGCGGTTCGCGAGTCGCCGTTCGCGAAGAACCCGCAAATGCTCAGCAGCTCGACGATCGACGTGCTCCTCGCACCATGAGCTTGTGCGGCAGCGTCACCGACGTCGGCACGATTGTTTTTCCGCTCAGGATATCCAGCAGCAACCGCACGGTGCCCTCGCCGATCTCGCGCATCGGCTGCGCGATGGTCGTCAGCGGCGGATCCATGTGCTGCGAGAACCGGATGTCGTCGAAGCCGACGATCGACAGATCGTCGGGCACCCGCAGGCCCCATGCCGGCGCGCCACTTGCAGCACGCCGAGCGCCATTTCGTCGTTGAAGCAGAAGACGGCGGTCGGCCGTTCGCTGACGCGACGAGCAGCCGCTCGGCGGCGATCGATCCTGACTCGATTGAGAAGTCGCCGTGCATGATCACGAAATCCTGCTCGGCGCCCTCGGCTCGCGCGCGCGTCGTCGCGCCGCGCAGACGATCGCGGCTGAGCGGGCTGACCAGCGGGCCGGTGACGATGCCGATGCGGCGATGGCCGAGGCGTAGAGATGATCCATCGCCTCCGACGGCGGCGGCGGCGTTGTCGATGTGCACGCTGGGGATGCGCAGGCGCGGGTTGAACTCGCAGCCGTTGACCACCGGCGCGCACGCCGGCGCCATCGAGCGAACCAGGTCGCCGGCCGACTTCGGCAACCGATGACCGAGAAAGATCAGGCCGTCGGCTTCCTTCCGCTGCAGCATCAGCGCGTAGCGCTCCTCGCGCTTCTCGTCGTGCTGCGTGTCGCCAAAGAGCACCGCGTGTCCCTCGCGCTGCGCCGCGTCCTCGATGCCCTGGAGAATCAGCGAGAAGAACGGGTTGGAGATGTCGGGAACGGTCACCAGGAGTTTGCCGGTGCGCAGCGTCCGCAGGTTCTTGGCGGCCGAATTCGGCGCGTACGCCATGATCTTCACCGCGTGCAGCACACGGCGACGAGTTTCCGGCGAGACGACCTGCGGCCGGCTCAGGACCCGCGACACCGTCGCCGTGGATACCCCCGCCCGTTTTGCAACCTCGTAGATGTTCGGCATACGAGGCGCCTTCGGCGGCGTCATCATATCCTTCACCCGGAGGTTTGACAATTTCGTGACAAGCTGTAAATCATTGGCACTCATACAACGTATCCGCCCAACGAGGCGCGCTGCACCTGCCTGTCTTTCAGGCGCAGCCGGTCCGTGTGTGCGTGTCACTCGGATGCGAGGAGGAACCGCAAGGATGATGAGAACGGCTTCAGGGTGATGGCGATCCTCGCGGCAGTCGCGCTCGTCGCGCTGCCCGCGGTCGCCCAGATCACGACCGGAACGGTCTCCGGCACGGTCAAGGATGCGCAGGGAGCGGTCATTCCCGGCGCATCTGTCACGCTCATCAGCGAAACACGCGGCACGCAGTTGTCCGACGTGTTTACCAACGCGAAGTGGCGACTTCACGTTCGTCAACGTCCCGGCTGACCGCTACACGCTTCAGGTCAGCATGACCGGGCTTTAAGACATCGAAACGCAGCCGGCGTCAGCGTCAGCCCCGGCGACCGCCTGTCAGTTGGCTCGATCGCGATCGAAGTGGGCGGATTGACCGATACCGTCGTCGTCAAAGCCGAATCTCCCGTCGTTCAATCGCAAAGCGGCGAGCGCTCGTTCACGATTCCGACGAGCACCGTCGAAAACCTTCCTATCGCCAACCGCAGCTTTACGGCGCTGGCTTCGCTGGCACCCGGCGTGACCACCACGGGCGACCCGGCGCGTATCGGCGGCGGCGGCGACACGAACATCATGATGGACGGCGTCGGCGTCATGGACACGGGCAGCAACCGTCCGTTGCTCCAGATGAACGTCGAATCGATCGCCGAAGTGAAGGTGCTCACCTCGGTGTATCAGGCGGAATACGGCCGGTCGAGCGGCCTGCAGATCACCGCGGTCACCAAGAGCGGCACCAACCGGTTCCGCGGCTCGGTCTACCGCGTTCAGCGCAATTCCGACTGGTGGGGCAATTCGGTTGTCAACAAGAAGAACGGCAACCCGAAGGGAGTTCTGAAGGAAAAGGACCAGGGCTATTCGATCGGCGGGCCGATCGGGAAGCCTGGCGGCACCAACAAGCTGTTCTTCTTCTACAGCCAGGAATTCTCGCCCCGCACTGCCGGCAACGACGTACAGCGCTATCGGTTCCCAACTGCGCTCGAGCGCGCAGGCGATTTCTCGCAGACGCTCGATCAGAACGGCGCGCTCTACAACTTCATCAAGGATCCGTTGATCGACGGGCGCCTGCAGCCGCGACCGACCAGACGGCCTGCTTCAAGGACGGCGGCGTGCTCGGCAAGAATCCCGGCAGATCGTCTGTACTCGGTCGGGCTGAACATCCTGAAACAGTATCCGACGCCCAACGCTGGTGGCGCCAGGAATCGGCTACAACTACGAAGTCACCCGGCCGAACCAGAGCATCCTCAGCTGGCAGCCGGCCGTACGCGTCGACTACCAGCCGACGCAGAAGCTGCGCGCGCACGGTCAAGTATTCCGGGTGGCAGCAGCGCCGCGATGTCGTTCTCGGACTGCTGCCCGGCTTCAACGATACGCAGATGCAGCGGCCGGTCATCAGCAATCTGGTCTTCTCGGCCAACTACAACCTGAACAGCACGACGTTCCTCGAGGGCACCTACGGCCGCAGCCGCAACGAGCTGGCGGGATGCGCGCTGGCGCAGATCGGGCACCGGTCCGTCGTTCTGCCGGACCGCGATCCCGATGAACCCCAATTCGTACCGGAACAACATCGGCCTCGCTGACTTGCCGATGCTCTTCCCGAACGCGAACCAGCTGAATCCCGGACTACTACGCCGAAGGAAGCGCTGGACGAAGATGAATCCGGCGCCGCCGGCGTGGGTCAACGGCAACTTCGTCGAGCTGTGCCGATTTTCCGCTACGGCAGTCGCGTCAGCAACGCCGCCGCCCTGACGTTCCGTTCCCGTCCTACTTCAACGTCAACGCGACGCAGGACGTGTCGATCAGCCTGACCAAGGTCAAGGGTCGTCACACCATGAAGGCCGGTTTCTTCAACACCCACAGCTTCAAGGCGGAGCAGGCGACCGGCACCGATTCGTTCGGCAACCTGAACTTCCAGCAGGACACCGTCGGCACCAACGCCTTCGACACGTCGTTCGGCTTCGCCAACGCGGCGATCGGATCGTTCAGCTCGTTCACGCAGGCGTCCAACTACATCGAAGGCGACTTCGTCTACGACAACCGCGAGGCCTACGTCCAGGACAACTGGAAGGTGAACAACCGCCTGACCCTCGACTACGGCATGCGATTCGTGAACGCGCTGCCGCAGTACGACAGCCTCGGACAGGGCAACAACTTCCTGCCGGACAAATGGACGCAGTCGGCGGCGCCGCAGCTCTATCAATCCGGTTGCGCGGTGACCGTGTCGCCGGGAACGGCCTGTCCGTCGCACGAGCCTCCAGGCGTTGAATCCCGTGACCGGCCAGCTGCTCGGTCCCAACACGTCGCTCGGCGATCGGCACGATCGTGCAGGGCACCGGCAGTCCGACCAACGGTCTCTTCGCCGGCGGCAACGGGATTGCGAAGGAAACCTACACGTTCCCGAAGATTGCCCTGGCGCCGCGATTCGGCATGGCCTACGACCTGACCGGACAGCAGAAGATGATCCTGCGCGGCGGCGTCGGCCTTTTCTACGACCGGCCGTTCGGCAACTCGGTCATCAGCATGCCGGGCAACCCGCCGTCGTCCAAGCTGGTCACCGTTCGGTATGGCCAGCTGCAGACGCCTCGGTCAGGGCGGTCTGACGACGCAGGGCGCGCCGGGGCTGAACACGATCCAGTACGACGCCAAGCTGCCCTCGTCCACGCAGTGGAGCAGCGGCGTGCAGATGGCGATTCCCGTGGGCGATGACCGTCGACGCCGAATGGGTCGGTCAGCACAGCTACAACACCGTCCGGACGGTGAACATCAACACGGTCGACATCGGATCGGCGTATCTGTCGCAGAATCAGGATCCGACCAAGGTCAGCGCGATCCCTGGCGGTGCGGCGCTCTCGACCGATCTGATGCGGTCATATCCGTGCCTACGGCGCGATCAACCACCGGATGTTCGACGGCTGGAGAACGTTCCATTCGCTTCAGCTGTCGCTGAACCGCCGCTTCGCGAACGGCGTCTCCTTCGGCCTCAACGACACCATCGTGCTCTACGATCACGCGATCGCCGGTGCGCGCGTGCAGCACGCGGCAGACGGATCGTGGTCCTACCGCGACGATCAGGACCAGGCCAATGACCTGCTCGCCGCGTGCAATTCCACAGCAGCAGATCTTCAAGGGGAACTTCGTGTGGGATCTGCCGGATCTGCATGGCAGCGGCGCGGCGGTGAAAGCCGTCGGCCTGATCGTCAACGACTGGCAGCTGTCGGGCGTGTGGACCGGCGCAACGGGGCAGCGCCTACACCGTCGACCTACGGCTACTCGAGCGGCGGCGGCGCGGTGAACATCACCGGCTCGCCCGACTATGCGGGCCGCGTCCGCCTCGTCGGCGATCCCGGGGCGGGCTGCAGCAGCGACGAGTTCCGCCAGTTCAACGCGTCGGCATTCCAGGGGCCGAACTACAACAGCGTCGGCCTCGAGTCGAGCAACGACTACGTCCGCGGGCTGCTTCACGAGCGCGCTCGATCTGGCGATCGCACGGAACATCCGGCTCGGTGGTTCACGCAACCTGCAGCTCAGAGTCGAGATGTTCAACGCGCCGAACGCGCAGGGCATCACCGGACGGCGCGAGTTCGATGACCTTGGCCAGTCCGGCGGATCCGGTCACGATCTCGAACCTGCCGTACGATGCGACGGGAGCATCCTTCCGACGCGGGTCAAGCCGTCGAACGCCGGGTTTCGGGCAGGCGACCGGCTGGCAACAGGAACGGCGGGTGCAGGCGCAGATACGATTCTCGTTCTGACGAACGTCGCGGGTCTGAAGAAGAGGGCGGGATGTGAATACCCTGCCCTCTTCTATTACCGCGCGTGGGACCCCACCGCCTACGCGCTCTCGCTCGCGGGCGCCGCTCCGCGGCGCTTCCCTCCGGCCGCTCGCTCGGGCCGCAGGCGCTTTTTATCGTCCCTGTTCGAGGATTTGTCGTATCGCCGCGACACTGGGATCGCTGACCGGCGCATTTCTCAAATACGCCTCGAACTCACGTCGCATCGGAATCGAGCAGCGACGGATCGCTCGGCGCGAGCTGCTGGTAGACGATTCCCGAGATCGCGATGAAGTTCGTGAGGCGCTTCGGGCCAGTCCGCCAGCATCGATTTCCATCAACTCGGACGGCTCGTGTGAGCGCCGCGCGATCGCCGTGTCTCGCCGCCCCATCGGCCAGACTGAGCGCGTGTTTTCCCATCTGCTTCCAGAAGTACTTGAGCGCGACGTGCTCCCACGAGTCTACGGGCGCCTGGCGAAGCGCATCGATGGGCACACGGTCGAAACTGGCGCGCGCCGAGTCAATCCACGTCGTCACATTCGGTTGTTGCGATGCTCGGTAAGACCGAATCGACCAGACCCGAAGGCCACGGCGTATAGCTCCCTCGCGCGTCGTCCCACAGATTCACGTCGCACAGGTAGATCGGATGGCGATCGCGATTCGCATCGAAGAGAGCCTTCATGTCGTAGTCCCCGGCGCGTTCGAGATGCGGCAGCAGGCGAACACCTGGAAACACGACGTCAGGGAAATACTTTTGCGCGAGGCGCTGATGCCACGGATACGCGAGCACCATCTGATCCAGCACGCGCACGTCGGTCCGATATCCCTCCACGATCTGCAGATATCGGAGGCCATGGTAGATGTAGTCACCGGTCTCGAGCAGCAGCGCCTGTGGCGGCGCTGAATCGAGGATCGTCCTTCAGGAACTCGTGGATCTGGATGGCCCTGCTCTTGTCCTGGTCGCGAAAGTTCATGACCGGCTGCGCGATCGCGATCAACACGGCAACGACCGGCAGCGCCCTGGTGCCGCGGGTGCCCAGTCGCTCGGCGATCGCCGCCAGCCCCAACGTCTCGCAAAGACGCACAGCAACAGATGCGGCTGCTGCCAGAATCGTCCTTCGACGAAGCGGGAGACTCCTGGTTCGAGGCTTCCGTTGGCGAGGGCGTTGAAGGTGACCAGAAAGAAGAAGAAGCCACCGATCCAGCACCAGAGCAGAGGTTTGTCTCGACGACGACGGATCAGAACGAGACCGGCAATTGCAAGGAGCGGGACGATCCAGAACAGATCCGCGAACGATCCTGATATGTACGCCGCAATGCGCTCGGTAAGATTCGGTCGCCTGCTCCTGGACTCCCAGCCTGAAGGTCCCGTATTCGCGTCGCAGCAGGTGATCCAGAAAACCTGACAGCGTTGTTTGATCCCCCCAGCTCATGAGAGGGACACGACGGGATGCGATGGGGATGTAGGCGTAAGGGAGAAGGCCGACGAGGCTACAAAGCGCGAACGTGGCGATCTGTCGCGGCGTTCGCATGGCCGGGCTGCTCGTCAGAATCAGAAGCGCCGCCGGGATTGCGTAGAAGATCAGCGTGTGGTGATTCGTGAGGCCGAGGCCGATCCAGAAGAACAGCAGGCACGCGACCAGCCCCATCAGGCGCATTCGTTCGTTGCTGTGGCCTGCTTCGGTCGCGGCCCTACGGAAGCGAACGGTCAGGTAGACCAGGCCCGCGATGAAGAGATTGTTCAGCGCAAACACTTCTGCGGTGACGGCGTGCGGCCAGACGCGCGGCGAAAACGCGAACAGCGACGCCGCAGCGAGTGCCGCCCACAGGCTTCCGGACCATCGGGCTGCAGCGAGAAACAGGATCGTCGCGGCTCCGGCGCCGCATGCTGCCGAAAACAGGTTCACACGCCAGGCAATCGTGCCGATCGGAATCAGCGTGAAGAGCTTCGCCAGCATCGTGTAGAGCGGGTAGCCCGGAGGATGTGCGACGCCGAGCGTGTAGGCGACCGTGATCAACTCGCCGCTGTCGCCGCCGGCAACGGTTGGCGCCAGCGTGCGGACGTAGATGGCCAAAACGACGACGCCAAGCGCCGCAGCGGTGAGCCGGCGCGTGGACGGATTCGCGGAGGGGAGAGGAACTGCTGGCGGCCTCGGGATCCGGCTTGCGCCGGATCCCGTGCTCGATCGCTGTCGTTTCCTGGCGCTCAAACTGTCCTTTCGCGATTATAGCGACGACCGAGTTCGATAAGATCGTGCGCTCATGGCTCGAAGACGTAAGCATTCGTTGACGGCACGCCGGCCGTCCGCATCGCCCTCTCGAACTCCCCCCGGGAAGATCGGATGGTTGCTGGCGTCGGTCTTCGTGGCGGTCAATCTTCTGCTGTCCGCGTACTTTCTGGACGCCGTGCCCAGCCCGAATCCGACGTCGCGAGCACTGCCGGTGTTGACCATCTACGAAGAGGGCACCTACGCGATCGACACGTACGAAAAGTTCACGATGGACAAGAGCTTCGTCAATGGCCACTACTACTCCGACAAGGCGCCGTTGACGACCTGGATCGTGGTTCCTTTCTATGGCGCGCTGAAGTGGCTGCACCTCGCGGAGCCCGCCAGCGGCAAGCCGCGGTGGCTGCCGGCGACACTGCTTGGTGACGTTCTGTGTGGGAGCATCCCGTTCGTCCTGCTGGTGTGGTTGATCCTGCGGAAGCTCGTACGTGACGTTCCTGCCGCGGACGCCGTCTTCCTCTGCATGCTGCCGCTATACGGGTCGTTCGTATTCGCCTACGCAGGCGTGTTCATGAGCCATGTGCTCGCAGGTGTCTTGCTCTGCGCGTCCTACATTCTGTTGATCAAGCGACGGCTTCCCGCGCTCTGCGGGTTTCTGCTCGGACTGGCTGTCCTGGCGGAGTTTCCGACCGCGCTTGCGCTGCCCATCTGGGCGTGGGCGATCGCACGCCGCGATCGCCGTCAGCTCATCCCGTTCGTGCTCGGTGGCCTGCCCTGCGTGATGGCACTCCTGCTCTACAACCACGCAATCACCGGAACGTTTACGAAGATGCCGTACGACTTCATTGCCGACAGCACGTTTTCAGAGATGCGTTCCGGCTACGGCATCAACCTGCCGCAGCCCGAGGCGATCTGGGGTCTCTTGTTTTCAACCTATCGCGGCATGTTCTTCTACGCACCAGCACTGACGATGGTGGCGTTTGCGTATCTGCTGACGAAGGGCCCTCGCGTGTTTCGCGAGGCGTTTTCGACCCCGCTCGGCATTTTGAGCGTGTGTTACGTGCTGCTGATCTCGTCCTATTTCATGTGGTGGGGCGGCTGGGCGTATGGTCCGAGACACCTGATTCCGCTGGCGATACTGCTCTTGTACGAGGGGCTTCCGCTGCTGGCGAGAACCGGACGATTTCGAGGATGGCTCTATGCCGCGTCGGCTGTTGGCCTCGCCATGGTCTGGATCGCCAAATCGACCGCGCTTTACATCATGCCGGAGCAGTTCTCGAACCCGGTCTTCGACATCGCATTGCCGGCATTTCTCAACCGCCAACTCCGCCACGACGCGATCCCGTCGCAGATGTTCGGCATGGATCCACTGATCGCGGCGTGGATGTGGCTCGGGCTGTTTGTGCTGAGTGTGGTGGGTTTGTCGCTCCTCGCGCGACGGGAGGGAACAGAGTAAGGCTATCGGACTCTTGCCACTCCCAACCCGGCGCGTAGCGCATCCAGCAGCGTCCCGTCGTCGTTGGACAACTCCCAGAACATCGCGCCGCCGAGTCCTTGTTCGACCACGTACGATCCTTTGATCCGCATCGACTGCGCGTCCTCGTACGTGATCCATTCCTTCGTCTCGGCGTTGTAAAGCCAGGGCACCTTCGCCACGTCGTCCCAGTGACGGACGAAGCCGGACGGACTGCAGCTGATTCGTCGCGATGGCCCGATAGCCTCCTACCTGTAGCGTGCCAGCTGCCCTCGGTCCAACCCTTCTCGGACTCGATGCCGCGCCAGCCCCTTCCGTAGAACGGCACACCGACCACGAGCTTCGTGCGCGGCACTCCCTTGGCAAGAATCGCCTGCACGGCAGCATCGGTGTTCGATCGCGGGTTCGAGGGATCGTCGTGGTTATAGAGCGCGGAGTTGAAGCCGGCGCGCCGTCCGCCGCGAGTGAAAGTCGTAGGTCATGACGTTGACCCAGTCGAGCGACGCCGACATCTCCGCGTACTCGAGCGGATCGATTGCCCGCGCCCCGGCGCCGACGGCGACGGTGAGGAACTTGCCGGGTCCGAGCGCGCTGCGAAGTGCGGCCAACAAGCAGTACGTAGTTGTGCGCGTCGCGCGGCTGGCCCGGCTGCAGGCCACCGGCGACCGGATGCTCCCAGTCGATGTCGATGCCATCGAACTGCGGATACGTCTTCAAGAAATCCGCGCAGGAGCGGGCGAAGGTCTGACGATTCTCCTCGGTGGCGGCCATTTCGTAGAACGGTCCCGAGTCGGTCCAGCCGCCGACCGACAGGATGAACTTCAGGTGCGGATACTTCTCTTTGAGGAGCGTGATCTGATGGAAGAGGCCGTGCGGGCACTGGGGCTCGGTGCAGTCGCCGGGATACACGCGGTCGAGCGCAATGGCCCGGTTGAACGTCAGCTTGTTGCCAGCGTCGATCTTGCCGAACGCGTAGTTGACGTGTGTCAGCTTGTCGGCGGGAATGTCAGCGAGCGGATAGCGTTCGGCGGTCCAGTCGGCGTAGTAGCCGACGACCTTGTACGCGGGAGCCGGTGCCGTCGGCGCGGCCCCTGTCTGAACCAGAGCACCAAGCATCGCCAATAAGAGCGTTATCGTCATGTTCGTGTCTCACGGTGCGCGATATCCGAGCGCTTGCGCCTGCCGGAACTCGGTCGTCGCTTCGTCGCGGCGTCCCAGCTGCTGCAGTGCCAGGCCGTGATTGTAGCGGTAGAGGCCATTGGTCGGCTCACGTTTGACCGCTTCGCCGAATGCGTGTTCCGCCTCGGACATCTTTCGTCCGCCGCCAAGCACGGTTCCGAGAGAATTCCAGTACTGCGCCGGGCCGGGATCGATCGCCAGTGCTCGCTGGATCGTCCGCGTCGCATCGTCCCATCGAGCGACATCGCGGTACGCTTCCCCGAGCTGCATCAAGGCAACCTGATCCTGCGGCGCGATGGACACCAGTGTTTCGAACGCGCGAACCGCACCCGGCGAATCGTGAAGCGCGACGCGTGCCTCGCCAAGTCCCCGCCACGCCTCGACGCCGGCGGGAAACTTGTGGGTGGCTTTCTCGTACTCCGTGGCGCCGTCGCGCCACTGCTGGCTTGCGGCGTACGCGCGCCCGAGATAGAAGTGCACCTCGTAGCTGTCGAGCCCGCGGTGCGCGACCTCGCGCAGGTGTTGCACCGCCTCGGCGCTGCGTCCTGCGCGCATTGCGACGAGTGCCTGCTGCATCGACCCGCTCAACGCCTTGTATTCGTCCAGCTTGTCTTTCGGATCCGCCCCGGCTGACCTCTTGTCGACCGACCCACCGGGGCTGACGTAGCCGAGCGCTCCCAACCGCTCGAGGAGTTCCGGCAGGAATGCCGGCGGTCTCGCCGGTCTTGCCCGATGACGATCGTTCTTTCTGAAGTTGGCGTTCGAGCCCGCTGCGCATGGCGCGCGCCCGTGTCTCTTGTTCGCCGGCGAGATTGTGGAGTTCGCCGGGATCGGCGTCGAGATCGTACAACTCAGGTCTTGGCGCGAGGATGTATTTCCATCGTCCGTCGCGCACGGCGCGGAGATCGCTCCAGCCGTAGTGAAGGAGCGGTACGAGCGATTCAGCGAACGCGGGTTCGTCGGTAACGCGTTCTCCGCGAAGCGCAGGAGCGAGGCTGCGCCCCGACGATGCCTGGCCTCCGCCGACGCCCATCAGTTCGAGAACGGTCGGAAACAGATCGATGGTTCGGGCCAGCGTTCCGACGCGTGTGCCGGGTGTGACACCGGGACCTCGAATAATCAGCGGCACTCGAAGCGTGGCTTCGTAGACGAAGTAGCCATGCACGTCCTCGCCATGTTCCCCGAGTGCTTCACCATGATCCGATGTGACGACCACCAGCGTGTTCTCGAGAGCGCCTGTCTCGCGAAGAGCGGTCACGAGTCGCCCGACCAGCTCATCGCACCACGCGACTTCGCCGTCATACGGCCGGCCCGCGTAGCGGCTTGCATAAGGCTCCGGTGGTGCGTACGGCGCGTGCGGATCGTAGAGATGAACCCAGGCGAAGAACTTCAGTTTCGGCGGAGATCTCAGCCAGCCAATGGCTTCGGCTGTGACCACGTCGCCGGCTCGTTGATCCGCGCTGTTGTCGAACCGATCGGAGTAGACGTCGAATCCGCGCGCCAGGCCGGACTGGCGATCGAGCACCGAAGAGGCAACGAATGCGGCCGTCGCGAATCCTGCCTGCTGGAAGATGCTGGACAGGAGCGGCACGTCCGCGCTCAGCGTTGGCGACAAGTTGTCGCGGATGCCGTGCTCGGCAGGGTAGCGCCCTGTGAAGAGCGAGACGTGCGACGGCCGGGTCAGCGGAACGGGAGCGTCTGATTGGGGCGCCCAGGCTCCTTCGCGCGCCACGCGGTCCATGTTGGGCGTTTCGACGGTCGTCGCTCCATAAATCCCCAGCCGATCGGCCCGAAGGGTGTCGATGGTGATGATGAGGACGTTGGTGGCCACGCGAGGCGCCGCCGCCGGCGTGGGCCGTTGTGCGCAGCCGCAGACCAGCGTCAGCGCCGCCGCGGCGAGTGCTCGCCACGGGATGGCGATCGGGGACGAGTGGGTCATGAAACGGTTCTATTGCCTCTGCAGTCGGGAATCCGGTATCGTCCTTCGCTGGACGTCGCAAAAGGTGGCTGGCACCTTTTCCGGGAAAGTGCCAGCCCCCTTGTGACCCAAAGGTTGGTTTCCTGCTGAAATTGGCCGTCTATTTCTTAGGATATCCCGTGATCCGGGCAAAAAGGTGGCTGGCACCTTTACGGTAAAGGTGCCAGCCACCTTTTGCGACGTGACGAGGACTCTCGACATGAATCACTACAGGCGCTCGACGCTTACCCGGCGTGATTTCACGCGGCTGACGCTCGCCGGTGTTCCGGCATCGGTGCTGCTATCGCGACTGCCGGTGTCGGCAGCCCAGAAAATCCACTCGCGCATCAACGGTGTCCTGATTGGCGCCATCACCTACAGCTTCCGCGCGATCACAGACGCCGACGAGATCATCAAGGCCTACGTCGACATCGGTCTTGGTGAAATGGAGCTGATGTCGAACCATGCCGAGCAGCTGGCAGGGGCACCCCGCGCGGGGCGCGGCGGCGGACGTCGAGGCGCACCGCTGACACCCGAGCAGCAGGCCGAACGGGACGCCGCAATCAAGGCGTTCAACGACTGGCGCAAGGCGGCAACGGAGGCGACGTTCAAGCCGGTGCGCAAGAAGATCGAGGACGCCGGCATCGAGCTGAAGGTCCTCTGCTACAACATGAACGTCAAGACGACCGAGGACAATGAGATCGAGTACGCGTTTCTGATGGCGAAGGCGCTCGGCGTCGGCGCGATTTCAACGTCGACTCAAGTCAGCATGGCCAAGCGTCTCGCGCCGTTTGCCGACAAGCACAAGATGCGCGTCGGATTCCACGGCCACGCGAATACGACCAATCCGGACGAGGTGGCGACTCCCGAGAGCTTTGAGGCGGTGATGGCTGCGTCGAAGTATCTTGGCGCCAACCTCGATGTGGGTCACTACACCGAAGCGGGCTACGATCCGATTCCGTTCCTGCAGAAGCACCACGACCGGATCACGAATCTTCATCTCAAAGACATGAAGAAGGCGACCAACGGCGGCGGCTACACCCCGTTCGGCCAGGGTGACGCGCCGCTCAAGGACGTACTGAAGCTCGTGCAGAAAAACAAGTGGGACATCCCGGTGAACATCGAGTTCGAGTATCCGGGCGATCCCAAGGTCGAAGTCCCGAAGTGCCTGGCGTACGTGAAAGAGGCGTTAGCATGAGCACGACTATCCTGTTGTTTGCACTGCTGGCACAGGCCGCCAGCACCGCGGGGTCGGTCCAGACGCCAGTGGCGTCACCCACCTATCCGACGCGCGCGCCACAGACGGTTGCTCCCAAGCCGCCCGGCGAGGACTGGCTCACGCTCTTCAACGGCAAGGATCTCTCCGGCTGGACCAACATCGGCAAGGAAAAGTGGGAAATCGAGGATGGCACCCTGCACGGCGTTGCCGTGACTCGTGAGTACGGCTACCTGCAGACCGACAAGAGCTACAAGGACTTCCAGCTGTCGCTGCGGTTCAAATGCGAAGGGGACGGCAACAGCGGCGTGTTCTTCCACGTCAACTTCAAGCCCGGCACGCCCAACGTCACAAAGGGGCCGCAATTCGAAATCGATTGCACGCTGGGCCACCACACTGGCGGCGTCTACGAACAGACCCGCAAGTGGATTGTCTGGCCCTCACCCGAAAACGAGAGCGTCGTTCGTCGCGGCGACTGGAACGACTATCTGATCAAGGTGGAAGGCAACCACTACATTTCGCGGCTGAACGGCGTACTGATGATCGACTACACCGATCCTCAGCCCGAGAGCGAGGATGGTCCGCTCGCGTTGCAACTGCATTCGGGCGGCCAGGGCAACATGCGGTTCCGGGACATCATCATCAGGGACCTCACTAAACGCTGAATGCTGAATGCTGATGCTGAATGCTGAATGCTGATTGCTGATTGGGCGCGGTCTATCGACCGCGCCTTGCGAGACGAAACCTCTATTGCCGATTTCTACTGCTTCATTGAGGAACCTGAACGATGAACGACCGGAACAACCCTGTCAATCGACGTGACTTTTTCAAAACCGCCGGTGCGGGTATCACCGCCGCGACCATCATGATGACGCCGCGCGAGGCGGCACTTGCGCAGGCACAGGCCGAGAAGAACCGGCTCGATCGCATTGCCGCCTGCTCGTATCCGATTCGCTACATCTTCAAGAACCGTCAGGGCGGCGGACGTGGAGCTGGTGGCGGCGCGGGGCGCGGTGCCGGCACAGGCCAGCCGGCCGCCGGTCCGGACCAGCCGCCGGCTCGTGGCGCCGAACCAGCTGCAGCGGCACCGCAGGCGGCAGCGCCTCCTCAGCCGCTACCGCCGCGCTCGCCGGTGAATGGGGGCTGGACGACCGCGCAGATGAAGGAGAAGTACGGCGAGATCACGATGCTGGACTTCCCGCAATTCACGAAGGATACGTTCCCCGGCGTCACCCACATGGACATCTTCTCGGGTCTGTTTGGCGACGTGACCGATGATTCGATGTTCGCCGGACGCACGTTCGATCCGATGAGCCCGTCGGGACGGAAATGGCTCGACCAGCTCGCCAAAAAGCTGGTGACCACCGGCACGAAAGTGCAGCACATCTCGAACAACGCGCCCTCGAACCTGGCCGGCCCGGACGAGGCCGCGCGGAAGGCTGGCGTCGAGATCGCCAAACGCTGGCTCGAGGGATGTGCAGTCCTGGGCGTCAAGTCAATGCGCATGAACTCGCCGCAGGCGTTGGGACCGAGCATCAGGCCGAACGCGATCCCGCGATCGAACGATGGCTATCCGCGCAATCTCGATATCGTGCCGCTGCTGAACGCCGCGATCGAGTCCTACAAGGAGATGGCGGACTACGGCGGCAATCTCGGGATCAAGGTCACGTTCGAGAACCACTGGGGACTGGCCGCCGATCCGATGAACATCCGGATCATGATCGACGCCGTGAACCACCCCTACTGCGAAGCCTCGCCGGACTTCTGCAACTGGGAGCACGAGTACATGCTCTTCAACGGCCTGAAGGCGCTCGCGCCGTACTCGCACACCAACGTCCACGCGAAGTACTGGGATCGCTGGGGAGACAAGAACGACGTTCAGCGGTCAACGCGTGTCATGCTCGCCGGCGGATTCAAGGGCACCTTCGCGCTCGAGTATGAGGAAGGGCCGCTCAACGGCGTCGAGGGGGCCAAATATCTCTATAAAGAGGTGCTCACGGCGCTGACGACGCCAACGCCGGTCGAATGACGCAGAGACACAGACACCCGTAGCGCGCTGCTTTTGCAGCGCGTCACAGCGGTGGACGCGGGGCTGAAGCCCCGCGCTACGGGCGCGCTGTCAGTGTCACCGCCTTCCCCTCCTTTGCCGACTGATACGCCGCCATCGCCGCTCGGAAAGCGCTGCGCGCCTCCTGAACTGTGACATCCGGCTGCCGCTTCGTATCAAGACACTCGACGAGATGATCGAGCGCGAGCGGGAACGTCCCAGAAAACGCCTGCTCGGGTTGCCGCTGGAACACCCAGTCGGCGGCGCCCGCGCCGAGAACGGCCCGGCCGGGCGATCGAAACCATTGATCGATGATCTCGCCGCGTGTGCCGACCAGTTCCAGTCGAACGACGGCGTTCTGCTTCGGGGACGGGGCCGTCTTCTTCGGCGAGTTGATCGTCCACGACGCTTCGAGCGTGGCCACCACGCCATTGGCGCACGTGAACGTCGCCATGCCCCAGTCTTCCACCTCGATGTCCTTGTGAACGAGGTTGGCGACCCTGGCTTCCGCCTGGACGATCGGGCTGCCAGCCATCCATTCGAACAGCTCGATCCAGTAGATGCCTTCGTCGATGAGCGCGCCGCCGGGGACGTGCCGTGGATCGGCAAACCAGCCGGGCCTTCCCGACCCCGGGCCATCCTCGGCGATCGACCACCGCGACGTCTGATGGATGACAGCGACGTCGCCGATTTCTCCGGCATCGACCCTGGCTTTCAGATCCGAAGTTCGCAGACGCGTCAGGCCCGAGTACGGCACGCACGTCACCCCTGCCGCTTCGACGGCGGCGACGATGCGGTCCGCTTCCTCGAGCGTCATCGCCATCGGCTTGCCGAGCAGGATGTGCTTGCCGGCCTTCGCTGATGCAATTGCCAGTTCCGCCAGGGACGAGACTGGCGCCGCGAGGTGGACGATGTCGATGTCTTCACGCGAGAGCAGGTCGTGGTAGTTTTCGTACCCGTGAATGCTGAACGTCTTCGCAAACCCATCGAGTTGCTCGCGCTGTGGCCACGCGGCCGCGATCAGCTCGGCGCGGGGATACTCGGGGAGCGATCGAGCGAGGTTGTAGGCCGAATACCAGTGGCCGAGGCCGAGAATTGCGACGCGATATTTGCGAGTCATTGAAATGAGTGCTCCGCTGTAAGTTTCCAGTTCCCAGTTTCCAGTTTCCAGTTCCAGTTGCCAGTTTCCAGTCAGTTTCCGGTTACCAGTTTCCAGTTACGGTTTCGATCACACTGGAAACTGGAAACTGGAAACTGGGAACTGGCTACTGGTAACTGACTATGCGAAAATGCCCGTTTTCGAGGAACTCCAGATGAATCGAATCAACCGGATCCTTGGCATCGTCGCTGCCGTGACCTGCACCGCCACACTCGTGGCTGCTCCGCAGTCACCGAAGAAAGCTCCCAAAGGATTTACTAGTTTATTCAATGGGAAGGATCTCGACGGGTGGCGTGGCCGGCAGCCAAACTATAACCCGGTTGAGGAGTCGAAGCTTACACCTGACGAGCACAAGGCGAAGCAGGCCGAATGGAACACGGCGCGCGATGCGCATTGGAAGGTCGATACCGCCAAGCAGGAAATCGTCTCCGACGGGCAGAGCCCGCATCTCGCCACGGCGAAGGACTTTGGCGACTTCGAGTTCTATGTCGATTGGCTCATGGTCAATCACAACGGAGACTCGGGAATTTATCTGCGCGGCTACCCGCAGGTCCAGGTCTGGGATCCTGCCAACGAGCGCGAAGTGAAGAACGGCGCGCCGAAGGGCTCCGGGGCGCTGTGGAATAACAACAACGACAATCCGGGGAAGTGGCCGCTCGTCAAGGCCGACAACCCGGTCGGCGAGTGGAACACCTTTCACGTCAAGATGGTTGGTTCGCGCGTCTGGGTCTGGCTCAACGACAAACTCACTGTTGATGGACAGGTCCTGGACAACTTCTTCGATCGCTCGCAGCCCATCGTCGCGCGCGGTCCACTCGAGCTCCAGACGCATGGCTCCGAGATCCGATTCCGCAACATCTTCATCCGCGAGATCCCGGAAGCCGAAGCGAAAAAAACGCTCTCGCACGTTCCTGCCAAATAACCGCTAGCTCGGCCGCACCAAATCTTTGACAAAAGCGTGGCAGGCGCGCTAAAAACTGCTGCCGTTTGAAGATCGGCTCGTCCGATCAGCCGTTTCGTTGGAGGTTTCGTCGGCGCCGACCCTGGCGTCGACCTCGCGAACAGGAGCTCCACTTCATGTTCACCAAGGCTCGTATGGTCGCGGCAGCGATGGCGTTTGCGTTGACATCCGCGCTTCCCGCATCTGCTCAAATCACGACCGCGTCGGTCACAGGCACCGTGAAGGACCCGCAAGGCGCGGTCATTCCAGGCGCGACCGTCACTCTCATCAGTGAAACGCAGGGCACCCAGTCGTCCGACGTCTTCACGAACAATAACGGCGACTTCACGTTCGCCAACATCAAGCCCGATCGCTACACCCTTCAGGTCACGATGGAGGGGTTCAAGACCCTGAAGAAGAGCGGCATCATCGTCAGCGCAGGCGATCGCACCATTCTCGGCTCGATGACGATTGAAGTCGGTGGTTTGACCGACACGGTGCAGGTCAAGGCGGAATCGCCCATCGTGCAATCGGAGAGCGGCGAGCGATCGTTCAGCGTCAGCCGCGAAGCCGTCGAGAACCTGCCAATCGTCAACCGGAGCTTCACGGCGCTGGCACTGCTTGCGCCCGGCGTCACCGAGGACGGCAACAACACGCCGCAGCGCATGGGCGGCGGCGGCGATCCCAACATCATGATGGACGGCGTCTCGACGATGGACACGGGCAGCAATCGTCCGCTGCTGCAGATGAATGTCGAATCGATTGCCGAAGTGAAAGTGCTGACCTCCGGCTATCAGGCGGAGTTCGGGCGCGCCAGCGGCGTGCAGGTCACGGCGGTCACCAAGAGTGGAACCAATCGCTTCCGAGGCTCGGTGTACGACGTCTCGCGCAACTCGAAGTGGTACGCGAACAGTAAGACCAACAAGATCAACGGCGACCCGAAAGCGACGCTGAAGGAGAAGGACCTCGGATACTCGATCGGTGGTCCGATCGGGAAACCGGGGGGACACAACAAGCTGTTTTTCTTCTACAGCCAGGAATTCTCGCCCCGCACGGCAGGCAACAATGTCGTCCGCTATCGCATGCCCACTGGGCTCGAGCGCGCCGGCGACTTCTCGCAGTCGACCGACAACAACGGCAATCTGTATCCGTACGTCAAGGATCCGCTGATTTCAGGAACGTGCTCGGCAGCCGACCAGACCGCCTGCTTCAAAGCGGACGGCGTGCTCGGTCGAATTCCGGCGGATCGCTTGTATCAAACCGGCCTCAACATCCTGAAGCTCTATCCGACGCCGAACATCGCCAATCCGGGCACCAACAACTACAACTTCGAGTTGACGCGTCCCGACGAGAGCGTGCTGTCGTGGCAGCCGGCGGTGCGCGTCGACTACCAGCCGCGGCACAACCTTCGCGCGACGTTCAAGTACTCGGCGTGGATGCAGCGAGACCAGAACTTCCTGGGCACCATTCCCGGGTTCAACGACACGCGCATGCAACCCGCTCCGGTCGTCAGCTGGACGACGTCGGCGAACTACACGATGAATCCGACCACGTTCATCGAGGCCACTTTCGGCCACAGCCAGAACGAGCTGGCGGGATGCGCGCAGGCGCAATCGGGAACCGGAGCGATCTTCTGCAACAACGCGGCGGGGAGCGCCGGTGTGCCGATGACCGACGCCGCCAGCTTGCAGGCCACTGGACTTGGATCGCTGCCGTTTTTGTTTCCAAACGCGACGGTGCTGCCGAGCGGTTACTACGCGGTCACGGCGCTGAACCAACTCGATCCGGCGTTCTGGGACGGATCGCGGATGGCGAAGCTTCCGACATTCCAGTGGGGCGGTCGCATTGCCAATGCCGGCGGGACCTGTTCGTCGACCTGCGCGCCGCCGACTCTCGGCTTCCCCGGCTGGCTGAATATCAACTGGACCAACGACTTCGCGATCAGCCTGACCAACGTGCGCGGCCGTCACTCCCTGAAGACCGGCTTCTACAACACGCACAGCTACAAGGCCGAGCAGACGAGCAACAACGCGTTTGGCACGATCAACTTCCAGCAGGACGCGGTCGGCACCAATCCGTTCGACACATCATTCGGGTACGCGAACGCGGCCATCGGCACCTTCAGCTCGTTCACGCAGGCGCAGAAGTACATCGAGACGCAGTCGATCTACAACAACACGGAGGCGTATATTCAGGACAACTGGAAGGTGAACAACCGCCTCACGTTCGACTATGGTGTGCGCTTTGTCCACCAGCAGGCGCAGTACGACAAGCTCGGACAGGCCTCGAACTTCCTGCCTGACAAGTGGGCGCTGGTCGCCGCGCCGGTGCTCTACGTGCCGGGCTGCGCGAACGGCGTCTATCCGTGCTCGGGGAACAACCGGCAGGCGATGAACCCGGCCACCGGCCAGTTCCTCGGTCCGAATACCGTGAATGCGTTCGGCACGCTCGTGCCGAACAGCGGCAATCTGCTGAATGGTCTGTATCTACCCGGACAAGAAGGGCTGCCGAAGGCGACCTACTCCGCGCCGGCCTTGAAAGTCGGGCCGCGCTTCGGCATGGCCTACGACCTGACCGGTCAGCAGAGGGCGGTCCTGCGCGGCGGCATCGGCGTGTACTACGATCGCCCGAGCTCGACGACGTTCTCCGGCGGCGTCACCAATCCACCGACGTCGAGCACGATCACGGTCCAGTACTCGCAGCTGCAATCACTCGACAGCACCGGGCTGACGACGCAAGGTGCGCCGACCTTGAACGCGTTCCCACGCGACATCCAGCTGCCGACGTCACTGCAGTGGAACAGCGGCGTCCAGACGCAGCTTCCATGGTCGACCTCGCTTGATCTGTCCTACGTCGGACAGCACAGCTCCGACACGTTCAACGGCGTCAACGTCAACGCGATCGACTTCGGCATCGCGTTCCTGCCGCAGTACCAGGATCCGACCGTCACGCCGGGCACGCTCGGGTCGACGATCCTGCCGACGAATTCGCTCCGCGCGATTCGCGGCTACGGCAACATCACGCAGCAGCAAAACCGCGGCTGGCGGACCTATCACTCGATTCAAGCGTCGTTGAACCGGCGCTTCCGCAACGGCCTGTCGTTCGGATTCAACGACACGATCAGTCTGTACGACCATCAGCAATCGGGCGCGCGCCTCCAGCACAATGCGGACGGATCGTTCACCGTACCGCCCGGATCAGGCTGCGGCCGATGAGCTCCTCGGCGACAACAATCCGCCACTGCACCTGATGCGCGGAAACTTCGTCTGGGATTTGCCGGATGTCAAGTCGAGCGGCGCCGCCTGGCGCGCCGTCGGTTTGCTCATCAACGACTGGCAGCTGTCGGGCATCTGGGCTGGCGCGCGCCGGAGCAGCGAGACCAGCAACAGCGCCGCCTACACCGTCGGATTCTCGTACCAGAACGGCGGCAGCAGCACGAACCTCACCGGATCACCGGACTATGGTGCGCGCATCAAGGTCATCGGCGATCCCGGCAGCGGCTGCAGCAGCGATCCGGTGAAGCAGTTCAACACCACCGCGTTCCAGGGACCAGCCGTTGGCAGCGTCGGTCTCGAATCCGGGAACAGCTACCTGAACGGATGCTTCATCAGCAAGATGGATCTCGCGATCGCGCGGAACATCCGGCTGGGTGGCGCGCGGAACATTCAGTTGCGCGTCGACATGTTCAACGCGTTCAACCAGTCGGCCATCACCGCGCGCAACACGACGATGAACCTGACGAACCCGAGCGATCCGATCACGATCACCAACCTGCCGTTCGATGCGAACGGCAACCTCATTGACTCACGATCGCGGCCCCGCGGCGCCGGATTCGGCGTCGCGACCGGCTATCAGGCTCCGCGGACCATGCAGGTGCAGATCCGATTTCTCGTTCTGAGTCCCGCCGTAGCCTTGGCGAAGGCGGACGGCTGCTTACAATCGAGAGGGCGGAAGGGTACAATTCCTTCCGCCCTTTTGTTTCTGGTCTCAACGAGCATCCATGACCATGTCCAAATACCGCCTGATCGCACTCTTGCTCGCCGGCGCCGTCGCGACGATTTACGGCCAGAGCTCGCCGGCCAACCGGCAGTGGCCGCCGGACGTACAGAAGCGTCAGCGACGACTCGCCGGCGCTGTCGCCAGACGAGGCGCTGAAGACCTTCTATATGCCTCCCGGCTATCACCTCGAGCTCGTCGCCAGCGAGCCGCTCATCCAGGATCCGATCGTCATGGACTGGGATCTCCAGGGACGGATCTGGGCCGTCGAGATGCCCGGGTTTGTCCCGGATCTTCAGGCGCCCGAGCCGAACATGGAGCCGGTCGGGAAGATCGTGGTGCTCGAGGACACCAACCACGACGGCAAGATGGACAAGCGGACGGTCTTCGCCGACGGGCTGATCCTCGCGCGCGCGCTGAAGGTGCTGGACGCCGGCGTGCTGGTTGCCGAGCCGCCGAACGTCTGGTTGATGAAGGACACCAACGGCGATCTGAAGATGGACAAGAAGGAGCTGGTGACGGACCAGTACGGCCGTCGCGAGGCGCGTGTCGAGCAGAACGCGAACAGCTTCTTCTGGGGTCTCGACAACTGGATGTACACCGCCAATGGCGACGTGATGCTCCGGTTCAAGGATGGCAAGTTCGAGGTCAGGAAAACGTTGTCGCGCGGCGAGTGGGGCGTAACGCAGGATGATGCGGGCCGGATTTACCGCAACACCAACGAATCGGTGCTCCACGTCGATCTCGTTCCGACCCAGTACTACATGCGCAACCCGAACCTGCTGCGCACGCGCGGCAGTTACGAGCGCCTGGCAGACGAGGCGAACGACGCGAACGTGGTCTGGCCGGTTCGTAAGAATCCAGGCACCAACCGCGCGTATCAGCTCGGTATCGACCGGGAAGATGGGACGCTCTGGCACTACACGTCGGTCTGCGCGCCGATGATCTATCGCGGCGATCGACTGCCGTCCGATCTCTATGGAAATGCCTTCGCGGCGGAGCCGGCGGCGAATCTCGTCGGCCGCGTGATCATCGACGACACCGGATCGGGCTTGCGCGTCCGGAGGGCGTACGAACGCGGTGACTTCCTGGCATCGACAGACGAGCGCTTCCGGCCGGTGTGGCTGTCGAATGCGCCAGATGGCACGCTCTACATCGTCGACATGTACCGTGGCGTCATCCAGCAGCGCGCCGATATCACCGAGTACCTGCACGATCACATCACCAAGCACAAGCTCGAGCGACCCAACGCCTACGGCCGTATCTACCGTGTCGTCCACGAATCGACGAAGCGCGATACGACCACGGGCGCAGGGGGCAAGCTGGCGACGGCACAGCTGGTCGATCTGCTGTCGCATCCGAACGGGTGGTGGCGTGAGACGGCGCAGCGTCTGTTGATCGAGCGCGGCGACAGGACGGCGGCGGCGGCGCTTTCAAAACTCGCCGCCTCGGCAAAGGATCCGCGTGCACGACTGCACGCGCTGTGGACGCTCGACGGCCTTGATGCGCTACAGCCCGAAGCCGTCATCAAGGCCATGGACGATTCGTCGCGTGACGTGCGGATGTCGGCGATCCGCATCTCCGAGCGATGGCTGGGAGAACCGAACAGTCCGGTGCAGGCTGCCGTGCTGAAGCACACCGACGACGCCGATTGGAGTGTGCGGTTGCAGCTGGCGGCGTCGCTCGGCGCGCTCCCGCAAGGTCCGCGCGAACGCGCCCTCGCGGCGGTGCTGGCAGCGCGCGGCGACGATCCCATCACGCTCGACGTCGCCGTCAGCGGCGTCCGCGGCACCGAGGGCCTGCTCCTCGATTCACTCATTCAGGCGACGGATCAAACGCCGCCGCGTGAAACCGCCATCACGATGATCGCGGCAACCATCGTGCGCACGGGCCAGGATGACGGCATCCAGAAGATCCTGGCTGCGACCGCCGATCCGGCGAGACCATTGTGGCAGCGTTCGGCGCTGCTCCGCGGCGCCGAGGTCGCACTGCTAGGCGCCGCGATGCCAGGGAGTCCGGCTCGACGAGGCGGTCCGAACCTGCCAGCACCGCCATGCCCGACATGCCCGGGCGCCCGCGGTGGCCCCGGTGGCTCGTACGCGTTCCCGCAGGTGCAGGCGGCGCCGCCAGTCGCTCGACGTCCCACTCGTGTGAGCAAAGAGCCGCAGACCTTTTCCGCGCTGGCGGGAACGACGACGGATCTCGGTCCGCGAGCGGCCGCCGTGCTCGCGCGCATCGAGTGGCCGGGCAAGCCCGGGGCGTCAGCGCCGATTCCGCCGCTGACGCCGGACGAGCAGCAGCGTTTCAATGCCGGGCAGGAGGTCTATCGCAACATCTGCCAGGCGTGTCATCAGCCCGATGGACGTGGACAGGAGAAGGTCGCGCCGAGCCTGGTCGGATCGCCGCTCGCGTTGGCGTCGCCCGACATTCCGGCGCGGATTCTGATGAACGGCAAGGAAGGGCCGGTCGGGTTGATGCCGCCGGTGGGGTCGACGCTGACCGACGAGCAGATTGCCGGCGTCTTGACCTATGTTCGCCGCGAGTGGGGTCAGGACGGGACGCCGGTGGACGTCGCGACGATCAAACAGGTGCGCGCGATGACGGCCGATCGCACGCGTCCGTGGAAGCACGACGAGCTGATGGCGCTGGTCAATGCCGGTCGAGGAGGCAAGTAGTCCTGAGCCGGTTCCATCGACTGCCGGGTGATTTCCGCGCGTGAGAGCCGATTGCCAGCCGCCGCTCCGCTACGGCCTCGCCGTCGTCGCGGCCGTCGCCGTACTGTTCGCGCGCGGCGCTGTCGTTCCCGCGGCTCCTCACACGATTCCGATCTCATACGCTGACGCGCGTGCGGCCGTCGTCGCTCGCGCGGACGCCCTTCCTTCGGCCTTCAAGGGCAAGACCGGCGCCGAGATCGAAGCCGGGTGGTCGGCATGGGTGGCCCAGCACAATGCCGACATCCGAGCGCGGCTCGAGCGCGGCGACGAGGATTCGCTCGTCAACTTCTGGCTTTACGGGACGTCGTTCACGCGGTTGCCGCGTGCCACGGACCGTGATCTCGCAAAGCTCGGCGACAAAGACAAGGCGGGTGACCTGCTCGCCGGACGTCTCGCTGATCTCGTCTCCGCGATCGCGCGTCCTGGAACGAACGAGCGGCTGCGATTTGCGCGCCAGGTGGTCGAGCGTCACGGTATCAATCCGGACACGCCCGCCGGCCAGGATCAGGCGCGCGCCTACCTTATCGATCTGCGATCCCGTGTGCTCTCCGACAACGATCGCTACCGCCGCGCCTCGCAGTCAGCAGCCCAGCTGACCGATCAGGCATCGAAGTTGAGCGCGTACTCCACGCTGTTCAGCGATCGCGGGCTGTCCTCCGACACGTCTCTTCGTCCGGGATTTGCCATCGAGACCGCGCTTGGCGCGATCAAGGCGAGCGGCAGGCTCACCAAGGCCCGCCGGATCGGCATCATCGGACCGGGGCTTGATTTCTCGGACAAGGCCGAGGGCTACGATTTCTATCCGCAGCAGACCATCCAGCCATTTGGCGTCCTCGACTCGCTGCGGCGGCTGGATTTCGCGCGTGCCGGAGAGTTGAGCCTGACCACGTTCGATCTCAGCCCGCGCGTGAATCAGCATCTGGAGACTGCGCGCTGGCGAGGGGCAAATGGCGGCTCATACGTGCTCCAACTTCCCCTGGACATGAAGGATCCCGCACACGAGTGGCATCCGGACCTGGTGAATTACTGGCGAAAGTTCGGGAGCGAGATCGGGGTCAGCGCGGTGTCACTTCGACCGCCTCGAGGAGCTGAAAGCGTTCAGGTGCGCGCGGTCAGGGTCCGGCCGTCGATCCTCTCTGCCATCCAGCCTCGCGACGTCAACATCGTCCTCGAGCGGACGGACGACCAGCCGTTCGATCTGATTATCGCGACGAACATCCTCGTTTACTACGACGCGTTCGAGCAGGCACTTGCACTGGCCAACGTATCGAAGATGCTGCGGCCCGGTGGATTCTTCCTGACGAACTATGCCGTGTCGGCGCTGCCGCCGATGGAAGCCGAGGCCAGTCTCGTCACCCCGGTGTTCTGGGATCGGCAGGGGAACGGTGACACGCTGTTCTGGTATCAGAGGCGCTGATCCCCCATTTACTCTGCCAACGCCGCTTCGCATCCGCGCGGTTGACGGTGGCTGAGGAGCACTTGGGGTTGCATGAAATATCAACACCGGGTGCTCGGCATGCTGTCGCTGCTCTCCGTCATCACCTACCTGGACCGCGTCTGCATCGTCGTCGCGGGCCCTCGGAGCAACGGTTGCGCTCAAAGCACATACGTCTGCGTGGAGAAGTTGGCTGCGGCCGGCTGCGGTGCCACTGGATGCCGAAGGGTTGACCGATTCGGTTCAACAAATCGATCGCCACTTGGCGACCACTCGTTACTAATCCTGGCCTTGCTGTCGGTGTTCGGTGCCGACGTCATGGCGAGGGCGCGACGCGCCCGCGGCACCCATGTCGTGGGTGATGGCTACACGCGCTTTCCATAGCTGAACGATCGCCACACCCACTCGAGCGGACCGAAGCGGAAGCGGCGTAGCCACAGCGCGCTCGCGATCGCCTGAGCGACGTAGATCGCGATCGCAAGCAGAATGCCGTTCGCCGCGCTCATGTGGCCGAACTGGCCGAGCCCCCAGCCGTAGAAGACGAAGCTCAGGATGAACGACTGCGCGAGATAGCACGTAAACGCCATCCGACCAAGCGGCGCGAGGAAGCAGAGCGGCCGTGCGGCGAGGACGATGGCGCCTCCGTACCCGAACGCGAGGACGATTGACGCCCAGTCCGCGCCGATCATTGTCGCGTATATGCCGAGTGCGAGTCCCACGATCGCAATCGCAGCGAGCACGCGGCGATCGCCGCGCAGAAGATTCCATCGCCACACACATGCGCCGAGCAAGAAGAGACCGAGCGTGCGCGGAACAATCGAGAAGAGGAGCACGCCCATCGGACGCACCTCCTCAATGCGGAACTTCAGCGCTTGGACGAAGGTCCCATATCGGTACACGTGGCCCGCGGCTTCGACGTGCTCGCGAAGATCAGCTGCCGTCGCAAACGGCGGCGGATACGGCACTGGTGCGATCTGCAGCGCGAAGAACAAGATGGAGAGCCCCAAGAGAGCGCGGGTCGGTAGCCGGAGCAGCGGCGCGACGACGAGACCGCACAGCGCGTACAGCGTGAGGACGTCGCCGTTCCACACGAGGAACAAATGCACGAGACCGATGACCAAGAGGAAAACGAGTCGGCGCAAGATGTAGCGATGGAAGCCGTCGATGCGTTCTCGCTGCGCCTCCAAGCCGATGCCGAAGAGGAGCGAGAAGAGGGTCACGGCTCTGAACTCGAGCCCCAGCGACACCGCGCGCGCCCACGCGTCCTCGGGGCCGTGGAGGAACTCCTGGAACAACGATAGCCGGAAGATCGTGACGAGGTTCACCGTCAAGACGCCGAACAGGGCAACACCTCGAAGCACGTCGAGCGCCTCGACACGGTCAGCAGGTGCGACGGGGACGGACACCGCGTGAGCCTACCGCGATCGAGGCGCCGTGAGATCAGCCAATCTGCACCCGACAAACGCCGCAGTGGCAACCATTCGCTGCGCACTGATCGCCACTTGCCGACTTCTCATGACTAGGCCGACCTGCATACCACCCCGCCAGGTCGCCGCATGGCGCGGCTGAACGGATCCGTCCTGGTCTTTCGAGGGCCCGCTTCCTCGATAGGTCCTGTCGCCGCACGAAGTTGTGCACATTCTTCGAGCAGGCCGGTTTGGCGTTATGCTGCGAGCCTCGCAGGGTCGTCCGAGATATGCCGGTCAGCCTACTAGTAGTTAGGCCCGCAGGGAGGTCGCATGCGTCTCATGCTCGCTCTTTGGATAGCCACAACCGCCATTGTCGCTGTCGGTGGGCCGCAGGAAATCCAGCGCGCCGCACCGTCCGGCGTCATCGCTGCGCTGCTCGCTGACGGCCGACTCAGCGTGTTCGACGTTGCGACGGGACGACAACTCGTCGAGTATGTCGCTTCACCGCAGCCACGCGACGCGCTCATCGACGGTCGACTTGCCAGGGTGGCCTCCGGAGACGAGATCTTCGCCGTACTGCCCGACCATGACGGGCGCGTTGTCATCGGCCTCAACGTTCGCACGTTGCGTGGTCGCACGATCGGGCGCCTCCCAGTAGACACGTACCGCGGCCTGGCCGTCGGAAGCCGGACGGGCCGCGTCTTCGCGTTCCGGTCCGATGGCCCGACGGTCGAGGTACTCGACGCGAACACGGGCGAACACCACACGTTGTTCACGTTCCAGACCGGCCGAGACGTGTCGTCGGGCGCGGTCTCCGTGGACGAGCGGCGCATCTACGTCGCCTATCACGGCCGAGGCACTGGCATCGACTGGTTCGACTTGACAGACCAGGGATGGCAGCATGGCGCATACGTCGCGTCGCACGGGGATTTCGCTGTCATTGGCAAGCTCCTGCTTGCGGCGACCGGCGGTCCAGCAATCCTGGAAGTCAACGACGCGGGCAAGGTCGTGCGATCCCTGAATACGGCGTTGGCCGGCGTTCACCTCATGGAATTTGCCCTCGATCCTGACCGCCGGATCATCTATGCCGCGGGTGACTGCATGCACGCGGGCGGAGGTGGCTTCACCGCGACGCCTTGGCCACAGGCCGGTGAGCTGCCAGCAGGCGTCTTGGCTCCGTTGCGTGCTTTTACCGTCTGTGGCAGCCGGATCTCGCTGGGGCCGGCCGGCACGTGGGTCGCCGTCGTGCGCACGGTTGAGGACGACGTCCCTCGCGCGTCTCGAGCGGGTACTGTCTTAATCGTTGATGCGGGAACAGGCATGGTTCTTCAGCGCCTGGTGACGTCGTCGGATGTGTTGGACGTTCTAGCGATCCGCTGACACGATCTGGGCTCGGCAGGCGAGGCCTAACACGGCTTGCAGCCGACGGCGGTTGCTGAAATCATGAGTCGCCGCGGCTGAAGCCGCACGTTAGTCGCGATCAACGCCGCTGTGATTCTTGATCTCACGCGGCCGATCGTTCACCCTCTAGGCGACCAGTCGTTAGTTAGAGCCTAGCGGTTCAGCCGCATCCTTCAACCATGTGCTCAAAGATCACTCTTGACAGTTCGATTTATCTGGAGGAGTTCGACCGGCGCGCCGGTTCTTCTTCGAGCGCCAATGACGCTCATTCCCAGCGCAGCGCGGTGACCGGATCGACGGTCGCAGCGCGACGTGCCGGCAGATAGGCGGCGAGTAGGGCGACGATGGTCATGAGTGCGCCGCAGGCGATGATGGTGACCGGATCAACAGGTGCCACGCCAAAGAGAATTGGCCTCAGGACGAATCCAACACCAATCGCCAGCGGCGCACCGACGACGATGCCGACAAAAGCGACGATAACGGCATCGCGGAGCACCAGGCGGAGCACTGCCGTGGGAGCGGCGCCGCACACCATGCGCACGCCGATTTCGCGCGTGCGGCGGCGCACCGCGTAGTTGAGCGTGCCATACAGACCGATCGCAGCGAGGAGGATCGCGACCGCCGCAAAGCCCGATGCAATGCGCATGAGAAGGCGCTCCCGCGCCATCGTCTGTTCGACCTCGGCGGCGAGCATCGTCGTCCTCCGTACCATCAGGTCGCCATTCGTACCTTTCAGGACAGCCTCGGCTTCACGCAGGACGGCCGCCTCGGCGCCGGGCTCGGTGCGGAGCGCGACCGAGCTAATACGATACGAAGCCTGAGCGAGTGCCGCCCACATCATGGGCATCGTCCGGGTCTCACGCAGGCTGTTGTATTTGGCGTCGCGGACAATCCCGACCACCGTGAACGGCCGATCGCGTTCTCCAGCATAGTCGAGCGTTAGCCGGTGTCCGAGGGCGTCACCGTTGAATCGCATGTGCGCCATCGCCTCGTTCACCACCGCGATTCGCTCGGTGCCCTCGCGGTCGCGGTCGCTCAGGCCTCGCCCTCGTACGAGCTGCATGCCGACCGTCTCGAAATAACGCGGGGAGACGAAATCGACCCGGGCTTCGCCGCGATTGTTCGGCTGGTCGGCATCGATCACGTTGAGAGACCGGTCGTTTGCGCTGAACAAGCCGAGCCAAGACACGCTGGCCGCCCGGACACTGCGGATGGCGTTCAAGCGCGCTTCGACTGTCGCGTAGATGACGGCGCGCTGCGCCTTTTGCTCCGCGGTCTCCGCGGTCCCGGGTTTGGCGGCCGACGCTTCATCGCGGATCTCCAGCATGACCACATGTTCCGGCTGGAATCCAGGATCGATCCTGGTGAGGTGCACGATGGTCTGCAGGAGCAGACCGGCCGTCATCGTCAGCAGCAACGACAGCGCGAGCTGTGCGCCGACGAGGATCCGCATCAGCCGCTGTCCGCTGCCCACGTTGGTGCGTCCATCAGCCGCCATCCCTGCGTAGAGCGGCACCCGACTCAAACGGGAGGCGGGCAGAATCCCGGACACCAGGGCCGCCAACCCGGTCGCCGCGATGGCCATGAAGATGACGCGCTGATCGACATGCGTGTCGAGTGCGAGCGTGGGGTCGCGTGTGAAGAGCCAGGAGCGCAGCGCCGGCGCTGCCCACGACGCCAGCGCCGCACCCAGCACCCCACCCAGGACGACGGTCAGGGTGCCCTCTGTGGCCAGTTGACGTAACAATCGGGCGCGGCTTGCGCCCAGGGCGGCACGCGTCGCCAGCTCCGGCATCCGCGAAAGGCCTCGCGCAAGTAAGAGGTTGGCGATATTCACCGCGGCAATCAGGAGCACGATCCCGACGACAATCATGGCGATGATCAGCGGCATGCCGAACATCTCCCGCAGGTTGTCCAAGCCTTGGGCGCCCGGCGCGAGATGGATGGCGAAGTCCCCTGGACGATCCGGTGCCTGATTCGTCGAGACCGGCGCTGGTTGCTCGGCGATGGCCCGCTGGTAGAGGGACGTGAGCTCGGTCTCCGCCTGCGTGATGGTGACCCCGGGCGCCAGACGTCCCAGAATCCCGCTGAAGAACGCCATCCGTCGGCTCTCGAGCGCGCTGCGGTCCGTCAGTGGTCGCAGCGGCAGCCAGACATCGGGACGATAACCGCCTTCGTGGCCGGGGAAGCTGGCCGGCGCGACGCCGACGATGGTGCAGACCGACTCGCGCACGCGAAGCGTGCGTCCCACGACATCGGCGTCTTGCTCGTACCGTCGTCGCCACAAGTTATCGCTGATCACTGCCGAGCAGGGACCGCTGCCCCCGGGCAGCTCATCGTCGGTTGGTCCTAGAAGACGTCCGAGCGACGGCGAGATGCCGAGTACCGGGAAGTAGTCACCGGACACCAGCGTGCCGCGCACGTACGAGGGCAGCCGCGCGTCGTCGAACGTCACCGGAAGATAGGGCTGATCGGCGATGGCAGCGAGTCCAGTGAGTGTGTGTTGTCGATCGCGCAGGGCCTCGAACAGGGGATTGAAGAGCACGAAGCGATCCGCTCGGCGCAGGGGCTGGACGAGGACGAGGTCGTCCGCCTTTGGCACGGATAGCGGCCGCAGCATGACAGCGTTAAACAAGCTGAAGGCCGCAGTCGACGCGCCGATCCCGAGCGCGAGCGAACAGATCGCAATCGCCGCGAAGGTCGGGCTGTGGCGCAACACGCGTAGCGCAATCCTCAGATCCTGCAGGAGCGCGTCAAGAAATCGCAGACAACGTTGATCACGATTCAGGTCTTGCATGTGATTGACTCCGCCAATCATCGATCCGACGGATCCCGATCGGCACTTGAGAGAGGCTGCGACGCGCTCCGTCGCAGTTCGCGCCGCTGCAAACGCAAGTCGAACAGCAGACCCAGCCCGATGGTCAGCGGGATGATGCCGAGTCCCGCCGCCACCGGTGGTCGTCGGTGAGCGAACGCTTCCAGCACGAACGCCAGGATCACGCCGATGCCAGCGGCAATCAGGACGACCGCGATGCGGCGCGCTCGTCGATAGCCTTCCTCGGCCGAGATCGGCTGATACACGCCCTTCTCGATGGCGAGCAGACGCTCCCGGCTCTCGAGCCGGCGGAACAGATAGGCCGTGCCAAGGAGCAGGGCCGGAATGACAATGAGCAGCGTTATCATCGCCAATGAGTTGTTGCCGAAGCTTTCGAGAATCGAGGTCATCACCCTGTCTCCTGTTGAGGCGCGCTCGCCTTATGGAACATTAGACTGGCCATGATCCCGAATGTTGCGGGTGCAACATTTCCCGGCCGCCGCAGTCTAAGACGACGTTGGCTAATGCTGCTCGATTCCAGGAAATCGTCGCCAACGAGAGCCCGGTCGTCTTCCGGGTGCTGGCTCGGCTTCTTGGGAGACGCGACAACCTCGAGGACTTGGCGCAAGAGGTGTTTCTGCGGCTGTATCGCGCTATGGATCACTTTCGCGGCGACTCCTCGTTGTCGACGTTCCTCTATCGCATTACCGTGAACGTCGCCCACGACGAGCAAACGCGGATCAACCAACGGCGACAGCGTCTGACCTCGCTCGACGATCCGGAGAGTGGCTGGCACGAGCGCTTATCGGGAGCGGCCCATGACCCGTTGGACACCATGATTCGGACTCAATTCCGGACCATCGTCGAAGAGTGTCTCGGGCTCCTCAGCGAGCGAGAGCGGGCGTGTCTCGTGATGTTTTATCAGGAAGGACGGAGCTACGAGGCCATTCGCCAGATCCTCGACATCCCGGTGGGCACGGTGAAGGCGCACCTGCATCGAGGGCGCCAGCGGCTGCGCGCTCATGTCCAGGATCGCCTGGCCGCGCGCGACCGAGCAAGGAAATCCGGATGACCACGCGCATCGACTGCGAGACGCTGCGGCAATATCGCGACGAGTATCTGCGCGGGCACGGCCCGAGTGAGCCGCTGGTGGATTCCCATCTGGCCGAATGCCCGAGTTGTCTCGAGGCATTCCTCGACGTGACGCTCGCGACACCGACGACCATCGCGCCGCCCTGGGGCTTCGCGACGCGCGTCGTGGCGAACCTCCCACCCGAGCCGAGCTCCGGCGCCCGAGGCGTGATCCTGGTGATCTCGGCGCTTCTCGGTATGGCAATGTCCGCGTTCGCGATGGCGTTCGGCGATACGGCTGCCAACCTACGGCATTTGACGACGCCTGAGGGCCTCTTGGTCGAAGCAGCCGTCGTCGTGGAATGCATCCTGGTGTTCTGGATTCTCTCCTGCCGGCGCGGCGTGTTCATCGACTGACGACCGATCACGGCCGCAACAGGACCGCACGCGGCGACCAGCGCTCGATCACCTTGTCGATCGACGTCTCGTCTGTCGGTCCCAAATCGGCCATCGACCGTCCACCGTTCGCCTGCGCAAGCCGATCGTGCAGCTCGCGCGTGATCTCGATGCCAGTGGTCCGAGCTCTTTGCTCTTGACGCGAGCTCGTAGGCAGCAGTTCGAGGACGAGATCGCCGTATTGGAAAGGCCGCTTGAATACCCGCGTGACCACCGCGTGGCATTCACACGAAGACGGTTCGAGCCCTTATCGACCCGAAACTTCAATCTCCGCGTCGCGCCTGAAAGGGAAGAACTTCGGTAACGAAAAACGCCGATCTGGCAACCGAACCTCGAACGTGAATCACCGCCCGAGAAGTTGTACGAGCGTGTCGCGTCACTCTGAGAGCGACCGCGATCCACCGGGCCAGACAGCGCGCCCGTCTACCGAGATTGTGGTCACCCAATCCGAATCGAGCAGCATCGTGTGACTGCGAGCGGGCGAGAGCTGGTCCTCTGGGAGCAGCTCGCGAATTCTCATGAACACCAGATGTCCCTCTTCCGCGCCGACGAACTGCATCCCGCCAAACCCGACTCGAGCGTGACCGCCGGTGTCATCGGCGAAGACGATCTGGTCCGTCGGCAGCGACACCCGAAGGCCGTCCGGGAAGACCACGAACGTGGCCGGTGGACCGTTTCCGATAATCCGAAGAGGTGAGATCCGGTTGTGCTCGCGGAAGATCGACGAGGGCGTCGCGAAGTCGATGAGCAGAGGAATGTCGTCCACTCGGCGCCTGGCTCTAGCCGCGCACGTTCAGTAGCGCGGCAGGGACGGATCGACGAGCAATGACCAGGCGTCGATGCCGTCCCGCAGGTTGTAGAGATTGCGGAATCCCTCACGCCGGAAGTACTCAGCGGCGTGCTGGCTGCGTATGCCGTGGTGGCACTGGAAAACGATCGGCGTATCCCGATCACGGAGGAGCAGCGCATCGTGATACGCCTGGTCAAGCAGGCGAGAGCCGTCGATCGCGGCTATCGCGCGCTCCTCCTCGGTACGGACGTCAACCAGCTCGATTGCGGTGTCGCTCTCGAGCAGTGCCTTCAGATCAGGCGCCGACAGCTGACGAATGGGAGGAGGCTCGTGTGCCGCGGTGTTATCGCCCACCGATCGTCGATTCTCGTCCGCCAGACTCATTTGGTCAAGTCCGTCACAGGTGAGCTGCAGCCGTCGACTTGCGATATGCGCCGTCGCCTATTGGCTCAATTCCCGCTCCTCCCGGCACGCGTATCACTCGTCCCTTCGCGACTACACGGGATCAATCGGCCACACTTCCCTGAGCCAGATAGCCCGCGAGTGTTGCAGGTCGTCCGTCATCATTGACATCCGCCCATTTATACGCTCATTGTCGTGGTTTCGAAGACGCCGGATGGCGTCGCGGAGCGCAGGACGATTCCCGTGCAGTTTGTTCCCATGGTCGGCGCTCCGCGGTAACCCGTTCCATTTTTGCGGTGAGCAAATTCAGGAGGCTGCAATGCACGCCACCCCGCAACCACCACCCCCCGTTCGGCGTTCACCCCTCAACGGCGCGCGGTTGAGGCTGGCGCTTGCTGGTGTGCTGCTCCTGACACTGGTGGGTTGCACGCCCTCTTTGTACAAGCGCGATGTGACGGCGGAGGTTAAGGGACCTTCGACCATTCGCGTCGGAGAAGAGGTCTTTCTCGCGGTGCTCCTGCATTACTCGGATGGCAGCGTGTTCCCGACTCAACCTTCCGAGTACAACCCTTCCGCGAATGCGATGGCCGTCTGGGTTTCATCGGACCCTACCCGGGCGACGGTCGGGCGCGAAACGGGACTGGTCAAGGGTATTGCCCCGGGTGACGTGGTGATCACCGCAACGCCAAGCTCCACCACGACAGGAACGGGCAACCTGACACCAGGGACGCTTCGCATCACCGTGACTAACTGACGCGTCAAGAACCGGCGACCACAATCTTGAGCCGTTCGCCAGGCTTCGGCTAGTCGTCGACGGCGTGGTCGTTCATGATCGCCAGCGTCAACGCTTTCACGAAACCCTTTGAATAGCGCGCGACAAAGCTTGGGCTGGCGAACCAACGAATGGAGCGGACGCGCCGCTGATTGCGGCGGCGCGGGGCTCATTCGTGGTTAAATCCCGATAAACGCCGAAGGGTTGACCGATTCGGTTCAGCAAAATCTATCGCCACTTGGCGACTACTCAGGACTGACTTACTTCTGTGACCGTTTCAGACGTTACGAGTAACGCGCGCCCTCGCGCGGCGTCTGCCCGACCCCGGACGCGTCATGTCGCGCACTGGCATCAACCGCTCTTTGTTCGAGGCTTTCGCAGGAATCCGGCCCTGGGAGATCGACTACTCGGTCTCGCATGGCCAGTCGATCCTCAGCCGGACTGCGGCCCGCGCAATCATCGCGTGGGGCATGACGGACACCCACCCGTTATCGAGCATCCCGGACCGGAATCTACCTCGACCTATGGCGACTACTCGGGAGTATGCTCTGAGCCGTTGGAGGCACGGAGGTGCGCGGAACTTCATTCGTGCGGTTCGGCCGCGTCCCAACCATGTGCTCAAAGATCGCTTCTGATAGTGCGATCTATCTGAAGGAGTTCGACCGGAGCGCCGGCAACCTTGATGAAAGCGACTATTACTCCCGCACTTGGGCTGTTCGGCGGAATGATGACTTCTTGCCCGAGAAGGGCCTGCTCCAAGTCGTCCACCTCGAAGGCCACATGCGCGACCGTCTTGACGAGGTCGGGATACGGCGCCCCATCCCAGTACCGCTGCCATTGGATGCCGAAGGGATTGCTCTGATGGTCACTCACGGTGACTTGCAAGTGGGGAAGATCGATTTCCCCTTCAAACCGAGTCGTCGTGGGGATGCCAACGTGATTGAACCTCATCCGCCGTCTCCATCTGACGGGTCCATCTCTTTTCACCGAGACGCCATCCTCACGATGGCAGCGGCTGGAGCTGTTACTCACCCCTCGTAGCGAAACGCCTCGACGGGGTTGATGCGACTGGCCCGCCAGGCGGGCGCGGCGGCGGCGACGATCGCCGTCAGCAGGATCACGACCGGTACGCTCACGAACGTCAGCGGGTCGAGCGGATCGACCCCAAAGAGGAACGTCGCGACGACCCGTCCTGAGAGAGCCGCGACCACCATGCCTGACGCGGCACCGGTCGCGATCATCCAGCCGGCGTCACGGAACACGAGCCACGTCACACGAAAGGAGGTGGCGCCCAGCGCCATCCGTACGCCGATCTCGCGCTGCCGCTGCTGCACGGTGTAAGCGAGTACGCCGAATACGCCCACCATGGCCAGCACGAGCGCCAGCGCCGCGAACGTCCCGACGATCTGCGCTCGGAAGCGATAGCCCGCGGTCGACTCAATCGACAGCGTCTCGAGCGTCCGGTCGCGCCGCACCGGCGAGTCGGGATCGATTCGAGCGACGACGCGCCGCACGAGCGGCGTAAGCGTCTCCGCCGCGCCGGCCGACGGCTGTATCACCATGTAGACGTCGCCGGTTGGGAACTGCGCCAGCGGCACGTAGACCTGGAGCAGCTCTTCGGGCGCATCGGGCTCGCCGCTGGTTTGCCGCGCCACGCCGACGATCTCACGGATCTGTGTGGGCCCGTTGAAGGGCGCGAGGAGCGAAAGACGCGCACCGATTGGGCTGCGGCCCCGGAAATGCCGGCGCACGAACGCCTCGTTGACCAGACACACGGGCAGGCTGTGCAGCGTGTCGCGGTCGTTGAAGCCGCGCCCGCTCACGATCGGCAGGTCGAGCGTGCCGAAGTATCCGGGATCGGCAGTCGTGTACTCCGCGCTCGGCCGATCGCGCGCCTCGACCTGCGGATCGCCGACGATTTCGAACGCCCACCGGCCCAGCTCGCTCGTGCCGTACGGCAGGCTCGACGCCCAGCCGACGCGGCGGACCTCGGGCAGCGCGCTGACGTCGCGACCCACCGCATCGTAGAACTGTATGACCGCTTCCGCCGTTGGATACCGTGAGCTCTTCCCCGTGGGCACGCTGAAGTCGAGCGTCAGGACCGACTCGCTCGTCGCGCGATAGCCGGTGGCGCCGCCGACCAGTTTCACCAGCGTCTGCAGCAGCAATCCGGCACCGCAGAGGAGCACGACAGCCGCGGCCACCTCGCCTGACACGAGCAGGCTGCGCACGCGCCTCCTCGTCGAAGTCGAGGACCGACTCTCGGACGCCATCACACCGGCAAGCGACCCGCCCGTCGCCTGCCACGCCGGTATGACACCGAACACGACGCCCACTGCCAGCGCCGCCGCCAGACCAAACAGCACGACCCGCGCGTCGAACGCCGGTGTCACTGCCGCCGGTAACAGACCCGGCGGAATCAGCGCTGGTGCGGCCCGGAGAATCGCGGCGCCGACGCCGATGCCCAGCATCCCGCCGACTACCGCGAGCACGAGGCTCTCCGTGAGCAGCTGCCTGATGATGCGTCCGCGGGCGGCGCCGAGCGCGGACCGCACGGCAATCTCACGAGTGCGCGCGGCAGCCCGCGCGAGCAGCAGATTGGCGACGTTCGCGCAGCACAGGAGCAACACGAAGCCCACCACGCCCAGCAGCAACATCGACGTTGTCGCCAAATCGCTCCCGACGATGCCGGCGCGGATCGGCTCGACGCTCACGCCGGTACCCTTGTTCGCTTCGGGATATTCGTGCGCGAGCCGTTCGGCAATGACGTTCAGCTCGGCCTGCGCCTCTGCGATCGTCACGCCCGGCTTCAGGCGCGCGACAACCTCGAAGGCGCGGGCGGCGCGCAACGTCGGGATGTCGGGGAACTGGCCAGACAGCGTCCAGATCTCGGCTGGCCGCGAGAACTGCACAGTGTCCGCGACCACGCCGACGACGGTGTACGGCTGGCCGTTCAGCCGCACGAGACGGCCGACAATCGAAGGATCGCTGCTGAATCGGCGTCGCCACACGGCTTCGCCGAGCAGCACCATGCCGCGGCGACGGGCCGTCGTCTTCGGGCTTGAACGTGCGGCCCACAATCGGGACCACCTTGAGGACATCGAAGAAGTTGGCACTGGTGCTCTGACGCTCCGCCGTTTCGATCGATCCGTCAGGCGCGGTCAGCAGCGGCCCGCCGCCCATGCCTCGCTGGACGAAGGCGATACCCTCGAACGACCGGCTTTGCAGGTTCCAGTCGCGCATGTTCAGCGGCGAGACACCGGTTTTTGGCGACGTCGGTGTACGCTCCCACAGCATCACCAGTCGCTCGGCCTCGCCAAACGGCAGCGGCCGCATCAGCGCGGCATCAGCCAGCGAGAAGATGGCGCTGTTGACGCCGATGCCGAGCGCCAGGGTGAGCGCTGCCACCAGCGTGAACCCGCGGGCCGAGATCAACTGCCGCACTGCCAGGCGGACGTCGCTCAGCAGTTCGTCGAGCCGTTGCATAAGTTGTCAGTACCCTCAGACGAAGCGATCTGGCAATTCGTTGCCTTCACCCGTCTTCGAGCAGGCCGGTTAGCGTTATGCTGCGAGCGTCGCGAGGTCGTCCGAGATATGCCGGTCGGCCTACTTATTCATTAGGCCAACAACGACCATCTTGGAGACGTCCAAGTGAAAACATCCGACTCAATTGTCAAGATTATTGCACCCACAAGGAAAGTTTGGCTGGCCTTGACCGTGCCTGATTTGGTCAAGCAATGGCAATACGGCTCGGATCTGCTGACAACATGGGAGGTCGGAACTCCGATCATTTTCCGCAACGAATGGAACGGGCAAGTATTTGAACAGAAGGGCAAGGTTCTTGAGTTTTTACCGCAGTCACGCCTGAAGTACTCACTGTTCTTCCCTCGCCCCGATCTGCAAGACATTCCAGAGCACTACTTTTTCATGACATACGAGTTGACCCAGAGCGAAGAAGTTACTTCCCTGCTTGTGCGTCAGGAAGACCCGCGCCCCTCCCCACCCAATGAATCGACTGGTGGAGACGAGGGTCCGGATGTACTTTCTTGTTTGAAAGAACTTGTTGAAGTGAAAATGCCGTGAGTGAGGACCTTCGTCGAACTCGCGGCTGCTAGAGCAGAGAGCGACCAGCACATGGGAAACCGAACAGTTGGACGATCGATGCTCAAGGCCTGACATGCCGCGTCACGGCGCGCCGCGTCGTGAATCTCGGCTACGGCTGGGACCGCACGGAGAACGTCCTGTGGCGGCTGCGCCACGGCGAGTTCCAGACTCGGCGTTAAGGAGCCTGTTGATATGTACCGAGGTGTTGTGATCGTGGTGTTCGCCGTGTTGTGTGGAGCGTGTGGCACTCCGGGATCGCAGCCAGCCGCAACCGCATCAGGCGACGACCCGGCGGCCCACCAGGCGCACGAGGCCTATGTGACGGCCATCAACTCAAACGACCTCGACACATTGCTCGGCGTGCTAGCTGAGGACGTGGTGTTCCTGGCGCCGCAGGAACCGGTCATGGTCGGGAAGGCAGCCGTGCGTCCCTGGCTAGAGGGATACCTCAAGGCCTTCAAGACACATTGGGACAAGCCGGTGCAGGAGTTTGTCGTCAACGGCGACTGGGCCTTCGAGCGATATGCGTACAAGTCCACCGACACACCGGTCGGAGGCGGCGCAGTCGTGGAGGACACGGGTTGGGGACTGGTGATTTACCATCGCGACACGGACGGCAAGTGGCGCGTTGCCAGGGATGCTTGGGGCGCCGATCACCCAGCCCAATCCAAGTAGCGGCCCAACGGCACCGACACCGCGTGCCGATGATGTCGCAAGGCCCGCGGCGCGGGTGAGCGCAAACGTTAGGCTGACGAACGGAGCTGCCGCCCCTCCAAAAACCGCCGTATTTCCTGGATCATGGCTATTCCCCGCAGGGCGTCTACCGATGCGAGTCGCTCGCGTAGCCCGTGTTGATGGACATCAGTCGCAGATGTCAACGGCCCTTGATTAATCCCGTGCTCTCCGTCACCTCCATCGCTCACTTCGCAGCCGGCGTGACGTGCGCCGCCACGTCTCGAGCGGCTTTCGTCTCGACGCCGGGCTTTTCGAGGAACCCCAGGTCGCGGAACCAGTCGATGAACCGCGCCTGCCACGTTCCGAACGGCGCGTCGCCGCGGTCTTTCAGGCCGTTTCCATGGACGCCGTTGCCGTAGATATGCATCTCGAGATTGGGGATCTTCGCCTTCAACATCGCGGCGAAATATTGATCCGCCCAGTTTGCATGCACCGCATCGTCTGTTCCGGCGCAGGTGATGAACGTGGGAGGAGTATTTGAGGGAATCGGCGTGCTCGCGTCGCGGGCAAATGGCGTCGGCCCCGGATAGACGAGGCCGACGAAGTCAGGGCGTGAGCTGACGCCCGCCAGCGGATCGCCTGGCGCGCTGTTCGACTTGTCGAACGTGTCGAACGCGATCGCGGCCGGCGCGGCGAGCTCGGCGCCCGCGGAAAAGCCAACGATCCCTATCTTGCTGGGATCGAGGTTCCATTCCTTCGCATGCGCGCGGACCATGCGGATCGCCTGCTGCGCGTCGTAGACCTCGTCGGTCTGCGGGTTGTATCCGTCACGCCGGAGACGATTGCGAAGAATGATCGTATTGACGCCGTAGTTGTAGAAGAACGGAACGAAGTCCGCTCCTTCCGAGCCGACGTTCAGCGTGTTGTGGCCGCCGCCGGGCGCGAGAATCACCACGGCGCCGGTGTTGATGCCGGGATCGACCACGTGGACTTCGATCGAAGGGTTGTGGATGTTGACGATGCTCTGGATGCGGCCGGGCACGCCTTTCTGCATGTTGTTCTGTTCCGCTTCGCCTACGTGATCGGCGTGAAGGAACGGGGAACCGGGCGGAAAGAGCGTGACGATCTGTCCGCCTGGGAGGATCGGCTGCGGGACGAAGCCCCCGCCCTGGACCGGTGACGGCGCGGTCTGAGCGGCGGCGAGGAGCAGGCACGGCACGACGGCGCGAGTGAGCATCGACATGCGGGGCATTATAGGGGTCAGTTTTGGGCATAATGCTTTAGCTTGCGCAAACTTCTCGCCTCCGAACAGGCCGGGCTGGTCCTGGTCATCCTGATCCTTGGCATCCTGTTGACGGCACTCGCCGGTTCCCACACCGATCGATTGACGGGTACCGAGGTCAACAACTTCTTCAATTCCTACACGTTGATCCAGACTGCCACCGACGCCAGTTTTTTCGCGGTCATGGCGGTCGGGGCCACGATTGTCATCATTTCAGGCGGCATCGATCTGTCCGTCGGGTCGATTTATGCGCTCGCTGGCGTGACGGCCGCGCTCGCACTCCGCGCGCTTGGCCCGATGGGATCGGTGTCAACCTTTGTGGTCGGGCTCGGCGTGTCGCTCGCGATCGGGATCGCTTGTGGTGCGGTCAACGGGTTGATGGTCGTTGGGCTCCGGGTCCACCCCTTCATCATCACGCTGGGGACGATGTGGATTCTGCGGGGCGTGGCGTTCGTGTCGAGTCACGCCGAGAGCATCCTGCTGCCGTCGGTCCTCACGCGCGTCGCCAAGGCGCCACTCGGACTTGCGGCGTCGCTATACCCGGTGCCGATGCTGACGATGATCGCGGTGACCGCGATCGGCGCGGTGTATCTGACGCGCACGGTGATGGGCCGCCACGTGTTCGCGATCGGCGGCAACGCCGAAGCGAGCCGCTTCTCGGGCCTGCGACTCGGACGGATCCAGGTCGGCGTGTTCGTCATCTCCGGCCTGACCGCCGGCCTGGCGGCGTTCATGGGGGCAAGCTTCTACGGTTCGGCGTCGTGCGTCGACGCGACCGGCTACGAACTCTACGTGATTGCGTCGGCGGTCGTCGGAGGAGCCAGCCTGGCCGGCGGGAAGGGGAGCGCGATCAACGCTACACTAGGCGCGCTGTTGATCGTGTTGATCCGCCAATCGATTCGCACGCTCCACTTCGATCAGAATTACGAGTGGATCATCATCGGCTGTGCGACGATTGTCGCCGTCGTGCTCGATCGCACCAGCGCGAGCTTTACCGCGCGCAGGCTCGCGAAAGCGGCGAAGTAGAAAGTCAAAAGTTAAAAGTTAGAAGTTAAACGTTCAGAGCAGAGCGCCTGCGGCCCGAGCGAGGGGCCGGAGGGAAGCGCCGCGGAGCGGCGCCCCCGAGCGAGAGCGCGTGGGGGTGGGGCCCCACGCGCCGTGATAAATGCTGACAACGACAGGATGCTTATGCAGATGAGACATGTGACGAGATTCGCGGCGCTTGGTTGCGTGATGCTAATGACGGCGTGTAGCGGGGGCGAGAAACCGGCGACGACCGGAAGCGCGCCAGCAGGAGGCGCGGCGCCGGCCTCAGGACGCGGGCTGAAGATCGCGATGATCGCGAAGAGCTCCACCAACCCGGTGTTCCTCTCGGCCCGAACCGGGGCCGAGGCGGCCGCGAAGGAGCTCACCCAGAAGCTGAACATCCCGATCGACATCGCGTGGTTGACGCCTCCGTCCGAAGACGGCCAGGTGCAGGCGCAGCGGATCGCGCAGGCGGTCAACGAGGGGGCGAGCGCGGTCCTGATTTCGTGCTCCGATGCCGGCAAGGTCACCGGCGCCATCAACGACGCCGTCGGCCGCGGCGTGCCAGTCATGACGTTCGACAGCGACGCGCCGCAGTCCAATCGCTTTGCGTTCTACGGCGTCGACGATATCAAGACCGGCGAAGCGGTGATGCAGGAGCTGGCGCCACTGATGAACGGCAAGGGCAAAGTCGCGATCCTCGCCGGCAATCAAAATGCGCCGAACCTCCGCAACCGCGTGGCCGGCGTCAAGAAGGAAGCGGCGAAGTATCCGGGCATTTCAATCGTCGACACCTTCTACCACATCGAGACGGCGCAGGACGCGGCCGCCGAGGTAATCCGAGTCCAGAACGCGTACCCCGAGATCACCGGCTGGGCAATGATCGGCGGATGGCCGCTCTTCACGCAGACCCTGCTGACCGACCTCGATCCGAAGAAGGTGAAGATCGTCGCGGTGGACGCGCTGCCGGCTGAGCTCGCGTACGTCGAGAAAGGACTGGCGCCCGTCCTGCTCGCCCAGCCGACCTACAAGTGGGGCTACGTGTCGGTGCAGACGATCGTCGAAAAGGTGCACTTGAAACACGACGTGCCGCAGATCATTCCCATGGAGCTCGTGAAGGTCACGAAGGAGAATCTGGGGACCTGGGCGCGTCAGCTCAAGGACTGGGGTTTTACCGACGTGCCCGACGCGTACCTGAAAATGCCATGACGGCGCCAGCCGTTCGCTTCGAGCACGTCTCGAAGCGATTTCCTGGCGTGCGAGCGCTCGAGGATGTCAGCTTCGACATTGCGACAGGCTCGTGCCACGCGCTCTGCGGCGAGAACGGCGCCGGCAAGAGCACGCTCGGAAAAATCCTGGCCGGCATCTACTCGCCCGATGCCGGCGGCCTCGTGCTCTTTGGACAACCGGTCGTCTTCAGCGGACCGGAGCAGGCGCTTGCCGCCGGCGTCGGCATCGTCCACCAGGAGCTCGCGTTCTGCGAGAACCTGTCGGTGGCGGAAAACCTCTGTCTTGGGGCGCTGCCCTCCTCACGCGGGTTTCTCGATCAGCGCGCGATGCGCAGGCAAGCTGAGACCATGCTCGGCGCGATCGACGCGCAGCTCGACGTCCGCCGCCGTGTCGGGGAGCTGACGACGGGTCAGCAGCAGATGCTGCAGATCGCCACCGCCGTGGGCACCGGCGCGAAAGTCATCGTCTTCGACGAGCCGACGAGCAGCCTGTCGCAGCATGAGGCCGAGAAACTGTACGAGCTCATCGGCCGGCTTCGCGAACGAGGCGTGACCTCCATCTACGTCAGCCATCGAATGGAGGAGATCTTCCGACTGTGCGATGCGGTCACGATCCTCCGCGACGGGGCGCACGTAGCCACGCGGCCGATCGCGGAGCTGACGCAGGCGTCGCTCGTCCAGATGATGATCGGGCGGTCGCTCGAAGACTACTTTCCGTCGCACATCCACGCGCAAACCGGCGACGAACTGCTGCGCGTCGAAGGCTTGTCGAGTCCGGGGAAATTCCAGAATCTGAGTTTCACGCTTCGCGCGGGAGAAGTGCTCGGCTTTGCCGGGCTGGTCGGCGCCGGGCGGTCCGAAATGGCGCAGGCGCTGTTCGGTCTCGACGGATCAGCAACCGGCCAGGTGTATGTCCGCGGGCGAGCCCTTGCGGCGGGAGGGCCGCGGGGTGCGATGCGCGCCGGCCTGGGCCTCGTGCCGGAGGATCGCAAGCGCCAGGGGCTGGTGCTTTCCATGAGCGCGCTCGCGAACACGACGCTCCCGATTCTGAGCAACCTGTCGCGCTGGTCGTTCATCCGCCGCCGATCGGAGCGTTCGCTCGTCGGGACCTACTTCGAGCGTTTGCGTGTGCGTGCCGCCAGCCCCGATGTCGTGACGGCCGGGCTGTCGGGCGGGAATCAGCAGAAGCTCGTGCTCGCGAAATGGCTCGCGGCGAAGTGTCAGGTCCTGTTGCTGGACGAACCGACGCGCGGCGTCGACGTCGGCGCCAAGGCGGAGATTCACGCGCTCATCGACGAACTCGCGTCGCGCGGCGCTGGCGTGATCCTGATTTCGAGCGAGCTGCCCGAAGTCCTGAATCTCTGCACGCGCGTGATCGTCTTGCGGGAGGGGAGAATCGCCGGTGAACTGCCGCGCGCAGCCGCGACGCAGGATGCGTTGATGCGATTAATGGCGGGTGTCGCCGCGTAAAACAGCTTCCAGTTTCCAGCTACCAGCTACCAGCTTGGAACGCGAATCGCGAACCGCGAACCGCGAACCGCGAACCAGATCGGCTACTTATTCACGATTTCCTCCAACACCGCAAACGCCGTATTTGCCGCCGGAACGCCGCAGTAGATCGCCTGCTGCAGCACGATCTCCTTCAGGTCCTCAGCCGAAAACCCGCCTTCGACGAGCGCCGCGCGCGCGTGTATCCGGAATTCCTCGAAACGTCCGAGCGCGACGAGCGTGCCGAGGACGAGGATACGCCGCGTCCGCAGGTCGAGCCCGGGACGCGTCCAGATTTCTCCCCACGCGTAGCGCGTGATGAGATCCTGGAACTCCGAGGTCAACGGCGTCGTCCGCGTCCGTCGCCCGATCGACGTGGGCATCGCCGAGCACTTGTCGGCGGACTTTCATGCCCGCGTCGCGCCGCTGCTGATCATCCATGCAGGGACCTCTGCTGCCCGGTGATGAACGAGGACACCAGATCGCTATACGCCCGGGCCTGCTCGACGTTGGGGATATGCGCGGCGTCGAGAACCTCGACGCGCGCACCAGCAATCCGCGCCCGCATCTCCTCCGCATCCGACGGCGGGGTCACGGGATCTTCGCGGCCCGCAATCACGAGCGTCGGCGCAGCGACGGCCCTGATCGCTTCACGCAGATCGGCATCACGAATCGCGGCACAGCAACCGGCATAGCCGTCTGCCGCAGTTGCCCCCAGCATCCGGTGATAGACCGATACGACCTCCGGGTGCGCCTCCCGATAGCCGGCGGTGAACCAGCGTCCCATCGCCGCATCGGCCAGCGATGCTACGCCGGCGGCTTTGACCTGTGCGATCCGCTCCTCCCACATCGCTACCGATCCGATCCGCGCGGCGGTGCTCGAGAGGATCAAGGAACGAATGCGATTCGGCGCGTGCACGCCGAGCCACATCGCGGTCAGTCCGCCGAGCGACAAGCCGCACACGTGGGCGCGGTCGGCGCCGGCTGCGTCGAGGATCGCCAGCGCGTCGAGCCCGAGCATATCAATCGTGTAGGAACCGGCCGGCGCATCGGATGCGCCGTGTCCGCGCGTATCGTACGTGATGATTCGGAACGAAGAGGAGAGCGCGTCCAGCTGCGGTTGCCACAGCTCGTGGGTCGTCCCAAGCGAATTCGAAAACAACAGCGCCTCGCCGTGCGGGTTTCCGTCTACGTGATAGCTCAGACGACATCCAGATCGAACAACCTGTGGCACGGGCTACTTCTTTCTGTGGGTGCGGCGGCTGAGAACGGCCGCAACGAACGTTTCCGCTGAGCCGAGGTAGTGGTCTGGCGACAGCGCCTGATCGATTTCCGATCGATCGAGAATGGCGGAGACCGCCGGGTCGCTGGCCAGCACCTCGGCAAACGATTCGCCAGCGGCGGCACGCTGCCCGGCTCGCTTGACCGCGGCATGCGCGTCACTCTTTCCCATCTTCGGCGCCAATCGCATCGCGACCGACTCGGCGAGCATGAGTCCGCCAGTCAGGTTCACGTTGGCTCGCATCCGCTCAGGATCGACGACCAGAGCTTCGAGCGCGCCGGCGATGGCGGCGGCTGACTGCCCCGCAATGGTGACGAGTTCGGGCATGGTGTCCCACTCCGCCTGCCAGCCGCCGAGACCGCGCTCGTGCTCCTGCACCATCGCTGACAGCATCGTCGCCACCAGTCCGGGTGACCGAACGGCGCCGGCGATCGCAACCGCAGCGCGAACCGGATTCCGCTTGTGCGGCATCGCCGACGATCCGCCCGCACTGCTGTCGGGCTCATGGGCTTCACCGACTTCCGTTTGCGCGAGCAACCCGAGGTCGCGTCCGATCTTTCCGGCAGTTCCGCTGGCAATGCCGAACGCGCAGGCGAGCGACGCCAACCGCTCGCGGTGGGCATGCCACGGGATCGGCGGGACGGTCAGATCCAGCCGCCGTCCAAGTTCCGCCGCCACCGCAGGTCCGCGATCGCCGAGCGCCGCGAGTGTTCCGGACGCCCCGCCAAACTGAAGAACGAGAGCTTGATTGAGCGCCGACTGCAGGTCGCTGGCGGCGCGGTCGAGCGCGTCACACCAGCCCGCCGCCTTCAATCCGAACGTAATCGGCGTCGCCTGCTGGAGCCACGTGCGCCCCGCCATCGTGGTTGTCACGTGCCGTCTGGCGTGTCCGGCCGCGGCGTCCCCTGCACGGAAGAGGTCCTCGATCACCGGGGCAGTCGCCGTTCGGAGCTGGAGGACGAGAGCCGTATCGATGACGTCCTGGCTCGTAGCGCCCCAGTGCACGTACCCGGCCGCCTCTTTGTCGGTCGCCGCCACGTGCGCGGTGAGCTGACGAATCAGCGGAATCGCCTCATTGCCGTCGAGTTGGGCTTCCGATTCGATGAGCGCGTCGTCGAGGTCTTCGACCCGCGCACACGTGCGAATTGAACGCGCGGCCTGCGGCGGAATGACGCCCACGACGGCTTCCGCCTCGGCGAGCGCGGCCTCGACTTCAAGCAGCGCCTGCAGTCGCGCGCGACTGGAGAAATGGGAGTCAAACATCAAAGAAGACGGTCTCGCCGAGGCCCTGGAGAATGATGTCGAATCGATAGCGATCGGGTTCGATTCGTTTTGCGATCAACGTCGACCGCCGCTCGGCCGGGACGAGCGACAAGATCTCGTCCTCCGCGTTCGACGGCTCGTCCTCGAAATACAGCCTGGTGACCAGCCGCGTCAGCACACCTCGTGCGAGCACGCCGACAGCGAGATGTGGCGCCTGCAGCCTCCCGTTGGCACCCGGGACGCGTCCGGGGACCACGGTCTTGAAAATAAATTCTCCCTGTGCGCTGGTCGCAACACGTCCGAAGCCATGGAACGCCGGATCGAGCGGTCGATCCTGATGGTCGGCGGCGTGTCGATACTTGCCCGCGGCGTTTGCCTGCCAGATCTCAATCAGCGCATCCGAAAGCGCATCACCGTTTCCGTCGCGCACGGTTCCCTCGATGAGGACGTGGCGACCTGATGACTCTGGTTTCGCGACGACATCGCCGTCGGGGATGACGAGACCGAAATCGAAGAACGGGCCCAGCGTCTGAAACGGAGTGAGACCGCTCACGTCACTTCTCCATCGGCGTGGCGTTCGAGCCACGGAGAACGATATCGAACGTGTATCCCAGCGCCCACTCCGGCCGGGTCACGTTCAGGTCGAAGTTGGCAATCAGCCGGTGACGCGCCCGTTCATCGGGGATCGAGTTCATGATCGGATCGTACGGAAACAGCGGATCGCCAGGGAAATACATCTGCGTGATGAGTCGGCTGAGAAAGCTCGTGCCGAACAACGAGAAGTGAATGTGCGCGGGGCGCCACGCGTTGTCATGGTTCAGCCACGGGTAGGCGCCCGGCTTGATGGTGACGAATCGATAGCGCCCTTCGGGATCGGTCAGTGTTCGACCCGCGCCCGAAAAGTTCGGATCGAGCGGCGCGGGGTGCGAGTCCACGCGATGCGTGTACCGGCCCGCCGCGTTGGCCTGCCAGATCTCGACGAGCGTGTTCGGGATCGGCCGGCCGTCCTCATCGAGCACCCGGCCTTGCACGATGATGCGTTCGCCGAGCGGCTCGCCTGCGTGCTGCACCGTGAGGTCGTTGTCCGTGGCCTCGATCCGGCCATAGGGATAGGCCGGCCCGGTGATCTCGGAGAGCGTTTGCGGAATGATGACCAACGGCTCTTTCGGATGACGGAACGTGGTGCTTCGATACCCGGGCGAATCGTTCGGCGGGTGCGTGCCTGCCGGTGGACGACGGGCTGTCACGCGGGCTCCTTTGCTTTGTGCGCGTTCTCGGTTTCGAGCCGGAGATGGCGAAGCGCGGTCAGCTCGTGCTCCGACGGCGCGGCGGTTTCCCCTGCTTCGGGGGCAAATCGAACCGGCCAGCCGGTGGCCGCCTGGACGCGATCGCGGGTCACACCCGGGTGAAGGCTGGTCACCGTCAGTTCGCGCGTCTGGCGATCCGGCTCCATCACGCATAAGTCGGTGATGACCTTCGACGGTCCCGCGGTCCTGAGGCCGAGCCGTTGGCGATCCTCGCCGCCTGCGCCGTGACCGCGCGTTGTCAGAAAGTCGAGGCGATCGACGAAGGCGCGCCGGGACTGTGCCATCACGATGAAAATCTGCTGGCAGTGTGCGGCCATTTCAGGAGCGCCCCCGGCGCCCGGTAGCCGCACCGTGGGGGCTTCATACGTCCCCACCACCGTGGTGTTGAGATTCGCGAAGCGATCGATCTGAGCTCCGCCCAAAAATCCCACGGTGATGCGGCCGCTCTGCAGCCAGTATCGGAAGAACTCCGGCACCGGTACCGTGGTCAATGCCGTTGCGCAGAGCTCGCCGTCGCCAATTGAGAGCGGCAACACCGTGGGTCTGGCGCCGATCGTTCCCGACTCGTAAATCAGGGTGATGCCGGGCGCGTGCGTCAGGCGCGCCAGATTGCACGCCGCCGACGGCAGTCCGATGCCGACGAAGCAGACGTCGCTGCTGCTCACGCAGCGGGCTGCCGCCACGGTCATCAGCTCGTCAGGCGAATAATTCACGTCAGGCCACCCGTGCGGCGCGCCGCGCGAATGCCTCAGGATCCGAGCGCATCACGTGCTCATCGATCCAGGCTCGAAAACTGTCGCGTTCGCGGGAGATGGCGTCCCACGCCAGGTAGAACGCGTTATCTCTCTGATAGTAGCCGTAGGCGTACGAGGGAAACGCGCCTCCCGGCACGACCGCGATCGCGCCGATGGCCCAGCGGGGGAGCACGCACGCATTCGGAGAGATGCCGTCGAACGAATCGACGACTTCCTCGACCGTGATGATCGATCGCCTGGCTCCCAGCACGGCTTCTTTCTGCACGCCGACAATGCCCTCGATCATCACGTTGCCGGCACGATCCGCCCGTTGCGCGTGGACGATCGCGACATCCGCTCGCATCGCCGGCACCGCGGTCAGCGTTTCGCCCGTGAAGGGACAGACGATGCTTCGATAGTTCGGGTTGACGCGCGCGAGATCTCCAGGTGAACCGCGGAATGCGGCAAAGGGGAGGCGTGCCGCTCCCGCGTCGTAGGCGTTGGCAAGAGCCGCGTGACTGTACTCTTCGAGCGCCAGCGGCTGCGGCCAGCCGTGCTCGACGGCATCCCGGAGGCGGTGCAGCGAACCGACACCGGGGTTTCCACCCCAGGAAAACACCAGCTTCGCCGCGCAACCAGCGCCGATCAGCTGGTCGTAGATCAAATCGGGCGTCATCCGGACGAGCGTCAGGTTGCGCCGGCGCTGACGAATCAGTTCGTGAGCGGCCGCGTAAGGAATCAGATGCGTGAAGCCTTCCATGGCGACGGTGTCGCCGTCGTGAAGCGCCTCAGCCACGGCTTCTTGAAGGCTGTAAAAGACCGACATGCCTGAGGCAGCAGCATACTACGCGAGCCGCCTCCATCAGCCGCACACCTGCGGCGACGGCGGGCAAAGAGGTAAAATTCCAGATTGTGAAGATGATGTCCCGCGACGTGTCGGCGCCCCTCTCGACAAATCAGCACCTGCTTCGCTGGGTCCGGAAGATGGCTGACCTCGCTCGGCCGAAGGCCATTCACTGGGTTGACGGCTCGCAGGAGGAATACGACCAGATCTGCGATGAAATGGTCCGCAGCGGCACGCTCAGCCGCCTGAACCAGGATCTCTGGCCGGGCTGTTTCTACGCCAGGTCGGATCCGAACGATGTCGCCCGCGTCGAGTCCCGCACCTTCGTCTGCTCGTTGTCCAAAGACGACGCCGGGCCAACCAACAACTGGGTGAACCCGTTCGAGATGCGCACGAAGCTGCGCGAGATGTTCGCCGGCGCCATGGCTGGACGCACGATGTACGTGCTGGCGTTCAGCATGGGCACCGTGGACTCGCCGATGTCGCGGATTGCCGTCCAGCTCACCGACTCGCCATACGTCGTCGCCAGCATGCGAACCATGGCGCGGATCGGCCTGCCCGCGTTCCGCATCATCGATCGCAACGTCCAGCGCGTCGTCCCGTGCATGCATAGCGTGGGCGCGCCGCTCGCGGCCGGACAAGCCGACGTGCCCTGGCCCTGCAATCCCGAGAAATACATCGTCCATTTTCCGGAGAATCGGGAAATCTGGTCGTTCGGATCCGGCTACGGTGGCAACGCGCTCCTCGGCAAGAAGTGCTTCGGCCTGCGCATCGCCTCCAACATCGCACGCGACGAAGGCTGGATGGCGGAGCACATGCTGATCCTCGGCGTCGAGGATCCGCACGGCGAGAAGACGTACATCTCGGCCGCATTCCCGAGTGCCTGCGGGAAGACCAATCTCGCGATGCTGATCCCGCCCGACAGCATGCGCGACTGGAAGGTCTCCATGGTCGGGGACGACATCGCCTGGATCAAGCCGGATTCGAGCGGGCAGCTGCATGCGATCAATCCCGAGGCTGGCGTGTTCGGCGTCGCACCTGGCACGTCGAAAAAAACCAACCCGAACGCAATGGCGATGGTCGCCCGCAACACGATCTTCACCAACGTGGCGCTCACGCCGGAGGGCGGCGTGTGGTGGGAAGGCATGACCGACGAGCCGCCGGCCGAGTGCCTCGACTGGCGAGGCGATCGGTGGACGCCGGAAATCGGACGCGCGTCCGGCAAGCCTGCCGCGCACCCCAACGCGAGGTTTACCGCGCCGGCCGGTCAGTGTCCGATCATCGACTCGGATTGGGAAGCGCCCGAGGGCGTGCCGATCAGCGCGATCATTTTTGGCGGCCGTCGCGCTCACACGCTGCCGCTCGTGTATCAGTCGTTCAACTGGACGTCCGGTGTCTACATCGGCGCAACGATGGGATCGGAAACGACCGCCGCCGCGACCGGAAGCGTGGGCACGCTCCGCCGCGACCCGATGGCCATGCTGCCGTTCTGCGGCTATCACATGGGTGACTACTTCCGACACTGGATCAAGATGCAGCGGTCGCTCAGCGAAACGCCCAAAATCTTCCACGTGAACTGGTTCCGCAAGGACGATCAGGGTCGATTCCTGTGGTCCGGCTACCGTGAAAACCTGCGCGTGCTGAAATGGATCGTCGATCGCGTGCGAGGCCGGGTGCTGGCCAAGGAGACACCGATCGGTTGGATGCCCAGGTACGAGGACTTCGACTGGCGCGGCCTGGACATGTCGCGGGAGCAGTTCGACCAGCTCCAGGCAGTCGATCCCGCGCTCTGGCGTCGTGAGGTCATTCAGCACGAGGAGCTCTTCATCGAGCTGCACGACAACCTGCCGCCGGAGATGATCTACGAGCGGGAACTGCTCATCTGTAGGCTGTAGAAAGTTAAAAGTTAAAAGTTAAAAGTTAAAAGTTAAAAGTACTTCTGACTTTTAACTTTCGACTTTTAACTTCCGTGTAACGCCCCGTCCGTGCCGTCGTATTCCCTCGTGATCTCTGAAATCGATTACACTGCCCGCTAAATTTCTGTCGCACGAGGGACAAATGGTTCGACGAGCACTCCTGGGTGTCATGATTTTCGGGGCGCTGAGCCTGGTGGTTTCCGGACAGGCGCCGACGACGCCGCCTGCCGCCCCGACGGGGCAGGCGCCGGCCGCGCCACCAGCCGGCCGCGGTGGCGGCCGCGGCGCGCTCAATTCTCCGCAGATCAATCCCGACAAGACCTTCACCCTTCGCTTCCGGGCCCCGAACGCCAAAGAAGTCACCGTCGTTGGCGAGATCGATGGCAAGCCTCATCCGATGACCAAGGGCGACGATGGGGTCTGGACGGTGACGATCGGTCCGCTGCCGCATGACGTCTACAACTACCAGTTCAACGTCGATGGGATTATCGCGATGGATCCGGCGAATCCGTCGGTCAAGCTGGGCTTCGGCGCGTTCCCTCCGGCGAATCTCGTGGAAGTGCCGGGTGATGGGCTTGAATTCGACGACGCGAGGCCGGTGCCGCACGGGACGATTCGAGTGGAGACCTACAACTCGAAGGCACTTGGCGCGCCGCGGACGCTGTGGATCTACACGCCTCCCGGCTACGATCGTGGCAACACCCGGTATCCAGTGTTTTATCTTCTCCACGGCGCCGGCAACATCGACTCGAGCTGGATGCTGACCGGACGCGCGAACTACATCATGGACAATCTGATCGCCGAGGGGAAGGCGAAGCCGATGATCCTGGTGAATCCGCTCGGCTACGCGCGTCAGGGCGTCGGTCTCGGTCCCGAGCCCCCACCGGCACAGCCGCAAGGTGGAGGAGGCGGTGCTGCCGGTGGCGGCCCGTTCGGCAAGGATCTCATCGAGGATGTGATTCCCTTCGTTGAGAAGACGTTCCGGACCTTGCCGGGCGCGGACAACCGAGCGCTTGGCGGACTGTCGATGGGCGGCGGTCAGACGATAGCCGTCGGGTTCTCGCATCCGGAATTGTTTCGCTCGCTCGTCATCATGAGCGCGGGAGCGAACAATGCGGACACCACATATCCCGATTTCTTCAAAGATCCCGCGGCGACGAACAAGCAGATCAAGCTCTTGTGGATGGGCATCGGCAAGGACGACAACCTCACGGGGGCGGGCGCGAAGGCGCTCGATGCCACGCTCACCACCAAGGGCATCAAGCACAGCTACGTCGTCGGCGAAGGCCGGCACGAGTGGGTCGTGTGGCGGCATCACCTGCACGACGTCGCGCCGCTGCTGTTTCGGTAGTCGTCTCAATCCGATGGGCTTCGCCCCTCGGACTCCCCGACACGACGCTCTCGCGCGCCGCTGCGACGGCGCGCTCCGATCGCGTGGCTCGCTCGCAGGGCTCGCTCGCATCTTGGAGTGAGCGGCAGGTTTATGAGACAGCTTCTAAAGCGGGTCTAGACCCGCCGTCGATCCATGTCCGTCACCAGTACGCAGGTCGGAATCGTTGGCGCAGGCCCGGCCGGCTTGATGCTCGGTCATCTCCTTCACCTGGCCGGTATCGATTCGGTCATCGTCGAGAATCGAAGCCAGGAGTACGTGATCGAGCGCGTACGGGCGGGCGTGCTCGAGCAGGGGACGGTCGATCTGATGCACGCGACGGGTGTCGGCGAGCGCCTGGGTCGCGAAGGCATGCGGCACGAAGGGATCTATCTCCGGTTCAACGGCGCGCGGCATCGAATCGATTTGGCGTCGTTGACCGGCGGCCGGGCGATCACGATCTACGGGCAGAACGAGGTGGTGAAGGATCTGATCGAGGCGCGTCGCGCGACCGGTCGCCCGCTGCACTTCGATGCGACAGACGTCAGCGTCCCCGATCTCGAAACGGATACGCCTCGCGTCCGCTTCGTTCATGGCGGCGAGGCGCACGAACTCCGGTGCGACTTCATCGCCGGGTGCGATGGATTTCATGGCGTGTGCCGCACGGCGATCCCGGCCTCGTACGTGCGGACCTACGAGCGCGAGTATCCGTTTGCGTGGCTCGGGATTCTGGCGAGCGCGCCACCGTCGTCCGACGAGATCGTCTACAGCCTGAGCGAGCGCGGGTTTGCCCTTTTCAGCATGCGATCGACGACGATCACCCGGCTGTATCTGCAATGCGCGCCTGACGAGAATCTTGACGAGTGGAGCGACGATCGCATCTGGGCGGAGTTGATGGTACGCCTGCGGACGACTGATGGCTGGGTGCCAAACGTCGGGCCGATTCTGCAAAAGGCGATCGCGCCGATGCGCAGCTTCGTCGCGGAGCCGATGCGGTACGGCCGGCTGTTCCTCGCCGGCGACGCCGCCCACATCGTCCCGCCGACCGGGGCGAAGGGGCTGAATCTGGCGATGGCAGACGTGCGACGACTGGCCGGCGCACTGGAGGAGTTCTTCAAGCACGGCAGCCAGAGACGGCTCGACGACTACTCGGATCGCGGCCTGAAACGGACATGGCGGGCGCAGCGCTTTTCATGGTGGATGACGTCGATGCTGCACAAGCAGGAGGGTGACAATCCGTTCGACTATCGGCGTCAGCTGGCTGAGCTCGATTACCTGGTCAGTTCAGGGGCCGCGATGACCAGCCTTGCCGAGAACTACATCGGCACGCCATTCGACTAGTCTTGGTCCGAGGGGCTTTGCCCCTCGGACTCCCTGCACGCTCTCTCGCGCGCCGCTGCGTCGGCGCGCTCCGGTCGCGTGGCTCGCTCGCCATGCTCGCTCGCGCCTTAGGACGAGCATCAGGTTTATGAGACAGCTTGTCGTCGACAGGCCACCAGGCGAGGTTGACGCTGGTTTGAAACCCACCCGGTCGACTAGAATCCGAGACGCGCAGCCTTTCAAAGGAAGCTCACATGTCGCCCTCAATCAAGCCAGTTGGAGTCGTGGCGCTGCTGTTTGGCACCGTGCTGACGGTCCACGGCTTCGTTTCGCAGTCTCCTCCGGCACAGAATCCCGTTTCCCGAGGACCGGTCGGTCCGCCGGTGGCGGCTCAGGCCCCGCAGGAAAAACCTCCGGTCGTTGCGGATCCTGACGGACAGATCGTCAAGTCCGAGAAGCAGACGTTCAAGGTCGAAGTCGTCGCGCGCAACATCGAAACGCCGTGGGCAATCGCATTCCTTCCGGATGGGCGGTTGCTGATCACCGAGCGGCCGGGCCGCCTTCGAATCGTCGAGAAAGGCAAGCTGCTTCCGGATCCCGTCAAGGGAACACCGAAGGTCTGGGAGAAGCAGGACGGCGGATTGTTCGACGTCGAGGTGCATCCGCAGTACGCGAAGAACGGCTGGATCTATTTATCGTATTCGGAGACGCTCCCCGGTTACGTCCCCCCGGCGGCGCCGCCAGAGCAGCCGGCTCCGGCGGCACCGCCGCAGGGCGGGCGCGGCCGCGGCGGTCCGCCCGATCCTCCGTCGATGACGGTGATCATCCGCGGCAAGATCAACAAGAACAACGAGTGGACCGACGAGCAGGTGCTCTTCCGCGCGAAGCCCGACATCTACAGCCCCACCAACGCCCACTACGGATCGCGATTCATCTTCGATAAGCAGAATCATCTCTTCTACACGCTTGGCGAAAAGAACGACCCGTCGAACGCTCAGAACCTGTCGAGTCCACTCGGCAAGATCCATCGCGTCAACGACGACGGGTCGGTGCCGACAGACAATCCGTTCGCCGGAAAAGAGAACGTGGTGCCGACGATCTGGAGTTACGGTCATCGCAACCCGCAGGGTCTTGCATGGGATCCGGTGAGCGGCAAGCTCTGGGAGTCCGAACATGGGCCTCAGGGGGGCGACGAGATCAACGTCATCGAACCTGGCCACAATTACGGCTGGGGAGTGATTACGATGGGCACCGATCGCCGCGTGACCGAGCAGACGCACGAAGGCATGGAACAGCCGATCGTCTATTACACGCCGACGATTGCCCCGAGCGGCATGGTGTTCTACACCGGCTCCCGGTACCCCGGGTGGAAGAACGATCTGTTCGTCAGCGCGCTTGGCGGCCAGCAGCTTCGGCGTCTCGAAATCAGCGGCGACAAAGTGACGCACCAGGAGCAGGTGTTCAATCAGTTCGGACGCGTGCACGACGTGATCATCGGGCCCGATGGCTACCTCTATGTGACGCTGCAGCTGCCGGGTCAGGTCTTGTCGGCGTCGACGCCGGGTATGATCGCCCGGCTGATTCCGGTCACGCAGTAGAACCGCGCCGACTTGTCCGCACTTCAACACGCAGTGAGCGACCGCCGATATCGAGCGCAAGACACCGGCGATATCGTTCGGCTCGAGGATTCGCAGTCCGGCACAGTGGTCTCCGTCTGCCCATCGTTCGGCAACAACGCGTTCGAGATGCGAGTCAACGGTGTGGACGTACTCTGGCGCCCCTACGAATCGCTCGACGACTTCAAGGCCAGCGGACAAGGGCGCGGCGGGATCCCGTTTCTCGGACCGTGGGCGAACCGGCTGGACGAACAGGCCTTCTACGCCAACGGGCGGCGGTTCCCGTTCGACATGGACATCGGCAACGTTCGCGGCGCGACGCCCATCCACGGTCTCTTGATGCGCACGGATCGATGGCAGGTCATCGCGGTCGACGCCGACGATCGCCAGTCGTGGGTGACGAGCCGGCTCGAGTTCTACCGCGTACCGGTCTGGATGAAGCAGTTCCCGTTCGCTCACGCGATCGACATGACGCACCGGCTTCACGACGGCGGCCTCGACGTGACCACGACGATCGAGAATCTGAGCGCGGATCCGATGCCGCTGGCGGTCGGTTTCCATCCGTACTTTCGACTGCCAGACAGCGGCCGCGACCAGTGGACGGTATCGATCGGTGCCCGAACCCGATGGCTGTTGTCGGAGGCCAAGATTCCGACGGGAGAAACCGAACCCATCGAACGAGCCTTTCCCGAGCCGCGTGCCGTGCCGCTCCACGACTACGATCTCGATCACGTGTTCTCGGATCTGGTCCGCGATAGCCATGGCATGTCGGCGATGACGGTATCCAGCTCGAGACACCGTATCGATGTCGAAGTCGGACCGACGTACCGTGCGGCGGTGGTCTTCGCGCCAAAGACTCCGCCTGTTCTAGGCGATGGGCGGCCGCCGCGGGGCGATTTCGTCTGCCTCGAACCGATGGCGGGAATCACGAATGCCATGAACCTTGCGCATAAGGGGCTTTACCAGGAATTGCAGTACATTGCACCGGGCGGAACCTGGACCGAAACGTTCAGGGTGAGGCCGTCCGGATTTTAGAAAGGCCCGGCACAACTCAAAAGTTAAAAGTTAGAAGTTAAAAGTAAAAAGTAAAAGGCAAACGGCAAAGCGCCCCGCGAGCAGTGAGAAGCGCCAGCGGCCCGAGCGAGGGGCCGGAGGGAAGCGCCGCGCCGCGGCGCCCCCGAGCGAGAGCGAGCGGGGGTGGGGCCCCGCGAGCAGTGAGAAAAGATGACACAAAAAACAGTGCTGGATCGATTTCGTCTCGATGGGAAAGTCGCGCTGGTGACTGGCGGTGCGCGAGGGCTCGGCAAGACCATGGCGACGGCGCTGGCGGAAGCTGGAGCCACCATCGCCCTGGCGGGTCGCTCCAAAGAGAGCTGTCAGGAAGCCGCGACCGCGATCGGCAGCGCCACCGGCCGCAAGGCGCTGGCGTTTGCCGCTGACGTCACGAAGCTCGGCGACGTCGAACAGCTGGCCAACGATGTCGAGCGCGAGCTGGGGAAGATCGACATCCTGGTCAACAATGCGGGCATCAATATTCGTGGTCCGATTCAGCAGCTGAGCGAGGCCGACTGGGATGCGGTTATCGACACGAATCTGAAGGGTCCGTTTCTCTGTGCTCGGGCGATCGGCCCCCGCATGGTGAGCCGCGGCTGGGGTCGCGTCATCAATCTTGGATCTGTTCTTGGCGTGATTGCACTGCCTGGACGCGCGCCATATGCGTCGTCCAAGGCCGGCATCATCAACCTGACGCGCGTCCTGGCGCTCGAATGGGCCGGCACCGGTGTGACGGCGAATGCGATCTGCCCGGGAGCGTTCGCGACCGAGATGAACCGGTCACTGCTGGAGGATCCGGTCAAGTACAAGGAGTTCGTCGCGCAGATACCGATGGGCAGATGGGGAGAGCTCGACGAGCTGACCGGCGCCGTCGTCTATCTTGCGTCCGAAGCCTCATCGTACATGACCGGCACGCCGCTCTTCATCGACGGTGGCTGGATCGCAAGGTAAAAGTCAAAAGTTCAAAGTTAGAAGTTAAAAGTGAAGCAGAAGGCTAGTGACGAAACGCTGACTTAAGCGGATAGTCCTAGCGATCAATCGGCGCGAGCCAAGGGCGAGCGCTGGCAGGCGCTGGGGGTGGGGCCCCAGCGCAAGTGAGAAAAGGAGATCACGATGTTGATGACCAGGACGTCTCTCGCACTGATCGTGTGTGCCGCGTTTGCCGGCGGGATCTTTGCCCACGCGGTGTTCCCGCCCGCGGCAACCGTGCACGCGGCGGGGAACCGGGTGTACGAGATCCGCACGTACACGACGCCGCCTGGAAAGCTCGAGGCGCTCAAGTCGCGCTTCCGCGATCACACGATCAAGGTCTTCAACAAGTACGACATGAAGAGCATTGGCTACTGGGTGCCGCAGGACGCGCCGCTCAAGGACAACACCCTGATCTACGTCCTCTCGCACGAGAGCCGCGAAGCCGCGGCGAAAAGCTGGGCGTCGTTCCGCGCCGATCCGGATTGGGTGAAAGCGAAGGCGGACTCAGAGAAAGACGGACCGCTGACGACCAAGGTCGAGTCAGTGTTCGCGGATCCGACGGATTTCTCGGCATTGAAATAAGAGAGGCGGGGTCTGCAGACCCCGCCATCAGGAGATTCAGATGAAACGACTGGCACTCACGGCCGCGGCGATTCTGGCGCTCACCAGCGCGCCGACGGCGCAGCGCGGTGCACCGGCCAAGCCGCTCGAAATCTACGTCGTCGACACCGAGGGGGGCAAGGCGGCGCTGTGGGTCGCGCCGAGCGGTCAGTCGCTGCTCATCGACAGCGGCAATCCCGGCAACCGCGATCTCGACCGGCTCATGGCTGCGGTCAACGACGCCGGGGTCAAGCAGATCGACTTCCTGATCTCGACCCACTATCACGTCGATCACATCGGCGGCCTTCAGGAACTCGCGAAGCGGATTCCAATCGGGCACTTCATCGATCACGGTCCCTCCGTTGAAGAGCGGGAACAGGTGCAGGGGTTCCAGGCGGCCTATGCCGAGTTGTATGGAAAGGCCAAGCACACGGTCGTGAAGCCGGGGGACAAGATTCCAATCGCCGGTCTCGACTGGCGAATCGTGACGTCAGCTGGCCAAGTCTTGAAGACAGCCCTGCCGGGCGGCGGCAAGCCTAATCCGGCCTGTGCCGGCGTCGCGCCGAAGGATGCGTCGCCAACCGACGACAACGGTCAATCAGTCGGCAGCGTCATCACGTTTGGTCAGTTCCGCGCCATCGATCTTGGCGATCTGTCTGTGGAACAAGGAGAACGACCTGATGTGCCCGAACAATCCGGTCGGCACTGTCGACGCGTTCTTCGTCACACATCACGGGCTCGACCAATCGAACTCTCCCGCGCTCGTCCACGGCGTGCAGCCGCGCGTGGCGATCATGCAGAACGGGACGCGAAAGGGAGCCGGAACCGAGGCGATGAAAACGATGTGGTCGTCGCCCGGCCTGGAGGATATCTGGCAGCTGCATTGGTCGTACAATGCAGGGATCGAATTGAACGCCGCGGGGGTCTTCATCGCGAACGTCGACGATCCGGCGACGGTTGCCGGGGTGCTGACGGCACCGCCGCGAGGCGGTGGACCAGGCGCCCCAGCCGGCGGCCCACCGGCGATGGGCGGTCAACCACCTGCGGGTGCTCCGGCAGCGGCACCCGCACCGGGAGCTGCCGCGCCGCAGGCACCAACCGCCGGTGCGCCAGGCAGTGCTGCGGGGGCGCCGGCGGCCGGTGGGTCGGGCGCAGGCGGTCGCGGGGGTGGAGCGGCTGCCGCGGCGGCCCACACGCCCGCGTACTGGATCAAGATGTCGGTGCAGCCTGACGGCTCGTTTACGGTGACCAACAGCCGCAACGGATTCACCAAGACGTACGCGAAGCGCAAGTAGATTGCTGATTGCCGATTGAAGGATCTCATATGAAAACTCGAATCTCACTCCTTGCCGCCGCGACCGTCCTCCTCGGCGCGACGATGATCGCGCAGCAGGCGACGACGCCCGCAGCGCCCGCCGCCGGTGCGCAGCAGCCGGCTGGGCGCGGCCAGGGCCGTGGTCAGGGGCCGCAAGGCAGCCCGTTTTCAACGCCGCCAATCCGCATCTTCCTTTACGGCGGTCTCAAGACGCACGCTGAAGGGCAGCACGACTATCCGCAGTTCGTCGCCGACTGGAGCAAGCTGCTGATGAATCGCAACGCGATTGTCGATGGCGCGCTGCATTTCCCGTCAGCGAAAGAGCTTGGGAACAGCGACGTCGTCATCATGTACAAGGGGGACGCCGGCTATCTGAGCATGGAAGATCGCGCCAACCTCGACGCCTACCTCCGTCGTGGCGGCGGCCTGGTGAGCATTCATGACGCGCTCTGCGGCCCGGATCCTGCGGAGTTTGCGACGTTCGTTGGTGGCGCGAAGAAGCACGGCGAGACGAATTTCACCCTGGAAGCCGACGTGCCCTACACGATCGTCGACACCGCGCATCCCATCATGCAGGGGATGACGAACTTCAGCATCAAGGACGAAGCGTTTTACTCGATGACCTGGGCGAAGAATCCAGAGATTCACGTTCTGGCCACGGCGGTGATCGCCGCGACGCCGAGCGCGCAGCGAGCAGGCCATGCCGGCGAGACGGTCCCGCAAATCTGGACGTATGAGAATCAGCTCACTCCGGCGCCGACCGGTCAACCGTTCCGGGCGTTCGTCTGGATGCAGGGGCACTTCTACGCGAATTTCAGCAACCCGCAGGTTCAGCCGATGCTGCTTCGCGGCATTGCCTGGGCCGCGCGTCGATCGGTGGACACACTGATGACCGAGCGTCCGGCCCGGGGCGGCGGCCGGGGGATTACCGATGCGCCAGCGGGTGAGGGCCGCGGGCGAGGGGGACGCTAGAAATGCTGATTGCTGAATGCTGATTGCTGAATGACGGCCTGATCATTCAGCCTTCAGCAACCAGCTCGATATTTCACGCCAGTTCACTGACTTCTAATTTCGCTGAGCGCCGGCTGACAAAGATCAATCAGAATTCAGCATTCAACATTTCACGGACTCATACTTGTGTCGGATTCAAAACGAAAATATCGCTCATCAGCCTGGTTCTCCAAGCTCGACAAAGACGGATTCATTCATCGCAGCTGGGTCGGCCGCGGGTTGCCGGAAGGCGTGTTCGACGGCCGGCCCATCATCGGCATCTGCAACACGTGGTCTGAGCTGACGCCGTGCAACGGCCACTTCCGTGAGCTGGCCGAGCACGTGAAGCGCGGCGTGTGGGAAGCCGGCGGACTCCCGTTCGAGTTCCCGGTGATGTCCCTCGGCGAGACGAGCGTCCGCCCGACGGCGATGCTCTTCCGCAACCTTGCGTCGATGGACGTCGAGGAGTCCATCCGCGCCAACCCCATCGACGGCGTCGTCCTGCTCTGCGGCTGCGACAAGACCACCCCGTCGCTCGTCATGGGCGCCGCGAGTTGCGATCTTCCTGCGCTGGTGATCTCCGGCGGCCCGATGCTCAACGGCAAGTTCCGAGGCGCCGACCTCGGGTCGGGCACTGACGTGTGGCGCTTCAGCGAGGAAGTGCGCGGCGGCATGATGAGCCTCAAAGAGTTCATGCAGGCCGAGTCGTGCATGTCGAGATCGACCGGCACCTGCAACGTCATGGGGACCGCGTCGACCATGGCGTCGATGGCCGAGGCCCTCGGGCTGACCCTGCCCGACAACGCGGCCATTCCCGCGGCGGATTCCCGTCGGTACGCGCAGGCGCACGTCGCCGGACGTCGCATCGTGGAACTCGTCAAAGACGATGTGCGCCTGTCGAAGATCCTGACGCGGGCGGCCTTCGAGAACGCCATCCGTGTGAACGGCGCGATCGGCGGATCGACCAACGCCGTGCTCCACATTCTGGCGATTGCCGGGCGTGTGGGCGTACCGGTGACGCTGCAGGACTGGGACGATTTCGGCCGCGCCATCCCGACGATCGTCGATCTGATGCCGTCGGGCCGGTTCCTGATGGAGGACTTCTATTACGCCGGTGGGCTGCCGGCGGTCATCCGCACGCTCGGCGAACACGGCATGTTGAATCGGGAGGCGATGACCGTCAACGGCCAGACGATCTGGGAAAACTGCCGCGAGGCGGCGAACTACAACCAGGAAGTGATTCGGCCGATCGACAAGCCGCTTGCCGCGCACGGTGGCATTGCCGTGCTTCGCGGCAACCTCGCGCCGCAAGGCGCGGTGCTGAAGCCATCCGCCGCATCGCCACACCTGATGCGTCATCGTGGACGCGCCGTCGTGTTCGAAACCATCGAGCACTACAAATCGAGAATCGCCGATCCGTCGCTCGACGTGGACAAGGACTGTGTGCTCGTTTTGAAGGGTTGTGGACCAAAGGGCTATCCCGGCATGGCGGAGGTCGGAAACATGGGCCTGCCGCCAAAAGTGCTCAAGACCGGCGTCACCGACATGGTGAGGATTTCAGACGCGCGGATGAGCGGCACCGCCTACGGTACCGCGGTCCTGCACGTCGCGCCCGAGGCCGCCGCCGGGGGACCGCTTGCGCTCGTGCGCGACGGCGACATGATCGAGCTGGACGTCGAGGGCCGCCGTCTGCACCTCGACGTCAGCGATGCGGAGCTGGCCTCACGCAGCGCGGCCTGGCGTGCGCCGGAACCGAACCTGCCGCCGGGCGGCTACGCGCGCCTCTACATCGAGCACGTTCAGCAGGCCGACCAGGGTGCCGACCTCGATTTTCTCGTAGGATGTCGCGGTCACGAGGTCTCGCGAGAATCGCATTAGTATTCTTGGCTACTGGCTACTGGCTACTGGCTACTGGCTACTGGCTACTGGCTACTGGCGACTGGAAACTGGAAACTGGAAACTGACGAATGAAACTTCTCAGGTACGGTATCCCTGGCGCAGAAAAGCCCGGGCTTCTCGATTCAAGCGGCGCGATTCGCGATCTGACCGGCGTGGTCTCCGACATTTCCGGCGACACCCTGCTCCCAGACTCCCTCGCGAAGCTTCGCACGCTCGATCCGGCGTCGTTGCCGAAGGTGAACGGGACGCCTCGCATTGGCCCCTGCGTCGGCCGGGTCGGCAAGTTCATCTGCATTGGCCTGAACTACTCCGATCACGCGGCCGAATCGGGCATGGCGATTCCGGCCGAACCGATCGTCTTCATGAAAGCCACCTCCTGCATCGTCGGGCCGAATGATGATGTCGAGCTGCCGCGCGGGTCGGTGAAGACGGACTGGGAGGTGGAACTGGGCGTTGTCATCGGGACACGGGCAAAGTACGTGACCCAGCAGGACGCCTTGTCACATGTGGCCGGCTACTGCGTCGTGCACGACGTGTCCGAGCGTGCGTATCAGCTCGAAGGCACCGGCCAGTGGGTCAAAGGGAAGAGCTGTGACACGTTCGGTCCGATCGGGCCGTGGCTGGTGACCGCCGACGAAGTCCGTGATTGCGGCGACCTCAGGCTGTGGCTTGAAGTCGATGGCCAGCGTTACCAGGACGGATCGACGAAGACGCTGATCTTCAACGTCCCCTATCTCGTCAGCTATCTCAGCAGGTTCATGAGCCTTTACCCCGGCGACATCATCTCGACCGGCACGCCTCCCGGCGTCGGATTCGGCAAGAAGCCGCCTGTCTATCTTCGGGAGGGAAACGTCGTTCGCCTTGGCGTCGAAGGACTCGGCGAACAACGACAGACAGTCGTCAAGGGGTGAGGTCGTGGCGGCCTTGTCGCAGACTATTGCTGACGGCCTGTCGAAGATCGTCGGTGCCCAATCGGTCCTGACCAAGCCAGAAGACATCATTCCCTACAGCTTTGACGGCACCGCGGCGTTGCGGCAGATGCCGTCGGCGGTCGTCTTTCCTCATACCGCTGAGGACGTATCCCGCTGCCTCAAGTTCGCGGCCGCACAAGCGCTTCCGATCGTCACGAGAGGCTCCGGTACCGGCCTGAGCGGTGGCAGTGTGCCGAGCGATGGCAGCGTGGTGCTCTGCCTCGTGCAGATGAACAAGATTCTCGACATCGATCCCAGCAATCTCGTCCTCCGCACGCAGCCGGGCGTCACGACGCTCGCCATTGACGAAGCCGCCTCGCGCCACGGCCTCTTCTATCCGCCCGATCCCGGCTCCATGCGCATCAGCACGATCGGCGGCAACGTCGCGGAGAACTCGGGTGGGCTGCGGGGACTGAAGTACGGCGTTACCCGCGATTACGTGATGGCCCTCGAAGTCGTGCTGCCCGACGGCCGCATCGCGCGGTTCGGCAGCGCGTGCGTAAAGGACGTCGCGGGCTATTCGATGAAGGATCTCTTCATCGGATCGGAAGGCAGCCTCGGCGTCATTACCGAAATCCTGCTCAAGCTGGTACCACGGCCGCTCGCCCGCCAGACGATGCTGGCGTTGTACGAGCGGATTGAGGACGCCGCGTCAACGGTGTCGGCGATCATCGCGGCGCGAATCATTCCCTGCACGCTCGAGTTTCTCGATCAGACGACGGCCATCTGTGTCGAGGAGTTCGCACACGTCGGGTTGCCCACCGACTGTGCCGCGGTGCTGCTGATGGAGACGGATGGTCATCCCGCCGCCGTGGCCGACGAAGCGGCGCAGATGGCCGAGATCGCACGCGCGAATGGGGCGCGTGAGGTGCGGCTCGCGAAAGACGACGCCGAGGCGCTGGCGCTGGCGGCGGCACGACGAAACGCGTTCTCAGCGCTGGCCCGGCGAAGGCCGACGACCATCCTCGAGGATTTCACGGTCCCGCGGAGCGAGCTGGCGAAGATGGTGACGTTTATCGCCGACACCGCACGGGTGGCGAATCTCCAGATTGGTACGTTCGGACACATGGGCGACGGCAACCTGCATCCGACCTTCCTGACCGACGAACGCGACACCGGCGAAATGGCGCGGGTTCACCACGCGCTGGACTTGATCGCGAAGAAGACACTGGAGCTCGGGGGGACGATCACCGGCGAGCACGGCGTCGGCCTCGCGAAGAAGGCGTGGCTTCGACAGCAGATGGGCGACAACAGCTTCGACGTCATGAAGCAGATCAAGCAGACGCTCGATCCTGCCGGACTGCTGAACCCCGGAAAGATCTTCGATTGACTAGAAGCGGACTGAGAAACCCGAACGCTCGATCGCGTGTACGGGAGTCCGAGGGGCGAAGCCCCTCGGGATAAGGCGAATCGATGGCCGGCGCCACGCTTCGAACCATCGACTACTCGGTGCTGCAGCAGTGCATGCACTGCGGCATGTGCCTGCCGACCTGTCCGACCTACGACCAGACGAAGCAGGAGCGGAACAGCCCGCGCGGCCGCATCGCGCTGATGCGGGCGATTGCCGATGGTGAGCTCGATGTGACGCAGGAGTTCGCCGAGGAAATGAGCTATTGCCTCGGCTGCCTGGCCTGTCAGACGGCGTGCCCCGCCGGCGTGAACTACGCGGAGCTATTCGAGACGGCACGCAGCGACATCGAGTTGAACAATGCGCAGCCAGGACTTGCGCGGCGATTCTGGCGGGGACTGACGCTGGGGTTTCTCTTCATGCATCCGCGTGCGTTGCGGATCGTCGGACGAGCGACGCGCACCTATCAACGCAGCGGGCTGGAGTCGTTCGTCCGCCGATCGGGTGTGCTGCGACTCCTGCCTGCCTCGCTGCGCCGGCTCGAGCCACAGTCGCCGCGCATGGCCGATCGTTTTTCGAACTCGCTCATTGCGGCCCACGAACAACCCCCCGGTCCTGCTCGATATCGAGTGGCCATGCTCACCGGTTGCGTGCAGGATCTCGTATTTTCCGACGTGAATCGCGACACGGTGGACGTGTTGCTGGCCAATGGATGTGCGGTCGACACGCCCGCAGAGCAGCCCTGCTGCGGTTCACTGCACGCACACAATGGCGACGTCAGGCGGGCGCGCACCCTGGCGCGGCGGATGATCGATCTGTTTCCGCCGGATCGCTACGACGCGATCATCAGCAACGCAGGGGGATGCGGGTCACAGCTACGGCACTATGGACCGCTGCTCGCGAACGATGCGGCCTATTGCGATCGCGCCCGACTGTGGGATACCCGGTTGCGCGACGTGCAGGAGTGGCTGATCGAGATTGGCTGCCGGACGCCGCAGGCGGCCCCGTTCAGGGAACACACAACGGTCACGTACCACGAGTCGTGTCACCTGGTGCACGGGCAGAAAATCTCGCGGCAACCCCGGGCGATGCTGCGGCTTCTTCCCGATGTGGCGCTGGTGGAGTTGCCGGAATCAAGCTGGTGCTGCGGCAGCGCCGGGGTTTACACGATCACACAGCCGGTTCAGGCCGAGCGATTGCTTGGCCGCAAGACCGCCCACATCATGGCTACCGGCGCGCAGTGGGTTGCCACCGCCAATCCGGGTTGCCAGCTTCAGATTGCACGCGGTCTGAGCGGGGCGGGCGCCGACATTAATGTCGCGCACCCAGTGTCTCTCTTGGCGCGCGCGTACCGGCGGGAACAACACCCTTCCGGCTAAGAACAGGTGCTTCCGCCTAACAGGCGGAAGCACCTTCGTTGGTGCTACTGGCCGCTGAGCTGTCGCTCGGCTTCCAACCAGTCGTCGAGCGGTGATCCGCCATTTCTTCCGCGCGACTCGTAGATCTGGTAGGCAAGCCTCGAAATTTCCTGCTCGGTGACCTGGGTTGGTGCTGGCGCTGGCTGACGGTCGCTCACTCGACGCGACCGCTTGGCGCGAACGGTGGGGCCCTTCTCGGGGTTCTTTGGTGCTCGTGGCATTCTTCTCCTCTGACTTCGTTCTCTGGTCCCCGTCTTCACCGACACGAATGTTCTCGGCGAAGTCGATTCCGACGTTTCTGTCGGTTCACGCACGTGACGCAGGATGGAGTTCACCCTCAGCCGGACGCGAATTCCCGCGGGTAACACCTGCGCTCCCGCGCCGCGATGCGTCACGTGGATGAATTCGTACTATTTTACGTGCAATCGCCGCGCCTGAGACGATGAAAACGGAAGGTTGTACAGAGTTGACATTGTCGGGCGGCGTGTTACGCGGTGTTGACATCGATGTCGGCAAAGGCGGACGAACGAACACAAATGTCGTACTGAAGAGTAGTCCGCTCATAAATCCCGAGACATTCGTGTGCCCGCGGGGGCAGCCTTCTTGCTGTCGTGTGAGACGCCATTTCCTACACGCGGCCGGAGGGGTTGATGATCGTGAGGACCACGCACACGTCGTTCGACGAGGCTTCGGGAGAGAGCGCGTCGCCGCTGGGGACGCTCGACGACATCGCCCGGCTCGTCTCGGAGAACGGCGATCCCGCCGAAACGCTCCGTAACATCGTCGGATTGATCCACCAGCGTTTCGCCACCGACGTGTCGTCGGTGTACCTGCTCGAGGCCGATCGCATGACGCTGGTGCTGGCCGCGACCATCGGCCTGCGGCCGGAAAGCGTCGGGCGTGTTCGCATGCGGATCACCGAAGGACTGGCCGGGTTGGTCGCGCAACGGCTCCAGCCCGAAGTCGTGGCTGACGCGGCGCGGCATCCCCGCTTCAAGTACTTCGCCGAGTCGGGGGAGGATGCCTATCGAACGTTCCTCGGGGTTCCGGTCGTCGATCGCGGGCTGCTTCAAGGGGTCCTCGTCCTTCAGACCCGCGAGCCGCGCGACTTCTCGCCCGAGGATGTGCGCATCGTGACGCAGGCGGGGACGCAGTTGGCGCCGATCCTCGCTGAGGCGCGTACGTTAGGGCAGCTGATCGCACCGGCCCACGAGCGATTGTCGGCGCTCTCCCGGAATCTGTGGTGGACCTGGGACAACGACGCGACGAGCCTGTTCCGCGAGATCGACCCGGTCCGGTGGCGTGAGCTGGGGCACAATCCCGTCGCCCTGCTGCAGGAAATCCCGATCGACAAGATCGAGGAGCGCGCGTCGGATCTCGCCTTGCACAGCCGCATCAACTATGCGTACCGGCGTATGCAGGAATACCTGCGGTCGCGTCACACGTGGGGTGCACGCCACGCGGGGGTTCTTCGCCCGAGACCGGTCGCGTACTTTTCCGCCGAGTTCGGCCTGCACGAATCGCTGCCGATCTATTCCGGAGGCCTCGGCATCCTGGCCGGCGATCACATCAAGAGTGCCTCTGATCTCGGCATTCCGCTGGTCGGCGTCGGGCTCTACTACGACCAGGGCTATTTCAAACAGCGGCTCGATCTCGACGGCTGGCAGCACGAGGACTACATCGATGTCGACAGCCGCATGCTGCCCATTGCTCCGGCGATGGCCAAGGGCGGACCGGTGATCATTGACATCGAGACCCGGACCGGCACGATCGCGGCGCGCGTGTGGACACTGTCGGTGGGACGCAACACCCTGCTGCTGCTCGATTCAAACGTCGCCGGCAACCAGCCCGAGGATCGCGAGCTGACGGCGCGCCTGTATGGCGGCGATTCCCGCGTGCGCATCCGGCAGGAACTGCTGCTGGGGGTTGGCGGCGTGCGCGCGCTCGCCGCCCTGGGGATCACACCCGGCGTTGTCCACCTGAACGAAGGACATAGCGCGTTCGCCGTGCTCGAGCTCGTGCGCCGGCGGATGGAGCTCGAAGGCATCGGTGCGAACGAAGCCATCCGGCGCGTGTCGTCCCGAGTCGTCTTCACCACGCATACGCCGGTTCCTGCCGGGCACGATCGGTTTCCGGCGGCGCTGGTCGAAGAACATCTTGGTCCGCTTCGTGAGTCGATTGCGCTTGCGCCACGCGAGTTCATGGCGCTCGGGCGTGTGGCGATCGACGACGAGACCGAAGATTTCTGCATGACCGTGCTGGCCTTGAAAACGTGCCGTCGCGCCAACGCCGTCTCGTCGCTGCACGGCGAGGTGTCCCGCGCGATGTGGACGTCGCTCTATCCGGGCACGCGAGAGGAATCGGTGCCGATCGGTCACATCACCAATGGCGTCCACGTGCAGACGTGGCTGGCGCCGCAGATGCGGCAGGTGTACAACCGCCATCTGGGTCCAGACTGGCCGGCCAGGGGAGGAGAGCCGGGATTCTGGGAGGCCATTGAAAACGTCGATGATGCGGAAATCTGGGAGACGCATCAGACGCTGAAGGCGCAGCTCATCTCGGTGGCGCGGCGCCGCGTCATCACGCACGCGGAAGCCCGAGGGGAGTCTCCCGACTACATCGCACAGCTCCGGCGGGCGCTGAGCCTCGATGCGTTGACGATTGGCTTTGCCCGGCGGTTCGCCACTTACAAGCGAGCGAACCTGATCCTCGAAGACATGGAGGCGATCGCCTCGCTCCTCAATCATCCGCAGTGGCCGGTGCAGCTGATCTTTGCTGGTAAGGCGCATCCGCACGATTTGCCCGGCAAGCGGATGCTGCAGCAGGTCGCGCAATTGACCCGCGATCCGCGTTTCACCGGCAAGCTGCTGTTCATCGAAGACTACGACATCACCGTGGGCCGGCACCTGGTCCAGGGGGTCGATCTGTGGATCAACAATCCACGGCGGCCGCTCGAGGCCTGTGGCACCAGCGGCCAGAAAGTCGTGCTCAACGGCGGCCTGAATCTCTCGGTGATTGACGGCTGGTGGGCGGAAGCCTACGACGGCATGAACGGTTTCGCGATTGGCGATGGAGAGACCCACGCATCCGAGACTTTTCACGACTCCCGCGACGCCTCGCGGCTCCTAACCGTCTTGCGCGACGAGATCGTGCCGATGTACTACGATCGCGACCGCGACGGCCTGCCGCGCGAATGGATCGCACGAATCAAGCGGGCGATTCACACGCTCGGCTGGCGATTCAGCGCCGATCGCATGGTCATGGACTACGTGCGCAATGCCTACATTCCGGCCGCGGGAGGCACGAGTAGTAGAAGCCCTCAGCAATGCTGAATGCTGAATTCTGAATGCTGAATGAAGGGCATCGTGCCCTCAGTCAGCATTCAGCACTCAGCAGCCAGAATTGCTGATTGTCGAATGCTGAATGCTGATTGTAGAATTCGCTCTTCATTCAGCATTCAACATTCAGCAATGACTGGGGTCGTCATGAACACCCGAACTGCTTGTCGCCCCGCTCGCTCGCGGGCGTATGTGGACTCGCTCTGGTCACGCTGACATCGGGAGTGAACGCGCAACAGCCCCCGGCGCAGCAGCCTCCTCTCGACTCCTGTGGCGGTCGAAGCGGCCAACCGGAAGCGCCGTGTCCGAACGACGTGACGAAAATGATCGCGGCGCTGCCCGCGAAGGCACCGGCGACGCCTGCCAGGCCGCGCAAGGTGCTGGCGTTCGGACGAGCAGCCGGGTGGGCGCATTCGTCTCGACCGCTCGCGGCCGCGACAATCACGGAGATGGGGAAGAAGACCGGTGCCTGGACGACCGACACGACCTATGACGCGGCGGCGTTCACGGCTGAGAACCTGAAACAGTACGACGCGATCTTCCTCGCCAGCACGACCGGGGAGTTCCTGGACGATGCGAAGGACGCGGCGGCGACCGCCGCCCGCAAGAAGGCGTTCCTCGACTTCATCCGCAACGGAAAGGGCATTGCCGGCATCCATGCCGCCAGCGATTCGTATCATGGCGGCGCCGGACCCGCCGGCGGCGCCCCGCTGTGGCCCGAGTGGAACAAGATTATTGGCGGCTACTTCAAGTTCCACTGGAACTGGCCGACGCCGATCACGGTGAAGATCGACGATCCCGCCAGTCCGATCAATGCGACCTTCAAAGGGAAATCGTTCAACATCAACGACGAGGTCTACACCTACGCGCAGGACTCGTTCTCACGCGACAACGTGCACGTGCTCACGAGCATCGACTACTCGATGATGAGCGACTCGGACAAAAAGAAGGAAAACCCGCAGCGGACCGATCACGATTACGCGCTCAGCTGGATTCGGCGTGAAGGGCAGGGAAGGCTCTTCTACGAGGCGCTCGGCCACCACGAGTCGATCTACTACGACAACCCGCAGATGCTCGAACACATCCTCGCCGGCATGCAGTACGCGCTGGGAGATCTCAAAGCGGATGATAGTCCGAGCGTGAAGGGCGGGCGCACGGCGAATAAATGATTGCTGATTGTCGATTGCTGATTGTTGATCTGAAAGCTCGAGAGCAAGCCCAGCGTCGTGGGCCCATTCTTGTCTATGCCTGCGGCCGACGGCGGGACAGAACCAGTATCATGCCCAGCAACAACACGATGCCCGCGACAACCATGGACGCCGTCGCGAGATTATCATTGATGTACTGCGTCGCTTGCGCACCGTACCTGTAGGCTAGCCAACCTTCTCCGCCGAAGCGAAACCCTCGTCCGATCGCGATCCCGAGTGTGAACGCCACGGGTCGCACACCAGCGAGTCCGGCGAGGAGCACGAAGATCTTGAATGGTGTCGGCGGCGGCAGCATGGCGGGGACGATCACGGCCAGCAGCCCGTGCCGCCGGAACAGGCCGAGGCCTCGCTCGATTTGCGCCTCGCTGAACCGCCGCCGGAGAAACGCTTCGCCGCCTTTCCGGGCAATCGTGTAGAGGACGAAGCATCCGGCCGTGGAGCCAAGGGTGGTCGCTGCGCTATAGAGCATCCAGCGCTCTGGATGCTGAATCGTCAGCGCGACGATGAGCGCGTCACCGACCTGAGGCAGCGAGAGGAACGACGAATCGAGGAACGCGATGAGCGCGAGCCCTGGTGCCCCAAGCCGCTCGGCAAGGGGAAGAATCCACGCCACGGCGTGCTGCAGGAGTTCTGAAAGGTAATGCATCGGGGAATGCACGCGATTATTGCTCAACTTGGATTGGCCTTGCGGCGTCTGCGGGCGACACCAGGGTTCACGGCCGTCGCCATGGCGTCGCTGGCCGTCGCCATGGGCCTCAACGTCCTGATCTTCAGCTTCACGAGCCCGGTGCTGTTCAAGGCCCTGCCATACCCTGAGCCCGACCGGCTTCTCGACGTGAGCCTGGCGCCTCCGGGCAAGCCGGACGCGAAAGGCGCGGTGACCCCTGGGCTGTACCTCCTTCTGCGCGACAAGACCAGTGCGGCATTCGAAGCCGTCGGCGCCTTCGACGCGGGGCGGTCGGCCAATCTCGCTGGCGACGCCACGGGGCCCGCGGAACGGCTGGACGGGCACCGGATTTCTGCGACCGGCCTCGCGGCGCTCGGCGCCAAACCCCTGATCGGCCGGCTTCCGACCGTTGCCGACGAGCAGGCCAGTGCGGGACCGACGATGGTGCTCAGCTACTCGGTGTGGCAGCGACGCTTTGGCGGTCGCGCGGACGTGGTCAACTACAGCGTGAAGGTCGATGGCCAGCCGACACAGGTTCTGGGCGTCATGCCGGACGGCTTCGGTCTTCTGGACAATTCTTCGGACGCGTGGTTCACGTTCGGCTTCGAACCGGCGCCCGGACAGGAGACACAACATAACCTTCGCGTTCTGGCTCGCTTGAAAAACGGCGTCTCGATCACAGCGGGACAAGCCGCCGTCAAGGTCGCACTTGACGAGTACGCGCAGAAGTTCCCGAACCGTGACGAAGGCTGGACTGTCGAACTCACGCCATGGCGCGAGGCACGATTCGGCGGGATGCGCCGGCCGTTCACGATGGCGCAGCTGGCCGTCGGAATCATGTTGCTCCTCGTCTGCGTGAGCGTTGCGGTGCTGATGCGCGCGCGCACCGTCTTCGGCGAACGGTCCGCTGTTCTTGCCTCACGAGAGCTCCGCTCCGGAGTCGTGCTGGGCGAAAGCCTGCTGCTCGCGCTCGGCGGCGGTGCGATCGGCGCCGTCCTCGTGGCACTCGTACTGCCGGCGCTCCGTGACATGACGCCGACCGTGATCCCGCGTCTCAGTGAGGTCGGCCTCGACGCTCGGGTGATCGCGTTCACTCTCGGCCTCACGTTGTTTGTGACGGTGGCGGTTGGGATCCTGCCGGCGTCGCGAGCCTCGCGGACCGACACGGCCACACGGGGGTGGCTCGGCGCGATGGTGCTTGCAGCACTCGTCGCCGTCCAGGTGGCGCTGGCATTCGTGCTCATCGCTGCGGCCGGTCTTGCGATGCGAGCGGTCGGCGATCTGCGAGGTCGCGACGTCGGCATCAATCCAGCGGGGCTGCTCAGCGCCGACGTGTACCTGCCGCGAATCCCGTTCGTCACCCGCAATGTTCCCGCGACCGGCGGCCCCGAGATGGCCGAGTTCAACCCTGCGGGGGCGGCCCTCTACGATCGCATTCGCGTAGCGCTGGGGGACGTGCCGGGCGTCACCCAGGCGGCGGGCGTGGGCACTCACCCGTTCGCCGCAAACCCATTCGTGCAGTTCTGGATCGGAGATGCGGAACACACGCCCGAGAACCGGGTCGCCGCGCAGTACCTGGTCGTGACGGAGAACTACTTCAACACGATGGGGATTCGCATCGTTCGTGGGCGTGATTTCTCTGGCGCCGATCAGCCCGACTCTCCGTGGGTGGTCCTCGTGAACGAAACGCTGGCCAAGCAACAGTGGCCCAGCGACGATCCGATTGGCCAGCGACTGACGCTGACGTTTTCTCCGAATGACGAGGAACCTGCACGCGCGGTCGTCGGCCTGGTGGCTGACACGATCCCATTCCGTGGAGCGTCAGAAGTTCCGCCGCTCATCTACGTGCTCCACCGGCAACAGGCGACCGAGCAGCGCGCGTCGCTCGAAAGCCGGCGCACGGTCATGTCATTTATCGTTCGTACGTCGGGCGATCCGCTCGCGCTCGGCGATGCGGTCCGAGCGCGGGTCGGCCAGGTCGACGCCACAACCCCGATGGCGTCGATTCGCACCGTCGAGTCGTATCTCAATGCCGGTCAGACCGCGCTGCTGCAGTATGGCGAGACGCTTCTCGGGATCGTCGCGTTCGTGGCCCTCGTCGCGGGTGCGGTGGGCGTCTACGCCCTCACCGCCTACGGCGTCGCCCATCGTCAATCGGTGCTCGCGCTCGGCCTCTTCGTCGTGGCGGCGGTCGTCACCGGAGCGGCGGCGGGATGGATCGGCTGGATGCGGATCGCCCGCGTCATCGAGTCGTTTCTTACGAACCTCAAGGTCGCGCCGGCAGATCCTATGCCGCTAATGGTCACCGGCGGTATTCTCGTGGCGACTGCACTCATCGTTTTTCTCGTCGGAACGCGCCGTCCGACGCGGCGTGAGACATGAGCGCGTACAATCATTGAGGCGTATTTTTCCCGTTCCCAGGAGGTCATTCATGCTTCGTAGAATCCCGACGTCTTTGTTGCTGGCCGCCTTCGTCATGAGCAGTTCCGTTCTCGCCGCGCGGACCGATGATTCGATCCAAGGCCAAGCCACCAAGCCAGCAGCCAGTAAACCTGCGGCGCCTGCTAAGGGGGCGGCGGGAACAAAGCCCGCTCCGGCGCCGCTGACACCAGCCGATGCGGCGCCGCTGATGGGCACCTGGCAAATTCCCCTCGAGACGCCGACAGGACGGCTCGTCGGGACTCTCGTCTTCCGAACCGAGGCGAACAAGGTCGTCGCCGGTCTCAGCGCCCCGCAATTCCCCGAACACAAGATTACCGACATCACGAAGACTGGCCAGGTCGTGACGCTCAAGGCCTCGACCACCTACTCGGGCCCCCTGACGGCGTTCTCGGGTCCAGTGAAGATGGTGTTGACACTGACGCCCAAGGGACCGGACCTGGCGGCGTGGTTCGACTTCAACGACGCGGGCTTTCAGATCGGCGGAACGGCCAAGAAGAAGAGCTGAGCGCGGACGGACTGCCCGGCGTTTCTCGAGCCCGGACCCTACCGCCAGACGTAGGCCTTGCGCGCGCGAACGTCGACGCCGCTTCGCTTCACGCGCACGTCGAGGGTGTGAACCCCGCTGCGCTCGACGCCTCGAGGCGTGAAGTGCAACACGTAGCTCGACCTGAACTCGTCGAGGATGCGCTTGAACGTGGTCGACAGATTGTCGCCCGGCAGTGCCCTTACCACGACACCTCCGGTTTCCATCGCAAGGTGCGAGTAGAAGGCCGGGGTGGCGACGTCCATGCCAGCGGGCGACCTCGCGATCGTGACCGTTGGAGAACCAGGCGTCATTGCCGGCAACGCCGAGGGGATCAACGGCGCGACAAGTGGCAGTACGAATCCCAGCGTCGCGGTGGTGCGATGGGCGACGTCGATGAGCGTGGCGGGATCAGTAATGCTGCTGGTGTCGTGCCCGTCGCTGAACAGCACGATGAGTTGTCGCCGATCGGGTGGAGCGGCGGTCGACAGCGCCACTGCCAGCGTGTCGAAGGCCGCGGTGCTCCCGAATGCCGCGATCTTCCCGAACGCGGCATCGGTCGAGGAAGCTGGTTTTCCGAAGTCCATCGCGCGTCTCACGCGCATGTTGAACGTCATGAGCTTCAACCGATCGTGGGCGCCGAGATCGGTCACGAGCTGCTGTACGCCCCGACGGAGTCTATCGAGCAACGCACCGGTTACGCTCTCGCTGACGTCGAGCGCCATCGTGACGTCGATCGGCAGCTTCTCGTAACTCATGTCAGCAACCTGCTGCATGACGCCGTTGTCGATCACATCGAACTCGTGAATTCCGAGCCCGCTCACGGGACGTCCTCCACGACGCACCGCAACGTCGACAGTGACAAGATCGACTCCGGAGCGAAATACCGCGCCCTGACCCTGCGTGGCTCGCAGATCGTGACCGAGCACCCGCAGCGCTGGTGTTGCACTCGCCGCGCCGATCGCGATGAACCACAGTAGCGCGAGGCGCCTCTTCATTGCGCAAGCTCCAGCAGCCTGGCGACGATCGCCGGGTACGCGCGGTAGTCGCCTTGCCAGTACATCCACCAGGGATCGAATTGATCGTCGGGTGCCGCCTGAATGTCCTCGGCCATGGACTCGGTCTGCTCTCGTTCATCTCGACTCAGGAGCAGCGTCATGAGCGCGACGCGAGAGGACTGTGCCCCGGGCCAGATCGTCAGGCCGCCACGGAACGCCGCGACGGCCTCGTCGAATCGCCCCAGTGCGCGGAGCGCGTGGCCACGAACGAGCTGGCGCAAATACACAATCTGGCGATCTGTCGCCGCTCCCGCCATCCCGTCGAGCAGCCGCAAGGCGTCGTCCGATTTGCCGATGCGATACGAAAACCAGGCGGCACGCACGCGCGCCTCCACGAGCGTATCGGGAAATTTCTCCGCCGCAGCGTAGCGACGCGTGACCTCGTTGATTTGCGCGTCGGTCGGGCGCGTCAGCTCGACCTGACCCGGCCATGGGGCTGTGGTGCCGAGCGGCCACTGCTGATCGGTGATGACCGCGTGGGCGAGAACGAGCCGCGGTTCGTCCGGACATCGGAGAAGCGCCCGCGCCACGAACGGCACCGCCAGTGCGGGCTGAATGGCCCCCTCGAGCGCTGCCAGCTCGGCCCAATACCAGGCGCACTCGAACCGATCGGCACCTAAGGGATGGCGTACGAATGCGTCGTAGTGTTGCAGCAGTTTGGCAGCTTCCTCACGGGCGGCATCATTGCGACGCAAGCCGGCGGCGGCCAGTTCCAGCATGAATACCGCCTCGCGACGGGGATTGGCTGGCCAGAGGACCTCGGACTTGCGCGCCGCTTCGAGGAGCTTCGCCATATCCGTGATCTGGCGAAGTCTCTCTCGCATTGCCGCAGCGCCACCACGCTCGAACATCTCCGCAAGCGACTCGACGGTCGTCGCTGTTGCGGTGGACGCCGCGTTGCGCGCCGGTGCCGGAGCGGCGAGTGGCCTGCCCGTGTTTGCGGGGCTCGTTTCGATCGAATAGCCGCGTCGAGCTTGGATTGCGTAGCCGGGCCGCGCAGGAACGGTCACGGTGATGTCGTGCCATCCCTCGCGCGCCACGTTTTGAGGCGTGTAGCGCAGGACGTAGCCGTGCCGGAACTCGCCGAGTATGTTCTCGAGCGTCCCGACGAAATCACGGTTCAGGCCGGCCAGGCTGGTCCCGTGGTACGCCCCGCCCGTCAGTGGCGCGACCGTCGCGAGCAAACCGTGATCCTGACGGCGCGCGGGTCTCCAGAACCGTCGCTTTGGGAATGTGCAGAGGTCCGAAGCGCCCGCGAGATCACATTGCGTGTTGCCGATGAGCGAATCCCCTTCGACGACGTGCAGGACTGAATCCGAGCGCCGTGCAAGATCGGTCAGATTCTGGCCATCGATCGTACTGATCGTGTCCTCGGCTTTCGTCAGCGCGATCACCAGATGACGGCGACCGGGCTCGGACACTCGCAACAGCGCGGCGGCCAGCGCATCGTAGAGCGACGAGAGCCCGGCGTTCGCGACCCGCTCGACTTTTGCGGGCGCCGTGCGCGATTCCATGGGCAGGACCTCGGTCGCGTACGTATCGATCGTCAGCAACCGCACCCGGTCCTGCGGACGCAGGATCGCGGTCGTCTTCTGAACGATGTCCCTCAGTCGATCGGCGATGTCCGCCGGCGCTCGCGGATTGCCCCACCAGACGGGGTCGCCTCCGCTGACGTCCACGACGAGCGAGACGTCAACCGGTACGGCTGTCGCTTCGGTGCTTTCGATACGCTGCGGGACGCCATTATCGCGGAGCGCGAAGTCCGACGCCGTCAGGCCGCCGACCGCGTCGCCTGCCACGCGCACGATGACGTCCACACTGACGAGGTCGGTTCCTGAACGAAACGTCGGTTGTTGACCGAGTGCGGGTACCTCGCTGCGTGTGGTCGCTGTGCACAGCAAGGCGACCGTCATCGCGAGCAGCGCATACCGCCTCATCGGCGGATCTCCGCCCGGAGTTGACCGATGAGCAAGGGCCAGAAGCGATCGTCGGCGTCGGCGTAACCGCGCCATGGATCGGCCGGTTGCGGGCTGGCCGCGAACATCATGTCCATCAGGCGAGAGGCCTCCGTGCGCTGGCCGTTCTTAAAGAGAAGCGCGGCCAGCGCCATGGATGCTGATTGCGCCGCCGGCACGGCTCTCAACGCTCCGCGATAGGCTTTCTCGGCCTCGGCTGGACGCTTCTTGCGTTCGAGGGCCTGACCTTTGAAGTAGCGCGCGAGATAAATGACCCACGGATCCCGCGTCTTCGACTCGACGCGGTCTAATGTCGAGATGGCGCGGTCGTCGTCCCGCATGTGGAAGCGGCTGACGCCGAGTCGCATGGTGGCTTCGCCCCCCACATCCTGGTCGTCCTGCAGCTGCTCGAATGTGTAGTTGCCCTTGGCGGCTGGTCTCCGACTCAACTCCGGCAGCATGGCTTCGGCGAGCTTGAATCGAGGCTCGTCTGGGAATCGCAGCCGCAGATGAAAGAGGTAGTCGATCTCGTCGTTCACGTTGTAAACGCAGACGACGCCGTCACTGCGCAGGAATTCGAAGTCCTCCGCACGCTGGGCGACCGAAACCGCCGCCAATTGCCACCAACGCTCGATCGGGCCGGGCTTCGTTTCGCGTCTGAACACGTTCGATCCCCACACGATGAGCAGCGGAGGTGGTTTCCAGACAAGAACCTCGGGTACACGGGGCGTCTTTCCATCCGGACCGCACGGTTGCGCGAGGTACACCGGAGTCAGACTCCGATCTTTCCATTCGTTCCACTCGTCGACCCGCGCGGCCTCGAGCGCGAAGGTCGCCGCCGTCAGCTCCCGTCGTTCGCGCTCGGCCGCGCCGCCGGCGTCGATCCACTTCGGACCCTCGTCTTGCAGCCCTTTCAGAATGGGCCGAAAGTCGTTCAGTGTTTCCAGATGCGCAACGACGGCATCGAATTCCCCGCGGAGGTAACGATCCAGCAGATCGGGTACTGGCGGCGCCTGTGCGGTGGGGCGTCCGGCCGCCAAGCATGCAAGGAGCGCGATGGCCGCGTTTGATCGTCGGTCCATACAGCGATTCTTTTGGGCGGTGCCCATCATAGTCCTGAACTCCACAGGTACTCCCGTCGGGGGCTCGGGCGCTCGCGATTCGCGTAGTTCGCGAGACTCGGGAGTACGGGGGTTCGCGATTCGGGTGCGTCGCGGGAGGTTGGGCAAAGTCGAAAGACGCGACAGAAACTCGCGAGCCGCCGAGGCCTCGAATTGCCCGAGCCGCGAATTTGCCAAAGCCGCGAACTCTCGAGCCGCCCGAGTCAGAGTAGTATCCCCCGCTAATGCTTCCTAACGACACGACCTGCGGACGACGCGGCCCGGCGGACGAGGTGCTCGCAGCTCGATCGATCGAATGGCCCGGATAGAATGGCGGTGATGTCGGAGCCGTTGCATGTCGCCTTCCTCGGGTGCGGATTCATCACGCGGGTGCACAGCCAGCACCTGAAAAGCGGCGCTGTCGGGAACGATCGTCCCGAGCTACGCGAGCCGCGATCGCGGGAAGGCGGAAGAATTCCGGCGCCAGTACCGCGGTCGGACGGCGTTTGGCAGCTATGACGAAGCACTCGCGGACGAGACCGTGGACGCCGTCGTCATAGCCGTCCCGCCGCGCTTCCATCTCGACTTGACCGAGCGGGCGCTTACCGGCGGCAAGCACGTGCTGGTCGAGAAGCCGGCGTTTCTTCACGCCGAGGACTACACCTCGATCATCGCCGAGCGCGATCGGGCAGGGCGTACCGTCCTCGTCGGCGAGAACGATCACTACAAGCCACTGGCCGTCTGCCTGCGGCGTCTGCTGGCCGAAGATGCTATCGGCGACATGGTGTTCGGGCATTTCATGACCGTCGCGCTCCGGCTGAAAACAGCCGACGACTGGCGCAATGACGAGACCATGGCGGGAGGCGATGCGTTCTTCGAGGAAGGGATCCACTGGCTGCACATCGCGGGGAGCCTCGGTCCGCGCATCACGTCGATCCGCGGCTTCCGGCCCGCGCCGTCGCGTGACGGCCCCGATCGCCGCGTAAAGAGCATGCTCGTGTCGTTCACCTACGACAACGGCGCGGTCGGCTCGCTCTACTATTCGCGGGAAGTGCCGTCGCTCTTCCGTGGACTGCGGCTCTCAAAGCTGATGGGCCGCCGCGGCATCATCTCGTTCGAGTCCAACGGTGTGGCGGTCCTCGTGCGCGGGGCTGGCCTGCCGCGGGTGATCGTGCCCGGCTTCAGGGACATTCGCGGCTACCGCGCGATGTATGCGGATTTCGCCGCGTCGATCCGCGCGGGGCGTCAGCCGGAGATGAGCCTCGAACGCGCGCTGGAAGACCAGCGACTCATGGACCAGGTCTATGCGACGATCTGATGACCTTGGATCAGGCGGCGTGTCATTGACTCGCCGGCCGGCCTGTGGTCTGCTTGCTGCCTGTGACCTTGACCCGCACCTGGATGTTCTCGATCGAGTCGGCCGATCGCGGCCATGCGCGCCCATGTGTTTCCAGGTGATGTAGCCAGTCTCGCTCGAACCGACTTCGCAAGGGCCATCACCGACTGAGGTGATGGCCCTTTTGCTTTGAGGACACTGTAATGACGACCGCTGCCGATCGCCATGACTTCAGACGCCTGAACCAGGCGGTCTGGCTCGTGCTGCGTCGTTACGGCCGACAGATCACACGGCGTCCCTGGATTTCGGTGCCGGCCCTCGTCCTGCCTGGCATCGGCGACGTGCTCGTCTTCTACGCGCCGCCGCTCGTCGTGGCCCAGCTCCTCGGCGCGGTCGCGCGGGACGACGCGCTCAGGATTGGCACGTTCGCGCCGTATGTGCTGACGTTCACGGCACTGTGGTTCGCGGGCGAAATCGTGTGGCGGGGGGCCGAAGTGCTCATAGCACGGGCGGAAATCTCCGGCATCCAGTCGCTCTATGTCGAGGCGATGGACGAGCTGCTGGCGAAGGACCTCGCGTTCTTCCACGACAACTTCGCCGGCTCGCTCACCAAGCGCACGCTCGGCTACGCGCGTCGGTTCGAGGACGTGTTCGACGTCCTCTCGTTCCAGGTGATCGCGAAGATCGTGCCGCTGGGGTTCGTCACGGTGGTGCTGTGGCGCTACTCGCCGCTGTTGATCCTCGTGCTGCTCGGGATGCTGTCGATCACGGTGGCGCTCGTGGTGCCGCGCATCCGGCACCGGCGCCAGCTCGTCGACGAACGCGAGGCCGCGTCGAACGTGCTGGCAGGACACGTGGCCGATTCCATCGCCAACGCGGAGGCCGTTCGGGCCTTCGCCCGCGAGCGCGACGAGGCGGCAATTCACGCAGCCAACGTGCGGGCGTTCGGCAAGAAGACGCTCCGGTCGTGGGACTACCAGAACTTCCACGTGAACACGATCACCGCTCCGATGTACGTCCTGACGAATACGCTCGGCCTGATCGTCGCGCTTCACATCAGTCTCGGCACCGCGGCGCGTCTGGAGACCGTCTTCCTCACGTTCAGCTACTTTGCGACGGCCACACGGGTGATGTGGGAGTTTAACCGGATCTATCGCAACCTCGAGGGCGCGCTGACTGACGCCGCACAGTTCGCTGATCTGCTGCTGGATCCGCCCTCGGTTCAAGATGTCGGCTCGCCCATTCCGTTAGCGCCGCGCCACCACAGCGTCGAGGTGCGTGATATCAGCTTCAGGCATTCGCCTGCGCAGCCGCTGCTGTTCGATCGGTTCTCCCTGGCCGTGGCGGCGGGGACGAAGCTGGGGCTCGTCGGCCGGTCCGGCGGCGGCAAGACCACCATCACACGGCTCCTGCTCCGATTCAAGGACGTCGAGCGCGGCCAGATCCTCGTCGGCGGCCAGTCGATCGCCGATGTCCCTCAATCCTCACTCCGGGAGGTCATCGCGTATGTGCCGCAGGATCCCGCGATGTTCCACCGCACGATCGCTGACAACATCCGCTTCGCGCGGCCGGAGGCCACCGACGAGGAAGTCCGCCGTGCCGCGGCGCTTGCGCACGCCGCTGAGTTCGTCGAGTCGCTGCCGGACGGCTACGACACGCTCGTGGGTGAGCGTGGAATCAAGCTCTCCGGCGGTCAGCGACAACGCATCGCGATCGCACGCGCGATCCTCAAGGACGCGCCGATTCTGATCCTCGACGAGGCCACGAGCTCGCTCGACTCCGAGAGCGAAGCGCTCATTCAGGACGCGCTCTGGACGCTGATGGCCGGACGGACGGCGATCGTCATCGCACACCGTTTGTCCACGGTCCGGCGTATGGACTCGCTCGTGGTCCTCGACGGGGGCCGTATCGTCGAGCAGGGATCGCACGAGAACCTGCTCGCGCTCGGCGGCATCTATGCGTCGCTCTGGTCCCACCAATCGGGCGGGTTCCTGCCGGCAACAAACGTCGAGGGCGTCGCGGTGTCGCGAAAATTCGTGAAGTAAGGCCGGCGCCTGTCGCTCGTCCAGGGCTCCACCTTCGCGCTTCGCGCTACGGTGGACATCCTTCGCGTGATTTTCGGCTCGATGGCTTGCCACCCGAAGCGCGTTAGCTTCAATCAGTGACAGCCCTCCTTCGCGGCTGCGCCGCTACGGAGGGCACCCTTCGCCTGAATCATGCGCGAAGGGTGGAGGCGCCGCCCGGATTCTGAATCGGGGATGGAGGTTGTGCAGCCTCTGGCGCGTCGCTCACTCACACCGCAGCGCTTCGAGCGGATCCACAGCCGCGGCCCGCCTAGACGGCGCCCAGCAGGCGACCAGCGTCACGCCGACGAACACCAGCGCCGCCGCGCCAATCGCGATCGGGTCGGTCGGCTCCACCTCGTACAGGAACGACTGCAGCACGCGCGCGACGGCGAGCGCGCCGACGATGCCCACAGCGATGCCGCCGGCGACGAGCCGGAAGCCTTCGCCGACGACGAGGTTGCGGATGTCGTTTCTGTGCGCGCCAATCGCGCTGCGAATCGCAATCTCCCGCCGCCGCGACGCCACCGACAGCGCGAGCACGCCGTAGACGCCGCACAACGTCAGCAAGGTGCCGACGATGGAGAAGCCGACGAGAAGCCGGCTGGCGAAAATGCGCGACGCGATGGAATCGGTGCGGATCTCGTCGAGCGTCCGGACCTTTTCGACCGACACCGTGGGATTGACGCCGCGCAGCTCCGCCGCGCACCGCCGCGATGACAGCGCGCGGATCGGCCACCGTGCGGACGACGAGATCCTTCGAGAACGCGGATGACTGCCAGAGCGACAGATACACCTCCGGCTGCGGCGCACGAGTGAGATCGGCCGTGCGCGCGTTGCCGACGACGCCGACGATCTCGTCGGCGGGCTGGTCGCGCGGCCCCCGCCAGAGGTGCTTGCCGATCGGGCGTGAACCGGGGAAGTACTTGTCCGCGAACGCCTGATTGACGATGGCGACCCGCGGTTCCTTCTGCGTGTCGCTGTCGCGGAAGTCGCGGCCTTCGAGGATCGGCACGCCCATCAAGTCGAAGTAGCCGGGCGTGACGGACCGCATCGACTGCGAGACGCGGTCGCGGGGGGTCGTGACGGGGTGATCTTCGATTTCGAGGCTCGACGGCCAGTCGTTGCCGGTCAGCGGCGTGCCCCAGACGAACGCGGCCTTCTGCACGCCGGGCACGGCCACGACGCGCTCGAGCGCGCGGTGATGGAAGTCGGCCCAGTCGCCCTGCACCGACGTTACCGTCATCGTCAGGATCCGATCCATCGCGTAGCCGCTCTTGACGTTCGCGACGTTCTGCAGCGTGCGGACGAGCAGGCCCGCACCGATCAGCAGCGCCAGCGTCAGCGCCGTCTGTGCCATCGTCACCAGCTGCAGCAAGCGGCGCTCGCCGCGTCCGGCACTGGCACGGGTGCCGACTGTTCGCAGCGCGTCGATCGGATCGCGGCGCGCGGCGCGGAGCGCCGGGACCAGGCCGGCGGCGAGCGCGGCGACGAGGGCGGCGGCGAAGCCGAACAGGAGCAGCGGCCAGCCGGTCGTGACGGCGTCGAGGCGCGGAATCGCGCGGCCGCCGATCGCCTTGAACAGTCGGACGATCGCGACGGCGAGCGCGATGCCGGCGGTGCCGCCGGCGAGGGCGACGACGAGGCTCTCGATCGACGCCTGACGGAACAGCGCGGCGCGTCCGCTGCCGAGCGCGCTCCTGACGGCGTACTCGTGCCGACGCTGCAGTCCGCGGACGAGCAGCAGCGCTGCCGTATTGCCGCACGCGATCAGCAGCACGAGCGTCGCCGCGCCGAAGAGCGGCCACAGGATGCGGCTGCCGTCCCGGTTCATTTCGGAAATCAGCGGCTGCACGCGCGGAGTGAACGCTTCGAGGTCCTTGTCGCCGCTCGAGACCGCCGCCGTGAGCATCGTCAGCTCGGCCTGCGCGCGCTCGATCGCGACGCCGGGCTTCAGTCGCGCGATCAGGTCCCAGCGCGACTGCCGGAGCCGCTCCGGATTCGGCGAACCGGGCATCCAGTAGTCCACGGTCGCGTGGATGTTGTAGTTCGGCTCCGCGGCGGCGTTCGGCGACGGCAGGAACCGCACGCCCGGCGGCATGACGCCGATGATCGTGGGCGGCGTGTCGCGGCGGGACATTCGCATCGGCTTGCCAACGATGTTCGGGTCGCCGTTGAAGCGGCGCTGCCAGCAGTCGTAGCCGAGGATGACCACCGGCTTCGGCGGCGCGACGTCCTCCTGGCGCGAACGCGCGTCCCATGATCGGCTGCAGACCGGTCACGCGGAAGTACTCCGGCGTCGCCACCATCCCCGAGAGCGAGCTGCTGCCCGAGTCGTCGACGAGAAATGAAAACGTCCAACCATACGCGGCGATGGCGTCGAACGACGTCGCCCTCTTCTGCCAGTCCATCCACTGAATCGCCGGCGTCGAGTCGAGCCGCTCGACGCCGTTGCCGTCGACGCGGACCGAAGGGACCAGGACGAGGCGATCCGGATCCTTATAAGGAGGTGGCGTGAGCAGGGCGCCCTGCACGAGGCTGAAGACGGCAGCGGTCGCGCCGATGCCGAGCGCCAGCGTCAGCGCGGCGACGATGGTGAAGCCCGGCCGCTTGCGGAGCGTGCGGAGCGCGAAGCGGATGTCCTGATGCAATCAAGTCTCCCGCGAAACGTCTGACTTAGACGGGCGTGCCAATCGCCGCCTGGCGCGCACACACGCTGCCTGCGCTATCTTCATCTCATGCAGCGTTCCGCTGGGGACAGCAGTGGCGCAGCCGGGCGGGATCGCTTCCCCTCAACAATCGTGAACTGGAGCGTCAGGTGCTGGCGATTTCCGTACGTCGGCCTCGTGTCGTGTGTGATCTCGACGTCGAGAAACCCTTTCTCGCTCATCACGTCTCGCAGGACCTCCTTGAAGCGACACAGCGTTTGGCTTTCGAGGGGCCACCCGAGGCGAAGCTCAGCGCCATTTGCCCGGAGCCGTTCGCGGAGTTTGTGCCCTCCAGACGGAGACATGTCGAGCTCTTTCGTGCCCTTGATCTCAATCCCTGCAACGATGTCATGTCCCTCCACCGGTATGCCCTGAATGCCACTCAGCTCATGATCTTGCTGGCGAGCGAACACGATCGAGACGACCAGAATCATACAAGCTGACACACCGAACACGGTGGATTTCGTGCTTGTCACGTCTCCTCCAGACAGCTCGCCAAAGCTTAGTCCTCCGCCGCGCTAAAAGAAATGAGCCTCGGAAGCAGCAGCCTGCGTCAAAATCCGCGGCTTGGCTACAGCGTCGATCCGAGCGGGGCGTCAGCCGGAGATGAGCCTCGAACGTGCGCTGGAAGACCAGCGACTCATGGACCAGGTCTATGCGACGATTTGACGGTTGTAAACGGCTGCGGGCCGCTTGTCGTCGTAACCCTATGCCACACTGAATTAGGTGTAGACTCCGGAAAAGTGAACCGGTGGTCCAAGGAGAGGTTGATGCATCGACGAGAGCTCTTGAAGAACGGCGCGGTCGCGCTGACTGTGGCAGCCACCAAGCCCCTGTTCGCGTGGCAGGGCGCCAACAATCGCGTGCGGATGGCCGTCATCGGCATGGGCGGCCGTTCCGGCCGGGTGTTCGACTCGCTCACGCGCAACGACGACGTGCAGTTCACGATGGGATGCGAGGTCGCGCAGAACAAACAGCAGAACTTTCAGAGCGCCAATCGCCCCCTTGCGCAGAAGCTGAACGTGGTCGGGGACTATCGCCGGGTGCTCGAGCGCAATGACATCGACGCGGTGCTTATTGGTACGCCCGACTTCTCGCATGCCAGGATCACGGCTGACGCGCTCGCCGCGGGGAAGCACGTCTACGTCGAGAAGCCGATCTCGAACAACATCGCGCGCATCAACATGATGCTCGACGCCTACAACAAATATCCGAATCTCGTCGTGCAGGTCGGCACGCAGCAGCGGAGCTGGGATCACTTCATCGAAGCGAAGAAGCAGATGGCGTTGCTCGGCCCTGTCACCCACGTGCTCATCCAGCACGGCGGCGGCTATTCGCAGAACAAGCAGGAAGTCGCCGACGTGCCCCCCGGACTCGACTGGGACGCGTGGCAGGTCGACGCGCCGAAGAAGCCGTTCAAGCAGGGCTACACGTCGTTCCGTGCCTGGTGGGAGTACGGCAGCGGCCTCGTCGGCGACTGGGGCGCCCACCACATCGACGTCGCGAACTGGTTCATGGATGCCGACGCCAAGCAGCCGCTCAAGACGACGGCGGTCGGCTTCTACTCGAACCCGACGACCGATCCGGAGTGCGTGTTCAGCCAGTTCTCGATCGCCTGGCAGTTCGACAATTACATCATGTCGTTCGCCAACGACGTCTTTCCACGACCGAACTTTGCCGATCCGAAGGCGCCGGACATTGAAGGCTGGGGCGTCTACTTCTACGGCAGCAACGGGACCCTGCAGGTGAACCGCATGGGTTGGGCGCTCCGGCCGCCAGTTGGCCAGACCCGTAATCGCGTCCCAGCCGAGCCGGCACCCGGCGCACCCGCGGGCGCGGCAGCAGGCGGTGGACGCGCCGGGGGCGGACCCGGCGGAGGACCCGGCGGCCGCGGCGGTGGCCGCGGCGGCGGCGGGCAGGCTGTCGAGATGAACGTGTACATCAACCCGCGCGGCGGCGTCGAAGAAGATTACCCGCTGCACGTGCACACACGCGACTTCCTCGACAAATTGAAGGCGAAGAACCGCAAGACGAACGCGCCGATGGAGATCGGTTACAACTCGGCACTGCCTGCCCTGCTCGCGCTCGAAGCGATGAAGGACAACAAGGTGCTGGGCTGGGACGCGACGGCGAGGAAGAGCAAGGCGATTTGAAAACAGTTGCCAGTTGCCAGTCTCCGGTTCCCAGTGAGCATTCGTTCTCACTGGAAACTGGCGACTGGAAACTGGAAACTCCATCTGATGCCTCCTGAATTCAGAATCGCCCTGCTCGGGCAAGGCTTCATGGGCAAGGCCCATTCGAACGCCTACGTCCAGGCCCCTCATTTTTTCGACCTCCCGTACCGTGTCGTTCGAAAGGTCATCTGCGGAAGAGATGCGGCGTCGCTGTCGGCCATGGCGGATCGCTGGGGCTGGGAGGAGACCGCCACCGACTGGCGAGCGGTGATCGAACGCAAGGACATCGACGCGGTCGACATCTGTCTGCCCAACCACATGCATGGCCCGGTTGCGATCGCTGCGGCGCAGGCCGGCAAGACGATCCTCTGCGAGAAGCCGCTCGCGCTGTCGCTCGCCGAAGCGCAGGCGATGGCCGACGCCGCCCGCGGCGTGGCGACGCTCGTCTGGTTCAACTACCGCCGCGTGCCGGCGATCGCCTTCGCGCGCCAGCTGATTGACGAAGGCCGGCTCGGGCGCGTCTTTCACTACAATGCGTCGTACAAGCAGCAGTGGGGCGCCGACACGACGCGGCCGCCAAGCTGGAAGATGGATCCGTCGCTGGCTGGATCCGGCGTCGGCGACGATCTGCTCACGCACTTGCTCGACGCCGCCCTCTACCTCAATGGCCCGATGACCCGCGTGGTGGCGACGACGCGTACGTTCGCGCCGAATCGCCCGGTGGACGACGCGGTCGTCGCGATGGTGGAGTTCGGCAATGGGAGCGTCGGCACGTTCGAGGCCACGCGCTTCGGCATCGGGTGCAAGAACTCCAACGCCTTCGAGGTGCACGCGGAGAAAGGGATGCTGCGCTTCGACCTCGAGCGGCTGAATCACCTCGAGTTCCTCGACGCGACGGAGCCGGCGACGGAGCAGGGGCTGCGCGATCTGCTCGTGACCGACATGAAGCATCCCATCTTCGGCAACTTCTGGCGTCCGGGCCACATCATCGGCTACGAGCACACGTTCATTGCCGCGATTGCCGAGTTCCTGCAGTGCCTGTCGAAGGGGGAGGAATTCCACCCGAACTTCAACGACGGCCTGGCCGTGCAGCAGGCGCTCGACGCCGTGCAGCGCTCGGCAAAAACCGGGCAGTGGACGACAGTTCGGTGATTCGAGCCGGTTTCAAAAAGGTTCGACTAGAACGAACTCATTCAGCGACGTTCACTGTCACGCTGCGATCCTGTAATAAGGGACAACGGAGAAAAGAGAAAGGAGAATCTTTTGATTCATAGGAAAACTCCTTTCTCCTTTCTCCTGTTTTCTCTTTGTAAGGGTCAGTTCTGTCGTATAGCCTGGCGTGGGACATCGAAGCCATGGAACATCCTGACCTCGTCGTCGTACGGACTTTCGCCAACCGCATCGACGCCGAGCTTGCGCAGAGCGCGCTCGAGGCTGGAGACATCGATTCCCTGATCCAGGCCGACGATGCCCGTGGTGAGACGCCGGGCTTGTGGCTGCGGGGCGTGAAGCTGCTGGTTCGCGCGGACGATGCAGAGCAGGCGGCTGAAATACTGGGGCCGTCGGCCTGAACGAGTGACCACCAAACGCGCCCTCCTGCTCGGCACGCTGACCGTCGGGACGCTTGATGCCCTCGACGCCGTGATCTTCTTCTACGTGTTCAGGGGGACGACGCCGGTCCAGATATTCCAGGGGATTGCCTCGGGCCTGCTCGGCCGCGCCTCGTTTTCCGGCGGCCTTCGCACGACGCTTCTCGGCCTGGCGATCCATTACTTCATCGCCTTCATAGTTGTGTTGACGTTTCTTCTGGTCAGCAGACGCGTGGCGACGCTGCGGCGGTGGCCGCTCTGGTCGGCGCTCGCCTACGGCATCGGCGTGTGGCTGTTCATGAATCTCGTCGTGCTGCCGCTTTCGGTGGGCCGACCGAGGTTTATTCCGCCGGTCGTCACGAATGGATTGCTGATTCACATGTTCGGTGTCGGCCTGCCGAGCAGTCTTTTCGCCAGGGCCGCTGATTCCGATGCAGACATTCATGGCTTTCGGACGGCGGGAGGCAATTCGCGGTACGCCATGCGCGACTAATTCGCGGCGGCAATCCCCAATCAACAACCTTCACTGTCTCGCTGCAGTCTTGCCATAAGAGAAAACAGGAGAAAGGAGGTTCTCCTTTCTCCCTTCTCCTGTGTGCTCTTGGACAAGAGTGCAGTGTGACAGTGAACGTTGTTAATTGTGATCGAGCTTCGAGAGGCTCTCTATGACCCAGGAGATTCACAACCTTCGAGCACGCCCCGAATCCATTCCAGGCTGGTATCAACATCGTCGACGGTCTCGGTCAACGACGCGTCGACGTCTGGTCGGGGCTCTCCCTTCTCGGCCCGCGTGAGGAATCGGGCGAACTCCCAGGCTGGCGTCGAGCGGTATGCCGACCAGAATTCGGTGTCGTGATAATCGAACGTGCGCTGACGGTGCATGATCAGCTCGAGTGACACCGCCCGACCCGGGCAGCGAGTGACGTAGGTGCGAATGTACCGCTCGATGTCGACGCTGCCTTCGCCCATCCGTGTCCATTGACCCACGACGCCTGCCGGCGTGTCACCCACAATGCGCTGTCGCGCATGTGGCTGGTGAGCACGTAGGGCGCCAGCGTCTCCAGCGTCAGATGCGGATCCTCGATCGCCCACGAGGCGTTCCCGGAGTCGATGCATACGCCGACGTAATCGGTCCCGGCTGTTTCCACCAGCATCTTCAGCTCGCGCGCCTGCATATCGCCTGAATGGTTCTCCAGCGCCAGCTTCAACCCAGCGTCCACCACCCGGGAGCGAATGGCGCGCAGAACCTTCAGCGTCTCCTCGATATGCCGTTCGATCCCACCCGGTGTTCGGCGATCGAACGCGTTGCCGAGGACGCATCGCACCAGCGGTGAGCCGCAGATGACGGCCGCGTCAATCACCCGTCCGAGCTGCTCTTCCGCTGTTCCCTGCGCCGGATCGAAGATGCCGGACGTCGGGCAGATCGAGAGCATGCCGATCTCGATCTCGAGCCCGAGCGTATCGGCGTGCGCGCGAACGCGTTCGAGATGCGCGCGCTCGAGGCCGCCAATCAGCCGCGGCTCGCTGAAATGGACGACGCGAACGCCGTGCGCGGCGCAGTAGTCAAGCTGCTGAAACGCGGACCAGCCCTGCGCGCGAAGGCTGTACGTATCGAGGCCAAGTCGGGGAGAGTTTGGAGGAGTCATGCACGCATTCTCTTATTGGCTGCTGGCCTTTGGCTACTGGCTATCTGGCTGCTCTGGCGAGAGCGATGACAAGGTGCCAGCTTCCCGCTCTCTCAGTTATCAGTTTCCCGTTATGGCAGAAGCCAGCAGCCAGATCTGCGTCCGGATTGACATATGATCACCCCCGATGGCTATCCCTTCTTCGGCTCCCCAGCGCTCGACTGACATCCACTCCGCGCCGACCCGTGCCAGGTACATCACCATCGTGTTCGCGATGCTGCTGGCGATCGTCACCTACATCGACCGCGTGTGCATCTCGCAGGCGGCGCCGCTCGTCAGCCAGGACCTTGGGCTGACCAAGGTCCAGATGGCGTGGGCGTTCTCGGTCTTCGGCTGGGCCTACGCGCTGTTCGAGATTCCCGGCGGATGGCTGGCCGATCGGCTTGGGCCCGCGCCGCGTGCTCATGCGGATCGTGATCTGGTGGTCGTTCTTCACCGCGGCGACCGGGTGGGCCTGGAACTTCGTGTCGCTGCTCGTGACGCGGACGCTCTTTGGCATGGGCGAGGCCGGCTGTTTTCCGAACCTCACGCGCATCTTCACCTCTGGCTGCCGCACCGCGAACGCGAACGCGCGCAGGCCAACCTGTGGCTCGCGGCGCGCTGGGGCGGAGCGTTCACGCCGCTGCTCGTGACCTACGTGCTGGACTACGTGTCCTGGCGGCGCGCGTTCGAGCTGTTCGGTCTGCTCGGGCTCGTCTGGGCGATCGCGTTCTACCGGTGGTTCCGCGACGATCCGCGCACACATCCCAGCGTCAACGCCGCGGAGCTCGCGCTGCTGCCGCCGCCGCGCGAGAGCGCGATCGCGCACGGTCCGACGCCGTGGGGCCCGATCATGACTCGAAGGCATCGGTCTGGCTGCTTGGCCTGCAGTACGTCGGCGCTCTCGTACGGCTGGTATTTCTACGTCACGTGGCTGCCCACGTATCTCCGCGAAGCGCGCGGCACCAGTGTGAAGATGGGCGCCGTGCTCGCCGGGTTGCCGCTGCTCCTCGGCGGGCGTCGGCTGCATGATTTCGGGCTGGGTGATTCCGCGCCTTGCGCGGGTCGTCGGCACTCGGTCGGGCTGGCGCGTCGGATCGTCGCGATCGTCGGGTTCGTCGGGGCCTCAGCCTCGATCTTCGTGTTCACCACAATCGAGGATCCCGACGACCGCGATGATCGTGCTCGGCATCGCCGGTCTCTTCAACGACTTCGTCATGCCGGCCGCCTGGGCCGCGTGCATGGACGTCGGCGGCCGCTACTCCGGCACCGTGTCCGGCTTCGATGAACATGATGGGGAACATTGCCGGCGCGCTGTCGCCGCTCGCCATCGGCTATCTGCTGGCGTGGACGGGGCAGAACTGGACGGTCACGTTTTATGTCTCCGCCGGCAGTCTACATCCTCGGCGCCGTCTGCTGGCTGTTCCTCGACGCGGAGACGCCGATTAAGCTCGCAATCGTGAATTAGGGTTCTGCCAGGTTCACTGGGTCTACCAGGTTCTACAGGGTTCGTTCGAGCGTCGCGAATCCAAGAACGAACCTCGCAGAACCTGTAGAACCTCGTAGAACCCTGCAGAACCTAATACAACGTAAACGCATAGAGCGTGTCGTTGACCGCGACGAGCAGGTGCTGCTTGCCGTCGATCATGTAGGTCTGCGGCGCGTTCGTGATGCCGCCGATGCGCGTGTGCCACAGGATCTTGCCGTTGGTCGCGTCGAACGCGACGAAGTTGCCGTTGCCGTCGGCGGTGAACAGCACCTTGCCAGCCGTCGTGAGCAGGCCCGGACCGCCACCGCCGTTGCATCGGCCATGGATGACGCCACACGTTCTTTCCCGTCTTCGGATCGATGCGCGACGAGCGCGTTGCCGCCGGAGCCGACCGGCGACGTCAGCTTGCCGCCGAGTCCCATCGATCCGCGCGGATCCGGATCGGTCAGATAGACGAAGTTGAAGCCGTTGTTCTCCTGCGCGTAGAAGAGTCCCGTGTCGGGCGAATACGCCGACGGCTGCCAGTTCGTCACGCCGCCTTCGACCGGCGAGACCAGCGACCCGGGAATCGTGGCTTCCTTCTCCGGATTCGGATCCGGCGATCCATTCTCGCGAATGCCCTTCGCCCAGTTCGTCGTCGTTCCGTACTTGACCGTCACGATGTGCTCGCCGGTGACGCGATCGACCGTGAAGAAGTAGCCGTTGCGCGCGGCGGTGGAGACGAGCTTGCGCGGACGGCCGTTGATCGTCGCGTCGATCAGAATCGGCGTCTGCGCCGAATCCCAGTCGTGCGTGTCGTGCGGCGACGTCTGGAAGTACCACTTCATCTTGCCGGTCTCGACGTCGACGGCGATGAGCGAGCACGTGAAGAGGTTGTCCCCCTTGCGTCCGACACCGGTGTAGCCTGGCGTCGGATTGCCGGTGCCGAAGATGTAGAGGTTGGTCTCCGGATCGTAGACGCCGGGAATCCACGCCTGCCCGCCGCCGTGCTGCGCCGGCGCTCAGGTTCGGCCACGTATCGAGGCCAGGGTCGCCGGCCTTCATCGGCACCGTATAGAACTTCCACTGCAGCTTGCCGGTTTCCGGATCGAACGACTGAAGGAACCCGGGCATGTCGAGGTCGTTGCCGGTGCCGACGATGACGTGATTGCCGACGACGATCGGCGCCATCGTCGAGAAGTACTGCTCCTCGAAGCTGGCGAGCGGAACGTGCCAGTTCTCCTTGCCGGTCCTCGCGTCGAGCGACACGAGATAGTCGTCCGGGCGTCTCGACGTAGATGTTGTTGTGCCACATCCCGACGCCGCGGCAGCCGATGTGCGTGCTGCCCTTCGTCTTCCAGAAGTAGTGCCACAGCTCGTGCCCGTCGCGCGCGTCGAGCGCCCACACGTGGTCCGGCGCGCACGCGTAGAGCACGCCGTTCACCTGCAGCACCGCCCCCTTGATCGTCACGCCGCCGCCACCGCCGCCGACATCGTCCGGGCCCTCGCCGCCGATGATGAGCGGCGCACCGCCACCGCCGCCGCGCCGCCGCCGAATCCGCCGAACCCGCCGCCGCGCCGCCGCTGCCGGTCGGCGGCCCGCTGACGCGTCCGACCCACGCGAGCGTGAGATTCTTGACGGTCGTCTGGTTGATGTGGGTCAGCGTGCTGTATCGCCGGCCGGTGTAATCACCCGAGTAGGTCGGCCACGAATCGGCGAGCGGCTTGCCGATGGTTGCCGGATCGAGGCCGCCCTGATTCGACGGCGTGCTCTGCGTCTGCCCCTGACCGGCGAGCAGGAGCCGGCGCGGTCGCGATCGTGGCGGTGAGAATCAGTTTTCTGAACGTCATTTCAAAGTCACCAGATATGCAGTCACGTCGTGAATGTCTTTGTCGGTGTAGACGGGGAGCAGCTTCCTGTGCCCCGCGAGCGGATCGTGGATCTCGACTTTCGGCACGTCGCCATTGCGCGTGAAGCTGCGCTGCACGCCGTCGGCCGGCGTCAGGGTGACGATGAAGTCGTCGAGGCGATCGAGACGGCCCTCGACCTTCTGTCCGTTCGGTGGTCGTCACCGTCACCGTCAGTCTCCCGCCGGTTCGCGGCTCCTGCGCCGCCGCCGCGCCGCCGCGTCCGCCGCCGCCGCCGCCGCCCGGCGACCCACGCGTTCTGCAGCTGCACCGGATCGCGTAGATCCGCGTCGCGACGCCCTGCAGATCGCCGGTCGCCGAGTGGCACGAGCGCACTTCGCCGCGAAGTACGCCTTGCCGGCGTTCGCGTCGCCGACGACGATGTTGAGCACGACCGGCTTCGGCCGGGCGGCGGATTTCCCTGTCCTCTCATCGTGAACGCGACGCGTGGATGTACTCCGCAATCGCCTTCACGTCGTCGTCCGGGATCTGCGGGAACGGCGGCATCACGCGGCATGCCCGGATTCTGTCGCCCGCCCTTCACGACCGGCAGAATGAGCTCGCCGTGCTGATCGGTGAGCACGAGGTTCGACCGGAGCAGGTTGACGCCGCCCATGTCGCCGCCGCGCAGGTCGGCGCCGTGGCACAGCCGGCAATTGATTTCAAAGAGCGTCTTGCCGCGAGCGATGATCGCCGGATCGGCGAGCGTCCGCTGCTGGGCGGGGAAGGTCGCGCTGCCCGCGTCCGCGCCCACCCTGTCCTGGCCGGCCTGCGGCGGCGCCTGCGCCGGGGCGTGCGCTGCTGCGGCGCCGGGGCTGGCGCCGGGGGTTGTCCCTGCGCGGCGAGCCGGCCGGCAATACACGTCATCGAAAAGAATGGCCGCAACGGCCAGACTGTTTCTCGGTCGCATTCGACACCTCGACGGGGGATCGGTCAGGAGTCAGGCAAGAATCGTTGCAGTTGGCCTGAGCTCAGCAGTCCTTGCACGCCTCTGAGCTTCTTCCAGTTGTCCAGGCAGTGCTTGACCATGGCGAGCTCGCCGTCGGGGCCGCCGGTTTCCTGCTCGATGAGGTAGTACTCGACGCCGCCTGTCTTTTCGACCGCGTCGAAGATCTTCTTCCACGGCGCATCCCCTTCGCCGAACGCGACGGCATATCCCTTTTCCGGCTGCCCAGTCCTTGCAGTGAACGCTCTTGATCCGGCCGGGGTTCGCGTTGATCCACGCGATCGGGTCGGCGCCGACTTCGACGCACGTGCCGACGTCGAACTGAAGCACGACGTCCTTCGGCGTGCCGGCGGCGATGACGTCCATCGGCCGCTGGCCATCGATGGGACGCCATTCGACCTGGTGATTGTGATAGCCGGTCGCCATCTTCGAGCGGCTTGAGCTTCTCCGAGATCGACGTCAGTTGCTCGGCGACGCTCTTCCACGAATCGATGCCCGTCGCCCGCGGCGCGCTGGCCATGATGATGTAGGTGCTGCCGAGGATCTGATTCAGCTCGATCGCCTTCTTCAGCCCGTCTTCGGTAAACGACGGACCGTTGTTGTGCGTCGAGTGGCACTTGAGGCCGACATCGTCCATGCGCTTGCGAACATCTTTCGCGGTGTCGGTGCGTCCAGTTGAGATACGGAGCGTAGAACTCGACGACCTCGTATCCCATCTTGCCGACCGCGGTGACGGTGCCGGGGAGGTCCTTGGCCAGATCGCCGCGGACGGAGTAGAGTTCCAGGCCGACAGGAACCTTCGTGGCCGCCGAGCCGAGCGCGGCCGCGGCAAAGGGCAGCGCCGCGGTCATGCCGAGAAATGAGCGACGTGACAGATGTTCTGAGGTCATGGCGCGGAAGATATCATTTTTTGCGCTGCTGGCTGCTGGCGAGCGTTCGCGGTTCGCGAGTATAGCCGATTCGACTGTTCGGAGGAGCACATGTCAGATAGACTGATCACGGTGCTGCGTGCGTCGTGATGTCCGTGGGCCTTTTCGCGCAGGCGCCGTCACGCCACAGCCACCCTCAACGCCGGCGCAACGCGGCCGCGCCGCAGCAGCCCGCACCGAATCCGTCGAACCTCGGGAACGACGCGAACGGCAATCCGCTGCGGAAGGCGCTGAAGACGGGTCACGTCTCGAACTACGACGAGTCGAAGGTCCCGCCTACACATTGCCCGATCCGCTCGTGATGGCGGATGGAAAGCGCGTGACGGACGCCGAGACCTGGCGCACGAAGCGTCGGCCCGAGATCCTGCGCGCCTACCAGACCGAAATCTACGGACGCATTCCGGCGAACACGCCGAAGATGACCTGGGAGGTCACCGAGACCGATCCCGCGGCGAAGGGGAACACCGCCATCATGCGTCGCGTGGTCGGCCGCATCGGATCTGCGGCGGACGCGCCGCGCGTCACCATGATGATCTACACGCCGGCGAAGGCGGCCGGCCGGTGCCGCTCATCCTGATGATCAACTTCGGTGGCGGCCCGCCGGTCGAAGGCCGGCCGGCGACATACGCAGTTCAACGATCCGCCGGTCGCCGCCGACATCCTCGCGCGCGGCTGGGGCTACGCGATGGTCGGCTACCAGGACATTCAGCCCGATCGCCTGAACACGTTCAACCAGGGCGTGATCGGCCTGACGCTGGCGCCGGGCGAGCAGCCGAAGCCTGACGAGTGGGGAACCATCAGCGCGTGGTCGTGGGGCCTCAGCCGCATCATCGATTACTTCGAGACCGACAAGCTCGTCGACGCGAAGAAGATTGCCGTGCAGGGACACTCGCGGCTGGGCAAGACGGTGCTGTGGGCGTCAGCGCATGGACGAACGGATCGCCGCCGTCTACTCGAGCTGCTCTGGTGAGATGGGCGCCGCGCTCGCGCGCCGCGACTGGGGAGAAACGGTCGACGACATGGCGCAGAACTTCTCCTACCAGTTCGCCGGCAACCTCCAGAAGTACGCGGGACACTGGAACGACATGCCGGTCGATGCGCACATGCTGATCGCGCTGAGCGCGCCGCGTCCGGTCTTCATCACCGGCGGCACGCAGGATCAGTGGGCCGATCCGGTCGGTGAGTTCAAGGCTGGCGTTGCGGCTGGTCCGGTGTACGAGCTGCTCGGCAAGAACGATCTCGGCACCACAGAACTGCCCCCGCTCGATACGCCGCTGACGAAGGGTGACATCGGCTGGCACTACCACACCGGTGGTCACATGGCGACAGCGGCTGACTGGAAGGCGTTCCTGGAGTTTGTGGGGAAGTACTTCTAGTTGAGTGCGGTGTTCACTGTCGGAGGTGACGGAGCCGACGGCTACGCGAAGACGAAGATCGAAGACACGAAGACGCGAGCTGAGTACAGAGCTGGCCGGACGGCGGCCTTCGGCCGCCGTTAGAGCGACGCGGCGACCAGAAATACAAACGCCTCGTGCTTCATGTGGCGCTTGTATTTCCGGATCGCCGTGTCGCTCAACCGCGCGGAGCGCAGTCCGGCCAGGCGGCAGCGCCGATCTGCGTCTGCGCCGTGAGCGTGCCATCCTGTCAAGCCTCCGTCGGCTCTTCGATCTTCGGATCTTCGACGTTACCGTGGGCGCGTTGCAGCGTGACTGTGCACGTCGCGGTTCAGTTGCCACCACGTCCTCCGGCGCGGCCTCGGCAGCGGCTCTCCAGGCACTTTCTTCCCAAACCGAAATCTGACGGGTGCAGTCCTTTGCGGAAGCCGTCGAAGCCATAGAACGACGGCTTGTATTCGTCCACGTAGGTCACGTCCGCCTTCTGCGGCACGTCCATGCCGAGGCCCCAGTACACGGCGTTCACGATGAGCCGTCGCAGTCCCTCGTTCTCCAGATCGGTCGCGGCTCCCATCGTCGTCGTGAAGATCCGATTCGTCGTCCCGTTGGCGTTCTTGTTCATGCGCGTCCACGCGACTGGCATTGCCGGATCGTTCACGCCCTGCTCGACCTTGTCGGTCGAGCGCGGCTTCCGGTAGTCGGCCGGCTCCGAATCAGCGGTCAACGCTTTCAGCACGATGCCGCGCACGAGAATCGTCGCGTCGGTGGGCGGGTAGGCCTCGTAGACGTCAGTCTCGCCAAAGATGTTGCTGACGCCGCGCAGCAACGGATTCGATCTGCTGCGAGGGCTCGATCGCGCCTCGTGTCGCTTCGATTTTGTGCCGGCCCCAGTGGGTCAGCCACGTTTCACCCAGCACGCGCTTTCCGAACCCTCCCTGGTTGTTGTAGTTCCACGACTCCCACGGGCTGCCCTTCGGGAATCCGTTGAACGCGTGCGTGCTCGTCCGCAGCGCGACGATGGGCTTGCCGGAATTCAGCAACTTCTCGAAACGCGCCATGTCCTCATCCGGCCAGTTGCGAAAGCGCAGCAGCATCACGACGGCGTCGGCCGAGTCGAGGGCCGCGGAATCCGAGAGCGACTTGCCGTTCTTGGGATTGATCGTGCCGTCGGGATCGAGCGAGAAGAGGACCGTGCACTTGAATCCGTGCCGCTGGCTCAGAATCTTGGCCAGCATCGGCAGCCCTTCTTCGCCTCGATACTCCTCGTCTCCGGTGAGGAACACGACGTGGCGGCCGCGTCCGGGGCCATCCTTTGCCGGATAGCTCATGCTTGCAGGCCCTGCCTGACTGGCTTGCATGGCCATCGACCCGATCGATCAGCGCGAAGAGAATCCGGACGCTCATAGCTGTCTCCTCCGTCTGCGATTACTGTTCTTCGACCACGAGAATCTGATTGACGGCGACGTCCTTCAGCACCTGGCGCGTGCCGCTCGGCCAGAGGATCTCGATCTGCTGAATGATCTTCGCGCTGTCCCAGCCCGAAGTGAAGCCGGACGTCGTTGCTGCTCAGATAACTCGCAACGTTGTTGATCTCCCTGACCTGCACGCCCTTCCGACGTCTGCAGTCTTCACCGTGGCGCCCAGGCCGAACGCGTTGCTCTTCTTTCCCTTCGCTCGAATCATGATCCAGTTGCCCGGCCGCGCGCCCTGGTTCCTCAGCAGCGACCGGGCGCTGGCCGAGGCTGGAGATCGACGACGTCGAGATGGCCGTCGTTGTCGAAGTCGGCGACGGCGAGACCGCGACCGACGCGCGAGAGCCTGCAGCGCCGGTCCGGCCTGCGCGGAGACGTCCCTGAACTTGCCGCCGATGTTTTCGAACAGCAGGTCCTTCTGCGCGTAGGTGAGGTTTGGCTGAAACAGCTTGACGTTGTCGATCACGTGACCGTTGGTGACGTGGATGTCGAGATCGCCGTCGTTGTCGAAGTCGAACATCTTCGTGCCGAAGCCTAGCGGCAGGAACGCCGGACCCCATGCCCGACCTTCGCCGAGACGTCCTCGAACGTCCCGTCGCCGCGGTTCTGGTAGAGCGCGTTCAGCTCTTCGGAGAAGTTCGTGACGAAGATGTCCGGGAAGCCGTTGCCGTCGAGTCGGCACAGTCCATGCCCATGCCCGCCTGCGGCTTGCCGTTCGGATCGAATCCGACGCCGGCGCGCATAGGCCACGTCGGTGAACGTGCCATCGCCGTTGTTGCGATAGAGGAAATTCCGCACGGTGTCGTTCGCGACGTAGATGTCGGTGTCGCCGTCGCGGTCGAAATCGCAGAACGTCACGCCGAGGCCCTTGCCGGCCGGATTCGCGATCCCGGCCTTCTTCGAGACGTCGGTGAACGTCCCGTCGCCGTTGTTGTGATACAGCCGGTCGGCCATGCCGTCGAACTGCGTCGGATGGCAGTACATCCGGTACCCCTCCTTGGCGAAGCCCGCAATAGAGGTTGTCGTCGAGGCGATAGTCGAGATAGTTCACGACGTAGAGGTCGAGACGGCCGTCGCGATCGTAATCGAAGAAGCCGGTGCTCGTGCTCCACTCCGTCGGCGGGCCGGCGACGCCGGCCGCCGCGGTCACGTCGCGGAACGTGCCGTCGCCGTTGTTTCGAAAGAGGATGTTGGGCCCGAGCGCGGTCACATACAAGATCGAGATAGCCGTCGTTGTCGTAGTCGCCGACGGCGACGCCGGTCTTGTACGACTTCGCGTTGACCCCGCTGTCAGCCGCAACACCGGCGCGCGCGGTGACGTCGGTGAAGGTGCCGTCCTTGTTGTTGTGATACAGCGCGTTCGGCCGTGCCGGGCGCGCCGTTGACGAAATACAGATCGGGAAAGCCGTCGTTGTCGTAGTCGATCCACGCGACGCCGGAGCCGAAGGTCTCGACCATGTACTTGTCCGGCGACGCTCCCGATTTGTGGACGAATGCGATCCCCGCCTTGGCGGTGACGTCGGCAAAGAGCGGCGGCGGCGCCGGCTTCGCCCCGCGCGCCTGTGCGGCGAGCAACGCGGGTGAGAGCACGCAGGCAGCCAGGGTCAGCCGCGTCAGCGGGCTCACTCAACGCGCTCCTGGCTTCTTGCCGGCGAGACCCGCGCGGATCAGCTGTTGTTCGCTCTCGGGGAGCGGATAGCCGGCCTTCGCCGCGCGCGCCGCGTGCTCCGAGGCGAGCTTGAAGAGCCCCTGCTGCAGATACGCCTCGGCGATGCGATTGTTCGTCGGCCCATGGTTCGGATCCATGGCGAGGACTTTCTTGAACGCCTCGGTCGCCGCGACATACTGACCGCGCTTCATCTTGATCATGCCCTGTTCCGAATACAGGTCGAACTCGAGCTGCTGGTGCTCGGTAAGCGGACGCGGCGAGAGCGGCATTGGGCTTCGGCCGTGCGCGAGTGATCTCGAGCTCGGCCTTGTCCAGCTGTCCCTTCGACCGGTATGCGCGCGCGAGCTGAATCCGCAAATCCGGGCGCGACCGGATCGAGTTTCGCTCCCTGGGTCAAGCGTGGCGATCGCCTCGTCCACGCGGGCGGCCTCGATGTACGCGGTGCCGAGCGCGAGATACGCCTCCGGCCGGCCGGCGCCGGACTTCACCACCTGCTCCAGTTCCTTGATCGCTTCGGTGGTCTGGCCGGCATCGAACAACGCCAGACCCAGGTAGTAGTGCGCTTCGGCCAGCGACGGCATCGGCCTCGAGCGCCTGCCGCAGGACCTCGATCGGCTTTGCGCGGATTCTTCAGCTGCCGCTCGGCTTCGCCGAGCGAGGCCATGAATTGCGGATTGCCTGGTGCCTTCTCGAGCGCGGCTTCGAGCTCTTCCTTCGCTCTGTCAGGTCGTCCGAGATCGAGGTAGACGTGAGCCAGAAAGAAGCGCGCCGGGGCGAAGCCGGGATCGAGATCGATGGCCTGGCGGAACTCCGCGACCGCCTCCGCGAGCATCTCCTGCGTGCCCGAGACCGCGGTAGGCCATTCCGAGCAGGACGTGCGCTTCGACCGACTGCGGGTTCGCCGCGAGGATCGCCTTCAGCGTCTTGAACATCGTCCTGGAAGTGAGGCGCGGCGGAGAACAGGTCTGCCCTGACCCGGTTCGAGGCGTGTCCTGAGCCGGGGGCCTGGCGGGGCCGCCTGCGCGCGAGCGACGCAGCTGCCAGACGTCGCGAGCAGAAGCGCCAGCACAAGCTGACCGACCATGGCGGCGATCACGCTTCGATCTTACGGCCAGGTCCAAAGGACTCCGCACGCGGTCGAGCGGGAGATTGAGATGCGGCTACTGCCGATCGAACACGGCTTTCTGCTCCGGCGTCAGCAGCGTCATGCTTTCGACCTTCGCCGTCAGCACCAGCCGGTCCGCCTCGTCGAGGCCCCAGGTCTCGATCAGCTTGGCCTGCGTGTTCGAGAATTCCTGTTTCAGCACGTTCTTGTCCCACTTCGACTTCACGTTGACCGGCGCGCCCGCGACTTCGATCTTCGTCGACTTGTCGTTGATCGCGATACGTGCGCTCGCCGCGCGTGTCGGTGAACGTCACCGTCTCGGCGGACGCGGTGATGATGATCTTCTCGGTGATCTGCTGCAGCTGGCGCATGGCGGCCTGTTCGGCGAGCTGCTGCGGTGTCAGATCGCTCGCATCGCTGGCGCCGCCGCCCCACCTCGTCCGCCACGCTGTCCGACGAGCGCGGCGTCGCAAACAGCGGGCCGCGCTCCGCCGCCTCTCCGCCCAGGCGCCGGCGCGCGGAACCCGGGACTCAACTCGCGATTCAGCACCCACGTGCCCGAGAGCTTCGCCGCGAGATCCGCCGGCGGCGCCTTCTGCGCGCCGACGAGCCTGCGGCGACGCCAACATCATGCCGCCGACTGCCGACGCGCCGAGACCCGTCGACCGCTCCTGATCGCCGTAGATACACGATCTGGCGAGCGCGACCGTCCGCGCGGAGAGACGGAGCACACTGGTCGATCAGCGGAGCACGGGGGCCGGAACGTAGGTCTAAGCAACTCCGTGTCTCCGTGCTCAGCGCAGAAGCAAGAGCGGTGGGCCCGTCGCCCACCCGCGGATCGTCTCAAGCGAGCGGTGGCCGAAGCACTCCTCGCGACCGATTCGCTCTAGAACTGAACGCGGAGCGTCAGCTGGATGAACCGCGCTGTAGTTGCCGTTGATCGCGTTGGTCGACCAGCCGTTGGCCGCGCCGAAGCCCGCGTTCCTCGGCAGGTCCTTGTTCGGCAGCGAGGACCGTTCCGACTGCGCCAGGCGCCAGCGTCGTGTCGCCCGGGTTCACGACGTACTGCGGATTGCGTCAGCGTCTGGTCGGTCGGGCTGTCTGAAGGCCGCGGTGGTGTTCCGACCGGTGATGATCGCCGACGTTGAACACGTTGATACGCGTCGAGTCGCAGCTGGAACTGACGGCCGCCGCCGAACGCGGATGTTGCGCGCGATGGCGAGGTCGGTCGTGTGATCGGGGCAGCCGATCATGTACGTTGCGGCCCGACTCGAGACCGACGCTGTTGTAGGTCGGGCCCGGAACGCCGGCGGTGTTGAACTGCGTGAACTGGTTGCTCGAGCAGCCCTTGCCGGTGTCGCCGTTGTAGACGATGCGGGCGCCGTAGTCCGGCGAGCCGGTCAGGTTCTCGGTTCGCCGATGCCGTTCTGGTAGCTGTAGCCCAGGTCGTAGCGGTTGCCGGAGCCGCCGGTGAACAGGCCCGAGACCTGCCAGTCGTTGATGACCGCGCCGATGACCTTCGCCGGCGCTGTTCGACGGTCGGGAGTCTTCGGCAGATCCCACACCCAGTTGGCCTTGACGAGGTGCCGCTGGAGGTTCAGCTGTTGTTGAGCTGCCTCGTACTCCGCCTGATCCGCGCGGACCGAGACGGTGCCGTCGGCGTTCGTGCTGCAGGCGCTGCGTCAGACCGGTGTTGCCCGTGAACGACAGGCTCAGCGTGTAGTTGACGCCGAACGAGAAGCCGTTCCGGAACCGGCGGTTGAAGTTCGCCTGGATCGAGTGGTAGGTGTCGCTGGAACTCCGTCGTGTTCTGGTTGATGTTGCTGAACCCGCGGTACGGCGCGCAGCAGGTTCGCGGACAGTGCATTCGGCGCCGGGAACCGTCTGCGCGCCCTTGGTCGGGTCCTGGTTCTGCGGCAGGTACGCGGCGCCGAAGTCAATCGCGTTCAGGTTGACGGTGTTGCCGTTCTGGAAGCCGCCGAGGCGGTTGTAGCCGTGGTTGCCGACGTAGGAGACGTCCACGACGGACGCCCACGGCAGCGTCTTCTGGATGCCCGCCTGCCACTGCGCCGAGGCCGGAACCTTCGCGTCGTACTGGAAGATCAGCATGCCCGGAACCGGCAGCGAAGCTCAGGCCCGTGGCCGAGGTTCTGGAACGTGGCCGTTCCGCAGGTCGGCGGACGTCGCGATCGGCGGGTTGCCCGGGATCGAGAACACCGTGTTGCCGTCCGGACGGTCGTAGAAGATGCCGCCGCCGCCGCGGAAGATCAGGCTCTGGTTGCCGCGTGATGTCGTAGGCCACGCCGAACGCGCGGTCCGACGCACGAGGTTCGGCCAGGTGTAGCCGGTACTTCGAGATGCCGTCGCCGGCCTGCTTGATGCCGTTGAGCGGGTTGCCGATGCCGGGGATCGGCGTGCCGATGGCCGCCTGGCTGTTGGCGATGCCGGCGGGAGGCACCAGGATCTGCCCGGTGCGCGGGTTCATCGCGTTCCGGGTGTTGCCGGAGCAGGCGACGCGCCGTTGCTGCAGCCCGGGACGTAGAGGACCGGCGCCTGCGACTGCCGTCCACTGGTCGGGGAAGAAGTTCGACATCTGCTGGAACTGGTCGTACTGCGGCTGCTGGTGCGTGAAGCGGACGCCGTAGTCCAGCGTCAGCCGGCTGTTCACCTTCCAGTTGTCCTGGATGTAGCCCTCGGTGTTGTTGTAGAGCATGCTGCCCTCGACGAACTTCGAGGCCTGCGGGTACTGGGGGAACACGCCCAGCGCGGCGTTCGCATAGCCGAACCCGGTGTCGAGCGCGTTGTTGCGTGTCGTTGCCGAAGTCGACGGCGCCCTGGAACGCGCGTGCCGCCGATGTTCTGCGCCTTGAAGCTGTGGTTGTTGTAGAAGCCGCCCTTCAGCGAGTGACGGCCGGCAACCTTGGTCAAGCTGATCGCGACGTCCTGCGTGCGGTTGATGTTCAGCCAGCCGGGATAGCGCTGGTTGGGCGGCGCCGCGCCGATGCGGCCGCCCCAGGCGAACGTCGGCGGCAGGTTCATCTTCGTGCCGTCCCAGAAGGGCGGCTTGACGTCCTGCAGCACCTCGTAGGCGTACGACTCCTTGCGGGACGATGCCGGCGTCGGGATAGAGCAGCGGGAAGGCCGCGAGGCCGTTCAGCCGGTTCGACGAGTCGTTCATCAGGATGCCGTTCTCGTTGCCGCCGGTCAGCTCGTTGCGGATGAACCCGTAGGTGCCTTCGAGGAACGTCGTCGGGTTCAGCATGTAGTTCGCCGTGATCGCGTAGTTGGTGATGAACGGATACGGGAACAGCACGTCGGTGAAGCCCGGGATCGTTCCCGGGCGTCGTCAGCACGCGCTGACGCTCGCCGGAGTACGTGCCGGTGACGCGCAGCTTCGACGACAGCTGGTAATCGAGGCGGATCGCCGGCTGCTGCCGCAGCTGCTCGACGATCGGGAGAGCCGCGCCGCCGGTCCCGCCGAGCTGGTAGTTGTAGTTGGTGCCCGGGGTCTGCGTCCGGTTCGGCGCCGGATAGCGATTCAGGATCGCCAGACCGGCGGAATACAGCCGGTTCGCCGGAATCTTGCCGAGCACGCCGCCGTCGCGGAAGCACGCGGTCTGGTCGGTCGCGCTGCAGGCGCCGGCGAGCGGCGGATCCTTGATGAAGGGGAACAGCGCGCCGTTGTTGATCGAGCGTCTGCGAGAAGTCGCCGGCGCGCTCGAGCGGCCGTCGGCACGCGCAGGCGAATCGGGTTGCCGCTGTTGATCGGGTTGTTCGTCGGACGATACTCGTGGCTGTAGAAGAAGAACAGCTTGTTGTTGCCGCCGGGCTTGCCAACCGGACCGCCGATCGAGTAGCCGAGCGTCTTCGACGTTGGACTTCGGCTTGGGGTCGCCGTTCAGCTCGTTGAGCTTGCGGTTCGTGTTCCAGTCGGAGTCGGTGATCAGGTCGTAGGCCGAGCCGCGGAAGCGGTTGGTGCCGCTCTTGGTGACCGCGGTGATCTGCAGTCCGCTCGACCGGCCGAATTCCGCCTGGTAGCCCTGCGTCAGGACCTTCACCTCGGCGATCGACTCGATGTTCAGGGTGAGCATCTGGCCGTTGTTGCCGGTGTCCATGGCCGAGATGCCGTCCATCATGATGTTGTTCTGGCTCGACGCCGCCGATGCGCGCGCCGTTGCTGAGTTGGCACCGCCGCTCCTGCACGCCAGGCGTCAATTGCATGAGGCTCGTGAAGTTGCCGTGGTTGATCGGCAGGTTCTCGACCTGCTCGGTCGAGACCGCGAACGATCGCTCGCGCGCTCTGCGACTGCACGAGCGGCGGCTTCGGCGGTGACGGTGACCGTTTCGGTCGCGCCGCCGACTTCGAGCGTGATCGCCGGGACCGCGACGCGGTCGCCGCCGCTGACCGGGACGCCCTTGCGCTGCGGACGGTCTTGAACCCGTCCATCGTGACTTCCACGGTGTACGTGTCCGCCGTCACGTTGGGGACGACGTAGACACCGGTTTCGTTCGTGGTCACAGGAGCGGTCTTCGTGCCACGCGCTTCGCTGATGAGGACAACGGTCGCGCCGGGGACTACGCCTCCCTGTGCGTCCTTTACGGTGCCGGTCACGTTACCGGTCGTAATCTGGGCCGAGACGGGACTGGCTGCGAAGAGCAGCACAATCAGCGCCGCGAACATACCTCGCCCACACGCTTTCATCACACTCCACCTCCGGCAAAGGAGCAGTCGGCCGCCGGGAGAGTTCGCGGCGCCCGACACTTCTCTAATTGAGCAAGCCGGGCGGTTTTACCATGCCGGCGAGGGGTTGTCAACGAAACGTAAGACGGGTGGTCAAATCCATGCAAAATTGTCGTTTCCGTTAAATGTAATCCGTTACGGAGTGCCCAGCGAGGAGTATGTCTTTCGTGATATTCGTGACACTCGTGTCGCCCCGGTAAACGGGGTCCGACATTTCGCGCGTATAGTGCATTCGTCGTCATTCAGTTTCATCGGAGTTATCGAAACTGTCTGCAGGCTTTGTCGAAGGACGCCGTCGCCGGACGGTGAGGAGGAGTCATGAAATTGACCGGGTTCGAGAGCAGCGCAGCGGCGCGTCTGCGCTGTGCGGCGGCGCGATGCTCGCGATGACCATCGGCAGTGACAGCTCAGCAGCCGGCGCCGCCGCAGGCGCCTCAGGCCGCGGGCGGTCGTGGGGGCGGACGCGGCGGCGTGTCCCCGGCGCTCTTCACGTGCGGCGGACACTAATAAGGATGGAACGCTCACCCGCGAGCGAGTTCAAGGGCACCCTCGATGACTGGTTCACCAAGTGGGATGCCAGCGGCAGCGGATCGCTGACGCAGGATCAGGTGACGGCGGGTCTGACCGCCGCGCTGCAGCCTGCCGGCGGCGGAGGCGGACGCGGGGCTGCAGGGGCAGAATCAGACGCCGAATCCAAACGACGTTCAGACGATGATGGCGGCGCTGCCCGACAAGGCGCCGGCGACGCCGCGCCAGCCGCGCAAGGTCCTCGTGCTCGGGCAAGTCGGCGGGATTCGTGCACTCGTCGATTCCGCTCGCGGCGCGCACCGTCGAAGAACTGGGCAAGAAGACCGGCGCCTGGTCGACGACGATTACCTACGACCCCGCCGACATCAACGCGCAGAACCTGAAACAGTACGACGCGATCTTCCTCGACAGCACGACCGGTGCGTTCCTCGACGATCCCAACGATCAGGCGGCGACCGACGCGCGTCGCAAAGCGCTGCTCGAATTCGTGCGCGGCGGCAAGGGCCTCGCCGGCATTCACGCGGCGACCGACTCGTATCATCGGCGCGACACGCCGGCGGCGCCCGCAGGGCGGCAATGCCCCCGGCCGGCGTCGGCGGCGGCAGGGGCTTCGGCGGACGCGGCGGCGCCGGCGACGACGCTTGCGCCCGTGATGTTCGCGCAGGGCGACACCAACGACGATCAGAAACTGTCGCGCGCGGAGATGACGACGCTGGCCGACACGTGGTTCGACAAGATCGATCCGCAGAAGACCGGTTCGCGTGAGCCAGGCGGACTTCGCGACGCGCTTCGCCGGCGCTGCTGCCGCGCCCGCCGTGCGCGGCCGCGGCTGCTGCCGCGACCGCCGCGCCCGGCACAGACCGGTCCCGACGGGCAGGTCGGCACTGGCCCGAGTTCAACAAGATGATCGGCGGCTTCTTCAAGTTCCACTGGGTCGATCCGCAGGAGATCACCTACAAGATCGACGATCCGAAGAGCCCGCTGACCGCGATGTTCAAGGCGCGCCGCTCGTCGTGCACGACGAGACCTACACGTTCGGCAGGACACCTTCTCGCGCACGAACGTGCACGTCCTGACGAGCATCGACTATTCGAAGATGAGCGAGCCGACAAGGCGAAGGAAGACTGGCCGCGTACCGATCACGACTTCGCGCTCAGCTGGATCCAGCGCGATGGCAACGGCCGCGTCTTCTACATGGCGCACGGCCATCACGAGCGGAACTACGCGGTGACGCCGCTGCTCGAACACCTGCTCGCCGGCATGCAGTACGCGCTCGGCGATCTGAAGGCCGACGACAGCCCGAGCGTGAAGCCGGGATCGAAGACGACGGCCGCGAAGTAGATGTTGATTGCTGATTGCTGATTGCTGATTGCTGATGACAGACACCCGTAGCGCGGGGCTTTAGCCCCGCGTCAGCGACTGTGACGCGCTGCTGAAGCAGCGCGCTACGGGTGTCACTGACGCTCACTTGAGTCTCCAATGACCTCCAAACTCATTCGTCGAACGATTCTCGTCGCGGGCGCGGCGGCGGCGACCACGCTGTCGTTGCTGGCTCAGACACCGCAGCGCCACCGTCGCCCGCCGCCGGCGCTCAAGCGCGCGGCCGCCGCCTGCCCGGCCGACGCCGCCGGCCGGCGGCCAGGGCCGCGGCCGCGGACCGTCGATGACGGAGCCTGACTTCTCGAAGAAGCCGCCGGTCGTTCCGTTGACGCCCGCGGACGAAGCGAAGCGGTTCTGGCTGCCGCCAGGATTCAAGCTCGAACCGGTGCTCACCGATCCCGACATCGAGGAGCCGGCGCAGATCGCGTTCGACGGCAACGGCCGCATGTTCGTCCTCGAGCTGCGCGGCTACATGCAGGATGCCGACGCGACCGGCGAGCTCGATCCGGTCGGGCGGATCTCGGTGCACGAGGATCGCGATGGCGACGGCGTCTACGAGACGCACAAGGTGTTCGTCGACAAGATGATCTTTCCGCGCTTCGTGCTGCCGTTCGGTCCGAACGCCATCCTGTCGAAGGAATCGAACTCCGACGAGGTGTACAAGTACACCGATACGAACAACGACGGCACCGCCGACAAGAAGGAACTGTTCGCCACCGGCCTCGGTCGGCTGCTCAACGTGGAGCACCAGGAGAGCGGATTCATCTGGGCGCTGGACAACTGGATCTACAGCACGATCAACTCCGCCCGCATCCGATGGACGCCGACCGGAGTGCTGCGCGAACCGACTGGTTCGAACGGCGGCCAGTGGGGCGTCACCCAAGACAACTACGGCAAGGTCTGGTTCCAGGCCGGCGCGAGCGGCATGCCCGGCTACTTCCAGCTGCCGATCGTCGTACGGCAATTTCAATTACCCGCAGCAGTTCGAGCCGGAACTCAACGTCACCTGGGGCGCGCCCGTCCGCATCGCCGACATGCAGGGGGGCATGGGCGTCGTTCGCATGCCGGATGGATCGCTCGCCGCAGGCGACCGGCGCCGCCGGCAACGACGTGTTCCGCGGCGACCGTCTGCCGAAGGACATGATCGGCGACTACTTCTACGGCGAAGTCGTCGCGCGCATCGTTCGGCGTCTGCATCCGGTGAAGACCGAAGGCCTGACGCAGCTGCAGAACGTCTATCCCCTGTCCGAGTTCATCCGCTCGACCGATCCGCTGTTCCGTCCCGTCGATCTGACGACCGCGCCGGACGGGACGCTGTACATCACGGACATGTACCGCGGGATCATTCAGGAGTCGCAATGGTCGGGCCCCGGAACGTACCTGCGGCAGCGCATCGATCAGTACGCGCTCGACAAGGTCGTGCGGCATGGCCGCATCTGGCGGCTCACCTACGAGGGCATGGGGCGCCGCACCGAAGCGCCGCGGATGCTGCAGGAGAGCTCCCGCGCAGCTCATCGCGCACCTGAGCGATGCGAACGGATGGTGGCGCGACACCGCCCAGCAGCTGCTCGTGCTGAAGCAGGACAAGTCGGTCGTCCCGATGCTCAGGCAGCTTGCGCGCACCTCCGATCAGCTGGCGAGAATTCACGCGATGTGGACGCTCGAAGGACTTGGGGCCGCCGATGCCGCGTTTCTCCGCGAGATGATGAAGGATGCCGATCCGCAGGTTCGCATCCAGGCGATCCGGGTCAGCGAGACGCTCTACAAGGCTGGCGACAAATCCTTCGCCGCCGATTACAAGTCGATGACCCGCGACGCGGACACCGACGTCGTCATGCAGGCGGTGATGACGCTCAACACGCTGAAGGTCGCCGACGCGCCGGCCACGATCAAGGCGGTGTTCGACGGCAACAAGATCGAAAGGCGTGCAGCTGGTTGCGAACGCCGATGCTGAATCCGCCGGCGAACGCAGGACGCGGCGGCCTCGAGTCGATTCGGCGCCACGTCGCTCACGCCGGCCGAGCAGACGGCGCTCGACAAAGGGCGCGAGATCTACGGGCAGGTGTGCTTTGCGTGTCACGGAGAGGACGGGCGCGGCGAAGCGATGCCCGGCGCGCCGGCGGGCACCACGCGCGCGCCCGCGCTCGCGTCGTCGCCACGCGTCGCTCGGGCATCAGGACTACGTGATCAAGACCCTGCTTCACGGGCTGACCGGGCCGGTCAACGGCACGAACTACACCGAGGTCATGGTGCCGATGGGGCAGAGTCCCGACGATTGGATCGCGGCGATCGCGTCTTACATCCGCAACTCGTTCGGCAATCGCGCGTCGCTCGTCGCGGCCGAGCCGACGTCGCCCGCGTGCGTGCCGCAACCGCCAGCCGCAAGAACAAGTCGTGGACGACCAGCGAGCTGGAGGCGTCGCTGCCGAAGCTCGTGCTCGCCGACGGCTGGAAGCTGTCGGCCAGTCACAATCCGGCGATCGCCGTCGCAGGCGCTCGGCATCAATCCGTGGACGTCAGGCCACGCGCAGCAGCCGGCATGTGGTTCCAGATCGAGCTGCCGCAGCCGGCGATCGCTGACCGAGATCCAGTTCACGTCGACGGCGCTGGCGGTCGATACGACGCCGATCGTTCCTGGCGCGCCGACGCGTACTGGCATTCCCGGCGGCCGCGGTGCGCCCGGTGCGCCGCACCCGCGCCGCCCGCCACTCGGGTACCCGCGCGAGTATCAGGTGCAGGTGTCGATGGACGGCACCACGTGGGGAGCAGCCGGTCGCGCGCGGCAAGAGGCACCGGCACGCTCACCGATATCGTCGTTCGCGCCGGTGCGCGCGAGATTCGTTCGCATCACCCAGTCCGGCAACCGCCGACGCGCCGTGGACCATTCAGCGGCTGCGGCTCTATGAGCCTGGCGCCGCAGTCGCTGGAACCAGGTGAAATGCTGAATGTTGAATGCTGAATGCTGAATTGACGGGGTTTGCTCAATCAGCACTCAGCATTCAACAATCAGCAATTCTCTATGTCTTCATCATTCAGCAATCAGAATTCAGCATTCAGCAATTCTTCCGACGCCATTGACGTCGGCAGCGTCCTCAACAACGCGCCGTGGGGCGCGCTACCAGCGATGGCTCGTCTTCCTCACCGCCCTCACCATCGTCTTTGACGGCATCGACAACCAGCTTCTCGGCATCGTCATTCCCACGCTGATGCGCGAGTGGGGTGTGCCGCGCAGCGCGTTCGCGCCGCTCGTCTCGCTCGGATATCTGGGGATGATGATCGGCGGGGCGCTCGCGGGGATCGCCGGCGATCGATTCGGCCGCCGCACGGCGCTGCTCGCCAGCATGGCGATGTTCGGCGTGATGACGCTCGCTGCCGCGACAGCGCGCGGCCCGGCGCCGCTCGGATGGCTGCGCCTGCTGGCGGGGATCGGGCTTGGCGGGGCGATGCCGAACGCCGCGGCGCTCGTCGGCGGAGTTCGTTCCGCTGCGTCAACGGCCGATTGCGGTGACGCTCACGATTGTCTGTGTCCCGCTTGGCGCGACGATCGCCGGCCTCCTCGGGATCCGGGTGCTGCCTGTGCTCGGCTGGCGCATGCTGTTTGTGGCCGGCGGCGTCATTCCGCTCGTCGCCGCGGCGGTGCTGCTTCGGTCTGCTGCCCGAGTCGCCGCGCTTTCTCGCGCGACATCCCGATGCGATGGCAGGAGCTGGTGCGGCTTCTCGCGCGCATCGGCCATCCGGTCGAATGCCGCGGCGACGTTTCATCGATTCGACCGAGCGCATCGTCGAGCGCGCGTCCGATCCGCGCGCTCTTCAGCCGCGAGTACCGCGCGACACGATTGCGCTCTGGGCCGCTTTCTTCTGATGCCTGCTCGCGGTGTACTCCGGCTTCAGCTGGCTGACGTCGCTCCTGAGCGGCGCCGGATTCTCGCCGTCGACGGCGAACACCGGCATCACCGCGTTCAATCTGGGCGGCGTCGCCGGTGCGCTCCTCGGCGGGGTCGCGATCGCGCGTGTCGGGTCGCGCGTGTCGATGCTGTCGATGTCCGCGGTGGCGGTCGTCGCGGCGCTGGTGTTGAGCCAGATGACGATCACGCCGGCGAGCGGAGCGCTCGTCATCATCGCGCTGCTCACGCTGCTCGGCGCGATGATTAACGGCGTGCAGACGACGATGTATGCGCTTGCGGCGCACGTCTATCCCGGCCCGATCCGCGCGACCGGCGTCGGCACGGTGGTCTCGTTCGGTCGTGTCGGCGCCATCCTGAGTGGCTACGCCGGATCGTGGGCGATTGGCTATCGCGGAAGCGCGTCGTTCTTCGGACTGATCGCCGTCGCCATGCTCGCGACCTTCGTCGCGCTCGCCGTCGTCAGGCGACACGTTCCGAATCGCTAGGCGACTCGATTGCTGAGTGCAGATGCGCGATTGCTGATTGCTCGATTCGACGTCGAAATCAGCGATCAAGTGATTCCGATCCGGACCTGGTGACGAGCGTCTGCGCCCGGGCAGTTTATTGAACGATTCAGCGTGATCGAGCGCGCGCTTGAGTGCGCGCTGCGCGAGCCGGGCGTGCTCGCGAGCCAGCGCCTCCGCGCGGGCGCCTTCGCGCTGTTCGATCGATTCGACGATCGCGCGGTGATGCTCGATCGCGATCAGCGCTTCGGTGTTGCCCTCGTCGGCGCCGGGCCAGCTGAAGACGAGCGCGCCTGGCGCGGCGAAGGGCAGCGCGACGATGCGTTCGATCGATCGGCGCAGCATCGTGCTCTTCGCCAGCCGCCACACTCCGGCGTGAAACGCTTCGTTGATCTCGATGTAGCGGACGAATCGATCGCGCGTCATCGGGAGCAGTTCTTCGGCCTGCCGGCAGTGCAGCTGCAGCGCCCCAAGCTCCTCGGGGCTCTCCAGCCGCTCGGCCGCCATTCGCGCGGCGGTGCCTTCGAGCACGCCGCGGATCTCGATCGCGTCCCAGATATCGTCGAGCGCGAAAGCCCGCACTCGGAAGCCGGTCGTTTCCTGCGCTTCGAGCAGTCCTTCGTGCGCCAGGCGATCGAGCGCCAGACGGACCGGTGTCCGCGAGGCCCCGAGCAGCGGCACGAGCGAAAGCTCCGCCAGGCGCTCGCCGGGCTTGAAGTCCCCTCGAAGCAGCATCTCGCGCAGCGTGAGAACGACGCGCTCCGTTTGGGTTCGAGCATCGAGTGATCATCGAACTCTGCTATCCGTTGTCTGCGCTCAGCCCGCATTACTCACTGCTCGCGGGGCCCCACTCCCGCTCGATCTCGCTCGGCGGCTTCGCGCCTCGCTCGGGCTGCAGGCGCTTCCCTTGTGACTTTTCACTTGTACCTTTTCCCTTGTTATCCCCAAACCTCCTTCGCCGTTCTGGCGACGAGCTCGAGCTTGAGCCGCTGATCGTCCGGCGTCAGCCGGTTGCCTTCGTGCGTGGAGGCGAATCCGCACTGCGGGCTGAGCGCCAGGCGATCGAGCGGGACGATCTTGCGCCGCCTCGTCGATGCGGCGGCGCAGCTCGTCGCGCGACTCCAGCCGCGGAACCTTGGAGCTGACGAGTCCGAGCACCACGGTGCGATCCTCGGGAACATGGCGCAGCGGCTCAAACGTCCCCGACCGCTCGTCGTCGTACTCGAGCAGGAACCGATCGAACCGCGCGCGCGAGAACACCTTTTCGGCGATGCGGTCGTATCCGCCCGACGCGTAGAACATGCTCTTGTGGTTGCCGCGGCAGATGTGAATGCGCGAACGTGACGCCGGTGTGTCCTTCGATAATCGCGTTGTCGAGCTCGATGCACGCATCGAGCATCTTGTCGGGGTCGCTGCCGCGCCGCCGATAGCCTTCGCGAATGGTTTCATCCAGGAGCGCAGCGTACTGCGGCGCATCGATCTGGATGTATTCGCACCCGAGACGTTTCAGTTCCGCGATCTCGCGCCGGGTGAAGTCGACCAGATCGGCGAGGTAGGCGTCGCGCGTCGCATACGCTGCGCGTGATTTCTCGGGCTCGTAATAGGCAGCGGCCTGCTGCGCGCTCAGCAGGGTCACCTTGACCGGCTTCTTCGTCCGGCCGCGCAGATAGGTGAACTCCTCGACGCTCATCTGCCGCCGCCAGCGAAGCTTGTCGACGACGACCGGACGCTGCACGGTGCTGTCGTGTCCCTCGGTGTCGTGGAACGTGATGGACCAGCCGCCGTACTTGTCGAACCCTTCGAGCGCTTCGACCAGGTGTCCGAAGAACGCGTAGCGCCGCATCTCGCCGTCGGTGACGACGTCGAGGCCGGCGTCCTGCTGAAGGGCGACGGCGTCTCGGACCGCGCGGTCCTCGATGAACTTGAACTCCGCCGGCGGTCAGTTCTCCCTGCTCGTGCTTCTGTCGCGCCTCGAGCAGGGCCGGCGGACGCAGCAGGCTGCCGACGACATCGCTTCGTGGGTGCATATGATTGGCGGACATGACTCTCAGGTACGGCGCGATTCTAGCGCCTGATGATGCACGATTGCATGCAATTTCTTGTGAGACTGACGTGAATTCACTAGAATGCGACCGTTCAAGGCATGTTCTGCATGCATGAGGTCTCGCAACCGTGCTCAGTCGAGCTCCAATCGCGATCGACCGCACGCGCCGACGCTACCGGTGCGCCTGCGACGCGAGAAGTCCAGTGATGCAACGGACGACCACCGTTCGACGCGGCATTCTTCCGGCCGACACGATCGTCGAGCGTCGAGACGACGGCTGCATCCTCGCCCGCTCACCGCATCCGCTGGGTCCGTATCCGTCGAAGATCACCGAACGCCTGGAGCACTGGGCGCAGGTCGCGCCGATCGCGTGTTTCTGGCCGATCGGCCGCACGGCGCGCGACTGGCGCGCCGTTGTCGTACCGCGAGGCGCTGAGTCGCGTGCGCAACGTTGCGCAGTCGCTTCTCAATCGTCACCTGTCGAACGATCGTCCGGTCGTGATTCTGTCCGGCAACAGCATCGAGCACGGCATCCTGGCGCTCGGCGCGATGTACGCCGGAATCATGTACGTGCCGGTCGCGCCGTCGTACTCGCTGATCGCGCGCGACTTCACGACGCTGCGCGCGCTGTGGGACGTCGCTGAATCCCGGTCTCGTGTTCGCGGCGGAGGGGCAGCCGTTCGCGCGCGCGCTGAACGCCGGTGATGGTCCCGGAAGTCGTGACCTGCGGTGCCAACGGCGGTCTTGGCGTCGACCCCGTTTGACGAACTGCGAGCACACGCCGGCGACGTCGGCCGTCGACGATGCGCACGCGCGAGTCGCGGCCGTCGACGATTGCGAAACTGCTCTACACGTCAGGATCGACCGGCCGACCGAAGGGCGTCATCAACACGCAGCAGATGCTCTGCTCGAATCAGGAGATGCTGCGCACGGTGCTGCCGCTTCTCGCCGAAGAACCGCCCGTGCTCTGCGACTGGCTGCCGTGGAATCACACCTTCGGCGGCAATCACAATTTCGGCCTCGTGCTCTTCAACGGCGGCACGCTCTACATCGACGCCGGCAAGCCGACGCCGGCGGCGTTCGACACGACGGTCGCGCAACCTGCGCGAGATTGCGACCACCGCGTACTTCAACGTGCCGCGCGGATACGATCTGCTGGTTCCGCGTCTTCGCGCCGATCCCGAGTTCTGCCGCCACTTCTTCAGCCGGCTGAAGATGCTGTTCTGCGCCGCCGCCTCGCTGCGTCAGCAGATCGCCGACGACCTGACCGAGCTGGCGACCAACGCGTCCGGCGTGCGTATTCCGTTTGTGACCGGCCTCGGCGCGACCGAGAGTGCGCCGTTCGCGCTCTGCGCCGGCGATGCCGATTTCACCGGTGGCCGAATCGGCGTGCCGGCGCCCGGTGTCGAGCTGAAGGTGGCGCGAGTCGGGCAGCCAGATGGAAGGCCGGCTGCGTGGACCGAACATCACGCCCGGCTACTGGGCGGACGAGGCGCTGACGCGAGCGGCGTTCGACGAGGAGGGCTACTACTGCCTGGGTGACGCGCTGGCGTTTTTCGATCCCGACGATCCGCACGAAGGGCTTCACGTTTCAAGGACGCATCGCCGAGGACTTCAAGCTCTCCACCGGAACGTGGGTGCGGGTCGGGCCGTTGAGAGCGCGCCTGCTCGCGCAGCTCGGCGATCTCGTGCACGACGTGGCGATCGCCGGGCCCGATCGCGACTACGTCGACGGCGCTGATCTTTCCCAACATTGAAGCCTGCCGTGCGCATCTGCGGCGCGAACGCGCGTGAGCGATCGGCCGCCGATGATCCTGGCGGACGAGATCCGTGCGGTCACGCGCGGTGCAGAGCATTCTCGAGAGTCTCGCGCGCGAGAACGCGGGGCTTTCGACGTCGGTGGCACGTGCGATCCTGATGGACGCAGCCGCCGTCCATCGACGCGCAGGAAACCACCGAGAAGGGATCGATCAACCAGAAGGCGGTGCTCGCCAATCGCGCCGCGCTCGTCGAGGAGCTGTACGCCGAGCAGCCACCAGGCACGGCGGTGATTGAAGTGGCGGAGCCAATGACCCAGCACGGCGCGCTCGATCCCGCCAGGCTCGTCGCGATCGACACCCACGTCCATCTGGAGTCGGAAGCGGCCGGCAGCACGGCGACCGATGCCGCGGCCGCGACGAGTACTTCGGCGCCGACGGCGTGCCGCGCGATCCTGCATCGATCGCGGCCTACTATCGCGCACGCAACATGGCGTGCGTCGTGTTCTCGGTCGACGAGCGGCTGACCGGGCGTCCGCCGGTTCCGAACGAGACGGTCGCGCGATTTGCCGCCGACAATCCCGACGTCGCGATTGCCTTTGCGAGCATCGATCCGCATCGCGGCGCCGAGGGCGTTCGCGAAGCGCGACGCTCGTCGCCGTCGGGCTCGTGCGCGGACTGAAGCTGCATCCACCGGTTCAGCAGTTCTTTCCAAACGATCGGATCGCCTATCCGCTCTACGAAGTGTTCGCCGAAGCGCGTCTTCCCGTGCTGTTCCACACCGGGCACAGCGGTATCGGCACGGGCATGGCCGGCGGCGGAGGGATCCGGCTGAAGTACGGCCATCCGATGCCGATCGACGATGTCGCGGTGGACTTTCCCGGACATGCCGATCATCATGGCGCACCCGGCGTTCCCCTGGCAGGACGAAGCCATCTCGGTCTGCCTGCACAAGCCGACGGTCTACATCGATCTGTCCGGGTGGTCGCCGAAGTATTTCTCGCCGACGCTGATTCAGTACGCGAACACGATGCTCAAGCACAAGGTGCTGTTCGGATCCGACTACCCGTGGATCACGCCCGATCGATGGCTCGCGGATTTCGAGAAGATCGCGATTCGCGACGAGGTGAGGCCGTTGATCCTGAAAGAGAACGCGGTGCGGCTGTTTGGGTTGGCGTGAGCCGTCGTTCACTGTCACGCTGCACGCGCCGACGGCTTACGTCGAAGAATCGAAGATCCGAAGAATCCGAAGGGAACGTGGCGAGATGCGAAGCACCGTGCCTTGAACGCGGCCGCAGCTGCGCTTCGCGCAGTGCGGACCGACGATCTGAACATACAGGCCTGCCGAACACGTGGCGCTGTAGTGCCGGTCGTCGAGTCGACCGCGCGACGCGCGGTCCTGCGGCCCTCAGCGTGACGCTCTTCCTTCGGATCTTCGGATCTTCGATCTTCGACGTTGCCGTGGGCTCGTTCAGTTTGACACTGGCTGTCGGTCACTTGTCCGAACACGCGAACGATCCACCGGAGAACTTCGGGATACATCGGATAGGAACACATCGGCATGCTCTGGTCGCCGGCCGTGACGGTGATCGACTTGCCGGGAACGATGCCGTGCTCGACCCAGTCGACGAGCAGCTGCACGCGATCGAACGTGCTCGGGATCGGCGCCACCGGGATGGTCTTGCCGTCGCCGTCGACCGAGTAGTTGTTGCCGCGCAGACCGTGTCCGACCTGCGGAATCACGAAGAACCGCGCGAACTCGTCGACCCTGGTGCGTCCCATCCTGTCGATCACCGACTGGTAGTAATCGAGCTGTGCGCCCGGTGACGCCAGCGTGTCGTCCGTGCCAATCGCGACGATCAGCTTGCCGCGCGCGCGCCGCAAAGCGCGAGAGATCGGGATTGGTTGAATCGAGCCACTCCGACAGCTGGTGGCGGCGATTCTCGAGCGCTCCACCCTCGACGTAATCGAGCGGGTTCGACTGCGGATTGCCCATCAGGAAACCGGTGACGCCGAGCACGCCGAGATGCGCGTGCATCGGAGCGTTGTCCGCGGCTCCTTCCTGACCCCTTGAACCGCGTGTCGACGATGAGGCCGCTGCCGGACGGATCGGTGTTGGGCAGCCACATGCCGAACGTGCGCACGCCGTTCGCGAGCGGCGTCGCGAAGCGATATCGGCTGTAGACGAGCTTCGAGCGTCGCTGATCTGACCGTCGGTCAGGCACGCAGCTGGCACTGGTGTCGGCCGGGATTCGGATCGACGTTGTTCGGACAGCGCTTCGCCTCCCACGGATTGCGATCCGTTCGCTCCCTGGCTGACGTCAAAGCGCGCGCGGCACGCCATGTAGTTGTTGATGACGCCGTCGGCCAGGCCGTCGAGCGCGTCGCACTGGCGCATGAACTCGCCGCGAATCGCGTTGACCTTCGCGCGCGTGACCCAGTTGGCCAGCGGCTTCTCCTGAATCCGAATCAGCTCGGGCGCGAGCATCAACGTGGAGAAGTTGACGATCGGCACGTTCGCCGCGACGCCGTCGTAGTCCTCCGGGTAGCGCTGGGCGACGGTCAGCCCCTCGCGGCCGCCCTGCGACGTGCCGACGAAATAGTTGAACCGCGGCCGCTGACGATAGACGCGCTCGATGAGCACCATCGCCGCGTCGTGCGTCTTCTTCAGCTGCAGGTAACCGAGGTTCTTGATCGCCTCGTCGTTGGTCGTCCAATCAGTCGGCCCCGGCGAGAATCCCGGCCCGCTCTGGTGACCGGAATCGCTGCCGTAGGTGGCGAATCCGCGCTGCAGCATCGAGCCGTCGGGTCCGCCGGCGAGATTGGGAATCGTGCCGTTCATCCCGCCGCCGCCGAGCTGCATCGCTCGCGCCATCCACGACGCCGGCAGCATCACGCGGAAGTTGATCGGTTTGGCGTTGCTCGACTGATCGACTGGCGCCATGGCGCCGTCAACCACGCAGTGTGCCGGGTGTCGCGCTCGGCCGCGGCGTTCCATCGCGGCGGGTTCAACGTGACGCCGGAGACCGGCTCCTTGATCAATGACGCGGGAATGGCTGCTGCCGACGACCGCCGCGGTGCAGTCGATCTCCGAGATGCGTTTCGCCGATCATGATCTCCGGTGCGACTGCCCCTGTCCGTGACGGTGTCTGCGACGCGACCGCGCCGCCCCCGAGGCACGCGTAGAAGGCGATCGCGGCGAGCGTCCGGCACATGGCCGATGTTCGATTGCTGATTGCTGATTGCATCGGGAGTCTCGGAATTGCTGATTGTCGATTGCTGATTGCTGATTGGCGGCCATTTTTCACCTGTGTTGATCTGTGTTCCTCTGTGGCTCTGAATCCAGTGTGTGCCTGTGGCCCATGATCGGTAGCTATCGCCGCGTAGCAGTGCATCGAAGACGCCGTAGTACGCCGGCTTGGCCGCGTAGTTGTCGTCGAACAGCAGCGGATCGTCGGCGCCGAACTGCGCATCGATCCAGGAGTGCGCATCGGTGAAGCCCCAGAACGTGACGGCGTCGCAGCGTGGCTCGGCGACGCACACCGAGACGAGCGTGCGATAGACGGCTCTCTGCGTCTCGAGCCGCGTCGCCGCCGGCAGATCGCGAATGCGGACGTCCATCTCGCTGATGTTCACCAGCAGTCCAAGGCCGGCGAGCCGCTGCATGTTCGACGCGACGCTGGCCTCGCTCGGCGGGTTCGACGCCGGTGACGTGCATCTGCAGTCCGACGCCGTCGATCGGCACGCCCTGCGCGCGAAGCCCCTGCACCAGATCGTAGATGCGGTTCGACTTCTGGTTCAGGCCCTCGCCGCCGTAGTCGTTGTAGAAGAGCAGCGCCTGCGGATCGGCCTGGCGCGCGATTCGGAACGCGTCGGCGATGTACTGATCGCCGAGCTTCTGCCTGAACACCGTATCCCGCAGCCCCGACCCATCGTCGGCGACCGCTTCGTTGACGACGTCCCAGGCGATGACGCGGCCGCGAAAGTGTTCGGCGACCGAGCGGATGTGATCCTCGAACGCGACGCGCAGATCCGGCGCGGACAGACGAGCCCGACCCAGGACGGCACCGATCCGTGCCAGATGAGCGCGTGTCCCTTGATCTTCATGCCGTTGCCCTGGCCGTAGGCCACGATCGCGTCGCCCGCGCCGAAGTTGTTGGCGCCGCGAGTCCGTTCGATCGCGTCCCACTTCATCTCGTATTCGGCGGTCAGATAATTGAAGTGCCGGCTGAGCACGCCGCTGTACCGGCCGTCAGCGAGCAGACCTGACTGCACCGCCGCGCCGACGAGCTTGCCGGCGGCCTGCGCCGCGTCGCGAAGCGGCGTCGACCTGCAGGCCGGTTGGCGTCGTCGGGGAGCCGGGCGATGTTGGAGTGTTCGGCGTGGTCGACTTGTCGCCGCCGCACGCGACAGCACCGAGGATTGTGGCCAGCAGAGCGAGACGCAGTCGTACCATTGGCCGCATCGTACGGTTCAGCACGGATCCTGTAAAGACTCGCTCGTTGCCAGCCTCATGAGGGATCATAGAATGGGCCCTGAAGATACGGACGATCGAAGATTTGCGCTCTGAGCTCTGTGCGTTTCTCTGTGGGTTTCTGAGCCGTTCTGTGGCTTCGCGAGGAGCGCTAGACCTATGCGAACTGCCGGCATGCGCGCTGGTCGCGGCGACGATGGTGGTCGTTTCTCTCGGCGCGCAGGCGCCGCAGACGCCGCCTGCAGGGCGAGGCGCGGGTCAGGGCGAGGGCAGAGCTTTCCGCCGCCGTCGCGCGGCGGCGGCGGGGGCGGCGGAGCGGCCGGACCTGCCGACAAACCGCTCGTCGATTTTGCGCTGGCCGACAAGGGGAAGGATGTCTGGGTCGCCGAGTGCGTCACCTGCCACGGTGCGCAGGCGCGCGGCACCGATAACGGTCCCAACCTGCTGCGCTCGCTCGTGTTCCTTCGCGATCGCTACGGCAGCGAGATCGGACCGTTTCTGAAGAAGGGACATCCGCTGCAGAGCGGCAAGCCGGCGTCGAGCCTGACCGACGAGCAGATCACCAACATCGCGCATTTTCTGCGCAAGCAGTTGAACGACACGCTGCGCGGCGCGGCGGTCTTCACCGTGCAGGACATCCGGACGGGCGACGCGAAGGCGGGCGCGGAGTACTTCAACGGCGCCGGCAAATGCACGACGTGCCACTCGGCGACCGGCGATCTCGCCGGCCTTGCCGGCAAGTACGAAACCGTCGACATTCAACAGCGGATGCTGTTCCCCGGTGGCGGTCGCGGCGGACGACGAGGTGGTCCGCCGCCGAAGAGCGCGGTACGGGTCACGGTGACGCCTCAGGGCGGGCGCCACGGTTTCCGGCGTGCTCGTCTACATGGACGACTTCGTCGTGACGCTGCAGGACGAGACCGGTGTGTCGCGCACGTTCAGGCGAACGCCGGCGCTCAAGGTGCAGAAGACCGATCCGCTCGACGCGCATCACGCGCTGCTCGATACGATCACCGACAAGAAGCATTCACGACCTCGTCGCGTACCTGGAGACATTGAAATGAAGCGGTTCACGTGCGTGCTGGCCACGGCGTGTCGCGGCGGCGGTGCTCGTCGTCGCAGGCGCAGGGCCTCGATCCGGCGAGGCTTCTGAAGCCGGCGACCGACTCGTGGCCGACCTACAACGGCGACTACTCCGGCCGGCGCTTCAGCACGCTGACGAAGATCAACGCCGGCAACGTCGGCGCGTTGAGCCTCGCGTGGGTCTATCGGCTGAATCTTGGCGGCGGGCCGGTCATCGGCAGTTCAAACAACGATCAAGGCGACGCCGCTGCAGATCGACGGCGTGCTCTACTTCGCCACGCCGGATCACGCGTGGGCGGTCGATGCGCGGACGGGCCGCGAGATCTGGCACTACCTCTGGAAGTCGTCGGGCGGCAATCATCTCGCCAATCGCGGCGTCGCCATCCTGGGCGACAGGTTGTATTTCGAAACGCCCGACGACAATCTCGTCTGCCTGAACGTCAAGGACGGCACCGAGCGCTGGCACAAGCCGGTCGCCGATCTGAATCAGTTCTATTACGGGTCGGTCGCGCCGGTGATCGTCAAGAATCACGTCATCGTCGGCGTCAGCGGCGACGACCTCGACATCCCCGGCTATCTCGACGCGCGCGATCCGGAAACCGGCGAGCTGCAGTGGCGGTGGTACATCGTCCCGCAGAAGAAAGGCGATCCGGGGTCGGAAACGTGGCCGAACGAGGAGATGGCGCGGCACGGCGGCGGCATGACGTGGCAGCCGATCACCTACGATCCCGAGCTGAACCTGATCTTCGTCTCGACCGGCAATCCGCAGCCGGTGATCGCGCACAAGAACCGGCCCGGCAACAATCTCTTCACCGCGTCGATCGTGGCGCTCAACGCCGACACCGGGAAGATGGTCTGGTATTTCCAGTCGTCGCCGCACGATACGCACGACTGGGATTCGACACAGCCGGCGGTGGTGTTCGACGGCGAGATCAACGGCCGTCCGCGCAAACTCATCGCGCAGGCGGCGCGCAACGGTCACTTCTTCGTCCTCGATCGGACGGACGGCAAGGCGATCGTGTCGGCCGAATACGTCAAGACCAACTGGTCGCTCGGGCTACGACGAGAAGGGACAGCCGGTTCCGAATCCCGGCGAAGATGCCGCAGATCGACGGTTCGCTCGTGTCGCCGGCGGCAGGCGGCGGCGCCAACTGGCAGCCGCCGAGCTTCAGCCCCGCGACCGGATTGTTCTACGTGCCGGCCGCGCGCACCTTCAGCGTGTTCTACCTCTACGATCCGGGCGACAACCCGCAGGGCTGGGGCGGCACCGATCGCGGCGGCTACTCCGAGTCGATGGTCCAGGCGGTTGACTACAAGACGGGGAAGATCCGCTGGAGCCACAAGTGGGAAGGCGCGGCGCGATCGGGGCTGCTCAGCACGGCCGGCAACCTGCTGTTCAGCGCAGGTCCTGGCAACTCACTGGTCGCGCTGAACGCGACGACCGGTGACGCGCTCTGGCACACGCGACTGAACGCCGCCGTCAGCAACGGGCCGATCACCTACGAACTCGACGGCCTCCAGTACGTCATCGTCGGCGCGAGCGACATGCTGTGGGCGTTTGTGATGAATAAGTAGCGTATCGGGATCGAGATCCGGCCTGGGTCAGGCTGCGCGAGCCGGGATTGAATGCGTGACAGATGGCAGTTCGTTGAGGAGGAGAACATGCGGATGGCAGTTTTGAACATCATTCTCGCAGTCGACGTTCGCGCTCTCGCTTGCCGTCGCGACTGTCGGCGCAGGCGCCGCCGCAACTGCCGGCGCGCAGCAGCCGTCAGCTCAGACGCCGCCAGAACCGCCGGCGGACAGCGCGGCGAGGCGGGCGATTCGTCACGCCGGTGTACGACTCGGTGCCGCCGCAGATCCCGGCGGACATCAAAGGCCCGAATGCGATCCTGATCTTCTCGAAGACCAACGGCTACCGCGAGGAGCCGGCGATCCAGGCCTCGAACGACGCGCTTGTGGCGATCGCGAAGAAGCGCGGATGGCCGGCGTTCGTCACCGAGAATGCCGCGGTGATGAATGCCGAGCAGCTCGGGCGCTTCAAGCTGGTGATCTGGAACAACACCAGCGGCGACGTGCTCACCGAGGCGCAGCGTGCCGCGTTCAAGACGTGGCTGGAGAACGGCGGTGCCTTCGTCGGCACCCATGGCGCCGGCGGCGATCCCAAGTTACGAGTGGGCCGTGGTATCCCGAGACGCTCATCGGCGCGCAGTTCACCAGCCACTCGTCGCAGCAGCTGGGGACCGTCCGGATCGAGGACACGAAGAGTCCAATCACCAAGGGGCTGCCCCCGGTCTGGCAGCGCACCGTGCGCGACGAGTGGTACGCGTTCAAGGACAATCCGCGTAGCAAGCCCGGCTTCCACATCCTCGCGGTCGCCGACGAGTCGACCTACGATCCACGGCGTTCGACGATGGGAGCAGACCATCCGATGGTGTGGACGCACTGCGTCGGTAAGGGCCCGGTTTTCTATTCCGCGATCGGACATTCAGCGGAAACCTACTCGGAGCCGAATCACCTGCAACTGCTCGAGAACGCGATCGCGTGGGCGCTCGGCTTGTCGGGCCCGACGGGGTGTCCCTCGAAATAATGGCGAGCCACACGCTCTTTGCCGATCGTCGGGCGCTCGAACAGGAAGTCGCTGCGCTCGGCGTCGAATATCCGGTTCGAACACGACATCCAGGCCGTCGCTCAAGCCGCTGCCGATCGCACAATCGGACGGTCGGGAACCGCTTCGCCATTCACCCGATGGAAGGGTGCGACGGCACGCTCGACGGCGCGCCCGACGAGCTGACGTTCCGCCGCTGGGCGCGATTCGGCGCCGGCGGCGCGAAGCTGCTGTGGGGTGAAGCGGTCGCGATCGATCCCGACGCGCGCGCGAACACGCGGCAGCTGCTGATCTCGGAACAACAATCTGGCGGCGCTCGAGCAGCTGATCGCGCTCGCCGCGGAAGGAGCACGGCCCCGCCAGCGATTTCCTCGTCGGCCTTCAGCTCACGCACTCGGGCCGATGGTCGTATCCGACGCCGACCGTCATGTTTCACGATCCGGCGCTCCGCAATAACGGCCGCATCATCACCGACGACGAACTCGATCGGCTGCAGGATCGGTACGTCGAAGCGTCGCGCCGCGCGCGCGACATCGGCGCCGATTTCGTCGACATCAAGCAGTGCCACCGATACCTGCTGTCGGAGATGCTCGCGGCGAAAACACGGCCGGGCAAGTACGGCGGCAGCCTGGAAAACCGGACGCGATTCGTTCGCGAGCTGCTGCTCGCGGCTCACCGCGGAAGTGCCCGATCTGATTCGCGGCAGCCGAATGAATTTCTTCGACGGCGTGCCGTACGCCAAGAACCCGGCGACGGGAATCGGTGAGCCGATCCCGGGCGCGACGGAGAACTACCTCGACGCGGACGACGCGGTCGAGGCGCTCAAGATCTTCCGCGACGCCGGACTGCAACTCGTCAACGTGACCGCCGGCTGTCCGTATTTCAATCCGCACGTCGGCCGGCCCGCCGACAAGGAGCCGCCTGACGGATACGGCGCGCCCGAGAATCAGCTCGTGGGCGTCGCGCGGCACTTCCGATCTGGCCGAAGCCGCTCGTCGCGCGTGTCCGGATCTGCCGGTCGTCGGAACCGGCTACAGCTACCTGCGGCAGTACGCCGTCGAGGCCGGTGAGGCGAACCTTCGCGACGATCGCGTGTCGATCGTCGGCATGGGCCGCGGCGCGATTGCGTATCCGGACTTCGCCCGCGACGTGCACATGGACAAGAAGAAGGTGTGCATCACCGTCAGCTACTGCACGACGTTGATGCGCGCCAAGGGCAACGAGCTCGGCCAGTACGCGGCGGGCTGTGCGCCGCGCGATCCCGTGTACGCCCGGCTGCTCCAGGAAATCCAGAAGAAGGAGAAACAGGTCGCCGCGGCGAAGAAGTGAGCCGTCAGTCGATGATATCGTCCCACTCGTGTCTCAAAGGATGGCGATGATGAAGTCTCGCAACTCGCTCCGTGTGCTCCTCGTTCCGATGTTCTGGCGCCGTGTGGTACGCCGGCGCTGACGATTGCCTCGGAACGCTCCGCCTCGTCGATGGCGAATGCCGCGAACAAGTTCCTCGCCTCGCTGACGCCGGAGCAGCGACAGCAGGCGACGTTTGCGTTCGAGTCGGAAGAGCTGACGAGGTGGCACTACGTTCCGGCGCAGCAGTTTCCGCGCAACGGCCTGGCCGATTCGCGCCATGAACGAGGCGCAGCGCGGCCTCGCGCAAGAGCTGCTGAAGACCGGGTTGAGCCAGCGCGGCTACACCCAGGCGACGACGATCATGAACGACCTCGAGAACATCCTGAAGGCGCTCGAGAACGGATCGGCGATGCGCGATCCGGAGCAGTATGCGTTCTCCGTCTTCGGCACGCCCGCCGCCAAAGGCGTGTGGGGATGGCGGGTCAACGGCCATCACCTGTCGCTGCATTTCAACGTCGGCAACGGCTCGACCGTCGCCAGCGCGCCGACATTCTTCGGATCGAATCCCGCCGAAGTGCGCGTGGAAGGACCGAAGAAGGGACTGCGCGTGCTCGGCGACCGTGAGGACACCGCTCGGATGCTGCTGAATGCGCTCGACGACGACGCAGCGGAAGACGGCCATCCTCGAAGGGGCAGCGCCCGGCGACATCGTCACGAAGACCGCGGTCAAGGTCGATCCCCTGTCGCCGACCGGGATTGCGGCGTCCGCCATGACTCCGAAGCAGCGCGTGCTGTTGATGGCCGTCATCGAGAGCTACACCTCGTCGATGGCAGCCGACATCGCGTCCGAACGAATGGCGCAGCTGAAGTCCGCCGGTCTCGACAAGATCACGTTTGCGTGGGCCGGTGAAGCGGAAGTCGGCAAGAAGCACTACTACCGTGTCCAGGGTCCCACGTTCCTCATCGAGTACGACAACACGCAGAACGACGGCAATCACGTCCACTCGGTCTGGCGCGACTTCAACGGCGACTTCGGCCGCGATCTGCTGCGCGAGCACGTGCAGGGTGTGAAGCACGAGTAGCTCGCGGTTCGCTGTTCGCGGTTCGCGATTCGCCGTGTAAGATCGTCACCAGCGCGCCATGGCTGACGAATCTCAACCAACAGTCGAGCCATTACCCGCCCCGCGCGGCTGGGGACGCTGGGTCACCGTCGTCCAGATTGCTCTGCTGACGGTGGCGCTGGCGCTCTCGGCCTACGTCGCCATTCAGGCGTTCAAACCGCGATCGGTCGCGCCGGCGGCTCGCTTCGTTCCTCCCGGATTCGGCGGTCGTGGCATGCGCGGTCAGGGTCATGCGGGGAATGCCGCAGCCCGATCGCAAGATCGTCAAGGACTTCGACAAGAACGGCGACGACGGCTCGATCGCGACGGAGCGGTCCGCCGCGCGCGAGTGGCTGCGGACGCAGGCGAATGGCGGGTTCGGTCGATTCGGTCGGCCGGGGACGGACGGTCGAATCCCGAAGCCGGGGATGCACCTCGAAGCCGTCCGACGTTCGCTCGTATCCCGGCGTGCCGCTCTACGACACCGCGACTCTGCGGACGATGTTCCTGACGTTCGAGAAGGCGCGACTGGGCCGAGGAGCTTGCCGCTTCTACCGCACGGATGTCGACGTTCCGGCCTCCGTCGTCGTCGACGGAAAAACCTATCCGGACGTCGGCGTGCACTTCCGGGGCAACTCGTCGTACCGGTCCGTCCCGACAGGGACTCAAACATTCGCTGAACCTGTCCTTCGACTTCGCGCATCCGCACCAGGAGATCGGCGGCTACCGGACGCTCAACCTGCTGAACTCGAACAACGATGCGACGTTCGTCCGCACGGTCCTCTACAGCGAAATCGCACGGCACTACCTGCCGATCGCGCTCACCAACTACATGCGGGTCGTGATCAACGGCGAGAGCTGGGGCGTGTACATCAACACGCAGCAGTTCAACAAGGACTTCCTGCGCGACTGGTTCAAGGAGTCGAAGGGCGCACGCTGGAAGGTGCCCGGCAGCCCGCGCGGCCGCGGCGGCCTCGAGTATCTCGGCGACGACGTCGCGGCCTACAAGGCCATCTACGAGATCAAAACGCGACGACGATCGCTGAGTCTTGGAAGGCGTTCATCAATCTGTGCAAGGTGCTGAACACGACGCCGATCGACGAAGCTCGAGGCGGCGCTCGATCCCATTCTCGACATCGACGGCGCGTTGAAGTTTCTGGCGCTCGACGTGGCGTTCGTCAACGGCGACGGCTACTGGACACGCGCGAGCGACTACAACATCTACCGCGATCCGCGCGGCAAGTTTCACATCCTGCCGCACGACTTCAACGAGGGATTCGGCGGAGAAGCCGGAGCGCCGGGATTCGGCGGCGGCAGTGACCGGGCACGCCGGAACTCGATCCGCTCGTCGGCCTGGACGACGCGCGGAAGCCGCTTCGATCGAAGCTGCTCGCCGTGCCGGCGCTGCGTCAGCGGTATCTCGCGTACGTGCACGACATCGCCGAGAAGTGGCTCGACTGGCGTGTTCGTTCAGCCGCTGCGTCCGTCAGTGGCAGGCGCTGATCGAGCCGGACGTGATCGTCGACACGCGGAAGATCTACGGCACCGAGGCGTTCTATGCCGATGTCGGTGATTCTGCCGGAACTCCGCAACCGGCGCCCGAGAACACGCTGCGCGGATTCATCGAGCGGCGGAGAGCGTATCTGCTAGGCGAGCGTTGAAGGGCGAGGCGGTTGACGGAGCAGGCGGAGGACACGGAACAAGATCAACACGGAGGCACGGAAGACACAGAAGCCTAGAAGCGGTTTCATGACCAGCTCCTGTTCGCCACTTAAGTCTCACGCGAAAATCGCACAGCGTTTTCGCGCAGCGCGTACCGAAGAAAGACCGATCGCGCGCAGAGAGCGCAGAGGACGCGGAGAAGAAAGGTGCCGAGCGGAACGGCCAGGTCGACGATTCGAAGAGACGAAGAATCGAAGAGGATCCGAGACCGGGTTCGCTTAACTGGCTTCACCGAGCAGATCACCGCTGGCGGGACCGCGCAAAGCGCGGTCGAGGGAACGACGGGATCCAAAAATCAAGCACTTGCTGATCTTGGTAGTGCTTGAATTTTCGGAACCCGTCGTCCCCTCGTGCGCCGGCCTGGGCCGGCGTCCCGCCAGCTCCAGTTCGCGAATTTCAGCCTGATCTCTAGATGGCTCTGCGTGCTCTGCGGCCTCTGCGCGAGGCCGTTTTGCCGTCCCCGAGTCATCCAAGATGCCGCAATATCAACCCGTACACATCGACTGACGCAATCTGCGGCGACGGTACCAGCTCCTTCGCGCGGCTGATGAACACCGGGCCATCGTCGTCCCAGCCGGTCTGCCGTCCGTGTGAGCCCTTGACCAGGCGTCGCGTCGAGCGGGATGACGTCGAGCAGCGATCGGAATCCTGCCTTCCGCTTCATCAGCTTCCATCCGACCGTCAGCGGCGGAATGCGAATCGCCGGATCGAGGAACAGTTCGACCGGATCGTAGCCGGGCTTTCGGTGGATCTCGACCGTCCGCGCGAAGTCCGGAGCGCGGCGGTCGTCGAGCCAGAAGTAGTACGTGAACCAGGCGTGAGGCGCCGCGACCGCAATCAGATCGCCGGCGCGCTCGTGCGCGATGTGCCAGGCGCGTTTCTCCGCCTCGCCGAGCACCTGCTCGACGCCGCTGACCCGCTTCGACGATCGGCGCACGTCGTTCGAGCGCGAGCGATCGTTGACGTAGACGTGCGCGACCTGATGATCGGCGACCGCGAACGCCGCGCTGGCGCCGGGGTCGAGCATCTCGTGGCCGAGCTCGTCGCGGACCGCGATCAGCCCGTGTTCGCGAAACACGCGATTGAGATGGATCGGCGTCGAGACGTCGCGGATGCCGTATTCCGACAGGACGATCACGTGCGCGCCGGTCGATTCGTAATGTCGAATCAGATCGTCGCAGACCGCTGTCGATCTGCGTCAGGTCATCGCGTCGCCGCAGGACCCGGGCCGACGCGCTGCAGGTTGTAATCGAGGTGCGGCAGATAGATCAGCGTCAGCGTCGGATTGAACCGGCGATCGACGATCCTGGCCGCGTCGGCAATCCAGCGCGTCGATCGGATGCCGGCGCGCGGCCCCCAGAACTCGAACAGCGGAAACGTTCCGAGCGTCTGACTGCAGCTCGTCGCGAAGCGACCCGGGCGCGGTGTAGACGTCCGGAATCTTGCGCCCGTCGGCCGGATACATCGGCCGCGGCGTCACCGAATAGTCCACGTCGGAATACATGTTGAACCACCAGAACAGGTTCGCGCACGTGAACGACGGATCCGCGGCGCGCGCCGTGTCCCAGATCTTGTCCCCCTGAACCAGACGGTTCGCCTGCTTCCAGAACCGGATCTCGGCGTCTCTCGCGCGTACCAGCCGTTGCCGACGATGCCGTGCCGCTCTGGATACTGGCCGGTCAGGTAATCCGACTGCGCCGAGCAGGTGACCGCCGGAAACGCCGACTTGATCCGCGCGATCGTCCCGTCGCGCGCCCACGCGGAGAGCGCCGGCATCGCGTCGCCGAGGAGCGACGGCGTCAGGCCGACGACGTTCAAGACGGCTGTCTTATGCATTGAGATGTGAGCTGTCCAGTTCCCAGCTTCCAGTTGCCAGCTCCGAGCTTCGCGAGTGCCACTGCGACTTACATTGGCGACTGTACCGCGCAACTCGGCTAACCGGAACTGGAAACTTCATTTGAACTGATCCAATACCCACCGATACTCCCGCTCGATCGACTCCAGCAGATCGATTTTCAATCCAGGTGGCAGCACGTCCCACGTGTAGGTTTCGATCTCGAAGTGCTGCGCGAAGCCGGTCTGCCGCGCCAGATCGAGCACCTGGCGCACGTAGTCCTGCGTCGAGGCGAGACCGTCGTACTCGCTGGTGAAGAGCGGCACGTGGAAGTGAATGCGCCACTCGGCGCCGCGAGGCGGACTCGCTCCGATCGAGCGCGACGTCGAGATCCGGAAAATGCGACAGCGTCCCGCCGCGCCGCTCGATCACCTGATGCAGGTAGGTCGTATCGGCAAAGCGGCGAAGACGCTCGACGATCGCCGGCACACGCCGTCTCGTCGTCCGGAAAGACGACTTTGATCGCCGAGCTGAGCTGCACGCGGCCGACCTGCACGTCGGCGGCCCGCACGGCGATCGAGCGCCGCGACCGGATCCTCGTACTCGACCGCGAAATGACAGCAGTCGACGCAGATCCGGACGTGCTCGCGGAGGTGTCGCGCGCGCGGCGTCGAGCGCTGCACCCGAGCGCCGCCGGCCAGCAGCGGCGCCGCCGTCGGGGATGCAGCGTGCGCGTTGAAGAACTCCAGGAACTCATCGCTCGTCTCGATCACGCAGTCCGGCTCTGGCTCGATGTCGAGATGAATGCAGCGACGCCGCGTTCCTGCCGCACCCGCGCCAAGGCTTCGGCGATGCGGACGATGTTGCGGGTGAACGGGCGCGGATCGGCGTCCGGCACCCATGGCTTGTACGACAGCGGCGCCGTCGAGACGCCGCCATCGAGACCCTCGGGCAGGAGCCGCGACAGGATGGTGATCAGGTCGAGCGTGTAGCGGACGCGCTCCTCGTCGCGCCAGTCGGGCGCGTAGACATCCGCCTTCACGGGCGTGCGATGGAACGAGCCGTGCGGAAAGCCGTTGATCAGCGCGACGTAGAGACCCTGCTCGTCGAGAAAGCCGCGGAACTCGTCGAGGCGATCGTCCTGCAGCAGTTCGCGCGCGTCGCGGGCCGACAGCCGGAGCCCGATCCCGAATGGCGCGGAGGCGACAGCCGCTGCTTCAGCGCCGGCGCGAATCGCTGCACGTTGGCGTTGACCGCCGCCCAGCCGTCAGCGGCGTGGATGTTCGTGCAGTAGGTCAGGTGAAAGCGGCCAGCCGGGTCGACTTGCAAGGCGCGCCGCTCAGCCGACCCGCGCGGGCTGCGGAGTGCCGGTGGCCGTCACCTTGAACTTCGGGGACTGGCTGAGAAACGCCACCGGGTTCTCGAACACGACCTGCTCGATCAGCGAATCCGGGTGGTGCCGCCGTCGCATTTCCATGGCGAAGCGGGGCACCGCGATCGGATCGCTCGGTCCCCAGTCGCACGCGCCGGCGACGCAGATCCGCTCGGGGCCGTATTTCTCGATGACGTCGACCGCGCGCTGCGGCGAGATCTTCGTTTGCGGATAGAGCGTCAGGCCGGCCCAGAAGCCGTGATCGAGAATCATCTCGATCGTGTGCTCCTCGGCGTGATCGATCGAGCACGCGACCCGGATCGATCTCGCGATACCGTCGCGAGCACGTCGATGGAGATGCGCGTCCCCTTCAGCTTGTCCTCGAGATGCGGCGTGTGGATCAGGATCAGCTGCCGGTGCGCGATCGCCAGCTCGACCTGCTCGGTGTAGGTCGCGATCTCGTTGCGCGTGATCCGGTTCATGCCGATTTCGCCGATGCCGAGCACCGTCGGGCGGTCGAGAAACTTCGGGATCCGCTTCAGCACGTCGCGCGACAGCTCACGATCGTCGGCTTCCTTGGGATTGATCGCCAGCCAGGTGTAGTGCTGGATGCCGAACTGCGCCGCGCGTCTGCGGCTCGAACTCCGTCAGCTGCCGGAAGTAGTCTTCGACGCTGTCGCCGCAGCTGCGATCCCAGCCCGCCCAGAACGCCGGCTCGGTGACGGCGACGCAGCCGGTCAGCGCCAGCTGCTGGTAGTCGTCGGTCGTGCGCGACACCATGTGCGCGTGATGATCGATGTACCTCACGACCGCGCCTCCTTTGAGCCGTGATCGAATGCGCCGAGCGCGCTCTTGCGATCGAGCCGTTCGAGCGGCTCGGTCGTCGGATCGCTCAGGAGCAGCTGGATGCGATTCAGCCGATCGCCGGGTGTTCCGAGCGCGTCAACCGCGTCGCGAAACACCTGCATGCGGAAATCCTGCACCGCGCAATCCGGATCGACGCGGTCGAGCCGATCGAGGAACGCCGCAATCTCGAGCAGGCGCGTCCGGTTCTCGATGAAGTACTCGTCGACGATCTGCGGTGCCGGTCAGTGGGCAGCCAGGCGCTGCGTTCGCTTTCATGATGCCTTCTTCGCCGCGGAAGCCACGCGCTCGGCTTCCAGCGACTTGATGATCTCGATGCTGCGGACGACGAGATCCGTGCGGATCTCGTGGACGTCGAACGGCTGGCCGATGTCCTTGAGCAGCATGATGGTCAGCCGGCCGCCCAGGTGTTCCTGGAACTCCGCCAGCCCGCGGAGCACGCAGTCGGGATGCTCGGGCGTCGACAGGCTGCTCCTCGATCGCGGGATCGTACACGGGCACGCCGAGCGCGCCAAGCAGCTGAATGATTCGCCGCCAGGCGGCTTCCGGCAGAAAACCCGCCAGATACGAGTAGGTGCTGTCGAGCGCGATCCCGATGCCGACCGCCTCGCCGTGCCCGAGCCGGTGGTTGGTCACCTGTTCGAGCTTGTGCGCCGCCCAGTGACCGAAGTCCAGCGGACGCGACGAGCCCTGCTCGAACGGATCGCCGCCGGTCGCGATGTGTCGCAGATGCAGGACCGCCGACTGCCGGATCACCTTCGCCATCGTCGCCGAGATCGCGATCGACGAGCGCCGCCGCGTGCTGTTCCAGGAACTCGAAAAACTGCGGGTCGCGAATGAGCGCGACCTTGACCGCCTCGGTCGTGCCGCCGCGCCAGTCGCGATCCGACAGCGTCGAGAGAAAGCCGGCGTCGTTGATGACCGCAAACGGCGGCGAAAACGTGCCGAGGTAGTTCTTCTTCCCGAACGCGTTGATGCCGTTCTTGACCCCCATCGCCGAATCGTCCTGCGAGAGCACCGTCGTCGGCACGCGGATCAGGCGCACGCCGCGATGCGCCGTGGCCGCCGCAAACCCGACCGCGTCCAGCACCGCGCCGCCGCCGACGGCGATCACGTACGAATGGCGGCACAGCGCTGCCGCGTTGATCGCTTCGATGATGCGATCGAGGTGTCGGCGGCTCGTTCTTGATCGGTTCGCCCCCGGGCACGACGAGGACGGGACCGGACAGCGTCAACGCGTCGCGATGCTCGGCGCAATAGGCGCCGATGGCGTCGACGAGCGCGGGATGCGCTCGTTCGACCCCGCGGTCGAGGACGACCACGACCTTTGCCGGCAGGGTGTCTTCGCTCATCGGACAGTCGTCGGCCGATGCGCCGCGCCCGGTGACGACGATGTCGCGGAGCAATCCGTTGGACGGCGCGAACACACCGGTCGTGAAATACACCGGGTAGCGAACCGGAACGAGGAACTCCTGCTGGATCACATCCATCGTTCACGTTACCGAGAACAACCGCGCGAGCGAACCGGCGACCAGCCCCGTGCCGAGGACCGCGGCCGCATAGAACGGGCCGGCGTACGACGCGCCGATCGCCGAATCGAGCAGCACGAGCGAGAGCACGCCGGCCTTGACCGCTCGCCGGATCACGGCCGGCTGCGGATCCTTCACGACCTGCCAGTACGGCGGCAGGACCCGATACGCCAGCGCCGCCACCAGCACGAGCGCCGCAATCCGGCCGGTCGTCGAGCTGGCCGCGAGCGCCATCAGCCCGCAGCACGACGCCGCTCAACGATATCAAAGCCAAGTCGCCACGCCGGTCCGTCCGCCGTGCACTTCGCCGCGGCTGACCGTGGTCACCGCGGCGATGTAGACGACCGAGAACAGCGCGATCGGCCAGCGGCTCCACAACGCGCGCCGGAACCGCGCTGACACCGAGCAACAGATTCAGTCCGCGGCAGAGGCCCATGTTGACCGGGCCGGCGATCGCGATGCCGCTTCGTCCGCGCGTCGTACAAAAGCAACGAACGCCGCAATGGCCAGTGCGCAACAACGGCGCATCGCCGCGTGGCCTGCGAGCGCGGCGAGCGACGCCGGCGACGAGGAGCGTGTCGCCCAGCGCCGCGGCGCGTCGCTGCCGCGTACACGACCACTCGGGAATCGGCCGTTCCGGGCGTTCGACCGCGTCGACGCCGCGATCGAAAAAGTCGTTCAGGACGACGCCGCCCGCATACAGGCACATCGTCGCGGCGATCAGCCACGGGAGAGCCCGGGGGTGCGAGCGGCCCGCAACAGCATATCCCGCAAGGACATCCGCGATCGCGGTGACCACGTTTGCCGGCCGCAGCAGCTCCAGGTACCCGCGCAGCACGGACCTCCGCTCTCCCGCGAAGCGCGCGAGTCTCGCGTAGATTCTACAACCCGCGCGGAGCGGCAGTCGATGAACGCGGCCGCCGCTGCCCGACTGGCTAAAGGATTTGCGGGCGGTAGTTTACAGGATCCGTGGTCCGGGATCCGGTTCGCAGTTCGCGGTTCGCCGTGAGTCACTGGATCCGGGATCCGGAAGCATGGCCAGGAGCGCAGGAGTCAGCAGGCAGAAGCCGATCACCGCCAGCGCGTGACGGCAGCGACGGCACTTCGAACTGGTTCCTGAGTTGCAGGCGACGTCATCGGTCCGCCGCCGAATCGATCTCCGCGGCCGCGGCGCGTCCGGCCTGTTGCGCTCGGACGATTCAAAGCTGCCGGCGATGCCGCACTGGACGATGCCTGCGTTCGCGCGATTCTGCGAGCTCCTTGAAATCGACACCGTCGATGAACTCGGTCACGTGCTCGAGCTCGTGCGCGAGCAGTTCGGCGAAGTCCTGCGAGGCGGATGGAATCTCGACGTCGACGACCAGCAGTCCGGATGGATAGCGGCGCGCCGTCGAACGCGCGCGAGCTCCCGTCGAAAACCTGACCGGCGCTCGATGTCGATCGACACATAGGTCCGTGGCGCCGCGGCGATTCTCGCGCACTGCGCGCGCAGCGTCGGCGATCGCGCGAGCAGCGGTCGATGATCGCGCTCGCAGATCGTCGGCGTCGTCCGAATGTTCGCGGGCAAGCTCGTAGCAGGCGAGCGAACGGGCGGATCAAGGCCACAGGATGCAAACCCAGCGCAGACAGAGCTGAGCATGAGGACGGCGGACGCGAGCGGGATCACGGTGGTCTCCACGAAGACGACCGCCGGCAACGGCGGCCGTCACGCTTCAGCTCGAGCAAGCTGGAGCCATCGCTCGTCGATCGCCGCCGGCCGCCGTGCGCAAATCCCGCAGGGGCAACCGCTTAGCGGCGTCGTCGCGAGCGTGAGCGGCCGAAAATGTCGGTCGCAATAATCAGACAATTTTGTCTGAATATCGCGTACGCGAGGAACAAGTCGTGTCAGTACCCGCAGCATGCGGTCGGCGTATTTCGCTCGCGAAAGATACATGTTTTTTGCAACTTACACGTTGACGTGACGTGACGCGGCGCGGTGGACAATCATATGCGCTGGATGATTGCGAACGACATTTTTGTCAACTATCGATGATGATGACGACCGCCAAGGTTTCCGCGCGCAGCACGCCTCCGGATAGTCCGACGACCGAACACGAACGACTCGGCACGCTGCTGCAGATTGGCGAAGCGCTGTCGAGCACGCTGAATGCGAAGGCCGGCATCCAGGAGGTGCTCGAAACGCTCGCGCGCCGGCATGCGATCGCGCGCAGCCTCGTCGTGCTGATGGACGAGGACGGCAAGCAGCTGCACGTCGAGGCGGCGCACGGCCTGAATCGCCCGTCGCATCACATTCAGTACGCGCTCGGAGAGGGCGTGATCGGAAAAGTCGTCGAGTCCGGTCGCGCCGTGGTCGTCCCGCGCGTGACGAAGGAGCCGACGCTCGTCTTTCGCGCCGCCGGCGCGCGAGGATCCGCACGAGGAGGAGTCCAGCTTCATCTGCGTGCCGATCGGGTTCGACCGCCGCGTCGTCGGCGCGCTCGGGCGTGAACCTGAAGTTCAAGCCGGATCGCAACTTCGATCGATCGCGCGCGTTCTTCAGCGTCGCGGCGTCGATGATCGGGCAGGCGCTCGAAGGTGCAACGCCTGATCGCGGCGCAGCACCGGCGGCTGGTGAACGAGAACGCGCACCTGCGGCAGGAGCTGAAGGAGCGCTACGACTTTGCCGGCATCGTCGGCAACAGCGGGCCGATGCAGCGCGTCTACGAACAGGTCGCGCAGGTGGCGCGGATCGAGCACGACCGTCCTGCTGCGCGGCGAATCCGGCACCGGCAAGGAACTCATTGCCCACGCGATTCACTACAACTCGGCCGCGCGCGAAGAAGCCGTTCGTGAAGGTCAGCTGCGGCGCGCTGCCCGACACGCTGATCGAGTCGGAGCTGTTCGGCTACGAGAAGGGAGCCTTCACCGGCGCCGATGCGCGCAAGAAAGGGCGTTTCGAGCTCGCCGAAGGCGGCACGCTGTTCCTCGACGAAATCGGCGACGTGCAGCTGTCAACCCAGGTGAAGCTGCTGCGCGTGCTGCAGGAACGCGAATTCGAGCGCCTGGGTGGTCACGAAACGCTGAAGGCGGACGTGCGCCTGATTGCCGCCACCAACAAGGACCTCGAGCGCGCGATCGAACAGGGCAAGTTCCGCGAGGACCTGTTCTATCGGCTGAACGTGTTTCCGATCTTCATTCCGCCGCTGCGCGAACGGAAACCGGACGTGCTGCTGCTGGCCGATCATTTCCTGCAGCGGTTCTCGGCCGAGCACGGCCGCGACATTCGCCGGCTCGCGACCCCGGCCATCGACATGCTGACCTCGTACCACTGGCCGGGCAACGCGCGCGAGCTGCAGAACGTGATCGAGCGCGCGGTGCTGGTCTGCGACGGACACGTCATCCACGCCCACCACCTGTCGCCGACGCTGCAGACCGCCGAGGCCTCCGGCACCGTCATGAGCATCGCGCTGGACGATGCGGTGGCGGCCTACGAGAAGGACCTGCTGCAGGACGCGCTCAAGAGCGCCCGCGGCAACCGGGCCAAGGCGGCCCGCCTGCTGCGCACGACCGAACGCATCGTCAATTACAAGGTCCGCAAGCTCGGGATCGACTGGAAACGGTTCAAGGCCTGATGTCACGACGGCCGGTCGCGACACGCGACAGCTGTCGGACCGCAATTGTCGCCAGCACTGCAATTCCGTAACAGCCGCACCTTCGCCGCGCCGTCGCTTTCCGGCGCGATTCCCTTGAAAACTCGCGTGGCACTCGCTTTGCCCTACCGAGGCACAGGGAGTTCGCGCGTCGATGTCGATGCGGGCCGGGCCGGAACATTCTGATTGTCGAGGACGACGAGAGCACGTTGTCCGGGTGGGTCGAGCTGCTGCGGAGCGCCGGCTACCTGGTCACCGGCGTCTCCTCGTACGAAGAAGGACGGCAGGAACTGGCGACGATGCCCGACCTGCTGATTACCGACGTTCGCCTGGGCGTCTACAACGGACTGCAGCTCCTGATGCGCGGCCGAATGGTCAACCCGCGACTGCAGGCGATCGTGATCACCGGCTACGCCGACTCAGATCGTCCGCCGCGAAGCGGTCTATCTGCAGGCCGAGCATCTCGAGAAGCCGGTCGACGCCGATCGCCTGCTGCAGGTCGTCGGCAACGCGCTGCGGCTCGCCGGCGGCGGCGTTGCGAGTCAACTGAGTTCAGCTGCTAGCTCATCGGCTCCTGGCTGCCGGCTCAGTCTGCCAGTCGTTGCCAGTTCGCGAATCGTCAGCCGCATCCGATCGTATAAAAGAGTGCTTGCAGCACGAGCGATCACTTCGATGGCATCGCGCTTCTTCAATCCCACCGGCGCGAACGGCCAGCCGTTCTCGGCGCTGCCGCGGCTGTTCCGCGAGCCGCGGGCGCCGTGGCCGCGCCCATGTCGATGTCGCACCGCGGCGTCCGCCCGCCTCGCCGGCGCCACTGCGGTCGCTCACCTTCGTCGGCCACTCGACCTGGCTGATCCAGACGCGCGCCGTGAAACCATCCTGACCGATCCGATGTACTCGCCGACGCGCGGGTCCGTTCAATCTGTATCGGCCCCAGGCGGGTGCGCGAGCCGGCGGTGCCGTTCGAGTGATCTGCCGCCGATCTCGCTCGTGCTCCTCAGCCACAATCACTACGATCACTGCGACCTGCGCGACGCTCGCGCCGGCTGGCCGACGCGTTCGATCCGCTGGTCGTGACGCCGCTCGGCAACGCGCCGACTCGTTGCGATCCAGCGGGCATCCGCCGGTCGAAGAGCTGGACTGGTGGCAGCGCGGCACGGCTGCGCGACTCCGATCACGGCTCACCCCGGCGCAGCATTTCTCCGCGCGCGGGCCGTTCGATCGCAACCGTGCGCTGTGGAGCGGGTTCACGATCGAGGTCGGACGGACGGTCGCATCTACTTCGCCGGAGACAGCGGCTATGCGTCGACGATCTTTCGCGACATCGGGCGTCAGCTCGGACCGATCGACCTGGCGCTCCTTCCGATTGGCGCGTACGAGCCGCGCTGGTTCATGAAGGACGTTCACATGAATCCCGCCGAGGCCGTGCAGGCGCATCTCGACCTCGACGCGAAGCAGAGCCTCGGCATGCACTTCGGCACGTTCCAGTTGACGACCGAAGCGATCGACGAGCCGCTGCGTGCGCTCGACGAGGCGCGCCGACGAACGCAGTGTGCGTCGGACGCAGTTCCGGACGCTGGAGTTTGGGCGAGTCGATTCGACTGTGACGCAGTTCGGTGACGGTCGCGACTGAACAAGCCGTAGGCTGCCAACGGCAGCTCGATCGCTACTCGGCAAGCTGATCCTGTATGACCGGCTCAGAAGCCAGCAACCGGCAGCCGGAAACCGGACGAGCCGGATCTACGTCTGAGCGACGACGTGTGTGCCGCAGCGACGTTGCGCGAGCGGCGGACCGCCTTGTCGCGATACATCCGTTCGTCGGCGGCGGCGAGCAGTTCGTCGAACGTGTGCCCGTCGTTCGGGAAGCGCGCCGGTCCGGCGCTGATCGACAGCGACAGCCGCACGCCGGGGCGCGGCTCGAACGGGTGCGCCGCGACGGCGTTCTGCAGCTCCTGCACGCGGCGCGCTTCGTGTTCCGGCGGGCAGTCCCAGAGCACGACGACGAACTCGTCGCCCGCGAAGCGCGCGCAGAGATCGTTCTGGCGCACCGTGGCCTTCAGCACCGATCCGATCGCGCGCAAGCGCGCGGTCTCCCGCCTCGTGTCCGTACGTGTCGTTGATCTCCTTCAGCCGATCCAGGTCGAGCACGACGACGCCGATCGAGCCTTGCTGCGCGACGCGTGCGCCAGACCGGTCTCGAACTGCCGATCGAGCGATCGCCGGTTCGCCAGCCCGGTCAGCGGATCGGTGTGCGACTCGTGCTGCGTCTGCTCGAACCGCGTCGAGTTGAAGATGACGGCGGCGGCCTGTTCGCTGACGCGGCCGAGCACCCGGCGATGCTCGTCGGTGAAGCAGTTCGGCACCGAGTGATAGATGACCAGGCCGCCGATGAGCCGTCCGTCGAACCGCAGCGGGCACGGCAGCAGCGACGTCAGCTCCTCGCCGTGCGCGCCGCGGCCGTCGGCGCACGCAGGCAGCCGCAGCGAGATCTCGCTCCACGACTTCGGCTCCCACTTGAACAGCGCTTCGGTGCCCGGGCCCTGCGCGTAGCGGCAGACGTACCCGTCGGTGTCGTCGCCGAGGAACAGCGCGCAGGTGACGAACGGCACGAGGCGGCTGACCTTTTCCTGGATGAGCGCCATCGCATCCGACACGCCGAGGCTGCAGCCGAGCGCCTGCGCGATCTCGTAGAGCGTCTGCTCTTCGCGGTGCGCACCGGCGATGTCCTGCAGCGCGTCGAGCTCCTGCGCCGTCGTTCCACGACGCCTTCGGTCGGCCGCTGCGCGTCGGCATGCGCCGGTCGACGGTGTTCAGCCGCGCGATCAGCAGGTCGACGAGCGCCGGATCGAACGCCGAGCCCGCGTACTCGCGCAGCAGCGCAATCGCGTCCGCCTCGCTGCGGGCCGGCCGATACGGACGATCCGCCTGCAGCGTGCTGAAGCAGTCGGCAATGGCGAGCACGCGAGCGCCGACCGGAATGTCCTTGCCGCGCAGTCCCGCCGGGATAGCCGAGACCGTCCCATCGCTCGTGATGGCTCAACACGAGATCGCTGACCGGCGCGCCGAACGGCACGTTCTTCAGAATCTCGGCGCCGACGCGCGGGTGAATCTTGACGCGATCGAACTCCTCGGGCGTCAGCGCGTCCGGCTTCGACAGGATGTGTTCGGGCACCGCCATGTTGCCGATGTCGTGCAGCAGCGCGGCCGTGCGGACCGCCTGGACGTCGGCGTCCGACAGTCCGGCGGCTTCCGCGAGCATGCGCGGCGTACTGCTGAATCGATCGAATGTGCTCGGGAGTACAACCGGCTCGTGCTTCGATCGCGAGCGCCAGCGCTTCAATCGTCGCCAGCTGCACGTCCATCGCGCGCCGCGTCTCGTCCTGCTCCTCGCGCAGCCGCGACACCACGGTGTGGTAGCTGCGGAACACGAGGTAGAGCGGCACGGCGAGCAGCGCCAGCCATCCGAACCAGCCGCGCGACGGCGCCGCGGTCGCCAGCGCGGCGAGCGCCGCACCGGCGAGATAGCTCGGCGCGCTCCAGAAGAAGTTCCGATGCCAGACGCGCGAGACCGGCTGACGTGTCGACAGCGCGATCGCCGCGGCGACCAGCGACCGTGTTGGTGAAGAAATAGAGCGGCGCGATGATGGCGGCCGTACGCGCCAGCGCGGCAAATCCGGGCGCGCCCCATCGCATCAGCGAGTGCGATCGGCAGCGCCGGCGAGCCACGCCGTCAGCGTCAGCGATCCGATGTTGAAGAGAATCCGATGCAGCGGGTTTCGCGCGCCGACGCGGAACGTGCACTGCGTCCAGGCGCTGACCGTCGCGATGCAGACGGCTTCGCGCCGGGCCGAGGGCAAAGCAGCGCCCAGAAATTGATCGCGTGGGAAAGCGACAGGTTCGACTGGCTGCGTCCGAGCGGCAGATCGATCTTGACCGCCGAGGTCGCGACGCCCAGCGCGAGCAGCAGCGCGAAGAGTCCCGCCTGGTCGAACTGCAGCCTGGTCGCCGCATCGAGGAGACACAGCGCGCCGGCGCACGACGACCGCCGCCACGTACGCGCGAGCGACAGCCGGCAACGCCGCGAATGTCGGCGGTGTCCCGGCCTTGGCGTGGCGTCATTCGGGCCTCGTTTCAGCCCGCGAACGATCACGGCATCGCATTCGACGCCTGCGGACGTGCAGACCATCGTCCGACCGGCCGGCAATCGAGATTGCGGCCGTCCGGTTTCGCAGACTTGCGCACGATTGCACGAGGAGACAGAAGCGTCACAGGACCAGCTGAACGGCAAGCCTGATGCCTGAGCTGGCTGACCCCGCACACGGCCATGTCGCGGCGCGGCAGTTGCACGGGCTAAGTACCTGATTTCATAACAGGATGGCAGTTGCCGGTGCCAGTCGCGTCGCGTTCACGGCCGTGAGACGAGCCTGGGACCGCACGGCGCTGTTCCGTTTCGGCGCAGTCGTTTCATCTCTGCATCATCGGCAACACCCGTGCATCCTGCACGATCGGTCGCTTCGGTCCCATCGGACCTGGCGATCTACTCGTCACGTCGGAGAATCACCAGATGAATGACGTTCAGCCGGTAATAGAGGTTGGCGTCGAAAGTTCCGTCCTCGAGGCGCTCGACAAGGGGGTCGGAGTCGACGAAATCACCCGTCGCCGCGATCCGCCTGGGTTCCCCGGGACTCGGTTCGAAGGATGGCGAGCCGCTCGGACAGCCGCAGTTGGAGCGGCGCGGTAGCCGTCCGACGTCGCGCAGGAACACGGTCCCCGACTGCGCCAGGCGTCGGCCAGGGACTCGTCTTCCGTTTCGGGACTCTCGACGTCGCAAGACGTCGAACGAGCAGGATTCCAGCGACATCCTCCGGCAGGCTGCAGTCGACCGGCGACGAACGGTCCCTGCCGCCAGCCGCTCAACCGGTGAAGCCGCCGGGCGAGCACTTCCGCGGTTTCCTGGTCCCCGGTAAAGAGGACGCACGCGTCGGATCGCACGGCATGCGAGAGGTCGATGTCGGGTACTGAGGGCACGTCCTGTTCCTGGGTCGTCATGGCATCCTCCGAGGTCCGGTCGGTTTTCTTGCCGTGACGATACGGCGATGCCGCGTACGGATCGCCATGAGGAGCAGGTGCGCAAACCATGAGCAAGTCGGTGAGGACGTAACTGCCTGCGATTCATTCTGTTTACATCCGGCTGATGTGTCGCGGATCCGGCGGCGTGATACGCTTTGCCGCGACCTCGAATCCGCGGTCGGTTCGTCTGCGCATGACTGCAAGCCGTGAAACATTTCTGCTTTGGCGAGTTCGAACTCGACGTCGACGCCGGGGAACTTCGGCGGAAGAACCGCCGGCTGAAACTTCAGCCGCAGCCGTTCAAGCTGCTGCTTCTCCTGGTTCGGAAGGCGGGCACCCTCGTCACCCGCGAAGAGATTCGGCGCGAGCTGTGGCCCGACGGCACCTTCGTCGATTTCGATCAGGCGGTGAACTTCTCAATCAAGCAGATCCGCGACGTGCTCGGCGACGAGGCGGACCGTCCGCTTTATCATAGAGACGGTGCCGCGGCGAGGCCATAGGTTCATTGCCCCAATTTCGACGCCCGGTCAGGCTCGCGCCACGTCCTTCGTTCTTTCCAATGGGCGCAACCGGTATCCGGCTCGAAAAGGCGCTGTGGACGAATATCGCCGAGCTGCGGCTGGCCGAGATCGCGGCGGCGCCGCATACCTCTGGATCGCGCTCAGCGTCGGTGTTGGCGCGATCGCGGTCGTGCGCAATCGCTGCTCCTCTTGCGCCGCTGACATCCGTGAGAAATCCGCGGTCCACGGTGAAACCGGCACTAAGATTGTCGCCATGCGGAAAGGCCGGGCCGTCAGCCGTTTCGGCTGCGGCTGCTCGCGTCGCTCGCGCGGATCTGCCGGGCACGGGTCGTCGTCGTCCGCGCGCAGGGACCGCTCCGGCCGCGACTCCGGTCAGCTTCAATCGCGAAATCCTGCCGATCCTCGCCAACAACTGCTTCGCCTGTCACGGTCCGGACGAGAAGAAACGCGAGACGAAGTTTCACTTCGACACGCAGGAGGGGATGTTTCTCAAGAAAGGCGTCATCGAACCGGGTAACGCCGACGAGAGCCTGCTGGTCGAAAAGATCACCGAGCCGAATCCCGAAGGATCGGATGCCGCCGCCCGAATCCGGGCACAGCGCTGACCGAGAAGCAGATCGATCTGCTGCGCCGCTGGATCGATCGAGGGCGCGAAGTGGGACACGCACTGGGCCTACGTGCCGCCGAAACGTCCCGAGCTGCCGGCCGTCGCTCAGAGCGACGTGGGTTCGCAACCCGATCGATCAGTTCATCCTGGCGCGGCTCGAACGCGAAGGGCTGAAGCCATCGCCCGAGGCGGACAAGGAAACGCTGCTCCGGCGCGTCACCTACGACCTGACCGGGTCTGCCGCCGACGCCTGCCGAGATCGGATGCCTTCCTGGCCGACTCGTCGCCGGACGCGTACGAGAAGCAGGTCGATCGGCTGCTGCGCTCGCCGCACTACGGCGAGCGCATGGCGATGCCCTGGCTCGACGCGGCCCGCTACGCCGACACGCACGGCTATCACATCGACAGCCTGCGCGCGATGTGGCCGTGGCGCGACTGGGTGATCAACGCCTTCAATCAGAACATGCCGTTCGACGAGTTCGCGATCGAGCAGCTCGCCGGCGATCTGCTGCCCAACGCCACGCGCGAACAGAAGATCGCGTCCGGGTTCAACCGCAATCACATGATCAATTTCGAAGGCGGCGCGATCGCCGACGAATACCAGGTCGAATACGTCGTCGATCGCGTCGAGGCGACGTCGAGCGCGTTCATGGGACTGACGATGGGCTGCGCGCGCTGCCACTCGCACAAGTTCGATCCGATCACGCACAAGGAGTTCTACGAGTTCTTCGCCTTCTTCAACACCGTTCCGGAGCTCGGGCTGGATGGAAAGACCGGCAACGCCGTGCCGGTTCTGCCGCTGCCCAACGCCGGAACAGCAGGCGCGCCTCGATCGAGCTGAACGCCGCGATTGACACGCACGAGAGCGCGCTCGACGATGACGTCGTCGTCGCCGTTGCAGCGGGAATGGGAAAAAGGTGTCACGGAGAAACCTGCCGAGCCGGACGTCGCAGGCCTGGTCGCGCACTACGAGCTCGATGGCAATTTCTCCGACATGTCCGGGCGCTATCAGCACGGCCGGACCGTCGTCGGAGATCCGACCTTTGATCCCGGACAGGTCGGCAGGGCGGCGTCGTTCGACGGCGACACCGAGGTCAGTTTCGGCAACGTCGGCCGTTCGACCGCGGCGACGCGTTCAGCCTGGCCGTGTGGCTGAAAGGCCGGGGCAACCTTCCGATCTCGGTCTTCCAGAAGATCGAGAGCGCGGATCGTCGTCGCGGATACGAGTGGCGGCTCGACGACATCGCGCTCGTGGGCATTCAGAAGTGGGCGGCGCGTCTGACGGTTCGCATCGCCGGCGATCTCGCCCGATGAGGCGATCGAGATTCGCACGCGCGAGCGGTTGACGCTCGGCGACTGGTATCACGTCGCGCTGACCTACGACGGTTCGGGCAAGGCCGCCGGCCTCGCTCTGTACCTGAACGGCGCGCGGCTCGACGTCGAGGTCGTGCGCGACACGCTGTCCGGAACGATTGGCGACCGACGCGCCGTTGCGCGTCGGCAGCAAGGACGCTCGGGAAGCCGTTCGTCGGTCAGATCGACGATCTGCGGTTGTACAGCCGCGTGCTGACGCCGCAGCAGGTCGAGGATCTCGCGATCCATCACCCGATGCGCGTCATTCTCTCCGGTGTGATCGGCAAACCGTCCAAGGATGAGGCCGACAGAACACGCGATTATTTCCTCACGTATGCCGCGTCCGGATGCGCTTCGGACGACGTATCGCGAGCTGAAAGCGCTGCGGGGCGCAGAGGGACGATCTCGTCAAGGTGATTCCGACGACGATGGTGATGAACGAGATGGAGAAGACCGCGCGAGACGTTCATCCTCGCGCGAGGGGATTATCGAAATCAGACCGACAAGGTGCAGCCGGGCGTGCCGGCGATGCTTCCGCCGCTTGCCCAAAGACGCGCCGCTCAATCGCCTGACGCTGGCGAAGTGGCTGGTCGATCCCGGCCATCCGCTGACGCGCGCGGGTCGCCGTCAACCGGTACTGGCAGAACGTACTTCGGCATCGGCATCGTCAAGACGCAGGAAGATTTCGGCGTCCAGGGCGAGCCGCCAGTCCATCCGGAGCTGCTCGACTGGCTGGCGACGGAATTCGTGCGCACCGGATGGGACGTTCGCGCGATGCAGCGGCTGATCGTGACGTCGGCGACCTACCGTCAGTCGTCGAAGACGACCGCGGCACTGCGCGAGAAGGATCCCGAGAACCGGCTGCTGGCGCGCGGACCGCGCGTGCGGCTTGCAGGCGGAGTTGATTCGCGATACCGCGCTCGCGGCCAGCGGCCTGCTGAACGACGCGATCGGCGGACCGAGCGTGATGCCGTATCAGCCGAAAGGGCATCTGGGAAGAGCTCGCGTTCGGCGATGGCTTCTCGGGTCAGTCGTACGAACAGAGCCACGGGCCCGATCTGTATCGACGCGGCATGTACACGCTGTGGAAGCGGACGGCGCCGCCGGCGTCGCTGGCGACGTTCGACGCGCCCGATCGCGAGAAGTGCACGGCGCGGCGCGCGCAGACGAACACGCCGCTGCAGGCGCTCGTGCTGCTGAACGATCCGACGTACGTCGAAGCGTCGCGCGTGCTGGCGCAGCGTGCGCATGCTCGAAGGCGGGAAGGATCCGAGCAGCGCGGATCGCGTACGCGTTCCGCCTGGCGACGGCGCGCAAGCCGTCGAAAGAACGAGATCAAGGTGCTTCGCACGCTGCTCGACGGGCGGTTGGACGCGTACCGCCAGGATCGCCAGGGTGCGCTGAAGCTGCTGGCGGTCGGCGAGTCGCCGCGCAACCCGCGGCTGGACGTCGCCGGAGCTGGCGGCCTACACGACGGTCGCGAGCGTCATCTTCAACCTGGATGAAACGGTGACCAAGCAGTAGAGCGCCTGCGGTCAGCGCGAGGCGCGAAGTCGCCGAGCGCGAGCACGTGGTGGAGCCCACGTGCAGTGAATAATGCAGACAGAGCCGACATACCATGGACATCAAGCATCAAATCGATCTGCACCTGACCCGGCGTCAGTTCTTCGGGCGCTCGGCGCAGGGCATCGGCATCGGTGCGCTGGCGTCGCTGCTCGGCCCGGACTCTCGGCGCTGGCCGGCGGGACTCGATCAGGGACGCGATCCGAAGACCGGCGGACTCGTCGGGTTGCCGCACTTCGCGCCGAAGGCGAAGCGGGTGATCTTCCTGCATCAGTCCGGCGGGCCGTCGCAGCTCGAGACGTTCGACTACAAGCCGGCGCTCGCGAAGTTGCAGGGCACGCAGATTCCTGATTCGGTGCGGCAGGGACAGCGGGTCGCGCAGACGATGGGGCAGTCGCAGCTCCTCGTCGCGCAGTCGACGTTCGGCTTCGCGCAGCACGGTCAGTCGGGCACGTGGGTCAGCGAGCTGCTTCCGCACACCGCGAAGATCGTCGACGACATCACCGTCATCAAGACGATGAACACCGAGGCGATCAATCACGATCCGGCGATCACGTTCATCCAGACCGGCTTTCAGCAGCCAGGGCGTCCGAGCATGGGTGCCTGGCTCAGTTACGGGCTCGGGAGCGAGAACCAGAACCTGCCGGCCTTCGTCGTCCTGCTCTCGCAGGCGCACGCGATCAACACCGATCAGCCGCTGTTCTCGCGGCTGTGGGCCAGTGGATTCCTGCCATCCAGTTATCAGGGGGTTCGCTTCCGCGCCGGCAGCGCGCCGGTGCTGTTCCTCGAGGATCCGCCGGGCATCAGCAAGATCGACCCGACGACAGATGCTCGACGCGCGTCGAGAAGCTCGACGCGATCAGCCACGAGGCCTACGGCGATCCGGAAATCGAAACGCGCATCGATCAGTACGAGATGGCGTATCGGATGCAGACCTCGGTGCCGGACCTGATGGATCTGTCGAAGGAGCCCGACTCGGTGTTCGAGATGTATGGGCCGGAATCGCGAAAGCCCGGAACCTACGCGGCCAACTGCCTGCTCGCGCGGCGACTGGCGGAGCGCAACGTCCGGTTCATCCAGCTGTACCATCGTGGCTGGGATCAGCACAAGGATCTGCCGCGCGATCTCGCGCTGCAGTGCCGCGGAACCGATCAACCCACGGCCGCGCTCATCACCGATCTCAAGCAGCGCGGGCTGCTCGACGACACGCTCGTCGTGTGGGGTGGCGAATTCGGCCGCACGGTGTTCAGTCAGGGGAAGCTGACCGACGCGAACTACGGCCGCGATCATCACCCGCGCAACTTCTGCATGTGGGTGGCCGGCGGAGGCATGAAGCGTGGCGCGGTGATCGGCGAAACCGACGACTTCAGCTACAACATCGTCTCCGATCCGGTGAGCGTGTACGACCTGCAGGCGACGATTCTTCACGCCCTCGGCATCGATCACAAGAAGCTGACGTATCGATTCCAGGGGCGCGATTTCCGCCTGACCGACGTGCACGGCGAGGTCGTCGAGAAGATGCTGGCCTGATGGCTTCTGGCTCTCGGCTGCTGGCTGCTGGCTGGTTTCGGAGCCACCGATTCCGGTGCGTCCGGAGCCAGCGCAGTAGCCAACAGCGAGCAGCCAAGTAGCCGATAGCCAGCAGCCAGCTACTTCTTGAACACCTCGTAGATCACGCCGCGGTCCAGCGACACCACGTAGAGATTCCCGTTCGGTCCCGTCTGCACGTCGGTGCCGACGCCGAAGTTGCGTCCGAACAGCAGGCTCTCGCTCTCGGTGATGTCGAACTTCGCGTTGTTGTCGGCGACGCGATCCTCGAGTCGCGGATCGTCGACGCCGATCTTCTGGCGATTTCCGGTGATGTTGAAGTGAAACAGATATCCGCCTTCGAGCGTCGTCCGCGCGGCGCCGACGAAGAGATCGCCGTCGTACTGCGGTCCGAGCGCGCGGCCGTTGAGGAAGCCGATACCGCCGGGCGCAACCGCGTAGCGCCAGCTGAATTCCGGATCGCTGTAGTGCGCGCCCGGCAGCATGAACAGCCGTGACAACGCTTCCTGCGGCGTGTCGGCCAGGTTCGTCGGCGGCCACCGGAGCTGCTGCAGGTTTTGGCCGCCCAGCGTCGTCTCGATGCCCTTGAACTCCGCGATTCGGCTGGCCGGGCCGATGATCTGCACCCAGCCCGAGTTCTCTCCGGCGTCGATGCGCTCGATCTCGTCGAACGTGTCGTCGCCATTGACCTGAACCCAAAGCGAGCCCGACTTGGGATCGACCGCCATGCCAAAGCTGTTGCGGATTCCATACGCGAAGATCTTCTGGACGTTGGCGCCGGCTTCTCCCGGCATCGACGCACCCGCCGCAGAGAACGGATTGTCGGTCGGCACGGTGCCATCGTCGTTCAGCCTGAGAATCACGCCGGTCAGGTGAGCGTTGTCTGGCTCCGGTCCGCCAAACTGATCATCGTCGGTTGGTGGCGTCGGGCCGTTCGCCAGGTTCTGCAGCCAGCCGCGCCGGCCGTTGTCGCCGATGATGATGTACAGCTTTCCGTCGTCGCCGAACCGAATCACGCCGCCGTTGTGGTTGCCGGCGGGCGCCCTGGGCAGAATCACCCTGCCCCGGCGGTTCCGGCGCTCCGTCGGCCTGATAGGCGTGCAGCATAATCAGATTGCGGTCGTAGGTGAGGGACGTCCCGTTCCAGGTGAAACGATCGACGCGATTGCCGCGCAGCGGCACCTGCCGGACGACGCCGCTGTCGGTGCCGAGCATCAGGCTGTCGTCGCAGTGCTCTGAACGTCGGCTGGAAGAGATCGGCGCGGCGGGCGTGTCGCGGTCCGGCACGTCCAGTAGAGATACACGAAGGGCATCGTCGGGAAATTCGGGTGCAGCGCGATACCGAGCAGGCCGCGTTCGGAGTTGTTGTTGACGGCGAGATCGATCGCCGTGCCGGCGATGGAGCCGTTCACGACGTGCTGAACCTTGCCGGTGTTCTTTTCGAGGACCAGCATCTCGTTCGGTCCGATGAACGCCAGGCTGACCGGCGTGGTGAAGCCGGATGCGGCGGTTCGCACGTCGAGATGAGGATCGACCAGCGTTGGCGGAGTGGGCGGTGACTTGCGCCTCGACATTTCGTGGCGCCGTAACCAAGGCCACACAGCACAAGTGCGGCTGTTGCGATGACACGGTCGAGCTTTATCGTTCCTGCGGTAGAGTTCATAGGCCTCCTTGTTTGTGAGAGCCGTGCGGAGAGCACTCGAACGGGCGGCAAATCCACTGCCGCTGCGCTCGGTGCGCGATTGCGAACAAATCGTTCGCCGGTCGAACCTCGGCAGGTTACGACGCGGTAATGACGGTTACCGGCGATGAAACTGATCCGTTGATACGTGTGCTGCGCGAGTCTGCGCATTCGATCGCTGCGGGTAATGAGAACCCGTTCACCTGCAGGTTGCACCGAAGCGGCGAGAGCCGCGGGAGAACCTCTGTGATGACGACTGCGAAACGATCGATTCTGATCGGTGTTGTCGCTGGCGACCGCTGGTGAGCGCGTCACTTCGCGGCGGCGCGGTGCAATCCGTACCCGGTGACGAAGGCGTTCATCGATGGCACCGGTCCGGGCTGGAAGACGCTCACCGAAACCGATTTTGCCGGCGTGAACGGCAACCAGGACACGTGGATGTGGAAGGACGACGTGCTCGCGAGCACCGGCCAGCCGATCGGTGTCCTGCGCACGCGGCAGACGTTCACGAACTTCGAGCTCGTGATCGAATGGCGGCACCTGAAGCCGGCGGGGAACTCAGGCGTGTTCGTCTGGGTCCCGGATCAGGCGCTCGCGCAGCTCGAAGCCCGGCGTGCTTCCCGACTACGGCATTGAAGTGCAGATGCTCGATCACGGATTTCGCGAACAGTACGAGAAGTCGCGGCCGGAAGGGCGACTGGTTCACGACGCACGGCGACATCTTTGCGGTCGGGAAGTCGAAGCTCAAGCCGTTCGCTCCGGTCTCGCCGAATGGCTCGCGCAGCTTTCCGCGCAAGGAACTGAGCCGAGGTGTCGGGGAGTGGAATCACTACTACGTGCGCGGGATCAACGGCGAGCTGCGGCTGTGGGTCAACGGTGAAGAAGTGTCGGGCGGCAGCGGCGCCGAACCGCGCACCGGCTATCTGTGTCTGGAGGCGGAAGGTTCGCCGGTCGAGTTCAAGAACATCCGCGTGCGTGAAGTGTCGTGACGATCGGATCGCGTTCGCCATGGACGCGCATCATTTGACATTGGCGTCCTCCGGTGGCAGGCTCCCCGCACGATCGATTCCTCGATCGACTCGTCCGCCCGCGAGCGAAGCCCCGGCTGGTTCAGGGGAGGAGCAGCCATGATGAAGCGCGACTTCTTCGCAGCAGTGTTATCCGCGGTGATGGCGTCCGCCTCTCGAAGCGGTTCACGCTCGCCGGCCGAAGCAATTTCGAGTTCCGGTGGGACGCGTTCAATCTGTTCAATCATCCCGGCTTCGGCTTCCCGAACCAGAATTTCGATTCACCAACAGCCGGACGGATCACCTCGACCATCGTAGACAACCGGTCGATGCAGTTCTCGTTCAAGGTGAATTTCTGATCGGGCTTGCGATTCGAGGATTCGCGGCTCGCAGATCGACGGAGAAGGGGAGAAGGGGAGAAAACAAAGTTCACTCCCTCTCTCCCTTTCTCCTGTTCGTCTCGGGACGATGATGCAGCGTAAGGGCGAACACCGTTGATTCTGCATAGCGGTTTTGAAACCAGTTCTGATTCAAGGGAGCAGCCCCTATGAAACCTGCCATTAAGCGAATGCTGGACGACGATGCGTCTCGCGGCGTAGACCGCCGTTCCTTCTTCAAGACGCTTGGCGTCAGTGCCGCGGGAGCGCTGACGATGACCGGCCGGGCGTCGGCCGATGCCAACGCCGATTTCATCCAGTCCAACGTCAAGCGCGCATCGGAGCCGTCGGCGCTCAAGATCACCGACCTTCGCATCGCGGTGGTGGTCGAGGCGCCGATGACGTGCCCGTTGATCCGCATCGACACCAACCAGGGCCTCGTCGGCTGGGGCGAGGTTCGCGACGGCGCCAGCGAGACCTATGCGCTGATGCTCAAGGCGCGGATCCTCGGCGAGAACCCGTGCAACGTCGACAAGATATTCCGGAAGGTCAAGCAGTTCGGCGCGCCGGCGCGCCAGGCCGGCGGCGTCTGCGGCGTCGAGATGGCGATGATGGATCTGGCCGGCAAGGCGTGGGGCGTGCCGTGCTGGCAGATGCTCGGAGGCAAGTTCCGCGATCGCGTGCGTCTCTACGCCGACACGACCGAACGCGACACACCGCAGGAACAGGGACAGTTGCTCAAGGCCCGCATCGACAAGGGCATCACGTTCCTGAAGCAGGATTTCGGCATCGGCCTGCTCAAGGACGTTCCCGGAGCGCTCTCGATGCCGCTCGGCACGAACATCGGCGGCGGTGATCGGGTCATGCATCCGTTCACCGGCATCGAGATCACCGACAAGGGGATTGCGTGGCTGTCAGACTGGGTCGGCCAGATCCGGCAGGTCATCGGCATGGAGATCCCGCTCTCGACCGATCACTACGGGCACATCAGCGTCAACAGCTGCATCAAGCTGGCGCGCGCGATGGAGAAGTGGAACCTCGCGTGGATGGAAGACATGGTGCCCTGGCAGTTCGGCGAGCTGCTCAAGCAGATCAAGGACTCGACCACCGTGCCGATTCTCACCGGCGAGGACATCTACCTGAAGGAACCGTTCATCAAGCTGATCGACATGGGCGCGCGTCGACATGATTCATCCGGATCTCGCCAGCTCCGGCGGGCTGATGGAAACGAAGAAGATCGGCGACTACGCGATGGAGAACGGCGTGGCGATGGCCATGCACTTTGCCGGCACGCCGGTCTCGTTCATGGCCAACGTGCACTGCGCGGCGGCAACCGAGAACTTCATCGCGCTCGAGCATCACTCGCTCGATGTGTCCTGGTGGGAAAGCCTGGTGCGAGACGACGGCGGCAAGCCGCTCGTCGAGAAAGGGTTTGCGATCGTGCCGGACTCGCCGGGACTTGGCGTCGAGCTGAACGACGAGGTCGTCAAGCAGCATCTCCGGCCGAAGTCCGGGTACTTCGATCCGACGCCGGAGTGGGACACCGTCCGCAGCAACGATCGGCCGTGGAGTTGACGAAAGGTAAAAAGGTAAACAAGGGGAAGATGCCCGAGCGTTTGTGAGAGGCAACGCTCGGGCGGTCAGGCGCTGAATCGTTTACTTGCTCTTGGCGGGCATGGTGATCTTTTCGATCGTGACCGTGTCCCCCTTCATCGTGCCGGTGATTTCCACTTCGTGACCGGCATGGGTCTTCAGCGCGGCCAGGTCCTGGTTGGCGATGGTGTAGACCTTGTCGCCTTCGCCGACGAAGACGTACTTCTCGCCACCCTTCACACAGCCTTCGACACATTCCCGATCGGTCATCTTCTTCGTGCCGTGCTCGCCGTCCTTGTGCATCGCTTTGCACATCGCGTCGCTGATCCGGCCCTTGTAGGTATCCGCCAGGAGCCCGGGAGCCGTGAACAGAGCGATTGCCGCGACACATGCCAGGGTCTTTCGCATAGTTACCTCCACCTCCACTAAGCGCGACAGTCTAGCAGACAGAATCCCTGATCACTAGTCACTGATCGCGAATCGCCAATCCTTGAATCCCGGATCCGTTTGAATCCTTGACTCGCTTTAATCCTTGACTCCTTTAATCGCCTGATCCTCGATCGCGCCCACCTCATCTTCAGCAGCCAGCAGCCAGCAGCCAGCAGCTCCGGAGCCAGCAGCCAGCGAGCCCGCGATCGCACCGCAGCGATCCGCGATCTATCCCTTGTAGTGAAGCAGCAACCTCGGCAATACGAGCGTGATCCACGGGAACGCCGCAACCAGTGCCAGGCCGACGAGCAGCGCAATCAGATACGGCATGAACGTCGCGGCTCACATCGTCGATATCGACGCGGCCGATGCCGGCGGCGATGGTCAGTCCGACGCCGACCGGCGGCAGAAAGAACGCGATGCCCATCGCCGCGATGACCACGATGCCGTAATGCACGGGATCGACGCCGATCGATCGGCTGATCGGAAAGAGAATCGGGCCGAAGATCAGCAGCGCCGGAAGCCCCTCGAGCAGCGCACCAATGACGACGAACAGCGCGATCGGTCAGCGCCAGAAACTCCAGCCGTCCTGCGCCCGCCCGCGAATCCACTCGCCGAGCATCTGCGGCACCCACTCGCGGACCAGGATCCAGGCAAACGCGGACGCAGCGGCGAGTACCCAGAGCGTGGTCGACGTGACGACGCCGCTCTGCGCGAGCTGACCGACGAGCTCGGTCCGCTTGATGCCGCCCATCGCGATCCCGGCCACGAGCGAGTACACGACCGCGAGCAGTGCGGCTTCGGTGACGGTTGTGAGGCCGGAGAAGATGCCGCCAAAGAGCAGGATCGGAAGGCCCCGTTGGCACCGCCGCGCGGCGGCGGCGCGCCAGACGTCGGCGCGCGTGACCCGGCGCTGACCGGCCAGTTCTGTCGCCGTGCTCGCAGCGCGATGAGGACGAGCAGTGCCAGCGCCAGCACGAATGCCGGCAGGAAGCCGGCGAGAAACAACGTCACGATCGACAGATTGACGAGCGATCCGAGCACCACCATCGTCAGGCACGGCGGCACGAGGATTCCCATCGCCGAAGCCGCAGCGACGATGCTGACCGATTCGGCACCCGAATAGCCGGCGCGTCGCATCGACGGCACGAGCAGCGAGCTGATCGCCGAGACGTCTGCGGTCGTCGATCCGGAGATTCCCGAGAACAGGATTTCGGCAACGACCGCCACCATCGCCAGACCGCCTCGCACCCGGCCGACGATGGCCATCGCGAAGTCGACCGTGCGTTCCGAGATTCCGCCGGCCTCCATCAGGACGCCGGCGACGATGAAGAGCGGGATCGCGAGCAGGACGAAAGAGTCGACGCCGCCGAGAATCTTGATCGGCAGGATGATCAGGCTCACTCCGCCAATGCCGAGAAGATAGGTGAGCGACGTCAGTGCCAGCGTGAATGCGAGCGGCACGCCGAGCGCGGCGGTGACGAGGAAGCCGGCAATGAGCACGACCAGCGGTGCCGCACCCGCGACGAGCGGCACCAGTCACGGAAGCGATCGACAGGCCGGCCGCGCCGAGCGACCAGACGAGCGACGGCGATCGCGCCAGACGGCGAAGCCGTCGCGGCGAAGCTGTTGCACGATGACCGCCGACATCAGCAGCAGCGCGGCCGGCAGCACACCGGAGATCGCCGCGCCTGACAGGCCGCTTGCAGGCAGCCGCTCGCCCGCGCTCGCGACCGTCAGATGCCACGCCGGCACGACCAGACTGAGGAAGAACGCCAGCAGCACGAGTTGCAGTCCGCGCTCGACCGCCGCTCGTTTCTGGGCCGGAAAGCACGCGCAGCAATGCCGTGACTCGCGGATGTTGCGTGTGCCGCAACGCCGAGACGCCGCCGACGCACATCAGCCAGGCGAGCAGCAGCCGCGCGATCTCCTCGGTCCACGGAATGGGCTGCCGGAAGATGTGCCGGCCGACCACCTGGAGCCCGACGACAGTTGCCTGGGCGACGACCAGCGTGGCGATCGCCCACTGCAGCGCACGATCTTCCCAGGGGACGTTCGGCTGGTCGGATCGCGACGACGACGGTGGTCATGCGCGGATCGCATCGAGCCACGGGCAGCGACGTCGAGCGCCCGCGCTTCCTGTTCCCACAGTCGCTCGGCGGGTGCACGAAACGCGCGCGCGTCGATATCGCGAATCGTCATCCCGAGGCCTGCCAGCTCGGTCGTCGCCGCCGCATCCTCGCGTGGACCGACCGCACGCTGCGCGGCCGACGCGTCCAGCGCGGCGCGTTCGAGCGCCGCGCGCACGTCGGCGGAGAGCTGCGACAGGCTCCGAGCCGACGCGAACAATCCGAGGACGCCGGCGATGTGACGCGTGCGCGCCATGTGATGCGCGACCTCATAGAAGCGCTGCTGCACCGTGGTGCTCGCGTCGTGCTCGTACCCGTCGATCACGCCGGTCTGGAGAGAGGTGTAGACCTCGCCGAACGCCATCGGTGTCGGGCTCGCACCCATCAGCTCGATCGCTTTCACGTAAATCGGAGACTGAATCGTTCGGATCTTGAGCCCAGACAGCTGGCCGGGTTCGGTCACGTCGCGCGATCGGGTGACGACCTGCCGGAATCCGAACGAATCTCCCCAGGCCAGCGGCCGCATCCGCACCGTTTTCTCCAGGTAGTCAGCCGCGTCGTGTCCGACACGGTTGTCGACGATACGGTGCACGTGATCCCAGTCGCGCCAGAGAAATGGAAAGTCGAAGACCTGCAGCTTTGGCGCGACGCTGCCCCAGATCGCCGTGCCCGACACCATGAAGTCGACGAGTCCTTCCTGGACCTGCTGGACGACCTCTCGCTCCTGTCCGAGCGTGCCGCTCGGAAAGACGCGGATCGTGACGGCGCCGCCGGTCGCCTTCTCCGCCAGCGTGCGAAACGTATCGCCGAACACATGCAGCGCGGTCGGGCCGGCCGACATCGAATGCGACAGGCGCAAGCACGATCGGACCGCGGTCCTGACGTGTCCGGCAGCCGGCGGCCATCGCCGGAGCCCGAGCGAGCCGAGAAAACGGCGGCTGCCAACTGAATCCGGCATGGGTCCGGACATTATGCTGGCAAATCGCGGGCGCATCGGCGAAAGTTCATGCCGGACAGCCGTCAACGGGTTCATACTGGACGACGCAGCCATGATCGATCGCCACAAGCGTCAGCTCGACGAAGCAGGGTTACGTCGTTCTCGAGTCCGCCATCGCTGACAGTCTGCGTCACAGGTTGCGCCGCGAATCCTGGAGTTGTTCGAGCGAAGAGGGCGACGCGCGCCGGTTCAGGAGTTCCGCACCGAGGAACACGCGCACCGGCTGGCGAATCTCGTCGACAAGGGCGAGGTGTTTCGCGAAGCGATTGCCTGCCCGAGATGCTCGAGCTCGTGCGGCACGTGCTCGGTGGCGACTGCAAACTGAGCAGCCTCAACGCGCGATCGGCCGATCCGCACACCGATGTCGGCCAGCCGCTGCATGTCGACATGGGCGCGATTCCGGACGAGCAAGGGCTACTGGGTCTGCAACACCGTCTGGCTGCTCGACGACTTCACGCGCGACAACGGTCCGACCCGGATGATCCCGGGATCGCACAAATGGGGGACGAAGCCGCAGGACGTGCTCGACGATCCGACGGCGCCGCATCCGCAGGAAGTGCTCCTCATCGCGCCCGGCCGGCAGCATCGCCGTGATGAACGCCCACATGTGGCATGGCGGCACCGCCAATCGAACTCGCCGTCGCCGCGGCTGGCGATGCACGCGTTCTACTGCCGGCGCGACAAGCCGCAGCAGCAATATCAGAAGCAGTTGCTGCGGCCCGAGGTGCAGGCCGCATTGACGCCAGAGCTCCGCTGGCTGCTGGCGCTCGACGATCCGCTGAACGATGAACTGAGTTCCGCGGTGACGGTGCGCAGCGGGTTCCTGAAGTAGGTGGAGTATTCACCGCCAGCCACACCTACTGTGACTGGCGGCGGTGAGTGGCTTCTGATCAGCCGCGCCGGACCAGCGACTTGCGCGATCGGAACACTGCGAGACCCGTCACGCCCATGCCGAGCAGCAGTCCGGCGCTGGGTTCAGGCACTGAGGTTGGGCCGATGAAGTCCTGTGCGTCGATCCTGATCGTCTGCAGCGGATCATTCGGATCAGGGGCATTCACCTACAGTTTCAGCCATGCAGCGTCAGACGCTGAGACGTCCGCCGTCTGAACATCAGCCAGGAATACATTCGCCCTCGCCGCGATGGCCTCGTAGCTGAGGATTTGCGCAGCGTCTGCGACGGGATCGAGACCTTCCAGACTGACGTAGAAACTGCCGCCCAACGCTGTGCTGACGGAAAACTCGGTGTCGTAGAGCACGTTCCAGATCGCGAGTTGCAATGCCGTCCGGCCCTGGAGATCGTCGCTGGCAAACGTCGAATTCGTCACGTACTTGTCGTACAGGTACGCGGCCCGGAGACTCCCATCGATCGGTGAAGAGAGGCCGTTCGGATCCTGCCACATGCTCATGAGGCTCGCATCCGCCAAGTATGTGGCCGGAGGCTCAGGCAATCCGGCGAACGAGTCGAAGACCCCGGTGAAGATGTCAACACAATAGGATTCGAAAACGTTCGGCGAGTTGAGTTCGGACGTCAGGCCCATGCCGTCGGACATCGTCACGCTGCCGAGCGTAAACGGTCTGAACGTTTCGCCATTGAACGAGTAATGGACGTTCAATCCGTTGAAGTCGTTGTTCAGCAGAATCGATCCTGCTCGTGCGCTCGCAGGCCAAACCAACATCAACAACGCGACGATCGAAAGAGTTCTGATGCGCAAGTGTGTGCTCGCTTTCTGCACCCCAGGCTTCGCAGAAAGTAGCAAGAGTGGGATGCGGGGATTTTCGATGAGCGCGTGCTCGATCGCAAGTGAAAAAAACGAATCGTGTGCAGGAATCAACTACCCGCGGAGAGTTCGAGTCGTCGCCGGGAACAACTCTGCTCGAGAGATGAAGTCTGCGCGAGAGACGACTTGCACGCACGCGATCATCGCGCGCGAACAACCTTCAGGCGGATGTGTCTCGCATCAGGAGAGGATCGGATCCACCATCCTCGATCGACTCGGGGACGGCGAGCTTTCGATCGATCAGCGCGAGCAATGCCGCCGGTGAAATCGGCTTCACCAGGTAGCTGGCGCCGAAGACGTTGGCGTCGGCGCGCAGGACCGTGTCGTCGAATCCGGTCACGACGATGGCTGGAATGTGCACCTGAGCGGTGGAGAGCAGCTGCAGACCGTTGAACGCGCCCAGCCTCACGTCGACGATGAGGAGGTCCGGCCGGTGATCGCGCAGCACGAGTTTCCCATCCTCGAAGCTGCCGGCAAGGAACACCTCGTATCCGGCATCCTCCAGGAGTTCCTTCATCCCTGCCAGATAGGCCTGGTCGTCGTCGACGATCAAGATACGAGCACGCATTGGTGCAGCTCCTGTCATTCGGGATGAGGCCGTCCGCCGCGGATCGACGGGACCATCGTATCCGCGCCAGTATTGCACAGTTTTAACATGGCCGACATCGGGTTTTGACGTCGTTGATACCTGATAGTGCTAGTCGACGCCGGATTATTTCGACAGTTCTTGCTGCTGGGCTTGTAGTTCGTCAACGGTTCAGTGTTGAGAGTATCGACCGAGACTCGGCGGCTGTGTATGGTTGCCGCCTCCCGTCAGATGCGATTGACCGCGAATCGTACGCCACCACGCCGCACACACACCCGCAGGAGGAGTCGCACCTGCGATTTCTGACGGCTTGAGGGGCTGACTGGAGTGATCAACGCGGAGCGCGCTGTGAGCGGAGACGATCGAGGTGGGCCTTCAGCCTGGTGATCTGCCCTTCAACCGCAGTCGATGAGCCACGTGCTCCTGGTGCTCGAAACGGCCCGCCGTCAGCAGGGATGAACGTGGACGAACTTCAGGTTCTGCGGGGTTCTGCCAGGTTCTACTTGGTTCTGCGGGGTTCGTTCCGGGTTCGAAGTGCGAGAACCTCGTGGAACCCTGCCGAACCAGAACCACCTCATAAGAACCCAGTCGAACCGGAACGAACCTCGTAGAACGCGGCACGAACCCCGCAGAACCCCGCAGAACCCCGCAGAACCCAGTAGAACCTCGTAGAACCTCGTAGAACCCTGCAGAACCTTGTAGTAGGCGTGTATAGATGTCTATAGTAGATGTCTGAATATATGCCCAAAACAGAACTCCAGGGAGCGCTCGAGCTGCTCGTACTGAAAAGTCTCCGTCGCGGTCCCAACCATGGATTCGCGATTGCGTCTTATATCCAGCAGGCATCAGACGACGTGCTGCGCGTCGAGGCGGGGTCGCTGTATCCGGCGCTTCACCGGATGACGGAGGCCGGCCTGGTGCGCGCCGGCTGGCAACTGACCGACGCCGGCAGGCGGGCACGCGTCTACGCCATTACCGCAAAGGGTCGCCGGAAGCTCGATGCCGACGGCCAACGATGGCAGGCCGTCGCAACGGCGGTCGCCCGGATACTTCGCGCAACCTGAACGGAGGTGCGTCGTGGGGGTGTGGTCGAGGTTGATCCGGACCTTCCGCGCTGGCCAGCAGGAGGACGAGATCGCCGAAGAACTCGAGTTCCATCTCGACATGGACGTCGCTGATGGACGCAGCCGGCGTGACGCCAGGCTTCGTCTCGGTAACGTCGCGCGGATCCAGGAGGAGACGCGGGAGGCGGGCATCCTCGAGTGGCTCGATTCGGCGCTCCGGGACGTCCGCCTCGGATGGCGTCAGCTTCGCAGAACTCCGGGCCTGACCGCAGCGGTCGTTCTCTCGCTGACGATCGGCATCGGTGCCAACGCGGCGATTTTCAGTCTGGTCGACGCCGCGATCTTGCGACCGCTTCCCGTGAGCGATCCCGATTCGCTGCGTCTCGTCGGATGGACGAACGCCGGGTTCCCTCCGGGCGCCGACAACGTCAACGGCGAGTTCAGGACCATCGAAGGCGGCAAGTATCGAAGCGCAGCGATCCCGGCGCATCTGTACCGGCGCCTGGCCCGCGAACAGACCGCCTTTCGTGCGTTGATTGGATTTGGCGCGGAGACGGACGCGGTCGCGATCGCGACCGAGGGATCGCCGGCCGAACAGGTCCACGTGCAGTACGTCAGCGGCAACTTCTTCCAGGGGCTGGGTGTCGTGCCTGTGCGCGGTCGGCCATTCCGCGACGACGAGGATCGCGTGGGCGTCGAGCCGGTGGTGATTCTGAGTCATCGGTACTGGATGAATCATCTGGGCGGTCTCCCCGATGCGATCGATCGAATCGTGCGCATCAACACCATACCCGCGCACGTGGTTGGCATCGCACCACCAGGCTTCTTTGGCCTCAGAGCCGGTGAGTGGCCCGACGTCTTCGCCCCGCTGGCGATCAAAGTGGCGTTTCAGCCGAACCGGAGCGCGGACGGCCCGCGAGGTGAGGACGACACGAACTGGTGGGTCCGCCAGATGGCGCGCGTCAATCCGGACGTCCCCGAGCCTGCGGCGACGGCACAGATCGCTGCCGAGTTCAGGGCCATGGCGGTTCCGGAAGGCCTGCAGGTCGAGCCCGCCATGATCCCCGAGCTGTTCACGCTGCCAGGCCGTCATGGTCTCGACGGACTGGATCGCGCGGAGACCGCCGCACTGTGGATTCTGATGCGCCTGGTCGGGGTCATTCTCCTGATGGTGTGCGTCAATGTCGCCAACCTGCTGCTGTCGCGCGCCGTGGGCCGGCAGCGCGAATCGGCAATCCGGCTCGCGCTCGGCGCGGCGCGGTCGCGATTGCTCCGGCAGCATCTTCTCGAGGGGGCCGTCCTGGCGCTGCTCGGAGGCCTGGGCGGCCTGGCGCTCGGAAACCTGCTCGCACAGTCGATTCATCTCCTGTTCCAGACCGGTCGTGACGCCAGCAGCGCGTTCGATCTCGGGATCGACCTCCGCGTCGTTGGCTACACTGGTGCGCTGTCGATCCTCACGGCCCTGCTCTTCGGTCTGGCGCCAGCCGTTCGCGCCTCGCGCGCCGATCTCAATGACGTTCTGAAGGCCCAGTCGAAAGCCGTCAGGAGCGGCCTTTCACGGCTGCCTCGATTTCTCGTCTCCACGCAAATCGCGCTGTGCCTGGCTGCGCTCGTGGCTGCCGGGCTGCTGGGGCGCTCGCTGGAGAAGCTGAAGACCACCGACATCGGATTCAATCGCGACAACCTCGCCTACGCCACCATGAGTCCTTCGCGCGCCGGCTACGCCGAGGATCGGATCAAGCCGTACGTCGATCGCGTGACTGCGGAGCTGGCGAGGCTTCCGGGCGTGGTGCACGTGACGCCGGTACAGACGCGGCTCCTCTCGGGTGGAGGGAATCACGCGTCACTGAATTTTCCCGGCCGCGCGTATCAACAAGGCGTCGGCGCGAATCTGAACAGCGTCGGTGATGGACTACTTCCAGACGATGGGGATTCCGCTCCTCGCTGGCAGAACACTCCGTCCGGACGACCTCCGTCCCGATAGCGAAGCCGGTCGTGGTGGACGAACTGTTCGTCAAGCAGTTCTTTCCGGAAGGCAGCCCATTGGGCCGCCGCTTCGGGATGGGCCCGACGGGGAACAATCGATACGTGATTGTTGGAGTCGTCGGAAACAGCCGCTACAACAGCCTGCGCAACGAGCCGGTTCCGAATTTCTACCAGCCCTATCGTCCTGGCGGTACCGTTCACTTTGCGATTCGCACGACGATGGACGCGTCAGGCATGGCCGATGCGGTTCGACGCGTCATTGCCTCGGTCGATCCCGCGGTGCCGCTGACCGAGTTCCACACTCAGGCGGGATTGATCGCCAGGAGCCTGCGAACCGAGCGACTTCTGAGTTTCGTGTCTGCCGCGTTCGGTCTGGTGGCATTGACGCTCGCGGCCATTGGCCTGGCCGGTCTGCTGGCCTACCTTGTGGCGCGCCGCAGGAACGAGATTGGCGTGCGCATGGCTCTGGGGGCTGCCTCGGGCGACGTCGTTCGCATGGTGCTGCGCGATTCGATGTCGATGGTCGTCAGCGGCATCCTGCTTGGCTTGCCGTGTGCCTATGCAATCGGGCAGAGCTTGAGGGCATCGCTCTTTCGACTCGAGCCACTGGATCCGCCGACCGCGCTTCTGTCGCTCGTGGGATTGATATTCGTGGCGCTTCTTGCCGCCTGGGTGCCTGCTCGCAGGGCAGCGACCGTCAATCCGATCGCTGCCCTTCGAGAGGAGTAGGAAGCCGGTGTATCGCCCCCACAGTTCGAGCTTCTCAGAACGGCACACTGATCCGTTTGTTTCCGCCAAGAGTTACCCAAATGTCGCCCGGTATTTACGGCGAGGGCGTACGATCTCGGGTATCTGCCTGAACTGGGGGAATCCATGAACTCAAGGGAAACGCGACGGCATATCGGGAGGCACCAAACGACGTCGGAACGCTCTGGACGATGAGGCGGCTCGGGTGCGTGGCGAGATGCGCACTGATGGCGTGGCCTGCGGACTGGGAACTCCGGGTGCTGGTGGACGGCGACATCCTGCTGGCGGAGCGGTGCCCTCGAGGTGCCGAAGCCTTTGCTCTTGCGGACGAGTGGCGCACTCGCATGCTCGATCAAGGGTGGCTTCAAATCGTCCCGACATCTGGATCGGCAGACTCCACCGGGACCCTGAGCGAACCCGACGGTAGAACCCTGTAGAACCCCGCAGAACCCAATGTTTTAGGGTTTGGTGCCGGAGAAGACGAAGCCGATCGAACGTTGAATCGGGTTGTAGAACTTGCCGAACTCCGGCGACGTGATGTTGTTCTGCACGTCGCGCTCGTTCCCGGTATTGAATGCGTTGTAGATCTTGATGCCGCCGGTAAAGCTGTACTTCTTGTAATGCCACGGCCTGGCGAGCGTGAAATCCAGCGTCGACACGGCGGGAAGACGGCCGGACGTGTTCCGGGCTCGACAAAATCCTGGTATTCATTGACCGTCGACCAGGGGAAGCCCGTCCGCCACTCGTAGACCGGCACAAACATCCACTTGCCCGGAAGACCAATGTTTCCGCGCACAATCAGTCCGGTTGGGGACGTCGGTCGGGCTCAATGCAGTTTTCGTTGTCTCGGATGATCGGATTTCTGAAGTTCCCATAGAACTGATCGTAGTCGTTCGAGGTCGCGGGTGCTCTTTGAGTGCACGTACGACACGGTCAGATCCCGGTGTTCGCTGGCGAGATATCGCCCCGTCGTTTCAAGCTCCCAGTACTTCGAGGCGCCGGTGGCCGACAGCGCGAGCTGACCGTGGATCGGGTCCGGGTCCAGGATGTACGAGTGCGAGCCAGTGCGATGTAAGTAGGCCGCCTTGAAGAAGAACAGGCGTCCAAACCGCTGATCCCAGGCCACCGTCTGGACGATGCTCTCGGGTGTGTTGCAGCGTGCCGTCGATAACGTGCGTGAATGTGATCGGCGGTCCTTGTGGGACACCAAACGCGCCGAAACGAGTGACGGTCTGCACGTCGTACTGCGTAAAGGCGCCGACCGTCAGCGGTGTGCGCTCCGCGAACTTTCCAAAACCGCCGCGAAGGATGCCGCGTCCCTCCGGCAGCAGGCTCACCGACACGCCGGCGCGCGGAGAGTAGTTGACCTTCTCGACGATGTCGTCGCGGTCCGACCGGAAGCCGAGCTCGAAGGCCAGTCGATCGTTGACGCGCCAGCGATCCTGCACGAACAACGCGAACTCGGTGCCGCCGACCGCAGGGTTCACCAGCGGCGGCGAGTACGTGGTTCGTTCGGCCAGCGAGCCATCGAGTCGCCGCACGTCGACCTGCTGGCTGTAGTTGTCGCCGTCGAAATGCGAGTGCTGGAGATCGACGCCGAACTTGAACACGTGCTCGCCCTTCCAGTTCTTCGAGTAGGACAGCGCCTCGACGAACTGCAGGCTCCGGACGTTGCGCTCCTGCCGATTGAAGAAGTTGCCGCTCTGTCCCTGCGGCCCGTAGGTCATCGGCGTCGTCGCCCTTGGTCTTCTGATCGACCTCGAAGATCCGGATGGCCGCGGTCGATTCGAGGACCATGTGCGCCGTCAGAATCAGCCGGTCGACTGCACCGGACGAGAATCCCTTCTGGGTGAATTTCGGCGTCGTCTCCTCGGGCCGGAACGTGGACAACGTCGCATTCGTGATCTTGCGCGGGAAGTAGATGACGCCTCCGGTGAGCGCGTGACGCGACGAGAGGACCGCGTCGAACCGGGTAAAGGAGTCGAAGCTGTCGAGGCCGAGCTGTGGCTCGCCCGGCAGGCTCTTGACCGGCGTCCGCGACGTATCGATACTGCAGGTACTCACCGAACAGCAGCTTGTCGTGCTTGATCGGGCCCGAGATCGAAAGCCGCGGCTCGAACTTGTTGACGAACGCGAAGCCCTTGCCGAATCCCGGAACCATATTGCCCGGCTTGATGATCCAGTCGTTCGTGCCGCGCTTCGTGCGTACCTGCGTGACGCTCGTGGAGAACCGGCCGAACTCCGCCGCGAACGGGTTCGACAGCACTTCGACCGATTCGACCGCACCGCTGGGCAGCTCGAGATCGAAATCGCCGGTCGATGGATCGTTCAGGCTGGCGCTGCTCAGCTGAAGCGCGCCGGTGGTCGGCGTGCCCCCCTTGACCCGGAGCCGTCCCTCGGGTCCGCGAATGATGCTCGGCAGCATGGTCAGCAGCGATTGAAAGTCATCGCCGGCCAGCGGCTGAATATCCATCTTCGCGCCGTTCAGCACGTCGCTGACCGCAACCGGCTGCAGGCTTTCAGTCGGCGAGTTCGCCGGCGCGACGACGTCCACGCTCTCGCGCACGAACGTCAGCCGCATCTCGACGAGCACCTGTTCGATCTCGCCGGCGCTCACCTCGAACGGCGCCGAATCGGCGTCGGCAAAGCCATCACGCGTGGCGTGGACGATATAGCGGCCCGGGCGCACGTCGGGAAACGTCACCTGGCCCACCACATCGCTGGTCGTCTTGGCGACGACGACGTTGCCGTCGACGCTGCGCAACTCGACGATCACGGCCGGGATGCGCAACCCTTCGAGCGAAATCGTGACCACGACGCGACCGGTGCCGGACGTCGGCGACTGGGGCGGCAGCTGCTGGGATCCCGCGCTTCTCGCCACCGCGGCCGGAAGAACGCGTGAATGACCGATTGCTGATGGAGATGAGACGCGGTGAGCCCGGGAGAAGCAATGAGAACGGCGATCACAACTGACATAACCACCTGGTTCAGACCTCCACGATTTTCGATCTCTGGAACGCGGCCGCAGAACATCGCAGCGCACGGTCTCACGCGATCGGTCAATCACCGAACAGTCCGAATCGTGTGTCACCGCTTGCAATCGGACCTGTTGAGAAGGGATCTATAGTAGATCAACCCTCTCCCGTGTTGGTCTGCCTCGCACCCTTGGCTTCCCAGATGAACCGTAGATGAACAGGCCTTCATCACGGCCGATCTGATGACGATCAACTACAGCCGGTATAATTGCAATACTCCGCCCGCTCGTGTCACTCACATCTGGTACTCGCATCGGCCCGTACGAGGTCTCTGCCCTGATTGGGGCGGGGGCCATGGGTGAGGTGTATCGCGCCACCGACACCAACCTGCGCCGCGCGGTCGCCATCAAGGTCCTGCCTCGATCCGTCTCGAGCGATCCCGATCAGCTCGCGCGATTTCGCCGCGAGGCGCAGATGCTCGCCGCGCTGAACCATCCGCATATCGCTCAGGTGCACGGGCTCGAATCGGCCGGCGGGATCACCGCGATAGCCATGGAGCTCGTCGAGGGATCGACGCTCGCCGATCGGATCGCTTCTGGCGCCATTCCCGTAATTGAAGCGGTGATGCTGGCGAAGCAGATCGCACAGGCGTTGGAGGCCGCGCACGATCAGGGGATCATTCATCGGGATCTGAAGCCGGCCAACATCAAGATCACACCCGATGGCAGCGTGAAGGTCCTCGATTTCGGTCTCGCGAAAGTGCTGGAACCGGCCGGCACGGACGCGGCCATCGGTCAACTGCCGGCCGTGACGTCATCGGCCATGACGCTCCAGGGGACCGTGCTCGGGACGGCTGCGTACATGAGCCCCGAGCAGGCGCGCGGCCTGCCGCTCGACAAGCGCACCGACATCTGGGCGTTTGGCTGCGTGCTGTTCGAGATGCTGACCGCGCACCGCGCATTTGCGGGTGAGACGGTCCCGGACACCATCGCCTCCGTTCTCGAACGCGAGCCGAACTGGAGTGGCCTGCCGCCACCGGCGACGCCGCTGGCCGGGATTCTTCGGCGATGCCTCGAGAAGGATTCCAGGCGGCGGCTGCGCGACATCGGTGACGTCAGGCAATGGCTGGAAGAGACGTCGGCGCAGGCTCCGTCGCTGGTGTCTTCGTCCCGATCATCGGGACGAGCGTTGTGGATTTCCGCTGCGGCGGTACTCGGCGTCGTCATTGGCGGCCTCGCGGTCGCCCTGTCGTCGCGATTCACGGGTCGAGTCGATCCGCCGGTGATCTCGCGGTTCCAACTGACGCCTTCTCAGGCCGACTCGTTTGCCGCCGACATCTTCGGCTCCAACATCGCGATTTCCCCAGACGGCTCGCGCATCGTCTACACCGCGTCGCGCAATGGTGTGCCCCAGCTCGTGCTTCATCACCTCGATCGTTTCGATGCCATTCCGCTTGCCGGGACCGAAGGCGCGACCTACCCGTTCTTTTCGGCTGACGGCAAGCAGATCGGTTACGCGACCCTCAATGCGATCAAGAGGCTTCCGGCAGAAGGCGGGGCCGTCGTCACAGTGTGCCCGACAGATGCCGGCTACCGAGGTGCGACGTGGGCGGCGGATGGCACCATCGTGTTTGCGAGAGATGGCGGCGTCGGACTGTCTCGCGTACCTGAGTCCGGCGGTGTCCCGGAAAAAATCGTCCAGCCGGACACGGCACGCGGCGAAGAGAACTACGTTCAGCCTGCGCTTGTACCGAATAGCGACGTCGTGTTGTATACGGTCATGCTGAGTGGTGGTCACACACGCGTCGCAGCTCGGCGGTTGAGCGGCGGCGAAGGCACGGTCGTAGCGGAGAGCGGGAGTGGTGCCCGGTGCAGTACCTCCGGGCTACATAGTGTTCGGTCAGGACGACCGACTGATGGCGGTCCGCTTCGACCTGACCACGCTCAAGACCGTCGGCGTCCCCGGTACTCGCTCAGGAAAACGCATTCACGAAGAGCAGCGATGGGGTGGCGAATCTCTCGGTCGCTGCGGATGGCACGGCTGTCTTCGTTTCGGGGCGCAATACCGGCTCATTGCGTCGTCCCATCTGGGTCGATCGACTCGGCGTGCAAGTGGCGCGGGCTGTCGAACAGCCGCTGATGGGAGCGCGGAATCCAAGGCTTTCGCCTGACGGCCGGCGTCTTGCCATGACCGTCGGCGCAAGCGGCCACGCCGATATCTGGGTTTACGATCTGGCTGGTGCCGCTCAATCCCAGCGGCTCACGTTTCAGAATCACAACACGTTCCCCGTCTGGTCGGCGGACGGGAAGCGGATCTTCTTCCTGTCGGTGACTTCCTCGGGCGGACACATCTATTCGATTCCGTTCGACGGAAGCGCATTGCAACCTGAACCTGTCCCGACGCTCAGCGAAGCCCCTGAAATTCCAGAGGAAGTGTCGCCTGATGGTGCCTATCTGTTGTTCCGTAGAGGCGAGGATCTCTGGTTGCTGAGCCTGCACGACCGGAAAGCGCGGTCATGGTTCGAGACGCCGTTCAACGAACAAGGGGGGCGGTTCTCGCCGAACAGCCACTGGGTCGCCTTTTCGTCCGATCAGACCGGGAGGATGGAAATCTTTGTGCGACCGTTCCCAGGGCCTGGCGCTCCGATCCGCGTGTCGTTAGATGGCGGGCACGATGCGGCGTGGTCGCGTGCTGGCAACGAGATCTTTTATGAGAATGGCGGAAAGCTGATGTCGGCACGCGTGATATCAGAAACGCCGGAGCTTCGATTCGAGGCGCCTCGAAAGTTGTTCGAGGGAGGGTTCGCGCACGACGACACCGACCCGGGCCTCCGCCTCTTTGATTCAGCGTCGGACGGACGATTGCTCATGATCGAGGCGGCGTCGGCGTCGAACCCGCCGGCGCTCGTCGTCGTGCAGCACTGGGCCCAGGAACTGAATCGTCTTCTGCCGGCCAAATAGCATCGCCCGCCCCGCTCATGCGTCCTTGAGGTTCTCGACCGGATCGACGCGTGACGCTCGAACCGCAGGAATCGTGCTCGCCAGCAGCATCGCTGCGACAAACAGCGCCATCGCTCCGCCAAAGCGACATCGCGTCGATTCCGCGAACGCCGTAGTAGCCCGCCTGGATCACGCGGCTCACGACGGCGGCGGCGCCTGCCCCGACACCAGGCCAATCGCCGCAATTCGCATGGACTGACGAGGATCATCGCCAGAATGGCACCTGGTCGTGCGCCGATCGCCATGCGGATCGCGATCTCGCGCGAGCGCATCGCCACCACGTAGGACGACACGCCGTACAGGCCAGCGGTCGCGAGCAGCAGCCCGATGACGCCAAGAACCGCGGCGCCGCGCGCGAGCCACAGCTGCTGGCCGAACGAGCGTTCGTTGAACTCGTCGAGCGATCCGATGTCGAGGATCGGAACGCGCGGCGCGATGTGACCGACGAGTTCGCGGACCGGCTGGGCGAGCGCGTTCGCTGCAGCCGTGAGTGCGAACGTAGAGCGTGAGCGCCGGTTCGGGTTCGAGTGGAGCCGGCAGATAGACCTTGGCCGCCGGAACACCCTCTTCGTATCTGGGTTCGACTGCCGGCTTCGATGACGCCGACGATGCGGACGTCGATTGCGGTGGCGAAGTCATGATCTCGCCGAGGCGACGCGGAGGACGCTGCCGACGACCGGGCCGTTCATGCCGGTCGGCGAATGCCTGATTCACAACCGCGACCTGCGGTCGCGCCTGACGCCGCTCTGCGTCGGTGAAGTCGCGGCCAGCCACGACCCGCAGTCCGACGGCTTCGAACAGAGTGCCACCCGCGTAGCCGCCGATCGTGACACGTCCTTCGTCAGGACGATCGGTTGGATTCCAGACGACCATCGACGCGGGTCCGGCGCCCTGGCCAAACGTCCAGACCGCAGTGTGACGCGCGACGCCTGTCGCCTCAACTCCAGGTAATCGTGACGCTCGCGCGGCGAGGTCCTCGTAGAAAGCCTCCGCACCGCCAGCGGCAAGGTTCAACGGCTGCAGATCGAAACGGGCAAGCAGCAGTTGATTGTCCTGGCGCGCCGCTCGAGAGCGCCTGTCCGCGGACGGTGGCGACCAGCTGCCATGCGGTGGCCAACAGACCCAGCGAGAGCGCCACCTGCGAGACGATCAGCAGCCGGCGGATTCGAGACTGGCCCGGGCGCCGAGTCAGTCCGCGCACTTCCGGAGCCCAGCGCGCTCGAGGGTTTCTGCGCGCTCACGCGCAGTGCTGGCGCGAGGCCAAACGCCAGGGTCGTGCACAGCAGCGGTCAACACTGTCCATCCCAGCACCGCCGGATCGAACGGTATCTGAACGTCCCAGGGATTGGTCGCGAGCTGGAGTCCCCACCAGGCGATGAGGATCGCGACAGTGGTCGCGATCGCGGCAAGCAGGGCGCTCTCGATCAGCAACTGACGGACGATACGTCCCCGCCGCGCGCCAATGGCCAGACGAATCGCCATCTCGCGCTGACGCTGCGATCCGCGCGCCAGCATCAGGTTGGCCGCGTTCACGCACGCGATCACGAGCACGAGTATCGGGATGGGCATCACGACGATGAATCCGAATTTCCAGTTCCTGGGATTGACGCGCCAGACTGGACGGACGTCAGCTCGCCCGTCGCCGACGCGCTGTCCTCTGGACGCGGCGAGCTGGGACGGCGAGGACCTCCGCCTGGGCCTGGACCTGCGCGCGCTTCGACTCCCGGCTCGCAATCGGCCGACGAAGTCCATCAGGCGTTCCTGCCGTCGCTGCTCGGCGGCCGAGAAAGGAAGCACGCGATCCGCGAGCCACATCGGAAGCCAGATGTCAGGATCGCGATCTCCCGGCCTGACCCGATCGATGCCACCGAATCGCTGCGGTGCCACGCCGACGATCTGGACGAAATCATTGGCGACGCGGATCGACCGTCCGATCACCGACGGATCCGACGCGAACTCCTGGGTCCAGACGACCGTAGCGCGATGACGGCGACCGCGGCCCGAGTCGCGGCATCGGTCTGCGTTGAACAATCGGCCGGTGGCTGCGTGCACGCCCAGCACGTCGAAGTAGTTCGGCGACGTCACGAGCGCGCGAAGCGAGCGCGCGCTCGGGCAGGGCCGCGGCGACCTGCCCGTCGGTGTACGCAGCCAGACCCTGCAAACCGTGCAGACCTTGTTGAAGCGACGCGTAGTCGGCAGGCGAGGACATGCGGCTCCAGCAATCGGGGCTGCCGCAATTCCTGGTGACGTTCACGCGAACGAGCCGCGGGCTGATCGGTGACGCCGGGGAACGGCGAAAACATGACGGCGTTCAGCAGCGCCAGCGCCGCGATGGTGACCGCCATCCCGATCGCCAGGCTGCCGACCACCCAGCCCGTATAGCGGCGTGAATGCTGGAGCGATCGAACGGCGCTACGAAGATCGAACCAGAGCGTGTCGAACCAGATCGTTATTGATAGACGCACGGTGTCCATCGGCATTGAGTCTGCTCACGTTATGTCTGCAAGGATCAAGCGGCAACCTTCACTGTCACGCTGCATTTCTTGTCTTAAGAGACAACAGGAGAAAGGGAGAAAGGAGAACCTGATTCGTTCTGAACTCCAATTCTCTTCTCTCCTTTCTCCTGTTTGTCTCTAAGCGCAATCGCAGCGTGAGAGGGAACATCGTTGATTGAGGAACGTGGTGACCCGCCTGCTTCCCATCACAACCCGAACTGCCTGAGATGGTGATCCGTGTGCAGGTACGCCCACCGCATCCAGTCGCGTTCCGACATCCGACCAAAAACCGGATGGCGCGGCCAGTTGGCGCTGCCGGCGCGTGAGGCGACGAGTACGAGGAGGTCCTCGGCCTCCTTCACGTCAGCGCTGAACTCGACTGGCTTCGTTCCTCCCATCTCCTGATCGACTTCAGGCGTGGTCACAATGCCTGGGCGCCATCTCAAGGGTGTGTAGAGAGCCAGCCACTTGATGAGCGTCCGCCGCAACGGGCTGCTTGCGTCGCTGGTGCGCTTCTGTCCAAGCGCCATTCGAAAGTTGTCTGAAAGGTGACACACCATCTGATGCGCGGTCATCCGTCCCCAGCGTCGCGCGCTGTCGGGGCGCGCACCCCTGAGTCTCTGGATCAGTTCGGCCTTGCAACCCTCCCGGGCGAGCGTGTTCATAAAGGATCGGGTTCTACGGGGTTCTGCGGGGTTCCACTGGGTTCTACTGGGTTCGTTCTCAGGTTCTGCAGGGCTCGTTCTCAGGTTCGGCACATCGAATATCAGATCATGAGCACGTGAACGCAAGCTCAGAGTCCGAGCAGCCGTTCGCCGCCGGCGGCACGGAACGCGGCGAGCCCCTGCTCGCGTCCGGCCTGCGCTTCCGACAGGAGCGACTGGAAGACCGGATTGCTCCGCAGGGCATCGAACTGAGGCCTGGTCGAGAGCGTCGCCACCGCGTAGTAGCGCTTCGCGATGGCGCGCTGAAGAAACGTGAGACCGGCCTCGTGCTCGCCAACGTCGCAGCGCATCCATCCCTCCTGAAAAATCGCTTCCGGATCCTCCTGAATCCTCAGGCCCTCGAACTGCGATCGACGCGCGTTCATACCCTCGCGGCGGTTATCGAGCCAGGCGGTCAGGTAAACGATCCATGACTCGAACGCGGGAATGCGCGACTGCCGGTTCCGCATGGCCTCGAGCCGCGCGCGGGCCTCGTCCCGGCGCCCGGCGAGTCCGAGCCCAATCACCCGGATCCCATCGTCGCCGCCGGCGATGACGCGCGGAGTTTCGATCGACAGCAATCGTTCGATATCGCCGCTCATGAGGAGCGTCTGCTCGAGGCTGGTCGGCACGGTCGGATCGAGCCGGCGAGCCTCGGCGTGCGCCGCGATCGATTGCTCGTAAAGACCCGAGTAACGGCAGGCGTGTACCAGGCCGGCGAAAAGTTCCGGGTCGTTGCCGTGACGCTGGGCTTCGCCGACCAGGCGAACGATCGCGTGCTGCGCGTTCCCGGTGTCCGCTTCCAGGTTCGCGTAGAACTTGTGCGCGATCGTCAGTCGCGGACTGAGCGAGAGTGCGCGCTGGAAGGCGCGTTCGGCCTGCCCCTCGCTGTCGCCGGAGGCGTCGATGTATTTTCCGATGACCCGGTGGCATCGACCCAGTTGTGCCCACGCCGGGGCGAAGTTCGGATCCAGGTCCAGGGAGCGTTGATACAGATCGCGCGCGCCGACCAGCCCGTTGTAGGTCCGTGCCAGCTCGTTCGCACGCAGGTAGAGTTCGTACGCGCGCGCGTCAGGCCTGGGATCCGGCGTCGGCGAAGCTGGCGCGCCGGTCAGCGGAAGCGACAGCGCGTCCACGACCCGTCTGGCGATGTCGTCCTGAATCTGGAACAGATCCCCGAGCGACGACTGGACGGTGTGCGAGGTCAGCAACGTGCCGCCCGGCGCCTCGACCAGTTGCACCGCGGCGCGCAGCTGATCGCCGGCACGGACCAGCGTTCCCATGACCACGCGGTCAACGTCGGCTTCCGCCGCGAGCGCCTTCAGATCCGGCGTCTCGCCGGCAAACCGCGCGGCGACGGCGCTGGATCGAAGGATGAGCGATCCGTTACTCGACAAGGACGTGGCGATCGCGTCGGGCAGGCTGAACGCCAGGAAATCCGTCTCGGGATCGGGACGCAGCACGCGGAACGGCAGCACGACCAGACGGGTGAGCGCGCGGGCCAGGGTCGGCGTCGCGTTGCTGTCCATCGCGTGCGCGGCACGAAGCTCCGCCGCCATTTCGTCGGCTGTTGCCGGGCGCTCGGCCGGGCTCTTCGACAGGGCGCGACGGATCACGCGGTCGAGCGCGGCCACCGCCGGTGATCCGGTGAGCGCCGGGGGTTGTTCGTATCGCGTGGCGTGCACGATTTCGATCATCGTCCTGCCCGCGAACGCCGGCCGGCCTGCCAGCATCTCGAACAGGATCGCCCCGGCGGCGAAGAGATCGCTCCGGCCGTCGACCGCCTCGCCGGTCATCTGCTCGGGCGCCATGTAGCGTGGCGTACCCATCACCATTCCCGGCATCGTCAGCTCGCTGGCCGGATCGAGCGACACCTCGAGCTCCGGCCGGGCCAGACCGAAGTCGAGCAGCTTGACCCCGTGCGCCGTGACGAACACGTTCGACGGCTTCAGGTCGCGATGGACGATGCCGCGCGCGTGCAGCGCCGAGAGCGCCGACAGCATTTCGAGCCCGATCGGAACCGCCTGAGACGCGCTCAACGATCCTCGACGCAGCCGCTCGGAGAGCACTTCACCCTCGAGCAGCTCCATGGCGATGAACAACTCACCGCCGTCTTCGCCGATCTCGTAAATCTGGCAGACGTTTGGATGATTGACGCTGGCCGCGGCCCTGGCCTCGCGCCAGAACCGCTTGCGCGCCGTGGGATCGTCCGACAGCTGCGAGAGCGTTTTCAATGCGACGGTTCGCTGCAACCGTTCGTCACGGGCCGCGTAGACAATACCCATTCCGCCGGCCCCGAGCTTGCGTTCGATCGTGTACCGCCCGATGCGATCGGGCAGCGACCTCACCGGTGGGCGGCTTCGGCGTTCGGCATCCCGGCTGCGGCGTCGTCGCGCCTGTCAACCACTCGTAAAGCGTGCGAAGCGGTCGTCGTGGTGGGTTGTCGGTCGGCTTGTCTGCCACTCGAGCGTCGATCATACTCCGGGGAGGCTCGGGTCACGGACATGCGCAACAGACGGCGGAGGCGGTCGGGACCATTCATGCGCTGAGTTCATCATTCGCTTGACATGATTGGCTTTCGCGGCCGCATGGCGGCCTCGGTGCCGGGCGTGGCTTACGCGTCGGCGCGCCTCATAAACCATCTTGAACGCCGAGGGCATCATGCGAAGACTCCTCATCGTAGCGACAGCGATTGCGATATCCGGGATCGGGCTCGTCGCGCAGGAGGGTTCCTACAAAGTTCTCAAGGTCGTGAAGGCCGGCGGAGACGGCGGGTTCGATTACGTCTATGCGGACTCGGCGGGCCGGCGATTGTATATTCCGCGAAGCGGCGCCAACGCGCGGATCATGGTTTTCAACCTCGATACCCTGGAGCCGGTTGGCGAGATTCCAAAAGTCAGCGCGCGCGGCGCGGCGGTTGACCCGGCGTCGCATCACGGCTTTTCCAGCAGCAAACCGGTCGCGATGTGGGACACCAACACGCTCGCCGTCATCAAGACGATCGACGTGCAGGGTAGCCCCGACGGCATCATGTTCGATCCGTTCAACGCGCGCGTCTACGTGTTCAGCCATAGCGCTCCCAACACGACGGTCATCGACGCGAAGGACGGCTCGGTGGTGGGAACGATCGATCTCGGCGGCGCTCCCGAGCAGGCGGTCACCGACGGCAAAGGCCACATCTACGTGAACCTCGAAGACAAGGACGCCGTCGCCGCCGTGGACGCCAAGACGATGGCCGTGACGGCGCGGTACGACATCGCCGGCAAGGGCGGCGGTCCCGCGGGCCTGGGCTTCGACGTCAAGAACGGCATTCTCTTCGCGGGCTGCCACGATCCCCAGACGATGGTGGTGCTGAACTCGACGAATGGGAAGATCATAACGACGCTGCCGATTGGAAGCGGCGTGGACGGGACGCTTTTCAATCCTGCCACGATGGAAGCCTTCAGCTCGCAGGGCGATGGAACCTTGACCATCGTGAAGGAGAACAGCCCGACCAGCTTTGCCGTGGCCCAAACGGTGAAGACGATGACACGCGCCAAGACGTTGACGCTCGACACCAAGACCAATCACATCCTGCTGATCGCTGCCGAGTACGGGGCGCCACCGACGCCGCCACCTGCGGGCGGACGCGGTGGGCGAGGCCAGATGGTGCCTGATTCGTTTTCGATCCTCGTTGTCGGCAAGTCGCAGATCACGACCATGTCGATCCTCGCCCGTCAGGCCCTTCGTCGTGCAACCGTGGATCCGCCGGGTCTGCGACGCTCGCCCGACTCGACGACGCGGGAGAGTGGGGAAAGTTGCGACCGGCGCTCGCAGAGGCGTCTGGCTCGGCGCCGGACTCATGTCGACTCGAGAGGTCTGGCGGTCGCCTGGAAATGACGAGCGCGGGAACGCACTCGATGCGACAAGGCATCACGTCGTCCTGTCTGGATCGAGCGCCGACGCTTTTGGCGAGACCCATGCTCCCGAATTCTGCTGGTCGAGGATGAGCCGAGCGCGGCGCGCTTCATCGCCAAGGGCCTGCGAGAAGCCAGTCACGCGGTAGATGTTGCGTCAGACGGGACAGCCGCGTCAGATCGGTGTGAGCAGAACGACTACGACGCCGTCATCCTTGATGTGATGCTTCCGGGCAAGGACGGCTTGACGCTCTGCCGCGAGTTGCGGGCTGGGGGCTCGAACGTTCCTATCCTGATGCTGACCGCACGGGATGCCGTTGAGTCACGGGTCGAGGGACTTGACGCCGGCGCCGACGACTACCTGACCAAGCCGTTCGATTTCCGCGAGCTGCTGGCCCGGGTGCGCGCCCTGGCGCGCCGGGAGCGTCGTCCGCTGTCGCGTGAACGGATCGAGATCCGTCACATCGCGATCGACGTGGCCGGGCAGCGGGTCTGGTCGCACGGGCAGGAGGTATCGTTGACCAGCCGCGAATACGCGCTGCTCGAATACCTGGCTCGGCGTGCTGGCGAAGTCGTCAGCCGGGCCGATATCGCCGAGCACGTCTGGGACGAACACTACGACGCGTTCTCGAACATCGTCGACGTGTATGTCCAGAGGCTGCGCCGGAAGATCGATGGGGACGAAGAGGTTTCGCTGATCCGCACCCGCCGGGGACAGGGCTATCAACTCATGTGATCGCCATGCAGGTTTCACTCCGCGCCCGGCTGACCGCATGGTATTCGCTGCTGCTCGTGCTGACCCTCGCCGTGTTCAGCGCCGCGGTGTTGTGGCTTCACTGGGAGCTTCTCCTCGAGCAATTTGACGAAGGCCTGAGATCCGTCACTGCCACTGCCGGCAACGTCGTCGATGAAGAGCTGAACGAAACCGATCTGCCTTCGGCGGCGGCCGAGATGGTCGCGGTGGTGCGGGTGCCCGACGGGCGGGTGCAGGTTCTGGACGCGTCGGGGAAACCGATCGCTCCGACCGGGCAGATCATGCCGTTGCCGCCTGACGTCGCTGCTGTGGATTTCACGCGGGTGACGAAGACGCTCAGCAGCCCCGACAGAAAGTTATGGCGAGTGACGGTGCGACGTCGGGCTGCCAAGGGGCAGCAGTATGTCATTGCCGTTGGGGCGCCGCTCGACGAGACGCTCGAGCAATGGCGGACCCTGCTGAAGGCGTGCCTCATAGGGATCCCGCTCGCGCTCGTGCTGGCGATCGCCGGCGGGATGTGGCTCGGTCGTCACGGGCTTCGACCCTTGACGACGATGGCAGGTGAGGCCAGGGCCATTACATCCGAGACGCTCGACACGCGTCTGACAATCCCGTCCGCGGCGACCGAGCTCGAACAGTTCGCCTTGTCGTTCAACCGTGTCCTGGACAGGCTCGGAACCGCACTCGCGACTCAACGCCGCTTCATGGCCGACGCGTCTCACGAGCTCCGGACGCCAGTTTCGATCATGCGAACGGCGGCGGACGTGACGCTGAGTCAGCCGGTGCGGGAGGAGGAAGACTATCGCGAGGCGCTGGTCACGGTTTCGCAGCAAACGTCGCGGTTGACACGGCTGGTGGATGACATGCTGGTGCTGGCGCGGGCGGACGGAGGCGGGTATCCAGTGACCATGGCGCCTGTCGATTTGACGGCGCTGGTTCAGGAGTGTATCCGCGAGTTGAGCGGGCGCGCCGACGACAAGAAGATCGCCATCGGCAGCGAACTGGAACCGATCGCGCTGAGAGGCGACGAGGTTCTCCTGCGCCGGATGTTCTCGAATCTGCTTGGCAACGCGCTGGCGTACACGCCGCAGGGCGGGGCGGTCACGGTCACTCTCGGCCGATCGGACGGTGGCGTCCTGTTACAGGTCGCCGACACTGGCCCCGGCATCGCGCCGGCAGATCGGGAACGGGTATTCGAGCGATTCGTTCGACTCGACGCGGCACGCACCACGGGCGGCGCGGGCCTCGGTCTCTCGATCGCGCGGTGGGTGGCAGAAGCACACGGCGGTGGAGTGCAGATTCTCTCGAGCGGCCCCGGTGGCAGCGTCTTTGCCGCGATGTTGCCGGTGTAGTCCGGAGTCTTCGCGCCAGTCAGACGCGCCCGGCCGGTGAGGGGTGAGCACGCGCGCGCACCTGGCGCAGCCAGCGCTGCGCCCGGTGACACGCGCACGACGTCCAGGAGAAGCTCAGGTCGCCGATGGCGGAGGCATCCGGAACGTCTTCTTCACGTACTCGATGTTGGCCCTCGTGTCGGCGACGAGATCCTTCGTCGGTGAGCCGGTTTCGAGCACGTACCACCCGCGGTATCCGATATCGTAGAACTCCTTGGCCATCCGCGGCCAATCCATCTTTCCGCCCGGCGTCGCCAGCAGCATGTTCGCGTTCTTCACGTGAATCTGATTGATCCGCTTGCCGAGCATCTTGGGTTCGGCGTAGATGTCGGCGGCGATGCGTGACACGATGTTGTGTGCATCGTAGTAGACGGCCACGTGATCGGATCCGATCGCATCGAGCAGCTTGATGTTGTCGGCGGCCGAGATCCAGTCTTCGAGCCCGACGACGACGTCGTATTTCTCCGCGTAACGGGCGACCTCCTTCATCATCGTGACGAAGCCGTCCACCTGTGCCTGGTTCGTCATGTCGATGTGGCTGTCGCCGAGAATCGGCAGCAGGATGTTGTTGGTGCCGATGTTGTAGGCGATCTCCACGGCTTCGGCCAGCAGGATCGCGAACGCCGGATTGGTGTGCATCGGCAGCCGCTGCTTCCCTGGGTTGCCGATCGCGAGCGAGCAGATCTGAATGCCGTTGTCGAGCGCCGCGCGCTTGAACTCCACCTGCGTCTTGGGATCGCGCAGCGTCGGCTTGCCGTCGGTCGGATACTGGACGCTGACCTGGATGCCGTCGAGCCCGATCTCGCGCGCCAAGCGCGATTTTCGCGATGTCGCCGCGCTGTCCCAAGGTTCCAGTCCGTCATCCCGACGCGCACCGGCAGCGGGTTGAGCGTTTCCTTCGACTGGACCGCGTCGCGGCGTCTGTGCCTGGGCGATCGCCGGCAGCGCCGCCGACGCGATGCCGGCCTGCTTCACAAAATCACGGCGGGTCATCATGATCGTTTTCTCCGAGATCCGCGGTTCGCAGTTCGCTGTTCGCGGTTCGTAGTTCCTACCGAGTCGAACGAATTCCGAAGCGCGAGCCGCGAATCGCGAACCGCGATCCATCTGCTACGTCGTCTTCAGAATACTGTCCCAGCCCTTGCGGTACTCGGGACGCTTGATGAACGGGGCGGCTTCCGGCGCGTTGGTTGCGCGCATGTTCTTGTAGTCCCACTGGATCTTCTTGCCGGTCCGGTAGGCCACGTTGCCGAGGTGGTTCGCCTCGGTCGTCCAGCCTGAGTACTGGAAGTTCGAGCCGGGCACTGGACCGAGGCCCTTCGCGTAGTTGACCCACTCCACCCAGTGACCTGGCGAGCGTGGCAGCGTCTCGGGCGGCTTCTGGAAGTCCTTGAATTTTTCCTCGGGCAGCAGCTTTCCATTGCCGAGCAGCATGCCCTTCTCTCCGACGAAGAGGCTCGAGCGGCCGCCCCACTCCGGCACCCACCCTGGCGGCTTGCTGTCCCCCTGGTGCCAAACGAGTTTAAGGGCCGGCTGGGAGCCCACCGCCGCGAATTCGTACACAGCCATCAATGTCGCCGGCGCCAGTTCCTTGTGCGGCACCGGGACATTGGGCGACGTGGATTCGATCGTCAGCGGCGCCATCGCAAACCCGCCATTGCCGTCCGGCCGCTTGAGGTCGAGCACCGTGTACGGCACGTCGTTGTCGTGGCTGCCGAGGTCGCTCATCGTGCCGTTGCCGAAATCCCACCAGCGATACCAGCGGGGTCCCGGGAAGTACGTGTCATGGTACGGCCGCGTCGGTGCAGGCCCGAGCCAGAGATCCCATGCCAGGTGAGGCGGGATCGGCATCTCTTCCTTGAACCGGTCGACAATCTGGATGCCGTTCCAGAACCCGTGCGGCTTGTCGAACTTCTCCGCCGACGCCGCATCCTGGAGTCCCCATGCCCGATCCGCCCAGACGTGAACTTCGTGCACCGGACCGATGACCCCGGTCGAGAGGATTTCCTTGATCGTCCGACGGGCGGCCGAGGCGTGACCCTGATTGCCCATCTGCGTCGACAGCTTCGGGTACTTGGCGGCGGTCTCGCGGATCAGTCGCGTTTCCCAGATGTTGTAGGCGAGTGGCTTCTCGCAGTAGACGTGCTTGCCGTGCGTCAGTGCGAGGTAGGTGGCGAACGCGTGCGTGTGCTCCGCTGTCGCGACGACCACGGCATCGAAGTCCTTGGGGTTGTCGAACACTTTTCGGAGGTCGGTCTCCCGCCTGGCCTTCGGGAATCGCTGTGACGCGGTCTCCATGGTGTTGGCGTTGATGTCGCAGAGCACGGTGGCGTTTTCATCGGGATGCGGGACGGTGGGTCCCCCGGTATCACTGCGACCTCTGCCGCCGCCAGGGGGAGCGTCCGGTCTGATGGTGAGCTCGCTCATGCTCGCGTTGGCGCGACCGCCGGCGGCGATGAACGCGATATCCAGCTTGTTGTTCAGGTTCTGCCCGCGGAGCAGCGCCGGCGCCTTCCCGAACACCGCGGTGGCCGCCAGTGCACTTCCGACGAACTCCCGTCGCGTGATGCCACGCGCGCGCGTTTTCCTCGTTGTTTTGTTCGTCGTCTTCTTCATTGATGTGGCTCCTCGCCGTGGAGGTCGTGTTCAAGGGCAGGGCTGAAGCCCTGCGCTACGGAGTTGAGGATGGGAATTGTAGCGCAGCCCCTCAGGATGCCCTGGAGGGCTGCGCTATGTCTAGTTCCGCAGCTTAGAACGCGAACCTCGCGCCGATCTGCACCGTGCGCGGCGCACGGTTGGGAACGAAGTCGCGAATCTTCATGAAGTTCGGATCCGTGAAGCTCGTGTTCGGCGTGCCCCACTGTGGATGGTTCAAGCACGTTCGACGATTCGACCCGGATCTCGAGCCCGGTAGCGACCGATCGGAATCGTGCGGAACAGCGACGCGTCCAGGTTCCAGTTGCCGGGCCCGCGGAACTGGTTGCGGCCGCTGTTACCCCACGTCGCCCCCACCGGCTGCGCGAATGCGGCCGGGTTGTACCACTGCTCGTTCGGTCCGGCGTCGCCGAAGCCAGGCTTGGCATCCCCGACCACGTTGATGGTCTGAAGACCACCGGACTGTTGCAGGCCTCCGTTCGTTCCGCCGATCGAGAACGGCCTGCCTGACAGCCACGACGCGATGCCGTTGACCTGCCAGTCCTTGACCACGTATGCGATCGGCGACGTGCTCGTTTTCATCAACGGGATTTCGTAGACGAACCCCATCTGCAGCGTATGCGTTCGGTCGAAACCCGCCGGCGCGAAGTTACGGCCGAACTGCGATTCCTGCGGCCACGGGTAAGCGGCACCATCATCATCGCCGACGTTCTTCGCACGAGAGAGCGTATACGCTCCCTTCAAAAGAAAACCGTTCCGGAACGGTCGATTCACGGCAACCTGGAGCGAGTTGTAACGGGCAATCCCGTCGCCGGCAAGCACGTTAATCGTCGCCGTTCCAGCCTGCGTGAACAATTTCCGGTTCGCGTTGCCGCCGCTCTCGGCGTAGTTCAAGTTTCGCGTCGTGTAGGTGCCGTCCGTCCGCGTGCCGACGTATCCCACGCTCGTCACGATATCGAGCGGCAGACGACGTTCGATCGTGACGTTATAGGACTGGGTCGCGCCGCGATCGAAGTTGTTCAGGTCGGGCGTCGTCATGTCAACACCGCGCGGCAGCGCAGCCGTACCGGTGTTGAGGATGTCGTTGGGACTGGGCGCCAGCGTAATGCCGTTCGCCAAATTCCCGAACGGCGTGAAGGTGTTCGGTCCGCTGTCGCTGTGCGCGATCGTCAGCGGGAATCGTCCGCGCATCGGACGCGTGATGGGGAATGGGTCGAACGTCTTTCCGTACCCGCCACGAAGCACCGTGCGATCGTCAATGCGGTAAGACGCTCCCACCCGCGGCGCGAACAGCGTCTTGCTGACGTCGATGCCGAGGTCCATGGGATTGTTGCCGACGCCGCCGAGCCTGACGGTGTAGGTCGGGACGTCGAGCAATTCGATGCCGCGATTCTCGCGGGTCATCAGCGGATAGTATTCGTAGCGCAGACCCAGGTTGACCGTCAGCTTCTCGTTGGGCGTCCAGCGATCCGATACGTAGAGGCCATACTGATTCTCGCGTCCGCTCAGTTCTTCGAACTGCTCGCTCTTGTTGAAGCTCGTCAGCTCGCCCATCAGGAAGCCAGCGTAACTGTTCCAGCTGTTGCCGCTGTACCCGGTCGTACCGGTCACGTCGCTGCCGAACGTGAGGATGCCGCGTGGGTTGCTCACCTCAGGCTGCCAGTGATTCAGTCGCAGACGAATGAAATCGAAACCCGATCGGATTTCGTGGCGTCCGCTCACTTTCGTGAGGTTCGCCGCCACCGTGTAGCTCCGTTCGTCGCGCCAGACTGGTGTCCAGGTATCAGTGTTGCCCAACGTCGACAGCCCGGTGACGAGCTTCCGGCATGCCGCTGTATCGGTCGAGATCGGCCGATCCCGGGCCACCGACTCCGTCGGCGTTCGTGCCGCGAACGCCCCAGACGGCGCTGCCGTAGTTGGTCAGGTAGTCAGGTCCCTGAAAGTTCTGCTGCATCCCGTTGACGCCGGCGTTTGCGTCGAACACGAGGGTTGGGCTGAGCGTCCAGGTCTGACCGGCCGTGAAGATTCTCGTGTTCGTCTTGCCGCCGCCGACGCCGTCCACACCGAAGTAGTACCGGTCAACGACGTTGGCGTGCATCATCGAGAACTTCGCCCAGATCTGATGCTGCGCCGTGCGATTCCAGTTGACCTTGGCATCGTAGTTGTCGCGGTCGGCTATCGGCTGACGCGGAAGCCGCACGTTATTCTGCAGGCCGTTGTTCGTGCCTGGGGCGTTTGGCATCGGATAAAGCGACTGGATTTTGAGCGCGATGCTGCTGATGCGATCGGCGGGAACCATCGCGTTGTCGAAGGCGGTGCGGTTCGCGCCGGTCGAGGTGCCCGTCTTCGGGTCGTAGATCTTGAAATTCGGGTTGATCGCCAGCACCTCGCTGAAGTCCCCGGTGCGCATTTTGGCGGTAGGCACCGAGTACTCCGTGTAGAACCCCTGGTGCTCGCTGTTGCGCTCCCACGATCCAAAGTAGAAGAGCCTGTTCTTTCGAAGCGGGCCACCGAGCGTGCCGCCGCCGATGGCGGTGCTGGCGTCCACCTTGTTTGGATCGAAGTATCCGCGGCGGGCGTTGAACTCGTCCTGCTGACGGAAGTAGAACGCGGAGCCTCTCAACGAGTTGGTGCCTGATTTGGTCTGCACCGTAATTGCGGCACCACCGGTCATGCCCTGCGCCGCGTCGAAGTTGTTGGTCGAGACGTTCACGACCTCAATCGTTTCGACTGGCGCGACGTAGCCGGCGTGATGCGGCAGCCACACGTTGATGCTGGCGGCGCCATCGATGCGCGTCACGTTGTTGTTCCGGTTGGTGCCGTTGACGTTGACCGACAGCGAGCGTCCGGGGGTGTCGGTCTGCGCATTCTGGAACTCAGGCGGCGTCGCGCCTGGCACGAGGTTCATCAAGTACTGATAGTTGCGGTACTGATTAAGCGGCAGGTTGACGACGTCGGCCGGCCTGAGCTCGGTGCTGACGTCCTGCTTGTCGGTCTTGAGGATGGCCGCCTCGGTCGTGACCGTGACCGATTCGGTCAGCGCGCCGATCTCCAGCTTGCCGTTGATCCGGACGGCGCTGCCTGCAGTGATCGGAACGCCGGTCTGCACGAATTCTTTGAAGCCCTGCAGCGACGCGCGCAAGGTATAAGTTCCGCCAGTGACGTTGCGAATCGTATACACCCCGGATGAGTCAGTGACGGCAGCTCAGTGCGAGGCCAGTCGCCTCATCCTTGATGGTGACGGTGGCCCCGGGCACGGCGGCGCCCGAACCATCGACGATGTTTCCGGTGACGCTGCCGTACAGCACCTGTGCGGCGGCGGTGGCAGGCAGGAACCCAATCGCGGCCGCCAGTGCGACAGCCAGCGCGGGTCCGAGGAACAGACGAGAGCACGCACGCCCAAAGACTCTGCGCTCGCTCACAGCGGTCCTCCTTTTTGAACGGGACCTTGAAAACGTTGAAAGGGGAGAAAACGAACGGTCGACTCGCGGAACGAAGTACCATACTCCCCAGCGGTTGTCAATGAATCCATAGCTCGAGTAGACGTCATCCGGGATGCCTCGAACCGTCCGAATCCGCCCAAAATCTGCTCTGTCGTTCGTCCCTGTCGGTCGCCGCCGCCTGATGGCCGTCGGCGCTCCCGGCGACGGCCGGCTCCGCGCCGGCAAACAGCGCCGCCTCCGCTGCCGGCGTTGGACCTGCCGTCGTACTCGGCGCCCGCCCGGGAAGCGATCGCCCCGCTTCAACGAACCGCGGCCGCCCGCTCCACCGATCCCCAGGCCGTCGGCGCGCTTGCCCGCATGTTGCAGGCATGGGAGCAGCTCGATGCCGCGCATCAGGCCTACGAACGCGCGCAGGCGCTGGCGCCCCACAGTTTCGAATGGCTGTATCTCGACGGCGTCGTGCTCGAACGGCTCGCGCGACACCGCGAGGCGGCCCAGAGATTTGAACGCGCCTTGACCGAATCGCCAGGCTATCTGCCCGCCCGTCTGGCGCTTCCCGAGGCGCTCTTCGAGGCTGGCGATCTCGCTCGAAGCCGACGATTGTTCGAAGCGTTGACCCGGGAGCCGCTCGCCGAGCCGCGTGCCGAATTCGGCCTCGGCCGCATTGATGCCGCCGAGAATCATCATCCGGCGGCGATCCCGCATTTCGAACGCGCGCTGGCGCTGTTTCCCGAATGGGGCGCCGCCAACTACGCCCTCGCGCAGTCGTATCGGGCGGTGGGACGAAGGGACGATGCGCGGGCGGCGCTGCAGCGGCACGCGCAGTACGGCGCTCGATGGCCGGGTGCGGACGACCCGGTGCTCGCCGCGGTCACCGCGCTGAAAGACGATGCGGCCACGCATCTGCAACGGGGCATTGCGCTGGCAGCGTCGGGAAACCTGCAAGGCGCGATCGCGGAGCACGAAGCCGCGCTCAGCCGCGATCCGAAGCTGGCGCAGGCGCACGCCAATCTCATCGGCCTCTACGGTCGGGCAAACAACTGGGACAAGGTCGAGGAGCACTATCGCGCGACCGTCGCACTCGGTTTCAGCCTGGCCGACGCGCACTACGATTACGCGGTCCTGCTCGGACAGCAGCAAAAGTGGGATCTCGCGGAAGAGGCATACCGGAAGGCGATCGCCGTCAATCCGCTGCACGCGCCCGCGCACAACAACCTGGGGCAGCTGCTCGAACGTCGTCAGCTGTTCGACGCAGCCGCCGAGGAATATGGACGGGCGCTGGACGCGCAGCCGACCTTTCGGGTCGCGCGATTCAATCTCGGGCGCATGCAGATCGCGCTGGGCCGTCTCGACCAGGCGATCCTGACGCTCGACCAGCTGCGCGAGCCGGTGGACGAGGCGACGCCGCGATATCTTTTCGCGTTGTCGACCGCGCATGTGCGGGCGGGCCACAGGGAGGAAGGTATCAAGTGGGCGACCGCTGCGAAGGAGCTCGCCCTGAAGTACGGACAGCGCGAGCTGGCTGATGCGATCGACCGGGATCTCGCGCGGCTCAAATGAGGAATCAGTTTGCGCCTCGGCCGGCTCGCTGGCCTGTTCAGCGCTCTCGATCGTCGTCGGCCTGATGGCGCTCGAACCGCCCGGTACCTCGGCTGCGGGGCCGCCGTTCGTGGAATCAGCCGCCGAAGCCGGCCTCACCTTCACGCACGTGAACGGCGCGACCGGTCAGTACTACCTCGCCGAGGAGATGGGCTCAGGCGTCGCGCTCTTCGACTACGACGGCGACGGCGATCTGGATGTCTTTCTCGTCCAGGGCGGATCGCTCGACCGATCGTCAGCACCGCGCCGCAAGTCAGCAGAGCAGTCGGCTTTTTCGGAACGATCTCAAGATCGGACCGAACGGTCAGCGAACGCTCCATTTCACCGACGTCACCGAACGCGCCGGCGTCGGCCGTCACGCCTACGGCATGGGCGCGGCCGTCGGCGACTACGACAACGATGGCGACCTCGATCTCCTCGTCACCTGTTTTGGCCCCGAGACGCTGTATCGCAACAACGGCGACGGCACGTTCACCGATGTGACCCGTGAGGCCGGCATCGGTGACGACCAGTGGAGCACGAGCGCGGCGTTTCTCGACGTCGATCGTGATGGCGATCTCGATCTGTTCGTCGCCAACTACGTGGATTTCACCATTGCCGGCAACAAGCAATGCGCGGACGCGGTCGGCGCGCGCGATTACTGCGGGCCGCGCGCGTACAAGCCCGTGCGCGATCGCTTTTACCGCAACGAGGGCAATGGCCGCTTCGTCGACGCGACCGAAGCCTCTGGCATCAGCAAGGCCGACGGATCGGGTCTCGGCGTCGCCATCGGCGACTACAACAACGATGGCTGGATCGACCTCTACGTCGCCAACGACGCGACGCCAAATCAACTCTGGATCAACCAGCGCAACGGCACCTTCGTGGACGAGGGACCGATTTCCGGCGCCGCGGTGAACGCCTCGGGCAGTCCCGAAGGCAGCATGGGCATCGCGTCAGGCGACTACGATCGCGACGGCGACGAAGATCTGTTCGTGACCAACCTCGCCGCCGAGACCGCCGTCCTCTACGCCAACGACGGCCGCGGCAACTTCGAGGACGTCCGGGCGCGATCCGGCCTCGGTCCCGCGACCGCGGGCTTCACCGGGTTCGGGACCGACTGGTTCGATTACGACAACGACGGCTGGCTCGATCTCTTCATCGCCAACGGCGGCGTCAACGTGATCGAATCCCAGCGTGGTCAGCCGTTTCCGTTCCGCATGAAGAACCAGCTGTTTCGAAACCCCGGGACCGGCCGCTTCGAGGACATGAGCGCGACTCGCCGGACCCTGCGTTCGCGCGCGCCGAGATCGGCCGCGGCGCCGCCTTCGGCGACCTCGACAACGACGGCGACATCGACATCGTGTTCACGACCAACGGCGGGCCTGCGCGTCTCCTGCTGAACCAGGCGGTTCCGGCGAATCACTGGCTGACCGTCAGCGTGAAGCAACCAGCAGCAAATCGATTCGCGATTGGCGCATGGGTCGGCCTCGAGCGTGCGGGACAGCCCACGCTGTGGCGGCGGGTCCGTACCGATGGCAGTTATCTTTCAGCGAGCGACGTCCGTGTCCACTTCGGTCTCGGCCCGACGTCACCGGGCTCCCAGGCGATTGTCGTGCAATGGCCGGACGGCCAGCGCGATCGATGGCCCGACGTCGGCAGCGATCGCATCGTGACAATTACCCGGGGAGCCGGTTCTGGCGTAAGATAGGCGCCGGCTTGAAGGACGCCACCGGGTCCGCGGGAAGAGTCGAACTCACCTTCACCATGTTCCTGTTCACGAACGTCCTTCGTGCAGCCTGATTGCGGACCACAGGCCCATGCATGGAGGAACCGTGGACACCAAGCTTCCCGCCCGCCCGAATCTCGACCATCTTCGCAGTCAGGCCAAGACCCTTCTCGAACAGTTGAAGAGCGGCGAACGATCTGCGGCCCAGGCGTTCATCGACTACCTGCCAAAGGCGCAAAAGATGACCGCCGCAGGCGTGCGTCGCGCCGGGTTCCGCCTGGCCGACGCGCAATCGGTCATCGCGCGGCAGAACGGCTTTGCGAGCTGGCCGGCGCTGTCGCGCCACGTCGAGCAACTCCGCGCGCTCGAAGGGGAATGGCACTTCGACAACCAGCACCTGGACGGCGTCGTGATGCCAGCGAAAGCGTTGGCTCGGTCGCGACTGCTGATCGACGGGGATCGCTTTCGCATGGAATCTCCCGAAGCCACCTACGAAGGCGTGCTCGTGCTTGACGTCGTCGTCACACCGCCGCACATTACCATTCACTTCGTCGAGGGGCCGGAAGCCGGAAACCAGTCGTACGGGATTTACGAGCTCACCGGTGATCGCCTGATGTTGTGTCTCGGCCTCGCGGGCTCATCGCGGCCGACAGCGTTTGTCGCCACGAAAGGCAGCGGTCACGTACTTCAGCACCTCCGGCGATCGTCTGCCCGCCGGCCTGCGAACGTGACAGGTGGCACGCCACAGCCCGCGGAATCGGTCTCAGTCGAGCGCGAGGATCCCTCCGGGTTCGACGTCACGATCACACCGCTGATGCAGCGGCTGGAAGGACGAATGGACGCCTGTCCAGCTCGTGATGGACGGCAACCCGATGCCGGACGAGTGGCTGTCCTTTGGATCGCGCACCACGGTCGGCAATGAAGTGAAGGTGATCTTCGGCGGCCAGGTGATGGTTCATGCGAAGGTGCGCCTCGACGAGAGCACGACCCCGATCGCGAGTCGATTATCTCAACCTCAGTGGACGTCAGGCCGGCACGGTAAACCGCGGCATCATGGAATGGGTTGGCGACGAGGAGGTGCGATTCATGATGGCGAGCCCGGGGCGGCCGCGGCCACTGGACTTCACAGCGTCGGCCGGTTCGGGCACGCTGAGCCAGTGGAAAAAGAAAGTTAGAAGTTAAAAGTTAGAAGTACGGCAAAGGAGCTCGAGACTCATGAGACTCCGAGTGTTGTTCGGAATAACTCTGCTTGCCGCGTTCGTCGCAAGCGTCGACGCGCAGAACTGGCCGCAATGGCGCGGTCCGGCGGCGTCCGGCGTCTCGGGCGAAGCGCGATTGCCCGAGCGCTGGAGCGACACCGAGAACGTCGCGTGGAAGGCGAAGCTGCGCGGCCTCGGCATCTCCTCGCCGATCGTGTGGGGCGATCTCGTGTTCGTGACCTCGCAGGCAGGCAGCGGCGAAGTGCGGCCCGGTCCGCGCCTCGTGCAGAGCGGCAACCCGCTCGAGGCGGGGGAGAAGCCGCTCGGATCCGGTCCGACGGCCGGGCGACAACCGCGTGACGTTCGTGGTGAGCGCGCTCGATCGTCGGAGCGGACGAACGGTGTGGGAATTCGAGCAGCCAGCCGAAGGGCCCACTGCCGTCAGTTCACGAGAAACACAACCTCGCATCGCCCAGCCCGACCACCGACGGCGAGCGCGTGTACGCGTGGTTCGGCACGGGGCAGATCGCTGCGGTCGATTTCTCCGGCAAGCTCGTGTGGAAGAAACACCTCGGCGCGACCTACGGGCCGTTCGAAATCAACTGGGGCCACGGCAGCTCGCCCGTCGTCTACAAGAACCGGCTCATTCTTCTCTGCTACCACGAACGCGGCTCGTATCTGCTGTCGCTCGATTCGAAGACGGGCAACGTGCAGTGGAAGGTTGACGCCACACCCGGCGTGACGTCGTACAGCACGCCGCTCGTCGTCGAAATTGGCGATCGCGCCGAGATCATCGTCAACTCCAGCGTCGGCGTGAGCGGCCACGATCTCGCCACCGGTGCGCGCCGCTGGTACATCGACGAACCAAACCGATTTCCCATTCCCACGCCGACACTTCACGACGGGGTCATCTACATGAGCCGCGGCTACCGGAGCAGTCCGTTCATGGCCGTTCGACCCGGCGGGGAAGGGAACGTCGCGTCGAGCCACGTGCCGTGGAAGGTGGCGACCGGGGCGCCCTACATCTCGTCGCTCGTCTACTACGACGGTCTGATCTACATGACGGGCGACGTCGGCGTACTGACGGTCACCGACGCGAAGACAGGCGAGCGTGTCTATCAGGAGCGCGTCGGCGGCGTTTACACCGCGTCGCCGGTTGCCGGCGACGGCAAGGTGTACCTCGCCAGCGAAGACGGCGAAACGATCGTCCTGTCTGCCGGCCGCACACCGAAGATTCTCTCGCGCAACAAGCTGAACGCGCGCCAGCTCGCGTCGCCAGCCATCGCCGGCAGTCGCCTGTTCATCCGATCGGATGACGCGCTGTTTGCGATTGGGAAGTGATTGGGTCGACAAATTCGCATCCGCGAGCATGCAAAGGACTTAAGAAAGCTCATCTAGTTGTGGTTCTGAGGAAATGAGCGTAATCTCGTATCCACTTCCTTTCCTGAGCGTCTTCGACCCGCGAGCCGGGGGTCACCTCTCATCAAAGGCCGACAACACTTTGCTGGAAAAGGGGAGAGCCCGGAGATGTCTCAACCGAAACGCACCGCACCCGTGTCGCTTCACCACTGTCCCGTCTGCCAGCATCCGCAGACGAAGATTCAACGACTTCTCGGCGACTCCGCTCGTGGCTCCACGAATTACGTGTGCGCGCGAGCCGGTGACTGCAACCTCGGCATCGATCTCGCCAAAGTAACGACCTGGGTGGCGGTGTAGCTTCGCGAACCGCGCGGACGGAAGATTCTCTCGCACAACACGCTGAGCGCACGCCAGCTCGCATCGTCAGCCATAGCCGGCACTCGCCTGTTCATCCGGTGGGACGATGCGGTGTTTGCAGTTGGGAAGTGAGTACATCGGCCGCCGGACCACGCATCAGGTTCGGAACGCCTTGCGTTTCATCGTGCCCCATCCGCCCTTGCCGGTCAGCGCCTGGACGGTCCCTACGCATCCCCACAGCGCATTCACCTGGCGATAGCCGAAGCTTTCGAGAATGGCGACGGCCACCAGGAGCCCGAGATCGCGCCCTCGCATGTACGCTCGCGACGTGACGTCGCTCATCAAGACGGCCAGAAGCGTCACCGACGCGCCAAACAGCACCGACACGATGAGCATGATTCGGAAGTACTCCCAGTTGAGGTAGCCGAGAGCGGCCGCCACGATCGTCACAACATAGCCTCCGCCTTCGAGCAGCGGTCCCAACCCCTCGAAGAAGGCCATGTACGGCAGAGGCCCGAGTCCCACCTTGCCGTAACGCGGATTGCCAATCATCCCCCGATATCGCCACAGCACCTGGAGCAGTCCGCGGCGCCAACGGTAACGCTGTGCCCGCAACGACTGCCAGTCTTCTGGTGCCTGCGTCCAGCACAGAGGGTTCGGGTCGAACGCGATCCGGACCGGTTCGCCGCGCGCGCGGAAGTGCCGCTGCAGGCGGAGGGTGAGATCAATGTCTTCGCCGATCGCGGTCTGGTCGTAGCCGCCGACAGCGATCAGCGCATCGCGGCGGAACAGGCCAAACGCTCCCGAGATGAGCACGACGGCATTCTGCGACGCGCAGGCCATCCGGAACAGGAGGAACGAGCGCATGTACTCGACAATCTGGAACCGCGCGAACCAACTGGGCGGCAGGGCCACATCGACGACGCGGCCGTGCTCGATGTGACAGCCGTTGGCGATTCCCACATTGCCTCCGACCGCCACCGTCACCGGGTCTTCGAGGAACGGCAGCACGGCGCGACTCAGCGCGTCAGCTTCGAGCACGGTGTCGGCATCGATGTTCAGCACGAGGGTGCCGGACGCGGCGTTGATGCCGGCATTGGCCGCGTCCGCCTTGCACCGGCCGTTCACCTTGTCGACGACCACGAGATCGGGCTCGCTGACCGACCGGTAGATGCCGCGTACCGGCTGGGAGCGCAGCGGCTGAACGAAGGCGAGTGGGGCCGGCACAAGCTGAAAGGTCCGTTGCAAGAGCGCCAGCGTGCCATCCGTCGACCCGTCGTTGACGATCAGGACCTCGCGCGGCTGGTAGTCGAGCGCGAGCAGGGCGCGGACGCTCTCGACAATCGTCAGTTCCTCGTTGTAGGTGGGGACGACGATTGAGACGAGCGGCGGTACCGCGACGCCGGTGGCGAGGCCGCGGGCGCGTCGCGTATGCCGCCGTCGATGCCGCCAAAGGGTCACCGCCGCGACGGGGCCCATCGCGATCTGCGACACGTTCCAGAGAACGAAGTACGTGATGATCAGTAGCGAGAAGGCGATGAGCGCGTCGCGCAAGAAAGACATCATCGCTGAGCGCTTGCCTGCCACAACATCTGTCGGGCGAGCAGGCCGCCGAGGTCCTGGCGCGAGGCGTGTGCCTGCAACTCGACGAGGCCGGCATCTCCCATTGACCGAAGCGTGCGCGCGGCCTGGACGGCGACGGCCCACGTATCGTCGAGGTGCGCCGCAAGCCGGGCGGCCGCGTCGCCCGGGCCCTGCCAGCCGCGCAGCGCGTAGGCGGCCATGGCCCTGACCGATGAGTCGTCGCTCTCCAAACCCCCCATCGCGACACGTGCGGCCTCGTCGTCCAGTCCCACGTACGCAAGCGCTTCAAATGCCGTTGCGCGTACCTCGATGCGGGCGTCGCGAGTCCAGCCGCACAAGGCGGGCCGCGATCGGGCGGTGCCACAGATGGCGAGGGCATGGATGTAGTTGAGGCGGTTTTCCCGATCGACTTCCGACCATTCCAGCAGAAATGGTTCGCAGTCGGATCCGAACGCCTTGAGCGCTGCGCCGCGCCGGCCGCGATGCAGGGACGTGTCGTGCAGCCGCACGACGACGGCCTGCAGTGCCGCTCGATCGTGCTGGTCCGCGAGCGCGTCGAGCGCAGCGGCACGCACGTCCGGGTGAGGATCGTCGAGCGCGGCGATGAGCTCAGCGGTGTGGTCGCTGTCCTGTACGAGCCCGAGCGCGCGCAGCGCGACCGCGCGCCGCCACCACATCCAGCTCCGAAGGTAAGGGTCGGCCAGGTGGAACACCGACATCGCCTTCGCGATCTCGCGGGTCCTCGCAATGCGCTCCGGGTCGCGATCTTCAATGAGCGGTTCGATTAACAACCGCGCGACAGCAAGCCGATGTCTCGCGGGACTGCCCAGTAGCTCGCCTCGGGCCGTTTCATCTCCCGCGAGCGCACGCTGTATGAGCGGACGGTAACGCTCGGTAAGCCGGCGGCTCAGCGCCTGCTGCATGCCAAACGCAGCCCGCTCGACGACGACGGCTATGGCCATCGTGGATGCGGCCACGACGGCCGACCAGGCCATCAGGGGTGCGAGGCGCCCGAATTCGACCAGCAGCTCGTTCATCGAAACCCTTGCATGACCAACACGGTCAGCCGATCGAGCCGCGAATCGTTCGACCGCCATTGGTGCTCCCACGTGGTGGCCACCGAGGTGAGCGACGGCAAGCGGAATTGCAACGTGGCCGCGATGGTGTTCGCGCCCAGGTTCCCAATTCGATCGGCCGTGAGGTCTTCGAAGCTTTCGATCCCGTACGCGTACGTGGCGCTCATGTCGACTCGCCGCCAGGCGCGAAACGTTTCACGAAGCAGTACCGAGTGGTCCCCGGAGGACTCGCCGGTGTTGCGGAACGAAGACCAGGAGTAGGTGTAGCGCGTGGCGAGTCGCCAGCGCTCACCCGTGTCCCAGGCCAGCAGCGGTGATGCCGTCGTCACGCCCACGTCGGAGAACGAAAGATAGCGGACGATGCCACCAATCTCGAACGCCCCGCGGTAATGCCTGACTTCCGCCATCACGTCGCCGTTGGGAAGCGAGATGTTGCCCGAGCCTCCCGCGCCGCGAATCAACAGATTGGTCGAGCGATTGAGTCGCCAGATACCACCGCCGCCACCGAGGGTCTCCGACGATCCATTTCGGTTCTGCACGCGCGCGCGGCCCTCGATCTCCAGCCGCGGCAGGACGCGGATCGATGCGACCAGCGCGAGGGACCGCGCGTCGCTCACCCCTCCCTCGCCGAATCCTTCGACCACGATCGATGAGCCGTACGCTCGCACCGTGGCCTCGTATCCGTCGACCACGTCCGGATCGCCCGGCGCGAGCGCCAACGACCGTGCGTAATACTCGAGGGCGCGACGGTCGTCCCCGGCTCGCCGGTAGGTGCGGGCAAGAGCCGCGAACAGGTCGGCGTTGTTGCCAGCGTCCTTTTCGGCGTCGTGCAGGACCGATAGCGCTTCGCTCCAGTCGTTTTTCCTCGTCAGCGCCGCGCCAAGACCGATGCGCGCGTCGACGTCCGCAGGATGCTCGAGAAGGACCGAGCGGAAACCGGCCTCGGCTTCCTCCGTTTGTCCCATGCGTAGTTGCAGCCTCGCGATCCACAGCCGCACCTCGACGTCGGTGGGGTTTTCGGCGACGATCCGCTCGAAGATGGCAAGCGCTTCGACCGTTCGTCCTGATCGCGCCAGCTTTTCTGCGAGGTCCCGGTCTGTCGAGAATGACTGACACGCCATGGACAGCACGAGCACCGCGGCGAGGGGCACGAGCATGCGAATCTGATTTGTGTAGGCGATAGGCCGTCAGCTGCGTGCAGCAAGAAACCGGCCAGAGGGATGCGGCGACATCCTCGCAGGGAACGGCAGTCCAAGGCTCGACACTCAAGTTCAGAGCCGGAGCGGCCGGATGCCAACCAGTGGTTGGGCACGAAATCTCATGGGCTGCCTCCGAAGTTCAGACATGCCGCGACCATTGTGGGTGCCGGCACGGTCGCGCGTGGCCGCGGGTATGGAGCGTCGAAGGCGGCAGCCGGCAGTCGGCTGCGGAAGCGTCCAGCGGCTCGAAGTAGAACGCGTTGAGGATCCAGCTTTTCTTGACCAGCCGTCTCCGAGTACCTGTGCGGAGATGAGCACAGCTGTGGTCACGGGTGCGGGGAGCGGAGTTGGACGGGCCATTGCGCTCAAGTTTGCGGCGGAAGGATGGAGCGTGGCGCTCGTCAGCCGGCGCGGCGAAACGCTGTCGGAAACGATCGCGCTCGCACCTCCCGGCGCACGCGACCGGCTCGCCTCATTCGCGTGTGACGTCAGCAACCCCGAGGCGGTGGCGGGGATGGGGGAGGCGGTGCTCGCCCGATTCAGCGCGGTTGACGTGCTCGTGAACGCCGCAGGGATCAACGTCCCGCGGCGCAGCTTCGAGGTGGTGTCGCTCGACGACTGGCATGCGGTCCTCGGCACGAACCTCCATGGCGCGTACTACTGCGTCCGCGCCTTCTTGCCGGGCATGCGCGCGCGGCGGAGCGGAACGATCATCAACATCAATTCTGATGTCGGAAAGATCGCCCGCGACCTTGCTGGCCCCGCCTACGTGTCATCCAAATTCGGGTTGAGTGGTCTGACGCAGCAAATCAATGCCGAGGAACGGCGCCACGGCATCCGCGCGTGCTCGATTTGCCCGCGTGACATCAACACGCCGCTGCTCGACAAGCGTCCGCAGCCGCCATCCAAAGAAGCGCGCGCGGCAATGATTCAGCCTGACGACATGGCCGCGCTCGTCTGGCTGGTCTCGACACTCCCGTCGCGCGCCATCGTCGAAGAGATCTCGTTGTCCAGCCGGTAGTGCTGGTCGATGTCCGTCGAGCCCGGTCAGCGCCGGGTCAGCGTCACCTTGTGATCGGTCGAGGTACAACTTGTCGTACCGTACCCGACGGTCCCGTTGAACGTGCCAGTGAGGACATTGCCTGTTTGCGTCGCGGTGAGCGAGCCCTCTGCCCGGTAGCACAGCGCCTGATCGCAACCGACGATGGTTTCGAAAATCGATCCGGTCATCGCCACCATCCGTCCATTCGCGGTTCCGAGGAGCGTGACCTGAGTAATGACCGTGGCGGGGTCGGACCATCCTTGAATGTACCCCGTCACCGACGACCCGGTCATCGCCAACCCGACGTTCCAGCTCCGGTCACGTCCGGCGTCAGCCAGGCTGGTGCACGTGTTCGACGCCACGATGTTCATCGCGAAGTTGCCGGATGAGAAGTCGTTCGGCGCGGACCCGGGGGCCGTCATGGCGCTGCCGCAGGCTGACACGAAGAACATCACGGGAATCCAGAGTTTTCTGATCACGGTCGTTCCAGAGAATGGCAGGCAGGCAGGCAGGCTCTGCCATTCTACTCCAAGCTGCTAGTCCCGAATCACTGATCACCGATCGCGAATCCCGGATCCTCGAATTCTTGGGATCCTCGAATCCTCAAGTGATCCACCATTCGAAAAACTCGGCTGGATTGGCTGGAGCCACAGGGTAATCGCGTAATGCGATTATCGGAGGGTGAACGTCAGCTCTACCTCTATCAAAACAGGAACAGCGCGGCCCGCACGCATGCCGGGCAGGAAGTGCCACTGTTTGAGGGTTTTCAGGGCTTCCTGATCCAGGCCGAACGTCGCATCGAGCGACCGAATGACACGCGCTGAGGTGACCGATCCGTCAGGCGACACGATGGCTTGCAGCCTGACGGTGCCCTGAATCCGCGCGCGCATGGCGTCGCTCGTGTAGCCCGGTTTGACCTCACGAATCAACCGGGGTGCGGTGACGCCGTTACCCGGCTGGTATCCGTCGCCCAGCCCAGCGTAGTGCCCGGGGCCGAGACCGGAACCATCGCCCGGACCGTTGCCTGGTCCTCGTCCTGAACCCGCACGGCCTCCGGTTCCAGGCCCATCGCTCTGCGCGATCGAAGGTGGGGCGATGGCCGTGATCACTCCCGGCAGCTCCTGAACGCCAGCAGTGGTCGTGACGGCAGGCACCTCGATCGAATCCGGCGGCGTTGTTCCATCGATCGGCGTCGAGTCCGATCGCGCCTTGGAGAGAATTGCGACTGGGTCTTGGCCCGGACGCTGGAGCTGTCGCGCCGGCGTTGGCGCACCGATGCCGCTCCCGCCACCGCCAGCAGCGATCCATGCAAGGTGCGGAACGTCCTGAAGAAAACTGGCGACGCTATCATGAGACGGTGAAAGCCGGCCTGCGACGAGCAGAATACACAGGCCGCCCACGACGTGCGTCACGACAGATACGCTCAGCGCGTTGCCGAATCGCCCATGGTTGGTGCCGCCTGAGTGCGCCGAGGTCGCGAGAAATCGCGCATTCGGGCCCGCGTAACACCCGTTGTCTGTCATGCGGTGTTAGACGATGGGAGGGCTACCGCAGTCTGGTCTCTTGAAGGACGACTCCTTTCTCCTTTCTCTTGTCGTCTCTTGAGGCATAGTGCAACGTGACAGTGAAGGTTACTGATTCGATATGGATATGGATGTCATTCTCAGGAAGTTCGAGGCGCCCGACGAGCTCCGCGAAATGGAGAAAGGTCGATTCGAGATCGTTCATCTCGGTGGCGTGACGATCGGCCGCGCCACGTACGAGCCGGGATGGAAGTGGTCGTCGCATGTCGGGCCACGCGCCGGCGCCACTCGCTGCCACGTCGAGCACGTCGGGCTCGTGCTCTCGGGGACGGCCACGGCAGCCTTCGACGATGGGCGGGTAATCGAGTTGACTGCAGGGAGTCTCTTCTATATCCCGCCGGTCCCCCACGACAGCTGGGTCGTTGGCGATCGTCCGTACGTGTCGTTACATTTTCTGGGCGCCCAGGAATACGCGAAAGGGAAGTGAGACCACTTGGCCGGTGCGCCGCACCTTCCTCTGGCAACCAAATCTCTCAAGTTTCAGGAAAAGGCGCGTGCTAGACTGCGCGCTATTCGCTATGGAGTAGGCAAGAGGAGGACGGACCATGAAGATGAGCGCGTTGCTCATGGTTGCGGCCCTGGCGTTTGCCAGCACCGCTAGCGCACAAGTCAAAAAGATCACACCAAAGGGCACCGGAGGCTTTGGTTCCGGCATGACTCTGCAGGAGCCAGAGCCAGAGGGGCGGAGGGAAGGGCCGGAGCAGAACATTTCGTTCCAGAAGTTCGTCAGCGGCAGCGTCAGCCTGTCACGCGTGCCGTCGTCGCACGTCCCGACGCCAGACGGCCTGCCCGTGAGCACTGCAAGCCCGGCGTTTCTCTCGATCACCCATCTCGATCAACTTTTTACGGACAACGCAAACCAGTTCAGCGCGGAGCCCCCCGATCAAGGGCTCGCGATTGGCGGAACGTCGCAATGCCTCGGCGGTCCTTGCATTCTCGCCGCGGTCAACAGCGCGGTCGCCGCGTACACCACGGCCGGTCAGCCGCTGGCCAGCGCGTCCATGAATCAGTTCTTCGGTCTGCCTTCCGCCTTCAACCGGACGACAGGCGAGTTCGGACCGTTCCTGACGGATCCGAGGGTCTACTTCGACACCGCGACCAATCGCTGGTTTGTCAGCATCCTCGAGATCGATGTGAATCCGAAGACGGGAGCGTTCCTCAAGAACTCGAGCGTGCTCGTCGCCGTCAGCTTCGGTACGAGTCCATTCGCCGGCTTTTCCTTGTACAAGCTCGACGTGACCAACGACGGCACCAACGGGACGCCGGCGCACCCGGGCTGTCCCTGTTTCGGTGACCAGCCGCTCATCGGCGCGGACGCCAACGCGTTCTGGATTTCAACCAACGAGTTCCCGATTTCCGGACCGGGCTTCAATGGCGCGCAGGTTTATGCCGTGGACAAGGCCGCCCTCGTGGGCGGTGGCACGGTGAACGTCCAGCACGTCCTCCAGGGCGGTCCACTCGCGGAAGGCATTGCCTATACCGTCCAACCGGCGACGATTCCACCGGGTGGCAGCTACGACGCCAGGAACAGCGGGACGCAGTACTTCCTGAGCGCGTTGGAATTCTTTGGCGGGCTCGACAATCGCATCGCGATTTGGGCGGCCACGAATACGGCCAGCATCACCACGACGCCCGCCATCAAGATCCAGAGCGAGATCGTGGGCAACACGGTCGTGTACGGTCAGCCGCCGGTCGCGCAGCAGCCGAACATCCCGGTCGGTCAGATCTGCTCGCCGACGCTTTTCATGCTGGTCGGCTGTGGTCTGCTCAATGGAACGCTCCTGGGTGTGCCATTCAACATCCATGCGCCGATGGTCGACACCAACGACGATCGCATGCAGCAGGTGACCTTCGCGAACGGCAAGTTGTGGAGCACGGTCACGACGGTCGCCAAGACTCAAAACGGTCCTACGCGCACTGCGGCAGCGTGGTTTGCGTTGACGCCTGACTGGGGCGGCATTGACCTCAAGGGCACCTATGCCGGTGGCGGCTACGTGGCTGTCAACGACCAGAGCGTCATGTATCCATCGATCGCGGTGACCAACGATGGCAAAGGGGCCATCGGTTTCAGCATCGTTGGTCCGGGGCTGTTTCCGGGGACTGGTTACGCGAAGGTAAGCCTTGCGACCGGCGCGACGGAAGTGAAGCTGACCTCGCAGGGCGTTTTCCCGGATGATGGCTTCACCGGATATCCGGTGTTCGACGATCGCGGCGGCCGCTGGGGTGATTACTCGGCGGCAGTTGTCGATGCTACCGGTAACATCTGGGTTGCCAACGAAACGATCCCCTGCCAGAACCTTCCCGGACAAGGCAACGGCTGCTTCCGCAGCCTGTTCGCCAACTGGGGGACGCTCGTCACGAAGATCAATCCGTAGTTCGGGCGCGACGACTTGCGAGACGCGCGGGAGGTCAATCCGACCTCCCGCGCCATTTCGGCAGCGAATCAGCGACGTGACGTCAGCCGCGAGTGTCTACTTGTCGTCCTTCGTGCCCGACACCTGTCCCCGGTCAGCCCTTTTGTGACGATGGAACCGGTGACGGCGGGACGGTTGGCTGTGAATCCACACCGCGGGGCGTTCTTTCGCTCGGGGACACAACCGGCCAGTCCCACCGCCACGCCTCGGAGGTCGCGTCCTTCGTGTATCGAATTCGCACGGGCATCACGCTCAGGCGATCGAAGAGTTTGGCCTGCGATCGAATCGGCCACCAGTCATACAGGAACATTTCCATTGGCCGCCACATGGCGACCCATCCGCCGATGAGGAGACTCTCTCTCAGCAGCTCACCAAGCGTCTTGCCACTGAGCATCTTGGCCGCGAAATCACCGGCAAGCAGCGAAAGGGCGAGGACGGTGATCCCGATTGCGAGGCTCGTGCGACCCACACGAAACAACTGACGAAGCTGTCGCCGCGTGGCCATGGCCCGCTGGCTGAAGTACTCGCGGATGGCATCTCGCAGGATTGCCGCTTCATCGGCCAATCCCGCTCGTCGGTCCAGATACACGAGGAGAGCCAGGCTGGCGTCGCCGTGAACGTCTCGCGCCCACGAGACGATGAAATCTTCCGCCTTCGGATCCAGGTCTTTTTCCCGGAACGGCGACGGGTCGATCGCGTTGAACAGCTGCTTGAGTTCAGCGACGTGAACCTCGATGATCGCGCATTGTGGCGGGATCGGGTCGCCGGCAGATTCTGCTTCCGCGTTCAAGAGATGCCTCGAGCCATGACTGGTACACCTATTCAATCGAAGATTAAATACCGGTCGAGGCGGCCCGACAAGTCGCGGCCCTCGGTGCGATATTCTGTGCAGAGCATGGAGCGACTGGTCTGGACCCCGCGCGAAGTGGTGGACGTCGACGGTCCGCGCGCGATGTTGCGCGCCTACCTCGAACAGCGTGACGTCCGCGAGCTGACGTCAAGTGCGAACTCCGCCGCGCCGATTACCGCCGCCTGTGATGTGGGCTGCGGTTTCGGGCGCCTGACGCCCGTGCTGACCGAGTTCGCAGACCGCGTAATTGGATTCGAGCGCGAGCCGGATTTGTTGCGCATCGCGTGTTCGCTTCAGCCGTCGACCGAGTTTCGGGCGATCGACTCGCTCTCACGCCTGCCCGCAGACGACGCGACCTTCACCTTTGGCCTGGTATTTACCGTGCTCCAGCATGTTCCCGAGCCTGATGTCCGTGACGTGATCGACGAACTGCGGCGCGTCGTCGCACCGATCGGGCACCTTTTGCTCTGTGAAGAGACCGACGGCACGCTCGAAGCCGGCGATCGATCGCAAGCCCACCAGGGGTACACGTGTGGGCGCCCGGTGACGACCTATCAGGACTGGCTCGATCCGTGGAAACTCGTGGCGACCAGACGGAGATCGATCGAGCCCGGCTACCCGCGAGCGGATGTTGGAACCTACATGCTGTTTGCGGGCCCAGGCCGCCGATAGACCTCCGTTGCTACCGAGCGGCAGACACTCCTTCTTTTAGTCAGTTGCCAGAATCTCCAACTCTGCCACGCGCGCGGAAATGATCCTCGAATTGACCCGAGCGTTACAGCGGAGTCACGTCCATCGATAACGATTGCGGGGCTTGACGCAATTCAAATGCGATGTTCAGGAGGACGTCCCATGCTCCGATCGTTGATCCGTTCCAGTGTCTTCATCCTTTTCGTGGCTGCCGTGCTGATGAACGTGCCGGCGCGGGCAAAAAATCCGAAAGTGGACTTCGGTTCATGGGTCCAGGACCAGTTGGGCGACCACTCCGAACAACTGTTCGGCTTCCGCCACCCGCTTGCCAAGAGCGCACTTGGGCCGTACATCGGAGCTGTCAACACGCAGGCCATCCAGGTGGCGGACGGACTCCGCGTGTCTCTTGTCTCGAGCTCAGTGGCCTCCGCGGCGGACCAGATCGCGTTCCTGCTCGCGGATCAATAGAGCAAAACTCATATACTGGCGCCATGGCCGGCGCCCGCAGGTGGTCGACGCGATACGAGTCGTGGAAAGCGATGTCGCGGCGGTCGTACGCGTTGTTTCTGGCCGGCGTCTTCTTCACCTTTCTTCCCACGGCGCTACTGGCCGACATCGCTCATCTGGGAGACAATGGCCCGATTCGCCTCGCGGCGACCGGGCTCTACGCCGGTGCCATCGCGGTGACGTATGTGCTCGTCGTCCGGTACCGGCCGCGGTTTCTACCTGTGCTCGTTGGGTTACACATCCTCTCTGCCATTGAGTTCGATCGAATCTTTGGCCCGGCGGGTCCGACGCTCGCAGGTGAAGCACTCAGGGCGCGCCTGTTGGCCGACGTCAACGGCGCGACGTGCGCGATCGTCCTGGGCTACATTCTGCTGTCGCACGTCGTCAGGGCGGAGAGCACGCGGTTGGGCCGCGTGAATGCGGAAATCGCGCTTGCCAGAGACATCCATCGACAGCTCGTGCCGCGAATTGCCCGGACGATCGGCCGGTTCGAGTTTTATGGCGTCTCTCTCCCGAGCGGCGACGTCGGCGGCGACCTCGTTGATGTCGTGGAATCGCAGACAGGCTGGACCAGCTTCGTCGCGGACGTTTCCGGTCACGGTGTCGCTGCCGGACTGCTCATGGGCATGCTGAAGAGCACCGTGCGCACGCAGCTGCGAACCGGAGAGCGCCTCGACGGATTGCTGAACACCGCAAACACCGTGCTCTTTGATCTCAAGAGCCCGACCATGTTTGCCACGTTCGCGGGCGTGCAGTACGACGGGGGTCCGACGCTCCAGTTCACGGTCGCCGGCCATCTCCCGATCCTGCAGTATCACGCGGCGACGTCAGCGATCTCTGAACTGACGACTCCGCAGGTGCCGCTTGCGATGTTCAACGATCGGCAGTTCACGTCCGCGTGCGTCGCGTGTGATCCCGGCGATCTCCTGGTGATTCTGACCGATGGTCTGACGGAGGTATTCGACCGCGCGGATCAGGAGTTCGGCATGGAGCGGCTGAAGACTCTCATTGAAGACCATGCGACCGCACCGCTCGCGACCATCGAGGATCGCGTATTCGCTGCCGTGCGTGCCCATGGGGCGCAGCTCGACGATCAGACCCTCCTCCTGATACGCGTCGCTGCCTGAACCGATTTAGGCACCACCTGAGTGAACGGAGAGAAGTTGAGCGACGGCTCGCCTGACGACACGCTCCCGTGCGTCTCACGCCTGCGGGTCGTTCGCCATTTCCATCCAGTCGAACTCCCGCTCGAGCTGGTGGAACGCGTCGTCGCCGATCTCGTCGTTCGCTCGCATGTCGAATATCGTCCGGCGCGCGGCGTCGAGGGCCGACCGGTGCAGCGCTTCGTGATCCACTTCCCGATCGCCATCCTCGCCGCGCGCGGCCCGCAGATGTGACGCGAATTCCTGACGAACGATTCTCGCGACCTCCGAGTCAATGCCATCGACAGTCGCGAGCGCGGCGCTCAGGGCGCGGTCGCGCGCCACGGCCACCTCGCGTTCGACCGGCTGATCGTCACGCAGGTTGAAGCGCCGGAGCAGCGGGCCCAGGGTCAGTCCCTGAAGGACCAGCGTTCCCAGCACCACGGCAAATGCGGTGAAGACGATCAGATCGCGGAAGGGAAATGCGCGGCCGTTGATTTGGAGCGGAAGCGCCAGCGCCGCCGCGAGCGTGACGATGCCGCGCATGCCGGACCATCCAACGATCAATGACGCCGCGGAACGACGGGAGTGGGCGCGCCCCTCGCACAGGCGGGACACGACCGTCGGCGCGATCGGACGACTGCGTAATAGATCATCGCCCAGACAATACGAATCACGATGACGGTCAGGAGGACGGCGCCGGCAACCCAGAAGTAGCGGACGCGTACGGCCGGATCGAGACCCATCAGAATCGGACGAATCTGCAGGCCGATGAACACGAAGGCCAGCACGTTGAGCACGAACACGGCGGTTTCCCACACCGCGTACGACGGGATGCGCAGGCGGGCAGGCGTGATCTCCGACGCCGGCCGTGCCACCCACACGGCAAAGCAAACCATGGTCAGCACCGGGGACAGGCCGATCTCCTCGGCAACGATCCACACGCCAAACGTCGTGAGGAATTGAACGATGATCGACGTCGGCACGTCGTCGATTTTCTGCGTGAGCCGCGGCAGGAGCCAGGCGGCGCCGCGGCCGGCGACGACGCTCCCGACGACGGCGAGCAGGAATGTCGGCGCCGCAGTCGTGATCGAGAACGTGTTGGTGGCGAACGCCGCGAGCGAGAGACGATAGATCATCAGCGCGCTCGCGTCGTTCAACAAACTCTCGCCTTCGAGAATCGTCAGGATGCGGTGAGGCGGCTTGACGTGACGGAGGATGGCCGTCGCAGCCGTCGCATCAGGCGGTGCCACGATCGCGCCGAGGGCGATCGCCAGGGCCCACGGAATCTCCGGCATGAGCGCGCGGACCACCACGGCGACCGCCACGGTGGTCACCGCGACACCAAGCACGACGAGATTGACGAGCGGGACCCAGTTGTCCTTCAGATCCCGCGGCGAGGCGTCGAATGCGGCGTCGAGAAGAACCGGCGCAACGAAGAGCGCCAGTGCCAGGCGAGGCTCGATCGCGAGAGCGGGCGCCCCCGGCACAAACGCCAGGAACGCGCCTCCGATGGCGAGAAACACTGGATATGGAACGCCCGACTCGGCGCGCCATCGCCGCAAGGAGGACAGCGGCGAGCAGCAGGCCAAGCAGCGCGACGAATTCGGTCACAGGATTTGAGAGGGTTTCTGCATGTTGATGTTCGTCACCACCGAAGTCACAGAATAGTCCGACCGCGGCGGCATCATCGAACGGCCTCGCGAAGAGCGGTTTTTCTAACAGCGTAACGCTATTCATCGCCCCGTCATCGGGTCTATGGCATTCTCTGGACATGCTTCGACGGCTCCTTCCGGTACTCGTGCTGTGTTCAATTCTTGTCACCCCATGCCTGGTCCGAGCGCAAAGCGGGCAGGATGGACGTTTGATCGTCACGGTCGTCGATACGTCCGGCGCGGTCGTGCCTGGTGCCACGGTCACAGTCAGCGGTCTCGACGATGGAGCACGGGCGGCGACGTTTCCGCCGATCAGCTCCTCCGACAACGGGGTCGCGACGCTCGACCGGCTGCTGCCGGGGCGATACCGCATCCAGGCGGAGTTCCCCGGCTTCGAGATCGGCGTGCTTCCCGAGGTGCGGGTGCGTCGCGGCGACAACAAGCACGTCGTGGTGCTCCCCTTGAAGAAGATGGAAGAATCCGTCACGGTGGCGCAGAACGCGCAAGCCGCCGCCGCCGATCCGCGCGGCAATGCCTTCAAGACGGTGCTCTCAAAGGAAGAGATTGAGAATCTGTCGGACGATCCGGCCGAGATGGCGCAGCAGCTGCAGGATCTCGCCGGCGGCAACGCGACGATCCGTGTCGACAGTTTTTCCGGCGCGCCGCTGCCGCCCAAGGCCCTGATCAAATCGATCCACATCGTCCGCGATCCGTTCGCTGCCGAGAATCATTCGGCCGAGTCCGAAGGCATCGACATCATCACGCAGCCCGGCCAGGGATCGCTCAGCGGCGGCCTCACGTCTCGCCTGCGTGATGGCGCGTTGAGCGCTCGGAACCCGTTCGTGTCGGAGAAAGGACCGGAGCGGCAGGGAAGGGTCGAAGGAAACGTCGGCGGAACCCTGATCCAGGGCAAGAGCTCGTTCACGCTTTCCGTCGAAGGACGGGATGGGTTCGACACGCCGGCCGTCTACGTCGCGTTGCCGGACGGGAGCCACCGATCCGAGCTCCTCGACCTTCGTCGTCCGACGTCGGACTGGTCGGTGTATGGCCTCGTAGACTACGCCGTGACGCGGGACCAGACGCTGCGGCTGTCGTACGACTACGGACGCACGAACCAGGACAATCTTGGCGTTGGCGGATCCGATCTCAAGGAGCGTGCCTACTCGACGACGGCGCAGGATCACGAGTTCCGCGCTCAACTGGTCGGTCCGCTGGGGCGGCGGACCTTTGCGAACACCCGGGTGCAGATCCAGGCCGCGGATTCCAGCGCCGTTTCGGTGACCGCTGCACGCACGGTTGTCGTCAACGGCGCGTTTACGAGCGGCGGCGCGCAGGTGCAAGGTGGCCGTCATCCGCGAACCTACGAAGTCGCGTCCGACGTGGACTACGTACGGGGAATGAACACGATCCGTGTTGGATTCCTCACGGCGGGCGGACAGTATCGGACGGACAATGCCACCAACAGGCTCGGCACGTTCACGTTTTCAAGCCTCGACAGGTTCAACGCCGGCACGCCTGACACTTACACGCAGCGAATCGGAGACCCGCTCGTGGAGTACTTCAACGCGCAGACAGCCGTCTACGCGCAGGATGACATCCGCGTGCGCAAGAGCCTGACGATCAGCCCGGGATTGCGTTATGAAATCCAGACGCACCTCAGCGATCGCAACAACCTCGGACCGCGCATCGGTGTGACCTGGGCGCCGTTCAAGAGCGGCCGCACGACGCTGCGCGGGAGCTACGGCGTCTTCTACAACTGGCTCAGCGCGAACACCTACGAACAGACTCTGCGCGTCGACGGTTTCCGCCAGCGCGATCTGTTCATCACGAATCCGGGTTTCCCGGAGCCCGGCACCGGCGGAACGGTCTCGACGACCAACAGGTTTCTGCTCGGCCCGGACGTGCAGATGGGGATGGTCCAGCGCGTGAGCGGGGGCGTCGATCAGACGATCAACCCGAAGGTTCGCATCAACGCGTCCTTTCAGTCGGTGCGCTCGGCCGATCAGTTGCGTGGCCGGAATCTGAATGCGCCGCTGAACGGCGTGCGGCCGAACCCTGACTTTGCGAACATCATTGAGACCATCTCCGACGCCGCGGCGCACTCCGATCAGCTGTCCACCACGTTGAACGTGAACCTCGCCGGCGGCGTGCGGAACACGGCGGCCGCGCTCTGGAATCCGCGGCGCACCACGTTCAGGGTGACGTACTGGCTTGCCCGCGCCGACAACAACTTCGACGGACCGTTTATCGTTCCACCCAGCGGCACGCTCGACGCCGAATGGGCAGCGGCTGCGGGCGACCGGCGACACCGCTATCAGGTTTCTCTGAATTCACAGGCGCTGAAGAATCTCAACGCCTCGTTTTCGCTCGGCGGCAATACCGGTACGCCGTACAACATCACGACCGGCTTCGACGACAACAACGATTCGATCTTCAACGATCGGCCGGCTGGCGTCGGCCGCAACGGCGCGCGCACCGCGGATCAGGCAACGGTGACGGCCAACCTGACCTATTCGATTGGTCTTGGCGCGGCGAGCGGCCCGCCGCGAGCGCAGGAGCGCGGTGGTGGTGAGCGCGGCGATCGAGCAGGCCAGCCGTCCGGGCGCTATCGCCTGGTTCTGACACTCGCGGTCAACAATCTCACCAATCGTCCAAACTACTCAGGCTACACGGGCATCCGGACGTCGCCGTTCTACCTGACCCCGACGTCGGTCATGAATCCACGAAAGATCGATTTCGGCCTGGGCATTCGGTTCTGAGAACGAGTCACGTTAGACTTGAAAGTTGACTAGTCAATCGTCACGCATCGTGATGCAATCTCCTGATAGAGATCGACGAATCTCCGTTCGTGGGTCATGATGGTTATGGCGCACTCGTAACTCCTGATCACGGGGAATGCAATGCCACTGACACGGCGTGCACGGCGGGTGAGCAGGCAGTTTCGACAGGCCCGGATGTTCGTCGCGTCGCTGAAATCACCGTACCGTCCCGTCCTCGCGCACCTCATCCCGGTTCGGCGCTGCAATCTCGCGTGCACGTATTGCAACGAGTTCGACGATCACTCGGCACCTGTACCGACATCCGAGATGTTTCGACGGATCGATCGACTCGCCGCGCTCGGAACGGGCATCGTCACGCTGAGCGGTGGCGAGCCGATGCTGCACCCTGACGCGGAGGCGATCGTCAGCCACATCCGCCGGCACGGGATGATCGCGACGCTGATCACCAATGGCTATCTGCTGACCCAGGATCGCATCCGGCGACTGAATCGCGCCGGCCTCGATCACCTTCAAATCAGCATCGACAATGTGGTGCCCGACGACGTATCGAAGAAGAGCCTCAAAGTCCTCGATCAGAAGCTGCGCTGGCTGGCCGAGATCGCCGAGTTCGACGTCACCGTGAATTCGGTCGTTGGCGGCGGCATTCGCAACCCGGATGATGCGAAGGTGATCGCGGAGCGCGCCCGCTCGCTCGGGCTGTCGACGACGGTGGGGGTGATTCACGATACTCGCGGCGGAGCTGGGCACTCTGAACGAGACCGAGCGGTCGATTCTCGATGAACTCGTCGCGCTCGGAGGCTCGACGTTCGACGTCGCCACCTACAACCGGTTTCAAAAGAACCTGGCAAACGGGCGGCCGAACGAGTGGCACTGCGGCGCGGGCAGTCGTTATCTCTATATCTGCGAGGACGGTCTCGTCCACTGGTGCTCGCAGCAGCGAGGGCATCCTGGTATTCCCCTGGAGCAGTACAGTGCCGAGGATTTGCGGCGTCAATACCATGAGGTGAAGAGCTGCGCGCCGTTCTGCACCGTTGGCTGCGTGCATCGTGTCGCGCAGGTGGACGAGCTGCGCCAGAATCCGCAGGCCGTCCTATCGCAATGGTTCCCGGCGGCTCCTGACGCGCGCAGCACGGCGCCCGTCGCGATCAGGGCTCTCAGGTGGGCCTTCGTGACGAGTTCCCACCGCAAGCTTTTCCGAGACGCCGCGACGCGGCTGTTCGGTCAATTTCCTTGAAGCCCGTCCTGGGTCGCCTTCAGAGCGGCGTCTTCGTCGGCGAACACATCGAGTATGTCAATCAGGCGGGTGACGGTCAGGACCGATTGCACTTTGGGCGATAGCCTGACCAGGGCGAACCGTCCGGCCATGCTGTGCGCCAGCCTGTGTGCCACGATGAGCGTCGCGATCCCGGTACTGTCTATTGAGGAGACTCCCGAAACGTCGCAGATGACGATTCGCGAACTCTCAAACAGACGTCCAATGGTCGAGACGAAGTCATCGTTTGACTGGCCTCGCTCGATGCTCCCAGCCACGCGGAGCACCGGTACGCCGTGCATGGACTCAGTCGCGATGGTGAGCAATGGTTGCCTGGCCCGCTTAGGCTGCCTGCATCATCGCTCATGATGCTACGACGAGACGCCGAAGAGAACGGAGAAGATTCACACCTTCTCCGTTGACTCCTCCAGGCTGTCGCCAACGCGAGGTTCGCTTCGGTGTCCTTGGTACCGAGCGCCCCGGCAATCAGTCAGCGAATCATCGCTCCCACCAGCGGGTTCAGACTCTGAACCTGTTGTGGGGAAACCGGAACGAACACCGGCGATGGCTGCGAGAGATCGGCCAGCGCGATACCGCCATTCTGACTGCAGAAGACCTGCTCGACCTCTCGTACGCGGACGGTGACGATGATGTTGCCCGCCGCGCCGCGAAAGCGGATGAGATGATCGTACCCAGGCGAGGGGCTTGGCTCGACGGTGCAGAAATTTGACAGCCCACTCACGTCAGCCGTCGGTATCCCCTGGGGGAATCCGGGAACGCCGAACAGGAGTTTCGGCAATCGAACTCCGGTCGCCGGATCGGCTGTTGTTTCGCGATCGGTCGCTCCGAAGATCAGCGCATCGAGCCCCTGCCCGCCGATGAACGCCTCGCTTCCGTCGCCCGGCGCCCACAGATTCACGTCGTCTCCCTGGCCACCGAACATGATGTCGCTGTTGGGAGGACCACCAGGCGCCGCCCCTCCATCGGGTCCGCCGAGGATGATGTCCTGGCCCTGGCCTCCGTCCATCACATCGTTGCCGTTCAAGCCAAACATCACATCGTTGCCTCTGCCGCCGACGAGGACATCGGTTCGGTTCAGCGACTGGTTCGCGACGGCGCCCGCCTGAATCGCAATGTTGTCCTGTCGGTCATCGTCGGATCCGATGAGAAGTTGCGGTCCGTTGCCGCCGTCAACGAACGACGCCTGCGTCTGACGCGCTCCCAGCGCGACCGCGACCAGCGCGGCGACCAGACCGACGACGAGTGCTGAGCTCTTGAAACCAGAAACCAATCGTAGCTGCTTCATTCGATGCCCTCTTTTCCTGTTCCTCGGTCGCTCAGTCAGTGAGCGACCGCGTGCCTATATCCACTAGCGTCCGAAGTTCTGAAATATTTCGGCCAGGACGGCACTCTGATTGGTGAGGGTGTGCGGTGGCGTGCCATTGAGCTAGGGCGCCACGCTGCAACCGCGTGAACGGTGACGCGTCTGTGATTCCCACAGCGCGCCGTTCACGTCACATTCTTAGTTGTGAAAAGGAAATTATGAGGAATTACGTCACTGCTCTCGGATTTGCTCTGACAGTCGCGCTTCCACAGGCGGCTGCCGCCCAAACTGTCACGCCGCCGTCCGTGCCCGCCAACCTTCAGGTTCCAGCACGGAAACCAGGTTTTCCTGGTTGGTCATGGCGTCGGCACGCAGAACTATGTGTGCGCCCCAGCCAAGTCCCTCGGGCAGGTCGCCTGGACGCTGTTCACTCCGCAGGCCACGTTGTTCAACGATGGCGGAGAAGCAACTGATGACTCACTTCTTCAGCCCCAACCCGGTTGAGGGCGGCATTGTCCGCGTGACGTGGCAGGGCGCGGACACGAGCACAGTGTGGGGAAAGGTAAACGCATCCTCGACCGACGCGGCCTTCGTCAACCAGGATGCGGTTGCGTGGTTGCTGGTTCAGGCTGTGGGAACGCAGGTCGGACCGACCGGCGGCGTCACGCTAGCCCGGACGACGTTCATTCAGCGGGTCAACACCTTCGGAGGGTTGGCACCCTCGACCGGCTGTGACATGCCGACCGAGCTCGGCAAAAAGGCGTTTATCCCCTATACCGCCGACTACGTGTTCTACAAGAAGAACTGAGTGCCGCTGAACGGCTGAATGCCGGTTGACCAGCGCGGATCAATCGGCATTCAGCAGTCAGCCAGCCTTACGCGAGGTTCGCGAGGATCGTGTTGTAGACGATGCGCACGCCCTCGTGCCGTGCGACTTCGATCGAGTACAGCCCCTTGTAGCCGAGGCCTTCCGTAAACTTCACCGCCTGGCCGATGTCCCAGAACGGGCTCGACTTGATGTGCATGTTGCCGGACGAATACGGGAACCAGCCCTTGATGCAGTCGTGCAGTTCCTGCTGGTTCATCGCGCCGACATTGCCGATGTCGACGTTCGAGTTCGCGCCGGCGTCCTTGATCACGTCGCGCATGAACTCCCAGGGCTTCACGCCGCCGATCTGCTGCACGTACTCGGGCGTGCCGACGCCGCGCGTCTCCGCCGACACCTTCACGTTCTTCGGCCGGCCGTAGTCGGCCATCGCCTTCATGGCGGCGACCGCGGCCTCCCTCGTTTCCTTGGTGAGCTGGTTCTGCTGCTGGTTGATCATCACGCGAGGGCAGCCGTACTGCGCGGCGATGTCGATCCACTGTTTGACGTGCTCGACCGCCTGCTGACGTCCCGGCGCTTCGGCGTACGAAATCGACTGTACGTTGCCGAATTCCAGGTTGATCTGGGTCATCGTCATCTGGTTCTCGTCGAGCTTCGCCTTCAGCTCCTTGATGAACGCCGGATCGGTTTCGGACTGGACGATCGTCGTGTGTTGATACTCGATGTTGTGCACGCCGTACATCTCGACGTACATCTTCGGCAGATCGAATGGCGTGAGCGTCTGTTCCGGCGTCGGATTCTGGTTGTTCGGATTCTTCAGATACGCGTTGAAGTCCAGCGTCATCAGCGAAACGCGGGCGAGCTTCGCGGGTGCCACCGGCGCAGGTCCGCGCCCGCGTCCGCCGCCGCCTCCTCGTCCCTGGTCGCCTGCGCCTCCCTGCCGTGCGCCCGGAGCCGGCGCCTGTGCTCAGCCTGAGCGGTCAACCCCACCACGCTCGCAGCGCCTACCGCGGCCTGCGCGAGAAAGTCTCGGCGTTTCATGTCGAAAGCTCCTTTTTGATCAGTGACGAAGTCGTCGCACCACCATGCCCAGGCAGAGACGATCGAGCATGGGCGTGAAAGGTCCGCGCGATTTTACGCGAGAGCACCCTACCGCTCAACCATTTGGTGAGCAACTGAGACGCGGGCCAAAACGGTCGGTCGGTACGTGGACCCGCTGGAAGCACTCTTGCACTCGCGACTGTCGTATGCCGTTCAAGAGCCAGGCGCAAAGGCGCAAATTCGCTGAGCTACTCGTCGAGGGAAAGATCTCCAACGAGACTTTCGAGGAGTGGAATCGCGAAACCGGTGGCCGGAAGCTTCCAGAACGGGTTGGCCGGAAGACGGCGGGTCGAAGCCAGCCCGCGAAGAAGAAGTCGGCGCGGCGCACGAAGCGCCGCTGACATACCCGGTCGTCAACTGTCGGGTACAGGTGGTATGCTGTCCTCGCGCATCAGGGCGCCACCGTGTCCGCGGGAAGGACTGCGTCCCCCTGAATCGATTCCGACAATCGCGTGAGTTCGATGAACTCTTTTCTGCCCGAATGAGCGGACGCCGGGCCATGGACGGCCACGTGCCGCCCGGGAAGGAGCTCATCATGACGCGCCCATCCGTCCCGACCCGCACGCTTCGCGAACAGCCAGATCTCGATCAACTCAAACGACAGGCGAAGGAACTACTTCAAGCGTTCAAAGGCGGAGACGCGGCTGCGGTCGTCGAAGTCAGCGCGCACTACCACGGCGCCGATCCGGCGACGTTCGCGTTGCACGACGCGCAGCTCGTGATCGCCCGCGCCTACGGTTTCGAGAGCTGGCCGAAGCTGAAGGCGTTCGTCGACGGTGCGACGGTGCGAGCGGCTGATCGACGCGGTACGTTCGCGAAACGAAGACGACGTGCGGTCGATGCCTGCGGCCCGTCCTGAGCTGGCGCGGATGTCGCACGCCAACCTGCAAGTGCTGCATCACGCCGTGCTCGAGCACGCGCCGAACATCGTCCGCATCCTCATGGCACACGGCGCGAACGCGCGCGAAGGCGTGTATCCGCACCGGGAGGCGACAACCGCTCACGCGATCGCCCTTCAGCGTGGCGACGACGACATTGTCCGTATCATCGAAGAGGAAGAGCAACGACGACGTGACCTGAGGAGTGGTGTGCGCGATGCGCCACCCGCCGGACGAGCTGTTTCGCCGATCGAGGGCAGCGACGTCGATCGCGTGATCGCGCATGCTGGATGAGAATCCGGCACTCGTGCACACGCGTCACGCCACGTTTGATATTGCGCCGCTGCACGTCGCTGCGCGTGCGCTGAACGCGCGCCTGGTCTCGGCGTTGCTCGAGCGCGGGGCTGATCCTGCTGCCCGGGGCTACCATGACTTCACGCCGCTCGACGCAGCCGCGCACGCCTGGTATCGGATCGGCCTGCCGCGGTTCGACGAGGTTGCCACCGTCCTGTTGAAAGCCGGCGCGCCGATGACGGCCTCTGCCGCGGCGGCACTCGGCGATGTCAAGTGGCTTCGCGCCCGACATGCCGCAGGCTCGCTGTCGAATCCGACTGAAGACACCGGCGGCCTCCTGAGAATCGCCGCCACTCACAATCATCCTGACGTGCTGCGCCTCCTGCTCGAATTCGGTTTCGATCCTGACGAACGCATCCGTTTCGGTGAGGGGGACGATCCGGCGGTGTCATGGGGCATGCCGCTTCAGCACTGTGTCGAGACCGGCAAATACGAGATGGCCGAGATGCTGCTGCAGCATGGCGCCGACCCCAACGCGCGAATCCACGCCAGCGGCGATCCCGTGTTCTCCGCGTACGCCCAGAAGGACTGGAAGATGCTCGCGCTGCTGGAACGGCACGGTGGTGTTCCAAGCGCTACGACGGCAGGACTCTACCGGCAGACGGAACTCGCCCGACAAATGCTGGCCGGCGAAGCGCGATACCGGATGGACGGCGTCGGTGGCGACACGCTGGCCGAGCAACTGCTGTGGGGCGCCGCCTGCGGTGGCGATCCGGAAATCGTGGGGCTGGCGCTCGAACGGGTGGACTGGCCGCCGAACGATCCCCGCTGGTTCTCCGTGCTCGAACAACCGCTGCGCACGTGGACACATGGCCCATCGGGCGACGACCTGCCGCGCGACACCTACCTGGCGTGCTTCCGTCTCGTGATCGACCGCTGTGATCCGGATCTTCGAGGACGTCCGACCGACGATCAGCAGTTCGGTCTCACGACGCTGCACAACATCGTCGCCCGAGGCGGCATGACCGCGGATGAGCGCGTGGCGTTCGCCACCGCCCTCCTCTCCAAAGGCGCGCGATTGGATATCCGCGATCACCTCCTGAAAAGCACACCGCTCGGGTGGGCATGCCGCTGGGGATGCCTGCCGCTGGTGAAGCTGTTCCTCGACAACGGCGCAGACGTTGTCGAGTCCGGCGCCGAGCCGTGGGCCGCACCGATCGCGTGGGCGAGGACGCGGGGACATACGGAGATCGAGAAGTGTCTTCGGCAAGCCGGCGCGGGTGACCTGACGTGATCGACCTGGGCGGCGAACTGTCGTACGCGATTGTCGGCACCGGGCCTGCCGTGCTCGCCATTCAAGGGGTCGGCCTCATCGGCCGTGGCTGGAAGCCGCAGATCGATGGCCTGTCACACCAGTTCACATTCGTCACCTTCGACAATCGCGGTATCGGCGGCAGCAGCCGCGGCGAAGGCGACCTGACGATCGAGCGAATGGCCGCCGACGCACGTGCGGTCGCCGACGCGGCCGGTCTCGATCGCTTCCACGTGCTGGGACATTCCATGGGCGGACTGATCGCGCAGCACCTGGCGTTGACCAGTCGCGAGCGGATCAAGAGCCTGGCGCTCCTCTGCACCTTTGCCGACGGACGGCGCGCGACGCGACTGACAGGACGCATGCTGATGCTCGCGCTGCGAAGCCGCATCGGCACGAGAGCGATGCGACGGGCCGGTATGATCAGGATGATCATGCCGGATGCGTACATTCGGCAAAATGACCCGGCGACGCTGACGAGAACCCTCGGCGATCTCTTCGGACGCGATCTTGCCGATCAGCCGGCTATCATTCGGCAACAATTGCGCGCCATGTCTCGGTACAGCGCGCTTTCCCGTCTGCATGAACTGCCGCCCATTCCGGCGCTTGTCGTGAGTGCGAGCCAGGACCCGATCGCGCCGCCGACACTCGGCAAGGAGATCGCCTCGCGAATTGACGGTGCCCGTTACGTCGAATTTCCGGACGCGAGCCATGCGCTCCCGATCCAACTCGCGCGGGAGGTGAATGCGCTGCTTGCAGAGCACCTGACGACGGCGGAGAAGGGTGACAGCGCCCGCCTGGCGGAGACGAGGGGACGGTGAGCGTTCACCACGGACATCTCAATCAGCAATTGACAATCAACAATCAGCAATCGACGAGCGCTGTTATAGTTTGAAAACCTGGGTTGGGGACGCTCAGTGGAAGGAGACATATGAAGACGGTGGTGGGCGCGGCTCTGTTTTTGACACTCGTCGCGAGTGCGGCGCGGGCGCAGGTCAACGCGGGCGAGCAGAAGCCAGAAGAGAGTGTGCCGTTCACGATGACGCAGGTGGCGACGTTCAACCTGCCCTGGCGCATCGCCTTTCTGCCGGACGGGCGCATGCTCGTCACCGAAAAAGTCGGGCCGATCTGGTTGGTGACGCAGAAGGGTACGAAGATATCGGTGGGGAACGTTCCGACGGTCCTCTATCAGGGGCAGGGCGGGATGTTCGGTGCCTTCCTCTCACCCCACTACGCGACCGACCACTCTGTCTACCTCACCTACGCAGAGCCCGGTGATGGCGGGTCGAGCCTGGCGCTGGCCCGGGCGCGTCTCGTCACCGGAGAGAATTGGGCGGGCCTCGAGGGATTGCAGGTCCTGTGGCGACAGATGCCAAAGGGCAAGGGCGGACAATTCGGCGCCCAGATCGCCTTCTCGCCGGATGGGAACTATCTGTTCCTCACGGTTGGCGAGCGCCAGCGCATGACGCCGGCCCAGGATCCCGACCAGGAACTCGGCAAGGTCGTGCGGCTGACGCTCGATGGCAAGCCGGCGCCCGGCAACCCCATGGCCGCAAAAACGGGTGCGGCGAGCGTGCCGCTGATCGATCCGCCGGGGGACACCGAAGTCGCGAAGACCGCGCCCGTGGTGAGTACCTACACGTTCACCGGGCCGAACCTGGCGCCCGCGGAAACCTGGTCGAGCGGCCACCGTACTCCTTACGGCCTGGCGTTCGCGCCTGACGGCAAGCTCTGGGAAGTCGAACACGGCCCGAGAGGTGGTGACGAGTTGAACCTGATCGAGCCGGGGAAGAACTACGGCTGGCCGCTCGTCTCTTACGCGGTCAACTACAACGGTGTGCCGATCCCGAGCCCAGACACCCGGCCGGACCTGACCAAGCCCGTGATCTATTGGACGCCGGTGATCGCACCCGGCAGCCTGACGTTCTATACGGGCGACATGTTCCCGCAATGGAAGGGTTCAGCGTTGATTGGCGGCATGGCGTCGGTGACGCTCAATCGCGTGACGTTCGATGGCAAGGGCGGCGCCACAACGGCCGAACGCTGGAGCGTGGGCCATCGCATCCGCGACGTGGAAGTCGCACCGGATGGCGCGATATGGATGCTCGAGGATGCGCCGGCGGGCGGGCTTTTCCGGGTGACACCAAAGTAGCAGACGCGCCGTCGACATCTCAGCCAGCCGCACAGATGACGTGTGGTCCAGGCGTCAGGCTCTTGCCGCGAGGAGCCGATCTTCGAACGAGTAGTCAACGCGCCGTCCGGGTTGTTCCTTGTACCACGCGAAGCTCTCGCGGAGCGCGGCGTCGAGGCTTGTGGGTGTGATGCCCAGGATGCGCCGCGCCTTCTCGATCACGGTCACATACGGGGGCAGATCGAGAAACTCGCCGAAGTAGAGGTTCGTTCCGGCCAGCTGACCGCCGGCGGCCTGGATCGCACTCCGCGAGACCGACGCGAATGACGGCGTCAGCTCGGCGACGCGCGCGAGCGCTTCGACGAAACTCCGCTGAGTCAGCGACTCCAGGTGAGCGATGTTGAACGCTTCACCGACGGCCTCGGTGACTTCCATCGCGCGCACGCACGCTTCCGCAATATCCGAGACGAACACCCACTGCATCGGGGCCCCGCCATCATCCGGCAGAATGATCGGGCGGCCATCACGTAATCGATCCCAGAAGAACTGCTCTCGATCGAAGGGTTGTCTCGGTCCGTGCACGAACGGCGGGCGGAACGTGGTGACCGGGAAGCCGGATTCCGCGCGCATCCGAAACAGGGCCCGTTCGCTTGACGCTTTGTGCTGCGCGTACGGGTTCGGAAAATCGTCCGGCACGAGCGGCGCGTTCTCGCCGAGATTCACGCCAGGCAGATACGCGGCGATGCTCGAGATGAATACGTATCGCCGCAGTCCGTCTCCACACGCGCGAGCTGCGGCTTCGACCTGCGCCGCCGTGGTGCCTTTCGCCCAGTCGTAGGCGACATCGAACACCGCGTCGAACTGACCGTCGGCCACCAGGCGCGAGATTGCGCCGAGATCCCCGCGGTCTGCTTTCAGGTTCCTGATGCCAGGACCGAGATCGTGATGGTCGCGCCGGTGAAGGACCGTGACGTCGTGTCCGCGCGTGGCAAGCCGGCGCACGATCTCGCGACCGATGAAGAGCGTGCCGCCGATCACGAGAGTTCTCATCTCTGCACCTTATCACTGTCGCTTTGATGTGAGTCGGACGCGAACCGCCGTGCTTGAGCGTGCTCCAGCCGACTCGACAGCAAGTCCGCTTACGCCCTGGCCACCCGCGACATCAAGTCAGACAGTGAAGCAGTCTTCCTAGAGAGGTGTCGGAGAGCAGCATTAGTGCCCAGGAATTGGTCATCTCCTACCGCTCCGATCGCATGACCCGTTTACGATTCGACACGTCGCACAGGTCTCCGACATTCGCAACGAGAGCCTGGGACGTGAAAAACCCGCATTGATGCGCCTCCGCCGCACCTGTTCTGGAATCGGCACGATTCTGGAAACAGAATATGCGGAGTGTAACTAAATGCGTCACAAGAATCTGTTTGGAGTTATCGGCTGCCTCATGGCGATTGGCCTCGCGACGGCCGCGATCTCGACTGCGGAAGTGAAGCGCCTGCAAAACGCGGCGTCGGTGATTCGTGCCATGCGCGAGCAACCTGACAACGGCATTCCTGAAAAGCTGTGGAGCCGTACGGCATGCGTCGTCGTCATTCCCGACCTGAAGAAAGCGGCATTTGGCATCGGCGGCGAGTACGGGCGCGGCGTCATGAGCTGCAGGACGGGCGACCGATGGGCCGCACCTTTGTTCATGCAGCTCGAGAAGGGGAGCTGGGGACTTCAGATCGGCGCGGCAGAGATGGATCTCGTGCTGCTCGTCATGAATCGTGACGGTGCAGAGAAGATGCTGGGGAACAAGGTCTCACTCGGCGCAGACGCATCGGTCGCAGCCGGACCTGTCGGCCGCGCCGCGGCAGCCGCTACCGACGCTCAATTGTCGGCGCAAATACTCTCCTATTCGAGGACCCACGGCGTATTTGCCGGCATCGACCTTTCAGGCGGCATGCTGGGCCCGGACAAGGATGCCAACACCGACGTCTACGGCGCTGCCGCCGCGGACTCCAAAACGATCGCGTTCGGAGACCTGAAGGCACCAGCGGAGGCTCGACCGTTGCTCCAGGAGTTAAGCGTCGGCGCCGTCGGTACGAGCGGAAAGTAACCAGCCCCATTGCGATCGCACATCCTCGTGTTCCGCGGGTCATCGTGATCCCGTGGAGCACGGGTGATGTCAGACGGCAACCCCTCCCATCTGATCCCGCCTGAACGGGTGGACTTTTTGCTCTTCCATCCAGCGTCTGGCGATCTGCGGCTTTTTCGGCGCATTTTGCTGTTTGGTTCCATCAAAACCGTCACTCGCCCACGAGTTTCGTAGGTGACGGTTCGTGCCGATGTGTGAAGCCGGGATCGCGGTATTGCTGGAGGACTCGAATGACTCGATGCGTCGCCATCATCGTACTCGCGCTCACGCTCACTGCGGTGCCGCTCCACGCCCAGGACAGCGTCTTCACCGTGACGGTTCAATCTGCTGACGTGCACAAAGGTCCGACCACGGGCAGTCCGATCGTCGGCCGTGCGTCGCGCGGCACGGCTCTGACCGTCGCGCGCAATCTGGGAAGCTGGGCCGAAGTCGCGTGGCCCAACGTACCTGAGGGCATCGGCTACGTGCACATGACCACGGGACGCCTGAGTGCGCCGACGCCCAAGGCGCCGGCGGCAACTACGCCGTCGCGCACGACGTCTGCACCCGTGCCCGCATACACGCCGTCTCCGGCGACGACGGCGACTGCGCAGCGGACGCCGGGGTCAACGGGCGATCGGTTGCCGCCGCCGAGCGTTCCTCAGGGTGGAAGCCGGATCAGCCACGTCGTCGGCGTCGGCGGGCTCGTCGGATCGATGAGCAGCTTCGGTGCGACCGCGCGGTGGTGGCACAACAAGCGCGTCGGCGTTCAGGCGGGCCTGACGCGGGATGCGATGACGAGCGACACCGCGACGGGCCGCGTCACGTCGATGCAGATCGAGCCGGGAGTGATGTACGCGCTCTTCGATCGCGTGCCGGGCTATTTCTGGATTCGGCCCTACGTCGGATCGGCGGTGAGTTTCCGTCACCAGACGTGGAAGGACTCCGCACCAGTTCCGATGGAACCGGTGTCCGACAACGGTGTTGGCTATCGCGTGTTTGGCGGCAGCGAACTGACGTTCGCGAGCCTCACGCAGCTCGGTCTCAGCGCGGAGGCCGGGTACCGCAAACTACCGGCACCGTTTGCCGGGTTCGAGCCCGATCGCTGGAGCGTGTCGATCGCCGGACACTGGTACATCAAGTAGGTCGCGTTTAGATCTCACTCCGAGGGGCTTCGCCCCTCGGACTTCACCACGCTAGTACGCGAGTACCCAGCGTGTACGGATCGAACACATTCCGAAGTGGGCCTCGCCGTCTCGATCATCTTTCTCAAAGCTCAGCCGCATTTTTTCCATGAACTCGCGTCGTACTATCGCCGATAGTAGGCGCGTGACACTTCGTCTTCATCACTCCTGACCGCTCGTCGTCACGAGCAGGTCGCTCGCACCTCATCGCCGGCGCTCGCATCTCGCGCGGTTGTCTTCATGATCGTCCGCCGCGTGCTGAACTTTTTTCGTCGAGGAGAACGACAGCGCACGCGCCGACCCTGCTGCCCTTCCTGCCTGTCGGATCGCACGGCCTCGACGATTCCCCCAAGTCCGGAGGTCTACTCGTTCCGATGCCTCGATTGCCAGCATGAGTGGACGCAGTTGATCAGAACGCCGATGCCGCACTGGAGCGATCCCATCGACTGAGAGCGGAAAAACTCAGCGCCGGGGGTTGCGACCCAGCTCGACAGTTTGCTAGACTCCCCCGCCCGTTCATCCGCGCCGCACCACTTTCTTTGGGGAGAGATTCGTCATGTGCCTTGCGATAGCTCGCGCATCTGGGGTTTTGCTATCTGTATTCATGACCACCGTTCTCGACGCACAACAACTGCCTTCGTCGCCGCCATCGAGTTCTGTCCCGCGGCTCATACCGGTGACTGGCGTATTCATGCCGATCAATGCCGAGCCTGGTGCTCGGGTCGAGACCGTGACCTTGTCGATCTATAGCGAGCAGGTGAGTGGATCCGCCATCTGGCAAGAAACGCAGCGCGTCGCCGTCGATGAGAGAGGCCGCTATTCCCTTCTCCTCGGCGCGGCGAGCCCCGACGGAATCCCTGATGCGGTGTTTGCAACAGGTGCGCAGTGGCTGGGAATACGCTTCGATCGGGCCGGCGAAGTGGAACGCCCGCGAGTGCGTCTGACGAGTGTGCCGTATGCGTTGCGCGCTTCAGACGCGGACACACTCGGTGGCCGCCCAGCCTCCGACTATCTGTTGTCGCCGAGCGCCGGGACGAGTTCATCTGCCGACACCAGTTCGCAGAAGGCTCTAGCTGCTGCCGCTAGTGACCTGCCCGGCACACCCAATGTTGTCGCCAAATACGTCGATTCCACTAACGTCGGTCCTTCCGCCATTTTCGAGAACGGCGGTTTCGTCGGCGTCGGTACAAGCACCCCCATCGATAACTTGCACGTCAGATTTGCCAACACCACGGGCAGCCTAACCGGGTTCGCGGTTCAGAACATGGGTAATACCTCGACGTCTTACTCCGGCATGCTCTTTTACGATCAGAACGGGGCGCTGGGCCAGTTCCAAGGCTTTAACAACGCCACGCACGAGTACCGCATCAACAATATCGCCTCAGGCGGTTCGATTAACTTCATGCTCAATAGCAGTTCAAAGTTCCAGGTGCGACCGGATGGCGATGTGGAGATCCCAGGTAGCATCCGTAAAGGTGGCGCGCCGTTCTTATACAGCTTGGGGATCGGCAACACGTTTTTGGGGCTGAATACCGGGAATGCCACCATGACAGGCATTTTCAACACCGGAATCGGTTTCGAAGTTCTCCAACTCAACACCACGGGCGGTGGCAACACAGCCGTCGGAGAGCGGGCGCTTGTGAGCAACAGCACCGGCAGCACGAATTCCGCGATTGGTTACCACGCGCTCGACAACAATACAGGCGGAAACCTGAACGTTGCCATCGGCGGCTCCGCGCTGACACAAAACTTCGCGGGCACTGGCAACACGGCCATCGGCACTTTGGCGATGAGTTCCAACAGCGCCGGCAATAATAACGTCGCAATCGGTTATCAATCTGGGTTGGCTGCGATCAGTGGGTCGAACAACATCTACCTTGGCACCAACGTCTGGGGCGCGACGAACGAATCGAACGCGATGTACCTCGGCCTCCAGGGAACGCAGACCAAGACAGTGATCGCTGGTGTCCGCGGCATCACGACAGGAGTCGCCGACGCGATCAACGTGGTCATCGATTCCAACGGACAGCTCGGGACCATCAATTCCTCGCGCCGGTACAAAGAGGACATCCAGGACATGGGCGAGATCAGCAGCGGACTGATGAACCTGCGTCCCGTGACCTACCGCTATAAACAGCCATACGCCAATGGCACCAAGCCGATCGACTATGGCCTCATCGCCGAGGAGGTCGAGAAAATCTATCCGGATCTCGTGACCCATCTGCCGGACGGCGAAGTCGAGACGGTCCAGTACCAGAAGATCAACGCGATGCTGTTGAACGAGGTGCAGCAGCAGCATCGCACGATCGAAGATTTGAAAGCGCGTCTGGACACCATCGAGCGGTTGCTGGCCACTGAGAAGAAGTAGAAGCGTAACCGCCTGATTTGACGATCGGCGTGGAGGGCCCTCGACCACGCCTACTCGGAGTTCCGTCGTGAACGGTCAAACCTCTTGAGCTCGCGCGTGAAGGCCACCGTTCAGATGAAGACGATTTGCCGTGACTTCTGGCCGTCGCGGATGTAGCGTGAAATTACTTTCCTGGTGCCCCTGACCCAATCCAGGGTTGGCCGCCTCATCTAAGCTGTCGGGCTCACCCGACGAGAGGTGGCTGATGACCGAGACTCATCTCCTTTCTCGACCTCCAGCCGTGGCCGGCGTTCGCGAGGAAGGCCGAGCCGCTTGGGTGGCCGCTGAAGCGGCGGTCGCCGCCGGCCAAAAAGCCAGTGCCCGAACACGGCAACGCCTGATCGCCATTCGCGAGGAAAGCCGGGCGATTTGCACGAGCACCCGGGCCGCCGTAGCCGCCTCGAAAGCAGTGATTGCCCGGCCTCGACGGGCCACGTAAAGACTTCCGCTCGGCGAAGTCAACGCGGCCACCGACGGCCCAGGCTCTCTCCTTGACGCCCTAGGAGAAGTGGTGCATCTCTCTCCTGGTACGTCTAGGAGAGCCGCGTGAGCGACACGACCGAGCTGCTGCAGGGCACCCTCGACCTCCTCATCCTCAAGGCCGTCTCGCTGGGGCCGCTGCACGGCTACGGCATCCTGCTCCGCATTCAGCAGATCTCGCAGGACCGCCTGCAGATTCAGCAGGGCTCGCTCTATCCCGCGCTGTATCGCCTCGAGCATCAGGGGCTCATCACCTCGGAATGGGGCGAATCGGAGAACAAGCGGAAGGCGAAGTATCTACCGCCTCACCGCGGCCGGCCGGCGGCGACTCAAGGAAGAGACGGCGTACTGGCGGCGGTTCTCGGAGGCGATCGGGTTCGCGCTCGAAGCGATGCCGGAGGACCTATGAGTCTCATCGCGCGCGTCAAGTCGTGGCTTCGAGTCAGCAGCCGGCGCGCTGACTTCGAGCGCGAGATGCAGGACGAGATGCGGACCCACCTCGAGCTCTATCAGGCGGATCTGCGCCGGCGCGGCGTGCCGGAAGAGGAAGCCCGCCGGCGTGCGCTCGCCGAGTTCGGCAGCGTTGCAGCGCGCAGGGAGGAATGCCGCGACGCGGTCGGCCTGCGGCTGCTCGACGAGCTGCGCGGCGACGTCAGCTACGCATTTCGGCTCCTGCGCCGGTCGCCGGCGTTCACGCTGGTCGCCCTGTTGTCGCTCGGACTCGGGATCGGCGCCAACACGGCGATCTTCACGCTGATCGACACCGTGCTGGTCAAGACGCTGCCGGTCGACGATCCGCAGCGATTGTTCTTCGTCGACAACTCCGGCGGGAAGTCCGGCGGCAGCAACGGCCCTCCGTATCCGTGCTTCGAGCGGCTCCGCGATCACAACCGCTTCCTCTCGGGTATCGCGGCGTTCGACGAGCGGATGTTCAAGGTGTCGATCGACGGCGTGCCGGAGCGGGTGCGCGGTCAGTACGCCTCCGGCTCCTACTTCGACGTGCTCGGCGTTCGCGCGGTCCACGGACGAATGCTCACGCCCGCGGACGATTCCGAGCCGGGCCGCGGCGGTCCGGACTGGCGCGGTCGCCGTCATCAGCGACGGCTTCTGGACGCGCCGCTTCGGAAGGGATCCGGCGGTACTCGGGAAGAGCGTTCAGGTCGGCACGCAGTGGGTGACCATCGTCGGCGTCACACCGCCGGGATTCTTCGGGCTTCAGGTCGGCGCGCCGCTCGACATCACGCTTCCCATGATGCTCGTCGAACAGGGTCTGCAATCGAAGCAGAGCTGGTGGCTGAGCGTGATCGGGCGTCTCGCGCCCGGCGCGAGCGTCGAGCCGGCGCGCGCGGATCTCGAGGCGCTGTGGGACGCCTACCTGACGGAAGTCGGGATGCCTCGCGAAAAGCGCGGCTACTTCAGCGGCATCGTGCTCGTGCCCGCGGCCAGAGGCGCGAACGACCTGCGCCGCAGCTACGCCGAGCCGCTGATGATCGTGATGGCGATCGTCGGCGTCGTGCTGCTCATCGGCTGCGCCAATGTGGCCAACCTGCTGCTCGCCCGCGCCACCGCGAGGCAGAACGAGATGGCGGTGCGGCTCGCCATTGGCGCGAGTCGCGGCAGGCTGATTCGTCAGCTGCTGACCGAAGGCGTCGTGCTGGTGTCGCTGGGAGCCGGAGCCGGATTGCTGTTCGCGCGGTGGGGCGCGTCGTTCCTGGTTGCGGTTCTCGCCGGGCCGGCCGAGAGGGTGGTGCTGGAGCCGCATTTCGACCTGCGCGTCCTGGGCTTTACCGCCGGCGTTTCAGTCGCGACCGCGCTGCTCTTCAGCCTCGCGCCGGCGCTGCGCGCGACGCGCGTCGATGCCGCGAAACCCGGCGCGCCGGTGGAACGACCACGCACAACCGTCTCGGTCGAGCGCTGGTCGTCGTTCAAGTCACCTTGTCGGTCCTCCTGCTCTGCGGCGCCGCGCTCTTTCTGCGAACGCTTCACAACCTGAACAGCGTTCCATCGGGCTTCGATCGCGACGGCGTCTTGACGATGCAGGTCGAGGCCACCGTGCCAGGGCGGACCGTGACGCCGAAGACTCCCGACGGAGTTTCGCGCCGACCATGCGCGGCTCGGCGCGATCTGGAGCGGCTTCATCGAGCGCGTGCGCGAGGTGCCGGGTGTGTCGTCTGCCGCGGTTGCGACCATGAACCCGCTCAGCGGCTGGTTCCGTGGAGTGAAGATCGCGATCCACGGTCCCGTCCAGGGACCCGAGAAGGATCGCGGTATCAGCATCAACCAGGTGACCGACGGCTATTTCGAAACCACCGGCATCCGCCTGCTGGCCGGACGATTGTTCACACCCGGCGATCGGTCGGGCTCGCTGCGTGTCGCCATTCTCAACGAGACCGCCGCCCGGGCATTCTTCGGCGCCGAGAGTCCGCTTGGCCGGAAGGTGAATTTCCCGGGCCAGCGCGTCGCAGGACGAGTTCGAGATCGTCGGCGTCGTCGCCGATACGCGCTACCAGGACCTGCGAACGCCGGACGAGCCGCATGGCCTACGTGCCGCTGGAGCAGGCGATCGATCCGATCACCGGCGCCGTCGTCGCGGTGCGAGGGCCCGGCGATGTCACACGGCTCGCACCGTCGATCCGCGCCATCGTCACCGAGACCGTGCCAGGCGGGTTCGTTACCGGAATCACGACGATGGAGCAGAACGTGGAGATGTCGCTCGTACGCGAGCGGATGCTCGCCCTCCTCGCCACGTTCTTTGCCGCGCTCGCGCTGATCCTGGCGTGCATCGGCCTCTACGGCGTGATGGCGTACCGCGTAGTCCGACGCACACGCGAGATCGGCATCCGCATCGCCGTCGGCGCCAGACAAGAGAGCGTCGTGTGGATGATGGTGCGCGAAACGCTGCTGCTGGTGACCATCGGGGCGGCGCTCGGCACTGCTGGCCTCACTCGCCGCGAACCGCTACATCGCCGGCCAGCTGTTCGGCGTCACGCCGCGCGACCCGCTGGCGATCGCCGTCGCTCTGTCGGTGCTGGGGATCGTCACGATGGTGGCTGGTTACGTGCCCGCGCGCCAGGCGAGCCGCATCGATCCGGTCAGGGCGCTGCGGGCGGAGTAAACTGTTCCTTTGCAGCTGGTGGGCAATGGACACACCCAATCCCGCACTGACGCCTCTGACTGCCGTCGTCGCTCGTCCCGATCATCTCTTTCCGACCCTGACATCGCCGCAAGTGTCGCGGATCGCGGTCCACGGACGGCGCCGGTCGATCACTGGCGGCGAGGTGCTCGTCGAGGTGGGCGACAGGCCTGTGCCGTTTTTCGTCGTTCTCGGCGGCGAAGTCCAGGTCCTCCGACCGAACGACAAGGGAGAGACCCTGATCGTGAGTCATCGCGCCGGACAGTTTTCCGGCGAAGCGAACATGATCAGCGGGCGGCGCTCGCTCGGGCGTCTGCGCGCCAGCGAATCAGGCGAAGTGATCCAGCTCGATCACGAGCAGTTGCTCGCGCTGATACAGACCGACGCTGAGCTGAGCCAGATTTTGATGCGCGCGTTCATTCTGCGCCGCCTCGAGCTGATTGCGCATGAGATGGGAGATGCCGTCGTCATCGGCTCGTCTCACAGCGCCGGGACACTGCGCGTGAAGGAATTTCTGACGCGGAACGGCCATCCATTTCAGTACATCGATCTGGATCGCGACCGTGAAGCGCAGGAATTGCTCGATCGGTTCCAGGTTGGTGCTGCTGAGATCCCCGTCGTGATCTGCCGCGGGGGGAGCGTCCTGCGTAATCCAACCAATGCGCAGATCGCGGAGTGCCTCGGGTTCAACGAAGAGATCGATCAGAATCGCGTGTGCGATCTCATCGTCGTCGGCGCCGGCCCTGCTGGTCTTGCTGCGGCGGTGTACGGGGCCTCGGAAGGTCTCGATGTGCTCGTGCTCGAATCGAGCGTACCCGGCGGTCAGGCTGGATCGAGCTCACGTATCGAGAACTACCTCGGGTTTCCGACCGGGATCTCGGGGCTCGACTTAACCGGCCGCGCTTACGCCCAGGCGCTGAAGTTTGGCGCACAGGTCATCGTTGCCAAAGGCGCCACCCGAATGGCCTGCGACGGGCAGCGATACCGGGTCGAGATCGACCAGGGACCTCAAATCCGCGCGCGTGCGGTGATCATCGCGACGGGAGCGGAGTACCGCAAGCCCGCACTGCACAACCTGTCGGCCTTTGAGGGCGCCGGCATCTACTACGGCGCCACCCCGATGGAAGCGCAGCTCTGTGTCGGCGAGGACGTCGCGATCGTTGGTGGCGGCAACTCTGCCGGGCAGGCCGCTGTCTTTCTCGCGTCAACCGCGCGGCGTGTCCACATGCTGGTGCGCGGACCAGGTCTGGCGGACACGATGTCGCGTTATTTGATTCGACGAATCGAGGAGAATCCGTCGATCGTCGTGCGGACGCAGACCCAGATCGTCGCTTTGGACGGGAATGGAAAGCTCGAACGGATCCAGTGGCGCGACGACCAGACCGGCGAGGTGGAAACTCATGACATCGGTCATGCATTCATGATGACCGGCGCCGTTCCCAATACCGCATGGCTGAGTGGCTGCATTGCGCTGGACGAAAACGGCTTCGTGAAAACCGGACCGGATCTCGCCTCGAACGAGCTCGCCACGGCGAAGTGGCCGCTTGCACGGCCGCCGTATCTGCTCGAAACGAACCGGCCCGGTATCTTTGCCGTGGGAGACGTGCGCAGCGGCAACGTCAAGCGGGTTGCCTCGGCGGTCGGCGAAGGATCCATCGCGGTCGCGTTTGTTCACCAGGTGCTGCGGCAATAACGGTGGCCCGAGATCGACGCGGCCTTCAGGCGTGCCTGATCCAGTCCAGCCAGGCCGCATCAATCGTGCGGGAGTGCCTTGCGATTCAGCGCCGCGTCGACGAGCGTCGCCGCATACGCGCGACTCAGGGTGGCCGGCGTGGTGAAGTGCGGGCCGCGGCGCCAGTTCTCGGGAGCTTCCGCGTGAACTCCCGCGAGCACGACCCACCCGTGACCGAACCTGCCCTGCACGACGGCTGGCGTTCCGTCCGGGTATCTCGCGACCGGTTGGCCCCAGCCCGTGAGCTGCGGACCGTCTTCCCAGTAGACCTCGAGCGCTGCACCACCGGCAGGAGTCACGATGACGGGCGCCTTGCGTATGCCGCGATTTTCGAGTGCGTAGAACGGAAACCTGACGCCGTCGGGGAGATTGAGTCCATTGTACGGAGACGCGGCCGCGAAGAATGCGCCCGCGCAGACGCCCAGTAGCCGACGCCGCTTTCGATGGCGCTTCGAATCTTCGTAGTTGCGCTCGTCGTAAGCCCGTTGCCGATGTCTATGAAGTTCCCGCCGGGCATCACGATCAGCCGCCGTAGGTCTTGAGCTCCGCTTCGCTGATGGCGTCCAGCCGCGCCGTACTGGCCGTCGAATAGCGCCAGCCGCCTTCGCGCAAGATGTCTTCGAAGGCCGCGACGTCACCGGCTGATGTTCCACGCCCGCTGAACAAGGGAATGTCGGCTGCCATCGGCTCTCCAGGTGTGCAGCCCGCGATGAGGAACAGCACGCACCAGAGAAAAAGTTGCCGCCATGGCATTAGCAGAGATTAGCGCAGCCATCGAGGAAAGGTAGCAGGTCCAGACGTCTGCGTAGCGGCGTTGGTCGCCACTGTCAAAATGAACACCGTTCGGCCGGTCTGCTCACTGACGACAGTGTAACAACGGTGTAACGACGCGAATCAGGTGTCGAGGTCTCGAAAAGTCGGCCGTCCGGTTGCATTCCCGCTGAGCAGAGGGGTCGTCCATGTTTGCAAACAGAACACTTGCCTCGCTGCTCGACGAGCAGACGTCCGTTTTGCGAACTCAGCTGGATGCTGTCTACGACGGGATCGCGGACGCCGTTCACGATAGTCGCGTGGCGACGCGCAGAATCCGCGAACTCCTTGCCCTGGTGCCCGTCATTCCCGGCCGCGATGGTGAACGGGATGTGGCCACCGGTTATCGCAAAATCGGTCGCGCGCTGGGGAAGGTGCGCGATATCGATGTGCAGATTGGGCTGATCCAAGACCTCGAAATGCATGCACCGGAGACGGCGCCGTCGATGGTCGTCGTTCGCCAGGATCACGAACAGCGCCGGCTGACAAAGATGCGCCGATTGATCAAAACGCTCGAACGGCTGGACGTTGACGCGTTGCTGCATTTCGTCGGCGACGGACACCCGGCGGGGCTTCGCATGCGACTGACGTCACGCGGGTGGCAGCAGCAGATCCGACGGCTTGCGGTGGAACGCAGCCACACCGCCCTCGAGGCAATTGCGCACGCCACCGGCGTCTACTTTCCGCGGCGCGCACACACCGCCCGCATCGCGATCAAGCAACTGCGGTACTCGGGGGAAATTGCACTGCGAACGGGATTCGGCGAAATGCGTGCCGCGGTTGGTGCCCTGAAGCGGGGCCAGGAGATTCTCGGAGAGCTTCACGATAAACAGGTGCTCGCCGACAAACTCGGGGCCTATGCGAAGCGCCAGGGAATCGACAAGGATCACGTCGAGCTCACCCGCAAGGTCCTCGAGGGTGAAGTGCTGGCGTTGCACACCGACTATCTATGCCGGAGAGAAAAACTGCGTGACGCATGCGCGGACATTGAACGGATGGCTTCGCACGGCTCACACGTGAAGTCGACGATTGCCATCAGTGCGGCGGTGCTGTCGGGACTGGTCTATGCGCGAGTCGCAGCAACGCGGGCCCGCGTGTCTTGACCGCCTCGCCATCTGGATGGCGCACTCCGTGCAACGATTTCGGCAGAACCTGACTGAGCTATTCGATCCTGAGGAGCGGCCATGCCTCTGAGTTTGAGTGATGTGCGGCGAATCGTCTCGGAAGTCGCTCGAGAGCAAACGCCGACCCTGGAAGTCGTCGCCGCCCGCGCGGATGCCGATTCTTCCTACACTGAAGTGATTCTGACGGTGCGCGGTTGCTCGACGGAGCCCTGCCAAATCATCATGGGCGTGAGTCGAGGCGCGTCAGAATCCGAGTTTCGTCACACGGTTCGAGATCAACTCGAAGAACATCTGCACCAGCATCAGAAGGCGGCTGCAACCGAGCACTGACAGTGCTGTCAGCCACCCTCTTCGTGTCGATTGACGGAAGCTGCCGGAATCAGGGTGACCTCGTTTCCGCGAGGTTTACCTTCTCGATACGGAAACGCCACGCCACTTTCACAGACATCGCTCATCACCGGCGATTCCCGGAGCGACGAACTTCAGATGGAGGGAGATCGACGAGCCACGACCAATGTTCCGTTCGTAGAACGCCGTAAAGCTCCCCACCCCCTTCAGCGTGAGCCTTTGGCTGATTTCGCTTGCGCCAAGCGATGATGTCGTCGTGTCTAACGGGCGATCGCAGTCCAGCCAAAGACGGGCCCCAGCGACAGCGAGCGAAATCCCTGAAACACGTTTCCTTGATCGCCTCCCATGTACCAGACACCGACCTCGCGTGTATCGTCCTTCTGCCATACGAGATCAGGCTTCCCGTCGCCATTGAAGTCGCTCGTTCCAACGACGCTCCAACCAGTGACCCTCGCGTCCGACAGCCAGTCCCAGCGCTGGAACGCATGGCCTTGGGAGCCGCCCATGTACCACACAACGACCTGACTCGTCGCGCCGTTCTGCCACACGAGATCGGGCTTTCCGTCGCCATTGAAGTCGGCGGTGGCAGCGAGGCGCCAGCCGCTCACCCCGTCCGACGCAAGCCAGTTCGACCCCAGAAACGCATTGCCTCGGGGCCCGCCCATGTACCAGACAGCGACCTGACTCGTCGTGTCGCTTTGCCACACGAGATCGGGCTTCCCGTCACCATTGAAGTCGGCGGTCGCAGCGAGGCGCCAACCGCTCACACCATCCGATGCAAGCGAGTTCCACCCAAGAAACGCATTTCCTTCGGGCCCGCCCATGTACCAGACACCGACCTGACTCGTCGTGTCGTTCTGCCACACGAGATCGGGCTTCCCGTCACCATTGAAGTCGGCGGCGGCAGCGAGGCGCCAGCCGTCCACACCATCCGATGCAAGCCAGTTCCATTGCCACCACGCGTTTTCTGGTGGGCCGCTGATGGACCAGACGACCGCCTGGCGCGTGCCGTCGTTTTGCCAGAGCAGATCAGGTGCGCCGTCACCGTTGAAGTCGGCTCCAGGCGTGCAGGCCGGACAGCCCCCTAGACCACTGTCCGCGGTTCGGCCCGAGACCTCTGCCGATGGTTCACTCACCAAATTCGATCTGTTGTAGGCGGTGACAACGAAGTAGTAGGTCGTTCCATCATCGAGACCTGTTACTTGTTGCAGTGTGACGTTGCCGACATTGAGATTGTTGGTATAGACACCCGATTGCGTTCCCCAGTGGAGGACATATCCCGCGAGATCCGACTCGGGGTTGGGATCCCATGCAAGTGTCAGCGTTGCGGCGTTCGCCATGACGCTCGGCGCGAGCGAGACGAGACAGAGCACCGCTATTCGGGCCGCGCTGTAAGGGGACACGCTGGCGCAATCGTCAACGCTGGTGCCAGCAGAGATCCTCGGCTCAAGATGTGGATCCGTCGGAATGCGCCGTCGATTCGTCTCGGGATAACTTCTTGGTTCACCGCGTTTTGTCGGAGAACGTGATGCCTTGAGGAATGGTGACATGACCATGGTCGAATGCGTCAAATGTTGCCCACGCGCGCTTCTTCCACACGACGGGCCGTGGCTGTCTTTCGTGCCGCAGGATTCTACACCGACTCGGCAAGCGGCAAAGCTACTGAACGGCGATCGCCCAACTTTACAGAAACGATTTGCCACCCTGCAATCGCCCACTCGTAGGCCCTGATTGGGCAATCCTGACACCTTGACGACATCATGTGGGCAAGCCGGTCGTCAGAGTCCATCTCGATCTACGACACTTGGCCCCTTGCAGCGGGTACGACAGTTGCGTGCGTCCGAGCGACTCGGCCTCTTCCAAAATGCACGGTCAAATTGACGATGCGCTCCAATCGGTCACGTGTTGTGAACCGACCGCGGCCTTTGGACGATCTCCCAACTGTTGCGGTGGATAGTCGGCGGAACGCTGATTTCCCATATCCAACGGCCGAGCTCGCAAGTCGAGGCGAGTCGCGTGCGCCCCAGATCCTTTACCGCCATCACGGCGATGAGTCACAGCAGTGCCGGCGGCCAGTGACCGTCATCCGGGCCCCCTCGTTCTCACCGCGGGCACTTGTCGCCGCGTTGAAACACCTCGTCCATTATCGCGACCTCGTGTACACGCTGAGCCTGCATCGATTCAAAGTGCGGTATCGACAATCGGTGCTGGGAATTGCGTGGGCCGTCGTGCAGCCGCTCTCGCTGATGCTCATCTACACGGTGATTTTTTCGCGGATCGCGCGCGTGCCCAGCGAGGACACTCCCTATGCGCTGTTTGCGTACTGCGCGCTGCTGCCGTGGACGTACTTCGCGACGGCGCTGTCGACGGCCACCAACAGCCTCGTGAGCCACTTCAACCTGGTCACCAAGGTGTACTTCCCCCGTGAGATTTTGCCGCTGACGTACGTGTTTGCGGCCCTGATAGATTTCATGGTCGCCTCGACGGTACTCGCGGGCTTGATGATGTACTACCACGTGCCGCTCACGCCGCTCGCCCTTTACGCGATTCCGATCGTCGCCTTGCTCACCCTGTTCGCGGTTGCTGTCTCCCTCGTGCTCTGTGCCGTCCAGGTGCGCTATCGAGACGTCGGCGTTGCCATGCCGTTGATCCTTCAGCTGTGGATATTCGCGACGCCGGTCGTGTACCCGCTGAGCGTTGTGCCGGCATCCTGGCACGGCGCTGTACGTGTTGAATCCGATGGCTGGCATCATCGAGTCATTTCGGCGGGTCATCGTGCAAGGCCAGCCGCCCGCGTTTCACGCGCTCGCGGTCTCGGCGATCGTCTCGGCCGTGCTGCTTCCGATCGCGTTCGCCTACTTCAAACACGTCGAGGCGACAGTCGCCGACGTGATTTAGGCAGGTCACGGAAAAACGTGTTCGCTCTGACAATGGATCGGGTCGCGAAGCGATACAAAGTGCGGCGGACCGCCGACGCGAACGGTGGCCGTCGCTCGTTGCGACAGAAGCTCACCGGTTTCGTGCGGCGCCAGGATGAATTCTGGGCCGTGCGTGATGTGTCGTTCGCCGTGGCGGAAGGGGAAACGCTCGGGATCATTGGCCACAACGGCGCCGGGAAGAGCACGATCCTGAAGTTGCTTTCGAGCGTCACCGTGCCCACGTCGGGCGAAATTCGAATCTACGGGCGTCTCTCGGCCCTGATTGAAGTCGGTTCGGGATTTCATCCAGAGCTGACCGGTCGCGAGAACATTTACCTCAGCGGCTCGATTCTGGGGATGAGGCGCCGCGAGATCGCGGACAAGCTCGAGCGAATCATCGAATTCGCCGGTGTGCGCGACTTCATCGACGCGCCGGTGAAACACTACTCCTCCGGCATGTACGTGCGGCTCGGCTTCTCGATTGCCGCCCATCTCGAGCCGGACATTCTCCTGCTCGACGAAGTGCTGGCTGTCGGTGACGCCGCGTTTCAATCCAAGTGTCTCGATCGGATCAACGAATTGCACCGGCAGGGGCGGACGATCGTGTTCATCTCCCACGACCTGGGCGCCGTCGAGCGGCTGTGCGATCGGGTCATCCTGCTAAAGCAGGGGCAGGTCATGGCTACCGGTACGGCCGCGGAAGTGATTGCCGCGTATCAAGACGTTGGAAGCGGTTACACGCCTTCAGAACCGCACGCGGTCGCCGATGCGATCCTGTCGGGAGAAGTGCAGATCACATCGGTGACCTGTCACGACGTCAGCGGCGAACCGGCGGCGGTGTTTCGCACTGGCTCCAGCGCCACGGCTGCGCCTCACCTACGTCGTCCACAGACCGGTACCGGATGCCGTTTTCGAGATTTACCTGTATTCGGTGGTCGACCGCTTTTCTGGGCTGTGGTGCCAGATCACAACAGCTTCGCGCAACGGTCTGGGGATACCGCTCGAACCGGGATCGGGCACCGTGGAGTTCGAGGTGGATGAGATCGGCCTGCAGCCGGGGATGTACTACGTGAGTGCCACGATCGTTCACACGGACCAGGCGATCGGCACGGCCATCGATTGGCAGAGCGAGTGCCTGACGCTGCGAATAGATCAGGGCCGTTTCATCCGAGGCACTTTTTATATGCCTCATCGCTGGCATCTGACGCCGGGTCCCGCCTCATCGAGCGACGCGCCTGAGCGCGTGGCCGAGTCGGTTGGACCCTGAGCAACGACGTGGAGCTCTACTCAAATAGCTTCTACGAGACATCGCACACGAAAGTGATCCGATGATCGCCGACCTTATTTACGACGTGGGAATGAACGATGGAGACGACACCGCGTACTACCTGCACGAGGGTTACCGTGTCGTTGCCGTCGAGGTCGATCCGGCTCTGATCGAACAGGCGCGGGAGCGGTTCGCCGAGCCAATTCGGCAGGGACGGCTCGAGCTGGTGCAGGCCGCGATCGGACCGCGTCGCGAGACGGCGCAGTTCTGGATCTGCGAAGGGAAGAGCGTGTGGAACTCTTTCGATCGGCAGATCGCGTCGCGGGAAGGCCACACCTGCCACGCGATCGAAGTCGAGTGCCGGCAGTTTCGAGACCTGCTGGAACAGTACGGCGTGCCTTTCTATCTCAAGGTCGACATCGAGGGGCACGATACTTACTGCGTCGCTGATCTCGATCAGCAGGATCTTCCGAAGTACGTCTCGTTGGAAATGGGTCGGCAGCTCGAACCGTTGTTCATGCTCAGGGATCTTGGCTACAGTCGCTTCAAGCTCATCACGCAAAACGACCACAGCCAGCTGGCAGTCGATCCGTTCAGCGTCAGCCAGCTCATGAAACAGCGGCTTCGGCCATACCCGTCGTTGTATCGGCTTGGCCAGCGGGTCGCCGGGCTCGGCAAGCGTTTCTCCTCATCGTCTACGCTGCCAAGAAGCAACGGGAGTCAACGGCAATCACTGGACGTTTGCCCTCGGCAGCTCGGGACCATTTGGTGAAGACACGGCAGGTTCCTGGCAGACCTTCGACGAGGTTGCGTTTACATGGTTGACGTATCAACTCGGGCGCTCCTACTACGGTCAGCCCAGTGTGTCGGTGTGGCACGACCTGCACGCCGTCCGTGCTGAATCGAGCTAGTTCCGGTACTCGTGGGTTTGCGTTCCATGCGTATCGGGCGGGTCCATCGCACGAATGTCGAGGGGTTGAGTTGATGGGCGACTTGCAGGTCACCGTTGCGATCTGCACGTGGAATCGCTGCTCGTCTCTGGAGCAGACGCTCGAAGGTTTTACCCGGCTCGAGCCTCCGACGGATGCGAGCTGGGAGCTCGTCATCGTTAACAACAATTGCACCGATCGCACCGACCAGGTTATCCGGACGGTTCGAAGGTCGGTTACCGGTCCGGCGAGTCTTCGAGCCGAAGCCGGGCCTGTCTCACGCCCGCAATCGCGCCGTTTCCGAAGCCCACGGCGACTACATTCTCTGGGCTGACGACGACGTCACGGTGTGCCGCGAGTGGCTCATCGAGTATGTCAACGCGTTCAGGCGATGGCCCGCCGCCGCGATATTTGGCGGACCGATCCAGCCATGGTTCGATGGGACGCCACCGGCCTGGTTGCTCGAAACCTATCCGACAGTCGCCGGAGTCTACGCGGCGCGCGACTTCGGAACCGAACCGGTGCCGCTGTCGACTCACGTCATCCCCTGGGGTGCCAACTACGCCGTCCGGGCGATGGAGCAGGCAAGGCATCCTTACGATCCCGACCTGGGCTACCGACCTGGCCGGATGATCGGGTGGGAAGAAACCGAAGTCATTCAGGCGCTTCTGGCCGAGGGAACCGAAGGATGGTGGGTGCCAGGGGCCGCGCTGCGCCACCATGTCCCAAAGCATCGACAAACGACGAAGTACTTGCGCAGTCACTTCTACAACCGGGGCAGGTACTTCGGTAGCCGCTGGAACGAGATCGACAAGCGTCTGATTTTCGGCCGGCCACGCTGGTTGTGGAAGCGAGTGGTCGAATCCGAGGTGAAGTACCGGCTGCACCGAATGTGGTCACGACCTGAAGTGTGGGTTGAGGACTTGATCACGTCGAGCGAAAGCTGGGGGCTCCTGAAGGCTTACACGCCCAAGGTGGAGGTGCGTGCCCGATGAACAGTTCACTTCCTCCCAGCTCGTCTCGGTCGTGATCCCCTGTTACAACCAGGCGAGATTCCTCGGCCAGGCGATAGAGAGTGTGCTGAGCTCAGACATGTCCGGCCTGTCAGATCATCGTCGTTGACGACGGTTCAGTGGACAACACCGTGCAGGTCGCCACGAGCTACGATTTCGTTCGATGCCTGTCGCAGCCCAATCGCGGTCAAGGCGCTGCTCGCAACGAGGGTCTCGCTCACGTCACTGGCAACTATCGTGGTGTTTCTCGACTCCGACGATCGACTGTCTGCCTCGTGCGTTCGAGATCGCCCTGCAGCAGTTTTCTGATCATCCGCTGTCCGCCCTGGTCGCTGGCCGTTGCGTGTCCATCGGCGAGGATGGCATCCAGAGGTACACGAGGCAGCAGTCGGTGGTTGAGCGCGACCACTATCGGACGCTCCTCACACGCAACATCATCTGGATGCCTGGAGCCGCGATGCTACGGACCGAAGTCGTCCGAGCGGTTGGGGGCTTCAAGACGACCGTCTCGGGCGCGGAAGACTATGACCTGTACCTGAGAATTGCGCGGAATAAGCACATCCGGTGCCATGGCCAGATCGTCGCGGAATACCGGCAGCACGGGACGAGCACGTCGCGTCGGCCGATGCTGATGATGCGCTCGACCCTCACCGTGATGCACGGACAGCGGGCGGTGGTGAAAGGCGATCAGTCTGCCGAGCGTGCGCTGCGGCAGGGGATGAGGAGCTGGCGACACCAGTACGGCGATCAGCTTATGGACGCGGTACGAAAACACCTCCGCGCGCACGAATGGAGGCAGGCGCTTTCGGCACTCCTCGGGCTGCTTCATTACCATCCGCGCGGGTTCTTTCGGCACGCCTGGCGAAAGACTTCTCGCGTTGCGCTCGGTCACAAGCCGGAGACCTACGATGCCATCGGTCGATGAGATGGGAGCAGCCCGAGACCTGTGATGTCTCGGTCAACGTCTGCACCTACAACCGCCACCAGCTGCTGCGAGAGGCACTCGAGAGTATTGTCCGCAACGAGATCGGCGTGGGTGTGCAGTACGAAGTGGTCGTGGTCGACAACAATTCGACCGATCAGACTCCGCAGGTCGTGCAGAGTTTCATCGAGCACGGCCACAGCAATGTTCAGTATGTGTTTGAAGGCCGCCAGGGCCTGTCGTACGCCCGGAACGCCGCCATTGCGGCGGCGCGTTCGAACATCGTGGCGTTCACCGACGATGACGTGCAGGTCAGCGCGAACTGGGTGACGACCATCAAGCGCTCGCTCGACAGTCATCCAGAAGTGGACTGTATTGGCGGCAAGGTGCTTCCGTCATGGTGTTCACCGCCACCATCGTGGTTGACGCCTGAGCACTGGGCGCCCGTGGGCCTCGCGGACTACGGCGATCGACCGTTTTACGTGAACGCCGGCAATCGGCTGTGCCTGATCACGGCAAACATGGCATTTCGCAAGCCGTCACTGGAGCGGATCGGCAAGTTCCACCCGCAACTTCAGCGCGTTCAGGATTCACTGGGTTCAATGGAGGACCACGAGCTGCTCATCAGGCTTTGGAACGCGAATGGCCAGGGTCTTTACGTACCGGATCTCGTCGTCACGTCGCAGGTCGCCAGCGAGCGTCTGACGAAAAGCTATCATCGACGCTGGCATCTGGGACACGGGCGTTTTTATTCCATGGCACGTGTGGAAGAGATGGAACGATCGCGGTGTGGCTGGTTGTTCGATGTGCCTGCTCACATGTACAAGCAGGCGGTACTCGCCGTCGTTGGCTGGCTTCGGCACGTGCTGCGAGGAGACCGTGACGGAGCGTTTGTGCACGAAACAACCTTGATGTTCTTTGCCGGATTCTTTCTCCGGCGTTACGAGGATTTCCGACATCGTGGCGAACGCGGGCGCCTCGGCGAGATCGGTCGATTCGCTCGGACGTTGATGCGGCGACTGCTGGGCTCACACGTGGAAGCGTAGCGGGCGATCCGGCGACCTCGGATCATCAGACGACGTATCGGCGTCACCTTCGTACTGTTCACTGCTGCCACCCCGCCTCCGAGCGATCGAAAAATCTGCACCACAATGGAGGCAGTACGGCGCTCGGCCGTCTATCGCGACAAAGACCACCACCCCACGCGCGTCGCCGATCAGTTGGAGACCATGGCTGGTCGCTCGGCCACGTTGCCGAACGTGCGCCCGGAGTTGCGCCAGTAGCTCCTCAAATACCCTGACGCCGACCTGCCTGGCGCTGACAGCTACTTCTCCTGGGAAAAGGTAGACTTTGGAATGAAGCCCACCATCCGTGTCAGCCACGGCGTGATGTATCGCGCGGGAGATGCGACTCGCCCGATCTCGGAGGTCGCGATCAAACAGCTCTATGCGAGCGACTATTTCCACACCGCGCTGGATGTGTCGATCGGTGTGGCGGACACGAAGCCGCAGCGTCGTGGCTTCTGTCTCGTCACGCTCAAGAGCTCGGAGCAGGACGACCTGACCGGCGTCAAAGGATCTATCCTGCGAAAGGTTGTCGTGGGCAAGACGCGCTCGTCGCTTGAAAAGGGGCTTGCACTGATCAAGGCTGCCGTCGAACGCAACCAGTGGCCACCAATCACTGCCGCACTTCAGCCACAAGAAAGCGAATGTGATGATTACGCGGCGCGCGCGCAGAAAGCTTCAGTGAGGAGCATGATATGAGCGACAGCCAGGCCGTAGCTGACCTGACGCGAGGCGTCCCGGTGGAATCGATTCCTGAGGGAAAGATTCTTGCTGGTCGCGTCGGCGAACACGATGTGTTGCTGATTCGCAGCGCGGAACAATTCTTCGCCGTTCGCGCACAATGCACGCATTACCGCGGACCGCTCGCCGAAGGCATCCTGGTTGGACAGACGATTCGATGTCCACTCCATCATGCGTGCTTCGATCTCTCCACCGGTGATGCCCTGCGGGCGCCAGCCCTCGATCCCCTTCCGTGCTGGCGCACGGAACGCCAGGGCAACACCGTGTTCGTTCGCGAGCAGTTGCCGACTCCCACTCCACGAACGCAGATCTCCCAACCTCGGTCGGTTGTGATTGTTGGCGGCGGTGCCGCCGGGTTGGCCGCAGCCGACATGCTGCGCCGTGAAGGCTACGACGGTTCGATTGCGATGGTCAGCGCCGATGCGGATCCTCCGGTCGACCGGCCGAACCTGTCGAAGGATTACCTCGCTGGCGAGGCTCAGGACGACTGGATCCCGCTGTGGCCGGACGATCTCTACGCTGAGCGCCACGTCGATCTCGCCCTGAGCACGCAGGCGGTTCTGATCGAGCCGAAGACGCGTACCGTGCTCCTGGCGGACGGAACTCGTCGAGAGTACGGCGCGGTGTTAATTGCCACCGGCGCCGAGCCCAACCGTCTGCAGGTTCCCGGAGCTGAGACTGCTGACGTGCGCTATCTGCGCACGTTCGCCGACAGTCGCGCCATCGTCGAGCGGGCGCAATCGTCGAAACATGTCGTCGTGGTCGGTGCAAGCTTCATCGGACTCGAGGTGGCGGCTTCACTGCGGACGCGCGGTGTGTCGGTAACGGTGGTCGCGCCGGAGTCGCGTCCGCTGGCGCGGATCATGGGCGATGAACTCGGGCGCTTCATCCAGGCCGTGCACGAAGCGCACGGAGTCGTGTTTCACCTGGGCGACACCGTGACATCGATGGCAGGGCGTCGCGTGACTCTCGGCAGCGGTACGACCATCGACGCCGACCTTGTCGGGGTCGGGATCGGCGTCCGTCCATCTGTGTCGCTGGCCGAACGCTCGGGCCTTGCCGTGGACCACGGAATCGTCGTCAACGAGTTTCTTGAAACGAGCGCACCGGGTGTGTTCGCCGCCGGCGATGTGGCTCGTTGGCCAGATCCGCGGACTGGGGAGAACATTCGCGTCGAACACTGGGTCGTGGCGCAGCGTCAGGGCCAGATTGCCGCTCGGAACATGCTCGGCCGGCGGGAGCGCTTCGACGCCGTACCGTTTTTCTGGAGCCAGCACTACGACGTGACGATCAGATACGTCGGCCATGCCGAGCGATGGGATCGGGTTCAGATCGATGGGTCGCTCGACGCGCACGACGCCTCCGCGCGGTTCTTCCGGAACGATACGCTGCTCGCCGTCGCAACGGTCGGACGGGATCGCGAATGCCTGCAGGCCGAACTGGCATTCGAATCCCGGTCTGAACACCAGCTGTAGGGCATGAACTGCAAGACTCCCGCGACATCGAGCAGGCGGTGGACGCGGCTGTTGGCGTGCGCAATTCGCAGAACGCCGCCCCCTTCGTTCGTCGCATTGAGGGCACGGACCAATTCACCTATGCCGCCCGCGTCGATGTCGTCGAGGCGCCCCAGGTCCAGCAGGATCCTCCGCTTGCCGCCGAGAAGAAGCGCGTGGACGCGCTCGCTGAGCCCGGAGTTGAGCGGCACGCGAAGTGTGCCCTCAACTGCGAGGATCAACTCATCGGTGCATTGTTCGAATGTGGCGGTCATGGTCCCTCTTCCCATTAGATCGGCCTCGCCTCTAGCTATTAGACGAATCAGACCCTGCAGAATCGACAGGTCGGCCTGACGTCGTCGCAGGGTGTTGGAATGGGATCGTCTGGCGTCGACACTGGTCTGCATAAAATATGGAACCAGATTCTTCGAGATCGAAAGATCCCGCGAGTGTTTTCCGGCAAAACGACGCGCCCGCCCGGTAATCAGCGCGGGTGCCACTAAGAGAGGACCTCGTCCGTCCACCCGCGGCGGCGACGACAGCTGTAGACTGCCGATTGATGGAAATCCCTCATCGATTGAAGTGCGCCGAGACGTGGGCCGGCAACGAGGGAACCTCGAGCGCAGCCGATCTACCCGGCTTGAGAGTGTGGGTTCACTCCACCCCGTTCGGCCCTGGTGAGGCGGGGGGCGACGTGCACTACGTCTCCGTCTGTCCCAGCTGCATCGTCTCTCGCATCGCCCTTGCCGATGTGAGTGGCCACGGACGCGCCGTCGCGGCCCTGAGCGCCAAGCTTCGAGAATTGATGCAGACGTATCTCACGGCCCTCGAACAAACAAGCCTGATGCGGGATCTCAACGAGGCCGTCATTTCGGAGCTCGATGGCGTCCATTACGCGACGATGGTGGCCGTCGGCTTCCACGGCCGCAGGGGACTTCTCGTCATGACCAATGCCGGCCATCCGCCGGCGTTCTGGTATCGAGCCGATCGAAATGAATGGGCCTGGTTCGACGCGCGAGGTGCGGAGGGACGCATCGGCGTCAGCGGCACTCCACTCGGCCTGCTGCCGAACGTCGCCTACGACCGGATGATCGTCAAGCCGGAACCCGGGGACCTCATCGTGCTGTACAGCGACGGTGTCTCCGAAGCCACTAACCCTGCCGGCAGTGAACTGGGTCGAGACGATCTCCTGGCACTCGCGCGCGGGCTCGACACGACTTCGGCGGAGACTTTCGGACTGCAGCTGGTTGAGGCCGTTCGTGAGTTTCGCGCAGGGCGCGTGGCGGAAGACGATGAGAGCGTCATCGTGTTGGAAAGGCTTCGCGCGGCTCTAGCGGACTGAATGTCGTCATACCGGCACTTTCATCCTTGAATCTGCTCTGCCGGTTGCCCGCTCTCACTCGATCCGCAGCGCCTCGACCGGCTCGATGCGGGTGGCGGTCCGAGCCGGCCACAAGCCGGCCAGCAACACGACGACCGCGAGTGATGCCGCGGCCATGACGTAGAGGACCGGATCGAGTCGGGTCACGCCATACAGTTGCGCTTCGACGAGGCGCGATCCGACAAACGCGAGGCCGATGCCCAGCGCCGTACCCAGCACGCCGATCCACAGGGCCTGCGTGATCACCAGTGCGAAGATGTGGCGCCGGCCACTGCCTATCGCCATGCGAATGCCAAACTCGCGCGTCCGTTCCGCGACCGATTGTGCCAGCAGGCCATAGAGGCCGACGGCCGCCAGGACGACGGCAAGCCAGCCAAGCATTGAGAGCACCCACGCAAAGACGCGGCGATCGCGAAGGCTGATGTCGATGCTCGTGCGGAGTGCCCTCGAGTACTGAACCGGAAGCGTCGCGTCGACATCCTTGGCCGCCGCTTCCACCCGTTTCGTGACCTCGCCCGGCGCCAGGGCGGATTTGACGAGCAGCGTGGCGGATCGAACACCAAAATCCGGACTGCTGAACGGCAGATACAGGAAGAGTTGCGGATCTCCCGCCACATCCTGCCAGTGAACGTCTGGAGCCACGCCGACGACCGTGAGTTCGTGGGCCGGACGCGCCGCGGTCCGAGCGGGTAACACGATGCGCTGGCCGATCGGACTCGTATTGCCGAACAACCGGCGCGCCAACCTTACACTGACGATACCAGCCGACGCACTCGTCGTCCATGTCTCTGCATCCGTAAAGGTGCGACCCTGGAGGAGGCGCATTCCGAGGACGTCGAAGTATGCGCGGCTGACCGCGTTCGCGTACACCTCGATGGGTTCGTGCTCGGCACCAGCAGGAGGCTGCAACCGCATGATTCGCCCCGACCCGAACGGGGCGCGCGCGCCGATCGAGACCCCCTCGAAGCCAGACGCTGCCTGCAGTCTCTCCATCATGGTTCTGTAATACACGAAGGCGCGATCGCGTTCGTAGCCGTGACCGCTCGGTTCCAACCCGTACGTCGTGACGCCGTCAGGTTTGAATCCGAGATCGATCCCGTTGAGATTCCGGAGTGTGGCGACCAGCATCAGCGCGCCGGTCACGAGCGCCAGGGACACGGCAAGCTGCGCGACCGCAAACCCCGTCCGAACTCGGCGTGTGGTCGTGACCGATCGTCCTCCGGCGTCACCGAGCGCGCCTGCCGACGTGTTCCTCGCGGCAGACATCGCCGGCATGAAGCCGGTGGCAAAGCCGCATCCAACCGATACGCCGAGCGCCATCGCCAGCACGCGCGTGTCGAGTGGAACAGTGAAATCCGGGCGTGCCGCGACGGCGGGGAGAACGAGCGCCGCGACAAACTGTTTGAGCCACACGGCGAGCGCGACGCCCAGTCCGGTGCCAGCGGCCGCCAGCAGCATCGCCTCCGTGAGTTGCAACAGGAGCAGCCGCCCTCGCCCAGCGCCGAGTGCCAGCCTGATGGCATGCTCCCGCCGACGGCCGACGCTGCGGACCATCAGAAGGTTCGCCACGTTGGCACAGCCAAGGAATGCCAGCGCTCCGCCGATTGCCACGAGCACGGAGACGAGCCGCTGATAGCTTTCGCGCTGCAGGATAGGTGTGCCGAGCCCCTCGACGAGCCTGGCACGCACGCCCGCGAGTTCCTGATTCTCCTTGGGATAATTCGCGGCCAGCCCGCGCACGAGTGTATCGAGTTCGGCCTGCGCCATCGCGAAGGACGAATCCGGTCCCAGGCGGACGATGAACGAATAGAAGAGACCGCTGTCTCGCGTCGTCCATCTGTCCGGTCCGCCGAAGTGATTGACGTATCCGTAGGTCGCCCCGGGATACCACACGTCCACATGGCTGAATGGCTCCGTGCCGACGAAGTCCGGCGCTGAGCACTCCCACGATCGTCAGCGGAAGGCCGTTGAGCGTCAGGCGACCACCCACCGCGCCGACGGCGCCGCCGAACACGCGACGTGCCAGCCCGTCGCTGATCACCGCCACGCGCGCGCCCGCCGACGGCTGATCGTCCTCACGACGAAACGAACGCCCGGCCTGAACGCGAACGCCCAGCACGTCGAAGAAGTCGGCCGTGACCCACCCTGTCTCGATGACGACGGGTGGCAACGCGTCAGCGGCGAGGCTGCCGCTGCCTTCTTGAACGCCGGTGATGGCGCTCATGGTCTTCGACGCTCGCCGCAGATCGTCGAGATTCAGGTAGGACACACCGTGCGGACTGAAGCCGCGGCCCATCCATTGGCCCACATAGACCACGCCCAGGCGATCGGGTTCGACGACGCCGGGCGTCGGACGCCAGAGCAGCCAATTGCCGATGCTGAGCATCGCGGTTGTGGGACCGACGGAGAGGCCGAGCGTAACGATCACGGCCGCTGTGAACGCCGGGGATCGGCGGAGCGAACGGACCGAATGCCAGATGTCCTGCCAGCACGCCTGCACCCATCGTCCGCGAGCCGGCGCGCCCGGCGGCGGGAGGTTCAGCGGGTGCGGCAGGATCTCTTCGAGACGCCGCGCGAGCTCTCCCGGTGTGTCGAGGTCTGCGAGCGCTGTGGCTCGTGCGGCTGCCGGTTCGACTCCGCCGGCAACGAGATCCTCGACGCGGTCGTCAAGATGCTGGGCGAGCTCTTCGACGATCTCTGCCTCGTGTTCCGGCTTCAAGCCGAGCGAAGCCAGCCGCTCGATCAATTCGCGTCGCCAGAGTGACATAGGGCGATCTCCGTCCAGCGATCCACGGACGCGGGATTATGCCTCGACGCCCGCGATGCGACTCACGGCGCGGGCAAACATCTGCCAGGCGCCCCGCTGCGCGGCCAGCACTTTGCGTCCCTCGACGGTCAGCCGGTACAGCCGACGCCGGCGCTGGCCGGCTTTCTCGGTCCACCGTCCTTCGATCCAGCCGCGCTTCTCGAGTCGGTACAAAAGCGGATACAACGATGCGACGTTGAAACGCAGCGTCCCCTCGGAACGCGTCTCAATCAGCTTGCCGATGTCGTATCCATGGCGTGGCCGATCCTCGACGAGGGCCAGGATCAGCAGCTCGGCGCTGCCTTTCTTGAGCTCCCGGGCGGGAAGTCCTCGAAGCATATGTCGTAATGTAACACATGTTATTACGACAGTATAATCTTGACCCTTGCCGACAGACCGCGTATCACGGCGGCCACGAGATGTCGCGATCTGGCCGAGACCTGAGCGCTCCCCGGTAGCCGCATCTGCTTGATGCGCCATGCGATGCGTGTGAGCCCCACCTCCGGGTCGGGCGGACGCGGAGTTGCAGGGGTGTCACGCACGGCGGTAGCGGCACGAATCAAGTTTCAGGAGGAGACATGCTCTCAACCAGAGCCATCGGCACTGTGCTCGTCGCGATTCTGCTCGCGCCGGTGCCCGCGCGGGCAGACACACTGTTCATTCCGTTCTTCGGCGTGAACCTCGGCGGCGATTCCGGCAAGAAGTTCTCGGAAGCGTTCGACACCAGTCAATTCAACTGGGGCGCGAGCCTGACCTTCATGGGCGGCGGCGTGTTCGGCGTCGAGGGCGACTTCGGTTTCAGTCCAGACTTCTACGGCAAGACCGACGTCGGCGGCAGCAACGTGCTCACGGCGACGGGCAACTTGATCATCGGGGTCCCCTTCGGAGGCCAGCACGGCTTCGGCATCCGTCCGTATGGCCTCGCCGGCGCGGGCCTGCTCAAATCGAAGTCGGACTTTGGCACCGGCATCGCCGAGATCGACGAGAACGATCTGACGTGGAGCGCTGGCGGCGGCGTTCTGTTGTTCTTCGGGACCCGCACCGGCATCCGGTTCGACATCCGCTACTTCAAGACATTCAACGATCTGGAGATCCTTGGCGCCCCGATCGCGCAGTCGCCCGGGAAAGTTGATTTCACGAGAGCGTCGCTAGGTTTTGTCCTGAGGTTCTGACGCCACGCACGTCGCGCTATTCCTTTCCAGCATTCGACGACGGACCGCTCACATTGTGCGATCAAAAGTCAGCAACGATCACTGCCACGCTGCGATCCAATTCTCTCCTTTCTCTTTTCTCCTGTTTGCTCTTTGTTTGATCGCAGCGTGACTGTGGCTGTCGTGGACTGGGCGTTGAGTTCAACAACACTGATACGATCGGTCGAAGCGGAGTGTACGCGTCTGTGCCGATGTGCCGTGTGTGTGACGTCGCAAGTCTTGAGGGCAAGTCTTACAAATGCGGTCGGAGAGTGGTTTGTGATGGGTGATGCTTTCGGGCGGGTTGCGTTTGAAGAAGCGCGGGCGCGTATGGGAACCCACGTCTACCGGACGCCGCTGCTGACGTCGCGGATCCTGTGCGAGCGAACGGGCTTCGACGTGCGCCTGAAGGCGGAGATGTTCCAGCGCGGGGGCTCGTACAAGATTCGCGGGCCGATGAACAAGTTCTCGTACCTCACTGACGCGGAGAAACGCCGCGGCGTGATCTGTTCGTCCGCCGGAAATCACGCGCAGGGCGTGGCCCTCGCGGCCGCCGTCTACGGCATCAGGGCTGTCGTCGTCATGGCGGAGAACGCCACCAGGTCCAAGATCGAGGCGACGCGGGCGTACGGCGCGGAAGTGGTCCTGCACGGAACCATCTGGGACGAAGCCAACGAGAAGGCCAAGGAGCTCGTCGCGGAGCGCGGTTACACCTACATCCATCCGTTCGACGACGAGCAGCTGATTGTCGGCCAGGGAACGTTGGGCCTGGAGATTTACCAGGACTGGCCGATGGTGGATGTCGCTGTCGTGCCGATCGGAGGCGGCGGCCTCATCTCGGGCGTCGCGTCCGCGCTCAAGAGCTGCAATCCCGCCATCCGGATCGTCGGCGTCGAGTCATCCGGCGCGCCGGCGATGACTCGCAGCGTGGCCGAAGGACGTGTGGTGACGCTGGACAAGGTTGACTGCATCATCGACGGCCTTCGCGTGAAGCGCGTTGGCGAGAAGACGTTCGAGATCGTCCGCACGCATGTGGACGATCTGGTCACCCTGCCGGACGCGCAGATTTTCGAAGCCGTCGTGTGGCTCATGTCGCACGCGAAGGTGGTTCCCGAGGGCGCGGCGGCGGCGCCGGTCGCAGCGCTCCTCTACGGGCTGGTCAAGGCTGCGCCGGGGGCCAAGATCGCGTGCGTGCTGAGCGGCGGGAACGTCGATCTCGAGCAGCTTCGCGGGATGAAGTGGAACTAGGGCGAATCTAGGCGGTACAGCCTGCGTACAACTGGTCAAACATCGTTCTCTGATCGATTGAGGGCCCGCATCTCGACTGCCTATTGGGGGACGCTGCCGATGCGGAGCCTGGGAAAGCTCCTTGCCGCCGCGTTTATCACCTTCGGCGGGATCGGTTTTGTGATCGATCTGCTCCTGGTCAACTATCAACCTCTCGGTCGAGGCTTGTTCTGGCCGCTCTACAGTGGAACGCTCGCTGCCGCCGGTCTGGCGGCCCGGATCAAGCGCGCGCGGTTGTTCCCCTTTCTCTTGCTGGCCACACTGGTCGGCCTGTGGCTGGCCGTTCGTATCTCTTTTCAGACGCCCGCGTCGCCGGAATTGGACGCGCTGCAGCATCGAGTCGCCTTTGACGCCATCGGCGTTCTCGTGGGTACGATCCTCGGGTATCGGCTGCTCATTGATTTCATCAGGACCGAAGGGCTCGCGGCGGTGCGCATGCAGACCGAACTGGCCCTCGCACACGGCATACAGGCGACTCTGGTACCGACGCTGTCGCTTCGAGTTGACCGCTTCGAGGTATTCGGGAAATCCGTTCCGAGCACAGAAATGGGCGGCGACCTGATCGATGCGGTGGAGAGCGACGGGAGGCTGCTCGCCTACGTCGCTGACATCTCCGGACACGGCCTCGCCGCTGGCCAGTTGATGGGCATGTTGAAGACGGCGATACGCGTCGCCCTCCAGTTCCGACGGGAACCTGTGGCCGTACTGGAAAGTGCGGACCGAGTGCTTCCGGCGGTGAAGGAGGCGAACATGTACGCGACGCTCGCGCTTTTGTACTTTGACGACTCGTCCGAAGTGGAGTATTCGCTGGCCGGCCATCCGCCCATCCTTCACTATCGGGCGCTGACTGGGGTGATCGCGCGGCTCGCCATGGAGCAGTTTCCCTTGGGCCTGATTCCGGGGGGCCGCTATGCGAGCCAGCGCGCGACCTACGCTCCGCAGGATCTGTTTTTGCTGATGACCGATGGGATTTCAGAAGTGTCCAACGCGAGCGATGAAGAGTTTGGTCTCGATCGGCTCGAGCTGTTGCTCAGGAACAACGCCGGGCAGCCGCTCCCGCGGCTGTGGGAGTTGATCATGGCTGACGTCAAACAGTACGGCGTGCAGCGAGACGACCAGACATTGCTGCTCCTCCGCATCGTCACGTAACAACCATCCGCGGCGGTGAAGTGCGTTACGGAGCCGACTCGCTCGGAGAGCTCTGTCATTCAACTCTGAGCACGGTGATCGGATCGACGCGGGTCGCGCGCGAGCCGGGGACGAGCGACGCGACGGCGCCGGCGGCCGCCAGTAGCGCGGCAATCGCGACCACGACGGTGGGATCGCCCGGCTTGACGTTGAACAGAAGGGAGCCGAGCAGGCGCGAGGCGAACACCGCACCGACACCGCCGACGACGATGCCGGCGATGATGGGACGCATGGCGCTCCACAGAACCAGTCGAATCACCTGTCCGCGACGCGCGCCCAGCGCGACGCGAATGCCGATCTCGCGGGTGCGCAGCGCGACGACGTAGCTGACGACGCCGTAGACGCCGACGATCGCGAGCGTCAGCGCGACGACGCCGAATACGGTCAGCAGCAGCATCGGAAAACGCCGTGAGCCCATCGACGTCTCTTCAATAACTTTCATCGTCGTGCCCGCGCCGACCGGCAGGTCCGGATCGATCGTCTGCAGTGATTTGCGAACCGCCGGCAGCGCTGCCGCCGGGGCGATGTGGGTCTTGACCACGACCGACATCACCGGCCAGGCGGCTTGATTGTAGGGGCGGAAGAACTCGCGATGCGCGGCGTCGTCGAGACCGAAGTGCCGCACGTTACCGACGACGCCGACGACGGTGATCCACGGATCGCTGTCGTTCAGCCGCATGTGATGGCCGATCGGATCGGCGTTCGGCCAATAACGCTTCGCGGTTTCCTCGTTGATGATGGCGACCGGCGCCGCCTCGGTCGCGTCGCGCGTGGTGAAGTCGCGCCCTCTCAAGATCGGAATCCCCATGGCTCTGAAGTAGCCGGGACACGTGAGGCGGTAGTTGGCGGAAGGCCGCTGACCCGCTGGAGGTGTGAAGCCCTCGACGGTGAATCCGCGACCCGCGTTCGCGCCGCTCAGCGGCAAATGGCTGATCGCGCCGACCGCGGCGATCCCGGGAAGATTGCCGAGGCGGTCGGTGACGTCGGCGCAATAGTGCTGGCGCACCGGCGGACCGTAGAAATCCGGTTGTGGCAGCGACATGCTCACGACGAGCACGTTTTCCGGATCGAGGCCCGGGTCCACCGTCACGAGGCGCGTCAGGCTCTTGATCATCAATCCCGCGGCGACGAGGACGACCAGCGCGAGGGCGACTTCCGTCGCGACCAACGTCGAGCGGACCGCGCGCAATCGTCCGGTCATCGAGCGATCGCCGGCCGTCTTGAGATTCGGATGGCGCAGCGTGGCGATCGGCGCGAGACTGAACAGCGCCCCCGTCAACAGCGCGATCGCCGTCGTGAAGGCAAGGGTCCAGAGATCGAGATGGATTCCCGCGCTGGCGTCCCGATATGGCGCGAACACGATGCTCGACGGCAGGACGCCGTTGAGCACGCGCGTGCCAAGTGCGGCGACGCCGACTCCTGCGGCGCCGCCGGCGATCGAAATGACGAGCCCTTCGCACAAGACCTGCGCCGCGAGCCGGCGGCGCGACGCGCCGAGCGCCGCCCGGATCGCGAATTCCTGCCGCCGCGACGACGACTGCGCCAGCAGCAGATTGGCGACATTGAGGCAGGCAATGGCCAGCACCAGCGCGACCGCGCCGGCCAACGCCAGCAGCGTCGGCTTCAGATCCACGACGCCGAAATCGCGCAGCGGTGTGATCGTCGCGGATTCTGCGCGGTTGTCGTCGGGGTACTCCTTGGCGAGCGCGCGGCCGAGCGTATCCATCTCGGCCTTCGCGGCGGCTAAACGTCACGTCAGGACGAAGGCGTGCGGCCGCATAGAACGAGTGCGAACCGCGTCCCTTGTCCTCCTCGTTGAAGGCGATCGTTGTCCAGACGGCGGTGTTCTTAGTCGGAAAGCGGAACGACGCCGGCATCACGCCGACGATCGCGAACGGACGCCCATTGACGCGCGTCGTCGAACCGACGATGTCCGGACGGCCACCGAAGCGGCGCTGCCAGAGGCCGAAGCTGATGATGACGACGTCGTGCCCCGGCGCGTCCTCGTCGGTCAGAAACGTCCGCCCCATCAGCGGTGCGACGCCGAGCATGTGGAACGTGGACGCGGACACGCGGATGCCTGCGACGCGCTCCGCTTCGCCCTCGCCGGACAGGTTGAAGGTCAGGAATTCCCAGATGCCGGTATCCTCGAACGACGTCGTGCGACTTCGCCAGTCGAGATAGTTCGGCGCGCTGACGATGCTGGTCTCTGCCTCGCTGCCCCTGGTTTCCCACAGCATCACGAGGCGATCGGGATTCGGGAACGGCAGCGGCTCGAGCAGCAGGGCGCGTACGACGCTGAAGATCGCGGTGTTGGCGCCGATACCGAGCGCCAGCGTGATGATCGCCACCGCCGTAAACCCCGGGCGCGCGGTGAACACCCGTAACGCGTAACGCACGTCGCGCACGAAACTCGCGGCGACCCTGCCAACTCCGGCGCCGGGCTCCGCCACCATGTTGGGCGGCAGCGCCGCGGGTGGATTCTCGAGCTCGCCGCGCGCGAGCGCCAACGCCTCCTCGTCGGTCCGGCCGGCCGCGCGGGCGGCGCGATAGATTTCCTCGACGTGCTGCGCCAGCTCCTCAATCGCCTGGTCCGACGGCGGTCGCCGCCCGCCGAAGTGCTGACGTACGAACACGCGCCAGTCACGCATGGCGGAGCCCGGCGACGCGCGAGAGCGCGTCGATGAAAAGCGTCCAGCCTGACCGCCGCTCGGCCAGGACCCGCCGCCCCGCGGGGGTGATGCTGTAGTGCCGCTTTCGCCGCTGGCCCGCCTTTTCGACCCAGCGGCCCCGGATCAGCCGCCGCGCCTCCATCCGGTAGAGCAGCGGATAGAGCGACGCCGCGTGAAACGTCAGGACGCCGTTCGAGCGCTGCTCGATCAGCTTCGCGATTTCGTAGCCGTGGCGGGCCCGCCGCTCGAGCAGCGACAGCACCAGCATTTCAGCGCTGCCCTTCTTGAGCGCGGCGTCCGCCTGTGTTGTTCGTCCCATATGTATCAATCATACATATCAGACGGGACGTCGCGGTCAATGGTTTGGAGGCTGGAGAGACTGAGAACTGAGCGGGGCAGGAGGGAGGGGGGATTCGACGAGAGGGCGCCATGGCGCCCTCTCACGAAATCGTGCGATGCGCCTAGGATTCGCGGACGTTCTCGGCGCGCGGACCCTTGGGGCCCTGCCCGGTCTGGAACGTGACGGCCTGTCCCTCACGGAGCGAGTCGAACGACTGGCACGCCGACTGATGGAAGAAGTACTCCTGGCCCGACTCGTCGGCCACGAAGCCGAAGCCCTTGTCCGAAACGATACGCTTGATGGTGCCCTTGGATGACATGTGAAACTCCCAGTTCATCTGAACTGAAAAACGCCTATCGGGCCGAGGCACGGAGAATCCCGCGCCATTGTCTCCGACTCGTCTGCGTGGTCCAGAAGGGGTTCGTGCAGCCCACCGGGAGGGTGAGCGAGGCGAATGCAGTTCAGGCTCAGCGTAGAAGCGGCGTGTAGACGAGCCCAGAGTGTATCAGATATTCGTCGCCAGCGCTGTGCACCGGCTGGCGCTGGAATGGTGAAACATCGATTGGGAGGGCGCGGTGTCCGGCTGGACGCCAACACGACCAAGAGCGGCACTGGATGAGCTTATGCAAGAGTTTCATGGCCTCTGCATCAGTTACCACGGCGGTTCACAGCCGGCTGTCGGTGTGGCGCGCACCAGTTCTGCGCGACGGTTCATCGCACGGCCACTCGCGGTGTCTCCGAAATCGAGCGGCCGCAGCGTGCCACAGCCTTTGGGACTCAAGCGCTGCGTCTCGATACCGCGTGCCGCAAGCCAGTCGACCACAGTGTGTGCGCGTCGCGTCGAAAGGGCCACACTGTCGGATTCCGCTCAGATCGGCAAACGCCTTGACTAGTAATTTCAAGGCACGATCGCGCAGCAATTCCTCCAGCACCGCCTCTAGCGGTCTCTCCGCCCCTGTGCTGAGCACGGCACGGTTCTCCTCGAATCGAATCTTCGCTCCCGGAATGGCAACGTCTTCTGTGCAAGCGCCTGTCTTCGCGCCAGCTCGGGTTCGTACCTCGCGTCGAGCATTAACGAATCCGAGGGCCGGGGCGAGGCGGCGGTCAATAAAAGAAGTGCATCAACATTGTCCTGGACGATGCCCCTTGAGAGAGTGGATCCGATCCGCTGAACATCCATGTGCCCCAACCAGGTGTCGCGCACTGAGACTCCGGCCGAGCAGCGTCCAGCCCTGAAGCCGAGTACTGATGTTCGGATCTACCCGTCCGGCATCGAGCATCCCTACGACCCACGTCTGACCGGGATACCGCGAATCAGCAGGTCGATGCAGGCTATTCGGAAAGACGACGCGGCGACCGATGTGGGCTCCACCGACAAGGACGAGTGCTCGTTTATGGCGACGCATCACCTCACGATCGAGGACGTACGCGAAATGGGCATCACGCCAGTCGCTCATGTCCTCGTCAGCGGGGCTGGTCACTGTGCTCCACTCGATCGGCGGGTCACCAGCAGGACGCGAATGCGGAGCGAAGGCGGCAGCGCGGCGTTCACCGATCTCACCTCAGCAAGCATTTGCTCGTACATGTGCGCTAACCACACTCGGCTGACTTGGGTTGTGTCCTCCCAGACATGGCGCAGCTCATCCCTGGTCACCGGCTCGCCTGAGACGTACCGGTCGATCACGGGCTGGAAACGGGCATTGCCAAACTCGATGAGGATGTTGGTCACGGTGCGGGAAAACGGCTGTCGCGAATCAGGGTGCTGAAGAAATCACGGGTTTCGAGCTGTCCGTGGCCGGCGCCTTCGCTGAGGCCCACGAGCGGGTGGTCTTCAAACGCATCCAGTATCAGATCGACCGCCGGCCGCTCGCGCAGGCCGGCATCAGCCTGTCGCCGAGCTCCTGAGATCCAGGCGGCGCCTCCGACAGCGAGAGCAACGGCGAACCGTGTGACCGTATTCATCGGCGACCCGAATCAGCGCTTCAGGATCATCCCAATGGCGTCCGTGAGGCGTTCCCGGCTTGCGTGCTCGCGGTCCATGTAGGCGCGCCCAGCGCGGGTGAGACGGTAGAACTTCGCTTCTCGGCCCGTGTCGCTCGTCTTCCATTCGGCCGCAAGAAACTTGCGGTGCTCAAGCCGGTGCAGGGCGGGATAGAGCGTCCCTTGCGTGACCCGGACGACTTGCGGCCTCAGAGGTCGCCTCTGTGCCTCGTCATCCTCAGGGTAATTGGTCGAAAAAAAGATAGACGGCGGCAATCCGGCCGTCTCGGGCAATGATGAAATCAGTCCCGGCGTACACTGGCGCCTCACCAGGACGGCCCGAGACCCACCGGACCCGCCCGCCATTGCCCAATTGCTCGGGCGGGGCAATCGGCTGATATCGAAAGTCGGGGTGCGTCGCCTTGATTGCGCCAGCGACGCGATCGATCTCGTCCTTGCCACGGTAAACGCCCCTGGGCTCATAGAAGACGCAATCTTCGGCGAAGATCTCGTCGATGGCCGCGCGTCGACGCGCCGGATCGTTTTCGCTGAACACGTCATTGAGATTACGGGTCAGTAGCGTCGAAATGGTGTCGGACATGGTCACCCCCGGAACACGGGCGTTGAGCCCGATGCCGTACGCCAAGCAATGGCCGGTCGGCGCAAGGTAGTATGTCGCACCCCGGTTGAACGAAGAAGATGACTGCCAGCAAGAGCTCATCTCATTTCGCCGAACTGTTGGATTTTCTTCCCGACGTGCTGGCGTGGGTGAAGGATCGGCAGGGCCGTTATCTCTGGGTCAATCGAGCCTTCCTCATTCAATACTCTCTCGATCACCCAGGCGGGAACGAGTTTGTGACGGTCGAGAGCATTCTGGGCAAGACTGACTATGACCTGTCCCCGGCGTTCCTGGCCGATCAATTCCGACACGATGACGAACAGGTTCTCGCCGGCCATCGCATTGTCAATCGGCTCGAGCGATTAGGAGAGTCTCAAGGGGCGACGGTCTGGAGCATCACCGACAAGATCCCCGTCGTCGATGCCAAGGGCGCCATCATAGGCACCGCCGGGGTGACTCGGGCCGCCGGGCCCCCGAGCAGCCTCGAGGCCACTCCCGGCTTCGGGTCGGCGCTGGCCCACATGCGCGCCCATTTCCATCACGAGATCACCAATCGGCACCTCGCGTCCATTTCGAACATGTCGCTCCGCGCCTTCGAACGGCAGTTCCGCGCCGCCTTCCATCTCACCCCGCAGAAGTTCCTGCGAAAGCTTCGGTTGCGCATTGCGAGTCGCGCCTTGATGTACACGGATGAATCGTTGTCAGAAATCGCGCTGAAATGCGGCTTTGCGGATCAGAGCCACTTTTCTCGCGAATTCCGGCGGCAATTCGGCCGCACACCTCGCGACTATCGCGAGCACTACAAAACCTAGCTGCCGCTTCTGTCATAAGATCTGCCGCTCCCATGCAATAACTCTTGGCTGACAAGCGCTCTCATGTCGCCTGGAGGTGTGACCGATGAGAAGCCGTCTCACGCTGTGGGCACTCTTGGCCTTGTCGTGCGCGGCGCCGGCCGCCGCGCAGCTGGCCTCGCAAACCGCGCTGGTCGGCACGGTGACCGACAGCGGCAATCTCGTGGTTCCGGGGGCACAGGTCATTGCCGTCAACACCGGCACCAAAGATACCTACGAAGCCGCCACAAACTCGGACGGCTATTACAACATCCAGTTCGTGCGCGCCGGCACCTACGAGATCACGATCTCGCTGTCGGGTTTTCAGACCTTCAAGGCCAGCGGCGTCGAAGTCGGCAATAACCAGGTCGTCCGCACGAACGCGGTGCTCAAGGTGGGCGGCCTGACCGAGTCGGTCAACGTCGAGGCGAAAGCGCAGCTGCTGAACACCGACAGTGCCGTCGTCTCGGAAACGATCGGGAAGCGGGCGATCGTGGAACTGCCGCTCAGCGGGCGCAACGTCTGGAGTCTCGCGGCGACGACTCCCGGGGTGCTGGCTGGCATCAACAGCGACATCGGGTTGAGCTTTCGCGGCGCCGGTCAGCGGGAGATTCAGAACAGCCTGTCGCTCGACGGCATCAACTCCTCGGCCAACCTGCTGGCCTCGACCAGCATGCGGCCGATTGCCGATGCGGTCGAAGAGGTGCAGGTCCAGACCGGGAGCACCTCGGCCGAGTACGGGTCGTATCTGGGCGTCGCGATCAACGTGGTCACCAAGAGCGGCACCAACGCGCTGCACGGGGCCGCGTTCAACTTCTTCAAGGACGATTCGCTCAATGCGCGCGGCTGGTACGAGAACCCGGCGAATCCGAAGAACCCGCTGCGCAGCAATCAGTTTGGTCTCGAGGTCGAGGGGCCCGTGGTGATCCCTGGATTGTATGACGGGCACAACAAGACCTTTTTCATGGGCGCCTACGAAGGCGTGCGCGCCGAGGCGCTCAGCCCGGCGACCGCGTCAGTGCCGACGGCCCTGATGCGACAAGGGAATTTTTCCGAGGTCAGCACCGCGATCAAGAATCCATTCACGGGGCAAACGTTTCCGGGCAACATCATTCCGCCAGCCATGCTGTCGAAGGTCTCGCTGGACCTGCTGCAGTACATCCCGCCCGCGAGCACCAGCGGCACGGCCAGTAACCTGGCGACGACCGCCTCGAACGAGGACAACATCGATCAGTTCCTCGGCCGCGTCGATCAGAACCTCGGCAACAAGGTCCGGCTGTACGTGCGCTATAACTGGCATGACAGCCTCAACACCAATATCGGGGCGACTCCCGCGCTGGGCGTGACCCAGCCGCGGGTGAACAAGAACACGCTCGTCACCTACACCCACACGCTGAAGCCCACCCTGTTCAACGATTTTCGGATGGGCTACCACCGCCTCGATTTCGACACGCTGAATCCGTTCGAAGTCAACAATCAGCAGGGCGCGGGCACGGCGCTCGGCATCCCCGGGTTCGACGGCGATACGAAGTACAACAACGCGGGGATTCCGAGCTTCACCATCAGCAACTTCTCCGGGCTGTCGACGAGTGGCACGAACTGGTATCAGTTCGACACGACCTTCCAGGCCTCGGACGTCCTGGCCTGGAACCGCGGCTCGCACAACGTGCGCACGGGGTTCGATCTGCGTCGGCTGGCGACCGGCCGGCGCGCGGCCAACGATGCGCGCGGACGGTTCGATTTCACCGGTCAGATGTCGGGATACTCGATGGCCGATTTCATGCTGGGGATTCCGAGGACCGTGATTCCGCCGACCGACCAGATTCAGGGGCACGTCGGTGGCTGGCGCAACGGCTTCTTCATCAACGATACCTGGCAGGTGAAGACGGAACCTGACGCTGAGTCTCGGCATGCGCTACGAGCGGAGCACCCCGGTGCAGACGTATGCCGGCGTCGCGGACATGCTCGCTGAGGACTTCCTGACGATCATTCCCTCGCCCAACCTGTCGGCGTATCCGGTCAAAGGGTTCGAGTTCACCGAGCCGAACAACAAGGATTTTGCGCCGCGTCTGGGTGCGACCTATCGCCTCAACGACAAGACGGTCGTCAGGGCCGGCTACGGCATCTACTACAACCCGAACCAGATGAATTCGTTCACGTTCCTGACCAACAATCCGCCCATGGCGGTGGTCTCGACCTACACCAATGATCCCAACAACCCGACGCTGTCGTTCGAGCACCCGACCGGCACGCCCGGGGCGCCGGTCACCCCGGACATGATTTCCCCGACGCGGCATCTGCCGAACGCGCGGAAGGATCAGTGGAGCTTCGACGTGCAGCGGGAGCTGTGGGCGACTGGCGCCATCAATATCGAGTACGTGGGCTCCAACACCAGCCACCTCGATCGGAGCTTCTTCAACAACACGCCGACGCCGGGCGCGGGCGCGGTCGATCCCCGGCGGCCGACGTCGCTGTTCAAAAGTCGCCGCATCATCATCAACGACTTGATCGCCGACTACGATGCCGTGACCGTCGGACTCCGTCAACGGATGTTCAAAGGTCTCCAGGCCGACGCGCACTACACGTGGTCGCGCACCCGCGACATGTCGACACACTCGAACGGCGGCGGCCAGACGATGGACAACTACGACATCTGGCGGGATTACGGCCCCGCCGGCTGGGACATTCCGAATCGGTTTGTGGCGAGCTATCTCTATGACATTCCGTTCTTGAAGTCCTCGACGCAGCCGCTGCTCAAATATCTCGTCGCCGGATGGCAGGTCTCGGGGCTGACGACGATTCAGAGCGGGTCGCCGCTCAACGTCACGCTCAGCACCGACTGGGCGAACATCGGGATCACGGGCCAGCAACGGCCGGACCTCGTCGGTCCCGTGCCCGAGATGCATTGCGTGGCTGACCCCGATCCGACGAAGCGGCGCCAGTTGATGAACTGCTTCGATCAGTCGGCCTTCGCGCTGCCGGCGCAGTTCACCTTTGGCAATGCCCCGCGCAACGTGCTGCGCGGGCCGGGATTCGTCAGCACCGATCTCTCGTTCATGAAGAACCTGCCGATTGGCGGCGGCGCGCGGTTCCAGTTCCGCGCCGAGTGCTACAACATCTTCAACAACGTCAACTACGGCAACCCCAACACGACGTTTGCCGCCGCCAACTTTGGCCGCATCACCGGCGCCGGCAGCATGAGGCAGGTGCAGCTCGGAGGAAAGATTCTGTTCTGAGACAACACGGACGCTCGTAGCGCGGAGCTTCAGCTCCGCGTCCCGTGAAGATGTCGAGAGCTGGGAGGCGGTGATGGCGAGTGGCTGGCAACGTGCGGTGATGATCTCGGCGGCGGTCGCGGTTGTGGCGATCGCCGTGAACTCGGCGAAGCTCGCCGGCGCGCGCGCGTCCGCGCCGATGGTCGAGGTCCCCACCTACTCGAAGGATGTCGCACCGATCGTCCAGAAGAATTGCCAGGTCTGCCATCGCCCCGGTGAGGCCGGTCCCTTTTCGCTGCTGACCTATGGGGACGTGCGCCAACGTGCGAACAAAATCAAGCACGCGCTTCTCGACGGAAAGATGCCGCCCTGGTTTGCCGATCCTCATTACGGCAAGTTCTCCAACGCCATGGGCTTGAGCGCGTCCGAGATCGACACGATCGTGAACTGGATCGATGGTGGGTTGCCGGAAGGCGATCCGCGCGATCTGCCGAAGCCCGCGGAGTGGGTCGAAGGCTGGGGCATCGGCAAGCCGGACATGGTGTTCGAGCTGCCAATCCCCTTCGAGGTCCCGGCGCGCGGCGTCATCGACTATCAGCACGTCATCGTCCCGACCGAACTTCACTGAAGACCGCTGGATTCAGGCGGCGGAAATACGTCCGACCGAGCGGGAGGTCGTGCATCACCTCATCGCGTTCGTCCGCGAGCCGAAATCGAAATGGTTTCGAGGTCAGCCGGCCGGCGTCTTCTTCACGGCGCCGAAGGTCAGTACGGATGAAGAGACGGAAGCCGGCGCGCTGCCCAGCGATTTTCTGGTCGGCTATGCGCCGGGCCAGCCGGCGGAGATTCTCGAGCCCGGGCAGGGGAAGCTGATCAAGGCCGGATCGGACATCGTGTTCCAGATGCACTACACGCCGCACGGCCATGCGCGGACCGATCGCACGCGGCTTGGCCTCGTCTTCGCCAAACAACCACCGAAGCAGCGTGTCCTCACGCTGTCGGCCGTCAACAGCACGTTCAAGATTCCGCCGGGTGATCCGAACTATCGCGTCGATGCGAGCTTCGAGGTCGGCACCGACGTCACGCTTGCCAGCCTGCATCCGCACATGCACGGACGAGGCAAGGACTTCGAGTACCGCGCGGTGTTTCCTTCCGGCAAGACCGACATCCTGCTCAAGGTGCCCCGGTTCGACTGGCACTGGCAGAACTGGTACAACCTCGCGCAACCGATCGCGCTGCCGAAAGGCACCAGGATCGATTGCACCGCCCACTTCGACAACTCGCCGAACAACCCGGAGGCCGCCGATCCGACGAAAGAAGTGACGTGGGGCGACCAGAGCTGGGACGAGATGATGATCGGGTTTTTCAACCTGGTGTTCGATGCCAGCCTCCCGGTTGACAAACTGTTCGTCAAGAAACCAAAGGCGGAGATCGGAGGGAGCACCCACCGAATCATCGCCCTGGCCGAACCGGGCCAGACGATTCATCAGCCGTTCGCTGACGCCGCGCTGCGCTGGCTGCAGGAGACGGCGCCGAAAGAAGGATTCACGGTCGACTACATCCGCACGACCGATCCGATCGACGACGCCTATCTGGCGGCACACGACCTGTTCGTGCAGGTCAACTATCCGCCGTACCGCTGGACGCCGGTGGCCGAGGCTGCGTTCAAGAAGGCGATGGAGCAAGGGACGATCGGGTGGGTGGGCTTCCATCACGCGTCGCTGCTCGGCAAGTTCGACGGCTTCGAGATGTCTCCCTTCTTCCATCAGTTCATGGGCAACATCGTGTTCAAGAGCTACATTCCCGACTTCGCGACCGGGATGGTCCGCGTCGAGGATGCAGCGCATCCCGTGTTCAAGGGACTGCCGTCGGCATTCGCGATTGAGAACGACGAGTGGTACACCTACGACCGATCGCCTCGGTCCGACGTGCATGTGCTCGCGAACGTCGATGAGAACAGCTACGAGCCGGCGCGCACCGTGAAGATGGGCGATCATCCCGTCATCTGGACGAATCCGCACTACAAAGCACGGAACGTGTACTTCCAGTTCGGACACAAACCCGATCTGTTCCAGAACAGCGCGTTCAAGACGCTGTTCCTCAACGCGATTCGCTGGGCCTCGGAGCGGTAGCTGCCTCGTGAGCAGATGAGCGCGCGCTGCCGGTTCGTGATCCGCGGACTTCACCAGTTGCGATTCATGGCCCATCGAAAGAGTGGCATATCCTCGCCGGTGTCACCGGACTTATGCCACGATTTGATGAGGTGTCAGCCATGACGAACGATCGAACGATTCTTATCACCGGAGTGACGGGCCATCAGGGTGGCGCGGTCGCGCAGGCGCTGCAGCACAGCGGGTTCCGCCTGCGTGGTGTGACGCGCAAGCCGGAGAGCGAGCGGGCGGCAGCGCTGGCGCGCAATGGCGTCGACGTCGACATCATCAAAGGCGACCTCGATGACGAGGCGACGCTGCGCGGTGCGTTGGCCGGCGCGTGGGGGGTCTTCGGTGTGCAGAACACGTGGGAGGCGGGTGTCGAGCGGGAAGAGGTGCAGGGCAAGCGCCTGGCGACGCTGGCGCGCGAGGCCGGCGTCGAACACTACGTCTACACATCCGTCGGATCAGCGCACAAGCAAACGGGCATCCCGCACTTCGACAACAAATGGCGCATCGAGGAGACGGTTCGCGGTCTCCGCTTTCCGTCGCATGTGATCCTGCGCCCGGTGTTCTTCATGGAGAACCTCCTGGCGCCGTACAGCCTCCAGGGCGATACGCTGGCCTCGGCGCTCGGGCCGGGCACGAAGCTCCAGATGATTGCGGTAGATGACATCGGCTGGTTCGGCGCGCGCGCGTTCACCGACGCCGCGGCCTTGAACCGCCGCGAGATCGATCTCGCCGGTGACGTAAAAACAATGCCGGAGGCGGCGGCCATCCTGGCGGAGGCGCTGGGTCGGCCGATTGCGTTCGCGCAGACGCCAATCGAACAGGTCCGGCAGTACAGCGAGGATATGGCGCTGATGTTGGAGTGGTTCGAGCGCGTTGGTTACAGCGCCGACATCGCTGGCCTGGAAGGCGAGTTCGGCCGCGCGCTCACGAAGCTTCCCGAGTGGGCACGCCGCCACGCGCGACCAAATGGGAGCTGAGACGAGAGAAACGTGTGGTCGACCTTACGTCACACGGTGTGAGTTTCGCGGTGATCGAGCTGCCTTTGCAGCAACGTGTGGCGCAAAACCCACTTCAAATCGCACTGCGCCTCAATCGCAGGATGTTCAGCTCGTTTGGGTCCGGCTAGCCTGGCCAGCATCGTTATGTTCGAGTCACCGCGTCTGCCCCGAACGGCAACTGCCGTTTCTCGTGACTCTATTCGATGCGTAACGCCCGGATCGGATCCAGTCCCGCCGCGCGCCGTGCCGGGATGAACGCCGCGACGAGCGTCGCCGCGACGAGTAACAGCGCGGCGCGCACCAGCAGCGCAGGGTCCCACGGCCGCACGCCGAACAACCGGCTCGCGATCAACACGCCCGAGCCGATCGCCGCGGGAAGGCCGAGCGCCAATCCGACGCTGACCTGCACGAAGGCGCCGCGCAGCACCATCCCGACCACCGACGCGCGGTCCGCGCCGAGCGCCATGCGCACGCCAATCTCGGCCGTCCGCCGTTCGACGCCGTAAGCGGTGACGCCGTAGAGCCCCACGGCCGCGAGCAGGAGTCCGATCGCGCCGAACAGCCACGTCAGGCTCGCGATCATGTCTTGCTCCGCGAAGTGGCGGCGAACGACGTCGCCATATGGTTGGACGGTGTGCACCACGAAGTCCGGAGCGACCGCGGCCAGTCGGTCGCGCACCGCTGCTGCAAGCCCAGGCGGGTTGCCGGGCGCCCAGATCACGACGTTGTACAGGTGGTGCGACCAGAGCTCGCGGCTTTCGAGCTCGCGATCGTCGAACGTCGCGCCCTGTGCTTCCGGCACGAAGTACATCGGCACCGCGTGCACGGTCGACGGAAAGTAGCGGACGTCGGCCGCGACGCCGACGATCTGGTACAGGCTGCCGTTCCTGCCCGCCGCGGGACCGAAGTGCCTGCCAATCGGATTCTCGTCCCGAAAGAATTTCTTCGCGAACGCTTCGTTGATCACGGCCACGCGGCGCGTGGTCGCGTTGTCGGTGTCGACGATCGGCCGTCCCATGACAATCCGGTCGCCGATCGTTTCGAAGAAGCTCGGCATCACGCGCGTCCACGCGGATGAGACATCATCGCTCGCGCCAGGCTCGGGTTGGCCCGCGATGCGCACGTCGTGCGACCAATAACTGCCGCTCATCGGCGCGTAGAGCGCCGCACTCACGGTGCGGACGCCAGGGAAGGCGCGCAGACCGGTTTCAATCTCACGGAAGAGCGGGAGCAGTCGTTCTTGCGGCTGGTTGGATGACTTCGAGTCGATCGACACCAGGTAGCGGCCGTCGGTCGCGAAGCCGAGGTTCTGATGTTCCAGATTGTACAGGCTCTGGCCCAGCATCGCGGCTGCGCTCAGCAGCACGACCGAGACGGCCGCTTGCGCGATCGCGAGCGTTTTCTGCGCGCCGGTCGTTTCTGAAGCCGTGCGGGTCGATCCGCGCATCGCGTCCATCGGGTCGGCGCGCGACGTGATCCACGCCGGCACGATGCCGAACAGCAGCGCCGTGATCAGCGACACGGCCAGCGCGAACAGCAACACCGGTATCGAGGGCGCGGCGCTCACCGGGACCCAGGCATCCCGGAACGCGAGATGCACGATCAGGCGCGCGCCGGCCCAGGCTACCGCAATGCCGGCGGCGCCGCCAACGCCGGCGAGCACCGCGCTGTCGATCAGGGCCTCGCGCACGAGGCGCGCGGGCGATGCGCCGATGGCTGCGCGCATCGCCGTCTGGCGTGCGTTCCTCAAATTTCGCGCGAGGAGGAGGTTCGCAATGTTGGCGCAGGCGAGCAGCAGGACGCAGATGCGCGGCGATCAGCAGCAGCTGCAGCCCATCCTGGTATTGTTCGCGCATCAGCGACACGCCGGCGCCACCCGGCGTGAGATGCAACGTCTGGTCGTTCCACCGCGCGCGGTCTCTGCGCGCTCATGTCGAGGCGGTGGCTCGCCAGCCACTGGTGCAGCTCGCCCTGCAACTGTGCCTCCAGCGTTCGCGGGTTCGTCCCCGGTCGAACCCTTCCGATCAGATCGAGCCAGGCCAGGCCAGGATTCTCGAGGCGAGACGACGCGCCGGCGATGAGCGGTTCCGTCGTCAGCGGCAGCCACATGTCAGGCATGTCCGAGGCGGCGACTTTCGCTCCGAAAAAGTCGGGCGGCGCCACGCCGATGATCAAAAACGCGCGACCGTTGATGTCGTATGGCGCGCCGATGACGGACGGATCGGATCCGTACTTCTCCTTCCACGCGTGGAAGCTGATCACCGCGACCGGCAGCGCACCCCGCACATCGTCGGCATCGGTGAACAGGCGCCCGCGCCACGCGGAGATCCCGAACGTTTGGAAGAAATTGCCGGACACGAACTCGCCGAGCCGCGACTGCACCGCCTCCGGCGAGCCGGCGCGGCGGACGGCGACGTAGCCGTTACCCGTCCCGACCTGGAACGCGGCGAGCTGCTCGAACGCGGCGGTGTCGGCGCGGAAGCGTTGGTACGCTTCCCACGAGAACAGCGTCCAGTCGTTCTCCGCCGCGTGATTGCTCTGCGTGTATCCGGTCGAGTAGCAGCACGTGACGGCGTCGCCGATGCGCCACAGCTGCTCCGGCTTCGCGACCGCCAGCGATCGCAGCATGACCTGCTGAATCAGGGTGAAGATCGCGGCCGTCGCGCCGATGCCGAGTGCCAACGTCACGACAGCAGTTGCCGTAAAGCCCGGTGATTTGTTGAATCGCCGCAGCGCGTACTTCACATCGGCCAGCATGTCGACGAGGGCATTCATCTGCCTCAATAGGACCATCGGGATAGTGAGGTTATGTCCATCGTCCGGACAGGTCAACTCGTGTCATCGGGAACGATCAACGCCGCGCTGTTTACGGGAGCTCCAACCAAACAGAAGGCGACGAGGCAGGAGTAACCGCGACCTCACCGTCGAATCCGCTCCACGACGATTGGATCGCGCAAACCAGAATCTCGAGCGGTCACTATCTGACGCAACGCACGGAAACGGCCATCTGCTTCTGGCCCTGGGGCTGACGATAGAGCGCTTGACTGCCTTTGCCGAAGTTATAGAACGGTGCGGTGATCGGATCGTTTTCGGATACCGTCCAGTAAATTCCGTGTGCCTCCAGCCGGTCGTACTGTCCATCAATGGAGCGATTGCCACCCAGCACGGCATTGAAGCCTGACGTCCCTCCGCTCAGGAGTGCCGTGTACGCCGCTTTACCCTTGGCAGGCGAATCGTTCCCAAGTCCACCATAGTGCGTCGCCATCTGACGCCATTCGTCGTCGGTCGGCAACCGCCATCCATCTCCGAGCGACTGACATCCTCGCTGCGCCGATTCCCACGTATACAAACGGCCATATCGACGGCAGTTCGGTTCCGCATCGTCGTAACAATAGGATGACGACGTGTTGACGTTCAGATTGGCAGTCGTCCACTCTTTACCGTCCGCCATCCGTTTGGAAGAAGCGATCGTGCCGGACAGGTTCTGGTCTTTCGCTGAACGCTGCGTCGAGCTGGCGTCGCCAACAAATCCGAACGCTATACTCAGCGCGATTGCGACGGCACGAATGCGACTCGTCGTCATGTTGTCCTCCCCGACACCTGGAGCCATCTCAGATCGAAAGGCCGGGATCGCCCTCAATGACTTGCTGCCGCAGCAAAGGCCGCTCGCCCGGTTTCCAGAGCGATGCCGTGTGGACGACCCGGTAGCGAAGAGGACCGCCATCGGGACGATCGCTGCGCGTGATCGGGCGTGGAATGCAGACGAACTCGGTCCGCATTTCATCGCTGGTGAGCCGCACCGTCGCATAGCCGTGACCGCCCATATCCACGAATTCAAGGTGCGGGGAAAGTTTCGGATTGGAAACGGCGTGAGCGCGCTTCAGGTCGAAACTCTTGGCGTATTCGAGGCACGAGCGGACGCCGTGCTTGAGGAGCATGTTGTAGGTCCATTCGGGCTTGGTCTCTTCCACTCCGGGGTCCCCTGTCCCCCGGACGGGCCGATCGGCCAGGAACAGCGAACGGAGCGGATGATCCTTGGGAAGACGGTGCTCAAAAGCCTCCATCGTCCCAGGGCTGGCCAGCGAGGCGCCGACGAAACTGATCCCGACCGGCTCGAACCTGGCGGGTGGCAAGAGCGAGGCGGCATAGCCGGCCCAAAAGCTGTGACGGTCGCCCGACACGATCGCGAATCCGGTGATCTTCGAATCGCGGACGAGGTCATAGATTTCGCCACGCTCGTGGTAGGCGCTGCCATAGTCGCCGCTGCCGATCTGCGCGAAGGTGTCGGCCGGCCACTTCTGCTTGGTCAGTCCATCGGGAAGGTTCTGCGGGTCGACCCGCGAATCGAGGGCACCCAGCGAATTGCCCCAGATCTTCCAGGTTGCCGCGGACCGACGGAGCTGGTCCATGAACCATTGCTTCTGACGAGTTCCGAGGATCGTGCGCGGCGCTGAATCCTTTCGCGGATTAGGGATGCGTATGTCGCCAAAGCTGAGTTCGGCGGGCGGTTTGCCGCCGTTGAAGGTGCGGCCGGCATCGAGCGCGATCATCGCCGGTTCAGAGAACATCCCGTTGAAAGCCGGATCGTAAATCTTGCCAACGCCCTCCGCATCGGTCGGGTCGTCGCCGCAGAAGCTGTGCTGGTCGGTGAGCATGAGATCGAGGTGCCGGCCGTAGCGCAAAGACCGATAGGCGATCAGGCTGTTGATGGCCTTCAGATTGTTGGGTTCGATCCCGAGGCCACTGTCGTCCCACTTTTCGATCGGCGCATTTTTCACCGCCACACCGCCGAACGTGTCGAGCGATCCGCTCGGCGCCTTCACGCGCGCGGGAATATATTCGAACCACGCCTGGTTGGCGGCGACCTTGACCGTCTGGCCCGGTTGCGGAGGGCCGCCTGCCTGGACGATGCTCTGCCGGCCCTGCCAGGAAAATTCGTGATTGTCCCAGATGGCGACGAACGGCCAACGCGCTCGCGCGTCTTGCAGATCGGGATCGGCAAGATAGCCCTTGTAGACGACGCGATAGCCCTCGACCGTGAGCGGGTAATGGAAGTTGCTGGTTTTGCCGCCATCGGGAATCCGGCCGACGTCGTAGATCGTGCGGTCGTACCGCGTCTTCACCTCGTCGGGATATTCGACGACCTCGTAAATGAAATCACCGAGGTGGAGCACGAAACCGAGTTGGGCATTGCCAACAACGCCTGGGCTTCCGCCCAGGCTGGGGGGCGCCGCGCGCTCATCCTCAAAGATCATGCGGCGATAGCCATTGAGCTTGCCTTCATTGAGGCTCTGGCAGCTGACGAAGGCGAAATTGATCGGCCGTGGATCATTCGCCAGCGGCGCGGTGATCGTCCGGCCGACGCGGCTGCCGTTCCCCTCTCCATCGGTGAAGCGGTACCAGTAGACGCGCGCAGGCTTGAGATGACCGACCAGCACGCGCGTCGTCCAATCCGATTCCGCTGAGACCGGCGCGGACGCCTTTGCGACGACCCGCCGGAACGCATCATCCTCGGCAACCTCCACCGTCAGCACACGCCGGCCGGACGACTTTGCTCCCGGGGCCCCTGCCCCCGGGTCTTCGAACGGCCGCCGAGTCCAGAGGATCACGCTGCTCGGATCGGGATCGCCGGACGCGACGCCCTCCGGATACAGGTCGCGCCGCTCATGCCAGCCGGTGACTGACCCTCGAGCCGAGCCGCCCCACGCCAGCGAGGCCCCCATCGCGGCGGCCAATTGAACGAACTCGCGTCGGTTGAGCGTCATGGTCTATCCCCTTCACAATCTCTCGCACGGCCAAGCAACGTGATCGGGCCAAGGATCCCAGCGACGTTCCGCCCCTCCAACCGCCAGCTAGTCATCCGTGAGCTTGAGTAGATCCCTCGTGATAAACGCCGATCTGGCTGGCGACCGCGTCGGCGCCACATAGAAAATCCCTTGGCGACGGATCGTTACTAATGCCCTCGCAGTTGTTCGCGCGTGATGCTTCCAATCTGTTCAACTCCAGCAATGCCGGCGGCGAACTCGATCGCAGCGAAAAGGCGAAGCACGACGTCCGGTATTCGGTCGAGGAGGTAAGCACTGCTCTCGCCGTCGTACCGGCCGGCCGCGTAGAGAATCACTCGAAAGTCTTCAGCTGACGGCCAGCACTCACGTGGAAACGGATTGGGGCGCTTCCGGTTCGTATCCCGTGCGTAGGAACGAAGCGCGTGCTCGAATGAGTTCTTGAAGTCGCCCTTCTTCTCATCCTCGAAGCGGAAAAATTGTGAGCCGAGCGCAAACCCGGTCCAGTCGCTTTGCCATTGCTCCAATGCTTCGGCGGACAGCGGTTCGACGGGCCGGTCGACCTCGATGTCGTGGCCGAGCGGATAGATTTCTGCGGCACGCCTGAGTTCCCGATTCTCGCCAATCACGTCGTCCGCGAGCTCGGGGTCGAGCCGTTTCAGCGGCCCAAGCAGCGCGAAGAGCAGTGACGGCCGGTACGACGAGAACGTCACGGTCCCGTGCGGCCCACCGAAGCTGCCGTTCAGCCGTTCGTCCGGCCGCTCACGCATCATGCCGACCAATGACCGGACCGCGTCGCGCGCCTCATCTTCCGGCAGCACACGCCAATGGAATCGGAACAGCTGCAGTAACGAATCGAATGAGTGCCACGGCCTGTCGGCGCGACGGTGCCAGGCTCGAAGCCCACTGCGGAGAATATCGCGGCGCCTGCCATTGTCTTTCGTGCAGCTGATGGTCTCGAAGGCGGCGTGGTAAGGGAACTCGCCGGCTTCGGACCACTGCGTCAGGCAGTTGACGGCTGCCGCGACGTGACCGTGGCGCACCATATCGACGAGGAACTTCTCGTGTCCAAAGGGGTCGCTCGTCGTGGCGCGCATCGCGAAGGCACGGTCCGGCGCCACGCATGCGGCCAGGCACATGGCCTGAGGAGCGATCGCGGCTCGCTCCGCTTCAGGCAGCTCCGCGAGCAACGCCAACCCGCGATCGAGCAGGCGTTCTGCCTCGCTCTGGTCAGTCTTCGCGACAACGCGCGCGATCCGCAGCAACGCTGCCGCGCGTACGGATGGCTCCGATTGTTCCGCCTGCAGCATCGCCGCGAGCAGGTCTGGAGGCATAGCAAATTGTAGACCCCTCGTCTTTCAAAACAGCGGTCGTTCGATCGAGACGTGGTCGCCAGACAACCGAGGCTCAAGAGCAGCGTTGAGGTGTCCAGTATTGAACAGACGCCGTCCGAGGTACCGGCAAGCATTGCGCGGTACGCGCTTGTCGCGCCCGAGGAGGCCTCACCATGCAGAGACACGACACGGGAACACGATCGACACTTCGGCTTGCGACGGGACTGGCAGCCACACTGGCCGTCGCTAGTCTGGCCCTCGCGACGATAGTCACGGCTCGGCATGACGATGGCCACCGGGAACAGTGGGTCGGGACCTGGGGCAACGCATTGCACCAGCCGAACCTCGGCGTGCCCGGATTGAACAACGCTGGCTTCAACAATCAAACGATCCGACAAATCGTGCACGTCAGCGGCGGAGGCGCTCGAGTGCGCGTGCGGCTATCGACTTTTGGAGCGAGTGGCGTGGTGATTGGAGCGGCGAATATCGCGCTGAGCGGTACGGGAGCATCGATAGTACCAGGGTCTGACAGGACGTTGACCTTCGGCGGTGATCCATCCATCACCATCCCCCCCGGCGCGCTCGTCGTGAGCGACCCCGTGGAGCTCGAGGTACCGGACCGAGGCGACTTAGCCGTCAGCATTTTCGTGCCAGAAAATACAGGACCGGCGACGTGGCATTTCCAGGGGCGGCAGACCTCCTTCATCTCTCCGCCCGGGGATTTCACAGCGAGCGCCGTGATGCCGGTCAGCTCGACGACACAGGCACGGTTCTGGCTGGCGGGAGTGGACGTCACGGCGTCCGAGCACACTGGAGTGATCGTCGCCATTGGCGAGTCGATCACTGATGGTGCGCAGTCAACCGTGGACGCCAACGCCCGATGGACCGACCAACTCGCCCGGAGGCTGCTGGCGCAACCCGGTCATCGGGCCATGGGCGTGCTGAACGAAGGATTGTCCGGCAACAGGCTCCTTCACGATTCCCTCGGTCCCAACGCGTTAGCCCGGTTTGACCGCGACGTGCTGGCCCAGACCGGGGTGACCCACGTCATTGTTCAAGCGGGGGGGAACGACATCTTCACCCTGAATCCCGTTGAGGACGTGACGGTTGAGCAGGTCATCCAGGGCCACAGGCAACTCATCGAGCGTGCCCATTCGAAGGGACTGAGAATCTTCGGCTGCACTCTGACCCCCGTGGAAGGGTTCCTCCAGCCCGGAACGCCATTCCCGGTCTTTACACCCGAGAAGGAGGTCAAGCGTCAGGCCGTCAATGCGTGGATCCGCACAAGCGGAGAATATGACGGTGTGATCGACTTTGATCGTGTGCTACGTGATCCCACGTCCCCGACCAAGATCCGTGCTGTCTACGACAGCGGAGACCACGGGCACCCAAACGACCTGGGATACAACGCACTGGCGAATGCCATCGACTTGAAGCCGTTTAGAAACGACCAGGGGCCAGAATAGACTCACCTTCTTCGACCACACACAACCGACCGGACTGGCCAGAGGCCTTACATCGTCACGCGGACTATAATCCTCGCGCCCATCAATGACGCGATGCACGGCGTGCGGCCAGGAGGCTCCATCCTCTCAGCGATTCTGCGGGAGTTGCGGATCTGCGCTCCTGTCGCCCGACACGCCGACGCGCAGCAGTCCCGCTCCGGTGGCCGCCGCAGTCGGGCCGCAGCCGCCTCGTCACTGGCGTGATACCGCGCGTTTCTTGCCCGGCACGATCGTGGCCGGCCGCTATCGCATGGTGGGTCTGCTCGGTCGCGGCGGGATGGGCGAGGTCTACCGCGCCGATGATCTGAAGCTCGGCCAGTCCGTGGCGCTGAAGTTTCTGCCGGAGGCTCTCGAGCGCGACCCGGCGCGGCTCGAGCGTTTCCTCAACGAAGTCCGCCTGTCGTTGCGTGTGACCCACCCGAACGTCTGTCGCGCCTTCGACGTCGGTCAGATTGACGGACCTGCGACGGAGGCGGAAGGCGCCGGCGTCCGCCGGCAGTTCATCTCGATGGAGTACGTAGACGGCGAAGATCTCGCGTCGCTGCTGCGCCGGATCGGCCGACTGCCCGAGGACAAGGCCGTGGAGATCGCGAGGCAGTTGTGCGCAGGCCTGGCGGCGGCGCACGACGAGGGCGTACTGCATCGCGATCTCAAGCCCGCCAACGTCATGATCGATGGGCGTGGTCGCGCCAAGATCACTGACTTCGGTCTGGCGAGCGCGACCGGCATCTCGGGGCCCGAAGCACAGGTGGGCACGCCGCAGGTACATGGCGCCCGAGCAGGTGGCGGGCCGTGAGTTGACGGAGCGGACGGACATCTACGCATTGGGCCTCGTGCTGTACGAGCTGTTCACGGGCAAACGCGCATTCGATGCCAAGAACGTGCACGATCTGGCCCGGCTGCAGAGTTCGACGCCGGCGAGTCCGGCGGCGCTCGTCAGCGGCCTCAATCCGTTGATCGAGCGAGCAATTCTTCGCTGCGTCGATCCCGATCCGGCGAAGCGTCCTTCGTCGGCGGCATCGCTGGCCAGCGCGCTGCCCGGCGGCGATCCGCTCGCGATGGCAATGGCTGCAGGTGAGACGCCGTCGCCGGAGATGGTGGCGCGCGCCGGCGGTGAGGGCGCGCTGCGTCCTGGCGTCGCAGTCGCATGTCTCGCCCTCTTCCTGGCCGGGCTGGGTGGTATCTGGCTCGCAGAACACCACAGCCATCTGGAGAATCGTGTCGCGATGCCCAAGCCTGCGGTCGAATTGGCGATCGCCGCACGCGCGGTGCTTGCCGCCGCCGGCTACACGCACCCGCCCGCCGATTCGGCGTTCGGATTCGATCGGGACCCGAGTTACTTCGACAAGGTGACCAAAGACGACCGTTCACCGCAACGCTGGGACAATCTGCGCTCGGTCGAACCATCGCCGGTCTGGTTCTGGTATCGCGAGAGCCCCGCGCCGCTCGAGCCAATCGCGCGGGTCGGAACGGCCACTGCGTCGAATCCGCCGCTGACTCGGGCGGGGATGACGTACGTCCGCCTCGATCCACGCGGGCACCTGATGCGGCTTCGCGCCGTGCCCCCTGATCTTTCGGAGGTGCCAGGTCCTTGGACGGAACCGGACTGGACCCGGCTTCTTTCGGCCGCGGGGTTCGATCCTGAAAGCCTGGTGCTGTCGGAGCCACTGTGGCCGGCTTTGGAAGCCACCGATGTCCGGCGCGCCTGGATGACGAAGGATCGCCTGCGCATCGAAGCGGGTGCGTTTCGAGGCCGGCCGGTCTGGTTTTCGGTGATTCCCTCGTGGCGACCAGCGTCCACCAGCGCCGCTTCCGAGCCGCCGCTTGTCGAGCGGATGGCGCAGCACGTCCTCGTGCTCTTCCCGTTCGCTGTCGCACTCGGCAGCGTCTTCCTCGCGCGCCACAACATCCGCCTCGGTCGCGGCGATCGCCGTGGCGCCTTACGCTACGCGGCCGTCGTCGTGGGTGTCGGGGTGGCCGCCGCGCTTCTCGAGAACTCTGACGCGCCCGTCAACCGGTTCGCTCTGGCCGGCAACACGAATCTGGCTTTGACGATTTATGAGGGCGCGTTCGTGTGGCTCTTCTACCTCGCGATCGAACCCTACGTGCGTCGCCTGTGGCCGAAGACGCTGATCGCGTGGAGCCGGGTGCTGGAGGGGCGACTGCGCGATCCGCTCGTGGGGCAGCATGTGCTGCTGGGCGCCCTCGCCGGGGTGGCGGTATCGCTGTTGATTCATCTGGAACTCCGCGTCACCGGCCTTCCCGGCGCGCCCTCGTGGCAGGCCATGGCGGCGTTGGCAGGCGTCCGCGCCGATGTGGCTGCGCACATCGACCTGCTCAGAGATGCGTTACGCCTTCCGATCTTCATACTCATGGCGGTTCTCGTCCTTCGCGTGGTCCTGCGGCGAACCTGGGTGGCGTACTGTGTGATCGTCGGTCTGCCTGCCATCACTTTCGCGTCAGGCGCGTCCCTACCCGATACGATCGTGTTCGCGACACTGTTGGCGTTGTCCCTGATGGTGCTGACCCGGCTCGGCTTGTTGGCGTTGCTCGTCCTGGTCCTGTTCTCGGATTGGCCGAACATTCCGCTCACGACGGACTCGTCGTCCTGGTTCTTCCCGTCTTCGATTGTAACGATGCTCCTGTTTGCGGCGGTAGGCGTGTACGGGTTCGTGGTCTCGTTGGGCGGTCAGCGGCTGTTCAAGGACCAACTGCTCGACGCGTGATCAGGTCAGCGACGGCTACGAGACCGAGCGGGGTGGCCTACTCGTGCCGCAGCGCAGCCAGCGGTGCCACGGTCAACGCCGGCCGTGCCGAGAGAAACGCCGCGCCCAGGACGGCGCTGGCGAGGACGACGGGCATCGCGATGAAGACGGCAGGATCGAGGGGCGTCAACTCGAACAACATCTGCTGCAGATAGCGCGTCAGCATGGCGCCACCGGCGACGCCCGCGGCGATGCCGACCGCCGCCAACAGCAGCACGTCGCCGACGATCGCACGAAACACCTGGTATCTCGAAGCGCCCAACGCCACCCGAATGCCGATCTCACGCGTTCGACTACTGACGGCGAAGGCAATGCCCCCGTAAATGCCGACAACCGCAAGCGTGCCCGCGATCAGCGCAAACAGCCCGAACATTCCCGCGTAGAAGCGCGGCTGGAGAATCGAGTTCGAAAGGATCTGTTCCATGGTCGCGATGCGGTCGGGTGCCGCCTGCGGGTCCACCTCGTGGACGATCCTCCGAATCGCCGGGACCAACGCCGTTGGCGAGATATCGGTGCGCACGGCGAAATACGGCGAGGAGTGACCAAACAGCGTGTCGTCCGTGCCGGATCGCTCCAGGCTGGCAAAGATCTCGGGGCCGGGAGGGTCTGCCAGGCCGGTCTCTCGGGCGTCCTCGACAATTCCGATGATGTCCCAGGGAACGTCGCCCGTGTAGACGCGTGTTCCGACCGGGTTTTCGCCGACAAACCCGCTGCGCGCGAGCGTTCGGTTGATGAGGAGGCTGTGCGGACGGCCGACGGGATCCGCGTCGGAGAAGCCGCGCCCCTCGACGACGTCGATGCCCAACGCGGCCAAGAAGTCACGACTCACGATGTGCGCGACCGGGAAGTCCGGTCTTCCGTCCACACCTGGCGGCGGTGGCGGTGGAGGCGGGCCGATGGACTGGCTCGGCGCGGAACGCGTACTGAGCTGCACGTGTCCGAGATTGCTGCGAGTGAGCGGCAAGTGATCAGCGTACCCGGCGGCCCGCACGCCCGGGAGACCCTTGATGCGCGCGATCAGCTCCGCGGAGAACCTCAGTGCTGACTGATTGGGCGACAGGGCGACTTGAAACGTGAGGACCCGCGTCGTCGCGTAGCCGGGGTCGACGCTCGACAGCTTGAGGAAGCTCCGGATCAATAGTCCACTGCCCAGGAGCAAGACGACCGCCAGGCCAATCTGCACGACGACAAGCAGCGCGCGCCCGCGCGAGCGACGGAACAAGTTGAACCCCGGCGCGGACAGGCTCGTCTCGCGCGCCAACTCGCCACGCGCCTCGACATGCGATTGCCACAACGCCGGCGCGAGCCCGCACGCCAGCCCAGCGACGACTGAAACGCCGAGGGCAAACAGCAGTACCGTCCCGTCGATGCCGACTTCGTGGAGACGCGGCACGACGGATGACACGCCAAGGTCCTGTCGCGGCATGCCGGCGCCGAACACCCGAAGCCATCGCACCCCGCTCACCGCCAGCCAGATTCCCGCGAAACCGCCGACCAGCGTCAGCAGCATGCTCTCGGTCACGAGTTGTCGCACCACCCGGCTGCGGCCCGCACCGAGCGCCAGCCGAACCCAGATCTCGCGTTCGCGCCTGATGCCTCGCGCGAGCAGCAACCCACCGACGTTGACGCAGGCAATGAGCAGGACGAACCCGACCGCGCCGGACAGGATCACGAGAGGCGTTTTCGCGCCGGCGATCAACTCATCGTGCAGGGCGACGACGAAGAACCGCGTCGGGATCGGCTCCGAACGGAGGGGGCCAGCGCCCTTGGCCGCGCCCCCGCTCGGTGGAGGTGGCGGTCCTGCACCTGGTCCTGGCGGAGGCGGCGGAGGGCCAGCACCGGGCCCTGGCGGAGGCGGCAGGTCCAGCGGATGGCGGAGGGCCCGGCCGCGGGGCCGCTCCCGGAGAAGAGGAGGACCGATCGGCGACGGCCCACCAGCGGAGCGGCGCTCCTCCCGCGCGAGCCGCATCAGGTCGTTGACCTCCGTGCTTGCCGTCAGGAAAGAGGCGCCGGCGGTGAGGCGCCCGACGACCGACGGCCGCTGCCCGGGTCCCCAGACGAACGGCGTCCAGAACTCCGCGTCGGCGTTCGGAAACTGAAAGCCGGGACGCATGACGCCGACAACCTCGTATTGAATGCCGTCGAGCACGATCGTCTTTCCAAGAATCGCGTCGTCAGCACCGAATCGGCGTTGCCACATCGAGTAACTGATGACCGCGACCCGGTCAAGGCCGGCCGCCTCTTCCCGTGGCTCCAGCAACCGGCCCATCAGCGGCGTCGCTTCGAGCATCGCCATGACCTGGGGCGATATGCGAACGCCGTTCAGATGGACGGCCTCCCCGCGTCCGCTCAGCGTGACAGCCTCCGTGATCGTAGGTACCCAGATTCGACAGTGTCCGAGAGCGGGACCGAAGGACCTCGAGATCCTGAAAGCTCACCGGAGCGGCAGACGTCTTGATGCCGCTCCCATCGTCTGGATCGAACTGGATGGCGATCCGAACAAAGCGATCAGCACCGGGATACGGCAGCGAACGGAGCAGCACGGCATGGACGACGCTGAAGATGGCGGTGTTGGCGCCGATGCCGAGCGCGAGGGTGCCGACGACGACCGCGGTGAACCCCGGCGCGCGCAGGAGCGCGCGCGCCGCGAATCGCGTGTCCTGACGGAGGTCGCTGAGCCAACGGAACGACCGGGCATCGCGATGTAGTTCCTTCGCCTGCGCAACCCCGCCGAACGCGCGTCGAGCCGCCAGGCGGGCCTCGGCATCGGTCAGCCCTCGACGCTTGTACTCGTCCTCGAGGACACCGAGGTGCGCCGCCAGCTCGCGTTCGAGCTCGGACTCAGCGCGGTGCGGTTGGAAGAAATGGACGAGACGAAGCAGGAATCGTCGAAAAGTAGCCATCGCTACGGCTCGTTGAGCAGAAGAGCGTCGACAAATCCGGCCAGACGTCGCCACCGCTCAGTTTCCTTCGCGAGCGCGCGCGTGCCTGCCTTGGTGATGCTGTAGTACTTCGCCTCGCGATTGTTCTCGGTCCTGCGCCAACTGCCCTTGATCCAGCCGTTCTGCTCGAGGCGAACGAGCGCTGGATACAGCGTGCCCTGCTTCAGCGTGAGACGGGACTTGGACACTTGTTCAAGACGGGCGGCGAGACTGTAGGCGTGCTGGGGGCCCATCGCCTCCAGCGCGCGCAACAGAATGAGGTCCAAAGCGCCCTGTAAGAGCTCGACTTCGCTAGACATCCAAGTGAACCACGGCGCAGACAATGCCATTGAATTACTAGGCTGTCAAGTGGAGTGACCGGCCGCGGCGTCCCGGAGCTTTCTCGCAGGCCCCAAGGCACACAGCGTCGTGGCCATGGAGAGCAGCTATCAGATATGCCGACACGTCGTGGCGAGTGACGCGGTCCAGCATCGCGAGCAGCATTTTCCTGTGTTGGAACCATGTCGCCGCGTGGTTGACAGCTCAAGCGCTCCGTACTCGAAGATGAACCGCTTCTTGGCGAGCTGTTGTCATACCGCGGGTCTCATTCGCCAACCCGCGGCCGAGGGCCGCGTCGCGTCGATTCCTGTCGACTCGCTCGGCGTCGGCACGCTGACGCTCTCGCCCTGCACGCCCACTTCATGCAGGACGATGGATACTCTCCGGCCCGCGACGTCCACGGTCGAGCCCGTTTATCGGGCGCGCTTCAGCACGTCCACGACAGCCTGAAACGCCGGCTTCGGCTGGCGGAGTCGGTCCCAGAGCAGCGGATAGTTCATCCTGCCGCGGTTGAGCCACGAATCTGCATCACTCAGGCCCCAGAAGGTGACGCGGGTCACGGCGTCGCGATGTCGGAGGAACACGCCGAAGATATCGGCGTAGCGCGCGGCGAGCTGTTGCTGCTTCTCGTCAGGCAGTCCACTGGCGTAAGGATTCGCGACCGCCGGATCCGCGTTCCGGCCGGCCTGCGGCAGCAGGTTGATGTCGAGCTCGGTGTACATCACTTTGAGCCCGGTGCTGTGCAAGTCGACGAGGGCTTCCTCGATCTCGCCGATCGTCGGCGTGTCGAGACGCCAATGTCCCTGGTTGCCGATGCCGTCGATGCGCAGCCCGCGCGCCTTCAGGTCCTTGACGAGCCGGATCACGCCGGCGCGCTTGGCCGGCTTCTCGAGGTTGTAGTCGTTGTAATAGAGCTCGGCGTCCGGATCGGCCTCGTGGGCGAATTCGAAAGCCTTCGCGACATAGTCGTCGCCAATCCCGTCGTGCCACGGCGCCTTGCGCAGCGAGCCATCCTCGTCGATCGCCTCGTTCACGACGTCCCAGCCATGGATCTTTCCCTTGTAGCGACCGACGACGGTGTGAATGTGATCGCGCATGCGCGCGAGCAGCGTCTCGCGGTCGGCCGGCTTGCCATCGGTGCCCTGAAAGACCCACGCTGACGTCTGCTGATGCCACACCAGATTGTGGCCGACGACCTGCATCTTGCGGTCGACGCCGAACTGCACGTAGCGGTCCTGCGCCTCGAAGACGTAGCGATCCGCGGCGGGATGCACGGACTGAAACTTGAGCAGGTTCTCCGGACTGATCTGGTTGAACTGCTTCGTGATGATGTCAACGGCGGCGGTATCGACGCCGTCACTCTGCCGCTGGTTGATCGCCACGCCGATCACCATGCCCTTCGGCATCAGATCCTTCAGCGCCACGTCCTGACGCGCCGTCAATGGCGCGGCGGCGATCACCGCGGCCGCGAGTGCTGCTCCAGTTGCGATCAGCCGGTTCATCGATGCTCCTTTGCCGGCGCGCCTGTTCCGTTCGCGTCCAGTCTCACGACGATCCCCTTGACCGGATTGTCGTCGCCGTCGAGGAACCGCGCGCAGAAGTCCGTCGCTCCGCCCGCGTTCACGATTGCGGCGCGGATGACGTTCGGTCCTTTCTTCAGCGTCAGCCTCTTCGACACGCCATCGTCGATGACCGTCTGCCGATCGTTGTAGATGCCGATCACTTCCTGTCCGTTGAGCCACCAGATCGACGCCGCGTTCGAGCCGATCGCCAAACGCACGTTGGGCATGTCCCGTGGCGCATCCACGACGGTGACGGCCCAGAACAGGACGTTGGAGGTCGGTTTGTTCAGCGCGTACGCAAAGTGAAACAGGTTGACGTTGTAGGCGATCGTATCGACGGCGTGCCACGTCAGAGACTCGTCGCCGACGGTCACCGTGTCACCGTCATGCGGTATCACGGTGAACTGATTCGGAAAGTACTCCTTCTTCACGACGGCCTGCACGGCACTGTCGGTGAGTTGCGGGGCCACACGAATCGGCTCGAGGATGAGCCAACGCTGAAGGAAGCCCGCGGCGTCCGGCGCCTTGGGCGCTGAACCCGGACGCACGAGAGAAGGTGCGGGACCGCGGGCCGGAGCAGGCTGTTGCCCGGCGCCACGCCAGTAACACCGATCCACTGAGGATGGCGACCGTGCCGAGCACAGGCACGAACGCGTGGTGGCGTGTCTTCATATGTGCTGTTGCGAGCCCGATCAGGGCGTCACGATCAACCAGCGCTGCCGATCGCTGTCAGGCTTGAACTTCGCAAGCGTCGGCGAGCTGCTGCCGACAGCCGAGAGCGCCAGCGGTTCCTTCGAATTCGGGACCGCCTTCGGCATCACGCGATACGTGCCGTCGGTGAGCTGATCGATGCGCCACAGTTGTTCAGGCCCGCCGGTGAAGGCGGGCAGCACCACCAGCTCGGATTCCGAGGTGGCCGCGAGCGCGCGGTCGGTGCCGGCAATCGTGATTTTGAAAAACGGCGATCCGGGATAGCCGCCGGCATCGGCAACCGGCGTGATCGTCCACTTCTGTTGCGCCTGCACCATGTAGGGCGCCATGCGTACGTCGACGGGACCAGCTGGGCCAGTTGGCGCTCACCTGGGCGGCGTCCTGTGCGGCAATCGGCGTCGCAGGCGGCGAGGTGCCCGGTTCGCCGCGACCTCCAGGAGCACCGGCGCCGCCACGACCTCCGCGGCCGCGGGCGCCGCCAACCGGCACACCCTGCACGGCCATTTCGAGCGCGGTACCCGTGCGCGCGGACTGGATTTCGTACGTGCCGGCCGTCAAGTTATCGCCCGCGACCGGCCAGCCATCGCGCCAGAGGAGCGGACGAATGTCGAGCACGCTGGCGCCGCCACGATCGAGGTCGGACTCGTAGTGGCAGGAGAACTTCTGCACGCCGTCGCCGAGATCGAGCAGGCCGAAATGTCCCGGGCCGATATGACGGCCGCTCGAGCCGGCAAACAGTTTCCCGCCGCCCTGGATCATGTCGACGCCCATGTTGTCGAGGAACGGGCCCGTCACCTTCTTCGATCGGCCCATGCGGATGTTGTAGCTGGAATTCCCGCCGGCGCAGCACGACCCGTGCGTGACCAGCAGGTAGTACCAGCCGTCGTGAAAGATCATGATCGACGCTTCGGAGTTGATCGCGATGTTGACGTGGCTTCCGTTCGGGGTGCAGCCGTTTCCCGGTTTTCGGATCCAGTTCGACGAGCCGGATGTAGCCGAAGTACGAGCCGTAGGTGAGCCAGAGGGTTCCATTCGTCGGATCGCGAAGCACGCCCGGATCGATCGCGTTGCTATCTTCGACGCCGTCGGACCAGACGACCGGTCCGCCATCCTCCCACTTGTAGTCCGGCGAACTGGGATCGAGGGTCTTTCCGATCAGCAGGCCGATGGCCGCCTTGGGCTGGGTCCCCGGGGCCGCGTAGTACAGGAAGTAACGGTCGCCGACACGAATGACATCCGGTGCCCAGCTGTTGTTGCCGCCGCGTGCGATGACATCCGGTCCAGGCCGCCCGCCCGGCACCGCCTGCATGACCGAGCCGGCGCGCCGCCACGTCCATCCGTCATCGGAGACGAAGGCGGGCAGTCCGTTGCCGGTGGAGTAGACGTAGAACTTTCCGTCGGCCTGGATGACGGTTGACGGATCGTGCATCCCGGGCTCGCCATCGAGGGCAAACGCCGGCGCCACGAGCAGGAGCATCGCTGCTGCAACACAGCGAGATCTCATGAAGACTTCACGATCTTCTCCGGAACACGGAAACGAAGGTAGCGGCTACCAATGGGTGAGCGAGCCATCAGGCCGTCGCTGGGTCACCCCTGGCGCGGCCTCGGTCATCGCCTCGATGAAGGTGAGTTGTTTTTCGTCGATGCTCACGCCCAACCCCGGTCGGTCGTTTGGCCACACTTTGCCGTTCCTGCACTCGAGGAACTCTGGCATGTACGGCACCGGGCGCTCGCCCTGGTTGTACTCCATGAGCACCTGGCCAGGGAACGCCATCATCGTCTGCATGTGGCCGGCGGTCGCGATCGGACCGGTGAAATGCGGCACGATGCCGACTTTGTGGGTATCGCACACCGCCATGATCTTGAGCATTTCCGTGATGCCGCCGACGTTGGGCAGCGACGCGCGGGCGAAATCGATGTCGCGCTGCTCGACGAGCGGACTGAACTCCGCGCGTGTCCCCCACTCCTCGCCGGGCGCCAGCGGCACCGTCGTCAGCAACCGCAGCTTCGGGATCTGCGTCCGGAACTGCTCCTCGCGGACCGGATCCTCGACGCAGAACGGCCGCGACGGTTCCATCAGTCGACAGACTTCGACGGCTTCGTGAAAATCGAACTTCTGATGCAGATCGATCATCCAGTTGCCGTCCGGCCCAACGCCGTCGCGGATCTGCTCGACCGCCTGGATGATGAGCCGGATGTGCGACCTCGAATCGAAGATCGAGCCGCCACCACCGCGTCCGCCACGACCACCCGCCGCTGCACCGGCACCGCCACCGCCTCCCGCGCCTCCAGTGCTTGGGAGAATGCCGCTGTCCACGCGGTAGACACGATACCCGGCCGCCATCGTGGCTGACGCGCGCTCCTTCAAGCCCATCGCCGCGGCGTCCGCCGGCGGGACGAGTCCCTGCGGCAGTCCCGACGTCGCATAGAGCTCGATGTGCTCGCGCGCCTTGCCGCCGAACAACTGATAGAGCGGCACGTTCAGCGCTTTGCCCTTGATATCCCACAGCGCCAGATCGATCGCGCCCAGTGCGTGCAGTCGTTCTTTGCCAGGAGAGTAGAACCCGTCCATGAACACCGCCTGCCAGATCGTCTCGGTATCAAACGCGTTCTTGCCGATGACGCTTCTGGCGACGTTGCGCACCGTATCGGGTGATCCACCCTGCCCGATGCCGGTGATCCCGGCGTCGGTGTCGACGAGGACGACCATGTTGCTTTGCGGAAATGCCTGCGGCCCGTTCCTGTCGTAGTTCGGCGGGTAGAAGACGCGGATCTTGGTGATCTTCGTCGGTGGAAGCCTGGCCTGCGCGCGAGCCAGAGAAGCCGGCGTTGCCTTGTGGATCGCCGTAACGACTTTCTGGCCAGCGACAAGCGAGCCGACGACGCCGGTAAGAGATTTCGCGAAGCTCCTGCGATCGAGATTCATCCGCCCTCCGTCGGATGCTGCGAATTCAAATGGCTGGCCGGCGGAGGCTCGCTAGAAATTGATCTTCAATGCGAACTGCATGCTGCGGTTGTCGACCACGGTCGACGTGATGCGGCCGGCATTCGGGTTGCCGATAGCGCTGTTCGGAAATCCGAAGCCGGGATGGTTGAACAGGTTGAACACATCCCACCGGAACTCGATGTTCGAACCTCCTCCCAGTCCGACGCGTTTCGACAGCGAGGTATCGAAGTTCATGTGCCCAGGCCCGTAGAGGATGCCCCGGCCCGCGTCGCCGTACGTGTTCGCCAGCGGTGCGACGAAGTCGGCCGGGTTGAACCAGAGGTCGACGGTCGGGTTGTCGAGCACGCCCGATCCAATCCGATTGGGCCAGCTCGGGGCCCCGTTGTTGACGCCGGTCTGGAGCGAGACACTGAACGGCCGCCCCGTCGTCATCGTTGTGATCCCGGATAGTTGCCAGCCGCCGGCGAGGCCCTGCGCAAGGGCGCCCGGCTTGGTCATCCAGCGGCGGCCGGTACCGAATGGCAGTTCGTAGACGTAGCTGACGACTGCGCGATGGCGCACGTCGAACCCGGACGGGCCGTGCCACGCGTCCATGTTCGTGATCGTCTGCCCGTTGCCGACCGCGCCGCCGCCGCTCGCCGCGGAGCTGCCGTAGTCGAGTGACTTGCCGTAGGTGTAGCTCACCAGGAACTGGTAACCGTCGCTGAATCGCTTCTGCAGCTTCAACGTTCCCGCGTTGAACGTCGAGCGGTTGCGCGGATCGCATTGCAGCATGTTGTTCACTGCGGCGATCGGCTGCAGGAGTCGGCGCGAAGCCTCAGTGCCCGGACCGGGCTGAACCTCGTTGGGGTTGTAGCACAGCACCATGTGCTTCGCCGCGCTGCCCGCATACTCGAGTTCGAGGAGCAGCAGCGAGAACAACTGCCGGTCGATGCCGAGGTGCCACTGCTCGGCGTACGCCGTCTCGTTTTCGTAGCTGTGGCCCGACACTCGAGGATTGGCGGCGATGAGCTCCGCCGTTGTCGTCGGCTTGACCGGGACGATCGGCGGGAAGGGATCGGCAATCGTCCTGACCTTGGAGAAGTCGAGCGGATTGGTTTCGTGATTGACGTTCTGCGAGATCACGAACGGCACGTTGAGGTGATTGATGTTTCCGGCCGCGTAGGGACTGGGGAAATAGGTGATCCCGAAGCCGGTGCGCAGAATCGTCGCGGCATCCGACGTGAGCTTATAGGTAATCCCCAAACGGGGCGCCAGGTTGCCGTACTGCGTCTTCTTGTTCGCGCTCCGGCTGGTGCCGTTTTCGCCGGCGTAGACCATGACGTAGCGCTCATAATCGAAGTTGGCGAGCCGGTTGTTCTTCTCGGTCGGCGGACTGAAGATCTCGTAGCGGAGGCCGGCGTTGACCGTCAGCCGGTTGTTGACCTTGATGTCGTCCTGCACGAATGTCCCCTGCTCGACGACCCTGAACTCCGGCTTTTCCAGCAGGAAGCCGCGCGAGGCGTTGTTGAAGTACCCGAGCAACACCTCGGCGAGTCCGGTGCCGCCGCTATTGGTCAGCGGGTTGTTGACGAAGCTGGTGCCGAAGTTGATCGCGCTGCGCGTGTTGTCGTGGATGAACGGCGACGGCCGGCGATCGACGAGCCGATAACCGAATTTCAGCTGTTGACTGCCCTTCAACCACACCAGCACGTCCTCGATCTGGTAGTGGAACTGGCTGGGGTTGACCGGCAGGAACGCCGGTCCGCCGGAAATCCCGGTGAAGTTGGTGATGCCGATGTTCGGAAGGCCCGTGGTGATGTCGCTGATGTTGATGCCGTGAATCCCCAGGGATTCCGACGCGTTGTGGCCGTAGTCGGATTGCTTCGTGAACGGCGCGGTGTTGGCATAGCCAACGCGAAGCTCGTTGACGAAGGCCGTGGTCAGAATCTTCGAGTAGTTGAACGCGGCGCCGTGCGTCGTCAGTTTCGTGTTCTGGATGCCGGCGATGAACGGTCCGAGATCGAATTTGGCGGCGGCCTCCGGAGGCGTCGGCAGGCAGCAGTTCGCCTGGCCCTGCGGAGCGTCGAGCCTGAACCTGCCGTAGTTGAACCGGACGAAGAACGTGTCGTTGTCCGACAGCCGGTGGTCGACGCGGCCGGAGAACGCGTTGTCGGTGATCTCCCGGTTGGGCGTCGAGATGTAGTTGTCGAAGTTGCTGCTGCCGTTGTTCGGCAGCGGGTAGATGCTCGCGATGTTGCGGCCAACGGAGAGAATGCGGTCCGCGGGAATGATGTTGTTGGGAAACTGATCGCGCACGATCCGTCCCGTCGCCGGGTCGACGCGGGTGGTGAGCGGATCGTAAATCGGGATCAGGTTGCCGTTGCGATCGCGATAGTTGCTGAAGTCGCCGGTGCGGGTTGCCGCCGTCGGCACGGTATTCACCGTCGTCACGCCGCGCGTCTCCTTGATGCCGGCGTAGTCGGCGAAGAAGAACGTGCGGCTGTGGCCGTCGTACAGGCCGGGGATCACCATCGGGCCGCCGATCGCGGCGCCGAACTGATGCCGGTCGAGCGGCGGCACCGGATCCTTCACCAGCGTGCCGTCCGGGGCCTGGACCTTGCGGACGAAGAAGTTGCGCGCGTCGAACGCATCGTTGCGCAGGAACTCGTAACCCGCTGCCGTGAAATTGATTGGTGCCCGACTTCGTCGACACCGAGACGACGCTGGCGCCGCGCCCGAACTCGGCGGAGAAGACTCCCGACAGCACCTTGAACTCGCGCACCTGCTCGACCGAAGGGGCGACGATGACGGTGTTGAACGTGAACTCGTTGTTGTCGATCCCGTCGATCAGCCAGGCATTGGAGTTGGCCTGGCTCCCCAGCGCGTTGAAGTTCGAGGCGCCGCGCGGGTTGAAGGTGCTGGCGCCTGAAAGGTTCTCGCCGGCCTGCCCTGGCGTGATCCCAGGCGCCAGGTAGACGAGCGTCGCGAAGTTGCGTCCGTTGAGCGGCAATTCCTTGATCGCCACCTGTTCGATGACGGTCCCGACCTCCGAGGAGTCGGTTCGCACGAGCGGCGACTCAGCCTGGACCGTCGTAGATTCTGTCAGCGTGCCCACCTCCAGGGTCGCGTCGATTCTGAGCCGATCGTTCACCTGCAGCACGATCGCGCGGCGAATCCACGTTTTGAATCCCTGCAATTCGACCGAGACCTCGTACGTCCCCGGAACCAGGAACGGTGCGGTGTAGACGCCAGCCGCATCGGTCGTGAGTGTTGTCGTCGTGTTCCGGTTGACCTCGCGGACCGTGACCTGTGCGCCGGGCACGAGCTGACCGCTCGAATCGAAGACGGTTCCGACGATGCTGCCGGTTGCGACTTGGGCGACGGCCGCTGTCGGGAGGGAGAGAATGTGGAGGAACGCGAGGACAGCCGTGACCGCACCCGCACGCCGCATCGTGCTCATCAGCACCTCCGTGTCGCGCGTCTGATGACGCGCCTACCTTCGAAGAAGAGTGTCTCGAATAACCCGGGGACTCGCGCGATGCGGGACCGTAGCACAAGGCCCGTCGACAGACAACTAACCGGTAAGAATCAGTGAAGCTTGGCCGGTGCATCGTCGCCCCAGGGCAGCCGGCGCGGCCCGGGCCAGGGATCCACGTGGGCACGCTCGGCCCAGGCGTTCCATTCTCTCGCCAGACTTTTCACAATATCGGGATGCCGCGCCGCCAGGTTGTTGCGCTCGACGCGGTCGACCGCCAGGTCGTACAGCTCCCAGTCATCGGGATATGTCGACACGAGCTTCCAGTTGCCCGAGCGCACGGCTCGGTTGCCCTCGTGTTCCCAGAAGAGAGGCTGCGTACGACGGAGCGACTGCCCCACGAACGCGGGGCGCAGACTGACGCCTTCCATCGGCTGGATTGCCTGCCCTTTGAACTCGCGAGGATAGGTCGCGCCCGTGATGTCGATGAGCGTCGGCATCACGTCGATGACATGGGCGGGCTGACGCTCGAGCGCGTTGCGGCGGCTGGCAGGAATGCCCCTGGGCCAGTGCACGACGAGCGGCGCGGCGATGCCCCCTTCGTGAGTAAAGTGCTTGAACCGTCGGAACGGAGTGCTGCCGACCGCCGCCCAGTTCATGCCCAGGTACAGGTTCGAGTTCGGTCCGCCGGGCGGGCTGCCGTTGAAGCGCCCGTCCGGACCTGACTCTGCGTTGGCGCCGTTGTCCGACAGGAACAGGATGAGCGTGTTGTCGAGCGCGCCTCGCGTCTCCAGACCTTTGACCAGCACGCCGACGCTGGTATCGATCGCCTCGACCATCGCGGCATAGACCGCCATCAGATGATCGAAGCGGTCCTTTGCTTCGTCCGACAGCGATTCCCACGCCGGCGAGTCCGGTTCCCGCGGGCTGAGCGGCCAGCTGGCGTCAATCAGCCCCATCGTGATCTGCCGGCGATAACGGGCGTCGCGCAGGCGATCCCACCCGGCTTTGTATTGACCGCGGTGTTTGGCGATCAACTCCGGCGGCGCCATCAACGGAAAATGCGGCGCGTTGTGTGCGAGGTAGAGGAAGAAGGGCTTGTTGGCTTTCCGTGCCTCGTCGATGAACTTCAGCCCGAAGTCCGTCCAGAGCGACGTCGCGTACCAGTTCTGTCCGAACACCGGCGCATCGCGCGGCGTCGGCGTGCCGTCGAGGTACAGCGGTTCCTGCGCCCGTCGGGTGAGCTCATCGCCGCCACCCTGGAAATTCTGGTTGGGGAAGTACATGCCCCCGGCACGCAGGCTCAGCGCGCGCTCGAAGCCGCGCTGCCAGGGCGGCGAGCCGTTCTGCTGACCGAGGTGCCATTTGCCCGACATCGCCGTGAAATAGCCGGCGTCGTGCAGGACCTCGGCAATCGTCACCGAGCGGTCATTCAGACGGCCCGTCGTCCCTGACGACCCTTCGCGGATGACGTTGTCGAGGTGCCCCATTCCCGCCTGATGGGGATAGAGTCCCGTCAACAGGCTGGCGCGCGTCGGCGAACAGCGTGGGGTGCTGTAGAACTGGGTGAAGCGGACACCGCGCGCGGCCAGCGCGTCGAGATTGGGCGTGGGAATCTCGCCACCGTACGGTCCGATGTCCGACCAGCCCATGTCGTCGACGAGGATGACGATGATGTTGGGGCGGGCGTCGGTCTGTGCGGTCGCAGCTGATGCTCTGAAGGCGCCGCCTGCTATCGCGATGGCCGCCGCCGCCGCGACGAGGACTGCCCCGGCAACCACTTTCTGGCCAGCGACAAGTGAGCCGACGACGCCGTGCAGAGATCTCGCGAAGCTCCTGCGATCGAGATTCATGCGCCCTCCGTCGGACGGCCGCGAAGTCAAATCGCGCTCGCGCGTCAGCGTTTCGCCGTTTCGAATGACAGCGTTCGGCTGAAAAACGGCATCACGTGCTCCTGGAAGCGAACCGCGACATGGCTCGTGTGCGTTCCGGAGTAGATCTCGAAATCGTGCTTGATGCCGTAGTTGTTCAGCACGTCGTGCAGCTTGCCCGTATCGACCTTCAGATTGTCCTGGTCGCCGACGTCGATCGCGATCGCACGGTACTGTCGCAGGTTCTGGAATGTACTGATCGATGAAAGCCAGCGGCGCGTTGGCCGCCCACCGGGCAAGCACTGACTGCTGATTCGCGCCGATCGGCAGGTCGAGATAGAGAGGTGGGTTGTTCGGATTCGGCGACCACGCTGCCGCCGAAGCGAGCTGCGCGCGCAGCCCGAAGGGCAGCTTCGCCGAGTCCTCGGCGGTCTTGACGGCGGCCAGCGCCTCCTCGTTTGCTGGATTCGGGGGCCGGCGCTCCGTGCAGAGAGACAGCACGGGCTCATGATGTAGAGGCTGCCGAACACATCCGGATGCTTCATGCCGATGCGGCTGGCGCCGTAGCCGCCCATCGAGTGGCCGACGAGCCCGCGGCTGTTGCGATTCGGAATCGTCCGGTAGTGCGCGTCGATGTAGGTCACGACGTCGCGTGCGATGAAAGTCTCGAAATCGCCGGTCGTCGCCGAGCTCGAGTACATCGATCCGTTGTGCACCGTCTTGGAGTCGGGTAGCACGACGATCATCTCTTTCGCACCAAGAGCGAACGCGCCTTCAATCGTCTGCGGGACGTGGATCTCCTGCGACCATTGCTCCGCGCCGATCGAATAGCCGTGAAGCGCGTACACGACCGGATAGCGACGGCTCCGTTCGCGCAGCGTAGCTTGGCGGCAGAAAGACGAGGACGGTGCGATCGACGGCGTCCCCTTCCAGATTGCCTTCGAGCGCGTTGCCGTGAATCGTGATGCGCTCGACCGTGGCCGGCCGCGCCCCCGGCACGACGTCCGGCACCGTGGTCTTGACCTGGCTAAAGCCGACACTCGATGCCAGCAGGACGACGAAGGACATCGCCGTCACGCGCTGCGCCGTTTTGTTGAGAACTGTCATGCTGCCCGCCGCGATAAAAAGGCCGACGCTACTTGAAAAGCCGAGGCGCGAAATCGTTCAGAGCGCGTCGCCAGGTCAGCCACTCGTGAGCGGTGCCCGGTGATTCAAAGTAGACATTGTGGATGCCGGCCGTCGTCAACGCGTCGCTGAACGTCTTGGTGCCCGGCCCTTCAACCGAGCCGATGCCGAGGAAGAGCACCTTGATCTTGTTGTTGAAGGCGGCCGGTTCGGCGAAGGCGCCGTTGCAGGTCGTCTTTGGATCGAACGTCGCTCCGCCGCGCCCGAAGCCGCCGCAGCTGCCGCTGAAACCACCCAGGTATGCGAACTTATCGAGGTTACCCAACACGGTGGTGAATGTCTGCGCTCCGCCCATCGAAAGTCCCGCCATCGCGCGGTTTTCTTTCCCCGACCGTACGCGGTAGGTGCGTTCGATCATGGGCACGAGGTCGGTGAACATCATCTCGCTGTAGGTGGGGCGGCCGAGCCCGCCACCTCCCCGTCCAGCGGGCGGCGCCGCACCGCGACCGGGTCCCGCGGCCGGAGGCGCCGCTGGCGGTGCAGGCGCGGGGCCGGGCGGCGGCACCAGTCCGCGTGCGCCGAAGATCGCCGCGCTCTCACCAGGCTTCACCGCGTTCAGGTTGTCCATCACGATGATCATCGGTTTCGCTTTGCCGGCCGCGATCAGGTTGTCGAGAATCAGATCGACATGCCCCTGACGGTACCAGCCCGTTTCATCTTCCCCCCAGCCGTGCAGCAGGTAGAGCACCGGATACCGCCCGCGAGTGTTGGTGTCGTAATCCGGCGGCGTGTAGACGAAGGACCGCCGCCACTTGCCGGTCACCTTCGAGAAGTACCACTGCTGGCTCACGCGGCCGTGCGGCACCTCCTTCGCGGCGTAGTAGTCTCCGTCCGGATCGGGGATCTCGATGGCGCTGTTCTGCCATCCCGATCCGAAGTAGGTCATGGTCGACGGGTCGGCGACGACCGCGCCGTCGATCTGCAGCGTGTAGTAGTGAAAACCAACCACCAGCGGGGTCGTCGTCACTTCCCACACGTTGTCTGGGCCTTTCTGCATGTCGAAGCCAGGACCGATTCGCAGTCTGACCTTCTGCGCGTCCGGTGCCACGACGCGGAACGTCGCGCGATTGTCCGGATACACGCACGGATACTTGGCCTCCGGGATATTCAGCGCCGAGGGCTTGCAGTCCCCCGGGGTCTGACCCCAACTCACCTGACAGCCGAACGCCACCAGGAACAGCACTGCCGCGACTGACGATTTCATTGATTTCTCCACGGCTCTTTACGGAGGTCCTCGCGATGTGTCGAACCGCTTGCTTGTATGATGTGCCGCGAGACTACAGGACCTGAAGCCGTTGGATCAAGCGCCTGAATAGATGCGCAGACCTGTCGCAGTGGAGTCGCCCATGACCGCCAAATGGCCATTACCGTTCGTGCTCGTGCTCGGTATCAGCGCAACCCGCGCCGCGGGTCCCACCGTAACAATCGACACAGCATCGCCAGCGGGCAAGGTCAGCCCGCTCTTCTATGGCTTGATGACCGAGGAGATCAACCACGCGTACGATGGCGGCCTCTACGCTGAGCTCGTCCGCAACCGCGCGTTCCTCGACGATGCTGCCGCGCCAGCGCATTGGTCGCTCGTCCAGGCCGACGGTTCGGCCGCGACGATGGCGCTCGATCCGAAGGAACCGCTCAACACGAGCATCGGAACGAGTCTGCGATTGAATGTCACACAGGCCTCGACCGGTCACGCGGCAGGTATTACCAACGAGGGCTATTGGGGCATTCCGGTTAAACCCAACACGCGCTACCGGGCGTCGTTCTACGCCAAGGCGGCGCCAGGATTCACCGGACCAGTCGCAGTCTCGATCCAGAGCGACGACGGCCGGACGATCTACGCGACGAAGACCGTCAGCGGACTGACGTCGGTCATGGAAGCCGTACGAATTCACGCTCCAGACCGACAAAAACGTGACACCCACCGCGAAGGCGCGCTACGTGCTCACGGTCGATCGCCCCGGCACCGTCTGGTTCAGCCTGGTCTCGCTGTTCCCGCCGACATTCAAGGATCAGCCGAACGGATTCCGTCCCGACATCATGCAGATGATGGTGGACATGAAGCCGAAGTTTCTGCGTTTTCCGGGAGGCAACTACCTCGAGGGCGATCAGATCGCCGATCGATTCGAGTGGAAGAAGACGATCGGTCCGCTGTCAGATCGCCCCGGGCACATGGCGCCGTGGGGTTATCGCTCGACCGACGGGCTGGGCCTCCACGAATTCCTGCTCTGGTGCGAGGATATGAACGCCGAACCCCTGCTGGCAGTGTACGCGGGCTACTCCCTCAAGGGCGTGCACGTGAATCCGGGGCCGGATCTCGAACCGTACGTGCAGGACGCGCTCGACGAGATCGAGTACGTGACGGGCCCGGCGACCTCGAAGTGGGGCGCGCTGCGCGCGAAGGCCGGTCATCCGGCGCCGTTCAAGCTGACCTACGTCGAGGTGGGAAACGAGGATTGGTTCGACAAGTCGGGTTCCTACGATCAGCGCTTCGTGCAATTCAACACGGCGATCAAGGCGCGGTATCCGCAGCTCAAAGTGATCTCGACTGTCGGCTTCGAGCAGCCGGAGGCTCTGCGCGTCAAGAGCGTCAAGCCCGACGTGCTCGACGAGCACTACTACCGGACCGTCGACGTGTTCCTGAAAATGGCGCGCGGGCAGTACGCAGAAGTACGATCGCCGCGGCCCGGAGATCTTCGTCGGCGAATGGGCCGCCTACGAAACGTCGTTCGAGCCGTGGAACCCTCGCTCGCGCGGCGAGCCGCCGACGCCGAACTTGCGCGCCGCCATCGGCGACGCCGCGTTCATGACCCAGATGGAGAAGAATTCCGACATCGTGGTCATGAACTGCTACGCGCCGATGTTCGTCAACGTCAACCCTGGTGCGCGGCAATGGCGGCCGAACTTGATCGGGTACGACGGGCTCCGTGTTTTCGGGTCGCCGAGCTACTACGCGATCAAACTGTTCAGCACGAATCTTGGAGACGAGATTCTGAAGACCACCGCGACCGACACCGACGTGTTGACCTCAGTGACACGTGACAGCAAGTCCGGCGCGATCTACGCCAAGCTGGTGAATGCGTCCGATGCCGACGCGCCGGTCGAGATCACGCTGACCGGAGCGGGCCCGATTGCTTCAACCGCAACCGCGTTGACGCTGTCTGCCGATTCGCAAGCGACCAACGCCATCGATACACCCGACCGCGTCGTCCCGGTCACGTCAACCGTGACAGGCGTCAAGTCCGGCTTCACCTACACGGTTCCGAAGCACGGCATCGTCGTGTTGACGCTGCGGACCCACTGACGTTCAGCGCATGTGGGAAGAGCGGTGGCATCCGCTGCGCGAGGAATGGGTCATCGTCGCAGCACACCGGCAATCACGACCCTGGTCGGGAGCCGAAGTAGCCGGTCAGGCACAAAAGCCTCCAGCCTTCGATCCGACTTGCTACCTGTGCCCTGGCAACTCGAGAGTCGGTGGCGCGGTCAACCCCGCGTACACGAGCACATTCGTTTTCGACAACGATCACCCGTGTGTCGGCGTCAACGCCCCGCGTGACCTGACGCCCCCGATCGGCATCTATCGGAATCGACCGGCCTCCGGCATCGCCCGAGTCGTGTGCTACAGCCCGCGGCACGACCTGACGTTGGCGCAGCTCGATGTTGACGGCGTCGATGCGCTGCTCGAGACCTGGCAGCTGCAGATGCGCGAACTGGCGACGCATCCCGAAGTGAACTTCGTCCTGATCTTCGAGAACAAGGGAGAGGTCGTCGGCGTCAGCAACCCGCACCCGCATTGTCAAATCTACGCGACGAACTTCACCTTCAAATACATCGAGACGGAACTCAGAGCCGGCCGCCGGCACCTCGAAGAAACGGGCCACACGCTGTTCCACGACATCGTGGCGGCCGAGCGTCAGGACGGGCGCCGGATCATCTCTCAGCATGGAAACGCCATTGCGTTCGTGCCGTACTTTGCACGCTATGCCTACGAGACGTACGTCGCGCCGCTGCGGAGCGTCGCGACCATTGCCGAATTGAATGACGAGGAGCGACGGGATCTCGCGACGGTGCTCCGCGACGTGGTCATCCGTTTCGACAACCTCTGGCGGATGCCGTTCCCCTACGTGATGGCGCTCCACCAGGCGCCGCTGAAGGAGGACGTCAGGGGATTCCACTTTCACATCGAATTCCATCCGCCGCTGCGCCGGCCGAACCTGCTCAAGTACCTCGCCGGTCCTGAAATAGGCGGTGGGAACTTTCTCAGCGATACGTCACCGGAGGAGAAGGCCGCCGAGTTGGTCGCGGCCGGCGGCCCGCACTATCTTTCGGCGCCGGCCTGAGTCGAGGTATGACACCAGCCCTTCCCTTCCACCCATTGCTGGAGCCAATCCAGGCCCTGCATCGCCGCATACGAGACGCTGTCGTCCGCGCTTGCGAAGAGGCGGCGGTGACAGCGCTCTCCGGCATCGCGATGGAAGCAGAGGGCGATACGATCTACGCGATCGATCGCGTTGCGGAACACGAGCTCGTCGAAGAGATCGACAGAAGTATCGCCACGCGCGACGATCCGGTGATGCCGGTGATGCTGGTAGCCGAGGGACTGCGCGGCGGCGAGGTCATGGTGCCAGCAGGCGCCGACCGAAAGAACGCGCGCTGGGTCATCATCGTCGACCCGATCGATGGCACGCGCGGCCTGATGTACCAGAAACGTCCGGCGTGGATCCTGACCGGGGTCGCGCGCGGTCCCGGCCCGTGCACGCTGGCAGATATCGAGCTCGCGGTGCAGACGGAGATTCCTCTCGTCAAGCAACACCTCTCGGACGAGCTCTGGGCGGTTCGAGACCAGGGTGCGTCTGCCGTGCGCGTCAACCGACTCACGGGCGAAAGCGTTCCTCTGACTCTCCATCCTTCGACCGCGACAACGCTGGCTCACGGCTTTGCCATGATTTCGCGATTCTTTCCAGGCAGTCGCGCGGAGCTCGCAGCGATTGACGATGAAGTGATCGCAGCGGTGAGTGGACCTCCAAAGCCTGGAAAGGCGCAGTCGTTCGAGGATCAATACATCTCGAGCGGTGGTCAGCTCTACGAGTTGATGGCGGGTCACGATCGCTTCGTCGCTGATCTGAGACCGCTCTTCGAGCGTCGCCGTGCGGGCGGAGCCGCGCTCTGCTGTCACCCTTACGATCTGTGCACAGAATTGATCGCGCGTGAGCTGGGCGTTCTGGTCACCGACGAACAAGGCTCGACGCTCGCCGCGCCGCTTGATGTGACATCCGATGTCGGCTGGATCGGCTACGCGAATGCCGCGCTCAAGGCACTCGTCGAGCCGCATCTTCGACACGCGCTGACGCGGCGAGGACTGATCGATTGACCCGGCCGCTTCGTCCCCCGTCGGCCGTGCCCCAGGACGTTCCCGACCTCGAGCGATTCGCCGTCGACGTGACGGCTCGGCTGAGCGCGCGTGCATGGCCGCGAGCGCGGCGTCCTCGGCCAGCGACGATCCCGGTCTTCGTGGCCCGCGCGCCAGGGCGGCTGGACGTCATGGGTGGCATCGCCGATTACTCGGGCGCTCTCGTTCTTCAGTGGCCGATTCGCGAGGCAACGCGTGTCGCCCTCCTGCCGTGGGCCGAACGCCGTCTCTCGATCACATCACTTGGACACGGAGGCGTCGAGCGTCATTGTGACGTCCCGCTGGATCTGATTGCCGATGCTCATCGGTCATACGACGAGGTGCGTGCGTGGTTCGGCAGCGACCCGGCGCGCCACTGGGCCGCCTACGTCGCGGGCGTTTTCCACGTGCTGTCGCGCGAGCACGGCGTGCAGTTCCGTAACGGTGCCGCCATTCTGATCGAGTCTGATGTCCCGGAGGGCAAGGGCGTCAGTTCTTCGGCGGCGATCGAGGCCGCGACGATGGAGGCTGTCGTTGAAGCGTGGCGCGTGTCGATCGAGCCGAGGATGCGCGCGGTTCGCTGCCAGCAGGTCGAGAACCTGATCGTCGGCGCACCCTGTGGCGTGATGGATCAGATGGCGTCGATCTGCGGAGAGGCCGGCAGCCTCATGGCACTGCTCTGTCAGCCCGCCGAATTCCAGGGCAGTGTGCGATTGCCCGACGGATTGGGCGTGTGGGGAATCGATTCGGGCATTCGGCACGCGGTGACCGGCGCGGACTATGGCGCGGTGCGCATCGGCGCGTTCATGGGTTACCGCGATCCTTGCGGAGCTCGCCGGTCTGCGTGTGACGGCCGGCGAACGGAAGGGTCACGTGCAGATCGACGATCCGCGCTGGCGTGGCTACCTCGCCAACGTCGGTGGCGAGGCATTTCGTCGATTCGAGCGCGACATCCCCGAGGCTCTTGACGGTGAAGCGTTCCTGGCGCGCTACGATGGCACCACCGATCTCGTGACGAACGTCGATCCTGCGCGCCGCTACGCCATTCGGACGCCCACTGCGCACCCGATCTACGAGCACGAACGGGTAACGGAATGGGCGCGCCTGTTGACGGCCTCGCTCTCTGACGTGGCTGCACCCGATGCCGCGCGACTTGGTGCACTGATGTACGAGTCGCACGCGAGCTACTCCGCGTGTGGCCTCGGATCGGACGGTACGGATCGATTGGTCTCGCTGGCACGGACGGCCGGTTCGGCGCGTGGTATCCACGGGGCCAAAATCACCGGCGGCGGAAGCGGCGGCACTGTCGCGCTTCTCGCTGATGCGACGGCCGGCGAGGCGGTGCGCGCCATTGCGCGCGAGTACGCCGACCGAAACCGGCCGTGACGCGTACGTCTTCGAAGGCACATCTCCGGGCGCCGCCGCATCGGGGCGATTCGTCTCGATCCGCTTGATCTGATGAGTAGTCGCACGCGCTGCCGCGACGCCGATCGGGAGCGGCGTCTACCTGCCGATCAGCGTCTTGACTCGGTAGATCCCGGTGACCGCCGTCATGTACAGCGTCTTGCCGTCTTCGCCCCACCCGCAGTTGGCGGGTGTTTCCGGCGGCTTGATCGTACCAAGATGCGCACCCGTCGCCGAGAGAACCCATACGCCGCCTGGGCCAGTCGTGTAGACGTTGCCCTGCGAATCGAGTTTCAGCCCGTCAGCCAGTCCATCGATCTTGCTCGTCAGATCGGCGAACACGCGACCGCCCGAGAGCGTTCCGTCGGGCGCGACGTCGTAACGCATCACCAAGTTCTTCGCCGCGTCTGAGTTGTTGACGTAGAGCACCTTGAAATCGGGCGAGAACGCCAGGCCGTTCGGTCGGTTCAGATCGCGCACGAGCGCCTGGACGCGGCCGTTGGTAAAGCGGTAGACGCCGTTGAAGCGGAGCTCTTTGGCCGGATCGTCGTCCTGCTTTGCGAGACCGTACGGCGGATCGGTGAAATAGAGCGCGCCATCCCTGGCGAATACGAGATCGTTCGGGCTGTTGAAGCGCTTGCCCTCGAACGTCGAGACGACCGGGGTCAGCGTGCGGTCAGCGACGATGCGGACGATCCGGCGATCGCCGTGCTGCGCCATCCACACGGATCCGTCCGGCGCCTCGGCCATGCCGTTGGGCCCGATGAACGAGCCTGCCGGCGCCGTGGACACGCCACCGGCGTTCTCGATCAGCCGCGTCACCATGCCCTGCGGTGTCACCGACCGCACCACGTTGCCCGGCACGTCGCTGAACCAGAGCGTGTGATCAGGCCTCCAGAGCGGGCCTTCCGTGAACTGGAAGCCGCCGGCGACCTTCTCGATCACGGCGCCGGGCGCGACCAGCGCGTCGAGCGCCGGATCGAGCCGTTCAATCGTGCCGACCACGTTCGCCGGCGACGGACCGGCGGCCGTCGCGGGCGGGGGAGTGGAGGAGGTCGCGGGACCTTGCCCGCCGCAGCCGTACGCGATCAGGCCGGCGAGCGCCAGCACGAACCTGCGTCGTTTCAACCTCACGCTACACCTCGTCGTACAGCACGACCGGATAGTCCTTGGTCGTGGTCATCGTCTTCTCGACCGGCGGCCAGACGCGCGCGTGGCCGGCTGACGCGATCCATTTCTGGCGGAGCTCCTCGCTTTCGAACTCGAGCTCGAACCGGTAGTTGTGTGCGGGAGGCACGGTGCCCTGAATCACGGTGCGGCGCTTGAGCATCTTCACCCGGATGTAGCCGTCGTGCTTGACGGCTTCCGGCACGAACTGGTTGTGAAACAGATCGAGCATCTCCTTCTCGCGCGCCGGCGCGATGTCCATCTCCACGTAGAGGCGGATGTGCTTCGTCTGCGCCGACACCTGCTCCGGCGCGGCGAATCGCGCGCCCCAGGCGCCGGCCACGGTGGCAAGGAAGGTTTTCAGGATTCCACGTCGCTCCACGGCAGTTCTCCTTATGAAGTCGCGTCTGCTGTACCGATCGGCTACCGGCCGCCGCCACGCCCCGCGCCGCCGGCACGACCGGGACCGCCGAGCCGCTGCGGCGGCGTCGCCAGCAGGTCGTTCTTCTTGTTCATGTCGCGCGCGACGCCGACGACGAGGAACTCGAGCGGAGCCGTGCCGCTGTTCTCGAAGGCTTTGGTCTCGCCCACCCGGACAGGGATCGCGTCGCCGGTCCTGATCGGCGCGGTGTCACCCGCCACCGTCGCCATGCCTTCGCCGCTCATCACGTAATAGAAGCCGCCGATGCCGGGCTCCGCGACCGGCCCGACCGACGTGCCGGGCGGCAGCAGCAGATGATCGACGTAGGCCCACGTCGTGAAGAAGACGGACGGATTGAGCGCGCGCCGATACTGCGCCGTTCCGGTGCCTCCCTGCAGGCCGGCGACCGGCTGCAGGCGCGCCCGATCCATCTGCATGCTGATGAACTGCGGCGCCGCGTCGAGCGGCGCGCCGACGCGATCGTCGCCGAGATCGAAGTTGTCGTAGATGCCCCGGAACGACGCGACGTTGATGTTCAGCCACTGCACCGGCTTGTCGGTGGCGTTGTAGATCGCGTGCGAATGCCCCATGCGCGCCGGCGCGCCGGCCGGGCCTTTCAGCGTGGACGTGCGTCCGTCGACCGTGAACTGCGCCTCGCCGTCGAGGATCACGAACATCTCTTCACAGTAGTTGTGGAAGTGATGGCCGATCCCCGATTTCGGCTGGATGACGCCGCGGTGCAGGAACAGGAGATTCGTGTCGACGACGTCGGCGTTGAACAGCGCGAAGAAGTCGAGCGTTCCGGCGCCGCCGTGCACGCTCGGCGACGACCGATAGCGCGAGGGGTCGCTGTGGGCGATTCGCTGCGCCAGCGACGGACGCTGCGCGGCTGCGGGCGCCGCCGTCGCGCCGCCGCGCTGGGCCGCGACGAGGGCGGTGGCCGACAACCCGAGCACGCCGATCAGTCCGATCGCAAGACGCTGCTTCATCAGGCGCTCCTCACTCAGAAAGACGTCGAATCACCCGGCCGGATCAGATCCGGTTGAACTTCTTGATGGCTTCCTGCAGCGACTTGAACTGGCGGATGAACGGATACATGCCGCTCTCGCGCGCGTCGATGGACTGGGCTTCCTTGAGGACATCGGCGGCGCGATCCTGCGGCACCACCACGACGCCGTCCTCGTCGGCGACGATGATATCGCCCGGACGGACGGTGACGCCAGCACACTCGACCGGCACGTTCTTGGCGACCGTCGCGTAGTGGCCGACCGCCGTCCGCGGCGACTTCGACCGGGCGTAGACGGTCAGGCCCATGCGGCGGATGTCCCACATGTCCCGGATGGCGCCATCGAGCACCATGCCGGCCATGCCGCGTTCGACGGCGGCCGTGGCCATCAGATTGCCCATCGCGGCGATGTCGAGCGATCCTTCCATGACGATGACGCCGACGTCTCCGGGCTTCGCCTCGTCGATGATCTCCACCGAGTGCTTGACCGCCAGCGCCGGCGTGGCCTGGTCGGCGGGCACCGGCCGCGCCAGCGAGGTGACGGCCCGGCCGACGAGATTCGTTCCGGCCATCAGCTTCATGTCGTAGCGCATCGTCCCGTTCCTGCCGGTGACGATTTCCACCGCGTCCGACACCGAGGCCGCGTAGGTGCTCTTGAACCCGGCGATCAGGGGATCGCCGGGAGGCGCGGGGGTCTGCGCCGCGCCGAGGGCGGCGAAGGCGGCCGCGCCGACGAGCGGCACCCCGATGACGACCGAACGCGAGATACGCCGGATGTGCATGACGATGGCTCCTTTGAGTGCCGGTATAGTAACGTAGCCCGGCCGGCCGTCAGCGGCCGCGCGCATCAGGAACGAAAACGGAGGATCCGATGGCGTGGCCGAACCTGCTCCTGCTGCTGGCGCTGCTCGCGAGCCAGACTCCGCAGTATCCACCGCCGTATCCGAGACCAGGGACGACGCCGGTGTTCGAGAACGACGTCATCGCCGTCTGGGACGTCGCGTGGCTCAAGCAGAAATACCCGCTGCACACGCATCGCTATGACCTGATCGGCGTGTCCTACATCGAGGGCGACCGCATCATCACGCAGGGCGAGGCCCCCGGCCGGCTCACCAACACGAAGCCCTGGGTCTTTCAATCGAACGTCGCCGGCAACACGCATGTCGAGGAAGGCGCGAGCGACCCGCCGATGCGCGCGATTTTGATGGAAGTGAAGAGCCCGGCGCCTGGCGCCGAAGTCGCCGAGCCGCCTGACGGCCTGCATCAGGTCCTCGGCGCCCCATCGTGGAAGAACAAGCGGAGCGACGCGTGGGCGATCGCGCCCGGCACCTCCGCTCCGATGCATCGTCACGTCAAGGACGCCGTCGAACTGATCTTCGACGGATCGACGCCGGCGCGGACGCCGAAGGCGGTGTTCGTGTCCGCCGGTACGGTGCACGACGGTCCCGCGCCGGGAAACGGCGGGCGCGTGTTCATCTTCGAGATCAAATAACGCGAGGAGAAGACGATGAGGGCGACCACCGGACGGCGTTCCTTCCTGACTGCCTGTGGCCTGGCGGCAGCCGCCGCTGCCCGGCCGCTGGCGGCATTCGGGCAGGCCGTCGACAACGCGAAGCAGGCGTCGAGCCCGTCCGCGCTGCGCATCACCGAACTGAAGTGCGGCTACGTCCGCGGCAGCCTCTTCGTGAAGGTCCATACCAACCAGGGCATCTGGGGCTGCGGCGAGGGGGTCGACGCCATTGGCGGCACCTATAACCTCGTCCAGAGCTTCGGTCAGCGGATTCGCGGCCAGAATCCGCTCAACGTGCACCGGATCTTCGAACAGGTGCGCAAGGGCGGCGTCTTCGGGGGCGCGCAGTCGGGCGTCTTCGTCGCGGTGCTGTCGGCCGTGGAAACGGCCCTCTGGGATCTGGCCGGCAAGGCGCTGAACGTGCCGGTGTATCAGCTGCTCGGCGGGAAGTTCCGCGACAAGATCCGCGTCTACTGCGACACGGCGCTCTATCAGGCGCGGCTGCCCACGCCGGATGTGTTCGCCGCGGCGGCGTCCAAGGCCGTCAAGGACGGCTATACCGCGATCAAGTTCGATCTGGATCAGGCCGCCGATCCCAACAAGTACGATCAGTTCAACTGGACGGCGAGCCCCGCGGAAGTGCAGCGCATGGTCGATCAGTTGACGGCGGCGCGGCAGGCGGTGGGGCCGAACATCGACATCTGCGCCGACATGCACGCGCGCTACGACTATCCGACCGCGCTGCAGGTGGCCAAGCGCCTGGAGCCGCTGAACCTGATGTGGCTCGAAGAGCCCGTGCCGGCCGAGAACGTCGACGCCTACAAGCTGATCGCCGACTCCACCAGCACGCCGATCTGCGCCGGCGAGAACGTCTATCTCGCCTACGGGTTCCGGCGGATGCTCGAACTGGGCGCCGTCGATATCATCATGCCAGACCTCCAGAAGACCGGCGGCCTGGGCGAAGGGCAGCGGATCGCGAACCTGGCAAATCTCTATTACGTGCCGTTCGCGCCGCACATGGTGGCGTCGTTCCTTGGCGCCATGGCGTCGTGCCACGTGTGCGCCTCGGTCCCCAACTTCCTGATCCTGGAGTGGCAGACCTACTTCGACACCAACGCCATGTACAAAGAGATGATCACCTACGACGGGCCGTGGGTGGAGAAGGGCTTCCTCGCGGTGTCGGAGAAGCCCGGCATCGGCGTCGAGATCAACGAGGAAGGCATGCGCCGCTACGCCACGCCGGGCGTGCCGTTCTTCGCGTAGATCCGCGCACAACGGATATCGCTTCATCTGAATGCACCTCCTCTCTGTCAGGTATCAATGCGCATTCTCATAACTGGTGGCGCCGGATACATCGGCAGCCACACCGCAAAGCTCCTCGCGGCGGCGGGGCACGAACCCGTGATCTTCGACGACTTGAGCCAGGGGCACGAATGGGCCGTGAAATGGGGGCCGCTCGAGCGCGGGAAGCTTGTCCGATCCGGCGCGGCTCGCGGAAGTGTTCGCCGGCCGGAAGATGGACGCGGTCGTGCACTTCGCTGCGAACGCGCTCGTCGGCGAGTCGATGACCAATCCGGCGAAGTACTTCCAGAACAACACCGTCGGATCGCTGAACCTGCTGAACGCGATGCACGAGGCTGGCGTCGAGACGATCGTCTTCTCCTCGACCTGCGCCACCTACGGCGATCCCGTTCGCGTGCCCATCGACGAGACTCACCCGCAGTCGCCGGTAAATCCGTACGGCGAGTCGAAGCTCATGGTCGAGAAGATCCTGCGCTGGTACGGCGACAGCTATGGACTGCGGTGGATGGCGCTTCGCTATTTCAATGCCGCCGGCGCCGCCCCGGATGGAGAGATCGGTGAGGACCACGATCCGGAGTCGCACCTGATCCCCTTGGTCATCGGCGCCGCGCTGGGAAACCGGCCGCCCGTGAAGATCTTCGGCACTGACTATCCGACGCCCGACGGCACCGCGGTTCGAGACTACGTCCACGTCATGGACCTGGCCGATGCTCATTTGCGAGCGATCGAACGACTCCGGGCGGGCACAGCGAGCCAGGCGATCAACCTTGGGACGGGCCGGGGCCACTCTGTCAAAGAGGTCATCGACACCGTGGCTCGCGTCGGCGGCAGACCCGTGCCGGCCATCGAGTCGCCGCGCAGGCCCGGCGACCCGCCGGAACTCGTCGCGGCGCCGACTCGCGCGCGCGACGTGCTCGGCTGGACGTGCCAGTATCCCGACATCGAGACCATCGTCCGACACGCGTGGGCGTGGCACGAAAAGCATGGATAGGCGTTGCCAGCGCGCGAATAACGAATGAAAAAAGACCTCGCGATCTTCCTGCTGCTGGTTGTGCTGTGCGCGATCGTCACGGCACTCAACCCGCGATTCCTGTCACCAGCCAACCTGCAGAACACCGCACGGTTGATTGGGGCATTCGGTATCTTCAGCCTCGGTCTCGGGCTGGTCATCATTACCGGTGGCATCGACCTGTCGGTCGGATCGTCGTTCGCGCTGCTCGGCGTGCTCTTGAGCATGATGTTGACCGAATGGCATCTCGCCTGGCCGCTCGCCGTCGTGGCGATCGTCGGGCTCGCCGCCTTGCTCGGCGCCGTTCACGGTCTGCTCATCACGCGACTCCGGCTTCAGCCGTTTGTCGTCACGCTCTGCGGGCTGCTCGTCTATCGCGGGCTCGCGAGGTTCATTGCCGACGACGAGACGAAGGGTTTTGGTGACGCCGCGGGATTCCGCACGTTGCAGCGGCTGATGACAGGCAGTTTCTTCGGCGTGCCGACGCCGTTTGTCGCCATGGCGATCATCGGCCTGGTGATGTGGGTGGTGCTGCACCGGTCGGTGTACGGTCGGCACCTCTTCGCTACTGGCCGCAACGAAGTCGCATCGCGGTTTTCGGGTATCAACGTGCGCCGGGTCATCGTGAGCGCATACGTCATCCTCGGAGTGCTCACGGGCATCTCGGCCATCATCTTCGCGTTCTACACCAACTCGATCTCACCGTCGTCGCACGGCAGCTTCTTCGAGCTGTACGGAATCGCGGCCGCGGTGCTCGGCGGCTGCAGCCTGCGCGGAGGCGAGGGCTCGATCGTCGGCATCCTGCTCGGGACCACGCTGCTCCAGGTGCTGCAGAACCTGGTGAATCTGCTCGGGATTCCGAGCTCGCTCAATTTCGCCGTGATGGGTGGCGTCATTCTCGTCGGCGTCGTCGGCGACCAGATCCTGCAGCGGCGCGCGGCTCACGTCAGTTTTTGATACCTTTTCACTTTTAGCCGAGGGGCTTCGCCCCTCGGACTCCCCTGCACGTGCCCTCGCTCGCCGCTTCGACGGCTCGCTCCGGTCGCGTGGCTCGCTCGCGCGCTCGCTCGCGGCCCTGGTCAGCGGCGGCAGATTCATGAAATAGGTTCTAATGTGTGGTCATTATCATGAGGAGAGTCGAATGCGCCTGAAGACAGCTGTCGCGCTCACCTGCGCGGCCGTGCTCGTTCTGGCCGGTTGCAGCCGGAAAGCGTCGTCCACCCATACGCTCGCCTTCATCACGAACAATGCGTCGGACTTCTGGACGATCGCGAGAAAGGGTACGGAAAAGGCCGACGCCGAACGGGCGGACATCACAGTCGAGTTCCGGCTCGGCGACGGCACGGCCGCCGGACAGAAGCGGATCGTGGAGGACCTGCTAGCCAAGGGCGTGGACGGCATCGCCATCAGCCCGGTTGATCCCGCCAACCAGACGGCCATGCTCGACGATGCGGCCCAGAGGACGCTGGTGTTCACACACGACAGCGATGCGCCAGCCAGCAAGCGCGAGTGCTACGTCGGCACCGACAACGTCGCGGCTGGACGGCAGGCGGGCGAACTGATCAAGTCGGTGCTGCCCCAGGGCGGCAAGATCATGCTGTTCGTCGGTCAGATCGATGCACGCAACGCGCAGGAGCGACTGCAGGGCATCAAGGAAACGATCGCGGGCACGAAAATCGAGATTCTCGATGTCCGCACCGATGACACCGATCGCGTGCGCGCCAAGGCAAACGTCTCGGAGACGCTCGTGGCCCATCCCGATGTGGCCGCCCTCGTCGGCCTGTGGAGCTACAACGGTCCGGCAATTCTCAATGCCGTCCGGGACGCGAACAAGATTGGCCAGGTGCCGATCATCACCTTTGATGAAGAGGATGAGACGCTCACCGGCGTGAAGTCGGGCGCGATCGCCGGTACCGTGGTGCAGCAGCCGTTCGAGTTCGGCTACCAGGCGATGACGCTCATGGCGAAGGTCCTCGCGGGCGACAGATCCGGCATTCCCGCGAACCGTCAGCTGTTCATCCCGACGAGAGTGTTGCGACAGAACGACGTGGACGAATTCCGGAAAAAACTCACTGAGCTCCGCGGTCGCTGACGCGTCCACCATTCGGTCCGCAAATCATGGGCGTGCCCGTTCTGGAGCTTCGCAACATCCAGAAGCGCTTCCTCGGCGTGCATGCGCTGAAAGGCGTCTCTCTCGACGTGCACCCGGGAGAGGTTGTCGCGCTGCTCGGAGAAAACGGCGCCGGCAAGTCCACGCTGATGAAGATCGCCGGCGGGATCGAACAGCCCGACTCCGGGGACGTACTCATCGACGGCACGCCGTCGTCGTGCGCGACGTCCACACGGCGACCGCACACGGCATCGCGTTCATCCATCAGGAACTGAACCTCCTCGACAATCTTGACGTTGCGGGTAACGTTCTGCTCGGCCGCGAGCCGACCGGCTGGGGACCGCTGCGGCTTGTCGATCGTCGGAAGATGCGCGCGATCGTGCAGCCCTACCTCACTCAGCTCGGTCTCACCATCACTGCAGACACGCCAGTCGCCGGCCTGTCGATCGCGCAGCAGCAGCTCGTCGAAATTGCGAAGGCGCTCTCGCTGAAGGCGCGAGTGCTGATCATGGACGAACCGACGTCGAGCCTGACGCTCGCCGAGACGGCCAGGCTGCACGAGATCGTCGCTGGACTCCGCGCCGATGGTGTAGGAGTGGTCTACATCTCTCACCGCCTGGGCGAAGTCCGGGCGGTCGCCGACCGCGCGGTCGTGCTTCGCGACGGCGCCAACGTCGGCGCGCTGCGGCGCGACGAGTTGACCCACGACAACATGGTGCGGTTGATGGTCGGCCGCGACATTGCCGCACAAGAGCATTCGTCCGGCGTCGCCGGGCGCGATGAGTACTTCAGGATCGAGGCGCTGCGCACCAGGCGCTACCCGCAACGGACGGTCTCATTCGGCGTTGCTCGCGGCGAAATCCTTGGCGTTGCCGGTCTGGTGGGCGCGGGGCGGTCTGAAGTCGCGCAGACGATCTTCGGCGTCGAGCGCCCGCTCGGCGGACGTCTTGTCCTGGACGGGTCGGCGATCGAGATCACGGATCCGGCGGCGGCGATTCGCCAGGGTGTGTTCCTCGTCCCCGAGGATCGGCGGACCGCTGGTCTCGTGGTGGATTTCTCGGTGCGCGAAAACGTGACGCTCCCCGCGTTGGACCGATACGCGACGCACGGCCTCGTGTCGGTCGCGAAGGAACGGGTCGGCGCCAGCGCCGTCTGCAACCAGTTGCACGTCAAGGCGCCGTCGATCGAGATCAAGACCGCGAATTTGAGCGGCGGCAATCAGCAGAAGGTCGTGCTGGCGAAGTGGCTCGCTCTCGGCCCGAAGGTGCTGATCGTCGACGAACCGACGCGCGGCATCGACGTCGGTGCCAAAGCAGAAATCTATACGCTGCTGCGAAACCTCGCCCAGGCGGGAGTGGCCATCGTCATGATCAGCAGCGACATGGAAGAGATTCTCAACGTGAGCGACCGGGTCGCCGTGATGCACGAAGGTGCGATTACCGGCACGCTCGCGCGGGCCGGAGTGCACCGAGGAGCGGATCAT
>CAVOPH010000004.1:0-243742 GCA_963697775.1 uncultured Acidobacteriota bacterium | reverse complement strand
CCCGGCGATCTGGCCGCTGTGGTCTTTACGAGCGCCTTCGCGAACGCCGGCACGCCGCAGAACTTCACGGCCGATCGTCCCAGGCTCCTCGCCGCGATTAATCGGCCGTTCGCCTTTGCGATGCACGACCCTTGCGGGATCCATGCCGATCCCCGCAACGAGAATTGCGTGATGATCCAGGACCCGGAGGGATACGAGAGCGGCGACTGCTATTGCCGGCTGTGCGTGCCCGAGACGATTGCGCGTGTGGCCGACGCCGTGCGCGACGTGCAGGGCCGGCGGAAGACCCTGCTGTTCATCGGCACGTACTTTCGCAGTTACGAAGGCCCACAGGGCCCCGCGTCGCTGCAGGCCGCCCTAGCGAAGAGAGGCAAGCGGGCGTCCCCGCTTGGTGCCGGAGTCTGCTCGGGGCGGGTGGAGCATGCGCGCGACAAGATGGTGCGCGCCACGTCGTTGGCGAATCTGACGATCCACACTTTGGATCCAGTTGGACTCGAGACTCCGTTCAACAGTCCGCTCGGCGGATCGTCACTCGGACAAACCGAGCGGCGGGAAGACCTCGCCGTGCTCGCCGATTTGACGGGCGGACGCGCCGTGATGAACACGAATGCCCCGAGGAACACGTTCCGGCCGTCTTCGCGGAGAGTCACTCGTACTACCTGCTGGCGTTCGCGCCCGCCGATCCGAAGAAGAACGGCAAGTTCCATGAAATCCAGGTCAAGGTCGACCGCCCGGCGGTGAGTGTCCGGACCCGTGCTGGGTACTATGCGGGTCCCACGCGCGAGCCAGGTCTGCGGGGACCGTCAACCGTGTCGTCAGATGCGGCGACGACCCTCGACGGCGTCCTGCCCCGCATTGACGTACCGCTCAGCGTGAGCGTCGCGCCGTTTGCGACGCCCGGTAAGCCGGAGTCCGCCGTTGCGATCGTGCTCGGCGTCGGCCAGCAGGTTCCCGCAGATCGCGCCGCCGCGAGTGGGACCGTCAAGGTCCTGGCGGCCGCGTTCGACCGGAACGGACGATCGGTGCAATCAGAAGATCAGACCGTTGGCATTACGCGGCGCGTTGGTGTGTCAGGACGCTCGGCGTATGAAGTGATATCGCGCCTCGCGCTCAAGCCGGGTCGCTACGAGGTCCGGGTCGGCCTCGACGACGGACCCGGCCAGCGCGCCAGCGTCCACACGTTCGTCGACGTGCCCGACTTTGCGAGCGAAGCGCTGTCTCTGTCGGGGATCGTGCTCGCCGCGTCGCCTGCGGTGCCCTCGGCCCCTCGGGACGCGTTTACGAATCTCCTGCCGATTGTCCCGACCGCGCAGCGCGAGTTTGCACCGACCGATCGCGCGACGGCCTTTCTCCAGGTCTACCAGGACCGATCGGGTACGCCGCAGCCGGTGACGGTCACAGCGCGAATCGCAGACACGAACGACCGCGTCGTACTGGACGAGGCGACATCGCTTACCGCCGACCGGTTCACAGGCAATCGTAGTGCGGACTACCGGCTCGAGCTTCCGGTGGATCGACTGGAGCGCGGCGAGTATCTCCTCACAATTGAAGCGTCGCAGCGCCAGCACGTCGCTCGACGTGGCGTCCGGTTCACGGTGCGGTAGCTCGGTTCGGCTGCTCGTGCAATTCGATCGGCAGAGCGCGCTCCCTTAATTACCAGGCCCGGTGACCTCCCAACATCTTCTTCACCCATCAGCACTCAGTATCGGGCCCGGCATGGCGTGTATCATAGCCACGAGGCGCTAGTGGTCACTCGACGGCAGTTCCTCACCTCGCTCGCCGTGCCGCTGACTCTCGGACAGTCGTCCACGAGAGGGCGTGCCACCCATCCTGTTACGGGACTCGCCGTTCCGCGAAATCCTGACGGCTATCCTCCGCTCCCCGATGTCGACGTCGCGCAGATTGGACGTCAGCTCCGCCGGCAATTCAGCGATCTGCGCAATCACTTCATCTTCGAGTACTACCCGTGGTACAGCACGAACCCCTGGCGACATTGGGAAGGTTCGGGGCGGATGCCTCCCTACGACGTTGCCGCCACGTCCCTTCCCGAACTTGGGCCCTACGATTCAGGGAATCCGCGTGTGCTCGAGCAGCATGCCCGCTGGATCGCCGAGAGCGGCGCCGGCGCCATCAACGTGAGCTGGTGGGGCCGCGGCGACTACGAGGATCGGATGGTGCCGCTGCTGATGGACGTGATGCGCGACCACGGCCTGAAGGTCACGTTTCATCTCGAACCTTACTCCAGCGATCGCGTCGATTCGTACGCATCCGACATCCAGTACCTGGTCACGGAGTACGGTGACAAGCGTCACTGGGACTGCCAGCTGGTGCTCAGGACTGCCGACGGCACGGAGGGTCCCGTATTCAAGGCGTTCGCGACCATCCAGCCGCGGCTCTCCACCGATTGTCGTGGACGCACGGCACCGGTGGCGATGTGGCGGCCCGATGATGTGTGGCGCCGGCAGACAGACACGGTGCGCGAAACGCTGCGTCGCCAGTTTGACAACGTGTGGCTGCTCTCCGACTCGACGGCCGCCGATCCTGTTCTCGCCGCGGGATTCGACGGCTCCGCTCCGTACGGCGCGTTCACGCCAAAAGAGTGGCCTGAGCTCGCCCGCGTGTTCAGTGGAATCAATCTGACGTTCTCCCCCAGCATCGGCACCGGCTTCGATGCCATTGCCGAGCGCGACATCCCCTCGGACTCCTGCTATCGAGCGCCGGCGTTCGTGCCGCCGGCGATCATCAACTGGGACAACGCATCTGATCGCGAAAAGGCAGCTCGTCTGGCCCTCCTGCAAATCGAGGCGTCGATGCGGACGTCACTGGACGTGCAAACCAATTCGACGCTGCGGAATGCCCGCACCGGCTTCTTCATTGTCTACATCGCGACGTTCAACGAATGGCACGAAGGGACCTCTTTCGAGCCGATGAAGAATCACGACGCGCTTTTGCCTCAGGAGTTGCGTGTCGGTTATCACAACCCCGCGCACGGACGGTATCGGCTCGACTACCTGACGCCGCGACTGGAGCAGATCATTCGGGGATGACACTCCCTCGGGGATCGCAGTTTGCTCCGCACCCCCGCTGTCAATCGATTCTCGAAGAAAAACGGGCTGACTGAAGATTCGTCGGCCGAGAAGAGAAGACTGAAATCGCCCGCGCATGAGACTTCACGACGGTATGGGTGAGGTGTGGCCATGGCCCGAAAACACGGCGGCTTTCGTCTGGCGGTTCTGTTCGTCCTTTCATCTGGCGCCATCCTCGCGCCAACCACGGCATCAGCGGCGGCGATCACATTCACCAACCTCTCTGGCCCGATAGACCTCGTCGCTGGCATGCAGGGCACCTATCAACTCGAGGTCGACCTTTCCGGGATTGGGACGACGACCGTGACCGACTTCGGCAACGGCCTTTCTATCACGTCGGTCGTGGGGTACCCGACGTTTACGTTCAATTCCGCTGAAGGCGAAAGCGTGTTGACGTCGCCGCTGTCGTCCCCGTTGAGCGGTCACTACTCGATCGGTGCGACGTTCACGTTTGAAAATCCTGGCAGCTACCTGGTGTTCGCGTCTGGAACCGTGACCACTCAGAACACGACGCGGCAGGCTGTGCAAATCCCTCGGTACGCAACTGATCCCAACTGCAATTGCCCGGTCCTGGTTGGGTACGACACGCAAGTCCAATTCACCACGTCCACGTTGATTGAGGCCGCCGCAGGGTCGTTGCGCGTCAACGTCAGCGCCCCGCAGGAAGACACGCCTGTTCCCGAACCGGCCTCGCTCCTGCTCCTCTGCACCGGTCTCGCTGGTGTGGGTGTGAAGGCGAGGTGGCGACGCCCTTAGCGCTTCTGGAACAGTAGCGGTGCAAACTCTGACAGCGCCCAGCGCCACACTGGCCACACGTGTCCGCCGGCGCGATTGGCGTAGGCGTGCTTGATCTGAAGTTTCGTCAGCTCGGCGTCGAACTTCTTTGCCGCGCTGTCGAGCGGATCCTCCACCCCACAGCCAATCCACAAGACGCTGATCTTCTCGTTAGCCCCCTTGGCGTCAGCCGCCAGCTCCGGATACCGCGTCGCGAAATCCGCCCCACCGCCGCCCGCCGCGCTGAACATGCCGAACGCACTAAACAGCTCCAGGTGCTTCACGCCGACGTTGTAGGTGGCGGCGCCGCCCGCTGACAGTCCTGCCATCGCCCGGTTCTGCCGTCCCGGCGCAACCCGATATTTCGAGTCCACGTACGGAATGAGCTCCTTGAGCATGTAGGTCTCGAACGGCGAAGCCGCCGGGGCACTGGCGCCCGTCGCCGCAGGCGCGGGTGGTGCCGGATTGTTGCTGCCGTTGAACGGCATGACGACGATCATCGGGACCGCCTTCTTCTCGGCGATCAGGCTGTCGAGGATTAGATTCGCAGCCCCGGCTGTCGTCCACCCGAGCGCCGTGTCGCCGGCCCCGTGGACGAGATACAGGACCGGATAGCGTGCGGTGCCCTTGAAGTAGCCGGGCGGCAGATAGACGAGGAACTCGTGGGTGTCGTTGTAGGTGGACGAGTGGTGCAGGTTCCAGTCGACGCTGCCGTGCGGCACGTCCCGCACCTGCCACGGCGGTGCCGGTGTGCCGGGCACCTCGACCAGGCTCGCAGACGTGCGGACGCGCAGTTTGATCTTTGGATTGATGGGATCGGCAATCGCCAGCCCGTCGACGGTGTAGAAATAGAGATGGACTGTCGGTTCGAGCGGCTCGCTCGTGATGCTCCAGACACCGCTCGCATCCTTCGTCATGGGGAGCACACCGCCGGTCGCGGAGGTCGGCGTGGCCAGCCAGTCGCCTGTCAGGGTGACAGTCGTGGCTTGCGGGGCGCGAACACGGAAGGTCACTGTGCGGTCAGCGTGCACCTCGGGTGACACCAGCGTGTCCTGCGCGCCGCGGCCGCCGCGCCCCCCGGCCGGTGATTGGGCTGGAGCGGGGGCGGGTGCCTGTTGCATCCCCGCGACGAATCCGCTGCCAAGCGACGAAACAAGACAGGTAGCGATGACAATTCGGGCGTTCACAGCATCTCCATTCAACTGACCCCCACGTTCGGGTCACGAAAGACTGTACCTTTTTTACCTGACGAGCAAATTGACGGAGGGGTGTGGTATCGCCTGCTTCTTACTTGCCGTGACCTCGACAGCGAACACGAACGACGACCCAATCGACAGCAGTTCTCCGACGAGAGGCGGCGGCGCGGTGGAGATCGGCATCCTGATGGCGCTCGGCGCGGATGCGTCCGATGTCGTTCGCATGGTGCTCGGCCGCGTGGCGGTGCTCGTCGGCTTCGGCGTCGCGGTCGGCACGGGCGCCAGCGTGTGGGGGTCACGCTTCGTCGCGTCTTTCGTATATGGCTTCGAGGCAACCGAACCGCCCACGTTCGTGGCGGCCGCATGCATCCTCAGCGTCGTCGCCGCTGTGGCCGGATGGCTGCCGGCCCGCCGCGCGTCGAGAATCGATCCGGCGAGCGAGCTCCGGTTGAATCACTAATTACTCCGAGGGCCTTCGCCCCTTGGACTCCCTTACACGCTCGCTCGCGGCACGGGCGCGCCTGCGCGCTGTGGTCCTACTTCTTACCTCTGCCTCCTTGCTCATCTCGTTAATAGGCAGCTTTAAACGTGTTCGGGCGAGGCTGAACGCGTCGGCGCCGGCTCGGTAGGACAGGGCGTCGTCCGCTAGACGCCGCGCGCGGTCACGATGATTGAGCCGTGCCTGCTGGTGAACCTCCCTGAAGAAGTCGAGGCCCAGGGACCCGAGCGGCACCGGCACCGACGGCACCGCGGCAGCGATCGCGATTCGATCCATGAGGCCTGGTCGGGTTCCCAGCGCCAGCACTCGACTCGTCCAACGCGATTGTCGGGTGCGACTCAGCGCACGCCAGATCCGGACCAGCTGCTCGAACCGTTCGGCGTGGCGACAATCGGGATCGGTCATGGTTGGAGTATGCGCCCTCGCGTCGAGGGCGTCTGTCCAAATAGAGGCAGGTGTGTGGTTTGGGCCCTTGTCGCCGTGGCAAGCGGTGAGCTGCGTGGACTGCGCGGCGAATCCTCACAATGTGCGTTATTGCACAGGCTGCCACCGATGAGGTGTGTAATGATCCCCGTATCCTTTCCTGAGGTTGGTGGACGTACCAGCCGCTGACCGCATCCAAGGCTTCGGTTCACACGCCGCTCGACATCGTCGGCTTGCCGCCGCTCGCTCCAACGATGTCCTTCGGTGAGAGTCATGCTGAGAGAATTCGTCGCCCTCAACCGCACGCAGATCATCACGCGCTGCCGCGCCAAGGTCGCCTTGCGATCCGTCCCGGCGCCGCGATCCGCAATCGATCACGGCGTGCCGGCCTTTCTGGACCAATTGGTCCACGCCTTGGGCGCCGGCGCGGCGACGACTCACGAGATCCGCGACACCGCCATCCAGCACGGTCACGATCTCCGCCTGCAAGGATTGACCATGTCGCAGGTGGTGCATGACTATGGGGACATCTGTCAGTCCATCACCGAACTGGCGCTCGAAACTGACGCACCGATCACGGTCCACGAATTTCGCACGCTGAACCGCTGTCTGGACGACGCCATCGCGGGCGCGGTCACCGAGTACGGCCGCGAGTCCAGCCGGGAGAGCGCAGAGGGAGAAGCCGCGCGCGGAAGCGAACGGCTCGGATTCTTCACGCACGAACTGCGAAACTTGATCAATACCGCGACCATCGCGTTCGGGATTCTCGAGACGGGCAACGTGGGCATCGGCGGCAGCACCAGCGCCGTCCTGCGGCGAAGCCTGTTGGGATTAGGCGCGCTGGTCAATCGAGGGCTGGCCGAGGTGCGTCTCACCGAAGGCGTCCAGAATCGCGAGACCTTTCCCGTGTCCCGCTTCGTTGAGGAACTCGGAGCGAGTGCCATCATGGAGGCCACCAATCGCGGCATCAAGCTCGAGGTCCTGGCCGTCGATGAGGACCTGATGATTCTGGCCGATCGGCAGGTGCTCAGCGCAGTGATAGTGAACTTGCTCCAGAACGCCTGCAAGTACACGAAGGCGTCGAGCACCGTGACCTTGCGAGTCGGCGGGGGCGCGGAGCGCGTCCTCATCGAAGTCGAGGATGCGTGCGGCGGCCTGCCGTGCGCGAGCACCAGCGATCTCTTCCGCCCGTTCGAGCAGCGTGGCGCCGACCGCACCGGCGTCGGCCTCGGCCTGGCGTTCTGCCGCTGGGCGGTCGAAGCGAACGGCGGCCGGATTTACGCCCGCAACGTGCCGGGTACCGGCTGCGTGTTTACCGTCGATCTCCCGCGGGTGCGGGCTCTCGCGCTCGCGGCAGTGTAGGCGCGACTGGGGCGCACCTGTGACTCGTTGGTGAGGGGTTACCGATACACCAGCGGGATTGTCACGCGGGGCGAGGGCGAAGACTGTACGAGGTCACCGGATCACTCGCAGTGTCTGCTATGGAGCGAGGAAGCAGGAAGGTTTCCGCGCACCGCGTGCAGCGGTACTCCTTGTGGCCACCCTCATCGGCCGACAACACCGTGTATGCCGCAAGAGGGACATTGCGGAGTCGAAGACGGATCCACGACGTGCCCGTTCTGACAGCTGTAGGCCGCCTGACCTGTCTCACCGGTCTTCCATGCATTCTGGGTCCACAGCAGATCCCCGTCACACTCAAAGCATCGCGATGATCGGACCAGCGTGTTCTCCATATCGTCCTCGACACTGCCTGAACGCCTGACGAGAGCGCGCGCACTGAGACGAAAGACCCGGACTAGCTCCCCCGCACGTCGAAGCTTTTCGTCTCAGCCGACTGGTCGTTGAGGAACACTTCCAACTTGTATTTGCCCGCGGGCCAACCGTCGGGCTTCGCAATGTGGAACTCGGTGCGCTCCTTGTTGACGGGCGCGATCGTGCGCGTCGATTCATTCACGAGCTGCCCGTCCTCGAACGACCACTTGGCGCGAAGTATGGCGCTTGTTGCGGCGCCGTCGGTCGCGACCGACACGTAGATCGTGTCGTTTGGTTTGAACGTGTCTGTGCGATCGGTGATCGCCTTGTCTCCGCCGACCGAGCGGCCCAGCGTTACGTCGGTGACTCGTACGCCTGCGGTGCCGGCGGTCGTGTTCGCATCCTTGGCGTGACAGGCGACAGCCGCCGCCAGCAGGACGACGCACAGCAAGAGCTGAATCTTTTTCGAGCGATGCATCTTCATGCTCCTTATGCGGTCGGGATTCTGAGCTTCTGGCCCGGGTAGATCAAGTCAGGGTTCTTGATCTGATCGCGATTCGCCTCGTGGATCCGCGGCCACTTGTTTGCGTCCCCGTAGAAATGCTTGGCGATCTTGGAAAGGCTGTCCCCCGCGACGACGGTATAGGACTGCTCCGACCCGGACGTGCCAGATGCCGGGCTAAAATCGGGCACTGGCGCTTCTGCGGCTGGCGCAGGTGCTGTCGTTGAACTGCCCGACTGCACGTTCGAAAAATCCGCCTTCGGCTTTTCCTCTTTTTTGCCAAACCCGTCAAAGATGCCCACGAGAATCTCCTTTTCGATCCACGAGCGCAGCGAAATGCCTCTGCGCGCCGGATCGAGCAAGGGTGAGCATCTTCCGTGCCCGTGAACCCCTGCCGCGGGGCCGGCTCAGGTGAGCGCGGCGCGACCGCGACTCACGAGCACCGATCTGAGGGTCGCTATCTCCGTTTTCCTACTTCTTACTTCCCGAAACCTCGACGGCGAACACGTGAGTCGGTCCAAACATGTTCGAGCGAAAGACGACCCAGTGCCCATCCGGCGTGAACGTGACGTTCGGTTCGAGGCTGTAATCGTGGCGCGCCAGGCTCACCAGCTTCTCCGCTCGCAGGACGCCCGGCTGAATGAGGTCAGAAGAGTGTGGCAGTCCGCCATCTGTTCGATCCGGCACGAGCTCGGGACGGAAGAGATAAATCCATTGACCGTTGCCTGGCGCCGCGACGCTGGAGGGTCCTCCACCGTCCCCGGCAAAGAGCGTCCCATCGGGCGATTGATTGAAATGCACTGACCACTCGCTGCGTTCGAGGTGATACCAGGTTCGCTTCCCCGTTGCCAATTCATACCCGGCAAGCCAGAACACTTCGCTCCGCGGCGTCTGCAGGTCGTACCAGATAGTGCGCCCGTCTGCACTGAAGAACTCGTGCCCCTCGATCTCCATATTCATGGTGCGATGGTGAATCTGCGTCAGGCTCGTGCCATCCGTACGGATCGTCCACGTCCGATCCACCTTGTGCCACGGTCCTTCATGACAGAACAGCAACAGCGCCGGGTCGGTCGGCGAGAACTGGACGTGGTTCAGCCAGTCCGTGCTGCGCAGGATGGTTTTTATTTCGCCGGTCCCGGTGTTCACCACGAACAACTGCATCGGCAGCCGTGCCGCGAGGCGCCGTTCCATCATCGACCCTTTGCCCGGATAGTTGTCGCGACCGAGCTGACCCCTGGAATTCGTGCCCAGCGTCGTCGCCGTGCTCGCCGGCGGCGGTGGCTCGTCCGGCACCGAGCCCTCCGTGATCGTGCCGGCGAGCAACGTCTCGTCTGCGTTCACCGTCACGACTGAGCCGTGAGCGGGAACCTTGGCGATAGCCCGACTCGCCTGGGCGCCAGGATCGGTCGCGTACACCGTACCGTCCTTGACGTAGTACGCGCGTCCGGTCTTTCTCCCAGTCATGAGCAGGGAGACACGACCATCGACCACTTTCGCAATCGACCGCGTCTTCAGATCGATCGCCGACACACCGGTCGGCGTCGTGATGAGAAGATTCTTGCCGTCAGGCGTGTAGGCGTACTGGTGAAAGTACAGGCTCTGGCTGCCGGGCTCGTCCGACAGGCGGACGACGCGATGACCGGTGTCCCGATCGATCCACTCCTTCGGCACCGACTCCTGGGAGCTGCGAACAGCGACGCCCGCAACGATTGATACCGCGAGGACCAGCCACGTCTTCATGGACGTGGATGCTACACCCGCCGCCTGCCGGAGGTGAAGGGCAGCCCGGCTGAGTTTTGCATCGCGGAATATCACTCGGAAACGTCAGTCGCTGCGGTCGAGTCGAAGATCGGAAACAGAGTCATAACATCGGGCCATTTCGACGGATCCGAGTGTCGTTTGTGCATTTCTCAGCACAAAACACGGACCTCGCCACAGGTCTTGACTCACCTGTGACGCGAGCGTACCGTTCTCGCGGCCAGATCGCGCAAAGGAGTGTTCATGTCCAGAGTTGCCATGGTGCTCGCATCGACCGCGCTCTTGCTGCTTGTGTCAGACGTCGCGAACGCCCAGGTGGGCGGCGGCGGCTCCATTCAGGGAACCGTCCGCGACGCATCCAACGCGCCGGTGCCGGGCGCGACGGTCACGGCGACCAACGTCGCCACGGGGATCGCCACGGTCAGGCAGACGACGACGGCGGGTGTCTATGCGGTGACGCCGCTGCCACCGGGCGAGTATCGGGTCACGGTGACGCTCGATGGCTTCGAGCGGTTCGTCCGCGAAGGCCTCGTCGTTGATGCGTTGAGCGTGGTCGCGCTGAACGTCACGCTCCAGGTCGCCGGCCTCAAACAGGAAGTCGTGGTGAGCGCGGCCTCACCACCGCTCGCGACGGCCGACGCCAGGCTCGGCCAGACGATTCGGAACGAAGTCTACACGGCGCTTCCGCTCGTCCTGAACACCGGCGGGCCGCGCGATCCGACCGCGTTCATGTTTCTGATGCCGGGGGTGCAGTCGATCGGACGCTGGGGCAACGTCATGGGCGGCCAGGACTTCACCACCGACATGTACGTCGAGGGAATTCCGATCACCAACGCCGTCGTCCAGGGCGAAGGCCGAAACCTGTCGTTCGGGATCTCGGTGGACGCGGTCGACCAGTTCCAGGTCGAGACGAGCGGCACGGCCGTGATGTTCAACGGCCAGGGCGCGTCCAACTACGTCGTCAAGTCCGGGACGAACACGTTCCACGGCAGCGGGTTCGAGTACTTCCGGAACAAGGCGCTCGATACGAAGGCGTTCTTTGCGACGGTCAAGCCGTACGACAACCAGCACGAGTACGGCGCCACGCTCGGTGGTCCGATACGCAAGAACCAGATGTTCTTCTTCATGTCGTACGACGGATACCGCGACCGCCGCGAGACCGCTCAGACGCTGACGTCGATTCCCACGCCGGCGGAGCGCAACGGCGATTTCAGCGCGCTGCCGGTGACGATTTACGATCCGCGAACCACGAGGCCCAATCCCAACGGCACCGGCTTCGTGCGCGATCCGTTTCCCGGCAACATCATCCCGAGCGATCGGATCTCGTCCATCTCCCGATATTTCCAGTCATTCCTGCCTGCGCCGACCAGCGCCGGCCTGCAGAACAACTATCTCGGCGGGGCACTGCCGACCGGCTTCAACAACGAGAACGTCACCGGGAAGGTGGACCTCAGAATGAGCGAACGGCAACAGTTCTCGGTGCTGTTCTCGCACGGCAAGCGCAGCCAGGCGACGCCGTACCGCGGCGGCACCAACCTGCAGACGGCTCTGCCCTTGCCGTACACGGAGACGCGCCTCGTCGAAGAAGCCCCCACAAGTGCGCAGGTCAAGCACACGTACGTTCTTGGTCCGACGTGGGTGAATCAGGTCAGCGTCGGCTTCTCGCGCCTGTCGGTGCCGATCTTCAACGCGACGATCGACGAGCAGTATCCGATCAAGGCGGGTCTGACCGGGCTGCCCGCCGGTGAGGCCGATTCGTCATTTCCCGAGATTGCGTTTGCCGGACCGAACGCGCCGACCCAGTGGCGCGGCACGGACGCGCGAGCGTTCACCGAGTATCTCAACAACTACACGCTGCAGGACAACCTGAACTGGACTCGCGGCAAGCACGCGATGACGTTCGGCTTCCAGGGGCAGCGCATGGACGCCAACGAGCGCGAGCGCACCTACGGAAGCCTCGCCACGTTCGGCTTCAGCAACGTGCAGACGGCCGGATTCAGTTCGACCGGCACGCTCATGACGACCACCGGCAACGCCTACGCGAGCTTTCTCCTCGGCGAACTGAACGCGACCAACGTGATTGAGGACTCGCAAGTCGCGACGAGCGGGCGTTTCTACGCCTACGCGTTCTGGGCGCAGGACAATTTCAAGCTGAGTCCAAACCTCACGCTCAACCTCGGGCTGCGCTACGACATCATGAAGCCCTACACCGAGGTCTACGATCGCTGGTCGTTCATGGATCCGACGCTGCCGAATCCGGCCGTCGGCGGATATCCGGCGCCCTCGTCTTCGCCGGCGACGGCGCGAACAGCTGTCACTGTCGGACGCCGATCAATACCTACTACGGGGCGGTCGGACCGCGGCTCGGCCTGGCGTACAGCGTGAGCGAGCGCCTGGTCGCGCGCGCCGCGTACGGCATCAACTATTCCCGCCGCGGCGCGGTCGGCGGCCGCGCCGGAGCGCGCAACGGCACCGGGACGCTCGGCCTCTCCGCCAACGCGAGCTTCCCGAGCGCGAACGGCTTCGATCCCTCCTACAACTGGAACAACGGAGTGCCGTCGTATCCACCGCCGCCCTTCCTCGATCCGACGCTCAACGCCGGCTTCGTCGTCGGCCGCGGAACCGGTGGCAGCGTGACCTACGGCGATCCGGAGATAGGCGGACGGCCGCCTCGCTATCAGAACTGGAACGCCGGCCTTCAGCACGCCTTGACGCGAACCGTCACGGTCGGCGCGACCTATGCCGGCAGCCGGGGCGACTTCCTCGGCGGGAGCGGACGCGGCTTCTATTCGAATCAGATGGATCCGCGTTTCCTCGTCCTCGGCAATCTGCTCACGCAACAGGCGACGGCAGCCAACATCGCCGCCGCGCAGGCGATCGTCCCCACCGTCAAGCTGCCGTACGCGAATTTCTCCGGCACCATCGGGCAGATGCTGCGGCCGTTCCCGCAGTACTCCGGGGTGAGCGACGTCTACGGCGACGTCGCGCGATCCACGTATCATTCGCTCCAGCTGACCGCCGAGAAGCGGCGGTCCGACGATGGGTTGATCGTGAACTTCAATTACACGTTCAGCCGCACGAAGGACAATCTCGCCGCGCGCACCGGCTACAACTTCGACCAGGACTGGGCCGTCGGCGTCAACGATCAGCCGCACGTCTGGAACGCGATGGTCGTCTACAACATGCCGTTGGGCGCGGACGGGAAACCGGGCAGCGGCAATCCGGTCGTCCGTGCGATCGTCAAGGACTGGCAGATCTCCGGGATCACGCAGTTCCGGTCCGGCCGTCCGCTCGGAGTCGATTGGCGCGGCGTGCAATCTGCCGAACGCGGGTAACTGCTACGCCGACTACAATCCCAGCTTCTCGGGCCCCGTCCGCATCAACGGCGACTACGGCGACGGTGACGTGCTCGGAGCCACGCCGCCCACCTACATCGATCGCAACGCGTTCCAGTCGCCCGCGCCGTTCACCTTCGGCAACACGCCGCGGACGCTCGCGTTCGATCTCCGCAACCCGAGCTACTTCAATCAGGATCTCAGCGTGCGCCGCGACTTCCCTGTCGCCAAGATGAAGCTCGGGCTTGGCGTCGACGTGTTCAACGTGTTCAACACCGTCGTCTTCGGAGGCATCCAGACCAACATCACCAACGCCAACTTCGGCCGGGTGAGCTCGCAGGCCAACACGCCGCGAGTCGGGCAGATCAAGGTGCGGCTGGTGTTCTAGTTCTTATCCGAGGGGCTTCGCCCCTCGGACTCCCCTACACGCGCTCTCGCGCGCCGCTTCGACGGCGCGCTCCGATCGCGTGGCTCGCTCGCACGGCTCGCTCGCATCTTGGCGTGAGCGGCAGGATTATGAGAATGAGAATGATCCGCACGGTCCGCTTCACCCTCTCCACGTCCGGCCAGGGCGACGCTCACGACATCACGGCGAAAGCCGCTGGGGCACTGAACGAATCCGGCTTGAAATCAGGCGTCATGACGGTGTTCGTGACCGGGTCTACTGCGGCGGTGACGACGATCGAGTTCGAGCCTGGCGCGGTTTCGGATTTCAACCGCCTTTTCGAACAGCTGGCGCCCCGGCGCGGTGACTACCGGCATCACCTGCGCTGGGGGGACGACAACGGGTCGAGTCACGTGCGCGCGGCGTTGCTCGGGCCGTCGCTGACGATCCCCTTCGTCGATGGCGCCCTGACCCTCGGCACGTGGCAGCAGATCATAGTCGTCGAATTCGACACCAGCGCCAGGCGTCGCGAGATTGTCGTGCAGATGATTGGAGAGTGAGTGCGAAGGACGGGTGCGCTTTCCGACCCTGCCTGTGCTAGGTCATGAGCGCCGCGGTTCGAGACGGCCGAAGTCGTGACTGATAAACAATGTCAGCCATGCTTCGCCATGAGCTCCTAAACGCCCGGAACGCGGCCGTTCGGCGTGATCGTGTCGATCGCCTGCGGCAGAATCGTCGACAACTTCTGCGCGAGGTCCTGGACCGAGAGGCCAGACTTTGCCGAGAGTTGCTGAAGCAGATCCGGTCCGAGTGCGCGGTGCACTTCATCGGGGGAGATCGGCTTGTTCGGACCCGAGCTCACCCACGAGTTCACCGTCTCGCCAAGACCCTGCTGCTGAAACTTGTTGATGAGTGCCTGCAGTCCGCCCTGCTGCTCGATCACATTGTTCACGACCGAGACCATCCCGGCACCCACGATCCCGCCAAGCAAACCGTCGAATAGTCCCATGCGTTGTCTCCTGAAACTACCCTACCATGAGGCGAGCAGGCTGTCTCTCTTCTCCCTTCTCCCTGTTCGTCTAGAGTACGTGCTCGGAGCGGTCGCACCGGCCGTTAAGGTCGAAAGGTCGCTCTATTTCGTGTCCTGGCCTGTTCTTGCCTGACATGGTCCTGATCCTCCAGGCTCCTCCTGCGTCCGATGGCACGTGCGAAAGACTGTTGGTCGTCCAGCCAGATCGCTTCGACCATGGCAGCGCGGGCCAGCGCATCCAACCGCTTTGAAAGCATCACCAATCCAAAGGTGGACGCGTACGACGGCCGAACGAGGTTGACCGAGTACTCCGAGTCTTCCCAGTGAGCCACGATCTTGTCGCTGCCGGCAGGGCTACGGGACAACAGAGGGATGAGTTCGCTATTTGGCGTGATTGGAGGACCGTATGTCGACGAAAGAGCAGCGATCATGTCTTCAACTGTCAGCCCTTCGGTTCTCTCCCACTCGTAACTGACCGCGATTCGAAACAGCTCGCCGTTGTAAAAGCTGAGGAGGACCTTCCGCACCGAGTCTCCAGGCGGTGAGGCGGCGAGACCATTTGGGGGCTGCCAGATCAGTTCTTGTATCAGCTCCGGAGGTTGATGGGGCCCCCGCGCCACAGTCGTGACGCCCGTCTTTTGCGCGGCGGTGACCTGGCCCATGCCCAATTGAAACTCCCGGTATTTCGACAGATCCTGGGCAGAGAGCAAAGGCGCCGACATCACGACCCACGAGAACGACATGGCCAGAATACGAGCGCTCACGCTAATCATGGGCTTCTCCAGTGACAAAAAAGAGGCGGGGCCTCGACCCCGCCTCACCGCGGCAACTTACGCCGCGACCAGGACCTTGATCTGTTTGGGCTTGGCTTCCTCACGCAAGGGCAGACGAACCGTGAGAACGCCGGCTTTGTATTGTGCGCTCACCTTGTCAGCGTCGACGGTCGGCGGCAGCGCGAACGTCCGCGCGAACGAGCCATAACTGCGCTCGATGCGATGGAACTGCTCCTCCGCGACTTCCGGGTCGAGCTTTCTCTCGCCACGCAGCGTCAGCGTGTTGTCTTCAACCGTTAAGTCGATCTCGTCTTCCTTCATGTCGGGGAGCTCGGCCTTCAGCACCAGCTCGTGCTGGTCGTTGCTGTAAATGTCGACCACGGGGATCCACGCGCTCCGGGTGAGATCTTCTTGAGGCCTGCCGTAGAAGCCGTCGAGTATCCGGCTCATCCGCTCCTGGTTTGTGGCCACGTCGTGTAACGGATTCCAACGAACGATAGTCATGATGATCTCCTCTATTGATAACGCCTATCGGTGGGACTTCGCCGCCCCACCGCGGAATCGGAAGCGGACACTGAGTCGTGTCGGGTTCACATAACCGCGCGAACGGCGATCTTGTGGAACGTCGAGTTGGTCACCTCGTACGTTTGCACCTGAGGCGTGCCCTCGCACAGCGGCTCCAGCACCTTCAGAACGTCGGCATACGCGCCGCGACCATAGGTCTCCGCGTTTTCTTTCAGGTCCCACACGCTGATGCCGATCGCGTCGATGCCGTTCGAAGCGACGAGCGAGAGTTGGTCCTGGAAGCCTTTCTGCCTCCAGAGCACGGGGACGACGTGCTGGTCGAGGAGCTGCGTGAACTCTCCTACGCGTCCGGTTTTGAGTCGAACGGAAACACTGCGAGCAAACATGTCAACCTCCTGGGTTGCCGTGCTAAGAGGAGGCAATCAGATAACCTGACTTAGTTCAGAACACCTGAGGGATCGGGCGGTAGGGCCGCAATCCTGTTAATCAGTATTGGTTAATTAACTATATTTGTCAACATAATTATGTCATAATACTGATATATTAAATAACTTAGTTAATCAAATCACACGGAGGAATGGCGTGGATTTCCCGCTCCTTATCCGTCAGCGGCTGAGAGAATTAGGGACCGAACAACGGGATCTGGCCGCGGCGGCTCAGGTCACTGAGTCGTACATTTCCCAACTGTTGACCGGGAAGAAGGCCCCCCCGGCGCCCGAGCGGACCGACATCTACGACAGGATGGAGACCTTCTTGCGGCTTCCGGCCGGGAAGTTAGCGACCCTCGCCGATCTCGTCCGTACGAACGCCCTGAAGAGAAAGCTCGCGGATCCGCCGGCGCCGTTGTTCAAGGAAGTGCGGGAGTTGATTCTTCGCAAGGTCGCACCAGGAAAAGCGCAACCCGTGCGGGCGATGTTCGAGCAGGAGCCCTTTGGCGCCCTCGAGCGCCTCGTGACCCAAAAGCTGCTGGACGTTGCCAAGCGAGCGACGAAACAGGAATTGAACGATGAAAACTGGCTTCGTCTCGTCGCCCGACTCAGCGACACCAGCTATGAACAGATGCGCGTCACGGCGCTCGATTTCCTGGAGACGGATGTCTTCAACATTTCACCCGAGAACTGCGTCACCTTCCTGGATCCGCTGATTGAATCGTGGGACATCGACTTCGCGACGTTCTCGATGGAGATCGTCCTGAACCACCGCCTCGCGCCAGGACACCCGAGAAAATTCGAATTCGTGGAACGCCATCCCGTCTCACCGGTCAACGAAGAGGCTGGGCTCCAGGCCTTCCTGCAGGATCCATCGCTGAGGGGCGATGCGACGCCTGAGGAAATCGAGTTTCTCAAGAAACTGACATTCACTCGAAACCGGCCAACTCCGCTCTATTACTACCGCGAGCTACAAAACTTGCGAGACCCGCTCCATTTTCGCCGCGCAACAGGCGATGTGGCGCAGCCTCGAGGGTCTGGGGCGAGTCTCGCTGGAAACTTGCCAACACCAAATATCCCCGACTAGTCCGTGCGCTCTCTACTCGAGTATCGGTTCAGCAGCTCGAGGAGCTTGGCTGCGGCTTTGGCGCGAGTCGTCCTGACGAGTCGGCAGCCAGAACCTCACTCCATTCTCCAACGCTTGACGCAGGCTGGGATGTTCCGTTCGGGACAGCTCGATCGGCTGGATGAGGCGCAGGATCGATCCGACGATTCGGGCCCGGCAACAACCGCAAGTCTCGCAATTCGGACGAGGAATGGAGTGGCGACCTGGACGACCCCTTGAAATCCGTGCGGCCCTGGGTGACATTCGCCGGTGGCGTGCTCGTCGTCGCCGTTCTGTACTGGGCACAGGCGGTCCTCGTGCCATTCGCACTCGCCATCCTGCTCACGTTCGTCCTGACGCCACCCGTCACCTGGCTTCAACGATGGGTCGGCCGTGTACCCGCCGTCCTGGTAGTGGTCACGCTGGTGTTCGCCGCGCTCGTTCTCGCCGGTTGGGGTCTGACGCGTCAGATAGACAATCTCGCCGAAGACCTGCCCGGCTACCGCGCCAACATCCGAACGAAGATCGCCGACGTGCGGAGCGCGAGCAAGGGCGGAGCAGTCGAAAAGCTGCAGGAGACGCTGGAAGGCATCAAGACCGACCTGGGAACTGAGGCGCCGAAAGGAACTGTGTCGCGCCCCGTGGTGGTGACCTCCAACCCGGCGACGGGGTTTTCGGCCTTTGCGTGGCTGGGGCCCGTCGTTGGACCGTTGAGCACGGCGGGACTCGTTGCGGCAATGGTCGTCTTCATGCTGCTCGAACGCCGCGATCTGCGGGACCGCCTGATCGGGCTGATCGGGCACGGACAGCTCGCGACGACCACGAAGGCATTCGACGAGGCCGCGGGTCGCGTCAGCCGGCAGCTGTTGATGCAGTCCCTTGTGAGTTTGGTGTACGGGGTCGCGATCTTCGTCGGACTGTACTTCCTCCACGTCCCCTACCCGTTGGTCTGGGGAATTCTGGGCGCGGCGTTGAGGTTCATCCCGTACGTCGGCCCGGTGCTTGCGGCCGGTGCGCCGATCCTCGTCAGCCTCGCAGCCCTGAAGGGATGGACTGGGCCATTGATGGTCCTCGCCTTGTTCGTCGTTCTCGAGCTCTTCACGAATCTCGTACTCGAAACGGCGCTCTATGCCGGAGCGGTCGGCGTGTCGCAGGTGGTGCTTCTCGTGTCCGTCGCGTTTTGGACGTGGTTGTGGGGACCGCTCGGATTGCTCATGGCAGCGCCGCTGACCGTGTGTCTCGTCGTGCTCGGCAAGCACGTGCCCGGTCTGTCGTTTGTCGGTCTGGTGATGGACGACGCGCCAGCGCTCGCACCTGAGTACGGCTTCTATCAGCGCCTGGTGGCGCGCGACCAGAGCGAAGCGGCCGAATTCATCGACAACCACATCAAGACGGAGCCGCCCACGTCGGTGTTCGACGCGCTCCTCCTGCCGGCACTGAGTTACGCCGAGCGTGACCGCTTAGAGCACCGGCTCTCGCCGGAAGAAGAAGCGGCGGTGATCGAGGCGACGCGGGAGTTGATTTCCGACGCGGCCGAGATCATCCGCCGCCACGCGGAGCCGGAGCCATCCGCCTCGGCCGCCGATGCCTTGCTCCTGGGACCGCGCGAGCCGCTGCGCGTACTGGGCTACGCGGTCAACGGAGGCGCCGATGAGGTGGCGCTCGCGATGCTGGCACATCTGCTGGACGATGTACCGATCGCCATGGAGATCACGAGTGCGCGCATGCAGGTGGTGGAATTGTTGTCGCTGGTAGGAGACCGAAAGTTCTCTGCCGTGTGCTTCGCCGATCTCCCACCCAGCTCGTCGTCGAAAACACGCTATCTTGTGAGAAGACTTCACGCGGCACTGCCCGAGCTGCGAATCACGGTGGGACGATGGGGACCGCCGGCGTTGGCGGACGAGAGCCCGAAGACGCTCCTGGACGCGGGCGCCAATCACGTTGCCTCTCTGTTGGTCGAGAGTCGGGATTACCTCGCCAGCCTCCTCGAGATGCCCCGCCTTCCGGTCCCGGACACCGCGGACACCGTCCGCCTGTCGGCACTTCCCTCGATTGGTCGTCGGTCAGCTTGAACTGAAAGCACCGCCGGTGTCCCGCGACCAGCGCGATCATTCGCCTGAAGCCGACAAACCCGCGTCATCACACGATCGCCTGGACTGAAGCGGTGACTCTTGGCAGATCGATTGTGAAGACACACCCGCGACCGGGAAGGCTACGCACCGAGATCCGGCCATCGTTCGCTTCAACTCCCCAGCGACTAAACGCGAGCCCGAGACCCAGGCCCGTCCGGTCCGCGTGACGTTGCTCGAACGCCCGGAACAATTCGTCGACATTCCCGTCGGGCAGACCGCCACACTCGTCTTCGACCTCGAGGAACACGCGGTCGGCGCTGGCGTTGACGCGGAGCACCACGGTCGTGTGCGGGCGCGTGAACTTGAAGGCGTTTTGCAGCAGATTGACGACAACCGCAGACAGAATCTGGCGATCGGCGTGAACGATTGCTCCGGCTTCGCCGGGCTGCACGATGAACCGGAGATCGTGCGCCGTTGCTTGCATCTCCGCTGCCGGCGCCAGGTCCCCGAATGAATGCTGACACAGCAATGAGGACCCGATTTTGAACCCCCTGCCGCAGTCGGACCTCGGCGAGCGAACGATTGACGAGGTGGCCCAGCCGCGACAGGCTGGATTTGAGCACGGCTCCAGTGCTGCCGCCGACTCCGACGTTGCCGCTCTTCAGGATGTCGAACGCAGCTCCTGCCGTGTTGAGAAGATTCCGGATCTCATGCGTGAGGAATCCGATTCGTTCGTCCGCGCGGGCCGATTCGGCTTCCTGGCTCGACTGATCGCGCTGTCTGCCGAACTCTGTGACCGCGCACGCAATCGCATCGTCAAGGCACCGGTTCAACGTGCGGAAATCATCGACGTCGATCGCTATCGTCCGCTCCAGTGCGAGGTCGGTGATCGACTGGCACACGTCGCCATAGTCATGGACGACCTGGGAGACGGTGAATCCCTGCAGCTGAAGTGCCCGCCCGTGTCGCGTCGCGCTGTCGTCGATCTTCGCGTTCGACGATACCTGGTGACGAAGTGCTTCGATCAGTTGATCGAGGAATACCGGTGCGCCGTGATCCTGTTCCGCCGGGGTGGAAGGCGGCGCTGACCGAGTCTCAACTTTCGATCGGCAGCGGCGGATGATCTCTTCGCGGTTCTCGGCAATGAATTCGTGAAGCATGGTGCCGACCCGACATCGTCTCGAGTGTTGGACTGACCCCTCAGGCCTTCAACGCGGCACGCCCAGTTGCCAGGTTGATGGGCTCCTGGTCGTTCCCAATCGGTCCGCCGTCGTCGGCCATCACCGACGCAGACCGTTCGGCCTCACGAGTGTCGCGATCGCACGGATCAGCGCTGAGTTCCTGAATACGGGTCATGGCTTCCCGGCGCAGGGCCACCGACTCACGTGCGATGCGTGCCTCGCCGAGCCGTTCAAGGTGGGCCTCTCGTCGATCGAGCGCGTCAACAAGCTCGCGCAACGCAGCCACGATGGGTCTCGATCCGGCACGTTCACCGCACGACAAGTGCGCCCCGCATGGATGTGTGGAGTTCGAGCGGCGCTCCCGACCGTTTCAACGTGACCGGTTCATCGAGATACGGTTTCAGAAGGTGCAGAACGGCCCCTGTGCAGGTCATCGTGTTACGCCCGTATCCGAAGGGTCCAGGAGCATTAGGCATGCACGGGCAAGAACTCGCATACAGCGGAGCTTAGCCGCGGCACTCAGAAGCCGCTGTTCAAATGTGCACAGCCGACTTGCGCCGCTGATACGTTCGCATCGGGCTGGTGGACGCTCGTCGCGCCGGGAAGCGGAGGCTCGTGAACGTGCGCGTTCGGCGAGAACAGTCGCGGAGGACCAGCTTGGCGTCAAACCATCTGCAGACGCCGCGAAGCGAGTACGAACGTCACGAGAAACAGCGCCGCGAACGCGGCGGCGAACGGCAGTACATCCCGGGCGCCCGCGCCGAAGGCCAGCATGGCGTTGAGCGGCTCCATGGCCCATCCGGTCGGAACGAGGTGCGAGATGCGCTTGAGCGTCGGTCCGACGATCTCGATCGGCCACCACAATCCGCCGAGCGGCGCCAGCAGAATCGCGGTCCAGATCGCGACGCCTCGACATTTGTCGGGATCCGTGAACAGCGTGCCGAAGAACACGCCGAGCGAGGCGCACGCCAACGCAAAGAGACTCAGAAACCCGAACATCACCCAGCCGTGGTCGGCCCACTGGATGGAGAACAGCAGCCGCCCGGCCAGGAGCAGCCAGGCGATCTGGATCCAGCCGATGACGAACCGTCCGAGCACCTTGCCGAGCACGATGTCGCGTCGCGAGATCGGAGCCATACCGAGCCGCCTCAGGAGGCCCAGCTTTCGCTCTTCCGCGATGCCCGCGCCCGACACGAGCAGGTTCAGGAACACGAACATCACCATGTAGCTCGGCACCGAGCGCTGGAAACCCGCCGTGACCTCCCGGGCCTTCACGCCGACGTCCGCGTTGACGATCGCAAGAGGGCCGGCCTGGTCCGTTGGCGTGACCCCAAGGGCGGACGAGACCAGCGCCTTGAAGATCTTGAACCGGAGATTCGCATCCGCGCCCGTCTCTTCCGCCCCGGTATGCAGCTGGAGATCGAGCGGCCGCGCCGCGACCAAGGCCGCTTCGGCACCCGCAGGAATGACGAGCGTCGTGCGGCCCGGCATAACTGCCGCGGCATGCGTGACGACGATCCCATCTTTCTCCAATGCGTCGGTGATGCTCTTGGCGACGGTGTCGGTCGTGTCGGCGTTCACGATCTCAAGTCGCGCTTTCTGGGGCGGCTGCGGCTTGAACAGAATGCCGAAGAACGTCGCCATGAGCAGCGGGCCGATGAAAACCCAGAAGATGGCTTCGCGGCTCTTCAGCGTCATACGCAGTCCGTTGATCGCGATGTAGATCGGGATCATGGATGTCTCGCGTGCCACCGCGCGCCGGCGACGGCAATCGCCATCATTACCAGCGCCCAGCCCCAGGTGACGAAAATGCGGACGGACGCCTCAGTGAGCGTGCGGCCGTGCGCCAGCACGTCCACGAACCCTTGTTGGGCGGCGCCGTTCGGCATCACGAAGGCGAGGTTCCGAAGGAACGGGGCATGTTTTCGCCGGGAAAAAACGTTCCGCCGAGAAGGGAGAGCAGCATAATCAGTCCGCTTCCCATGAAGGAGGCGCTGCGCTCATTGCGCGCGATCGCGATGATCGCGAGGTGAAGCGCCGCCGCGAACACCGCAAACCCTGCGGCAAGCAGGAGCAGCGCAAGCGGATTCTTCAACTGGATGCCGAACACGACTACGCCGACGGCCATCAACAACACCAGGACGACCATGAGGCCGGCGACCATGAACAGGAACGCGCCGGCAATCTGCGCTCTCGGCGAGAGCGGCGTGATCGCCAGCCGGCGCTCGACGCCGCGGACGCGGTCGCGAAGAAGGCGCAGCGCCAGGGACTGGCTGATGAACATGACGCCGAAGATGACGAGCCCGGGAAAGATGAACGCGAAGAACTGCTTCGTGTCGACTCCGGGCCCTTCCTTCTGCCCGGTCGGACGAACCGCCGTCACCGTCAGATTGCCGACGGCGGTCAACCCGCTCAGCCGGCGCGCGGCCTCGAAGAAGCCCCGCGCGATCTCCGCGGCGTCGTCCGCGGTCATCGGCCGGCCGGCTGCGCGCGCTGCGTTGATCCGCTGCAGGGGCGCGGCGGCTTGTGCGTAGATGCCATTGCCGACGAGGGCCGTCACGTCGAGCACGGCAGCGGCGATGGGGGGCGAGAAGGTCTGCAGCGGGTTCGGCGCGAACTGCAGCTCGGCCCGGTTGCCGGCGAGCAGCGCATCCTGGAATCCCTTCGGGACGATCACGAGCGCCGACGCCTCGTTCTTCTGAAACAACGTGCGCGCGGCCGTCCGATCGGTAACCGGCGATGTCTCGAACATGTCCCTGACCGGTCCGCCGGCCGTGAATGCCTGCGGCACCACCCCGGACACGAGTGTCTTGTCCTCGTCCAGAATGAGGACCTTGATAGGCGGCAGCCTGCCCGATGCCACTGTCGGCCCGAAGGCCGCGTACTCGATCGCGGCGAGCGTCACCGGAACGGCGAGCAGAATCAGGATGAGGCCGGGGCTTCGGAAGATCCGAAGGAGATGGTGGTGCGCGATGATCAGCGGACCCACGTCAGATTACTCCCTGAGCGCACGGCCGGTCAGCTTGATAAAGAGGTTCTCGAGGCTTGGCTGCTTGATCGCCACCTCGCGCACCGTCCCGAATGCGACCGCCATCGCCATCAACGCGGACAGCTCGCGCTCCGCGCTCGTCACGCTGAACAGCAGCTCGTTGCTGTCGCCCCTGATTAACTGGATGTCGGCCTGTGGCCCGAGCGCGGCCGGGACCGCCTCGGCGCGGAATTCGCCGCGCAGCGCGATGATCTCCCGCTCGCCAGCTGCCTTCCTCAGCTCGGCGAGCGAGCCTTCTGCCAGCACCTTCCCGTGATCGATGATCGCCAGGCGGTCGCAGAGGCGTTCGGCCTCGTCTAGGTAGTGCGTGGTGTAGAGGACCGCGGCGTTCGCGGCAATCGCCCGCACGAGATCGAGGATCGCCGCGCGCGATTGCGGATCGAGGCCCACCGTTGGCTCATCGAAGAGGACGATGCGTGGTTCGTGGAGAATCCCCGCGGCGATATTCAGCCGGCGCAGCATGCCGCCGGAGTACCGTTCGATCGGTTCCCGCGCCCGGTCCGCCAGGTTCACCTGTTCGAGGACCGTATCGATCCGGCGGCCGAGCGCTGTCCCGCGCAGCCCGTAGAGCTTCCCGAAGAACGCCAGATTGTCGCGCGCGGACAAGTCCGAGTAGAGCGCGACCTCCTGGGGGACGACGCCAAGGACGCGCCTGGCGTCGACAGGGCGCTGGACGACGTCGATGCCATTGAGGCGCGCCTCGCCGCCGTCCGGCCTGATCAAGCCGCACAGGATGTTGATCGTCGTGGACTTGCCGGCGCCGTTGGGGCCGAGCAGGCCGTAGATCTCCCCCGCCGCGACGTGGAAGCTGACGCCGGCGAGCGCCTCGATATCGCCGAAGCGCTTGCTGAGGCCGTTCACGTCGATCAGGGCGGACATCGGCGCCCGTCAGTCTACTCCGTCAGCACGGCCGTGGGATCGATCCGCGCGGCGCACTGATCGACGCGCTCATGGCGAACAGGGATGCTGCAGGCGAGGTCATTTCTTCGGCGTAGCGACAGCGTGCTCATGCTGTTCCGGCGTATGTTCCTCGATTTCCCCTGGCGCTGACGCCAGCTGCTGCCACGCGGCAGCCGTCTCCGGCGGCAGCTTGTCGCTGTGCTTGATGAACGCGATGACTTTCCACATTTCCTCGTCCGACATGACACCGCCCCACGACGGCATGCCGGTCATGCGCACACCATGTTTGGTCACCCAGAACAGCCACGCGTCGTCATCGTGCGGAATCCGGTTGACCAGCTGCGGTGCTGGCGGGCTGAACTTGTCCTGCATCGGGCTAACTTTCGCCTTCGCCCCGCCGTGGCAAAAGGCACAGTGTTCCTCGTACTCCTTCGCGCCCTCGGTGAGATTTGCCGGCGTGATTTCCGTGGGATTCGCGCCCTCGGGCTTGTGTTTCTCGGCGTAAACGTCCATGGCGCGACTGGCCAACGCGTGCTCGATTGCCCCGGGGGGATTATCCGCTCCAATCGGGTAGAGGCCCAGATGAGTGACCCCGATCGCTCCGACGCCAATCGCGAGCAGCGCGACGATGATTCCGGCAATGAAGCTTTTCATGGGCAGATTTTACTGCTGTATCCGCCTGCGCGCGCGTGAAGTCCTGCAAACCGCTACCTCGGGTGGTGCAGGTGTACGGTATCCTGCACTGATGATCCACCGAGTGCCACGTCTGGTGCCGGAGAGCGCTGGCTCGAAGCCAAGAGTGCTGCTGGTCGACGACCATCGGACCGTTCTCGAACGAGTGTCCGAGATCCTCTCCGATGATTTCGATCTCGCGGGTCTTGCCACCGACGGCAGGCAGGGAGTGGATACGGCCGCCCAATCCGATCCAGACGTCATCGTACTCGACATCAACATGCCGGTGATGGACGGCTTTCAGACGTTTCGAGCGTTGGAACAGGCAGGATCGCGGGCCCCGGTGGTATTTCTGAGCATGGTCGACGACGAGGAGCACGTCAACGAGGCGTTCCGGTGCGGCGGGCGAGGATACGTCCTGAAATCACAAATCATGCGCGATCTGCCGAGCGCGCTGAACCATGCGCTTCTCGGCCGAACGTTCGTGCCCTCGCTCTCCATCTTGTCGCGGGTGGCTGAAAACGGCGGTCACGCGATGCAGCTTCACGGCGACGCCAAATCGTTCCTCGATGGCCTTGCCGGGTTCTTTGATCTGGCGCTTCGCCGCGGGGATGCGACGTGTGTGATCGCCCCTGCGGACGTTCGCGAGGGACTGGCAGCCCGGCTTCAGCGCCGCGGCTGGGATGTCGGCGCGGCCCACGGCCTCGATCGATATCTCGTCTTCGATGCCGCCGAGGCCTTGCACCGATTCATGCGGGACGGTCTTCCCGATCCGGCCCGTCTCGCCGAAATAGTCACGGAATTGGATCGCTATCGCACGACCGCCGGCAGCACATCGTCTCGGCTGACGATATTCGGCAACATGTCCATGTTGCTCAGCGCCGACGGCAACCCGGAAGCGGCGATTGCACTCGAGGGCTTGTGGAGCCGGCTCACTCAGGACCTTCCGTTCCTCACCGTGTGCGGGTACTCTACGTCCTGTTTCCACCACGCGGAGCCCCACTTGTACCCGCATGTGTGCGCCGCACACTGGGTCGTGAGTCACACGAGCGACCTGGAATCCTACTGACTGGATGTCGACGCCTCAGGCTCGGACGCCCTCGGCCAGACGGCGCCGCGATCGAGCGGCACGCGGGCGCGTATCGTCGTGCCGCGCCGGGAATGAGTCTCGATCGACAATTGTCCGTCCAGGAGCTTCAAACGTTCTTTCATGCTGACGAGGCCCAGCCCTTTCGCCTTGAACGCCTTGGCTGGCTCAAAGCCGATTCCCGAATCCTGCACGGTCAGGGTGATCGCGTGGGCATCGGCCTCGAGCGCCACCGCAATCTCTGATGCGCCGCTATGTTTGACGGCGTTTTGAAGCGCCTCCTGCAGCACCCGATACAGGCACAGGCCAACGTCCGCTCCCACGCCCGTTCCGACATCAGCCGATTGAAACTGGATCACCACGCCCGATCGCTCGGAGAATTCCCGACACATCTCACGTGCCGCCGGTTCGAGACCGAGCGTCTGCAGCCGCGATGAGTGCAGGCGGTGGGACAGCGTTTGCACATCGGATGCAAGGCTCGCCGCCGTATCGATCGCCGATCTGATCTGCTCGCGAAGCGCCGTCGGAGGACCGGAGAGCTTTTTCATGGCGATTTCGAGATTCAACACGAGCACGGCCAGCCGTTGATTGATGTCGTCGTGCAGCTCCCGCGCGAGGCGAGCTCGCTCCTGCTCCTGCGCTTCAATCAATCGTTGGCTCAGCGTCGACAGGAATTCCTCCGCTTCCTTGCGTTCGGTGACGTCAATCGCCGAGCCGATATAACCGGCAAATACGCCGCGCGCGTCGTATCTCGGTACGCCCTGCGCGAAGAGCCACCGGAATTCGCCGTCGTGCCGGCGCAGCCGGTATTCCATGTGGAAGGGTTCGCGCCGATTGAAGCCGGCTCTGTATGTCTCCACGCAACGCTCGACGTCGTCGGGATGGAGCGCTTCCGCCCATCGAGCTCCCAGCGCCGCCTCCTTTGGAAGCCCGGTCAGGCTCGTCCAGGCGTCGTTGATATACGTTCCCTGCTGGTCGGCATCCGACATCCAGATGATGACCGGCGCCGTGCTCGCAATCAGTCGGAAACGCTCCTCGCTTTCCCGGATCACACGGTCCGCGCCCCGGCGCTCCGTATCATCACGGAATCCCACGACGATGCCCACCGTGGTGGCGTCCCTCTTCAGAGGCGACGCGCTGTAGACGACCGGAAAGACCGTCCCATCTCTTCGAATGAAGGCATCGGACTGCTCGCGCAGCTCGATCCCTTCGTGCAGCACCTGAAGACCGGGGCAGTCACCGGCGGGAAAGGGAGTGCCGTCGGGATGCTTGTAGTGCGTGACGTCATGCATCTTCTTGCCGAGCAAGTCGGCCATCGTCCATCCGAACATCACTTCGGCAGCCGGGTTGATGTAGGTCACGAGCCCGTGGAGGTCGAGCGTGTAGACGCCAGCCGCGACGTTGTTCATGGCGAGCCGGAAGCGCTCCTCACTGTCACGCGTGCGGCCCTGTGAAGCAAGCAGCGCCTGCATCGCCTGACGCCGCTTCAATGCGTTCCAGAGAATGTCGCCGATGGCGCGCAGCCGGTTTACCGTTTCGGGCGCCCACGATTCATGGCGATGCACCGTGACGAATGAGATGGCCCCGGCGATTTCTCCGCCAACGGTGAGCGGAATCGACGCAGCAGAGGCCACACCTTTCTGACGGAGGTACTCTCTTTCGGTCGCCGCCTCTTCCGGGAGATCGTCCACGTGCGCAGCGAGAGAGACGTCACCGCGCAACACCTGACCAACCCACCAGGGCTGCAACCGTTTGGAGATTCGAGCAGGAGGAGGCGGCACGCCAGGAGCGCTCCACGAGTATGCGACGATCATCTCGTCGCGGTCCGGAGACAGCTCCAGGAGCGTCACGCGGTCCATCTGCAGGAATTCACCCACCCGAGTGAGCCCCTGCTCCATGCTGACGTCGACTCGTTCCTCCGGAAGACCGATGAATGTGCTCGAGAGATCGAAGAGAAAGGCCTCGAACTCAAGGCGACGCCGGAGCATTTCCTCGGACTGCGTTCGCGCGGTGATGTCCCGGATGAAGATCGCGAATTCCTGCGTTTCGTCGATCGCAAACGAGGCGATCGAGGCTTCGCACGAAAACTCGTCGCCGTTGCTGCGGAGTCCGCAAAGCGCGGGCAGGATGCCGACGCTCTGGGCATGATTGTCTCGCAGGCTGTCGACAGCAGCGGCGACCGCATGATGGAAACGTGGTGCTACGAAGCGCTCGATGTGACTGCCGATTGGCTGTTCAGGCCCGCCGAGCATCCGGTCGGCGGCATCATTGAAGAAAACAATCCGCAGTCGCTCATCGAGGACAACGATGGCGTCGGTCGCGGACTGAACGATACCCGCGAGGCGCGCTCTGCTCTCGAGAAGCGACCGTTCCCGTTGGGCGTCGAACCCGGGCGTTGTGGCCATAGCTTCGTGTACCGCATCCGATGCCGAGCGCTGCCGTTCGGCAGCATGTCATAGCGGAAGGAATCCGGCAACGGCCGACTGTCCGATACGTCTAGACAGTTTCAACCGCCGCATACACGTCGCGCCGCAGGATCGCCACGAGCTCGCGGAGCGTGTACAGCATGATGGGGCCGAGGAAGAGTCCGACGAGCCCGAAGGCGGCCATCCCACCCACAAGTCCGAAGAACAGCGTGATGCCGTCGAGCTTCACCCCCCGTCCCGCGAGTAGCGGACGGAGGATGTTATCGATCGTGCCGACGACGCCGCCGCCCCACACCACCATGAACACGGCGCTCCACGTGTTCCCGCCGAACCCGAGCCAGATCGCGACGGGGGCCCAGACGAGCCCGACTCCGCCCGGCACCAGGGCCAGGAAGAACATGAGCGCGCTCAGCGTCCCGGCGTGAGGGACGCCCAGCACGAGGAACCCGATTAATCCGAGAACCGCCTGGACGGCGGCGGTCAGTCCGACGCTGAGGAACACGCCGCGCGTCATCTCGCCGATGTCGTACAAGATGCGCCGGGCGTCGTTGATGGGAAACGGAAGCGCCGAAGCGAGAGACTCGACCATCGCCTCGCCGTGCGCGAAGAGCACCGGGATCCCCACGATCATCACGATGAACGAGAATGCAAAGCCGAGCATTCCGCCGACGAGCGCCGGCCCGGTCGTCGCGAGGAACGCCGCGGCACGCTGCAACGCGGTGACAGCGATGGCCTTCAGGTTTACGTCGGCAAGGCCGAGCAGCCGCTTGCCGCGCTCGAAGAGATCGAAAAGCCAGGGCCAGCGCTCGGCCACGGTTGGACCGGCCGACGTGCCCTGGTAGGACTCCACCCAATGATAGCCGGCAATCCCGCCTTGCAACGCTTGCACCGCGGCGAGAGTCACCGGCACGATGACGAACGCGGCCACGAGCAGCGTGAGGAGGGTCGTCGCGGCCCACTGCCGGCCGCCGCACGCGCGCTGGAGGCGGCGATGGAACGGGCGGCAGGTGACGACGAGCACCGCGGCCCACGTGAGGCCGGCGATGAATGGCGCAATCACCTGGCCCGCGAACCACGCCATCGCGAGGAGCAGGAGGACGAAGAGGAACCGGCTGGTCGAGTCCCGATACATGGCAACCTCCAAGCGCGGGCCACCGGACACCCAATCCGCGGAACCTTACTGGCTGCGGAGAATGCTCACGAAGACCGACGCGGTCTGTTCTGACGGCTCTGCGCCGAGCTCGTCTCGAAAGAGTTTTCGGCAGTTCGCATAGACCCGTAGCGCTTCCGCGCGATTGCCGGCGACGGCGTGGGCGCGCATCAGCGCCTGACACGCCATTTCGTCGAACGGCTCCGCGGATAGCGCGTCGGCAGCATGCTGGATGCCGAGTTCGTGCTCGCCGTTTCGAACGCTGACTGCGGACAGCACGAGCAGTCCTCGGCGCCACACGCGCTGCAGCTGCGCGCGCTGTTGGTGGACCCACGGGTGCTCTTCATCCGGCAGGAACGGCTGACGCGTGATCGCCGCGGCGACATTGGCCGACGCCCACGCGTTGGCCAGCGCGTGGCTCCGCAGCGCGCCCTCGGCACGATCGATCGAGGTCCGTGCGTCTTCAATGTCGATCCAGGGCGATGGAACGACGAACTGATAGGTGCCGACGTCGCTCGCCACGCCGTGCGGCCGCGGTACGCCGAGTTTTCGCAGCGCCGCACGAAGCTTGCTGACGAGCGCGTTGATCGCCGTCTCTACTGACGGCGGCGTTCGCGTTCCCCAGATGGCGTCGATCAGCTGGGCTTTCGACACCGGCTGCGTCCGCCGCGTGCCCAGAAACGCGAACAGCAATCGCCCCTGGCGGCCGCCGAACGCGGCGTCGGTCAACACCCGTCCGTTCCGCTCGACGGTCACGCGACCGCACAAATAGATTCGCGCGTCGGGCGCCAACAATCCTCCAACTTTGCGGCAGTCTTCGTCGGTATCATACGCGGCAAGGGAGATCGTCATGACCAAGGTGATTCAGTGCCCGTGCGGATCCGTCATCGAAGGACAGAGCGACGATGACGTGGTGAAAAAGGCGCAGGAGCACGCCAAAGCGACTCACGGCATGGACTTGTCCCGAGAGCAGGCGCTCTCGATGGCCAGGCCTGCCTGAGGAAGAAGTGCGAAGGTCTCGTCATGAGTCGGGCAACAAGCGGACTCGGCCGGTCTCGAGCTCGTAGATCGCGCCGACCAGCCTGATGCGTCCTTCCCTGCGGCGCTCCTGACCTTCCTGTGTCTCGAGAAGCTGCCGCATCGACCAGCGCACGTTCGCCTCGACCGCGGCCTGCAGCAGCGCCGGTCGCGGCAGTTTTCGATCGAGCTCTGCGAGGCCAGGCTGGATGTTGTCGAGCAGCTGGGCGATGCGTTTCGGCTGCCGCCCGCCGTGTTTCCCGTCCGCCAGCGCCGCGTCCACGGCGCCGCAACCCTCGTGGCCGAGCACGACGAACAGCGGCGTGTGCAGGTGGACACGGGCGTACTGCAGCGTACCCATCACTTCTGCGGAGATCACGTTGCCCGCGACGCGGACGATGAACAGCTCGCCGAAGCCGGCGTCGAACACGAGCTCGGGCGGCACCCGCGAGTCGCTGCAGCCGAGAATCGTCGCGTAGGGCTGCTGCCCCTTCGCCAGGTCCGCGAGGACCTCCTTCTGCACGGTGGGGAAACGTGCTTCACCGCGGACAAAGCGTCGGTTACCGGCCGCGAGGCGAGCCAGCGCCTCGTCGGCGGAATACGCGCGCGAACGATTGAGCGTCTGTGCCATCGACCCGCAGTCAGACTGTCGTGAGCCCCGCTACTTCCTCGCCGTGGTCGTGATCTCGATGTGACCATCGCCGACGAGCCTGGCGACCACCACCGTGGTGCGGGTCGGCCGCGGGTCCTTGAAGAATCCCCGGTAGACGGTGTTGAAGCGCTGGAAGAGTGCCCCGTCGGTCAGATACACCTGCACGCTGACAATGTCGGTGGGCGCCATGCCGGCAGCGTCGAGCACGACGCGGATGTTCTCGAGCGCTTGCTTGACCTCGTCGTCGAAGCTCGCCGGGATCTTCCCGTTCTTGTCTTCGCCCGCCTGACCCGAGATATAGAGCGTGCCGTCGATGAGAATGCCTGGACTGTAGTTGCCGTCCGGCGCCGTGCCGGCCGGGCGGACGATTCGGCGCTCGGCACCCGAGAGCGCGGACCCGAAGCAGACGGCCAGGAGCGCCGCGATGGCGATCGGGTGGAGCGCCGTAAGACGGTTGCGCATGAAACACCTCTCCGGAAATATGGCGGTCTCATGACAGCAGAGTGCATGCCGCTGGCAGCCGGTCAATGGAATGCCAGAGAAGTGGTGACAGCAAACGAGTTCGGTCTCGCAGACGCGCGTCACGGGGGTGTGACGGCCTCCGGGAATCGGGCACTGGCTACGCCGGTACTCCGAAATGACGGAGACGGAGCGGTCGCTCCGACGCGGGCTTCCCACCTCTCCACGTTGGCGCGATCGCGCAGCGCCGCACGAGCTCAGCGAAGCTCATACAGCACCGCGGCGCCTTCGCCATCGCTGAAGCTGCCGAGATTGCGGATGCCCTCCTCTGCGTCGAGGGTAGACAGCGTCAACTTGTACTCCTCGAGGTCGCCGTATCCGATCTCGTGAATCACCAGATATCGAACGCCTTCGCGGCGAAGAACGCGGAGCGAGAACGGTTCCGGAAACCGGCGCAGATCCTGGATCCTCCGGTGGTAGCTCGGAGGATAGAAGCCGCTGTAGCCGTTCACGAGCGGCTTCCAATGGAAGATCGACAGGTATTCGTACTTGGGGTCATGGCCTGGAAGCGTCGCGACCCTGGGCATGGGGAACTCCGCGACAACCCCTGGCGGCTGGCTAGCCAATAGCCGGTACACGGGTGGCACAGTATTCGGATACGTGACGAGCGAGACCGTGGTGAAGTCCTCGAGCAGAACCGCCGACAGCAAAACCAGCAACAGGATCATGCGGCTGCGCCTGCGGAGCGTGGCGGCGAGAAAGGTGTAGCCGAACGCCGACAGGACGGCCAGGAAGAACACGACGAATATGCCGAGCCGCGCCGGGGCGCGCAGACCATGGTACACGGCGACGTGCTCGTGAAGGACTGAATACAGATACCCGCGAAAACCAAGCGATGCCTCGAACGCGGCGACAGCGGCCACAACGTACACGATGATGAGACGCGATGGCGGTCGCAGAAGCATGGCGACGACAGCGAGCAAGGACGCCACCGCACCGGGAAACAGGCGGCGCTCTCCTTCTCCGCGCATCTGCCATCGGCCGTACAACCAGTTCTCGCGCGGCACGACCAGATAGTCGCCCGGGCGCGCCGCGAAGACATTCACCTGTTCGGCAGGCCGCTCCCCAACCCGCTCGCGCGCGTGCATATATGGAAGCGCGTACGGTCCGACGACAGCGGCCGCAAGTATCGCGCCCGCCGCGAGGGCGACCATCGATCGACGAAAGTTCGAGCGGCCCCGGCCCAACTGCAGCAGCACCGCGCTGACCGGGAGCAGCGTCGCCAGAAACACGCCGTAGTAAATGCTCGAGAGCATTTGAAGCGCCACCGCGACGCCGGTGGCAAGCCCGTCGCGAATCCGGGCACGGTCGATGGTGCGGTGAAGCGAGAGAAACGCGAGCGGCATCCACATGGTCCACTGCAGTTCCATGTGCATGATGTGCTCGAATCGGTAAGGTGCAAACGCGAAGATGGTGCCGGCAAGCAGTGCCGCGCCGCGGCTGCTGGTGAGATACCACACGAACGCGAACATTGCGGCCGCGGACAGCACGATTGCGCCGAGCAGCATGATGTTGTGCACGAGCACGGGTGGGGTCCCGAGCCAGATCAGGGGCGCTGCGAACACGCCCTGGACGAGCATCGCGTCGGAAAACGCCAGCGTCCGCGGCTCGGGGTAGAAGATGTTTCCATTGAAGAGATCTCGAGGCGAGGTCGCGAGCGCGTGCGCCAGCCACTCGAGCCGCCACATGTTGAAGTAGATGTCCTGGTGCGGAACGGCGCTGTCGCGGATGTGACGCACCTGAGACCACATCATTCCGCAGGTGAGGAACAGGAACACTGTGGCCGGCACCGCCGCCTCGCGGATCCGTCTTGCTGAGTCGGCCATCATTTTCACTACAATGCGATTCGATTGGTGGACGCCACTGTTCGACTTACTATTTTCAAACGTAGCCTCACATGTACGGCCTCTCTAGCGTACTTCACGATCGTGGTTCCGCAAGTCGCCGGCTCCGCAGTACGGGTCTCGTTGACGTGATTCGTTTCGTCAAGGCAGCCTTGCTGTTCACGCTGCTGACAGTCGTGATGACATGGCCACAGGCCGCCCGGCTCACGACCGAGGCCTGGCAGCACGAGGATGTGTTCTTCAACATGTGGCGCCTCGGCTGGTTCGCGCATGCGCTGGCCAAGTCGCCAGGCCACGTCCTCGACGGAAACATCTTCTATCCGGAATCCCGCACGCTGACCTACTCGGACGCGATGGTGGTGGAAGGGATCATTGCAGCGCCGTTGTTATTGACGGGCGTTCCGCCGGTCCTCGTCCACAACCTCATGCTGCTCGGCGGCATCGTCTTATCGGCCGCGGGAATCTTCGTGCTCGCGGCGAGGCTGACCGGCAGTCGAGCGGCCGGCGTAACCGCAGGGATTGTCTTCGCGTTCGTGCCGTATCGATTCGACCATTACATGCACCTGGAACTGCAGTGGACGGTCTGGATTCCATGGACCTTTTGGGCGCTTCACAGAACGTTCGACACGGGTTCGCTCCGGGATGCCGTGCTCCTGGGGCTCTTCATCGCGCTCCAGTTCATGTCGAGCATCTACTACGGTCTTTTTCTCGTCGTGCTGGTTGGCGTATGCGCGCTGTTTCTTCTCTGTGCAGTCCGCCGCGGCCAGATGCCGTCCCGGATGGCGGCCCTGGTCGTCGCCGTCGCAACAGTCGCGGTGCTCATCGTTCCGTACGCCATCCCCTATGTGGAAACGCGTCGCACCCTCGGTCCTCGACCAGAACAGCAGATCGTGATGTTCAGCGCGCGTCCATCCAGTTATCGCGCCGCGACAGATACCAACTATCTGTACGGAGATCGATCGGCTCGCATCGGACGGCCGGAGCGGCGATTGTTCCCCGGGGTTCTCCCGCTGCTGCTGGCCGTTGTCGGGTTGCTGCTGTACGCTCCCGCCAATCACGCACTCATGTACCTGATTGGGCTGGCGACGGCGTTCGAAATGTCATTGGGCCTCAAGGGATACACATTCCGTTTCCTCTACCAGCACGTCCCGGCATTCGACGGCTTGCGGGCGCCGGCCCGTCTCGGGATTTTCGTCGCCTTCTTCCTGGCGCTCCTCGCCGCGTATGGACAGACGGCGCTGCAGAAGGGGTTGGGCACACGCATGCAGCGCGCGCTCATCGTGGTCATCCCGGCGGTGCTACTTCTGGAGTACTGGGTGGCTCCGTTACCGCTTACCCCTTATCCCACCGGGTCGCCTCCGCTCTATCAGTGGCTGAAGACGCAACCGGTCGGCGTCGTTGCGGAATTCCCCATGCCGCAGCCGGACCAGTCGCCGGCCCATGAGCCGCGTTACGAATACATGTCCACGTTTCACCATATGCCGATCATCAACGGCTACAGCGGCTACTACCCGGATTCCTACCTTGCCCGCCTCTATCGTCTGCGCGGCATGCCGGACGGCGCCGCACTCCAAACGCTTGTGGCGGAGAACGTCCGGTACGTCATCGTTCATAGGGGTCTATATCGGAAGGGCGCTGCGGAGCAGGTTTACTGGGCACTCAAAGACCATTCCCGGTTTCGCGAAGTCGGCCATTTCGACGACGGATTGGGCGGCGCCGACGTGTTCGCCGCGCGCTAAGCTCACTCCGAGGGGCTTCGCCCCTCGGACTCCCCAACACGCTCTCTCGCGAGCCGCTTCGCCGGCTCGCTCCGTTCGCGTGGCTCGCTTCGCTGCGCTCGCTCGCGTCTTCTTTCGCGCCACCTTGCTTCGCCGTCGCACCGGTCCATCTGATGGTGCGAAGGCGGGTCGCATGGGCTCTCTCGCTGCGCTCGTTTGCCACTGTCCGGCATTAAGATCTACCCGCCATGAAACTTCGATCCACGGTCCTGCCCTGGCTCCTTCTCGCCTCCGCCTGCGCTCGGCCTGCTGCGCAACAGCCGTACGACCTCCTGATCATCGGCGGCTCGGTGCTGAACGGCGAAGGCACTCCCGCCGTGCGAGCAGATGTCGGCATTCGCGGCGGGCGCATCGCGACCATCGGCGATCTCGCCGCGGCGACGGCGGCGCGAAGGATTGACGCGTCCGGCTTGACGGTTGCGCCCGGCTTCATCGACATGCACAACCACTCCGACTACACGATCCTCGTCGAACCCAAAGCCGAGAGCATGATCCGGCAGGGCGTGACGACCATGGTGCTGGGCGAATCGCGCTCGGCAGGACCAATCAAGGCGGGAGCCGACGAGGCGCGCGCGCGATCGGACGGAGTGACGGTGGATTGGACGACGCTCGGCGGCTACTTCGCGAAGCTCGAACGGCAGCACATGTCAACGAACATCGCCTCGTACGTCGGTGAGGAACAGGTGTGGACGTACGTGAAGGGTTACCGCGAGTCGCCGGCGACGCCGCAGGAGCTCGACGAGATGAAACGCCTCATCGCGTCAGCAATGGAAGACGGGGCGATGGGCCTCTCTACCGCGCTGCTGCAACCGCCTTCGAGCTTCGCTACGACGGCCAATCTGATCGATCTGGCCAAAACCGCGAAGCAGTACGGCGGCATCTACTCGTCGCACATCCGTGACGAAGGCGAGGGCGTCTTCCGCGCGATCGATGAAGCGATCCAGGTCGGCAAAGGCGCCAGCATTCCTGTTGACATCCTTCACATGAAGATCGCGCACAAAAAGCTGTGGGGCCGCGCCAACGAGATCATTGCGATGGTGCAGAAGGCGCGCGACGAGGGGTACGACGTCCGCGCCAACGTCTACCCATACACCGCGGGTCAGAACAATCTGTCCTCGATCGTGCCGCCCTGGGCACACGACGGCGGTCGCGAGAAGATGCTCGAGCGGCTCAAAGATCCGTCGGCGCGGAAACGGATGCGCGAGGAGGTCATGAACGGCCTGCCGAACTGGTACAACCACTACCTCGCGACCGGTGACGGGTGGGCCGGGATGCTCCTCGTGTCGCTCAGGAACGATCGCAACAAGCCGTTCCAGGGCAAGCGCATGAGCGAACTGATTGCCGCGCGCGGCGGTCATCCGGCCGACGTCCTGTTCGACGTGCTCCTGGAGGAAGGCGGCAGCGTGCCCACCGTGTTCTTTCATCACTCCGAGCCGGACATGCAGCTGATCCTGAAGCAGCCATGGACATCGATCGGCTCCGACGGGAGCGCGGTCAACCCTGACGGTCCGACCGGCCGCACGCACCCGCACCCGCGCTACTACGGAACGTTTCCGCGAGTGCTCGGACGCTACGCGCGCGAGTTGAAGGTGATTTCGCTGGCCGAAGCGGTGAAAAAGATGACCAGCATGAACGCCGACAAGATTGGCATCACCGATCGAGGGCGATTACAGGAAGGACTCGCCGCCGACGTGACGGTCTTCGATCAGGATCGCGTGATCGACCGCGCCACGTTCGAACAGCCACACCAGTTCCCGGTCGGAATCACGTACGTCATCGTCAACGGCGTCGTCACGATTGACAACGAGCAGCATACAGGCGCGATGGCAGGCCAGGTTATCTATGGACCCGGCAGGCGACGGACGGGGCCCCCTCGTTGACGCGACGGGGGAAGAGCGCGTCGATGATCATGGCCACCCTCGCCCCGAACGGTGTCGGGAGAGGGTAGCCGAGAGCTACCGGTTCACGCCCGATTCTGTTTCAAGTCACCCCTGGAGGTTGCGACCTTTCCGCGCATGCAGCCGCCATCCTGAATGGCGAGACGCGGGGAGGCAATGTCTCCCGTGACCGAGCCGGTCGATCTGATCTCGACCCTCTCACCGGCGACGACGTTGCCGGTGACACCGCCCATGATGACCACGGTTTTGGCGGAGATCTCCGCCCTGATGTCGGCGTCCGGGCCGATGGTGAGCGTGTAATCCGTCAGCTTGACGCTGCCTTCCATGCGGCCGTAGAGGGTCAGGTCCTCAGAACCGCTGAGTTCTCCTTTGATCATGACGGACTTGCCGAGATTCATGACGAGCTTGTCGGCAGCGTCGCGCGCGTACGGCGCCGGCGGCGGCGGAGCCTGAGGCGAGCCCGCCGCTGCATTCGATTCATCTCGTTTCCACATTGATCGTCTCCCACACCGCAGGGGCTTCGGATATGACAAACACAATAACCGAAATCGGCTGGCGCGCGGCGGTTAAAGCGAAGATCGACGGCGTTGCTTTCCATCAGGCCGCGAGCTCATCAGTCGTTCTTCCGGCACCGCGAATGATGATCGAAGCCGCACTCTCAGTCGTGGCGAACGGCGAGCAGGTAGATCACGAACTGATTGTGAATGTACCGGCGCTGATTGAACTTCGCTTGATGCAGATCGCGGAAACGGCTGGCAATCCGGTTCCACACCTGCTGGCGCTCGTCCCTCGACAAGTGCAGCAGCGGCGCCATCAACACCTCTTCGCCGTAGGCGCGTACATCGCGGATGTATTCATCAGTGCACTCGTAGGTTTTGGGTTCGTAGACCTGCTGCGCCCGCTCGATCTTGAAGCGGCATCGGCGCGCGATGTCGACGATCGCTTCGACGCTCTGCAGCCCGATCGGGTTCGCCAGATGACGGCTCCATCGATCCCGCTCGGACGCGTCGAGACTGTCGGACACCTCGGTCTTATACGCGTTGAACAGCGCGCTTCCCGTGCCACGCGCGGCAATGCTGGCGGCGAGACAGCCGCCGTTGCGATCGAGGACCTCGTAGAGTTGCCGGAACACCTTCTCGATCGTGTCTTCCGTGAACAGCCAGTGAAACACGTTGTTGGCGACGATCAGATCGACCCTCGGCTGCTGGATGTTTGCGACCAGCGTGTCGGAGCCGAAATGCCGCAAGTCCGCCTCGAACGTGTGCGTATACCACTCCCCCGATCCATTCGCCGAGTTGAGCGCGTTCACGATGTTGAGCATGCCCGGCGCGTAGTCGAAGCCGGCGCGGACCGTGCAGTCCCGCATCCACGAGAATTCCGATCGCTCCTTGAGATCGTCGAAGAGGTAGGCGATCAACCCCGTCCCGCACCCGGCGTCGAGCCAGGCCTCCGGGCGGCGCGCCTTCCCTTCCTGCATCGCGTGCGCGAACAGCCTGAGCAGGACCTCGCCGTTGTCGCGCTGCATCGGCCGGCCTGCGGCCAGCGATCGAAAATACTGGCGCGCGTTGTTGTTGAAGTTGAAGCGCGCGAGATCGGGAAGCGTGAAGGGGTTGATGTCGCGCGGCAGTTCGACGTGGTCAGGCGGGCGTACATCAGGGCCGACAATCTCCGGCGTGTTTCCGCACGCGTCACACTTGGAGTCGGCAGCCGCGGCTCGCTTGAGCGATGGCTCGAGCCTCTGCAGATCCGACCGGACGTCGATCGCCTGCCACGTCCGCAGCAACTCCGGGATCTCGCCGCTGCACCAGATGACGATCAGCCGCGATCGCCTGCGCGACGTCGCAACCTGGTCGACGATCCAGAGGAGCTCCGTATAGCAGGCGCCGCGCCCTGCCTTGATCGATTCCTGGTAGTACTCGGTCAGCGTCACGACGAACCAGTCGCCGTCGCGGATCTGACGCATGACGGATTCGACCCAGTTGTCACCGGGAATCGTCGCCTCGTAAATCCACGACGACACGTTGGCCGCCGTCAGGGCCGGCTGTATTTGCTGCCTGAAGAACGCAAGGTCGTTGTGTGAGAGCGAGACAAAGGCGTTCATACGAATCTCCGTTCACGTCTTCACGACGCGGCCAGCACCACAATCGGAGAGCCGGCGCGCCTTCAAGCCTTCGGTGTGGAGCGCCAGCGCCACCCCCGCCAGAACCAGCAGCGCAGCCACGAGCTCAATCGGGCGGTAGGCCCGCTTCTCTACCGCGACGGTCACAACCATCGCCACTATCGGATTGAGATAGGCGTGCAGCGACACCGTGTTGACCGACAGGTGTCTGAGCGCGACCGCGTAGCAGAAATACCCGATGACCGATCCCACGACCGTGACGCTCAGCAGCGCCGCAACGACCACGCGCGGCGGCGGCGGCGCCTGCGAGAAATCGCCGTGCAGAAACGCGAGCACCAGCAGGACGATGCCGGCCGTCAACATTTGTGTCCCGGCGACGATGAGGGGTGGCACGGAGCGGCTGGCGCCGGACGCGCATAGCGAGCCCGCCGCCCACGAAATACATCCGAACTGCAACGCCACCATGACGAGGGCGGTTGACGTCGGCAGGAACAACGGTACCTGGGGCATGTCACGTACGGCGCCACCGGCGGGAGGCCCCAGCTCGGGCGAGAGCAACGCCACACCCGCGAGGCCGACGAGCAGGCCGGCCCACGTCGCAGGCTGCCACCGGCCGCTCCGCTTCTTCAGCGACGAGAGCACGGAGGTGTAGACCGGGATCATCGCGATGGTCACCGCGACGATTCCCGGATTCGGCTGCACCGCAGCCGACGACTGCAACGCCCATACGAGGATGCCGTTGCCCGTCACGAACATCAGGCACCCCGCTATCGCCAGCCGCCAGAAACTGCCGGTGCGGAGCACTGCCGCGCGCTGCTCCGGAGGTGACAGCGCGAGCACCGTCAGGCCGGCGAGCGTGTAACGAAGCGCGGTAAACAGGAGCGGCGCCCAGGTATCACCTGTGGCGATCCACTGATAGGTAAGACCCCAGACGATGCAGACGACCACCCACGCAAGCCACCCTGCCTGCCGCGGCGCGAGGAAGTGTTCCACCCGTGGGGCTGCGACCAACATTGGAGTACCCATTTCTCTTTCCCGGTACGCTCATCGGTAGACCGTCATTGCCGTAAACGGCCGAACCGCCGAATCTGTACGGGACGACATGCGTCGCTGTACGTTTTGACGGGGTTACACGTTATGAAAGTGACTGGGGAGCGGGCGATCTGAGCCATAATTGGCGTCTCACCCAGCAGCGCTGCAGCGAGAATCCGAGGTGCCGCGATGTCTGTCTTCATCTGCTGGTCTGGAGACCGAAGCCACAAGCTGGCAGACGAGATTAAGAAACTTCTCAAGGGCGTTTTCCCGAAGCTGTCCGACGACGACATCTTCGTCTCCGACAAGATCGAAAAGGGCGTCAACTGGTTCGAATCCGTGGTGACCGCCCTCGGGAAATCGCGAGCGGGCATCGTGTGCCTGACGACCGAGAATCTCGACAGTCCCTGGATGCATTTCGAGGCGGGCGCTCTGGCGAGCGGGCTCGCCGGTTTGACTTCCAGGAGCGCGCGCGCCGAGGCGACGGCGGAAACTGATGCGCGGCGCCAGCAATTGTTCACGATCCTTCATGGCGTCAGCGGCGCCGAAATCAAAGGGCCTCTCGGCGCATTTCAGGGCACAACTCCGACACGCGCGGAGATGGAGCAAATGATCCGGTCTCTCGGTCAGCTGCTCGGGGCGGAACATGTCAAGACACTCGACCGCCGAGCCAAAGCACTCGACCGCAGAGCCCGCGTCATTCCGACCAAGGCGTGGGACGACTTCGAGAAGACGCTTAGAGCCATCTCGGTGCCGGCGCGCGACCTGATCGCCGACTTGGAGAAGTTGTTTCAGCGCAAGACCTTCAATGAGCCGCTGCACCGCTGTTCGGATCTGGCCTGGATCTCGGCGGTACGACGGCGCGCGCGTCACGAAAGACACGCTGGAAACGCATCTCCAGCGCGTCAAAGCGGCGTGCAAGCCACACGAACGCCAGCTGTTCGAGTTGCTCATCAGCGAGCTGGACGGCTACGCGATGACGATCCAGTCCCTGTTGCTCACGCCACGGGTGTTCGATCTGAACGATGAAGGCGAGCTGAATGTCGATGCCGGCATTCGCACGTGTTGTGAGGATCGGCGGCTCGCCATCAGGAGCCTGTCAGGGCGCCTGCTCCACCCGCTGGACGATCCGCTGCGTGAAGAGGCGGTGCGATTCATGGCAGCGGAGACGCACGAGGAACGAAAGATGATCGTTCACCGGATCGAGGGCGCGGTCCGGAAGCAACGAGAACTGGTGTTCGAGAAGTCAACGACCAGGGAACCTGCGACGACCGAGCGCGCGCTGAAGAGACTCTGCGGCAAGCAGAAGCCCGTCGAATTTCGCTCGAGTTCCTGGGATCTCGATCGCATCTATTTCTATCTGCTCGTCCAGTACTTCGACGTTGACGCGCTCCGGTGGAGCGACGATGAGAGTAGGGGCGCCGTAACCGACCGCGATCAGCTTATGGAACACGATTGGCTGTGCGCGACTCGCGACGTCGAGATGGAAATCGAGCGCTATCGAGCGAAGGCAAAGGGACGGTCGCTCACGCCACTGACCTATGCGCTCTGCGCGCTTGTGGCGCTGCACCCTGAGCGGAAGCTCGACAACGTCCGCGTCCAGACCGCCGTGGAAGCGGCGGTGTCGGCAGTCAGAAAGGAGCTGGGTGCCGTGCTGGAATCCGAAACCGGTGTCCCCATCAAGCGACTGCTGACGGCCCTCGAACTCGCCCCCCGTCGTCGGCGTCCGACTGGCGCTGAGGTAACACCTGGCCCGCGGCGCAAAGGATCGCGAATCCTTCGGACTGCCTAATCCCGACGATCGAGCGCGGAGTATCGCCTGGTGTCCCGCATGGTCAGGGAGACGACGAGCGCGACGGCGATCACCGACGTCAGGTAATACGAGAACCACACTTCGTGGCCGATCGACTTGAACCACAAGGCAATCGACTCGGCCGGGCCGCCGAATATGGACGTCGTGATCGCATACGGCAAGCCCACCCCGGTCGCTCGAACTCTGGTCGGGAAGAGCTCGGCTTTCACCACCGCATTGATCGACGTATAACCAGCGACGATCAGCCAGGCCGCGGCGATCAGAACGAAGGCGGCGCCCGCGCCTTTTGCAGACTGAAGCGCGCGGAGCAGCGGAATCGTGAACGCGGTCCCCATCACGCCGAACCAGATGAGGAGCGGCTTTCGCCCGATCCTGTCTGAGAGTGCTCCGTAGATCGGCTGCAGGCAGAGCGCGAAGACGAGCGACCCGGCACTGACCAGCGTCGTCTGGTTGTCGCTCAGCCCCACCGACAGCTTCAGGAACTTCTGCATGTAGGTCGTGTAGGTATAGAACGCCGTCGTCCCTCCTGCCGTGAGTCCAATGACGAGCAGGACCTCGCGGGGGTACTTGAGGAAGCGTACGGACCGAGCTTTCGCGCCGCTCGGGTGCTCTGGCCTCGATGAAGGCCTCCGTCTCGTGCAGGTTGCTGCGCATCTTCACGGCGATGATGGCCAGCATCGCGCCGATGACGAACGGAATACGCCAGCCCCACGCCCGCATTTGTTCCGCGGTCAGGAAAACCCGCTGCAGCACCAGCAGCACGAGAATGGCGCAAAGCTGACCGCCGATGAGCGTCACGTAATGAAAACTGACGTAGAAGCCGCGGTGCTTCTCATCGGCCACTTCTGTGAGATACGTCGCGCTCGCGCCGTACTCTCCCCCGAGGCTCAGTCCCTGGACGATCCGCGCGAAGCCGAGCAACACCGGCGCTGCTGCCCCAATTGAGGCGTATGTCGGCGTAACGGCGATGACCAGCGATCCACAGCACATCAGGAGCACCGAGAGCATCAGCGCGTTCTTTCGGCCGTGATGGTCGGCAAGGTGTCCGAACAGCCAGCCGCCGATCGGCCGCATCACGAAGCCGATGGCAAACACGACCGCGGCGTTCAGCTGCTGAACTACCGGATCATTTCCGGGGAAGAACGATTGCGCGAAATACAGCGCAAAGGCGGTGTACGCATAGAAGTCGTACCACTCGACCAGATTCCCGATGGAACCGATGAAGATCGCCTTCAACCTGCGCCGGACGTCGCTTAAGCGGAGCGCATCGTTTTCAGCGGCGGCGGCTTGAGTCATCGCCACATCACTCGGAAAAGTGTCGCGCGGCAAACACGATCAACGTTCGCATGGACGCGGACCTCGGAGGCTAGAGGGACGAAACGGACGAGATTATACGGGTGACGGCGGAAGAACCGCCGGCCGTCGGTCTTGTGGCGGCACGGCCCGCCGGGGCATGACCGACACAGACAAACGGCGGACACACCTCAAAACGCCTGTAAACGCGCGGCCGAACCTCGGCACCTCCTTTGCGACATCCGTTTGAAAGCGCTGTGGAGGCGTCGCGAAGAGTCCGTGTGAACACGTCCTATTTCAGGAGACTGAAGGTATGCGGTCGTCGACGCTCGTCTTGATTCTTGCTCTCACGTGCGCCGGGGTTGCCTCGGCGCAGCAGACCACTGGAACAATTACCGGCCGCGCGATTGATGCGCAAAGTCTCGCCGTGCCCGGCGGTCACTGTCACTCTCACGGGACCGCAAGGCTCCAAGACCACCACCACGGATGGCCAGGGGCGCTTTACGTTTTCTTATCTCACACCTGGAACCTACACCATTCGGGTCGAGCTCCAGGGATTCAACGCGGTCGAGCGGAAGGATATCAACGTCAGCCTCGGACAAACGGTAGACCTGCCCCTGACGATGACGGTCGGCGCGTTGAGCGAAACCGTTGACGTGACGGCGACGTCGCCGCTGATCGATCGAACGTCCACGACCACCGGCGCGGTGATTTCCAGCGACCTCCTCGACCGCGTACCTGTCGGTCGACGCGTCAGTGACGCGCTGTACCTCGCCCCGGGCGTCAGCAGCGGCGGCACTGTAGGACAGGCGAACCCGTCGATGTCGGGCGGGTCCGGCCTGGAGAATCAGTACGTGATCGACGGCGTCAACGTCACCAACCAGGGGTATGGCGCGCTCGGCTCGTACTCGATCGTGTTCGGCTCGCTCGGCAACGCCACGCCGTTCGATTTCATCAAAGACGTCCAGGTGAAGACTGGTGGGTATGAAGCCGAATTCGGCCAATCAACCGGCGGCGTCGTCAACGTCATCACCAAGAGCGGCAGCAATACGATTAAAGGATCGACGTTCTACTACGATCGACCGAGCGGCCTCGAAGCAACGTGGACTGAAGTGCAGACACCGAACGGCACGGTGCAGACCACGGGGTCGCGCAGCTACGACGGCGGCGCAGAGGGAGGCGGGCCGATTCTGAGAGACCGCGTGTTCTTCTTCGGCGCAATCGACCCGTCTCGCGACGTGCGCACCTTCCAGGCGCCTCAGGGCTTCCCGCTCCTGAGCCTCGGCGACTTAGACCGCACGAGAGACAGTTTTACCTATGCTGCGAAGGGAACGCTGGTGATCAAAAACGGTCAGCAAATCGATGCGTCCTTCTTTGGCGATCCGTCGAACGGCCCGAACGGTCCGCAGCGCGCCAGCGCCTTGCTCAATCAGACGACGGCTGGATTCAGTGCACTCGATTATGGCGGGCATAACCAGACCGTCCGCTACAACGGCACGGTTCGTCCGAACCTGCTGCTCGAAGGATATTTCGCACACGCGTTGAACAACATTACGGAGACGCCGTCGGTCGACGCATGGGAAGTGAACGACAGAACGGTGACGCCGAACCTGACCAGTGGAGGGATCGGATTCTATGAGGCCAATCGAAGTGACAGCTGGCAGTGGTCGATGAAAGCGACAAGCTTTCTTGGTCCACACGAGCTCAGATACGGGTACGAGTACGACCACGCCGATTGGGATCAGATAAACAACTACACCGGCCCGACCTTCACCGCGCCAAACGGACAGCAGACCGCAACCGGTGCGGTCATGGATGCCATTGCAGACCCGACCTTCGGCCAGATCTATCGCGTCACCCGTGCACGCTTCACCACCGGTCCGTCCACGACGCAAAGCTATCAGACGTTCTTCGTGCAGGACACGTGGAGAATTGGAGACCGAGTGACCGTCAATCCCGGCCTGCGCTACGAGCAGCAGACTCTGAATGGACTCGTGATCTCCGACTACACCTTGAAGAACAACTGGGCGCCGCGGATCGGCGCGACCTACGCTCCAGATGGCAAGACGAAGGTCTACGCCAACTGGGGCCGATTCTATGGACGAATGCCCAACGATCTGGCGGCGCGCGCCCTCTCACCCGAATTGACGGTGACGCGCGGTGACTACTTCGACGCGACCCTCACGCAGCCAGTTCCCGACGGCACGCTCGCTGGTGGCCAGACGACGCATCTCGTCCTCTCCGGCGCCACGTCTGGCGACACGATCGATCCCACCTCGAAGATGTCGTACGTCGACGAATTCGTCGTCGGGCTGGACCGTGAAGTCCTGCCGCACACGAGCGTGGGATTCAACTACATCCATCGCCACACCGGGCGCGTGCTCGAGGACGTGGCCAACTGTCCGATGGCGGCGTACTTCGAGGACGCCACGTCGAGCATTTGCTCCAGTGTTGCCTACATCCTGACGAACCCGACCAGTGCGACGGCGATCAACCCGGACGTCATCGCCGCAGACCCCAGTTTCGCCAATGTCGCCTTCGCCGATCCCAGGCACGTCTACGACGCCGTCGATTTCACCTGGAATACCCGGTTCACGAACAGCTGGTCGGCGCTGGCATCGTATCGATGGTCACGCCTGCGCGGCAACTTCGAGGGCTTCTATCGCGACGACAACGGCCAGTCGGATCCGGGAATTTCGTCGCTGTACGATTTCCCGCAAAACGACCCGACCTACACGTCGATTGGCGTCCCTCAGTTTGGCTTCGACGGAGACATCCGGTTCCTCGGCGACCCCAACGGGATTCTCCCGCTCGATCGACCGCAGCAGTTCAAGATCTACGGTCAGTACTTATGGCGCAATCTCAACCTGGGTCTCGGTTTGTTTGCGGGATCCGGCGCACCGCTGACCCCCCTGACAACCAGCCCCGCATACGGTAACGGTGGCGAGATTCCCGCTGCCGCGCGCGCAAGCGGCATGCAAACGGTCGATGGCTTCAAGACCCGGACGCCGTTTCAGAGACAGATCGACGTTCAGGCTGCCTATGATTGGAAACTCGGGGGCGATCGGCGCGTGACGCTGCTCGCGGACATCTTCAATCTGTTCGATCAGCAGATCGTGCAGAACTACGACACGTTTACGTCGCTGACGTTCGGCGGCGGCCCGAATCCCAACTTCGGCCAGCCCACATCGCAGATCCTGGCCGGTCCACAGATCCAGGCCCCACGGCAGATCAGAATCGGCGCCCGGTTCTCATTCTGAGGCGGGCGTCACCTGGACGTCCTCCTACACGCGAGCTCGCGGGGTCGATTTGAGATCCCGCGGGGCTCGCGTGGCGAGATCAGTGCTTCAGTTCGATTCGAAGGATGTGCCCTTCCGATTTGCCAACGTTCTCCACTGTGTGGATCACGGCCTCGCTCCAGGCAAAGGTCCCCGCCTTCCTCTGGTTGATCACCGGCTGTTGTCCATCGACAGTGACCTTCGCGTCCCAATCGGTGAAGTAGACGCTCAGACCATGCGGATGCCGATGCCGGGGTTCCGACCGGCCTGGCGGGACCCGGACGTCGAGTATGCGGACGAACGCGTTCTCGAGTGCAATTCGGTGAGTCTCCGATGCGACGCGTACAGGGTCGAGCGCGTCTCCGGCCGGCTGTTGACGAACAAAGCCGGTTCCGACGACGAGAATCGCCGCGGCCGCAAGCAGCAGACGTTTCCTGGTCACGATACCCCTCCTTGAGAATCTCGCAGGGCGATGCCCGCGCGGAGGTGAGGATACTCTCAATTGTGGCGAGTAGATTTTTGAATGAGACGTAATCAGTGGGGCCAGGATAGCCCCACTGCCCTGCGCCGTTCACCTGGACAGCACGTCAAATCCATCGTCCTGTGAGTCCCAGATGCTTGCCAGCTGATAGGTGTTCTCAGAGTGTGTGAATGTCATGACGGCCTTGTCGCCCGCGGGATCCTGGCGCCCATCGCGAATCGTCAACACAAAGACGGACGCATGGCGGTTGTTCTTCTGGTCACCACGGATGAGCAGCGTCGATGGCGAATTCTCGTCGCGCTGGATTACGTATTTGCCGGCCGGCATGTTCTGCCCGTTCACGACAAATGCGAACGGTACCTTCGCCTTGACGAGGATGTCCTGAGCATCGGCTGACGCGCCGACACCGAGCAGCATCGCTCCGGCAAACACGATGCCCTTCAGACGGATCGATTTCATGGCGTCTCCTTTCGGCGCCTGATGGCGCCAGATGACGTACTCGTCATCTATTGGTTAAGACGTCCGGCAAGATGAGGGGGCGGTGACCTGCTGATGAAATAATGATGGCAATCGACGACGACAGGATTCGTTGCGGTCATGTTTGTGCCACGAGCCCACTGGAGCGGTTCCGATGAAACTCAGCCCTCACCTCTCCCTATCCTTCAACGGCCAGTGCGAGGCCGCGTTCAGGCTCTACGAACAGTGTTTGAACGGCACCGTTACTTACAGCCTCACGTGGGGGGACTCACCGCAGGCGGCGCAGGCGCCACCCGGCTGGGAGGCGAAGATTGCTCATGCGACCCTGAAGATCGGCGACTTCGGCCTGGCAGGCTCGGACGTGCCGCCCGATCAGTACGAGAGACCGCGGGGATTTCAGATTCTCCTCAACCTGGACGACGTCGCCGCAGCGGAGCGCATCTTTGAGACGCTGGCACAAGAAGGTTCGATCGCCATGCCGCTGCAGAAGACCTACTGGGCGAGTCGCTTTGGGGTTCTTGTCGATCGGTTTGGCATACCGTGGTCGATCAACTGCGAATAAAGCCGCTCCAAATTCGGTAGAATCGCCAGCCCTGAATCGCGTCGTAATGCGACACTCCGAGTAACGGCCGCGTAACGCTGGTGCCGCCTTCAGTGTTTGACGGGAACGCGTCACCTGCACCATGATGCGCTGTCGGCCGCAACGAGACGGAACTCGCCACGGCACAATCACAAAATGGGGTAGAGATTACGAGGAGAGCTATGAAGAAGTCTGTGACGACTGTCTCATTGGTCGTCGGGTTGGTACTGGCGATCGGCGGATTCAGTGTGTTGGCAAAAGATCGTCCCCTGACACTTCGTGCCAAATTGGCTGGCGCGCAGGAGGCTCCCCTTGTCTCGACCCAGGCGAAGGGAGAGTTCGAAGCGCACTTCAATGCCGACGGCTCGATTTCCTACAAACTGAGCTACGAGGGGCTCGAAGGCGGAAATACGCTGTTCGCGCACATTCACCTCGGTCAGAGAAACGTGTCGGGCAGCGTCATGACGTTCTTGTGCGGTGGAGGCACCAAGCCGACGCCGTGTCCTGGACCGTCAGGAACGGTCGAGGGCGTCATCATGGCGACCGACATCCAGGCAATCGGCACGCAGCAGATTCCCGCCGGCGGGTTTGGCGAGTTCGTCCACGCCCTGCTCAACGGAACCGCCTACGCGAACGTCCATACGACGGCATCCCCGGCTGGTGAAATCCGCGGCCAGATCAAAGTTGACCGTGACAACGGCCAGGGCAACGACGATCACGATAAATGATCGACTGACGAGTGCACGCTGACCGCCCGACGAACGTCGTCGCGGCCAGCCACAGAGACGACAAGAGGTCGCCAGTTCCGGCGGCCTCTTGCTGTTTCGGCGCGATTCACTCTACGCCAGCGCCTTGCCGTACAGCGCAAGCAGCCGGCTCCACGCCTTCTCGGCCTGCGGTTCGTTGTAGACGCCGGAATCCGGCGGACACCATCCGTGTGCGGCGCCTTCGTAGACTTCGATCTCCGCCGGGAGGCTCGCCTTGGCGAACGTCTCCTTGAGGACGTCCTTCTCTTTGGGTGACCGCTGGTCGTCACTCGAGGCGATCGCAATCAGGAATTGCGCGTGAGTCTTCGCCGCCTGAACGTGCGGACTGTTCGGCGTATCGTTCACGAGCCCGCCGCCATGGAATGAAGCGACGGCGCCGACACGATCGGGCACGGCGGCCGCCGTGCGGAACGCGATCGGGCCGCCCATGCAATAGCCCTGCGTGCCGACCTTGCGGTTCTTGGCGACCGACGCCTGCTGATCCAGCCAGCCAATGAACGCCTTCGCATCGGTCATCTGCGTCGTTTCGTTCAGGGCCTGAGCGAGCGGCCGCACGTCCGCGATCGGCGTGGCGGCGCCATTCGGCGCAGTCGGTGCCTTCTTCGCCCGATAGAACGGGTTCACCACCAGCACGGAGTATCCTGATTCGGCCAGCCGCTTCCCCATCTGCCGGAATGCGGGCCGCAGGCCGAAGATGTCCGGCCACACGAGAACCGCGGCGGCCGTACCACTCGCCGGATGCACGAAGTAGCAGTCCGCCGTACCGTCTGGCGTCGTGATGGTGACCTCGGACTCCGTCACCGCCACGGCACCCACGACCTGCGGCAGCATCATCGAGATGCCGGCGCCCACGAGCACGCCGAACTGCCGGCGCGTCACCAATCCGAGGGCATCGTATTGCTGTCGATCCTGCTCAAAATGATCCTGATCGCACATGTTTGCTCCTGCTCTGCTGCCTGTCGCGCGACTCCCCGATGTCTGCTTCCGAGAGCAGTATACAGAGTTGATTTCGGAATCCGGTAGCGCTCTCCTCTGACTGGACCGTTACCAATGCGCAACGGGCGGAGTACAAACCGGATACAATCCGATACTTCCCTGGGTGATCGTTTGCCTTGATGCCGCGGGCGGAAGTGGAGTTGCCGCATGCATCGCACCCGAGAACGCCGCCGGTTCGCCCGCCTGCTCGTGTTCGCGAGCCTCGGCGTTCTCATCGCACCCTCAGCGCGAGGCCAGCTTCGGCCCCACCCGGCAGCGCTCGCCGGTGCGCCTGAGGCGCTGATCGAACGGCTGCGGGCAGATCCGTCCACCTATTTCCGATTCATCAACCGCGCGTGGATCGGCCGCGTCTGCAGCGCCTTCGCCGACCTGCACCACCTGCCAATCGTGCGTCTCCATGGCGACGCGCATGTCGAGCAGTTCGCGGTGACGAAGGACGCATGGGGTCTGGACGACTTCGACGACTCGGCGCGCGGACCGTTTTTCGTCGATGTCGTCCGGTTCCTGGGCTCACTCGATCTCGTGGCCCGTCAGCGCGGCTGGTCGCGCAGTCGTGACGCTCTTTGGTCGCGGTTTCTCGAGGGCTATCGGCGGGGGCTGTCGAATCCCGAGTACCGGCCTCCAGCACCCGACATCGTGCGTCAGCTTCGAGGCCAGTCGCCCGGCACCGGCGCAGCCTACCTGGCATGGGGCGAAAGTCAGATGCAGCCGATAGATGATGCGGCGACGAAATCCGTCGTGGTCGGCATGGAAGCCTTCGATCGCTTCATACGCCGCGAACGACCGGATCTCCCGCCAGGGTTTTTCGCTGTCACGAGCGCCGGATGGCTGCGCCTCGGCGTCGGTAGCCAGGGGATCAACAAGATTCTGGTCCGGGTTCAGGGCCCCACGACCAGTCCGGAAGACGACGTCCTCGTCGAGGGGAAAGAGGTGATCAGCCTCGACGATCTCGCCTGTCTCGAGGCGCCGACGACCGCGGCGGCGGTCCGAATCGTTGATGGGACCCGGCAACTCGGCCGCTTGAAGCACGACATCCTCGCGATCGGACCGACGCTGTTGATACCGGCAGCCGCGACCCGCGCGGAGCACTGGCTGCAATGGTGGATGTCGAGCTGGGAACCCTCCTATCGTGAAGTGCAGGTCACCGATCTCAGGTCCGTCCAGGACCTTGCTGACATCGCCTACGACTCGGGCGTGCAGCTGGGTGCTGGCGAGCCTCCGGACATCCCGGTCCGCAAGCAGGCGCTGTCGGCGGTCGTGAACCTCGACGCGCGTCTGCGGAAAGAAACCTCCACGATCGTCAATGAACTGCTCGCGGGTTGGCAGGAGTTTCGCGGACGATGAGTTCGAGTGCAGTGCGCGTTCTTACCTGACGAAGATCACCAGCTGCTGTTTGACTCGATCGCCGTCGCGGCCATAAGCGATGAGCTCGTATGTGGTCGTGCGTGGCGGCGCGACACGAAGACAGGTCAACGTGCTCGCAGGGCTGACGTCGCCCACCGCGGGTTCAATGCGCGCGCGCAGGGCGCCAGCGACCGCGTAGCAGAGCGCCGTGGGCGCTCCCGTGGCGATGGAGCCCGGTCGCGGACTGAAGATGAGGATGGTAGCGCGATCTGCCACGGTTGTTCCCGGCGGCGCCGAACCCGCCGAACCAACACGAACGAACACGTTCTGTTTCACGCTCTGTCCGTTTTCACCTTGCGCCGTCAAGACGTAGGTGGTCGCCTCCGTCGGTGCGGCCCGAACGCAGTTTCGCTGCTGCGCACCTACATCCCCGACATCCGGATCGATCCGAATTCGAGTCCCGCTCGAAATCTCATAACAGAGGCCCACCGATTCGCCTCGCGCAATGACATCAGGAAAGGCGGTAAACCTCAGCACTCGCGGCTCGGGTGAAACCCGGACCGGGTGCGGCGTAATCTCGGTGTCGGTTGTCGCGGCTCCGAGACTGCCCTGCAGGACGGGTGGGCCGCCGGCAGCGTCCCATGTCTTCCAGAGAAACTCGTGCGGAGCCATCCAGAAAGCCACCCCTCCCAGGACTGCGAACAGCATCATCACGAGCACGGTAGCGCCGATGCCGATGGGGCCAGTGACTCGTGCGTGCGGCACCCCAGTGACTGGCTGGAACGTCTCTCGAAGCGGCAGCGCATCGAGGTCGCCGACCTCACCGAACCGCTCCGTCTCACGTCTGCGCGAAACGATGGCGACCGGCGCGAGCACGAAGCTCAGGTTTCGGCGGCTGGCCGCAATCGCATCGCTGTCGTCCATCGTCTCCCGCAGCCTGACCGCCTGGCCCAGTAACGATCGCGCGGTGCCCGACTCGCCGAGACAGAGCGCTCGAGTTCCGGTCTCATGAAGTACCCAGGCTTCAGCGGACTGGTCTTTCATCGCCTTCGCGGCGGTGAGGCAACGGTCGAGCACGATGGCCCATGCACCCCATCGCGCGCCGAGCACCAGGGCGGCCTCGAGAAGCCGGCCAAGCCGAAGCGCTTCTCCCCAGCGCTGCGAGTCAAGGGCCTCGTACTGGGCGCGCAACAGCGCTGCTGATTCGTCCAGCAGCGTATTCGGGGTGCGGCGGTAGCGCTCGGCCCACGCGGTGAAGTACGTGATGCTCCGATTGACCCACGGCTTCAGATCGTCCGTTCGACGGAGCTGGTCCGCGACACTATCAGCCAGCCGATAGCGTGATCGGCTGCGAACCACGAGACCACGGCGAACGAGAAGGGCGAGCGACGGCTCGATGTCGGTGACCTCCGCAAGGCCCGACACGTGTTGAAGCTGCAGGGGCACACCTGGCGCGGTCGCCAACGCGAGCAGCGCGTGCCGCTGCTTGTTGTCGATCGACGTCAGGAGCTCGCAGACAAGACTCTCCGGCGCGGCGTCGCGCGCAAGAACCTCGATCGAAATACCGCGTTCGCGAATTATCGCGGCCGCCTGGCGGATTCGGAGGGGATGTCCTCCGATCGCTCCGCAGAGACTTGCTGCCGCGGATCGTTCCGCCACGCTGAGCGAACGACCGACCTCCCGCTCCAGCAGCACGGCAGATTCCCTGGTTGGAAGGCCTTCCAGCGCCACGCTGCGCAACTCGCCGAAGAGGCATCGCTCCCGTGTGGCGATGGCCAACGCCGAACGAGGAGCGACGTCCAGCACCTGCTCCATTTCGTCCCGAGTCAGGTGCACGTCGTCAATGAGCAGTAATGCCTGTTTTTCCTCGAGTCCGCGACGAATCTCGGCAAGCGTAGGTTTGCAGACCTGATCGCTCTCGTAAAAGGCCTCGAATATGTCCTGCAGGATGTCGGTGGACGACTGATGCCGTGCCGCGATGTAGGCGACGCCATCTACAAACGCAGCGGCCCCGGAATGGGACGCGAGTTGATGGAGAAACGCGGTCTTGCCAATACCAGGCTGACCGCTCACTTCAATCGAAAGGCCGGAATCGACTGCGGACAACGCGCTGGTGAGTTCCTCCTGCCGATCTAGCAGTCCGCGCGTGGACCCCGGACCAGGGAGAATCGGAGTGGGCCTGGGATGAACGTGGGCGGAGGCGCTGTCTGAGGTCTCTTCCACCACGGCCCCGCAAGAGCCGCCGATGTGCAGGAGATAGCGGCCGACGAGGATCTGTCCAGCGATCGAGGCGTACAGGACCGGGGCGCGAACGACCGCGTCCGAGTCACCTTCCGGGATGTCCGGAGGGTTCCCATCTCCGTCGAGGTTCAGCTTGGTGATCATGCCCGGCAGAGTTGAAGCCGAAGCGTATCCGGTTCACATGATACGACGAAGACAAAGCGAATGGTCGATTTTTTGACGCTCTACCGCGACTCCGGAAACAGAAGGACTTTCACATATCGATTGGTGTCGAGGTATGTCCTCGCGGCGTCGCGCAACAGAGGCGGTGAGAGCTGATCGTAGATCGCACGAAGGCTCGCCGCATCCGGGATCGGTTCATCGTACTGATAGGCATACGCGACCTGGTTCAGCACGTAGCCGTTCTGACGGCTGTCGGTTTCGAGATCTCGTCGCAGCGCGGCTTGAACGTCTGCGACCTGCCCTACGCCTGGCCCGTTCGTCTTCAGATCGTCAACGACGCGGAAGAGCGCCTTGACAAGATCCTGCGTTCGCTCCGGATCGCACGCAAACGAAATCGTCACCTGGTATTCCTCGTTCGGCCGCTTGGTGAACTCCGGGATGACGCTCACGCCGTAAGTCCCCCCGAGATCCTCTCGCAATACTCGATGCAGGTTGCCGCCGAGTGTGTTCGCCATCGCGCGGATAATGATGCGGTTTCGCTCGTTGCTCTGGAACGGCCCGGTGAATACGACGCCGACCTCGCTCTTGGGCGTGTTTCCCTTGGTGACTTCCTTCTCGACGACGCCCGATGGCGGACGGATGCCGACGTCGCGACCGGCCTCCTTCCTGTGAAGGGCTGGAAGGCTCGCCAGGTACCGCTCGACGAGAGGCTTGATCGTCGCGAGGTCGAAGCTCCCGACGAAAACGAACGTGAAGTCGCTGGCATCAGAGAAACGATCCTTGTAGAAGCTCAGCGACTTGTCGAGGTTCATTTGAGCCACAAACTCCGGGCTCATCGGCCGAGCCCGAAGATGGTTTTGCGTCAACGCGGCGTTCAGCGTGTCTTCGAACGCGGTGTCGGGCTGCGCCTGTCGATTTGCCAGGACGGCCGTGAGTTGCCCCGTCGTCGCTCGAAACGCCTCGGCGTCGGCGCGAGGCTGCGTGAACCGCAAGTAGATCAGCTGGAACATCGTCTCCAGATCGCGCTGCAGCGCTCGCCCACTCATACCTTCGTACATTTCACCAATGTCGGGCCTGACGACGGCAACTTTGCCGGCGAGCTTCTTGCTCAAATCGATGGCGCTCAGCGTGCCGAGGCCCCCTTCGGAAACGATTTGATCCGCGGTCTCGGCTGCGACGTAATCCTGGTCGCTGGCGAGCGAAGTGCCGCCAGGGCTGAACGCTCGAAACAGGATCTCATCCTGCTTGAACGTCGTCGGCTCGAGCACAACCCGTACGCCATTCGACAACGTCCACTCCGTGATGCCCGCCGACTTCGACGTGGTCTTCGCAACCGATCCGGGCTTGGGCTCGGCCTCGAGCAACGGCTTCGCGCTGACGGTATCCACATACGCCGTCAGCGTGCCGCCGCCGGCGTTCTTGATGACGGCTGCCAGCTTCGCTTCGTCCGGCATCGTCACTCCCGCCTTCTTCGGCGCATTCACGGCAACGACGCGATTTCGATCCGGAATCCAGTCGCGGGCGAGGCTGTTGATGTCGGCCAGCGTAATTTCGGGAAGAAATCGCTGGACCAGGCCGTTCTCGTAAGCGATGCCTGGAATGGGTTCGTCCTGCATGAAGTTGCGGATGAACTCGTCTGCGAGCGATTGTGACGTGTGTTCGTCGTTGGACGAGGCGAGCTGCGCAAAGGTCTGCATGTAGTTCAGTCGCAACCGATCCAGCTCCGTCTGGGTGAAACCGAACTGCGCGACTCGACTGGCCTCGGTGAAGAGTGCGGCCAGCCCCCGCTCAACGCCGCCATCGGGCACGAGGGCGCTCAGGGTCGTCATTTCGGCCGTTTTCACGAAGAGCCCGCGGCTGGTATCGGCGTCGAGGAAGGGCGCATCCGGCTTTTGCGCGATCTCGGCGAGGCGGCCCGAGAGAAGACCGCCGAAAACGCGCTCGATCGTCTGCTGCCTGTAGGCGCCGACCGTCGTTTGATCCCGCGCCGCCATCATGTTCGAGACGGTCACCACGGTAGACGTCGCCTCGGGATCGGTCGCCACGGTGTATCGCGTACCGGGGTGATCGGGCACGTCGTAGTTCAGCCGCGGCCGTGGAGACACGGCTGATGGAATCGATCCGAAGTGAGAGCGAATGAGCGATTCGATATTCGCGACATCGAAGTCGCCAACCGCGATCACCGCCATGAGGTCGGGACGATACCAATCGGTGTAGAACTTCTTGAGCCGGGCGTACGGAAACGACCGGATAATCTCCGGCTTTCCAATCGGCAGCCGCTCGGCATATCGCGAGTCCTTCAGCAGAACCGGGAACTGCGCGTCCAGCATCCGCGCCCCCGCTCCCAGACCCGTGCGCCATTCCTCGAGGATGATGCCGCGCTCCTTGTCGATATCGTCCGGCTCGAACGAGACGGCGTGCGCCCAGTCTTCGAGAATGAGAAACGACCGATCGACCACGGCCGGACTATCCGTGGGAATCGTCAACTGATAGACGGTCTGATCGAAGCTGGTGTTGGCGTTGATGTGCGCGCCGAAACGCATGCCGGTTGACTGCAGAAACGCCACGACGTCCTGCTTCGGGAAATGACGCGTGCCGTTGAAGCACATGTGTTCCACGAAGTGCGCAAGCCCACGCTGATCGTCGTCCTCGAGGATCGAGCCGGCGTTGACGACGAGACGAAGTTCGGCGCGTCGTTGCGGCTGGTTATTGGCGCGGACGTAATACCGCATCCCGTTGGGCAGCGTGCCGACCGTGATCCGTGGATCGACGGGGACCGGGGCGGTCAACGCCACGTTTTGAGGTCCGGTGGTGACGGTGCGCTGAGCGTAGGCCACACTCCCGGCTGTCGCCGCGAGCGCCAGCGTGAGGAGCATCAACCGTGCACGAAAGCGAGGAATCATGAGCACTCCATTGCGTGAGGGCCTGCAGGGGGGTCTGAAGACCGTGGCCTACTCACATGGCTATCATTTCACAGCGGGGCGGTTCGTGTGACTGTCGGCTGCTTCGGCCTCCCGGCGGCAGCCATAGCTTCGAAAAACTGGCCTATCGGAGCCGAGTGTCTGACTCAGGCCAAGCCTGCGCTCCCCGGACGCATTGGTTGGAATGGGGGCGATGCCCTACAAGATTCGTTCAAAGAACCAGTAGCTGCCCGCGCCGATCACGAGCACGGACCAGGCACCGGCAAATCGCAGACGTGAAGTCGGAGGGGTGCTGAGCCACCAGAAAAGAGGCACGACGAGGCAGGCGACCGCTATCTGTCCGGCTTCGACTCCCAGATTGAATGACGCGAGAGGAAGCGCGATCGCGGCATGTCGACCTGCGCCGACGCCGAGATCGCGCAACGCGGTGGCGAAACCGAGGCCGTGCACGAGTCCGAAGCAGAAGGTCAGCTTCCAGCGGGACGGTGGCGTGCCGTCACCGACGGGCGACAAGTATCTTGTGGGCCTGTATGTCAAGGACACCCAAAAATAGGGATCGAATCGCGGTCCACCGAAGTGAGCCGGGGTGGCTGTTTCCGCCAGCACTTGAGCCGGATCGCAAATCGAGGCTAGAATTTGCGCTTCAACCGATCACTCGAAACGGCCGCCGTGTCATCGCGGCTGTAAAGCCTTTTGAAGCAGGTTTATCTATGCGTATCCGGGAATCTGGAGGCTCGTCACCGCGATCTCAGTGATTTCAGCACCGGCCGCATCGGCTGTTGCGCAACAGGCGGAGGCACCCACCCGTCAGGCCTCGATCGAACAGGAGCAGGGAGAGAAAGCCAAGAACCTCCATTCGTACACACCAGGTATAACGGAGAAGCTGCTGAACCGAGCCGATGGGCTGCTCGTCAACGGGCTGCGACTGCATCCGTTCTTCGAGAACGCGTACTCAGGTGGCGGGTTCACGCTCGGCGCCGGCTACGCGCATCGCATCCGCGCGTACGACTATATTGACTTCCGCGGCAGTTACACGATCAAAGACTACAAGCGACTCGAAGCGGAATTCAGAGCCCCTCGCTTGTTCAATCGTCGCGGCGACTTATCGGTGGTCGGCGGCTGGCGCGAGGCGACGCAGGTAGGTTTCTATGGAATCGGGATGGCCACGTCCATTGACGACAGGACGAACTATCGGTTCCGGCAGCCGTATGGCTCTGCTCTTCTGAAGATCTGGCCCACGCGCCGGTACGTCATGCTGCGTGGCGGTGTGGAATTGTCGGAATGGTCGCAAAGACCCGGGGAAGGAACCGATCCGTCGGTCGAGACGGTCTATACGCCTCAGACTCTGCCTGGCCTTGGTGCGACCGCAACGTATCTGCACTCGCAGGGAGGTCTCGCGTTCGACTGGCGGACGACGCCTGGCTACACGCGGCGGGGCGGGTACTACGCCGTGACATTTCACGATTACAGCGACAACGACAACGAGTTCGGCTTCGATCAGGTCGACTACGAGGCGATTCAGCATCTGCCGATCCTTCGCGAAGCCTGGGTCATTTCGCTCCGCGCTCTGGCGCGCACGGCGTATAGCAAGAGCGATCAACAAATCCCCTTTTTCATGCTGCCAGCCGTCGGCGGCGGATCGTCGCTGCGCGGATTCAGCAGCTGGCGTTTCCGCGATAAGAACAGCCTGGTCCTTCAGGCCGAGTGGCGCATCATGGTCAACCGCTACCTGGACACTGCCGTCTTCTACGATGCCGGCAAAGTGGCTGCGCGCACATCGGACCTCGATTTCAACCGGCTCAAGAGCGACTACGGATTCGGGGCGCGCTTGCACACTCCGCTCTCGACGCCGCTGCGCATCGAAGTGGCTAAAAGTAATGAAGGCCTGAGTCTCGTATTCTCCGCTAATGCCGCTTTCTAACAACCGTCCAATGGCCATATCGCTTTCTTCGTCACGCCCACACTCTCGCCGCCTTGTGCTTCTTCTCGTGGCCGGCATCGGTATCTTCGCCAGCAGCGTCTGGACAAAGGGCCCGCACTTCTACCCCGATGATCCGATCGCGCGCGAGCCGGAGTCACAGGACCCATCCAAGGCCAAGCCCTATGAAATCGGGTCGCTGTTCGAGATGACGGAGAACCTGTTCATCACCGCGCATTACAAGCCGACCGGTGTGCGTGCCAGGGACGTCAACACCATCGACGAGGTCCCGGATTCGAGCTGGTTCACGAACCGAATCGGCACCAGGCCGGTCACCGTCGAGGAGATCGCGCGTGGGCCCATCGTCGGCGCGCCGCCTGATTCCTCTCACTGGGTGCTGACCAAGGAAAAAACTTCCGGTGCCCATCCCGGCTTCACCGTAAAGGACGCGAAGGGAGAAACCTGGTTCCTGGAGTTCGACCCTCCGTACTACCCGGAAGGAGCGACGGCGGCGGTTTCGGTCGCGACGAAGATTTTCTGGGCGTTCGGGTACAACCAGGTGGAATCGTTCCTGACCACCTTCGATCCGAACAAGGCGGACATCGACCCGAAGGCGACGATCAAACGCCCGTCGGGACAACGAACGAGATTCACACGGGACGACATGAACGTGGTCCTCGAGAACGTCGCCCGGAACGCGGACGGCACCTATCGGGTCATCGCCGGGCGGTTGCTTCCCGGCAAGATCCTCGGCGGATTCCGATATGCGGGCACGCGGCCGGATGATCCCAACGACGTCATTCCACACGAACACCGGCGAGCGCTTCGCGCGCTGCGTATCTTCGGCGCATGGACGAACCTGACCGATCTCAAGGCGGCCAACACGCTCGACACGCTGGAAACCGTCAACGGCCGCGCGATCGTCAAGCACTATCTTCAGGACGTCGGATCAACATTCGGGATGTGCAATGAGAAGTACGAGTGGGACCTGAGCTGGGAGCACTTCTACCAGGGCGACACATCGTTGAAGCGGCTCTTTTCCTTCGGCTTCGCGCTCAGCCCCTGGCAGACGGTTGACTACGTCGAGTACCCGTCGATCGGCAAGTTCGAAGGCGATCGTTTCGATCCTCGCGAATGGCGGCCTCAAACGCCGACAACGGCCTACATGGAACTGCGGGACGACGACGCGTTCTGGGCGGCGCGGCGGATTGCCGCGTTCAGTGACGAGCTGATTCGCGCGGCGGTTCACCAAGGCCAGTTCAGCGATCCGAATGCAGAGAAGTATCTCGGCGACGTGCTGATCAAACGGCGCAACAAGATTCTGAATACTTATCTGACGGCGGTGAATCCGATCGTCGCTCCTCGGCTTGATGCCAGCGGCCGACTGACGTTCGAAAATGCCGCGGTCGCGGCCGGCGTCGCCAGCGGCCCCGCCACTTACCGCGCCTCCTGGCTCCGTTTCGACAACGCGACGGGCGAGACGCAGCCCATCGCGGAAACCCGAAGCTCGACCACAACTATCGACGCCCCAGGCGGATTGCCGACGAGCGCAGGTGGCTTCGTCGCGGTGGATATCGCTATCGATAGCGCCGGTCACCCGACATGGGTGCGTCCGGCTCGCGCCTACTTCCAGCGAGAGAGCAGTGGCTGGAAGCTCGTGGGGTTTGAGCGAATGCCGGACGCCCCGGAATCGGCCGCGACACAACAGAAGCCCGCTCGCTGATTTCAGCGTCGCTCCCAGCGTCACCTCGGTCACGCCCGAGCCAGCGTCGATGATCCTCCTGGGGACGGGCCTCGCGGGAGTTCTCGCGGCGCGCAGACGACGAGCACGAGCGAAGAAGTAGAGATCAGCCAGACGATCGAAAGGTCAGGGTGCCTACTTGGTGGCACCTGACCGAATGGCGGCTTTCGCGGCAGCGATCTTTTCGCGCAACTGATCGGTGTCCCCGGCGATCGGCAAGAGCGCCACGCTGTCGAACGCCTCGTCGTACCACTTCACCCATGCACCCACGACCTGCCGCTCAACCGCAGTAGCGGCCGCTGCGTCGGGAGCCCTCCCTATCAAGGAAGCTCCCTGCTGCCGTTCGAGCCTGAGGCGCGCCTGCGCCGCACTCGTGAGCAGGTCAAGGACCGCCGTTGAATCCTCCTGGCTCGCTGACGCCAGCAGCCAGGCAGACGTCGCGACCGCAATTCCCACATTCTTCATCTCCGCCGAGCTGACCTTCTCGAGACGGTCCTGGTTCGTGTGGTAATAGCGATCGGTGAAGTGCCAGTTCAGCAGCGATGGAATCCCAGCCGACGCGAACGCCGTGTGATCGCTGCCACCCTGGTACGGATTGGTGCGCACGACCCATCGGACATCACGAGTCCGCCGTAGGCAGACCGCGAGATGAAGATCGTTGAGCAGACTCCCCCGCAGCGCTTCGGGCTTCACTTCGCTCGCGCCCCACTCCGTGTGTGGATCCGAGGGTCGCGCCCATACGGCTGAGGGATCCGCCTGCTTTTCGATCAGGAAAGTGCCGCCGGTCTTTGTCGTGTCTTCACCGGTCATGTCCATCGCGAACATGTATTGGACGCCGCGCGCCTCCTCCGGGTGGGATGTGATCCACTGACGGCTTCCACGCACCTCGTCCACCCACATGAAGGTCAACGTGCGTTCAGGGGGTGGCAGCGCGCCGGTTCTGATCGCCGCGACCAGAGCCCGAGCCAATCCATACAGCGTTGCGCACCCGCTTCCATCGTCGTTCGCACCGGGCTCCTGAACGTGCGCAACCATGACGACTCGCTCGGCCGGCCTGCTTCGCCCTCGGATCTCCGCCACCAGGGTCCGGTTCGGCCCGTCGTAGAAGGAAGAGTCGACAGTGACGCGCACCTTGACGGCGCCTTGTTTCAATCGAGTCCGCATGCGATCGGCGGCCCGCCACGACGACTTGAAGCCGAACGCCTTCGCGGCCGCGTCGTCCTGCACGGCTCCCCACTGCAGCACGTCCTTCTGTTCGTTCGACATCAGCGATGGATCCGACGGACGGATATAACTTGCGATTTCCGTGGAGACCACGCCTGCCGCTCCGCGGCGCTTCACCGCGTCCTGCCAGAGTCGTCCGAGCGGAACGTCTCCCAGTACGACCGCGCCTTTGATCTCCTTGTCCGCATAATCGCTGGCAGCGCCGGATCCCACATCCACGAGCGGGGCAACCAGCCCACCCGGCGGCGTCGAGAAAGAGTTGATGGCGAGCGACACACGGTCGCGCTCGCGCGACAGGAGCGGCTCCGACTCTCCATCGAACTGAAGCGTGCCAACGCGATAGTCCCACCCGCGCCCCCCACTGGGGAATTCTTCCACGCGGACGCTCGCTGGCTCGGCGGTCGCCGTGGCCGCGAAGCCCGCGGCCACAAGACGATCGCGGATGTGGTCGATGGACGCGTTGAAGCCGGGATTGCCAGCCAGCCGCCAATACCGATCCATGAAGGAGACCACCGAGAGCGCGTCGCGCTCATCGAATCGCGCGGCGACCTCCGTGTACGCCTTTTCGGCCGTCCGCGGAAGCGTTTGAGCATCGGATTGTGCGAGCGTGCCGTGGGAGCCGGACAGCGCCAGCAGCACGACAGGCCAAAGACGCAGGACCGTCCGCTTCAACATCTCATTCGGATTCTGGTTGCGCGATGCCGGTCAGGTCGAGGAACAGTTCGACGCCGGAAGTCTCGTGGTCCGACTGCGATCCGCGTCGCGCAGGACACGTGATTCGTCTCGGTGGCCGCCTTGATTGTTTCGTAATAGTGGCCGGCGACCTCCGGCGCGACATACCCGACCTTCCCGCTCTCGGACGACACCACGATCGCGTGCCTGAAGTAGCGATTGGCCGGTTCCACCGACAATGTCGCCGTGAAGAACGGCGGTAGTTGACGGATTCGTTCGACGTACGCCAATCCGGCTACCACGGGGACGCGCGCGGACAGGGACATGGACATCAAGGGACCTTAGACCTTCGGTAGCGTCACCTCCGTCTGTTTCTGGTACTTGCCCTTCTTGTCGGCGTAAGAGATTTCGCACGGTTCGTCGCTCTGGAAGAACAGAACCTGCGCAATTCCCTCGTTGGCGTAAATCCGGGCCGGCAGCGGCGTGGTGTTCGAAATCTCGAGCGTGACCGTCCCCTCCCACTCGGGTTCGAAAGGCGTGACGTTCACGATGATCCCGCAGCGCGCGTACGTCGATTTCCCCAGGCAGACGGTCAGCACATCGCGGGGAATCCTGAAGTACTCAATCGTGCGGGCGAGCGCGAAGGAGTTGGGCGGGACGATGCAGACGTCGGTCTTGACGTCGACAAACGATCGGGGATCGAAGTTTTTGGGATCGATGACGGTATTGTTGATGTTCGTGAAGACCTTGAACTCGTCGGCGACCCGGATATCGTAGCCGTATGACGACAGGCCGAATGAAACGACGCCGGCGCGAACCTGGCGATCCTCGAACGGCTCGATCATGCGGTGCTCGAGCGCCATCTTCTTGATCCACCGATCTGACTTGATTGCCATGAGTCTCCGATTCCGGCGAGGCTAATGCCCCGCCCTGCGTGCGTCCCTGTCGGCGTCTGAAGATTTCGCCAACTCTGCCGTCACCGGCGCAGCACCGCCAGAAGTAGCGTCAGGATGATACTCAGCAGGATGGATGTTGCGAGCGGAAAGTAAAACGTGCCGCTGCCCCGGCGGATCACGATGTCGCCCGGCAACCGGCCGAATGGAATGCCGGCCATCATGAGCAAACCGATCCCTGCGATGACCAGTCCAGCGACGAGAAGCAGCTTGCCCACGGCCTACCGCGCAAACCCGATTCCTGGAAAGAAGTACGACAACTCGAATGCCGCCGTCTCCGGCGCATCCGACCCGTGCGTCGCGTTGTTCTCGATCGACTGGCCGAATTGCCTTCCGCAGCGTCCCCGCGTCCGCCTTGGCCGGATCGGTCGCGCCCATCAGGGTCCGCCACTTCTTGATCGCATCCGGGGCCTCGAGCGCCAGCACGACCGCCGGCCCCGAGGACATGAACGTCGTCAAGCTGGAGAAGAACGGACGCTCGCGATGCACCGCGTAGAAGCCCTCGGCTTCCCGCTTCGTCAGATTGACCAGCCGCATGGCACGGATCTGGAATCCCTCATCCTCGATGCGTTGCAGAATCTTACCCGCCACACGCGCGCGCACCGCGTCCGGCTTGATGATGGCAAAAGTCATTTCCATATCCGATCATTATAGGCACAGATGACGCGGGACTCGACCAGAGTCCGGCGAGCGCGAACCATGGCCGATCAAACCGAATGCACCCTCAGGCCACAGAGGCACACAGATGAGCACAGAACAACGATCCGGAAGACCACATCGGCGCGGTCGAAGGAGACCGTCCGACGGATACGTCCCAAACCAGGGAAACCGCAACGCTCCGGGAGTCGACGAGGAAGGACTGCCGAACGATCCGGTGGCGACGTCGGAAGACGCGCTGGGAGCGCACGCTCGACGAAACGGAAGGCGGCTGACGATCAGCGAGTCGGCGGCGTCGTGGTTGCCACCGGCTTCAGGTATTTGTCGTACCACGCCAGGTAACGTTCGAGCCGATCCTTCTTGTAACTGGGAATCGTGATCCCGTGGAACTGGTTCGGATAGATCACGAGCTCGGTATCGACGCCCAGGCTGCGAAGCGCCTGGTACATCTGTTCCCCGCCGAGCAAGCGGCACGTTGAAGTCCTTCTCGCCTCCCATGAACAGCGTGGGCGTGTGGATCCGATCGGCGTGGAAGAACGGATATGACAGCTTGATCCAGAGATCCTGGTTCTTCCAGGGAGGACCGAGCTCGTTCTCGTACTGGGTGATGTACATGTCGGTGCCGTACATCGAAATCTGATTCGAGCTTCCCGCGCCGCTGATCGCGGCTTTGAAGCGGCCATCGGTCGCGATGGTGTAGTTGGTCAGGATGCCGCCGTAGCTCCATCCGCCGATGCCCAGCCGCGACGGATCGACATAGTCGAGCGTCTGGACGTAGTCCATCGCGGCGAGCAGATCCACCACTTCCTTGTTGCCCCAGTCGGCGAAGATCGCCTTCTGATACGCGCTGCCGCGGCCGTTGCTTCCGCGATAGTTCACGTTGACGACGACGTAACCGTTGGCGGCGAAGCAGCTCGCGCTCGAAGCTCCACGCGTTCGAGTCCTGACCGTTGGGGCCGCCGTGAATTCTGCAGCAGCGCGGGATAGCGCCGGCCAGGCAGGAACGTGATCGGCTTGACGATCAGTCCGTGAACGTCGGTGCCGTCCTTGCGGTGGCCGTAGAATTCTTCCGTAGTCGACAGCTGCAGCGTCTTGAACCAGTCGTCGTTCTGATGTGACAGCTGGCGCAGCTTGCCCGCTTCGAGCGCGTAGATTTCCGGCACCTCTCTGGGCGTCGAGGCAATCACCGCCAGACCGCCGTCCGGTCCGGCCGAGAAGCTGTTGACCACGCGCTGGCCGGTCACGAGCCTGCTCGATCCTGCCGCCAGCGCCGGCGATCCTGCGCGATGTATTCGGACCGGTCGTCGACGACCGTGAAGAGAATCGAGCCGTCCGCCGGTCCACAACGGCGCGCGCACGGGACGATCGAGCGTGTCGGTCAGGATTCGCGACGGCCCGCCGGCCGCCGGAATGACGGCGAGTCGATTCTGGTCGTAGGCCGAGTACTTCAGCTCGTCACCGAGCAGGTAGGCAATCGTGCGTCCGTCCGGACTCCACGAGAGCCTGCCTCCCTCGTCCGCCGTCGTCGTCGTGAGGCGACGCTCCTTGGCCCCGGCGCGCGCCTCGATCACGAACAGATCGTGATTGGGTGCCTTGTCGACGTCCCCTTCGCCGTGCCGGCGAATGAACGCGATCTGGGTCGAGTCAGGCGACCACGCCGGCGACTCCTCGTCGAACGACGCCGGTCGTCAGCGGCTCGGCCTTCTTCGCCGCGATGTCGAACAGCTGAAGATGCGATCGCTCGCCGCGAAGATAGCCGCTGACGTCGGCCTTGAAGTAGTACCGGTTGATGACGATCGGCTTGGCGTCTTCGGCTCGGCGTCCTTCTTGTCCTTGTCCTTCTCCTCGTCGGCGACGCTCGGGATCCGGATCCTCCACGACGAGCACGAACCGCTTGCTGTCGGGCGACCAGGCGTAATCCGAGATGCCTCCCTTGACGTCGGTCAGCTTGACCGCTTCGCCACCGGCGCGATTCAGCAGCCAGATCTGCGCCTTCTTTGGATCCCTGACGCGACGACAGAAACGCGAGATACTTTCCGTCAGGACTCCACCGAGGCGACGATTCCCCTTCCGCCGACGACGTCACCTGGACCTGCTGCTGGCCGTCCCAGCTCACCATCCAGACGTCGGTGTCGTTCTTGTCGGTGTCCTTGATCGCGCGCGCGACGGTGTAGGCGACCCACTTGCCGTCCGGCGATCGCTGCGGATCACGGACTTCCTTCAGGTTGAACAGGTCGTCGACGTTGAGCGGCCGCCGTGACTGCGCGCTGGGACGCCCGCAGCGAACCAGCGACACGGTCAGGGCACCACGACCGTCCAAGAGTGTCCTCGTGATTGATCGCATAGGTCTGCAGTGCTCGGCCAGGGGTCTGACCCCGGTCTGACCCGGCGATCTCAGCGCAAGCTGTCCATGATCTCCGTCAAGCACTTCGCGCCCTGGCCTCACCCGCTCGGTCGGAAGCGTGGCCAGCGGCTCGTCGACGACGTTGAGAAGCTCCAGGAAATCGGGCTTGTCGGGCTCTATATAAAGGATGCCGGTCGCGAACTCGCCGCGCCGGGACGTCTCGTGAATCGTCCGGACAGCGTTGAGTCTGTCGGTGGGGTCGTAATCCTCGGCCATCTTCTTCAGATAGAGCTTCGAACCGTCGTGCATCTCGCACCTGCGGTCGTCGTGCCCGGGTCGTATTCGACCGAGATGTCCTCGAAAAATGGCACGAAGCTGACCTCGCCGAGCGGCTCGTCGTGATCCTTCACGTAGGCATAGCTCTTCGTCGATCCCTCGTGATCGTTGAAGGTCACGCACGGTGAAATCACGTCGATGAGCGCGGTGCCGCGATGGCTGAGCGAAGCCTTGAGGATCGAGAGCAGCTGCTTCTTGTCGCCGGAAAACGAGCGCGCGACGAACGAGGCGCCAAGCTCGATCGCGAGAGCGCACGTATCGATCGGCGTCAGATCGTTGACGACACCGGTCTTCAGCTTCGATCCGACATCGGCGGTCGGCGAGAACTGTCCCTTCGTCAGACCGTAGCAGCCGTTGTCTTCGATGATGTAGATCATCGGCACGTTGCGCCGCATCAGGTGCACGAACTGTCCGATGCCGATGGCGCCGGTATCTCCGTCGCCGCTGACGCCGATGGCGATCAGCTTCCGATTCGCGAGGACCGCGCCGGTGCCGACCGACGGCATCCGGCCGTGGACGCTGTTGAAGCCGTGTGACGAGCCGAGGAAGTACGCCGGGACTCTTGCTGGAACAGCCGATGCCCGAGAGCTTGATGACCTGTCTTGGATCGACGCCCATTTCGAAGAAGGCGTCGATGATCCGCTCCGAGATGGCGTTGTGTCCGCATCCCGCGCAGAGCGTCGTCTTGCCTCCGCGATAGAGCGTGTGATCGAGGCCGATGCGGTTGGTCTTCTTGCCCGGTGCGGGTATCGTCGTATCCATTGTGATGTTGCTCCGTCAGAGCCGCTCAGTCCTCTCCCCGCCAGCAGGGCCTCCGAGGCGGCATGCGTTCGGGCGAGCGATCCCCTCCTGCGCGAGAATCTCGTCGGTAATCGAGCGGGCGTCGATCGGCAGCCCGTTGTAATGCAGCACCTTCCGGAGCTTCGCGCCGCGTTCGGCGCTCAGCGCCAGCCGCATCAGGCTCAGCATCTGCGCGTCGCGATTCTGTTCGACGACGTAGATGCGCTGATGATGATCGATGAACGCCTCGAGTTCCTCCGTAAACGGATACGCGCGCAGGCGCATGTAGGCGGTTGACGCGCCGACTTCACGCAGCGAGCTGATCCCGGCTTTCTTCGATTGCCCAGTGGCTGCTGCCGTATCCCACGATGGCGATGTCGGAGTCGAGATCGCCGGCCAGGATCGGCTTCGGCACGTAGTCCCTGGCGCGTGTCGAACTTCCGGGCGAGCCGTTCCATGTTGTGGACGTAGTCGTCCGGGCGTTCGCTGTACTGTCCCTTTTCGTTGTGGCCGGATCCGCGCGTGAAATACGCGGGTCCGCCGGTGCCGGGAATCGTCCGGTACGGGATCCCGTCGCCATCGACGTCACGATAACGGCCCCATTCGCCGAGCCGCTTCAACGTCGCCTCGTCGAGGAGCTTGCCGCGATCGAGCGGCGTTTCGGGATACGCGAACGTCGTGCGACATCCATGTGTTCATGCCGAGATCGAGGTCGCTCATCACGAACACCAGCGTCTGGAAGCGCTCGGCGAGGTCGAACGCGGCCATCGCCATCGTGTAGCACTCTTCTGCCGACGCGGGGATCAACAGAATCTGTTTCGTATCGCCATGCGACAGCGTCGCGACCTTGAAGAATATCGCCCTGCGCGGTACGGGTCGGCAGCCCAGTCGACGGGCCCGACGCGCTGGATGTCGAAGACGACGCCGGGAACCTCTGCGTAGTAGGCGAGGCCGGCAAATTCCCCCATGAGCGAAATGCCGGGGCCAGAGGTCGACGTCATCGATCGGGCGCCAGCCCAACCTGCGCCGATCACCATGCCGATCGCCGCGATCTCGTCCTCGGCCTGCACGATCGCGAACGTCGCCTTGCCCGTCTGCTTGTCGACCCGGTATTTCCTCATGTAGGAAATCAGCGTCTCCGGCAAAGACGATGACGGAGTGATCGGGTACCAGGCGATGACCGTGACCCCCGCCATCATGCAGCCCAGGGCCGCGGCGGCATTTCCTTCGACCAGGATCATCTCGGCCGTCGTGTTCATCCGTTCGATCCAGATACGGATCCTGTTTGACGAGGTGCTCCCCCGCAAACGAGAATCCCGCCTCCAGGGCCGCCAGGTTCAACTCGATCGCCTTGGTCTTCTTGCCCAGCTGCCGCCGGAGCGCATGCTCCATCTCCGCAAGATCGATGTTCAGCAGCTTCGACAGGACCCCGTCGTAAATCATGTTCTTGACGAGACGCCGGAGTTTTGCGTCGTGGCAGACCTCGGCGACCAGCTTGTCGAAGGGCACCGAGTAGAAAACGAGGTCGGTGCGGAGCGTGTTCAGCTTGAGCGGCTCGTCGTACAGGACAGCGGCACCAGGCTCGAGCGAGAGGACGTCTTCCTTCGCCGTCTCCACATTCATCGCGACGAGGAAATCGATCTCCTTCTTTCTGGCGACGTAACCTTCGGTGATTTGCCCGAATGGTGTACCAGGTGGGGAGGCCGGCAATGTTCGACGGGAACATGTTCTTGCCGGATACCGGCACGCCCATCTGGAAGATCGAGCGAAGCAGGACGAGGTTGGCCGTCTGGCTTCCCGAGCCATTGACGGTCGCGACCTGGATGCTGAGGTCGTTAATCCGGCGTGTCACCGGTTGGGCGGCCCCCGGTTGGGCCGCGACGTCAGTCGGAGCCATTCAGGGATCCTTCCGCGGCAGTGAATGAATCAGAGGACTAGTAAAACCCTTCAATTATAGCAAATAGCCGGACCGACCCGCGGCTCCGGCCGGGTTTACGCCCGGAGGGCGGTCTTCACCGCCGCCCCCAGATCCGCCGGGCTCTTGACGACGTGGACGCCAGCCTTCGACAACGCTTCCATCTTCTCGGCGGCAGTGCCCTTGCCGCCTGAAATGATCGCGCCCGCGTGCCCCATGCGTCGCCCGGGTGGCGCGGTCTGTCCGGCGATAAAGCCCACAACCGGCTTCCTGAAATTCGACGCGATGAAGGCGGCAGCTTCCTGCTCAGCGTTCCCGCCGATCTCGCCGATCATGACGACGGCCTCGGTTGCCGGATCGCCTGCAAAGAGCGTGAGCGCATCGATGAAGCTCGTTCCGATCAGCGGATCGCCGCCGATCCCGATGCACGTCGTCTGGCCAAGGCCGAGCTTGGTGAGCTGATGGATGGCCTCGTAGGTCAGGGTGCCGCTCTTCGAAACGATCCCGACGCGCCCTTCCTTACAGATGTGCCCTGGAATGATGCCCGCCTTGGCCTGGCCAGCAGTGATGAGTCCAGGGCAATTCGGTCCGATCAGTCGGGTCCTGGATCCACGAGCGACGGCCAGCACGCGCATCATGTCGAGCGTCGGAATGCCTTCGGTGATGCACACGGCGAGCGGCAGGCCTGCGTCGACCGCTTCGAGAATGGCGTCGGCGGCAAACGGCGGCGGCACGAAGATGACGGTGGCATTCGCGCCAGTCTCGCGCACGGCATCGGCGACGGTGTTGAACACCGGCCACCCCTCGTGCGTCGTTCCGCCTTTTCCTGGCGTGATCCCGCCAACGACCTTCGTGCCGTAAGCGGCAGCCTGTTTCGCGTGAAAGGTCCCTTCCCGCCCGGTGATGCCCTGAACGAGAAGCCTCGTGTTCCTGTCGATGAGTACAGCCATGATTATTTGGCGAGCGCGACCACGCGCTCGGCGGCTTCGGACATGGTGTCGGCGGTTGTGAAGTTGAGCCCGCTTTCGCGGAGCATCTGCTTTCCTTGCTCGACGTTCGTGCCTTCCATGCGAATGACGATCGGGACCCGGACGCCGAGAGTCGTGACCGCGGCAATGACCCCTTCGGCCAGAACGTCGCAGCGCAGGATGCCGCCGAAAATATTAATCAGCACCGCCTTCACGTTCTTGTCGGACATCAGGATCCGGAACGCGTTCTTGATCTGCTCGGCGTTGGCGCCGCCGCCGACGTCGAGGAAGTTGGCCGGCTCGCCTCCCGCCAGCTTGATGATGTCCATCGTCGCCATCGCCAGCCCGGCGCCGTTGACCATGCAGCCGATCGTGCCATCGAGCTTGATGTAGTTGAGCGAGAACTTCGACGCTTCCACCTCGAGCGGCTCTTCCTCGCCGATGTCGCGCAGCTCCTTGATCTCCGGATGCCGATAGAGCGCGTTGTCGTCGAAATTCATTTTGGCATCGAGCGCGAGCAGGGATCCGTCCTCGGTCACGATCAGCGGGTTGATTTCAATCAGCGACGCGTCCGTGCTCTTGAAGGCTTCGTAGACAGCGGTCATGAGCTTGCCCGCCTGCCCCACCTGATTGCCTTCCATCCCGAGCGCGAAGGCCAGCTTCCGCGTCTGATATCCACTCAATCCGATGCCCGGATGGATGTACTCCCTGAAGATCCGCTCGGGCGTCTGCTCGGCGACCTTCTCGATTTCCACGCCACCGTCCGGGCTCACCATCAGGACGGGGCGCTCAGTCGATCGGTCGATGACGACGCCGAGATACAGTTCGCGCTTGATCTTCAGGCCCTGCTCAACGAGCACACGCTGCACGACCTGCCCGGAGGGTCCGGTCTGATACGTCACCAATCGCATGCCGATCATGTCGGCCGCGGCCTTGGCCGCCTCGTCCGGTCCCTTGACGACCTTGACGCCGCCACCCTTGCCTCGCCCGCCGGCGTGAATCTGCGCCTTGACGACGACGGTCCCTCCACCGAGCTGCTTGGCGGCGACACCCGCATCGGCTGCGGCAAACACGACTTCACCTTGCGGCACCGGGACGCCGTACCGCGCCAGGATCGCCTTCGCTTGATACTCGTGGATTTTCATGTGGCTGGCTGCTGGCCCCCTGCGCGCGACTCTCCGTACGCGCAATCCTCTCATCATGTGCCGGGCCGGGCCGATCGATCAAGAGGAGGTGCGTGGCGCCGCGCGCGTCGATTCGGGCCGGTTCTGTTGCGCCGTCATTCTGCGAGCAAGTACAATTGATCGGATGTTGGAGCATCGTTGATGTCGACCTTCCGGCGTGTGTTTTCCTCCTCGGTCGGAACCAAGCTGCTCATCGGATTGACCGGGCTGGCACTCTTCGCGTATCTGATCCTTCATCTCATCGGCAACGCTCTCATCTTCGCCGGTCCCGAAACGTTTAACGAGTACTCCCATCGTCTGATCTCGAATCCGCTGATCGTCCCGATTGAAATCGGGCTGCTCGCAGTATTCCTGCTGCACGTCTACAAGGCGTTCACCAACTACATCGCCAATCGTTCGGCCAGGCCGGCGAGCTATCAGATGAAGAAATACGCCGGCCACACCAGCCGTAAGAGCCTGGCGTCGTCGACGATGATCTGGTCCGGCCTCGTCATCGCCGTGTTCCTGATCGTGCACGTCAAACAGTTCAAGTTCGGTGCGTGGTATCAAACCGTCAGCACGAACCCGATTCGGGACCTGGCGCGGACGGAATTCGAGGTGTTCAGCCAGCCCCTGTGGGTCGGGTTGTATGTCGTCGCGACGCTCATCGTCGGGCTGCATCTCCGGCACGGGATTTCGAGCAGCTTTCAGTCGCTCGGATTGGATCATCCGGTCTATACGCGCCGGCTGACGATCTGGGGAATCGTATTCGCCGTGATTATCGGCGGAGGGCTCGCATGCATTCCGGTATGGGTCTACTTGACGCGGTAAGCAGTCCGACGATTCTCGACAGCAAGGTGCCCGGAGGGCCCATTGCCGAGAAGTGGGACCGGCATCGCTTCGAGTCGAAGCTGGTCAACCCGGCAAACCGCCGCAAATACACGGTCATCATCGTCGGGACCGGGCTCGCGGGAGCGTCGGCCGCCTCCTCGCTCGGCGAGCTCGGCTACAACGTTCTCAGCTTCTGCATCCAGGACAGTCCGCGCCGCGCGCACAGCATTGCCGCGCAGGGGGGAATCAACGCCGCGAAGAACTACCAGAACGACGGCGACAGCATTCACCGGCTCTTCTATGACACCGTCAAAGGCGGCGACTATCGCTCGCGTGAGGCCAACGTCTACCGGCTGGCGCAGCTGAGCGTCAACATCATCGACCAGTGCGTCGCGCAGGGTGTGCCGTTCGCGCGTGAGTACGGGGGCCTGCTCGACAACCGGTCATTCGGCGGCGCGCAGGTGTCGCGGACGTTCTACGCGCGAGGCCAGACCGGCCAGCAATTGCTGCTCGGGGCGTATCAATCCATGATGCGGCAGGTCGAACGTGGGACAGTCAAGGCTTTCGCAAACCGCGAAATGCTCGACCTCGTGACCATCAACGGCCAGGCGCGCGGGATCATCGTCCGGAATCTGGTGACCGGCGCGATCGAGCGCTATGCCGGACACGCGGTCCTCCTGTGCACGGGCGGTTACGGAACGGCCTATTACCTTTCGACCAATGCCGTGAACTCGAACGTCACGGCTGCGTGGCGCGCCTACAAACGGGGCGCGCTGTTCGCAAACCCGTGTTACACGCAGATCCATCCGACCTGCATTCCGGTATCCGGGACTCATCAATCAAAGCTGACGTTGATGAGCGAGAGCCTTCGAAACGATGGACGCGTGTGGGTTCCGAAGAGTCCCGGGGACAAACGCCGGCCCGAGCAGATTCCAGAGGCTGAGCGCGACTACTACCTGGAGCGGCGGTATCCGAGCTTCGGGAATCTGGTCCCGCGGGATGTCGCGTCGCGTAACGCAAAGGCGGTGTGCGACGAGGGGCGCGGCGTCGGAGACAGCGGCCTGGCCGTCTATCTCGATTTTGCCGATGCCATTCAGCGTCTCGGCGTCGAGGTGATCCGGAACCGCTACGGCAACCTGTTCGACATGTACACCAAGATCACGGACGAAGACCCGTACACGCTACCAATGCGGATCTATCCGGCGATTCACTACACCATGGGCGGCTTGTGGGTGGACTACAACCTGATGAGCACGATCCCTGGTCTTCATGTACTAGGCGAGGCGAACTTCTCCGACCACGGTGCGAACCGGCTGGGCGCGAGCGCATTGATGCAGGGCCTGGCCGACGGCTACTTCGTGATTCCGTACACGCTGGCCCACTATCTTGGCGGGACGCCGCTTCCGCCGGTAACCACCGACCACGACGCGTTCAAGGAAGCCGAGGCCTCGGTGCGTGCCACCATCGATCGGCTGCTGTCGGTCAACGGATCCAAGACCCCGCGACAACTGCATCGCGAGTTGGGAGCCGTGCTCTGGGATGACGTCGGGATGGCCAGAAACGAAGCGGGTCTTCGGAAGGCGCTGGCGCGGATACCTCAGCTACGGGAGGAGTTCTGGCACAACGTCTCGGTGCCCGGCCCTCACAGCACCCTCAACAAGAACCTCGAGTACGCCGGACGTGTCGCGGACTACCTGGAGTTCGCCGAGCTGCTGACGATCGACGCCCTGCACCGCAGAGAGTCGTGCGGTGGACACTTCCGCGAGGAAAGCCAGACGCCTGACGGCGAGGCGCGTCGCGATGACGAGCAATTCTGTTATGCGGCGGCGTGGGAGTTTCACGGCGTCGGCGAGCGGCCGACGCTGCACAAGGAGCCGTTGGCATTCGAGTACGTGAAGCCGACGCAGAGGAGCTACAAATAGTTACCAGTTTCCAGTTGCCAGTTTCCAGCAAGAGACGAAGGACAACTGGAAACTGGGAACTGGACTGGAACTGCAAGCAACAGAAGATGCGCATCAATCTCAGAGTCTGGCGACAGGCGGGACCGAATCAGCCGGGGCGGCTTGTCGAGTACGTGGCCAACGGCGTCCTCCCCGACATGTCGTTCCTCGAAATGCTCGACGTCGTGAACGAGGCCCTGATCGTGAAAGGCGAGGATCCGATCGCGTTCGATTCGGACTGTCGTGAAGGGATTTGCGGAACCTGCGGGTTCCTGGTGAGCGGGATCCCTCACGGACCGGATCCCGGCACCACGGTCTGTCAGCTCCACATGCGGAGGTTCAAGGACGGCGACACGTTGACGCTGGAGCCGTGGCGCGCACAAGCGTTTCCGGTAATCAAGGACCTCGTCGTGGATCGCACCGCGTTCGATCGAATCATCCAGGCGGGCGGTTACACCTCCGCCAATGTCGGTGGCGCGCAGGACGCGAACGCCATCCTGATTCCGAAGCCGGTCGCCGACAAAGCCATGGATTCCGCCGCGTGCATCGGCTGCGGGGCGTGCGTCGCCGCTTGCAAGAACGCATCGGCGGCACTCTTCACCTCGGCAAAGATCAGCCATCTCGCTCTCCTGCCCCAGGGCGGACCAGAACGCTATTCACGGGTAGTGAAGATGGTCGAGCGACACGACGCCGAGGGCTTCGGCAGCTGCTCCAACGAAGGCGAGTGCGAGGCGGTCTGCCCCAAGGAGATTCCGATCACCAACATCGCGCGTATGAATCGAGAGTATCTGAAGGCGATGCTGGTGATCGGCGAATGAATCGCTTGGGCTTACCGGCTGAACGCCACGCCGGCGCTAATCGACGTTCCTCCTGATCCAATGGCCGCAACCGCGGCGACATAGTTTCCGGCCGCGAGCGCGCTGAAAAACGCCGAGCGATCGACGGTAATGTCGTTATTGGCGTCCGGCGTCGGCTTACCGAGATTCGAAGTCGTGATCGGCGTCGCCGTGTTTGGATTCGCCCCAGCCGCGTAGATGCGCAGCTCGTAGCTCGTCACCATCGTCGCGTGATCCGCCGATGCCGTGAACACGATGCCTGTGGGTGGGGTCGACGTCGCGGTCGAGACGGTGATCGTGCTGGTCGCCGACGACGTGCTGGCCCCGCTGTTGTCGTAGGCGATCGCCTTCACGATGTATGTGCCGGCGGCAACCGATGACCAGGTGAACGAGTACGGCGACGCGGTGTCGCTGTTGAGCAGCGTCGTCCCGTTATAGAACTCCACTTTCGCGATCGTGCCGTCCGGGTCGCTCGCCGTGGCGCTCAGCGTCACGCTCGCCGGCGCGGTGAAGGTCGCGCCGTTGGCCGGTGCGGTCAGCGTCACCGTCGGCGGCTGATTCGCCGCCCCATTCACCGTGATCGTCGCCGTCGCAGACGACGTGCTCGCCCCGCTGTTGTCGTAGGCGACCGCCTTCACGGTGTAGGTGCCGGCGGCGACCGATGACCAGGTGAACGCGTACGGCGACGTGGTGTCGCTGTTGAGCAGCGTCGTCCCGTTATAGAACTCAACTTTCGAGATCGTGCCGTCCGGGTCGCTCGCCGAGGCGTTCAGTGTCACACTCGCCGGCGCGGTGAAGGTCGCGCCGTTCGATGGAGACGTCAAGGTCGCGGTCGGCGGCCGATTGCCGTGCCCGTACCAATCGGGGTATTCATGTCGGTCTGGACCTCGCCCTGAGTGAGGGCGCGGCTATAGAGGCGGACCTCATCGATCAATCCATCCCATACTCCGCGCCAATACTCCAGCGCCCAAACTCGAGGGGATTATTTGTTGTCGCGTGAGCGCCGTTGACGGTACTGATCAACGTGCCGTTGATGTACAAACGCACCGCGGTGCCATCGTAGGTCATCGCCGCGTGCTTCCAGGTATTGAGGTCGGCGCTCGTCAGCGTGACGAGCGCTCTGGCTGTCCAGGCGCTATTGGCCCCCACGGCGCCAGCGAGCTGTCCACCGCAGAGCTCGAAGCCATAATCGCGGACCTTCATGACAAAGGATCCGCACGTGCCGGTATAGAGGCTTCTGGTTTGAAACCATCCCTCCACGGTAAACGGCCCGCTGAAATCAACGTCACCGAGATTGACCTCGCCGTTACCAGCAAACGACAGCGCCTGACCGAAGTGCCCACCGGTCCACGTCGCGTTGGTGACCGTCCCCGACGGACCAGAGCCTGAGCTGTTCCCGACCACCGAGCCTGTCCCTTCGTCGAGGCTGTAGGCTCCGACCAGGCCGTTCGGCGTGGCGGACGCAACTGTGATCGTTGCGCTCGCCGACGTCGCGCTGGCACCGGCGTTGTCGTACGCGACCGCCTTGATCGCGTAGGTTCCGGCTGCGACCGATGACCACGTATAGCTGTAAGGCGAGGTCGTATCGGTGTTGAGCAGGGTCGTCCCGTTATAGAACTCGACCTTCGAGATGGTGCCGCCGGTGTCGCTCGCCGAGGCGCTCAGCGTCACGCTCGCCGGCGCGGTGAAAGTCGCGCCGTTGGCTGGTGCGGTCAACGTCACCGTCGGCGGTGTGTTGCCGGCGCCGACGGTAATCGTCGCCGTCGCGGACGACGTGCTCGCGCCACTGTTGTCGTAGGCGATCGCTTTGATCGCATACGTTCCCGCGGCTGGCGACCAGGTGAACGCATACGGCGCGGTCGCATCTGAATTCACCACCGTCGTGCCGGCATAGAATTCGACCCGCGCGATGCTGCCATCGGAGTCGGCGGCTGTCGCGGCGAAGCGAGACGGTCGCGGGCGTGGTATACGATGCGCCGTTGGCCGGCGCGGTCAGCGTCACCGTCGGCGGCTGATTCGCCGCCGGATCTACGCGAATGCTGACGGCGCTGGACGTGGTGCTCGCGCCATCGTTATCCACTGCGACTGCAGTCAACGAGTACGTTCCGGCCGGCACCGCAGTCCAGGTTACGGAGTATGGTGCTGACACATCCGAGCCGAGCGACGTCGAACCCCTAAAGAAATCAACCCTCGCAATCGTGCCGTCGGTGTCGTTCGCGGCTGCGGTGACGGTGATGTCTTTCCCTCCGGTGAACATCGACCCGTCGGTGGGTGACGTAATCGACACGTTCGGCGGCTGGTTGGAGGTCGCGCCCTGCGTGACCTTGAAGTTGTCGAGCACCGCGTCGGTGGCCGCACTCGTGTTGTGGCTTGTTGTCGCGATGCCGACATAAACACTATCGGTCATCGGCACGGCGTCGGAGCCAATCAAGGTCCAGTTGGTCCCATCAGCCGACCGGTAGGCGTCGAAGCGGGATCCGGTGCGAACCAGGCGCACCCAACCAGGCGCTGCGCCCGACGCCCCAAAGGTGTTCTGGGAGACGCCGGCTGGATCGATTCGCCGCTGGAACGCGTAACCGTCACCCGCCGACAGCGAGGCAAATGCGTGCCGCGAGTCGGCGGCGAGCGTCTCTCGAATCATGACGCCGGTCTTCGCCGAGCTGCTGGTATTCGTCAGCGACTGCACCCGGGCGACCACTTCCCCATCGCCCGCCATTGGCTGGTAGACGAACTGAAACTGGTCGGAGGTGCCGCCGATGTCGGCGCCGCCAGCGTGGATGGTGTACGCGCCCAGGCGGTAGCTGGCGGATCCCTTGATCGCTGGAGCGCCGATATCCACGGACTGCTGTGGAGCGGGCAATGACAGCGGGACGATCGATGCCTGCGACACCACGGCCGTTGTCGGCGTCGAGCTGTTCCGGCTGGTGGTCGCGATACCCACGTAGGCGGTCGCCCCGAGTGCGATCGATCGGCTCGCGATTACGGACCACGATGTTCCGTTGCCGGACGAATACGCGGTGACAGTCGTGCCGTTCCTGACGAGCCGAACCCAATACGGTGCAGTCGCCGAGGGTCCGTTCGTGCTGCTCGTCATGCCCCCAACATTCGCGCGGCGCTGGAAATCGACGCCTCTCCCTGCGGACACGAGCGCGAAGGCGTGGGCGGCGTTGGCCGCCAGAGAGCTTCGAATCATGACGCCGCTCTTCGACCACATGCTCGCGGCGCTGACCGAGTCCACACGCGCGAGCACGTCCACGTCTCCGGTGACTTGCTGATAAACGAACGTGAACTGATCAGATCGGCCGCCGATGTCGGCGCCGCTCGCGTTGATCGTGAACGTGCCCTGATCGAAAGTCGCACTGCCGGCAACCGCGGGGCTCCCGATGTCCTGCGCGCTCCACGGGGAGGGCAGGCTCCATGCCTGTTGCGCTGAAGAAACCTGTGAAGAGGAAAAGAACGAAGAACCGGCGAGAAGAATCAGGAAAGCAGAGACACACCCAGCGCGTACCCGTACGCGACGCTTCCACCATTGGTTCGATCTCCCGTTACTCAAGCGTTCGCAGCGCTCCTGCAACGGGAACAGCAAGATGGCTGCCCGATCAGACCTGAGCCAGAGTATCGAGTGAATTCGGGCAGGAACGACAGTGAATTCGGGCAGGAACGAACCCTGCGTCGATCTACGAGTTTTATAGGAGAAGGAAATTGCTTCGCGCTGGTGGGTAAACATTCTATGGTGGGCCGCGGCCAGGATAGGAGGCGGGCCTCCAAGTCCGCGCCCGACCCGTGCCGTTTCAGACGCCGATCACGTCTGTCAATTCCTTCACCGCCGCGGCCGACTTCTTCAACGCCGCGTCTTCCTCAGCCGTGAGTGTGATCTGGACGATCTGTTCCACGCCGCGCGCGCCGAGCTTCACCGGCACACCGACAAACAGATCGCGGATCCCATACTCTCCCTGCAAGAATACCGAGCACGGCACGATCTTCTTCTTGTCCTTGAGAATGATCTCGACCATCTCCGCGGCGGCTGATCCGGGCGCGTACCACGCGCTCGTGCCAACCAGCTTCGTGATCTCCGCGCCCCCCTCGGCCGTGCGCTTGCTGATCGCCGCGATTCGCTCGGCGCTCATCCCTGGATAATCCGGAAGCGGTATCCCGGCAATCGTCGAGTACCGGGCCAGCGGCACCATCGTGTCGCCATGTCCGCCCAGCACGAACGCGTGGACATTCTCCACCGACACGCCGGTTTCCATCGCGATAAAGGTGCGCATCCTTGCCGAATCGAGGACTCCGGCCATACCGATGACACGCTCTCGCGGAAACTTGCTCAGGCGGTACACTGCCTGGCACATCGCGTCGAGCGGGTTGGCGACCGGCACAATGATTGTGTTCGGAGAATACTTCACGACCTGCTCGGTCACCGATTGCATGATCTTGTAGTTCACGTTCAACAGATCATCGCGGCTCATACCCGGCTTGCGCGGAACCCCCGACGTAATCACCACAACGTCCGAGTTCGCCGTCGCCGCCCAGCCTTCGTCATTCGCGCCATAGCCAACGACACGCGAGTCCGATCCTTCGATCGGGCAGGCCTCCAGCATGTCGAGAGCGACACCGGCAGCTTTCGTATCCGCGATGTCGATGACGACGACGTCCGCGAGTTCTTTGCTGGCCACCGCGCGCGCGACCGTCGCACCGACGTTGCCCGCTCCTCCGACGACAGTCACTTTCCGATTCATGCCATGCCCCACGCGCCTGAATGGCCGGTCCGCCAAAATGGCCGACCGAGCCGTGCGCACTATTTACATGAGTTTGAACTGCTCAGTTCGAAAACTGAGCACTTACATGCTGAGCACTTACATGCTCGCGATGATCCGATCTGCGAATTCCGACGTCTTCACTTCCCGCGCGCCTTCCATCAGTCGGGCAAAGTCGTAAGTCACCTGCTTGTTCGAAATAGCAGCGTCCATCCCTTTGACGACCAGGTCGGCCGCCTCGGGCCAGCCCAGATGGCGCAGCATCATCTCACCCGAGAGAATCACTGAACCCGGATTGACCTTGTCCTGATTGGCGTACTTGGGAGCGGTGCCGTGCGTGGCCTCGAAAATCGCGTGGCCGGTGACGTAGTTGATGTTGCCGCCGGGCGCGATGCCGATGCCGCCAACCTGCGCCGCCAGGGCGTCCGACAAGTAGTCCCCGTTGAGATTCGGCGTCGCGATGACGTCGAACTCGTCGGGGCGCGTCAGCACCTGCTGAAGCGTGATGTCGGCGATCGCGTCCTTGATGACGATGCCTGCCCCGGGTTTGCCCTCGGGAATGCGGCACCACGGGCCGCCGTCGATCTCGACCGCACCGAAGAATTGCTTCGCGACCTGATAGCCCCAGTCGCGAAATGCACCCTCGGTGAACTTCATGATGTTTCCCTTGTGCACCAGCGTCACGCTCTTGCGCTTGTTGATGACGGCATACGTGATCGCGCTGTGAATCAGCCGCTCCGATCCGAGATAGCTGATCGGTTTCAGTCCGAGGCCGACCTGGACCGGCACGTCCCGGGACGGCGCACCGATCCCTTCGAGCATCGCCTGCCATGCCTTGCCCGCTTCGACGGTGCCGAAACGGATCTTCTTGAACTCTTTGGGAAACTCTCTGGCGAAGTAATCGAGCAACTTCTGGGCTTCCGGTGTGCCCGCGGCATACTCGATTCCGGCGTAGATGTCCTCGGTGTTCTCCCGGAAGATGACCATGTCAATCTTCTCGGGGTGTTTGACCGGCGACGGCACGCCTTTGTACCAGCGAACGGGGCGCAGGCACACGAACAAATCCAGCAATTGGCGGAGTGCCACGTTGAGTGACCGGATCCCGCCGCCGACCGGCGTCGTGAGAGGTCCCTTGATGCCCACGAAATATTCGCGGAAGGCCTCGACCGTGTCGTCCGGCAGCCAGTTGTCGAACTGCTTGAAGCTCTTTTCGCCGGCGTAGACCTCCATCCACGCGATTCGGCGGCCTCCGCCGTAGGCTTTGCTGACCGCGGCATCGAGCACTCGAACGCTCGCGCGCCAGATGTCCGGGACCCGTGCCGTCTCCCTCAATAAAAGGAATAATGGGATTGTCCGGCACGACGAGACGTCCGCTCTGTCGCGAGATGGCCGTCCCTGATGCTGGCGGCTTGAGAGTTGTAAAAGTAGCCATAGCTTTAGGTCACATCACCCGGCATGTGTTACCCGATCTTCACAGAAACTGTGGAAAACTTTGTGGAAATCGGATCCCACTGTGCACGTCGCCCCGCGCCAATCCGCCATTTCGAGCGGTTTGCACCACGATGGTGCGCGCACCGCGCGACTGGGTGCGCTTTCGAATCAACGGAACACGACATTATACTGACAGACTGAATCATGCACATCGTCATCGCCGATCAACTGCCCTCATCTGCCGTCGAAATGCTTCGCAGCGTTCCAGGATGGACCATCGATGCCCGCAGCGGACGTTCCGCGGAAGAACTCGCGCGCGATCTCGCCAATGCGGACGCGCTCGTTGTCCGGAGCGCCACAAAAGTGACGACCTCGCTTCTCGCCGCGGCCCCGCAATTGAAAGTCATCGCGCGCGCCGGCACTGGCGTCGACAACGTCGACGTGCCCGCCGCCACCGACCGTGGGATCGTAGTCATGAATGCGCCGGGCGCGAACAGCATCAGCGTCGCTGAGCTCGCCCTGGCGTTCATGCTGGCGCTCGCGCGAATGATTCCCACCGCCGACGCCTCGATGAAACGCGGCGTCTGGGAAAAGAAAAAGCTGACCGGCGAAGAGCTCCGGGGAAAGACACTCGGAATCGTCGGTCTCGGCCGGATTGGACAGGAAGTCGGCGCGCGCGCCAAGTCTTTTGGCATGAATCTGGTCGCGCACGATCCGTTCATCTCGGAACAGGTCGCCGGAACGCTCGGCATCCATCTTCTTTCTCTCGACGAACTCTGCGCGACATCGGACTACATCACGCTGCATCTCCCGGCAACGCCGGAAACGCGTCATCTTTTCAACGCCGAACGCCTCGCGCGCTGCAAGCCAGGTGTTCGAATCGTGAACACGGCGCGCGGGGAGCTCATTGACGAGTCGGCGCTCGCGGACGCGATTGAGTCACGGCAGGTCGCGGGCGCGGGGCTCGACGTGTTCGAAAGTGAACCGCCGGCCGAATGGCGGCTCGCGAAACTCCCGCAGGTCATTGCGACGCCGCATATCGCCGCATCGACGGCCGAAGCGCAGGAACAGGTTGGCATAGAGACGGCCGTCGCGCTCCGCGATTTTCTCCGCGAAGGCGTCATCCGGAATGCCGTGAATTTCAGAGGCGTCCGAGGCGAAGAATTCGCGCGGGTTCGCCCGTTCCTGGTGCTCGCCGAGCGGGTCGGGATGCTCGTGTCTCAGATAGCCGAAGGACGCACGCGAGCGATCGGCATCCGCTACTACGGGCCGCTCGTCTCCGAACATGCCGAGATCATCGCCAGTTCGGTCGTCGCCGGTGTGCTGCGACCGATGCTCTCCTCCAACGTGACGGTCGTCAATGCGCGTGCGCTGGCCGCGGAGCGAGGGATCGAGGTGATCGAATCGCGCAGTTCGAGGCCGCGTGCGCTCGCCAACATTCTGTCGGTGAAACTCCATACGACCAGCGGCGAACGATGGGTTGAGGGAACGGTGTTCGAGGGAGACAGCCCGCGTCTGACCATGCTCGACGGTGTTGACGTGGAGGTTCCGCTCGATGCTTTGGGGACGGTGGTGGTGATCCGGAACGAGGATCGCCCCGGTGTCATCGGAGAGGTCGGCACGATTCTGGGCCGACACAACATCAACATTGGCAGCTTTGCGCTCGGACGCCGAGCGGGCGGCGCCGTCGGCGTCATCAACCTCGATCAGGCACCCGGCGATACCACCCGCAACGGGCCCGCGATCGAAGAACTGCGAGCGGCGAAGGCGATTACGGAAGTGAAGCTTGTAACTTTAGGAACAGCCGCCGTGTAGCGCCGGTCGTGAGATCGACCAGTTCGACACCATCCGGGTCGACCTTCGAGACACGGTAGCGTCCAACGATCGTCTGCCCTTCGGTCGCCATCAGCAGATCGTCACCCGAACCCAGCATTGCTGTTCGAGTGGACCCCTCTTCCGCGAGGCCGACCAGCACGAGGTCCGGCTCCGGCGGTTGCTCGACAACTGGCGGTGCCGCCACCGGTATGCGGCGAGCAGTCGTGGTTTCGGTCACTTCGCGAGCGGCGAACGCAAACGGGTTTCTGACTGCCGCGCCCGGCGCCGGAGCGCTTGCCATCCGATTGCGAAGACGAACCGCCTGCGACTGCACACCGGCAGCAATCGAATCAAGGCGCGCGTCGTCGGAGGACAGACGAGGCGGCTGCGGAATTGAAGGCCGACCCACACCGGCGGCAGAGGCTAGCCACGCCGCCAGCAGCATCCCGCCACCGAGGTACATCGCCGCTCGTTCCGGCTTCATAGGTTGACTTTGGAAGAACGAAGCCAACGCTTCGTCATCCGCCCTATGCTACTACGATTCGCGTGAATGATCACGGTGCAGTCGCGGGCAGCGCGATGCACTTGTGGTAAGATTTGACGTGCCCCCTGTTTCGACCGCTGGGCCTTCTCTGAATTCCCCTTTCGTCTCCGCTGTCGCTGTCATCCCCGCCCGATACGAGTCGTCACGGCTTCCTGGAAAAGCGCTCGCCGATATTGGCGGCCGGCCAATGATCGAACACGTGTATCGGCGGGCTGCCTTGGCGCGATCGATCGCCTCCGTCATCGTCGCCACCGACGACGAACGCATTCATCGCGCGGTGCTGGCTTTTGGCGGGACGTCGTGCATGACCTCTCGCTCACATCAGAGCGGCACCGACCGGATCGCCGAAATTGCGCCCGGCCTCTCGGCCGATGTCATCGTCAACGTGCAGGGAGACGAGCCGCTGATCGAGCCGGCCATGATCGACGAAGCCGTTGCCCCATTTTCGAGCGATGCCTCGTTGATGATGAGCACATTGAAACGGCGCATCGACGACGATGCGGAGCGGCACAACCCGCACGTGACCAAAGTCGTCGTCGATCGCGACGGCTTTGCGTTGTATTTCTCGCGCGCGCCAATTCCATTCGTGCGGGCCGGGTGCCAGCCCGCTGCAGGCGTGGCGCCATGTCGGGCTGTACGTCTATCGGCGAGAGTGCCTCCTGCGCCTGGCCGCACTGCCGCCGACACCAATGGAGCAATCGGAAGCGCTGGAGCAGCTGCGGGCACTGGAACACGGCATCCGGATCAAAGTGGTCGAGACCCAGTTTGATTCGGTCGGCGTCGATACGGCCGAAGACCTCGCGCGCGTTCGCGCCAGTGTCGCGCGGGAAACGGCCGCCACTCGGGCCGGCGCCGTCTTCGGCTGACTGGAGAACCGCGGAAACGACGGGCTCACAACTGGAGAGTTGAGAAACGATGCAACAGCACACGGATGCGACGACAACTGCCAGCCGTAATCCGGAAGCGGCCGGTCAAATACATTCTCGTGACTGGCGGAGTCGTATCCTCGCTGGGAAAGGGCCTTGCGGCGGCATCGATTGGAGCGCTGCTCGAGGGACATGGATACCGGGTCGCGCTGCAGAAGTTCGACCCATACATCAACGTCGATCCCGGGACGATGAGCCCTTACCAGCACGGCGAGGTCTATGTCACCGACGACGGCGCGGAAACGGATCTCGACCTCGGCCACTACGAGCGATTCACCAGCACGGTCACGAGCCGCAACAACAACTGGACGACCGGCAAGATTTACCTGTCAGTAATCCAGAAAGAGCGCCGGGGCGACTATCTCGGGCGGACGGTGCAGGTCATCCCGCATATCACCAACGAAATCAAGGACAGCATTCGAGCCGTCGCCAAGAACGTCGACATCGTGCTGGTGGAAATCGGCGGCACCGTCGGCGACATCGAGAGCCTGCCATTTGTCGAGGCGATTCGCCAGCTGCGTCAGGACGTCGGCCGGGAAAACACGCTCTACATTCACCTGACCCTGGTGCCGTTCATCGGCGCGGCCGGCGAATTGAAGACCAAGCCGACGCAGCACAGCGTTCGCGATCTCCGCGCCATCGGCATTCAACCCGACATCCTGCTCTGCCGCACGGATCGCTTCCTCGATCAGGACATCAAGCAGAAAATCGCGCTGTTCTGCGACGTCGACGAAGAAGCGGTGATCACGGCGAAGGACGTGTCGAGCATTTACGAGGTCCCGCTGGTTCTCGCGGCGGAAGGACTCGATCGGATTGTGCTCAACCGGTTGAACCTGCCGCAGACAGAAGCGCGGATGGAGGCGTGGACCGACCTGGTCGATCGCATCAAGAACCCTTCAGACGAGATCACGATCCATGTCGTCGGCAAGTACGTCGGATACGAGGACTCGTACAAGAGCCTGAACGAAGCGCTCTACCACGGCGGCTTCAAACACCGGCTGCGGGTCAATATCCGCTGGGTCGAAGCGGAAGCGCTCGAGCAACCGGGCGGCGAACAGCTGCTCGACGGCGCGAACGGTATCCTCGTGCCTGGCGGGTTCGGCGATCGTGGAACGCGAGGCATGATGCGCGCGGCTGAAATCGCGCGCGAGCGCAGCGATCCCGTACTTCGGCATCTGCTACGGGTTTCAGTGGGCCGCCGTCGAGTACGCGCGTCACGTGTGCGGACTCGCGGAGGCCGATTCGACCGAATGCGCGCCGGACGACGCCGCAGAACGTCATTTACAAGCTGCGCGATCTTCTCGGAGTGGACGACCTCGGCGGAACCATGCGGCTCGGCTCCTACGCCTGCGAGCTGAAGCAGGGCTCTCGCGCCCATCAGCTCTACGGGCAGCAGGTCATCCACGAACGTCACCGGCACCGCTACGAATTCAACTGCCTGTTCGAGAAAGCGCTGACCGACAAGGGACTGCAGATCGTTGGGCGATCGCTCGACGGCAAATTCGTCGAAATCATCGAGCTGCCCTCGCATCCGTGGTACGTCGCGGTCCAGTTTCACCCGGAATTCAAGTCGAAGCCGCTCGCGCCGCATCCGCTGTTCGCCGGTTTCGTCCACGCCAGCCACGCGCGCAAGCTCGCCGCGCGCCAGCACGACACCGCCTCCGTGGTAGGGTAATCGGCGTGCAGCCGATCCAGTTTGGCGGCCTCACGGTCGGGGGCGGCTCCCAGCTGCTCCTGATCGCGGGTCCGTGCGTCATCGAGAGCGAATCGCACGCCGTCGAAACCGCGCTTGCCGTTCGCGACATCGCGCGGCGCGTTGGAATGTCGTATGTCTTCAAGGCGTCGTACGACAAGGCGAACCGCACATCCGCCGGCTCCTTTCGGGGGCCTGGCCTCCGGGAGGGACTGCGGGTGCTCGCGCGGGTTCGCGAGGCGGCCGCGGTTCCGATTCTCACCGACATTCACGAACCGTCGCAGGCCGAACCGGCGGCGACCGTAGCCGACATTCTTCAGATACCCGCGTTTCTCTCCCGTCAGACCGATCTGCTCGTCGCTGCGGCCGCGACCGGACGCGTCGTCAACATCAAGAAGGGACAATTCCTCGCGCCCGAGGACATGCGACATGCCATCGCCAAGATCACTGGCGCCGGCAACTCACGCGTGATCGTGACCGAACGCGGCGTCTCCTTCGGCTATCACAATCTCGTGGTCGACATGCGGACGTTTCCGATTCTGCGAGCGCTTCGGCTATCCGGTGATCTACGACGTGACGCACAGCCTGCAACTGCCGGGCGCCGGGAACGGCGTCACCGCCGGGCAGGCAGCAGTTCATCGAGCCGACTGGCCTCGGCCGGCGTCGCGGCGGGCGTCGACGGTATATTCATGGAAGTCCACGAGCGGCCCGAACGAGGCCAAAAGCGACGCCCAGAATGCGCTGCGGCTGTCGCTGCTCGAGCCACTGCTGACGCCGTCTCGTTCGGATTCACGCCATCGCGCAGCGAGGTCACGGTATGACCGACACCCTGATCGGACCTCGAGCTGGCGCGCAAGGTCCTCCGGATCGAAGCGGCCGCCATCCTCGGCCTCGTCGATCGCATCAACGGCGATTTCGAGCGGGCTGTCCAGCTGCTCTTCGAGTGCAAGGGCCGCGTGATCGTGACGGGCATGGGCAAGTCCGGTCTGATCTGCCGGAAGATCGCGGCGACCTTCTCGAGCACCGGCACGTCAGCCTGGTTTCTGCATCCTGCCGAGGCGATCCACGGCGACCTCGGCGCCATTCGCGAAGACGACGTCGTCGTCGCGCTGTCGCACAGCGGCGAAACCGACGAATTGATTCGATTGCTGGAATCCATTCGACGGATTGGCGCGCGGCTGATCGCGATCACCGGCACCCGGCATCGACCCTCGCGCGCGCCGCCGACGTGACGCTCAATTGCGGCATCGCCAAGGAAGCGTGCCCGATGAATCTCGTGCCGACGGCGAGCACGACCGCCGCGCTGGCCATGGGCGATGCGCTGGCGATGACGCTGCTGGTCCGAAAGGGCTTTCGCGAAGAGCAGTTCGCCTCGCTTCATCCGGGCGGCAAGATCGGCCGCCGTCTGATGCGGGTCGAGCATGTGATGCATGCCGGCGATGCCGCGCCCGTCGTCCGGACGACGACCGCAATGCCTGACGTCTTCCACGAAATGTCGCAGCAAGCGGCTCGGCATGACATGCGTGGTCGACGACACCGGCCGGTTGGTGGGCGTCTTCACCGACGGAGATCTGCGCCGGCTGATGAGCCGTGTCAGCAACGTGCTGACGCTGAAGGCCGGCGAAGTCATGACGCCGAACCCGATCACGATCGGCCGCGAACGTGCTCGCCGTCGAAGCGCTGAAGAGTCATGGAGACTCACAAGATCACGGCCGTCGTGGTGGTCGGCGCCGAGCACGCGGTCGAGGGCGTCGTTCAGCTGCACGATCTGTGGGGAACGCAGATGTTTTGAGGGCGGCTGGTTCTTTCGGCTGCTGGCTGCCAGTGCCGGGCGCTGGATATGGATCTGATGCTTCGGCTTCGCCAAAGAACGACTCGCGATCATGACTCTTTCCGAACGCGTCGCCGACCTCCGACTGCTGTTGTTTGATGTCGACGGCGTACTCACCGACGGCGTCGTCATTATGCACGCGGACGGATCGGAGGCCAAGGGCTTTCACATCCGCGACGGCGCGGCGATGGTGTGGGCGCAGCGTGCCGGGCTGACGATCGGGCTGCTTTCTGCGCGATCGTCGGGGCGACGACGCATCGCGCGGCACAGCTGGCCATCCGCCTGGTGGTGCAGGGCGCGACGAGCAAGCTCGCGGCATACGAACGGATCCTGCGGGACACTGGTCTCGCCGACAGTCCGTCGCATACATGGGCGATGATCTGCTGGATCTGCCGGTCTTGACGCGTGTCGGACTTTCGGCGGCGCCCGCCGACGCGGCGGCCGAAGTCCGCTCGCGCGTCCACTGGGTCAGCACCTGCGGCGGCGGCCGAGGCGCGGTTCGAGAATTCATCGAAATGGTACTTCGTGCGCAGAACCGGTGGGACCGGCGTCGCTGCGCGAATACCTCCGGCGACTGATGGGACCCTACGTCACCCTGTTCGTGCTGCTCGCGCTCCTCGCCGGACTCACCGTCGGCAAAGCCTGGGAGCGATACAAGCTCCAGGACGGTCGCTGGATCGATCGGCGCCGCGCGCGCGAATCACCGCACTACATGCTCGGGCTCAACTTTCTGGTCGCGAACCAGATCGATCCGGCGATCGAGGAGTTGAGCACGGCGGCCGAAGCGGCCGGGCACCCGCTCGAGATTCACCTGATTCTTGGCAACCTGTATCGCGAAAAGGGGCAGGTCGGCCGCGCCATCCAGGAGCATCAGGCGCTGCTCCAGCGGCCGCATCTGCGGAAACTGGAACACGCCAACGTCGTGCTCTGCCTCGGGCTCGACTACAAACACGGCGGCTTCGTCGACCGCGCGCTCGAGGCCTTCTCCGAGGTCCTGCGGCTCGATCCCGGCAATCGGTACGCGATGTCGAATCTCGAGAAGCTGCACGAGGAGCAGCATCAGTGGACCGAGGCGTACGCGATGCGACAGAAGCTCGCCGCGCGCGACGGCGCCGACGAGCAGTCGCGGCACCAGGAAATCCTGGCGTTTCTGGAAAACGAAATCGGTCTCGAGGCCATGAAGCGGAATCACCAGGGGACGCGGCCAAGCGATTTCGCGCCGCCGATCGAGCTCGACGCGCAAGAACGCACCCGCCTACCTGAACCTCGGCGACGTCCAGCTGTCCCAGGGAGATGCCGCCGCGGCGGTCGCCACCTGGGAACGGCTCGTCAGCACCATCGCCTGAGCGCGCGTACCTGGCGTTCTCGCGCCTGGAGAACGCGTACGTACCCAGCTGAACGATGAACAGCGGTTTCCGGCGCTCTGCCGACGACTGATCGCCGGCAGCGCGCAGGACTGGCGAGCCCGTCTGGCGCTGGCGAGATATCTGACCGCGCACGGTCAGCCTGCGACGCGCTCGAACTTCTGTTCGACGCGCTCGTCATCAACCCTCACGCGCTCGCCCTGCACCAGGCGATCTGGCAGACGCTCCTCGCAGCTCAAACTCGCGCCCGCACTGGTCAAGCGCTACGCCGATCTCGCCCACGACGCGATCTTCTACGTCGATCCCCACATCTGCGTCCGCTGCCGGTACCGCAGCACCGAGCTGCTCTGGCAGTGCCCGCATTGCCACGAGTGGAACACGTTCGTCGAAGAACGGATCGCACCCGCCAAGGACACGGAAGCGACGCTTACGAGCTGACGGTGGAATTGCTGATTGTTGATTGCTAATTGGTGATTGAAGGATCACGGCACCGCGCTGAGTGCATCGCGCTGATCTCGTGCTCGATGCCGCCTGAGCCCTCGGCGATTCTTCCGCAGCGTAGTTGGCGCGAGCGGTCTTCTGCGACGTCGTAAATATCGCCACCAGTTGGACCGACTCAGAGTGCAGTTTCTTCACTGTTGCTGACAGCAACCGTGCGCAGTATTCAGCCAAGAGGATTCGTCGGATTCCTCGATCACCGTCCCAGTTTCGCGATGAAGTCTTTCTTCGACTTGCCCGGCAACTCGCGCGATAATTCGCTGCTACGCTTGCACTTGCGCGAACCAGTTGGCCGGTCGGCACGCGGGCTTCCGGGTTCGCATGAGGGCGACATACCTGAAACGCGCAACCGCGAAATCAAATGTTCGCTTCTTGAGAATGGCGGGCGTAGTCATGCTTCGCAAATTGCACAAACCCTGCCCAGCCCGACAATCAGCAATCAGCAATCAGCAATCAGCATTCAGCATTCAGCATTTCGTGAACGGTCCTGACTTGCGCGTCGGTGTCGGCGACGGTGCCATCGGTGGTGATCACGTAGTCCGCCCGCGCTTCCTTCTCTGCAATCGGCCACTGTGAATCCAGACGAGCGCGGGCGTCGCGCTCGCTGAGCCCGTCGCGTGACATCACCCGTCTGAGTTGCTCGCGCGGATCGCAGGCGACGACGACGACGCGATCGAAGTCGTGGGTGTGGCCGGTCTCGAAGAGCAACGGGATGTCGGCCAGGGCGAGACGGGTCCCGGGAGGAAGTGACGCCAGCCACTCGCCAATGCGCCGGTAGACCTCTGGATGAATGATCGCTTCGAGATCGGCCCGGGCCGCGCGATCGTTGAACACGATGCGCCCGAGCGCCGGCGCGATCGAGCGTGCCGTCGGCGAGCACCAGGGAGGCACCGAAGCGGGCCGCGATCGCCTCGAGCGCGCGGGATCCCGGCGTGACCGCCTCGCGCGCGAGGCGGTCAGCGTCGATCGTTCGGCACGCCGAGCGACGCGAAGCGCGCCAGGCAATACGATTTGCCCGTCGCGATGCCGCCGGTCAGCGCGACTCGCACCATGCGCTACAACGGGCGCCGCGCCTGCGCAGCCGTCACCGTGTTCTTCAGGAGCATCGCGATCGTGAGCGGGCCGACACCGCCTGGCACCGGCGTCAACGCTCCGGCGACGTCGACCACGCCCGGATGCACGTCGCCGACCACGATCGACCCGCGCCGGGTGAAGTCCGCGAGCCGCGGTGACCCGTCGCCGAACAGGCGCGCGGCGACGACAGCGTCGGTGACCGGGCTGATGCCGACGTCAATGACCGTCGCGCCCGGCTTGACGAATGCCGGCGTCACGAACCCGGGACGTCCGATCGCCGCCACCAGGATGTCGGCGGTCGCGGCGACGGCGGGAAGGTTGGCCGTCTTCGAGTGGCAAATCGTCACCGTGGCGTCGCGCTGCAGCAGCAGCATCGCCATTGGCTTTCCGACGATCTCGCTGCGCCCGATGACCACGGCGTGCGCGCCGCCAATCGGAATCTGGCTTCGTACGAGCATCTCGATCACGCCCGACGGCGTGCACGGCATCAGCAGCGCGCGTCCTTGAACGAGACGCCCGACATTGACCGGGTGAAAGCCGTCGACGTCCTTGTCGGGATCGATCGCGTCGAAGACCCGCTGCTGCGCGCCCTTTCCCATGGCGGCAGGAAGCGGCGACTGCACGAGGATGCCGTCGTGCGGCATCGCTCGCGTTGAGCCGCGCGACGAGCGACAACAGGTCGCTGAGCGTCGCGTCGGCCGCCAGGCGCTCGAGATCGACGCGCAAGCCGGAGTCGGTCCCCGCCCGCACCTTGTTGCGAACGTAAATCTCAGACGAGGGATCTTCGCCCACGAGCACGATGCCAAGACCGGGAGGTCGTCCCGCACGTGCCGTGAACGCGTGAACGTCAGGAAGAACCGACTCGCGGATCGCCGCGGCGATCGCGCGGCCGTCGAGCAGGCGCGCCGTCATGTCCTCATCTTGTCACGGTGCCGTGTCCGGCTGCGGCTTCCAGTTCGCGGAGACTCTTCGCCTGCCCGAGCACCACGAGGTAGTCGCCGACCCCCATGACCGCTTCCGGCGGTGGATTGAATTCCATGGCGCCCGCCGCCCGCTGGATGCCGACGACCACGACGCCAAACCGCTGACGCAGGTTGGCGTCGATGATCGAACGTCCCGCCAGCGGCGCGCCGGCCGCGATCTGGACCTGCTCCATGTTGAGATCCAGATTGTCGGAACTGGTCGCGAGCTGGACGAAGTCAACGACCGCCGGCCGGAGCGCCGTTTGCGCGAGTTGCAGGCCGCCGATCTGATATGGCGACAAGACGCGATCGGCGCCGGCCCGGACCAGTTTCGCTTTCGCGTCCTCGGTCTCGGCCCGTCCGATGATGAAGAGGTCCGGCCGCAGCAGTCGCGCGGTCAGGATCGCAAAGACGTTTTCCGCGTCAGTGCTGACCGCGGCAATCAGTCCGCGTGCGCGGCTGATGCCGACGCGCTTGAGCACGTCCTCGCTGCTCGCGTCCGCCTCGACGGCGAGATACCCGGCGGCGATCGCCTCCTGCATGCGCTCGACGTCCCGCTCGATGATCACGAACGGAACACTTCTGGCGCGAGAACTCGCGGGCCACAATCTGGCCGATGCGGCCAAATCCGCAGACGATGAAATGGTGACGGAGATCGTCGAGCATGCGTTCACGGCGCCGGCGCGCCCAGCGCGCCTGTAGGTCTCCCTTCGACCAGCCGTGCCATCAGGAACGAGAACGTGTAGAGCACCGTCGCGACGCCGAGCACGATGACGCCGCTGTTGAACACCCGCCCGGCGCGCGACAGCGGGTGAATCTCCCCATATCCCACCGTCGTGACGGTGGTGATCGTCATGTAAAAGGCATCGAACACGTCCCAGCCTTCGATCACGACGAACCCGGCGGTGCCGGCGCAAATCACTGTCGCCAGCAGCACGACCGAGAGCCGCCAACCGGCCCACCACGGCGACACCGAAACTGCGTGAACCGTCCCGCCGCGGGCGCTTGCCGATCGCCACGGCCCTATCGCTTGCCCGACGACCTTCCGAGCACGTAATCCCGCCAGCGGCCACCACCGCACCGCGCCAGCAGGATCTTCCATCCCAACGCGTCCGCGATCTCCGGATTGACATGCCCGCCGATGTGAACCAGGAGCGCGTCGAGCTCGCTCCACTTGGCGAGCGTCTCGTTGGTGACGTTCAAGATCGTCAAGTACGCGAGCAGCGTGATGCAGAAGCCGTTGAAGAGCAGCATGTAGCCGAGCATCTTCAGGAAGTTCGCCAGGTTCTCCGTTCCCGATCGCGCGGCCGCTTCCGCCTTGTTCACGAGCGGGCTGTGCGTCCGGCCGTAGAACCAGTAAATGATCATGCCGATATCCAGCCAGCCGAGGAACCGCACCCACGTCATGACCGACAGGCTGACCATGAGGTAGACGCACGACAGCACGCCGAGAACCGGAATGACGTGGCCGCCGGGCACGCGGAATGGCCGGCGCGCATCGGGCCGTCGGATGCGAAGGACGATCACCGCCAGCGAGACGACGACAAACGCGAACAGCGTGCCGATGCTCGTCATCTCGCCGAGGATGTTGATCGGCACGAAGCCGGCCACCGCGGCAACGATGACGCAGGTGATGATCGTGGTGATATAGGGTGTGCGGAATCGCGGATGGACGCGGCTGACACCTGCGGGCAGCAGTTGATCGCGGCTCATCGCGAAGAAAATACGCGGCTGGCTCATCAGCATGACGAGCAGCACGCTCGTGATACCGGCGACGGCGCCAGCCGAGACCAGCCCGGCGGCCCAGTCCTTGTTGATCACCGCGAGCGCGTACCCCACCGGAGCGTTCAGGAACTGCTGATCCGCCTTGTACTGCACGACGGGCACGATGCCCGTCAGGATCCCGGCCACGATCAGGTAGAGCAGTGTGCAGATGATCAGCGACGCGATGATGCCAATCGGCAGATCCCGGCTCGGATTCTTCGCTTCTTCAGCGGTCGTCGAAACCGCATCGAAGCCGATATAGGCGAAGAAGACGACCGCCGCACCGGTCATCACACCCGAGAAGCCGTAAGGCATGAACGGCGACCAGTTTTCCGGTTTCACGTAGGTGAACCCGATCAGAATGAAGAAGGCGACGGCGGCCAGCTTCACCGTGACCATCGTCGCATTGAAGCGCGCGCTTTCGCGAACGCCGATGACGAGCAGCACCATGATGCCGAGCACGATCAGCATCGCCGGAATATTGACGAGCGTCCCGGCTGACGCATCCGGAGACGCCGACATCCAGGCGGGCAGGTGGAGGCCGAACCCCGCGAGGATGCGCTGGAAGTACCCGCTCCATCCGACCGCGACCGTCATCGAGCCGACCGCGTACTCCAGAATCAGATCCCAGCCGATCATCCAGGCGAAGACCTCGCCGAGCGTGGCATACGCGTAGGTATAGGCGCTGCCAGAGATCGGGATCATCGCGGAGAACTCCGCGTAGCACAGCGCGGCGAACCCGCACGCCAGGCCCGCGATCATGTACGAGAGCACGATTGCCGGTCCGGCCTGATTGGCCGCCGCGGTGCCGGTCAGTACGAAAATGCCAGTCCCGATGATCGCGCCAATCCCGAGCAGCGTCAGATCCAGAGCCGACAGCGTGCGTTTGAGTGCCTTGCTTCCCTTCTCGACGTCGCCGACGAGCTGCTCGATCGATTTCGTTCTAAGCAGATTCGAATCCATTCACCCTCCGGTGATCAGGCCTGGCTGAAAGTCGCGGCATTATTCCACAAATCAAAGGTTCCGCCGGGTTCTACCGGGTTCTACAAGGTTCTGCGGGGTTCGTTCAGGGTCGGCGGGACTCAGATAGCCGCGCGATGAATTCGCGGGTGCGGCGTCACGGGATCGTTGCCGGTGAGCAGATCGCTGATCACCGCGATGCCCGTGGCCCCGGCTCCGACGAGTTCGGGAACGCGATCGAGCGTGATGCCGCCGATCGCGACGATCGGCTTGCCACGGCCCGACGCACGCGCGATCAACTCGAGTCCCCGCGCCGAGTAGCCCGTCTCCTTCGTCGACGTGCCGAAGATGGGACCGACCGCGATATAGGTCGCCTCGCCGGCAAGTGCCTCGTCTATCTGTTGCGCATCGTGCGTGGATAGACCTGACCAGGGTGTCCGGCCCGGCCACGCTGCGGACGTCCGCCGGACTGAGGTCGTCCTGCCCGACATGAACCCCTCCAGCTCCGCTGAGACGCGCGATGTCGGCACGGTCGTTAATGATGATCGTGGCGTCGAGTGGACGGGCGCGACTGACCAGCGAATCGGCCAGCTCGAGAAAGACGGCGCTCGAGCCGCCCTTGTGGCGAATCTGAAGCACGCGGGCGCCGCCCGCAAGATACGCTTCGGCAATCGCTACAGGATCGAGCCCGCGCGCGCGGCACACCTCGGTGTCGACGATGGGATAGAGAAACGGGCTGCCGAGATCCACGCGGTCAGGACACCAGAAGTTGTCTCATAAACCTGACGCTCGTTCCAAGGCGCGAGCGAGCAGTGCGGGCGAGCGTGTAAGGGAGTTCGAGGGGCGACGCCTCTCGAAAAGACTAGACCGCTTCGGCCAGTCCGCCGCTGTCACGCTTTTTCTCGACCAGGAAGCGGTCCATGAACGCGGTGCCGAGCCGGCCGGCGACGAAATCAGGATCCGCCAGGATCCTGAGGTGCAGCGGAATCGACGTCTTGATGCCTTCAATGACGCTCATCTCGAGCGTCCGTCGCATGCGTGCGATCGCTTCGTGCCGATCGCGTCCGTGGACGATGATCTTGGCGATCATCGAATCGTAATACGGTGAGATCGTGCATTCCGAATGCAGGAACGTGTCGATGCGTACACCAGGTCCGCCAGGCACGCTGAACGCGTGCACGACGCCGGGCGACGGCGCAAACGTCTCCGGATCCTCGGCGTTGACACGGCATTCGATGGCGTGGCCGTTGAAGGTCACGTCCCCCTGCTTGAACGACAACCGCTCGCCCGCCGCAATTCGAATCTGCTCCTTGACGATGTCGATGCCGGTGATGAATTCGGTGACCGGATGCTCGACCTGGACGCGCGTGTTCACTTCGAGGAAGAAGAAGTTGCCCTTGTCGTCGAGCAGGAACTCGAACGTGCCGGCGTTGGTGTACTGCACCGCACGGGCAGCGTCAACGACCGTGCTGCCGAGCTTCCGCCGCATCTTCTCGGTCACCGCGACCGAGGGTCCTTCCTCGAGCAGCTTCTGATGCCGGCGCTGGATCGAGCATTCGCGCTCGCCGAGATGCACGACCGCGCCGTGATGATCCCCGAGCACCTGGAACTCGATGTGACGCGGGTTCTCGACGTACTTTTCGAGATAGACGTCGCCGACGCCGAACGCCGCCTCCGCCTCGCGCTGAGCGGTCTTGAGTGACTTGGCCAGTTCGCCCGGCGCCCGGATCACCCGCATGCCGCGGCCACCGCCACCCGCCACGGCCTTGATGATGATCGGATAGCCAAGATCCTTCGCGATCTTGTGCGCCTTCTCTTCACTGTCGACTGGCCCGTCGCTGCCCGGCAGTACCGGAACGCCCGCCTTCTTCATCGCACGACGCGCGCGGGCTTTGTCCCCGAGCAGCCGGATCACGTTCGGGGCCGGGCCAATGAACTTGATGTGGCACGCCTCGCAGACTTCGGCGAGGTAGGGGCTCTCCGAGAGGAAGCCGTAGCCGGGATGAATCGCGTCGGCGCCCGTGATCTCGGCGGCGCTGATGACAGCGGGGACGCTCAGGTAACTGTCGGTGCTGCGCGCCGGCCCGATGCAGACATCCTCATCCGCGAACCGCACGTGCAGCGAATTCTCGTCCGCCTCCGAATACACCGCGACCGTCTTGATTCCCAGCTCGCGGCAGGCGCAAATCACTCGCAGCGCGATTTCACCGCGGTTGGCGATGAGGATTTTCTTGAACATGGATGGTTTGCCCGATCCTGTCAGATCCCGATGTCAGGCCGCACCGTCAACCGGTCTTGATCGCAAACAACCGCTCGCCGTATTGCACCGGCTTCCCGTTCTCAACGTAGACGTTCACGATTTCGCCGTCGTATTCCGACGTGATTTCGTTCATCAACTTCATCGCTTCGATGATGCACAGCACCTGATCTTTTTTCACCCGCTGACCGATCTCCACAAACGACGCGGCCCCCGGTTCCGGCGTGCGATAGAACGTACCGACGATCGGCGACTTCACGACCGCCAATTCCACCGCGTCGTCTTCGGCCGCGGCAGGCGGCAATGCGGGAACCGGGAGTGCAGGCGGCGCCGTCAGCTGGGTGGAGGCCTGAGGGGCGCCCGCGAACTGCGGCGCTGATGGCGGCATGGCAAACGCCGCCGACGCCTTTCGGACCCGAAGCTTCATCCCGCCGCTTTCGACCTCGAATTCCGCAAGGTCGTGCAGCCGGACGAGCTCCAGTATCCGCTCGATATCCTCGAACTCCATCATCCCCCAAGGGTGATCTGAGTCATTTCTGATTGTAGATTGCTGATTGTTGATTGACAGCAGGGTCAGTCAATCAGCAATCAGAAATCAGCAATCAAACAATCCCTAGAAGCCTATCGGCACATCGGTCAGAACCTCGCAGCCGTCCTCCACGACCAGCACGTCGTCCTCTATTCGGACGCCGCCGAGCCCGGGAACGTAGGCTCCGGGCTCGATCGTAAACACCATCCCGGGCACGACCGGATCATCCGGGAGCGCCGCCGGAAGCTTCGAAATCCTTGGATCCTCGTGGACCTCCAGGCCCAGTCCGTGGCCCGTTCCGTGGCCGAAAGCCTCCGCAAGACCATGACGGGCAAGGACTTGCCGCGCCGCGCCGTCGATCTCGCTCGGCCGTGCGCCGGGCCTCACCGCCGCGATCGCCGCGTCGTGCGCCTCGAGAACGGCCGCCGCAACCCGTAATAGTTCCGGATCCGCCGCACCGACGGGCAGCGTCCGCGTCAAATCCACGCAGTATCCGTCGTAGATGCCCCCGAAGTCCAGCACCACCCAATCCCCACCGCGAAGCTGCCGGTTTCCCGGACGGGCGTGAGGTCTGGCGCCATTCTCACCGCCGGCGACGATCGTCTCGAATGCCGGCCGCTCGAAGCCGGCGTGCTCGGATCGCCGTGTCGATGTCGGCCGCGATCTCCAGCTCCGTGCGCCCTCGCGGATCATTGTCGGAGACGCCTCTGGCGACCGCGGACAATCGCCGTGCCGCCTTCCGGAGGATTTCGATCTCGACGAGTCCTTCACGGCGCGCCGCCGCTCGACGAGCCGTTCGGTCGGCATGAGCGCCGTCGCTTCCCCGCGCCCGCGCTCGGGCTTGCGCAGCGCCTCCGTCAAGCGGTTGAACTGCCCGACGGTCATCGAAGAGGCCTCGATCCCGACCTTCGCCGACGTCCGACTCGGCGAGGACGTCTATGAGCGTCTCGTCGTAGGTCCGGTCGACCACGCCGTAACTCGATCAGGTCCGCCGGGCAAGTCGGTCGACAGCGCCCGTGCCTCGGTTTCGTAGCGGAAATCGATCACCAGCGACGCAGCGGTTGGCGCTGACGACCGCCGCCCCGGCAGTGCCGCTGAAGCCGGTCAGATATCGCAGGTTTGGAAGATGTGTAACGACCAGCGCATCCAGCCCCGCGTCGGCGAAGTCCGACCGCAGCGTGGTAAGACGATGACCGACAGAGAAGCACGGACGAATGTCATGGGAAGCTACGCCTCGCGTCAGCGAGCGGCGGCACGTTCAGCGCGAGCCCGGATGATGGCGTTCAGGAATTCTTCGAGGCCGGCGAGTGCGGGATCGACCGGCTTGAGGAGACGTCACGTGCGGCAGGCTTTCCGCAGGTTGGAACGGAATCGATGTCGCTCGAGTGCTGCGTTGCCGCCAGCGTCGGCTCTGGTCGGGCATCGATGACGGGCGGTCGAGAGAACCGCGGCGGTTGACGTCGCCTCCGCCCGTTCGGTGCTCGACTCCACGCTTCGACGTCAGTTCCCGGTTGGAACTGCCGAGCGCGAGCGCTGGTTGGGGTTGAGGTGTGGACGCATCGTCGTGCTCTTCGCCACCCTCCTCTCCCAAGTCGACGATGAATCTCGGCGAGACCGCGGATGGCGGCGAGATTCTCCGGCGCCAGCTTCAGGACGTACTCGAGTTCCTGCCTCGCATCCTGCAGCCGGCCCGACCTCGATCTAGGCGCGGCCCAGCGTGACGTGGGCGGAGAGATAGGAAGGATGACGGACAAGGCCGGCCTTGCAGGTGTCAATCGCCTCGTCGAATCGTTCGGCGCGACGGTACTCCTCGGCGAGCGCCGCGAAGGCAATGGACGCCGGGTCCGACTGGACCCGGCGTTTCAGTTCTTCGATGCGCGGAGAGTCCGCCACGGCTGAAGGTTACTGCACCTGTCACGGTCTTCGTCACCCGACCGGTCTTGCCTGCGCTGTCCGTAACCGTCGAGCGTGACGTTGTAGCTCGCTGTCGCCAGCGTAGTTGTGCGACGGTCCGGCCAGCGTGCTGCTCGCGCTGTCGCCGAAGTCCCAGAAGTAAGACGTGATGGTCCGCCCCGCGGCCGCCGACGACGTCGCCGAGTTGAACTGAATCGTGTGCGGCGTCGCGAGCGTAATTGGCAGCTGCGAGAACGTGAAGTCAGCCGTCGGCGAATCGGAGCTGATGGTGACGGTCGCGCTCGCCACCGCGACACGACCCGCGTCGTCTGTCACAACCAGCGTGACGGTGAAGTCCCCAGACTTCTGGTAGTCGTGAGTCGTAGATCGGCGTCGTCGTCGTCTTCTGCTCGCCGTCGCCGAAGTCCCAGTCGTAGGTGCGGATGGTACGGCCTGTGGCGGGCCGGCTGGCCGACGCGTTGAAGTTGACGTTCTCGCCGATTCGCGGCGCGGACGGGCGAGAAGAGGAAGCTCGCGGTCGGCGTGGCGCCTCCGGCGACGTCAATCGTCTGCGTCGTCGTCGCGGTCCTGTTGTAGGCGTCCGCAATCGTCAGCGTGACGGCGTACGTGCCTGGGAGACTGAACGAATGGGTCGCGGTCTTGCCGCTGCCGGTCGCGCCGTCGCCGAAGTTCCAGGAGTACGACACGATCGGATTGTTCGACGGCGCCGTGCTCGTCGACGCGTCGAACACCACGTTCTGATGATCCGCCGGCGCCGCTCGGCGTAAAGGTAAATGCCGCCTTCAGCCCGTCGGCCGGAATCACGACACCTGGCGGAACCAGACGAATCGTGACGAACCGGCTCGATTCGTTCTGGAAGTTCTTGCTGTCCATCGGCGTGACCGCGATATCCACGGTCGTGCCGTCGTCGACGGCAGGTCCGCTCGGCAACGCTGGCGCGGTGTACACCAGGGTCGCGCACACCATCGCTGTTCGTGGTGAGGGTTCGCTGCGACAGTGATCCGAAATCCGCCCGGACTCCGCCGACGAGGATCTCGCTGCGCAATGTTCACGCCCGGCTATCGGCTTGCCCTTGGCATCGCGGGCGGTCACGATCACCAGCGATCGAGTCGGCTCCGTCCAGCACGAGAATGTGTGGAATCGGCCTCCACGTGATCGATACACCGAATTCGGACGGCCCGGTCAGCGATGGCGGATCCTGACTCTTCATCGTGCAGCTGGCGGCGCGGCGATCACCGGGATCAGCAGGGCACGGGCCGCTACTCGCATGAAAGAGAATGCTCGCTTCATAAATCAATCACCAGTGATGGAGAGCTTCATATCCGATCCGTCATGCCGTGACTATTTCGGATCTCCGAAGTTTCCGAATTCCACCGCCATATGCGCGTCGTGCTGACAGAACGGCCGGTCTGGTCGTGGCCGTAGAACGTGATCTCAGCAATCGTCAGGATGATCACGGGGCTCGCGCCCAGCGCGGCCAGGGGCGCTTCCTCCTTCGCCATATGACGGACCAGCTCGAACGACTCGGTTCGCTCGGCGGTCACCGTGAAGGTCATCGCGCCGTCAAACTGCGTACGGTACGTCCACGCCCTGCTCATTGCGGCCGTCGGCCCGGATGTATCGACGTGATAGCCGATCGAGCGTGATGGCATTGTTCGCGCTGGGCGCGTTCGGTGAACCGGCCGTTCCAGGATCTTTGAGCGCAAGACCGAAGCTCACGCGGCCGTTGTCGGCGAAGATCGTCGGCACGTTTTCCTTGACGGTGTACGACATCGGAGAACAACGTCGCTCCGAATTTGCCCGGATCGGCACCGGATTCCGCCACCAGTTCGTTGACGACCAGATACGACGATGCGGTGCCCTGGCGAACCAGATCGCCGCACGACGTCGATGCCACGATCAGACCGAAGACACCGGTCAGCCGAATTCCCAGCGCCCCACACGGCTTTCGTCATCTCCCTAACCCCTGATGATGCGCGGCGTGATGAAGATCAGCAGCTCGCGGCTTTCGTCAGATGTCGTATCGCGCTTGAACAGCCAGCCCGAGCAGCGGCAGCCGGTACAACCCTGGCGTGCGCTCGTTCGAGATCTGTTCGCGGCGTCACAAAGATTCCACCGATGATCGTCGTCGCCCCATCGTCCACCTGCACCTGGGTACGGGCGCGCTGGGTGTCGATCGGCGGGATGCCGTTGACCTGACGGCTGAAGTCTGGCGTCGCGTTCTCCAGCGTGATCTGCATGATCACGGTGTTTGCCGACGTGATCTGCGGCGTGACCTGGAGCGTCAGCGCCGCATCCTTGAAGCTGACGGTCACGGTATTGTTCGCAACGGTCTGAATCGGAATCTGAAGACCCTGCGTGACTTCCGCCGCGACGTTGTTCTGGGTCGTCAGTCGCGGGGTCGAGAGAATGCGTCCCTTGCCGCTGCGCTCGAGTGCGGTCAGCGCGACATCGATGTTGAACGCGCCGTTGACCGCTCCCAGCGCCAGGCCGATTGCCGACGACGCGCCCGGGACCCCGAGGTTCACCGCGGTACGCGGTCGTGTCGTTTGCCGTCGCGCGGGTGTCTGCCGGCGAGTTGCTGGCCCCGGTCCGTCCGCTGAGCGTGCCGTTGTTCGGGAACGCCAGCCCTGTGGTGTTGCCGACCGCCGGAGTCACCCGGCCGTTGAGGCCCCACTGCACGCCGAGCGACTTGGCAAACTCGCGGGTCGTTTGCACGACACGTGCTTCGACCTCGACCTGCGGCTCAGGACGATCGAGCGCACCGAGGAGTGCCGACACGGTCTGCAGACGATCCGGCAGATCCGTGATGATGATGGTGTTGGTGCGCGCGTCAACCTGAATCTGCCCGCGCTGCGACAGCGCCGACTTGACGAGCAGCGGCGACAGATCCCCGGCCTTGGCATAGCTCAGAGAGAACGTCTGGACGCGCAGATCTCCTGCGAGGGCCTTGGCTTCCGCCAGCTTGCGGCGGTCACCTTCTTCTTCTGCCAGAACCGACAGGGGGGCGATCCGGACGATCGTGCCTTCGGCGACGTAGCCGAGCTTGTGCGTCCGCAGCAGAGTCTCGAACGCCTGATCCCAGGGCACGTCGCGCAGCACGACATCGATCGGCGTCGCCGGCACCGACGGATCGATGATGATGTTGAGGCCGCTGATCTCGTTGAAGTAACGAAGAACGGAACGCAGATCGGCGCCCGAGAAGTCGAGCGTAATCGGTGTCCCCTTGTACTGCTTGTCGGGAGCGCCCGTGATGATCTGCTGGTTCGCACGCGGCGCGGACGGCGGCACTTGCAGCGGCGACGTTTGCGCTGCCGGAGGCCCACTCGGCTGACGGGCAGCAGTCGTCGTAGTACGAGCCGGCACCGGCACGGGTGGGGCCTCAGCCGGCGGATTCACCCTCGAGGCCTGCGGCGATGCGCTGGCGATCGGCTTCTCGGCGGGCGTGTCCTTCGGCAGGTCCTTTGGCGTAATCGCCGCCGCGTTGGCAATCGCCTGCTCCAGCGGAATGTCTGGTTCAGGGTCTGCAGTGCGAACGCCCGGCGTGGCCATCGTCAGCATCGAGGTGCTCGCCGCCAGTGGCGGTTCAAAGACCACCGCGAGATCGCTGCCTGACTCGCCTGCACGCTCCACGTGATACGTCGCGCCTTCAGCGACTTCCATGGCCACTCGCGTCGTCGGAGGAATGCGGCCGTTGCCGGCGACGCGCACGCGCTTGACGAGCTGCCCCTCGACGTATGTCTCTGTCGGAGCCTTTGAGGAGACGTTCGGAAAATCGAGGAGGAGACGACGTGGCTTGTTCTCCGCCTCGGTCACCTCCGTCGGGATCAGACGTCCGTTTCCGCTCAGGGTGATCGTCGTGGCCGACAGCGTCCGGCTCGAGCGCACGCGTTCAAGGCTCGTCGCAGCCGGCGCGTCCGATGACGGCTGCGGCGCTGTGGCGGATTCCTGCTTCGACCGAGGCGCGGCCGGCAGCAGCGCGGCGACGTCGGTGGCGGCCGCGCGCGCGGGAGGCGTCAACTCGAGGCGGATCAGGTTCCGCGCGCTTCGAACGGCATACTCGAGCGGCCGCGACAACGTCACGCGGACCCGCGCTACCGCCTGTCCATCGTCTCCCGATCCCTGCTCGAGGGTGACGGCCTTGATCGGATCGCGACGCTCGACAACGTTCGACGCGCTGGCGACCGAGACATTCCGCAACTCGACCAGGACAGTCAGAGAGTCTGGCCGCTTGACCACGTAGGCGGCCGGTTCGGTGGATTCGATGAGCACGGCATTGCCTTGCGCCGAGACCCCCAGCAGGCGAATCGGTGTGGAGCCAGCCGACAGTGACAGGCCGCTGGCAGCGGCCAGCACTCCCACCACCGCCAACTGTGCAAGGCGGAGACGCGACCTATGGGTGCACGACAACTGCTGGCTCATCCACGCCCCCCCTCGGCGGATCTCAGGTTTTTCCGGATTTCCTTCTGCTTCACCAGAGAGAGTGGATCGTTGACATCCTGTGCGAACACCACCGCATCCTGGACGATGGATTTCACCGTGCCGTCCATTAATCGATCTCCCGCCTTGACCACGTATGTCTTGTTGTCCGGCCCCTGAATCATGGCGACGAAGCCGGTACTGTTCCGTACGATGCCCTTGACGCTCACCTCGTTGATGAGAAGTCCCGGTACTCCCGCTGGACGGGAGCCCGCATTCTTTGGATCGTTGCCGCGGCCGATCAGACTCACGAACGGATCGCGCCGGCCTTCAGGGTTGTAGGTGAAGGGCGCCCCCGCTTCCGCCGGCTTCGTTGGCGCCTGGCCGGCGGGCGTCGCCGCCGGCGGTGTGATGTTGGGTTGAGCCTGCGCCTGTGGCGTGGGTCCGCCCTGTGCGGCGGACGACAGCAGGGCCGTCATCAGCATCACGGCAAGACCCAGCAACACGCGAACGAAACGCATCATGAAGGTGCTCATTTCGTCGACGGCTGCTTCGGCACGATGCCGCGACCGCCGCGCCCGGCCACTGGCGACTTGTTCTCCTGCAACACGAACGTCGTCGCCACGCACTCCGCTTCGATACTCGCGGTTGCGTCCTGAACCTGACGCGGCTTGATCGTGATCTCGCCGACGTTGATGATCCGCGGGAACTTGCCGATTCGATCGAAGAACAACCCGAGGTTGTGATACGTGCCTTCCGCCCGAATCTTGAACGGAAGCGAGGCATACATCGCTTCCTGTTTCGGTTCCTGAGGCGTGAAGCGTTGAATATTCAGGCTCGACTGGGTCGCCAATCCCTGGACGCGGCGGAGGATGTCTGCCACATCCTTCTGCTCCGGCAGCACGGCTCGAAGGTTCTCGAGACGCCGTTCGAGCTCCGCCACTTCCGACTCGAACTGCTTCAGACGCCGCGCCGTCGCCACACCTTTGGTGATGTCGCCTCGGAGCGCCGTCAGTCGCGTCTGGCGCCCATCGATATCGGCCTGCATCTCCTGCACGTAGAACTTCCAGAAGCCAAACACCGCGAGGGCCGACACGACGACGAACGCGCCGATTTGGGCCCACCACGGAAGTTTGCTCAGCGAGATGTCCATGAATTCCCTGTTCCGTCCGTATCGGAGATGTCTGACTCAGCCTTTAACGCACTCGGTGATATCTGAACGACTACTTCTTCGCAGCCGGCGCACCACGTCCCCTCGCGCCAGTTGGCGGCGGCGGCGGGGGCGGAGCTTCCGGGTTGTCGAACACGGCCTTGATCGAGAACTTGAAAATGTCTCCGTTCTTCGGATCAGTCGTCACCTGGCTGTCGACGATGTCGACGGGCTTCTTGAACCAGGTGCTGCCTTCCAGATTCGCGACGAAGTCGGACAAGCCGGTCAGCGACGTCGTCATGCCGGCGAGCACGATGTTGTCGCCCTTTTGGGTCATGTCGGTCAGCCACAGACGCTCGGGCACGGCCTTGCTGATCTCGTCGAGGATGTGAACCGGGCCGCTCTGGCCGCGCCGCAGCTGCTCGATGAGGGTGACGCGCTGCTGGAGCTGTGCCTTGCTGGCCTCGAACTTCTGCACCTGTGCGAGCACCGAGCGCAACTGCTGCATCTCGCGTTCGCCCTTGGCGAGATCGGCGTCCACCTTGGTGGAGGCCTGATGCAGCGACCAGAACCACCACGCGATGAAAAGCCCAGTGCCGATCAGGATCAAACTCGCCGCGATGGTCACCCGGTGAGCAGCAGGAATGAGCGCGCCGCGCTTTGGACGCTCGCGATCGACGGCGAGAAGATTGATGCGGATCATCGATCGCCCACCCGTCGGAGCGCGAGTCCCACGGCGACCGCTGCCGTCGGCGCCACGTCCTCCGCCGATTCCACCTGAAACTTCTTCGTGTCGAACGCGACGCGCTTGAAGGGGTCGAGGGCTTCAACCGGCGCGACGAATCGATCGCTCAGCATCTCGGTGAAGCCCTCGGCACGAGAAGCTCCCCCGCTCAGCATGATTCGGTCGATCCGATCCGACGAGGCGGTGGCCTTGAAGAAGTCGAACGTCTTCTGAATCTCCAGCATCACGTTCTCGCTGACGGCCCGCAGCACCGGCCGCGCGTCGTCGAACGTGACGCCATCAACCGCATGCCCACGCTTCAGCTGATCGGCGAGATCGAACGGGAGGTTGAGTTCCTTTTGAAGCGCCTCGGTATAGGCATTGCCGCCGATCGAAAGGTCCCGGGTGAAGACCGATTGATCGCCGTTGAGGATGTTGATGTTGGTGGCGCTGGCACCGGCGTTGAGCAGCACGACCACCGCGCCGGGCTCGATGCCGTAATTGACCTCGTATGCATTCTGGAGCGCGAAGGCGTCGACATCGACCACCACCGCCGAACGCCCGGCCTGGGCGATCACACCGGTGTAGTCGGCGATCTTTTCCTTCTTGGCAGCGACCAGGAGCACGTCCATCGTCGGCTTCGCGCCGTCGGGATTCCTGTCGAGGATCTGATAGTCGAGATTGACATCCTGGATGTCGAATGGGATGTACTGCTCCGCTTCCCAGTAGATCGACTCGGCCAGTTCCGCTTCGGTCATCACCGGCAGGGTGATCTTCTTGACGATGACCGCGTTGCCGGAGAGAGAGGCCGCGACCTCCTTCGTCTTGATCCCGACGCTGGTGAAGAGCCTCCGAATCGCGTCCGCAACGACACCTCCGTCGATGATGGCGCCGTCAACGATGCTATCGGGGGGTATAGCTTCGCTGCCAAACGCTGCCACCTTGAAGGTTTTCCCGGCCGGCCTGAGTTCAACTGCCTTGACGGCGCTCGAACCGATATCCAGACCGACCAGGGATTTCGCTTTGCGAAACACCGGCAATGTCCAATCCTGTAATTTCGTCGTAACTAGTTAGTGGAGAGGTGCTTCACGCAACAGACGCGCGCCCTGCGCGACCACAATCCGACCCGCCTGACTCACCTTTTCCCGCGTTTCCGGGCTCGAATACCGGCACCTCGGGCGGCAAGCACAGTGCCACGCGGCAACTGGTGAACATTTTCGGCAGAACTGGGCAGTTCTGGTATGGAAGCCCCCCAACGACAGGCTCGAGAGTGCCTATTTTTGTATGTGGCTAACAGAAATGTAATGCTGAAATTGCCACCCGAACACAGGGCACAACGACGAGGCAGCTCGCCTTGACAACGGCGCTAATCACCAGTATCCTTTTGGTTTGCCGTCCTTCGAAAGAGGCTGACCGCCTCCGCAGCGCTTCGATAAGCCGCCGAAGCCGGGGCGAAGGCCGCCGAAAGGGTTTCTGAATGGGTTCGTTTGTCCCCACTGCCGGAAGTGTGCAGCGGCAGTGGCATGTGATCGATGCCGAGGCCATGGTGCTCGGCCGGGTGGCCACCGAAGCGGCGCGCCTGCTCCAGGGAAAACACAAGGCGGTGTATACGCCGTATATCGATACCGGCGATCATGTCGTCATCGTCAACGCGGCCAAGGTTCGGTTGACGGGCCGTAAGGAAGAACAGAAGGTCTACCGGTATCACAGCGGGTACGAAGGGGGACTGCGCGAAGAGCGCGCCAAGGACGTCCGCCAGAAGAACCCCGTGCGGATCGTTGAAGAAGCTGTGCGCGGCATGCTGCCCAAGACGAAGATGGGCGAAGCGATGTGGCGCAAGCTCAAGGTCTACGCGGGTGGCGATCATCCGCACGCGGCGCAGAAACCCAAGGCCGTGAAATCAACCAAGCGTGAGGTCGTCTAGACGTGGCATCCATTCAGTACTACGGCACCGGGCGTCGCAAGACATCTACTGCCCGCGTGTTTCTCCGGCCCGGCGGGGGCGGCATGATCGTCAATCAGAAGCCGCTCGAGCAGGCCTTCCCGACCGAAGCGCTCCGTACCCAGATCAAACAACCGCTGGCCGTGACCGAAACGGCCGATAAGTTCGATGTGCTCGCGACGATCGCCGGTGGCGGCATCGCGGGCCAGGCTGGCGCGCTGCGCCTCGGCATCGCGCGCGCGCTGGTGGAGTACAACGTCGAGCTGCGGCAGCGGCTCAAGAAGGCGGGCTTCCTGACGCGCGACGCGCGCATCAAGGAGCGGAAGAAGTACGGACAAAAGGGAGCACGCAAGCGCTTCCAATTCAGCAAGAGATAGGAGAAGTTCCCGGTTTCCAGTTCCCGGACTGGAGACTGGCGACTGGACACTGTTATGGAGGCAATTTGACCGGCATCGCGTTGAAGGATTTGCTCGAGGCGGGGGTCCACTTCGGACACCAGACGAAGCGCTGGAATCCCAAGATGAAGCAGTTCATCTTCGGTGAGCGAAACGGGATCTACATTATCGACCTCGCCAAGACCGCGAAGTTGTTCCGGGATGCCGAACAGTTCGTCTCGAACCTGGCGGCGGATGGACGTACGGTGTTGTTCGTCGGCACCAAGCGGCAGGCGCAGGATGCGATCGCCGAGGAAGCAGGGCGCAGCGGGATGTTCTTCGTCAACCAGCGCTGGCTTGGCGGCCTGCTGACCAACTTCTCCACGATTCAGCGGAGCCTCGCCCGGTTGCGCGATCTCGAGGCCATGGAAACCGACGGCCGCTACGAGTCGCTGTCGAAGAAGGAAATCGCGCAGCTCGAAAAAGAAAAGCGCAAGCTGCAGAAAAACCTCGAGGGCATCCGGCACATGTCGCGGCTTCCCGACGCGCTGTTCGTCGTTGATACCCGCAAGGAAAAGATCGCGGTGGATGAGGCGCGCAAGCTGAAGATCCCCGTCATCGGCGTGGTCGACACCAACTGCGATCCGGATGAAGTCGACTATGTCATCCCCGGCAACGATGATGCGCTGCGGGCCATTCGACTCTTCGCGTCGCGCATCGCTGATGCGATCGTCTCGGGCCGGTCGATCCGCGAGTCCGCGCAGGCCGATGAAGGACCGGAAGGCGACGGCGACGACCGCACGCGCCGAGGCCGCGCCAATCGGCAGGTGCGACCCGAACAGGCCACCTCTCCGGCATCTGTCTGAGGCCACAGAAAAACACAGCCGAGCACAGCCGAATACGGATGGATTCCGTGCTGGTCTGTGTGCATCTGTGGCTTTGATTCAGAGTTTACCTGTGGCGCCGGCCTGAACGATGGGCCGGCGTTTTTTTGTACAGTCGCCAGAAACTGATATTCGGAGAACGCCATGACGGAGAAAGTAATGACAGAGATCAACGCAGCATTGGTGAAGAAGCTCCGCGACGCCACCGGCGCCGGAATGATGGAGTGCAAGGCCGCCCTGACCGAGGCGAAGGGCGACCTCGAAGAAGCCACCACCATTCTTCGCAAGCGCGGGCTCGCGCAGGCCACCAAGAAGGCCGGACGTTCGACCAACGAAGGACTGATTGGCAGCTATATTCACATGGGCGGCAAGATCGGCGTCCTGGTGGAAGTGAACTGCGAGTCGGATTTCGTGGCGCGGACGGAGGACTTCCAGAACCTCGCCCGCGAGATCGCCATGCACGTCGCGGCCGCCAGCCCGCAATACGTGCGCCGCGAAGACGTCCCCGCTGACGTTCTCGAGCGCGAGCGCGCGATCTACCGGGGTCAGATGGAGGGTCAGAACAAACCGGCCGCGGTCATCGAGAAGATCGTCGAGGGAAAACTCAACAGCTTCTACGAGCAGGTGTGCCTTCTCGATCAGCCGTCGATTCGCGACCCCAAAGTGACGATCGGCCAGATCGTCCAGGCGGCGATCGCGAAGATGGGAGAGAACATCTCCATCGCCCGCTTCGTGCGGTTCAAGCTTGGGGAAGCGAGCTGACGTCGTCCGTTTTTGGTTTGGTTTGGGGTTTTTCGTTTTCGTTCCGGGTTTTCGCAAAGCCCGAAACCCAAAACCGACACATATCCGCTTGATATAATCCCGGTCTATGTCTCCAGCCTACCGCCGTGTCCTGCTGAAGCTCTCCGGTGAAGCCATGATGGGCGAGCAGCAGTTCGGGATCGATCCGGTGGTCACGGCGCAGATTGCCAAGGACATCAACGAGATTCAGCAACTCGGCGTGCAGACCGGGATCGTGATTGGCGGCGGCAATCTGTTTCGCGGCCTGGCGGCAAGCGCGCGCGGCATGGATCGCGCGACGGCGGACTACATGGGCATGCTCGCCACCGTCATCAACGCGCTCGCGCTGCAGGACGCGCTCGAGCATGCCGGCGTGAACACGCGCGTCGCGACCGCCATCGAGATGCGCGCCGTCGCCGAACCCTTCATCCGCCGACGTGCCGTTCGCCACATGGAAAAGGGCCGCGTGGTGGTCTTTGCCGCGGGAACCGGCAATCCGTATTTCACCACCGACACGGCGGCGGCACTGCGGGCCATGGAGATGCGGGCCGACGTCATCCTCAAAGGCACCAAGGTGGACGGCATCTACACCGCAGACCCGATGCTCGATCCGACCGCGACGAAGTACTCGCAGATTTCCTACCTCAAGGTGCTCGAGCAGGGTCTCAAGGTGATGGATGCGACGGCCATCTCGCTGTGCATGGATAACAAGCTGCCGATTGTCGTGTTCAACCTGCGCACGGCGGGCAATCTCCGCCGGGTGATTGCCGGAGAGCCGGTGGGAACCACCGTCACGGCTTAGAGGACCGTATGGATGTCAAGGATCTGAAAGGGCTGTTCACGGAAGTCAAGAAGCGGATGGACTCGCAGATCGACCACGTACGGCGGGAGCTCGGCGGCGTCCGGACCGGCCGCGCATCTGTCACCATTCTCGATACGGTGCACGTGGAGGCGTACGGATCACCGATGCCGCTCAACCAGGTGGCCTCGCTCTCGATTCCTGAACCAACGCTCATCGTTGCCCAACCCTTTGATCCCTCGCTGATGGGCGCTGTCGAAAAGGCCATCCGCTCCTCGAATCTCGGCCTGAATCCCACCAACGACGGCAAGGTCGTGCGTATTCCGATACCCCCGCTGACCGAGGAACGCCGCAAGGAACTGTCGAAGCTGGTACACAAACACGCCGAGGACGGACGCAACGGCGTCAGGCAGGTGCGCCGCGACGCCAACGACCGACTGAAGAAACTACTCAAGGACCACAACATCTCCGAAGACGACGAGCGGCGCGGCCTCGACGACGTGCAGAAGATGACCGATCAGCACGTCGCGCTCATCGACGACCTCCAGAAGAAGAAGGACGGGGAGCTTCTGAACAAGTGAAATGCTGAATGTCGAATGCTGATTGCTGATTGAAACCCGCTGAAACGCAATCGCAATCTCGATCGACAGTCTGCAAACACTTCAATCGACAATCAGCAATCGACAATCAGCAATTCGTCCGTGTCCTACTTCTCCCATCTGGAATGCAGCGTCCCCTGCGGCGAGGGCCCCTACGACCCTCGACAGGAGCAGCATCTCTGCGCGTGCGGCGCTCCCCTTCTCGCCCGCTACGATCTCGATGCGGCACGCGCCTGGACACGCGAGTCGCTCGGCGGCCGCGAGGCGAACATGTGGCGGTATCGAGAACTGATGCCGCTCTTCGACGGCGAAGAACCGCTGACACTCGGCGAAGGCTGGACGCCGTTGATCCACGCGTCGCGGCTGGGCCGAGACCTCGGGCTCGAGCGTCTGTTCGTCAAAGACGAGTCGCTCAATCCGACGAATTCCTTCAAGGCTCGCGGACTGGCGGCTGCCGTCACGCGTGCGAAGTATCTCGGCGCCAGCGTCCTGTCGGTCCCCTCGGCGGGCAACGCCGCCAATGCCATGGCGGCGTACGCCGCGTCTGCAGGGCTGCAGGCAAAGGTGTTCATGCCGAAGGACGTGAAGGTGCCGTTCATCCGCGAATGCGAGCTGTACGGCGCCGAGGTCACCCTGGTGGACGGATTGATCACCGATGCCGGCCGCATCGCGGCGGAACGCGGCAAGCCGCTCGGCTGGTACGACGTCTCGACGCTCAAGGAACCCTACCGCATCGAAGGCAAGAAGACGATGGCGTACGAGCTTGGTGAGCAGCTCGGATGGGTCTTCCCTGACTGGATCATCTATCCAACCGGCGGCGGCACCGGCATGGTCGGGATGTGGAAAGCGTTCGACGAGATGGAGCGCATCGGATGGAAGGCCGCGGGCAGCAGGCCGAAGATGGTGTCCGTCCAGGCGGAGCACTGCGCGCCGATCGTGCGCGCTTTCGAGCAGGGCGCCGAGCGATCAGAAATGTGGCTGAATGCAAAAACGGTGGCGGATGGCCTGCGCGTGCCGAAAGCGGTTGGCGATTTCCTGGTGCTGCGTGCGGTCAGGGAGAGCGGCGGGACGGCGATGACGGTCACCGACGGCGAGATGGTCATCGCGATGCGTGAGCTCGGATCGCGCGAAGGAATCAGCGCCGCACCGGAGGGCGGCGCGGCGCTGCATGCCGTAAAGATGTTGCTTCGAGACGGCCGCATGCAACCAACCGACACCGTCGTCGTCTTCAACACCGGTGGCGCGTTGAAGTATCTCGATGTCTTGTGACTTCGCTATCGGGATCGGGGATCCGGAGGCCGGGATCCGATGCGGGACACCCACGACGGCATATCCATCTCGTTGGCCCGTGAGTCGCGGCATGGTAGAATTACCGTTCGTGCTCGTTCGCCGGCCGCTGGCCGAGCGCAGGCGCACGAACAATCCTCAGAGTCAGGGCGCGTAGCTCAGCTGGGAGAGCGCTGCGTTCGCAATGCAGAGGTCGGGAGTTCGATCCTCCCCGCGTCCACCATCCTTCGCTCACGCGAGTCACAAGCCGAGGCGTGAGCTTCGGCTCAGCGAGCCACGGCGAAGGATGCCGCGCCGAAGCGGCGTAGCCGCGAAGGCGGGCTGCTCCCTGTCACTACGACTCCTTGTGACTACGAGAGCGAACGCTGTCGCACCGTAGCAGCGAACGCGGACTTAGCGCCGCGCCCGCATCGCCTCTACCAATCCTCGAAGCGCCTGCGACGACACCGCGTGGGCGAGGGTGACCCGTCCGAGTTCTTCCAGATCATCGGGTGTGACGTCGGCGGCCGGATCGAGCGCCATGACCCTGGGCTTCAGCGCTTCGAGCGCCGACGCGGTATCGAGTGCACCCTGGAACGAGGCCTTCAACGCGCGGATTTCGTTCAGATCCGTCATCACCACCGAACTTTACCGCAATTACAGGACTGCAATCCGCCGTTACATTTTCGTGCACAACACACCGAAGTTGTTGCTGACCGGACGGCTCGGTGTGCTCTCAGTGGCGCGTATTCAAAAGGGGCCGCGCACAGCGGTTCCGGTGGAGCGGAGGTTGCACGCCTGAGTCCGTTCCTGCAATGTCAGAACCAGCGACGCTCGTTCCCGTTTCGTTATCGGCCTCCGGATATGAGGACGGCCTCGGCCGACGCTCGCTCGAAATCGATCGGGAATCGGGTGTCATGCTGGAACGGCTGCATCTCCGCCCGGAGATCGGCGCATTCGAGGCGTTCCTTCGAGAGCGAGTCGCCTTCTCGTCAGCCATCGAGGATGCGAGGTTTGCGCGTGTGCGCAGCATCGAACGCGGCGCAAGGGGAACGCTCACAGTCGTCTCGCAATTCATCGCCGGCAACCGGCTCTGTGATCTGCTGGAAGCCGCAATCGGGTTGCCGGCACACGAGGCCACCTGCCCGAGTGTTGACGCGGCGCTCGGCTTCCTGCTCGAAATCCTTCCGGCACTGGGCACGCTGCACGACAACGGTGGATACGCGCATGGCACCCTCGGGCCAGGCCGCATCGTCCTCACGCCCGCAAGTCATGTGGTGATGCTCGATTGGATCTACGGACCCATTGTCCAGCGCCTGCAATTCAGTCAGCGAACGCTCTGGCTCGACTTCGGTGTCGGCGCGTCACCGGCCGAAACCACGTCGAGGCTGGACGTCGCGCGTGATCTGGCGCAGGCATCGCTGTCGGCGGTGATGATCGTGCTCGGCCGCCCGCTCCGCAGGAATGAGTACCCGGAGGGAATTGCGCCGCTGCTCGGTGAAGTGAGCGAGATCGCCCAGATTCGAGGAAGCGCCGCGTTTGCGTCCAGCCTCGAGGCGTACCTGCGGCGGACGCTACCGGTAGCCGGGGCGCAGCCACATGCCAGCGCGGCGGAGGCTGCGGCGGAAGTGCGGCAGATCGTCCGCGAAATCGGCGTCAGCCGGTGCCACGCCGCGTTGACCGCATTCGTCGAGGACATGAATCGGCTTCTCGCCGAGGAGCGCGACCGCGATCTGGCCGAACCAGAGTCGTTCGTCAGCGAACCGGAGGAGTCGCCAATCGACGAGCTCACCGCCGGCTTCGCCCGCGCGGGCGAGATCTCGCTCGATGACTTATCCCTCACCGATCACCCTGCGGTCGAAGAGTCCGAGGATCGCACAGACAATCAGCTGGCACCCTCGTACCAGGAACTCGAGCCCGCGTCGATGTCAGGCGCGTACTCGGATCCAATTCCTCTGTACGAAGACCCGCCCGTTCCTGAGACACCTCGCGCGATCGAGGCGCCAGAACCAATCGTCGCCGCTCCTCTCGCACTGCCTGCTCCAGTTGCGGTCGAAGCGATTGCCCTTCCCGAACCACCCAGACCGATTGCGGTTGAACGTCTCGTTCCAGTACCAGAGCCGATTGCGAAACCGGAACCGGTCGTCACCGAGTCTGTCTCGAGGCTCGAGTCCGAGCTGTTTCCAGAGCCAGCCGTCACACCAGAGCGGGGACCCGCTCCTCCTCCTGGCTTCCAGTTTCTGGATCCGGGAGAACCGGTCGCCAGACCGCCTGAACCGAAGCTTCTGGAGGCGCCGGCGGAGCCAGAATCACCAGCGGCCGCCGCCAACGCCCAGCCGTCGCCCGCAGCATCGGGGAAACAGTCGAAGCGAAAGCGACGCGGATCGAAGGGGCAGCGAGACAAGCTCCGGTCAAACGCGGTTCAGCCGCCCAGGCCCACGCCGGCACCGCCAACACCGCCGCCGCCAGTGGCGATTCCAATGCCGTCGTTCAATCGAGTTCCCGAGGCCAGTCGGCAGGACCCGCCGCCGCCAGCGCCGAGTGCATTACGTCCAGCGGCTCCGCCGAAGGCACCGGCACCGTTGCGCCTGAAGTCGGACGCACAATCGGGCTTTACTCCGCCGCCGGCATTGCGCCCCGAAAGGCGCGAGCCGCAACCTCCACCAATTCCGCATTTCCTGGAGTCTCAAGAACCGCAGTCAAGCGGAGAGTTTCCATGGCGCCTGGCGGCAGCGGCAGTCGTGGCGATCATTGCCGTCATCGGCGTCGGGCGTTGGTATATTCCCGGCCACAACACACCGGCGACCGAGACCGTGGAGCCCGCACCCGCGCCGGCGGCGGCTGCGCCGAAAAAAGTGGAAGCCACGAAGCCAGGCAACCTGGCGGTCACGACCCAGCCTCCCGGCGCGCACGTGATGCTCGACGGAAAAGACGTCGGAGAATCGCCTGTCCTGCTCGACAGCGTGGCCGCCGGAAAACACACACTGACGTTCATTACGCCGTCAGGCACGGTCAAGAAGTCGATCCGCATGGAATCGGGCAAGCCGCTCTCAATCGAGGTTCCCATCTATTCAGGCTGGATTGCCGTGTTCTCGCCGGTCACGCTCGATATCGCCGAGAACGGCAAGTCCATCGGAACGACTGAACAGGGACGGTTGATGCTTTCTCCCGGCCGCCACGTGCTGACGTTCACCAACCAGGAGATGGATTACAAGACCACACAGTCGGTTGACATCGAACCCGGCGAAGAGCGATCCGTCAGCCTCGTGCCGACGGGCGAGTTGAGCGTCAATGCCACTCCATGGGCGGAAGTCTGGCTTGACGGCAAGAAGCTCGGCGACACACCGCTGGCAGGACAGCGGGTTCCCCTCGGCACGCACGAAGTCCTGTTCAAGAATTCGCAGTTCCCCGAGCGCCGCGTGACCGTGACCGTCACGGCGAAGGCACCGGTCACCGCCTCAGTCGATTTCGGCAAGCAGTAGATCTCAGTTTCCAGTTTCCAGTTTCCAGTTTCCAGTCTCCAGTTCTCAGCCTGACTTCGCTCACGTGCTAGGCGACGTCTGTCTCGCCGCAGCGGCAGCGCCGCGAAGGCTGGACCAGCAGCAGCCAGAAACGCGGATCAGTTGTGAAAGCGGATTTCATAACCGTAACTCTGCGTGCAAGAACGGTGTTCCGATCGAGCAATTGCGATTCCACTCGAAACTGTGAGCGCGCGATTCTGCTCACGTTTTCCCATAGGTCGATCGCCCGTGCAGATGGCATTTTCCTTGCCTCACGCCGACCATCGTTGCTACGACAAACAAAGGTGATCTATGTGGAGCTGGATTTACTGCTACGTAACCGGGCACGACTATAGCGTGTCGTGCGATGGCGGCTCGATGTTCCTTCGCTGTGTGGTCTGCGGACGCCGATCGCCTGGCTGGATCGTGCATGCGCAACCGCATGTGCATCCGCACCGGTAGCCTCAGCTGAACATCTGTCCCTCCTGGTCAGGTTTTTCCCCGGCCCCCGGGTTGACACCGCGCGTACCTGCTGACCACAATACTTGAGGTAGTGAGCGGCGATTCTACGATTGGGCGTGCGGTCCGCACGCTCGGCAATCTTGCTGACATCCGCGGGGCGGCAGCCGAAGCAGCAGCCCTGCGGCGGGCAGCCGACGCGATCGCGAAGCTCAGTACTTCCGCGACGACCGCGCTGATGCAGCGTGCGCGTCGCGATCGCCTGCATGACGAACCCGAGTTTCTTCCGCTCGCCCAGCGGCGACTGGGCGAACTCGCGGCGGCCGGGCCGGACGCGGTCGTCTCGAGCGCTCGCGCGGCGCTGCCGGCGCTTCACCGACGTCTCCTCGACCTCGGCGTCGTCGAACCTGCGGAAGCCGCCAGGCTCGTCCAGCAACTCGACATCCTGACCCTCGGAGAGCTGTTTCAGGCGCTCGAGCACGGCCGCATCCAGGAGACACTTGGCGAAAGCCTCGAGGCGCGTCTCCGTCATGCCGCGCCCGCCATCGCGCGCGATGCCGGCTTCACGCCGCTCGGACGCGCCCGCGACATTCTCGATGTCCTGGCGACGACCATCAGCACGTCCACGCCTGCGATCGACACGATTGGCATGTCGGGCGACGCCCGCCGGTTCGAATCGCTCGTTTCCGAGCTGATACTCGTTGCCCGCGCGAGCGATCCGCTCGTCGCGATCGAACAGATCTGTCAGGCTCGAGGCGGCGACGAAGTCCTGCACTGCGGCCCGCGGCGCGTCGTCCTGGCGGCCCAGCGAACGGAGGTAGACGTTCGCGTGGCCGCGCCGGCCGAGTACGGGACGGTGCTGCTTTCAACGACCGGGTCGCGTCCGCATCTGCACGCGATGCGTGCACGCGTCGGACACTTCCGGCTCGCAACGAGCGAGGAGGACCTCTACCTGCAGGCGGGCCTGCCGTTCATTCCACCGGAACTGCGGCATGGGGCCGGAGAGATCGAAGCCGCAGCGGCCGGCGGCTTGCCATCCCTCGTCGCGCGGGATCACATCCGCGGCGATCTGCACATGCACACCGTCTACAGCGACGGCGCAGACACCGTCGAGGCGATGGTGGCAGCGTGCTGCTCGCTCGGTTACGAATACATCGCGATTACCGATCATTCGGAGCGGGCCGGCGCGTCACGAACCCTGACACGCCGCGATCTGTCACGTCAGCGGGCCGAGATCGCCGCCTTGCGCGAGAAGTATCCGCAAATCGCCATCCTGCACGGTGTCGAAACGGACATCATGCCTGATGGCACACTGGATTTCTCCGACCGTATCCTCGAAACGTTCGACATCGTCCTCGCATCGCTGCACGACTCCGCGCGTCAGGATGGCAGGACGCTGACGCGGCGCTGCCTGCAGGCGATCCATCACCCGCTCGTCAGCATCATTGCGCATCCAGCCAACCGGCTCGTGGGCCGGCGTGATGGCTACCCGCTGGACTTCGATGCGGTGTTCGCCGCAGCCGTGGAGACGGGAACCGCCCTCGAAGTGGACGGTGCGCCGGCACATCTCGACCTCGAAGGCGAGCGCGCTCGCGAGGCGGTCGCCGCCGGTGTGACGTTGACCATCGACAGCGATTGTCATCGCGCGCGCCTGCTCGAGCGGCAGATGGTCATGGGAATCGGGACGGCGCGACGCGGCTGGGTTGAGCCGCGTCATGTGTTGAACGCGCGGTCTCTCGTCGAGGTCCGCGCGTTCATTGCCGCTAAGCGCAGCAGCCGTTAGCTCTCCCCTAAATAGGGGTAGTTTTGTCAGAACCGGTCGCCGTCATTTCTTGAGGGCGATCATGTCAACGACCTGAGCGACCCCTTCGATCGATCGCGCGTCCGCCACTGCCTTCTGCCGAGTGGCTTCGGTCGGCACGGTGCCGGTCAGCGTGACGACGCCACCTTTCGTCGTGACGTCGATCTGCATGCCCTTGACATCCTTGTCGAGGAAGTAGATGGCCTGCACCTTCGTCGTGATCCAGGTATCGGAGATTTCCTTCCCCACCCGATCGGCGGCGCTTCTTGCGTGCGCCTTGACCTGTTCCGCATTGCTCGATGAGCGTGCCTTGTCGGCGGACTCGCCCGCCGGCGGCTTCTCCGCCTGCGGCAGAGTCAGTTTGTCCACGACCTGCTTGACGCCGTCGGTGCTCTTCGCTTTCGCGACCGCCTGGCTACGTTCCGCGGCGGTTTGTACGGTGCCACGCAGGGTTACGACCCCGGAGACCGTTTCGACGTCGATGTGGCGTCCTTTGATGTCCGGATCGGCAAAGAACTTCGCGTAGATCTGAGTGGTGATCCACGCGTCGTTCACCATCGTGCTCGTGTCGCGAGTAGCCTGAGCCATCAGCGGCGAGGCAACCAGCATGACCGCCAGCACAGTCGCGAAACACCGGATGAGCTTTGGCATCGTTCTCCCCTCCTCACACGTTATGCGCGGCCCGACGTCGATATCGTTCCAGTGTAGCGTGGCCGTTTCGTCAGTTTGATGATGAGGCCCTCGAGCCGGCCGTCGCGCTGCCGACCCCATCAAGGTGTTACCATGGACGAGCATCCTGAACATGGGCATGTTTCCCTTCATCCACGCTGTTCGCACTCGGGTTCCTGCTGACCTCGCAAACCCCGGCGTTGCCTCCTCCCCAGGAGGTCGCGGCCTCACTGCAGAAGAAGTACGACGCGATCCGCGACTTCACCGCCGACTTCGTCCACGAGTCCGAAGGCGGCCTGCTGCGGAAGAAGCAGACCGAGCGCGGTGTGGTGCAGGTCAAGAAGCCCGGCAAGATGCGATGGGACTACAAGTCCCCGGAGCCGAAGGTCTTCGTCTCCGACGGCCACCGCATCTATCTGCACGTGCTGGCGGAGAATCAGGTCGTCATCAGTCCGGTTCCAGACCAGGATCAGGCGACCACGGCCGTGTTGTTTCTCGTCGGCAAGGGCAACCTGACGCGTGATTTCACGGTCAGCTACATCGACGGCGGTGCGCCCGACACCTATGCCTTGCGGCTGCAGCCCAAGCTTCCAGAACGCGACTATGACTGGCTTCAGCTCGTCGTCGATCGCCGCACGCTCCAGATCCGAACGTTGAGCGCGGCCGACAGCCAGGGCGGCCGATCGACGTTCCATTTCTCCAATTTCAAGGAAAATACGGGACTGTCCGATAAGACGTTCATATTCAAGATCCCGCGTGGAGCCGATGTCACGACTACTGGCGCCTCGTCGCGCTGAAGCGATCCGGACGTCTGCCGGCCTCTGCCTGGCGGCGGCGATCCTCGCCTCCGCGTGCGCCACCACATCTCCCTACCACCTCGGCCAGACTGCGGAACACTCGCAGGATTACGATCGCGCGGTCGTCGAATACACGAAGGCCGTTCGCGCCAATCCCGATGACCTTACCGCGAAGACGGCGCTGGAGCGGGCCCGACTGCGCGCTGCGCAGGAGCACTACTTTCGCGGCCGACGGCTGTCGGCCGCGGAACGGCACGAAGAAGCGCTGGTTGAATTCCAGGTCGCATCAGAGCTGAACCCGGGCTCGGCCGACGTCGAGGCTGCCCTTCGGGATACGCGGCAGAAAGTTCGGACGCGTCTGGCCTCATCGCGCGAGGGAAAAACCGAACTGGAATCCTTGATCGAACGTAGCCGCGCGCTTCCGCCGCCTGGCCTGGACTTGCCCACGGACGTCAAGCTTCCCGATTCTCTCGTCTTCAGCAACGCGAGCAGCCGGATGGTCTTCATGGCGCTCGCCCGCTTCTCGAACCTGAGCGTCGTGTTCGATCCCGCGTTCCGTGACGCGACCATCAGCGTCGATCTGCGGAAGAACTCTCTCGAGGATGCGCTGACGTCCGTCACGGCAAGCACGCACACGTTTTTTCGGGTGACGGCCCAGCGGACGATCACGATCGTCCCCGACACGCCGGCCAAGCGGCGCGAGTACGAGGAAGCCGTGGTCCGGACTTTCTACCTGAGTAACGCGGACATCAAGGAAGTGATCGACCTGCTGCGCGTGGTCGTCGATGTACGCCAGATCTCGCCGATTACGGCAACCAATGCCATCTCGCTGAAGGACACGCCTGAGCGCATCGCGGCCGCCGCGCAGCTGATCGCCGCCATCGACAAGGCGCGGCCCGAGGTCGTCATCGACGTGGAGCTTCTCGAGGTCGATCGGAGCAAGCTGGCCGAGTACGGGATGCAGTTTGCCAGCGCAGGTTCGACCGGGATCAACGGCGCAGTGTCGGTGAATCCCACCAACCTGACGTTGGAAACGCTTACGAACCTGACTCAATCCGACATCCTCCTGGCAGGTTTCCCGTCACTCTATTATCGGCTGGTGAAAACCGACACGAGCACTCGCATCCTTGCCAATCCGCATGTGCGCACGTCAGACGGCCTCCCCGCACAGGCACGCTTCGGCGAGCGCGTACCGGTTCCGGCAACGGTCTTCGCACCCATTGCCACCGGCGGCCTCAATCAGCAGCCGATCACATCCTTCGATTACCAGAACATCGGCGTCAACATCGACATCGTCCCGCGAACACATCACGACGATGAACTCACGCTGGCGCTGAAGGTGTCGGTGACGAGTCAGACCGGGATCGGGTTCGGCGGACTGCCGGTATTTGCCAACCGTGAAGTCACCACCACGATTCGATTGAAGGATGGGGAAACGAACATCCTCGCCGGCCTCATACGAGACGACGAGCGCACCGAGCTGTCAGGCACGCCAGGCCTCAGCGATCTTCCTATCATTGGCCGTTTGTTCGCGGTCCATCACAAGGAAGCCACGCAGACCGATATTGTGCTCACCCTGACCCCGCACATTGTCCGTGGCCTGGATCTGTCTGAGAGCGACCTGCGTCCGTTCCGGCTCGGCCGGGATTCCGGGAGCGGCGGAGGCGAGGGCACACTCCCGACCATTCAACTGCCGCCGCGCGATCGGCAAGACCTGCTGGCACCACCGCCCACCGCGCTTCCGCCAGGACCGGTGCTTCCAGGGCCAGCCGCCGCGCCATTTCCACAACCGTTGCAAGGCCCGTTGCCTGGAAGTCTGACTCCGGTACCCGGCACGACCCCCCCGCCGAAGAAGCCGGGCGGTGGCGGGCTATAGAATTGCTGAAGGCTGATTGCTGAATGCTGATTGAAAGAATTCCGCGCTCTTCATTCAGCATTTAACAATCAGCCATTCACTCTTCCCTCTCGATTTGCGCCCCAATTGACCGCAGCCGATCGACCAGTGACGCGTAGCCCCGTTCGACAGTCTCGAGCGGCGTGACCACACTTTCCCCTTCCGCTGCCAGCGCCGCGGCGATCAGCGCCATGCCGGAACGAAGGTCACGCGCATCGAGAAGCCGGCCGCGCAGCTTGGTCGGGCCGCTGACGATGATGCGGTGGGGATCGCAGAGGAACAGCCCGGCACGCATTGCGCTCAACTGTTCGAGCGCGAAGAGACGTAACTCGTACAGCCAGTCGTGGACGAGCGTGCGACCATCGGCCTGCGTCGCCAGCACCGTGACGAGGCTGATCATGTCGCTGGGAAAGCCCGGCCACAGGCCGGTGGTGATCCGCCCAAGCGCGGTCAGCGTCGAAGGCTCAACGGTGAGACGGTCGTCGTCGAACCGGCAGTTCAATCCCATCCGCCGCAGCGGGGTTGCCACCACTTCGAGGTCGCGAGTACGGGCGCCCGCCACCTCGATGTCGCCGCCCGTAATCGCGGCCGTCACGCCCCAGCTGCCTGCTTCGATGTAATCGCCGTCCAGCCGATGCTCGGCGCCGGAGAAGCGCGCTGGCGCTTCGACGCGAATCGTCGGCGTCCCTTCCCCCTCGATCGATACCCCCATTTCCTGAAGAAACCGGCACAGCTCGACCACGTGCGGCTCCATCGCCGCGTGCCGGATTTCCGTGCGGCCGCGTGCCGCGGCTGCCGCAAGAAGGGCCGTTTCGGTGCCGGTGACGGAGGCCTCGTCGAGATAGAACGACGCACCCGAGAGCCCGCGCGGCGCTTCGAGCGCATGACCGGGTTCATCGACCTGCACCGCGCCCAGTTCTTCGAGCGCCTGGAGATGCGTGAAGATTGTTCGTCGTGTCGGGAAGTCTCCTCCGGGCTGCGCCAGCCGGGCCGAACCATAGCGCGCCAGCAGCGGCCCGAGCAGCAGGACCGAGCCGCGCAGCTTCCCGACGAGAAGCGGATCGGGCCGATCCGTCGTAATCTTCTCGCATCGCACACGAAGTGTTCCGGTACCCGCGCCCTCGACCGCCGCACCGAGGCCCCTCATCAACTGCACCAGAACGTCAACGTCGCGGATACGTGGAACGTTCGTCAGCACACATTCCTGATCCGTCAACAGGCAGGCGGCCAGGAGCGGGAGCGCCGAATTCTTGTTGCCTTCAACGGTCACTCGGCCCGACAGCCGGCGGCCGCCGATGATTCTCAGTTTCGCCATCAGAGTCCTTCGCCGATAAACACGATTTCTTCACGGAGGGCGACGCCGAACTGTGCGTGTACTTCCGCCTTGCACCGTTCGATCAGCGCGCGAATGTCGCGCGCCGTCGCGCCACCCTCATTGACGATGAAATTGGCATGCGTGGTCGAGACCCTTGCGCCGCCTTCGCGTGCGCCCTTCAAGCCGGCCCGATCGACCAGCGCGCCCGCCGAAGGTGGGATGCCGTCGGGTACACGATCACTCGCCGGATCGGGATTCTGAAAGATGCATCCCGCACTCGGAGATTCGAGCGGCTGCGTTCGTTTCCTGAACGCAAGCGACTCGCGGGCCACCGCGCGGAGCGCTGCCGGCTCTCCAGGAGAAACCCAAAAGTCAGCTGAGACGACGACCTCGCGAGTGCGATGAAGGCGGCTGTAGTCGTACCCGAACTCCATTTCGTCGCGCGGCACGTCTTCGACAAGTCCGTCGGTTGTCACCAGTCGAACACTGGCGATCAGCTCGCTGACCAGCCGTGCTCTGAAATGCGCGTTGCCGAAGATCGCCCCGCCTACGGTGCCGGGAGTGCCGGCCCACGCTTCGATTCCAGCGAGACCGTGATTCACCGTCCATCGCACGAGGCCGTTGATGGTCACCCCGGCGTCGGCGCGCACGAGCAACGGGCTCACCATCCTGACGTCGCCGCCGTGTACACGAACGACAATGCCCCTCACCCCGTCGTCTGACACGAGCACGTTGGAGCCACCTCCGAGAACAGTCAGGGGAAGGTCGGCGTCGCGTGCGATGGCAACCGCCTGTCCGACCGCATCACCGCGATTCACGTCAACCAGCCAGTCAGCTGGACCGCCGACTTTGAAGGTTGTGAGCGGCGCCAAGGGAGCATTGCGGCGAACGCGATCCGCTCCGAACGTCGCGACGAGGCGGGCGGAAGGGTCTGTCACTCCGGATCTCCGGCCAGCGCGGCTTCCTGACGGCGCAGCGCATCCACGGCCTCCTCGCGTGTGCATTCCGCGAACGCGATCCAATCGCCCGGCGCAAGCTGGCCCGCCAGCGGCAGATCGGCCGAGATGACGGTTGCGATCTTCGGATACCCGCCGGTGGTCTGCCGATCGGCCATCAAGAGGATTGGCTGACCTGACGCGGGAACCTGGATCGAACCCACCGGGGTGGCGTCCGACAGGATGTCTGCGGGTCCCGAATGACGGAGAGTTGGACCCTCGAGCCGATAGCCCATGCGATTGGATTGAGGCGTGACGATGAACCTGGACGTGAAGAGGGTCTCGAGCGCCTTCGCGGTAAACATCGCCTCATGTGGACCACGCAGCGCCCGCACGCGCGTCCCTCCTTCCGGCATCGGCAGCGCGCGGCCGCTGGTCACAGGAGATCGCCGAACTGCCGGTCCGATCGGCAAGACGTCGCCCGCAGCGAGGGGACGACCACCGAGCGGCCCCATCCGGCTGACGACGCTGGTCGATCGACTGCCGAGTATCGGGGGAACGGCAATGCCCCCATGCACGGCGAGCGTCGCCCTTGCGCCGCCGCGGCGTGTGCCGAAGCGCAGCCGCTTGTGCGCCGGTACAACAAATGGCCGAGAGCTGTCGATCGACTTGCCGTCCACCGTCGCGTCAAATCGTGCCCCGGCAACGACACAGGTCACATCGTCCGACGCTTCGAGCTCCGGGCCGATCAAGGTGATCTCCAGTGCCGCCGCGTCGTCGTCATTGCCGGCGAGCCGATTCGCGAGACGATGCGAGTACGTGTCCATCGGGCCGGCCACCGGCACGCCACCTCCCTGCCGTCCCCATCGACCCAGATCCTGGATGGTCGTCAGCATGCCCGGACGAATTACGATGAACGTCATCAGGCGGTCCGTTCGAACTCGGCGCGATCGATTGGGCGAAAACGCACGCGATCCCCTGGCGTGAACAGAATCGGCTCCGCGCGTGTGTCGTCGTAGGGCTTCACACGGGTTCGGCCGATCAGATGCCAGCCACCCGGTGTTTCGATCGGATAGATGCCAGTCTGGCCAGCAGCGATGGCGACCGAGCCGGCCGGCACGCGCGTGCGCGGTGTAGACCTGCGAGGAATGGCAAGACGAGGGTCGACGCTCGCCATGTAGGGAAACCCCGGAACGAATCCGACAACGTAAACGCGATATGTGGGTGCGGCATGCAGCGCAACGACTTCGGCCTCGGCTACACCTGCCTCTGCGGCAACATCCGCCAGATCCGGGCCGAATTCCCCGCCGTAACACACGCCCACCTCGACCAGCCTCCCTTCCTGACCCGGACTGTGGTCGCCATGGGTCGCCAGATTCCTCAGGTGTGCGGCGAGTTCATCGCCGCCGACGCGAATTGGATCGAAGTAAACCGTGGCCGAGCAGTAACCGACGACAACGTCGCGGACGGCCGCTGCGTGCGTGCGCTTCACGCTCTCCGCGAAGGCCACGGCACGCGCGCTGACCGCCGGGTCGATTCGTGCCGGCCACTCGACCAGCCACGCGGCGTCGCCGGCGGCGACGATGCGGACGTCTGGCATCGATCAGTCAGTGCGCACGCGACTCGAGCGCCGAAAGCAGCTTCTGGTGAATGTCGTCAAACCCGCCGTTCGACATGACGATGACGAGATCGCTCTCGCGAGCTTCCCTGGCCACTGTTCGAACGATCTCGGGAATCTCGGGAATGTACCGGGCATCAACACCCGCCTCGCGTAGATCCCTCACAATGGCCTCGGGCGAGAGCCGCTCTTCTTCGGGCAGCGCCGAACGAAAGACGGCCGGGAGGACGACGCGATCCGCGCGTGCGAGCGCCTTCGTGAATTCGGATTGAAAGACCCGCCGGCATGACGTCGCGGAGCGCGGTTCGAAGATTGCCCAGATACGACGATTGGGGTACGCCGACCGCACGCCCTGGAGTGTCTCGGCAATCGCGGTCGGGTGATGAGCGAAATCGTCGTAGACGGCGACTCCGTCCGCTGTTCCGCGATGCTGAAGGCGCCGCCGAACTCCCTTGAAGGCGCGCAGACCGTGCGACATGGTGTCAGGACTCAGCCCGGCGGCGGCGCCGACGGCAAGAGCGGCGAGCGCGTTGCGGACGTTATAAGCTCCGAGAAGCGGGACCTCGAATGTGCCGATCGTCGCGCCCGACTTGCGAACGCCAAACTTCGTCGACGTCTCCGTCACCTGTAGATCGTGCGCCTGCCAGTCGCAGCCGTCGGACAGGCCGAAGGTCTCCACCTTCGATCGTGCGTGCGCCTTGAGCGCAAGAGCGTCAGCATTGTCCGCGCCAAGCAGCAGGAGACCGCGCCGCGGGACGAGGTTGACGAATCGCCTGAACGCCAGCCGGATCGCGTCGAGATCGGGATAAATATCGGCGTGATCGAATTCGATGTTGCCGACCACGGCGATGTCGGGCAGGTACTTGAGGAACTTGGCGGTCTTGTCAAAGAAGGCGCTGTCGTACTCGTCGCCTTCGATCACGAAGTCGCGGCCGCCGCCGATGCGATAGCTGCTTTCGAAGTTTTCGGCGATGCCGCCGATGAACACGCTCGGGTCTGCGCCGCCGTGAGCCAGCAGCCATCCGACCAGCGACGTCGTGGTCGTCTTGCCGTGCGTCCCTGTGATCACGATGGAGCGTGCGCCCCACAGAAAGTGATCGCGAACGGCTTCAGGAAGCGAGCAGTACCGGATCTTGCGGTCGAGGACTTCTTCGAGCTCGGCGTTGCCGCGGGAGATGGCATTGCCAACCACCACCAGGTCGAGATCGGCGGTGATGTGGTCCGCGCTGTAACCCTGATGCGTCGTGATCCCCTGCTGGACGAGGAAGTCGCTCATCGGCGGATAGACATTCTGATCCGACCCCCGCACGTCGAATCCCCGGCCTTTGAGAAGCGCGGCCAGCGTGGCCATCGCCGTGCCGCAGATGCCAATCAGATGGACTCGCGTCGTGTTCACGCCGTGACTGCCGCCTCCTCGATGATGAGCGACGGCCGCGGCGACGTCAGCACGCGCGCGCGAACCCCGAACGGCAGCGTCAGCGTTGGACCGGCCGTGTGCCCGGATGGAAGACCGTACAGAATCGGTCCGCGGAATCCCCGCGTCAGCTCCTCGACGACCTCCCGGGCGGTGGGTGGGCCGCCTGGCTCGTCGCATCGAGGCAGCTCGCCGAATACGAGCGCCGACGCCCGCGACAGGATTCCGCTCAGGTACAGCTGGGTCAACATTCGATCGAGCCGGTAGGGGCGCTCGGCGACCTCGTCCAGAAACAGCACGCACCCCGCCGGCGGATCGAACGCGTATGGCGTGCCGAGCGACGCACAGAGTTGCGTCAGCGTGCCACCAACGAGCAGCCCCGCCGCTTCACCGGAGTGCAAAACCTCCACTTGCGGGTGGCTGATCTCATCGGCGGGTGCAGCCGAGCAGAGACAGCGCGTGAACGTCGAGCGGTCGTACCCCGCTTCCCCGCGCGCGAGCCGACCTTCGAGCATCGGACCGTGGAAGGACACGATGCCGCCAATCAGGGTCAACCACGTGAGCAGGGACGTGTTGTCGCTATACCCGATGAACGCCTTCGGCTCACCGAGCAACAGCGACTCGCCCAGGAGCGGCAGCAGATGCACGCTGCCGTACCCGCCGCGGACGGCGATCAGCCCGGCGATGTCCGGATCGCGCCAGGCTCTTGCGAAGGCGGCCGCGCGCGTTGCGGCAGATCCGGCCGCGTAAGCGCGCCGCTCGAAGACACTGTCCTCGAAGACCGGATTGAATCCGAGCGATTTCAGCTCGGCAACCCCGGCGTCGAACTCGACGCGGGCGAAGGCACTGGCGGGGGCTACAACGGCGATTCGGTCGCCGGGCCGGAGCATTCGAGGCTTCCGCATGCGTTACGCAAACCTCGCCATCTCGGCGGCAATCGCCTGGTGCTCGTCGCGGCCGAGCAGCGTACGTAGCGCGGATCCGGTCAGCGGCAGCGGCCTCGGAGGCGCAAGGAAACGTTCCTTGACTCGCCGTTGGCGTGCCAGCGCGTCTTCGACACGCTTGAGCGGAAGCGTGCCCTCCTCGACGGCGTAGATCAACGCCTCGATGGCGGACACCTGCGCCCCCTGATCCGCTCCGCAAAGGAGAACCGCATCGCAACCGGCTGCTATCGCGGCGACGCTCGCTTCCGCAGTGCCGTAGCGGCTGCTGATCGCCTTCATTTCCAGATCGTCGGTCACGACCATCCCCGGAAACCCGAGCGACTGCTTCACCATGCCGATGATTCGCGGTGAGAGCGTGGCCGGGCGCTCCTCGTCGATCGACGGAATCAGGATGTGGGCCGTCATGATGCACGCGACGTCGGCATCGATGGCGGCCCTGAATGGGACCAGTTCGACACGCTCGATCCGATCGGGTGGGTGATCCACGACCGGCAGTTCGTGATGCGAGTCGACGCTCGTATCGCCGTGTCCAGGAAAATGCTTGCCGCAGGCGGCGATGCCTTCACCCTGCAGCGTCCGGATAATGACCGCCCCGAGCCGCGCGACATCCTCGGCCCGCTCTGCCAGCGCGCGATCACCGATCACCGGGTTCTTCGGGTTGGTGAGAATATCCAGCACCGGTGTGAAGTCGAGCGAGATCCCGACGGCCTTCAATTCTGCGGCAAGTGCGCGCGCAAATCGTTCAGCGAGGCGCTCGTCGCCGCTGCGCCCCAGCGTCAGCATCGGCGGCCACACAGTGAAGGGACTCTTGAGCCGCGCCACCCGGCCCCCCTCCTGATCGGTGCACACCCACAGCGGCAGCTCGGAGGCGAGCGCCTGCGCGTCGCGCGACATCTCGGCAACCTGTTCGGGCGCCTCGACGTTCCGGCCAAAGTAGACAACGCCGCCGAGATCGAACTCGCGTGCCAGCAGGCGCAGGTCTTGCGGAATCGATCGGCCCGCAAAGCCGGCGATCGCGAGCTGTCCGGCATGCCGCCGTAAATCCCTGAGGGACATCCGAACAATTATAAGTTGTCAGTCGGAATTCTGGGGCGCGACGATCCGTCGCGGCCTCAACCGGCCACACGAACTCAAACCGCCTGTCATGCCGAAGCGCCGGGCGCGAAGGCGGACGACGCTTGTCGCATCGAAGCGCCGCCAGAGGGCGGGCGAACCCGCGAAAGGCTTACCCTATAATGACGCGGGATCGACGTGGACAATCTGGCGATCGCGCGTGTTCTCGGAGAGATCGGCGATCTTCTCGAAATCAAAAACGAGAACGCGTTCAAAATCCGCGCCTACCGCAACGCTGCCGAGACCATCACCCATCTCGGCGATTCCGTTGCCGCACTCCCGCCTGCTGAGCGGCTCGGCCTCCAGGGCATCGGCAAGGATCTCGCCGCCAAGATCGGCGAGCTCATCGACACCGGTTCGTGTCTGTACCACCAGGAGCTCCTGCAGGAGTTTCCGCCGACCATCCTGGATCTGCTCCGTCTGCAGGGTGTCGGTCCGAAGACCGTGGCGCTGTTGTATCGCCAGCTCGAAATCCGCTCGCTTGACGACCTGGAGCGGGCGGCGCGCGAAGGGCGCATCCGCGAGCTGAAGGGCATGGGCGCCAAAAAGGAGGCGCTCATCCTCAAGGCGCTCGACGAGCGGCAGCGCTTCACCGGCCGCCGCCTCATCGCCGAAGCGTGGGACACAGGCGCCGCGCTGGTTTCAGACCTGCGTGCGCACGCACCCGGCGCTGAAATCCTCTTAGTAGGAAGCCTGCGGCGTGGCTGTGAAACGTGCGGAGACCTCGACATCCTCGCCGCGGGCGCTCCCCCCGCCTTGATGGAGGCCTTCACGAACTACCGGCTGGTTCAGCGCGTCCTCGCCCGCGGCGAGACCAAGTCGAGCGTTCTGTTGCACGAAGGATTTCAGGCCGACCTTCGCCTGGTGCCGCGTGAGAGCGTTGGCGCCGCGTCCCAGTACTTCACCGGATCGAAAGCGCACAATATCGCGCTTCGTGACCGGGCGATTCAGCGCGGTCTCAAGTTGAACGAATACGGCCTGTTTCGCGTGGACGACGACGTCAGAATCGCGGGTGAGACCGAGGAAGGGATTTACGAGGCGCTCGGCCTGGCGCTCGTTCCACCCGAACTCCGCGAAAACCGCGGCGAGCTTGCCGCCGCAGAACAGCGCACCCTGCCTCGTTTGGTGACAAGGCAGGACCTCCGCGGCGATTTGCATATGCATACGACCGCCAGCGACGGGCGCGCCGACGCCGAAGCGATGGCCGTTGCCGCACGCGCGGCGGGGCTCGAATACATCGCCATCACCGATCACAGCCGCGCCCTCGCAATGGCCAATGGACTCGACGAAACCGCGACGCTGGCGCACGCGCGCGCGATTCGTCAGCTCAACGAGCGGCTCGAGGGCATCACGCTGCTCGCCGGCATCGAATGCGACATTCGCGCCGACGGATCGATGGATCTCGCCGACGATTGCCTGGCCGAGCTCGACATCGTGATCGCGTCGGTTCATTCCGCGCTGAACCAGGAGGCGGACCGGATGACCGATCGGCTGCTCCGCGCGATCTCCTGTCGGTGGGTGGACGTGCTGGCGCATCCGACCGGCCGTCTCATTCTGAAGCGCGAACCGTCACGCTTCGATACCGATCGTGTGTTCGCGGCCGCAGCTGCCGCCGGGGTCGCGATCGAAATCAACAGTCAGATCGACCGCCTGGATCTCGATGACGTGCTCGCCCGGGCTGCACGCGACCGAGGCGTCAAGATCGTCATCGATTCAGACGCCCACTCGCCGGCGGCGCTTGCGAACGTTCGATGGGGCGTGTCGGTCGCCCGACGCGCCTGGATTCAGGCGGAGGAAGTGCTCAACACTCGGCCTGTCGACGCATTCCGAGCCATGCTGAGACGCAGGCGAACGTAAAAAGTAAAAAGTTAAAAGTTAAAAGTTAAAAGTAATGAGCGAGACGGGGCAGAGATTGGCTGTAGATCACTTGGACGAAATCAAACGGCTCTACTTCAAGACTACGCGGGCCACCATCGAACGCGACTTCGACCGGGCTATCGACCTGCTGAAGGCGATGCCGGAGAGTCAACGCGAGCGTGCGACCGTGTTCATGCAGGGGCTGGCCGAGATGCGCAAGGAATTCAAGAGATCAGGCAGGCAATCCCGGCCTAAGTAGGTTCCTTCGGCCCCTTGCGCAGATACTTTCGGGCGGCAAGCCGCACCGCTTCGGGGACATTCCGGTCCGTCTGGAGCATTTTTAGATCACGCTCGTTCAGCCGCTGGACGAGCTGCATCGAAATGCCGGGCGGCGTCTTGGGATTCCGGGTCAGGCCGGAGACGACGCCGTAGTTCTTCATCCAGGAGCGGTTCATCGCGATTGCCCGCAGCACGTCCTCCGTGACGTTCGCCATCTTCGCGAAGGCCTCCACCTCCGATTCCGTCAGTTTCGGACTGCTGAGCACGGCGGCCGCGACGATCTTGTTGGAGTCGCGAATGAGCTGCCCGCGCTGCGAGCGTGTGCCCTTCATCGCCAGCTTCATTCGCTCCACAATCGGCAGCGACGAGAGCACCTGCGCATCGTCCTCATCGTCCTCCGATTCGTCGTCCTCGTCGGTATGACTCTGCTGATCTTCGTCGCCAGAGATCGGAGTCTCAGTCTCCGGCACGATGTTCCGCGCGGCAAAGAACTCGCGGATCTCGGCGGGGACATCGGCGCGCGCGAGAAACGCGCGCAGCGCGTCGATCGGCAGACTGTCGAGAGTGGCCTTCGCTACGGTCGCGATTTCGGCGTCCGTATCGTCCGACAGGAGGATGAGCAACGCGAGCTGATCAATCTCCTTGGGCGCGAGCGCGCCGCGGGCAGCCAGCAATCGAACGTCGCGGGCCGCTTCTCCTCGACGAAACAGATCGATGAGCGGCGAACGGATACCCGGTTCCATGTAAGGGGAATCTACTGCAGGAACTGCCCGAGTGTGTCCTTGGTGACGAGGATCGTTCGGACCTGGCCGAGTTGTCCGAGCGGTTTGCCGGGTCGGCCGTTAATCGAGAAAGCCAGCGCTCCCGCGTTGCCCACTTCAATCATGGCCTTGTTCTCCACCTCCAACGTTTCCTTCTCCCCTTCCTTCATCAGCCGCGACAGGTACTCGCTTTCCATCGGCTGTTACCCTGACCCAGCACTCGCCGGTCGTGTGCAGCTCCAGCTGAATACCGGTGACGTTGGCTCCGGCGGTCGCGACGGCGGTTGCCGCTGGTGACGTGCCGATCGGCACCGGGGCGGGCGTGGGTTCGGTCGCCGCAGGCGTGGTGCTGGTGGCAATCGCCGGCGTTGGGCTCGACGCGGCGCTCGACACAGGCACGCCGCCGCGAGTCCGCATCGTGAAGTACAGAACCAGCACAATCAGAGGAATGCTGATGAGCAGCAGCTTCAGGACCACACTGGCGATCCGCTGTCGGCTCTCGAACGCGCTCTCCTCCTCCGGAATGGTTGAGTGGACCGCGGCGGCCGTGGAAGACGCCGCGGCCAAAGCAGACGGTTGAAAGCGGTCGAGGAATTCGCGGACCGTCTCGTCGGGATCGAGCCCCACTTCGTGCGCATATGAACGCACAAACGATCGGCTGAAAATGCCCCCTGGCAGCTTGGAAATGTCGTTGCGCTCGAGCGCCTCGAGCGCGGCGACCGAGATCTTCGTCGAGACGGAGATTTGTTGAAGTGAGGTGCCGCGCCGTTCCCGCGCGAGGCGCAGCTTCCCGCCAAAATCGCTCATAACCCCAGGGACCGGTATTGGAACACTTATCAGGTTTTCCCGCTATTTTGACAACGTTCGCGATCAGGTGTCAAACGGCCGTCGCAAGCTCGACACAATCTCGGCGAGCGCCGGGCCGCTGCGAAACAGGTCGATCGCCGCCACTCCTGACGCACCGGCTGAGATCGTGGCGGCGGCATTCTCGAGCGAAATGCCGCCTATCGCGATGACGGGAATCTGAACTGCCGTGCTGACCTTGTGGAGTTGGCCCAGTCCCGCGACCGGGTGCGCGTCCGGCTTGCTGCGCGACGGGAAGACGGTGCCAAACACGAGGTAGTCGCACCCGCTGTGCGCTGCGGCCACCGCTTCATCGACACCGTGCACCGACTGGCCGACGAGAAAGCCGCGGGGAGCCATCGCGCGAACACGCCCGGCGGGAAACGATTCGCCGCGCAGGTGCACACCCGCCGCCTGCGACGCGATCGCGATATCCAGCCGGTCGTTGACGACCACCCGGCACCCGGTATCGCGAGTGGCCTCAACCGCTTCGCGCGTGAGCGCCAGCAGCGCTCGGTCATCCAGGGATCGCTCTCGAATCTGAATCAGACTGACACCGGCGGCGGCGGCCTCACGAACGAGGCTCAGGAGCGCGCGTGCCGTTCCGCCGCCGGTGACGAGGCAGATGATTGGCGACTGCACTTACACTGCTAACTTTTAACTTTTTACTTTTACGTTTCTGTCACCGGCTCGTCGGTGGCCCGGTGTCGCGCGACAAAGAGACCCGCGAGCTCGGCCAACCCGGCGAGCGTGGTCAACCCGCCGATGCCTGACACCGCCCCGCGCACGAACACGCTCGACAACAGCGATTCGAGGACCGGCAGGCGTTCGATGAAGAAATTGCGATCCCAGAAGGCGGACTTCCAGGGAGCGACAATCAGCACGAACCCCGCCTCCAGAAAATAGGCGGCGAACAGAAGGCGGGAAATGATCGAGATGATCAACCTCCGGTCTGCACGCGGGCGAGCCGATCGGCGCGATCGGACACGTCACGGTACTCACCGGCATCTGCCTGGAGTTCGAGAAACACGGCCAGCGCCCGGGCGGTCTCACCGGCATCTTCGAGCGCGAGCCCGAGATCGTAGAGCAGCGCGTGACCCTCTTCCGGCGTCGGCACCGTCGCTTCGGCGGCGCGCTCGAACCACTCGATTGCGTCCGTGATTTCGCCGTGCTCCCGGTACAGGCGGCCGAGCATGGCCGCCGCTTCGAAACGCCGGCGCGGCGATCGAGCGGCCGTCTTGAGCGAGCTCGTCGCCTCCGGCAGCATGCCCATCTCGAGATAGGTCCGCGCGAGCTTCAGGTGCTGCGCCGACTGATCCGCGGTTTCACCCTGCGACGCGTCCTTGCGCATCCCCTTGAAGACGTCGCCGAGGCCGGTGGGCCGAGGACTACCGGCGTCGGCGCTCTCCAAGTCTCCGAGGGCGCTCGACAGATCGATCTCTGCCCCGCCCTTGCGTCCCGATTTCGTCGGACTTGATGCCGCCGGACTGGCTGCAGGCGTGGCCGCAGCCGGCGGAAGAGCGACGGTGTTCGGGGACGCCGGCGTCTTCGACCTCTGGCTCCGGCGGAATCGCCGGGGCTTCGACCGCTCCCGAAAAATGATCGCGCGCGACGAAAGGGGTCGATCCGCTGAGGCGCTCCGCGATCACGGTGTCCGGATCCGAAACCCGCAGCATCACCAGCGCTCGACGGAACCGTTCGATGTGAGCGCCCTCCCACGGTTCGCGGGCGACAAGGTCTTCGGCAATGGCGCGCGCTTCCGCCGCCTGTCCTGACGTCAGGTAGGCGTCGGCCAACTGCGTCTGCGCCTCGTACATCGTCGATTCCAACCCGCCGTCGACGCAGACCTCGACGAGTTTGATCAGCGCGGGAACGTGCGCCGCGCGTCGTGTGACGAACTCCTGCAGGATTCGCCGCGGCTTCATCGAACTCGTGCGCCGTGACCGACGCGTCAACCGCGGAATCGACGCAGGTGAAGGCTGCGTCTGGCGAGGTGCCGACGAGAGACCAGGCCAGCTCGACGATCTGCCGCCGGGTGTCCGGACCGAGCGACACGAGCTCGGACAACAGCTCTCTTGCCTCGTCGGTGCGACCGCTGCGGAGCTCGAGGTCGGCGAGCGCGAACAGCAGTGCGGGATCCTTACCCGCGCTGTTCCGATCGAGAAATCCGCGAGCGGTATCGACGTCACCCTTCGCCAGCGCCATCCGGGCGAGGATGCCGCGCCCGTCGAGGTCGGCGGGATTGAGCCGCACGGCTTCACGGAGCATGTCGAGCGCTTCTGCCTCACGGTCCTTGCCGAGGAGATCCGCGTGCAGCTCGCGGAAACCGGACGCGGCACGCTTATCCTCGCCGCTGAGCGCGAGCACGCGCGCGGCCGCGATCCGTGCCGGCACATCGGCGGCATCGATCGCGCCAAGCCGAATGGTGATTTCGTCGGCCCCTTTCCGATCACCTCTCGAACGCCGGCGCGCGGCGACGGCGTTGTAATACGACTTGGCGTCAACGAGCAGTCCCTGCTTGACCGAGATCTCGGCCAGGAACAGCTGCGCCTGTTCGTCGCCGGGAACGATTTTGAGGATCTTTTTGTAGAGGGCGGCGGCCTTCGGATAGAAGCCGTCCTGCACGAAATGCTCGGCGATGCGCGCGTACTGTTCGACGGCCTTGGCCGGCTGGTTGGCGCGCACGTAGAGATCGCCGAGCGTGTTGGCGGTGTTCCAGTCGCGCGGCTGATCCTCGGTGATCCGGACGTATTCCGCGATCGCGGCGTCGAGACGCCCCTGGCGCAGCAGCTTTTCCGCCTTTTTCAGCGTGTCTTCTCGATCGAGAGGCAACCGTTTCTCCACAGCCGATGCCCGCGCGCTTCAGGCGTCTCCAGCGTTCGCGGCGTCAATCGTATCAAACAGCGACGGCGGCCGGAACGATCGACGATGCACGTGCGAGTAGCCAAATCGGGAAACCGCATCCAGGTGATCGCGGGTGGCGTAGCCTTTGTGGCGATCGAATCCATAACGGGGATCCTGCGCGTGGAGCTCGAGCATCATCCGGTCTCGCGTGACCTTGGCGACGATCGATGCGGCGGCAATCGCCGTGCACTTCGCGTCGCCGTGCACGATCGCACGCTGCGGCATCATCAGGTCCGGCACCCGGAAGGCGTCAACGAGGACGAAATCGGGCAGCGGCACAAGCTTCAGGATGGCGCGCTGCATGGCCCGCAGAGACGCCTGATGGATGTTGATGGTGTCGATCTCGGCTGGTTCGGCCGACGCCACGCCCCACGCGACCGAATTGCGGACGATCTTTTCGTAGAGGCGCGCGCGCTCGAGCGCGGTCACCGTTTTCGAGTCGCAGATACGTGGAATATACCGCAGGGGGTCGAGCACGACGGCGGCGGCCACGACTGGGCCGGCCAGGCAGCCCCGGCCCACTTCGTCGACGCCGGCGACCAGGTTGAACCCCAGCCGCCGGATCGTATTTTCGAGCGTCCTGAAAGCGCGGACTTTGACCACGGGCGAGTGGCCCGAGCGTTCAGACCGTCTGCTTCTTGGCCGCGTCCTTCATCCGCGCGGCTTTGCCCTTCAGCTCGCGCAGGAAGTACAGCTTCGCGCGGCGAACGCGCGCCGTGCGCACGACGTCGATCTTGTCGATGATCGGCGAGTGCAACGGAAAGATGCGCTCGACGCCCTGGCCGAACGACACCTTGCGCACGGTAAACGTCGCGCGCGCGCCGCCGCGGTGCATCCCGATCACCATGCCCTCGAACACCTGGATGCGTTCCTTGTCCCCCTCGCGGACCTTCACGTGAACGCGAACGGTGTCGCCCGGCTTGATCGCCGGGCGCTTCACCATGTTCCCGCGCTCGACGGTCTCTACGGCAGTCATCTCTCTATCTCCTTGTGTAAAGCCAGCTTCTCTTGATCGGCGCGGTCCCCTGCACCCGCCTGGGTCGCTGCGCTGCACTCGCTCTTCGTGGTTCGACGTCGCTCGACCACGCCCTGAGCCTGTCGAAGGGCGCCGCTCGCTCCGCTCCGCTTGCGTCCCGTGTCCGAGACAGCGTCAGTCGCGATGGTCGACTTCGAGCCGCAGCGAGTTCAGCAACCTCTCGTCGTCTGCATCGAGTGACGCGCGTTCCAGCAAGTCAGGTCGGCGCTCCAACGTGCGCGCCAGCGCCTCGCGGCGCCGCCATTGCTCGATCTCCGCGTGATGCCCCGACAAGCAGCACGGGCGGCACGCGCATCCCGCGAAACTCCGCCGGGCGCGTGTACTGCGGGTAATCGAGCAACCCGCTCGCAAACGTATCGCGCGCCACCGACGCTTCGTCGCCGACGACTCCGGGCACGAGCCGCGCGACGGCGTCGACGATGACCAGCGCCGGTAGCTCGCCACCCGAAAGCACGTAGTCGCCGATCGACAGCGTCTCGGTGGCCAGCCCGATGCGCACGCGCTCATCCACGCCTTCGTATCGGCCGCACAGCAGCACGAGGTGGTCGGCGCCACTCAGCCGCACAGCCGTCGCATGCTTGAACGGCTCCCCGTCCGGCGAGGTCAAGATGATCGCACCGGGCGCACCCCGCTCTGCCCGTATCGCATCCACCGCCGCAAACATCGGCTCGGGCTTGAGCACCATCCCGGGGCCGCCGCCAAACGGCATGTCGTCGACGACTTCGATGCCGATCCGTCGCGTAGTCGCGCAGATCGTGAACCCGCACGTCGAGGCGCCCGCTCCCAATCGCACGTCCGACGATCCCCTCCGCCAGCGCACCCTGGACCATCGCCGGAAAGATGGTGACGATGTCGATCTTCACCGCGACGATCCGGCCGGACGATTGAGATCGATCAACCCCTCGGGCGGATCGATTGTGACGCGCCGATTCGCGATATCGACCGCGACACAAATGTCGGCGACGAGCGGAATCATCATGTGCTCGGCAACCACAAGATAGCTGCGATCGATTGATCCCTCGACCGCGGTCACATGTCCGAGCACTTCGCCGCCCTTGCTCCTGACCTCGCACCCGACGAGATCGTGCCGGTAAAACGTTCCCGCCGGCAGCGGCTCCAGTTCGGCCTCCCGCAGCCACAGCTCGGCGCCGGCCAGCGTCTCCGCGTCGTTCATCGTGTCGACCCCGGCAAATCGCACGACGGGACGCCCCTGATGAAACCGAACGTCCTCAATCTCGTACTCCCGGGGCCGGCTGGCGGCTCCAACGAGCACTCGGCGGCCGATCCGGAAACGTTCTTCCATGAAGTCCGTTTCAGGATTCACGATGACGTGTCCCCTGATGCCATGCGCGCGCGCCACACGGCCGACGAGCAGCAGGCCGTCGCCCGGGAACTCGCTCGATTCAGGACTTACAACCACCCCCGCACCCTACTCGTCGTCGCGGAACTCCAGTGTCGCCTTCGTCCCTTCGAGCTCCGCGGTCGCACTCACCAGTGTCCGCATCGCGGCCGCCGTGCGTCCCTGCCGTCCAATCACGCGCCCCAGGTCGCCCGGCGCCATGAACAGCTCGACGAGCGTCTGTCCTTTGTTCTGCCGCTCGGTCACCCGAACAGAGTCAGGACGATCCGCGAGCGCCCGGGCGACGACTTCAACGACGTCGCGGCTGCGGCTCACGATGCCGTCGATGCCGCTGCCGGTTCGGCCGGGGCCGGCGGCATCCTCGCCACGAGGGTTCGCACCGTGTCCGACGGAACGGCACCGGCCTTGATCCAGTGATCGAGGCGATCCCGGCTCAGCTCGAGCGTCTCCGGCTTCGTGCGCGGGTTGTAATGCCCGAGCACCTCGACGAAACTGCTGTCGCGCGCCACGCGTGAGTCGGTCACGACCACACGGAAGAACGGTCTCTTCTTCGAACCCGTACGTCTCAGACGAATTACTAACATCTCGCTTCGCTCCAGTTACCAGTTACCAGTTGCCAGTCACCAGTTCGAGTTCACAGTTCTGGAAACTGGAAACTGGCAACTGATACTCACCTCATCAACGACTTCATCATCCCGAGGCCGCCCTTTTTCTTGCCGAGCCCCGCCATTCCGCCGATCGCCTTCAGCATCTTCTTCATCTGCACGAACTGCTTCAACAGCCGATTGATTTCTTCGACCGACGTGCCGCTGCCCTTCGCGATCCGCTTCCGGCGGCTGCCGTTGATCACCTGGTGGTGACGCCGCTCCTGCGGCGTCATCGAGTTGATGATGGCTTCCACTCGATCCAGCTGCTTGTCGTCGATCTTCTCGCGGTTCGCCGCCAGCTCCTTCATCCCGCCCATCCCGGGCAGCATGCCGAGGATCTGCTCGAGCGGGCCCATCTTCTTGATCGTCCGCAACTGGTCGCGGAAATCCTCGAGGGTGAAGTCGTCCTGACGCAGCTTCTTTTCGAGCTTCTGCGCGTCCTCGACCGAGACCGCTTCCTCCGCCTTCTCGATGAGCGACAGCACATCGCCCATGCCGAGCACCCGGGACACGACGCGATCGGGATGAAACGGCTCAAGGTCCTGGAGCCGTTCGCCGCTGCCCACGAACGCGATCGGAACCCCGACGACACCGACCACCGAGAGGGCCGCGCCGCCCCGGGCGTCGCCGTCCATCTTCGAGAGCACGACGCCGCTGATCCCTATCCGCCGGTTGAATTCGCCGGCGCTCTTGATCGCGTCCTGCCCCGTCATCGCATCGGCGACGTAAAGGCGATCGGTCGACTCAACCGCCGCCTGGATCGCTTGCAGCTCGTTCATCAACTCATCGTCGATGTGGAGCCGCCCGGCGGTGTCCACGATAACGGTATCGAACCCGCTGTTCCGCGCTTCGGACATCGCGCCGCGGGCGCGGCGCACCGGATCCAGATCGCCCGACGGATCGTGGACGCGAACGCCAGCCTGCTGCCCGACGACGTTGAGCTGCTCGATGGCGGCCGGCCGTCGAACGTCCGTTGACACCAGAATGGGGTGACGGCCCTGTTTCGCCAGCCATCGTCCGAGCTTGCCAGCGGTCGTCGTCTTGCCCGAACCCTGAAGCCCCAGCAGCAGGATGACCCGCGGGTGCGCCTGCGACGGCGGCAATCCTCCGGTCGTATCGCCGAAGAGCGCCAGCATTTCGTCTCGGACGATGCGGACGACCTGCTGCGCCGGCGTCAGGCTTTTCAAGACCTCCTGATCCACCGCGCGATCGCGAACCCGATCGATGAATGCCTTGACGACCTTGAAGTTGACGTCCGCCTCGAGCAGCGCCATCCGGATCTCGCGAAGCGCCGCCTCGACGGTCGTTTCGGTCAACCGGGCTTCGCCGCGGAGCGAGCGAAATACTCCCTGGAGTCGGTCGCTGAGCGATTCAAACATGTCGTGAATGACCGGCGGTGTCGCGAGTCCTTGCTACGGTGCTCAAACGGACGGTCCCACGGAACTGTGCCCGACGGGTCCGGCCGACAGGTCGTCTAGACGCCTAAGCGCTTCAGACGCAAACGTTTATCGTAACTGAAGGGCGTCCCTCTGTCAAACCGAGGTGAGCTTGTGGCCGAGCTTGTTCTTCTTGGTCGTCAGATAGCGGCGCGTACCATCGGAAGCCGGAATTTCGAGCGGCAACCATTCCTTGACCGACAGCTGATAGCCCTCGATGCCAACCAGCTTTCTCGGATTGTTCGACAGGAGGCGCATCGAGCGAACGCCCAGGTTCTTGAGGATCTGGACGCCAATCCCGTAGTCGCGCTGATCGGCCTTGAACCCGAGACGCTCATTCGCCTCGACGGTGTCGAGCCCCTGATCTTGAAGTTCGTAGGCTCGAATCTTGTTGGCCAGCCCGATCCCTCGCCCTTCCTGGTTCAGGTACAGCAGCACGCCCCGCCCCTCGGCCGCAATGCGATTCATTGCCGCATGCAGCTGCGGCCCGCAGTCGCAGCGTGCCGACTGAAAGACGTCCCCCGTCAGGCATCGGGAGTGCACGCGCACCAGCACGTTTTCTCCGTCGCCGATGTCTCCTCTTACCAGCGCCACGTGGGTCTCACGATCGATCACGCTCTCGAACGCATACACCTTGAAGTCGCCGTCTTCGGTCGGGAGGTCCGCGGTCGCGACGCGATGCACCAGCCCTTCGGTGCGCAGGCGATACTGAATGAGATCCGCGACAGTGATCATCAGCAGCTTGTGGCGGCGGGCAAACTTCGTCAGCTCCGGCACACGCGCCATCGTCCCGTCGTCGTGCATGATTTCGCAGATGACGCCGGCCGGATATAACCCGGCGATTCGCGCGAGGTCGACGGCCGCCTCGGTTTGACCGGCACGGACGAGCACGCCGCCGGTGCGCGCTTTGAGTGGAAACATGTGCCCGGGTCGTGCGAGATCGGCCGGCCGCGTGCGCGGATCAATCGCGGTAAGCACCGTTGCCGCGCGATCGCTGGCAGAAACACCGGTGCTCGTAACCGCCTTCGCATCGATTGACACGCAAAACGCCGTGCCAAGCCGCGCGGTGTTAGGCCCGACCATCTGCGGCAGGTCCAGCTCCGTGAGCCGATCCTCCGTCATGGGAATGCAGATCAGCCCGCAGCCATGCCGGGCCATGAAGTTGATCACTTCGGGCGTAATCTTCTCCGCCGCGATCGTCAAATCCCCCTCGTTCTCGCGATCCTCGTCGTCGACAACGATGATCATCTTGCCGCTTCGAATCGCCTCGATGGCATCTTCAATCGGAGCAAAGGGGGACTTCTTCTTGCGAGTCTTCGTAGCCATGGCAATCAATCAACATCAGCAATCAACAACTCACTACCGGTCCGCCGGCTTCGTCGTAATGCCGGCCAGCTCCGCGACTCGGACGACGTATTTGCCGAGAATGTCGCACTCGAGGTTCACGACGTCGTCCGGTCGGGCGCTGTGCAGGTTCGTGTGTTCCCACGTGTACGGAATGATCTGCACGTCGAAGCAACGATCGTCGAGACCAGCCACCGTCAGGCTGATGCCATTCACCGCGATTGATCCTTTGCGGACAAGGTACGGTGCAACCAGCGCCGGGTACCTGATCGTCAGCCAGAACGAGTCGCCGTCGGGGCGAATGTCGTCGATCGTGCCGGTTGCGTCAACATGCCCCTGCACGAAGTGGCCGCCGAGTCGCGCATCGGCGCGAAGTGGGCGCTCCAGATTGACGATCGCGCCCCGGTGAAGGTTGCCGAGCGAACTCACCCGCGCAGTCTCGGGCGAAATGTCGGCGTGAATGCCGTCAGCGTCGCATGACACGGCGGTCAGGCAGACCCCGTTCACCGAGACGCTGTCGCCCGGAGCGATCTCCGACGCGATCGGCGTCGTCAGCCGGAGCCGAAATCCTGCCGGTGTCGGCTTGATCTCGGCAACCTCCCCTAGCGCTTCAATCAGCCCTGTGAACATACGCCTCTATCAGGATATCGGGTCCCAGAACCTTTCTCGTCATGGAACCAAGCCCCTGGAGCGGCGCAGCCAGCCACTCCAGCCCGTCCGCACCCAGCCGATGCGGTGTCATGTACATCTGGACGCGATCGACAAGCCCGGCGTCCCAGAGCGCGCGATGCAGTGTCACGCCCCCCTCGACGATCATCGACGAGATTCCCCTCGCCGCAAGATGCTCCAGCGGGCCCAGGAGAGCCCCCTCGCGCTCGACGGCCACGATTTCCGCGCCGGCCCTGGTCAAGGTCTCCGCCCGATCGGGGGCCTGGATCACCACTTCGTGACGGTACTCACAATTATGACCGGCCCGGACTCGAGCGTCGAGAGCAGCCTCGCGTCAGCGGGTGTGCGCAGACGCGAATCGAAGACGACGCGAACCAGAGGCCGATGGCGATACGCGCCGCGAGCCGTCAGCAACGGATCGTCGGCGAGAACAGTGCCGGAGCCCACGGCGATGGCATCCACTTCGGCCCTGTCCCGGTGAATCACGCGCGCAGCCGCAGCACCGGTCAGTGGGGTGCGCAGGCCCGGCCGCAGTGCGATGCGATGATCGGCGCTCAGCGCGATCTTCATCGTGACGAAGGGACGACGGCGTGTCATCACGCTGAAGAACGGGGCGTTGAGTGCTCGCGCCTCCGCATCGAGCACACCGGTCGTCACCGAAACCCCGCGGGCACGGAGGAGGTCGATGCCGCGGCCGTCTACGAGCGGATTCGGATCCCCGCTAGCGACGACGACCCGGGCCAGGCCTGAATCCGCGACGACCGGTGCGCACGCAGCGGTCCGCCCTACGTGGCTGCACGGCTCGAGCGTGCAGTAGAGCGTCGAGCCCCGCGCACGCCTCCCGGCATCCCGCAGCGCATGCACTTCGGCGTGCGGTCCTCCTGCGTGTTCGTGAAACCCGCGACCGACGACCACCCCTTCGGGATCGACAACCACTGCGCCAACCATCGGATTGGGACTCGTCCGTCCGCGACCGCGCTCGGCCAGCGCGAGCGCGCGTCGACATGTAATCAGTGTCGGTGGACACAAACGCTCACGTCAGTTTCCAGTTGCCAGTTTCCAGTTACCGAGTTCATCAAACAACTGCAAACCGGGAACTGGGAACTGGAACTGTCACCACTTCTCCTCAAACAATGCATCAACGTACTCGTCCGGAGAGAACGGCACGAGATCGTCGATCGCTTCGCCGACGCCCACGTACCTGATCGGCAATTTCAAATCGTGCGCGATGGCGACGGCAATGCCGCCTTTTGCCGTTCCGTCGAGCTTGGTCAGCACGATGCCGTTGACGCCCGCGACGCTCATGAACTCGCGCGCCTGCGCGAGGCCGTTCTGTCCGACGGTCGCATCGAGCACGAGCAGCACTTCGTGCGGCGCGCCTTCGATCTCGCGGGCCGCGACGCGGCGAATCTTGTCGAGCTCGTTCATCAGATTGGCGCGCGTGTGCAGACGTCCGGCGGTATCGACGAGCACCACGTCTCGGTGTCGCGATTTTCCCGCCGCGATCGCGTCGTAGACGACGGCGGCCGGATCGGCATCCGGCCCGGGCTCTGATGATGTCGACGCCGGCGCGTTTCGCCCAGATCTCGAGCTGCTCGACCGCCGCGGCCCGGAACGTATCCGCCGCGCAAATCAGCGGCGCCTTGCCCGAGTCTTTGATCAGGCGCGCCAGCTTGCCGACCGTCGTGGTCTTTCCGGTGCCGTTCACGCCGACGATGAGCACGACATGCGGGCGATGGCCGTTCGCCGGCCGGCGGATTCGCCTCGCGAAGAATGCTGCGGATCTCTTCCTTCACCAGACCGCGCAGCGATGCCCCGCTCGCTCGCTTCGCGCGAACCGCCTGCACGATCTGCTCCGTCGCCGCGACGCCGACGTCCGCCGAAATCAGCGCCTCTTCAAGCGCGTCGATCGTCTCGACATCGATCGGCTGGCTTCGCTTGGCCGGCTCGTCCGCCCGCTTGACGACTTCCTCGAATCGCTCGACGAACTGTTCCTTCGTTCGCGTCAGCGACTGTTTGATCTTGTCGAAAAAACCCATTGATCAGTTTCCAGTTTCCAGTTTCCAGTTCGTGCCAGTTCCCAGTTCCGGCAATCAGCATTCAGCAATCAGCATTCAGCATTTCATCCTATTCCACCTCAGCGCGCTGTCGGCGTCCCATCAACGTTTCGACCGCTTCGAGCGGAGATGACCGTCCGTCGAGCACGGCGCGCCATCTGCGCGGCGATCGGCAGCTCAATGCCGTGCCGCGCGCCGAGCGCGAGCGCGGCGCCGGTCGTGCGGACGCCTTCTGCCACCATGTGCATGTCGACGAGAATCTGCGACAGGCGGCGACCTTTGCCGAGCTCGAGACCGACATGTCGATTGCGGCTCAAGTCTCCCGTGCACGTCGACCACGAGATCGCCGAGCCCGCTCAGGCCGGCGAGCGTGTCGCGCCGTGCGCCCTCCGCGCAGGCGAGGCGCGAGATCTCGGCCAGCCCACGCGTGATGAGCGCAGCCATGGCGTTGTGCCCGAGTCCGAGCCCTTCCACCACGCCGGCGGCAATCGCGATCACGTTCTTCATGCGCCCCGCCAATCTCCACGCCCGCGACATCGTCGCTCGCGTAGAGACGGAGACCGGGGCCACGAAACTGTTCCTGCACACGCGCGGCAGCGCGCTGGTCAGACGACGCGGCCAGCACCGCGGCCGGCAGCCCACGCGCGACCTCCGTCGCGAAACTCGGCCCGGACAGCACGACGATCGGGAAACCGCGCGCCGGTTCCTCCTCGATGACCTGCGACATCCGCTGGTGCGAGTCCGCTTCCAGGCCTTTCGTCGCGCTGACGATCAAGGCGTGCGGCGGAATACTCGAAGCAGCCTTTCGCACGACAGCGCGGACGCCGTGGGAGGGCACGGCCACCACCACGAACTGCGCGTCGTCCAGTGCGCCTTCAATGAGGCGGTCGGACGAATGTCCGTCGGCAGTTCGAATCCCGGCAGGTACGACGGATTGACTGCGTGTGGCGATCATCTGGTCCGCCAGCGAGTCGGATCTCGAGCCCAGAAGCGAACGTACATGCCCGCACGGGCGAGATGGATCGCCAGCGCTGTTCCCCAACTGCCGGCGCCCAGCACCGCGATTCGAGTCATGCGCGGGCACCCATCCTGCGCTCGGTGCCCGATACGCAGTCGTCGAAGGTTCGCACGATGACGAAAGAGAATCAGCGCTCCCGCGCCAAACGCGGCGGCAACCACGACGGCGTCTGGCGCTCCGGCCCACCACGCCACTGGCGGCAACGCGAGCGTCGCGGCAATCGAGCCGAGCGAGACATAGCGTGTCAGCCAGACGGTGACGACGAACAGCGCCGCGGCGATACCGGTCGCGATCGGCGTAAGAATGCTGAAGACCCCGGCCGCGACGGCCACACCCTTTCCGCCGTGGAACTTCAGCCACACCGGATAGATGTGGCCGACGATGGCCGCTGCGCCGGTCGAGGGCGGCGATCCGACGCTCCGCCGGCCGCGAGATTCACGATGAGAACCGCGGCAGCCCCCTTGGCGACGTCAAGCAGCATGACGGCAACCGCGCGCCACGTGCCTGTCGTACGAAGCACGTTTGCCGCACCAACGTTGCCGCTGCCGGCAACCCGAACGTCGATGCCAGCGCGCCTCGCCAGCGAGAAAGGCGAACGGCACCGATCCAGCGAGGTAGCCGAACAACACGGGAAGCATGACAGTCCTACTGTAATGGTATCCGCAGGAGCGCCTCGTACGTTGGCACCTTTGGGCGAGAGACGGCTTCGGAACACGGTGACGTGCGTCGCGCGGCATCGGCCGGCAACGGCCGGCGTGGTCCTGCAGCAGCTCCCGAAGGACGCGAGAGGAAGTCGCGCGCGAGACGTCCTTCACCCGAGCAATCGTCAGATGCGCCGAGTACGGCGCGACGTTCGGCTTCAAACCCAGCGGTTGCAAGCCGCACGGCGAGTTCCGAGTGCAACCGAGCGAAGGCCTTCGAGCCTGCGTGCACCCCAAGCCAGAATACTCTCGGCGCGCCGGAAGGCGGAAACAACCGAGCCCGCTGACTTCGACATCGAAGGCGGCTCATCGAACGGCACGATCGAGAGCGTCCAGAATGTCATCGGCACCGCTGGTCCTCAACCTCGCCGATGAACCACAACGTGATGTGAAGATGTGCCGCGACAATCCACCGCGCTTCGACGCGGATCCGCAAGCTGTGCGCGTCTTCACCGATCGCCAGCTCAGCCAATGAAGCCGCGCGGCAGCCTCCCAATGACTGCCGATGCGATCCAGATTGCTGAGTCACCGTCACGACTAGGCAGCCGCACCGCACAATTCACTACGGAATGCCTGCAGCACGTCCTTCTGACCATATCGAGCGCCGCCTGAGTTGCCTGGAACCGCACCTGCGGACGGCCGCCGATGAAGGAGAACGTGCGCACTCGCGCCGGAAGGTCGTTCGCCGGTCAGCGCGATCGCCACCGTGCCGACCGGCTTGTCCGGCGTGGCTCCACCGGGCCCGGCAATGCCGGTAATGCCGACCCCGAACGACGCGCCGGTCCGGGCCCGAATGCCATCGGCCAATGCGACGGCCACAGGCTCGCTCACGGCTCCGTGCGCGTCGATCACGAGCGGCGGGACGTCAGCGAGGATAGTCTTCAGCTCGTTGCTGTAGGTAACGGCGCCGCCCAGCACGTAGCCGGAGCTGCCTGGCACGTCCGTCAACCGAGTCATCAGGAGTCCGCCCGTGCAGGATTCGGCGGCGCTGATCGTCAGACCGCGATCGCGAAGCAAACCGCCGACAACCTCTTCCATCGAACGGCCGTCGGTGCTAAAGACGTCGTCGCCCGAGCGCGTTCATCAGTTCGTCGCGCGCGGCGCGCAGCCGCGATCGATCCGGCATCTGTCGTCGAGCGTGACGGTCAGGTGAAGTTCAACCTGTCCCGGCATCGGCGAGGATCGTCGTTTCAATCGGCGGATTCTCTTTCGTCCAGCGCGAATAGATCGGCTGCGCAATCTCCTCGACGTGCGACTCGCCTCGCCCGGCGACGAACATCGACCTCCGGTAGATCCTCGACTGACCGGAACGCGCCGCGCAGCTCGATGAGCACAACGCGTCGAACATCGGCTTGAAGTTCGCGTGGAGGACCGGGAAGAAGAACAACCACGCGGTCGTCGTGCTCGATCATCAGCCCGGGAGCCGTGCCATTCGGGTTGTCGAGGACTCGCGCATCCGTGCCGGAACCATGGCCTGCCGGCGGTTGACGTCAGGCATCCGCAAACCACGGCGGGCGAATCGTGCCTGAATGTGCTCCGACGATCGTCGGCATCTTCCTTCATCGGACGAGCCGAGCGCCTCCGCTACCACTTCTCGCGTCAGATCGTCGTCGGTCGGACCGAGCCCGCCGGTCAGGATGACGAGATCCGCCCGCGACACCGCGGCGAGAAACACGTCGCGAAGGCGGATCGCGATCGTCGCCGACGACACTCTTCGCCCGAAGCTCGATTCCAAGATCGCCGAGCCGGCCGGCGAGAAACAGCGAGTTCGTGTCGAGCCGGGTCGCCCCGAGAAGCTCGCTCCCGACGGCGATCACTTCCGCGGTGCCGAGCGGCGGGCGATTTACCGTATCCATGCTGGCACGAGCCACATCAGGAGACGCAGCGAAATGTTCGCGTACACTGCCGCCATCGCATCGTCGGCCATGACGCCCAGGCCGCCGTGGAGTTGTTCGAATCGATCGGCCGGATACGGCTTGAGCACGTCGAACACGCGGAACAGCAAAAAGCCGGCGAGCGCAGCCGGACCATCCGACCGGAATGAACGCCAGCGTGATGAGCATGCCGACCACTTCGTCGATCACGACCGGCCCCGGATCGATGCCACCAAAATACTGTTCCGCCGTCGTCGCCGCCCAGACGCCCGCGCGCAAACAGTCCGGCAATGAGCGCGACCTCGACGATCGGCGACTGCGTCCACCACACGATCGCGTACACCAGCAGCCCTGCAGCCGAACCGATCGTCCCTGGCGCGATCGGAAAATATCCGCAGTAACCGGCCGTGGCGATGAACACCGCGAGTCGAGTCACGCTTTGACGACGCGCGTGTCGGCGAGACGATCGTGGATTGTGCGCCGGTCTGCGCCGACCAGCGCCGGCAGGAAGCCGAGTCCGGCAGGCAATGCCGACACGAAGTACGCCGCCGCCCGCAGAATCGCGTGCCCGAGCGGCACCGCGAACAGATCCTGATCCATCGAGACGACTCGTATCCCGGTCGCCATCTTGCCGATCGTCTGTCCACCGGCGGCGGTAAACAGCGTCAAGTATCCGCCGGCGATCAACAGGAGGAACGACGACAAACGGCACCGGCCGGGATCGCGCGCAAGCCGGAGAGTGGCAGGCCGCAGATCTTCAGCGTCAGGTAGAGCACGATCCATCCGATTGCGAAAAGGATCGCGGTGTCGAAGAGCGCCGCCAGAACACGAGGACCCAGCAGCGCCGTCGGCGTGTCTGCGTCCTCGGTCGTCGGTGGCGATCGGGCTGGTCATCGGCGCGCCGCACGTCTATCGCCGCGGACGCGGGCCTGGCGGATCCAGATCCAGCACCGGCTCATCGATCGACGAGCGCGTCGATGGCCTGCGGAGCGACGGGCGTCGAGCGGCGCACCGCCAACGGCGGTCGCGGAGCGACCGTGGGCGGTACCGGCGGCGCGTCTCTGACGTGCGCCGTTCCTTGAACAGCGGCAAGATCGAACGAGCTCGTGATCGGCCTGGCGGAGCCGGAGCGCCGATCGCGTCGGCCAGCGCGGCACTTCGGTCCGATCGCCGCGCGATCCGCCTCCAGCGCAAAGTCAGCTGAGCGGGCCGAGCGGTTCATCACCGGTGTGAATCGGCAGATCGATGGCGCGACTATCTGGAGTCAGCGAGAATTCGTATCCGCAGTTGCGACAACGTTCGCCGCTGTCGAAACTGATGTACTGGCACTTCGGACATCTCATCGGCGCGCGCGATCCGGGTCGTTCCCGGCCGGAGACCGGTCGCTTCGCGCGGCCTCCAGCAACTTGAGCTGGATCGTCGCCTTCAGCTGATCGGCCTCTGCGCTCAGCGGATCGCCCGGGCCGATGGCTTCGAGCGCGAGCAGCGCTTCGTGGAGATGGCCCCGCTCGTACTGCGCCTGCGCCCGTGCGATGGACACGTCGGATGCCGACGGAATCGGCAACGGCTCCTCGCGCACGCGTGTCGACGATTCGGAGTCTGGATCCGGAATCGAGCGGCAGCCACTGCTCGCCCCGCGTCCAGAGAACGCCAATCGTCACGGCCGCCGCCGCCAGACCCGAGGACGACGCCGGCCGCGATCCAGCCGAGCCAGGACCGATCGCGTCGGCGCGTGTCGGATTCGACCGCCGGCAGCCGCGGCGGTCTCGCGGCGCGGCGATGCGCGCGTCCTGCGGCACGCTGGCAGCCTCGAGCCGGTCGAGGCGCTCGAGCAGCGCGAGCGCCTCTTCAGTTGCCGCGCCGTGCTCGACCGCGGACCGAAGCAGACGACGGGCAGTCTCCGGTCTCGCCGCGCTGAAACGCGGCCGCGCCCGGTGTGAATGAGCTCCTCGGCTTCGCGCTGACGTTCGGCGATGGCGCTGCGGGCGCGCTCGATGTAGGCGCGCGCGCGGGCGTGCCCGCGATCGATGAACAACGCACGCGTCCAGACGTTGATGGCGAGATCGTGCTGCCCGGCGAAGTAATGATCGAGACCGCTCAGCAGCAGCTCTTCCAGACGCGCTTCTCGATCGCGCTCCGATTCCGAGCGGCGAGGCGGCGAGGCCGATGGTCGGATCAGACGTCACGAATATCGTGATCCCAGCGGAACCGCGAGCGATTATGAGCCGAACGGTCAGCGGACACAACTCAAAAGCTTCCGCTTCCAGCTTCCCGCTCCCGGCTTCCAGCTGAGTGCCGTGGTGAAGTCTGGTTCAGACTGGAAGCGGGAACGCCACTGGCGAACGCTGGAAGCTGGTAGCTGGAAGCTTGAAGCTGGTGTAGAACTCTTCCATGCCGATTGTCGAATCCATCCCGAACGTCAGTGAAGGACGCCGTTCGGACGTGATCGAACGACTCGCCGTCGCGATCCGCGCAGTGCCGGGAGTGCACGACTGCTCGACTACTCGTCCGACGCGTCTCACAATCGATCGGTCTTCACGCTCGTCGGTGAGCCGGAGGCCGTCAAAGCCGGCGACGCTGGCGCTCTTCGACGCGGCGCTTGCCTGCAATTGATCTGCGGACCCACCGCGGCGAGCATCCGCGACTCGGAGCCATTGACGTCGTGCCATTCGTCCCAATCGAGGGCGTCACGATGGAGCAATGCGTCGAGCTGGCCAAGGAAGTGGGCGCCTCGATAGCCGAGCGCTTTGGCGTTCCCGTCTATCTGTACGAAGAGGCGTCCACCAACCCGGCCCGCAAGAATCTCGAAGACATTCGGCGTGGCGAGTTCGAGGGGCTGTCCGAAAAGATGCGGAGCGACGGACTGGGTCCCGGACTTCGGGCCGCGGACACCTCACCCCTCGGCGGGGGCGTCCGTCGTAGGCGCGCGGATGCCGCTCATCGCCTATAACATCAACCTCAACACCAACAGGCTCGACGTCGCGAAGAAGATCGCGGCGGCAATTCGCCACAGCAGCGGCGGCCTGCGCTACGTCAAGGCCGCGGGGTTCATGCTCGAGGACCGCAACATCGCCCAGGTCTCGATGAACCTGACGAACTACCAGAAGACGCCGATCTTCCGAGTGTTCGAGATGGTGAAGCGCGAGGCGGAGCGATACGGCGTGTCGATCCTCGAGAGCGAGATCGTCGGGCTCGTTCCATCGGCCGCGCTGATGTCGGCGGCCGAGTTCTATCTGCAGATTGAACGGTTCGGGCCTGAGCAGGTGTTGGAAAACAAATTGAAATAAGCGTCCGGCGAGCCGCAAGCCGCGAAGAACACTACACCGACTCTTCTTCCTTCCGCGCGGGCACGATCCCGTACGCACGCATCTTGCGGTACAGGTTGCTGCGCTCCACGCCCAGGACTTCCGCCGTCTTCGAGATGTTGCCCTGCTGCGCCGCGAGCGCGCGCAGGATGAAGTCGCGTTCGAATCGCTCGCGCGCATCGTGCAGCGTCAGCGGCGGTGCTCCATCCGGCTCGGCCGCCGCCATCGCCGCTCCCTCGAGGAACTCGAGATCGGCCGAGCGTGATGACGTCGCCCGGGACCATGATCATCAGTCGCTCGATCACGTTGCGCAGTTCGCGCACGTTGCCAGGCCATCGATAGCTCGCGAAGTCCCGTCGCCGCGCCGGGATCGAGACGCTTGGGCCGCCGCCCGTACTCACTGGCGAATTCCGACATGAAATGCTCCGCGAGGAGCGGGATGTCCGCGTCGCGATCCCGCAGCGGCGGCACGAAAATCGGAATGACGTTGAGCCGGAAATAGAGATCCTCGCGGAAGCGTCCTGCCCGGATTTCGGCGGGCAGATCCTTGTTGGTGGCCGCCAGGATCCGAACGTCGACCTTGACGCTGGTCGTGCCGCCGACCGGCTCGACGATCTGTTCCTGCAGCGCACGCAGCACCTTGGCCTGCGTCTTGACGCTCATGTCGGCGATCTCATCGAGGAACAGCGTGCCGCCGTCGGCCGCTTCGAACTTGCCGCGCCGGTCGGAGACGGCGCCCGTGAACGCGCCCTTGAAGTGTCCGAACAGCTCGCTCTCGATCAGTTCTTCCGGAATCGCCGCGCAGTTCACCTCGACAAACGGCCCGGCGCGCCTCCGGCTCAAGGTATGGATGCCGCGCGCGACGAGCTCTTTGCCGGTGCCGTTCTCGCCAAAGATCAGCACGCGGCCGTTTGTCGGAGCCGCCATCGCGACCTGCTCACGGAGCTGCGCCATGACGTAGCTCTCGCCGACCATCGTCAGCCGCTTGTCCACGTGCGCACGGAGCGCCCTGTTCTCCGCCTCGAGCTGGCGCTGGCGCACGGCGTTGCCGACCACGAGCACGGTCTTTTCGAGCGACAGCGGCTTTCTCGACGAAGTCGAATGCCCCCATCTTGATGGCCCGCACCGCGGACTCGATGTTGCCGTGGCCGGAGATCATCACGACCGGCGCGTCGACGCGCCGGTCGCGCAGCCGCGCCAGCGTCGTGAGACCGTCGATGCCCGGCAGCCAGATATCGAGCACGATGACGTCGTAGGGTGCGCGCGAAGCGCGATCGAGGCACGCCTCGCCGCTGTCGACGACGTCGACGGTATAACCCTTCGTCGCGCAACACGCCGCTCAGCGCGCTGCGCACACCGGCTTCGTCGTCAACAACCAGGACAGTAGGTTTCATTGGTGCTGTCGCATGTAGTTCCAGTTCCAGTTGCCAGTTGCCAGTTCCCAGTTGCCAGCTCCGCAGTATGCCAATCGATGAGAATTCTGGAAACTGGAAACTGGAAACTGGAAGCTGGACAGCCAAAAGTCAAAGTGGCAATTCAACCGTAAACACCGTGCCGGTCGGGGTATCGTCCGCTGCCTCAATATTGCCGCCGTGTTCGGCAATGATGCGGCGCACAATCGCGAGCCCAAGCCCGCTGCCCCGGCGTTTGGTTGAATAGTACGGCATGAACAGCTTGTCGCGATCCGCGAGCGGAATGCCGGGACCGTTGTCCGAGATCGTCAGGCGAACCACTCCGTTGCCGGCGTCGTGCCGGGTCTCTACCACTATGCGGGGTGGATCGCCATTGGGCCGCGACGCCGCATTCGGCCCGCCGAGCGCCTCGATGGCGTTGTCCACGAGGTTGATGACCACGCGGCGGATTTGCTCGACATCGAGCCGGACGGCCGGAAGGCCCTCGGCGAACCGGCATTCGATCCGGATCTCACGGAAGAGGCCGTTGTAGAGCGCCAGCGTGTCGGTCAGGAGCGCGGTCAGGTCGGACGGAATCGCCCGCGGCGTCGGCATTCGGGCAAACTGCGCGAACTCGTCAACCAGTCCTTTCAGCGACTCCACCTCGCCGACGATCGTCGTCGTGCATTCTTCGACCAGCTCACGCGCCGGCGTCGGAGCGGAACTGAACTGGCGCCGCATCCGTTCGGCGCACAGCTGGATCGGCGTCAGCGGATTCTTGATCTCGTGGGCGAGCCGCCGGGCCACGTCCCGCCACGCCGCGACCCGCTGGGTCCGGATGAGTGGCGTCACATCGTCGAAGACGAGGACCGCTCCGGCAGAGGACCCGTCCTCCCCCTGCAGCGGTGTTGCCGCGGCCGCGAGGTGTACCTCGCGGCCCTGACGCACGAGCGCGATTTCCTGGGCGGCGGCCTCGGTGGAGACCGTCTTCATCCGTGCGAGCAGCGTCTGAAGCGGTTTGAGATCCTCGCGCTCGAAGACCTCCGTCGCGGAGTTACCGACCACTTCGGCATCCAGCTCCAGCAGACGGAGCGCTGCGGTGTTGATCGTCTCGATTCTGGAATCCGCGCCGATCGAGACCACGCCGGTGGCAATGCGCTCGAGCACCGTCTCGATGTATCGGCGCCGCTCGTCGAGCTGAAGATTCTTCCGCTCCAGATCGAGCCGCGAGCGCTCGAGCTTCCGCTGGCTTGCGGCGAGATCGCCGGCCATCGTGTTGAACGCCTCGACCAGCGATCCGAACTCGTCGCGGGTCTCGGGCTCGATGCGATGATCGAGCCGGCCCGCGCCGATCTCGCGCGCGCCGGCAGCCAGAAGCTGCACCGGCCGGGTAATTCTCTTCGCGAGATACAGGCCTGTCCACGTCGCGCTGACGAGAATCATCAGCGTCATCATGAGAAAGAGCGACAGGTACACGCCCTGAAGCGGCCGGCGAAGGGCGTGCAGCTGGCTGTAGTTCTCGTAGATGGCAATGATGCGTCGCGCATGGGTCGCGAGATCGCCCGAAAGGAAACCGCTGGCAATGACGACGCCTACCGGTCGATTGGTGGACGGCTCGCGGATGATGTAACCAGCTCGCACGAGCTCACCGCCGCCGTCGAGCGGATCGAGCGCCTGCGTCTCGTCGCTGCCCGCCGCAACCCGTTCGGCGAGTCGATCCGCCATCCCCTTCGTGTGCCCGCGGGGCATCGACGGCGACTCCACCGCCACCAGCGCCGACGGCGTATTGGTGGTACCGAGCCGATAGACCTCGACGAGGCCCAGACGCCCGCGTGTCACCTCCGGAGCAATCGCGGCGCGAACCGCCTCGATATTACCGGTCGCGACCGCGGCTGGAGGAATCGCGCGCGCAATACGCTGCGCGTGATCGGCCATGAGGCCTTCGTGCTCGCGGTAATAGTTGCCGCCGATCTCGTTGGCGGAACGGAGCACATCATCCACCGGCTGGCTGAACCACAACTGGGTCACGCTGCGAATCAACTCGCCGCCGACGGCGAGCACGAGCAGCGAGGGCACGATCGTCAGACCAAGCAGCGCGAGCACGAGCTTGGCGCGAAAGCGGGAAAACGGCAGCCCGCGCCGTCGCTCGACCAGCAACTTGACGATGTTGCGCGCCAGGACGAAGACGAGCGCGACGACCATGGTGAGGTCGGCCGCCGACAGCGCGTACAGCACGACCTCGCTGAGAAAATCGGGGTTCAATTGCGCCGACTTGTCGGCGAGGAACACCATCGCCGCCAGCGCGCCGAACAACAGAACGATCCCGAGCAGAATCAGGCGTGGATTGTCGCGAAAGGGCCGGCGTTCGGTCGGCACGCTTCGCGCCGGCAGTGTGGGGCGCCGGATGTCGCGAAGAGTGGTCATGATCCCGGCAGGGGAACTAGCCCTTTGATTTTTGCAATTCGTCGACCTCGCGCTTGAACTGGCCGACGTCGCGGAATTGCCGATACACGGACGCAAAGCGCACGTACGCGATCTGATCCAGCTGTTTGAGCTCCTGCATCAGGCGCGCGCCGATATCCTCGGTCGTCATTTCACGTTCCGGGCGCTCCTGCAGTTCGGCCTCGATCCGGTCCGCGATCGCCTCGAGCTGCTGAATGCTGACCGGCCGCTTCTCGGAAGCGGTCAGGAGACCCGCGATGAGCTTCTGGCGTTGAAAGGCTTCGCGGTTGCCGTCCTTCTTGATCACGCGGTACTCGATGTCCTCGAGCCGCTCGCGGCTGGTGAAGCGCTTGCCACAGCTCAGACATTGGCGCCGGCGACGAATGACGTCGCCTTCCTTGCTTTCGCGCGAATCGACCACCTTGTCACCAAGATGGCTGCAGTACGGACACTTCATCGGGCGCCCTTTTCGAGCCGGCGTCGGGATCGGCATTCCGTCCACGTCACCGCCGTTCCTGGCATCCTCGGCACCTGCGGCGCCACTCGACTCCGCCCCACGGGGCGCCGCTTTTGGCAGGCTCCGCACCTCGTGTCGAGTGTCGTGACCGTTCGCCCGAGTCGAAGGACCCGTGCCACTTACGATTTCCCGGGCACTCCCGAACGTCAACCCTTGCCGGGTCATGAACAGCAACCCCAGGAGCGATACCGGGACGAACGAGACCGCATGCAGCAGGATTGCGGCTCCCACCGCGCGATCGACGGGCGCGCCAAAGAACGTCGTCACGGCGAACTGGTAGGCGGCGTGAAACGCCCCCACCCCTCCCGGCGTGGGCGCCGCGACGCCGACCACGAGCACCGTCATCACGAGGAACGAACCCGTGTACGGGAACGTAATGTGAAATGCCCGTGACGCCAGCCAGATTCCGGCCGCAATCGACATCCACAAGGGGAACGAGAGCAGGAGCGACGTCACCAGCCGCCCCGGGTCCCGCATGACCGCAAGGCCCTGGGCAAAGGTTTCGACGAATCCCGCCAGCGCTGACGCGAGTTTTGCCGGCAGGACGCGTTCGACCCGCAGCGCCGCGCGCCCGAGTCGTTCGGGATGGCCGGCGAGCGCGAACAGCACCACCAGCCCGGCGACGGCGGAGCCTGCCGCAATCGCCCCGCCGAACTTCACGAGCGCGAGCTGGGCCGGGTCACCGGAAATGACAGTCGAAGCGGCGCCAAACACGAACACCGCGAACAGCATGAGAACGGTCGCGAGGTCGAGCATGCGCTCGAGAATGATTGTCGCAAACGCGGACGTGGCATTGAGCGACTCACGGCGCGCGAGCAGGTAGGGCCTCAGCACCTCGCCCACTCGACCGGGAATCAACGAATTCGCCGCAAAGCCGATCACCGTCGTTTCGAAGGCCACCCAGTAGCGAGTTCGACCAATGGGCGCCAGGAGGAACTGCCACCGGAGGGCGCGGATGGTATAGGTCAACGTCGTAATCAGGACGGAAAGAGCGAGGAGAAGGGGATCGGCCCGACGGGTCTCCGCCCACACCGCCGCAGGGTTGGCCTTTCGAAAAAAGTACGCAAGCAGCCCAAAGGTGAGCAGAGAGATGACGACCGTGCGGATACGTGGACGCATGCCGCTCAACCGGTTGCCTGCCAATCGCGCGAGGGCCAGGGACGACAGGGCCAGTTCCCTTGAATTACGTCAGCTGCATGGCGAGTCGTCAACGTTGGTTACTCAATCGTGTTAACACGTGAATTGTGACACTTCGCGCCGACGTTCAGCCCTTCAGTCCGGATTTCGTGGCCTGTTAGAATCCCGGGAGTGTTCGACGGGGAAGCCGGCTGAGCGCGCCTGCCGGGCGGCCCACCCCCGCGAACTCTACTACAGGATCTCGCTCCAAGTCTATGGGAAAACGTGAGTTACTGCTGATCGCCGCGTTCGTGATCGTCGGCGCGATTGTGTATCAGTTTACCGCGCCTGCACCGGCGCCGGGTGAGCGCAGCTTTGTGCCGGGTCAGATTCTCGATCACGTCAGGCGGGCGATGCGGGGCAATCGGGCATCTGCCGAAGTCCTCACGAAAAGTAATTATCCCGTCGAGCCAGGGGTGTCGGAGATCACCTTCTCGGGACTTCTCACCGCGACCCTCACAATCACCGGTGAGGACCGAAAGGACATCGAGGCCGAGCTGCTGGTTCATTCCAACGCATACGATGACGAGGAGGCCCAGAGTACAGGCGAAAGAAACCGCGTTGCGCCTCGATCACGCGGGTGCGCGACTGGCGTTTTCCGTTTTCTACCCCAGAGCCGGCGCTCAGCGCGCGTCGATTACGCTCAAGGTGCCCGCGCGTCTCGCGGTGCAGTTTCAAGGCGGCGGCCGCGAGCTCACCATCAACCATGTCGCCGCGCTCGATCTGGGGAACGTCCGGGGATCGGTGACCGTGCGCGATGTGGCCGGCCTCGTCACCGGCTCTCATCGGGGCGGCGACCTTCAGATCACCAACGCCGGATCGATCAAGCTGACGACAAACGGGAGCGACGCACGGGTCGAACAAATTCGAGGCGAGGTTTCGCTGACCATGCGCGGGGGCGAGCTCAGAGGCAAGGAGTTCGCGGGTCCAATCATTCTCGATACGCAAGGTGTCAACGTCAGCATCGAGAAGCTCGACAAGGCAACCGGCATCGTACGGATCACCGCCGTCGGCGAATCGCTGAAGGTCAGCGGACTTCGCACTGAAGGCCGGTTCGATCTCCGCGGCGTTGATGTCGAGGTCTCCATGGAGCGCGCCGCGCCGCTCGCCATCTACAGCGAGGGTGGCGAGTCGATCGAAGTCACCGCGCCACCCGGGGGCTATCAGCTCGATGCGGTCACGAAGGGCGCGGCACTCACCGTTCCCGAAGGCACGCTCGAAGTCACCACCAGCGCCGAAGAGCGTCGCGCCATCGGGCCCGTCCACGGAGGCGGCCCGACGATCACCATTCGCAGCGGGCACGGAGACATTTCGGTGAAGGAGCGATAAGCAATGCTGATTGCTGAATGCTGAATGTCGAATGAAGGTCGTCTACCCAAATTGCGCTGCATTCAGCATTCAACATTCAGCATTCAACATTTCTCGATCTCTCAGTTGACGTCGCTGCGAGTGTGCCGTAAGCTTTGCCGTCTCTCGCGAGGTCACCTGTGCTCTCCACTGCGCCCCTGCTCGAAACTACACTCGAAGGTCTGAAACTCAATCGCCGCGGCAAGGTGCGCGACGTCTACGACGTCACGCTCTGCCGGCAAGCCGGGCCTGCTCATCGTTGCCACCGATCGCATTTCTGCGTTCGACTACGTGCTGGGGTCGGGCATTCCTGACAAGGGCAAAGTGCTCACCCAGCTGTCGGGCTTCTGGTTCGAGCGGATGGGCGACCTGGTGCCGCACCACCTGTTGTCGCTCGACGTCGATGAATTCCCGGAGCCCGCGCGGCGACACGCGGACATCCTTCGCGGACGCACGACGCTCGCGCGCTTGACGGCGCCGGTCCCGGTCGAATGTGTCGCGCGCGGCTATCTCTCGGGATCGGGCTGGAAGGAATATCAGCAAACCGGCAGTGTGTGCGGTGTGACGCTGCCGGCCGGCCTGCGCGAATCGGATCGACTGCCCGAGCCGATTTTCACGCCGGCTACGAAAGCCGACTCCGGTCACGACATCAACATCAGCGAAGAGGAAGCCGGACGGCTGGTGGGCGCCGATCTCATTCGGCGGTTGAAGACGCTGACGCTCGAGATCTACCGCCGGGGCTGTCAGCACGCGGAGTCGAAAGGCATCATCATCGCCGACACGAAGTTTGAGTTTGGGCTGGCGCCAGCAGCAGCCCATCTCGCCGAAGCGCCGGAGGCGCGGAGGCGGACGAAATCGTCCTCATCGATGAGGTGCTGACGCCGGACTCGTCGCGCTTCTGGCCCGCCGCTCAGTACGAACCCGGTCACGGTCAGCCGAGTTTCGACAAGCAGTTCGTGCGCGACTATCTCGAGCAGATCCGCTGGAACAAGCAGCCGCCGGTGCCGTCGCTTCCCGAGGAAGTCGTCCAACGCACCCGTGAGAAGTATCTCGACGCCTTCCGACTGCTTTCGGGACGAGAGCTCCGCTGACCGTGCGCGATCAACTCGAGAAGCTCGTACAGGAACTCCTCGAAAAGGGTGTGCTCTACGAAGACGCGCGGCGTGAATTCGAAAAGATGTTCATCGCCCGCGCGCTCCAGCGATCGAAAGGCAACGTCGGCAACGCCGCCGAGATGCTGGGGCTTCACCGCAACACCATCGCGCGGAAGATTTCAGGAATACCGAATCAAACGGAGCGCCTGATCGGTTGGTGAGTTGGTGAATTCGTGAGTTGGTGAATTGGGCTTCGCAGCGCTTCCGCGCGTGCTGTAAAGCGCGGCGGGAGCCGCGCGATGTCAATTCATCAATTCACCAATTCAGAATTCACCAATAATTAGCAGTCTCCCCCCCTGACTGCTTGACAGCGTACGGCCTTCCATAGAATTAGCAGTCGGCCAGGCTGATTGCTAAGCGGCAGGGCCACCAAGCTTCATTTACCGAAGGATTCAGGCCTCATAACAGCAGGGCTGGGCTCCCCGCCGCCGATCCGGAGCGGACCGGAGGCCCCCCACAAACCCGGAGTGAAGAGCACCATGGCAGCAACCGCAACCAAAGTCAGTATTCGTCCTTTGCACGACCGCGTCATCGTGCTGCGCCTCGATGAAGGCGAGCAGAAAGTCGGCGGGATCATCATCCCAGATACCGCCAAAGAGAAGCCGCAGCAGGGCAAGGTGATCGCTGTTGGCAAGGGCAAGGTCGAAAAGGACGGCAAGGTCATCGCCGCTCGACGTCAAGGAAGGGGACACGATTCTCTTCGGCAAGTACTCCGGCCAGGAAATCAAGATGGACGGCGAGGAGTACCTGATCATGCGCGAAGAGGAAATCCTCGGAATCATTACGAAGTAATGCAGCCCGTAGCGCGGCCCTTCAGGGCCGCGTCAGCGATGCACGATTAACCATCAGACGGAGATTCAGAAGACCTATGGCTAAGCAGATTATTTACGGCGAGGAGTCACGCCAGGCGATCCTGCGCGGCGTCAACCAGCTCGCCAACGCCGTCAAGGTGACGCTCGGTCCGAAGGGCCGCAACGTCGTCCTCGACAAGAAGTTCGGCTCCCCCACGATCACCAAGGACGGCGTGACCGTCGCCAAGGAGATCGACCTCAAGGATCCGCTCGAGAACATGGGCGCGCAGATGGTGCGCGAGGTCGCGAGCAAGACGTCGGACATCGCCGGCGACGGCACCACGACCGCGACCGTGCTCGCACAGGCGATCTTCCGCGAGGGCGCGAAGAACGTGGTCGCCGGCGCCAACCCGATGGAGCTGAAGCGCGGCATCGAGAAGCGCCGTCGAAGTCATCGTCGAGGAACTGAAGAAGGCGGCCAAGCCGGTCGGCGGCAACGGCCATCGCCCAGGTCGGCACGATCTCGGCCAACAGCGACGAGACGATCGGCAAGATCATCGCCGAAGCGATGGAGAAGGTCGGCAAGGACGGCGTCATCACCGTCGAAGAAGCGAAGTCGATGGAGACCTCGCTCGAAGTGGTCGAGGGCATGCAGTTCGACCGCGGGTATCTGTCGCCGTACTTCGTGACCGATCCGGAGCGCATGGAAGTCGTGCTCGAGAATCCCGTCATCCTGATCCACGAGAAGAAGATCAGCTCGATGAAGGACCTCCTGCCGCTGCTCGAGCAGGTGGCGCGCGCGGGCCGTCCGCTCGTGATCATCGCCGAGGACGTTGACGGTGAAGCGCTCGCGACGCTCGTCGTCAACAAGCTGCGGGGCACGCTCCAGGCCGTCGCGGTCAAGGCGCCGGGCTTCGGCGATCGCCGCAAGGCCATGCTCGAGGACATCGCGACGCTGACGGGCGGCCGTGCGTCACCGAGGATCTCGGCATCAAGCTCGAGAACATCAAGCTCGAAGACCTCGGCAAGGCCAAGAAGGTCACGATCGACAAGGACAACACCACGATCGTGGAAGGCTCGGGCGCGCAGAGCGCGATCGAGGGCCGCGTGAAGCAGATCCGCACGCAGGTCGAGGAGACCACGTCGGACTACGATCGCGAGAAGCTGCAGGAGCGGCTGGCGAAGCTCGTCGGTGGCGTCGCCGTCATCAAGGTCGGTGCGGCCACCGAGACCGAGATGAAGGAGAAGAAGGCGCGCGTCGAGGACGCCATGCACGCGACGAAGGCGGCGGTCGAAGAGGGCATCGTCCCGGGCGGCGGCGTGGCGCTGCTGCGCGCGCGGCAAGGCGCTCGATTCGCTGAAGCTCGACGGGTGACCAGGCGGTGGGCGCGAGCATCATCCGCAAGGCCATCGAGGAGCCGCTCCGCTGGATCGCGACCAACGCGGGCCAGGAAGGCTCGATCGTCGTCCAGAAGGTGAAGGACGCGAAGGGCGACGAAGGCTACAACGCGGGTAGCGACAAGTACGAGAACCTGGTGTCGGCGGGCGTCATCGACCCGGTCAAGGTCGTGCGCACGGCGCTCCAGAACGCCTCGTCCATCGCGTCCCTGCTCCTGACGACCGAGGCGCTGGTCTCCGAGATCCCCGAGGAGAAGAAGGACGCGCCGGCGATGCCGGGCGGCGGCGGCATGGGAGGAATGTACTAATCGTCGATTGACGATTGTCGATTGGGCCGGCTGGGAGCAATCCTGGCCGGCCTTTTTTCTTTCAGGACGGCCGCAGCGCGGAGCTTTAGCTCCGCGAACCTGGAAGCTCCGCGAACCCGGAATCTGATTTATCGCAGGGTGAAGGAGATCTCGACCAGAATCAGGACCGGTACCGGCTGACCGAGGCGCATACCGGGCTTGAAGCGCCACTGCCGCAGCGTCCGGACGGCTTCCTTGTCGAGACCGAACTGCTGATCGAGCGAATGGACGACGCGCACGTCTCCGACGCTACCGTCGGGCATCACGATGGCTTCGAGCTTGACCAGGCCCTGGATGCGCGCCCGCATGGCTTCGCCGGTGTAGTTTGGCTTGGTTTCGTGGATCAAGAGAGGCGAGCTGACGCCGTTCCCCTCGCGATACGCCCCGCCGCCAAATCCTCCGCCATAACCCTCACCGTATCCCGATCCGGTTCCCGGCCCAACGCCGCTGCCGGTTCCCGTGCCTCCGCCTCCGCCGGTGGACGGCCCCTGCGCGATCGTCGCGTCAGGTGTCGAGGTCGCGGCGCCCGGCAATTCCGTAACTGCGGTGACGGCAGGGATATTCGCCTGCGGGATCTTCGGTGGTTCGACCGGCGGCTTGGGAGGCGCCTCCATCTTCGGCGGCTTTGGCGGCGTGATTTCAGCCTTTCGCGCTGGTTCCGGCATCTTGTTGCCGCCACCGCCACCACCGCCCCCTGGTCCTGGTTGGGCAATCCAGGTGATGTCGGGGGTATTAATCACTTTCTTGATGGTGTCCATCGCGCCCGACCTGGTGATGACGTACAGGAACAGGCCCAGGCCGAGGACGTGCAGGACAACCGACCACCCCGATTTGAGCAGGTAGCTCTTCCAGGACTCGTCGTTTGTCGCGAGCGTGCCCGCGAGAAAGCGTGCATTAGGGCTGGAGCCCGGGAAGCTATCGGCCATCTGGACTTGAGAAAGTGCTTGAGAAGCCATTGTCGCCGACTCAGTCGGGAACCGCAAGTTGCAATAAGAATGCCTCAGCCAATCGGCGCGATCTTCTAGAGGCGCCAACGGCTAGGGCTTCTGTCGTCACTACATTTGGACGCTCGACACGGCTTGGTGGACGACGACCGTCAATTCCTGGGTTTGCACCTACTCCAGCCAGTTGGCCGTTTCGATGTCTGTCGCGCCGGCAGTGCGAAGGACGGATCGAATGGCTTCGACCTGTGGTTCGCCGGTGTGAACGCCCAGGAGAATCGCCCCGGACTCCACGGCGTTTTGGAGCGCCTCCGCCCGTTCGGGCGGCACACCCGCCCCGGCCAGCGCCGACGCCACACCTCCCGCGACATGCCCCGCCGCCTCGCCCAGCCCGGCGGCGAGCGGGCCGGCGGCAACGATTGGCCCGATCCCGGGCAGGACGAGCGCGATCGCGGCGAGAAAGTGTCCCGAGAGTTCGCCGAGCCGGGCCGCAGTGCGCGAGTCTTCGATCTCGGCCCCGGGCGTGCCGCCGACGTCAGCCGCAAAGCTCGACTCCTCGTCGTGGTTGCGGCTGATGATCGAAATCTGCTCGCGCGTGACTCCCGCCACGTGCAGCTCGCGGGCCGCGAGGGCGGCCGCGTCAGGGTTGGGAAAAAGCGCAACGACCAGAGGATGCGACATCGAGTGAATATTAACGTAACGTGGAGGCGATGGATCGCTTCGATGTCGCGATCGTCGGTGCCGGTCCCGCCGGTTGCCGGGCGGCGTGGCGCCTCGCGCGCGCGGGCTCGCGTGTTGCGCTGTTCGACGGCAGTCACCCTCGTGAAAAACCGTGCGGCGGCGGCGTCACCAGCCGCGCCCTGGATCTCGTCCGTGATGCGATCGATGTCGCGGCTCTCCAGGGGGTGGCGATCGACGACGTGACGTTTGAACATAAGTCGCGCCAGGTTCGGGTCGAACTCGATGGTGCGACCGCGCGCAGTCCGCAACTCACCGTCGCATCCCGCACCGCGTTCGACGGCGCACTGCTCGGGGCCGCGGTCGCCGCCGGCGCCGCGTTTCACGCCGACCGCGTCAACGACGTCATGCCCGACGCCGGCGGTTGGAGCATCTCGACCCGCGAAGGCGCAACAACCGCCGCCGGCTGGGTTCTTGGCGCCGACGGCCCAAACAGTCTCGTGCGTCGGCGAGTGGGGCGGCCGTTTGCGCGCGCCGATCTCTCTATCGCGAGCGGGTTTTTCGTGCACGGCGTGCAATCGCGGAGCGCCGCCGTCGCGTTCGAGGACGAGCCGCCCGGATACCTGTGGTCGTTTCCGAGACCCGATCATCTCGCCGTCGGGGTTTGCGCGCAGGCCGATTCCTCACAGCCCGCAACGCTGCGCGCCGCCGCCGCCGCGTGGATTGCGCGAAACGTCACGGGAGCTTTCAGGCTGGAGCGATACAACTGGCCGATTCCATCGCTGCGAGTGTCCACGCTCCAACGTGAGAGGCCCTTCGGTCCACGCTGGATGCTCCTCGGCGATGCTGGTGGCATGGTGGACCCGCTCACGCGCGAGGGAATCTTCTTTGCCCTGCTTTCCGGCGATGCGGCGGCCGACAGCCTCCTCGAAGGCGGCGAGCCTGCAGCGCGATATGGCGACAGGGTCCGGGCCCTGGTTTACGACGAGCTCGTCCGCGCCGCGCTTCTCAAAGCGCGGTTTTTCAGTCCGCGCTTCACAACCCTTCTGATCCGCGCGCTCCAGGAGAGCGCCTCGATCCGCGCGATCATGACGGACCTCGTCGCCGGGCAGCAGTCCTATCACGGGTTGCGCCGGCGGCTGCTCGGCACGCTACAGGTCAAACTGTTTGTGGAGATGATGAAAAGTTAAAAAGACAGAAGTCAAAAGTAAAAGGCACGAGTCGTTGAAGAGAAACGGTCCTGACTTGCACTTTTACCTTTTAACTTTTAACTTTTTACTTCACGAGATACCCGTCTCGCGCCCGCACGATCGCGCCCGGGCGCTTCACGGACACGGCGATCGTGCGCCACTCGTTCGATCCCGCCACGGGTGGTCGAAGTGGCGTGTAGCCGACGAGATACTGCTGCCGCAATTCGTGCGCGATGCTTCGTAGCGTCTCAGCCAGCGCCGCGCCGTCGCGCGAGTGGAACGAGCGGCCGCCGGTCAACGTCGCCAGTTCGGCAAAGAGCGGCGGACGGGTGGCGCCGATGGCCACGGGAAAGATCATGACGTCGGAACGCCGCGCGCGTTCGAGCGCATCCGCGGCGCTCGCCTGGCTGTAGCGGTCGCTGCCATCCGACAACACGATCAGCGCTCGTCGGCCCTTCGTCGGCTGCACGTCGTCGATCGCGTGGATGATCGCATCGTGCAGACCGGTCGTGCCGAACGCATCCAGCCGGTTGATCGCGTCCCGCTGGGCCGCGCGGTCGGTCGAGAGCGGCGCCACGACCTCCACCTGCGAACCGACCGCGAGGACCATCGCTTCATCAGCCGGTCGGAGCTCGGCGAGAAATGCCTGTGCCGCGGCTTTGGCGAGGGTCAGTTTGGTTCCAGCCACGCTGAAGCTGCGATCGATGGCGACGGCGGCCGCCAGGGGGAAATCCCCGGCGGCGAAATTCGAGATCGCCTGGACCACGCCATCTTCGCGAAGCTCGAAGTCTCCCTGCGACAGGCCCGTGACGGGGTTTCCGTGCTGATCGGTGACGCTGGCATACACCTCGACCAGGTTGACGCCCGACGTGAACTGGCTCGCGCCTCCGCTGGCGCCGCCAAGAAACACGGCCAGCGCGGCGGCGGCGGCCTGCCAGGCGGCGCGGCGGTTAAGGGTGATACAATCGGCCAGTTCTCCTCGAAATTTCCAAGGAGCTCCTCCGATGGGTAGTTTAGGCTTTCCAGAACTGGTGATCATTCTGATCATCATCATCATGATTTTCGGAGCAAATCGGCTGCCGGAAATCGGGCGCGGGATTGGAAAGGGCATCCGAAACTTCAAGGACGCCACCAAGGAGGGCAAGGACTGAATCACCCGTTCGCTCGCAACTCGGCCAGCGTGGCTAGAGTACGACCCTGGAATCTCCGACCCGCCGCGTCACCCGCTCTCGATCCAGATACTCCAGTAGTGGAATCGCGTATTTCCGTGTGATGCCGTAGCGTTCCTTGAACGCCGACACGTCCACGCGCGCCTGGCCTTTCATCCCGCGCACGTCATCCTTCAGCCCAGCGAGCGCGTCGGCGTGAAAGAACAGCGTGTCGAGCTTGACCAGCCGCTTCTGACGCACCAGCAGCGCAGCCATACGATCGACGACGGCGGCCGGCACCGCGGCGGCCGCCTGCACCGCCGCTGAATCGGGCGGCGCCAGGCCCGCTTCCTTGAAGAGGCGTTCGATGGCATCGCGGGCGTGCGCTTCTTCCGCCGAGAGGGACACCTGATGTCCCGCGAGCGCCAGCCGATCGCGCACCAGGATCTTGCGCTCGGCGGCGAGCGTGGACAGCACCTGTTCGAAGATGTGCGGCGACGCCCTGCCGAAGATGCGCTCGCGCGCTTCTTCTCTCGGCAGCCCCTCCGACAGCGGTTGTGCGGCGTGATGGGCCTTGAGCGCCGCGAGCAGCTGTTCGGACAACTCCTGCAGGACCGGCGGCGCCACGAGTAAGTCGGCGACGCGGACGATCTGGCCTTGCTGTGCCAAACGCTCGATCGTCGCATCTGCGACAGGTTGGGAGAGCCCGGCACGACTGAGGAGCGCTGCCGCTGGAAGCCCGGCCCGGCCGCGTTCGCTCACGAACGCCAGCACGGCGCCATCGATGCCTGCCGCATCGTTGCCACCGTCCAGCCGCCGATACCGGGCGAGCGCCATCGTCGTTCTGATACCCGCACGCGGCGGGTGTGGGTCCAGGACCTGACCTCCGCCGATGGTGATCGACGGCGAGTACAGCGCGGATGATGAAACGATCGCCGCGAGTGAGCACCGCCGGACGTTCGAGGCGAATCCGGACGTACGCCGAGCCGCCGGGCGGCACTTCAGTCACCGCCAATCCGTCCGAGCGCTGAGCGGCCAACGCCACGCGGCCGAGGAGTTCGGTCGTGCCCTGGTGAAAGCGGACGCGCGATCCATGGCGAAGCGCCCGTCCGCCGGCAACGAGCTCGACGACCGCATCGACTCGCTGCGTCGGCTCGAACGCGCCGGGCGCGGACAACGTGTCGCCGCGCGAGAGATCGGCCACGTCGATCCCTCCAAGGTTGACCGCCACGCGACGACCGGGACCCGCCGTCCGTTCGCGTTGTCCGTGGACCTGCAGTCCGCGTACCTTCACGATCCGCTCGCTCGGCAGAATGGCGAGCTCGGTGTCTTCCTGGATCGTTCCGGCAACCAGGGTACCCGTCACCACCGTGCCGAACCCCTTGATGGAGAACACGCGATCGATCGGCAATCGGGGCTGCCCCGCCTGGTCACGCGCGCGAACGGCGGAACTGACGTCGATCAAGGCGCGGCGCAGTTCATCGAGGCCGCCGCCGGTCCTGGACGAGACGACAACGACCGGGGCGTTCTCGAGGAAGGACCCTGCCGTGAGCTCCCGCACTTCCATGCGGGCCAATTCGACGGTGTCGGCATCGGCCAGGTCGGACTTCGTCAGGGCGACGACACCAGCGGGAATTCGAAGCAGCCGGCAGATGTCGAAGTGCTCGCGTGTCTGCGGCATCACCGATTCATCAGCCGCCACCACCAGCAAGGCAATGTCCACACCTCCCGCCCCGGCGAGCATGTTCTTGACGAACCGCTCGTGGCCCGGAACGTCAACGAACGCCAGGTTGACGCCGTCGGTCTCGAGGTGCGCAAATCCAAGATCGATCGTGATTCCCCGGGCCTGCTCTTCCTTCAGCCGATCGGGATCGGTTCCGGTCAGGGCGCGGACCAGCGCGCTCTTGCCGTGATCGATGTGGCCCGCTGTCCCGACGACTATTGATCGCATGACCGATTTACTTTTGACTTTTAACTTTCTTTGCCGTCCGTTCCTTCTTGCCGAGCCGCTGCGCGCGACGCCGGTCCGACTTGGCGTTCACCTTGGCCGTCTTCCCCTGAGCTCCGGGTGAAACCTGTCCCCGCCCTCGTGACGCGCCGAAGCTCGCGCGCGACGTGCGCGGACCGCGATTCCGCTCCGACTCCCGCACGCGATCGAGGATCTCGGTCAAGCCAAGATCGACCTGCCGCCGCTCCATGTCCACCTTGATGACCTGCACCGACACCTTGTCGCCGAGCCTGTACACGCGGCCAGTATTCTCGCCTCGCAGGGTGTGGGCGCGCTCCACGAACCGATAGTAATCGTCCGCCATCGTCGACACATGGACGAGGCCTTCGACAAAGTGCTCGACCAGCTCGATAAAGAGCCCGAACGCCGACACGCCGGTGACATATCCCTCGAATTCGTCGCCGACCTTGTCGGCCATGAAGCGAACCTTCTTCCACTGCACCAGTTCGCGCTCGGCGTCGGCGGCGCGGCGCTCGCGCTCGGAGGTATGTCGAGCCATTTCCGGCAGGTCGTCGACGAGCTCGTCTTTTCGATCCGTGTTCATGAGGTCGTGACGAGATTCACGCAGCGTGCGGTGCACGACCAGGTCGGGGTATCGCCGAATCGGCGACGTGAAATGCGTGTAGCTCTTCGCCGCGAGTCCGAAGTGTCCGCGGTTCTGCTCGTCGTAGCGCGCCTTCTGCATGGTCCGCAGCATCAGAAAGGCGATCGGCTTTTCTTCCGGTGTCCCGCGCATCTTCTCGACCAGCTTCTGAAAATGACGCGGCTTCACATCGTTCGCCGGCGCCCCCAGGCTGTACCCGAGCGTCGATACGAACTCCTCGAACTCTTCGACCTTCAGCGGATCGGGATCTTCATGAACGCGATACAACGTCGGGACATCTCCGTCGGAGAGGTGTTGCGCCACGGTCTCGTTGGCAAGCAGCATGAACTCCTCGATGATGCGATGCGCGATATTCCGCTCGGCCGCGATGATCGCCTCGACCATGCCTTCATCATCGAGGACGATTTCCGGCTCCTTCAGATCGAAATCGATCGACCCGCGACGATGCCGCCGCTTGTTCAGAATCTCGAACAGCTCACGCATCAGTTCGAACAGCGGGACCAGCGGCTGATACCGCTCGATCGCCGCCGGGTCGCGCGTGGTGAGAATCGCATTGACATCCGTGTAGGTCATGCGCGCGCGGCTGTGAATCACGCCGTCGTGGAGTTCGTATCGAACGACGCCGCCGCGGCGGTCCACTTCCATCACACACGACTGCACCAGGCGATCCACATCCGGATTCAGGCTGCACAATCCGGTTGAAAGCTCGGACGGAAACATGTGAACGGCGCGGTCCGGAAAATACACGGACGTGCTGCGTTCGTACGCCTCCTCGTCGAGAACCGAGCCCTCACGGACGTAATGGGCGACGTCAGCGATGTGCACACCGAGCCAGTAGTTTCCGTTCGGCAGCTTCTCGAGACTGATCGCATCGTCAAAGTCGCGGGCGTGCTCACCGTCGATCGTGACGATTGTGTGAGTGCGAAAGTCGGTGCGGCTGCGAAGATCCTTTTCGTGAACCGTCGATCCGATTCGACGGGCTTCCTCGACGGCTTCGGGACCGTGCTCGTCCGGAATGCCGTACTTGCGGATGATGATTTCGTTGTCGACGCCTGGTTCGTCGATGTCGCCGAGCACCTCCGTTACGCGCCCGAGCGGCGCCCGCGCTGGAGTCGGCCAGCGGGTGATTTCGACCACGACCATGTCGCCGGGTTGCGCGTCGAGCCGTTCGTCAGGCGAAATCTGCACGTCCATGATCAGACGGCGATCGAACGGCACCAGGAATCCGAGACCGGACGCGTCGATGTCGAACCGGCCCACGACCGACGCGGACCCGCGCTCCAGGATGCGGACGATGCGCCCTTCGACCCGGCCGTCGTTGACCCGCTCGATGCGCGCAACCACGCGGTCGCCGTGCATGGCCTGGTTCAGATTGCTGCCGGCGATGAAGATATCCCCCTTGGCATCCTCGAGCGGGCGATCGGGGACGACGAATCCGAAGCCACGTGGATGTGTAGAGACCTTGCCGATTATCAGGTTCATCCGATCCGGAAGCCCGAACCGGTTCCCGCGAGTCTGAACGAGCGCGCCGCTTTCGACCAGGTCCCCCAGCAGCTTTTTGAAGGTCGGCCGCTCGTGCCGGGGTAATTTGAGGCGCTGAAGCATCTCGCGCGGCGTTGCCGGATGGTCGAGCTTGTCGCGTATGAGCCTGAGCAGCTGCTCGGGAGTCAGCATTCTTTCGATTCTAAGTTCGGAGTAATGAAAACGGCCATAATTCGACTGAGTCTCCACGAAGGTGGCTGGCACCTTCCCGGGAAAGGTGCCTGGCACCTTTTCTTCGTTTTGTTTTCGCTTTTTATTTCCAACCGGGCCTGATGTGGCTCAGTCTCAAGACTGTGTGACCGGAACCGAGCCTTCCGCCGCGACCGACCTGGATCTCGTGCGTCTGGCGCAGGCGGGTGACGTCGATGCCTTCGGCGAGCTGGTCGAAAGGAACCGGCGCGCGGTCTTTCGCGCCGCGCTCGCATGTGTGCGCTCCCCCGCCGAGGCCGACGACGTGGCGCAGGAGGCGTTCGTGACGGCCTATCGCAAACTCGGAACGTTCAGAGGCGAAGCGCAGTTCCGCACCTGGCTCCTGTCCATCACCTGGCGTAAAGCCATCGATCGCCGCAAGAGCATCTCCAGGTGGCTGCGCACAGCGGTCATGCCGTCGTCGATGGATAGCGGAGAGGACTCGTTCGATCAAATGGAGAGAGTGGCCTCGTCCGGGCGATCGCAGGAAGAGACATTCGTAGACGAAGAGCTGCAGCGCAACGTGACCAGACTCATCGGCACGTTGCCGAAGAAGCTCCGCGACGCACTGCTTCTTGCCGGCACCGGCGAGCACACGTACGAAGAAATCGGTCAACTGCTTGGAGCGCCGCTCGGAACGGTCAAGTGGCGCGTGTCGGAGGCGCGGCGGGTCCTGAAAAGGAAGCTGGCCGCGCTCGGGTATGCCTATGAGTAACCAAACGTCATTGAACGACGCGCGGCTCGATCGAGCGATTGATCGCGCCGTGCGCGAGATGATGCAGGTCGATCCGGCGCCGGGATTGCGGCGCCGGGTGCTGTCGCGGATCGACGCGCCAGTCGCGCGGCGCGCGCGTCCGGTAATGCGCTACGCATTCGCCGCGGCAGCGCTGGCCGTTCTTGTTCTGTCGATCACTCTGTTGCCCGATCACGTGGCACCACCCACGCCGCCGAAGGCGCCACCAATGAATGTCGCGAAAGCGACTCCCGTTCCCCCGCTCGCAGGAGTGATCCCGGCCCATGAGGATGGCTTGCGAGCGAGCGTGAAGTCATCGAACGTTACAAAAGAACCGATCCGCATGCCCCGGATCACAAACGTGTTTGGCGCGCAGCCACCCGGCGTGTCAGCGGCCACCGTCCGCGAGCCTGGTGCTGTCCGCATTTCGCCCGAGACGCTCGAGCCCCTCACGATCGTGCCGCTGTCGGCGCGGCCGATTGTGATCGAACCGCTGGTTCTGGGCGACGCACTGAAACGGGAACGCTGATCATCGCGCGACGAGCGCGACGTGCAGATCACCGACATTGGTTCCGGTTGGGCCCCACATAATCAAGTCGCCGAGCGGAGCGAAGAAGTCATACGCTCCATTTGTAGAAAGCGCGGCGGCCGCGCTGACGCCGTGACGTGACGCCCGCAGCCTGGTGGTCTCGTCGACGATGGCGCCGGCAGCGTCTGTCGGGCCGTCGACCCCGTCCGTTCCAGCGCTTGCGAGCACCATCACGGTCTCGCGCGAACAGCGGTCAATGACGGGCAACGCACCCAGTGCAAATTCCTGATTGCGACCGCCGCGTCCACGCCCGCGGACGCGAACGGTCGTTTCGCCCGACCCGATGACGCACAAGCGCTCCGCAGTGTCCAGACGTAGCGCCCGCTCCGCGAATGCCGCTCCGGCTTCCCGCGCTTCACCCTTGGTGGCCTCCGGAAACACGTGGACGGCGTATCCAAGCCTCTCAGCCGCGCGTGTTGCCCCCTCGACCGCCAGCTGACGGTTGCCGATGACCTCGTAGTAGCCATCCTGAAGCCGCGGATCGCCGGGCTTTGGCGATTCGTCAGCACCTCGTTCGAGATGCTCGAGCGCGTGCCGCGCGATCGCATCCTTTACACCGGCGCGCTCGACGATCTCGATCGCATCCGCGAAGGTCGTCGGATCCCCCACGGTCGGACCCGATCCGATGACGGCGGGGTCGTCCGGGATCGGACCGTGGACGTCCGAGATCGCGAGCGTGACTGTCCGAGAAGCGGCGGACGCGAGCCGTCCGCCTTTGATCGCCGACAAATGCTTCCGGACACAGTTCAGATCGGCAATCGGAGCTCCCGCGTTCATGAGCACACGTGCGGTGAGCATCTTGTCCGCAAGCGAAAGACCGTCGGCGGGCACAGCCATCAATGCCGAAGCGCCGCCCGAAAGGAGAACAAGAAGTCCGCCGCTCGAACGGCTGTCTGCCGCCAGTGCGAGCGCCCGTCGTCCGGCGGCTTCGCTCTTTGCGTCAGGCGACGGATGCGACGCGTCGAACCACTCGAACGTCGAGGGCACGGACTCGGCGCCCACACGAGGACCCGCGATCACGCCGGCGATATCGTTGCGGAGCGTACGGCTCGACCGCGCGTCACTCAGTGCCGCCGCCATCAACCACGCGGCCTTGCCTGCAGACACAACTGAGATCGGGCGATCCGGGAATCGGTTGAGCACCCCGCGTGAAAGGGCGGCACCGACCAGGCGGAATGGATCGACACTGCTGACACCTGTCCGCAGAATATCGTGCAGGTCAGAGCGAAATGTCTGGAGAAGATCGTTCAGTGAAGCTGCTTGGGATCCGACCAGCCTGAGAGGCCAGTGACTGCATTGAATTTCTTGAGGAGCTCGCACAACAGCTGATCCGCGTCATCCTTCGCGCACAGCTGCTCGAGGTGTCCGAGCACAAGAGCCAATGCATGATCGGCATCGGTTATCGCGCGTTCGGAGAAGTACTCACGTTGTTGCTTGAGACATTCGCGATGTCGGATGAACTCCTCGCGGTAGAAGTCGGAAGGAAGGCTGACAGGAACGCTCAAAACCCGATCCGGGCTGACGACGCGTGCCATTCGACTCCTCGCGTGCGGCATGTAGACGGTAAAAACAGTGTAAGGCCGGGACCGACGCCTGTCAAACGCGACAGTATCCCCGGACGCGTTATCGGACGGCGCGAGCGACGATGAGCCCGCCGAGGCAGCCGAGCACCATGCCTCCCAGCACCAGGAACAGGCTCAGCCAGAATGGCAAAAATGTAATCGCCCCAAGCCCGACCGCCTGGGCGGCCGCGATGCCGTACCTGGCTTTTGCCGCGGCAAACACCAGCCACAGCAGAATCATGGCCAGGAGCGCACCCACGCCTCCCTGGAGCACCCCTTCGACGACGAATGGTCCGCGCACGTACGCCAGCGGCGCCCCGACCAGCGTCATGATTTCAATTTCGTCTTCTCGCGCCGAGGCAGCGAGCCTGACGACGCTCGCGACCGTCAGCGCCGAGGCGAACCCCAGGAGCGCGACGATGCCAATCCCCAGCCCTCTCAGCAGCCGGACAACCGCATTCAGGCGTGTCAGCCAACGCCGGTCGTAGCGGACATCCGCAACTCCTCGCACGTCGGCCAGCGTGGTCGAAAGATTGTCCACCGCCCCGCCTGCGTCGCGGACCTCGGGTTTGAGGCGGATTTCAAATGACGCCGGAAACGGATTGCCTTCCAGCCGGTCGGTCGCGCCAGCCAGATCAGGAAAGTCCTGCTTGAACCGTGAAAGGGCCTGGGCCTTCGACACGTACTCCCGCTCGGCCGCCAGACCACTTCCGGCAATGAGCTCGTCAACCATCCGCAACTGGTCTGGAGTGGCATCGTCTTTCAGGTAGACCGATAGTTCCGCCGACTCCGTCCAGCGCCCGACGAGGCGCTGCAAGTTTGCGTTCAGGACGAGGAAGAATCCAAGAACGAACAGGCCGCCCGCGATGGTGATCACGGAGAAGATTGCAGCCTTGCGTCCACGCCAGAGGCTGGCGGCCGCTTCGGACACGAAGTAATTGAACGCTCGCATGCCGGCCTACATCACCTCGACGATGTTGCCGTGATCGAGCGTCACGGCACGGCGCCCGACGCGACGGATCAACTCACGATCGTGGGTCGCGACCACAACCGTGGTGCCGCGCGCGTTGATCTCTCGAAAGAGATTCATGATCTCCAGAGACAGATCCGGATCGAGATTGCCGGTCGGCTCGTCGGCAAGAATGATCGAAGGATCGTTGACGAGCGCCCGCGCGATCGCGATGCGCTGTTGCTCGCCGCCGGAGAGTTCCAGCGGATAGGCATTCATCCGGTGCTGAAGGCCGACCCATTTCAGCACCTGGAAGGTGCGGCGCTGCTGCTGCGATTCCACCATCCCGAGCACGCGCGGCACGAAGGACACATTCTCCAGCACGGTCTTGGCTGGCAGCAGTTTGAAATCCTGGAAGACGAAGCCGAGCGATCGGCGATAGGACTGCACCTGGCGCGTCGTCAACGTCGCGAGATTGCGGCCGCCGACGATCAGTTGTCCTTCGCTCGGCACGTCCTGACGGATGAGCAGACGAAGAAGCGTGGATTTTCCTGCCCCGCTGGGACCGGTGAGAAAGACGAAGTCCCCTTTCTCGACGCGGAGCGACAGGTCGCGGAGCGCGTAGACGCCGCGCGCGTACGTCTTCGAGACGTGATACGCCTCGATCACGCCGGAGTTTTCTCCAGTTCGCGACGGACGAGCGTGTTCACCAGCGCCGGATTGGCTTTACCACCCATGGACTTGATCACCTGCCCGACGAGAAATCCGTAGGTCTGCTTCTTGCCCGCGCGGTACTGCTGGACGGCGTCGGCATGCGCGGCGAGCACCTTCTGCACGGCCGCCTCGACCGACGCTTCATCGTCAATTCGCGCGAGCCCCTCCGCCGCGACAATCTCGGCGGCCGACCGGCCCGACCCATACATCTTTTCGAAGACCTCTTTGGCGGTCGGCCCGCTGACGGTGCCGGCGTCCACGAGCCGAATCAGTCCCGCCAGCGCCTCGGGCGTCAGCGCCACGGCCTCTATATCGGTCCCAAGCTCGTTCAACTTGCGGGTCAACTCGCCCATGATCCAGTTGCTGGCGGCCTTCGCGTTCCCGGCAGCGGCGGCGGTCGCTTCGAAATATGCGGCCAGCGCGTGCGACTGGGTGAGGATCGCCGCATCGTAGTCGGGCACGGCGTACTGCGCGACAAAGCGCCGCCGCCGTGCATCCGGAAGTTCCGGCAGGGTGCGCGTGAATTCTTCAATCGTTGCCGGAGCAATCTGCAGCGGAGGCAGATCGGGTTCCGGGAAATATCGGTAATCGTGAGCCTCTTCCTTGCTGCGCATGGAGAAGGTTCGTCCGGTGGTCGTGTCCCACAATCGGGTTTCGTGTTCAACCGTTCCGCCGGAGTCGATCACGCCGATCTGGCGTTCGATCTCGTGCTCGAGCGCGCGCTGCACGTACCGAAATGAGTTCAGGTTCTTGATTTCCGTCTTCACGCCGAATGGCTCGCCGGGGCGCCTTACCGAAACGTTCGCGTCGCAGCGGAGGCTCCCCTCCTCCATGTTGCCGTCGGTCACGCCTGTGGCCACCAGAATCGCGCGCATCCGGCTGAAGAACTCGGCCGCCTCGGCAGCGGATCGAACCTCCGGCTGGCTGACGATTTCGATGAGCGGCACGCCGCTGCGGTTGAAATCCAGGGCGGTCATGCGATCCGAGTCCGCCAGTCCTTCGTGCAGCGACTTCCCGGCGTCTTCTTCGAGGTGCACGCGGATGATCCCGACCCGGCGCGGCTCGCCGCGCAATTCGAATTCGAGCGCCCCCTCGGTCGCGAGCGGCCGATCGTACTGAGAGATCTGGTATCCCTTCGGAAGGTCGGGATAGAAGTAATTCTTGCGCGCGAAGATTGAAGTCGGATGCACCGTGCAGCCGAGCGCCAGCGCCGCTTTGACCGCGAGCTCCACGGCACGGCGATTGAGCACCGGCAGCGCCCCCGGAAGTCCGAGGCACACCGGACACGTGTTGACGTTTGGCGGTGCACCGAAACGGGTGCTGCAGCCGCAGAACAATTTGCTCGCGGTCTGCAGCTGGGTATGGATCTCGAGGCCGATGACAGGCTCAAAAGACATTGCTGAATGCTGAATTCTGAATGCTGAACGATTGTAATCGCCAATCAGCCATCAGCAAATCAACAATTCGTCATTCGTCATTCGTCATTCGTCATTCAGCATTCAGCATTCAGCATTTTTCCAGAGCCCGGATCATCTGACTGAAGGCCTCGACGACGAGCGGATCGAACTGAGTGCCGGTGCAGCGCCTGAGTTCGAGCAGCGCGTCGGCGGACGCGATCGCGTCGCGAAATACCCGGGGCCTGGTCATCGTGTCGTAGGCGTCGGTGACGCACACGATGCGCGCACCAATGGAGACTTCCGACGCCGGGAGGCCGTGCGGGTATCCCTGACCGTCCATCCGCTCGTGCGCTTCCCTGACGATTGGCACCGCTGACTGCAAGTACGGCACGGCGGCGATGATTTCGCTTCCAATTGCCGGGTGCTGACGAACGAGCATGACTTCTTCAACCGTCAGCGGGGCTGGCTTCCGAAGGACGGCTTCCGGCACGGCCAGCTTGCCGATGTCGTGCAGCAGCGCACCGTGCTGAATGGTGGCGAGCGCCTCGTCGGGCATGCCAATCATGCGCGCGACGCTGACCGCGAGTGCCGCCACGCGATAGCCGTGCGCGTAGGCTTCGCGATCGGTCAGCGTCAGCATCGCGATCATCGAATCGAGTGTCTCCTCGCTATTCACCTCGACCGCCGCGATCGCATTGCTGAGCCGCGCGCGCCGAATTGTCATCTCCTGCTCGAGCGATTCGCGCCAGCGGCGCGCATCCCAGGCTGATTCGTGCCATTCCAGTCCCCGCGTCACGGCCTCGCGCAAGCGGTCGCGTCCGAACGGCTTCGTGAGATAGTCGACGACCCCCTGCCGCAGCGTGCTCACCGCCGGGCCGACGTCGTGAACGCCCGTCGCCATGATGACTGCGGTCTCGGGATATTGCTGCCTGATTCGCTCCGCGAGCCAGATCCCGTCGTGTCCCGGCATCCTGATATCGCACAGCGCGACGGCCGGCGGCGCCGCCTCGATTTGGCCGAGCGCTTCCTCGGCGCTTGCCGCGGTCTTCACCGCATACCCGCCCGCCTCGAGCCACCGCGACATCACGTCGCGGACGACGTTCTCATCGTCAACGATCAGTACGCTCTTCGCACGTCCCTCGTCTGGATTGGCCCGCTGAGAGTTTTTCGCTGCGCCCATGACTTATAACTTTTAACTTTTCACTGACTTCGTGCCTACGCCTCTGCCAGCTCCGCGTTGTCGCGACGGCGCGTGATGGTCTCGGACAGATCGAGACGCTCGAGTCGCCGGTAGAGTGCGCGGCGACTCAGGCCAAGCATCTTGGCTGCGGCCTTCTTGTTCCCGCCAGCTCTGACCAGCGCGCGTTGAATGTGTTCGCGCTCCACGGTCGCGAGCAGATCCTTGCCGGGCGCGTCTTCGTGCGAACCTCGCGACCGTGAATCCACGCCCTCGTGGCCTGCCCGCGTTGGCGCCGGCGGCATGCTGATCGCCAGCTCGCGCTCCGAAATGAACTCGCCCTCGACGAGAATGCAGGCGCGCTCGATCACGTTGCGCAACTCGCGCACGTTGCCCTCCCAATATCCGGCGGCGAGCAATCGCTCGGCCGCCGGCGTCAATCCGGCCACCGGCTTCTGCAGCCGGTCGCTTGTATCCTTCACGAATGCCGCCGTCAGGTAGGGAATGTCCTCGCGCCGATCGCGAAGCGGCGGCAGCTTCAGTTCGACGACGTTCAATCGGTAGAACAGATCGCTCCGGAACCTGCCGGCGGCAACCTCCGCGCGCAGATCTCGATTCGTGGCCGCAATCACGTGCACGTTGACGCGCCGCGCTTCGAGCGATCCGACCCGGTGCGTCTCACCCAGTTCGAGCACTCGGAGAAGCTTCGCCTGCAACGGCGAGCGGCAGCTCGCCGACTTCGTCGAGAAACAGCGTGCCGCCATCGGCCGTGCTCGAACAGGCCCGGCTTGTTCTCGGTCGCCCCGGTGAAATGCGCCTCGCATGTGGCCGAACAGTTCGCTCTCGAACAGGCTCTCGACCACCGCCGAGCAGTTGACCGTGACAAACCGTCGATCGCGACGGGGACCCGTCTGATGCAGGGCGCGGGCAACCAGCTCCTTGCCGGTGCCGGTTTCCCCCGTGATGAGCGCCGTCCGGACATGCGGCGCGAGACGCCGGATCATGCTGAAGAGGTCCTGCATGACCGGTACGCGGCCCACCATTCCGCAGAACTCGAGACGCTTGGCGACGTCCCCCTCCAGCGTCAGCAGCGTGCGACGCCGCTCCGTCTCTTCTCGAATCGTCGGTCAGCAGCTGGTCGAGTCGTCCGAAGTCCAGTGGCTTGCTCAGGTAATCCATGGCGCCGAGCTTGACCGCTTCGACCGCAGTCTCGACCGCGGCATACCCGGTCATCAGCACCGTCTGGCAGCGCGGATCCATGTCGCGAATCGCCCGAATCACGTCGAGGCCGCCGAGATCCGGCATTCGCAAGTCGACCAGCGCGACGTCTGCATGACGCGTGGCCAGCTCGGAAATCGCCTGGCGGCCGCCGGAGCACGCAATGACCTCGAATCCGGCACGGCGGGCGAAGCGATCGACGACCTCACGAATCCCCTGCTCGTCGTCGACGACGACCAATACCGGCGAGCTGAGCGGTCATACACACTCCTTGACGATCGCGCGGACCGCGGATCGAATGGCGCGCAGCTGAAACGGCGGCGAGAGCACCGCGCTGGCGTGTTCGCGGCCGAAACGTCTCGACCTCACCGTCGTCGGCCGACATCGAAACCAGCACGAGCGGCAGTGCCGGCTTCGCTGCAGGCGATCCTCCAGCCTGGCAGGTCGGCAGCGACGACGCCGCGATCGACGAACGCCGCCTGCAGCTGACGCCGCCGGCAGGTCTCGAGCGCCTCGGCGCTCGAGGCGGCGGTCACGACATCGCAGCCCCAGCCCCGCAGCGCCGCGGCGAGGTAATCGCGCTCCCCCTGCTCGGCGTGGGCGATCAGAATGGACTCGCCGATCGCGCCTCTCGTCGACCCAGGCCGGCAGCAAGATCGAGAACGTGGTTCCCGTGTTGACGACGCTCTCGACGGTAATCTGTCCGCCGTGATCGCGGACGATCCCGTAGCAGATGCTGAGGCCGAGGCCGGTGCCTTCCCCGACATCGCGTGTGGTGAAGAACGGATCGAAAATCCGCGACAGGTTCGCACGATCGATGCCGTGGCCGGTGTCCTTGATGAACAGCTCGACCGCGCCGGCATTCTCGTCAAACCACGCCCCTACGTGCAGACGCTTGTTCGAGCGGCCCCGCATCGCCTGTTCGGCATTCAAGACGAGATTCAGCAGCGCCTGCTGCAGCTGACTGCCGTCGGCGACGACCTGCGGCAATCGCCGTCTGGAACTCGGTCATCGAGCTCGATGCCATTCAATCGCAGCTCGTACGACCGAAGCGCCATGACGCGACTGAAGAGATCCGCGACGTCCTGCGGCGCACGCTCCGCCGCCTGGCGTCGAGCGAAGGCGAGCAGGTTGCGCACGATTCTCGCGGCGCGCTCCGACTCCTGGGCGATTCGCCGCAGGTCCTGCGCGAGTTCCGCCGCCGATCGCAGCTCGCCCGGCGTATCGAACTCGTCCTCGAACAGCTGCGCGTAGCCGATGACGCTCGTCAGTGGATTGTTCAGTTCGTGGGCCACGCCAGCGACCAGCTGTCCGATCGCCGAGAGCTTCTCCGCCTGAAGCAACTGTGCCTGCGTCGACTTCAGGCGATCGAGCGCGGCCATCGACCGGTCGTTGGCCAGCGTCAGCTCGTCGCTCATCTGCTGCAGCCGCCGCTTGCTGCGAATATCGTCGGTGACGTTCTTCGCCACCTGCACGACCGATGCGCCGTCCGGACCGTCGTCGACCGGGAACGTGGTGACGCTGAAGATCTGTCCGTCTGGCAGCGTGATCTCGGTCTGGCTGCCGTCGTTCGCCACCGCGCGCGCGATCACGCAGTCGCTGCCGCTCGACGGTGCAGAAGCCGACGTCCGCGCACGTCGCGCCGCGCAGCGTCCGCACGTCACGTCCGAGGTGAAAGGCCAGCGCCTTGATTGCCGCGCAGCAGCGCGCCGCTGCGGTCGAAGACGGCGATCGGATCGGCGATCGCGTCAAACGTCTGCTCCCAATCGCGCTTGCCACGGCGGACGAAGTCGTGGAGCCGCGCGTTCTGGACCGCGACACCAATCTGTCCGGCGATGACGCCGAGCAGCCGCTGGTCTGCCGGCTCGAATCGTCCCGGAATCTCGGCGCCGACCGTCATCGTCCCGAGCAGCTCGTCGCCGGCAATGATCGGCACGGTCAGCGTGCTGAGCGCCGGGATGACTGGTTTGTGATCGCTCGGGAGAAGTGTGCGCAAGTCGTCGACCAGAAGCGGCGTGCGTGTGCCGATCACCCGGGCTCGGCCGGAGCCCGAGCGCGTTCAGCATCGTCCACACGTCGTGCATGGCCTGTGGACCGATAAACGCCTTGTCAACGAAGAGCCCGGTGGCCTCCTCCCTGAGATACACCGAACCGCCAGCCACATCGAGTGCCCGGATGGTGCATCGAAGCGCGCTCGCCAGCACATCGTCGAGTTCGAGCGAGCGCGCGATGCCATCCGCTATCTGGTTGATCGTCTGAAGTTCCCAGACCAGACGCCGGTTGTCCAGATTCATGCGCCGGCGCTCGAGCGCGCGCTCGATCGTGGCGAACAACTGATCGATGTCGAACGGCTTCTGGACGAACGCGAACGCCGACAGCTCGAACGAATGAATCGCCGAGGCAAGCGATGTGCCCGCCGACAAGACGACGATCTCGGTGTCGGGCGTCTGTTCCTTGATGCAGCGGATGACGTCGAATCCCGACTCCGTGCCCACGGCCCAAGTCGACCAGCGCGACGTCGAACGCCGCGCGCTCGAGCGCGGCCGCTCACGGCGCCCAGCGACGTCGCGCACGTCCACGCGATAACCGCGCGCCACTGCCGCTTCCGCCAGCATCCGTGCGACCGGATCGTCGTTGTCGACGATCAAGAGCGAAACGGGACGAATCGTCATGGGTTCTGGTCCCCCGTGGAGTGCCTGCACGCCGGACGTGCGCGCAATCCGCGGCGGATCGGCGTGGCAAGAGGCGCGCCGAACCCGCGCACGCTGTGCGCTGCAGCGACAACGCGCTGAGCACGTGTCAGTTAGCGATCAGTGAAAAGGTGTGAAGGGGCGGTCTTGTTTCGACGGACGAAACGTTCGCGTGTTTCAACGCTGAAACGCGGAGCGGTGGACGCGGCACTGAAGTGCCGCGCTACGGGCTGTCGCGACGTTCAGACTCGGACGCCCGTAGCGCGGAGCTTTAGCTCCGCGATGCTGCGAGCCTGGAGGCTGGACGGAATTTACGGACTGGGAATCCCGTACTTCTTCATCAGCCGCCACATCGTCGTGCGGCTGATCTGCAGCTCGCGCGCGGCGGCGCCGATCTCGCCGGCATGGCGTGCGAGCGTCGCGACGATCGTCTCTCGATCGGCGCGTTCACGCGCGGCCGCAACGGTACTCTCCCGCGGCGGCGCTGGGCTGGCCGCGTCGCGACGACTTCCTCCGGCAAATCGTCCGGGCCGAGCTCGGGCCGTCGCGCGATTGCGACGGCGCGCTGGATGATGTGTTCGAGCTGACGGACGTTTCCGGGATACGAATAGGCCGACGAGCAGAGACCACGCGGTCTCGCCGCAGCGCTCAACGCCGCTTGCTGGGCCGTATTTTGCGACGAAATGATCGACCAGCAGCCGCAGGTCGCCCGGACGATCGCGCAGCGCCGGCATGTGAATCCGATGGACGTTGAGACGATAGTACAGATCGCTGCGAAAGTCCCCGGCATCGACCGCCGCTTTGAGATCGACGTTCGTCGCCGCGACGAAACGCACGTCGACCGTGCGCGGATCGTTCTCGCCGATCCGGCGGACCTCGCCCGCCTCGACCGCGCGAAGCAGTTTCGCCTGCAGCGTGGTCGACATCGTCCCGACCTCGTCGAGAAAGAGCGTGCCGCCCGACGCGTGCTCGATCAGTCCGGGACGCGCGCCCTCGGCACCGGTGAAGGCGCCCTTGCCGTGACCGAACAATTCGTTCTCGAGCAGCGACTCGGTCAGCGCGGCGCAATTGAACGCCACGAATGGTCCGTCGGCGCGAGCGCTGGCCGCGTGAATCGCGCGCGCCGCGAGTTCCTTCCCGGTTCCGGTCTCGCCGGTGATCAGCACCGTTCCCGGCGCGGGCGCGGCCCGCCGGATGAGCGCCTTGACCTGCTGCATCGGCGCGCTTTCTCCGATCAGATCGTCGAGCGGCCCTCCGGCGCGAATGTGGCGCTGGAGCAGATCGACCTGTCGCGCGAGCTGACGGCGGTCCGCAGCAGCGCGCACGCGCATCAGCAGCTCGTCCCTGAAAAACGGCTTCTGGACGAAATCGACGGCGCCGAGCTGCATCGCTTCGACGGCCGTATTCGATCGTGCCGAACCCGGTCATGATCATGAAGACGGAATCGACGCTGCTGCTCGCGAAGCTTGCGCAACACGTCGAGACCGGAGAGTGCCGGCATGCGCATGTCGGAGAGAATGACGTCGAAGGCCCCGCCGCGCGCGAGCGCGAAACCTTCCTCGCCGCTGGCAGCCGATCGGACGGTATATCCGGCGGAGCGCAGCATCCGCTCGATGCTCTCCCGCACGGCCGTGTCGTCGTCTATGATCAGGATTCGCGGCATCGAAGAGTGCGTCAGATCAGTCGGCTGGGCTCGCTGGCGCGCTAAGTGTATAACGGCATGCGCCGATATTCTGGAGATGAAGCAGAAATCGCCCGAGTAAACGGCGCGAGCGAAATGAGCGAGCGCTGGCGGGCGCTGGGGGTGGGGCCCCAGCGCAAGGTGAACGTGACGGAAATCGCCGCGATGGCGTCGCCCTCCGGTGCTGCGTGTTTCGGCGAGCTGTTCCGCACCTGCGACACGCGCGACGCTGCCGTCGGCGCGAGCAGCGGAGCCGGCGGTCATCCGCGTCGGCGTGAAGGAAGGCAATCGGATCACCATCCGCAAAGTCCCGCTCGAGACCTACGTGCAGGCCGCGATACTTTCGGAGTTCGCTCCGCCGGGCGGCGACCCCGATCTCGTCGAACGCATGCTCGAAGTGCAGGCCGTCATCGGACGAACCTATGCGCTCGCGCACCTCAACCGGCATCGAGCCGAAGGGTTCGACGTCTGCGCGACGACGCACTGTCAGTTGTTCGAGCCGTCACGGCTGACGACGTCGAGGTGGGCGGCGCAGTCGGCCAGACGCCGTGCAGCGAACGACCGCGACAGTGTCTGTGGTTTCGCAGCGGGCCCGCGGAAGCGCTCTTTCACGCCGATTGCGGCGGCCGGACCAGCCGGCCGACGATGTGTGGAGCGGCGGCATGGGACGACCGTACCTCGTCTCCAGTTGACGATGACGGGCCTGCAGAGTCGCCCACGCCACGTGGCGATACGAAGCCAACGATGCGCGATGGTCGCAGCGCTTGAACAAGGATGCCGCACACGAGTGTCGGCGCCACGCCTTCGAGGAATCCAGGTGCTCGATCGCGATTCGGCTGGGCGCGCCGAACGAATCGCCCTTCACGGCTCGCAGGAACGAATCGTGCGCGGCGAAGAACTCCGCGACGTGCTTGGACAGAGCTTCGGCAGTCGAGCGATCAAGAGTACCTGGTTCGACAGTCAACCACGCGGCGGCTCATTCAACTTCGAAGGACGCGGGTTCGGCCACGGCGTTGGGCTCGTGTCAGGCCGGCGCGCTGGCGCGGATTCGCGCCGGGTCGAAACTGCCGGCCGTGCTTCAGCAGTATTTCCCGGCACCCAGCTCATCACGCTTCGAGCCAGCACACCGGCTCGTGATCCCATCCGGACTAAGGATCGCCGCGCCGCGAGCTAGTCCGCCACTCGTCTGAGGCATCTGCGCTGATGGCCGGGTGCATTCGACTCACCTGTGTGTCAGCTGCCATTCTCCCGATATAATGGACTCGGATTCGGCCGACTTTCGGCCTGATCCTTCACCGCACAGTAAACGTCACGGCGTTCGAGGCGTATTTCATGACAGGAGCTCAGGCGGCGGGCTTTACCGGCCGCGAAGCGGACAGCGGTGCTGCCTCGGCGGTCAAGGCCCTCCAGGCCGACGGGCGGCACGCCGAAGCGCGCGAGCGGTACGCCGAACTGGTGGGCAGGCACCAGCGACGGGCGTCGCGCATCGCGTTTCATTACATGCGCGATGTCGCCGAGGCGGACGAAGCCGTGCAGGATGCCTTCGTCAAGGCGTACTCACACCTCTCATCCTTCCGCGAAGAGCTCCCGTTTGAAGTCTGGTTCACGCGCATCCTGATCAACGGGTGCCTGGACCGAATCAAGGCGCGCACCCGTCGCGAGCGCTGGATCGCGCCGATGCCGGATGGACCGGCCGGAGAACGGGATTTCGCCGAGCGCGTCGCCGGAAACGATCCCTCCCCGGAGGATCAACTGCTCGCTCGCGAACGTCGCGAACGCCTCGCTCGGGCTCTGTGCAAAGCTCCCCGAGCGTCAGCGCTCGGTGTTCATGTTGAGCCATTACGAAGGATGCACGTCGCGCGAAGTCAGTGCGCTGACCGGGCTGAACGAGTCGACGGTGCGCGTGCATCTGTTCAGCGCGATTCGCAAGTTGCGCACGCTGCTGGTCGAAGGTCACGCGGCCGAAACGAAAGTGGAGAAACGCCGTGTCCATTCTTAATCGACTGAGGCTCACCGCCCACCTGGACGACGCCGGGCTTGCCGCGCTCTGGACCGACGAGGCGACAGGCGGCGTTCGGCAGGCGCATCCGCATCTCGAGAGCTGTGCGGCATGCCGCGCGCGATTCGCCGAGTTGTCCTCCTGGCTGGAGAACGCTCCGCGTCGACGCGACGACCGAAGCCGACGAGCATTTTTCCGCCGAGCGGCTGGCGTCACAGCACGCACTGATTTTCCGTCGCCTCGAAGCCGCCGAGCGGCCGGCGCGTGTGATCGCGTTCCCACGTTTCGCGCAGCCGTTGACGTCGAGAACCTCGCATGCATCCCGCTGGATTGCCGCCGCTGCCGCGGCGGGACTCATCGTCGGCGTCGGCGTTGGCCAGCTGATGGATCTGCGCCATCCGTTTACGCCGCAGGCCGCGAACGACGCAGGCTCGCGTCGCCCAACTGCCGTGGCGACAGGGGTCGACCTGCGGTCCAGTCGATGAGCGACACTCGCGACGAAGCATTCCTCTCCGAACTCGACGCCTCGCTGTCACGCGCGGCGGTTCCGGAACTTCGCGCGCTCGACGCGTTTACGCCGCGCGCGGGCGATCGTTCCAGGTAGGTCTCGTTGAGTGCTCCGCAGCCCTTGATCTTTCGCAAGGGCCTCGACATGAAGGATGCCGTCGCGGGTGAACTCGCGGCGGCCTACGACAGCGCGCTCGTCGATCGAGTGCGCGCGAGCGATTTCAAGTACTCGAGCGGTCGCCTCCTCGTCCATCTCGCCCGCGAATTCGGATTCTGTTACGGCGTCGATCGAGCCGTCGATTATGCGTATCAGGCGCGGCGACGGTTTCCCGGACGAAACGTCTTCCTGACCGGCGAGATCATTCACAACCCGCACGTCAACGATCGGCTTCGGAGCGAAGGCATCCGCTTCTTGTCCGATCCGGGAGAACACCCGGATGGTCTCGGCCCCGACGACGTGGTGATCCTTCCGGCGTTTGGCGTCACGGTACGCGAAATGGCGCGTCTGTCGAATCAGGGATGCACCCTCGTCGACACGACGTGCGGCTCCGTGCTGAACGTCTGGAAGAACGTCGTCCGCTACGCGCAGGATGGGTTCACCTCGATCATTCACGGCAAGGTGAAGCACGAGGAGACGCGTGCGACCGCGTCGCAGGCGCTCAAGTATCCCAACGGCCGGTATCTCGTCGTTCTCGATCGCGCGGAGGCGGGCTTCGTCTGCGACTACATCCGCCACGGCGGCGACCCGGCCGCGTTCCTGTCGCGATTTGCCGGCGCCGTGTCGCCAGGCTTCGATCCGGATCGCGATCTGCAGCGTGTCGGATGCGCCAATCAGACGACGATGCTGATGTCGGAATCGCTCGAGATTGGCGAGATGTTCCGTGCGGCGATGCGCGACCGGTACGGCGAGGAGGAACTGGTGTCGCGCTTTCGCGCCTTCGACACGATCTGCAGCGCGACGCAGGAGCGCCAGGACGCCGTCATCGCGCTGCTCGAGCACGAACCGCTCGACCTGATGCTCGTGGTTGGCGGCTATAACAGCAGCAACACGTGCAACCTGGCGAGGATCTGCGCGGCAAAGGTGCGGACCTATCACATCGCCGATCCAGACTGCATGCTGTCGGCGGATGAAATCCGCCATCGGCCGGTCGGCGCACCTTCGACGACCGTCGGGGTCGAGGCGGTCACCCGGGATGGCTGCCGCCGGCCGGCACGGTCGTCGTCGGCCTCACCGCAGGAGCGTCGACGCCCAACAACATCGTTGGTGAGGTGATTCGGAGACTGGAGTCGTTCTGCGCGGACGCTGGGGAAGTCAGAAGTTAAAAGTTAAAAGTCAGAAGCTAAATGCTGAGTCCCTTCATTCAGGTTCATAACTTTTGACTTCTAACTTTTAACTTTTTACTTGTCGCGTTCGAGCCGCGACAGTTCCGGCGCCGCCGATTCCTGAAGCACGATCCTCACTTTATGGCCGCGCTGTCGAGTGAGGAACCGACAGAGGTCGCTGCCCGGCTTCGCGAGCACGGTGGCGTTGTCCCCGAGCGAGAAATAACCCTCCTCCTGCTCGTGATCCGCCGAGGACACCTGCACGGTCAATGAGGTTTCGTCGCGATCGAAGGCGCGGCCGATGCTGAATCCGAGGAGAATAAGCGCCAGAGTCAACCACGCCGCCATCGCGATTCGCACGCCCGTTACTCCCGTCTGCCGGCGCCCCCGGCACTTCGTCGGTTTGCAAGGACACGGCCATCGCATCTCCTCCCGAATCAGTGACTTAAGTGTGACAAACGGCAAAACAGGCCGTCCCGGTTCACAATGGAGGGTAAACGGCTTGCCCGACCGGGTCGTAATAGTCCGCGTAAACCATTCCGGAGAAAGTCAGAAGTATGGCAAGCCGAACAGCCTGGATTTTTGCCGCCGCGCTCGCGTGTGCGATGCCCGCGTCGGCCTCGTCTTTGTGCGAACAGGGCACGGCTCAGAAGCCGGAACAGGCGGCTCGAGGCGCTGCCCGCCGTCCGCAGGACGGCAAGAGCGACGGACGCGGTAAGGACGAACACCGAATACCCTGGTGGAAGGCGCCCGAGACGCGCGCCGAACTGGGCATTTCGGACAAACAGTCGAAAGACATCGACGACATTTTTCAGGAGACGATCCCGGCGCTGCGCGCCGCCAAGGAGGAACTGGACAAGCTCGACGACGCCGTCGCGAAGCTCATCAAAGAAGGCACGGCGGACATCGTCGTCGTCGACCGACAGGTCGGCCAGGCCGAACAGGCTCGGGCCAACCTCACCACGAAACGAACGGTGATGTTGTACCGTATGCACCGCCTGCTGACACCCGAGCAGCGCGTCAAGCTGGACGCGATGTTCGCGCAGCGCGAGGCCGAGCGTCGCAAGAATGATCCCAACGGCCGCCGATAGGCGGCAATCTCTCAAGCTCGCACCACTCTTCTGGAGGCTTTTCGTGAGTAAGACCGCACGCATGCTGGCAGCAGCCGGCTTCGTTTTCGCGTCCACGTTTCCCGCCGCCGCGCAGGACACCACTCTCGACCACGTCCGGGCGCTGATGGCGCAGCTACAGGCGCAACAAGGGGGGCAGACGCAGCCCGAAACGCTGCCCAAACTTGCGCCGGTCCCGCAGACCAGCGCGCCGTTCAGGACCCCCGGGGCGGTCGTCGATCTGGGAATCGAAGACGCGGTGCCGAAAGCGATGGACAAGAACATCGACATCGCGGTCGCGCGCATCACGCCTCGTCTGACCGACTTCACGATCGCGGGCCTCGAGGCGAACTACCGGGTCAACCTCACGTCCGCGCTCAGCAACAACAGCACGACCGGACCTGCCGCGCTTGACCACACAGGGTATTTCGCAAGCGACGACGAGCGTTCGTGAAGCGTGGTCGGCGGGCATCGCGCAGAATCTCTGGAAGGGCGGCGGCAACTATAGCGTCGCCTGGACGAACAGCCGCTTCGCCGGTCAGAGCTCGGTCAACATCCGCAATCCGCAGTTCCAGTCGGGGATCACGGCGAACCTGACCCAGCCGCTGCTGCGCGGTTTCAAGATCGACAGCACGCGCGCGTCGCTGCAGACGAACCGGCTGTCCCAGCAGAACGACGAAATCACGCTGACGGCGACATCGGCCACCACGGCGGCGAACGTGCGCAATGCGTACTGGGATCTCGTCTACGCGCTCGGCGCGGTCGAAGCGGCGCAGAACTCGTTGGATCTCGCCAACCGTCTCGTGCAGGACAACCAGAGCCGCGTCGAAATCGGCACGCTGGCGCCGATCGACGTCGTGTCGGCACAGGCGGAGTCGGCCGCCCGGCGCAACACGCTGGTTCAGTCGCAGGCAGCGGTCCGCACGGCAGAGCTCGTGCTCAAGCGACTGATCGTCAGCGGTACCGAAGATCCGCTGTGGACCGCCTCTATCAATCCGGTGGATCGTCCCTCGACCGCCCCGGAGCCGGTCAACATCGAGGCAGCCGTCGCGCGAGCGCTCGCCGATCGCACCGATCTCCAGCAGTCGAAGAACAACCTGAAGATCAGCGACATCAATCTTCACAACCAGGTTGATGCGACGCGGCCGCAGCTCAATCTGACCGCGAACTACGGACTGTCTGGGCTCGGTGGTCCGTTCCTTCAGCGCACGTGAGCCGTGGACCCGCTCACCGGCGGATCGGTGACGAACACCATTCCTTCCGGATACTGGGACGCGCTCAGAAACATCGGCGGCTTCGATGCGCCAGTGTGGACACTCGGACTGACCTTCGCCTATCCCCTCGGCGCGAGCGCCCAGGAAGCGACCGGTCGCCCGCTCGAAGCTGTCGCTGCAGCAGACCGAAGTGAACGTGAAGGCGCTCGAACTGCAGATTGCGACCGACGTGATGAACGCCGGCCTGACCGTTCAGAGCAACCTGGAGAGCGTCCAGGCGACGGTCGCGGCGCGGGAACTCGCGCTGAAGCGACTCGAGGCGGCGCAGAGCAAGCTGGATGTCGGCATGGCCACCAACTATGAAGTGGTCCAGGCGCAGCGCGACTTCGCCGATGCCCGGAACGCCGAGCTGCGGGCGATCCTCAACTACCGGAAGGCGATCGTCAACTTCGAAACCGTGCAGCGCGTCGGCACGCGTGGCGTCGGCGCGGCGGTTGGCGGTGGCGGCGCCGCGACCACGACCGGCGGTCAATAGCGTTTCCGGTCACTCGAGAACACAAAGGTCAAGCAATGCGTAAGACTCTCCTCCTCGTCGTCGTGGCGGTCGTCGCCCTGGCGGGCTTCATCGTCTTGAGCCGCCAGGGAGACACGCCGACGGATGCGGCGACCGCGGCGACTGCCGCGGGAGGAGGACGTGCGGGCGGGCGTGGTGCGGGCCGGCCGCCCATGCCGGTCGAGTTTGCGACGGCGACACGCGCATCGCTCACCGAGCGCGTGCTCGTCGTCGGCAACCTGATTGGGGCAGCGACCGTCCAGGCCGTGCCGAAGATCAACGGACGACTGCAGTCAGTAGACGTCCAGCTCGGCGATCAGGTCCGTCACGGACAGGTCATCGCCAAGGTCGAGGATCGCGAGATCCAGGAGCAGGTTCGACAGGCCGAAGCGGCATATCGAGTGGCCGAGGCGACGATCAGGCAGCGTCAGGCGGACCTGAACCTGGCCCAGACGAACCTGGAGCGGAACAAGAGCCTGCTCGATCGGCAACTGCTGCCCAAGCAGACCTACGACGACACCGAGGCGCGTCACCAGGCAGCGGTCGCGCAGGTCGATCTGGCGAAGGCGCAATTCGAGCAGGCGAAGGCGCGGCTCGAGGAACTGAAGATCAACCTGTCGAACACGGCCATCGTGTCGTCGGTCGACGGCTTCGTCGCGAAGCGTTTTCTCGATCCGGGCGCCACGGTCAGCCCGAACGTGCCGGTGGCGTCGCTGGTCGATATCAGGACGGTTCGCATGGTCGCGAACCTTGTCGAGAAGGACTTGAAGCGCGTCACGGTCGGCACACACGCCGCGGTTGACGTTGACGCGTTCCCCGGCGAGACCTTCACGGGTCGCGTCAGCCGGGTCGCGCCGGTGTTCGATCCGGCCACGCGCACGGCCGAGATGGAAATCGAAGTCCCGAACACCGGGTTCCGGCTGAAGCCCGGGATGTACGCACGCGTGCAACTGACGGTCGCGACCAAGGCCGATGCGATCACCGTTCCCAGCAACGCGATCGTCCGCCTCGATGGCAAGCCGGGCGTCTTCACGACCCAGGGTCGCAACGGTGGGAACGGAAATGGCCCGGCCGGTTCACCCGGCGATCAGAAGTCCACGGCCGATGCCACCAAGACCGTCGGCAGCACGGGCGCCAACGCCGACGGCGCAGACAAGACGGTAACGGCGAAGTTCCTGCCCGTCGAAGTCGGAATCCGTGACGGCGAGAACGTCGAGATCATCAGCGGGCGTCCGCGATGGTGTCCGAGTGATCACGACGGGCGCCGGCGCGCTCAAGGATGGCGATCGGGTCATGCCGAGCACGACGGCTGAATCCGGACGCCGCACCACCGCACGCGACGCCAACGCTGCGACCGCAACGGAGAAAGCCGGCGAGCGATGAGCATCCCGCGCCTCGCCATTCATCGGCCGATCACGATGTTCATGCTCTCGGGCGTGATCATCCTGCTCGGAACGATCTCGCTGCTCCGGCTGCCGGTCGACCTGATGCCGGACGTCACCTACCCGAGTATCACCGTGCGCGTCGGCTACGCCGGCGTCGGTCCGCTCGAGATGGAAGAGCTCGTGACCCGGCCGATCGAACAGGCGATGAGCGCGGTGGCAGGACTCGAGCGGCTGGAGTCCACCTCGCAGGAAGGCTCGAGCCGCGTCACGTTGAACTTCGCGTGGGGCACCGATCTGAACGAAGCCGCCGACGACGTGCGGAACCGGCTGGATCGGGTTCGCGGCCGACTGCCCGAAGAGGCCGACGCGCCGGTGATGTTCAAGTTCGATGCGAACGCGCAGCCGATCATGGGTGTCGGGGTCGAGGGAGATTTCGATCGCGTCGCGCTGCGCGAAATGGCGGAGCACACGCTCTCGCCGCGGCTGGAGCGTGTCCCCGGCGTCGCCTCGGTCAGTGTCGAAGGCGGACTTCGCCGCCAGATTCACGTCGAGCTGTCGAAGGAAAAGGTTCGCGCGCTCGATCTGCCCGTCGACCGCATCATCAACCTGCTCCGCACCGAGAACCAGAACGTCCCCGTCGGTGAAATCGACGAGGGCGACATGACCTACCTCGTGCGAAGCCAGGGCCAGTTCGAGAACCTCGATCAGATCCGCGACATGGTCGTCATGACCCGGCAGGGCGTGCCGGTCTATCTGAAGGACATCGCCGAGGTCAAGGACTCGACCGAGGACCTGCGAGCCTTCACCCGCATCAACGGCAAGCCCGGTGTCCGCCTGCGCGTCACGAAACAGTCCGGCCAGAACACGGTCGCGATTGCCGACTCGGTGCGCACGGAAGTCGATCGGATCAATCGTGAGATCCCGACGCTGCGGCTGCAGGTGCTCGACGACAGCTCGATCTTCATCAAGCGCTCGATCGCCGCGGTCAAGGAAGCGGCGGTCCTCGGCGCGGTGCTCGTCGTCGCGATCATCTTCCTGTTCCTGCGGAACGTGCGCTCGACGATCATCATCTGCACCTCGATTCCGATTTCCATCATCGGCACGTTCGCGCTCCTCTACTTTGCCGGCTACACGCTGAACACGATGACGTTCGGCGGCCTGGCGCTCGGCGTCGGCATGATCGTCGACGCCTCGATCGTCGTGCTCGAGAACACGTTCCGGCACATGGAGCACGGCAAGGACCGGATGCAGGCGGCCATCGACGGCAGCGAGGAAGTGTGGTCGGCCATTCTCGCCTCGACGCTGACCCACATCGCGGTGTTCATCCCGCTCCTCTTCCTGACCGGGCGTGTCGAGCATCCTCTTCAAGCAGCTCTCGATCGTCGTCATGTTCTCGCTGACGATGTCGCTCTTCGTCGCGGTCACCATCGTCCCGGTGCTGTGCTCGCGGCTGCTTGAAGCTGCCGCCGCCGATCGAACAGCGCACCGGCCTTGGCGGCCGCCTCTACACCGCGAGCGAGACGTTCCTGAACAACATGGACTACGCGTACAGCCGGCTGATCTCGCGCGCGCTTCATCACCGCCCGACGGTGATCGGCGTCGGCGCGGCGCTCGTGCGTGGCCGCGTTCGTGATCCTGCCCACGATCGGGTTCGAGCTGATGCCGGCGACCGACGAGGGCGAGGTGCAGGTGACCGCCGAACTGCCGGTCGGCACGCGCATCGAGCGCGCCCAGGACGTCGCGTTGCGGCTCGAGTCGCTGATCCCCGAATACGTCAAGGAGTCCGACACGATCATCACGCAGGCGGGAGCGGGTGGTGGCGGATTCGGCGGCGGCGGAACCAACCGCACGCAGTTGACGATCCGGCTGGTATCCGAAGACCGAGCGCTCGCGGTCGAGCGAGGAGATCGCCCGCGCGCTCAACCGTCAGCTGACCGGGCTCATTCCCGGCGCCATCATCACGACGCGCGCGTCAGGCGGAAACCAGCAGATGACGCGACTGCTGAGCGGTGGCGGCGGCGACAGCCGCATCTCGCTCGAGGTTCGCGGCGACGACCTTGCCGAGGCGCAGCGGCTCGCGGTCGCCGCCAAAGGCGTCATGGACCGGCGTGCCCGAGGTCCGCAACGCCCGCGTCGGCCGCGACGACGGGCGACCGGAGCTGGCACTGCAGATCGATCGTCCGAAGGCGGCGCTGCTCGGACTGTCGGTCAGCAACGTCGCCAACAGTATTCGCACGAGCGTCGGCGGCACCCAGGCCGCGTTCTTCCGTCAACAGGGCAACGAGTACCCGATCGTCGTCCGGCTGCGTGAAGAGGATCGTCAGCGCGTCGACGACATCAACGACATTCTCGTCAACACGCCGCAGGGTCAGGTGCTGCAGGCCAAGAACCTGCTCGCGCTGCGCAATCAGTCAGGGCCGACGGAGATTCAGCGCAAGAACCAGGAGCGGATCCTGCGGGTCTCGGCCGAACCCGAAGTGACGTTGAGCGACGCCGTGAAGGCCGTCAACGAGAGGTTGTCCGACATTCGCGTGGGCCCCGACTTCTCGGTCGGCTTCGGCGCTGAGGTCGAGCAGCAGGCGGAGGCGTTCAAGCAGCTCCAGGGTGTGCTGCTGCTCGCGATCCTGCTCGTCTACGCCGTCATGGCCTCGCAGTACGAGTCGCTGCGCGACCCGTTCATCATCATGTTCTCCGTCCCGCTCGCCGCGATTGGCGTCGTCGCTGCGCTCAAGCTGACCGGAACCACGTTCAGCCTTCAGGCTTACATCGGCGTGATCATGCTCGCCGGCATCGTCGTCAGCAACGCGATCCTGCTCGTGGACTATACGAATGTGCTGCGGCGGCGCGACAACATGCCGCTGCGCGAGGCGGTGGAAACCGCCGGCCGGACGCGGCTCCGGCCCATCCTGATGACGACCCTGGCGACGATACTCGGGCTCGTGCCGATGTCGCTGGGGATTGGCGAGGGCGCAGAGCTTCAGGCGCCGCTCGCACGCGTCGTCATCGGCGGTCTTACCGCCTCAACGCTCATCACGCTCGTCTTCGTGCCCACGGTGTACACGATTTTCGAAGAAGGCTGGAAAGGACTGCGCTCGGGGCTGCCCAAGCACTCGTAGCGACCAGACGCACACATGAAAAAGCTCATAACGATCATCATCCTGCTCGCGGTCGTCGGCAGCGCCGGCGGCTGGTATTACATGCGCAAGAACACCAAGGAACCCGAGGTGCGGACGGCGCAGATTTCCCGCGGCGACGTGGTCCAGGCCGTCCAGGCAACGGGCACGCTCGAAGCCGTCACGACCGTGCAGGTGGGCACGCAGGTCGGCGGCATCGTCCAGGACCTCAACGCCGACTTCAACGACTTCGTGAAGAAGGGCCAGGTCATCGCGCGGCTCGACCCGACGATCCTGGACACGCAGATCGAACAGCAGCGAGCAAACGTCACGCGCGCCGAGGCGGATCTGGAGCGGCTGAAGGTCTCCCGCGACGACGCGAAGCAGAAGCTCGAGCGTGCGAAGGCGCTGTCCGAGAAGAACCTGCTGCCACGGACGGATCTCGAGACCGCGCAGGTGCAACGTCCAGTCGGCCGAAGCCCAGATCAAGTCGTCCGAAGCGGCCCTCGTGCAGGCGAAGTCGCAGCTGCACACGGCGGAAGTCAATCGAGAACACACCGTCATCACCGCACCGATCGACGGCATCGTCATTCAGCGATCGGTGGAGCGCGGGCAGACGGTGAACGCCGGCATGTCCGCTCCGACGCTCTACATCCTGGCGGCGGACCTGACGAAGATGCAGATCAACGCGAACATCGACGAAGCGGACGTGGGCACGATGCGCACCGGACAGCACGTCACGTTCCGCGTCGATGCGTTCCCGACCGAGACGTTCACCGGCACCGTGCAGCAGGTGCGCCTGCAGCCGACGACGGTGCAGAACGTCGTCACGTATCAGACGGTCATCAACGTTCCGAACCAGCAGTTCAAGCTGAAGCCGGGCATGACGGCGAACGTCACGATCGAGATCACGCGAAAGATCGAACGTCCTTCGCATGCCGGCGGCGGCCACGCCGCTTCCGGCCGACGACCGAGATTTTTGCGGCGCTGAAGCAGGAGCCGCCTGCCGACTTCGGTCGCGGCGGATTCGGCGGACGCGGGCGCAACGCCGGCGGCACCGGTGGCGGTGGCCAGGGAGGATTCCCGGCGGCGGCCAGGGCGGCCGGGCAGGCGGCACGGCGCCGACGACGGGTGGAGCTCGCCGCCGGCAGCGGCGACCGCGTGCCGCAAGGCTCCAGGCCGACGCAGCAGGCGACCGTGTCGCCCCAGGGATCACCGGCAGCCGGTCAGGGACAGGGTCGTCAACGTCAAGGCAATGGTGGCTCGCCGGCCGAGGCTCAGGGCGGCGGCGATCGGATGGCGGCGCAACGGTGCACCGAACGGCGGTGGTCAGGGCGGAACGCAGTGGAGGCGGCCGTGGTGGCTTCAACGGCGGCGGCCGAGGCGGGTTCGATCCGAACATGACGCCGGAAGAGCGGCGCAAGCGGATGGAAGAGCGGATGGCCGCGATGACGCCGGAAGAGCGCGCCGCGTTCCAGGAGCGCATGGCGCAGCGCGCTGCGCAGGGCGGCGGTCGCGGAGGGTCTGGCGGAGGCCAGGGCCAGGGCGGTTTTGGCGGCGGACAGGGTCAGGGCGGCGGACGCGGCGGCTTCAACGGCGCGCCGGGTCAGGGCAACGGCAGCAATCCCCAGCGAGAACGCGAACCGTCAAGGCGCCAATCAGGGACCAACCGGAACCGGTCGCGCTGCCAGCACCCCGCCGGCGGCGGCGGCCGCAACGACGATCGACTCGCTGTTTGGACCGCTCCCATCGGTCGAGACTCGCGGCGCGGCGTGGCTCTATGAGAACAAGCAGTTGAAGCAGGTGCGGCTGCGCCTCGGCGTGTCGGACGGCACGAATGTCGAGATCATCGACGCGAATCCGGAAGTGAAGGAAGGCAGCGAGGTCGTCACCAACGTCATCATCGAGACCGCGACGACCGCGCCTGGCGCAGAACAACGCGAACAACCCGCTGCTCGGTCCGCAGCGCGGACGCGGCGGTCCGGGCGGGTCCGGCGGTGCCCGGTGGTGGTGGTGGCGGTGGCGGCCGAGGCGGAAGGTAGCAGAATCGCTCGAAATCAGAACTTCAAATGCCTGTTATTTCAATTCGCGATCTCGTCAAGACGTACCACGTCGGCGAAGTCACCGTCCGCGCGCTTCGCGGCGCCAACCTCGACGTCGAAGCCGGAGAGTTCGTCGCCGTCACCGGTCCATCGGGGTCCGGGCAAGTCGACGCTGATGCACATCCTCGGGCTGTCTGGATCGTCCGACGAGCGGCACATACATACTCGACGGCAAGGACGTGTCGCGGATGTCGAAGGACGAGCTCGCGCTGATCCGGAACCGCAAGATTGGATTCGTCTTTCAGGGCTTCAACCTGCTCTCGCGAACGACGGCGCTCGACAACGTCGAATTGCCGATGCTCTACAACGGCGCCGAGAAGTTGAGATCTGCCGAGCGCCACAAGCGCGCGATGGAAGCGCTGGCGGCCGTCGGCCTCGGTGAGCGGTTTCATCACTTCCCGAATCAACTGTCAGGCGGACAGCAGCAGCGCGTGGCGATCGCGCGCGCGCTGGTGACGCGTCCAACGATCCTGCTGGCCGACGAACCGACCGGCAACCTCGACACCCGCACGTCGATCGAGGTCATGGACATCTTCCAGCGGCTGAACATGGAGCGCGGGATCACCGTGCTGCTCATCACGCACGAAATGGACATCGCCGAATACGGCACGCGCCTGGTCCGATTCCGCGACGGCCGGATCCAGATCGACCAGAAGATCGCGCACCGGCGTGACGCGGCGAAGGAGCTCGCGGCGCTGCCGCCGCCCGAGCCAGACGTTCCCGTCCCCGCGGACGAGGCGCCCGTCGAACACCTCGGCGGCGTGGTGTAGGAGAACGACATGTCGATAATCATGACGTTGCTGATCGCGCTGAAGGCGCTGAACCGCAACAAGATGCGGACGATGCTGACGATGCTCGGCATGATCATCGGCGTCGGCGCCGTGATCACGATGGTGGCGATCGGCAAGGGCGCCCAGTCGACGATCGAGGAGCAGGTCAAGGCCGCGGGCACGAACCTCATCACCATCAACGCCGGCAACTTCACGCAGGGCGGCGTGCGCCAGGGCGGCGGCATGTCCACGACGCTGACGCCCGACGATGCGCAGGCGCTTCGCGCGGTGCCAGGTGTCCAGTACCTCGCCGCGGGCGTCAATTCGCGCGCGCAGCTCATCGCCGGCAACCAGAACTGGTCCAGTCAGATTCAGGGCACCGATGTCGAGCTTCCGCTGATCAGAAACTGGCCGCAGAAGTACGGCAGTTTCTTCACCGCAGCAGGATGTCGCGACCGCGCAGAAGGTCTGCGTGCTCGGACAAACCGTCTCGGACAACCTGTTCGGGCCCGACGTCGATCCGACGGGCCAGATCATTCGCGTCAAGAATCAGCCGTTCAAAGTGCTCGGCGTCATGGCGCCGAAGGGATCAACCGGATTCGGGCAGGATCAGGACGACGCGGTCTACGCGCCGTACACGACCGTCCAGAAGAAGCTCCAGGGGATTCAGCACATCAACAACATCACGGTCTCGGCCGAGACGCCGGAGACCGCGCCGGTGTCGGCGGCGATCACCGAGATGCTGCGCAGCGCGGCACAAGTTGATGGGCAGCGATCCTGACGACTTCATGGTGCGCACGCAGGAAGAAATGGCGAGCGTCCGCACGGAGACGACCAAGACGATGACGACGCTGCTCGCGGCGATCGCCGGCGTGTCGCTGCTCGTCGGCGGCATCGGCATCATGAACATCATGCTGGTGTCGGTGACCGAGCGCACGCGCGAGATCGGCTTGCGCATGGCGATCGGCGCGCGCGGCCAGGACGTGCTGATGCAGTTCCTCGTCGAAGCCGTCGTCCTCAGCCTGTTCGGCGGTCTGCTCGGCATCGGCATGGGCTACGGGCTGTCGGCCGCGGCCGAGAACTTCCTCAAGTGGCCGACCTCCATTCCCGCCGAACGCGATCGGCATGGCATTTGGCTTCGCGGCGGGAACTGGAGTATTTTTCGGGTTCTACCCGGCCAGGAAAGCGGCTGGGCTTGACCCAATCGAAGCGCTTCGGTTCGAATGACAATGTCGGCCGACGCCTGCCGCACGTCGTCTACGGACCCTTGGGTACTGTCATCAGTCGCGTGCGTAGGTTGGATTCGTCAGTCTCATCTTCAAAGGAGCAAGGCATGAAGCGGGCAAGAATCGGAATGATTGCCATCGCGGCACTGGCGGTGGCAACGGTAGCGTTCGCACAGGCGAAGCCGGACTTCTCCGGCACCTGGGCGCCGGATGCCCCGGCTGCGCGCGGCTGCCGGCGGCGCCGCCGCCGGCGGTGGTGCGCCGGGTGGTGGTGGTGGCGGCGGTGGTCGTGGCGGCGGTGGGCCGATGACCGTCAAGCAGACGGCGACCGAGCTGACCATCGAGAGACACGGGCCGCAATGGCGGCCGATGTCGACCGATCTACAAGCTCGACGGCACGCCGACCAAGATCACGATGGGTCAGGGGGAAGCCGAGGCCACCGCGAAGTGGGATGGCAGCAAGCTCGTCATCACGACCAAGACCGAACAGGGTGAGCAGACCCAGACCTGGTCGCTGGCCAACGGCGTGCTGACGATCGATCGCACCGGTGGACGCGGTCCGTCGACGACGACCTACAAGAAGAGCACGTAGTCTTAGTCGACTCAGCAGGGCCGGAGGGCTCTCGCTCTCCGGCCCTTTTTTGTACGGATTCGCTCAGCTGCCAGCTCGCCAGCTCAGCCGCCTATCCGTTTCTCATCCTGCAGCAGGTTCCGTCAGCAACTCCCACACGCTTGCAGCTCCTGTCACCGGATCGATGATGTCCGGCGCGATCTCGGCGAGCGGGCCGAGGACGAAGAAGCGCTCGCGAAAACGTGGGTGAGGAACCTGCGAGGCCGGGTGACTGCTCGATCGTGTCGCCGAGAAGAATCGAGATCGAGATCGAGCGTGCGCGGCAGCCCCTGGGTAGGTCGCTCGCGGCCGTAGGCGTGCTCGATCGCCAGCAGACGATCGAGCAGCTCGCGCGCCGGTAAGTGCGGTCTCGCCGACGGCGACCGCGTTCAGATAGAGCGGCTGGTCCTGCAGCCCTTCCCCTTCGGGTTCGGTTTCGATGTATCGGGAAACGATCGAGGTTGGAAATCAGCGGTCGACAGTCGACCGACCGCGAAATCCAGCGCCGCCGCGCGGTTGCCCAGGTTCGAGCCGAAGAGCGATGGCGAAGCAATGCGCATTCAGCGCTTTCAATCCACCTGACCGGCAGACACCCCCGCCGGTGCCGGCGCCGTCGGCGCGGCGGCCGAGCAGATCGGAGCGGCCAGCGATCGCCTGTTCGAAGAATCGCTTGTGCTCGAGCGTCTCTCCCAGGATTACGCGCAGCAGGCTGCGATGGCGCGCGTTGGGCATCGCCTCGACGCGCGGGCGCCAGGTGTCGACGAAGCGCTGGGCCGCGTCGCGATCCTCGCCGATCAGCCTGCGACTGGAGCCTCGGCGCCCTTGCCCGACCTGATCGACTCGGGTTCCGACACCTCGTCGAGCGTCGCCGCCCATGTCGGTGATCGCATCGCGCAGCCAGTTCAGCTGCACGTCCTCGCGCGCGATGATGTACTGGTAGGTGTTGTTGAAGTCGTAATCGGGCACGTGCTTCGCCACCGCCACGTGGCGCTGCCGCATCGTCAGCTTGTCCGATAGAAGTCGCGCAGCAGCGCGAGCAGTTCGGTCGCTTTCACGAGCTCTGTTTTTCCTTGCAGGTGATGCAGACGCGCGTCCACGGAATGGCATTGAGCCGCGCCGGAGCGATCTCTTCGCCGCAATCGCGGCAGATGCCGTAGGTGCCCTTCTCCATCCGATACAGCGCTTCCTCGATCGCCTGAAGAATCTTGGCGTCGGTCTGCTTGAGCTTCAGCTGGATGTGGACTTCGTTGTTGCCGCTGGCCTGATCGGCCAGATCCCCCTGCCGCGAGTTCACTTCGATCGTCGCCGGCAGCGGTTTGACGCCGCCGCCGGCCGACAGAATCTCGCCGCGTTTGCGCAGCAGCGCGTCCTTGTAGGGAGCATAGTCCATGCTGGCCTTATCTCCCCGGCGGTCCACCCCGCAGGCGTTCGGCGACCACCGGCAAAACCTCATCTTACCAACCCCGGCCGGTCGAGGCAATGGAGGCGACGCTCCGTTAGCTCCCGCCGATGATGTCGCCGATCTTGCCGAGCGTCCCGCCGAAGTCACGCTTCACGTCCTCGCGATCGCCGCGATACGCCTCGTGAATCCGATCGGCCAGCCGCGAAAACGGCAGCGTCTGCAGCCACACGCGTCCCGGGCCGGTGAGCGACGCGAAGAACAACCCTTCGCCGCCGAACAGGCTCGTCTTGATGCCGCCGACCCGCACGATGTCGTAGTCAACCGTCGGCGTCGAGCGCGACGAGGCATCCGGTATCGACCTTCAGTCGCTCGCCGGCGGCGAGCTGCATCGGCACGATCGTGCCGCCGCTGTGAATGAAGAGGCGGCCGGTTCCGTCGAACTTCTGGAGAATGAAGCCCTCGCCGCCGAAGAAGCCTGCGCCGATCTTGCGGGTGAACGCGATGCTGAGATCGAGATCGCCAACCGCACAGAGAAACGAGTCCTTCTGACAGAGCAGCTGCTGACTGGAGAGATCGAGCGCGATGATCTTGCCCGGGTAGGGTCCGGCAAAGGCCACTCTGCCGGCCTGGCCGATGGCGCGGAAGTGAGTGATGAAGAAGCTCTCGCCGGCGAGCAGCTTCCGCTTCAGCCCGCCGAGGAATCCCCCTTCCATCCGGGCGTCCATCTCGATGGCGTCGGTCATGAACATCATCGCGCCGGCCTCCGCGCGGACTTCGTCGCCCGCGGCAAGGGTGAGGATGACGGCCTGCATATCGTCGCCGATGATCTCGTGAGTCACCATTAATTTCAGCTCCATGTCAACTGACGCGGCGCGAAAGTGCCGCGCTACGGGCGCGGTCCGCCGAATCGCGACTCGCAGGAACACCCGTAGCGCGGAGCTTCAGCTCCGCGTCAGCGTTCACTCCGCTCTTAGCGTCGAGAACGGCTTCTTTCGTCAGCACTTCGGCGCTCGCGAGCACGCCGATCGACGCACACCAGCACCGTCGTCAGCAACGCTCCAATCGTCAGCAGCCCTGGCGCAGGACGCCACGGAATGTCGAACACGTGGCGCGTCACACCCCAGCTCAGCCCGAGCGCGCCGGCCGCGCCGATCGTTCCGGCCAGCAGCCCGAGCGCGCTGTATTCGAGCGCGAGCGTCATCGTCAGCAAGCCGCGTGCTGGCGCCAAGCGTCCGGAGGATTGCCGATTCGTAGACGCGCTGGAACTTGGTCATCGCGACGGCGCCGATGAGGATGAGCACCCCGCTCAGGAGCGCGATACCGCCGACGACCGAAATGCCCAGCACCGCGTTGTCGATCACCTTCTGGATGCGCGCGATGATCTCGCGTCCGTCGATGGCCGTGATGTTCGGATATCGTGCGACGAGATCGTACTGAAGCCGCGCGCGGGCGCGTCGGATCGTCCGGCCCCTTCACGAAGCCGATGTAGGTATGCGGCGCACCGGCAAACGCGCCGGGACGGAAGACGAACATGAACCCGCCGCTTCGGGCGTCGCCCCATTCGACATGACGGATGCTCGTCACGCGCGCGAGCACCTGGCGGCCGAGGACGTCGAAGCGCATCTCGTCGCCGACGCTGAATGTTGAAGCGCTCGTGAATGCCTTCCTCGACGGATACTTCGGCCGCGGCGCGGTGCCGCGTCGTCGCCAGGCTTCCAGAACGTGCCCTGGACGATGTGCTCGTTGGATTCGAGGTGATCGCGATAGGTGATCGTGTACTCGCGCGCGAGCGAACCGCGGCCGCGCACGTCGCTGAAGTTCTCGAGGTTCACCTCGCGTCCTGCGCACCGCCGTCACGCGGGCGCGAAGCACCGGCACCAGGCGCGCCGGAGCCGCGCCAGCGATCCTGCGCGCTCGCGGAGCAGCGCTTCGACGCCCTCGGCCTGATCGCGCTGGACGTCGATGATGAACATGTCGGCACCACCGCGGTCCATGCCGACGACGAATTCGGCGATCAGGTTGCTCTGCAGCGCGCGGACGCCGAGCACGAAGAAGCTGCCGAGTCCGACCGCCAGCAGGATGACGCGCGTCTGGTTGCCGGGACGTCGCAGGCTGATGACCGCATGCCGCAAGCGGAAACCACGGCGCCGACGCGAGCGGCATGATGAGGCGGACCAGGAGCGAACGCGGCAGCGTAGAGCACCGCGGCGACGACGGCAAAGCCGATCGCTGACGGCCGCGCCGGCGCGCCACGATCCCGCCTGCCAGGAGGCGACGCCGATCAGCGCGCCGCCGACGACGAGCGCGAGCGCCACCTGCAGCCAGTCGATCTCGTCGCAGCCGTTCACGCCACACCGATGCCGCGTCGGCCCTGCCGAGCGCGCCCATCGATCCGTCGGCGCCGCGGATCAGCAGCAGCGGCTTGATCCGCCTGACATCGAGGAGCGGAACGAGCGCAAACAGCACCGACACCAGCAGACCCGACGGTCAAGTCCCTGCAACACCGCCGAGGCCGTGAGGCCGTACGGCAGCCCGCCGAACGACTCGGTCAACGACGCAGGAATCGAGCGGATCGCGACCGCCGCCAGCGCGACGCCGATCAGGCTCCCGGCCGACGGCGAGCAGCGCGACCTGAAGCGACGTAGGTGGCAAGCACCTGTGGCGTCGACGCGCCGATGCATTTCAGGATCGCGACGCTCCGGATCTTCTGGCGCACGAACACGCGGGTGACGCTCCACACGCCGATCCCGCCCAGAACGACGATGATGAAGCCGACGAGGCGAGAGGAAATTCTCGGCGCGCTGCAGGCTCTCGCCGATCTGATCCTCGGTCGATCGATACGAGCGCGCGGAGACGAATCGATCCCTGAAGCGTGTCGCGCACCTCACGGGTCAGGCGATCGACGCCGTCCTGCCCGCACCTTGAGCAGCAACTGATAGTTCGCCCGGCTGCCGAATGTGAGAAGGCCCGTCTGTCGAAGGTCCGCGAGATCCACGAGGACGCGCGAACCGAGGCTGAACCCGCCCACCCGACGACCCGGTTCCTGGTCGATGACGCCGCGAACCGTGAACGGACGGCCGCCGATCAGGATCCGATCGCCGACCTTGATGCCCGAGTTGCGCCAGCAGCTCCGGTCGGACCAGCGCGCCGCCGTTCTCGACGAGCGCGTGCGAATACGTCTGGCCGTTTTGCAGCGCGAGGGTGCCGTAGAACGGATATCCCGCCTGCACACCCCGCAGCTCCACCATCCGCGCGACCGCGTTGCCCTGTCTCGGCGCGCACCATCGTCGCGGTCTCGATCGATTCGGTGCGAGCCTCCACCGGCGCGGCCGGCAGTCTGCTGTTCGAGATCGGTCGCGGACTTCCGGCGTCCACGGACGGCTGCTCTGAACGAGCACGTCGGCGGCGATGGTCGCGCGGGCTTCGCGCACCAGGCCGGTTCGCAGGCTCTGAATGATCGAGCGCAGCGTCACGATCGCCGCGACGCCAATCGCCACGCAGATGAAGAAGAACAGCAGCCGCCGCCAGGACGCGCGCAGCTCGCGCGCGACCATCTTCAGGACGAAGCTCATGACACTAACCGCGGAATCCGGGATCCGGCCGATTCGGCGAGCTCGGGACGCTCTGAGCTTGCCGAAGGCGTGCGGATCCGCAGGCACGGAGCCACTGTCTCGGAGCCCGCACGGCCCTGATCGCCGCGCGTGGTCTGCGACACCACCCGCCCGTCGCGAAGCGCGATCGACATGTGCGCGACGCGCGCGAGATCCGGATCGTGCGTCACCAGCACCAGCGTCGTGCCGCGCGATCGATGGACGCCGAGCAGCAGGTCGATGATCTGACGGCCGGTGGTGCTGTCGAGATTGCCGGTCGGTTCGTCCGCGAGCAGGAGCGGCGGATCGTTGGCGAGCGCGCGCGCGATCGCCACGCGCTGCTGCTCGCCGCCGGAGAGCTGCGACGGATAGTGATGGCCGCGCTCGGACAGCCCGACTTCGTCGAGCAGCGACACGTCGCGCGGGCTCTCGCCCCGGGCAGCCCGGCAATCTCCATCGGCACCAGAATGTTCTCGAGCGCGGTCAGCGACGGGAGCAGGTGAAAGAACTGGAACACGAAACCAATTCGGCGGCCGCGCAGCTTCGCCAGCGCGTCCTCGTCGAGCGCGGTGATGTCGACGCCGTCGACGATGATGCGTCCGGTCGTCGGCGCATCGAGGCCGGCAATCAGCCCGAGCAGCGTCGACTTGCCGCTGCCCGACGCGCCGGTGATCGCGACCACCTCTCTCGCCGGGACGACGAGATCGATCGGATGAAGGATGGTGAGCGTGCCCGCTGCCGCTCGGCACGGATTTCGAAACGCCGCGCAGCTCAATCATGAGACGGAGATCTGGTCCAGCAGTGGCTTCAGCACGTTCCAGACCGTGTCCGCCACGATCGCCGCTCCCTCTGGATTGGGATGGATGCCGTCCGCCTGGTTGAGTGACGCCTGTCCTGCGACCTTGTCGAGCAGGAACGGAACGAACGAGCACGTGGTACTTGCAGCGCGAGGTCACGATAGGCCTGACGAAACGACGCGGCGTACTCGGCGACCGTAGTTCGGCGGCGCCTCCATGCCGGCAAGAATGACGACGACATTCTTCGCGCGCGCGCTTCTCGATGATCTGCGCAAGATTCTGTTTCATCTCGGCGACCGACAACCCGCGAAGACCGTCGTTCGCGCCGAGTGCGACGATCAGCACCCGCACGTCCTCCTGGAGCGCCCAATCGAGACGTCGAAGGCCGCCGGCCGACGTGTCGCCGGACACGCCGGCGTTGACGACCTCGAACTGAAATCCGTCGCGATCGATTTTTTCCTGCAGCAGATGCGGATACGACTGCGTCTCGAGAAGGCCCAGACCGGCGGTCAGGCTGTCGCCCAGCACCACAATCTTCGGCCGCTCGTCATCCGTTCTTCGACGCTGGCAGCAGTCTGCCGGAGTGCGCCGGCTGCGACGGTCGCACGATTGTCGCTTTCTCCGAGCCGCAGCCGTACGAAAAGCCGCCGCAGGCGGCGCAGCCGAGCGCCAGCAGGCACACGACGATCGCGCCCTTCAGATGGCGCACCCGCTGCGGAATAGACATGTATGTCCATTATAGGTTCTGGGATCGCCTTCGCGCGTCGTGCTCCTTCGACGGATCCCGGACCCCGGGTCCCGGATCCCGGTTCGATCGGGTATCGCCAGCTACCGTACAATGACCAGGATGGCCCGCGGATTTGAATCAAAGTCCGTTGAAGCCCAGCAGGAAGAAGCAGCCCGAGGAAAGATCGCGCGTCCGTCCAACCAGATGACGCCTGAACAGCGGCCGTGCGAACAACGCAGGCGTGCGCTGGAACTGACGCGGACGCGCGCATGCGACGACCTCAGCCGCGCGAGTGCTCCGGCACACAGGCGAATGCTCGAAGAAGCCATCGCAGCGCTCGACCAGCAGCTCGACAGATCTCGCGATCCTGAATCGACGCGTCCGTACTCCTCGGTATGCATCTTGCTCCCTCCCCACGGGAGGACTATGCGTTCAGCCAGGAACGTCGTCCGCATCGCCGCGATTGGCGATCTGCATTACAGCCGTAACGCCGTCGCCGGTTCGCTGCAGCCGCTCCTCAGCCAGATCAACGAGAGCGCCGACATCCTCGTGATCTGCGGCGACCTGACCGACTACGGCCTCGCGGAAGAAGCGCGTGCGCTCGCGCGCGAACTGACCGTCGCTCAAGATTCCCATCGTCGCCGTGCTCGGCAACCACGACTTCGAGTCGTCGCAGCAGGACGAGATGCGAGCGATCCTCACCGATGCCGGTGTCACGTTTCTCGACGGCGACAGCACCGAGATCCTCGGCATCGGATTCGCCGGCGTCAAAGGATTCGCCGGCGGCTTCGGGCGGCGCGCGCTCGGGCCGTGGGGCGAGGACATCATCAAGAAGTTCGTGCACGAAGCGGTCGACGAAGCGCTGAAGCTCGAGTCAGCGCTCGCGCGGCTTGCGCAACGACAAGCGGATCGCCGTCCTGCACTACGCGCCGATTCAGGAGACCGTCGAAGGCGAACCGCTCGAGATTTTCCCGTTCCTTGGATGCAGCCGGCTCGAAGAACCGCTCGGCCGCTACCCGGTCACCGCCGTGTTTCATGGCCACGCGCATCACGGACGCCCTGAAGGGCGGACGGCGAAAGGCGTTCCGGTGTTCAACGTGTCGATGTCGCTGATGAGCGAAGTCTTTCCCGAGCGGCCGTTCAGAGTCATGGAAGTCGACATGACGACGTCGCCCGACGATCGCCGGACGCGGAGCCGATCGACGGCTCGGCCGGTATGACCACCGATCAGATCACTGAAAGCGAAGGATGACATACGATCGCATTTCGTCACTGACGGTGTCGATCGTGCTCGCGCTCGCGCAAAGCCCACCCAGGTCGCGCCGCCAGCGCCTGCGCATCGCAACAGCAACCAGTCGGCCAACGCTGAACGACGCGCTGCAGCTCCAGGTGATGCTCGATCGCGCGGGTTCTCTCCTGGTCCGATCGACGGCCGGATGGGCGCGAACACGAAGAAGGCGCTCGAACTGTTTCAGAAGAGCGGCAATCAGGCGACCCGCCGATAGCAGCCACTCACGACGTATCGAATCACGCCGGAAGACGCGGCCGGGCCATTTATCGAGCGCTGCCCGACGACATGATGGAGACCGCAAAGCTGCCGGCCGTCGGATACACGTCGCTGGCTCGAGGCACTCGCCGAACGCTTTCACTCCACTCCGGCATTCCTGCAGCAACTGAATCCAGGCGTGACGTTCGCCGCCGATCAGGAGATCCAGGTTCCGAACGTCGAACCGATGATCGTTCCGGCGCCGGTGACACCCGCGCCGACTGCGCCGAACGGCACGCACCGGACAGTGCGGCATGCTGATCCCGGCGCCGGTCAGCCAAAGGCACATCGGGCACGAAGCCGGATCACGCCAGAAGCCTGACGTCACGATCACGGTCGCGAAGAGCACGTCGGCGCTGACCGTCACCGATCGCGTCCGGCCGGGTCGTGTTCTATGCACCGGTGACGACCGGCAGCGAGCACGATCCACTGCCGATCGGCGAGTGGAAGGTCACGGGCATCCAGTTCAATCCGAACGTTTCACTACAACCCCGACCTGTTCTGGGATGCCGATCCCGTCGCACACGAAGGCCACCATTCAACCCGGACCCAACAATCCGGTCGGCGTCGTCTGGATCGACCTTTCGAAGGACCACTACGGCCTGCACGGCACGCCCGAACCGGCGACGATCGGCCGTACGCAATCGCACGGGTGCGTGCGGCTGACGAACTGGGACGCCTTGAGAGTCGCGGCGCTCGTGAAACCCGGAACGCCGGTCATCTTCACCGAATAGCGTAGGGAGCGGACCTGCCGAATCGGGAGCTGAAGCGAACTCTTCGCATCGTTTGGCATCGGTGCGGCCTGCGGCTTCATCCTCGGTGCAGCACTGGTCGCCGTGCTGATCACGAAGTACGGGCAGGTTGCCGGCATCAGGCCCGACGCGGCCGCGCGAGTCGACGTCGAGTGATGGTCTGGCGGATGTCGATTCGCCGGTGCTCGAGGCGCAGCGGCCATCTGCCCCTGCGCCGGTCGCGACGACCGGCAGCTCGACGCCGGTACTGAAGCCAGCGCCGCCCGCAGATCTCGCGCGCCGGGACTTCGAAATCCCGGTCGAGGGGGTGAAACCCGATCAACTCGTGCGCTCGTTCGAGGATCGTCGCAGCGGGACCGCGCGCTCACGAGGCGCTCGACATCCTCGCGCCTCGCAACACGCCGGTGAAGGCAGTCGAGGACGGCACGATCGCGCGGCTCTTCGAAAGCAAGGCCGGCGGCACGACCATTTATCAGTTCGATCCGACCGAACAGGTACTGTTACTACTATGCCCACCTCGAGCGATATGCCGAGGGTCTCCGCGAAGGGCGACAAGGTCCGGAAAGGGCAGGTCATCGGCTACGTCGGAACCTCCGGAAATGCCCCGAAAAACACGCCCCACCTGCATTTCGCCATCTTCAAGCTCACCGCCGCCAAGCACTGGTGGGAAGGCACGCCGATCGACCCCTACGATATTCTTCGATAGCCGTCTTCCAACCTTTCGGGGATCGCCATCCGTCCAAGCTGGTGCAGGAAAGGAGCTTGGAAGCATTAGCGCTCCGGTGCGCACCGGTCCTCGAGCCCGGCCGACATGACTGACGACGTGGCGCTGGCCGCGGCGGGAGACGTGTCGGCGTTCGAGCGCGTGTATCAGGACGCACCTGCCGCGTGTGCACAGCCTCGTCCGGCGGATGACCGGCGGCCGCGACACCGACGAGGTGACGCAGGACGTCTTCGTTCGCGTCTGGCAGAAGCTCGGCACGTTTCGCGGCGACTCGGCCTTCTCGACCTGGCTCCATCGACTTGCCGTCAACGTCGTCATCGAACGTTTCCGAGCCGAGACGACGCGGCGGCAGCGGCTTCGCGAAGGGGACGATATCTTCGACACGATCGCGGCGCCGTCGCGATCGCGCGACCTGTCGATGGATTTCGAGACCGCGCTCGCCAAGCTGCCTGACGGCGCGCGCGAGATCTTCGTGCTGCACGACGTCGAAGGCTACAAGCATCACGAGATCGCGTCGCTGCTCGACATCTCGGCCGGCACGTCGAAGGCCCAGCTGCACCGCGCGCGGATGATGCTGCGCCGCCATCTGGGACGCGGGAGATCTGGTCATGAACACTGATCCCTTTACCAGCCGGTTGTCCGACTACCTGGACGACGAGTTGTCCGCGACGGAGCGACGCGTCGGTTCGGAGCATCTCGCCAAGTGCGAGGCGTGTCGCACGACGCTCGAGGAACTTCGAGCCGTGGTGTCGGACGCGGCAGCGCTGACCGACTCGGCTCCGGCGAGCGACCTCTGGCGTGGAATCGCTGCACGCGTCGACCCCTCTGGGGTTCGTCGCGCACGTATATCGCCGTTCCGTCGCGCGATCTCGTCCCGACTTTCGTTCACCCTTCCACAGGTTGCCGCAGCAAGCCTGACGCTGATGGTGCTGTCAGGAGGACTCGTATGGATGGCGCGATCCGGTGATCCGCGAGCGGATTTCCAACCAGTCAGCGCGCAGGTGGACACGGATCCAGTTACAGTTCCGGCGAACTTCGCCGATCGGCACTACGACGAGGCGATCGCGGACCTTCTCCGCACGCTCGAGGCGGAGCGCCCGCTGCTGGATCCGGAAACCGTGCGCGTTTTGGAGAAGAACCTCGCCGCGATCGATCGAGCCATCGAACAGTGCCGGCGCGCGCTCGCAGGCCGATCCTTCGAACGTGTACCTGAACACGCACCTCGCAGACGCGCGTCAGCGTAAGCTCCTGCTGCTTCGACGCGCGACGGCGCTCGCCGCAGGAAGTTAAAGTTAAAAGTTAAAAGTTAAAAGTTACAAGTTAAAACGAGCAGAACCGCAGACTAAGCGGAAAGTCCTTGCGATCAGGCGGCGCGAGCCAAAGGCGCAGCGCGTGGCAGGCGCGTCGGGGGTGGGGCCCCAGCGCATAAGTAAAGCTGATAATGAACGACAGAATGATCATCTAACAACAATTGCCCTCGCATGTGCGCTGACCGCTCAAGCACAGGCGCCGGCGGAGCCACGCCAGAGGCGCGCGCCGCAGACCGATCAGACGGTGTCGGTATCTCGCGGCACGCGGCTGGTGATCGACAACTATGCGGGCGAGGTCGTGATTCACGCCTGGGACAAGGACGCGGTACGCGTGCAGGCGCGGCACAATGCGCGAGTGAAGATCGACATTCGCAACGACGCCAACATGATGAGCATCGGAGCGGGCTCGACAAAGTCCAGGGATCGATTGATTACGAGATCATGGCACCGGCGTGGATGCCCATAAAGATCGAGGGACACTTCGACTTCGTCACGATCGAAGGCGTCCAGGCTGAAATCTCCATCACCACCGTGCGCGGCGACATCGTCCTGAAGAACGTCGGCTCGGCGACGGTCAAGACCATTGAGGGGGCGATTGAGCTTGACGGTGCCCGCGGTCGAGTGAGTCTCAACTCGGTCAACGAGGACATCAAGGTCACCGGCGCGAGCGGGGAGTTCGTCGCTGAGACGACCAACGGAGACATGTCCGTGACGCGGATGGAATCGACGAGTGTCGAGGTGACGACGGTCAATGGAGACATCGACTACGAAGGTACGCTCGTAGATAACGGGCACTACACGTTTACGAACCACAACGGCGACGTCGAATTGACGATCCCCGCTTCGGCCAATGCGACCTTCAACGTGCGCACCTACAGCGGCGAGTTCTCATCGTCGGTGCCCGTCAAGGGGCCGAATCCTTCGGAAGTCCGTCGGGGCAGGCGGGTCTCGTACACGCTGGGCAACGGCAGCGCCGATGTCGAGATGGAATCGTTTGCGGGAGACATCGTGCTGCGCCGCGCAGGGGCAAACCGAAGCAGCCGATAATCGGAAGAACTATTTGGCCCCGACCCGCGCACCCACCGGCGGCGGTTCCCAGCCGGCGTCCATCAGGGCGCGCTCGAGACGGATCGAACGCCGCGTGATGGCACTCGGATCCATAAACTGCTCAGTCTCCTGACGACCGTCGGGAAAGGTGATGACCAGCTCATACGCTGGTCCGTCGCTCTGCCGCCGGATTTCATACTGCAATCGGGCATCCTGCCGCTCGAAAAACCAGATCATGCAGCTAGGTTATCGGCATAGCTGAGGTGGACTTTAGGAGGGTGCTGGCGGTTGTGGGACGACGGTGTGCGAAACCGAACACCGTCAAGTGGCTCCAGCAGCGTCAGAGACCTGCGTTTCGAGAGATTCTCGCGAGAGTCGATGGAAATGCCGCGTGGCACGTGCTTTGGACATTGTGCGTCCATCATGACCACCGCGTGCGCCGTTCAGCCGCGCATTCTCATCGCCGACGATCAGCACGATCTGCTCGACGCGTTGCGGCTGCTCCTCAAAGGCGAGGGCATCGGCATGGATGCGGTGACGTCGCCGGATGCCGTGATCGATGCGGTCGCGCGCGGAACATACGATCTGCTCCTGATGGATCTGAACTACACGGGCGACACGACGTCAGGTCGTGAAGGGATCGATCTGCTTGCGCGCGTACAGCTGCACGACAAGCTGCTGCCGGTCGTGGTGATGACCGGATGGGGCTCTGTCGATCTGGCGGTCGAAACCATGCGGCGCGGCGTGTGCGACTTCGTTCAGAAACCGTGGGACAACCGGCAGCTGCTGCACACGCTCCGCACGGAAATCGAAAAGGGGCGCGCCCGCCGGCTTGCGCAGGCGCTCGAGGCGCGTGAGTTCGACGAGGCCCGCCGGATTCAGCGCAAGCTCCTGCCGGCGACGCTTCCGCAGATTGACGGATGCGAACTGGCCGCCTCGTGGCAGCCTGCCGCGGGTGTCGGCGGCGATTGCTTCGACGCGATCTCGTTTGCCAGCTCGCGCCTCGGGCTCTCCATTGCCGACGTCGTCGGCAAAGGCATTCCTGCGGCGCTGCTCATGTCGAACCTGCAGGCAGCCGTGCGAGCATTCGCTACTGAAGCCACGTCGCCGGGCGATCTCTGTCACCAGGTGAATCGCATTCTCTGCGGCAACATCGCCGAAGGGCGCTTCATCAGCTTTTTCTACTGCACGGTCGACACCGACCTCGGGCTCTTGACGTACGCGAACGCCGGTCACTATCCGCCGATTCTCGTGCACGCTGACGGATCGGTCGAACGGCTTTCGACTGGTGGTCCGGTGCTGGGCGTTTTCGCCGACGCGTCCTACGACCAGCGGCAGATCACCATCGTCGCCGGCGATCGAGTGATCCTGTTTACCGATGGCATCACCGAGGTGCATCCCGCCGGCACCGATCCTGACGATCCGCAGCACGTGGAGTTTGGCGACGATGCGCTCGTGGCCCTGGCGGTCGAGCATCGCGCCTGCAGCGCGCCGGCCCTCCAGTCGCGCCTGACTGCGGCAATTTCGTCGTTCGCGGGTGGCACGTTTCAGGACGACGCCACGTTGATCGTTTTGGCGATCGACTGATTAATCAGGGACGAATGGCCGCCTGACTGGGACGAATTCCCACGATGCTGTGACGAATTCTGTCCGAACAATCCAAGCTTGACGTGGACCTCAGCGGGTCACATAGTCTTTCCAATGCAGAGAGCCTGGACGCCGCCGGTGCGTTACGTCTTTGCCGCGGCGACCTTGCTTGGAGTCTTTTCGGCCCTCCAGTCCTATCGACTCAGCGCGCTCGAAATGAACGAGCCGATGACGATTGCGATCTGGCGCCCGCTGATCCGAAACCTCGTCTACTGGTACGTGCCGGCGGCGCTGACGCCGGCGATCTTTCGAATTGCCTATCGCTTCCCGCTGGACGCGCCAGGCTGGCCGCGCGCCCTCGCCGTGCACGCGCTGGCCGCGGTCGCGTTCTCGATCGTTCATGTCGCCGCGATGATTGGCGTGAACACGATGCTCGCGCCCAAGTACATATCGACGATGACGTTCTCGTCGTGGACGTCGTGGATCCAGCGCGTCTACCTCACCAATCTCGACTGGGCGCTGATGACGTACTCGGCCATCGTCGGCCTCAGTTACGCCCTCGCCTACAACCGGGAATCGCGCGCGCGGGCGCTTCGGGCCGCGCACCTCGAGGCGCGTCTGGCGGAAGCGCGACTGAAGACGCTCGAAGCAGAACTGCACCCGCATTTTCTCTTCAACACGCTGCACGCGATCTCGACGCTCGTTCACACCCAACCGGATTCGGCCGATCGCATGATCAGCCGGCTGAGCGATCTGCTTCGCATCACCTTCTCGCACGCGGGCGGCGCGTGCATTCCGCTCCACGAAGAGCTCGAGTTCCTGCAGAAGTACCTCGAAATCGAGCAGACGCGGTTTCAGGATCGTCTCACTGTCGACTACGACATCGATCCCGACACGCTCGACGCCGAAGTGCCGCGGCTGATCCTGCAGCCGCTGGTCGAGAACGCCATCAAGCACGGCGTCGCGCCGCGCATCGGACCGGGCGCGATCTCGATCGCGACCCGGCGAGATGGCGAGCGGCTGTTTCTGTCGGTGCGCGACAACGGCGTCGGGTTGACCGGTGGATCGCGAGCGCGGCTGCACGGCGGCGTCGGCCTGTCGAATACGCGCGATCGGCTCGAATGCCTCTACGGCTCCGATCACTCGCTCAATTTCGTCGAATCGACGCCGGGCCTGACCGTCGAGATGCGCGTGCCCTTTCATCGAGTCTCCGCCGGCGCCGACGAATCGAGGACGCGAGTGGCATGACCGACGCCCCGCAGGCACGAACCCGAGTTCTCATCGCAGACGACGAGCCGCTTGGCCGCGCGCGGATCCGAATGCTCCTCGCCGACGAGCCGTGGATTGAGGTGGTCGCGGAATCCGCGGACGGCCCCACCACGATCGCCGCGATCGAGAAGTTCCGGCCCGACCTCGTCTTTCTCGACATCCAGATGCCAGGCGGATCGGGATTCGACGTCATCGAAGCGGTCGGCGCCGCGCGCATGCCGTTCGTGATCTTCGTGACCGCGTTCGATCGCTACGCGCTCCGCGCCTTCGACGTCCACGCGCTCGATTACCTGCTCAAGCCGTTCGATCGCGATCGATTCCGCGACGCGCTGGCGCGCGCGCGCGAACGCATCGAACGTCGATCCGATGCCGATCTCGAGCGCCAGCTGCTGGCGCTCGTCAACGATCTGAAGCCGGGGCCGCAGCCGCTCGAGCGTTTCGTGATCAAGTCCGGCGGCCGCGTGTTCTTCCTCCGGGCACGTGACATCGAATGGATCGAGGCGGCCGGCAACTACGTCAAGCTCCACGTCGGGCCGAAACCCACGTCTTCCGCGAAACGATGAATTCGCTCGAAGCCAAGCTGGATGCCGCGACCTTTTTCAGGATTCATCGGTCGCACATCGTCAACATCGAGCGCGTGCGCGAATTGCAGCCGTGGTTCAACGGCGAATATGTCGTGTTCCTGACGAGCGGCGCCCGGCTGACGCTGAGCCGCGGATATCGCGAGAAGCTCCAGGATCGAATCGGCCGGCCGCTGTAGGCTGAGAACTGCAGAGCAAGAGGCTCGCGCAGAGGCCGCAGAGCGCGCAGGCATCTTTCCCTTTCTTGTTTTTTCCGAGTTCCCGGCGACCTCCGTGCGAAAACGGCCAAGCGGCTGGCCGACGCCGGCCCGCGGCCGGCGTTCGAGGGTGAACTCGGATCGGACATCCAAGCGCCTCCGGAATCATAGTGGCGTTTGGATGTCCGACCCGAGTTCGCCCTCACCGCGCGTAGCGCGGTTGGGCCAGCCCGGGTTCTTTCCCGCGTTCTCCGCGTTCTCCGCGATCTCTGCGATCTCTGCGCGATCCATTTTTCGGCGGATTCGGATCTTCCGCGTGAGCCGTCGGCTCGTTCAGGGCGACACGTGGCTGTCGCCTGAAGTCGCACTCATTTCATCCAACCCATCGACACCGCGGTCCTGCCGTCGCGAAGACCGTGAGCGACGTCGATACGCAGTACCCCAGAACCAGGAACGGCGAGCCGAAATCCCGTCCCGACGTCGTACTGGCACTGCTGGCTGCTTGACTCGAGCCCTCGATACGCGCGGCCGATGTCTACGAACAGGGCCGGGCGCAATCCGAACCGGCTTGCGCGCCGGTTGCATCCATCGCCGCCATTCGAGTCCGCCGTCGATCAGATGGCGGCCAAACACCGCATCTCGAATGACGCCGTCGTCGATCAACGGATGCGCGCGCAGCAACCCGTCGCGTCCGTGACCAGTTCCCGCACCCGGCCACAGGGCGAGCGGGGCATCGGGCGCAGCGACAGCGTCCACGGCGCGAGCAATCAGCACCGTTCCCTCATTGTGCACGTTCGATCGCCACTCGGACCCGAGGCTAATCGTCCAGCTGTCGATCCCGCCCGCCCAGACCCCGGCGCGGCCTTCTACGAACGCCCGGTCGTCAAGAAAACGTCGCTGCAGCGACGCTGAGGCCGCAGCGGCGTGGCCGCCTGTGCCGGCGCCGTCCTCACCAAACCGTCGAGAGCGACGGCGCCTTCCCACCGGAATCCATTCAGCGTCCAGTTGCTGATATGAAACGCCGCGCGGCGTCGAGACTCCTCGACGACCTCGCCGGCGCCTTGGTATGACTGCCGCTCGTCGAATACGCTGACGCCCCACACGCCGCCAAACGGAGACGGCGCCTCGAATCCGCCCGCGATCTTCGGACGACGCTCCCACCACCGCCACGAGGCAGTCCACGCTTCCCCGCCGCCCGATGGGCTCGCGATCGTCACGGCAGCTTCACGATCGGTCAGGGCGTGCAGGCCCATGACGCCAATGGCCGCCATCGACTGCGGAAACAGAGGTCGCTCAATCACGGCAGCGTCGATCTGCGCCCGCCCGTTTTCCCCCGGCCTGAGCGCGATCTCGCGTCGCCGCCGCAGACGGCAGTTCGGCGAGCCGCCGCCGCGCCGCCGTGAGGCTTCGTCGTGTGGCCATGGTCCGCGGTTCGAGCCCCATTGTGCGCGACGCAACAGAAAAACGCGTACGTTCGAGCCCGTTGATGTTGATCAAATCGATGGTCGGCTCGCCAATGCGATTCCAGGCGTCGAGCGCACCGTCCCCATCGTCCAGGAGATAGAGTGCCGTCGCGAGAATGCGAGCGGCGAGCGCGTCGCCCGGATCTCGTGCGAGCGCACGGCGCGCATCGGCGGCTGCGGCCGGGCCACTCTGCGGCCAGCGCGTGCAGGCCGGCCATCTCGCGCCACGGTCCGGCCGCATCTGGACAACTCGTCGGCGGCAAGGCCGAACAGACGCACGAGCGCCTGCGATGTCGTCCAGGCCCGCGAGCCGCACACCTTCGTCAACCATTTCCACGCACGACCGCTCCCGCTGTAATGGCCGTTCGGCAGACGCGCGGGGCGCGGCCACTGCTCGATCGGCGGGAACTTCGTCGACCGGGGTCGATGAGAGCGGGGTTGTAACCAGCGTCCAGTAGTCCGACGCCTTCCACGATTGCTGGAACGCTCTTTTCGTCGAGGATGCGAAACGGCGCACGCGCGGGATCGTGCGCGATCACGTGTCCCTGCGCCCAGCCGACGATGACGACGTAGTGAAAACGTCCCGGTCGATCCTGGATGAGAGTGACGACCGGACGCTTCGCCGCCAGACTGGCTTTGACCTCGTCCGCATCGCCGCGAAAAGACGTGCGCTCCATCCACGCGACCGGAGTGCTTTCAGCAGATCGGCGCCATGAATTCCATCCGCGACGGGATCGACCAGATCGGCAAACGTTTCGGCGTAGACGTTGGTCGCACCCCAATACCGCATCAGCATCGCAATGGCGGCGCCGCCGCACAGCGATTCGCTCTGCGGCAGATAGGGAACGTCCAGCAGATGCACCTCGGACGACAGGCGGCTGCGCTGGCGCGGCGGGAACTGGCATCGCCGCCGTCATCGCGACGACGGCGATCGCCAGGTAGTCGTGCAGAGCGTACTCAATCCGCGATGACGACAATCAGGATGATGAGCAGGAGAACGATGATGATGGTCGTGGTCGAGACGGTGATGGTGCTGGCGCCGCCGCGAGATTGTCCTGAACCACTCGCGCCTGCTGGGCAACCTGCTGCAGGTCCCTTCCGTGCAGCATGGACACGGCCGTCTGCGGCCTTGTCGATCGACAAGCCGGCTTTCCCGGCGATGTCCCGCACGTCCTGACGCTGCAGCAGCGACAGAATCACCTCACGATCGGCCTGTTCCCGGCTGACGCGCTGCTGAACGGCCTGGTCGAGCGCCGACTTGCCGATCACGTGATCCTGCGCGCCGGCCGTCGGTGCCATGAATCAAAATCGCCAGGACACTGCGAGAAATCGCCGAACAATCCTCATCTGACCCTCCGTCAAAAAACCGCCACCGCATCCGAAGCAAGGCCCGGACCACGCCCAATCTGGTTTTTCGTGACATGAATCGCCGGCCTTTAGGCCGTGTATCGGAAGAACTTGAAATCCCGGGTCGGAAATCGTCGGATGGCGTCAAGCGCTGGAAGCTCATAAACCCCAAACGGGCCGGGAAACAAACACCGGAACGCGAGCGAGCGCGGCGAGTGAGCCACGCGAACGGAGCGCGCCGGCGAAGCGGCGCGGCGAGAGAGCGTGTAAGGGAGTCCGAGGGGCGAAGCCCCTCGGATAAAGACTATGGATGGGAAGGCGGGGCGGCGGGGGCGAGTTGCTCGAATTCATCGACATGGGCGGCTCGCGCCTGAGCGTCGCGCCAGTCCACCAGACCGTCCTTGACCAGCCGCGCCAGCGATTCCTCGAACGTAAACGAGCCGTTCCGGCGCGTGATCGTGATTTCCTGATGCAGATGCTGCAACGCGTTTCGCCGGATATGCTGCCGGGCGCCGTAACTCACCATCAAGAGTTCGGCCGCGGGGACGAGGCCGCCGCCGACGCGTGGAAGCAGCGTCTGGGTCATCACCGCGGCCACAGCCATCGCCAGTTCCTGACGAATCGTGTTCTGTCGTTCGGACGGGAACGAGTCGGCGATGCGCGAGACGGTGGACGAGACGTCGGTCGTATGAAGCGTGGACAGCACGAGGTGCCCGGTCTCGGCCGCGGCGAGCGCGATCCGCATCGTTTCCGGATCTCGCATCTCACCGACCACGATGACGTCGGGAGCCTGCCGCACCGCCGCCCTCAACGCCGTTGGAAAGTCAGGGGCATCGACGCCGATCTCGACCTGTTCGATGACCGAACCCTGATGCTGGTGTTCGTACTCGATCGGGATCCTCGATCGTGACGATGTGGCGCGCCTCGCGGCGGTTGATCGCGTCGACCAGTGCCGCAAGCGTGGTGGTCTTGCCCGAGCCAGTCGGTCCGCCGATGAGCACGAGGCCGCGCGGAAGCTGGGCCAGCAACTCGACCGAAGGCGGCAGCCCGAGCGTGCTGAGGCGCGGCACGCGCGACGGCAGCAACCGGACGGCCGCCGCGGCGCGACCGCGCTCGCGGTGGAGATTGATCCGGAACCGTCCGACTCCGCCAATCCGGAAAGAGGCATCGACGATGTGGGCGTCGCGATAAATCCGCCGCGCGTGCGGCGGCAGCGCCGGCAGCACGGCGTCCTCGATATCGACGCCGTCCAGGGGTCCTTCGGCCAGTGGCTGTACCCGGCCGTCCACGCGAACCGACGGCGGCGCACCGGCGACGAGCAGCAGATCGCTGCCGTTGCGAGACGCCAGAAGCCGCAGCCAGCGCTCGATTCGCGCGAGATCGCCAGACCCCTGCGCCGGCCGCACCGGTCGCGTGGAGCTCGAGAATCAGCCGATCGATCTCCTGTCGTCGTTCGCCATCTGTTGTTGACGGCGCGGGCAAGCGCTCGGCTGGGATTCTATCGAAAATCAGCAATCGACAATCAGCAATCGACTGAGATTCACTCGTCCCTCAGCACCACCATCGGGTCGACACGAGTGGCGCGGCTGGCCGGGACGTAGCAGGCGGCAAGCGCGACGAGGGCGATGAAAGCTGCCACCGCCGCGATGGTTGACGGGTCAGACGGCTTCACGTTGAAGAGCTGTGCCTGGAGCAGCCGCGTGAGTGCCAGCGCGGCGACCAGGCCGACAAACAGCCCAACCACGGTGAGGCGCATCCCCTGGGCGAGAATCATGCCGAGAACCCTCGTCCGGTTCGCGCCGAGCGCCATATGGATCCCGATCTCGCGTCGGCGCTCGGTCACCGAGTAGGACAGGATGCCGTAGGTGCCAATCGCCGCGAGGAGCAGCGCCAGGCCGGCGAACACACCGAGAAGTTGAGCCAGAAACCGCGGACGCGACAGCGAGTCGGCGAACACGTCGTCCATTGAACGGAGCTTCACGATGGGCAGCGTCGGATCCATGGCCTGGACGATTCGTCTGATCTGAGGTGCGAGCGCATCGGGCGCAAGCGTCGTCCGTATCACGATGTTCATGTTGCGTGGCGATGACTGCAGCGCCGCTGGCCCTTGTGCGTTGAGCAGATACAGCTCGGTGCCGGTCTTTGCGTTCACCCCGCCCTGCTTCACGTCGCGCACCACGCCGACGATGGTGAACCATGGAATGGTGTCTCTGAATGAGGGTTTCACGCGCTTACCGATCGGACTCTGATTCTTGTAGAACGTCTTCGCCAGTGTCTCGTTGACAAGGACTGCAGGGGCGCCGGTCGTGTCCGACAATGCGAAGTCTCGGCCGTCGAGAACCGGAATCCCCATCGTCTTGAGGTAATCGAGCGTGACGGTCTGGTAGTAGTCGACGTTCTCGAACGGACCCTCCTTTGGCGCCACATAACCTTCAAAGTCGGTATCGTTCGCGTTCACGAGCCGGACCGGCGGCAGCCCCGACATCCCTGCGACTCCCTGCACGCCGCTCTGTGAGCCGAGCTCGCCGGTGAGACGCGAAAAGAAGTCCACGCTGCTCTGCGGAGTGCGGTACGTCGATCCGGGCAGGACGATGCCGAACGTCACCAGGTGACTGCGGTTGAATCCCGCATCGACCGAGACCAGGTTCCAGAAGCTCCTGAGCAACAGGCCGGCGCCAATCACGAGGACGACGGCGAGGGCGACCTCCGCCATCACCAGCCCGCTGCGGACGCGGGCACGCGCGCTGCCCGCGGTTGTCCGCTGGCCCGACTCCTTGAGCGCCATGGTCACTGCCCGTTCGCGCAGATGGAGCAGCGGCGCCATTCCAAACAGCAAGCCGGTCAGGACCGAGACAACGAGCGTGAACAGGAGGACCGCTGGATCCACTGCGATCTCGGTCGCTCGCGGAATGCTGTCGGGGTTCGCGGCCAGCACCGCGCGCAGGCCTGCAAACCCCAGCAATGCTCCGAGCGCACCGCCAAGCAGCGCCAGGACCACACCTTCGGTCAGGAACTGACGCAGCAGCCGCCACCGTCCGGCGCCGAGCGCCGTGCGAATGGCAAACTCGCGCTGACGCGATTCCGCGCGCGCGAGAAGCAGATTCGCCAGGTTGGCGCAGGCGATCAGAAGGACGAACGCCACTGCGCCCTGGAGGACCCACAGCGCGGTCTGGATGCCGCCGACCAGGTCGTCCTGCAGCATGTCGAGGCGGATCCGGTGACCATCCCGGCTGGGCACATGAACACCGGGATTCAGCGTGTGCCACTTCTCCAGCATCGTCTCGACGTCGGCTTTCGCCTGCGCGAGCGACACGCCGTTTTTCAACCGGCCGACGAGATAGAGAAAATGCCCGCCGCGACCGCCCGGATTCGCCGGATCGAGCGTGAGCGGGAGCCACACCTGAATCTTCTGATCGTGGACGTCGTAGCCGGGAGGCATGATCGCGACGATTCGCGTCGGGACGCCGTCGATCGGGATGACACGGCCGACGACCGACTCGTCGCCGCCGAACGCGCTACGCCAGATCTCGCTCGACAGCGCGCCGACGTCTTCAGCCCCCGGAAGCGTGTCAGCCCGCGTGAATTGGCGACCGCGGAGCGCCGCAACGCCCAGCACCGGCATCAGCTCGGAGGTGATCACGGCCGACGCGACGCGTCTCGGCTGGTCGGCGGTTCCCAGGTTGACGGCGCCCGCCCTGTAAGCGCCAACCTCTTCGAAGGCCTGGTTGCGCTCGCGGAATTCGATGAACTCAGGAGCCGACACCCAGAACTGGTCGAAGCCCAGCCCGGGAAACTGGCTCGTGATGAACACCAGCCGCGAGGGATTCGGATACGGCAGCGGCTTCAGGACGACGCCGTTGACGACGCTGAAGATCGCGGTATTGGCGCCAATTCCGAGCGCCAGCGTCAACACCGTGACGAGCGCGTAGCCCGGATTCTTTGTCAGGTGACGAAAGGCGGAAACGAGATCCTGTCTCATGGCGATGCTTGGACGGATCCAAGGTGACAAGGGTTGCGTCAGGTTCGTTTCTTGCCGATGAGGTCAGGGGCAATCGCTCCCAATCCCGCGCCGATCACCCCGGCGGCGACGTCAGTGGCCGACGGAAAGCGAGAGGTGCCGAACAGTTGTGTGGCTTCGGCCGTGGCCGACACCAGCGCGGCGGCCACGACCGCCTTCCACCACGGGCCGCGACGCGCGAACGAATAACCGAATGGAACGAACAGGGCGACGTTGGCAATCACGTCGTGAGGCCGGTCGGCGGGGTCCTCGAACGGCACGAGGTGTACCCGCGACCACTGAGGGTGCGCGGTGAATCCCGACCACGGAAAACTGAGTGCCCAGACGACCGGAATCCACCACACCCATAGTGGCGCGCGCTCACGAATCAATCGAGCACCGCGATTCCCTACTGCGGCCGATTCGAAAGATTCTGCGGTGATTTCTGGTTGAGGACATCGATCAGCGGCTGGGCATCGGCCGGCACGCTCACCGCGCCTGCACGGACGATGTCGCGCGGCTGGACGTGCTTGCCGTAGACAACGTCGTTCGCATCGCCATCAGGGCGAAGGGTTGATCCTTCCAGCGAGACACCGGCGAAGAGGCCCCGCGACCGTGAATAAGTCAGGATCTCCGCGCGCATGGCAAGATCGGTTGACGCCCCGGCGGTTCGCCCCTTGGGCCCGGCAGCGGCTGATGCGTCGCCACCGAGTTTGACCTTGCTGCCGAGAATCGAATCCGCGCCGCGATCGTTCATGACGAGCAGGACGTAGTCGGTTGCCTGGCCGCCCAGCTGAAGGCCGACGCTGCCGCCCTCGAGGGCAATCATGGTCGGAGCGCCCCACTGGCCGTCGAACGACTGACCGGCGCGGCACGTCATCAGGCCGCGACCGTAGCTGCCACCCAGGCCAAGGGCGAACTTCTTCACTGAGGGCACGACGATCACGCATTCGGCGCGATCGAGGAGCTCCTTGGGAATGCTGTCGGGCATGCCGAGAATCTCTTTCATGACGATCGCGCTGTTCTGAAGCCGATCCGTTTCCTTCTGCGCCAGGGCCGTCGCGCCGCCGAGCGCGGTCAGGATGGCCATGACGACGATCCGCCTGACAATCCGTCCGTCTGCCGATGCCCTTCCAGTCTTTGAATCGCGATTCACGCGGTAACCTCCTCGTCCTACAGTATTAGAGCGCGTGTCAGGGAGTCCGAGGGGCAAACGCCCCTCGGATAAGATTAGACTGCTTTCGGCGCACATTAGACTGTTTCTGAGTCAGGGTCCAATCGATGTCACTGCGTACTCGCTTGATCATCGCGTTTCTGCTGTTGTCGGTCCTGCCGCTCTCGGCGGTCACGCTGTTGTCGTATCTCTCGTCGGTTCACGCCTTCGAGCTTGCGGCCCAGCGTGAGGCGACGCAAAGCGCGATCGACGTCAGCCGCCGAATGGAAATGATCACGGCGGACCTCGGTCGCCGGATGGATCGATTGTTCGCAGGAGGCACGAGCACGCCCGGATCCGCGTCGGCGCCCGATCCCCAGATGGTTCGCCAGAGCGTCGCGCCGATGCTCGGCGACACCGCCGCCCTGGTCGATCGTGTCGAGTTTCATCCAAGCCCGGACGCCCCTGCGCCGCCAGCGGTCACCGTCGATCCAAACAGTGTTCCGATCCCAATCCCCCCGCAACGCCGTGGAGGCGGCGGCGGCCGGAGACGTGGAGGCTTTGACGCGGCCGGCGGCGGACCGCGGCCGCCCGGCGTACCCGGGCCGCCGGGAATGGCTGGACCGCCAACTCCTCCGCCGCCAGGATCGCAGGTCATCATCATGGACATCCCACGCATCGTCGCCGAGGCTACTCGCGCCGCCAACGAAGCCGGGCTCGCCAACGCCGATCCGAAACTCCGCGCGATGATAGATCAGCAGATCGAGAAGCAGCTGGCCGCAAACCAGCAGGGGCTCAAGGCGATGGCCGCGGCGCTCAGCCGCGATGCCGCTACCCGCACGGCCGGCGAGCGCGCCGCGATCAATGTCGAGGGGCGGAACGTCGAGATCGAGATCCAGAAGGACGGACACGTCATCGGACGGGCGAACGCGATGCTCAATCTCGACCGCATGCTCCGCGGAGTGTTGGGCTTCGCCCGTCGCGATCAAGGGGAAATACCGTTCGCGCTGGATCGACAGGGCGCGCTGTATACGCAGGACTCGCCGGACAAGGATCGGCTTGAAGCACTGGGCATCCAGCGCACGGCCACGGTGGCCGCCGAGGGCACGCCGCGCCGCAGCGGCAACTGGATCATCGTCGCGCGCAAGGCGCCGAGCGGGATCATCTTTGGCATCGCGCGACCGATCGGGGACTCGCTCCGCGACATCCGGCGCGCATCGGTGCGCAATCTGGGACTGGGCCTGCTCGTCATCGCCCTCGCGTTCGTGGGCATCATTCCTATCTCGCATCGAATGACGCAGCATCTTGCCAGCCTGACCCAAGGCGTGCGCCAGCTGGCTGGCGGAGACTTCGCGACCCGCGTCCCCGTGCAATCGAAGGACGAGTTTGGCGCATTGGCCGGTGCCTTCAACCAGATGGCGGGAGATCTCGAGCGTCACGAAGCGCTCGTCGTCGAGCAGGAGGGGCTGCAGCGCGAACTCGAACTGTCTCGACTGATTCAGACCGAGATGCTGCCGCGTGGATCGCTCCGATCGGGACCGGCAGAGATCAGCGGCCTGTCGATCCCGGCGCGGCAGGTCGGCGGCGACTTTTTCAACTACTTCGTGCTCCCCGACGGACGGCTGGCGCTTCTCGTCGGCGACGTGTCGGGCAAAGGCGTCAGCGCTGCCCTGCTGATGGCCAACATCCAGGCGACGCTGCGGGCGCGGCTTCCACACGAAATGGATCTGGCGACATTGGCCGACAGGCTTGACCGTGAACTCGACAAGAACACGCCCGGAAGTGTCTACCTGACGTTGTTCCTCGGCATTCTCGAAACCGACGGCCGCGCGCTTCGCTACGTGAACGCCGGGCACAACCCGCAATTCGTTTTACGGACCTCGGGCAGCATAGTACCGCTTGGGTCTACCGGGATGCCGATCGCTCTGTACGCCGGGCACGGATACACCGAATCACGCGCCGACCTGACCGCTGGCGACTTGCTCTTTTTTTACACCGACGGCCTGGTCGAGACGGAAAACGAGCAGGGGGAAATGTTTGGCGCTGAGCGTCTGCAGTCAATGCTCGAATCGGAACGAGCGGAAAGCATCGACACTCTTCTGCACCTCGTCGAACAGCGGGTGGCCACCTTCCGCGGGCGGGCAGAGCCGTTCGATGACGCCACGCTGATGGCCCTCCGAATCAGCTGATATCTGGACGGACGAGCTTCGCGACAGCAGAGCTTTCGATTCGCCGTGGCATTAATTCATTCATCAATTATGATGATGCCCTGTGAAACGCGAGACCGTGCTGATTGTCGAGGACGATGCGGCGGTGCGGCGGATGTATCGTACGGCACTCGGCTTCGCAGGCTACGAGGTCATCGAGGCCCATGACGGCACCTCGGCCCTCCACATTCTCGAGCAGAGGACAGCAGACATCGTCATTCTGGATCTGATACTGCCAACTCTCGAGCGGCATCGCCGTGCAGCAGGAGATCGCCGCCCACGCCGGCACCCGACACATTCCGGTCGTCATCGTCACCGGTTCCGACATGCGCCTCGACCATCTCAAGGTGCCGTGCATCCTCCGTAAGCCGGTTTCGCCGGAAGAACTCGTCGCCACCGTGCGGACCTGCCTGACGTCGGGAGCGCCGGGCGCCCTCTCCTGAATCATTCGTCGTTCCCGCTCCGTTCTATCGCGCCGACTTGTGACCATGCGCGCGTCGGACTAGACTGTGCCACCGCGACAATTGACGTCAGGAGGATGGGATGGCAGCAAGTCTTGCAGACCGCATGATCGGTGCGATGAAGGCGGACGTGAAAACGTTCGAGGAAATCGAGGCCGATCCGACAGCCATTGGACAAGCCGTCACCGTCATCTGCTCGCCGGCGCTCGCGTCATGGATCGGACAACATCTGGTCGATGGGCATCATCGGTGGCATCTTCGTGCTCATCGCCAATCTCTGCGGCTACGCGCTGTGGGCTCTCCTCGTCGTTCTCATCGGAACGCAAGGTCATGCCGGAGCCGACGACCAAGGCGGATTTCAATGAAGGCTTCCGCGTGATCGGCTTCACTGCTGCTCCCGGCATCTTCAACATCTTTTCGGGCATTATTCCTGATTCGGTTGGATCGTGTCCTTCGCCGTCTGGGTGTGGATGGTCGTCATCGGGGTGGTTGCCGTGCGGGAGGTGCTCGACTACAGCAACACCGGACGGGCCATCATCGTCTGCCTCATCGCCGCGCGTGATCTGCTGGATTGTGTCGACGGTGATTCTTGCTGCCGCTGCTGATTGGCAGCGCCGTCATGCATGGATTTTCCGGATAGGCGCGATGCCAGGCCGAGCCGCGTCCGCTCACCGGGCAGCCGCGGCCTGGGCGAGAAGTTCTTCGACCGATTGGGTCTCCGACACGCTCCCGCTGCAACCCGCGGTTGAAGACGGACCGAATGACGACGCTGCGATTCGTATGAGGCACACGTCCGAGATTGCCGACGAAGCGCGGGTAGCTGCGCTGTCGGTCGAGGTAGAACTCGACGTTCGATGCGTAGATGGCCGAAAGCGTCTCTCCCTTCTCACCGAGCAGCCGGCCGATTCCGACGAGCGCTGACGGTCCGCTCAGATCCCCGACAACCGGGATGACGCGGTCGCGCTGCTGCAGCCACTTGACGAATTGAAACGCGTCTTCCGACGCCAGATAGTTCCGCTGGTTGCCGGCGCGGTCAGTCGCAAGCAGCAGATCTTCGTAGGTCGGGTAATACGACTGGGGCGAACGGCCGGCGCTCTGAAACTTCAGTTCGAGGCCGAGCTCGATGAATCGTCGATGAAAGCGATCGATCGTCTGCAAGATCTTCTGTGGACAGCGGCACGCCAAAACCCTTGACCACGCCTTCGAGCCGCGAACGCAGCGTCGTCGATTGACGTCGGGATCGAGTCGGGACCGGCTGATGTATTCGGCCAGTCGCGAGACCGGCGAGTCGCGCCAGGAGTCAATGTCGGCGGGGACCGGGCGGCCAAACAGCAGCGCGAGGTATTCGATCCGCGTGTGGGACTGCTGAAAGATCGCTTTGAACAGCAGGTGCAGCAGCAGGTTGTCTCGACGAATGTCGAGGATGAACGCGAGTCGAAGGCCTGACGTGGGCGATATAGGAAAAATTCTGATCCGGGCCGACGCCGATATACACCCCGCCGCGGACGTTCGTCGATCCAGGTCCGACAGCACCTCGAGATACGAGCGCTCGTTGGAAATCAGATTGTCGGTATCGAAGTATCCGTCTGGCTCAGAGAGCGACGCGATCTGCGCGGCGAATGCGGTCCGCGCCTGAGTGCCTTGCCGGACCGTCGCACCGAATCCCGCGAGCGCGACGACTGCCACGAGCACTGTCGCAGCCCGAAACACAGGATCGTCGGTTCGCCTCCAAATTCGGTGAGTCACGCGCCTCCGAGTCAGCTAGCTCTGACCAGTATAAGCCCTCGTCACCTGCAATCGGTTAACGCCTGTCTTCGAGTGGGTATGCAACTTGCGTCGCTCGGTCAACGAAAAGATCGATCTGTCCTGAAGGGGGACGCACATGCTTCGCACACGGTTCATCTTCGGCATCTCCGTGCTGTTCCTGGCGGCGGGCATTGTCGTCACCGCGCAGCAGGGACACGGTAACGGGCCGAAGTCTACGTCGCCAAAGCCGACGACCGCCAAGCCGACCGTGACCAGCCGGCTACGCCAAAGACGACACCCACGCCGCATGCGGGAACCGCTGCCGCACAGGCCAAGGCGAAGCCGCAGACGCAGCCGACCACGATGGCGTCGGCCAGTAAATCGCAGAAAACCGCGAAGACCTCGACCACCGGTTCGAAAGCGACAACCACGTCGCCCGCTGCCACGGCCAAGACCGAGAAATCTTCGGCACCAAGGTCGCCAAGGCGGACCCGAAACCGGTGAAGTCGGACAAGTCAGCCGAAACCAAGGTCGCGAAGACCGAGACAAAATCGGAAAAGCCGTCCAAGAACACGGCAGCACCGACGACGAAGACCGGCACGACACCGGCAACGACCGCGACCCTGACGCCGGTTCAGCAGAAGCTCAAGCAGAATACGAACCTGGCCGCCAAGCTCGCGTCAGAGCTGCCGAAGGGAACGGATCTCATGGCCGCCGCTGACGGTTTCCGCAACCTCGGTCAGTTCGTTGCCGCAGTGAACGTGTCGAACAACCTCAACGTCCCGTTCGCCGAGCTGAAGACGAAGATGGTGACCAACAACATGAGCCTCGGTCAGGCAATCCAGGCCGTCCGGCCGCTGACGGCGAGCCCGACGATCGAAGCGCAGCGAGCCGAGTACGACGCACGCGGAATGATCGCGGAGTCCGAGCAGACGGAAGCGTCGGCCGCGCCGAGGACTCACGGCCCGGTGACTACCCCGACGTCCTCAGCGACCCCGACGTCAACCGCAACGTCGAGCACGGTGAAGACCAAGGCCAAGACGGCCAAGACGTCGGCCCAATGATCAGGCGCGCAGCGTTCGTTTTCGCCTGCCTCCTCGCGAGTGCGATGCCCGTGGCTGCTCAGGGGAACGGCCACGGGCACGCATACGGTCAGTTGAAATCCGCTGCCCCTACGCCATCGAGTGGAGGGGCCGCGCAAGTCCAGCCGGCGGTTTCAGGTGGGGTTCGCAACTTCGGATCGTGGCTCGACGATGCGTCGATCATGACGCCTGGCAGCGGCTCGCTCACGATGTCGATGGCCTGGTTTCGCTCGAACGCCTACCATGAATTCGATGCGCCGATCGGCGATGGCGCGATCGGTCTGACGTCAAAAATTCAATTCGGCTTCAGCGTCCCGTACTACCACGTCAGCGCCCCGGGAGGACCGGTAGTGCGTGGAATCGGCGATCTCTACCTGACGTCGAAGGTGCAGCTCCGCGACCCCAGTGCCCGTCATGGCGGTTTCGGGATAGCGGTTGTACCGATTGTCACTGTACTGAGCGGCGAGGCGAACATCGAGCGCCGGAGGGCGAGTTGGGCGGTGCCGGTGGCGCTGGAGCTTCAGCGGGACGGCTGGCGCGTTTTTGGAAGCGCCGGATACTTCTCGCAGGGATCGATCTTCGCAAGCGGCGCACTCGAGGCATCGGTTACGCCGCAGCTGACGTTGACCGGGACGCTGACCCAATCACACTCGACGATCGACGACCTTCCAGGGACGACACTCGACCTCGCTCGAACCCGCACCGACATCAGCGGGGGCGGCACGTGGGCGATGCGTCCAGGTGTGGCCTTCTTCGGCAGCGTCGGCCGCACGATCTCGCAGCAGGACGCGAACGCGGCCAGCCTCGTATTGAGCGGAGGCGTGTCGATCGCGTTTGATGCGTGGCAGCCTGTTGGCAGAAAGTAGGTCTTCAGTTTCCAGTTTCCAGTTGCCAGTTGCCAGTTTCCAGTTGCCAGTTCTTCCTCAGCGTTTCTGCGACGGCTCGAGCAGCCAGATCTCATCCGAGACATGAATCGCATTTGTCGTGACGATCTGCCTGCCATCCGGTGAGACGTCGAACGGGTGATTGCTGCCGACGAACGCAATACCGGGAACGGGTCGTGATGATCCTCCCGCCGCCGGCACAATCTGAATCTCCTGATCGCCGTTCCGGCCGATCACGACAAATCCGACCTGTGCGCCGTCAGGCCACCACACCGGCCAGCCACCCACCTCCGTCAACCGCCGCAGGTTGCTGCCGTCGGCATTCACCACGAACACCCCTCCGTAGTAGCCGCGATTCGCGGCAAACACGAGGCGCGTGCCATCGGGAGACCATTTCGACACTGCACCTGGCGACTCCGCGAGCAGCCTGGCCGCGCCGCCTCCGGCCGGCGCCACATAGATGCGCTCGGCGCTTCGATCGGTTCGCGTGAACGCGATCGAGGTACCGTCCGGCGAGAGATCGGGAAACGCGTCACTGCCTTCGCCGAACGCCACCATCGTCGGCGCTCCTCCCGTCGCCGCAACGCGTCCAATTCGACGCGGTGTTCTCCACGTGTGAAAGACGATCACAGAGCCGTCGCGCGCGTAACGCGAATAAACCTCCCCGCTTCCCGTATCGGTCAACCGCTGCGGCGTTCCGCCGGCCGCCGGAATCCGCCACAGGTGCCACGATCCGTCAACCTCGCTTCGACTGAACGCAACATCGCTCCCGTTCGGCGAGAACGTCGGCCCCCACATGTATGGCGAATGCGTCGCGAGCGTGCTCGTCGCGCCGGAGGCGAGGTTGTGAACGTCCAGCGAATTGCGCCAGCGCGAGTTGATGAACGCGATCGTCCCGTCTGCGGCGACCGTTGGACCCGCGTCAGGACCGGGGCCCGCAGTCAGTCGGACGAGCGACCCTCCGCGGCGTGGATAGAACCAGATGTTCGTCGCGCCACCCCGGTTGGATGCGTGCACGATGCCAAGTCCGTCCGCGGTGTAGGCGGGCGAGTCGGAAAACACCTCCGGCGGATCGAACATCGCCTGGCGCGGCGCGCCGCCCGCCGCGGGGATCAGCCAGATCTCGCCAGCGATGCCGCCCGATCCGCGGACGATCGCCAGCTCCAATCCGTCGGGGGACCACGCGGGATCGCGAAGAAACGGAAACTCACTGTCGCCCTTCAAGGCGACGCGGGGGTTCGTGCCGTCAGCACCGGCGATCACGAGATCGATGTTCCCTTCCGGTGTGCGGCGGACAAACGCGAGCTCCTTGCCCGATGGCGACCACACAGGTGCAGCCGCCGACTGAATCACGGCGGTTGAGTCCCCGCCAAACGTGGAAACGATGCGGATCTCCGGAGTGCCATCGCGCGACTCGCGTCGAGTAAAGGCGATTCGATCGCCGTCAGGCGAAAAACGCGGCCACGATTCGCGCGCGTCGTCGTTGGTCACGCGCACCAGACCACCGCCAGAGACACGACGGACGAACAGATCGGTCCGACCATCCTTGCCCTCGACCACGTAACAGAGCATCTTGCCGTCAGGCGAAATCGCCGGATCGAAGATGGGATTGTCGGACGGCACCGTCAGCGTCAGGCGTCCGTCGCTGGCGATCCGCTCCCACGCTGATCGTGTGTCGCGCTGTCGCCAGAGCAAGACCAGCGCAATCAGCACAATTGCGCCGACGCCAATCATCACCGGGATGGCAGCGCGCGAGGACGGCCGGGGCTCGGGCACCGGTGTCGAGAGCGTGCCGGGGTCGGATTGGATCGCCTCGAGCGCGGCGCGAACCTCCACCGACTGCTGATATCGCTGCGACGGCTCCTTCGCGAGGCATCGCTGCACGATCGCCCTGATCATCGGGGGAACCGACTGCGGCAGCGGCGCCGTCGGCTCGCGCAGGATCGCGGCGGTCAGGTCGAACTCGTTGCGCCCCTTGAACGGCAGCTCGCCCGAAGCTGCTTCGTAGAGCACGACGCCGAGCGCCCAGATGTCGCTGCGCTCGTCAGCGTCGTGCCCCAGCAGCACCTCCGGCGCCAGATACGCAAGGGTTCCGGCGATGCCGCGCCCGGCATGCGAATCGCTCGACCGTGTCGCGGTCGCCTCGAACTCGGTGGGAATCCGCCGCGCAAGGCCAAAGTCGAGCACCTTCGCGCGCCCGTCGGCGCTGATGACCACGTTCGCGGTCTTGAGATCGCGATGAATGACGCCTCGCTTGTGCGCGTGCGCGAGCGCGTCGGCGATCTGAATCCCGTAGCGAACCACGGCATCAGTAGAAAGCCCGCCGGGCGGAATCGACTCCGAGAGGGGTTGCCCCTCGACGAACTCCATCGCGATGTACGCCTGGCCGCCGATGTCGCCGGTTTCGTACACCGTGCAAATGTGCGGGTGGGTGAGACTCGATGCCGCGCGCGCTTCTTCAATGATGCGAGCGCGATCGCTGGGAGTCGAGCCTGACTCGCGCGCGACGACCTTGATGGCAACCGTGCGCTGGAGCTTTTCGTCGTGCGCCCGATAGACGACTCCCATGCCGCCGGAGCCGAGTTTCGACACGATCCGGAAGTGGCCGAAGGTCTCGCCAATCATACTCAGAGTGGTGGGGTTCAATGCCGGCGTTGCTTCGCCAGCGCCTGCTCGAGCAGCGCGATGACTGCGTCGAAATCTTTGACAAATGGCGGCGCGGAGTCCAATTCGGGATACGCTCGGGCGATTCCCTTCCCGTCGCGTGCACATACCAAAGCGGACTGGCCTGCCGGGTGTCGAGCAGGATCCGCCCCGCGTTCGAGCAGCAGCTTGACCACCGCGGTGTTCCCCGCGCAGGCGGCCTGCCACAGAGCGGTTCGCCCGAATGAATCCGGCTCGTCGGCCGGAACGCCGGCCTTGAGCAGGGCTTCCGCAACATCGGCAGCAAGGTAACCTGCTTGCATGAGCGCCGTCGTACCACGGTCGGTTCGCGCCAGCGGGTTTGCGCCGGCGGCCAGAAGCGCGCGCGCCGCTGCCGCAGATTGAATCATCATCAGCGGCATAGTGTTCGTCCCGTAATAGGCGCCATTCGGGTCGGCACCGTTTTCCAGCAACGCCTTGATCACTGCCACGTTGTCTTCCTGGAGCGCCTTTCGAAGAAGCTCGGCTCGCTCCGCCGCTGACGGAGTCCAGCCGTCACGCACCATCCGCCGAAATGTGGGATCGTCGAGCGTGATCCACCGCTTCGTTCCAGCTGTTTCATCGATCTGCTTCTCGAGCTGCTTCAACGGCTCGGGCGCGCCAAGATAATCGATGATCTGTTTCGACCGGCTATCGCGAGTGACGGTGACAACCGTCGTCGGCAGGTCAGTGACCATCGTCTCTGTACCGTCCGGGTTGTGGATGGTTCGGTACGAGTCATTCAGCTCGAAAAAACGAATCCGGTTCACGGCCTCTGCAAGGGCGAGCACCTGGCTGACCGGAATGCGGTCCGTCTGACGCCCCACGACGCGCACGAACTTCTTCCCTTCGTACGTGACATTCCCTCTGGCGTCGACGGTGACCGAATAGGCAGGGCACTCGCCGAAGCAGGTGCTGCGATCCAGCCTGATCACAAAGTCGTCAGGAACCGTCTGCGCCGTCCCCTGTGAAGCAGCCAACGACGTGGCCGTTGCGAGGATCGCAGCCCCAACAAGCATGTTCGACAATATAGCTCGGGTCCGACGCATAATGGCCCCGCGTTTCAGCCGGCTTCGGCAATATTCCCGGAGACTCCAATGCACAGGAGTGTTCGCAGCGCTCTCGCAGTATTCGCGGTCCTGACCGCGGGCATGGTGTGGCTGGAGGCCCAGCCGCCGGCCTTCGACCTCATCATTCGCGGCGGACATGTCGTGGACGGCACTGGCAATCCGTGGTTTGCAGCCGACATCGCTGTCCGGGGCGATCGAATTGCCGCCGTCGGCAGACTCGATGGCGCAAAGGCCACCCGCGAGATCGATGCCCGCGGCCTCGTCGTCGCGCCGGGCTTCATCGACATGCACACCCACTCGGACCAGCCGCTGCTCGACGATGGCAATGCGGAGAGCAAGGTCCGCGAAGGGGTCACGCTTGACGTCATCGGCGAGGCGACGACCGTGGCGCCGCGAGACGGCCTGCCCGAAGCGAAGAGCTCGTGGACCGACTTCACCGGGTATTGGAATGCGCTCAAGGCGAAGGGCATCTCGATGAACGTGATCTCAGAGGTGTCGTTCCAGCAGATCCGCCTGGTCGTGAAAGGGTACAACCCCGGGCCCGCCACGCCGGCCGAACTCGAACGAATGAAACAGTTGGCGGCGCGCTCGATGCGCGAAGGCGCGTGGGGTCTCGTGACGCGCTTCGAGAGCGGCGGTCCTGAGTATCCAGACGAGGTGATCGAGATTGCCAGGGTTGTGGCATCGCTCGGCGGCATCTACACCTCCCACATCGGCAGCGAGGGCACACAGCAGGAAAAAGAGATCGACTTTGCGATTCGAGTCGCCGACGAAGCGAAGATCCCGGTCCACGTCTTTCATCTGAAGATTCGCGGAAAGCCGAACTGGGGCACCGTCGGCCGGTACGTGGCCAGGATTGAAGCGGCGCGGGCACGCGGCCTCGACGTCACGGCGAATCAGTATCCGTACACCGCGATGCAGCACGGCTGGAGCGCGTTTTTCCCGGTCTGGGCGCGCGAGGGCGGCCCGCAGAAGTTCGCAGAGATCCTGCGCGACCCGGCGATGCGGAGGAAGATCAAAGAGGATAAAGACTTTCGGACCTGGGTCATGGAGCACGGCGGCTGGGACGGGATCGTCCTTGGCCGCGCGCGCAAACCGGAGAACAAGAAGTACGAGGGCATGCGCATCGCGGAGATCGCCAAGGCTCGGGGTGATGAAGATCCGGCGGATACGTGCATCGCGCTGATGTCCGACGAAGGGGGCACCATCACGGGCATGTTCCACACGATGTCGGAAGACGATGTGCGCCTCGTCATGAAACAACCGTGGGTATCGATCGCGAGCGACGGGTCGGCGATCAATCTGGAGGCCGATGGCCTCCCCCATCCGCGCAGCTACTCGACCAACCCGCGAGTCCTTGGCTACTACGTCCGCGATCAGAAGGTGCTGACGCTCGAGGATGCCGTTCGCAAGATGACGACCCTGCCGGCGCAGATCCTCGGTCTGCGCGATCGAGGTCAGATCCGCGAGGGCTTCTCCGCCGATCTCGTCGTGTTCGATCCGGCGACGGTCAAGGAAACGAACTCATTCGAGAAGCCGAAGTCTTATCCGGTCGGAATTCCCTACACCATCGTCAACGGCATCGTCGTCATTGATGGCGGCAAGCACACGGGAGCAAGGCCTGGGAAGGCGCTGATGGGAAGAGCGTTCCTCTCGAAGAATTGAAATGTGATGCGATAACGGTCGAAAGGAATAAATGGCTCATCTACGGTGTTCGACGTCACCAGTATCGAAACCCACGATGCGTGGTCGGAATCCCGTATCCGGGGAGCCGACCACCTCAGGAGGTCACCTTGTCGAGTTCACCAGCCTCGGGCGGCCGCGGTGCCGCCCTCATCTTGGTCTTTGCGCTGACCGCTCTCGTTCACCCACAGCTCTTCGCTGGTGAATCCGCGACCGGACCCAGGAAGCCCGCTCCCGTGCTGTCGCTCAAAGATGCCAATGGGAAGTCCGTGAAGTTGTCGGACTACAAGGGCCGAGTGGTGCTGCTCGATTTTTGGGCGACCTGGTGCACGGGCTGCAAGCTCGAGATTCCGTGGTTCATGGAATTCGATAAGAAGTACAAGAGCAAGGGGCTGTCGGCAATGGGCATCGCCGTCGATGAAGAAGGATGGCGAACAGTGAAAGCCTATCTCGCCGAACATCCAATTACGTATCCAATTGTGCTCGGGGATTTCGATGTGCTCGAAAAGACATTCGGGCTGCCTGCCAGCCTGCCCGTGACGCTGCTGATCGATCGACAGGGCCGCATCGCGGTCACGCACCCTGGCGTTGTCGACAAGAAGAAGTTCGAAGCCGACATTGTCCAGTTGGTGGGCGAACGAGCAGGCTCGCATTAGCACGTTCAACGGCACACTGCTAGCGGAGACCGCTCAGCCTCGCGCGTGATCCAGCCAGACTCTGAATTCTTGGAGAATTCTTGGAGTTCTCTTGGACTTTCGTTCCCGTCGTTCTTGCCGCCTCCACCTCTTCGGACGCTATAATGTCGCTTCTGAAAACCTCCTCGTGGGGTGGTCGCGTGCGTTTCCCGACGTGTGTGCTCGTCGGTTGCATCAGCGTCGCGGCGGTCAATCCGACCCGCGCGCAATCCACAACCGCGCAACTTTCCGGCACCATCTATGACGAACAGCGCCGCGTCGTCGCGGACGCCACGGTGGTGATCGGCAGTCCGGCGACAGGTCAGACACTCACGCTCGCGGTTGATTCGACTGGCCGCTTTCGAGCGGTCGGGCTCGTGCCTGGCACTTACGAAGTCGAAGTGCGACACGAAGGGTTCAAGAATCTGCCACGCACGATCACGCTGGCCGTCGGCGAGGTCACTGACATCGATCTCACCTTGATGGTCGGGATATCCCAGGAGCTGGACGTCATCGCGGAGAAACATCCCGAGGCAACATCGCCCAGGCGGGTTTTCACAACCAGCGACATCGACGGTCTTCCAGTGGTAGGGCGGGATTTCACGAACCTTGCGCTCCTCGTGCCGGGAATCCTGCAGAACCAGGTGGGCACTGGCAGCAGCACCGGCATCACCGCCAGTGGTCAGACTGGCCGGAACAATATCTACCTGATTGATGGGATGACGCTCGACGATTCTCAGTTGGGGAACACGCGCGGCGGCCTTTCCCTCGATACGGTCCGGGAATTCGTCGTTCTGTCGAACGGCTTCAGCGCCGAGTATGGGCAGGCGTCGGGCGCCGTCGTCAGCGTCGTGACACGGTCTGGAACGAATCAGCTAGTCGGACGCGCGTTCTACGACCATCGCGACGATGCCTGGGATGCGACGCCCCATGAGGCCCGCCTGGTCACGCCGCCGCTCGAGCAGGCCCCTTACGAGCAGAAGATCGTCGGCGCGTTCCTCGGAGGTCCCGTGGTGCGCAATCGCATGTTTTATTTCGGCTCCCTCGAGTACACGAGGCTCGATACCGAAGCGATCATTACCTCTCCGTTGCTGCAGACGTTCGAGGAGGGAGCCGAGGCGCACCTGCCGTCGCCGCAGCGGACGGCTCAGGCCTTCGCACGCGCGGACATCAGAGTCGGCTCGTCCGGATCGCTGAGCCCGCGCGCTCGCGTGCAGCGAGTGTCAACCGGCAACGTCTTCTTGCCGGTCGACGTTGGCATCGCCGCGCCCGAGCGGGCGAACGATGTCGTGTCTGTAAATTCCGATGGCGGCGTGGTGCACAACCTCGTGTGGGGTGCGACGCGGCTGAACGAATTCCGCGGACAGTTTGCCAGGCGCAACTTCGATCGAGCCTCACACTGTCCTGGCTGCCCTGCGGAGGAACATCCGAGCTTCAAGCTGGGAAAATCCAGTGCTGTGCCGAATGGCGCGACTGAAGAGCGATGGCAATTCGCGGATTCGTTGACGGCGAACTTGGCGAACGCAATTGGCGAGCACACCTTCAAGGCGGGCGCGGAAATCAGCCTCATTGCCGTGAGCGCTCGCGGGCTTGCAGATCGCGACGGCACCTTCACCTTCAACAGCGACGAGCCATTCGATGCGACCCGGCGGGAGACCTATCCTGCCAGATACACGCAGACTTTTGGCAATCCCGATGTGCAGGTTTCCCATAGCGTTTACGCTGGCTTCCTGCAGGACCGGTGGAGGGTAGGTGGCGCAACGCTCGAGGCCGGCGCCAGGTGGGATTACGACGACGCACCGGGCGCCTCGCGCGATATGGCCAACGTTGCGCCGCGTCTGAGCGTCGCCTTCGATCCCGCGCGAACCGGCCGGACGGTTTTTCGCGGCGGCTACGGCCTCTATTACGATCAGATTCCGCTCTCGATTGCGATTGCGGCACTCCAGGCTCAGTCATCCGTCCAGATCTTCGTTCGTAACCCCGACTACCGGTCGCACACGAATCCAAACGGCCGGATTGAGCTCCCACCGAATACCTCGAGGCTTCTCGACCTGAACGTACCTGTAACCGAGCAATTCACGGTGGGTTTCACACATGTCTATTCGCCTGCTCTAGTCGTCGCCGCCGACATCGTCAAGTCACGCGGCCAGCATCTGTTCGTGACGCGCGATCTGAACTATCCCCGGTTCGACCTGCCCTCATCGCCACGCCCGGACCCGCAGTATCAGCGCGTGACAGCGGTGGATTCGATCGGCCACTCGTGGTATCGGGCGCTGCAGATTGGCGCTGAGGGTCGCGCCGGGCAGTCGCTCTCATGGTCTTTGGCGTATACGTGGTCGCTCTCCGAGCGCGACACTGAGGACCACTCGTTTTCACCCCAGGACCAGACGAATCCGCAGGCCGAACGCGGTCCGGCGGCGAACGACACGCGCCACCGGCTCGCGGTGACAGCGCAATCACGGCTTCGGTGGGGCCTTCGGTTGTCGCCGGTCGTCGCACTGCAGAGCGCCCTTCCCTACACGATCACGCTCGGGAAGGATGCCAATGGCGATGGCGTCAACAACAACGATCGGCCTCCTGGGGTCGACCGGAATTCTGCGCGTGGCGGCGGCTTCATTCAGATCGACATGCGTCTCGCGAAGTCGTTTCGTCAGCGCGATCACACCATCGAAGCCATCGTCGAATCCTTCAACGTCGCGAATCGTGCCAACTGGACTGGCGATGACGGCAAGCTGAACTCTCCGACTTTCGGAGGACCGACCAAAGCGGCGGCGTCGCGCCAGATCCAGGCCGGAGTACGGTTTGACTTTTAGCGGAATCCACACTCCTCCGTCCGGGTCAGTGCCGTCGACGGCGCCTTCGCTTCCGCCTGGGACACGGCTCGGTCCTTTCGAGATCATCGCGCTCGTCGGCGCGGGCGGCATGGGCGAGGTGTACCGGGCCGCGGACGCCAGGCTCAATCGCATCGTTGCGCTCAAGGTCCTGTCGGAGTCGGTTGCCGCTGATTCCGTTCGAAGGCGGCGCTTCGAGCGTGAAGCCGAGATGGCATCAAGTCTGACCCACCCACACATTTGTGCGGTGTACGACGTCGGGCGGGCGCAGCCGGAGCAACGCAGCTCAGGTTCCGATGCCGCCTCCGGGACGGCACCCGATGTCGACTTCCTCGTCATGGAGTACGTGGAGGGAGAGACGCTGGAGTCCCGGTTGATGGGAGGCGCGCTCGGTCTCGAGGATGCCCTCCGCTGCGCGATCGACATCGCCAGCGCGGTCGACTACGCACACGGGCGGGGGATCCTCCACCGCGATCTGAAGCCTGGAAACATCATGGTCACGACGACCGGCGTGAAGCTGCTCGACTTCGGTGTGGCGAAAGCCACGTTACCGCCGGGTGCCGAAGGGGGCTCGAATCGCCGGGAACTGCCCACCCAGACGCTCACGGAGGAAGGCACGATCCTGGGTACGCTCAACTACATGGCGCCCGAGCAACTCGAAGGGGGCCAGACCGACGGGCGGGCGGATATCTTCTCGATTGGCGCCATCATCTACGAGATGGTGACCGGGCAACGCGCCTTTTCAGGGGCGAGCCGGGCGAGCGTCATTGCGTCGGTGCTGCGTGGCGATCCAGCAGCTCCCTCCGTCGTGCGGACCACGACACCGACTGCGCTGGATCGCGCCATCCTGAAGTGCCTTGCCAAGGATCGCGAGGATCGCTGGCAGACGGCACGCGATCTCGCGAGCGAGCTGACCTGGATCCGCGAAACCCGCTCCGCCGCGTGGCGAGTCCGGCGTCGTTCCACGAGCGGCCGCGTTCGGACGGCGCTCTCTGCCCTGACCCTGATCGCCGCTACCAGCGTGACAACGCTTCTGGTGAGGGACAGATGGATCGACAACCGTGTATTCGAGCCGCCCGCCAGCATCCAATTCGCGATTCAGCCGCCGCCCGGCGTTTCCTTCCTGGACTCGAATTCCTTCATGGCTGTCTCCCCGAATGGAAAGGCGATCGTTTTCGTTGGATCCGATCCGCGCGGGGTCGAACTCCTGTGGGTACGTCCACTCGATTCGCTCGATGCGCGCCCGCTCGCGGGAACCGAAGGAGCACGGATGCCGTTCTGGGCGCCCGACAATCTTCGCGTCGGATTCGTCGCGAACGAAAGGCTGAAGACCATCGATATCCAGGGGCGCAATCTCCACACGGTGTGCGAAATCCCGAAGCTGCTCGGAGCCTCGTGGGGCCGGGACGACGTGATCTTGATCGGGAGCTCCTTCAAGGATGGGGGGATCAGGCGCGTTTCCGCAGCCGGCGGCCGCCTGACCGCGGTCACGACCGTCGATGCCTCGCGAAAAGAGATCGCACACAATTGGCCGGTCTTCCTGCCCGACGGCAGACACTTTCTTTATCGCACGAAGAGTGAGGCTGAAGACTCCACGGGTGTATTTGCCGCGTCGCTCGATTCCTCGGAACGAAGCCTCGTCCTGAAGGCTGACGTCAATCCTGACTTCGCCCTGCCGGGTTACCTTGTGACGGGCACGAACGGCACGCTCGTCGCACAGCCATTCGACCTGTCGACCTTTCGCCTCAGCGGATCCCCCGTCGTGCTGACGCAGCCGGTTCGTTACAACGACTCGACCGGCCGGACTGCCGTGTCCGCATCCCAGGGCACGCTCGCGTATCGCCAACCGGAGGACACGGAGCTGCGCTGGTTCAACCGGAGCGGCGTGGCGCTCGGCCTCGTTGGTACGGCGGCGCGCTACCTGGATCCCGAACTGTCACCGGACGGATCGCACCTGGCGGTTGCGAGAATCGATTCGGATCTCGGCACGTCCACGATTTCGGTGATTGACCTCGCCAGCGGCAGGATCGAACCGCTGACGAGCGGCCGGACGTGGGACCGCAGCCCCGTCTGGTCAGCGGACGGACGAAGCCTGGTGTTTTCTTCGCTGCGCGAAGGACGATTCTGGTTCTTCCAGAAGACCATCGGAGCCGCCGGCGCGGCCGAGCAGGTCCACCGCGGCGCGAGGGGGATTGCGCTCGATCGAACGCGTGACGGCACGATCCTGTCCTCAAGGGAGGGGACGATGTCGTTGGAATTGGCGACCGGCGAAGGCGTGCGCCCCCTTACCCAGAGCCGCGCCGGGGAAAGGCAGGCGCGGTTCTCTCACGACGAGCGCTGGATGGCCTATGTGTCGGACGAAAGCGGCACGAACGAGGTCTACATCAGGCCCGCATCGACGGGTGGGTCAGGGCAACGGATATCGACCGGCGGCGGACTCCAACCGCGGTGGAGGCGGGACGATCGAGAGCTGTTTTACCTGGCTCATGGTGGTGACTTGATGGCCGTCGACCTGACCATCACTGGTGCCGACCTCCATGGTGGGAAACCAGGGCTGTTGTTCCATACGCCGCTCGTCCCGTCGGTTCAATTCGTGTCCGGGAGAAACCAGTACCGACGTCTCGGCCGACGGGCAGCGGTTCATCATGAACGTGCCTGGCGCGTCCGCGCCCATCACCGTCGTTTCGAACTGGCAGACGGCCCTTCGCCGGTGACGGCTTCGGTTTTCGTCGTGACCGAGTGCGGCCGTGCCAGGAACGTCAGCTGAAGCGAGCCAAGCCGGATTGAGTCGCCGCTCTCCAGAACGACCGGCGATCTGATGCGCTCGCCCTTAACGTACGTGCCGTTCTTGCTCGCAAGATCCTCGATGGTCGCGGTGTCCTGCTCGACCGCGATTCGTGCATGCTGCCGAGACACCCCGGGCACATCGAACCAGATCGGCAGCGCGGGATCGCGGCCGATGAGGTTTTCCCCCTCCGCAAGGGCGAGGCGCCGCTCCCCCGCCACGAGCCAGCCTGCTACGCGGTCTTGCGGAGTGGGCGATCGCGATGGCGAAATGTCCGTGACTTCTCCACAGAACGCGTAGCCAAACCTGTGGATCGTCCGGATGAATCGAGGCGTGCGGGGAGGGTCCGCCAGCACGGAGCGGATCTCGGCGATGACGACCGACAGATTCGCGTCCGACACGAATGTGTCGGGCCACAGGCGCTCGGTGATTTCCGCCTTCGACAGCGCGCGACCGCGCGCCTCGAGCAACGCCTTCAAAAGCTCGAACGCCTTGGGCGTCAGGTGAATTTCGACATCGTTCCTGAAAACCTGGCGGCCTGCTGACCCGAACCGGAACTCGCCGAACCGAACCTCCATCCCGCCTCCAACCCGGCTCCCGGTCGAATTTTGGCGAATTCTTGGGCTGCTCCAAGGACTTCCGATCTGGACGATTGCATATTACCGCTCCGGAGGTGTTCAGTGCGCACGTCTCCGGTCTTTCTTCTGGTAACCGTCCTTGTGGGGCTGGCCCTCACGCCGTTGGCGTGCAGCTCGCCGACAAAGCCCCAGGACCTGCCCCGCACGCCAGCATCCGTGACTCGCATCGACATCGTTGGACCATCTGTTGTCGCGCCGAACTCGACGACCCAGTACACGGCGACGGCGGGCAGCCGATGGGGGCACCCGACAGATCACGAGCCTGGCGAATTGGCAGACGTCGGATGGCAGGGTGCTGACGATCACGGCGACGGGCATCGCGAGCGCGCAGCGCATCGGCGAGACGGTGGTCACGATTCGTAATGGCAATCTGCGCGGAAGCCTCGAGGTGCTCGTGCTTCCGCCCGGGACGTACCGAGTTGCCGGCATGGTCAAGGAGGCGGGAGTCCCTGTGGCAGGTGCGAGCGTGGATGTGGTCGAGAACGCGGATATCCACACGCTCACCGACGCGTCGGGGAGTTATCGACTGTACGGCGTGGCCGGCGACGTTCAGATGCGAGTGACCAAAGAGGGGTACAGGGCTCGAGTCAGCCGTCTGACTGTCACGGCAAACGAGAGTCTGGATTTCACGCTCGAGCGGGTGTCGCCGCCGGCGAATCTCGCCGGAATCTACACGCTGCTGCTGGCAGCAGGGCCCTGCGTGTATGGAGAAACGATCGGCGTGCCCGACGACGAGCGAACCCGCAGGTATGACGCGGTGGTGACCCAGGACGGCCCGGGATTGAAGGTTCAGCTGAGCGGCGCTCAGTTCGCCACCCGTGGAGACAGAGGAGACGGCTTCAAGGGGTGGATCTATCCGATCGCATCACGTTCGTCTTCAGCGGCTGGGATGATTACGTCTACTCAGGGATCTACTACAACCTTGTCGAGATCCTGGCCGAGAACCCTTCAAAGCTTCTTACGGTTTCGGGGGAGGTGTCCGCGACCGCTTCAGAGACGGGCATATCCGGCTCTCTCGACGGCACCATCGAGGTTGTGAGGCGGCTCGGTGATTACGGGAACTCAGACTGGTGGTCGTGTTGGTCCCACACCCATCAGTTCGCACTCTTGCGACGGTGACGTAGCAGTTCGAATCATGCCCCGCACGATCTCGTTGGCCGTCTGCGCCCTACTGCTCACGATCAGTGGCGGGTCGTCTTGGATACGGCCGCTCACAGGCGTGCTGATCGTGACGCTCGACACGCACGCGGGCCGACCGGTTGCCGTCCTACGGCTTTACCGGCGTCGTCACGCCCGCGCTCAGTCGCCTGTCGCACGAAGGAGTGGTGTTCGAGCAGGCGGTCTCGGTCGCGCCGCTCACCTTACCGGCTCATTGCAGCCTCTTCACAGGCCTCCTTCCGCCGCACCATCACGTCCGCGACAACCTCGCCCGCCCGCTCGACGAGGATTGGCTCACGCTGGCGGAGGTGTTGCGCGCGAAAGGGTTCAGAACTGCCGCGTTCGTTGGATCGGCGGTACTCGGCCGGGATCGCGGGCTCGCCCAGGGATTCGACGAGTACGTCGACGGGCGGCCTCTAGCGATCGACGCGCAACTGCGGCGATCCGGGCGGCCGTTGTCGACGACGCTGTTCGATGGCTGGAGCATCGTGATGAACAGCCTTTTCTCGCCTGGGTACATCTCTGACCACGCGCACGCACCGGTACATCCTTCCACAGCCATATCGTGCGATGTACGCAGACGACCAGTACGTGGGCGCCATCGCATTCATGGACGCTCAGATTGGACGTCTGCTGGACGTTCTGGATCACGCAGGGCTTGCTGACCGCACGCTGCTCGTCATCGCAGCCGACCACGGCGAATCACTGGGTGACCACGGCGAGCAGTCACATGGATCCTCCTCTACGAAAGCACGCTCCACGTTCCACTCATCATTCGCGCTCCGAAATTCCCGGCTCGCCGTGTGTCGTCGTTGGTGAGGCTCGTGGACGTCATGCCCACGGTGCTCGACCTGGTGGGCGCACCGGCGACATCGTCGGATGGGTCGAGTCTCGTGAGCCTTCTGACCGGTCGCGGTGGTGATCTAGCGCTGGAGGCGTACTCGGAATCCTGGTATCCGCGCCGCTTTGGCTGGAGCCCATTGCGTGCTTTGCGCTCGGATCGGTTCAAACTGATCGATGGACCCCGGCCTGAGCTCTACGACCTTGCGTCGGATCCATTCGAGGTGCACGACATCATCGCCACTCGCCGCGGGCTGGCGGCGGCAATGGCGCGCCGGTTGTCCAGGCTCGCCGGGGACCCGCGCGGTACCGGGCCGAACCCGGAGATACTGCGCCGAGTGGGCGATGAGCGCCTTTCCTCCCTTGGCTACGTCGCGCGAGGAAGCGTCGAGCCCGTGGTGCCCTCGCCCTCCCAGCCACCTCTCAATCCGAAGGACCATATCGCCGAGTACAACAGGATCGTGCGCGAGCGGACAAACCCAGGATCAAGATAACTCTGGCTGACAGCAGCCCGCCGCTCGAGTAGTGATGGCAGGGTCAAGTGCGAAGCACCGCCATCGGATCCAGCTTCATCGCGCGCGCTGGCCACCACGACGCCCAAACATCACACTTCCAGACGAACGAAAC
>CAVOPH010000003.1:0-567657 GCA_963697775.1 uncultured Acidobacteriota bacterium | reverse complement strand
TGGGGACGGCGCTCATCGCCGGACGTGACTTCACACCGTCCGACACGCTGGCATCGCGCCGCGTTGCGATCGTGAACGCGTCATTCGCGCGGACTCTCCTTGGCGCGCGCAACCCCATCGGGTCGACATTTCAGATGAGTGCGGCGCCAGGCACGACGCCGCCAACTTACGAGGTCGTCGGCGTCGTGACGGACACCAAATACACGGGTCTTCGGGAGCCGTTTGAGCCGATTGCTTTCCTGGCCACGACTCAGGAGCGACGGCCGCTCGAGTACGTAAACGTTGTCATCCGTTCGTCGATCCAGTCTGGCGCTGTGACGACGAGATCGGTGGTTGATGCGGTCAGCCGGATCGAACCCAACGCCGTCGTCCTGGTTCAATCGTTTCGAGCGCAGATTGCGGATTCACTCGTTCGCGAGCGCCTCATCGCGATCCTGTCTGGATTCTTTGGAGCGGTAGCCGCCTTGCTCGCCATGCTCGGCCTTTACGGGATCGTTGCGTATAGCGTGACTCAACGGACGCGCGAAATCGGCATCCGCACGGCACTCGGCGCAGCGCCTGGGGCAGTGCTGGCGCTCGTGCTGCGTCAGAGTCTGCGGCTGACGACTGCCGGCGTCGCGGTCGGCTTGGTTGCTGCCGCAGCCGGGACGCGCTACTTCCACGCCATGCTGTTCGACATCACGCCCCTGGATCCCGCGACGTTCATCGTCGTGCCTGTGGGATTTGCGCTGTTGTCAGCGTTGGCGACTTACGTGCCTGCGCGACGCGCGGCGCGGGTGGACCCCCTGATCGCGTTGCGGCAGGAGTGACTCGAAAGCGAGGAGGCGCCAATGGGCGGCCTCCTCGCTCCCTTGCTTTTCGATCTCGAACGGCTAAGCCGTCACAGGCACCTGAGCCGGGGCGGTAATGGCAATGAACGCGTCCAGTACCGACATCGGGGGACACATCCGCGCCTCTGCTTCGCGACTGCACGGCGATATCGTGAATCGACACAATACCCACGAGCCGGCCTCCCCGCTCAACGACCGGCAGCCGTCGAACTCTCCGCACTTTCATCGTCTCGAGCGTCGAGCGCACATCGTCGTCAGGTGCGCACGTGTACAGCGCTTTCGAAATGAGCTCCTTCGCCGGAATCTCTCCCTCGGTGCGCGGCCGAGTCGCTGCGGCGATGCAAATATCGCGATCCGTAATGACCCCGACCACGTGGTCGCGCTCGTCAGTCACGGGGACCACTCCACAGTCTCGTTCCCACATGATTTTCGCGACCGCGGCAAGGTTCGTTTCCAGGCTGCAGCGTTTCACGTCAGTCGTCATCAGATCTTTCACTTTCATGGGACTACTCCTTTGGTCGTTGCTGAACAGTTCCTGCGCGTCACAGGCGTGACGGTTCAGGAAGAAACCCGCGATACGAGCCTCGAGCGGCATTCGCTCTCGGCCCAGGCGGATCGCGGGCAACGTTCGATTGGATGCAGTCGTAAGTACTCGCAACCAACATGCCGGGTGGCGCGCCGCAGAGGTGTGCGAGCTGCTCTGTAAGGTGGTTGCTGAGATTTCTGATTTTTGATTGCTGATTGTTGGCACGCAAAATCAGAATTCAGCAATCAGAATTCAGCAATCAGCAATTAGAGTATTCACCCGTGTTCGATCAGCAGCGAAGCGAGGATGCGCACGAGCTCCACGTGGCTATCTGAAAAGAGGACGTTTAGCTGCTGCTGGCTTCCCAAAAACGGACATAATCCGATCGAAAAAACTGCGCGGCTCCCTAGCGAGCGTTCCCACTTCCCGAGATTCGACAACGTATTGTGCATTTGTGATTCATGAGAAAAGAATGAGCGGCGAAGTTTGTGTCGCCGATTGAACGCGGCGGGCAAACTTCATGGCGTTGGCTCCGTATCAGAGAAACACAAGGAGACTTTGCCATGCCTCGACTCACTGCGGCACTCTCAGCATTCGGGATCATCCTCGTCTTCGCGTCCACCGCCAGAGCACAATCCACGGTTGCTTCGAATCCGTCGCGGCTCATTAGCATCAGCGGTACGTTACGCCCCGCCGACGGCCAACCACTGGCGCCGGTGGAACTGGTCACTTTTGCGATCTATTCGGATGAATCCGGTGGTACGCCGCTCTGGCAGGAGACGCAGTCCGTCCAGACGGGAGCCTCCGGTCGATACGCGGTGCTCCTGGGCGCCACCCAGGCGGACGGAGTACCTTTGGACACGTTCGCATCCGGAGAAGCACGCTGGATCGGCATCACTCTCGTGAGGCCCGGGGAATCGGAGGGACAACGGATGCGCCTCACCAGCGTGCCGTATGCGCTTCAGGCGTCCAACGCCGACACGCTTGGTGGCCGTCCCGCGTCGGCGTACATGCTGGCGCCGAGCGCGAGCAGTGACGGTACGGTCGGCCCCGCGCCAACCTCCGCGGGCGGGGGTAGGACCACAGGGTCGCTTGACGTGGTGCCGGGCACGCCGAACCTCCTCGCGAAATACATGACGAACGGCACCGACGTCGGCAACTCCACCGTGTACGAGTCCGGCGGCTTCGTGGGTGTCGGTACCACGACGCCGTTCGACGTGATGCACGTGAGGTTCACCAACACGGCCGGCAGCCTGACCGGGCTCGCCGTGCAGAATCTCGGCGCCACGTCTTCGTCCTATTCCGGGATGCTGTTCTACGACCAACTGGGGCGGCTCGTGCAGTTTCAGGGCTTCAACAATGCCACGCACGAATACCGAATCAACAACATCGCGAGGAACGGCGCGTCTGCGTTCGACGGGACCATCAATTTCCTGACCGGCAGCACCTCGCGATTGATGGTGGCGACCAACGGCAACATCGGCATCGGAACCATCACCCCGACCGCCAAGCTTCAGGTTGCCGGAAATGTCGCCGCCGACGACGTCAGCTACAGCACTCCGCAGATATCGTACTACGCGGTCAACGACGCCGCATTTTCGTCCCGTGACGGTGCCACCTTCGCGGCCGCAACGGGCGTCGGGGGAGCCTACCCGACGACGAGCTCGAACTTTGGACTGGCGGCGCCGGTTAACCTGCCCCACGGTGCGACGATCACCAACGTCCGCTTCGTCTACGTCGATAACGCGACGATCAACATGAGGCTGTTCCTTTTTGCCCACACTCTGTCGAACGCCTACAACATCATCGCGGATCACACCTCCTCGGTTCAGACAACAGCAATCCAAACCGTAGACGTTCCCGTGTCCACGCCATGGACCGTCGACAATTCGGTCCAATCGCTTGTCCTGGTCGCCTTCCCCGAGGGTGGTGCGTGGTCGAACTCTTCAATGATGGTTCGTGGCGCCATCATCACCTATACGATGGCGCGGCCCGCGCGATAGGCCACGGAAGAACACGGGCCACGGAAGAGCACGGACGAGCACGGAAAGCCAAGCGATGGCTGGCGCGAGACAGCGTGTCATCAGTCCGGTGAATGGTGAATGGATCCGTCTGCGCGGAGTTCGATCTGCCGTCCGGCGCCGAGATCGAGGCGCCGGTCGAGCGAGCCGTCCGTCTTTGAGGCGTACGGCGCCGAAACGCGCAGCCCGGCGCGGCGCGGATTATTTCCCGTTCAAATACAGGACGTTCGGCGCACCCGAGCGCGCGAGCCCGATGTCCGGCTTGCCGTCACCATTGATGTCGCCGATGGCGAACCCGTAGGCGGCGCCGGCCTTCTCTCCGAACTGAACTTCAACGAATTGCTTTCCCGATCCGTCGTTGATGAAGACCGAGTGTGGCCCCTCGGTGTAGCCGAACACGAGGTCGGGATGACGATCACCGTTCAAGTCAGCGGCCGTCATGGCGTATGGCGTGCGCTGTTTGTCGGCAATGTGAAATCCAGGTGTGAGCCGTCCCTTGCCGTCGTTCATGTAGAGCGTCAATGACGCTGCGGCTTCATCTCCCACAGCAAGATCGATCGTTCCATTGCCATCGAAATCAGCAGCAGCGCCGACGCGTGCCGCAGCATTCGGCGGTCCGAATGCAATCGTTCGTGCAAATTCCGCTTTGCCGTCATTGAAATAGACGTGGCTTTGGCCACCGTCGCGGCTTGGCACCGCCAGATCGATGTCGCCGTCTTTATCAAAATCCGCTGGCACGATTGTCGTCGCTGATTCCGCAGGTATCGCGATACATGGGTTCACGAGCGTTCCGTGCCCATCGTTCAGACACGCGTAGCTGGGCCCCGGTCGATTCGCCGCGATCACGTCGGGCCGGCCGTCGCCATTCAGGTCTGCAATCGCGGCGTTGCGAGTCGACCACTTCGGATCACCCCAGGTGCCCGCCACTGTGAATCGCCCTTTGCCGTCGTTGAAGTAAAGGAGCTTTCGATCAGGGGCATCGTTGCTGACGACGACGTCGAGATCGCCATCGCCGTCCAAATCAGCGAGGGCGGCGGTGTAAGTGCGATCGGCAGTCGATCCGAGATCTGACGTGACGAAGTGTCCCTTGCCGTCGTTCAGCAGGACCTTGTCGACATAGGGATCGTGCCGGCCTTTGGCGAGGACGATGTCGAGATCGCCGTCGCCGTCCAGATCACCCATGCTGACGTTGGCCGACGGATCAGAGGTGGTCTCGAGTTGAATCGCGGTTGTGAAGTGGGGGAGTGCAGCCGCGTTTTGCATGCTGGCGGCGGCCAGCGCGAAGGCGAGCGCGACGCTGCCGGGGAGCGGACGCATGCGACGGATGTTACACCCAGTCTCCTTGTGCGTCCCGCTGACGCGCCCGAAGTCGTTCCGCCTCGGCTCGCGCTCTAGAAGTGGCTCAAACTGGTTTCAGACGCGGGGTCCTGCCCGCAATGGCTCGACTGTTCATGACGGGCTGCGGCCAAAGCCGTCGATGCTGTGGCTCGATCCCTCATGAAATCGGCCTGCGCGTTCGGACTCATTCTTGCTTTATCCACGCCAATGGAGACCACGCGCCCGAATGTCGCAGAACAGTCGAGGAATTCTCATGAGTATGGATAAGCCCTTCTTCAGCGAGCGCTACGCCGGTGAAGAGCGTCACGCGGGATGCGCCTGGAGATCCGAGCGATCCGCTGCTCGCGACACGAGACCACGCGGTGATCCGCGAGTGGGCGCGTCTGGTTGGCGCTGAGCCCGCAACCGGCGAAGCCACTTCGTCCGGTCGGGCGTCGTCGATGAAAGTCGCGGACGGCGGGTCGGGTCTGAGATTCAACTTCCCGGGTGTCGGCCGGTTCCGAGAAATCTCCTGGACCGAATGGTTCGATCACTTCAACCGGCACGATCTGACGTTTGTGTTCGACAATCCTGGCGCGAGCGATCCCCCGAGCGCGCGATATCGGATCGTGCTCACCAGCGACCTGGCCCTGTAACGCCCGGACCCGCCTCCCCGAGAGTCCCTTCTCGACGTGCAGATACAATCCCGCCAACGCAAACGTCAACGCGATCGGCTTCGTGGTCTCATCGGCCTCTTGCGCCGCGAATGCATCGACGACGTGCTGATGAATGAATGATGGATGGGGAGAGCTCGTGAGGGAAGAAGGGGAACGCGGCCGACCAGCGCGAAGCCGGTCGGCCGCTTGAGTAAGCTAACGCCGTGAGCTACTGACAGCTCGGGGCGACCATCTTGAGGGAATCGACCTTCAATTTCGGCGCGTTCGCTGCCGATGCCGCTGGCGCCTGAGTCGGGCCTTTCGATTCGTCCACCGTGCCGGTAATCTCGACCTTATGACCGACATGGGGCGTGAGCTTCGCATCGTCTCCATCGAGCCGATATTCGCTGGCGATCGCCGTCGCGGGCGTATTCGCGGCTCCCGCTGTTCCAGCCGTCGCGCTCGGGCTCATCGATGCACTGCTGAGCACGAATTTTGTTTCTTTCGCACTTGCGGTCGCACCAGCAGCCCCGCTCGTGCCGGTTGGGGCTGATGCTTCTGCTTTGGCGACGCATCCCGTCACGGTAATCGCTTTGGCAGCCGTGCTCTTGGATGGTGTCTGCGGAGCCGGGGCATCCTGGGCGAGGATTCCGACGCTGGCCCCGAGCACAATCGCCGCGCACGTTGCCGACCAGGTTCTCGATCTCATGGTTCCTCCTGTTTTCAGTTCGTCGGCTCGACCGCGATGCAACTGTGAGACCTACCAGGAGGGTGTGGCCAGAATTCGAGTTTTTCGCCGCCGATCAGATGATCGAGAAACACAAATAGCCGATCAGCGTGTCGTCGAACTGTTCGGAGTATGAAAGAAGTGCGCAGTCAAAACTCATCTGTTGCATTAGCTCTTCCGCGTGCGGCCGTCTACGGATGAGTCACGAATCAGAGCGTGCGCGCCCGGTTACTGACGCGCAGCTGTCCGCGCGATGGGCTGCGAGGGGCAGTGGACTCCATCGCCGACGGCTACTTGCTCACCGACAAACGTTTGACCAGGTCGTACAGAAACGTCTGTGCTTCATAGAACGACTGCACTTTCACGCGTTCGTCGCGTCCGTGAAAGCGAATGTCGTCGCGATCGTAGAAGATGCCCTGGACCCCGTAGGTCGGGATACCCGCCTCTCGCAGATACAGGCCATCGGTTGCGCCCATGACCATCATAGGCACGGCTGGCACGCCCGGCCAGAGACGGTTTGTAATCGTGCTCACAGCGGTCATCACATCCTCGTTGATCGGAGACGGCGGCCCGCTGCGCCTGACGCCAGTCACCGCGACGCTGACCTGCTCGTCATTGATGACGCGCTTCAATGTCTCGGTGACGTAATCCTCGGTTTCGTCAGGCAGCACACGACAGTTCACATTCGCGGCGGCCAACTGGGGTAGCGCATTCAATGCATGTCCCCCCTCGAGCATCGTGGCGACGCACGTCGTGCGCAGCGTCGCGTTCCATGCTGGAGAGGCACGCGCGATGCGTTCCATCGCATCCTGCGCCCCTGTCGCCACCTTGCCAAGATCCCCACGGACCGAAGGGTCCTCGATCTTCGACATCGCCTGAAAGTACGCCTTCGTCACATCATTGACCTTGAGCGGGAATACGAACCTCGATAGTCGATCCAGCGCTCCGGCGAGGTGGTAGATGGCATTGTCGCTGACCGGCAGCGAACTGTGCCCTCCCTGGTTGCGGACCTCCAGCCGGTAGTTGCGGACGTACTTCTCGCTGACCTGCACGTTGTTCGAGATGCGCTTGCCCGCAACCGCCTCGCCCCATCCTCCTTCGTTCAGGCAGAACTCCGCGTCGACGAGATCCCGCTTGTTCTTCAAGAGCCACTCGACGCCGTTGTACGCACCGCCACCTTCCTCGTCCGCGGTGAGCGCGACGATGATGTCGCGCTCAGGCTTGAAGCCCTCACGCTTGTAGCGAATGAGATTGGCGATCCAGAGCGCGGCCTGCGCCTTGTCGTCGCCGGTACCGCGTCCATAGAAATAGCCATCGCGCTCGACAAACGTGAACGGGTCCATACTCCAGTCTTCGCGCTTCGCTTCGACGACGTCGGTGTGCGCGAGCAGGAGGAGCGGCCGAAGCCGTCCACTGCCACGGTAGCGGACCACGAGATTCGCTTTGGTGGGAATTGCGCCGCCGACGAACACATCGGCCTCGGCAAAGCCGGCGGCCTTGAGGCGCCGTGCCACGGCCTCCGCCACCGGCGTCGTCGCGCCGGTGGTGTAGCCGGACTTGATTTCGACCATTTCCTTGTAGATCTCGCGCGCCAGCAGTCGTTCGGATTCCGATGGTGTTGCCGGGCCACTCTGAGCGCCGACGAGTACGGTTCCGGCCCACAACAGGAACGCGGTTGACCGGACGTGCCGCACGCGACGTGGCCGTTGGAGAACGACAGATCTCAAGATGGCACTCCTTTGGACGTCAGCGTCCCTGTGTGTGGTCGAATCGACGGATGCTATACCAGGTCAGGAGGTGTGGCGATTTTCACGTCGCGGCGCCCTCGGCGCGACTCACGCACTGTGCGTGCGGCTACGACGGCAGATCGCCCACTCCCATTCTGTCGAGGAGCGACGTGAATCGGGGATCCTCGCGCACCGGATCGAATTCAACGGCGGCAGTAATCAGAATCAAGGAACCGTCTCGCTCGTCGAAGGCGCGATTCAGCCAACCGAAGAGGCCTTCGAGATCCGACAAGCCAAGATGGACGAGCGCGAACCACATCGGCGAGACGTGCCCCGCCGCGGCGCGCGTCCTCAACTCGTCGAGGTGCTGGTTCGCGCGCTCGCGGTGTCCCGACCGGCCGTAGGCGTAGCCGAGGACACCCACATGGTTGACGGACCGGCCGCTCAGCTCGATTGATTTGTTGAACTCCCCAATGGCGCGATCGAACTGACCGCGTTGAGTGCAGGCATCACCCAGCGCGTAATGTGCAAATGCAAAGGAGGGTTCGAGCGCCACCACCTTTTCGAACTGCGCGATGGCGCGGTCGAGATCGTGACGGAAATGGTGGACGTAGCCAATCTGCGTCTTCACCTGAAGATCCAGCGGGTCGAGGCGCTCGGCTTCCGCCAGCTCGATGAGCGCCAGATCGTGGCGCTGTTCGATCAGCGCGAGCCGCCAGGCATTCCACAGATGCGCCGACGCCGAGCCGGGACCGAGCTCGAGGGCGCGCGTGAGCGCCTGTTCCGCGCCGCGTCGATCCCAGTCGTGGTTCATGGCAATCAAGCCGCGAACCTTGTGTGCGTGCGCGAGGTTCGCGTCGAGTGTCAGCGCCTTGTCGACGGCTGCCCGCGCCTGTGGCACCGTTTCGGCGGCCGGCAGAACGCCCAGCCCTGAGTAGAACCAGACGTGAGCTTCCGCCAACGCGGCAAAGGCGGGCGCAAAGTCGGCGTCCTGCGAAATCGCCTGGTTGAATTCGGCGATCGCGTGTCGCATCGCGCCTTCGGTCCACTTGTTCAGGGCGTACATTCCCCTCAGGTACGCGTCGTGCGCAGACACGTTCAGCGGCGTGCGCTCTGGCAGTCGAATGTTGCGACGGATCCGGAATTCGTCCAGGATGCTTGCCGCGATCTCGTCCTGAATCACGAAGACATCTGAGAGGTCCCGATCGAAACGCTTCGACCAGATGTGATACCCGTCCTCGGCGTTCACCAGTTGCGCCGTGACGCGCACGCGATCGCCCGACTTGCGCAGACTGCCTTCGAGAATCGTTGCCACCCGCAACCGTCTGCCGATCTCGGTGACCTCCAGATCCTTGCTCTGAAAGGCGAATGCGGAAGTCCGCGAGATCACTTGCAAACCCGGAACGGAGGTGAGCGCCGTGATGATCTCCTCTGTGATCCCGTGGCAAAAATATTCCTGGTCCTTACCCGGGCTCATGTCGACGAACGGCAGAACGGCGATCGAGGACGACACCTTCTGCTCAACGGCCGTCGTCACGGGATTCGCAGGCGGCGAGCTCGAGTCGGGCACGCCTCGGAGATCCCGCAGGAACTCGTCTGCCGACCGATAGCGGTGCTCGGGGTCCTTCTCGAGTGCTTTGTCGATGATGGTCTCGAGCGATCGAGGCAGCGTCGGATTGAAGGTGAGCAGGGGAGGTTGGCGCCGGTTCAGGAGATGATCGAACACCGCCGCGACGGTATCGCCTTGAAACGGTGCTCTGCCGGTCGCCATTTCGAACACGACCACTCCAAGTGCAAACAGGTCTGTGCGCGCGTCGAGCGTCCTCCCGAGGGCCTGTTCCGGCGACATGTATCCAGTCGTGCCAACAGCGTGACCCACGCTCGCGTCATCTCCCGTCGTCGTCGAGTCTTCCGGGTCCTGGGTTGAGATCCGCGCGAGAAACTTGGCGACGCCGAAGTCGAGAATCTTCACCCGCTCGTCGTCGGTAATCATGACGTTGCCTGGCTTCAGGTCCCGGTGCACGATTCCCGCGGCGTGAGCACACGCGAGGGCCTCGGCCATCTGGGTGGCGAACGAGATCGTCTGCGCGAGTGAGAGGCCCGTGCTGCCTGCCAGAAGCTGACTCAGGCTGCGACCCGGAACGAGCTCCATCGTGATGAAGACGAGATCGTCGGCTTCTTCGACCGAGTAGAGGTGAACGATGTTGGGGTGATTGAGAGCAGCCGCCGCTCTGGCTTCGCGCAGGATGCGCCCTCGGCTGTCGCGCGCTTCGGCGACCTCGGGACGGAGAAACTTGAGCGCGACACGCCGATTGAGTCTCGTGTCCTCGGCCACATACACGTCGCCCATCCCGCCGCTTCCGAGCTTCTCCAGCACCAGGTAATGACCGAGTCGGTTACCGATTAAGGGCACAGGGTGCTAACGAGGTTAACCAACCACTGGCGGAAATGCGGACTTGCCGCACCGGCAGCGTGCGGCGTCGGGCGTGCCCTTGTGCCAGACGCGTGTCCGGCATTCCGGGCACGACCAGAGCGCGTCGAGCGTCTCGATGCGTTCGAGCGCGGCTTTCACCTCGCTGGCACCGGAGCGACCGCGGCTGGCATGGGCGGCGACATTCAAGGTGGCGCCCACATCCGCTTCGAGATGTTTGAGGACGGGTTCGACGGCCTGCAGCTGGGACTTGGCGTGCTCCTTGAGCGTGCGGCGAAGACCGACAAACAGCTCGCCGATTTCCCGTCTGTCGTTGGCCTGACCGCGCCGGAACGGCAGCGGCGCATACAATGCTTCGCACACCTCCTGCAGCAGCTCCTCGAGCGCGCGACGTCCTTTGGTCGCGGCGCTCTGCACGTCGTCGCTTTGCAGCCGCTCGCGGGCAGCCGCGAGCATGCCACTCGTCTCATACTTCGTCGTCCGCGGTCCGGATGCATGGCTCCACGACGTGAACTCGATTTTCCGCCAGGAGGGCGCGCGGCGACTCAAGTGTTCGAAAAACTGCTGGTCGTGGGTGAGGACGATGAGCTGCCAGTCGGAGAACCCATCAGCGAGCAACTCAGCGAGCCGCCCGCGATGCTCGACGTCGAAAGCTGTTGATCACGTCGTCGAGAATCAGGAACCCAAGCTTTTCGTTGAAGCTCGCTGCCATCGCCAGGAACACCGCAATCGCGAGTGAGTTCAAGTGTGATTCGCTCAGCACACCGTGCGGAGGCCGCTGGCGTGATCCATGAAAATCGATCGCCAGCTCGATTCCCTTGGCCGTCCAGGGCTCTATGCTTACGGCATCGAGATCTTCGCCCGGATGGAGCGTCGAGTAGATCTTCGCCACCCGGCCGCTGATACTTTCGAGCAGCTCGCCCAAATCATCCTTTTGCTTCCGCTGATACGCGTCGAACACCGTCTCGGCGATGGCCAGCGCCCGCTCGGCACGAGCGCTCTTTTTCTCTGCGTGTTGCCAGGCACGGATCTGCTGACACAGCGCCGCCAGCATCATCAGCTGGCTGTCGCGTTCGCTGGGTTCCGCCGTAGAGATCTGGCTCGCCAACTTGCCGACGGTCTTGTCCCACCGACGCACGCCGGAGAGATACGTCGTGATCGTGTCGACGTCGACCGGTGCGAGCGCACCGACCTGGTCGTGTATCCTCGTGGCCGGCGGCTGGGGGAACAGACGGGATCTCGAGGTCCAAGCCGCGGGCGCGATCGTAAATCGTCTCGCGCAGATCGTGAGCACTTTCAAGCCCGTCCGCCTGCTGGAGGATCGGATCGCGGAAGCGTTCGAGATCCCGCGACGCTTCCATCATCTCGACGAGTGCGCTCTCAATCCTCCGTGCCAGCACTTTCTGGTCAACTTTCTGACCGCAGAGCGGGCAGCGTCCCGCTTCGATCGACTGCGCATCGAACAGCCGTTTCGCCTCACGCACCAACGACGCACGCGGCAGAAGCCGCGCACGGTCGGATAGCGTCAGCTTGTTCCACGCCTCGAACACGCTCTTGTTGAAGTCCGGCGCCTTGAGCGCTCCTATTTCGGCCAGGAGATTCTCACGCGCAGACGAGGCGGAAACGTTGGCACTGGCGCCAGCGGCTGCGGTGATCCACGACGGCTCGGCAACCTGATCCAACGATTGCGGTGCGTCCACACCGAGCAGCTCGCAGATTTGACGGAGACTCTCGAGAACCGTTTCCTCACTCACCGTATCGGCGCCTGATGACAAAGCGCGACGATAGACTCGAACTTCTTCTTCTGCGGTCTTCAATGCCTTCCGCAAGTCGTTTCTGACGCGTTGCAGATCTTCTCGCAGGCTTTCGATCGCGTCCAGGCCAAGGATTTCGACCAGAGCCTTCCACTTTTCCGTCTTGGTCTTGTTGATGAAGTCGGCGAGGGTACGTCCTCGTAGCAGGAACGTCTCTCTCCGGAGCGCCTCGAACGTCTCAGGCGTCCGCTCGTCGGGGAAGACGACCTTCCCGCCCAGCATGCCGCTGGTGAGGACCTCGACCGATGTGACGCCGTCGTCGTCGCCGCCGACGTGGCGCACGGCGTGCTGGCGGCCTTCGTGCGACAAGAGCTCGATCTCGCCCTTGAAGTACCACTCCAACGCGTCGGCAATCGTGCTCTTGCCGGTGCCGTTCTCGCCGTAGACGACAGTGCTTTCGCCTTTGCCGAAATCGATTGTCATCTCAGTGGGGACGCCGCGGAAGGCGTGCATCACCAGACGCTGGAGCCTCTCAGTCACCGGCGACATCCTCGAACAGTTGACGGATCGCCGCGGGTCGGTCGACGTGCTCCTTCTTCAAGAGGTCGGCAAGACGTCGGGCCAGATCGGGCGGCAGCTCATTCAGCGTTTCGAGCAGCGTCAGAAGAAACTCCTCCGCGCTAGGACGGTGCATGAGTACTCCTTACTTCAGCAAGACCAGGAAAGGCGAACTCCAAGAGTATGAACAAGAGTGATCTGGCGTCAACCCGCCTTCGCTCTTCGAGCTTCGGCGCGGCATCGGCAGGAGCGCGACGCACAAACGTTTGATTGAAACCACCTCGGCGAGTGTTTGCTGCGCGTCGGTCACCTGCGCGGCGAGGCTCGGCTTCAGAGTCCGCTGACGGCTCGATCGTACAACCGCGCCAGATGCCGCGGGTCGAGGATGTCCACGCGTGCGCGGCGAAGCCGCACGAGGCCGTTGTCCTCGAAGTGCTCGAGGATGCGGCTGACCACTTCGCGCGCCGTACCGAGTTCGTCGGCGAGTGTCTGGTGCGTGGCGTGAATCACCGGCCCGCGCGAGATCAACAGCTCGGCCAGTCGCTCGTCCAATCGCGTCCTAGCCATCTCTTCGATCAGGGTCATCAGGAAGCAGAGGCGCTCGGCGAACACGCTGAAGACCTCGTTGCGGAACGTCGGATCTTCGTCGACCAGCGTTCGAAACAGTGCTTTCGGCAAGGCGGCGCCAACCACCTTACCTGCGGCGACGCCGGCGGCGGGGTAGAGAACGTTGCCAAGCAGGCAGCACACCGAGAGCACGCAGAACTCACCTGGCCCGAGCTTGTAGAGCGGCATGGCGCGACCGCTCGGTAGCGGCTTGAGCACGCGGACAGTGCCGGAAACGAGAAGCGGCAACGCCGCGCAGCTGTCGCCGACGTTGAACAACTCATGACCGTCGGCAGCACCGACTGGCTGAAGCTCCGTTTGAATACGTGCGAGCAGGCGCGGCGGCAGTTGGGTCAGCGACGGATAGGCATCGAAGATCCTTGGATGCTCAACCTGCATAGCGCGCACGAGGCAAACACCGTACCGCTTGCAGTGTTCAACGATTTTCGTGCCTGCCGCCCACTCCGCTTTCGCCGTGCGTAAAGATTTACGTGTCGCTCTCTTCTGTTCGCTAGCGAGTCGTTTGTGCACTCGCCGTGTTTGAGTACGGAGACCTGCCGAATTCGTTGACCCCCCGCACCCGGTAGGAATACGTCGTTCGGCGGGCGAGCGATCCGTCCGTGAACGTCGTTGCGGTTCCTGTGATCGAGGTCACTTGAACGAAGTTGGTACAGTTCGAGCCAGTGCATCGCTCGATCTCTACGGTGGTCTGCGAAGTCGTCCCGTTCGTCCACCTCAATTCGATCGACCTTCGCTCCATCGCTCTGGCGCTGAGTGCAGCCGGCGCCGGTGGCGGGCCGCCCGCCGGTGGCGGGCCGCCGGTCACTTCGCCGCCCGAAGGATGCCAGCATGTGATCAGTGCGTCATATCCGCCCGTCGCGCACACGTCGCCATTGGGAAGCGCGGCTCCCCATACTGTCGCCAGCCGCGCGAACGCTTCCCAGAGCAGCGTTCCGTTCGGACTGTACCCAGCCGTCACGCCTGGGATGAAACCGCCCGGGAGGTTAGGTCCACCCGGTCCGGTGACCACGGTCGTGCCATCGGCCAACGTGAACACGGCGGCGGGGACTTCGTTCGTGTTCAAGCCGCCGTCGCGTACCGCCTCCCAGCGCACTGTGCCTGTCGGTTGGAGGGCCACCGTGTACCAGTCGAGGAAGCCGCGATTGGTCTGACCGGCCACGACCACGCCTCCATCAGGAGCGAGCACCATTCTGAGTCCAGCCGCATCGCCCGCGTCCGCCGGTTTCAGATCGCGTCGCCATAGTCGCGTGCCCGTGACGCGATCGTAGGCAACAACAGTGAGCCAGTACGTCAACGCAGGCGTGCCGGCGCCGCTGAAACCCTGCCCCGTTACGTACACGTGTGTGGCGTCGACAACGATATCCCGCGCCGTGAGGCCTTCGCCGGCCGTCACCAGCCAGCGGCGCGTCCCGGTGGTGGTGTCGAATGCCGCGGTAATCCACGTCGCGCCGCCGACGATGTTGCCGCTGAGTACGACGTCGGTGCCGTCCGGACTCAAGGCGGCTGATGTGGCCACATCGTTGGCAAAAAAGCCCGTCGAGATCTGCTGCGACCACAGCAGTGCGCCCGCAGGACTGTGTTTCTGCAGCCTGATGTCCTGTCCATCACCGATCGAGTTGAATGCGAGATACGAGTTGCCGGAATTGTCGACGAGCAACCGTCCAACGGCGGGCGCCGTGCCGGCCAGATCCTGTCGCCACAGCAGTGTGCCGTCGGATGTGTAGCGAACCAGTGTGATGCCGATCGGATTCCCGCTGGAGGTCACGTTGTGGCCAGCCGCGATGAAATTGCCGTCGGGCGATGACGCGATCCAATCACCGATGAATGTTCCGACGGCAGGAGTGACCGTGCGACGCCACCGGAACGTTCCGTCGCCGGAATACGAAGTCACTGCGAGATCGCGACTCGACGCTGGCCCAGACAGGATCGCGACATTACCCATTGCGTCGGCCGCCATCCTGGCAGACTGCCCAGCACCGGTTGTTCCCGCATCGAGACCGCCCGCCGTCCACAACGCTGGGATCGTCGATGCAGCCATCATCGCTACGGTGCCAATGAGTACCGAAGCTGCGCTGACGATCAAAGCTGTGGTCCATTTTTCAAATCTCATGGTGCCACCTTCCTGATTCAGCCAGCGTAGCAGTCGAGAGTCGCGCCGTCTGTAACCTCGGTCACGGATGCGAAACAGTCAGCGACACGCGACCTCAGGGCGCCCACCATCCGTCGTCGCTCCTTCGAGCGGCCGACTAACACTGGGACCGCACTGCGGACTAATCAATGCGCTTTCTGGCCTCAATTAGGCGACGGGTCGCCGGACGATGACCAATCGATTTGGCGAAACCACGGTCACCTACGAACAGCTGGCATCTGGCGAGATGCAGGCGACCCAGGCTGGCGCGTCGTACAAGTTCAAATCGAGAACGGCACCACGACAGGGCCGAACGAGGAGACCAAGGTGGTGTACGACAAGCAATAGGCGGCGGCGTCAGACGGCCGTGCGCGTTACGCCCTTAGCGTCTCGCTCGGTAGCTAGTGTCCCGGCCGCGTGATTCGCAACATAATTCCCGGGCGGGGCATCCCGCCTCGCTGCGTTGCTCGTCGCTTACAAATTCCCGATTTGCGCGCTCCTCGCGCCTTGCGATCCGGGCGCCGCGCTCCGGGACTTATGTCACGAATCACGCGGCCGGGACACTAGCGGCGCACCATCGACGGCGCAGTAGTGGCGGCGATCAAGCTGGGTGGCTGGACACGCGGGGGCGTGGCCGGCGACCTCGTTGCGGATGAACACCCACGCCAGCGCACCTCCCGCGGCCGCCAGCGTGGCGCTGATCAGCATAGCTGTACGGAACCCCCTGGCGAACGCGGCCGGGTGCAGGTAGGTATCTCCGGTCAGGCCTGCGATGCCGGGAATCACCGCGATCGCGAGCAGGCCCGCGCCCCGTGAGATTGCGTTGTTGACGCCGGACGCGATACCGGCGTACCGCGCAGAGGCGGCGGCGAGCACGGTGGCGGTGAGCGGAGCAACGGTAAGCGTCAGACCGAGGCCGAACACGATCACTCCGGGCAGCACCGTGCCGAGATACGTGGTGCTCTCTTGAACGCGGCTCAACAACACGAGCCCGGCAGCCACGCCCAGCGGTCCGACGGTCATCGGGAGGCGAGGACCGACGCGTTCGGCAAGCATGCCGGCACGGGCGGACAGTACCGAGCATGACGGCCGTGACTGGCAGTGTTGCGAGCCCCGCCTGCATCGGCGAATAGCCGAGGACCTGCTGGAGGTTGACGCTCAGCAGGAAGAAGGTGATGCCGAGGCTGGCGTACACGACGAAGGTCACGAGGTTGGCGGCGGTGAACTGCCGCGAGTGCCAGATCTCGAGCGGCAGCATGGGGTGACGGGTGCGCTGCTCCACAGCTACGAAGCCGGCCAGGGCGGCAAGGCCGATTGCGCCGACCATGAGCGTCGCCCCGGTCGCACCGCGCTCGCCGGACTCGATGAGCGACCAGGACACCCCGGCGAGACCTACGGCCGTGAGCGCGGCCCCTGCGGCGTCGATGCCGCCGACCGATTTCGAGTCGCGTGTTTCGGGGACGTACCGGAGCGTGACCGCGACCGTTGCGACGGCCAGCGGTACGTTGATCAGGAAGATCAAACGCCATGAGCCCGAACCCACGAGCCACCCGCCGACGAACGGCCCGATCGCAGCGCCGACTCCTGACAGCCCCGACCAGGCACCCACGGCTCGGGCACGATCGCCGGGTGCGAACGATGCCTGGATAATGGCGAGACTGCCCGGCGTGAGCAGCGCCCCGCCGATCCCCTGAAGCGCGCGGGCAGCCACGAGTGCGTCTTCGTTAGGTGCAACACCGCAGAACAGGGACGCCAGAGCGAACCAGACGATCCCGACGAGGAATACACGCCGACGACCGAACCGGTCGCCCAGCGACCCGCCGATCAGGATCAGGGATGCGAGCGTGAGTGTGTAACCATTCACGATCCACTGCAGGCCGGCGACGGTCGCGCCCAGCTCTCTGCCGATCGTGGGCAGCGCGACGTTCACGACCGTCATGTCCAGAAAGGCAATGCCAGACCCCAGCACGGTGGCGAGCAGAACCCAGCGTGCCTGCGGTGTTCCCCACGTGACCGACTGGTTGTTGTCATCCGATGCGCGCACGATCCCCCCGGTGATCAGATCATTCGCACTGCCGCGGCTGAGCCGGTCTTACCGCACGAGACGGAAGGCGACGACGTGGTCACCCGTTCCGAACGCACCGCCGCCGCCGACGGCGACCGCCACATACTGTTCGCCGGATGCGAGCCGATAGCTCATTGGCGTCGCCTTGGCGCTCGCGGGCAGCGATCCGTGCCACAGCTCGCGCCCTGTGTCGATGTCGTACGCGTGCAGCTGGCGATCGAGCGCCGCGCCGATGAAGACGAGACCCCCCGCGGTCACGATCGGTCCGCCGAGATTCGGCGAACCGGGAATCGGCATGAAATTGGTCGGGCCCTCGGAGCCGATCCGCTGCGTGATGGCGCCGAGCGGTACCTCCCATGCCCGCGCTCCAGTCTTGAGATCGATCGCGACGAGCGCGCCGAAAGGAGGAGGTGAGCACGGGAGACCTGAAGCGCTCACGAGGACCCGCCGGCGCATCACGTACGGCGTGCCTTCCATCATGTTGTATTCGTACTCACGGCCCAGCCGTCGGTCTTCGCGCAACGCCTCCTCAACCTTGAGCGTCTCTCGCGGCAGGAGCTGCACCACGGCCGGTATACGGTTCACCGGCACGACCGCGATCTGCCGTTCGACATCGACCGCGAGTCCTCCCCAGTGCGCGCCGCCGATGTTCGACGGCATCACGAGCGTGCCTTTCACGCCGGGCGGCGTGAAGATGCCTTCGTTTCGCAGACCTTCGATTTGCGCCCGGCATGATGCGCGATCCTCATCGGTAAGTCCCCACGCGTCATCGACGGACAGGCGATGGGGGCTGAGCGGCGGTGTCAGCGCTGTGAACGGCTGCGTGCGCGACGCCTCCTCGCCCGGAATGTCGCTTGCCGGAACGGGCCGCTCTTCGATCGGGAACACAGGTTGACCGGTCTCGCGATTGAGCACATACAGCATTCCGTTCTTGTTGGCCTGCAGCACGGTGGGCACGCGCACGCCGTTATGCGTCACGGTGATCAGCGCGGGCGGCGACGCGTTGTCGTAATCCCACAAATCGTGGTGAATGATCTGGAATGCCCACACCACCCGGCCAGTTGACGCTCTGAGCGCGACGATCGAGTTGGTGTACCGATTGTCGCCGAGCCGGAGCACGCCGTAGTAGTCCGGCGCGGCGCTGCCGGTCGGAACGAAGACGAGGTCGCGCTCGGCGTCGGCGGCCAGTACCGACCAGGCGTTTGCGCCGCCGGTCTTGTTCGCCATCTTGCCGCGCCACTCGCCGTACGCTGGATCTGTCGGGTCCTGCGGAATCGGATCCCAACTCCACTTCAGCGATCCGGTCCGCGCGTCGAAGGCGCGCACTTCGCCGCTCGCAATCGTCGGCCGGCTGTTGTCCGCGATCGACGATCCAGTTATCACGAGGCCGTTGACGACGACCGGCGGCGACGTCATCGAATAGGCCTGCGGCTCAAACGGTGGAATGCGCAGTCCGGCCGTGAGATCCACGATGCCGGCGCGCCCGAACCCCGCGCAGCGCTGCCCGGTGCGCCCGTCAATAGCGATGAGCTGCGACTGCGCCGTGGCGACAAAGATCCGCTGCCGGCACACCGCGTCAGCCGGCGCCGATCCGTCGAGCCACGACGATACCCCGCGGCTCGCGAAATCACCGTAGGTGACGTCGCGCTTGATCTCCGGATCGAACACCCAGCGCTCGCGGCCGGTCGCAGGATCCAGAGCCACGACGCGTCCGAGCGGCGTGCCGACGTACATCGTGCCGTCGACGACGAGCGGGGTTGCCTCTAACGAGGTGGGCTTCTTCGTCGCAAAGCGCGGCTCCGATTCGCCGGTGCGATAGGTCCACGCGAGTTCGAGACGTCCGACGTTTTCGCGAGTGATGTCGGCGGCGGGGAAGTAGCGCGTCCCCTCAATGTCGCGACCGTAAGCGAACCAGCCGATTTCCTGCGCACCGAGCACCCCGCAGGCGAGCAGGAGTCCAGCCACTGGCAGCGTGCCTGCCGCCACGGAGGATCTTCGCGGCGCAGCCAATCCGTTCATTCTCATTCGCTCTTTGTATCACCGCTGTGGGAGTTGTCGTAATGCTGACTCGTCTCGGCGCCTGAGACCGATCAACGACCTTCTGAAACCTCTGCCTAAGAACCCCTCTGACGCGTTAATATCGCGAGGCTTGGAAGGAGTTCCCATGCGCAAGCGTCACCTGGTTGCCCTCGTGTTTCTGTTGCTCGCTACCGTGCCTCGCGCAGCAGAGAAGCGGTTCATCACGGAAAAGGATCTGCTGAAGTTCACCTGGATCGCCGATCCGCAGATCGCACCGGACGGCTCGAGGATCGCGTTCGTGCGCGTGACGGTGAACGAGAAAGAGAACCGTTACGAGACGTCACTGTTCACGGTGCCCACCAGTGGCGCCGAGGCGCCGCGGACGCTGACGTCAAACGTGCGCGACACGATGCCGCGCTGGTCGCCTGACGGCCGGAGACTCGCGTTCGTGCGGTCGATCGAGAAGGACGGCAAACCCCAGCCCGGACAGGTATACCTGCTCGACATGAACGGAGGCGAGGCGTACCCGCTCACTCAGGACACGAAGGGCGTGTCCTCGATCGAGTGGTCACCGGACGGTAAAACGGTGGCGTTCACGGCACCGGTCGGGAGTGATGAGCCGGACAAGCGCGATGGGAAGGAACAGGAGTCGAAGAGCGACGTCCAGGTGGTTACGCGTGCGGTATATCGAGCGAACGGCAATCCGACCTATGTCGATGCCGGGAGGCACACGCACATCTTCACCGTCGCCGCGACGAACAGCGCCGACAAGCCGCAGGCGAAGCAGGTCACCGACGGCGACTATGACGAGCGCGAAATCGAGTGGGCGCCGGACGGTTCGAAGATCTACTTCGTATCCACGCGTGTGCCCGAGGCCTACTACGAGGCCAGCGACTCCGATCTGTATAGCGTGCCGACCACCGGTGGAGCGATCACGAAGGTCGCAAGCATCGAAGGCACCATCAACGCTCCACGCGTGTCGCCCGATGGACATCGGATCGCATTCGTGGGAACACCTAACGGCAACCCGGTCCGTTCCTACACCCAGCCAGATCTGTTCGTCGTCGACGCGGCGCCCGGCAGCACGGCGCGGAATCTCACGGAGGCGTACGACTTCGATATCGCCGGCGGGATCGGAGGCGATCAGTCACCGCCCCGAGGGCAGAGTGGCAACGGCATCGTCTGGTCAAAGGACGCCGCATCGCTCATCGTCGTCTCGGCAGAACACGGCAGCGCGAACCTGAAGCGCCTGACGATCGCGACCGGCAAAGTCGACGCATTGACGAACGGGCAGCATGCCGTTGGGGCGTTCACGGCCACGCCGGACGGGTCGACGATCGCGGCCACGATTTCAACCCAGACCAACATCGGCGATCTCTTCATGATCGACGCGAAGCCTCGGCAGATCACGAACGTGAACCAGGAGTTGTTCAGGGACATCCAGCAGAGCGAGCCCGAGGAGATTTGGTACAAGAGCTTCGACGGGAAAAACATTCAAGGCTGGATTCTCAAACCGCCCGACTTCGATTCTGGCAAGAAGTACCCGCTGATCCTGGAGATCCACGGCGGACCGCATGCTGCGTACGGGAATGTGTACACACACGAGTTCCAGTGGATGGCCGCGAAGGGCTACGTCGTGCTTTTTACCAATCCACGCGGCAGCACCTCGTACGGCCAGGACTTCGGCAACGTCATCCAGTACCACTACCCGGGTGACGACTATAAAGATCTGATGGCCGGCGTCGACGAACTGCTGAAGCGAGGGTACGTCGATGCAAATCGTATGGGCGTCACCGGCGGCAGCGGCGGCGGACTGCTCACGAACTGGACGATAACCCAGACCCAGAGGTTCAAAGCAGCCGTCGCCCAGCGTGATATCGCGGACTGGTACGGCTTCTGGTTCACCGCCGACTTCTGGCTCGCGAAGCCGACCTGGTTCCGCAAGGCACCCTGGGAGGATCCGCAGGACTTCGCCGCGCGATCGCCGATTACGCACGTTGCGAACGTCACCACGCCGACGATGTACGTGCTTGGCGATCAGGACTACCGCACGCCTCCGGCCGACGGTGGCGAGATGATGTTCCGCGCGCTGAAGTACCGAAAGATTCCGACCGTCATGGTGCGTTTTCCCCGCGAGAGCCACGAGCTCTCACGCTCGGGCGAGCCCAAGCATCGGGTCGAGCGTCTCCAGCACATCGTCGGCTGGATGGATCAATGGCTGCAGGGCAAGAAGAATTCGGCTTACTCGACCAACTGAAGTCAGAGTCCCAACAATCGAAGCTCGGTGATCTTGGCCTGCTCTTCGGCGGCGACCCGAATCTCCTCATCCGGCTTGTTGCCGAGCCGCGCCCGAAGCATGCCCAACATTTCCTGTGCGCTGCGTCCAGTGGCGCACACGATGAAGATGTAGCCGAACCGCGCCTCGTACGCGGCATTCGCTTCGGCCAGGGCGGCGAGCACGTCCTCCGAGGCCCCCTCGGCGCCTGACTGCTCCCGTTCGGAGAGATCTCGCGTCGCGGCGAAGCGCCACCGCAGCGATTCGCGATCGCCAATCCTCGGGTGATGAGTGAAGGCCTCACGCCAGTCGGCCGGAGACAGTGCGAACCACTCGGCTTGTGCGGCCGCCCGCATCTTGTCGATGGTGCCGAACGGGACGCGCGCCAGCATGCGCTCGACCCAGCGCGTGGATCCACAGCATCGGCTCAGCGCCGCGCGGGCATCGGCTTCCGACGCCCGATCGAGATCAGGTGCGCGCGACGAGTCCATGCACGCGCAGCCGGCTGATGCCGCCGTCGGGAAAAATATTGAGGCGCACGTGTGAGATCGGCCCGATGCGGCGAAGGTCCTTCGAGAAGAGGTGCCGGTCGTGCGGCCTCAACGGTGTCCGCGGGAGCAGGTCGGTCCAATCCACGGATCCAAGGTCGGCCAGCGTGACTCCAGGCGCCAGGCAGCCTTCGAGGGACGCGCTTTCGGGGTAGTTGCCCTTGAAATGATTGGTGTCGATCTCGACACGGCGGACGTCGGCCGTTGTACCCAGCTTCACGATGGCCCAATCGAAGCCGGGGCCTCGACGGCGACGCGTTTCCCAGCCGTCGCCCATGTTGGCGGCACGGCCCGGCATGATCATGTTGTCCTTCGCGCCGAAGTGCATGTCGCTCGCGCCGAGCACGAGGCCCCCGTTCCGGATCTCGGCAACATCGATCGTCTTGCCGCCCCGTGCCGCCTCCTTCCAATCCACCACCACGTCGCCGTAGACGCGGAGGCGGGCCACACCGCCGTCGGGATAGATGTTCAAGCGCACGTAGGTCCACGACCCTGAGCCTGTCGAAGGGGCGGGGCTCGTCCCTCGACTGAGCTCGGGACGACCCTGAGCCTGTCGAAGGGTCGGGATTTCGAAGTAGTTATGACTGTCGCCACCGAGCGGCGATTTCGGCAGGATTGTCACCCAGGGTCCGCCTTCGCCTGCCTGCTGGCCCCTGGTAAGCGTAGAGGAGACGTCGATCGCGTCGATGGAGCAGTGGGACGGGTAGTTGCCCGTGAAGAAGCTCGTGTCGACGTCGACGCCGCGGATGCGCCCACGCATCCCCAGCTTGAGGACGCACCAGTCGTGCCCGGGCGTGCGGCGGCGCCGCGACTCCCACCCATCCATCCACTTGCCGCGGGCCGTGAACTTGCCCGGGATGAAGATCGGGGCTTCCGGTTTCACCAGGTTCGACTTCGGCGCGAAGAACTCGTCGTTCGTGCCGATGGCGCGCCCGCCGACGCGGGCCGACGCCAGTTCTGCCAGGGAGGTGAACGCCGGGGTACTATGCTCCATGCTCGCTCAGTCTTCGTACGGCAAATCGCGCGTCAGGCTCGTGCAGGTCTCCCGCCGGGGCGACCAACACGACCTGCGTGACCTGACGATCGCCATCCGCTTCGAGGGAGAATACGACGCGTCATACACCGAGGGCGACAACCGCGACGTGCTGCCGACCGACACGATGAAGAACACCGTGTACGCGCTCGCGGCGCGCGAGCCCGTTCAGGAGCCGGAGACGTTCGCGCTCAGCCTGGCCCGGCATTTTCTGGATCGCAACCCGCGGCTCGTCCGCGTGCGCGTAGACGTGAGCGAGCACCCGTGGGGCCGGATCGCGCGCGGCGACCGCGAGTACGGCGACGCCTTCGTGCGGGGCGGAGCCGAGTCGCGCACGGCCGCCATCCAGGCCCATCGGAAACGCACGATCGTCGGCGCCGGCGTCTCGGATCTCGTCATCCTGAAGTCTGCGCATTCCGCCTTCTCGGGGTTCCCCCGCGATGCCTACACGACGCTGGCGGAGACCCGCGATCGGCTCTTCGCCACCGCGCTGACCGCCAGCTGGCGGTACCGCAACGCCGAGGTCGACTTCGGCCCGGCGTGGCGCGCGGTGAGGCGCATGCTTCTCGAGATCTTCGCGGAGCATCGAAGCGAGTCCGTGCAGCACACTTTGTACGCGATGGGTCAGGCGGTTCTCGACAACGTCGAGGATGTCACCGCGATCCGTCTGGTCATGCCGAACAAGCATCACCTGGCTGTCGACCTCCGCCCGTTTGGACTCGAGAACCGCAACGAGGTGTTCGTGCCGACCGACGAGCCGCACGGGCTGATCGAAGCCACGCTCGTGAGGTAGAAGTGTAGCGCAGGCCTTTGGAGGTCTTGCCCATGGCCTCTCCATGAACTCAACTTTTGTCATCCGTGGCGACCGCGTCGTGTTACCAGACGGCATTCGGCCTGCGTCGATCCTCATACGCGACGGTCGGATCGTCGAGATTTTGGGGCACCGCAGCCATCCGTCCGGCGTTCGCACGATCGACGCCGGCGAGCTGGTCGTGCTCCCCGGCCTCGTCGACACACACGTTCACATCAACGATCCAGGACGCTCCGACTGGGAAGGCTTCGAGCACGCGACGCGCGCGGCTGCCGCCGGCGGCGTGACGACGCTCGTGGACATGCCCCTCAATAGTCTTCCGTCCACGACGACCGTGCAGGGATTCGAGGCGAAGCTGCGAGCTGCGACGGGGCGGTGTCATGTCGACGTCGGGTTCTGGGGTGGCGTGGTGCCGGGGAACGCGGCCGAGCTGGCGCCGATGGCGTCGCGAGGCGTGCGGGGGTTCAAGTGTTTTCTCGCACCGTCCGGCGTGGAGGAATTCGCGCACGTCGCCGAGCCAGATTTGCGCGAGGCGATGCCGATCATCGCCGCGCTCGGCTTGCCGCTCCTGGCGCACGCGGAGCTGCCCGAGCGCTTGCGCGAGCCGGATCCCCGGTGTGATCCGCGCGAGTACGAGACCTGGCTCGCCAGCCGTCCTCCCGAGAGCGAGCTCGCCGCGATCGAACTGCTGATCCGGTTGGCCCGGGAGACCGGAGCCTCGATTCACGTCGTCCATCTCGCGTCGGCCGATGCGCTGCCCGCGCTCGGCGCCGCGCGCGCCGCCGGCGTGGCCGTGACTGTCGAAACGTGCCCTCACTATCTGACGTTCGCGGCCGAAGAGATCGCGGCTGGCGCGACCGCGTTCAAGTGCGCGCCACCGATCCGCCGACGCGATCACCGCGAACGCCTCTGGAACGCCCTGGCTGCCGGGCAGATCGATCTCGTGGCGACCGACCATTCTCCGGCGCCGGCCGCGCTGAAACGGCTCGAGGACGGGAACTTCGCCGCGGCCTGGGGCGGCATCGCGTCGCTCCAGATTGGCCTCAGCGCGACGTGGACCGGCGCTGCCGCACGCCGGATCCCGCTCGAGCACGTCGTCCAATGGATGGCGACTCGTCCCGCGATGCTCGCGCGCCTCGATGCGACCAAGGGCGCGATTGCCGTCGGGCGCGATGCCGACCTCGTCTTCTGGGATCCGGACGCGGAGACCACCGTCGATCCCGCCGCTCTGTATCATCGTCATCCCATCACGCCCTATGCCGGCATGCGCCTGCGCGGCCGCGTGCACAAGACGGTGCTCCGCGGGGAGATGGTCTTCGATGGTGAGCGTGTGAGCGAGCCGGCGGTGGGCGGCCGCTGCTAGCGGCAATCGCGATGTTAAAGTTTAGAAGCTGAGCTAGAAGCTAGGAGCTAGGAGCTAGGAGCCAGGAGCCAGGAGTTGAGTGCCTATCACAACGCACGTGCTCGATACGGCGCGCGGCTGTCCGGCCAGCGGCGTGCGTGTCGCGCTGGAACAGGTCGATGCGAACGACTCGTGGCGCGTGGTCGGCCGCGGGGTGACCGACAGCAATGGCCGACTGCACAGCCTGCTGCCGGACTCAATCGACATCGTGCCGGGGACCTATCGACTGTTCTTCGAGACGGGCGCGTACTTTCAGGCACAGGGCGTCCGCGCGTTTTTTCCCCACGTCATCGTCACGTTCGAGGTGTCCGAAACGACCGGCCATTATCACGTGCCGCTTCTTCTCAGCCCCTTCGGGTACAGCACCTATCGGGGGTCGTAATCACCCCGAGGGGCTTCGCCCCTCGGACTCCCCGACACGCTCGCTCGCGGGGCCCCGCGCGCCCCACTCCGCTCGCGTGGGCTCACTCGCTGTGCTCGTTCGCGAGGCACGCCGCTCGCCGGGTTCGCTCTCGTTCTCGGCGCCGACGCTCGTGTGGGGACTGGGCAGTGTCTACTTGTCTCCTGGAAGGTCGCTCGTCTCCTGCTCAGTTTCTTTCCGGCCCGTCTTGTCCAAGTAAGCGTAGAAGCCAAGATCTTTTCCAGTGAAGCGCTTGGTCAGGAGAATGATCTGATAGGTGTGCCCAGAAAAGTGTTCAACGACGTGGAAGATGGCCGAGAGCACTGTCGTGTCGTAGCCTTGAATGGAGATCTCTTCGGCGATCCGCCGGTGGGGCAGAGAGCGGATAAGAGCCACAGCCTCACCCACTGTGGAGTGCAGCTTGGCACATAACACCGATGCGTTTTCGCCGGTGCGCGCGGAGAATTCGCTCGGGCGGTCACGAGTATCGGGTCCAGTTCCCACGCCGGAAAGAATCCACTGTCGCACGTTGCCGTCCAGATGCAGCAGTAAGTTGCCGACCGCATTCTCGTTCTCCGAATCGCGTGCCCACAAGGCGTGCGGCGGCAGCTCGGTCAGACAGGTTTCAATGCGGTCCAGATTCTCAGCCAGCTTGTCGGCTGCGGTCGTCAGGAAGTCTGCCTCCAGCGTCATTTCACGTCTCCGTCGAAGGTTCGCACGCGCCACATTTGTCTGCAACGCTCACCGCGGTTTGAAGCCGTCCAGATGGAGACGCTTGTCCAGCTTGTCCCGCAAGACGCAATAGTCTGCCTCGATGAACTTCGGGAGGAGACTCTCCTGGCTCTTGTGCACGTAGTAGCGGTTCAGGCCGTCGTCCATGGCGAAGATGTAGCCGTTGTCGATCAGGATCGACTCCCACCTCTGGTGCGTAGCCACTTCGGTCAGCGGGGCCGTGGATTCGGCCATGATGACGTGCGGCTGATATCGCTTGAAGTCGATGCTCGAGAGCACCTGCTTCTCGAAGCCTTCGACGTCGACGTTCAGGAACGTGATTTCCGACTTGTCCTTCGCGTGCTCGTCGAGCACCGCGTTCAGCGTCATCACGGGGATCATGATCTTCGTGAATTCGAACCCGTTGGCCCGGTGTGATGCCGCGATCTTCGGACTCAGCGTCGAGAGCCCTGAGGCCTTGACGGCCTTGTAGAACGGCAGCTCGCCTGGCCTGTCCGAGATCGCCACGCCTTTGTTCGTGTCCTCGGGCCTCGACTTGTTCAGCTTCTCGACCAGTTCTGGAATCGGCTCGATGTTGATGCCGCGCCAGCCGGCCAGGTAGAAGTACTTGGTGACGCTGCTATCGTCAGGATCGTTGGCGCCGACATCGACGTAGAACCCGTGTTCGTGATCCTTGAAGACGTAGCCAAGGATGTAGTCTTCGTAGTACTGCGAGTAGTAGGTGGGGCCGTTGCCGAACGGGCCGCGCGGCGGGCACTGAATCGTGATCGTCGATTTGTCGGCGGTCGCTGGCGCGGCGGCCACGGCTGCTGGTGCTGCCTCGGCGACCCGCTTGGCCGGGTTATCGCATCCGGCCAGGAACGCGCTCGTCACCATTGCGAAGATCGCGACGAAAGCGCTCGGTCGACTTATGCAGAGCGGGTCGATGGGAAAGCGATTCTTATCGGCGGGCGGCGCGGTCAGAGGCGTGGTGGGCATGCGTGCAGGAGTGTATCCTGCCCGACATATATGACGCGAGGGCTCCACAGGGCCATCTCGCCATGCCCTGAAGGCGATTCACATCCTTTGCATTACTTTTGCGGCGCGGCTCAACGCCCTTCCGGATACGTGAGCTGCGCGTACCAATCGCCGCGGCCTTCGGGCGTCAGGTCCAGGAGGTTGTAGACCGGTGTCAGCAGATCGATTCCTCTTTCCTTGACATCCTCGGCCATCCAGGGATGCGCGGAGTAAACGTGGCGAAGCGTGCCGTCATGGTCTCGCGTGAAGACCGAGATGGTCGAATCCTGGTTGCCTTCAGCGTCCTCGCTGAGCAGGTCGTACTTGAACGTGCTGGTTCCACAACTGAGCAGCCGAAGGTTGTGCCACCCCCGGTTGCGGGCGTGCTGGCGCAAGGCGGGCAAATCGGCAGCGGCGGCGATGACGAAGTCGACGTTCTGCGCCAGATGATGTCCGACGCCGTTGAAGCCGTCGATCCACATCGTGCACATGGGACAGGGACTCGTCTGCTTCTTGCCGTACATGAAGTGATAGACCACCACCGAGCGGTTCGGTCCACTGAACAGCTCGCTCAGGCGGACGCTTCGCGTAGGTGAGTCACCGGCATTGAGGTCAGCGGGGCCTTCCTGGAACACGTAGTCCTGGACGGTTGCGCCCAGTGGCAGCTTGCGGCGCAATTCGGCGACGCGTTCGCGCTGCTGCATGAGATCGATCTCGGCGAGACGCAGCTCCTCGCGACTGGCACGGTACTCAGCCGATTCGTTGGTCAACCGTGTCTGTCGTAGGGTGCCGTGAATGGTTTCGAATGCCATAGGGCCCACTGTGAAGCGATGATGGAATCGCGTCAAGCTGTTCAAGGCGCGCTGATCCGCCGTGATAGACTCCGCCGCATTCTTCATTCCACGACAAGGCTCGGCGCTCTCGTTGGGAATCATTGGACACTGCTCGAGTGCACGAGGGAACGAATCATGGCCCAGTCCAGCAACAACGTCGAGGGGCAGTGACCGATGAAGCGCCAGGATACACAAACCCTGGCCGCGGTGGCGGTGATCGCGGCTGTGGCAATTTCGACCGCTCAAGGCCCGCCTTCGCCCTCAGGCTCCGGCGCGGCACCCACGCAATGGAAGGCACGGCCTGAGGCAATCGCGCAAGCGAACAAGCAGCAGCCAGGCTTCAACTACGACGAATCGCGCGTCGAGCCCTACACGCTGCCCGATCCGCTCGCATACAAGGGCACAAAGGTCACGAGCCGGCAAACGTGGCGAGCGCGGCGCGCCGAGATCCTCGACCTGTTTCGCGCCAGCGTCTACGGGCGGTCTCCGGGCCTCCCCGAGCACGTCGCCTTCTCGACGATCGAAGAGAATCCCAGGGCGATGGACGGCGCCGCGACGTTGCGGCGGATCGCGATCACCAGCCGTCAGGGTGCGCGATCGCATCGATTCGAGCTCACGCTGTTTCTGCCGAACAAGCCGTCGGGGCCGAGACCGGTGTTCCTGCTGATCAACAACCGTCCGCCTTCGAACACCGATCCAACAAGAAAAGAGAAGTCCGGATTCTGGCCGGCGGAGCAAGTCGTCGCGCGCGGCTACGGCATCGCGGCGTTCCACTACGCCGAGCTCGCGCCAGACGATGAGAAGACATATCGCGACGGCGTGATCAAATTCTTCGACGATGGAACAGCCGCATCGAAGTCCTACACGTGGGGTGCGTTAGCCGCGTGGGGCTGGGGCGCCAGCCGCGCGCTGGACTACTTCGAAACCGACCCGCGCGTGGACAAGGTGCACGTCGCGGTCGTCGGCCACTCGCGCGGCGGCAAGGCGGCGCTGTGGGCCGGGGCGGAGGACGAGCGGTTCGCGATGGTTGTCTCGAACGAATCGGGTGAAGGCGGGGCGGCGCTCAGCCGCCGCAATTTCGGCGAGACGATCGAGCGAATCAACACGTCCTTTCCCCACTGGTTCGCCGCAACCTATAAAACGTTCAACGGCCACGCCTCCGAGCTGGCGGTCGATCAACACATGCTGATGGCGCTGACTGCTCCACGTGCGCTCTACGTTGCCAGCGCCGATGAGGATCTGTGGTCCGATCCTCGCGGCGAGTTCCTGTCGCTGGCCGCTTCGTCCCCCGTGTTCGCGTTGTGGGGTGATCCGACCGTTGGTCCGGACGACATGCCGCCGGTCGACAAGCCGATCATCGTCGGCCGCCGCGGCTATCACATCCGCACCGGCGGTCACAATCTGACGCAGTACGATTGGGAGCGTTATCTGGATTTCGCGGATCGGGTGTGGAGGCGGTAGCCCCCGGTGAGTCCCGCGCAGCTGCTACCGATTAATGTCGACCGCCTCGGTCAGGACTCGCCCTGAAGACCCAGCCGGCGCATCGACATCGATCAACGCCGCCAGGGTGGGGGCGAGATCGTTCAACGCGACACGACCAGCGTACCTTCCCGCCTTGACCCCGCGACCCATGAGGACCAGCGGAATATGGGCGTCGTAGTTGTACGGGCTCCCGTGCGTGGTGCCGGTGGCCTGCCGCATCCAATACGGCTCCAGGATGATCTCGAGGTCGCCGGATCGCTGCGCATTGAAGCCACGCAACACGCGGCTGCCGATCAAGTCGTTGGCGACTTCAGCGCGAAGCAACTGGTCGCGGGTGTAGACCCGAGCGACGTGGGGCACCGCCATCGCGGCTGCCGCGGCGATGCGACGGACCTCGGTCGCGTCCAACTGCTTTTCTGCGATCAGCGAATAATTCAAATACGGCGATGACCCTGCCGTGGCCATCAACCACTTGCCTTCCCCGAACCGGAGCGTCAGCGCCTGTTCGATCGCACCAAACAGCTCCTTGTTCGTCATGCGGCCGCCGGGAAGAGCGCGTTCGGTCAGCGATTCGGGCACAGGCGCAACACCGTGGTCGGCGGTGAGCGCGACGATCGTGTGCTGCAGACCAACCAGCTTGTCGACGCGATCCAGCAGCTGTCCGATCGCTCGATCGGTTCGAATCGCAATATCCCGAACCTGCGGCGAATCCGGTCCATAGGTGTGACCGACGGAATCGTTTGACGAGAAACTCACTGACAAGAGGTCGATGACGCCGTGCTGGCCCAATCGTTCCTCGGCCATCGCCGCCGTCGTGAAGTCGAGCAGCATCTGATTGCCAAACGGACTGCCATACACCGCCTCATACAACTTCGAATCCGTTTCCTTCGGGAGTTGCTTCAGAAGCGGCGTGCCGAGCGAGAGTGCCAGCCAGGCCTGACCCGCGAGCGAATCCGCCGGACGACCGCTGTCGAAGGCGCGCACCCACGCCGGCACGTCATTCATGTAGTACGTGCTGCTGACGAAGCTGCCGGTCTTCGTATCGAACCAGTAGGCCGCGTCGGCGCCGCGTCCGGCCGGCATGATCGCGGACCGATCCTTGAGTGAAATGCCGAGGACGCGCGGCGCATTCGGCGCTCCCTTGGGCGCACCGGCGGCGAGCTTCATCTCATCGCCCAACGTGCTGACCAACAGACGTCGCGGCGAGGCCTTCGCCGCGCCGGCTGCTCCCACAGGTTTCACCGTTTCATCCGTGATACTCGCGACCGACGTCCCGGACTCCCGATCGAACCAGTCGTTGCCGATGATGCCGCTGACCGACGGCGTCGCACCTGACAGCATCGTGGCATGGCCGACTGCCGTGACCGTCGGGTAATGCTCGAGGTAGGCGTTGGTGAAGACCGCTCCGTTCGTGAGCAGCCTCTTGAATCCCGCTGTGTACTCGCTCCGGAACCGGGTCAGGTAGTCGTAACGGAACTGATCGACGGCGATCAGGAGTACGAGACGAGTGTCAGCAGGACTGGTTGACTGTTGAGCCTGCGGAACGGCGGACAGCAACATCGCTGTTGCAACAAGAAGCAGCACGATCTTCTTCATTCGATTGCCTCGGCTCGATTCTCGATGGATCGCATGCATCACCTTGACCTGCGCACCGACATGAGCTGACATGACGATCATGCCTCAAAACACTGAACCGCGCATCGAGCCACACAGCTACGTCAGGAGCGTCCATGGTATCCGCTACCAGGTGAAGGATGTCGCTCGCTCAGTGGCGTTCTACACCCAGCATCTCGGTTTCACGCTGGAGCATCAGCAGCTTCCAGCCTTCGCGAGTGTCTCACTGAGCGATACGCGAATTCTTCTCAGCGGTCCCGGCGCTTCCGGGTCCAGGCCGCTGCCGAATGGTCAGAGCCAGGAGCCCGGCGGCTGGAACCGAGTCGTTCTGAAAGTGTCGGATCTCCCAGGATGTATCGCCGCCCTCAAGAGCGCAGGCCTTCACTTTCGAAACGAGATGGAAACCGGTCCTGGCGGACGCCAGGTTCAGATCGAAGACCCAGACGGCAACCCGATCGAGCTGTTTGAACCAGCGCGGTAATCTCGGCTCGCATCAGGTTGCGCACGCCCGATTCACGAGCCCTTCACAATTCCTTCATCATCGATTGCAAGACTGCTCTCATCGAACGCGAAGCGATGAACCGTTCGATCTGCAAAGGAGCAATCGCAATGAACAATCGACAACTGCTCGGCGCGCTCGCGATCGGCACGCTGATTCTCGCTGGCGCGGCCGCGATCGGTCTCGGCGCCTACAATGCAGGAGTGGCTCAAGGAATGGCCGAGAGCGGCCGAATGATCGCGGCACCACCGGCCGGAACGCCGTACGTGTACTGTATCGCATCGACCGTGGGGTTTCGTTCCCGTTCTTTCCGCTCCTGTTCCTTGTGCTGTTCTTCTTTGTCGTCATGCGCGGGCTGCTGTGGAGAGCGCGGTGGCACGGTGGCTGGCGCTACCATCATGACGGGGTGCCGCCTGCATTCGAAGAGTGGCACCGGCGCGCGCACGCCGCCTGTCGCGAGCGAGCGGACACTCGCGCGAGTCGAGCGGGGCAGTCGTCATCGACCGGGACAGCCTCGGCCGCGCCGGAGGGGAACCGTGCCGGGTGATCTGGCCGGATCCCGGACCCCGGACCACGGATCCCGCTATGTCTCTGACATCGAGCGATGAAGCAGATTCTGGTCGTGGACGACGAGCCGCGGATTGCGGAGATCTGCCGCGATTATCTCGAGCGCGCGGGTTTCAAGGTCATGACCGCCGGCAACGGCACCGATGCCCTGACGCTCGCGCGCACCAAGCAGCCCGACCTGGTCGTCCTCGACCTTGGACTGCCAAAGATGGATGGTCTCGACGTGACCCGAGCCCTGCGGAAGCGATCCAATGTGCCGATCATCATGCTGACCGCGCGCGTCGAAGAGAGCGACACGTTGATTGGTCTCGAGCTTGGCGCCGACGACTACCTGACGAAGCCGTTCAGCCCGAAAGAGCTGGTTGCTCGCGTGCGCGCGGTATTCCGGCGAACTGACATCGGACCTGGTCAGGGCGATGTGGTTCGCGCCGCCGATGTCATGCTCGATATCCCGCGAATGCAGGCCAGGGTCGGCAATCGAGCGATCGACCTGACGTCGACAGAGTTCGAGCTGCTGGCGATGATGATGCGCCAGCCCGGACGCGTGTTCACACGCGGCCAGTTGCTCGACGCGGTCCGAGGCGAGGAACTGGAATCGTTCGATCGTGTGATCGATGCGCATATCAAGAACCTGCGTCGAAAGCTCGAGCCAGACTCTCGTCATCCGCGCTACGTGCTGACGGTATACGGCGTCGGCTACAAATTCGCTGAGGAATGATGGGCGACTCCTGCGAACGCGATGAACCTGGATGGCGTCAGCCGGGCAGGCGGTGGCCGCCGCACGAAGACCGGTTTGTCACGATGCGCCGCAAACGCACGTGGTTCTTTCGACGGCGTCGCCTTGGCCGCAGCCGTCATGCTTTCGCTTCTCATCACGAGCATGTTCGCAGCCGGTTGGCTGACAGCGGGTGCACCCGGTGCGGCGTACACCGCTGTGGTGTCACTGCTGCTATTCGGCGTCATGGCGGTTACGGTTCTCGTGTCCGGCAGCATGCGACGATTTGCCACTCCGCTCCACGCGGTGATGGACGCGGCGGATCGCGTGGCCGAAGGCGACTACGCTGTGCGCGTACAGGAGTTCGGGGCGCCGCCGATGCGCGCGCTCGCGCACTCATTCAACACCATGACCGAGCGGCTGCAGAACGCGGATCGGCTGCGCCGCCACGTGATGGCCGATGTGGCTCACGAGCTGCGCACGCCGCTGAGCGTGCTGCAAGGGCGCCTCGAAGGGCTCATCGACGGCGTGTATCCGCGCGACGATCATCAGCTTGGCGAGTTGCTGGACGAGACCCACGTCCTCGCTCGCCTGATCGAAGACCTGCGAACGCTCGCGCTGTCGGATGCGGGTGCCCTGCCGCTGCAGAAAGAGCCGACGGACCTGGTCGACCTGGTAAGCGACGTCGTCCGCAGCATGAAGCCCGAGGCCGACCGGAAGTCCGTGTCACTCAGCACCAGTTCCTCGACCGGGACGGCCATGGTCGATCTTGATCCGGTGCGCATCCGGGAAGTGTTGACGAATCTGTTGTCGAACGCACTCCGGCACAGCGCGGCCGGTGGTTCGGTGAGCGTTTCGGTCAGTGATGCGAATGGAAACGTTGCCGTGAGGGTGCGTGATACGGGGGAGGGAATGTCCTCCGCAGAAGTGTCCAGGATATTCGACCGCTTCTACAAGGGCGAAGGATCGCGCGGCTCCGGGCTTGGATTATCGATCGCGAAGAGCATTGTCACAGCTCACGGTGGAACCATCAGGGCATTGAGTGAGGTGAAAAAAGGGACGACGATTGAGTTCAGGCTGCCGCGATGAAGTGATTGGACTCCCCTTTGAATCTAGCTACAAGGATGCTCACCGGACAGCGATGCGACGTGGCCAATCACGCGATCGAGAGGCTGCCCTTCCGGCAGAACGGACAGAGGCACGCAAGGCCCGCACTGAGGCCGGGGAACACGCGCCCATCGGAGCCGCAGTTTGGGCAAGTGCGCTCCGCTGGTGCGAGTGACGATCCGCATCGCGCACACACTAGCTGACGCTCGGAGTCGAGCGGAATGTGTGCGGCGCAGTGGCTGCAGTGACCCCATTGATCGGCCTCCCGCGCCGCCCTCTCCACCAGAACCGGCGGCGCTTCGCCGGCTCTAATCCGCGCGACCAGCTCGCGAAGAGAGTCCACGCCGGGATGTTCGGGCTCGGCCGCTGCAAGGGCGTCGAGCGCTTCGTCGGCGTCGCTCGAGCGCCCCGCCTCGACAAGCGTCGCCGCTCTGTTGGTGAGCACCTTGACGTTGTCAGGCTCCAGCGCGACCGCGTCATCGAAGGACGCGATCGCGCGATCCATCTCGTTTGCGCGGCGATACACGAACCCGAGCGTATTCAGCACGTCGACGCTCTTCGGCGCCATGCTTCTGCAGATCTCCAGGTGCGCCAGTCCCGCGTAGACCTCATCGACGTCGTCGAGCGCGGAGCCGAGCGCGTGGTGCGCCTGGGCGATGTCGTCTCCACTCTCCTCGGAATGCATCTCCAGCATGAGCGCGAGATGGGCGATGGCACGACGCGGCTGGCTTGCACCGTTGGCGAAGATTCCCGCGGCGAGCAGCAGTTCGCGCGATCGCGGCGCGAGCGTGAGCGCTTCTTCCGCGCTCGCCAACCCCTCTGCAGGCCATCCAACGGCCAGCGCGACCCGAATCTTCTGCACGATGCCGTCGATGACGCCCGGGAGCAGCTCGGCGAGTTCTGAAGCGCTGTCCATCGCCTCCGGGAAACGATCGGTCTGTAGACATTCGTGTGATCTGCGCAGTAAGCCGCGCGCGCGTTCGACGACCGCTTCGTCCGGCGCACTCTCTATGGACGGGAACACGTCGTCGATCACGAGTCCGAGTTGCGCCGGAGTGCGGACATCGAGGGTGTTTCCGGGTGTGCCAGGACGAGGCTCACGGAATCCTCTGGGCAGCGTCGTACCGGAGCGGAGGAACCCGAGGACCCGTGTTTGACCATGCTTCGAAAGCATCGCCGCGGTGTTGTACTCGTCGAACACCCAGCCATCTTTCGTCGCTTCGTTCTCGTCGCCCCGTCCGATGCGCTCGACGTAACCTGGATCGAGCACCGCGACGAAGTACCGCGCGTCCGCGACGCGCGAGACGAGATCCGGCACATCGAGATCCTTCGGCTCGTCGCGATCAAAGGTGACCGCGTAGCCGCGCGTCTTCAGGCTGTGTGCGAGGTCGGCGACCCAGGCGTTCTCGGCATCCGACCCCCAACGGTACGAGATGAAGATGCCGGGCGGAAAGCTGAGTGGCGGTGGTCCACTCAGTCGCGCTTCGATCGCCTCGTTCAACTGCGCCACCCAGACCGTTCGCCAGCCGACGTACTTGGCGGCGTCGCGTGGCGGACGCGCCGATCCGTCAGGCCGTCGCAGCACGCGACTGGTCGCGACGACGGACGTCGCGAGCTCTTCGTCCGAGACGCCGGGGTCTGGGGGCGCCCGGCGGCCGCCGCGATCGAACACGCCGAGGTGAGGTGGCGGCTCGACGCGATAGCCGGACTTGGTCGGCGGCGGCCTGAGGATTGCCAGCGCCGTTATTGGTGCGCCGAGGTCAGGAGGCTTCGTGCCGTCGAGGACGATGACCGTGCCATCAGGTTGCGAGATCGTGATGAAGGGAGTCGCGCACCGGCGGCACCGGGTCATCGTTCCGGAAGCCTCGCCGCTTTCGGATCGCGATACGGACATCTCGGTGGGCTGCCGACACATCGGACACGTCAACGAGACTCGTTGCATCATTCACGTGCTCCGGAGTTTGGGAATGCTAGCAACGGCACGGACGCTTCGCAATCGTCAACCGCGGTAGTTCATGCTCCGACAACCGCCGAGAACTTCATACCCGTTGTACGCATTTCACGCTCCCAACGTTAATACATCGGGCGGCCGAACCACTCCGCTGCGCTTGGAGGAGGGTGACGGGACGGCGCCATTTTCTACATCCCAAAACTCCCAGCAGTGCTCTGGGACAACTGACGGGACGGTCCGTAGGGTGCGTTGACATGGCCATACCAGCGTCCTTGATTCCCGCGTTCGATGAATTGCACGTCGTGTCCGACCTGCATCTGGGGGTCCGGCCGGATTTCAGATCTTCGACCTAGGCGCACCTTTCGGCCGATTGGCTGATCACCTCCGAACTCGAGCCAGTTCGGGGCGACGGATCGCGTTGCTGATCAACGGCGATCTGGTCGATTTCCTTGCCGAGCGACCGTTCCTTCATTTCGATCCCGACGGTGCCGTCGACAAGCTCGCTCGCATCGTCGCCGACGGTGCATTCGCGCCGGTCTGGACCGCGCTGAGGGAGTTTGCCGCCGCGGACAATTGTCATCTGTTCATCAATCTTGGCAACCACGACCTCGAGCTGGCGCTACCGTGGGTCCGGGCGCGGCTGCTCGAGATTCTTGCGGATGGATCGCCGCAGGCGCGAGGGCAGGTGACGGTTTCGGTCGACGGCTCGGGAATCCGCTGTCGTGTCGGTGGCGCGCAGGTGCTGGCCGTCCACGGCAACGAGGCGGATACCTGGAACCTGGCCGATTATGAGGCCATCCGCCGCATCGGCCGCGACATCGTGCAAGGGGTTCCTGTCGGACCGTGGATCCCGAACGCCGGTTCCCGCCTGGTGGTGGAGGTGATGAACGACGTCAAGTCGCGCTTTCCATTCGTCGATTTGCTGAAGCCCGAAATAGAGGCCGTGATTCCGACCATCCTGGCGCTCGCACCGGATCAGCGGGACAAGATCCCGGGGATCCGCAGGACGGTTGGCCGGCTACTGGTGGACTGGGCACGACGCCGAGTTGGTTTGCTCGGCGCCGATGAGCAAGAGACGGACGCGGCGAAGGTAGTGTCGGGGACGGCGGCCGCCGACGCCCGCGGCCCGCGTAGAAGTCGCAGCGAACCCATGACGTCAATTGCGACCCGCGAATACGCACTTTCACTCCTTGACGAAACCGAGGAACGACTCGGCCGGAATACTCCGCCGCTGTCGCTGATTGACGCCGACACGCAAGGCGACTATCTCGGTGCGAGGACGGCTTTCGTGAAGATGGTCCGGCGTAGCGGCACAAGTGAGGTGCTGCGCGAGGCGCTCGAGCGACTCGGCAAGGACCGCAGCTTCGATCTCACGGACGAAGACGATCAGTTCCAGAAGCTGGACAAGCAGATTGGCGATGTCGACCTTCTGCTCGCGGGGCACACACATCTCGAGCGAATGATTCCGCGTCAACGCGGGCGGGGCACCTATTTCAATACCGGCACCTGGGTCCGACTCATTCATTTCGACAAGAACGCGCTCGGCGACCCGGATGCATTTGCGAAAGTCGTGACGGCATTCAAGGCGGGAAGTATGAAGGCACTCGATGATCAGCCAGGACTGATCGAGCGTAAGCCTGCGGTCGCCAGCATTTGGATGGAGCAAGGAAAAGTGTGTGCCGAGCTGCGACGGGCCTGCGTTGGTGCCAACGATCCAGTACTGACGCCTGTTCCCAGAACCAGGATTGACGGCTGAAAGGCACCCTCGTATGCGCACCATCACGCTCGAGCTCCTGAGACACGGCCCGGCGCACAATCAGCTCCTGTCGCCGCTGACACCGTATCTGGCATTGTGCGAAAATCACGGCGCCGTAACCATCTACGTCCCGTTCGAGCACAACCAGTTCCTGTACCGGCTCAGCGCGCTCGGATATAAGCTGCTGGAGGAGTCACGACGATTCCAGCTCGGGGATACCGCGAAAGTGATGAGCGATATTCTCGCGAAGATTCCCGGCCTCACTGCCGAATCCGGCAAGAACTCGGAATCCGCCCCGAGTGATCCGATCGGCAATCGACTCACGCATCTGCGGCTGATCATCTCGTCGTCGGAACTCGCGCTCCTGCCGTTCGAGCTGGCGCTCGCGCCGGCCGGCTTCCCGGGCGCGGGCCAGCAGCTCCTGTTGCAGCCGCAAATGCCGATTTGTCTGACGCGCGAAATCCGCCGCGTGCCAGGCGAGCAGTTCCAGTGGCCGAAGAAGCCGCGCATCCTCTTTGCCGCCGCGTCGCCGGCTGAAGTGGGTGCGATTCCGCTCGAATCCCACCTGCTGGCTCTTCGCCGCGTGGTCGCTCCCTGGGTCAGGCATTTCGGCGACGACGACATGCGCCGCCGTAAGGTTGAGGAGCACCTCGTCTTCCTGCCTGGCGCAACCATCGAAGCGATTGAGGAGCAGTGCGCGACGGGCGCGTTCACGCACGTCCACCTCCTCGCGCACGGCGTGGAACGACAGGAGGGCTACGATACTCGGTACTATCTGGCGCTGCACGACGCACAGGACCCGGACCGTGCGGATTACATCACGGGGACGCGGCTGGCGACGGCGGTGCGCGCGTCGCATCGGCCGGACAGCCGCGGCATCGCGCGACCCGCGGTTGTGACGCTCGCCGCGTGCGACGCCGCAAACGGCGGCTCGGTCGCCGGTGCGGGTGCGAGTATCGCCCACGCCTTGCACGACGCGGGAATCCCGATGGTAGTGGCGAGCCAGTTTCCGCTCACGTTCGAAGGATCGGTCCGTCTGGTCGAAGTGCTGTACGAGGGGCTGATGTGGGGAACCGATCCGCGGATGGTGCTGTTCGATCTTCGACGTCGTCTTTACGCGCAGTGTCCCGACAAGCACGATTGGGCAAGCCTCACAGCCTATGTGTCGCTGCCGCCCGACTTCGACGATCAGCTTCCAGGCGTTCAAATCGAACGAGCGAGGCGGAGCATTGATGCCGCCATGAACCACGCTGATGAGGCGACGCGCAGCCTGTTCGAGCGAATTCGGAAACGCGCCACTCCGACCGGCGCCAACGAAAAGGAGCAGCACGAGCTGCTGCAAGTAGCCCGACACAAGATCGAGGATGCCACGCAGCGATTAGAACTGCTGCTGACGACGATTCCGGATTGTCGATCCAAAATCCACGGCCTGCTGGCGAGCGCGGCGAAGCGTCACGCCGAAGTCGTGTACTCCAGCACGAAGAGTTCGCTCTTCACGTCTGAAGAAAAAGAGCGCGACTTCAAAGATTCGCTGGAACTTCTGCGACGGGCGCGTACTCACTACTGGGATGCGTTCGTGCTCGATCGCGACAAGAGTTGGGCGGTTGTTCAATATCTCTCGCTGACCCTGATCATGAAGCGACCGAAAGGAGCAGATCCACAACTGCTCCTGCCCGCCGAGATGGACGCTGGCCAGATGGAGAAGAATCCGGCGGCGCTGTGGTCGCTGTCGCACCTTCTGTCGTTGTACGACCTGCGAAGTACAGACCGCGATCGCGCGGTCTGGGCGCACGGCAACTTGATCGAGCTGTATCTGATTCACGCGATCGCACCCGGCGCACCGCCACTGACCGTCAACCCCGCCGACGAGGCACGACGGCTTACCGACGCCCTGATCGAGATCGCCGGACGCGACTCCTTCGACGTGTACTCGACCCGGCGGCAGATCTTCCGCTACGTCCAGTGGTTCAATGAAATGTTCGACCTGACACCGATTGTCGGACTTGCTGAAGAGATCTTCCAGAAGTTCCCCGAAGGCGTCGAGGACAAATGGAAATGACTCCATAAAGGATGTGAGGCTATGGGCGACTCTCCCCTGATCGAAATCGCGCTGGGCCTGCTGTTCCTCTTCACGCTGTTCAGCGTGCTCGTCTCGGCGGCGAACGAGGTGATCGTCGGGTTCTTCAAGTCGCGCTCGGCGAGCCTCTGGGATGGCATCCTCACGCTGTTCAACAACGACGACAACCTCCGCACCAAGTTCTTCGAGCACCCGCTGATCAAGTCGCTCGAGCCGCCGAAGTCAATTGGCCGGCTTCTCAACACTCCCCGGCGAAATATTCCGTCGTACATCGAGCCGCGAACTTTTGCCATCGTCTTGCTCGATCTTTTGAAGAATCCGCGTGGTGTGCTCGAAGGAGTGGAGCGTGAGCTCACGCAAACGCTAGCCGAGCTCCGTGCTGGAAACACCTCAGGGTTGGCTCGCGCAGAAGCTGCGTTGCGCGGCTTCGAGGGACTGGTGGACCAGACCACGGCCCGCGGTGAGGCACTGGCCGCTGACATCAATGGGGTGCGGTCAGTGCTCGGCACCGCGACGCAGGTGACACCTCAGCTGATCAAGGCGCTGGACGATGTTCTGACGCGGCTGCCGGCGCATCAACGGAGCGCGCTCGAAGCCAGCATCAAGACGACGGCGCCAAACCTGGAAGGTACTCTCAAGACCCTGGCCGAGAGTGCCGCCGGCAGCATCGAGGCGCTCCGTGACGAGATCGAAGGATGGTTCAGACAGGGCATGGACAGCGTGTCCGGCTGGTACAAGAGGTGGACGCAGGCGGTGCAATTCGGCCTCGCCGTGCTGCTCGCCGCCTCTGTCAATGTCGATGTGATCCGGATCGCCGAGGCTCTTCAGGCAGATTCACAGCTCCGACACACCACCGCAACCCAGGCAGTAGAGCTGTCCAGCAAGCAATCCACCGAGCAGCGCAGCGTCACGATCGCAGAGAGCGAAGCGCATTACAAAGACGCGTTGGCCAAATTGAACGCCACCACGCTGCCGATGGGTTGGGAGGGAGACTCAGTTGAGTATTTCCATCAGCATCCGATCTGGGTGGTGTTCGGCTGGCTGATCGCCGCGCTCGCAGCATCTTTTGGCGCGCCGTTCTGGTTCGACCTCCTCAAACGCGTGGCAAACCTTCGCGGATCGGAGCCGAATCCGGAAGAGCGGAAGTCCAGATCGTCCAAGAGCTGACGCCGCACCTCAAACGGTGCGACCGCGCGAGCCTTCCGCAGATCAGTGGCAGGGGCGGCCATTGCCGCTCTAAACTATCCGCGCTATGCGTCTCATTCGACTGACCGCCGTCATCGTGTGCACAGCGCTCGTCACCCTGTCATCCCAGACTGTCCCACAGGACACCGGTGCTGCCGGCGCGTGGCAGAAGATCCAGAAGCTCAAGACGACGGCCAGCGTGCTGCATGGCACGGCACATCCCGACGACGAACACGGAGGGGTGCTTGCGAAGCTGAGTCGCGGCGATGGAGCGCGCGTGATGATGCTGACGCTCACCCGCGGCGAAAGCGGCGACAATGCGATCGGGCCCCAGCTGTTCGATGCGCTCGCGCTCATCCGCACCGACGAACTGCTCACGGCTGACACGTATTACGGAGTGGACGAGCAGTACTTTTCGACGATGATCGATTACGGCTTTTCCAAGCGCCTCGACGAAACCACGGACAAGTGGGGGCTCGAGAACGCCTTCCGCGACGTCGTCCGCGTGATCCGTATGGCGCGGCCGTGGGTCGTCATCTCCCGTTTTCAAGGCAACGCCCGCGACGGGCACGGGAACCATTCCGCCGCCGGGCTGCTGTCGCAGCAGGCGTCGGAGGCTGCTGGCGATCCCAACCGGTTTCCCGAGCAGATCAAGGAAGGATTGCGGCCGTGGTCGCCGTTGAAGGTGTACATCGGCGGAGTGCGCGCTGACGAGAACTGGACGGTGCGGATTGACAGCGGCGAGTACAACCCGGTGCTCGGCGATTCGTACGCGAACATCGCAAGCGTCGGCCTGAGCTTTCAGCGATCGCAGAACGGCGGCCGATATGCTCCGAGCGCCGGACCGAACTACTGGTACTACACCCGCACGGCATCCCGTGTGACAGCTCCGGACAAAGAGTCGTCCATCTTCGACGGCATCGATACGACGTACGCGGGCCTGTTCAAAACGCTCGGCCGCACTGCGCCAGCCGGTGTTGATGCGACGCTCGCGGGAATCGATGCCGCGGTTGCGCGCGCGATCGCCACGTTCAAGTTCACCGATCCAGTGTCAGCAGTGCCGGCGCTCGCTGAGGGACTGAGGCTCACGCGCGACGTCTTGGCGAAATCCGCGAACGACGCTGACGTAATGCACGTGCTGCGCATCAAGGAGCGCCAGTTTCAGGATGCGATCAGCGCCGCACTCGGATTGGAGTTGTCCGCGATGGCCGATCCAAATCCGAAGCCGAGCCCCGCAGGCGGAGGACGCGGTGGTGGTCGAGGCATCGTCGCTACGATGACGGCCCCCATTCCGGGTCAGACCTTCGGCGTCAGCGTGCGGCTCACCAGTCGTGGGACGATGCGAATCGAGCCGAAGAGTGTCCTGATGCTGCCCGCGCCTGGCTTTACGCCGACCGTTGTGTCCGCACAACTGCCATCGGATCAGCAGCAATCGGGAATCTTCTTCTTCTCCGTTAAAGTAGCGGACGACGCGCCGATCACCACGAAGCCGTACTTCAGCCGCGGCGCGTTTACCGAGAATCGCTACACGCTCTCAGACCCGTCGATCTTTGGCCGTCCGTTCAATCCGCCGCCTTTCGTGGCAGTGGCGAATTACATGGTGAGTGGTGTCGAGATCCAGATGACGGACGTTGTGAAACGACGCGAGCCGAACCTGCCGTACGGCTACGTCGTCCGCGAGGTTCGCACCGTTCCGCGCATCGCTTTGACCGTTTCGCCGATGACCGCGGTGGTGCCGCTGTCGTCGACGCGGCGCGCCGTCGATCTCGACGTGACGGTGATGCACAACGCGAGTGCGCCGACAAACGGACAGCTCGCGCTGACCTTGCCCGCTGGCTGGACGTCGACACCCGCGCAGCACGCGTTCGCGTTCCAGCGCGCAGGGGAGCGCAGCACCTACCGTTTCACGGTCGCGGCGAAGACGATCGACACGCAACTGCGTGACGTGGTCGCGGTCGCGACGGTTGATGGCAAGGAATATAGAGAAGGATACGAACTCATCGAGCCACGGGACCTCGAGGCGCGCTACCTCTATCGTCCGTCGGTCGCGAAGGTTCGCGGCGTGGACGTGCAGGTCGTGCCGAACCTGAAAGTCGGCTACGTAATGGGTATCGGCGACCAGGTGCCGATCGGCCTCCAGCAGTTGGGTGCCACGGTAACGCTGCTTGCGGAGCGCGATCTGGCGACGACTGATCTGTCGGTCTACGATGCCATCGTGACCGGTACGCGCGCGTACGCCGTGCGCGAGGATCTCAAGACCTACAACAAGCGCCTGCTGGACTACGCCAGGAACGGCGGCAACATGATCGTGCTCTACAACACCTTCGAGATGGTTCCGAACGAGTTTGCGCCGTTCCCCGGCGAGCTCCTGGCCAGCGCCGAGGAAGTGTCGGAAGAGGATTCGCCTGTGACCATCCTGGCGCCTAACGAGCAGTCGTTCAACTGGCCCAACAAGATCACGCCGGCCGACTTCAACGACTGGGTTGAACAGCGTGGATCGAAGTTCTGGACGACGTGGGACAAGGCTTACACGCCGATGATCTCGACCTTTGATAGAGGGCAGCCGCCGCAATCGGGCGGCTGGCTCACGGCCAAGTACGGAAAGGGCCACTGGACGTACTTCGCGTACGCGCTGCACCGCCAGCTGCCGTATGGAGTGCCTGGAGCATTTCGGATTACGGCGAACCTGCTGGCGCTGGGAAAGACACCGCAATAAGGGCAAACAAGGGACAAGGGAAAAGGCAAAAGGGAAAAGAGGAACCAATGGCGCATCCGCTCTGTTTCGTGCTCATGCCGTTCGGGCGCAAGCCGGATGCGGCCGGGCGGCTGGTCGATTTCGATGCGGTCTATCGCGAGCTGATTGCGCCGGCGATTGCCGACGCGAAGCTCGAACCTCTGCGCGCTGACGAAGAGATGACTGGCGGCATCATTCACAAACCGATGTTCGAACGGCTGATTCTCTGTGAATACGCCGTCGCCGACCTCACCACGGCCAACGCGAACGTGTTTTACGAGCTGGGCGTGCGCCATGCCGTGCGCGAGTGGAGCACGGTGCTGATCTTCGCCGCGGGCGGGAGCCAGTTGCCGTTCGATGTCGCGCCGCTTCGCGCGATGCCGTACAAACTGACGGCCGCCGGAGTCCCAGACGATGTGGAGGCGACCCGCGCGGCATTGGCGGCGCGCCTGGACGCCGCACGGCAGGCCGCTGCCGACAGCCCAATCTATCAGCTGGTGGAAGGGTTCCCCGAGATTCAGCGTCTCAAGACGGACGTGTTCCGGGACCGCGTGCGACAGTCGCAGCAGATCAAGGATCAACTCGCGGCAGCGCGCAAGAACGGCCTGGGCGAGGTCCGTGCCGTGGAAGGGCGGCTGGGTCCGATCGCTGACGCCGAGTCCGGCGTGGTGATCGATTTGTTCTTGTCCTACCGCGCCGTGAAAGCCTGGAACGACATGATTGGCCTGGTCGATCGCATGGCCTTGCCGCTCGCCAGGACCGTGATGATCCGGGAGCAGCTCGGGCTCGCGCTGAATCGAGCAGGGAAGGTGGACGAGGCTGAACGCGTGCTCACGGATGTGATCGATGAACGAGGCCCGAGCAGCGAAACCTACGGGCTTCTTGGCCGGGTCTACAAGGATCGGTGGGAAACGGCGGTCAAGGCAGGCGAGCCGCTGCTGGCGCGCGCACTGCTCGTGAAAGCAATCTCCGCGTACCTCAAGGGCTTTGAAACGGATTGGAGAGACGCATATCCCGGCGTGAACGCACTGACGCTGATGGAGATCAAAGATCCGCCGGACGAGAGGCGCCGTGCGCTGGTCCCGGTCGTCCGTTATGCGGTCGAGCGCCGGATCGCAGGCGGCAAGCCCGACTACTGGGATCACGCGACCCTGGTGGAAGTGTCCGTGCTCGCCAGGGATGAGGAGCAGGCGATCTCCTCACTGGGCGATGCGCTCGCCAACGTGCGCGAGTCGTGGGAGCCGGAGACGACCACGCGAAATCTGCGCCTCATTCGCGAGGCGCGCGAACGGCGCGGCGAACAGCCCAGCTGGGCGACGGAAGTGGAAGACGCGCTGGACCGAAGGTCTAAAGCGCCAGCATAGGCGCGGCTCCGTGCCGTCAGGGTACAAATCGATAGTGAGGTTGCCGCGCTGCGGTTCATGAGAAAAAAGAGCTTTATCGTTCCGCTCCTGGTGATGGCGTTCGCCTGTTCGTCCGCCAGGGCGCAGAAACCTGACGCGCCTCAGTCAGGCACTCCGAAACCAGCCGACGCATCGGCGACACAGCCGCGCGCGAGCGACTCGCAGACCGAGAGCCCCGCCGATGCGGCCAAACGAGCCGCCTATCCGAAGGACTGGGAAGTTCAGGTGACCAAGAACACCAGGCTCGACGAACTGCGTCAGAAGCTGGACAAGCAGATCAGCACTCTTCCGGCCGCCGATCTCGAGGATCAGAGTCCGTTACCCATCTGGTTCCGCGTCTACCTGCGCAAGCAGTATCCCGATTTGACGACGTCCGGGCCGTACCAGTATCCGCGCACGGCGAACCGTATACTGCGACGGATGCTCGACAATCCGAACGACGTTTCTCTCGACGACAAGTAGCTATTACTTGTCGCCGTCAGGCTTCTTCTTTTTCTTTTCCTCGGGCTTGGATGGCGGCTTCTTCTTTCCAATCGTGCTCGTGAAGATCTGTTCCTTTCCGCCGGGGGTGCCGGTCCGCCGATCGGTCCACGTCGGATGGGCCACGCCGCGATAGACCGCGAGCCCTCCGTAGTCGCCGTATTGGTTGCCGGAGTCCGCTTGATTGGCGGTTTCATCAGACGGCATGGTTGTCACTTTTATTTCGTTGACCCAGCTGGCGCCGCCATCCAGCGACTCCACGTAAAACACGTTCGTCTGTTTGCGCGCCGCGTCTTCGCGTGTGTCATAAAACACCACGTGGATGGTTCCATCGTCCGGGTCGACATCCATCCACGGGTTGAACTGATCGGTCGACGGTTGATCGGCGTGGACGATCTTCGGCTTCGACCATGTCTGCCCTCCATCGGTCGATGCGCTGAAGTAGACGTTGGCGTTCGATTCCACGCCGGCGCCGGCGCAGCCCGGATCCGGGTCGCTGCCGTTGCGGTCCCCCCAGGTGGCATAGACCGCACCCTTGCGAGGACCATTCGATCGATCCACGCCAATGGTCACGTAGATGAGCACCTTCCGCTGGCACATGGCGGGGATCGACACTTCGTACGAATCGTTGGTCGTCGCAATCACCTTGGCCGTGGCAAACGTGGCGCCACCGTCGGTTGACCGGCGGATTCGAAGTTCGCGCGACTGCGTATCCGGCCACGCCACGTAGACCGCGCCGTCAGGGCCGGTGGTGAGATGCGATCCGATCGCGGCGTCAGACGAAAGAGTCATCGGACTCGACCAGGTCGCCCCTTTATCGGTCGATCGCGCGAAGCGCATGCCCTGACCGGGAACGTCCCACGCGACGTAGATGTTGTCCTTGTGCGGGCTCGACGCGCCCGTGTCCACCCAGATCATTTCTTTGTCGTTGTCGTTGCCGCTCGAGACCGTCTTCGTAAACGTCCAGGTCTGCCCGTGGTCGGTTGACTTGTACACCTCGAGTTCAACCGAGCTGCCGCGTTCGTTGATGCCAAGCGTCGCCGCCCAGGCGGTTCCGTCAGTGGTGAACGCAAGGGCGGGGTCCGACATGAACGCTTTACCAGGCGCGAGCGGCAGTTCTGTCGATGACCAGGACGTGCCGCCATCGGACGAGAAGAACTGCTTCTGACGCCCGGATCCCGACAGGTTGTTCGAAGCGGCGATCACGAACTGCGGGTTGCTGTAATCCACGGCCACGAACGATTCGCTGTTGCGCTCGTCCAGGTTCGTCAAATTGATGTTGGTGCCGACTTTGATGGTTGGCACACGCCGGCGCGTCGCCGCGTTGCGGGCCGAACGTGGCACTGTCAGGGTCGGATGCGTCACCATCCATTCCAGAATCTGCGCGGCCACTCGAGGGTACTGGTACGAGCCATTCGACGGCAGATTCGGCAGCTGGTCCCTCAGGTACATGCGGAACCAGAAGGGCAGCGGTGACCGATCCTCGAGATCGCGGGGCGACATCGGCTGACGCCGCGTCTCGTAGGTGTTTTTGATCTTCGCGAGCTCAGTCCCCGGAGGTACGCGAATGTCCCATCCCGAAGGATAGCCGTCTCCGATCGCAGGCGGCTGCTGCGCGCGCACATCTTGCGCAAGAGCGATGGCCAGGAGAGCGACGGCCGCGGAGCTGGTGAAATGAAGAACCTTCGTCGTCATGTGGCACGACCTTGTTGCTGTTGCGAGGACGTGATGAAGGGATTGAACGCGGATCTTAGACGTGGAGATCGGACATGCGCAACTGAAAAAGCACGACGCGCGTCGTCTGCATGCGTAGTTGCTACCCGCAGTACGAAAGTACGTCTGCGCTCAGGAACGTTGACTTGCTAGCGCAGGGTCGGCTTGGGCACGACCTGAATGAAGCGGACCGACGAGGCCGCTGGACGGGCGCGCTCATAGATCTCGTTCGCGATGCGCAGCGCATCGCCGCCGTTTCCAGACGCCGGCTTGACGACGATGCGCTCCGCGGTGTCGTCGGTGATCGTGTGTCGGGGAATCGAGCCGTTGCTGAGGGCGTCGATCACCGCGCGATGCTGGTCCGGATTGTCGAGCTCGATACGGACCTCTGGCAGCGCGACGATGAGGACGCGGTCGCGTCGGTACACCGGCTGCAACGCGCCGGCGTCGCGCAACCTGGCGAGCGTCTCGTCGTCGAACGCAGACCGCTCAGCGATGATCATGCCGCCGACCTTGTTCGCCGCTCCGGCGCTCACCACTTGTTTGTCCGCACCTGACTTCGCGGCGGCATTCATGTCCACCGCGACATGCTCACCGTCTGGCTCGATCGCGACTTTTCGACCGGCTGCGTAGTAATACGCGCCCATGATCAAAAGTATATGACCGAACCGCTCTTGCCCGCGGCGAAATGCCCCGCCGCGATGGTGGCATTCAGCGACGCTTCTTGACTGACGACTTCTTTGCTGATGACTTCTTCCCTGGCGACTTCTTCGCCGGCTTCCCGCGTTTCGCAGGCGACGTTGGCCCTGCCGGCGTGCCTGCGACCTGGGCAGCCGCGACGGCTTTCGCGACGTCGAGCCGGCCCCATCCAAGCTCTGGAGTCCAGGTCGTCTGCCCGGTCAGCTTCTTGGCCGTCTTCGCAAGAATGTCGCGGACACTGCTCGCGCTCAATGCCGGATTCGCGCTGAGCATCAACGCTGCTGCGCCGGCAACCGCCGGCGTTGCCGATGACGTGCCGTTGAAGGTCTTCGTGAACTCGCCCGGGTCATAGCCCGCGGCGCCGACAATATCGGTGGTCCAGATGAAGACTCCGGGCGCGAGGAGCTGGATGGTCGCCCCGAAGTTCGAGCCCCACCAGTCTTCGCCGTCAGACGAAGTGCGCGTCTTGCGCTCGTCGTTCGGATTCGACGCACCAACCGTGACGTATCCCGGGAGGTCACCAGGGAAATCGATTGGCATCTGATCGTTGCCAGCGGCGATCGCGACAACGGATCCCAGGCCATTGCGACCCTGCGTGCGTGCACGCGCGAACGCTCGACTGATCGCGTCGCTCGGCGCGCCGCCGCCCCACGAGTTGGAAAGCACCGCGGCGCCCTGGCGCCATGACCAATCAATCGCGTCGGCGGTCGCGAAATCGTCGAAGATCCAGTGGCCTGCCCCGTCGTCCATGGCAATCCGCGCGGCAATGAGGGAACACATCGGCGCGATCCCTTGAAACGTCTTGTCGCGAGACAACACGATGCCGGCGCAGGCGGTGCCATGTGCGTCGTTGCCGGAGGGCATCGCCCCGGTGTTACCGCCGATGAAGTCGCGCTCCGCGACGACCGCCGGTTTCAAGGCCGGATGCGTGGTGTCGACGCCTTCGTCCAGCACAGCCACCTTGATGTCCTTGTTGCCGCGGGTTATCTCCCACGCGGCGGCCACGCCAACCTTGGTGAGGGACCACGGGCCGGTTGCGGCGGTTGCCGATCGCTTTACCCGAACGAAGCGGCGCAGAAAATTCGGGGTCGCGGAGCCGACCTCTCGCTTGAGGAGCATATCGACAAGTCCGAACGCCTGTTCGACTGAGCCCACCCGCAGCAACATCTTGCCGTCGAGCGCTTCTTCGATGACCGAGGCGCCGTACGATTTGGCCGCTGCCAGATCCGCCTGGCGCATGCCTTCGGCAATCACCGTTTCGGTTGCGAGAGTCAGCGCGCTATACGACGAAATCGGCGTCGGGGCCGGAGCCCTCATGCTGGCGGCGGCTCGACGAGCCGGCACGGCCCCCTGCACCACGGCGAGCCGGCTGGGATCCTGCACGCGCGAGCGAAGAACCGGCGATTCGTTGACCACCCGCGCAATCGCGGACGAGTCGCTGTCGGCTGCCGCTGCCGCCGGACGAATCGCGGCGGCCGCGCTCCGACCTCGCGTTGAAAGCGCCTCAGGTCTGTCCGCGCTTGTCAGCGGAAGCAGGGTCACGTCGTGCCAGTTGCCGAGTGCTTGATAGCCAGCCATGTCTTCACCTCGTCCAAGAATTGCCTTGGTCTGTCAACACCACCACGAATTCACACCGCGCTTATCGCCCGCATCAGATCCACCAGTCCGTGGCCCTCGAAGTACCGCTCGCGGCCAAGCGACGTTGCATTCTCCAGAAAAATCCGCTTCACGTCTTCCGGACGGCCGATGAATTCGCGGCGGATGGACAAGAAGGCGGCAATCGCGCCCGACACATGAGGAGCCGCCATGCTGGTGCCGCTCAAATCGATGTAGGGTGCCGGCCTCTTGGGCCAGCGTTTTTTCCAGTCGTTGGTGCACGCGTTCTTGAGGTCCTCCAGATTCATGCCGGCTGCGCACGAGGTGATCCGTTCGCCCGGCGCCACGAGATCCGGCTTCAGCCGGCCATCGCCGGTCGGTCCTTTCGAGGAAAAGAACGAGACGCCATAAGTGTGAGGGCTGTCCCGGTGCGTCGAGCCGACAGTAATCGCGAGTTCAGCGTTGCCCGGGTCGTTGATCGTCAGCGACAGACCCGTCCTCGTCTGTCCCGCATCGGACTGCAGCAGGCCATACCCGGTGTTGCCAGCAGAGATCACGACGACCACACCCGATCGAACCAGGCGATCGACTTCGACACACACGGGGCTGAGGCCGCACGCAAACCACTTGGCGTTGAAGTCGTAGCCGAGGCTCAGGTTGACGCCGTGAATGCGCAACGGCGGCTTGCCGTGTCCGTTGACTGTTTTTCGGACGTATTCCAGCGCTCGGATCACGTCTGTCGATTGGGTGTACTCTTCACCATTCACGATCTCGAGTACTTTAAGGCTCACGAGCTTGCAGCGCGGTGCGACGCCGGTCAGCCGTTCCGGCGCACTGACGTTGCGCTGCTGAATCGCCTCTCTCTCGTCGGAAGCAGAGACTCGCTGCCCCACACACGGTTCGTACCGTTCGCGAGGTGACTGCGGGCCGCCGGGCAACCCGCCGGCGATGATCCCGGCGACGTGCGTCCCGTGACCGAACTTATCGACCAGGGCGCCGTCGATCGTCGGTTCGCCATCCACCGTGAAGTTCCGGTGAAGGCCCTCGACGTCTCCTCCCAGCGTGTCGAACTGCCTGAAGTGCGGGTGACTCGCGTCGATTCCCGAGTCGATGACGGCCCAGACGACCTCTGCGCCGCTGGCGTCGTACGATCGTCGCGCCGCGTCCGCCTTGACCGCCGAGACCGATCGATCAATCAGCGCCTTCATCCTGAAATCGGGCCAGATCCGATAAATCGACCGGTACTTGAACTCGGCATTCGTCTGGTCTTTACGAACGAGTTCGCGGACCTGGTCCACGGTCAGCTTGCAGCGGTAATAGGTGTCGGCGAGCAGCAGCGGCTCTCGTCCGGCCGGGAACAGCGCCTTGTAGAGTGCGAGAAATCGTTTGATCGCCTCGGAGAGCCCACCAACGTGTGACAGGTTCATTTCAACGACGACCAGCATCGGATCCTGATCGCCGGGAGGCATCCCGAGGCGCTTCCGTTCTTCCGGGCCGATCAAAAACGCTTCCGACAACGTCGCGACACGAAGGGTCTTTGAGTGTTTCCTCGGGTCGAACTCCGTTTCCGCTGCTGTCGATTTCGACGCAGCCGGATCGCGACCAGAGGTCCTTTCGTCAGACGTTCGCGTTGACTTGCGTTTTTTGGCGCTGGGCTTCTTCATGTGCGTGTGCCTTGCGAAACCTGGAGAAACCAGAGAAGAAGTCTACCTCACGAAAAAATTCCTGGTCGTTGTTTCGGACTGCGGCTCCGGGAGTCGGGATCCGGTATGCGGTATCCGGGATCGGATCGGGGTGGGGATCCGCGGCGCGCAATCCGCCGTATCCTGACGTGTGGGCGCGACCGCTCCTACCGGCAGGCTCATCGACGTCGGCGGCTTCCGGCTGCACATTCATTGCACGGGCAAGGGATCTCCATCGATCGTTCTGGACGCCGCGCTCGGCGGATCCTCGCTGAGCTGGTCGCTGGTGCAGCCTGAGCTCGCAACGCTCTCGCGCGCCTGCAGCTACGACCGCGCCGGCTTTGGATGGAGCGACTCAGGTCCGATGCCGCGCACCGCGGGACGGATCGCCGATGAACTGCGGACGCTGCTCGAGCGCGCTGGCGTTCCGCCGCCGTTCCTGCTGGTCGGCCATTCATTCGGAGGCCTGGTCGCGCTGATCTTCGCGCACAGGTTCAGGAGCGAGACCGCGGGGATGGTGCTGGTGGATCCGGCGCACGCGGAGGACTGGGTCAGGCCGGCGCCAAAAGAACAGGTACTGATCGACCGTGGCGTGCGACTGTGCCGCTACGGCGCCGTCACGGCTCGCGTCGGCCTCGCGCGCGTCGTCGCGGCGCTGGTCGGTCTGGGGCAGCTGACGCTGGCCCGCGGCCTGGTCAAGGTCGTCAGCCGCGGCCGTCTCTCGAGGCAGGACGAGGCGATCCTCGCGCCGATCTGGAAACTGCCGCCGGAGGTGCGCCCGGCGCTCGCGCAGTTCTGGACGAAGCCGCGGTTCTTCGAGGCGCTCGGAAGCCAGATCGAATCGATCTGCGTCAGCGCCGCAGAAGTGCTGGAGGCGACCGCTGGCGGATTCGGCGATCTGCCGCTCGTCACGATCTCGTCAACCAATCCGGGCGACTATCGATTGCGGCAGCAGGACCGCATGGCCGCGCTTTCAACACGTGGCCGTCACGTCATGGCGTCGAACAGCGGCCACTGGGTCCCGCTGGATCAGCCCAAAGTGGTGATCGATGCGGTGAAAGACGTGTTGCAGGCGACGAGGGGTTGACGCGTTTCTTCAACGCCTCCTTCCGAGTTTCTTCAGCCTGGCTTTCGCTCGTGTGGCGGCTTCCTCGGCCTTGAGTTTCGCGATGCCTGCAATCAACTTCTCGGGCACCGGTTCTGAAAGGGGAAATCGAATCGTCCCCTTGTCGTTGACTTCGTACGATGCCGAGGACGGTTTGAGGGACGCGACCAGTCGATCGTTAACAGGGTAGAGCGAGTAGTGGTCGCGCCAGCCCGCGAAGTACAGCGCGATATACCCGTGCAACCGGTATGCAGGCATCCCGTAGGAGATGACTTCTTCTGCGTCGGGCAATGCCTTGCGGATAACGCTCCGCACGCTCCTGAGCACGCGCTGCGAGGGTTTCGGCTGCGCGGCGATGTACTCGGTCACTGACTCGCATCGCGTCCTGGACATTGGTTGAAAGTAACATTTTGCCGGGATCCGGAGTGCGGGTTTCGGGATCCGGGATCCGGGATGCGCGGTCCAGGGGCCAGCTGCGAAAGGCCTGGCGGCGATGGTTACGCCAGATGAAGTCGCGCGTCGATCTTTATGAGTCGGAGAGCTGTCGTGATGTGAGCGGACTCCGGGCCCCCGGTTTGGAACTGGTAGCATGATCCCAATGACGCTCGATGTGAAGGCCGCCACGGTCGAGGTGCGCGGGTGGGTTGACGAGTCTTGGCGAATCGTCGTGCTGACGGGCGCTGGCATATCGACCGAATCCGGTATTCCGGACTTCCGGGGACCGCAGGGCGTGTGGACGAAGAACCCGAAGGCCGAGAAGCTTTCCAACATCCATTACTACATGTCGGATCCGGAAGTGCGAAAGCTGGCGTGGCAGAGCCGCGCCGACCATCCGGCGTGGACCGCCGTGCCGAACGCGGGCCACCTCGCGCTGGTTGAACTGGAGCGGCGGGGAAAACTGCACGCCCTCGTCACGCAGAACATCGATGGGTTGCATCAGCGGGCGGGCCACTCTCCGGACCGCGTGATTGAAGTGCACGGCACCGTGCACGAGGTCGTGTGCATGCGCTGCAGTTGGCGCGGCCCGATGCGCGAGGTGCTCGAACGCGTGGAAGCGGGCGAGGAAGATCCCCCGTGTCTCGACTGCGGCGGCATCCTGAAGAGCGCGACGATTTCATTCGGCCAGGCGCTGGTGCCAGAGGTCATCGATCGAGCCATGCGCTCCGCTACCGAAGCCGACGTATTCATGGCGATCGGTACGAGCCTGCAGGTGTATCCCGTCGCCGGGCTCGTGCCACTGGCGCGCGATGCCGGCGCGCGAATCGTCATCATCAACGCCGAGGTCACCGCCTTCGATCACCTGGCAGATGCGGTGTTCTCGGCGTCCATTGGAGAAGTGTTGCCGATGATTTGCGGCCGTCACATTCCTCCTGCTGCCTGAAGCCGGAACCTACAATGCCTGCTTCCGTTACGGAGTCTGATTCCCAAGCATGGTCGTGAGCGGTGCATCGCCACGGATCTTCTCGGCTATCAGTTGCCGGTCTTCGTCCTGCTGAAACCACGCCCGATCCAGCTTCGCGCCGTTCGCGGTGAGGACCCGCACGATCTCGCACGCGTTCTCGCGTTCCGCATCGTCTTCGGCCTTGGCCCACTTGCCGAGCGCGAGTTCAAGCGGCGTGAACTGTTGCTTCTCGTGGCGAGAATTGATCGGTGCCCCGGCCCGCAGGAGTCGCTCGATCATCGTGACATGCCCGCCGTAGATGGCCCAATACAGGCTCAAGCGAACCTCCGGGTCTGAGCGTGGATCGACGCCTCGCTGAAGGAGATAGTCGACGACGTTCGCGCTGCCGTAACCGCTCGCGTAGACGAACGCGGATTTGATCTGCGCGTCGGTTGCGGGAGGTTTCAGCGCGCCGTGTTCGTCGAAGTAGCTCTCGACGACGGCGAGGTCGCCCAGCGCGGCGGCGGCTTCGAGATCGATCGGGGCGCCGCGGTTTGCGAGAAACCTGGCCGCCTCGGGCTGGCCGTTGGCAAGGCACCCGGTAACGACCCGATGATTGTTGCCGGACGCGGACGGCTGATCCATGCGCGATCCTCGATCGAGCAATAGCTCGAGCAGCGCGATCTGGACGCCGGCTTGCTCAGGGTGAATGCTGGTGGCGGTCAGTCCGAGGGTCGTCGAGCCTCCACCGTAGGCTTCGGACTCGGCGTTGACATCGGCGCCTGCGTCGAGCAGCAACCGGGCGATCTCGATGATGTTCTTCGGGGTGTTCTGACGGAAGTCTTCGACGCCATTCGCCGAGATGTAGTGGAGCAGCGTCGAGCGATGGTCGCGGGTTGATCGCTCGCGCACCAGCTCGGGATGGGCTCGAAGCAGCTTCTCAAGCGCCGCTCGGTCACCGTTGATGATGGCATCCGCCGCCGCTTCGAAATTCGAAACGGCGGAGCCGGTCCGTGCCAGGCCGTCGATGTGGGCTGAAAACTTCGGCCAGCTGAGGAATCCGTGCTCGCGGGCGATGAAGAATTGTGCGTCGGTGAGCCGGCACTGCGCCCGGTCCGGATTCTTCTGAATCAGATCCTTCCATCGTTCCTCGAGACGTCGCACTTCACGATTGATTCGCCGGCTGACATCGCCGGTGTTCTCCGGGCCGCGAAGGCGCGCGAGCGACTGGAGCCACTGTGCGGCCCATTGTCGAACTGCTGACGGGTCGCTCGATCTGCAGGCGCGCCGGAAGTCCTTCGCGAGTTTCCGGTACTGCTCGAGGCTCGGACGGGGAGGGAGAGGAAGAGCGTCAGACATACGAAACTCCTTTCATTCGGTCCGCCGTCGCGCGACGCGCGATGGCGAGACAAGCCTGGAGTCCGCACCGATCAGGCAGAAAGAAGGTTCGTATCCTTCGGTTCGAGTGTGTGGGTGGGCACGGCCCTTTCCGCGGACTGGATGCGCCCCGACGCGCCAATCGCCAGTATACCGCGGCTCGCGATCCGCTGTTCGCAGCTCGCCACCGAAGAGAAAGAAAACGAAGCGAGAACGGGGAGGAGTCGATACGGGAGCCGGGGTCGAAGACCCCGGCCCTACATCAACTGTCACATGCTTGCCCGCCGCAGCGCGTGGAGCGAAGGCGGACGAAGAGCGAACTGCGACTGCGAACCGCGAATTACGATGTGAATGGATTCTCGTCGGCGCTCGGACCGTAAATCGACGGGATCGGCACACCAAGCTCGCGCAGGTAGACCGACAGCTGACCGCGGTGGTGATACCAGTGGTTCAGCATGATCGAGCGGAGCAGCGCGACACGTGGCATCGCGAGGACCTCCTGTCCGTTGCGTTTCATCCGCCAGGTGCCGTTCAGCGTCGCGTCATCCATATTCGCCAGCAAGCGCTTCGCCGTCGACACGCTCTCCTCGAGGGCAGGGATCAGTTCCGATGCGCTCGCGGGTGACGCGTCCCTGAAGTCGGGCTCTTGGACTTCAGACTTGCTCGCGAGTGTCGCGACAGCTCCGGGCGTACCGGCGACATGCAGCGCGAGCTCTCCGAGCGTTCGCGCCTTTTTGTGTGGCTTCCAGCCCAGCTGATCGCCGGGAACGCGCTCGAGTACGCGTCGTGTTGTCCTGGCTTCCTGCTCGAGTTCCTGCAACATTCCGTCAATGATGGCCATGCTTACCTCCGTAAGAACATGTCTTATCCGAGGGGCTTTCGCCCCTCGGACTCTCCTACACGCGCTCTCGCGCGCCGCTTCGCCGGCGCGCTCCGTTCGCGTGGCTCACTCGCTGTCGCTCGCTCGCGTTGCCGGTCTTGGCCTACCGAGCCCGTTTGGGTTTTATGAGATAGCTTCCAGTGTCCCGTCACGCCGTTTCCGCGTGCTTGCGGATCGATTCGTGTAGGTGATTCCACCCTTCAGCTAGTCCCTTGCGGTGATCGTCGGGGATGAGTCCAAACGCCGTGTGCCGAAATGTCATCAGCGTTCCCCCATCGACCTCGGTGAGGCGGTACTGAATGTTCGACATGACCGGGTTCGACATGAAGAGCGGTCCGCAGATTTCGAGCAGCGTCGGCTTCTTGATCGCCTGCACGACACCCCAGAAATGACCGTTGTTGTCGCCGAGGTCGCGGAACCATCGGCCGCCGGGCCACGGCTCGATCGTCATGCGCATCGGCCTGCCGTCAGGCCCGGTGTTGGACGGTCCCATCTGCTCGAGAAGCGACGCGAACGTTTTCTCGAGCGAAGCGCGGACATGTATTTCCTGGTTGATGCTGAGCGTCAGGTTTTCGATTTCGTGTGCCACTGCGACCATATCCCCTCCTGTAATGTCGATACGCCGCCCGCTACCCGCGCTCGGCGCGCTCCTTTATCTGAGACAGCTGTGCCCGCCACAGACGCTCGAACGTACCGGCCCACTCGTGAAGTGGAATGAGGCCGGTTGCGTTGGTGCGATACATCACCTGCTTCCCCTCGCGACGTGACCGGACGAGCCCGACATCGCGTAATACCCGAAGGTGCTTTGAGACGGACGGCTGCGCAAGCTCGAGCGCATCGACGATGTCGCCGACCGATTGCTCGTCCCAGGCCAGGAATTGCAGGATGGCCCGCCGCTGAGGTTCCGCGATGGCGTTGAAGACGTCCGAACTCGTCGCTGCCCGGGGCATATTCACATCATATTCCTATATAGGAATATGTCAACAACTACTTCAGGTTCTGCTGGGTGTCGAGAACTCGCGAGCGGTTCCGACTTAGAGATAGATTCAGATTTCGAGAGGAGATCAACGTGAAGTACATGCTGATGATGAATGCGAAGCGCGAGAACGGGAGCGGCGACTGGCAAGTCATGAATTGGGCCCCTGAGGACCTCAAGGCGCACATCGGGTTCATGATCAACTTCAGCGGAGAGCTGAAGCAGTCAGGCAACCTGGTCGGTGCCGAAGGGCTCGCGGCACCATCGCAGGCCAGGATCGTCCGCGCAGGAAGTCACGGCAAACCCGAAGTGACTGACGGTCCGTTCGCGGAATCGAAGGAGTTCCTGGCCGGATATTGGATCGTTGACGTCGATAGCGCGCAGGAAGCCTATGACATCGCCGCGCGTGCATCGGCAGCACCTGGCCCTGGCGGCAAGCCTATGAACATGGCGATCGAGGTGCGTGAGGTGATGAGCGGGCCACCGCCGACGGAATGATCAGGGGGGATCTTGGCAGCCCGGGCGGACGACTTCGAAGGACGTCACCTTCAGCGTCGGGTACGAGGGTGGTTTTCCCGGCTCCGAGGTCTCCTGCCGCCCCGCTCCGACGAACACGCGCGCCTTGCCCATGTCCTTGCTGCGCACGGTGCTCGTGCTGTTCGGATTCGACGCCAGCACGCCGGTCACGTCGAGCACCTGATCCTGATGTTCCTTCTGGATCACCTGCAGCAGCTTCTTCTCACCGGTCAGCCGATAGACGACTGCCGTTTCGGATCCGGTGAGCGGCTCTGTTTTTTGCGCGCGCAGATCTTTCAGCAGCGAGCCCGACACGCAGCCACGAATGACTACGGTGTCGGTCTTGCCGGACGGGGGAATGCCACCGTCCTCAGGCTTCTGGGTGGCCGAGCCGCTCAGCTCGAGCGCGATGGCGACAATGACGGCGACGGAACTGGTTCGCATGTTGTGCCACTGGGGCAGGCGGGCACCCACATGATAGCGCCTCGGAGACGCAGCGGGAATGACGGTTCTACAATCATCGCGATGTCCTCGTCGCTGGATCCGGCCATCGAGAACCTGCTGCGCGAACTGACCCCTTCCGTAGTCGGCGCGGTGGTTCGTCGATTTGGCGATTTCGCGGCGGCAGAAGACGCCGTCCAGGAGGCGCTTTTCGCCGCGACGTCGCAATGGCCGAAGGAGGGCCTGCCCGACAATCCTCGCGCCTGGCTGATCCAGGTGGCGGCGCGCCGAATGACCGACCACATTCGCTCGGAGTCCGCCAGGCGCCGCCGCGAGACGACGGTGGTACTGCAGGCCCCGGTGGAGGAGCAGGTCACTGCAGCGCCCGGCGAGTTGCCGTTCGATCTCGGATCGAGCTTCGGCCGCGCCGGCACGGTTGACGCGGATGGCGACGACACGCTCATCCTGCTCTTCATGTGCTGCCATCCCGCGGTGACCCGTTCGTCAGCGATCGCGCTCACGCTGCGCGTGGTCGGCGGTCTGACGACGGCGGAGATTGCCGCGGCATTCCTGGTGCCGGACGCGACGATGGCGCAGCGGATCAGCCGCGCGAAGCAGCGCATCAAGTCGTCAGGCGTGCCGTTCAGGATGCCGACGGAACGGGAACGCGCCGAGCGGCTCGCGGCCGTGCTGCACGTGCTGTATCTCATCTTCAACGAGGGCTATTCGAGCAGCAGCGGCGTGCGTCTGCAGCGCACTGATCTCTCGAACGAGGCGATACGCCTGACGCGCGCCGTTCACAAATTGCTCCCGACCGATCCGGAGGTCGCCGGGCTGCTCGCCCTCATGCTCCTCACCGACGCCCGTCGTCTGGCTCGGACGGGGAAGAATGGCGAGTTGATTCCGATGGAGGAGCAGGAGCGCAGCCTGTGGGATCAGCCGGCGATCGCGGAAGGCACGGCGCTCATCTCGAATACGCTGTCGAGAGGATCGGTGGGTGCGTATCAGCTGCAGGCGGCGATTGCCGCGCTGCACGATGAAGCGGCGCGTCCCGAGGATACCGACTGGCCGCAGATTCTCGCGCTATACGGCCTGCTCACACGGATGTCCGACAACCCGATGGTGGCGCTCAATCGCGCGGTTGCGTATGCGATGGTTCATGGACCCGAGGAGGGCTTGAAATTGTTGCAGGGGTTGGATTCCGATGAGCGACTCGCTGGACACTATCGGCTGGCAGCCGTACGCGGGCACCTGCTCGAGCGCGCGGGGGCTCGGGATGCGGCGATCGATCAGTACAAGGCCGCGGCCGCCGGGACGACAAGTATTCCAGAGCGAGACTATCTGATGACGAGACTGGCGCGGCTTCGTTTTACTTCACCGGAGCCGCGCTCCTGAGAAACCCGACGAGATCCAGCACCTCGCGATCGCTCAGCGAGTCCAACAGCCCCGTGGGCATCATCGAGACCGACGTCGCCTCGCGCGACTGGATGTCGGACTTGCTGATGATCGCGGCGTCCCGGCCGACGACCCGCAGCGTCAGCTGACGATCGGTCTCGGCCACGACGTTGCCTGAAAACGTGCGGCCATCGCGGGTCGTCACCACCACCATCCGGTATGCTTCCGGGACATCGGCATTCGGGTTGAGCACGTTCGCGAGCAGGTACTCGAGATTGGCGCGGTTCGATCCGGTGAGTTCCGGACCGACGTCACCGCCTTCGCCGTACATCTTGTGGCACGGTCCGCAGGTGCGCATGAAGATCGCATGGCCGCTCTGCGGGCTCGCGCTCTTCATTCCGGTGTCGTTGAGGAGACCCTTGTAGCGCGAGTAGGCCCGTTCCTCAGCGGCGTTGTCGGCGATCGGCCCCCATACATCCGCGAACCTCGTTCCGGCCACTCTCCGCAGCTGCCGGGCGACATGAGGCGGCACATCCTGGCGGGGCACGATGCCCACTGCGAGGGCATCGGTCAGCATCCGCGCGTAGCGGCCGCGGGAGGCCAGCGTCTGAACGGCTTCAGTCTTCTCTGTCGCCGTGAACGTGTCGTAGCGCCCGATCAGCAGGGTGCCGAGCGATTCGTCGTCGAACGACGCGACCGAACGGATCGCATCCACCCGGAGCGGTGGTTCATCCAGCAGCTCGGGCAGTACCGCCGCGAGCTGAGGCCGCCTCTGGAGCGTCAGCGTCTGCAGCGCCTTCCGTCGTTCCTCCATCGAGGCCGCGCGGTCGCGCACGATTTGGACGGTGCCCGTCGTCGCGTTCGCGTCGTTGAACTGCCGGGTCACATCAGAGACGAGGCGCGCCAGCGTTCGGTCGCCGCGCTCGAGTCGCGCGGACACGGCGGCCCACGCGTGGGGTGCGACAACGTCGTAACGGCCGTTGAGTCCGTCGCGCAGGCCCTCGAGCATATCGACCGCCTCCGCGTTCCGCTTCGGCGCGACAGGTTGCGCGATCTCGGTCAACTTGCCGAGGGCTGCGACGACGGCGTCGACTGCATCGGCATCGACGGCGCGCCGGGCGATGAACCGCGCCAGCAGCGGCATCCGGCTTCTGGTCGCCTGATCGAGCGCGAATGCCGGGTTGGCTGCGACGAGCGGCTCGACGCCGAACCAGATCATGCGTGAGAGATTCTGATCCGCGACATCCTCGGCGTGAGCCATGAGCGCGCTCGCGATGTTCCAGCGGACGTCGGCGTTCAGCCGCTGAAGCGCGGACGCGAGGTAAAGGTGCACGACGGGGGAACGATCGTCCTTGGCGAGCTGGGAGAATTTCTGAATCGCCGAAGCGGGAGGCGACCGGTCCTCGCAGAGCAGCTGGATGGCCCAGGCACGGACGTATTCGTCAGGATCGCCCAACACCTGAACGAGCGCGTCGGGTGTCCACGCGCGCGTGACATGCAGTGCCCACATCGCGCGCAGCCGGTGATCGGGATTGGTGCTCGAGTGGAACAGCTGGCGCAGTTGTTCCAGCGCGCCGGGTTGCAGCATCCCTTTCGCGGCGCGAGCCTGCAGGAGGATGCGCGCCCGCCGGGCGTGCCAGTCACTGTGACTGCTCTGCAGTCCGGCCAGTTCGGCGTCGGTCAGCTTCGCGAGATCTCCATAGCGGCCCGGCCAGTCTTCCGCGAGCGAGCGTTCGGGGGCGATCCGGAAGATCCGACCGGTTTCCTTCTGCCGGACGTCCATGCCGCAGATATCGCTGTCGTGCCAGTCGAGCACGTAGACGGCGCCATCGGGTCCAATCTCCATGCTGAACCCGATCCACTGCGCGTTGTTGGCGAGCAGGAAATCGTCACCGTGATGCGCGGTGAAGCCGGAGCCTTTCCGCTCGAGCACATCCGACAGCACGGCGTGCTCGTGGATGTTGGCCATGAAGATGCGGCCCCGCTGCGCTGCTGGAAACGCATCTGATTGATAGATGCGCGCGCCGCCGTGCGCGGACGCATGGCGATGATCCGCGATCGTCTGAATATCACTGTAGACGTAGGGGTTGAAGTGCTGGCCGCCCTGCCGCTGATAGATCCCGCCGGGAATCACGTGAAACAGATGCGGGATCACGCAGGCGGTGATGAAGAGCTGACCCTTCGCGTCGTAATCGATGCCCCACGGGTTGCTGAACCCATGAGCGACGACTTCGAACACCTCTTTCGTCGGGTGATAGCGCCACACGCCGCCGTTGATCTCGACCCCATCGCCCGACAACACGTCGTCGGGAAACGGCTCGTCGCGGTTGTATAGGCGTCCGTTGCCCACCGGTTTCCTGACCTTGGAGCTGGTCGCGTAGCCCTGAAGCCCATACAGCCAGCCATCAGGTCCCCAGTGCAGGCTGTTCACGACTTCGTGTCGATCGCGGATGCCCCATCCCGTCAGGCGGACTTCGATGCTGGAGACGTCGGCTTTGTCATCGCCATTTCGATCGGGAATGAACAGCAGGTTGGGCGGCGCTGCGACGAACACGCCATCGAAGCCGACCGCGATCGCCGAGGGAAAGATGATCCCGTCCATGAAGACCTTGCGCGTATCGGCGATGCCGTCGTGGTTCGTATCCTCGAGAATCACGATGCGGCTGTTGCCGGCGCCGGAGAAACCCTGGACGCGGGATTCGTAGTCGCGGTTCTCGGCGACCCACAGGCGCCCGCGGTCGTCCCAGCAGAAGGCCATTGGCTGAACGATCGTCGGCTCGGCAGCCCAGGCATTGACGCGGTAGCCGTCAACGACAGACATTTCCGCGACGGCTTCGTCTGCCGTCAGGAACTTCGCGTCGCGTCCCTCCCGTTGGGCGACGGTCCATAGCGCCGATGTCGCATACGCGGATCGGTTCCCGCTGTACTCCGCCCACGCCGCATCCATCCGCACGTCGTCGAGCGCACCGTCGTAAATCAGCAACTGGTAACGGACAATCTCGGTGTCGCCCTTTCTGATCGTCCAGGCCCCGTCGCCCGATCGAAGTGCGCCAATACCCGACCGTCGATCTATCTGCCAGGCCTGCGGATACCCCGCATTGTCCGGGTAATCGAACACGGCGATGTGTGTCGGAGCGGAGGCACTCGCGGCTGGAACCGCGGTGACATCGATCCACATCGCGCGCTGGCCTGCTGCGCGCTCGTTGCGCTGACGGGCGGCATTGACGATCTCGCCGGTTCGGCCGCCGCGCCACGGCAGCTGCAGGAAGACTCCGGCGTTCTCGGTCGCGGCCGGCTGGCCCGGCGTTCCGGCTGTGCCGATGGTCACGTCGGTCTTCGCCTGTCCTCGCCACTCCAGGCTCAGCGCGTAACGGCCATTCACTTCACGCATCGTCCAACGCTCGGTCTCGGTCAACGTGGGATTGCCCGACGCATCGAGCAGGTCATACACCGTTTCCCACCGGACTTCGTTTCCTGAGGCCTGAGCGATCGTCGCCGACACCCGCCGCCAGTAGCCAGCTTGCGCGTTGTGGAAGTAGTCGCGTCCGTTGAGATTTGTGAAGCCCCAGAAGAGTCCCGATTGATCGGTCACGACCGTCTTTCCGTCAGGAGCGACGATCGGATGAATATAGGGACGCGTCCCGGATTTCGCGTTCTGGGTCAGAATCGGCTGGCGGCCGCCCCGCTTGAACACCGATATCGTCCCCGCTCTCGCATCCTGCCGTACGACCAGGCTGGTCGATGTTGCGGCACCCGCGGGAGCCTGATCCGGTTTCAACAGCTCCAGTGATGCACGGCCGAGCAGAGCGGTCACAAGGATGGCGACAGTGAGGAGGAGACGCGTCTTCCCGTGCAACATGGATGGCTCCAATGTGACGCCGGGATTATGGCACGCCGAAATGCTGAATGCTGAGTGCTGAATGTTGAATGAAAGGCGGATCCAGGAATTGCTGATTCCTGCCTGGGCTGACTACTGGAAATGCTGAACGCGTAAGCGTTCGGCCCATTGTTGATTGTGAAACAATTCGGTTCCCGATGAGCGCCTGGGAGTGGCGGCCTACCGTAGGACGTAGCCGTGCAGCGATCATGCCCCTCGCGGTCGTGTGTCTGATCGCCATTGCAGCTGGGTTGTCAGGGCAGGCGGTCAGGCGTGCTGACACGACACTGCGGGGGATCACGGTTGTGCCAACAAGGGATGGTACGGCAGTCGTGATCGAGGCAAGTGGGGTTTTGCCTCAGCCGTCGAGCGGGTTCGCGAACAGTCCGCCGCGCGTCTACATCGACTTCGATGATGTGCTGCCGGGTGCGGCGGTTCCGCCAACCATCGAGAATCCGCTGGTAAGGCGCGTGCGCGTCGCGGAACACAATGCGAGCCCCCTCGTCACGCGCGTCGTGGTCGATCTCGTCAAGGCGACGACATATCGGATCGATTCCTCGAATCGAAATCAGGGCCGAATCGTCGTCCTGCTTGGGTCAGTCGATTCCGCGACGTTGCCGCCTGCTCAGACGCCGTCCTTCAGACAGCCGCCTTTGGCGACGAAACCACAACCAGCACCACAAGCTGCGTCTGGGCCATCGCCGCCTGCCCGGGGTGTTGCAGGAGGCGCCAGTCCCCAAACGCCCGCACCAACAGTGCCGTCTCGAGGCCCGGCGCTTGAAAACGCCTACGGTGTCCGTGTCTCAGCGGCGCTCGTCAGGCTTCATACACTTCGACCGCTGCTGGAATCAATCGATCGGCAGGCGGATCCTCTCCAGGGCAACCTGGATGCGGCCGTCGGCGAATTCGAGGCGATAGGAAAGCTGCTGGCCGCGATCAAAGCGCCGCGATCGCGCGAAGGAACGCACGCACTGCTGCAGAGGACCTGCACAATGGGTATTCGCGCCGTGCGCATGCGTCAGGATGGCGCGCGAACGACCGATCCAACCGCGCCACTCAACGCTGCCTCAGCCGCCGCGGGAGCATTGATGATGTTGGACAGGGCGAATCAGGATTTGGCGAAGGAGAAGTGATCTATCGCGGAGCTGAAGCTCCGCGTTACGGGTGTCGCAGACGCGAGACGCCAGACGCGAATTGCGAACCGCGAACCGCGAACTGCGAACCGCGAACCGCGAACTGCGATTGGATTCAATTACTTCTGCGCGTGAGCAATGAGCCAGTGCCAGCCGCCCACGGTTCTACGTCCGATCCACTCTCCGAGAAGCTCGATGAAGTAGGAATCTCGAAAGATCGATTGACGCGTTCTGATCGCGACGGCTCGCAGATCGAGTCGCGCAGGTTCGGGAGATGACGGCTGCATCCCGCTCAGGAATTCTCCAGCGGTTCGACCGACGATGCCGCCGAAGAAGACGAAGTAGCAGCCGGTCAGCACGAACGTGACGAGAAACAGCGGTCCGCCGGCTGACCGATCGAGCGCAGAGATCGGCAATCCCATCGCGACGGTCCCGGTAATGACGACGAGGAGCGTAAACGCCATGGCTCCCGCGTCGATCACTGAAGCGGCGATAAGCCGCCAGTCCGGCAACGACACCGTCGAGCTTTCTGGTGCCGCTCTTACCGGCTCAGCCTGAGGCTGAGGATGAGCGAAACCGTTCAGTCGGCGCATTGCCGCGATTGGATCCTCGACCGGCGCAAGCAGCGTCGCACAGGCGGCGAGCACCTCTACACAATCGAGCCCAAGCGCAGTCGCATGAGCGCGGATCGCTGCACGTCCGTAAATCCCAGGCGGCAGTTCCTGAAATTGTCCGGCTTCGATCGCGCGAATCCACTCGATGCGAACGCCTGTCCGTTTTGACAGGTTCTGGCACGACTCTCCCCGCGCCATTCGTGCCTGTCTCAGCTGATCCAGAACGGGTACTTCCGACACGTCGTTCCCCCTTGATTCGCCTATCGGCACTGCGCGACGCGGGCTTTACCGCGACCGTTCGACCTCGCGATTCGTTGTTCGCAGTTCGCGGTTCGTACGGAGCAGCACGCCCTTCGACCCGCGGGCAACAGGTGCTCGCTCGGGGCAAGGCTGGGAACCGGAAACTGGAAACTGGAAACTGGAAACTGGAAACTGAGATTCAGTGAATGAGCGAATTCCCCCGCGCCAACGCCTGGACGGTGCGCGTCAGCTGGACCGGGCTCGAACGGCTTCGCGAGATGCAGGTGAAAGCCGGCGGCGAGCGCGCGGCGGCGTTCGTCGTCGCGGGCATGCGCGGTGACGGCGGCCGCGGGAATCGTTGCGATGCGTCCGGCCGGTGACGCACCGGATCTGGCGGATCAACGCGTAGCCGTCCTCGTCCGGCATCGCGATGTCGGCGAGCAGCACGTCCATCTCCGATTGCTCGAGAATCTCCATCGCCTTGCGCGCGTTCTCGGCAAGGCTGACGACTCGCGCCGCTGATCCTCGAGCGCGTGCGCCATCACTTCCCGGCTGTCCGACTCGTCGTCGACGACGAGCACGCGGATGCCGTCGAGGCGGACTCCGCTCGGGGTCTTCGGCTCGCGCGCGGGTTCATTCTCTGCGCCTTCGGTCTGCCGTATGACCACCGGCAGTCGCACGGTGAACGTCGATGCCGCGATCCTTCCCGTCGCTGTCGACCGTGATGGCGCCCTGATGCGCTTCGACGAGCTGCCGCGCGATAGAAAGCCCGAGCCCGACGCCGCCGTGCACGCGCGTCGTCGTGCTGTCGGCCTGACGGAAACGATCGAACACGTGCGGCAGGAACTCCGGTTCGATGCCGATGCCGCTATCGGTCACGCGCACGTCGACCGTGCCCGTCGCGGCATCGGATCGACACGTCGATGTGGCCGCCTTCGTCGGTGAACTTCACGGCGTTGCCGATCAGGTTGAAGAACACCTGCTCGAGCCGGCGGATGTCGCCCAGCACGATCGCGTCGGGCGCGGCCGAAAACTGCAGCTCGATCCGCTTGGCCGCAGTGGCCGGCACCATCGACTCGATGACGTTTCGCAGCAGATCGCGCAGATCGATCTCGTCGCGATCGAGCGCCATGCGTCCGCCGATGATGCGTGAGAAGTCGAGCAGATCGTCGATCAGTTTTGCCTGCCGCGTCGCGTTGTCGTGAATCGATTGCAGCGCCCGTGCGGTGATCGACGGCGCCAGCGTGCCCTTCTGGAGCAGCGCCGTCCAGCCGAGCATCGCGTTCAGCGGCGTGCGGAGATCGTGCGAGACGATCGACACGAATTCGTCCTTGAGGCGGTTCGCGGCTTCCGCCTCCGTTCGTGCCTTCTGCGCCGACTCGTACAACCTCGCGCGATCGAGCGCCTGCGCGCAGTGTTGCGCGATCGACACCAGAAGCGCCTGATACTCTTCGTCGAACTTGACCGGCGCGGTGAAATGGAACGCCAGCACGCCGATCGGCCTGGCCGCTCGCGAACAGCGGCAGCGTGGCCGACGAGACGTATCCGCCATCGGCCGCAATCGATGCCGATCGCCAGTAGCGCTGCTGCCATTCGGCAAACGATCCGATGAACACCGGCTGGCGCGTCTCGACGACATGGGTGGCGCACAACCCGATCTCGGCCGGGAAGCGTCGCCCCGGCCCACGAGTGCTCGCCGCCGACATCGGAGTGGACGGTCTCGAACGCCGTCGCCGCTGTCGACCAGGAGCGCGACCTCGCCGGAGGTCGCCCCGGCGGCGATCTTTCCCTGTCTGACGACCGCCTCGGCGACGGCCTTGACGGTGACCGCTTCCGACAGCGCCGCGGTCAGGCCGTGCAGGCGATTCGTTCGCGCCGCGAGCGTGCGATAGCCGCGCCTCGCTCGCGCGCAGCGCGACTTCCGTCTGCTGGTGACCTTCGAGTTCCTCGTCTGCGCGCGCGCGCATCGTTTCCGCTTCAGCGCGGGCACGCTGCGCCGACTCGTATTGCCACGTGCGATCGAGCGCCTGCGCGGCGCGCGGGCCGAGCACGAACAGATAATTTCGATCGTCGATGCTGAACGTGCGCGGTCGCGCGAACTCGAGCTGGACCACCGCGACGACACGGCTGCCGATGACGAGCGGCACCGCCACGACCGCCTTGATAGGCGGTTGCGCTCAGCGCGCCGTTCGACTCCGCGGTACTCGGAGGTCGAGCGCATCTCTCGACTCGACGATCACGGGCGCGCCGCGTCCGACGGCGTCGGCAATCGGACTCTTCTCGGCGAGGCTGACGATCGTGAGCTCCGGGCCATCCTGCTGCTGTCCGACGATGCGGACGATTTCGGCGGTCTCGCCGTCGATTCGCGTCAGCACCACCAGTCGCGGCATCCGCTTCGAGCGCATGCAGGGGCTCCTGAACCGCGGCTTCAATCACGGCGCCGGGCGTGCGCGCCTGTCCCAACGCCGCGGTGAGCTGCGCGACGCGATCGGACTGTCGAGCCGTCTGTTCCGCCATCCGCCGCAGATTTCGATCGCGTCGCAGGATGCGATACGTGCGCTCGGTCAGCAGGCAGAATCCGAGCCAACCGATGACGTAGCACGCGAACAGAACGAGCTCGCCGAAGCTGGCGAAGTGGAGGAACGTGCCTGGGACGTACGACGAGGTAGTCGATGGCTGCGGCCGAGAGAATCAGCGCAAGAATGCCCGGACCGGCACCGCCATACCACGCGCTCACCGCGATGCTCACGGCAAAGAACGTCGTCGATGGCGAAGTGCCCGTCAGCCTGGAAAGGAAGAGCTCGATGCACAGCGCAACCGCGACGAGCGCAGACCGCGGCGGCGTAGGAAAACGGACGAGCTTCTCCCACGAGCTTGCGCCAATCCACTGGCATGGCTCGCAGAATCAGGAGCGTTCAGTATGCCACGAGTCTCGCGATTCGTCCGCCTCCGCGCTCCGTGCTACGGCGCGACAGACTTCGCATGAAACGTGGGCGAAGTCTGGCGCGAACTGGGAGCTGGCACTTTATCCCGCCGCCGCACCCTGGGTTCCAACATAGAGCGCGTAGATCGACTGACTGGCGGCCATGAAGAGACGATTTCGTTTGGGACCGCCGAAAGTGATATTGCCGCACACCTCCGGAATACGGATTCGTCCGAGCAGCTTGCCGGCAGGGTTCCAGACCGTGGCGCCGCTGTAGCCGAGCGCGCGGCCCGGCATTGCTCGAGGCCCAGACATTGCCCTCGACGTCGCAGCGCAAGCCATCCGGGCCGCACTTGACGCCGTCGATCAGTGCAGTCGCTGAACAGCTTTCGATTCGACAGCTTGTTGTCCGTGCCGACGTCGAACGAATAGACCTCGCTCTTTCCGCCTGCGACCGTGTCGCCAGGTCCCTTGCCGGTGCTCGCGACGTAGAGCTTCTTGAAGTCAGGAGAGAACGTGATGCCGTTGGGATCGGGCACCTGATCCTCGGTGACGACGAGATCGATGCGTCCCGCTCGGATCGACGCGATAGACACTCGTCGGCAGTTCACGTTTGAACGTGCCGATGCCGGCCGGCTGACCCGCTTTCGAATTCAATCGCCCGGCGAGATTGGTCGGCCCGCCGCTGGCGTCCGGCGCTCCTTCATACAACTGCCCGCCGTACGGCGGATCGGTAAACCAGATGCTGCCGTCAGGATGCACGGCGACGTCGTTCGGCGAGTTGAGACGCTTGCCCTGGAACGACTCCGCGATGACGGTGATCGATCCGTCGTGCTCGTAGCGCACGACCCGCCGCGTCAGGTGCTCGCACGACAGCTGACGTCCCTCGCGGTCGAACGTGTTGCCATTGCTGTTGTTCGACGGGCTCCTGAACACCGTCACGCGCCCGTCGTCTTCGAGCCAGCGCATCTGACGGTTGTTGGGGATGTCGCTCCAGAGCAGATATCGTCCCTGACTGTTCCATGCCGGTCCTTCCGCCCAGAGCGCGCCGGTCCACAGCCGCTTGATCGACGTGTTGGCCTGAATCAGTCCGTCGAACGCCGGATCGATCGTGAGCACGTCCGGATCGCTGAAATACGTCGTCGGCGGCGCATCGGGCCCGAAGTCGCGCGGCGGGTTTGAAATAACTGTTGGCGCCGCCGCCTTGGCCTGGGCCTGCGCGAACGAGTCTCTGGGGCAAGTGAGCGCGGCGCCGGTCACGGCGCCAATCGTCGTCAGAAGATGACGTCTCGTGATCTCTGTCGTCATGTGTCCACTCTTTCGGAAAAAAGCGGACCATCTTACTTCATCCGAGGGGCTTCGCCCCTCGGACTCCCCACACGCTCTCTCGCGAGCCGCTTCGCCGGCTCGCTCCGTTCGCGTGGCTCGCTTCGCTGCGCTCGCTCGCGTCTTCCTTCACGCCGCTTTGCCTCGCTTCGCTGCGCTCGCTCGCGTCTTCCTTCACGCCGCTTTGCCTCGCTGCGCTCGCTCGCGTCTTCCTTCACGCCGCTGCTCGCTTCGCTGCGCTCGCTCGCGTCTCCTTCACGCCGCTTTGCCTCGCTTCGCTGCGCTCGCTCGCGCCTTCTTTCGCGCCGCGTGGGCTCACTCGCTGCTCCTCACTGGAGCCACGATTCGAGGACTCGAGGATCAAGGATCAGGGACTAGGGATCTTCCTTGGCGTCGGCAAGGAAGCCGGTGATGCGCTTGACGTAATTGCGGGTTTCCGGGAACGGCGGCACCTTGCGGTACTTGGCGACCACCGTTGGACCAGCGTTATAGCCGGCAAGCGTCAACGGGATGTTGCCGTGATTCCGATCGAGGAGCCAGCGCAGGTACTTCGCGCCGGCCATGATGTTCTGGCGCGGATCGAACGGATCGGTGACGCCAAGCTCCTCGGCGAGCGCCGGCATCAACTGCATCAGTCCCTGCGCTCCAGCCGGCGAGATGACGAGGGGGTTGAACGCCGATTCCGCCCGCATCACCGCACGAATGAGATCGGGATCCACCTCGTAGGTCGTTGCTGCCTCGGCGATGAACTCGTCGTAGGCCCGGTCGGGCTGCAGGGCGCGGAAGTCGTCCATGGAAACCGCCACGCTCGGCTGTAACGCCTTGGTCTCTGTTTTCACATTGTGTGTCGTCGCCAGCGCAGCAGCGGCGAGCAGAAGCGTTCGCAGCGTCTTCCGGCGCCGCTCTCGACGCCTGCGACCGGTGGTGAGCCGCCAGCTATGACGCCGATCGCTCCTTCTGCGGTCGTCGCCACGCCGTATTCCCATGGCTTGCTTCGGTGCGATATCGCCGGGGTGACCCATGTCAGCCATTCGAGGTACGGCTGCAAGACGGGGTGCCTCAACAAATCCTGGTGGTTCTACCGCGTCTGTTGTGTTCTACGCGGTTCTGCTGGGTTCTGCGGGGTTCTGCCAGGTTCGTTCAGTTCCTGCGAGGCTCCCCGCCGAACCCGGTAGACCGAACGAACCCGGTAGAACCCTGTAGAACCAAGTAGAACCCTGTAGAACCCGTGGATTTGGTGGTGGTATCCGGATTGCGTAGCTGAGCTCTGTCGATGAAAGCGGTACCGGACATCAGCGTGATCATCAACGAGCGGTCCGGGACGACCGCATCGGCTGATGCCGGTCTGGAGATCCAGTCGTTGTTCGGGAAACATGGCGCACGTGTCCGGCTCGAGCGTGTGCACGATCCGGGCGATCTTGCCGCCCGCGCCAGGCAGGCGGCATCGCGCGGGGACATGCTCGTCGCCGCTGGCGGAGACGGCACCGTCAGCGCGGTGGCGTCGGTGGCGGTTTCGAGCGGCGCAACCCTCGGCGTTCTCCCCATGGGCACGCTGAATCACTTCGCCAAGGATCTCGGACTGCCGCTGGACCTCAAATCCGCAGTGCAGACGATCGTCGCCGGGCAGGTCGGTCAGCTCGACGTCGGCGACGTCAACGGCCGCCTCTTCGTGAACAACTCGAGCGTCGGCCTCTATCCTCAAATGGTCTGGGAACGGGAAGCGGAGCAGCGTCGCGGCCGCCGGAAATGGACCGCGTTCGGCATCGCGGTGCTGAACACGTGGCGCAACTACCGGATGATTGCCGCACGCCTTGACGCCAACGGCTCGGCCACGATGGTGAGGACACCGTTCATCTTCGTTGGCAACAATCAGTACACGGCCGAAGGGTTCCGGCTCGGCGGGCGCTCGAGGCTCAACGATGGATTGCTGTCGATATTCGTGGCACCCGAATGCGGGCGTTTCGAGATCCTGTCGTTGCCCCTGCGTGCCATCACCGGACGATTGCATTCAAACGCAGCACCGTTCGTCGCGTTTCAGAGCGACACCGTCACCGTCGATGTAATGCACCGGCGCACCAGCGTCGCGCTCGATGGCGAGGTCCTGCTGATGGCGCCGCCCCTCATCTATAGGGTCCGTCCGCGAGCGCTCCGGGCGATCGTCCCGGAGACGCCGGGGTAGCCGGGCCATGCGCACCATCGTTCATCTTTCCGACATTCATTTCGGTCGTCTCGATCCGGCGACGGTGGATCCGCTCCGCCAGGCCATCTCACGTCTCGCCCCCGACCTGCTGGCTGTCTCCGGCGATCTGACGCAACGGGCGCGGCAACGCGAATTTGCCGCGGCGAGGTCGTTTCTCGACGGCCTGCCATTCAATCGCCTCGTCGTTCCCGGAAACCACGACGTGCCGCTCTATAACGTGTTCACGCGCTTTACGACGCCGCTGGCGCGATACACGCAGACGATCACGGACGACCTGTCACCGGTCTATCGCGACGAGGAAATGGTCGTCGTTGGCGTGAACACCGCGCGGTCCTGGACCTGGGGCGAGGGCCGCATCAACGTTCGGCAAGTTGACGACGTCGTCGCTCAGCTGTCCGGCGTTCCCCACGATCTGATCCGTGTCGTCGTTACTCATCACCCGTTTGATCTGCCCGAAGGGGTCCACGAGGAGCGCCTGCTCGGCCGGGCGAAGATGGCGATGGAGAAACTGTCGGCCGCGGGTGCCGACCTGTTTCTTGCCGGGCACCTTCACATCAGCCACATCGGGCATACCGCGGAGCGATACCAGATTGCCGGCCGTTCGGCGCTCGTCGTCCAGGCGGGAACGGTCTCGACGCGCTCCCGCGGCGAACAGCCATCGTTCAACGTGCTACGTATTCACCGGCCTCACATTTCGGTGGCGCGGCTGGTCTGGGAACAGACAGCCGGAGCCTTTACGGAGACTGCGGAGAGTCGGTACCGACACACTGAAAATGGATGGAGTAAGACAGAGTGACTGACTGATTGACTTCCCCGTGTGCACCGGTCGCAGCAATCGCAGCTGGCGGGGTTACGCACGTCAGCTCCCGGCGCCTCGGCCTACGGGCGGAAAACCACGCCTCCGGCGCGTGCCTGACGATTGCCGCGTCGGCGCGGGTGCATACGTCAGCTCCACGGCGCGATGCGGCCAGGGCTGCTACGTCAGTTTCGAAAACACGCTGCAGCGTTCGATCCGCGGCGGCGCGGTTTCGGCGTGGTGGTGGAACAACCTCGATGCGCGAATGATTCTTGGCTGCGTTCGAGAAACCCGAGCTGACGCGGTAATCGTCAGCAGGCGCCGGAAGCGTGGTTTTCCGCCCGTAGGCCGAGGCGCGGCGAGGTGACGTGTGCGCCTCCGCGGCTGCGGCGATTCGCGGACACAGGGATTGCTGTGAAAGGCTACCGATTCGTTGCCGCCGGCTCCGGCATGATCGCCAGTCGTCCGCGCAGCACCTGGGTGCAGCGCCACATGGCGTTTGCCAGGATCACCAGGACGCAGACCATCATGATGACCGTCAGGCCGGTGTTGAGATACCCCTGAAAGTGCCGCGACGGATCCGGCCCGGTGGCCATCGGCCAGAAGTTGTCGCGCAGGCTCAGCACCCCGGCGCTCAACGTCGTGATCGACACGAATGTCAAAGGACCCGCCGTGACCCACGCGTATCTCGCGCGACCCATGTTGATGATGATCGTGGTTGCGACGGCCAACGCCACGGACGCCAGCAGCTGATTGGCGATCCCGAACATCGGCCAGATCGTGTTGATGCTGCCGGTCCAGATGAAGTACGACCACGAGACGACAATGGCCAGTGTCGAGAGCAGAGAACCTGGCAGCCACTCTCGCCGTCCGAACGGTTCGTAGAAGCGTCCCACGAATTCCTGCAGCAGATAGCGGCCGACGCGCGTGCCGGCATCGATGGTCGTCAGGATGAAGAGCGCCTCGAACATGATGGCGAAGTGGTACCAGTAATCCATCAGCCCGCGCATGCCGGGCAGGCCGCTGAACATCTGCGCGATCCCGACGGCGAGCGACACCGCGCCACCGGGACGACCGGCGACGTTCTCTCCGACCGCCAGTTCGAGGCTGGGGAGATTGACCGGTGGGATCCCCAGCTGCGCGAACACCGCCGGCGATGTGTTGATCGCAAAGTAGTCGCCCGGAAACATCGCAGACGCCGCCAGCAGCGCGACGATGCCGACGAGTCCTTCCATCAGCATCGCGCCGTACCCGATCGGCCTGATATCCGATTCGCGATCGATCATCTTCGGCGTGGTGCCTGACGAGACCAGCGAATGAAATCCGGAAATGGCGCCGCACGCGATGGTGATGAAGGCAAACGGAAACAGCGGTCCGGGGATGATCGGGCCGCCGCCGCCGACGAACTGGCTGAACGCCGGCATCTCAAGGGGCGGGTTGACGATCACGACCGCCAAAACCAGAAATGCGATCGTCCCAATCTTCATGTACGCGCTGAGGTAATCGCGTGGGACGAGCAGGAGCCACACTGGCAGCACCGCGGCGACGAAGCCGTAGACGGCCATCGCGATGATGATCCCCTGGCGCGACAGCAGGAACCAGTGACCCACAGAGGACGCAGCGACCGGTTTTCCGAGCACGACGGCAAGCACCATGCCAATGACGCCAATTACAGTGGCCTCTGCGATCCGTCCCGGACGGAGCCGGTGCATGTAAACACCCATGGCGAGCGCGAGTGGAATGGACACGCCGATCGTGAAGGTGCCCCAGGCGCTTTCCTGCAGCGCATTCGCCACAGCGAATCCCAACCCTGCCAGCGCGATGACGATGATGAAGAGGATCGCGATGGCGGCGGTGATGCCGGCGGTCGGGCCGATCTCTGAGCGGGCGATGTCCGCGAGCGATCGTCCCTTTCGTCGCACCGACGCCCACAGGATCACGTAGTCGTGAACCGCCCCCGCGAGGCACACACCGGCGACGAGCCAGATCAGGCCGGGTGCGTAGCCGAACTGGGCCGCAAGCACCGGCCCGATCAGCGGACCGGCGCCGGCGATCGCGGCGAAGTGATGACCGAAGAGAACCAGGCGGTGCGTGGGGTGATAGTTCCGTCCGTCGTTCAGCTCATGGGCGGGGGTGACCCTCGTATCGTCGAGCACCATGAGTCGCGCTGCGATGAACGCGCTGTAGTAGCGATACGCAATCGCGAGGATGCCCAGGATCGGAAGGATGAGGTACAGCGCCCGCATGTGCTTCGGAGTTTAGCAGAAGCACTGTGAGGCCTCGCCACGCCCGGTACATCCGTTGCAGTCGAAATGGGTTTGCCAGCGTCTGTTGCTCATCGAACTCTGGGGTCAGAGGAAGTACCATGCGATTGCCAACCCGCCTCACGACATCCCTTTTAGCGCTCTCGATCGTTGCTTGTGCCGTTCCCGTCGGAGTCTCGGCGCAAGGCGGCTACTTCGGCCGCAACAAAGTTCAGTACCAAGAATTCAATTTCAAGGTCCTGAAAACGGATCACTTCGATATTTACTACTACGCTGAAGAGGAAGATGCGGCCCGCATGGCGTCACGCCTGGCTGAGCGCTGGTATGCACGCCTGGCCGGGCTGTTCGATCATCAGCTGCGCAGCCGGCAACCGCTCGTCCTTTACGCCAGCGGCCCGCAGTTCCGTCAGACGAACGTCATCGAAGGCGATCTCGGCGAGGGGACCGGCGGCGTCACCGAAGCCGCCAAGCGCCGCATCGTCCTTCCCTTCGCCGGCCCGATTGAGTCAACCGACCACGTGCTCGGTCACGAGCTGGTTCATGCCTTCCAGTACAACATCACGAACACGACGGGGAACTCGGGTCCGAATAGCGCCTTGTCGTTGCCGCTCTGGTTCATCGAAGGGATGGCCGAGTATCTGTCGATTGGTCCTGTCGATCCGCACACGGCGATGTGGATGCGTGAGGCCACCCGTCGTGAGAAGCTGCCCGACATCGATCGTCTCGATGATCCGAAGTACTTCCCGTACCGCTACGGTCAGGCGTTCTGGGCTTTCATCGGTGGCAAGTACGGCGACCGCACCATAGGGAATCTGCTCCGGTTTGCCGTGGTGCGTGACGGATACGACGGCGCGTTCAAGAAGGTTCTCGGGGTGGACTCGAAGCAGCTGTCGAAGGAGTGGCACGACGCGGAAGTCACCGCCTACCGGCCCGTTGCTGAAGTGACGCAGATGCCGGCGTCGTTCGCGCGCGCGCTCATCACGAAGCAGCACAGCGGCGGTCAGATGAACGTGAGCCCGGAAATCAGCCCCGATGGTTCACGCGTGATGTTTTTTTCCGAGCGCGATCTGTTCTCGATCGATCTGTTTCTGGCCGACGCGCGCACGGGCAAGATCATTCGAAAAATCACCAACACCGCAACGAATCCTCACTTCGAGAGCCTGCAATTTCTGACATCGGCCGGCGCGTGGGATTCCGCGAGCACACGGTTCGTGTTTCCCGGTATCAGCGCCGGGAGCCCGATCCTGGAGATCGTGGATGCCGACAACGGAAAAAAGGTGCGCGAGATCCAGTTGAAAGAGCTCGACGAGGTGCTGAACCCGGCGTGGTCGCCTGACGGCAACCAGATTGCGTTCTCGGGCCTGGTCGGCGGGTACAACGACCTCTTCATCTACGACCTCTCCAGCAACGCCTTGCGACGGCTGACGAGCGATGCGTACGCCGAGCTGGATCCGGCGTGGTCGCCGGACGGACGCCAGCTCGCGTTCAGCACGGATCGTTTCTCGACGAAACTGCCGCAGCTCGCCGCCGGACACCTGACGCTGGCGATCATGGACGTGGCCTCGGGGCAGGTCCGGAACGCCGGCGGCTTCGATGGCGCCAAGAACATCGATCCGCAGTGGTCAAAGGACGGGCGGTCGCTGTACTTCCTGTCCGATCGGCAGGGCATCACCAACGTCTACCGGATCCCGGTCGATGGCGGCGAGCTGATGCAGCTCACGAACATTCTCACCGGCGTCAGTGGGATCACCTCGCTCAGTCCGGCGCTGTCGGCGGGCAACGGCCGCATCGTGTTCAGTGCCTACGAAAACGACGGCTACAACATTTACGCGCTCGATGGCGACCGGATGATGGCGGAGACGCGACCAGTGCAGCTGCCGATCGACGCCGGTGTTCTGCCGCCGCGGCGAACGGGTGAGGGCCCGGTGTTCGCTGCGATTCATGACGAGACCGCCGGCCTTCCGGTATCGGCTCCACCGGAGACGCAGCCCTACAAGCCGAAGTTCTCGCTCGACTACGCCGGGCAGCCGACGATCGGGATCGGGACCGATCCGTTTGGCACCTACGCGACAGGCGGCGTGTCGTTCCTGTTCAGCGACACGCTCGGCAACCATGTCCTCGCCACCTCCGCGCAAGTCACCAACCGGCTCGACGAGTTCGGCGGAAGCGTGTTCTACCTGAATCGCACGCACCGCTGGAACTGGGGCATCGGCATCGATCAGACGCCATACATCGCCAGCGCTTTTACCACCGGCGTTGATGTCTCAGGCGGCCAGCCAGTCCTCGTCGAGAGCGAATTACGTATCAAGCAGATCGATCGCGGTGTGTCCGGCGTGGCGTCGTACCCCTTCAGCGCCGCCCGCCGCGTGGAGTTCTCAGGTGGTGTGCGACAGCTCACGCTCAGCGAGGATGTGACCGATCGCATGTTCGACCAGTTCGGCAACCAGGTGGGTCAGGATCAAAACACCCTGGCCTCGCTTCCCACGTTGAATCTCGGCCAGGCGGCCGCCGCGCTCGTGTACGACACGGCCATCAGCGGCGTGACCAGTCCGATCAAGGGCACCCGTTATCGTCTCGAGTTGTCGCAAAGCGCAGGCTCGTTGACTTATACCGGTGCGCTGCTGGACTACCGGACCTACCTGATGCCGGTCCGGCCGTACACCCTTGCGCTCCGCGGAGTGTATTTCGGCCGCTTCGGCGCGGACTCCGAGGACCAGCGCTTGCCGACGTTGTATCTGGGCTACCCCGGGCTGGTGCGCGGCTACGACTCCGGATCGTTCGAGGCGGGAGAATGCGGGGCGCAGATCAACGGATCGTGCCCGGCGTTCGATCGACTGATCGGCAGCCGTGTCGCCGTCGCCAACGCCGAGTTCCGCTTCCCGTTGTGGGGGGCGTTCAGACGCGATAGCTTCTACGGGCCGCTTCCGATCGAAGTCGGGGTGTTTGGTGACGCCGGGGTCGCATGGAGCCAGGCCAACTCGCTGTCATTCAACGGGGATCACAAACCCGTGTCGAGCATCGGCGCCGTCGCGCGGGTCAACCTGCTCGGCTTCGCAATCGCGGAGTTCGACTACGTGCACCCGCTCAATCGGCCGGGGCGCGGATGGGTCTGGCAGTTCAATCTGAGTCCGGGCTTCTGAATCGCTAATCACTGATCACTGATCGTGAATCCCCCATCGTTGAATCCCTGATCTTCAAATCCCTGATCGTTGAATCCTCAAATCGGTCGAAGAGATTCGAGGATTCAGCGATCCGGGGATTAGGGATTCGGGGATCGGGATTCAGGATGAGTGATCAGTGATCAGTGATTGAGCGACTCTATCTGCTTAAGATGGTGAATATCATGGCCTGCGATCTGGTTGGCGACCCACCAGACGCTCAGCGCGCCGTAGTCCGGGTGTGAGAACTCGCGCGCGCGCTGCTCGGGTGTCAGGCTTCGAAACATCGCGAGATTGAATTTGCGAAGAGTGGTGTAGGCGTCGAGCGCTGTGCGCGCGTCGGCCTGCTCATCGACCGGCATCCAGGCGTCCTGGTCGAACGACTGGGCCACATAGCCGGATTGGCTGAGCGCGAATCGGACGCGCGTCGGCAGCGCCAGCTCGGTCTGAGCCAGGTGGATGAGGACTCTGCGAATGCTCCACTTGCCCGCCGCGTAAGTCCGTTCGAAATCTCGATCGGTCCACGGATCGACGATGGCGCGGATGCGTTGTGGCGTGTCAGCGAGCGCCTCGAGCACGTCGCGATTTCCGAGATCGGCAGCATAAGGATTTGGCGTGGTTGTCATGACCCATGCATAATCGCGCAAGTCCTCCATTGATGCCAAACGATTCGGAAAGCCCACCCAGGATCCCTCGCCGACGCTGGCCGCTCCGCTACGTCCTTCTGTTTGTCGCAGGGTGGTTGGCGCTCCCCGCAGTCATCTGGCTCGTCTGGGGTTGGATCGAATCGTCGCGGCTCGACCGGACGCTCGATGCACTCGAAGGACGTAAGGAGCCGCTCGACGTCGCTGCGTTCGAGCGGAAGCCGACGACACCGGCGCAGGAAGAAGCCTCGCATCTGTACGCTGAAGCAGGAAAGCTGGTGGCCGACCGTTCGGTGGCAACGGCTGACGCGTCGCGTGTCTCGCGGTTGATCGAATCGCTGTGTGCGACGCCAGCAGGCGCGCCCGCGCGGGCGAGCGCTCTTCAAGATCTGCAGGCTTTCGAGGAGCCGTACTCGAGGGCCCTGGAACTTGTCGAACGCGCGAGCCCGTTGAAGGGTGTGGGATGGGCCGACGGCGATCGGCCCGCGCGTTTTTCGATAGAGGAGATTCGGCCGCTGACGTTGGCGCGGGCAAACGTGGCGCGAATCGCGAGACGTGCGTGTAATGGAGACGACGCTGGCGCTGCCGCCGCCCTGCTGGCAAGTTTGCGGCTGCAGCGATTCTGGAATTCCAGGTTCCAGCTGATCCGCACCCCTCACAGTCTCCAGCTGGTGTTGACAGGCCGGGGCGCGCCGGCAGATCTCCTCCGAGACATCCAGGAAGAGTACGCGCCGACAACAAACGATCGCACATTTGAAGAGTTGATGCTGCGCGAGCGCGCCACCTGGCTTTCTTTCACGATGCCGGGCGTGTTCAGCGACCCGCCACCCGGCTCCAGCGCTCGGCGAGTGACGCCGATCGAGGCACTTGCCACCAGACTGGCCCGGCCGCTTCGCGATCATCGGCTGGTTGCGGAGATCAACGAGTTCGAGCCAGCCATCGAGATTGCCAGGCAGCCCTGGCCGGCTACGTTCGACGCCGTCAACGCTTTTGCCAAGGCCCATCCGAACATCAGGTCCCAGTCGATGCCGCGGGGGTTGCTGGAGAATCTGACGCGGCCCATGGGAGCGCACATCGCGACCAACGTCATGACGAGCTATGTCAGCGCCGTCGCAGAAACGCTCGCTCGCGCACGCTCGAGCGTCGGAGCTGTCGCCATTGCGCGGTACTCACGTGACCACGCGAATGCGCAGCCGGAGACTCTGGAAAAACTTATTCCTGACTATCTGTCGGCGCCTTTGATCGATCCGTTCACCGGTGAAGAACTGAAATACCGCCACGATGCCGCTGGCTACAAGGTCTATAGCGTCGGCGCCAACCGTAAGGATGATGGTGGAGAGTGGGAGCCACACTCGGATCTGCAATTCAGCCGTCGCGGGAATCCTCCGGATATCGGCATTGCCGTGGGGACCACCGAAGCCACGGTAAAACCTAGATGAAGGCCACAGACAAACAGGCCCCAGAAGAACACAGACAAGCACAGATCACCCTCCCACATGGACTTGTACTTCTCTGCCCTGTGTTTGTCGGTGTTCTTCTGTGGCTATCCTGTCCTGTGTTTCTGTGTTTATGTGTGTTCTTCTGTGGCTGTCTTTCCCTGAGCTCCTGTGTTCTGTGGCGACGTTACCCCGTGTGCTTCTGCGGCCATGCTTGAAACCCACGAAATTCCGAGCCTCTATCTCGGCCTGACCCGCAGGGTCACGGTGTGGCTTCCTCCCCGCGTGCGCGCTGGCCGCGGCGCCAGGTTTCCGGTGCTGTATCTGAACGACGGTCAGAACCTCTTCGATCCGGCGCGTGCCTTCGCCGGCAACACGTGGCAGCGTCGCCGAGACCGCCGGACGCGGCTCGTCCGTACCCGGCGCATTCCGCCGACTCATCATCGTCGGCATCGATCACGGCGGCGTTCGGCGCGGTCGCGAATACCTGCCGGTCGAGGACTCGCGACCAATCCAACCGCGACCGAGCCGCTCGGCCGCGAATACGCGGAGTTCGTGACCCGCGAAGTGATGCCGTTCATCGCGCGGCACTATCCGATCGCGCGCGGCCGTCGAACACGGGGTTCGGCGGCTCGTCCTACGGCGCGATCGCCGCGCTGAACACCGCGATGATCAAACCGGGCAAGTTTCGGCAGGCTGCTGATCGAAAGCCCGTCGCTGTACGTCGGCAACAAATACCTGCTTCGCAAAGGGCGTCGGACGTGGAACGGTGGCCATCGCGGATCTATCTTGGCGTCGGCACAGCGAGACGCGGAATCCCGAGCGCAATCAGGAGACGGTCGCGCACGTGCTCGAAGCTGGCAGCCGATTCTCCGTCGCGCCGGTCTCGGTGCTCGCGACGGCTGCGCGTGGTCGTCGAGGAGGGTGCGACGCATTCCGAGGGCGCGTGGGCGAAACGGTTGCCGCGAGCGCTGGAGTTTTTGTATGGGAAATAGCTCTCGCTCTAGCTTCCAGCTCCGGTTAGTCGCGGAGCTGAAGCTGCCAGCGCTAGCGGGCTAGTCGCGACGGTCGTAGGTACTCGCGAAGCTTCCGGAACGCCTTCCCTCGATGGCTGACCGCGGCCTTCCGCTCCCGATCGAGTTCCGCGAGCGTGCAGCCGAATGGCGGGTAGTAGAAGATCGGGTCGTATCCGAATCCGTTCGAGCCGCGCGGCTCGGCGACGATCTCTCCCTCGACCGTGCCTGCGTCTCGTACAGGATGTGACTCGCCGTCGGCCAGCGCCACCGAGCAGACGAATCGTGCCGTGCTGCCGGTGACGCCACGCTCCCGGAACAGTCTCCTGAATCTTTCGGAACTTCGTCGGATAGTCGGTGCCGTGCCAGCGCGCGGAGTGCACGCCGGGCGCCTTGTCGAGCGCGTCGATCTCGATCCCCGAGTCATCGGCCACGCTGACGAGACCGGTCGCCTTCGAGTAATAGCGAGCCTTCAGGCGCGCGTTCTCGGCGAATGTCGTGCCCGTCTCGTCGGGTTCGACGATCGGAATCGATCATCGTTCAGCGTGACAAGCTTGATCGGAACACCGTCGAGAATCCCGGCAATCTCTTTCAGCTTGCCGGGATTCGTGGTCGCGATTAGCAACGAAGTCATTGCGAGCTGGCAGAACCCGATTAAGAGCGGATGTCGCCGATGATCGAGCGCTGGAGCGCGACGAGCTCGCGGATGCCCTGATCGGCGAGCGCGAGGAGATCGTCGAGCGCGCGGCGTTCGAACGGCGGGCCCTCCGCGGTGCCTTGCACTTCGATGAACCGGCCGTCGCCGGTCTTGACGACGTTCATGTCGACCTCGGCGCGCGAGTCTTCGTCGTAGGCGAGATCGAGGAGCGGGGTGCCATCGACGACGCCGACGCTGATGGCGGCGACGTGATCGACGATCGGCAGCGTCTTGATCTGCCCGGCGGAGCGCATCTTCTGCAGCGCCAGCACCAGTGCGACGAAGCCGCCGGTGATCGACGCCGTCCGGGTGCCGCCGTCGGCCTGGATGACGTCGCAGTCGATCCAGATCGTGCGCTCGCCGAGCTCGGCGAGTTTCGTCACCGATCGCAGCGATCGTCCGATCAGCCGCTGAATCTCCTGTGTGCGCCCGCCGACTTTGCCTGCCGATGCTTCGCGCTGGGTGCGGGTCGAGGTCGCGCGCGGCAGCATGCCGTATTCGGCCGTCACCCATCCCTTTGCCGGTGTTACGCAGAAACGGCGGCACGCGATCCTCGACGCTGGCCGTGCAGATCACGCGGGTCTGCCCGGCTTCGATCGAGCACGGAGCCTTCCGCGTGCATGGTGAAGGATGGCGTCATGCGCGTCGGCCGGAGTTGTCCGGCCGCGCGTCCATCGGATCGGGCGATGTCATTTGTCGTTATCCGTCTGAAGCTCGGTCCACTTGAGGTTTTTCTGCAGCGGATGACGCAGATCGACGTGGCCGGCGAGCGTGTCCGCTTCCTTTCCGTCGATCAGGATCTGCACGCGCGTGATCGCCGGCAGGTTCACGGTCAGCGCGTTGACGATCGAGTAGATGGTGAAGAGTCTCGTAGAGCGCGCCGCCGGGATGTTTCGTTCGAACGTCGCCGCCCAGATCGACGAACGCTTCGCCCCGCTGGCCGATGAAGAGCGCGCGAAGCGATGTGCCGGCGGGCACCGGCGATGCGTACGGAGGCGGGAGCGTCGCGCAATCTGCGGCTTCCACGATCCGTCGTGCCTGTTCGTCGATCGAGTCGGCAAACGGGACCTCTCGCTGCACGCCAGGCAGCGAGAGACCATCCTCGGAAATGTAATACAGCGTCGCCTTGATCTTGCGCTCAGGTCCGCCGGGCGCCGACGCGGTCGCCGGCGATGCGGCCGGCGGGAATGCCGCGCACGGGAACGCGCGGCGCGATCGCCGCAACCATCCAGACCAGCGCGACGATCACGAGCACGACGAGCGACGCCGAGCGCCATGCGTCGGACCATCAGCGGCTCCCTGGCAGATCGAGCGGCCGCCATGCGTGTCGCGGAATCGCGTGATGCTCTCGACCAGCGCCTGCACGATCAGATTCTGAAATTCGTCCGATTGCAGCTGCTTTTCCTGCGCCGGATTGGTGATGAACCCCATCTCGACCAGCACCGCGGGCATGTTCGCGCCGACCAGCACGCGGAAGGGCGCCTGTTGAATCGCGCGCGCGCTCATCGGCACGCGCTGCCGCAGCGACGCCTCGACCGTCTGCGCCAGCGCCGCCGACTCCTTGATATAGCGTGCCTGCGCCATGTCCCAGAGGATCAGTTCGATATCGCGCGTCCCGCCGCCGAAGACCGGCAGCGGATCGCTGTCGGTGTGCGCGACGCGCTCGGCTGCGTCGCCGTACTCGTCGAGACTCAGGTAGAACACTTCCGCCCCGGAGGTGGCCGGTCTCGGCGCCGCGTTCGCGTGCAGGCTGACGAACAGGTCGGCCTTGTTGTTGTTGGCCACCGCGGCGCGTTCGTCGAGGCCGACGGTCGTGTCACCGTCGCGGGTCAGAATCACGCGGAGTCCGAGCCGGCCTTCGAGCGCGGCTTTCAAGCGGCGGGCGACGCTGAGCGTGACCTGCTTTTCGAGCGCGCCGTACGGTCCCTTCGCGCCGTCCTCATCGCCGCCGTGTCCGGCGTCGATCACGATCGCGCGGAGTGCACCCGACGGGGCAAGATCGATGAGCGGCGGGGTTTCCGGCGCGCCGGATCGGGGCGTCGGCGTCGGCGTTGGCTGCGGTTGCGCCTCGGTCGTTTGCGCGATCGACGTCAATCACCAGCCGCGACGGTGCCGCGATCGCCGGGCGTATCGGTGGTCCGGAACGACGCGAATCGTGGCCCGAGATCGATGGCGATCGACGCCGGTGCCGTCGCCGGGCCTGACGTTGACGACGAGATCGGGCGAGGTCGTCGCCGGCAGCGCAGCATCGAGCATGTCGGCTTCGAAGCGAACCGTCAGCCTCGTTCCTTCCTGGACGACGGTGTGCGGCGTGGCTGGCGCGATGTCGAGCGTCAGTCTCGCCAGGCTGCCGAGCGCTTCCATGCGCCCGACGATGCGCGGCGCGCGAATGTCGCCGACGAGGATCAGCCGCGACGGTTTGCGCAGATCGAGCGCGGCCGCCGAGCGCGGGCGCCAGTGCTCGAGAGACGAAGTCGACCGGCACGTACCAGGTCCGTCCCTCGCGCACCGGAGCGGCCGGAAGCGAGATCAGCCGGCCATTCAGCGACGCCAGGCTCTGACCGGCGAGAGCACGATCGTCTCCGTGCCTGCGGTGACGGTGAGTCCGCCGGCGGCCGTATCCTCGCGAACCGACCACGTTGAACAGCCGCGCGAGATCGTCGAGCGCGAACATCTCCTGGCCCGGCCATCGTCCGCGTCGCAAGCGGCCGTCGTCCTTCGCGCGACACGACGGTGTAGGGCGCGGCGCTGGCGGGAGGCTGCGCGGCTGAGGCGCTGTGTAGCAGCGCGAGCAGCAGAGTCGCTGCAGCCGAGCCGAATCGACGGGGGAGCACGATTGATCATGATACTGGATTCCAGTTTCGCGGAGCTAAAGTTCCGCGCTACAAGCGTCCGAATCTGACTCAGACACCCGTAGCGCGGCACTTCAGTGCCGCGTCCACCGGATCGCGGATCCCGGAGAGGATTACAACCTCGGCAGCGAGAGGCCGCCGTCGACGATGAATGACGCTGCCGGTCGCGTAGGGCAGATCGCCTCGTAGCAGAGCGCACACAGCGTCGGCCCACGTCGTCCGGCTGTCCCCATCGTGCTTCGGGCACCAGGCCGTCGGCGATGCGTCGGTCGTACATCTCCTTGACGGCTGAGGTCATGTCGGTGGCGATGACGCCCGGACGCACGTCGTAGACGGGAATGCCGTGCGGGGCGAGACGGACGGCGAACAGGCTGGCGGCCATGGCCAGCCCCGCCTTGCTGATGCAGTATTCGCCGCGGTTGGTCGAGATCATCTGTGCGGACACCGACGTGACGAAGACGATCGCGGCGCGAAACGTGGCATCCGACGCGAGAGCGCTCGAGCATGTCGCGGGCGATCGCCTGAGTGAGGAAGTACGGACCCTGCAGGTTCGTGCGCAGCACTTCTTCGAAGCTCTCCTCGGTCGCGTCGATGATGTCGGCTCGCACGCGCGGTGCGCGGCCGGCGTTGTTGACGAGCGCGTTGACGGCGCCGTAACTTGCGCTGCGCGCGGTCGACGATCGCGGCCCTGCCGCCGGCTCGCGCGATGTCGCCGGCGATGTAATCGACGCGGACGCCAAGTCCGCTGCAGCTCGTCGCAGCACCGGCTGCGACGTCGGCGGCGCTGCGCTGCCCGCTCAGCAGCAGATCCCAGCCGTCGCGCGCGAGCGATCGTGCGATGCCGAGACCGATGCCCCGCGTGCCGCCGGTGATGAGCGCCGCGCGACGCGCGTGATTCGCCCGCCCGTTGCGCGAGTTCGCGATCAGGCATGTGGTGCGCGATGGACCGAAGAATGTCGAGATACGGTTGATCGCTGCGCCAGACGCGCGAGATACAACGCGACCTCACGCGCGTGGTAGTCGCCCCACTGGCTCGACTCGCCGCGCGGCACGTGCGCGCCGGGAGGGACGTAGTCCCAGCCGTTCGGCCAGTGATAGACGGAGTGCAGCAAGCAGCCCCTGATGCGACTCGGACCTGACTCAGATACGGTCCCGCCGGATCGAAGAGCGTGTCGGCGACGCGGAGTCCTGCCTGCCAGTAGCGGCGCCATCCGTCACCGCGTGTCGCCCAGAAACCGGCCGAGCCGCAGCAGACCCTGCGCCGCGATTGCGGCCGCAGAACTGTCGACCGGCTCGCGATCGTTGAATGGATCGGCGGCCCGGCCGATCCCCAGTCACCGAGCGTCAGCAGTCCTGGCGCTCCCGTATCCCAGTAGGGCATACCGTCTGCACACGCGGCGGTATCGATGTAGAAGTCGCACGTGGCGCGCGCCGCGTCGAGCATCCAGGCAGACCGCGTCCTTGTCGCCCGCCTCCTCGAGCGTGTCGGCGGACAGCGTCGAGAGAAACTCGAGTTCCTCGGCAAAGCCGAGCATCGCCCACGCGAGTCCGCGCGTCCAGGTCGTGAAAGGCGAGTAGCCCTGCTGCGTGCTCGGACCGCGATAAGTGCCATTGGCGGCGTTGAACAGGCTCTCGTGCGCGACGCGGCCGCGCACGTCGAACGGGCCGCCGCCGCGACCGGTGAACACGTTGTAGGTCGCCGTCGCGCGCGCGTGCTGCAGCAGCCGCGCGAGCAGGTTGACCTGCGCGTCCTGCTCCTCGCACCAGGCGATGACCGAGCACGTGCGCGAGCGCGAGCGCGCGCAGCGAACGCATGGTGTCGACGAACAGCGAATGCGCGCCGTTGAACGAATGGATGAATCCGCCGTCCGGAATCGACGTCCATCGCGCGCGCCTGCACGGCGCCGCTGACTTTGAGCGCCAGCTCGTAGAAACGGACTTCCCAGTCGCTCGCGTCGATGCGCGCCTTCACGTGCCATCCGCCAGAGCGCGCCGTACGTGCTCACGTTGTTGAATCCGTGATCGTGCACGCCCATGTGGGTCAGATGCGGCGCCATCCGCGTGAGCGTGCGATCGCGGCCGAGTTCGAGAAACTCGCGCGCACCCGTCGCGTCGAACTGCAGCAGCGCGGAGCCGTACTGAAAGCCTTCGGTCCACTCCGTCCAGCCGCGCGCGGTGTAACGCCCTTGCGACGGTGAACACTGGTGCGCCGTTCGCCGGGTTCCACGACGTCTCGAGCGAGTGAATCTTTGCGGCGGAGAGTCTCGAAGAGGTGGTTGATCTTGCCGAGGAGATCCGCTGGGTGTGCGCGTTCGATCGATCTGGATCATTGCGGGGTGGCTATCATAGCTGATTCGTTGCGGAGGCAACCCCCCGTCGGCGCGGCGATCAGCTACGTTTGAGAGAGCGCAGCCCTCACTGCGCCGCCCGGGTCGCGTAGGTCACCTCCCCGGCGCCTCGGCCTACGGGCGGAAAACCACGCTTCCGGCGCGCGCCTTACGATTGGCCGCGTCGGCTCGGGTTTCTCGAACGGCAGCCAACAATCATTCGCGCATCGCGGTTAGCCCACCGCCATTGTCGAAACCGCGCCGTCGCGGATCGGAACGCCTGCAGCGTGGTTTTCAAAACTGACGTAGCGCCCTGGCCGCATCGCGCCGGGGATCTGACCTAAGCAACCCTGTCGGCGCGGCGATCACGTTCCACCAGGAGAACGCGTCAGTTCAAGCGGACATGATTTCCGCATGTACTCGATGCTCTTCGTCGTGATCGTCTCTGGGTCGGGCTTGTAGTCGAACACTTCGACCGAGACCCATCGGTTGTAGCCGCTCTCGTTCAGCGCCTCGAAAATCGGGACGAAGTCGACGTCGCCGAAGCCCGGTCCGCGGCGATTCGCGTCGTTGGCGTGAAAGTGATGGGCGATCGGTCCGTACGTGCGGATCAGCTCCGTCACCGGCGTCGACTCGCTGTACATCGCCTTCACGTCGAGATGCAACGCAAAGTTGGCGTGGCCGACCGCGTCGATCAGATCTGTCGCTTCCGCGCAGGTGTTGATGAAGTCGGTCTCGCCCGGCGACAACGGTTCCATGCAGATCGTGACGCCATAGTCCGCCACGCGAGGCATCACCTGTTTGAACACCGCCGCCGCCCAGTCGAACGCCTGCTCGCGCGACACTCCTGGCAGCAGCGACCGCTGCTTTGGCGATCCAAACACCATCAGATCGCCGCCGAGATCCCGTGCCGCTTCAGCGAGCTGCACGATGTAATCGGCGGTTGCCGATCTGACCGCCGCATCCGGCGAGGTGAGATAGAGGTCCTCCGTCCCCGCCAGCAGCCAGTGCAGTCCGATGATCTCGATCCCCGCCTCGGCGGCCTGGTTGCGAAGTTCGGATCGTCGTTCGCGCGAGACGTCGGTGATTCGCGGCGCGAGCGTGAACGGCGCGACCTCGACGCCGTCGTATCCCGCCTGCTTCAGGAACCGGCACGCGTCGTCGAACGTCCAGTTCTCGTAAAGCTCGTTGCACATCGCGAAGCGCATAAAGAATCCTACAAAGTAAAAAGTTAAAAGTTAGAAGTTAAAAGTTAGAAGTGAAGAGGTACGGGTCAAAAAAGAAGAACCTCACCTTACTTTTGACTTTTAACTTTTGACTTTTAACTTTCCTAAGCCCCCGATCGTGTCGCCTTCAGAAACGCCAGCAGGTCAGCGAGCTCCTGGCGCGTGAGCTGATCGACGAGGCCGGGCGGCATCAGCGAGACCGTGCCGGGCTGCATCTCCACGACGTCGCGCCGCGGCACACGCATTTCGTCGCGCTCGGTGGCCAGCACGATCTCATCGGGAAGATCGTTGTTTCGAAGGACGCCGGTGTAAACCTGTCCGGATCGCGTTCGGACGACCACCGGTTCGTAGCCGCGGACAAAGCTGGCGCTCGGGTAGGCGATGGCTTCGAGCAGGTCGCGCTCGCTGCGGACCTGTCCGATGCGGGTCAGATCCGGGCCGATTCGTCCGCCCATGTAGCCGATCGCGTGACAGGAATAGCAGGCGACCTTCGTGCTGTTGAACACGGCCTGTCCGCGCACGATGTCGCCGCCCTGAATCGTCGGCAGAAGCGTCTCGAGATTGCGCAGTTGATTCGCGGCATCTTGAGTGACCGACGCGAGCAGCGCTTCCCCCGCCTTCCGCACCGACTCCGGATATTTGGCCAGCAGTGGCCGCAGCACGTCGGCGCGGACGCTCGTGCGTGAGGCGGACTGATTCAACGCCGCGATCATGGCGAGCCCGGTCGCTTCGTCGTTCGCGGCACCAAACGGGCGCAGCAATCGCGGCAGCTCGAGCGCGCTCGCGGTCTTGAGCGATGACGTCAGCGTGCCCAGTTGCGCGCGATCCAACGTCGCTTTTTCGATGATGCCTGCCGCCGTCGCTCGAACCGAGATCGATTGGCCCGGCTCGATGGCGGTCCGGAGCAGCGAGAAGAGATCCGGATCGACCCTCGGCAGCGGCTCGGTCATGGCGGCCAGCGCGTCGAGACGGATTTCGATCGGCCGTGAGGCATCGCGACCCACGCGAAGCAGCGATGCGTTGAAACCCGGCGCCGCGTCCTTCGCGGCAGGAACCGCACGGACGACGGACACCGCAGCGGTTGCAACCTCGATGTCCTCCGAGGACAGCGTGCGAAGCAGGGGAGCCATCCATGCCGGCGGCAGCGTCTTGACCCGAGTTCGCGCGATGGTCGCCATAGTCCGGAGCGCCGACAGCGTCTCGCCCCTGGACGCGGCGTGATCGACCTGGCCGGCCAACAGTTCCTGGACGGCGACGTTATCGCCAAAGAGTGCGAGCTTCTGTTCGAGCTCGGTCCGCTCAGCGGCACTGATGCCCGTTCGAGCGAGATGGGTCTGGAAGAACCCGGCCAGCGCTGATCCCCACTCTGGATGATGGCCGGCGATCCACCAGGCGGTCTCCTTCAGCACCGGATCCGAAGAATCGAGGAGCGACGTGATCCGGTTCGACTGCAGCCCGCCCTTATCCATCTGATCGAGCGCGATGAGCGCGGCTCGCCTGGAGCGCGATGATGTCGCCTTTGATTCTGCGTCGGATGTGGCAGCGGAATTGTCGATCTCGATGAGGGCGTAGGTCACGGAATGCTCGAGTACGCGATCGAGTGGCGAACCGGCGAGTGTTATCAAGTCCGGCACCGCGCGCGCATCGCCAATCCGTCCGAGTGATTCGGCAGCCACGCGTTGAATCGCTGGCGAGCCGGTCTTCAAGGCTTCCCTGAGCAAGGGAAGCGCGCCGGCATCACGCCAGAGTCCGGATGAATGGATGGCGGCGTGACGGACGCTTTCGTCGCGATCGTTCAGCGCGATCCGGGCCGTCTCTCGCGCCTGCGCCGCGTCGATGCGCGCCAGTGTCCAGACAGCGTTGCGCCTTGCGTCCGGCGACGCTGACTGCTTCAGCACACTGTTTAGAGTGCCGACCGCTTCGGCCCCGCGCGCGCCCAGAGCACGCACCGCGCGGTTTTGCACCGCCGGCCGCCCATCGGCGAGGAGGGCAATGAGATCGCCGACGCTCATCGTGCTCCACCGAAGGCCGCGCCCACGCGGGTCGCGGACAGTGGGTGCGCCGGTGCGGCGAACCCGATAGATTGCGCCGAGCACATCTGGCTTCGCCAGCTGCGACGTCGGACAGCAGAGCTTGTACCAGGCGCCGGTATCGACCACGAGCAGGCTGCCGTCCGCGTCTTCGATCACATCGGTCGGATGGAAGTCACGATCCTCGGAGACGACGAAGTCGGAGTCGTGGACGGTAAACGTGGCGCCGCTCGGCTCGAGCGCGTATCGCGACACTTTCCGCATGTTGAACATCGCGGCAAAGAAGTTGTCGCGGAAACCCTCGCCAAACGACTGCGACGAGTAGCTCGTGAGTCCAGCCGGAACCGCCGGCCCGAGCTGACAGAGAATGGGCATCAGATCGCCGGTCCGCTTGTGGCCGTCGATGACGGAGTGCACCTTCCCATACAGGCCGCCGTAGATGGCGTGAAGGAATCCGTCACGGCGCCCCAGTTGCGGCTGCTCGACGAAGGTGGAGGTCAGGAATGTCTCGCCGGACGAAGTAAAGGCGACGTCCACCGGATTGTCCATGCCACCCGTCATGACGACATCCACTGCGGGGTCGCCAGGACGACGACGGAGGATGTGAGACGCCTTGGTCACGAACGGCGGTTTGCCAGGACGCTCGTAGGTCTGCTCGGCGAACGCGCCCTTGGTCCAGTAGATCCAGCCGTCAGGGCCGAGGTAGGGTCCATGCAGATCGTTGGCGCAGCCGGTCAGCGTTTTTCCCTGCCACCACTCTTCACGCTCGTCGGCGACACCGTCGCCATTGGTGTCGGTCAGTTTCCAGATGCTCGGCGGCGCGCTGACGTAGAGCGATCCCGCCAGCCACATCGCGCCTTCCGGGAACATCATCCTGTCGGCGAACACGACGCTCTTGTCGAACCGCCCGTCGCCATCCGTATCCTCCAGACGCACGATCCGATGCGGTCGATCGACGACCTGCTTGTCCGTCTTGTCGTTCGAGCCGGAGGAGTCCGCGACGTAGAGACGTCCTTCCTCGTCGAAGTCCGCGACGATCGGACGATTGACGAGCGGCGGCCCGGCGACGCGCTCGATGGTGAAGCCGGCCGGGACGATAAGCGCGGGGCCAGCTGGCGGTGACGAGGCCTGCTCCGCGCGTGAGGCGCCGTACGAAACGATGACGACGGTGAGTATGCCGCTCGCCAGTGTGAACGAGTTGGTGCGATTCATGGGCGCCCCTCGCGTGCCACCGAGTACAGCGGTCATCCTAGCCGAGAACTGGCCTTTCAGCGGTTCGATTCGTCGACGCGCCGCCGGCGGAGTCGCGTCGTTGACATGCCGACAACGCGCCGGAGAAGCTGATTTTCCACGGCGCGAAACGGGAGCAAGACGCGATCCCGCGGCGCGGCGTGACGCCACGCGGGCGCTCAGGGATTTGAGGGTGCGCGTCCCGCGAAATACTCTTTGCGCGCGCGTACCTTCAATTTCGGTGGCGTCACTTTGATCTCGAGCTTGTGCATCCGATCGTCGAGTCGCGGCGGCTCAAAGCCGAGCGCGTATTGATGGTGCAACTCGTCGGCGACTGCGGCAAACGTCGATGACAGATCCTCGGCCCGGTTCAGCTCGAAATATCCGCCGCCGGTTTCATCGGCAATCCGTGCCAGGCCCGGGTCCGGCCTCACCGACGTCATCGATCCCATCGACCCCATCCCGCCTCGCGGATTGCGGCCGAGCAGCACGGTCGTCTGCAATCCGATCGCATACACCATCACGTCGTCCTGTTGCGCGTCGCGCATGACGTCCATGATGCTGCTGTTGTTGACCGTGAGGGTGGCCGGCGCATCACCGCCGTCGCTGAAGACGAGCACCACCTTTCGCCCGTCACGTTCCTTCAGCGCGGCGAGGCCCTGGCCGATCGCGTTCCACAACGGTGTCGGACCGGTGACCGGCAGATCGGATCGCAGGATGCGAAGCAGCGCGCCCTTGTCGTTCGTGAACCCCTCGGGCTGAATGACGATGCGGTCGGCGAAGGTGCCGATGCGAGCGGTGTCGCCGGGGCCAAGGTTGTTGACGAAGGCTTCGGCGGCCTGTTCGACCAGCCGCACGTTGCCGCGCATGCTGCCGCTTCGGTCCAGCATCATCACGACACTGACGGGCTGGACGTCAGTCGAAAACACGGTCAGCGGCTGCGGCTTGCCGTTGTCACGAATCTCAAACGCATCGCGCGTCAGGTTGGTGATGAGGCGCCCTTCCTTCTCGGCGACCGTCGCATAGACGGCGACGGTTTTTGCGCCGCTGCGGAACGTGGGTTGTTGCTGGGCGGACGACTGAATGGCTACGGAGGCCAGGACGATGACAGGAGCAAGTCTCATGGATTTCCGTCAGCGGCCACGTGAATGACCGCGAGCGGCAGGCACTCCTATCATCGCACAAGGCGCTCGGGCGTAAGAGGGGGAAGCGCGAGCGCTTCCCCCTTGTGTCGAACGATCAGCGAGAGCAACTAAAAAATGTACTTGATGCTGAACTGGCCCTGCGTTCCGGGCTGCCAGAGATCGGCTTTGCCGTACCGCGGGTCGAGGGCGTTTGCCCCTGACGGCGACGCCATAATCAGCGCCCGGTAGTCGTAGCCCTTGGCCAGATCGACATGCGACAGGTCGATGGCCGAATCGGCCCGAGCGAGACCGGCGCCCTTGTTGAGCGAGTTGAAGGTGTGAGTCGCCGTCTTCTGGTTGAAGAGGTTGATCACATTCATTTCGAGCCGAACCTTCTGCGACCCCGACAGGCGCAGCTCGTGCGACACGAGCAGGTCGGTGCGGGACAGGAACGGCGTGCGGCCCATGTCGCCACGGCCTTCCACGAACACCGGGATCGTGTTCAGGGAATTCACGACCGTGCTGATGGGCGTGCCGCTGCCGGCGTAGACGAAGCCTCCGACCTGGGTTCCGAACGGCATGGTGTAGGCGCCGTAGAACTTCGCGACGACCGGACGGTCCGTCGCGAGACGGCCGAGCGGGTTGAGGTTGCCGTGGGAATCCCACTCGAGCTCGTCGAGGTCCCACGCACGTCCCGCCGCGGTGCCCGGGCGCGCGATGCTGCCGGCCTGCTGCTGAGCGGTTGCCGATGACGTGCCGGTCGTCGGCGTCGAGATTTCATCCGAGTTCGCCAGCCCGGCATAGTTGCCGTAGAGCCGGCTGATCGTGAGGTTGGCGCTCCCGAACCAGTTGTTCGAGAAACGGCGGCTCAGCGTGATATCCACTGCATCGTACTGACGCAGCGGCGTCGGCGTTGCGTATTCGTCGGTCAACCCGGTGCGCAGAGTCCTGATCGCCGCGATGCCCTCACCGGGATTCGCCGCGTAGTAGATCTCGTTGCCGGTCTCGTCCAGCGAGCCCACGTCTTCAATCGCCCGTGTGAGCTTGTTGTGCACGTAATTGATACCGAAGGCGGTCGTCGGCGTCAGCTGAAATTCCATTCCCAGGTTGGTCGAGTCCTGGAACATCGGCTTGAGATCCGGATCGATGGTGCCGAAGTTCGGCACGCGACGGTCGCGGACGCCGTTCCACAGGTCGCGCCCCGGCATGTTGGAGAGGCTCAGGTTGTAGACGTCCAGCGTGTCGAGCGACCGGTAGTTCACCAGCCACGTGTCGCCGCCAAACGATCCGCGCGCGAGCTCGTACTTGACCCAGTCGAAGTACCGTCCCCAGCTGCCGTACGCCTTGAGGCGGCCGTTGCCGAGCACGTCGTAGGTGGCACCGAGTCGCGGAGCGATCTTCTTGCCGAACCCGAACTCAAACGCGATCGGCTTGACGTCGGTCCGGAAGGATGGAATCGTTTCGCTCTCGGTTCGCACACCGAGGTTGAGGGTCAGGCGGTTGCCTACGATCCAGGTGTCCTGCACGTAGATCTGCGGCATGTTGGCGTCGACGAGGCCGCGCGTGCCGCGATCGTTCACTTCGTAGTAACCGTACGTTCCGGTTCCCGTCTGGCCGCTGTTGTTGACGAACGACGTACCCCAGTTCAGCAGCACGTATCCGCCGGGATAGGAGGCATCCACCTCATTGGTGGTGTGGCGGAGGCCGACGCCACCTTTCAGGAGATGCGATCCCGCAGCGTTGAAGGCTTGCGTGTAATCGGCCTGGATGAAGCCCGTCTTCGTCTGGTCCTGGTTGGTGATCAGCACGCGCGGCGTGTTCTGCGCGCCTTTCGGCAGTTGCAGATCCGACGGAACCCCGGAGACCCCGATCGACGGGGTGTTCCAAATCACCGCGGTCGTCGTTGACACGCCGGTGTCGTAGTAGTTGTCCGTGAAGATTCCACCGCGAACGCTGAGCGATGAGCGGCCACTCAGGATGAAGTCCAGGTTTCCGCTGCCGTTAATCTGATCCTGATTGAACCCGCGGGGAATCTGCGCGGCATTACCGGAGAGCGAGGAGCTGATGAAGTTGGGCCCCGTGCCATCGTAGGCCGACAGCGTGCCGGTCGAACGGACCGGCGTGTAGAGGATGCTGCCGTTGGCCGTCATCCGACGATTGGAATAGGTGACCTTGCCAAACGACTGCGTCGCCGTCTGCGACTGCGGGATCGATCCAGGCTCGGTTCCATTGGAGAAGAGGTAATTGTTCGTGCGATCGATGAACCGGGGTGACACCGATGCGAAGAAGAACAGTTTGTCCCGCAGGATCGGGCCGCCGAGCGATCCGCCAACCTCGTTACGGTTGTTGTCCTGTTTCTCGTCCTGGACGTTCAGCACCGTGGTGTCATCGAGCGGGCTGAGCTGCAGCCGCTGGACCGGGCTCGCGGAGATGGTGTTGCCGGAAAAGTAATAGTGGCCTTCTCCGGTGTACTTGTTGCCGCCCGACTTCGTGACCGCGCTGATCACGCCGCCAAGCGCGCCGCCGTACTCGGCCTGGATGCCGCCGGTCTTGACCTGGACTTCCTGCAGATACTCGAACACCGTGTCCTGGCGGGAGCTGCCGTAGATCAGGCTGTTGGTGTTGACGCCGTCCACGGTGAAGCTATTCTCCGCGCCGCTCGCCCCGTTGACCTGGAAGCCGCCCTCGATCGTCACCCTGATTCACCCCCGGTGATGTCAGGGCGACGCCCTGGAAGCTCCGCGTCTTCGGCATGCGGTCGAGTTCCTCCGCCGTGACGTTGTGCGCGACGGTGGTGCTGTGAATATCGACCTGGGTCTTGGTGTCGCTCGTGACGGTCACCACTTCAGTCACGCCGCCGACTTTCAAACTGGCCGGAAAGTCAGCCGTCTTGCCGAGCAGCACCAGCACATCGTCGGCCTGCACTTTCTGGAACCCCTGAAGTTCGACGGTCACGGTGTATCGCCCGGGATCGAGATCCGAGATGCGATACGCCCCGTCCGTACCGGTCACGGCCACCTTCTGCGCGCCCGTCTGCTTGTTGGTCGCCGTGATTGTCGCTCCCGGAACGGGAGCCTGACTCGAGTCGGTCACGATGCCGGCGATGCCGCCGAACCTTTCCTGTGCTGTGGCCGCACCCGCGGCCACGACTGTCAGCAGAGTCACGAGGACGCTGACAGTAAAACGCAATCGCATGTCGACTACTCCTTGAATGAACCGCACGCTCATCGGTCCATCGTATGGATGGATCGGCGTCGGCCACGCGTTATGTGACGGACAGGTAACGGCTTGTGACGAAATGCGGTAGACGGGTGGCGAGATCAGGGACGAATCACGACTCATCGAGGAGCGATTCGGCCGTGTGGTCTAATGCTGGTATTCCAATGCGATGGCTCATCGCCTTCGGCGCTGTAGTCGGCGCGGCCGTAACTATTGCGTTCGCCGCGCAGCAACCGCCAGCTCAACCCACGTTTCGCACCGGCGTTGACGTCGTGCAGGTCGACGTGTCGGTGCTCGACAAGGATCGCAAGCCGATACGCGGCTTGACGACTGCCGACTTCACGATCCTGGAAGACGGGAAGCCCCGGCCGATTGTCGCGTTTGTTCCCGTCGATCTTGACCAACCCGAGCGGACCGCGGCGCCGGCCGCATGGGTGCGCGAGGTGTCACCCGACGTCGTCACGAACGCGGTGAAGCCCGAAGGCCGCCTCGTCGTGATCATGTTCGACTGGTCGATCCGATTTATGGATCAAGTGCTGGCGCGGCGAATCGCCGTCGCGGCCGTCGACGAGCTGGGGCCAGACGATCTTGCGGCCGTGATCTTCTCGAGTGGTTTTGCCAACGCTGGTTCGCCACAGAACTTCACCGCCGATCGCGCGCTGCTGCTGGCCGCCATCAACCGGCCGATCGCGCCAGTCATGCAGAACCCGCCAAAGGGAGTGCCGGGGCACGATCCACGCAACAACAACGACCTGATGATCGATGATCCTGAAGGGTACGAGAGCGGTGACTGCTACTGCCGGCTGTGTGTAGCGGAGGCGATCGCGCGGGTCGCCGACGCGGTGCGCGACATTCGGGGACGGCGCAAGACGCTGCTTTTCATCGGCTCCTACTTCAGGATTTACGAGAGTCTGCAAGGACCGGTCTCGCGCCAGGGAAAGCCGCTGGAGCCGGGAGCCCCCGTCTATCATGCCGGTGTCTGCTCCGCGCCTCTGAAGGACGCGCGAGAGAAGATGACGCGGGCGACCTCGCTGGCCAACCTCGCCGTCCACACGCTGGATCCGGTCGGGATGGAGACCGCTGGAAACAGCCCGCTTGGCGGAGGGCTCGACGCCATACGCGAGCGACAGGACGATTTGAAGTTGCTCGCCGACATCACCGGAGGACGGACGGTGATGTCTACGAACGCGCCGGAGGCGCTCCTGCCGGCGGTGTTTGCCGAGAGTCAGTCGTACTACCTGCTGGCATTTGCGCCAGCCGATCGTAGCGCCGAATGGCAAATACCACAAGATCGAGGTGAAAGTGAATCGGCCCGGCACGAGCGTTCGAACGCGCTCGGGCTATTACGCCGGAGAAACGCGGGCGGCCGGGAACAAGCCGAGCATCGTGTCTCCGGAAGCCGCGGCGGCGATGGACGGCGTGCTGCCGCGCACCGACGTTCCGCTCAGCGTGAGCGTCGCCCCCTTCGCAGCGCCCGCGAAGGGCGAAGCCGCGGTTGCGGTCGTGCTCGGCGTCCGCCAGCGAGTTCCGGCGGATCGTTCCGATTCCAACCGGCCCGTCAAGGTGCTGGCGGCTGCGTTCGACCGCAACGGACGATCGGTTCATTCTGTCGAGCAGACGGTGGGAATCGACTTACCGGCGAATGCGGTTGGTGATTTTGGGTATGAAGTGCTTTCGCGTCTCGTCGCTGAAGCCGGGCCGCTACGAGATTCGCGTGGCGCTCGATGCCGGATCGACCGAGCGCGCCAGCGTCTACACCTACGTCGATGTTCCAAACTTCGCCGAGCAGCCCCTCTCGCTGTCGGGTATCGTCCTCGGCACTTCACCGTCACCATCGTCGGCGCCATCGAACGCGTTCACGGATCTGCTGCCGATTGTTCCTACCGCACGGCGCGAGTTTGCCCGGACCAGCCGGGCGTCGGCATTCCTCCGCGTGTATCAACGGTTGAATGAGGCGGCTCCAGCTCAGTCACCGTAACGGCGCAAATACAGGACACGGCCGGCCGCGTCCTGATGAAGGACGACGCGTCGCTCGACGCCGTCCAGTTTGGATCGAATCACGCGGCCGACTATCGAATCGCGTTGCCGATCGAGCGGCTCGGTCCTGGCGAGTATTTGCTCGCGATTGACGCGACTCAGGGCAGAGTACGCGACCGGGCGCAGCCTCCGCTTTACCGTCCGATAGCCGTGATCGTGCCCCCTTTAACCATCGATTCCCGCCTATAGACTGAAGGCGAAGCCGGCAGGGCTGATCCCGACTTGGACTAGACTCGTCAGCGACAAACCGGGGTCGACGTGACGTCTCGAATCTGGCTCCCGTTCGAGGCCGGTACCGCCTGGGAGCGTTAAATGAGCGCGGGGCGCCGTCGATCGAGCATCGCTCGAAACCGTTTGCCTGTCCTGGTCCTGATCGCTGTCACGACCCTGATGTGGTGCCGGATCGTCGCCGCACAAGGGCTGACTGGCGCGCTGTTTGGTACGGTCAGAGACCAGCAGGGGGGCGTGGTCACTGGCGCAGTGGTCCGTCTGAGCTCGCCGGCGTTGCTTGGCGGTGATCAGGTTATCACCACGAATCACAAGGGGCAGCTGCGATTTCCCGTGCTGCCCCCTGGGCTGTACGCGCTGGACATCGAGTTCAACGGTTTCGTCCCGCACCATGCCGATCACATCCGGATCGGCGCAAATACCACGGTTGACCTCACGGTGGTGCTGACTGTCGCCGGAATGGCGCAATCTGTGGAAGTACGTCCGGACGGTTCGCGCATCGACGCTCGCGATCCTGGATTCAGCACGCTCTTTGGCCAGGAGGATCTCAAGACGATCCCGACGCGGCGCGCCAGCATGTTCGACTTCATCAGAGCCGCGCCAGGCGTATCGCCGACCTCGCCCTCCAGCGCCACCGCCACGACGGTGTCCATGTTCGGTTCCGGGACGAACGAAAACATGTTTCTGATCGACGGCACCAACTTCACATGCCCGTGCAACGGTATCGCCCGATCGGAGCCTGGCGTCGATTTCATTCAGGAGATTCACGTGCAGTCGATGGGTGCTTCGGCCGAGTACGGCAACGTCCAGGGAGGCGTGATCAACGTCGTCATGCGGCAGGGCAGCGACCGATTTCTGTACGACGCTTCCTACTATGGGCAGAACGCCGGGCTGACCAGCCAGTCGGTACGCCTGGCCATCCGCGATCCCACGGGCCGCACCAGCGGGTACGAGCGCGCGAAGTACCACGATTTCACGACAAATCTCGGCGGTCCGGCGATTCGCGGGCGGCTGTGGTTCTTTGGTGGATATCAGTATCTGCGCGATTACGACAGTCAGCCCGGCACCGATCCGCAATACCCGAGAACTTACGAGCAGGACAAGTTCTTCGCGAAGCTCACCTGGCGGCTAGCGCCGGGATGGCAGCTCGTGCAGAGCATCCACAACGAAGCGTGGGTGAATCCTGAACTCTCCGACATTCGCGAAGCCGTTTGCTACGACGCTGCGACTTCACGCATCCGTGCCGGCCGTGACCTTTGGCGATCTGACCCACACGACCACGAACACGGTCTGGAATGTCCGCGTCGGCCGATTCGTCTATGACCGCGTGGACGATCCGAGCACGGGAGATCTGACGACACCCAGCCACACGGATCGCGTAACCGGCGTCACGTCTGGTGCTCCACCGCAGTTTGGTGGACTGAAGCTGATTCGGACAACCGCCAAAGCGACGATGAGCCGGTATCGCGCGGGGCTGTCAGGGGCGGATCACGAGTGGAAGATTGGCGCGCAAGTCGAGCGGGGCGAGGCTCACGGACCGAATGTGATTCCCACCGGTGTGAGGTACGACGATCGAAACGGGGCGGCCTTTCGATCGATCTCGAGCGAGCCGTCTCACTCAGGCGGCATGTTCGTCACGGCTTCCGGCTTCGCCAGCGACGCCATCACCGTAGCGAATCGGCTGACGATCAACGCAGGCCTCCGGTTCGATCACAGTGACGCGATGATCCAGGATTTGCACGCGGTGGATTCTCAGGGGCGCGAAACCGATCGAGTCGTCCAGGGGCTCGGAACGCTCTACACATGGAATCTGTGGTCGCCGCGCTTTGGCGTGACCGCGAAACTCACAGCCGACGGCCGCACGCTGCTCCGCGGCAGCTATGGGCGATTCTTTCAAGGCGTCCTGACCGGCGAGTACAGTGCCATCCACCCCGCGATTTCTCCGGTCATAACCCGAGACTACGTCTCCGCGGACGGCGGCTACACGCGCATCCGTTCCGTCGTCGACAGTTCGAACATCCAGATCGACTCGCACATGCGCGCGCCACACACTGACGAGTTTTCGATCGGCGTCGATCGCGAGGTCACGCGCGCACTGTCGATGGCAGTTGCCTACATCCGGAAGCGAGGCACGGATTTCATCGCGTGGACGGACGTCGGCGGACATTACAACGAGGTGCACGCGAACGCTGGCCGACGGACGGACAGTTCCGGCCTTCGTGCTCACCAACCCGACGTCCGAGCAGCGTTTCCTGCTCACGAACCCTGACGGATACTTCCTTCGATCCACGAGCCTCGTCGCGGCCGTCGAGAAACGGCGCGCCCATGGATGGCAGGCGTTCGGCTCGTACACGTACTCGAAAGCGGTGGGCCTTCAGGCATCGAGCGGCGCAACGGCGGCCGCGCCGCAATCGAGCACGGTGGCGCTTCCCAACGGGCCGTTCGGTCGCGATCCCAACGAGATCACCAACGCGACCAGGCAGGCTTCCGAACGATCGACCGCACGTGTTTCGCGCGATGGCCAGTGCTGAGGTGCCGAAGACCGGCCTGGTCATTGCCGCGAACCTGCAATGCTTCAGCGGGAAGCCCTGGGCAGCTACGACGCTCCTCGATCTGCCGCAAAACAGTCAGCAGCGTGTGTTGATCGAGACGCGAGGCACGCGACGTCTGTCCTCGCAGTCACTGCTCGACGTGCGGCTGTCGAGAGCTTTCACGCTTCGCGGCGTGACCCGGATCGAACTGCTGCTCGACGTGCTGAATGCGCTCAATAATTCGGCCGAGGAAGCGCTGGCGACCGACGTGCTCCTCACCGAAACGGTCCTGACCAATCCCGACTTTGGACAGCCCACCCTGTTCATGGATCCGCGCCGCGTCGATGCTGGGAGTGAGGCTCAACCTAGGGAAGCTGAGGAAGCTGAACACTCATTTCGGTACATCCATCAGGACGATGTCGGAGTTCTGCCGCGACTCGATCGAACACGATCGACTTTCCGTCGGGTGTGATGTCGAATGTCCTGATGGTGCCCTGATTGCTGAAGTGTGTCGAGCGCTGCTGCTTCTCGTGACGAGATCGAAGCCGCCAGAAGTCGAGCGCATGGATGCGTGGCAGGAACACAACGCTCTTTGCGTCCGGAAGGAACCGATAACCACCCGGGCGCGCCCACACCTCGGGCGATTGTGACTGCCGATCCATCCGGTCGAACGGCCAGAAGCTTCACCTGTCCTACGAGTGACCGGCCGGCGAACAGAGATCATCTGTCCGTCGCGCGACCAGACCGGATTGACCCGTATGCCCGTCGACCAGCCGCTTCGGCGGCCTGCCGTCGATCGGAATCAGAAACAGCGCCGGACCCGCGCGATCACGCCCACCAATCACGATCTCGGTGCTGTCGGGAGACCAATCGGCGATTCCCTGACCCGCGACTCCTTCGACATCGATCGAAGGCGCGACCGTCTGTCGATTCGTTCCGTCGGCCGACATGATGGAGAGATGCCGTTGTCCTTCGCGCCTGACGCAACGGCGACGTGCTGCTCCATCAGGAGAGATGGCTGGCGGTTCGGACAATGCGCCGTCGACGTTCCTCCAGATTTCCGACGCCTGTCCAGTCCTGCAGTTTCCACAGCCCGTCGCTGCTGCCGCCGGCCGAGAGATAGAACATCGTCGAGTCCCGCCGAAGCGCGGGGCCTGTTCGTGTCCCAATGGGACCGGCAATTGATACACCTGCGCTTCGCGATCGTCGGCCAGCCGATCCGTCGAGCGGTACGCGTCCACAGGGTCGACGTTGGATTCGCCACCGTGCCGACGATGCGGCTTCCGTCACGGCTGGCGGCGACGGACGTGAACTGATCAACGCCCGACGGCGACTCGGCGCGACCACCCTTCCGTTCGACGTCGAGCGCCCAGAGCCAGGGCCCGACCAGTCGTCCGCCCGCGCCAGGTACAGCACCGTGCGCGAGTTGAGCATCGTCAGGAAGTTGACCGCCGCGTGCGGTGGTCAACCGCTCGGGCGATTCCGCCGGACGAGCGGACCCGCCAGACGTCCATGTCGATCTCGTCCTGCGGCTCTGGTCCGCTCGACGAAGTAGATCCACTGGCCGTCTGGCGACCACACCAGGTTGTTGACCTTGTTCGTGCCGGGCGGAATGATCTGCCGCCGGTCGCCGAAACGTGCGATCGACGACGATACACCGGATCGTCACGATTGCGCTTGTAGACGAAGACACGTGGTCGCCGTTTGGCGACCACGCCGGCGCGTTCGCCCCTCTCCAGAGAAATGGTCGCGTGGTTCGCCCCCGGTCGAGGCATCAGCAGCAACGGCTTCGAGTCCCCGGGTTGAACCAGATCTCGGTCCCGTCGGCCGTGAAGCCCGAGTTTCCGAACAATGAAGCCGCTGGGTGCCAGCGGGCGAATGTGTCTCGGTCAGATGTCCTGAAGCTGCGGCTGCCCACCTGACTCAGCCAGATGTCGCATTCGCCTGACCGATCGGACAAGAAGGCGACGAATTTTCCGTCTGGAGAAATCTCGACTCCTTCTTCGGTGCTTTCCCAATCCGTCAATCGCTTGAACTCGGCGTTGGCGAGCGGATCAAGGAGCGGTGCCGGTCGCGTCGCTTCTCTGATGACGACGCCGGCGACAAGGGCGACGAAAACTAACCACGGCAGCCAGTCACGCGCAGAGTCTCGATCGCGTCGCATGCGCGAGCGCTAACTCCCGAGCCCGGGCAGCCTCGTCGATCGCATCCAGCTCGATCCCGAGGTCGGCGATGTCTCGAAGCCGTTGTTTCAGTTCTTCGCGAGGCAACGCCGCAGCAGCCGCCGCACGGCGCAGGGCGTTGCCGCTGGCAGTGCAGACCAGTCAGGTTCTTTTTGGAGGATCGCGGCGATCGTGTCCGAGACCGTATCGCCTGGAAACGCAAGACGGCGGGTCAGCATCTCGTACACCACGCAACCGAATGCCCAGATATCCGCGCGTTTATCGACCGGCTGACTTCGCGCCTGCTCCGGGCTCATGTAGGCCGCGGTGCCAAGGATCGCGCCGTCAACCGACTCGGTGACATCGCTACGCGTACCCTCGGCGCCCGGCGCCTTGGCAAGGCCGAAGTCCAGTACTTTCACCACACCGTCCGGTGTGATCTTGACGTTTGCGGGCTTCAGGTCGCGGTGAACGATCCCCTTCTCGTGCGCGGCGTCGAGCGCCTCAGCGATCTGCCGGGCAATACCCAACGCTTCAGCGACCGGCATACCCTCCGAATTGGAGGTCCGGACAATTCGATCCGCCAGCGTCTCTCCTTCGACCAGCTCCAGCACGAGCGCGCGAACACCGTCGGCCTCCTGTACGCCGTAGATGGCCGCGATGTGCGGATGATTCAGCGTCGCGAGCAACCGTGCTTCTCTTTCGAAGCGGGCGTTCCGCTGCGCGTTCGCGGTGAACTGGGGAGGCAGGACCTTGACGGCCACCTCGCGTCCGAGCGTCTCGTCATAGGCTCGATAGACCTCGCCCATACCGCCAACGCCCAGGAGAGATCGAATCGTGTAGATGCCGAGTCGCTGGCCGACGAGCGATCCCCTCCGGATGAACCGTGCCGCCTGATGCGCCCAGAGCCATCACCGGGACGACTCATGAATCCAGGCGACAGGGGTTCCTGCGCAATCAGCGATTCAACCTCGTGTCGCAGCGTCCTCGTCGCCTGCGCACGCCTGCGACAGAAAGGCGGCGCGGTCGCTCGGATCGAAGGGCCAGCGTTCTGTGGCAGACGTCCTCGATCTGGCGCCAACGCTCAGGCGTCACTGGCCGTCAGCTCCTCCGAGCTCGCGCAGCAACCAGAGCTTTGCCATCTTCCAATCGCGCTTCACAGTGTCTCGCGAGACGTGGAGCGCCTCGGCGGTCTCGTCGAGAGTCAGGCCGCCAAAAAAGCGCATCTCGACGACCTGGCACTTTCGCGAATCGATCGCAGCCAGCGCGGTCAGCGCGTCGTCGAACGCGACGAGATCGTCCCCGCGTTCGGCGGCACGATGAGCGCTTCATCGAGCGACAGGAGCGGTGCGCCGCCGCCTCGCTTTTGATAGCCGCGCGCGCGTGCCGCATCCACCAGAATTCGCCGCATCAGTCGCGCCGCCATGGCGAAAAAGTGGGCACGATTCTGCCAGTGAACATGCCGCACTTCGATGAGGCGCAGATACGCCTCGTTGACGAGCGCGGTCGCCTGCAGCGTGTGCCCGTGGCGCTCGCCGCGCAAGTACCGGCGGCCACGCGGCGCAACTCCTCATACACCAGCGGTAGCAGTGCCTCGAGTGCCTCTGGCTCGCCGCGATTCCAGGCGAGCAGCAGCGCGGTCGGAGTAGGACGTGTGTCTGGAATGTGGTGATTCTATGCCTGTCCTGCACCTTTTCGCAACCTCTTCCCGCCTATTGGAACAGGAGGAAGCAGGATGCGAAATCAGATACGACCTGTGGTCATAGGATTGCTACTGATATTGGCCCTGGCGTTTATGTTCCCGCAATCAACGATCGGGCAGGCGCCCGCGGACACCCATACGGTGACCTGCGGTCCGAACAAGACGATTGGACAGGCCATTCAGACATTGAAGCCTGGAGACACGCTTCTGGTGAGCGGAATCTGTAACGAAAACCTCACGATTGGTCAGGAGGTGCAGCGCATTATCCTCGACGGCCAGGGAACCGCCGTCATTCATGGCGATTCGTCGGCGAACGCCGTGACGATCCTGGGTCGCGGGATCACGCTCCGCGGGTTTCATGTCATCGGAGGGGCGCCGCAGGGCATCGCCGTGACCGACGGAGGATCGGCGGTTATCGATCGGAACACGGTCGAATTCGCGGATCGTAACGGCGTCACCGTGTTTCGGAACAGTTCGGCCGACATCCTTAACAATGTCATCCAGAACAACCCCTTGGCGGGCATTGCGGTCCAGTATGAGTCCAGCTCACGCATCGGATGGTTCGGGCCTCCGAGCAACAGGATCGCAGCGCCGAACACGATTCAGAACAACGGCACTCAAGGCGTGCAGGTCTACCGCGGATCGTCGGCACAGATTTTCGCCAACATCATCCAGAACAACGCGAGTCACGGTGTGTTCGTCGACCGGAACGCCCAGGCTGAAGTAGGTGCCAATACCATTGCGGGCAACGGTGGAGATGGCATTCGCGCGATGCGCGGAGCGGTGCTTGACCTCGGCACCGACGTTAACCACTCGACCCCGGCGTTCGACGACGACACCAACACTGGTACGAACACGGGCTACGGAGTGAGCTGCATGATCGGCGGTGTTGTCGATGGTCGTTTCGGCGCGCTGACCGGGCTGTTAGGACTGAAGCTGTTCACCGAGGCCTGCACCGACAGTTCGCAGCAGTAGCGCCCCAAAAAAGGTCTAGCGCCCACAAAGACCAAAAAGGAAAAAAGGTGGCTGGCACCTTCCCGGGAAAAGGTGCCAGCCACCTTTGCCGCCCGCAGCGTCAGTTCGGTGTAATACTCCAGGTGTGCAAAGCGCAACCGGCCCGGCCCTGTCGTCGGATCCGTTCTTCAATCTCGTGCACTGCACGGTTCGAAGACGGTCGATTCACGTCCTCCAGCCAAGTCGCCGGGCGGCGGACGGGCCAAGGGGAGAGGATGTCAATGCCCTCCGCTGGACCGGTGCGCACCAGGCTTGACCACTCCCAGTCTTCTGCGCGCTGCACCAGGCCAGCGCAAAGTGCGTTCGCCTCCACGTAGCGACAGACGTTGAGGAAATGTCGCTCCGTCAGAATCGCGGAATTCTTGAATCGACCCTGGTAGACATGTCCGGTGCCGGACGTGCCGTATCGGCCTTGCAGATCGCGGATATGAGAATTCATCGCAACCTGCATGTACGCGGAGACTTCCACGCCGCGCACCGGCCAGAGCACGAGATGCCAGTGGTTTGGCATCAACGAATACGACAGCAATCTCACGACCGTGCGCTCGGCCGCATCGGTCAAAGCTGCAAGGAATCCGAGGTAATCAGCCGCGTCGAAAAAGATCCGGGACCTGCGATTTCCTCGGTTGACAATGTGTTGAGGGACCCCGTCGGGACATACGCGATTTGGTCTAGGCATGAAGTGGATGAGTCAAATCGCTTGCCATTTCGTTCCGACAAGAACAGAAAAAGGTGGCTGGCACTTTCCCCGGAAAGGTGCCAGCCACCTTTTCGGTCTTTTCGGTCGTCAGGCCACTTAAGCTACAATTCCACAACTGTTTGCGTCCCCCGTGACCTGGAGTGCCATGAAACGCCTCGGGTTCTGCCTGGTGCTCGCATCGCTGGGCGCATCAATACTATCGGCCCAGGCACCGGCGACCCGGCCTGTCCGCGTTTCATCGACGCGGTCGCAACCGGCTTTTCAGCCGCCCCCAACCTTTAAGAAATATTGCTTCGAATGCCACGGCGGTGAGAAGCACCGCGGCGACCTCAGCCTCGAACGGCTGATTCAGCAGTCGGCGCAGACCACGATCGGCGACCACTGGGACCAGTGGGACAAGGTCGCCGAGATGCTCGAATCGAAGGAGATGCCGCCCGAGGACAAGGCGGAGATTTTCCCGACCGACGCCGAGCGCGCGGCGACGCTTGGATGGATTCGATCGTCGCTTCGCAAGTATCAGGCTGCGCATGCCGGTGAGCCGGGACACATCACGGTGCGGCGACTCACCAGCGCCGAGTATGCCTACGCGATTCGCGATCTGACCGGCATCGATGTCAAGGTCGGCGTCGATGCGTCGAGCGACTCGGTCGGCGGAGAGGGATTCACCAACTTCGGCGACGTGCAGTTCGTGCAGGACACCAGCATCGAGCGGTATCTCGAAGCCGCGAAGCAGGTCGCCGATCACGCCATCGTGGGTGCCGGCCCGATGGACTTCTTCGCCGACGCGGGAAAGACGGGCCTGGAACTCTCCGCGCTGACGCGGATCAACGAGATCTACGCCGCCAAGGGTTTTCGCGTCGTGTCCGGCGAAGGTGGACGACCGTTCGGTCTCGAGCGGTATGGCAAGGCGCTGTTCGTGGCGTGGTACTACAAGCATCGCGCTGCGCTCGGCGATCCGTCAGCAACGATTCGAGGGCTTGCCGCGAAGGAAGACATCACCGGTCGATTCGCGGAGCACATCTGGACCGTCGTCAACAAACCAAGCACCGGGTATCCGACCCGGGTCACGGTTGACGGCTGGACGAAACTTCCGGCGCCGACCTCCGACGTCAAAGGATCGATCGCCCGGGCGCGCGCTGGATGTGACGATCTCTACAAGGCGCTCACGACCTGGCCAAGCTGGTTTTTTGCGCGCGGCGATCTGGCCGCCGGCGGCGCGGGCGACGAGAGCCCGCTGACCTTTGACGACAAGACGCTGAAGGCCGAACCGGCGCATCACTACACCTATTTAGTAGGTGTTCGCGCAGGCCGCGGCCGTGGTGGTCCACCCGTCGCGGGTCCGACCAAAGTGTTCCTGACGTTTGCGGACCTGAACCCGACATCGGGCGCGACACCGGTCGTCATCTGGCGTAACCCGCGAATCGTCACGCACGCCGCTGTGCCTCCGGGACGGGGTGGACCTCCAGCCGCAGGCGTGGCCACGGCGGGTGCGGGCCCGGGCCGTGGGGCTGCTGGTCCGGTCCTGTCCACGCAAACGCTGCGCGCCGTACTTCCAGCCGATGCGGCTGCTACGCTGCGATTCGGGACGAGCCCGGACGGATCGGCACTCGGGCCAGACGACTTCGCCACCACCGGCCCGGTGTCGTTCACACTCGACGTCCCCGCCGGCGGCAACGTCCTGGAGCTCCAGGCGGACGCCGAGCTTGGCAACGATCGGAACGCCGTCGTGCGCGTCACCATCTCGGATCGGGTGGAAGGGTCGCCGCGCGACGCTCTGCAGCGCGTCGTGTTCGGCGATCTGCACAGCGTCGGATATGAAGCCTTCCGCGCGCACATCGACGAATACGTGTCGCTACTGCCGCCCAACTCTCACGGTGAGGCGAATCCCGCGGACAAGGATCCGGTGCCGCCTCCGTTCGACGACACCTACAACAGCCCCGAGCACGACGCATTCGTGCTCAAGGTGAAGTACCAGCGCAACGACAAGTTCTTCACCGAGAACATGGTTGACGGCGCCGACCGCGCGCGTCTGAATCAGGCGTGGACGGATCTCTTCGGATCGTGGCCGTACCACGATGCGTATCTCGGCATGCTGGCGGACCACTTCAATCTGAAGCTGAAGAGCAACAAGATCGAAGACTTCAATGCCGCGGAGATCGCCGCGCTGCCTGTCGTGGTCGGGCCGTACGTCAAGTCGCTGCGCGCGAACTACGACGAGGTGATTCGCGCCCAGACGCTCGCCCAGCCTCGTCACGTGACCGATGCGCTCACCTTCGCCAGCCGCGCATGGCGCCGGCCGCTCACGGTTGACGAGAAAGCGGGCCTGCGCGCGTTCTACCAGAAATCCCGCACCGAGACCCATCTCGATCACGATGCGGCGGTTCGCGCGTTGCTGGCTCGGATTCTCGTGTCGCCCGAGTTCCTCTATCGCGTGGAGGCGGTGGGAAGCGGTCCGGAACGGCCCTTGAACGGGTGGGAGATGGCGAGCCGCTTGAGCTTTTTCCTGTGGTCGTCGATACCGGACGACGAGCTGCGGCGGGCTGCGGTCGCTGGCGAGTTGAGCAATCCGTCGCTCGTGGCGAAGCAGGTCAGGCGGATGACGGCCGACCCCAAAGCGCGTCGCCTGGCGACCGAGTTCTTCGGCCAGTGGCTTGGCTTCTATCACTTCGACGAATACCGCGGCGTGGACACGGCGCGGTTCCCCGAATTCAAGGACGAAGTGAAGTCGGCCATGTACGACGAGGCCGTCTCCACCTTCGAATACATCGTCCGGCAGGAGCGTCCCGTCCGGGACATACTCAACGCCGACTACACCTTCCTCAATAAGCCGCTGGCTGCGTTCTACGGTGTCGGGAAGGATCTGAAGCTGACCGACAAGATGGAGCGAGTGGACGGCGCGAGCGCGTTTAATCGCGGCGGAGCGCTGCGCCTGGGATCCGTGTTGACGACAACGTCTGCGCCGTTGCGCACGAGCCCGGTCAAGCGCGGCGATTGGATCCTGCGACGGATTCTGGGGACCCCGACGCCGCCCCCGCCGGCAGATGCGGGAACGATCCCGGCCGACGACAAGACGTTCAACGGGTTGACCGTGCGCGAGCGGCTGGCGCAGCACAAACGGAACGCTACCTGCGCCAATTGTCATTCGAGGATCGATCCGCTGGGCTTCCCGCTCGAAGGATTCGATGCGGTCGGCCGGACGCGCGCCACCTACGGCGACGGCAAACCCGTCGACATGACCGGCGAGCTCGCCGACGATACGAAGATCACCGGCACCACCGGCTTGCTCGAGTACCTACGCAGCAAGGACAAGCTGGTGATGAGGACGCTGTCGAAGAAGATGCTGGGCTACGCGCTTGGACGGACCGTCAGGGGATCGGACAGGCCTCTCATCGATATCATGACGGCGCGCGGTGGGGATGCGACATTTTCGGATTTGGCGATCGCGATCGTGAACAGCCGTCAGTTCCGCAATCGTGCGGCAGAGGAAACCGTGACGACCGTGCCGACGGCACGAATGGAAGGCCGGTCGAACTCCACGCAGTCGGGGGCAGGACATCAATGAGCATGTACGAGACGTTGCGTCACCCGTCACGGCGTCATTTTCTTCGCGGCGTGGGCGTGGCGCTGGCGCTGCCGTGGATGGAATCGCTGCCGGTGTTCGGGCAAGCCGCTGAAGCGGTGAAGACGAGCACGCCGCCACTGCGCCTCGGGATCGTCTTCTTCTCCAACGGCGTCGAGCCGACCGAATGGTGGGCGAAGGGCGCAGGCGCGAACATGCAGCTCGGTCCGGCGGCGCTGCCGATGATGCCGCATCGCGAGGACATGGTCTTCATCCAGGGGCTGTTCAACCAGTCGGCGGCGGCTTCGACCAGCCCGCATCTGGGACGGATGAACGTGCTGTCTGGCGCGACGGTCAGCCTGGATCCGAACGACATCCGCGTCGGCACCTCGATGGATCAGGTCATTGCCTCTCAGATCGGCGGTCACACCGCGCTCCCGAGCCTGGTGCTCGGCATCGAGCCGAACGAGCTCAGGCTCGAGGACGGCCTGTCGATGATCTATGGCTCCAGCCTGTCCTGGGCCTCGCCGACCAAGCCGGCGACGAAAGAGATCTACCCGTCGCGGGTGTTCGATCGCCTCGTCGGCGACGGCACCAGCCGTCAGGTCGATCGCAGCATCCTCGACGAGGTCCGCCGCGATTCGCAGAGCCTTCGTCCGAAGATCAGCCGCGGCGACAACGTCAAGCTGACCGAGTACTTCGAGTCGATCCGCGACATCGAGAAGCGGATCGAGAAGGCGTCGAACGAAGAGCGCATCGAGGGCTGGCGGCCGACGCTCGCGCAACCGGACATGCCGCGTCCGAAGAACGAGCTGCCGCAGAACGTCCCCGATCACATGAAGCTGATGCTCGACTTGATCGTGCTCGCGTTCCAGATGGACAAGACCCGCATCGCCACGGTGATGCTCAACAACGATCTGTCGCAGATGAACTTCAAGTTCCTCGAAGGCGTGCAGGGGGCGCTGCACCTCGACCTCACGCACAACGGCCACGCGCCCGACAAGGAAGCGATGTACCTGAAGACGAATCAGTTCCACATCGCGCAGTTTGCCTATCTCACGCAGCGCATGAAAGACACCGCTGAAGGGGAGACGACGCTGCTGGATAATTCGATCCTCATGTGCGCCTCGAGCCTCTTCGACGGCGACGCCCACACCGCCAATCAGCTGCCGATCCTGCTGACCGGCAAGGGCGGCGGCACGCTCAAGGGCGGCCGCATCCTTGATTACATGGGGAAGGGCGACGAGAACCGCAAGGCCTGCAGCCTCCACCTCTCGCTCATGGATCGCATGGGCGTGAAGCTGGATCAGTTCGGCGACGCCACCACACGGCTGGCGGAACTGTGATCGATCGGTAACGCGCCGGTTGCGAGGGTCGCGCCCTGCCGCATACCTTGCCATTCTTTCGTCAGCAGATGGAACCTCACGCGACGTCGCGAACCAGTTCGCCCACGCTGCCACGCCCTCGAGTGTGGCGGGACACCGTTGCCGAGATTCTGTTGTGTGCTGCCGTCGCGGTGATCGCGTTGACCGGCGTCGAGTCGTTCGTGCTCCTGTTGAACCGCTGGCTCGCGTCAGCCATTCCTGCCTACGATCCGGCGCTGACGATGCTGGCGCTCGTCATCGTGGTCATCGGCGCCCTCACATTGGGTGGAATCAGCCTCAAGGTGTCGGTGCGCCGCTCAATCGAAGGCTCGGGTGCGGCCGGCGACCCGTAGTCACCGGCTGCGCGCGCTCAGCGCGCGGTCCTCGCGGCATCCGGCGTCAGACGGAGCGACAAGTCGCTCACCGCAACACCCAGCAATCGTGTATCGGAGGAGAGCCCGACTGCGGCAGGACTCGCGAGGTTCGAGGCACTCACGGCAAGCCGATTGAATCCCTGACGCCACAGCTGTGCCGGCACTGCCCACTCGTAGGTGCCTAATCCAGTCTGCATCGGCCGTGCAGTCAGTGTTTCGCCATTCACTTTCAGAACGAGTGTCATCCGCTGCGACCCCGGGTAGGTGAACGGAGCCGCGCGGACTCGCACGGTGATGGTTCCGGCCTTCGTCAGAGGAATCAGGACTTCGGCTTCTCGCGCCGATGTCCACCGGAAGTCCACTCCTTCATTGGAACGTTCGGCGCCGTGCCAGCCGGTGCCAAAGGAGTTCTCGCCCGACGGTCCGAAGGGCACCCGCTCTTCGAGCCCCGACTCGAACAGATCACGTCCCGACCATCCGCAGAAGCTTGCTCGCCGGGGATTGTTCAGGTCGACCGACGCACGCGCCAGCACGACGTCCGGGTGTCCGCCGAGGTCGAGCGCGGACCATGAGAACTCGCCGTGATCGTTGACCCTCAACTCGATCCGCTGGACGGCCGCCTCCCGTTCGAGCGGATCGGCTTTGATCAGGCCGTCCCGTTGTACGGCAGCGGCGAGTTTCGTTGAATCGGCGCCCTGAAACATCGTGACCGCCATTGACGGCGCTTCGGGACCGTGGGACGCCGCGAGCAGCGGATTGGCAGCGGTGGCGGACTGCTGCCCGGCATACAACACGACCGCGGAATCGAATGGCCGGTAGTTGTCGATGCGAATGAGGAGGCGGCCATCACGAGCGAGGTTGGTGATGTCCTGCCAGCCGGTGTTTCCAATATCCTGACAAGTCGTCAGCCTCGTCAGACGGAAAAGGGGAAGCGGCGACATGTCTATCGCCTCGGTTGAAGGCGTTCCGACCGTGGACAATGGAATGGGTTCGAATCTATATCCGTGGCTCTCCAGAGCCTTACGGCCCTCGGCGAACGCGTACACGGCGAAACCGTCTGCCGCGTGCTGGCGCACAGTCTCGACGTCCCGCGTAATGAGGCCGATCGTACGACCGCGGTCGGCGTGTTCGCCGGCGAGCTTGTAGAGCACCAGCTGATCGACCGCATAGCTCTCGGTGACGATTGCGGAGCGTGTTTCGAGTCGATCGAAGAGCGCATCGAAGTATCGGATTTCGTAGGTGCGTAGGTGATGGTCGTTGGCGCGGTAATTCCGCGCGACCTGCATCGATAGCAGTACCAGGGCCGTCACGATGGCGGCGGCTGCGCCGTGCCTCACCATGGCCGCCGCCCGATCTGAGAGCCACCCGAGGCCGATGCCCACGACGATCCAGGTCAGCACAAATGCGGGAATCAGAAACCCGGCCACATCAGTGGCGCCGACATTGAGCGTCAGGAACAGGATCCCTCCGGCGCCGAGGATGAGCAGGACTCCGATTGTGGTCCGCCGTGCGACCACCGCGGCGAGTCCCACGAACGCGAGAACGATGCCGAGCGAGTTGAGCTCCAGGACGGAGAGATGCCATAGCTCCGGTACTCGCTCGACGATGAGCTGACGCGGTGAGAACGCGAAGATTTCGTCCGAGAACCGCGAAGCCCGCATGACCGCGAACAATTCGCGCAGGTTGGAGGCGCGCGCTTCGAGGTATGAGGCATTCTGTGCCGTGCGAAGCAGGATGAACCCGTACTGGCAGAGACCGGCGACCACGATGAGCGTGCTGATCACGGCCGTCCGCCAATGAATCGCGCGTCGGTCAGTCAGCAGAACAAACGCGACGAGCGCCGGGGCCAGCGCCGCGGCTGTGAGATGGTTCCCAAGACTCAGCGCGAATATCGCGACCATCAGATACAGATCGCGCTCGCGCCGCGTGGCTTCCCAACGGACCGCGCACAAGAGCAGGACCGCCGTAAGCGCTCCTGTCAGCGAATACACCTCCGCGCGAACCGCAAACGGCCAGAGCGCGTAGTCGAATGCCAATGACAGGGCCACGCCCGCCGAAATCGCGCGGCCGACACCCAGGCGTCGCAGCACCAGGACACAGACGGCAGCCGTGACCGTGGCGAAGAACGCTGACATCGCGTTGATACGCCAGGCCAGGGTGCCGACGGGAATCTGAGCGAAGCAGAACGAAACGAGGACGTAGAGCGGGTAGCCGGGTGGATGCGGCGTGCCCAGTACGCTGCCGACGTACTGAAACTTGGCGGAATCCCCTCCACCGCCGAGGCCGGGGAACAGTGTCTTCAGGTAGACGCCGAATGCCACGAGCGCCACGACGGCGCCAAGGAACGAGTCACCCCGGAGTGTCGCACCGGTCTTCCTCTGTACGCTCAATGCAGGCTATTCTCTCTCCATCTTGCCTTCCCCGCACCGACGATGACACGTCGACACCGGGGATCAAGGAGCAGCTTGATTGAAACGCACGGCGCAGTGGCTCGTTGTCATCGTCATCATCCTCGTCACCGGCGTCGCCATCGCCGAAATCCGTCGCGCGCGGTGGTATCGCAACACGCCAGAAGGACGGAGACAAGCGCTGCTCGAAGATTTGCAGCCTGTCGCGCTTGCCAACTGCGAGCTGAAACGATTCGGCGAATCGAATGACGGGGGATACCTGTTATGCGCGAACCTGCTCAAGGACGTGCAAGCGGCGTATTCCTACGGCATTTCCGGGTATGACGGGTGGGGATGCGATATTTCGCGCCAGCTCAAAGTGAAGGTTCACGAATACGATTGCTTCAACTTGCAGCAGCCGGTGTGTGAGGCTGGTGCGCTCATGTTCCATCCGGAGTGTGTGGCCGGAGGCCGATCGACCGACAGCGACGGACGCGTGTTCGATACGCCGGAGGCGCAGATTGCCCGAAACGGAGACGCGGGGCGGCACCTTGTGTTCAAAATGGATGTCGAAGGTGCCGAGTGGGACACCTTCTTGAACACTCCTCAGTCAGTCCTCGATCAGATCGATCAGCTGGCAGTCGAGTTTCACGGCAACGACGAGCCGCGATTCCGTGAGGTCATTCAAAAACTCAAGCAGGATTTCTACATCGCCAACCTGCACTTCAATAACTACAGCTGCGCACGCAGCAATTGGCCATTTCCTGCCCGGGCGTACGAGGTGCTGCTCGTCAGCAAGCGTGTCGGCATTCTTGATCGCAACCACCGTGCTCAATTCAGCCCGTTAAATGCTCCGAACCAGCCAACCGCGTACGACTGCCAGTCCATCACATGGGTCCCCTGGCTCCGCACCATTACCCATTAGCTCGGCGAGCCCCATGAAGTGACCTGACATGGCTTCGCTCCCCGAGTACCATGAGCACGGCCAGCCCGGAGCTCCTCATGCGTGATGCGGCCGCCACTACCTTAGTCTCGGCGATCGTGTGGTCGGTTTTGACGTTCGCTCAGGACACGAGGGTCCCGCAGCTGACCTATCGGACCGGCATCGACCTGGTGCAGGTTGATGTGTCGGTCCTCGACAAGGATCGCCGTCCCGTACTCGGGCTCAAGCCGGGCGACTTCGTCGTGAAAGAAGACGGCAAGGTGAAGGCGATTGCTGCTTTCAGCCCGGTCATGCTGCCCGAGCGCCCGCCGGAACCCGCGGCCTCGTGGCAGCGCGACATCGGTCTGGATGTCGTCACCAACCTGACACCTAAAGAGGGACGGCTCGTCGTCATCCTGCTCGATTACTCGATCGGCAAGTCGAATTTTCCCGAGGCGCGGCGCACCGCTGAAGCTGCGGTCGAGCAGCTCGGGCCGAACGACCTGGCCGCCGTCATCTATACCAGTGTGGGTGTGCCGCAGAACTTCACCGCCGATCGCAGCCTGCTCCGCGCTGCCATCAATCAGCCGTTTCTTGGCATCGACGTTGACCCGGACGATCCATTTGGCGGACACCGTGGCGAGTGCCGGTGCGGCGTGTGCTCTCTGGAAGTCATGACGAACGTGGCCGACGCCGTGCGGGAGGTTCAGCACCGCCGCAAGATGCTGTTGTTCATTGGCAGCAGCGTGCCGGTGAGCACGACAGGTATTGAGTGTTTTGCTGAAGTGCGAGAAGCCAGGGAGAAACTGCTGCGCGCGGCAGGAGCGGCCAACTTGACCATTCACACGTTCGATTCAAATCTGCTGCAGTCAGGGGGATCCGGCGCCTCACAGTCGGGCGGCATACCTCCTGCGACGGACGCGAGCGCGCGGTCGGCTCCACTCATTCGCCAGAACGACCTGGCGTTCTTCCCGGGCGAGACCGGGGGTCGCGCCATCAAGAACACCAACGCGCCGTGGGAGCCGATCCCCGCGATCTTTGCCGAGACCGAGTCCTATTACGTGCTGGGGTTCGTGCCTTCCTCACAGAACGACGACGGTGCCTTTCACAACATTTCCGTCGAGGTGAATCTTCCAGGAGTCCAAGTCCATCCGCGCAAGGGCTATTACTCACCTTCGCCGCCGGCGGCCGCGCCGGCCCCTCTTCCGAACGCACTGCCCGCCACGCTGAGTGCGGCCCTGCGGAATATGTGGCCGGCGACACAGATTCCCATGGGCGTGACGACCGCGGCATTCGCCACGCCCGGTGGTTCCGGGGCGACCGTCCTTGTCATTGCGCGCGCCCAGGAATCAGGCGCGCAGAGTCAACCGACCCAGGTCACCGTGCTGACCGGCGCGTACGACCGCGATGGAAAGCCGCTCGCGACCCAGGTGCAGACCGTGATGGTCGCGCCTTCACCGGCTGGACAGAAAGTGTTTCAGTACGAAGCGCTGTCGCGACTGCGTCTCGATCCCGGCCGTCACGAGATTCGCGTCGCGGCTGAGGATCCATCGCGCCATCTGACCGGCAGCGTCTACACGTATGCCGATGTTCCTGATTTCGCGAAGGCCCCAGTCTCACTGTCCGGCCTGGTCCTCGGACTGCGACCGTCAAGGGCTGACGGCCCATTCCGTGATGTGCTCCCTCTCGAGCCTACCGCCAGACGTGAGTTCACGTCGACGAGTCACGTGACCGCATTTGTACGCGTCTACCAGTCCGAACACGATGCCTCGGTCCCGGTCACGCTGAGCAGGCGCATTATCGACGCGTCAAATCGCTCTGTGATGGAATCGAGCGACAGGCTCTTTGAACAGGGCAATTCCGCAAAGCATTCGGCAGACTACCAGTTCGAGCTGCCGCTCGCGTCGCTGACCGCGGGACAGTACCTGCTGACCATCGAAGCTACCCGTGAGGAGAGGCAGACGGCTCACCGAGACGTCGTGTTCTCGGTCCGGTGAGAAAAGAACGGGAGGAGGCAGGAATTCTTCTCCCTGAGTGTTTCACGCAGAGAACGCAGAGAACGCAGAGAAAACGCAGGGCGTTCGTCTGCGCGAGACAGGCCAGCGTGGCTGGCCCGACGCCGGCTGTGGCCGGCGTTCAAGACCACCCTGGAATCGAGAACACGAGCGCTACTTGATTCCGAAGCGCTTGTGTTCTCAATTCCAGTGTGGTCTTCACCGCGCGAAGCGCGGTCGGGCCAGCCCCAAGTTCTTCTCTGCGTCCTCTGCGCTCTCTGCGCGAGATCGGTTTTTGGCGCGCTGCGCGAAAGGCTGTGCGCTCTTGGCGTGAGAGTTCGTGCCGAACCGAAGCATGTTATGAAACCGCTTCAAATCAGAACGCAAACCGGAACGCCAGCTGCATGACCCTCGCGTCGCCCGACAGGCTGGTGATCGTTCCGATCGTGGTCGCATCCGACACGTTCCGGTTCGGCAGGCCGAAGTTCGTCGTGTTGAACAGGTTGAACACGTCCCAGCGCAACGTCCCCGTATAGCGGCCGCCGAACTTGATCAACCGCTGCAGGGTCATGTCGTAGCTCTTGTAGCCGGGGCCTCGCAACTGGTTCCTCACCTCGTTGCCGAAGACGCCGGACGGCACGGCCTGGAACGCGGCGGGGTTGAACCACTGGTCGACCGTCTTCGCTCCGTCGGGATCACCAACGAGATTGGGCAGCCCGGTCATGTTGGTGCCGACGTTGTTGCCGCTCTGGTTGACGGTGAACGGCCGGCCCGCTCGCCACGCGTACACTCCCGAATACACCCAGTCGCGCGCGAAGACGTTCTCGCCAAACGGGAGGTTGACGACGAAGTTCACGGCCACGCGATGACGGACGTCGTAGTCGCTGGGGCCGTACCAGGCGCTGAAGTCGCGCGCGTTCTGCGGGAACGCGTTCGACCCCTGGGTCGTGAGCTGCTCGGACGTGTTGTCCTTCGAATCGCCAAGCGTGTACCAGACGCCAAACGCATAGCCCTTCGAGAACCGCTTCTCGAGCCCCATGTCGACACCTTTGTACTCCGACTTGCCATTCTGGTCGCGCCACTCGATAAAGCCAAAGTTTGCATAGGGCGCCGCGCCCAGCGCGTTGTTCGCGCCCGGCGCATTCGGCAGCGGCTGGTTCAGGTTGACCAGCGTCGCCAGGTTCGATCCACGGGTGTAGACGAAGTCGGCGGTCGCGATCATGCCCTGCGCGAGCTCGCGCTGGAACCCGAAGCTGGCCTGGTTGATGGTCGTCTTCGGCGCGTCGTCGTTGACGGCGCGGATGCGCAGCCGGCGCAGCTGGCCGTTCGCCGGATTCAGGTCGGGCGGGGTGAGGAACGTTTCGGACGGCATCCCCTGCTTCAGGAAGAAGACCGGCGATCCGGACGTCTGCGTCACCGTGTTGTTGACGAGCCCTGGCACGTTCAGCGCGAGCTGATCTTCGCTGCCGACGCGATCGAACAGGTTGTAGAAGATGCCCCAGCCGCCACGCACGATCGTCTTGTCGTTCAGCCGGTAGACGACGCCGAGACGCGGTGCGAAGTTGTTCGCGTCGGACTTGACGAGGCCGCGATCGTGCAGCGAGCCGTCGCTCGCGTAGATCAGCGATCCCGTCCCGGACGGATCGAAGTTCGTCTGGTTGTTGTTCGCCTCGAGCGCCGGGGTAATGAAGTCGTAGCGCAGGCCGAGATTCAGCGTGAGGTGCCCGTTCACCTTCCAGTCGTCCTGCGCGAACCCCATCGTCGCCCAGTGCCGCTGCTCGACCACCCAGACGTTCGACAGCTGAAGGTCGGAGACGTACCCGAGCAGGAAGTCCGCCATGGGGTTGCCGGTGAAGGCATTCCGGAAGCGCAGCGCGCCGCGCGTCGCGGGGACGTCCATGTACTGGTTCTTCATCGGCGCGATGATGTCCGCGCCGACCTTCAGCGCGTGGTTGCCGCGCAGCCACGACAGCGTGTCGAGGTACTCGAACTGATCGGTATGCTGGAACTTCGGCAGGAAGTCCGGTGAGCCGAGACGGCCGAGGCCCGAACCGCCAAAGAAGCCGTCGATGGTGATGCCCGGGAAGCCGCCGGCAACCAGTGGATTGGTAATCATGCCGGGGATCTGCGCGTTGGCCGGCGGCGTCAGCCCGAACGCCTGGTGCACGGCGTCCGAGCGCGAACGCGACCACGACACGCGCGCCTCGTTCACCATGGTCGACGACAACACCCGGGTCCAGCCGCCGACGAACGCGTTGGTACCGATCGTCTGATTACCGAACGCGGAAGTGCCGGTGCCGTCGATGACGCCACCGAATGCGCCGGGGATGTCCCGATCGCGGGTCGAATAGATGTAGCGGCCGAAGATGCTGTCCTTGGCGCGTTGGCCGCCAGTCGCTGCGGAGCAGCAGCCGGTCGGAGTTGTCGATCAGGTTGGCCGTGCGGAAGAAGTTGTTGGCGCCCGGCTGATTCGGCAGCGGCACCAGCGCGATGATCGAGGCGGCATAGGGATCGATCCGGCTGGCCGGAATCGTGTTGTTGTCGAAGTTCAGTCCCGTGGTCGGATCCTTGATCGGCGTGGTGAAGATCCCCGCGCGCTGATCGGCGGTCGGAACGCTGGTGATCCGGGTGACACCACGCGTGATCCGCGTGCCCTCGTAGTCGGCGAAGAAGAACGCATGGTCCTTGATGAGCGGGCCGCCGAGGTTGCCGCCGTACTGGTTCTGCTTGTTGTCGGGTTTGGCGGCGTTGGCACGCTTCGAGAAGAAATCGATCGAATCCATCGCCTGGTTGCGGAAGTACTCATAGCCGGTCCCGTGCACGCTGTTGGTTCCGGACTTCGTCGAGACGCTGACCGCGGCGCCGGGCGATCGGCCGTACTCGGCCGCGTACGGGCTGGTGACGACCTTGAACTCCTGGATCGCATCCACGGACGGACGCGAGACCTGCGTCGTCAATTCCTGGACGTTTTCGGAGATGCTGTTGTTGTCCACGCCGTCGAGCAGGAAGTTGTTCTGCAGCGCGCGGGCACCGTGGACGTTGATGCCGCCGGTCCGTCCGAAGGACGTGCCGCCGCCCTGCTCGGTGTAGCGATCGCCTTGCACCCCTGGCACCAGCGCGAGCAGGTCGTCCCAGTTGCGGATCGCGAGCGGAAGGTTGGACACCTGGAACTGCGGAATCACAGTACCGAGCGTGGCGTCGTTCGAGTTCAGCAGCTGCGTCGTCTCGCCGACGGTGACGGTCTCGCTGACGGCGCCGACTTCGAGCGTGGCATCCACGCGTGCCCGCTGGCCGACTTCGAGCGTGACCACCTGCGACACCTTCTTGAACCCGGTCTGTTCCACATCGACCTGATACTTCCCCGGAATCAGGTTGACCAGGAGATACGACCCCGTCTCCGTCGTCGGCTGCCGGAAGGCGACGTTGGTCGCCAGGTTGGTGATCGTCACCGTGGCGCCGGCGATCACTGCGCCGCCGCTATCGGTAACTGTGCCCGTGATCGTTGCCCGGTCGACCTGGGCGAACGCCACGCTCGAGAGCGCCAATGTCAGCAGCGCCACGACGGTCAGAACTCGTCTCATGGGGTTCTCCTCACCCTGAAATCGCACCAATCCTTCACGCTATGGCGGGCGCGGCGAGGATGTCAATCGGCATGACGTAACAAGTGTGAAAATTTTCTCGCTTGTCGCGGACGGATCCCCGATCCCGGAGCTCTAATCCACCGGATAGAGCAGCACCTTCAACATACTCCGATCCTCGACCATGTCGAATGCCCGCTGCCAGTCGGTGATCGGCAAGGTCGTGGACACCATGTCGTCGAGGCGCAGTTTTCCCTGCGCGAAGATGTTCATCATCCGGGACCACGTTGCGGCGGTGTAAGTGATCGAACCGCGCACGGTGAGCTGTTTGTAGAACACCTGATCCATCGGGAACTGGATCTCGCGGCCGCAGATGCCGACCTGCGTGTATCGGCCCATCGGACGAAGCGAGTCGAGACAGCCGCGGACCGAGTCAGGATGGCCAGAGCACTCGAACGCGACATCGGCGCCAACGCCGCGCGTCACCTCGCGCACGGCTTCGCCCAATGCGACGCTCTCCGACGTTGACGACGTGTGCGGCGCCGAAACGTGTCGCAGCGGCAAGGCGATCGGCGTCGGCGGGCGTTCCTGCCACGATGGTCTGGATCCCTTCGGCGACCAGCAGCTTGACGCACAAGAGACCGATCGGACCGGGGCCCGAGACGACGGCCGTCTCGCCCAGGCGCACCTGCGTAATCTCCGTCACCGCCTGTACGACCGCGGCGAATGGCTCGCTGAGCGCGGCAGCCTCGAGCGACATGCCGTCGGGCAGGCGATACAGTTGATCGGGCCGCACGACGAGGTAGCGCGCGAATGCGCCGTTGACGCCGTGTCCCATCCCTCGCCGCTGTGGACAGAAGATGAAGTATCCGGAGCGGCAGTACGCGCACTGCCCGCACGTCACCGCCGTTGCGCCGAGCACGGTGACCGGCTCGCCGACAGTCACGCCGCTGACGCCGGGCCCCACTTCGATCACGGTGCCGGCGCACTCGTGGCCGAGGATCACCGGCGGATAGTTGCGAAAGGTATCGTGGAGGACATGCAGGTCGGTTCCGCAGACGCCGCAGAACGCGACCTGCACTTTCACCAGGCCCGGGCCGCACGCCGGCTCGTCCACATCGCGCACGTCGATGTTGCCCGAGCCGGGCGCGTACTTGACGACCGCTTTCATGCGGCGGCCTGTTTGGCCTCCGTGCCGACGCGCGCCTGTGACTTGAAGAAGAACAGCACCAGCAGCGTGATCACGAACGACATCGCTGCCGAACTCAGCCAGAACGACTGCCAGTTGCGAACGACACCGGTTGCCGTGGTGGTCGAGAAGTAGTCGAGGATGCCGCCCGACAGCAGCGAGCCGATCAGCATGCCGATGCCGTAGGTCACGAACGTGATGAATCCCTGGGCGGTGCTGCGCAGGTGCGCCGGCGCCGCCTGATCGGTGTAGAGCTGCCCGGCGACGAAGAAGAAGTCGTAGCAGACGCCGTGCAGCAGGATGGCAATGTAGAACATCCACATGCCGGCACCGGGATTGCCGAATGCCAGCAGCACGTATCGAAGCGCCCACGCGGACAGCCCGAGCAGCAGGATGCCGCGCACGTTCAGGACCCGGAACGCGATGGGCATCGCCAGCATCATCACCACTTCCGACATCTGCCCGAGCGTCATCTTGCCGGCCGCGTTCACGACGCCGACGTCGTTCAGATAGGGATTGGTGAACGAGTAATAGAACGTCAGCGGGATGCACGCGAGGATCGAGGCGATCACGAAGACGAGATACGAGCGATCCTTGAGCATCGCCAGCGCGTCGAGCCCGAGGATCGCGGCTGATCGTCACCTGCTGTCCGCGCGCCGGAGGCGGCGTGTGCGGCAGCGCGACGAGGCTGTAGAGGCACATCACCGCGCACGCGCCGGCGGCGATGAGGAACGGCGTGTTCATCGCCTCGACCGCCATGAAGCCGATCACCAGGTTCACGGCGATCCAGCCGAGCGTTCCCATCACGCGAATCGGCGGGAAGTCACGTCCCGGGATTTTTGACCTGCTGCATCGCGATCGAATTCGAGAGCGCGATGGTCGGGAAATAGCAGAGACAGAACGCCAGCAGGAGCCCGAACACCTGCGCGAACGTCGTGACGCGGCTCAGCAGGATCATGCACACGCGCCCCGAGCGCGTAGAGCACCGCCATGACGCGCTCGGTCGAGAAGAATCGATCCGCGACCAGGCCGACGAAGAATGGCGACACCAGGCAGGCGATCGAGACCGTGCTGAATGCGGCGCCCGCTTCAGTTCCGGAAAAGTGCAGCGTGCTCGTCAGATAAGTATTCAGCGTGACGTACCAGGAACCCCAGATGACGTACTGCAGAAACATCATGGCCCCGAGGCGAGTCTTGACGAATCCCATGAGGGTCACGTCTCCTTTCAGACGATGACGCTGGTGCGCGGTGAATCATGCCACAGATGGACGGGGGAAAGGAAAATGCTGAATGCTGATTGCTGAATGCTGAATGTCTTGCTCTCAATCAACAATCAGCAATCAGAAATCAGCAATTCTGCACTATGCTGCCGTGCCATGACGGACATCGGAGGATTCTTTCGGCTGGACGGCAAGGTCGCGCTCGTGACGGGCGGATACGGCGGCATCGGCTCCGCGGTCTGCAGCGGTCTTGCCGCGGCGGGCGCGCGCGTGGCCGTGGCTGGACGCGACGCGGACAAGGCGAAGGCGTGCGCCAGCGCCATACGCGACGGCGGGCGGCGAGGCCGAGGCCGCGGTCTTCGACGCGCTCTCGCGACCGACACGCGGCGGATGGTCGATGAAGTGGCCGCCCGATGGGGCCGTCTCGACATCCTCGTGAACACCGTCGGCGGCAATCAGCGCGCGGAACTGGCCGACGACGTGACCGAGGAAGGCTTCGGACATGTCATGACGTTGAACCTGACGAGCGCAATGTTTCAGTCGCAGGCAGCGGCGCGACACATGATTGCCGGCGGCCGCGGCGGAAAGCAGGTCCACATCGGCTCGGTCCGGAGCCTGCTCGCGCTGCGGGGCAAGGGGTTTTCGGCCTACTGCGCTGCCAAGGGCGGTCTCTCGATCCTCTGCAAGCAGCTCGCAGCTGAATGGGCGCCTCACAACATCACCGTGAACATGATGTCGCCGACCTTCGTCCGCACTCCGCAGGGTGAACGATTCCTGACCGATCCCGCGTTCTACCAGAGCGTGGTCGGACGCATTCCGCTCGGCCGCATCGGCGAAACGGAAGACGTCGTCGGCGCCGTGCTGTTCTTTGTCTCGCCGGCGTCGAACTTCGTGACCGGACAGACGCTGTACCTCGACGGCGGCATCACGGCGACACAGTGAGGCGCTTGCGCGCGCCAGCTTGAGCCAATATGCTGACGCGGGAAGAAAGTCAGAAGTTAACTTCTAACTTTTTGACGCGGCGTTCTCCGGCCGCGATTCAGGAGTCTTCATGCCGCCGAAGCTGATCGATCTTAAGCATGCCCGTGCACAACGACATGATGGTATTTCCCCGTGTCGTTCGGCCGGCGCTGGTCATGTACGAAACCTGGCAGCAGTTTGCCGAGCGCGTCGGCGCGGCGAAATATGGCGCGACGTCGCTGACGGCGAGTTACATGGTCGTGCTCGGCGATCACGTGGGCACGCACATCGATTCGCTTCGCCATCTCCGCGAGCAGGGCCCCGGGGCCGAGGCGATTCCGCTGGACTACTGCTTCGGCGACGGCGTCTGCCTCGATTTCGTCATCTTGCCAAAGGGCGCGGGGATCTCGGTCAAGGATGCGCAGGCGGCGCTGGCGAAGATCAACTACACGCTGAAGCCGCTCGACATCGTGCTCATTCATACCGGAGCCGGGCAAGATTCAGGACAGCGACGACTACGTCACCGATCAGTCGGCATGACCGCAGAGTCGACGCACTGGATGCTCGACCAGGGCATCAAGGTCATGGGCATCGACGCGATCACGTTCGATCCGCCGGTGTGGGCGATGTTCGAGCGGAAACAGTTCTGGGAGGCGCACCGCGTCATGTGCGAGCGCGAGTACTACCACCTCGAGAACATGACCAACCTCGATCAGCTGCCCGGCCACGGCTTCAAGCTGGCGGTGTTTCCGGTCAAGTGGGTCAACACCACGGCCGCGCCGGTGCGTGCGGTCGCGATCATGGACTGAGACGTCATGGCCACCGTCGTCGTACTGGGCGCGCTCGACACCAAAGGAGAGGAGGTCCGATTCCTGACCCGGCAGATCGAAGACCGCGGACACAAGGTCCTCGTCGTCGACGTTGGCGTTCTCGGAAAGCCGGCATTTGGTTCCTTCATTACACGCGAAGAGGTTGCGACGGCAGCGGGCGCTTCGCTTGACGACGCTCATCTGCTGAAGCCGATCGCGGACGCGCAGTGACGGCGATGAGTCGCGGCGCGACCGTCGTCGTGCAGCGCATGCTCGCGCGAGGTGAGCTCGACGCGATCATCGCAATGGGTGGCGGCGCGGGCACGTCGATAGGTACGGCGGCGATGCGATCGCTCCCGCTCGGGATTCCGAAAGTCATGGTCTCGACGCTCGCGAGCGGCGACGTGCGCGGTTTTGTCGGCGTCAAAGACATCGCGATGATCCCGACGATCGTTGACATCAGCGGTCTCAATCGAATCAGCCGGACGGTTTTCACCCGTGCGGCGGGCGCGGTCTGCGGCATGGTGGAATCGTCGGTGCCGCCGGGCGAGGACAAGCCGACCATCGTCGCGTCGATGTTCGGCAACACGACGCCGTGCGTCGAGGCGGCTCGGTCGATCCTCGAGAAGGCCGGGTTCGAGGTGCTGATCTTTCACGCCACCGGCAGCGGCGGTCAGACCATGGAGAGCCTGATTGAGGCGCGACAGGTTGCCGGTGTGCTGGACGTGACGACGACCGAGTGGGCAGACGAACTGGTGGGCGGCGTCATGTCAGCGGGACCGACACGGCTCGAGGCGGCCGCGAAAACCGGCACGCCCGCGGTGATCGCCCCCGGCTGCCTCGACATGGTCAATTTCTGGGCTCCTGAAACGATTCCCGAGCGGCTCGCGGGGCGCCGGCTCTATCGACACAACGAGAAGCAGACGCTGGTCCGGACGACGCCGGAGGAGAACGAGGAACTCGGGCGTATCATCGCGGGGAAGCTGAATGCGTCGACGGGACCAGTCGAGGTCTTCTTTCCGCTTCGGGGTATTTCGGTGATCTCCGCGGCCGGCAAACCATACCACTGGCCGGAAGCCGATACCGCTTTGTTCGAGTCGCTGCGAAAGAACCTAAAAAAAGGAATCCCGCTGCACGAGATGGACTGTCACATCAATGACGCGCCGTTTGCCGAGGCCATGGCGAAAGGACTCCTGGCGATGTGTTCCAGGTGCGGGTACTCGTGATGGATTCGCCGCTCATCGAGGCCGCGCGCGCCTGGGTCGTCGAGTGTTACCCGTACAACCGGCATCATCTTCTGAAAGCGCTCGAATGGCTCGACCGCGTCGCGCCGGATTCCGCCGAGTCGATGCGGCTGGCGACGCTGACGCACGACATGGAGCGGGCATTTCCCGGTCCGGATCAGCCGGTGATCAAGACGCTGAGCGATCCGGAATACGAACGGCTGCATTCGCTTCGAAGTGCGCGGATCGTCGGGGCGTGGTTGCGCGAGCATCATGCCAGTGAGGCGATCGTCGAGCACGTCGAGGCGTTGATCGTCGCCCACGAATTCGGCGGCTGGCCCGAGGCCGACCTGGTGCAGGCCGTCGACAGCCTGAGCTTTCTCGAGACCAACATCGATCTCTTTCTGGGGTTCGTCCGAAGCGGAAAACACCCGGCCCACGAAGTGCGAAAGAAGTTCAACTCAGATGTTCGGGCGCATTCAAGTCCCGCGACTGAAGGTCTTGGCGCAGCCGCTCGTCGACCGTGCGCTCCAGCAGCTTGACGCGGTCGAAACGAGCGTCCAGGGCGTGCCTGACTGAGCCGCCCGACGGCTGCCTGCGGAGTCATCCCGTGCGTCCCTTCGCCTACTTACGTCCGACGACTCTCGATCAGATGATCGCTGCGCTCGCTGATCAGTCAGCCAAACCCTACCTGCTCGCTGGTGGGACCGATCTGATCGTCCGGCTCCGGCGCGGTCACGTTCGCCCGACACTCGTCATTGACACGAAGAGCGTCCGCGATCTGCACGGCGAGATCGTCGTCCATCGACGGGGGATTGCGAATTCGGCGCTCGCGTCACGATGACGTCGATCGTCGAGCGACCCCACGAGTGCGCGAACATTTTCGAGGCGCTGGTCGAGGCCGCCTCGGTCGTCGGTTCCGTGCAGATTCGCAATCGCGCGACGCTCGCGGGCAACATCTGTAACGCGTCGCCAGCGGCCGATACCGTGCCCGCGCTGCTCGTGTACGACGCCGCGGCGAACGTTGTCGGTCCCGCCGGATCGCGCCTGGTGCCACTCTCGGAGTTCTTCACCGGGCCAGGCCGCACCGTCCTGACACGAGGCGAGATCCTCGAGTCCATCGATCTGCCGTTTCCGACGACTCCTGTAGGTGCAGCATTCGGCCGCATCACCCGGCGCCGCGGCGTCGATCTCGCGACGATCAATCTGTGCGGACTGATCGACGTCTGAACGGCGACGGCCGCTTTGCGTTTGGCGCCGTCGCGCCCACGCCCTTTGTCGCGTCTGATCGACTCGGGTGTGTTGGCGATCACGCTGGTGCACACGGTCGCCCGAGACGGCGGCGTTGCGCCAGTTGTATTCAGCGGCACGTCCGATCACCGACGTCCGCGGCAGCCTCGAATATCGAACCGCCATGCTGGAGGTCATGACCGGCCGCACCTGGAAGATCGCCGCGTCACGTCTGAACGAGCGACTGAGGACCGGCACGCGCATGAGCGCTGCAAACGTGCCCGTCCGGATGCAGGTCAACGGACGGTCGTTCGACCTCGAGATTGCGCCGCATCACACGCTGCTCGACGTGCTGCGCGACGACGTCCGGCTGACCGGGACGAAGGAGTGCTGCGCGGAAGGTGAGTGCGGCGCGTGCACGGTGCTCGTCAACGGCCAGGCGGTGTGCTCCTGTCTCGTGCTGGCGATCGAGATGGATGGTCAGCACGTCACGACGATCGAAGGACTCGCCTCCGATGGCCGCCTCGATCCGCTGCAGGAGGCCTTCGTCGTCCACGGGCGCGGTTCAGTGCGGCTTCTGCATCCCGGGGATGATCATGGCGGCGCGCGCAGCTCCTGGCAACCAACCCGCAGCCGACGCGCGTCGAAATCCAGGAAGCGCTCGTCGGTAATCTTTGCCGCTGCGGCGGCTACAGTCGCATCCTCGACGCGGTCGCTGCTCGCCGCGGGTGCACGCCGATGAGCACCGTGCGACTGGATCGGACGCTCGCACGAGCGCATCGGCGCACGCGAACGCGTGACCGGGGCGCTTCGCTACACGGCCGATCTTGTCGTTCGACGATGCGCTGCACGTGAAGCTCGTGCACCTGGGCGGGGCGCGATCGGCGATCAGAAACAATCGATCGACGTGAGGCGCTGAAGGTGCCCGGGCGTCGCGTGCGTGCTGGTCGCTGACGATCTGCCGCAGCCGATTGCCCGATTCGGGCCGGCGTTCGCCGATCGACCGATCCTTGCGACGGGGGAGACGAAATTCTTCGGCGAACCGGTGGCGGCGGTCGTGGCGAGACGAAGGACGCGGCCGAGAGGCGCAGCCGCGCTCGTTCGACGTCGACGCCGAGCCGCTGCCCGCCGTCCTGTCGGTCGAGCAGGCGCTCGATCCGGCTTCGCCGCTCGTGCAGGATCCATCGTTCGTCCCGAAGATCCGCTGGCGAACACGAACGTGCTGCGCGAATGGACGTTTGGATGGGGCGATGTCGCCGGCGCTTCGGCCGACCTGGTCATCGAGCACGAATACCGATTCCCGATGGTCACGCACTTCGCCATCGAGCCGCATGTCTTCATCGCCGCGCCCGACGCGAACGGCGTGACGATCTGGACGCCGACGCAGCACTCCATTCGTGCTGCAGCGCGTCGTTGCTGCCGCGCTGAAATGGCCGATCGCGAGGGTCCGCATCGTCGCGCCCGATCCCGGCGGCGGGTTCGGCGGCAAAGGATGGCCGAAGTTCGAGCCGCTGCTGGCCGTGCTCGCGCTGCGGCTTGGCCGGCCGGTGCGACTCGTGCTCACGCTCGAGGAAACATTCCAGCAGGCCCGCCGCACCTCGGCGCGGATTCACGCGAAGACCGGTTTCGATCGCGAAGGACGGATCGTCTCGCAGGAACTGAACACGGATTTCCTCATTGGCGCCTACGCCGACATCGGCGTCCGCGTCGTCAGCAAGGCGAGCTACGCGGCGTGCGGACCGTATCGCACACCGCAACGCGAAAGTCATCGCGCGAGCGCTGCTATCGCACACGACGCCGAGCACGGCGTTTCGTGGATTCGGCACACCGCAGGCGTCGTGGGCGGTCGAGAGTCAGCTGACCGAAGCTGCCGGGCTTCTCGGGATCGATCCCGTCGAGATTCGCCGGCGCAATCTGCCGCGGAAAGGCGAAGCGTTCATTCCGAACGACACGCCGGCAGACGGCGACTGGGCCGACAGCGCTCGCGTCGGCCGCCCGCGTGCATCGATTGGCATGCGCCATTGGCCAGCAACCGCGGCCGCGGCATCGCGCTCGGCCTGAAGAGCTCGTCCACCGCGTCGGCGTCGCTGGCCATCGTGCGGCTTCACTACGACGCGAGCGTGTCGGTGCTGTCGGGCACGTCAGACATGGGCCAGGGCGCGCGGACCGTGCTGGCGCAGATCGCCGGCAAAGAGCTTGGTGCGAGTCCGGACCGCGTCGTGATCACGCTGGGCGATACGTCAATCGTTCCGTACGATTCGTCCACATCCGCGAGCCGCTCGACGGTGTTCATGGGGAACGCCGTGATCAAGGCCTGTGAGCAGATTCGGCGGCAGCTGCAAACGATCGCCGCTCGTGCGCTCGCCATCGATGAAGCGGCGGTCGACGTGGGCCGCCGGCGAAGTGAGAACCCCGAACGGAGTGATGTCATATGCCGAGGTAATGCAGGCAGGCCTGGGGCCGCCGCGCGGAGAGATCATCGGCGTTGGCGAAGAGCGTGGCGGCGGGTATCGCCCCGAGCATCCGCTGGGTGGACGGCCGGAGTTCTGGGAATTCATGTGCACCGCGGTGGAGGTCGAAGTCGATCCCGAAACCGGCATGGTCGATGTGACCCGGCTCGTGCTCGCGAGCGACGTCGGAAAAGCACTGAACCCGCAGCAGGTCGAGGCGCAGGACGAAGGAGCCGCGATCGATGGGTGTCGGCCACTCGTTGATGGAGGAGCTGATCCTCGACGGCAGCGGTCGAATCGTGAACCTCGGCGCGATGGACTACCGCATCCCGACGATCCAGGACATCCCGCGCGAACTCCACTCGGTGTTGATCGAAAACGAAGACGGTCCCGGCCCTTACGGCGCGAAGGGTGCCGGCGAGGGCGGGATCCTCGGCATCGGCGGAGCGATCGGGGCCGCCGTGAATCAGGCGGTCGGGCGTCACGATTCGCGACCTGCCGCTGACGCCGGAGCGCATCTGGCGCGCCATCCAATCAGCCCGCGCGGAACTGCCGTGAGAGATCGGCGATCAGCCGATCCGGCAACGACACCGTCGAATGTCGCCGACCCGATAACGCAGCGTCAGCGATTGTCCCTGCGGCACCTCGAATGGTTTGCCGGCGACGATGCACGGGTTGATCATCCAGACGTAGCGCGGGTTGTGCCACGTCGCCGGGGGATTCGACGGGTGGTCGATGACGGCGCACCCGATCGACTTGCCGTTCGTCAACGTAATCAGATACGCGTACCAGTCCGCCGCCGGCCAGTTGAGATCGGCGGCTCGAGTAGTGAGGGTCGGGTCGAGTCACGCGTCCGTGCGCGTCGGCGTACCACGATTGCCCGTCGTTCCGCGCGCGCACGCAGAAACCTCCGAATGGCGTCTGGTTCAAGACCAGCGTGCCGTCCGGCGTCAGCCGATAGGTCAAGTCGAGGATGTTCGCGCCCTCCGCCGCGCGCCACGACGCAGTCGTCTTCTCATCCATCACCTTGCGCGTGGCAATCATCCAGTCGTTCTGGATATCGACGGTCGCAGACCTGGCGTCCGACTGCTGAAGCTGCAGGCGTTGATTCGTGATCACGCGTTGATCGGTGGGCGCGAACTGTCCCCATCCCCAGAAATCACCGCGGCTGATGTCGAAACCATGCGTCGGACCCAGCGGGCCAAGCTTCGAGAAGTCCGCCTTCGACCGAAACTCCATCGCGTGCCAGGCGAGGAACACGCCGCGATGATGAACGTGATCGCCTGGCGCCAGATCGGTCAGGCGTTCACCGGACGGGGTGTTCAATGGATGGAAACAACAGGCGCTGTTCGCCTTGAGATTGGAGCCGGCAGGTTTCTTCGTCAGGTACGTGAAGGCGATGCGTCCATCGGGCCCGCGAAGCGTCTGACCGTCGGTTTCGGGGACGAGCGTGTAGCCGGGTCCCTGCATTCGCACTCCCATGGCGGCCGTTGTCAGCACTCCACCTGCCGCCGAAAGAAATTCACGCCTCTGCATAGGGAGTGATTTATCACGGTGTCGGCCTGCTGGCAAAGATCGGTCTGGAGGTGACGAAGGGAAGGAAGAGGATTCACAACGAAGGAACGAAGCAAACGGAGGCGAAACGGAGGAAGAGCTCGCGCAGAGAAAGCCGGCCAAGGCCGGCGTCGGGCCAGCTCGAGTAACCAGCGTCTCATGATTGCAGGCGAGCTGCTTCTTCTTCGTTTCGCCTTGGTTGACTCCGTTTCTTCGTTGTGAGCGTTTTCCGTGACCTCCGCTGCGCGGCTTCCCTCCGTAACCTCAACTGCCACTTGCAAAAACTTCAGCCTCCCGCCATCATCCCGTCTCGGCCCGCGGATCCCGGACCCGGACCCGGACCCCGGTCAGTCCCACTTGCTGTGAGGAGGATGTCGATGAATCGTCGAGTGTTCCTGGCGCAGTTGTCCGCCGCGGTCGGTGTGGTTCCAGCCCTCTCGTCAACTCGCCTGTCGGCGTTCCAGGGAGCCGGTGTTCCAGCGATTCCGCCCGCCGTCCTGCAGCGGATCGGCATCACGACGGTCTGCTTCCGGAATCGGTTCAAGCAGACGGCGCCGAAGGACGCGGCGTTGACAAGACCGACCTGACGCTCCTGGCTGCGCCGAAGTTCATCGCCGACTCGCTCGGGATTCACAACGTCGAAGTCTGGAACGCGCACTTCGAAAACGAGTCGCTCGATTACTGCGCTCAGGTCAAGGATGCAGCCGCAAAGGTCGGATCGCGGTTCACCAACATCCAGCTCGATGCGTCGTACGATCTGTCGTCGCCGGATGCCGCGAAGCGGGCCGACTCAATCACGTTCGTCAAGGGATGGATGGATCGTGCCAAGGCTGTCGGTGCGCCAATGCTGCGGGCCAACACCGGGCCTGCAAACGCGGGGAGCCGCGTTCGAGCCAACCACGATTGCGGAGTCGTTCAAGCAGCTGGCGGCGTACGGCAAGACGCATCGGCGTCAAGGTTCTGATCGAGAACCACACCGGCTTCAGCGCCGACGTCGACAAGGTCGTCACCCTCCTCAAGGCCGTCAACGATCCGAACTGCGGGGCGATCACGGACTGGGGGAACTCGTCGGCCACGGACATCGAGCACGCGTGTGGCCGACATGCAGAAGCTCATGCCGTACCTCTCGCTCGTGTCGGCGAAGGAGCTCGATTTCGACGCCAACAACAACCACACGAGCTACGACGTCGTCCCGCTCATCAAGGCGACAGAGGCGTCCGGGTATCGCGGCATCTACTCGATCGAGTTCTACACCGATCAAGAATCCGCCGTCCGATGTGGTCGCTGCCGCGAGGAAGATGATGGCGGCGATCGCGGCGAACATCAAGGCGTAGTTTCGGCATTGCTGATTTCTGATTTCTGATTGCCGATTGGCTCCGGACGCACTCAATCAGCAATCAGCAATCAAAACTCAGCATTCTCGAGGTTCCATGTTGCACGGCGTCTCGTACAAGAGCCCGCTACATCAGATGACGCAGACGACGCGGACGTGCCTGTGGAACGACTCCGCGGCGGAAGCCGAGCTCGCCTACGCAATCGATCACGGTGCCGTAGGCGCCACGTGCAATCCGGTCATCGCCGTCGAGGTCGTCAAGAAGGAACTCGCGTACTGGACCGGCCGGATCAAGGCGCTCGCCGCCGAGCATTCGACCGCCACGGAAGGGGAGCTGGCGTGGCGCGTCATCGAAGAGATGTCAGCCAGCCGCGCCGCCATGCTTCGGCCGATCTTCGAAGCGCATCACGGCCGGAACGGACGCCTGTCGATTCAGACCGATCCGCGAATGTTCCGCGACGGCCCGGGCATTTTGCGTCAGGCCATCCACTTTGACGCACTGGCACCCAACATGATCGTGAAGATCCCGGCGACGTTTGCCGGCATCTGGGCGATCGAGGAAGCGACGGCACGCGGGATCAGCATCAATGCGACGGTCTCGTTCAGCGTGCCGCAGGCGCTTGCCGTCGCCGAAGCGGTCGAACGCGGTCTCCGCCGTCGAGAACGCGACGGCGGCGACATCACGAGCGATGGGGCCGGTGTGCACGATCATGGTCGGCCGCCTCGATGACTGGCTCAAGGTCGTGGCCGACAAACAGGTCATCACCGTCGATCCCGGCTACCTGGAGTGGGCAGGCGTAGCGGTGTTCAAGCACGCCTACCGCCTCTACCACGCTCGCGGCTATCGGCTCGCGCTTGCTTTCGGCCGCGTTTCGCAATCACATGCACTGGAGCGAACTGATCGGCGGCGACGTGGTGATCTCGCCGCCGCACGCCTGGCAGAAGCGCTTCAACAGCTGCGACGTCGAGGTGAAGTCGAGGATCGACACGCCGGTCGATCCGCAGCATCGTCGACGAGCTTCTCCGAAAGTTCGTCGACTTTCGTCGCGCCTATGAGCCGGATGGGCATGACGCCGGCCGAATTCGACAGCTTCGGTCCGACGGTGCGGACGCTGCGGCAGTTCTCCGACGCCTGTCATGACCTCGAACGGTTCGTCCGCGACATCCTGCTGTCGAATCCGGATGTCGCGCTGGTGCCGCCGAAATAGCGCCGGCGACTGGACTGAAGTCAGATTCCCGGGACGATTCGCTCACTTCGCTTTCAGCGCCACCCGCACACTCAAGCCAAACGTGCGAGGATCGCCGGGCTGGCCGACGAACAATCCGGTATTGCCAGGTGCGGCGGTGAGCATTTCGAAATAGTTCTTGTCGAGCAGGTTGCGCGACCAGAGCGTGACCGCCCAGCCATTCGCCGTCTGAAAGCCAACGCGCGCGTTCACGAGCGAGTAGCCATCCACCACGAGATAGCGCGAGAACGTCGCGCTCGATGAGAACCACGAACGATAGCTCATGTCGGCAGCCGCGAACAGCCGTCCCGGGCGGCCGAACAGCGCGGCGCGATGGCCGGCCTCTCCACCGATCGAAAGTGCCCATTTCGAAATGCCGGGCAACACCGAGCCGGAGATGTCCTTGATCTGCGGTCCGCCCGTTTCTTCGAGTGGAGGGGGCGCGTCCGGGAACGATTCATAGATTCCATCGGTATAGGCGACCGCGGCATACAGGCTGGCCGCATCCTTGATCCGGGCACCGGCATCGAACTCTGCACCTCTCACGCGAACCTTCTCCGCATTCGCCAGATACCCGCGCAGCACTCCGACACTAGCGTTGGTGACCTGGGCCTGGAAGTTCTTGATTTCCGTGTCGTACACCGCCACGTTCGCGGTCAGGCCCTTGCGCAGCTCGGTCTTCAATCCGGCTTCGAAGTTGTGCACATCTTCAGGTTTCACGGCCGCCGCGGATATCACCGGGCGATTCAGCGCGTCGGTTGGCACGCCGTTCAGGTTCAGTCCGACCGACTTGAACCCGGTGGCGTAGGTGACGTACGCATGCACCGACTCGCTTGCCTTGTACGCGGCCGTGAGCTGGCCCGAGAGATTCGTGTCGTCAACGTCGGCTTGATAGGCCTGAGGTGCGAGAACGGATCGTTGCAGCGCGACGAGCGCCGGGTCGTCAGTCTGCAGGCCGCCGTAGATCTGCTGATCGAAGTCCACGTCCTTCTGGTCGTAATTGAACCGAAGTCCTGGCAGCAAGCGAAGACGATCGCCGAGCGAAAGTTCAAGCTGCCCGAAGAAAGCAGCGCTCGTATTGCCGTAGGTGACGTATTGATTGAAGCCGTAACCGTCGAGCAGTCCCGGCGTGGCGGCGACCGCGCTGGGCGCCAGTAGAAAGCGAGCGGCCGCAGCCCCTTGCTCCTGTTTGAAGGAGGGCCTCGAGTCGATGCCCTGGCGGAACGCAAACGCGCCGACGACAAAATTGGTGTGCGACGTCAGATCGCCAGCGTAACGGACTTCTTGCGTCCACTGCCGTTGAGTCGATGGGGCCGCAGAGATGGTCGTGACTGGAAGGCCGATGAAATCGCGATCGCTCGACGGGTTCCAGTTCCAGTATCGCCACCCGGTCGTGGACGTCAGACGTCCACGTCCGAGCTTCCAGTCAAGATTGAGTGCGACGCCGCCAAGATCCTGGTACGAGCGCAACGGCGAATCGACGTCGGTTACGCGATCGAACGCATTGAAGCTCGGCGCGCTGTATCCGAGATCGGCAGCGATTTGCGGGTATTGGCGGTTGGCCGGGCGCAGCGTCGGCGCCACACCGGCGACCATTTGCGTGTACCCCTGGGGACGCTGACGGGTGTGATCGACAGACGCGGTGATGGCCACCTTGTCGGAAGGCGCGAACAGCACCTGCCCGCGAACGCCGGCGTTGTCGAGGTCGTTCACTCGATGGCTCGTTCTCACGTTGAGGACGGTGCCGTCACGCTGCGTCCCTGAGAACGACAGTCGCGCCGCGACTTTCCTGGCGAGCGGTCCAGTAACGGAGGCTTTCAGCTGGACGAAGTCGCGATCGCCAAGGTTGAACTCGACATCGCTCGAGCGGCTGAAACCCGGCTTTCGAGTCGTCACGTTGATCGCGCCGGCCGTTGTGTTCTTGCCGAACAGCGTCCCCTGCGGGCCCCGCAGCACCTCGATCCGTTCGACATCGAGAAAATCGAGCGTGGCCGAGGCGGGCCGCGCGTAAAACACCCCGTCGATGTAAAGACCGACGCCTGGTTCGAGACCATCGTTCGTCAGGCCGAACGGGGCGCCAAGTCCGCGGATGTTGATGGCCGAATTGCGCGGGTTGGTCGAGTAGAACTGCACCGTCGGTATCAGTTCCTTCAACCGATTGACATTGAACGCGCCGGTACCGGCGGCGAGTTTTCCGTCGACAACCGAGAGCGGGATCGGCACCTCCTGTGCGATCTCCTCGACCCGACGCGCGGTGACGACCACCGCCTCGGTCAACTTCGAGGGCACCAGCGTGACGTCGATCGCGGCGGTTTGATCGGTCGAGACGACGGTTTGACGGGCGACCGTTTCAAAGCCGTCGAGCGAGATCTCGACACGGTAGCGCCCCGGGGCGAGCGCGTCCCACCGATACGCACCCTGTGCGTCGCTGACCGCTTCCGCGATCGCCCCACTGCGCTCATTGACGATGCGAACCGTCGCACCCGGAACCGCAGCTCCGGAGGCATCGCGAATCGACCCCGTAACGCTGCCAGAGCCGTCGGGCCCTTCGGCGGCCGCCGGGGAGACGCTCAGCGTGAGAACCAGAACGAAAGCCAACGCAGCCGAAGGGCAACTAGAGGAAAGCCGTGACATCTCCACAGCCCTTGTGCAAGCCGCCGGCCCTCGCCAATTCAATGAAATTGCTGTGATTCTTCGATGAGCGGCACATAATTATCAAATAAGATAGAATTTCTGTTATTAACAACGGAAATATTCAAGCATATGACACAGAAACAAGGCGTCGCCCCTCGGATGACAGCCGATCGTTTGATTGAAGGGGACGTCTCAACCAGCGATGAGCGTTTGATTGGCGGTGATACGGGGCTCGCCGCGGTCATGTCACGCGCGCGACTCGTTTCCAAGAGCGGGGCGCCGGTGCTCCTTTTTGGAGAAACCGGTACCGGGAAGGAGATCATCGCGCGCGCGATTCATGAGGAGTCGCCCTTCCGCCGCGGACCCTTCCGGCGCGTGAACTGCGGCGCCATTGCGCCGGAACTGATCGACTCGGAACTGTTCGGCCACGAAGCCGGAGCGTTCACCGGTGCCGTGACCCGTCGAAAGGGCTGGTTCGAGCAGGCCGATGGCGGCACGTTGTTCCTCGACGAAGTGGGTGAACTGCCGGCCGCAGCCCAAGTGCGTCTTCTCCGCGTGGTGCAGGACGGAGAGGTCATCCGCGTGGGTGGTGAGCGAGCGGTCCACGTGAAGGTGCGCATCGTCGCCGCGACGCACCGCGATCTGCCGGCCATGGTCGAAACGCAATCGTTCCGCGAGGATCTCTATTACCGTCTGTCGGTATTTCCGATTGTGATCCCGCCGCTCCGCGACCGGCCGACCGATATCCGGGCATTCGCCGAGTACTTCGCTGAGCGCGCGGCCAATCGCTTTGGTCTTCGTCCCGTGGCGGTTTCTGAGGATGACGTCCGGGTGCTGGCTGCGTACCGATGGCCTGGGAACGTGCGCGAGATGGCGGCCGTCATGGATCGCGCCGTGCTCGTCGGCCAGGGCCGGACCCTGAACATCATGGCGGCGCTCGGGCAGTCTGATCTGCAGAGCGGTTCATTTACCGGCGCGTCCTCTGCGCGGCCGGACGGACCGGCCGCGCCTCAGTCCATCGAGCCGCTCGATGTCGTGATGCGGCGCCACATCGAGCGGGCTCTCCACGAGACGCACGGGCGCGTCGAGGGACCTCACGGTGCGGCGCGTCTGCTTCGCATCAATCCCCACACACTCCGCGCCCGAATGCGCAAGCTGAAGATTCACTGGCGAGGCTTTCGACCAGCTTCCGCCCGATCGACGGCTGACGATCCCTCAACATCACGCGAGACCCGGCGAACGAGCGCCCGCCTACGCCGAGGCACGTCATGACTCCTAAGGGCAATCACTCGCGAGAGCTGGATTTCGAGTAGGTTGTGGAGGCCCGTCACAAAGACGTGTCAGGCGAAGTACACTTACACGACAGCCTTCTGTCCATTATGACGACCGAACGTGCAACGACGCGGGTGCCGGCGATGAGGCGGTTCGACTCCGTCGTGTCGGAGGTGATCGTCGAGACGCCTGACACGATCACGGCGGTGCTCGACGTGGGCGAGCCGGTCACGTACCGCGCGGGCCAGTACGTCACGATCGATCCTCACCAGTTCCCGGCGCTCGGCAGCGTGACCCGGTACCTCGAACACGTGAAGGGTCGCGCCGAGCCGCCGCGTGCGTACTCGATGTGTTCAGCTCCACACGAGGAGGGCGTGGCGATCACGATCAAGGAGGAGGTCTACGACGGCCAGATGGCGTATCCGCCGTTGATCTCGGGATTCCTGGTGCACCAGACGCGGGTCGGCGATCGCATGGCGGTTGTCGGCTTCGCCGGCGCGTACGTGCTACCCGATTCCGTCGATGCCGACCATATCCTGCACCTCTGCGCTGGATCCGGCAGCGTTCCCAACGTCTCGATGATCAAGGACTCGCTCCGGCGCGATCCGACCCTTCGACACACGTTCGTCTACTCGAATAAGACGTGGCAGGACGTGATCTTCCGGAGCACGTTGGCCAGCTTGCGGAGAACGCATCCTGACCGGCTCCGGGTCATTCACATGCTTACGCGCGAGACGGGGGTGTCTTCGGAGGACGAAGATGTGCGCTGCGGGCGGGTCCCGCTGGAACTGCTCGGCAGCATCCTCGAGCGCGAGCCGAACTCGCTGATTTACATGTGTGGCCCGGCGATCAGCGTCTGGGACAAACGCGCGCACGCGGCAAAAGGGACGACCCCGCCGCCGCGGTTCTTGGAGACGATGCAGGTCTACCTGACGACGCTCGGCGTCTCTCGCGATCGCATCAAGATCGAAGCGTTCGGGTAGCGCGCTGGCCGAGCTGCTTCGTCCCCTCACCCGCGTCAACGCGATCGCGATGGTCGCCGGGACGATCATCGGCGCGTCGATTTTCGTCCAGCCCTCGGAGGTCGCGCGTCATCTCGAAACGCCCGCCCAGATCATGCTCGTCTGGATCGTGTGCGGCCTGCTCACCCTGTCTGGCGCGATGGTCTGCGCTGAACTGGCGTCGGCCTTTCCAGAGACCGGCGGCGTCTACGTGTTCCTGCGTGACTCATTCTCACCGGCCGCCGGCTTTCTGTGGGGATGGTCGATGTTCTGGAGCATGCACTCCGGCATCATCGCGGCGATCGCCATCGTGTTCGCACGCTACGCGGCCTTCTTCGTTCCCGTCCAGGACATCGGCATCCGCGCGATCGCCGTGGTTCTGATCCTGGCGCTGTCGGCGCTCAATTACGCCGGTGTTCGCCCGGGAAGCCGCGTCCAGACGCTTTTGACGGGAGCCAAGGTCGCCGCGATCCTGATCGTGGTGGTCGTTGGCTTCGCGTTCGGTCACGCTGTTCCGCCAACGACCGGCGGACTCGTCGCGTCGGACGCCGGGTTCTTGCGCGAGTTCCTGCTTGCCATGGTTGCCGGCCTGTTTGCCTATGGTGGCTGGCATATGGTGACCTATACGGCCGGTGAGACCAGGATGCCGGCGATCGCCATTCCGTCAGCGCTCGTGATCGGCGTCGCGATCGTGACCGCCTGCTACATTGCGCTCAATCTCGTCTATCTGCGCGTGCTGCCGCTCGACGTCGTGCGATCCTCGACGCGAGTCGCGGCGGATGCGGCTGATGCCGTGGTCGGTCGAGGCGGATCCACGGTACTCGCCGTGCTCGTCATGGTGTCGTCGGCCGGCGCACTGACCGGCATCGTCCTGACCGGTCCGCGCGTGTATTACTCGATGGCGCAGGACAGACTCGCGCCGCCGTGGTTTGGTCACATTGACGCGGCGTATCACACGCCGTCGAAGGCGATTGCGGCACAGGCGATATGGTCGAGCGCCCTCGCCGCGACCGGCGTCTATCGCCAACTGGTGACGCGCGTGATCTACACGGAGTGGCTGTTCTTCGCGTTGATGGCGGCTGGCCTCTTCGTGCTGCGGAGACGTCCCGGCTATGCGCCAGAGTATCGGACCTGGGGCTATCCAGCCGTGCCGGTCGTGTTCATCCTCGCGTCGCTGGCGATCGTCGTCAACCAGTTCGCGATCGATCCGCGCGAAGCCGCCGTTGGTCTCGGTCTCGTCCTTCTCGGAGTGCCCGTCTACTACTATGTCCGTCATGCGAATCGTTGACTTTCACAATCATTACTATCCGCCTTCCTATGTGCGCGCGCTCGAGACCGCGTCAGTCGTGAAGGTCACCTACGACGCCGAGGGCAACCCGTGCGTCCATTACCCGGGGGACTACAACATCCTGGTCCCCGGCCACCGCGATATCGCGTACCGCCAGCGAGTGCTCGACGAGCAGGGCGTGACGACGCAGGTCCTGAGCTTTACGACACCCGGCGTGCACGTCGAACCCCCGGTGGTGGCGGTGAAGCTCGCACGGGAAATCAACGACGCGTTTGCACAAGTCGTCCGGGAACGCGCCGGCCGTTTCACGGCATTGGCGACGCTGCCGTTGAACGATCCCGCCGCGTCGGTCGTTGAGCTCGAGCGTGCGATGAAGGACTTGAAACTGCCTGGAGCGATGGTGTTCAGCAACGTCAATCACGTCGCCCTTGCCGACGAACGGTTTGCGGCGCTCTGGAAGAAAGCCGACGACCTCGGCGCGATTATCTACATCCATCCGACCGACCCGGCCGGCGTGGAGGCGATGCTCGAATACTGGCTGATGCCGCTCGTGGGGTTCCTGATGGATACGACGCTCGCGGCTGGCAAGCTCGTGTTCAGCGGCGTCGTCGAGCGCCACCCGCGAATCCGCTGGGTGTTGACGCACATGGGCGGCGCGATTCCGTATCTTGCCGAGCGCCTCGACCGGGGCTATCGTGCGTTCGCCGATTGCCGTGAGCACATCAATCGGCCGCCATCCGAGTATCTGCGCGAGTTCCATTACGACACCGTCAACTTCGACCCGTCAGCCATCCGGCTGGCGCTGGATTTCGCCGGACCCGATCGGATCCTTGCCGGCAGCGATTACCCGCATCAGATCGGCAGCATCCCGTTGATGATCGAGACGATTCGCGGGCTGGACGTCAGTGACAATGTGCGGCGCAAGATCTTTGGCGGTAATGCGACGGCGCTCCTGGGGTTGTAAAGGCGATTTGTGACAAAAGCATGGCAGGCCCTGCGACTCGCATGAGGGCGGAATGCTTAGGTCAGGCTGAGGTACCAAAATCGAACCGGTCGGAATAAACTAGAGCCGCTTTCTTCAGGTCCAGGTGCGCAAGGAGAGATCAATGTCCCGCTTTCTTCGTTCCACGTTGACCGCCGTCGTTATCGCGAGTTCCGCATCATTGCTCATCGCGCACGCCACGGCCCTGCAAGGCGGGCAGACTGCCGCTCAGCCAACTCGCAGCCCGTCGTCGGTCACGCCAGAACAGGCGGCGCCATTCATCGGTGACTGGCTTGTCAGCTTGTCGATGGGAGCGGGGGAGGCAACGCTGGCGGTCGGCGTCAAGGCGGATGCCGGGAAGGTCATTGCCACGGTCGGCTCTGACACGCAGCCGACGGTGAACGTGACCGATGTGTCTCTTTCAGGCAAGAGCCTCGTTCTGAAATACGTCTCCGACATGCAAGGCGCGCCGATCTCAACCGTCCTGACCCTGATGCCGGACGCGGCGGGCCCGGCGCTCCGCGCCAACATGACAATCAACGGCCAGTACGAGATGGCCGGCACCGCCGCCAAGCAGGCGCCCGGCGCGCCCACCAGGGCATCCGGTTTTGGTGGTGGCCGCGGGTCGATGACGAGCGAGGCGAGCGACTTCACGCCAAAGCCGGCCTACACCGCACGCACGCCAGCCGAAGAAGCAAAGGGCTTCATGCTGCCGGCCGGCTACCGGCTGGAGCTCGTCGCTGCCGATCCTGACGTGATCAGCCCGACGCTGATCGAGTTCGACGGCAACGGCCGCATGTATGTCGGCGAGATGATCAGCTACATGATGGACGCCGGCGCCAGCCGCGAACACGATCCCATCAGCCGCATCAGCCGGTGGGAAAGCACGAAGGGCGACGGCCACTACGACAAGCACACCGTGTTCGTCGACAAAGTGGTTGCGCCGCGCATGATCCTTCCGCTTCAGGATGGCGTCATCCTGACGAGCGAAACCGACTCCGACGATCTGGTGAAATGGACCGACACCAACGGCGACGGTGTCGCCGACAAGCGCGAGGTGGTGTTCAGCGGCATCGGTCAGAGCGGCGATGCCAACATCGAACATCAGAAGGCGGGCCTCCTCTGGAACATGGACAACTGGATCTACACGACCTACAACCCGTTCCGGATTCGCTGGACGCCTTCCGGGTTCATTCGCGAAACGACCGGCGCGAACGGCGGTCAGTGGGGGCTTGCCTCAGACGATGACGGAAAGCCGTGGTTTGTGGATGCGGGCGGCGAACGCGGGCCGATGAATTTCCAGTTCCCGATTCACTATGGTGGGTTTACGCCGTGTCCGGCAGCCGGGCGAGGCGGACGCGCAGGTGCACCCGCGGCGGCTCCGGCACCCCCAAACCCGAACTGCCCGGCCGGCATGGAAAATGGTTTTGAAAAGGACTTCGCCGTTGTCTGGCCGTCCCCGGGGATTGGCGACATGCAGGGCGGGGTGCCGCGGACGCGCATGCCGGCGCAGAACCTCAATCACTTCACTGCCGCAACCGGACCAGCGATCGTCCGCGGCGATCGGGTGCCGGCCGATCTCAAGGGCGATCTGCTCTTCACCGAGCCGGTGGGCCGTCTGGTTCGCCGTGCCTCGATCGACAACATCGAAGGCCTGACACAGCTGCGCAACGTGTATCCGCAATCGGAGTTCATCACCAGCGCCGATCAACTTTTCCGGCCGGTGAACATCAGCAACGCGCCGGACGGCACGGTCTACATCGCCGACATGTATCACGGCATCATCCAGGAGTTGCAGTGGTCGGGTCCGGGATCGTACTTGCGCGCGAAGATCGAGCAGTATCAGCTCGACAAAGTCGCGGCGCACGGACGGATCTGGCGGCTGCGCTACGATGGCCGCCAGGCTGTTCCGGCCACGTCGACGAACATCGGCCAACCAGCGATTCCCGCGGTCACACCCGACTTCACGGCGCCGCGGATGTACAGCGAAACACCGGCGCAACTCGTGGCGCACTTCTCTCATCCGAACGGCTGGTGGCGCGATATGGCGCAGCGGCTGCTGATCCTGAAGCAGGACAAGTCGGTGGTGCCGGCGCTCGAGCAGACAGTTCGATCGTCCGACAACCTGCTCGCGCGATTCCACGCGCTGTGGACGCTCGAAGGGCTCGGGGCACTCAACCCGACGCTGGTGCGTTCGGCGATGGAGGACAAGAACCCGCGGATGCGGATTCAGGCGATTCGGGCGAGCGAAACGCTGTACAAGGCGGGTGACAAGAGCTTCGCCGGCGACTACCGCGCGCTCACGAAGGACCCCGACACGAATGTCGTCATCCAGGCGATGCTCACGGCCAATCTCTTCAAGCTGCCAGACGCCGCGGACCTCGTCAAAGCAGCGCAGTCGGCGAACAAGTCGAAGGGCGTGGCGCTCGTCGGCGAGCGACTGCTCGCACCCGCGCCGGCGTTTGGTGGCGGTGCCGGAAGACGCGGCGGTCCGCTGACTCCTGATGAAGAGAAACGTCTGCAGCAGGGGAACGACGTATTCGGCGCCGTGTGCTTCGCATGTCACGGCCCCGACGGAAGCGGTGCGCCGCTCGAAGGTGCGCCGGCAGGCACGATGATGGCGCCGCCGCTCGCCGCGTCCCCGCGCGTGCAGGGGCACCGCGACTACGTGATCAAGGTGCTGCTGAAGGGACTCCAGGGGCCGCTGGACGGCAAGACATACCGTGATGTCATGGTGCCGATGGGCGGAACCGACGAGTGGGTCGCGGGGATCGCCTCGTACATCCGCACGAGTTTTGGCAACAGCGGCGGGCTGGTGACGCCGGCGGACGTCGCGCGAGTTCGAGCCGAGGTCGACGATCGAAAGAATCCCTGGACGATCGCCGAGCTCGAAGCGTCGCTGCCGCGGCCGCTCGACTCGCAGCAGTGGAAGCTTTCCGCCAGCGACAGTTCCGAAACTGCAGCCGGTGCGTCAACTCTCCGCGGGTGGACCACCGGTACGCCGCAGGCGCCTGGCATGTGGTTCTCCATCGAATTGCCGCAACCCGCATTGGTGACGGAAGTGCAGTTCGACTCGTTGAGCGCCATGGGCGGTGGTCGTGGCGGACGCGGCGGCACGGCTCCAGCAGCAGCTACCGGCGCGCCTGCAACCCCCGCCGGTGCGCCCGCGCCGACAACGGCACCGGGCGGACAGGCCGCGGCGGCGCCTGCCGGCGCGGCTCCCGCTGCCGGCGTGCCACCAGCTTTCCAGGGCCGCGGCCGCGGCGGTTTCGGTGGCGGCGGAACGCCCGTGATCGGATATCCGCGAGGCTACTCGGTCCAGGTCTCGACCGACGGCACGAACTGGAGCAAGCCTGTGGCTCAAGGAAAAGGAGAAGGGGCGCACACGACGATTACGTTCGCTCCGACTCGCGCGAAGTTCGTCAGGATTACCGAGACCGAGACGCCAGCAGATCCGGCGGCGTGGTCGATCAGGGGCCTGCGCATCTACGAGGCGCCGGCGAACGCCGCGAAGAAGTAGCGCCCCGCGCTACTTGCATCGCGTGGCGGGGATGCCGCTCATCGCAGACACCCCGCCGCGCGCAGCTACAGCTAGGTAACGTCTTCGGTCCGGATGGGGAACAATGCGGAGGGGTCATTGATTGAGAGGCTTCGGAGATGGTCTCTCAACCGGTCGCGCAGCAGGCGCCGGACCTGCCATTCGCCTGCGCTGGGCCGGACGCCAATGACAACATGAGTGGGATCCGATGAGGGTCTCTGAAGTCTGAGAATGACTTCGGTATAGTCCGTGGCGCCTTCACCGTTGGTGGCTGCAAATACCTCCAGCACCGGGTCTTCGTCGCGGGCAACATCCGCCGCAACTCGTCCGACATCCGGCAGTCTGAATTTCATGATTGCCAGCCTTACTTCACCTTCAGTTATCCACGTTCACCATCCCGTCGTCGCCCTTATCAGGATCTTACGAGCCCTCTAAAGAATAGGTTCTGCAACCCGGCAGAACCTTGTAGAACCTCGCAGAACCCAATTTCTAGAGCAGGGTCCCCTTCAACACCACGAGCGCGACGGAGAAATAGATCACGAGACCCGTGACGTCGACGAGCGTGGCGACAAACGGCGCAGACGACGCGGCGGGATCGAACCCGAGACGCTTCAACAAGAACGGCAGGAGGGAGCCGCTGAGCGTGCCCCACAAGACGACACCGACGAGGGCCACGGCAACGGTGATGGCGACCAGCAGCCAGTGCGGCCCGTAGATGTTCGAGAACGCAGACCACACCGTGATGCGGAGGAACCCGATGCTGCCAAGAATGACGCCAAGCGACAGCCCGGCGAAGATCTCCCGCCGCATCACCTGCCACCAGTCGCGAAGGGTGACCTCTCCGAGCGCGAGCGCACGGATGACCAGAGTCGAGGCCTGCGATCCCGAATTGCCGCCGCTCGAGATGATCAACGGAACGAAGAGCGCGAGAACCACCGCCTTCGAGATTTCCTTTTCGAAGGCGCCCATTGCCGTAGCCGTCAGCATTTCCCCGATGAACAGCGCCGTCAGCCATCCGGCGCGCTTCTGGATCATGCGGCCGAACGCGACCTGCATGTATGGTTCCTCGAGCGCCTCGGATCCGCCGATCCGCTGAATCTCTCTCGTCGCCGTCGCTTCCGCAACGTCCAGCACGTCATCGATCGTGACAATGCCGATGAGCATGCCGGCGGTGTCGGTGACCGGCAGGGCCGAGCGGTCGTACTGTCGGAACACGCCGACGGCGGTCTCCTGATCGTCGGTGGCTTTCAAGGCGACGAAACGGCGATCCATGAGATCGGCGACCCGTCGATCGACAGGCGCCAGCAGGAACTCCCGGATTCTGACGTCATCGATCAGCAGGCCGGTTTCGTCGACCACGTAGATCACGTTGAGCGTTTCGCTGTCGTGGCCATGAGTTCGGACGTAATCGAGGACCTGTTGAATCGTCCACTGCTCGCGCACCGCCAGGTACTGCGGCGTCATCAAGCGTCCGACTGATTTCTCCGGATAGCCGAGGAGGGAGACGGCAACCGATCGTTCCGCCGGTGTGAGCAGCGCCAGCAGTTCACGGGTGACTTCGGCGGGCAGTTCTTCGAGGAACAGCGTGCGGTCGTCCGGCGCCATGTTGTTGAGCAGCTCGGCGACTTCTCCCTGCGCCATCGTCTTGAGCAGGCCTTCTTTGGCCTCCTGCGACAGATATTCAAAAACGGCTGCGGCATCCTTGCGAGGCAGCACCCGAAAGACGATGACCTGATCTTCGAGGCTGAGCGATGTCAGGAGTTCGGCGACGTCGCCGGCGTGGCGATTGCGCAGCACGTCTCTGAGCCGCGCGTAATCGCGCCCGCGCAGCATCGCCGCCAGTTCTTCGGCCGGCTGCGCGATCTCCCGGATCACGGCAAGGGCTTGGTCCCGTTCGGGACCGGTGAGTTGGTGTTCCATTTGTCTCAACGCTGCTCTGACGACGTCGTGGTGATGCACGTGCGGACCGACGGCTTTGACCGCGTCCAGCCACAGGCGGTGAATCAGATCGAGGTCGACTGATGTGAGAGAGGGAGGATGGGCGCCGAGGTGGTACGAATCGGCGCGGCCGCTGCGATGGCAGATGACCAGCCTGACGTCGAGCGGCTCCGGTTTGTCGATGCGCTCCCAGGCTTCGCCAAGCAGCCTGGCCTGATCGGCGGCGGAGAGCGTGGCGGATTCGCCGACGTAGACGTCCGACGAACGCAGGCGGACGATCGTGGCGACGATCGCGTCGATCACGTTGCGCGCGGGCACGATCATGAGTCGCACCGGCCGGCCGATGCGTTCGGCCAGGGCCACGACGTCTGACAGCAGCCGGCGCTCGTAGGTCGTCGGCGTGCTCTGCCCGGCCGCGTCCTCGGAGACGTCGACGTCGATCACCCTGGCCGTCATCACCACGACGTCGCGGTCGCCGGTCGCCTGGAGCGCGGCGACGACGTGGGAGAGTGCGTGCGGATTGCGCACCGGCACCAGGATGTTTCCGGGGCGCACCGCGATCTGATCGAGAGACAGCTCGACCGCACGCAGGAGATCGGACGCACTCTCGTCAGCCTGAAGTTCCGCGGGTGGTGCCCGCCGCCTGAACATGATGGACGCCGAAACGGCGGCGACGAGCACCGCGGATGCGATCGTCGCGATGTCGCCGGCGGCCATCATGACGAGCGCGCAGACGCTGACCATAGCGGCCGTCAGCAGGAGCCCGCCAGGCACGTCGCGGTTCCGCAGCCGCAGGGTTCCCGGCGTCTTGAATGGCGTAGCGGCTTTGCCGCCTCGACGAAGCCGGACGAGCGCGCCGGCCGTCAGCACCACCAAGACGGCAATGGCCAAGCCGTACGCGCGTGCCAGCCACGAGACCCTGCCGGCCGTCGCCACGATCACGAGAATCGTCGCGACGATCGTCATGTCAATCGCGCGCGCCGGTGTGCCAAAGCGAGCGTGCAGCGATGCGAGGCCGGAGGGGAGCGCTCCGTCCGTCGACGCGCGGTGCAGCATTTTTTCCGCATCGCGAAGCGCGGTGTCTGCGGCCGGCACGACGACGAGCACCGCAGCGGCCGCGACCCCGAGCGACATCAGGTTTCGTGCCCACCCTGGCCCGGCCAGATAGCGCGCCAGTCCGGCGAGTGGAGCGTTGATCCACAGCGATTGATCCGTGTCGGGCATCAGCAGGCTGACGAGAAACGTGCCTGCGGTGGTGACGACGAGCGCGAAGATCACGGTGACGAAACCGGTTCGCCGCAAGGCATCCACACGCGGCGGCGGGAATTGGTGGGCGGCACGCGCCAGGGCATCTCCGCCGCCGAGGACCGGTAGCGTGAGGGCGACGCCCAGCGTGCAGGTGACGACGAGATCGAACAGCCACCACCCGGTACCGACCAGTGGGCGAGGAGGCGATGCCAGCGCAGCGAGCGGTGCTGAACCCTGATGGGCGACCGTCACGACGCCCCACACGATCGCCGCGGTGAGCAGGCCGACACCGATCCACACGCCCCGTGCGAGTGTTTCGCGACGGAGATCGCGCCCGACCCGTGCGTGGATCCAGAGGACGGCCATCACTGCGGCGGCAAGCACTGTCGCAAGATCTTCAGACCTGAGGAGCCCGGCGAGGCGCGATTCTGTTGTCGTGACGATCGCGACAAGGTAGTGGCCGATGACGAGACAGGTCAAAGACCCGAGCAGCAGACGTTCGACCAGCGCGGCTCCAGCGGCCACTCCTGCCGCTCGAGGACCGAACGCCGCTCGGACGCGGGCTTCGATCCCGCCGGGCATGAGCAGCGCCCAGCTTTCCAGGTCGATGGCACGTACCGAGCGCCGCCAGACCCGTCGCGGCGAGAACAAACCATCCGGCAGATTTACCCAGCGCAACCGGTGCGATGCCCGGGATGAAGAACGCGGCGATGCCCAGCTGCGCGATTACCAGGGCAGCCGCGTTTCTCACCGAAATGAAACGCAGGAGTGCCGGCGACGACAGGACGACTCGTATCGGGTGACGAGGCGGAATGGGCGAGAAGGGAGTCATTCCGGCAAACGGCCAAGCGTGTCAGCTTGATCGGAACGATGATAGCCCGACGTGGCGTCGTTGGAGGCCCACGATTATTCGTGGTCCTCCGAATTGACGGACCCGTGAGCACTCATCTCGTATGCCACCGGCCGCTCGAATGGGCGCGAATGAGAGGCACACCATCGAGAATGACATCCCAAATGATTCGCGGTGCCGGGCACTGTTATTGCTCGCCCGGGAGCCCGATGCTATCGCCGCGTACTCTTTCGCTGATGTTCGTCGTTTGCTTCGCCAGCGTCCAGAACGTCGCGGCGCAGACGGTGGGCGCAGTCGAATTCGAACCAGAGGGACAGGCCCAGGCCCCGGTTTCAAGTCAACTGACTCCTCCGAAGCCATCGAACCGTCCGATAGGTTGCGATGGCTGCCCGCCGCGCAGGCTTGGTCGGTCGTTTCTTGTAGTGACCGTGGTCAACGGTTTCTACGAGATGGCCAATCTAATCCGCGGACAGGACACGGCGAAGATCACTCCTGACAGCTGGTGGACGAACATGAAACGGGGCTGGGAGTGGGACCTCGATGACTTTTCGGTCAACCAGATTGGCCACCCGTACCAGGGGAACAACTACTTCACGAGCGGGCGAGCCAACGGCCTGAATTTCTGGGAATCTGCCGCCTTGACTGCGTTCGGCAGCGGAACCTGGGAGTACTTCGGCGAGACGAATCAAGCGTCTCTCAATGATTTCATCAACACGACGCTTGGCGGCATCGCGCTTGGCGAAATGTTTCATCGCACGGCGTGGCTGGTGCGCGACACGACAAAGTCGGGCGGGTCTCGAACAAGGGGAGAGATTTTTGCGACCGTGCTGGATCCGATGACCGGGGTCACCCGCTTTATCTCGGGTGATGCCTCTCGGGTCACGGAAAAACCCCCAGACATGGTGCCTTCGAGCGTCGGGGTGAATGCGCAGTTGGGAGCATTATGGCGGGGCTCGAACACCGACACGATCGAGTCGCAAGGGTATGGGTTTTTCGAGACGGACCTCCTGTACGGGGACATCACGACCGGCGAAAGTCACACACCGTATGACGCGTTCACCGTTCGACTGAGCTTCGGTGGCGGCAGCGCCTTCAGCGAGGCCCGGGTGCGCGGCCGATTGTTCAGCGGCACGTTCCACTCGACACTCATCACCGTCTCGCAGGATTACCAGTACAACAAGAATCCGGCGTACCAGTTTGGCGCGCAGGCGGTCGCGACGAACTTCAGCTACGCGAAGCAGCTGAGTTCTCACAACTCCATGTTCTTCGCCGGTTGGGGAGGGGTGACGATTCTCGGCGCCATCGATTCCATCCCGCTCGGCGGGATTGTGGAGGTGCCGATCGATCCCGAGGCCGGGCAGGGCGTATCGACTGGTCCGCGGTACTACGACTACGGGCCAGGAGGGAACGTCGGTGCCTTCTTCACGATCAGGCGTGACAATCGACCCCTCTTGAACATCGGTTACGAGCTGCATCACCTGCATATCCTGGACGGCGTCCGGGCGAATCACATGCTGCAGCGCATCCGCGGAGATTTCATGTTGCCGCTGAAGGGCAGGCTGGGAATCGGCACGACGGGCGAGTTCTTCGAGCGGAAGACTTTCTACGACGACAATCAGGGCATAGCGCGTTACCGCTTCCCGCAGTACAGGGTCTATTTGACGTGGTCGCTGTCGTGATTCTTCTTCGACTCGCTTCGCTCGCTCAGGGCAGGGCCGGCATTCGTGCGCTGGCGGGTGCCACAATCCTGCTGGTCATGCTGGTAACAGGTGTGGCCCACGCGCAAACTGCGCCCCAGCCCTCGTCGTCCGGACCCGGGCACCCCTGGATCGTTGGCGGTGGCAGTGCGACGACGCTGCTCGGCGATTGCACCGACTGCCCGGCGGATACCTATATTCACTCGGGCGGGGTCCTGGCGATTATTGGTGGATCGCTGACGCACCGGACGGATGTCGGGGCAGAGCTTTTCTGGATACCGGCGACGACCGCGTCAGGAGATTACACGCGGACGATGTATTTCATGGGCACGTTCCAGTTCCGCCCCTGGCAGTCTTCAGGGTTCTTCATGCGCGTCGGCAGCGGGATGGCCGTCGTGCGAAACTGGCTTGGGGCGGCCAATGCTGATCCGGCCGTCTTTACCTCCAAGGCATTCGCGATTGGACTCGGCGCCGGATGGGAATGGCGCCTCACGCCGCGGTTCGGTGCCCAGGTCTTCGGCACCCAGCACGCCGCCGCTCTCGGCGACTTGACCGGTAACAAGGGAAAAGTCGAGAACGTCATGGCCAACTTCTGGTCGGTCGGCGCGGCGTTCGTGATTCGCTGAGCGTTCACACACCCCAACGACATTCACCGTCGAGCTGAACGGACCGCCGGTTACGTCGAAGATCCGAAGATACGAAGATCCGAAGGCGTTCGGCGTGGTCCGAATAACGCAAGCAATCAGACCGGCTGGCGCCCCCTGCGCCAGCCGGACACCGACAGCGGCGTCCGCCGCGGGCGGCCTGCGGCCGCCGCACAGGGAGCTCGAGACTCACAGATACAAACACTCGTGATCAAGTGCTGCTTGTATCTGTGAGTCTCGGACTCCCTGATGCGCGAAGCGCATCGCGGCGGACGCGAGCCGCAGCTTCGTTTCTTCGTTTCTTCCATGAAAGCCGTGGCTCGTGCAGTTCGACACTGAACATCGCTGACGTGAGATGACAAACTCCTGTCGCCGTGCGAGGATCGCGACGCATGAGTACTGAATACGCCTTCGAGATGGCCACCTCCAACATCCGATTCGGCGTCGGGGCGACGCGCGAGGTGGGGATGGACCTCGTCGATCTGGGCGTGCGGCGGGCGCTGGTCGTCACCGATCCGAACGTGGCACGGCTCGCACCGGTGCAAACGGTGTTGTCCTCGCTTGAAATGGCGGGCGTTGCGGCGGTGGTCTTCGATCGCGTCCGTGTCGAGCCAACAGACGGATCATTCCGCGACGCGATTCAGTTCGCCGGCTCGCACGCGCCTGACGGGATCGTCGCCGTCGGCGGAGGATCGGTGATCGATACGGCAAAGGCGGTGAATCTCTACACCACGTATCCGCCGGCGGACTTCCTCGATTACGTCAATGCGCCCATCGGCAAGGCGATGCCCGTACCTGGTCCGCTGAAGCCGCTGATCGCGATTCCAACGACCGCCGGGACCGGCAGTGAGACCACCGGCGTCAGCATTTTCGACTTCACCGAGCTCCATGCGAAGACCGGCATCGCAAGCCGCCGGTTGAAGCCGACGCTCGGCGTCCTCGATCCGGAAAACACGCGGACGATGCCGCGGCAGGTGGCGGTCTCGAGCGGTCTCGACATCTTGAGCCATGCGGTAGAGTCGTTCACCGCGTTGCCCTACACGTCACGTCCGCGGCCCGCCAGTCCGCTGCTCCGTCCGGCGTACCAAGGATCGAATCCGATCAGCGACATCTGGGCGCTGCAGGCGCTGCGAATCGTCGCGCGCTGCCTGATTCCATCCGTTGAGGATCCGGACGATGCCGACGCGCGCGCGCAGATGATCTTGGCGGCGTCGTACGCCGGGGTCGGATTTGGAAATGCCGGCGTGCACCTGCCTCACGGGATGTCCTACGCGGTGTCGGGGCAGGTGAAGAGTTTCCGTACGCCCGGCTATCCAGCCGATCATCCGCTTGTTCCGCACGGCATCTCAGTCATTCTCAATGCCCCGGCGGTCTTCCGGTTTACCGCGTCGGCCAATCCGGCGCGTCATCTCCAGGCAGCCGAAGCGCTCGGCGCCAACATCTCTGGTGCGAAAGAGGACGATGCCGGGAGAATTCTCGCCGATCGCCTTGTCTGGTTCATGGAGCGCCTCGGGGTGCCCAATGGGTTGAGGGCGGTCGGCTACACGTCCGCGGACATACCCGATCTCGTCGAAGGGACGCTCCCGCAACACCGCGTGACGAAGCTCTCGCCCCGCCCGGCAGCACCGGACGACCTCGCCAAGCTGTTCGATGAAGCGATGGTGGCGTGGTGAAAAAATGGGTTCTACTAGGTTCTGGCAGAACCCAGTAGAACCCTGCAGAACCTTGTTGTCCTAGGGATTGACGACCCGGAGCGACCCGAAGAGCCCGTGGGTCTCGTCCTGTATACCTGCGGCGAAATAGAGCGCGTTCCTGTCGCCGCCATTGCCGCCGTTACCGAACGTGATCCCCCACAGGCCATCGATGACGATCGGTTGACCGCTCTCGTCCTTCATTTCTCCGAGGTACTTTCCGGAGTCCGGATCGAAGGCGTGCAGTTGGCCGTCGCCAAAATTCCCGACGATGAGCGCGCTGCTGAAGTCTCCGAAATTCGCCGGTGCGAGTGCGATCCCCCATGGCGCACGGAGGTGGTTCCCTTTGATCAGCCGCTGGAGCAGGTGACCGCTGGTGTCAAACACGTCCACGAAGCCTGAGCCCCGATCCGTTTCCTCGTCAGGTTCCTTGTGGCTCTGCTGCGCGTAGGTCACGTACAGCTTCCCGCCGATGTTCTGGATATTGAAGATGGAATAGCTGTTCGGAATGTTGGGATCGCTGAATGACCCATCGAGCGCCGGGTTGGGCGCGTGGAATGTTTTATCGTAAACGTCAATCTTGCCGTGCTCGAAATCGGCGGCGTACAGATACGTAGCCGTGCCGACCTGACCGATCGCCAGGCCGGTATAGACGGCATCGCCGGTGCCGCCTACTTGTGCCTGCTTTGACCCCGCGGCCGGGACATTCGGATTCCAACCGCTCACGATGCCTACCTGGGAAGCGAACAGGAACGCGGCTCGACCACTCGCGCTTCCGTTCGTCACAATGAAGTCCGTCAGGGCGCCGGTATTCGCGACTGTCCCCGTCGGTGCTTTACCAGGGATGGTGACGACCAGCGGGTTCTTTGTTAATGCGGCGCCGCCCAGATGGTCTCCGGCATAGAGCGTGGAGGTGCCGCTGCCGTTGTTCGCGACCCAGAAAGGACTGCCACCGCTCAGGCTGATGCCCCATGGGTTGACCAGATCAGGATCTTGAATGAGAGCGAGGCCTGGCAGATCCGAAACCAGGTTTGTTTGATGATAGACGCCCGACACAGCAGCGGCGCTGGGTCTGGTCGATGTGAGGGGGAGCAGCGCGACCACCAATGCGGCCGCCGCGCTCGTGCTGGCCAGTGCAATCCGATTCCGCAGGCCAAGGCGGATGTTCATGAAACCTCCTGTCTACCCCACCGTCGTTATCGGTCTGAACCGCCAGCGTACACCGGCGCACAGCAAATCGAAAACCTCGAACTGAACACCAGGGAGAATTCGGGAAGGGCTGCAGGAAGGATTCTCTGACACTTCTATTATACGGGTCTGTCAACCAGACACCAAGGGAAAAATCAATGTAACCGATTATAAAATAAAGACTTGTGTCTCTCTTCCGGCGTGCTACCTTGGACGGTCCGGAGGTTCCCGCATGCCAACTAACGCCCTGGATCCGCAGAGGCCGTCTCATCTGCTCGAACGTCTCCTCGATACGCCAAATCTTCCGCAGGTCATCCGGGATCTCGATCCACACATCCTGCAGCGGCTGGTACACGTCGTCGGTTTGGAAGATTGCGGTGAGATTGTGTCGCTGGCGACTCCCGCGCAGTTGATGCGCGTGTTCGATGTCGATTTGTGGAGAAGCGACCGTCCAGGCAATGCCGAGGGATTCGACGCCGATCGGTTTGGCCTGTGGCTCGAAGTCCTCGTCGAATCCGGAGCCTCGAACGCGGCGCTGAAGGTGGCCGGATTTGATGTCGACTTCGTCGCTTCAGCGATGGTCGAGCGCGTGATCGTCATCGATCAGAAAGCGGAGGTCGCGGCCGCACACTTTCGGCAGATCGTCAACGACAGCCAGGAAGAGGAGCTCTACGAGCGGCCCTCTGTCATCGAGAGAATTCGGGAAAGCGGTGCCACGTGCGAGATTGCTGGATACGCCATCACCGCAAGCCGCAGTGATTCGTGGGATGCGCTTGTGACGGTCCTCGGCGCGCTCCATGACGAACACGGGGAGTTCTTCCAGGAATTGATGAACAGGTGCTGCTCGGTCACGGCAAAACAGATTGAGGACAGCAGCGGCTCGTATGAGCTTCTGAATGCACCGGAGCAGCTGCGTTTCGACGTGACGTTCGATCGCGAGCAACGCCGGGAGGGGCAGGGCTATGTCACTGCGCCCCAGGCGGCGGCCTTTCTTCAGTCGGCGCGGCGCATCGGACTTCGAGCCGATGTCGCTCCCGCCCGCGACGAGGTCACGCGCGCATACTTTCGTGAGCTGGAGCGCCGGCCGCGCTGGAGCGAACGCGAGAGGTCGGAGCCGCCTCAAGACTCCGAGTCGTCAACACGATCTGACTCAGGAATGGCCAGCTTCATGGAGATGCTTCGCGAGGCCGGAGTGGTGACGGATACGCCGCGTGCCCTGCTTGCCGAAGGGAATGTCGCCGCGAGCGATCGCCGCTCGACCCTGACCGGGTGCATGCAGTTTGTCGGCGAACAGGACGAGGACACGTTCACGAGACGAAACGAGGAACTCGGTTACCTGACCAACGTGCTGGTCTCGGGCTGCTCGTTCAACTCGGGTCAATTCAGCACCGCCGATGCCCAGGACGCCGTGGTGGCGACGTGCGATCTCGGCCTGGAGAACTGGCCGCGTCAATGGCTCGCTGTCTCCAACACCAGTAAGGACCGGCAGACAGCACCAGGCGATTCTCCGCTGCCGGCGGATTTTCTCCTGCGCCACGATCTCGTGACGGTGTTCAGAGTTGGCTGGACAGTTCTGTACGAACAGGTGATTGTTTATGTGGCCCGCCGTGTGATGGAGATCCTGTCAGAGTTGTCGTCAAACGACAGCGACCTGCATGATGATCTTCGCGTGGTGTGCCGGCGGCTTCACAAGTCACTCAGCGCTGGAGCGCCCTGGCAGGCCCGCGATCACCTGGACGTCATCGCCATCCTCGATACGCCTTCGTGGGCGATGCTGCTTCGGTTGATCGACGAATGTCCGGTGCTCCCGAAGAATCTCGAGCCGAAGGCTTCCGGCCGCAACCTCAGGGTATCGACCGACTACTCGTTCATTTCCGAGAACCGTCAGATCGCATGGGTACGCGAGTTCATCGCACAACTGCCCGACAAGTTGGTGGGATGAGCCCGTGTCCCTACTTTGGCAACCACTGCGTGCGCAGCACTGTCTGTCCTGACGACCCTCTCGTCCACGCGATGATCGCGCCACCGTCAGCGGCCGCCACAACCGGATAGGTGCCAGGCGCGGCATTGTCGATCGACTGGCGGACGAACCGCGCGACGCCGGCGTCGCTCACCACGCCGCGGGCGGCGGCGATCCGTCGCACGCCAGGCGCCTGCTCGTCCCACACGGCGACGACTTCGCCCTGAGCCGTGATCGCGATCTGGGCATGACGCGGGAATCCCTCCGTTGGCAGTCGCTGCCGCGGTGTAAAGTGGACGCCGTCCCGCGACGACGCGTAGAACATTCCCAGCGTCGGTTCGCCGGTCGATGACTCCCCGGGCAGGAGCGTCGGCCAGGCCACATGGATCCGCTTCCGCTCGTCGACCGCAAGGGCGGGGCCGTTCTCCGGGCATCCGTCAAGCACCCACTGGTCGTCGCTCACGCGCACCGGGGTCGTGAAGGTGCGTCCGCCGTCTCCGGACTTGCTGAACGCGATGTCCCGGATGTTGCCTTCATACACGTGACGCCACGCAGCGTAGACACCGCCGGCCGCGTCGGTCGCGATCGACGTCTTGCAGCAGTAGCAGACTCCGCCGGTCAGGGCGCGTGCACTGTTGCGGGCGTCGAGCCTCGTAAAGAAAAGTTTCGACAGCTGTGCGCGGGCGACACCGTCCTTCTTGTTTTCACCTGTGGCCCCGTGCTGATGCTCGGCATGGTTCATAGACGCAGCTCCGGCACCAGTGGACAGCGCTCGATGGTCGAGCCACATGGCGACGACCGAGCCGTCACCGGTTGCCGCGATGGATTCCCATCCGCGGTTACCAGGTGCATCTGTGCCGGGCACAGGTGCCGCTGTCGCGAATGATTTGCCGCCATCGTCCGATCGTGCCGAGAAGAGGCGCGTCCCCGTATCCGTCTTGGTGGTCCAGACGACGACGATGGAGGGATCCTGTTTCGCGCGGTGCACGAGCGCCACTCTCGGCGGCTGCTCGCCTGACACGTTCGCCGGGCTGCCGGGTTGGCTAGCCCGAACCGGCGAGCCAAAACTTCGTCCGCCATCGCGACTGACGGCGGTGTAGATGTCGCTCGCGCCATCCTCCGCCGCGCCCCACGCGATCGCCGCGAAGGTGCCGTCGGCGGCAATCGAGGCGAACGCGTTCGCGCGATCCTTGACACCGATGTCCACCGGGCCGACTGCCGCTCCCGCTGTCTGCAGAAGCGCCACGCTCACAACAACCGGCCCGCATGTTTTCCAAAGCGTCATTGAATGACTCGTCCTCAATCACTCCGAGGGGCTTCGCCCCTCGGACTCCCCGACACGCTCGCTCGCGGGGGCCCCGTCCGCCCCGCTCCGCTCGCGTGGGCTCACTCGCGCGCTCGTTCGCCGCCGACCCAACTCGGTTTTGAAACCAGTCCTCATCAGAATGTCAGCCGTACCCCGAATTGAAGCGTCCGCGGATCTCCTACGGCGGTGATCTGATTGAACGTGGACACCGGATTTGTCGGATACGCGCCACCGCCGAAGTTGGTATTGCGGGTCAGATTGTTCACACGATTGGTTGCATTGAACGCTTCGACAAGCCCTTCGAGCTTGACGCTGCTCGTGATCGGAAACACGCGGGTGACGCGAAGATTCAGCGCGAAGAAGTCGTTGCCGATTCCGGCGTTGCGCGGGATGAATGTGACGGTCCGGACGTCGAAGTTCGCTGAGGTCGCGGCGCCATCGGCCTGGGGCCGGCCGGTCGTTCCCTGGAGGCTCGTCACGCCGGAACTGATGTTGAACGGCAGAGAAGAGTAGTACTGCATCATGCCGCTCAGCTGAAATCCGTGGGTGATCCGCTCCCAGCCGGTCGCGGCCGGCGTCATCGGCGTGTTGACGGTTCCGTTCACGACGAACCGATGCCGTTGATCGTCGTCTGAACGGCTCCAGTCCCGTTATAATGTCCGTGGGATCGATCGGTGCGCTGAAGAACGCCTCGCCGACGTCGTTCATGGATTTCGACAACGTGTAGGTGAGCCGCAGACTCGACCACGCCGTCGGCCGCTGTACGAACGAGACGTGCAGCCCGTGGTAATTCGATTCGCCGGCCGATGAGTACTGATTGTTGTTCCGGTACGCGGAGTTCGGGCGGCACCCGTTGTTCGTGCCAGCTGCCACGCACGTTGGCACGTTCTGGTTCACCGACATCAGCAGGTTGTCCCCGCGGATGTACTGATATCCCGCGCTGACCGTCCGGTCCGGGCCGATCGAGTGCTCGACTTCCACGCTCGCCTGCGTCGAGTGCGCGTTCTGCAGGTTCCTGTCCATGGTCGCGAAGTCCACGAGCGTGGTCGTCAGGATCCGGGCAGGAAGAATGTTTGGAAACGCTGGCGCGCCGTCCTGCGTCGGAATCAGGCCGGCGACGCCCGGTTGCTGCAGGTTGGTCAGATCGGTCGTGTTGCCGGCCGAGAGAATGGCGTTGGCAACGGCTCGAAGCGGAACTCGATCATAGAAGAGCCCTGCGCTGCCTCGGACGACGAAATCGGCTGCCGCGGATGGCGTCCAGGCGAACCCGATCCGCGGCGAGACGGTGTTGGTATCGGTGTTGACTGCCTCGAGGAATTGCAGATCGTACCGCACGCCGAGGTTCACCGTGAGGTTCGATCCGGCTCGCCACTCGTCCTGCGCATAAATCCCGACGTTCGGATTGGTCTGCGACACGACTGGATTACCAAACGTCTGGGTAAAGCCGCTGTAGTTCCCCGCGAGGAAGTTTGCGAGCGAAAAAAAGGAGTAGCTGCCGCGGGCCGATCGCGGATAGGTAATAGTGTCGTCATTGAACACGAAGTCGACACCTGCCCGCAGCGCGTGAGATCCGGCCTGATACGACAGGTTGTCAACCACCTGGTACATCCGGTTCAGGCGTCTCGTCGGGGACCCCGATGCGGTACCGAACGTTGCGACGCCGGCGATGTTCACGGCCGGGCCCATGGGATCGCTGGGTGGTGCTTTCAAGTCTCCGTTGGTGACCTGCGCCCGCGTTTCATTGGCCACCCTCGGTGACACCGACCACAAGTTGCCGATGGAAAACGACTGATCCACGTTATCGAGGCTCGCCGATGCGCTCGGAGCGTTCAAGGCACCGGCGCCACGGGAGTTGTCCGACGTCACGCGGTAGAGGCTGTATTTCAGCGTGAGCCGATCGGAGGAGCTGACGCCATGATCGGCCTTGCCCAGGAGATTTGCGCTATGAACGGGATTTGGGTACACCCCGGTCGTCACCGGCGCGCCCGGATAACCCGACGCCGCCAGCTTCGCGTTGATGACCGGAACGTTTTCCGGGAGGATCGTGACGAGGCCGGACTGATCCAGCAGCCGTTGCTCGAAGTTCGTGAAGTAGAACGTTCGACTGCGAACGACCGGCCCGCCCACGCTGCCGCCGTACTGCTGCTGGTTCATCGGAAGCTTCGTCGCGGACAGCGCATTTGCCGCATTGAGGTTGTCGTCGCGGACAAAGTCGTACACCGTGCCGTGAAGCTGATTCGACCCGCTCTTGGTGACCACGCTGACATACCCGCCCAGCGCGCGACCGAGCTCCGCCTGCCCACCTGATGTGACCACCTGAAATTGTTCGACGGCATCAACACCGTACGGAATGCCGCTCAACCCTGCGGCGTCGTCATTGGCAGACAGCCCGTCGACGATGAAATTGTTCGACAGATTGCGCTGGCTCGCGATCGAAATGCCCTGGCCTGGCACCGCCGATGTTTCGGCGAAGAGCTGGGTGCTTCCAATGTTGGTCGGCGACACGCCTGGAACGAGCAGCGCCAGATCGAGAAAGTTCCGCCCGTTCATCGGCAGATGTTGAATTTCGGCCTGCGGGACGGTTCCAGCGATCTGCGTGCGAGCGGTTTCCACAATCGCCGGACGATCGACGATCGTGATGCTCGTGCTGAGTCCGGCGACCTCGAGCGTCAGCGCAAGATCGAATGCCGAACCCGCGGTGAGCGTCAGGCTTCGAGTGAGGTCGGCAAATCCGAGAATGTGAATCTTCAACTCGTAAGCGCCGACTTTGAGATGGGAAAAGCGAAAACGCCCCTCGCCGTCGGTGACAGCCTCGACCGCCACGTTGGTCTCGACCTGGCGCGCCGTCACGCTGGCACCCGGGATGACCGCTCCCTGAGAATCCGTCACGCGACCGCTGACGCTCGCGTAATCAACCGATTGCTGCGCGGCACCCGGCTGCGCGCACATGAGCGCGACGCAGACAGCAGTCGCCATTCTCCACCGCACGAAAACACCTCCACGGAAACGTCACCATTCAGCTCGAGGCACACGCATGCCTCGAATGAGAAGACGAAGGGCGTTTACGCGCGCGGGGGAGGAGCGTCCGGAGATTCGAACTGTGGGATCAGCTGATCGGCAGGGGGAAATGTCGCGACGGCTAACGGAGAATCGCTCGCCGACGCGATCGGATCTGCCAGCACGCCGTAGGTCGAGAGAAGCGCAAGCAATGCCGCTGCCGGGCCGCTGCACGTGCCGCGGAGGACACAGTCGTGAGCAGGCGTTGAACTCGCTGGAGCCGATTGATCATGCATCTGAGCGTGGCTGTGATGCATCGGACATGGCGTTCCGTCTTCGGCCGCCCTCGGGCAGTGCGGAACCGCGGCCTGCTCATGGCAGCCCGCCTGGTTGGCGGCCGACGCTGCCTGATGCGCCATGCAACACGCCCGCGGAACGAGCGTCGAGAGCGACGTCACCTGGAACAGGATCCAGGCGGCCGACAGAAGACGCAAGCGCTGGCGAAATGCAGCCATTTATCTAGAACAGATTAGCCAAGTAAGGGCATTGACGCAAACGCCCGTAGCGCGGCGCTTCAGCGCCGCCTTTGAGCCGCAGCACACGCTATGCCATCGGTGCCGCCTAGAAAAACAGGCCTAAACCGGCGGCCGACCGCCCGGCACACGTAAAAGCGCTTACGTTGCGTTGTCGGGGTCCTGCTGCAAAGCCCCGTCTTGATAGCGATCGGGCCGAGGATGTCTTTCGCCTGCTATTCGAAACGGAGCGCATCGATCGAATCAGTCTCGGCCGCGTCAACCGACGACGTGCAGGTCGACATCGGCCTCAGACCGCAGCACCCTCACGTCGACGTCAGCGCCGCGCCGTTCGAGCAGCAGATCCACCTGCCCCCAGGGGAGGTCCAGGTTCAGCACGCGCAGCCACGTGAGAAACGGCGGAAGGATGGCACGCTCGACAGACCAGCGTCTCTCCTCCGCGTCGATCGAGAGGCGCAGGCACGACTGGATCAGACCGAAGACGACGCCGGACGCCCACGCCTGCGGCGAGCACGCGACCGGATATAGCGTCGGTCCTTCGCCGGCGCGGCGGTGAAAGCCGCAGAACAGCTCCGGCAGCCGATGCGCATCCATCGTCACGCTCGCGTCGAACAGGCCGGCGAACGGCGCGCACGATCAGATCGTCGAACCCATATCGCGAGAAGCCCGGCCGCGATCATGCCCGTTGTCGTGCGGCCAGACCGATCCGTTGTGGTACGACATCGGGTTGTAGCGCGACTCGGTCGAGGCGAGCGTCCGAATGCCCCACCCCGAAAACATGTCCGGCCCGACCAGCTGCTCGGCGACGCGGCGCGCGCGCTCCGGCGAGGCGATGCCGCCGAACAGACAATGGCCGGCATTCGAGCTGCGGACCGCGCACGGCCGTCTTGTGTCCGTCGAGCGCCAGCGCGTAGGTTCCGACAGATCCTCGCACCAGAAGCTGTTCCTCGAACGCGCGCGCGCAGCTGCTCGGCGCTCGTCGCGCAGCGCGGTCGGCGCGCGCGGTACTCGCCGAGCGCGTCGGCCATGCGCGGCGGCGCGCACGCCGCGCGTCGTAGACGTAGGCCTGCACCTCGCAGAGCGCGATCGGCGGCTCGGCGAGCGAGCCGTCGGCATGAAACACCGAATCCTGCGAGTCCTTCCATCCCTGCTGGACGAGCCCGGTCGGCGAGTCGGCGCGCGTATTCGACAAAGCCGTCGCCGTCGCGATCGCCGTACTCGTCGATCCACTCGAGCGCGCGCTCGACATGCGGCCACAGTCGGCTGCGAGGAACGTCGCGATCGCCGGTCCGATCGAAGTAGGCGCCGGCCAGGATGACGAACAGCGGCGTCGCGTCCACGCTGCCGTAGTAGCGGCCGAACGGCACCTCGCCGAGGCGCGCCATCTCGCTGCTGCGGGTCTCGTGCAGGATCTTTCCCGGTTCGGCGTCCTGCTGCGGCGTCGACGTCGGTCGGCCTGCGTGGCCGCCAGGTACTCGAGCACGCCGCGCGCGATGCGCGGGTTGATCCAGAGCGTCTGCAGCGCGGTGATGATGCCGTCCCGACCGAACGGCGTGCTGAACCACGGCACGCCCGCATACGGGATACGTCGCCGTGACGGCGTGGCTGATACCAGCATGCGCAGATCGGCGGCCGATCGCCGGAGCCATTGGTTGAAGCGTTCGCTGGAGCTCTCGACCACCGCGTAGCCGCGCGCGGCGCGCGGTCGAGCGACGTCGGCGCCTCCGATTCCGCCGCGTTCGATCGCGCGCGGTGGCGACCGGACGCCGCTCCCGCTCGCAGCGAATCGCGAGCGACAGCGCGGTCGGCGTGCGCGGTGCGAAGCTCGTACTCGAATCGAGCCATGCCGGCGTCGCGGCGGCCGGCGCCTCGCTCCACTCGAGACCGTCCAGCGCTGCTCGCCGTCGAGGCCGCGATAGCCGAGCCGCAGCGTCGCGCCGTCGATCACCGGCGCGGAGCGCGTGCCGCGGCGCTCGCGCGACAGTGCCGCGCACTTCGAAGATGTCGGCGAAGTCGGCGTCGATGTCGAAGGTGAGCGACACGCGCACCGGCGGCGACTGTAGTTCCACAGTCGAATCCGCTCGTGCCAGGTGCCGTCCCACAGAAATCGTGCGCGGAACAGATGGACGAGATCGCGGGCGAGCACGCGATCGCCGTCGCCGAGCGGAATGTCCGGATTCGTCAGGTCGGCGCCGAACAGCTCGTTGTCGTCCTTGACGCGCGCGCTCAGCAGCAGCGGCCGCTGACCGTTCAGCCGCAGCCGGAACCGGGACAGGTACCGCGTGCCCTCGTGATAGAGGCCCTGCTCGCCCGTCCCGAACGCGCCGATGTCGCCGACGAGTAGTCGAAGACGGCAAAGGTGTCGTCGTGCTTCAGGACGGCGGTCGGCTGCGCCGGCTCTCGAGGCGGTCGCCAGAATGTAGAACTGATCCTGGACCTGAATGACGTCGTCCATTCAGGCCTCCAGTCTGCGCCGCGGGTCGGACACGCCTCGAGCGCGCGTGCGATAGACGTCGAGGTATCGCTCCGTCATCTTCGCGACCGAGAAGTTGTCCTCGACGAACGTCCGGCACGAGCGACCGGCGCGACGTCCGAGCGACGCGATCCGTCGCGCCATGTCCGTCGACGTCGCCGCAGATCCAGCCGTTGACGCCGTCGCGCACGATCTCTTCGACCGCGCCGCCGGCAAACGCGAGCACCGGCGTGCCGCAGGCCATCGCCTCGATCATCACGAGCCCGAACGGCTCCTCCCATTGAATCGGGAACAGCAGCGCCCGCGCCTTCGACAAGCAGCGCGTTCTTCGCCTCGAAGTCCGCTTCGCCGACGTATTCGATCTGATCGCCATCGACGAAGCGGCGCGACCTGCTGCTCCCAGTAGTCCTTGAAGATGCGGCTGGATTTCGCCGGCGAGCTTCAGCCGGACGCCGGCGCGCCGCGCCGCCTCGATGGCCAGGTGCGGACCCTTGCACGGCGCCATCCGCCCGAGGAACGCGACGTAGTCGTCTTTCTCGTCGCGACAACGTGTAATCCGAAGCGGGAATCCCGTGATGCACGACCTCGCACGTGCGGCATCGGCTCGAGCGCGCGGAGCCAGCGGCGATCGCCACATAGTGCGTCTCGGGATACCGCTCGTACTGCTCGGTCAGATGCGCCGGTTCATGCGGATGATGAATCGTCAGCACCGTCGGCACGTCGGTGAACATCGTGAACGGCAGCCCGACGATGTCGTTGAGATGAATGACGTCGGCGAACGCCGAGCGCGTCCTGGACGGCCCACGCCGTGTGATCGGCATTCTTCAGCTGTGCTCGCACGAACCGTCGCAGCGGCCACTCGGCGTGCTGGTAGCGCCACTTGACGCGGGCACGGCAGTCGAAGAGTCGCCGTTGCCGTAGACGGTGACGTCGTGTCCGCCGCATGCAGAGCTCGCGAGGCCAGATTCGCAATGAACAGCTCGGTGCCGCCGTATCGTCGCGGCGGGAATCTCGATGAATGGCGGTCCGATCAGCGCAACGCGCAGTAACGGTTGAGTCAATTTGTAGCCCTCGATGGCGGCATCGAGTGCAAGCGGTGGACCATCGCCGGTTGAGCTGTGGGAAGGGGTCGCGCGAGAGGTGCGGGGACTCGGAAGAGCAGTCCCCGCATCTTTGTTGCCGCCTACTGATCCTTGGGTGGGTTGAACGCGTCGCACGACACATTCGGGTTCCAGTTCGTAAACGTGCCGTTCGGATTGTCCTTCCACGCCCACACGTGCAGCGTATAGAAGGGGTCCAGGCCGAAGCGATTGGGGCTGTCGAAGAGATGAAACAGTTGCCCCTTCAACTCGGGCGGCCCTTTGTGATCGGGATTTGACTCCCAGCCTGCCTTGTCGACCAGGTAGTCGACTCCCGTGATCCGGATGCCTCCGTCGCGCGTTGGTTCGAACAGAATGATCTCCGGCTCTTCAGCCTTGATCTCGTTGTCGCCAACCAGCCTCATATTGATGTAGTGCATTCCCATCGCACCAAAGTCGCCGCCGCTGACACAACCGAAGCCGAGCGCATAGCCTTCGCCCGGTCCCGCAACGGACGTGACATTCTTGAATCGCTCCGTCGCATCGCGAACCGCCTGCACGAGTTCGTTCTCCTGTGCGGTCGACTTATGGGATTGCAACACAATGTCGCCGCCGTGATCGTGACCTTGCGCGAGAGCCGTGCCCGCCGGAGCGGAAACCATGAGCGCCGCGGCCAACGAATGCGCGATCGGTCGGATGAATCGTCCAAATGGCATGAAGGGCCTCCTGACGCGACATGAATGAGCGCGTCCTCAGGCGGCGAATGCCATGCTGCCGGATTGCAGCCGTGTTTCGCCGTCACCTGAGTTAGGCACCTCAGGCCAGAATCTTTCGAGCTTTCGGTTCCTGTTTGCATTTCTCATTGCTCGCGGGGCCCCAACCCCCTCGCTCGGCGGCTTCGCGCCTCGCTCTGGCCGCAAGCGCTTTCGCGTCACGCGCGGCTGGTTGTGAAAGGTGGCCTGCGCGATGAGCGCCGGCGCTCGAGACGCAAACGGGCTACCTGGCGAACGAGCACAGCGAGTGAGCACACGCGATCGGAGCGAGCCGGCGAAGCGGCGAGCGAGAGCGCGTGTCGGGGAGTCCGAGGGGCGAAGCCCCTCGGAGTGATTATCGACTGGCGCTTCGCCATTGGGGCTCGTCGCCCTCTAAACAGATCATTCGCGCCTGGTCATGCGTCAGACGGAGATGGGCGAGCTTTGGAAACGCGAGATCGTTCACGCCGATCGTGGCCCGCAACAGTCCGTCTGCGGAGTGATTGGCAGTGTCGAGAAGATAGTGCGCGAGCTCGTGCGCGAGGGCGACTCCCAGAATCTGACGCAGGATCATGTCCTGTTCTACCCGCGAGCGCGACGTGAACGGTCGCCCGTCCATCTCCGATCCGGCGGCAAGCGCTTCGGCATTGGCCGGCCACAGATGAATGTAAGGCGTCGCGTGACCGTCGGTGAAGATCGTATCGCCGAGGACGGTCGGTCGAAAGTCCGTGCCGCCCTGCGCGGCGCGGCGGGAGACGACCACGGTGATCGCGTCGCGTGCGTTGCTCGCTTCGACGCTGATCCCATACCGCTTCCAGATGCGGTTCGCCGTTTCCAGAATGCGGCTAATCCCCGCGTCGGTGAGGTCCGGCTGGTTGTAGATTTTTACACCCACTACTCGTGGATGTGCGGCCGTGCCGTTGGACTCGGTGCAGTCGTGGCACTGTGTGTTCAGTCGCTCTCGTGAGGGCGGGGCGGCGCTCAACGGCGCCACGAGACCGGGGAGGAATGAGGCCGCCAGCGCCAAAGCTCGGAGGAGCTCGCGCTGACGAGTGAAGCGGGTGGTCATGTCGATCGGTCCTTCCACGTTGCAGGCGTTGTAATGCCCACACTAGGTAGGGGTCGATCGTGTGAGGTCTTTCGTTGGCGAATGCAGATCCGCACCGTCGCCCGACGCGATCGGCGATCAGGAGATGCGCACGGGAAACCGCAGCGGAGCCTGGATGCTCGACTCACGTGCGAAACGTGACGACTCGCCGTACATGCCGGCCACGCGATTGCGCCCGGCCCGCTTTGCCCGATACAACGCGGCGTCGGCTTCTTCGATCCAGTCGGATGCGGTCTGCTCCTGCGCCAGCTCGACGACGCCGATGCTGATCGAGACGTGCGCTCCGGCGACGAGCCGCGCGTCCTGCACGAGACGACGGAGATCCTCGGCGACGACCAGGGCATCGGCGAACCGTGTCCCGGACAGGAGCAGGACGAACTCCTCGCCGCCCGCGCGGAACAGCGCGTCCACCTTCCGCACCCGCTGCCCGATCAGGGCGACGAGCGACTTCAGCACGCGATCGCCTTCGGCGTGACCGAGGGCATCGTTGATGTCCTTGAAACGATCGATGTCGAACATCAGCAGCGCCGCGCGCTCATTCGATCGTCGGCGCCGCTCAATCGCAGACGCCAGCGTGGTGTGCATGTGTCTGCGGTTGAAGGCGCCGGTCAGTGGATCCGTGATGGCCTGCTCTTCGAGGACGCGGACCCGCCGCTGAAGCAGGGCGACTCGAATCACCGCCAGGGCCGCGACCGCGAGAAGGACAGCGTCGGCTTTCACAGGTCACCGCTGGGAACACCACGCCAGGCGCGCAGCCGACGTTCCGTACTGGGACCCGTCGCGGAAAAGAGCAGCTCGAACCATCCTAACCCCCTGTGAAGTAGGACTGTTCGGGGGAATCCTTTCAGTGCGAGGCGCGAAGTCGGGTCCAGTCGCCGGACTGGATGAAGCCTCCCCAGTAGTACGGATGACCGAGCGCCGGGCGGCGCAGGATGGAGAGCTTCGCCTGACGGAGTGCGTCGCCGCGTCCGGCGCCCGAGCGCAGCCGTGCATAGTAAGCGACCATCGTGTCGCGCGCGACCGTATCACTGACCGGCCACAGGCTCATCACCAGCGTCTCGGCGCCGGCGAGCATGAATGCGCGTCGCAGGCCGTACACACCCTCGCCGTTATGGACATCACCGACGCCGGTGTCGCACGCCGAGAGCGTCACCAGGCTGGTGCCCCAGAGGTTCAGGCCGGCCGCTTCGAGCGCTGTGAGGATCCCGTCACCCTGCGCAGTCCCGGCGAGATTGGCGCCCGCCAGTGCGAGTCCCGATCGCAGCAACGGATTCTGAGCGATCACCGAGTCCGATCCGCCGCTGGCACTGTCTTCAAGAAAGTATCCGTGCGATGCGATGTGCAGGATGCTCGGTGCGGTGATGCGCGTGAGCGTGGACTTGGTGGCTCGGCGCCCCGTGAGCAGCGTCGCGTCGGGGAAGAGCGCTTTGATGGCGCGGCCTTCGAGCGCGCTCCCGAGGAGCGGAGCGAAATACAGACCGGACAAATCTGCACCGACGGTCACGGACCTGGAATTGTCGGCCGCATCGGCGTGCCCGCGGTGCGCTGACGCCGCTGCCGGCTCGCCAAACAACGGATCGGCGACGATGATTGGTCTTCCGAGCGCCGCCGGCGCGGTCTGCATACGGAGCAGATCGCGTCCGCTCGTGAGGTAGGTCGTGGCAAACCGCTCGATCAGGTAGCGGCCGTGCTCGTCGACCAGCGTCTCGAACGGCACGAGGTTCAACCCGCCGTCGGGAGAAATCAGCAGCCGTGTCGCCCCCGTGAGCCGCGCGCGGAGCGGGCGCATGATCCGTTCGTCGAGCGCGCGACCGCGCGTTTTCACATCCGCGTTGGCTGGGTCGCGAAGCGCCTTGCGCATGGCGACGACGAGCGGATCGATGTCCTCGACGGCTCCGAGATCGAGGCCAATCGGTGCGTCATGCTTCGAGACGACGTAGGCGGCGTAATGCGGAGGGCCATAGGCCTCTTCGTTTCGCTCCGCTTCGGGATCGAACGGGCGGAACACCGTGAACTCGATGAGCACGGCGTCGCCCGGGATGACCGCCTGCACGGCCTCGAGCGTGATCGGACGCATCTCGGCCCGGAACTCGGCGCTGCGCTCACTGAGCGTCGCTTCGAGCCGTTCCTTTTGTGATTCGATCGTGGCGACGGATTCGCGCACGTCGGATGCTCCCGGCCGTCCTCCGCCCAGCGCGATCCGGGCAAGGCTCGCCTCGGTTTCCTTCAGCTCATCCATCAGCAGCTGATCATCGGGACTGGCGACACGCTGCCGCGCCGCGGCGAACACATCCGCCATCGCATCCTGGACGCGGCCCTTGCGCTGGAGCAGCACGAGCGCGGCCAGCGACGCCGCGTCGGGATTGTCGGGTGCCTGCTTCAGGTGGAGCGAAATCGTCCGGTCCGTACGGTCCGCTTCGTTCCTGACGAATGCCAGCTTCTGTCGTTCCGATCCCGTGGCGACATACAGGCTCAACTGCATTTCCAGGATGGCATCCGCCCGGCGCTGGAACTTCAGCGCGTTCTCGATGTCCCCGGCGCCAGCGTAGGTGCGCGCGATGTTGCCGACCACGAGGAGCGTCTCGCGTCCGTACGGACCAACGGTCTTCTCCCACATGCTCAAGGCACGGAAATGGATTTCGAGCGCTTTCTGGTCGTTGCCGGTGGCGCGATAGACGTTCGCGAGGTTGGTCAACACTCCCGCCACGCTCGGATGATCCAGGCCGAGCAGCCGCTCGCGAATCGACAGCGCGCGATCGTAGTAGCTCACCGCGGTCGCGTAGTCCTTCCGCTCGCGGGCCATGATGCCGAGGTTCTGCAGGGCCGTGGCGACAAAGAGGCTGTCGCTGCCAATGACCGACTCCCCTATCGTGAGCGAGCGCCTGTACAGCGGCTCGGCGTGGGCGTTGTCATTCCTCGCTCGCAGGACGTCAGCCAGGTTGTTGAGCAGGGTTGCTTCCAGCAGCGTGCCCGCTTGCCCCGTTCGCTCGACTGTCGCGAGCGCATCACGATTGATCTGTTCCGCCTGCAGCAGATCCCCTGCGCCTTGACGCAGGTTCGCGAACGTCACCAGCGAGAGCAAGTACCACGGATGCGCCGACCCGACGGCACGCTCGAGCAGGGGCAGGACTTCGCGCAGGCTGGCCTCGGCCCTGATCCGTTGCCCGGCGCGCTGGTCGAGAAGCGCCAGCCGCGCTCGTGTCATCGCCGCGTAAGGATGGGCGGGGCCCCATGCCTTGTCGAAGGTGGCCAGCGCGCGCTCGTACAGCGAACGCGATCGAGTGTTGTCCTGCGACTCGAGTGCGTTCCCGGCGAGCTCGAACCGCACCATCGCGAGATAGGGATCGTCATCCGCACGGACCGTCCCCGCGATCGACAACGATTGTTCCAGCAGCGTTCGCGCCTCGCCAAAGTGCCCGGAACGCTCCAGCTGACGGCCGAGCGTGCGCAGGACTCGCGACTGCTGCATCCGGCTCTGCTCGTCGGTTGCCGGCCGCGGCGTGTCCATGCGGATCGCATAGTCTCCCGGCGACCCCGCGCTGTCGGCCGGTCTCACGGCAACGATGTACGTGCCTGTCACGGCCGCAACGATCTCGGCGCGCTCCTCGCCGTCGCGCCGGAGCTCATCCTGGAAATCGCAGACCGCCTTGCCGTCGGCGTCCCGCACCGAAACGATGACGTCGATTCCCTTCTGCTCTACGACGATGCCGACGGCGGTGCCTGCGTCGAGCGAGAGCTGAAACCGATGCTCCTCACCGCGCGTGAGATGTCGCTGAATGGGCTCCGCCGGGGCGAGCGTGGTGACATCAGCCTCCTGGCTGACGTGCGAGAGGAGCAGGGCAGTGACCGTCCATGTCGTGGCGACATTGAACAGGAATGCCCCGCGCATTACTGCCGCGCCACCTCGAAGGCATAGGTGCCAGCGAACTCCGGCGGCGCACCAGGGCGCAGCGCGAAGAGGTCGAGGGCGTAGTGCTGTGGTTTGAGCAGCCCGGCGGGGAGACCGACCGACACAACTGGCGGGATGCGTTCACGTTCCGGTTGGAGTGGAGCGCTGCGCCAGACGATTCGGTTCGTTGCGGGATCCTTCACCGCCGCCTCATACGACGGCGCGCCGGCGGCTTCAAACTCGAGGTTCAGCGGCACCATCCTCGACCCGGACGCAATCGAAATCACCGGTGTGGGGCCGACGCCGCGGGTTTGCGGGCGCAGCACGAGCGCGATCATCGCAACCGGCCGCGCCGCACGTGCGTCCGCGAGTGCCTGCGTGACGCCGGCGACAGCCGTCCGCTGTTGTTCGAGCTCACTCGATATCGCGTTGGCCCGTGCGGTCGCCTCGGTGGTCTGACGTCTGGCGTCGTTGAGGTCGCGACGAAGGTTCACCTGCTGAAACAGAAGAAGGCTGACGCCGAGAAACAGCACCGCGGCCGCCGCATGTGCCCACTGAAGCGAGAATGCGCGGGCTGGTGCGTGCGGCTTTGGCGGCGCCAGGACGATCGCCGGTTGCGGAACCGCTGACAGGCGTTGTGGCGGTCGATCCACCTTCGCGAGAAAGCCCTTGGCAAACGCGGCTTTCCGCCGCCGCCGCGGAGAGCCGCGGTAGAACGACTCGAAGTGCTGACGGTCGTCCGGTGTGAGTGTTCCACTGGCGTAGGCATCCACCAGGTCGTCCTCGATCAGGCACAATCGCGCCGCCACCTCATCGTCGACGATACTCTGCTCGTCGAGGCGCTCAGCTTCCTCTTCGGGTAAGCAGCCGAGGAGATAGCGAGTCAGCTGGTCGTCGGAAAACGATTCTCGGGAGTGAGACATAGGCGTCGAGGTCGCGAAACAGGCCCTTCTCTAGATAGGACTATGGTCCCGGAATTCTTTCAGAGCCGCTTCCGGCAGGCCCCGACGCACCGTTCCAGGTTGGCCCTGAGACGCCATGCCCGGATTCCCAGGGCGTTCATGGTGATGCCGAGCTCCCGTGCAAGCTCCCGGCGGCGATCGATTCGCTGTCGTTTCGCGTCGCGGTAATACTCGACGATCAGATGCCGGTCTTCGGGTTTCAGGATATTCAAGCAGCGGCCGAGGCAGTCCAGGGACTGATCCGTCGCGTCATCAGTGGCTGTCACGGGTCGCGTGTGTGGCATCGCGGCCCGGGTTTCTTCGAACGGCACATCGCGGCGGCTTTTTCGGATGTCTTCCAGCAGCACGAACCGCGCTACGACGTAGCAGTAGCGCGCCGGCGGTGTGACCTTGATCCGGCCCGACTCCTCGAGCGTGCGACTCACGCGGTCGAAGGTCTCGTCCGCGAGCACGTCCGGCGCAGGACGATTGCGCCGATCGAAATAGGCGACGAGCCTGCGGCGCATTTCCAGGTAGCGCTCACCCTGCGAGTCGGAACCGTCGTCGAGCCAGCGAAGCAGCCGCGTAAACGCGGTGCCAGAGATTCCCGAGTCGTGTCGATCAACTTCCTGCGTGAGAACAGTCATGATGTTTCTTCGTTCGCAGTAATACCTTCCGCCGAAATGCGGATGGAGCTACGGCATGCAAGAGACGTGACCGCACCGTGCGATCGCGATGTTCACCAGAAGGATCAATATTTGATGACGCACGCATTCGAGCGGGTAGACGTCGCCCCCGATGGCCCTCGGCGTCAGCCGCGAGCGACAAATTCCGGCGGGTCGTTACGTACGCCGTAAACGCGTTGTGGTTCGAAAGTACTGATCCTCCCTGAAGATTCGACGACGACCGTTGGTCGAAAGCCCGTTCACACCAGCGCCTCTTCCTGCTCGAGAGAGGGCTCGCCGGCGGGCGTGCGTCTCAAGTCGTCGCCCAGCACGCCTCGCAGCGCCTCGCGCGCACGCGAGAGGCCGGACATCACCGTGCCGATCGGAATGTCCATCACCTCGGCCAGCTCGCGATACGAGAGTCCTTCCATCTCGCGGAGGATGAGGAGCTCACGAAATCGATCGGGCAGGCTGCCGATCGCCCGCTCGACCAGGACCGCGGTATCAGTCCGCAGCATGAGCGCTTCCGGGTCGGCCGCCGATTGACGACTGCTGTGTCGTTCCTCGTCGAACGGATCGGTCACGCCGCGGATTCGCCGTCGTCCACCGTGGCAGGTATTGCGCACGATTCGAAGAAACCACGCGCGTCCGTTGCCCCCGGCAAATGTCCGAAAGTACCGGAACGCGCGCAGCGATGCCTCCTGCACCGCGTCCTCGGCATCGTGTTCGTTCCGCATCATCCAGCGTGCAAGCCGATACGCGGCATCGAGATGCGGCAGGACCACGTCCTCGAAGGTCTCCCGTCCGGAGAGCGACCCGCCGAGTCGATTCACGTCATTACCCATCGACGGCCCCGACGATCTGCTGGAGACCTTCTTCGAGCGTCGAATACGTGAAGCGGAAACCGGTGCCACGCAGCCGGATATTCGAGAACACCATGTCGCCATCGGAGCGACTGGCCACGCCCTGCCGCCGGAGTATTCGCGCCACCGCGTAGGGCAGCCGGCGAACTCGCAATGGCCGCGCCGCGACCCGTGCGAACGTTTCCGCGAAATCCTTCACTTGAATAGGATCGTGATTGACGAGGAAATACCGACTTCCGGGTTCACCGCGTTCAGCCAGGTGCACCAGCGCTCGAGCGCAGTCGTGGACGTGAATCGGCGAGATCCAATTGCTGCTCGTGCCAAACTGCAGCACGCGGCGCCCGGCGATCACTGGTTCAACGATGCGATCGCGAAACCAGTCGCCATTGCCGTAGACCCAGCCGGGCAGCGCCGTCACCACCGGAAGTCCCGCAACCACATAGCCATCCAGCCGATCGAGCGCTGGCGTCAGGCAGCGCGCCAGGCCTGCCGATCGGAGCGGCGCGTCCTCGGTAATGGGGCGAGGGCCGGTGACGCCGTAACAGCTCGAGTCGGCGACGTAGATCACTCGTCGTGTGGATCCATTGGCGACCGCATCCAGCAGGTTTGTATCCATCGCCACGCGGTCGCGCGCCAGGGCGGCCCGCTGTTTTCGTCCGTCGCGCGCCTCGTGCAGCAGCGGACGCGGCGGGGTATGAAACACCCACTCAGTACCGGCCTCGTCCTGCCATTGACCCGCCTTCACCAAATCCCCCATGACGGCAACCGCCCCGGCCCGACGGACTCGTCGCGCCGCGTCGGCCGACGGGGTGAGGCCGATGACCTCATGCCCACCGGCGACCAGGACCTTGACCAGTTCCATTCCCACGAATCCACCGGCGTCCGTGACGAACGCGGTCGCCCCTCCGCCGACTGCCATGCCGCCAGTGTGTCGCGGGACTGAAGTGGCGCGCCACGGACAACACCCGCACAATGTCCGTACGCCGCCCGTACGTCGGTCGGAAGAAGGCGCAGTAAGATTGAGGGTCATGAAAACCGGCGCTCCGGGATCATTTGGGGCGCACTTGAAAGCGCTTCGCGAGGCTGCGGGTTTCACGCAGGAGGAACTCGCGACGATCTCCGGCCTGTCCGTGCACGCCGTCAGTGCGCTTGAACGGGGAGAGCGTCGTCGTCCGCACCTGGACACCGTGCGTGCGTTGTCGGCGGCACTCGACCTGACGGGTCCGACCCGCGACCTGCTGCTCGGCAGCGCGCGCGCCCCGCTCGGCAACGCGGCCGCCGACGAGTTGAGCGCGGGTTCGCTGCCTCTCCCGCTGACCGCGCTTCTCGGCCGCGAGGCCGATCTTCAGACGCTGCGCCGCTGGCTTGCCGATCCCTCCGCGCGCCTGATCACGCTTCTCGGCCCCGGAGGAGTCGGCAAGACTCGTCTTGCGCTGGAACTCGCGCGCGCGCTCGCGGGCGAAGGGTCGATGCGCGTCGTCTTCATCCCGCTTGCTGCGGTTCGCGACGCGACGTTCGTCGCCCCGTGCATTGGCGACTCGCTGGGACTGTCGAACGCCGCCGCCGGGGATCTCCCGGTGCGGATCCGCACTCTCTGCGAGGATCAGCCGACGCTGCTCGTACTCGACAACTGTGAGCACGTGCTCGATGCGGCGCCGCTCGTCGCCGATTTTCTGAGTTCATCAGCGTCGCTGCGGTTGCTGGCGACGAGCCGCGCCCCGCTCCGCGTTCGGGGTGAGCGCGAATACGTCGTCGGTCCTCTGACGCTGGAGGCGAATTCGGATGAATTGTCGCCAGCAGATCTCGCTCGCATACCGGCCGTGCGATTGTTCGTCGAACGCGTCCGCGACGTGCAGCCCGACTTCCGCTTGACCACTGCGAACGGCCCAACGGTTGCGGCGATTTGCCGGAGACTCGACGCGCTGCCGCTGGCGCTCGAACTCGCGGCGCCGTGGATGAAGGTGCTCACGCCCGAGGACCTCTGCGGCCGGCTCGAACATGACGTGCTGCTCTCAACCGCGGGTCCACGCGATTTACCCGAGCGTCAGCAGACGATGAGCGCAACGGTGGCGTGGAGCTATCAGCTGCTCGATCGTCACGAGCAACGGACGTTTCGCCGGCTGGCGGCGCTGCCGGCACGCTTCCCGATTGAGGCTGCCGCCGCCGTGCTCGATGGTCGCGCCGGTCACTTCACACGGAACAGGCGCGGCGATTGGCGCGGCGGCAGGGTTGATCGACAAGAGCCTGCTGGTCCGCAGCGACACGCCCGCGCGTCCGCTCTATCAGATGCTGGAGACTGTGCGTGCCTACGCGGCTCTCGAGCTTGCTGCGGCAGATGAACGCGACGACGCGATGGAAGGGCTCGTGCGGTATTGCGTCGGCGAGGCTTCCCGCGCCTTCGGGGGGCTGATCGGACCTTCCCAGTCTGAATGGCTGGATCGGGTCCACGACGATCTCGAAAACTACCGCGCCGTGCTGGCCTGGCTGATCGAGCGCGATCGGGTCGGTGACGCCTGCGACATCGCCTGGCGGCTGATGTTCTTCTGGTTGATCCGTGGGCGCGCGGCGGAGGGTCAGCGGTGGTACGAGCGTTGTCTGAACATTTCGCCAATCGCCCCGGAGGTGGAGTCACGCGCGATCGTCGGCGCCGCGGTGATGTCATTCACGCAGGGCGATCATGCGCGCGCCCGCACCGGTGTGGAGCGCGCGTTGACGCTGGCGGCGGATCGCGACGTGAACGTGATGGCTGGCCATCTCTTCGGGCACATCGAACAGGCGGGCGGCAATCTGAGCGGCGCCAGCGATCGCTTTTCCTCCAGCTTTGAGGGGTTCAGCGGGCTCGACACGGCATGGGGGGTGGGCAACGCGCTGATCGGGAAGGCAAGCGTGGCGCTGGCGACGGGCGCGGTCGAACAGGGTGAGCGGCTTCTGGATGAAGCGACGAGGGTGCTCCTGCACGCGGGGCCGTGGTTCCTCAACCAGCCGCTGTACATCCGCGCCATCCTGTCGGTTCGCCGAGGGAAAGCCGACGAAGCGATTTCCTTCGTGCGTCAGAGCCTCGAGGCCAGCCGGCGGCTCCACGACCGGTTCGGCTTCATTTACGCGTTGACGCCTCTCGCAGCCGCAGCGGTCACTCAAGAGGGACCACGTGTGGGCGGCGCGAATTCTCGGCACGCGCGACGCGGTGACCGAGCGAACCGGTAGCACAACCGTCGACCGGTCGGTGCTGGAGATGCGGGAACGCATTGAACGAGAGGTGCGCGAGCATCTGGGACCCGATCGTTGGGCGCGCGCCCACGCCGCCGGTCGGAGTGCGTCCATCGACGCGCTGCTCAAGGACATCGACATGAAGAGACGAGTGGGTCACTAAAGTTAAAAGTTAAAAGTTAAAAGTAAAAAGGAAGCAGTTAGAAGCCCGCTTCTTACTTTCAACCTTTTCACTTCGAACTTTTTGCTTTCTTGAGCCACCTCTGCGAGCGTCTCGAGCGAGAACCGTAAGAGCGTCGAGAGCCAGGACTCTGTGGCAATCCCATCAGCATCCAGCGACCTGCCCTGAACCGGGATCGTGGTCGCGAGTTATTCCCCGCCTGACCCCACTGCGGCGAAACGCCTCACGGAATATTCAGTCGAGAGCGATGGTTGGATGAAGTATTCGGCGCCCATTGCTCCTACCTGTTTAAGTGGAGGCTCTCATGTTCTTGTCGCGTGTCTTTCTTGTGTCCGCAATCGGATTGGTCGCAACCGCCTGCGGAGGCTACTCAACGCCGTCACCTGCGCCGAGTCCTGTGCCGGTTACGGCCGGCTCATCAACGCCAATCACCATTCCAACGGGAGCTTCGACGCTCGGAAACAGAGCGTTCAGCCCAGACGCTACAGACGTCGCCGCCGGCACGACGGTGACGTGGACCAATACCGATTCGGTCGAACACACCTCGACCTCTGACGGCACCGGGTGGAACTCGGGCGCGATAGCGCCCCGCGGACAGTTCTCCAGGACGTTTCCGGATGCGGGCACGTTCTCCTATCACTGCTCGATTCACCCGGGCATGGTAGGGACAGTCACGGTTCACTAAGGTTCGGTGACGCTCGCGCGGCACGGCGGGCGTCCATTTCAGCAAAAGGTCATCTGATTGCGTTGACGAAGTCGGTCAGTTCCCGATCGTTCAGATCGGATACCGCCCAGAACGACATGCCCTCGCGGGACCAGTGACGGACGTGAAATCCTCGAACCGTGCGTGAGTCGGTTGGCTCCGACGCGGTGTCACCCGGCGAAACGAACACGTTGATCGTGTGCTGCTGGCGACGGTAGACGAGCGCGGCGACTGGACGTCCGTTCAGGTAATCCAGGCGACCGCCAAGGAGGGGAAAGCCCGTCGAAGCCAGATCGACAACGGGCGGAGCAAAATCAAGCTTTCCAAGAAACCACGGCTTCACGGTGTGCCGATCGCTTGACTCGACGTCGAACAAGTGATCGGCCATCAGCGACCGAACGTGACCGTCGACCACGTCGTCCACGATGACGTCCTGCCGTGCCGTCGTTGATCGCACCATCGTGATCCCGCCACCGACGGCGACCACGACGGCCGCCGCCGCCGCCCACGTCAGCAGACGCGGCGTCATTCGCGACCTCGCGGTCTGGGCAGCAACCCGCGCCCGCAGTCGATCCGGCGCCGAGTAGTAGGGCGCCGATCGCACCAGCCGGCCGAGCGCCTGCCGCTCGGCGATGCCCGCGCGGCAGGGACCACATCTGGCAAGGTGCTCGTGAATCGCCTGTGCCGCATCGGGCGCAAGCTCGCGATCGAGGTAGGCATCCAGATCTTGATCGATGGCTGCGCAGGTCACGGCGTGGTCTCCAGGAATTCCACCGGCTTCAGTTCCGACTGCAAACGCTCCCGCGCGCGCGCCAGCCTCGACATCACCGTGCCGATGGGCACGCGCACGATCGCCGCAATCTCCTTGTATGACAAACCTTCGATTTCGCGCAGCACGAGAACCTCTCGAAAATCGACCGGAAGCCGTTCGATGGCGCCGCGAACGCGGGCGATGGCGTGCTGCCGCAGCAGTTGGGTTTCCGGATTGGGATCGTCATCGAGCGGTTCAACATCCGCGTCGTCCAACGAGCCGGTTTCTCGCCGGCCTGACCGCCGCCCGACCCGGCTGTACCAGGTATTCCGGACGATGGTAAAAAACCACGCACGCGCATCGTCATCTCTCAGCGATGAGAAATAGCGCAGCGCGCGCACGCAGGCGTCCTGCACGACATCCTCCGCTTCGGCGTCATTGCTGGTTAGCCACCGCGCAAAGTTGAAGGCGGCGTCCAGGTGGGGCAGCACCGTCGATTCGAACAGCCGCGCAGCCATGGCTTCCTGTAAGACCTCCAGACTCGAGCCTTTATTCCCGGGAATAGACGCGGCGGCACCGCGGTCTCTCGAACAGTGAACGTTCTCGCCGATGTTCCGGCAGTCAGCGTCGATTCTGTCGCGCCGCGCTCGCGGCGTGAACAAGCGAAAGCCAGCCAAGGAGGCTCGTGTGGCACGACCGAAAGATGTGAACGATCCCGGAAGACGAAACTTTCTCCAGTGCATGGCCTGGGTTGGCACTGGTGCGGTCTGGACGCTGTCGGGCGGTATTCTGAAAGGATCTGCGCTTACACAGGCGTCGCACGCATCGATGGTGTCGCATGGAAGCGGCGGCGGCCTGCGCTTCGTCCAGATCAGCGACAGTCACATTGGATTCGACAAGCCCGCCAACACGGACGTCACGGCCACGCTTCGCGAGGCAATCGCGAAGATCAAGGCTGACCCCGAACCGCCGGCGTTCGTCCTCCACACCGGAGACTTGACGCATCTCTCGAAGCCGGCAGAGTTCGATACCTTGCAGCAGGTGCTGTCGGAGTTATCGCTTCCGGTCTTCTTCGTCCCCGGCGAGCACGACGTGCTCGGGGACGATGGAGAGAGTTACCGCGAGCGGTTCGGCAAGGGCACGTCCGGCGCGGGATGGCATAGCTTCGACCAGAGCGGTGTCCATTTCGTCGGCCTCGTGAACGTCGTCAATCTCAAGGCGGGTGGGCTTGGTTCACTTGGCGACGAGCAGCTCGAGTGGCTCGAGAAGGACGTCGCCCGGCTCACGAGCAGCACGCCAATCGTGGTGTTCGCGCACATTCCGCTCTGGACGGTGTATCCCGAGTGGGGATGGGGCACGGACGACAGCGAGCGAGCGTTGTCATATCTGAAGCGCTTCGGTTCGGTATCGGTGCTCAACGGACACATTCACCAGGTGATGCAGAAGGTCGAAGGGCACGTGACCTTCCACACCGCGATGTCGACCGCGTTCCCTCAACCGGCGCCCGGCACAGCACCGTCGCCAGGGCCGATGAAGGTCGCTGACGATCGTCTGAGGAAAATGCTCGGACTGTCACGCGTGTCGTTTCATGCGGTCAATTCTCCGATTGCCATCACCGACATGCCGCTCGAAGCGGACACAGGAGCGCCGGACGGACACGATGTGGTCATCGACAATTTCAGCTTTGCGCCGGCCGCGGCATCGCTGCCGGCCGGTGGCACGGTCCGCTGGACGAATCGCGACGACGTGCCGCACGTCATCCTGAGCACGGAGAAGAGCTTCAAGTCACCTGTGCTCGATACCGATGAACAGTTCTCGCACACGTTCGAGGGTCCCGGAAACTATGACTACTTTTGCGCTCTTCACCCGAAGATGACCGGCCGCATCACGGTGGGATAGTCGTCGGGGCAATCTCTTGTGAGCCGTCTTGCCGGCATCGTGCGCAGTATGGGGTGAGGGACAACGTATGTATGGCAGATCGACAGCCGGCTCCGGCTTCTCTCGACGGATCATTCTGGCAGTCCTGGCGGTGCTGATCGCCTGTGGCGCAACTGCGTCAGCCCAGACCAGTGGCAATGACGAGCGGGCCGCGGCAGCGATCGGCTCCGAGGGTCCGTTACGCGCCGCGGTTCGTCTCGACGCTCGCTGGTTCGCAGACGGGACTCGATCCGATCAACAAACAGTCAACAAGCCCCTTCCAAACTGGTTCGTTCGCCACTCAGTGATTACAGGGACGTTGATCGGAACCGGCACCGGCCTGGCTCTTTCGCGGGTTGATTCGATCGGCAGCCTGAACCACGATCCGCGGGTTGGCCTGATTGGCGCAGCTGGCGGCGCGTGGGGCGGGCTGATTGCGTCGGCGTCGCAGAAGGCACGAGCCGGGCAGAAGGTCGGCGTGGGCACAAAGATTGGCATTGCCGCCGGGGCAGTCAGCCTGATTGTCCTGCCAGTCGCCGCCTGCTACGGCGCGGGAGGCTGCGGCGGAAGTTCGTAGATGACGTTTGACTGGACGAGGTCCGGAGGTTACGTTGGGAACATGGCGATCGGCGGACTAGAGGGAGTCGTTGCCGCAACCACGCGATTGAGCCACGTCGATGGCGAGCGCGGCGAGCTGATGATCGGCGGGTTCCAGCTCGAGGAATTGGCTGAACACGCGACATTCGAAGAGACGACGTGGCTGCTGTGGCACGGCGAGTTGCCCGCCGTGGCCGCGCTCGAAGCATTCCGACGCTCGCTCGCCGAGGCTCGCCGGATCCCCGACGCAACGCTCGCGTTGCTTCGTGAATGCGCACGGCATCAGATCGACGTCATGGAGGCCCTGAGAATTGCCGCGGGGACGCTCTCGCTCGTGGGGGATGATGCGGTGGAAATCGTGGCGCGGGCGCCGGTGATAGTCGCGTCCTACTGGCGCTTGCGCCGTGGGCAAGAGCCAGTCGTGCCGCGCAGCGACCTCGGTCACGCCGCGAACTTCCTCTACATGTTGACGGGAGAGCTGCCAGACGCCGAGCGCGTCAGAGGACTCGAAACCTATTTGAACACCGTCGTCGATCACGGGCTGAATGCCTCGACGTTCACCGCGCGCGTCATCACGTCGACGGGATCCGATCTCGTCTCGGCGGTCACCGGTGCGCTGGGAGCGCTGAAAGGGCCACTGCACGGTGGCGCGCCAGGTCCGGCACTCGAAATGGTGTTCGAGATCGGCGACGCCTCGCGCGCCGAGTCCGTGTTGCGCAGGAAGATCGAAGCGGGCGACAAGCTGATGGGCTTCGGCCATCGCGTCTACAAGGTTCGCGATCCGCGAGCCGACGTGCTGGCCAGGGCGGCAGAGCGGCTGTTCACGCGTCGCGGCGACATGGCGCTGTACACTCTGGCGCGAACCGTCGAAGCCGAGGCGCTTCGGCTGCTCGAAGAGTACAAGCCCGGTCGGAGGCTGCAGACCAACGTGGAGTTCTACACCGCGCTGCTCCTGCACGGCCTCGGATTCGAGGTCGAACTGTTCACGCCGACCTTCGCGATCAGCCGCGTGAGCGGATGGATCGCGCACGCGTTCGAGCAGCGCCGCGCCAACCGGATTATCCGGCCGCAGTCCGAGTACACCGGGCCGCGCGACAGGAAGTGGGTTCCGCTGTCGGACCGCGTAGAGTCCGCGACGACATAGTCAGCTCCTTACCGAGTCACTCACCAGATGGCAGCGCGGGTCAAAGCCGGCTTCGTCGAGCCCATGCTGCTCCTGCGTACGGACGCGCTTCCTGACGATGGGGCCGGCTGGGCGTACGAACTGAAGCTGGACGGCTACCGGGCCATTGCCTTCAAGAGCGGCGGCAAGGTTCGCCTGCGCTCTCGAAACGACAACGATTTCAGCAGTCGGTACGCGCCGGTCATGTCCGGGTTGGCGAAGCTCCCCGACGACACCGTGATCGACGGCGAGCTCGTCGCCGTTGACGACGATGGCCGCCCGTCGTTCAACGCGCTGCAGAACTCCGCGGCATCGACACCGGTACTGCTCTACGTCTTCGACGTGATCGTCCTCGACGGACGAGACCTCAGGAACGAGACGCTCGAGGTTCGGCGTCAACTGCTGGAGGAGAACGTCGTCCCGACACTTGCGGAACCAGTCCGCTACGCAGGTGAGCTCAGGGCGAGCCTGCGCGACCTCGTTCACTCGGTGAAAGAACAAGGATTCGAGGGCCTGGTTGCGAAGCGCCGCACCAGCCGATACGAATCCGGGCGGCGGTCTGGCGCCTGGCTGAAGATGCGTGTGAACCGGAGCCAGGAATTCGTCATCGGGGGCTACACGATCGGCACGGCAACGTTCGATGCGATCATCTTCGGGCACTACGAAGACGGCCAGTTGATCTACGTTGCGCGCACCCGCAGTGGTTTTACGCCGGCGATGCGGCAGCAACTCTTCAAGAGATTCAAGGCGCTCGAGATTCCGGACTGTCGGTTTGCGAACCTGCCGGAAGAACGAAGCGGCCGATGGGGACAGGGCTTGACGAGGGCGAAGATGGCGCAGTGCCGCTGGTTGAAGCCCGAACTCGTCGGTCAGTTCGAATTTCTCGAGTGGACCGCCGACAATCATCTCCGCCACTCGAAGTTCATCGGCTTGCGCGACGACAAATCGGCCCTCGAGGTCAAGCGAGAGTAGATATCGGCCTCTTTCCCTGTCGAACCGCACGCACTGACGGTCAGGTCGAAGATCCGAAGGTCCGAAGATCCGAAGGAGAAACGAAGGACGACGAAGAGCAACAAGCCCGGCTGGCGCCACTGCGCCAGCCGGACACACGACAGTTGCGTCCGCCGCCGCCGGCCTGCGGCCGGCGCGCAGGCAGTCAGAGAATCACAAGATACAAGCAGCGCATGATCACCCACTGCTTGTATCTGCGATTCTCTGACTGCCTGACGCGCGAAGCGCATGGCGGCGGACGCCAACTACACCTTTGGATCTTCGGATCTTCGATTCTTTTCGTTTGCCGTGGGCTCGTGTCAGCTCGACAGGCAGCCGTCGGGCTATCTGGATCGTGTCCCAGAATCCGATTCTTGCGTCAGCCACGCCACGGCTTCGTCATAGTCCTGAAACGTGCGAACCGCTGTATTGGCAATTTTCAACACGGTGCGCAGCATGCCGGCGATCTCGAAGTAGACGCCGCTGCTGAGCACAATCGCGCAGCGGCCGCCGGCGAGGTGCTGCTGATGCTCGTTGAAAAATCGATTGAACCCCTCGACATTGGCTTTCGTGAGCGATTGCGTTCGGCGTCGGTCGACGAGCAGGGTCAGGGGAGAACGAGCGTCGAGGACCTCCGTCATGGCATCGCGCCACTCGTCGACGGTGTAGGGGTCGACGATCGTGAACAGCACGAACCGTCCGCCAGGTTCGACGCTCCAGGTGATCGGCATCGATGCCAGATCTTCTACACCAAAAGTCTCTCGCCACGGCACGAACGCCCGCAAAAAATTTAACAGGTACTTTCAGCCGGCCGATTTCTGGCGAGAGGGAATGCCCTACCTACTATCGCCGGTAGTTGACGCAGCACGTTCGCCGCCGGGGCTGAAGGAATTGCCGGCGATCGACACGGCTCACAAGTGCCGCAGCGCAACGTTGGGATCGACGCGCGACGCCCGCCGCGCGGGTACATACGCGGCGACGAGCGCCGCGACGATGAACGCAATCGGGACGGCCGCGACGATCAGCGGATCGAAAGCGGGCAGCATGCGGATGAACAACGGCCGGAACCCCAGTCGCAGAAGGACTCCGAAGCCGAGACCGATCGCGAGACCGGCTAATACGGGACGCGCGCCGTCGATCAACACCATGCGGACCAGGCGGTGTGCATCTGCACCAAGCGCCATGCGGATTCCGATCTCCCGAGTTCGCCGTAGCACGAGTTCGGATAACACACCGTACAACCCGGCCATTGCGAGGACGAGTGACAGCCAACCGAGCAGTCCCGAAGCGCCCGCGCCAATCTTGAGCACGAGACTTCGCGCGCCTCCAAGCGCCGAAGCCGGCGCGGCGTCCATCACGGCGAGATCGGGATCGACTCGATTGACGACTCGCTTGAGTGCATCGACCAGCGACGCAGGGTCACCTGTCGTACGCGCGGTGATCGTCATGGTTGGCTGGTACTGCTGGCTCCACGGTAAGTACAAGAACCCGCCGCCGCGATTTCCAACATCGCCGGAATCGGTTTCAGCAGCGATCCCGATCACCGTCACGGTCTGAATGGGTGGCACTGGCTCCCCGGCAACCTGGTAGAACCGCACCAATATCTGACGTCCGATTGCGGCGCCATTCGGAAAGAGGCTTCGCGACAGGCGCTCGGTCACGACCGCCACTCGCTCCGAAGAGGCGGTGTCGCGATCGTCGAATCGACGGCCCTGCAGGATGCCGACGCCCCACGTGTCAAACACCCCGGGAGTGCTGACCATGAAGTCGTAGTAGCCCCGACTGAGTTGATCCGGCGAGACCCCGACGCTGCCGCCACGCCCGCCGAGCTCGATCGGAAAACCTGACGACAGCGCAACAGATTCGACTCCGGGCAGTCGACGCGATGAATCGAGGATATCCTGCAGCACGCGCCGACCCAGTGCCTCGTCGTAACGCGCTTTCGGAAGCGGCACGCGAACGACTGCCAGGCGGTCGACGTCGAGGCCGGTGTCGTGACGGGCCACAGCGATCAGCTGCTGCGCACAGAGCACCGCGACGGAGACGAGCCCGGCAGAGACCGCGACCTGGCAGGCGATCAAGCCGCGCCGGCCCCGCCAGCGCGGCAGCGGTGCGTTGTGGCCGTCGGAGGCGAGTGCGTCTCGGACGCTCCCTCGAGATCCGTGAATGGCCGGGACGACGCCAAAAACGATGAGCGCGAGCGCCGTGCTGACGGCTGCGGCACACGCCACCGACAGATTCATCGCCGGGGCGAATTGAACGGTGAGGCCGGGCGCGAGTCGCAGTTCACCGCTGAGCACTCGCGCCATGAGGATACGTGCGACGGCGAAAGCGCCGGCGCCGCCCGCGAGCGACACGAGACCCGCTTCAACGATCTGTTCGCGCACCAGCCGCCAGCGCGAAGCGCCGAGCGCCAGCCGCACGGCGGTCTCGTGCCGCTTTGCCGTGCCGCGCGCGAGCACGAGATTCGCCACGTTCGTGCACGCGACGAGCAGCACCAGGCCAACCGCCACCATGATCGTGGCCGCAAGCGGCCGGGCCAGCCGGTCCACGCTTTCATGCATCTTCACGCTGGCCGCCGGTAACAGCGCCCACGGGCGCGACGTGCTGGCCGGCGTCCTGAACCGCCACTCGAGCTCGGAGCCGATGGGATACGCAAGATCGAGACGGTGTGCGATCGCCTGGAGTTCGGCGCGTGCTTCGTCCATCGATGTGCCCGGCCGTAGGCGTCCCTTCGCGAAGACCGTCCGTCGCTCCCGGTCCGTGACGTCGGCGGGGTTTGAGATTGGCGCGGCCGACAGTGGAATCCACGCGGCAGTCGGCAGCACGTTCGGCATGTTGACACCACGGAAGGCCGGAGGCGCAACGCCGATGACTTCGAACGTGTCGCCGCCCAGTTTCACGACGTGGCCGACAACCGCCGGGTCGCCAGCGAAGCGTGTTCGCCAGAGCGAGTCGCTCAACACGATGACGCGTGGCGCCTTCAGCGTATCGTCGGAGGGTTGAATCACACGGCCCAGCCCTGGCTGGATGGCCACGACGGAAAAGTACTCGCCGCCGACAGCTTCCCCCATCAACCATTCCGCGCTGCCCTCGGCGGCCAGCGGAAGACGGAACGCCTGCCAGGCGGCAAGGAATGCAAAGCTGGTCTGAGCCGTACGGTAGTCCTCGAAGTCGGCACGCGAGAGCGAAACGATCGATCCGCTGGCGCCGCGGCGTGGATCCGCGTGATAGAGGTTCGCCACGCGATCGATATCCCTGATATCCGGCGGGCGTAACACCGCCGCGTAGACCACCGAATAGATGGCGGTCGTCGCGCCGATGCCAAGCGCAAGAGTGAGCACCGAGAAGACTGTGAAACTCGGTGCGGCTCGAAGCCGGCGCCACGCGTGAATGATGTCAGAAGACCACTCGGGCATGGTGGCGGATCTCCAAATCGATGACGGAAACTCTCCCGCGTGAAATCTCGAGCCTCGCAGCGCGCCGAGTCAGGTCGTGTGGTAATCGAATCGATAGCCCGCCCACAACACGATCAGGGCGCCGAGCATGACGGCCATGTCGGCGACGTTGAAGATGCCAGTGCGCAGCGGTCCGATGCCCACGTTCATGAAGTCGATCACGCTTCCATAGAGGATTCGATCGAGCAGGTTTGAGGCGCCGCCGGCCGCAAACAACGCGACACCCAGGAGAGCTGGCCACGGCCACTGGCGCCGGAGTGCGACGGTCACGAGCGCGCACAACAGCAGCCCGTTTCCCACACCGAAGACGGCGATGCGGGTTCTGGGTGGCCACTCGGCGCCAAGACTCAAGAACGCGCCGGCATTCTCCGCATACTGGAGCCGCAACGTATCGGCGAGGAATGACCGGCCCGGATTCCCGGCGAGCGTGCTGACCGCCACGTGCTTCGTGATCCGATCGCAGCTGATCGTCGCGGTGATCGCCAGCAGCAGGACAGCGCGAATGGCAAGTCTGGTGAGGATCATGTAACCCCAACAGTGTGTAGCATCCCAGTTCACGTTGATCAAGCAGAATGCGCGGGACGGAACTTGCCTGGGCGGCGTCAGCGGAGGTGGTGGGATGCGTCGCGAACGGCTAGATATTCGTGGGAGAGCGTTGGTCGCGTTTCGTCAGAAATGCCAGGCTCGTGAGCAGCATGAAGAGGTTCGGTAGCCAGGCGAGCGCGAACGCGACCCCTTCGTGACTAAAAAGTGACAACCGAGGCCGGGCCAATTCGTGCAATTCATAAAAGTAGTCGCCGTACACGACACACGCGGTTGCCACGACCAGGACGGTCGCGATTCGTCCCAGTTGAAGAGCGATCACCCCCAGCCCAAAAACCGCGAAGACAAGCGCGGCTCCGGCGAGAGCCCAGCGCGCGTGAAACGAAAAAAACAAGTCTCCAGCCTTCGCTAACTGTCCCTGGTCTCTCAAGGCCACTGCGTAATTGCGGAGTTCGCGCGACGACATCTCGGCCGGACCTTCGAGGAGAACGCGACGGGCGATGACCGTGCGGAAAGCCTGGTTCGCGACCGGCACGACCCAGACGATGGTGCTCGCCGACACGAGCGTGCCGGCCAGGCCGAGGATGACGACGGTTCGGCGCACTGTTTTGGTCACAGGCCGCTGTCGCAGCCCGCAAACGATCCCGGTGAAGAGGCTCAGCGGAATGCTGAACGGAATCGACTGTGGTAAAAGCAGCACCAGCAGCCATATGCCGAGAAGGCCATGCTGATTGCTGCGTTGGGCAGGCACAGCGATAAGCGCGACGCTGAGTGTGACCATCGCGATGACTGCGGGCATGACCGCGCCGTTGAAAGACTCCTCATACGATGTTCTGAGTCCGCGAATCGTTCGATGCAACCACATCGCGGGGACGTGCACCGCCAGGACTGTCCAGAACGCACAATAGCCGCGCACTAATACGATACCGGTAGGCAGCACGTGCCGGGTCGCTTTCGCCCGTTCATTTTCATGCTGCAGATCGGCGATGACCGGATCGATCAACTGCTCCATCGTCCGAGCTGAGCACACTCGGTTCGCCCATTGTCTTAAGCGGCATCCCGTGGTCATCGCGCGAACTCCGGCAGCAGTTCTCGCGCGACGCGAGTCCAGGCGCTCAGCACCCGCCGGCCCAATGCCGTGGCCTCATAAAGCCGGCGTGGCAGCCCGCCGGTCTTTGCTGGGGGGGCTTCCAGCCGCGAACGGATATAGCCTTTCTCTTCCATTCTGCCGAGCGTGACGTAGACAGTCCCGCGTTTCAGGCGTCTCCCGGATGACGAGACCAGCTGGAGCCCATACATGTCTCCCTGCTGTACAAGCAGTTCAAGCACGAGAGTTTCTTTCGCGGAAAGAGTTGGGATGCGTGCTGTCCTCATCGCCGTTCTCAATCTGACATATTGTAAGACTGATGTCAATTCCAGCATCAACTATCCGCGAGGCCTGTCGTCAGGCTGCGATCTCGCCCTGCTCGGACTACCTCGATCCCGAGGTCACAGGCGCCGAATGTTTGAGGAACTTGTCGGCCCAGGGGATGAAGTATTTCCAGTTCGGACGATCGGTGTGTCCGTCATCGTGCTGACGCCACGCGAGCTGGCCATCGAGCAAGCTGACGTTGACCGCCGGCATTTTTTCGGTCTTGTAGTCGTCTGACACGCCAAGGCCTTTCGCCCCGAGCAGACGGAACACCGGCTGCGCCGCAACGGCGGCCATGTAGCTGCCTTGATGATCGAGCCACTTCGCGTCGCCGCGTTCGGGGACGCCGTAGCTGACGAACGTGAGCCGCGGCGCGCAGAGCGCGATCAGTTCGTGGGCGTCAACCGGGATGTCGCCCGCCGTCTTTCTGCCGAAGGCGGAGTCCTCCGTGCCGTACTTCAGGAAGTTGCCCGCCATCCAGTGATACTCACCGGAGCCAGTCAGGTTCTCGACCGCTTCACCCCAGTTACGACGGTGAAGCTTGGCGCCTCCCTCGCCGGAGGAGCCGATGAGGACGACGGCGAATCGCTGGTCGTAGGCCATCGTGACCAGCGCGGCTTTGCCGAAGCGTGACACGCCTTCGACCCCGACTTTCTTCGCGTCAACCGCCTTATCGGTCTCGAGGTAATCGAGCCCCCGCGATGCGCCCCACGCCCAGGCGCGGAGCGATCCCCAATCCTCCGGACGCCGAAACTGCCCCTTGTTGACCAGGCCGATGATGCCCTTCGTGAGCCCCGCGCCGTTGTCAGCCTGGATGCTGCCGGGATTGATGGTCGCATACCCCCATCCGTCGGCAATCAGCTGCTCCGTCGCGGGGGGATCCTGTGGCGGTGCGGGAGGGGCGCCGGGAATTCCGGTTCCAGGAGCGCCGCGTCCGGGACCGAACCCGCGCGCGGGCGGAGGCGGTGTCCCCGGCGCCGGCGGCATTCCGGATCGGCCGCCGAACATCATCATCACCGGCACGGGCTTCGTGGCGTGTGCCGGGGTCACGACCGTCATCTCGATCTCGACGGTGATGTCGGGATACCCCGAATTGTCCACGGCGCCGATCAGTTCCTTGCCGACCACCGGGCGTCCGCCGACTTCGAATGATTCCGTGCGCTTAACACGCCACGCAACTTTCGGAACGTTCTTCGGCACACGGCCGAGCACTTCGCGATCGAAGTCCTCGACAATCTCCGGACGGCGCTGCTTCCACCACACATCCGCGCTCGTCACCTTCTTCCCGCTCTTGAGCGTCAGTGGATCGGGAAGGTCAGGATACGGATTCGCCGTGGCCTCGTCGTAGTTGGCGTGGTTGGGCGCCGAGTCGTTTCCGCTCGGCCCTGGACGCAACGCCTTGATGCCGAGCTGCTCCATCATGTTCTTGTGATCAGCGGCCGTGGCGGCGGCGTTCGGATTCGGCGGCGGACCTGCCGGTGGGTTTGCTGGAGCAGGTGCCTGCGCAGTCGGCGGCGGTTGTGTGCTTGCCGGCTCCTGCGCGAAGGTGGCGAGCGAGAGGCACGCCCCGACAGCCACGGCTACGATCAAGCGAGAAACATGACGCCATATCCGAGCTGCGCATCGCATCGCGGTCGTCCTCCCTGTATTCTTCTGTGTTCTTCTGTGGCTAGAAAGTTGTGTTCTTCTGTGGCTGGCAACACTGAGCGTTCAGCCCATGATGACGGAGGCCGCCATTGCGGTCTTGAACGGGACGGTGACCCACGCCATCGACGCCTGATCGTCCAGCTTTGCGCCCACTTCCTGCTTCTCCCCGTAGAGCGCCTGGAGCCGTTCCTGAACGACTCCGATCCGGGTTGACGGGCCCGGGTGTGTACCAGATCCGTCGAACCTGCTCTTCACGCGGATGTAGAGACTCGATTCGTCGCGACTGGTTTCGATGGTCAGGTCCGTGTTGTCGGGTTGCCGATCGCCGTCCGAGTGGTCGAGCACGATATCGACGAGCGTGTGAAGCGTCATCGGCGGGAACTCCGCGTCGAGCGTGTCGGGGTCAATGTCCAGCGTGACCGACAAGCCCTTGCCCTGGCGGACCTGCTCGATCTCGATGTACCGCTCCACGCACTCCAGCTCGTCCTGGAGCGGCGCGAGAACGGTGCCCGATTGGTCGAGGACGAGCCTCAGGAAGTCGGCCAGTTTACTGATGATGCGATCGGCTCTGTCCGGGTTCGTGTGGACCAGTCGAGACACCGAATCGAGCGACGCGTAGAGAAACTCCGGCTGGAGTTCTCCGGCGAGGGAGCCCAGGCGCTCCTCGGCGAGTTGTGTCTCGAGCGTCGCGACGTCAAGGGCGCGCTGATGGACACGGTGCCGGAACTCGAGCGCATAGCCGAGCGCGGCTGTCGAGGCATACGTGACGAGACTGAAATTGAGGTTCCAGAGGTACTCGCTTTGTGCCATCGAGAGCCACTGGAAGTCGGCGAATCTGCCATCAAGCCACCGGTTCATTGCGTAGACCGAGACGAGTACGGCACCGTGAAAAACAGAGAACGTCGTCGCCGCCATGGCGTGGTACGCCAGCAACCGCGGCCACGACGCGTTTCGGCGGGACAGCCAGTCGATAAGCCGGAAAACCGCCGGAGCCATCGCGGCCGGTGCCAGCCACAGCGCCCCGTTCAGAACCAGCAGCCGGCCGATCGGGATGACCGCCGGTGGCCTGGGACCCAGCGCCATCATTCGATACGCCTGGAGCGTGGACGAAAGAGCGAGGCCCATCGCCCCGAGGAGCATCCAGCGCCAGCGCGGCACCCAGGTCGGCTTCGTCACATAGACACTCTACTTCCAGTCGGCGCGAGAGTCATCAGACGCGAGCGAAACCGAGCGAGAGCGCGTGTACGTTTGCGGGATACCAACGCCCCGATTCCGGGAACGGATGGTTCGGATTCGCCGAGCCTCAGCGCGGGACGATGACCGACACGAATGGCGGAGGAGCTGATCACGCTTCACGTGCGAACACGGAAGCCGCGGCGCCTGTTAGTGATGGTCTATGATATGTGCAGGCTCAACGGTCTACGATCGATCGGCAAGGTCCGGCGCATGAACGAGATTCGAAGCCATGACTACGTCAACCACCCGTATGCGGCGGTACGTGACGCGCTCGTCAAGGATCCGGCGGCCGTACTGAGCGCCGCCACGAATGCTGCGGCCGCGCGCGCGAGGGATGTCGCCGCCGCGCTGCACGTGAACATCGGGCCGCTCGATATCGGCGCGGAGATTGCCGTCACGGTAGGGGAGATCAGCGAGCAGAGCTACACAGCGCCGATTTCACGAGTCACGCGCATCCCGATCGAATGGTCGGCCGCGCAGCGTGCAGCGCTGTTTCCGGTCATGAAAGCCGAATTGTCGGTTTATCCGCTCACGGCAACGGAAACCCAGCTCGACTTCGTGGGACGCTACGAGCCGCCCCTGGGAATCGTCGGCGGTGCGCTCGATGCGACGGTGGGGCACCGCATCGCCCAGGCGTCGGTCCATCGCCTCATTACAGACGTCGCGAAGTATCTGCGCGAACACGTGAAGTAGCTCCACTTCACACGTTGAACACTCGCAGCGTAACCAGGATGCGGGACACACCCGCGTGAAGGTCCCGGTTCGAAAGTTCCCAGCAATTTGCTGAAGTCAGTGGATTTAGCTGGTGAGCCGCATTTTCGCGGGTTGGAACCAGCTCCGCCAATGGCTGAGCCAAGTTGACGCGTTCCGACGAGCCGCACTCCCGTCGTTCACACGTCCGGCAACCTATGATTGCCCGGCCAGATGGTTACGGCGGACAGATTCAACGGGCGACGGGTCCGAGGTACTGGTCCAGCCAGGAGAGCACTTCCTTGACGACCTCCGTCCGATTGACCATTACGTCGTGTGCCGCGTCGTAAAGGACGTGGCGCTTGTCCTTCTCCGGCGTACCCAGCCAGCGGAAGTACGGCTTCTGCGAACTATCCACCGGAAATGTGTAGTCGTACCGTCCGTTCAGCATGAGGACCGGGACTCGGACGCGGGGAAGAAAATTGAGGGCGTCGGTCTCTGGCGGCCCCACCGGCCTCTGGTACAGTCCGCCCTCGAAAAGAACGGCAGTCCGGAAGCGCTGCTCCAAAGACACCATCACAGGCGCCACTCCGGCTCCCACACTCGCGCCGAAATAGGCCAGCTTCGAGGCGTCGATGTCGCTGCGACTCGCCAGGTACTCGACCGTTTGCCGGAGGTCCTGGAACCTCCTGACATATCGCTCCTTCTGCTGGATCTCCGACGTCGTGGGCGGGAGGCGGCGGTTGAAAGTACCGATATAGATCGGATAGATCACTGCCCGCCCGCTGCGAATGATGAATTCCATGCGGTTGAAGCCATCCATGCTGGCGAACGTGCTCGACACGGCGCCGGCGCCGGGGCTGTAGACCAATGCCTGATAGGGCGGCTTGGCGTTCTTGGGAAGGAACAGGAACGCCGGTACGCGTTCATCTCCGTAGGCTGCCGAGAAGCTGACCTTTTCTTTCCTCCAGTAAGGGGAGCTGTCGTCAACCTCGTCCACGGTCGCCTTCAACTCGCGCGGCGCGTATGCGTAGGCGCCGCGGATGACCCGGAAGGCCTCGTCGCCCACAGGCTTCTCGAGCGAATAGTCGCGGAACTGTACGCCGGACCGGCCCAAGCAACGACCGTGGCGGCGGCGCGGAGTAGAGGGCGCAGCGGAAGCCGTTCGCCGGGCCGCGGTCGAACGGCGGCTTGGCATCCGGCTGGTTGAACTGGTAGGTAGGACTGCTCCAAGCCCCTCCGAGGATGAAGCGGAAACCGTCATCGGTCTCGTTCCACGTCCATTCCTGGGCATTCCCGGCCATGTTGTACGTGCCGAACGGTCCGATGCTCGGGTAGCTGCCTACCTTTGCCAAACCCTTGCCGCTGAAATTACTCGCCGGAATCAGCATCGGTGAGACGCGGATATCGGCCGCCAGATACCAATGGGAGATCGTTGGCAGGCTCCTGCCCGCGAACTGCGCGTACGCAGCCGCCTCGAACCAGCTCACGCCGGAGACCGGGAAATCGTCCTTTCCCGTCGGGAAGGTGCCGCCTTCCCAAGTGGAGGGACCCGGCCGGCCGGTTGTGTCGCGAAACACAGCCATCGCGTCATCCCAGGAAACCTGCTTTCCGTCCCTGACGAACGGCGTCTTCCAGTATTCCCGCTTCTGATAGCCGCCTTGGTCGACGAACTGTTTGAAGAGCCGGTTGGTCACTTCGTGCCGGTCGATGAAGAAGGGGTCGTGCGGCGCTTCGACCGCCGTGATGCCGATCGTCCCGCCGAGAGAATCGGCCCCCGGCACCAGGACCATGCCGTCGGGAACCTCGCCCTCCGGCGCGAGCCGCAAGCTCACCACAGACCACCACGTAGGTGCCGCTCCAGTCGTCTCGGCGAAACCTGGTTTGACCGCTCGCCACAGGAAGTAGCCACGCGGCAGCGGCATCTCCATGATCGGCGACGTGCCCACGTGGCGCCACGGCTTCTCTTCAGAGCCCAATTCGCGGATGTAGACCTCGGCGCCCTCCGGCTCGGTCTGTACCAGCGGCTTGGGGCCTGCTTCCGCCCAAGCCTGCTGAAAGTTCGGGTCGCCGGGGATGAGCGCCGCGACCTGCTGTGCGAGGTCGAACGCGGCAAGTCCCTTGTCTTCCGCCAGGAGCCTCGCGATTTGCGGCAGTCCCTCGCGACGAGCCCAATCGACCCGGTTCTGTTTATAGAGGTGCCGTCCGCCGAGGATGGCCGCCAGCCCCACCGCCGCAGCGCCCACTGCCAGCGATCGCCGGTTCAGTGCGCCTCGAGGCGCTACCGCACGCGAAAGCGACGCCAGCGCCGACGCCAGTTCCGCGCCGGATTCGTACCGCGCCTCTGGGTTTTTCTCGAGCGCGCGCTTGACCACCTGGCGGGTTGCGGGCGGAATGCGCACGCCATCAAGCGCGGGAGGCTCGTCGCGCAGGATGGCGGCGAGCGTCCCTAAGTCCGAGTCGCGCCGGAACGGTTGCACCCCGCTCAGCATCTCGTAGAGCACCGCGCCGAAGCTGAAGATATCGGCCCGCTGGTCTACCGGCTTGCCCTCAGCCTGCTCGGGAGCCATGTAGGACACGGTGCCCAGGATCGTCCCCTCGCGGGTTTGCACGGTCCGGGTGGCGGCGCGCTCTCCGGACAACGGCTCGATCAGCTTCGCCAGGCCGAAGTCCAGGACCTTTACGCGCCCCTGCGCGTTCACCATGATGTTCGAGGGCTTCAGGTCCCGGTGGACGATCCCGGACTGGTGGGCCGTCGCCAGCGCGTCTGCGATCTGTGCTCCCAACTGGATTGCCCGCGCCGGTTCCATGCCGTCGGGCGGGATCACTTCCGCCAGCGTATGGCCGGCCACGTACTCCATGGCGATGAAGTCGACGCCGTCCGCCACGTCGATGTCGTAAATCGTGATGATGTTGGGGTGATTCAGTGCCGAGGCGGCCTTGGCCTCGAGCGCAAAGCGCCGCTTGCGCTCTGAGTTCGCCACCGCGTCGCCGGGCAACATCTTCAGCGCGACCGACCGGCCAAGACGGATGTCAAGCGCCTTGTAGACCGCGCCCATCCCACCTTCACCGATCTTTTCGATGACCTCGTAGTGACCGATCGTTCGCCCGATCAAGGGGACTCCAGCACCGCGCTACTCTATCAACTCCGTCGTGTTGCCTGAAGCGAAAGTGGGTCGCTTGATTGGAAGCGTGGGGCCGTTGAAGAGCGCGTCTTCCCGGCGTCTCTTAATCTGCGGGTTGCGAACCCTGTGCGTGGAGCCTTGTTTCGCTACTGAACGCGACTGCAACCGTTGTCCTTTGTTGACAATTTCGCAGTTGTAAGTGCCTCACGCGGACAGACCCCTGTATGAACCATCGCGCCATAGGCGTGAAAAGAGGCTCATAACCGTCACTTCAAAAAAATAAATACCGTGCGGCCGTGGCGGCAGTGGGAGGTGTAGACTCCGCAACGACGGAATGGCAGCAGGTTCGTCATCGTCCGATCGCCCCGGTCCGCATGTGACCGAGTTGCTGCTCTCCTGGGGCCGCGGCGATCGTTCCGCGCTCGACGAACTGGTCCCTATCGTTCATCAGGAACTCCGCCGACTCGCCCGCCTGCAGATGCGCGGCGAGCGCGATAATCACACGCTGCAGACAACGGCACTTGTGAACGAGGCGTTCATCCGGCTGGTGGACCTTCGCCGCATCCGCTGGCAGGACCGCGCGCATTTCCTGGCACTCTCCGCTCGTTTGATGCGGAGGATTCTCGTGGACCATGCGCGATCGCGAAATTATCGCAAGCGCGGCGGCGGCGCTGTGAACGTCGCGCTGGATGACTCCATAGACATGTCGCGCGAACGCGGCGCCGATCTCGTGGCGCTCGACGACGCACTGGAGAGCCTCGCGCGTGTCGATCCGCGCAAGGGCCAGGTGGTCGAGCTGCGATTCTTCGGCGGACTGAGCGTGGACGAGACCGCCGAGGCGCTGGGCATCTCCGCCGAGACGGTGCTGCGGGACTGGCGGCTCGCCAAGGTATGGCTGCTTCGTGAGGTCTCCGGTGACGGCTGATCGCGAGAGGGATCGCTGGCGACGGATCGAGCAGCTGTACCACGAGGCTGTCGATCTCGACGCGACCAAGCGCGAAGAGTATCTCGCCCGCGCCTGTCGCGATGACAAGGGCCTGCGAGATGAAGTGCGCTCGCTGCTCCGTCACCAACCTGCGGCTGATGACTTCCTCGAACAGCCTGCCCTGGCCGAAGCGGCGCGGTCGCTCGCGCGAGAGGCGCGTCCGCCATTGACGGGCCGGCGGATCTCGGGCCACGACATCGGCGCCCTCATTGGCGCGGGCGGCATGGGCGAAGTGTATCGGGCGCGCGATTCGCGTCTCGGCCGCGACGTCGCCTTCAAGGTCCTCGAACCGTCGGTCGCAGCCGATCCGGAGTATCGCCACCGCCTGGAGCGCGAGGCGCAGTCGGCGTCCGCATTGAACCATCCCAACATCGTCACGATCTTCACCGTCGGCGAGGACGAGGTGGCGTTCATCACGATGGAGCTGGTCCAGGGAGAAACGCTCCGTCAGCGCATGGCCAGGCCGCTGCCGCTAGCGAGCGTGCTGGACATCGGCGTGCAACTGGCTTCCGCACTCGCCGCTGCGCACGCGATCGGGATCGTGCACCGCGATCTGAAGCCGGAAAACATCATGGTGACGCCGAACGGCCTCGTCAAGGTCCTCGACTTCGGGATTGCCCGGCGCGATGGTGCGCCCGACGATGGTGATACGACCGCCGGCACGCTGGCCTATTCGTCGCCCGAACAGGTGCTCGGCCGGACCGCGGGACCGGCATCTGATCAGTTTGCTTTCGGCGCCGTTCTCTACGAATTGCTGACTCGCCAGCCCGCATTCGGACGCGACTCGAGAAGCGAGACGCTCGATGCCATCGTCAACGAAGAACCGGCAGCCATCCAGACCTACAACCCGGACGCGCCGGCCTCGCTTCGGAGGATCGTCGCACGCTGTCTCTCGAAACAGCCGGAGTTACGATTCCCGAGCGCAGGCGATCTCGAGCGCGCACTTCGACAGGTGCGGGACGACGAGTCGCGCCGGCCCACCCGCCGGCAGTTGCTGTGGATCGGGGCGGGAACGGCGGCTGCCGCGATCACCGGCACCACCACGTGGATGCTCTGGCCGCCGCCCACGCTGGCCGTTCTGCCGTTTGCCAATCTCGCGAAGAACGACTCGGTCGAACACCTCTGCCTGGGCCTGACGCAGACCTTGATCCAGCGGATGCATCATCTGCCGGTCACGGTGAAGTCGTTCAGCCTCGTCGCCAACTTCGCTGGATCTTCATCGAATCCCCGCGCCATCGGCCGGCAACTCGGGGTCGGCAAGGTCGTCGCCGGCAATGTCGTCTCGGAAGGCGGTCACCTGCTGGTGACCGCCGAGCTCATCGACGTGGCGAGCGGCACATCTCTCTGGAAGAAGAGCTATGACTATCTGACGGCCGCCATCTTCAAGCTGTGGGACGAACTGGCTACCGCCATTGTCGATGACGGATTGCATCTTCGCCTGACGCGCGATGAGCGGCGCGAGATGCTCAGCCGGCCCACTGACAACGTTGAAGCGTTCGATCTCTTCCTGCAGGGACGCCGATTTCAGATGGGCACGTCGGAAGACGAGTATGTCCTGGCCCGGCGGGCGTTCCAAATGGCAGTGGACAAGGACCCGCGCTTTGCCCAGGCGTGGCTCGCGCTCGGCGGCACATACTGGACTTCGGTCCTGGAGAACTACATGGCTCCGATCGACGCGTGGCCGCAGGTCGATCGCTGCCTCGGACAGGCAACCGCGCTCAATCCCCGGCTGCCCGACTTGAACTTCGGGCGCGCACTGAAGAGCTTCTACGGATTATGGAACTGGCGCGAAGCCGATCGCGAGTGGCAGGCGGCGGAGGCTGCACCAGACTCGGACATCGCGCCGGAATTGCTGCTGACGCACGCGCTGGCGAGGTGGGCGCTTGGTGATCCGCATGATGCGCTTCGCCTCGCCCGGCGCGCACGGCTGATCGATCCGTTGAGCCCGCTTCTAATGCTGCACGAGTCTTCGTACCTTCTGTACACCGGCCAGGCGGAGGAAGCTGCCGCCCTGGTTCTTTCGGTCATCCAGACTCACCCGGACCTGTCCGCGGCGCAGTTCACGCTGGCCGAAATCCGCCGCGCGCAGGGCCGATTCGACCAGGCGATCGAGGCTCGACGGCGTGGACATGCGTTGCGAGGCGACTCGGATGACGAACTCGACGCCGTGCTCGCCGAGGCCGCCGGCGCCGACGGCTACGCCCAGATCGAGGCGGTCGCTGTGCGTCGGCTGGAACTGCGGACCTTGCAGCAGCGGAAGCGGGAGGCGTATGTCTCTCCGCTCGACTTCGCCCGCGCCTACGCGCAGCTCGACGACCCGGAGCGCGCGTTTCGCTATATGGGCGAGGCGCTCGCTGAGCGTTCTCCCGGGCTGGTGTTCCTGAACGTCGATCGCGCATGGGACGCGATCCGCGCCGATCCCAGGTTTGCCGCGGCGGTCACGCAGGTCGGGCTTCCAGCTTGACAGGCCCGTGTAAACGGTGAGAAGTTGCGTCCACCCGTAAGGAGAGGGAAGTATGGCCCGAACACTGATCGGGACACTGCTGCTCGTCATTGCCGCCGGTGCCATCGATCCACTCGGCGCCTGCGGCGATAAATACCTCAATCTCGGACTTGGGACCCGCTACCATTGGTCGGCCAAAGAGCGGCGCGCCGCTGCGATTCTGATCTACGCAACCCCCAACTCCGAGCTGTCCAAACTGCTGGCGTCCCTCTCGGTTGACGAAGCCATGAAGAAGGCGGGATATCAGCCGACCTTCGCCTCATCCGGTGATCAGCTTGACGCCGCGCTGCGCACGAGGACCTGGGATGTCGTCGTCGTGGATGGCGCCGACACCGCCGTTGGACCGCGCCTGCGCAAGGCGCCGGGTGCTCCCCAGGTCCTCCCAGTACTAACCAGAGCGACAAAGGAGGAAGTGAAACGGGCCGAAAAGGCCTACGACGTCGTGCTCAAGGCACCCTCCAGGAACCGTGTGTTCGTAGACGGCGTCGATGACGCGATGGACGTGCACACCTTCGAGGTGGCCGAGGCGGCCAGGGCGGCGAAACGGTCGACACGTTAATGATGAAGCGCGCGACGCGCGCCCTGCTGGTGATCGTCGCGCTCATCTCGAGCGGCCGGCCCGCCGGCGCGCAGGCCTGGGGACCTCGCGCGGGTGAAGGAGGCGTGACCTTCACAACGCAGGTGATCGACCATATCGGCCGTCGTCTTCGGCGATCAGCGGTTCGACTGCTGCGCCACGACCAACGTCGCGATCGCCGTGGACGTCGATTTAGGACTGACCAACCGCTGGTCCGTTTCTGCGACGCTGCCGTTTGTGTTTGCCAAGTACAACGGAGAACCGCCGCCGCCCGAATTACCATGGCTGCCCTACCAGGAGGTCGATTCCTGCCACTGCCTGCACGGCGGTTTTCAGGACCTCGGGCTCGGCGCGCACTACAACCTGGTCAGGGTGCGACGCTCGTTTTCGCTCGTCACCTCAGCGTCGATCGGCCAGCCCACCCATAACTACGAGTATGCCGGAGAGGCGGTCATCGGATTCGGCCTGACCGAGCTGGCCCTCAGCGCTGATGCCAGCAAGCGGCTGGATGTCATCGCGCCCGGACTGTCCGTGGAAGGCCATTACGGCTACACCATCGTCGAGCGCGCCCTGGATATCAGTCACAATCGAAGCAACGCCCGGGTCAACGCCAGCTACGTCTTTCCGAAGCGCATTGAGGGTCACATGATCCTCTCCTGGCAGCACACCTACGGCGGCCTGCACTTTCCGACAGACGTCGAGCCCTATCCCGAACGCTACACGGAGTTCCACCGCCTGTTGCAGGACAACTATTTCCAGGCAGGGGCGGGCGCGTCGTATACGTGGCACGACTGGGAGCTGTCCATGGCGTTTCTCAGGACGGTCAGCGGCTCGAACACGCACGACGTCCACGTCTACACGGTCAGCGCCGGCCACTCCTTCCGTCTCGGTCGATAGGGCCCTGCTGCCCCTTCCGGGGCGAAGACGACCGGTGACGGTTTTCCGGCACCATTCGCGCCTATACCACCAGACCTGTTCCCGAGACTTTCTGGAGGTGAACGATGAGACGGTTGCTCGGTGCAATTCCGCTGGCGGTCGCGTCCCTGTTTATCTGCAGCGCGTCAGCAACGCTGCACGGCGACGATTTGGGCGCGGACGTGAATCGGCAACTCGCGCAGGCGCGGGCGGCGACAGCCCGCTTCCACGACCCCGCGGCGGCGCTCGCCGAGGGATATACCGATCTGGGTGCCAACCCCGAGGAAGGCGGCGCCATCGAATACGTCAATTTCGACCTGATCTTCTCGTGCACGCTCGACGTGCAGCGCCCCCAGGCACTCCGATACATGCCGTCCGGCAACGGACTGCGTCTGATCGCCGTCGAGTACGCGATTCCGATGCCGTGCTCGCCTGCTCCCCCGGAGGATTTCCTGCCAGGTGCGGGGGAATGGGAACCGGAGCCTGACGCGCCGGCCTGGATGATGGCGGTCTACATCTGGAGCGGCAAATCACAGCAGGAAGCTGAAGGACAGGACTGACACGCTTCGGAGGCGAGGTGAACATGCTGCGAACACGTTCGGTCGGTGCCGCGCTGATCCTCTACATCTGCGCACTCGTTCCCGCCCTGCTCGCCTCGGAGGCTGCGACGCCCAACACACTTGATCGGGAGCTGGCGACGGTATTGTCCGCCGCCGGCTTCACCGGCACGATCCAGCAGACCTATCAAGCCCGCATCGAAGCCAACCTGGGACGGCCGCTCGATGCTCGGCTCGTCGAGATCGGACGGCTGCTGTGGTTCGATACCCTGCACTCGCTGCATGCCGACAACACCTGCGGCGGCTGTCATTCGCCGACCAATGGCTTCGGGGACTCGCAGCCGATGGCAATCGGTGTTCAGAACAACGGTCTCGTCGGACCGCACCGGACAGGCCCGAGGAACCAGCGCCGATCCCCGTTCGTGATCAACACGGCGCTCTATCCCGCGTTGATGTGGAACGGCCGGTTCCGGTCGCTGTCGGGTGACCCGTTCGACATCTCGCACGGTTTCCGTTTTCCGTTTCCTGAGGGGGATGAGCGGTTTTCGCAGGCCCAGAACGCCGCTCACGGCATCACGCACCTGCTGCAGGCGCAGGCGCACATGCCGCCGACCGAGTTGATAGAAGTGGCCGGTTTCACGGGCACCTGCAGAGGAGGCGTGCCGGATCCAACGCTCGGTCCCGCGTTTTGCCAGTTTGACGACGGGCTGGGCGAATCGGTGCCGCTCCCGGATCCCGTGACGGGGTCCCGCGACGAGCCTATCCGGCAGAAGGCCCTGGAACTGCTGAACGCCACGCCAGCCTATCGGCAACGGTTCGGCGAGGTGTTCCCTGACGTCAGGCAGGGCGCGCCGATCGACTTCTTCATGTTCGGCAAGGCGATTGCCGAATTCGAGTTCGCGCTCGTCTTCGCCGACGCGCCGATCGACCAGTTCGCGCGCGGCAACACCGCCGCCATGTCCGCCAGCCAGAAGCGCGGCGCGCTGCTGTTTTTCGGCAGCGCAGGATGCGTCAGCTGCCACAGCGTTGCCGGCCCGTCGAACGAGATGTTCAGCGACTTCGCCGAGCATGTCGTCGGCGCTCCACAGATCGCGCCCGTCTTCGGCACAGGAACGGGCAATGTCGTGTTCGACGGCAACGGACGCGACGAGGACTTCGGCCTCGAGCAGTTCACGGGCAATCCCGCGGACAGGTACAAGTTCCGGACGGCGCCCTTGCGCAATCTCGCCGTCGCACCCGGCTACTTCCACAACGGCGCCTTCGCACGACTGGAAGATGCCATCCGCTTCCACCTGAACGTCACCGGCGGCGCGCGCAGTTACGATCCGGTACGTGCCGGCATCCCCGAGGATCTCACGCTGCGTCTCGGCCCGCCGATAGCGGCGAAGCTGCTCGATCCAGGTGTGCGCGCACTACGCCCGCTTACTCCGCAGGCGATTGACGATCTCGTCAGCTTCGTGCGCGACGGTCTGCTGGACCCTCGCGTGAATGCGCGCAACCTCTGCCAGCTCGTGCCGGCGACGGTCCCGAGCGGCAATCCGGTGCTACAGTTCGAAGCCTGTCGCTGAGGCCCCGACCGGTTCACGTGAGGCCGCGCAGGTCCCGCGCGGCCATTCGAGTGAGACGGCCCCGGTGCAGATGGCACGGGCCGGCCAGGCGACCTCGCGGCATCGATCGACAGACAATCGTCCGTGTGAGCGAAGGCTAGAGAGGCGTGTAGCCGCCCAAGTGCTGACGCTTCTGCCGGCTTGTTTGACGCTGAATCTTCGCGGCAAGGGACCACACATCCTGCGGCACGTTCTGTTCGCATCTGGCGATGCGCGGCGCGGCGCCGCGGGCGATTCAGGAGCTGGCCCGCCATCGCGACTTCGGGACGACGCAGCGGTACATGCACCTGAGCCCGGCCACGAGAAACGACGCGATTCGATTGCTCGAGCAGGGCCTCAGCACGGTGAATTGTGGAGAGATTCGGGTAACGGAGGATCCCGCGATCGAGAACGTGAACGGGTAGAAGCAGTTAGATGGTGAGCCGCATTTTAGCGAGTTGGAACCAGATGACGGCCTGGCTGCGCGGAGTCGCGGCGTTACAAGTCGCTGCGTGAGCCGCCGGCGAGCTTCCGAAGCGCTCGGCGACTGATCCGTTTTCCCTACGATTGATCTGTGGCCATGCGCAGCGGCGTCGGCCACGCGCGATCACCGCTTCCCGGGTGGCTTCTTCCGCGGCCGCGGTGCCCTGCGCGACGGCCGTCCGGCGGCAGGGCTTTCGTCGTTGGTCGGCAAACCGCGTGCGACGAGGTTCTCTCCGACTGTGTTGATCGCGAACTCTCCCCGCCCGGCGCGGTCGAGATATCCCTTGGTCAGTGCGTTGTTCAACGTGCTGAGCGGATCAGTTAGCCGTTCACAGTCAGCAAGACGTGTCGCCTGTTGTGCGAAGTCCGCGTCGATGGTGGGTCGCCGCCACGTTTGCGGTAACGCCGACGTAGTACTGCGCAGGTTCGGTCACGCTTTGCAGGATGTACACGCATCGCTTCGGCTCGGCCACGCAGAAGAGAGAGCAAGATCGCGTCCGGCAGCTCAGGCTCAAAAGGAAACGAGATTCTGGCGAGGAGCAGTTGGAAGACTCGATTTCTGCCGCAGGCACCAAAGGAAGATTGCACTTACTGCGGCCTTCGCCTGCCAGGCGAGCGGTATGGCTTGCCAGCCGGAGCGCTTCGCGTATCATCTGATGGCCCATGGAGCGGCCGGCGTTCGCTGGAAACGCGAAGCCCACTACAAGGAGTCAACCGTGCGCTCATTTCTGATCGCGTTCGCAGCCATAGCGACGCTCTGCGGAAAACCGATCGCCGCACTCGTCGAGCCTTCCGGCGACACTGCGCCATCCGCCGTCGAATTCTCGGACTGCGTCGAAAGCATCGGCGTCGGTCTGGTCTCGACCGCGCAGGCGGAGGTGCTCGTTCCGGCGCCGTTCATCGTCGTCGGGACGGGCACACCGGTGACGCCGCTCGTGGTACGGACGTCGGACTGCGGCGGGATCGCGGTGGACGGCGGACCCACGAAGGCCGGCTCGGTGGTGCAGATCGGCGTCGTCATCGTGCCGCCGGACTTCACCGGCGACATCAACTCCTACACGCTCTTCTACTACACGTCCGACGTGAAGCTCGCGCACCGGCTGGCAGACACGGGCGTGCCCGCACAGCACGTCGGACATCTGACGTACGACGTCACGCCTGGCGCACCCGGAGAGCTGCACGTGCGCGTGCCGCGGCCGGGCTCGCCAGCGCTGTCGGTCGATGGCACGGTCGGGAATCCGGCGCCCGCGGGCTCGTTCGTCGCCAATTGGTGGGTCGGGACTGACGCGGGCGCGATCAAGATGTCCACCACCGTGCCGGCGATCTCCATCGGCGCCGCCGACCTCGTGCTCACGACGAATCCCGGCGGTGCGCTCGGCCACCTGATAGGGGGCGAGTCGATCGGCTTTCCGCTCGTCCAGCAGTTCAACGCGTTTGCCGGCGCGCACATGGACGTGACGCACGTGCCGTGAGCCAGATCGGGCGATCCGTCTTCGCGTCGAACAGCGTCCGGATCTTAGACCCCGAAATTGCGAAATGAGTCAGTATGGTTGTCCGTGTTCGGCGGGACATCGCGGATGACGATCATGTCCTGATCCATCCGGTGCATCCGTCAGATCACGTTGGGTTCGATTCCTGTGCGGGGTCGCGACTGCGACCGGCGTCACGTTGTTGAGGGCGTTGAACAAATGATCTGGTGAGCCACGAAGGAATCGAACCTTCTACCCGCAGATTAACAGAACGCAATCGGTAGCACTTGCCACGCACTCGAGCGCGGATGTCAGCGTCCCGTCAGCTTCCGGATCAGATCCACCTCCTCCGACTTGTAGGGCGTTCCGTCCTGCTTGAAAATCTCGTGGAACCACACCGTCGGCTGGCGGTCGACGTAGGGCTTCTGCCACGAGTCCCACGGCAGATACGTCTGCGTCTTCCCGGCAACGAACCCCCAGTTGATAGCCGCCACTTTGTACTTCTTCGCGATCGGCAGTGAGCCGTCGAACGTGCTGCCGTTGCCGCGCGCCATGTACTCGGTGCAGAGAATGGGACGATGGAAGCGCTGCAGCCACTGGATGCGTTTCTCGAACTCCGCCGCCTTGTCGTAGTTGTGGAACGAGATGACGTCCGAGTGCTCGAGCTGCACGTGCTCCATCGGCGAGAGCGTGTCGTCGCTCGACCAGTCGCCCTTCCACACGCCCGACGTCAACGGTTGCTCGGCGCCCGCTTCGCGCGCCCATGCGAACACCTGCGGCAGCAGCTGCAGGACAGAATCGACCTTGTTCTTCGGCTCCTGGCTGCCGTAGCTGTTCGTGTTCATGTTGTCGGGTTCATTCCAGACGTCCCAGCCGAGCACGCGCGAGTCCTTGCCGAACGCCGCGACCACGCCCGTCACGTATGTCTTGAGCCGCGGATACTGCTTCGGATCCTGCAGGGCCTTCGCGCCGGGAGCCTGCAGCCAGCCGGAGTTGTGGACGCCAGGTTTCGGATCGTGCTGCTTGCCGAGATGCGGATTGGGATCCCAGCACGAATCGAAGAGCACGAGCAGCGGTTTGATCTTGTGCGTCGCGGCGATGTCGAGGAACTGATTGATTCGCGCCTGATAACCCTTGGCGTCCTGCTGCCACGGCAAATCATGCAGAAACACTCTCATCGTCGTCATGCCGAGCCCTTCGGCCCAGCCGAGCTCCTTGTCGATCGTGTTCGGATCGAACGTGTCGGCCTGCCACATCTCGAGCTCGTTGATCGCGGTTCCGGGAATGTAGTTGCTGCCGACCAGCCATGGCTGCTTCGCATACCACTCGTTGGCCTTCGCCTCGGACCAGCGGCCCGCTGGCGCCTGCGCCAGGGCGAGCGTGCAGACACCGCCGATCAGGAGTGTGATGACGAGGCGTGACGCTTTCATGCCGCAGAACTTAGCATGAACTCGTGTTGACGATGCTCGTCGACGCTGCGGTAACCGCCGGTTCATTTGCGCGCTGCTCGAGAACGGCTATCGCCCTGGTTGAAGTGACGCAATGTACGCGGTGAGGTCCACGATGTCTCGATCGGTAAGATTGGCGACGACGGGTTTCATCGCCAGCGCATTGCGGCCATCGCGAGCGCCGCTCTTGAAATCGTAGAGTTGCCGTGCAGTCGCACTCGGCGAATGCCCGGCCAGCGGCGGGAAGAGATCTCCCATTCCCTTTAAGCCCTCTCCATGACAAGTGGCACAAGGAAGTGTTCTGCCGGCATCACCAGTCTTCGCCAACAGCTCGCCCCTCTTTATGCTCCCTTCCGGCACATAAGCGATGAACCCTGACGTGGCATCGCGCAACAAGGTGCGCTGCACATCCTGAGGGACCTCAATGATGCGGACCCCAATCGGTTCTTTGGCTCCGCTGGCGTCCACCAACTGGACGCCATGCGGGCCCGGGCGTGTCACAGGAACAGTGTTGGTCTCAATGATGCGGATGCCTCCCGCGGCTGGTATCGAGCGAAAGTATTCGGCGGCGAGTTTGGCGTCGGCTTCGTCGATCGCTTTCGCGATCGGAATCATGTCCTTGATCGTTGCGTGCGGGACAGAACCGTGCCGCGTACCCTCTTTCATGTCAGTGAGCTGCTGAAGAAAATACGCGACCGGCAGCCCTCGAAGGTCGGCGGTATCAGGTTTGCCTCGGCCGTCGATGAGGTGACACTGCCCACACGCGCGGTACGCGCCGTTCTTGCCTGAAATCACTGGAGCAGGAGGCGCAGGATGTAGCTCCGGGAACCAATCGACGGTGCTGATGCTCCGATTGATTTGGGTATCTGTGTAGCTCTGTGTGCTTCCGGGAATATGAAAAAGCTGGCCATCGTCGGGTTTCGGAGGTTCGCTTGCACCCTTCGGCCAGGGCCACGTCCGGATAGTCGGTTTGTGCGCCGGTCGGCGTCGCTGCCGTCTGGGAGGCTTGCGACAAGTGCGTCGCCATGAGGCAACTTGCTGATATGGCGCAAAGGGAAAGCAGGGCTCTTGGATTCATTTAGAGTGCCTCCACGTTACAGATGGGCACAGCAGACCTCGCAGCCCTGAACGAAGCTGACGGTGACGTCAAGGCTCGACGTAGATCTCCAACTGCTCGCCGCAGAACGGACACGTGACCAAAAAACTCGTCTGACGCTTGCGCGATGCTACTGCAATACGCGAGTCACATACCTATACAAACCGCGTGTAGGGGAGTTCGAGGGGCGAAGCCCCGCAGCCAGCAGCGAACGAACGAAGTGAGTGAGCCACGGGAGCGGAGCCGTGGGGGCCCCGCGAGCGACGTGTAGGGGAGTTCGAGGGGCGAAGCCCTGCAGCCAGCGCGAACGAACGAAGTGAGTGAGCCACGGGAGCGGAGCGGGGCGTCGGGGTCCCCGCGAGCGACAGTAGGGGAGTTCGAGGGGCGAAGCCCCGCAGCCAGCAGCGAACGAACGAAGTGAGTGAGCCACGCGAGCGGAGCGGGGCGTGGGGGTCCCCGCGAGCGACAGTGTAGGGGAGTTCGAGGGGCGAAGCCCCTCGAAAAGAAAATGGAGGCGCCGGGATTTGCACCCGGGTCCGAAAATACATCCCCGCAGGAATCTACGATGCGTATCCGCCTCTATGGTGTCGCGCCTGACGTGAAGAGACGGAAAAACCGTCAGGCGCCAACCCCGAAGACATCTCGCCGCTGACGTCCGAGGCAACCGTCAGCAGCCAGCCTACTTAAATGACATCCAGTTCCGGCCCGCAGGCTGACCGGAGTGGACGCTCACAGGTTTTTACGCTGCGAGAGCGAGCTGCGTGTTCGCAGTTATGTTGTTTTCCATCTGATTTACGAGGGTGATGGTCCTCGGCACGCATCCTGCGAAACCGTATCTCCGTCGAATCTAGGTCGCCCCCTCATCAAGTGCCGGCGTGGCCGGAACAGCTCTGATGCCGATATATCCGGCAGACGCCGCTGAATACGAACCTCCATTGTACGGCCGACCTGACCTGCCGTCAAGTTGCTGTCGCGCTTGAAGTTGCGGCGTTTTCGCAGCTTGACTTGTGCGGATCGCGCTCCGGATAATGCGAACAAATGGCCGAGGAACAGCTTCGCGGAGTCATCGACGGTATTCGCGCCCGGCTTGCAGGCCGAGCTCGAACAGCTTGGCAACCTCGCCCAGACCCATGAGCAGGCGCTGCAGGAAACGCGTCAACGCGCTGACGCGGACGCGGAGGAGCGGTGGCCGGCGAAGCTCGACGCCGTGCACGCCCAGTGGGGATCCCGGCTCGAATCCGAAGTCGCCGCGGCGCGTGCCGAAGTCGAGCGCGCACTCGCTGCCGAGGCCGACGCGCGCGCGAATGGAGGCCGAACAGGCCGCCGCGGACGCAGCGGTCCACGCGCATCGGCAGCTCGACGAAGCGGTGGCCACGGAGCGCGACCGCGCGCAGGCCGATCTCGAACGTGCTCACGCCGAACGGGAGCGCGCGCAGGCGGATCTCCAGCGGGCGCAGGCCGACCTCGAACGCGTGCAGGCGGAACGCGAGCGCGCGCAGGCCGATCGTCAGAGCGCGCAGGACGAGTTGTCGCGGGCGTTGGCCGAACGGGCACGAACGCTGGAGGATCTGAACCGCGCACAGGCCGAGCGCGAGCGCAGCCAGCAGGAACTCCAGCACGGCGCACACCGATCGCGAACGAACCGAACAGGACCTGCAGCGGCGCAGTCGGATCACCAGCGGGCGCAGGAGGATCTGCAGCGCGCCCAGAACGAGCGTGAACGCGCTCAGGAAGATCTGCAGCGAGCCAATGGCGAGCGAGAGCGGGCGCAGCAGGATCTTCAGCGCGCACAAGACGCGCTCGAACGCGCGCAGCAGGAACTAGAGCGCGCCCAGACGGATGCCGAGGCGATTCGCGAACAGGCCGCGCGGGAGCTGGAGCAGGCACGCGTCAGCGGCACGCGATCGAACGTGCGTCTGCAGCCGATGCGCTGGCCGACGGCGCGACAGGTGGCTGAATCGATGCCGCGCGATGCATCCGAACTCCTGATTTCGCTTCGCGCGATCGACGAGTCGTCGTCGTTGACCGAAGCGCTTGCCGCGGCCGTGCGCGGCGCGGCGCTCGAGTCGCCCCGCGCGGCGCTCTTTGTCGTCAACGGGACAACCCTGCAAGAGTGGCCGGTGGACGGTGTGCCTCCGGTGGATGCCGGTCCGATCCGGGCCGACGGACGGGAAGCGGGATTTCTCGTCGGACGTGCTTCGCACCGGCGAGACGGTCTCGATCGATGGCACCAACGGCCACACCGCACCGATGTTTGCCGGACTGTCGCCCGGACGACGCGCGATTGCGCGTGCCGTTTGTGCTCGACGGACGGCCGGTCGCCGTGCTGTACGCCGACGAAGGCATCCGACGGTCAACCGCTCGCGTCGTGGCTCGAGACGGTTCAGATCCTCGGCCGCCACGCGACGTCTGTCGTGGCCTCGCTCACGGCGGTTCGCACCGCGCAGGCGATGGGCTTTATCGCAGGCCGATCGGCGACGAGGCGGCGACGACGTGGCTGTCGAGAGCGGAACCGCGGCGAGCGTGGACGACGAGGACGTCCAGGGCGCGCGCCGCTACGCGAAGCTGCTCGTGTCGGAGATCAAGCTCTACAACGAAGGGGCGGTTCGCGTCGGCCGCGAGCGGCGCGATCTGCGATCCCGTCTCGGCGACGAAATCGATCGGGCACGCCGTCTCTACGATCAGCGCGTCGCGCTCAGTCGCTTCCGGACGCGACGCATACTTCCAGCAGGAACTCGTGCAGACGCTCGCCGACGGCGATCAGTCACTTGTTCGAATCACGGGAATAAGACGGACCCAACGTGGCAATCTACGACTTCAGTCCTCCGGTCAGTGATGCTGCCGGTGGTCTGTGCGCTGTTGCTGACGCCGGAGCAGCAGTCGCCGCCGGCAGCACCGCCAGCTCGTGCCGACCGTTCATCCGGCGATTCCTCCAACCCGAGCGATCTGTGGCTCGTGCCGTCCGAGAGCGATCGGTCGGCGCGCTCGACCGCGCCATTCGAACCGCTCACCGGCGGATTGAAGAAGTTCCAGGACGGGAACTATCAGGCGGCGCTGCCGTTGTTCGCGACCCCGTCGCTCGCGAAGACCGCGCTCGCTGACTACGCCACCTATTACAAGGGGCTCGCCGCAGCTGCGGCTCGGACAGGTCGCCGACGCGCGCAAGACGTTCGACGCGGTCATCGATCGGAAGGCGCCCGGATACGTGAGCATCGCCGCCGGGCTTGCCTCGGGAGAAGCCGCTGAACTGGCGGGCGACTATGCCGGCGCCGTCGCCGTATACGAACGCATCGCCGATCAGAAGGCGGCGGTCAGCGATGACCTGCTGTCGCGGCTCGGTCGCGCGGCGCTGGCGGCCGGCGATCGAGCCAAGGCCGCGCAGGCATTTCTGCCGCGTCTACTACGAATTCCCGTTGACCGATGCCGCGACCGCCGCCGGCGTTCAGCTCGCGTCGCTTCAGGATCAGATCGCGCGTCCGAACTACAAAGGCGATCTCGCGCGCGCGCAGGCGTTCTTTGGCGGCCGCCGCTTCGACGATGCGCGAGCCGCATTCTGTCGCATTGCAAGCGCAGCCGAGGGAGACGACAAGGAACTCGTCAGTCTGCGCATCGCCGAATGCGACTTCAATCTGAAGCGCTATGCGGCGGCTCGCGACGGCGTGCAGCCGTATCTCGATCGCGCATCGCGAAAGGCCGAAGCGCGGTTCTTCTATCTGAGCAGCCTGCGCGAGCTGCGGCGATCGACGATCGCTACGTCTCGTTGACCGCCGCGCTCGTGTCGCGAATTTCCCGACAGCTCCTGGTCCGAAGAGGCGCTCAACAATCTCGGCACCTACTACATCGTCCAGAACGAGGACGAGCTCGGCGGCGAAGGCGTTCAAGGACCTGTACGATCGGTTTCCGACCGGTCCGCGCGCCGAGCGCGCGGCCTGGAAATACGGATGGTACGGCGTACATCGGCCGGCGACTACGCGGAAACCGTTCGCGTGTTCGAGAGCGCAGTCAGTCGGTTTTCCCGCGTTCGGACTATCGCCCGTCCTTTCTCTATTGGGCCGGGCGGGCGCACGCAAAGCTGGGCGAGAGCGCGCAGGCGGAGTCACGCCTGCGGCTCGTCTACACCGATTACGCCAATTCGTACTACGGCCGTTTGGCCGAGCGGCAGCTCGCGCGCCGCGGCGACATCGTCGGCCGAGCGCGCCGACGTGCGGCTCGCATCGAGCGACGCAGACGCCGCTGCCCGAAGTCAAGCCGATTCCAGACCGAGCCGCTGATTCGCCTGCTGCTCGCCAACGAGATGTACGACGATGCGCTGGCGGAGCTGCGATACGCGCAGCGCGCGTGGGGAAACTCGGCGCGGATCGACGCGACGATCGCCTGGGTCTACAACCGCAAAGGAGAGCTGCGGCGCGCCATTTCGCTGATGCGTCGGACCTATCCGCAATTCCTGACCGCCGGCGGCCAGGAGCTGCCGGCCGAAATCCTCCAGGTGATCTTTCCGCTCGTCTACTGGGACTCGATTCGCAAGCAGTCGGCGCGCACGACCTCGATCCGTATCTGATTGCGGCGCTGATCGCGCAGGAGTCGACGTTCGACGCCGGGGTCCGATCGTCGGCCAATGCGTGGGGCTTGATGCAGCTGGTGCCGTCGACCGGACAGCAAGCTGGCGCGATCGGTCGGCCTCCGGCTTTACGATGGCGTCGCTGACGAATCCCGAGATCAACATTCGCCTCGGGACGCTGTATTTCTCGCGACCTGGTCTCGCAGTTCGGCGGCACCTACTACGCGCTCGCCAGCTACAACGCCGGCGACAGCCGCGTCGTCGCGCTGGAAGTCGGAGCGTCCGCGGATCTCGACGAGGACGAGTTCATCGACGACATTCCGTTTCCTGAGACGCAGAACTACGTGAAACGGATTCTGGGGACCGCCGAAGACTATCGGCGCCTGTATCCCGACGGCAGCACGATCCCGCGCACCATGTCGACGCTGACGCCGGCGAAGGCGACCGGCTGCGCGAAGAAGCCGGCCGCCGAAGAAGAAGACCCCGGCGAAGAAGACGACGCCGACGACGAAGAAGAAGACGCCGGCCAAGACGTCGACGTCGTCAACGAAGAACGCCGTGATCGATCACGGAAACGCCGACAATCTCGTACAGCGTCATCGTGGCGTCGCTGCCGAGCGGCCGCAGATATGCGTTCGAACGCTTTCAGCTTCGTCCTGATCTCCTCGGCGCGCGGCCCATACATGTCCCAGTGAATGCCGACGTACCGGACGCGGCGCTTCTGCAGAATCGCGAACGTGTCGGTCGACGGAAATGAATCCAGGACGAACGCCGCCTCGCGAAAATCCTGCGGAATGTAGTCGCTGTATCCGTTCACGAGCGGCATCCAGTGCGTGGTCGAGAGCACCATGTACTGCGCGTGCAGCGGAAAGGCGATGCGTTCGCCGTAGAACGGGAACTCCGCCACCACCGCGCGCGGCATGGCGGCGAGGACGCGGTAGTTGGTCGACACCGGCAGCGCACGCTCCCAGGGGAACGGCACCACGTTCAGTTCAGCGATCGCAAGACGGCGAGCGCCGCGGAGAACATGCGACCGCGTCGTGAAGAAAGCGGCACCAGGCGTTTCAGCGCGAGCGAGCGCAAAGACGCCAGCACGAACACAACCAGCAGCCCGAACCGTGACGGCGCCCGCAGGAACGTGAAGAGCGGCACGACCCGATAGAGCACCGTGTAGAGACCGGCGTCGGGACCGAACGACGCCCAGAACGCCAGCACGCCGAGAGAGCCGTATAACATCAGCGTCTCACGATCGTCGCGCTGCCGCCGCGTCCTGTCTGGATCGCGCCGCCACGCAGTCGCCACTCCGATTGCGCCGAGCCGATGGCGAGTATTCCCGGAAACAGCACCTCGCCGACGTGCCAGCCGAGTTGACGCGCCAGCGACAAGAATCGGTCGATGCACGTGCGCCGGCGACGCCAGATAACTCGGCCACGTCGCCGAGTATCGCCGCGCATCGTCCAGCGATCGCACGAAGCCGCCTTCGCGCTGCAGCTCGAGATAGGGGAGGATGAACGGCAGCACGATGGACCGCCGCCGCGACCAGCGCCACGGCGACGGCGATCCAGAATCCGCGAACGCGCCACAGTCGGCGGCGTGCGGCGAAGAACAGCACGCCGTAGCCGACCATCAGCCCGGCGAAGATGCCGTAGTACGCGCAGGCGAGCGCCTGCGCCGCCAGCGCGATGCCGAGCACAGACCCCGCGTCGCATGGACGGACGCGTCCGCCAATCGGTGCAGCGCCAGCATGCGAGAGCGGTATGCCTCCCGCCATCAGGAGCTGCACGTGCGCGCTGTGCGAATAGAAGTACGGACAGAACGCGAACAGGATCGCAGACACGACGGCGGTGTCGGTGTCGCCCCGACAGGTGGCGCGCAAGCAGCCACATGCCGAGAAATGTCGACGCGAAGGCGAACAGCAGCGCCGTGTTATGGGCGGCGTATGCGTTGTGCGTGAGCAGCCAGGCGGGTATGCCGACGACGCCGGCGACGATGTTGGCCTCTGAATACGCGAGCGTGTCGCGATGCGGATAGAAGATGTTGGCGTCGAAGAGCGATGCCGGGTCGGTCACGATCGCGTGCGCTCACCCAGCCGACGTTCCAGATCCCGTAGAGCCCGTCCATCGTCGTCGTGCGGCCGAGGCGGCCGAGTCCCGTGGCCAGCGGCCAGGTCATGATGACGGTGAGCGCGAGCGCGAGGCCGCATGCGATCGCGGCACTGCGCGCGCGTGCCGCGATGGAATCCGGACGTCGCTCCATGTAGAATGCGGGACATTCTACCGCCAATCCTGGCAAGGCTCCGCTGCACCAGCTGGCGCTCCGCCTCGCCAGGACGCATTCTTGATAACGCCCCGCCCCTCGACTCACGCTCGGGGCGTCCTGAGCACGTCGAAGGGCGCTGACGCGGGGACGGTCTTGACCCAAGCGGTAGTGGGTCAGTTTGATCATCAGCGAAAAAATCTTGAACGCGCGGCGTGCGACAATGGCGCCTAGTCGAGCAAGCAAGAAGGCTCCGGCCAAGCCCAAGGATCGGGATTTCGCCACCGTCGCGCTGAACGTGGTCGAGCATGCCATCGGAGAACGACTGGACGGCTCTCCGCTGCCAGAGAAACCGCCAGATACCCGCAATCCGGCCGTGCCGTCGCCTTCAGTGCGATGAAATCTGGAGCTACGTCGGAGGTAAGGACAAGAATCTGTCGGAGAAAAAGAAGCAGTCCGGACTCGGCTCGATCTGGACGTGGACCGCGCTCGATGTTGACACGAAGCTGATTGCGTCCTGGCTGGTCGGCTCGCGCGATGCGCAGTCCGCATACGAGTTCATGCAGGACGTTGCCTCACGGCTGCGCGGGCGCGTCCAGCTCACGACAGACGGCCACAGGCCCTATCTGGAGGCGGTCGACGCGGCCTTCGGGATGGACATCGATTTCGCCGTCGTCGTGAAGCTGTACGGCGCAGAGGCAGGTAGTGAGACGCGCTACAGCCCCGCCGTGTGCATCGGCTGCAAGACGCAGACAGTGACGGGCGACCCCGATCCGAAGCACATCTCAACGTCGTACGTCGAGCGCCAGAACCTGACGATGCGGATGTCGATGCGACGGTTTACACGCCTGACGAATGCCTTCAGCAAGAAGGTCGAGAACCACGCTGCGGCTATCGCCCTCTACTTCATGTATTACAACTTCGGACGCATTCACCAGACGCTCCGCGTGACTCCGGCGGTGGAGGCTGGCGTGACTAATCACGTCTGGAGCATTGATGAAATCGTAGCCCTACTCGACACGCCGCGCTAGAATCTGACCCAGAGCAGCACCAACTGCTGTTCACTCCAAGGGACGGTTGTAGATGGCGCATCCTTCGAATGAAGCTTCTTCAACGTTCGGGGTAGGTTTCCCCTCTGCAGTCATGGCGTGGCTTGTGATGATGGCGGCTGGCCTGCCAATCGGTGCGCTGGTTGAATTTGGGCTAGGCCACCTTGATTCGACGAGCATAGGCGAGTACGCCATCGCGTTCCTGCTGGCGATGCCCGTCCCATTCGCGCTTGTGATCGCAGTCGTCTACACCCCTCTGGTGTTGGGCCTTCGGGTCGTCAGCTCGCGCACGGCGTCACCCCTAGCATTCGGTGCGGCCTGCCTCGTGGCGGCCCCGTTCGCAGGCTTGGTCCTGATCGCGATTGGGTCTCTCGTCTGGGGGCCGCCGAAGATTGCTGGCGGCTTCATGACATTCGCTCCGACACTGCTTACAATCGCTTTGGGTGGCCTGGTTTTTGGCCTTGCGTTTGGACGGCTCGACCGGCGCAGTCAATTTTCAAACTGACCCACTACCACCCAAGCAGGAAACTTGACTCATTTGCGTGACTTTGGGTGGGTCAAGACCTCTAGCCGCGAATCCTCCGTGTCACGTCCGCTGCTCGTGATTGCGCTCCTGGCTGCCGCACTGGCCGCGTGGTTGTCGCAGGGTACGCTCGCCGTCACCGGCACGGGAGATTCGCGGGTGGCGTTGCTTCCACTTTCCGTCTCTTCAACGCTCCTCGTGGTTTTGGCGCCGGCGTGCGTTCTTTTCGCGTCGCGTCTGGGCGCATCTCTCGCGCCGCTCTGGTTGCTCGGCCTGCTCGCGCTGCCGTGGCTTTCGCTTTCCTTGCCCGCCGCGTTCGTCATCTGGTCGGGGCCGCTCGCGCTCGCGGTGTGGCTCGGAATCGCAATGTCGCTGGCTGCATCGTCACCGTGGATTGTCAGCATCGTGCGAGATCGCCTGTCCGCGAGTACCTGGACAACCCGTCCGGCCGCGACGGCCGGAGTGCTCGCGTGCGCGATCTTTGCGATGGCCGCGTGGCAGACGTCCCCCTCTGTTCCGGGTGGAGACGAGCCGCACTACCTGATCATCACGCAGAGCCTGTTGAAGGATCACGATCTGCGGATCGAGAACAATCATCGCCGCGGCGACTACCATGCCTACTATGCGGGCGAGCTTCCCAAGCCGGACTTCCGCCGTCGCGGACGCGACGGAGAGATCTACTCGATTCACGCGCCCGGCCTTCCCGCGATCGTCGCGCCGGCATTTGCCCTGGCCGGCTATCACGGAGTCGTTGTCTTTCTGATCCTGATCGCCTCGGCGGGCAGCGCGCTGGCGTGGCTGCTGACATGGCGCGTGACGCAGCGAACCGACGCGGCGTGGTTCGGCTGGGCGGCGGTGACACTGTCGGTCAGCGTCGTCTTTCATAGCTTCACGGTGTATCCAGACGGGATCGGAGGCGTTATCGCGCTGACTGGCGTCTGGGCGCTGCTGCGGGCCGAAGAGGAATCGCGCACGGGCTCCGAGCGGATCGGCCCATGGTGGCTGCACGGCGCCGCGCTTGCGGCGCTGCCGTGGATCCACACGCGATTTGCGCTGATTGCCGGCAGCCTCGGTGCGCTCATCATCCTCAGGCTGTCCACGACGCGCAACGCCGCGGGAAAGGCGGTCGCTTTTCTCACCATCCCCGCGATCAGTGCGATGTGCTGGGTGGGCTTCTTCATCGCGATTTACGGCACGCCGGATCCATCGGTGCCGTACGCGAACGAGGAGGGCTCGGCCTCGTTCATCCCCGGCGGTCTGACCGGGTTGTTTTTCGATCAGCGATTTGGTCTCCTCGCCTATGCGCCCGCACTCGTCGTCGCATTTGCCGGCGTCGGGGCGATGGTGACGGACCGGCGGTTGCGGCGGTTCGGACTTGAACTGCTGTTCGTACTGGTGCCGTACCTGATCGCCGTCACGCACTTCGCCATGTGGTGGGGCGGACACAGCGCGCCGGCGCGGTTCTTCGTGCCGATGCTGCCGCTTCTGGCGATTCCGGCGGGCGTCGGCTGGACGAGGATTCGGCACCGCGCGACACGGGCATCCGTGATCGCCGCGCTTGCCCTGACCGCGTTCGCCTCCGCGGCGCTGGTGTTCGTCGACGGCGGCCGGCTCGCCTTCAACGTGCGTGAGACGTACGCGGTGTGGCTCGAGTGGTTGAACAGCGCAACGGATCTGGCGACTGGACTGCCTGCATGGTGGCGCGATCGCGAGCGGCTCCTGTATCGCGACGTCCTGATCTGGGGTGTGTCGTTCGCCGCCTGGTGGGGGGTATTGCGGGCGGTCGAGAGCAGGAGCTGGTTGCGGGGCCGAGGCGCGCTTGCCGCCGCATCCGGCGCGGCCTATGCCGCAGCCGCGATGGTTGCCCTCACGATCGTCTGGGCCCTGGCAGGAGTTGACGGGCGAAACGTGACTCCGGCGCAGCTTGACGTCTTGCGACGTCTTGGATCCGAGCGCTACGCGCTGACGTTTGCGCTACCGAAGCCCCACAAGCTCCGCGCGGATGAAGTGCCGCCGCTTCTTCGAATGGAGCCCAGACCATCCAGCGCGCCAGGAGGTGCGGGCCCGAACGATCGACCGCTGTACCAGGTTGCGGCGGTTCCGGCGGGGCGATACCGTCTTCGCCCGGGCGGCGCCGGGACGACGGGCTGGCTGATGATCGGGATCGGCCGCGATCAGTTTTCGCTGAAAAGCGGTCCGCTCGGAAGCCCGCCTCAACCCATCGATGTCGACTTCCCCGTCGATGTGCGAGCCATCATCGTTCGTGGTGACGAACAGGCCCGTCGCAGCGTGCGGTCGTTGACCATTGAGCCCTTGTCGGTGGTGCCTGCTGGCGCCAGGCTGACCAGCGATTATGCGCGGCGCGCTGTCCGATATGCGACGACGAGCGTGTACTTCCTCGACGATCGCAGTTTCCCCGAGCCGGAAGCGTTCTGGGTTGGCGGCGCGCGCAGCTCCACGATCGTCATCCAGCCGGACGCCCGGGCGGCCGCTACGACCCTGCTCGTGCGGAATGCGCCGGTGGACAATCGAGTCAGGTTCGAGTCGTCCGCATGGCGGGACGAAATGTCACTTGGGGCGGGCGAAGAGCGTCAGGTCCAGGTCCCGATAGATCCTCAACGCGGCGCCGCGCTCCTGACCATCACGACGTCCGCGGGATTCCGCCCCTCTGCTTTCGATCCAAAGAGCCGGGATGATAGATTCCTCGGCGTATGGATCAAGGTTGTCCCAGAATAGGCGCTGCTCCTCCGACACCCGTAGCGCGCGGCTTCAGCCGCGCGTCAGAGACGTGTGTAGGAACCTGATCAGAAACGAACCGCCCCCCCGAAATAGAGGCCCCGCAGATCCAGAGTCCCCTCGTCTCGCTTCAGGTGATAGAAGACGTTGAACGACCGGTAGCCAACCTGCGCTCCGACGTATTTGTTGAAATTCACCGTGCCGTAGAGATCGAAATCGATGTAGTGCGCGTTGTAGTCCTCGCCGAACAGGCCGCCGCTTCCGAGGCCCGTGAGCTCCCCGGTGATTGAGATATTGGGGGCGACATAGACGCGGCCGATTCCGCCGATGGTGGGAATTGGCGCCCTGGCGCGGGCGAACTCGGTGTCGAGGATATTCGAGAGCGTGGCCTGAATGTCGGTGTAGTGCGCGTCGATCACGACGCCGACGAAACCGCGATCGCGATAGACGAAGTCCCACTCGTAGCCGAACCGGTAGGCTTTCCATTCAAGCTTCGGTCGCGACCGGGAGCGACACGGGGTAGAGGATCCCGTTGAAGATGATGTTCGCCTTGATCGTCCCCTCGGCTTCGTAATTGATCGGCGTGTACTCGAAGCGGAACTTGTGTTTCCGCCCGGGTCGCAGCACCACTTTCAGCTGTCGGAATTTCGACTGCACGATGCCCAGGTCGTTGACGAAGTCGATCTTCGAGCCGACGATCCCCAGTGCCTCGCTGGTGATTGAGATTTGCGGGTTCGGAATCCAGAAGTCGCCGGACACCTCGACATGATAGGTCTCGCCGGTCGCCGGATCGGCCATCTGCGGGGCGCCGTACTGGGCGCGAGCGGGGCTGGCCGCCAGACAGAGCAGGGCGGAGCAGACCAATATCTGTGCGGTACGTGTGCGCATCGGAATTTTCTCGCCCCGGGAAAGATTAAGGACAACACGCTCCCAATTGATTGGAGCGCGGGCAGCCTGCTGGGTAGGCGACGCCAGAATACCACGCGGCATTACGCTTGCTCAACAGTCGGCCACGAAACGCGCATTTCGTCCCTGACAGGAATTCCAAGGGGCTTTCATTCAAGGAATCCAGAAAACTCGCGCGCGTTTCCAGATTTTCGGATTACTCCGATTGCAGGGATGGATGGTGTGGTGAAACACCCGGACGGGCACTTTACTGTTTAAGTAAGGTCATTTTCCGGGCGTGTAAGCTCAGGAGGCAATGGTATGAAGCAGCGTGTAATGGGCGTGGTCTTGATGACCTTGCTCATCGCCATGTCGGCGTCGGCACAGCAGGGCACTACCGAACTTCGGGGCCGGGTCATCGACCCACAGGGCGCCGTTCTGCCGGGCGTGACGGTCGTGGTGCGTAACCAGGAAACCGGCATGTTCCGCGAAACCGTGTCGGGCCCGGACGGGACGTTCATCGCGAGCGGTCTCGTGCCCGGAACCTACCAGGTCAACGCGGCGCTTCAGGGGTTCAAGAAATTCGAGCGCAAGGACTTGCGTCTCGAAGTCGGCAAGACATCGAGCATCGATGTCGCGATGGCGGTTGGCGGGGTTGAAGAAACCGTGACCGTTACGACGGAATCGCCGCTCGTCGATGTCACGTCCAAGGAAATCGGCGGCAACATCACCAGCGAAACGCTGGTCAAGCTGCCGAGCGTCAACGGCAACTTCGTCGGTTTCGTCGGTCTCCTTCCTGGAATCATTCCCTCGATCAGCACCGAGTCGTTCGGCGGCGATTCGGTCAGCGTCAACGGCCAGGACCCGCGCAACAACAACTACATGCTCGACGGCGGCAACAACAACGACGACGTCATCGGCCAGCGCGCAGGCACCCAGGCCCGTACTCCGATCGAAGCCATCCAGGAATTCCAGGTCATCACCGGGCAGTATGACGCCCAGTACGGCCGGACATCCGGCGCCATCATCAACGCGGTAACCAAATCGGGCACCAACCAGCTGCGCGGCAGCGCGTTCGGGTTCTTCCAGGACGGCAGCCTGACGACGAAGGATTTCTTTGCCAAGGAGAAGGGACTGGCCAAGCCGGACACGCAGTATCAGCGATGGGGCGGCACGGTTGGCGGGCCGATCGTGCGCGACAAGCTGCACTTCTTCGGCAGCCTCGAGCGCTTCGCGATCGATCGGCCGAATACGATCAACATCCCGGCTCGTCCCGAATTCAATGGCACCGAGATCACGAAGGATCGCGTGTGGAACACGATCGTGAGAGGCGACCATCAGATCAATAACAACACGACCTATAGCGTGCGCTGGCTGCGTGAGACGTCGCCCCAGAAGAACCAGATCATCCCGCCGAATCCCCCGCCGGGGGTCACCGCGGCGGGCGCGCGCGAAGAATCGGACGTCGATCAAACGCTGTCAGTGAATCTAAACCAGGTGCTGACCCACACGAAGGTCAACACGCTCCGACTGACGTGGACGCGCGAGAACGTCGCCTTCGCGAACCCGTGCTTCAACAACAACGGGCGCGATCAGGCTGCGTGCCCGCCGCAGCTGACGTTCCAGACGTTTGTCGATCAGCAGAGCAACCTGGCGCAGTTCCGCATCAACGACGGCATCCAGGCGGAAGAGACGCTGGGCTGGTTCCTGCCGAACCAGCACGGGGACCACGACATCAAGATTCGGCGCGCAGTACCAGTATCTCAGGGGCGTCGAATACGACGGAGGACAACCTGAACGGCACGTTCACGTTCGGCACCAGCAACGCGCCCTTCAATTCCTCCAACCCATTCACCTATCCCGATCGTTTCTCGATTCGGGTTGGAGGTCCGTTGCTCGTCTACGAGAAAGCGCACTACTTCTCGGCGTTCGCGCAGGACAAGTGGCGGTTCACGAAGGACCTGACCGTCAGCCTCGGGCTGCGTTACGACCTCGAGCGCATTCCGCTCGCCGAGCCGGACAACCCGCTGGTGGAGAAGTATCCGACCGACGACAACAACATCCAGCCGCGTGTGGGTCTGACCTACAACCTGAACGACGGCAAGGGCGTGTGCCCGCGCCGGATACGGCCGGTTCTTCGACAAGACTCACTTCGAACTGATTGGTGGGCTCTACACCGGCGCGTTCAGCACGTCGAGCACGCAGACGTTCCCGGTTGCGGGAGCCGACCTCGGTCCGCGCAACGGTCAGTTCCCGACCGATCCGTTCCTGGTGAATGGGCCGACGGTGAATCGCGATCTGCTCGCAAAGCAATTCCCGAGCGGCGTCCTGGTGCGCAACACGGGGCAGACGTGGGACAACGAGGATCGACGAGTTCCCCACACCGACGAAATCACCGCGGGGTACGAGCACCAGCTGATGCCCGATCTCGCGGTGAGCGCGGACTACCTGCACTCGCAGCAGCGCGAGATGCTAATGGCGCTCAACCTCAATCCTCAGTTCCGTCCGTCGACCGTCGTGGCGCAGGCCACGCCGATCCGTATCGGCAGCACGACGTTGACGCAGGCGACCGCGGAGCTCCAGCAGACCTATCCGGGCTTCGTTCCTTACACCGCCGCGGTGAATCAGTTCGTGAATCGCGGCGAGGTCGATTACAACGCGGTCATGCTGCAGATGAAGAAGCGCTTCAGCCACAACTATAGCGCGCAGGTGTCGTACACCTACGGACGATCGCGCGGCAACACGACAGGCAATGGCGCGCCGGGGAGCAACTTCCAGGTCGGAGACGACATGCACCTGGAGAAGAACGAAGGGTCGACCAGCTTCGATATCCCGAACAACTTCACGTTCAGCGGAACCGCGCTGATTCCCAAGACGAAGGGACTGCAATTGAGCTGGGTGACGCGCGCGCTGAGCGGCACGCCGTTCACCATCATCAACTCCGACTTCGATCTGGACCAGAACGGCATCCAGGCCGAGCCGCTGCCGGTCGGCAGATTACTCCGGCACCGGCAACTGACGCCTACACCGTGAAGAACTACAAAGCCGAGCGCAACGGCGCCCGCGGTCCTGGCTACTTCCAGGCCGACATGCGATTCGGCTACGTGATCGGCTTGAGCGGCCGTCGTCGCCTCGAGGTGTCGGCGGACGTCTTCAACCTGACGAACCGCACCAACTTCGCGAACCCGTCAGGCGATCAGTTCGCCCCGACGACGTTCCTGGTCCTGACGGCGTACAGCGCCAGCTACACGCCGCGCAAGGTGCAGATCGGGCTGAGATACGAGTTCTAACAGTCGCGGTTCGCGATTCGTTCGAGTATCGCAGGATACCGGGGCACGAGGAGCACGAGCTTCGTGCCTCGTCATCGGGCGAGCCTCGCCGATCCGAACTGCGACCGCGAACGCGACTCGAACGCGACTCAACCGCGAACCGCGAGTACCGTTATACTCAGTTAGATGGGCCCCGCCTTCCGTCGTCTTCTCCCTTTCGTTCTTCGCTACCGACGTCAGTTCCTGCTCGGGCTCGTCTGCGTCGTCCTGTCGTCGACGTTCCAGCTGTTGGCGCCGTGGGTGCTGCGATTTGCCATCGACGACCTGACGCGCGCGGTCACGCGGCAGAAGCTCATCACCTATGCGACGCTGATCCTCGGCGTCGCGTGCGTCCGCGCCGTGTTTCTGTTCCTGATGCGCCGCATCATCATCGGCGCGTCGCGCGAGATCGAATACGACATCCGGAACGCGTTCTTCACCCGGCTTCAGCAGATGCCGCTCGCGTACTACCAGGCGCGGCGTACCGGCGACCTGATGTCGCGCGCGACCAACGATCTGAACGCCGTGCGCATGATGATCGGTCCGGCGGTGATGTACTCGGCCAGCACGATCCTGGTGTTTGCGGTGGCGATCGTGCTGATGATGTCCATCGACGCGCGGCTGACGCTCATCGCCTTGATTCCGTTGCCGATGGTGTCGATGAGCGTGAAGTACTTCGGCAGCGCCATTCACAAGCGCTTCGAGACGATCCAGGCGCAGCTCGCCGATCTCAGCGCCGTCGTCCAGGAAGCGCTCGCCGGCGTTCGCGTCGTCCGGGCCTACAACCAGGAGCGCACGAGATTGCCCGGTTCAGCGCCGCCAACGACGAATACGTCCGTCGCAACCGCGTGCTGATCCGGCTGCAGGGCATGTTCTATCCGAGCATGACGCTGTTCCTCGGCTTTGGCGCGCTGCTGGTGCTCTGGGTCGGCAGCCGGGAAGTCATTCGCGGCCGCATCACGCTTGGCGACTTCGTCGCGTTCAACTCGTATCTCGTGATGCTCAGCTGGCCGATGATCGCGTTCGGCTGGGTCACGAACATGCTGCAACGTGGGATGGCGTCGTGGAAGCGCATGCTCGAAATGATCGATGCCGCACCCGACATCAGCGACGCGCACGTGACCGAGCCGGCCGAACGGTGCCGCTGAGCGGCGCGATCGAAATTCGACACCTGACCTTCACCTATCCGGGCGCCGAACGTCCGGTGCTCGACGACGTGTCGCTGCGAATCGAGCGCGGGCAGACCGTGGCGTTTGTCGGCGCGACCGGTTCCGGCAAATCGACGCTGATTTCGCTCCTGCCGCGACTGCACGAGCCGCCGCCCGGCACGGTCTTCATGGACGGTGTCGACGTGCGCGAGATTCCGCTCGAGCGGCTGCGCGGCGCCATCGGATTCGTGCCGCAGGAGCCGTTCCTGTTCTCCGACATCGATTGCGGAGAACATCGCGTTTGGTGTGCGGCCGCCGAAGAACACCGAAGCAGACACCGGACACAGCCAAACACAGAAAAACATCGGCCACAGATAACACGGAAAAACACAGCTTGCGTCCGGCAGCTCGAGCCACGGATGAAGGACGCGCCGCGATGGCGCGGCTCGACAAAGACGTCGAGTCGTTTCCCAAGGGTTATCGACACGGCGGTGGGTGAGCGAGGCATCACCTTGTCGGGCGGTCAGAAACAGCGGACCGCGCTGGCGCGCGCGCTGATGGTCGATCCCGCGCGTGCTGATCCTGGACGATGCGCTGTCGGCGGTGGATACGTATACGGAGGAAGAGATCCTGTCGCGGTTGAAGGACGTCATGCGGCAGCGCACCTCGATCATCGTCGCGCATCGGATCTCGACCGTGCGCGATGCGGATCAGATCTTCGTGCTCGATCACGGACGGATCGCCGAGCGCGGCCACCACGATGCGCTGGTCGCGCGCGACGGGCTGTATGCCGCGCTCTACAAGAGGCAACTGCTCGAGGAGGAGCTGGCGGCGAGCTGAAATCTTGAAGTTCCCAGTTTCCAGTCTCCAGTTCGCTCCAGGTTGAATGGCTGCACGTGGGAACTCAGGTCTGCTGGAACTGGCAACTGGAAACTGGAAACTGGTAGCTGTAGCTGAGATTCATGTCCTTCCACGAAGAAGAAGTCCTCGGCAAGGCCTACGACGCCACGCTGATGCGGCGGCTGCTGCGATACCTGCGGCCGTACAAGCCGCAGGTGGCGTTGGCGCTGGCCGCGATCATCTCGGCCTCGGTGCTGCAGCTCGCTCAGCCCTACCTGATGAAGCTCGCGATCGATCGCTACATCGCCACTGGCGATCTGCGCGGCATCGATCGCATTGCGGTCGTCTACTTCTTCATCCTGATTGGCTCGTTCGTGCTGGAGTACGTGCAGACGTGGACTGCTGCAGATGACCGGGCAGCGGATCATGTACGACATGCGGCTCCAGATCTACCAGCACCTGCAGCGAATCGATCTGCAGTTCTACGATCGAAACCCGGTCGGCCGGCTGATGACGCGAGTGACGACAGACGTCGACGTCATCAACGACATGTTCACCTCGGGCGTCGTGTCGATCTTCGGCGACGTGTTCACGCTGGCCGGCATCATGATCGTGCTCGTCACGATGGACTGGCGCCTCGCGCTCGTCACCTTTGCCGTGCTCCCGCTGATCGTGCTGGTGACGCAGTGGTTCCGCCGGAACGTTCGCGAGTCGTACCGGACCGTCCGCGCCTGGGTCGCGCGCATCAACGCGTTCCTCCAGGAACACATCACCGGCATGTCGACGGTTCAGCTCTTCCGCCGGGAAGCGCGCACGTTCGAGCGGTTCGACGACATCAACCGCCGCCACCGCGACGCGAACATCGACTCGATCCTCTACTACGCCGTGTTCTATCCGGCGATTGAAATCATCGGCGCGCTGGCCGCGGCGCTGATCATCTGGTTCGGCGGCCGCTGGACGCTGCAGAGCACGCTCACGCTCGGGTCGCTCGTCGCCTTTCTGCTGTATTCGAGCCGATTCTTCCGGCCGATCAGCGACATGTCGGAGAAGTTCAACGTCCTGCAGGCGGCGATGGCGTCGTCCGAGCGGATTTTCAAGCTGCTCGACACGGAAGTCAGGATCTCATCCGAGTCGCGGTTCGCGGTTCGCAGTTCGCGGTTCGCGAACCCGGAAAGCGCCGGCGCGGCCGTTATGTCAGGGGAGACATCGACGTCGGGCTCCGAGACAACGATCGGACGAAGCCAGGTCGCGCGAAGAGCGAGTCGCGAATCGCGAACCGCGGGCTCTCGGTCACATCGTCTTCGACCACGTCTGGTTCGCGTACGACGCTGCGGATCCCGGATCCCGGACCCCGGATCCCGCCACGCATCCATCGCAGGAGCCCACCTTCGTTCTCCGCGACGTGTCCTTCGAGGTCACGCCCGGAGAGCGGTGGGGGTCGTGGGTGCCACCGGGGCGGGGAAGTCGACGCTGATCAACCTGCTGCTGCGGTTCTACGACGTCACCCGTGGCCGCATCCTCGTGGACGGGGTTGACGTCCGCGAGATGGACCTGAAGGAACTGCGGCGGCTGTTTGGCCTGGTGCTCCAGGACGTTCACCTGTTCTCCGGCACGATTGCGGCAAACATCCGCCTGGGAGACGAGTCGATTACCGACGCGGGCGTGAAGCGCGCCGCCGAGGCGGTGCACGCCAACCGTTTCATCGAACGGCTCCCGGCCGGTTACGACAGCGCCGGTCGCGGAACGCGGCGCCACGCTGTCGGTCGGCCAGAAGCAGCTGCTGTCGTTCGCGAGGGCGCTGGCGTTCAACCCGCGGATTCTCGTCCTGGACGAGGCGACGTCGAGCATCGACACGGAAACCGAACTCCTGATTCGTGACGCGCTCGACGTCCTGATGGCCGGCCGCACCACGATCGCCATCGCCCATCGACTCTCGACCATCCAGGACATGGACAAGATTCTTGTGCTGCACAAGGGGCAACTCGGGAAGTGGGCACGCACCAGGAGCTGCTGGCGGAGCGGGGGATCTACTACAAGCTGTATCAGCTGCAGTACCGCGATCAGGAGAGGGACACGACCGAACCGGACGAAAGAACGTCAGCCACGGGGGTTCCGCTAAAAGCCTCCCGGCTCCTTCTGGACCGATTCCTTGACCGCCGGGTCCGGCTCGGTGGCAGGCCCAACGGTGCGGCCTCCACGGGCTCTGCGCAGCTTCCCGGCGTCTGAACAGGCGATCGACGAGGCTCGGCGTGCTGGCACGCGGATTCCACCCGAGGCGGAGCACGGTCAACCCGGCCGTACCGTTTTCCGAACTCGTACCGGGCTTCGTCGCAGCTCCACATGTAAATGTCGATGTGCCGGCCCTGGACCGCAGGACCCGTGTCCATGACGGTGTAGATCCCGTTGTACCGGTCGCCGAGGCGATCGACCTGGACGACCGATCCCACCGGCAGCAGATCGGGATCCGCCGCGGCAATCCCGTTTCGAACGTTCACCCCAGACGCCGTCGTGGTGCCCCTGCAGTACGCGGTCGCGGTGAATCGAAGCCGGGCCCCCGGCGCCGGCCTTGCCGTGCTCTCCCGGAACTCCGCCTGGCGCGCCGCGTAGCGCGAATCGAGGATCGTGCTTTCGTACAGGAAGGCAAACGCGACAGCCGCGGTTCCTGTTGCGACGATCTTGCGCCCGAGTGAACGCGAGAGCAACATCATGACGCGAGTGGGAGCGACGAACCGCCGCTGCCGTAAACATCAACTATAGCGCCCGAGCGCGGGTGCGGTCAAAGCACATACATAGTAGGTGTATATATTGTAAGTATTTATAAGTCAGTATTTTCTGGGTGTGTCGGTGTCGTGACACGTCTCCGGTGGGCAACAATCATCGTCAGCGAGGCCCGATAGGCGACTCCGGCCAGGGTAACGGCGCCGATCAACGAGCCTAGGGCATATGCCCACATGAGTGGGGTGAGCGTCTTGGCGAGGCTTCTGAACTCTCCCCACGACGCATCGGTCAGTGCTTCGCGAAAATCCTTCAGCAATCCCGGCGGAACGTCCACACCAAGCACCGTCGCCCCCAGCATCGTCGCGAGCGTGTAGTACGCCGGAAGGATCCACGGGAGGTTCGAGTAGACGCCGAGCAGAACCGCCACCCGGTTCAAGTTGAACGCGAACGCGATCACCAGACCCAGAATCGTGTGCAGCCCCAGGAATGGGGAGAAGCCGAAGAAGACGCCCACCGCATAAGCGAGCTGCCGTCCGTGTGGGCGTGTCGTGGGTGTGCAGAAGCTGGTCGAACCAGCGTCGGCGTGTCCGGTGACAGGAACATGTACTGTTAGAAGTGGACGAATCCGGATGGCAGCGGTTCGAGACGGCCTGCCCGGAGCATTCCTACCGATGGGTCCGATGTCAGCTCGCCAATGCGCGTGACGGCCAGACCCCGCGCCTCGCGCATTACACCACGCAGCCGGCTCCGCTTGCGGGACTGGACCGCGAACAGCAGTTCATAGTCGTCACCGCCGGTCACGGATGCCGATATCGGATCCGCATCGCGGCGGCCGAACCATTCCCTGGCCCCGGGATGGATCGGCAGCAGGTCCGCGTCAATCCGTGCCCCTGTTCCGCTGCCGGCAGCGAGCTGCCTCACGGCATCCGCCAATCCATCGCTCAGATCCATGCAGACGTTTGACGCTTTGGTGCGTCCCAGAATCGATCCGACTCTCGCCCGCGGTTCCGGCCGGCAATGCCGCGCGACGCACTCGGCGAGCGCCTCGTCCGACGGACGCGAGTGTGCCGCTGGCGATCGCGCGTATTCCTGGCGCTCAGCCAGTCGAGGCCGGCAGCCGCCGCTCCAATCTGCCCCGTCACGTAGAGAACGTCTCCCGGCCTGCCGGCGCTTCGCGTCAGCACTTTCCTGGGTTTGACACTTCCCACGACCGTCACGTCCACGACCAGGGGCCCCGGCGATCGTGTGATATTGCCGCCGGCAAGAGTGACCCGTAGCCTGTCCGGCCAGTTCGAGGAGCCCGTCGAGCAGCGCGTCCACGTCGCTCACGGTCGTATCAGCCGGCAGCATCAGCGACAGGAGCGCAAACCGCGCGCGCCCACCCATCGAAGCGATGTCGCTGACGTTGACCGCGAGCGCTTTGTAGCCGATATCGGCCGCGGTCGAAAAAGCGCCGATCGAAGTGCACGCCTTCAACGAGCGCGTCGGTCGTCAGCACCTGCAGCGCACCCCGGTCCGGCGCCGCCACCGCGGCGTCATCGCCGATCCCGACCAGCAAGGCCGGATCGGCGCTCGGGACACGGCTGTCGAATCCGATCGATCAGCGCACGTTCGCCGGCCTCAGAGACCAGTTGTCCAGCGACGCTACCGGGCAAACTCAACCGCCCGCGTCTCCCTGATCACCGTCACCTTGATTTGTCCCGGGTACTCGAGTTCGTTTTCGATGCGCCGGGCGATGTCTTTCGACAGCCACACCGTTTCCTCGTCTGAAATCCGCTCGCTCTCGACGACGATACGGATTTCGCGGCCGGCCTGGAGGGCGAACGACTTAGAGACGCCTTCGAAGGAGTCGGCGATTCCCTCCAGCTTCTCGAGCCGCTTGACGTAGGACTCCAGGATGTCGCGGCGTGCGCCCGGACGCGCGGCGGAAATCGCGTCAGCCGCCTGCACGATCATCGCTTCGAGCGACGGCCAGTCGATGTCCATGTGGTGGGCTGCCACCGCCATCAGCACCGGTTCGCTCTCCCCGTGCTTGCGGAGAAAGTCCAGCCCGAGTTCCAGGTGCGTTCCCTGCAGATCCCGATCGATGGCCTTGCCGATGTCGTGCAGGAACGCCGCGCGCGTTGCCACCGGGCTGTTGAGGCCGATTTCCCTGGCCATGATGCCGGCGAGAAACGCGACCTCCTTCGAATGATTGAGCACGTTCTGTCCGTAGCTGGTTCGGAACTTCAGGCGCCCCATCAGGCGAAGGACTTCGGGATGGAGATCGTACAGCCCAAGCTCGAACGCGGCCGCCTCGCCCTCCTTGCGGACCGTCTCCTGCATCTCGGTCTTCACCTTCTCGACGATTTCCTCGATGCGAGCGGGGTGAATACGGCCATCGGCGATGAGACGCTCGATCGCCTGCCTGGCGACCTCGCGCCGGAACGGATCGAAACTGGACAGGATGATGGCGCCAGGGGTGTCGTCGACAATCAGTTCGACGCCGGTCGCGGTTTCGAGCGCCCGGATGTTCCGGCCCTCACGCCCGATGATGCGTCCCTTGAGGTCATCGCTTGGCAGATCGACGACCGACACCGTCGTTTCGATGGCGTGCTCGGCCGCGCTTCGCTGGATCGCGTCAGTGATGATCTGTTGAGCCCGGGTGGCCGCGGTCTCGCGCGCCTCCGTCTCCAGACGTTTGACCAGGTTCGCGGCGTCGCGCCGGGCGTCCCCTTCGATCTGCTTCAGCAGCAGCTCGCGCGCTTCGTCTGCGGTCAGCCCGGCGACGCGTTGCAATTCCCGCTGGCGTTCGGCGACGAGTTGTTCGGCCCGCGTGGCCGCGGCTGCCGACCGCTGCTCGTGCGTCGCCACCGCCTTTTCGCGCGCGCGCAGATCCTGCTCGACGCGGTCGGTGGCGGCGAGGCGATCGGCAAGCGCGCGTGTCTTGTCCGCCAGTCCCTGCTCGAGCCCGACGATTTCCTGGCGACGCTCGCGCGCCTGTTTCTCGGCCTCGGCCGCCAGTTCGTGCGCCTTCTCGCGCGCTTCGAGCGCCGCTTCTTTTCGAAGCGTTTCCGCGTCCCGCTCAGCCTGTTTGAGGGTCCGATCCGCTTCGCTCCTGGCATGCTTGACTGCGTCGTCAGCCGCCCGGCGCTTGGAGGCAGCGCCCCAGAGAAGTGCGCCGCTCGCGATCAGGCTCACGAGCAGCGTGGCGACAGTAGCTAGACCCGATGGTGCCATGCACAGGTCCCCATAACCGGGCTCGCCGCCCGAAGGTCAGCTCGTGAACGATCAAGGTGGAGAAGAGAGGAAAGGCCCCGCTTTGCCGTGTGGGGAGGTCGGATGAACCTGCGTAAAGCAGGTGGAACCGCTGCACAAGCCGCGCTTCAGGCTTCCTCTTACAGAGGCATGCACACCACGCAGCGTCGCGATTCTCTTATGGTGAAACGTTGGCTCAAACGAGCCCCCGAACCATCACGCGCAAAGCAGGGAACTCAAACTCCGCAAAGGATCTTACAGCATTTCTTGGGCAAAAGGTGCGTCAGGTGACACAGAGAATCGTCAAACGAGGGCGATATCTTTATCTTGCGGCGGTATGTGACTTGGCGTTGTCGAGGCCGAGCGCAAGATCCAGCACTCGTTCGAGCTCCGCGGCGCGACTGGCGACCTGGTCGCTCTGACGCCGCTCATCGTCGAGCAGCCGGAAGTATTCGTCGGCGATGTTGAGCGCCGCCAGCACCGCGAGCTTGAGCGTGTCGCCCGCGGGTGATTCGCGGAGCGCCAGCTGCATCTTCTCGTCAACGTACGCCGCTAGCTCGGCCACGTACGTCGGGTCCAGACCGCTGCGAATCGGGTACTGCTGTCCGTGGATCTCGACGGTCACCACACGCGACCCGTGCTGATCCATGTGCTACAGGTTCAGGCTCTCAATCGTGGAGAGCATCTCATCAACTCGCGATCGGATGAGCGCCCGTTCTTCGCGGAGCGAGGTCAGCTCGCTCGATGTGCCCTCCGCTTCAGCAAGGCGCGCGCGCAGGCTATCGAGCTCGCGACTGAGTCGTGAGTTTTCGTCGGCGGCTCGCGCCTGATCCCCCCGAAGCCGGTCAATGACTCCGACAAGCAGCTTGACCTTCTCTTCCAGACGATCGATGGGCTCGAGATCCACGCCGCGAACTGCAACTTTGGCCAAGGGAGAACTCCTTCAGCAATCTATCTTTGTTCCGCTCCGTGAGCGGCGCGCAATGCGTCGATAATCCGCTCGGTCGCCTTCTGCACCTCATCGTCCGTGAGGGTTCTCTCCGGATCGCGGAACGTCAGGCGAAGTGAAAGGCTGACGCGGCCCTCGGGAACCCCTTTACCCTGATAACGATCGAACTCCGCAATCGAAACCAGCGTTGAAGGTGCCGCCGCACGGATAGTGCCACGAACGGACCCGGCAGGCAAGACTTCATCGACGACGATCGACACGTCGCGGACGATGGCGGGGTAACGTGGGAGTGATTCCGCCCGCAGGTTGTCACCGGCGGCGATGCGTGCCAACGCTTCCGTGTCGATCTCGGCGACGTAGATGTCTTCGCCGGCCGTGAGTCCTCGGCCTTCGGCGATCGACGATGCGAGCTGGCCGATGATTCCGAGAAGCAGGTCATTTGACCGCACGTCAGCAGCGCGGCCGCGGACGAGGTAGTCGGCGCCAGAAGGCCGCACGTCGATCTCGCCGACGCCGAAGACCCTGCAGAGCAGGTCAACGGTGCCTTTCATGTCGAAGAAGTCCACAGTTCGTGATGAGGACGACCAATGCGAAGGGTTCGAGGCGCCGGTCCAGGCAAAGGCCACCGAGCGTCCCTCACCTGCAGACGTGAAGCGGCTCCCGAGCTCGAACAGCTGGATGTCCTTCCGGCCTCGCCGTCGGTTGTGCGCACACGAGTCGATGAGTCCTGGAAGCAGCGACGGTCTGAGAACGGCGAACTTCTCGGACAACGGATTCAGGATGGCGATCGGCTCGACGCCAGGTTCGCAGAAAGGCAGTGCCGCCTGCCGCTCAATGAACGCGAACGTCATCGCTTCCGAGAATCCAGCCGACGTGAGCGCCTGTCGGACGAGCCTGTCGCGTGTGATGCCCGGATCTGGAGGCGCCTGAGCTGACGCAAGCGGTGGAAAACGGATCGGCAGACGATCGAAGCCATAGTGCCGCCCGACTTCCTCGATCAGATCCTCTTCCCGACTGACGTCCACCCGGAACGTTGGCACGGTCACCGACCAGGTGCCTGGCGACGCGGCTCGTGCAACGTCGAACCCGAGCGGCCGCAGGAACCGCGGGACGTCGGCCTCCGGCACTTCCTGTCCGAGAAGCCGGGCGATCCTCGACGATCGAAGTTCGATCGTTCGCGGCTGACGCGGCAGTGGATAGCGATCGATCATCGGCGCCACCGGCGTGCCTGCGCCAATTCGTTCGAACAACTCGGCGGCGCGGGCGATTCCGACCGGCGGCATGTCGATCGCCGCGCCGCGCTCGAAACGGATCGAGGCTTCGGTTTTCAAGCCCAGACGCTTGCTCGTGCGGCGGACCGATACGGGATCGAAATACGCACTCTCGAGCGCCATGCGCTTCGTCGTCGCCGAGACTTCGGAATTGGCGCCGCCCATGACGCCGCCGATCGCCACGGCGCGTTCGGCATCGGCGATCGCGAGCATGTCCTCGTCGAGGTTCCGATCGACGCCGTCGAGCGTGCGCATCCGTTCCCCGCGAACCGCGCGACGGACGACAATCCGGTTGAGGGCGAGCCGCTCGAGATCGAAGGCGTGCATCGGCTGGCCGATCTCGAGCATCACGTAGTTGGTCACGTCCACCACGTTGTTGATCGGCCGCACCCCTGCGGCCTCGAGTCGCGTCCGCAGCCAGTCGGGGGATGGCCCGATCCTGACGTCGAAGACCTGGGCGCAGTACCGCGGACACAGATCGGGGGCGTCGATGGTGACATCGAGTTCCGGGATCCGTGACCCGGGGTCCGGGATCCGATCGGCCGACGGATTCTGCGGCGATCCGGATCCCGGCTTGATCGGGATCCCCCAGATCGCTGACGCTTCCCGCGCGAGACCCAGGTGACTGAGGCAATCCGGCCGGTTCGCGGTGATTTCGAAGTCAATCACCGGCTCGCCACTCTGCTCGACGCTGGCCACTTCGAATCCGCGCAGGCTGATTTCGCGCGCGGCGGTCTCCACATCGACCGTCACCGGGACGAGCTCGCGCAGCCAGTTGTAGACAAGCCTCACAGCGGAAACTGCTCCAGGAAGCGCAGGTCGTTTTCGTAAAACAGGCGGATGTCCTCGACGCCCCACTTCAGCAGCGCCACGCGCTCGATGCCCATGCCGAAGGCGAAGCCGGTGTAGCGGTCGGCATCGTAGCCGACAGCTTCGAAAACGGCGGGGTGGACCATGCCGCTGCCGAGGATCTCGATCCAGCCGGTACGTTTGCACATGGCGCAACCCGTGCCGCCGCACGCCAGACAGCTGATGTCCACCTCGGCGCTCGGCTCGGTGTAGGGGAAGAAGCTCGGACGGAACCGCAGCTCACGCTCCGCCCCGAAGAGCTCGCGCAGGAACACGAACAGCGTGCCTTTCAAGTCTGCCAGCGACACGCCTTCTCCGACCACGAGCCCTTCGACCTGCGTGAACATCGGCGTGTGCGTCAGGTCGAGATTGTCGCGGCGATAGACGCGTCCCGGCGCGATCAACCGGACCGGCGGCTTGTGCTGCTTCATGTAGCGGATCTGCATGCCCGACGTGTGAGTTCGCAGCAGCGTCGCCGTCGTGCCGGCCACCGATCGCACCGGCTTTTCGAGGTAGAGGGTGTCCTGCATGTCACGCGCGGGATGATCGCGCGGCATGTTGAGCGCCTCGAAGTTGTGGTACTCGTCCTCGAGTTCGGGCCCTTCGACGATCAGGAACCCCATCCGGCTGAAGATTGCTTCGACGCGCTCGCGCAGCAGCGTCAGTGGATGGCGGTGACCGAGGGCGGGCTGCCGGCCTGGCAGCGTCAGATCCACCGCGCCGGCAGGCGGACGGTCCGCCTCTGCCGCGGCGATCCGTTCGTCGAGCTGTGATTCGATCTGTTGACGGAGATCGTTGGCGAGCTTGCCAAGCCGGGGCCTGACGTCGGGCGGCGCGGATCCCAGGCTCTTGAGCAGCCCCGAGACGAGCCCGCCCTTGCGCGCCAGATAGCGATCCCGGACCGTACGGAGCGCGGCCGCGGTCGTGGCGCCCGCCAGGTCGCGCTCGAAATCGGCGCGCAGCACTTCTATCTGGGAATCAGACATGCGGGCTGGCAGCGAAGAGGCTCAGGGCTCTACCCACGGATCGCGGCGCGGTCGAACGACAGGGCGAACGACGCGCGCCCATGGCGAGCCGCTATGCGCGCGCGGCCGCCTCGGCGCGCGCCTTGGGGCGTGCGGGTTTCGCGGCGGCACGGGCAGCGCCTTTGGCCGGTGCCGGCCTGGCTTCACCGGCGACCTTGGCAAGGCGGGCAAACGCCGCCGGCTCGGCGACCGCCAGCTCCGCGAGCGATTTCCGATCGATGGGATTCCCCGCGGCCTTGAGCCCGGCGATCAGCTGACCGTAGGTCAGACCATTCTCGCGCGCCGCCGCGTTGATGCGGATCACCCACAGCCGGCGGAAGTCGCGCTTCTTGTTGCGGCGTCCGACGTAGGCATACTTCAGCGCGGTGTCGACTGACTCCTTGGCCGAGCGATACAGCTTGCTCTTGGTCTGATAAAAGCCCTTGGCACGTGACAGCAGCTTCTTGCGCTTCGCGCGCCGGACGTTCCCTCTTTTTACTCTTGGCATGTGTCCTCTTCTATTACTGCTCGTGGGGCCCCACCCCCACTCGCTGCCACTCGACGGCTCGCAGACTCGCCGCTCGCGGCGGCCGCGGGCGCTGGCGTTTCAACGACCGGCCTCACACAACGAGCATCGCCCTCGCGGGTCTTGCCGGAAGCTGGGAGCTGGCAGCTGGAAGCTGTCTAATTCGGCAACATCTTGCGCAGCTGCGCCGTGTCTGCCTTCGACGTCACGAACGTCCCTCTGAGCCCGCGCTTGCGGCTGCGCTTCTTGCTCGTCAGGATGTGGCGCTTGAACGCCTTGCTGCGGAGAAACTTTCCAGTGGCGGTCTTCTTGAACCGCTTCGCGGCCCCCCGATGGGTCTTCAACTTGGGCATGATGTCAGTTCCAGTTTCCAGTTTCCAGTGGCCAGTTCACGGATGAAAAACTGGAAACTGGAAACTTCTCAATCTCGTTACTGTTCCGTCTCTCTCGATTCCGCTTCCTTCCGCGGAGCCGGCTTCTTGCCAACACGCTGCGACAGGATCGTGTGCATCTGGTTCCCTTCCTGTCGTGGCGAGGTTTCCGCGATCGCGACATCGGTCAGGTCCTCGATCAGCCGCTCGAGAATCCGGCGCCCGATTTCGGGGTGCGCCATCTCGCGTCCACGGAAGAAAATGGTGGCCTTGACCTTGTCGCCGTCAGCCAGGAAGCGCTCGATGTGCTTCTTCTTGAACTGATAGTCGTGCTCGTCCACTTTGGGACGGAACTTGATCTCTTTGACCTCGATGATCTTCTGGTGCTTCTTCGCCTGCCGGGCGCGTTTCTGTTCCTGGTACTGGTAGCGTCCGAAGTCCATGATGCGGCAGACCGGCGGAGTCGCGGTCGCCGCGATCTCGACGAGGTCGAGTCCTTTCTGCTTGGCGATGACGAGCGCCTGCTGCGGCGTCATGATCCCCAGTTGCTGGCCCGTGTCGTCGATGACACGCACCTCCCGCACCCTGATCCGTTCGTTCACCCTTGTGCGGTCGTCCCGCCGCGGGCTTCGGTCGAAAGCTATAAGTCCCTCCAAAGAAATTGCTGATTACGATTGCTGATTGCTGATTGAAGGGATTCTCAATCAGCAATACTACGCGGCCTTTTTGGGCCGCGCTTCATTCTTCGCGGCCTCGACGAAGGCCGCAACCGGCTGCGCTCCCTGATCCCCGCCGGCGCGGGTGCGCACGGCGACCGTGCCTTCTGCCGCTTCCTTGTCGCCGACCACCAGCATATAGGGAATCTTCTGAAGCTGGGCTTCACGGATCTTAAACCCAATCTTTTCCTGCCGGTCGTCGAGTTCGACCCGCAGGCCGGCGTCCGCCAGCATCTGGCGGACCGACCGCGCGTATTCGAGGTGCCGATCGGCAATCGGCAGCACGGATGGCCTGCACCGGCGCCACCCAGAAGGGGAACGCCCCGGCGTAGTGCTCGATCAGGATCGCGATGAACCGTTCGAAACTGCCCAGAATCGCTCGATGAATGACGATCGGCCGATGCTCGGCGTTGTCCGCTCCGATGTACTTCAGATCGAAGTTCTCGGGCTGCTGGTAATCGAGCTGAATCGTCGCGCACTGCCACTTCCGGCCGATCGCGTCGGTGATGTCGAAATCGATCTTCGGGCCGTAGAACGCGCCGTCCTTCTCATTGAGTGTGTAGGCCACGCCGGCGCGCTCGAGCGCCGCCTTGAGCTGCGCTTCGGCGTGATCCCAGGTCGCGACCTCGCCCATGAACTCGTCGGGGCGGGTCGACAGCTTCGCCGTATACGGCAGGTCGAAATCGCCGTAGACCCGCTGCACGAGGCGGATCAGCCGTTCGACCTCGTCGCCGATCTGTTCCTGCGTCACGAAGCAGTGCGCATCGTCCTGTGAAAACTGACGGACGCGGGTGAGCCCGGACAGCACGCCCGACGCTTCGTTCCGATGGAGCGGCGTCTGCTCGTGAAATCGAATCGGCAGATCGCGATAGCTCCGCATCTCGCTGGCGTAGGTCAGAAAATGTCCCGGGCAGTTCATCGGCTTCACGCTCATCGTCTCCCCTTCGGACTCGATGAGGAACATGTTCTGCCGGTAGTGGCTCCAGTGGCCGGATCGCTCCCACAATGCCTTGTTGTAGATGAGCGGCGTCTTCACCTCGACGTAGCCGGCCGGAAACAGCACGTCGCGCATGTAATTCGGCGAGCGTGTTGTAGAGCGTCGTCCCCTTGCTCAGCCAGAAGGCCGCACCTGGCGCCCACGGGTGAAACGTGAACAGGCCGAGATCCTTGCCGACCCGCCGATGGTCTCGCTTCTTCGCTTCTTCGAGCCGCTGCAGATGCGCCTTCAGCTCGGCCTCGCTGGTGAATGCCGTCCCGTAGATCCGCTGCATCGGCTGATTCTTCGCGTCACCCTTCCAGTAGGCGTTCGACGTGTTCAGCAGCTTGAAGGCCTTCAGCCGCGCGGTCGACGGCACGTGCGGACCGACGCAGAAATCGACGAACGTGTCGCGATCCTTGATCGTGTAGCAGGAGACCTCGGACTGTCCTTCGGTCTTCTCCTCGATCAGCTGGACCTTCAGCGGTTCGCCCTTCTGAGAGAAAAACCGCTTCGCGTCGTCGCGCGGCCACATCTGGCGCTCGTAGGGCAGATCGGCCGCCGCCAGCTCCTTCATCTTCCGCTCGATCGCGTCCAGATCCTCCGGCACGAACGGGCGATCCGACGATGAAGTCGTAGAAGAAGCCCTTCGTCGGTCGCCGGACCGATGCCGCACTGCGCGCCGGGAAACAGATTCGTCACCGCCGCGGCCATCAGGTGCGCGGTGCTGTGGCGATAGAGCGGCAGCGCCTCGGGGCTCTCCGGTGTGACGATGCGGACGCTGGCGTCCTCGCGCAGCGGAAACGTCAGATCGACGAGCTTGCCGTTGACCACCGCGGCCACCGCCGCCTTCGCCAGCCGCGGAGAGATCTGTGCCGCAACGTCGGCGGGTGTAGATCCGGCGGACACGCGACGGCTCGAGCCGTCCGGCAGCGTGACGGAAATCTCGGACATGGTATTTCGTGCGGAGAGGCAGCTGTCGCCCGCCTTCGCTCGCTTTCACCGCCGCCGCGTTCCGGCTTCGGCGGACAAGTCGCGAGCTTCGGCGCGCAACCTTCGCGATGGCTTGCCAACCGTACGCTCGCGCTCGATGTCCGCTAGCAAGCAAGCGCGAGCGAAGGTTGGTAGGCACGAGCGGACTCGAACCGCTGACCTCCTGCGTGTCAAGCAGGCGCTCTAACCAACTGAGCTACGCGCCTATGTCTTGAAAACACTGGCCTTACCGAACAGATAGTGTAACAAGAAAAGGCAAGGGAAAAGGAGAGCAAGAGGCAGGCAAGGGACAAGGGACAGGCGACGCAGTCCTTCCCTTGTCCCTATTTGCTCTGCTTCTTAGTTGACCGCGCCTTTGAGCGCCTTTGCCAGCGGTGAAGCGGACGACTCGGCGCTTGGGGATCTTGATCGCGGCGCCGGTCTGCGGATTGCGCGCCATGCGCGCCTTGCGCTGCGCGGTCTTGAACGTGCCGAATCCGACGAACGTGATCGGCTGTCCCTTCTTCAACGACTTGGTGATGCCGTCGAAGAAGGATTCGACCGCCGCGGTCGCATTCGTTTTCGTGATCCCGGTCTCCTGCGCGATCTTGGCGATGAGGTCCTGCTTGTTCATTGAACGCCTCCCGGTGACAAAGATTCGCGAACGGTCAGGCGGAGCGAGATGACGCGTCGCGCGGATCTTCGGTGTGCCCGCGTTATACGCGACGCGATCCGAGGGTGTCAAGAAATTCCGTGCAGTTGTGCGCAGGTGTTAGGCGGCCTTTTTCGCGATTCGCGCCAGCGCGGCGTCGAGAATCGGGTCGGTGTCCGATGCAGGCGCGCCGAACTCGGTCACGTCGAGGTCTTCGACCTCGACGTCCGGCTTCAGGCCCTTGCCCTGGATCGATTCGCCGGACGGTGTGAGGTAGCGGGCATAGGTGAGCCACAGGCCGCGATTCTCGGGCAGCTTCACCAGCTTCTGCATCGCGGCGCGGCCGAGCGTGTGCTCGCCGACGAGATCGCGCCCGCTTGTTTCCGTCGAGCGCGGCGGCGAAGACCTCGGCGGCGCCGGCCGTGCCGGTGGTGATGAGGACCTGAACGGGCAGATCGATCGCGCCGTCGCCAGCCTGCGCGCTCGATCGTTTCCCGTGATGGCGCTCTTGGCCGGCTCGCGTCGCTTTCCGAGCCTTGTCGGAATCCCTCCTGGCTCACGGCCGCCCTTCATGGAGAGCGTTCCCGACTTCACGAACAGCCGGGCGGCCGCGATGCCGTTGTCGAGCGGACCTTCCGCCGTGTGGCGCACGTCGATGACGAGCGATCTTCGCTCCGGCGCGCGACAGATCGGCGATCTGCTTCTTCAACTGATCGACGACGCCGTCGCGGAAGCTGGCGATCCGGACGTAGCCGACCTCCGGCGTCGCCGCTTTGCCGGAGACGACCGTCGTCGGCCGGCTTCTCGCGAACGAGCGGAATTTCATGCGGGTCGGCGGCGTTGCCGCGAATCACCGTCAGCGTCACCTTCGATCCTGGCTGACCGCGGAGCAACCGCGATGCCCTCGAAGACCGACATGTCGCGAGTCGGCTTTCCATCGATCGCGCGAACGTAATCGCCAGTCTGCAGACCGGCCTTCGCGGCCGGGGAACCATCGCGCGCGGCGATCACGCGCAGGTAGTACTGACGCGTCAGCTCGAGGCCGACGTCACCGTCCGGCAGCGGCGTGCCCGACTGCACCTCGGCGACCTCCTGCGGGTTCAGATACGCGCTGTCGGGATCGAGTCCCTCCGCAAGCCCCTTCAGCGCCCCTTCCATCGCCTGGTCGACCTTGACCTCTTCGACGTAGTTGCTGATGACCAGCGACAGCACGTCGTCGAACACGCGCAGGTGCTGATAGGTCGCGTCCCCGTCGGTGGCCGACGCGCGGCCAATCAGGCCGCCGACCACGACGAAGATCAGCACCGGCGTGGAGAGCAGCAGGATGGACAGGCGGGTCTTCAGAGTCATGGTTGTAAGTTGCGAATGGGTGAATCCGAATTGTCCCAGTTCAGCGCTTTAACCATTGTAAGGGATCGACCGGTTTGCCGTCGATTCGAAGCTCGAAATAGAGCGCCGGGTTGCCGCTGGGGTTGCGTCCCGACGAGCCGATCTGCGGTCTGGGCATCCACCTGGGCTCCCCGGGCCGCCTCGAGCGCAGACAGATAGCCGTAAAGCGAATACGCGCTGTCGCCGTGGTCCACGATGACGAGGTTGCCGTAGCCGGTGAACTGATCGGCATAGGCGACGGTCCCCTCGTGAACCGCGCGGACCGGCTGGCCTTCGGCCAGCGAGATCTCGATCCCGCTCCGCGCGATGGACGTCCCGAAGCGGCTGTTGGTCTGTCGTCCAAACCGGCCGATGACCATGCCCTGCGCGGGCCAGGGGAGCGCGCCCTGGAAGGGGCGCAGGGGCAGCATGACGTTGACGGCCGCGGCTGCTGCCGAGTTGCGCGACGGTGCCCTGCAGCCGCTGCTGCGCGGCCTCGAGTTCGCCGGCAAGCTTGCGCGTTCAGGTCGCGACGCGAATCGATCGACGTGACGAGCGCGGTGCGCGCCGCGACCGCCCGGTCGATTCGCCGTGCGCGCCGCCAGCGCCTGTTCCTGCAGCTTCTCAACGTCGCGGACGTGAGCCTCGAGCGCCTGCTCGTTCGCTCGCCAGCGCCTGCAGCGTCCGCTCGTGCTGCTGCGACGCGGTCGCGATCGAGTCGGTTCAGCGCCGAGGCGGTGCGATAGACGCGTCCGATCGAGCGAAGGTTGTCGACGTCGAGCAGCATGCCGCCAGTAGCCGGCGTGTCCAAGCTTGTAGAGATGCGACGAGCCGCCGCTCGACATCCGGGCGCTCCGTCTCGGCGGTGTTCTGCAGCGCCGCCGCGCGCGCGCTCGTCGCGGCCACCTGTTCGCGCGTGCGACGGAGATCGCGTTCGGCGCTGGCCAGTTCCTCGGACTTCAGTTCGCGATCGACTTCGAGCTTGCGTAGTTCGACGAGAAGCGTGCGCTCCTGCGACGCCAGCGAGTCGGACTCGCGCTGCAGTGCGCGAATCCGCTCGGCCGCGCGCTTCGACGCCGCGTCCACCGCCGATTGGTCGGTGCGGGAGCCTGCGCCTGCGCCAGCAGCGACAGCGTCGCGATCGACCACGAGCGCGACGGCTGGCACCAACCTAAAAGAGCGGCTTGCCATCGATGTCGCCTGGAATCGGCACCGCAAAATACTTCAGCACGGTTGGCGCGATGTCCATGATCGACGGTCCATCCGTCCGCCGCGGGAGATCGGACGGTTCGAGATCAGCACGCCGGCCGTCGTCGCGTAGTCGTAGCCGCCGTGATCGCCGCTCCACTTCTTCATGTTCGGATACACGATCCCCTGCGGCGATCCGCCGAGCGTCGTCTGCCACGACACGCGATAGCCATCCTCCATTCCGACCTGCAGCTCCGACGCATTGGCCAGATACTCGCCGGCATACACGTCGTCGCGCTTGTAGACGGCGCGGACGATTGGCGACGCCGTCATCCGGATCCTTCATCGTCAGCAGCTTCGCCGCTCAGCTCGTCGGCGAGCTGCCGCGCTTCGGCGCCCGGACTGACGATGCCCTTGCCTTCGCGGCCGCGGAGGTTGAAGTAGATCTGGCCGAGGCCCATCGCGTAGGCGCGAGTGCGGCTCCAGTCGACGTTCTCCCAGAACTCCCCGCCGCCAAACAGGTCATCGAGCTTCTTCTCGCCCGGCTGCTGACCCTGGAGCACCATGTAGCCCTGCTGCACGAGCCAGGTGTTGAGGTTGACGGCCTTGCGCCACGAGTGAAACCCGTGATCGGACACGATCAGCACCGGCGTTCCCGGCGCGATGTGTTCGCAGCACCTCGCCGACGAACTGATCGGCACGGCGATAGACGCGCTCGATCGAGTCGCCGAACTGCGGCGGCGAGCGTCGCGTCGTACATCGGATGCTTGCGGGTCCATGAACCGCCACATCATGTGCTGCACCCGATCGGTCGATTCGATGACGCCGACGAGCACGTCCCAGTCGCGCGAGTCGATGCGGTTCAGAATCACCTGCGCTCGATCGTCAAACGCCTTGTAGAGATCCTCCATGAACGTCTTTTCGTCCATGCGCCCTTCGTTCAGCGGCCAGGTCGCTTCCGCCCACCCGAGCGTCCGGTAATACCCGAGACGCTGGAACAGGTCGCCGGAGAACGAGGCCGGGGAGGACATCGGCACCGGCGGATTGTCCGGCTTCCAGTTCACCGGCGAGATATACAACTGCAGCTCGCTCCCGGCGTTCAAGAGAAGCAGCTGCGCCATTCCGTGCACCCGCACGAGGAAGTTCACCTTGAAATCCAGATCGATCCACCGGCTCATCTTGCCCGGCTCGAGGAGAAGCGACTCGCCGGCGATTTCCACCGTCGCGGTCTTCGCCGGCTCGATTCCACCGGATCGTGAACGGAATGCGCACATCTTCACTCGCCTGCAGGTCGGCGATCGCCGCGCGATCGGCCGCTGTCAGCGGCGAACCCTTCGCGCGGATCGCCTGGATCTTCTGCTTGATGATCGGGATTGGGCGGACCGATGAGCTCGGTTCGCGCGACGTCGTTATCGACCACCAGCCGCTTCAGGATCCCGCCGAATTCCGTGTTCCCTTCTTCATATCGGCTCAGATCGGTCGCGAAGTAATAGAAGGTGCCCATCGTGCCGCGAATATCCGGCAGGGGGAGGCCCGACAACATTTCGCCGTTCGGGACAGTCTTCAGGCGGGAACGTGACGGGCACGGTGAGCACGCTCGATCGTACGCCGGCCTTTCCCGCCGTCACCCAGAACGACGTCGCGCCGCGAATCGAAAACAGCTTCGGTTTCGAGTACGGAACGTAGTCGAAGAGGAAACGCGCCGGCTCGCGCCGCACCATGCCGAGATCCGGCAGATACGTGGTCGTATCGCGAACGAGAAAATCGTAGATATTGTGCTTGCCAGGATTGACGCCGGTGGCAAACGACGCCCAGGCGGTCGGCGACTCCGGTGAATGCGTCGTCGCGAGCGGATACATGCCTCCCTGATCGGCGAGTCGTTTGAAGTTCGGCAGCTTTCCCTCGCGCATCCACCTGCCGACGAGCGCCGGATCCATCCCATCGAATCCCAGAATCACGAGGCGCTGCGAGTACTTGCCTGGAGGGCGCCGGCTTCGGAAGAGCGACGTCTGTGTCAGCGCGATGACCGGCTACCACGGCTGCGACCGCGAGGAGTGCGGCGACGAGTGATCGCGTGCGCATGGGTGCTCAGGATTATAGCAACGCTATTGGTGTACCCTTTTTCGGTGCGCGCGCTTGGGATCGACTACGGCAGGCGCCGGATCGGTCTCGCGCTCTCGGATGCGACCGGGCTTCTGGCGCGTCCGTGGAAAACGATCGCGGCGAGCGGCGACCCCGCGCGCGTCGCGGCGGCGCTGGCGGTAGAAGTCGCTGCTCTCGCGTGCGAGGACGGACGGCCTCGGCGCGATCGCGCTCGGCTATCCCCGCCGACTGAACGGCCAGCCGACGGACGCAGACGGCTGTGGTCGAAGCGATCGCGACGCTCCTGCGATCGCAGGTCGGCGTGCCGGTCGTGCTGCAGGACGAGCGGCTCAGCAGCCGCGAAGCGGAGAGCCTGCTGGCACGGCACGAGAAGGACTGGCGGAAGCGCAAGCGTCTCCTTGACGCCGCCGCGGCGGCCGTCATCCTGCAGGACTATCTCGACGAGCGGGCGCGCGCACCCGCGACGCGACGGAGGCCGACCCGCGTTGAAGCGCATTGCTCATCTGGCTCTTCGTCATTGTCGTTGCCGTCCTGGCGGCGATCGTGGCGCGCATCGCGCTCGCGGAGATCAGGCCCTACAAGGGCTACGCGGAAAGCGAGCAGTTCGTCGACATTCCGCCAGGGATCCGGCCCGGCCTCGATTGGCAAGCGGCTGGTCGACGCCGGGAGTCATTCGCGACACGCTCGGCTTTCGATTCGAGATCGCGCGGGCGCGCACAGGCCGCCGCCTTCAGGCCGGCGAGTACCGTTTCGATCGACCGATGACGGTCAAGGAAGTCGTCGCGAAGATCGCTCGCGGCGATGTCTACCTCGTCCCGATCACGTTTCGCGAAGGGCTCACGATTCACGAGATGGCGGCGCTGTTCGAAGTCGAGGGGTCTCGGACCCGCGTCGGACTTCTCGACCGCCGCCTCTGATGCGCAGCTGATTCGCGACCTCGATCCTGCTGCCCGCGATCTCGAAGGCTATCTGTTTCCCGACACCTACGCGACGATGCGGCACACGACCGCCGCCGAGCTCGTGTCGCGGATGGTGGCCGGGTTCGAGAAGGCGCTGACGCCCGAGATTCGCGCCGCTGCCGAGGCGCGCGGGCTGAGCGTCCGCGCGCTCGTGACGCTCGCGTCAATCGTCGAAAAGGAAACCGGCAAGCCTGAAGAGCGGCCGCTGGTCGCCGCCGTCTACAGCAACCGGCTGAAGATCGGCATGGCGCTGCAGTGCGATCCGACCGTGATCTACGCGCTGCAAGCGAGCCAACCGCTACAACGGCAACCTGACGCACGAGAACATGCAAATCGATTCGCCGTACAACACCTATCGATACCCGGGCCTGCCGCCTGGCCCGATCGCAAATCCCGGCCGTGCGTCGCTCGAGGCCGCGGCACACCCGGCCGACGTTCCGTATCTCTACTTCGTCGCCCGCGGCGACGGCTCGCACGTGTTCGCGACGAGCCTCGACGAGCACAATCGGAATGTGAATGAGTTTCAGAGACAGAGACGATGAAATGCTGAATTCTGAATGCTGAATGTTGAATGCGGAACGTTGACTGGGCCCTTCATTCAGCATTCAACATTCAACATTCAGCATTTCCGAATTCACCTCTCGCTCCACTTCAGCTTCTGCCTCAAGACATCGAAGTACGTTCGCGTGGAGGCGCGCACAGCCGAGCGGCCGTTCCGCCCGAGTGATGCAGATCTCGTCGTCGCTCTGAAGCGCGTGGCCGGACTGGCCGTCGATCGTGACGAACACCTCTTCGTTCGATCCGTCGACGCGCCGGCCGCACGCGAATCTCGGACGAGGCCGGGACCACGACGGGACGGTTGGTGAGCATGTGCGGCGCGATTGGGGTCAGCAGCAGCGCATCGACTTCCGGATGGAGGATCGGTCCGCCGGCGGCGAGGTTGTAGGCGGTCGAACCGGTCGGGCTCGCGATGATCAGTCCGTCGGCGCGCACGCGCATGATCGGACGGCCGCCGATTCCCGACTTCGAGATCGATGATGCGCGACAGCGCGCCTTTCGTGATCACGACGTCGTTGAGCGCGAGCCGATCGGCGTGCACCGCTCCGTCGCGAAGCGTCCGCGAGCGCAGCATCATTCGCTCTTCGATCTGCGCGGTGCCGCGCAGCACCGACTCGAGCGACGGATAGAGCTCGGGAAGCGTGATCTCGGTGAGGAAACCGAGGCTGCCGAAGTTCACGCCGAGAATCGGCGACGTCGGCGGCCGCCTCCGCGATCCGATCGGCCATGCCGATGAGCGTGCCGTCGCCGCCGAGGACCACAATCAGATCGCACGCCCGCGGCAGTTCGTCGCGGTTGACGGTGCGTCGGCCCGGCGGCAGCCCGGCGACGCGGCCGTCTCGGTCTCGAACACGGCGTGCACGTCGCGCGCTTCGAGCCAGCCGGCGAGCTCGGCCAGCGCGCCGGCGGCGGCGTCCAGACCGGTCTTGGCGACGAGACCTACGCGTGTGATTGGCATGAGAGGGTCATCTGCTGACGGCGAAGATGGAGCAGGTATTCCCGATTGCCTTCCATTCCCGCAATCGGAGATTCGGTGGCTGCCGGCGCGCCCCAATCCTAGCGCATCCGCCGACGCCGCCACTTCCTCGAGAACCCGGGCCTGCACGGCCGGATCGCGGACGATGCCTCCTTTGCCGACTTCGGCGCGTCCCGCCTCGAACTGCGGCTTGACCAGCGCGACGACGTCGCCGCCGTCAGCGAGAAGCGGCGGCACGACCGGGAGAATCAAGCGCAGCGAAATGAACGAGACGTCGATCGTCACGATCTCGAAACGGCGCGCGGCCGGGCGGCAGGTCAGCCGGCGTCAGCGTTCGCGCGTTCTTGCGTTCGATCACGTCGACCCGCGGGTCGTTCCGGATTTTCCAGTCGAGCTGACCGTGGCCGACGTCGAGCGCGACGACTGCGAGCGGCGCCACGCTGCAGCAGGACATCGGTGAACCCGCCGGTCGAGGCGCCGATGTCGAGCGCCGTGCGGCCCGCCACCGGAATCGCGAACGTGTCGAGCGCATGCGCGAGCTTCAAGCCGCCGCGGCCGACATACGGATGATCCGGTGTCGCGACGGTCACCTCGGCGTCAGCGGGCACGGCCGTGCCCGCCTTCGACGCCGGCTGACCGTTGACGCGGACGCTGCCGGCGAGGATCAGCGCGCGCGCGCGTTCGCGCGACGCGGCCAGTCCGCGATCGACGAGCAGCGTGTCCAGTCGAACGGTGTTCTTCAATGGGTTCGGCCGACGACCCACCGCGCGATCGCGGGAAGCTGGCCGCCGAGGCCCGCGCTCGCGAAGCGCTTCGGTCGCGCGATCGACGCAATCGGACGCCAGACTGCCGCGACGCGTCGAGCCCGTAGAGCGCTGGATAGGTCGGCTTGCCGGCGGCCGCGTCCTTGCCGGCGGTCTTGCCGAGTTCCGCCGACGCGCCTTCGACGTCGAGGATGTCGTCGACGATTTGAAAGGCGAGGCCGATTTCGACGCCGTAGCGTCCGATCGCCTCGGCGAGCGGCTCGGTCGCGCCGGCCATGATCGCGCCGCTCAGCGCCGACGCGACGATGAGCGCGCCGGTCTTGCGCATGTGCATCTCGCGAAGCGCCGCGGCGTCGAGCGGCGGCGGCGCCGGGAGTGCGCGGCATCGAGATCGATCGCCTGGCCGCCAACCATCCCGGCCGCTCCGGCGGCGTCGGCCACGATGGCCATCGTCTGAAGCTTGCGTCGGTTCAGATCGTCAGCCGACGACGCTCGTCGGACCTGCGCCGGCTCGCGCGACGAGCAGCGCGAACGCCTCGGTCAGCAGCGCGTCACCGGCAGAATCGCCAGCCCTTCGCCGAACACCACGTGCGCCGTCGGCCGTCCGCGGCGCATCGTGTCGTTATCCATCGCCGGCAGATCGTCGTGGACGAGCGAGTAGGTGTGAATCATTTCGAGCGCGCACGCGACCGGCAGCGCGAGCGTCTTCGGCCTCATCGTCGGGACACTCCGAGGTGCTCGGCGACCGCTCCAGCGGAAGCGAGCGCGAGCATCGGCCGAAGCCGCTTGCCACCGGCGAACACGCTGTAGCGCATGGACTCGGTGACGCGGGCTGGCGCCCGTCGCGATGCGGGAACGAAGCCTGGAGCGTCAGATTGGCGAACCGGTGGACGGAATGGACTGCTCGAGCGCGCGATCGACCGCCTGGCGGCGCGACGCGAGCCACGCGCCGAGATCCGTCGGGGCTGTGGTCACCGCGATCGATCGTGATCGCCCGATGTCGGCGCCGAGCGACGACGGCGCCGGCTTGACGTCGCCGCGTTCGGTGAGAATTTCGACGCGCCGCTCCGCCTCTTCGAGCTTCGAATGGCAGAAGCGCGACAGCTGCACGCCGCGTTCGAACAGCTCGAGCGACTTCTCGAGCGCGAGGTCGCCGTCCTCGAGCCGCTTGACGATCGTTTCGAGCTCGGCGATCGCCGACTCAAAGTCCTTGATTGTCGGATCCATGGCCGTCCTCAGCGCGCACGTCGCAGTGCAGTTCGCCTTCCTGCAGCGTCACGCGTACGCGATCGCCGGGTGCCACCGACGCCGCGCTTCGGATGATCGCCGTGCGGTCGGCATTCCAGCAGACCGCGTATCCGCGCGCAAGCACCGCGAGCGGGCTGAGATTTTCGAGCCGGCCGGCCAGCGACGCGAGCCGCGAGTCGGCCCGGTGACGTGCGGCCGCCGGCCGCAGTGCCGAGGCGCCCGCTGCGCCGCCGTCAGCCGCGACCGAATCGCCGAGAGATGCCGCCGGAGATCGCGTGCTTCGAGCCGCAGCCGCAGCGTGCGAAACGCGCGATCGCGCCGTCGCGACGTGCGCCGACGCGCGTGCGTCGCAGTTGATAGGTCAGTTCCGCGGCATGACGTCCGCGCATCGCGAGCCGCGTGTGCCAGCCGGCCAGCCCGCGACGGCTGCGTCAGCGCGTGCACGCTCGCGCGCCGGCGCTGCACGTCCGCACGCGCCGCCGAACCGAGCCGCTCGGCCAGCCGCGACACGCGCGCGCAGAATTCGTCCTTCGCCGTGACCACCAGTTCCGCCGCCGCCGACGGCGTCGGCGCGCGCAGATCCGCGACGAAGTCGGCGATCGTCACGTCGACTTCGTGCCCGACCGCCGACACGACCGGCACCGGGCGAGGCGGCAATCGCGCGCGCGACCGGCTCCTGGTTGAAGGCGTGCAGATCCTCGAGCGAGCCGCCGCCCCGCCCGACGATCACCACGTCCACGCCAGCGAACCTTGACGATCGCGCGCAGCGCTTCCGCGATATCAGCCGCCGCGCCCTCGCCCTGGACCCGTGTCGGTCGAATCACGAGATGCGCGTTCGGATGACGTCGGCCGAGCACCTTGATGATGTCGCGCAGCGCGGCGCCGTCGAGCGACGTCACGATGCCGATCTTGCGGGGCAGCGAGGGCAGCGGCCGCTTGCGCGCCGCATCGAACAGCCCCTCGGCCTGCAGCTTCTTCTTCAGCTGCTCGAACGCCATCTGCAGCGCCCCGAGCCCGTGCGGCTCGAGGTGCTCGCAGACGATCTGGTATTCGCCCTTTCGGCTCGTACACGCTCGAGCTGACCGCGAACGATCACGTGCATGCCGTCTTCCGGCTTGAACTTCAGATAGCGGACGGCCGATCGGAACATCACGGCCTTGATCTGCGCGTCGCCGTCCTTCAGCGTGAAGTAGACGTGCCCGGTGTTCCACGTCCGGCAATTCGAGAGTTCGCCCTCGACCCAGATCTCGCCGAAGCCGGTCTCGAGCACGCCGCGAATGGCGGCGGTCAGTTCGGAGACGGAAAAGACCCGGCGCTCGCGCGGCGCCGGTGATACGTCCCGGCGACGGCGTCCTCTTCGAAGGGGAGCGAGAAGAGATCCGACATGCGATTACCGCGCGGCACCGAGCGCGCCCGCCAGCGCGTCGACCTCCTGCGTCGACAGGTTCAGCCGTTCGATCGCTGTGGCCTTGCCGGTGGCAGGATCCGCGGTGACGATCGACGGCGTTGAGACGTGCCGGACCGGTCGCGGCTTCGAACTTGGCCGGCATGCCGGTGAGGAAGCGGCCGAGCGCGGCCTCGACCGTCACGCCGATGATCGAATCGTGCGGCCCGGTCATGCCGACATCGGTCAGGCACGCCGTGCCCTTTGGGAGAATCCGCTCGTCGGCGGTCTGCACGTGCGTGTGGGTCCCGAACACCGCCGTCACCCGTCCATCGAGATGCCACCCCATCGCGATCTTTTCCGACGTCGCTTCGGCGTGGAAATCGACGATGATGACGCGCGTCTTCGCACGCAGCGCCTCGATCTCGCGAAGCGCCACCGCAAACGGATCGTCGAGCGGCGTCATGAAGATCCGGCCCATCAGAGTTGAGGACGCCGACCGGCTCGCCGGTTCGCGTGCGGCCGACATAGCTGCCGCGGCCAGGCGCGCCTGAGGGGAAGTTCGCCGGCCGCAGCAGCTTCGGCCTGTCGCGGAATGTAGTCGAGCACTTCCTTCTTGTCCCACACGTGATTGCCCGACGTCATGACATCGACGCCAAGCTCGAGAATCGTGTCGGCGATGTCGCCGGTCACGCCAAATCCGGCCGCCGAGTTCTCGACGTTCGCAATCACGAAATCGATCTGTTGTCGATCGACGATGGCCGGAATCGCGCGCTTGGCGATCTCGCGTCCCGACTTGCCGAAGATGTCGCCGATGAAGAGGATCCGCACGTCAGTCGATCCGCACCGGAATGCGATGCTCGCGGCCGCGGCGGTCGTCGATTCGCGGCAGGACGCACGCGCAGCTCGCCGGCACGCAGCGTCGCGTCGGCGCGTGCGACGTCGAAGGCTCCCGACAATCTGACCGCGCGGGCAAAACGGCCGAACACCCGCTCGGCGACGTGAAACGTCGCCTCGCCGCGGTGTTCGCACGTCGCCGGCCGCTTGTCGCCGGTAATCAGCACCGTGTTGCGCGCGACACGATCTTCACGGAGTCGGCGGTGACGCCGACGAGATCCACGACGATCTCGATGGCTGCGGACGTTTCGACGACGTCGAGGAGCACCGTGCACTCAGCTGCTCGCGCGGCGCATCGACGTTGCGTGAGCTGTTCGAACAACCGACGGAGGTCGTCGTCCAGGCTCGCGGCGTTCGACGAAAGATGCGAGCCACGGGAGCATTCTATCGTCGGGTGGCAGCTGCCGTGGCCTCCGGATCTTGGCGGCTGGCTCTCGGCTACTGGGCTCTTGGCTACTCGTGCTGTTGGCTTCTGGCTATTCGGGCGCTTGAGGTGACGAGTGCGTAATATATGAGTGTTAATTACTCATATTAAATGCTTGACATATACTCATGTCTCTGCTACATTATCTGTGTGGCTGCTGGACAGCCCGGAAGATAGGTTTCAGGAGGTTCAAAGATGGCTCTGGTTCGTTGGGATCCAATTCGTGAGCTGGCGGCGATGGAAGTCGATCGGCTCAACAACATGTTCTCGAATTTCTACGGCGAAGGCTTCTCGCGAGGCTGGGTGCCGCCGGTGGATATCTACGAGACCGAGCAGCACGAGCTCGTGATCAAGGCCGAGCTGCCCGACATGAAGCGTGAAGACATCGGCGTCACGTTCGAAAACAACGTGCTGACGCTGAAAGGTGAGCGAAAGGGCGAGCAGGAGATCTCGCGCGATCGGTTCCAGCGCGTCGAGCGGTTCCAGGGTTCGTTCAGCCGTTCGTTCACGCTGCCGGCGACCGTTGACGCGAGCCGCATCAGCGCCACCTACAAGGACGGTGTGCTGACGGTGCGACTGCCGCAGCGCGAGGAAGCGAAGCCGAAGCAGATCACTGTGGGCGAGTAAGCCCGGAGGAAAGCAAAAGTTAGAAGTTAAAAGTTCGAAGTTAAAAGTGAATGCGAGTCACTTTCGTGGCTTCTTACTTTTAACGTTTTAACTTTGAACTTTTTTCAAGTACGCTCACAAGCCATGGTTCAGCAGCAAGATCAGCAGGACGGAGCTCCCGCCGACGTTGTCGAAAGCGAACGCGCCGCACCCATCACCAGCCGGTTTCTCTTTGTTGACGTCGCAGCGCAGCGGGCAAAGCAACTGCGACGTGGCGCCTTGCCCCGGCTCGATCGTTCGCTCCCCGCGCACGTCCCCCACAAGCTGGAGCGCGTCGCGATGGAGGAAGTGCGAAGCGGCGTCATTCAGTACACGCTGCCCACCAACTACGAAGGCTCGCCACGGGGTCTCCGCAAGGAGTGAGCGGAACTTCTCGAACACCCACCGCGTAACTCCGCAATAAGCGTCCGTGTCGGGCGCGCGGAGGGCTCTCGATGATTGAGCTGGTTCTGCTGGCCGGTGTGGCCGTTGTAGTTCTCGCCATCGTCACGTTCGCGGCCGCGCTTCTGAAAACGGTGCTGTGGGTGGTGTTGCTGCCAGTTCGCTTGCTCCTTGGTCTGCTGCTGCTTCCTCTGCTGCTTGTCAAAGCGATCGTCGGCGGCATCCTGTTCGTCGTGGTCGCTCCGGTGATGGTCCTCGCGCTTATCGTGGCGGCGATCGCGTTCATTGCGGCCGTGGTCGTGCCGCTGCTTCCTCTGCTATTCGTCGTGTTCGTGATCTGGCTCGTCATGCGCGCGACGTCGACGACGACGGCCATCGCGCGCTGACGCGAACGGCGAACACTCGCGTGCTAGCATCGCCGGATGGAAACACGCCGTTTCTTCCTCCGCCGATCGCTGTTCCTCTCCTTCGTCGCGGCGTGTGCCTGTGCGCCGGTCGTCGCGACGGCGCCGCGGACGTCGGGCTCGCCGGTTGCGCAACAACGGGCCTACCGCATCCTCGTCACCAACGACGATGGAGTGAGGGCGCCTGGCATCCTGGCCGTCGCGCAGGCGCTCGAGTCGCTGGGAGAAGTCACGATCGCGGCTCCCGCCGAGAACCAGAGCGGTAAGGCGCATTCCATCGTGACGTCCGATCCGATCTTCGTCGATCAGGTCACGCTCGCCGGCGGGCTGCGTGCATTTTCGATTGTGGCGACTCCGGCAACCTGCGTGAAAGTGGGCGTGCGCGCGCTGATGACCGACAGACCCGATCTGGTTGTCTCCGGTATCAATCGCGGCTACAACCTCGGGATGGTGACCTACGTATCGGGCACGGTGGGGGCGGCGCGCGAAGCGGCGCTCATGGGCATCCCGGCTATCGCCTCCTCGCTCTCGAGCGACGAAACGAACTACGCGGCGGCGGCGGAAATCGTCCGTCGAGTCGCCGAGACGGTGCGCCAGCGCGGCCTCGATGCCGGTGTGCTCTTGAACGTCAACGTTCCGCCGGGTTCTTCATCCGCCATCAAAGGCGTGGTCGTCACGCGGCAGAGCGCGCAGTCCGGAGAGGAACGATTCGAGGAACAGCGATCGCCCACCGGCCGCCGAATGTTCTGGAGCATCTGGAAGGAGCCGACCGGTGATGTCGAGGGCACGGACGTCTGGGCGACCGAACATGGATACGCCGCGGTGACGCCGCTTCGCGCGAACGAGTTCGACGCGAAAACCTACGACGCGTGGCAGGGTCCCCTCACACCGCGGTGAGCCGCCGACGCCGGCGCGTCACCCGAGTGGCTGTGATGTCTGCAGCGGCGGCTGTTCCTTCGACCAGCTGGTGGCCCGTTCGTAGCCGTGGCCAACCCGGAGGACGGTCGCGTCCTCCATCGCTCGTCCGGTGAACTGCAAACCGATTGGCAGTCGCGCACGCGTCAGCCCGCACGGAATGCTGACGGCGGGCAGCCCGGCGAGGTTGGCGCCGACGGTGAAGACGTCAGACAAATACATCTGCACCGGATCCTCCGTGCGCTCGCCGAGCGCGAAGGCCGCGGTCGGGCTCGTCGGCATCGCGATCACGTCGACGTTGGCAAACGCGCGATCGTAATCACGACGAATCAGCGTGCGGACCTGCTGCGCTTTCCGGTAATACGCATCGTAGTACCCGGCGCTGAGCACGTAGGTGCCGAGGATGATCCGGCGCTTGACTTCGCGGCCGAAGCCTTTGCCACGCGAGCGGTCGTACATTTCACCGAGTGTCGAGGCGTCTGCGCGATACCCGTAGCGAACGCCGTCGTAGCGCGCGAGATTGGCGCTCGCCTCGGCCGTGGCGATCACGTAGTAGACGGGAATCGCTTCGGGGCTGTGTTCCAGGACGACCTCGACGATCTCCGCTCCGCGTTCACGCGTGACGTCAATGGCCGCGTCGAACGCGGCCATCACCTCGCCGTCCACCCCTTCGCGGAACAGATGTCGCGGCACTCCGATCCGTATGCCGCGCAGATCGTCACCATCCTTGAGCGCGGTCTGAAAGTCGGGGACCGACATGTTCGCGCTGGTCGAGTCGCAGGCGTCGTGTCCGGCGATCACACTCATGATCAGAGCGGCGTCACTAACCGACGTGGCCAACGGACCGATCTGGTCGAGCGACGACGCGAACGCGAGGAGGCCGTAGCGTGAGACGCGGCCGTACGACGGCTTGAAGCCGACCACGCCGCAGAGCGCCGCCGGCTGCCGGATCGAGCCGCCGGTATCCGATCCGAGCGCCAGCGGAACCAGGCCCGCCGCGACCGCTGCGGCGGAGCCGCCGCTCGATCCGCCGGGCGTGCGATCGGTCGCCCACGGGTTGCGCGTCGGTCCGAACGCCGAGTTCTCGGTGGAGGAGCCCATGGCGAACTCATCGCAGTTGGTCTTTCCGACGATCACGGCGCCGGCGGCCTCGAGACGACTGACAACGGTCGCGTTGTACGGCGGCACGTAGCCCTCGAGAATGCGCGAGGATGCGGTCGTCGGAATCCCGCGGGTGCAGAGGTTGTCCTTCAGCGCAATCGGAACGCCGAGAAGCGGAAGGCTGGTCCGGTCCCGCCGCGCGTCAATCTCGGCGGCGCGAGCCAGCGCCGTATCGGCTGCGACGACGCGGAAGGCATTGAGCGGCGGGTCGAGCGTCGCAATGCGATCGAGCGTGGCTCGACAGACCTCCGTCGCGGACAGATGACCTGCCGCGATCGCGTCGCGGATGCCGTGCGCGTCGATTGGCATGTCCATCAGCCGAGCACCCGTGGTACCTTGAAGAGTCCCGCCCGTGGGTCGCCATCCGGAGCCGCGGCGAGCGATTCTTCGCGCGGCAGCGACGGACACACCGAATCGTCGCGCGTCGCGGCGGCATCCCCGGCATGTGAGGTCGGCTCGACCCCTTCAGTCGGGACACGCTGGATCTGTTCGGCGTACGCCAGGATTCCAGCCAGCTGGCGCGCGAAGAGATCCTTTTCCTCGGTGTTCAGTTCGAGGCGCGCGAGACGTGCGACGCGCTCGACGTCGGCGCGTGAAAAGCTTTCGGACATCATCGCGATGCTATCACTGTTGGGACCGGCTGCTGGCGGCTGGCTCCTGGTGGCTGGTTGAGGACAGATTCAATCAGCAATCAGCAATCGTCAATCAGCAATTACTGGGTTCACTGACATGTCGATCCGTCCGACCGCCGTCGCGGGGACCTGGTATCCGGGACTTGCCGGAGCGCTCACGCGCGACGTCGATGCCTACCTCGATGCGGCACCGCACGGTCCGGCCGGAACGCTCCACGCCATCCTCGCGCCCCACGCCGGGCTGATGTTCTCGGGTCCGATCGGAGCCTATGCCTACAAGGCGACCGCGCGGGAAGATTTTGACGTCGCCGTACTGGTGGGCCCGTCGCATTTCGTCGCGTTCGACGGCGTCGCACTCTGGCCGGACGGCGCGTTCGAGTCGCCGCTGGGTGCGGCGCGCATCGACGAGGAAGGCGCACGAGCCGTTTCGCGATCGCCGGTGGTTCAGGCCATGCCGTCGGCGCATCGGAAGGAGCACTCGCTCGAGATGCAGTTGCCGTTCCTCCGCCGCGTCCACCCCGAGCTGCCGATCGTTCCGATGCTCATCGGGTTCCAGCACCGGCGGACGATCGACGCGCTCGCCGAGGCCATCGTTTCCGCCTTTGCCGGTCGCCGTGCGCTGCTCGTCGCCAGCACCGATCTCTCGCACTACTTCGACGCCGAGACCGCGAAGACGCTGGACCAGCGCGTGCAGGCGTATGTGTCGGCGTTCGATGCCGATGGCCTGCTCGATTTGTTCGAACAGTATCCGGAGCACGACCGCGGCCGCTATGTCGCGTGCGGCGGCGGCGCCGCGATTGCGGTCATGAAGGCGGCGCGCGGACTTGGGGCGACCGACGGTCGCATCCTGAAGTACGGGCATTCAGGCGAGGTGTCGGGTGATGACGACGGCGTTGTCGGCTATCTCGCTGCCGCGTTCGGAAAGTTCTCCGATGCTGAATGACGTGCAGAGGAGCGCGCTCGTCGAGCTGGCGCGTCAGTCGGTGATTGCCAGCGTGACCGGATCGGGATTCCCGGGCGTCGTCGACCTGCCCCTGCCGGACGCGTGCGGTGTTTTCGTCACGATCAAACGGCGTGGTGAGCTGCGCGGGTGTCTTGGCACCCTCCAGTGCCGCGGCGGTCTCGGCAACGAGGTCGCTCGATGCGCCGCCGACGCCGCCCGCGAGGACCCGCGTTTCCCTCCCGTGAGCGCGCAGGAGCTTGCGGACCTGTCACTCGAAGTGTCCGTGCTCGGACCGCTGGAATCGATCGATCCGCGTGAGCCCGGGGCGATCACGCTCGGCCGGCACGGCCTGGTCGTCGAGCAGGGCGTCCGTCGCGGTCTGCTGCTGCCGCAGGTCGCGACCGAATGGGGCTGGACGGTCGACCAGTTCCTGCGCCAGACCTGCCTCAAAGCGGGCCTCCCTCCAGACGCCTGGCAGCGCGGGGCCGCGGTGTCGCGGTTCGAGGCCGAAGTCTTTGGGGAATGAGTCCAATCGACACTCAGCAATCCGCAATCGACATTCAGCAATCGACATTCAGCATTCAGCATTCAGCATTCAGCAATTCCAACATGCCTCTTCTCGGAGCCCATATGTCGATCGCCGGCGGGTTGCCGCGGGCGGTCGATCGCGCATACGCCTCCCGCTGTGACGCGCTGCAAATCTTCACCAAGTCGGCCGGTCAGTGGCGCGCACGCGAACTGCCGCCCGACGAGGTCGCGCTGTTTCGACGGCGCGTCGAGGAGACGGAGATTCACCCGGTCGTCGCTCACAACAGCTATTTGATCAATGTCGCGGCCGCCGCGCCGGCGCTGCGATCGCAGTCGATTGCCGCGCTTGGCGAGGAGCTGGATCGGGCGGAACTGCTCGGGCTCGACGGGCTCGTCATGCATCCGGGGTCGTACACGACCGGTACCGAAGAGGAAGGACTTCGCACGATTGGCCGGGCGATGGCGGGACTGCTGAAGGCGCGGCCGCGCCATCGCGTGAAAATTCTTCTCGAACACACCGCGGGGCAGGGCACGAACCTCGGTCACCGGTTCGAACATCTGGCCGCGATCCTCGAGCACGTCGGCGGGTCGCCGCGAGTCGGCGTCTGCCTCGATACCTGCCATCTGCTCACCGCGGGGTACGACCTCTGCACGGATGAGGGCTATGCCGCAACGTTCCGCGACTTCGATCGGATCGTCGGGCTCGATCGCCTTCGAGTGTTTCACCTGAACGACTCGAAGAAGCCGTGCGGCAGCCGTGTCGATCGTCACGAGCACATCGGCAAGGGATGTCTCGGCCTCGAGCCGTTCCGGAGGCTGCTCAACGACCCGCGATTCGCCGAATTGCCGATGCTGCTCGAGACGCCGAAGCTCGAGTCGCCGGAGAGCAGGCGACGAGCGACGTCGATCCGTGGGATGCGCGCAATCTTCGCACGCTCAGAAAGCTGATTCGGGCGGTATAGTTATCGATCATGCGAAGACATCTCGTCGCGGCTCTGACGCTTGCGGCGCTCGTCGCGAGCCCGGGCTCGGCCTCGGCGTGGGGCATCGAGGTGCACAAGTTCATCATGGCGCGGGCGATCGCGCTGCTGCCCCGGGAAATCCGTCCCTACTTCGAGAAGTATCAGCCGTCCATCGTCGAGCACGCCGGCGATCCCGATCTGTGGCGGACCGTCGGCTGGCTCGAGGAACCGCCGCGGCACTTTGTCGACATGGACGCGTATGGTCCGTATCCATTCAAGGAGCTCCCGCACGACTACGACGAAGCGGTGCGCCGATATGGGCTCGAGTTCGTGCAGAAGAACGGCACCTTGCCGTGGCGCACAGAGGAGATGTACCAGAAGCTCGTCGAGGCGTTCACGCAGAAAGCGCCGTATGCGCGCGAGAACATCCGCCTGTTCTCGTCGGTGATTGCGCATTACACCGCCGACGCCCATCAACCGTTTCACGCGGCGCTGAACTACGACGGCCAGCTGACCGGCCAATGGGGGGTTCACTCCCGCTTCGAGACCGAACTGTTCGAGCGCTACCAATCGAAGCTGCATCTGTCGCCGGACGCGCCGACTCCGGTCGCGAATCCGCGCGAGTTCACCTTCCGCGCACTCACGGACAGTTTCGCGCTGGTCCAGCCGATCCTCGATGCGGACAAGGCGGCAGTCGCGGGACGCGAGTTCTACGACGATCAGTACTTCGATCTGTTCTTTGCGGTGACGCGACCGATCCTGGAGCGGCGGCTGTCCGATTCAATCGCGGCGGTCGCAGCGATGATTTCGGCGGCGTGGGTCGAAGCCGGGCGCCCGGCGGTGGCGGTGGATGCGCCGAGGGCGCCTCGAGCGGTTCGCCGGTGACCGCGGCTGAGCTTTCGTGAGGAAAGAGGTCGCGTGGCACCCCACTTGCACAGCTGAGCCTTGCCGTCGCGAATGACGGCGGAGGATTACCTATGCTGTGGACGATTGTCGTTCTGTTGCTGGTTCTGTGGCTTCTTGGTTTCACGATGCACGTGGCGGGCGGACTGATTCACATCCTGCTCGTCATCGCCCTCGTCGTGATTGTGTTCAGGCTGCTGACCGGCCGGCGCGTTTGATCCCGGCCGGCACGCGGCCGGGAGCACCAGGGACCGAAAGATACTGAGACGGTGCTGGCGAGTGATGGGCGTCAGGGAGACTTCTTTGCCTCACTCTGTCAGCACCTCTTGGTGCCGTGGTTCCGCAGCGCGGACGCGGGCGAGGATGTATGGACGTGTACCTGGTGCCGATCGGCCGAGAACGCTACGAGCTCTATTGCGAGGTGCCAGACGAGCCCGAGGAGCCGGTTGACGAAGCCCCGGCGGGTTTCTTCAAGCGAATGAAGCAGCGCTTCAATGCGCTGCTGGCCGAGGCGGAACGGGAGCGGCGTCGTGGCCATGGCGACGAACCGCGCGGAGCGCTCGCCCGAGCGAAGGCACGCACGCTTCGCTACGTTGCCGAAAGCATCGCCGAACAGCGGCTCCTCTGGCACCTGCGTCGTCAGGACTCCGCCTGCCTGTTTTTTCCCGACGACCTCGAAGAACAGCGCGCGACCACCCTGCTGCGGCGGCAGCTCGGCCGCGATTTCGACAAGCATCGATTCTGGCTGATCGTCGACTCGCTCGGCTTCATTGCGTCCGGCGCGCTGGTCTTGCTGCCCGGGCCGAACATCGTGGCCTACTACTTCGCGTTCCGGATGGTGGGTCACTATCTGTCGCTGCGAGGCGCGCGCCAGGGGCTCGATGCGGTGACCTGGACGAGCGAGCAGAGCGCGCCGCTCTCAGAACTCCGCCACGCCATCGACCTGAACGGCGACGAGCGCGAGCGTCGCGTGCACGACGTCGCCGACGCGCTGAAGCTGGAACATCTCGTCAAGTTCTTCGAGCGCACCGCGATCCCGTCGTAATCACTCCGAGGGGCTTCGCCCCTCGGACTCCCCGACACGCTCTCTCGCGAGCCGCTTCGCCGGCTCGCTCCGTTCGCGTGGCTCGCTTCGCTGCGCTCGCTCGCCAGGCGGGTTCTTGACACCAGTTCTGCCGCGAACGCGAACCGCGAACCGCGACCGCGAACCGCGAACTGCGAACTGCGAACTGCGAACTGCGAAGGTATACTTCACCATCTTGAAGCTGAAGGACATCGCCGAGCGACTCGAGTGCCGTCTCGAAGGCGACGGCGACATCGAGATCCATCGTGTCGCCGCAATCGAGGATGCCGGTCCGGGCGATCTGACGTTCTTCACCAATCCGAAGTACGCGCGCGAGCTGCGAGAGACGGCGGCGTCGGCGGTGATCCTCTCGGAAAAAGCGGAGGCGGCGCCGTGCGCGATGCTGCGCGTCCGCGGCCGTACGTCGCGTTCGCGAAGGCAGTCGCTCTCTTTGCGCCCGACGACCGGCCCGCAGCCGGCGTTCATCGTCTGGCCAGCGTTGCCTCGACGGCGATCGTCGCGGCGGATGCCTCGATCGGCCCGTTCACCGTCGTGGGCGACGGTGCGCGAATCGGCGCACGCACCATCGTCCACTCGAACGTGACGATCGGTCATGGCGCGCAGATCGGCGACGACTGCGTGATCCACTCGCACGTCTCCATACGCGAACGCGTGCAGATCGGCAACCGCGTCATCGTCCAGGACGGCGCGGTGATTGGCAGCGACGGATTCGGCTTCGCGACCCGCCCGGACGGCACCCATCACAAGATCCCGCAAGTCGGCAGCGTTGTCGTCGAAGACGACGTCGAGATCGGCGCGAACGCGGCGATCGATCGACCGGCCGTCGGCGAGACGCGGATCGGCGCCGGATCGAAGATCGACAATCTCGTGCAGGTGGCTCACGGCGTCACGATCGGCCGGAACGTGCTGCTCGCCGCGCAGGTCGGCATTGCCGGCAGCACGACGATCGAGGATTCGGTGACGCTCGCCGGCCAGGTTGGCGTCTCCGGCCACATCACGATCGGCAAAGGAACGATCGCGACCGCGCAGACCGGAATCCCCAACTCGGTCGAGCCCGGCTCGTTCATCTCCGGCTATCCCGCGATCAGCAACCGCGACTGGTTGAAGTCGTCGGCCGTGTTTCGCAAGCTTCCGGAACTCCGCAAAGCGATTGCCGATCTGGAAGCGCGGCTGGCCGAGCTCGAGGCCCGCCTGAAGTAGCCGGCCGGCCTGGCGGTCCATGCCATAATCGAGGCGGCCCTGTTTCCGGACTCTCTTTCATGTCACATTCCATGCTTCGTCCGCTGACCGTGCTGGCTCTGTCGGTGCTGACGCTGTCGTCGCTGAACCCCGCGGCGCGCGCCGCAACCCGGCCGACGCGCCTCGATTACACGATGACGACGCTGGGCAACGGGATGCAGGTGGTTTTGCTCGAGGATCATTCGACGCCGATCGTGCATGCCGAAATCTGGTATCACGTCGGATCGAAGAACGAGAGACCCGGACGGACCGGGTTCGCGCATCTGTTCGAGCACATGATGTTCAAGGGCTCGAAGAACGTCGAGCCCGAGGGGCACCCGTCCTGGATCTCGAGCATCGGTGGCCAGAGCAACGCCTACACGACCGAAGACGCGACCGTGTTCTGGGAGACCGTCCCGGCGCAGTACCTGCCGCTGGTGCTGTGGCTCGAAGCCGATCGGCTCGCGACGCTGCGCATCGAAGAGGACGTGTTCAAGACCGAACGCGAAGTCGTCAAGGAAGAACGCCGCATGCGGATCGACAATCAGCCGTACGGGCGGCTGAACGAGCTCATCTACGATCAGGCGTTCACCGTCCATCCCTACAAGCATCCGACGATCGGCAGCATGAAGGATCTCGAAGCGGCGTCGATCAGCGACGTGCGCGATTTCTTCCGGACCTATTACGTGCCGAACAACGCGACGCTCGTGCTGGTCGGGGATTTCAACACGAAGGAAGCTCAGGATCTGGTGACGAAGTATCTCGGGCGCGTGCCGAAGTCCGATCGCCCGGTGCCGCGTGACATTCCGAAGGAGCCGCCGCAAACCAAAGAGCGGCGCGTCAGGCTCGAGGAGTCGTGGCCGCTGCCGGCGGTCGTCGTCGCGCATCACATCACGTTCGACGGCGATCCCGACTCCTATCCGCTGCACATCGCGTCGAAGGTGCTGTCCGACGGGCAGAGCTCCCGCATCTATCGCAAGCTGGTCTACGAGAAACAGATTGCGCTGGCGGCATTCGGCGGCGGCAACATCATCGAGGATCCGAACCTTTTCTATTCCGTGGCGATCGTGCAACCCGGACACACGACCGATGAAGCGATCAACGCGCTGATTGCCGAGCTCGATCAGCTTCGGAACGAACCGATCACGCCGGCCGAGCTGCAGCAGGCCAAGAACCAGTTCGCGCGCGACTACATCTTCAGCCGCGAGTCGAACAAAGACAAAGCGATGCAGCTCGGGCACGCCGCGGTCATCCACAACGACATCAAGACGGCCGACGGCGAGTTCGACATCTTCATGAACATCACGCAGGCCGACGTTCAGCGGGTGGCGCGCAAGTACTTCACGCCCGAGAACCGGCTGGTGATGACGATCATGCCGAAGGGCACGACCGGTGGCGGGGAGCCGCGCTGATGCGGCGTTCCACGGTTCTTGCCGTTGTCCTCGCCGCGCTCGCGACTGCGAGCTCCGCATTCGCTCAGATCCAGGACTGGCCGACCGAACGGCCGCCGCGGCCTCTGCCGGCGCGCCAGTCGAGCTTTCCGCCATATCAGATTCGAACGCTGCCGAACGGGCTGCAGGTGGTGGCGGTGTCACATCACGAACAGCCAGCCGTCAGCCTCAGGCTTCTCATCCGGGCCGGCGGCTCGCAGGATCCGTCGAGCAAGCCCGGAGTCGCGTATGTGGCGGCGTCCCTTCTCGATCAGGGCACCACCACGCAAGAGCGCCGAGCAGATCGCCAGCACGATCGATTCGATTGGCGGCGCGATTGGCGCTGGGGCAGGCAGCGACATCACCTTCATCAACGCGGCGGTCATGAAGGACAGCCTCGGCCTCGCGCTCGATCTCGTTTCCGATCTCGCACGGCACCCGGCCTTCGCACCGGAAGAGATCGATCGCCAGCGGCAGCAGATTATCTCCGGGCTGAAGGTCAGCTACGACGATCCGGACTATCTCGCCGGCGTCGTCTTCGATCGGCTGGTGTACGGGTTCCATCCCTATGGGAAGCCGGATTCAGGGACGCCGGAATCGATCGCCGCGGTCACCCGCGAAGATTTGCTCGCGTTTCACAAGCGATGGTTTGGCGCGAACAACGCGATCCTCGCCATCGTCGGCGACGTGACGCCGGACGAGGCGTTCTCAGGAGCGGAGCGCGCGTTTGGCTCGTGGGAGCGCGTGAATCTCCCGGCCATCAAGACTGACGAACCGCCGCCTCCCACGCGGCGCGTCGTCATCGTCGATCGGCCCGATGCGGCGCAGACCGAGATCCGGGTCGGAAACGTGTCGCTGCCACGCCGCCATCCAGACTACCTGGCGCTCGACATCGCCACGAAGATTCTCGGCGGCGAGGGCGGTAACCGGCTGCATCGGGTTCTTCGCTCGGAACGCGGCCTGACCTACGGCGCCTCGGCCGATCTGAACGCGCTCAAGGACACAGGGGACATCGTCGCCGAGACCGACACGCGTTCGGAGAAGACCGCCGAGGCCCTGCGACTGATTGTCGAGGAGATCGTGCGGCTGCAGCGGCAACGCGTGCAGCAGCGCGAGCTGTCCGACGCGCAGGAATACCTGACCGGCAGCTTCCCGCTCACCGTCGAAACGCCGAGCGCAATTGCGCTGCAGGTGCTGAACGCCGTGTTCTACGGCCTCGATCTCAACGAGCTGCAGACCTACCGCGAACGCGTCAACGCGATCACCGTCGACGACATTCAGCGGGTCGCGCAGCTCTATCTGCATCCCGACAAGCTGTCGATTGTTCTCGTCGGCGACGCGTCGGTGTTCGCAAAGGATCTCGCGGGCGTCGGGTTCGATCAGGTCGAGCGGATTCCGATTGGCGAGCTGGATCTGTCGGCGCCGGACCTCAGGCGTCATTCAACGCCCCGGCCGGGACGTCTCGAGCCGGTTGTTTTCCGTCAGCCCGCACGGGAGCGCGACGATCCGGCCCGGGCGCTGATCAGCCGCGCGATCGAGGCCAAAGGCGGGCTCGATCTGTTGCGGTCGATACAGACGGTTCGCGTGGAATCCGTCGCGACGGTTCAGTCGGACGGCATCAACACAGATCTTCCGAGGACGACGACGATTCGGTATCCCGGATCGTTCCGGATCGACGCGAAGACGCCGGCCGGCCGTCTCGTGCAGGTGTTCAGTGCCGGTAGATACTGGGTGCAGGACAGCAAGGGCGTCCACGAGGCTCCCGACACGCATGGCGGCGCTGATTCGCGGCAACGTTCAGCGGGATACCGTACCGCTGCTGCTCGCGTTGCTCGACGGCAAGGTCAGCGCGACTGCCGGCGAGACCGCCGATGACGGACGCAAGTTGCCGACGCTCGAAGTGGCGCTGCCGGGCAGTTCGCCGTTGACGCTCATTTTCGATCCGGTCACGACTCTTCTAAGCAGGTCGAGATACCGGGTGAGCGGCCCGGCTGGCGACGTCACCGTCGAGGAAATCTACTCAGATTATCGTGATGTCAAGGGCCTGAAGGTGGCGTTCATGACCGATGTGCGGCGTGACGGCGCGCCTGCCGTGCACCGGACTCTGCGGACGTTCGAATTCAACGTTCCCGTCGATTCCGCGCTGTTCAACAAGCCAAGCTGATCTCCGTGCGCGTGATGATCTCGTGCGGCGAGCCGTCGGGCGATCTCTACGCCGGTGCGCTTGCCACCGAGATTCTTCGTCTCGATCCGTCCGCCGCGATCGTCGGCCTCGGCGGCCACCACCTGCGAGACGCCGGTGCATCGTGATCGCCGATTTCAGCGGGCTGTCGGTCACCGGACTGCTCGAGGTCGTTCGCCTCCTGCCGAGGACCTACGCCACCTATCGCGGCCTCGTGCGACAGGCGAAAACCAATCGTCCCGACGTGTTCGTCGCGATCGACTTTCCTGACTTCAACTTCGTCTCGCGCGCGCTGTCCGTCAGCCTGGGCGTGCCGGTCGTTTACTACATCAGCCCGCAACTCTGGGCGTGGCGCCGCGGCCGGATGAAGACGATGCGTCAGATCGCCGATCGTGTGCTCGTGATCTTTCCGTTCGAGGAAGCGATCTATCGTGAGGCAGGCATTCCGGTGCAGTGGGTGGGTCATCCGCTTCTCGATCTTGCGCGACCGCCAGCGCTCGCGCGACCGCTTCCTTTCGGAACTGACGCTCGATCCGGGCCGACCGGTGGTTGCGCTGCTTCCCGGAAGCCGTCACAACGAGCTGGCCGCGATACTGCCGGATCTCGTGCGCGCGGCCGCTCTGATCCGCGGTCGGATCGCGGACGTGCAGTTCATCGTCGCTCGCGCGCCGCACCTCCACGACGGATCGTTTGCGCCGCTTCAGGACTTGCCCGGCGCGGTCGATCGTCGAAGGCCGCGCCGACGATGTGCTGGCCGTCGGCGGACGTTGCGCTGGTCGCGTCGGGCACCGTCACCGTTCAGGCCGCGCTGCACGAGTGCCCGATGGTCGTGGTCTACCGCCTGTCTTCGCTGACCTATCGGCTCGGCAAACCGTTCGTGCACGTCGACACGTACGCGATGGCGAACCTCGTCGCCGGGCGCCGGGTCGTGCCCGAGCTGATTCAGGACGACTTCACACCCGAGCGCGTTGCCGCCGAGGCGCTTCGCGTGCTGACCGATCCATCGCATGCGGCTTCGGTGCGGCGCGAACTACGCGAGGTGCGAGGCCGCCTCGGTACGCCAGGCGCGAGTCGCCGAGCGGCGGAAGCCGTGCTCGAAGTTGCGCGCGCGCATCCTGAACCGTACCGGCCTGTCGCGCCGTAGCGCGTACCGCGCGGAGGTGGGCCGGGCCGTGAATCCTGATCGAGTAGACTCGTGACGATGCGTCGAATCATTTGATCCTCGTCGTCTTGTTGCTGTGCGCGCGTGAGCTTCGCGCCACGGTTCTTCGTGCCCGCCGAGTTCCGCGAGATCGTCGCGGGCTCGCAAGTCATCGTCTACGGTCGCGTCGCCGTCGTGCGTGCGGAATGGTCCGACGATCGCAGCCGCATCGACACCATCGTCACCGTCGTGGCCGGTTCGTATCTGAAGGGAGGCCCCGGCGACACCGTGACGTTCCGCGTGCCGGGTGGGCAAATCGGTCGCTATCGGAATCGTGATGATCGGCGCGCCGCAGTTTCAAACGGGGGAAGAGGCCATCCTGTTTCTCAGCGCGTCCGGTCCATCGATCGCGCACGTATTCGGACTGAGCCAGGGCGTCTTTCGGGTGAAGGTGGATGCGCGGACCGGTGCGCGGCTGGTCGTGCCGCCGGTGCTGATGTCGCAGGCAGACGGCGACGCCGCGCAGCCCGTGATCCGCGGTGACACGGCGCGCCGGCAGCTCTCGCTTGATCGAGTTTGCCGCGACCGTGCGTCAGGCGATGGCCTCGAGGAGGAGCTCAGATGAAGCGCGGCGCCGCAATGGTTCTGACCGCGGCGCTCGTGGCCGGTCTACCAGTCGCCGGCGCTCGCGTACCTGAAGCTCGGCACGAAGGTGGGCACGCGAACGGTCACGCTGAAGTGGTCGCAGATGCCGATTCGGTATTTCATCACCGATCGCGGCACCACCGGGGTCACGTCCACGCAACTGCAGCAGGCGGTGCAGTCCGCGTTCTCGCACGTGGGAGGCTGTCACGACGGCACAGATCTCATCGCAGTTTGTCGGGTTCACGCTCGCCGGCCCGACATCGGGCGACGGCGCCACGGTGATCGGCTTTCAGAACCGCCCGGATCTCGATCGCACGCTCGGCGCGACCTCGTTCATGATCGATACGACCACCGGCGCGATTGTCGAGTCCGACATCTTCTTCAACACGGCGCTTCCCGTGGTCGGTGTCTGCGCAGGGGGGAGAGACCGGCGTTGTTCGATCTGCAGTCGATTGCGCTTCACGAAATCGGCCATCTGCACGGCCTCGCGCACTCGGCGATGGGTGAGACGGAATTGCGTGCCGGCGGACGGCGCGTGATCGCCGCCGAGGCGGTGATGTTCCCGATTGCGTTTTGCCTCCGGCACGATCCTCGGGCGCACGTTCAAGGCAGACGACATCGCCGGCATCGGCGACATCTATTCCTCGGCGAGCTTCTCGCGGGACACCGGAAGCATCAGCGGCAAGGTGACCAAGAGCGGGAAGGGGGTGCTCGGCGCGCATGTCGTCGCGTTCGACATGCGAACGCAACACGCTGGTCGGCGGCTTCTCGCTGAGCGACGACGGCAGCTTCGTCATTGCCGGGCTCGACCCCGGGCCGCACGTCCTGCGCGTCGAGCCGCTGGACGATGGCGATATCGAGAGCTTTTTCGACGCGACGCTCAACATCGACGTCAACTTTCGTCGCACAGTTCTACGACAAGATCGTCGTCGTTCCCAAAGGAGGCGGCACCTCGGGCGTCGAGCTCAAGGTGGTGGCGAAGTGAGTGGCGCTGCGAAATCGAGGCCCGCTCCGCGGCTGTGGCGTTGCGATCGTGTCCTTGTCGCTTGGTGCGCTGCGCCCGCGTCGGCGAGCGCGCAGATCTACGTCGGGCAGGACATCCCGCACCGCGGCAGCCTGGAGCTCAGCGGCGGTGTCACCTGGTCGGCCGGGTACGACCTCGGATCGGCCTCAGGCTGAAGAGACGCGCAACCCGGGGACCGGAACTGGTCCGTTCGTGCTGTTTCAGACAGATTCCCGGACCGAGGCTGCGATCGGGTTGCAGGGACGGTTCGGCGTGTATCTGGCCCAGATCGGTGTCGATTGAGGGAGGCGTGTTGTGTTCGCGTCCGGACCTTTCAGCGCGACTTGACGGGGGACGCCGAGTCGGCGCCGGATCTGACGGCGACCGAAACGCTGACGCGGCTTGTTGTCGACGGTTCGGTGCTGTTCCATCTGACCGGCGCGTCGTTTGGCGGTGGCCGGGGAGTGCCCGTTCGTGTTCTGGCGGCGGCGGGTATCTTCGCGACGCTGCACGAAAAGAATGAAGTGATCGAGACCGGCCACGAATTCCACGTGGGCGGGGGGCTGCACTACTGGTTCGGGCAGGGGAAACACCGCGTCGGCGTCCGAGCTGACGTCGGCGTCTCGAGGCGGAGCGGCGGCGCCGACGCTGTCGGACACGACGCGAACGATCCCGACGGTCGCGGGATCGATCGCGTATGTGTTTTAATCGCTGTTCGCTGTTCGCGTTCGCGGTTCGCGGTTCGCTGTTCGCGGTTCGCGGTTCGCGGTTCAGCTAGTCGCTGTTCGCCTCGGGATCGGTCTCGGTCTACTGGCTGATCGTACCGTCGCGGCGTATCGTGTCCGTCCCTGCTGGCGATTGGCAACGTCCTCGCCGGTCGGCACCGGATCCGACTCCGGCGTATCTGTCGGATCGGATCGATCGACCCGGTGTTGCGTCGGCCGGCTGATCGCTCATCGCTCGATGTCCTCGTTGCCGCGGGCTTCCTCATCCGACTGTGAACGGCCGCGTTCCGGCAGCGAATTCTGGTTGTCGATTTCTTCGCCGATCGACCGGTTGGTGATGCCGCCCGCGTTGTCCCCGTCGTCATCTTCGTAGCGTACGCTGCGTGCTGCTTTCCGAGTCCGGGATGACGCCCTGCTCGGACTTCCAGCGTTCTCCCTCGGCCTTGTCCTTGTTCGTCGTCGCGATTCGGTGTGTCGTTGTCAGCCATCGTTGACCTCCAGTCGATCTGGTCGCAAACCGCGTACCCGGGCGTGTCGCGAGCGAAGGACCGCGGCCGACTTGCAGATACAGTCGAGCCGTGACCGAACGACTCGGCGAGCCGCGCATTGCGTTTCGCGACGTCCATTTCTCGCCGCGGTGCCCGCCGGTGCTGCGCGGCTTCTCGCTCGGCATTGCCGCGGGCGATACGCTCGCGCTGGTCGGCCGGAGCGGCGCCGGCAAGAGCACCATCCTCAAACTGATCAACCGGCTGCTGCTGCCCGACTCCGGCGATGTGCTGGTCGAATCGCGCAACACTCGAAGTGGGATCCGTTCGAGCTGAGGCGGCGCGCCGGCTACGTCATGCAGGAGGTCGGGCTCTTTCCGCATCTGAGCGTCGCGGAAAACATCGCGACCGTGCCGCGACTGCTCGGCTGGGACGATCGACGCAGTCGCATCGCGCGTCAGCGGAGCTGCTCGAGCTGGTCGGGCTCGATGCGGCAACGTTTGCCGGCCGGCGGCCGGATCAGTTCTCCGGCGGTCAGCGGCAGCGCGTCGGCGTCGCCCGCGCGCTCGCCGCCGATCCGCCGATTCTGCTCATGGACGAGCCGTTCGGCGCGCTCGATCCGGTCACGCGCGCCGAGATTCATCGCGAGTTCCGGCGCATTCAGGAGCGGGTGCGCAAGACCGTCGTGCTCGTCACGCACGACATGGCCGAAGCGTTCGCGCTGGGAACCCAGGTCGGCGTGCTGGCCGATGGTGTGCTCGCGGTCGTCGGCGAACCGGCCGTCGTTGCGCAGTCGGCCGATCCGCGAGTGCGGCCGCTGCTCGAACCGCTGCATCGAAGCGACCAGCGGTGCTGAGGCCCACGCGCGATGACGCTGCTGCACTTCTGGCGCTCGCACGCGGCCGAGTTCTTCACGCTGCTCGGCCAGCACGTGCTGCTCGTCGGCGCCTCGACGCTGGTGGCGATCCTGGCCGGCGTGCCGATCGGCATCCTCGCCGCGCGCCGGCCGCGTGTCGGCGCGCCGATCGTCTGGCTTGCCAACGTCGTGCAGACGATTCCGAGCCTGGCGATGTTCGGCTTTCTGCTGCCGCTTCCGTTCATCGGCGGTCTCGGCGCGCGCGTCGCGATCTTCGTGCTGATTCTGTACGCGCTGCTGCCGATCGTCCGCACGACGACCGCCGGACTGCGATCGATCGATCGCGTGCTCGTCGAGGCGGGCACCGCGATGGGCATGACGTCCGGGCAGCTGATGCGTCAGGTCGAACTGCCGCTTGCGCTGCCGTCGATCGTGGCCGGCATCCGTGTCGCGGCGGTCATCGGCGTCGGCACCGCCACCATTGCGGCCGCGGTCGGCGCCGGCGGCCTCGGCGAATACATCTTCCGCGGGCTGTCGATGGTCGATTCGACCGTCATTCTCGCCGGCGCGATCCCGTCGGCCGCTGCTCGCGCTGACGATTGACGGTCGCGCTGACGCTGGTCGAGCGCGGCTTGAAGAATCGCGGGCGCGACGACGCGCGCCGGGACGCGCGGCCGCGACCGCCGGCCTGATCGCTGGTCGCTCGTCGCCGTCGCCGCCGGCAGCGCTCGCGTATGCGGGCGCGATCCGGTGCCGATGTCATTCGCATCGGATCGAAGAACTTCACCGAGCAGATCATCCTCGGCGAGATCGTCGCGCAGACGATCGAGACGCGCACGTCGCTGCGCGTCGAGCGCCGGCTGAACCTCGGTGGCACGTTCATCTGCGATCGCGCCGTGCGTTCCGGCGACATCGATGCCTACGTCGAATACTCCGGCACCGCGCAGACCGCGATCTTTCATCAGCCGGTCGATACCGATTCGCGCCGCGTGTTCGAGGCCATCAAGGCGCGTTACGCGGCCGCCGGGCTGACGCTGCTCGATCCGCTTGGATTCGAGAACACGTTTGCCATGCTGATTCGCGGCGACGACGCGCGCCGCCTGGGCGTGCGCACGCTTTCGCAGGCGGCGCCGTTCGCGCCGTCGTGGCGCGCGGGGTTCGGCTACGAGTTCCTGCAGCGACGAAGATGGATATCCCGGCCTGGCGCGCACCTACGGCTTGCACTTCGCGCGCCGCCGACGGCGATGGACCTGTCACTGATCTATCGCGCGCTGGCCGAACGGCAGGTCGATTTCATCGCCGGCGACGCGACCAGCGGGCTGATCGACGCCTACGGTTTCACGATGCTCGACGACGATCGCCACTACTTTCCCCCGTACGACGCCGCCATCGTCGCGCGATCGCCAGTGCTGCTCGCGCATCCGGAGCTGCGAGACGCGCTCGCGAGCCTGTCGGGCCGAATCACCGTCGCCGACATGCGACGGATGAATCGCGCGGTGGATGCGGATCGATCGGGATCCCGCGAGTCGCGAGGAATGTCTCAAAGACGAACGTGACGAGTGTATCCGTGAACATGAGCAGACTTCGCGAAGGTGTTCGTCCGCTCAGTCCGCCGAAGCCGTCTCCGAACTCGGGCTGACTGCAGTTGCACTCGCCGCTCAGCTGGAGGATGATCAGGTGATGGCCTCTCAGAATTCGTTCATCACACGGACCCGGCTGTCGGCCGGCGGGTCGGCCTTCGACATTCTTCAGCCTGCCGGCGCTCGAACGCGCCGGATACGGCGGCGTCGCGAGGCTGCCGTATTCGCTGAAGATCCTGCTCGAGAACCTGTTGCGCTGTGAAGACGGCCGATTCGTCCACGCCGAGCACATTCAAGGCGCTGGCCAGCTGGGACGTCGACGTCAGGCGAGCAGAAGGAGATTGCGTTCACGCCGGCGCGCGTGCTGCTGCAGGATTTCACCGGCGTGCCCGCGGTCGTCGATCTCGCGGCGATGCGCGACGGTATCGTCCGGCTCGGCGGCGATCCCAAGAAGGTCAATCCGCTGCAGCCGGTCGAACTGGTCATCGATCACTCGGTCCAGGTCGATCACTACGCCGAGCTAAATGCCGCCGATCTCAACGCGGCGCTCGAGTTCGCCCGCAACAAGGAGCGCTACACGTTCCTTCGCTGGGGCCAGGAAGCGTTTCAGAACTTCCGCGTCGTGCCGCCCGACACCGGCATCGTTCACCAGGTCAACCTCGAATACCTCGCGCGCGTGGTCTTCAAGGAGACCTCCGGCGGGTCACGCGCTCGCGTATCCGGACACGCTCGTCGGCACCGACTCGCACACGACGATGGTCAACGGCCTCGGCGTCGTGGGGTGGGGCGTCGGCGGCATCGAAGCGGAAGCCGCGATGCTCGGCCAGCCGATCTCGATGCTGATCCCGGAGGTCGTCGGGCTTCCGGCTCGTCGATCGGCTGCCGGAAGGCGCGACCGCCACCGACCTCGTGCTCACGATCACCGAGCGGCTGCGCAAGTTCGGCGTGGTCGGCAAGTTCGTCGAGTTCTATGGGCCCGGCCTCGAGTTCCTGACGATTGCCGATCGCGCGACGCTCGGCAACATGTCGCCGGAATACGGCGCCACGATCGCGATCTGCCCGATCGACGAGATGACGCTCGACTATCTGCGCCTCACCGGCCGCGACGAAGCGCACGTGCAGACTGGTCGAAGCGTACGCGAAGGAACAGGGACTCTTCCGAACCTCGCATTCGGTCGATCCCGTCTACACCTCGACGCTGGAGCTCGATCTCTCGACGGTCGAGCCGAGCCTCGCCGGACCGAAGCGTCCGCAGGATCGCGTGTCGCTGCGGCAGTCGAAGTACAAGTTCCAGCAGGCGCTCGATGTGATGTTGACCGAGCGCAAGCCGAAGCCGGCCGCCGAGAAGCCCGGCGAGATCTGGATCGCCGGCGGCGCAGCCGGCCGCCGCGGCGGTTGCGGCAGCGACCGAAGTCGTGCCCGGGCATGGAAGGGCTCGATCACGGCTCGGTCGTGGTCGCGGCGATCACGAGCTGCACCAACACGTCGAACCCGAGCGTCATGATCGGCGCCGGCCTGCTGGCGCGCAATGCCGTCAAGCGCGGCCTCAAGGTGAAGCCGTGGGTGAAGACGAGCCTCGCGCCGGGCTCGCTCATCGTCACCGAGTACTACAAGGCGTCCGGCCTGCTCGAGTACCTCGCCGAACTGGGCTTCAACATCGTCGGCTACGGCTGCACGACGTGCATCGGCAACAGCGGACCACTTCCCGAACCCGTCTCCGGCATCGTCAAGGATCGCAACCTGATCGTCGCGTCGGTTCTCAGCGGCAATCGCAACTTCGAGGGACGCATTCAGTCGCAGGTGCGCGCGAACTATCTGGCGTCGCCGCCGCTGGTCGTCGCCTACGCGCTCGCCGGCCGCATGCAGATCGATATGACGACCGAGCCGCTCGGAACGGATCCTGCCGGTGCAGCCGGTGTACCTCAAGGACATCTGGCCGCCGGAGCGCGAGATCCAGGAAACGATGCTGAAGGCGGTGAAGTCGGAGATGTTCCGTTCGAAGTACGCGACGGTCTTCGACGGAGACGAACGGTGGCGATCGCTGCCAAGCCCGACGGGCGAGCGGTTCGCGTGGGACGACACGTCCACCTACATCCGCAATCCGCCGTTCTTCGAGGATCTGACGCTCGAACCGACGCCGCCGTCCGACATCGTCGGCGCCCGCGCGCTCGCGGTGCTCGGCGACAGCGTGACGACCGATCACATTTCGCCGGCCGGATCGATTCCGGTCGACAGTCCGGCGGGGAAATACCTGATCGCGAAGGGCGTGAAGCCGGCCGACTTCAACTCGTACGGCGCCCGCCGCGGCAATCACGAAGTCATGATGCGCGGCACGTTCGCCAACATCCGGCTGCGCAACCAGCTCGCACCGGGCACCGAGGGTGGCTGGACGACGCTGCTGCCCGACGGCGAGGTGATGACGATCTACGACGCCTCGGTTCGCTATCGCGCCGCGGGCGTGCCGCTCATCGTCATCGCCGGCAAGGAGTACGGTTCGGGCTCGTCGCGCGACTGGGCGGCGAAGGGCACGCTGCTGCTCGGCGTGAAGGCGGTGATCGCCGAAAGCTTCGAGCGGATCCATCGCAGCAACCTCGTCAACATGGGCGTGCTGCCGCTCGAATTCCGCCCCGGCGAGAACGCGGCGTCGCTGAAGATCACCGGTCGCGAGACGGTTCGATGTCCTCGGCATGGGCGCGACGCTGACGCCGCGCGGCGTCGTCACCGTCCGCGTGACCTGCGCGGACGGGACGATTCAGGACATCACCGCGACCGCGCGCATCGATACGCCGGAGGAGCTCGTCGCATTCCGCAACGGCGGAATCCTGCCGTACGTGGTCAGGCAGTTGGTGAGATCGTGAAAATGCTGAATGCTCAATGCTCAATGCTCGATGTGCAGGGCTGGGGCCTTTCATTCAGGCATTCAGAAATCAACATTCAGCAGTTCTGTCTCACCGCACATACCCTCGACGTGCGGTGACTTTCCCGCGCTTCGTCTTGAGCTTCACCTCGAGCGCGTGCCATCCCGTCTGGTCGACGCCCTGCGCCGTGTAGGTGATCAGGTAGCGGGTGCGAAATTCGGTCAGCACTCTGGCAGAACGCCTTCCGCAGCTCCACCGCATCAGTGATGCGGAACCTCGGCCCCGCCTGTCGAATCGCGCCAACTCGTCGAGAAACGGGGAGTCATCGTCGGAGGACGTCCTTGAACGACTCGGTGCCCGCCGATTGTGCAGCGCGTAGGTCGGTCGTGTGTAGACGTCTCTGATCTCCACTGCGTAGACGACGACATCGGTGCGTCGTGCCTTTCTCGAGGACCGCAGTCGCGCGGCAGCCAGCTCGACGTGTCATCGCCGTCGCTGAACACGAGCACGAGCCGGCGGACGGTTGGCGTCTCGTCGGAAAAGGTCAACGCGGCTTGCGTCGCGTCCCAGAGTGCGGTTCCGCCGCCGGCGCTGAGCCGCGACAGTGCGTCGGCACGGCCGCCGTGCGTCCTTTCCCCAATCCATGGTCAAACGCACGTCGCTCGCGAACGCGATCAGCGCCGCGCGGTCCGACTGGACGGAGCGCGGCGGCGGCGGCGCTGACGCCTGCCTTCAGCTCCCGAAGGAGTATGGCCAGCGACACTCTCGACTCGTGTCGAGCGCAATCATCATGCTGATTGGCACGTCCGAAATGCCGACCGACTCGATCGTCTGGACGACGCCGTTGTCGCGCAGCTCGAAATCGTCAGCGGTCAGGTCGGCCAACGGTTTTCCACCGTCTACCACGAGGACATCGACTCGCACCGCTTCTACGCCCGCGCGAAACTGTGCGGTCTGTATGTGCGGCAAGCGCGATCAGCACAGCCAATGGCCGCCTTCACTTCCATACCTCGACGCGAAGAAGATCGAATCGGCATGGCAGGGGCTTCGTCGATCGGTCCATACGCCCAGAACGGTTCCAGGACTTCCGCGTTCGTCCGCAGGACCCGTGCGGCGAGCACACTCCTGGCCTCGACCTCTCGGCCGGTCCGGCTCAGGAGCTCGGAAAGAGCAAGCGGCGCCGACTGGCCGTAGGAGACGTACTCCAGGGCGTCGCGATACAGCTTCTCGGCGGCGTCGAAGCGGTCCTTCGCGCTCCTCGAGCGATCCCAGAAAGAGTGCGGCCAGATAGCGCACAGCTGGATCGACGTCGGTGAGGGCCGACCGGAAGAGCGCGGCGAGCCTGTCCGCCGTTTCCCTGCAGCATTCGGATGCGACCGAGGTGAAGCGCCGCGGCGGTCAGGTCCGGCCGCTGCTGGAGCGCTCTCGTGAAAAGCTCACCGGCCTGCGCGAAATAGCCGGCCCTGGCGCCAGCCTTGTCGTACGCGTTTGGGCCGGCTGACGTCAGCCCGATCGGTTCATGCGATCCCTTCGACTCGAGCTCCAGGCCCTGCACATAGGCGGCGCGTGCCCTGTCCAAGGTCGCCATTTCTCCGCCGCCTGCGTTTCGATCCCGCGGGCCAGAGACTTCTGGCCGAGAGAGTCGAGCACGCGTGGCATGACGTGGTACCAGCGCCAGACGAAGTCTTCCTGCCGCGGCGACAACCCAATCGTCCGTTCGAGCAGGCGTTCCGCCTGCATGATCTGAAACTCGCACGTGCTTCCTTTGTCCGTCGCGGTCACACACGCCTCGGAGTGCAGCATGGCTGCTGCGCGCAGATCTTCCCACGGCCATCCCGAACGTGGCGCCAGAACTGGCCTCGTCGACGGCCGTCGCGACGCTCTTCGCGGGACATTGCGCGGAGCGCGTCTGAGTGTCCGCGCGCCCCGAGTTCGCGGTACGATTCGCACCAGCGCTCGATACGAGGACGACTGGGCAACTGTCGGCGAGCGAACGCCGGTACGTGCAGACGGAGATGAGAATCAGAGCAGCTGAACCGTAGCTCCTCATGGTGAACCGATGCGGCAGGCGCCACGCACTGTAACACACCCAATCACTCCGAGGAGGCCGTTGCCTATAATCGATCGATGGAGCCTGTCGAGCGTTCCCCGCGACTCACCGCGCGAGACGTCAAGATGGAAGCCAGGGCTGCCGGCTTCGATCTCTGCGGCGTCGCGCCGGTCGCGGATTATCCCGGAGCTTGGATTTCTGACCGAGTGGCTGTCTCGCGGCTACGCGGGAGAGATGCATTACATGCATCGCACCGCCGAACGCCGCGCCGACGTGCGCGCGGTGATGCCTTCCGCCCGGTCGGTCATTTCGCTCGGCGTCGTCTACAACACCGATCGTCCGTATTCCAATCAGCAGAACGATCCGTCGCGAGCGGACATCGCGCGCTATGCGTGGGGCGACGACTATCACGTCGTGATCGAGCAGCGCCTCAGCGGCTGATCGAGCGTCTTCGAGCGATGTCGGATGAAGACTTCGACGCGCGCGCGTACGTAGACACCGGCCCGGTGCAGGAACGCGTCTACGCGCAGTATGCCGGCCTTGGATGGATCGGGAAGAACACCTGCCTCATCAACGAAGATCTCGGGTTCCTGGATCTTTCTGTCCGAGATCATCTGCAGCCTGCCGCTGGAGCCGGACGCGCCCGGCTTCGATCAATGTGGCTCGTGCGCGCGGTGTCTCGAGGCCTGTCCGACAGGTGCGCTGGTCGATGCCGGTGTGCTCGACTCGACGCGCTGCCTGTCGTATCTGACGATCGAGCTCAAAGGCGCGATCCCGGAAGAGCATCGCGACGCTATCGGCAGCACGCGTACGGATGCGACATCTGCCAGGAAGTGTGTCCATGGAACATCGCGCCGGGCATCGGGAAGAGCACAGATCGCAGCGTGGCAGCCGCGTCCCGGACTGGACGACGCCGCAACTGCTCGACTTGTGGAACCGATCGGACGACGAGCTGCGGTCGCTGTTGAAGGGAAGCGCGATGAAGCGCGCCGGCGTGAAGCGGCTGCGCCGCAACCTCGCGGTCGCGATCGGAAACAGCGGCGATCCGGCCGCCGCCGCGCCGCTTGACGGACAGTCGCGAGGAAACCGCCGGCGACCCGCTCGTCGCCGAGCACGTCGCGTGGGCCGATCGAGAAGCTCGACGTGGCGTGAAAAGACGCCAGAATCCGCTCGGAGAGCCGAAACCCGGCGAGCCCGTTCCCGATCTGCTGCCGGACACACCGACGCTGAAAAGCGTCGCCGACGTGGCCGCCGGCTGCAAAGCGTGCGACCTCTACAAGCGCGGCACGCAGACCGTCTTCGGTGAAGGGCCGAAGCGCGCCAGCGTTGATGCTGGTCGGCGAGCAGCCTGGCGACGCGGAGGATCTGGCCGGCCATCCCTTCGTCGGACCCGCGGGCAAGCTGCTCGATCGAGCGCTGGAACAGGCCGGCATCGATCGCGAAGCCGTCTACGTCACCAACGTCGTCAAACACTTCAAATGGGAGCCGCGCGGTAAGCGTCGCATCCACGCGAAGCCGAACGCCGGCGAAATCAGCGCGTGCCGTCCCTGGCTGGAAACCGAAATCGCGCTCGTCCGGCCGCACGCGCTCGTGTGCCTCGGCGCGACGGCCGCGCAGGCGCTGCTCGGCAAGAGCTTCAAGGTCTCGAAACAGCGAGGCGAATTCGTCGACTCTTCGCTCGCTCCGCTGGTGATGGCGACGGTTCATCCCTCATCCATTCTGCGGGCGCCCGACGATGAGTCGCGGCGCGACGAGATGGATCGGTTTGTGGCTGACCTGAAAAAGCTCGCGAAGGAATTGCCGCGCGGCGGCCGGGCGAACGCTGAAAAACGAGTAAGATCGCGAGAGAATAGGATCATGACGGAACGATTCCAGCCCACGCTCCTGCTGTCGATGCCGCAGCTGCAGGATCCGAACTTCGCCAAGACCGTCGTGCTGCTGTGCGACTTCGTCCCCGAAGGAGCGTTCGGTCTGGTGCTGAATCGCCCGACCGACGAGGCGGCGACGGGCATGGTGCGGCTCGATCCGCCGGTCGAGAACGGCAACGATCTGCGACTGCACACCGGCGGACCGGTCGAGCCGGATCGCGGCTGGATCCTGAGCGGCGAAGAGCCGGTCGACGTCGAGCACCGCACGATCGTGCCGGGCCTGTTTCTCTCGACGTCGCCGATCCTGCTTGCGACGGGTGCTCGAGACGCGTCCCGCGCCGCGTGCGCTGGTGCTTGCCGGCTACGCCGGGTGGGGACCGGGACAGCTCGACGAGGAGCTGTCGCATTCGGCGTGGCTGATGTGCGAGGTCGATCTGGATCTCGTCTTCGACACCGATCCGTCGCTCATGTGGGAGACGGCGATCCGCAAGCTCGGCGCCGATCCGTCAGCGCTGCAGATGTCCCACGGCGTGCATTAGATCACTCCGAGGGGCTTCGCCGGCTCGGACTCGCTCACAGGTTCTCTCGCGAGCCGTTCGCAGGCTCGCTCCGTTCGCGTGGCTCGCTTCGCTGCGCTCGACTCGCGTCGTGCCGCCTGCCGACCCAGGTTGAATCCGTGCCTCGAGACGTTACTTGCCGCAGCACTTCCGCGAAGAAGTCCGTGGCGCGGGGATCCTTTGATTGGCCCAGCCAGAACATCGCCTGCTTGCGAACCTCGGGGTTGGTGTTCGTGCGCGCCACCTTGATCAGGAGCGGCACGCCTTCGTCCTTTGGCAGCTGGCTGAGCGCGAAGACCGCCTTCTTCTTCACCTCGGTATCGGGATCCTGATCGATCCGATCGGCGATCGTCGCCGACGCCTTTGCGCCGGCCTTTCTGCGCCAGCCAGAAGAACGCTTCACTTCGCAGGCGCGGCTCGGCATCGTTGCGCGCGGTCGCGATCAACGTATCGACCGCTTGCGGAACCTTGCTCTGGCGTCAAGCCGAAGATCGCTCCCTTCCGAACCTCGATGCTCGGATCGTCGCGCAGCACGCGTTGCAGCGTCTCGAACCCGCGCTGGCCGCGCGCGTTGCCGAGCCAGAACGTCACCTTCTTGCGCACGTTTTCCGGTTGTGCTTCGAGCGACGAGCCGCTCGAGCGACGCGTCGGCGGCCGGATCGCCGTGCATCGCGATCGCGGTGATGGCGCCGTCGGTCGACACGATTCCTCGTGTCGCCCTGGCGCGTCGACGTAACGACTCGAGCAGCGCGATGCTGTCGGCCGGGCGGACGTTCTCGAGCCAGCGAACGGGCCGGCCGCCCGCGTCGAGCTGGCAGTCTTCCGAGAACACGCGAATCGCGGTCGACTGCGCGATTCGCGACCCGAAACAGCACGATCATCCGATCGGAGCCTTCGAGCTTGATGACGCCCGCCGCGTCGGCGCCGCTTCGGACGCGCTGCGACATCGACGTGCCCGACGAGTTCTCGAGCCGGCACAGTCCGCAGCAGCCCGACGCGTTCGACATCGTGCCGTCGACGAACGTCGTGCCGGAGTTGAAGCAGCACATCACCCGCTCGCCATCGGTGACCGGCACGGAATAGCCAATCCAGCCGACGTCGGTCGTGCGAGCTGACCAGCGATCGAAACGACTGGCGCGAACGGCGATCCCGCCGGTTGCGTCGTGACCGTCGCCGTTCTGGATGCGCGGCTGCTGCGCCGCGACGCGGCGTGGCGAGCGCTGTCGCGACGCCAGCGCCGACGCGATCGCCTTGAACGGAGTCGACATGGTGCGCCTCTACTTTCCGTTCAGCAGTTCCATCATGTATTGCATGACGGCCGGATCCTTGGAGCCCATCACCGAGAGCTTCGACACGATCTCCTTCTTCATCGCCGGATCCTGTTCCTTGCGCGCGAGATCGACGAGACCCGAGGCGTTGCCCTGGACGAAGAGCCCGTTGATGACCGCTCTTCCGGATTTCCGGATCCTTGTCGGTGTTGTAGATCTCGATGAGCGCGTCGCTCGCTTTCTTGGATCCCATGATGCCCAGGTTGCGAATCGCGGTCCGGCGCAGCTCGGGATTCTTCTCGGTCTTCGCCAGCTCGATCAGCCGGTCGACGTCTCCGCCGACGAACATCGCCTGGATGATCCGCTTCTTGACGTCGACCGCCGTTTCCTTCTGATAGAGCTGCCACAGCGCGTCGTGCGCGCCCATCACCCCGAGCTGCTGCACCGCTTCGGCGCGCAGGTCGGCGTTCTGCTCGCTTTGCGCGGCGGTCAGCAGGCGATCGCGTGTCGCCCGAGACCATGAACGCGCGCAGGATGCGCCGCTTGACGTCGACGTCGGTCGTCGCGCGTGTAGATTTCCGCGAGCACCGCGCGGCTCTCCGTTGCCGCCCTGCGTGCCGAGATAGTCAATCGCGCGATTCTGAAGATCCGGCGACGAGTTGCCCATCGCGATTTTCTTGAGCACCTCGCGGGCACGCGGCGAGTTGCTCTGCGCCAGCACGAACAGCGCCTTCGACTTCACGCGCGGCGACGCCGTGCCCTCGAGCAGCTTCTCGAGCATCGGCACCGCCTGTTCCGGATCGGAGTTCTGCAGCGCCGCGATCGCGTAGAGCTTCAGGTCGTCGTCGCTCTGGTCCCCGGGCTGGACCGGCTGTCCGCTGTTGCTGTCGCACTTCCTGCTCGAGCGCCTTCGCCTGTGTCGAGATAGCGGCTCTTCGGATAATCCTTCGTCAGCGTCGCGAGCGTGGCGAGCGCTTCGGCGCGCTGCCCGACTCGGTCCTGCGCCCACGCTTTGAAGTAGAGCGCGGCGTCGGCGTGCGCGCCCTTCATCGCGAGCGACGTCGGTGAACCGCTCGATCGCCCGGTCGTACCGCCCGTTGTCGATATCGTCGCGCCCCTGGTCGTAGACGCGTGTTTCGCGATCACGTTCGCGCTGCTCGGCTTCCTTCTCGCGGTCCTGCCGATCCTGCTCGCTCCAGGCGTTCGATCGTCGGGCATGTCCGAGCGTCATCGGCCCGATGAGGCGTGGCAACCGACGGCAGCGCCATCGGGCCTGGACCCATTGGGCCATCGGACGAACCGGAGCCGATCGGGCCCGGCGCCGACCGGACCGGGGCTGTCGGCGCCGGACCCGACCGGTGCCGGGCTGACCGGCGCCGGAGGCGTCGGCTGTGCCGATGCGGTCCCAGCGACCGCGATGGCTTGCGGCGAAGCACGATGGCTACATACAAAGTCTGTATTGCGCATGATTCGATGTCCTGTCTTCCTCTGCGGGCCAGAGCCCGCTGCTGCGGCGTGCCAGTCGATCCGCCGCAGGTTGTTGAGTTCGAATGGCTACGAGCTCTGGCCCGCCCGCGATCGTATCTGCGCTTTCTGCCGCTTCTGCACTTCCGAGCGACAGCACGCGCACTTTCAACAGCAGTCCCTTGTTCTCGATCCGCTTGCCGCACGTCTGCCCAGATCCGCGGCCGACACGTGTCCGGACTCGCGGCGACGTCGACCAGCACCTGTTCGAGATCGTCGAGCACGGCCGCCAGTGCGGTGTTGCCATTCGCCGCGGCGGTCTGGCGATAGAGACGGTTGTCGGCGACGAGTTCCTCGGCGCGCGCCCGCTGCGCCGCGAGATTCGACGTGATCGGCCGGGTCGGCGCTCGACCAGTTCGACCAGCATCAACTGCGAGCGATCGAGGTGTTCACCAAGATCGGACAGCAGGATGCGCTCGCGCAGACGCCTTGGACGCGGTCGCCGTTCTCGGCGACCGTGGTTGACCGGCGGCTGCTGTCTGCGACACCCGGCCAGCGAAGAACGCCGCGGCCACGAGCATGCGCAATGCCCGCGACCCAGGCCAGCCGCGCCGGCGAGAGCACGAACCACGACAGCCAGTCCTTGCGCGGTCCGCGCTCGAGTTCCGGCTGCAGCCGCGCCCAGACCTTCCGCTCGAAGCCGTCGGCGACTTCGACCGGCGGCGTGGATTCCACCGCCGCCAGCACGCGCTGTAGCGTCGTGAAGCTGCGCGTGGCACGTCGGGCACTCGCGAAGATGCTCGGCTGCCCGGGCGCGTCGCCGCCGGATCGAGCTCGCCGTAGTAGTGAAGAATCAGATCGTCTTCGGTGAGATGCATAGCGACCCGCCTTCAATCTGCCGACACGAGTGGCTCGAGCGCGACGCGCATCTTCTTCACGGCGCGAAAAATACTGTGCTTGGTCGCGTTGGTCTTCAGGCCGAGCGCGCGGCTGATTTCCTCGATCGATTGCCCTTCGAAGTGCCGCAGCGCGAACGCCGCGCGCTCCATCGCGCTCAGCGATGACATCGCGCGCGATACCCGATCCTGCACTTCGGTGCTGAACATCAGCCGTTCGGGCGACGCGGTGTCGCCTGGCCGCGCTCGTCGCCGCCAAGTTGATCGAGGTCGGCAGCGTCGTGTCCCGATTCGCGGTGCGGCCTCGATCGAATCAGATCGATCGAGCAGTTCACCGCGATGCGATGCAGCCAGGTGCTGAAATTCGCGCGCGATTCGAAACGGCTCAGCTGCCGGTACGCCTTCAAAAAAGTCTCCTGGACGACGTCCTCGGCGTCCTGCGCGGAGCCGGTCATCCGGTGCGCGAGCCGGTAGACAGCGCGGCTGTGGCGCTCGACGAGCGCCCGAAAGGCTTCGCTATCGCCGTCGCGGGCCAGCGCGACGGTGGCGGCGTCCGTTTGCGGCATCCAATTGCTTAGACGGGAGTTGTCGGCGGGGTTAGCTGCGGGTCGAATGGCGGGGTCAGCGGCGCCGGTGGTCGTCGGTTTCGGGGGTTCGGTCATTGCCCGAATCGACGGTTGCCGACGTGGCGGTTTTACCCGTTCGACGATTTCGCGTGTCCGGGCGATTTCCTGTCTGGAGGGCGGCAATGCAGGCCTCCTGGCTTTCGTGAGGGAGGTCGGTGGTCGCCCCGCAAAAGGGACAGGACATTACCACTGGGGATCACCTTTCCATTGCTGAGTCGCAGGGTTCGAGATCCAGTTGCAAGAACATTTCCACGATGCCGCGGTCATCAGGTGGCGGAAAACAGTCGCTTTCAGGCCGGTTTCGAGCGGCACGATCCGATAGCTGAGTTCGTCGACGCTACGGGAACTGTCCAGCGTCCAGTCGTGGCGAAATATTTCCACGGCGCCGCGTGTGATGAGTGGCGGTCGGCCCGTGAGCGCCGCCCGCTGCTCTTCAATCCACCCGATCGCCGAAGCGACCGCAAACGGGATACGTCGTGGGCAAGTGCGCCCCGGTCAGATCGCGCACGATCTCGAAGACGCGCATCTGCGGCGCGTTCATCGCCGCCGAGGACGTATTCCGTCCCGTGTAAGCGGCCGTGAAACCGCCGTGCACGTGTGCCTCCGCCACATCGTCGACGTGGGCGTACGACCAGCATCGAGTCGCTCCCGACGATTCCAGGCAGGCGCCCGGCACGATGATCCGTCGATCAAGCGACCGACCAGATTGCCTTCGGTCGCGGGGCCAGGACCGTAGATGCACGCCCGGAACGAGCGTGACGACTGGCTGCCCCGGCGGCGCTCGCCGCGCGCGCCACCTGCACGCGCCCGCGTTTTCGTTCGCTGGTAATCGTTCGCCGAAAGCGGACTGGTCGCGCCCGCCGGCGGCAGCGCGAGAAACGACGACGTGTAGATGATCCGGCGGAGTGCCGAGCGTTCTCGCTGCATCGAGCGTCGGCTTCGAGACCGCCGACGTTGATCTCGTCGAAGATCGACGGCGATTGGGCTGCCAGAGGCTGACGAGCGCCGCCGAGTGAATGATCGCGTCGACGCCGTCGGCGGCCTGGCGCACGGCGCGCCGGTCGCGGATGTCGCCGTCGACGGCGTGCCCGGGCAGGCCGGAGGTCGACGCGCGTCGCGCGAAGACGATCGGTTCGTGCCCGTGTCGCACCAGCGCGCGCACGATGGCGCCGCCGAGATAGCCGGTGCCGCCGGTGACGAGGATGCGCATTTGATCTGATGTTTGTCAGCTTCCAGTTTCCAGCTTCCAGCTTCCAGCTCGCGAGCCGCCAACCGCGAAGCCCGCGAACCGCGAACGCGACTGCAACCGCGAACCGCGAACTGCGAACCGCGAACCGCGGACTCGAACCGCGAACCGCGAACCGCGAACCGCGAACCATTGTTATATGCTTCGATCAATGTTCAAGCGACAGAGAACCGGATCGGTGGTCTGCGCATCGTGCGGCTCGCTGGTCGGCGTGAACGACGAGCAGTGCTACACGTGCGGCCGGCGGAATCCCGGGCTGTGGGGATTCGGGCCGGTGCTGCGACGGCTGGGGACCGATTTCGGCTTCGTGCCGCTGGTCATCTACGGCTGCGCCGGCCTTTACATGCTGAGCCTGCTCGTCACCATGAGCGACGGGCGGCAACGTCATGGGCGGCGGCCTGTTCTCGCTTGCTCGCGCCGGGCGGATTTGCGACGATGCTGCTCGGCGTCAGCGGCGCGTACCCCGTGTTTGCGCTACGGCCGGTGGTGGACCGTGCTGAGCGCCGGCTGGCTGCACGGCGGAGCGCTGCACATTCTGTTCAACATGATGTGGGTGCGCGACCTGGGCCCGCCGGTCGCGGACATCTACGGCGGCGCGCGCATGGTGATCATCTACACCGTCTCGTCCGCGTGCGGGTTCCTCTTGAGTTCGACTGCCGGGGCTGATCATGCCTGCCGGGCGTGCCGCTTCTCGGCGGTGCGTCGTACACGCTGGGAGCGTCGGCTGCGATCTTCGGCCTGCTCGGCGCGCTGGTGCACTATGGGCGTCGCGGCGGCAGCAGCATGATCCGCTCGCACGCCATGAGTTATGCCGTGTCGATGTTCGTCTTCGGTCTGCTCATGCCGCGGCGTGGACAACTATGCGCACGCCGGCGGGTTTGTCGGCGGTTACCTGACCAGCGTGTGGCTCGATCCGTTGAAGCCCGAGCGGGTCGAACCACATGATCGGCGCGCTCGTGTGTCTGCTGGCGACGGTCCTCGCGATTCTTGCCTCGATCGTCTCGACGTTGCGGCCTGATCGTTTGACCGCGATCGCCTACCGCGAATACAGATCGATGATCCGCGTCGATCGCGCGGCGGCACACGCGGCAGAACCCGACCGGATCCCGCGTGAACATGATGCAGTCGGCCTCGGGCCGGTAGAGTCCGCGCGCTTCGTACCCGCGCGCCCTCGAACGCCCCGACGCGGCCCGAGTAGGTCATCGACGACAGGAACTTCGTGTCCCAGGCCTGCTGCTCGCGGAAGAGCGCATCCATCTCCGGCTTCCGGCGCATTGCGCGCGCGAATCTCGCGTCGGCGCTGCTGGATGCCGGCCGTGTGCTTCTCGTACTCCTCCTTGTTCCACGGCGTCGGCAGCGGCGTGCCGGCGTCACGAGATCCTTCCACTTCAGCTGCGCCGGATCGTGCAGCGCGGTGACGTTCGGCTCCCACGGCTCCGGCTTCTCGGCCGCGCCGGTCTCGTAGGCGACATCGGACGTGTAGTACTCGTCGGCGAGCGCCGCGAAGTGATGGCCGAACTCGTGGACGAAGACGTACGGCGAGAACGCGCTGTCGACCGACGCCGTCGCCTGATCGTTGAAGATTCCGCCGCCACCATAGGTCTTGTCGTTGACGAGGATCTCGATGAATTCGTACGGCGCCGCCGACGCCGCGTCGCGCAGCGCGCGATTGTCGAGCGTCAGCACGTAGCGCTCCGAGTCGAAGATGTTGTACTCGGCCGACAGCGGCGTCCGTCGGAACACTCCGGCGTTCGGGCGATTGATGCCGCTCTCGGCCGACGGAAGATCCAGCGCGCGGACGTTGAAATCCGACCGTGCGGCTCTTGAACGGTTCCTGGGCGAAGAGCGCCGGCAGCAGCCGCTTCACGTCGGCGTGAAATTTCGGCATCTCCGCGGCGGTGTAACCCTCGCCGATGACGAGCAGATCGACCTTCGTCGGCCGGCGGGCCGTTGATGAACACCGGCCACACGCGCCCGGCGTGCTGCTTGAGTCGGCGCGGCGATCGACGAAGCGCGACTGCGGATCGATGTCCGTCGTCCAGATGTCGGCGAAAGCTGTTGTCGGCTTGCCGCTTCGAGAGCGTCACGACCACCGGCTCTCGCGGCCAGGGAAAACGCAGCGATTCGTGGAAGCGTGCGGTGCGCCGTTTTCTGCTCGCCGGTCGTTTCCCATTCGCCGTAAATCGACGCAAAGCCGCGCGAATAGATGACGCGTTCCCGTCGCGCTTGTCGCGCACCTCGAATCGATACTTGCCGAGATTCGTCGGGATCGATCAGCTGCGTGCGGCTTCCGGGCCAGTCGCCGTCGTTGACGACGCGATCGAGCGCGATGGTTTCGCCGGATTTCGGGCCACCCGTGTGGAAGTAGTCGACGCGCATCGTCGCGCCGGTGAAGAGCGTGTCGAATGAGCGGAGCCGAATCCGCGACTGCGATGAGCGAACAGCAGGCGTGACGAGCAGGCCAGGAAACGGAATCACGTGATGACTTCCAGCATAAAGCCGGCCAATTCGATCTTCCGCCCAAACTATAATCGCTTCGTGCGCAAACCAGTTGTTCTCATCACCGGTGCCGGCGGCGAGATCGGTCATGGGCTGATCGATCGGCTCGCCGAACGCGGCGATCGCGCGATCGTCACGCTCGATCTGAACCGCCTCGATGCATCGATTGGCAGCCGAAGGTCGATCGCGAGATCACCGGATCGATTCTCGATCGTGGAGTGCTCGAGCGCGTGCTGGCCGAGTTTCGCGTCGAGCTCGTGTTTCATCTCGCCGCGCTCCTGTCGACGCGCGTCGGAGTTCACGCCGGTGACGGCGCACCAGGTCAACGTCGAAGGCACGTTGAACCTGCTCGAGTTCGCGCAGCACGAGGCGGAGTCGCACGGGCGTCCGGTCGTGTTCATGTATCCGTCGTCGATCGCCGCCTACGGCCTTCCCGAGTCGCGCAAACCAAGGCGGCCGCGGGGAAGGTGAAAGAGGACGAGTGGACGCATCCGACGACGATGTACGGCTGCAACAAGCTGTATTGCGAACAGATCGGCCGGTATTACGCCCGGTACTACAAGCAGCTGGCGGCGGAACCGGCGAGCGGCCGGGTCGATTTCCGCAGCGTCCGCTTTCCCGGACTCGATTTCGGCGCTGACGATGCCGTCGGGAGGCACGTCGGACTATGCGCCCGAGATGATTCATGCCGCTGCCAGGGGTCAGCCGTATGAATGCTTCGTCCGGCCGGATACGCGGATCCCGTTCATGGCGATGCCCGACGGCGTCGATGCGCTGGTCACGCTCGCCGCCGCGCCGCGGGAGCGCCTTGTCGCGAACCGAATACAACGTCGCCGCTTTCAATCCGTCCGCGGACGAGATTCGATGCGCGTCGTGCTCGAGGCGTTCCCATCGGCCCAAATCGACTGGGACGTCGATCGACAAGCGGCAGGGGATCGTCGACTCATGGCCGGCCGATGTGGACGATTCGGCAGCGCGGCGCGATTGGGGCTTCGCGCCGCGCTACGATTTCGACCGGGCATTCCACGAGTATCTGGTGCCGACGATTCGAAGACAGTACGCGAAGAGGTAGATCTCAGTTTTCCAGCTGCCAGTTTCGCGGGGCTGAAAGCCCCGCGCTACGGGTGCACGGGCCACGAATCGCGAACCGCGAACCGCGAACCGCGATTCAGTCCTACCGATCCGTGATATGCGGCTCACTCCACTCGACCGGCGGCGTGATGAACGGTTCCGGCGTCCGTCCGGGATCGGGACGTCCGCTGCCCTCGAGCCGGCTGATGGCGCGAACGGTCATGTCGTGATCGCAGAGCATCTGGCACGAGAGCCGGACGCCGATCGCTCCCTTTGCGGTGAGCACCTGACGCTCGGCGACCGTCATGCGGGTCGGTTCTCCCTCGATGAACTCGACACGGCACGTCGTGCATCGTGCGTTGCCGCCGCAGGCGTGCAGGATGTCGACGTGGGCATCCTGTTCGATCGCAAGGACGAGGCGCTTGCCGTCTTGAACGTCAACCGTTCCGAATCCCTCAACCGTCAGCTTCGGCACGTCTGGTTTCTCCTTGGTGGGTGAACACGCCATCATACAGAATAGAGATGGGTTCCCGAACCACCTTGCAGAGCTTCAAGTACGCATTTCGATCGCTGTCTCGTCGGCCCGGATTCGCCGCGCTCTCCATTCTGGCCCTTGCGCTGGGGCTCGGTGCCAACGCCGCCATCTTTCGCGTGTTCGACGCGGTGCTCCTTCGGCCGCTCCCGTATCCGGACGCCGATCGCATCGTGATGCCCTGGGAATTCAGCGCCGACATCGAGCAGCGGCTCGGTTTCGATCGCCTGCCGTCGTCGCCGGCGGACTTCGTCGACTATCTCGATCGCAACAGCTCCTTCGAGCACTTTGCGTCCATGCGCACCGAACAGGTCAATCTGACCGGTCTCGGCGAGCCCGAACGCATCGGCGCGCTCCGGGTCAGCTCAGAGTTCTTCGACGTGCTCGGCGTGCCAGCGGCGGTCGGCCGGACGTTTCAAACCGGAGACGAGTCGCGGGGGCGCGTCGTGATGATCGCGCATAGCCTGTGGCGGCGCAGCTTCGGCGCCGATCCTGCCGTCAGCGGGCGTGTGATCTCGCTGAACGGAGAGCCGGCGACGATTCTCGGCGTGCTTCCGGACTGGTTCCGATTTCCGGCGGCCGGCGAACTGCCTCAAGGCTTTGGTTTCTCACTGAGCCCGGTCGTCTGGTCGCTCGACGTGTTGACACCCGAGCAGCGACGGAACCGTGGCGGCAAGAGTCTCGCGCTGATCGGCCGCCTGAAGCCGGGTGTATCGGCGGCCGACGCCGAGCAGGACCTGGCGCACATCGCGGCAGACATCGAACGCGATTTTCCGCAGACGAACGCCGGCTGGACCGTTCATGTCGTCTCGCTGCGCGAACAGCTTGTCGGCTCGCTGAGGCCGGCGCTGGTCGCGCTGCTGACGGCCGTCGGCGTCGTGCTGCTGATCGCGTGCGCCAACGTCGCCAACCTGCTGCTCGTGCGCGCGGCGGCGCGTCAGCGGGAGATCTGCGTCCGTTATGCGCTCGGCGCCTCGCGATCGACGGTGGTGACACAGTCGCTGCTGGAGAGCCTGATCCTGGCGGTGAGCGGAGGCGTCACCGGCCTGGTCATCGCGTGGTGGCTGCTGCGGGCGCTGCTGACGATGGCGCCGGCGTCGCTGCCGGCGGCCACGGAGGTCGGACTCGACTGGCGCGTGCTGGCGTTTACTGCGGGCCTGTCGCTCGTGACCGCGCTGGCGTTCGGGGCGGTGCCAGCCTGGCACTCCGCCCGCTACGACACCGCCGAAGGATTGCGCGAAGGCGGGCGCGGGACGGTTGGCGGCCGTACAGGCGACGCGCACGCGCAACGTCCTCGTCGTGCTCGAAGTTGCGCTGGCGGTGATCCTGTTGATTGGCTCGGTGCTCCTGGTCCAGACGTTCGTCCGGCTGATTCACGTGAACACCGGCTTCCGCACCGATCGAATCCTGACCATGGAAATCGCGCTGCCAAGAACGGCATACCCGACGGTGCGAGCTTCGGCGTTTTTCTTGTCGCTTGTCGATCGACTGTCGTCGCTGCCTGGTGTGGAGGCCGCAGGGTTGACCTCGGGCGTGCCGCTGAGCGGCAGCGAGAATCTGCTCCCGGTGACGATCGAGGGACAGCCGCGTCCGCAACCAGGGCAGGAAATCATTTCAGATTACCGTGTGATGACGGCCGGGTATTTCGAGGCTCTCGCGATTCCACTCCTCGAAGGCGACGCGATCACGCCACCGCCGGAAGATTCCTTGCGGGTCTGGATCAATCAGACAATGGCTCGAGCCGGCTGGCCAGGGCAGTCGGCCATCGGCCGGCGTATGAAGCTGACGAACTATGAACGCGATGGTGGCTGGTATACCGTGGCGGGGATCGTTGGCGATACGCGATACACCGGGCTCGATCGTGCGCTCCGGCCACAGGTGTATGTGCACTATCGTCAGGACCCGCGGGATCAGATGGCAGTCGTGCTCCGGTCGTTCGGCGATCCGATCGCACTCGTGAACTCCGCGCGGTCAGCCGTGCAGGCTCTGGATCCGAATCAGCCGATCGCGAGAGTTCGCACGATGGAACAGATTGTGACCACGTCGGTCGCCAATCGTCGGTTCCAGATGGTGCTGATTGGCGTGTTCGCTCTCCTGGCCGTGACGCTGGCAGTCGTCGGTCTGTACGCGGTTGTCTCGTATTCCGTAGCCGAGCGCATCCACGAAATGGGCCTGCGGCTGGCGCTCGGCGCGCGGCCGGCCCATCTGCTCAGCCTCGTCCTTCGCGAAGCCCTGCGGCTCGTGGGTCTGGGTATCGCCATCGGCGTCGTCGGCGCGCTGATGCTGACGCGGTTTCTCGAGACGCTGCTGTTTGGTGTGCGAGCTCGGGATACGACGACGTTTGTGCTCGCTTCCGGGATCCTGCTCGGGGCGGGACTTCTTGGCTGCCTGGCGCCTGCCCGCCGTGCGATGCGCGTTGATCCCGCCATCGCTCTCCGTAGCGAATAGCCGGACCGCGATGATTTCGTCGTCGCTGCTCGTGTCTGCGTATAGCAGCGGCTGGTTCCCGATGGCAGTGGACGACGGTGAGATCCGGTGGTATTCGCCCGATCCGCGCGGCGTCATCCCCCTCGACAGGTTTCACCTGCCGTCGAGGCTTGCACGCGTGGTTCGGGCCGGCCGGTTCCGCGTCGAGATCGATCGACGATTTGAAGACGTGATGCGTGCCTGCGCCGAAACGGACCGGAAGGAGGAGGACGCTGGAACGTGGATCAGCGAGGAGATTGTCGAGAGCTACGTCGAACTGCACAGGCTCGGCCTCGCGCATTCAGTCGAGACATGGCTGGACGATCGGCTCGTCGGCGGCTTGTACGGAGTCGCGGTGCGCGGAGCCTTCTTCGGCGAATCGATGTTTCACTCCGTCACCGATGCCTCGAAAGTGGCGCTCGCCGCCCTCGTCGAGCGGCTGCGCGCACGAGGGTTCCATCTGCTCGACGTGCAGTGGGTCACGCCGCACCTCGAGCAGTTCGGGGCAATCGAGATTCCCCGCGACGTCTATCTGAAGCGGCTCGAGGAGGCGCTGAGGGCGAAGGTGGAGTTCGGGGGAGGGTGAACAATTGCGGATTGCTGATTGCTGATTGCTGATTTGATGTTGATTCTGTCCGGGCGGCGCCTCTGAGGCGACGCCAATTCAGCAATCAGCAATCAACAATCAGCAATCACTAGTGGACCGTATACGGTTCGCTGAGCGTGAACGGCGCGATCTTGGCGTCGAACCGATCCCCGTCTTGCGTGACCATCTGATACGTGCCTTCCATGACACCGAACGGCGTGGAAAGCGGACAACCGGAAGTGTACTCGAATGATTCCCCCGCCTTCAGCGTCGGCTGCTTGCCGACAACGCCGGGCCCGCGAACTTCTTCGATGTGGCCGGTACCATCGGTAATGATCCAGTGCCGGGTCAACAGTTGGACCGTTTCGGCGCTTTCATTGGAAATCGTGACGGTATACAGGAAGAACCACTGGTTCTTGGAGGGGGCGGACTGATCTGGAGAATACTCTGAATGGACCCTGACGCGGACTCCTCGGGTCAACGCTTCCGAAATGAACATGGATTCATGATGAACGATCCGCGCGGGTCACGGCAAGCAGCAGAGCCGGACGCCGGTTTGTGTGTCCATTGCGCACACGCGCGCATCGTCCGCAGCGCTCGCGGATCCACGTTCTATTTGTGCAGTCTTTCAACCTCGGATCCTCGGTTTCCCCGATATCCGCGCCTGCCTGTTGTTGAATGCCCGGGCTATCAAGCGGAGAAGCCCGATCGATGCTGATAGCATGGGGGAAAAATAAAAGTTAAAAGTTAAAAGTTAAAAGTTAAAGGGAAAAGCATTACTGCCTATGCACACGATTGAGCCGGCGCGGTTGAAGAACGGTGTGGGCGCCGAGGCACTTCCCGATCCCACGAGCGGGCCCGCCGCGGACGCGCAGCCGGCGCGGGTCGTTCGGGGCAAAGCACTCATCTTCTGGGATCCGATGAGCCTTCCGGGAACGAAGTTCGCCAAAAAACGTGACGCGATCGATACGGATCAGATCACGCCGGCAGCGGACTGCGTGTCCGAGAGTCTCGAGACGCTCGACGAGAAGTGGAAAGCTGGATCCTTCCGCTACCTGATGCCTGATTTCCGGGAGCGTGTCCATCGCGGCGAAACCTTCGTCATTGCCGGCGATCGGTTTGCCATCGGATCGTCGCGGGAAATGAGCCCGGCCGGACTCAAAGGCGTGGCCGAAGAGGCTGGATTGGAGTTGGTCGTCGTCTGTGGACAGAACATGGGCGACATTTTCCGTCGGAACAGTTTCAACCTCGGCCTGCACGTCATCCAGAGCCCGGAGGCGGTGGCGGACGCTCAGGACGGCGACGTCTTCAGCTTCGATCCGGCGACCCGCCGGCTCACGAACGAAACGCGCCAGCGCACCTACGATCCAGTCCCGCTGTCACAGAAGGAAGAAGAGATCCGGCGAAGCGGCGGCATTTTCGCCGTTGGACGCCGTGAGTTCAAGCCGTCTGTGCTGTCCACGCCGGTAGTTGACTGGCCGGACGAGCACGCGGCGCGGCGCATGACGACGACGGAGCAGATCGTCTGGGCGCATCGGGTTGACAAGAATCTCCAGCCTTCGGACCTGAAGCCTGGAACGACGCTCCGCGTCTACGCGGATCTGCTGCCTGCCTCTGACGGCACCGCGCCGTTCGCGATCCACACGTTCAATCAGATTACCGGCGGCACTACGATTTATCCGCGGCACGCGGCGATTGCCAACGATCACTTTGTCTTCACGGGCCTGGACGCAGACGACAAGCAGACGCGAATCGGCCGGCAATTCGCCGAGCTGCACGAGATGGTGAGGCCGTTTTACGCGACGCCTGGCGATGGCATCTTTCATTTCTATTTCCCGGAACAGGGCCTCGTGATGCCGGGCCAGTTCATTCCCGGGGCCGACTCGCACAGCCGCGCGTATGGGGCGTATGGCGCGGTCGGGATCGGGGTCGGTTCGACGACCTTGGGATTCGGATGGTCCACCGGGTATATCTACTTCACGCTCGCACGCCAGCGTCGCGTCGTGTTCACCGGCCGGTTGCAGCCATGGGTCGGCGGCAAGGACATCGTCCTCGAGCTCCTGAGACGATGGGGTGCGAAGCAGTCGGAGGGTATGTCGGTCGAGCTCGTGGACGCCGACCGCCAGCTGCCGATCGCGTACAGGAACACGATTGCCAACATGATGGCTGAGGCCGAGGCGCTCAACGGCATCTTCGCGCCCGACGACCTGACCTACGCGTGGTACAGCCACAAAGGCATTGTCGACTTGCCGTACCCGCGGGTTACGCCGGGCACGGAGGCACATTACGATATCGACGAGACGCTCGACCTGGCCGGCGTCCGTCCGATGATTGCCAAACCGTTCAGTCCCGGCAATGCGTTTCCAGCTGAAGAGGTCGCCCGCGAGCGCTTGACGTTCGACAAGGCGCTGATCGGGTCCTGCACAAACGGCAGCTACGACGATCTGCTGCAGGCTGCGCTGGTCCTCCGTGCCGCGCGTCAGAAGGGCGCGACGCGGGTTGAACGGGACTTGGCGATCTTCCCAGGGTCCGGGGGTGTGGGCCGCCAGATTGAAGCCGCCGATCCACGCCTCGGCGGCGAATCCATTGCCGAAGTATTCCGGTCGGTCGGCGGTCAGATCCGCCAGTCGTGGTGCGGCCCGTGCTTCGGACAGGGGCCGGACGCGCTTCATCCGGGCCAGCGGGCGATCACGTCGTTCAATCGCAACTGGCAGAACCGCATGGGACTGGGCGGCGAGGGATTCCTCGCAAGTCCGGCCGTCGTCGCTTCGTCCGCTCTCCTGGGCTTCATGGCGCCGCCATCAGAGCTTGGCCTGGACTGGGATCCAGAGAGCTTCGGCGTCTAGTCTGAACGGCGTCCCTTTCTCCTGCTTCGAACAGCAGTTGTTGCCGAGGAACCATTGACGATGGACTCGATTTTCGAACCCGGGACCTTGATCCCGCTCGCGACGCTGACCTTTCTCGAGATCGTGCTTGGTGTCGACAACATCATCTTCATCTCGATTCTCTCGGGAAAGCTCCCCGTCGGGCAGCAGGTCCGTGCGCGCCGTCTCGGCCTGCTCGGTGCGATGGTGACGCGAGTACTCTTGCTGTTCTCCCTGGCGTGGATCGTCAAGCTGACGACACCGCTGTTCGCCGCACTGGGGCATGAGGTGACCGGGCGCGATTTGATTCTCATCGGCGGAGGTCTGTTTCTTCTCGCGAAGAGCACGTTCGAGATTCACGAGCGGCTGGAGGGAGAGGAGGGACACGGCTCCGGGAAGGTCGCCGCGTCCTTTGCGAGCGTGATTGTCCAGATCATGCTTCTCGACATCGTGTTTTCGCTCGACTCGGTGATTACCGCAGTCGGCATGGTGGACGAGCTGTGGGTGATGATCGCGGCCGTCATCATATCGGTCGCGATCATGATGGCGGCGGCCGAACCGATCAGCGCGTTCGTGCATCGACATCCAACCGTGAAGATGCTGGCGCTGAGCTTCCTGCTCCTGATCGGGATGTCGCTGCTGCTCGAGGGGTTCGGCCAGCACATTCCCAAGGGCTACATCTACTTCGCAATGGGCTTTTCGGTGTTCGTCGAGATGATCAACCTGCGGGTCCGCGCGCGGGCCACAGCCCCAGTCCACCTTCGCGACCCGTATACGAAGGATAATCAAAGTTAAAAGTTAAAAGTTAGAAGTTAAAAGGTGGAAGTTGAAATGAAGACTGTAGTGGCCGCTTGCGCCTTGATCGCCATTGCTGGCCTGGCGACGGTTGCGGCACAGGCTCCTTCCGCACCGGTTTCGAGCACCTACGTTCCACAGCGGGTGTACGACACGCGACGTGCGACGTTTTCGGACTTCGAAATGATGACCGCGGATCTTGCCCGCGCCGACGTCGTGCTGATCGGTGAGCAGCACGACGATCCGAATACGCACCGGCTTGAACTGGCGATCCTCGAAGCGCTCGCGCGCAGGCACGTTGCCGTCACGCTGTCGCTCGAGATGTTCGAACGTGACGTGCAGGCGTCCATCGATACCTACCTCTCGGGATCCTCGGCCGAGGACGATTTCCTGAAGGGGTCGCGTCCCTGGCCGCGGTACGCGACCGACTATCGGCCCCTCGTCGAGTTCGCGCGGCGTGAGCAGTGGCCGGTAGTGGCCGCCAACGTCCCCCGCCGGATTGCCGCGGATGTGGCGAAGAGCGGAAAGCCGGCGGTCGATTCGCTGTCCGCCGCGGATCGGTCGCTTGCCGCTGTGGACCTGCAGTGCCCGCACGACACGTACTTCGATCGATTTGCCGAGCAGATGGGCAGTGGAGGACATCAGTCCGGGGCGTCCGCGGCTTCGGGTGCCGACACGACAACCGAACGCTACTACTGGGCGCAGTGCGTCAAGGACGAAACGATGGCGGAGTCGATTGCCGCTGCGTTCGGAAAGCAGGGTGGCAAACCCGTCGTCGTCGTTCACGTGACCGGATCGTTCCACAGCGACTACGGCGACGGAACAGGCGAGCGGGTTCGCCGCCGGCTGGCAGGGCGACGAGTCGCCATCGTTTCAATGCTGCCGATCGAGAATCTCGATACCGTGGCTCCAGCACCTGGAGATCTGAAGCGAGGGGATTATCTGGTCTATACGATCAAATAGTTTCCAGTTGCCAGTTCCCAGTTCCCAGTTGCCAGTTTCCAGTCTTGCTCTTACTGGCAACTGGCAACTGGGATTCACTTCAGTCTCTCAGGGATTTCCGCCACCACATATGCAATCACAGCGATGGCCGCTGACGCGCGCGACACGTCCATCGGATCGATCTTGTCGATCGTGTCGGCGGCCGTGTGGTGAAGCAGGAAGTAGTTGCCGTCTCCTTCGAGCGACATTGCGGGAATGTTCCCCGCCTGCACGCTGGGACCGATGTCTGCGCCGTCGCCCGCGGCGCCGATTCGATCCAGCTGAATCCCGCGCAACAGCGTGGCGATTTCCTTGATCCGCGTTCTGGCCGCGTCGGTGCCGGTGAATCCGAATCCCGCCGGATGCAGCAAGCCGTCGTCTGATTCGAGCATCAGCACGTGGTTCGACAGCTGATCCCGGTAACGGTCTCGATACGCGAGAGCGCCGCGTGTGCCGTTTTCCTCGTTCGTCCACAAGACGACCCGCATCGTGCGCCGGGGGCGCAGGTTCAGCTTCTTCATCAGCCGCAGAGCCTCCCACGTCGCCACACACCCGCCCCCATCGTCGGTCGATCCGGTGCCGACATCCCAGGAGTCGATGTGCCCGCCCACGACGACGACCTCGTCGGGCTTCTCGCGTCCGCGGATTTCGCCGACGACGTTGAAGGAATCCGCGTCGGGAAGGACCTGCGCTTCCATCTTGAGCCGGACACGTGCGGCGGTGCCTCGATCGTGCATCCGCTGGAGGAAATCAGCGTCTTCAGTCGCGATCGCGGCGGCGGGAATCTGAGGCGAACCGTCGGTATATCGCAGCGCCCCGGTGTGCGGCAGCCGTAGACCGGCCGGCCCGACAGAGCGAACCAGCGCCGCCACAGCTCCGTTGGCTGCGGCGCGTGATGGGCCGGTCCTGCGGTATTGCACGGTCTCGCCATAATTAGTGAACGGGACGTTGAAGAGAACGATCCGCCCTTTCGCGCGAGCGCCGGCCGCATCGAGGTCCTCGAAACTCCGCACGACCAGGAGCTCGCCCTCGACCCCGCCTGCCGGCGTACCGACGCTGTTGCCGAGCCCCAACATCGCGAGAGACCGCGCGCTCGGAGCGATCAGTTCGGCGCTCTCCTGTCCGCGCACCCAGTGGGGGACTTTCACCGGCTCGGTATGCACGTTCTCGAGCCCATCCTTTTTCATTTCGCCAACCGCCCACTGGATCGCTTCCTCGAGGGAACGTGAGCCGCTCAGGCGATGGCCGAAGGTGTCGCCCAGCAGCGCCAGCCGCTCCCAGGCGAAACGACTGGACATCGCCTCGCCGATGAGACGCGCGCTCGGCTCGCGGTACGGATCCAGCCACGACGTTCCATCGGGACGTGAGGCGTGTGTAGGAACGGAGAGCGGCATCGCCAGCACGAGCAGTGACGGGAAGAGAAGACGGGCGAGCTTCAGCATCAAGCTATTGTATGTAACCGGTGTCCTATAATCTCAGCAGGCCATGCGAACGGGCGCACGGGGAATACGGCGGAAGCTTCATCTCCTGACGGCCGTAGCCGGGTTGCTCTTCGCAGTTCGTGCAAGTCCCCTCAGCCTGCCGGCGCCTTCAGTCAGGTTTCACCACCTCCATTTCCGCGTAGCCGAACCCGCGGCCTCCATGAATCAGGCGGCGATCGCCCTGAAAGGAACGCGCGTCTTGCTGCGGGGCCTTGGTGTCGGAGTGCGGGTCGGCGGCGAGTACGCGCTGTTCGATCGCCTGGACGCCAGCGACGTGCCGTCAGATGCGCGTCCATCGATCTCCAGTGCTTATGCGGCGGCGCGCGAGTGGCTCAGCGCTCATGGCGTGGAGGTCGATGCCGATCGTGGCACGGCGCGGACGGATTTCGAGGCGATGTTCGCCTCGGAGCTGCTCGATCACATCGGCTTTACCACCGGCGACACGTCAGCAGTCGTGGCGGCGCTCGTCGCGCACGGCGCAAAACCGGTCCGGCAGACCGATGATTCACGGCTGTTCCGAACGGCAACGCACGGCGCGATCGAGATTGTCCGCGACCTCGACGCGCCGGATGCGTTCTGGTGTCCGATGCACCCGGACATCCGCTCGTCGGTTGCCGGCCGATGTCCGCTCTGCGCGATGGAGCTCGTCCCGATTCCGCCGCCACGGCTCGGCGAGTATCGGATGGACGTCGCGGTGATACCGGGATCCGGCGGCCACGGCGCGTCGAAGCTGCGCATGACGCTGCGCGACCCGGTCTCGAACCGGCCGGTCGCGGGGTTCACGACCGTCCACGAACGACTGCTGCACCTGTTCATCATCGACCGGAAGCTCGAGTTCTTTCGGCACGTCCACCCAAAGCAGATCGGTGACGGCGCCTTCGAGTGGGTCGAGGCCCTCCCTCCGGGCGAGTATGTGGTGATCGCGGACTTTCTTCCGCAGGGCGGACGCGCCCAGATGCTGCAGCGCGCGATCGTCACGCCCGGGTATCGCGACAGTCTCTTCCCCGGAATGCTCGATCTGACGCCTGACGCGACCGCGGACAAGACGATCGGCGGCGTTCGGGTGAAGCTCGATGTCACGGGATTGAAAGCGGGGAAGGAGGCGGTGCTCGCGTTCAGCCTGACCGATGCGCAGAGCGGTGCAGCGGTGTCGGATCTCGAACCGTTTCTCGGCGCCCCGGGGCACATGCTGATCGTGAACGCCGACCTGACCGAAACCGATCACGTGCATCCGGAAGAACCGGCTACGCGCGGCCCCGTGATCACGTTTCAGCCGCTGCTGCCCGCGCCAGGCACTTACAAGCTCTGGCTCCAGTTCCAGCGTCACGGCGTCGTGACGACGGTCTCGTTCGTGATCTCTGTAACGGGACCGTAGCCAAAGCATCTGGTTCTACGAGGTTCTGCGGGGTTCGACAAGGTTCTACAGGGTTCGTTCGGGGTTCTACAGGGTTCGTTCGGGGTGCTGCAGGATTCTATCGGGCGAACGTCAAGTCGATCGCGCATCGACCCGCGCTCTGCACGCGGAGGCGACTTCCGGTGGGAAGAACGAGCGGTTTGCGGAGCCAGTAGGTGGGGGCGTAGTCCGGGTCGTAATCACGAATCCAGGCGATGATTTCCTGGCGGCCGTCCGGGAGAAGCGCGGCGATCCCTGCGGTGCCTTTTTTGTCGAGTGTGGGACGAATCCCGAGCAAGCGGCCCGAAGTCGGTTGCTCTCCGCAGGCGAGGTTTGTCGTGCGAATCGTCGAATCCCGTGGAGGGGCAAATGCCGCCGGCTTGACGACCGCCTGTGCGGCCGTTGTCGAGGGCCTGCCCTTCTCGGTCTCTGGCGCGCCGCCGTCAACCCACGCGGCGATGAGCGCAATCTCGAACGGCGACAGCGACGGATCGTTGGCGAAGTCGCCGTAGCCCCGCGCCGCGCTCCACTTCGGCATCCGCCGCGTGAGCACTTCCTCCTTGATCGCGACCGCCCACGGTCTCGCTTCCGGATACGTCCCCAGAGGAATCGTCGACTTCCCGCCAGCGCGATGGCAATCCGCGCACCTCGCGCTGAAGATCGGTTGCGATCTCGCGCTCCCAGGTGACCTTGGTGGTGATCCGATCGTGCGCTTGGAGTGCGAGCGTGCAAAGAAGAAAGGCCCCGGCGGCGAGCGCCGCGAGGGCCTTGATCGGGTGTTTCATTGCGTGTTGAGACTCTTCTCTCTCCTGGTTCAACTTTTAACTTTTAACTTTCAACTTTCGTCTACTGCCCGCCGTTGCCGCGTCCACGGCCGCCCAGATCGAGCTTGTAGTTTTCGCCGGGCTTCACCCCGTCGATCGAGTAGACGATGCCGGTGAACATCATTTCTTCCCACGTCTGATCGCCCCAGGCAACGTCGAGGGTCGGATCCGGGTTCGACTTGTTCGCCTCGGAGTTGTCGTAATGGGCGATCGCGTGGATTCGTGTCCCCTTGGGGAGCTTCAGCGGCTGCGCGAAAATGTACTCGGTCTGCCAGTTGAAGTCGTATTTGGGCACCGACAGGATCACCTCCGACCGGCCGTCCGGGTAGATGGCCGTGTACTCCCAGCTCTTCCCGCGCAGGTGCGTGTGCGGCAAGAGAGACCGCAGCGTCACGTCGGTCAGCGTCGTCATGTCGGCCGAGATCGAATAATCCTTCTCGCCGGCGGGAATCTTGAGCTGACCGTTGATCAACGTGCCGAGCCGCAGTTCGGTCTCAGGCGGCTGCTTGGCGAAGTACAGGCCCACCTTTGTCCGATCGATCGCTTCCTTGCCATTGGTCGTGTAGTGCATCTGGAGAACGATGGTCGATCCCGCGCGAATCAGGACCGCCGACCCGGGATCGAAGCTGAATGCGCTCGTCCCGGGCGCGAAGCCTCCGATGAATACGCCGAGCCGCTGCGGCGCCGGGAAAAGCCGCTGACTTTTCCCGTGCTTCGGATCGACCGGCTTTTCGGCGGCGTCGGCCCCGGTCCCAGTCTGACCTTTTGGAATGTCCATCCCCTTCGCAAACGTGAACCCGCCCGGTCTCGGCTCCGGTTGGGGCGGTCTCGCCGTCACGATGACGTGGTGGACGACGGCGCGCGCTCCCGGACGCACTTCGAGTCCCTGCAGCCATTTGTCTTCGGTGAAGTTCGTCGGGATTTCGAAATACTCGGTACTCGACGAAGCCATCGGCCGGGACCTTGTAGTCCACCGGCATCTCGATGACGGCGTCCGGTTGTCCGAGCGACCATCCATCCACGTACTTGGGCATCGGAGGAAGATCCTTGTCGTCTCCCTTTGGCGCTCCGTTGTTTGCCCAGCGCAGCAGCACGGACCTGTCCGCGTCGCTCAGGCTGCGATCGTTCGCGAACGTGCCGTGCGCCTTGTCGGCGTGCCACGGAGGCATCACGCCATCGCCGACCTTGTCGCGGATGTCCTTCGCGCGAGGACGCACGTCCTCGTAGGTGAGCAGCGACATCGGTCCGATTTCGCCGGGCCGGTGGCAGCCGGTGCAGTTCTTATAGAGGATGGGCGCCACGTCCTTGGTGAACGTGGGGATCGATGGCTTCGCCGCCTGATCGGGCGGTCCGCTCGCCATCACGATTGCGGCGCTCAGGATCATTCCGAGGGCAAGAACCACTCTCATGCGTCTCCCTTTCGTCGTTCAGCTGCGGCGATTAGTTACTGCGAGCGTCCTGCGGCCGTCGCGGGCAAGGCCGGCGCGGCTGGTGAGAAGAGGATGCCCGTGTATTGCATTTCTTCCCAGGTCTGGTCACCCCACTTTACGTCGACCGTCGGGTCCGGGTTCGCCCGATTTGCAGGTGAATTGTCGTACCACGCCGTCGAGATGATCTTCGATCCTTTCGGCACCTGGAGCGGTTCTCTGAACATGTAATAGGTCTGCCAGTTGAAGTCGTATCGAGGCACGGAGAGGATCGTCTTTTTCGATCCGTCCGGCAGCAGCAGCACGTACTCCCACTTCTTGCCGCGAACGTGCGTATGGGGGAACAAGCCCCACACGGTCGTGTCCTGCACGAATTCGACGTCCGCATCCACTTTCACGTCCGCTGCTCCGGCCGGCAGATTCAACGTCGTGTTGAAGAACTGGCCGGCGCGAACCTCGCGAGGCGCCGGATCCTTCGAGAAGATCATTCCGACCCTGGTGCGATCCGTCTCGTCCTGTCCGGCTGAGGTGTAATGCATCTGCAGCTCGAGGACGCCTCCGGGTTCGAGTCGGAGGGCGGTGCCTGGCGTAAAGACCTGCGGATTGGTGCCTGGTGCGTAGGTTGCCAGCAGGCGCGCCGGCACGTCGTCCTTGATCGCTGGATGCAGACCATGAACAGCCGGCGGAAAGCCCGAGATGTCCGGATTCAGCTTCAGCACGGGAGCGCGCTGAATGTCCGGCTTCGCCCTATACCGGACGAGCACGTGGTGGACGACGTTGCGATTGCCGGGGCGTACCTCGATCGCCTGCACCCACTTCGGCTCCTTGAAGTTGGTCGGGATGTAGAAGTATTCGTACTGGACCACGTCGTCGGCGGGAACCTTGTAGTCTTCCTGCATCTCGAACACGACGTCAGGTGTCCCGATGCTCCACCCTTTGGGATAGTCAGGAGTGCCGGGCATGTCCTTCGCATCGCCTTTCGGCGCCCCGTTCGCGACCCACCGGAAAATCGTGCTCTTTTCCTGATCGGTCAGGCCGCGCTCGTTCAGGAACGTTCCGTGCGGCATGTCGGCGTGCCAGGGCGGCATTGCGCCCTCGTCGATCTTGTCGCGGATGTCTTTTGCTCTCGGGCGCACGTCCTCGTAGGTGAGGAGCGACATCGGGCCGATCTCGCCGGGCCGGTGACAGCCGGTGCAGTTCTTGAAGAGGATCGGCGCCACGTCCTTCGTGTAGGTCGGGACCGGCGACGGTGATTTCTGGGCCTGAGGGGCAGCGAAGGTCAATCCGCCCAGAAAGGTGGTCGCCACCGCTGCTGCCAGGACGGTCGTTCGCATGGAGATCACTCCGGAAATTGCGGAATCTGGGAGGCGTTATTCTATCATGCGGGCTTGGCCGTTCTCGTTAACGCAATCGGTGCCCCAGCCGTCCTCGTGCACATGCAGGACCTTCGTTTAGCCCTCCGGTCCGGGATCCGATCGATCGGCATTCAGCATTCAACATTTACAGCGCCACCCGGTGCCTGCCGCTGTGCAGATAATTCATGGTCTGCACGGTGAGCATGATCGTGAAATCCAGCTTCGTTTGGTCCTCGGGGCGCGTCAACCGGAGGTTCATCTCGTTTGCCCGCTTGATCATGTTCTCGAGCACCTGATCGATCGTGTACTGGTATTCGCCGGTGCCCGCGGCCACCATCCGGCGCACCTCCTTGCGCACGCGCGCGATGAAGCGCGCGGCTTTCATGTTCCCGTCGAACTCCGGCCGTGACGAAAACAGACGATTCAGATCGCGATCGTAGAAATGCGGATGCTCGACGCCGTAGTGACGGCGTTTCCGTTCGTAGTGCGCTCTCAACGTTTTCCGGATGCTGTGCAGCGGCTCCACCTTGCGCCGCGTGCTGCACGAGCATCGGCTTGCCGGCAAGCTCGCGCATCAGGGCGTCGATGTACTCCAGTTTCTTCAGCGCCGGCCAGCCGGTGTAGCGGCCGCGCCAGTCTGATTCCGGGGCCAGCCACACCGCGAACGTCTCGGCAAAATCTTCGTCCGGGTGGCTCTGCGCGTACCAGCTGTCGAGATGCAGCACGAAACTCTTGCTGTAGGGCTTCGGCGTGTAATAGTCGGGGTACTGCATGTACGACGGCCCGAACAACTGCTGTCGTCGCCGACGCTGGCGTAGCTTGTAGGCGTTGTCGATTGCGTGCCCGGCCTCGTGGCGCAGGATCTTCATACACCACGCCTCGTTGCCCCCTTCCACCTCCAGCATCTGCGCGCGTTCAAGCTTCTCCAGACGCGGATGCGCGAGATAGAACGGAATCGCTACGCCTGGCACGCCGTCGGGCGAGAACCATTCGGCCGACAGCCAGAAGTGGGGCTGAAAGGCGAGCCCACGCGCGTCGATTTCCCGTTGCAGTTCGGCGAGGCGCGACTCGAGGATGCTCCCTTCGATCGTCACGCCGAGCTGCGAGATCCGGAGATCGAGCAGTTTCTCGTCAGGCCAGGCGGCCCATTCGTCAGCGGGTATCGTGCCTGGCGCCGTGGCGGCAGGGGCAGCATCGACGGTCATCGTAAGTCGGGTGGTCCCGGCCCGTCAGTCTAGCAGTGTTGAACCCCCTCGTTGGCTGTGGTATATCCCAAGGCCCCAGCGCCGTGCCATCCATGGCCGGTACAGGTTTCTTCACTGTTTGTTCACGACTTCTGAGTGTCCGGCCGATATTCTGACAAGCATGAGCCCCTGTCATCGCGAGTACTTTCAGTTCCGGGCCGGGACGGCCTCGGATTCAAAGGAGCGTGTATGAAACTGGCCTGTCGGGTCGCCTTCATGGTGACCGTTTCGTCGCGGTGGCTGCTGCCAGGCCTGGCCGCCGCGCAAGCGTCGCAGTCCAGTACGTCACAACAGCCGGCATCACCGCAGCCGACGGCGCAGCAGCCCACACCCGCTTCGCAACCGCCGCCGACGACCCAACAGCCGACCACTCCGCCGGAGGAACAGAAGTACGAAGAGACCGTCGTCGTCAGTGCGTCGAGAACCGAAGAGAAGCTGGCGAACGCACCGGCGACGATGTCGGTCATCACGGCGAGAACGATTCAGCAGGCGACGTCCCAGAACTTTGCCGAGCTCCTTCGGCCGATTCCCGGGGTGAACATGACGCAGGTGTCGGCGCGCGACATCAACGTGACGAGCCGCGGGGCGACGGGCACGCTCGCAACCGGCCTGCTGGCACTGCTCGATGGCCGCAGCCTGTATCAGGACATGTTCGGGTTCGTGATGTGGGACTTCCTTCCCGTCAACCTGAACGAGATCAAGCAGATCGAAGTGATTCGAGGGCCGGCATCAGCCGTCTGGGGCGCGAACGCGCTCTACGGCGTCGTCAATGTGATCACCAAGTCGCCGCGCGAGATGCAGGGGACCAGCGCGATATTCGGCGTCGGGGCGTTCGGGCGGAGCAGCGACGAGGGTTCAGGGCCCCTGTGGTACGCCAGCGGCACGCACGCGCAGGCCGTCAACGATCGCTGGGCGTATAAGCTGTCGGCTGGCTTCTATTCACAGGATCCGCTGTCCCGGCCGACCGGAAAAATTCCTTGCGACCGACCAGAGGTCTGCACGGTTGCGACGGCCACGTATCCTCCCTATTCCAACACCGGGACCACGCAACCGAAGTTCGATGCGCGTGTGGACTACGACTATCCGGACGGCGCCCGGCTGTCGTTCACCGGCGGCGTGTCCGGCACCGACGGCATCATGCACAGCGGCATCGGTCCGTTCGACATCCAGAACGGAACCGTGATGGGTTACGGCAAGGTGACGTATACCAACAAAGCGCTGCGTGGCTCGTTCTTCACGAACATTCTGCACGGCGATGCGACCAACCTGCTCGCGCGGAATCCGCTGAACGGCCAGTTCATTCCCTTTGCGTTCGATACGCGGACCTACGACTTCGAGATGTCGAACGCCACCGCACTCGGCACGCATAACGTGCTCAATTACGGCGGCAACCTGCGGTTCAACACCTTCGATCTCGAGATCGCGCCGCAGGCGGACAATCGCACCGAGTTCGGTGCCTACGTCCAGGACGAGATCTTCCTCTCCAACTATTTCCGCCTGACGCTTGGCGCTCGCGTGGATCGTTTCGACTATCTGGACGACTGGGTGTTTTCGCCGCGCACGGCGTTCCTGATCAAGCCGAAGGAGAATCAGACGATTCGGCTGTCCTACAACCGCGCCTATCGGGCGCCGTCGGTGATCAACAACTGGCTGTCAACCGTCATTGCTCGACCTGTGGATCTTCGACAGCTCGGCGGTCCGGCCGTTTACCCGCTTCCGCTCAACATTGTGGGGAATCAAGATCTCACCGAGCAGTCGCTCGACGCCTACGAGATTGGCTACTCGGGAGTGCTGCCGAATCGCGCAGTGGTCTCGGCGGCGTTCTACGTAAACAACGTGAAGGAAGAGATTCTCTTTACGGAAGATCCGACCGGCCGATACACCGCCGCGAATCCACCGCCGAACTGGCCGCTTCCACCCGTGTTGATCAATTTCATCCCGGGACAATCGCTGCCGGGCCGTTTCACCTACGAGAACTTTGGCCGCTACGTGCAGAAAGGGTTCGAGCTGGGAATCGACAGCCCGATCAATCCCTATCTCAACGTGTTTGCAAACTACACCTACCAGGCCACTCCCGATCCGAAGGACTTCGATCTCAGTGAACTGAACCTTCCGCCTCAGAACCGTTTCAACCTTGGCCTGACGCTTCGATCGCCAGCGATATCTGGGGAACTTCTCAGTCGGATACACCGACGACGCGTTCTGGCAGGACGTGCTCGATGCGGCCTATCACGGCACGACGAAGGCGTACACGCTCGTGAACGCCGGCTTTGGCGTGCGCTGGGGTGACAAGAATCGGGTCACGACATCCATCAAGGCGACCAACCTCGCCAATCAGACCGTCCAGCAGCACGTCTTTGGCGACATCGTCAAAGCTCAGGTGGTGGGGGAACTGCGGGTGCAGTTCTAGAAAGTTAAAAGGTAAAAGTAAAAAGTCAAAAGTAAGGAGGGCAAAAGGGCCAGGCGGGCCGTCGAAGTACAATGGCGGGACTTGTCCCTTTTGCCTTTCGTCTTTTACTTCTAACTTTTAACTTTCAACTTTTAACCTTCGATGATCCGTCTCCTAGCCCTCGACCTTGATGGAACGCTGCTCGATAGTGACGGCCGAATCCCCGAGGCGAATCGCGACGCGGTGGCGCGTGCGATCGACGCGGGCGTCGAGGTGGCGCTCGCGACCGGACGCCGCTACGAATTCGCGCGGCCGATCTTCGAATCGCTGCCCGAACCGCTGACGCTCATCCTGAGCAACGGCGCTGTCGTGAAGACACGCGACGGCCACACGTTGATGCGCAGCCTGCTGCCGCTCAAGACAGCTCGCACGGTCCTCGCGGCCTTTCCCGAGCATCGTGCCAGCGCCGCCGTCGTGTTCGATCGTCCGCGCGAAGGCCAGGTGGTGTTCGAAGCGATCGACTGGGAGCATCCGCGTCACCGTCGTTTCTTCGAAGGGAATCGTCCGTTTCTGGCCGAGGTCGCTCCGCTCGAGAACTGCCTGACCGAGGATCCGATCCAGGTGATGTTTTCAGGCGGCTGCGCGGAGATGCGCGCGCTGTTCGTCCGTCTGCAGAATCGCGCCGATGGTTTCTCGGTTGCGCTGACGGAATACGAGCACCGGGATTTCTCTCTCGTCGATATCGTCACCGCCGGATGTTCCAAAGGGTCAGCACTCCAGGCCTGGGCCAGCGAGCGCGGCGTTGCTCGCGACGAGGTCATGGCGATGGGGGACAATCTGAACGATCTGCAGATGCTGGAGTTCGCCGGAACAGCTGTGCTCATGGACAACGCGCTCGCCGAGCTCAAGGCTCGCGGATGGCCCGTCACCGGCAGCAACAACGAGTGCGGTGTGGCGCAGGCCATCGATCGCTACGTGCTGCCACGGTCTGGCTTCCCGTCCAGCGATCGCGTGGGGTCTCGATCAGGTAGAAAGGCGTCCTAGTAGTCATGGCAATGGGTGTGGGAATGCGCCTGCCCAGGTCCGAAGGCGCGCGCGGCCATCGCGGGGGCGCCGCAGGTGCCGCCGCTGCGGCGGACCCGAAGAACAAGAAAAAGCTCACCTCGGCCGCCTGGAAGGAAGCGAAAGCGCTGATCTGGGCGCGTCGAGGTCGGTTGGCGCTCGGCCTCGCGTTGATGCTGGTCAACCGGCTGTCGGGGCTCGTCCTGCCCGCGACGTCCAAGTTCCTCATCGACGACGTGATCGGGAAGAAACGCGCCGAGATGCTGATGCCGCTGGCGGTCGCGGCCGGTGCCGCGACGCTGGTGCAGGCGGTCACGTCGTTTGCGCTGTCGCAGGTGCTCGGCGTCGCGGCGCAGCGTGCCATCACCGACATGCGCCGCCGCGTCGAAGCGCACGTCGCGCGACTACCGATCAACTATTTCGACTCGACGCAGTCCGGCGTGCTGATCTCGCGGATCATGACCGATGCGGAAGGGATCCGGAATCTGGTCGGCACCGGGCTGGTTCAGCTCACCGGCAGCGTGGTGACGGCGCTCTTCGCGCTTGCCTACCTGTTCTATCTGAACTGGTATCTCACGTGCATCACCATCGTCGCGCTCGCGACGTTTGGTGGCGCGATGGCGCTTGCGTTCAAGCGCCTGCGTCCGCTGTTCCGGGAGCGCGGCAAAATCAACGCCGAGGTCACCGGCCGCCTGAATGAAACGCTCGGCGGCATCCGCATCGTCAAGACCTACACCGCGGAGAAACGCGAGGAGCTTGTCTTCACGAAGGGCGTCCACCGGCTCTTTCGCAACGTCGCCCAGTCGATTACCGGCGTTTCAGGGATCACCGCCTTCTCCACGGTCGTCGTCGGCGCCATCGGCGTCATCATGATCGTCGTCGGCGGCCGGTCGATCATCGCCGGCCACATGACGCTTGGCGACTTCATCAACTACATCCTGTTCACCGGCCTGATGGCCGCGCCGGTCGTGCAGATCGCCTCGATCGGGACGCAGATCAGCGAAGCGTTCGCCGGCCTCGATCGCATCCACGATCTGATGACCATGAAGACCGAGGACGACGAGGACAGCACCCGCGCGCTGCTGGACGAAATCGACGGTGAGATCGCGTTCGAGGACGTGACCTTCGAGTACAACCCAGGCGTGCCGGTCTTGAAGCACGTCAGCTTCCGCGCGCCTGCCGGGACGACGACCGCGCTCGTCGGATCGAGCGGGTCAGGCAAGAGCACGCTGATCAGCCTGGTCATGGCGTTCAACCGGCCGAAAGAGGGACGCATCCTCGTCGATGGACGCGATCTCGCCTCGGTCCGCCTGCGCGACTACCGATCGCAGCTCGGCGTCGTGCTCCAGGACAATTTCCTCTTCGACGGCACCGTCGGCGACAACATCCGCTACGGGCGGATGGACGCGACCATGGATCGAGATCCGCGCCGTCAGCCACGTGGCACACGCGGACGAGTTCATCGAGAAGTTCGAGAAGAAGTACGACACGGTGGTCGGTGAGCGCGGCGTCAAGCTGTCGGGCGGGCAGCGCCAGCGCGTCGCCATCGCGCGCGCGATTCTCGCCGATCCGCGCATCCTCGTCCTCGACGAGGCGACGTCGAGCCTCGACAGCGAGAGCGAGGCGATGATCCAGGACGGCCTGCGATCACTGCGCGAAGGACGGACCACGTTCGTGATTGCGCATCGCTTGTCGACGATTCGAAGTGCCGATCAGATTCTGGTGCTCGAGCACGGTGAAATCGTGGAACGTGGCACCCACGCGGAGCTCCTCGCGCTCGGCGGCCGTTATCGGACGTTGTACGACAAACAGTACACGCTCGAATCGGATCGGTTCATCAACCCGGGCGAGGACTTCACGCCAGAGCTCCCAAAGGCGAAGGTGGCGGTGCCCGTGCGGCCGGACAGGGCGCTCTAAGTTTCCAGTTTCCAGTTTCCAGTTTCCAGTTTCCAGCTGAACGCGCCACGCCTGCCGCCCAGGTTCTTGTAGCGTCCGGCCTTAGCCGGAAGATCCGCGATTCGCGCTAAAATCTTCAATTCGGCAATCGACAATCAACAATCATCAATCAAATCAGCATTCAGCATTCAGCATTTCGATATGCAGTTCATCTACACCATGAAGGGTCTGGGGAAGGTCCACCCTCCAGACCACGTCGTCCTGAAAGACATCTGGCTGTCGTTTCTTCCTGGCGCGAAGATTGGCGTCCTCGGGCTGAACGGCTCCGGGAAGAGCACACTCCTGCGGATCATGGCAGGCGAAGATCAGCAGTTCGTCGGTGAGGCGTGGCCGGCCGACGGCATCAGCGTTGGCTTTCTTCAGCAGGAGCCTCGACTGAATGCGTCGAAAACGGTGCTTGGCAACGTCGAGGAGGGCGTCGCCGAGATCAAGGCGCTCCTGACACGCTACGACGAGATCAACGCAAAGTTCGCCGAGGAGTTGTCGCCCGAGGAAATGGACAAGGTCCTGGAGGAGCAAGGCAAGGTCCAGGATCGAATAGAGGCGGCGAATGGGTGGGACCTCGACTCGCGCCTGGAGCTGGCGATGGATGCGCTGCGGCTGCCGCCGCCTGACGCTGATGTGTCCAGGCTGTCAGGCGGCGAGCGGCGTCGCGTCGCGCTTTGCCGCTTGCTGCTCAAGTCGCCGGACCTGCTGCTGCTCGACGAGCCCACGAATCATCTCGATGCCGAATCGGTCGCCTGGCTCGAACGTTTTCTGAAGGACTACGCCGGCACCGTCGTCGCTGTCACCCACGATCGATATTTCCTCGACAACGTGGCCGGCTGGATTCTCGAGCTCGATCGCGGATCGGGCATTCCGTGGGAGGGCAACTACTCGTCCTGGCTCGAGCAGAAGCAGAAGCGCCTGGAGATCGAGGAGAAAGCCGAGACCAAGCGTCAGCGGACTCTCTCTCGCGAGCTCGACTGGATTCGCATGTCGCCGCGTGCGCGTCAGGCGAAGGGCAAGGCACGTCTCAATGCGTACGAGGATCTCCTCAAGGAAGAAACCTCGCAGAAAATCGAGCAGGTCGAAATCTACATTCCTCCTGGCCCGCGGCTGGGCGACATCGTCGTCGAGGCCCGCGGCCTGCGGAAGGGCTACGGCGACGTGCTGCTGATGGACGACGTGACGTTCACGCTGCCGCGCGGCGGGATCGTCGGCGTCATCGGGCCGAACGGCGCCGGCAAGACGACGCTGTTCCGCATGATCACGGGGGCCGAGCAGCCAGACGCTGGCACGTTGCGTCTCGGCGAGACGGTCCAGGTTGGCCACGTCGATCAGTCGCGCGACGCGCTGGCGCCGGACAAGAGCGTGTGGGAAGAGATCACGGGCGGACGCGACAACGTCGAACTGGGGAAACGCGAAGTGGCGTCGCGCGCCTACGTGTCCTGGTTCAATTTCAAGGGACGCGATCAGCAGCGCAAGGTCGGCTCACTGTCGGGCGGGGAGCGCAATCGCGTTCACCTGGCCAAGCTGCTGAAGGGCGGAGCGAACCTGCTCCTGCTGGACGAGCCGACCAACGATCTCGACGTCGATACGCTGCGCGCGCTCGAAGAGGCGCTGCTGGCGTTCGCCGGCTGCGCCGTCGTCATCAGCCACGATCGCTGGTTCCTCGACCGGATTGCCACCCACATGCTCGCGTTCGAAGGGGACAGCAAGGTGGTGTGGTTCGAAGGGAACTATCAGGACTACGAGGCGGATCGCCATCGACGGCTAGGGGCCGAGGCAGATCAGCCGCACAGGATCAAGTACAGAAAGCTGACGCGATAGAAAGTTAAAAGTTAAAAGTCAAAAGTTAAAAGTACTAAGGGAAAGACCTGGCCTTTTGCCGTCTGACTTTTAACTTCTAACTTTTAACTTTTAACTTTTGCCTTCCTTGTCGTCGCTGCCGCCACCGGTCAGTCGCTCCTGTCGCATCGCAGCCGCGCCGAGCATGCCTCCCATGCCCATGGATTCCACGGCGCTACTCGGAATCAGCATGAGCGCGCCTTTCTCCTTCAACCCTTCGTAGAGCATGTTCATCGCGCGCAGGTGCAGCGCGGTCGGGTTGTCGTGGTACGACTTGGCCGCCTCCTGGAAGGATTGGGCGATCTCCATTTCCGCCTGGCCGAGAATGATCCGCGCCTGCTTTTCGCGCGCGGCCTGTGCCTCGCGGGACATCGCGTCCTGGAGGCCGACCGGAATGACGACGTCGCGCATTTCCACCGATGACACCGTCACGCCCCACGGGCTCGACCGCTGATCGATGAGCTGCTGGAGTTCTGTCTCAATCCGCTCCCGCCCGCGCAGCAGTTCGGTCAGCGAGGTACGTCCGATGATGTCGCGCAGGGCCGTCTGGGCTGCCCAGCTCACCGCCTGCGGATAGTCCTGCACTTCCAGCGCGGCTTTTTGCACGTCATGGACCATCCAGAACAGCACCGCGTCCACGTTGACCGGGACGGTGTCTGACGTCAGCGTCTGCTCGGCCGCAAACGTCGTCGTGATGGTTCGCTGATCGATCCAGCTCGACACCCGATCGACGAACGGCATGATCCAGAAGAGACCCGGGCCGCGCAGGCCGACATACCGACCGAGCCGAAGGACGACCGCGCGTTCCCACTGTTCCGCGATCCGAGGAGCCTGCATGAGGATGACGCCGACGATCGCCATGGCCACGAGCGGGATCGGATTGTTCAGCGCACGGACACCCAGGATGCCGATCGAGAGCGACGCGAGCAGAATGACGATCGAGACGACGTTCATTCGTGGCGCGCGAACGGCGGAGTCCTGACCGCGTCCAATGGTGATCATTTAGCTTCCTCTCTTGTGCGCACCGAGCGCAGCAGTGATTTCGTCAACCGTGAAGCCGGCGGCGTCGGCGTCGGCCAGAACCCGTGTGACGAACGCCCGAAGCCGTCGCTCGTGTTCGCGGGGCGGGCGCGCTTCGGCGGGGGTCGCGCTGATGAACGAGCCGACCCCCCGTCGCGTCTCGATGACGCCGGCCCGTTCCAGCTCCGCGTAGACGCGGGCCACCGTGTTCGCGTTGACGCGCAGTTCGACCGCGAGCTGCCGGACCGTCGGTAGTTGATCGCCGGGCTGCATTCGCCCGGTCGCAATCGCCGCCCGCAGCGAGCGTTCCAGCTGCGCGTAAATCGGCGTCGCGTCCTGAGGGTCGATCGAGATCGTCGGCACTTGCCTCATTATACTAATGCATTAGTACAATTGCAACTGAGTTTAACCTGCCAACCGCCAACCGCCAACCGCCAACCGCCAACCGCCAACCGCGAACCGCGAACCGCGAACCGCGAACCGCGAACCGCGAACCGCGAACCGGCCAACAGCCAGAAGCCACCCCGATCTCGCAGGATTTGTAATCTCAGCCGTGGTGCTGATCTTGCACTTTTCCAGGCGACTGGCCGGAACGCCGGTCGAACGTCAGCAACAAACGACGTCAAGACAAAAGGTTACGGGTCGACCTGACAAATAGCTTGGAGGACCGAGCCCCCGGGGGACAATTTACGGCCTGTCGAAAAATGGCAAGGGTGCCGAAAATTGTCCACGACTGGGTAAGAACGAACGGCCCTGTGCAGAATGGTTACCCATATGGAACAGATGACTCGCAAACGGAGACGTGGTGACGCCGGGTTCACGCTGATCGACATGCTGTTTGTCGTCGCGCTGATCGGCCTGCTTGCTTCGCTGGCGATCCCCGGCCTCATGAAAGCGCGCGGCGCGGCTCAGTCGTCGTCCGCGATCGGCACCCTTCGCGTCTTGAACAGCGGTGAATTGAGCTTCGCCATCACCTGCGGGCTCGGTTTCTATTCGCCGGACCTGCCGACGCTTGGCGTGCCGCCCCCGGGAAGCGCGGAAGGATTCCTGCCGGACGAGATGATTAAAGCGGCCACCTTCACCAAGAGTGGCTACAACTTCAGCCTCGCCGGGACCGGGCTCGCTGGAGCGCCAGCGTCGTGCAACGGCCTTGGCGCCGGGATGGCGTCACCGGGGTATGCGGCCGTTGGGGATCCGCTCGACCCGAGCGTCGCGAAATTCTTCGGCTCGAATTCGGATGGCGTGATTTATCAACACTCGGCATCGCTGACGTTGACGATGCCCGAGACCGGCGCCCCGCCGGCGGGCTCGCCGATTCAGTAGAGGTTCGACGAAACGGATTCCGGCGGATCGCGGATCCCGGACCACGGATCCCGACTCGTCTTCACTGTGTAGACAGCGCTGCAGGCTGGCGTGGGGGTGAACGCTTCGTAGTATCGTTAGCCGTCTCCGACTTGGAGGGCATCGATGCTCAGGCGCACCCCCCGCATCCTTCTTCTCTCACTCGCACTCGTTATCACCATCAGCGCGGCCTCAGCCGCGCAAGGGATCACCACTCCCAAGCAATTCTTCGGCTTCAACATCGGCGACGACTATCAGCTCGCGACCTACGACCAGTTCGTCGAGTACTGGCAGAAGCTCGACAAGGAATCCGATCGGATGAAGGTCGTTGAAATCGGCAAGACGGCCGAAGGGCGTCCGCAGCTGATGGCGATCATCACGTCGCCTGAAAACTTCAAGAAGCTCGATCGCTACAAGGACATCTCGCGCCGGCTCGCGACGGTCGATGGACTGACCGACGATCAGGCCCGCGCCCTCGCGAAGGAAGGCAAGGCGGTCGTGTGGTTCGACGGCGGCCTGCACGCCACCGAAGTCCTGGGTTCGCACCAGTTGATCGAAACCGTCTATCAGCTCGTGAGCCGGAACGATCCCGAGACGCTCAGGTTCCTGAACGATCTGATCATCCTGGCCGTGCATGCCAATCCAGACGGCATGCAGCTCGTCTCCAGCTGGTACATGCGCGAGAAGGATCCCACGCTGCGCTCGACGAGCGGCCTGCCGCGCCTGTACGAGAAGTACGCGGGCCACGACAACAATCGCGATTTCTACATGTCGAACCTTCCCGAGAGCATCAACATGAACCGGGTGCTCTACGCCGAATGGTTCCCGCAGATCATGTACAACCATCACCAGACGGGCCCTGCCGGCGCGGTCATGTTCGCGCCGCCGTTCCGCGATCCGTTCAACTTCAACTTCGATCCGCTCGTACCGATCGGCATCGACATCGTCGGCGCGGCGATGGCGAATCGAATGGCGGCGGAAGGAAAGCCAGGCCTGACCAGCCGGAAAGGGTCGAGCTACTCGACGTGGTGGAACGGTGGCTTGCGGACCACGGTGTATTTCCACAACATGATTGGCCTCTTGACTGAAACGATCGGAAACCCGACGCCGATGTCGATTCCGTTCGTTCCATCGAAGCTGCTGCCCGATTCGAATCTGTATTACCCGATCGAACCGCAGCAGACCTGGCATTTCCGGCAGTCGATCGATTACTCGGTGACCGCGAACTACGCGGTGTTCGACGTCGCATCGCGCAACAAGGACACGTTCCTCTACAACATCTACCAGATGGGGAAGAACTCCATCGAGCGGGGCAACCGAGACAGCTGGACGACAAGTCCGAGACGAATCATCGCCGCCGAGGGCGCGCTCGCGCCCGCCGGGGGTGGCCGCGGCGGGACGAAGCCCGGCCGATACCGCGGGCGACGAACCTGCCGGGCGCCGCCGGCACCGGTGGACGGGGCGGACGAGGAGGAACGGTTGCGCAGTTCAAGACGCTTCTGCGCGACCCCAGTCTTGCGCGATCCGCGCGGGTTCATCCTTCCGTCGGACCAGCCGGACTTTCCGACGGCGACGAAGTTCATCAACGCCTTGATCAAGACCGGCATCACGTCCATCGGGCGACCGCACCGTTCACCGTCGCAGAGCAAGATCGTATCCTGCCGGCTCTTACGTCGTGAAGTCCGCGCAGCCGTTCCGGCCGCACGTGCTCGACATGTTCGAGCCCCAGGATCATCCCGACGACATTCCGTATCCAGGCGGTCCGCCAACGCGCCCCTACGACAACGCCGGGATGGACCCTCGCGTACCAGATGGGCGTGAAGTTCGATCGCATTCTCGAAGGATTCGATGGGCCGTTCGAGAAGGTGAACGGACTGCAGGGCCGCTGCCGGGCAAGGTCTCGTCAGCGTCCGAACGGGGTCGTCCTGCTGAGCCACGCGTCGCAACAACGCGTTCATCGCGATAAATCGCTTGCTGGCCGCGGGGCGCGACGTCCAATGGGTGCAGGACGGCGATCAACCCATTCCTATATCACCGGCGCGTCACCCGTCGGAGCTGCAGAAACTCGCGGCGGACCTCGGCGTCAGCTTCGACCCAGCGCCAGCCGGTCTGTCTCTCAGCCGGCGCGCTCAAGCTGCGTAAACCGCGCATCGGCTTTGCCGATCAGTATGGCGGATCGATGCCGTCGGGGTGGACGCGATTCGTGCTCGAGCAATTCGAATTCCCGTTCGAGGTCGTGTATCCGAAAGTGCTCGACGCGGGGAATCTGTCGAGCCGCTTCGACGTGTTGATCTTTCCCTCGGGTGTCGGTCCTGCGCCGGCGGGGAGCGGACGCGGCGCAGGTGGCGGGCGGTGGCGGCGGACGCGGTGGCGGCAATGCCGAGACCATTCCACCCGAGTACCAGCCGATGCTGGGTTCCTATACCGCCGCGCAGACCGGCCGCAGTTGAAGAAATTTCTCGAGGACGGCGGGACCGATCACTCGCGGTCGGACGGTCGGCGATGAACCTTGCGCAGCTGTTTGGCCTGCCGGTCGAGAACCACCTCGTCGAGCGGAGCGCCGACGGGGCTGCCCGGCCGGTTCCGGTTGAGAAGTACTACGTGCCCGGGTCGATTCTCCGCGTCGCCGTCGACAACACCGCGCCGATCGCGCACGGCGTTCGACACCCACGTGGACGTGTTCTTCGACAACAGCCCCGTGTTCAGCCTCGGACCCGAGGCCATCATGAAGGGTCTGCGTCCGGTCGCCTGGTTCGACACGCCGACTCCGCTGCGAAGCGGATGGGCCTTCGGCCAGGGCTACCTGAATGGCGGGGTCGAGATCGTTCAGGCGACGATCGGAAAGGGCAGGCTGGTCATGTTTGCGCCCGAGATTACGTTCCGGGCGCAGCCGCACGGCACGTTCAAATTCCTCTTCAATGGCATCTATCTCGGTGCCGGGTCACCGGGCGGGACTGCGACGACCACGATCTGACGGACCACTGAAACAAACCAAAGGGCCGGCTCTGAATCCAGGCCGGCCCTTGTTATGCCACTGCCGACTTCGCCAGGCTAACGCTTCTTGCGGCCGCCGCGAGCCTTGACCGCTTTTCGCCGGGTTGGCGACCGCTTTCGCCGTCGAGCGTTTTGCGGCACGATTTCCGAACGGCCTTCTTGGCTCCGCCCTTTTTTGCCTTGCCGCGCGCTCTTGGCGGCCTTTTTCACACGGCGAGCGGGCGGCCCTGCCTTCTTGACGGTCCTGGACGCGGGCGCGCCGTAGCCGTCGCCACCGGTTGCCCGGCCGTAGCCGCCGCACTGCCGTTGCGGAAGTGGCGGCGCGACTTGCCGATCTCGCGGCAGGCGCCTCCATGGCGCTTCCGAAAGTGCTGCCGGCTGGTTCCGCCGCGTCAGACAGGCCGCTCGCCGTCGTCCAGGTACGAATCATCAGCCATAGCGTCTCCTTGTCGAGTGATGAGTGCATGTCCGCGAGTTGAATGCAGCGCATGTTAGCAGACGAGCGCGCAATCGCGCAGTCAATGTAGAGTGAAAGGCACGGACGGCGAGTGAAAAGTGAGTGCGGTTGTCTACAGATACCACCAGCCGATGCTCGACGCATTGGCCGGGCACGGACTCATGCCCGTCTCCAGCACACGTTCGCCGCAGCAACTTCGCGACGCCGTCGCGACCTTTACAAATACGAAATTCGCCGGTTGCGCGATCGGCTGATCGCCGGCGAGTTCCCGAAACGGGACTATGCCGGCCTGGTGATCGCGCTGAGACAGCGCTACTGGATTCTGTCGATGCCTGTACCGCTCTGGACAGAAGAGCCGAATCCCTAATCACTGATCGCTCATCGCGAATCCCTCATCCAATCAGCATTACCATTCCCTTATGCAGGACTTCGAAAAACTGGGTCTCTTCTACCTGGGACGAGAATACGACGTTCGGCCGGCAAGCGGCTCGAGAACGCCGGTGCTGTACGACTCCCGCGATCTCGTGACGCATGCGGTGTGCGTCGGGGATGACCGGAAGCGGAAAAACCGGGTTGTGCCTTTCGCTCATTGAAGAGGCCGCGATCGACGGCGTCCCGGTCATCGCGATTGATCCGAAGGGGGATCTGGGCAACTCTGCTGCTGACGTTCCCGTCGCTCACAGCGGCGGATTTTCGGCCGTGGATCGACGAGGACGAGGCACGACGAGCGGGTGTGACGCCCGACGCGTTCGCGGCGCAGCAGGCCGAGACGTGGCAGAAGGGGCTGGCCGACTGGGGCGAGGACGGCGCGCGGATCGAACGCCTGCGCAAGGCCGCCGATTTTGCGATCTACACGCCCGGGCAGCCGCGCCGGTTTACCCATTTCCCTCCTGCAGTCCTTTGCGGCGCCACCGGCTGCGGTCCGGGATGATGCGGAACTGCTGAGTGAGCGGGCGGTCGAGCACGGCGACCAGCCTCCTGTCGCTCGCCGGTGTGGACGCGCCTCCACGGAGCCGCGATCACACGCTGGTCACCACCGTGCTGTCCACCGCATGGAAGGGCGGGACCGATCTCGATCTCGCCATCGCTGATTCAGCAAATCCAGTCGCCGCCGTTTCAGAAGGTCGGCGTCGTCGATCTCGAAGTCTTTTTTCCCCAGCGCGAGCGCTTCGATCTGTCGATGCGGTTCAACGCGGTTCTCGCCGCCCCGGGCTTCGAACAATGGTTCGAGGGGGAACCGCTCGATCCCGCGAGGCTGCTCTACACGGCTGACGGCCGCCCGCGCGTGGCCGTGATGTCCATCGCCCACCTTGGCGACGCCGAGCGCATGTTCTTCGTGTCGCTGCTGCTCAATCAAATGGTGGGCTGGATGCGCGCCCAGACGGGGACAACGAGCCTGCGCGCGGTCATCTATATGGACGAGATTGCGGGTTATTTCCCGCCCGTCGCGAACCCTCCGTCGAAAGGGCCGCTGCTGACGCTCCTGAAACAGGGACGCGCCTTCGGCCTGGGCGTCGTCCTGGCCACCCAGAACCCAGTGGATCTGGACTACAAGGGCTTGTCGAACATCGGCACCTGGTTCCTCGGCCGGCTCCAAACGGAACGGGACAAGGCCCGGGTGCTCGATGGGCTCGAAGGCGCATCGGCTGGCTCCTTCAATCGCGCCGACGTCGATCGGTTGCTTTCCGCTCTCCAGAAGCGTGTCTTTCTGTTGCACAACGTCCACGAAGAGAAGCTCGTGACGTTCCAGACCCGCTGGACGCTGTCGTACCTGCGCGGACCGCTGTCGAGGGATCAAATCCGATCCCTAATGGCTGGCCGGGCGAAGGCGCCGGAACCGGCTCGGGCTGCCACCGATGCGGTGCCGGCACCCTCCCGGGTGCGACCGACCCCGGCTGACACGGCGTCGGATCGCCAGCCGCTGCTGCCGCCCGGGATCGAGCAGTTCTACATTCCGCGTCACCCGCGTGCTGCGTCAAAGCCGGTGCTGTATTCGCCTGTTGTGCTTGCGGCCGTCCGCCTCGGGTTCACCGATTCGAAACTCAACGTCGATTCGGTTCGCGACCTCGTGTATGCGGCGTCGATCGGCGATGGTCCGGTCGCCCTGGACTGGGCCGGCGCCCGGCGTCTCGAGATCGACGTGGCGTCGCTTGCCCGCACGCCAGAGCAGGACGCCTCGTTCGAGTCGTTGCCACCCGCCGCGGCGCAACCAAAAAACTACGCGGTATGGGAGAAGACGCTGAAGCAGTGGCTGGCCCAGAACGAACGGGTTCAGCTGTTCCGGCATCGGGAAACCGGGCTCACCTCGCGACCGGATGAAACTGAGGGGGACTTCAAGGTGCGGGTCCAGGATGCCGCCCGTGCTGCCCGGGATGCGGCCGTGGACGCCGTGCGCCAGAAGTACGCCGCCCGTCAGGCCGCGCTTGCCGAGCGGGTGCGACGAGCCGAAGCCGCCGTGGCGCGCGAGTCCGAGCAATCGTCCCAGCAAAAGCTGCAGACCGCCGTCTCGATCGGCGCCACGCTGGTCGGCGCGCTCCTCGGCAGGAAGACGTTCAGCGCGAGCACGCTCGGTCGCGCAACGACCGCTGCGCGCGGGATGAGCCGGTCGATGAAGGAGTCCGGCGACGTGCAGCGCGCGTCGGAAAGCGTAGAAGCCGTTCGCACCCAGGTCACCGAGCTCGACGAGGAGGTGCGCCGGCAGACCCAGGCGATCGCGACCGATTACGAACGGGCTCCGATGCTCGAACAGGTGACGCTCCTTCCGAAGCGCGGGCAGATCGACGTGCAGCTCGTGGCGCTTGGCTGGGACCCCGAATAAATGTCGTCCACCTTCCGTGGTTCAGCCTGGATGGCTGCCTTCGCGCTGGTGTGGACAGGCGGGTGCCGGAGCAGTTCGGTTCCCGCGGAGGCCCAGCGAGCCACCCGCACCGAGATCCACGAGTTATCCCCTGGGCCGGGCGAGCTGGCGCTTCCGGTGAAGAGCGGTTCGGTGCGGTTTGCCGTGATCGGCGATTCCGGCCGCGGTGATCAAGCGCAGGCGGAGATCGCGCAACAGATGATCGCGTGGCGCACGAAGTTTCCCTTCGACTTCGTCGTCATGCTCGGCGACAACATTTACCCGCCGCATGGACCGGACGATTTCAGCGTCAAGTTCGAAGAGCCCTACCGCGCGCTGCTTGAAAGCGGGGTGACCTTCCATGCCGCAATCGGCAATCACGATCTGGATTCGGAATTGAACTACGCGAAGTTCAACATGGGCGGGCACCGGTATTACACGTTTCGACAAAACGAGCGCCGGCTCGAAGGGCTCGTTGGCGCCGGCGTCCGCTTCTTCGTGCTCGACAGCCGCTCGCTCGATCCGGAGCAGCTCGTCTGGCTGCGCGACGAGCTCAGCCGGTCAGGAACAGACTGGAAGATCTGCTATCTGCACCACCCGATTTACACATCGGGCCGCTACACCAGTGCCGCGCGCGCCCTGCGCCTTGCGCTCGAACCGATCCTGGTGAACGCAGACGTGGACGTGGTCCTCTCCGGCCACGAGCATTTCTACGAACGGATGCTGCCGCAGCACGGGATCTCGTATTTCATTTCCGGCGGCGCCGGATCGCTTCGAAAGGCGGACATCCGTCGTCCGTCCGCGATCATGGCGCGGGGATTCGATACGGACTTCCACTTCATGATGATGGAGGTTTCCGGCGACACGCTCTATTTTCAGGCGATCAGCCGCACCGGAGGGACGATCGACGCGGGCTCGATCACGAGGGTGCCGAACGGAAAGTGACACTGTTCGCAGCTCGCGGTTCGCTGTTCGCGGTTCGCAGTTCGCAGTTCGCAATTCGCGGTTCGCAGTTCGCGGTTCGCTTTCTCGCTTCCGGGCGGGATTCGAGGATTCGAGGATGAGGGATTCACGATCAGTGATCAGTGATATTCACGGTTTGGGACACGGCGTTCCCTCCCGAATCTGCCTGATTTTGTCGAGGAACACCTTGACCCAGGCATCAGGGCTGCGCGATTCGGCGTCGATTCTGTCGTAGAGCGTCATGCGCGATGCGGTGAAGAGATCTCTCAGCTGCTTCCGCGACAGCTGTCCGAGCAGTTCTGCGAGCATCAGCCGGCCCGCTTCCGAGATCTGACGATCCGGAAAGGTCGCACCGTCGTAAGGCAGCGTGTCCATGCTGACCGTACACGTTGATCGATCCCGCCAGATCGGCGTCGCCCGCCAGCTCGGGAGATCCACGCGCATCGGCCCGAACGTCGCCCCCAGATCCTGAATCATGGCCATCGGCGCGGAACATCGCCCGTCCGCCAGTTCCCGCCCCGACGGACAGATCAATCGCTGGTTGGGTCCCTTGTTGTCCCAGTGAGCGAGCAGGACGGCGACCAGGCGCAGCGCGTCGACCTCGGCGCGAGTCGCGCCGCCCCGCGATGGATCGATGTGATCGAGCTCGTACCAGCTCCACCCCTGGTCGTCAAACGATTCGATCACCTCGCCTGCGAAACGTTGCTCGATGATCGCGGTGGCAAACGTGCGGACGCCGTTTGTGCCCAGCGGTCCGCCGAAGCAAATCGATTCCAGCCCCAACTGCTCGTTGCACTGAAGCGACTGAAACGGAAAGCGCGGGCAACCGGCGCAGTGCACGGCGCCGACGACAAACATGTCGTCGGCGCCGAAGCCCAGCGCGCGAAGCAGCCTGGTTCCGGCGACCTCCGCCTGCAGTTCCGCGTTCTCGGCGCCGTATTTGATCTTGAGAATCCTGCCGTCAGGCATCTGGCAATGAAACTTCTGGGTTCGGCCATTGAGCTTCTGCACGACGAAGCGGCAGGATACTTCGTCCGCGATCGCGAACCCACGCGGTGGGTTCGACGCAAAATCGAACTGCGACACAGGGATCGCTGGAGCCGACCACACCCGCGCAGACGCCAGCGCGTCCTCTCTCGCCCGCGCTCGTGAGTCGCCCGGAGAGGATTTCTCTTCGGCCGCGGTCGCGGTCGTCGAGCTGGTGCAGGACGCGCATCCGATCGCGAGCGCCAGCACCACCAGCGACACCGGCGCGCTCAAGTCGTGCACGGGGTGCTGACGCCGCGAGCCGCGCGATCCGCCGGGCGGCAGCAGAACGAGACCGATGAAGAAGAGTACCAGCGTGAAAAACGCGACGTAGCCAGTGCCGGCGCCGGTGGGGTCGTACTGGATCGACCCGAGGCTCGCGCCTTCCATGATCGCGGTGATGACGCGCTTGGCAAAGCTGCCGTCGCGCGCGTAGAGGCCTTCGAGCACGATGAAACGGACCACGAAGGCCGAGCCGAGCAGCACCACGAGGCTGCGCAGGATGTTCCTTCGTCCCTTGACCCCCGCCAGCGTGGTCGTCAACTGGACGAAGAAGCAGATCGCGAAGACGACGTGGAGAAGTCCGTGCTCCGGTGTCACGAGGGTGAAGACTTGAGCGCACGCGGCCGTGAGCGTCACGAGCACCATCAGGCCCGAGGAGTTCTCCAGATTCGAACGCTCGGCGTTCATGACGGCATGCGGCGCGAAAGCGCCGGCGCGCACCAGGCACGCCAGCAGCAGCATCGCAAGCACCAGCGAAATCAGCGGCGGCGGCTCGAGGTGGAACCCGGGGGCCAGTCGCAGCCCGCCGAGCAGCGCGACGGTGAGAAACGACAACGGCAGCACGATCGCTTCGCGGGTAGCCGTCATTTTCGGGTTCGAAATACCTTCAGCGGGTTGAAGTCGGAAGCCTCGTGCGTGACCCCGCGCTCGAGTTCGGCTTTGAGTTCCTCGGCGCTGTGCATGCCGAGATCGGGATCGTCCACGAGCAGCCGATGGTCGGGGGCCAGCAGGATCGCCCGGTCTATCGTCTCAATCCCCTTCCGAAAGAGGTCGTCGTCGTCATAGACCCGACCCCAGCCTTGACGGTAATAGCTGTAGGCGATGTAGAACTGCGTGCGCGCATCACGATGCGCCGGATCAGCCCGCTCGAACGCCATCCGCGCCTCAGGAAACGCGTCACGTCGAAAGAACGCCAGTGCATCCGACATGGCCTGGGCATCGACGTGATAGGCGCCAACCGTGGATGACAGCGTGCCGGTCATCTCGGCAACCGTGTGCGGCTGTGCGCTGTAGAGCCAGACGATCAGTGAGGCGTATGCGATCGTCATCGCCAGCCCGGCTATGCGGACCATCACGGACGACGGCTCTGCAGTAACTATGCCGATCACAGGCAGGGTTCAACTAGGTTCTACGAGGTTCTGCTGGGTTCTACAGGGTTCGTTCAGGGTTCTACAAGGTTCTTGGTTCGGTAGAACCCAGCAGAACCTGGCGGAACCTGTAGTATGGGCTCAGATGAGATACGGGTTGGTGGCGCTGATGACAGCGCTGGCAGTGGCCGGATGTTCTCCGAAGAAGATGGGGATCAGCCGGATGGCGGACGCACTGACGTCGACCGCCTCGACGTTTACACGCGACAACGATCCGGAATTTGTCCGTCAGGCCGCCCCTTCGACGCTCAAGATGGTGGAGATGCTGCTCGACGAGTCACCGTCGCATCCGGGTTTGCTGATGACGGCATGCAGCGGGTTCGCCCAGTACGCCTATGCGTTTCTCCAGTCGGATGCGGATGCTGCGGATCCGGGGAGCGCCACCGCACGGGAACTGAGATCCCGGGGCGCAGCGATGTACGACCGCGCGCGAGGTTACTGTTTGCGCTCGCTCGAGACCGCTCATTCCGGCGCGGCTAAGGGCCTGCAAGCCGATGCCAGGGCCGCGCTCGCTTCGATGTCGGCCGCAGACGTCCCGGCGCTCTACTGGACGGGTGTCGCCTGGGGAGGGTCGCTTGTCCTCGCGGACAACTCGTTTGCGCGCATTGGCGAACTCGCCACGGTTCGCGCGCTGTTCATGCGCGCGCTGCAGCTGGATGAGAAATGGGAGGGTGGCACGGTTCACGAAGCGATGATTGCCGTCGAGTCGTTACCGATGCTGCTCGGCGGATCGCCTGCGCGCGCAAAGGAACACTTCGACCGTGCCGTGGCGTTGTCGAATGGCGAGTCTGCCTTCGCGTACGTCGCGCTTGCGAGCGGCGTGGCCCAGCCGGCAAAGGATCGCCGTGAGTTCGAGCGGCTCCTCCGGGCGGCGCTGGCAGTCGACGTGTCCAAGCGGCCGTCGATTCGGCTCGCGAACCTGATCGCACAGAAACGCGCGCGTTACCTGTTGTCGCAGATCGACAAGTTGTTTTAGGGGAGCCAGCTTCTCAGCGCATCGTCACCGGCGGGATGCGATGCTGACCGGGCGGCCGTTGATCGATTCGTACTCGTAGTGGACGTCTAGATACGAGACGCCGGCGAACTTCACCTTTGCGGTCGATTCGGTCGCGATCGGAACACGGACGCCATCCACGCGGGCGTAGTGGCGAATGACATTGACGAGGCTCGTCCAGAACGACGGATTCTTTGAAAGCCGGCCCTCGACACGCAGCAACTCCTCGCCATCGGCGCTGAATACCATTCGCCCATCGACCAGCAGCACGTCTTTGCGTTTCGGTCTGATGGTCACGTATCGCTCGCCATCGCCGGGTACGGCTTCCTCGAACTCGTAGTTCTCCGCCGTCAAGTCGGAACGATCGCATTCGCCGTCCGCGACAAGCTCCTGTTCCCGTTTCAGGATGGCCTTCAGAACTTTGCCGCGAATGTAATCCGAACCCGATTCGGAGACGATGTTGTAGCGAAAGCCGCGGGCGTCCATTTCGGTCCACGCTTCGAGCCACGCTTCTTGACCGAAGTGGTCGCTGCGCGCGTGCATGCGCCGGAACGCGCGGTATTGCGTCAGCGGCTGATCGTGAATCTCCGGGAGATCGACTGGCCGGGCGGTCAACCGCCGCCGGCGCTGCGCCAACCGAGGCACCCGCCATCAGGGTGAGTGCAATCACCCAATTGCGCCATCGTTGCGTCGCCGTTCCGACTCTCTGCAGCACGCCATGCACGTTCACGTTTGTCGCAAGAAGCGTGCTCGGGCCGCTAGCTCGACGGTTCGCGCTGAACGTGGTGCGGTATAGTTGCGCTAAGAGAGGACAATTCCATGGCCGTACTGCGCTCACGTGATGATCGCTTCATCGCAGGAATTTGCGGCGGCTTTGCGAAAACGCTGGGCTGGAACCCCACCGCTGTACGCATCCTCTATGTAGTCGGCTCCATACTTTCTGCCGCTTTTCCAGGCATCCTCGTGTACCTCGTTCTCTGGATCGTCATGCCCAGCGAGTAAAAAGAGAACGGGGTTCTACTGGGTTCTGCGGGGTTCTACAGGGTTCGTTCTGCAGGTTCTACGACATTTTGCTGGGTTCTACGGGCTTGTGTTTCGGCTCTGAAGGACTTGCGCCCGTCGAGGCATAGACGCGCCACGCCAGATAAATCCCGATCACGATTGGGATTCCATATTCCCACCTGACTAGCGCGGGAGGAACAACCCACCGCGCGCCGCCCCTCGCAAGATCCCACACGATGTAAGCCGATATCACCGTGATTGTCCACGCTGTGATCGGAATGGCGGCGACACTGAAGAGGAATGGCGTCAGGTAGAGCAGGTACCACGGGTAGATCACTGGCGCGGCAGCCAACGCGAGTGCCATCGGCCAGGCCCATGCCGCGGGGTTGTTGGCATCGAGCCGCCAGCGCGTCCACACCGCCACGCCAAAGCCAAGACCTACCGCTGCGACGGCCGCAACCTGAGATGTACTGAACCCGGCAATCAATCTGAACAACGGGCCATTGAACCGGATGTGCTCGACGACGTTGGGAACATTGCCGAATGGCAGGACGCCGTTGCGCGTGTAGGCGAGATAGAGAAGGGCCAGCAGCGCTGCGCCCGCACATGCGTCACGAGGACGCACGCGGCGCCAGTAGAGAGGCAGCAGCACGACGGGCAGGAGCTTCGTTGCAACCGCAAGCACGTACGCGACTGATGCCAGGGCGGTCTTGCGGCGCGCAAGCCAGTACGCCGACGCGACGATCCACATGGCGCCGAGCGCATCGAGATGACCGCTGTGCGCAATCTCGAGCACGACCAGCGGGTTCCACGCATAGGTCAGCGCAAGCCACTCAGGCCGTCCGATGTGCGCGAGCCACCGCCAGAGGATCAGGATGGTCATCAGATCGCACGCGACCAGCGCGGCTTTCATCGCGCGAGTCGAGTCATGAAGCGACACGACGAGCCTGAAGAACAACTGCGCACCCGGAGGGTACGGCGTTCGCGACCGCGCGCTCGGCATTCGCCGCGTTTCGTCGGTGTGCGTTGAGGCCAGGGCCGGATCAGCGGGAATGACTTCGTACGGGCTGTAGCCGAACGTCTGCACGCGCCCATCCCACAGATAGCGAACCATGTCGCTGTCCGAGCCAGCACGCGGACCGACCAGGGGCGCGCGAATTGCAACACTCATCAGGAGTGCCGCGATCACGGTATGTCGCGGCGGCACCGGGTTGCGCCAGAACCCTCGCAGGAGCACGAAATAGGCGACCGTTGCCGCCCCCGCGCAGGCGAAGAACAGCGGGCTGCCGAGCTGAGTTTGGGTGATCGCCAGCACGACGGTGGACGCGAGAAAGAGGGCGCTGCTCGCCGCGAGAGAAACGATAAGTGAGTTCATCGGTAGAGCGGTGTGAATTATAGATGACGAGTTTTTGTCAGCATCCGATCGTGAGACTTGCCTCAGCCCTTTCGCTCCTGCTTCTGAGCATGGGCGGTGTGACGTTCGCGCAGGAGTCCGAGTCGCGCGCCAAGGGCGCGAACGAGCAGAGCGATCAACGCGAGGAAAAGGGGGACTCGCCCACCGCGTTCCTGCCGTCGTGGATCAAGCAGCGGCTGCCAAAAGGCGAGCAGGCCGAAGGCGCCAAGTCCGGGTTCGCTCCCGCCTTCGGCGACATCAAACGTGGATCCGGTTTCGCGCCGGGAGTCGCCTACCGTCAGGCGCTGCCTGGTGGGGGCGTGGTCGTCCTCAAGGGCGTCTACTCGATCCGCAACTACAAGCTTGTGCAGCTGGGAGCGCAATCACGGCCGCTTGCGGCCGGACACGTGATCTTCCGGGGACGTGCGCGCTGGCAGGATGCGCCCTCGGTGCACCTGTACGGTCTCGGATCCGATTCGCCGGACTTCCGGACCGGCTATGCCGAAACCAGGACCGAGGTCAGCGGCGAAGCCGCGTGGACCCCTTTACGCTTTGTCCGATTTGGTGGCGGCGTGGGTCTCGAGCAATTCGACACGGGACTCGATCACAACGCCGAACCCGCAGGACTCGTTCTGTTCGCGAGCATGCCAGGAGCCGGCGCGGATCCGCGGTACGTCCACAGTCAAGGATCGGCCGCGATCGATCTGCGCGAGAGCCCGGGGTTCAGCCGGCGCGGCAGTCTCCTGAGTGCCGCCTTTCACGACTACCGCCAAACGACGAGCAGCGGCCCGTTCTCGTTTCAGCGAGTGGATGTCGTGGCGGAGCAATACATTCCGATCGTCCGGGACAAGTCGGTCGTGTTCCTGAACCTTCATGCGGCGACGACCTTCGCCGACTCCGGTCGCGACGTGCCGTTCTTCCTGTTGCCCGACCTGGGAGGCCACGACGTTCGGGGATTTCCGGACTACCGCTTCCGCGGTCGCCACTCGATCAACTGGACGGCGGAGTATCGATGGTACGCGCTCGAGTACCTCGAAGCGGCGGTCTTCTACGATGCCGGGAAGGTTGTCTCGACTCGCAGTTCGCTTGATTTCACGGGACTCAAATCGTCTATCGGCGGCGGCGTCAGGCTGCACTCCGCGCGGACTACGTTCGTGCGATTGGAACTGGCACACGGCCACGAAGGCCTCCGTTTCCTCATCGCCTTCAGTCCAGTCGGACAGTAATAAGGGAAAAGGGAAAGCGCCCGCGGCCCGAGCGAGGCGCGAAGCCGCCGAGCGAGAGCGAGTGGGGGTGGGGCCCCACGCGCATTGAGAGAAGTGAACAAGGGACTATCTCTACCGATCACGGCCGTCCGCGAGCAGTGCACTGACGACCCAGCTGACCAGCGTCACGATCAGCGCGCCGAAGAACGCGGCGAAGAAGCCGCTGAGATCGAAACCGGGCACGAGCGCGGCAGTGAGCGCGAAGCAGATGGCGTTGACGACGAAGAGAAAGAAGCCGAGCGTCAGCAGGGTGAACGGCAGCGTCAGCAGGATGAGCACGGGCCGCACGAGCGCGTTGACCAATCCAAGCAGGATCCCCGCGATGATGGCGGGGCCAGGGCCGGTGATCTGCACACCCGGCACGAGCCAGGCTGCCGCGGCGATTGCCAGCGCATTGAGCAGCACGCGCGCGAGGAAACGCATGTCTGGATGGTACTATCGAACGGATGACTGCCGAAGCCCCGACCGGGGCCTGGTTGTTCCGCTATCGATCGTTCCTGCCGGTCCCGCTCGCGCTGATTCTCCTGTTCGTTCGCACCGGTGAGAGTGACGAGACGCTGATCGTCGCGGCTGGCATCCTCCTGGTGGTTGCCGGGCAGCTGTTGCGCCTGTGGGCCGTTCGACATATTGGGACCATTTCACGAACACGCACCACGCGGTTCGGCCCGCTGATGACCGCCGGTCCGTACGCGGTCGTTCGCAACCCGCTGTATGTCGGGAACTGGCTGCTCTGGACCGGGTTCGCCCTGTGGTCGCGGTTATTGTGGATGGTTCCCGTCGCCTGGCTGGTCTTCTTTCTCCAGTACCGGGCCATTGCACGGTGGGAAGCCTCGTTCATCCGCAGCAAGTACACGATCGCGTACGACACGTACGCGCGTCAGGTCAGCGCCTGGTTCCCACGCTGGCCGCCGATGTCGGATCTGAAGCCCCTGCTCCCTCTTCATCCCTGGCGGGAAGTGTTCTTCAGCGAACGGGGAACGCTCGTCGCCGTGGTGATGATGGCGATCCTGCTGACAGGGAAGTATCTAATCGTTGGGTAATTGAAGCCGGGATCCGGGATCCCGGATCCCGGTACTATTTCTTCGTCTTGAGCAGGTTTGGGAACTCCGCCTTCAGTGCGCGCAGTTTTGGAAGATCGTTGACCACGACGTACGGATAGTCGGGGTTATGCGCGATGAAGTCCTGGTGATAGTCCTCGGCGGCGTAGAACCCTTTGAGCGGAGCGACAGTCGTCACGATCGGCTTGACGAAGACGTGGACGCCGTTCAGTTGCGCGATGTACGCCTCAGCGATGGCCTTCTGCTCGTCGTTGGCGTAGAAAATCGACGATCGATACTGTGTCCCCTCGTCCGGCCCCTGGCGATTCAACTCGGTCGGATCGTGAGCGACGGCGAAGAACACTTTCAGCAGCTGCCCGTAGGTGATGGTCGCCGGATCGTAGGTGATCTTCACTGACTCGGCGTGACCCGTCGCGCCGGTGCTGACGACCGTGTAGTGCGCGGTGAACTGGCTCCCCCCGGCAAAACCGGAAACGACGTCCGAGACGCCCTTCAATTGCTCAAACACCGCTTCGACCCCCCAGAAACAGCCGCCAGCGAGAACCGCAGTCTGCGCCGGAACGGAGCCGCTGACGTGGCTGTCTTTCACGGGATCGGGGAACGTAGACGGCGAAGGCGAGACAAGAGCCACCGCTAAGGCGAGACCCGCCGCGGTAATGATCTTCATGCAGCTCAGAACCCCTGACGGTGGTTGTTGATTCCCGGCAGCTGATTATAGGGGCATCAGCGCGGGTTGGTCGCGAAGGGTCTGGTAGAATCGCGTTCCACGATGACTGTCGAATACCGGGCCCGCCGGCGGACCTCCGCGCTCCTGGCTGCCTTGGCGCTGCTCACGGCGGCGATTTCGCTGCCGGCGCAGCAGATGGTCACCGAGACGCGGGACGCCTCGCAGCCGCAGGACGAAGAGTTCGCGAAGGCGGTTGCCGAGTGGACGACCGAGCCCAACTACCTGAGCCCGCTCGTCGATCACCTGCCGAAAGTGGCGGGCATCCCGTCGCCGAAGGACGTCCTGGGGCACCACATCGGCGCCCCCGCAACGCTGACGTATTACGCCGACATTCTGAAGTATTACCGGGCGCTGGCCGCCTCGACGCCTCGCGTCAGGGTCGAAAGCATCGGCAAGTCCGACGAAGATCGCGAACTCGTCGTCGTCTGGGTCTCGTCGGACGAGAACATCAGGAACTTGCAGCGCAATCGCGACAACCTGGCGAAGATCGCGGATCCTCGCGGACTGTCAACCGATCAGATCAAGCAGCTGATTGCGACGACCAGGCCGCACTATCACCTGATGGGCGGGCTCCACAGCGGCGAGACCGGGCCGTCCGAAATGCTGATGGAGCTGGTCTACCGGCTCGCCACCGAAACGTCGCCGCTCATCCGGCAAATCCGCGACAACGTGATCGTCTCGGTGACGCCGGTCGCCGACGCCGACGGACGCGATCGGAATGTCGACTGGTTCTATCGCGGTCTGGAAACGGCTGCGTCGGCTCCGCCGCCAGCGGCGGCGACAGAGGGGGGCGCGGGCGCGACAGCGGCTGCAGGGTCCGGCGCCGCAGCGGGAACACCCGCCCCGCCGGCGGGGAGTGGGCCCGGAGGGGCCGGTGGTGGCCTGCCGTACTGGGGCAAGTACGTCTACCACGACAACAATCGCGACATCAATCTGTCGCAGGTGTCGATGCGCGCGCTGGCTGACTGGTACTTCACCGCGCATCCGCCGATCGTCCACGACCTGCACGAAGCGCAGGCGTTGATGTACACCTACAGCGGCGCCGCGCCGCAGAACCCGAATCTCGATCCCATCCTCTTTGCGGAGCTCCCCTGGTTCTCCAACTTCGAGCTCGCGCAGATGACCAAGTGGGGCATGCCGGGCGTCTACACCCACGCGTTCATGGACGGCTGGTCACCGGGCTACCTCGGATCGGTGTCGTACAACCACAACGGCATGATGCGCATGTACGAAACGCAGTCGGGTCGTGAAGCGGGTGCGGGCGGACGCGGCGCCCGAGGGGAGGGACGCGGACGAGGCGGTGACGGCCGCGGCGATGCTCCGCCGCCGGCGGCAGAGGGCGGTCGTGGAGGACGCGCCGCGGACGCCGGGGCGGCCGGTGAGGGTGCTGATCCGTTCGGCGGGCGCGGTCGAGGCACAGCCTCGCCGACCGGGCGCGGCGGCGGCCAGCCGCGCGAGTGGTATCGGGGCCTGCCGGTTCCCCCGGGTGCGGTCGCGAGCTTCTCGCGCCGCAACAACACGAACTACATGGAAACCGGCGTGCTGAGCGCGCTGCAGCTGACGGCATCGTTTCCAAACCTGGTCGTTGAGAACTTCTATCAGAAGACGAAGAACTCGATCGACTCCGGCAAGAAGGACGCTCCCTACGCGTTCGTCATTCCGGTGCAACGCGACATGACGCGGGCCGCGAAGCTCGTCAACATCCTGCGCGTGCAGCGCATCGAGATCGGCCGGGCGGTGGCGGAGGTCAAGACCGCCGACGGAACGTTTCCGGCCGGTTCGTACGTGATCAAGCGCGATCAGCCGTACGGCCGGCTCGCGAAGAATCTTCTCGAGAAGCAGAGCTACCCGGATCCCGAACTGCGCACCTACGACGACAGCGGCTGGACGATGGGGCTGGCGATGCTGGTGGACGTGAAGGAAGTCAAGGACAAGTCGATCCTCGAGGTAAAGACGACGCCAGTCGAAAACGCCGTGCTCGAGGGAAAGGTTGTCGGACGCGGAACCGCCGGTGTGGCGGTCGCGCATTTCGGGTCGAACAACATGATCGTGCTCCGCTACAAGCTGCGGAGCGTGCCGATGAAAGTGGCCGACAAGCCGTTCAGCGCCGAAGGCATCGACTTCCCGGCGGGGTCGCTCGTGATCGCGGCGCCGGCCGATCCCGCCAGCGTGAAGCAGTCGATCGAACAGCTTGGCCTGACAGCCGTCTCGCTGACGGCCCTGCCGTCTGTCGCCATGCACGACGCCGACGTTCCGCGCATCGCGATGTATTCGTCGTGGTCCGGCAACGACACGCAGGAGATCGGCTGGGTGCGTTTCACCTTCGACAAGTTCGGAATTCCGTACGACCTGATTTACAAAGAGCGGCTTCGCAAGGGAAACCTGCGCGACGACTACGACGTGTTGCTGATGCCAAACCAGAACGCGTCGCGCCAGGCGGTGTTTCAGCCGCCCGCCGCCCGGGCCGTGCCGTATCTGAAGAACGACAAATACAAGTTCCTGGGAATGTACGGCGAGTCTCCGGACATCACCGGCGGCATGGGCGGGGAAGGGGTTGACGCGGTGGCGAAGTTCCTCGACGCCGGAGGTACGCTCATCGCGATGGGGAACGCCGTGCGATTCGCGACCGAACTGGGTTTCGCGCGCACCGTTGATGCGTCCGCCTCGACCTCACCGAATTTCTACGCGCCGCGTCCCCTCGTCAACGCCGAAGTGCTGCGTCCCGAACACCCGGTGTTCTACGGGTACGCGGATCGGATCGTGCCAATCAAGTATCAGAACGGTCCTCTGCTGACCGTCGGCGCGCCCGATCAGGGGGGCGTTCTGGCGCGCTACGTCGGCGGAGACGCCGCTGTCCTGAGCGGCCTGATGAAGGGAGCCGACGAGATCCGTCAGCGGCCGTTGGTGGTCGACGTGCCCGGCGGGCTAACCGGCAAGGGCCGCGTCGTGCTGTTCGCCAATAATCCGATCTACCGCTGGCAGAATCACGGCGAGTTCAACATGGTGTTCAACGCGCTGATGAATTGGAACGATCTCGGTGGGGCGACCTAGACCACCGCGGCGACACCGACGGTGGAGAGTCGGTGAATTGCTGATTTCTGATTGCTGATTGTTGATTGAGGTCGGTGTTTTCAATCAGCAATCACCAATCGAACATCAGCAATTTTCAGTACGTTCAAGCGCATTTGACTCCCTGAAGGATCGGCGTATAGTCGAGATTAGAGCCTAAGACGCCGAGTGCGGCGTCGCGGGGGAACCACCGGCGCGCATGATGCGCGCTAAGGGGCGCATTGACGTTTCCGTCGATAGAGGACTTCCAACCTCGAGCCCGTCAGCTAACCCCGCCGGCCTGTTGGAGGCCTTCCGTGTATTCGTCGCAGCCGTCCACCGACGGCATCTCCACGACATCAATCGTCAGTCCCGTCGTCACCGGATCCATTTAGGCCGGAGGTCTCACTGCCGGCGCGCGATGTCGCGTGCCGTCGCGGGGACGGTGCGTCCGCGCCTGGCGAATCTTCTGGTCCCGTTGCGCGCGCACGCCGGTCCGACGCCTCAGACGGGACCTCAGGAAGGAATGCGAATCATGCGTGCATTGTTGACCGACGTCGATTACACCGGACGGCTCCAGCGCGGCGCGGCGGGCGCCTTGCTCGTCGCCGCTCTCGGCATGGCGGCGGTCGTCTGGTTGATCGGCGCGTCGAATCCGTTCACGCCCGCCGGCTACGTCGGCTATCTCACGAAGGGCGCGGTCATCGGCCACTCGCGCTTCTACGGCGTCCAGCGCGGTCCGACGTCTGCGGGCCGCACGTGGCTGCTCGACGTGACCAACGTCAGCATCACGCCCTACACCTACACGGAGGACTTCTCGCACGACGAATCGGTCCTGAGCCGCGACAACCTGAAGATCGCGTTTCAGGTGCACACGGTGTGGCACGTGGACGACAACAGGATCCCGCTGTTCATGGATCGCTTCAGCACGACCGTCGGCGCGAACCGCGCTCGAGAAGGATCCCGACGCGATCGTGAAGATCGCCTACGGGAACTTCGTGCGCGAGCCGCTGCGCACGTTCGCGCGCGACGAGGTGCAGCGCCGCAACGGGCTCGAAGTCAAGGATGCGCTCATCTCGATCGGCGACGGCGTGCTGGCCCGCATTCAGCGTTACGCGGCTGGGAGCCCCTTTGTGATCAACAGCGTCGTGGTCGGCAACGTGCAGTATCCGGAGGAAGTGGCGACTGGCGGTGTCGCGCAAGCTGGCGGCGACGCAGGAACTGCAGCGGAAGGACACCGAGATCGAAATCGAGCGGAAGGAGCGTACCAAGCGCGAGGTCCAGGCGCAGGGCATCGCGAATGCGATGGAGATCATCCGCGGTCAGTTGAGCGGGATGTACATCCAGCACGAGGCGATCGAAGCGCAGAAACTGATGGTGAATTCGCCCAATCACACCGTGGTCTACATCCCGGTGGGCAAGATGGGCGTGCCGCTGACCGGGACGTTCAACGCGACGGAGCCGCGGGGACCGAACCGCTAACTCTGGCTACTGGCTACTGGCTGTACTGGCGTGCTGGCTGCTGGCTGTTGGCTACTGGCTGCTGGCTCATGGCTCGTTGCTGACTGGCATCAAACCCAGAAGCCAGCAGCCAGCAGCCGAACGACTCGAATTCAGCGTGAAATGCCACCCATGCGTGCCACGCATGGCGGGGACAGAAGCAGAACGCATGGATGGCATCTGTAGATTCCGTTTTGAGATGGCGGCGGAGTGTCGCATAACACGTGTGTGAAGATGCCAGGATTGCCCCCGCCGCAGGGACTTTACGACCCCGCCCACGAGCACGATGCGTGTGGCGTCGGGTTCGTCGTGCACGTCAAGGGACAGCGCTCGCACTCGATTGTCGAGCAGGCGCTCACGGTCCTCATCAACCTGCTGCATCGCGGCGCCTGCGGCTGCGAAGCGAACACCGGGGACGGCGCCGGCATCCTCATCCAGATGCCGGACCGCTTCTTCCGGCGCGAAGTCGCCAGCCTCGGATTTACGCTGCCCGCCGAGCGCCACTACGGCGCGGGGTTCGTGTTCCTGCCGCGCGATCCCGCGTCCGCGCGCGCAGATCGAGGCACAGTTCGAAGAGATCGTCGCCGAGGAAGGGCAGCGCGTGCTCGGCTGGCGCGACGTGCCGACCGACGACTCGTCGGTCGGGCCGAGCGCGGTCGCGGTCGAGCCCGTCTTCCGCCAGCTGTTCATCGGCCGTGGACCGGCATTCGACGGGCTCGCGGACCGCCGACGACGACATGCGGTTCGAACGGAAGCTGTACGTGATCCGCAAGCGCGTCGAGCACGCCGTCGGACGGGATGGGGCTGCCGGATCGCAGCTCGTTCTACGTCCCGAGCCTGTCGTCGAAGACGATCATCTACAAGGGGATGCTGACGGCGAACCAGATCGCGCCGATGTTTCCCGATCTCGCCGACCCGGAGGTCGAATCGGCGCTCGCGCTGGTGCACCAGCGGTTCAGCACGAACACGTTTCCGTCCTGGCCGCTGGCGCACCCCTATCGCTTCGTCGCGCACAACGGCGAGATCAACACGCTCCGCGGCAACATCAACTGGATGAAAGCGCGCGAAGCGCTGCTCGAATCCGACGTGCTCGGCGAGGACCTGAAGAAGATTCTGCCGATCATCCGCGAAGGCGGAAGCGACACGGCGATCTTCGACAACGTGCTCGAGTTCCTCGTCATGGCCGGACGCTCGCTGCCGCACGCCGTGCTGATGATGATCCCCGAACCGTGGCAGAACCACGAGGGGATGACCGAGGAGCTGCGGGCGTTCTACGAGTATCACTCGTCGCTGATGGAGCCGTGGGACGGCCCGGCCTCGATTGCGTTCACCGACGGCACCGTGATCGGCGCCGTGCTCGACCGCAACGGCCTGCGGCCGTCGCGCTACTGGGTGACGAAGGACGACCTCGTCATCATGGCGTCGGAAGTCGGCGTCCTCGACATTCCCGCCGAAAACATCGTCGTCAAGGGACGGCTGCATCCGGGCCGCATTTTCCTGGTCGACACCGCCAAGGGCCGGATCATCGCCGACGACGAGATCAAGTCCGAGCTGGCGCTGGCGCATCCGTACGAGGACTGGCTGCGCGACAACCTGATCGCGATCGAAGACGTGCCGCGCGGCGCCGTATCTGCCGCCGCCCGATCACGACACCGTCGTGCGCCGTCAGCGCGCGTTTGGCTACACGCAGGAAGACCTGCGGATGGTGCTCGGGCCCGATGGCGACCGGAGCCGAAGAGCCGGTCGGATCGATGGGCACCGACACGCCGCTGGCGGTGCTCTCCGAACGTCCGCGCCTGTTCTACGACTACTTCAAGCAGCTGTTCGCGCAGGTGACGAATCCGCCGCTCGATGCGATTCGCGAAGAGCTCGTGACGTCGATGGCGTCGACCGATCGGTCCGGAGCGAAACCTGCTCAAGCCGGAGCCAGCGTCGTGCCGGCAGATCGGCATTCCCGATCCGGTGATCGACAACGATCAGATGGCGAAGCTTCGCCACATTCAGATCGCCGGCTTCCGATCGATCACGCTGCAGATGCTGTACCGGCCCGAAGAAGGCGGCGCGGGTCTCGCGGCGGCGCTCGATCAGCTGTGCCTGCAGGCGAGCGAAGCCGTCAAGGCCGGAAACAACATCCTGATCCTGTCGGATCGCGGCGTCAGCCGCGAGCTGGCGCCGATTCCGAGCCTGCTCGCCACCGCCGGTGTGCACCATCACCTCGTGCGCGAAGGCGCGCGGACGCGATGTGCGCTGGTGCTCGAATCGGGCGACGCGCGCGAAGTGCATCACGTCGCGCTGCTGATCGGCTACGGCGCCGGCGCGGTGAACCCGTACCTGGCGTTCGAGAGTCTCGACGATCTGATCCGGCAGGGCGCGCTGCAGGACATCACGCATGCGCGTGCCGTGTCGCGCTACATCAAGGGACTGAACAAGGGCATCCTGAAAGTGATGTCGAAGATGGGGATCTCGACGCTGCAGAGTTATTGCGGCGCGCAGATCTTCGAGGCGATCGGCCTGGATCAGGCATTCGTCGATCGCTATTTCACGTGGACCGCTTCGCGCGTCGGCGGCGTCGGCATCGACGTCATCGCCGAGGAAGTGCGGCAGCGGCACGAACGCGCATTTCCGTCGCGGTCAGGCGCCCCGCCCGATCTCGACACCGGCGGTGAATACCAGTGGCGCCGCGACGGCGAGCACCATCTCTTCAACCCCGAAACGGTGTTCAAGCTTCAGCACGCCACGCGCTCGGGTCAGTACAGCGTCTATCGCGAGTACACGACGCTCGTGAACGATCAGAGCCGCAAGCTGGGCACGCTGCGCGGGCTGCTCGATTTCAAGCCCGGCACGCCGGTTCCGATCGACGAAGTCGAGCCGGTCGCAGTCGATCGTCAAGCGCTTCTGCCACCGGGGCGATGTCGTACGGGTCGATCAGCCAGGAAGCGCACGAGACGCTCGCCATCGCGATGAACCGCCTGGGCGGCAAGTCGAACACCGGTGAAGGCGGCGAAGACTCGGCACGCTACCGAGCGCGATCCGAACGGCGACTGGCGTCGCAGCGCGATCAAGCAGGTCGCGTCGGCGCGGTTCGGCGTGACGAGCGAGTACCTCGTCAACGCCGACGACCTGCAGATCAAGATGGCGCAGGGCGCGAAGCCGGGCGAGGGCGGGCAGCTTCCCGGGCACAAGGTCTACCCCTGGATCGCGAAGGTGCGTCACTCGACGCCGGGCGTCACGCTGCTGTCGCCGCCGCCGCATCACGACATCTACTCGATCGAAGATCTGGCGCAGCTGATCTTCGATCTCAAGAACGCGAACCCGGTTGCGCGAGTCCACGTGAAGCTGGTCGCCGAAGTCGGCGTCGGCACGATTGCGGCCGGCGTGGCGAAGGCGCACGCGCGATGTCGTGCTGATCTCCGGCCACGACGGCGGCACCGGTGCGTCGCCGCTGACGGCGATCAAGCACAGCGGCATTCCGTGGGAACTGGGACTGGCCGAGACGCAGCAGGTCCTGATGCTGAACAATCTGCGCGACCGCATCGTCGTCCAGGTCGACGGACAGTTGAAGACCGGTCGCGACGTGGTCATTGCGGCCCTGCTCGGCGCCGAGGAATTCGGCTTCGCGACCGCACCGCTCGTCGTGTCCGGCTGCATCATGATGCGCGTCTGCCATCTCAATACGTGTCCGGTCGGCGTCGCCACGCAGGACCCGGAGCTGCGCAAGAAGTTCTCGGGCAAGCCGGAATTCGTCGAGAACTTCTTCCGGTTCCTCGCCGAGGACGTGCGCGAGCTGATGGCGGAGCTTGGGTTCCGCACGATCGACGAAATGGTCGGCCGCGTCGATCGGCTCGATATGAAGCCGGCGCTCGATCACTGGAAGGCCGCCGGCGTCGATCTGTCCAACGTGCTTCACCAGCCGGCGGTCGCGGCCGACGCGGCCCGGCACCAGACCCACGGCCAGGATCATGGGCTGGACGACATCCTCGACCGCCAGATCATCGCCGCGGCGTGGCCCGCCATCGAGGGCAAGCGTCCGGTGACGCTGTCGTTCCCGATTCGCAACGCGAATCGTGCGACCGGGACGATGCTCGGGTACGAGATCACGCGGCGGCACGGCGGGGCAGGTCTGCCCGACGACACCATCACGCTGCAGTTCACCGGCTCGGCGGGCCAGAGCTTCGGTGCGTTCGTGCCGCGCGGCGTGACGCTGCAGCTCGAAGGAGACGCGAACGACTATTGGGGCAAGGGTCTCTCGGGTGGTCGGTTGCTCGTGTATCCGCCGCGCGCGTCGACGTTTGCCGCCGAGGAGAACGTCATCATCGGCAACGTCGCGCTCTACGGCGCGACGAGCGGCGAAGCGTTCGTCCGCGGGGTCGCCGGCGAGCGGTTCGCCGTCCGCAACAGCGGCGCGTACGCGGTCGTCGAAGGCGTCGGCGATCACGGGTGCGAGTACATGACCGGCGGGCGTGTCGTGGTGCTGGGCCGCACCGGACGCAACTTCGCCGCCGGCATGAGCGGCGGCATCGCCTACGTGGTCGACGACGATGGGTTGTTCGCGCGGCGGTGCAACCGCGGGATGGTGGAGCTGGAATCGCTCGAGGAGGACGAAGACATCGACTTCGTCCGATCGATGATCGCGCGGCACGCGGCGCTCACCGGAAGCAGGCGTGCCGCGGCATCTGCTGTCGGTGTGGGGTTCGACGGCGTCACGGACTGATCAAGGTGATCCCGCGCGACTACAAACGGATCCTGAAGGCCGAAGCGCGGGCGCGATCGGAGAATCGGGAACCGGCGTTCACCGAGCTCGTGGCGGTGGCGCGTGGGTAAGCCGACCGGTTTCATCGAGATCCGTCGCAGCAAGCCGCACGCGCGGCCGATCGAGCTGCGCGTCCGCGACTGGAAGGAAGTCTACCTGCCCGAGTCGGAAGCCGACATGCGGCAGCAGGGCGCGCGCTGCATGGACTGCGGCATTCCGTTCTGCCATCAGGGATGTCCGCTCGGTAACCTGATCCCGGAGTGGAACGATCTGGTCTATCGCAATCGGTGGCAAGCCGCGATCGAGCGGCTGCACGCGACCAACAACTTCCCCGAGTTCACCGGCCGCCTGTGTCCGGCGCCGTGCGAAGGATCGTGCGTGCTCGGGATCAACGACGACCCGGTGTCGATCAAGAGCATCGAGGTCTCGATCGTCGAGCGCGCGTTCGAAGAGGGCTGGATTCGCGCGCAGCCGCCCGTCGTCGCGCACCGGCCGCCGCGTCGCGGTCGTCGGATCGGGACCGGCCGGGCTGGCCGCCGCCGATCAGTTGAATCGCGCCGGACACCTGGTGACGGTGTTCGAGCGCGCCGATCGGATCGGCGGGCTGCTGCGCTACGGCATTCCGGAATTCAAGCTGGAGAAACGCTGGCTCGATCGCCGGCTGGCGCTGATGGCGCAGGAAGGCGTCGTCTTCCGCCCGGGCCTGAACATCGGCGTCGACGTTCCGGTTGCGGCGCTGCGGCGCGACTTCGACGCGATCGTGCTGTGCGGCGGCGCGACCGCGCCGCGCGATCTGCCGATTCCCGGACGCGATCTCGGCGGAATTCACTTCGCCGTCGATTACCTGACGCAGCAGAACCGTCTCTGCGAAGGCGACAGCGTGCCCGACGCGGAGCGCATCACTGCCGCAGGGAAGCACGTCGTGATCATCGGCGGCGGCGACACCGGTGCGGACTGCCTGGGCACCGCGCATCGACAGGGCGCGCTGTCCGTCTCGCAGTTCGAACTGATGCCACGGCCGCCCGAGTCGCGAGCGGCCGACAATCCGTGGCCGCTGTGGCCGACGATCTTCCGGACGTCGTCGGCGCACGAGGAAGGGGGCGAGCGCCTGTATTCGGTCTCGACCGAACGATTCGTCGACGACGGCCGATGGGCGGGTTAGCTCGCTGCAGGCCGTTCGCGGTCGAGATGGTGCGCGAAGGGGGACGTATGCGGTTCGTGCCGGTCCCCGAGCAGCAGCTTCGACGTGAAAGCCGATCTGGTGCTGCTCGCCATGGGCTTTGTCGGGCCCGGAGAAGGGCGGCCTGCTCTCGAGCTTGGCGTCAGGATGACCGATCGCGGCAACGTCTGGCGCGACGACAACTGGATGACGAGCGAGCGCGGCGTCTTCGCGGCCGGCGACATGCAGCGCGGCCAATCGCTGATCGTGTGGGCGATTGCCGATGGCCGCAGTGCGGCGCGCGGTGTCGACGCGTATCTGATGGGCCGGTCGAGTCTGCCGGCGGCGGTCGCCTGAGCCGCGTCATCACTTATCCGACAAGTTTGTCGGAATAGTTCCGTCCCATCAAACTTGTCGGATCCGACAGAAAGATCGGTCTCTTTGGCGATGTCACCGCCAATTCTTCAGATTTCCGCTTCTCTATTCGGCTCAGCCTGACATTGTTGCGTCGTGCGGCCGTTGCAACACCGGCTCAGGGCACTCCCCTTAAACAGACAAAAAAGTCGCTCAGCGTCTGCGGTGCGCGCGTTTTGTTGCTTTCGGCCGACGATGCGGCGAGCCGGCAGATTCAAAAATCGCCGATTTTCGGCCTGAATTCGTGGTTTTTTGCGATCAACGTGCGGGCTCCGGCTTGGCGTTCAACTTGCTCCCATCGAGGCAACGCGCGGAACAGGGCCAGAATTTCACGGATCCGGCGGCTGGTTTGTGATTGCTGGCGGCGACGCTCGAGTCAGCAAATCGACAATCAGCAATCCGACAATCAGCAATCAAATGGGGAGTCAGCGCTGCCGAGTGGCGGCGGCAGCTGAAGGAGCGACATGAAAAACATTGTGATCGTGGCAGCAAGTGTCTGCCTGATGGCGTCGATCCCGGCACCGGCGATGGCCCAGTCAACCAACGCTAGCACCGCGCCGCCGACGACGGCGGCGGCTGCGGCGCCAGCGCCCGAAGCGTCGGCGCCGGCCAAGATCTACACCGTGACCAGCGGGTCTGGACTTCGCGTCAGCGTATCTGTTTCGCGGCATCATGCAGGAATCCGGCGGCGCGATCGGCCAGCCGTATGCCGACATCGCCGTGGCGATGAAACATGGGATCACCGCCGACGTCGGCACCTGGAACAGCATCCACTCGACCGCCAACGTCGGCAACTGGTACGAAAGCGACTACTTCGCATCGGTCACGTTCACGGCCGGCAAACTCAAGCCGGGACTCCTCTATACCTCCTACACGAGTCCCGCGGATCGTTTCGCCACGGTTCAGGAGCTCGCCGGGACTCTCGTGTTCGACGACAGCAAGAGCTCGTTCCCTCTCTCGCCGAAGGTCGTGCTCGCGTTCGAGCTCGCCGACGGCCAGGCGGATGGCGGGGAGAACAAGGGCACCTACCTCGAGCTCGGAGTCAAGCCGGCGTTGAAGCTGGCGCCGAAGGCGACGCTCTACATTCCGGTGAAAACGGGGCTCAGCGTCAACCACTACTACGAAGGGCCGACCGGCGACAACACCTTCGGCTACTTCGATCTCGGCGGGCAGCTGAGCGTGCCCGCTCGTATCCGGCAAGGGCGGCGCGCTCGAGGTTCACGGCGGGGTCGATCTGATGTGGCTCGGCGACAACATGAAGCGGCTGAACAACGGCGACAGTTTCAAGCCGGTGTCCCTGATCGGCATGACCTTCACGTACTGAAATGACGAACGGGAGCGTTCCGGCGGCGACGACGGCCAGACACTCGGCGCCGTGGATGCGGTAGGCTCTTGGTGATTCCAACCAGGGAGACTGCACCACACGAGACGATGGCCGGTCAGACCGATGGAACCGAGCTGAAGGAAAGTGCCGCGGCACGTTTGGCGGCGGCACGGGAGGAGTACGTCAAGGAGGCGCGGCGCGGACGGGCCGGTAGGGAAACAGCGTCGCGCTATGCCGATCAGATGGACGGCGTGGTGCAAGCCGTTGTCGAGGCCGCCCGCGATCGCACCTCGCGTCCCGTCGCCGTGTGCGCCGTTGGCGGGTATGGACGACGGGCGCTGTGCCTGCACTCCGATGTCGATCTGCTCATCGTCTTCGACGGCGCCATCGAAGAGCGTGAAGAAGCCTTCGTCAAAGCCGTGCTGCAGCCGCTCTGGGATCTCAGGCTGGAGCTCGGCCAGCACGTGCGCGAGTTCAGCGATTTCCGGGAGCCGGATCTCAGCAATCCTGAATATCTCCTGAGCCTGCTCGACCTGCGATACCTGGCCGGGAGCCTGCCGCTCTACGGCCGCATCGCACTGAGCGTGGCCGGCTCGCATGCCCGTGCGTCACTCGAACCTCTCCTCGGCCTCGTCGCCGAGCGTCACGCGCGCTTCAACGACACGCTGTATCAACTCGAGCCCGACATCAAACAGGCGCCGGGCGGATTGCGTGACATCTCGGTGATTCGACACCTGCATGTGCTCGCTCCTGATGCCGTCAACGATCGCGGGAATGCCGCCGATGCCCGCATCGCCGCCGCCGAGGACTTCCTCCTGCGGATTCGTTCCGTCCTGCACCTGCTCGGCGGTCGCGACGTCAATCAGCTCACGCACGAACTTCAGGAGAAGGTGGCAGACACGATGGGGTGCGCGGGGGCGCATCCTCACCATCGCGTCGAGTCGCTGATGGGGGAATACTTTCTCCGGGCGCGAGCGGTCACGCGCGCGCTCGCATCGGCGCAGCGGGCGGTGCGGCCGCGAAACGGAAGCGCCGTCAGGCGGATCGGCCGGCAGTTCGAAATCACCGAGGACGGCGTCCAGTTTGCCCAGCCCGATCGGGCCAGCCATCAGCCGTCACTGTGGATCGAAGCCTTCAGGATAGCCCTCGACCAGCACTGCCCGGTTGCCGAATCGGCGCTGACCTGCATCGAGCAGAACGTTCACCGCTGCAGCGCCGACGATTTCGTCGCCACCGAAGGGGACCGCCTGCAGCTTCGGCGACTCTTCGCGCCACGCGCCGGCCTCTACGATCGCCTCTCGGAAATGCACGACTGCGGGCTGCTGAACCGGATCTTCCCGGAGTTCGCGAAGGTTCACTGCCGCGTGATCCGCGACTTCTACCACAAGTACACCGTTGACGAACACACGCTGCTGACCATCCGCAACGTGGAATCGCTGCTCGAACCATCCACGACGGGCCGCCGGCGATTCGGGTCCATTCTCCAGGAACTGCACGCGCCCGAACTCCTCACCCTCGCGCTGCTCTTTCACGATGTCGGAAAGTGGCGCGAAGCGGACCACGCGCAGGAGAGCGTCCGGCTGACGCAGAGCGCGCTCGATCGACTGGAACTGCCCGACGACGAGCGCGCGACCATCGAGTTCCTGATCCGCGAACACCTGCAGATGTCTCAGGTCGCGTTCCGCAGGGACGCGGAGGATCCGCAAATCGCGTCACGGTTCGCCGAGCTCGTCGGCACGGAGGAGCACCTGAAGCTCCTCTGTCTGCTGACGTTCGCTGACGTGGGTGCGGTGTCGCCCGACACGCTGACGCCATGGAAAGAGGATCTGCTCTGGCGGGTCTACGTCGATACCTACAATCGCCTGACGCTTGGCTACGCCGATCATCTGCTCGAGCGCGATCCGGCCGGCCTGTCGGTGCTCATCGCCGGCCGTCCGGCGGACATCAGCGAGCAGGAGCTCGTCGCCTTTCTCGAGGGCCTGCCGCGGCGCTACCTGACCACCTTCGGCCTCGGCGCGGTCTATCGACACGTGCGGCTCGCACGCGACATCAAGCCGAATCAAATCCATACGTTTCTCGAGAACCACGACGACGTCTGGGAGCTGAACCTCGTCACCCTCGACAAGCCGTTTCTGTTTTCGAACGTCTCGGGCGTCCTCTCCTACTTCGGCATGGACATTCACCGCGGACAGGCGATGACGACGCCGGACGGTCTCGTGCTGGATGTCTTCGAATTCTCCGACGAGGAAGGGTTCCTGAAGCAGAACGCAGCGGCGACCACCGAGATCTCGCGGATGCTGGAGCAGGTGGTCGCGGGGTCGGTTGACATCTCGTCGCTGTTGAAGGGCCGCGAGCGCAGCCTGCTGAATCGCCGCCGCGTCCGGCGCCCGCCCGTCGTCCACTTCGACAACGAGCACTCCCGCAAGTTCACCGTCCTCGAGATCGTCGCCGACGATGCTCCGGGGCTGCTGCACCGGATTACGCGGGTGCTCTCGGCGGAACGCGTCGATCTGCACCTCGCGCTGATCGCCACCGAAGGCCAGCGCGCCATCGACGTGCTGCACGTCACCCGCGCGGGACGCAAGCTGGACGACGCCGATCAGGACTCGCTCGCGCACGGGCTGCAGCAGGTCCTGGAGGCTGGCGAGTGACCCTTCGACTCGCCTCGCTCGCTCGAGCGGACAGGCCGCCAGTCGCGGCGTCTCGTGTTACCTTGTGCCGCGCATACGACACAGGATGGCCGCCTGCTTCGGCCTTCGATGTGCGAGGGAGCGGCGCGGGGCGTAGGGGCCCCGCAAGCGACCGAGCCGGGGTCCGGGGCGGAGCCCCGGTCTAGAGGAGGAACGGTATGAAACTAGTCAAGAGTATCGTGCGCCCGCACAAAGTGGACGACGTCCGCGAGGCGCTCGAGAAGCTCAGTATCGCCGGGATGACCGTCACTGACGTGCGCGGTCACGGGCGCCAGAAGGGACACACCGCGGTCTACCGCGGGAAGGAATACAGCGTCAGCCTGCTGCCGAAGGTCGAAATCGAAGTGGTCGTCCCCGACAACGTGGTCGAGGACGTGATCGAGGCGATCATGGCGGCCGCGCGGACCGGCGAAATCGGCGACGGTCGCGTCTTTGTCCTGCCCGTCGAGCAAAGCTACAACATCCGCACCGGCGCACGGGAGACCAGCTAACCGGCAGCCCACGTCGTGGGCACGCCATTCAGGAGGCACATGGATCGAGCACGCTTGACGTTCGTGACCCGCAGGAACGCAGCGCTGGCCGCCGCAGTATTGCTGGCTGCGCCCATCAGCGCCGCGGCGCAGGGCGCCGCCGCGCCGCCGGCAATCAACCAGGCGGATACCGCGTGGATGCTCGTCGCGACCGCCCTCGTGCTGCTGATGACGCCGGCGCTGGCGTTTTTCTACGGCGGCCTGGTTCGATCGAAGAACGCGCTGAACACGATGATGATGAGCTTCGTGTCGCTCGGCTTCGTCGGCGTGTTCTGGGCGCTCATCGGCTACTCGCTGGCGTTCTCGACCGGCGGCGCCTGGATCGGCGACCTGTCCAACGTGTTTCTGAGGGGAGTCGGCCTGGACGCCCGTCCCGCCACGACCATCCCGCACGTCCTGTTCATGGCGTATCAGGGCACGTTCTGCATCATTACGGCGGCGTTGATTTCCGGATCGATCGTCGAACGCATGCGTTTCTCGATCTACGTGCTGTTCATCACGCTGTGGGCGGTCCTGGTGTACAGCCCGATTGCGCACTGGGTCTGGGGCGGTGGATGGCTGGCCACGTGGGGCGCACTCGATTTTGCCGGCGGGACGGTCGTGCACGTCAACGCCGCCATCGCCGCGCTCGTCGCCGCGATTGTCGTCGGCAAGCGCCAGGAATATCCGTCATCGTCGCTGCTGCCTCACAGTGTGCCGTTCACGCTGCTTGGTGCGGGCCTCCTCTGGTTCGGATGGTTCGGGTTCAATGCCGGCAGCGCGCTCGCGGCAAGTCCAATCGCGGGGCTTGCGTTCGTGACCACGATGCTCGCGCCTGCGGCGACGCTGCTCGTCTGGACGTTCCTTGATGCCGCGCGATCGCGCAAACCCACCGCGGTCGGTGCGGCCACAGCGATCGTGGTCGGTCTCGTCGCGATCACACCGGCGGCTGGATTCATCAGCCCGATGAGCGCAATCGTGCTCGGTGCCGTCGCGGCGGTGCCCAGCTATCTCGCCCTGATGATTCGGGTCAAGACCTCGCTCGACGATTCGCTCGACGTCGTCGCCGCGCACGGCGTTGGCGGAACCGTTGGCGCACTGCTCACGGGGGTCTTCGCCGCGAAGAGCTGGAACGGCGTGCAGGACGGGTTGCTGGCCGGAAATCCCAAGCAGTTGCTGATTCAAGCGACCGCGGTCGGCGCCGTCATCGTGTATAGCGGCGCGGTGAGCTTCGTCATCCTGAAAGTCATCAGCCTGGTGACGCCGCTGCGGGCGGACGCGCAGGAGGAAACCCAGGGCCTCGACATCAGCCTTCACGGCGAAGAGGCCTACCTGCACGAGTAATCAGGTTCTACAGGGTTCTACCAGGTTCTACGGGGTTCGTTCTGATTGCTGATTGCTGATTGATTCAAATCAGCATTCAGCAATCGACATTCAGCATTCCTATCCCGCCTGAATGGATACCATGCTCCCGACCTCGTCGCCGACCAGAACGCCACCGGCCTTCGAATCCCTGCTCAAGTAAGTCCGGCTCCCGTTGAGCTGGCCCTCCCGTTAATTCATGCAAATTCGCGCATCCCCCCCGTGCGCCCGGTCCGGCGCCGGTGCACAATGGAAGGCCCGGGCCATGCAGAAAACCCTTGTCGTTGACGACTCGCCGACGATTCGCCGCATGGTGATGGCCTCGCTCAAGGATGTGTGCGCCGGCGGCTTTGCCGAGGCGGCCAGCGGGCTCGAGGCGCTCGAGCAGCTGGCGCTGACCTCCTTCGCGCTCATGGTGCTCGACCTCAACATGCCTGACATGCACGGATTGGAAGTTCTCAAGTTCGTGCGGAGCCATCAGAAGTTTCGCGACCTTCCGGTCGTGGTGCTGACGACGCGAGGCGATGCGGCCAGTCGCGGTGAGGTGCTCAAGGAAGGCGCCTCGCTCTACCTGACCAAGCCGTTCGTCCCCTATGCCCTCGCGGAGCAGGTCAGGTCGCTGCTGAACGACTCCGTCGGCTCGACCGGCGATGCCGGCAGGGATCCGCATGGCTAACGGCAACGACGATTTCATCAGCGGGTTCATGGACGACTATTTCGAGGAGTCCGACGAGCACCTCGCGACGCTGCGTGGTCTGCTTTTGTCTCTTGACAGTCTCGAGGAGGTCCAGCAGATCGCCCCATCGACCCTCGAGGAGATGTTCCGAGTCTTCCACTCCATCAAAGGCATCTCGGGAATGGTGGAACTGCGCGAGGCCGAAATGCTCGCGCACGAGTTGGAGAGTTACCTGCGAGTGCTGCGCCAGCGTGAAGCCATGCTCACGCCGGCCGGCGTCGATGCTCTTGTCGCTGGCGTCGACGCGCTCGAGCGCGTGATCGTCGCGCGGCGCGAGAATCGCGCGGCACCTCCGATCAGCAGCGCGATCGCGGAGATCGCGGCGGTGATGCCCGGCGGGACGTCGGCCGCTGGCTCCGCCGCCGTCGTCGCGCCCCCTTCGGGTCAGCAGCCTCAGGGGGAGTGGGTCGTGACCTTCGTGCCCTCGGCGGCGTTGAGCGAGCGCGGGCTGAACGTCGATTCGGTGCGCGCCCGTCTCCGTGGACGGGGGACCATCCTGCAGGCGGCCCCCAAGATCTTGCCCGGCGGCATCGCGTTCGAGTTCGGTTTTTCCGGTGAATTCGATGACCCGACCCTGGAGGCCTGGGCATCGGACGGAATCACGGTGAAACGCGCCACGGCGACGCTGCCGCCGTTCGAAGCGCCCGCTGATTCGCTGGACCTCGACGATGGCGATGCGCGGGCTGGCGGCTTCTCGCCCGCGCCGGCGGCCGCCTCGCACTACGTCCGGGTGGATCTCGCCAGGCTCGATGACCTGATGCGGATGATCGGCGATCTCGTGATTAGCCGCGCGAGACTGTCGGACACATTGACGCGGGTCGAACGCCGCGTCCCCGCCATCGAATGGCGCGAGGTTCATGAAAGCAACGCGTTGATCGAGCGGCAACTGCGGGATTTGCGCGAAGGCGTGGTTCGGATCCGTCTGGTGCCGGTGGGCGAAATCTTCCGCCGGATGCCATTCGTGGTGCGCGACCTCGCGAAACAGTCTGGCGCGAAGGTGCGCCTGGTCCTCGAGGGTCAGGAAACCGAAATCGACAAGTACCTCATCGAACGGATGATGGATCCGATCCTGCACATCGTGCGGAACTCGGTCAGCCACGCGTTCGAAGCGCCGTCGGAACGCCTGGCGGCCGGGAAACCCGAGGAAGGGACGCTTCGTCTTTCGGCGTCGACCGCCGGCGAGTCGGTCATCATCGAGATCGCAGACGATGGCCGTGGCATCGATGCCGAAGCCGTGGCACGGCGGGCCCGGTCGGCCGGTATGACGGTGCCCGAGGGGCCGCTCGATTCCGCGGCGCTGCTGGAACTCATTTGTGCGCCGGGATTCTCCACCCGCGAGGTGACTGATCGCGGAAGCGGCCGCGGCATCGGGATGGCCGTGGTGAAGTCCACCATCCAGCAGCTGAGCGGCGCGCTCTCTCTTCACACGGAGCCGGGCCGCGGCACCCGCTTCACCATCGAGTTGCCGCTCACGCTGTCAATTACCGAAGCGATGATTGCCGTCGTTGGCAACCGAACGTTTGCCGTGCCGCAGGGATCCGTACGCGAAGTCATCGAGCTCGATCCGGCGTCTCTGCGGGCGGTTGAGGCCCATGAGATTGCTCCATACCGGGGCGGCGTGCTGCCAGTCCTCCGGCTTGGAAAGCTCTTTGGAATCCCGGAGCGACCGCAGCGCTCGCTCCACGCGTTTGTGATCGGGTCGGGCCTCGAGGCGGTCGGGATTGCCGTCGACCGGATTACGGGACAGCGGGAGATCGTCGTGCGGGCGTTTGCGGATACGTTGATCAAAGTCGAAGGCATCGTCGGCGCCACCGATCTCGGCGACGGGCGGGTGGTGCTCATCCTCAACCTTCAGGCACTGGCGCAAATGGCGCAGCCCGGCCGCGGCGGCGCGGACATGGCCGATCGAACCCGGAGCGCGTGATGTCGGACAACTACATCCTGTTCAGCGTCGCGGGCACGACCTACGCGCTTCGGACGCGCGATGTCACCCACGTCGAGATGATCGAGCAGATTACCAGTGTGCCGAATGCGCCGTCCTTCGTCGATGGCGTGGTGTTTTCGCGAGGCCAGGTGGTGCCGGCACTGAATCTGCGCGCGCGATTTGGCTTCGACCGCGCTCCCAACGACGTGCGCACCCGCCTGCTGGTCGTCCAGAGCGACGGCCGAAATATCGGCCTTGTCGTTGACTCCGCGCGCGAGTTCCTGGCGATTGCCGATTCGGCCGTACAGCCGCCCAACCAGGCGCTCGCCGGGATCAGCGGCCAGTACATCGCGGGGATTGCCAATCTCAACGATCGGTTGATCCTGATCCTGGATCTGCACCCGGTCTTGAACTTCAGTGAGTCTGTGCCCGCCGCGTAGCGCGGCTTGAAGGAGCATCCATGGCCAGCCGCAGTACGAAGACAAACGGACGCCCGAACGGCAGACCCGCCGGCTTCGACCCGCGACGGGTGACCGCGCAGACCGAGCAGGTGGCGACCGCGGCGAACGCCATTGCGCGCCTGACCGATGATGTGTCTGACGGGGCCGAGGCGCAGATCCGATCGCTCGATGGCGCCCTCAGCGGTCTCAACCAGATGGTGGCATCGCTGAGAGAAACCGCTGGCCAGGCCGAGTCGGTGTCGGCAGTCCGCCGACGGGCTGACCGGATCGGTCACCGAGATGGCCGCCTCGATCGAACAGGTGACCGCGAACACGGTCAGCTTGTCCACGTCGATTGCGGAGACCAGCGCATCCATCACCGAAACGAACGCTTCGATCGGATCGGTCCGAAACAGCACCGACGAGCTGGCGACGATGGCTCAGCAGGTCGGGTCGTCCATCGCGCAGATGGCGAGCTCGATCAAGTCAGTGAGCCGGGATACCGAATCGCTGACGTCCTCCGTGAACGAGACCGCCGCCGCGATTGAAGAGATGACCGGCTCGATCAAATCGGTCTCGGCGGACGCGGACGATCTGGCCGCCGCGGCGGAAGAGACGGCGTCCTCGATCAATGAAATGGCCGCATCGATTGAAGAAGTCGGCGCGATGACCGAGCGCCTGGCGACGTCGATTGAGGAGAACTCGACCTCCATCGATCAGATGTCACGATCCGTACAATCGGTCGCGCAGTCCGGTCGACGGATTGCCGACGCGGCCGAGGTGGCGGCCACCAGCGCGACCGAGATGGAGCGCTCGATTCAATCCGTCAGCGGCATGGCGAAGCAGGCCGACGACATGACCAAGCGCGCGGTGCGTGATGCCGAAGAGGGAGGCTCCACGCTCCAGCGATCGATTCAGGGTATCGGGCGGATGCGGGAATCGATGGCGCAGTCGGCAACCGTCATCCGCGAGATGGGGAAGCGAACCAGTGACATCACCTCCATCGTCGACACGATCAACTTGATCGCCGAGCGAACGAACCTGTTGTCGCTCAATGCCTCCATTGAGGCGGCGCGGGCGGGAGATGCCGGCCGCGGTTTTGCGGTGGTCGCCGAAGAAATCCGCAACCTGGCCGATCGATCGGCGAGGGCCACCGCGGACATTGCCGCGATCATCAGAGCGTTGCAGGAGGTTTCGCAGGAGGCGATCAGTGCTTCGAGCGACGGCCTGCGTATCGCCGACGAGAGCAACCAGACCGCGGAGACCGGGGCCGTCGCCCTGCGAAAGATTCTTGGCGGCGTGACCGAGACGGCGACGCTGGTCTCGCAGATTGCGAAGGCGACTGAGGAGCAGCGAGTCGCCGGGCAGTCGGTCGTGACCGCTATCGCCGCGACCGCCGACCAATCACGCCAGATTGCGACCGCTACCGGCGAGCAGGCGTCCGCTTCGGCCAGCATCGTGCAGGCGACCGGCGAGATGCGCAAGGTTTCGCAGGAAGTGACCAAGGCGGTCTCGGAACAGACTCGCGCGGCCAGAGACATCCTCAAGGCGTCACAATCCACATCCAAGCTGGCGGCTCAGTTGCGGAAGGCGTCGGCCGAGCAGAGCCGAAGTGCCTCAGAAATTGCGCAGGCGTCGGAATCGATGCGGCGCGGCGCCGCCACGACCTCGCGCGCCCTCGCCGAACAGGCCACGGCGAGCGAGCAGATCGTGAAATCCTCCGACGCGATGGTTCGCACGGTCACGGCGGTGCATCGAAGCATCTCGGAGCAGGCGACCGCAACTGAGCAAATCACGCGCGCGAGCGAGAGTATGCGTCAACAGGCCGAGCAGTCAGCGAAGGCGCTGAAAGAGCAGACCCGGGCGATGCGCGACATGTCAGGCGGCGGTCGCCTCCACGGCGAAGCAAGTCAAGCTGATTACACACGCCAATCGCGAACATTCGCAGGTCTCAGGCACGCTGTTGACCAGTCTGTCAGAGATACGGAAGGTGACCGATCGAAACGCACGCGGGGTTCAGCAGACGCGACAGAATACGGCGGACCTGTTGAAGCACGCGGAAGCCCTCAACGAGATCGTCGATCCGGGATCGGCACGTTCCCATGGCGCAAGCGGCAGGGGCTCCGGGGCGAACGGACATTGATCGAACCCGCCCGGAACCGTCCCGATGCCACCGAGCGTGCCATTGGTGTCCTGACGGCGGACACGTCCCTCAGGGTGCGCACCTGGAGTGAGTGGCTCGAGCTGGTCACCGGCATTGCTGCTTCGACCGCGCAAGGCCGTCCGCTCGCCGAGGTCCTGCCCGACCTCGAGCGGCGCGGTCTGCTCGCCCTGTTCTCACGCGTGATCCAGACGGGCCAGGCGCAGGTGCTCGCCCCGGCGTTCCATCATTACCTGGTGGCTTGCCCTCCCCGCAGCCCGTCATCCCACTTCCAGTTCATGCAGCAGCTCGTCACGCTCGGCCCGCTTCGTGAAGAGGAGCGGATCGTTGGCGTGATGGCGACCATTGAAGACGTGACCGAACGGCTGGATGCCGAGCGAACACTGGCGGAAGATCTTCGCAGCGCGGACCCGGCGGTGCGCAGTCGCGCGCTCGAGCGTGTGGAGGCTGCCGGCGCGGCCGGCCCGCACGCGGCGATCGTCGAGCTTCTTCGCAACGACAGCTGGCAGGTGCGACGCGGTGCGATAGACGGGTTGTCGCGGCAGTCGCCAGCCCGTCTTGTCGCCTCGCTGATCGAGGCGCTTCGCGACGAGCACCGCGACTTCAATGTCCTCAGCAGCGCGCTGCAGCTGCTATCGATGATCGATGTCGACGTGACGGCGCCGCTCTCCGAGCTTCTCAAGACCGGCGAGGCCGATTTGCGGATGCAGGCGGCGCTCGCCCTCGGCGAACAATCAAGCCCGACGGCGTCGGCGGCGCTCGTTGAAGCCCTCGACGATCCCGACCCGAACGTTCGCTTTCACGTGATTGAGTCCCTCGGCAAGCTGCGAGTGGCCGAGGCGGTGGATTCGCTTGCCGAAATTGCGGAGTCAGGCGATTTCTTCCTGGCTTTTCCGGCCATCGACGCGCTGGCTCGCATCGATGACCCTCGCATCGGGTCCAGGCTGACGCGGCTGCTCGATGACGACACGCTCTCGGCGCCGGTGACGGAGGCTCTGGGGCGGCTCGGCGATGGCGATGTGACCCGCGCGTTGGTTGCCGTACTCAATCGAATCCGGGGCCCCCGTCGGATCGGTCGCCGGGGCGATTGCGAACTTGTATGACGAGTACGAAGGTCGCTACGAGGGAGGGCTGTACATCGTCTCGGAGTTCCAGGCGTCGCTCAACGCAACCGGCGCGCAGAATCTCCTCGATGCGCTCAGTGACGGTCGAATCTCGGAGCTCCGGCCGGTCGTGCTTCTCCTTGGCTGGATCCAGTCGCCTGCCGTCGCGCGAGCGTTGGCCCAGCTCCTGGGCCACCCGGCCTGCCGCGCCGATGTCATCGAGGCGCTCGTGCGTCACGGCGCCGGAGTGGTTGACGAGCTCATCGATCGATTGGGTGCGGAGGACGAGCAGGTCCAGCTGGCCGCTGTCTCGGCGCTCGGCAAGCTCGGCGATCGTCGCTCTACGGCACCGATCGCGCGTCTGCTGACAGCCGATCGACCGGTTGCCATCGCGGCCGCGGCGGCGCTGGCCAGCATCGGCGATCCGGCGGCCTTTCGTCCCTTGCTCGCGCTGCTGGGACACGCCGATGCCACCGTGCGGCAGGCGGCGATCTCGGCGCTCAATTCTCTCGGTGACCCCGACATGGAGTCGTCTATCGCGCCGCTGCTCACCGACGCCAACCCGCAGGTTCGCGAGTCGGCCGTTCGGATTGCCGGCTATTTCGGCTATCCCGGATGGGCTGACGCCATGTTCGAGCGCTGTCGGGACGAGGTCGAAGTCGTGCGGCGCGCCGCATTGGAGCATGTCGCGCTCATCGACGAAGCGCGCGCGCTGCCCGTGCTCCTGGGAGCGATTTCGACCGAGACGCCACGCGTCCGAGCCGGGGTTGCTATCGCGCTTGGCGGGATCGTGCAGCCCGAGTCGCAAGCGGCCTTGCGTCGCGCCCTCAGCGATCGCGACGGCTGGGTGAGATACTTCGCGGCGCGATCGCTCGGCGAGCACAAGGCCGCGGATGCGCTGGACGATCTCGCCGACGTCGCCGCGCATGACCTGGCGCCGCACGTGCGTATCGCCGCGCTCGAGGCGATTGGCGCGATCGATGGACCGCGGGCGGCTGAGCTCTTGGCCCGGCATGTGGAGGACTCGGACGTCGAGATTGCCGCCGCTGCCGTCACGTCTCTGGGCCGAGTCGCCGATGGCGCCGCCGCCGCGACCTTGGCCCGCGTCCTCAGGTCACCCGATCCGGCCCGACGCCTGTCGGCGATCACCGCGTTCTCGCTGCGAGGAGGTCCAGACGGTGTCGCCTCGCTTCATTGGACGGCCGAGGCCGACGCCATCCCCGGTGTGGCGCTCGCCGCCATTGGCGGGTTGGCGCGCCTCGCCACCGCTACCGGCGAAGGATGGGAACTGGCGGTTGATGCGCTCGTCGAGCTCACGGCCGATCCGAAGCAGCAGGACGCCGCCCTGGTCGCGCTGGCGCGTGTGCCGGCGGGACGCGCCGAGCGTGTCGCGAAAGGCTTGAGCCATCCGATCGGGCGCGTCCGTCGCAGGACGATCGAGGCGCTGACGCGGATGAAAGATCCTGACGCCGCCGCACGTTTGCGCGGAGCGCTGGATGATGCCGACGCTGGCGTCCGCGAGGCCGCGGTCATTGCCCTCAAACGGATCGGGGCCCGCGGGCTGGGTGGCAAGTTGTCGGTGATGTCCGAGTCAGACCCTGACTCCGCGGTGCGTCGGGCGGCCGCGGCGGCGACTTCCAAGCAGCCCGTTCCCGGGAGCGAAGGAGGCGCTGGCGGGTGATCCGCACACGAGATCATGGGTTCTCAGGATCGAAGCCTCGGCCTCAGCGGCTCCGCTGTTCCTCTTCTGCGCAATCTGGTCCACGAACGGACCGGAATCTATTTCGAAGAGTCTCACATCGATATGCTGGCGGACCGGCTGGCCCCTCTGGTCATCGATCGTGGCTTCGAGTCGTTCCTCGACTATTACTACCTGTTGAAATACGACGAGGCCGCGGTCGAGGAATGGCCACGGGTGATGGATGCACTGGCGGTGCCCGAGAGCTATTTCTGGCGCGAAATCGATCAGATTCGTGCACTCGTGGACGTCATCGTGCCTTCCCTTGTCGGAACCCTCGCCGGCCGGCCGCTTGCGGATTTGGAGCATCCCCTGCGCGGGAGGGGAGGAGCCGCTGACGATCGCGATGATGCTCGATCAGGCAGGCTGGTTCGAACGTGTCCCGATCGAGATTCACGCGAGCGATGCGAGCCCGGCGGCGATCGCGCGGGCGCAGGAGGCGCGCTACCGCGAGCGTGCCCTGCGCAGTCTTCCCGCCGCGCTGCGCGAACGATACTTCCACCGCGACGGAGACACCTGGAAACTCGACCGCCGACTGTGGTCACGCGTGACGTCGTGGTCGGTGGTCAACCTGATGACCCCGGAACAGGCCGCACCTCTGGCGTGCGCGGACGTCGTGTTCTGTCGAAACCTGTTCATCTATTTCACGGAAGCTGGCATTCGGTACCGTCGTCGATCGGCTTGGCGACTGGATGCCGTCACCCGGGTACTTGTGTGTCGGCGCGTCGGAGTCGCTGTTGCGGTTCAACTCGCGCTTCTCCCTCGAGGAGATCAACGGCGCGTTCATCTATGTCAAACGCCGGCCGCAGTGAAAGGAACTCTTTGTCTGAGTTAGTACGTGTCCTGGTGGTGGACGACTCGGCGTACGTTCGCAAGGTTGTCGGTCAGATGCTGTCTCGAAGCCCGTTCATCGACGTGGTCGGGATCGCACGAAACGGGGTCGAAGCACTCGAGCTGGTCGAGGAGCTGCAGCCAGACGTCGTCACCTGCGATCTCAACATGCCGTTAATGGACGGCGTCGGATTTGTCTCGGCCCAGATGGCCCGGCGTCCTCTGCCGATCATCATTATCAGCATCGCCGCCGGCGCCGGGGCGCAGGTGCTCAGCGCGCTCGAGGCCGGAGCGATCGATTTCGTGCAGAAGCCGACGACCCTGGCGACCGACAAGCTGCTGGAGATGTCCGACGAGCTCATCGAGAAGGTCAAGGTCGCCGCCCGTGCCCCGATGCGCCGGCCCGCGCTCGCTCACGTGACGGAACCCATGCCGCCGATCGCAGCGAAGGCTGCCGGCCGCGTCGACATTGTGGTCATGGGTATCTCGACGGGAGGGCCGCAAGGCCTGAAGGTCGTGATTCCACAGTTTCCGTCGGATTTTCCGGTCCCCGTTGCCATCGTGATGCATATGCCGCTCGGGTACACCGAGATGTATGCTAAGACCCTCGATCAGCTTTCCCCACTTTCCGTCATAGAGGTGCAAAGGACCGAAGAGCTAAGGGCCGGCGTCGTTTATTTGGCACCCGCGGGGAGACACCTCACCTTTCATCGTCGCGGCAGTTCCGTCGAGAGTCGCCTCAACGTTCAGCCCCTGAACACGCCGCATCGTCCGTCGGTTGATGTCCTGTTTCAATCAGCCGCTGAGGTCTTCGACAAACGCGTCCTGGGGGTGGTCATGACCGGGATGGGCAACGACGGCCGCGAAGGGTCGGCGTGGATCAAAGCCCGAGGTGGAGAGATTCTCACCGAATCCGAAGAGAGTTGCGTGGTGTACGGCATGCCGCGGTCGGTCGTGGAAGCGGGATTGAGCGATGGAGTTTTTCCCTTGGAACTGATGGCGAAGGCGATAATGGAACGCATATGACGCCCAAGGTCCTGCTCGTGGACGACTCGGGTCTCGCGCGGCGGAGTGCCCGGAGAATACTCGAACGAGCCGGGTACGTGGTCGTGGAAGCCGAAGATGGGATGGCGGCGATCGAGCAATATTTTGTCGAGAAGCCTGACGTCGTGTTGCTCGACCTCGTCATGAAGGGTATGTACGGTCTGGAGGTTCTGGCCAAGCTTCGAGAAATGGATCCTGACGCCCGCGTCGTCGTGCTGTCGGCGGACATTCAGACGTCATCGCGAGAGATGGTCCAGGCGGCGGGCGCCTCGGGCTTTCTGAACAAGCCTGCGGATGAACAGCAGATGCTCGACGTCGTGGCGCGGGCCGTCGAGCGAGGTGACTCGTGGAGCTGACCGAGCTTCAGCAGGATGCGCTCATCGAGCTGCTGAGTATTGGCTTCGGCCGCGCGGCGGCCTCACTCTCGCAGCTGACGGGGCACCGAGTCGTGTCTGGAGGTGCCGCAGGTATCGGTGCATCCCATTTCGGCTCTTGATTCGGCGTTGCGGGCGGTGGTGAGCGATGAGGTCGCCAGCGTCCACCAGATTTTCTCCGGGCCGGTCGCCGGCGACGCCCTGTTGATCCTCGACTACAAAGCCGCCGGGATGCTGAAGGAGTTGCTCACCGACGAGGCTCCGCTTCCGCTACCGCTCGACGCCTCCGCCCGTGAAGTGCTCACCGAGGTCGGGAACATCCTGTTGAACGCCTGCCTGGGCACGTTTGGCAATCTGTTGCAGGTGCAAGTCTCGTTCTCCGTTCCGCAACTCAACCTGGACTCCCTCAGTGAGATTCTCCGATCGTTGATGGTCAACCGCGAAGGACTCCGGTATGGGCTTGTCGTTCATGCCGGCTTCCGCCTGCGAGACGCGGAAGTCACCGGCTATCTCGTCATCGTGCTGAGTGTCGCGTCCCTGGACCGGTTGATCCGAAGCGTCGAAGCGTGGGAACACGGGCAGAGTTGATGTGCGCATCCTCCGCGTACGATGACGTTCTCGGCGCCGCCCTGTTGCAGTGGCTCGACACGCTGTCGATGCAGGGCGTCTTCACGACGGATCGCGATCACACCATCCGCAGCTGGAATCTTTGGCTCGAACTGAATACCGGTTACGACGCCGGCGAGGTGATCGGCCACTCCGTCTTCGATGCGCTCCCGGATCTCGAGAGCCGCGGGTTTCGTGAGTATTTCGACGCGGCGCTCCTCGGCCAGACGACGGTGCTGGCGCACGGACTCCATCGATACGTTATTCCCGTGGCGGGCGCGGACGGACGAAGTATTCGACAGAGTGGCCGCATCGGGCCGCTCACCGTCGGCGATACGATCGTCGGCACCATCTGCGTCATCGAGGATGTGACCGAGCGCCTCCGCAGCGAGCGCGAACTGCGGGCGCAGATCGAAGCGTCCGATCGGGCGCGGGCGCTGGCGGAGGAGGCGGTGCGCGCCAGGGACGAATTCCTGACGACCCTGTCGCACGAGATCCGCACGCCGCTCAATGCGGTTCTCGGGTGGACGAGGATTCTTCTCGCGCGTCCAGCGACACCCGAGATGCTCGCCCGGGCGCTCGAGATCATCGATCGAAATGCGCTGGCGCAGGTTCGGCTCATCGACGACCTGCTCGATACCGCGCGGATCATGAGCGGAAAGCTGCGGCTGGACGCTCAACCCGTCGATTTGTCCCGCGCGGTTCTGGCCGCAATTGATGTGGTGCAGCCCACCGCCGCCGCGAAGAGCGTGACGATGCGGTCCGAGATCGGCACCGAGCCGTGGATGATGCGCGGCGATCCCGATCGCCTGCAGCAGATTGTCTGGAATCTCCTGGCGAATGCCGTGAAGTTCACGCCGCCCGGCGGCCAGGTGACGGTCACGGTTACGGCGAGCGACGGCAACCTGGTCTTGACGGTGGCCGACACCGGCGAAGGCATTGCGCCGGAATTCCTGCCCGTGGTGTTTGAGCGTTTTCGACAGGCCGATCCGTCAGCGACGCGCCGCCACGGTGGGCTCGGCATCGGTCTCTCTCTGGTGCGCCAGCTGGTCGAACTGCACGGTGGGCGCATCGTCGTGAACAGCGAGCTCGGCGGCGGTTCGGTTTTTACCGTGACGCTGCCCGCTCGCCCGGAGTTCCCGGCAGAGGGGATCGTCGACACCTCGTCGATCGAGCTTGCCGGTTTGCGCATCCTCGTGGTTGACGAGGGCGCCGACGGGCGCGAGATGCTCACCGTGGCGCTGGAACAGCACGGGGCAACGGTGACGGCCGTCGCGACCGCCTCGGAAGCCCTGGCCATGCTGGACGCGACGTCGCGATTGGATCTTCCTCACGCGATCGTCGCCGACGTCCCGGAAGCCGATGATGCTGCACTGGCGCTCGGCTCGGCGCTCGGCAGGCGGACGGCCGCGCGCGGCGGCGCCATTCCCGTGGTCGCCGTGACCGCCTACGACAGCCCGCAGGTGAAACGACGAGTACTGGCGGCCGGGTTTCACGCGCAGGTGGGCCGGCCGCTGTCTCCGAGCACACTGGCCGCGGTGGTCCGCAATCTGGTTCGTTTCGACTGATCCATCTCCATGCGTTCGTCGATTGTCTACTTGCTCGATGTCGACAACACCCTGCTCGACAACGACCGTGTTGTTGCCGATTTGATGCGGCACCTCGAGAGGTCCGTCGGGGAGGAGCCGGCGCGGCGATACTGGGTGATCTTCGAGCGTCTTCGCTCGGAACTGGGGTATGCCGATTACCTTGGCGCGCTGCAGCAATACCGCACCGAATGCCCGCACGATCTGAACGTCCTCAAAGCGTCGTCGTATCTCATTAATTACCCATTTGCGAACCGGCTGTTTCCGAACTCGCTTGACGTGATCGATCGCGTGAAAGCGTGGGGGCCGGCCGTGATTCTCACCGACGGCGACGTGGTCTTTCAGCCGCGAAAGATCGAGCGATCCGGGCTCTATGAAGCCGTTGACGGCAACGTGCTGATTTACGTGCACAAGGAAGCTGGAGCTTGAAGACGTGGAGCGGCGGTTTCCAGCCGAACACTACGTGATCGTGGACGACAAGCTTCGACTGCTCGACGCGATCAAAACCGTGTGGGGAAGCCACGTCACCACCGTCTTTCCGCGTCAGGGCCACTACGCACGCGACCCCGACGTGCTCCACCGCTATCCGCCCGCCGACATCACCGTCGATCGCATCGGCGATCTGCTCGACATCGATCTCAGCCCGCAGGCTCTCGCAAAAACTTCGTAGAACCCTGAACGAGCCCTGCAGAACCCTGAACGAACCCAGCAGAACCTGGTAGAACCCTGCAGAACCCAGTAGAACCTTTATTGAAGGTATGATGGCGCGACCGGAGACGATACCCATGCGCAGCGCCTGTACTTCTCGAGTCTGGATTGGAATGGCCGTGTTCGGCTTGTCGGCAACGGTGACCATCATCAGCGCTCAGGCGCCGCAGCCTCCGGCCGGAGGACGCGGCGGCCAGCAGACGCCGCCCCCGGCGGGAGGCGGACGTGCCCGCGGCGGCGTCATGGGCGCGGGGCCGGCGGATGCGCCGTTTGTCGAAGCCGCGCTGGCGGACCGGGGACGCACCGTGTGGGCGGCCGAGTGCATCAATTGTCACGGCACCCAGGCGCGCGGCACCGACAATGGACCGAACCTGACGCGCTCGCTCGTCGTCCTGCGCGATCGATATGGCAACGAGCTCGGGCCCTTTCTGAAGCGCGGACACAAGATGCAGAGCGGCGGGTCGGCATCGACGCTGACCGACGATCAGATCGTCAACCTTGCCCACTTTCTGCGGCAGCGCGTCAATGACTCGTTCCGCGGCTCGCCGCTCTTCCAGCCGCAGAACGTGCTGACCGGGGACGCGAAGGCCGGAACCGAGTATTTCAACGGGGCCGGGAAGTGCGCGACGTGTCATACGGCGACCACCCTGAACCTCGCGGGGATTGGCGGCCGGTATGAGCCGATTGATTTGCAGCAGCGCTTTCTCTTTCCCGGAGGCGGCGCGCGGCGGTCGCGGTCGAGGCGGTCCTCCGCCGACGAGCTCAGTGAAAGTCACCGTGACCCCGTCGAATGGAGAGGCGGTCACCGGCGTCCTGCTGCAGATGGACGATTTCAACGTGTCGCTGCGCGACAGCTCCGGCGTCTACCGGACGTTCAAGCGCGGGCCCGGCGTCAAGGTCGTCAAGGACGATCCGCTTGCTGCCCATCACGCGTTGCTCGAAACGATCACCGACAAGAACATTCACGACGTGGTTGCCTATCTGGAGACGCTGAAATGAAACGCGCCATATTCGCTGCGTCCAGTTTTGTCTGTGCCGCGGTCATGTTGACGACGGCGCAGACGGGCCTCGATCCCGCGAAGCTTCTCAATCCCGGCACGGACTCGTGGCCGAGCTACAACGGCGACTACACCGGCCGCCGGTTCAGCACGCTGACGAAGATCAACGACGGCAACATCGGCGCGCTGAGCCTCGGCTGGGTCTACCGAATGAATCCTGGCGGGGGCGGCAATCCTGGCGCGATCAAGGGGACGCCGCTCCAGGTCAACGGCGTGATCTATCTCACCGCACCGGATCACGTGTGGGCGCTCGACGCGCGGACCGGGCGCGAGATCTGGCACCACATCTGGCAGTCGAAAGGCGGGATTCACATCGGCAATCGCGGCCCGGCAATCTATCGCGACTGGCTGTATTTCGAAACCCCGGACTGCAATCTCGTCTCGCTGAACATCAAGGACGGAACGCGAACGCTGGCACAAACAGATCTGCGATCTCGACCAGTTCTACTACGGTTCGGTCGCGCCGATTATCGTGAAGGACAAAGTCATGGTCGGCGTGAGCGGTGACGACCTGGACGTTCCCGGGTACGCCCAGGCGCACAACCTGGAGACCGGCGAAATGATCTGGCGGTGGTATGTGGTACCGCAAAAAAAGGGAGAGCCCGGGTCCGACACGTGGCCGAACGAAGACGCGATGAAGCACGGTGGCGGCATGACCTGGCAGCCGTTCACTTACGATCCCGAGCTGAATCAGATGTATGTCACCACCGGCAATCCGCAGCCGGTGATCGCACACGTCAATCGTACCGGCGCAAATCTGTTCACGGCGTCAATCGTCTCGCTCAATCCGGACACCGGCAAGATGAACTGGTATTTCCAGTCATCGCCGCACGACACGCACGACTGGGATTCCACGCAGACGGCGGTCCTGTTCGACGGTCAGGTCAACGGTCAGACGCGCAAGCTCGTCGCACAGGCGGCGCGCAACGGCCACTTCTTCGTGCTCGATCGCACCAACGGTACCGCGATCATCTCGTCGGAATACGTGAAGACGAACTGGGCGTCGGGCTACGACGAAAAGGGTCAGCCGGTGCCCGATCCGAAGAAGCATCCGCAGATCGACGGCGCGCTCGTGACCCCGAACCAGGGAGGCGCCGCCAACTGGCCGCCGCCGACGTTCAGTCCGCAGACTGGTCTCTTCTACGTCAACGCCACGCGCGCGTTCAGCGTGTATTACATCTACGACCCCGGAGACAATCCGCAGGGCTGGGGCGGCACCGATCGCGGCGGCTGGGGTGAATCGATGCTTCAGGCGATCGACTACAAGACCGGCAAGGTGAAATGGAGCCACCCGTGGGAAGGTGGGGGACGCGCGCCGGTCTGCTCAGCACCGCCGGCAATCTGCTCTTCAGCGGCGGCGCCTCGGGCGATCTCGTCGCCCTGAATGCGGCGACCGGCGAAGCGCTGTGGCACGCGGGACTCAACGCCTCAGTCAGCAACGGGCCGATCACGTACGAGCTCGATGGGAATCAGTACGTGATCGTCGGCGCGGGAGATACGTTGTGGGCGTTCGTGATGAACGGGCAGCCGGCGCGGAAGTAAGGCAGAGGTGATCCGGGAGGTTCAGTTTCCGGGAGTGTAGTTGACGAAATCGCCGAAGAGACAGACCTGAACTTCGGATACGGTCGAGCCGATCACGAGCTGGCCGACGGCGAAACGCACGAACCGCCTCGCCGACCTGGTGGCTTCAGACGGAAGCGAAGTGCCCAGCACACGCTCGAGAACGTCGATGTAAGTGCGGCGGCGATCCAAGGTACGGTAGCCGTCGCCCTTTCTACGTTCGACAAATGTCACGAGTGTGTAAGCTGCATTCCGCGTGCCGCGCACAGCTCAGCTCGCGCTCAGTTCTGCAGGGTTGAAGAACCCAAGGGAGTCAGAATGACGGACGCGTCCGAGAATCGACAGGGACCAGATCGGAGAAGGTTGCCGCGCGGCGGCCGTCGTGCTGGCGATGTGCCGGGTTTTGCCCCGCTCGTGCTGGTGGTGGGACACGGCGAAACGGCGATGGCGCAGTCCGAGGCCGTGCTGGCGCGTCTGAAGTTTGCCGTGACGACGAGCGCGACGGTAGACGAAGCGCTGCGCGTGATGTCCGGCCTTCGTCCGGATGTCGTCGTCGCCGAGCCCGAAGCCGCCTCCCGGATTCGGCTCGAGGCACCCGAGCACGTGCCGGTGGTCGAAATGAACGGCGACATGCGCGCGAGTCCCGATGCGCTCATCGAGGGCATCCGTTACGCCATTCGCGCGAACGATAAAGGGACTCGATGAATCTTTGAACTTTGAACTTCTTACTTTTGCTGCTCGACGCGCGGTGCGGTGTCGCTCGTGAGATACAGCATCGCTGACGTGGTGTCCTGAAGCCGCTCGCCGAGGATGCGCGCGAGGTTCCTGAAGACTTTGGCCGCGGTGAAGGGGAACCGGCGTCGCAACCGATCGAGTGTGTCGAAATCCATCCGCAGGACCTCCGCTGCCGTCTCGGCCCGGGCCGAAAACATTCGATAGCCATCGGTCAACAATCCCGTTTCACCGAACACGCCGCCTGGGCCGACGACAGACAACGTGCGTTCGCGGCCGTCGAGATCCGAATCGACCACGATCAGACGGCCGGCGACGACCATGTAGAGATGCCGTCCCTGGTCGCCGCGCTGAATCGCGTACTGTCCAGCCGCCAGCGATTGGAGCATTCCTGTGAGGACAACCTTTCGCGCTTCCCAGCGCGACAGGCCTTCGAAGAGCGGCGCCCGGCGCACGAGGTCTGGATTCATGCGCACGAGCAGCATGTCCCAGACCGTCACCAGCCGCGTCGATGCCATCAGGATCGGCGACAGCACGAGCTCCGAGATCATCGCCGCGACCATCACGAAAGCGGACAGCAGGCCGAGATGGACGGTTGGGACAAAACGGGAGAATGCAAGCACGGCAAAGCCGCTCGCCAATGCCATCGAAACGAACACGATCGGCCTGAACTGAATCGCCATGGTCCGGACCACCGCGGTCCGCTCGTCAGCGTGTTGGTTCAGCTGACGGCTGTAGGTCACCATGTTGTGGACCGTGTCATCCACCGCGATGCCTATCGCAATCGTCGCCACCATGGCCGTGCCCGTGCTCAGCGGAATGTCGAGCAGCCCCATGAGGCCGAAGCTGTAGATCACGGGAATGACGTTCGGCACGAGCGACAGCAGTCCGGCTTTCACCGACAGGAACAGCGCCGAGTGAATCAGCCCGATGATCGCCAGCGTGTAGACGAAGCTCGTGACCTCGTTGACGGCCATGTAGTCGGCGGCGCGGTTGGTCAGCACCGACTGCCCCGACGCCTGCACCGCGACGCCGCGAACGTGCCCCGCCACGTAGGCATCGAGTTGACGGAGCGCCTGTGACAGCTCCCACGAACCGGTCAGGCTGTGACGGACGAGAATGTTCGCTGAGGTCGCGGGCAGATCGATGAACCGTGCGATCTGCGTGCGATCCATCAGCAGCAGATCCTGCGCAATCAGCTCCGAAGAGTCGGGCACCGCGCGGGCGCCGACGCGAACTCCGCTGAGCGTCGTATTCAGCTGCGAGATGTAGTCCACGATCGACACCGTCTTCCCGATGCCGGGGACGCCTTCCAGAAACGTCTGCAGCTCCGCCACCTGTCTCAGGACGCCGGGATCGGTGGCGCCGTTCTCGCGGCCGGTTTCGACGACGACGAAGAAGGCCGAGGCGCCGTTCAGGGCCTGATCGACGTCGTGCATGCGCTGACGGACGGGCGAATTCCGCGGAAAGTAGCTGACGAAATCGGTGTCCACCTTGAGCGTGTACCAGCCCCACAGGGAGGCAATCGCCAGCACGATGAAGAGCGCCGCGATCGGCACACGATACCGGAGCACGAACGCGCAGCCCGAGGCGATTCGCCGATCGACGGCGTTACCCGGCGTCGACTCTGCCAGCACGGTGGCCGCAAATCTCTTCGGCTGCGGCCACAGCCGCAGCAGCAACGGGATCCCGAGCAGCGTGGCGATGAAATTCGCCGTCAACGCCAGCGTTGCGGCGTACCCGAACTGGATGAGGATCGTGATGTCGGAAAAGATCAGCGTCGCGAATCCAAGAATCGTCGTGGCCGTGGTGACGAGCACCGGCAGCGCGGCCTCTTCAACCGCTTCGGTCAGCGCGTGTATCTTGTCGCGGCCGGCGCGCAGGCACGCGTGATACGCCGAGATGATGTGCACCGCTTCGGCGAATCCGACCACGAGCACCAGCGAGGGAACCGCCACGGTGACCACATTCAAGGGAATGTGGAAAAGCGCCATCAGGCCCACGCCCCAGAGCGCGCTCGACAACCCGGTGAAGAGCGGCGCGATCACGCCCTGCGGCGTCCGGAACCCGAGCATGAGCACGACGAACAGCGTGGCCACCGAGAACGGGATCAACGTGAGCTGATCGCGGCGGACGAAGTCCGCCACCGTCGCCTTGATGAGCGGCCCGCCAATCTGCTCGACCACGACACCGGCGGATTGGTTCTCGCGGATGAGATCTTCGACCCGCGACGAGAATCTCGCGTTGAATGTCTTGTCGCCGTCGCTCGCCTGGGTGTAGACGAAGATGCCTGCCGCGCGGGCATCCGGCGAGACGAGATTGCCCGTGAAGATGTCATTGGCGAGCGCTTTCCGCTTGAGCACCGCCAGTCCGGCCGGATCCTCCGGGATGCCGCCGCGGAGCAGCGGCGCGATTTCAACTCCTTCGTCGGTGGCGCCGATGTTGTCCACGGTGGCGAGACTGTCTACGCGAGCGACCCCTTCGACACGCTGCAATGCGTCGGATAGCCGCTCGATCGTCTTCAGCGCCGCAGGCGTAAAGACATCGCCTGCCGTGATCATGACGACCGTGAGCTCGTCGCTGCCGAACGTACCCTTGACCTGCTCGTAGTACTGACGGGCAGGGTCGCGCTCGAGCATGAAGCCTTCGTTGGAGGCGTCGATCTGGAGTCGCGGGATCGCTGACGTCAACCCCACGGTCAGGGCGATGTAGAGCAGCGCCCCGGCGGCTGGACGCCTGACGCTCCAGAGGAGAAGTCGTTGGACGAGGCCCTGCACGGCGATACTATAGCGCTCCGCTCTGGATCCTGGAGACCGCGGACTCGCGAGCGCCAACATCGTGGCTGACCGGATTGTCATCGTCGGCGCCGGACCTGGCGGGTGTGCCGCCGCAATCGCGCTTGCCCGACGCGGGTTTCAGCACGTCATCCTTCTTGATCGCGCGCGTTTCCCGAGAGAGAAAACCTGCGGCTCGGCGATCTCCCCGCTCGGATTGCGGGTCCTCGCCGACCTGGCTGTCGAGGACGCGATCCGGGCACGGGCCTACACCATCCACTCGTTGCTCCTGACGACTCCAGGCGGGCGCACGTTGCGTCTCTCTGGCGGCGAGGCGGCGGTTGTGCTGCTGCGCAGAGACTTCGATCAACTTCTCGTCGATCGCGCGCGGACGCTCGGTGTCCAGTTTCGTGATGGCGTACAGGTCACCGCGCTGGTTCATGACCGCGGCCGGGTTGCGGGCGTACGCGCCGGCGATGAAGTCATCGCGGCCGACTACGTCATCTGCGCAGACGGCGCCCATTCGCGATTTTCGCAAGACTCGCGGCCGAAACAGGCGCTGGCCACGATCATGGGCTGGTGGGAGGGGTTCGAATTCGAGCCAGGCACGCTCGAGATGATCTTCGATCGAGCGCTGTGCCCGCTGTACGGCTGGATGTTTCCCGAGACTCCGTCACGCGTCAACATCGGCATCGTCGTGGACGGGAGGCGCGCAGGAAGCGGCGGTGATTTGGGAAGCCTGCGTCCCGTCTTCGAATCGTTTCTTCAGCGCCACTACAGTGATCGCCTCCGGCCGGCGCGAACGATTGGCCGATGGTCCGGACACCCGATTGCGCACTCGGTTTGGCCACAGGCGGTGGCGGCTCCGGGGATTCTGTATGTCGGCGAATCCGCGCGGCTCACCAACGCCGCGACGGGTGAAGGGATTTATCAGGCGATGCGCTGCGGAGTGCTCGCCGCCGAGACGCTCGCGCAAGTCGTTCAGGGCGGAGTGGATGAGTCGAACGCATGGCAGGGGTATTCCAAGCGCTGCCGGGGCGCATTTGTCCCGGGGTTCCTGATGGGACATGCGTTTCGCGGTGCCGTGAGAGTCGGGGTGCTCGACGCGATCGGTCGCATCTACGAGCGCCCGCGCCTTCGCCGCATTGCAACCTGGGCAATAGGGTCGGCGCTGACCACGTCGTCTGTATCGGGAGAAGGTAGGGCCCGGGGGAAGTGATAGGTGAAGACCCCGCAGGTCTTTTAACTTCTAACTTTTAACTTTTAACTTTTGTTTATCTCACGGTGCCGGTGTAGACGCCGGCGCTGACGCGATTCAGCAGATCCAGCGACTCCTTGAGCAGCCCTGCCAGCGAGTGTGCGCGACCACGCAGGGACGAATCGCTCTTCGGACGCAGCACTGTACCGTGGATCGACTCGCGCATCACGCGCAGGTACTCGCCGACGAAGGTACTGAGACGCGCATCGTCGCCCGAGAGCAGCGCGACGGTCGCCGCGCGGCCATGCGCGCTCGTGCGCCAGTAGCGGAAGATCCCCGTGCGGATTGCGCGCTCGCCGGCGCCTTCTGCCCTGAACGCTTGGTACAGCTCCTCCGCAAGAATCTCGCGGATCCGAACGAATCGATAGCGTCGCACCTCGTATCGGGCCAGCGCTTCATCGAGCGTGGAACCGGCGCGCAACTCGTCGGACAGAATGCGAATGTCATTGAGGCTGTTGGTCATCCCGCTCGCCGTCAGCGGATGGGAACAGCCGGCGGAGTCGCCGATGAGGGCTGCGCCGGGGACGGTACACCGATCTGTCTGGACGATGTCGTTGCCGCAGAGCTCCACCGGCCCCGCATCGAGCGCGCTCAGCAGCTGCGCCCGGAGCGGATTGGGGAGTCGCGGTGCATATTCCTTGCGAAGTCGCGAGGCGACGTGCTCGCGTGTGACATTGTCGGTGATCGGCACGTCGATGCAGAACCGGACATCCCGATTGCGCAGTCCGTAGGCCAGGCTGGGGCCGGGTGCGCCCAGACAGATACAGGCGTAGCGCGGTTCCGGCAGGGACTGGTGTTCGGCAGTGATGATCGCGCTCAGCGACACGGTGCGCTTCCGGGCCCGAATCCCGATCGCCCGTCTCGTGCGAGAGTGTCTTCCGTCCGCGATCAGCGTCAACGTGGCGCCGATCTGCTCGCCGGACGCCGTCTTTATGCCGGCGACGCGACCGTTACGCCAGATGACGTCGATGACTCGCTGCCCCGTGCGAACGTCCACGCCCGGTCGGCTCCCGAGATGCTCGCGAGCGCGTGAGACGATCTGACGGTGCTCGATCGCGAGGCCGCCGGGACGCAGCGCCGGCACGTCGCGGTAGGGAAGCCTGACCGGCGGGTCGCCGGCGTCGGAGCTGACGTGGAACCCGTCAATGCGCTCGCCGGACGCGTGCTGAAGAATCGGCCAGAGTTTGAGGTTGATCAGGATGTCCACGCCGGCGGCGTGGATCAGTTCACCGCCGAACTGCGGTCGGCCTTCGGGATGCGCGTCCAGTACGAGGATGCGGCGATAGCCGTCGGCAAGCGCGGCGGCGGCAAATGCGCCGGTAAAGCCGGCACCGACGATTGCGATGTCGTACTCGACATCCACGGCGGGACTGGCTTTGAGCATAACGCCAATATCCTTCGGCCTGATTTTTAATTTTGCCCTTTGCCTTTTCCCTTGCGGGAGGCGAAGATCGCCGGCCATGGTCACGTGCCGCGCACGTTTCGCCCTGGCGATGATTCCATGCCTGCTGCCGTTGTATTACGTAGATGCCGTGTCCAGGGTGCCACAACCGGAAACGGCGGAATGGGTGGCCCGGCAGGCCGACAATCGCGACATCGGGAAAGACGGCCGCTTCGAGTTGAAGATGCGACTGTTCGATCGGCAGCAGCGGGTCCGCGAACGAGAATTGTCGATTCAGACGATGAGACCGCAGGCCAGAGGAGCCGCCAAAGGTACCGATGCCGGCGATCGAATCCTGATTCGTTTCACCTACCCGAACGACATCAAGGGCACCGCGTTCCTGGTGTGGGAGCACCCCGATTCGGAGGACGAGCGGTTCCTCTATCTGCCCGGCGCTGGGACGGGTGCGGAGGATTACCGGCGCGGAAGCTCAGGATAATTTCGTCGGCAGCGACTTTACCTACGAAGACATCAGCGGTCGCGAACTCGACGACTACACCTACACCATGGTTGAACCGAACGGCACGTGGGCCGGGCCTGACGGCAAGACGGTACCGGTGTACCGAATCGAATCCCGCGCAAAAAATGTGCAGGCGCGATTTCCACGCGTCGTCTCGACGGTGCGGAAGGACACTTTCGTCGTCGTGCACGCGGACATCTACAATCGGCGCAACGAGAAGGAAAAGGTCTACGAGGTGAAGCGGCTGGATCTGGTGCAATCGATCTGGACGCTGTCAGAGATCGTCATGACCGACGTGAGTGCCCGGACGCACACCGAGCTGTCGATGACCAACGTCCACTACAACATTGGCTTGAAGGAGGAGGACTTCAGCCGGAGAGAGCTGGAGCGGAAGTAGCGGCCCTCGGCTTCACCGATCGCGCCAGGTGCTCCTCCCACTTGCGGATGGTCAGCTGCTGAAATTGATGGACTGCAGGGTTCAGTTCTGCGATCGGCTGTTCGTAATGCTTTCGCCACGCTTCCTGTTCGGCTTCGACCGCGACGCCGTCCTCTTCGAGCAGCGGTTTGACCAGCAGCCGTTTTGACGCGGCCATGATTGCGCGGATGAGCGGCCGCGGCATTCGCAGCGGAATCAGCGGCACCTTCAGCATTTCATGGCTGAAATAGAAGATGAAGAACACCCGCGTGGTCTCGCCGTCGATCGGCAGCACGAAGCACCAGTGCTTGATCTTGTCGTCGGTGTTGGACCACTGATACGGATACTCGTAGGCGAGCGTCATCGCATTCGTGTTCGTCCGCTTTCGATCGACGAACAATCCTGAGATTCGTCCCTGGCCGACTTTCGTGTCGTACGCGAGCAGCACGCGGTCGGCCTGCGGCTCCATCATCGTGAGCTTCGCATCGGTGAACGGCTTGCTCTTGCGATGCAGGTAGGCGTGGGTGAAGTCGCTGACGTTGTCGATGATCATCGAGTGGTGCGCGCGCCACGTGAAATCGATCGCGATGGATCCCCACGGTCGAGCCTGTTCCAGTTCAGGAATGTCCGGGATACGCCGCTCGTCTTTCAGCGCCGGGTTCCCGGGAAAGATCCAGACGAGCCCGTGCCGCGCCTGGACCGGAAACGACGCGATCTTCAGCCGCGGAAACGTGTGACCGAAGAGATCGTGGAACATCTGCGTGCATCGCCCCTCGCCGTCGTACATCCACCCGTGGTATCCGCACGTGATCGTGCAGTCGCCGACCTCACCCAGCGAGAGTTTCAGCTGGCGATGCGCGCAGCGGTTTTCAACCGCATAGAGCGATCCATTCTTTCCGCGGAAGACCGCGATTGATTGGTTCCAGAACGTCGTGTCGATGACCTGCCCGGGCTTGACGTTCCGCTCCCATTCGACCGGGTACCAGTGGTCCGGGCTGAGGCCGGCGGCGCGTACTCGCTGGCGATGATTGTGTGCCTGTTCGAACGTCGGGGGCGTCACGCAGCTCTCCTTCTGTATCTGATGCGGCACGGCTGGCAGGGGCCGACCACGAGCGTACGGTAGTCGGGCCGATACTCGCGCTCGACGAGCTCGATGTCATATCGTCGCAGGATGCTGGTCCAGATGATCTTGATCTGCTGGTAGGCGAACACCATTCCGATACAGCGATGCTTGCCGCCGCCGAAGCCTATCAGCGAGTACGAGGCTCGGCGATCCTCCTCCCGGCCCGGGCCGAATCGCTCGGGATCGAAACGATCGGGTTCGGTGTAGATCGCCGGCAGGCGGTGAGAGACCGCCGGCGAGGCAAGCGCGAGCGAACCGACCGGCAGCTCGTAGCCGTTGACGCGAAGCGGCTGCTGAACCGATCGCATCAGCATGACCAGCGGCGGCCGTAACCGTTCGGCTTCCTTGATCGCGCGCTCGAGCACGACCAGCCGTTTCAGCGACTCGGTGGTGAGATCGTTGCCGGCAAGCTCACGAACCTGCTCTTCCAGAATCGGCGGCAGATAGTGCGGATGCTGATGCAGCAGGATGCCGGTCCACGCCGCCAGCACCGCGCTCGTATGCTGCCCGGCAAAGATGAGCGTCAGCAACAGACCGACAACGACGTTGTCGGACAGGGGTGCACCATGCTCGTCGCGAAACGCCATCAGCGTGCTGAGGAAATCCTCGTGCGCCGCGGCTCCATTCCGTCGTCTCTGCGCCATGATGTCCGACAGCAGCGCATAGACCGCATCACGCGCGCGATCGCGGCGCCGGAACGCTGGCAGCGGCGCATGCGGAAAGAAGTAGGCGAGGATCGACATTCCGCCGTCGAGATCGTGGTAGAGCTGAGCGAACCGCGTGCTGCAATGGCGGCGGACCTCGTCGCCGAGGAGGCAGCGAGTGGCAATGAAGAGCGTGATGTCCTGCGTCGTCGAGAACAGATCCCGCTCGCCGGCGTCGCCCCAGGTGGTCAGATATTGTTCAGCCTCCTCGACCATCACCTCGACGTACTTGCGCAGCCGCTTGTCGCTGAGCGCCGGGTGGACGAACGCGAGCTGGCGATCCATCTCCGCGGGCGGCACGTCGTACGCCACACCCGGTCCGAACACGGGAATGGTGAACTTGTAGCAGTCGCGCGCGCTGAGTACATCGTCCGGCGCGCGGAAAAAGGCCTCGTTCCCTTCCGGCCCTGTCAGCACGGTGGCACGCTGGCCTGCCAGCACGAAGCTCCAGACGCTGCCGAACCTGCGTTGACCTGCCTGAAGCAGATCGACTGGCCGGCTCCAGAACTCGAACGCGTGTCCAAGGTAGGGAAGGCCGCCGGGCAAGAGAGGAGGCAGCGTCGCCGACGGGGAATCGGTCATCAGACTCTCCGTGTCTCGGTGACTGACGCTGGATTCGCCACCTTTCGGATGTCTCCGTTGGCGACGAACCATTCATACGCGTCGCGCACGGCATCCTTGACCGACGTGGGCTGATAGCCAAGTTCCTGTTTCGCCTTCGAGCAGTCCGCGCGCCGGCCCATTCGGAGCAGGTGAACGGCGGCAGGTGTCAGGCGCTGCGGACGATGTGGCGCAAGGATCGTGAGCAGCGGACTCGCCACTTCAGCGATCGCGGCCATCACGGCAGGCGGCAGGCGCAGCCGCGGCCGCGGTTGGCCGGTGATCTCTTCCAGCCACTGCATCAAGGTATCGACGGTGACGAATTCGGTGCTGAAGATGTAGCGCTGACCCGAACGTCCACGCTCCATCGCCAGCAGATGGCCGGTCACGATGTCGCGGGCGGCAACGAACTCGAACCCTCCAGGAATGTACGCGGGCATTCGGGCGTTCGCGAAGTCGCACACGACCCGGCCCATCCGCGATGGCTTGAAGTCGTGAGGGCCGACGATCGCACACGAGATCGCGATCACGACATCCTGTCCTTCCACCGCCGCCTTCAGGCACTCGTGTTCAACGGCGGCCTTGGACCGCTCGTACGGCAGTGCTTTCGCGAACGGGTTGAACGGATCCCGCTCGTCGCTCGGGCGATCGGGATGATGGCCCACCGCGCTGAACGATCCGGTGACCACCGTGCGCACGACGCCGGCGCGTGCCGCCGCCGCGAGGACGTTGCGCGTGCCGAGCACATTAGTGTCGTAGATCTCGCGCTCACCGCCGGCGGTGATTGAGATCTTCGCGGCGCAGTGAAAAACCCGTGCGCAGCCCTCCATCGCCGCTTCGATCGAGGCGCGGTCGCAGATGTCGCCAGGCGCGCGCTCGACATCGAGTCCCTCAACCGCGCGCGGGTCGTGCGTCGGCCGCAGCAGGACCCGGACGCGTACGCCTTCGTGCAGTAGCCGCCGGACGAGGTTTGCGCCCAGGTGTCCGGTCGCGCCGGTAACGAGGGTAGCGGAGGGAGCCATCGGGCCTCGGAGAGCCCGCAGTTTACACCGAAACACGACTTCGCTAATCTCGACGCCGATGACTGCAGATCGTCGCCTGTCCGCTGCGGCGATGCTGATTGGTCTTCCCGTCTTTGCCTGGTACTCCTGGCTGTGTCTGACGTTTTTCGATGGAGCGCTGGTTTCTCCGCTTGCGCCGCAGATCCGCGACGGCCTCCATCAGTACCTGCCGCGGCCCACCGTCGCGGCGACTCTTCTTTACGTGTCGTGGCTGATCCTGCAGGTCGCGCTCTATTTCGTCGTCCCCGGCCGATCCGCGACCGGGATGCCCCTATCCGACGGATCGCGGCTCGAGTATCGAATGAATGGGCTGCTGTCGTTCGTCTGCACGATCGGGATCGTGCTGGTGGCCGTGTGGTCTGGCAGGGTGCGCGGCTCGATCGCATACGACGAATTCGGTCCGCTCCTGGTCACCGCAAACATTGCCGCATTCGCGATCGCGGCGGCCGTTTTCTGGTCACAGAGGGAGCGATCGACTGCCGCGCGGGCGAAAGGTGGAATCGTCGGCTATGTGTTTGGGGTGTCGCTCAACCCGCGGATTGGACACCTCGATCTGAAATTCTTCTGTGAGGCGCGCCCCGGCCTGATGCTCTGGGTGCTTCTCGATGCTTCCTGTGCGGCGAAGCAGTATGAGCTCCAAGGCTTCGTCACGACGCCGATGATTCTCGTGAATGCCTTTCAGTTTCTGTACGTCGCTGATTACTTCTTTCACGAGGAAGCCATCGTCACCGCCTGGGACATCAAGCACGAGCGGTTTGGATGGATGTTGTGCTGGGGCGATCTGGTGTGGGTTCCGTTCATGTATACCGTGCAGGCCTACTATCTCGTGACCCACCCGCATGAACTGTCCTTCATCGCGACAACTGGAATCGTCCTCTTGAACATGGCCGGGTACCTGATCTTTCGCGGCGCGAACATTCAGAAGCACCGGTTCCGGCGCGACCCGACGCGTCCGGTCTGGGGCCGGCCGCCGGTTTACATTCGCACGGGAAGCGGCGCGCTCCTGCTGACGTCGGGCTGGTGGGGCGTCTCGAGGCACTTGAACTACTTCGGCGACCTGCTGATGGGCCTGGCGTGGTGCCTGCCGACCGGGTTCTCACATCCGTTGACCTATTTCTATATCGTCTACTTCCTGATCCTGCTGCTCCATCGCGAACGTCGCGACCATCGGATGTGCCTGGACAAGTACGGTCAGGATTGGGAGGCGTATTGCCAGAAGGTCCGCTGGCGCATCGTGCCGGGACTCTATTGAATCCGGGCGAGCTCGCGATTGAGCATCTTCGTTCGCTGCAGCGCGAGGACGGCTCGTGGGAAGGAGAAGTCGTGTGGTGCACGATGATCCTCTCGCAGTACGTCATCGTTCGGCATGCAACCGGACGAGAGCTGGATGAAAGAGATCGCGCGCAGATCCGCCAGCACTATACGGTGACGCAGACCGCTGAGGGTGGGTGGGGACTTCATCCCGAAGGACCGCCACAGATCTTCACGACGACGCTGGCATACGTCGCACTGCGGCTCCTCGGTGTGGCGCCGGAGGATCAGTTGGCCGCGCCCGCGCGGCAGTGGCTCCGTCGTCAGCCCGGCGGCGTCCTCGCGATTCCGACATGGGGCAAGTTCTGGCTCGCACTCGTCGGCTTGTATGACTTCAAGGGTGTTGGAAGTGTGCCGCCGGAGTTGTTTCTTCTGCCGCGGTGGCTGCCGTTTCACCCCAGGCACTGGTACTGCCACACGCGCTACATCTATCTGGGAATGGCATATCTGTATGGTTGCCAATTCACCGCCGACCTCGGCGCGCTGCGGGATGCGCTTCGCACGGAGTTGTACGAGGAGCAATTCGACCGCATCGATTTTGCCGCCCATCGCGACGAGGTGTCGGACGTCGATTTATACGCCCGGCCGTCTCCTCTCCTCCCGATCTTCCGCGGTGCGCTGACCGTCGTGTTGACGTGGATGCCGCGGAGGCTGCGTCAGCGGGCGCTCGCTGCTTGCTTCGAGCAAGTTCTGCACGAACAGCATGCGTCGCGATATCAAGGTCTCTCGCCGGTCAATGCCTTGTTGAACTGCCTGGCCATTCTGTCCCGCGATCGATCGCACCGGGATCTCGGTCCCAGCCTCGAGGGAATCGAAAACTGGCAATGGCGTGACGCCGCAGCCGGTGTTCGGTACGCCGGCGCGCGGTCACAGGTGTGGGATACGGCGTTCGCCGCGCGCGCCTTGCTCGAAGATGTGACCGTTGCGCCCGCCGACGCCACATCGACGCCGACGCTGAATGCAGCGTGCGCGAGTCTCCGCCGCGCGCACTCGTATCTGGCAGGTGCTCAGATGCGTGACGAGTTGCCGGCGGAGGTGGCGCACGACCGCGAGCCCATTCTGGGCGGGTGGTGCTTCTCGGACGGTCGTCATCAATGGCCGGTCAGCGACTGCACTGCCGAAGCGTTGACGGCCATCCTCGACATGCAACGCGTACCGGGGCTCATCCCGGATACCGACCACTTGAGTGTCGAGCGCGTGACCCAGGCGATCGAGTTTCTGCTTGCCCGACAGAATGACGACGGTGGCTTCAGCACCTACGAACGGAGCCGCGGTCCTGCCTGGCTCGATCGCCTGAACCCGTCCGAAATGTTTCGCGACTGCATGACGGAGCATTCGTACGTCGAGTGCACGGCGTCAGCGATCGAAGCCCTTGCCACCGTGCGCCGGACGCATCCGGACGTGCGAGATCAGCGCGTCGCCGCGGCTCTGAACTCCGCGGTCGCCTTCCTTCGGCGCAGTCAACTGCCAGACGGACGTTTTCCTGCGGCGTGGGGTGTCTGTTTCACCTACAGCCTCTTTCACGTCGTCAAGGCACTGCGTGCTGCCGGCGTCGATCGTCAGGATCCGGCGATTCGTCGAGCGCTGAATTGGCTCAAGGCGCTGCAACGAGAGGACGGTGGGTGGGGTGAGCATTACTCCAGCTGTCTCACCGGCAGGTATGTTCCGCACACGCAGCCACAGCCCGTGATGACCAGCTGGGCCGTCCTGGCGCTCGCGTACGGGGACCCTGACTGCGACGCTATGCGCCGCGGCCGAATTCTTCTCGAATCCCTCCAGGCCCCTGATGGATCCTGGCCGGCTGGAGCCGTCAACGGCGTGTTCTTCGGGACGGCCATGCTCGACTACCGGCTCTATCACGCCTACTTTCCGACATGGGCGCTCGCCGCGGGACGCCCGTAGCGCGGCGCTTCAGCCCCGCGGCCAGCGACTGTGACGCGCTGCTAAGGCAGCGCGCGACGTCCGTGAGAGGATCCCCCCTGCCCGGTGTCCTTATTGAGTAGAGTCCCTTTGGTGGCCGACGCCGACGTTCTCTTCATCGCGCATCGAGACGGCATATTCCGCTATCTGTGCCGCATCGTCGGCAGCGAGGATGCGCGCGAGCTGACGCAGGAAGTGTTTCTCCGCGTCACGCGCTCGGGGACTCCCGAGACCGATGAAGGGGGCCGTCGCGCGTGGCTCTTTCGCATCGCACGCAATCTCGCGCTGAACCACGTGCGAGACGATCGACGACGGGGCGAGACGGTCGAGATGGCCGTTGACCCGGCGGTACCGCCCACACAACCGCTGGCAATGGCGCTTCGTGAGGCGCTCGATCAGTTGAGCCCCGTCGATCGCGATGTGTTCCTGATGCGCGAAGCCGGCGGCCTCAGCTACGAAGAAATTTCATTTGCCTGTCAGCTGACGCCTGACGCCGTGAGATCGCGTCTGCACCGCGCGCGATTGCAGCTGCGATCCGTGCTCAGAGGGAGATCGGACGGGCGGCCAATCCGCCCTGGAGAGATGTGATGACCAATGGTGGCGAGCGGGACAGCGCCGAGCCGAACCAGTACTCGTACCTCGCCGTGGCGGCACTCGCCGACGGCGAGCCAGTCGATCCTGCGACTTTGAAGGCTGCCCTCGATGACCCGGCGGTGCGCGAGTATCTCGTCGACCTGATCGGCCTGAGGCAGTCCGTAGGCACGCTCTCAGAGCTGACGCCGGTGCAGTGGTGCGAGCGCCGCTCGGTTCTATCCCGTTTCGGGTGGATGGCCGCCGCTGCGGCCATCATCGTCAGCCTCACGGCTGGATACGTGGCGGGGCAGCGAACGGTGCAGGCGGCGCCAGCGCCGAGCGTGGAAACAGTTTTGGACTTCAGCGGAAGTGGCGCGGCGCCAAGACCAACGCGCATAGTGCCGCTTCGCCCTGGCGTGAATTGGACGGAGAAAGTTGAAGGGCAATGACAATGACGATTTCAATCGCTCTGCTCATTCTTGCGGCGCAGGCGACCGGTGGTGCCCCGTCGAAATCGCCGGACACTCCGGTGCTGCAGGTCGGCGTCTTTTCGTATGGACCGGATGGCAAGTCACAAGCTGCCGCCTACGAGACGACACTTGCGACCGAATCACGTCAGTACATTGCAGGCTGCATGATCGGTGGAGGAAACCGGCCCGTTCCTGATTCAGCGACCGATGCCTGGCGAATTTCAGGCAAGGTCGAGAGGATGACCGGCGATGAGGCGGTGGTCCGAGTCGACTGGCAGCGCATTCGAAGTGCGGGGGTGGCCACAACGGCACCGGGCGCGTCGATTCAACTGACGCTTCATCCCGGCGATCGAGTACCGCTCGATTCTGCGACACCGGATCCAACCGCTGGTTGCGGCGCCAGGACAGTGAGCTTCGAGGCCAGGTACGAGCCTCGACCCGGGTGGATGGTCGGACCCGCCGGACCACTGACTGAATCACCGGCGGTCACGATCATGCGGAGCGGCACCTCTGGCGGCGGCGCAAGCTCAGGCTCAGGATCGGGCGTCGGAGCAGGCGCGAGCAGTGGCGGCGGTGGTGGTCGACTGGTTCACATGCCAAAGACAGACAGCATGGTTGGTGTGAGTTCGAGAACATTCGAGCTCTTTCTGGTGAGGACCGACAAGGCTCATCCAGAAAATCCTGAGTACAACCTGCAAGGTCTCATATTGCGGGAGGTTGACACCGCCGGCTTTGCCTTTTCGCCCTTCACGGTCGACACCGCAGCGGGACCTCTCAATGTTCAAATTAGAGGATTGTTGCGGCTGACGGCCGACGAGGGCTCTCCGCAGTTGGTTTTCACAACAATACGCAGGGTCTGGTACTCCTCAACCGGCCCGAATCGCGATGCGACGAGCGGTGCCAGCGGGAGCAGCACAACTCGAAATCCAATGCCGGGGCCGGACGATGTGCTGTCGTTCGAGTTGCCGCCGATCCGGGTGCCGAACAGTTCCGCGACGGTGCCGGACCAGTACTCGGTTCGGGTCCGAATACGCTGATCAGGTTCTACAGGGTTCGGCTGGGTTCTACTGGGTTCTGCTGGGTTCGTTCAGCGAACCTGGTGGAACCTCGCAGAACGTGAACGAACCTAGTAGAACCCTGCCGAACCTTGAAGAACCTTGCAGAACCCAGTTCTGTTCAGTAAGTCGCGTATGTCCTCGGGTATCGGCGCTTCCACGTTCACGAGCGCCGACGTGACGGGATGTCTGAACGACAGCTGCCACGCGTGCAGCGCCTGCCGAGGAAACGCGCGAAGCGCATCAGCGAGATCCACATTGGCCACTCCCATCCAGCGCGGTTCACCGTAAGTGGGATCCCCGACAATCGGCCATCCACGCGCCGAAAGGTGCGCGCGGATCTGATGGGTGCGGCCGGTGACGAGGCGGCAACGAAGCAGTGCGAGGCCGACCCCTGGCGCAGCGATCTGCGCCAGGCGGGCGACACGCGTGAGGCTGGGGGCGCCAATCGAAGGTGACGTCGCCATTCGACGTCGATCGATATCGTCGCGTCTGAGCCGCAACGCGATGTCCGTCGCAGCGGCGGGAACTCGGCCGTAAACGAGCGCGAGATAGTCCTTCTCAGTTTCACCACGGGCCATCGTCCGTTGCAGGGCTGCGTGAACGGCAGGCGTCTTGGCGACGAGGACGATGCCAGACGTCAGCTTGTCCAGGCGGCCGACGAGCGACGGTCTCGTCGCGGCCGGCCACGGTCGGGCGTGGCCCACGAGAAGGTTAAACAGCGTTCCGTCGGGGTGCGCGTGAGTCGGATGAACAACCATGCCGGCCGGCTTGTTGACCGCCAGAAGGTCGTTGTCTTCGAAAAGAATGTCGAGGGGAGAGGAGTCTGGCTCGACGGGTCGAGGGGGCGGGAGAGCGGCGTCGGGAATGTCTACCGTTAGCACGTCGCCGCTCGCGACTCGCGTCGCGACGCGGCGAACGGCTTGACCATTGATGCTGACGGTTCCTCCATCGATCCACGTCTGCACGCGAGTGCGGGTTGCCGATTCGAGATCCGCAAGATGTCTACGGAGCACGAGATCCAACCGCTGGCCCGCGTCGCCGCGGTCGCTGAGAATTGTGCGGATCGCCATCTGCTGGCGTCTATCGTATCCGCGGGATCGTACTGCTGGTCGCCTCAAATCCTCCGGGTCATGGGTCCTGACATCAAGCGGATGCCTTCGCTATCCCTGAGCTCCGTGCTGCGATCGAATGCGCCTGACCGTAGTCGGCGCATGGCTGACGGCCTCCGTCGTCTCGCGCGGTGCATTGGCTGAGCGCTGGCGCGCTCGCCGCTCTTCCTGGAGCGCAAGGTTCAGGCGCTCCGCAAGGCTGCCAAAGGCCTGCGCCGCACGCCGAAGCGCAGCGTTCTCTTCGGTCAACCGTGCGAGTTCCTCACGACAATGCGAACAGTCATCTGCCATAAAGAGCGTCCTCTGAGAAGCTCGCGGGCTGTCGAATCTGATGACATCCATACCGGTCATAACGCGCGCTCTCGCAGAACCGTACGTTGTGTGGTGTCCCCAGACTCCCCCGCGGGCAACCGTAACCGGCCAAGTGTCCTGCAGCGCTTTTCGTGGAGGAGGGGTTACAAGAGTAGTGCCGAGCTTATATCGGTGAAATTTCGAGGAATTCCCAACGTTAATCCGGCGACGTGATCCGAAACAGCACAAGGGCGTGTTCCATCCCGCCACACTTTGAACACATCGAGGGGCAGAACGCCGCTCGACGATCAGGATCCGAACGCGACAACCATGATCGCACCCGCGGTCATCACGATCGATCCGGCGAGACGCTTTCGAATGTTCTTCTCCTGGAAATAGCGATGTCCGAGCAGGACGCTGACGATGGTGGAAAGCTGAAAGAGCGCCAGCGAGTATCCCACCTGCATCCGGCCGAAGGTGAGGACGGTGGCCAGTTGCATCAGGCCCGTTGCAACTACCAGAGCCAGATACGTGCGCCAGAGGTGACGAAGGTTCAACGCTTGCTCGTTCAGACTGGCAGCATCGAGCACAAACGCAGCTCCAGCTACCGGAACTCCGAGGATTGACCAGAGAGCGAACACGATCCATGGCGACGACACGAGAATCGCCCGCTTCAGGAAGACCGCCTCCGCAGCCGCCAGAATGAGTGCAGCGAATCGCAACTGGACTCCGCGCTCGCGGAAGAACAGGATGAACGCATTGCGGCGGGGTTGCCCGGCCTCTCGATCGACGACGAGATAGCTGCCCGCCACGATCAGCACCACGCCGGTCATCCCAACCACCGACGGATACTCCCCAATCAGGAAGATTGCCAGCACGAGGCCGATCACTGACTTGTACGCATTGACCGGTCCGAGGATCGACAGATCGCTTGAACGGAGCGCATGAACGAGGACCGTATTACCGGCGACGGCGAGCATCGCCGCGACAACCATATTGATCCAGACATCGGCCGAGATTGCGGGGACGCTAAGAATCAGCAGCACCGGCGCGCACACCAGGGCCAGGCACAGGTGCACCACGCCGATGATGAAAATTGGACGGGCCGATCGTTCGGCGAGTTGCTTCTGAAAGAGATTGGAGATCGGGTTGGCGAGGATCCGGATGACGATGACGAAGGTCTGCACGAATTAGGTTCTACTGGGTTCTGCTGGGTTCTACAAGGTTCGAAGCCGCACGAACCCGTAGAACCTGGCAGAACCAGAACGAACCCCGTAGAACGTGGCAGAACCCAGCAGAACCTAGACTGTGATGGCCGCCCCCACCCATCCGGGGGCATCCTGATCCGATCGGAAGACACGGCTGACGTCGACGACCACCGACGCGCCGTCGCGAGAAATCGGAAACCGATCCATGTTGCGCGTGGCGCGGCCAGCCGTGTGCACGCCGTCAGGCGTGTAGCGCGAATCATGCTTGGAGCACTGGAACCGCCCGTCGCTCGGCAGCCACTTGACGGCGGCGTTCTGGTGAGGGCACGCCAGGGCCAGCGCGACGACGCGATTCTGGTAGCGGACGAGAATCACTTGCGAGTCTCGATCAACCGTGGCGCCATCGCTCGCAGGAATCGGATAGCGTTTCTCGGCCGATCCCGCGGTCGCGTTCGTCGCCGTGATCGCGACCAGAAACGCCGCAACCAGACCGCCGCCGGCTTCCTGCAGGAAGACCCGGCGGCTCGTGCCGTCGTGGAGCGGGCAGCGATGGCAGTCGTCAGTGGACATTGGGCAGCGCCGCCCCCGCCAGCGTCGTCAGCAGCCACAACGCGAGGCTCGCACCCGAGGCAATCGCGAGCGGCGTCCATAGCGGTCGTGCGCCGCTCGCGGCCCGTTCGGCGTGGCGCATGAACGCGCCGTTGACGATGAGCAGCGCCACGAGTCCCATCTTCAGCCAGAACAGCGTCGAGTGAAGAAAGGTCTCGGTGTCGGCGGCCGCGAGCAGCAGGCCGCTCGTCATTACAACCGCGAGGCTCGCGATGACGATCGAGTGCGCGTTGCGGATCGTGGTCAAATGAGCGGAGAGCTCTGATGGGGCGCGGCGAACGGCGCGGAGCACGCCGCGGTCGGCGGCGATGGCCGAGCCTCCGCCGATAATCAATCCGGCCACGTGAGCGAATCCGAGCAGCGTGCGAATCGTGCTCGAGTTGGCATAGACCGACGTCCACGTCTCAATGATGTGTGATCCCCACATGTCCTACTTGCCTCCGAAAAGCATCGTCAGGTACCCTGCCGTCGCGAGCCCAATCGACGTGATCGCGATGTTCCGATGGGTGCTTCGCCCGTCCGTGAAATCGCCGTGTTCGCCGTCAGGCGCTGCAAGAAAGGTCGCGAAGAAACCAGCGTCGGCTGCCATCATCAGGAGCCCGTGCGTCAGTCGGCGCGTGCGGCCGACGGAATCCTTTCGCGCTTCCCAGAGGTTCATCGCGCCGGTAACGCTGTTGACGGCGAAGAGGCTGCCGATGCCGGCGCCGACGACGGCATGCGCGGTTTTCTTGCTGCCGCCGGGTTCGTTGTACAGCGACTGCCCGAGCGCGATTTCGGTTGCGAACAGCGGCAGTGTCGCAAAACTCGCGTATTTGTGAATCTTCGCCCTGACCTGATAGGCGTGGCTGTACTCGGTGGCGACGACCGGCGGCGGCGACGACTGATCGTCACGCACGTCGAAGGCAGTGACGACGGCATCGTGAAAGGGTGTGGGGGCGACAGCCGGTGCGGTCCAGTCGATCCGCCACGCCCGGGACGGCCGGTCACCGAACAGTTCGTCGGCGCCAGCCGGTGAAGCGGACGCGGTTGCTGACGCCATGAGAAGAAGCACAGGCACCATGAGTTGCGGTCTGATCATTGGCGATCCTCTGAAGGCCCTATTGGGTAGCGTCGAAGTCGACAATCCATTTCCGGATGGTCGCGGCCTTCTCGGCCGGCGTCGATCGGAAGTTGGAATACATCAATCCACCAGGCCGGGTGACCTGAATGATCAAGGAGTTGGCATTCCCAGGCGTCAGCGTCCGCAGCACGCCCGCGTATGACGTGAGATCGACATTGCCATTGCGGTTGGACGAGTTGTGGCAGTAGGTGCAATCGCTGGCGAGGATTGGTGCGATGTTCGCGGCGTAGGTCAGCGAGGTTGCCGATGCTGGATCCGACACCGTAATCGAGCTCGACGGTGCGGTTGGAGACGATGCGCTGCCGCCACACCCCCAGAGTTCCAACGCCGCAGGCAACAGTACGAGTCCGAGGAGCAGCGCCCAGCGCCGTTTCGTTTTCAAATGGCTCTCCTTTGTCGAACGACGGCGGAGCAAATTGTTCGCCAGCGAAATGTGTGACAACGGGGCGAGAAGGCATCGAGCTCGCAAACTCGAACATGGGCAAGCGCGAACGCGATCGGCGCGCGTTCGCGGAGACTGCCTGTCTGCGACAGAAGTGTGGCGAATTTGTGAGCGATTTCGAGGAAGCGTGTCCTCTCCTCGTGTTCCCGATGTCACGAGCAGGCGACACGACTGGAGGTGATGACCGGAGGCCCCGCCGTGGATATAGTGTTTGGGGAACATCACCCCATGGATGCCGTCCAGCAGCGGTTTACGGTTGCGCTCGACGCGCTCGTCGAACAAATCAAGAAGGATCGGTCGATCCTCGCCGCCATTCTGTGCGGCAGCCTGTCGCACGACGTCGTCTGGGAGAAGTCCGACATCGACTTGATGCTGGTGACCATCGACGACAAGAAGGTCGAGAGCTCGGACCTGCCGTTGTATGCCGACGGCGTGAACGTTCATGTCAACCTGATCCCGCGAGGAGAGTTTCGACGGGTCATCGAGGGCTCATTCGACAATTCTTTCGTTCGTGCCCTTCTGGCGAAGGCGCCGGCTCCTGTACACCCACGACGAAACGATCGGCGATCTGTGCGTTCAGGCTCAGAAGGTCGGTGCACGCGACACCCAGCTACAGCTCCTTCGTGCCGCGACCCATGCGCTGCCCTCAATCTACAAGGCGCACAAGTGGTTCATTACGCGCGGCGATCTCGACTACACGGCGCTGTGGATTCTCTATGCCGCGACCGGGCTGGCCCAGATCGAGGTCGTGTCCCATCGGCTCATCGCCGACCGCGAGGTGATCCCGCAGGCAATGAAGCTGAACCCGGATTTCTTCAAGACGATCTATACCGAGCTGCTCAATACCAGGAAAACGCGCAAGACCGTTCAGGACGCGCTCGAGGCCATCGATCGCTACATCGCCGATCGCGCGCCAGCGCTGTTTGCATTGATCATCGAACACCTGCGGGAGGTAGGCGAAGCACGTTCGTCGAGAGAAATCGACGACTACTTCTCCAGGCACATGAACGTCAGCCACGTGACGACGGCATGCGAGTACCTCGCCGATCAACAGATGATTGGCAAGGCGTCGCTGCCGGTCCGCCTGACGAAGAAGAGTACGGTCGAGGTCCAGGAACTGGCCTTCTTCTATCTGAGCGAGCCAATCCGCCGATGACGTCACCTCTCCGCCAGGCCAACCGGCGAGCGGCCCCCAAGAAAGCCGCCGCTCCAGCGCGCACGACAATTGCCGTGCAGGGGGCGCGCGTCCACAATCTGAAGAACATCTCTGTCGAGATTCCGCGCGATCGGATGACGGTCGTCACCGGTCTCTCCGGTTCCGGAAAATCCAGCCTCGCTTTCGACACGATCTACGCCGAAGGACAGCGTCGTTACATGGAATCGCTGTCGAGTTTTGCCAAGCGCTTCATCGCGCAGGTGACCAAGCCGGACGTCGATTACGTGTTCGGCCTGTCGCCGGTGATCTCGATCGAGCAGAAGACGCTGACCAACAACCCGCGGTCGACGGTCGGAACGATGACCGACATCGCGAGTTACCTGAATCTCCTCTTTGCGACGATCGGGCAGCCGCACTGCCCGCGCACCGGTGAACCGACGCCAAGCCGGTCGTCGAGCCAGATTCTCGAATCCATCCTGTCGCTGCCGGAAGGCACCGAGATTGAACTGAGAGCCCCTGTCTTTCCAATTTACGGCGAGGATATCGAGGTGCTCTTCGCCGAGGTGCGGAAAAAGGGCTGTCGCCGCATGTTCATCGACGGGAAACCGCTCGACCTTGCGGATCGCGCCGAGCCCGAGCCTGCGGAAGATGGTGCGCGCAGCCCGGACAGTAGCGATGCGGCGCCCGTCAACGCGCAGATGGAGGCGGTCGTCGACCGCTTCATCGTCGGCCGGAAGCACGAGAAAGCGATCAAGGCAGGGATTGCGGCGACACTCCTCGTCGGCGACGGCCTGATGCAGGTGCACATTGTCAAAGGCGCGAGCAAGGCGGACGCGCAACGCTTCTACAAGGAGTCGTCCAGCGCCACCCATCACTTCATCTACGGAGATATCGGGCCCGAATACTTCATGTTCAACAACCCGGAAAGCGCATGCCGCACGTGCGGCGGGCTTGGGGTTGACAAGCTCACGCATCCCGAGCTGCTCGTGCCCGATCCGCAGCGCAGCATTCTCGGTGGTTGTTTCGTCCGAGAGGCGTTCAACTACAACCCGGACACCTGGAATGGCCGGATGATGTTCAGTCTGGCAAACGCGCTGAAATTTCCGCTCGACTCGGCGTGGAAAGACCTTCCGGACGAGGCTCGTCAGGCCATTCTCTACGGCATCGGCACGAACAAGATCCCGATCATGACGCCCGCCCGATGCGAAGGTACGGCGCGCCGATCAGGAGGGACGGGAAATCGGTTTCCACGGCATTGCCCGTCGGATCGAGCGATGGTACCGGCACTATCGACAGCGTGGTGAAGCGAACTCGCGCATGGAGGCGTGGCTCGACAAAGTCATGGTCGAACGCACGTGCCCGGACTGCAACGGTGCGCGAGTTCGTCCGACCAGGCTGCTGTTCACGATTCACGGCCGCAGCATCTACGACCTCGGCCAGCTGCACTTCGACGAGCTGCACGAGTTTCTCGGCACCGTCAAACCGTCCGGCCGTGGCGCCGACGCGGGGCGCCAGGTCTTGAAGGAGATCCGCGGACGGCTCGAACTGCTGCTGGGGATCGGCCTCGATTATCTGAGCTTCAACCGTCGCTCAGGGACATTGTCTGGCGGCGAATCGCAACGGATCCGTCTCTCCACCCAAATCGGCTCCGGGCTGATGGGCATGCTCTACGTGCTGGACGAACCGAGCATCGGCCTGCATCCGAAGGACAACGTCAAGATGATCGCGACCATGGAACGGCTCCGCGACATCGGCAACACCGTCCTGGTCGTCGAGCACGACGAGGACACCATTCGCGCCGCCGATCACATCGTCGAGATGGGCCCCGGCCCTGGCGTCCACGGAGGGCAGGTGGTCGTGCAGGGGACGATTGACCATGTGCTCAAGTGCAAGGCGTCACCGACGGGGCAGTACCTGTCGGGCACGCGCAGCATCCCGACGCCTCGAAAGCGGCGCGCGGGTAGCGGCCGGGCGCTCGTCGTCCGCGGCGCGCGGGAAAACAACCTCAAGGCCGTGGATGTCACGTTCCCTCTTGGCCTGCTCGTGGCGATCACCGGCGCGTCGGGGTCGGGCAAGAGCACGCTCGTCAGCGAGATCCTCTACAAGGCGCTGTGGAAGCGGCTGGTCGACACGCGCACGCTTCCAGGCGCGCACGGCGGCGTGGACGGAATCGAGCACGTGCAGAAAGTCGTAAACATCGATCAGGCGCCGATCGGACGGAACAGCCGATCGAATCCTGCGACCTACATCGGCTTTTACGACAATATCCGCGATCTCTTCACGCAGGCACCCCTGTCAGTCGAACGCGATTACAAACCGGGACGCTTCAGCTTCAACGTGAAGGGTGGCCGTTGCGAGGAATGTCAGGGCGAAGGGGTGATCACGACGCAGCTCTACTTCATGCCTGACGTCGAAGTGACCTGCGCGACGTGCAAGGGCGCACGATTCAACAGCGAGACGCTCGAGGTGACCCTCCGGGGCAAGACGATCGACGATGTGCTGAACATGTCGGTGGAGGAGGGGGTCGGCTTTTTCGCCTCGGAGCCGGCGATCGGCAGAAAGGTCCAGGTGCTCGCGGATCTCGGTCTCGGTTATCTGACGCTGGGCCAGTCGGCAACGACCCTTTCAGGTGGCGAGGCGCAGCGGATCAAGATCGCGACCGAGTTGTCCACGCTGCAGCGGTCGAAGCACACCGTCTACATCCTGGATGAGCCGACGACGGGCCTGCACCTGGCCGACGTCGAGCGCCTGCTCGAGTCGCTCAACCGCCTCGTCGATGCAGGTCATACGGTGTTGCTCATCGAGCACCACCTCGACGTCATCAAGACGGCCGACTACGTGATCGATCTCGGGCCGGAGGGTGGCCACGCCGGCGGAGAAGTGGTCGCCACGGGCACCCCGGAAGCCATCGCGCGCTGCAAGGCATCGCACACGGGACGGTTCCTCAAGGCGCATTTGGCCGCGGGCTAGTGCTTCTCAAAAGAGAACCTGCCCGTCTTCTCCTGCTTCGTGCCCGGATCGACGTATTGCCACACGCCTTTCATGAACGTGCCTTCCCGGTTTACGGCGCCGGTGTAGCGGACGACGATGTCGTTGTTTTTGCCGGTGGTGTTCTCGAGCGTGACCTTGGTGTCCTTCACGCTGCCGGTGAGCTTTCCGCCGCCGTCGCACGTCACGGTGAGCTTTTCCCCCTGCTGCTGAAATGTGCATTCATGGCTGGCCGGATGGCCACTGAGGTCTTTCTCGAGCGTCAACTTCCACGCGCCAGAGATATCCGCGGCCAGAAGGCCCACAAACAGTCCGACCAGTGCGTTCATTGGCTATCTCCTTCCTGGTGTACCCGATGTTAGACGACAATCCACGCCCGATGGACTGAGTTATTCCCAGGTCGTCCCTGGAAGTATAGTTACGCGCGATGCGAGTGTTCCTGTCTCTGGTCGCAGTGATTTCGCTCCTGCCGCAGCCGCAGCGCGGCTACTCAGCGATTCAGGACGGCGACCCCCATGGTGACCCGCCGTATCTGCTCGAGGACGGCTGGGACCCCCTCTTGAATGGCAAAGACGTGTCGGGGTGGAAGGCGTGCGATGCCACCGCGAAGAGTGAATGGTTCACCGCGACTGCCGTGCGCTTCGAGCGTATTCTCGGACCAACCCAGTTGCACGGTCGATCGGGCCCCGGCGGCACGATCGTGAATGGTTCGACCGGCCGCACGGCGAACCTGTGCACCGACCGCGCGTTCGGCGACGCCGAACTGTACCTCGAGTTCATGTTGGCCAAAGGTTCGAACTCGGGTGTCTATCTCCAGGGCTTGTACGAGATTCAGATTTTCGATAGTTGGGGCTCGACCGACGCGATGAGTACCTCGGATGCCGGCGCCGTGTATCACCAGTGGATCGACGAGCGCGGCGTCGGCGGTTCCGCCCCGCTCGTCAACGCGTCCCGTCGGCCGGGCGAGTGGCAGTCGTACCAGATCTGGTTCCGCGCGCCGCGTTTCGATGGCTCCGGCAAGAAGACCGAGCCGGCCCGCTTTCTGCGCGTACTTTTCAACGGTCAACTGGTGCAGAAGGATGTCGATGTTGCCGGCCCCACACGCGCGGCCAGAGAGGTCTCCGAATCGGGCCAACTTCCACTGATGCTTCAAGGCGATCACGGCCCGGTGGCCTTTCGCAACATCTACGTTCGTTCGCTGCGGGCGCTCGTGGTGAGGTGACAGCGGCGGTGATGGACACAAATATGTCGGCTTCACCGCCCTCCCGACATTCTTGTGGCGCAGTGTCCCCCTCGACGCAACTCCGGGTGCCGACCCCCTTGGCATTCGTAAGAAGGGCATCTGCCTGAAGCCGACATTTTTGGCGCTTCACAAAACCAGTGAACGCAAGATTGTCGAAAAAACTCCGCAAAGTAGTCTGCCAATCCGGCCAAAATTGTCGTTTTTGCTAAGAAATCATGCGCACGAGCCTTGGCCGCCGTTGGCGCGGTTCTTGGTGTTCCGTCGAAACGAGGTTCCATCGTTCGCGATGGTCACGGCACACCTTCAACTGAGGTCTCACACATGAATCAAGCTGACACCGCATGGATGTTGGTCTCGACGGCCCTCGTGCTCCTGATGACCCCGGCGCTGGCGTTCTTCTACGGAGGACTGGTCCGTTCGAAGAACGCGCTCAACACGATGATGATGAGTTTCATCTCGTTGGGGTTCGTCGGGGTGCTCTGGGCGTTCGTCGGCTATTCCCTGGCATTTTCGACCGGCAACGACTGGATCGGCGACCTGTCCAACGCGTTCCTGAGAGGCGTCGGCCTGGACATCCGTCCGGCCACGACCATCCCCCACGCGCTGTTCATGTCCTACCAGGGAACGTTTGCGATCATCACCGCGGCGCTGATCTCGGGCGCGATTGTCGAGCGGATGCGCTTCTCGGCCTACGTCACCTTCATCTCGCTGTGGGCCGTTCTCGTCTACAGCCCGATTGCGCACTGGGTCTGGGGCGGCGGGTGGCTCGCCAAGATGGGTGCGCTCGACTTCGCGGGCGGCACGGTCGTGCACGTGAATGCCGCCGTCGCCGCGCTCGCGGCAGCTGTCGTCGTCGGCCAGCGCTCCGACTATAAGAAGGCGTCGATCCTGCCGCACAACGTGCCGTTCGTGCTGCTGGGCGCCGGGCTCCTGTGGTTCGGCTGGTTCGGGTTCAACGCGGGCAGCGCCTTGGCGGCGGGCCCGATCGCCAGCCTCGCGTTCGTCACGACGATGCTGGCGCCGGCGGCGACACTGGTGGCGTGGACGTTGATTGACGTGGCGCGGACCGGCAAGCCCACCAGCGTTGGCGCCGCCACCGCCATCGTCGTCGGCCTGGTCGCCGTGACCCCGGCCGCCGGCTTCATCGGTCCGATGAGCGCGATCGCGCTCGGAGCGATCGCCGCGTTCCCCAGCTACTTCGCTATCCAGATTCGCGCCAAGACGTCGCTGGACGACTCGCTCGACGTCATTGCGGCGCACGGCGTGGGCGGCACCGTAGGGGCGCTTCTGACCGGCGTTTTTGCGCAGAAGGCGCTCAACGGCGTCGCTGACGGCGTGCTCTTCGGCAACCCAAAGCAGTTCCTGATTCAGGGGACGGCGGTGCTCGCGGCGATTGTCTACAGCGGCGTCATGAGCTTTGTTCTCCTGAAGGCGATCGGCCTGGTCATGGAGCTTCGCGCGACCAGCGAGGAAGAATCGACTGGTCTGGACATCCCGCTCCACGGCGAAGAGGCATACATGCACATTGGCGGCATGGATACGCTCACGCCGGTCGAAGCGGACGTGTTCGCACCGGCGCCGCGTAAGTCGCCGGTCGTCTCCCCGGCGTCCTAGGCAAGGGAAAGCGAAAAGGGAAAAAGCACCCGGCTGTTCACTTCGCGTGAACGGCCGGGTGCAGGTGTCTCAAACGATGACGGAGAGTAAAATGCACTGACGCTGCCCCAGTTGCGGATAACCAGATGACTCGAGTCGCCGGCGTTCTTCTCCTCGCGATCGTGTCGGTCGCGCTGCATCCCGACCCTTCGACTCGACTGCAGGTTGGTCCGCTCAGGGCAGGCGCGCAGACGCCGGCGCCGCAAGCAACGTTCCGGGGCGGGACCGATCTCGTGCAGGTTGACGTTTCGGTACTCGACGGAAAACGCCATCCGGTCCGGGGATTGACGGCCGGGGACTTCACGATCTTCGAGGACGGCCAGCCGCGTGAGATCCAGGCCTTCAGCGAGGTTGACCTTCCCGATCGCCTGCAATCTCGCGATGCATCGTGGACGCGCGACGTGCCGAGCGATGTGGCGACGAACCAGGCTGTCGAGCATGAGGGCCGCCTCGTAATCATTCTGCTCGACCGCACCATCCCAGTCGGTGAACCGACGATAGCTGCCAGGCGGATTGCCGCCGCCGCAATCAACCAGATCGGTCCCGGCGATCTTGCCGCGGTCGTGTCCACCAGCAATGGCGCCGTGCAGAACCTGACGTCGGATCGGACGCGGCTGCTGCGTGCGATCAGCGAGACCGATCTCAGCACCGACATTTCAGACGAAGCCAGGGAAATCGAGGCCGCGGTCTTCGCCCTGACCGGGCGCACCTGGAGCACGCTCAACGACGGACGCTGCCAGTGCGGCCTGTGCGTGCTCGAGACGATTACACACGTCGCGGACGCCGTCCAGGGACCGTCACGCCGGCGGAAAGTTCTGTTTTTCATTGGGAGCGATCTGCTGCTGCAGGCGGCCGACGCACCCGGAGATCCGGCCAACGACGTCGGCTGTCAGAAGCGACTGAAAGATGCCCGCGCGACGATGTTCACCGCGGTGGATCGCGCCAACTTGACGATTCACTCGCTCGATCCGTCTGGGCTCGCGAACGTCAGTCCGACAACCCGGGCCAGCTCCACACTGCGGCCGGGGAGCGGACCCTTCGGGGCTGCGGCGGTGACCGCCTCGACCGGCGAGAATCTCCGGCGCCAGGGCAATCTGCAGGTCCTGCCGGATCGGACCGGCGGGCGCGCCGTGATGAACACCAACGGAGCCGATCTCGTCGTTCCCGAGATCTTTCGCGAGAGTGATTCGTACTATTTGATTGGGTTTCGTTCCTCCGATCCGAGCGCCAACGGGAAGTTTCATCAAATCACCGTGAAGACCACTCGACGAGGACTCGACGTGCGAGCACGGAGCGGTTACACGGCGTCGGCTTCCGTCAATCCCGCCAACTTGGCGGCAGCGAATGGGTCCCTGTCGGAGCCGGTCAGGGAAGCGTTGACCGGCCTGTTGCCAGAAGCCGCAACGTCCGTCGATCTCAACACGGCGACGTTTGCGGTCGCCGGCACGAGGAAAGTGGCCGTCGTGCTGACCGTCGGCGTGGCCGGGTTTGCGGCCGTGCGTTCGGACGGGTCCGGCGCACAACGCGGCAGCCCGCTCGAGATCGTGGCCACGGCGTTCGATCCTGGCGGCCGTCCGACAGCCATGACGCGCCAGTCGCTCGAGCTTTCATGGCCTGCGTCCGCGGCGACCGGCGAGCGTCGTTTCGATGCGCTGTCGCGACTCGATCTCACGCCGGGGGAGTACGAAGTCCGCGTCGCCGTGTCCGGTGCGGAGCGCACGGCGAGCGTCTTCTCGTACCTGACGGTTCCCGCATTCGACTCTGCTCCGTTATCGCTCTCCAACATCGTCACCGGGGCCACGGCCGGGACGCTGACGGCTCCGAAGGACTTTCTCGCGCCGCTGCTGCCGATCGTGCCAACGGCGCGGCGCGAGTTCGCGCGCAGCGATCGCCTGGTCGCGTTTTTCCGGATCTACCAGGGGACCGCCAGGCAGGATCCCCTGGCGTCCGTCCAGGTGCGGTCGGCCATCGTCGATGCCCAGGGCGCGGTCGTGGCAAGCGAGACGAAGACGATGGACGCGGGCCAGTTCACGACGGGGCGAGCTGCCGACTACTACGTCACGCTGCCGCTGACGACGCTCGCGCCGGGTGAGTACCTGCTCAGAGTCGAGACGACGATGGGCAGCCGCGCTACTGGCCGCGCCATGCGATTCGTCGTGAAGCCGTAGCGTGACGTAACATGGAATCGCTCAGGAAGGTGGATTCATGACGTCTGCGCTGATGCGAGTTCTTGGCGGAATTGCGGTCTACAGCGTCGTCGCTCTTGCGCAGGAGACGCCCCCGTCAGCTGACACGGCGCTGACCGAGCTGAAGCAGGGCAACGCCCATCACGCGGGAAAACGCTATCAACATCCCCATCAGACCGCGGCCCGGCAGCGCGAACTTGCGTCGGGGCAACATCCCCACGCGATCGTGTTGAGCTGCGCCGATTCCCGTGTAGCGCCGGAGATCATCTTCGACCAGGGTCTTGGCGATCTCTTCGACGTTCGGGTCGCGGGCAACGTCGCCGGAGACACCGAGGTCGCGAGCATCGAGTATGCGGCCGCTCACCTGCACACCCCTTTGCTCGTCGTGATGGGCCACCAGATGTGCGGGGCCGTGACCGCCGCGGCGGAGGCCCAGGAGCCCGAGGGACACCTGCCGTCACTGGTCGCGATGATCCGTCCCGCCGTCGAGAGCGCCCGGAAACAGCCCGGAGATCTGATCGGCAATGCGGTTCGGATCAATGTGGAAAACGTCGTGCGCCAGCTCCGCGGCTCCAAACCGATTTTGGCGGGCCTGGTCGATCGCGGTGCACTGACGGTTGCCGGCGCGGTGTACTCACTCGATAGCGGGAAGGTCGAGTGGTTGCCGAATAAGACGCTGAAACAGTAGACCGGAACCGCCTTCTGCGTGCGGGCCGCCGTCGCGGGTCAGTTCGCTTCGCGAGGAATGCGGCGGGCGAAGATCCAGGCGACCGCCCAACCGGCAAAGACTCCGAGACAGGCGAGAATCACCGAAACGTCTCTGCCGGTCCAGTGGGACATCAGAGAAGCCCCAGCGAGACCCATCGCTATGCCGCCGAGCGTTCCAAGACCCATGTAAAACCCGCGCCGCCTACTTGGCCCGACCACCGTGCGCATAACGGCCGTCACCACGATCAGGACGGCCACGAGCGCCACGCGCGAGACCAACGCGACGCCTTCGCTGCTCATCAGCACCTCGAGACATAAGTGTATCCCGGTGTCCCTCGTCGCGCGCCGGCCGCCGCTCGTGGCAAATTATGTGGATGTCACCTCGACGTGAGCCTACGCGCCGCAAGCCAGAATCACGGTTGGAACTCGCCCGTCTCTTTGAGGAAACGGTCGGTCTCTATTGGCGGCTCACCCGCGCCGCGAGCGCTATCTACGGCCGGGGACCTCTTTCAGGCCCGCGTCGAACGATTCTCCTCGCCTTTGCGCGCGCTGAACCGCAAACCGTGGCTCGACTCGCGTCTTCGCGCGCACAGTCGCGGCAACGCTTGCAACTGCTCGTCAATGCCCTCATTGCGGAGGGGTTGCTCGAACGAAAGAAGAACCCCTTCCACCAACGATCCGATCTGATCGGCTTGACGACACGTGGCCACGCCGCCGTGCGCTACATCGTGGCAACCGAAGCCCGATTGCGATCGTTGCTGCCGCTCACAGTTTCCAACCGTTCTCTGGCGATGGCATCTGATGTCGTGCATCGGGTCAATGCGATGTTTGACGATCCGGATGTTCTGCCACTGCTCAAGAACAAGAAGACGGCGCCAAAAGCCAGGGCACGTCGCTGACGAATTGACGACGCCACGGACTCATCTCGACTCACGGCCATTCCACCGTTCGATGGCGATGCCTGGTTGCTCGCGCTGAATTTGTGACAAGCGCTCGATACTGCCGTTTCCAAGAGTGGCGTCCACGACGGCCAGCGTCAGTCGTCGGACTGTGGCAGCAAGTTGCCGTTCGCTCGTCGCGGTACCGACTTGCAGAGCGGCGATGACGATTGGGTCGTCTGAGAACGTTTCGTGAGTCGCGCCATCGATCACGAACCGGTAACTTCCGCCTGCGGGAACTTCGAAATACCTTCGGTCATTCTCACGTCGTCGGCGTGCCCACTCCTCACGCGAGAGCTTCCACGATGCCAGTCGTTCATCAGAGGGACGGAAGGGCTTGGTCAGCATCACAAATGCTCCGTCGAAGTGCTGAACGTCACCATCCAGATAAAACGGGCCTTCCCCGGTCGCGCCATCCAGGTTCACGCACGCGGCGAAGATCCTGTCGGCGCGGCACGCTTCGCCGGCGGCGACGCCGCCAATCGAATGTCCGACAATCGCCAGTCGTGAGGCATCGACATGTCCGCTCAAGGCGCCCAGCGCACCTGGCTTGGCGAGTTGCGCAGCGACGAAGCGCGCGTCCGCGACCCGGACCGCAACCCGGTCTTTGTAGAACCTTGCGTAGGGTGATTCGGGATCCGGCACAGGACCAGTCGGCATCTCCAACTTGGGCCAGGCTCGGTCGGCGAACGAAACCACCGAGTCACTCTCGACCAGGACGGCGCGAACATCGAACGGATGATCGATTCCGATAACGATGTAGCCATGGCTGGCGATCTCCTCCAGCAAATAGCTGTACAACGCGCTCAACATTTGATTTCCGGGAGAGAACAGGACAACCGGAAAGCGTTCCTTCGAGGCCGTCACCGGTGCGTTGTCGATAACGTGCGGCTGGACGCGGTTCCACGCGCCAGCCTCGGGTCCACGAATGACGCGTCGAAGGGCAGTCAGATCTGGCACGTACTCGGACAGTCGGGCCCGATCGGCAGCCGCCGGGTACCAAACGTGGACAACGACCCGCCGATGGTCTGTAGGTTGCGGTGTGATCGATTCTTCGCGAGCCTCGTCCACCCATCGAAGCGTCAGGCGGCCCACGGCGTAGGGCCCTGTCGGCGCCAGCACTTCGATCGCATCGGCCGCGCCGGTTCCGTGCGCTCCCGAGACTGCCGTCAGCAGAAGCATGCCGATCGGCAGGACCAAAACTCTGTGCGATCGCGTCAACGACATAGACCGCCTTTCCGATGCAGCCAGGCCGACCCATCATTCGTCACAGGCGTCAGTGTGAGCCGCATATTTCCATACTCGAATATGACAATACATTGTCATTATGTCAACGTCGTCTCCAACGAAGTCAAGGAGAGGACTGTGGCAGGTGTGGCCGTTCCACTGCGCCATCGACGCCTCGCCTTGGTGTATGCTGCTTTTCACTGAGATAGCCATGCGATGGCTCGCGGCAGTGCCGTTCTTCTCGTTCTTGCTGCTCACGGGGTTCGTCTACAACGCTCCGCTGATTGTGATCGTGTGGCTTGCTCGAAACCGTCTGGGCCGGATCGCTTCACGTTGCTTGATTGCCACAGGGTTTGCCGTCTCAATCGGCTACTGGCTCTGGCGTGTTGAGTGGTACGACATCTGGAGACACGGCGTCCCAGCTGGCCACTACCTGTTGTCCGCGTGTGCGCCTTACCTCGCCGTGGCGGCGGCGGTCGGCTGGCTCGTTGGGTCGTTCATCGCTCCAACATCCAGCCGCACTCGTCGCGCCTTCTGACTTCTTGGCAGACGGCCATTTTGTCATCTCGTCCGAGGTGGACTCAGGCCGCCTGAAGTGCGTTTTCTGCCTCGCTACACGAAGCGGGAGTCTGGTTGCGTGGTCCGCCTCGGGGTCTAACCCGTCGCGCTACGCCGTGACGTGGTTAGAAACGCGAGGAACGCCGCGATCAGAAGGAGGGTCGGGATCGCGAAGATCGGCGAGACGAGTGTGCGACTCGCGTAGGCCTCTGTGAACGCAAACCAGATGAACCCGATCCCCAGACCGCCCGCGAGACGCAGACGGCGCGTCGGGTCACTGGCTCGAAGCCTGAGGATCGCAGCCACCGCGGCCGCGGCGAAGAGCAAACCCACTGCGATCGTCAGAGAATACCCGCCGCGCGCTCGCAAGTTCGCGCCACCCGTCGCGTAGGCTAGCAGGAAGACGATCGAGAAGTGGATCGCGTGTGCGCCGACGAACGCGGCGAAAAGGCGCACCGCAACCTGCGTCGAGACTCGCTGGCGTACGGCAAAGGCAAAGAGCGCAGCGACGAAGAGGGTCGCCGAAAGCCGCGCCGTGATCCGCGCGAGCTCCCCGAGTGCACGCTCGTCCATGAGCAGACACCATCAGCCACTAACCAAGAAGTCGGTGGCTGCGAAGGCCGATTATCGCATTCGACCAGTGCCATTCAACATTCGCCGATTGCGTCTGGTTTCAAATCAGTGTGCTGGCCGCCGCCCGACCGTATACTGAGTTCGCTCCGCACAAGCGTTGCCTGTACTCAACAGCAGGGAGGACCACTTCATGCGCCTGATCCCGATCCGTCTTGCGGCTTCGTCCCTTCTTTCGTGCCTCGCGCTCGCCGCCGTCGCCGGGCAGGTGCCGGTGCCACCCGTCAAGGCAGGGCTCTGGGAAACCAAAATGTCTGCGCTTGACGCCGACGGCCATGAAATAGCCCCTCCGGAACAGGCGGCACTATCCAAAATGCCACCCGAGGTCAGAGAAAAAATGGCCGAGGCGATGAAGGCACGCGGCCTCTCGATGCCTGATGCCAATGGCGCGACCAAGGCGTGCTTCACGAAGGAAACGTTCGAAGCGGGCCAGTGGCAGGCGATGGCGTCCGAAGCGGGCTGCACGACCAAATACTCCACGCTGTCGGGTGCGACCTGGAAATGGCATTCGAGCTGTACGTCACTCAAGTCCGAAACGGATGGCGAGGTCGTGTTCAACAGCCCGGAGAGCTACCGGGTCAAATCGACGACGACGGCGATGGTGATGGGCAAGACGAACACGTCGACGCGCATGGTGCACGCGAAGTGGCTCGGTGCGAATTGCGGCGACATCAAGCCATTTACGCCTCCCGGTGCTCGTAAGTAGGGCCGTCGTCCTCGTGTCGGGTGCGCCGCGACGCCCAAGTGGGACGTGCGGAGGTCAGCGGGCTATCCTCTACGATGAAGCTCTTCTGTAGTCAGCGCCGCTAGGACGCATGACGTTCAGAATGGTGATTCAGCGGCCCAATCCGTAGCTGCCCGGGCGGGCCTTCGGGGAGCTGCTTGCGTCACGATCAAAAAATCCGTGTGTTTTTGGCGTCGGTGGGCGCGCCGAGCGCGGGAACCGAACTTGATTCACGCTTCGTGCATGGGTCTCTTCGGGACCGACTCTGACATTGCCCTCGATTTGGGGACGGTCAACACCTCGATATACACGCGCGGCGCCGTCGCGCTGAGCGAACCCTCGGTTGTCGCGTTCAACGTCCTGCGTGGCAGCGTCGAAGCCATCGGGACGGATGCCCGCGACATGCTTGGACGAACCCCGGCGAACATCAAACCCGTGTGGCCGATGCGAAACGGCGTGATCGCCGATTTCGAGGCGGTGGAAAAGATGCTCGCGTATTTTGTCGCGAAGGCGAAGGGACACAGCTACTCGCGGCCGCGGCTGATCATCTGCGTGCCGCCGGCCAGCACGCCGGTGGAACGACGGGCGGTGAAAGAAAGCGCGAAGCGGCTGAAGGTCAGCGAAGTGCGGCTCGTCGACGAGCCGATGGCCGCGGCACTCGGTGCGGGCCTGCCGGTGACCGAACCGACCGGCAACATGATCGTCGACATCGGAGGAGGAACCACAGACATCGCCGTGGTGTCGTTGTCGGGCGTCGTCTACGGCCGTTCGCTGCGCGTCGCGGGCGGTGACATGGACAATGCCATCATCCAGCACATGAAGCGCAAGCACAACCTGCTCATCGGCGAGCCGACGGCCGAGCGGATCAAGTGCGAGATCGGATCGGCGATGGCGCTCGAGACGCCGCTCCGGACCGACGTGAAGGGCCGCCATCTGTCCGAGGGCGTTCCGCGTACCGTTACGGTTAATGACGCTGAGATACGAGAGGCGCTGGGGGAGACAGTCCGCGCCATCGTCAAGGCGATTCGTGAAGCGCTCGAGTCCGTGCCTCCGGAACTGTGCGGCGACATCTACGAGCGCGGCATCGTACTCACGGGCGGCGGCGCGCTGCTCCGCAACGTGAGTCAGCGCCTGCGCGACGAGACCGGTCTTCCCATCATCGTCGCCGACGATCCGCTGGCCACCGTCGTCATCGGCGCCGGCAAGCTGCTCAACGATCGCGAGCTCTTGATGAAGCTGTCTGCGAACTAAGCCAGGCGCAAGTTCATCGCGGGATCGGCGGGCGTGGCTCAACGCGCCCCGCCGAGGGCGGATCCGAGACAGTCTCCACAGACATGGCGGCGAAACCGGGCTTCAACCCGCTCGATTCCTCGAGAGCGCCCATAGCGATGATCTGGTCCCACGGAATCAAGAGGGACATCATCACGTGCGACCCACCTTTTGCCCGCGTGAGGTTGGCTGGGACTTCGCCGAGCCAGATGCCAGCCGCATCCTGATTCACCAGCGGCCCGAGCAACCTGACCAGAGGAGCTGTGGCAGGGCGTGGACTCGGCGCCAGTAAGGGCGCGACGCTTGACCACCAGGGCTCCGATACGAGGACGAAGGCAATCCGCTGCTTGGGCATTTGAGGACCATACTATCTAAGTGCTCGCGATCGCCATCCTGCTCTCGATTTCCATCGCCGCATTGCTCGAACTCGGGGCCCGCATAACATGGCAGAATTGCGCCACGAGTGCCGGGTGCTGTCATCCATGAATTCAAAGAGGGAACTGCAATGACCTCACGCCATGCGCTGTCCTGTCTGACCGTTGCGAGTCTCATCCTGCTTCCGGCCGCCGCGATGACCACCCAGAACGCGGAACCGGGATTCACATCCCTCTTTAACGGGAAGGACCTGACGGGATGGGCCTACGGGCGGCGTGGAACCGCCGAGAACAAGTCGGGCCAGGGGTATCAGGTCGAGAACGGCACCATCTATTCCACGAAAGAAGACGGTGGAAACCTGTACACCGTCAAGGAGTACTCGGATTTCGTGCTGCGCTTCGACGTCCGCCTGACCGAGAACGCCAACAACGGGATCGGCATCCGCGCGCCGCTCGAAGGCGACGCCGCCTACGTCGGCATAGAGATCCAGGTCCTGGACGATGGCGGCTCGCAATACACCAGCCTGCGGCCGTACCAGTACCATGGCTCGATCTACGGCATGGTTGCGCCGAAGCGGGGATTTCAGAAACCGGTTGGCGAATGGAACTCGGAGGAAATCACGGCCAAGGGACGGCAGATCACGATCAAGCTCAATGGCACGACGATCGTGGACGCGAACCTGGACGACGTGAAGGACGAGGAGATGCTCAAGACCCACCGCGATCTCAGCAAACCGGAGGGCTCACGCGGCATCGCCAACACGAAGGGGCATATCGGGTTTCTCGGCCACGGCGCCCGGGTCGAGTTCCGCAACATCCGAATCAGGGAGTTATAGCTGGCCCTGTGCGCCGCAGTTGGCCGTACCGATTCTGATTTTAAGTCCGGTCGCGAAGCATTTGCGACAGGATGCTAAAATCGGAAGCAATGGACGTCCTGCAACGGCCGGATTGGCATGGTTCGCCCGTACATCTCGGTGAACTGTTCATGGTGCGCAAGAACCAGGTCGAAGCGCGGTGTGTGCTTCGCAGTCATCAATTCGGATGGGAGTTGTGCCTGCAGGTCGGACTGAATCGTGACTTCCTGCAGACGAAGGTGTGCCGCACACGGGACGAGGTGTTGACGACTGGCGAGGAATGGAAAGCGCAAATGATCGAGAAGGGATGGCAGGGTTCCTCGTCCGCGGCCCGTGCCAAAAATGACTGAGCCAGCCAGCCATAACCGATGGGCGTGGCGTTTGTGGCTGATCACCTGCCTGCTGTTCTTGTTGGCCGCCTGGCAACAACCAACTACGCGCGCCGGATCGCTCGCGCTCGCCGTCGTGTTCGGGATCTTCGCAGCGACGATTCGACGCCGGCAATCGAGCTGAGCCAAGATTCTCCCGGGAAGTCCCCCTAAACAAAAGAGTCCGCGAGCATGCCGCGGCGCCTGGGCTGACCGTGGGCGTCCATCTAGTCGTGAGCCGTTTGCTACGCGTTCGACGCCTTCCGGCCAGGAGACCAGACCGTGTCTTCACCTGGAGGTGGTCGTGAACCGGACCGTGTGCATGCTCCTCGTGGTACTCGGCGTCGTCGGTGACGTCGGCTGTGGGCTGGTTGGGCCGAGTTGCCGTGACGAGACCGGCGAGGTCTTCACGATGGAGGCTCTGGTGCCTGCCGGCGGCGTCGCGGCCTATTCGGTCGTCTCGCCCAAATCATCGAACCTGGTGATGCGACTCACATGGTCCGAGACCGCCGCAACTCTGGGACTGCGAGCCACGATCACCGACTGCGGCGGCGATACTGGGTGCTCGAAGAGCACCGTCACACCACCGTTCGGGCCAGGTGGACCATCTCCGGTGCCCCAGCCGTGGCCGCCTGGCGTACGGGAGATGCAAGTGGACGGCTGGCGCGGCAAGACCTACAGGGTGGAAGTCGCGGGTGACCCGGCACTCGACGCAACATTCAGACTACACGTCACGTACCGGATCGACTGTGAAAGCTAGTTGGGAAGGGCTACTCACACTGGCGGTGCGGCGGACCGCTCGAAAGACTGAAGAACCATTCGTTTTTCAGTAAGATACGCCCGATCGAAAGATAGCACGGGGCCAGCGGGAGGCACTGTCGAAATCCCGGCGGCTGCTTCGACTATTGCCTGAAAGGGAATGCGCGGGCCCATTGCGGGCCCGGCACGAGCGCTATGAGCTGGATCACCGATCTTCGAATCGCCCTTCGGTCGCTCGCCCGAGCCAAGGGCCTGGCCATTACCGTAGTCCTCACGCTGGCGCTGGGGATTGGCGCCAACGCGGCGATCTTCAGTGTCGTGCGCGGTGTGCTGCTGAGGCCGCTAGTCAACCGCGGTGCCGACCGCCTCATCTACATCCGTCAGAGCGCGTCTGGCATCGGCATGGCGAACGCGAATTTTTCGGTGCCGGAGCTGAAAGATCTGCGGGAGTCGGTGAAGTCGCTCAGCGCGTTTGGCGATTTCTCGACGATCGAGTTCACGATGGTCGGCCTCGGCGATCCGCGGACCGTTCGCGCGGGTGTGGTCGGCGGCTCGTACTTCGAAGTGATGGGCCTGCAGCCGGTGATGGGCCGGCTGCTCGGACCGTCCGACGATGGGCCGAAGGCTGACGGCGCGGCGGTGCTGACCTACCGGTTCTGGACGAGCGCCTTCAAGAGCGATCCGAACGTGATCGGCCGGCAGGTGCGGCTGAGCGATCGGCCGGCGACGATCGTCGGCGTGCTCGAGCCGTCGGTGCCGTATCCGCAAGAGACCGAGATCATCGCCAACGTCGTCACGAGCCCGCATCACCTCGACGCCACGATGGTCGACGGACGCGTGCACCGGATGACGGAGCTCTTCGGCCGTCTGGCGCCGGGCGCGACGCTCGACGCCGCGCGGGCGGAGCTGCGCGTGGCGCATGCGGCGATGGTGAAAGCACACCCCGAGGCCTACGAGAAGCAGGCCGACTTCCGCATCGACGCAAAGGGGTTGCGCGACGAGATCATCTCGCCGGCGCGGACGATCCTGCTGGTGCTGCTGGCGGCGTCCGGGCTCGTCTTCATCGTCGCGTGCTCGAACGTCGCGAACCTGATCCTCGCACGGTCGGTCCGGCGCGAAGGAGAGCTGGCGATTCGCGCCGCGCTCGGCGCCGGCACGGGCGCGCTGCGGCGGACGTTGCTCGCCGAAAGCGTGCTCCTCTGTGCGACCGGCGCGGTGCTGGCGGTCGCGATCGCGCGGCCGATGGTCGCGGTTCTGTCCCTCTATGCGGCACGCTTCTCGGTGCGCGCGCACGACGTCACCGTCGATTCGAGCTTGCTCTGGGTTGGCGGCGGACTCGCGATCGCCGCCGCGGTGCTGCTGGCGTTCGTGCCGCGGCTGCCGTCGGCGGACGCCGCCAACGGCATGGGTCTGACCGGGCGCGGTGTCCGGCTGACGTCGGGCACGAACCGCCGGTTGCGCGTGTTCGCGGTCACCCAGATCGGCGCGTCGTTCGTGCTCGTCGCGGGCGCCGGGATGCTGATCACGACGCTCTTCGCGCTGCAGCGCCAGCAGACCGGTTTCCGCGGGAACCTGCTGGCGGTGAATGTTCCGGTCGTGTCCTACACGCGGAAGCCCGCGGACGTCGCGCGGTTCTACCAGGAAGCGATCCGCCGGATCTCGGAGCTGCCTGGCGTCGAGCGCGTGGCGCTCGGGACGGTCGTGCCGTGGCGCGATCCGGGCTTCTTCGCCGCACAGTTCACGGTGGAAGGCTACCGCAAGGCGAATGGGGAAGAGGATCCACGCGCGCAGTTCCGGACCGTGTCGCCGGGCTTCTTCAGCGCGCTCGGCGTGAAGCTCATCGCCGGCCGCGACTTCAACGACGGCGATCGCGCGGACGGCGAGAAGGTCGTCATCATCAGCGAGACCCTCGCGCGGCGGATGCTGCCGAGCCTGGACGCCGTGAATCGCCGGATGATGTGGACGGATCCGGTCACCAAGTTCATCGGCGTCAGCACCGATCCCCGGCGCATCGTCGGCGTGGTCGCCGACGTGGACGACGAGCACCTGGTGCCCGAGCCGACGATGACGGTGTATCACCCGATCGAGCAGGAGATGAGCGGCGGCCGGCTCTTCATCCACGCGAAGATGGATCCGTATGCGCTCGTGCCGCCGGTGACGAAGGTGATCCGCGACCTGGCGAACGATCAGCCGGTGGAGCGCGCGGCGACGCTCGACGACATTCGCGCCGACGTGCTGGCGCCGACGCGGGTCAACGCGCTGGTGTTCGGCGGGTTTGCCGGGGTGGCGCTGCTCATCGCGGTCGTCGGCGTCGCGGGCGTGCTGGCGTTCTCGGTCAGCGCGCGGACGCGCGAGTTCGGGGTGCGGCTCGCGGTCGGCTCGACGCCGACGCACCTGCTGGTGCGGGTCCTCGGCGAGGGCGCCGCGATCGGGATCGGCGGCATCGCCGCGGGCGCGATCGGCGGGGTGCTGCTCTCGCGGATCGTCGGCAGCTTCGTGCCCGACGTGCAGATGCCCGGGATCGCAGCAATCGCCGGCGCAGCGTTGGTCCTCGTCGTCGCCGCGATCGTCGCGTCGCTGACGCCGGCGGCGCGCGCCTCGCGGGTGGACGTGGTCTGCGCGCTGAGAGCAGAGTAGCGGGGGTGCCGGACACGCATCCGAGGCCGATCGAAGCAATGCCGCGAGCGACGCGAAGCGAGCGAGCCACGCGAACGGAGCGGGGCGAAAGGGGCCCCGCGACGGCGCTCGGACTTGAACCGACGACCTGCTGACTACGAATCGGGATCGTACGATCGATCCTCCTCAGTGTTTTCGTCGGTTGTGGCATCTGCCGGTACCGTGGCCGGTCATGTCCTGCCAGGACCGGCTACGACGTTTCGACCAGTCAGTCAGATGCCACCCTCCGGTCACCGCGCCGAACACCGCCGACCACAGGCACCATACTGCTCGTCAGCCTAACGACCGGCGCTGAGCCGCGCGCCGCCGCCGACAGAATCGCACCTGACCGCTGGGCGCGACGGCTCCAGCGCCGGTTATGCAGTGCCCTTAAGACCCCCGAGCACGGGGTCCAGGTAGAAGAGCACAGAAAGCGCTGACAACCGGACTCTCACGTCGTCCGTCCCTGCAGCCCGAAGCTGACTGCTGGGGAGGCGCAAACCGATACGAGCCCTGTCTTGCGACGGGCGTAGAATGAGCGGGCGGGCCGGACGTCCGAGCCCACGGCGTGACAGCCCTGCTGATCGAATGGGGAGGCGGCGACCACGGGGCCATCGAGAAGCAGCTCCCGCTCGTGCATCACGGGCTGCGCCGGCTCGCGTAGCGGCACATATGGCGGACGCTGACACCTGCGCGGGAATCTGTGCCCCTTCTGACGTGGCGAGCAGAAACGTTGCCCGATGAAGCCCGTGGTGCCTGACCGGCGCAACCCGATCTCGGACCTCTATCATGCAGCGCTGGCGCGTCCGGCCGGGGAGCGCACGGCCTTCTTGATGGAGGCGTGTGGTGGCGATGAGGGCCTCCGGCAGGAGATCGAGTCGCTGCTCGGCTACGAGTCCGCCTCGATACGGTTGCTCGAAACACCGGCGGTGGAAGGGATCGCGGGCGCCCTCCGCGGTGCGCCCGATAGACCCCAGATGGTGGGCCGTCAGCTCGGACCGTACACGTTCCTGGCACCTCTTGGCGCCGGCGGCATGGGGGAAGTCTATCGCGCGCGCGACAGCAGGCTCGGGCGCGACGTCGCCATCAAGATCCTGCCGTCGGCCTTCACGTCGGACTCCGAGCGTCGTTCCCGCTTCGCCCGGGAAGCCCGCCTGCTGGCCACGCTCAACCATCCCCACATCGGCGCCATCTACGGACTGGAAGAAACCGATGGCATCACCGCGCTGGTCCTCGAGCTCGTGGAAGGCCCCACGCTCGCTGATCGTCTGTCGCGCGGGCCGCTGCCGGTCAGTGAGGCGCTCGCGATTGCTCGCCAAATCGCCGGGGCGATCGACGTCGCCCACGAGAAGGGCATCGTCCATCGCGATCTGAAGCCGGCCAACATCGTGCTGCAGAGCGCGACGAATGCGGCAGGCGTCCCGTCCGGTGACGCACGCGCCAAAGTGCTGGACTTCGGGCTGGCGAAGACGAGCGCGGTCGGTCTGGAGGGTGACCTGACCCAGCATCCATCGGGCTCGCTCGACGGCACGGCTGTGGGGCGGATTCTCGGGACGCCGGCCTACATGAGTCCCGAGCAGGCGCGGGGGCAGGCGGTCGACAAGCGAACGGACATCTGGGCGTTCGGCTGCGTGCTGTACGAGATGCTGTCGGGCCGCCGCGCGTTTGACGGCGACACGATCTCCGACACCCTCGTCAGCATTCTGGAGCACGAACCCGATTGGACCGCACTGCCCGCCGCTACGCCGGCGTCTGTCCGCACGCTGATCGCACGATGCCTGCGAAAGGATCCACGCAAGCGGCTGCACGACATCGCGGACGCGCTGATCGAGCTCGACGAGGGCATCCCACCGATCGCCGCGCGCGCGTTCACGCAGTCCTGGCGCGGGCGGCTCATCGCGGGAGTGCTCGCCGTCGCGTTAGCCGGCCTCGTGACGTGGGTCTGGCAACGCGCGGGCAGTCCCTGGCTCTACGTCGCGCGCAACAGCCCAGCGGTGCGCGAGCTGCTGCTCAAGGGCGACTTCAACCGGTCAAAGTGGGGCGAGGCCGAGATCCGCAAGGCGATCGACTACTACAACCGCGCCATTGCACTCGACCCGAACGCGATCGGCGCCTACAGCGGCCTGGCAGCGGCGTGGATCGCTCTCTCCGACCTGCACGCCTCGCCGCGCGACGCCATGCCGCGCGCCCGGGCGGCGGCGGAGGAAGTGTTGCGGCGCGACGACGCGTGGCCCTACGCCCACGTTTCGCTGGGTGTGATCAAGTTGCAGTACGACTGGGACTTCGCCGGCGCCGACCGGGAGTTCGCGCGGGCGATGACGCTCGAGCCGGACGAGACCATCGGGCGAGTCCTGCGCGGCTGGCTGCGGATGGCGGAGGGACGACTGCCCGAAGCGCAGGCCGACATGCAGCGCGCCGTCGACGAGGTCCCGAGCGAGATCAACCTCTGGAGCCTGGGTCTCTCGTTTTATTTCGCGGGCCAATACGAAGCAGCCATCGAGCAGTATCGCCGGGCCATCGCGGTGGAGCCGCGATCGTATTGGGCGCACCTCTCGCTCGGCTGGGCGTACGAACGTCAGGGCCATGTGGACGACGCCATCAAGGCGCTCGAACTGACCCGGGGGCTGCTCGACACGCCGCAGGTCGTCGCGGCGCTTGTGCACGCGCAGGCCGCCGCCGGTCGCCGCGTCGAGGCGCAGGCCACGATGACCTTGCTCCTCGAGTACGCGAAGCGCAAGTACGTCTCGCCCTATGACCTGGCCACCGCCTCCGCGGGACTCGGTGACCGCACCGGGGCGATGGCCTGGCTCGAGAAAGCCTACGAAGACCGCAGCGGGTGGCTGGCACTCTGGCTCAAGATCGATCCGACGTTCGATTCGCTGCGCGGCGACGACCGGTTCCGCGATCTGCTCACGCGCGTCGGTCACACGCCGTGAACGGACCACCGCCTTTCACCCACGCGAATGCGCGAACTCCGTTCGGCATTCCCACGATCACCGACAGGGTTCTTAGACCGCGTTCGTGAGGCTGCCACCCGAGGGGAAAAATGTGAACGCGGTACAAACCAGGGACAGCGCAGAACGACGTGACCGCATCGCCCGATGATCGAGACGGTTCGTCTCAACGTGCATGTTACCCATAGGTTGCCCAGCGGTCGGAGACCGGGGGACGCAGGGGTTGTAGCGAGGGTTTTTGCTGAAGATTATGGAGCCGGCGCTCGGACTTGAACCGAGGACCTGCTGATTACGAATCAGCTGCTCTACCAACTGAGCTACGCCGGCTCGAAGGCGTGTGATCGTCGTGTGCGAACGGCACGCGCGAACATGAAATTCTAGCACAAAGCTCGACGGCTCCCAGCTGACGCCACGAGCGCACCGCAACACGATACAATCCTCGCATGCCGGTTACCCTCTCGGTGAAACACGTGGCGTCGGACCGCGATCAGCCCTGCGCCGTGTGCGGCGCGCAGTTCGTACCGTCCGAAGACTCTGGGTCGCGCGTGTTCTCGATGAGCAAGCCTGAGCAGGCCTCGTTCAGCGCCCTGATGTGCGGTGGCTGCTACTCGAAGTGGTCGCACGGGACCACGGTCTCAATCAAAGAAACGGCACGCTGATCTCCGCGGCCCGAGGCCCTGAGCGCGGGTTCGGCTGTCGCCTGCTGCCCCCATTCCCCGATCGCGTTTCCATGGACATACAATGGGGGAATGTCTACACCGACATCGACAATTCCATCTCCCGTCACGAGCACTCCAGGCTCCACATCCGCGAGCCACGCGACCGTGGCGGCCTTCAACGGCGTCAGGCGCGTGCCGCAGCCGGTAAACGATCCCAATCGATCGGTACGCCCCCGGTACGCCAGAGCGCGCTGACCTTAAGGCGCGGTTGAGCGCGATGGCAGCGGAGAAGCTCGATATTCCGCTCGTGATTGGCGGCAAGGAAGTGCGAACCGGCCGAACGGCGCAGTCCGTGATGCCGCACAATCACAAGCACGTGCTCGGCGATTACCACCTCGCCGGACCGGATCAGGTGCAGCAGGCGATTGCCGCGGCAGCCGAGGCGCGGCGCGAGTGGGGAAGCTGGCCCTGGGAGGATCGCGCGGCGGTGCTGCTCAGAGCCGCGGAGTTGCTGGCGACGACATGGCGCTCCACGGTCAACGCGGCGACGATGCTGGGGCAGTCGAAGACGGCATTTCAGGCCGAGATCGATGCGGCGTCGGAGATGATCGACTTCTGGCGCTTCAACGCCTACTTCGCGCAGGAACTGTACAGCGAACAGCCGATCAGCGGGCCGGGCGTCTGGAACCAGATGGAGTACCGGCCGCTCGAAGGATTCATCTACGCGATTTCGCCGTTCAATTTCACCGCCATCGGCGGCAACCTGACCACCGCGCCGGCGCTGATGGGAAACACCGTCGTGTGGAAGCCCGCCTCGAGCGCGATTCTGAGCGGCTATTACACCCTCAGGGTGCTGGAAGCCGCAGGCCTGCCGCCGGGCGTCATCAACTTCATCCCCGGCGATGCGCGCGAGATCAGCACGCAGTTGCTCGACTCGCCGGAGCTTGCCGGCGTGCACTTCACCGGCAGCACGGACGTGTTCAACGGGATGTGGAAGAAGATCGGCGAAAACGTCGGCCGCTATCGCGGCTATCCGCGCCTGGTCGGCGAAACCGGCGGCAAGGACTTCATCGTCATTCATCCCTCCGCCGACCCGGTCGAGGCCGCTGTCGCCATCGTCCGCGGGGGATTCGAGTATCAGGGGCAGAAGTGCTCGGCAGCGAGCCGCGTCTATGCCCCCCGCTCGCTGTGGAACGATATTCGCGATTGCGCGATCGCGATGATGAAGGAGATCAAGGTCGGCGACGTGACCGATTTCCGGAACTTCATGGGGGCGGTCATCGATCAGAAGGCGTTCACCAAGATCAGTGGCTACCTGGATGATGCGAAGCGGAATGCGAAGATTCTGGCGGGTGGAACCGCGAAGGGTGACGAGGGGTACTTCATCGATCCCACGTTGATCGAAACCTCGGATCCAGGGTATCGGCTGTTGTGCGAGGAAATCTTCGGCCCGGTCGTCACCGCGCACGTCTATCCGGACAACCAGTGGCGCGAGACGCTCGAGGTCGTCGATCGCACTTCTCCGTACGCGCTGACCGGCGCGGTGTTCAGCCGCGACCGCGCGGCGGTCAGGGAAGCGATGAGCGCGCTGCGGAATTCCGCCGGCAACTTCTATGTCAACGACAAGCCGACCGGTGCCGTTGTCGGGCAACAGCCTTTCGGCGGCGCTCGTGGTTCAGGCACGAACGACAAGGCTGGTTCGATGCTGAATCTGGTGCGCTGGGTCAGCGCGCGCACGGTGAAAGAGACGTTCGTGCCGCCGCGGGACTTCAAGTACCCGTTCATGGGCGAGAAGTGAAAGTTAAAAGTTAAAAGTTAAAAGTCAAAAGTCAAAAGTCAAAAGTACAGGCAGTGCAGTAGCATGAGCGCATGGTGCACATGCTGCTCGCGCTGGCGTTGTTCCCAACAACCCCGCCCGCCGTCGCCTCGACCTCGATCGTGATGCCGAAGGCAGGCGATGCGGTCGTGACTCTCACGATCAGCGATTCCGGCCTTCCTGCGGTGACGGCGCTCGACCTCACCGTCGACGGCGAAGTGAAGGCGACCGTGCTCGTCTTCGGCAAGATCGGGCATCCGCCGTACACCGCGCTCTTGCACACGCTGCCCGCAGGCCGTCACGAGATCGGCGCACAGCCATCACCCTACTGGACCTGGCCGGCGGGAGCGGCTGCGCCGGCGCTCACCGCATCGGTGGCGTCTGAGTCAGTCGTCGTCTCCCATGCGCCAGCGCTGTGGCTGCGGGCCGATACGATCGGGACCTCGACGGACCTCCCGCTGGTGCTCTATGCCGAGGACCTGCGGGTGGACGGGACCGGCGTGCTTCGATACAGCTTCATCTTCTCGAACGAGGACGGCGGCACGGCCACGCCAGCGCTGCTCGCACGGTGGGGGCGCACGACCGACATCGAGATGGCGTACGAAGAAGAGTGGAAAGGTGGACGCATGGTGGCGGCGCGGTACCAGGCGCCCGATCATCACGTGCTCGAATACGCAGGCACAAGGCAGAACGACCACCCGGTTCTGGTCGATGCCACGCTGAACAACGTGTTTCTCGATCGCGGCCGCACCGCCGTGCGCGTGACGATGGTGCCGACGGCCGTCAACCTGGAGTCGGCCACGCGCGAGTCCGTCATGGACGGCGCTCCCTGGGTCTACCGCCGAATGGCCGACGAGCTGCAGGAAGAAGGGAAGACGGCTGTTTACGGCGATGTCCGTGAGTACCTGTACGTCGATGCGAAGCTGACGCTGACCGACGCCGCGGTCGCCGCGATCGCGCGAGGAGAAGACGGAACATGGCGGTCGTCGGACCGCGGTGTCAAGGACCTCGCGGTGGATCGGAACGGATGGGTCCGCATCGCGATCCCCGGCTCGCGCCGGGCTACCGACATCGGCTTCGTCTGTTATCCGTCGAAGTCCAATCCAGGCCGGTGTCGCGTCGAGATCGGCCGCGTGCTGTCGCTCGACGACGCTTATAAGCCGAGTCCCAAAGTCGGGGTCCGGTACCCTCGACCTGCAGGCAGGCGAGATGCGAAGCATTCAGCTGAAATAAGCCGGCCTAGCCGAAGGCGGGCGAACCGCGAACCGCGAATTGCGAATTGCGAATTGCGAATCGCGAATCGCGTCAGATGGTCTTCAGCAACGCGTCGGCGGAGACGAAGTCGTAGGTGTCGCGTCCTTCGACGACGGAGTCGCAAACGGGCGCGAGGATCTTGCGCGCTTCGTCGGTGCGGCCGACCCTGATCAGGAAGCTCGCGTAGCCGCGTGATGACCGAAGCGTGTACCACTGGCCTCCCTGCGTGCGTGCGATCTCCAATGACTCGAGATAAGCGCGTTCGGTGCCCTCGTGGTCGCCCATTGCCAGCAGGATTTCTGCCAGGAGACGACGGTTCTCCGCGTCGTACGAATGCTGGCTGGACCGGTCCGCAAATGCGCGGGACTCCTTGATCGCCGCGAGCGCCTCCTCCAGCTGGTTTGCGCGCAGCAAGCCGCCGGCAAGCAGAACCAGGTAGTAGGGACGCAGGAGGCCCGAGCGGGTGACGGTGTGATTGGCGAGGCCCGCCTTCAGTTCCTCCATGCCCTGCTCGATCTGTCCGAGCTCGATGAGGGCACGGCCGCGAAGCGGCGCGCCCCACTGCAGCTCCTGCGCAATACCGTGCGCGCGGCAAAGCCCGGCCAGCTCGTCGAACACGCGACAGACTTCCGCCGGCTCGCGGCGGGCGAGATGGATGATCGTGCTGAACAGCAGCGCAAACGCGAGCGGCTGCGGATGTTCCAGCGCCCTCGCCTCGCTGACGGCGGTCCGCACGTACTGCAGTCCCTGATCCGGAAACCCTCTCATCGTCAGCGTGCGTGCCAGCTCGCAACGACAGAAGATGCCTGGATCGATTCCCGTTTCCCAGACCCGGGGCTTGTGAAACGACGGATTGATACAATTCGAGCGCGCGCGCCAGATGTTCATGCCCGACCTCGAGCTCGCCGAGGTGGAAGAGAGCCGCGCCCAGCGACCACTGGCCAATCATCTGCAGGTTCGCATCGCCCAGGCGATTGAACAAGTCGAGCATCTCCAGTGCGACGTCGCGGGCCGTCGTGATTTCGCCCGCGACGACGTGATGCGCCGACATCCCGATCAGCACGGGGACGACTCGTGCCGGATCGTCGATCTGGTGGCACAGCTCGCGGGCACGCGCGTAGGCCTGACCCACCTCGGCGACGGCGTAGCCGCGGCTGGTCTTGATGCACAAGCCGTAGGTCATCTGAAGACCGAGTTCGGCGGCCGCCTTCGAGGGCGAATCGGGCTCGCTTTCAAGCAGCGTGAGGCCGCGGCGCGCCAGGCGCTCGGTTTCGTCGTGCGCGTAGAGCCGGGCCGCCGCCTGCGCGGCCTGATTCCAGTACTCGGCGGCGCGAACATTGTCGCGCGCCGATTCGAACAGCAGGGCGACTTGGGCGGCGCACGCGCACGGTTGTCCGCCGAGCCGGGCGATGAGTTGCTGCGCAATTGCGCGGCTGAGCACGGCCCGCCGGGTCGCGCGCAGCGACGCATCGAAGGCGTTGTGATAGATGTGATGCGCGAACCGGTAGCGCAGCGTCAGCTGACGGTTGTCGGTCTCGTGCTCGTCAACGAAACGCACCAGCGCGTGCTCGCGTTCGAGCCGTTCGAGCGCGTCCTCGATATCCTCTTCGGTCCGCTCGAGCACCGCCGACAAGAGCGCCGTATCGAAGTCGACGCCCTGGACGGCTGCCGTACCGAGCAGGCGTCGATCGTTATCGTCGAGCGCATCGATCTTGCGCTGCACGAGACTTCGAACCGACTCCGGCAGTTCCCGGCTCAACGACGACAGATCCTCGCTGACGATCCACGTGCCATCCTGCTGCTTGAGCACCTGCCGCCGGCGGAGGTCGCGCAGCAGATCGACGACGAAGAGCGGGTGGCCTTCGGTGCGCTGTTGGATGAGGCCGGCGAATCCGCGCGGGAACGTATGATCCGCGAACTGCAGCGCGAGATAGCGATTGATCGCGGCCTCGTCGAAATATCCGGGCGAGATTTCCCGGCAGGCGCCGCGCGAAACGAGGTCGAGCTTGAGCGGCAGGAACGAGTGCTTTGTCTGCGCGAGCTCGGACGGCCGGCACGTGGCGATGATCAGCAGCCGCATCGTGTCGATTCGCCGCGCAAGATATCCGATGAGATCGGTCGTCGAGGGGTCCGCCCAGTGCACGTCGTCAAAACACAGCACGACCGGATGGATGCGCGTGATCTCCTCGAGCAGCGCGCCGATTTCCCGTTTGAGACGCTCCTGCGAGCCGATCGCCACGTCGGCGGCCAGACGCGCGGCCGATGAGTCGTTCTCCGGAAGCGGCGTAATCTGCACGTACCAGCTGGGTGCGAGCGCGCGCAGCAGCCGCGAGAGGCTGCCGTGTTTTTCGCTGTGCTGGAGGCTGTCGAGCACTTCGAGGACGGGGAGATACGCCTCCGCTCCTGCCAGCCGTTCCGAGCAGCGACCTCGCCCGACCCGCACCACTTCGCCGCGATCCTCGAGCAGCTTGATGAACGCATCGAGCATCGTTGTTTTCCCGAGGCCAGCTTCCGCCGACAGCAGCACCATTCGCCCCTGGCCCCGTTCGGCACGCTCGAACTCGTGGAGCAACGCGTCCATTTCCAGATCGCGGCCGACTACCGCGCGCGCGGATCGCTGCGTCCGGTGTGCGACCGTGACCGCGGACAATGCCGTGGCGATGGAGGCGTCATGCGTCAGCCCCAATCGATAGAGCACTTCCCCGGCGCCGGGTCGCAGGCGGGAGTCTTTCTGCAGCGTTTCGCAGATCAGCTGATCGAGCGCCCTCGGAACTTCCGGGTTGACGAGTGACGGTGGCTCCGGCGTTTCCCACATGAGCGCGTGCAGCGTGCCGAGCTGCGAGGCCGCCATGAATGGATGCCGTCCTGTCGTCATCTCGTAGAGCATCGTCCCGAACGCAAAGACGTCGGACTCAGGGCCGACCGTCTCGCCACGCGCCTGCTCGGGCGACATGTAGCCGACGGTCCCGATGATGAATCCCGGTTCGGTCCCCATCCCCGTCGAGCCGGCGGTGATGGCGGCGTGGTGCAGCCGCGCGAGGCCGAAGTCGAGCAGCTTGATGTAGCCATCGGGCCGTACCATGACGTTGTCGGGCTTGATGTCGCGGTGAACGATTTGCGCCCCGTGCGCGACGGCCAGCGCCTCGGCGATCTGCCGCGCGATGCCCATCGACCGCTCGAGCGGAAGATCCTCGCTGGCGAGTTCACGCAGCGTTCGGCCTTCGACCAGTTCCATCGCGATGTAGCGATCGTTTCCGACGACGCCGGTCTCGTAGATCGTCACGATGTTTGGATGGTTGAGCGCCGAGGCAAGCGTCGCTTCTCGCAGAAGTCGCTCGAGGGCGTCGTCCTGCGAGTTCTGATCGGCGACGAGTACGCGCCGGATGACTTTCAGTGCGATGTCGCGTCCGAGACGAGAGTCCTGGGCGCGATAGACCTCTCCCATGCCGCCGACACCGAGCTGGCTGACGATCTCGTACGGGCCGACACGTGCCCCCTCGGCAAAGGTCATGGAAAGACAGCGATTATATCAATGGAAGCTGAGCAAGCCGACGAGCGGATAGTGATCTGAGCCATATCGAGATGACGCGCGCCGGAATTCGACCCGCCAACCGGGGGCCAGTCGATAGAAGACGTGATCGAGGCGGAGTAGACCGCGGAAAGTGGGACGGCGATCCGTGACCCGCGTTTCCGGAAACGCTCGCGCGGTTTCGACGTAGGCCTGATCGCAGAACCCGAACCAGGTATTGAAGTCGCCCGCGAGAATCGTTGGTTCGTCGTCTTTGAGCAGCGACGCGAGGCTGCGAGCCTGCCTGGCGCGCCCGTATTCGGCGCCAATCCAGCCGCGTTTGATGCCCGCCATGTTGTCGAGATGTGCGGACACGACTCGGATGCGCCAGGGCTCACCATTCGAAGCCTGTCCCGTCAGGGTTGCAGCGATCGCGACGCGGCGCTGTCGTTCGAAGGGCAGTTCCATCGCCTGCAAATCCGTGAGGGGAAGGCTCGACAGGATCGCGTTGCCGCGGTCCTCGTCCGACGTGGAACCGCCGTTGCGCATCGACGGCACGTAATACACTGCCAGGCCGAGCTGGCGGCCGATCGCCTCAATCTGACGCGAGCCAGGATCGTCGCCGGTGTCGCCGCCCAGACGACCGGCAAAAGCGGCGTCGTGATCCAGCCGGCCCGGCACGGCCGATCCTCCGCGATAGACCTCCTGAAGCAAAAGCACGAGGGGGCGATCTGTAACCGGCAGGCTTCGAACGAACCCAACGACATCCGCTTCGCCCACGGCGGTGTTCCAGCTCACGATGGTGATCGCGTCGTGAGGCCGGGCATTGAACTCGGTTGTCGGCGTCACCGGCGGCCCGACGCTGCCCCGCCAACGGGTGAGCGAAACGCTGTCTCCGCGATCGTCGGGACCGAACCACGCGACCGACGGCTCTGGCGCAACGAGAAGCTCGGCTGTGGTGCGAGAGACGATAGAGGTGCTGGCGACACACGCAGGTGAGGCGCCGCCGACCAATAAGAGGAAGAGAAGGGGATACAAACTCCGGCCGAACCGGCCGGAGAGAATTGACCTAATCAAACTTGTTCCGCTGGAGTGCCTTGATTATAGCACGACGCGGATCGCGAAAGTGGCGACTTTCCTGCAAGACGGAAGAGGCGTGTTCCTTGTAGCTCTGCCGCGAACACCTGGCGTGAACAAGGCCGCGGCTCCCCGACCTGTTACTTTTGCCCTGGCGCTTATTGCCGCCGGCGCGTCAATGCTCGGCTGCGGCAGTTCGACATCAACCAGCGTCGCTGCGCCCTCCACCACCACTCCAGCCCGATGTCAGGCGAATGTTTCCTCGTCGGCTCCGAGGTTTGCCTCGAACGGCGGCGTCGGCAGCGTTTCCGTGACGGTGGATCGGGACTGCACCTGGAACGCGACATCGCAGTCCTCATGGATTGCCATCACGTCCGCGGCAAACGGACAAGGCGATGGGACCGTTGGATTCCGTGTGTCGGCGAATGCGGATCCAGTGAACCGTGACGGCGTGCTTATGGTCAGCGACCATCAGGTCACGGTCGCGCAGGAAGCCGCGCCATGCCGGTACGAGGTGACGCAAAGCGCGAACACGGTTCAATCCGCAGGTGGAGAGTTGACGATCACCGTTCACGCGCACTCTGCATGCTCGTGGTCGGCGAAGAGCGACGTGGCGTGGGCGACGGTTTCGTCAGAGACGGGACGCGGAGACGCGACGCTGCGGATCGTCGTTTCGGCAAACGCTGGTCCAGCGCGCGCGCTTTCAGTGGCAGTTGCTGGCTCAACCGTGACGGCGACGCAGAGTGCCGCGTCAGCTCCGCCACCGGCACCCACGCCAACTCCGCCAGCGCCAGCGCCGCCGGCTCCGTCACCGCCAGCGCCAGCGCCGCCGGCTCCGTCACCGCCGGCGCCACCGGCGCCGCCAACTCCGGCGCCGGCTCCGCCGGCGGCGCCCGTACCGGTCAGGCAAATCGAACTCTCGGGGAAGGCCGGAGCCATCTCCGGCCGTTGTCCGAGCATCGCATTCCAGATGAAGGATCGCGACATCTACACCACGGCTTCGACCGAATTCAGGAGGACGTCGTGCGATCGAATCGACAAGGGAACCGAAGTGTCAGTTTCAGGCTGGGAGATGTCGGATCAGCGTGTACGCGCCGACGTCGTGACAAAGAAATGATCCGCGCGTTCGCCCTGGCTGTCATCGTCGCCCTCGATCTGTCATTCGCGAGCGTTGCGGCCGCGCAGGGTACCGTGGACGACGTGGTGGGCTTCCTCGTGACGAATCAGGCAGTGCCGACTGCAGACTTTCAGAAGGATCAGCAGGCGGCACAAGCGGCGCGAGAGACAATTACCCGAGCGCTCCTCATCGATCTGACGTCGGTTCCGCTCGCGACGGCCTCGAGTGGATTTCTCTATCGTCTGAATCCTCAACTCGGCACGGTTGAGCGCGCGACCGACAGCTTTGGCGCGTTCTTCATCGAACGAGCCTTGACGCCGGGCTCTGGCCATGTGTCGTTTGGCGTGTCCACCACCACGTCCGCGTTCGATCAACTTGACGGGCGGAGCCTGGAAGACGGCGCTCTCGTCACGATTGCCAACAAGTTCCGCGATGAACCGGCGCCTTTCGATACCGAATCGCTGATCCTGAAAATCCGCAGCAGCACCATGACTGTATTTGGCAGCGTTGGCATCGGCAGTCGGATCGAGATCGGTGCGGCGATGCCGTTCGTGAAACTCACCCTCGAGGGTCAGCGCGTCAACGTCTACCGTAGTGCCACACTCATCCAGGCGACGGGCAACGCGACCGCGAGCGGGCTCGCGGATTTCGCGATTCGCGGAAAGGTCAACCTGGTCGCGACCCGATCGGGTGGAGTGGCGGTGGCCGGCGAGGTGCGTTTGCCGACCGGTGATGCAAGCAATCTGCTGGGCACGGGTAAGACCTCTTACCGCATCATGGGGATCGGTTCGGTCGAGAGTGGTCCCGTGTCGTTTCATGGGAACGCGTCGATGCTGACGGGCGGGATCTCGTCCGAACTCGACTTCGGCGGCGCGGTGTCGGTTGCGCCCCATCCCCGAGTGACGCTCTCCGGGGAAACGCTGGTGCGACGGATCACCGAGTTGCATGCGCTCGATCTGGTCGCGGCGCCGCACCCGACGCTCGTGGGAGTTGACACCTTCCGTCTCGCCCCCGGGTTGGGACCTCAAACGCTCGCCGTCGCCGTGGCCGGCGCAAAATGGAACGTCGCCCATACGGTCGTCATCGGCGGGCATTTGAACTGGTCGCTGACGCACGTCGGACTCACGGCGCCACTGACGCCGACGCTGACCTTCGAGTACGCCTTCTAGGCCACAGACAAACGCGCCACAGAAAAACACAGAAGAACACAGCTATAGAAGAGCAAGCCACTGGGTGTCGAGGAACGAAGGCCTGTCAGGTGTCAGGTGGGACGGGACTCAGATTCGCCAGCAGTGTCTGTCTGTGTTCTTCTGTGGCTTGTTTGTCCGTGTTCTTCTGTGGCCTGTGGCCGGTTCCTTCTGCGGCGTCAGCGGGCTTGCGCGCGGACGATGCGCCAGGTGCCGTCCGATTCGGTGAGATCGAACGTCCACTTGCGAGACGTGGTGCGCTCGCCGCCGCCCACTTTCGGTGTCCAGGCGGCGGTTCCCGCGCAGTCGGCCCGCGCGGCGTTTCCGTTGACGTCCACCGTGCAGCTTCCGAGCGACACACGCTGTGAGCTGAGGCCCTCAAACGCGCGCGTGAGCGCTCGCTGGTCGAGCGACGGCCATACCGAGCGAACCGCCTCGACGTCCAGTTTGCTGTAGGCGGTTTCATACCGACTGAGGGCGGTCCGGACTCCTGCCGCTTGATCGCGAACCCCAAACGTGAGCGACGAGGACGAGGCAGATGGCGGCGGTGACGGAATCGACGGCGCGGGTTCCGGCCGCGGAGGCACGGTGTTCACTGGAGCAATGACGGACGATTCTTCGCGCGCTGCAGGCGATGGCGCCGCGGCTGCAGGGGGCGTCGATATCGGCGGCGGAGGAGTGGTGACCGGTAACGCCGGCGCCGTCGTAGAGGCTGACGGACGGTTTTCCGACGCAGGCGCATCCGTCAGTGATTCAGGTTGCCGTGCCGGGATGCGGCTCGCCGTGTTCGCTGGCGGGGCAGTCTCTCGTCCGGCCAGCGCAGTCGGCTGTGCAGACTGAGACGGGATGATCGCGGGCGTGCCTTTCGTTCCGGTTGGACCGCTAGCACCAGTGTTCGCGGTCACCGTGGCAGCGGACGGGGAGGCAGCGACTTCATTGTCGTCGGTCGGCGATGATGTGGACACGGGTTGCTCAACCGACTGCGGATTCGGCTGCGACGATGAGATTTCCGGCGACGGCGTGGTCTCGCGCGCAACACTCGGCGCGATGCCCGCCAGCCGCGGCGGGCCTGCGGCCAGACCCGTGCGGGCATCGACGTCAGGCTGTGCGCTCGGCATCGCTGGAATCAAGTCTCTGTGTGCCCAGGCCTGCCACCCGATGAGCGCCGACACCAGAACGCTACACGCGAGAATGCCGGTGACGCGACTCCACTGCCGCGATGGCGGTGCGAGCGCCAGGCCGCTCCATCCCTCGAGTGGTGTTGCCCCGATCCGATCGAAATCCAAGACCGGTTCAAATGCCGTCGGACTCACCAGTTCCGGTTCGTTCGACGCGTGTTGCGACTCGCGTAAGAGGAGAGGAAGTTCAGGTTCAGGGACAAGCGCGGGCTCAACGATCGCAGACGCTGTCAAGACATCCGCAAGAGGACGTTCAGGGCTGCGGAGTTCGATCCCGCTCGAAGCGGCGACCCGACGATCGAGTTCGGCGAGACGCGTCTCCAAGTCGGGGACGCGAGGATCGGCCGGATTCAGAATCCGGACTTCGTCGAGCGCTTCGCGGGCATCCGCGGGGGTTCCGTTCTCAATCGCGCCGGCAGCACGCTGCAAGCACCGCTCGGCGCGACGCGCGCGCATGCGCATCTCGAAGCTCTGCCATTGCGGGCTCGAAATGTGCGCGGCGGTTCGGTCGTCGGCAGACACACCTGGGTGCGGCACGCCGAGGGCTATGCAAGAGCTGTGCTTCGTCGTTTCTACGTGGGAGTAAGGGTCGAAGCTGGAGCGTTATTGAAGAGGTGTTCGGTTTCCTTATTCAGCAATACCCAGAGGCCGTACGCGCCGATAACCGTACCGATCGGGATATTGATCAAACTGATGGCTGAGAGCACGATGCCGACGATTCGAGCCCACTGCTTGAAGTAAAGAAGTCCGTAACCGGTGATGAGGCTCGGAAGCGAGAAAATGCCGAGAATCGACGCGAGTGCGGTGCCCGCCAGGCCGAGCACCGGGATGGCGATCGCGGCGTCCTGCGGCTCGGCTGTGGCACCCACAATTCCCGCCACGCTACCCATTGTCAGGAAGAGAAACAACGCCAGGAGGAGCATGCAGGCGCCCACCGCCAGGTAGAGGACGCCGAGGACCTTCACGTGCGTCTGCATTGGGACTCCATTAAAGCGTTACACGATTGCACGCCGTCGGCCGCGAGGCCACGACTGGCCATTCACTCGTCGTCGCCCGCGTCGTCTTCCTGTTTCGCGTTCTTTGCGACGTCATCGACTGCGCCCTCGTCCTGTTTCGCGCTCTTGGCGACGTCATCGATATCGAGGTCGTCGGGGGTCTCACTCCGCCAATCTTCGTCGTTCTCGTAGAGGCGGCTGACTGGACGCTCCTTGATTGGACCGCGGGGGCCGCGATCGGCATCCTTTCGCGGCGGCTTTCGTTTGTTCTTCGGCGGCGCGTCTGGGCCGAAGTTGCGACTACGAGGCGCTGATCCACCCGTGTCGGGGCGGGGCGCCCATCCGCTCGGACGCGGCGTAAAACCACCGCCGCCGCCAGCGCCTGGAGGTCCTCCGGGACGCGGGGCATAACCGCCCGGGCGCGGCGCGCCGGCGGGCCGCTCTTCGCGTGGCCGCGCTTCGCTGACCGCGAGAGGGCGGCCCTTGAAGGGCTGCTGATCGAATCGGCTGATCGCGGCTTCCGCGACCGCGCGATCCGCGTAGTCGACGAACGCGAAGCCGCGCGGGCGGCCGGTTTCGCGATCGACAGGAAGAACAATCTGGGTGGGTTCACCGACGCCGGAAAGGTGCTCTCGTAACTCTGCCTCGGATGCCGCGTACGGCAGGTTGCCTATAAACAAACGGACTGGCACAGGGCCCTCTTGGTTCGCGCCAGCCCGGGGACAGGCTGGACTACCCCTCCCGTCCCCTGCTGGCAAAGCCCCAACAAAATAGCACAAATGGTTGCTGACGAGGTTGAGGGATTCTGCCGGCTGCGCTACGATGCACTGTTCAGGGATTTCCGAAATAGCACACTGTAATCCTGGCCCCGGCGGACAGAGTCGCCGGGAGTGAGCGGTGGTTCCCATTCACCACCGCTGAGTTCGCGGATAGAGATGCCGAGCACACCCGAGACCAAACGCGGCCAGATCATCATCCGCGGCGCGCGGACTCACAACCTCAAGAACGTCGATCTCACGCTGCCACCGCGGTCGCTGGTCGTAATGACGGGCGTCAGCGGATCGGGCAAGTCGTCGCTCGCGTTCGACACGATCTACGCGGAGGGTCAGCGGCGCTACGTCGAGTCACTGTCGGCGTATGCGCGCCAGTTCCTGGAGCGCATGGAGAAGCCGGACGTCGATTCGATCGAAGGGATCTGCCCGGCGATTGCCATCCGCCAGAAGAACAGCATCCGCAATCCGCGTTCGACCGTCGGGACCACCACCGAGATTCACGACTACCTGCGGTTGTTATACGCGCGCGTGGGCCGCACCTACTGCCGGAATTGCGGGCGTGAGGTGATTCGCGAGACCGCCGAAGTCGTTGCGCGGCGGCTCGGAGATTTGCCGGAAGGAACGCGGCTGCTGATTGGCTTCGATATGCCGGTGGTCACGGCGCCTGCCGTGCCGTCCATGCCCGAGCCAGAGGACGAAGAAGCGACCGCGGCCGAAGAGGGGCCGGTCGATTCCCCGCAGCCGAATCTTCCGGATCTGGTCGATCCGATTGCGGAAACGCTTGCGGCGTTGCGTCGCAAGGGGTTCGGCCGTCTGTATATCGATGGCCGGGCGATCTCTCTGGACGAGGTCGACGGCTCGACGCTGCGAGATCGCGGGACGCTTCAGGTGATCGTGGACCGCGTCAAGATCGAAGGCGATCTGCGCGCCCGTCTCACCGACTCGATTGAAACCGCGTACACCGAGGGGGGTGGGGCGGCCTTCGCGATTCAGCTTCCTCCACAGACGACTGAAGGCCAGACCGAAACGGTCACGCTTCGGTTCAGCGAACGATTCGAATGCCGCGAGTGTGACATTCCGTACGAGCTGCCGCAGCCGCGGCTGTTTTCGTTCAACAACCCCTTTGGCGCGTGTCCGCTGTGCCACGGATTCGGGAACATCATCGAACTCGACATGGATCTCGTGGTCCCCGATGCCTCGAAGTCGATCACGCAGAACGCGATTGAACCCTGGAGCAAGCCGCACTACCGCGCGCAGCTGGCCGACCTGAAGCGCGCCGCCAAGGTGCGCGGTTTGCGCCTCGACGTGCCCTGGTCCGAACTGACCGACGACGAGAAGCGTTTCGTGATCGACGGCGACGGCGCCAGCTACGAGGGAGTGAAGGGATTCTTCCGGTGGCTCGAGCGCAAGAAGTACAAGGTTCACGTCCGGGTATTTCTCAGCCGCTATCGGGGCTACCTGACGTGTCCGGAATGTGGCGGCGCGCGCCTGCGCCGCGAAGCCCGCGACGTCCAGGTCGGTGGCCGCACGATCGACGCGGTCTGCGGCTTGACAGTCCGTGACGCCGACGCCTTCTTTTCCGGCCTCGCGTTGTCGGAGAAGGAAGCTGCGATCGCCGACAAGGTGCTTCGCGAAATTCGCAAGCGTCTCGGATTCCTCCGCGACGTCGGCCTGGACTACCTGACGCTCGATCGTCTGTCGTCGACGCTGTCGGGCGGAGAGTCGCAGCGCATCAATCTCGCGACATCGCTGGGGTCGGCGCTGGTTGACACCCTGTACGTACTGGACGAGCCGTCGATTGGCCTTCATTCGCGCGACAACGAGCGGCTGATCGCGATCCTGCGACAGCTGCGAGACCAGGGCAACACGGTCCTGGTCGTCGAGCACGACGCGGACATGATCAGGGTCGCGGACACGGTTGTCGACATGGGGCTCGGCGCGGGTGAGCAGGGCGGGCGTGTGATCTTCAGCGGCACGCTCGATTCGCTGCTCCACGAACCGCGTTCGCTGACGGCAAAGTACCTGCGCGACGAGCTGGCGATACCGGTTCCGCTCGGTTCGCCGCAAACCCAGCAATCAGAAGCTGCGCGTGCTGGGAGCCGCGGAACACAACCTCAAAGACATCGACGTCGAAATTCCGCTCGGCGTTCTTACGTGCGTCACCGGTGTGAGCGGTTCGGGAAAGAGCACGCTCGTGCACGACGTCATCTATGCGGCGCTCAAGAGGGTCAAGGGCGACTGGGACCGCCGCGTCGGTGTGCACCGCAAGATCGAAGGCACCGAATTCGTGACCGACGTCGTCCTGGTCGATCAGGCGCCGATCGGGCGGACGCCGCGGTCGAACCCGGTCACCTACCTGAAGGCGTTCGATCCGATCCGCGAGCTGTTCGCGGCGACCAAGGACGCGCGCTCGAGAGGCCTGACCGCCAGTCACTTCTCGTTCAACGTCCCGGGCGGCCGGTGCGAGGCGTGCGAAGGGGAAGGAGAGGTCAAGGTCGAGATGCAGTTTCTCGCCGACGTCTTCGTGCCCTGCGACCAGTGCGAGGGCAAACGCTTCAAGCCGCAGGTCCTCGAGGTGAAATACCGCGGACGGGGCGTCGATCAGGTGCTCGACATGACGGTGCGCGAGGCGCTGACCTTCTTCAGCAGCTCGCCGAAGGTCCTGCGGCGTCTCCAGGTCCTCGACGAGATCGGGCTCGGCTACCTGCGTCTGGGGCAGCCGGCGACGACCCTGTCGGGCGGCGAGGCGCAGCGGATCAAGATCGCCGCGCACCTGTCGTCGCACACCGGCGACCGTATCCTCTACATCCTCGACGAGCCGACGACCGGCCTGCATTTCGACGACATCGCGAAGCTGCTCGCCGCGTTCCGCAAGCTGCTGCAGGCGGGTCACAGCCTGCTGGTCATCGAGCACAATCTCGACGTGATCAAGACCGCCGACTGGATCATCGACCTCGGGCCGGAGGGCGGGGAAGAAGGCGGACACCTGGTCGTAGCCGGACCCCCCGAGCAGGTGATCAAGGTCGAGGCCTCGCACACCGGCCGATATCTGCGCGACGTCCTCGCCGTCGGCCGGGCCAACGCGTACGGGACCGCGCGCAACTAGTCACCCCGTCCAAACACCTTCTTGTGGTTCGCCGGTGTCGTACAATGGCAGAACTCCCCGGGTAGTTCCTTCATGACGCGACATCTGCAGTCCCTCACGTGCGCCCTGCTGCTTCTGTGGATCCCGTCGTCACTTACCGCGCAGCAAGTGCGTTTCGACGACGTGATCCGGAATCTGCGCAATCCCGATCCGAAAGTGCGGCTGGCGTCGGTGCAGCTGCTGCGGGAGTCCAGGTATCCCGAAGCCATCGGTCCGATTGCGCCGCTCATCAACGATCCGATGGACCAGATCCAGCTCGAAGCGATCTGGCGCCGAGCTGTCGTTCTTTCTCGCGCGTGACGTGCCCGTCAAAGAAGCGGCTGGGCTACGTCGTGGAGGTTCGCAATCCCGGCCAGGCTGCAGCCGCGTTCGAGATGGGGCCTCTCGCACGGGAGCCGCGCTCCGCGCCGCCGCGGAGGTGATCGACGCGCTGTTGAAAGCGGTGGACGATGACAACCCGAAGGTTCGAGCCGAGGCCATCTACACGCTCGGCACGATCGCGACGGCGCCGCTCAGCGACGCCGCCAGCGCACAACTGATCAAGGCGCTCGATCACTACGATCCAGCGATCAGGGCAGCTGCCGCGCGCGTGGCCGGCCGGCTCGACGTCAGGACCGCCGGGACCACGCTGATCAACGCCATCAACGACTCACAGCAACCCGTGCGCTTTGCTGCCATGCGCGCGCTCGGCGAGATCGGCGAACGACACGCGATCAATGCGCTGAGCGAGCAGCTCAAGTTCTACGGAAAGGGCGAAGGCGCATGGTCGGCGCTCGATGCCCTTGCGCACCTGGCTGATCCCGCGAGCGTCCCGCTGTTCAAGTCGAGGCTTGCAGACAAGGATCCGTTTCTTCGCCGAGCGGCAGCTGAAGGTCTCGGGCGCGCTGGCGACACGTCCGAGCTTCCGGCGCTGGAGATCGGCGCCGGCAACGACACCTCGGAAATGGTTCGCGCGGCGATGGCGTTCGCGCTTCAGAAGCTTGGCCGCAACTACATTCCACGGCTCGTCGAGTCGCTCGATTCGGACAAGATGGCGGCACAAATCGCCGGCTACCTGCTCGAGCTTGGGCCGCCGGTCGCTCCCACGCTCGTATCCCACCTGCAGGATCCGAGTCCGGCGATTCGCGGTAACGTCGCCACGGTGCTCGGCGCGATCGGCAATGACGCGTCACTCGCCGCGCTGCAGCCGCTGACGGCGGACAAGGATCGCGCGGTTGCGCAGGCTGCCACGCGCGCGATCGATCGAATCAAGGCCTCCTCGCCCAAGCCCCGATCGATCCCGTAAGCATGCCGGTTCTGTCGCGCGACTTCTACGAGCGCCCGACGCTGGACGTCGCCCGCGCGCTCATCGGGAAGGTCCTCGTTCACGATTCGCCGGCGGGCGCCGCATCGGGTGTCATCGTCGAAACCGAGGCGTACATCGGTGAGTCCGATCCCGCCTGTCACGCGGCGCCCGGGCCGACGACGCGGAACGCCCCGCTCTATGGGCCGCCCGGCATCGCGTACGTGTATCTCAATTACGGGATTCATTACCTCGTCAACGCAGTGACGGAGTCGGAAGGGTGGCCCGCCGCCGTGCTGATTCGTGCGCTCGAGCCGTTCGAAGGCGAACCGCTGATGCGCCGGCGTCGCGCGCGCGGCACAGGACGGTCCGCGCGCGATTTCACGACCGCGGAGTTGTGCAGAGGACCAGGAAACCTGACCCGGGCGCTTGGCATCAGCCTTCGCCAGAACTTGATCGATCTCACCGCGAGCTCGCTGCGGATTGAGGATCGACGGCTGCCGCCGCGCGAGGTGACGTGGACACCTCGGATTGGAATCACTGTCGGCGTCGAGTCCGAGTGGCGCTGCGTCGCGGTGGGCAGCGAGGCGCTGTCAGGGGTGAAGCGCTCCCTGCGTTAGCGGACTAACGCCGCCTTGCCTGGCCGGTCGATTTCACGATCGGCACTTTGACGGTGACCGGACGGCCCTCCCGAAGCAAACCAAGCGTGACCGTGGTTCCAATCTTCGCATCGGACAGGAGGCGGACGAAATGGCTTTGATCTTCGACCGTGGTGCCGTTGAAGCTGACGATGACGTCGCCCGGCCGCAGGCCGGCGGCATACGCATCCGATCGCTGCTGCATGTTGACGACGACCATGCCGTGCGTATTCGGCGCGCCTAGCTGCTCGGCGAGGCGGGTCGTCAGCGGCTGAACCGTAATGCCGCTGATCGTGCCGCGCTGGACCTCACCATACTTCAGCAGCTCGCTCATGACGTGGCGCGCCAGGTTGCTCGGCACCGCGAACCCGATGCCTTGATAGCCTCCCGTCTCGCTGAAGATCGCCGTGTTGATGCCGACGAGCTCTCCGCGCGCGTTGACGAGGGCGCCACCGGAGTTGCCCGGATTGATCGCCGCGTCGGTCTGGATGAAATCTTCGTAGGTGGCGAGTCGCTGCTCGAGCCTTCTGCCGGTCGCGCTGACGATCCCAAGGGTGACCGACTGATTGAGCTGGAAAGGATTGCCAATCGCCAGTACCCACTCCGCGACCTTGAGCTGCGACGAATCGCCCCACGGCATCGTCGGCAGGTTCGACGCGTCGATCTTGAGCACGGCAATGTCGGTCGCCGGGTCGGTGCCGATGACGTTGGCGCGCAATTCACGCTGGTCCGGCATCGTCACGGTCACTTCAACGCCCTGCTCGACGACGTGGTTGTTGGTGAGGACGTAGCCGTCGGGCGACACGATTACGCCCGAACCAAGGCTCTGCGCCCGACGCTCGCGATAGCCGAACGCTTCGTCCTGATCGTTGAAGAAGAAGCGGAAGAACGGATCATTGGCAAACGGGGAGTTTGGCGTGCGAACGATCTGCGTCGATGAGATATTCGTGACGCTCGCGATGGCACGCTGCGCGACGCCGGTGAGATCGGGCATCCCTCCCGAAATCGCCGCCGCCGGCCTCGCCGCCTGAGCGGGAGCGGTGCCTGCGGTGCTCTCGCTGGCGCTCCTCATTCGCCCAGTCACCACGAGGCCAGCAAAAAACGCGATCGACATGAAAAACGTGAAGACCGCAATTCTTCGAGCCATCATCGAACCTCTATCTTGCGTGCGGGCAGCGGCGCGGCCTTCGGCAACGTAATCGTCAGGACGCCGTCGGTCGAGATCGGCCGACACCGCCTCCGTATCGATTTTGGAGGCGAACTCGAACGTCCGTGCGAAGGCGCCGTGGCCACGCTCCACCTGATGGAAATGCACGACGTCACCCGACGCCGCGGTGCGATCGACGCGTTGGCCGCGGATCGTCAGGCGCGACTCTTCGAGTGCGAGCTCGATGTGTTCCCGGCTGAGGCCCGGCAATTCGGCGGCGATGACGTAGCGATCGGCGGTTTCGTAGACGTCGATCGCCGGCGCCCACGAGTCCGGATGATGGGTGGTCATTCGCTCGAGCCGTTCCTGCAGAACACGCAGGTCGCGCATCGGATCCCACGGCATGTGCCGATCGTATCAGGAAGGGTGCCGGGGGTGCCATCGGTGCCGAGCGCGGGCGGGTGACGCGGCCGAGTGTGCTACGATCCGACGGTTCTGGACACTGAGATTATGGCCTCTCTACAAGCAACTCGAATGAAGAAGGGCATGCTGATCAAGATCGGGCAGGATCTGTTCCGCGTGCTCGAGCTACAGCACGTCACGCCGGGCAACCTGCGCGGGTTCGTTCGCGTGAAGTTCCGCAACATCCGCAACGGCACGCTGGCCGATCAGAAGCTCCGATCGGAAGACTTCGTCGAACGCGCGACGCTCGACGAGCGTGAGATGCAGTATCTCTATCGCGACGGCGACGCATTTCATTTCATGGACACCAGCTCGTACGAGCAGCTCCATATCGACGCCGAGGCGCTCGGCGACAACGTCAACTACCTGATTCCGGACGCGCTGATCAAGGTGGAGTTTTACGGCACCGAGCCGGTCGGCATCGAGCTTCCGCAGACGGTCGATCTCCTCGTCGAAGACACCGCCCCCGGAATCAAGGGCGCCACCGCCAGCAACCAGATCAAGCCGGCGCGCCTCGAGACCGGCCTCATCGTCAACGTCCCTCCCTTCGTCAACAACGGCGACAAGATCCGGGTGAATACCGAGACCGGGGAGTATCTGTCCAGAGCGTAGGCGAAATGCTGAATTCTGAATGCTGAATTCTGAATTCTGAATGCTGATTGAGCAAATTCAGCATTCAAGATTCAGCCTTCAGAATTTCTTGATCACCTGAATGGACATTTCTCAGCATCGTCCGAACGCCGGTTGGATCGAGGTGATTACCGGCAGCATGTTCAGCGGCAAGAGCGAGGAACTCATCCGCCGGTTGCGGCGGGCGCAGATTGCCCGCCGGAAGGTCCAGATCTTCAAGCCCAAGATCGACAACCGGTACGCCGAGGATCACATCATCTCGCACAGCGACATGCGCATTCCCTCGGTGAACCTGTCATCGTCACGCGACCTGCTCGCGCAGGTTCTGCTCGACACCGAGGTCGTCGGCATCGACGAAGGGCAGTTCTTCGATGCCGACTTGCCCGCGGTCTGTAGCGCGCTGGCCGATCAGGGGAAGCGCGTGATTGTCGCCGGGCTCGACCAGGACTATCTGGGCAAGCCGTTCGAGCCGATGCCACAGCTTCTGGCGATCGCCGAGTACATCACGAAGACGCTGGCGATTTGCATGGTGTGCGGCGCGCCAGCGAATCACACGCAACGCCTGGTCGCGAGCAGCGAACGAGTGCTCGTCGGCGCCCAGGGTACCTACGAAGCCCGCTGCCGGCACTGCTTCGATCCAACGCTCGGACAGTAGAAGCGCCGCGTCGCTCCGGATCCCGGCATGTGTTGTCTCCCGTCCGCAGATTGTTAGAATGTGCGGGACGACAGCACAATCCTTATCGCGCCGACTATGCCACCTGTTGCCGCCGATCCGAAACTGACGACGGCCCTTCTGCCGCAGCTGCTGTTTTTCCTGGGTGTCGGGTTCTTCGTGGCGGACATCCGTCTGTTCGTTCAGTTCCTCCGGTTTCAGCGCCTGAGGTCGTCGGCGCTGCTGACCTGGCCTGGCCCGCGTCCGCCTTTTTACGGACTGCTCCTCGGCATGGGCGCCGTTCTGAGCCTGCTGATCGTGTACAAGCTCGCATTTCTCCGGCTGCGCCCAGCCGACGTGTTCGGCGAGACCATGATGCTCGTCTACTACGGTTACGCGTTGCCGCTGAGCCTGAAAATCGGCCGAGGATTCTACCAAGACGGCATCTGGGCCGACGCCGGCTTCATTCCGTATTCACGAATTGGCGGGCTGACGTGGCGGGAAGGTGAAGAGTTGACGCTCGTCCTCATCTATCGGATGCGCGCCTTCGCACGGCGTCTGGTCGTGCCCCATATCCATTACGGAGCAGCGCGCCGGCTGCTCCGCGACAAGATCGCCGCGCACGACATTCATTTCACCGGCAAGACGCTCGATCTCGGGATGCACGATGAACGGGACGATGTGTGACTGTGAATGCTGAATGCGAGTGATGAAGTGCTGAATGCTGAGCGACGAATGCTGAATGCTGACTGAACGCAGAATTGCTTATTGTCGATTGCCGATTGACCAACATTCAGCATTCAGAATTCAGCATTCAGCAATTTCATGATCCACCCGACCGGTCCATTCCCAGAGGCCATCGGATCTCCCAGCCAGGCCGGCGGCGTGAGCCAGACGAACGCCAGAATCGCGATCACCATCAGGTCGTACTGCCACGTGGCGCGCTCGTAGGTCCAGAAGAAGGCGTTCCACAGAACGCGCATCGGAAGCGTGGTGGGGTTGCTCATGCGATCGCCTGCTCGCTCTCTCGCAGCTCACGATACGTGTAGATGATCCGGTCGGCGACCGTAAACACCGACAGCACGCCGATGACCCACATCACCGCCGCCATGCGGTTGGTGAACGCGCCGATCATGAACAGGACGATGCGCTCGGGCCGCTCCATGAAGCCGACCTTGCATTTCTTGATGAGCGACTCGGCGCGCGCCCGCGTGTAGCTCGTCATGATCACGAACATCATCGCGATCGCGGTCACCATGACGTAGTCGGTCCGGCCGAGGTGCGAATAGAGGTAAATCAGACCGAGAAACAGCGCGATATCCGAGAATCGATCGATCACCGAATCCCAGAAACCGCCGAAGGCGCTGACCGCATTGAGCTCGATGGCGACCTTACCGTCGATGAAGTCGAAGATGTTCGCCACCACCATGATCACGCCGGCGAGGATGAAGTGCCCGCGCGCCAGCTCGAAGGCCGCGGCGACGTTGATGAGCACGCCGACGAACGTCAGGATGTTCGGATGAATCCGCAACGCCACGCACGCGTTGATGATGAGCCGGAGCGGGAACATGCAGATCCGGCCGATGAGCCCGGTAAACGTCATAGAAGTGAAGGCCACCCGGCCGCGCAGCCGTGCGCGTCGGCGAGGGCGCCGCAGTATAATGGAAGGTTCACAATGCGCCAAAACGCGCAGTGTACCGTATGCCGATCCGTGATCTCAAGGCCCAGATAGCGCGATTGCCGGAACAGCCCGGCGTGTACCTGTATTCGAACGGGCAGGGCGAGACCCTGTACGTCGGCAAGGCGCGAGTGCTTCGAGACCGCGTGCGCAGCTATCTGGGCGCGTACGGGCACGAGCCCGCGCATCGACGCGCTGCTCGACGAGGCGGAGCGGCTCGAAGTCATCGTCACCGACTCGGTCGTCGAGGCGCTCGCGCTCGAGAACAATCTCATCAAGCAGCGCTCGCCCAAATACAACATCCTGCTCCGCGACGACAAGACCTATCCGTATCTGCAGTTGACCACTGGCGAGGCGTATCCGCGCGTGCTGGTGGCCCGGCGGGTCGAGCGCGACGAGCACTTCTACGCCGGCCCGTTCATGCCCGCGTCGCTCGCGCGCAGGACGATGTCGCTGACGCACAAGCTGTTCGGCATCCGGTCGTGCAACGAGGTGATTACCGGGGAGCGCGGTCGGCCGTGCCTGGAGTTCGACATCAAGCGCTGCATCGCGCCGTGCGTGCGCGCGCTGTGTTCGGCAGAGGAATATCGCCTCGCGGTCGGGCACACGAAATTGTTCCTCGAAGGGCGAAACGACGAGTTACTGTTCACCTTGCGCGAACGGATGACGGACGCCGCCGGCGACGAACGGTACGAACAGGCGGCGCAGCTTCGCGATGCGATCCGGACGATCGAGACGCTGCGGACGCGCCAGCAGAAGATGGAGTCACCCGAGCTGGGCGATCGCGATGCCTTCGGGCTCAAGATTGGTCCCGCGGGGGCGGTCGTCCAGATCTTTCAGATGCGCGGCGGCAAGGTGGTCGAGCGGATCGAGCTCGTCACCGAGTTCCGCGAGGCCTCCGTGAGCGCCAAGGGATCGCCGGATCTGTCCGAGTGCGACGTGCTTCAGGCGGCGCTCCAACAGTTCTACGCGGAACGGATTGCCGCGCCGGAGGTGCACATCCCGGTGCCGTTCCCGGCTGCCGACGCGGAGCTGCTCGAGAACTGGCTCTCCGGCGAAGCCGGCCGCCGCGTACAGGCTCGTCGTCCCGAAGCGGGGCGAGAAGCGAGGGCTGCTCGAACTGGCCAGCCGCAATGCGCAGGTGGCCTACCAGGCGCGTTTCAACGAAAACGTCGCCGCCAACTACGACGCGCTCGAGACCCTCCGCGCCGTCGTTGGCCTGCCGTCCGTGCCCCGGCGAATCGAGTGCTTCGACATCTCCACGATTCAAGGCAGCGAAACCGTCGCCTCGATGGTCGTTTGCGAAGACGGCCGGATGAAGCGGTCGGAGTACCGGAAATTCAGGATAAGAGGCGACGCGGTTCGCGGTTCGCGATTCGCGACTCGCGCGCACGGGACTGAACCCGTGAGGGCGATGATCGCTGAAAGGTGGGAAGGCGTGGACACGGCAGCGCGCGGGGGTGGGGCCCCACCCGCAGTGAACAACGACTTCGCCGCCATGCATGAAGTCGTCCTCCGGCGCTATCGCAAGGTGCTCGAAAACGGGGGGCCGTTTCCAGACCTGATCCTGATCGACGGCGGCAAGGGCCAGTTGTCGGCAGCCTACGACGCACTCGAGGAGCTCGGATTGGCGAGTCTCGTCGCGGTCGGCATCGCGAAGAAGGAGGAACTGCTCTTCACTCGGGATCGCGAGGATGCCATTGCTCTTCCAACCGAGAGCCCGGCGCTCCTTCTCATCCAGCGGATCCGCGACGAAGCGCATCGATTCGCGGTGACGTTCCACCGCCTGTCGCGGAAGAAAAGAGACATGCGATCGGAGTTGGATCTCATCGCGGGAATTGGTCCGCGCCGCCGGCGGCTGTTGCTGACCGCGTTCGGAAGCCTGACCGGTGTGCGGCGCGCGACGCGCGAGGAATTGATGAGGGTGGTGGGCGCAAAGGCCGCCGATGCCGTGCTGGCGCACTTCGCGGCGGAGGCGAAGTAGACCCCACCAACTCCTTGATACTCCAGCGCTTTTCCTCTATTCTTGAGCATCTCGAACGCACTCCGCGCCGTATCGTTCACGCTGCGCTCGACAATCAGCATCCCTGAATGAAGCCTCGCGTCGTTTCGGGCATGCGCCCGACCGGAAAGTTGCATCTTGGACATCTCGTCGGGGCGCTGAACAACTGGGCACCGCTGCAGGACAAATACGATTGCTTCTATTTCGTCGCCGACTGGCATGCGCTCACGAGCGACTATTCGGACACGTCGCAGATTGTGTCGAACGCGTACGACATGGTGGCCGACTGGATCGCCGCCGGACTCGATGCCGAGCGCAGCACGATTTTCATCCAGTCGCTCGTGCCGGAACACGCCGAGCTGTTCCTGCTGTTGTCGATGACCATTCCGATCCCCTGGCTCGAGCGGGTGCCGACCTACAAGGAGCAGATGGACCAGCTTTCGGAAAAGGATCTCTCGACGCTCGGATTTCTGGGCTATCCGCTGCTGCAGACGGCGGACGTCGTCATCTACAACGCGCATTTCGTTCCCGTCGGCGAGGACCAGGTGCCGCATCTCGAGTTGAGTCGCGAGATCGTGCGCCGGTTCCACAACTTCTACGGTGAGCTGTTCGTCGAACCGCAACCGCTGCTGACGACGTTTCCGCGGCTGCCGGGTCTCGACAACCGGAAGATGTCGAAGAGTTACGGCAACACCATCGATCTGGCCGACGACGCGGAGACGGTGCGGAAGAAAGTGATGCAGATGTACACCGACCCGAAACGCGTGCGCGCCGACATTCCGGGCACCGTCGAAGGGAACCCGGTGTTCATGTATCACGACGCCTTTAACCCCGACACAGCCGAGATTGACGATTTAAAGGCGCGTTATCGCGCCGGGAAGGTCGGCGATGTCGAGGTGAAGACGAAGCTCGCGAAGGCGCTCAATACGTACCTGGAGCCCATTCGCGCACGCCGTGTGAGTGTCCTGTCGAACCCTTCCAGTCTCCGCGACATTCTTCACGAAGGGTCACGGAAGGCGCGCGGCATTGCCCAGGAAACGATGGAGCGGGTGAGGGGGGCAGTTAGACTTAGCTATCGGTAGGGACATGGAACAACAACCAACGTTCGAGTCCATCCTCGAGGCGTATCCGGTCCGGCTCGACAAGTTCGAGGGGCCGCTGGATCTGCTGCTGCACCTGATCAAGCAGCACGAGGTGGACATCTACGATATTCCGATCGCGGTCGTCACCCAGCAGTACCTCGACTACATCGACCTGATGCAGGAGCTCAACCTGGACGTCGCCGGGGAGTTTCTGGTGATGGCGGCGACGCTCATCCATATCAAATCGCGCATGCTGCTGCCGCGGGTCGACCCGACCCAGGAGGATCCGGACGAGGATCCGCGCGAGGCGCTCATCCGGCGGCTGCTTGAACACCAGAAGTTCAAGGCGGCGGCGGAACTGCTGCACGAGCGAGAAACGCTGCGAAGCGCGCAGTGGACGAGGCCGGACGGACCGATCGCCGAGATTGCCGGCGAGGCGCCGGAGCCGGAGATCGAGGTCGATCTGTTCAGCCTGATTGCCGCGTTTCGCACCGTCGTCGAACGCGCGAAGCAGCGGCCGAAGGTCTACTTGCCCGGCGAGCAGATTCCGATTGAAGATCGAATCGAGCAGCTGATGGCCATGCTGTCGGAAACCGAAGCCTGCGGGTTCGAAGATCTGTTCGCCGACGTGCAGACCCGCGCCGGCATCGTGGTGACCTTCCTCGCGATGCTCGAGATGATCCGTCTGAAGTTGATTCGCGTGTTTCAGTCGGGCGCGATGGGGCCGATTCGCGTCTACAAGCGCGCGCGGCCGGCCGACGCGCCAAAGCCGCTGCTCGATCCCGAACAACGTCACGCGCACGAGGTCGCGACGCACGCCGTGGCCGCCGCAACCGATGAAGCAGCGCCAGAGATTGCCAAGACTCCGGAAACTGAATAATTGTCGTCCCAGGTAGAAACTGTCACCGACGTCTGACGCCAGCAAGAGGTCGAACGTGTCTGACCATTTAAAACCGATCGTCGAAGCGCTGATTTTCGCGTCGCCGGAACCGATCACCCCGAAGACGTTGTTCAAGCTGCTCGACGGTGAACCACGTGAGGACGTGGAAGCGGCGCTCGAGTCGCTGAAAGCCGACTACGAGCGGCCGGGCGGGCTGCAGATCGTCGAGGTGGCCGGCGGCTATCAGATCGTCACCCGGACGGAGTTGCACGAATGGGTGCGCAAACTGTTCCACGAGCGCACGACGCAGAAGCTGTCGGTGCAGGCGCTCGAGACGCTGGCGGTGATCGCCTACAAGCAGCCGATCACCGCGCCCGAGATCGCCGAAATCCGCGGCGTCACCAGCAGCGGCGGCGTGCTGACCACGCTGGTCGAACGGCACCTGATCAAGACCGTCGGGCGCAAGCAGGTCGTCGGCCGGCCGTTCATGTACGCCACGACGCGCGAGTTCCTCGATCGGTTCGGGCTGAACGATATCGGCGATCTGCCGAAGGTCGAAGAGATGTCCGACGCCCTCGGCTTCGAGCTGCCTAGCGCGCTCGCCGAGCCGACGGTGACGACCAGTCCGCTGCCGTTCGAGGCTGATGGTTCGCCGGCGGCCCCCGCGATTGTTGACGAGAGCGTGCCGGTGTCGGATGAAACCGTTCACTAGTTTTGCGAGGGGCTTCGCCCCTCGAACTCCCCTTCACGCTCTCTCGCGCGCCGCTTCGTCGGCGCGCTCCGTTCGCGTGGCTCGCTCGCGGTGCTCGCTCGCAGGTTGCCTTCAACGATTCTCGCCGTTAGCCGCGTCTTGGTGTGAGACAGGCTCTGTCGGCACTGCGGATTGGCGACATAATACCCGTGGGCCATCCACGCAGTCAGGACACACCCGTGCGCCAGCGACTTCAGAAGATCCTCTCGACCGCCGGCATCGCCTCGCGCCGCGCGGCCGAGTCCTACATCACTGACGGCCGCGTCTCGGTCAACGGCGATACCATCACCGAGCTCGGATCCAAAGCCGATCCCGAGACCGACGACATCCGCGTCGACGGCCGGCGCATCAAGAGCGCTCGACCCCGTCTCTATCTTCTTCTTTACAAGCCGCGAGGGTACATCGCGAGCCGCTCCGATCCGCAGCGCCGACCGACAGTGATCGATCTGCTGGCGAAGGGAGGCGTGCGCGACTACGTCTATCCGGTCGGTCGGCTCGACTACGAATCGGAAGGTCTGCTGCTGCTCACGAGCGACGGCGAGCTTGCCGCACGTCTGACCCATCCGAGCCACGAAGTCGAGCGCGAGTACCACGTCAAAGTGCTGGGTGTGCCCGACGAACACGATCTCGATCGACTCTCGAAGGGCATCGTCATTGACGGCCGGAGGACGCTTCCCGCCGACGTCAAGCTGCTGGACGTCAGCGAAGGATCCGGCGCACAGCACGCGCTGCTGTCGATCGTCGTGAAGGAAGGCCGGAACCGGCAGGTGCGAAACATGTGCGAGGCGATCGGCCATCCGGTCGATCGCCTGCGGCGCGTGCGGATTGGTCCGATCACCGACGATCGCATTCGGCCGGGTGAGTTCCGGGAGCTCGACGCGCGCGAAATCGCCGCGCTGAAACGGGTGGCGAAGTGAAGAAGCTGCTGGCTATTGGCGGCTGGCTCGGCCCGGGTGATTACTCGCGCGTCAACCCAGAAGCGAGAAGCCAGAAGCCGAGCAGCTATTCAGACAGCAAATCCGCCCAGAACCCGACCAGACGAAACATCGCCGACGCCGTCGCCGACTCGATCGACTTCCGCGTGCGTGATGAGCGGCGTCGCCAGCTGGTGGACGGTCACGCCCCGGCCGCGGAGTGTGTCGGCGAGCAGGAAAGACTCGATTGCGGGGATCACGTTGTCGTCGGTGCCGTGCAGGAGGTACACCGGGGCTGCCGGCGTTGCCTCCCGGGCGGGGGAGAGCATGCGATCGTCGCCCAGCTTGGTCACGTGTGGCAGCAGGATTGAACCAAGGTGCGCGACGTCACGGTCGTTGACGTACCGCATCAGCGTTCGCGCCGGCTCCGGGAGCGCCGAGGCCAGCGCGCGTGCGTGCTCGAATTCGGCCGCCGACTTGGCCTTGTCTACCATGTCGAGTCGCGAGGCTTCCAGGAACGTCAGGATTCGCCGCTCGCAACGGCTCCACCTGCTCGGGGGGCACGACCTGTTCGGCGACGCTGAGGAGAATGATCGCGACGCCGTAGTCGTGTGGCGGGCGCCGCGCGCCGTTTGGCTGAAGCCCGGTGCACAAGTATCTCAGCGTGCGCGGCAGATCACCGTGGCCGCCGAAAGACATCACGAAGGCCACGTGATCCCGGAGTGTTGGCCGCGACGCGGCGACGATCGAGAGTCCGCCGGCGAAGCTGATGCCCATCATCCCGACGCGGCCGTCGGGCGCGAGATTCGGCTGACCGGCGAGCCACAGCGCCGCGTCCTCGATCATGTCGGTCGAGCGCGGAGTGATTCGATACTGCGTGAGGTCGATCAACTCGGCAGTCAGCACCGTATGGCGGACCGACGCGAGATCGCGCGCGAACTGCACGAGGCGCGGTTCGTCGACGCCCGCAGCGTGAACGCCGGGAACCAGCACCATGGCACGATCCGACGCGCCGTGCGGTGTGTAGAGACGGGCGCGCAGTTCTCCGCCGCGCCAGGGAATCGTGAGCGCGCGTTCGCTGAAGTCTCGGGTTTCGATCGACGCGGCGGTGCGTGCGTACCCCTGCATGCCGGCCGCCTGGACGACGAACGCGGCCGCGCGCAGGTAGCTGTTGCCGAGCGCGAGCGTAATCGCCGCGATGGCAATTGGAATCCCTACCCATGCGCCTTTCCGCTTGAGCCGCATCGCGCGCGATAATAGCAGGGTGAACCACGACAGCGACGAACGAACGGCGAACCGCGAACCGCGAACCGCGAGCCGCGCGCTGATCATCGCCATCGACGGCCCCTCCGGCGCAGGAAAGGGAACGATCGCCCGCGCCGTCGCGAGTCGGCTCGGCTTCCATCACGTCGATACGGGCGCCATGTATCGGGCGCTTGCATGGAAGGCGCGCCATGAATCGATCGACCTGGCAAACGAGGCGGCGGTCTCCGCGCTCGCCGAGCGCGCCGACTTCGACGTCATCGACGGACGTGTGCGCGTCGACGGTCACGAAATAGCGAGTTGCGATTCGGACGCCGGACATGGACGCAGCCGCGTCCGTGGTCGCGCGTCAGCCTGCCGTCCGCCGGGTGCTCGTCGAGCGGCAGCGGGCGCTCGGCGCCCTGGGAGGCATTGTCATGGAGGGGCGCGACATCGGCACCGTCGTGTTCCCGACGGCCGACGTCAAGATCTATCTCGACGCATCGCCGGAAGAACGCGCGCGCCGGCGTGCCACCGATCCGGCGCACGCGTCAGGCACGGGAACCGCCGCAATTCAGGAAGTCGCGACCGCGCTCGCCGAGCGCGATCGTCTCGACCGCACGCGCGCGACGGCGCCGCTCAAGATGGCTGACGATGCCGTGATGATTGACACGACGGCGCTGTCTATCGACGACGCGGTCGAAACGGTGATGGAGTTGATCCGTCAGCGACACCCGTCACCCGCCCGTAGTGCGGCGCTGTCGCGCCGCGTCAGTGACGCGCGACTGAAAGCCGCGTGCGACGAGTGTCTCAGTCTCGATCCTTGATAATCGTCCGACGACGCCGGGTCGAGCTCCCAGCGGTGTTTGTCGCGCTCGGCTGATCTTGTCGGACGCCTTCAGCTCCTCGTTGTCGTCGTACTGCACGCCAAGCGCCTTGCCGATGTCGTCCACGCGATCCTGATCGGGCGTCGGGTTGTCGCCGCCCGGAGCTCTCGTCGCCGACCGAATACGCATCTTCCCAATCCGCATCGACATCGCCGGCGGTGAGGTCAGGGCTGACCTCGTTGTGTTCGCGCCGCGTTTCGTGCAGTTCGTGACGGCCGCTCCGTGCCGCCGACGGACGACGGTCGAGATCCAGGCTCGACGGCGGTCCCGGCACGGTTTCTTCGACTTCGCGCAGTTGACGACGGGCGCGATCGAGTCCCGGCGCCCGCCGGCTGCTGCCAGCGCCGGCTGCGGTGCCGGTGGACCGCCGGGTCGGCATCGGATTGGTCGGCCCTGCGTACCGATCGGCCGGTCTCCGGTGTCTGCGCCAGATCGCGTTCCATGCCGGCGCTCGGCTTCTTGGCGCCGGGCCGCGGCACGCGCAAGTCCTGTTTCGAGCGGGGCGGGCGAGACCGCCGACGTTTTCTTCTTGCGTGCCGAGTGTTTTGCGCCGCGGCCCGCTGTCTTCCGGCGTGCCGTGGAGGCGCGTCTTGTTGCCGCTTCGGGCTGATGCCCGAGCGCCTGCGGGCGCTTGCTCGAACGGCCGAAGCTGCGCGTTTTCGACGGGGTCCGCTTCCGTCCCTTGCTGGCGCGCTTCCGCGAAGACGCTTCCAGCCTTACGTCGTGCTGTTTTCTTCGCCATGGTGCTTGACCCCTGTCTGAATTGTGCGTCGGACGGCCGGTTCGGCCACGTACACGCATTGACTGCAGGCCTCTAAGTGATGTATCTTCTATTGCTTATCGCAATTGAACGCGACCTTCGACAGTGCTCAGGTCGGCCCTGAGCGCCAGTCAAGGAGCAATCCTACAGCCCGGCCGGAGCTGAGATCCGCCAGTACGATCGAGGAGGACCCGTTTAGCATGGCAACTGAAAATTCATCGCTCAACAATCCCAAAGGAGGTGGCACCGGAACCGCTGATCTGAAGACATCGGGTTTCTCCCAGATGGACGATCAAGTCGATCCGCAGGAATACGCGCGCCTCCTTGACCTTTACGATAACAGCTTCCGCAACATCGCGGAAGGCGAGGTCGTGAAGGGCACCGTCCTGAAAGTCACCCCGTCCGAAGTCATCGTCGACGTCGGCTACAAGTCGGAAGGCATCATCCCCGTTGACGAGTTCGTAGACGAGACGGGCCAGATTTCCGTGCAGCCCGGCGACACCGTCGACGTGCTGCTCGAGCGCACCGAAGACCGCGAAGGCTACGTCGTCCTCTCGCGCGAAAAAGCCGAGAAGATGAAGATCTGGGACGAGGTCGAAAAGGCCTACGCCGAGAAGAAGGTCGTCATCGGCCGCGTGATCGAGCGGATCAAGGGCGGGCTCGCCGTCGACATCGGCGTCCGCGCGTTCCTGCCCGGCTCGCAGATCGACGTGCGCCCAGTGCGCGAATCTCGACGCCTTGCGCGGCCAGGAGCTGCGCATGCGCGTCATCAAGGTCAACAAGAAGCGCGGCAACATCGTGCTCTCCCGCAAGGTGCTCCTCGAAGAGGAGAACGCCGAGAAGAAGAAGCACACGCTCGACACGCTCGCCGAGGGCAAGGTCCTCCGCGGCGTCGTCAAGAACATCACCGACTACGGCGCGTTCATCGACCTGGGCGGCATCGACGGCCTGCTGCACATCACCGACATGTCGTGGGGACGCGTATCGCATCCGTCGGAGCTCTTCAAGGTCAACGACGAGATCGACGTGATCGTGCTCAAGTACGATCCGGCGACCGAACGCGTTTCGCTCGGCCACAAGCAGCTGATGAACGATCCGTGGTCCAACGTGATCGAACGCTATCCGGTCGGCGCGCGGATGAGCGGCAAGGTCGTCAGCCTGACCGACTACGGCGCGTTCGTCGAGCTCGAGCCGGGTGTCGAAGGCCTGATCCACGTCAGCGAGATGTCGTGGAGCAAGCGCGTGAAGCATCCGTCGAAGATTCTCAACGTCGGCGACACCGTCGAAGCGATGGTGCTCGGCGTCGATCCGGGCGCGCGCCGCATCTCGCTGGGCCTGAAGCAGGTCGAGAGCAACCCGTGGCACGAGCTGTCGGAGAAGTACCCATCGGCACGACGATCACCGGCAAGGTTCGCAACCTGACCGAGTTCGGCGCGTTCGTGGAGGTCGAGGAAGGCATCGACGGCCTGATTCACATTTCAGACATGTCGTGGAGCAAGCGGCTCAAGCATCCGTCTGACGTGCTGAAGAAGGGGGACACGGTCGAGGCGATGGTGCTCAACATCGATGCCGAGAACCAGCGGCTCTCGCTCGGCCTCAAGCAGCTGCAGACCGACGTCTGGGACGAGTTCTTCCAGCAGCATCACCTCGGTGATGTCGTCGAAGGCAAGGTCGTGCGCCTCACCAACTTCGGCGCGTTCGTGGAGCTGGCCGAGGGGATCGAAGGGCTCATTCACGTCTCCGAGTTCGACGAGTCCCAGCACGCCGGCAAGGACGAGAAGCTCGACCTGAAGGTCGGCGACAGCTACCAGATGAAAATCATCAAGCTGATTCCTGCCGAGCGGAAAGTCGGCCTCAGCATTCGGGCGCTGAAGAGCGACGAATTCCGCGCGGACTGGGAAGCGTACACGGAGATGACGGGACGGCCGGAAGTGACGCTGGGGGATCACTTCAAGCATCAGAGCTGACGCCCGTAGCGCGGAACTTCAGTTCCGCGTCATGGGGAGGGTCAGCGACTCTGGCGCGGAGCTCAAGCTCCGCGCTACGAGTGTCACCAAGGGAGCCGATATGACCAACGGCAGCATGACGAAAGCGGAGCTCGTCGAGGAAGTCTCGCGTGTTTCGGACCTCACGAAAAAGCATTCCGAGGTCATCGTCGACACCGTCTTCAAGAGCATCATCGACGCGCTGCACCGCGGCGAGAAGATCGAGCTGAGAGGATTCGGCAGCTTCCGGCTGCGGCGTCGCGAGCCGCGCAAAGGCCGCAATCCGAAGACGGGAGACAAGGTGGATGTCCCGCCGAAGAAGGTGCCGTATTTCAAGCCGGGCAAGGAACTCAAGGAGCTGATCAACCGTGAGCCTGAAACGCCGCCGGCGGCGCCCGCGGCCGCTCCGGTGAACGTTGATCCCGACATCGCCGGCGTCTGACCGATGGATCGGCTCTGGAGCCCCTGGCGGCTTCCCTACATCCTGAGCGGGGGAGATGCCAGGGGCTGTGTTTTTTGCGACGTTTCGACAGGCTCAGGGCAGACCCCTTCGGCAGCCTCAGGGCAAGATCGCACGGATCCTGATCAGCCGACATTCGATCAATCGACGCTGATCGTCTTCAGCGGCAAGACCTGTTACGTCATCCTCAACCTGTATCCCTACAACAACGGCCACCTGATGGTGGTGCCGAATCGTCACATCCCCTCGCTCGCGGCGGCCACGCACGAGGAGCTGTGCGAGCTGATCGAGCTGACGCGGCGCGCCGAACTTGCGCTGATCGAAGCCTATAGCCCGCAGGGGATCAACATGGGAATCAACCTGGGAAAACCTGCCGGCGCCGGTGTGCTCGACCACGTGCACATGCACGTGGTTCCACGATGGTCGGGTGACACGAATTTCATGACGGTGGTTGGCGAGACGCGGGTGCTTCCTGAAGAACTGCCCGACACGGCCCAGAAGCTGAGGCCGATCTTTCAGAGGCTGGCGACCTAAGGGTAGGTTCGAGGTCCCCTATTATCGCTCTATACAACGTAATGCCCCAGGCCTCGGGATCATCCGGCGCCGCGGCGTTCCAATTGCCGAACGAATGCGATCCGTCGGTCTCGTAGCGCAGCACGTAATTGCCGGCGGGCAACCGGACGACGCCATCGAAGCGGCGATTCTTGGAGGCGCCGCCCGCGTGCTCCGTGGTCCGGTAGGTCATCTCCCACACGCGACGCCCGCTCCTGGCGTCCTCGATCCAGCCGAAATCGACCATGTCTCCGCCTGACCCTTCGCCGAGGGCGTAGATGCGAACGTCGGTCTCACGGTCGAGCGAGAAATTCTTCCGGACCTGTTCGTCGTCGCGAACCTCGGTGAGTTCGGCAATGATCGCAGGGTCGTTCTTCTCGTCGTACGGGGAAATGGCTGCACGATCGATCGGTCCCTGCGGCGAGAGAAGAGTAATTCCCCAGCGGCGGCCGTCGGGCGGCGCGGCGGCGTTCCACTCTTCCGCCGAATGCGAATCGTCCGAAACGTAGTGGACGACGTAGCTGCCCTTGTCGAGATGGATCGTCGTATCGAACAGGCGGTTCTTGCGATCGCCGCCTGCCGGCTCCGTGTTGTCGTAGCTCATGGTCCAGACGCGATTGCGCGATCCGGCGCTGGTAATCCACCCGTAATCGAACATGCGTCCGTTGCGCCCTTCGCCGAGCGCGTAGATGCGGACGTCCATTGGCCGAGTCAGGGTGAATCCCTGCTTCCGCGACGCGTCGTTGCCGATATGGGTCAGCGCCACGATGGTCGCGTTCTGCGGCACGTGCTCGTACGCGAACGTCTTCACCGACGCGCGCGCGTCGCGGTCCTTGACGCTGAGCGTCAGACCCCAGGCGTCGGGATCGTGGGGCGGCGGTGCATTCCATTCCGAGGGGTCGTGCGAATCGTCGGTGGCATAGAACGCGGCGTAGCGCCCGGCCGGTAGCGTGCGCGAGGTCTGCACGACGCGGTTCTTCTCCGCCCCGCCGGCAGGCTGGGAGTCGCGCCAGGTGAATCGCCACACGGTCGCCCGCGTGTCCACATTGACGATCCAGCCGAAATCGAATTCGCCGTCCGAGCGAGCTTCGCCCTCCGATCTGATCTCGATGTCAACGGGTTTTGCGAGCGCGAACCCTGACTCGGCGAATTGCTCGTGCGAGTCGCCGTGCAGCGACACGATCGTCGTCGGCGACGCAGACTGCGGAGGCGCTTCGGCCAGGGTGCGGCCGTTCCCTCGAATCACCAGCTTGAAATCCTTGACCGGTTCGTCGCCAAACCAGTGCCACTTTCGATCCGACTTCGATTTGCCGTTGTCGTCGGTCCAGTAGTCGCCGTCCGGAAACGAGGCGTAGTATGCGGCGTAGGAGCCGGCCGGCAGGTGCACGCTGCCTTTGAACTCGCGCGTGCCGCTGCGGCCAGTGGTGGTCGCCGACGCGCTGAGCTCCCACGCGACCGTCCGCGAATTCAGATCCAGGATCCAGGCATTGCCGGACCAGGACGGGGCAGTCTTGCTGTCGTGCTGCAACATGGACGCAAGGGCGCTGACTTTGCTACCCATCGTCGCTGCCTGCGCGCCGACCGCGTCAATCTGCACGTCCCCGGATGTCGCGAGCTGAAATGACTGAGATTGCAGCTGTCGTGGGCCGAAATCATGCAGGTCTGCCAGCACCGCCGACTGGCCGAATGCCATGCCGGCCGATCCGGCGATCAGCAACACGAACAGGGCGCCGCATCGCACCTCTGCCAATGATCTCGTCGGTCTCAAAAAGCCTTCTCCGAGCAGAATTGTAGAGCCAAAAGTCGATTCCCGGGCGCTACGGTTATGACGGACGGCGGGATGAAATGGTTCATCGAAATGCTGAATGCTGAATGTTGATTGCTGAATGTTCAACTGAAATTCACTCAGCATTCAGCACATCAGCATTCAGCAATACAATCAAGGCGTCCATGATTCTGGAGCTGACCGACTCACAGAGAGCCTTTCAGGAGCGGATCGCGGAGTTCGCCCGCGACCGTGTGGCGCCGCGTGCCGCCGAGATCGACGAACAGGACGCCTTTCCGAAGGAGCTGGTCGCCGAGCTGGGGCGTCTGGGGCTGATGGGCGTCACCATTTCGCCTGAATGGGATGGCGCCGGGCTCGACTACGTCAGTTACGCGCTCGCGGTCGAAGCGCTGGCTTCCGCCAGCGCGGTGGTGGCGGTGATCGCCGCGGTGAACAACTCGCTCGTCGCAGAACCCCTCCTCGAATTCGGAACCACCGCGCAGAAGCAGACCTGGCTGCGGCGGCTGGCCACCGGAGCGTCGATCGGCGCGTTTGCCTTGTCGGAAGAGCATGCCGGATCGGACGCCGCGAATCAGCAGACGGTGGCCAGGCTCGACGATCGAGGCTACGTCATCAACGGGCGAAAAGTCTGGGTCGCCAACGCCAAGGCGGCCGACCTGCTTGATTGTGTTTGCCGCCACGCAGCCGGGGATCCAGGGTCGCGGGGTCAGCGCGTTTCTCGTTCCGTCGGATGCTCCGGGCATCACGCGCGTGGCGGCGGCGGATTCGCTCGGCGTTCGCGGCCTTGGGTGTCTGGATCTCGCGTTCACAAACGTGCGCGTGGAAACGGACGCGGTGCTGGGCACCGCCGGCGACGGCTTTCGCATCGCGATGTGGGCGCTCGACGGCGGGCGCGTCGCGATCGCGGCGCAGGCGCTTGGCGTCGGAACGGCTGCCCTGCAGGAGGCGCTCGGTCACGCCAGGACTCGCGAAGCGTTCGGCCAGCCAATCGGCAACTATCAGGCGATCCAGTGGATGCTCGCGGATATGGCCACCGATCTCGACGCGGCGCGGATGCTGACGCTCAAGGCCGCCGACTCACGCCAGCGAGGCGGGCGCTCAACGCTCGACGCGTCAATGGCGAAGCTGTTCGCGTCCGAATCGGCGCATCGCGCCGCCGACAAGGCGATGCAGATTCTCGCGTCGAGTGGTTACCGGCGCGGATCGGTGGTCGAACGTCTTTTTCGCGACGTGCGCGCCACCGAGATCTATCAGGGCACCTCTGAAGTGCAGAGGATGGTCATCGCGGAGAACATCCTTGCGTGACCGGTGAAATGCTGAATGCTGATTGACCTCGGGAGGCCACAGAAAACAGGCCACAGAAAAACAGGCCACAGAAAAACAGGCCACAGAAAAACAGGCCACAGAACAGGCCACAGAAACACAGAAGAACACAGATCGCTGACGATCTGGGCCACCGTCTGTGTTCTTCTGTGGATTCAGCATTCAACATTTCTCCTATTCACCGGATTTCGATTTCTCCAATCTGAAGCCCCAGCGTCCTTCCGTCCTGCGATCCAGGAATGATGTCCATCGGTCGCCAGGTGTGGTCGATGGCGATCACGACGCGATGCATGCGCCGGAGTGGCGAGACGCTGGATTGGCGGAAACCGGCTTGCGAGACTCGCCATTCCGGCGTCGCCAGCACGAGGTCATCGACGGTGTGGCCGTCGACGGTGACGCGGACGCGTGCGGGCTCGCGGAACACTTCAAACGCATGACGCAGCGGGATGGTGATGGCCCGCGCACGCGCGGCGACGAATATCTCCACTTTCGGTCCGGCCATCCACTGGTAGTTCACGCCGTCACGAGATCGTTCCGGTCCGTGGCCGCCAAACGTCAGGAGGTCGAGTGCCAGCGACGGGTCGGCCGAGAGCGATCTCTCCGCACCCGGCGCGCGTTTCCGTGCAAGATAATTCCGCAGATCGACTGGAACCGCCGCCCACGTCCGCACGATCTCATCGTGCGCCAGCACGACTGGCCCGTACGGTTTGAAGTCCCTCGCGATGTCTTGCGACACGAGCGCCAGGCAGATCACTCCCGCTGCCTCGGTGGCGCCGAATCCGTACCGTGACAACCTGCCGCGAAGAGCCGTGAAGACGACGACCGAGCTCCCGGTCAGGAACAAAGCGGCGCCGAGCGCGATGAAGTGGAGCTGCTCGGCTTTGGTGATGAAGATGAACGGCAGATCGAACAGCATCGCGATCGCCAGACCGCTGACCATTGCTGTACGCGCTCCGCCCGACGATCGTCGCCACAGGAGGATCGCAGTAACCGGGACCAGCGTCACGAACCAGCTCGCGGCCACCTGCCAGGGTCGGTCCGCGGGCACCAGCCGAAACAGTCCGTAGAGTCCGCTGACGTAGTTGTGGAGCGCGACGTCGAGCGCAGGACGCCGTGCCGCCGCGACCTCGGCGAGCGTCCACGAGCGAGCTTCCACGAGCCCGGTCATCAAAACCGCGGCCAGTGCCAGAAAAGCCAATGGCGGGAATGCGACGTCGTCGTCGGAGAACCAGCGTCGGATGGCGTGCAGCGTGACCACCACGGGCAGCAGCATGATGCCGTCTTCCTTGATCAGAAAGGCAACCGCGGCAAACCCCAGGAGCGGCAACCACCACAGGACGCCGCGTTTGTAAACGGCATCCCACCAGACGAGCGCCGTCAAGACGACGAGGCATTCGACGAGGTGCATCTGGTTGGTGACCCACGCGATGAGCGAATACGGCACGCCGGGATGCGCGGCAAAGAACAGCGTCGCCATCACTCCGGCAGCCGCGGAAGCGGTGAGTCGAGAGACGAGCCAGCCCGCCAGCGCCGCGGCTACCGCGAACAGGATCAGCGAGAGCGCATGATGCGCCGTCGCATTGATCCCGAGCGCTTCAAACCGCAGGGCGAAAAAGAGAATGGTGAGCGGACGGTAATAGGGGCGCTCGATGCCGGAGGCATCCCACGGTCCGTGAAAGGCTGCGGTGACGTCTGCGCGTGTATACGGGTGAACGAAATGATAGTCGTCGTAGTCGAAGCCGTACGAGAGCGTGGGACCGTGGAGAAGAAACGTGAACGCCGAGGCCGCGATCAACAGCAGGAGGGCGAGTCCGGTGCGGCGCAACGAGATTGACCTGATGCTCCTATCCCAGGATCTGTTTGGCGATGGTCTGCAGTTGCAGGTTCGAGGTGCCCTCGTAGATCTGCCCGATCTTCGCGTCGCGGTAGAGTTTTTCGACCGGATACTCCTTGACGAAGCCGTTGCCGCCAAAGAGGTTCACGGCCAGCGAGGCCACCCGTTCGGCGACTTCCGACGACAGGATCTTGCAGATCGCTGCCTCGGTGAGAAACGGCCGGCCCGCCTCCCGCAGTCGAGCCGCGTTGTACACCGCAAGCGTCGCGGCCTCGACGTCGACGGCCGCGCGCGCGAGCTGGTGCTGCACGGCCTGGAAATCGGCAATCGCTTTGCCGAACTGCTTTCGCTCTTTCGTGTACGCGATCGCGTGCTGCAGCGCACCCCTGGCGAGCCCGATCATCTGCGCCCCGATGCCGATGCGTCCTTCGTTCAGCGTCTCGATCGCGGCCTTGTAGCCTTTTCCTGGCTCGCCCAGGATGTTCCCTTCATGAACGTAGCAGTCTTCGAGGATCAGCTCGCAGGTGCTGCTCGCGCGGATCCCGAGTTTGTCTTCCTTCTTGCCCACCGAGAATCCGTCGAAGCCGCGCTCGACCAGGAACGCGGTAATGCCCCGGTACCCGGCGGCCGGATCGATCGTCGCAAAGACCATGAACAGATCGGCTTCATTGGCGTTGGTGATCCAGAGCTTGCGGCCGTTCAGGATGAATCCTTCGCCGTCCCGCCGCGCGCCCGTCGTGAGCGCGAACGCATCGCTGCCCGATCCCGCTTCCGACAATGCGTAGGCGCCGACCGTGTTCGAGGCGAGCCGCGGAAGGTAACGGCGCTTGAGGTCGTCGTGTCCCCAGCGCAGGAGCGCGTTGATGACGAGCGTGTTCTGGACGTCGACAAGAACGCCGACCGATGGGTCGACCCGCGACAGCTCCTCGACCGCGAGGACCGCGTGAAAGAACGTACCGCCCGATCCCCCGTAACTCTCCGGGATCTCGATCCCCATGACGCCGAGGTCGAACAGTTGGTTGACGAGCTCACGGGGAATCTTCGCGTGCTCATCCATGTCACGAACGAGGGGGCGCACCTGGGCTTCGGCAAACTCGCGGACGCTGTCGCGAAGCATCGTCTCGTCTTCGGAGAGCACGGTCAGCGGCTGCGCGTGTGCCGCGGTATCCTCGGTCACGGTTGCTCCTGGAGGGTTGGCGTGGGGGCCGACCGCCAATGTTATCATTGGGCGGCGAGCCCACGCGTCCCGAACCACCTGCCTGAGGGCGGAGTCTAAAACGCTATGGATACCTCTCGGCGCGCCATTTCCGCATTGTTCAGCCTGCTGGCGCTTGCTGCTGTCGGCGTCGTGCAGGGGCGCGATCAAGGCACGCCACAGCCGCCAGCCGGTCAACAGCCGCCGGCCGGTCAGGGCGCTCCGGCAGCCCAGCCGCCCGACCAGCAACAGCCCCCGACGACCATTCGCCGAGGCATCAACTACGTCAGCGTCGACGTCATCGTCACCGACAAGGATGGCAAGCCGGTGATGGATCTCACGCAGGACGACTTTGTGGTGGCTGAAGACGGCAAGCCGCAGAAGGTCGACACGTTCCAGATCATTAAGCTGGATGCGCTGGAGACCATGGAGAGCGGCCCGCCGCGGCCGATTCGCGACGACAACGACGAGGAGCGCGAGGCCGCGCGGCCCGACGTCCGCCTGTTCGTGATCCTGCTCGACGACTATCACGTCCAGCGCGGCAACGATCTCTCGGTGAAGAAGCCGCTCATCGAGTTCGTCCAGAATCAGCTCGCCCCGGCCGACATGGTGGCGCTGATGTATCCGCTGACCCCCATCACCGACCTGCGGTTCAGCCGCAATCGCGACGCCACGATCGCCGCCATCAACCAGTTCGAGGGGCGCAAGTTCGACTACCGGCCACGCAACATGTTCGAAGAGAAGTACGCGAATTACCCGGCGCAGGCCGTCGAGCGGATCCGAAACCAGATCTCGATGGACGCGCTCAAGGGCGCGGCGATGAAGATGGGGGCGCTCCGCGAAGGGCGCAAGTCGATCATCTTCATCAGTGAAGGATTCACCGGCATCCTGCCGGCGCAGATGTCCGATCCGGTTGCCTCCCAGCCCGGCCTGGGCAATCCGTACAGCCGCGGCGGGAGCAACACGCCGCAGCCGACCGCCCGGGATCAGATGATTTCCGATTCCGACTTGATCTACGAGATGCAGCAGGTGTTCGCCGCAACGAGCCGCCAGAACACCTCCATCTACTCAGTCGATCCGCGCGGCCTGGCGGTGTTCGAATATGGGGTGGAAAAGGGCGTCGTGCTCACGCAGGACGCCAACGCCCTGCGTCAGACGCAGGACACGCTGCAGGTACTCGCCGCGAACACGGACGGGCGCGCGATTATCAACCGCAACGATCTCGCCACCGGCATGAAGCAGATCATTCGCGACTCGAGCGCGTACTATCTGCTCGGCTACAGCTCCGCGCAGGCGCCGACCGACGGGAAGTTCCACAACATCAAGGTCAACGTCAAACGCAAAGGGATCGACGTGCGCGCCCGCAAGGGCTATTGGGCATATACGGTCGATGACGTCGCCCGTGCGAATGCCCCGAGGAAAGAGGACGAGGTGCCGACCGCGGTCGCCACCGCTCTCAACGATCTCGCCACGCCGGCGCGCGATCGATCCGCGCATTTCTGGGTCGGAACCACCCGCGGCGAGGGCGGCCTGACGCACGTGACGTTCTCGTGGGAGCCGGCGCCCATCGTGCCCGGCCAGCGTCAGGAGGATCCGCCGACGAGGATTGCGCTGACCGCGATTTCGCCGGACGGCCGGCAGATCTATCGCGGTCGCGTGCCGGACGAAGCGCCAACCGCCGCCAGTGTCTCAAAGGGGGGCGCCGTCACGTTCGATGTCCCGCCCGGGCAACTTCAGTTGAAGATGCAGGTCGAAGGCACCCGAGGCCAGGTGATCGACACGCTCGGCCGCGAGATCACCGTTCCGGATTTCACCTCGGTCACCATGTCGTTCGGCACGCCGCGGGTGTATCGGGTACGGACGATTCCGGAGCTCAATGCGCTCAAAGCGAACCCGAACGCGGTTCCCACGACCGAGCGAGAGTTCAGCCGCACCGACCGCTTGTACCTTCGCGCCGACGCGTATGCTCCCGGCGGCATCACACCACCGGTGACCGCGCGGCTCCTCAATCGCGCCGGACAGCAGATGTCGGAACTGAAGGTGCAACAGGCTCCCGGCCGTCCCGCGGAAATCGAGCTGCCATTGTCGCCGCTCGCGGCCGGCGAATACCTGATCGAGCTGAACGCACGCAGTGAAGGCGGGAGCTCCGCCCAGGAGCTGGTCGCGTTTAGAGTCGGACGGTAGAAAGTCAAAAGTTAGAAGTTAGAAGTTAAAAGTAAAACGCAGGCCGCTGGCTCTTCTCTCTGACTTCTAACTTTTAACTTTGAACTTTTAACTTTTCCTCCCTATGCATACATCCCGCGCATCTTCGTCACCGTCGCGACGCGGCTGATGGCGACGATGTAGGCGGCGGTGCGCAGGTCGGTCTTGTACTTCATCGACGTCCTCAGCACGTCGTCGAACGCCTCGACCATCTTGGCCTCGAGTCGCTTGTTGACCTCGTCTTCCTCCCAGAAGTAACCGTGCCGATCCTGGACCCACTCGAAGTATGACGTGGTGACGCCGCCGGCGTTGGCGAGGATGTCGGGGATGACGAAGACGCCGCGCTCGTGCAGGTGTTTGTGCGCTTCCGGGGTCGTCGGGCCGTTGGCCCCTTCGGCGACAACCTTCGCGCGGATCGTCGGCGCGTTGTCCAGGGTGATCTGGTTTTCCAGCGCCGCCGGGACGAGCACCTCCACGTCCAGCGCGAAGAGCTCGTCGTTGTCGAGCGATTCGCCGCCCGGGAAGCCGTCGATGGTCTTGTGCTGCTTGGAGAAATCGAGCATCTTCTCGATGTCGAGGCCGTTCGCGTTGTAGACGCCGCCTTTCCAGTCGGTGACGGCCACGATCTTCGCGCCGATCTTCGACAGCAGATCGGCCGAGACCGAGCCGACGTTGCCGAACCCCTGCACCGCAACGCGCGCGCCCTTGATGTCGAACCCCAGGTGCTTCGCGGCTTCGCGGACCACAATCATTACGCCCCGGCCGGTCGCTTCCCGACGCCCCAGCGAGCCTCCCATCTCGACCGGCTTGCCGGTGACGACTGCGGTCGACGTGTGGCCCACGTGCATGCTGTAGGTGTCCATCACCCACGCCATGATCTGATCGTTGGTGTTGACGTCGGGGGCAGGCACGTCCTTTTCGGGGCCAATCGCGTCGATGATCTCGGCGACGTAGCGCCGCGTCAGCGATTCGAGCTCACGTCTCGACATCCGCGTGGGATCGCAGACGACACCGCCCTTGCCGCCGCCGAATGGCACGTGCGCAACCGCGCACTTCCATGTCATCCACGCCGCCAGCGCCGTGACCTCGTCGAGCGAGACATCAGGGTGGTATCGGATCCCGCCTTTCGCCGGGCCGAGCGTGATGTTGTACTGCACCCGGTATCCGGTGAAGACTTCGATCTCGCCGTTGTCCATCTGGATCGGGCAGGACACGGTGATTTGCCGTTTGGGATGGGTGAGGATTTTCCAGATGCCGGGGTCGAGGCCGAGTAGTCGCGCGGCTCCATCGAACTCCTGGAGCATCGCGTTGAAGATGCTGCCACCTGCTTCCATGTGATTCCCTGCGTTCTTCCGAAAGGCCACATCGAGTGGCGCCGCCCAGTTGACCAAACAGGCCAAGCTACTGTGCCGATTGCACTAAGTCAAGGCGTCCATTCGATATGACCAAGTTGTCATATAAAGTACCTCTAAAAACCATCAAATCCGTGTTCGGAGGCACGAAAGTGAACATACTACCCGTTGTTTCAAGTCTGTAACTGTTCCGCTAAATAATTGAAAACACATGTCTTACTTCATATTGAAGGGGTGGCCATCCCTTTGCTCTTTCTGCCGTCGAGTCTGGAGGCTTTATGCGTCTGTCCAGTCGAACATTGTTGACGGCTCTTTTGCTCGTGGTGTTGGGAACTGATCTGGCCTATGCCCAGAACAACAAGGGCACTGGCAACTCGAAGCAGCTGACGGTCCTGAGCACGACCGCTGACCGCGTCAATCAGACGCTCACGATTCAGGGCGTCGGCTTCGGCACGCAGGCGCCGCAGGTCTGGTGCGAGACGTATCAGATGACGGTGATCAGCGCGACCGACACCCAACTCGTGATCTTTCTGCCGGGCGGAGTGCCGGACGGCACCCACCTGTTGACCGTGAGCCGCGGCAACGGGGAGAAGGACACCGGCGTCTTCGACATGCATATTGGAACTCCTGGCCAGGGACCCATGGGTCCCACGGGGCCTGCCGGACCTGCTGGACCGAAGGGGGATGCTGGCGCGAAGGGCGCCACTGGTCCAGCGGGACCTGCGGGTTCTGCCGGGGCCACTGCGGGCCCCACCGGGCCAGCGGGTCCCGTCGGACCTGCAGGACCTGCGGGCGCCGCCGGGGCGGCGGGGCCGGTTGGACCCGTAGGACCTGCCGGGGCAGTTGGACCAGTTGGACCAGTTGGACCAGCGGGAGCGGCGGGGGCAGTTGGACCCGCGGGACCTGCCGGGGCAGCCGGGCCAGCGGGACCTGTAGGACCTGCAGGACCTGAGGGAGCGATTGGACCAGCCGGAGCGGTTGGGCCTGCCGGAGCGGTTGGGCCTGCCGGAGCTGTTGGACCGGCCGGAGCGGTTGGGCCCGCCGGGGCAGTCGGGCCTGCGGGGCCCGCGGGTGCTCCGGGACCGAAGGGCGACACCGGATCGGTCGGCCCACAGGGTGAGGTTGGAGCAGTCGGTCCCGCCGGTGCGGCTGGACCGCAAGGGCCCCAGGGGACGCAAGGACCTCAGGGACCGCAGGGAAACACTGGCGCCACTGGTGCGACCGGCGCGGCTGGCCCGATTGGCCCGATGGGACCGCAGGGGCCTGCCGGACTCACCGCCCAGCAGGTCGCTTCAACGGCTCTGCTGACCGTGACCCTGGCTGCCAATACGCAGACGACGCTCGAGGTCGCCTGCCCGGCGGGCAAGCGGGTGTTCGGCGGCGGATATGAGACGAACGCGAATGCGGTCATTCACACGCTCGCGTCGTTTCCTCCGACTCAGACGACGTGGCGTGTGGTCCTTCGATTGAGCCAGGACACGGCCGCAACGTTCACGTTCCGCGTCTACGCCGTCTGCGCGACGTCGAATTGAAGTAAGGAAGGGGACGGCGAGCGCTGTTTGCTCGCCGTCCTCATCTCAGTTTCCAGTCTCCAGTTTCCAGTTTCAGGCTCCCCAGCTTCTTTTCAGTTTCCGGTTCCCAGTTTCCAGTTCTGAGCCAGCCTTCGCCCACAAGTCACGCGAAGGCTGTCTCGCCGAAGCGGCGCGCCGCGGCGGCGGACGGACCACGGACCACGGATCCCGCACGGCGCCATTCACGCGTAGCCTATAATCTATTCACCTATGAAAGGCGCGACGGCTGCAACGGCCCGGCAGCGATGGGAGCGCGACGTGCTCGAGCCGGCGCTGACGAAGGCGCCTGAGCGCAGCGTGCCCTTTACGACGATTTCCGGCCGTCCAATCGATCGCCTCTACTCGCCGGACACGGTGTCGAGTCTCGACTACCAGCGCGATCTGAACCACCCCGGTCAATTCCCCTACACGCGCGGCATTCACCCAACCGGCTATCGCGGCAAGCTCTGGACGATGAGGCAGTTTGCCGGATTCGGCACGCCGGAGGAGACCAACGGGCGGTATAAGGCGCTCCTGGCGGCCGGAGGCACAGGTCTGAGCGTCGCGTTCGACCTGCCCACGTTGATGGGACGCGACCCCGACCATGAGCTGTCGCTCGGGGAGGTCGGCAAGTGTGGCGTCAGCATCGTGTCGCTCGCCGACATGGAGCGGTTGTTCGACGGAATCTCGCTCGGCGGCATCACGACGTCGATGACCATCAACTCACCGGCGCCGATGATCTTTGCGATGTACCTGGCGGTCGCGGAGAAGCAAGGCGCCGACTGGCGGACGCTGTCGGGCACGATTCAGAACGACATCCTGAAGGAATTCATCGCGCAGAAGGAATACATCTTTCCACCGCGGCGAATCGATGCGCCTGATCACCGACATCTTTGCGTTCTGTGCCAGGGAAGTCCCGCGCTGGAACACCGTGTCGGTGAGCGGCTATCACATCCGCGAGGCGGGATCGACGGCGCTCCAGGAGCTGGCGTTCACGCTGCGCGACGGCATCGAGTACATCCAGTACGGCATCGATGCCGGTCTTGCTGTCGACGACTTCGCGCCGCGCATCTCCTTCTTCTTCAATTCGCACAGCGACTTCTTCGAGGAGATCGCCAAGTTCCGGGCGGCGCGGAAACTCTGGGCAGAAGTCATGCGCGACCGGTTCGGCGCCGAGGACGAGCGCTCGTGGAAGCTCCGCTTCCACACGCAGACGGCTGGCGTCTCGCTCACGGCGCAGCAGCCCTATAACAACGTCGTCCGCACCGCGCTGCAGGCGCTGGCGGCCGTGCTCGGCGGAACGAATTCGCTCCACACGAATTCGCTCGACGAGGCTCTGGCGCTGCCGACGGAAGCGGCGGCGACGCTGGCGCTGCGGACCCAGCAGATCCTGGCTCACGAGAGTGGAATCACGAATACCGTCGATCCGCTTGGCGGCTCGTGGTTCCTGGAGCGCCTCACGCTCGACATGGAACAGGGCGCGAAGGAGTACTTCGAAACGATCGATCGATTGGGTGGGATGGTCGAAGCGATCGAGGAGGGATTTCCACAGCGCGAGATCGCCGACAGCGTCGTACAAGTTCCAGCAGGCGGTTGAACGCCGCGACAAGATCATCGTCGGGGTCAACGACTTCGTGCAGGAGGACGAGGCGCAGGTGCCTATCCTCTACATCGACGAAACCACCGCCGAGCGTCAGCTGGCGCGCCTCGGTGAGCTCAAACGTACCCGAGACACCGATGCCGTGAACCGATCGCTCGACGCGCTGCGTGAGGCCGCCCGCGGTACGGCGAACACGATGTATCCGCTGCTCGATTGCGCCCGTGCTTACGCCACCGTCGGCGAGATGTGCGATGCGCTCCGACAGGTGTGGGGGGAATACGAGGAAGTGCCGTTGATCTGAGCTGTCCAGTTCCCAGTAGCCAGTTTCCAGTGTGAACTCGCCACGGGAGGCTGACGGCCTGGAACTTCCACTGAACTGGAGACTGGAAGCTGGAGACTGGAAACTGACTTCATGAAAAAGATTCGCGTCGTCATCGCGAAACCAGGGCTCGACGGCCACGACCGCGGGGCCAAGGTGATCGCGCGTGCGCTCCGCGACGCGGGGATGGAAGTGATCTACACCGGCCTTCGTCAGACGCCGGAACAGATCGTCGCGGCGGCGCTTCAGGAGGACGCAGATGTCATCGGGCTTTCAATCCTGTCCGGCGCGCACATGCACATTTGCCCGCGGCTGATGGACCTGCTGAAAGAAAAGGGATTGGAGGACGTGCTGGTGGTTGTGGGCGGTATCATCCCGGACGTGGATATTCCGAAGCTGCAGGCCGCGGGGGTCAAGGGCATCTTCCTGCCCGGGACGCCGATGCAGGAGATCATCACGTTCATCACCGAGCACGTCAGGCCGCGGGTGGAGCAGATCTGATGCCACATAAGCTGCTCCTGGCCGACGACAGCATCACCATCCAACGAGTCATCGAGCTCACCTTTGCTGACGAAGACGTGCAGGTGCTCGCCGTGGGCGACGGGAAGAAGGCGATCGCGAGCATCCAATCCGATCGGCCCGACATCGTCCTCGCGGACGTCGGCATGCCCGAGCGCGACGGCTACGAGGTGGCAGAGTTCATCAAGGGAAATCCTCAGCTCGCGAACATCCCCGTCCTGCTGCTGACCGGGGCATTCGAACCGATCGATGAAACCCGTGCGCGCGCCGTCGGCTGCGATGGCGTGCTCGTCAAACCCTTCGAGCCTCAAATGGTCATCAATCGCGTCAAAGATCTCCTTGCCGGCCGCCGCCCCGGGGGACTGTGGGGCAACAAGACGACGCCATCGCCGCCGTCGCGCGAAGCGCCGCCAGCAGCTCCGGAAGAAAAGGATGCGAGCGCTCAATCAGTCGCGGCGGGAAGCGGCCCCGCATCGTCCGCCTCGCTCGAGGATTACTTCGATCGGCTCGACGCGGCGTTTGCGAGCGTCGAAGCTGCCACCGAGCCGCACGGTCGTGCCGGCGGCGGCGCGTTCGGCGCCGACGTCCGATATCGCCTCTGGTTCCTCGGGACTGGCTGGACACGATCTCGAGGGGTGGGACCCCGATTTGACCGGCGATCCGGTTCGGCCCGCGGCGGTGCCACCGCCGGCCGTCGTGACGCCGCCTGCGCCAGCACCTGCGGCGGCTACGCCACCCGCGGTTACGCCGACGATTCGTTTCAAGCCGGCGACGCCAGTGCCGTCCGAGCCGCCGGCAGAGGCGGAGGCTGCGAGACCCGCGCCACCGCCGGCCGCAGCGATACCGTTCGTGGCGCCTGCGCCAGCCCCGGTGGCTGCGCCCGCGCCGGTCCCTGCGGAGGCGCTGCCGGTAGTTGCGACCGCCGTATCGCCGACGGTTGCGACCGCCGTATCGCCAGTCCTCGAGCACCGGGAGCCACCGCCGCCGCTCGCCGCGCCGCCGGCTGATCCCGTTGCCCCGTCATCGGCAGCCCCGATCGCTGCCGGTCCGATATCGCTGCCGTCGCTCGCGGAGGCGTTCGCGACGCTGCTCTCGGCAGAGCAGGGGCGCACGATCTCGCCATCGAAGGTGGGTGCGTCGAGCATTTCCGATCAGACCGTCGATGAAATCGTGAACCGCGTGATCAACCGGCTGACCGATCAGTCCGTGCGCGAGACCGTCCTCAACGTCGCCGAAAGACTCGTTCGAGAAGAGATCGAGCGAATCAAGGGGTGAGTTGGTGAATTGGTGAGTTGGCGAATTGATTTCCTTGCTGATCCGGCGCCTGCTATCAATTCACGATTCGCCAATCCAATTCACCAATTCACCAATCACATTCAGCCAATTCGACCTATGTCTCGTTGGCTTTGATCTGAACCATCCCGTGACCGTTCCCGACAAACCGGCGCTCGAAGGACTCGAACAGAAATGGATGGCGCGTTGGGACGCCGAGGCGGTCTATCGCTTCGATCGCAGCCGTCCGCGTTCAGAGGTGTTCTCGATCGACACGCCTCCGCCGACGGTGAGCGGTTCGCTGCATGTTGGCCACGTATTCTCGTACACCCACACCGACGTCATCGCGCGTTTCCAGCGGATGCGGGGCAAGGCGGTGTTCTATCCGATGGGATGGGACGACAACGGCCTGCCGACCGAGCGGCGAGTGCAGAACTACTTCGGCGTGCGGTGCGATCCGTCGCTTCCATACGATCCGTCGTTCGTTCCACCCGAGAAGCCGGGAAAGCACGCGATCCCGGTGTCGCGCCCGAATTTCATCGAGCTTTGCGCGCGGCTGACGGCCGAGGACGAGAAGGCCTTCGAGCGGCTGTGGAGGTATCTCGGCCTGTCGGTGGACTGGTCGATGACCTACGCGACCATCGATCGGCGGTCGCAGCGCATTTCACAGTTGTCCTTCCTGCGGTTGCTGCAGCGCGGCCTGGTCTATCAGCTCGAGGCGCCGACGCTCTGGGACGTCGACTTCCGCACCGCGGTGGCGCAGGCCGAGCTCGAAGATCGCGAGCAGCCCGGTGCGTATCACCGGATTCGTTTCAAGATCGCCGACCGCGACGAGTTCCTGACCATCGATACGACGCGCCCCGAACTCATTCCCGCGTGCGTTGCCCTGGTTGCGCATCCCGACGACGAACGGTACAAGCCGCTCTTTGGCAAGGACGTGGTCACGCCGCTGTTTGGCGTGCGCGTGCCTGTCCGCGCGCATGGATTGGCCGATCCGGAAAAGGGCACCGGCGTAGCGATGATTTGCACGTTCGGCGACGTCACTGACGTGACGTGGTGGCGTGAGCTGAACCTTCCGGTCCGCGCGATCATTCAGCCGAACGGGGCGTTCAAGCCGATCACCTGGGGCGAGCGTGGCTGGGAATCGACCGAGGTCTCCAGCGCGCAGGCGCACTACGACCAGCTCGCCGGCCTGTCGGCCGTCAAGGCGCGTGCCCGCGTGGTTGAGCAGCTGCAGGCGTCGGGTGACCTTCTGGGGGAGCCTCGGCCGATCGTGCATGCGGTGAAGTTCTACGAGAAGGGCGATCGTCCACTGGAGATCGTGACGAGCCGCCAGTGGTTCATCAAGACGATGGAGTTTCGTGACGCACTGCTGACGCGTGGCCGCGAACTGCAGTGGCATCCGCCGTACATGCAGGCGCGATACGAGAACTGGATCAACGGCCTGGCAGGGGACTGGTGCGTCAGCCGTCAGCGGTTTTTTGGCGTGCCGTTCCCGTTGTGGTACAAGGTGCGCGCGGACGGGTCGATCGACCACGACGCGCGTCTGCTTCCGCGCGAAGACCGGTTGCCGGTGGACCCGTCAACGGATCTTCCTGACGGCTACACGGAGGCGCAGCGTAACCAGCCGGGAGGATTCGCGGGCGATCCCGACATCATGGATACCTGGGCGACTTCGTCGCTGACGCCGCCGATCGTCTCGCGCTGGGAAGAGGACGACGACCTGTTCACGCGCGTGTTCCCGATGGACGTTCGTCCGCAAGCCCACGACATTATCCGGACGTGGCTGTTCGACACCGTGCTGCGCTCTCAATTCGAGTTCAATGCGCTGCCGTGGAAGCACGCGGCGATTTCGGGGTGGGTTCTCGATCCCGATCGCAAGAAGATGTCGAAGTCCAAGGGAAATGTCGTCACGCCGCTTGCGCTGCTCGAGGAACACGGCTCGGACGGAGTGCGCTACTGGGCTGCGAGCGGCCGGTCCGGCGCCGACACCGCCTTTGATTCGGGCCAGATGAAAGTTGGCCGCCGGCTGGCGATCAAGCTGCTGAACGCCTCGCGGTTTGTGCTCTCCCGGCCGGAGCCGAACGGGCCGGTCACCGTTTCGGTCGATCGCGGGCTTCTCTCGATGCTTGCGCGAATCGTGCGCGAATCGACGACCGACCTCGAGGAATTCAACTACACGCGAGTCCTCGAACGCACCGAAACGTTCTTCTGGTTCTTCTGCGACAACTACCTCGAGCTGGTCAAGGGTCGCAGGTACGGCGATCACGGCCCGGCGCTCGAGGCCTCCGCCAATGGCGCGCTGCTGACGGCGTTGTCAACGATGCTTCGACTGTTCGCGCCGTTCCTGCCGTTCGTGACCGAGGAAGTCTGGTCGTGGTGGCGGGCCGGTTCGATTCACCACGCGGAATGGCCGTCGGCCGAGGAGGTGCTGTCGGTGAGTGGGGCGCCGAGGATTCACGCGGCATCGAGTCGCTCGAGTTCGCAGTCAGACGTGCTCGGGGCGATCCGTCGCAAGAAATCGGAGGAACAGCGTCCACTCAAAACGCCGGTGGCACGTGCCGTCGTGCGCGCTCCGGCGGCCTTGCTGTCGCTCCTGCCGGAAATCGAGCGGGACTTGTGTGCCGCCGGGCTGATTGAACGGCTCGAGACGGCGCCGGCCGACGCACTGCAGGTCGATGTGGAGCTGGCAGCGGCTGAACCCTCACCACAGGAGCGCGCGCAATGAGATCGGTGCCGTTCGCGCCGCTGGAACCGGCGCTCTATCGCGAAGCTGTCCGACGGGCGTTGGCCGAAGATCTGGGATGGGGCGACGTCACGACCGAGGCCACCGTCGACTCACAGGTCAGGGCACGCGGTGTCATCATTGCAAAGTCTGACTGCGTGATTGCCGGTCTCGACATCGCCGCGGAGGCATTCCGTCAGCTCGATCCAGCCGCCGTCTTCACGAAGAACGTCGAGGACGGGCGACGGTGTGCCTCGGGTACCTCCGTCGCCGGTGGTTCACGGATCGGCTTCCGCGATGTTGACCGCGGAACGGACGGCGCTCAATTTTCTTCAACGCCTGTCCGGGATTGCCTCGGTCACGAGGCGCTACGTCGATGCGGCAGGAGGCACCATCACTGTCCTCGACACGCGCAAGACGACGCCAACACTTCGTGCGCTCGAAAAGTACGCGGTCCGTGCCGGGGGCGGCACGAATCATCGCGGTGGACTCGATGACGGGATTCTGATCAAGGACAATCACATCCGCCTTGGCGGCGGCGTCGCCGAGGCGCTGCGCAAGATGAAGGCCGGACGGTACGAGATGCCCATCGAAATCGAGGCTCAGAGCCTCGATCAGGTCGATGAGGCAATTGCCGCAGGGGCGGACATCATTTTGCTCGACAACCTCCCGATTGACGAGATCCGAACAGCCGTCCGCCGGATTGGCGGGCGCGCGAAAGTCGAAATCTCCGGCGGTGTGACGCTCGATCGCATCCCGGAGCTGGCGCGCACAGGAGCCGACTACGTGTCGGTCGGCGCGCTGACGCACTCGGCGCCGGCGGTCGACCTCAGCTTCGAACTGGAACCCGAATCGCCTGCGATCGAGTCAACGAAGCCGGGTTCGTCCGAAGCTTCGCGGAAGCTGCCGGCCGGGGCCTAAGCGAACGCGGATGTTCGGATCCGGTTCCCGACGACGTGGCGCGCGCGCTGGCAGCCACCGAGTCGCGCAGAGGATGCTTCGGCAATCCCATCTTTTTCCTCACTGAAACGCCATCGACCAATGACGTCGCCGGCACACTCGCGGAGCGTGGCGCCTCGGAAGGCACGACGGTCTTTGCCTCGTCGCAGACCGCGGGCCGCGGCCGTTTCGGCCGCACCTGGTTTTCGCCGCCATTGGCCGGCCTGTACGTCTCAATCGTGTGCCGCAACGAAACCGCCGCACCGTTTGTGACGCTGGCCGGCGGTGTGGCTGTGGCGGAAGGAATTCGGTCGGCGACGGGGCTGCCGGTGGACATCAAGTGGCCCAACGACATCGTGGTCGAGGGGATCGCGCCGGCGAGGCGGCGAAAGCTGGCCGGTATATTGGCTGAGGGTTCGAGCGGTGCGGACGGACTGCAGTACGTCATACTCGGCTTCGGAATCAACCTGCGCCCGGCCGCGTATCCACCCGAATTGTCGGATCGCGCGACTTCCATCGAAGCGGAGCTCGGGCGGCCTGCCGACGGCGCTGCGGTCCTGGCGGCGACGCTGGCGTCGTTCGCCGGATGCGTTCGCGGCGCTCTCGCGCGGAGATTCACGCGGATGCTGTCGCGATGGCGAGAGCTCGCACCCTCCGCGCGCGGTGCCGCGCTCGAGTGGGACGCGCCCGAGGGAGTCGTTGACCGGCGTTTCGGCCGGACTTGCCGAAGACGGTGCATTGCTGGTCAGCGTGCAGGACCGAATCGAGCGAATCATCTCCGGTGAACTTCGCTGGAAGTGATGAGAACCCGGAACGAACCCGGAACGAACCCTGTAGAACCTGGCAGAACCTGTAGAACCCAGCAGAACCGAAGAGATGCTATTAGCGATAGACGTCGGCAACACCAACATCGTGATCGGAGTGTTCGAAGGCGCCCGCCTGACGCAGAGCTGGCGCCTGGCGACATTGCGCGAGCGGACCGCGGACGAGATCGGCATCCTCGTCACCCACCTGTTTGCCAACACCGGGGTTCCGCTCGATCGCGTCACTGGAATCATTCTTTCGTCGGTCGTGCCTCCGCTGACGCGGACGATGGAGGAGATGGCCGAACGGTATTTCGGCCACACGCCGTTGACCGTCGATCCGGGAACCAACACCGGAATGCCGGTCCTGTATTCGCCCGGCCTCCGATGTCGGAGCTGACCGCGTCGTGAACGGAGTGGCTGCCTACGAAGCCTACGGCCGCGCCACGCAGTCTCCCGTCATCGTCGTGGACTTCGGCACCGCAACGACATTTGATGCGATTTCGGGCGCTGGCGAATATCTCGGCGGCGTCATCTGTCCGGGGATCGGCATCTCCGCGGATGCGCTCTTCCAGAAGCGCGGCCCGGCTGCCGCGCGTCGACGTGCGAAAACCTCCCGCGGTCATCGGCGACACGACGGTCACCTCCATGCAGTCCGGTCTGTTCTTCGGCTACGTGTCGATGGTTGACGGGATCGTCACCCGCATGCGGGCGGAGCTCGACCGAGGCAAGCGATCCGCCTGCATTGCGACGGGCGGGATGGCCGACATCATCGCGTCGGAAACCACCGTCATCGAACGCGTCGATCCCGACCTTACGCTTCAGGGACTGCGCTTGATCTGGGAACGCAACAAAAGTTAAAAGTTAAAGTCAAAAGTTAAGAGTCAGAGTCGAAGGTTAGAAGTCAAACGGTCATAGCTCTTCTCAATCCCCTGTCTTTGTCCTCTCTCTTTACTCCGTACTTTTAACTTTTTACTTTTAACTTTTAACTTTCTGTCATGGAAGCCTCTGACTACTGCCGGGAAATCGAAGCCTACCTCTGTCGCAAGAACGAAGGGCATCTCATTCGCATCGTCGGTCCTGCGTTTGAACAGGTATGTGGGTGGTCGAACCTCGGCATTCCGCTGAAGGTGGCCTTTCGTGGCATCGATCAGTACTGCGAGCGCTACTACGCGAAGGGACCCCGACGGCGTCCGGTTCGAATCGAGTTCTGTGAAGCGGACATCCTGGATCTCTTCGATGCGTGGCGGCGCGCAATTGGCGTCGTTCGCGGGTGAGGAGAGCCGTCCCTGAATCGCAGCCGCCGAAAAAGCCTGCGCTGTCGTCGCATATCGAACGGGCCGTCGCCAGGTTGACCGGACTCGCGCGCGGGCAACTCGAAGGGCGCGACATTCAGTGCACGGATCGACGAAATCGTTCGTCAGCTCGACCACCTGGCGGCTGACGCCCGAGGCGCTCGTGGCGAGGTGCGCGCCGCGCTCATCGACAGGCTGCGCAGCCTGGACGACGAGTTGATTGCGGCGGCCAGGCGAAGACGCGGCCCCGGAGCTGACGACGACATTGACGCGTGAAGCGGAGGCGGAGCTGGCGCCGTTCATTTCCCGCATGCCGCCGTCAGAGTTGTCGCGAGCCCAAAGCCGTGCCTTCGATCGACTGATCCGCGACGCGTTCGGTCTTCCGATCCTGGCATACGAATGACATGCTGACCGTTGGCGTCGACGTGGCGGTCGAGATCGAAAAGCCGGCGGCGGGCGGGCGGATGATAGCGCGACACGACGGACAGATCCTCCTCGTCGCCGGCGCGATTCCCGGTGAGCGGGTGAGTGTACGGATCGAGCGGGTCGAGAAGCGCCTCGCATTTGCGTCAACGATCGACGTGATCGAGACGTCGGCCGACCGGCGGTCGGCCTACGATCCGCGATGCGGCGGCTGCGTGTACGCGCACATCGTCTATTCACGTCAGGTGACGTCTGAAGGCGGACATCATTGCCGATGCGTTCACGAGAATTGGACGCACTTCCATTCCGAGCAGGTGAGCGTCACGTCTTCGCCCGAGGCTGGCTATCGGCTTCGTGCGCGACTGCACGTTCGTGGTGATGCCGCCGGCTTCTACCGCGAAGGCACGCACGAACTGTGCGACGCTCGGACGAACGAATCAATTGACGGCCGGAGCGCTCGAAACAATCGACGCGCGCGCTTGCGGCACTTGGCCACGGTCGTGGCGCGGTCACGTCGCTCGAGCTGAGCGAAAACATTGCCGCCGACGAGCGCGCCATCCATTTCGACGTCGAGCCGGACGCGCAAACCCTGGAGCCTGCGCTTGGCGCAGGCGACGATGTCGCAAAGCTGACCGGGTGCACCGCCGAGGTCACGTCGGCCCGTTCGTCCGGGTGGGCAATCCGGCAGTTTCCGATCCACTCTCGACGCTGACTCGGGGACGAGTCTCGACCGGTCACTTACGGCGCCAGCCGGCCGTCGTTCTTTCAAGGAAACCGCTTTCTGTTGCCGGATCTCGTCGCAGCGGTTCTCGATTCGACCCTCGGCGCTGGAAGCGTGCTCGATCTCTACGCTGGCGTCGGGCTGTTCTCGGTCGCGCTCGCCGCGGCCGGTCGCGAGCGGATCACCGCGGTCGAGGGGGATCGATACAGCGGCAGTGACCTGCGTGAAAATGCTGCCGCGTATCCAGGTGTGCATCCACTTCGTCATGGGGCGTGTCGAAGACTACGTCCAACGGACACGTGAACGCGCGACGACCATCGTGGTCGATCCGCCCCGGACCGGTATCTCCCGCGAGGCGATGGAGTCGATCGTGCGACACGGCGCCGCACGCGTCGTCTACGTCTCGTGTGACCCTCCGACGATGGCGCGCGATGCGCGACGTCTGCTGGACGCGGGATACCGACTGGCTTCGCTGAAGGGGTTTGATCTCTTTCCGAATACGCCACACGTGGAGACGGTGGCGGTGTTCGACCGCGGATAGATACGCTGATTCCATTCGTTCTTCGGGCTGCGGCGACGAAGGCATCGAACAGCGGCTTGAACTGCCCGGTGCGCCAGAAGTTTTCCGGATGCCACTGGACGCCCGAGACAGAAACTGCGGTCGGGCACCTCGATTCCTTCAATCACGCCGTCAGCGCTGTGGCTGACGCCACCATATCGCTGTCCGAGCTTGCCGACCGATTGGTGGTGACGGCTATTGACGCGGCACGTGACGAACGTCAACAGCGGGGCCGAGCGCTGCGTGCAGCCGTGAGTCGGTCGCGATGCGAATCTCGTGCGCGATACAGTCCTTCGGTTCCTTTACGCTGTGCGCGAGGTCGGTCGTCACTGCCGTCGGGATGTCCTGCACGAGCGTGCCTCCCGCGGCGACGTTCAGCACCTGTGCGCCCCGGCAGATCGCGAGAATCGGGAGATCCCGTTCCATCGCCCGGCGGGCCAGATCGATTTCGAACTCATCACGACCGGGCTCAGCGTCTTCGACGCTGTCGTGGCGCGTTTCACCATAGAGCGTCGGATCCACGTCGCCGCCGCCGGTCAGCAGCACGCCGTCGATCGTCTGCAGCGCAGCCCGCGGGCTCTCGCTGACCTCGAGGACCCGAGGCTGTGCGCCGGAGTGCTCGATCGACGCGAGGTAATCGTCGAGCCGGCTGCAGCGGGTGACGCCGATCACGGGGACGTTCTCCATGGGCTACATCTTCGCAGGCACGCCGCATCCGAGCAACTCCAGTGCGCGTGCGAGCTGACCGCTGTAGAACGCGACGGCCACCGCCCGCCACCCGCGCGCGTCCTCGCGTTCTTCGTTGAGGATTGAATACTTGTGATAGAAGCCGTTGAACGCCTGGGCAAGTCCGAATGCATACTTGGCGACCACCGACAGTTCCAGCGTGCGCACCGCCTGCTCGACGATCTCGTCGAGGCGAGCGGCTTCGAACACCAGCCCCCACAGATCGTGCGCCTCTTCATCGTCCCCGGTCAGCACTCGCGCCGGAAGCGTCGAGATCGTCGAGATCACGTCCGATGCGCCGAGGCCGTGGCGTTCCTTCATCTTGTTGAAGATGTTGTTCGCACGCACGACCGCGTACTGCAAGTACGGTCCGCTTTCTCCCTCGAAGCTCAGCGCCTCGTCGATGTCGAACACGATCACTTTGCCGCGGGAGAACTTCACCATGAAGTAGCGGACCGCCGCCGTTGCGATCGCCTCGGCGATCTGCTCGACCTGATCGGACGGCAGGTCGGCGTTGCGTTTCGCCACCTCGGCGGCTGCCTTGTCGGTGAGACGATCGAGCAGATCGTCGGCCTTGACGCCGAGCCCCTTTCGTCCTGACACTTCGACAAACGGCCGGTCGGCATCCTCGCTCGTGTCGTACCCCAGTTCGCGCGCGGTGGCATGCGACAGCGCGACCATCTCGTACGAGTAGTGGATCGAATGCGCGGCCTGCTCCTGGTATCCGAGGACCGCCAGCGCTTGCTTCAGCAGCTTTTGCAGATACGACTGCCGAGTGTCGATCACGTTACAGACCCACGACGCTCCACCGAATTGCGGGACAGGCGCTGGCGAGTCCTGCGGCGTAGAGGACGTAGACCACAGCGGTCGGGGACCCGGCTCGAATACGCGATAGTGGAAATCCTTCCCGAGGAGGCCGAACTTCCACAACTGATACGCCATGTCCTTGCCGACATAGGTCACGGTGCCGTCGGATCGAACGATGACCTTCTCCCGCGGCTCTTCATCCGCATCGCTGCTGCCGCCGGCGGAGCGTCGTCGTCCTTCGCTGCGCCGTCGCCGATCGTTTCATCGATTCGCATGACCCAGCAGCCCTTGAGCTTGCCTTCGGTCTGCAGGAATACCGCGCCGGTCCTCTTGAGAAACTCGAACGCATGCGTCCAGAAATGCAAGCGCAGAATGTCGCCCTCCCACGTCAGCAGGTCGTAGGCGACATTCATCCGCCGCATCGTCTTCAGAGTGAGCACGAACAATGCGATCCGCGATGAACCCGGCGAGCGCGGCCGTGTCGTTGTCTCCGTGTTCGATGTCGTGCAGGGCTTTGGTCCGGATCTTGAGACGTTCGGAGTCTCCCGCATACCACTCCGTCACGCGGGCGTACAAATCCCAGCAGTAGTAATCGAACTTTCCAGCGTCGGCGATCCGGCCCGCACCTCCTCCATCGTCCTGGGTTCGAGTTCGCGGAAACCGACCGCGACGTCCGCGACCTGGACACCCGTATCGTCGATGTAATTCTGAATCTCAACCTGACGTCCCAGGAAGCGAAGCAGCCGCCCGAAGGCATCGCCAAGCGCCGCGTTGCGCAAATGACCGATGTGCGCCGCCTTGTTCGGATTGATCGCGGTGTGTTCGACGATCGCTTTGCCGTCGGCGCGACTGCGGACTGCGCCCGCGACGAGCCACTGCCGCAGCCACGCCGGCCGATCGAGAAAGAAATTGACGTATCCGTTCGGGCGCAGCCTCGATTCTCGAGAAGCCCTCGACAGTCCCGAGCGCGCCGACAATCTCCTGCGCGATGACGCGCGGCGCCTTGCGCAGCCGGCGAGCCAGCTCGAAGGCGAGCGGAACCGCGAGATCGCCAAGCGCTCGGCGAGGCGCCGGTTCCACCGGAATGGCCGCCAGGACCGGGTCGTCCGGCGCCACCTGGTACAGCCGGCTGACGGTCTCGGCCATTCGAGCGCGGACCAGTGCGTGAGCGGGAAGAATCATGAATCAGCGTCCGTCCTGCGGCGGGGTTGTCCAGTCGTGATACGATCCTGCGGCGTTTGCGGCATCCGATCACTCAACTCCCTGGCGCGCTCGTAATCATGCGGCGTGTTCACGTTCACGAACATCAGATCCTCATCCATGTCGAGTTCCGTCACGCGCACGCCGGCCGGAAGTCTCGATGCTTCGTAGATGCCGCGAACCAGGCGCTCGCGAATGTCGTCGGCGCAGGCGCGCGAATAAATCGCGCAGAGCGGCTCATAGCCCCGCGCATGTCGCGGAATGACCACGTCGGCATCGTCGACTGCGGCGAGCCGCCGCAACAAGCTGACCGACACGAACGGCATGTCACAGGCAATCACCAGCGTCCGATCGGCGGGCGAATGCACGAGAGCGGTATAAATGCCGCCGAGCGGACCGGTGCCCGGCATTTCGTCCGGAATTACGCGCAACCCTCTCGACGTCCATGCCGGGTCGTCGCGCCCGACAACGAAAATGTTGTCGGTGACGTCGCCGAGCGCCGCGAGCTGGCGATCGACGATGGGCGCCGATCCGACGACGAGCGTTCCCTTGTTCACGCCATCCAGTCGCGTGGCGCGTCCACCGGCCAGGATGCCAGCCGCCAGGCTGCTTTTTTTCGTCATCTCCAGATCGTCAAGAGTATCAAACCTGGCCGAGTGGCTTCGGCCGGGCGTGAGGACTCGGTGCGGACGGTCGTATTGTCGTGTCGATGAGTGAGCCGCGAATCGGTCGTGTTCTGGTGGCAAGCCTTCATCAGGCGATTGCCGACGTGCTTCCCAACCGCCTGGAGTTCTACGAGAACTGGCTGAGCGTGTCGGGGCTGCGCGAGGGGACGATTGGCCTGGCGCCGCTGTTTGCGGTCCTGAGTTTCCTCAGGACTGAAGGTGCTGCGTACGAGCAGATCACCGCACGCGCCGGCGAATATGCCGCTGAATGGACCGTCGGCGACCTCGCCCCGCTGGAACGTCGGGTCATTCGGGCGCTTCCGGCGGCGCTGCGAACCCGCGCCGCGCTTCGCACCGCGCGCGCCCTGGTCCAGGAGACGTACCCGGGCTCGCGGGCCATTGTTCGGCTGAAGCGCGGGACGGCGTCCATCGACCTCCGCGGATCGCTGTTCTGCGAAGTGCGCGAAACGTCTATTCTTCCCTTATGTGGGTTCTATGCCTCCGCGATTGCGCGCGTGCTGCAGCAGTTCGCGTTGCGCGCCGACGCGCGGGTCAACGAATGCCGGGCTGCCGGCGGCGCGCAAGGGCTGTCTGCTGTCGGTCGTCGTGAGTGGCGTGAGCGCCGACGAGCCCGCTGCCGCCGCGTGACGAACAAAAGGCAAACGAAAGGTGGCTGGTACCTTTCCCTCAAGGTGCTAGCCACCTTTCGGCCGTCGCGGTCTTGGCTGCGCGCTCTATACGGTGATACGGCGCAGCGCTCGTCGCCGACCGCGTGCTTGTCGTGCCCTTCGAGAACACGCGACACGAGCCGCGGCGTGCAGTGGCTCGGCGAAGCCTCCGCCATACTGCTGGAGGATCAGCTGCGCGCTCGACGCGTCGCCGCGATTTCGCGCGACGAACGGGTGCGTGCGTTCGAGGAACTGCACCTCCCGCTGACCGCGTCGCTGAGCCACGCGACGGTGATCAAGGTCGGCCATCTCGTCGGCGCGACCGAGGTGATCGTCGGCCAGTTTGCGCTCGACGGCAACATGCTGAGAGTTGACGCGCACTCGATCCGCATCGACGTCGGCCGCCTGCAGCCGGACGTCTCGGATCAGGCGCCGGTGACGGATCTCTTTGCCAGCTTTGCGCGTCTTGCGAGCCGCCTGGCTCCCGATACGCGCGCTCCCGCGGCAGCGCCACCCACTCCGCCGCTGCCGGCATTCGAAAGCTATGTCAAAGGGCTCATCGCCGAAAGCCCCGTTGCGCAAGCGACCTTTCTGGAGGCGGCGCTCAAGACGTTTCCGGGATACGACCGCGCCGAGCTTGCGCTCTGGAGTGTCCGTACGGCGTCGCCGATCACGTGTCGGCGCTCGCTGCCGCGCGAGCCGTTCCGCCATCGTCGCCGCTCGTCGCTCAGCGCCAGATTCCTTGCCGGCGTGTCACTCGTTGCCTCTGAAGCGGTACGACGAAGCGTTCGCCGTGTTCAAGGCGTGGGCGGCCGAAGTGCCATCGGGCGCCGAAAAGACCGCCGGATTGGGTGCCGCTCTGAACAACCTGGGCGTGATCCAGATTCGTCGCGGCTCAACGCCCGAAACCGGCCTGCCGGTGTTCTTTCTCACCAAGGCCGCGGAGGCCGATCCGGGCGACGCGGACTTTCTGTTCAACCTCGGTTACGCCTACATGCTCGATCGCAACAATCAGGCGGCGATCTACTGGCTGCGCGAAGCGGTCCGTCGCGAGCCCGGCGATGCGGACGCCCATTTTGTGATCGCGGCCGCGCTGCAGGGTTCCGCAAACAACGTCGAGGCCGAGCGCGAGCGAGAACTGGCGCGTCGTCTGTCATCACGCTACGGCGAGCTCGAACGGCGGGCTGCCTCGACAAGCTGCCGGTTCCCAAGGGACTCGAGCGCCTGCGCGATGAGCCTGTCACTCCAGCCGGCTTTCGCGCCGACCCGGCCGTCGTCAACTCCGCTCAACGGGATCAGCGTGAGCTGGTGACCTTTCATCTCGATCGAGGGCGTCGGTTGTATGAGCGTGAAGCGGACGGTGACGCCATGTACGAGCTGCGTCGCGCGATCTACCTGTCGCCGTACGAGGCCCAGGCACACCTGCTGATCGGCCGAATTCACCTGCGCGCCGGACGTCCACAGGACGCTGTCAACGCGCTGAAGATCTCCATCTGGAGCGAGGACACCGCTCCCGCACATGTCGCGCTCGCCGAGGCATACTTGAAGCTTCAGAATGCCGCAGGCGCGCGAACCGAGCTCGAACGGGCGCTCATGCTCGATCCGAATTCCGCCGACGCGAAGCGGATGCTGGCGGAGATGAAGTAGACCTTTCGCTGTTCGCGGTTCGCGTGCACTGCCTCCCAGTCGCGCGGCGCTTCAGCCCCGCGTCTGGAGCTGGCAGCTGAAGCTGGCAACTGGAAACTGGCAACTAAAACTGGAGACTCAAAATGCGCGCATGGTAGCGTTCTCATCGCGCGGGCGTGGCGCTCCTCGCCGGCGCTGTCTCGCGCGCTGATAATCCGACCACCTCCCACGTCTACACGGCGGAAATCGACGGCATCATTCATCCCGTCGCGGCCGCAGTACGTTGCCGAGGTGATCGCGAAGGCCGACGCCGACAAGGCGGCGCTCGTCGTCTTCACCCTCCGCACGCCGGGCGGACTCGTCGATTCGACCCGCGACATCAACAACTCGATCATTCACGCGAAAACGCCGGTCGCGGTGTTCGTCGGCCCGTCCGGAAACCGGGCGGCGTCTGCCGGTTTCCTGATCACCATGGCCGCCGACATTGCCGCGATGGCGCCCGCCACGCACATCGGTGCGGCGCACCCCGTGAGCGGGCAACGGCGAAAAGATCGACGACACGATGGCGAAGAAGATGGCGTCCGACGTGGCGGCGTACGCGCGAACGCTGGCGACGCAGCGTAAGCGAAACGTGTCGCTCGTCGAGCAGGCCGTCCTCGAAAGCCGATCGTTCACCGAGCAGGAAGCGATCGTCCGCATCTCCGCCTCTCATCGATCTGATCGCCAACGACGTGCCCGATCTGCTTCGCAAGCTCGATGGACGAACGGTCACCCGATTCGACGGTCAGACCCAGATGCTGCATACGGCAGCGACGACCACGGTCGCCGTCAACATGAGCTGGCAGCAGCGTGTGTTCAGCGCCATCGCCCATCCGCAGATCGCGTACCTCCTGCTGACGCTTGGGACGCTCGGACTACGATCGAATTGTGGAGTCCGGGAGCGATCCTGCCGGGAATCGCCGGAGGCATCTGCCTGCTGCTGGCGTTCTTTGCGTTCCAGGTGCTGCCCGGTCAGCTACACCGGCGTGCTTCTGATCCTGTTCGGCCTTGTCCTGCTGGTGCTCGAGGTGAAGGTGACGAGCTACGGCCTTCTCGGCGTCGGCGGGCGTCGTGTCGCTGCTGCTCGGCTCGATGATGCTCATCGATTCGCCGCTGCCGGAACTCCAGATCGGTCTACGCCTGATTGTTCCCGTCAGCCTCGCGATTGCTGGCATCCTGATCTTTCTCGTCACGCTGGCGGTCAACGCGCAGCGGACCGTGCCGGTGACCGGACCTAGGGGATGCTCGACGAAATCGGCTATACCTTGACGCCCATCGAGGCGGGTGGCTTCGGACACGTCCGGGCGCACGGCGAGATCTGGACGGCGACCGCGGACAACCGCATCGAGTCAGGGACACCCGTCCGCGTGACGGCGGTCGACGGCCTTGCGTTTGCGCGTCGCGGCAGCCGGACCGGCCGCCCACAGTCCTTCGGCGTGAACGTCGCCTGGCGGATCAGCCCCGATCAGGCTCCGCTAAAGCTCGCAGCCGTTTAGCCGTCGTCTAAAGGCCGGCGTGTAAGTGGCGAAAGATCGTATGATGCGGCCGGAGGCTAGCTGTGCCGATTTCGTCGTTTCTCATCGTTGCCGTCATCGTCGCGTTCTGGCTCCTGAATTCGATCAAGATCCTGAACGAATACGAACGCGCGGTCGTGTTCCGTCTGGGCAAACTCCTGGAGGCGCCGAAAGGCCCGGGAGTCATCCTGGTGTTCTGCGCCGATCGATCGGATGGTTCGTGTCAGTCTTCGCACCATCGTCATGGACGTGCCCCCTCAAGACGTCATCACCCGCGACAACGTGTCGGTCAAGGTGAACGCGGTCGTCTATTTCCGCGTGATGGATCCGCGACGCGCGATCGTCGAGGTGGAAAGCTATCACTACGCGACGTCGCAGCTCGCCCAGACCACACTGCGCAGTGTCCTGGGCCAGGTGGAACTCGACGACCTGCTGTCGGAGCGCGAGCGGCTCAATCAGCAGCTTCAGCAGATTCTCGATCAACACACCGATCCGTGGGGCATCAAGGTGTCCTCGGTCGAGGTGAAGCACGTCGATCTGCCGCCGGATATGCAGCGCGCAATGGCGAAGCAGGCCGAGGCCGAGCGTGAGAAGCGTGCTAAGATCATTCACGCAGCGGGCGAACTGGAAGCGTCTGAAAAGCTCGCGTCAGCGGCGACCGTCATGTCGGTCGAGCCGATGACGATCACGCTGCGCTACCTGCAGACGCTCACCGAAATCGCCTCGGAAAAAAACTCCACCATCATCTTCCCGTTGCCGATTGAGCTCATGAACCTCGTCACCGGGCGGAACAAGGCGTAAGCGTGACCGATCTCACCCACGACACAGCGGAAGACGGCTTCCACGAGATTCAACTGAGCGGCAAGCAGCTCGTCGCCCTGTTCCTCGTGGTGACGACCGTGATCGTCGTCGTGTTTCTGTGCGGCGTGAAGGTCGGGCGGGGCGCGCGCGACGCGCAGCTGGACGAGCCGGAGCAGGTTGCCGCGGCTTCGCCGGCTCCGCAGCCGACGGCTGACGAGCGGACCCGCCGCAGCGGAGCCCCCTTCACCCGCGGCAGAGACCCCGGAGCAGCTGTCGTATCCGCAGCGACTGCCGGCGAAGGTTCGACCCCCGACACGTTGAAGAAGCCCGAAGAGGCGAGCAAGTCCGAGGATTCGAAGAAGCCGCCAGCGGCGGCCAGGCCGGCAGAGACCAGACCGCAGCCGGCACCGGTGGCGGCCAGCGCCCCGCCGCCCGCCGCGCCGGCGACTCGGACAGCCGCGGCGCCCGCATCTGACAACCTTCCGACCTCCGGCAAGCCCGGCACGTGGGCGGTCCAGGTGATTGCGACCCGCGATCGCGACATTGCCGGTTCCGTGCTGAAGCGGCTGCTCGGAAAGGGATATCCCGCATTTCTCGTCAATCCGCCGGCGAATACGACGCCGGCCTATTTCAAGGTTCACGTCGGCCGTTACGCGGATCGCGGCGAGGCAGAGAAGGTGTCGACGCGCATCAAGAAAGAAGAACAGTTCCCGTCCTGGATTACGCGCTAGCTCTCCTCTCGGGCGCGCTCCTCGCGCTCAGTTTTCCGAAGTTCGGATATCCGGTGTGCGCCTGGTTCGCGCTGACGCCGCTCGTCGTCGCGCTCGTCCGCTCACCGGCTCCGCCCGCACGCCGCGCGTTCCTGCTCGGCCTCTCGAGCGGCGCCGTCTACTTCGCAGGCGCGCTGTATTGGCTGGTGGCCACGATGACGACGTTCGGTGGACTTCCGACGGCGGGTGCGGTCTTCGCTGCCGGCGTGCTGGTCGCCTACCTCTCTCTCTTTCCAGCGGCTTTCGCGCTCATCCTGAACCTTCTGCATCGCCGGCTCGGACTCCGTGCGCTCCTGCTGGCGCCGTCCATCTGGATGGCCACGGAACTTGGCCGCCAATATGTCTGGGACGGCTTTCCGTGGACGCTCCTCGGCTACAGCCAGGTGACGACGCTGCCGATTGCGCAACTGGCGTCGCTTGTCGGCGTGTACGGCCTCTCGGGACTGCTCGCGATGGTTTCGACAGCGCTGGCTTTTGTGCTGATCGATCGAAGCTCGATGCGATGGCGCGTCGCCGTGTCGACGATCTGCGTCGTCGCCGTCATTGCGATTTGGGGCGAGATGCGGCTTCGATCGTCCTCGCTCCTCAACCGCGGGGCGCCGGTGCGGGTTGCCGTGCTGCAGGGCAACGTCCCGCAGGACGAGAAATGGAACGCCGGCGAATCGCGAGGCGATCAGCGCACGGTATCTGTCGATGACGCGCGAGGCGCTCGCGCCAGGGTGCGACATTCGTCATGTGGCCGGAGTCGGCGACGCCGCTGCCGTTCGAGCAGGACATTCTCGCGAACTCGGCGATTCGGCGGCTGGCGGTGGAATCGAACGCGACGCTCCTGATTGGCAGCGATCAGGTCGAACCAATCAAGACCGCCGCGCCAGGCGAGAAGGCGGAGACGCGGTATTACAACGCGGCCTTCCTGGTGAAACCCGACGGAACCGTCGGCGCCGTCTATCGCAAGATGCATCTGGTGCCGTTTGGCGAGTACGTGCCGCTGCAGTCGGTTCTGTACTTCGTCGGTCCGATTATCGGCGCGGTCGCCGAGTTCTCTTCGTTTACGCCCGGCCAGGTGCCGGTGCTGCTGCCGGTCGGCGATCACATCGCCAGCACCGCCATCTGCTACGAGGTGATCTACCCGGATCTCATCCGGCGATTCGTCCGCGACGGGAGCGAACTGCTCACGACGATTACCAACGACGCGTGGTACAGGCCGATCCTCGGCGGCGTATCAGCACTGGGAGCAGGCCTCGATGCGCGCGATTGAGGAGGGCCGGTACCTCGCGCGCGCGGCCAATACCGGGATCAGCGGCTTTGTCGACCCCTATGGCCGCGTCATTTCGAAGACGCCGCTGTTCGAGCAGGCGACCGTTGTCCAGGACATTCGCTTTATCAGCGATCGCACGATCTACAGCAGGGTTGGCGATCTTGTCGCCTGGCTCTCGCTGGTGCTCACCGTTGCCGCACTTCTGTCCGCGTTCAGAGTTCGATAGAATCAATCGAAACAATCAACAATCGAGATTAATTCAGCATTCAGCAATTCGAATATGGCCATTCAACAACTGGACGACCAGCTTCGCAGGTATCAGGACCTCGCACGCCGCGCTGCCGACCTGCGGAGCTATCTTTGACACCCCCCGTTCCGCACAAGAGCTCACATCGATCGAACAACGCGTAGCCGAGCCGGACTTCTGGAAGGATCAGGCGTCTGCGCAGAAGCTGCTGCAGCGGCGCCGCCGTCTCGAAGAGGACCGCGATCTCAGCGAATCACTCCGGCGTCGCGCCGACGATCTCGCCGTGCTCGTCGAATGGGCCGAAGCCGGCGAACCGGTGGCCGAGGATCTCGCCCGCGGACTCGACGATCTGTCGGAAGCCGTCGATGCCGGCGAGACCAAGAAGATGCTCGGTGGCGAGCACGATCGCAAGAACGCGATCGTGACGATTCATCCGGGAGCGGGCGGCACCGAGTCGCAGGACTGGGCCGAGATGCTGCTCCGCATGTACCTGCGATGGTCGGAGCGGCGCGGGTTCAAGCGCGACGTGATCGATCTGCAGCCGGGCGACGAGGCCGGCATCAAGAGCACGACGCTGACGATCATCGGCGATTACGCCTATGGGATGCTGCTGGCCGAGGCCGGTGTGCATCGGCTGGTGCGGATTTCTCCCTTCGACCAGGCGTCCCGCCGCCACACGTCGTTCGCATCGGTCTTCGTGTGGCCGGAGCTGCCTGAGGACGTCGACGTCGAAATCGACGAGAAAGACCTGCGGATCGATACCTACCGATCCAGCGGCGCCGGCGGCCAGCACGTCAATGTCACGGATTCAGCGGTTCGCCTCACCCACCTGCCGACCGGGATCGTCGTGTCCTCGCAGAACGAGCGATCGCAGCACCGCAACCGCGATTCGGCGATGAAGGTGCTGAAGTCGCGGCTCTTCGATCTGAAGATGAAGGAGCAGCAGGCGAAGCTGGATCAGCTCGGCGGCGAGAAGAAGGACATCGCCTTCGGCAGCCAGATTCGCAGCTACGTGCTGCACCCGTATCAGATGATCAAGGACCACCGGACGAAGGAGCAGGTCGGCGACGTCAATCGCGTGCTCGACGGCGACATCGACGGCTTCATCAAGAGCTATCTGATGAAGAAAGCGGCGGGCACGCTGTCCACGGCGGCCGGCGAAGATGACTGACGCGGCTATCGAATGCCGGTATCGAAATGGAAGTCCAGCATCGTCGTGCCGCTGGCGCCGACGGTGACGTCTTTGGCCTGCGCCCCCGGCGTCATGATCGGTGCGTCGGAGTCGGGGACGATGGTGTATTCCCCGGCCTGAAGCTGGATTTCATAGCGGCCCTGGGCATCGGATCTGAACGTCGCGACGACCGTGCCGATTTTCACGACGGTGAAGCCGCTGCTGAAGGGTGCTTCGCACGTCTGGTTCGCCGCGCAGACCGGCTGCGTCGGACCGCGGAGGACGGTGCCGGCAAGTCCCGTTGACGACGACGGCGCCGTTGACGTCTCGCACGCTGCCGCCCACAAGGCGAGCATCAGCGCCAGCACTCTAGCAGTTCGCATCAATCAGCATTCAACATTCAGCATTCGGCATTTCATCGTATTGACCCCGGCTGTGTGCCGGCAATGAACGCTTCCGGGATGGCGCCCGGCGTGCCTTCGAGTGCGGGCTCGCCGGTTCCCTTGTCCACGGTCACGAACACGATGTTGCCGGGCGAGGCGAACTGCGGCGGCTCCTTGCGGTCGCCGATCCACGCTTTCATGATGTCCATCCAGATTGGGAGCGCGGCCTCCGCGCCAGTCATGTTCGATCCGATCGGCTTCTTCTGATCGAGTCCGACCCAGACGCCGATCGTGATCTCGGGATCGAATCCGACGAACCACGCATCGGTGTAGTCGTCGGTCGTTCCCGTTTTCCCGCCGAGCGGCCAGTTGAGCGACGCGGCCTTTTGCGCCGTGCCGCGCAGGACGACCCCGTGAAGCAGGGTGGTCATGACGAAGGCCGTATCCGCGCGGATGGCCTCCTTCGGCTCCGGACGGTTCTCTTCGAGCACGTTGCCTTCGCGATCCGAAACCTTGCCGATTAAGTAGGGCCGCATCCGAACGCCCTGGTTGGGAAAGACCGAATACGCGCTGGTCATTTCCGTCAAGGTGGCTTCCGCTGCGCCGAGCGCAACCGCAAGATACGGTGGCAGCGGCGACTGCAGTCCGAGCCTGCGTGCATACTGAATCACGTGTGCGGGTCCCAGTTGCTCCATCATGCGGACGGCGGGTACGTTGCGCGAGTCTTCGAGCGCCCGGCGCAGCGTGATCGGCCCTTCGAACTTCTTGTCGTAGTTCATCGGGGTGTACACCGGTGATCCCGCCCCGCCGGGAAAGGTCGCCGGCGTGTCCATGATGATCGAGGATGGCGTATATCCGCGATCGATGGCGGCGGTGTAGACGATGGGCTTGAACGCCGATCCGACTTGCCGATACGCCTGCGTGGCGCGGTTGAACTTGCTGCGATCGAAACTGTAGCCGCCGATCATCGCGCGGATCTGCCCGGTACGGTTGTCGATGGCCAGAACCGCACCCTCGACGAGCGGCGTTTGCTCGAGTGTCCCGCTGGCCGTGTGCGCGGGCTCGTCGATCGTAAGCAGCCGCGTCTCGACCAGGTCGCCGGCGGTGACGAGCTGCGTGCCTGCGGTCTTTCCCGTCCAGGCGAAGCCTTTGCGATCCACGGTCACGTGAAGCGCGCCGGCCCGCAGCTGAATGACCGAGCCGTCAGCGGCGGTCACTACCGCGGGCACCACGTCGGAGACCGCCATCGTTCGATCCCAGCGTAGGTGCTTGAAGGCCTCGATCTTCTGGCCCTCCGCCAGAATGTTGCGGCGCGGCTTTCGGAAACCACGCCGCCTGTCGATCCGCCGCAGGCCATCGTCGAGCGCGCGGTTGGCCGCCTCCTGGAGCTTCACGTCCAGGGCGGTCTGGATCGTCAGGCCGTTTTCATAGAGCGGCTTGGCGCCGTAGCGGCTTTCCAGCTCCTTGCGGACCTCCTCGACGAAGTATGGCGCGAACGAATTTGCGCCGTTGGTGGGCGGCGCGAGGACGATCGGCCGCGCGGTGGCGGCGTCCGCCTCCTTCTGGGTGATGTAGCCTTCCTCGGCCATGCGCTGCAGGACATATGCACGGCGCCGCTTGGCGCGGTCCATGTTGACCGTCGGCGCGTTACGCCAGGTCTGGAAGATTCCCGCGATCGTCGCCGCTTCATCGACCGTCAGATCTCGTGCCGATTTGCCGAAGTAGGTGCGCGCGGCGGCTTCGACGCCGTAGGCGCCTTCACCGAGATACATCTGGTTCGCGTAGAGCGTGAAGATTTCGCGCTTGGTATAGCGCTTCTCGATCTGCACGGCGACGATCGCTTCCTTGATTTTTCGTTCGAGGCTGACGTCGCCGATCTGGAACCCGACCGCCTCCGGGAACAGGCCGCGCGCGAGCTGCTGGGTGATGGTGCTCGCGCCCTTGGGCCGCGATCGCTGCCCGGTAATGCGGTCGCGGATCGCGCCGAGCACATCGCGAGTCGCCGCCATGATGATGTGCGGCATGCTGAGCCCGAAGTGTCGTTCGAACTCGGCGTCTTCTGCGGCGATGATCGCCTGACGGAGCTTGGGGGAAATCGCGTCGTACAGAATCACTTCGCGGCGCTGAACCGCGAACTCGCCGACGACCTCGCCGTGGGACCCGTAGACCCGGCTGATCGTGCTCGGTGCAGTAGTCGTCCAGGGCGGAAATCTGGGGGACGTCGCCCGCATACGCGAAGATGACGCCGGTGGCAATGCCGAGCAGCGCCGCAAGCAGGAACAGAGCAATGAAGACGGCGCTGCGCGCGACTTTAAGGACGTAAGTAGCCATCAGAAGGAATTGCCGATTGTTGATTGCTGATTGATCCTCGATTGCGATCTTAACTCCGTCGGGGCTTGAGTGCTCTCAGGTACTCAACTGGCGTCTCGACTCGGATGCCGTGCCGCAGTGCGCCAAGAAAGTGACGCCGATTGTCCGTCACGATGACGGTGGCGCCAGCCGACCGAGCGACCTCGGCGATATGCGCATCGTAGATGCGGCCGCCCGCAACTCCATCCTCGATCGCCGCGTGAAGCAGCCGGACGCGATCGGCTGAGGGGAGGTCGTGCACGGTCAGTCGCGCGAAGACTTCCTCTTCCAACAGGCGAGCGCCATCGGCAGGCGTCAGCCTGTATTCCGGCGGCAGCCGTGTCGCGACGGAGAAGAACTCGAGGCAGCAGTGCCACGCGGTGGCCGGGGACAGCACCGTTCGTTCGGCAACCGCGTGCATGATCGACTGGGCCGGAGCGCTCTGCGGACCAAAGTCCAGAATCCCCGCCAGCAGCACGCTGGTGTCGAGAAAGGTTACGGCCATCGATTGCGCTCTTCCTCAACCAGCGCGGCCACGTCGAGATTCGTGCGCGTCTCGCCCTGAGCCGTCGGGCGAGCGACTGTTCTCCGGCCCACCTTGACCAGTCGAGGCCCCGGCGCCACGCGCTCGAGGCGGATCCCGAACTCATCGACCGTCACATCGAGTTCGGCTCCTGCATTCAATCCCGCCCGTTCCCTGATTGCGGCCGGAATCACCACTCGGCCTGCCTTGTCGATGGTAGTCCGCATGGTATTAGAATACCATCAGCTCGCGGTTCGCGGTTCGCGGTTCGCGGTTCGCGGTTCGCGTTCGGGATCCGGGATCCGGGATCCGGAACACTGCTCGGACGCCCGTAGCGCGGAGGTTTAGCTCCGCGAAGCCTCAGCGACTCCCAACGAAAGCAATTCCCGTCAGGCTGCCCTGGCCGGTGAGAAGGACGCGCTTATCAGAGCCGTCGAGCCGGGCGCTGTAGACCGTGCCCCCGAGATCGGTTACATACATCTGGTCGCGCGGCAGGTCGAGCGCGATGCCGATCGCTTCTTTCAGATCGCTCATCACGATCTGCTGATCGGTCCGCGTTGCCGGAGTCGTCCCCGTCGGCGGATTGATTGGAGCCCGGCTCACGGTGTTCGAGCCGCGATCGGTCCAGTAGATCATCCGGCCGGCGAGATCGAGATCGACGTCGATAGGTTCAGGGAGCTGGTCGAAAAGCACTTCGATATCGGAGCGGTGTGCCGGCTCTTCGCCTTTGGGAATCTCGAGATTGGCGCGGCGAAGGCTTCCCACGTGGGCGTTGTCGCCACCCTTCTGCGTCCAGTAGATTTTGCCGCCGGCGACATCGAGCGCGATGCCGACGCACCAGTTCGCCGCGTCGCGACGATCGGCGTCTCCGTGACCAGTCTCGACGAGCGTCTCGATGTGCGAGCCGTCGAGGTCTGCCCGCATGACCCGCATCCCCTCGCGGTCGGACCAGTACAGTTTTCGATGAACCGGATCGAGTTTGAGTTGCTTCGGTGTGAACGTGCCGCCGGCGGGCACGACGGTGGTCAGATGGCTGCCATCACTGTCGATCCGCTCGATCATCCCGTCGTCGGCCGCGGCGCGCCCCATGATCGTCCAGTAAATATGACCGGCTTGTTGATCGATCGCGACGCCATCTGGAATGCCGGTGCGTCCCGAGATGAGGACCTTGACGTCCGAGCCATCGGGCGCGGCACTGACGACGCGGCCGCCGCGGATGTCGAGGAAGTAGAGACGGCCGGAAGCATCTGCAACGTGCGCGGCGAGAGCGACCGCGCCGCACGAGACGACCAGTAGTCCTACGAGGCGGAGGAGGCTTGAATCCCTCATCACTAGTCACTGATCCTGAATCTGCTGATCGTCACATCCCTAATCGTCGTATCCCTGATCGTTGAATCGGCGAATCGAAGAATCCGCGCATCATCGAATCCGATCACGATTCAACGATTCGCCGATCCAATGATTCGACGATCCAGGGATCAGTGATTCGCGATGAGTGATCAGTGATCAGTGATTCAGCTCTTACCGCGTCGGTACCGCGGTTCCCGTTGAAGGCTGTCCGCCTCCGCGCGAGTGTCCCCCTTGGGCGGGCTGCGAACCACCAGCAGGAGCGCTTGCTCCTGGTCCCGACGCCCCGCCCGGATTTGCGCGGTAGCCGCCCGGCGGCGGTGCGACAACTCCGGGTGGCGGACCAGCAGGCCGATCGGCGCCCGGGGCACGACGCTCCATACCGTACGAGGGCATTGCCGGACGCCCCGCGTCAGCCGGCACAGCCGGCGCGCCGTACGAGGGCGCCTCGACTCCGCGCGAACGCGGTATCGCATAGGGCTGGTAAGCCGGCCGGGTGCCTTGATCCATTCCGGGTGTCGCGGACGAATCCGGGGAGCGCCGGATATAGGGATTGGCTCGATAGATGGCGCTGTCGTCCACTCTGGAACCCGGTTGAATGACGCGAGAGCCAGAATCCTGGCGATACGCGGGATCCTCCCGCGCGACCGCTCGGCCTGACGTTCTGGCACTGCGATCCACGACTCCGGGTGCCGCGAACGAGCGCGATGCGGCATCGCTCGGCGCCGGAACTTGATCCGTCGTTGTCGCCCGTGTGCGAGCGGACGGCGTGGACGTCAACGACGGGGAAGGCGTCGCGGCGACGGTGCTCCTCGACGGACCGACGATCACGCGGTTGCCGCCGCCGACCCGCGCGGCGCTCGGCTGGAGGTTGGTATACACCGTTGACGTTGAGGCGCGAGGTCGTGCCACGCCGGGGACGAGAATCGGCGAAGCGGAGCGCGGGACGGCGTAGCCGGCCGAGGGAGGACCAGTGTAGCGAGGCACGAACGCCCCTCGCGTCTGCGCATTGAACCCGTACCCACCGACGTAATTGACGTGAACGTAGCCGGCACCGAAGTGGCTATGCGGCACCACGGTCCACGCGCGCCATGGATCGTAGCCGTAGCTGAATCCGAACGTCAGCACGGCGCGGTTGTTCCAGCCGAGCGGACACCAGCTGACATATCCGGGCGCATACGCCCACGAGACCCACGCCGGTGCCCACGCGCGTCCCGGAATCCAGAACCACGAGCCCGCAGAGACGCCCCATCGCCCGTAGTGATGCGTTGGCCAGGCCCAGGGCCCGGCCCCGACCCACGTCCATCCGTACGGACGCAGCGTCACCCACCGACCGTGGTAATACGGACGCCAGCCGGCCGCGACCGACGGATACCAGACGTAGCCATAGGAGGTGTTGTATTGCCACGAACCGTACTGATCGAACGCTGGCGCGTAGGGCTGCACCTCGCTGGGGAGATACTGCGCCGACACGCCGAGCCGTTGATCGCGGCGCGTCTCGGACCAGCGATCGAACGCGTCCCATGACGCGGAGTTGAACGCGTACGCATAGGATGGTGCGGCGTCGGCGCGCGCGTAGGCGCGCTGTCCGGCGCACAGCGTCGTCCGGCCATCGTCATTCGCCAGCTCCGCGCACCCGCGAAGCACCGCGAGCTCAATCTCGTCACCTCGATCGCCGTGAAGCACCGAGAGGCGGTATTCGCCGGCCTGGTTGATCAACGCCGACGCGAACGGCGCGTCGATGCGATATGACACTTGTTGGCCGGGACGAGGAATCGCCAAGCGCACACGACCAGCGAGCAGCCGCACGAGATCGTTCGACTGGAAATCGACCGTCGTGTCTGTGTCCAGATGCAGGGTGCTGCCTTCACCAAAAAGAATCTCCACGCGACCGTTCTGCGTGCGTACGCGATCGCCAGCGAGGAGCGGCATGTTCTCTGGCGACGACTCGCGCTGCCCATCACGTTCGAGCACCGCGGAACCGTCGACCAGCGCGATGTGCGCAGGTGGATCGGCGGCGACAGGTGGTTGATCGGCCCGGTCAGGCGTCTGGGCCAAGGCTATCGACGAGGTCAATCCAACGAGCAGGGAAGCCGTGAAAACGGAAATCCCAGAAGCTCGGAAACCGAAGAGGCAGCGCATAAATGACCTCTGGCGCGCGGGAGGGCTGGCAAAGCGCATTCTAACACCAAGTTAGGGGAAGTCCACAGGAACAGCTTGACTAGTTATCACTCATATTTTATATTACTAACGTTATAAAGATTGGTCACTCCGGAGGAGTGGCAGGACGTGAGGACAACAGGCATGAGCAAGATTATCGGTATCGACCTGGGGACCACCAACTCGGTTGTGGCTGTCATGGAAGGCGGAGAACCGGTGGTGATCACCAATCCCGAGGGCAGCCGCATTACGCCCTCAGTTGTGGGATTCACCAAATCGGGTGAACGCCTCGTCGGCCAGGTGGCCAAGCGCCAGGCGGTAACCAACCCGGAGAACACCGTCTTCTCGATCAAGCGGTTCATGGGCCGCAAGTACGACGAAGTGAACGAAGAGATGAAGATGGTGCCCTACACCGTCGCCCGCGTCAGCAATGGTGACGTGCGCGTGAAGGCCGGTGGCAAGGAGTATTCCCCGCCCGAGATTTCCGCGATGATCCTGCAGAAACTGAAGCAGGCGGCGGAGGAGTATCTGGGACAGACGGTGACCAAGGTGGTCATCACCGTTCCTGCCTATTTCAACGACGCACAGCGTCAGGCCACGAAAGACGCCGGCCAGATCGCCGGCCTCGAAGTGATGCGCATCGTCAACGAGCCGACGGCGGCGGCGCTTGCCTACGGCCTCGATAAGAAGAAGGACGAAACGATCGCGGTCTACGACTTCGGCGGCGGCACGTTCGACATTTCAATCCTGGAAGTCGGCGAAGGCGTGGTCGAGGTCAAGGCGACCAATGGCGATACGCACCTTGGAGGCGACAACCTCGACCAGCGAGTGATCGACTGGATCGTCACCGAGTTCAAGAAGCAGGAAGGCATCGACCTTTCCAAGGATCGGATGGCGTTGCAGCGCCTGAAGGAAGCGGCGGAGAAGGCCAAGATGGAGCTCTCCACTGTCATGGAGACCGACATCAATCTTCCGTTCATTACCGCGGATCAGACCGGCCCGAAGCACCTGACGATGAAGCTGACCCGGTCGAAGTTCGAGCAGATCGTCGATGACCTGCTGCAGAAGACCGTCGGTCCGACCAAGCAGGCGCTCGCCGATGCCGGTGTTGATCCTTCGAAGATCGACGAGGTCGTGCTGGTTGGCGGTTCAACCCGTATCCCGCGCGTGCAGGCGATCGTCAAGGAGCTCTTCGGCAAGGAACCGCACAAGGGTGTCAATCCGGACGAGGTCGTGGCGGTCGGCGCCGCGATTCAGGCCGGCGTGCTCGCCGGTGAGGTCAAGGACCTGCTGCTGCTCGATGTCACACCGCTCTCGCTCGGCATCGAGACCCTCGGCGGCGTCATGACGACGCTGATTCCGCGGAATACGACGATCCCGACGCGCAAGAGCGAGACGTTCTCGACCGCGGCGGACAACCAGACGAGCGTCGAAGTGCACGTGCTACAGGGCGAACGGCCGATGGCGCGCGACAACCGTCCGCTCGGCAAGTTCCACCTGACAGGAATTCCGTCTGCGCCGCGTGGCATGCCGCAGATCGAGGTCACGTTCGACATCGATGCGAACGGCATCGTCAACGTATCCGCGAAGGATATGGCGACGCAGAAGGAGCAGAAGATCACCATCACCGCGTCGAGCGGCCTCTCGAAGGACGAGGTCGACAAGATGATGAGGGAGGCGGAGTCGCACGCCGAGGACGATCGCAAGCGCAAGGAGGAAATCGAGACTCGCAACCACGCCGACCAGGCGGCGTACGCGGCGGAACGGATGCTCAAGGACAACGGCGACAAGCTGTCGGCGTCCGACAAGCAGCCGATTGAGTCAGCGATTGAAGACCTGAAGCGCGCGATCGAGAAGAACGACGTCGCGGACATCAAGCGCGCGATGGACGCGTTGAACACGGCGCAGCACAAGGCCGCAGAAACGCTCTACAAGGCAGCGAGCGCGGGTCAGGCGAACGCGGGTCCGTCGGGCGGTTCGACCGAATCGAGCGAAGGCGGATCGTCGCGCGGCGGCGCGCAAGGCGACGTGATTGACGCGGAAGTGGTGGAGGAAGAGAAGAAATAGGTATCGGTGGCAACTGATCTCGAGTCATGGACTTTTACGTCATCCTCGGTCTGACGCCGGGCGCCACGCCGACTGAGATCAAGCGGGCGTACCGGCGGTTATCCAGGCTGTATCACCCGGGCGTCAACCCGGGTGATCGCCAGGCGGAAGCGGTTTTCGAGCGTGTAACCGAGGCATACGAGACGCTGAGCGATCCGGCGAGAAGGCAGGCGTACGATGCGGCCGGCGGCTCGTCCAGTCCCCACGGTCCCCGTGCGGCGACGGCTGCGTTCGAGTTTGCGGGATTTGATTTTTCCTTCGCGGCGCGAGGAACGGACGCCGCGACCTTCAGCGAACTGTTTGCCGAAGTGCTCCATCCGACGACCCACGAGGAGGGTAAGTCCGAGGCTGGCGCAGACCTGCACGCGAAGTTGACCGTCACGTTCGAGGAATCGCTGCGCGGCGTCGATCGCCAGATAGTGGTGACGCGTCAGGTTCCGTGCAGCGCGTGTGCAGGGGCGGGGCGGGTGCGCACGCCCGAAGGGCGATGTCCGCACTGCCAGGCGACCGGCAAGGTCCGCTGGGCCAGGGGTCACATGGTGTTCTCGAAGTCGTGCGCGGCCTGCGCAGGCACCGGCAGGCAGCGATTTCAGCGGTGCGAGGTGTGCAGCGCGCACGGTCGACTGGTCAGGAGCGAGCCCGTGGCGATACGCGTCCCGCCGGGCGTTCAGAGTGGTTCGCGGCTGAGGATTCCCGAACGGGGCAACACGGGCCGTCGCGGCGGGAGCAACGGTGACCTGTTCGTGGATATCCAGGTTCAGCCGCATCCGCTCCTGCGACGGGAGGGCGATCACCTGTTCATCGTCGTGCCGGTGGCGGTTCATGAAGCCGTACTCGGTGCGCGCATCGACGTGCCGACGCTGGACGGCGTCGTCAAGGTGCGAATTCCACCCGGTACCCAGGCGGGACAGCAGTTCAGGTTGAGCGGGCGGGGCGCGCCCACCTCGTCAGGCTCGTACGGGGATTTGATCGTCGAGGTGAAGCTCGTGCTGCCGGCGGTTGCCGATGAGCGCTCGAAGGAACTGATGCGTGAATTCGGCCGCCTCAATTCGGAAGATGTCAGGCGGGATTTGCATTTATGACCGCGAAACGTTCGGGCAAGGCGTACTACATGATCAGCGCGGTGGCGCAGAAGTACAACATCCACCCGCAGACGCTCCGCCTCTACGAACGTGAAGGATTGCTGAAACCGTCCCGGACGGAAGGCAACACGCGCCTGTATTCCGAAGAGGACCTCGAACAGCTCGAAACCATCCTGTCGCTCACGCGCGATCTGGGCGTCAATCTTGCCGGCGTCGAGATCATTCTCAACATGCGCCGGAAGATCGAAGCGATGCAGGGCGAGGTGAATGAGTTCATCGACTACGTGAAGCACGAACTCTCCCGCGGCATCGGCGACTGGGAGCAGCGGCTGAGCACGGCGCTGGTGAAGTCATCGCCGACCGATCTCGTTCGTTCGACTGCTCCGGCGCCGCCTCCTGAAACCTCGATCGAGTCAGAGCACGTGGAAGAGCCTCGCCGCAAGGCGTAGCCCTCCACGATTTCCACATTGCGCATTCGACTCGGCGCGCTCTACAATCACGAGTCACGTTCCTTCACCTGTCCCCTTCATGTCCTGCGATCTCTGCGACGACACTGGCTGGAAGGCTGTAGAGGCCGACGGTATTCGCCGGGTCGTCCGATGCGACTGCTGGCGCGAAGGGCTGACGGCGCGGCTCGTGGGTGAAGCGCGCATTCCGCCGCGATACCGCCGGTGCGATCTCGATTCCTTCGTCACTTACCCTAACGAGAAACTGCTGACGACGGTGAAACACGCCCGGCGTTTTGCAGAAGAATTCCCCGCCCCTCGCAAGGGGCTCTGCTTGATCGGGCCGCCCGGGATCGGAAAAACGCATCTTGCGGTTTCGGTCCTGCGGCATGTGATTATGACGAAGGGCGCACGCGGGCTCTTTTACGACGTGCGCGATCTCCTGCGCGTCATCCGCAGCACGTACAACCCGCTGGTGCGGACCGCGGAAATGGATGTGCTCCGTCCGGTGATGGAAGCCGATCTCCTCGTGCTGGACGACATCGGATCCGAGAAGACCTCCGAGTGGGTCGAGGAGACGATGAACCTGATCGTGAACACTCGGTACAATGAGCGCCGCCACACGATCTTCACGTCAAACTACGAAGATACGCCAGACGACGCCGACCCCGACTGTCTGAAGGCGCGCATTGGATTCCGGATTCACTCGCGGCTCCACGAGATGTCCGAGTTCCTGGAGTACGATGGGGCTGACTACCGTCACCTGCCGCCCAATGGCGGCGTGGACGACCTGGTCATGCTGTGGAAACGGACCCCCGGCCGCCGGGTGCTCCCGAACCGGTCGAAAGGTCCAGTCAGAGCGCAATTGAGAGCGCCTGACGGCAAGGGAGCCGACCTGCCGTGGACGGGTGGCAAGTCCGGCACGTAACTCGGCAATCAACAATCAACGATCAGCAATCAACAATCAGCAATCAGCATTCAGCAGTCCAGATGCTGGGCCTCTATCTCCACATTCCGTTCTGTTCTTCAATCTGCAACTACTGCAACTTTAATCGTGGGCTCTTCAACGGTGAGCTCAAGGACCGCTACGTCACCGCGCTCGAACGCGAGATCGTCGCCGCAGGACGCGGCGAGCCGGTCGACACGATCTTCTTTGGCGGCGGCACGCCGTCGCTGCTTGATCCTGACGAGATCCAGCGGCTGCTCAACGCTTGCCGGCAGTCGTTCAGCGTCGCAGCCGGCGCCGAGGTGACCCTCGAGACGAATCCGGAGACATCAAACCCCGAACGGATGGACGGATTTCGCGCGGCCGGCATCAACCGGGTGAGCTTCGGTGTGCAGTCGTTCCGCGACGCCGAACTCAAGAGGCTGGGGCGGATTCATTCCGCCAATCGGGCGCGCGACGCGGTCATCGAGGCCCGAGCTGCGGGTTTCGGCAATGTGTCCGTCGACCTGATGATGTGGCTGCCGCAGCAGACGCCCGCGGATTGGCGCGAGAGCGTGGACGCGCTGATACAGGTTTCACCGGAACACGCCTCGCTCTACCTTCTCGAGCTGTACCCCAACGCGCCGCTCAAAGAAGACATGGCCCGCAGCGGCTGGTCGCTTGCGCCTGACGACGACGCGGCTGAGATGTATTTGTGGAGTCTCGAGCAACTCGATGGAGCCGGGTATCGCCAATACGAAATCTCGAACGTCGGACGGCCTGGATTCGAGTCGCGTCACAACCTGAAATACTGGCAGGACGGCGAGTGGCTCGGGTTCGGGTGCGGCGCCCATTCGACGCGCGACGGTGTTCGGCGGAAGAACATCTCTTCCACGGAGGAGTACATTAGTCGCCTTCAGAACGGACAGTCTGTGACCGCGGAGCAGCGCGTTCTGTCACACGACTCACGGCTCGAGGAGGCGCTGTTCACGGGCCTGCGCCTGACGGCCGGTCTCGACCTCGATTCCGTCGGGCGCAAATACGAAACCGATATCTGGGCGCGGTATGCTGACGCCCTGCAACCCTCGCTCGAGGCGGGGCTGGCCGTGCGTGAAGGCGCGCGTCTGCGACTCTCGCGCAACGGCATGCTTCTCGCTAACGAAGTCCTGTCGGTGTTTGTTTAGGATGAAAGACGGCCAGCTTGCGCTAGGCATACGGGCGGGGTGTACGCTAAAGTATTGTCTTTTGGTTTTGCCTTGCCGTTCGGTCAAGGAGGAGATTGAATGCGTCGTCCCTTCGTAATGTCTGACTGTTGGTCTGGCACTGGCGCTCGCACCTGCCGTGCTGTTTGCTCAGGCTCCCGCAGCGCCCGCCGGTCAGGCCCCTGCCGCCCAGGCACCCGCGGAGCCGGCGCAAGCCAGCCGGGCCTAAACTGTCGCTGACGACACCGTCGGGCGTACTGCTGGTGCCGATCAAGCCGGACCAGACAGCGGTGTTCGAAGAGTTCGCGAAAAAACTCAAAGCGGGTCTCGCCAAGACCGAGGACGCCACCCTGAAGCAGCAAGCGGCCGGGATCAAGTTTTTCAAGTCCGCGGAGCCTTTCGGTCAGAACGCGCTCTACGTCATCGTGATCGACCCGGTCGTCCCGAACGCCGAGTACGACATCTTCGCGATTCTCCAGAAGACGATGACGCCCGAGGAACTCCGAGCGCCTGAAACCGCCGAGATGTGGAAGCGATTCACGGCTGCGTTCGCCTCAGGTCCAAGCCGTCTGAGCCTCACACCGGTCGGACAGTAGAAAGTTAAAAGTTAAAAGTTAGAAGTTAAAAGTACAGGGAGGCGAGGGGAACGAGCTGTTTGTTCCCCTCGGCCTCCCTTTTCTCTTGCTCCTTCTTTTTAACTTTTGACTTTTAACTTTTAACTTTCTAAAACTTCAGGTTTATCCCTGCGTAAAACCGCTGCGGCTTCGAGTAGAGCGGCGAGCCCTGTAACGTGAAGACGCGATAGTCGAACCGCAATCGCAGCGGTCCTGCCAGGGCCATCTTGATCCCGCCTCCCACGTTGATACCGAAATTCGTTTCTGATCGCTCGTTCAGCGTTTCGTGAAAGGCGCCGCCGCCGGCGGTGCCGTAAAACTGGACGCCACCGATCGGGACCGGCGTCTGAAGCAGGCCGTTGAACATGTAGGTCCAGAGTCCAGGCGCGCCCTCGGGGAGATCTTCGTTCGTGTGCGCGTACTCGAACTCGAAACCGACGATCACGAGCCCCATTCCGACGCTGGCACCCTTGACTGTGCGGGCCGACGGCGTGGAATTCGCGCCGAGGAACGCGGTGATGTCGGCGGAGGCGGTCGAGGGGAGAAGCAGAAGAAGAGACAAGAAAGAAGGGACGAACAAGAACTGTTTGAATCGCATATTCGACAAGCATAGCCTGTCTGGCATTTCTCAATGCTCGCTGCCCACTCGCTCTCGCTCGGCGGCTTCGCGCCTCGCTCGGGCCGCAGGCGCTTTCCCTTTTCCCGTTTCCCTTGTACACTCCTGCGAGATGGACTTCCGTCCCACTGAAGAGCAGGAATTGCTGCGTCGAACGGTGCGCGAGTTCGCGGAAGCGGAGATTCGTCCGCACGTCATGGAGTGGGACGAATCTCAGCACTTTCCGATGGAGCTGTTGCCGAAACTGGCGGCGCTTGGGTTGATGGGCATCCAATTCGCCGACGAGTTCGGCGGATCGGCGATGTCGGCGGTCGAGTACTGCATCTGCATCGAAGAGCTTGCCCGTGTGTGCCCGGCGATTGCGTTGTCGGTCGCCGCACACAACGGCCTGTGCACCTCGCACATTGCGATGTTCGCGAGCGCCGCGCAGAAAGCGGAGTTTCTGCCGCGGCTGGTGCGCGGGGAAGTACTCGGCGCCTGGGGCCTGACCGAAGCTGGCGCCGGCAGCGATGCGGCCAGCATGCGGACCACTGCGGTCCGGCAGGGTCAGTGCTGGGTGCTCAACGGATCGAAGAGCTTCATCACGCACGGGAGCATCGGCGGCGTCATGGTGGTGATGGCGGTCACCGATCGCAGCAAGGGGCATCGCGGCATCTCGGCGTTCGTGGTCGAACACGGCACGCCCGGGATGAGGGCCGGAAAGAAGGAGAACAAGCTCGGGATGCGCGCCAGCGACACGAGCGAAGTCGTCTTCGAGGACTGCCGCGTTCCAGCCGGACACCTGCTCGGGGAAGAAGGCCAGGGATTCATCAACACGCTCCAGGTTCTCGATGCCGGCCGCATCGGCATCGCCGCGCTTTCGGTGGGATTGGCGCAGGGCGCCTACGAGGCCGCGCTGCGCTACGCGAAGGAGCGCCGCCAGTTCGGCCAGCCGATCGCGGCGTTTCAGGCGATCCAGTGGAAGCTTGCCGACAACGCCACGCGAATTGAAGCCGCCCGTTTGCTGACGTATCGTGCCGCGTACCTGAAGGATCGCGGCGAGCGAACGACCCGGGAGTCGTCGATGGCGAAACTGTTTGCGAGTGAAATCGCGGTCAAAGCCGCAGACGACTGCGTCCAGATCCACGGCGGCTACGGCTTTGTGAAGGACTATCCCGCCGAAAAGTATTTTCGCGACGTGAAGCTCCTGACCATCGGAGAGGGCACCAGCGAGATCCAGCGGCTGGTCATTGCGCGGCAGCTGCTGGGACAGTGAGCACGCCGGCGTCTGCGCTCTCACAACGCGTGCTGGACGGGGATCCCCGCGCACTGGCGCGCGCGATTTCCCTCATCGAGGACGAATCGCCCGCCGGAGCGGAAGTCTGTCCGCCAGATCTTTCCGGGAACGGGCCGCGCGTATCTCGTCGGGATCACCGGCGCGCCCGGGTCCGGCAAGAGCACGCTGGTCGATCGGCTCACCACCGAAATCCGAAAAACGTCGAGAACGGTCGGGATCGTCGCGGTCGATCCCACGAGCCCGTTCAGCGGCGGCGCGATCCTCGGCGATCGCGTCCGGATGCAGGCGCACGCCGGAGATGCCGGCGTCTTCATCCGCAGCATGGCGACGCGCGGACACCTCGGCGGGCTCGCGCGCGCGACCAGCGAAGTCGCGCTGGTCCTCGACGCCGCCGGCAAGGACGTCGTCATCATCGAAACGGTGGGAGTCGGCCAGGACGAGATCGACATTGTCCGCACGGCCGACGTGTCGGTCGTCACCATCGTTCCCGGAATGGGTGACGAGGTCCAGGCACTCAAGGCCGGCATCATGGAGATCGCGGACATCTTCGTCGTCAACAAGGCCGATCGCGAAGGAGCGGACCGAACCGCGGCGTCGATCGAAGCAAACCTGTCGCTGCAGACCTTTGGCTCTGACGAATGGCGGCCGCCGATCCTGAAAACCGAGGCGACGACGGGCCGGGGTGTTCCCGAACTGCTCGAGGCGATCGAGCGGTTTCGAATGCATACGACCGGAACGCAGGCGGCCCGTCGCCGCCGGCGCGCGGAGTTTCGCCTGAGGGAGCTGCTGGCGCAGCGATTCCTTCAGCACGTTGAACAGCGGGTGCTCGGCGCCGGCGAGTTCGATCGAATTCTCGAGCGGGTGTCGGCACGCGAGATCGACCCCTACACGGCAGTCGATGAAATCATGAAGAGAACCGTATGAAAGCGACGCTGGATCACATCGGCATCGCGGTCGCCAACCTGGAAGAGGCGCTGCGCTTTTATCGCGACGCGCTGGGGTTGGAAATCGAGGCGCCGGAGGAGGTGCCCTCGCAGCACGTCAGGGCGCATTTCATCGCCACTGGAGAGTCCGCGCTGGAACTGCTCGAGGCGACGGATGCCGAGTCGCCGATTGCCAAGTATGTCGGCCGGCGTGGTCCGGGTCTCCATCACATCACGCTGCGCGTGGACGACATCGCCGCGACACTGGCGAGCCTCAAGTCGCGTGGCGTGCGACTGATTGACGAGGCTCCGCGGCCAGGCGCGCACGGATCGCTCGTCGCATTCATCCACCCGTCAAGCGCGCATGGTGTCCTGGTGGAGTTGAAACAGGGCGGACGGTAGGTGTCGAGCTGTCGAACTGCACGACCCACGGTAAGCCCGAAGAACCGAAGATCCGAAGGCGGTCGCGCCGAAGCTGGCCGGCCGCGCCCGCCGACGCGGACGCGGCCTCCGGCCGGCGCATCCCACAGGGAGCGCGTCTGTGCCTGGCGGGTCGCCCATGGCAGGCGTGCCTGCACGGTCCGGCGAGCGCGGGCGCGCAGCCGGGCTTGTTGCTCTCGGTTTTCCTTCGATTCTTCGTTTCTTCGAGTCTTCGTTTTAGCCGTGGGCTCGTGTCCGCGTGACGGTGAATGGCGTTGATTAAGCTTGGTGATCTGGAACTGACTGCTCTCTTCGACGGCTTCTTCCGTCTCGATGGCGGCGCGATGTTCGGCGTGGTGCCGAAGACGCTCTGGGAGAAGCGGATCCCGGCCGACGAGAAGAACCGCATCACGCTCAGCATGCGCCCGCTGCTGGTTCGCGGTAACGGCCTCACGATGCTCGTCGACGCCGGCATCGGCGACAAGATGGACGCCAGGAACACCTCGATCTACGTCATCGATCGCAGCAGAAACCTGGACCACTCACTGTCGGACGCCGGTCTTGACAGCCGCGGAATCGACCTCGTGCTCGCGTCGCATCTCCATTTTGATCACGCCGGCGGGTTTACCGTCCGTGATTCCGCCGGCAATATCGCGCCGCGTTTCTCTCGAGCCCGGTACGTGGCACGGACCGCGGAGTGGGAAGACGCGACGCATCCTCACGAGCGGAACCGCGCCAGCTACCTGCAGGAGAATTTCGTTCCGCTGATGAACGCCGGTGTGCTGGATCTCGTCGCTGGCGATGACGTCATTGCGCCCGGCGTGCGCGTGGTGCGGACCGGTGGTCATACGATGCACCACCAGATCGTCATGATTGAGTCCGGGGGACGGACGGCCGTGTTCGCCGCGGATCTCCTTCCCACGACCGCCCACGTCGATGAGCCATGGATCATGGCCTACGACTTGTATCCGATGGACACGCTCGCATTCAAACGAACCTTCCTTCGCGACGCAATCGATCGTGAGTACCTGATCTTCTTTGAGCACGATCCATCGATCCCCGCTGGTTACATTCGCGAGCGCGACGGCCGGAAGTACGTCGAAGCTGCAGCGGTGTGAAGTATCATTACGAGTTCCTATGACCTCAATTGGCATCATTGGCGGGAGCGGTCTGTACGACATGGCGGAGTTGACCGACCGCAAGGAAGAACGCATCGCGACGCCGTTCGGCGAGCCGTCGGCGCCGTATGTGACGGGCACGTTGCGGGGCAAGCGTGTCGCGTTCCTGGCACGTCACGGAGTCGGGCACCGTCTGCTGCCGAGCGAACTGAATTTTCGCGCCAACATCTTCGGCTTCAAGACACTCGGCGTGGATTACATCATCTCGGCGAGCGCCGTCGGCTCGCTGAAAGAGCCGTATCGTCCGCTCGACATGCTGGTGCCCGATCAATTCTTCGATCGCACCAAAGGACGGGTCTCGACTTTTTTGGCCGCGGACTGGTCGCCCACGTCGGGTTTGCGCATCCCTTCTGCGCGCCGCTGAGCGACATCGCGTTTCACGCCGCGCAGGCCGCAGGGTTGCCGGCGGCGTCGAGCCCGCTTCCGTCGTCGCCGGTCGTGCACAAGGGCGGCACGTACGTGTGTATGGAGGGCCCCCAGTTCTCGACGCTGGCCGAATCGAAGCTGTATCGATCCTGGGGGATGGACGTGATCGGCATGACCAATCTCCAGGAAGCCAAGCTGGCGCGCGAGGCGGAGATCTGTTACACGACGATCGCGCTCATCACCGACTACGACTGCTGGCATCCGTCGCACGATCAGGTGACGGTCGAGATGATCGTCGCGAACCTGACGCAGAACGCGGCCAATGCGCAGCGGGTCATTGCCGCCGCCGTGGATCGCCTGCCGTTCGAGCGCACCTGCGAGTGCGCGTCAGCATTGAAGTACGCGATCATCACGCGTCCGGAGGCCGTCCCCGCCGACATCAAACGTGAATTGGCGCCGTTGGTGGGGAAGTATCTGTCATAGCTTCTGGCTGTTGGCGTCTGGCTACTGGCAATTCGCAATTCGCAATTCGCGGTTCGCGGTTCGCGGTTCTCGATTCGAGGATTCAAGGATTCGAGGATTCAGCGACGATTAGTGATTCGCGATTAGTGATCAGTGATCAGTGATTCGAGAGACAGCATTGAACATCATAGTGACCGGCTCAATCGCCTTCGACTACCTGATGTCCTTCCCCGGCAAGTTCACCGAGCATTTCCTGCCGGAGCACATGTCACGGGTGAGCCTCAGTTTTCTCGTCGACACCATGGACAAGCGCCGCGGCGGCTGTGCGCCCAACATTGCCTATACGCTGGCGCTGCTCGGTGAACGGCCGCGCCTGATGGCGACCGCCGGTCAGGATTTCTCGGACTATCGCCGCTGGCTCGAGGCGGCGCACGTGGACACGTCGCTGGTGAAGGAGGTGGACGCCAAGTTCACCGCGTCCTTCTTCTGCAGCACGGACGTGGACAGCAATCAGATCGCGTCGTTCTACACCGGTGCGATGTCGAATGCGGGCGAGCTCTCGTTCCGAGACGTGCCCGATTGCGGGCTCGCGATCATCTCGCCGAACGATCCCGGCGCCATGCTCCAGTATGCCGATGAGTGCCGAACCCTCGGGATTCCCTTCATCTGGGATCCGGGTCAGCAATGCGCGCGCATGTCAGGCGACGAGCTTCGGGATGGAATGGCGGCGGCGACGATCGTCATCAGCAACGATTACGAGTTCGAGTTGATCCGTCAGAAGACCGGCCTCGACGAAGCCGCCATTCTCGCCCGCAGCGGCGCGCTCGTGGTCACGCGCGGCGAGAACGGCTGCTCGATCCTCGAGCGTCATCAGACGACGGATGTGCCCGCTGTGCCGCCGCACCGGATTGTCGATCCGACCGGCGTCGGTGACGCATTCCGCGGCGGCTTCCTCAAAGGCATGGCCCGGGGCGCTGGCTACCGCGTCTGTGCCCAGATCGGCAGCGTGGCCGCCACCTACGCGCTCGAGCACCTTGGCGGGCAGAGCCATGCCTATACCTGGCCCGAGTTCTTCGATCGGTACGAACGTCACTTCGGTCAGGCCTCAGGACTCTAATTCCTTCAGGTTCTGCGGGGTTCCGTTCAGGTTCGGCGCGTATTCGAACGAACCTTGTAGAACCTAGCGGAACCTCGTAGAACCCACGAGTGCCCGTGGCGTTCTGCCACGAGTGAGCGGGGCTTTGACGGTCGGCGGGTGAAACTTACGCAGCGTCGTACGGCCACGCGTCTACGCTTTGCTAATTTCCCAGTAATTCGCTATCGTCAGGCGCGGAACGCACCTTGCACCGGCGCACGCGGTGAGGAGGAGCTTTTGAGACGCCTCGCCTTGTTGTCGTCCTCATCGATCGTCGCGCTCGCCCTCATCGTCCCTGTCCGCGCACAGAATCCGGCGCCGAGTCAGCCGCCGTCGAACGAGCCGTCAGCGAACCAGCCACCGTCGAACGCCCCGTCATCGGACCAAGCGGCGCAAGGCCGGATCTTCCGGAGCGGCGCCAGCCTGGTCGCGTTGAACGTCACCGTCAGCGATGGCAAGCGGCTCGTGCCCGGCCTCGTCCAGGACGACTTTGCGATCTACGAGGACGGGGTTCTTCAGCACGTCCAGTTCTTCGAATCGCACGAAGTGCCGATCGATCTCATCCTCCTGATCGATACCAGCGCGAGCATGGCCGACAAGATCGAGACCGTCCACGACGCGGCAATCGGCTTCCTCAAAACGCTGCGCGACGCTGACCGCGGTGCGGTCGTCACGTTCGGCGACAACGTCAATATCGTGCAGGCGCTCTCGGGCGATCGGGCCTCGCTCGAGCGCGCCGTCCGCCAGGCGCAGCCGCACGGATCCACCGCGCTCAACAACGCCCTATACGTCGCGATGAAGCAGTTCGCGCGGTCGGCGCAGCAGGCGGGCGAGATCCGGCGGCAGGCCATCGCCGTGTTGTCGGACGGGGAGGACACGTCGAGCGTCATCAGCTTCGAGGATGTGCTGGCGATGGCGCGGAAGAGCGGAATCAACATCTACACGATCTGCGTGCAGAACCGTTATTCGACCGCGCGCGCCGAATCGACCCGGAAGTACTTTTCTGAATCCGATTTCGCGATGAAGACGCTTGCGCAGGAGACCGGCGCGTTGTCGTATTTCCCGCAGTCGGTGCAGGAGCTGAAGGGGATCTACGCCAGCATCTCCGACGAGCTATCGAATCAGTACTCCATCGGGTACTCCCCAACCAACTGGCGGGCCGATGGTCGTTTCCGCCGGATCGTCGTCAAGGTCAACGCGCACCCGGAGTTCCGCCCCCGTGCCCGCCAGGGATATACGGCCGAGATGCCCCACACAACCCAGTCGCTGCAATCGCCGGAACGGTAAAGACGCCCGTAGCGCGGCGCTTTAGCGCCGCGCCAGAGACGGCACCGCGCGTGTGGTGTTCTCTCGAAGCTACAATGATTTGAATGCACCGGCTTCTTGCCGCCGTCCTCACCATCGGCTCACTCGTGTGGTGCTACACCCTGATCGCCGCTCCCTACGCGCTCACGAGCGACAATCCGCGCCTGGTGTCCGCGGCGGCCGCGGTCTATGGCGCCGCTGGTCTGGTCTGTCATCAGCGTGCGGCGCGATCGTTTCATCTGGCAGGGGTGCAGCTTCCAGTGTGCGGCCGGTGCACGGGTCTCTATCTGTCGGGGGCGATGGGTGCGCTGTTCGGCTGGGTTGCCTCGCGACGACCGCGCCCCACGTCATCGGCGCGTCGGCTGCTGATCCTTGCCGCGCTCCCCACCGCCCTCAGCGTCATCCTCGAGTTTTCCGGCGTTGCGCACCCGTCGAATGCGGTGCGCGCGTTGTGCGCACTCCCGCTCGGCGCTGCGGCCGGTTGGATTTTCGTCCAGTCGCTGCTGTCTGACGCGGCGGTCACCGATCGAGCGAGGCTCCGGCCCTCGGTGACGAATGCGCTATGATTCAAAGGAAGATATGACGACGAAATCGACGACCGCCGAGGGGCCGCGGGCTGCCGCCGAGCCCGGCGTGCTCGTACTGCTCTGTCTGGCCGCGTGGCTTGTTCCCGGTGCGGGCCACTTCTGGATGGGCAGGCGGCAGAAGGCCATCGTGTTCCTGCTGGCGTTACCGGCGATGTTTCTGATCGGCCTGCTCCTGAACGGACGGGTGTTCCCGTTCGAGTTGTCCGATCCGCTCGTGGGCCTCGCGGCCGTCGCCGACCTGCTCGCGGGGACGCCGTGGATCATCGCGCGGATGATGGATGCCGGCGCGGGGAAGGTGACCGCCGCCACCTATGAGTACGGCAACTGTTTTCTGATCGTGTCGGGCCTGTTGAATTTTCTCGTGATTCTCGACGCCTACGACATTGCGCTCGGCCGCAAATGACAAGCCACTTCCTGCTCCTGATTTTGTTCTCGTTCTTCGTGTCGCTCGTGTTCAGCGTGCTCCTTCGCGATGAGCCGCGAGAGCAGGTCCGCACCGGCGCGATGATGTTTGGCGGATTCATCGCCACGGCGATCGTTCTCGGCTGGTTGATGTATCCGTTCCCGCTGTGACGCGGCCGCCGATCGATCTCCGCTCCCCGATGTTCCTCTGGGGGCCGGTCGTGCTCATGCTGGCGGTCATCTTTGGCGCGTCATCGATTCCCAATCTGACCAGTCTTCCCGGCAACATCTCCGACAAGTCCGGACACTCGATCGGCTACGCGCTGCTGGGTGTCCTCATTCTGCGGGCGCTCGCGGGCGGACGTCTCCGCGAGGTGACCTGGAGGCGCGGCATCGCCGCCATCGTCCTCGCCACCCTCTATGGCGTGACCGACGAGTTCCATCAGCTGTTCGTGCCTGGACGAAGCGCCGATCGCTACGATGTGCTCGCGGATTGCGTCGGCGCAACGATGGGCGCGGCGCTCGGGTGGCTCGCAGGCGCGGCGCGACGCTGGGGTATACTCGATTCTTCGTCATGACGCTCGATACGCTCGAGAACATCCTGGTCGAACGCGACGGCGCCCTCGCCACCATCACCATCAATCGTCCGAAGGTTCTCAACGCCCTCAGCACGCAGACGATCGACGAGCTCCGCCGCGCCGTGCTCGCCCTCAAGTACGACGATGCGATTCGCGTCGTGATCCTGACCGGAGCGGGGGACAAGTCCTTTGTGGCCGGCGCTGACATCAACGAGCTGGCGGCCCAGACGCCGACGACCGGCCGTGAGCTCTCTCTCCGTGGTCAGCATGTGTTCGATCTGATCGAGAACCTGGGGAAGCCGGTGATCGCCGCGATTAACGGCTACGCGCTGGGCGGAGGATGTGAACTCGCGCTCGCCTGCACGATTCGCATTGCCGCCGACACCGCCAGGCTCGGCCAGCCTGAAATCAATCTTGGCATCATCCCCGGCTATGGGGGCTCGCAGCGGCTGACCCGGTTGATCGGCAGGGGCCCCGCGCTCGAGATGCTGCTGACAGGCGATCAGATTACCGCCGCGGAGGCGCACCGGCTCGGGCTCGTCAGTCGTGTGGTGACCGGCGCGAACCTCATGGGCGAGTCGCGAAAGCTTGCCCAGATGCTCGCGTCGAAAGCGCCGGTGGCCGTACGCTATATCCTCGACGCGGTGAACAAGGGCGTACAGATGTCATTGCCGGATGCGCAGCTGTTCGAAGCCACGCTCTTCGGACTCGTGGCCGCGACCGAGGACATGCGCGAGGGCACGAAAGCCTTCCTCGAAAAACGCAAGCCGGAGTTCAGGGGGAAGTAACCGGTGCGCCATCAGGATTCCGCGACTCCTCCGGAGAGGCTGACCGGAGCCGCCGGTTACCGGTTCGCGGTGATCGTCTCCCGATTCAACGAGGCCATCACGCGCGCGCTCAGCGAGGGTGCGCACGCCGCGCTCTTAGAGGCCGGGGCAGCGGCGGCTGACGTCGAAGATTTCAGCGTGCCGGGCGCCTTCGAGCTGCCGCAGGCGGCCCGGCTCGCGGCAGAGACCGGTCGCTTCGACGCCATCATCTGTCTCGGGTGCGTCATTCGTGGAGAAACGCCGCACTTCGAATACATTTCATCAGCGGTCGCGCACGGAATCATGGAAGCGGCCGGCGAGACTGGCATTCCGATCGCGTTCGGCGTGCTGACGACCGACACCGAGAGCCAGGCGCAGGAGCGCACCGTGCCCGGCCGGGACAACAAAGGGTGGGAGGCGGCGGCCGCGGGCATCGACATGGCCGTCCTGTTTCGTCAGCTCGGACGCGCGCCCGCCAAAGCCACCGGCCGGGCATTCGGGTTCGAGCCGGAACGGGCACGCGGCGAATCATGACGACCGGCGATCCAGGTGGTCGCCGCCGTGCGCGCGAAGCGGCGCTCCAGATGCTGTATCAAGCGGAAGTGGGCCGCGCCAGCGCGTACGAAGTGATAGCGACCTACTGGCCCGCCCACGACGCCGATGGCGAGGTGACGAGCGCTCTGCGGGAGTTCGCCAACACGCTGGTGCGCGGCACGCTCGACCGGATGAAGGAAATCGACGGCATCCTGGCGGCGCACGCGCAGAACTGGCGAATCGAGCGCATGGCGGTCATCGATCGCCTGGTGCTGCGGCTCGCGATTTACGAGCTGCTCGCGGATCCCGACACGCCCTCCCGCGTCGTCATCAACGAAGCGCTCGAGCTCGCGCGAGCCTACAGCGGCGAGGAAGCCGTCCGATTCGTGAATGGCGTGCTGGATGCCGTGCGGAAAGAGTTGCGGCCCGAATGACGGAGATGACGGAGATCACGGAACAAGATCAACGCGGAGGCGCGGAGGCACGGAGACACCGACATCGAGTGGTCGCGCCGCGCTGCGCGCGGCTTACCCGGTACCCGGGTTGGTCGCCGGCCGAAGGCCGGCGCGCGACCACTGCCATCAAGAAAGCTTCGTGTCTCCGTGTCTCCGTGTTAAAGGCTTGTTCCGTGCCCTCCGTCCCCTCCGTTGACAGCGTTCACACAATGACCGAGCACGAACGAGAATCCGATCTTCTCCGCCAGCGCCGCGCCAACTTCGACGAGCTGGCGCGTCTCGGTGTCGATCCGTACCCACGCAAGTTCGAACGCACCGACACGATCGCCGATCTCGTCGCCGCGCACGGCGGCAAGCCGAAAGAAGCGCTCGAAGCCGAGGCGGTTCAGACCAAAACTGCCGGGCGCATCCTCGCGATTCGAAGTTTCGGCAAGGCGAACTTCCTCGTCCTCTCGGACGGGCGGGAAAAGATCCAGGTGTACGTGCGTCAGGATGCGCTGCCCGAAAAAGACTTCGCCGTTTTCAAGCTGCTCGACTTTGGCGACTACGTCGGCGTCGAGGGGAAGCTCTTCCGCACCAAGACCAACGAGCTGACCATCCATGCGTCGTCGCTGCAGTTTCTGGTGAAGTGCTTCGAGCCGCTGCCGGAGAAGTGGCACGGACTGCAGGACGTCGAGACCCGGTATCGTCAGCGCTACCTCGACCTCATCGTCAACCCCGAGTCCCGTCAGGTGTTTCAGATCCGCAGCCGGGTGCTCGCGTCGATTCGCGGGTTCCTGAACGCTCGCGGCTACCTGGAAGTCGAGACGCCAATGATGCAGCCGATCGCCGGCGGCGCGCTGGCGCGGCCGTTCACGACGCATCACAACGCACTCGACATGCAGCTCTTCCTGCGGGTCGCGCCCGAGCTGTACCTGAAGCGGCTGGTCGTCGGCGGACTTGAACGGGTTTATGAAATCAATCGTAATTTCCGGAATGAGGGAATCTCGACGCAACACAACCCCGAGTTCACCATGCTCGAGTTCTACCAGGCCTACAGCGACTACCACGAGCTGATGGTGATGACCGAGGAGATGCTGTCGACGTGCGCGCGCGACGCGATCGGGACCGATCGTATTACCTTCGGGGAACATCAAATCTCGCTCGCTCCGCCCTACCGCCGCGTGTCATTGCGTGAAGGCGCGCGGGTCAAGGCCAGCGAGCGCCTGGGGATGGCGGTCAGCGACGATGATCTGCGCAGGCCGGAGACCGCCGCCGCGCTCGCGCGCCGGCTCAGCCTCGTGCTGCTGCCGTCGTGGGGCGCGGGGAAGATTGCCACCGAAATCTTCGAGCGGCTGAACGAGGCCGATCTGGTCCAGCCGACATTCGTGTACGATTTCCCGACCGAGGTCTCACCGCTCTCGAAACAGAAGCCGGACGATCCCGAAACCGTCGAACGGTTCGAGCTGTACGTCGGCGGGTTCGAAATCGCCAACGCCTTCAGCGAGCTGAACGATCCGGCCGAACAGCGCCGCAGGTTCGAGGCCCAGCTTGCGGATCGCGCCGCCGGCGACACCGAAGCGCATGCAATGGATGAAGACTACATTCGCGCCCTCGAGTACGGTCTCCCCCCCACCGCCGGGGAAGGGGTCGGCATCGATCGGCTGGTGATGCTGCTCACCAACAGCCCGTCAATTCGAGACGTCATTCTGTTCCCATTGATGAGAACGAAATAGTTGGATCTTCCGTTTGAACTCTTCGTCGCGCTGCGATACCTGCTGGCGAAGCGCAAGCAGGCCTTCATCTCGGTCATTTCGCTGATTTCAGCCATCGGCGTCATGGTCGGCGTGATGGCCGTACTGATCGCGCTCGCGCTGATGACCGGTCTCCAGGGTGAACTCCGGGACCGCCTGGTCGGGTCGGCTGCTCACGTCTACGTGCTGAAAGCCGGTGGACTCAAGGACGCGCAGGCAGAGGTGCAAAAGCTGCTGGCGGTGCCGCATGTGGTGGGCGCAGCCCCAATCGTCCAGGGTAAAGCGATGCTCACCACCGAAGCTGGCGGCGACGCCTTCATCGAAGTGAAAGGGGTGATCCCGGAGCAGGAGCGGACAGTGACCCAGATCGAGCGGGCGATCACATCCGGCAGCCTCGACGCGCTGAACACGCCGCCGGGCGAAACGCCGGCGATCCTGCTCGGCAAAGATCTCGCCGCGCAGCTGCACGTGACGATTGGCGACAAGGTCAAGGTGTTCACGACCCAGAATGCGACGCTCACCCCCTTTGGCCCGCAGTTTCTCCAGCGCGTGTTCAAAGTGGCGGGGACCTTCAGCCTTGGCCTGCTCGAGTACGACTCGGGCTATGCGTTCGTGCGCCTCGAGGTCGCCCAACGAAACCTCGGCAAGGAACATCCCGATTTCATCGAGCTCCGGATCGACGACATGTTCGCGGCGCAGCGGGTGGCCGACTCGATCCCCGACCGGCTGGGCACGGAATACATGGCGCAGGATTGGGCCGACCTGAATCGGTCGCTCTTCTCGGCGCTGTGGCTCGAAAAGATGGCGATCTCGATCACCATCGGGCTCATCGTGATGGTCGCGGCGCTCAACATCGCGGCCACGCTCGTGCTGCTGGTGATGGAGAAGAACCGCGACATCGCCATCCTGAAGACGATGGGGAGCCCGGCGGCGAGCATCCGCCGCATTTTCATCCTGCAGGGGCTCGTGATTGGGTTGCTCGGCACCGGCGCCGGCGCGCTGGGCGGCTGCACCATCATCTACGTGCTCGACCGCTACAAGCTAATTCACGTACCGATCGACGTCTACCAGATATCCTACGTGCCGTTCGTGCTCCAGCCGCTCGACTTTGCCATCGTCATCCTCGCGGCGCTCGGCATCTGCCTGGTCGCGACGATTTACCCGTCACGTCAGGCGTCGAAGCTCGACCCGGCGCAGGCGCTCAGGTATCAATGAAATGCTGAATGCTGAAGTCTGAATGTTGAATGGATTCACATTCAGCACTCAGTCATTCACACTTGAAATTCAGCATTCAACATTCAACATTCAGCATTTCTTCCATGTTCATCGAAGTCTCCAACCTCACGAAGAGCTACCCGGTGAGCGGCAACCGGTTGACCGTCCTGAAGCAGCTGGACGTGTCGCTCGAGCGCGGGGAGATGGTGGCGATTGTGGGAGCGTCAGGCGTCGGCAAGAGCACACTGCTGCACGTGCTCGGCGGCCTCGACTCGGCGGACGAAGGCACCGTGAGCATCGACGGGATGATGCTGTCGCAGCTGTCGGATCCCGAGTTGGTCGCGTTCAGGAATCGTCATGTCGGGTTCGTGTTCCAGTTCCACCACCTGCTGCCGGAGTTCAGCGCGCTCGAGAATGCCGAGATGCCGATGCGCATCGCCCGTCGGAGCGCGGCGGACCGCCGCGAGCGCGCCGCGCGGCTGCTCCACCGCGTCGGCCTCGATGCCCGCCTCGATCATCGTCCCGGGATGTTGTCGGGAGGCGAACAGCAGCGCGTGGCCATTGCCCGCGCCCTGGTCATGGAACCGACGCTGCTCCTCGCGGATGAGCCGACCGGAGATCTTGACGAACACACCGCTGACTCGCTGCACGAGTTGCTGCGCGAAATGCACCGGGAGAGCGGTCTGACGTCGATCATTGCCACCCACAATCCCCGATTGGCGGCTGCCTGCGACCGTGTGCTTCGGCTAGAGGACGGACGACTCAAAGACACCCGTAGCGCGGGGCTTTAGCCCCGCGTCAGAGGCGTCGCTCCAGCTGTCTCTGCAGTTGTCGCCGCGATCGCCCGATGAATCAGACAGAGAGGCTCGCAGCGTGGGGCTTTCGCCCCGCGTCAGTCGCCAAGGGCGTCAGCCCTAAATGCTGACTACAAGGTAACTTAGAACGAAATTCCATTGGTCGACACGAGTACGTTGCCGTATAATGTGAACAGGTAGTCCTCCACATAGGTAACCGGATGTTCGAACGTTACACGGAACGAGCGCGGCGCGTGCTCTTCTTCGCCCGCTACGAGGCGAGCCAGCTCGGAAGCATTTCGATTGAGACCGAGCACCTCCTCCTTGGATTGATCCGCGAGGGCAAAGGGCTGACGAGCCGGATTTTTGCCCGCTCCCACCTCTCCCTCGAAAGCATCCGCAAAGAAATCGAAGGCCGCACGGTCTTTCGCGAAAAGGTGTCGACCTCGGTCGAGATTCCCTTCAGCGCGGAAACCAAGCGGGTCCTCCAGTTCGCCGCGGAAGAAGCTGATCGGCTCCTGCATAACTACATCGGTACCGAGCACCTGCTGCTCGGGATCCTTCGCGAAGAGCGCTCGGTGGCGGCGACGATCCTGATGGAAAAGGGGATGCGTCTCAACACCGTGCGCGAAGACATCGTGGCGCTCCTCAACGAGAAAACCACGATCAACCGCGTGAAGGAGACGCCGCTCCTTGCCGAATTCAGCCGCGACCTGACCGAAGCGGCGATGAAAAACCAGCTCGACCCGCTGGTTGGGCGCCACATCGAGATCGAGCGCGTCCAGCAGGTGCTCTGCCGCCGCACCAAGAACAACGCGGTGCTCATCGGCGAGCCCGGCGTCGGCAAAACGGCCATCGTCGAGGGGCTCGGGCAGAAGATCGTCTACGGTGATGTGCCGCACTTCCTCGCGGACAAGCGGCTGCTCGCCCTCGACATCTCGCTCATCGTCGCCGGCACCAAGTATCGCGGTCAGTTCGAGGAACGGCTGAAGGCGATCATGAAGGAGCTCACCGAGAACCCGAACATCATCGTGTTCATCGACGAGCTGCACACGCTGGTCGGCGCCGGGTCCGCCGAGGGCTCGCTCGACGCGGCGAACATCCTCAAGCCGGCGCTGTCGCGCGGTGAGATCCGCTGCATCGGCGCGACCACCCCGTCGGAGTACCGGAAGTACATCGAGAAGGATCGATCGCTCGAGCGCCGCTTCCAGGCGATCAAGGTGGATCCGCCAACCGAACGTGAAACGATCGAAGTGCTCGCCGGCGTCAAGGATCGCTACGAGTCGTTCCACCACGTCGAGTACACGAACGACGCGATCGAAGCCGCCGTGTATCAGTCGAATCGGTACATCACCGATCGATTCCTCCCCGACAAGGCGATCGACCTGATCGACGAGGCCGGGGCGCGCGCCAAGCTGCGCGAGGCCGGCTACAGCGAGGAGTTCGGCGAGATCAATCGCAGCATCCGCGTGGCCGTCGAGCAGATGGAGACGGCCGTCTCCGAGAAGAACTTCGAGAAGGCCCAGTTCTATCGCGAGCAGGAGGTGCAGGCTCGCGAGAACCTGCAGTTCGTGCGCGAGAAGTTCGACGTCAAGTCGAGCACGCGCCGCGTCGTCGTCGGCAAGTCGGAGATCGACGAGGTCGTGTCGAAGTGGACCGGCGTGCCGCTGACTTCGATCAATCAGGACGAAGGGGACAAGCTCCTGCACATGGAAGACGCGCTCCACAAGCGCGTCATCTCGCAGGACGCGGCGATTTCCGCGTTGTCGCGCGCGATCCGCCGTTCGCGCGCCGGGTTGAAGTCGCCCAACCGGCCGGTCGGCAGCTTCATCTTCCTCGGCCCGACCGGCGTCGGCAAGACCGAGCTGGCCCGGGCGATCGCGAACTTCCTGTTCGGCAGCGATCACGCGCTGATTCGCTTCGACATGTCGGAATACATGGAGAAGCACTCGGTGTCGAAGTTGATTGGCTCACCGCCGGGATACGTCGGCCACGAAGAGGGCGGACAGCTGACCGAAAAGGTCAAGCGCAACCCCTATTCGGTGGTCCTGCTGGACGAGGTCGAGAAGGCGCACCCGGATCTCTTCAACATCCTGCTCCAGGTGTTCGAGGACGGGCATCTGACCGACGGCCTGGGCAACCGGGTCAACTTCAAGAACACGATCATCATCATGACCTCGAACATCGGTGCCCGCTTCATCCAGAAGAAGGCATCGCTCGGGTTCCAGTCGGCCGACTCCGGGGTTATCAGCCGGAGCGTCAACGACATGGTTCTTGGCGAGGTGCGGAAGACCTTCAATCCGGAGTTCATCAACCGGATTGACGAAATCATCGTGTTCGAGGCGCTCTCGGACGACGACCTGCGGACCATTACGAAGCTCTTGGTCAAGCAGGTGAACGACAACCTGGTCGATCGACGACTTCGGCTGGAGCTCGAGTCCGACGTCATCGACTGGATCATCGAGCAAACGTGCAAGGACCGCTCGTACGGGGCGCGTCCGCTGCGACGCGCTATCCAGCGCTACATCGAGGATCCGCTCTCGGAGGAGCTCATCCGCGGCCACCTTAAGGGTGGCGACATCCAGGTCTACCTCGACGCCGGCTCGCTGGCCTACAGGCCCGTGGGTTCGGCCGAAACCGGCAGGCGGCTGTCCTAGTCCGCGCGACAGGTCCTGCCTGTCGCCGGCGCAATCATCGTGGCGTTGACCCGGCTACGGTCCGGGAAAGGCCAGTGGGTAGCCTTGCACGTCTAAGATCCAGTAAACTCATGGCTTGGCCTCTCTCCAGGAATACACCCTGGAGAGCAGGCCGGCCGCCTCAACCCCCTGTTATGCGTGTTTTTGCTCTGTTGTTCGTGACCCTCGCGGCGGTCGCATGGCCCACCGTGGCGAGGGCACAGGTGGCGCCACCTGCGCCCGCGCAGGCGCCCTTGCCGGCGGTCGAAGCGCCGACGCTTCCCGCCACGATTTGTGACCAGCAGGTCCCCGAACCGGCGCGGCTCCCACCAGCCAACGCCGGTCCCGTCGTGACCGCGGTCATGCTGTGCTTCGAGAAGCAGGGCGGCAGCCCGATTGTTGAAGCCAACACCTACCTCTATTACATGCAGGCGAAGGGCAGCCGTCCGTCGCTGAACGAGTGGATCAAGTTCGACGACAGCGTCCAGCAGGTGGCCATCGCCGATTTCAAGCGGCTGATAGCGACGAACTTCCTCGACGACCTCGCGATCGAGGTGCGCGATGTCCGATACGCCAATGGCGTGCTCGGCAAGGTGATCGTCTACAACATGGAGGAGCGCCAGCGCGTCAAGATCGTCGATTACGTCGGCACCGAAAAGGTCGACACGTCGAAGATCGAAGAGGCCCTGAAGGACAAGCAGATTTCCATCCGGCTCGATTCGTTCATCGATCCCGGACTGATCCGTCGCGTCAGCGGCGTCGTTCACGACGTCTACGCGGAGAAGGGCTACGAGTTCGTGGAGGTCAAGCCGGAGATCAAGCCGATCGAAGGCGGGCCCAAGCTGGTCAACGTCACGTTCCACATCACCGAGGGGCCGAAGGTCAAGATCCGCTCAGTCGACTTCGTCGGCAACAACGCCATCAAGGATGGCAAGCTTGCCAAGCAGATGAAGGAGAACAAGGGCGGTGGCATGTTCAAGTTCATCCTCGGGAACGGCACCTACAAGGCCGACAAGTTTGAAGAAGATGCCGACAAGGTGGTCGCCTACTATCGCGACCGCGGCTACATCGAGGCTCGCGTCGGCCAGCCGGAACTGAAGATCCTCGAGGACTCCAAGGACAGCAAGACCCGGTTCGTCGAACTGAAGATTCCGGTTACCGAGGGTCTGCAATACCGCATCGGCAAGATTGAGTTCGACGGCAACAAGATTGTCGACTCGAGAGGGCTTCGGCCGTTGTTCAAGATCCAGGAGGGAGAGATCTACAGCGAGAAGCTGATCCGCAAGGGGTTTGAAAAAGCGAAGGAAGTGTATGGAACCGGTGGCTACATGGATTTCACCGGCTACCCCGACCTTGCCCCGCGCGGTGCGGCCAACGCGAACGGCAACGGCAATGGTAACGGCAGTCCCGATCCCTCCGGTCCCGCGGCCCCGGCGGCGGCGCCGAACGGTCCTCCCATCGTCGACGTGACGCTGCGGGTGCAGGAGGGCAAGCAGTACTTCGTCAATCGAATCACGTTCGCCGGCAACACGACCACTCGCGACAACGTCATCCGGCGCGAGATCCGGCTCATCGAGACCGGCCCGTTCAACACCGAAGCGTTGAAATACAGCATCAAGCGGTTGAACCAGCTTGGCTACTTCAAGCCGCTTGAAGGTGAGGCGATCGGGGTCGACAAGGTTGCCGGGGTAGACAACAAGGTCGACATCAAGCTGAAGTTCGAGGAGCAGAACCGCAACCAGCTGACCTTCGGCGCCGGCGTGTCGCAGTACGACGGGTTCTTCGGTCAGCTCGCATTCCAGACTTCCAACTTCCTGGGCCGCGGCGAAACCTTTACGGTGTCAGCGCAGCAGGGCAGCCGGGCCACGAACTATCAGCTCGCGTTCAGCGAGCCGTTCCTCTTCGACAAGCCGATGACGGCTGGCGTGGACCTGTTCATCCGCGAGCTGCAGTACATCGGGCTCTACACCCAGCGGTCGCAAGGCGGCAACATCGTCTACGGCTTCCAGGTGCAGGATTTCGCCCGGATGTTCGTCAATTACAGCTACGAGAACGTCGAGATCAAGGATCTGAATCCGCTGTTCAATGACCCGCAGATCCTCAGAGGCAACCCGCTGCTCGCCGACTCGCTGCTCACCCAGCAGGGCGGGAAGCGAATCATCAGCAAGATCGGCCCGAGCTACGTCTACAACACGGTCGACAATCCGATCTTCCCGACCCAGGGCAAGCGCTACTCGTTGTCCTTCGATGTGGCGGGCATCGGCGGGAACACGAGCTTCATCAATCCCAGGACCGAGGGCATCTGGTATTTCCCGCAGACCAAGCGGACGTCGTTCGGATTCCGCGCCGCGTGGGAGTATCTGCGGCCGTACGGCGACACGAGGGTGCTCCCAATCTTCCAGAAGATTTTCCTGGGTGGTGAATACAGTATCCGCGGTTTCGACATCCGGTCGGTTTCCCCGCGCGACGAAGTCTCCGGTGTCCCGGTCGGCGGCAACAAGAGCCTGCTGTTCAACGCCGAGTATCTCATTCACATTGCCGGACCGGTTCGCCTGGTGCTGTTCGCCGACGCCGGTCAGGTGCGCAACATCGGTGAGCACTTCTCGTGGAACGAGCCGATTTACCGCAGGACGACGCCAGGCAGCTTGTACCCGACGTTTATCGACACCGTTGGTATAATCACGAATCCATTGGCTGGGGTGGCGTTGCCGATGCAGACCGATATCATCGGACAAACGGCGGCGTTCAAGGCATCGACCGGGGCGGAAATCCGCTTCTTCATGCCGGTCCTGAACGTGCCGTTCCGGCTGATTTTTGCGATGAATCCGTCGCGCGGGAACGTGCTCGACAACAATCTGCAGCCGGAGAAGAAATACAAGTTCCGGTTCGCGGTGGGCTCGACATTCTAAAGGAAGTTTCCAGTCTCCGGTCTCCAGTTCCCAGTGCTGGGGGTTTTATGCACTCCTGCGGCGAACGAGACGGGCTGCTGGCTGGGACGTGCACGTAAACTGCAGCGGCAATTTGTAATAAGCGGAAAACTGGAAACTGGGAACTTGAAACTGGAAACTATTATTAAGGGGACTGTTCGAATGAAATTGTTGAAGATGATGATTGTGACTAGCGCGATGAGCATGCTGCTTGTCGCGACGCCGGGCTATTCACAGACACCTGCGCCGCAACAGCAGAAGCCCGCGACGCCGGCGCCGACCGAGCAGCAAAAGCCCGCGACGCCCCCGCCGCCGGCGGCGGCTGCGCCGGCCCCCGCGCCGAAGCCTCCGGCGCCGTTTCCCGAGGGTGCGAAATTCGCCTTCATCGACATCCAGGCGATCGCCAGCAATTCCTCGGAAGGCAAGGCTGCCACGGCCAAGCTCGATGAGCTGCGGAAGAAGAAGAACGCGGAACTGCTCGCGAAGAGCAACGCCCTCAAAGCGATGCAGGACAAGCAGCAGTCCGGTGGCTCGGTCTTGAGCGATGCGGCTCGTGCGCAGCTCGACAAGGACATCGAGAAGGCGCAGCGCGACCTCCAGTTTGCACAACAGGATGCGCAGACCGAGGTGCAGGATCTCACCAATTCACTCCAGGGAGACTTCCAGGAGAAGCTCAATCCGGTCATCGAGCAGCTGCGGGTCGAGAAAGGGCTGCTGATGATCTTCAGCATCCGCGACGCAGGTGTCGTTGCCGCCGAGCCCGGCCTCGATCTGTCGAGCGAACTCATCAAGCGGTTCGATTCAGCGGGAAAGACGCCAGTGAAGAAATAACTCGCAGTTCGTCCGCCTTCGCGCTCACGCGCTACGGCGAGACAAGCTTCGTTCTCGTCGAGAGGTCGCGTCGTTCTTGGACGACGCGGCCTTTCTTTTCGTGCACCAGGCTGTATGAGCCTATTCACATCGCGCATGCGCTGGACGGCCCACAGCCTGTCTCGCCGAAGCGGCGAAAGCCGCGGAGGCGGACGAACCGCGACTGTCTGCTAAACTCCCAGTCAGTGTCGATCAACATCCCAGCGTCCCTTGACCGCCTTTTCTACCGCTACCCGTCCGCGCTTGTGGATGCGATTGCCGAGCACGAGCCTGGCCACCGGCTGGTGGCGTACAAGAACGTGACCGTCAGCGAGGAGTTCTTTCAGGGGCACTTTCCTGGCGCGCCGCTGATGCCGGGCGTACTGATGATCGAAGCGCTCGCGCAGGTGGCGACGATTCTCCTGACGCACTCGGCGGACGCCGGCGCGGCGACGGGTGCGTATCTGCGTGGGGTGGACCACGCGAAGTTTCGCCTGCCGGTGGTGCCCGGCGATCGCCTGCGGCTCGAGGTGACGATGGGGCCGCGGCGTGCGCGGCTGGCGCGTGCGCACGCGCGGGCGTTCATTGGAGAGAACATCGCGGCCGAAGCGGAGCTGCTGCTCGCGGTGGTCGCCGAGCCTCATCCGGGCGCGCGGCCCGGCGTCACCATCGATCCGAGCGCCGTCGTGCACTCCGGGGCTGTCATCGGCGACGGCAGCGTCATCGGTCCGCATGCCGTGGTCGGCGATCACGTCCGGCTGGGTCGCCATTGCCGCGTCGGCGCGTCGGCGGTCGTCGAGGGACCATCGGAGTTTGGCGACGGCAACGAGATTTTTCCGCTCGCGTCGGTCGGCCTGATCCCGCAGGACTTGAAATTCCGCGGCGAGCCCACGAAGCTCGTGGTCGGGAATCGGAATGTGTTTCGCGAGTTCGTCACGATCCATCGCGGCACCGCCGGCGGCGGGGGTGTCACCGAGATCGGCGATCACAATGTGTTCATGGCCTACGCGCACATCGCGCACGATTGCCACGTCGGCAACCACACGATTTTCGGTAACGGCGCAACGCTCGGCGGCCACGTGACCGTCGAAGACTACGCGACGATCAGCGCGTTTTCAGGGGTGCATCAGTTCTGCCGCGTCGGCCAACACGCGTTCATCGGCGGGTTCTCGGTCATCACGAAGGACGCGTTGCCGTATGCGAAAACGGTCGGCAACCGCGCGCGCATTTACGGCCTGAACACGATCGGGCTGGTGCGGCGGAAGTTCTCGTCGGATTCCATCGCCAAGCTTCGCCGCGCCTACCGTCACCTGTTGCACTCGAATACCAGCCGCGCCCTCGCCCAGATCGAACGCGACCCGACGCTGAAGTGCGACGAAGTGCAGTACGTCGTCGACTTCATCCGCACGTCGAGCCGCGGCGTCGGCCTGCGGCGCCCAAGCCGCCGGCTCGAGGAAGTCGCGGACGACTAGAATGCTGAATGTTGAGTGTTGAATGCTGAATGAAGAGCATTCAGCTATTAATCAGCATTCAGAATTCAGCATTGTTTACGGATGCGCAGCTGTGAGGGTGAAATCGGCCGGCGTCGCAATCGTGCCGTGCGCGTCGTAGACTCGGGCGCACAGGCTGGCTGCGGAGGTGACCGTGCCGGTGACGATGGCGGATTGCGCCGCGTTGGAGTTGTCGATGACAATCTGGCACGCGGATCCGGTCCATGTGCCGAGGCTCAGGCCGACGGGCGGCGTGCCATCAGGGAGCCCTGTCAGGGTAATGACGACGGTTCCGCCCGTGGCGGCGGTAAAGTTATACGTCTCGGCTCCGTTCAGATGCAGCGTCCCTGTGAACGTTTCGGTGGTCGCCGGCGTGTTCGGGGTCGTCGGGGTCGTCGGGGTCGTCGGGGTATTCGTGGTGCTGTCGTTGCATCCGGCCACACTCGTTGCGAGCGCGAGCAGCAGGATACCCGGGAACAAACGGCGCATTTCCTCTCCTTGAAAAATCCAGAAACTCGAGCTTCCAAGCAACAGCTGTTCCGCTCGCTGATCTAATGATACGACGTAACTGCCCCTTCCGCGGTCTTCAAACGGGGATAGCTGTGACACCAATCGGGGACGACAAGGAGCGGCGCCGGGCATCTGATAGACTGCTTCACTTTGGTGCATGAGCAGAATCGGTCTCATTGCTGGCAACGGGCGGTTTCCCTTTCTGGTGCTCCAGGGCGCGCGCAATCTCGGCCACGACGTGACGATCGTGGCGATCAAGGAGGAGGCATTTCCCGATCTCGAGGGAAATGCCCGCGAGGCGAAAGCGGATTTCCACTGGGTGTCGCTCGGGCAGCTCGGAAAGTGCATCAAGCTTCTGAAGAGCGCCGGCGTTTCTCAGGCCGTGATGGCCGGCCAGGTCAAGCACGTCAAGATCTTTTCTGGCATTATTCCGGACTTCACGCTGCTGTCCGTGTTGAAGCGACTGAAGGCGCGCAACACCGACGCATTGATTTCAGCGGTGGCCGAGGTGATGCGGGACGAGGGTATTGAACTGCTCGATTCGACCACGTTCCTGCAGCCGTTGCTGGCGCGACCCGGGACGCTGACCGATCGCATGCCGAGCGAGCAGGAGCACGACGATTTCGTCTTCGGCTACCGGATGGCCGACGCCATTGCCGCCCTGGATATCGGTCAGACGATTGCGGTCAAGCACAAGGCCGTCGTTGCCGTCGAGGCGATGGAAGGCACGGACGAAGTCATCGGGCGTGCGGGCTACCTCGCCGGACCCGGCGCGCGAATCGTGAAGGTCGCGAAGCCCAATCAGGACATGCGGTTCGACGTGCCGGTCATCGGCATCGCGACCATCCAGGCGATGCGCGTCGCCGGAGCGTCGGCGCTGTCGGTCGATGCCGAACGGACGCTCGTCCTCGACGGCGAGCACGTGTTCAAGTCCGCCAACGAGGCTGGCATCACCATTGTCGGACGACCGCGGAGCCAGCAGCGTGCCGGTTGATCGCCTGCGAGTCGCGGTGATCGGCGTCGGACACCTCGGCAGGCACCACGCCAGGATCCTCAGCGCACTCGAGGGGGTGGAACTCGTCGCCGTCGTCGATACCAACGCGGAGCGCGCGGCCGCTGTGTCGTCGGCGACGGGCGCGCCGGCGCTTGCGGACTTTCGCGACGTGCTGGATTCAGTCGATGCGGTGTCGATTGCGGTGCCGACCGAGCTGCACCGGGACATCGCGCTGCCGTTTCTTCAGACCGGCGTGTCGGCGCTGGTCGAGAAGCCCATCGCGCGATCGCTGGGCGAGGCGGACGAACTCGTGGACGCCGCACGAGCGTCGGGTGCGGTGCTCGGGGTGGGACACACCGAACGCTACAACCCGGCGGTTGCCGCGGTGCTTCCGCTGGTGACGTCGCCGCGTTTCATCGAAGTGCATCGGCTGGGCGCCTTTCCCGACCGCAGCCTGGACATCGATGTCGTGTTCGATCTGATGATTCACGACCTCGACATCATCCTCGCGCTCGTGCGATCCGAGGTCGCGTCGATTGAAGCGGTTGGCGTACCGGTGCTGACCTCCAAGTACGACATCGCCAACGCGCGGCTGAAGTTTGCGTCGGGCTGCATCGCGAATGTGACCGCCAGCCGGATCAGCAAGGAGCGTGTACGCAAGATCCGCTTCTTTCAGCCCGACGCCTACATCTCGATCGATTACGCTGCGCAGGAGGTCGAGGGATGGCGGCTCGTGCGCGGCGACGGCACCCGTCCGTCGATTCAGGGTGGGGCGCTGCCAGTCGAACGTGACGAACCGTTGCGCCGCGAGATCGCCGATTTCGTCCGCGCGGTGCGGACCTCTTCGTCGCCGCTGGTGGACGGGGTCGCGGGCCGGCGCGCGCTGGAGTTGGCTACGCGAGTGGCGGAGACGATGGGGCGGGGCTAATTTCGCGATTCGCAGTTCGCGGTTCGTCCGCCTTCGCGGCTCCGCCGCTTCGGCGCGACTGGCCTCACAGACACCCGTAGCGCGGGGCTTGAGCCCCGCGTCTGAGCCGGAAGCTGGCAGCTGGGAGCTGGAAGCTTTTGTTCAAAGATCTCAACGAGTTCATCGCCGCCCTCGACAAAGCCCGCGAACTGGCGCGCATCACCGATCCGGTGAGCCCTGACCTCGAGATCTGCGCGGTGACGGACCGCGTCTCGAAGTCGCCCGGTGGCGGTCCCGGACTGCTCTTCGAGCGGCCGTCGGGGTTTGACGTGCCCGTCGCCCTGAACCTGTTTGGCTCGATGAACCGCATCTGCATGGCGCTTGGCGTGTCGAAGCTCGACGATCTCGCGCGCGAGATTGAGGAACTGGCCACGCCGAAGATCCCCGCGGGGATGTTCGACGCGATCAAGATGCTGCCGATGATCGGCCGCTTGCGCGATCTGATGCCGAAGACGGTCTCCGACGCGCCGTGTCAGGAGGTCGTCGAGCGCGATGGGTCGCTCGAATCGCTGCCGATTCTGAAGTGCTGGCCGGAAGACGGCGGACGGTATATCACGCTGCCGCTCGTGTTTACGAAAGATCCGGAGACTGGCGCGCGCAACATCGGCACCTATCGCATGCAGGTGTACGACGCGCGAACGACCGGGATGCACTGGCAGCGCCACAAGGGCGGCGCTCAGCACTATCGCGTGGCCGAACGCCTCGGGAAGCGGATGCCGGTGGCCGTCGCGCTTGGTCCCGATCCTGCGCTCGCGTACTCGGCGACCGCTCCGATGCCCGAAGGTCTGGACGAGCTGATGCTCGCGGGCTTTCTGCGGCGTGAGCGCGTCGAGCTGGTGAAGTGTGTCACGGTGGATCTGGAGGTGCCCGCTAATGCCCAGATCGTCCTGGAGGGTTACGTCGAGCCTCTCGAACGTCGTCGCGAAGGGCCATTCGGTGACCACACCGGGTTTTATTCGCATCCCGATGACTATCCGGTGTTTCACCTGACGTGTATCACGCGGCGGAAGCGGCCGGTTTATCTCACGACGATCGTCGGCATTCCACCGATGGAGGACTACTACCTCGGGAAGGCGAGCGAGCGCATTTTTCTGCCGCTCATCCGCAAGACGCTGCCGGAAATCGTCGACATGCATTTCCCGGCCGCCGGTATCTTTCACAATCTCGTGCTCGTTTCGATCGACAAGCGATATCCCGGCCACGCCAGGAAGATCATGAACGCCTTCTGGGGCCTTGGGCAGTTGATGTTCTCGAAGACGATTATCGTCGTCGACAAGGACGTTGATGTGCAGAACGAAGCTGAGGTCGCGTGGATTGTCGGCACGCACTACGATCCGGAGCGCGACATCCAGTTCACCAGGGGCCCGGTGGATGATCTCGAGGACGCAAGCGATCTGCCCGCGCTTGGCAGCAAGATGGGGATAGACGCGACGCGTAAGTGGCCGTCGGAAGGGTTCAAGCGGCAATGGCCCACCAGGATCGCCACCAGCCCGGCCGCGGCCAGAAAAGCGGAAGCCCTGTGGGAGAAGATTCGACCAGGATGGAAATGATTTCGGAGACTGAAGCGCAGGAGCTGCTTGGAAGCAGGGACCTCATCGCGATCGGAATGAAGGCCGACGAGGTCAGGCGTCGGCTGCACGGAGCGCGGACGACCTTCGTGCGGGTGTTGGAGATTCACGTCGATGCGCCGGTGACGTCGCTGCCCGCGCGAACATCGGCTGGAGAATTCAGGATCGTGGGTTCGGCCAGTTCGCTCGAGGCGGCAATCGTCGCTGTTCGCGGCGGCCGAAGCCTCGCGGCTGCCGCTCCGCTGACCGGGTTTTCGCTCGCCGATCTCGTCACGCTCGAAGGCCTATCGTCGCTAGCTGACGTCCTGACGGCCTTGCGCCAAGCGGGTCTCGAAGCGATCTCAGAGGCGCCTCTCGACCTCCTCGACAACGCCGAAGCCGCCATCGCCGCCGCACGTGGCGCCGGACTGTCGGTCACGAGACTGACCGTCAACGTTCAGCGTCCCGACGATCGGATCGCGCTCGCGCATCGTGCGCGCGCTCTCCAGTCAACGCTGGGTGGCTTTCACGCATTCGCTCCGCTGCCGCGAACCATCTCCATCTCGGCACCGACGACCGGGTACGACGATGTGAAGCAGATTGCGTTGACGCGGCTGGTGGCTGACAACATCCCGTCCATCCAGGTTGACTGGCAGCTGTATGGGCCCAAGCTGGCGCAATTTGCCTTGACCATTGGCGCGGATGATGTGGACGGCGTGGCGGCCGTCGATCCCGGGATTCTGGGCACGCGCCGCAGTCCGATTGAGGAGATTCGCGGGAATATCCGGGCAGCCGGGCTGGAGCCGGTTGAGCGGAACGCGCGCTTCGAGGCGATTGGCTGATGGGGGTGGCGCGCCTTGGGGCAGTGGATTACCTGAACGCGCGGCCTCTCGTTTACGGCCTGGAGCTCCGCACGGATCTCTTCTCACTCCGATTCGACCTGCCGTCCAAATGCGCGGCGCTTCTTCACGAACGATCGATCGACGTCGGGATGATCCCGTCGATCGAGTATGAACGCGGACGTGACTATCGCATCGTTCCTGGTGTTGGCATTATCTCGGACGGTCCGGTCGCGTCGGTGGCTCTGTTCTCCAAGATTCCAGTCGAGAAAATCCGATCGATCGCGGCAGACACAAGTTCCAGGACGTCGTATGCCCTGCTGAGGGTTCTGTGCCTCGAGCGATTCGGCATCGATCCGGATTTTCAGCCGATGCCACCCAAACCGGAGCAGATGCTGCGACGGTGTGACGCGGCGCTCATCATTGGCGATCCGGCGCTGTTTCTCGATCACGGGCGGCTTGGCGTCGAGAAGATCGATCTCGGAGAGCAATGGAAGTCGCTGACCGATCTCCCGTTTGTCTGGGCATTCTGGGCTGGCCGCCGTGACGCGCTGTCGCGAGAGGCGGTGGCGGCGCTGGTTGCGGCGCGGGACGGCGGGGTGGCCAAGTCAGACGAGGTTGCCGCGGCGTACTGCGGCCCAGAACGCGCCGAGCGCGCGCGGTCCTATTTGAGAGAAAATATCCTATACACGATGGGAGAGCGCGAGGAGGCGGGGTTGATCAAGTACTACGAGCTCGCCGAGCGTTCCGGAGTCGTGAATCCGCTCGTGCCGCCGCTGTTCTACTAGACTAGAACTGGTTTCAAAACCGAGCACGGGGCGCTTGGCGAACGAGCGCGCGAGTGAGCCACGCGATCGGAGCGAGCCGGCGAAGCGGCGAGCGAGAGCGCGTGTTGGGGAGTCCGAGGGGCGAAGCCCTCGGAGTGACTGGTTTCAAAACCGAGCACGGGGCGCTTGGCGAACGAGCGCGTGAGTGAGCCACGCGATCGGAGCGAGCCGGCGAAGCGGCGAGCGAGAGCGCGTGTTGGGGAGTCCGAGGGGCGAAGCCCTCGGAGTGACTGGTTTCAAAACCGAGCACGGGGCGCTCGGCGAACGAGCGCGCGAGTGAGCCACGCGATCGGAGCGAGCCGGCGAAGCGGCGAGCGAGAGCGCGTGTTGGGGAGTCCGAGGGGCGAAGCCCCTCGGAGCGACTTGATGGGTGTAGAGAAACTGGCCACCGACGTGCGCAATGGCAAACGGCTCGATCGGGCCGATGCGATCGAACTGTACGTACGCGCTTCGACGACGCTCCTCGGCGAGCTTGCCAACGAGGTCCGTGCGCGCAAGCACCCCGATGGCATCGTCACCTACATCATCGATCGCAACGTCAACTACACGAACGTCTGCGTGGCGCGGTGCAACTTCTGCGCGTTCTACCGTCCGGTGGGCTCGACCGAGGGATATGTCCTCGGGTTCGAGGAGATCTTTCGCAAGATAGACGAGACGATCGGCCTCGGCGGAGGTCAGTTGCTGCTTCAGGGGGGGCACAACCCTGACCTGCCGCTGGAGTGGTACGAAGATCTCTTCAAGACGGTGAAGCAGAAATATCCGCGCTTCAAGCTCCACGCGTTGTCGCCGCCGGAAATCATCCATCTTTCGCGTCTGTCCAGGCTGCCGGTGGCGCTGGTACTCGACCGCCTGATCGCAGCCGGGCTCGACAGCGTTCCCGGCGGGGGCGCCGAGATTCTCGTAGATCGCGTCCGTAAGCTGTTGAACTGCTACGGCAAGGCCACCGCCGACGAATGGCTCGACGTGATGCGTCACGCTCATCGTGCCGGCCTCCGCACGACCGCGACGATGATGTATGGAACCGTCGAAACGCTGGAAGAGCGGCTCGAACACCTGTTCCGCCTGCGGGAACTGCAGGACGAGATGGGCGGATTCACCGCGTTCATCACGTGGAGTTACCAGCCCGAGCACACGGAGCTTGGTGGCTCGGAGGCCACCGGAATCGACTACCTCCGGACGCTCGCCCTCGCGCGTCTCGTGCTCGATAACTTCGACAACCTGCAGGCGTCGTGGGTCACGCAGGGCGGAAAAGTCGGGCAGCTGAGCCTGGCCTTTGGCGCCAACGACATGGGCAGCGTGATGATCGAGGAAAACGTTGTCCGCGCCGCCGGTGCGGCGTACTGCATGGACGAAATCGAGATCGTCCGCAACATCGAGAACGCAGGTTTCATCGCCAAGCGACGGAACATGCACTACGAGCTGCAGGGCGATCCGATCTTCCGCGAGCGCGAGGTGCCCCGCATGCTGGAACTGGCAGTGGCCCGCGCCGAAGGGGACTCGTCGCGCGCGCCCGAACTGAGCCAGTACGCTGCCCGCAGCGCCGCCGAGAAAAAGGCGCGCCTGACCGGACAGTGATCCTCTACCGCGCCGCCTGGGTTCTGCCGATCTCAGGCCCGCCCATTCGAAACGGGGGTGTACTCACGCGTGACGCGCGTGTTGTGGCAGTGTCGGCGGCCTTCGACGATGGGCGCGGCCTGATCGCAACAGATGCAGCTGACGGCGCAGCTCGGTCGTTCGAATCCGAGTCCGACACGCACATCGAAACCATCGATCTCGGCGACGTCGCGATTCTTCCGGGCCTGGTCAACGCGCACACGCACCTCGAGCTGTCGTGGATGCGCAACCGGATTCCGCCCTCAGACTCAATGCCGGTGTGGGCGTCGAGGCTCATGGCTCTTCGACGCGAGCAGGGGAACGATCCGCCCGCGCCGATCGCCGCTGCCATCCGCGAGTCGCGTGCGGCGGGGACGGCGCTGGTCGGCGACGTGACGAATACCCTTGCTGCGTACGACCTCGTCTCCGACAGCCGCCTCGGGGGCGCCATCTTTCTCGAGCTCCTCGGCTTCAACTCGCCTTCGCCGCAGCGTCAGGTCGAAGCGGCGCAGACGTCCCTCGACCGCTTGACCCCGCGGGATGCCTGGCGTCGATCGATCGTGCCGCACGCGCCGTTTTCCGTTTCGCCAGAACTCTTTCACGCCATCGGAAAGGCTGCCGGGGATTACCCCGTCAGCGTCCATCTCGGGGAGTCGGGGGAGGAGATGGAGTTTCTCCAGAATGGAACGGGCGCCTGGCGTGAGCTACTGGGCCGGATCGGTGCGTGGAACGAACAATGGCGACCCCCGGGCTGCGGTCCCGTGGAATATCTCGAACGGCTTGGACTCGTGAACGATCGGCTTCTGGCTGTCCATGGCACGCAGCTGCAGCAACCGGAACTCGCGCGGCTCGCCGTCGCGCGGGCGACGCTGGTGGCCTGCCCGCGCAGTAACCGCTGGACCGGCGCGGGAACGCCACCGATCCAGGATTTCTACGAATCGGGCGTGCGCGTGGCCATCGGCACCGACAGCCTCGCCAGCGTCGACGATTTGAACCTGTTTACGGAAGTCGCGCACATGCACCGTCTTGCGCCACACGTTCCGGCCGCACGGCTTCTCGAAAGCGCCACAATTGCCGGCGCGCAGGCGCTTGGTTTCGCCGATGAATTCGGCACGATTGAAAAGGGGAAGCGCGCCGAGCTGATTGCCGTCCGAGTCCCTCGCGGCATCGATGATGTGGAACAATACCTGGTGGGCGGTATCGAGCCTGATGCGATCAGATGGCTCGACACCGAATGAAATGCTGATTGCTGAATGCTGATTGCTGAATGAGGAACGAGTTTTCATTCAGCAGCACTCAACATTCAGCATTTCACGGATCCATCATGAATCGACTCCGCACCTACGCCTCGTTCGTCCGGTTCAGTCATTCGGTGTTTGCGCTGCCGTTTGCGCTGACCGGTGCGTTGCTGGCGCTGCATCGGACGGCTGACTGGACCGGCACGATGATGGTCCGCCGCTTCGGCTGGATCATGGTGGCGATGGTTGCCGCGCGTAGTGCGGCAATGGGATTCAATCGACTGGCCGACGCGACGCACGACGCGCTGAATCCGCGGACCGCCATGCGCGAACTGCCCCGCGGCCTGATGAGCCGCGCTGAGGCCGCGGTTTTTGTGTCCGTCTTTTCAATCCTGTTCATGTTCGCGGCGTGGAAACTGGGCCCCCTTTGTCTCGCGCTTGCCCCCGTGGCGCTTGCCATTGTTTTCTGGTACTCGCTCGCCAAGCGGTTTACGACCTACACGCAGTTGTTCCTCGGCTTGGCGATGGCGGTCGCGCCCGTCGGCGGGTGGCTGGCGGCCGGCGGCCGATCGGGAGTCGAGCCCTGGCTGCTCGGGTTGGCGATCGGCACGTGGGTGGGCGGATTTGACGTCCTTTACGCCTGTCAGGATCTCGCATTCGACCAGGCCCACGGGCTGCGCTCGATTCCGGTTCACTTCGGCGTGGCGCGTTCGCTCGTGATCTCGCGCGTCATGCACGTGATCACGATCGTGTGTCTTGCGCTCCTCGGGCCGATCGCCGATCTCGGTCCGATCTATCTCGCTGGAGTCGCTGGGGTCGCGGTGCTGCTCGGTGTACGAACAATCCCTCGTCCGCGCGGACGACCTCTCCCAGGTGAAGCGCGCGTTCGATCTCAACGGTTACGTCGGTATCCTGTATCTTGCCGCCACGGCGGCGTCGATGTATGTCCACTGAGGTCAAGACCAGGCGTTCAATCGCGCTGGCGATCACGGGCGCGAGCGGCGCCATCTACGCGACGCGCACGATGGCTGCGCTGCTCGAGCGCGGATGCCACCTGGAGCTGGTGATTTCCGACTACGGACGACGACTGCTGCGGGACGAGCTTGGAGAGACGGCGTCGGCGGACAAGCTCTCCGACTATCTCGTCGCGCGCTACGGCAACGGCGTCAGGAACGGAACGTCGACGCTCCACAGCAACAAGGATCTCGGGGCCACGATCGCCAGCGGGAGCCAGGACTGTCAGGGCATGGTCGTCGTGCCGTGCTCGATGAAGACGCTGGCCGGTATCGCGCACGGCCTGTCGCGCAATCTCGTCGAGCGGGCCGCCGACGTCATGCTGAAAGAGCGTCGTCCGCTGATCATCGTCCCGCGCGAAACGCCGATGAGTCTGCCGCAGCTGAGGAACATGGTGCTCTGTGCCGAGGCCGGCGCGATGATCATGCCCGCCATGCCGGCGTTCTACCAGATGCCACAGACGCTCGACGACCTTGCGGACTTCATGGCCGGAAAGATCCTCAGTGCGCTCGGCTTCGAGCACGAGCTCTACCCGGCGTGGAAGGGGTGAGACTCTCGCGCGACCACGAATTCATGAGCCAACCGCCTGACAAGAGCCCCGCGCGCATCGCGAACATGTTCGACGCGATCGCGCCGCGCTACGACTTCCTCAATCACTTCCTCAGTGTGGGTATGGATCGCGGTTGGCGCAATCGGGCGGTCGATGCCTTGTCGCTTCCCAACGACGCACGAGTGCTCGATCTGTGCACGGGGACGGCCGACCTTGCGATCGCGACCGTCACTCGAACTCCCGGTGCGACCGTCGTCGGCGTGGACTTCGCGGCGGAAATGCTGCGCCTTGGCCTGGGCAAGATACGCGGCGCGGGCCTCGATCGCCGCATCCGGATGATTCGCGGAGATGCCGCCCGGATCCCGCTTGCCGATCAGTCGTGCGACGCCGCGACGATTGCGTTCGGGATCAGAAACGTGGCCGAGCCTGAACACGCGTTATCCGAGATCGCACGCGTGATGCGGCCGGGCGGACGGCTGGCGATTCTGGAATTCGGTCAGCCGCGCATTCCCGGGGTTCGCACGCTGTACGCGTGGTATTTCCGCTACCTGCTGCCGCTAGTCGGCCGCTTCGTCTCGAGGCACCAGAGCGCCTACTCGTACCTTCCTGCCTCAGTCGGTACCTTTCCGCCCCCATCCGAGTTCTCACGCACCATTGCTGCCACAGGTTTTTCACATGTGCGGGCCGTCCCTCTCACCCTCGGGATCGTCTATCTGTTTGTTGCCGAGCGGCGAAGTTAAAAGGTTCTGCCAGGTTCTACAAGGTTCTACAGGGTTCTGCTGGGTTCGTTCGGGGTTCTGCTGGGTTCGTTCCGACTCCGATGGGTTCGTTCCGGTTCCGCTGTCCTGCAAGTTTTACCAGCTGCCGGCAGTGCTGAGTTTGCGCGTGGCACCGTCTGTGAACTTTGTAGGACCCCGAACGAACCTTGTAGAACCCAGCAGGACCCCGTAGAACCTCGTCGAACCTGCTACAATTGTTAACTCCCTGATGTACTTCAACTTCGAGGACTTTCGGCCGGATACACCGACACTACCTCGGTCGCTGACGCGCCTCGAAGTCGCGCTGCTGACGGTTGTCTTCTACCTCTCGGTCGTCATTCTGATCCTCGTCTGGCCGCACTTTGACTTCGTGAAACGATGGGAGGCGGAGCGGCAGCAGGAGATTGTGAAGCTGCAGGAGGAGGAACTCAGGCGGCAGCGTGAAAGCGCGCGATTCGTGTTCGTGCAGCCGCGGGTCGACATCCAGGCACCAAAGCCTCCACCGAAGGCAGACCTGTCGGATCTCGATCGAAAAGCTCGAACGGTTGAGCGTGCGCCCAATCCAACCAACAACATGCCGTTCTCGCGTGGGAATACATTCGAGCGGGTTGAAGGCGCACCGCCCGCACCGGAGGCGCGCGCGAACGAGACTCCCCAGCCAGAGCCGCAGCCAAAGGCAGACAGCCAGGCCATGACGCTCCCGGAGTCTCCGACTGGCGCGCAGCCCAAGGGGGTCGATCTCCCGAAACGCGGTCCGTCGGCTGGAGTAATCGCGGATGCCATCCGCAACGTCCAGAAGTACGCTCCGCGCGATTCATACTCCAACCCGCAGGGCGGGGGCGATCAGGAATTCGGGCCAGCGATTCAGTTCGACACGAAGGGCGTGGAGTTCGGCCCCTGGCTCCGGCGGTTCATCGCCCAGATTCGCCGCAACTGGTTCATCCCCGAAGCCGCGATGTTCCAGAAGGGGCACGTCGTCATCACGTTTTATGTCGGCAAGGATGGACGCATTACCGAGCTGAAAGTGTTGAGGCCTTCCGATGTTGGCTCGTTCAACAATTCGGCGTTCAACGCCCTGGCCGCCTCGAATCCCACGCAGCCGCTGCCGCCCGAGTATCCCGACGACCGCGCGTTTTTCACCGTCACCTTCTACTTCAACGAGAATCCCGGGCAATGATTCGCCCGACCGAGACGCAACAGATCGGGCTGCTGTTCGCGCTTGCCGCGCTGGTCGTGCTGGCGCTGGCGCGCGTCATGACGCACCTCTGATGCCGCGCCCGCGGGTCGTGGCGATTGTCGGTCCAACCGCGACCGGCAAGAGCGCGCTCGCGATTGCGCTCGCGCACCGCTTCAATGGGGAAGTCGTCAGCTGCGATTCAACCGCGGTCTACCGCCGGTTCGATATCGGGACCGATAAAGTGCCGCTGGCCGGACGGCAAGGAGTTCCACACCATCTGATTGACGTCGCCGACCCGACCGAGGAGTACTCCGCCGCTCGCTACGCCCGTGAGGCAGCGGCGACCATCCGCGACATCACCGCGCGTGGGAGGCTGCCGATTGTCGTCGGCGGAACCGGGCTGTATTACCGCGCTCTGACGCGTGGATTCTTTCCAGGACCGGCGCGGGATACGGCCACACGCGCCAGGCTGGAGCGGATTGCCAATCGAAAGGGAGTGGAGCGTCTTCAGACGCTGCTTCGCCGCGTCGACCCCGAATCCGCGGCACGGATTCACGCCCACGATCGAAAGCGGCTGGTCCGTGCCCTGGAAGTCTACGTTCTCACCCGGCGTCCGTTAACGACACATTTCGCCGAGACCGAGGCCCCGCTGCCTGAATACGAGGTCGTAGCGTTCGCGCTGCAGATTGCCCCCGAGCTGACGGCGGCGCGCGTCGCGGCGCGTGTGGACGCGCAGTTCGAGCAGGGGCTGCTGGACGAGATTCGGGGGATCCTCGCGTCGGGGATTCCGGAGACGGCCCACCCCTTCACGGGCCTCGTCTATCGTCAAGCGCTCGACCACCTGCACGGCGTGCGCGACGAACCGGCGACCCGCGAGCTCATCGCGAGGGAGAATCGCAAGTACGCACGCCGGCAGTTGATCTGGTTCCGGAAAGAGCCTAATCTACAATGGATTCACGCCGCTGGCCAACTCGAGTCGACTACGGAGGAAGTCGCTCGTGTCCTCGCGGCCCTGGAGATCAGCCGCGATGCCGACAACCCGTGAGTCTCGCCCCGCCTCCGCGCAGCCCAACATTCAGGACGTGTTTCTGAATTACGCGCGCCGCGAAAAGCTCGCCGTACAGATCCGCCTCATGGATGGGACCGATCTGGAAGGGCGGGTGAAGAATTTCGATCGTTTCGCGGTCATCGTCGAGCACAGCGGCGCGGACCACATGATTTTCAAGCACGCCATTGCCACGATCAAATCGCCGCGGCCGATGAGCAACTACTACTCTTCGCACGATTCCTGATTGAGCACGCCGGCCGTTCCAGACCGCGTCATCCTGATCGTGTTCGACAGCATGGGCTGTGGCGAGTTGCCAGACGCTGGCGACTACGGCGACACGGGCAGCGACACCCTCGGCAACATCGCGCGACGCGTCCCGCTCATCGTTCCGAACCTGCGCCGCCTGGGTCTCAGCCGGGTCGCGAACGTGAATCGCCTCCAGGCCGAGCCCGATCCGATCGGAGCTTTCGGCCGCATGGCGGAGGCCTCTCCCGGTAAAGACTCAGTGACCGGCCACTGGGAGATCAGCGGCCTCGTGCTCGAGCAGGCGTTTCCGGTATTTCCTCACGGATTCCCGCGCGACCTGATGGACGAATTCGAGCGTCGCATTGGCCGCGGCACGCTGGCCAACAAGGCGGCGAGCGGTACGGTGATCATCGAGGAGCTTGGCGCGGAGCACGTGCGCACCGGCAAGCCGATCGTCTACACCTCGGCCGACAGTGTGTTTCAGATTGCCGCTCACGAAGATGTCGTGCCGGTCGGAGAACTCTATCGATGGTGTGAAATCGCGTTCGATCTGGCCGGACGAGGTCTTGGCGTGGGTCGTGTGATCGCCCGGCCGTTCATCGGGTCACCAGGATCATTCCAGCGCACGGCCAATCGTCGCGATTTCGCGTTGACGCCGCCGGCGCCGACGTTGCTCGATCGAGTCAAGGACGCAGGCCTGCCGGTCGTCGCGATTGGCAAGATCGAAGATCTCTTTGCTGGTCGTGGGATCACGGCGGCGACGCACACAACGAATGACGATCACGGGATGGACGAGGTGCTCAGGGCGATGACGACGACGCCCCGCGGCCTGGTTTTCACGAACCTCGTAGATTTCGACACGCAATACGGGCACCGCAACGACGTTGCTGGATATGCCGCGAATCTCGAGCGCGCAGACGCCCGGCTCGGCGAGGTGCTGACTCAGCTCCAGCCGCGGGACCTCCTCGTGGTGACCGCGGATCACGGCAACGATCCGACGACGCCGAGTACCGACCACGCGCGCGAGTACGTGCCCGTGTTTTTGGCCGGGCACTTGGTTCGTTCCGGTGTGGACATCGGTACGCGGAAGACGTTTGCCGATCTGGGGCAGACCATCGCCGAAGCGCTAGGCGTTGCACACCTTGACCATGGATCCAGCTTTCTTCGATCGATCCTTCTTGCCAAAGAGCAAACAGGAGAAGGGAGAAAGGAGAATCAATAGTCAGGCTCGCGCAGAGGACGCAGAGCCCGCAGCACCTTTTCTTCTCCGCGTCCTCAGCGATCTCTGCGCGAGATGGTTTTCGGCGCGCGCTGCGAAAACGCTGTGCGATCTTGGCGTGAGAGCTAGTGCGAACCGGAGCAGGTTATGAAACCACTTGTAATGTTCTCCTTTCTCATTTCTCCTGTTTTCACTTTGTGTCAATGCAGCGTGAACGTGGCTGTCGTCCGAGAGAGCAATGTCGCCGGTTAACATTCGTGAACAACTCGAGGAGCGCGAACGTCAAATCCTCGCGCCGCAGGCGGCCAAGAGCGGCGATACGCGGGGCCGGCTGCGACCCGAGCCCGAGGATCCGATCCGCCCGGCCTTTCAGCGCGATCGCGATCGCGTCATCCACTGCAAGGCCTTTCGACGGTTGAAGCACAAGACCCAGGTGTTCTTTGCGCCGACCGGCGATCACTATCGGACCCGATTGACCCACACGCTCGAAGTGTCGCAAATCGCGCGGAGCATCGCGAAGGTGCTGCGCTTGAACGAAGAGCTGACCGAGGCGATCGCGCTTGGGCACGATCTGGGTCACACGCCGTTTGGTCACGCCGGGGAACGCGTGCTCAGCGATCTCATCCCGGGCGGGTTCAATCATTACGAACAGAGCCTGCGGATCGTCGACGTGCTCGAGAAGGATCGCGCCGGTCTGAACCTGACATGGGAGGTCCGCGACGGGATTGCCCGCCATTCGAAGGGAAAGAGCGGCATGCCTGTCGGCGCGGATCCGGAGCATCGCGCCAGCACGATCGAAGGGCAGATTGCACGAGTCGCCGACATCATTGCCTACGTGAATCACGACATCGACGATGCGGTGAGGGCGGGTCTGCTGAAGGAAGAGGATCTGCCGTCGAATCGCGTGGAGGTCCTCGGCGCCAGTTCTTCCGAGCGCATTGGCCGCATGGTCACCGATGTCGTGGTCCAGAGTCTCGAAGGCGGTCTTGGCGAGATTCGAATGAGCGATCGCATTCTCGATGCGACCGTCGGGCTGCGCAGTTTCCTGTTCGAGGCGGTCTACGAAAACGAGGTGGCGACCGCCGAATTCAAGAAGGCCGGCGGCATCCTCGGCGGGTTGTGGGAGAAGGTGCGCGAGCGTCCGGCCGAGTTCCTGGACACGCGGACGATTGACGAAGAGGGCCTCGACGCCGCGGCCCGCGACTTCCTGGCCGGCATGACCGACCGCTACGCCGTCAGCCTCTACGAGCAGCTGTTCATCCCGAAATCGTGGGTGGGCGGAGGGGAGGAACGGTGAGAAAGTTAAAAGTTAAAAGTTAAAAGTAAAAAGTGATCCCTTCGACTCGCGCGAACCGTACGCTCGCTCAGGGCAGGCCAGGAGCCGGAAGCCGGGAGCCGCCAGGAACGAGGGTTTTCTAAGGTATAATCGGAGGTTCGCGCCCATCCGGGGTGGGCGCGTAGAGACCCATGCTCCTCGATCTCAGCAAGCTTCGCGGCCAGCGAGAGCACTTCGAGCGGACGTTCCAGCCGTCCGCATTTGAACCGCCGGACGAGGATTATCGGGTGGCGTCACCGGTCGATGTCGCGATTGATATCGAGAAAGCTGGTGACGGAGTATTCCGGGTCACAGGCCGGGCGGCCACGCGGCTCCAGATGGAGTGCGGCCGCTGCCTCGACGAGTTCGAAGTGCCCGTGGATGCCCGGTTCGAGCTGCGGTATGTGCCCCAACCGGACACGGCTGCAGCCGAAGACGAGATCGGCGAAGACGACTTGACGACCTCCTTTTACAGGGAGGGAGCGCTGGACGTGATCGAGATGCTGCGCGAGCAGTTTCAGCTCGCGCTGCCGATGAAGCCGTTGTGCGCGGAATCGTGCCGCGGCTTGTGCCCCGAGTGCGGCGCCAACTTGAATCGCGCCGCCTGCGAGTGCAGACCGAAGTGGGTCGATCCCCGGCTCGAGACGCTGAAGGAACTGTTGAATCGAGAGAAGGAGAACTAGACGTGCCGAATCCTAAACGCCGCCATTCCAAGACGCGGACAGCCAAGCGGCGCACGCACGACGCGTTGAGTCCGGTGCCCGTGGGAACGTGTCCCCAGTGTCGCGAGTCGAAGGCGCCGCATCAGGTTTGCCCGCACTGCGGTTACTACAAGGGCCGCCAGGTCCGTCCGATAGACGAAGCCTAACGAAACCAGGTTCTACAAGGTTCTACTGGGTTCTACTTGGTTCTACAAGGTTCGTTCCGGTTCTAGAAGGTTCGGCGCGCGGAACCCGGCAGAACCTGAACGAACCCCGCAGAACCTGGTAGAACCCTGTAGAACCTCGCAGAACCTGAAAGATGATGCGCATCGCCATCGATGTGATGGGCGGCGACGAAGGGCCGGGAACCATCATTGACGGCTCCCTGGTCGCGGCCCGCCATCTGCAGATCGGATTGCTGCTCGTGGGCGATCGCGCGACGATTGAACGCGAGCTCGCGCGGCATCCCCGCAGAGCAGCCCTCGATCTCGAGATCCTCGAGACGCCCGAATCCATTGCCATGAGCGAATCGGCGACGACGGCGCTGCGGCGCAAGCCGCGGGCCTCGATCCGGCTGGCAGCCGAGGCGGTACACCGTGGCGATGCCGCGGCGGTCTTCAGCGCCGGACACACGGGCGCGTCGGTCATGGCGGCGATCGGTGCGTTCGGCAGGCTGCCTGGCGTCGATCGACCGGCGCTGGCCACCATTGTGCCGACGCGCAGGCAACCCGCCGTGCTCCTGGATTCTGGCGCGACGGTCGAATGCCGGCCGCAGCATCTGGTGCAGTTCGCAATCATGGGTGCGGCTTACGCGCGTGTGGCGCTCGGCTGCCGCTCGCCGCGGGTCGGGTTGCTGTCGGTGGGCGAAGAGGAGAGCAAGGGAAACGACCTGACGCGCGAGGCTCATCAGCTGCTCAAGACCGCCCCAATCGACTTTGCCGGCAATGTCGAAGGGCGCCATGTGTTTGCCGGCGACGTCGACGTCATCGTCTGTGACGGTTTCACCGGAAACGTGACGCTGAAGATCAGCGAAGGGCTCGTCGACGCCGTGCAGACGATCCTGCACGAGGAGCTGTCGTCGACGTTTGGAACGCGAGTTGGATATCTTCTGTCGCGTCAGGCATTCCGCAGGTTCCGCCGACGCGTCGATCCATCCGAATATGGCGGCGCCCCGCTCGTCGGCCTCAATGGCCTCTGCATCGTCGGTCACGGCCGATCGTCTGCCAAGGCGGTTCGCAACGGCGTCGCCATGGCGGCACGTTTCGTCAGCCAGGGATTGATCGATCAGCTGTCACGACAGGTCGCTTCGACGACGTCAGAAGGTCACATCCGATGATTGCATTCGTCTTTCCCGGCCAGGGCGCGCAAAAGGTCGGGATGGGGAAATCGCTCGCGGAAAACTTTCCCGTGTGCCGCGACGCGTTTGCCGAGGCTGATGCCGCACTCGGAGAGTCGCTGAGCACGCTGTGTTTCGAAGGTCCGGACGAGAGGCTCCTCCTGACCGAAAACACGCAGCCGGCCATTCTCGCGATGAGCGTCGCGGTCCTGCGGCTGGTCGAATCCCGCGGTGTCCGAGCATCGTTCGCCGCAGGTCACAGTCTCGGCGAGTATGCGGCGCACGTCGCTGCCGGTACGCTATCCTTCGCGGATGCCCTTCGAACTGTGCGGCGTCGCGGGCGATATATGCAGGAAGCCGTCCCGGTAGGCGAAGGGGCGATGGCTGCCATTCTCGGCCTCGATGCCGAGACGGTGTCAAGCGCCTGCGCAGAAACGATGACGGCGCTCGCGGGCCGTGTCGTCTCTCCAGCAAACCTCAATGCGCCGGGACAGGTCGTCATCGCCGGACACGCTGACGCGGTCGCGAAGGCCAGCGAGCGTGCGAAAGAGCTCGGTGCGAAGCGTGCGATCCCGCTCGCGGTCAGCGCTCCCTTCCACTGCGCGCTGATGAAGCCTGCCGAGGATCGTCTGGCGCCGGAACTGCGCGCGCTCCCGACGTCGGATCCAAAGATTCCAGTGGTTGCCAACGTGGACGCCGAGCCCAAGCGCGACGCCGGCGCGGCGATCGAGGCACTGATACGCCAGGTGTCGTCGCCGGTGAGGTGGGAACAGGTCGTGCAGCGCCTGATCGCGGAAGGCGCGACGACCTTCGTGGAACTGGGACCGGGCTCGGTGCTTGCAGGTCTCATCAAGAAGATCAATCGCGGTGTGAACGTGATGAGCATCGAGGACGAGAAGGGGTTCGAGGACTGGCTGAGAGCTGGAAGCTGGTAGCCGGAAGCTGGAAGCTGCGAATATGATTGATCTGAGCGATCGAGTCGCGATCGTGACGGGAGCGTCCCGTGGCATCGGGCGAGCGATTGCGCAGCAGCTGGCGGGGCAGGGCGCGGTGGTCGTGGCGGCGGCGCGCGGCGAGAACGCGCGGCCGGTGGTGGACGAGATTCGTGGCTGCGGGTGGACGTGCAGAGGCGGTCAGCCTGGACGTCACCGAGGCCGGAGCGGCTGAGCGACTCGTGGCGGACACGGTCGAGCGGCATTCGCGCATCGACATCCTGGTGAACAATGCCGGGATCGCGCGCGATCAGCTGCTGTTGCGGATGAAGCGCGCTGACTGGGACGCGGTGATCGCAACGAACCTGACCGCCGCGTTCGCGTTGTCCCAGGCGGTGCTGAAGCCGATGATTCGTCAGCGCGGCGGCCGAATCATCTCCATCAGCTCGGTTGTCGGGCAGAGCGGCAATGCCGGTCAGGCGAACTACGCGGCGTCGAAGGCCGGGCTGATCGGCTTTACCAAAGCGCTGGCGCTCGAAGTGGCGTCGCGCGGCATCACGGCGAACGTCGTTGCGCCGGGGTTGATCGAAACGGATATGACACGCGCGTTGACCGAGCAGGCGCGTGATGAATGGGCGTCGAAGATTCCGCTGCGGCGCCTGGGCACACCCGCCGATATCGCGTCGGCTGTTTGCTTTCTTGCGTCAGACGAGGCGTCGTATATTACGGGGCACGTGCTGGCGGTCAATGGCGGGATGTATACCTAGCGCGGCGTTTTCTGTTGAAAGCCGTGATGGAGGACTGAATGGCGGTTGCAGACAAAGTGAAGGGCATCATCGTGGAGCAGCTGGGAGTCGATGAAGAAGAAGTGACTCCAGATGCGTCGTTTGTGGACGACCTCGGCGCGGACTCGCTCGATACCGTGGAGCTGGTCATGGCGTTCGAAGAGGAATTCGGGATTGAGATTCCCGACGAGGATGCCGAGAAGATCACGCGGGTGAAGGAAGCGGTCGAATACATCGAGTCTCATAGCAAGAAGAAGTAGGGCAGCCCTTCGGGTTGCCTCCCAGGGGAGGCGGTTTGAGCAGGCGAGTCGTCGTGACGGGTGTCGGCCTCGTGTCGCCACTCGGCATAGGGACCCAAACGAACTGGGAAGCACTCTGCGCCGGGCAGAGCGGGATCGGACCGATTACGCGGTTTGACGCGACGCAGTTCTCCGCGCGAATTGCCGGCGAGGTCAAGCAGTTCGATCCACTGCAGTTCGTGGACAAGAAAGACGTCAAGAAGATGGACGTCTTCATCCAGCTGGCGATCGCCGCGGCGGATTTCGCCATGGCCGATGCGAAGCTGAAGGTGAGCCCGGAATGGGCCACACGGACGGGCGTGTTCATCGCGTCGGGGATCGGCGGGTTCAGCACGATCGAGCGCGAGCACAAGGCGCTGCTCGAAGGCGGTCCGCGGCGGATTTCTCCCTTCTTCATTCCAGCCGCCATCATCAATCTCGCTGCCGGCCAGGTTTCCATTCGCTTCGGGGCCAAGGGGCCCAATTCCGCGACGTGCACGGCCTGTTCAGCCTCCGCTCACGCGATCGGCGATGCGTTCGAGATCATCCGCCGTAACGATGCCGACGTCATGATTGCCGGCGGCTCCGAGGCGGCGATCACGCCGATGGGTGTCGGCGGCTTTGCCGCCATGCGCGCGTTGTCCACGCGTAACGACGATCCCGAGCGAGCGAGCCGCCCGTTCGACAAGGACCGCGACGGCTTTGTGATGGGCGAGGGCGCGGGGGTCATCATTCTCGAAGAACTCGAGTTCGCCCGCCGGCGCGGCGCGCAAATCTACGCCGAGCTCGTCGGCTACGGCATGAGCGCGGACGCGTACCACATCACCGCCCCCTCGGAAGACGGCGACGGCGGCATGCGCGTCATGCAGGCGGCGATCAAGCAGGCCGGGGTCGCGCCCGCCAAGGTCGATTACATCAACGCCCATGGCACCTCCACCCCGTATAACGACAAGCTCGAAACGCTCGCGATCAAACGGCTCTTCGGCGATCACGCCCGCACGCTGGCGATCTCGTCCACCAAGTCGATGACCGGTCATCTGCTCGGCGCCGCCGGCGGCCTGGAGGCGGGCATCACCGTCCTGGCGATCCGCCATCAGATGATCCCGCCGACGATTAATCTCGAGGCGCCCGACCCGGAGTGCGATCTCGATTACGTGCCGAACGTCAAACGGCCGGCAGCCATCCAGTACGCCCTGTCGAATTCTTTTGGCTTCGGCGGCACGAACGGGGCGCTGTTGTTCAAAAAGTTTGATGAATAGCTTCCAGCTTCCTGCTTCCAGCTTCCCGCTCAGTTCAAGTTTGCGAGGACCGGGGTGCTTTGAGTGGCGCTTTTCACGCGCGGTCGAACTTGATTTCAAGCTGGTAGCTGGAAGCTCCTCATGCTGGAAGCTGGTAGCTGGCAGCTGGAAGCTACAATGAAAATCGCCGTTTGCATCAAACAGGTTGTCACCAGGGAGTGGCAGCTCCGCATCAACGATGCGAAGACCTGGATTCGCGATCAGGATGCGAGTTTCGAGCTCAACGAGCCGGATGCCTACGCGCTCGAGGAAGCGCTGCGGCTGAAAGAAAAGCACACCGGCGAGGTCGTCGTCGTCTCGGCAGGTCCGGCCCGCGCGTCGCAGGTGATTCGTGAGGCGCTCGCTCGTGGCGCGGACCGTGCGATTCACATCGAATCGGACGCGCTCGCGACCGCTGACGCGGTCAGCGTCGCCGAGGCGATTGCGACCGCCGTCCGCGAAGAAAAATTCGATCTCGTGCTGACCGGCCTTCAGTCCGACGACCAGGGCTTTGGCCAGGTCGGCGTCGTCCTCGCCGAAAAGCTGGCGATGCCTCATGCGACGATCATCATGGAGGTCCAGGCTTCTGAATCAGGTCTTCGCGTGAAGCGGGAACTCGAGGGTGGCTGGTTCCAGTGGATCTCGCTGCCGATGCCTGCCCTCCTCACCATCCAGAGCGGCATCAATCAGCTTCGCTACGCGACGCTGAAGGGGATCATGGCGGCGAAGAAGAAAGAGATTCGAAAGGTCACACCGGCGGGAGCGACCGAATCCACCAGCCGCATTCTCGGTGTGCACTTCCCTGAAAAATCCAAGCAGACACAGATGATCCCGGATCCCCTGCAGACGCCGCCAAAGATCTGGTGAAACGGCTGCGAGACGAAGCGAGGGTGATCTAACAATGCCTGTTGTCGTTGGCGAACAGCGTGGTGGGAAATTGAATCGCGCGACGTGGGAAGCCGTCGCGGCCGCTCAGCAGAGTGAGGAGCCCGTCAAGATTGCGCTGCTCGGGTCGGGTGCAGACGCTGCGGCGACAGAAATCGCTGCGGCGGCGGTAGCAGAGGTCATTGTTCTCGAAGCTACCGCGCTCGCGGAGTACACCGCAGACGGCTACGTTCTTGCCTTGACGTCTTTCATCGACCAGGAGAAGCCTTCGTCCGTCTTCTTTTCGCACACGTACCAGACCCGTGATTTCGCGCCCGCCCTTGCGACCCGCATCGGCCGGTCGCTGGTCACGGACGTGACCGCGATCAGGAAGTCCGGCGACAGCACTGTTTACGTCCGTCCAGTGTTTCAGGGAAAACTGAATGCCGACGTGGAAGCGCTCGGCCCTTCACCCCATCTGGTGACGATTCAGATCGGCGCCTTTCGCGCCGACGCCGCGAAGCGCGGCGCCTCTCCGGCTCCGATTCGCAAGGTGAGCGTTGCCGTCGATGCGGCAGCGATTCGTCAGAAGCCCGAGGCACCCTTTCAGGAGGCGAAGCAAGCCGTCGATCTGTCGCAGGCCGAGCGGATTGTCTCGGTCGGCCGCGGAATCAAGGGACAGGAGCACGTCAAGATTGCCGAGGAGCTAGCCAAGGCGCTCGGCGCAGAGCTCGCCGCGTCGCGGCCCATCTGCGACGCCGGATGGTTGCCCATGGACCGTCAGATCGGCAGTTCTGGGCAGACCGTCGCGCCGAAGCTTTACGTGGCGCTCGGTATCTCCGGGGCGATTCAGCACCTGGTCGGGATGAAGGGATCGCGAACGATCGTCGCAATCAACAAGGACCCCGAAGCGCCGATTTTCGAGATCGCCGACTACGGCATCGCCGGAGATCTGTTCGAAGTGGTTCCTGCACTGATAGCGGAGTTGAAAAAATAGTTTCCAGTTTCAGTTTCAGTTCAGTGCCCAGTTTCCAGTTGAGAAAACGGTGCAGAGAGCCTACTGGTAACTGGAAACTGGAAACTGGTAACTGATTCGAGCACATTGTCAACACGCGAGACTCTTGAAGTCGACGTTCTGATCGTAGGCGGCGGTCCCGCCGGAATGTCGGCTGCCCTCAGGCTGACCCAACTGCAGAAGGAGAAGGGGGGCGAGCCGCTCACGATCGCCGTCCTCGAGAAGGCGCGCGAGGTGGGCGCGCACATGCTGTCGGGCGCCGTTCTCGATCCGTCAGCCCTCGCCGCGCTCATCCCCGACTTCAAGGCCAAGGGCGCTCCGCTCGCATCCGAAGTCCATCACGACCAGGTGTTTTACTTCACCCGCACGGGGAAGCTGAAGTTTCCGATCATTCCGCCGCCGCTGAGAAATCACGGTAACTACATCATCTCGCTCAGTCGCTTTGTGAAATGGCTGGGTGGCCTCGTCGAGAGCGAAGGGGTGGATATCTTCACGGGTTTCCCGGGCGTCGAGGTTCTCTACGACGGCGATCGTGTTGCCGGCGTTCGGACCGGCGATCGCGGCATCGGCAAGCACGGCGAGCGCAAATCGACGTTCGAGCCCGGCGTCGATATTCACGCGAAGGTGACGATCCTCACCGACGGCGTGCGCGGCAATCTGACCAAGTCGGTGGTGCGTCGCCTCGCGCTCGACGCGGGGCGTTTGCCGCAACTTTATGCAATCGGGATCAAGGAGCTCTGGGAGATTCCAAAGGACCGCGTCCCCGCCGGCACGGTGATGCACACCATGGGATATCCGCTGCGCCAGGAGGAGTTCGGCGGCGCCTTCATATACGTGATGCCCGACGGCCTGGCGTCGATCGGCTTCGTCAGCGGGCTCGACTACCGCGATCCGATGTTCGATCCCCATATCGCCTTTCAGCATTTCAAGCAGCACCCGTTTGTCGCGTCGCTCCTCGACAAGGGGCAGCTCGTTCGTTATGGCGCAAAGGCGCTGCCCGAAGGCGGTTGGCACACGATCCCGCGTGTCTATGCCGATGGTGTTCTCATCGCCGGGGATGCTGGCGGGTTCCTGAATTCACTGCGTCTCAAGGGCATCCACCTCGCGATGCGTACCGGCATGCTCGCCGCCGAGAGTGCGTTCGATGCCGTGCGTGCCGGCGACACGACTGCGGCGCGACTGAAGAACTATGCCGATGCGATCGATCGGAGCGACGTCCGCCGCGAGCTGTTCCCGGTTCGAAACATCCATCAGAGCTTCAGCTACGGCCTGATGGCGGGTCTTGCGTATTCCGGTCTGTCGCTCGTGACCGGCGGCTGGTGGTATCGCGACCCGATGCCGGCGCATGCGGGCTACGAGCGGGTCGCGAAGCTGGACGAGTACTATCCGTCGAGCCGGCCGGATCCCGATTCACCGATTCGACCGGTCAGGATCGATCGTCAGCTCACGTTCGACAAGCTGACAAACGTTCATTACTCGGGAACCCGTCATCCGGAAGATCAGCCCTCGCATCTGATCGTGCACGATGCCGAGGTCTGCCGGACTCGGTGTCGTACGGAATACGGCAACCCGTGCACGCGATTCTGTCCTGCGAATGTCTACGAAATGGTCGATGCGGGCGATGGCACGAAGCGGCTCCAGATCAACGCCTCCAACTGTGTCCATTGCAAGACGTGCGACATCATGGATCCGTATCAGTTGATTGATTGGGTCCCCCCTGAAGGGGGTGGGGGACCGCAGTATGAGGGGATGTAGAACGTTAAAAGAGTTAGCAAGTTAGAAGCGAGACCGAGCGAGAGCCTTCAGCCCCGGCGAGCGCGAACGCGCGAGTCGGCTGCGCCTGGGGCGGGGCCCCAGGCGCAACAAGAGAAATGGGGCCCCGCGAGCAGTGATAAAAGATGACCGAGTGGTCCAAGATACCCGGCAGCTGACCTCTTCGCAACGCCTGCAGACGCGCCTGATCGCGGCCACTGCTTCTCCCCTCATCAGCGGTCTCTGCCGCACGATCACCTGGAAGGTCGAAGGCATCCATCATTTCGACGACATCATCCGATCCGGTCGGGTCCCCATTTTCGCCGTTTGGCATGGCCGGATTCTGCCGGCGATCTGGGTGTTCCGCAATCGCGGCGTCGTCGTCATGGCGAGCGAGAATTTCGATGGACAGTGGATCGCGAGGATCATCGAGCGCCTTGGCAACCGTACGGTCGCAGGTTCAACCTCGCATGGCGGCGCGCGCGCGTTGATTGCGATGAAGCACGAGGTCGAACAGGGCCATCCGGCGGCGCTGGCGCTGGACGGACCACGCGGCCCGGCCCGCATCGCACAGCCGGGTGCCGTGTGGTTGGCTGGTGCGACCGGGAATCCGCTGTTACCCCTCCATTCAGAGGCCAGTCGTTCCTGGACGACCAGCAGCTGGGACCGGACGATGGTGCCGAAGCCATTCAGCACCGTGGCGTTGGCGATCCGTCCGCCTGTAGTGGTTGGCGGAACCGAACAGGAGCACCTCGATCGAGGCCAGGCGGCCCTGTCCGAGTCGCTCGGCCAGGCCGAAGCCGACGCGCTCGCGGCGGTCGGACGGTCGCGCTGAACTGTTAGGGCGTTTCGCCGTATGATCCCCGATCACGGATTTCTGCCGTTGCCATTCTTCCATCCTCAATCCCCCGTCCGTAGTGCTCAATGACAGATTTCGACGATGCCTACCGGGAGCATCTGACGTCGGTTTTCCGGTATGCCGTGAAATGTGTCGGGCGCCGCGAAATCGCCGAGGAGATTACCGCCGAAGCGTTCGTTGCGCTCTATAACACGTTCGATCGGATCGATCCGGGGCTCCTGCCCGGCTGGCTGTTCACCGTGGTCAAGAATCGCGCCACGGACTTCTGGCGAAGGAACGCGCTGGAACGAAAATACAGCGCCGGGTTGGATCCCGAGCCGAAGGCCGAGTCCGAGAGCGGTATCGAGGAGTGGCTGGATGCGGCGCCGGCATTGAAGCCTGTGCATCGCGCCTGCCTGATCTTGAGATACGTGCACGGTCTGGAGCGGACCGCGATCGCAGGGCGCCTCGGATTGTCGGAAATCCAGGTCAAGGGTTACTTGCAATACGCCCATCAACTGTTGCGCAAGGAGTTGAGCGAAAAGCCATGATGCGGCCCGTGCCAGCTGATTTGGACCCCTCGGAAAGGGACGCGTTCGAGCGCGCTCAGACGGTGTCGTGTCCGGCGCCCGAGACGCTCCTGCCCGCGATGGAGGGGACGCTGCCGGAACCGCTACGGGGACGAATCCTCTCGCACATGGAGCATTGCGCCGTCTGCCGGATGCTTGCCGAGGCACAGGCGTCGCCCGAGTGTTCGGAGCCGACCGTCGAGGAGTCGAAGCGGATTCAGTCCAGGGTGAAGAACGCCGGACGAACGTCACGAGCGTGGTGGCGGCCCGTTGCCGCCGCAGCGGTCATCACGATCGCAGTTGGTGCAGGTTGGCTGGCGCAGTTCGACCACCAGGATTCCGTCATGCCTTCGGCACCCGGCGTCCCTGTCGGAGCATCCCCGCGTGCTGGGTCCGCTTTCGTGCTCACGCTGGAGAAGCCCGAAGTTGAGTTGCCGCCGAGCGCGCTCGTCTTGCGGAGTCGAGGGGCTGACCCGTATGCAACAGCGCTCAGCGGCGCGCTCGCGCCGTTCCGGCGTGATGACTATCCCGGGGCTATACAGAAGCTCGCTGCACTCCAGTCAAGCCACCCGAACGAACCGTTTGTGAGCTACTACCTCGGTGTCTCGTACCTGCTGGCCGGGCAAGCCGCAGATGCGGTGGCCCCGCTGGAACGGGCACGAACTGACGGGACGGCGAACACGTGGCTGCGCCTTGATGCCTCGTGGTATCTTGCCGTTGCTCTCGAGCGGGTTGGCCGCCGCGATGCGGCCGCGATCGTACTCACCGAGATCTGCGGGACGGGTGAGTCGCGACGAGAACAAGCGTGTGCGGCCCTGGGTACTCTCCTTGCGCCGCGGATCGGCTGGAGATTACCGAGTGGCAGGGTCACGACACCTATGCTCGCTGACGCTCGTGCTCTGGACGGGCGTTCTCGTCGCGGCGCCAGCCGCCCAGTCGACTGATCCGTCGTCGACCAGCTGTAGTTCCTCCTCGTCCGTTCCGGATCTCCTCAAAGAAGGCCAGCGCCTTGCGACGTTAGAGCAAAATGGTCCAGCGAAGCCGTGCTTCGACCAGGCTCTTCGGCTGGCCATTGCCAGCGCCGATCGCGTGACCGAACTGCAGGCGCGGGTTGGCTCTGCGCTCGCGTCGTACCACCTCAGCGACTACGACACCGCGGTGGCCGAGGGTGTTCGCGCGCGTGACTTGGCGCAGACCCTGGGCGATCGCCGTCAGGAAGCCCATGCCGCGGACGTGCTGGGGTTTGTCGCCATGGCAAAGGGCGATCTGCCTGGCGCCCGCCGGCAGTTCGAGACGTCTCTGGCCGTGTTCACGGAGATTGGCGACGATGCGGATCGGGCATCGACGCTCATCAACTTATGCTACGCGCTGCCAAGCGGCGACCCGGAGGAAGCGCGATTGATCGACGAAGCGTTGCTACTTGCGCGCCGCATCCCTTCTGCCGGCCTGGAAGCACGAGCGCTTCATCTGCGGGCCGACCACGCATTCGGGGCCGGACGATTCGACGATGCCATTGCGGATTTGAATCTGGCGATCGACAAATTCAAGGAAGCCGATAGGCCTGCCAGCCTGGCTGACGCCTACGTCAGTGTCGGGCGGATGTATCGGGTCCATGGACAACCCGAACGGGCCCTCGAATTCTACGACCAGGCCGGGAAGGTCCAGGAACGGATCGGCGATATTCGAGGCCTCGTGCAGAGCCTGAACTCGAAAGCCATCGCGCTGGGACTGCTCGGCCGAACGGCCGAGTCGCGCGTGGCATACGAACGTGCGCTCGCGCTCGCGCGCAAGACCGGTTCCGAGCGGATCGTGAACTTTCAGCAGGGGAATCTGGCGGCTGCCTACGCGGCCAGTGGCGATGTGCCGGGCGCCATCCGGCTGCTCGAAGATGTCATCACGCGCGAAACGGATCCGTACCTGCTGGCCTATCGCCATGGCAATCTGGCCATGAATTATCTGGAGCAGCAGCAGTACGACACGGCGCTGCAGCATGCGGATCGATCGATCGAGTACGGCCTTCGATCCGCCAACCGCGACTATCTCGTCGATCTGTTTCATCAGCGGGCCTCGATCAATCGCGCGGCCGGCCGAATCGACGCCGCGCTGGATGATGCCCGTGAAGCGGTGCGACGCGTCGAAGAGATCAGGTCCAGGCTCGTGCCGCTGGACTTCATGAAGCGAGGGTTCAGCGAAGTCCATCAGTCACTGTACGGCCTGACGCTGGCGCTGATGATTCAACGGGGTCAGCCGGAGCAGGCGCTGATCGTCAGCGAACAGGCGCGCGCCCGCGCGTTCCTCGATCTGCTGGCGGGCAAAGCGCTGATCGCGTCACCACCGAAGCCGGATGCGCCGCCGCCGGCGTCGTCGTCCTCATTGCTTCCGGCGCTCGACCCGGCGCCATCCGGGTTGGAGACTCGAGGCGGCCTCAACAGGCCGGTCGCAGCTTCCCGTCGTGACGATTTGACGCTGAGCAGTTACGCCTCTTCGAAGACCGCTTCGGCCGACGAGATCGCGACCACGGCAGCCCGGCTCCGCACCACCGTGGTCGCCTACTGGGTCAACGACGAAGAAGTCTTTGCGTGGGTGATCCAACCAGGGCACCCCGTCCGGAGCGCACGCATCGTGGTGAGCCGCGCCACGCTCGAGCGCATGGTGCAGGCTGCTGTCCCCAAGCCGGACTCGTCCGAGGCGACCGCGTTCCGCCGCCTGTACACGTTGCTGGTGGGGCCCGTAGCGAAGTGGCTGCCTCCTGACGGGAGCGCCCTGACGATCCTGCCGCACGGGCCGTTGTTTCGCCTGTCGTTCGCGGCGCTTGTGGACCCGGCTGGAACCTACCTGGTGGAGCGTTACGCGATCGCCTACGCTCCATCCGCGTCCGCTTTTGCGTTTACCGAACGCCTGGCGCGACAGTCCCGATCGAATTCGTCGGGCAGTTCTCTCGTGGTGGCTGATCCCGCACCAATCTCCACGCCGCCCGGCCAGGCGCCGCTTCCATCGCTGTCTGCCGCGATCGGAGAAGCCGCTGCAATCAGAGACGTATTCGGCCGCGGCCGAACCAGCGTGCTCGCGAGGACCCAGGCGCTCGAGAAGGATGTGCGCCGGGAACTGACCGACAAGCGCGTCATTCACTTCGCGACACACGCCGTGATTCGGGATGACGAGCCGCTCGATTCCTACCTGGCGCTCGGCGAGAGCGGCGACCGTCCAGAGTCGGATGGCCACCTCACGGTCCGGGAGGTGTACGAGCTCTCTCTCTCGTCAGAGATCGTGGTGTTGAGCGCATGCGGAACCGCCACGGGCAAGCCGTCGGGCGACGGGATCTCCGGGATGGCGAGAGCGTTGTTTTATGCCGGCACGCCCACCGTCGTAGCGACGCTCTGGGATGTTGCCGATCAACCGAGCGCCGCGATCATGAAAGGGTTCTACACGCACTGGCTTGCGGGGCTCGACAAACGAGCGGCTCTCAGACGCGCTCAGCTCGATCTGCTGCAAAAGCTTCGGAGCGGTTCAATGGTGGTTCGCACTCCGCTGGGCAACGTCCGCCTGGATGCGCGCCCGTTCTACTGGGCCGGCTACGTGCTGATCGGAGAGCCGTTTTAAAAATCAGTTACCAGTCTCCAGTTTCCAGTTTCCAGCCATACCCTGAGCGAGCGCGAGATTCGCGCGAGTCGAAGGGCTTCCGGTTCGAGCGGCCAGCCGCCAGCAGCCAACAAGGTACTTCCTCCCAACAATTTTCACTCGCCTCTTTCCCCTTCTTCCATCCGCGATCGTTCATCCGTAATGCATGGTGCGCGGTTATCGGAACCTTGCGCGATTACCTCTATGTCGAAACGCTTTACGAAGTCGCGCGGCTGTTTGAATAGTCGGTTTGGCCGATGCGCAAAGTCTGACGTTGGACAACCTTTTCGCGGTCACGATGAGAATGAGCGGGACTTTCGGTACTTCCAGATGGCCGCCGGCTTGCTCGGCGCTCGCCGATCAGGGCAAGGTGATGCCATGAAACTCCTGTCTCATACCGCTCTTGCGCTCGTCGCCCTCGTCGTCTTCGTACTCGGCAGCGTCACGACGGCGTCAGCCGACGCAATCGACCCAACCTCTCCAGTCCTTGTCGGCACGTTCAATTTCGTCGTCGAGCAGTGCGATTCAGACATCGATCCTTTCTGTGAGAGCCTCGAGGTACTTCTCGCTGACCAACGATCTCGATACCAGCGATCCGCTTTACGGTGGCCTGACATTCTTCGCGACCGTGGATTTGGGCGCTGCCGCGCTGGAATTCATCGACTTTTCCGGTAACGGATTTCTCGGTGGGGGAGAGTCCGTGCTGTCGCCAACGGCGCTCGTCGGGACGTATTTCGCTTCTGCCGCTCTCGCGACGCTTACCTTCACCGGTGGCAACTTCGCTGACTACGGCTCCTTGTTTCTCTCAGGTCCCCTCACTGCGACCGATTCACTGGCGACCATCTACCTGGATCCCAAGTTCGAGTCGGTGCCTGAGCCCAGTTCTATCGCCCTGCTCGCCAGCGGCGTCATCGTGGCGGCTCTGCGGCGTCGGATTCGTTCACCCAAGAGTGCTCCTCAGTGCCCCGGCCCTGGACCGTATCAATCGCCGCTTCGTTGACCTCCAGGCGATCCGGCGTCCGCGCGGGCGCACTGCTGCTCGTCCTGATGGTTGGGGCGATCTCGAGCGCGCAGTCCGGGCTGCTGACGTCGGTCACGCCAACCGGTGCCTCCACCCTCGCGACCATCAACATCGTCGGCACCGGCTTCGATCCGACCGCGTCCAAGAACGAAGTCTCCTTCATCCCTGCGAGTGGCCCCGCACTTACTGCTGTTCCGAGCGCTATCGCGACCGTTGACGCCACAGCGGGCTCGCGCCGGCTGACCGTCAAGGTTCCGGCTGGATTGCCCGTTGGAGTCACGGCGCTTCGTGTCCGAAATGTGACCACCGGGAGCTTCAGCGACGGCAAGTCGCTCGATGTGATCGCGATCTCGCTGCCTGGGATCGCTTCCTTGCCTGCGGGCGCCGTGAATCAGGACGTCCGCATTACTGGCTCAGCGAACACACACTTCGTTGCCGGAAACACGCAAGTCACATTTGGAACAGGGGTGACGGTCAACAAGGTCACCGTGCAGTCCGACACGACGCTGCTCGCGAACATTTCCATACCCGCGACCACGGCGGCGAGCGTCCGCACCGTGCAGGTGACCAGCGCGCAGATTGCCATCCTTCCAGGCGCTTTCACGATCACGTCCGGCGGTGGATCCACCAATCACAACCCGACGGCATCGGCCGGCGGTCCATATTCCGGCTTCACCGCGGCCGCGATTTCTTTCGGCGGCAGCGGCTCGGACCCCGATGCTGGCGACACGCTGTCGTTCGCATGGAACTTCGGCGATGGTGGGACGGGAGTCGGGGCTTCGCCGACTCACTCGTACGCGACGGCCGGTCCGTTCACCGCGACGCTGACTGTGAGCGATGGCCACGGCGGCAGCGCGACGGCGACCGCAGCGGTCACTATCACTGCACCGCCTCCACCGAATCACAATCCGACGGCATCTGCCGGCGGTCCGTATTCCGGCCAGACCGGCGCCGCGATTTCCTTCAGCGGCAGCGGCTCCGATCCCGATGCGGGCGACACGCTGTCGTTCGCATGGAACTTCGGCGATGGTGCGACGGGAGTCGGCGCAACGCCGACGCACGCGTACTCGACGGCGGGTCCGTTCACCGCGACGCTCACTGTGAGCGATGGTCACGGTGGTAGCGCAACGGCCACGGCATCGGTCACAGTCACCGCCCCGCCTCCACCGAATCACAACCCGACGGCATCGGCTGGTGGTCCGTATTCCGGCTTGACCAGTACCGCGATTTCCTTCAGCGGCAGCGGCTCCGATCCCGATGCTGGCGACACGCTGTCGTTCGCGTGGAACTTCGGCGATGGTGCAACGGGAGTGGGCACTTCGCCGACGCACGCGTACTCGACGGCGGGTCCGTTCACCGCGACGCTGACCGTCACCGACGGTCACGGCGGCAGCGCGACGGCGACCGCGTCGGTCACCAGTCACCGCACCGCCTCCACCGAATCACAACCCGACGGCATCAGCGGGAGGTCCGTATTCCGGGTTGACTGGTGCCGCGATTTCCTTCAGCGGCAGCGGCTCCGATCCCGATGCTGGCGACACGCTGTCGTATCGCGTGGAACTTCGGCGATGGTGCAACGGGAGTGGGCACTTCGCCGACGCACATGTACTCGACTGCTGGTCCGTTTACCGCGACGTTGACCGTCACCGACGGCCACGGCGGCAGCGCGACGGCCACCGCGTCGGTCACTGTCACCGCGCCGCCTTCGCCGAATCACAACCCGACGGCATCAGCGGGCGGTCCGTATTCCGGGTTGACCGGTGCAGCGATTTCCTTCAGCGGCAGCGGCTCCGATCCCGATGCGGGCGACACGCTGTCGTTCACGTGGAACTTCGGCGACGGTGCAACGGGGGTGGGCGCTTCGCCGACGCACGCGTACTCGACTGCTGGCCCGTTCACCGCGACGCTGACCGTCACCGACGGCCACGGCGGCAGCGCGACCGCGCCCGCGTCGGTCACCGTCACCGCTCCGCCTCCACCGGTCAATCAAAAGCCAGTCGTCGGCGCCGGCGATCCGCAGACGATTACGCTACCCAACACCGCGGCGTTGACCGGGACCGCAACCGACGACGGCCTGCCGGCTGGGGGAACGCTGACGATCTTGTGGACGAAATTCAGCGGTCCGGGGACGGTGACGTTCAGCAGCGCCGGTGCACCCGGCACGACCGCGACATTCACTCAACCCGGCACCTACGTCCTGCGGCTGACCGCCAGCGATTCGCTCCTCTCGAGCAGCGCGGACGTCACCATCACGGTTGTCGCGGCAGTGAATCATTCTCCGGTCGCGCAGGCTGGTCCCGCGCAGTCAGCTGATGTAGGTGTTGGCCTGACCTTCGACGGCAGCGGCTCGAGCGACCCCGATAATGACGTACTCACCTTCGCGTGGTCGTTCGGCGATCAGACGACCAGCACGGATCGCAAACCGTTTCACGTCTACCAGAGCGTCGGCGTATTCACCGTCACCCTGGTTGTGACCGACTCGCACGGCGCCGTATCGGACGCCGCGGCAACGACTGCGACGATTGCCGCCGCGCCCGATCGTGCGCCACCGGTTGTGACGCTCAGCGGACCCAAAGAAGCGCTGCCCGGTGCGCACGTCACGATGACGGCCGAGGCGACCGACAACATCGGCGTTCAGTCGGTGACGCTCGACGTCAACGACACCGATCCGATCGAACTGCCGAGCGCACCATACCAGCGAATCATTAATGTTCCTGATCTCGTCGCTCCAGGAACTACGGTGAAGGTCGGCGCCTCTGCCCGCGACGCGGCCGGGAACGTCGGAACCGCGGCGGCGACCATCACGATCGTCTCCGAGCCTGACACCGAAAAGCCCATCGTCAACGTCAAGGCGCCCGCGCAGGCTGCGCCGGGAACCGTGCTCCAGGTCGTGGCCACGGCCACGGACAACGTGGGCGTCGCAACTGTGATCCTTGGCGCAAACTCGGTCACCATCGGATCGCTGACGGCGCCCCCCTACGAGGCGACCTACGTCATTCCGCTGAGTGCAGTCGTGGGTTCAATGTTGCCGGTCTCGGCTCAGGCCGTTGATGGATCGAACAACCGGGCAACCGCGACCGCATCAATCGAGATCGTTCAGACCCCAGACACGATTCCGCCGTCGCTCAGCCTGACGGCTCCTGCCGCGGCTCACGCGGGCACGACGGTGCCCGTCTCAGCCACCGTGTCGGATTTGGGAGGCGTCGCGTCTGTCCGCTTTTTTGTCGATGGGAAGCGCATCGCGACGCTCATCGATCCGCCGTACCAGACGACGGTGGCTGTCGCGCCTGGCGCGGTGGGGGGCAGTCGGCTCCACGTCGAAGCGCGGGCGCTCGACTTCGCAGGATTGGAAGCGATCGACGCCAGGGACGTTCAGGTCATCGCACCCGGCGAAGGCGTCCTGACGGGTGAGGTGTACGACGACAACAGCGGCCTGCCTGTCGAGGGCGCGACGGCATCGCTCGTGGGGACGGATTCACGTGGCGTCCCGTATTCGCAGTCCGCCCTTTCGGATGCCCGAGGCCGCTACGTCATTCATGGAACCGAAGGGACGGCGATCGTTCAGATTGCCAAGGCTGGCTGGTCGGTGCTCAACAGACCGGCGGTCATCAAGCCGGATACCGCCATCGAAGTTGTCGATGCACGAATTACGGCAGCGGCCGCGAGCGCTCATGTTGACGGACTGTCGGGTGCAACGATCACAGGTGACCGCGCGACGTTCCTGGAGGCATGGCAGCGGGAAGTCTCGGCCGCTGAGGATCCCTCGCTTGGCAACGTGGCCCTTGGCGGACCCGACGTCACGCTGACGATTCCGGCCGGGGCTCTCGCGTCGAGCGCTGACGTGACGATGACGCCGCTCAGTCGTCAATCGCTGCCGGGACTGCTGCCTCCTGGATGGACGCCAATAGACATCATCGACATTGGCCCGCACGGGATCCCGTTCGCGACGCCGGCGTCGCTCGCATCACCGAACGCGTTGAATCTCAAGGCGGGCAGGCTGGTGACGTTCGTACAGTGGGACGAACAGTCACGCGCGTGGCGAGCGCTCGCCACGAACGCGCTCCCATCCGACAAGGCACTGCTCACAGGAAGCATTCCGGGCACGGGTCAGTACGCCTGGGTCGTTGCGGATGCTGCGCCGGCCGTTCCGCCGCAACCGGTCCCCGGCGAACTCGTGGTCGGGGTGACCCCGCTCCTGATTCCTCTCGAGGCGACCGGACTCGTCGTTCCGCAGCCCAAGGTTCTGTTCTACAAGCCCGGCGTGAAGTCGGTGGTGCGCGGCACGGTTGCAGGCGCCGGTGTCTTGGTTTCGAGCGGAACGGTTGTGCACTCGCGTATCACCGAGGCGTACCAGTTCTATTCGCAGACCGAGATGCACCTCGAGCCGGTTGAGCAGGATCTCGTCCTCTATCAGATACCCGGCGGTCCTTCTCCGGTGATGGCGGCCGGCTTCCCAGTGAGCCCGTCGCTCGTCTTCGAGCCGCTGACCCTCGAGAAAGGGGTGATCACGGTCGAGATGCGCGCGCCCGAAGAGGCCGTCCATGAGGTTCCCCTGGTCGGGAATGGCGGTGGATCGATTACCGGTGCAAATGGGGAGCGGCTGGACATTGGTGCGGGCAGCGTCCCCTCGAGTGTTCCAGTTGAACTTCGTTCGATGTCTTTGAACGAGCTCGGCGTCGTCGTTGCCCACTGGTTTCGACTTCGTGAGCGCGACGTCCATTTCATTTGCGACCGTACTGTCAGCACCGGCGACGTTTTCCATTCTGCGTCCCGCTCAGGCGACCGACACCGATCTCTTCCTCTTGACCCGGCTCCAGGAGCTCGGCGGACAGACGCGCTTCGTGCTGATGGGGCTCGGCGCACTGACGAACGATCGGCTGGTCTCCACTCGCGTGCTCGCCGGCACGGATGTGACGTTCGAAGGGATCCAGTTGCCTGGCCGTTACGTGTTCCTTCGCGCCACGACGCCGCTCGCCTTCGTGGCCGGTAGCGTCACTGGATCCAATGGGCCGTTTGCGGGTGCGCTGGTGTCGAGCAACACGAACGCGATCGTCTCGATGTCGCAGTCAACCGGCCGCTACATCTCCACGATTGGTCTCGGCGACGTTAGCGTGAATGCGCTGGATCTTCTGAGGACCGACACCGTCAGTGCGCAAGTCGCCTCGTCGACGCCACGACAGGTGATTCCGCTCGATCTGCCGCTCGTCGCGCGGCCACCGACCGTGACGTCCGTCACGCCAGCAAACGGAGCCGTCAACGTCGCGCTCGCGGACCCGGTCATCATCCATTTTGCCAGCGCGATCGATCCCGCGACCGCGACGCTTCAGACGATCCAGCTCACGTCGAGCGCCGGCGTTGCCGTGTCATCGTTGGCACTGACCTCCGGCAACACCGTCGCGACGCTGCGCCCTGTCGACGCGCTCCAGCCCAACACGGTCTACACGCTCACGATCACTCAAGGCGTCAAGGACCCGTTCGGCAGGCCGCTGCCGTCGGCATTTGTCACTACGTTCACGAGCCTGGACACGGTCGCCCCGCCGCCGCCTCCCGCAGGGAGTATGTCGGCGACGATTCCCGGCGGCGATTTCAAGACCACGATCACCGCCACCCAAGGGACGGCCGGTGCGCACGACACCGTGCTCATCAGGAACCTCACCCAGGGGACGATCACGCCTGTCATCCTCGATCCCAACGGCGGGTTCGTGGTGATCGTGACGGCGTCGCTCGCCGACAAGCTGCAGTTGATCGTCACCGACCCGGCGGGCAATCAGACGGTCGTCTCCATCCCGCGCTTCCAGCGTCAGAACGCGGACGGGAGCCTGTCAACGGCGGTTGGAAGCGACGGAGGCCGGGTCCTCGGGCCAGGTTGCACGACGCTCGGTGATGGATCTCTGTCGGGATCGACCTGCGTGGCGCTCGACGTGCCTGATGGCGCATTCCCGTCCGGCACCATCATTACGGTGAAGCCGGTCGCTGAAGCCGACTTCCCGGTTCAACTGACCCCGGAACAGAAGCAAGTCTTCAGTTACGCCGGCGGCCTGCAGCTCGATCTCGGCGGTCAGACTCCCGCGAGCTACATCAACGTCAGCATTCCGGCTCACGCCAGCGACACGTTGGTCGATCGATGGGTGGTCGGGCAGGTCCTGACGCTTGCCGGCGCGCCAGCCGCGCTGAACGTCGCCGATACCGCACGCCTCATCAACGGCCGCATTGCCACGTCGTCGCCTCCATGTCCCGGCGTCACCGGCAGCGGCGTCTACGGCTTCCTGAAATCGGCGCGGCCGATGGGGGTGACGTTCACGGCGATCTCGAGCGGGTCGGGGTTCCTCGACGCCTTGCAGATGCTGGCAGACGACTTCGCACAGACGTCCACCTCGCTGCAGCTGCCTTTCGGCGTTTCGCTCGACGAACAGATTCAAGCCGTCCTCGGACTCATTCCGAGAAGGGTCTGCCTGCCGGTGCTCAGCGGTCGCGTCACGGTTGCCCCGAACCGTGTGACCGTCCCGATTCCCGCCGCGTTGGTGACGCCGGACGATGACGAGGTGGTCGTCACCAACAATGCATCGGGCCGCCAGTCGACATCGAGCTTCTATCCGCCGTTTGAAGGCGCAGCCAGCATCGAGGGCAGCGACGCGGATCCGATTGCCATCGAGGTTCACTCGCGGGCCGTCATCAGCGGCGTGCTCACGACGACGACGAGGACACTCGGGCCGGCGGAGTGCGCAGCCCATGGTCTTCCTGCTGATTGCACAAAGGCCGCACCCCGGTCGTTTGTCGTGATCGAAATCCCGAAGACCGAGTTGCTATCTGGCGATCAATCGTTGCTCGTCCAGAACACACGTACGAAGACCAGGGCGACGGTTGCGTTTGCTGGCGGCCGCCAGTCTTCGAACGTCAGGATGATTGTCGAAGGGACCCTCGCCGATACCTACACGGCGCAGGCGATCGGGGTGGCGGGGCAGCGGCCGGTCGTTCCGATCAATCCAGTCGCCTATCTCTCTGGAACCGGAAGCCTCCTGGTCCGTGCGGTTCCCGGCGCAATCGATCCCACTCGCGCTGAAATCATCGAATACAACCTGAACCGGCCGTCAGGTCAGCCGGCGCTCGACGAGAACGCTGGCGTCAAGCTGGTGAAGTTGCTGACCAAGCGGCCAGGCGCTGGTGGTGCGCTCACGGTCGTACGCACCGACGTCATTCTCGACGTCACCGCCGGTAACACAGGCCGGGTCGTCACCGGCGGATTCGTGTTCGCCCTCGACGCGAACATCACCGACACGTTCGTCGTTCAGGTCGAGTACGAAAACGGAACTGTTGACGAGCAGGCGCTGCCGAATTTCCGCGTCACGGTGAAAAACACGAGCACCCAGGCGGTTCGACGGCAGCTGGTCGGGCCCGCTCCCTATCCGGACGACACGCTGCTGCTGGACGTGTACGGGCCCGACAGCGTCGTGCCGGATCTCCTGACCGACGTCAATCGCTTCATCGACTTCGATCCGGCCCGGTCGATCACACTGGCGTTCTCGGCGCCTCTTCTCAACACGAACGTATTCCGATTCGCGGTCTACGACGCCACCACGGGTCAAAGGATAACTGGACAGGTTCGCTTGTCGGAACGCGACAAGGTTCTTACGTTCGTACCCGACAAGCCGCTGGCGCTCGACGGCGTCTACCAGCTCAATCTCATCGGGCTGACTGACCTGCTCGGGCGGCCGATCGCGGCCAGGTCGATACTGCTGACGACGTTCACGCCCCGGAAGCTGAGCACGTTTCAGCTCTTTGACTCGGTGGGGAATCCCGTGCCATTCGGCGATCTGGCGGTTTCCCATCCGGTCGGCGCCACCGGATCGGCAATGACCACTCTGACCGCCATTCCTTCGATTCGGGGTGTTGCGCCCGTTGCGAACGTCGTTGACGTGACCGACCCTGCCAACCCGGTCAAGATGGGCCAGGCTTCGAGCTACGTTGTCCCGAAGCGCATCGCGATCAACCCCAGCGCGCTCGTCACTGTGAGGAAGCAGGCGAACGGGCAGCCGTTCCCCGTGCCGTCGTGCTCCGATCACATTCCGCTCGGTACGAAGTTCGCCGGCGATCTCGCGGTCGTCAGCTCGTACAACACCGCCAACGCGACGATTGCCTTCATCGACGTGACGAATCCAGCCAAGCCGTGCGAGCTCGGCGCAAAGATTCTGACGGCGAATCCGGGCGAGCTGAACAACTTCAACCGGCACGGCACCTTCAGCGGGGTGGGAGCCGCCCGCGGTGTCGCCACGATTCAGCTCACGGCCGGCGTCGCCGCATACATGGCTGTGACCGAGATCGGGATCATGGCGGTCGATATCGGCAACAACATTCCAGAGGTCGACTACAACCTGCGGCAACCAGAAGGGCTCTATTCAGGGGACTACCGCGACGTCGCTGCAATTGGGGGACGGCTGTTCGGGGCGAACAACGCGTTCGATGCGCCAGCCTCGCTGGACGTGTTCGACGCGAACCTGTCCTTCATCACCTCGGTCGGTTTGAACGTGAGGCCGCGGCGGCTGATTGCGGCTGAGGGCGTCCGGGTTGACCGCAACGCTGATGGACAGATCACGGCCGACGAGATCTTCGATCTGCTCTTTGTGGCGGGCATTGGCGGGATTGACATTCTCGACGTGACGGATCCCGACAACCCGATGCTCATCGGCCACGTCAATCACCCGGGCATCATCCGTGAGCTGGCGGTTGCCAGTGGCGGGCGGCGCCTGCTCGCTGGTGGCGACCGTGGAACAGCGGCCGGCGAAGGCTTCTTCATCTTCGATGTGGCTGATCCGTTCTCCAGCCGCACCGACCGCAAGCTTTATGAGCTCGCCTATCCACAGGGCATCGGCGGCCTCCAGTCCGATGACGCGCGTGGGTTGGCGTATATCGCCCACGCACGTGGCATCGATGTGCTGTCGGCCGATCCGCCCAATCTGTCAGGCGTCATCAAGTACCACGTCGTATGAGGCCGATCGGACCGTGGGGTTGACCTACGACGATGAAAAGCAGCTCCCAGCCCGCGGGGTCGTCGTCGAGTTGAGAGATGCGGCCGACAATGTCATCGAGAGGACGAACACGACTGATGGCGGTTACTACTCGTTCGTAGCGCCTCACAATTCCGTCGTCACGATAGCCGTCAAGGCTGCGCTGGGAGATCCGAAGCAGCCGCACGTTGCGGTTTACAACACAGCGCCCACTGCGTGCCCCGCGACGGATCTCCTTTGCTACGTCTACACCGCCCGCGTCAGTGTGCCGCTGGGTGCGTCGCCCGTTACCAAAGACATCACACTTCAATCTGGCTGGGACAACAGCGCGAGGCGCTACTCGGGCACACGGGAAGCTGCGCCGTTTGCAATCATCGACACGATTCACGATGCCGAGAAGTTCGTGCGGGCGAGCGTCGGCAACATCACCTTGCCGCCGCTCATCGTCTACTGGAGCCCTGCCAACAATCTCGGTGACACCGCCTATTCCAGGGTCACCGGGACGAACACCGGGAGCATCCTGCTCAACGGGTCAGAGGATCACGACACCGACGAATACGACGACGGCGTCATTCTGCACGAGTGGGCGCACTATCTCCATGCCGTTATCAGCCGGAGCGATTCGCCCGGTAGCACGCACGAAGACGGAGACATTCTGGATCCCGCGGCGGCCTTTAGCGAAGGATTCGCAACCGCATTTGCCGGAATCGTCCTGAAGTGGCTGGGCAAGGATCCTTTGTATGTCGATACCGCTGGCGCTCATCAGGGGGGAGGGTCTTGGTACAGACGTGGAGGTCGATCACACGGATGATCACTTGCGGCCGATACCGGGGTCGACCTTCCTTTCCGACGGCTTCTACTCGGAAGCGTCCGTCAGCGAGGTCATCTATGACCTCTTCGATGGCATCGATCCTAACGACTTGAACAGCGACGGAACGGCGACGCCGGATCACGTCGCGCTCGGTTTCCGTCCCATTTATGACGCCCTTGTCGCGACGCGAAACACTCCGGCCTTTACCAGCATCTTCAGTTTCCTGAAGGCGCTAAAGAGTGCGAATGCAGCGGCTGCGACAGACATTGACACTTTAGCCGCCGGAGAGAACATCGGTGCCGGCGACGGTACTCGGCGACGGGCCAGTCCCTGTACACCGTTCTCCCAATCGGGCATACAGAGGAGACCGATGCCAGCGATTTCTTCAGTGGCGTGCCGTTGCAGACCCGGGATCTGTTCGGACCGATCACTCACCACTGACGGCGGCAACAAGCTGTTGAACCGAACGCTCTTCAGGTTCCACGCGCCGTCGCGCGGATGCTACGTAGTTCAAGCGACAAGCCTGCAGACGGGCTTTCTGACGGTCGAACTGAACCTGCGCGACGTCAGCGCAAACTCCACGTTCCAAACCAAGTTGATCAAGTTCCTTGAAGACGGCGACTACGCCGTACGTGTGAGCAGTGAGAGCGCCGTGAGATTCGGCATACGGATCGACCTGCTTCAGCGAACCGAAGCCGACTGTCACTTGCCATAAGGACTAGCGTGAGAACACTTCGCGTGCGGATCGTGTGGATCGCTCTGATGCTTGGCGTCGCCAGCATCGGGACGACGCACGTGTCTGCGCAGCAGAAGGATCGCTTCCTCGCGAAGGACGACATCATCCTCTTCGGCCTCGGCCTCAAGGTCGAGCCGGCGCAGCAGACCGTCCCGAAGGACATCGCGACGATCGTCAGCACGATCTTCGTCGCGCCGCAGACGCCCGGGAACCTGCCGCCGTTCGCGCCCGACGCGGTCGTCAAAGCCACGCTGCGCGGCCCGACGTTCCCGACGCCGATCGAGCTGACGGTCAAGCCGAACACGCCGTTCAACATTCCGCCGCTGACCGTCGCCGGCAAGCACACGCTCGACAACATCCGGCTGATCAGCAACGGCGAAGTCGTTCTGCGCGGCACGCCCGAAAGTGTCGTCATCGACGTCATCGATCGACTGCTCGTCACCCAGGTGACCGCGCGGCCGCTTGACCGCGGCCGAAATCCGCGAGAAGGGAATCGTCTTCGACAAGTCGAACTTCCAGGCCTACAACTTCGCCGCGGCGTTCGCGATCGAGGGCAAGACCGTCCCGATCAATTTCACCGTCGTCCTGCCCACGCTTCAGGGCGCGGAGGACGCCGGGAACAGCAGGTCGATCTGCCCGGTATCGGTCACAGCCGGGCTGCCGAGCCTTCAAACGATCATTCCCGACACGCTGAAGCGGATCCAGACGCAGATTCCGAACCTCAACGTCGTGGGCTTCACGCTGAAGATGCCGGAGCTGGCGGGGCAGAACTTCTTCGTGCCGCCGATTCCCGGCGTCATCGTCATTCCCGGCGACATCGGCTTCCTCAACCAGTTCTTCAGCGTGATGCTGATGGTCGGCAACGTCGCGCCGGCCGGCTCGAACCTGGTCGTCACCGATCTGCAGGCCGAGATCGTGCTGCCGCCCGGCGCAGACACCGTGGTCGGATCTCCCGACGATCCGCTTGCGCATGGGGCGGACGGCGCAGGGAGAAGTGCCGCGCATCCAGCCGGTCGTGCAGCCGGGGCCGGACGGCAAGCTCGGCACGGCGGACGATGTCAACGGAATCGGTCCAGGCGAGACCGGCAACGCGGAGTTCCTGGTCGAAGGCCGCCGCGAAGGCAGCCACGTCGTCGAGATGGAGATTGCCGGCACGCTGAATGGGCTGCCGATCGGTCCCGGTGACGGTGCGCGGCCGCGCCGCCGGCGCGGTGCTGGTGCGCAACCCGACGTTCACGCTGACCTTCACGCATCCAGAGGTCGTGACGGCGGGCGAGCCGTACACGCTCGACGTCACCGTCACCAACACCAGCCCCTCGCCGGCGAACTTCGTCAGCCTGAATCTGTATCCACGAGTCGTCAGCGGCGCGACGATCGTCGGCGATCCGACCCGCCAGATCGAGACCATTGCGCCCGGCGACTCGCGATCGGTCAGCTTCGATCTCATCGCGAAGGTCAGCGGCAAAGTGACCGCCGCGACGCTCGACTCCGACGAGAACGTCACCGGCCGGTTCGCACTGAAGACCGCGGTCGGCGAGCTGGGCGTGCCGCTGTCGCCCGACTCGCTGGTGCTGCCGAAGGAAGCGGGGACGCTGCCGATCGATCTGCGAACTGCGGCGATCGGCCTGCTCGGCAAGGCCTAGGCGGTGGCGACCGCTCCGCGGCCGCCGCTGCCGACGGACGTGCAGCGCTTCTCGAAGAAGCTGATCTGGGATCGCGCCATCGAGGTCGCCGAGGCCGGCCTGCGCGTCACCCTGCACGAGCCGCTGCGCGACAGCGCGTCGCAGCTGGCGATGGACTTCATCGGCAGCAACTACGCGCGGCTCCCGGACCGCATCACGAACCCGGACGACCTCGACTTCGCCAGGACCGACTTCGCCGGCTTCGACGAGCTGCGCCGCACGCTCGTCGCGCGGCGACGTGTTCGCGCAGGCCGTGGCCGCGCTGATGCAGCCCGATCTCGCCAGTGCCGGGCGCGGCCGCGTTCCATCACGACCTCGCGGAGAAGATCTCGTACCGGCCGGCATACATCTCGGTTCTGCTCGTCGGCGCCGGGTCCACTGCCGAGTGACGCTGACCCTCGTCGACGGAGCGGACGCAGCGCTCGGCGGCAGTGCTCGCACGGCAAGATCATCAAGGAGATTCCGTTCGGCGACTACCTGCCGTTTGGCGCGGCAGCGCCGTTGCCGACTGCGCAGTTGGCGATGATCGCGGCGCCGGATCCGGGCACTTTCACGATCCGGCTCGATCGCGTTGCCGGATGTCACCGCTGCCGTTCACGCTCAGCGTCGTCGTCCCCGACGCGCAGGGCACTGCGGCAGTTCGTCTTCCAGAACGTCGATCCGGCGCAGGCTCCCGGCGCTGCCATTTGCTCCAGCGGATCCGTATCGCGCTGTCGGTCGAGACTGGCGTCGCCGGCGCGATCGCGTGGCGACCGGTCGTCGTTCGCGGTGGTCGATCCGGCCCCGTCCGTCATCGGCGTCGTGCAGCAGGTTCAGGCGGATCAGGTGTGCGTTGACGCCGGCAAGACGACCGGGCTCTGGGCGCCGGCCGCATCGTCGCGGTGCTGTTCAGCGAAGAGGTCACCGCGCAGAGCGTGCAGGACAAGTTCACGGCCGAGGACATCACCCACTACTCGCTGGACGGCAACGCGGTCGTCGGCGTGGCGCTGCAGCCGGGCGGGCGCATCGCGTTCCTCGCGCTGCGCGATCCGATCGGTCCGTTCGTGCCGCGCACGATCACGATTCAGGACGTCGCCGACCTGCGCGGCCAGTCGATGGGCGCGCAGACGTCGCCGATCGAAATCACCGTCGACGACGTCGCGCGGCGTCGTGTCCGGCCGCGTGCTGCGCGCCGAGGGCTCGCCGGTTCCGTTCGCGAGCGTGCGGCTGTTCTACCATGCCCGGCTGCGGTCGGCGAGATCCACTGGGTCGGCATCAGCTCGAAGAGCGCCGACGCAGACGGCAAGTACTCGTGGGACTACGTGCTGCGCAGCGCCGTCGCATCCTCGCGGTCGACCCCGAGACCGACGAGTTCCGCGATCTGCGGTTCAACGTCGCAGCGCAACGGCCAGCGGCTGAACGTCGACATCGTGTTGCTGGGCCGCGGCACGCTGCAGGGCCGGACGCTCGGCGAAGCGGCACGCCGCTCGAAGGACACCGCGATCCGGATCACCAGCCTGACCGACCAGAGCGAGTACGGTGCGACCACGACGCCGACGGCCGCTTCACCATCGCACGCGTGCCGGTCGGCAACATCTTCATCGAGGCGGTGAATCCCACGGCGAACGCGCAGATGTCGATCAGCGAGAACATTCCGTTCGCCGGCGCGACGACGTCACGCGACTTCGTGCTGCTGAAGGCCGACAGTCCGAAAGCCATCGTCGTCAAGACGGGGCACGGTGACCGGTCACGTGCTGCGAAGCACGGCCTGGCTCCCTCGCCGGCCTGCCGATCGTCGTCTACTACACCGGCGGAAGCCAGCCGGGAGTCGGCTGTCCGGGCATCCCCGGAGGAGATGCGCGATCGCCCTCGGCACGACCGATGCAGACGGCGCGTTTCGTTCCCCGGCGTGCCGGCGGGCCAGCTTGCGCGTGACGACCTTCGATCAGGCACGCTGCAGGAAGGTGAGGCCAGCCTGATCCTGGCAGCCGACGCCACCGGCAACGTCAACATCGTGATCTCCGGCGGCCTCGGCACGTCAAAGGCGTCGTGCTGGATGCCGCCGGCACCGGCGTTGCGGGCGCGCGCGTCGGCGGCGGGCTGAGCCTGGTGACGACGGACGCGACGGGCCACTTCACGCTGCCCGACGTGCCGCTCGGCCGCCGCGAGATCGTCGCCGTGAGCGACGCGCTGGGCATCGAGCGGCCGCGTCACCGTCGACATCACGCGGGTCGGGCGAGGAAGTCTCCGCCACGATCGTGCTCGAGTCGGTCGGCAGCGTGGCCGGCACCCTGTTCCTGCGTCGACGGCGTGACGCCGGTGCCGGGCATCGCCGTCTACCTCTACAAGCTGCCGATCGAGCAAGGCAGATCGAAATCGTCGGCCAGGCCATCTCCGACGACGAACGGTCACTATCAGATGCCCGCCATTCCGGTCGGCAACTACCGGTTGACGGCCTTCAAGCGCGACTTCAGCGACGGCAACCTCGTCGTACGTCGACGTCAAGTTCAACAGCCAGACCGTCAAGGCCGACGTCACGTTCCGCGGCGGCGGCGGCGGCGGCGTGACCGGCACGGTGGTCGACGCGAGCAACACGCCGATCAAGGCGCGGGTCAGCCTCTCCGGCGATCAGGTCGTCGTCGCCGGCGGCCGCGTCGGCGTCGATTTCCAGTACGTCCAGAACTTCAAGATCGTCGACACCGACTTCAGCCACCGGCGCCTTCTGCGATGACGTGGCTCTGGGCCGGGCTCGTTCACGCTCAGGGCCGCCGGCCAGTTCAGCCCCGATCCGATCGCCCTCGAGGCGACGATGCCGGCGCCGACCACCACGCTGGACCTGACGCTGAAGCTGCAGCCGACGAGCCAGGTCACCGGCCAGGATCCTGAATCCAGACGGCACGCCGGTCGGCGAGGGCGTGATCGTCAAATACAAGTCGGACGAGTTCAAGACGTTCTGCGTCGGAAGTCGTCGATCGGCGAGATGTCGTGCACGACGATTCCGCAGGGCATCCAGGAAGCGATGGCCGTCACCGACGCGACCGGCACGTTCCTGTTTGCCGTCGTGAACGCCGGCAACTACACGCTCACCGCGTTCGAGAACGCCGACTTCACCGGCCGCACCGCGCGGCTGCGTGGGTCCGTCCGAGCCGGCGAGAAGGCCGACGTGCTCGATCAAGCTGCCGGGCATCGCCGACCTGATCGTGAAGGTGTTCGCCAGCGATGCGCACACGCTGATTCCTGGCGCCAGGTCCAGGTCAAGCAGATCGATTACCCGAATCGAGAGCGTGGTGCTCTTCAGCGGCCAGAGCGGCGACGAGCGTCGGTGTGGCGCGGTTCACCGGCGGCGACGCGTTCAGCGCAGGCACCGTTTGTCGTCACGGCGACCGGGACGCAGCAGAACGGGTTCGCCGGCGTCGGCATCGGGCAAGATCGTCAACGACGGCGAGACGGTGACGCTGAACGTCTACCTCGCCACCGCCACCGGATCGGTGCACGGTGTGCGTGCGGCGGTCCGACGGCTCGCCCGCGGCGAACGCGTCAGTGGTGATCAGCAACGGCGACGGCGCGATCGGATTCAACGTGACCGACGGCGCCGGCAACTACACGCAGGATCTGATTCCGCTCGGTCCGTTCACGATCGACGCGTTCGAGGCGCCAACGCAGGCCACGGCGCGGCGAGCGGACGAGATCTTCCTGGCCGGACAGAAGCGTGCCGGTGAACGTCACCGAAGACGCGCTCGCGGTCGTGACCGGGCGAGTCGTCGAGGCCGGCATCGCTCACGCCGCTCAAGGGCTGGCGGGTCTCCTTCAGCCAGACCACCCGTCCGGCCGGTCGATCGGAATGACAACGCACCAGCGGCGTCGATGGCAGCTTCTCGTTCCCCGGTGCGGCGGTCGGCATCGTTCAACGTGAGGGCGTCGAAAACGGATGTCCAGGGTCGAGGCGAGGCGCAAGGACGAGATCACCCAGCCCGGCCAGGTGGTGGACATTCCGCTGACGGTCAACGTTCTGCGGCCGTCGTTCGGAAGTATCGAGGGCGTCTGTCTCGTACGCGAACGGCGCGCCGGCCGGCAATGCGAAGGTTTGTGTGAGCACGTGCGAGCCGGGCTCGTTGATCGTGACCGCGGCCGCTGACGGGACCTTCACCTCGATCACCTGCCGCTTGGCCGTATGCTCGTCGTGGCGACGCCGCAGACCGGCGTCGAGATCGGGATCCGCGACCGCCTCGATCGAGTTCGACGGCGACGCCGCAAACGTACAGGTCGTGCTCGCCGGCATCAGCCAGTTGACGGGAGTCGTCCTGCTCCAACGGCGCTCCCACTCCGGGCGCGCGCGTGTCGCTCCTCGGCATTCCAGCCGTTCAGCGGCAGGGTTTCGCCGACGCGAACGGTCAGTTCTCATTCCCCGACGTCTCGGCACGGTCGTTCACGATTACCGCGGCTGCCGCGCCGTCCTTCACGACGAAGGGTGTCGTCAGCGACCGGCTTAACCCCGGCGAGATCAAAGGATCGTCGTCATCGTGCTCGAACCAACCGGCACCCTGAAGGGCCGTGCGGTTCTCGAGAGCACTGGTGCCGGCGCCGGCGGTGTTACGGCTGAAATCGTAGTGAATGGCAAACACTTCTTTACTGAAACCGGAAGCGACGGCACGTTCAATTTCGATACCCTGCCGCTTGGCAGTTACGTGCTGGCTCTTGCAGGATCCAATCGGGACTGGCGTAGCGAGCAAGGTCGGCACCGCTGGCAGGCATCGCCGATCTCGGCGACCTCACACTCGACGCGGCAGCTCCCGCTGTCGGCACGGTCACTCCAGCGGCATCCGCCACGAACGTCCTGAAGACGACGACGATCCAGATCGTCATGTCCGAGCCGGTCACTCCGGCGACCGTGAATAGCAGCCAACGTTGTCCTCTCGGACGCGTCGGGCTCGATCGCAGGCGACGTCGTGCAGTCGAACGGCGACAAAACGGTGACCTTCAGGCCGCTTGCCCCGCTCGCAGAACAGACGAAGTATTCGATCCGGGTCAAGTCGCTTCAGGATCGTGTCGGCCACCCGATGCGATCGGAGTTCGTCAGCAGCTTCACGACGGCTGACACCATCGCGCCGGCGACCGTCGAGACGAGTCCAGCTGCCGGCGACCATTGGCGTGAGCGTCTTCAGCCCGATTCGGATCGTGTTCAACGAACCGATCGATCCGGCAAAGTTCAGAGGCCCGCCGCCTTGACGCTGACGTCGTCCGAGCGGACTCGTGCCTGGGCGGCTCGATTTCCTCTTCGACAACACCGTCGCGGTGTTTACGCCCAACCTGCCGCTGGCGCCGGGTGTCAGCTATCACGTTAGTGGCACCGGCGGCTGTCGATCTCTCGGGCAACGCTCAAGGAGCCGGGCTCGACTACTCGTTCACGACCACCAACGGAACCCCGCCGTCGATCGTGCAGCTGACTGTTGCCGGCAACGGCAGCGTCATCGAGAACACGGTCACGAGCGCGACCGCAACGGTCGGAGCGTTCGATGTGGCGTTTGTCGATTTCTTCCTGAACGACGTGTTTTCTGCGACGGTGCGCGGCGCCCTACGTCTTCAGCTTCCAGGCTGGCGCCCTCCTCGGCAAGCCGGGCGACCAGATCAAAGTGTCCGCCATCGCGACCGATACGTCCGGCGTCCGTGGGCCACCCATCACCGCATTCGTGCCAATCCTGCTCGATGTGCCGCCGGTTGCGACCATCCAGATTCCTGCCGCCAGCCTCGTAGCAGGCAATGGCGAGCACGTCGACGTCACGGTCGTCGCGACCGACGATGTTGGCATCGAGAAGGTCAGCTTCAAGGCGCTGACCGGCAAGCCGGTCGATGCCGCCACTCGAGCCGTGGCGCCGCCGGCAAAGAACCGGTCGGAAGCCTTCGGATTTGTCGTACCCGTCGACGCTACGCCCGGATCCACCATCGCCGTTCAGGCATCCGTCGTCGACACGAAGGGACAGCTGGTCGACGCGGCACCGGTGACGGTGACGGTGCGCGATTCGGTTGCTCCGACCGTGAAGATCACCGGCGCGACGTCAGGCACGCAGGTGCGCGCCGGACAGCAGACCACGGTCGTGGTCTCGGTCCAGGATGCCGGCAGCGTCCGCTCGCTGACGTTCAAGGCGACCGGCGTCGTGGTCTCGACCCAGACTCGGCTCATCGATCCGGCGCAGCCGTCCATCGTGACGTCGTTTACCGTTCAAGTGCCTGCAGGCGCGAAGCCGCCACAGAGCTTGATCCTCGACGCCACCGCCGAGGATCGCGCCGGCAACGTCGGTGCTGCCGCTCGCGTCATCCTTCCGGTCGCCGACAACGTGCGCACCGACGGTGACCGCGCTCCACACCGACACCGGACGGCTGGACATTGCTCGTGGCCGAAGCGTCACGATCGTCGTTGACGCTGAGGACGACCTCGGCGTCTCTGAAATCGATCTCCAGGGATCGGGCGCGTTCGTCGGTTACCACTGCGAAACCGATCGCGCCTCCGCTCGGCACCGCAAGCGCATCGTTTGCGATTCAAGTTCCCAATGACGTCGTGCCAGGAACTGTCTTCACTGTTCAGGCGACGGCAATAGACCTCGCGGGGAATTCGAGCGCGCCGGTGACTCTTGCCCTCACGGTCACGGCTCTGCCGGAGGTCAGCTTCGGCCCGTCGGTCATCGTCGATGCGGGCGTGACGGCCCAGCTCGCGGTCCAACTGGCGACGCCGGCTCCGGCCGGCGGTACGCGCATCGACTTCACGACCGACCCGACCATCGCAACGTCAACGCCGTTCATCGTCGTTCCCGCTGGTCAGACGAACGCCACGGTGTCAGTCAACGGTGTCGCAGGTGGAACGACGTTCATCAATGCGTTGATTGATGGAGTTCAGCGTGCGAGCGCGACGGTTGTCGTCCAGGGCGGGATCGTCAGCGGCACCGTCCTCGATCCGCAACTTGTCGCCAGCCGCTGGCGCCAAGGTCACGGTGACTTCAGGTCCCACGACGGTGACGACCGATACCGACGCACAAGGTCGCTTCCGCGTCGTCGGCGTGGTCGGTCCAGATGTGACCGTGAAGGTGCTGAAGGATATCGACGACTCGACGCGGCTCCTTGGATTTGCCCACGGCTTCATGAACCGTCCCAACGGATTCCTGAACGTTGACATCGTCATCCTGGCGGCTGGATTCCTGCACGGGCCTGTCTACCTGTCCGATGGGACCACGCTCGCCAGCGACGGCGTGAAGGTCGATCTGTTCGAGCTCGCCAATCCGTCCGATCCGATCAGCACCACGTTCACGACGAATGGCAGCTATGAATTCCCGCTGGTTGCCGTCGGCAAGTACATCGTCGCAGTCGAGCGACACGAACGGGAATCGAGGACAGGCGGCAGCCGAGATCGCTACGAGCGGCCAGGACCTCTCGGTGCCGGTCGCTTTCCTTGGTCGGGGCAGCGTCACCGTCACCGTCAAGAACGGAGCGGGCAACCTCGTCAACGGCGCGCAGGTCACGGTGCTCGGCTTCAGCATCTTTGGCGCAGCGCCGCCGGTCAGCGGGACAGCAGTCACCGGTACATTCACCGCGCAGAACATGTTCTTCGGGACGTTCCTGGTGCAGGCGAGGGATCCCTCGACCAACCTCGCAGCCTCGGCGTCGGGATCGATCACGGCCAGCGATCCGGCAGTCACGAAAGTCGTGACGTTGGCGAGCTACGGAGCCGTGCAGGGAACGGTCTATCGCGCCGACGGGACGACTACGGTTTCGGGCGCAACCGTTACGGCGTTCGGAAGCATCAGCACGGTGACCGACGCGCAGGGACGATATGCGCTGTCGTTCCTGCCGCTCGGCACGTCAACGATTTCCGTGAGCGATCCGGCCTCGCGAGGCATTGGTTTCGGACAGGTCACGCTGGATCAGCAGGGTCAGACGAAGACCGCAGACGTGACCTTGTTCGCGCAGGGCACGCTGGTCGTCACGGTGCAGACCGCGAATGGCGCTCCCGCGGCCAATGCGCAAGTGCGGGTGACTGCGGGCGCAGGGCTCGCAAGCGATACGCTCTTCGCGGTCACTGGCGCCAACGGCACCGTGGTGGTCGATCACGTCATCGTCGGAAACTTCAGCGTCCGCGCGGACTCCGGAGTTCTGAGCGGAACCACCACGGGATCGCTTGCCGCGAACGAGCAGAAGCCGGTGGTCGTCCACCTCCAGCCGACTGCAAGCATCGCCGGCATTGTCAGAGCGCCCAACGACGCGCCGGTTACGGAAGGCACCGTCTCGATCGGAAATGGAGCCAGCGGCGTAACTGTGCCGATCGGCAGCGATGGCACGTTCCGCGCCGACAACCTGGTGCTTCGGCAGCTACACGCTGGTCGCGTACGACGCGCAGAACCGCGTTCGTGCGCACGTCAACGATCCGATCGTGCTCGCGTCGCCAAATCAGGTCGCCCAGACGAGCATGAAGTTCGTCGGCCTCGGAAGCGTCAGCGGCCGCGTGTTGAATCCAGACGGATCGAGCGCAAGCGGCCTCGGCGTGCAGGTGCGCAGCCTGAACCCCGAATTCGGTGGCTTCCGCCCGGCGACAACGACGAACGCCGGCGGGTTCTATTCGGCGGCGGACATCCCGGTTGGCAGCTTCACGGTCAGCGTCGCGAATCCGGTGCTGCAACTGCGCGGCGAAGCCACGGGAACGATCCAGCAGGACGGCTCGTCGCCGACGATCGACATCCTGCTGCAGAGCAACCTGATCAATCTGCCGGTCTCGAAGTGGGACGCCAACAACTTCACGTTCGACCTGCAGCCAGACGGCTCGGTGCTCTATGGCAGCGGCAATGTGTTCACAGGTGTCTATGCCGGCAAGACCTGGGGTGGCGCTGCAGCTCGACGTCATCAATGGAGGCGTATCGACCCGCTTCACCGGAGCAAACATCGGGACGGTCGAGGAGAAGACCCGCGAGGTCGTCGTTCATCAGGACGACGTCGGCGGCGTCAGCGTGACCCGCAAAGTGTTCGTGCCGGCTGATGGTTATTTCGCGCGATACCTGGAAATCGTCTCGAATCCGTCCCAGTCGCCCGATCACCGTGGGACTGCGCGTCACGAGCCACATCCAGGGCAACGCCGGTGGCTCCGCTGCTGCGCCTGCCGTGATCGCGACGTCGAGCGGCGACAGTCAGCTCGATGTGTCCGACCCGGCGGCGCGCGATCGCTGGGTCGTGATCGACGACGTGACGCCCGGGGATTCGTTCATCGCCGGAGGGCTGCCGGCCACATCGTTTGTGTTTGATGGCTTGAACGCGACGCAACCAGGCAACGTCCGCGGCGTTTGCGCCAGCCGACCCGACCATCAATTTGGGCCCGCGAGCCCTGTCGTATGTGTGGCAGAACGTCACGATTCCGGCCGGCGGCACCGTGGCGTTCATGCACTTCGTCGTGCAGCAGACGTCGAGACCCGCGGCACAGGCTGCAGCCGAACGTTTGATTCAGCTGTCGCCTGAAGCGCTGGCCGGTCTGAGCACGGACGAGCTCGCGGAAGTTCGAAACTTCGCGATGCCGGCCGACGGCAACAGCACGCTGGCTCCGCTGCCGCCTTTGACTGGCAGCGTCAGCGGTCACGTGTTCGCGTCGGACGCGACGACGACCGTCAGTGCCGTGACCGTGAAACTCCAGAGCGATCAGGTCCTGTTCGGCCGGACCTATCAGGCGTCGACCCTTGCGAATGGCACCTTTAGCTTCACGTCTTCGCTCGCCGCAGGCGGGAACTCGCGCGTGATTCCGATCGCACCGTTCACCGTGCGCGCCGACCATCCAACGTTGTCAGCGCTTGGCCCGGCGGTATCAACGGGTCAGTTCGCTGACGGCTCGCAAGCGGTGCAACTGGACCTCGTCTTCGCCAACACGGGGATCGCACGGGGCATCGTCCGGTTCAATGGTGTGCCGGTTGCCGGAGCAACCGTCGTGGCAGGTGTCCAGTTCACCAACGGGTTCGCGCAGTACAGCAAGCAGACGGCCAGCGACGGCAGCTATGCATTCGTGCTCCTGCCACCGAGCACGGTGACGCTCACAGCGACCACGACCCAGCAGGGCGTGTCGGTCCAGGGATCGAGAGTTGCCACTGTGACCGCCGGTCAGACGAGCGTCGCCGACATCGGGATCGACACGATCGCACCGCAGGTGGCGATCAGCAGCCCCGCGGCCGGTGCGCTGGTGGATCCCAGGAGTCCGCTTGCCGTGACCGTTGCGGCGTCGGATGCCGGCGGCCTGGCGCAAGTCACAGTGGCTGGTGCCGGTGTGGCTTCGACGAGTGAAACCAGGACGATTGCAGGCCTGGCAACATCGCAAATCGAAACATTCAGTGTTCCATTTGCGACGCTGCCGCCGACTGGTGGGACGCTGACGCTGACTGCAACCGCTCGCGACGGCGCCGGAAACCTGGCCAGCTCCGCCCCGGTGACAGTGAATGTCCGCGACGTTGTCTCGCCGGACGTCATTCTCGTGACGCCGGCCTCGGGTGCAGGGAGTGTCGAGCCGAATGTTCAGATTGTCCTGCGATTCTCGGAGGCCGTCGATCGGTCGAGTGTGACCACCGCGTCGATCCGATTGACCACGAACGGCGCCGCAGTGCCGTTCGCGATTGCGTTCGCAGACGGCGGATCAGACCGTGACGCTGACGCCGGTTGATTCGCTCAAGCTCAATACGAACTACACAATCGACGCGCTCAACTCAGATCCGTGACGTGCACGGTAACGCGTTGTCCGCATCGCGCACGTCGGTGTTCAAGACCAAGTCTCCGGACACTGTCCCACCACGAGTGACGGCGATCGCTCCGGCTAACAATGCCGTGAACGTTCCCGTTGGAACCGATGTTCGCGTCAGCTTCACGGAGCCGGTCGATCGGACCACCATCACGCCTGCATCGTTCCGCGTGACGATCGATGGACTCCAGATACCCGGACAGTTCAGCTTCCTCGATGACGATGCCACCGTGCGCTTCGGGCCTGACGCTCCGCTGCCGTTCGACGCCGTCGTCATCGTCGAGCTGACGTCTGGCATCACGGATCGATTCGAGAATGCGCTCGTAGATGCAGCAGGTCAGTCGCTGGTCACGCCTCTGACCTTCACCTTCCTGACCGGCTCGTTCGGGATCACCAGCCCGGCGAACGGAAGCGAAGTGCTCGAGAACTCGGCGCTGTTGCTCGAGGCGAAGGCGACCTCGTCGTTGAACATCGCGACGATGACGTTCACCGTCAACGGTCAGGCACTGCCGCCGATCGCAGGGCCGCCGTTTGCCACGACGTTCAACGTCGGGCTCGCGAGCGCCACGCCGACGCTCACGATCGTAGCGACCGGCCGGAATGCATCGGGTGCGCAGGTCGCACAGGATCAGGTCGTCGTGAAGGTCGTGCCAGGACTGCGCGCGGCGCCGCGTCTCCTGGGCGTGCCGCTGGGGACGACACGGCAATCTGCGGCTTGGGCTGACTTCTCCGTTGACGACGGATCTCGTCATACAACTGGCGGTGGTTGATTCCGCCATCGCCACGCTCTCGGCCCAATCGGTCGTTCTGCCGGCTGGCCAAACCGAAGTAGCGGTGCCGGTGACCGGCGTGTCCATCGGCGCCACCACGATCACGGCCACGTCGGCCCGAGGGACTACGTGGGCCGTCGCGTCGGTCAGCCCTGTGGTTGCGAAGAGCATCGGCGTCGATGGCTCGCCCGTGGGGATCGCCGTCGTCCCCGCTCGATTGCTTGGTCAGGTCGTCACGCCGGTGAACGGTCAGACCTCTGTCGCGGTTCCGATTCTGGGGGCGCCAGCGATTGTGGCGACGACCGTCGATGTCACCAGCTCCAACCCGGCGGTCGCGTCGGTCAATGGGACCGTGACGATTGCGGCGGGCTCGCGAATCGCCAACATCGTGATCACCACCGGGGTCCAGGGCACGGCGACGCTCACGCTGCGTGTCGGCGGCGAGATCAGTCAGCTCACCATCGTCGTTGGCAACGCTGCCGCTGGAATAATCGCGCCGACGCTGGCTCAACCCGTTGGCGTAGTGGTGCTCCCATCCGCTGTCGGTCGGCCGCGTGTTCGCGGCGCCGACGGGGCAGTCGACGTTCAGGGTCAAGATGCTGTCCGAACCTGCTTCGACGCCGACCCTCGTCACCGTGACCAGCAGCGATGCCAACGTGGCCAGGGTCAACGGACCGATTGCCCTTGCGGCTGGTGAGCTGTCTGCCGAGATCACGGTGATCACGGGGACCGCAGGAACAGCAACTCTGACGTTCCACGTTGGCGCCCTCGACGCGTCAGCTGACCATCTTCGTCGGAACGCCGCCGCCGGAAGTCGTGCCACCCACCGTGGCAAAGCCAGTCGGGATCGTGCTCCTCGCTGCGCCGTCGGCTGGGCGAGTCATCACCGCGCCTGCGGGACAAGCTGTGCTGGCGTTGCAACTCGTGTCCACCCCTGTGGCTGCCGTTACAGCTGTCACCGTCACCAGCAGCAATCCTGGAATCGCGGCGGTCTTTGATCCGGTGACGATCGCCGCAGGCGCCCGAGTCGCGAACGTGAGGATTGTCACGGGTGCTCAAGGAACGGCGACGTTGACGTTCCAGGCTGGCGGTGAGAGCCGGCAGCTCACGATCGTCGTCGGCACGCCTGAAGCCGGGACAGAACCGCCCGTCATCGCGAGTCCTGTCGGCGTCGTGCTGACTGGAGAGCGGAGGCTGGGCACTGTCTTTACCGGAGCGGGTGGTCACCCGAACCTGAACGTCACGGCACTCTCTGCCGCGGCCGTGTCGGCGACTGTCGTAACCGTCAGCAGCAGCAATCCGAATATCGCATCGGTCGAACAACCGGTCGTCGTTCCGACGGGCAGCCGGATTGCCGCGATCAAGATCCTGCCGGGGATTGATGGCGTGGCCACGCTCACGCTGCGCGCCGGCAGCGATGTCGTTCAAATTGTCGTCGTCGTCGGGCCGCCGCCGGCATCGCTTCTGCCGCTGATTACAGCCCCGATTGTCGGTGTGGAGAAGAAGTAGGAGAACCGTTATGGAGATGTTCCACGAGGATAGGTCAGCGCGCCAGGCTCGTTTGCGAGTCGCGCTGCTGAGCATGTTGTTTGTGTGCGGCCTGGGCGTCGTGGTTTCGCCGCAGGTTCAGCTCGACGTGTGTGGCTGCAAGAACAACCCGGCGACATTAGGGAACCTCGATACTGGCGATACATCGGCGACGCTTCCGCCGGGTGTCACGGTGACATCGGGCACCACCATGGATATTCAGCTCCCCGCTGACGGCGTGATGGTGTTCAACAACCTGACGATCAGGGAGCGCCCCCCGTACGTGGGCGGCTACGGCTTTACCGTACGGTTTATCCGCAATGCCGCGAATACGCCCGTGACGCTTCTGATGACTGGCAACGTAACGATTGCTCCATATGGATCGATCAACATCGTTGGCGAGAATGGCATCGGTGGGAGCACCAACGACTTGGGGAGGGGCGGTCTCGGAGGACCGGGCGGGTTCCGGGGCGGTGAAGGTGGATATCAACTCGTGAACTTTGGCGCGTTCGGTGGCGCGGGCCTCGGGCCTGGCGGCGGCATCGGCGGCACGAACTCTTACTTCAACAATGGCAGCGGCGCCGGCGCGACCTTCCTTGGCGCGCCCGACTTGCTTCCACTGGTTGGCGGGTCGGGCGGCGGCGGCGGTGCCTCTACCGCTCCGAGTTCCGGATGCGCCGGCGGCGGCGGCGGTGGCGGCGGCGGGGCCATGCTGATTGCCGCGAACGGAACGGTTACGCTCGACGGCTCCATAGTGGCTGACGGAGGCAGCGGCGGTGGGCAGGGGAACGCCAACTGCTCATCCGTTGGTGGCGGCGGCAGCGGCGGGGCGGTGCGTCTCCTGGCCACTACGATAAATGGGAACGGACTCATCTACGCGCGCCCCGGTTCGGGCGGCCCCGGCAGCGACCCTGCCCAGCAAGGCTCGATCAGGTTGGAGGCGCTCAACAACAATCTCAGCGTGGGGAACACGACGCCGCTCGCCTCTCGCGCCGCGGGACCTGGACCGATCGTGAATCCAATCACGCCGACCGTTGCCATTATGACCGTAGGCGGACAGCCTGTTCCCTCGCCTCCAGGCGGCGGTGCGGGCGCCATCGATCTCGTGCTGTCAGCACCGGGCCAGACACCGATCAACCTGACGACGTCGGGTGTGCCCACGGGGACGACGGTCAACGTCACGGTGAAACCGCGAGTGGGCGGGGCGCCGATGACGACGCCGGTGACGCTCGGCAACTGTGACGCGAGCGGTAACTGCCTCGCGAGCGTCACGTTCGATCTGGTCGCAGGTGCCTATTTCATCGAAGCGCGGGCGACATTCACGACGCCATAGGGAAATGCTGAATGCTGAATGCTGAATGTTGATGAAATGCTGAATGCTGAATGCTGAATGCTGAGTGTGGAGTGTTATGGGTAGTCGATTGTGGACCTCTTGGATGTGCCTGCTGGTCGTCGCGACGAGCACGATCGTGGCATCAGAGCATCCGCGTCTGCCGTCGTTCACCGTGACGTCCTCCGGTGGAGCGGCCGTTGCGAGCGCAGCCTTGTCTACGCAATCGCGCTGGTTGCTGGTCTACGTGTCGCCTGATTGCCGGAGCTGCGAGCGGCTGATTGAGTCACTGAAGGGCTGGCAATCTCCGAACCTCACTTCGCGGACGGTGGTCGTTGTCCGGAGCTCGGAGGCCGCGCGTTACATCGCCGAGCATCGGTCCGGCCTCGACGTGGCCTGGTATGCGGATCTACAAGATGACGCGTGGCAGAGTCTGCAGCTGAAGAGTGCGCCTGCGCTGATCGGCGTCGAGAGTGGTGAAATCAAGTGGACCGTCAGCGGTGTGCTGAACGATCCCAAGGCGCTCGAGTCAGTCGTGAGACGGTGGGTGGAGTACTGAATAATCACTCATCACAGATCACTGATCGCGAATCTGCGCGTTCTCAGAGCTTCGAAACGGTATCACTGACAGAATTGGACACCCAGATATTCGCTCCATCAAACGCCACGTTTTGCGGACCGTCTCCTCTTGTTGGAAACGTTCCCAGGTTGGCCCCATCGACGGCGCGCAGCTTGGTTACGGTGTTGTCGGCAGTGTTGGCTACCCACATATTCACACCGTCAAATGCGATGGCGCGTGGGTTTTGTCCAACATTAAAGGCTCCGAGATGGTGGCCGTCATTGAGGCGCAATTTCATCACGTTGTTGCTGTTCCCGTTCACGACCCAGATATGGGCGCCATCAAAGGCCAAGCCAAGCGGAAAGGTGCCCACCGCGTATGTTCCGAGACTGGCACCGTCGCTGGCCCGCAACTTGGTCACGTTGTCACTGAGCCGATTAGTAACCCAGACGTGAACTCCATCAAAAGCCACTGATCGGGGCTGGTTTCCCACCGCGTATGTTCCGAGACTGGCACCGTCGCTGGCCCGCAACTTGGTCACGTTGTTGCTGCCCGAGTTCGCCACCCAAATGTTGGCACCATCGAAGGTCACGCCCTCGGGGCCAGTTCCGGTCGCAAATGTGCCCAGGGTCTGCACCGTCGCTCGCCCGCAACTTGGTCACATTGTCGCTGCCGAAGTTGGTGACCCAGATGCTGGCACCATCAAAGGCCACGCCCTCAGGGGAAGTCCCCACGGCATATGTTCCCAACGCGGCGCCATCACAGGCCCGCAGCCTACTTACATTGTTGCCAGCGTTATTCGCCACCCAGATGTTGGCTCCATCAAACGCCAAGCCAAACGGGAATGGCCCCACAGCAAACCTCGCGGTTAGATTCGCGTTATACCAATGCAAGAGGGCGATTTGGAGAAAGTTCATAATCGCAAGTCTCGGTGGAGAGAACCACCTAGTCCTTACTCAACGAACCTTTGCATTATTTCACGCCCACCCACATCCAAGTCGTAGGGCCGCATTTCCCCCGGCATGCCACCACCCCGATCCGCTCGGCTTTCGATTCGCTGCGGGTCAGTGGGACCGTATAGAGCACCTTCTCGCCTTGCGACTGCTGCTGGGGCTCCTCCACTCTCCGGCAAACCTCTTCAGTCTGGCCCCTGTCCACATGGCAGATTTGAAAAATGACGGGATCAGAACTGACGGGATAGTCCCAGGTTAGCTTGGGCTGACCTCCACAGGCACTCAGCAGACTCAGCATGACCGCGAACTTTGCTCTCCTCATCACGGCTCACATTTCGGAGCAGTGGTGGAAAAGCAGCATGATCGCCGGAACGAACTGTTGACAGGCATGCCGCCGTTCATCTTTCGCACTGTCCGCGGCGATCGCTGATGCCTGGCAGCTGGTCGTGTTCGCAACGTCAGTTCGCAATGTGAGATCACTGGGGCGGTTGCGGCATCTGCGATCGCTCCCGGGGCTACAGGGCACCAATCACTGGGCTGGGCGGGCGTGGTCCGTAAGCAACTCGGTCTTCGCGACAACAATTGGAGCGGGCTACAGGAATCGAACCTATGTCACTGACCTGGAGGGCCAATGCATTACCACTATGCTAAGCCCGCGCAGCTAAGACTTGAATCGTAACAGATTGTCTGGCGTGACACCGAGAGCGGCGGAGTGGCGGCGGCTAGCAAGACCAACCGTCGAAGAACAGGACA
>CAVOPH010000002.1:0-119291 GCA_963697775.1 uncultured Acidobacteriota bacterium | reverse complement strand
TCAGTGAGCCGGGTCGCGTCACGGTAGCGTTCCGAAAGCGCCAACTGTCTGCCTTGGCCGCCCATCGACTATACCTCTCTCGTCGATACAATGATCTCAGCCATGAACTACGAGGATCGCATCGTCGGTGACTCACAGATAGTCGGTGGGGAACCCGTTTTCAAGGGTACGCGTGTCACCCTCACAACCGTCGTTACAGCCTGGCATGGCATTGGCGTGACTGTCGCGGGACGGGCATGAGCATCGTCCGCCCGGCACCTGGGCTCCGCACGCGCCCCGTCACCCGCTTCGAGCCGCCGTCGCTGCGTAACATTCGGCCATTGCGCGAGCTGGCCCGACTGACGCAGTTCGCCGATCTGCTGAAGACGCTCAGCATTCATCGCATCAAGGTGCGCTACAAGCGGTCGCGGCTGGGAATGCTCTGGGCGCTGCTCCATCCACTTTCCATGATGCTCGTGTTCGCGTTGATGGTTTCGTTCCTCCGCGGTGCACCCGCCCAGGAAGTGCCGTACGCCGTGTTCGCCTATGCGGGTCTTCTTCCCTGGTCGGCCTTTTCCTCGGGCCTCTCGAGTGCGGCTGGCGCGCTGACGAGCCATGCCGCACTGGTTACGAAAGTCGCGTTTCCCAGGGAGATCCTTCCCGTCACGTACGTCGTCGCCGCGCTCGACTGATCTCGCGATCGCGTCGACGGCGCTCGTCGGGATGATGTTCTGGTTTCACGTCCCGCTGACGCCCACGGCGATCTGGTCTGTCGTGGCGGTCGCGTTGCTGGCGCTGTTTCTCGTGGCCGCCGGACTGATCGTGTCGGCGGTGCAGGTGCGCCATCGCGACGTCGGCCTCGCGATGCCGGTCGTTCTGCAGACGTGGATGTTCGCGACGCCGGTTCTGTACCCGCTCTCAGCGGCGCGCCGGGCGCTGTCGCCGGCGCTCTACGGACTCTACATTGCGAACCCGATGGCCGGTATCGTCGACACGTTCCGACGGGCTGTGGTGTTACATCAACATCCCGACTCGGCCGCACTCGCTGTCAGCTGCACTCGTGATCCTCGCCCTGCTCCCCGCGTCGTACGTCTATTTCAAGCACGCCGAGCGAACGATGGCGGACGTGGTATGACGCCGATTGATGTCAGAATCGAACGCCTCGGCAAGCAATATCGGCTCGGCATGCGGCGCAACGCGAACAGCTTCTGGGCGTTGAAAGACGTCACGTTCGATGTGCCCGCGGCACATCGGTCGGCGTCATCGGGAGGAACGGCGCTGGCAAGAGCACGCTGCTCAAGCTGCTGGCCGGCATCACCGCGCCGACCAGCGGCAGTGTGACGATCGACGGGCGGCTGGCGGCGCTCATCGAGGTCGGTTCCGGCTTTCATCCGGAATTGACCGGTCGCGAGAACGTCTTCCTGAGCGCCGCGATCCTTGGCATGCGCCGCAGCGAGATCGCGGCCAAGCTCCCCAACATCGTCGAATTCGCCGGCGTCGAACGGTTCATCGACACGCCGGTCAAGTGGTACTCCTCCGGCATGTACGTGCGTCTCGGATTTTCGATTGCGGCGCACCTCGAGCCCGACGTGCTGCTCGTCGACGAGGTCCTCGCCGTGGGCGACGCCGAGTTTCAGGTGAAGTGCCTCACACGGATACGCGATCTGAAGCGCCAGGGCATCACGACGATCTTCATCTCGCATGACCTGACCGCCGTCGAGCAGCTGTGTGATACGGCGGTTCTCCTCGACAAAGGCGAAGTGATGATGATCGACGAGCCGGCCCACGTCGTCAGCGAGTACCACCGGCGGATCACCACTGACGCGACCGAGCCGGCGACATCCGGGTTTGCGAGCATCGCGCGCGAGGGGTCGCTGAAAATCACCGGTCTCACCCTCGGCGGCGATCCGGCCGGCTCGCCGTGCTATCGGCGCGCACCGGCGCGCCGCTCATCGTGTCGGTCCGCTACACCGCGATGCGACAGCTCGGTCCGGTGGTCTTCGAGATCACGTACTACTCGAGCGACGGCAAGACGATCATCGCCACCGCGCGGACCGATGAAGGCAGGAGGCGTCAGCGTCTTGCCGCCGGGCGGGCGTCATCGAGTTCGTGTCCGACCCGTTTCCGTTGAAGCCGGGCGCGTACTATGTGGGGGTCGTCGTACGCGAGGCGGCGACGCGCCACGTCATCGACTGGTGGGACGGCGGTACGAACTTGTACGTGGAAGCAGGAACCGAGGTGAGTGGGCAGTTCTACATGCCGCACACCTGGCGCGTGATTCACTCTGACGAAACCACACCCTCACGGCCTCGCGTGATCATCCCCAACGCGATAACGTCCTACGACGGACCCGACCTCACCTCGTACAAGGCGAAGCGGTCGTCTTCGTATACAAGCGTCAGGCAACAGCGCTGCATCTCCTCGGTGCCGATCGCGATCGCTCGCACGCTGCCGTTCTCGAACTGACGCTTGTCGAACAGCACATGCGTGACCCCAAGGTCGAGTCAACGCGCGCACCGCCACGCGCTCCTCCCCCACCTCCGTGCCCCACGTCGCCTCGTGCGCAACGATCGCGTCACTCGAAATACGAGAGCGGTCGCTGTAAAGATTGTCGCCGCCTGAAAACGACAGGACGCGGCTCGACGGCGGCAGCATCGTGTCGATGAAGTGCCACGCGCGGTACGACGGAACGACCCGCGCGAGATAGTGATTCTCTCTCTCGACGGCGACGACGACACCGAACGGCAGTCCGCGGACGACATGCGTCAACCAGCCGGACCACCCGACGCGGTCGCGTTCGTGCCATTCGATGGCCGGCGGCAGATTCATCAGCAACAGTGCGACGATCACCGCGCCTGGCGGCCGTTCCGCCGTGTCGCAGCGTGACCTCGGCGGCCTCTCCGATCCGCATCGCGCCCTCCGCTGCAACCGCCGCGAGCAGCGGGACGACCGGCACGAGAAATCGCAGCTGAAAGCTGCTGATCGGCGATGCCCACACCGCGATGTATGCCGCTGCAGCCGGCGAGAAGGACCCAGCCTGCTGGTGCCAGCGTACGCCGACGCCACGACGCTGCTGCGGGAACCAGAATCAAGAACAGCGGCCCGAACGTGCCGCCATAGCTGGCACCGTGCACGGTCACGTCCCACGGCAATGTGGCCAGATGCACCGCCGTCCTCGAACGCCCGAAGTGATCCTTGAAACGGCGAAGTGACCGCTCCGCATCCGGACTCCATCGCGTTTCTGGCCTCGCGCCGAACACCGAGTACAGTTCGGGAAACACCGGATTACCCGAGTCTGCGTAGGCGCGGATGTACCACGGCGACGCGATTGCCAGCGCGATCGCGGCGAACACCACGACGACCCGCGCCGCGTCGCGACCCGTTGCCAGTCGCGTTTCACGGAAGGCGAGGATGATCGAGGTAATCGCGAGCGCGACGAGGCCGAGGTGTTTGATACCGAGCGCCGAGCCCATCATCGTCGCGCCGACGATCAACCAGCGTCGGTCCCGCACCATGTCGTAGCGGACGAGCGCATACACGGCCAGCGCCACATACCACGCCAATGCAAGATCGACGTACGCGGTCGTGGACTCCCACAGCACGGTCGGTGCCGTCACCACCAGCGCCGCGGCAACCCACGGGTTTGCGCGGGGAAAAAGCCGCGTCGCCAGCATTGACGCCGTCACGCCGACGAGCGGCAAGCATACGAAGTGAACCGCCTTTGCGGCGACGGGGCCGCCGAGCGCCATGGCCGCGCCGTACAGCATTTCCCATCCAAGCGGGTACAGCGAGATGTACTCCTCGATGAGGTCTACGGGGCTGCCCGCGGACAGCCATCGAGCCGGCAGGTACAGGTGGTACCACAGGGCGTCGTATTCGATTTCGGGGGCGAGCACCGCGATGAATCCGCAGGCGACCGCAGCGGCCGCGCAGAGGACGAATGCCACGTCGGCGCGCCGAGGCACAGCGAGCGATCTGACGGCTCGCTATTAACGACTCGAGTCGCCGAGACGCATCCCGCAGCAGCGAGCAGGATAACCATACCACCCACCACTTCGCGCCGGTATAGCCCGACACAGGCCAACGCGAAGAGCGCGTACGACAGCAGACGTGAACCCAATCGCCAGCTGAAACACGAGGGCTTCGAGCGACTCCGCGAACAGACTGTTCAGGAACCATTCCGACAATCGCTGGCCCACGGTCCACGCTGCGAGCGTGATGGCAGTCGCCGACGCGATCGCGAGAACGCCGCGCCCGGCCGCTTCGCGCCAGAATTGTGGAAAGCCGATCGGTCCTTCGAAGACGAGAAATCGGTTGGCGGGGACCGTGAAGTAGTGCGTGACCACCACCGCAGTCCACGTCACCCAGATTGCGCAGAGTGCCGCGGATCGCAGGCGCGGCTTCATCACACCACCAGGGCAGGTCGAGCCGGTCGTGGGCTGGTATGGAGGGTCGCAGACTCGTTCAGGATCTCGGCCGGCAACGCCGGGAGGCCATGCGGAATGGCACCGGCGAGAGCCGCCGCGCGCAAATACTGGCGCGCGAAGTGGCGCACGATCATCTCGCGGAGGTGAATGCCTCGGAGGCGCTCGGCGCCGTCCCGTTCCGGCACCGTGCCGATCAGGTGTTTGCCGTAGACAAACCGCACACTACCCGGCCGAAGCTCGTCGAGCCTATGTTCGGCCTCCGCGATACCGCGGGCAAGGTCTAGCTCCAATTCGGGCTCCGCCGGCACCGGCGCATTCCGGAGCATGGCGGCCACCTGCTCCGATCCCGCCGCTCGCCTGGACGATGCCGCGCCAGTACCAGTAGTCGAGCAGATCTTCCAGCAGCGCGCGCCAGCGGAATCGCAGTCCAATCCGCTCGTAGACGGGCAGCAGCCATCGCGCTGCGGCCGCGAAGCCGTCGCCGGCGCCGGGGCTTATCGCGGCAAGGCGCGCCGCCACCCTGCCGACCAGGCCCACTGCGCTCCTTCGCGCCAGCGGCAGCGACGGTCCAAGGGCCGGATACCGCTGAAGCAGCGAGACGTCGGCGACACCATCGTCTACCTTGCGCCTCAATGTCTTCGGGAGCTCGCTCGCCTCATGGTGAACAGCCGTCGCGTCGGGGAGGAACCGGAGATTCATTCCGGCGGCGATCGCTCGGTACCCGAGCTCGTAGTCTTCGTGGCTGCGAAGCGTCGTGTCGAATCCTCCCAGCCGCTCGAATGCGCGCCGTTCGAGTGAGCAATGACCCGTCAGCAGGTCACTATACATAGATCGGTGTCCGGGGCGGCGCGACTCCTCGAACATCGATTCCCACCATCCGCGCAAGACCACGCCGAAGAATCCGCCGGCGGTGACCGCCGGCTGCAGGTAGCCGATGCCAATCCCGTCGGCGACCTCCGCGTGAAACTCGCCGTGTGCGCGTAACACGGCGGGCCGCGGCTCCACGTCGTCATCCAGAAACAGCAGGATGTCCCCGGTCGCGTGCGCGGCGCCCCGGTTGCGCGCGGCCGCTGGTCCGGATGCCGGTTGTTCGATCACCGCGCAGGGAAATCCGTTGTCCACGTCGCGAAGGGCTTCCACTGTTCCGTCCGCGCATCCGTCGGCGACGACGACGACTTCGAACCCGCCGGGCACCGGATCCTGCCGTTCAAGCGCGCGCAGCAGGCGGGTCACGACGTCGCGGCGATCGTGCGTCGGAATCACGACGGAGAAGCGCGGCACGATCATCTGTATTCAGCGTTGCGCCCGCAGGCGGCGGGAGGTGAACCACGCGGCCGGCCCGCGCAGGCAGCCGCGAAGCTCCGCGAGGATCAATGTTGAGGTGCTCGTCGACGGCCGGCGCAACAACCAGCGGCGCAGCTCCGGCAGATGTGCCGAACGGAACCAGGCCCAAGCGAGGCGCAGCACGCCCAATTCGCGCCGTTCGACGAGCAGCCCGGTGAACATGGCGTATACACCGACGCCGTAGCCGTGCAGCGTATCCCGTACTTCCCCATGTGTCCGGCGATGACGATGCCAGCTCACCGCTGCCGGATCGTACGCGATCTGGTATCCGGCCGCCAGAATGCGCACGAACATCTCGTGGTCTCCTCCAGAGCAGGTCGGCGTGCCGGCATCGAGTCGCTCATCGAAGGGACCCACCAGATCGATGATCTCGCGCCGCAGGGCCATGTTCGCGCCAGCGCCGACGCGGCCCACTTCCACCGGGTTGTCGTGCTGTCCGTCGAAGATTCGACGGCGAAATCCGCGTGCAAATGGCGAGAGTTCCTCGAACAGCTCCTGCGCTTCGGTTTCGAGTTCGATCGGCAGCGTCAGTCCGGTCGCGCACTGCACGCGGGGATCGCCGAAGTTCGCGATGAGTGCGTCCAGCCACTCGGGCTCGGGCACCGCGTCGTCGTCGGTGAATGCCACGAGGTCGGTCGACGCCTCGCGCATCGCACGATTGCGGGCGACGTTCAGGCCGACCGTCGGCTCGCACACGTACCGAACGCCGCGAAACCGCTCGACGACGTCGCGCGTTCGGCTCGTGCGCGGCGCGTTGTCCACGACGAGTACGTGGTATCCGGCATTGATGAAACGGGCGACAGCGCCGAGCGTGCGTGCCAAATCCTCGGGTCGCTCACGCGTGCAAATCGCAACCGTCGCCGTGAGCGCCGGCGCGCGGACAAACACACGCTCGTCGTAGCCAATCGTGTCGGCAAGCCAGCGATACAGCACGTCGGCGCCGCACTGTTCGGCGGCTTGGCTGATCGTGGCGACATCGACCCGATCGCTGACGACGCGAACGAATTGCCGGCCGACGACGCGTCGACGCCACCGGAACACGAGTAGGCAGCGAGAGTACGGCCCAAGATCGGCGATCGGGACAACTGGTGAGGACAATTCGGCTTCGCGAATGGCCGTCGCCATGGCTGGAGAGGGTCAGCCGCGCATCGACTTTGCGGAAGGGTCCGATGCGTCGGTACTGAACCGGCCGCGCTCCATTGGCGCGGGCGCGATCCCGCGAACGAGGCGTGACAGCTTGGTCCTAATCTGCCGCACCATCAGACCAGGCGTGTGCCGCGCCAGCGTCCACACGGCGGTCATGTGCCACCATCCGATTCGACCAGTGCGCCAATCGCGGCGGAACCGCTGGATGATCTCGTGACTATAGTATTCGCGCCACAAGCGTCGCGAAAGGCGGAGATCCCGGCGGTACGCGTCCGGCACGTACTGACGCTCGCGGCGCAGCACGCCGAGTACGGCGCGGAGCATCAACACCGGGTCGAGCGACATGTTGTGCTCGTGCTGTCGATATCGAACCACGTCGCGGGGTTCAAATATGACCTCGCCTCGTCGCGACAGCGCGAGGTAGACGGCGTAGTCCGATGCAGGGCCAAGCTCTGCCGGAAAGCCGCCGATGTCGGCTACGCGGTTGGTCCGGAACATCGCTGCGCCAGGTGTCCAGACGAAATTCGCGTGGAACCACTCAGCGTAAAGGTCTTCGGTGTCGAGCTCCCGATAACGCGCAGGAAGCGTGCGGCCCTGCGCATCCATCAGCTGACAGCGTCGGACGACGCATGAGATCGCGGGCCGGGCGCGGAGCGCGGCCACGCCGGTCGCCAGCGCATCGGGCAAGAGTTCGTCGTCGGCGTCCAAGAACACGACGAATTCTCCGGACGCCGCGGCGAGTCCCGCGTTTCGGGCGCCCCCGAGGCCTGAATTGCGTTGCCGGATGAGCCTTACGCCGTCACGCTCGGCGACCTTAGCCGATTCATCTGTCGAGCCGTCGTCTACGACGACGACTTCGAACGGACGATATTGCTGTGCTTGCACACTATGAAGAGCTTTTCCCAAGTACGCCGCATAGTTGAAGCAGGGAATGACAATTGTCACCAGCGACGGTACCGTGGCGCTTTTGATCAGAATGCGCTGGGCGATCGGCATTCCCGACCCCAGGCTCGACAGAATTGAAGAAAATGAGGCTGAGTGACTCAAGACAGTGCAAGAAAAAGTCGCGGGACCAACCCCAGACAGCCGAGCAGCTGCAAGCGGAATGCCTGCTGAGGGTGCCGGGCCGTCCAGATGGACTGACTCAGATAAAACGTTAACGACTCGCATTGTGACCGCTGCCGCGTCGCTCTGCTATTTCACGACGTCGCTGGCGCGGTTCGTTGGGCTACAAGGCCTACCTGGTGTTCTTGCCACTCACCCTTTCTTTCAGCGCCGCTGCCCGCGGCTGGATCGGGCGTCGATCGCATCCCCGACCGATGGTGTTTATGCCGGTTTTTACCGATTTGCGAACGATTTCGCATCTTGTCGGTCTCGGGCCACGCCAGCCGCATGGGCCTGCTTGCGGAACCACTCCAGCACGTCATCATCTGGTTCGACTTGTGATGCGGCTCTTGCCCGGCGGTGTTTTCAGGACGGCGCCTCACGCCGGCGAAGTCATACTCTCGCTTCATCGCTTGCCCTCCTACTGACGCCGTTCCCGGGCCATCGCCTGTCTCCCGATATCAGACGCGGCCGATCACCGCGCCATGTGTGCACCACCACGACCACGCGTCCCAGAACATCTATGCCAATCGTGACGTACCCCTCCTCTGCCCACCTTGCTTGCGCCGACCGCATCGCTTCGGAGCACGTCGCCGAGGCCCTCCAGGTCCGCGGAGAGTAGGCCGCCGCGTCCAGTTGCTTCTTCAGTTGCTCGGTCTGCCGCCGCAACCGGTCGCGTTCGCGCTGGAGCCCGCGCCGCTGACGCTCCACCTCGCCGCGGTAGCGCTGGGCTCGCGCGAAGTCGTCACGCAGTCGCGTGATCTCCGGCTGCGGGCCGTCGATCCGCTCATCTCGCTCATCGCGACGCTCGCCACCACGTGAGCATTACGACAGATTCGAGAATCGTACAATTACGATTTTCTGGATCGACGGTGTCAGCTGGAGATCGTGTCAGGCACCACCGCTAAACGAAGATAATCAATTCAAGTGGGAACCTATTTGGCGCCATCGAAACCTGACGATGAGATCATCGGATGGTGCCCAGATCGATATCTTCGACCGTGACCCCGATCGACGCAACACCACGCAAACTGATCGTCGGCATCGTCATAGCGACGCTGATGGCGTTGGCCACCGCGATCGCCGACTTGGCGAGCGGCGGCCGCCCTGATCCGCCAACGCTGCGCGCCGCAGCGACCCTGCTCGATGGTGCTTGGCGATTCCATACCGGCGATGACTCACGCTGGGCGGACGCGAATACCGACGATAACGGTTGGGAGACCATCGACCTGACCGCCGTGCCGGGCAGCCACGACGGCGACGTAGGTCTGCCCGATTACGTAGGCGGGTGGATGGCACACGGTCATCCCGGCTATCGCGGCTACGCCTGGTACCGGCGCACGGTGGCGGTGCCGGCGGGACGCGCGTCGTGGGACATCCTCGGGCCCACCCTCGTCGAGGACGGCTACGAACTCTATTGGAACGGGCAACGGCTAGGTGGGTCGGGCAGGCTCGGCCCGGCCCCGCGCGTCGTCGGCACGCGGCCGATGCGGTTCGCCCTACCTACTGATGCGGCGGGTACCTCTGGCGTGCTCGCCGTCCGCGCATACATGCGTCCCAGTTCCGGGGTTAGCGCAGACGGCGGCGGCATGCACAGCGCGCCCATACTGGCTCCGCGGCCCATAAGCGACGAGCTCCACCGCGTGCAATGGCAGCGAACCATCGCCGGTTACATTGTCGATGTGATCGAGCCGATCGCCATGTTGGCACTCATCGGCTTAGCGTTCGGGTGCCGGTCTGGCAGCAGCCACAAGGGGTTCTTGATTTTTGCCAGCATCGCGCTTGCCCTTACGGCAGCCAGGCGGCTGAACAATGCGATCACCGCATGGACCGATCTGATGGATCTGGCTACCTATGCGTGGCTGGCGTCAGTGATGTGGGTGCCAGTGGTGGCCGCCTGGACGCTGGCCTGGAACCGCTGGTGCCCGCGTCCGTGGCGAAGCATCGATGTGGCGGCCGTGATGCTGGCGGTCGCCGGGATCATCGGCGCCGTGATTCATTCGGCGAGCGTGACCAGCGGCAGCCGGTTCGGGTCGATCGCGTTGTTTGTCGTGTCAGGCGCGCGCATCGTCCGCAGCGGACCGATGCGGATTTTGGCGCTCGTCACGCTAGCCTCGATAATGGCCGGGCTATTCGGCGGCGAGTTGCTCGATCCGATCGGCGTACCGGGCATCTGGTTTCCGTTCGGCATTGGCGTGTCGCGGACGCAGTACGTCTACGCGATCGCCATCCCGCTGCTGGCCTCTTTGATCGTGCGAACCTTGCTTTTCAAAGAGAACGCATCGATCGAGCGGCCGAGATCGGTGGTGCCGGTCGCCACGTAGATGTAGACCGACGTGAGATCGTCCGCACGACGCGCGCCGCGCCGCGACGACATGCCGCACGAGAGTCCCCAGAAGCGCCCGCGCGAATCACCACGCGCTCGCCGTGCTAGGGGCGGCGGGTTTCGCGGAATTTTGCGAGGTTTTTCTGCGGAATTCAGTTTGGCTAACCACCGACCCCTCGGTCCCTAACCTATGGATTTTCCGCGCTCCTGCGGTCTGCTGAATCTTCTGCGCGCTCCTCGATACCGTCACCGCCCGTGCGCGCCGCTCGCGTCCGGCAGATTCCCCGCAGCGTTCCCCACAGGCTCGATGACGGTCGACTATTTGTTCGGTGGAGCAAAACGACGGATATTGACAGCACTTCCAATATCAATCGTCATCAAGTCTTCGCCAAACTCAACCCGACCGGCATAGCTTTGCCTGACGAGACGAAGGGCGTCGGCCGGAACGACATTTGGAAAATGTGAAAAGACTGCGAGCCTAGGCTGCACCCTTTCGAACACCTGACCGGCTTCTGCCGCATCCGTGTGGTGATCGACAATGGTTCTGGCCTGTCGGCGGGTGAGGCGCAAGTTTGGGATCAATTCGTCTGGCGGGCCAGTTAGACGAGGGTCCTGCTTCGACTGTCCGAGCTCGTGAATCAGCACGTCAACATGCTGCGAGAACTTGACCAGCGAGTCGGAAGGCTTCGTGTCTCCCGAGATCACGACCGAATGACCCTGGTAGTCGATACGGTAGCCGAATGCCGGTTTAACAGGTCCATGATCAACGGAGAAGGCGGTGACCTTCACGCCGTTCGCCTCGTGCACCACACCTTCGCGAATATCGTTCGCAATGACCTTGATGCCCTCCGGCGAGAATTTCTCGTCCACATCCCGGCGGATATGGATATCGAACGAGAACGCTTCCAGCAAGTGCTTGACCATCGACCGCGTGCCATCTGGCCCCCACACCTGCACTGGTGCGGCTCGGCCTTGAGAGGCCCAGGGAAACAAGACCAGCTCCGGCAGGGAGACGATGTGGTCTGAGTGGAGGTGAGTCAGGAACACCTTCGTCACATCAGCCGGATTGATCGCCAATCTCGCCATGCCTGTGGTCATGGCCCGCCCACAATCGAACAACAGTTTCTCGGGCCCTGCCAGGACGAGCGTGCTGATACCTAAACGTTGTGCATCTACGGCCGGACCACTCCTCGTCCCCAGAAGAACGACCTTCATGGTGGAATCGTTGGTCGTTGCAATCAGCTCCTGCGTATGGACCGTCATAGGCGGCCCCATCAACAACAGAAGGGCCACCAAGGCGAACATGGACTTCATCTCGTCTCCACGATAGGCGGGACAACGGACGGACTCACGCTGCGAAGCAGGTGAGTGTTACTCATACCTGATTCGGCGACTAAACACGGTTCGGCGACGCGACCCTTGGTCAGGCGCCGCGCAAGCAGTGCACCAATAGACTCGGGAGGGTGGCGCTTGTTCTTTTAGGACGAACCGACCAATCCCTTTCATGCTGACGACTCCTTTTGCGAGATACGCGGCAAACTTTCTCGGCCCGTCGCCTCACATCGCCTTAAACATAGCCCGAGGGAATGCAATCAAGGGAACAACGAGATCGCGCTACGGTCGCTCGGTGCATTGCTACTCGAACAAGTTCCCCACACGCGGTGGGTACAGCACAACGGCCGATCCGAAGATCGGCCGTTTGCTAAGAAAAAGGTGGTCGGGGCGAGTGGATTCGAACCACCGACCCCTCGGTCCCGAACCGAGTGCTCTACCAGACTGAGCCACGCCCCGACTAAGACGTGAACCACTATTCTACGTCAACACGCGTGACCGGCGCACGCGCCAAATCATCGACGCGTGAATAACGCCCGAAAATCAGGGCGATCCCGCAGGGCGGCGAACGCCGGGTCCTCGCGCCACCGACGACGGCAGGAACCGCGGCGGAATCGATCGCAGCCACGCAATCGCGGCGTCCGCATCTCCCTTCTGCAGGCACGCGCGCGCGGCAGGCAGGCCGAGATCCCGATAGCCGAGTCCCTTGTCGCGCAGTTTGTCGAACTCGCTGCACGCGGCCGCCGCCTGACCATCGCCGAGCAGCGCCTCGCCATACGCCAGCCGCAGGCGCGCATCGTCGGGACGCGCCGCGACCATCGCCGCATACGTGGCCGCAGCGTCATGGAACTTCCCCGTCTGCACGTAACCGGCCGCGGTTGCTTCCTGGAGCGATGCGCGGAGCGCTGACTGATACGGCGCGGAGGTCGCGCGCTTGACGAACTCCAGCGTGTCGTCGATCACCTGACGCGTCGCGTCGTTGTCGTCGGCTCCCTCGAATCCGTGGTGGCCGCCCGCATAATTGAAGAGCGTCAGCGGCGCGTTCTGCGACGACCGCCAGCGTCGCGAGCCTGGCGATCGACTCGTTCACCGGTGGTCGATCGAGTCCGGCGCGCACGTACAGGACCGGCAGATCGAGCCTGAACTGCTGAGACGTTCGCGGTGCCGTAGTACATGACCGCTGCCTTGATCGACGTCAGCGCCGGATCCTCGACGACCGGGAACGCGGCTGAAGACGTTGCCGGAGCCGGCGTAGACCGCGATGCTGTCGATGCCGTGCTCGGCAGCGTGACGCTCGAGATACGACAGCAACAGGCGGAAGTCGGCCGCCTCGCTGCCGTCGCGCAGGTCGGGAAGAATACCAATCAGACCCTTGGACGCTGCCGCCCTTGCCCAGGAGGCATAGAATCGTCCACTGCGGTCGGCGCCGGTCGCGCGATTGAAGAACACCAGCGCGGGAACCTTCACGCCGGCGGCGAACGTCGGGCTTGTAGAGGTCCATCGCGAGACGTGTCGTGCCCGACGTGCCGTACTCGACATCGCTTGCGACGATGATGCCGGGCGCCGGCGGCGGAAACGCGAGCGGCGGTGGCGCTGCGGTGCCTGACCGCCGGCGCGCGACGGCGCTGGATCCGGTGAGCAATATCAGATAGAGAGAGAGCATATGGCGCATCATGAAGGCGAGTCTACGCAGCGGCCGTCGCCGACCTGTCACGGAAAGTGACAGGGCGGCGCGAAGCGAGGACGATCCGCGCGCTTCGCGGGACCACGCATCGGCGAAACTCGAACGCATCTGGCTAAAACGCGCGCAAGGGCGGCCCGATGGATCCGCGTGGAGCACGGCGCTGCTCGAAGTCGACGGCGGTCTGCGCGGTAACGCCAATCGCGGCGGCAAGCGCCAGGTGACGATCATCAGCCAGGCGCGGTGGGCGGAGCTGATGGACGCGCTCGGCGCCGACGTGCCGCCGAGTGCCCGCCGCGCCAATCTGATGGTGTCGGGCCTCGACCTCGAGAACTCGCGCGGCCGCGTGCTGCGCGTCGGCGACACGCGACTGAAGATCAACGGCGAGACGCGCCCGTGCGAGCAGATGGAAGCCGCGCACGCGGGCCTGCAGGAGCTGATGCGCGATCGCTGGGGCGGTGGCGCGTTTGCCGAGGTCCTCGATGGCGGTGAGATTCGCGTCGGCGACGGGTGGAGTGGGAGCTCTGAATCACTAATCCCTAATCACTGATCGTGAGCTCACTAATCCTGAATCCCGAATCCTCGAATTGAATCCGCGAATCGCGAACCGCGATGGCGAGGATATTTTCGAGATCGTCAGATCCGTAGGCCTCGCGCTGCCGGGTGTCGAAGCGACGACGAAGTACGACGGGTCGCCGCTCCTGAAGGTTGACGGAATGTTCATGGCCGGCCTGGCGATGCATCCGTCCGCGGAACCCGAGACGCTCGTTGTCAGGGCCGAGATAGACGATCGCGCGGCGTTGATCGAGGATGCGCCCGAGACCTACTACCTCACTGATTACTACCGGCCGCACCCGGTCGTGCTGGTCAGGATGTCGCGGCTCGATCGCGCGGCGCTGCGCGATCTGCTGTCGATGTCGCGGCGACTGACACTGGCGAAGCGCCGGTCTCGTTAACCACCTATAAGAGAGGACCGCGTGTTGCTCCTCGTCGCCGCGTTCGGGTTCTTCGTCCCGAACGGCTTCTTCATCTATTGGCTGGTCAACGAATTCCACGGCTTCGGACCGGTGCTGCAGGACAACCTCGCGCTCGGATTCATCCTCGACGTCACGGTCACGCTGATCATTCTTACGGTCTATTTCGCGAAGCATCCGCCCGGGCCAGTCCGCTGGCCGTGGTTCGTGCTGCTGTCGTTCATGGGAGGATTGGGTTTCAGCCTGCCGCTGTACTACTGGCTGAATCAGCGGCGATCTTGAGTAATTGCTGATTGCTGAATTCTGATTGCTGATTGAAATCCCCTGATCAATCAGCAATCAAAAATCAGCAATTCTGTTATTGCAGCGGCTGCAGCTCAATCCGGCGGAAGTAGATCTCCGCGCCTTCCGACTGGATCATGATCCGACCGTCCTTGAACGACGAATCGGACGCGGCGTTCACGAGCTTGCCGTTGACGTAGTAGGTCAGTTTCCCGCCCTCGACGACGGCCTCGATGCGCGTCCATTCGAAGCCAGGACTCTCGACATCCTGTGGTCCACGGAAGCCGAGACGATCCGCCCAGTCTTCGCTCCGGCCCCACCAATTGATGCGGCCGCTCGAGAGCGTATTCGGCGTTCCCTTCTCGTCGTAGACCGTCTCGCCGTCGCGATCCTTGCGCGTGGTCGTCGTCACCGCCGGCCGAATCTGCGCGCCATCGTCTCCGTATCCGGCCACCGGCAGGATGTCGCCCACGCCGCCCTCGATGATCTGGAACTCAATCGAGCGCAGCCATGGTCCGTTGAAATCCTTGCCGGTGTTGCCGAGCCGTCCCTGCGCGTGCAGCAGCACGCCGCTGTCGCGCGCGCGCGCCTTTCGGTCGCCCCACGTCACGCCGCCCCAGCGGAACTCGACGACGAGTCGGTAGTCGCGATACGCCTCCTTCGTGAGGAGTCCGCCCCAGACCTGGCCGCTGACGCGGATCGCCGGCGCGCCGTCGATTTGATCGACGACGCTGAACACGCGCTGCGGATCGTCCGAGTGATGATCGACGAGCCACGTCTCGAAGTTCGCGAGCGACTTGCCGTCGAACAACTTGATGACTTCGGTCGGCTTGATCGCAGCCGTTGGCGCCTGCGCGTACGCGGGCGCAAACGTGATGGTGACGAAGAGCACGAGAGCACCGGCAGATTTGAGGTAGGTCACGCTGAACTCCGGCGTCGAAATCAACAATCAGCAATCCACAATCAGCCCCTCGACGTAGCTCGGGGCTGACCCTGAGCTACGTCGAAGGGTCAGCAATTCTTCGATTCCGCCTCGAGCTCGAGCGACTCGAGCCGTGCGAAGGCCTCGTGGTCGGTCATGTCCGGCTGCAGCGGGGTGACCGAGACGTAGCCGTCGCGGACGGCCTGGTAGTCAGAGCGATCGTGCGGCTCCCAGTCGTTCTCCCCTTCTTCAATCCAGTAGTACGCCTGCCCGCGCGGATCGGTACGCGGATCGACGATCGTGATGTGATTGCGCTTCGCCTGCACGGTCAGGCGGAAACCCTTCGGCTTGCCGGTCGGCACGTTGATGTTGAGAAACGTCCGGCCGAGTGATGATGCTCGCCGCGAAGCGCCATCGCCGCGATCGTCGCAGCGGCTGACGCGGCCGGCCCGAAGTCGTACGTGCCGCGCGTGCGCGCGAGCGACACGGCGATGCTCGGAATCCCGAGCAGCGATCCTTCGAGCGCGCCCGACACGGTGCCCGAATACGTGATGTCGTCGCCCGAGGTTGCACCCCTTGTTGATGCCAGAGACGACGAGGTCGGGAGCTGACGGACGGCGTGTAGACCTGCGTGACCGCGATGTTCACGCAGTCGGTCGGCGTGCCGTCAACCTCGTACACGCGATCGCGCAGCCGTTCCATTCGGAGCGGACGACGGAGCGTCAGCGCGTGGCCGATCGCGCTCGCCTCGACGTGCGGCGCGACGATGGTGACTTCGCCGAGGTGATCGAGTGCGGCGGCAAGCGCATGGATGCCGTCCGAATGGACGCCATCGTCGTTGGTAACCAGGATTCGGGTCATGAGAAGGATCGAATTCGACGGGGAGCGGAAGAATTATAGCAATGAATGGCGGTTGCCGATCGGCGATGCGATGATCGGCCGCGTCGCCGGAATGCACGTCAATTCACGATTCAGCCAATTCACACAATTCACCGATTCACCAATTCACCGATTCTGCCCATTGCCTCATAATCGACTCATGCACACGTTTGCGCGGCTGTCGGTCGCGGCCGCGCTCGTCGCGATCGTGTCGGCGACGCCGCGGCGCCCAGGGTTTGCAACCATCCGATCAGACCCTGCAGGACGCGTATCGCCTGTTCTACAACGCCCACTACGAGGAAGCAGCGGCGCTGGCGCTGTCGCTCCGCGCCAACGGGACGCAGGATCTCGAGAACGACGAGGTCAGGACCTCGGCGCTGCTCTTCCAGCTGCGCGGGCTGCTCAACGGTCAGGACGCTCGCGACAAGGACAACGACAACAAGAGCGAGGTGCTGAAACGCTGCACCAAGTGCCCGGACGTGCATGGCGGTCGTTCATGACCGATCTGCATCACGGTCAGGCACTTGCCCGCAGCCGGCTGAAGGCCAAGCCCGACGATGAAGATGCGCTGTTTTTTCTCGGCAAGCTGGACCTGAACTTCGTCTGGCTCGAGCTCGGATTGCTCGGACACAAGACCGGCTGGGACGAGTACTGGGAAGCGCGCAGAAGTCCTCGATGCCGTCCTGAAACAGAATCCCAACCACGTGCGCGCCCGCGTCGCCCGCGGCTGGATCGACTACATCGTCAACACCCGGATGCCGTGGGGCACACGCTGGGTGCTCGGCGGCGGCAACAAGAAGCGCGGCATCGCGGCTCGTGCGCGAAGCGACGACGATGGAGGCGCGACCCGTACACGCGCGCGGAAGCGGAGTTCGCGTTGTGGGACATGAACGTGCGCGAGAAGAATTTCGAAGTCGCCACGGCCGTCGCTGAGAAGCTCGCGCGTGATTTCCCGGAGAACCAGGAAGTCGCGAAGTTTCTCGCCATGCGTCGGGCGGCGAAGGAGACGAGATAACCAAGCTGCAGCTGAATGCTGAGTAGTCACTCCCGCGATCAGCACTCAGCAATCAGAAGTCAGCAATTGTATTGGCGGCAGGTCGTCCGAGAACATCGCGAACAGAAGGACTGAAGCGACGACAGCCAGTCCGGCGCCGGTCAGAAACGCCGCGTGTGGGGACACGCGCGTCCAGATGGCTCCGAAGATGCAGGCTTGCCGCAAGCGTGCCGACCCCCAGCGCCGCGTTGTAGATGCCAAACGCGGTACCGCGCGCGTGCGGCGGGCGCCATATCGGCGACCCAGGCCTTCTCGTTCCCTTCCGTCAGCCCGAAATACAGACCATAGGCGAGAAAGATCGCGATCACCGTCGGCTTCGTGTCGAAGTAGCCGAATCCAGCGTAGACAAGCGCATACCAGAGCCAGCCGAGCGCGATCAGGCCGCGGCGGCCGAACTTGTCAGACATCGCCCCGCCCACCAGCGACGACACGACCTTGACCACGTGCAGCGCGGACCAGAGCAGCGGAATCCACACGGATGGCACGCCGAGATCGCTGAGCCGCAGGAGCAGAAAGGCGTCGCTGGCATTGCCCAGCGAGAACAGCAGAATCACCGCCATCGCCCGGTAGAAGCGGTTGCCCAGGTTCCACAAGGGTCTGCCAGGTTCTGCTGGGTTCTCCCGTGTTCGTTCTTTTGGGTTCTGCTGGGTCCTGACCGATTCGGGAATCCTGAGAACGAACAGAATGACGATGATGCCGGGGATCACGGTGAGAAAGAAGAGCGTTCGATAGTTGCCGGGATAGAAATACAGGAAGGCCGTCGCGAGCAGCGGGCCGGTCACGGCGCCGGCGTGGTCCATGGCGCGGTGGAAGCCGAAGACGCGACCGCGTGTGCTCGCGGGGGCAAAATCAGCCAGCATCGCGTCGCGAGGGGCGCCGCGAATCCCCTTGCCGAGCCGATCGGAGAATCGAATCGCCAGCACCTGCGGCCAGGCGGTGGCGAAACCGATCAGCGGCCGGACGCGCTGACGCGATGCCGTACCCGACGAAGGACGAGCTTCTTCGGCGAACGCCAGCGATCCGCCAGCCATCCGGACAAGATCTTCAAGCGCGCTGTTCGCCGCTTCCGCGGCCCCCTCGATGACGCCGAGCGACATCGCGCCCGCGCCCAGCACCTGCGTCAGGAACAGCGGCAGCAGCGGATAGACCATCTCGCTGGCCATGTCGGTGAAGAAACTCACCCAGCCGAGCAGCCACACGGGACGGGTAAGCCCGAAGCGGGAAGGGGATTCCGATCGAGATGAGCTCATCGTGCGGCAGGGTGGCACGGAATCACTATGATCCACCGATAGAATGAGGCCACCGGCAGTTGACTAAGCAGAAGGTTGCCGCGGTGCATGACTGCCGTCTCGGTTATGAGTTTTGACGCCGTTCTGATCGTGGCATTCGGCGGGCCGCAGGGTCGCGACGACGTCCGTCCGTTTCTTGCCAACGTGCTGCGCGGCCGGCGGGTGCCGCCGAGCCGTATCGAGGAAGTGGCGCACCACTACGAACTCTTCGACGGCGTCTCCCCGCTCACCGCATTGACGATGAGGCAGGCGACGCTGCTGCGATCGCGGCTGAGCGAGCGCGGATTGCCGCTGCCGGTGTATGTCGGCATGCGGAACTGGCATCCGTTCCTTGGCGACACGCTCGCCGACATGTCGCGGGCGGGTGTGCGGCGTGCCGTGGGGTTCCTCGCTGCCGCGCAGCGCAGCTATTCGAGCTGCACCCAGTATCGCGAGAACGTCGACGCCGCCCGCGCGTCGCTGAAACAGGCCGGGCTCGCGGACGTGGAGATCGTCTACGTCGGCGACTGGCATGCGCACGCGGGTTTCGTAGACGCAAACGCGGACCATGTCTGCAATGCGCTGAACGAGCTGCCGGCGGGCACTCGGGATGCCGCGCGGATTGTGTTTACCGCGCACAGCATTCCGGTGTCGATGGCGGAGCGCTATCCGTACCAGCGACAGCTCGAGGAAACCGCGGCCGCGGTCGCGCGGCGAGTTGGTGAACAACTCGGGACCGCGCCGGACTGGGCGCTCGTGTTCCAGAGCCGCAGCGGACGGCCGGAGGATCCGTGGCTGGGGCCGGATGTGTGCGATTACCTCAGAGACGAACGCGCACGAGGACTGTCAGCTGCGGTCCTCGCCCCGATTGGCTTTCTCTGCGATCACATCGAAGTGCTCTACGACCTCGACGTCGAAGCGGCCGCCGTGTGCCGGGAGATTGGCGTGCCGATGGTTCGCGCGAAGGCGGTTAACGATCATCCGCGTTTCGGCGACACGATGGCGGATGCCGTGGTGGATACCGTCAATCGCTACGCGGCCGGACGCCCGCTCACGCTCGTGGGACCCCACGCATGACTCGGACAGCCTGGGCCCCTGTGGCCCCGCTCGCACTCGCCGCACTCCTGGCAGCCATGCCGTCCGTGGCACCCAGAACACCCCTGGCCTTCCAACCACCTTCGGCACGCCAGTCACCCGTTGAACCCAACCACACGCTCACTTCTGTGACTGGCTTGAAGGTCGGGCATCACACCCTGACCTCGCGGCCGACGGGATGCACCGTCATCCTCGCGGAGTCCGGCGCCGTCGCTGGCGTCGATGTCCGCGGCAGTGCACCGGGTACTCGTGAAACGGATCTGCTCAACCCTGTCAATCTCGTGCAACAGGTGCACGCCATCGTCCTGTCGGGTGGCAGCGCATTCGGGCTTGCAGCCGCCGACGGCGTCGTCAAATATCTCGATGAGAAGCACGTTGGCTTCTCCACCAGCGCCGGCGTTGTCCCGATCGTCCCGGCCGCAATCCTGTTCGACCTTCAACTTGGAGACAGCCACGTTCGGCCGGGCCCGGATTGCGGGTATGAAGCCGCGCGCGCCGCGACCACGAATCCGGTCGCGGAGGGCAATGTCGGCGCCGGCGCTGGCGCAACGGTGGGCAAGCTTCTGCGATCCGATCGCGCCATGAAGGGTGGCCTTGGCAGTTCCGCGATTGAATTGCCCGACGGTCTCGTCGTTGCGGCGCTCGTGGCGGTCAACGCGGCGGGAAACGTCATGGATCCGGCAACCGGTCGATTCATCGCGGGTGGACGGACGGACAACAGCGACAGCATCGCGGATCTGCGTTCGGCGCTGCGCCGCGTCTCCCCCGGGCGTCGTGGCGCGGTGAATCCAGGCGCCGCAGCCCCTGCGGCAAACGCGATACAGAACACGACGATTGGAGTGGTCGCGACCAACGCGACGCTCACCAAGGCCCAGGCGACAAAGCTCGCACAGATGTCACACGATGGCTACGCACGCGCCATCTACCCTTCGCACCTCACCAACGATGGCGATGCGATCTTTGCGCTCGCGACCGGCGCGCGGACCGGCACCATCGACATGAACCAGCTCGGGGCCCTTGCCGCAGACGCGATGGCCGATGCCATCGTCCGCGCCGTTCGTGCAGCCACGGGTATCCCCGGCTACCCTGCCGCACGGGATCTCAAATAGTTGACGTTCGCGCTTCTCATCACCTACGCCGCCCTGTTCGTGATCGTAGGGCTGTGGGTGGGACGGCGCGCCGGCACGAGTGATTTCTTCGTCGGAGGACGGCGGCTCGGGCCAGGCCTGATCTTCTCGACGTTCCTGGCCGCCAATATCGGCGCGAGCTCCACCGTCGGCGCCGCGTCGCTCGGCTTCACCGAGGGTTTGAGCGCGTGGTGGTGGAACGGATCGGCGGGGATCGGATCGCTGATTCTGGCTTTCTCGGTTGGCCCGCGCATGTGGCGCGAGGCTACGGCGCACGGTGATCTCACGCTCGGCGACTTCCTCGAGCGGCGTTACGGCCGCGCGATGCGCGGTCTGGTCGCCTCGCTCATCTGGCTCGGGACGCTGACGATTCTCGCCGCGCAACTTCTCGGCGTCGCGGCCGTGCTCAATGTCGCGGCGGGCTTCTCGCTGCTAACCGGGTGCGCAATCGGTGCGCTCGTCACGGTCTCGTATTTCACCGCCGGTGGTTTGCTCAGTTCGGCCTGGGTCAACCTCGTGCAACTCACCGTCATCCTGGCCGGTTTCGCGCTTGCAGTGCCCTACGCGGTTCACGGCGCGGGCGGATGGCACGCGATGACGGCCACGTCCAGTACGGCCACGAGCGTGTGGACGAGCACGGGTCCCACTTCGGGTTGGCGTCTGCTGTTGCTGCTCGGACCGGCCTTCGTTGTCTCGCCCGGCTTGCTGCAGAAAGCCTACGGTGCCCGCGATGAAGCCGCGGTGAAACGCGGGATCGCGTGGAATGGCGCCGTGCTCCTGGTCTTTGCTGCCGCGCCCGCGCTGATCGGCCTGGCGGCACGAGCCCTGCCGGTCGCGAGGCCCGACCTTGCCCTTCCCACGGTACTCGCCAGCATGCTGCCGCCTTCAGTCGGCATCGTTGCGCTGGCGGCGGTATTCGCCGCGGAGGTGAGTTCAGCCGACGCGGTGCTGTTTATGCTGGCGACGTCAGCGTCGCGCGACTTGTATCGTGGATTCGTACGTCCTGACGCGACCGACGCGGAGGTGCTTCGCGTGGCACGCCTGGCTGCGATCGTCGGGGCCGTGTGCGGGATCGGTGTGGCGCTCGCGTACGGCAGCGTGCGCGCGGCGGTCAGCGTGTTCTACGCCATCCTGACGGTGACGCTGGTCGTTCCCGTGGTCGGCGGTCTGTACCTCCGCAGGGCGGGCCCGCGCGAAGGGTTGGCCTCAGTTGTCGCGGGCGTAATCGTACTGGTGGTGACCCACTATCTCTCACACGGACAGGGTTACGGCGTCCTCTCCCCTGCGCTCGCCGGAGTGATCGCGAGTGGTGTAGCGTTCGCGCTGGCGCACAAGATTTAACATCCTTTACAAACCGGCCGTGTGACAATTCTTCGGATACGTTTCATTTTCAGAGGTGTTATGCGCCTTCTACGGATTGCGGCCCTGTGTGCCTGTGCGTTTCTTGTGTCAACCGACCTGACGGCCCAGGTGCAGCAACAGCAGATCATCATCAACGGCGGCGGCGCCGACATGCCCATCCAATTCCCGGGGATGGGACCGCGGCAACCAAAAACCGGCACGGGCCGTCTGCGCGGGCGGGTTCTGTCAGCGGAAACCGGCGGCCCGGTGCGCCGCGCGCAAGTGCGGATCTCGGGTCCCGATATCGGATCGAAAAGCGCGATGACCGATGCCGACGGCCGATATGAGTTCCGCGATCTGCCGGCCGGCCGGTTCAACATGTCCGCGACCAAGGCGGGTTACGTCAGCATCCAATACGGGCAAACGCGGCCATTCGAGTCCGGTAAGTCCCTCGATCTCACCGAAGGCCAACTGTTGGACAAAGCGGACTTCTCGCTGCCCCGTGGGAGCGCGATCTCAGGACGGCTGGTCGACGAATTCGGCGATCCGATCGCCGACGCGCTCGTGAGCGCGATGCGGTCGGCCTGGTCGGGCGGACGACGCCGGCTTCAGCCGACGGGCCGCACGGCGCAGACGAACGATCTCGGGCAGTTCAGGATTTACGGATTGTCGCCGGGCGAGTACTACGTGAGCGCGACGTTCCGCGCCGGCGACATGATGGGGATGGAGATCGCCATGGCGGCGGTGACGGGCGCCGGCAGCGGCGGGCCGACCGGATCGAGTCCCAATTCCGGCTATGCGCCCACGTATTTCCCTGGCACACCCAACGGCGCCGAGGCCCAGAAGATCACGCTGGCCGTCGGGCAGGAAGCACAGAACACCGACTTTGCGCTCCTCCCCGTCAAGCTTGCGAAGATCACCGGGACGGTGATCAGCTCTGACGGCAAGCCGGTCGAAGGCTCGATGATCAACGCGATGCCGCGCAATTCCGATGGCGCGGGCTTGATGATGATGGGGGGCGGCGCGCGGAGCGACAAGAACGGCAACTTCACCGTCGCGAACCTGTCGCCTGGCGAATACACGCTGCAGACACGCGCGCTGCAGATCATGACGACAGGCGGCGGCGACAACATGATGTTCTCCGCACGGGTCGGGATCGGTGCCGACGGGAACGAGGCGGAGACAGGATCGCTGCCGGTGACCGTGAGCGGCGAGGATCTCTCCAACGTTGTGATCGTCACGTCGAAGGGCGCGACGGCCAGCGGCCATCTGACATTCGAAGGCGGCGCAAAGCCGACAACGCTGACGAACATCCGCGTGACCGCGACCGCGGTGGATATGGATGGACCGATGGTCGGGTTTGCCGGTCCCGGGTCGGTGAAGGCCGACGGGACGTTCGAACTGAAGAGTCTCTCGGGCACACGGATCGTGCGCGCCGCCGGGCTTCCGCCCGGCTGGATGCTGAAATCGGTCCGTATCAATGGCAACGACATCACCGACAGCGGAATCGACTTCAAGGCCGGCGAGTCGGTGACCGGCGTCGAGGTCGTGCTGACGTCAAAACTGACGGAGGTCAACGGCACGGTGAAGGCCGGCTCGGAACAGGCCAAGGACTATACGCTGGTCGTTTTCTCTGACGATCCGCAGAAGTGGTCGCTGCCGAACAGCCGCTACGTCGCGGGCACACGTCCGGACCAGGAAGGCCGCTTTCAGATCAAGAACCTGCCGGCCGGCGGGTACTACGCGATCGCGGTCGACTATCTTGCCCAGGGGGAGTGGAACGATCCCGAGGTGCTCGAGCGCCTGAAGCCCAGGGCGACGAGCGTCTCGATCGACGAGGGAGAGACGAAAACGCTCGCGCTGAGCCTTCGCTGAGCGCTCGAAGAATTGCTGAATGTTGATTGCTGAATGTTGATTGGCTGCTGATTGCTGATTTGGAACCTGCGGCATTCAATCAGCAATCAGCGATCAGCAATGAGGGATTCGGCATCATCCGTCTCGACCGGCCCCTTCCGCCGTGCCAGGATGTAGGCAATCGCAAACGTCACGGCAATCAGCGAGAGCGACATCCACTTCGGCGGATCGAAGTGGATCCATCCCATCGTGTTCGCGAACTCGAGCAGCAGCTTGGTGCCGACGAGCAAAATGATCACGAACGCGCCGTCAACCAGCGTCGGATAGCGCCGGACGATCGAGAGGAGCTGCGCGATGACGACGCGCATCGCGACGATCCCGATCAGGCCGCCGGCGAGCACGACCCACGTTTTCGAGGACATCGCCACGGCGACGAGGATGGAGTCAACCGAGAAGGCGATGTTCACGAGCTCGACTTTGAGGATCGTGCCCCAGAGGGCCGAGAGGCCCAGCCACGGTCTTGCCGGCCGGGGTTTGTTCCGCTGCTCGGCGTCGCCGCTCTCGAAAAAGTGCTGATACGTCAGATAGATGAGATACAGCCCGCCAGCCAGTTTCACCCACGACATGCGAATCAGATAGACCGCGAGCAGCGTGGCGATGATGCGAAAGGCGAACGCACCGAAGAGGCCGTACCGAAGCGCGAGCTTCTGCTCGGCCCGTGGCAATCCCAGAATCATGATGGCCACGACCAGCGCGTTGTCCGCACTGAGTAGGCCTTCCAGCACAACGAGCAGTCCGACGGTTACTAAATCGCTGAGCTGGACGTCCATTCCCCTCCACCTTGACACGCCGCGTATCAAGACCTACATTTGATCTGACGCAACTTTGATGCGAACAGATCTCTACTTTATCAGCACCGCGGCACGCCTGCTGGAGATGCATCCGCAGACATTGCGGAAGTACGAACGGCTCGGACTCGTCTCGCCGTCTCGCACGATCGGCAGCATGCGGGTCTATTCGCGCGACGAGCTGGATCGCCTGCGTCTCATCAAGCATCTCGTGGACGAGGCGGGGATCAACCTCGCCGGCGTGCAGCGGCTGCTGTCGATCGCCGAATGCGTCCAACGGCTCCGCCCGCTCGTCACGCAGGATTCAGGCCGCGCCGACGCGCGAAGACGCATCGCGCTGGAGCTGAAACGGATTAGCGAGGCGATTGGCCTGTGATGGTTTCGCGGTTCGCGGTTCGCGGTTCGCGGTTCGCGGTTGGGCCGAGACAGCCGTCGCGTGGGTCTGAGCGAAGGCTGACTGGAAACTGGAAACTGGGAACTGGCAACTGACTTAGCTGCAAGCTGGAAGCTGGAAACTGACTCATATCGATGGAATTCAAGGATTACTACCAGACGCTCGGCGTCGCGAAAGCTGCGTCCGACAAGGAGATCAAGCAGGCGTACCGGAAGCTCGCGCGGAAGCATCACCCGGACGTGAATCCGGGTGACAAGACGGCCGAGTCGCGCTTCAAGGAAATCAACGAAGCGTACGAGGTCCTCGGAGATCCGGACAAGCGCAAGAAGTACGACGAGCTCGGCGCCAACTGGCGGATGTACGAGCAGGCGCAGCAGCAGGGTCAGGGGTTCCCCAGCGGCGGCCCATTCACGGGCGGCGCGTGGAACATCAACATGGGCGGTCCCGGTGGCGGCTACCGGACGATGACCGAAGAGGAGATGCACGATCTCTTCGGCAACGAAGATCCGTTTTCCGATTTTTTCGCACCTTCTTCGGCGGCGGTGGACCTCGGGAGACCGGCGGCCGCGCGCGTCCAGGGCGCGCGCCACGGACGCAGAAGGGGCGCGACATCGAGCATGAAGTGGAGCTGACGCTCGAAGAGGCGTATCACGGCGCGACGCGCCGGATCTCGATCAAGCAGGGCGGTCACGCGAGAAGCGTTGACGTGCGGATCCCGGTCGGCGTCAAAGACGGCTCGCGCGTCCGCGCCGCGGGAGAAGGCGAATCCGGATCGAATGGTGGCGCTGCGGGCGACTTGTATCTGCGCGTGCGCATCCGCCCGCATCCGGTATTCGAGCGGCAGGGCAGCGATTTGCAGGCGAAGGTCGCCGTGCCGCTCACGACAGCCGTCCTCGGCGGTGAAGCTCAAGTGCCCACCATTACCGGCTCGGTGCGCTTGAAGATCCCCGAGACCACGCAGAGCGGCCAGGTCTTTCGTTTGAAGGGCCATGGTATGCCGGCCGTCGGCAAGCCAGACGATCGAGGTGATCTGTACGCCACGGTGGATGTGCAGCTCCCCCGCTCGCTGACGAAGGAACAACGGCAGTTGTACGAGGGGCTGATGAAGCTCGAGAAGTAGCCAAATGAACATTAACAAATACACCGAGAAAGCCCAGGAAGCGATCCTGGCCGCGCAGCAGCTGGCCGATCGCGAGGGGAACCCTGAGATCCTGCCCGAGCACCTCCTGCTGACACTCGTCGGCCAGCGGGAAGGGATCGTGCCCGAGATCATCCGCAAGATGAACGCGGATCCCGCGGCGGTGGCGGCGGCGGTGCGGGCCGATCTGGACAAGCTGCCGCGTGCGCAAGGGGGCTCACAGCCCGGACTGTCGGCGCGCATCCGCAAGGTCACCGACGCGGCCGAGACAGAAGCCGATCGGCTGAAGGACGAATACGCCAGCACCGAGCACCTCTTCATCGCGATTGCATCGGAGGGCTCGCGCTCCCCCGCCGTCCGCGCGCTCGAACAGTTCCGGATCAATAAGGATGCGATCCTCCAGGCCATGACGGCGGTCCGCGGGTCGCAGCGCGTGACCAGCCAGAATCCGGAAGGCACGTACCAGTCGCTCGAGCGCTACGGCCGCGATCTGACGGAGCTGGCGCGAAAGGGCAAACTCGATCCGGTGATCGGAAGAGACGACGAGATTCGACGCGTCATCCAGGTGCTCTCGCGGCGCACCAAGAACAACCCCGTGCTCATCGGCGAACCCGGCGTCGGCAAGACGGCCGTCGTCGAAGGCCTGGCGCAGCGCATTATCAGAGAGGACGTGCCGGAGGGGCTCAAGAACAAACGGATCGTCGCGCTCGACATGGGTGCGCTGGTGGCAGGCGCGAAGTACCGCGGTGAATTCGAGGAGCGGCTGAAAGCGGTGCTGAAGGAGGTCGCGGATTCCGCCGGGCAGGTCATCCTCTTCATCGACGAGCTCCACACGGTTGTCGGCGCCGGCGCGGCGGAAGGCGCGATGGACGCCTCGAACATGCTCAAGCCAATGCTCGCGCGCGGCGAGTTGCACACGGTCGGCGCGACGACGCTCGACGAGTATCGCAAGCACATCGAGAAGGACGCGGCGCTCGAGCGGCGGTTCCAGCCGGTGATGATCGGCGAGCCGACGGTCGAAGACACCATCAGTATTCTGCGTGGCCTGCGTGAGCGATACGAGATCCACCACGGCGTCAAGTTCAAGGACTCGGCGCTCGTTGCCGCGGCGGTGCTGTCGAACCGGTACATCGCGGACCGGTTCCTGCCCGACAAAGCCATCGATCTGATCGACGAGGCGGCATCCCGGCTCCGCATGGAGATCGATTCGATGCCGGCCGAGCTCGACGAGGTGTCGCGCCGGATCATGCAGCTCGAGATCGAGCGCGAAGCGCTGCGCAAGGAGAAGGACAAGGCGTCGAAGGAACGCCTCGAGAAACTGGAAAAGGAGCTCGCCGATCTCAAGGAGGAGAAAGGGCGGCTCGCGGCTCACTGGCAGCACGAGAAAGATGCGATCCAGGGCGCCAGGAAGCTCAAGGAGGCGCTCGAGCAGGTGCGGCTCGAGATGCAGCGGGCGCAGCAGGCCGGCGACTATGCCAGGGCGTCAGAGCTGCAGTATGGCCGGCTGCCGCAGATCGAGAAGCAGATTCGCGATGAGGAGGCGCGCCTCGCCGACGTGCAGAAGGGCCAGCGCATGCTGAAGGAGGAAGTGGACGAGGAAGACATCGCCGAAGTGGTCAGCCGCTGGACGCACATCCCCGTGAGCCGATTGATGGAGGGAGAAATCCAGAAGCTTCTCCGCATGGAGGAGCGCCTCCACGCGCGCGTCGTCGGACAGGACGAGGCGATCACCGCGGTGGCGAATGCGATGCGCCGGGCGCGCGCGGGCCTGCAGGATCCGAACCGTCCGCTTGGCAGCTTCATCTTCCTCGGTCCGACCGGCGTGGGCAAGACCGAGCTCGCCCGCGCACTGGCCGAATTCCTGTTCGACGATGAACAGGCGATGATCCGCATCGACATGTCGGAGTATCAAGAGAAGCACGCGGTATCGCGCCTGATGGGCGCGCCGCCCGGATACGTCGGCTACGAGGAGGCGGGCCAGCTCACCGAGGCCGTGCGCCGGCGGCCGTACGCGGTCGTGCTCTTCGACGAAATTGAGAAGGCGCACCCGGAAGTGCTGAACGTGATGCTGCAGTTGCTCGACGACGGACGGCTCACCGACGGCAAGGGGCGGACGGTCGATTTCAAGAACACCGTGGTGATCATGACCTCGAACGTCGGCAGTCACTTCATTGCGGAAGCGGCGCTTCGCGACACGGCCGCCCGCCCCCAGGGCGAGCACCAGCTCGATGAAGGGACCAAACGCCAGGTCCTCGATACGCTGCGCGAGCACTTCCGGCCAGAATTCCTGAACCGGGTGGACGAGATCATCGTGTTCCACGCACTGACCCGGGAGGAGATGCGCCACATCATCGACATCCAGTTGCGCGGGTTGATGAAGCGGCTGCAGGATCGGAAGATTCACGTGGAGCTGACCGAACGGGCCAAGGATCTCCTCATCGCAGAAGGGTACGATCCCGACCTACGGTGCGCGTCCATTGAAGCGGGTGATTCAGCGGCGCGTGCTGGATCCGCTGGCGATGCGCGTGCTGCAGGGAGAATTCGGCGAAGGATCCGTGGTGCGGATCGACGCCCCGCGCGGCGAGCTGGAGTTCACGAAAGCCGAAGATGCGGTCCATGCGTAAGGCAGCAGTGAGGGCAGCGCTGCCGCACCGGCGAACCCCTCGGGCGTGGCCCAGGACGTTGGCTCTGCGCAATTGGCGTAGGATCGAGTAGATGTCCGATCAGACCCAGGGGAAGTCCGGCCTGCGGGCCCGCCGCACCGGTGACCGCAAGCTGACGCCGCGCAGCGGCCCGGGTTCGGCCGATCTGGTACATCCTCGCCGTGTTCCTGCTCCTGGCGCTCGGCCAGGCGTTCTACTTCTCGATGCAGGGCGGCAAGGACGATCTCCTACAGCGAATTCAAGCAGGCGGTCCGCGACGGCACCGTGCAGGACGTGGTGGTCGCGGAGGATCGCGTGCGCGGCACGATGAAGGGAGACGGCAAGCCCCACCCGTTCGTCACCGTCCGCATCGAAGATCCAAAGCTGCTCGAGGATCTCGAGCGCGCCGGCGTGAAGTTCACCGGCGAGGCCCCGAACAAGTGGCTGGCGGAGATTGTCGGCTGGATCATCCCGATCATTTTTCTCGTCGCGCTCTGGAGCTTCTTCTTCCGCCGCATGGGCGGGGCTGAAGGCGGCGTGATGTCGTTCGCCCGCAGCCGCGCGAAGATCTACGCGGACGACGACGTGAAAGTGCGGTTCGGAGACGTGGCCGGCGTGGACGAGGCCGAAGACGAGCTGCGAGAGATCGTCGAGTTTCTCCAGAACCCGAAGAAGTACACGACGATCGGCGGCCGCATTCCAAAAGGCGTGCTGCTCGTCGGTCCTCCGGGCACCGGCAAGACGCTGCTGGCGCGCGCCGTCGCCGGCGAGGCGAAGGTGCCGTTCTTCAGCCTGAGCGGGTCCGAGTTCGTCGAGATGTTCGTCGGCGTCGGCGCCGCGCGCGTCCGCGATCTGTTCGCGCAGGCAGAGGTGAAGGCCCCCTGCATCGTGTTCATCGACGAACTCGATGCGCTGGGCAAAGTGCGCATCCAGACGCCGATGGGCAGCCACGAGGAGCGCGAGCAGACGCTCAATCAGCTGCTCGCCGAGATGGACGGCTTCGACGGCCGAAAGGGCGTCATCATCATGGGCGCGACCAACCGGCCAGAGGTGCTCGATCCCGCGCTTCTCCGCCCCGGCCGGTTCGATCGTCAGGTGCTGGTTGACAAGCCCGACGTCCGCGGGCCGCGAAGAGATCCTGCACATTCACGTCAAGAGCGTCAAGCTGGCCGAGGGCGTCGATCTGAAGGTCATCGCCGCGCGCACGGCTGGATTTGCCGGAGCGGATCTCGCCAATCTCGTCAACGAGGCGGCGTTGCTCGCGGCGCGCAAGGACAAGACCGCGGTCGAGATGAAGGACCTCGACGAGGCGATCGACCGGCTCATCGCCGGCCTCGAAAAGAAGCGCGTGATGAGCGACAAGGAACGGCGCATCGTCGCCTACCACGAGTCCGGGCACGCGATCGTGGCCAGCGTGCTCCCGGGGCTCGACCCGGTGCACAAGATCTCGATCGTGCAGCGCGGCTTCGGCGCGCTCGGTTACACGATGCAGCTGCCGCTCGAGGATCGCTATCTGTTGACGCGCGAGGATCTCGTCAGCCAGCTATCGGTGCTGCTGGCGGGCGGAGCGCCGAGGAAATCGCGTTCGGCAGAATCTCGACCGGCGCCCAGAACGATCTCCAGCGCGCAACCGACATCGCGCGGTCGATGGTGACCGAGTTCGGGATGAGCGAGCTGCTTGGTGCGGTGAACTACAACGGCAATCAGCGGCCGGTGTTCCTCGAGTCGCCCTTCACCGCCGAGCGCGGCAATTACTCGGAAGAAACCGCGGTCAAGATTGACATGGAGGTGAAGCGGATTCTGGAGGACGCGCACGGAACGGCGCGTCGCGTGCTCCGGGAACGCCGGGCCACGCTCGATGCGCTGTCGGAGCGGCTGCTCGAGAAAGAGGTGATCGAAGCCGAGGAGCTGAAGACCATCATGGGAGCGGTGCCGCCGAAAGATCCCGACGGTACCGTGCCGGCCTCCATCCCCGATCCGGGAATTACAACGGCATAACCGCCGAGGCTTGCAGCGTGGTACGCTGCGTACCATCGATGTCCACTCGATCAGAGTCTGAGAGTTTCGAGGAACTCCTCGAACACCTGCGCCGGACCCGCGGGTTCGACTTCACCGCGTACAAGCGCACCAGCCTGCGCCGTCGCATGTTGAAGCGGATGCAGGCCGTGTCGGTGGCCACGTTCGACGCCTACCTCGATTTCCTCGAGCTGCACCAGGAGGAATTCGCCGCGCTCTTCAACACGATTCTCATCAACGTCACGGGGTTCTTCGCGATCCCGACGTCTGGACCTACCTGGATACCGTGGTGTTGCCGCAGTTGCTGGAGAACCGATCCGACTCGCAGCCGCTTCGCGTCTGGAGCGCCGGATCGGCGTCGGGCCAGGAAGCGTACTCGGTGGCGATGCTGCTCGCTGAAAAGTGCGGCATCGATGGCGTGCGCGAGCGGGCGAAGATTTACGCGACCGACGTCGATGAGGAAGCGCTGAAGGACGGGCGGCGCGCGGTCTTCACCCTGAAGGACACCGAGGACCTGCCTTCTGGTTTTGCCGACCGCTACTTCTCGATCGACGGCACGACCGCGACGATGAACCGGGAACTTCGACGCGCGGTCATGTTCGGCCGGCTCGATCTGCTGCAGGACGCGCCGATTTCGAGGATCGATCTCCTGCTCTGCCGCAACACGCTCATGTACTTCAACGCGGAAGCGCAGACGCGCATCCTCAGCCGGTTTTCCTTCTCGGTGGACGGCAATGGGTTCCTCGTGCTCGGGCGGGCTGAAATGCTCTTCAGCCACGGCACCATGTTCATGCCCGTCGATTTGCAGCGCCGGGTTTTCCGGGTCACCGGCAAGATCAATCATCGCGACAGACTCGGCCCGTTCCTCCCTGGACGCGACACCATGACCAACGGATCAAGCGCGCAAACCCGGTTGCGCCAGGCAGCGTTCGATGCCGATACGACGGCGCAGCTCGTGATCGACCCGTCTGCGGTCCTGATTTCCGCCAGCTCGGGGGCACGCCAGCAGTTCAACGTCGGCGGCGCCGATATCGGCCGGCCGCTCCAGGAGCTCGAAGTCTCGTATCGGCCGGTTGACCTGCGCAGCGCGATCGATCGGGTCAGCGCCGAACAGCGCGAGGTGGCGATCAAGGAAGTGCATCACTTCGTCGCCGGTCATCCGCGCTACTTCGACGTCACGGTCACGCCGATCTTCGACGAGCAGCGTGCGATCCTGGGCATGCGAATCGTGTTCACCGATTCCACGTCACTCCGCCATCTCCAGTCGGAATTGGACGCGTCGAAGCAGGAGCTTGAAACCGCGTACGACGAGCTGCAATCGACGAACGAGGAACTCGAGACCACGAACGAAGAGCTTCAGTCCACGGTCGAAGAACTCGAGACCACCAACGAAGAACTCCAGTCAACCAACGAAGAGCTCGAAACGATGAACGAAGAGCTGCAGTCAACCAACGAAGAGCTGCAGACCATGAACGACGAGCTGCGGACGCGGAGCATGGATGCCGATCTCCTCAATTCCTATCTCGAATCCGTCTTCGGCAGTCTTCGTTCGGGTGTCATCGTGCTCGATCGTGAATACCGTATCCAGGTCTGGAACCGGCGCTCCGAGGATCTGTGGGGGATTCGTGGCGACGAGGCGGTGGGAACGCCGTTCCTGAGCCTGGATATCGGGCTCCCGGTCGAGCAGCTGGCGCAACCGATCCGGGCCGTGATGAATGCCGAGCAGCCGCTGACGGAGAAGGTCATTCGCGCGCTGAGTCGGCGCGGCAGGACCATCGATTGCGTGGTGTCGATCTCGCGGCTCACCTCGATTCAAGGAGAGAACGCGGGCGTGATTCTGTTGATGGACGAGCAGGAAAGCTCGGGGAAAACCTAGCCGTCACTCCTTCGGAACCGTTTCAACATCCTCCGGCGTTTCCGCTTCGGTCTCGGGTACTTCGTGTAACAGGGCACGGTTTGCCAGCAGCTGGCGGATGACCGCGGCGTGGCCGTCGGCCGCCTGCGCACGCTCGGCGAACGCCCGCGCGACCCATTTATGCTGGCGCTCCTCGGCACGCTCCGCGAGCCGATGCGTGAGCGCGGCTCGCTCTTCCAGCGATCGCAGCGCCGTCCAGAGCGCGCGATCGACGGAGTCTGTCTGAGCGGCGAGCATGCTATCGGCCGAGTAGACGTGACCGACCCGGCACCGGAACCTCACGATGCCCCGCTGGTCGGCTTCCCACAAGGTGCCGTGGCACTCCGGACAGGTGAACACGGACACTTTGCCCGGGCGATCGTTTTCGTGGAGGACCAGGGTTGGATGCGCGAGATCTGATTCCATAGCAGCAACGTGGGGAGCCGTCGATTTTGCAGCCGGCGTTCCCGTTTCTTCACGCGTCAATTCCGTAATGAGCAATCCCATTTTCCGGACCGGCACCACATGATCGACCGCCACCAGGGCTCGCGCGCTCCGCGGCATGCTTGGAGCGAACGCCTCGTCGGGATCCTGGACGATGGCCATGCCCCCTGCCTCCTTGACGGCGGCGAGTCCCGGCGGTCCCATCGTCGAGCGCTCCGGTCAAGACGACACCGACGACGCGCGGGCCGTAGACGCGAGCGGCCGAGCGGAACAACGGATCGACGGCGGGACGGCAGCCGTTTTCGGTCGGCCCATGGACGACCCGGACCTTTCCCGGTTCGACAATCAGGTGGTGATCGGGCCGCGCGACGTAGATTTTGCCATTCTGCAGCGCGTCTCCGTCTTCAGGATGCGCGGCCGGCAGCCGGCAGGCGCGGGAGAGGATTTCAGGCAGCATGCTCCGGCCTCGGGCCAGGTGCAGCACGACCAGGACCGCCGCGCGAAGATCGCGCGGAAGCGGGCCCAGAACAATGCTGAGCGCCTCTACGCCCCCCGCTGAAGCGCCAATGACGACGATGTCGTGTGTGGCCACGGTGTCAAGCGTGCACTTTTCGTACCTCACTCTGCGCCCCCTGCCGGCTGATTGCAAGCGCCCTGTTGACGGTTGACCGGACCGCTGGGTTGCGAATACTCTAGGGATTCAGCCAATCATCGCGGAGCTCGGCACTTACCGAACAAACGCATGGGAACGCTTCATAATCTGACGCTGCGTACGGCCACTGCGGTTGGACGACTCGCGGAATTGCAGCGCCGCGCCGAACGGATTGCGAATAAACCGTCGCCGGTCACCCGATCCGCGTTGCAGGAGTTGTCAACGGCGCTCGAAGAACTGCAAGTTGCGAACGAAGCGTTGCAGAACCAGCTCGACGAGATGTTGATGGTCCGTGAGCAGGCGGCCACTGCCCAGCGCGCGCTGGACGAATTCGCGAACGTGACCCCTCTGGCGATCCTCTGGACGGATAAGGCCGGCGTCATAGAAAAAGGAAACGAGAGCGCCTCGGAGCTGCTCAACATCGGCAAGCATCACCTTCAGGGCAAGCCGCTGATGCTGTTCGTCACCGACCGGACCGCGCTGTTCAGCGCGCTGCGTACGATGTACGAATCGCCCGGGGTCCCATCCATCGATGTCGAGATCACGGTGCGGCCGCGGGAGCGCCGGCCGCGAAGGATGAAGTTGAGCGGCCGTCGCATGCAGTACGATCCCCGGTGCGTATGGTTTCTGCACGAACTCCCGCACGAGAATGCGACACACGAGTAAGCGCGCCCCGTAATTCCCCTCCCTTCTCGCGCGATCTCTTTGTTCCCTGAATCCATCCCCTGTGAGAGGATCCGGCCCGACCGGTGTCTTAGTGCGGTAGGGCCCGGTCTGCATTCATCAAGACTTACCTGAGCTCCTGAAATCCGGAGACTGCCATGCCGTTTGTTCTTACTGCGCTTCTCTGCTTTGCGACTTTTCAGGCAGGCGGCGGAACCCAGCCCCAGACGTTCGGCGTTCGCCCCGTGACGCCGGCGCGCGACGCCACGCCGGAGACCAGGAAGGGGACGGCCGTCATCAAGGGACGAGTCGTCACCGCCGATGGCGCGCGACCGCTGCGGCGGGTGCAGATCAGCGTCTCATCGCCGGAACTGGGTGAGGCGCGGACGGTCAGTAACCAGGTACGCAGGGGACCTTCGAGATCCGAGAGCTGCCGGCGGGACGCTATACGGTGTCGGCCTCGCGCGCCGGGTTTCTCGTGCTTCAGTACGGTCAGCGGCGCCCAGGCGAAGCCGGGAGGCCGCTGCAGCTCGCCGACGGGCAGACGTTCGATCGCGTGGACTTCGCGCTGCCGCGGATGTCGGTCATCAGCGGTCGAGTCACCGACGAGATTGGCGAACCGCTGGCCGGCGTCTCGGTATTTCCGATGCAGGCCCGGTATTTTCGCGGTCGAAAACGGATGGTGCCGGTCGGCGGAATGGTGCGAACCGATGACACTGGCGAGTACCGCCTGATCGGCTTGACGCCTGGTGATTATTACGTGATGGGCACGACCCGCGATTCGTGGACCGTAGAGGGAAACGAGAAAGAGCGCGTCGGCTTCGGGCCGACGTTCTTCAACGGCACGCTGGTCGTCGCGAACGCGCAGGCCGTGAAGCTCACGCTCGGGCGCGAGATGTCGGGCATCGACTTCAGCATGGTGCCCGGACGCGTCGCTACGATCAGCGGCACCGCGATGTCATCCTCGGGCGCGCCGCTCACCGGCGAATCGATCTCGTTATCGCAGGAGTTCGCCGGACCGAACATGTCCTCGTCGTTCGGCTTCAGCGGCGGCAAGGTGAACGCCGATGGGACCTTCACGATCAAGGACATCGCGCCAGGCGAGTACAAGTTGACGATCCGGACGTCAGCAGACAAGGACCGTCCCGCGGAGTTCGCGGCCACCGTCGTGACGGTGCTGGGCGCGGATCTCGAAGGTGTCTCGCTCGTCACCGGGGCCGGCGGCGCGATCAGCGGCCGCATCGTCACCGACGAGGGGCTGTCGCCGGTCGCGGCCGGCAGCATCTCGGCGGTATCCTCACGCGCGGGTGCGCAACTCCGTGTATCCGCACGGCCACTGGAGCCGGATACAACCTATCAGCGATTCACGGAGGACAACGGGCGCGTCAAAGACGATGGGTCGTTCGAATTGATTGACGTGTCGGGGCCGCAGCGGTTGTCACTCGGTCCGCTCGCGACAGGATGGGCCATCAAGGAAATCGCGAACGACGGCAAGGACTACGCCGATGCCCCAATCGACGTACGAAGCGGCCAGAGGATCGACGGCTTGACCATCATCCTCACGAACAAGTTTCCGACGCTCCGAGGTCAGCTCGTTGACGAGAAGGCGCAGCCCGCCGAAGGGACGGTCATAGTCTTCCCGGACGATCAGTCGAAATGGGGTGAAGGGTCGCGGCTGGTCCGCACCGCGCGGCCGGATATGACGGGGCTGTTTGAAATCAAGTTCATCCCGCCGGGCGATTACCTCGTCGCGCCGGTGGACTACGCGCAAACCGGTACGTGGGACGATCCTGAGTTTCTGAAGGCGCTGCAGGACAACGCGACGAAGGTCACCGTGCGCGAAGGCACGCCGGCGTCGGTGAACCTGACGCTGACGCGGCGCTGAAGCGCCGCGCTGCGGGCGTCAGCCCATTTTCTGCATCGAGGCGAGGAAGTCCTGGTTCGACTTGGTCTTCCCCATCTTGTCGAGCAGCAGCTCCATCGCTTCGACCGCCGATAGCGGGTTCAGCACCTTGCGAAGGACCCAGACGCGATTGAGATCCTCGCGCGGCAGCAGCAGCTCTTCTTTCCGCGTGCCGCTCTTCTGCATGTCGATCGACGGGAACACTCGCTTGTCGGTGAGCTTCCGATCGAGATGGATTTCCATGTTGCCGGTGCCTTTGAACTCCTCGAAGATGACGTCGTCCATCCGGGAACCGGTGTCGATGAGAGCGGTGGCGATGATCGTCAGCGATCCGCCTTCTTCGATGTTGCGAGCGGCGCCGAAGAACCGCTTCGGCTTCTGCAGCGCGTTCGAGTCGAGACCGCCCGAGAGCACCTTGCCCGACGGCGGGATGACGGAGTTATAGGCGCGCGCGAGGCGCGTGACCGAGTCGAGCAGGATGAGCACGTCCTTCTTGTGCTCGACCAGCCGCTTCGCCTTCTCGATCACCATCTCGGCGACCTGGACGTGGCGCTGCGCCGGCTCGTCGAAGGTCGATGAAATCACTTCCCCGTTGACCGACCGCTGCATGTCGGTGACTTCTTCGGGACGCTCGTCGATCAGCAGCACGATCAGGAACACTTCGGGGTGATTCTTGGCCACTGACTGGGCGATGCTCTGCAGCAGCATCGTCTTGCCGGTGCGCGGCGGCGCGACGATCAGGCCGCGCTGCCCCTTGCCGATCGGGGCCATCAGGTCCATCACCCGGCCCGACAGCTGGTCGGACGTCGTCTCGAGAATGAATCGCTCCTGGGGATAAAGCGGCGTCAGGTTCTCGAAGAACAGCTTGTCGCGCGCCTGCTCCGGCGACTCGAAATTGACCGCTTCTACCTTGATGAGCGCGAAATAGCGTTCCCCTTCCTTCGGCGGCCGGATCTGTCCGGAGACGGTGTCACCAGTCTGGAGGTCAAACTTGCGAATCTGCGAGGGGGACACGTAGATGTCGTCGGGGCCGGGCAGGTAATTGTAGTCCGGCGCACGCAGGAACCCGAAGCCATCAGGCAGCACTTCGAGCACACCCTCCGAAAAGATGAACCCGCTCTGCTCGGTCTGGGCCTTCAGAATCTGGAAGATCAGCTCCTGCTTGCGCATGCCGGTGGCGCCGGCAACATTGAGGTCCTTGGCAATCTGGGTGAGCTGCTGGATGCTTTTGTCTTTCAGATCGGTGATGTTCAAACCGCGTCCCCTTCGACCCTCGTCGCCGCCGCGAGGAGCGCCGCCTTCTCCGGATCGTGCCGGTGGGGCCGCCGGTGTGGCCGGCGCCGCCTCGGTCCGCGGCGCGCCCCCACCGTCGTTGCCTCGCTGCGGCGGCGCCTGTTCGGCCCGCCGAGGCGGTGCGGCGGGATCGCTGGCCGGTGCTGTCTCGGCCGGCTGCTCGCCGTTCGGTTGTTCCAGCGTGTCGTTCTCGACGAGGGGCTGACGCCCGGAAGTGCGTTTGTTCGATGGCATGAGTCTACTGGCGCTGTCGGTCGGTGTTAGAGGGTTGTCGTAAACGCTATTGACCTTGCTACTTCTGGTGTGCGGAGCGGGATTTGATTTATCAGGAGGCTCCGCGGCTACGGCGGATTCATGGGGAAGTGTTGTGCTTTTGGGAGTATAGAGGCCCGGAGGGGGGCCTGTCAACAGGGGGCTGACGGAGGGGACGGAGACAACGGAGTCTTCTCCGTTCCCTTCGTCACCTCCCTCGGCTCATCCCAGATCAATAAGGGCTCTCTCCAATCGCGATGATGCTACAGGCCTGTATTGTCTTCAGGCCAAGTTCCCGGGCGCGCTCGACGACCATTTCGCCGTCGGCACCAGGGTTCAGCCAGACCTCGGGAATCCGCTTTTCAGCCAGCTCCTGCATCACCGTCACGCCAATCTCCGGCGGCACGTAGACGGTCGCGATGTCGATGGGACCGGGCACGTCGAGCACCGACGCGAACGTCGGGTGCCCTTCGACCTCCTTCTCATTTGGATTGATCGCGAGGACGGTATAACCCTGGCGCTCGTAGGCGCGCAGCGCCCTGTTCCCGAACTTGCGCCGATCGCTCGATGCGCCGATCACGGCGACGGTCTTGGGCATGCAGAGAATTAAAAGTTAAAAGTTAAAAGTCAAAAGTTAAGAGTTAAGAGTTAACTGTAACCGCGCTGTCTAGGGCTTTCTATTTTTTACTTTTAACGTGCGACTTTCTACTTGGCCTGTACAGATCGACTCATGGCCTCGCTCGCTGAAGTGCTCGAGGTGAGAACCGTCGACGCAGCGCCTGAGCTGGTCGAGCCGATCTCGAGGGATCGGATCCGGTGCTACGCGTGCGGGCACGAGTGTCCGATCCCCGACGGTGCGGTTGGCGTGTGCAAAGTACGAATGAATCGCGGCGGCCACCTTCGGGTGCCGTGGGGCTATGTGGGCGGGGTCCAGTGCGACCCGATCGAGAAGAAGCCGTTCTTCCACGTGCAACCCGGCGCGCTGGCGTTCAGCTTCGGGATGCTCGGCTGCGATCTGCATTGTTCGTACTGCCAGAACTGGGTCACCTCGCAGGCCCTCCGCGATCCGCAGGCGATTTCACCTCCCATCGATGCGTCGGCGGCGGCGCTTGTGACCGAGGCCGAGAGGCTCGGCGCGAAGGCGATGGTAAGCACCTACAACGAGCCGCTCATCACCAGCGAGTGGGCGGTCGAGATCTTCAAGGTCGCGCGCAGCGCCGAGTTGCTGACCGCCTTCGTCTCGAACGGCAACGGCACGCCACGCGTGCTCGACTACATCCGGCCGTGGATCGATCTCTACAAGGTCGACCTGAAAAGTTTCGACGATCGTCATTACCGGCAGCTTGGCGGCCGCATCGAGCCAATCCTTTATACGATCCGCTCGCTGCACGAAATGGGAATCTGGGTCGAGATCGTCACGCTCCTCATCCCCGGTTTCAACGATTCGCCGGACGAGCTCGAACGGTTGACGACGTTTCTCGCCAGCGTCTCTCCGGATATTCCCTGGCACGTGACGGCGTTTCACAAGGATTATCGAATGAACGATCCGGCGAACACGACGCCGGAGATGCTGATGATCGCTGCCGCGATCGGCGCGCGTAACGGGTTGCGATACGTCTATGCCGGAAACCTGCCGGGACGCGTGGGAGATCTCGAACACACGCGTTGCCACAACTGCCGTGCGATGCTGGTCGAACGGTACGGCTACTTCATCCAGGATTACCGGCTGACACCGGAGGGAGCCTGTCCTGAGTGCGGAACGTCGATTCCAGGTCGATGGGGTGCGGGGTTCGACGGACAGATCACGTCAACGCCGTTTCTGCCGGGCACCCGCAGATTGCGGATGTTGTGATCGGACGCGTGGCTCGGACGCAGGGCTACGGGTGGTCAGCTGTCCGTTAACTCTTTACTTTGTCTGCGCGAGAACCTGGTCGAGAGCGCTCTTGAATTCCGGGTAGGGCTTGGCGCCGTAGACTGACGCGAGCACTTTCATCGGAGTTCCCGGCTGCGGCGTCAACCCGATCAACACGAGCGGCGTGCCGTCGACGCCGAGCTGCTGCATGCGTGCGATGCTCGCGCGGATCGTGGCCGCGTGCGGGCCGCCGTTGCCGTCGTTCAGGCACGCTTCGAACTTCCTGGTGTCCACGCCCAGCATGCCTGCGTTGGCGGTCAGCTGCGACGCATCGCGCGCTGGCGCATTCGTGAACAGCAGGTCGTGCATCTGCCAGTACTTCCCCTGATCACCCGCGCATGCCGCCGCTTCGTGCGACTTGAACGCATCCGGGTGCAGCTGAGCGATCGGATAGTCGATGAATACGTACTTCACCTTGCCCGAGTTCACGTACTCGGCCAGCAGCTGCGGCATGGTCTGCAGGTTCTGCCGGCGGCAGAACGGGCAGTGATAATCGGAGACCTCAACGAGGGTCACCTTGGCGGCCGCATTTCCCCGCGACGGCGCGTCGTCGATGGCGATGGTCTTGTCAGTGAAGGAATCTCCCGCCGGCGCCTGCGCCCGCTGGACGAGGCTCTGCAGCAGCGACTTGATTAGTTGCAGGTCGCGGTCCGTTGTCGCCTGCTTCTCCTTGAGCGCCTGGATTTCGCGCCTCAGTGCCGCGATCTCGTCAGACTGGCTCTGCGGCGGGGAGAGCGACAGCACAGCGATGACGGCGACGCTGGCAAGTCGGGCAAACATGGATAGGTGATTCTATCAGAGCGCGCCGCTCGACCGGTGGACGCTCTGGATCTTGACTGGCGGCCTCAAGGTCTCGCCGCTGGCCGGCGCTTCCTGGATGCGCCGGACGACATCCATGCCGCGCACGACCCGGCCGAACGCGGCAAAGCCTTGACCGTCAGGATTGCGTTTCCCGCCAAAGTCGAGTTCAGGTTGATCGCCGACGCAGAGGAAGAACTCGTCGGTCGCGGTGTCTGGACCATCACGGGCCATCGAGATTGTTCCGTCTTTGTGCGCGAGGCCCGTTCTGTTGGTCCGCTCGAGCGGGATCGCCGGGAAGAAACTGGCGCGGCGAGCCGCGTTGGCCGCTCCCTGGATCACCGCGATTTTTACCGCCTTCTCCCGCTGATTGTCCGGTCGAACCGTCCTGTGAAAGAGTCCGCCATCGTAGAGGCCGGCGTCGACGTACTTCAGGAAATTCGTGGCGGTCGCCGGCGCATGCGCGCTGTCGATCTCAATCTCGATTTCGCCGAGATCGGTTTGCATCACGACGTGGACAGGTGGTTGAGGTCTCGCCGGAGCCAGAAGGACCAGGAGCGCGACGAGTGTCTGGAGCATTGAACTCAACATTCAGCATTCAACATTCAGCATTCCCTAAGGAAACATCTTCCCGGGATTGAGGATGCCATCGGGATCGAACGCCCGCTTGACCCGTTTCATCAACGCAATCTCGTCGGCGGACAGTTCCATCGGCAGAAACGGCGCTTTCGCGAATCCGATTCCGTGTTCGCCACTGATCGATCCCTCCAGCGCGACGACACCGGCGAAGAGCGCGCGCTCGGCTTCGTGCGCACGCGCGATCTCTTCGGCGTTGTCCTTGTCCACCATGATGTTGACGTGAATGTTTCCGTCGCCGGCATGTCCGAAGCACGGGATGCGGAGCCTGAACCGTTCGCGGATCTCGCGCACCAGGGCGAATAGTTCCGGGATGCGACCTTTCGGGACCACGATGTCGTGGTTGAACTTCAGCGACGCGATCATCTTCAGCGACATCGAAAGCTCGCGCCGCACCCGCCACAACTCCTGGCGCTCCGCCTCATCTCGCGCGCGCAGCACTTCGGTCGCACCCGCCTCCCGGCAGGCCTCTTCGACCAGGGTCGCTTCGCGCCCGACCGCCTCGGCGATGCCGTCCACCTCGATGAGCAGCAGCGCCTGAGTCCCCTCCGGCGCGAGCGATCGCACGTTCAGGTTTCGGGCCACGGCTTCGAGCGAATCACCGTCGATCAGCTCGAGCGCCGCGGGCACGACGCGGGCGCGGATGATGTTGATAACCGCTGCGGCCGACGACTCCACATCCGGGAACGTCGCCCTCAGCGTCGTTTGCACCGGAGGCTTTGGCACGAGCCGCAGGATGACTTTCGTGATGATGGCGAGCGTGCCTTCGGATCCGGCGATCAGCTGCGTCAGGTCGTATCCGACGACGTTTTTCACGACCTTGCCGCCGGTCTCGACGATCTCGCCGGTAGGCAGCACGACTTCGAGCCCGAGCACGTAACGCTTGGTCGTCCCGTACTTGAATGCCCGAGGCCCGCCGGCGCACTCGGCCACGTTGCCGCCGATCACGGACTGTCGAAGCGAGGCGGGATCAGGGGGATAGAACAGGCCGACCTTCTCGACAGCGTCCTGCAAATCGCCGGTGACGACGTTGGGCTCGACGATGGCGAGCAGGTTGGCTTCGTCGATCTCGAGGATGCGGTTCATCCGCTCGAGCGACAGCACGACGCCGCCGTGGGTCGGAACCGACCCGCCGGTGTAGCCGGTCCCGCCTCCGCGCGGGACGACCGGCATGCGATGCTCCGCGCAGATGCGGACGACGGCCGCCACTTGCTCAGTGTTGGCTGGAAAGACAACGACGTCGGCGGGACGGCCGCGCTTGAGTGCGTCCGTCCCATACGTCGTGCGTGAGGTCTCGTCGGTCTTGACGTGCGCTGCACCCAACCGCGCAATCAGCGCATCGACAACCGCCTCGACGAGGGCCGGAGCGATCACCCCGCGACGGCCTTGCGGCTCTCGAGCGAGCGCATGAAGGTCAGCAGCCGCTCGGTGCCGCGCTTCAGGTCCTCGATCGAGGTCGCGTACGAGATACGCAGAAACCCGGGCGCATCGAACGCTTCACCCGGCGTCAGCGCCACGCGGACGTCGTCGAGCAGCGCCTGCGCCAGCTGACTGGTCGTGCGGATGCCGTCGGGCGACAGGAACTCGGAGACATCCGGAAACAGGTAGAAGGCACCGGCGGGCTTTACGAGGCGGATGCGCGGCTCGGCCCCGAGCCACTGGCACACCTGATCGCGCCGCTTCCGGTACTCGTCGAGCATTTCGGTCACGCAGTCCTGCGGGCCGTTGAGCGCGGCCGTGACCGCTTTCTGCGTGATCGAGCAGACGTTCGACGTCGAGTGACTCTGCAGGGCGTTACAGGCGCCAATCACCGAGGCTGGTCCAACCGCCCATCCGCAGCGCCAGCCGGTCATCGCGTAGGCCTTCGACGCAGATCCGCAAAGAACCGTACGGTCGCGCAGCCGCTCGAACAGGATCCGCGGCAGGTTGTGGGGCGTCGCGTCGTAGATCAACTTGTCGTAGCAGAGATCCAGGAGAATCCAGATCCCGCGACGTGCTGCCTCGTCGGCGAGCGCGGCCATGTCCTGCTCGGAAATGAGCGCGCCGGTCGGGTTGCCCGGTGAGTTGATGATGATCCCGCGCGTGCGGGGGGTGATCGCCGCAATAATCGGTTCGGCCCGCACCGTGAAGCCATCCTCGGCGTGCGTATGGACAATCACCGGCGTTGCGTCGGACAGCTTGATCTGTTCGACGAGCGTCGGCCACCCGGGCATGTGGGTAATGACTTCGTCGCCCGCGCCAAAGAGACACATCGCGGCGTTGTAGAGTGCCTGCTTGCCGCCCGCGGTGATGATGGTCTCGGCCGGCGAATAGTCGATGCCGTAGTCCGTCTTGTAGCGGGCGCACACGGCCCGCTTCAACTCGTCGGTTCCCGAGTTCGTGGTGTACTTGGTGAAGTTGGCGTCGATCGCCGCGTGCGCGGCGGCGCCGATGTGCTTCGGCGTCGGAAAATCCGGTTCTCCGGCGCCGAAATCGACGACGTCAACGCCCTGCGCCTTGAGCTTCAACGCTTCCGCCGCCACTTTCATCGTTGGAGAGACACCGATTCGCTTGGTCCGTTCTGCGAGCATCACGTCAGGCCCTCAATGTTTCGCGCGCGAGCTTCTTCTCGCGCAACCGCTTTTCCACGCTCTCGGGGACGAGTCCGTGAACCGATCCGCCGAGGGCGACGACTTCCTTCACCAGCCGGGAACTGACAAACGTATAAGGTTGGGTCGGCATCATGAACACGGTTTCCACGTCGGCATTCAGCTTCCGGTTCATGAGCGCCATCTGCATTTCGAATTCGAAGTCCGAGACCGCGCGCAACCCTTTCACGATGACGCCGGCGCCGCGCTTTCGAGCGTAATCCACCAGCAGCCCGTCGAAAGTGTCCACCTCGACATTGGTGTTGCCGGCAAATATCTCGCGCGCGATCTCGACCCGCTCGGGCACGGTGAAGAGCGGCGCCTTCTCGAGATTGATGAGCACGGCGATGATGATGCGATCGAAGAGGTGCGCTCCGCGACGAATGATGTCGACGTGGCCGTTGGTCACCGGATCGAACGAGCCAGGATAGATGGCGACGACGTTATGCATGGCGGCCGCTGCGCAGAATAAACACCATCACCGAGAAATCCGACTTACGTGTGATCCGTCGTCGGCCGGCCGTAGAACGCCAGCGCGCTGTCGCCAGAGGTCAATAGCCGTGTTCGAACCAGTGCGCCTCGCGACTCGGGCGCCGCGTCTCGTCGCGCGTGTTCGACGATGAGCAGCGTGTGAGCGTGAACGAGAGGCTCCGCAGCGTCGATGGCTGCCAGCAGTTCGGCCGCGCCGTACGGCGGATCGAGAAAGACGACGTCGAACGGTCCGGATTCAGCGAGTTGTTCCGTGACGGCAAACCTAACGCGGATAATAGCATAGCGGTCGGTGACTCCGCAGCGCCCGAGGTTCGTCTCGATGAGCGCCACGGCTCGCGGATCGCGATCGACGAATGTCACGTGGGCGGCGCCGCGGCTGAGGCCCTCGATGCCCACCGCGCCGGTGCCCGCGAATCCATCCAGCACTCGCGCCCCTTCAATGCGCGTCGCGAGGACGTTGAACAACGTCTCGCGCAGTTTGTCGGAGGTGGGACGAAGATCGTCCCATTTGGGAGCGTCAATCCGACGGCCTTTGAGGGTTCCAGCAATGATGCGCATTTTCAGACACCCGTAGCGCGGCGCTTCAGCGCCGCGTCTTTGTCTGGGTCGCACTTGGACGCGCGGCTAAAGCCGCGCGCTACGGGTGTCGCAGCTGGTAGCTGGCAGCCGGCAGCTGGCAGCTTAGCCAATTCCCACCAATCCAAATCTCTGTTCCCAGTTCGTGCGCACGAAGTCGGTGAGTGCTGCCGCCTGCTGCGGATCGTCGAGCGCGGCAACGGCTTCCCGCCGCGCGGTTTCCATCAGCTCATGGTCGCGGACGAGATCGCCCACGCGCAGGGTCGGCATGCCCGACTGTCGTGTGCCGAAGAAGTCACCAGGGCCGCGAAGCTCCAGGTCGCGCTCGGCGATCTCGAAGCCGTCGGTCGTGTCGGTCAGCGCCTTCAGCCGCGCGCGCCCCTGCTCGGTCAGCGGATATTGATACAGCAGGACGCAGTACGACTGGTGCGGTCCGCGCCCGACGCGGCCCCGCAGCTGATGAAGCTGTGACAACCCGAATCGCTCGGCGTGCTCGACGAGCATCACCGAAGCATTCGACACGTCGACGCCGACTTCGACGACCGTGGTCGAAACGAGCACATCGAACTCTCCGCGCGCGAACGCCGCCATCACTCGTTCTTTCGCGTCCGGCTTCATCCGTCCGTGCAGAAGCGCGACGCGATAAGCGGGGAACACGTCGTGGGCAAGGTGGTCCGCCATTTCCGTGGCCGCTTTGAGATCGACCTTCTCCGACTCTTCGACCAGCGGGTAGATGACGTAGACCTGTCGCCCACCGTCGATCTGCTTCCGGATGAAGTCGTAGATTTCATCGCGGCGCGATTCCGGTTTCGCGATGGTCTTGATCGGGTGCCGCCCCGGCGGCATTTCCCGCATCACCGAGACGTCGAGATCGCCGTAGGTCGTCAGCGCGAGCGTCCGCGGGATCGGCGTCGCGGTCATCACGAGCACGTCGGGGCGCAGGCCCTTGGAGCGAAGGGTCGCCCGCTGGAGCACACCGAAGCGGTGCTGCTCGTCGATGATGACGAGCCCGAGCTCGTGGAAGGCCACCGGATCCTCGACCAGCGCATGCGTGCCGACGACGAGATGAATCGAGCCGGCGGCCAGCTCCGCCTGGATCTCGCGCCGCTTTTTCGCGGCCGTCGCGCCGGTCACGAGCGCGACGCGAAAGCGCGACGACTCCAGCAGGCGGCGAATGGTGATGAAGTGCTGCTCGGCGAGGATTTCGGTCGGCGCCATGAAGGCGACCTGGAAGCCGTTCTCCATCGCCACGATTGCGGCAATCAGCGCGACGATCGTCTTGCCCGAGCCGACGTCGCCCTGGAGCAGACGGTTCATGGGCTGCGGCCGCTTCATGTCCTCGACGATCTCGGCGATGACCTTCTTTTGATCGCCGGTGAGCTTGAACGGCAGCACGCGCCGGGCGGATTCGCGGATTTCGTCGGTGACGATCGCCGATCGCGGCTTGCGCTCGGCCTCGGATCGACGCCGGCGCAGGACGAGCCCGATCTGAAACAGAAAGAACTCTTCGAAAATCAACCGGCGCTGCGCTGGCGATCGGAAGGCGTTCAGTGCATCGATCGGTGTACCCGCCGGGGGAAAGTGCACGTCGAGGAGCGCCGTGCGGCGGTCGATGAGTTGCTGGCGCGCCTTGACGCCGGCCGGAAGCGGATCGATCACGTCGGGCGGCAGCTGCGACAGCGCTTGATGCACGATGACCCGCTGCATCTTCGTGGTCAGCGTGCCGGTCTTCTCGTAGATCGGGACGATGCGCCCGGTGTGCAGCGTCTCGTCGTCTGATTCCGTCCCTTCCCCATCGGCCTCGGCTCGCAGGATTTCGTACTGCGGATTCTGCATCTGCATGCCGTGCGGCGTCAGCTCGAGGCGGCCGAACAGGATGACTCGCTGATGGGGGTGAAACACGTCATTGAGGAACGGCTGATTGAAAAACACGGCGCGCAGCGCGCCGGTCGCGTCGCGGACGAGCATCTCGAAGATTTTGAAGCGCGGCCGCCGCGTCGGACGGATTCCGCAGGAGATGACCTCACCGGCGATAGACGCCGCCATCGCCGGCCGGAGCGAGGCGATGGTCTGGAAGGTGCCGCGGTCCTCGTAGCGGACGGGAAACCGGTCGAGGAGATCCTCGACCGTGGACAGGCCGACGCGCTGAAGATCCGCCGCGCGTCTTGGGCCAACGCCCTTCAGGAACTGAAGCGGCGTATCAAGGGCGATCACGTTATTGCTGACCCTTCGACACAGCTCAGGGTCAGCCCCGAGCTTGGTCGAGGGGCTGAATGTCGATTGCTGATTGCTGATTGCTGCGATTGCGGATTGGCGACCGTGATTGCTGAATGCGGATTGCTTCTCCCCTCATTGCACGACCGTCGAGGTTCCCGATCCCACTTTGATTTCCTGGATGCGAGCCGGCAGCTCGAACGGCGCATCCATGTTGATGCCCTCGGGATTCTCGGGCGTCTTCGAGTAGTACGAGAGGAGTTCCTGCAGGACGGTCTTGGGGACCGTGATGCCCGAAATCTCCGCGGACTGAAGCACGAACTGTCCCTTCCCCTCCTTGGTGGTGAGGACCCCCGAAGCGGTCACCGGCAATCGGCCTGTCAGGTAGCCCAGCGGATCGAGCCACCCACGCTTCTTCTGTGTTCGAACGGCGTCGAGATCGACGGTTGCCCGGCCGGAGACCCGGCCTTCGCCCATGGCGTTGAGCACCGGATCGACGATGCCGGTAGGAATCTGACTGCCTGCGTTGTACTTGAGGTAGGAATTCACCTCAGCATCGCTGAGGGGCGTGTTCTGCGGCTTCGCCGCCTTGGCGGTCGGTGCGTTTCCAAGGGCGACGATCCGGGTCAGCTTGGACTGGAACCGATCCGCATCTTCGCGCGACAGACGACCCTGTGCCGCAAGGGGTGCGGCGGCGAGAAGGGCACCGAGCAGCCACGCGACGGAACGCCGGCTCATATTCCGATTGTAGCAAGGCTCAGGGAATTTGGTCAGAGGCTTACTGCTGCCCCTGGCCGCGCCGCGCCGCTGCCCCCTGGCGCGCTCGCATCAGGAGGTCCATTTTCCGCCGCTCGATCATTTCCTCGAAAATCCGGAACCGGGCCTGCTGGCGGGCGTCGAGCACCTCATCAAGGGAATCATAGGCACGACGCAGATCCGCGTTCGAACGCTCGTCGAGGTCGCGCAACGCCTTGAGCTGCTCGCGAACAGCCGCTTCGTCGATCGGTGCCACCGCCTGCGGTCCGGCGAGTCGGCGAAGCTCCTGCACGATCTGGTTGCGGGCCTGCTGGTTCTTGCGTCGCGTCTGCTGAAGGGTCTTCAGGCGGTTGACGAACGTCCCGTACTGGGAATCGTTCAGCTGAAGGGCTTCCTGCGCCTGCACCAGCGCATACGCGTCGAGCATGCCGACAACCTCGCCGGGCGACAGCGCGCCTGCCGCTCGTTCCGCCGGCGGCCGCTTCGGCCGCGTTTCCGGGGCGGCATTTGCTGCCTGGTTCGCAGCCGGCTCCGACGCACCAAGAGTTGCCAACAACACGACGGTCAGAAGCGAACCCATCATCTCGGCTAGGCTCCCTTGCGCTTCAAGTCGGCGTCAAGCAAACGCGCGAGCTCATGGCGTTCATCGGCGTTCAACTCCAGCGCGACGTTTTCGACATCGTCCGGATGCGCGCTGATTCCCGCCGCATGCACGTCGTCCCAATTCAAATCGATCGTGGCGGCGCGAACAACCGCCCATGCTTCATCTGCGTCAACGTCGTCTGCGGCCGCTGCCTCCGGTCCTGGCAGGACGACATCGGATGTTGACGCGGAACTCGCGAGGCTGACGATGGGAGCTGGCGCGTGAAGGGTCGCGCGCCAGACAGCCATTGCGACGAGCAGCATCGCAATCGACGCTGCCGTTCCCCATGTGATCGCCGGCTGCCGGAACCAGGATACGCCTGGCGCGGGTGCCGGTTCATGTCGGACCGCCGCGGAAACCCTGGCGGCGAAGTGATCCCAGAAGAGCGGAGACGGCTGCGTCTCCTCGTCGTCGAGCGCGGCGGCCCTCATATCGCGAAGGGCCTCTGCCCTGGCGACGCACTCGGCGCACGTCTGAGCATGTCTCACGCGCCCGGGCGCCAGCGTCCCCGACGACTCGATGAAATCCACGAATTCGGTCGCGCTCAGGTGCCTCATGACTGCGACTTCAACAACTTCTTGAGATTCGCCAGCGCGTGAAAGAAGTTTGCCTTCACCGCTCCGACTGACGTCCCGACGATCTCGGCAATCTGATCGTGCGGAAGGTCGTGATAGACCCGCAGCACGAGCGCCGCGCGCTGCTTCTTCGGCAGCCTGGCGATTGCGGCCCGGACTTCCGCCGCGCGTTCACCCCGAAGCAGCCGGGCGTCAGCGCGCTCGGCGCGGAAATCCGGACGGTCGGCGGCATCCAGTGTCGTCCACTTCTGGGCCCGCGACCCGAGCCGATTCAGGCAGACATTCACGCCTATTCGGTACAGCCAGGTGCTGAAGGCCGAGTTTCCCTTGAACGTGTGCAACCCGCGATAGGCACGGAGGAACACATCCTGCGCGAGATCGCTCGCGTCTTCGTGATTGCCGGCAAATCGATAGCACAACTGGTAGACGTGCCGCTGGTGCCGCTCGACAATCACGTCGAACGCCTCGCGATGGCCGCGCAAACACGCCTGAACAAGGACGCGATCGTCGTCGCCGTCGGACGCCGACGCAGCCTCCGGCCGCGCTCGGTCAGTGCGGTCTCGGGTCACGGTCACCTGCCAGCGTCGCGGCCTCATCCCGGGCCAGGGCCGATAGGTCGTGCTTTCGATGGTCACCTGTCATTTAGACCGTGATCTGACCGCGAAGGGTAAACACGGCCGTTGACTTTCGCTTTTCCTTTGCGTATAGTGCCGCGCATGCTGCCACTGACCAAACGCCAGCGCGAGATTCTGGACTTCCTCAACGATTTCATCCAGCAGCACGGCTACGCTCCCAGCCTCGAGGAAATCGGACGGCGCTTCAGCCTGTCCTCGCTGGCGACGGTCCACAAACATCTCACGAACCTGCAGGAGAAAGGGTTCATCAAGCGCGCCTGGAATCGCAGCCGATCGGTCGAGGTCGTCCCGGCGCGTCTTGCGAGCCGCGCAGTCGAGCTCCCGATGCTGGGGTATGTTGCGGCCGGGTCGCCGATCGAAGCCGTCGTGGGCAGCGAAACCATTGCTGTTCCGGAAGACCTCGTCGGCAAGCGTGACACATACGTCCTGCGGGTGAAGGGGGACTCGATGATCGACGAGCACATCCGCGACGGGGATTTCGTGATCGTCGAGGATCGCCGGACGGCCGAGAATGGCGAAATGGTGATCGCGCTCCTTCACGGCGCCGATGTCACGCTGAAGAAACTGTATCGTGAAAGCGGCCGAATCCGCCTGCAGCCGGCCAACCCCGCCATGCAGCCCATCCTCGCGGCGCCCGATCAGGTGCAGGTTCAGGGGGTCGTCGTCGGCGTGATGAGAAAGTATTAGGAACTCAACTTTTCACTTTTAGTGAACCGCTCCCTTCGCATCCCAGGTCACGCCGGTTGATTCCGAATACACCCGCATGTGCTCCTGAAGTGCCGCAATCAGGTTCGGCACGACCTGGAGCGGAACCACCACCTTCGTCCTGACCGGCGCGCGCACGACATGCTGCGCCTCGGCAGCCTGAATGTCCTTCTCGGACAGCGGCAACACTTCGCAGAACGCCAGCGTGAAATCAAACGGCGTATGTGAGATCGCGCAGAAGTTCGCGTAGGTTCGCGGCACGTCCGTCGAGTCGTCGGGAACAATCGTGAAGTTGATTTGCTTGCGCTCGTTCATGGTGAAGAGACTGTAGCATGAGGCGCCTGCGGCCCGAGTGCGAGCGGGGCCCGCCTTCGCGAAGGCTACGGCGAGGTCTCGCCGGAGCGCGCATGGATTAGAACGCGGAGGTGGAGGCCCGCGAGCAGTAAGAATTGCAGACGCCCGGTCGGGATCCGGGATCAGTGGTCTGGCAACTGGAAACTGGAAACTGGACAACCAACATAATCCCCCTACCAAACGTCTAGCAGCATGATGGATGGACAGGCCATCGCGATGACAGTGGCGGTCAAGGAGCCGCCCGCGGATGCGGGCGCTCGTCTTGGCTCGCTATTCGACGCGCACCATCAACGGCTGTTCAGGCTGGCGCGGCGCCTGTCGCGCTCGTCTGAGGACGCGCGCGACCTGGTTCAGGAGACGTTCCTGCGCGCGGCACGAGCGCCGGGCTCCATCCCGACCGGCGCCACTCATGAAGAGGCGTGGCTCGTCCGCGTGCTCATCAACATCTGCCGCGATCGATGGCGGCAGAACGCGGTGCGCACGCGAGCCAGGCTGAACGGAAGCCTCGAGGCGGAGCCAGCGTTCAATCCAGAACCCCACCTGATTGCGCAGTCGCTCGTGCGGCAGGCGCTTCAGACGCTGTCTCCTCGCCGGCGGGCGATCCTGCTGATGTATGAAGTCGAGGGAACCACGATTCCGGCGATCGCAAGGCTTCTCGGGGTCACGCCGGTCACGGTCCGGTGGCACCTGTCAATCGGCCGCCGTGAAATGGCCAAAGGTACTGGGAAGGGCACGCAATGACTGACTGGCGAACGCTTCTGCGCGACGTGAACGCGCGAGAGGACGAGGATCAATTGTCGGCCGACGAGGCTGAGTCGATCCGCCGCGCCGTGCTGGCCGCTGCATCGACGCCCGCGCCGGAACCGAAGGTCTGGCCGTGGATGCGCCCGATGATGGTGGCGGCGACGGTGACGGCGGTGATTGTTGCCGGTGTGGTAGCGGGCCATCGGTTCGACGTCGCGACGCCCCCGCCGAGCCCAGCTCTTCAGGCCGGCGCAACGAACGCGGACGCTCAGACCGTTCAAGCTGCTCTGCCCAATCGTCAACTTCAATTCCTGACACCTGGCGGAACTCGAATCATCTGGGTCTTCAACTCCGAGTTCGATCTGAAAGCGACCGTGCGATGACGAACCTTTTGCGTGTGACCTGTGTGACTTTGATGATTGGCGGCACGTGTCCGCTCATTGCGGCGGCGCAGCAGGCCACTGAGGCCACTCCCCCCGCGCGAGGACAGCGCGGACGGTTGACGCAGGCACAAAGGGCCAATATGCCTGCGCCGCAAGGCTTCAGCGTCGTCCTCGTCCTCGGCGAGATGCAAGGCGCGGGAGCGGCGGACAACGTACCGTCTGCCGCGCGGAAAGCGCTCGCCGACATGAAGGACTTCCTCCCCTACAAAACGTATCGCCTGCTCGACACTCAGTGGACGTTGTGCTGCGGGCAATCCGCAATGGTGACGCGGCTTCGAGGCGACGAGCAGGACTATTACGATCTCGAGCTCGAACCGAACCGGACCGACACGAGCGGAAAGTGGTACGTCCGGTTTTCGCTGCGGAATTCACCCACGGGCGGCGCCGCGCTTGCTGCCGCGCACCTGGAGACGGACGACAACAGCATGGCGCAGCTGGTGCAGAAACGGGCCGAGGTCGAGGCTCAGCTCCGCAACCTCAAACAGCGTTACAACGATACTCATCCCGAAGTTCAGAAGGTGCGGGCACAACTCGCTGAGATCGAGCGGCAGCAGGCGCAGCTTCGAGTGGAGGCGACCAAACGTCGCGCGACCGTCCGTCCTTCCAATCGAACCGTCATCGACACCAGCTTCACGATGGACATCGGCGAGACGGTTGTCGTGGGTACGTCTCGCCTGCAGGGCGACAAGGCGCTCATCGCGCTGTTGACCGCCGTCGCATCGACCAAGCCGGCCACGCGCTGACACCGGCGTGGCGGTACAATCGGCGCATGCCGAAGCGGGCCGCTGCCACACGGAAGCCTGTGCCATCGAAGTCCGCCGCCGAAACGCGGCGGATCATGGCGAAGCTGGAGAGTCAGCACCCCAACGCCGACACGGAGCTGGATTTCTTTACCCCGTACGAGCTCCTCGTCGCCACCATTCTTTCCGCGCAATGCACTGACGAGCGCGTGAACCGGGTCACCCCGGCGCTGTTCAAGCGCTACCCGAATGCCGCGGCGCTCGCGAAGGCGACGACGACGGAACTCGAGCCGCAGATCCAGTCCACCGGATTCTTCCGGGCCAAGTCGCGCTCGCTCGTCGGCATGGCCACCGGCGTAGTCGAACGCCACGGCGGCGAGATACCCGGTTCGATGGCCGACCTCGTCAGCCTGCCAGGTGTCGGCCGGAAGACCGCCAACGTTGTTCTGGGGCATGCGCTCGGAGTGCCAGGCCTGCCTGTCGATCGGCACGTGCTCCGCGTCGCGAACCGGATCGGCATCGCACGATCGGATGACCCGGAGGTCGTCGAGCAGCAGCTCTGTGATGCGATGCCTCCCGCAGAGTGGACCCTCACATCCGACACGCTGATCCTGCACGGCCGGCGGATTTGCAAGCCGCGACCGCTGTGTGACAAATGTGCCGTGCGCGACGACTGCGACTATTACCGAACCGCGATGGGCGTGGTCGCGAAACGGGGCAAAGGGGGCAAGCCGAAGGTCAAGCCGAGTTCGTCCGGCCAGACCAGAAGCGCCAGGCCCCGCCGACCCGTGGCCCTGCGAAAGAGTGGTTCACCAGGCGGATCGTTGGTCGATAAGCCCTCGAGCGGCAAAAGCCGCGAGAGGACAGGTCGCGGGGGTAGGGCCCCGCGACAAAGTAAAAAACGTAAGAAATGACGCGGGAGCGATTCCAACAGCTCGTCGCCGAAGCGCTGGACGACATCCCGCGACGATTCCGCGCCGCGATGAAGAACGTGGCCGTGATCGTCGAGGACGCGCCGCCGCCGCACATCCTCGAGGAAATGGAAATCGAGCCGCCGGACTCGCTGTTCGGTCTCTACCAGGGGACGCCGCTTCCCGAACGCGGATGGGGATACGGCAACGCGCTTCCCGATCGGATCTCCATTTATCAGCAACCGATCGAGGAGGCCTGCGAAGACGATGACGAGATTCGAGACTGCGTGGCCGAGACGGTCATTCACGAGTTCGGCCACTACTTCGGCATGGACGAAGAGCAGATCGAAGAGATCGAAGAGAAGTATTGGCGGGGAGAATCGTTGGATGAAATCTAGAAATGCTGAATGTTGAATGATGAATGTTGAATAAAATGTCCGTCCGTGCGAAGAAGCGATACGGTCAGCACTTCCTCGAGCCGGCGTGGGCCGACAAGCTCGTGGAGGCTATTGCTCCCTCGGTCGATGACCGGTTCGTCGAGATCGGCCCCGGTCCGGGCGCACTGACGCTTCGGCTAGCCTCCCGGGTCGCGCATCTGACGGCGATCGAGGTGGACGGAGACATGGTCGCCTCGCTGGCGCCGCGTGTGCCGCCGAACGTGACCCTGATCGAGGCTGACTTCCTGGAGTTCGATCTCGGATCGCTTGCAGACGAGCGGCCGCTTCGCGTCGTTGGCAACCTGCCGTACAACGTTTCGTCGCCAATTCTGTTCAGGATCCTCCAAACGCATCGAACCCGTGGCGGGATCCTCGACGCAACCCTGATGCTGCAGCGCGAGGTCGCCGATCGTTTGACCGCTTCCGCCGGCACGGCTGATTACGGGGTCCTCTCGATTCTGATTCAGATGCACGCCGACGTGAGACGCGTGCTCGCGCTGCCTCCCGGGGCGTTCAGACCTGCCCCGAAGGTGCGGTCGGCTGTCGTCCATCTCCGCTTTCGTTCCCCCGCCGTCACGGTGGCCGACGAGCGCGGACTCGAGGCGATGGTGCGCATGATGTTCATGCAGCGGCGCAAGACCCTGGTGAACGCCCTCGGCGCCTACGCGGCGTTCCGTCGAGTGGAGCCGCGACGGGCGCTCGAGGCCGTCGGCATCGATCCCCGCCGTCGTCCAGAGACCTTGCAACTCACAGAATTGGCGCGGCTTGCGGACTATTTCACTTCGGGCGGGTGAACAGCTGTGTTATAGTTTGGCGAAATTTTTGACCCCTCGGATCATGCGCTGCGGCGCGGTTCCGAAGGTGCAGTCCCTGTTACGGCCGTCCCAGCGGCAGGCAGGTGGACAGTTGACAGCGGCGCCCCGCCGCTCACGCCGGTTCCCATCCGCCCGGATGGTTCTTCCTGCGTGTTTTGTCCTCTGACTGAATCGCTCGAATCAGGTTCTACAAGTTTCTACATGGTTCGCGGTGTTGAACGAACCTCGTAGAACCAGCAGAACCCTGTAGAACCTTGTTGCCAAGGCTAGGAGCCAGTTATCAGTAATACGGCGCCCCTGGAGCTGATCCCGTTGGGCGGCCTGGGCGAGTTCGGCATGAACATGATGGTGGTGGCGTGCGGCGACACCGCCATCCTGATCGACGCGGGCGTGATGTTCCCCGAACCGGAACTGCTCGGCGTGGATCTCATCATCCCGGACCTGCGTCAGCTGCAGCAGTACCGGCTGTCGGCGCTGGTGCTGACGCACGGCCATGAGGATCACATCGGCGCGGTGCCGCACGTGTTGCCGTACTTCGACGGTCCGGTCTTCGGCACGGCGCTGACGCTGGCGTTCGTCGAATCGAAACTCGAGGAGGACGATCACGCCAGCCGCGCCCGTCTGCGACGAGTCCGGCCTCGTGAACGGGTCACGGTGGGATGCTTCACCGTGGAGTTCTTGCGCGTGACGCACAGCATACCGGACTGTGTCGCGGTCGCAATCGAGACACCGCGCGGCGTGATCATTCACACCGGCGACTTCAAGATCGATCAGACGCCGCTCGATGGCGAGCCCGTCGACGTCCACCGGTTCGCGGAGCTTGGATCGGCGGGCGTGCTCGCGCTGCTGGCCGACAGCACCAATATCGATCGGCGCGGCTTTACCGGCTCCGAAGTGGATGTCATCGACAGCTTCGAGGAGATCTTCACCAGCGCCGAGGGCAAGATTGTCGTCTCGATGTTCGCCTCGAGCATCTATCGGATGCAGATCCTGGTGGACCTGGCAGCGCAGTTCGAGCGGCGCGTGGCGTTCGTGGGCCGCGGGGTGATCGATAACTCGGAAATTGCCCAGCGGCTGGGCTACCTGCGGGTGCCGGCCGGGGTGCTGGCTCGCGACAGCGAGATACGGAGCTTTCCCTCGCAGGACGTCGTGTGCATCTGTACCGGTTCGCAGGGAGAACCGCAGGCGGCACTGCCGCGGATTGCCATAGACGACCATCGCCACGTCAAGCTGGCGCCGGGCGACGTCGTCGTGTTCTCCGCCCGGGAGATTCCGGGGAACGAGAAGGCCATCGGCCGGGTGATGAACCATATTGCCCGGCGTGGCGCGGAGGTCGTGTCCGAAGGGCCCAAGCATGTCCACGTTTCCGGCCATGGCAGCGAGGAAGAGCTCAAGCTCATGCTTTCGCTTGTCAGGCCGCGCCACTTCGTGCCGATACATGGAGAGTACCGGCAGCTCGCCCTCCATGCCAGGGTGGCGGCCCGGGTGTCGCGGGAGACGAAGGTTCTCCTCGCCGAAAACGGCGACGTGATCCGGTTTGACGACGAAGGCGCGCGAATCGCCGACAAAGTACCGGCGGGAAGGATTCTGATCGACGGAACCCGCAGCGGAGAGGTGGGCGACGAGGTCCTGAGAGACCGGCGTCATCTTGCCGGTGATGGTCTGGTGGTGCCCGTCGTGACGATTGGCAAACAGTCCGGCGCCCTCGAGGAAACCCCCGACGTCATCACTCGCGGGTTCGTGGTCGATGCAAGAACCGAGAGTCTGCTCAAGGAGATTCCGTCGCTCCTCGCGACCACGCTGGAAATGGCAAGCGTCGAAGAGCGGACGGATCCGGGCCTCATCAAGGAGAAGATTCGCGTGGACCTTCAGCGGTTCTTTCGAAAGCGCTCGGGGCTGCGCCCGCTCGTGCTGCCGGTGGTGATGGAGATCTGAGTGGCCAAGTCGTCGTTCATTTCCAGGCGTCTCAGTGAATTCGTCGGCGTTGCGCTGTTCGCGCTCGCGCTGATCTGGCTGATCTCGCTGGCCAGCTACAGCCCCTCGGACCCGGTCTGGTTTTTCAACACCGGGTCACGACTGCCGCCGGCGAACTTCGCGGGCCGCATCGGTGCGTTCACGGCGGAGCTTTCGTATCAGCTGCTCGGCTACTCGGCCTACCTGATGCCGCTGGTGCTGGTCGTGCTCGGCTGGCACTACTTCTGGTGCCGCTCGGTTGATGCCGCGTACACGAAACTCATCGGCGCTGGCCTGCTCTTCGGGTGCATCTCGTCTTTCCTGTCACTGGCGTTCGGAACGTCGGAAATCTCGGGCAAGTTGTTCCGGGCGGGCGGGTACATCGGGGATAGGCTCGCCGCGCTGCTCGCGTCTTATTTGAACAGGACCGGTTCGATCATTCTGATCCTGACGTTGCTCTTCCTCGGGATCATCCTGTCAACGCAGTTCTCCTTCGGGCGGCTGTTTGCGGCGATCGGACAGATGATCCGGGATCGATCGGCCGCGCTGCTCGGGGCCTACCGCGCGTCACGCGAGGAGCGCCGGCGGGAAAAACAACGGCAGGAAGTTCTTCGCAAGCACCTCGACAAAGCGCAGAAGGATGGCGACGCAGCGAAACCGAAGATCGCGGTCCGCGCCGCGGAGGCAGCGGCCGAGCGCGGTGCGGCAGAGGCGCCGGCCCGCGCGGCTGGCAAGCCGGCGGCATCTGAAGAGCCGCCAAAGAAGCCGTCGCGCACCGCCGCCATGGTCGGTGCCGCCGCGGCCGCGCTCAGAGCGGCTTCGTCGCGGCCTACGCCCTCGGCGACCATTCGTCGCCCGCCACCGCCGGTCGCTCCCCCGCTGCCGCTGCCCGAGCCTGAAAGGCTTCCTGCCGAGCGGCGTAAGGGGGACTACACGCTGCCGCCGTTGGCACTGCTCGACGCACCCAAGACGGAACGCAAGATCGATGAGCGCGAGTTGATGGATGGGGCACGGCTCCTCGAAGAGAAGTGCCGCGAGTTCTCAGTGGAAGGGTCGGTGGTCCAGATTCATCCGGGCCCCGTCGTCACGACCTACGAGTTCAAGCCGGATGCGGGCGTGAAGTACAGCAAGATTACCGGTCTGGCCGACGATCTGTGCCTCGCGATGCAGGCCGAGTCGGTGTTGATCGATCGCATCCCCGGCAAGTCGACCGTCGGCATTCAGATTCCCAATCTCAATCGCGAACTGATTTCGATGCGGGAGCTTCTCGAGGCCGACGTCTACAAGCGATCGGCGTCGAAGCTCACGCTCGCGCTCGGCAAGACCATCCACGGCGAACCGTTCGTCAGCGATCTCGCGACGATGCCGCACCTGCTGATTGCCGGTTCGACCGGCACCGGCAAGTCCGTCAGCGTCAACGCCATGCTGTCGAGCATCCTCTTCCGCGCCACGCCCGACGACGTCCGGCTCATCATGATCGACCCGAAGCGGCTCGAGCTCGGGATGTACGAGGAGATCCCGCACCTGCTGACGCCGGTCGTTGTCGATCCGAAGCTCGCCGCGAATGCGCTGCGATGGGCGGTTCGAGAGATGGAGGAGCGGTACAAGACCCTTGCCGCGGTCGGCGTGCGAAACATCGAACAGTTCAACCGGAACTTCAAACTGGCGCAGGCAGAAAACAAAGGGCCGGTGCTCGATCCGAAGGGCAATGAAATCCACGCGCTGCCCTTTATCGTCGTGCTGATCGACGAACTGGCGGATCTGATGATGGTTGCCAGCAGCGAGGTCGAGGAATCGATCTGCCGGCTGGCGCAAATGGCGCGCGCGGTGGGGATTCACCTGATTCTCGCGACACAGCGGCCGTCGGTGGACGTCATCACCGGTCTCATCAAGGCCAACCTGCCGGCGCGCATCTCGTTCCGCGTCTCCTCGAAGATCGACTCGCGCACGATTCTCGACGGCAACGGCGCCGAACAGCTGCTCGGCAAGGGAGACATGCTGTATCTGCCGCCCGCGTCATCGCGTTTCGTCCGCTTGCACGGTCCGTACATCTCCGAGCAAGAAAGCGCGCGGCTCGCCAGCTTCCTGCGCAAACAGGGGAAGCCGACCTACGACAACACGATTACCGACGACGACAAGAAGACCGCCGCGGAGCTGGAATTCGAGAAAGACGATCTCTACGACGAGGCCGCCCGCATTGTCGTCTCGAGCGGCCAGGCCTCGGTGTCGTATCTGCAGCGACGTCTGCGAATCGGCTTCAGCCGCGCGGCGCGGCTCGTCGACATGATGGAAGCGGAAGGATTGGTATCGGGTATTTCGGGGGCGGCCGGCGGCAAGTCGCGCGAGGTGCTCGTGAAACCCGACTACTTCGACGAAGTGGATGCGCAACTGAGGTAGCCCCATGACGCTCAGGACTCCGGCCACGGTGCTGCTGCTGGCGTGCACGCTCGCCGTCCCCGCTGCCGCCAGCAGCGGTTCGGCCAAGACGATGTACGAGAGAGTGCTCGAGCGGGAGCAGTCGCTGCGAGGCGCAGATCACACGCCGAGCGCCGACGAGATCCGCGGCCTGGTGAATGCGTACGTCGCGATCGTCCGCCGCTATCCCGCCAGCGCCTACAGCGACAATGCGCTCTGGCAAGCCGGTAACCTTGCTGCCCTGGCCTTCGAGCGCTTTGGTCAGGCCGCGGATCGCGAGGCGGCTCGCCGGTATTTCACGCGTCTGAAGCAGGAGTATCCGACCAGCTCGTTGCGTGCCGGAGCCGATCAGGCGCTGAAGTCGCTCGGCGACGTCGCGGCAACTGCCGGCGCCGATCCTGCCGTGGCGGTCCCTCTCGCGCTGCCGGATCAAATCGACTCGAAGCCGATCGCGACGGGCGCCCCGGGAGCCGACGCCGCCCAGGAGGCCGCGCCCATCTCGATTCGAGACATCAAGCGCACGGCAATTCCCGACGGGATGCGTGTCACGATCGAGCTGGACTCGGAAACTTCATTTCGGGCCGAGCGCCTCGAGAATCCGCGTCGCGTGTTCTTCGACTTGAAAGGCACTCGCCCGGTTCCCTCGCTGCTCGACGCCACACTGCGATACAGCGACGAGATCGTTCGTGAGATCCGTCTCGGCCGTCATCCGAAGTCGACCACCCGGATCGTGTTCGACATGGAAGGCGTGGACGGCTACAGCGTGTTCACGCTCTACAGTCCCTACCGGCTCGTCATCGACTTCAAGCCGCAGGCGACGCCGACCGAAACTGCAGGGGCGAAGCCTCGGGCGACCTCGATGGTCGTCAATCGTGGGACCAGCCGGCCGGTGCAGCCCGAACTGAAACCGCTCGACACAGAAGCGCGGGCGCTCAAGGAGTTATCCAAGGCACCCGGCAAGGTGATCGTTCCGCCACCGGTGCCGTCGCTCACGACCACTCCCCTGTCCCCGGCTGCCATGGCAAAGATGAAGTCTGAGCCAATTCCCGACGCTCCGGCGAAGCCGGCGCCCCCGCGGACGCCCGCGGTGGCCTTGGTGCCGTCGGCGGTGCCGGCTGCGAACCTCGACGGCAAGTTCTCACTCGCGCGTCAGCTCGGGCTCGGCGTTGCGCGCGTCGTAATCGATGCCGGGCATGGTGGACACGATCCCGGCGCGCAAGGCAACGGCGTCAACGAATCGGAGCTGACGCTGGACGTCGCGACGCGGCTCGGCAAGCTCCTCGAGAAGCAGCCCGGCGTCGAAGTCGTCATGACCCGCGACACCGACGTGTTCATTCCGCTCGAGGAACGCACGGCGATCGCGAACCGTGAAGGGGCCGATCTCTTCCTCTCCATTCACGCCAATGCGAGCCGCAACCCTCGGGCCCAGGGAGTTGAAACGTATTTTCTGAATTTTGCGTCGAATCCCGACGCCGAAGCGGTAGCCGCGCGTGAGAACTCCGCGTCGGCGCGCGCGATGCACAGCCTGCCCGACATCGTGAAGGCGATTGCGCTGAACAACAAGCTGGATGAGTCGCGCGATTTCGCCGACATCGTGCAGCGGTCGATGGTCAAGCGTCTGAGCACGCGAAACAAGCAGCTGCGCGACCTCGGCGTCAAGCAGGCGCCGTTTGTCGTGCTGATTGGCGCATCCATGCCCAGCGTGCTCGCGGAGATCTCGTTCGTCACCCACCGCCAGGAAGGCCAGCTGCTCAAGAGCACCGCCTACCGTCAGCAGATCGCCGAAGCGCTGTTCGACGCCGTGGTGAAGTACCAGGAGTCGCTGAAGAGACCGCGCGCCGGGGTGGTGGGGATGGGCGCGCGGTGAAAAGTTAAAAGTAAAAAGTAAAAAGGCAGAAACGCTGCATCCCGGATCCCGAATCCTGGACCACGCGGCTCAGAAGATATGAATAATCTCTGACTGCTCTTCCGCCTCTGTGTTCCGGCGGCGGCGAAGGATCTTCAATCCGATCAGGGCGCCGCCGAACACGCCCCCGAGCAGAATCGCCACGAGCACGAGCAATCCGGTCAGGCCAATCGCGCCAATCAAGACGTCCGATACGGTCGTCGATTCAATCGGCGGCTGAACCACGTGCACGATGATGGGCGCTTGTTGAATCATCATTTCCATTTCGCGCTGGTGAAGGCCAGCTCGGCGAGCCCACGCACGGCAACCCCGCTCGCTCCCTTGGCCATCCACGGCTTCGGGTCGTCCGACCACGCGGTGCCGGCGACATCGATATGGGCCCACGGGAGACCGCCGGCGAATTCCTTGATGAACATGGCGGCCGTGCAGGCGCCTGCGGGACGGCCTCCGGTGTTGAGCATGTCGGCAATCTCGCTCTTCAACTGCTCCGCGTACTCGTCGTAGAGCGGCATCGGCCAGCAGCGATCGCCTCCATCCTCGACGGCCTGACGAACGACGTCTACCCACGCCTCAGGCTGGCCAAAGATCGCCGAGCTGACCTTCCCGAGCGCGACCACGGCTGCGCCGGTCAGCGTCGCCACGTCGACCAGATGTGTCGCCCCCAGCTGCTGCGCGTACCACAGACCGTCACCCAGGATCAGGCGACCTTCCGCGTCTGTATTGATCACCTCGACCGTCTTGCCGGAGGCGGACGTCAGCACATCGCCGGGCTTCAGCGCTCGCCCGCCCGGCATGTTCTCGGTCGTCGGGACGACGCCAACGACATTGATGGGGGCGTTGAGCAAACCAATCGCGCGCATCGCGCAAATGACGGCCGCGCCTCCGGCCATGTCGTCCTTCATGCGCTCCATGCCGTCGGCCGGCTTGATTGAAATGCCGCCGGTGTCGAACGTGATGCCCTTGCCAACGAGTCCGAGCACCGGTGTCGCCGGCGCGCCAGCCGGCCGATGACGCATCACGATCACGCGCGGAGGCTCGGCACTGCCGCGCGCGACACCCAGCAGCAATCCCATCCCGAGGTTTGCGATCGCGTGCTCGTCCAGCGTTTCGACTGCGACACCGGCTGCCTCGCAAATCTCGGTCGCGCGTTCCGCAAACGTCGCCGGCGTCAGCACGTTGGACGGCTCGTTGCTGAGTTCCCGCGCGATATTCGACGACTCACCGAGAATGCGGCCGCGCTCGATTGCGGCTTCGACTTCGGACGGACGATCGATCGAATCGACGACGATGAGAACCTGATCGATTGGCGGAGCGCCACGCTCCCCGCTCTTGTAACGGTCCGGGCTGAATGCCGAGAGGGCGATACCTTCGGTGGCGGCCTGCACCGCGGCCAGGATTGGAATGTCACCGCGATTGAGCCAGGCGAATCGCTGAGCCCGCCGCTGACGTCCGACCAGCGCCGCCGCGGCGGCGACTCGCCGCATCCGCTCGGTGCTGAACCCGGAGCGTGGCCCGGCGCCGATGAACGCGATGCGCGCCGGCCTCCAGTCGCTGGTGACCGGGGTGACCAACACCTCGTACAGCTTTCCCCGAAGCTCCTGGGACTCCTGAGCGCGCATCAGGGCGCCGCCGGTTGCGGCGTCGAGCGCGCGGAGGTCCGAGGCCATGTCGTCCCCTTCGAACACCGGCACGGCAAGCAGATCCGTATCGATGTCGGCAGGTGACGCGGCGCTCAGGGCGATGGCGGGCAGGGACACGGTCGACGGCATCTCCCAATTATAAAGGCGATTACCGATTTGTCCGTCGGTTGCGGCAACGCTGCATGGTAGGATCGCATTCTGCCGCGATGCGCGTCGCATGCCCGTCAGCCGCGGCATCCGAGACGCGCACGTCGAGGTCAGGGAAACGTTCCGGAGGTTGACATGCGCTCGTGTGCCATTCGCCGTACGGTTCCGGCGATTCTTTGTGCGTCAGCTCTCGCCATCCCTCTTCAGATCGCGGCCCAGGACAAGAAAGCCAAGCCGAGCATCGCGGTCAAGGTGACCCCCCTCGTCGCGTTCTCCCCCGCGCAACTCGTGTTGACCGCCGATCTGAGGGGGGGCGCCGACGATTACGAAGAGTTCTACTGCGCCACCGTCGAATGGGACTGGGGCGACGACACCAAGTCCGAGTCAAAAACCGACTGCGACCCGTACGAAGCCGGGAAGAGCCAGATCAAGCGGCATTTCTCGATTGACCATACCTACAACGTCGCCGGCGATTACCGCGTCGAGTTCCGGCTGAAGCAGAAGAACAAGGTCGTCGCTCGCGGATCGACAGATGTGAAGGTGCGTCCCGGCGTCCGTGACGGGGGACTCATCGATCGCTAGGCTACGGGTTCGAACACCGACTCCACCAGCTCGCCGTTTTCGAGCCTGTACACACGGACCTCAGGCGGCTGGCGCTCCAGCGAGACGATGACATAAAAGAAGTCCTTGTCGTAGTGTGCCTCGGCCACGTCCTTGGGCGACGGCGACGCTGCGGATCGCGGATGTGAATGGTACGCGCCAAGAACGGAACTGCCGCGCGTCCGCAAGCTTTTCCTCACCGCGATGTGCTCTCCCGGATCGATCTCATACGCCACCTCGCTCTCACGAACGTTATGCGTGCGGACGTATTCGTCGATGACGTCGTCCTTACCCGCGAGAAGACCACAACACTCGAACGGGAACACGTCTCTGGCGTGCAAGATGATGCCGTTCAGCACGTGAATCGTGATCTTCAGAGCCACGTTTCGAGAATCCTGGCAGGAGTCATCACTCTTGAAGCGAATCCTCGTTGTTGGACCCGCCAAACGGATCCCGAGTCGGGCCACCGATCCCCGATCTCGCGGAGATTCATGATTGCAATTCGACGCGGTTCCTGAACTGATCCAGCGCCTCCGGGTTCGCGAGCGCTTCCCGGTTGTCGATCTCCCGTCCGTGGACCACGTCGCGGACAGCAAGCTCGACGATCTTGCCGCTCTTGGTGCGGGGGATTTCGGTGACCTGCAGAATACGCGCGGGCACGTGACGGGGTGATGCGTTCTCACGGATCTGCCGCCGGATTCGATCCTGGATGTCTGGTGTGAGCGTCAGCCCGTCCTTCAGCCGCACGAACAGAACAATGCGCTCGTCGCGATCCCAGTGCTGACTGATGACGAGGCTCTCCACCACTTCGTCGATCTGCTCCACCTGCCGGTAGATTTCGGCTGTGCCGATGCGCACGCCGCCGGGGTTCAGCACCGCATCCGACCGGCCGTAGATCACGATGCCGTCGTGTTCGGTGATCGCCGCATAGTCGCCGTGGCGCCACACCCCGGCGAACCGGTCGAAGTACGTGCCGTGATACTTCCGTCCATCCGGATCGTTCCAGAAGCCGAGCGGCATCGATGGAAACGGCATGGTACAGACGAGTTCCCCCTTCTCTCCGGCAGGCAGCGAGTGTCCGGCCTCGTCGAACACTTCGACCTTCATGCCCAGCCCCCGGGCCTGGATCTCACCTCTCCACACAGGCTTGGTCGGGACACCCAGGACGAAACAGGCAGCGATGTCGGTGCCTCCGGAGATCGAAGCGAGATGCACATCGTGCTTGATGTGGCCGTACACGAAATCGAAGCTTTCAGGCACCAGCGGTGAACCGGTCGACGTCATCGTCTTCACACTCGCGAGACGATGGGTGGTGGCCGGCGACAAACCGGCCTTGTTGACGGCATCGATGAACTTGGCTGACGTGCCGAAGAGGGTCATGCCAGTGTCGTCGGCAAGATCGAACAGCACGTTGCCGTCGGGGTGAAAGGGGGAACCGTCGTAGAGGAGAATCGTGGCCTCCGAAGCGAGCGCCGTGATCAGCCAATTCCACATCATCCAGCCGCAGGTCGTGAAATAGAAAACCCGGTCGCCGGGCTGGATGTCGCAGTGGAGCTGGTGTTCTTTGAGGTGTTGAATCAACGTGCCGCCGGCGCCGTGCACGATGCACTTCGGGACGCCGGTCGTGCCCGACGAATAGAGAATATAGAGCGGGTGGTTGAACGGAAGCTGCTCGAAGACGAGTTCGTCGTCGTGCGCTTGCGCGAGCCAGTCGGACCACGAGATCGATCGTGGAACATCCGGTCCGCCCGAGGCGGTTCCGGCATATGGGACGATGACCGTGTGCTCGACTGACGGGAGCGCGCGAACGATCTGATCGAGGCGCGGCATCACGTTGTGGCACTTGCCGCCGAAGAAGTAGCCGTCGGTCGGCGACGAGGATGCGCGGCTCGATCTGACCAAATCGATCGAGCACGCCTTGGACGCCAAAATCGGGCGAGCAGGACGACCAGACTGCCCCCACCGACGCTGCTCCAAGCGCCGCGATCACCGTCTCGGGCAGGTTGGGCAGATAGCCGGCGACGCGGTCTCCCGGTCGGATCCCGACCGAACGAAGCGCCGACGCGAAACGCCCAACGCTTGCGCACAGCTCCTGGTGCGTCAGCTCGCGCCGCCGCCCTTCTCCGCTGAACATAATGGCGACTGCCGCGATCGCGCTGCCGCAGCACGTTCTCGGCAAAGTTCAATCGGGCATCGGGAAAGAATCGCGCGCCCGGCATCTTCGAGAGATCGTCGACGACGCGCGGTCCCATCTCGCCGCGTATTCCGCAGAACGTCCAGACCTCCCGCCAGAATTCGGCGGGGCGCTCGATTGAGAAGCGATAGACGTCGTCGTAGCCGGAGAGCGCTCGTCCTGAAGTTGCCCGCACGTGGCTCATGAACGCCGTCAGCCGAGCCTGCGCGATACGTGCCGAAGAGGGTTCCCACAGAGGCGGCATGAGCGCAGTATAGCGGCGATGGCGAAGTGTCGAGCTGCACGTGCCGACGGCATTGGCGAGATCCGAAGATCCGAAGATCCGAAGGAATGACCAGAAACGATCGATGGTTGACCTTAGGCAGGATCTAGATCGCCAGTTCGTCAACCGCTGAAGTCAGATCCAAAGGGCCCTTCCGGTTCGAGCTGGCCGGACTGCCCGCCGGAGTCGGAGATCTCCTTCGGATCTTCGGATCTTCGGCGTTTACCGTGGGTACGTTTCAGCTCGACAGTGCACGCGCCAGACGAGAGGTCACACGTCGATCAAGAAGTTCTCCGTCTTGAAAATCCTGAACCCGCGTTTCAGATAGTTCGGTAGCGCGGCTGGATGATCGAGCGTGTTGGTGTGAACCCAGACGCGTTTGGCGCCTGTCGCCCATGCGTGCTGTACCGCCTGGGTCAAGAAATGCCCCCCCAGCCCGCGTCCGTGAAAGTGGCGCAGCAGTCCGAAGTAGACAAGCTCGACGTCGTCGCCGATGTGGCGAAGTTCGAAGTATCCCGCTGGAGAGGACCACACCCGCAACAGCCAGACCGTTACCGCCGGGTCGGTGAGATAGGCATGGATCTCTTCATTCGACCACGGAAGACGATCGACCCAGTGATAGTCGCGGCCGACCTCTGCATACAAGAATCGCCAGAAGACCGGCGCGCAGTCGCGCATGTGGTCAACACGACACTCGGCGTCGGGCAGCGGCGCGTGCACCAGATCCGACGGGTTCCGCATGTCGAGGTAGGTGCGTGTACCGACAACGTGACGCCCGCTCACGCCTTTACTCTGCCGGCTTCGAGGACCTGCTTCCATCTTGCGGCGGACTCGAACGTCTCGCCAAGTGTGTCGCCGTCGTTCTTCATCTTGAGCAGGATGGCGACGAGCTCATCGATCGCGCGGGCGATGTGGTCCTTGTTCGTGGCGGCGATGTCGCGCCAGATATCAGGTGGGCTCGACGCAAGCCGCGTCGTGTCCTGCAGGCCGCGGCCGGCCAGGGCGAGGCCATCCACGCCGGTACGTTCGCCGACCAGGTGCATCAACGCGGTGGCCGTGAGCTGTGGCAGATGACTCAGGTAGGCGACGACGGAGTCATGGGCGTCAGGGTCCATGACGTGGACCTTTGCGCCGAGGCCGTCGATGAAGGTCGAGAGCCGGTGCCGCGCCGATTGGTGATCCTCGACCGGAGTGAGGATCCACGCACGCCCGGCAAATAGATCCGACCGCGCCGCCTCGAGGCCGCCGGTTGCCGCGCCGGCGAGCGGATGGCCGCCGATGAATGGAAGCCGCGCCGGCAACTGACCACCGACGGTTGCGATCTCGCGCTTGGTGCTCCCGACGTCGGTCACGATGGCGTTTCCCGAAACGCAGCCGGGCAACTCCGAAAGGATCCGGATGTTGGTTTGAACGGGCGCCGCGAGAATGACGAGGTCGGCCTCTTCACACAACGCGAGATCGCCGCCGCCAATGTCGGCGGCGTGAGTACGCATGGCCGACTGGATGACGTCCGGACGATCGACAGCGACGAGCTCCGCCGAGGGCCATTGTCGGCGCGCGGCGAGCCCGATTGAAGCGCCGATCAGACCGAAGCCCACGATCGCGATGCGCCCGAACGGTCCCGCATCACTGTGTCGTACGCTCTCGCCCGCGATCGGCATGGCGCGGTCTCTTTGCATCACTGACTCGAACGCTTCTGGCGCGCTGGCCCATCTCAGAGGCCTCAGGCGCTTCTGTTTTTCTTTTCCCTTTTCTCTTTTAACTTTTAACTTTTAACTTTCTAAACCCCCCATCCTCTCCGCGCCACGGGCTCGAGGCAGATGCTCCGTCCGATCGCGGGAGCGATGATGCGCAGCTCCGCCATCAGCCGATCGAACTGGGCCGGGAACAGCGACTGGGCTCCGTCGCTCAGGGCGTGATCCGGATCGTGATGGACTTCGATGAGCAGTCCGTCGGCGCCTGCCGCAACGGCGGCGCGCGCCATCGGCGCGACCTTGTCGCGCAGGCCGGTTCCGTGGCTGGGATCGGCCAGGATTGGCAGGTGGCTCAGCTTCCGCACGACCGGAATCGCCGAGATGTCGAGCGTATTGCGGGTGTAGCTTTCGAAGGTGCGGATCCCGCGCTCGCACAGCATCACGTTCATGTTGCCCCCCGCCAGGATGTATTCGGCCGAGAGCAACCATTCCTCGATGGTCGCGGAGATCCCGCGCTTCAGGAGGACCGGGGTGCGGACGTGGCCGAGCTCACGCAACAGCGTGTAGTTCTGCATGTTGCGCGCGCCCACCTGAAGGATGTCGGCGTAGCGCTGCATCATGTCGAGCTGGCTGATGTCCATCACCTCCGAGACCAGCTTCAGGTTGTGGCGGTCGGCGGCGCTTCGCAGCAGCCGCAGCCCCTCTTCACCAAGTCCCTGGAAGCTGTAGGGAGAGCTCCGCGGCTTGAAGGCTCCGCCGCGGAACACCTTGGCGCCGGCTCGCTTGACGGCTGACGCGGCCGCTTCAACCTGATCCTCGTTTTCCGCGGAACACGGTCCGGCCATGACGATCACTTCGTCGCCGCCGATGCGGACGTCGCCGATCGAGATGACGCTGTTTTCAGGCTTGAAGGTGCGGCTCGCGAGCTTGTAGGGTTCGGTGATTCGCAGGACTTCCTGCACACCGTCCAGGACTTCGAGCAGCCGCGGGTCGGCGACCCGGTTCCCGCCTACCGCGCCGATGACGGTGCGCAGCGCACCCGTCGATCGGTGGACATCGAAGCCCATTTCCACCAGCTGTGAAATCACGCGCTGGACCTGGTCATCCGTGGCGCGCTCCTGCATCACTACCACCATAAGTACCTCTCGATGCTCATTGTCTGAATGCTGAATGTTGAATGCTGAATGCTGAATGCTGAATGATCTTCAATCAGCAATCAGCAATCAGCATTCAACAATCACTTTGTGCCTTCTGTTCATCGGTGTCCGCGACCCGCTCCAGGCGTCTCGCTTCATCGATGATCCGTTCGAACAACCGCTTCACTGCTTCGTTGTCCAGCGGCCCCGGGTTGATCCGCTGGACGTGATTGAGCACTTCCGCCTCGCGCGTCGGCTGATAGACCTCGAGCCCGATCAGCTTCTTCTCATGACCGATCGCGAGCGCACACGCGGCGCGCCGGCTCAACAGCTCGACGAGCCGGGTGTCGATGTCGTCAATCTGCTGCCGGAGCTCGTCGATCCGCTTTACACTGCGCTCTTCAGCCATCGCACATACTCGCCTGCCCGCTCGGCGACGTCCGGCGCCGCGCCATGCTCCGCGATTACGCTCACCAGCGCGCTGCCGACGACCGCCGCGTCGGCCGACTGGCAGGCCTTCGCCACGTGCTCAGGTGACGAGATCCCGAACCCGAGCGCGACGGGCAGTGACGACTGCGCTCGCACGCGCGCCACCAGTGTCGACACGTCATCGGCCAGACGATCGCGGACGCCGGTCACGCCGAGACGCGAAATCACGTACAGAAACCCCCGTCCCAATTCCCCCGAGCGCCGAATCCGCCCATCGGTCGTCGTCGGACTGATGAGGAAAATCGGATCGAGGCCCGCCTCCACCAGTGGAGCGCGCAGCGGCTCGGCCTCTTCGACCGGGTAATCCAGGATCAATACGCCATCCACACCGGCCTGCTTTGCCTCGCGGGCGAACAATCGCGGTTCCATCCGCAACACCGGATTCGCGTAGGTGAACAGCACGATCGGTGTGTCCACCGTCCGACGAACCGCGCGAACCACGTCGAGCGTGCCCCGCAGCGTCATCCCGGCTGCGAGTGCCCGTTCGGTCGCTCGCTGAATGACCGGCCCATCCGCGAGCGGGTCCGAGAACGGCACACCCACTTCGAGGATGTCGGCCCCACCTTTGGCCAGCGCCACAAGGATCCTTGCCGAAGTATCGGCGTCAGGATCTCCGGAGGTGACAAAGGTCACCATGCCGCCGCGGCGCTGCTGCCGAAGCCGATCGAAGGCCTCCTGGATCCTCGACATCAGCGTTTCCCCGCCCGCTCGTCGAGCGCCTTCTGCACGCTGATGACGTCCTTGTCGCCTCGACCGGACAGATTCACGAGCAACACCTGATCGCGGGTCATCGTCGGGGCCAGACGGCATGCGTGCGCGACGGCGTGCGACGATTCGAGCGCCGGCAGGATGCCCTCCTCGCGCGCGAGCCGCTCGAATGCCACGAGTGCGTCGGCATCGCCAATCCAGGTGTACTCGGCCCGGGCCGAGTCGTGCAGCCACGCGTGCTCGGGACCGACGGCGGCGTAATCGAGACCGGCCGAGATCGAATGCGTGAGCTCGATGTTGCCGCTTTCGTCCTGCAGCACGTAGCTGCGCGTGCCCTGCAGCACGCCGCCGCTGCCGCCGGCGAACCTCGCGGCGTGCCTGCCTGGCTGAATACCGTAGCCGCCGGCTTCGACGCCGATCAACCGCACCGCCCGATCGTCGATGAACGCGTCGAAGATGCCCATGGCGTTGCTGCCGCCCCCGACGCACGCGACGATCGCGTCCGGGAGCCTGCCAAACGCATCGACCGACTGGCGGCGGGCTTCCTGTCCGATGACCGACTGGAATTCGCGGACCATGAGCGGATACGGATGGGGACCAAGCACCGAACCGAGCAGGTAGTAGCTGTCGGCGACGCTGGTGACCCAGTCGCGCATCGCTTCGTTGATCGCGTCTTTCAGCGTCCGCGATCCGGCGTCGACGCGCCGAACCGATGCGCCGAGCAGCTGCATGCGGAACACGTTCAGCGACTGCCGCTCCATGTCCTCGGCGCCCATGTAGACGTCGCACTCGAGGCCGAGCAGCGCGCAGACGGTTGCGGTGGCCACGCCATGCTGCCCCGCGCCGGTTTCCGCGATGACGCGCCGCTTTCCCATCCGCTGCGCGAGCAGCGCCTGTCCGAGCGCGTTGTTGATCTTGTGCGCACCGGTGTGGGCCAGGTCTTCACGCTTGAAGAAGATCCGCGCGCCGCCCAACGACTCAGACAACCGCCGCGCCTCGTAGAGAGGCGTCGGCCGCCCGACGTAGTCGCGGAGCAGCTGGCTCAGGCTCGACCGGAACCCCTCGTCTGTTCGAGCGGCGAAATATGCCCGTTCCAGCTCCTCGACTGGCGCGACCAGCGTCTCGGGGACGAACCGACCCCCATACGCGCCGTAATAGCCGCGGGCATCCGGATCCCGATGTCCGAACGATGGATTCATGAACAACTCACGCCGCTCCAACTGCTGCAAAAAACGCCTCGAGCTTTCCCGCGTCTTTCCGTCCGGGCGCCGATTCGACACCCGAGGAGACATCGATCATGTGCGGACGTACTTCGACAATGGCGTCCCGGACGTTGGCCGCGTTCAGGCCGCCCGAGAGAATGGTCCGTCGCCGTGAGGCGATCGAGGCCGCGACCTTCCAGTCGATCGTCCGCCCCGTTCCGCCGCGACGGATCGGGTCGTGCGCATCGAGCAGCACCGTGACTCCTTCCGGCAGCCAATCAACCGTGTCCGGTTCGAGCCCTTCGGTGACAGGCACCGCTTTGATCAAAGGCTGCCGAACGCGATCGAAATCCGCCACCGATTCCGTTCCGTGCAACTGCACCGCGCCGAGCGGGACGTGCTGTGCGATCTGAATCACCTGCTCCACCGGTTGGTCGACGAACACGCCCACCAGCGTGATGTGCGCCGGCAGTTGCGCCGCGATCGCCTGCGCCCCGTCCGGCTCGCAGTAGCGGGGGCTTCCCGGCCAGAACACGAACCCGATGGCAGCCGCGCCCAACGCGATCGCCAGCTCGGCGTCCTCCAGCCGGCAAATGCCGCACACCTTGACGCGTGGCTGAATCATGCGGACACCAGGTCTCCTAGCGCCGCGCCAGGATCCGGCTGCGCGATCAACCGCTCACCTACCAGGAACGCGTGGTACCCGGCCTGCGTCAGGCGTTCGATATCGTCACGGGTTCGGATGCCGCTCTCGGCGACGGCGATCACCTCACGCGGCAGATCGGCGGCGACGCGGTCAAGTACGTCGCGATCCACCGACAGTGTCTTGAGATTGCGGCTGTTGACGCCGATGATTCGCGAGCCGGCGTCCTCCGCACGCTGTAGCTCGTCGACATCGTGAACCTCGACCAGCGCGGCCAGCGACAGGCGCTCCGCTGCGTGGAGAAGCGTTGTCAACTGCGTCTGCTCCAGCGCGCCAACGATGAGCAGCACAGCGTCGGCACCGAGCACCGCCGCTTCGATCAATTGATACTCGCTGACGATGAAGTCTTTTCGGAGGACCGGCAGATCCACGGCGGCTCTAACCTCGCGGAGGTGGTCCGGCGCGCCGTCGAAGAACGTCGGTTCGGTCAGGACCGAGATCGCCACGGCCCCCGCGGCCGCATACGCGCGAGCGTGCAAGGCTGGAGCGTAGTTCGCGCGGAGGATTCCTCGCGACGGCGAGCGGCGTTTGCACTCGGCGATGATCCGCGCGGCACCCGCATTTCCGTCTCCCCGAAGGGCTCGCTCGAACGCATCACCGCGCGGCATTCGCGTCTGTTCCGCGGCGAGCGCGCGCAGAGGTTTCGCCGCCTCGCGTACCTCGACAATCCGGCGTGTCGCCGCGACGATCGTGCCCAGCAGATCGGGCGCGGCGGCGATCATGACGTGGCGACCTCGCGACGCCCGTTCGATTGGTGCGCCAGCGCCTGGAGCACACCGGCCGCGCGACCTTCGTCAATCGCGGCAGCGGCCTGCTCGATGCCTTCCTCGATAGAGCCGACACGCTCGGCGATCAACAGGCAAGCTGCGGCATTCAGTAACACGATGTCTCGCGGCGCACCGGTCTCGCCGTTCAGCACGCGCCGGGCGATCGCCGCGTTGTCCGAGGCTTCGCCGCCGACGAGCTGCGCCGGAACCGCCTTGGGCAAGCCGAAGTCCGCAGGATGCACGTAAAACGTGTTGACGGCGCCGCCACGACACTCCGAGACCTTGGTGTATCCCGTGGTCGAAATCTCGTCGAGGCCATCCGCGCCGTGCACGACCCACGCTCGTTCCGATCCGAGAAGCGCGAGCGACCGTGCGACGAGCTCTGTCAGTTCCGGCCGCGGCACGCCGACCAGCTGGCGGGAGGCGCCCGCCGGATTGGTCAACGGTCCGAGCAGGTTGAAGGCCGTCCGCACGCCAAGTTCCTTTCTGGTTGGACCGGCGTGTCGCATCGATGGATGAAATGTCGGGGCAAAGAAGAACGCAATCCCTGCTTCGTCGAGGCAGCGTTCGACGACGGCAGGCTCGGCCGCGATCTGTACGCCGAGCGCTTCGAACAGATCCGCGCTCCCGCATCGGCTCGAGACCGATCGATTGCCGTGCTTGGCTACTCGGACTCCGCATGCGGCGAGGACCAGCGCCGACACGGTCGAGACGTTGAACGTATGCGCGCGATCGCCGCCGGTGCCGCACGTGTCGAACACCGGCGCGTGATGTCGAGACAGCGGCGTGGCTCTCGCGCGCATGGTGCGCGCCAGTCCGACGATCTCGGCCGGCCGCTCCCCCTTCATGGACAAGCCGATGAGCAGGCCGGCGATTTGGGCAGGCTGCGCGCGGCCCTCCATGATCTCCTCCATCGCGCGCGAGGCCTCGTCCATCGAGAGATCCTGGCGGCGCTGAAGCTTTTCGATGAGCGCGGAAAACATGACGTGTTACAGCTCCAGGAAATTCCGGAGCAGTTGCCTCCCTTCGCCGGTCAACACGGATTCGGGATGAAACTGGACGCCGTGAACCGGAAACGTCCGGTGCCTGACGCCCATGATCGTGCCATCGTCGGTCTTCGCCGCCATCTCCAGTGACTCCGGCAGCGGTTCGGCGACCACCAGCGAGTGATAGCGGCCGGCGACGAACGGCTGCTGGAGGCCTCGGAAGATGCCGCGCCCGTCATGCTGAATGGACGATGTCTTGCCGTGCATCAGCTGCGCTGGCGCGAACGACCTGCCCGCCGAATGCGATACCGATGCCCTGATGGCCGAGACAGACACCCAGCACCGGAATCGTCGGCCCGAAGCGGCGAATCAGCTCCACCGAGATCCCCGCATCCTCGGGGCGCCCAGGCCCGGGCGAGATCACGATGTGAGCCGGATGCATCGTCGCCGATCTCGTCCAGCGTGATCTCGTCGTTCCGGCGAACGACCGGCGGAGCGCCCAGTTCGCCGAGATACTGGGCGAGATTGAACGTGAACGAGTCGTAGTTATCGAGGAGCAGTACCACTGTTACAGCCCTGCCTCCGCCATCGCCAGCGCGGTGAGGAGCGCCCGTGCCTTGTCGCGCGTCTCCTCGTATTCCGCCGCGGGATTCGAGTCGGCGACGATGCCGGCGCCTGCCTGGACGCGAGCCTTGCCGTGTCGAATCGTGATCGTCCGAATCGCGATGCAGAAATCAAGGTTGCCGGCAAAGTCGATGTAGCCGACCGCGCCGGCGTAGAGGTCGCGGCGCGTCGGTTCGAGATCCGACAGGATCTGCATCGCGCGAATCTTTGGCGCGCCCGACACGGTGCCAGCAGGGAAACAGGCGACGAGCGCGTCGAGGTGGTCGCGGCCCTCGGCAAGCCGGCCGTCAACCGTGGAGACCAAATGCATGACGTGTGAGTACCGCTCGAGCGCCATGTATTGCGGAACCTTCACGGTACCGAACTCACAGACGCGCCCGAGATCGTTCCGCCCGAGATCCACGAGCATCACGTGCTCGGCGCGCTCTTTCTCGTTCCGCTTGAGTTCTTCCGCCAGGCGCAGATCTTCCTCGTCGCTCTGTCCGCGCGGCCGGGTTCCGGCGATCGGGTGAGTTTCGACCCGCCGTCCCTCGACCCGGACGAGCATTTCCGGCGACGAACCGACAATGGCGAGTCCGCCCATGCGAATGAAATACATGTAGGGCGACGGATTCACGTGGCGGAGCGCGCGGTAGATCGTGAACGGATCCGACAGTGACGTCGGCCTCGAAGCGTTGCGACAAGACGGCCTGATAGATGTCGCCCGCCGCGATCCGTTCCTTGATCGACCGCACGCCGGCCTCGTACGTCGCCCGCTCCATGTTCGAGCGGATCGCCGGAGCCGCGCTTGTCCGAGGCTCGGGCTGCGAGAGGCCGCGCTCGAGCTCGCGCTCGAGGAACTGGATCTTGGCGCAGGCGAACTGATAGAGCGCGTTCAGGTCCTCGTCGGCCGTGATCCGTGCGTTCGCGATGATCAGGATCCGGTGCTTGACGTGATCGAAGGCGAGCACCGTATCGAACAGCATGAATCCCGCGTCGTCTTCCGTTTCCGGATCGGCGGTGCCGTTGGTTCGCCATGGCGCCTTCTCCCAGGCATCGCGCGAGCGCCGGTTCGAACACGGGAGAGGCGTCGTAGCCGATGAAGCCGACCGCGCCGCCGGTGAAGCGAGGCAAGCCCGGGACGAACGGCGACTGGAACTCCGTCATCAGTCGCCGCAGGCTGCGGACGAACGGCTCGTCGGTCTCGCTGGTGACGCCGGATCGATCGATGACCGTGCGTCCGCCGCTCTGGCGCAGGACCAGAAACGGATCCTTCCCGAGGAAGGAATAGCGCGCGACCTGCTCGCCGCCCTCGACGCTCTCGAAGAGAAACGCGTAGTCGGAGTGCTCCGCGATCTTCAGAAACGCCGACACCGGCGTCAGCAAGTCGGCGATGATCTCCTTGACCACCGGCACGAACGTTCCGCGCCGCGCCAGCTCGACGAACTCCTCGAACGTTGTCTGCTTCACGCCTGTCCTCTGGCAGTGGCGACATGATCGTCGCCGGTCGCGGCAGCCGCCGCCGATTTGAACAGCCCGGCGGGCGGCCGGATTCCGGTCCACAACTCGAACTGGCGCTCCGCCTGCGCCACGAGCATTTCGATCCCGCCAATCGTCAGGCAGCCCTCGCGAGCGGCGCGATCGAGCAGCGGCGTTCGCGCCGGCGCGTACACGAGATCGAACACGATCTCGCCGTCGAGCGGCACGCCGTCCATCGGATCGTCCACCGGTCCGCCGCTGCCGGCCGACGTCGCGTTGACGAGCACGTCCCAGCTCCCCGGCTTCGGCGGCCAGGCCCCGACCGGGCCGCCGGCCAGCGCGGCGACCTCCTTGGCGGCAGCCGGCTGGCGCGCGCAGACCGTCACCGCGGCGCCTTGCGAGTTCAGCGCGACCGCGACCGCCCGGGCCGCGCCTCCGGCGCCGAGCACGCACGCGCGCGTGCCCTTCAGCGCCATCCGGCCGACGAGCGGCGTCAGGAACCCATCGACGTCGGTGTTGGCGCCGATCCACCGGCCATCGCGCACGACCAGCGTGTTCACCGCGCCGACCCGGTTCGCCATTTCATCGGTCTCGTCGACCTTCGTGAGCATGCCGACCTTGAACGGCGCGGTGATGCTGGCGCCGGCCATGCCGGTCTCGCGGGCGAAGGTCACGAAATCATCGACGTCGCTCGCTTGCAGCGGCACGTAGACGGCGTTCATGCCGAGCGCGCTGAAGCCGGCGTTGTGCATCACCGGCGACAGCGAATGCGCGATCGGGTTGCCGACGACGCCGTAAAGCGTGGCGTCGGACCGGATGCGCCGGAATCCGAACTCGCCGAGCAGCCGCGCGGCCGGTATCTGTCCGGGCGCGACGCCGTCGCCGGCGTAGGTCCAGCGATTGCGCAGCCGCGCCGCCAGCACACGCGTCGGCACACCGGGCTGTCCCATCGCCAGCAGCACGTGACCGTCCATCCCGTCCGGATCGGTGAAGTCCGGATTCGATGCGAGCCGCATGAGCGGCAGCAGTGTCGCTGAGGCGTTGCGCCTCGATCGCGATCTTCACGATCTCGGCGCCGGTCGATCGCATCGCGCGTGCGCGCTCGCGCAGGTCGCACGGCGGCTCACCAAACGCGTGCAGCGAGAGCACGATGCCGCGTCCGCGGCGGCGGCGCGTGATCGTGGAGACGAACTCCGCGCGTGCTTCGACGTCGACGAACTCGGCCCCGGCGTTCTGGGCGTCCGACAGAAGCCGCTCGCGCTCCTCTTCCGATCCGCGGAAGCCGCCGCCTTCCCATTCGAGCTCGGCACGTCACGAGCACCGGCCGCCGTCGGCCCTCGATCGCGCCGATCGCGTCGGGACGATCGACGAGATCGAGGCGCACTTCGACCAAGATCGGCGAACGTCGCGGCGTCGCGCGCGCGGCGCAGCTCCTCCATCGTCCGTCCGGTCACGGTGGCGCACAGTTGTGGATTACGCATGCTCCTAAAACGAAAAAAGCCTCCTCAGCGGCGCTGAGGAGGCTTTTCCAGAATCCTGTCCTGCTGGTGCAGGTTAGCGGATCGCCCCCTCAGCGCGCGCATACCACCACCAATAGGACGAAAACGTCCGCGGCGGAAGCGACACGACTGACCGGGAGAGCGACAGCGTCAAAACGTTGGTGACAATAACAGACGGTTGCAAGGGGTGTCAATCACCGCGATCGGCAGTCGCAATCGAGCATGGCCGTCGAGCCCGCGGCGCCGTTCAAGCCCTTTCTCCTTGACCGGAAAGCAGTTAGCGCTTATAACTGAGAAGGTGTGGTGGTGTCTGCCCCACGTCCGTTTCCCGCCTCGACCCATGAACATTCGAACTGTCGCCGCAGCGATTGCTCTGGCCGTTGTCTGCTGGATTCCGCTTCCAGCCGCGACGCCCCTCATGCCTGTCGAGCGAAATCAAGAGCCGGCATGGTCGGCATCGGCCGGACGGTCTTCGAAGGATCCGAACTCCAGGAATTCAAGGCGCACATCCTCGGCGTGCTGCACAACGTGCAGGGCCCGCATCGCGATCTGATCCTGGCGCGCCTCGAGGGCGGACCGCTGGCGAAGACCGGAGTGGCCGCCGGGCATGAGCGGCAGCCCGGTCTACATCGACGGCCGGCTGATCGGCGCGGTCTCGTACTCGATCGGCGCGTTTCCGACCGAAGCGATCGCCGGCATCACGCCGATCGCCGAAATGAAGGACGCGACGGAGATGACGCGTCGCGCGCCCGCCCGGCAGGCCCGCATCGAGCTTCCGATCACACGCGAAGGACTGACGGCGGCGCTGAGCGCGACCTATGCGCGGCTGGCGCCGTTCGCGAACCGTCCGGCCGACATCCAGGTGATGGGCATGCCGTCGGCCACGGGGGCCCAGCTCGGCGCGATGCTGCGCCCGATTTCCACGCCGCTCGTGATGAACGGGTTCGAGCCCGAATCGGCGGCGATGCTGGCGAGCGCGTTCGGCGCGGCCGGGTTCACGCCGGTTGTCGGCGGCGCGATGGCGCAAGGCAGCGCCGGAACTCAAGACGATGACCGGTCCGCTGCGCGAAGGAGACGCGATCGGCGTGTCGCTCGTCGGCGGCGATCTCGAAATGGGCGCGACCGGCACGATCACGCACATCGATGGCGATCGCATCTACGCGTTCGGGCATCCGTTCTTCAACGTCGGCCCGTCGCAGTTCCCGATGACGCGCGCCTACGTCTACGCGATGCTGCCCAGCCTGATGTCGTCGTTCAAGATCTCCTCGATGGGAGAGGTCATCGGGACGATGCAGCAGGATCGCGCGACGGCGATCGCCGGCACGCTCGGCAAAGGGCCCGACGGTGATTCCGATGTCGGTCACGCTGCAATCGCAGCGCGACCAGGGGCAATGCCGAGCCGGAGTCTTCACGTTCACCGTCGCCAACGATCAGGTCTTCACGCCGCTGCTCACCTACGTCGCGCTCGCGAACACGCTGATCGCCTACGAACGGCAGTTCGGCGCCGCCACGTTCTCGATCAAGAGCCGCGCGCAGATCAAAGGCCACGCCGATCTGACGCTCGACGACGTGTTCACCGGCGACAATGCGGCGCTCGGCGCCGCGACCGCGATTGCCGGTCCGATCACGATGCTGCTCAGCAACGATCGCGAGCCGATCACGCTCAATGGGCTCAACGTCATCGATCGATGCGAGCGAGTCGTCGCGCACCGCCACCATCGAGCGGGTCTGGCTCGACGAGCTGCGGCCGCGCGCCGGCCGCACCGTGCCGCTGAAGGTGCTCACGCGCAGCTATCGCGGCGAGGACAAGATCTCGACGGTGCCGATCGAGATCCCGGCCAATGTCTCCGGCACCGTGTCGCTGCTCGTCACCGACGGCCGGCAGCTGAACGCCATGGAACAGCGCGACCTGCGGCGCTCGCTGCAGCCGCAGAGCGTGGCGCAGATGATTCGCGTCCTCAACGACACGCGGCGCAACAACCGCATCTACATCCGACTGCTCAACGGCAAGCCCGGCGCCGTCGTCAATGGCGAGGCGCTCACGTCGCTGCCGCCATCGGTGCTGTCGGTGCTCGAAGGCGACAGCAACGGCGGGAGCTACACGCCGATTCGCAGCGCCGCCGTCGGCGAATGGGAGCTGACGATGGATTCGGCGGTCAGCGGCTCGCGTATGCTCACGATCGACGTCGAGGCGCGAGCCGGCGGCCGCTGAGATCGTCGTGCCGTCTTCCCTTCTTGCTGACGCCACTTCCAATGTTCATGAATTCGCGGGCCGCGGTTCGCGGCCCTCCAGGATCTTCCTGTCGCGCCGTCTTCGCGAGCTGGCGCGCGGTGATCGCGATCGCGACTGTCCTCACGGCGGGCCTTGCCGCTCGACGCCGACCTTCTGGACCGTTTCGACGCAGGCCGACTTCCTCAAAGGCGACGTCGAGAATCTCTCGATCGACAGCGACGGCCGCATGTTTCCCGGGCCGTCCGCGTCGGTCCTCGCCGAAACGGCGGCGCCGTTTCTCTGGACGGTCGTCGCCGGCGCCGACGGTACGCTGTGGGCCGGCAGCGGCAACGAAGGCCAGGTCCTCAAGATCGGAAAGGACGGCAAGCTCTCGACGTTCTTCGATGCATCCGAGCTCGAAGTGCACGCGCTTGCCCCGGCGCCGAACGGCGGCCTGTACGTCGGCACGTCGCCCGACGGACAGCATCTATCAGGTCGCCGCGGACGGCACGTCGAAGACGTTCTTCGATCCCGACGACAAATACATCTGGGCGCTTGCCGTCGACAAGTCGGGCAACGTGTTTGCCGCGACCGGCGACAAGGGCGTCATCTACAAGATCACGCCGGACGGCAAGGGCACGCGCTTCTACAAGACGAACGCCGGCAACGTCGTCTCGCTCGCGTTCAACGAAGAATCGGCGATCTCATCGCCGGCACCGAATCGCCGGGCCGCGTCTTTCGAATCGACAGCGCCGGGAAGGCGTTCGTGCTGCTCGATTCGCCGTTCCGCGAGATCCACGCCGTGCGTCTGGCCGACGACGGCACGATCTACGCGGTCGCGGTGAACGGCCGCACAAGGCGGCGACAGCCGAGGCACCGAGACGTCCATCCGAGCCGGCGCGACCGCCGGTGCCATCCGTCTCGACGGAAATCACCGCGGTCAGCGGTCGTCGAAGGGCCGGTCGTTGCGTCGTCGCAGCCCACGGCTCGCGCGTGCGCCACGCCGAGGCGGGCGCGGCACGATCTATCGCATTCGACCCGATGGTCTCTGGGACGCGATGTGGGATTCGGGCGAGGATGCCCCGTACGATCTGGTGATCGAACCGTCCGGCAGCCTGCTCGTCGGCACCGGCACCGAAGGCAAGATCTTCCGCGTCAGCGGCGATCCCGCGCGCGCGACGCTCCTCGCGCGCACCACCGCGCGTCAGGTCACCGCGCTGCTTCGCGAGTCGTCCGGCCGCATCGTCGGCGTCGCCAGCAATCCGGGAAAACTGTTCGCGCTCTCCCCTGCGTCGGCGCGCCGCGGCACCTACGAATCCGACGTCCGCGATGCCGGAACCGTGGCCAGCTGGGGCGTCATTCGCTGGCGCGCCACTGCCAGTCCCGGCGAAGTCACCGTCTTCACCCGCAGCGGCAACACCGCGACGCCGGACGACACGTGGAGTGCGTGGTCAAAGGCGTACGCCAATCCTGCCGGCGAACAGATCGTCAGCCCGAACGCGCGCTACCTGCAGTGGCGCGCGGTGCTTGCGGCGAATGGATCGCAGCTGCCGGTGCTGACCTCGGTGACGACCGCGTATCTGCCGCGGAACCTGCGGCCTGAAATCTCGTCGATCACCGTCCATCCGGCCGGCGCCGTATTTCAGCGGCCGTTCTCGACCGGCGAGATGGAGATCGCGGGGTTCGAGGACAACACGTCGGATGGCCGCGGGCAGAGTCAGCCTCAGTCGGCCGCGAGTGCCCTGTCCAGCTCGACCCCGGCGCTCGGCCGACGCATTTATCAGAAGGGACTGCAGACGTTTGTGTGGAAGGCCGACGACGAGAACGACGATCGGCTTCAGTACGACGTGATGTACCGGCGCGAAGGCGAAACGTCGTGGAAGACGCTGCATCGCGGGCTGACCGATCCGATTTTCGTCTGGGACACGACGTCGGTACCCGACGGCACGTACTTCATCAAGGTCGCCGCCTCGGATGCGCCGTCGAACTCTCCCGGGACCGCGCTGGTCGGCGAGCTCGAGAGCGTCAGCTTCGATATCGACAACACGCCGCCGAGGATCGAGGTGCAGCCCGCCGCGCGTGCTGGCGCCCGCACCACGATCGGCTTCGTCGTCCGCGACGATCAGTCGTCGGTGCAGCGCGTCGAGTACTCGCTCGACGCCAGCCGCTGGCGCGTCGTCTATCCGAAGGACGGCATTCCGGATTCGCGGCGCGAGGAATTCGAAGTGACGCTCGACGACAGCGAGGCGGCGCGCAGCGTCATCATTCGGGCGACCGACGCGATGAACAACGTTGCGACGGCTGTGGCCGAGATAAAGAGATAGCAGAATCGGTGAGTTCAGCACCTCGTCGCAGATTTCCTTGGCTTGAATGTCGAACTCGGGAGCATTAAGAGGATTACGACCGAGCTTTCCCCTTGACCGTCGTGTGGGCGACCAGCCACACGAGGTTGACGGCCACCGGCGACCCGCCGAACTGCGCCGGCTCGAGGCGTCCGCGCGAGAGCGCTTCGACGATGTCGGTCACGTCCCGGCGGTCCTGCATCTTGTTGAGCAGCTCGAGGCCGGACACGCGCCCTTCGCGCGTCACGATCGCCGACAGCGGCACGACCAGATCGCCGTCCAGAATCGATCGCTCGAGCGTCGCGTAGACGACGCCGTTCTCCGGCACGCTCGGCGCCTGGATACGGCCGTCGAGCCGCGCGGGATTCAAATCCGAACCGGATGGCGCAGCCATGACCGCGATGACCGCTGCCAGCGAATCCTGCCGCTCCGGCGAGGCGAAGTGCAGCATCGAGAGAACGCTGCCGGCGCAGAGGCAGGTCGCGGCCGTCGACGCGAGCGCGATCCAGACCAGGTGCAGATCGTCGAACGCGCGACGCACCTTCGCGGGCCACGATTCGTGCGCCTCAGCCCGCATGCGGCTGATCACGCTGGACCGCACGCCTCTCCAGTCGTCAGACGGCGCGGGTGCCGCGGCCAGCCGCAACGCGTGGCCGACCTTCTGCAGCTCTTTGAGATCGCCGCTGCAGGGCGGACAGTCGTGCAGATGTGCCTCGATCGAGATCAGCTCGCCGACCGCAGTTCACGGTCGTAGAAAGCCTGAAGACGCCGCCGCACTGCTGCGCAGGTCAAGAGCGTCATGCATCCCTCAACTGGGCGCGCAGCGCTTCACGCGCGCGCGCGAGCCGCGATTTCACCGTGCCGACCGCAATCCCGAGCGAGAATCCGATTTCCTCGTAGCTGAGGCCGTCGATTTCGCGCAGCACGATCGCGGTGCGCTGATCGAACGGCAGCTGGTCGAGCGACGTCCGGATGCGCTCAGCGAGTTGCTTCTGGCCGAGAATTCGATCGGGCGATCCGCCATTGCCTGGCGCAGGCAATTCGCCGTGATCGGTAATGTGTTCGTCGAGCGAAACCTGCTGCGACCGATGCCGCCGCCGCCACCAACGCTGCCGGTTTCGCGCCTGGTTGACGACGATGCGGTAGATCCAGGTGCGCAGGGCCGATTGCCCGCGGAAGCCGTGCAGCGTGCGGAACACGCGCAGAAAGACTTCCTGCGAGAGATCGAGCGCTTCGTTGTGATCGGAGAGCAGATTCAGCGAGAGCTGATACACCATGCGCTGATGCTCGGCGACGAGCTCGGCGCAGGCGTCCTCGTCACCGGCGGCGCAGCGCTGAATCAACGCTGCTTCGCGTCCGCCAACTTCGGTCCAGGTAATGGATGGAACTGGCTTCACGGACAGTCCTTCTGCCATTTTACCACCCCCCTCCAGGGGGGATTCCCTACCTTGGATAGTTAGAACCCTGTACCTGTAAAAAGTTCCCCTCTCACGAAGGGCGGGTGCACCGACCCTGTAGAACCTTGCAGAACCCCGTAGAACCCTGTAGAACCTAAGTGAATGAAGCGGCTCCTCTTGGGCGTGGTGGCGATTACGATTTGCGCTGCCGGCCTGTACGGGTATGCCGCCGCCAGGCGGGAGCGGACGTTCCGTCAGCTGATCGATCGAGGCGACGCGGCACTCGCCAAGGACGACACCTTTTCGGCAATCGAGAGCTTCAGCGGCGCAATCATGCTGAAGGGCGACTCGATGCTGGGCTACCTGAAGCGCGGCCAGGCCTACCGACGGCGACAGCAGCTCGATGCGCCCGCACATGGTTCGCACCAGGCGGTGAAGCTCGATCCGGCTGCCGACGCGGCCATTCGGGATCTGCGCCGTGCCGCGGAACTCGATCCGCTGTCCCCGCGGCCGCTGGAACTGCTCGGCGACGTCAACTATGCGCTGCTGCGCTACGACCGCGCCGCCGAGGCATACCAGAAATACATCGAGCTCGACGACCGATCGCCACGCATACTTTACAAGCTCGCGCTGTCGCATTATTCGGCGCAGCGCCCCGACCGCGCCGTGGCGGCGCTGCAGAAGGCCGTGGCCATAGACGACCGGTTCGCGGAGGCGTATTACCTGCTCGGACTCTGCTACCGCGATATGCACAAGCGCGACAGCGCGCTCCGGGCGCTGCAAACATCGGTGCGCTCGCGCCCGCCATGATCCACGCGCGCGAGGAACTGGCCGATCTTGTACGGACGTCGCAAACCTGACGCGCGCATCGCGCAGCTCGAAGCGCTCGCCAGTCTCGATCCGGGACCGCGACGCCAGGTTGCGCTTGGACTCGCGTATGTCCGTGCCGGCGAATTCGACCGGGCCATCAACACGCTGGGTCGTGCCGCCGAGCAGTATCCCGATCACCCGTATACCTACGTCGCGCTCGGTCGCGTATGGCTCGAGAAGGCGCAACCGCGAGGCGATCGAGTCGACTTGAGCAAGGCGCTGGGCGCGTTGCAGGACGCCGTCGGCAGCGACGACAGCAGCGAAGCGCTGACGCTCTTCGGACGCGCCCTGTTGTTGTCGAAAAGCGTCGATCTTGCGGAAACCGTGCTGCAGCAGGCGACCGAAAAGATGCCGGTCGATCCGCAGGCGTTCTACTACCTGGCCGACGCGGCGGAACGGCGCGGTCATTCCGACGTCGCGCTGGCGCGCGCTGCTCGATTACCGTGCGCTCGAAGGCGACGATCCCGACAATCGTCGTCGGGCAGCGATGTTCGGGCGGCTTGGAGATCTGTCGGTCCAGCAGCGGAAGCCCGGTGACGGCGTGGCCTGGTACCAGCGCGCGATCGAGGCGAATGGCGCCGACGTGCCGCTCCTCGTCAGGATGGCACAGGCGCAACTCCTGGCGGGATCCCCCGCGACGGCGATCGCGACGCTTCAGAAGGCGCTCGAAAAGGATCCGTTCGAACCGGGACGCGCTCGCGCTCGCCCGCCGCATGAAGCTGCCGTAGCGTACCATCTTCGGATCCACGCGGTCCCGGAGCCCATCCCCAAGGAAGTTGAACCCCAGCACCAGCGCCGCGATCGCCAGCCCCGGAAAGATCGTCAGGTGAGGCGCGTCGAACAGATGCGCGCGTCCCGCATCCAGCATCGTCCCCCAGCTTGGGGTCGGTGGCTGCACGCCCAGACCGAGGAAGCTCAATGCCGCTTCGGCGATGATCGCGCCAGCCATGCCAAGCGTGGCCTGGACGACGACGGCGGGAATCGCCGTCGGTAGGATGTGGCGCACGACGATCCGCACGGCGCCCGGCGCCGGACGCGCGCGCCGCCTGAACGAACTCGAACTCGCGCGCGCGAAGCGACTGGCCCCGCACCAGCCGCGCGTAACCGACCCAGCCGATGATCGAAAGCGCGAGCACGACGTTGACGAGGCTGGGGCCGAGCACGGCAACGAGCGCAATGGCGAGCAGGATTCCCGGAAACGCCATCAGCACGTCGATCACCCGGCTGATCACGTCGTCTATCCAGCCGCCGAAGTAGCCGGCGATCGATCCGAACAGCATGCCGACCGTCGACGACACGGAAACGACTGCGATACCAACCATCAGCGAAATGCGCGCGCCCTGAAGCAGGCGCGCCAGGATGTCGCGGCCAAGCTCGTCGAGGCCGAGCGGATGCGCGAGGCTCGGCGCCTCCAGGCGCCGCGCGAGTTCCTGTGCCGAAGGATCGTAGCGGCCACAGCAGCGGACCCGCGAGTGCCGCGACGATCGCGAGGCAGACGATGAACTGCCAACCCGGATCATGTCAGTCGTACCTGATTCGCGGATCGAGCAAACCGTAGCTGAGATCGGTGAGCAGGTTCATCGCCACGTACGTGATCGAAATGAACAGGATGCAGCCCTGGACGAGCGGATAGTCGCGGAAACTGATCGCCTGAATCAGGAGCCGGCCAATTCCCGGCCACGCGAAGATCGTTTCCGTGATGATGGTTCCCGTGAGCACCGCGCCGAACTGCAGACCGATGATCGTGACGATGGGGATCAGGCTGTTGCGGAAGGCGTGGCGGACGACTGCGCGCGCACCGGACAGGCCGCGGGCACGCGCGGCGAGCACGTAGAGCTCGCGCAGCTCTTCGAGCACGCTCGCTCGCGTCATCCGCGCAAGAATCGCGGTCAGCGCCGCCCCGAGCGTCACCGCGGGCAGGATGAGGTGTGAGAGGCCGCCCATCCCGGACACGGGGAGCCATCCAAGTCGTACCGCGAACAGAATCGCCAGCAGTGGCCCCAGCCAGAAATTCGGCATCGAGATGCCGGCGAGGGCGATCGTCATCGGCGACATGATCGACAAGGGTGCCGCGAAACACCGCCGCCACGATTCCGAGCGGAATCGCAAACAGAATCGCGAACAGCATTGCCGCCACCGCCAGCGTCGCGGTGTTGGGAAACCTGTCGCGGATCTGAGCCGTCACCGGCGCGTTATATCGGAACGAGGTGCCGAGGTCTCCTCGCAGGAGCCCGGTCAGATACGTCCGATACTGCGTCAAGAGCGGCTGATCGAGCCCGAGCGAATGCCGCAGCTTCAAGACCTCCGCCTGTGGTGCCGCATCGCCGAGCATCGCTTGCGCGGGATCGCCCGGGACGAGGTGAATCAGCGCGAACACCAGCGTGGCCACGCCGAGCATCACCGGAATCGTCAGCAGAAGGCGGCGGATGAGATAGCGAAGCATGTCAACGGATCAGTTTCCAGTTTCCAGTCTTCCCGAGGCCGTTCACTATATCGAATGTCAGCGAACCGACCCTATTCAATCCTCAGCCTTCGCATCATTTTTGCCAGTCCCTGCCGTGTGATGCCGAGGGCCTGCGCCGCCCGGGCGCGCTGACCGTCAGCGTTGGCGAGCGCCGCTTTGACGAAGCGGCGCTCGAATTCCTCGCGCGCGGCCTCGAACGTGGTGTCCTGCGGCACGGCCGCCTGGGCGACGTGTGCGGGCAACGCGCCCTGGCTGATTCGGCCGCGGCGGGGCGACTGCACCGCGACCCACGCGATGACGTTCTGAAGCTCGCGAACGTTGCCCGGCCATTCGTAGCGCGTCAGCGCGGCCATGGCGTCCGGCGTGAGCGTGGCCCTGGATCCCACGCGCTCGGCCGCATCATTCCAGAAACGCGGCGGCAAGCAGCGGCACGTCGCTCGCGCGATCGCGCAGCGGCGGGACCTCGATCCGCACGACGTCGAGCCGAATCGGAGATCCGGGCGGAAACGGCCGGCGGCCGCTTCCTGATCGAGTCGACGGTTGGTTGCCGCGATGATGCGGACGTCCACACGGCGCGAGATGTTTTCGCCGACTCTCCGCACTTCACCGTCCTGAAGCACGCGGAGCAGCTTGGCCTGCGCTCGCGGCGACAGTTCGCCGATTTCGTCGAGAAACAGCGATCCCGCCGTCGGCGTCCTCGAAGAGCCCGGCGCGTTCGCCGACGGCGCCGGTGAATGCGCCGCGCGCATGCCCGAACAGCTCCGCCTCGATCAACTCGTCGGACAGGGCGGCGCAGTTCAGTGCACAGAAGCGGCGCTCCCGGCGCGAACCCGAGCTCGTGGATCGCGCGCGCGACGAGTTCCTTCCCGCTGCCGCTCTCCCCTTGGATCAAAACCGGAAACGGGGCACGCGCCGCGCGGACGATCGATTCCCGAAGGGTGCAGGCCGGGGGACTGTCCCCAAGGAGATCTTCCCAGGCTGGAGTCGTAGACGGCGGGTTGGATCGATCGAGTATGGCGCGGACGTGGGCAGCGATCGCCAGGGCACCGACCCGCAGGAGCGACGAGACGCGGGCGACATCGATCGCCGCGCCAGCCGTCCAGCGCGCGGCAACCGCGCCGATGATCTCGCCGCAGTAGCGAACGGGCTCGGCGGCCTGACCGGGCTCGTCGGACGAATTCACCGGAACGCCGAGTCCTCCATCCACTGCTCGCCACGCGACGTTCGGCTCGCCGTGCCATGGACGCCCATGTGAGGACAGCACCCGACGCCCTGGCGGTGCCGAAACCACCACTACCACCGTCGTCGCGCGGAGCCTTTCGTGCAGCATTTCAACACTTCGATCGATCGCGCATCGATCGTCGCTGGCGGTATGTCCCACGTTTAGAAACGATTCGAGTTCGGCAACCGGATTTGCCACGGGAGGAAGGGTGCCCTTGCCAATCATGACGGCGCCGCTCGCAGCGATGAAGGCTCGCGTCGTGGCATCGAGCTCAACCCGCTCGAGACGCGCAAGCACTGCGCGAGCGGCCGCCTGAAGCAGCGGAGGATATCTGTGCTCCACGACGCGGCGCACGAGCCTGCGCATGTCGTCGCGGCGGGAACCACCTTGAACCTCAGCGAGGGTCAGGCGCAATCGCGCAGCCATGAGCGGCAGGTGCGCAGCGCTTGCCGCCTTCAACCCCTCGTCGAGGTATGTCCTTGCCGCGCGATCGTCGCCGGCCGCGGCGACGGCGGCCCCGAGCGCGCGTGAGATTCCGGCACGGATCCCGAGGTCTGTCCTGTCAGGTGCCAGTTCGGCCGCCAGCCGCGCGGAACGGACGGCCGCAGGAATCTGTCCTTCCGCGAGGAGAATTCGTGATCGCATTGCCGCAACCCGCGCGCCCTCCGGCGATTGGCCTCCCCTGCCCGCACCTTCGAGGGCGACCATGGCTTCGTCCAGGCGACCCATCCAATACAAACACCTGCTCAGTGCCGCCGACGCCCGCGCTTTGATGATTTCGTTGTCAGTGGTCGTGGCTGCTGCCGTGCGCAGAACCGCCTCCGCTTCAACGAGTCTTCCGTCTTCAATCCACGAGAGGCCCAGGCCGATCGACGCCTGCCACGCAGCCGGCGATTCGGGATCAGCCTCGCGCGCCTGGTGGAAGCTCCGTGTCGCGCGATCAATTCGCCCCCGGTCGAGCGCCAGGTAGCCGAGCTGCAGCGCCGCTTGTGCGGCCTCCGCCGATGCCCCGCGTCCGGTGTGGACGCGCAACGCTCGTGAGAGTACGCGCTCCGCGGCACTGTGCCGCCCGCGCGCCACGAGCGATTCGCTTCTCTCGACGGCTCGCCGGACGACTCCGCTGGTGCGGCGCTCTTTTAATCCGTCACTGGTGGACATCGCCGATGGCGGTGCGTACGTGCCGTACGATTGAGGCAGCTCGTGAACCACGAAATGGTTCGTCGGGATCGGTTCGTAGGCGCCGGCGCCGAGACGTTCCAGGCAGTTTCCGGGTCGTCCATCGGCTGCGCGCGCCGCGGCGAAGATCTCGTCCGGCAGCGGGCCCTGCTCGGCGTCGGCGAATATCATTCCGGTCATAGCCGTGACTCCCATGCGTTCGAGGATGACGATTTTCGACGATTGTTCCGGCCGAGACCGATCGAAACGCAGTACCAGGTGCCGCCTCGGGCTTTCGACACTCAACCGCGTGAAGAAAGACCTGACGGGCCCGGCGCGCGTGTCCTCCGTCGTTCCGAGCACGCAGACGTGCCGTCCGCTGACGTAGTCGGGCACCCAGGGAAACGCAACAACGACCGCCGGCGCGATCGGGACATAGCCGTGCAGTCGCGCGGCACGAGCGGTCAGGAGCCGCGTGGTACGAAGGCCGGACTGACTCGCCCCCTGGATGGACACCGCGCACAGGCCGGCCGGAGAGGCGGCATCGAGCGCATCGGACAGGGCTTCAAACGCCGGGCGATGCTGAAGGATCACGCCAATCGTCCGACGACCGATCGATCGGCCGGCTTCAACCCGGCGCAGCACGAAATCGACGTCGGATCGCGCCAGGGCGATCTCGTGAGCTCGAACGAAGCGCATCACGTGCGCGACCGCACGCTGGGCGGTTCTTCTGCTGAGCACGATCGCCGGCCGCGTTTCATAGGCCTCGAACCGATGGTTGCGATCGACCGATCCGTAGTCGATCAGCGCGTTGATGAGCGGATGGCGCAAGCCGGCCAGCGTGGTGCACTTCGAATTCCACTCGAGCTCGTCGCGCCTGGATCCGGATACCGCAACTCGCAGCTGCACTGAACAACCGGTCGCAAGATCGATCCACGTGGCATTCGATCGCACGAAACGATCGGCAATGACCTGGGGCATGGCTGTGCGGGTTGCAAGAGCGCCACCTCCCTCACGACCGGCGGATTTGCTCCGGAAAGCGGCGGCCCGGCCACGGAGTGCTGCAGAAACTTCGTATACAATTGAGCCTTCAATGGTGCGTTTTCTCACCGCGGGCGAGTCGCACGGCCGCGCGCTGATTGTCATCCTCGAAGGAATCCCCGCCGGTCTCCAGATCGACGTCGATCGAATCACCGCGGACCTCAAACGGCGGCAGGGTGGTTATGGGCGCGGCCGCCGCATGGCGATCGAGTCCGATCGCGCCGACATCCTCTCAGGCGTACGCGCGGGAGAAACGATCGGCGGGCCCATTGCCATGTCAATCGAGAACCGCGACTGGGTCAACTGGCAGCACACCATGCGAACGACGGTCGAGCCTCCGCCGGACGCCGGCGGGGCGCGGCGCGCGCCGGTCACGCGGCCGCGACCGGGCCATGCCGATCTCGCCGGGGTCGCGAAGTACGGCCGCGCGGATGTTCGCGACATCCTCGAACGTGCCAGCGCGCGCGAGACCGCTGCTCGTGTTGCAGCCGGAGCCGTCGCCCGGCAACTCCTCGACCACGCGGGTATCCGCATTACCAGCCATGTGTTTTCCATCGGTCAGGCACGCCTGCCGGACGGGACGACCGTCACGTTCGACGCCGCTGCGGCGTTGAGCCCGGAGGCCCCGCTTCGCTGCGTGGACGCGGAGGTCGAGGGTCGAATGATCGAAGAAATCGATCGCGCCCGCGAAGCGGGCGACACCAAGGGCGGCGGGTTCGAGGTGATCGCGACAGGGGTGCCGGTCGGTCTCGGAAGCTATGTGCAATGGGATCGGAAACTGGACGGGCGACTCGCGCACGCGATGATGTCCATCCCCGCGATCAAAGCGGTCGGCATTGGCCTCGGACCAGAGGCCGCGGCGCGGCCGGGATCCCGCGTGCACGATGAGATCCTGCCGAACCCGGGCGGCAATCGGCCGACCGGCGTGTCGCGCCCGAGCAACAATGCCGGTGGTCTCGAGGGAGGCGTCACCAACGGTGAGGACATCCGTGTATCAGCCTGGATGAAGCCGATCTCGACGTTGATGAAACCGCTGCGCTCCGTCGATCTGACGACCATGGGAGAAGCGGCGGCGGCGATCGAGCGCAGCGACGTGTGCGCGGTACCGGCAGCAGCCGTCGTCGGCGAAGCCATGGTGGCGCTGGTGCTGGCGGACGCGCTGACGGAAAAATTTGGCGGTGATTCGGTGGCGGAGCTGGAGCGCGCGATGACGGCGTGGACCTGCACGGTCCGCGACCAGTTCGCGGTCCGGCACGTCTAGCCGCCGACCGCGCCGTAGACATGTGCAACCGTCGCGCCGGCTCGTGAGCTCCGTCATGGTTCCCACGATCCGCCATCGTCCTCGATGATTCGACCGATTCTCCGATACGGGGAGTCCCTCCTCCACCAGCCCGCGTCGGACGTTGCAGCCGTTGACGACAGCGTCCAGCAGCTGATCGACGACATGATCGAGACGATGTATGCCGCGCCCGGTGTGGGATTGGCGGCGACGCAGGTCGGCGTCCCGCTGCGGGTGTTCGTGATCGATCTCTCCGTCGGCCGCCGCGCGTCAGATCTGATCGTCATGGTCAATCCCGTGTTCGTCGAACGCGACGGGATGCAGCTCGAAGAAGAAGGCTGCCTCAGCGTGCCCGGGTTCAATGCCACGGTCGTCCGTCCCGCACGTGCGGTCGTCCGGGGACTGGATCGCCTCGGGACGGAGCAGACAATCGAAGGGCGCGAGCTGCTCGCGCGCGCATTCCAGCACGAGATGGATCATCTGGAGGGGACCGTCTTCATCGATCGGCTGCGGGGAATCAAGAAAGACCTGATCGTCCGCAGAATCCACAAACTCAAACGATCAGGACGATGGTAGAAGTTGCGGCGCTGCGAATCGTGTATTTCGGAACGCCGGGGTTTGCGGTGCCCTCGCTGCGAACGCTCATCCACTCGCGTCATCGCGTCGTGGCGCTCGTGTCACAGCCGGATCGGCCGAAAGGGCGCGGGCACCAGGTGGTGGCGACGCCGACCAAGCAACTGGCACACGAAGCAGGGGTGCCGGTTCTGCAACCGATCAAACTTCGCGACGAGGCATTTCTGGCCACGATCGCGAGTTTCGGCGCCGACCTCGGGGTGGTCGCCGCGTATGGACGCATCCTGCCCGACGCGCTCCTGTCGATTCCGCGGCTCGGCATGATCAACGTACACGCCTCGCTGCTTCCGAAGTACCGCGGAGCTGCGCCAATCCATCGAGCCGTCATTGCCGGAGACGAGGTCACGGGCGTGACGATCATGCGGGTCGTGTCCGCGCTCGATGCCGGGCCGATGCTCTCCACTGCGAGGCGGCCGATCGCTGGCGACGAAACGAGCGTGGATGTCGAACAGGACCTTGCGGAAACTGGGGCCGTTGCACTGCTCGACGTGGTTGAACGATTGGCGCGCGGACCGGTTGAGGAAGTTCCTCAGGACCACGATCGCGCAACCTACGCGCCGAAGCTGGAAAAGAGCGAGGGGCCAATCGACTGGTCTTTGCCGGCGCGCGTGATTCACAATCGCGTTCGGGGACTGCAGCCGTGGCCAATGGCCTCGACGATCGTCCAGGGGTTGCGGTGCCTGATACATCGAACCGCGCTGACGGGGCGGGGTACCGATGCGTCGCCCGGCACGATTGTGGAGGCCGGTCGCGAGGGACTCGCGATCGCCGCCGGAGACCGGGCGGTGCTGCAGATCCTCGTGATTCAGCCCGAGGGGCGACGGGCGATGAGCGTTCGCGAGTTTCTCAGTGGACGCGAGCTACGCCCGGGAATGTCTCTTGGTGAACGATGATCGCGCCGGCGCGGCTCGCGGTGTACGACGTTCTGCGGGCCGTGAACGGCGGGCGATCGGATCTGCCGGACGCGCTGGCACGCGTTCGGGCTCGGCTCACTGACGAGCGCGATCGCGCGCTGGCTGGGGAGATTGCGACTGGCACGCTGCGATGGCAGGGTGCGTTCGACGCGATCATCGAAGCGTTCGCAAACCGTTCCCTTTCGAAGCTGGATGCCGAGGTGATCGACATCCTGCGGATGACCGCGTTTCAGCTTCTGCACCACGACCGCATTCCTGCCGCCGCCGCGGTCAATGATGCCGTGGCGCTGACCGGCAAAGTCGGAAAGAAGAGCGCCTCGGGCCTGGTCAACGCGGTGCTCCGCCGCATCAGCCGTGAACGTGATCGGTTGCCGCTGCCGTCGCGGCCTGAGTGGGGTCTGACCCCGGTACCGGAGTCAGACCCCGGTCGTTGAATTACTCACGTCCTCGCGCCAATACCTGGCCACGACACTCTCTCACCCGGAGTGGCTGGTCGCCAAGTGGGTGGATCGCCATGGGTTCGAGGCGGCGGAGAAATGGGCGACGTTCGACAACGAGCCGGCGCCGCTGACGCTGCGTGCAAACACCCTTCGGTTGTCTCGCGATGAGCTCGCCGAGCGTTTGAAGTCGTTCGACGTGAACACCGAGCCCACGCGATTTGCCCGGGACGGCCTGACGGTTCGCACCGGGAACCCGCTGCTGACCCCGATAGCCGGTGACGGATCCTTCATGGTCCAGGACGAATCGTCGCAACTCGTTGCGGAGCTCACCGGCGCATCACCAGGTGAGCGCATCCTGGATGCATGTGCGTCCCCGGGCGGCAAGACGATGGCGATGGCGGCAGCGATGGGCGATCGCGGACTGATCGTCGCAACGGATCTTCGCGGGCGACGAGTGGATCTGCTTCAGCGCACCATCGTTACGCAAGGGGCAGCGTGCGTGCGCGTGGCCAGAGCGGACGTATCGGCGGGGCTGCCGTTCGGGCCGGCTTTTGATTGCGTCCTGCTCGATGCGCCGTGCTCCGGTCTCGGCACGCTCCGCCGGGATCCTGATATTCGCTGGCGGCGGACTCAGGCGGACGTCGAGCGGCTGGCGGCTGTTCAATCCCGGATGCTCGATCGTGTCGCGGAGGCCGTGGCTCCAGGCGGTCGGATTGTGTATGCGACGTGTTCCGGCGAGCGCGAAGAGAACGAAGACGTTATCCACGGTTTTCTGGCGCGTCGAGACGATTTCACGCTCGCGCCGGACCGGATGCCGGCGAGGCTATCTACCTTCGTCACTCCAGTCGGCCACTTTCAAACCCTGCCGTTTCGCGATTCGCTGGAGGCGTTCTTTGCCGCCATTCTGGTGAAAACTAAGGACTTGCGGTAAAATTTCTAGTTCATGGCTTTGACGACGCGCGTCTGGGGAGCGGGTAAGTTGCTGCTCCTGGGCGGCGCTCTGCTTCTGACGTACGTCCTCTTTGCCGCGGCGGCGATGCGGATCGCGTTGAAAACGCGCGAGGTCGTCGTGCCTACCCTCTCCGGGAAGACGGTCAACGACGCGAAGGTGGCCCTGTCGGAGGCGGGTCTCAACCTGAAAGTCGAAGAGGGCCGGCGGCCAGATCCGAAGGTGCCAGTCGGCCAGATTCTGGCCCAGGATCCCGAGCCGGGTACCCGCACGCGCCGTGAGCGCAGCGTCAAGGTCTGGGTCAGCGCGGGCCCCCGATCGACGATCGTTCCGGCGCTGCTGGGTGAATCCGAGCGGGCTGCGGCTCTCCGACTTCAGCAGGATGGCCTCCAGCTGACCGGCGTTTCGGAGATTCGGTCCGCCGAGTACCCGTCCGACGCGGTGATTGCCCAGACGCCTGCGGCCAAGAGCAACGCGCCGCAGGTCGCGTTGCTCGTCAATCGGGCGGAGCGAGGCAGCGACCTACGTCATGCCCGACCTGATTGGCGTCAACGGAGACCGCGCCGCGGACCTGCTCCGCGCTCGCGCTTTTCGCGTCGCCGTCGTCGGCGACCATCCATATCCAGGTGTGCCCGCCGGCATCGTCCTTCGCCAGAATCCCCAGGCAGGATTTCAGATTGCTCCCGGCGAGCCGATCTCGCTCGAGGTCAGCCGGTGACGGTGCGGATCGCCCCATCCATCCTTTCGGCGGATTTCACGGTCCTCGGAGCACAGATTGCGGCCGTGGAGCGCGGCGGGGCCGACCTGATTCACGTGGACGTGATGGACGGTCATTTCGTGCCCAACCTGTCGCTCGGCGTGCCGGTGGTGAAATCGATCCGCAAGGTTGCGACCGTGCCGCTCGACGTGCACCTGATGATCGAGGAACCGGATCGTTACCTCGAGGCATTCGTGGCGGCCGGCGCGGCCATGATTTCCGTGCACGTCGAAGTGTCTGCCTCACCTCCACCGGACGCTCCAGGCCATCAAAGAGCTGGGCGCCAAGGCCGGCGTGGCCCTGAATCCTTCGACGCCGGTGGGATCGCTCGAGGAGATTGCCGGGATGGTGGATTACGTGCTGGTCATGTCGGTCAATCCCGGCTTCGGCGGCCAGACTTTCATTCCGCGCAGCCCGTCTAAGATCCAGGCGGTCCGGGCCCTTCTCGACCGGCAGGGCAACGCTGCGCCTATCGAAGTCGATGGCGGCGTGGACGGAACAAACGCCGCTCGAATCATCGAAGCAGGGGCTGCCATCCTCGTTGCCGGCACCTCAATTTTTGGAACCGGGGATCCCGAGCAGGCGACGCGAGCGCTGCGTGCCGCCGCATCGCAGAAGGCCGGAGTCTGAGCGTGGCCGTGAGCGAGCGGAAAGAGCGGCCGGCGTCGAGTTCTGTCATCCGTGTGCGGTACGCCGAAACGGACAAGATGGGAGTGGTCTACTACGCGAATTACTTCGTGTGGTTCGAGGTTGCCCGGGCGGATTTGCTTCGATCGCTGGGCTGGACCTACCGTGAAATGGAACACGACGGCGTCTCGCTGCCGGTCATCGAAGCCCATTGCGAATACCGCCGTCCGGCGCGGTACGACGACGAGATGGAGGTCAGGACGACAGGCCGCATGCTTTCGCCAATTCGGATGGAATTCAGATACGAGGTCGTTCGCCGTGACGATCAATCAATCGCGGCATCAGGTCACACGATTCATGCCGCGCTCGATCCGGCCGGGAAACCATGTCGGCTCCCGGAACGAATCAGGCAGGTATTCGAATGAAAGCGCTCGTCACCGGGGTTGCGGGATTCATCGGATCCCATCTGTGCGAGCACCTGCTCGAGCGCGGCGCACAGGTGATCGGGATTGATTGTTTCACCGATTACTACGCCCGCTCGATCAAGGAGACCAACCTCTCTCACAACCAGGGTAAGCCCGGGTTTCGCTTCGTGGAGGCTCGGATTCAGGACGCGGACCTTCCGGCGCTGCTCGCCGAGGTCACCCACGTCTTTCACCTGGCCGCCCAGGCGGGTGTTCGCAAGAGCTGGGGCCGCGACTTCCGGGTCTACACCGAGCACAACGTGGACGCGTCGCAGCGCCTCCTCGAGGCCTGTGTCGGGCTTCCGTTGCACCGGTTTGTCTACGCGTCCAGTTCCTCGGTCTACGGCGACAACGTGGCTATTCCCATGCGCGAGAACGCATTACCGCAGCCCGTCTCTCCGTACGGCGTGACCAAACTTGCCGCCGAACAGCTTTGCTACCTGTACCACGTGAACCATGGAGTTCCGACCTCGTCGCTCCGATATTTCACGGTATATGGGCCCAGGCAGCGGCCGGATATGGGGTTTCACAAATTTCTCACCGCTGCCATCGCAGGCGATCCCATTCACCTTTTTGGCGATGGCGAGCAGACGCGTGACTTCACCTTTGTGCGGGACGCCGTGGCGGCGACGGTGGCAGCGGGAGACCGGGCCGTCCCCGGCCGGTCCTACAACATCGGCGGCGGGCTCGCGGGTCTCAATCAATCAGGTGCTCGACATCATCGGACGCGTTGTCGGCCGATCCCTCGACGTGCGGCGCGAACCGGCGCAGAAGGGGGACATGCGCGACACCTTCGCAGACACGACGCTGGCGCGGGCAGATCTCGGGTTTGCCCCCACCGTGTCGCTCGAAGACGGAATTGAAGCGGAGTATAGATGGCTTTCGACCACACCCGCGCTCCGATGAAGGGAGCGCGTTCGTTCGTTTGGATTGTGATGCTGCTGGCGCTGTCGGCGTGCTCGTCGGGACCGAAGAAGCCGCCGGTTGGAACGCTGGAGCCCGACAAGTTTCTGTGGGAACGCGGCACCGACGAGCTGAACAAGAAGCACTGGCTGACCTCTCGCGAGTACTTCAGGCAATTGATGGATAGCTATCCGCAGAGCCAATATCGCGCCGACGCCAAGCTCGGTCTCGCCGATTCGTACCTCGGGCGAAGGATCAGCGCGGAATCGAGCGTGCTCGCGATCAACGAGTACCGGGAATTTCTGTCGTTCTACCCGACCCACAAGCGCGCGTACTACGCGCAGTACAAGCTCGGGATGTGCCACTTCTATCAGATGCACGGACCCGATCGGGATCAGACCGAAACCGTGGAAGCGATTGCGGAGCTGACGACGTTCGTCAATCGGTATGCGCAGGTGAATCCGAACGACCCGGACGCAGAGGCGCACGCAAAAATCTCCGAAGATGGTCGCGCGAAGCTGCGCGAAGCCCGCGACCGGATGAGCGATTCCGACTACCGCGTGGCCTACTTCTACCTGAAGACCCAGAAGTTTCCACCCGCGGCCATCGATCGATTCATGGCCATTCTCAAGAACGATCCGGAATACAGCCGTCGTGATGGCGTGTATTTCTACCTGGCGCAAGCACTCGTCAAGATGAACCGCTCGGCCGAGGCGCTCCCCTACCTCGATCGTCTCCTCGTCGAATTCGAACAGAGCGAATTTCTGGAACAGACGAAGAAACTCGTCGGAAACCTTGAAGGCCGACCCTAAGGCAGACCCCAAGAAGCCGAAGAACGGGAGCGTATCGCATGAATCGTAGTGTGCGTTCACTGATTCAGTCCGTCGTGACGGGGATCTGTGCTCGCGCCGCTGGCGGCGCAGGCCCAGGTGGCGAACGCCCCCGACGCCACTCGCGACCATCCAGCCGACCTGGCCTGCGGCGCCGAGCGACAGGCATGCCGCCGGACACGTCAATTCGCGTCGGCCCCGGCCGCGAGCGGGGCAAGGCACTCTTCGGACCAAACGACATGCTGGTCATCAAGGCCGGTACCGCGCAGGGGCTCAAGGTCGGGCAGGAATACTATCGTCCGCCGGGTAGTCGCCGACCGCTTCGTCCGGCCGTTCGGGCGACAACGTCCCCCGATCGAGCATCCACACAGCTGGCTGGGTTCGAATTGTCGACGCGCAATCAGATTCAGCGATCGCAGCCGTGATCAGGGCATGCGATGCCATCGAAGAGGGGGACTATCTCGAACTCTACGTCAAGCCGGCCGTTCCCGCGGCGGCGGCGGCGGGCGGTGAACCGGATTTTGCGAACCCAGGCCATCTCGTGCTCGGCGACGAACGCCGTCAGATGGGCGCGGCCGGCGACCTGATGGTGCTCGACCGCGGCACTGATCACGGGGTGCACGCCGGGCAGCACCTGACCGTCTTCCGCACGACCGGCGACGGCACCGGCCCGATCGCGCGGATCGCCGAGGCGACCGCTGGTCATGGTGAATTCCGAGACGAGCACGTCATCCGCATCGACAAGACCAGCGACGCCGTCAACGTCGGCGACCTCGTCGCGATTCATCGGTAGTCACGCCTCGAATCACTGATCACTGATCACTCATCGTGAATCCCTGATCCTCGAATCGTCGAATCCTTGAATCTCCCAACGTGCGGTGTGATTCAGGGATTCTGGGATTGGCGATTCAGAGATGAGCGATTCAGAGATTGGGATTCACGATGAGTGATCAGTGATCAGTGATTGGAACCGTCTGTAATAGTCGCACGCGGACGCGACCGCGGTAATCATCGCAATCCACAGCACGATCCGTCCGAGCGCGGCAAACAGCGGCACGTGATCCCCGAGAATCAGCAGCAGGATCGCTGTCACTTGCGACGCCATCTTGAACTTGCCGAGCGGTGAGGCGGGGATGGCGACGCCGCGCGACTGCGCCAGGCTCCGCAGGACGGTCACCGCGATCTCGCGTCCGAGAATCACGACCACCATCCAGGACTGCGCCAGATCCATCTGCACGAGCGACACGAGCGCCGCGGTGATCAGCAGCTTGTCGGCGAGCGGATCCATGAACTGACCGAGCGTGGTGACCTGCTTGCGCCGGCGCGCCAGATAGCCATCCAGCCAGTCGGTCAGCGACGCGAGACCGAAGATCGCGGCGCCGACCAGTTCTTTCCGGACCCCAAGAATGAGATGTCCCTCGAACTTCGTCAGCAGCACAACGACGAGGAGCGGGACCAGGAAGATACGGCCGATCGTGATCGCGTTCGGCAGATTCACGGGAATGCTGAGGGTTGAACGCTGATTGCTGATTGACCGACGACACCCGAGTGCGGCCGATGAACCGACGCAGCAGGAAATCGCACCGCCACAATCATCGACCAAAAATCAGCATTCAGCAATCAACAATCAGCAATCGATGCATTATCATCGTTAGTTGCATGAAAGCGATTCTCCTCGCCGGCGGGAAAGGCACTCGGCTCAGGCCTCTCACGGTCCACACGCCGAAGCCAATCGTGCCCATCCTCGAACCGGCCGTTTCTCTATTACCAGATAGATCTCCTCAAGCAGGTGCCGGAAATCGACGAGGTCATCCTCAGCCTGAACTATCAGCCGCGCCGAATCGAGGAGATCTTCGGTGAAGGCGCCGGTCTCGGCGTCCGTCTGCGCTACGTCGTCGAGCCGATGCCGCTCGGAACGGGCGGCGCCGATCCGCTATGCCGGCGACTCGCTGACCGACTCGGTCGTCGTGTTCAACGGCGACGTGCTGACGGAGGTCGATCTTGGGCGCCGTGCTGCGGCTGCATCGCGAGCGGCGGGCCAAGGCGACGATCGTGTTGACGCCGGTCGAGAACCCGCGCGCCTACGGGCTGGTCGAAACCGACGCGGACGCGCAACATCCGTCGGTTTCTGGAAAAGCCCGGCGAGGACGAGATCACCTGCAACACGATCAACGCCGGCATCTACGTCCTCGAGCCGGATACCTTCGACCGCATTCCGAAAGACACCGCGTGGTCGATCGAACGCAGCTTCTTCCCGTCGCTGATCGAGCGTGGTGAAACCTTCGTCGCCTACATCTACGACGGATACTGGATCGACATCGGCACGCCGGCCAAGTACCTGCAGGTGCACCGCGACATCATGGACGGGCGATATCAGGCGCCGCCGTTCGCCGGCGCGCCGGCGGCGACGTGCTGGGTCTCGCCGGACGCGAAGGTCGATCAGGGCGTGGAGCTTCACGGCCCGTGCTTCATCGACGACGGCGCGGTCGTGAAAGCGGGAGCGCGCGTCCTGCCCTACTCCGTGATCGGGCGGCAGACCCACGTGTCCGAAGGCGCCGTCATCGACGGATCGATCATCTGGCCGAACGGATGGATTGGTCCGGAAGCGGTCGTGCGATCGTCGATTCTCGGTCGCAACTGCCACATCGGCCGGAACGTCACCATCGACACCCCGGTGCAGCTCGGGGACAAAACCGCGGTCACCGACTACAGCCGACTATGACGACCAACTCCTCGACCATCAACACGTCCATCTTCAAGGCGTACGACGTCCGCGGCCTGTATCCCGCGTGAGATCAACGAGGATGCCGCGCGGCAGATCGGCCGCGGCTTCGTCGCGTATCTGAAGGCGAAGCGTATCGCCGTCTCGCGCGACATGCGCCTCAGCTCCCCCGCGGTTGCCGCGGCCTTCATCGACGGCGCGCGCCAGCAGGGGGCCGATGTCGTCGACTACGGCATGCTGGCGACCGACATGATGTATTTCGCCGTGGCGCGCGACAAGCACGACGGCGGCGCGCAGATCACCGCGTCGCACAATCCCGAAGCAGTACAACGGCATCAAGCTGGTGCGGCGCGAGGCGTTTCCGCTGAGCGGCGAGGAGGGTCTCGGCGACATTCGCGACATGATCGTCAACGGCACGCTGCCGGCGCCCGCCGGCAGGCCGGGCGCGCTCTCGCAGATGGACGTGCTCGACGACTACGTCAAGCACGTGCTGTCGTTTATCGATCCGAAGATCGTCAAGCCCTTCAACGTGGTACTCGACGCGGGCAGCGGGATGGCCGGGCTGGTCGCGCCAAAGCTGTTCGAACGGCTGCCCTGCAGGACGACGCGGCTCTGCTTCGACATCGACGGCACGTTCCCGAACCACGAAGCCAACCCGCTCATCGAAGAAAACCGCCGCGACATCGTCGAGCGCGTCGTCCGCGACAAGGCTGACATCGGGATCGCCTGGGACGGCGATGCGGATCGCTGCTTCTTCATCGACGGCACCGGTGAGTTCATCGCCGGTGATTTCGTCACGGCGCTGCTGGCGGAGGCGTTTCTGCTGCAAGAACCCCGGGCGCGAAGATCGTGTACGACGTACGCGCGAGCTACGCCGTCAAGGACATGGTCGCCAAGTACGGCGGCACGGCGCTGATGAACCGCGTCGGCCACGCGTTCTTCAAGAAGCGAATGCGCGAGGAAGGTGCGATCTTCGGCGGCGAGGTGACCGGACACTATTACTTCCGCGACAATTTCTACGCCGACAACGGGTTCATCCCGGCGCTGCTGATGCTGGAGCTGATGTCGCACAAGGGGCAGACACTGCAGGAGCTGGTTGCGCCGCTCCGCGCAGAAGTACTTCATCTCCGGAGAGATCAACACCAAGATGCCGGACCATCGAGTCGTCCAGGAAAAGCTCGATGCGCTGGCCGCGCGCTACTCGGACGCGAAGGTCTATTCGATGGACGGTACGTCAGTCGAGTATCCGGACTGGCACTTCAACGTGCGTGCGTCGAACACGGAGCCGCTGATCCGGTTGAACCTCGAGGCGACGACCGCAGCAGGAGATGGACGCAAAAGCGCGACGAAGTGTTGGGGTTTATCAGGGCTTAAGCGAGCCTTGAGCCTTTAGCCCTGGGCCTGATACGATCGTCTCAATGCGGGCTTAGCATAGTGGTAATGTCCTGGCTTCCCAAGCCAGTTAGACGGGTTCGATCCCCGTAGCCCGCTCCAACTTCCGCGCCCCGTGGTCATGCGGAAGTTGTCTCGCCGTAGCGCTTTAGCGCGAAGGCGGACATCATCGCTCTACCCGCCCGATTCCCCTGTGTCCAGAATATCTCCAAACTTTTCGACACTCTCGGTGCCGGACTCGCGTCGGTCGCGCCTGATCGGACTCCGACCCTGACCCGAGATACAATCACTGCCGCCAAGCGTCTCCGGAGAGTTCCCTTGAAATATCGCCTCACCCTGCTCGCCTGCTGGGTAGCGGTCCTGCTGTCCGTTCCGGTCGCGCAGCAGCTTCCGCCGGTGGAACCTCAGACGTTCCGCACCGGCGTCGACGCCGTGCAGCTCGACGTCTCCGTGCTCGACGCCGAGCGGCGGCCAGTTCGCGGTCTGAGCGCGGCGGATTTCACCGTCCTCGAGGAGGACAAGCCCCGCCGGCTCGTGGCGTTCTCCGCGATCGATCTGCCGCCGATGCCCGCAGAGCCGCCATCAGCGGCCGACGCCGTGCCGCCTGATGTCACCAGGAACGACCTTCCGCAGGGGCGCCTCGTCGTCATCCTGATCGATCCTTTCATCGAGCGGCCGGGAGAGTCCCGTGGCCTTCCGCTGGATCTCACGGCACTTCGTGCGACGGCGCGGCGCATCGTGGACAGCCTCGGCCCGGGCGACCTGGCGGCCGTCGGACATACGATCTACGGCGTGCCTCAGAACTTCACCACTGACAAGAGCCGTCTCAAGCGCGCCATCGACAGTTCCGCGTTCGGCACCATCAGGCGGGGCGAAGGCGAGGAGATGGGGAATTGCCACTGCGGCGTGTGCAGACTGGAGGCGATCACGCGGGTGGCGACGGCGCTGCGCGCCGAACCGCAGCGACGAAAGACAGTGTTCTATATCGGCGAGCGCTTCCGGTTGGCGCCGGTGCCAGGTCCCTGCAACAGCTATCTCGAGCCCGCGACCAAGGCGATGGTACGGGCAACGCAGCTGGCCAATGTGACCGTCAACACGGTCGATCCGAACGCGCTCGAAACGACCAATGTCCATGCGGGTGACAGTTTCGACCCGGCAGGGTTGATAAGCGAGCAAGCGGCGGCGCAAGAGCGAATGAACCGTGCGTCGCTGATCGAGCGCCAGCAATCGCTGCAAACGGTCGCAGACTGGACGGGCGGCCGCACGATCGTGAATGCGAACAATCCAGAAGACAGCGTTCGCCCGATCCTGGAAGAATCGTCCGCGTACTACCTGCTGGCATTCGAGGCGACAGACGTCAAGCCGGATGGCCGCTTCCATCCGATCACGGTGAAGGTGAATCGTCCGGGCGTGCAGGTGCGCACGCGAAAGGGATACTACGCCGACGCGGTCACCAGCGCGCGTGCCGGTACAGCCGGCGCGTCGCTGGAGGCCCTCTCGGGCGCGCTGCTACCCGAGCGCGGGCTGCCGATGAGCGTTGCCGCGGCAACGTTCCGCGGGCCATCGGGGACGCCGGTTGTGCTCCTGACGACAGGTGTCAGGGCCGACGACGTGCCGCCCAGCGGCGGTCAGCTTCCGGCGAAGCAGGACGGCCAGCCGCAGTTCGAGCCTGTCGAGATCCTGACGAGCGCATACCGCGACGGCCAGAAGGACGTCGACTGGCAGCGTCAGCGCCTGTCGATTGCGCTGCCCGAGACCGGTCCCGGCGAGCTGCGATACGAGTCCGTGTCGACGCTCGCGCTGAAACCTGGAACGTACGAGCTGCGCGTGATCTCCCGGCACGAACGGACCGGTATCGTCGGGAGCGTGTACACGTTCGTGGATGTGCCCGACTTCGCCACCGAACCGCTGACCGTCGCCGGGCCCATGCTGTTCGACACACGCGCGCCGACGGCGACACCGCCCGAGGCACTGGGCGGCCTCCTCGACACCGCACCTACGACGCGACGTGACTTTACGATGGCAGACGATGTATCTGTGCGGGTCCGCGTCTATCAGCGTCGTCAGGACAAGCCTCTTCCCGTCTCAGTCGTGTTTCGGGTCTTACAGAAAACTCGTGAGATGACCGCGACCGAGAGCGCGCTCGACGGCGACCGGTTCGCGGCCGCGGGATCCGCAGATGCCACTTACAGCCTGCCGCTCGGCCTGCTCGATCCCGGCACGTACATTCTGCACGTCGATGCCTCGGCAGGGAACGTCGCCATCCGCCGCGATGTACGCTTCACAGTGAGATGAGCGATGAGACTCTTGGTGCTCCGCTGCATTGTCGTGGCGTCGCTCACCGGAGTCGTGGTCTGGGCGCAAGAGGACCAGCCGAGTCTCGCCGAGGTGCTGAAGGCCGCCGGCGAGTACGTCGCCACCTTCGAGCGCAATGCGTCGCTCGTCGCGCAGGAGGACTATTACCAGCTCGTCGAGAACAACCAGACGCACGCTTCGTTCGGACATGCTCTTCATTCCCGATGAAGCGTTCGGCTGGGTCGAGTTCAGGGACGTTGCTGCCAGTGACGGGCTTCCTGTCCGGGATCGCGAGGAACGACTGCTCACGCTTTTCACGAAGCCGAACCCCGACCGGCTGAAACAGGCCCAACGGATCGCGGCCGAAGGAGCCCGGTTCAACCTGAATCCTCGCGGTACGCGCCTCAATCGCACCATCAACCTGCCGCTGACGGCGATTCGATTCCTGCGGCCAGCGAGCCAGCACCGCTCAACGTTCCGGATAACCAGATGGAACCGCGAAAGCAGCATCGTCTCGCTGCAGTTCACCGAGCAGTATCGTCCACGGCTCATCAACACGTCCGATCAGGCGGCCGCGAACGGGCGGTTCGAGATCGAGAGAGCGACGGGCCGCGTGATGGTGTCCACATTGCTGCTCCAGAGCGGCAACACCCTGGCGACGATCACGGTCAAGTTCGCGGCCGATCAGAAGCTCGGCATGTGGCTGCCGCTGACGATGGAGGAACAGTATCGCGGGCAGGGCTTCGTCTCGGGTCAGGCGAAGTACTCGGCGTACCGACAGTTCCGCGTGGAAACGTCCGAAGCCGTAAAGCACTGACCTCCGCCTTCGTGTTCGCCAGGGCCAGATGGATACCGTTCGACTTTGCTCCGTGGATGCCGCAGTGTAGCGTTTCACCGCCGCTCGTGAGTTCCTACCGTATCGAAAAACGTGTCCAGAATGTGTCCCCAGACCCCTTACACGCTCACTCGCGGGGACCCCGCGGCCCCGCTCCGTTCGCGTGGCTCACTCGCTCCCGCTCGTTCGCTCGTATCTCGTGCGAGGCGGAGCTTGCCCGCCGTGTGGGCGCGGCATCTTTGTTCGGGCGCTGACACAGCTGACCTCCTTCGCGCCGCCACCGTCCATGCTCACCTCACGCACGCCGGAGATGGATATCGCAGTGTCGGCTAATGGCTGTTCTTCCTAGTCACTGAGGGGCGACGCGCAGTCATCGGAACCTGTCAACAAGCATCAGATTGCTGCCTGCGCTGTCCACGAGCGGAAAGACGAGCGACCGCTCGTCGGGCGAGAGCGTAATGCCGAACCAGTACGGTTTGTCCAGACGTACGAGCGTCGCGCGCTTGCCGGTCGCGAAATCAAGGAAATCCATCGATGGCTTGCCACCGGTATCACCGACGGCTACGAAATAGAGTCCCCGCTCACCGACCGCAAAGTTGAGGCTATAGCTCAAGCCGTCGACGACATGAACTTCGGCGCCGCCGTCGACGGGAACTCGCCAGATCGAAGTCGGTGACCTTGCCTCCTTCGCGTAATACAGAAAGCCGTCACGGGATTCGATGGCGGCAGTGCCGCCGTGCTGGGTTATCTGCGTCGGCGCACCTCCCACCGCCGGCATACGCCACACCTCGTCCCGGCCGGTCCTGTTCGATACGAAATAGATCGATTGGCCGTCGCGCGACCATCGGGCCTCCCCCTCATCTGCCGGATGGTCGGTGAGCGGGGTGAGTTTGCCGCTGTCCGGCCGAACCAGATAGAGGTCTTCCGAGCCTGCACGCCGCGATGAGAAGAGAATCGTCCGTCCGTCCGTCGGCGACCACTGCGGGTTCGAGCACTGCGGTCCTCCCATGGACGTCACCGGGAGCGGATTCGAGCCGTTTCTGTTCGCAATCCAGATCTCTTCCGCTCCTGACCGGGTCGACGCGAAGGCGAGCCGTGTCCCGTCCGGCGAGTAGTGGGGCGCGAATTCGTCGAACGTCGAGGAGAAGGCGGCAACCGCGACCGGAGTTGCCGGTGGCGCTGGAAGCGCAAGCTCGTAGAGAGTTGTGTCTCGGGACTGTGCCGAATACACGAGCCGGCCCGTCTCGGCGATGCTGATCGCGGTGGCCTGCTCCCCAAACGGGAGGAATTCAGGTTCAGGAGTTCGACTCGATTGCGACACTGCTGAAATCTTCGCCATCCGTGAGAGGCCGAGATGCCCGCTGGACGAGAACACGAGATCGCGCCCGTCCGGGGTCCACGCGAGACCGATACCACCGGAGTCGTCGGTAAGCTGGCGCGGCGGGCCGCTCGGCGCGAGACCGGGCGTCAGCGGCACGAGGAAGATCGCCACGCGACCCACGGTGTGTGCCCGCAAGAAAGCGAGGTACTGCGCGTCGGGCGACACGACCGGGCTCAAGTCGTGCCCTCCCGGCGATGGAGGGTCGGTGACGCGCCGCTGCTCCGGGCCATCGACGGCGATCAACCAGATGCCTCGCGGGCCGTTGGGGGATGTCGCGCCACCGAAGGCAAGCCATCTTCCATCCGGCGTCCAAGAGAGATTGGCGACCTGCCTGACGGTCCGGGGAATCGGCATCGGAAAAATCGCCGCAACCGCCTTTTCGGCGCCTCCAAGCGCTGGGATCACCATCAAGTCCGCAGCTGTGTTCGGCGATGTGAAGCGGATGAATGCGATGAAACGGCCATCGGGTGAAAACGCAGGCCAGTCGTCTGACGCAGGGTTCGTCGTCAGACGCAAAGGTTCCCCCGGCCCGGCCACTTTGACGTAGATGTCGTAGTTATCCTGCGTCGGACCGTTCCAGGAAAAGGCGACCCGGCTGCCGTCGTGCGAGAGGCTGGGCGCAAGCTCGTATCCCGGATACGCCGTGAGCGGAACGGCGAGGGCGGGCGAAGTTGTGACCGCCGCCGGACCCGGCTCGCGTACGACCTTCTGGAAAACAGCGACCGCGAGTAAGGCCACGGCGATCGTCGTGGCCACCAGCCACGCCTTCCCCTTGCTGCGCTTCAGCATCGCGGCGGAGGGTTGGCTGTTTGCGCTGCCGGGCTCTGCCGACGACTTGTCCGACGCTACGCTCGCCCGCACGTCTGCGCTGAACCGATAGCCGTGCTTCGGAATCGTCTCGATCCACGCGGCATCGCGTCCGAGCGCCTTTCGCAGAACCGAAATCTGAAACGAGAGGTTTGCCTCCTCGACGTAGGTATCCGCCCAGAGCGCGCTCATCAGTTCTCGCTTTGAGAACGCCCGACCCGGACTCTGGATCAGCAACAGGAGCAACTCAAAGGTCTTCGGTGGGAGCGGCAGCGACTGTCCGGCGCGACTCAGAAGGCGGCGCTCGAGATCCAGTCTGAAAGGCCCGAACTGGTACAACCCGCTGGCGGTGCTCGACATAGCGTCCCTTACAACTTCCTTGGGAATTCCTTCGCTGCTCTCGCCGGTTGCAAAGGACTTGCTCATGAGTTGTCGCCGACCCTCGGCTCGTGCACCCCTGCAACGGTTCTTCGACGTGCGCCGAAACCAGCGCCAGTCTACGCCGATTTCACCGCCTGGCCGCGGCGGTGGTCGCCGCGCTCGGAATCGTGCTGCCGCCGGGCGCTCGCGCCCAAAGCCCCGGGATTTCGAGTAGAGCAAATCAGCACGGTAGGAAGTGGATCGCGGGCCGGCACCATTGTCAATGTTTCCAAGGAGCATCGCTATGCACCAGCGAGCTGGGTTCGTTCCGAGCAGTACCACCGTGGCCGCCATCGCGGTCCTTGCCCTCACCGTCGGATGGACGCCGTCAGCCGAGGCAGATATCACCAGAATCGTGATAACGCGCGTGGAGTCGCCGACGTTCGAGGGCGTATCGTTCGGCCCGGTCGGGCCCTACGAGAAACTGAGGTTGCGTGCGTTTGGCGAAGTCGACCCGGCCGATCCGCGGAACCACGTGATCGCGGACATCGACCTCGCGCCCCGCAACACGCGAGGGATGGTCGAGTACGACATGGACGTCGTCATCCTCAAGCCGGTCACCCTCACCAATGGGAATCGTCGGCTGTTCTATTACATGAACAACCGGGGCAATCTCGACAGCCCCTTCTTCCCGTCAGTCGGCGTTCTCAGCGTCTTCAACGACGGAAGCGGCGGCAATGATCCGACGAGCGCTGCCCACGCAGGCAACGGCTTCCTCATGCGCCAGGGCTACACCATCGTCTCCAGCGGCTGGGATCCTGGCGTGGCTGCCGGCGGCAACCGCCTGACAATCAGAGTGCCGATCGCGATGAACCCGGACGGCTCGCCGGTCATCGGTCCGTCGCTCGAGGAATTCGTCATCGACAACGCCACGACGGTCATCGCGCCGCTGACCTATCCGGCAGCGGCGATGGACAAGTTCCGGGCCAGCCTGACGGTGCGTACGAGATACGACGATGCGCCGGTGACCATCCCCGCCGCTGACTGGGAGTATGTCAACGCGCTCAGTATCAGGCTGCTGCCCGCCGGGACACCGTTCACTCAGGGGAGGCTGTACGAGTTCACGTACCCTGCGAGGGATCCGCTGGTCGCCGGCTTGGGCTTCGCTGCCACCCGTGACCTCGCCGCATTCTTGCGGTACGAGGACAGCGACGAGACCGGCACGCCCAATCCATTGGTTGGGTATATCGAGCGGGTTTACACGTTTGGCATCTCGCAGCCCGCCCGCTACATGCGCGATTTCCTGCATCTGGGCTTCAACGAGGACGAGCAAGGGCACCGCGTCTTCGACGGCATCCTGAACTGGCTCGGGGGCGGCAGCGGGATCTTTCTCAACTATCGATTTGCACAAGCTGCACGAACGCACCGTCAGCACATCGGCCGATGGTATCCGGAGCGGGAGTTCCCGTTCGCGAACCGGATCCTTTTTGATCCAATCACGGGCAGGACCGACGGCCGCCGCCGCCGATGCCTCGAGACGAACACGTGCCCCAGGATCTTCGAAGTGAACTCCGCGAACGAGTACTGGGTGAAAGCCGGTTCTCTCCTGCACACGGACACGCTGGGGAACGATCTTCGCGATTCGCGGGACGTCCGGTCCTATCTGCTGTCGAGCCTTCCTCACAACGCGAGTACGGGACCCGGCCAATGTCAGCAGCCGGGAAACCCTCTTGTTCCCAACCGGGGTCTGCGGGCCCTTCTCGTTGCGCTCGATGCCTGGGTAACCGCGGGGAAGAAACCGCCGGCCAGTCGAGTGCCGCGACGGAGCAATGGGACGCTGGTGTCCTCGACACCCCAGGAGGAAGCGGGCTTTCCCTCGATCCCAGGGGTGACATACAACGGCCTGATGACCACCGGCGACCTGTTCGACTTCGGGCGGTCTTTCGATCAGGGGATTCTGTCGAACCTCCCACCGATTTTCCTGGGCTCGCCATATCCCGCCTTCGTTCCAAGAGCCGACGCCGATGGCAACGACATCGCAGGCATTCGCCTCCCGGAGATCGAGGTTCCGCTGGCGACTTACACCGGCTGGTCGTTGCGTGCGACCGCCTTTGCCGGCGACGACCTCTGTGATGCCTCGGGGCAGAAACTCGATTTTGCGCAGACGAAGGCGGAGCGTCTCGCGCTCGGCGACCCGCGGCCATCGATCGAAGAGCGGTACCCCACGCACGAGAAATACGTGAAGGACGTGACGCACGCCGCGAAGCAACTCCTTCGTCAGAGACTGTTGCTCGCCGAGGATGTGCAGCGGTACATCCAGTCAGCCGAGGCGAGCAGCATCGGCAGGTAACCTTCAGATTTCTTCAGCGACAGTTTCGGAACGCTTTCCGTCACCGCCTCACGGCCGGCGAAGGTTTGCCCCTTCTGTCTGCCTTAGGAGAGTGGCAACACATCAGTCCGAAGGAGGACCGCTATGACCCTGCGACCCATGTCGGTTGGAACTCCGCGCATGCGACGGTTGATTCTACTGAGTGCCGTCTTGCTCGTGGCCGAGACAGGATCCGCTCGGCAAATTGACACGCCCGGAGAGAAAGGCCGCTATAACGTCGGCTTCACGACGTTCTGCGCCACCATGAGTGCCGGCCGCGTGACGCGAGTTCAGGTCTTCTATCCAACGTTGGATCACCCGAATTACGGCGCCGCGTACCCCGTGTTCCCTCCGGTGAATCAGAGTGATCCTGTCGGTTCCTGTCTTCCTGCGGGCGGGAGCCTATACCGCCTGAGCTCACCGCTTCAGGCCGTTCGGAGCGCCCATCCCGTCCCGAGACACGCATTCCCACTCATCGTGCACGATCACGGGGGCACCGCCGCGGGAGCCGATTTTCAGAGACTCTCACAGCTTCCCGTACATGAAACCCTGGCGAGCCATGGCTTCGTCGTGGTCGTCGCGCTCCATTCGGCGAGTGCTGTGAACCGCGTTCTCGATGTGCCCTTCGTCATTGACGCGATGCTGGCACGCAACGCCACGGCCGGCGACCTCTTCGCCGGCATGATCGATCCCAACCGCGTCGGCATCTCTGGCGAGTCAACTGGAGGCGCTACGGCGCTACGCGTTGCCGGCGGGTGGTCGGAAAACGGCATCGCGGCTGACCCGCGCATCAGGGCCATGGTCGTCTACGAACCCACTCCCTTTTCCCTGATAGATGTCAGCGGCATCTCGCTGCCGTACTTGGTCATGGGCGGGACGCAATCGGCCGCCGGTCAGCCGCTTCCAACGTTGTTCGACGCCACGGCCCTGGCAACACCGCGGATTTACGTCACCAATCCTCACGCTGTTCACATCAGCTATCAGACCGAAATCTGTCCGCGCATCGACGAAACACGCGAGACCGCATGGGTGGCGAATCCATCGCAGCCTGAGCCGCTCACCGACTTGGTTGTCTTGCCGTCTGGCCTTCGTGCGTGCAATCCGTCGTTGGGGGCCGTCGCAGCAGCCGCGTGCCTGGCTTGGAACATGGGCGAAATCACGTCGCCCACCACAACCGGTTTCGGCGGAGGCCGCAATTTCTGCGAGAGGGTCGGCGTAAGTTCCGTCGCCTCGCTCGACACGAGTCCCGCCGATGGGTTTACGGACTCTCCACCCTTCGCAGCGACCGATGCCTTTACGTTGCAGGTCCCGATTCCCGGAGAAGTCATGGTCTCGACCATCAAGCATTACACGGTTGCCTTCTGGAAGAAATTCCTGGAGGGAGATGGCCATTTCATGCGCTACCTCACTCCCGGTTACGCGCACGTGCACCGCCTGCCGGCCGTCGTGGACATCCGGGATTAGAGCTCGTTTTAGCGTCGTCTAAGGGCAATGTCTGTCGGAAATCCGCTGACGTGAGAATTCCCTTGTACTGCATGTTCGTCAGTCCCAAGCCGCTCGGCGACGTTGGAGAGGCCAGCGACGGCGCGAGGAAGAAGGTCTACAGCTCATGCACGCCGGCACTACCGCGTCCCGGGTATCCCGTGGGGCGGCCGTGGCCTCCTGGTATTACGCGGGATCGACGACGGCAACACTTCAACTCGCGCCCGAGGAGGTGGTGGCAGTTCCTCTCCCGCCTGTCGGCAACGAAAAAACAGACGCTACTGCTTTTGCCGCGCGGGCCCTATCGTTCCGAATGCGTGTCCGTCCGATTCGGTAACTTCTCGGACTCCTTCCGGACATCGCGTCGACTCGTGTCGACCCGTGCGCTGGCGGTACCTCGCGACCGTCTTGTCCAGCGCAGTCGCAAAGCGCCGAAGGTGGAACGCTCGCTGACCATCACTTGTTGGCCGCCTTGATCCGGGCGATGAACTCGTCCAGGTATTCGGACACGCCCTTGACCACGGTGGCAGAGTGTCCGGCGGCGGCGCCGGCGCTGATACCGCCTCTGTGCAGGAGCGACACCTGGACCAGGACCGGCGACGACTGATACGAGAGCCGCGCGGTGGTGTGGGTATAGACGGTCAGGTCGAAGCGAGACACGCACGATCCAGTCGACAGGCTGCCGGTGATCACGTTGACGTAGACGTACGAGTCCTCGTCGGTCTTCGTCACCACGGTGAAGCCGGCGCTCTTCAACTTGCCGGCCACGGCCGCTTCGAGCGCCGCCTCGGTCAGCCCGCACGACGTTGCCTGCGCGCCGAGGCCTTCGATGACAATCCCCAGACGCGTCAGTCCCTTGAGCTCGGCTCCCGGCTGCTGGTTGAATGGCTCCGGGGGCGCGGCATTCGAGGCCGTCGCCGGCGCAGCGGCTGTCGGAGGAATGGCGGGCACTCCCCCGGCCGTTCCGCGCTCGGTCTTCGACGTGACGTCCGGCGTCGGGAACGGGTCTTCCGCTCCGATCAGGTCGTAGACGCGCCGAACGGTGTCGGCGACCCGGCCGCCTTCGACGAACTGGATGTCTACGGTCAGCTTTGGGCCGGCGGTTTCCCGAGTGTACGTGTAGCGGAGCTCGCGCCCCTGCTCTACCCTGTAGCGAACGACCACATGGCCGCTGTCGCGAACCGTGACTGCGGTGATGGGAAGCCCGTGGATCTGTAGGTAGTCGTCGTTCCCGTCCGTATGAAGGGTGCGCGACACGTCGTCGGCATCAGTGATGGTCACTGTGCCGCGGCTGTCGATGATGGTGAGGTGCGGTGACGGTATCCGCGCCTCGGCCGAGAGCTGCTGCATGCGCTTCGCGTCTTCCTCGGTCTCGCGCGGCACGGCGAAGCCGCCCTGCTGACCGCCTGATCCCCGACGGCTTCGTCCACCGCCCTCGCCGCCACCCGACTCACGCTCGGCACTGCGGATGCCGGCGGCCAGCCAGGCGGGATTGAACCCGATTTCCTTGTCGACCTGGCTCTGGTTGCGATTGAGGACCCAGCGACCCGTCAAATTGCCCGATTCCTGGCTGCGAGCGGAGGCCGGCGCCAGGAGGCCAAGCATGCAGGCGGCCGCGAGCACCGCCGGTAGAGGGAATCTCTCAAACGGAGTGCGTGCGGGGGAGTCTGACCCCTCGGATGAGACTCGTGTAGAAGAGGGCATACGGTTTCCTCTCCGTACAGGTAGCACGGCTGATGAGGGGTCGGCAGCTCCGAGTTCGTGGACGAGCAGTGCTTCCCTGCCGGTGATCTCCGCTATCACCTCCCTCAAAGATGTCTCCACTTCATCGACGCTTCAGTGGCGCTGGAGGCTCCGGGCGCTCATAAACGCTAGAGACGTCTGACCTCAGGCGGCGAACCGTCAATGTTCGTGTGCGTACTTGTAATGGTGCGTCCGCTGCGTAGGCCATGGATTCGCTGAATCTCCACGCGGAGGATGGCGCATGGTCGCGCTACCGCTTCTGCGCCGTGATGATGTCGCAGTCTCGTGAACATGAACATACCGAAATTTCCCGGCCATCTCGACACCGAGGCGGCGAGTGCCTCACGCTGGACCGCCTGCCCGCGATGGATCACTCGGGCGCGTGCGGCGCTTCGGGAAGGGTGCCTACGTGTGGCAAGCCGACGATGTGGCCGATCGAATCTCTTCCTTCGGGAGGGCCGAATCGTGCTCACGACCGCCATGCCGCACGAACGGCCGATTGTCCTGCGCACGATCGCGCCGGCGCAGCCCTTTGGCGAGCTGTGCCTGTGCGCCGCACCAACCGATCTTCAGGGAACTACGGCGTATGCGCTGGTCGACAGTGAGGCATTGGAGATCAAGCTGAGCACCTTCCTCCCTTACCTCCACCAGAACCGCGCAGCGCTCGACGCCTTGATGGTTACGGTGTGCCTGCGGCTGAAAGACGCCTACCATCGAATTGAGGTGATGGCGCATCGCGGCGCGGAGCAGCGGTCTGGCGACATCGCGCGAACGCCGGGGTAGCGCCGGGCGCAGGGATAGAGTGACCGTCTCGGTCAGTCACAACGAACTGGCCCAACTCGGCGGGATGAGCCGTCCGCACGTTACGGTCACGATGGGACGGCTCCGAGCTCGCAGCATGGTCGATACGGAGCGTCCAGGTGTGGTTCGTATCGACGTAGCGTCGCTGACCGATTACCTCGCTCGCGTCCCTCGCAGGAGTGGGCGCAAACGCGCATCTTTGAGTGGAGGCAAACAGCCGAATCGACCTGCGAAGCGCACCGACTAACGGCTCTCGTTGAGCTGCCTGTGATCAGTCGACTGGATGTTCGCTGGCGAACTTGCAATCGGCCCCCGGTCGAGTACGCTATTGGTTTCTTTGACTGTCACTCTCACACCTACAGTGGCGTCGTACCGCTGTGTCTCGGCCAGCGCTTCACGTCGGGCGACGCGAAGGGGCTGCCGCACGGTTTGATGGCCTGAGAATCGCGACCATGGACACGCCAAAATTTCCGCATCATCGCGACTGCGAGGCGTTGACCGGCATCACGCTGGACCATCTGCCGCGCGACGGGTCGCTGGGGCGCGTCCGGCGTTTCGCGAAGGGCGCGTACCTGTGGCAACCGGACGACGCGGCCGATCGCATCTATTTCCTTCGAAAAGGCCGCGTGGTGGTCATGACCGCCAAGCCCCACGAACGGCCGGTTGCTCTGCGCACGATCGAGCCGGACCAGCCCGTTCGGCGAGCTGTGCCTGTGCAGCGTTCGGGCGGGTATTCGGGGAACCACGGCCTGTGCTCTGGTCGCGAGTGAAGCGTTCGAAATCAAGCTGAGCCAGCTTCCTGGGCTACCTGCGCCAGAACCGCGCGGCGCTCGAGGCGTTGATGTTCACCTTGTGCCTGCGGCTGACAGACGCCGAGCATCGAATCGAGGTGATGGCGCATCGCGGGGCGGAGCAGCGGCTCGGCCGCCTGCTGCTTCGTCTGGCCACATCGCGCGGACGCAAGGGCAGCATCGGCCTCAGGGACACGGTCACGGTGTCGGTGAGTCACAACGAGCTGGCCCAGCTCGCCGGCATGAGCCGCCCGCACGTCACGGTCACGATGGGACGGCTCCGTCGTCGCGGGCTCGTGCAGTATGAGCGTGAAGGTCTGGTTCGTGTCGACGTGGCGTCGCTCACCGACTATCTCGGTCGCATCGTTCGCGGCGAACGCGAGCTAAGCGCACGTTCGATTGGGCGGACACCAACACGCAAGCTCGATGTCTACTGACGATTCGTCCACCGACGCGTGCGGTCCCACGCGCATGACGGCCCTTGGAAACGCGGCGCTGCGGCAGCTCGCGCTGAAAGTGCTGGCGCAGCACGCGGGATCGGCCGCGGGTGCGGAGGCTCTCGCGGCGGCGGCGCGCCGCGCCTACGATGACCTCGCGCGGGTGTCGGCTCCGCTGATTGGCCAGGTTGGCGTCGATGCGCTGACTGGTCGCGCGTTGCATCTTGCGCAACGGGAATACCCGTGGCTGGTCCACACGCGCGAGCCGGAGCAATGCGAAAGGGCCATTTGATCAGATCATTTTCTGTCTGGAGCGACAGGATCCTGCCGTCGCCACTGAAGCCGCCGGAGCGGTGTTCGCCACATTGACGGGGTTGCTCGTCTCGTTCATCGGGGAACCCTTAACGGCGGGTTTGTTGCGACAGGCGTGGCCCGATGCCTTTGCCGACGCGAGGACAGAGGAGACATAAGGCATGACGGACCGGGTGGCGATTCGCCGACTTCCCACGGGCGTTCCGGGACTCGACCAGATCCTGGGTGGAGGCCTGCCGGAGTTCTCCTTCAATCTCATCGCCGGCGCTCCAGGCGCGGGGAAAACGACGCTCGCGCAGCAGATCATGTTCGCCCTCGCCGGTCCCGATCGTCCTGCGCTGTACTTCACCGTCGTCGGCGAACCCCCCCTCAAGATGCTGCGCTATCAGCAGCAGTTCACCTTCTTCGATATCGGCCCGCGTGAATCGAGTCGGTCCGCTACGTCAATCTGAGCCAGGACGTGGTCAACGGCACGTTGGAGAAGCTCCTGGGACGCATCGTTCAGGAAGTCGAAGCGACGAGCCCCGGCGTGGTGATTGTCGATTCCTTTCGAACGCGTGGCCCAGGCTGCCGAGCGGGCGCAGAACGGCGACCTCGATTTGCAGCACTTCGTGCAGCAACTGGCCGTCCGGCTCACAAGCTGGGAAGCGACGACGTTTCTCGTCGGCGAGTATCAACCCTCGGAGGCTGAACAGAATCCGGTCTTCACCGTCGCGGACGGACTGCTGTGGCTCGTGCAAAGCCTCGATCGGAATTCGATGGTTCGCAAGATACAAGTCATGAAGATGCGTGGACAGGCACCCATTCCTGGGTTGCATACCTTCCGCATCACGGACGACGGTGTTCAGGTGTTCCCCCGGGTCATCGTCGGGCCAGAGGAGAAGTCGCGACCGGCGGTGGCCGGCGCGAAGCGGAAACCGCGAGAACGGCTCTCGGTCGGCGTCAAGGGATTGGACGAGATGCTCGGCGGCGGCATTCCGGCCGGCTACTCGGTGCTGCTCGCCGGGCCGTCGGGCTCCGGCAAGAGTGTGCTCGCCAGCGAGTTCATCAGCGAGGGCGCGCGTCATGATGAACCGGGCATCATCGCGGTGTTCGAGAAGCGCCCCACCGACTACTCGCAGGACGGTCCAAGTGGACAGCGGTTCGAGCGGTTCGTTCGCGAGCGCAAAGTGGGCATCATCCACTCACGCCCGCTGGATCTCTCCATCGATGAAATGCTCCATGAAATTGTCGAAGCCATTCATCGTCTCAAAGCGCGCCGGCTGGTGATCGATTCGCTCTCCGGGTTCGAGCTGGCGCTGGCGCCGACGTTTCGCGAGGACTTTCGGGAGTCGCTCTATCGCATGGTTGCGGTGCTCACCGGGATGGGCATCACCATGATGATGACGGCGGAGCTGGAAGACAGCTACATGGATCTGCGCTTCAGCCCGCACGGCACGGCATTTCTGACCGACGCGATCATCATGCAGCGGTATATCGAGTTGAAGGGTCAACTGCAGCGCGTCATGGCCGTCGTGAAAGTGCGTGGGAGCGCTCACAGCAAAGATCTGCGAACGTTCGAGATCACGGAGAAAGGGATCGTCATGGGCGAGACGCTCGGTGGGTACGAGGGCTTGCTGACGGGCAGCCCGGAGTTGATCCCAGGCGCTCCTCAGAGACAGATCACCAGAAGCCACGTCGGCGACGCGCATCGCAGCCGACCCGGCGGTGACATGACTGACAGGAACACACGAGCAAAACCCGACGGCGAAGAGGACGCGCGGCAACAGCCGTCGGAGCCGGGAAGGCGCCGTGGCCGCCGTGAGGAGACGGCCACTCGGCGCGAAGACGCGGCGGGTGCTCGGAAGAGGGCGCAGGTGGCGCGAAGACGCGGCCGGTTTACGGGAAGAGGCCGCCGGACTGCGCGAGGAGACGCGCGTCGCGAGGAGGCTGTTCGCGCTCGGGAAGAGGCCGCGCAAGCGAGGTCGGAGTTGGAACAACTCATGGCCCAGATGCGCGAAGCGAACGAGCGCCTGGTCGTCGGCACGGTTCGCGCACAAACGATGACCGAGGACGCCGAGCAGGCCAACCATCTCAAGGATGAGTTTCTCGCCACGGTGTCGCACGAGCTCCGGACGCCCTTGAATGCCATCCTCGGATGGGCGCGAATGCTGGGGTCGAAGCAATTGCCGCCCGATCGCGCGAAACACGCGATCGCGACCATCGAGCGCAACGCCTCGGCTCTGGCGCACATCATCGACGATCTGCTGGATGTGTCCCGAATCGTTGCGGGAACCCTTCGCCTGGCGCCGCAGCCCGTCGATCTGGTCGCCGTGGCGCAGGCGGCGCTGGATGCCGTCCGGCCGTTGGCGGCGACCAAAACGTGCAACTTGGATTTCTCACCCGATCTCCGGCCATCGAACCGGTCAGCGGAGACGCCGGCCGGCTGCAGCAGGTGATCTGGAATCTGCTCGCGAATGCGATCAAGTTCACGCCTGAGGGCGGACGTGTCGATGTCTTCATCGAACCGCTCGAACGACCACATGGAGGTCAGGGTCGTCGATACGGGCCAGGGCATCAGCCCGGACTTTCTGCCACACGTGTTCGAGCGCTTCCGCCAGGCCGATGGCGCGACGACGCGACGCCACACCGGACTCGGTCTCGGGCTGGCCATCGTTCGGCAGCTCGTTGAGCTGCACCGCGGGACCGTGCACGCGGCCAGTGAAGGCGTGGGGCGCGGCGCGACGTTCACCGTCCGTCTGCCGATTTCGGGCGAGACGCCAGTAGGCGACGCGGCCGCGCTCGGAGAGCGACGGACCGCGGCTTCGACGGCCTCGCCCATGCCGCGCTTGCCGCGGCTCGATGGGCTGCGCATCCTGGTCGTCGATGACAACGCCGACGGGCGCACGCTGACGTCCTTGGTGCTGACGCAGGCGGGCGCCAGCGTGAAGCGGTGGCGTCGGTCGGGAAGCGCTTCAGATGCTCGAGGTGGAGCGGCCCGACGTCCTGGTCAGCGATATCGGCCTGCCGGATGAGGACGGGTACGCGCTGATCCGACAGATTCGGCAGCATGAAGCCGAACACGGAGGTTTTCTTCCCGCGGTGGCGCTGACGGGCTACGCGCGCGCCGAAGATCGGGCTCGAATCCTCGCGGCAGGATTCCAGGCGCATGTCCCGAAGCCCGTTGAGCCAGTCGAACTCACGGCAGCGATCGCGACCATTACCCACCATCTGCGGGACAGCGAACCCTGATGCATTTGCGCGCTCGTCTAGCGCGAAGCGAGCACGTTATTCAGCCAAGTGACTATCTTTGGGGCGCCGACTTCGGAGTGATCTTGCCCGAGAAGAAATGCGCGACGATTTTGCCCCCCTCCACGACGAATGCGTCCATGGCGCCCTCGTAGAGGTTGTCGGCCG
>CAVOPH010000001.1:0-155629 GCA_963697775.1 uncultured Acidobacteriota bacterium | reverse complement strand
TGGGGTGTCTACGGCAAAGTGGCCGCGGCCCGCGAAATCATCCGCAGCAAGACAGCGGTCGACACGGATGTTCTTGGTGGGCTCCTGCGAACAGCTCAGCGGAGCGCGTCTGTCAGTGCTGCCAGCTGCCGGTCGCGATCGGTAACGGCCCCGGCTGTGTGCGTGTCCAACCAGCGGACCGTGACCAGTGAGAAGCGGATGCTGATGTCTCGGGTGGTGGTTTTCCCGCTCGGCGAGCTCCGGCGAGGCCGTTGACGAAGGCGATCGCCTCAGCGAACGAGCCGAACTGGAAGTCGCGTTCCAGCGCGGCCTCACGTTCGGCCCAGTCAGCTGGGTTGTCCATGTCGGGAAGCCTGACAGATCAGCTGGACGGACGCTGTGGGCACTGACGAGATCACGCAAGCGGCGGCAGGGCAAGGAGATCCTCTGCGAGTATCTGTTCCGGCCGCTCGCCCATCCTCTCGTGCTTGGATTCGCCTGGCTGCGCATTCCGCCTCCCGCAGTCGTTCTTCTCGCGACATTGGTCGGGTTTACGTCGGCGCTGGGCCTAGCCCGCGGCGATCTGCTCGTGGCGGCGATCTTGCTGCAATGAAGACGGTGCTCGACAACGCCGATGGCCAGTTGGCCCGCCTCACAGGGCGCGTCTCGGTTCTTGGTCGCTACCTCGACGCCGAGTCCGACTTGCTGGTCGACGCTGCCCTGTGCGCGGCAGTCGCCTGGTTCACTGGAAGCCTGACGATCGGCGTCGTCACCTTCGTGGCCCTGACGTTCGTGCTCGGAGTCAACTTCAACGTCGAGCGTCTCTACCGGAGGGAACGGGGCGAGGGCGGCGAGGCCATGCCTGAGGCCGCCGGCTTCGCTCATCTGCTCGCCCGCCTCTACGGCATCGTCTACAACCCGGTTGACCGAGTTGTCGAGGGCTTCAGTTGCCTGGAGACTTCGGCCGGCCGGCGATCATGCTGGCGCGCGGCCGGCACATCACCAACTCGGCCACGGTCACGGTGCTAGCGAACCTTGGTCTCTCAAGCCAACTCGCTGTCGTCGGGCTCTGTCTCGCCTTCGGCCGGCCCGAGGCGTACACGCTGTTTGCCGTTGCCTGCCTGGCGCTGCTGATCCCTCTTGCAGTCCGTCGCGATCTCCTACTGCGCCGTGCGCTCGGTCAGCAGTTCCCCGTCGATTCGATCACAACCGCCTCATCTGAGAGCAGGAGGTTCCCGCAATCATGAACAGCGAAAGTTTGAGTGTCGCCGTGGACGAGAACGTCGTTGACCTTCGCGCCCTCGCGCCGTCGGGCCTGGCCGAGCCCAGGGCCGTCGATTCTGCTGATTGGCGGCGATTCGAGAAGCACGTCGCTGAGATATTCACTGCCTTTGGAATGAACCTCGACACGCCGGGCACACGAGACACGCCGCGGCGGTTCCTGCGGGCGCTCTATGACTCAACTTCGGGCTATGACGGCGATCCGAAGCTGCACACAGCCTTTCCAAGCGAAGTCGCTCAGGCTTTGGAAATCCCGGGCCAGATCATCGAAGGGCCGATCAATTTCATCTGTCTGTGCGAGCACCACGCTCTGCCGTTTTTCGGCGCAGCCCATGTGGCCTACATTCCCGGCGAGGAGATCATCGGTATCTCGAAGCTGACGAGGCTCGTGCGACTGTTCTCGCGCCGCTTCACCGTGCAGGAACGCCTCGGCGAGCAGATCGCCGACACCCTGGACGAGCTGATCGCACCGCAAGGCATCGCCGTCCATCTTCGAGCCTCGCACCTCTGCACGCAGATGCGCGGTGTAGAGGAGCATTCACGGCGGTCACGACCTTTTGGCGCGGCTCCTACAGTGACCCCTCCCTGCGCGCCGAGTTCCTCCAGCAGGTCGGCGCCCACGGCAGTTGAGCAGCTAGTGGCCAACCTTACATCTTCTCATCCGCGCTGATGATGGTCCCCAGTTCGACTTGCCCGACGATCTGCGCGAGCGCTACGGGGGCCCGTTCGGAGTGGGTCGGCCTCGGCTGATCGCCAACTTCGTGTCGACGATCGACGGCGTCGTCGCGATCCCATCTGTTCCGCGGTCGAGTCAGCTGATTGCCGGCGGCGACGGCGATGATCGCTTCGTCATGGCCCTCCTCCGTGCCGTTTCCGACGCGATCGTGATCGGCTCCGGGACTCTGCACGCCTCACCGAACTCGCTTTGGACGCCTTCGCGGCCCTATCCGGCAGCGCAGGCTTCGTTCGCCGATCTGCGCCGCCGGTTGAAGCTGTCCGAATCGCCAGACCTTGTCGTGCTGACAGGTAGCGGCGACCTCGACGTATCCCATCGCGCTCTCGAGAGCGGTGCGCTCGTTCTAACCACTGACGGAGGAGCGAGCAAACTTCGAGGGCGGCTGCCGGCCGCGTGCTCAGTTGTCTCAACGGGGCCAGGCACTGTTGTAGACCTGAAGCGAGCTGTCAAGCTTCTTCACGACTGGGGTCGACAGCGGATTCTCACCGAGGCCGGGCCTCGCATTTTTGGCTCACTACCGTCCAGGCGCAGCTGGTCGATGAGCTGTTCCTGACGATCTCGCCGCTTCTTGCGGGCCAGCGGTGGCTCATCGGCGCCTGGGTCTTATTGACGATATCGAGCTGCTCCCAGCTGTCCGGGTCGGGGGCCGGCTGCTTGATCTCCGCCAAGGCTCGACGCAAACGTTCTTCCGCTACGCGCTCGACTACGAGAGCGGTCAGGCAACCGCCGAGCCCGAGCAAGCGCGGGTCGGCGAGGCTGGGAGTGGAGAAAGCAATGTGGTGCAGACGCCTCAGCGATGGCGTCGACCGCATCGACGACTCTCTCGCGATGATGAAGTCGGCCCGCCCGGGGCCGAAAGCGACGTCTCGAGTGCTCGGGTAGGCAAGGTGCTCAGCGAGGGCGCCTGGCGCTCGCGAAAGCTGCGCCGCCCGGACCTGACCTTCTTCCTCGGCGAGGCTTGCTTCGGACGTAGAGCTGACGCTGCCAGCGAGCTCACGAGCAAGGCGAGCGTGGGTTGGGCAGACCAGGCCGGCGTAACGGGATGCTCGAAGAACACGATCAGCGAAGCGGAAGTAAGACTGCTGAGCTGCAAGCAGAACGAAGACTGGATCTCGTCGATGGAGGGCGAGCACGCCGATGAGCAGGCTGCTGACTATCCACATGGCCCAGGCCCGCCGACTACCCCGGCCGAGCAGTGCTCGCGGATCAGGTGGATCACCTGGGGAAGGTAGGCAAGAACCGAGATCGTGATCCCGGCCATGCCGAGAATCTCGAACACCGCCGCTCAACTCCCTTTCCGCGTGGCAGCACGGCCAAAGGCAAGTTCCCGGCTGACGATCAGTTGGGCGTGGCAAGACGGTCACGCTTCTCGACGATGCCGGAGAGTAGGAACCCGAACGACCTGATGAACGAGTCGACGCCGCCGCGCTCGAGGTTCGCTACGACCTCGTCGTAGTTGATGCCGACGCCTTCGAGATCGCGTAGCAGCTGCTCTGCCTCGGGCACCCCTTCCGTCAATGTCTTTGCCACGCGACCGTGATCCTGGAAGGCCTCGATCGTCGCGGCCGGCATCGTGTCGACTGTCTCCGGCCCGATCAGGCCTTCGACATACATCACGTCGCGGTAGTCGATCTTGGTCGAGGTCGAGGCCCACAGGCAGCGTTGCGGCGTCGCTCCGGCCGAGGCAAGACGCTCCCACCGGTAGCCGGCGAACGACTTGAGGTAGTGCTGGTAGGCGAGCTTGGCGTTGGCGATTCCGAGCCGACCCTTAAGGTCGTCATGGCCGCCAAGCGCTTCGAGTCGGCTGTCAACCTCGGTGTCGAGCCGTGAAACGAAGAAGCTCGCGACCGAGCGACTGTGGCCGGGTCGCCACGGTTCTCGACGAGCCGCTCAAGTCCTCGCAGGTAAGCCTCGACGACCTCGCGATAGCGCTGCAGGGAGAAGATCAGGGTCACGTTGATGTTCTTGCCGGCCGCGACCAGATCCTCGATCGTCGTTATGCCGGCGCAGTCGCCGGAATCTTGACGTAGAGATTCGGCCGATCGATTCGGGCGTGAAGCCGCAAGGCCTCCTCGGTGCTTGCCTCGTGGTCGTCAGCCAGATTCGGTCGAGACCTCCCAGGAGACGTAGCCGTCGAGCCCTCTGGAATGCGTCCAGACGGGAAGCAGCAGCTCGCAGGCGGCCTCGATGTCGCGGGCAACGAGGTCGTAGAACAGGTCTTTCGCAGACGATTCTGCCTCGCGCAGCTGGCTCAGCTGCTCGTCGTAGGCCGAGCCGCTCAGAATTGCCCGCTCGAAGATCGTCGGGTTCGAGGTCACTCCGACGACAGCGTCATCGACCATGAGCTGGGCCAGCCCGCCGCTTTCGGTTAGCTCGCGCGATAGATAGTCGATCCACACGCTCTGTCCCTGGCCATGCAGCTCATGGAGGCGGGGAGCGATGCTGGCCTGCCACATCCCCCTCGTTTCTAGGCGCCTCGAAGACGGAAACATGCTCTACGTCACTCACGGCCTGCTCCTTTCTTCACCTGGACACTGATAACTTTCACTCTCTTAGTGTCAGGAGCGGCCACGTTCATACCCTCGCCGTGTCCCGCCGTCTGATTTGTCTGCGAGGCGCTTCCAGGGGAATCGGCGTTCTCCCCGACCGACGGCTTAGATCCGCCGTTCGCTTTCCTCGATCCGGTAGTCGTTGATGCTGGCGTCACGCCTTCGCATCAGGCAGCATGTTGGCTGCGCCTGTCCGCCTGAGGCATCAGCCGCGGGTTAGCCCGAAACGGTTCGGGGCGGCTTGACGTCGCCGTTGGTCAGCTTCTTCGTCCACTCGTCCAGGGTGGCGATCAGCTCGGCCCGGTTCGTCGCCTTCTCGCTCACCTTCCCGTAGCCAACACCGTCATTGGCCGTGTTGAAGAGGCCGTCGACACCGCCCTTGAACGTGTTGTTCACGACGAGCCCGATCGTGTCGGACACACCCACGTTGACCTTCTTCTGGGCGCTCGTCAGCACCTGCGGCCCGAGGAACGCCTGGTCGTTGTCGACGCCGATGCCCCACACGCCCTTGTCCCCGGCCGCGGTGATCGCACCAAGACCGCACCGGCCGGCCACCTGAAAGACGACATCCGAGCCTTGATCAATCTGGTTCAGCGCGGACTCCCTGACACTTGTCCTGCGCGACGAAGTCCTGCGAGTAGCCGTTCAGCGTCTTGATGCCGGGCTTCACCTGCTTCGCGCAGTACTGATAGCCGGCGATATACGCATCGACCGGCGGAATCTTGAGACCGCCGACCGACGAGATCGTGCCCGACGTCGACTCGGTCGCAGCAGCCACGCCGGCGAGGCAACCGGCCTCCTGCTCAGCGTGTTGGTCTTGCCGCTCCCGGTCGGTCCGGTCACCAGCACCATGCCCCACGGCTTGGCGATCGCGACTTCCAGCTTCTTCAGCGAGCCCGGCTCGAACCCGAGCTTCGTCATGTCGAGCATCAACTTGTCTTTGTCGAGCAAGCGCAACACGATCTTTTCGCCGAACAGCGTCGGCAGGCAGGAGACGCGGAAGTCGATTTCCTTGGTGCCGGTCTCGGCGGCGAAGCGGATCTTGATGCGGCCGTCCTGCGGCAGGCGCTTCTCCGCGATGTCCAGCTTCGCCATGATCTTGACGCGCGAGGTGATCGCGTCGCGGAACTTCATCGGCGGCGCCATCACGTTGTAGAGGATGCCGTCGATGCGGAACCGGATGCGGAATTCCTTCTCGTACGGCTCGATGTGAATGTCGCTCGCGGCTTTCTGGATCGAGGACATCAGCATCAGGTTCACGAGACGGATGATCGGCGCTTCACCGCCCTGTTTCTCGAGCGAAGCGACGTCGATCTGCTCGAGCTCCTCGAGCACCTCGACATCGTCGTCCACCGCCGTCGTTTCCTCGAGCGCCTTGGTGACGAAGTCGAGCGAGGCCGCAGAGGAGATGGTGTCACCGCCACCGCCGCCAGTGCTTTCAGTCGCCCCCTTGCCGCGGGCGCCAGGCGACGCGTAATACCGTGCGATCGCGTCCGCGACCGCGGTTTCCGACGCCACGACCGGTTCGACGTTGTAGCCCGTCATGAACTTGATGTCGTCCATGGCGAACACGTTCGTCGGATCGGTCATCGCGATCGTCAGCGTCGCGCCCGATCGGCTGAGAGGAACGATTTGATATTTGTGCGCGGTCTCGGCGGGAATGAGCTTGATGATGCCGGGATCGATCTCGAACTGCGTCAGGTTGATCGAGGGCACCCCGTACTGCTTGCTGAGCAGCGCGGTGATTTCCTCGTCCTTGACGAACCCGAGCTTGACCAGGTTGTAGCCGAGCTTTCCGCCATTGGTCTTTTGATAGGAAAGCGCTTCCTGCAGCTGGGCAGGCGTGATGCGCTTTTCTTTCAGCAACAAGTCGCCAATGCGAACCGGCATCGTTCAGACTCTGAAATCAGGGGGAGCGCGTGCAGCACACGCGTGGCTGCGTTACCTGGGTATTTCTAGGCTGGGGAGACAGAATTAGCTCATGGATTGACACTTTTTGTCAAGACAAAATGTGTGCTCGATGTCAGTTCGTGACCAATCGTGTCTGCCGGAGTCCTTTCACGAACGGTCCTAGTAGACGACCCGCGCCGCGATACCCCAGCCGTGATCGGCGTTGTCGCCGCCCCATGTCGCCTGGCCGTCTATCCAGACTGCCGACAGGACGGCGTATCCGCCACCGGCCGACAGGCTCGGCCGTGCCTTGCCGGTTGTGCTGAGGTGGAAGCCGCTGCGAACGAAGATCTTCTTCGTAAGACGTCCTTCGGTTCCTGCCGCGAAACTGCGGACCGGGTTGTCTGGCGGCCCGTTCTCGGTCAAATCGAAATCGGCTGCGGCTGCCCATCCCTCCAGGAAGCTCACGGCGACGCCGGCGCGCGCCTGCCGCTCGAGACGGAGACTGTCGGACGTGCCCGTGACCGTGAAGGACGGCTCGGTCAGGTTACGAAAAGTGAGCCCCAGCTTGAGCCGTCCGCCGCCCGCCATGACCCCGACGTCCGCATCAAACTTGTTGGTTCCTTCAGTCGAAAGGTCGGCGGCATCGTCGAGTCGCTCATCGCGGCCCCCTTCTGGAACGAGAGCCGTCGCGATATCGCCGTGGACCACCTTGAGAGTCGTGCCGATTGCCACCCCCTGGAAGAGGGACTGCACCAAGGTGACGCCGGTGTGGTGGGTCGTGAGCTTGTCCAGACGCACCATGCGGACCGGCGTTTCTCCGCCCTGGGGAAACCGGGCCAGCATCGTACCGGCTGGCGTGACGGAGGTCGTCCGCAGTTGATAGTAGGCGAACCCGAGCGCGGGCATGCCAAGGTAATCAGGGAACCGGTATCGTGCCGACTTGGATCATCCAGACTTCCGGCTTTCTGGTCGGCCACCTTCCAGTCGACCACTGCCGAAAACATACGGCCGAGCGCCAAACCGCCGGGATTCCAATAGGTTGCCGACGCGTCATCCGCCACCGCCACGAACGCGCCCCCCATGCCTGCGGCGCGGGTGCCGACAATTTCAAAGGTCTGGGCAGCCGCTGGCGCGGCGGTCGCCATGAGCGCCAGGGCGATCGACAGATGACACAACCGGATCGACATCGGGTGAGCTTAGCGTACCGGACGCGCCGCCGAGTCCCGCTGCTCGTCCCTAAAGTCAAGAGGTTACAGCTACTTGACGGCCGCGATCCGGGAAACATCGCAACCACTTTCCTCGTATTCTCCAAATGCTAGAATCATCTCGTCCCGTCCGGCCATTTCGGTCGCGGGCGAGCCTCCACATTATTTATGGCCAACACAGCTGTGCAGACAGGGGCACTCCCTGCCCCCAAGGGTCTCGTTGCGCGTTTCATCGGCATCATCACGGAGCCCCGCGCCACCTTCGAGTCGGTCGCCGCGCATCCCAAGTGGCTGGGCATGCTGGCATTGACGACGGCAATCGTGCTGGTCTGCACGGTCCTGCCGATGACCACCGAGGGCGGGAAGGAGGCGATGCTCGAAACGCAGGTGCGGCAGATGGAATCGTTCGGGATGCAGGTGAACGATCAGATGTATCAGCAGATGCGCAGCCGCATGGGGATCGCTCCCTACACGACGGCGGCCGGCGTGCTGATCATGTCGCCGATTATCACCGCCGCGCTCGCGGGCATTCTGTTCGCGGTGTTCAATGCCGCGATGGGCGGTAACGCGAGCTTCAAGCAGGTCTACAGCATCGTCGTGCACGCCGGCGTGATCTCGGCGCTCGGCCAACTGGTCACCGGTCCGTTGAATTATTTCCGCGGAACGATGGCCAGCGCGACCAACCTGGGGGTCCTGCTGCCAATGCTGCCGGAGGGAGCGTTCGTGACGCGTCTGGCCGGCATGATCGACCTGTTCGTGATCTGGTGGGTGTTCATTCTCGCGGTCGGCGCAGCCGTGCTGTATCGGCGGCGCACGCAACCGATCGCGATCACGTTGTTCGGGGTTTATGCGGTCATCGCCCTGGTGGCAGCAGCCGTCATGAGCCGTGTGGGGGGAACGCATTGAGCGGGAAAAAGAAGATCTTCATCGGCGTCGCAATCGTGCTCGTACTCGGCGCGATCGTGTACGCCAATGTGAAGTTCAAACGCAACACGGGAATCGAGGTCACGACCGAGGCGATCAAGAAGCGCCGGCTCGAGGCCATCGTCAACGCGTCGGGCAAGATTCAACCGAAGCGCGACGTCAATATCAGCGCCGACACCATGGGACGGGTCACCGATCTGGCCGTGGACGAGGGCTATCGCGTCACCAAGGGACAGTTCCTGCTGCAAATCGATCCGCGCAATTTGCGGACGGCGGTGCAGCGCACGGAAGCGTCTCTCCAGGCATCGAAGTCGCAGGTCGAGCAGCTGCGTGTGTCGATTGACAGCGCAAAGGTGGCGCTCAAGCAGGCTGAAGAAAACTACACCCGTCAGCAAAACCTCTGGAAGGGCGGCCTAACGACGCGCGAGGCGCTGGAACGGTCGGACAACGAGCTGAAGGCGCGTCAGGCGGATCTTCGCCAGCAGGAGACGCAGCTTCGCACGCAGGAACTGCGCATGCAGTCGGAGAGCGCGACGGCCGAGAGCGCGCGCTACGATCTCAGCAAGGTCCGCATCGAGTCCCCGATTGCCGGCATCGTCACACGGCGCAATATCGAGGAAGGGGAGACCGTGGTCATCGGCACCATGAACAATGCCGGAACGGTGCTGCTGACGATTGCCGACATGTCGGTGATTCAGGCGGAAGTCGAAGTCGACGAGACCGACATTCCGACGGTGAAGATTGGACAGCCGGCCAAGGTGACGATCGATGCGCTGCCGGGACAGACCTTCACCGGCAAGGTCACCGAGATCGGCAACAGCCCGATCCAGAGCGGCACCGGGCAGCAGTCCTCGTCGACTCAGGCCACCAACTTCAAGGTGATCGTGACGCTGGACAAAGAGATCGCGGAGGTGCGGCCAGGCTTCACGTGCACCGCGGAGATCACCACGGCGGTTCGCGACGGAGCGATCTCGGTGCCGATTCAGGCCACGACGGTTCGCGAAATCGTGGTCGATGACAAAGGTAACGTCGTGCGTCCGCCGGAGAACGAAAAGCGTTCGGCCCGTCCGAGTGTCGGCACACCGGCTCAGGCGGCGGAACTGAAACCAGGGGAGACGCGCAAGGAGCTCGAGGGCGTGTTCATCGTCCAGAACAACAAGGCGATGTTCAATCCGGTCAAGACCGGGATCGCCGGCGAGAAATACTTCGAGGTCTTGTCCGGACTGAAGGACGGCGACGCGGTGATCACCGGTCCGTTTTCGTCCGTGCGATCGATCGCGGACGGCGCGGCGGTGAAGATTAGTACGGCACCGGCGGTGGAATCGAAGCCAGCGAAATGAACCAGTTCTACGAGGCGGCGGTGATCGCGCTCGGCGCGATCTGGGCGAACAAGCTGCGATCGTTTCTGACCGTGCTCGGAAACATCGTCGCGGTCACGTCGATCATCGCCGTCGTGTCGCTGGTGCAGGGGATGAACGGCTACGTCACCAACGCGATTCTCTCCGGCGTCGGCGCCGACAACTTCACGATTCAGCGGATGCCGGTCACGCGCACCGAAGCCGACGAGGAGCGAGTCCGGCGCAACCCGCGGATCACGCTCGACGACGCGACCGCGGTCCGGAAATACAGCGAGAACGTCGGGCGCCGTGGCCGCACAGACGCAGTCGCGCAGCATGGCCACGTTTGGAGCTCAGACCGTCGACGGCGTGCAGGTGCAGGGGGTCTCGAGAGATTACGTCTACTTCGGCACGTTCAATGCGGAACGCGGCCGGCTGATCAGCCCGGCGGAAATCGACGCGAATCGTCCCGTCACCGTGCTCGGATGGGATGTCGCCGACCAGTTGTTCGGTCTCGTCGATCCGATCGACAAGATGGTGAAGATCGGCAACCTGCATTTCCGGGTCGTTGGCGTCAGCGAAAAGAAGGGATCGTTCCTCGGCAACTCGCAGGACACCTTCGCGATCATCCCGCTCAGCGTCTTCAGGAAGATGTTCGGTTCCCGGTTCTTCGGCATGCAGCTGCTGGTGAAGCCGAAGAACCCGGAACTCGTGAAGGTCGCCATGGACGATGCCACCGTGGCGATGCGGATCCAGCGGCGGCTGCGGCCGAACGAGCCGGACAACTTCGGCATGTTCACGTCCGATACGTTCCTCGACATCTATCACACCGCCACGAATGGGATCTTCGCGGTGCTCATCGGCGTCGTCGCCCTGTCGCTCGTCGTCGGCGGCATCGTCATCATGAACATCATGCTGATGGTCGTCAGCGAGCGAACGCGGGAGATCGGGCTGCGCAAGGCGCTCGGCGCGCGGCGGCGCGACATCGTCTGGCAGATCCTGACCGAATCGGTCACGCTCTCGACCTTCGGCGGGTGCATCGGTACCGGCCTCGGATTCATCGCCGCCATCATCGTCAGCAAGTTGACGCCGCTTCCGGCGGCCGGTGCAGCCGTGGTCGGTCGCGATCGGCATCGGCATCACCGCGATCGTCGGCCTGTTCTTCGGTCTCTATCCGGCGATGCGCGCGGCGCGGCTGGATCCGATCGAAGCGTTGAGACGGGAGTAGTCAATCGACAATCTTCACTGTCGCGCTGCATTCACGATCTAGAGAAAACAGAGAAAGGAGAAAGGAGAAACGATTTCTTGTTCAAGAATCTCGTTCTCCTTTCTCCTGTTCTCCTGCTTGATCTTGTCGGTGGCTGTCGTTGATTGAGGAACGTTGATCGAAACATGGCACAACTCAGAACCGGACTGTTAGGCGAGATCGTCGCGATGTCGTGGGACACGCTGAAGACGAGCAAGATGCGCTCGGCGTTGACGGTCCTCGGCGTCGTCATCGGCATCACGTCGATTGTCGGCATGACGTCGCTCATCCGCGGGTTCGACAACTCCCTGCGCGATTCGATCAGCCAGCTCGGGCCGAACACGATCATCGTGCAGAAGTGGGGCGCGCTCAGTTTTGCCTCGGGCAAGAGCTTCCTCGAGGTGGCGCGACGGCCGAACCTGTCGAAGGAAGATGCGGTCGCGATCGAGCGGGACTGCCCGTCCGTCGCGCTCGATCGACGTGTGGTTGGGTGCGTACGGCAACAGCCAGTCCCGCATTTACTACGGTCACGAGAAGACGAAGCAGTGATCGGGATCCTCGGCGCCACCGAGAACTGGGCGGCGGTGAACTTCGCGAAGCTCGAGCTCGGGCGCCTGTTCCTGCCCTCCGAAGTCGACCACCGCCGGCAGGTCGTCGTCCTCGGTAACAACCCGTGGCAGTCGCTGTTCCCGAACATCGATCCGATTGGCAAAACCGTGCGGATCAGTGGCAATGAGTTCACGGTCATCGGTGTCCTTGGAAAGCGTCCGAGCCCTGGCGGCTTTTCCACCGGCGCCGACGACTTCGCCGTCATTCCGTTCACCGCCCACGAGAAGTTCTATGGGAAGGTGCTCAAGGGCTCGGCGAAAATCTCCGCGAGCAGCTTCAACCCTGCCGTGTTCCGTACCGCGATGATCGCCGTCGTCCCACGTGAAGGCATGCGCGAACAGGCCATGCGCGAAGTCGAAGCGCTTATGCGCATCCGGCACAAACTGAACCTGGATCAGCCAAACGATTTCGATCTCGCCACGCAGGATGCGGTCCTGAAGGTGTGGGATCAGATCAGCAGCGCGACGTTCCTGGCGCTGATCGTCATCTCGTCGATCGCGCTGATGGTCGGCGGCATCGGCGTGATGGCGATCATGATGATCTCGGTCACCGAGCGCACGCGAGAGATCGGCGTGCGCAAAGCGCTCGGCGCGCGCCGCCGCGAGATCCTGTGGCAGTTTCTGATCGAGGCGGCCTTCCTGACATCAGCCGGCGGCGTGCTCGGCATCATCTTCGGCAGCAGCATCGGCCTGATCGTGCACTGGGCGTCAGGCTTCCCCGTGTCGCTGCCCTGGTGGTCCTTTGCGATCGGCATCGGATTCTCGGCGAGCGTCGGGATCTTCTTTGGACTCTTTCCGGCAATCAAAGCGTCGCGGCTGGATCCGATTGAGGCGTCTGAGATACGAATAGTCAGCTCCCAGCTTCCAGCTTCCGGCTCCCAGCTTCCAGCTTCCAGCTCGCCTCCAGCTCAGCACTTCCCTTGCAGAGCTGAGCCTCCGAATAGAGGAGGTCCAATGCAGGACTATCGAAATCTTCGCGTGTGGCAAAAAGCTCACAAATTGGCGCTCGCAACGTACGCAGTTTCTGCGTACCTCCAGAAACCGGATGGCTGGCCGCTGCGCGACCAACTGTTTCGAGCGGCAATTTCAATACCCTCAAACATTGCTGAAGGGGCAGGTCGAGGCTCGGATCCGGACTTTCGCAGGTTCCTGTGGCACTCCTTGGGTTCCTGCAATGAACTTGAGTATGATTTGCTTCTTGCCCGAGATCTCCAGTTCCTGCCGGTGCAGTTGCACGGAAAACTCGACCGAACAGCTCGAGGAGGTTCGGCGTATGCTGTCCGGCCTGGTGCAGCAGCTGAGATGAGGTCTCGCCAGCTGAAACTGGAGCTGGAAGCTGGGAGCTGGAAGCTGGTAGCTTCGGAGGACCCACATGAAGGTCTATGACGCCCCTGCCATAAGAAATGTCGCCGTGGTCGGCCATAGCGGCGCCGGCAAGACACAGCTCGTCTCGGCGATGCTGTTCGATGCCGGCGCGGTGAATCGATTCGGACGCGTGGACGACGGGACGACGGTGACCGATTACGACGAAGAGGAAATCGCCCGGAAACATACGCTCGCGTGCAGTCTCGCCTACGTCGAGTGGAGCAAGCACAAGATCAATTTCATCGACACGCCCGGCATGGCCAACTTCCTCAGCGACGCGCGCGCGGCGCTCCGCGTCTCGGATGGCGCGCTGGTCGTCGTCGATGCGGTCGCCGGCGTCGAGGTCTCGACCGAGAAGGTCTGGGAAGCGGCCGCCGATTACGAGGTGCCTCGCATCGTCGTGCTCAATCGCCTCGATCGCGAGCGCGCGAGCATGGATCGATCGCTCGAGTCGCTCCGCACCGTGTTCGGGCGCGCGGTCGTCCCGGTGCAGCTGCCGATTGGCGAAGAGAAGTCGTTCAGGGGCGTCATCGATCTCGTCGCCATGAAGGCGTGGACGTTCGCCGGCGGATGGCAGCGGCAAACCGACCGAGGGCGCGATTCCCGCCGATCTCGAATCGCCGGCACAGGCCGCCCGCGAGGCGCTGATCGAGATGGTCGCCGAAGCCGACGATTCGCTGATGGAGAAGTTCTTCGATGCCGGCACGTTGACGCAGGACGAGCTGCTGTCGGGACTCAAGCGCGGCATCACCGCGGGACGCGTGTTTCCCGTGCTGTGCGCCTCGGCCACCGCGAACATCGGCATTCAGCCGCTGCTCGACGCCCTCCTCGCCTACGTGCCCTCGCCGGCCGAACGGCCGCTGAAGGCCAAGGCGATCAAGTCGGATGACGAAATCCGAGATCGAGCGCGTCGAGCGAGGGGCCGACGGCGGCGTTCATCTGGAAGACGGTCGCCGACCCGTTCGCCGGGCGCATCACGATGTTCCGCGTCGTCTCGGGCGCGCTGAAGTCGGACTCGACCGTCCACAACGTCACCAAGGACACGCCGGAACGGCTCGGGCATCTGGTGCTGCTTCAGGGAAAGACCCAGACCATCGGTGCCGGAGATCAAGGCCGGAGACATCGGCGCCGTCGCCAAGCTGAAGGAAAGTCAGACCAACGATCTGCTCGCCGACAAGGCCGTCGCCTTTACGCTCGCGGGGACCAAGTTTCCCGAGCCGGTGATTTCGTACGCGATCGAGCCCAAGAGCCGCGGCGACGAAGAAAAGATCAGCACGGCGCTCCACCGGCTGCAGGAGGAGGATCCCACGATCAATTACACGCGGGACGCGCAGACCAAGGAACTCCTGCTCGCCGGCCAGGGACAATCGCACATCGAGGTCACTGTCGCGAAGCTGAAGCGCCGGTTCGGCGTGGAAGTGAATCTGAAGCTGCCACGGATTCCGTACCGGGAAACCATCACGGCCGCAACCGAGGCGCACGGCCGGCACAAGAAGCAGACCGGCGGCCACGGACAGTTCGGCGACTGCAAGGTGAAGTTCGAGCCGCTGCCCAGAGGCGCCGACTTCGAGTTCGTCAACGATATCTTCGGCGGATCGATCCCGCGCCAGTTCGTGCCGGCGATCGAGAAGGGCATTCAGGATGCGCGGCTGCGCGGCTTCCTCGCCGGCTATCCGATGGTCGATTTTCGCGCGAGCGTCTTCGATGGGTCCTACCACCCGGTGGACTCGAGCGAAATGTCCTTCAAGATGGCGGGCTCGCTGGCCTTCAAGGACGGCATGTCGCGCGCGCGGCCGACCCTGCTCGAGCCGATCATGGACGTCGAAGTCTACGCCCCGAGCGACTACGCCGGCGACCTGATGGGCGATCTCAACGGCCGCCGCGGCCGCATCGGCGGCATGGACTCCCGCGGCGCCTCGACCATCATCCGCGCCAAGGTGCCGATGTCCGAGATGCTCACCTACGAGCAGCACCTCACGTCGGCCACCGGCGGCCGCGGCTCGTATCACATGGAGTTCTCACACTACGAGGAAGTGCCGTCGCACCTGCACGGCAAGATCATCGCGGCCGCGAAGGCGGAACGCGGACACGAGGCGACGGAAGAGGTCTGACGAATTGCTGAATGCTGATTCTGAATGCTGATGCTCGATTGTCCGATAGATAAAACAAAAAGGCGGCCGGTTCGGACCGCCTTTTTGTCATTCAGCATTCAACATTCAGCATTCAGCAATGCTACGAGCCTCCCGCTTTCCGCGGGGCTCGCGTTTGTGCGGCCTTGCCCTTCGTCGTTGCGCCGACCGCCCTTGTCGCTCTTGAGCTGCCGCTTCGGCTTGGCCTTGTTCTCGCCGCCCGCGTCCTCGGCCCCTTCCTCGGCGTTCTGGGCCTTCTTGCCGCGCAGCCGCTCGGCCGCCGCGCGCAACCGTCCGCCGACGCCCTTCGGCTTCGCCTTTTCGGCGGCCTCGGTCTTCTCCGTCTCGGCGTTCGGATTGAACTCGCTGCCGACCAGTTCGATCTGCGCGACCTCGGCGCTGTCGCCGCGGCGATAGCCGAGTCGAAGGATCCGCGTGTATCCGCCCGGACGCGTCTCGAACCGCGGCGCAATCGTGTCGAACAGCTTGCCGACGACGTCGCGATCCTGGATGTCGCGAAGCACCATGCGGCGCGCGTGCAGCGACTTGCCGTTGGCGTCGCCTCCGGCGATCCCGCGCTTGGCGATCGTGATCAGCCGCTCGACGAAGGGCCGAAGCTCCTTCGCCTTCGGAATGGTGGTTTCGATGCGCTCGTGACGGATGAGCGCTTCGGCCTGGTTCCGGAGCAGCGCGATGCGATGCTCCGTCACGCGGCCAAGTTTACGGTGACTGACTCTGTGACGCATATTCCTGATCCTTGTGCCGCCGCAGTTCGCTGCTCGCGGTTCGCGGTTCGCAATCCGGGCCGGTACTTGGCCCGATCCAATTGCGAACAACGAACCGCGAACTGCGAACCGCGAACTAGTCCTGCGCCTGCGCCGCCGGCTGATCGAGCCGCATGCCGAGGCTCAAGCCCATCCCCGACAGGATTTCCTTGATCTCGTTCAGCGACTTGCGGCCGAAGTTCTTCGTCTTCAGCATCTCCCCTTCGGTCTTCTGCACCAGCTCGCGAATCGTACGGATGTTCGCGTTCTTCAGGCAGTTGTACGACCGGACCGAGAGCTCCAGTTCCTCGACGCTCTTGTCGAGATTCTCGTTGAGCGCCGCACGCGGCTGGTCGGCCGCCGTATCCTGCTGCAGGTCGCCGACGTCCTCGAGATTGATGAAGATGTTCAGGTGATCGCGAATCAGCTTCGCCGACAGCGACACGGCGTCGCGCGGCGTCACCGATCCGTTGGTCCAGACGTCGACCGTCAGCTTGTCGTAGTCGGTCGTCTGGCCGAGGCGCGCCGCCTCGACGAGGTAGTTCACCTTCTTGATCGGCGAGTGCACCGAGTCGATCGGGATCCAGCCGATGCCGAGATCCTCGTCGAAGTTCTTGTCGGCCGAGACGTAGCCGCGGCCGCGCTTCACGCGCATCTCCATGTGCAGCTTGCCGTTTTCCGCCACCGTCGCGATGTGCGCGTCCGGCTCGAGAATCTCGACGTCGGCATCGGTCTCGATGTCGCGCGCCTTGACCTCGCCCGGCTTGTCGATGCGCAGGTAGAGCGTCTTGGTCGTGTCGACGTGCATCTTCAACGGCACCTGCTTGAGGTTCAGGATGATGTCGGTCGCGTCCTCGACGACGCCGGGAATCGGCGAGAACTCGTGCAGGACGCCGTCAATCTTGACCGCCGTCACCGCCGCTCCCTCGATCGACGACAGCAGCACGCGCCGAAGCGCGTTTCCGACCGTGGTCCCGAAGCCGCGCTCGAACGGCTGCGCGTAAAAACGTCCGAATCGATCGGTGAGCGTTTCGCGCTCGAACTCCAGCCGCTTGGGCCGCTGAAAACCTTTCCAGAGCATGTTCTTGGTACCTTTCAGAACAGGCGCCCGAACCTGAGCGCCAGCCGGACCTGCCATTTCGCTCCCCGCCTCCCACCGCAGGTCCGGGAAGGCTGCGGGCGGGGAGCTACGCGTGACAGCTCCAGCTGCCAGTCTCCAGTTGCCAGCTGAAGAATCTCTGCCGTTGACTGGAAGCTGGAAGCCGGAAGCTGGAAACTTATTTCGAATACAACTCGACGATCAGCTGCTCCTGCACCGGCAGGTTGATCTGCGCGCGAGTGGGCAGCGACGCGACGCGGCCGGTCATCTGGCCGGCATCGAACGACAGCCACTCCGGGATGCCGCGTCCCTTCACTTCCTCCATCGCGTGCTGGATGGCCGCATTCTGCGCGCTGGTGCCACGAACGGTGACGACATCCCCTGCCTTCAGCGAGTAGGACGGCACGTCGACCTTGCGGCCGTTCACGAGGAAGTGCCCGTGGCGGACGAGCTGCCGCGCCTGCGCGCGCGAGGTCGCGAGTCCGAGCCGGTAGATGACGTTGTCGAATCGGCGCTCGAGCAGCTGCAGCAGCGTCTCGCCGGTGATGCCGCGCGTCCGATCCGCCATCTCGAAGTAGCGGCGGAACTGGTTCTCGAGCACCCCGTAGATGCGCTTGACCTTCTGCTTCTCGCGCAGCTGCAGCCCGTAGCCCACCAGCTTCGCCTTGCGCAGTTTTCCGTGCTGCCCCGGCGGCAGGTTGCGCTTCTCGATCGCGCACTTCTCCGTGTAGCAGCGCTCTCCTTTGAGGAAGAGCTTCATCCCTTCGCGCCGGCACAGCCGGCAAACCGGTCCGATGTAACGTGCCATTCTTTGATCCTTATAGTTCCAGTTACCAGTTCCCAGTTGCCAGTCCGTCGTTTCATCATCTTCTGGAAACTGGAAACCGGGAACTGGAAACTGCACGCGCCGCTCCTTACACGCGCCGCCGTTTAGGCGGCCTGCATCCGTTGTGCGGGATCGGCGTGACGTCGCGGATCGACTTGACGTCGATGCCGATCGTCTGCAGCGCGCGGATGGCCGACTCGCGGCCGGCGCCCGGGCCCTTCACGCGCACTTCCACGCTGCGCATGCCGAACGCCTTCGCCGCATTTCCGGCCGCAATCGCCGCCTGCGTCGCCGCAAATGGCGTCCCCTTGCGCGATCCCTTGAAGCCAATGCCGCCGGCGCTCGACCACGCCACGACCGCCCCTTCCGGATCGGTGATCGTGATGATCGTGTTGTTGAACGAGGCCTGGATGTGCGCGAAGCCGTGGTGCACGATGCGCTTCTCGCCGCGCTTCTTGAACGCCTTCTTCTTCGTCGGGCGTCCGGCCTTCTTCTTGTCTCCACCCTCTGGTGGGTGCTGACGCGTCGATCGGGTCGTTCTTTGCCATAAAACTCTAGCTTCCAGTTTCCAGCTGCCAGCTCCCAGCTCTTCTCTGACTTCCAGCTGGAAGCTGGAAGCGGGCGCTGGAAGCTCGCGCTAAACAGTCTTCTTCTTCGCCACCGCACCCTTGCGCGGTCCCTTGCGCGTGCGCGCGTTGGTCTTCGTCCGCTGTCCGCGCACCGGCAGATTCCGCCGATGACGCAAGCCGCGATAGCTGCCGATTTCCATCAGCCGCTTGATGTTCATCGAGATCTCTTTGCGGAGATCGCCTTCGACGCCCCCCTGCTCCTCGATCACCCGGCTGATCTTCCGCACGTCGTCTTCGGACAGATCCTTGACGCGGATGTCAGGGCTGACCGCCGCGGCGCCGAGGATGTCATTCGAGCGCTTGCGTCCGATGCCGTAGATGTAGGTGAGCCCGATCTCGATGCGCTTCGTTCGCGGAAGATCGACGCCAGCAATACGTGCCATTCTCTTGATCCTTCTAGATCAGCAATCAGCAATCACAATCCGCAATCGGCAATCGCTCAGATCCGCAATCCGCAGTCGCCAATCTGCAGTTCTACCCTGTCTCTGTTTATGCTTCTGATTCGAGCAGATCACGCGCACCACGCCGCGGCGGCGCACGATCTTGCACTTGTCACAGATCCTCTTTGACCGACGCTCTGCACCTTCATAACTGAATCCCTAATCTCTTCATAGATCCTGGTGGCCTCGCCCCCGGACCCGACTCGCGCAGCCCGTTGCGTCGGGCTACGCAGCCAGCGAGCCGAGTAGCTAGCTGATCACCGCAACAATCCGCCCCCGCCCCAGATCCTTCGGCGACAATTCCAGCCGGACTCGATCGCCGATCAGCACCCGCACGAAATTGCGTCCGGCGCCGCCCGGCGTGTGCGCGATCACCTGGCGCGGCCCGTCGATCTCGACCCGGTACTGCGCGTACGGGAGCGTCTCCCGCACGATGCCTTCGACCGAGATCGCTGCCGCTCGATCTCGCGTGGATCCTTCTCCAGCACCGGCCCTGCTTACGCCGCCGGCGCCGTCACCTCCGCGTCGCGTCAGCACGAGCGGCCCAGTCTTGGTCACCGCCACCGTGTGCTCGAAGTGCGCCGACAGGCTGCCGTCCTTCGTCACCGCGGTCCAGCCGTCGGCCAGAACCTTCACCGCCGGCCGGCCGATGTTCACCATCGGCTCGATCGCGAGCGTCATCCCCTCGGCCAGTCGCGGTCCGCGCCCCGGTTCGCCGTAGTTCGCAATCTGCGGCTCCTCGTGCAGCGCCGCGCCGATGCCGTGACCGACGAACTCGCGCACCACCGAGAATCCGTGCGCCTCGACGTGCTGCTGGATGGCGTGGCCGATATCCGACACGCGACCGCCAAGCCTGCACCTGGGCGATCCCTTTTTCCAGCGCCTCCCGCGTGACGCGCAGCAGCGTCGCCGCCTCCTCCGACACCTTGCCGACCGGCACGGTCACCGCCGAATCGCCGAAGAAGCCGTTCAGCTTCACGCCCATGTCGAGCGAGATGATGTCCCCCTCGTTCAGCGCGCGATTCGACGGAATTCCGTGGACCACCTGATCGTTCACCGACGCGCACAACGTCGACGGATACCCGCGATATCCCTTGAACGCCGGCTCGGCTCCGCCGTCGCGCACCAGCTTCTCCGCCGCCTGGTCGAGATCTCGCGTCGTCACCCCGGCGCCACCATCGTCGCCAGTTCCGCCAGCACGTCGGCGACCAGCGCGTTCGCCGCACGCATCCGCTCGAGTTCCGAGGGCGATTTGCAGACAATCACAGTGCAACCCCGCGTCCTCGCGGCGCCAATCGCCGCGTCCAGCGCGGCTTCGACCGCCGCGGTCACCGACCTCCGGCGGCCGATTGCCGTCGATCGAACTGAAGTTCGGACGGCTCGAGTAGAACTCGACCAGCGGTTTCGTCTGCCGCTGGTACACCTTCAATCGTTCCCGCACGATCTCAATCCCGTCGTCCACGCGCGTGACCAGCGCGCCATCGCACTTCACGCAGGCGCCGGTCCATTCGGGCGCCGCGTTCGATCCGCACTTGCTGCAGATCCTTCGCGTCGCCAGCCGGCGCGCGAGCACGTCCTCGGGCACGACGATGTCGAGCACCACCAGCGGCCCGCGATCCGCGACCATGCGGTCAAGCGCGGTCGCCTGCACGACGGTTCGCGGAAATCCGTCGAGCACGAACCCGCACCGCGCATCCGATCGGCTCAGCCGATCCGAGCACGATGGCGATCATCATGTCGTCGCCAACCAGGTTGCCCGCCTCCATCGTCTTCTTCGCGGCGCGGCCGAGCTTCGGTGCCGGCCTGCACCGCTTCGCGCAGAATATCTCCCGTCGAGATCTTCGGCAGCTTGCGCGTGCGCGACAGCCGTTCCGCCTGCGTGCCCTTGCCCGCGCCTGGCGGGCCGAGCATCACCACGTTGATGGCGCCGGGGCAGTCCCCCTGGGTCTCGCCACTACTGGCCCCGTCGTCCCCTGATCCGCGTCTTCTTCATGAACCCGTCGTAGTGACGCATGATGAGCTGCGACTCGACCTGCTGCACGGTGTCCATCGCAACGCCGACGATGATGAGGAGCGACGTGCCGCCGAAGTAGAACGACACGTTCATGCCTTCGGTAATGAACCGCGGCAGCACCGCGTCGAGCCGTTCACCGATGAACGGAATCGGCGCCACCTTGAAGCCGCTGATCAGGAACTGCGGCAGAATCGCCACGATCGCGAGATAGATCGCGCCGACCAGCGTGATCCTGCGTCAGGATCGTGTCGATGTATTCCGCCGTTCGCTTGCCGGGCCTGATCCCGGGAATGAATCCGCCGTACTTCCGCATGTTCTCGGCGACGTCATCCGGATTGAAGATGATCGCCGTGTAGAAGTAGCAGAAGAAAATGATGCCGCGCGATGTAGAGCAGATCGTGCAGCGGCATGCCCGGCGCGATCTGCTCGATCGGCCGTCTCAGCCAGCCGAGGCAGCTGTCCTCGCGAATCAGCGGCGCCAGCGTCGCCGGAAACGCCAGAATCGACGACGCGAAGATCACCGGGATGACGCCGCCGGTATTCACCTTCAGCGGAATGTGCGTGCTCGATCCGCCATACATGCGCCGCCCGACGACGCGCTTCGCGTACTGCACCGTCACCCGCCGGTGGCCGCGTTCGACGAAGACGATCGCGGCGATGACGGCGCGCCATCAACACGATCAGCAGCAGCAGCCGCGACGAGCCCCATCTGACCCGTCCGCAACTGTTCCATCGTCGTGATGACCGCGCGCGGCAGGTTGACGACGATCCCGGCGAAGATGATGAGCGACATGCCGTTGCCGATGCCGCGCTCGGTGATCTGCTCGCCAAGCCACATGATGAAACAGGTGCCGGTCGTCAGCGTGAGCACGGTCAACAAGCCGGAAGCCCCAGCCCGGGCTGTAGACGAGCGGCAGACCGCCGGCGATGCCCGTGTTCTTCTCGAGGAAATACGCAATGCCCAGCGCCTGCACGACGCTCAGGAGAATCGTTCCGTAGCGCGTGTACTGGGTGATCTTCCGCCGGCCGAGCTCCCCTTCTTTCGACAGCCGCTCGAGGTACGGCCACACGACCGTCAGCAGCTGAAGAATGATCGACGAGCTGATGTACGGCATGATGCCGAGCGCGAAGATCGTCATCTGCGACAGGTTCTTGCCCGAGAACATGTCGTACAAACCGAACATCGTGTTCTTCGCCTGATCGACGAGAGCCGCCAGCGCCTCCGGGTTGATGCCCGGGGTCGGAATGTGGCCGCCGACGCGATAGACCGCGAGCAGACCGAGCGTGAACAGCACACGCTTCCTCAGATCTGCAACCGCGAAGATGTTCTTCAGGCTTTCCATAACGCCCCCTACGCGAGGACTTCGGCCTTACCACCTGCGGCGGCGATCTTCTCGGCCGCCTTGCCGCTGAACTTGTGGGCGCGAACCGTCAGCGCCTTCGAAATGTCGCCCCGCGCGAGCACCTTGATCTTGCCAGCGCGGCCAATCAGTCCCTGCTCGCGCAGAAGCTCCGGCGTGATCTTCGGTGCCGGCATCGAACCGCTCGCCGAGCGCGTCGAGATTCACGACCTCGAATTCCTTGCCGGAACAGATTGTGGAACCCGCGCTTCGGGACACGTCGATGGAGCGGCATCTGGCCGCCCTCGAACCCGCGCTTGTGCTTGAAGCCCGAACGTGACTTCGCACCCTTGTGTCCGCGTCCCGCCTGCACACCCTGACCGGAGCCCTGGCCGCGGCCAATCCGCTTCTTCGAATGCGTCGCGCCCTTGGGGGGACGGAGGTTACTGAGATCCATATTTCGTGTTCCTGAAAATGCTGAAGTTGAATGCTGACGTTCGATGCTGAATTGCCGATGCGTCTCATTCAGCATTCAGACTTCAGCATTCAGAAATTCACTCGACTTCTACCAGATGTCGCACCTTGAGGATCATCCCGCGCGTCGCCGGCGTGTCCTACAGCTCGACGCTGTGGCCAATCCGTCGCAGACCCATGCCCTGCGACCGTCGCGGCCTGGGTCTTGTTGAAACCGATCGGGCTTCGCACGAGCGTGATTCGAACCTTCGGTCCTCTCCGCTCTTCTTCGTCGTCTTCTTCGGCATGATTCGCTATCCGTTGCTGCGCGGCCGCGGCGAGGTCGCCCGGCTGCTCTTCCTTCCCGCGCAGCCGGCGCACCGCGCGCGGGATCCTTCAATCCCATGAATCCGGCAAACGTCGCGCGCACGACGTTGTGCGAGTTGGCGGATCCAATCGACTTGGTCAGCACGTTCTGAATCCCGCACGACTCGACCACCGCGCGGACGGCGCCCCGCCGGCGATGATGCCCGGTTCCGTCGGGCGCCGGCTTGAGCAGCACCTGACCGGCGCCGAATCGTCCCAGCACCGGATGCGGCACCGTCGTCCCGGCCAGCGGCACGCGGATGAGCGATTTCTTCGCCGCTTCGATGCCCTTCTTGATCGCCGACGGCACTTCCTTCGCCTTGCCGACTCCGAACCCGACGACTCCCTGACCATCGCCGACGACGACCAGCGCGCTGAAGCTCAGGTTCTTGCCGCCCTTGACGACCTTGGTGACGCGGCTGATGTTCACCACCGTGTCCTTCAGGTCCAATTGCGACGCGTCGATCTTCTCTCGTGTTTCGATCATAGCTTCCAGTTCCCAGCTGCCAGCTCCCAGCTACTCATGCTGTTGCCAGCGACATCCTGCTCCCCTGCTCCGCACTCTCCAGCTGGAAGCTGGAAACTGGAAGCTGGAAGCTAAAACTCCAGTCCCGCCTCCCGCGCCGCTTCCGCGACTGCGCGGATCCGGCCGTGATAGAGAAACCCGCCGCGATCGAACACGACTCGTTTGATGCCCTTTGTCGATCAGCCGTTCGGCGATCGTCTTCCCGAGCGCCTTGGCTCCGGCCACGTTTCCGCCGCGAGTCGATCCCGCGAACGTCGACTTGAGCGACGGCTCGGTGCTCGCCGCCGCCGCGAGCGTCTTCCCGCTCATGTCGTCGATGACCTGCGCGTAGATATGCGACACGCTGCGGAACACGCGCAGCCGCGGCCGCTCAGGCGTGCCCGCAATGCGCTTGCGCTGCCTGAGCGCGATGCGTGTGCGGCGATCCTTCGTGGTGTTGATCTTCATATCAAAGCTATCCAGTTTCCAGTTTCCAGCTTGCCAGCCCTGCCCAGACACAAGCTGGGAGCTGGAGAGCTGGAGAGCTGGAAACTATTTCGCGCCCGTCTTTCCGGCCTTCTTCTTCAGCACTTCGCCGGTGTAGCGGACGCCCTTCTGCTTGTAGGGATCCGGCTTGCGCAGACGTCGAATGTTCGCCGCCACCTGTCCGACCGCCTGGCGATCGATGCCGGTCACCGTGATGTGCGTCTGCTTGTCGATCGCGATGTCGATTCCCGGCAGGAATGTCGAACACCACCGGGTGCGAGTAGCCGAGCGCGAACACCACCTGCTTCCCTTCGGACTTCGGCGCGATACCCGACCCCGACGATGTCGAGATCCTTGCGGAACCCTTCGGTGACGCCACGCACGGCGTTGGCCACCAGGCTGCGCGCGAGCCCGTGGAACTTGCCGAGCTCCGCATCCTCGCGCAGCGTCCGCGCGTGCAGCTGATCGTCCCTGCACTTCGAATCCGATTCCGGCCGGCAGCGCCTGCCGCAGCTTTCCCTTCGGCCCCTGGATTTCGACGACGCCGGGCTGGGTGTCGACCTTCACGCCCTTCGGGATCGCGATTGGTTTTTTTCCTATGCGTGACATGTTTTATAGCTTCCAGCTTCCAGCCGCAGCTTCCAGCTTGGCGGTTGCGGGATTGTCGATCACCAGCGCCGCGGCTTCCACTCTGCTGAGAGCTGGAAGCTGGGAGCTGGCAGCTTTAATCACCACACATTACAGAGCACTTCGCCGCCGACACCCGCCTTGACCGCTTCGCGCCCGGTCATCACGCCGCGCGACGTGGTCAGGATGCTGGTGCCGAGCCCGGCCAGCACGTCGGGCACTTCGTCGCGGCCGAAGTAGACGCGGCGGCCGGGCCGGCTGACGCGCTGGATGCCGCTGATCACGCGCTCGCCTCGCGGTCCGTACTTCAGGATCATCCTGCAGCTGCGCCTGCACGCGCTCGCCGTTCTGGGCTCGAGCACTTTGAAGCCCTGAATGTAGCCTTCGCTCTCGAGAATGCGCGCGATCTCCACTTTCAGGCGCGACGACGGCATGTCCACCCGGGCGTGTCGGGCAATGGTCGCGTTCCGGATGCGCGACTAGCATGTCTGCGATTGGATCGGTCATTTCTTGACTCTCGTTTATAGCTTCCAGTTTCCAGCTTCCAGCTTCCAGCAGCTTCCAGCAGAGGCTGGAAGCTGGCAGCTGGGAGCTGGGAGCTTTCTCACCATGAACTCTTCGTCACGCCGGCGATGTCTCCTTCGAGCGCCAGCTTGCGGAAGCACAGCCGGCACAGCGCGAACTTGCGCATGTAGGCGCGAGGACGGCCGCAGCGCTGGCACCGGTGCCGCAGCCGGATCTTGAACTTCGGCGTCTTGAGTTCTTTTGCAACCTTGGCGGTTGTAGCCATTGTCCTGAATCCTCTAATTCGCTGGGCCACCAGCATCTGCCAGCGATCGCTCATCGCTCGCGTCCGCTAAATCGCCGCGACTCTCGCGCAGTCGCGTCTGCGAACCGCGAACCGCGAACCGCGAACTGCGCCTCAGTTCGGTCTGAACGGCATCCCGAGCAACTGCAGCAGCTTTCGCGACTCCTGGTCCGACTTCGCGGTGGTGACCACCGAGATGTTCATGCCGCGCGCCTTGTCGACCTTCATGTAGTCGATCTCGGGAAACAGCAGCTGATCCTTGAGCCCGAGCGTGTAATTGCCGCGGCCGTCGAAGCCGCGCGGCGACACGCCGCGGAAGTCGCGCACGCGCGGCAGCGCCACCGAAATCAGCCGGTCGAGAAACTCCCACATCCGCTCGCCGCGCAGCGTGACCATCGCGCCGATCGGCATGCCCTTGCGGACCTTGAACTGCGCGATCGACTTCTTGGCCCGGGTGGTCACCGGCTTCTGCCCGGTGACGCGCGCGACTTCGTCGGCGCCGGTGTCGACGATCTTGGCGTTCTGCGTCGCTTCGCCCAGCCCCATGTTGACGACGATCTTCTCGATCTTGGGAATCGCCATCACGTTGCGTGTAGCCGAACTCTTTCTTGAGCGCCGGCGCGACTTCCTTTTCGTACCGTTCCCTGAGGCGGCTCATTTGTCGACCACTCCCTCGCACTTGCGGCAGATGCGGACCTTGCGTCCATCACCAAGGATCCGGCGGCCGAGGCGCGTCGGTTTCCCGCACTCGGGGCAGACCACCTGCACGTTCGATGCGTGCAGCCCCGCTTCCCGCTCGACCAGCCCACCCTTGATCTGCCGCTGCGGATTCGGCTTGGTGTGGCGCTTGATGATGTTCACGCCCTCGACCACCAGCCGGTTCTTCTCCGCCAGCACCTTCAAGACACGTCCGCGCTTGCCGCGATCCTTGCCGGTGATCACGATGACGTTGTCGTTCTTCCGAATCGGCGTTGCTAGTCTCGACATCACAGTATCCAGTTGCCAGTGAACCAGTTCGACCAGGTCTGACTTCCAGTCGGAATCTTAACTCAGCAACTGGCGCCTTCACAGCACTTCGGGCGCTAACGAAATAATCTTCATGAACCGCCGCTCGCGCAGCTCGCGAGCGACCGGTCCGAACACGCGCGTGCCGATCGGCTCGTTCTGATCGTTGATGAGCACGGCGGCGTTCCGATCGAAGCGGATGTAGCTGCCATCCTTGCGGCGATGCTCCTTGACGGTGCGAACGATCACCGCCTTCACGACCTGCCCCTTCTTGATGTTGCCGTCAGGGGTCGCTTCCTTCACCGACGCGGTGATGATGTCGCCGAGCCGCGCGTATCGTCCGGTCGATCCGCCAATCGGATTGATCGCCGCAATCTTCCGCGCGCCCGAGTTGTCGGCGACGTCAAGAATGGATCGCATCTGAATCATGGTGCTCTCCTGAAAACGCTGAATGCTGAAGTCTGAAGGCTTGAATGTCGAGCTCGCTCGTCCTTCAGCCTTCAGCTTCGACCTTCAGCCTTTCATTAAATCTCCCTGGCTTTCTCGACCACTCGCGTGACGACCCAGCGCTTCCGCCGGCTCATCGGCCGCGTTTCGACGATCGCCACGCGGTCGCCAACCTTCACGTCGTTCGCCTCGTTGTGCGCCAGAAACTTCGACGTGCGCTTCTGGGTCTTGCCGTAGAGCGCATCGCGAATCTGCCGCTCGACGGCAACCACCACGCTCTTGTTCATCTTGTCGCTGACGACAAGCCCGGTAACTTCAGCTTTCGTGGCCATGACTTCTCGTTTTCCCTGTGCCGGCTTAACGGGCGGCCGCCTGGGCCGTCTCTTTTTCGCGCAGCACCGTCTTGACGCGCGCGAGATCGCGCCGAACCGCCTTCAGCTTGTGCGCCGCCTCGAGCTGCCCCATCGATTTCTGAATGCGCAGCCGGAACAACTGATCGTCCATTTCCTTGACGCGGTGCTGCAGCTCGTCGACCGCCAGATCGCGAATCTCCGCCTACCTTCATGACGCCTGCTCCTCCGCGAACCGCGTCGCGAACTTCGTCTTGATCGGAAGCTTGGCCGAGGCCAGCCGCATCGCCTTGCGCGCATCAGCCTCGTTGATCCCTTCCATCTCGAACAGAATCCGGCCCGGCCGGACCACGCACACCCACTCTTCCGGCGCGCCCTTGCCCTTGCCCATTCGTGTTTCCTGGGGCTTCTTGGTGATCGGCTTGTCGGGGAACACACGGATCCAGATCTTGCCGCCGCGCTTGATGAAGCGCGTCATCGCGACGCGCGCCGCCTCGATCTGCCGCGCCGTCATCCAGCACGGCTCGAGCGCCTTCAGCCCGTAGTCGCCGAACGACGACATCGGATCCGCGCCACGCCTTGCCCGCCATCCGACCGCGCTGCTGCTTCCGGTACTTGACCTTCTTCGGCATCAACATAATTGCTTGAATCCTTGAATTGGCTGAATGCTGACTGCTGATGGCTGGATTGATCTCAGTCAGCCTTCAGCACTCGAGCATTCAGCATTTCTTCTATCCCCGCGCTCCCGCCGCGCGGCGCGGAGCACGATAGTCCTCTTCGCGTCCGATGCGCGGGACGAGGCGCTCACCTTTATAGAGCCACACCTTCACGCCGATCTGGCCGTAGGTGGTGCTCGCCTCGGCGAACCCGTAATCGATGTCGGCGCGCAGCGTCTGCAGCGGCAGCTGCCCGTGCAGATACCACTCCGACCGCGCGATTTCCGCGCCGTTCAGCCGGCCCGACACGCGCACCTTGATGCCGCGCGCGCCGAACCGCAGCGCCGACTCGACCGCCTTGCGCATCGCGCGGCGGAACGCGACGCGCTTCTCGAGCTGCATCGCCACCGACTCGCCGATCAGCTGCGCATCGAGCTCCGGCTTCTGGATCTCCTGGATGTTGATGAACACTTCGCGGTTCGTCTTCTTCTGGATTTCCTGCTTCAGCTTGTCGACCTCGGTACCCTTGCGGCCGATGATGATGCCGGGACGCGACGTGTAGATGTCGATCTTCAGCTTGTTGGCGGCCCGCTCGATTTCAATCTTCGACACGCCGGCATGCGCGAATCGCGTCTTCAAGGTGTCGCGCAGCTTCAAGTCCTCGTGAAGCAGCTTCGAATAGTCCTTGTCGGCGAACCATCGCGAGCGCCACGTCTTGTTGAACCCGAGCCGAAATCCGTGCGGATGTACTTTCTGACCCATAAGTCTCCGTTCGCTGTCGCCTCAGGCTTTCGCGGCCTTCTTCTTGCGCGGCCGCTCTTCGCGGCCGCCTTCTTCTTCGCTCCGCCGCTTTTCTTCGGCGCGGTTTTCCTTCGTCCCTTCGCCGCCGCCTTCGGCTTCGGCTTCGCGCCGCGCGGACGCTTCGGGCGCATCCGCCCGCGTCGACTGCGCGGGCTCTGACGTGCCGGGCTGCTCCGGCGTCGCGGCCGGCTCAATGTGCGCGACCGTTCGGCGACCTGCACCGTCAAATGCGCGGTTCGCTTGAGGACGCGGAACGCGCGGCCCATCGGCGCCGGACGGATCCGCTTCTGCGAGGGGCCCTGATTCGCGTAGCACGCGTTGACGTACAGCCGCTCGACGTCGCCGCCGAAGCCATCCTTCTGCGACGCGTTGGCAATCGCCGAGCGCAGCACCTTCTCGATGTCGCGGGCCACGCTCTTCCGCGCGAATCGCAGGGTCGCCAGCGCGTGCGTTCACGTCGCGCCCGCGAATCAGGTTCATGCACGAGCCCGGCCTTCTGCGCCGAGGTGCGGATGTACTTCGCTGTTGCGTGGGCCTGCACTGCCATTAGCCACCTGCCTTCGGCGCAGGGCGCCCCGGCCGCCGGCGGTGCTCCAGCAGGCGCGCCACCGACGCCGCCTTGTCGCTCTTGGTCGTATGCCCCTTGAACTGCCGCGTCGGCGCAAACTCCCCGAGCTTGTGCCCGACCATGTTTTCCGTGACATACACGGGGATGAACTTGCGCCCGTTGTGCACGGCGATCGTGTGTCCCACCATCTCGGGAATGACCGTCGAGCGGCGTGACCACGTCTTGATGACCTTCTTCTCGCCGCCCCGGTTCATCACTTCCACTTTCTCGAGCAGCGGAACGTCGACGAAGGGGCCTTTCTTGAGTGATCTGGACATTGACTACTTCGGTCTCCGTTGCACAATGAACCGATCCGTTGACTTCCGGTTCCTCGTCTTGTATCCCTTGGTCGGCTGTCCCCACGGCGAGACCGGATGACGGCCGCCTGAGGTCTTGCCTTCGCCGCCGCCGAGCGGATGATCGACCGGGTTCATCGCCACGCCGCGCACGTGCGGCCGCTTACCGAGCCACCGGCTTCGTCCCGCCTTGCCGATCGAGACGTTTTCGTGATCGACGTTGCCGACCTGACCGATCGTGGCGAGGCACTCGATGTTGATCTTCCGGATCTCGCCCGAGGGCATCTTCACCGACGCGTATTCGCCTTCCTTGGCGACCAGCTGCACCGACGACCCGGCGCTGCGCGCAATCTGGCCGCCCTTCCCCGGCTTCAGCTCCACGTTGTGGATCTGCGTGCCGAGCGGGATGTTCTTGAGCGGCAGCGCATTGCCCGGCAGGATGTCGACGTTGTCGCCCGAGACGATCGTGTCGCCCACCTTCAGCGCCGGCCGGCTGAAGGATGTAGCGCTTCTCGCCATCGGCATACGTGACCAGCGCGATCCGCGACGATCGGTTCGGGTCGTACTCGATCGTCGAAACCGTCGCCGGAATGTCGCGCTTGTCGCGCTTGAAGTCGATGATCCGGTAGTTGCGCTTGTGCCCGCCGCCGCGCCACCACGACGTCAACTCGCCATGGTTGTTGCGGCCGCCGGACTTGCGCAGCGGCTCGACCAGCGGCTTGTACGGCTCCGACGTGGTGACCTCGTCGAACACCTGCACCGTCTGGAACCGGCGACCCGGCGACGTCGGATTGTATTTTCTGATCGGCATTTCACTGATCCTTGAAGTTTCCAGTTTCCGAGTTTCCAGTTGCCAGTCGAAATCGAACTCGAGACTCGGCAACCGGCAACTCGCAACTTCTCTTACGCCCCCTCCAGGAACTCCGGAATCTTCTCCCCTTCCCTGAGCTTCACATACGCCTTCTTCCAGTCGGAACGCTGGCCGACGAACCGCCCCTGGCGCTTCATCTTTCCGTGCGAGATCGCCGTTCGCACGGCTTCGACCTTCGATCCGAGCAGCTTCTCGACCGCACGCTTGATGTCGACCTTCGTCGCCGCCGGCGCGACTTCGAACACGAGCGTCCGGTTGCCCTCGCGGATGATGGTCGTCTTCTCGGTGACCAGCGGGCGTCGAATTACGTCTGTTAGTTTCATCTCAGTTTCCAGTTGCCAGCTTCCAGTTGCCAGTCTGCCTCCGCTTCCTTCACTGGAAACTGGCAGCTGGAAACTGGAAACTACGCCAGCGTCTCCTGCAGCTTCTCAATCGCTTCGCGAGTCGCAATCACGTGCGACGTGTCCATGATGTCGCGTGCGGTCACGCGCGACGCCGCCACCAGGTGCACGCCCGTCGATGTTGCGTGCCGACTGCGTGAACTTCTCATCCGGCTTCACGTCGATCACCAGTGCCTTGCCCGACACGCCCGAGACGCCGGAACATCTCCGCGGTGCCCTTGGTCTTGCCGTCGCTCGTCTCGAGCTTGTCGACGACAATGACCGCGCCGTCGCTCAGCTTCTGCGACAGCGCCGCACGGCACTGCGCCGACGCGGACCTTCTTCGGCAGCGCAAATTCGTAGCTGCGCGGCTGCGGTCCGAACACCGTGCCGCCCTTGCGCCACAGCGGAGTCCGGCTCGAACCGACCTGCGGCCGCCCCGTGCCCTTCTGCTTGTACGGCTTCTTGCCGCCGCCGCTGACGAGCGCACGGTTCTTCGTCGCGTGCGTGCCGCGTCGCTCCGACGCATTCTCCTGGACCACCGACGACCAGATCGAGATCCGTCTTCACGCGGCCGCCGAATACGTCGTCGTTCAAATCGATCGTGTCGACCGTCTTGCCTTCGGAGTTCTGGATGTTGAGTTTCATACGCTACCCGTAGCGCGACGCTCACTTCTTTCCCTTCGCCGCCTTCGTCGGCTTCTCCACCTGCGGCACGCGACACCTTCTTCGCCGCGATCGCCTTGCGGATCACGACGTAGCCGCCGGGCGCGCCCGGCACGGCGCCGTGGAGCACGAGCAGGTTGTTCTCGCCATCGACCTGCACGACTTTCAAGTTCCGCACGGTGACGCGGTCGCCGCCCATCCGTCCGCCGGCGCGCATGCCCTTGACGACGCGCGACGGAAACGACGAGGCGCCGATCGATCCGGGCGCGCGGTGGAACATCGAGCCGTGGGTCGCCGCGCCGCCGCGAAAGTGGTGACGCCGCACGACGCCCTGGAATCCCTTGCCGCGGCTGATGCCGATCACGTCGACGCGGTCGCCGTTGTTGAACACGCCGCCGACGAGCACCTGATCGCCGGCCTTCAACGGCTCCGCCCCGCTTGCCAGCTTCACCTCGCGTCGCACGCGCGTCGGCGGCACGCCGGCCTTCTTGTAATGACCGGCGAGCGGCTTGCGCACTCGCGCCGGCTTCTCTTCGACCAGCCCGAGCTGCACCGCCTCATAGCCGTCGGTCGCCGGCGCCTTCGCCTGCACGACGACGCACGGACCGGCCTTGATCACCGTCGCCGGCGACACCGTGCCGTCCTGCGCGAAGACCTGGGTCATGCCCACTTTGCGTCCAATGATGCCTGTAACCATGCTCGCGTTCCAGCTTCCAGCTGCTCGGCCTGCCGGCCGCAGTCGGCGATTGCGCCTGTCCGGACATCACCAGCCGGATCGCTGGGATCTCGGATCGCGCATCCCGGACCTTATTTATGTTCTTTCCCGAACGCCTTGATTTCGACGTCGACGCCCGCCGGCAGATCGAGCTTCATCAGCGCGTCGACCGTCTGCGGCGTCGGCTCGAAGATGTCGATCAGCCGCTTGTGCGTGCGCAGCTCGAACTGCTCGCGCGACTTCTTGTCGACGTGCGGCGATCGCAGCACCGTCCACTTGTTCTTCTCGGTCGGGAGCGGAATCGGTCCAGCCAGCCGCGCACCCGTGCGCCGCGCCGTGTCCACGATCTCCGTCGTCGACTGATCGAGCACCCGGTTGTCGTAGGCCTTCAAACGGATGCGGATCTTGTCGCTGAATGCGGTCGCCATTGCTTTACCTTTCCCTGCTGATCTTTATCGTCCGCGTGCTCTGACGCGGCGCTGAAGCGCCGCGCTACGGGTGTCCTCTGACTACTTCCCCTGAACTCTCGCCACGACTTCTTCGCTCACGTTGCTCGGCGCCGGCTCGTAGCGATCGAAGTGCATCGAGTAGGTCGCGCGTCCCTGCGTGCTCGAGCGGAGATCCGTCGCGTACCCGAACATCTCGGAGAGCGGCACGCGCGCGTTGATGATCTGCGTCCCGCCGCGATCTTCCTGCGACTGAATCTGGCCGCGGCGGCTCGAGAGATCGCCCATGACGTCGCCGAGGTGCTCCTTCGGCACGACCACCTCGACCCGCATCACCGGCTCGAGCAGCACGGGCTTGGCCTTCTTCGCGGCGTCCTGGAACGCCATCGATCCGGCAATCTTGAACGCCATTTCCGACGAGTCGACATCGTGGTACGAGCCGTCGTACAGCTCGATGCGCACGTCGTCCACCGGATAGCCGGCCAGCACCCCGCGCGTGAGCGCTTCCTTGATCCCTTCGTCGACCGGCTTGATGTATTCCTTCGGAATCGAGCCGCCCGTGATCTTGTTCTCGAACACGTAGCCGGAGCCCGGCTCGCCCGGATAGAGATGAATCTTCGCGTGGCCGTACTGGCCGCGGCCGCCGGTCTGCTTGGCGTACTTCATCTCGCCGTCAGCCGGACGGGTCAGCGTTTCCTTGTAGGCGACCTGCGGACGGCCGACGCTCGCTTCGACGTTGAACTCGCGCTTCAAACGGTCGACGATGATCTCGAGGTGCAGCTCGCCCATGCCGGCGATCACGACTTCGCCGGTCGCCTGATCGGTCTTCACGCGGAACGTCGGATCCTCGGCCATCAGCTTGCCGAGACCCTGCCCGAGCTTCTCCTGGTCCGCCTTCGTCTTCGGCTCGATCGCCAGCGAGATGACCGGCTCCGGAAAGTCCATCGACTCGAGCACGACCGGCTTCTTTTCGTCGCAGATCGTGTCGCCGGTCGAGACGCTCTTCAGTCCGACGGCGGCGGCGATGTCGCCGGCGTAGACTTCCTTGATCTCTTCACGCTTGTTCGCGTGCATCTTCAGCAGCCGGCCGAGCCGCTCGCTCTTCTGCTTCGTCGAGTTGAACGCCGACGAGCCGGCGGTCATGACGCCGGAGTACACGCGAATGAACGTCAGCTGGCCGACGAACGGGTCGGTCATGATCTTGAACGCGAGCGCGGCAAACGGCGCATCGTCCTGGGCCGGACGCTCGACGATCGCGTCCGCTCCCTTGTCCGGATCGAAGCCTTTGATCGGCGGCACGTCCACCGGGGACGGCAGGTAGTCCACCACCGCGTCGAGCAACGGCTGCACGCCCTTGTTCTTGAACGCGGATCCGCAGATGACCGGCACGAACGCCGGCTCCGCCTTGTCGCCGGTGGTGTGAACGGAACTGTTCACGCGCTTGCGCAGCGCGGCCTTGATCTCCTCCTCGGAGATCTCTTCGCCGTGCAGGTACTTCTCCAGGATCTTGTCGTCCGCCTCGCTGACCTTTTCGATCAGCTGCTCGCGATAGTGCTTCGCGTCCTCGACCATGTCGGCCGGGATCTCGCCGACGACGTAGTCGGCGCCCATCGTCTCGTCCTTGTAGGTGATCGACTTCATCTGGACGAGATCGACGACGCCGAGGAACTTGTCTTCGCTGCCGATCGGCAGTTGGATCGCGACCGGGTTGCCGCCAAGCTTCGTGGAGATTTGATCGAACGTGCGCTTGAAGTCCGCGCCGACGCGGTCCATCTTGTTCACGAAACAGATGCGCGGCACACGATACTTGTCCGCCTGACGCCAGACGGTCTCCGACTGGGGCTCAACCCCGGCGACGGCATCGAATACCGCCACCGCACCGTCGAGCACGCGCAACGAGCGCTCGACCTCCGCGGTGAAGTCCACGTGGCCCGGCGTGTCGATGATGTTGACCCGGTGCTCGCGCCAGAAACACGTCGTCGCGGCCGACGTGATCGTGATCCCGCGCTCCTGTTCCTGCTCCATCCAGTCCATGACCGCGGTGCCTTCGTGCACTTCGCCGATCTTGTACGTGATGCCCGTGTAGAACAGGATCCGTTCAGTCGTAGTGGTCTTGCCGGCATCGATGTGCGCCATGATGCCGATGTTCCGCGTCCGATTAAGTGGTGTTTCTCGTGGCATTTATTTCAAGCTGCCAGCTTCCCGCTGCCAGCTTCCAGCTCGTTCCCGATTCCTTCTCCGACACCCGCCGCGCGCTTTTACCAGCGATAGTGAGCGAATGCCTTGTTCGCTTCCGCCATGCGGTGCGTGTCCTCGCGCTTCTTCACCGCGCCGCCGCGCAGGTTGGCCGCATCGAGCAGCTCGTTCGCGAGCTTCTCCTGCATCGTCTTGCCGTCTCCGCGAGCGCGGGCAAAACCGACCAGCCAGCGAATGCTCAGCGACAGCCGCCGGTTCGGGTTCACTTCGACCGGCACCTGGTAGTTGGAGCCGCCGACCCGGCGCGACTTCACTTCGAGCGCGGGCTTCACGTTCTCGACCGCCTTCTTGAACACCTTCAGCGGATCGTCGCCGGTCTTCTCCTGGATCGAGGAGAGCGAGCCGTACATGATTTGTTCCGCCGTGCTGCGCTTGCCGTCGCGCATCAGCGTGCTGATGAACTTGGTCACGAGCGCGCTGCTGTAGAGCGGGTCGAGCGGGGCTTCACGTTTTGGAATTTCTCTTCGTCGTGGCATCTCTGAATCCTTGAATTGCTGACTTTCGAGTGCTGATTGCTGATTGAACGATCAAACAGCAATCAGAATTCAGCAATCAGCAATTACGACTTTGGCCTCTTCGCGCCGTACTTCGAACGCCCTTGCTTGCGTCCCTGGACCCCGACCGCGTCGAGCGTGCCGCGGACGACGTGATAGCGGACGCCCGGGAGATCCTTGACGCGGCCGCCGCGAATCAGCACCAGAGAGTGCTCCTGCAAGTTGTGACCGACGCCCGGAATGTAGGTCGTGACCTCGATCCCGTTGGTCAGGCGTACGCGGGCGACCTTGCGCAGCGCCGAGTTCGGCTTCTTCGGCGTTTGCGTGAAGACGCGCACGCAGACGCCTCGCTTCTGCGGGCTGTCCTGCAGCGCAGGGCTCTTGGTCTTGGTGAGGACCTTGTCGCGGCCCTTGCGAACGAGCTGGCTGATCGTCGGCACGGTTCGAACCACTCCAGTCACGCACGCCGCTCGTGGCGGCCTGTGTGAAACATGCAAAACGCCGACGCCGCGCGCACGATTCCTCATGTCGCGCCATCGGTGTTCAGTGTTCCAGGCCTCAGGAACCGCAAGACGGTCCGGCACCTGGAACTGACTTACCCTATAAGGTTGTTGTTGCGGTGGTCCGTTGGGACTACCTTCGATACGGCCCTCTCTTGCGGGACCGCTTCATGGTGTCTGGCCCCAGATAGGGTGTCCCGGGGCCGACCAGAACCTTGCAAAGATATCAGAAGTCGCCCTTTTCGTGCAAGGGTGGTCACTGGAATCGACCATCCACCGACGCGCCAATTCACCAGTTATTGGAGCTTCCGCGCCAGCTGGTGCACGAAAAGACCCGTATCGGTTACGACGCCAATCGTCTGGGCCGAGCCGCGATCGACGAGCTTGGTTACGACGGACGGGTTGATGTCCACGCACACGACCTTCGTCCAGGAGGGGAGCATGTTGCCCACCCCGATGCCGTGGAGCATGGTCGACAGCACGACCGCGATGCCCACGTCGGCCAGCGCCTCGGCATACCGATCCTGCGCCGCGACGAGATCCATGATCGTGTCTGGCAGCGGTCCATCGTCGCGAATGCTGCCGGCGAGCACGTACGGCACGTTGTGGGTGACGCATTCGTACATGATCCCGGAGGTCAGCAGCCCCGCGGCCACGGCGGCGCGAATGCCGCCGGCTCGCCGGATCGCATTGATCGCCCGCATGTGATGCCGGTGCCCGCCTTCGACCGGCACGCCGGTCTTGAGGCTGATGCCGAGGGAAGTGTCGTAAAGCGCCCCCTCAATATCGTGAACGGCAAGCGCGTTGCCGGCGAGCAGCACATCCACGTAGCCTCGCCTCACCAGGTCGCAGAAATACGCGGCGGCGCCGGTGTGGACAACGACCGGCCCCACGACAAAAGCTGTTCTCCCCCCCGACTGCTTGACGTCCCGGATCATCTCCGCGATGCGCTCGACCGTCGTCTCGACGTGGCGTTCCGACGAGATGCCCCCCGTCATGAACGCAAAGCCGTGACGATCCCGCTCCCGGAATTCCGGGACGACGCGGATGCCGTCCAGGAAGCAGACGACCTGATCGCCAGCCCTGAGATCGCGAAGCTTTCGGCAACTCGCACCGCCATGTTCGATGACGATGGCGGCGTCCATACGCTGCCGCTCGACTTCGAGCCACTCGCCGTTGTGTCGAACCCAGGTGTGATGGTTGCTCGTTGAATAGAAATCGTCCGGGGCACAGCCGTCGATCGGCGCCGGTTGAAGTGCCGCGTCGCTTTCGACAGAGGTCCGGCATCCAAAGGTCAGCAGTTCCTCGAGGAGGTTCTGCATTGCCGGCGGACTCGGCGCGGTGACGCGCATCTGCAGCCTGGAAAAATCGTTGTTCGTGCGGCCGATGCGGAATTCGAGGACCTCGAACGCGCCGCCGTGCTTCACCACGGAGTCAAAGATCTCCGTCATGAGGCGGGAGTCGATCAGGTGCCCTTCGGTCTCGACGATTTCGGTGATGGTGTGGTCGATGCTCACGAGAAGGTCCGCGCGTTGACGAAAGCAGGGCCGGCTCTCTCCGGCCCTGCCCGGTCATTCTAGCGCTTGACCTTGTCCGCTATGTCTTCGATCGCCTCTCCGAGCTTGCGGCGGCCACGTCCAAACCCTTCCTGGACCTTCCCCGCCGCCTCGTCTGCCACACCTTCGTCGTGCAGCTGGTCGTCATCGGTCAGATCACCCGTCGCCTGCTTGACCTTACCCTTGAGCTGCTCGGTCTTGCCATCGATCTCGTCCTTATTCATTGCTCGCCTCCACCGTAGGCCTTACAAGAAGCGGTGCGTCAGCCATAACGCGGGTCCAACCTGGCAGAACCTTTTGAGAGCGAGATACACTTCCGCCGTCGACCCCGGAGGAGCTTCCATGAAGTCCCGAGATCTGGCCGCTGCCTTACTCATCTGTGGCGCAGCCACGCTTTCTTTTTCCGCCGAAGAACGAATCAACTCAGACCTCAACACCCGGATTCGTGATGAAGGCACGAACCGGTCCCAGGTGATGCGGACGCTGCATTTCCTCACCGACGTGTACGGGCCGCGCATGACGGGCTCACCCAGCCTCAAAGCGGCGGGGGAATGGGCGATCAAGACCATGGAGGGGTGGGGAATGAAGAACGGGCACCTCGAGCCATGGGACTTCGGCCATCCGGGCTGGACGACCGATCTCGCGTGGGGCGCGATCACCTCGCCGGTGAAGGACACGCTCGTGCTAGAGGTGCTGTCATGGACGCCCGGGACGAAGGGGATTGTTCGTGGCAAGGCCGTGAACATCGTGATTCCCGATCAACCGACGTCTGAGGAACTCACTACCTATTTCGGGTCGGTCAAGAACCAGGTTCGCGGCGCCGTCGTCCTGGTCGGCAAGCCGCGATTCGTCCCGGTGAACTTGACGCCGCCGGCAAAACGCAATGCCGACGAGGACGTGAAGGCGCGCTTCGACCCGAATAATCCGAACGCCGGGCAGCGGGGGCGAGGCGGCCGGGGGGGCCGCGGCCAGCAGACGCCTCGCGAAGGCGCGATCCCGGCGCGTGAGCTGGCAGCGAGGATCGATCAGTTTCTCGTCGACAACGGCGCTCTTGTTCGGGTGAACGACGCCGGCCGCGAGCACGGCCAGATCGTCGCGTTCGACAACCCGACCTTCGACCTGACCAAGGCCGTTCCGACTGTGGTCGTGCGAAACGAAGACTATGGACGTATCGCGCGAATTCTCGCCGACGGCACGCCGGTCGAACTCGAATTCGACATCGTCAATCGCACCTACCCCGAGGGACGAACCGCGTACAACACCATCGCCGAGATTCCGGGAACGGACAGGAAAGACGAAGTGGTGATGATGGGGGGACACCTCGATTCCTGGCACTCGGCCACCGGCGCGACCGACAATGCGATCGGCTGTTCGATCATGATGGAAGCGGCGCGGATCCTGTTGACGCTTGGCGTGCAGCCGCGCCGGACGATTCGCGTGGCGCTCTGGAGTGGTGAAGAAGAGGGGATTCTCGGCTCGCAGGCTTACGTGAAGGAGCACTTCGGGTCGTTCGAAACGCAGAAACCCGACTACGGAAAGCTGGTCGGGTACCTGAACATCGACACCGGCACGGGCCAGCTCCGCGGCGCGAGTGTTTTTGGTCCCGCACCAGCCGCGGCAACGCTCCGCGAGATTCTGGCGCCGTTTCAGGATCTGGGCATCTACGGCGCCGCCACCTCATCCAGCCGCGTGGTCGGCGGCACCGACAGCACCGCGTTCAGCAACGCGGGGCTCCCCGGCATCGGATTTCAGCAGGACCCGATTGAGTACAACACGCACACGCATCACACCAACCTCGATACCTATGAGCGGGTCATCGAGGAGGACGTGAAGAAGGCGGCCGTGATTGTCGCCTCGACGATCTACCACCTGTCGATGCGGGATGAGATGCTCGCGCGGTTCGCACCGGCTGATATGCCTCCTCCGCCGCCACCGCGCGCCGCCGGACAGTAACCACTATCGGGATCCGGGATCCCGATCACTTGACAGGAATTACTTTGTAATGCAAAGTATACGTAGACGTAAACCAGGAGCATCCAATGGTCGTGCGTATGCTGCTCGCGCTCGTGTGCGTCGGACTGCTGGCGATGGGCTGCAGCCGTTCGAACAACCTGTTGTTCGGTCGGGTCGAGGCGGCTGTCGCGGGACACACGGTGGTCGTCACCGACTGCTATCGCACGAAGGTGCCGCCGCCGGTTCAGGAACCCGATGGTGCGACGTTCACGCCGTGTCGGGATGCCGTGGTGGTGATTCACAACGAGCAATTGACGGTGAACGGTACGACCTACGGACCGCTCGCGCGGAACGCGAAGGTCCTGGTCGATCACGGCCGCGTGTCGATCGAAAAACCCTAGCGACGTTTCGATCCAGGGTCCAACCGTGGTCCCAGACCACCGCTCCCTCTTGTTTTCCCTTTTCCCTTTTCCCTTTTCCCTTGATAATCCTCCTATTCCGGCTTTTCCGACCCGACCCTCGAGTTCATCCACAGCCTCCTTGGAGCAAGATATGAAGACTTCGTTGAAGTTGATGTCCGCCGCCGCGGTTGCCTGCCTGGCCGCGACGACACTCGTCGCTCAGCAGCCTGCCCCGACCGCGCCGCCGCAATCCTCCTTTGCGGCCGGGGCCGCAACCGCGCCACTGACGGCCAAGATCCCGATCGATCCGCAGATCACAGCGGGACAGTTCGCCAACGGGCTGCGGTACTACATCCGCACGAACAAGAAACCGGAAAAGCGCGCCGAGCTCAGGCTCGTCGTCAACGCCGGCTCGATCCTCGAAGAACGCGATCAGTCCGGGCTGGCGCATTTTGTCGAGCACATGGCCTTCAACGGCACGAAGCATTTTCCCAAGCAGGAGACGGTCAAGTTCCTGGAATCGATCGGCATGCGGTTCGGCCCGAGCGTCAACGCGTTCACCAGCTTCGACGAGACGGTCTACATGCTCGAGGTGCCGACGGACAAACCGGACGTGCTCGACAAGGCGTTCCTGATTCTCGAGGACTGGGCACACAACGTGTCGTTCGACGATGACGAAATCGACAAGGAGCGCGGCGTGATCACGGAAGAGTGGCGCCTCCGTCGCGGCGCGGGCGCGCGCATGCAGGACAAGCAGTTTCCAGTTCTGTTCAAGGGATCGCGCTACGCGGAACGACTGCCGATCGGCGACATGGAGGTCGTCCAGAGCTTCAAGCACGAGCGCCTCAAGAAGTTCTACGAAGACTGGTACCGCCCCGAACTGATGGCGGTGGTCGCGGTCGGCGACTTCGACAAGGCGGCGATCGAAACCCTCATGAAGAGCCATTTCGAAACGATTCCAAAGTCTCCAGCCACCAAGCTGCGGCCGAAATACGACGTCCCGGAACAGCCGGGCACCCTCTACGCGATCGCCACCGACAAGGAGGCCTCGGGGACGAGCGTGTCGGTGTATTCGAAGATGCCGGCGCGCGAGCAGGAGACGATCAGAGCCTACCGTCAGCAGATTGTCGAGCGGTTGTTCAGCGGGATGCTCTCGGCGCGGTTTTCCGAGATGGCACAGAAGCCCGACGCCCCGTTCCTCGGCGCCGGCGCGGGCCGCGGCCAGTTCGTCCGTCCGCTCGAGGTCTCGACGCTCAGCGCGGGAGTCAAGGAAGACGGCGTCGAACGCGGGCTGGACGCGCTTTTCTCCGAGGCGCTGCGAGTCGAGAAGTTCGGGTTCACCGCGACGGAGCTGGATCGGGTGAAGCGCAACACGATGCGCGGACTCGAACGTGCGGTCACCGAAAAGGAGAACACACCGTCCGCCTCGCGCGCCGACGAATACGTGCGAAATTTCACCGACGGGGAACCGAGCCCGGGAATCGAGTACGAGATGGGGCTCCACAGCCGGTTCCTTCCGGAGATCACGCTGGCCGAAGTGAACGCGCTGGCCAAGCAGTGGGTTCCCGACAAGAACCGGGTGGTTTTGGTCAACGCGCCTGAAAAGGCGGGGCTGACGATCCCCGATCAGGCGAAGCTTGCGACGATCATCGCGTCTGCCGAAAAGAAGGAGCTGACCGCGTACGTCGATACCGTCGGCACCCAGCCGCTGCTCGACTCGATGCCGGCCGCCGGCGCGATCACGAAGACGGCCACGAAGGACGCGTTCGGGATCACCGAATGGGAACTGAGCAACGGCGTCAAGGTCGTGCTCAAGCCGACGAACTTCAAGGAGGACGAGGTCATCTTTCAGGCGTTCAGCCCCGGAGGCACGTCCCTGGCGGCGGACGCGGACTACATCGCGGCCCAGACCGCGGCATCGGTCGTGGCCAGTGGAGGCCTCGGCAAGTTCAGCGCGATCGAGCTGCGTAAGATGCTGACCGGCAAGGTCGCCTCGGCGAGCCCGTTCATCGGAGAGCTGGAAGAAGGTCTGCGCGGCAGTGCGTCACGGAAGGATCTGGAGACGATGTTCCAGCTGATCTACCTGACGTTCACCCAGCCTCGTCCGGACCCGTCGATGTTCACGGTGCTGACGACCTCGATAAAGTCCCGGCTCGCCAATCAAAAGGCGTCGCCGGAATTTGCGTTCTCGGAAGCGCTGAACTCGATCCTGACCCAGGACCATCCGCGGGCCCGCATCATGACGCCGGAAATGGTCGATCAGATGAGTCTCGACAAGTCGCTGTCGTTCTACAAGGATCGGTTCAGCGACGCGAGCGACTTTACGTTCCTCTTCGTCGGCAGCTTCGATCTCGACACGATGAAGCCGCTCGTCTCGCAGTACCTCGCCGCGCTGCCGGTGACCCATCGCAAAGAAACCTGGAAGGACGTCGGCATCAAGCGGCCGACCGGCACCGTCGAGAAACGCGTGGACAAAGGGCTCGAACCGAAGAGCCGCGCGGAGCTCGTGTTCTCGGGCCCGTTCCAGTACAACCAGGATCAGCGCGTCGCCATTCGCGCAATGGCGCAGGTGCTCGAGATCAGGCTGCGCGAATCGCTGCGTGAGGATCTCGGCGGCACCTACAGCGTGTCCGCGTCGGCTGGCTACTCGAAGCGTCCTCGGGAGGAATACAACGTCACCATCGCGTTTGGCTGCAGCCCGGATCGGACGGAAGAACTCCTGAAGACCGTGAACAAGGAAATCGAACAGCTGAAAGCCAACGGCCCCAGCGATAAGCAGGTGGCCGACGTGAAGGAAACGTTCCTCCGCGATCAGGAAACCAACATGAAACAGAACGGGTACCTGCTGTCGCAGCTGACCGGCCGGTATCAATACGCCGAAGACGTGACGAGCCTGTTCAACATGGCGGACTACTACAACAAGATCGACGCGGCCATGGTTCGCGACGCCGCGCGCCTCTACCTGAAGGGCGACAACGTCGTCAAAGTGACGTTGTTCCCCGAGAAAGCAGCCGCACCCGACGCACCTGTACCGCAGCTGATCGGCGCGTCGCGCTGACTATCCGGCTAAGGTAAACTCCTCCAGCCTCTGGAGGAGTTTACCGATGCCTCGCCTGCCTCTCCGCATTTTTCCTCTCGGACTCAGCCTCGGACTGATGTTCACGGCCGGTGTGCAGATGGACCGCGCCGCGGCTCGCTCGGCGACCCGCAGGCGCCGCCGTCCATCGCTCCTGACATCCTCAAAGGCCTCACGTGGCGAAGCATCGGACCTCTGCGCGGCGGGCGCTCGCTCGCCATCGCAGGCGTGAAGGGACGCCCGAAGGAAGGCTATTTCGGCGCCACCGGCGGCGGCCTCTGGAAGACGACCGACGGGGGTGAAAGCTGGATGCCCGTGACCGACGGGCAGATCCACAGTTCGTCGGTCGGCGCGCTCGCCGTCTCCGAGTCGAACCCTGACGTCATTTTCATCGGCATGGGCGAAGCGTGCATCCGCGGCAACATTCAGCCGGGTGACGGCGTCTACAAATCCACGGACGCGGGGAAGAGCTGGGACCACGTCGGCTTCGGCGCGTCACAAGCGATCTCGAAGATCCGGATTCATCCGAAGAACCCGCAGATCGTATTCGTCGCCTCCTTTGGTCGGTATGGCACACCAAGCGACGAGCGCGGCATCTACAAGAGCACCGACGGCGGCGCCACCTGGCGCCGGACCCTGTTTCGCGACGCGAAGACCGGTGGCGCAGACATCTCGATCGATCCACAGAACCCGAACGTCATGTTCGCGGCGCTGTGGGAGGCGTATCGCGTCGAGTATCAGATGTCCAGCGGCGGCCCGGGCAGCGGACTGTTCAAATCAACCGACGGCGGCGAGCACTGGACGGAGCTCACCCGCAATCCAGGCCTGCCGCGCGGCGTCGTTGGAAAGATCGGCGTCGCCGTCTCCGGGGCCGATTCGAACCGCGTCTATACGATCGTCGAGAACGAGAATGGCGGATTGTTCAGCTCGGACGACGGCGGCGCGACGTGGAAGCTGGTGAACGACGGACGCAACCTGCGTCAGCGCGCGTTTTACTACACGCACGTCACCGCCGATCCGAAAGACAAGGACACCGTCTACGTCCTGAACGTCGGCGCGTTCAAGTCCATCGACGGCGGCAAGACGATGACGAACTTTGCCGGCGGCGATTCACACGACCTGTGGATCGATCCCGATGACACGCAGCACATCCTGCACGCCAGCGACAGCGGCGGCGCCGTCAGCTTCAATGCCGCGTCCCCGCAGCGCACGTGGACGTCACGCGACTACGCGACCGGCCAGTTCTATCACGTCGTCGCGACCGCGCACGTGCCCTATCACGTCTGCGGCGCGCAGCAGGACAGCAGCACAATCTGCGTGCCCAGTGAAACAAATCTGGGGGCAGGACCTGGACGAGGTGGACGTGGAGCTGGTGGCGGAGGTGGAGGCCGCGGCGCGGCCCCGGCAACCTACGGCGCCGGCGGGTCGGAACCCGGTTACATCGCGCCCGACCCGAAGGATCCCGACGTCTTCTTCTCGGGCGGCAACAACGGCTCCTTTCTCATTCGCCTGAACCGGAACACCAACGAAGCCCGCGAGGTCGGACCGTACCCACGGATGTTCTCCGGAGAACCATCGAGCGCGCTCGTCGAACGCTGGCAGTGGACCTACCCGATCATCTTCTCGCCGGTCGATCCAACCGTCCTCTACACGTCGTCGCAGCACGTGTGGAAGACGACAAACGGCGGTCAATCATGGGAGAAGATCAGCGGCGACCTCACGCGGCACGATCCGAAGACGCTCGGCGAGTCCGGCGGCCCAATCACGAAGGACATGAATGCGCCTGAGGTCTACGCGACGGTGTTCGCGCTTGGCCCGGGCAAGGCTGACGTCAACGTCCTCTGGGCCGGTTCAGACGATGGCGTCGTCAGCGTCACGAAGGACGGCGGCAAGTCGTGGGCGACCGTGACCCCGAAGGACATGCCGGAGTTCGGACGCGTGAGCCAGATCGACGCATCGAGCTTCGATTCCGCATCGGCATACATCGCGATCAAGAAGCCGCTGCTCGACGATCTCAGGCCCTACATCTTCAAGACTCACGACTCGGGCCGGACGTGGACGCGCATCGTCAACGGCCTCGGGCCGACTGATTACGTCCATGTCGTGCGAGAGGATCCGACTCGCAAGGGCCTCCTGTACGCAGGAACACAGCACGGCGTCTACGTGTCGTACAACGACGGCGACCGCTGGGAGCCGCTCTCGTTGAACCTGCCAGACGTTCAGATCTCGGATCTGATCGTCGAGAACACCGATCTCGCGATCGCGACACATGGGCGCGGTTTCTACATTCTCGACAACATCGCTGCGGTACGCGAGGCGTCTTCGGCAGCCGCGAGCGCCGACGCCTATCTGTTCAAACCCGGAGATGTCATCAGAGGAGCAGGCGGGGCGACGATCTCGTACCTGCTGAAGCAACCGGCAAAAGAGCTGCGCATCGAGATCCTCGACAGCACAGGCTCCCTCGCGTTTTCCATCGTCGGTGGTGAGCCGAACACCGGCCGCGGTCGAGGGCGCTGGCAGGGGCCAAGCGGTGACGGCACCGGCAGAAAGCGCGGACGCGGCCACGGCGCCGGGCGACGAAGCCGCACCGGGCGGGCGCGGGCGGGGCGGCCCGCCAACGACGTCGATGGCCGCCGGGCTGAATCGGACGACGTGGAACCTCGATTACCCGGGACCGACAACATTTCCCGGTATGGTCCTGTGGGGCGCGACGACCAGTGGACCGGCTGCGCCGCCGGGAACCTATCAAGTCCGGCTGACCGTGGACGGAAAAAGCCAGACGCAGCCGCTCGTCGTGAAGCGCCACCCGCTGCGAAGCACAACAGATGCGGACCTCAAAGAGCAATTCGATCTCGGAATCAGGATTCGAGACAAAGCCAGCGAAGCGAACAATGCCGTCATCCTCATTCGCAGTATCAAACAGCAGGTGAAGGATCGGCTCGCCAAGTCAACCGATCCGCAGCTGGCGGACGCAGGGGAAAGCTGACGGCGAACTCTCTCCGAGGTCGAAGAAGCCATCTACCAGGTGAAGAACCAGAGCAACCAGGATCCGTTGAATTTTCCGATCAAGATCAACAACCGCATCGCGTCGTTGCTCCGCGCCGTCAACACCGGCGATGGGAAGCCGATCGCGAGCCTCAACCCAATCTTCCAGGATCTCATTGGCGAGTTGAAGACGCAGACGGACAAGCTTCAACAAGTTCTTGCAACTGACCTTCCGGGTTTCAATAAGGAGGCGGCAAGGCTTGGTCTGGGTGCGGTTGCGGTTAAATAGCGGCGTGATCCACTGTCACGCTGCATTCGTGACGAAGAGATCACAGGAGAAGGGGAGAAAGGAGAAACAAGATTCACTCTCTTTCTCCCGTTCTCCTGTTGGGTCTTGTCACCGATGCAGTGTGACAGTGAATGTCGCTGATTGGTAACCGTCATCGCAGCGGCCGCCTAGGAACCGCCTCCCTTCCGCTTTCCCCACGTCGGCGGCGGCGGCTCGGTGGTCTTGCGATCGACCGGATTGGCCTTCAGCAGGCGCATCGCTTCTTCGACCGCGCGTTCGAGCTGCGGGTCGTGACCCGCGATTACGTCCTTCGGGAAGTTCTCGACGTCGACATCGGGCGCGACGCCTTCGTTCTCGACCGCCCACTTCCCTTCGCGCGTGAAAAAGCCGCCGCGGGGGCGATCATCGAGCCGCCATCGACGAACGTCGGCGTGTCGGCCGTGTGAACGAGACCGCCCCACGTCCGCTTGCCGACGAGCGGGCCGATCTTCCGCAGCTTGAACATGTACGGCATCAGGTCGCCGCCCGAGCCGGCCATTTCGTTGACGATCATCACCTTCGGCCCCCAGATACCGGCTGACGGGCTGGTGAAGGGATACCGATCCCCTGCGACGTTGTTGAAGTACCCGTCGAACTGACGCTGCAGCAGATCGACGATGTAGTCGGCCGCTGAGCCGCCGCCGTTGTAGCGTTCGTCGATGATGGCGCCCACCTTGTCCTGTTGCGCAAAGTAGTAACGGTTGAAGCTGCTGTATCCCGGCTGCCCGGTATTCGGCAGGTAGACGTACGCCAGCTGGCCGTTCGACATCTTGTCCACCAGTCGGCGATTTGACTCGACCCACGCACGCGTGCGCAGCGTTTGCTCGCTTGGCACCGGAACCACCGTGACGACGCGAGCGCCGTCCATAACCGGTTTGCTGTTGACAGCGATCGCCGTCTGTCGTCCCGAGGTTCCATCGAGCAGACGATAGATGTTGTCGGGAGCTTTCAGTTCGACGCCGTTGATCGCGACGATGTAGTCGCCGGCCGAGACAGTGACGCCGGGAGCGGCGAGCGGCGCGCGCAGCTCGGGATTCCAGCTTTCCGTGTCGTAGATCTTCGCGATCTTGTAACGGCCGTTGTCGATGGTGAAGTCAGCGCCGAGCAGGCCGCCAATCGAGGGCGGGAGTTCGGGCATGTCTCCGCCGCGCACGTACGAGTGGCCGATCGCGATCTCGGCGCCCATGTTGTCGAGCAAGTAGTTCAGGTCGGCGCGATGATTCACGTACGGCAGAAGCTGGCCGTACATCTCCTTCATCTTTGGCCAGTCGGCGCCATGCGTATTCGGGACATAGAGGTAGTCGCGCTGATTGCGCCAGCCCTCGTTGAAGATCTGTTTGAACTCTTCCTTCGGCTCGAGATACATCCGAAGCGTGGCGTTCACCCGCCCCTGGCCGGCCTGCGGCGGCGATCCGGAATCGACGAGGAACAGGTTGACCACCGGCGCCCCGCCGGGTGCGCCGCGTCCGCGGCCGCCTCCGCCGCCGGTGCGGTAGAGGAGCTTGCAGCCATCAGCGCTGAGATCGTATTCGGCGACGCCGTTCACAAACGTCGACGCTCGGCGATCGTTCACCCGATATCGCTGCAGGGCACTGCCGCCTCCCCCGCCGCCGCGTCCATCGCCACCGGGCGTCGCCTCGAGGTAAAAGACCGTTCCGCCCACTGCGGCGCGCAGGTCTGAGTACTGGCGTTCCGGCACGCCGTCGACGGAAATGATGCGCTGTTGCAAACCGTCGAAGTCGATTTGCACGGTCGCCGGCGTACGCGGCCGCGCCGGGCCGGCCGGCTGATCGGCAGGTTGATCCTGGTTGGCATCGCCACCGGCTGCTGCGCCACCCCCTCGCCGCGCCGTGCACGCGTTCGGCGTCTGTCCTGATGTCGGGGGACGGCTGCCAACGCCGGCGTCCTCATCGCTCTCGGGCAGGAGCGGGCTCGGTTCGCCTCTCTTCAGCACCGCGAGATACAGGCCGAAGTTCTCCTCGCGATCGTAGGACGTCATGTCGAGCCACTGCGATCGCAGGCCGAAATCGGTCGACGCGAGGAACCACAGATACTTGCCGCTGGCATCCCACGCAGGCCACACCGCGTCGGCAAGACCGTCGGTCACCTGCTTGGTCTCACCCGTATCAACGTTGCTGACGAAAACGGCATGGTAGAGCGACTTGAGCCGGCTCGCGTAGGCAATCCACTTCGAGTCCGGGCTCCACACCGGGTTGAGCGTGCGCTGCGGCACCATCCAGGGATCCTGGCCGACGATTTTGGCTTTGCCGCTCTCGACATCCAGCACCCACACGTGCAGGTTGGTGTCGGTGAAGACGATCTTCTTCGAGTCGGGCGACCACGAGGGCGTGTAGTAATGCGCCGGCTTGTCGAGCGCGATCTCGCGCGGCGGCGTCAGGCCGTCCGGGGTCTCGAGCACGAGCTTGTACTCGCCGGACTTGTCGCTGAAGTAGGAGAGATACTTGCCGTCGGGCGACCAGGCCGGGTCACGCTCGGCCGATCCACTCGAGTGACTCAGGTTGCGAACGTCTCCCTTCTCCGCCGGAATCGTGAAGATCTCCCCGCGCGCCTCGGCCGCGATCCGCTTGCCGGTCGGCGACAGCACGATGCTCGTGATACGGCCGGTCACGTCTTCCCACCGCGGCATCATCCATGGGAAATCTCCGGTCGCGCGGATGTTGACGACCGACGACTTGCCGCTCTTCGGATCGAGCTCGTGGATGTAGCCCGCCTGCTCGAAAACGATCGCGCCCGCGCCCGAGTCCAGCGCCTTGACGTCGAAATCGGTGAAGCGCGTGACCTGCGTCAGCTTTTTCGCGCGCGGCTCGAACGACCACACGTTCGCGACTCCGTCGCGGTCGGACAGAAAGTAGACGGAGTCACCAACCCAGACCGGATCGACGTCCTTCGAATCCGTCCACGGCGGCGTCACGAGATCGTAGGTCTTCGTATCGACGATCCAGATCGGACGGTTCTGCCCGCCACGATAGTTGCGCCGCTCCTCGTCCCAGGAGTTGTTCAGCCGGTAGGCGATGTGCGATCCGTCGGCCGAGACCTTTCCTTGATACGCGCGTGGTAGCGTCATCGGTTGTTCGACGCCGCCTTCGAGTGGCACCGTCCAGAATCGCGGCGCGGCGCTCGGAGCGGCACTCGCGCGTCCCGAAGCGAACATCACGTTCTTGCCATCCGGCGTCCATCCCTGGACGGTATCGGCGCCTGGATGCCACGTCAGCCGCCTCGGCTCGCCCCCTTCGGCCGCGACGATATAGACGTCGGCGTTGCCGGCGTATTCACCGGTGAACGCGATCCACTTCCCATCGGGCGAAAAGTGAGGGTTCGTTGTCTGTCCCTGAAAACTCGTGACGCGGCGCGCCACGCCGCCGCCGCGCTCCACGACCCACACGTTATTGGCGTAGGTGAACGCGATCTGCGTGGCGCTGATGGTCGGCGAACGAAGCAGCCGCGTTTGTTCGCCATTGGCGTGGACGAGGGCGATGGCGAACAGAGGAACGATCAGCCAGGAGAGGCGTTGGGACGAATGGTGGTGTGGCATGGCGGGATATCTTCCGCCGAAAGGGGGAAGGAGGCAACGGGTGAATTGCTGAATGCTGATTGCTGATTGCTGATTGATCTGGGGCCTGCCATTCAGCATTCAACATTCAGCATTTCTCATTGCAGTCCAAAGCAGTAGAGCGTCCCGTCGTAGGTGCCCAGATAAATGCGGCCATTGGCCACGGTGATCCCGTTGAAGTGGTTCCACTGGTGCATCTGGTTGCCGCTCGACCACAGCTCCTTGCCGGTCTCGGCGTCGAGGATGTAGATCGTCGCGTGCGAACCCTTTTCCGCCCGGATAGTTGAGTCGAACTGGAGGCCAATGTCCGGCCACGCCTGCTTGGTCTCTTCGCCGCTGCCGTAACCGAAGACCATGCCGTTCGCGACGATGACCGGCTCGCCGCGCTTCATGTCACGCGAAATCCAGGCGGGCGAGAGTTCGAGCTTGCCGCCCTTGTCCTCGACCTTGAACGCCGCGACGCCGCCGTCCTTCGTCAGCGGCGTGTTCATGATCGGGAACTTGGCCTGCGAGTGCGCGGGACCCCAGAAGGGCGCCAGCACCCAGCGGGTGCCTGACGGATCCTCCCACGTCGAGAGCGCGCCCCAGCTGCCGGCATCCTGGAAATCGACCTCCTCGTTGCAGAAGAGCGGCGTCTTGAAGAGCGGCGTCTGATGATCGGCCCCTCCCGCCGACTTTGGATCGAGGAGATACATGCGGCATTCCTTGCCCGACGCCGCCATCAGCTCGCGTCCCTTGAAATTGAAAATCGTCGGCGTGTTGTTCGGATCGAGGTCGCGCTTCCGCAGCCAGTCCCAGTTGGTCGGCGTGTAGTAGTCCTTCAGCTTGAGCTCGTCGCCGGCGATCTGCACGCCGACGACGCTGTTGCCGTAGCGCGGGGGATCGCTCGCCGGGTCGTACACGCCGTCGCCGGTGGTCGTCCAGGCGGCGCCAGTCGAATCGATCACGGCGCCGCGGCGTCCCCACGCACCGCCGCTCCCGGAATTGAAGTTCATCACCTTGTGCTGCGGATCGTCGAGCCGCACGGCCGAGATGCTCTCGCCTGCGTACGTGTTCGCCATCCACAGCACGTTGTCGACGAGGTTCAGGCTCCATCCTTTGCCGAGATGAAACATGTACGACGGCTCGAGATCGTCACCTGTCGCGGCATTGAGAGTGTGAAGCATTCCGTCGCCGGTGATGAAATAGATCGACCGCCTCCCCTGTGCATCCGGTGGACCAATCACCGGCGTGTCGCTGCTGCCGCCGGGGCGAAGGAAGCCCAGATGTTCGGGACCCTGATTCTGCGCCTGTGCAGCTCCCCCGCCACCGCCACCACCACCGCGTCCTGCCGGCGCTTCATAGTCCCAGTGCTTCTGCCAGATGATCTTTCCGGTATCGGTGTCGAACGCGTAGAGATTGTCGGAGATCCCCGCGAGAAATCCGACCTGCTTGGCGCCGGCGGGCGTATTCAGCCGTGCGACAACGAGCACCGGCATCAGCGAGTGCAGCGCGCGGACCTGATTCTTGGTCTCGAGCTTCCACAGCAGCTTCAGGTTCTTGACGTTGTCCCTGGTCAACGTCTTTTCCTGTTTGTTCCAACCGGTGCGCTGATTGTCGCCGCCGTCAGTCGTCCAGTCGTACAAAGCGGCGCCGCCGGCTTGCGCGCTGACGATTGGCATATCGGGCAGGCGTCCGGTGCTCCAGCCCAGCCCGAAAAAGGCGGTCATCGCCGCCAGGGAAATCCACTTTCTCATGTTCAACCTCGTTCGAGTCGAAGAACTAGTCCAAATCCGTCCGACGGATGTCGATTCTGCTCGAGCCCACATCAGCGCCATTCACTGTCACGCTGACTTTAGAGATAAACAGGAGAACGGAGAAAAGAGAAACAGAAAATTATCTGTTCTCCCTTCTCTTTTCTCCTGTGATCTCTTGTGGCTCGATCGCAGCGTGACTGTGAAAAATGTCGAATCCCATTCCTCACCTCTCCATCGGCATGCCGAACGTGTACAAAGTCCCATCGGTTGTGACGACGTAGACCTGGCTGTCGCCGGCGGATGGCCCGACGCCATGCACCGGCGACGTAATGGTCGTCCCACTCGTCCACAGTTCCTTGCCGGTGGCCGCGTCGAGCGCATACAGCACCGCCGGCGTCGACTTCTGGCCGCGCGCCGATGCCTCGCCGCTGGCGAGCGCGAATACGACCCCGTTGACCGCGACCGGCGTCACCGCCGCTGTCAGATCGCGGGAAATCCACTGCGGCTGCAGCGTCGGCACGTCATTCTGATCGACCAGCGTGAAGGCCGCGAGCGCACCCTTGCTCACGGCGCCGTTGGCCATCGCGAACTTCGTGTCGGGCTGCGCGGGTCCGCCGAGCGTCACCACAATCCAGCGAGTCCCGGCGGCATCCTGCCAACTCGCGAGGCCTGCCGAGGCCTGCGCCGCCGTCGAGACCGGCGCCGACCTGGACAACGGGGTCTTGTGATCGGCGCCGCCAAGCGATGCGCTGTCGAGCAAGTACAGCCGGCCGTCCTTGTTGGCCGCGACGATGAGGTCCTTGCTCTTGTATTGAAAGGCAATCGGATTCGACGTGAACGGCGATCCATCCACGGTGAACCAGTCCTTTTGCGTCAACGCCGGCGACGCCACCGAGACGATCGAATTGGCAACCGGGGAAGAGCCGGCGCCGGTCGCGATGTAAATCGTCCCGTCGGTGCCGAACGTCGGCGCGGCGCTGCCGGCGATCGCGGCTCCCTTGGCGTCGTACGACGTGACGGTCTTCGCGTCGCTCGCGAGATCCACGGCCCAGATGCCGTTGGCGACGCCGGGACAGTTCCCCGTCGTTGCGGCAAACAGCGTCGTGTCGACCAGCACGGAGCCCACGATGTTGGCAGGACCGGGAAGGAACTTCACCGGGGGGATCTGATCGGTGCCGACCTGCGGGTTCATCACGTGAACCATTCCGCCAGTGGAGATGGCAAAGACGTTGTCGCCGCCGCCGCGCCCGTTCGGAACGATTTGCGGACCCGCGGCGCCGCGGCCTCGGCCGCCCTGGCCGCCGCCAAATCCCCCGCCGCCTGGAGCCGCAGCGGGCGGCGCACCACCGGGTGGTGCTGGTGCCGGCGGTGCACCCGCGGCAGTCCCTCGTCCTGCGGCTGCTGGAGCACCTGGTCCGCCGCCTCGATTACCTCGTCCCCCCGCTACCGGCGGCACGAGCGCGGTGGCCTTCGTGAGCGCCGGTAATCCCGACGAACACGCCGGGACACGGCTCGCGGAACTGGCCAGCTTCTGTTCCCAGAACATGCGGTTGAGGTCGTAGTCGAGGGAATAGACGTTTCCCGATGCGCTCCCCACGAACGCCAGCGCCTTGAATCCCTTGTAGGCGATGATGTTCGGCAGCAGCAGCGGCTGCGTCAACGGCTGTGCGTCGAGCTTCCGCTTCCACAGGAACTGAAAGCCTGGCGACTGCATGCTGGCGACCGAGATCTTCGCGTCGGTCCGCACCGAGGACGTGCGCTGCGCATCACCTCCGACCGTCGTCCACGCAGCGCCACCGCGTCCCTGCGCGTGCGAGATGACAGTGGTCGCGACGAGCGCCACGAAGGTCCAACCGAGCCGCGCATTTATCTTTCGCATCCTGATCCTCAGAGTCAGTTGCCAGTCTCCAGTTCCCAGTCTCCAGTATCTAGTGGCCGGTGCACTCCAACTGGGAGCTGGAAACTGGCAACTGGAAACTGAATCGAGCGACGTTTTACTCTTTTTTCATGAAGTCGTGGAAATAACTCTGCTGTGCGATACCTCGAGCGCACGCCATATTGCAGAGCAAAACAATTGCGGGCACGCGTTAGACTGTATAGTTAGAGAATACGCGCCGGGCGCACGGGCGCTTACCGGAGGCACAAACGCAAGACATGCACGTGATGAATACCCCCGACCCTTCACGGACGCTTCGCTCGCTGCCGGCTGTGATGTTGGTCGCGCTCGTCGCCACTATTGGAACAGTGGTCGCGTCGAGCGCGCAGCAACCAGAGGACGCACCGGCGGCGGCGTTCCGCCGGGTCTGCAGTTCGTGTCATGATTCGGACCGCATTCTCGCGACTCGCCGGACGCGCACGCAGTGGGAAGAGATCATCGAGAAGATGATCGACCGCGGCGCCGAGGGGACCAGCGAAGACTTCACGACGGCCGAGGAATACCTCCTAAGGGTGAGCGGACGCGTCAACGTCAACCGGGCCCAGGCCAAGGACATCGTCTCGGTGCTGAGCGTCACGCAGAAGGATGCCGACGCCATCATCGAGTATCGAAAGACGAACGGCGAGTTCAAGGACTTCGACGCGCTGTGCAAGGTCCCCGGAATCGACCTCGAAAAACTCAAACAGGGACGCGACGGCATCGCTTTCTGATGCGGGCGCGCGTCCAGTTACGCTGAGGCTGCGATGCGGAATCTGCTGAGAGTTTCTGCCCTGGGAATCGTGTGTGTGGCCGCCGGCATGAGCGGCTGCGGCGGGTCGACGCCACCTCCACCCTCATCGTCTGGCGCAACAACACCGGCGCCTGCGCCGCCTCCGAAACCCGCGCTCCCATCTGGGCCGCTGCTTTACGTCTCCGACGAAACCGGCGGTAATGTCGTCGTGATCGATCCGGCGGCGGGACAGATCGTCGACCGCATCGCGGTCGGCAAGCGGCCGCGCGGGATTCGCCTGTCGCGTGACGGCAAGGAACTGCTCGTCGCGCTCTCCGGATCGGCGATCGGCGGACCCGGCGTAGACGAGTCGAAGCTGCCGCCACCGGATCGCAGCGCCGATGGCATTGGTGTCGTCGATCTCGCCACCCACAAACTCGTTCGCAAATACGAGAGCGGCGACGACCCCGAGGTATTCGACATGTCGCCGGACGGCAGCACGATTTACGTCTCGAACGAGGACGCCGCGCAGGCCTCGGTCGTGGATGCCGCCAGCGGCAAGATCGCCGCGCGCATCAGCGTGGGCGAGGAACCGGAAGGGGTCACGGTGAGCCCGGACGGCTCGATGGTCTTCGTCACGTCAGAGGAAACCGGCGACGTGGCGGTGATCGATACAAAAACTCGCAAGCTCGTCACGCGAATCAAGACCGGGCCACGGCCGCGCTCGGTCACGTTCGCCAAGGATGGCGCCATCGCGTTCGTGCCGAGCGAGACTGCCGGGCTCATCAGCGTCATCGACGTCACCAAACGCACAGTCGTTGCGACGATAAAGCTGCCCAAGATCGAAGGCGCGGAGACGCCGCCGCGGCCGATGGGCGGCGTGCTCTCTCCTGACGGCAGCCAGATTTTCATGTCGCTGGGACGCGCGAGCGCCGTCGCGGTGATCGACGTGGCGAGCCGGAAACTCGTCAGAACGATCACCGGTGTTGGCGCACGACCGTGGGGTATCGCACTCAGCGCCGACGGCTCGAAACTCTACACGGCCAACGGCCCGAGCGGCGACGTCTCCATCGTCGATGTCGCCGGCGGCAAGGTCGAACAGAAGGTGTCCACCGGCGGGAGCCCCTGGGGCGTCGTGGTCGCTGTCAGAAAGTAAAAAGTTAAAAGTCAAAAGTTAAAAGTTAGAGAGGAAAGAGCCACGAAGGCTGCCCCTTTACTCCGAACTTTTTACTTTTAACTTTTGACTTTTAACTTTCTACCGAGTGTCCCAGCGCAGCCTCACCGACACGCTCCTCGGTGCGGCCAGCGCGGTGCCGGAAAACAAACCGGCGAAGTTGATCACGTCGAAGCGGTTGGTGAGGTTACGGACCTCCGCCTGCAGTCGAAGGGCACTCTTCGCCCACTTGCCGACCGTGACCCCTGCGGCAATGTCGAGCGACGCGTTGGACCTGACGCGACCGGTCTCGAAGTTGACGCGATCGACGACCTCCTGGCCGAACTGCTCCGCGGCTTCTTCAGGTGTTCCCGTAAAGTCCTCGAATGGCAGGCCGCTTCCGAACGATCCCGCCACCGCAATCCAGGTTGACGGGGAGAATTGATAGGTGGCGCGTCCGCGGATCGTATGGCGCTGATCCTGCGTCAGCGGGAACTCCTCAGTGGATTCGAGCTGCGCACTGTCCTCGCCGAGAAAGAGCCCGCCCGTCACAGGCAGCTGACCCACGCCGTGCAGTAACGAATAGCCCAGGAAGCCGGACAACTTCTTCCATTGACGGAGTTCGACCTTCGCTTCTACGCCGTAAATGTTGGCGCGCTGAAGTGAGATCGGAAAGCTGACGCCCGTGTTCAAGAGCAGGTCGTCGTCGGCGACGTCCGTCATGCGCCGGTTGAAGCCCGTCACGTCGATTCGAGCGCGTCCGGCAATCGCCTTCGAGAGGCCCGCTTCAAGAAAGTCCCCGTGCGATGTCGGCACGGGCAGGCGGGCGGTCTCGGCGCCAAGCCGGTCGAACTCGTCCGTGCTCGCGATGAGGAGGTTCTCGATCGCGGGCGTCTGAAATGCACGATCGTACGAGGCCCTGAGCACCAGATCCTTCGCGGGAGAGGACCAGGCCACGGCAAGGCGCGGGCTGAAGGCGTTGTCATCAACAACGAGGCTGTAATGATCCCAGCGCAGTCCGGCATTCATCGTCCACGGGCCGATGCGAATCTGATCCTGGACGAAAAGCGCCTGCTCGCGATCGTGACGGCGGTCGGAGAAGGTGAAATCCAGCGGGACGTCATCGTCGAAATCATCCTCGTCGGTGACCGTGTAGGCGAAGTCCTCGCGCACCGTACCAGCGTTCATATCCGCGCCGGCTTTCCATTCGTGCGCGCCGTGATGTCCCGAAACCGATCCGTTCAGATAGAACTCACGAAAGCCACGATCCTGCGACGCAATGATCGGCGTCGACTCAGGATTGGACCAGAGCTTCGCGGAGACGTCGCGCACCATGCCGCGGATGTCGCCGACCACGCTGGACGAGAAGATTCGCTGGACCGAGAACTGTGCGGCGTTCTCCAGGCTGTTGCGATCCTGACGCTGTCCGGCCTCCTGCTGGATGTTCTCGTTTGGCACCAGGAACTGCGACGAACCATGGCGAAGGATGATGCCGAGGCGGCTAGACGACGAGAGGTCGCGCTCGAACCGCATCGACGCGCTCTCCGTCGATCCATGATTCGTGAAGTTTTTCTCAACCGGCGGGTCGAGATAACGGTCCGTGGTCGCAACGGCGGCCGTCAGGCTGATCGTTGACTTGTCCCCTCCGTGCTCGACTATGGCTTCACCACTTCCGGTGTCGAAGCTGCTGACGGAAGCCGAGACCGAGCTGCCGAATCCCCGCCGCGCCGAAGACGCGGTGACCACCTCGATAACGCCTCCAAGCTTGCGGCCGTATTCGGCAGGATATCCGCCCGTCATGATCGACATGGCGTGCACGTCGTCCGCGCCAGGTTCGGGCGCGAACACAGGCGACCGGTTGTCGGTCATCGGCAGTCCATCGACCACATATTGCGTCTGATACTCCGAGCCGCGAGGGTGAAGGATCCCGTTGGCTTCGAGCAGCCATCCGGGCTGGGTATTTACGAGGTCCGGCAAGGCGCGGCCGGGAAGCGCGGTCGTTCTCTGCTGCAGCGTATCGGCGCCGATCCGATGCACCGACGCGGGTTGATTGGGATCGATCAGGGTTGCCTCGGCGGACACCGTCGTCTGAGTCTGAACGGCTGACAGGTTCATCGTGACCCGGAACTCTGTCGGCAACGCGGACCGGACCTCGACAATCTGCGAGACGTCGGCGAAACCCGAGCGGCTGACGCCGATGCGGTACGAACCGAACGGCAGGCGGCGGACGATCACGACGCCCGCAGAGTCGGTATCAAGTTGCTGACGGAATTCGTTGGCCTGGCTGACGACTTCGACCGGCCCTGGCAGCGCTGCCCCGGTCGTGTCTGTCACGGTCACGCGGAGTTCCCCGGTGTTGGCCTGACCGAACTGACCCAGCGCCACGACCGCGACAAGCAGGCATGGAAGCATGGAACATATTGTACAAGCGCGGTAAACTCGGGTGCACCGCCGTCGTAACGTGGGGTAACAGGAGTCTTTGATGATACCGGTTGCTGTCCTGTTCGTCGTTTCTCTGACAGGTTCGACCCCCGCGACGCCCGCTCAGGCACAAGGAACCGCGGTGACGGCCCGCTCCGGCGAGATGGCGCCGATGAGCGGAACGGTTCACGATCTCTCAGGCGCGGTCGTCCCCGGTGCGACGATCGTGGTTCGCAACGGTTCGAAGGATTCCCAGGCCGCCAGCGGCCCTGACGGCCGCTTCACGGTGAGCGCGCCGGCATCGACGGAAGTCGTGGTCATGGTGCGCGCGCCGGGATTCGCCGAACTCCGACAGACGGTTCCGGCAGGCGCGCCACGGAACAACGTGGATCTCGTTTTGTCGCCGGCAACGGTCCAGGAAGCGGTCACCGTTACGGCTACGCGCAGCGAGCGGCGCAACGGCGATGTGCCGGCTTCGATCAGCATCGTCGATCGCGAAGACATCAAGCAATCGCCGGCGCTCGTCGCCGACGATGTGCTGCGCCAGATCCCGACCTTCAGCCTTTTCCGGCGCACCAGCAGCCTCGCGTCACATCCGACGTCTCAGGGTGTATCGCTCAGGGGAATCGGACCCAGCGGCGTGAGCCGCACGCTGGTGCTGGTCGATGGCGTGCCGAACAACGATCCGTTCGGAGGCTGGGTGTACTGGTCGCGCGTGCCGCTCGAGAGCGCCGAACAGATCGAAGTGGTGGACGGCTCAACGTCGAGTCTGTACGGGAATTACGCGATGGGCGGCGTGATCAATTTCATTACCAACCCGCCAGCACCGAAGACGCTCGAGGTCAAGGCGCAATATGGCAGCCGTAATACGCCGAAGATCGACTTCATGGGCAGCCACGTGTGGGGCAAATTCGGGCTCACGGTCGATGGCAACGTGTTCAATACCGACGGGTACTACATCGTCCGCGCGAGCGAGCGCGGGAAGGTCGACAACAAGGCGGCGGCGGAGTTCTGGAATCTCAACGTCAAGCTGGATTACTCGCCCAACGAGCGTGTGCACGCCTTCGCGCGCATGGGCTATTTCGACGAGAACCGCGACAACGGCAAGGCGAGCACGATCGATGGGACCGAGGAGGCCAACGACACTGTCTGGCGGACCGTGAGCGGTGGCGTCAGGGCTCGCATGGCGAACCAGGGCGAGTTGCAGGCGACGGTCTTCACAGACTTCGAAACCTTCCACAGCAACTTTCTCGCGGTGCCGGCCTCGACGCCGCCGCGCAACGTCGGCCGCATGACGTTGACCCAGGAAGTACCAACCGACAACGTCGGCGGAATGGTGCAGTGGTCGCGCGCATTCGGCACGAAGCAGTACTTCAGTGCCGGAACGGACTTTCGGTGGGTGGATGGCGACAGCCTTGAAAACGGGCTCGATGCGGTCACCGGTACGCAGGTGACGCTGAAGCGCAACTCCGGTGGCACCCAACGTTACCTGGGCCTGTTCGTGCAGGACCTTATCGTTCCAGTCCAGCAGCTGACGTTGTCGCTGAGCGCGCGCGTGGACGGGTGGCGCAGCTACGAGGGGCACAACCTCGAGACCAGCCTGATCGGCGCCCCGGTCAACAATCAGCCATCCTTGCCTGACCGCGACGACACGGTCGCAAGCCCGCGGGTCGCGGCACGCTACCACGTTACCAACCGGCTCGATGTATGGGGCGATCTCGGCTGGGGTTTCCGTGCGCCGACGCTCAATGAACTGTATCGGCAGTTCCGGGTCGGGCAGACGCTGACGCTCGCGAATTACTCACTCGGTCCCGAGCGCCTTGTCGGTGGCGAAGCCGGCGCGTCATTCGCGCTGTCGCCCAGTGCGACAATCCGTGCCACCTGGTTCGACAACCGAATCACGGATCCAGTCTCGAACGTCACCATCAGCCAGGTCGGGCAGAACATCACGCAGCAGAGGCAGAACCTCGGGGAAACACACGTGCACGGAATCCAGACGGACCTCGAGTACCGGCTGGGCACCAACTGGAAGGTCGCCGGCGCCTACGTATACGACCAGGCGAAGGTGACAGAGAATCCGTCGAACCCCGTACTCGTCGGAAAGTGGCTGGCGCAGGTTCCCGAACATCGCGGCTCGGTCCGGCTCGCCTACTCGAATCCGAAATTCCTCAACGCCGCCATCGGCGCGCAATTCGTCGGCTCTCAATTCGACGACGACCAGAACACGGCCTCGCGGCAGCTGCCGAAGTACGGCGTGGTTGACATCCTGGCATCGCGAGGCATTGGGCGTAGCCTCGAGCTTTTCGGCGGCGTTCAGAATCTCTTCGACGCCGAGTACTTCGTCGGGACGCTGCCGACCACCGTGGGGTCGCCACGGCTGGTGACCGGAGGCGTCAGGGTGAGGCTGCACTGAAGCGCCCGCGGCCCGAGCGACCCTTCGACAAGCTCAGGGTCGTCCTGAGCAACGTCTAATGACGAGGCGTAAAGCCGCCGAGCGAATGCCGGGGTCCCCAACGCGGCAGCCGCGTTGGGGTGGCCGTGCGGGGGTGGGGCCCCGCGAGCAGTGAGAAAAGCAGACAAGGGACGGCGTCGACGACTTGTCCCTTATCCTGTTTTCTGGTAACTTGCTGTTCTTGATGTCTTTCGACCTCAACTGCTGTCGCCCGAATCAGACCGCGTCGATTTGTTGTCGATGCGCCTGTACGATGCCGGCGATGCGCGGGTGAGACGCCTCTAAGTTCTTCAGCTTCCACATCTTCTAGCTTCTCCTCACACATCGCTCGGCCTCAATCTACATGGTCGAGGGAAGCGTTCGCGTAATCACGCGCGGGCGGCAGGGAGACGAGAGATGCATACAGCCCCGGACGTCGTTTCAAGCTACCGAGAAGACAGCGGCACCCCGAATCTTGCGGGGCCAGCAGTCCCTCAACCCGCGCCGCCGCTTCGCCTCGATCACTTGCGCGCGCTCGAAGCTGAGAGCATCCACATCATCCGGGAAGTCGTCGCCGAGTTCGAGCGGCCGGTGATGCTGTACTCGATCGGCAAGGACTCGTCGGTCATGCTTCGTCTTGCGCAGAAGGCGTTCTATCCCGGACGGATCCCGTTTCCGCTGCTCCACGTGGATACCACCTACAAGTTCCGGGAAATGATCGAGTTCCGCAACAACTACACGCGATTGATTGGCGCCAAGCTCATCGTCCATACCAACGAGGAGGCGATTGCCGAAGGCACTCAGCCCTTTGCCGTCGGCACTCAGCGATGTTGCGGTCTGCTCAAGACCAAATCGCTCCTCGACGCACTGGAGGCGGGCAACTTCCAGGCAGCGTTCGGCGGTGCGCGTCGCGACGAGGAACGATCGCGGGCAAAGGAGCGGGTGTTCTCGCTGCGCGACGAGAAGGGACAGTGGGATCCGAAGCGGCAGCGGCCGGAGCTCTGGCATCTGCTGAACAGCCGGATCCGTCCCGGCGAAAGCATTCGCGTATTTCCGCTGTCGAACTGGACGGAGCTCGACGTGTGGCACTACATCGACGTCGAGCAGATCCCGGTCGTCCCGCTCTATTTCGCGAAAGAGCGCGACGTCATCGTTCGCGGAAATTCGCTCATCGTCGCCGAGCAGCCGTTCGTCACGCCGCTGCCCGGCGATCGTCACGAGCGGGTCATGTGCCGCATGCGCTCGCTCGGGTGTTCTCCGTGCACCGGCGCCGTCCGCTCGACCGCCGACACCGTGCCCAAGATCATCGAGGAGCTCGTCCAGGTCCGACAGTCCGAACGTCAACTTCGCGTCATCGATCACGATCAGGATGGATCGATGGAGCTCAAGAAGCGCGAGGGCTACTTCTGATGTCGGATCTGCTCCGCATCTGCACCGCCGGGAACGTCGACGACGGGAAGAGCACGCTGATTGGGCGCCTGCTGTACGACTCGCGCAGCGTCTACGAGGATCAGATTCATTCCGTCACGGCCGCCTCGCGCAACCGCACGGCAGGCCCGATCGATTTCTCGCTGTTTACCGACGGCCTGCGCGCCGAGCGCGAACAAGGGATCACGATCGACGTTGCCTATCGCTACTTTGCGACCGCACGGCGCAAGTTCATCCTCGCCGATACGCCCGGGGCACGAGCAGTACACGCGCAACATGGCGACCGGCGCGTCAACCGCCGACCTCGCCATCCTGCTGGTGGACGCCCGGCACGGCGTCCGCGAGCAAACACGGCGTCACGCTCGCATCGCCGAGCTGCTCGGCATCACCAACCTCGTTCTCGCCGTGAACAAGATGGATCTCGTCGGCTACGATCGCCGCGTCTTCGACGACATCCGCTCGGCGTTCGGCGAAATCCAGGGCGACGCGTCCGTTCACGCGATTCCGATCAGCGCGCTGAACGGCGACAACGTCATCACGACGAGCGACAGCACGCCGTGGTTTCACGGCCCGAGCCTGCTCGAGCATCTCGAGACAGTCGAAGTCGATCGGGATGCGACGCGCCGGCCTTTCCGGTTTCCGGTGCAGCTGGTGGTGCGCCCGTCCGACGACTTCCGGGGCTACGCTGGCCAGATCTGCTCCGGGCGTCGTCAACGTTGGAGACACGATCACCGTCTGGCCCGCAAACCGCTCGAGCCGGGTCCAGCGGATCGTCACCTGGGACGGCGATCTGGAACAGGCGTTTGCCCCGATGTCGGTGACGCTGACGCTCGAAGACGAACTGGACATCAGCCGCGGAGACGTCATCGTCAGCGGTTCGACCGAGGTCGGGACCAGGCTCGACGCGGACATCGTCTGGATGGACGAACGGCCTCTCGACCCGGGCCGCGCGTATCTCTTGAAGCACGGGACGACGACCGTTTCCGCCGAGGTCGATCGCCCATTCGAGCTGAATGAGATCGGCGCCGCGACAGTGATTGTGTCGCGGCCCCTTGTGTTCGACAGTTACCGCGCCGATCGCTTGACCGGCAGCTTCGTCCTGATCGACCCGGCCACGAACTTCACCGCAGGAGCGGGCATGATCATCCGGCCGGGTGACCGAGTCCCGCGACGTCGGTGCACGAGGCCGGGGCCGCCGGACGGCTGGCGCAGGCGGCTCGGATGGCGGCGTCGGACGCTGAGGCGGTTGATGCCGTACGTCGCGTCCTCGAGGAGATACTGACATGAGCGATGCAGAACTCGTAGTCGCCGGGCAGCTCGACGCCGCCGTGACGCCCTGCATCACCTGCAGCTTCCAGGCCGAGGACGTCGTCGTCCTGCACATGCTCAGGGAGACGAGGCCGGATATCCCCGTGCTCTTCCTGGATACGGTGCATCACTTCGCCGAGACCTACGCTTATCGGGACGATCTGGCCGGGCGGTGGGGATTGAACCTCGTCAACCTGCGAGCCGCAGAGCCGTCACCCGGGTTGTGGCAGACCAGCACCGACGCGTGCTGCGCCCGTCACAAGGTGGAACCGCTGTTCTCGGCGCTCGAGGGCTACGACGTGTGGTTTACGGGATTGCGGCGGGAGCAGTCGCCAAGCCGCGCGAACCTGTCGCACCTCGAACCCTTCCGGCTGCCATCGGGACGACTCATCCGGAAGGTCAGCCCGCTTGCCACGTGGACCACGAAAGAGGTCTGGACCTACGCGAAGCAGCATGAGATTCCGCTCCTGCCGCTGTACGATCTCGGCTACACCAGTATCGGCTGCGAGCCGTGCACGACGCTTCCGCTCGATCCGTCGGATGCCCGGTCGGGCCGATGGCAGGGACAGAAGCTCGAGTGCGGGATCCATATCCAGCCCGTGTCCAACACACGGTGACGACTCGACCTCACGAGCGGCCGCCGGCGCCGGACGAGATGCTCCGGTTGATCCTGACCAGTCGTGTGTACGACGTGGCGCAGGAAACGCCGCTCGATCCGGCGCCGCGGCTTGTCGCGGCGTCTCGGCAACGAGATTCTGCTCAAGCGCGAAGACCTCCAGCCGATCTTCAGCTACAAGCTGCGCGGCGCCTACAACCGCATCGCGCATCTGAGCGCTGACGAGCGCCGTCGAGGCGTGATCGCGGCGAGCGCCGGCAACCATGCCCAGGGGGTCGCGTTCGCCGCCCGTCATCTCGGCCTCCACGCGCTCATCGTCATGCCGCAGACGACCCCGGAGATCAAGATCGAGGCGGTTCGCGATCTCGGTGCGGAGGTCGTGCTCGCCGGGGACAGCTACGCCGACGCTCAGGCCCGTTGCCACGAACTGGCGGAAGAGCGCGGGATGATCTTCATCCATCCGTTCGACGACCCGCTGGTCATTGCCGGCCAGGGGACCGTCGGCGACGAAATCCTGCGCCATCGACTCGGCGACGTGTCGGCGATTTTTGTGCCGGTCGGCGGTGGCGGTTTGATTTCCGGCATCGGCAGCTACGTGAAGGCGCTTCGACCAACCGTCAAAGTCATCGGCGTCGAGCCGTGCGGAGCCGACGCGATGTATCAATCGATCGCGGCAGGCCGCCGGGTCGTGCTCGACTCGGTGGATATCTTCGCCGACGGGGTTGCGGTACGCGAGGTCGGCGCGCTGACGTTCCCGATTGCCCAGATGACCGTCGACAAGATCATTCGTGTTTCAAACGACGAGATCTGCGCGGCGATCAAGGACATCTTCGATGACACGCGGACGATCATGGAACCGGCCGGCGCGCTTGCGGTCGCCGGCCTTCGCGCCTGGGTCGAACAGGAGACCATCACCGGGGCGCGACTCGCGGCGGTCTTGAGCGGCGCCAACATGAACTTCGATCGGCTGCGGTTCGTCGCCGAACGCGCGGAGCTTGGCGACGCACGCGAGGCGCTGTTCGGGGTCAGCATCCCGGAACGCCCGGGCGCCTTCCGAGCCTTCTGCGCCACGATCGGACGACGGGTGGTGACCGAGTTCAACTACCGCTTGAGCGGACGCGACGTCGCGCACATCTTCGTCGGCATCGCGACGCGTTCGCGCCAGGATGCCGCAGACATCGCTGCCACGCTCAATGCCGGCGGCTATGCGACCGTCGATCTGACCGACAATGAGACCGCGAAACTCCACGTCCGCCACATGGTCGGCGGCCGTAGCGCGGACGTCGCCCACGAGCAGCTGTACCGGTTTGAGTTCCCGGAGCGCCCCGGCGCGCTGATGGCGTTCCTGGAAAAACTCGGCGGCCGCTGGAACATCAGCCTGTTTCACTACCGCAATCATGGCGCCGACTTCGGACGGGTGCTCGCCGGTTTCGAAGTACCGGATGCCGAGATGCCTGAATTCGAAACGTTTCTCGACGGGCTGGATTATCGGTATCAGCGCGAGAGTGGCAATGCGGCCTACGATTTGTTCCTGGCGAAGTAGACGGTCAGAACGCCTCATTCCAGCGACAGCCCCTGACACGCTGCGACCAATTCACGAGACCAACAGGAGAAAAGAGAAAGGAGAACATTGAGTCTTCTAAAAAGAACACTCCCTTCTCCTTTCTCCTGTTTTTCTTTTGATTTAATCGCAGCGTGACAGTGATCGCCGCTGATTGGCGGCCGCAGCACGACTCGCGTCTAATCTCCGCTGCACGCGACACGGTGATAGGGAAACTCAATACGCCGCGTCTGGCCATTCCTCGGCCCTTCGATCCAACCCAGTAACGAGTCGCCATCGCGCTTGTAGCCGACGCGCTGTGGGAAGTCGTGCTGCAGGTTCTCGAAGACCACTTCGCGATCCCCGACACGCTGCGACACGAACACCGCTGACGGTTGCCCCGAGGGATGCGCTTCATAGGCGAGCCGCCCGTCCTGCTCGCGGATAACCACGCTTTCGAACTCGACCAGTTTGTCGCCTTGCGTCGTCCGGCCCGCGTTCATCATCGTTCGCGCCCGTGGCGCAAGCCAGTGTTCCTCCACCGTTCGCGCTCCTGATGAGTATTCCCAGCAACCGGTCAACCAGGCCACGTCGTCTATCATCGGAGCTCGGCCGGGAGCTTGAAAGAAGAACGCAAGCGTCAGTAGCAGTAGCCTCATCTGATTTCCCTCGATGCGTCGAGCTCGTCGCACCGGAACGAACCCCGCAGAACCCAGTGGAACCTTGCAGAACCTCGTAGAACCCGAAAGTGAAGCGTATACCACAGCTCGAGCTCTTCGACTCGCCTGAGCTCCCGCTCGCTCAGAACAGAGCTCGTCGGCGGTGAGGTACGCGACATGCAATCGAGGTCAGTGCCGACCAACGATGGCATGGAGGGAAACTGATGAGACCACTGACCCAACGAATCGCAGGAGTATGCGCGGCGCTGCTCCTTGGAGCAACACTCGCATCCGCACAGTCGCCTGACACCAATAACTCGACGATCGTCACCTTCAGTGCTCCGGTATCGCTGCCCGGCGTAACGCTTCCGGCCGGCAGCTACTTGTTCCAGCTTGCCGACTCGAAAGTGAATCGGAATATCGTCCAGGTGTTCGCCAAGGATCGCAGCAAGATCTTTGCGACCATCCTCGCGGTTCCGGCGGAACGGAATGAACCCGCCGATGAAACGGTGATCACGTTCAATGAGTCGCCGGCCAATAGCGCGCCGGCCATCCGCTATTGGTACTATCCCGGCGACAAGAGAGGACAGGAATTCGCGTATCCGAAGAAGCAGGCCATTGAGATCGCGAACGCCGCACACACATCGGTCCTCGCGGTCGACACGGACGAGAACAATCCGGAATCGATGAAGAGCGCCGCGATGTCACGCGTGGAGCCTGGCGCGGAAGCGACTGCGCAGGCACCAGCGCCGCAGCCTTCGGAAACGCAAGCGCCGCAGGCTGCAGCTCCGGCAGCGCCAGCCACGCCGACGCCGCAGGCCGAACCGACTCCTGCGCCAACGCCGCAGCCCGAGCAGACACCGCGACCTGAACAGCCAACCGTCCAGCAGCAGCAGACCCCAGCGCCATCGTCCACGCCAACGACTCAGGCGCCGACCAGCCAGCCTGAACAGCCGGTCGGGACGTCTGGATCGACCCGGCCGACCGCGCCGCGAGAGAAGCTGCCGAAGACCGCAAGCACGCTTCCGCTGGTTGGTTTTGCAGGGCTCCTGGCTCTGTTGAGCGCGTTTGGCGTTCGCACGGTGCGGCGGGCGCGCGTGTAACGTTCGAAGATTGGCTGTGGCGCGCCTTCCTGTGCGCTACAGGAGTGAATGGAGTGAGGATGAGGGCCACGCCAGCATCAACTCGGCTCGTCGCCATGTTGACACTGTTGTGCGGCTCGATCCTCGCTCCGATTTTCGCGTCTCAGGACCCGCCGCCGAAGGTCTTCGCATCCAGATCGGAGATTGTCGTCGTGCACGTATCCGTGTTCGATGGCAAGTCGCAGCTGGTTTCCGGGCTCCCCCGGGACGCATTCACAATCTTCGAGAACGGGCAGCCTGAAGCGGTGAGTTTCTTTCACAACGAGGACAACCCCGTGACAGTCGGCCTCGTCCTGGACTGTAGCGGCAGCATGTTGCGAAAACGCGAAGCCGTCATCGCAGCGGGCCTCGCCTTTGCGCGGTCGAGTCATCCTCAGGATGAGATGTTCACCGTCAACTTCAACGAACACGTGTGGAACGGCCTTCCACCTTCGCTGCCGTTTACCACCGATATCGCCGAGTTGCGCACCGCGCTCGAACGGTCGACGGCGCGAGGGCAGACGGCCCTCTTCGACGGCCTCCGCACCGCGCTGACGCACCTGGAAAAGGGGCACGAGCCGAAGAAGGCGCTGATCGTCGTCAGTGATGGCGGCGACAACGCGAGCGTCAGCTCGTTGACGGAAGTGCACGACCTGGCCCTCCGGATGGACGCCATCATCTATACGATTGGAATCCAGGACCAGTACGACAAGGACGCAAAACCGGATGTGCTGCGCAACCTCTCACGCGCGACCGGCGGAGAGGCGTACTTTCCACGCAAGCCCGAAGACGTCACCGACGTGCTCGAACGGATCGCGCGCGACATTCGCAGCGGCTACACGCTCGGGTATGTCCCACCGCCCGGCGCTGACGGATTCCGGGCCATCCGCGTCGAGGCGCGCGCACCGAATGGACACAGGCTTTCGGTCCGGGCACGCTCGGGATACCTGGCAGGAGCAGCCGTCGCACGCCATGATCGCGACTAGCCGATCCTTGTCCCGCCATCTGCCGTGGCTCGAGCGCGCGCTCTTTGCGCTGGCCGCGGGCCTCCTCGGGTGGTACGTGCTTCAGCAGCTGTCCACGATGTACGAACAGGCCGTTTCCAGCCGCGAGCTCGAGTCGATTCGAATATCGACGACATCGATGCCGCGGATCACCAGGACGCTTCCGACCGGATCGCTTGTGGGACGAATCGAAATCCCTCGACTCGGCGTTTCGGCAATCGTCCGCGAGGGTGACGACATCTCGACTCTTCGGCGATCGGTGGGTCACATCCCGGACACCGTGCTTCCAGGTGAATCGGGAAACAGCGGTTTCGCCGGCCATCGCGATACGTTCTTTCGTGGGCTGAGGAACGCGCGCTCGGGCGATCGCATCACGGTCACGACGGCCGATGCCACCTTGAACTACGTGATCCGCAACACCCGCGTCGTCGAGCCCGATGACGTGTCGGTGCTGAACCCGACACCGGGTCACACGCTGACGCTGGTGACCTGCTATCCATTTTCGTACATCGGCGCCGCTCCCCAACGATTCATCGTTCGCGCCGAGATGACAGCCGATCGGGGACAATAGGCAGCGTGACGCTCTCAGAATTCAAGCAGACGATTTCCGCCGATCGCCCTCCGGCAACGCTCTCGCCGCCTCTGCGTGCTCTCTGGCACGATGCCAAAGGAGACTGGGACGCCGCCCACCAGGTCGCTCAAGACATCGACGACGTGACCGGCGCGTGGATTCACGCCTACCTGCACAGAAAGGAAGGCGATCTCGGCAACGCCGGCTACTGGTACCGCCGCGCGCGGAAGCCCGAGTGCCACGACAGCCTCGAGGCGGAGTGGGAGCAGATCGCTGATGAATTGCTGATTGCTGATTTTTGATTGTCGATTGATCAATCAACAATCAGCAATCAACAATCAGCAATTTTCTATATAGCCGTGGGGTGGGTCGGCTGATACACGCCGAGCCGGGCGCCGCTCGGCAGCTGAATGCTCGTCCGGAGTCCCCATCGTTCCGTTACCACGGTCGAGCACACGATGTTCCGGCTCTCCATCGATTTGACGAAACCCTGCACGTCGTCGCACATCAGATACAGCGATGCGCCAATCTCGGATGAGGATTCGGTTGGCGAGTCGGCAGGGTGCACGGCCAGCTCGCTCGGTGGCAACCCAAAGATCAGCCAGCCGTGCCCCGCGTCCACGGTTCGGAATCCGAGCACGTCGCGCACGAACGCGCGATCGGCATCCGCATCGCCGCTGAAGAGAAGCACGTGCGCACCAGTGATCATGGTCGAACTCCTGTATGAAACGCTGTCGGGTTCCGTGACCTGCTACGATCGACGAACGTCAGGGAGGACTCGTGAGCAAAAGCCGGCTCGAAGCATTCAGCGACGGCGTGATCGCGATCATCATCACTATTATGGTGCTCGAACTTCGTCCGCCGGAAGCCACCGATTGGACCGCGCTCAAAGAGATGAAGCCGGATCTCTGGGCCTACGTTCTGAGCTTCGTCCTGCTGGGTATCTACTGGAACAATCATCACCTGCTGGTGGGCGCGATGCGGCGCGTGACCGGCGGCGTCCTGTGGGCAAACCTGCACCTGCTGTTCTGGCTGTCGCTCGTGCCGTTCGCGACGGCCTGGATGGGAAGAAATCCGCACGAGGCGTTTCCCATCGCGGTCTACGGCGGCATCGCCTTTCTGGCGGCCGTCGCCTACACGGTCCTGCAGATGACCATCATCGCCGCAGACGGGCACGGATCACGCCTGGCGCAGGCGGTCGGGAACGACATGAAGGGGCGAATGTCGCTCGGGTCGTACGCGCTCGCAATCGTGCTCGCGTTCGTGTACTACCCGATGTCGTACGCGCTGTATGTGTTCGTCGCGCTGATCTGGCTGGTTCCGGATAGGAGGATCGCCCACCACAGCGCCGAGTAAGCGGAGGGGAACGGACCCGCCCCCTCCGTTGAACCTCGTTCCTCAGTGCCGTTTGAAGAACTGCACCGCACGTTCGTGTTTTTCGGCGGCTGCGCGGCTGCCAAACGTGCCGAGGTTCTTCCGCCGCCCTGTCTTCGAATCCTTCTTGCGCGAGTAGAGCCGGTAGTCGCCGGATTTGAGCTTGCGGATCATGGACGCCCTCCCGAGATCATCGTTTGTCGAGCTTCCGGCCGGCGTCCAGACTGTCAAAGTTCAGAATCGTGTTGAACACCATGAAATACGCGCCGATCGTTTCCCCGCGGTAAATGGGGTTGTTGGCGAACAGCACGACATGTCCCTTGCCGACCGGGACGTCGACGACTACGGGACGTTGTGCAATATCGTTTCCACCCTCCAGCAGTCCGGAGACGAGCAGCGTGTTCTGCGCATCGAATCGAAGCGCGACCCTCGGCCTGAGCTCAGGCGGAATGAGCGTCGCCGGATTCCGCTTCAGTTGCTCTTCAGTTGGCAACGCGTACTGCCACGGCTGCACCTGTTCGGGCGGCGGCAGTGGCGTGAGGTTCGAACCCTCCTGGGCCGGTCTCCCCTGGACCACGTCGGGGTCATCTGGAGTTCCGCGACCCGTCGGGCGCCCGCCTCCGGGCCCACCGCCTCGGCCTCCGCCTCCACCCGCGGCGGGTGCTCCGCCGCCAGCACGTCCGCCACCGCCGACGTTCGCGCTGACGATGAAGCTCTCGCCGCCGTCGCTGTAGACGGCCAGATTGTCTGGAACGCCGTACACGATCGGGCTGGCGGCATCAACGATCTTCGTGCGAAGCAGCGATCCCACGACGCGAGATCCCGTGCCGGGACGGTTGACGGTCACGCCGTAGGTGAAGTTATTCGTGATGGCGAACTCGGCGCTCGTGTCCGATCCCACGAAGACGCCGCCGGCCTTGATGAACTCGCGCAGGTGCATGAGGCCTTCGAGCCCCATCCCGATTCTGGTGTCGTCGGTTTGCGCCCATGTGCCGACGTTCGGCGTCTCCGCCGAATGGCGATACGGAATCGCGTTCCGCCACAGCGGCGTCCCTTCGACCGCCGCCTGTCCACCGCCGGGGCCGAACACGATCACGTCGTACTTCGCGCGAAGATCGGGCGCGCTCCGGATCGTTTGCGGATCGATGTAGTCGTACGGAATCTTGTGCTGATCAAACGCCTGACGCCACCAGCCTTCCGTTTGCGTGCTCGTCCATTGATGGAGAATGGCGACGCGCGCGGCCCGCGCCGGATGCAGCTTGACCGACGGGGCGGCCTCGAGCGCGTAGGCCTTCACTCCCAGATCGCGCGACACCTTGTCGAGATCCGCCGCCGCCACGCCCCGGATGACGAAGGACCCACGCGAGAACTTTGCGCCGGCCGATTCGAAGGGCTCCTCGGCGAGTTGAATATCCGCATCGTTCAGCGCGTATCGGAGCGTCGCCAGCGAGTTGTCCGCATTGTGATTGATGGCGAAGACGGTTCCGACGCCGGTAATGCCGCCCGCTGGCGTCACCTCTCCGCTCACGGGTGTCACGGGCACATTCAGCACCGACGTATCGATGACGCGAACCGCCTGAACTCCGAAGCCTTCCGGAAACGTCCACCCGGTGTCGTCGTAGGGACGCGTTTGCGGATCGTTCGGCGCCCAGTACCTGATAATCGAGCAACGCATCGGCGATACGTGAATACGGCTGGTCCATGCGGACGATGTAACTGCCGGTGGGGAATTCACGCGTGACTTCTGGCGGCCGCTGTGGCGGCTGCTGCGCAGGAGCTTCAGCCCTGCCTTCGGCGTTTGCCGCGCCGGCGTCGCCTTCGCCAGCAGGCGCACCCGTGGCGCCCTCACCACCCGCAGCACTCGCGGCACCCTGACCACCTCTGCCACCTCTCCCGCGGCCTCCTCCAGCAGGCTGTCGCACCGGAATCTTCACCGTAAACGATGCCGTCGCACGTGAAATCTCGACCGCCTGCTTCTGAAGGATGCGCAGCAGTTCGGCCTGCGATCCGAGTCGTGGATCGTTGGCGGGGAACACGTACGCGGCCGGTCCCTCGACGCGGGCCTTCATGATCGAACGCTTGCTCTTGTCGTAGAAATTCCGCAGGAAGTAGACGCGGTTGTTGGCGACGTAGTTGAGCGAGATCAGGATCCCGGTCTGCTCGTAGTTGTTGTTGTTGCGGAGCGACCAGCGGACGCGGGAGATCGGGGGATTCTGGCGATACCAGGTCCGCGCGGTCTCGGCTGGCGTCAGCGTACGCTCCTCCGTGTCGGCGCTGCCGCCGTTGCCAAATGTCTCGTACAGCCGGCTGATGCCGTTGTGGGTCGCGGCCATGAACATGAGGTATCCGGGCGACCACGTGTCGAAGGTTCCCCACGCGTAGACGCCGGGCATTCCCATGCGCGTCATCTCGTTGACGTTGTTCCACCCGATCAGGTGCCATTCGTTGGTCAGAATCGGATCGAGCCACGCGTTGTAGGGTCCGTTGCCAATCGTGTTGTCGTACAGGAACGACCCCGACTCGTGGAGGTCGTGCAGCACCTGCGCTTTCCAGCCCAGATAGGTGTTCAGCACGTTCTGCGAAAGCTTGAGCGTCAGGGCCATCGCGTCGCGGTTGTTGTCGTGCCCGACGTAGTGTCCCTGATACACGGGGCTCATCGGCGTGTCTTTTGGGTGCTTCTTCCGCCATTCGTACGCGTCGACCACGCGATCGCGCCCGTCCGGCTCGACCACGGGCGTAATGAGCGTGATGACGTGTTCGCGGATGTTGCGGATGTAGAGGCTGTCATCGACAGCCAGACGATAGACCAGTTCCATGAGCGCGGTGGGCGCGCCCGCTTCAAGCGCGTGGATTGTGCCCGTGATGTAGTAGACGGGCGCCGCGCGCCTGGCGATCTCATCCGCCACCTCGTCGTCCATCTTGATCGTGCGTGGATCGGCGAGCTTCGCGAGATCGGCCTTGTTCTGATCGAGCTTCGACATCAGCGCTTCGGACGCGACCGCCACCGCCAGCATTTCCCGTCCTTCTTCGGACGTGCCGATTGAATACACCTTTACCCGCGGCGTCGACTTCGCGAGTAGCCGCATGTACTCGTAGATCTCTTTTGTGTACGGCAGCTTGCCTTCGGCGCCGGCGATGTCCCCGAGGACGGCGGCTGGCGTCGGCACGGTCTTCGACGCCGGCAGGTAGTCGACGAGCGGCGAGAGGAAAAAAGTCTCGGTGGTGTAGCGCTTGATCTTCTTTGTGTACTCCTCATCAATCGGTTGATTCGGATCGCGCCCTGGTTTGGCGTTGGCCAGCTCCGCATCGGTGACTTTGTGCGTCTTCTGGGCTGCCAGCCGCCCGTCGAACGGCATGATGAGAACAACAATGATCAAAAGGAGAACAAGCCGCTGGTGTCGGATGCGCCGGGCGATAGGCATAGGCGACGAATTGTAATGCAGGGATCGCGGTTCGCGGTTCGCAGTTCGCAGTTCGCGGTTCGCGGTTCGCAGTTCGCAGTTCGCGGTTCGCGGTTCGCGGTTTGCAGTTCGCGGTTCGCAGTTCGCAGTTCGCAGTTCGCGGTTCGCAGTTCGCAGTTCGCGGGGAACTGGAAACTGGAAACTGGGAACTGGGAACTGGGAACTGGGAACTGGGAACTGGCTTTACCCTCTCCCGATAAATGGCATCTTCGTTGCCATGACGGTCATGAACTGCACGTTGGCATCCAGCGGCAGATTCGCCATGTAGACGACCGCTCGGGCGACGTGCTCCACGTCGAGCCGCGGTTCCACCAGGATCTCGCCGTTTGCCTGCGGCACGCCCTTGGCCATCTTCGCCGTCATCTCGGTTGCGGCATTGCCGATGTCGATCTGGCTGCACGCGATGTCGTACTTGCGGCCGTCGAGCGACGTGGACTTCGTCAGACCGGTGATCGCGTGCTTGGTCGCCGTATAGGGAGCGGAGTTCGGCCGCGGCGTGTAGGCGGAGATCGAGCCGTTGTTGATGATGCGCCCTCCCCGCGGCGTTTGACGCTTCATCAATCCAAATGCCTCGCGCGTGCAGAGGAACGCGCCCGTCAGATTGACGTTCACGACTGACTGCCACTCGTCGACCGTCAGCTCGTCGAGGTCAACGCCCGGAGCCCCGATCCCGGCATTGTTGAAGAGCACGTCCAGCCGCCCGAATTCGTCGCGCACGGCAGCAAACAGCCTGGCAACGGCCTCCGGACTGGTCACGTCAGTGGGAATCACGCGCCTCGGAGCCGATCCCGACTCGGGGGCGTTGGCGGTCTCGTTGAGCTGCTCGACGCGCCGGCCGCACAGAGCTACGGCATAGCCTTCTTTGAGGAGCGCGATGGACACCGCGCGTCCGATGCCGCTCCCGGCTCCGGTGACGATTGCAATTTTGTCAGTCATCTTGGTGAAAAGTCGAATTGCTGATTGCTGATTTTCTCAATCAACATCAGCAATCAGCAATCAAAAATCAGCAATTGTATATCTCTCGTAGTACTATCCGCGCGTTCTCGGAGGTGGTAGATGGCTCGACGAGTGTGCCTCGGCGCGTTGCCGGCGGCGGTCCTTCTCCTGACGCTCGAGGTTCAGGCGTTCGCCGCGCCGGTCAGGCTGGCGCGTCATCCCGATTATCACGCTGGGCATGTCGCCTTCAGCTACCTGGGCGACATCTGGACGGCGAACGAGGATGGGACGGCCGTCCAGCGCATCACCGACAACAGTGCGCGCGAAGTGTTTCCGCGGTTTTCGCCTGACGGACGCTGGATCGCCTTCTCCTCGAACCGCTACGGTAATTACGACGTCTTTGTCGTCCCGACCGCCGGCGGCACCCCGGTCCGTCTCACCTACCACACGGCAACCGACGACGTAGTTGGATGGACGCGCGATTCGCAACAGGTCATTTTTCGATCGGCGCGCGGCGACGGCGCGTTTCCAACCGTCGCGGTGCTTTATCAGATTCCGGTAACCGGCGGCATGGAGAAGCCGCTGCCGCTCGACTGGGGCTACTGGGGATCGTTTTCGCCCGACGGCAAGTCGCTGGCGTTCAACCGTCACCCGGCGGTGTGGTCTCGACAGCACTATCGCGGAAGCTATGCGGCAGACCTCTGGACCGTAAACCTCACGAACAATACCTACACGAAACTGCTGGGCGACGAACGCTACAACCGCTACTGGCCGATGTGGGGCGCCGACGATGCGATTTACTTCGTCGCCGATCCGCTCCCGAACGACAAGAGCGTCAAGGCTGGCAGCTTCGACGTCCGCAAGAGCGCCAACAACATCTACAAGGTTCCGGTGAAGGGCGGGCAACCCGTCCAGGTGACGAAGCACAGCGACGGCAACGTGTTCTGGCCGTCGATGTCGAGCGACGGCAAGGTGATTGTCTACGAAGACAACTTCGGCATCTGGAAACTCGATGTCGCCTCCGGGCGCAGCAGCGAAATCAAGCTCGACGTCACGACCGACGAAAAGGAAAACCAGGCCGACGTCATCACCGTCACCAACGAGGTGGATGCGTTTGATATCTCTCCATCCGGGCGGAGGGCGGTCATTTCCGTGCGCGGTCAGATCCTGACGATCGCGACCGACCGCGGCGATCTCACGCGTCTCGCGCCGGACCGCATGGCCTCGCGCAACGATGCGCCGAAATGGTCATTCGACGGCAAGTACATCGCTTTCATCTCGGATCGTTCCGGCCGCGACGAAGTCTGGATCAGCGAATCGGATTCGAAGAGCCCGAAAAAGATCACCGATCTCGATAACGAGAAGGGTTCGCTCGTCTGGACGCCTGATTCGAAGCTGCTGCTGTACACCGCCGCGGACAAGAAGCTGTACAGCTACGGCGTCGCCGACGGAAAGACGAGCCTCATCACCTCCACTGACCTTGGCCGCCTCGGATCGGTCGCGGTTTCACCGGACAGCAAATGGGTCACTTTCTCGAAGCAGGATCGGACAGTCCGCAGCCACGTCTACATCGCACCGATCGGCGGAGGCGAGGAACGTCACATCTCGGACGACAAGCTGCTCTACGCCGAAAACAACGCCGTCTGGAGCGCCGACGGCCGCTACATCGTCTTCACGTCAACTGAGGGGACCAACAACGGCATCGCCACGCAGGGTGGCTTGACGACGACAATGTCGGTGTGGGCGCTGTCGCTGCGCGATCAGGATCGCGATCCGACGAATCGCGACATCGACAGCGAAGCGCAGGGACTGGCGGCCGAGGCTGCAGCACGCCAGAGCACCGGGCGTGGAGGCGGGGCGGGAGCGCCGCCGCCCGTCGAGGTCAGAATCGACTGGAGCGGCCTCGCTCGACGCGCGAGACAGATCTCCGTGCCGGGAACGTTCATCAGCAGTCTCACGCCGGCGCCGGAGGGCCATCTGGTCGCATTGACCGTTTCCAGCGGCGGCTTTGGCGGCGGGCGTGGCGGCGCCGCAGCCGCTGACGGTGCGTCCGGGATGTACATCATCAACGTCGAAAGCGATCAGCAGACGCGTGTGCCACCCGCGCCGCCGTCGACCGGCGAAGGTGCCGGCGGCCGCGGACGCGGCGGTGCCGGCGGCGGATTCGCAGGCGGCAGCAGCCTGGTGTTCGCGCGTGACGGTCGCACGCTGTACTTCAGGTCCGGCAGCGGACTGTACGCGGCGACGATACCCGCCAACGCGGCTGGCGGGTCAGCTCCGGCAGCGGGCGGCGGGGGCGGAGGACGGGGCGGACGCGGCGGCGGGGCGGCACAGCCGCACCAGGCGACCAGACGGGAGGGAACGCGGCCGCACGACAGGTGACCTACACCGCGAACCTCGAAGTGGATCACAAGGCGCTCCGTGCGCAGGTCTTCAACGAAGGCTGGCGCATCATGAAGAACCGTTTCTACGACGGCGAGATGCACGGCGCCGACTGGCCGGCGGCAAAAAAGATGTACGAACCCCTGCTCGAGTACCTCGTGGACGAGGAGGAGCTGCACACGGTCATGATGATGATGATCGGGCAGCTCAACGCGTCGCACACCGGCGTCAGCGGTGGACCTGCCGCGGCGCAGCCGTCGCTGCAGACGCGCTATCCCGGATTCGACCTCGTCGCCGACGCGTCGGGTTGGTACAAGGTTGGTCACGTCTACAAGGACGGCCCGGCCGATCGTGACTACCTGAAGATCAAAGAGGGCGACTACGTCATCTCGGTGGACGACCACGACTTGAAAACCGGCGACAACTACTGGCGATTTTTCACCCTCGCGCCGGGCACGAAGTTTCACTTCGCGATCAACGACAAGCCGGCGGCGCAAGGCGCATGGGAGGTCACGATCACGCCGGTTGCGGGCACGGCGTTCGGCGATCTCCAGTATGCCAGGTGGGTTGATGACCGTCGCGACATCGTGACCAAGATGAGCAACGGCGAGATCGGCTACCTGCACATTCGCGCGATGGATGCACCATCGCTGCGGCAGTTCCAGCTCGACCTCGCGGCCAATCGCACCAAGCGGGCACTCGTGATCGATCAGCGCTTCAACGGCGGCGGCGGAATCGATCAGGAACTGCTCGGCATCCTCGCCGGCCGCCAGTATCAGTACACGATCGGCCGCGACGCCGGATTTCAGCAACCCCGGCCGCAGAACTTCTACGGCCCGATGGTCGTGATGCAGAACGAACGGTCAGCGTCAGATGCCGAGATGTTCCCCGCCGGCTTCAAGGCGCTCGGCCTTGGCAAGGTCGTCGGGGTTCCAACGATGGGTGCCGTCATCGGCACGGGCGCCGCGACGCTCCTCGATGGATCGACCATCCGGACGCCAGGCAGCGGCGTGTGGACGGCAACCGGGGAAAACATGGAGAACTTCGGGGTGCCCCCGGATGTGTACGTCGACAACACGCCGGAGGATTTCTTGAAGCGCCGCGATGCCCAGCTCGAAAAGTCAGTTGAAGTGCTCAAGCAAGAGCTCTCGACGAAGAAGACGACTCCTCCCTCAGGAGGGAATCGCTAATCGCCAGAGATCAATTCCTGGGCTCGTTCGCAATCCGTGCTTGTTGCTCGAGAATCGGGGCGATCGCGACCACGATTCCCCGATCCAGGCTCGTCGCCGCCGGCGCCCCGTCGGAAAAGACGATTTCCATCTGGGCGGCCGCGGTGCTCAGGCCGGCGAGGGCCCATTTGAAGTGACAGACCTCCGAGTCCCCGACGAACGCACGGTATTTCACGGGACCGAAGGTGCTCGCATTGCAAAGGACGCGTCCGGTAATGTTGCCGTACGGGTCCTCGATCTCCCAGTCCGACCCTTGCGGGATGAACTTCGCAATCGTCTCCCCCGTGCCTGGATTGACGACCTCGTAGCGACGATTCAGAAACAGTCCCGGCGGCTTTGCCGGTCTCAGCCGCAGCAACTCCGCTCCTCCCGGCTCCTGGCGGAGGCCACCGGTGTCCCACGAGAAGGAGAACCAATTTTTTGTCCGGTGAGGAATGGCCCTGATCTCGAAGTTGGTGCACTTGCGAGTGAACCACGCTTCGATCAGCGTCATCCGAGGATGAACCGAGTACTCCGATTCGTCGAACCGGGCGGCCGCCGCTGAAACAACGGGCACGGCGCGTGGTAGCCTGACGGGCTCTGGCGCAGCGGGCACAACCAGACCTGGTTCAGTCGTCGGCTGCACAGCCTCAGTCCGGCCGACCCCACGCGAGGTGGAGGCCACCACTGCGGCGACGACGTACCCGAAGCACGTCCACGCCAGGCGCTGAGTCGTGGCCGAGGCCGCCGCGTCGTGCCGGCTAATCCACTCAGAGACTTGCCGCGCCGCGGTGGGGTCGTCGGCCAGGAGCGGTGCCAGCGCCTCGCCGATCGTCCGCACCTCTCCGACCACGATGAAGCCGGCGGCAACGTATCCCAATTGCAGCAGCACGCACGCCCCGATCACCCGCCAGGCCAGTCGTGATGGGGCAACGATGGGGAGAAGCGAGGTAATGACGAACAGCGCAATCGTCAGCGCAGCCATTACCGGCAAGGACAAGACAATCGTCATCGGGACAACGTTCAGCCCGAGAGGATCGGAGTCCACGCCGAGGGCGCTCCGGAGAATCGACAGCTCTTCACGCCCCCAGGCCAGGAGCGACGGAACCTGCAGCACCGCAACCCCGCACAACGCAACCAGCAGCAGGGTAAGCGGCGCGCTGAGTGGAGGATCTTCTTCGCCGCGAACGTGACGGACCAGATCGCTTCCACGTGGCATCGTCACAGACGCACCGACCGCGGCAGCAAGACCGGCGATTCCGAGCTCCAGCGCAAATCCCGACAGCGATCCGATCCGGGCAAACGTGTCGTTGCTGGTGAGGGACTTCGAGACGATAGAAGCGGCAATGCCAGCGAATCCGGCTGAGAACTCCACCGCTGCCAGAGCGCGAAACACCATCAGTGCGGGCACCGCGATCAGGCGTCTGACGATGGGCTTCTCCTTAGCGTGGACCTGATGACACGCGAGTCAGGCCTGGATCGCCCGGTCGCAACGGGTTCGTGAATTTCATGCCCGCATTCGTCAGATCGCCAAGGACATCATCGCCCTCGGGCCGCTTCCCAGTGTGCGCCCATTCCACCAGCGCATCAAACGCGTCGGCCTGCTCCGCCGCGCTGAAGTTGCAGTGTCCGGGACTGCGAATGATGCGCTGCACGAGCGACGACGACTTGCCGGCGCCATCGACGGCATGTCGCAGTGACTGTTCGAGTGAAATCGGCACGTAGAGATCGCCGCTGCCGTGGAGCGTCATGACCGGCCGCTCGAACCGGCCGTCGAACGCAATCGCTTCCTCGTACCGCCCCTGAGCGCCTCGTGCGTCCGGGTCCGCCGCCTTCCGCCGCACGCGTTCGTTGATGGCCGCATCAGTCAGGCCCAACCCGGCATCGACGTGATAGCGCACGTCGGAATTGGACGCAACGCGGTTCCAGATGTCCGCGCCGCGGCCGCTGACGACGGTGCTCGCGTTGTCGGTGAATCGCGCCTCGAGGCCATCGAGGGCAAACGGGCGCGGGCCTCCACTGATTTGCACCTGGATGCTGGCGAGCTGACGGCCCTTGTCGGTGTAGTTCGGCGGCTTGCCGAGAACATCCGTCAGCCGCGCGACGTCCTGAGCGCGCGTCGCCTCGGTGACCGTGACGCCCGTGATCAGCTCGGCGGCTGCGGCTACCGAGGTCAGGAAATCCATCTCTCCCGGGCCCGAGGCACACAAGGCCAGTCCGCCGGCAAACGTCGTCGGGAATTCCTGCATGCCGAGCAGCGTGATGTGCCCGCCCATCGACACGCCGGTCAGATAAACGCGCGACGGCGCCTTTCCGTCATTCGCCTTCGTGAACAGATCGGTCAGCGCAACGGTGTCGAGCAGCCCCTGGCCTGGAACGTATCCGTTGCAGCGATAGCTGGACGCCGCCCACGCGAACCCCTGCGAGATCAGGTGGTCGCGAAAGGGGCTGCCCGGCCCGACTCCCGGCAGGCCGACTCGCAGGCGCGAACCTTGTGCGCCGGAGCTGGCAACATACCCATGCGCCGACAGCACGAGCTCGCCGTTCCACTTCCCTGGAATCTCAATCCGATAGACCCCGCCGTCGTACCGGCCGAACGACGCCTTCGCGCCAGGAAGAGCCGTGAAGGTAGGGTCGGCTTGCTCCCACGCCTGATCGGGACACGGAGCCGGGGCGATGCCAGGTTTTCCGCGCTCGGCGTTTGCCACGACGCCGGCGGCGGCGAGCGAGACCGCCAGCACAAGGGCCCTTGCAATCATGGTCTTCTCCCGCGCCGATTTTAACAGAGCGCGTTTTCGGCGCCCTCACTGGCGGCCGCGGCTCGCAGAAACTGCCCGTCCTCATTCTGATCAAACAAATCTCCGCCTGAAACGCAGGGGATCGCGTGTGGCAGGTGGCGTGCAGCCACCGCAGGACGGAGCATCAGATGCGCATCAAAGTTCGGGACGGAACGCCCATCGAAAGCGAGAGCAGCCTCTGCGCAACCTGCCGCGCGTCGACCATCGTGCGTGGCCGGACGCTCGACGAGGAACTCGTCCTGTGCAACGCCCTCGGATTGCGCGGCGTGCAGATCACATTCAAGGTCACGTCGTGTTCCGACTATGCCGACCGCCGCATGCCGTCCTACATCGAAATGATGGAGGACGCATGGATACTACAGCCGGGCTCGAGGAAACGGCCCGCCGGATTCGTCCGCGGAAGCGAGTTGCAGGACGAGGAGATGCGGGAGTTTCGCTCAAACTTCACCGGCAAACGCCGCAAGTGAGCCGATTCCGTCCGGTCTTGCGCCTTCCAGACCATGAAGGCGTTCCACAGATCGGCCGGAATAGCTGTGGTAGTGGCCGTCGTCGTGAGCGGCGCCCAGAAAGCGTCCGCTCAACCAGCTCCATCGGTCATTCACGGCGATGCCGCCGGGACGATCGGCTGGCTCGCCACCAACTCGCGTTCCCCGGGCCAGTTTTACAACGGCAACTGGATCAGCAGTCTGTTTGGAGCCGGATCCGCCGGCTGGCACTGGACCGACAATCTCAAGACTGAGGTCGATTTCGGAGCGGGCACCGAGTCGCGCGCGTCCCGGCCGGAACAGGTCGTCATCAACGGCCGGCCGACCTACTACACCGTCGAATCCCGCTTCAGCCGGCGCACGCTTGGCATCAGCCAGCAGTATCAGTTCTTCCACAACGTCTGGTTCCACCCGCACGTGGCTGCGGGAGTGAACCTCACCTGGGAACGACAGCGAGACGAGCCGGGACCAATCTACTTCTACAGCGACGTCACGCGCCAGGCTCAGACTATCCCGCCAATTCGCTCAGGCACGACTCAGACATCGCTCCAGGTGAACCCGTTTCTGGCAGCCGGCTACAAGGCCTACGTGACGGACCGCGCGTTTTTCCGGAACGACCTGCGGGTGGCGTTCCGCGGGGGCTTCGAGGAAACCGTACTTCGGATCGGATTCGGGTTCGACTTTTGAGAAAGCGAGCGCTTATGTCGAACGGGGTCAAACAGGCGATGTGTGCGATCGTCTGCGCGTCGATGATCGCATCCGGTTGTGCCACAGCGGGCACTACGGTCGTTACGCCGGCGAACGCGGGACAGCAAGCCACCGCAGGCCGCCTGGCGCTGGCTGAATATGTTCAGAAACTGCCTCCCGGAACGCTCGTACGGGTCAATCGAGCTCAAGGACATTCGGTGCACGGCACGCTCATGAAGGCGACCGAGCAGAGCATCTTCGTTCAGCCAAAGACTCGCCTGCCCGAAGCCGTCGTCGAAATTCCCGTGGAGCAAATCCTGGCGGTGACACCGGAATCGAAGCATGACCACAGCGTCGGCCGTGCGATCGGCGCGGGCGCCGCCGCAGGCGCTGCTGCAGTCGTTACGATCCTTCTCGTTCTGATCGCGGTCGCGGGAGACTGAGGAGTCGGCTTCGCTTGGTTCGCCGGGTTTTTCGAGGCGCTCTGACGCGCGGCTGAAGCCGCGCGCTACGGGTGAGGATCCGTAGTAGAGTCGCCCGCATGAAATTGCCAGTACTGATCGTCGCCTGCTGCCTTTCCGCTTCACTTCTCGCGCAGGAGACTGCGCCGCTGACGCCGAAGTCGCTCCAGTCTGCCCTTGCCGCCAAACCTGAAGGCGCCGACGCTGAAAAACTGGCCGAACGGATCCGAACGTATTTTGGCGGCAGCGAAAGTCTGTTGAAGGGGCCGCCGCCGAAGATCGACGAGTTGACGGTCGCGTGGGCGGTGGAGGCTCCTCAGCTGGCGCCGAACGTCACCCCGCGGGTCGTCGCCGACGTCGGCTATTTGACCGTACCGATGGTCAAAGTCGGCACCAGCGGTCTGTACGCGGTCGCGGTAAACCTGGCACATGGCTCGGCCCTGACCTGGCACTACGAACTTGGTCCTGATCGCCGGCTGGGGGGCTCACAAATCGAGGCCTACGAGACGCCTCCCGACAGCCGAGAACGCACGGACGTGCCCAGGGGAACGGTCAAGCAGATGCCGTCGTGGCAGAGCAAGATCTTCGAGGGCACGAAGCGCGACTGGTGGGTGTACGTGCCGGCGCAGTATCGGCCGGAAAACCCGGCGGCGGTCATGGTCTTTCAAGATGGCGCCGGTCCGAAGGACTACGTGCCGACCGTGCTCGACAATCTCATCGCCAAGGGTGACATCCCCGTGATGGCGGGCATTTTCATCAATCCCGGGACGCGCGCCGACGGCGGCTCGAACCGGAGCTTCGAGTACGACACGCTGTCGGATCAGTACGCGCGGTTCCTGCTCGAGGAGATCCTGCCGGAGGTGGAGAAGACGGTGAAGCTCCGGCACGATGCCGCCAGCCGCGCGATCTCCGGCGCGAGCAGCGGTGGGATCTGCTCATTCACCGTCGCGTGGGAGCGGCCGAACGAGTTCAGCAAGGTACTGTCGTGGATCGGCAGCTTTACCAACATCGCCGCCGGCAAGACGCTGCGCGAGGGCGGCCATAACTACGAAGCGCTGGTGCGCAAGACCTTCCCGCGCAAGCCGATTCGCGTCTTCCTGCAGGATGGCGAAAACGACCTGGACAACGCCAACGGGAACTGGCCGCTCGCCAACCAGACGCTGGCGAAGTCGCTCGCGTATGCCGGGTACGACTACAAGTTCGAGCTCGGCCACGGCTTCCACAGCAACCGTCACGGTCGCGCGATTCTGCCTGACTCACTCAGATGGTTGTGGCGGGACTACAAACCCTGACGACTACGCGATGACGCACACAATCAACGACAGCCACCGTCACGCTGCGACCAAGTCAAAGAGACAAACAGGAGAAAGGAGAAGGGAGAATGATCCTTGAAGATCTATTCCTCCGTTCTCCTTTCTCTTTCTCCTGTTTGCTCCTGATCGGATCGCAGCGTGACAGTGAGCGTCGGTGATGTGTGATCGCCGCGAATCAGCCTAAGTCGATCGTCGGGCTGTTACTTCGATCTCAATCAGCATTCTCTCGTCCGCGAGGCCGGCAGCGATCATGGTCGCCGCGGGCCTGATCTCACCGAGATACTGGCGCAACACCGGCCAGCACTTCTTGAACTGCGCGCCGTCCGGCAGGATATATCTCACCCGCACGATGTCGTCGAGGCTGGCACCCGCTTCGGCAAGCGCAGCGCTGATGTTGCGGAAACACTGCTCGGTCTGTTCGACGATGTCGCTGGAGATCGTCATCGAGGCATAGTCGAAGCCCGTGGTGCCGGAGACGAATATCCATTGGTCATCGACGACGGCGCGTGAGTAGCCGATCTCCTGCTCGAACGTCGATCCTGAACTGATGAGACGACGTGCCATGGATTATTTCGACGGGCCTTTCAGCTTCCACGATTCATCGAAAAAGCCTTGTGACTCGACGAAGAGCGGCAGGTACTTGTAGTTGTTCCCCGGCTTCGTCATGTCCACGACCGCCCAGTCCGGAAGCTTCGGCGACTGCATGTCGTTGTTGGATTGATCGTGAAATGTGAATCCGCTGTTGATCACCACGTACTTTCTCGGATTGAGAGGATTAGGAAAGATGAACACCGGGGCGTGATTCGCGTCGAACTTTTCGTCGCCGACAACGACGCCTTCCGGACGCCAGCGGATGGGCAGGCGATCGGCAATTCGCTTGTAGATGGCATTGCTCGACGGATCGCCGAACAGCGCGAGATTGCTGCCGGCAATGTCATCCGACGAGATCTCCGAGTCGTTCTTGACAATCGGTTCGCCGCGGAAGAAATGCACCCACTCGGAAATGGTGTAGTCAGCCTGCTCGCGCGCCCACTTGCCCGTCGCCTCGGAGAGCGGCGTGCCGGTGGGACGGACGATGACGAATCGGTCCATGAACGCATCGTCGATCGGTCCCTGAAGGCCGGTCGCTTTTCGAAGGCCAGCGGGCAATTCGCCAATCTTCCAGGTCGTGCCGTTTCGCACCAGCCCTGTTTTCAGCGACCGGTCGCTGGCAACCGCGGGAAGGGTGATCGTCGCGTTATCGATCTTGATGACCGGCTTCGAGCCGGCCGAGAATGGTGCAAGGCCTGGCGCGAAATCGAGCCTGAGGGCCGTCACGTTGCTGGTCGTGGCCGCGATCGTGTTTCCGTCAATCTTCGCGTTGACCCTGGCGCGCTGCCATTCCTCACCCATCGCGTCCACGGTGATCCAGAACATCTTGTTGTAACGGAGCATCCACGTCGTAAAGCGGATCTCGGCTGGCGATGGGTTCCGCCCTCGAGTTGCCAGCTCGTCGAGGCGCTCTTGAAGACGCTGCCTGGCTCCAGCTTCATACGCGTGAGCGGTATTCGGGCCGATGATGTGTTCGAGCTTGAGGCTTTCTTCGAGCATCGCCGCGGCCATGGCGTCGGCGGCCTGCTTCTGCGCGTCGATCTCTCCCGAGTATGCAACCACCGGCACGTTGAACGTGTTGATCGCGTAGTCGGTCGAGTCGTACATGTGCCAGAGCGTTTTCTGCACGGTGTTCTGTGGCTGACGGGTCAGTCCGCCGCGCAGGAACACTTCAGTCTCCGTGAAGCCCGCGCCCGGCGCACCGGCAACCCATCGGTCGGCAAAGTGAACGATGTAGGACCACGCCGAGGCGCCGCCCATGGAAAACCCTGCCATCACGATCCGATTCGAATCGATGGGATATGTCCTCCGAACGGCCTCAATCGCCTCGAGACCGTCCGTCTCTCCGGCAAAACGGCTGGCGTTCGTATAGCGACCGTACGGCTGAAGCATGAATCGATCGGCGCCTCCGGCAAACGGCTTCGAGGTGTACCCGGTCAGCGACTTCGCCATGAACTGCTGTTCGAGCACGGTGTCGTCGCGGCCGTGCATGAAGATATCGAGCCGGTATTGACGGGTCGCCGCCGGATCGTAGTTGTCTGGCACAGTCAGGAGATAGGGCTGGGCCGAATCGTCGATCCGCGAGTAAAAGCCACGCACGCCGCTTTGCGTCATCCACGGCGTGTTTCCTTTCGCCAATTGATCCGCGCGTTCGCTCCCTGTCGCGAGCGTCTGCTGCGCGGAACTCACCGGCGTGCTCCCACGGCCTGCGTATAACCGCTCGTCGTATTTCAACGGCCGCCGCACTGCCTCGAGATAGACCTCGACGTCGGCCACGCGATCGGCCATCGAACCCGATCGGTACTGTTTCTTGAGCGCCGCGACTTTCCCGGCAAGCTCGTCGACCGATGATTGCAGCGAGCGCGCCTCCGCAGCCGAAATGCCGGTTCCAAGCGGTGGGAACTGCGCCGGCGGCGTCGCGGGTGCCGGACTCTGCGCCAGCACTGTCCAGACGCTTCCGACGAACGCCATCGAATGCGAGAGGACGCGAAGCCAATGACGTCGGGCGAATCGATTCATGCTGGGCCCTCTGAAAGCGCGGTCATTGTAGCTGGCTGCTGGCTAGGAAGATGCTACTGGAAACTGGAAACTGGAAACTGGAAACTGGAAACTGGAGACTAGCGACTTTTACTTCGGAAAAATCACCGGCAGCACCACGTCCGTCGTGTACACACAGCGATCGTTGTGGCCGCACTCCGGCACGATGATCGCCTGGTGTTTTGCGCCTAACGTTTCGTTGACGTACTTCAGAAACGCCTCTCCCCTGGCGCGCCGCGTCGGCCCCTGCGCCATCGCGGAGCACGACGAATCGAATCCGCCCAGCGGCAGCGTATCCACCTGACCGAGCAGATAGGTCGTCGGCCTGGAGACGAGCTGTTTCTTCAGCTGCTCGTCGCTCATCTTCGTCGTGTAACCCGACACACGATTCTCGAGACCGAGCGGCCACCGATTGTAGTTCTGACAGCCGCTCGCGCCGTAAGGGCCATAAGCGAAATTCGTGTGCACCGTTTCAGACTTCCATCCATCCTTGGCGCCAGCCGGTTCCGCATCGTCAGACGGTGTCGGACGCGTGGCCGCTGGCCACGCGTAGCTGGATGGATTGGCGACGACGTAGGTGACGGACACGCCAAGTGTTTCGTGAATGCGATTCGACATCTCGTACCGCGTCACGAACTGGCCGCCGGCTGAATGCCCGGCGACGACAATAGCCTTCATGCTGGGAAACGTGCTCGTGTTCGCGAGCTTCCGGAGAATCTGATCGGCGAGATCGAAGGACGAGAGTTCCGGATGACTCGTCGCCGCGCCGCCGGAGCGCCAGCTGTCGCCGCCGCAACTCCATACCACCTCGTTTACGTCAGGCTTGTCGTCGCACGCGATGATGTGTGGAGCAATGACGACGGTGTCGTCGACCGCGCCGGCGAGGAATGCCGCGGCCATCGCGGTCGCGAAATAATGATCGGCATTTCGGTTGGTGCCGTGGACCATGATGAGCGCGCGGACGATGCGATCGTTGCGGCGCTCGAGCGAATGTGACGTGTAGACCATCGATCGTGCCGGCCCGGCGCCAATCGTGACCCATTCGGTGCAAGCTGCGGTTGACGTGGTGCAGGCAGCAGCGGGAGTTGAACGCTGACCGGCAGATACGGGCGCGAGAATGGTCAGGAGCAGGGCAGCGATTGGCATGGCCCTAGACGATACACGAATTCAGACGCTGCTCACGCCTTCGAGCGGCCGCCTGGTCAACGCCACTCGGGCGCGTAGTCGCGATCGCGCTGTTTCCTTTCCACACGCAGGCTGTACGAGAACAGGATGAACACTTCCACCAGGCCGATGAATGCGTAGATGGCAAACCGGGCAAACGCGCTTGGTTCCGGAAAACAGACGTCGCCGGCATCGAGACATTCGCGCACAATCCGATCCAGTTCGACGTACTCACGCATGATCAGCCCGAACGCCGAGCCGAAAATTACGGCGGTGCCCGCGATGTTGCCGAAAATCATGCCTCCCTGGCGCCAGAACGGCAGAGCCGCCAGGAATCCGACAAGAGGCGTCACCGTCAGTTCGAGGCAGATCCAGAACCACTGAAGATTCTTCATCCCTGAGGAATGGTATCAGACGGAATTCGTAGTCCGGGATCCGGGGGGGATCCGGCGCTCCTTCGCGGGAGCTTGCCAACCGTAGCTCACGCCCGTCGTTGCGCAAGCGTGAGCGACGGTTGCTTACTTCTGCCAGCCGCAGTCTTTGGCTGACGTCGAAGAGAGGTCGGTCAGGCCGCTGATCTCGAACACCGCTTCGACGGGTTCGGCGTTATGCGGCGTGTAGCCGAAGCGAAGCGTCTGCGCGCCCATCACGCGATGCGCGAAGCCGACGCCGTCGGGAGCAAACAGCGCGTCGTGCTCGGCCGAATCGGGCCAGTGCTCGGATCGCGGCGCTTCATTGTCAAAGCGGAACGTGACGCCGTGGTCCTCGGTGTTCGGCTCGATCTTGAGCGCCGACCCCGTATACACGAACGCCTCGGTCTTCTTCGACATGCAGCGGACGACGAGGAGTGGACGAACGTAGTTCATCCAAATCGGTACCGTGTTCTCGGCGGGCAGTTCGAAGGCGGCCGCGTGATGCTGGTTTGCGGTCCAGTAGCCGCGTCGCGCCGTGCTCCAGACCTGCGTGGCTTTACGAACCGGTGCCGAGGGTCGTTCGACCGCGGGTGCCCGCTTCGCGGGTACCGCGCTGGCGGCAGCGACCGTGGTGGGCGAACCGCTGCGGCCCGCCATGGCTGCGAAGACGAGCAATCCTCCGCCAACGATCACTGCCACCGCGATTGTGAGTTCGCGCCGGCCAAGACCGGTCTTTCGCGCTGTTGCCGCCGCAGTAGCCGATGCGGTCGTAGTCGATGATGCGATCGGCGCCACCGAGACGGTCGGCGGGATCGCTGATGCTGATGCCGGCGCGGCAGCCCGCGGCGCGGATGTCGAAACGCTCGGTATAGAGACTGGCGCCGGCGGAGACGTCACGACTGGTGTGGCAGTGGGCAAGGACAACGGAAGGTCGGCCGGCGACACCGGGGACGCCGCGGACACGTGGTGGTGCTGTGCCCACCTCTCGCATCCGTCACAAACCGAGGCTGACTCGGGAATTTCCCGTCCGCACGACGCACAGCGTTTCACGCGCGTTGCTCCTGCTCCCGCACACACGGCGGGCACCGAGGACGCCGCAAGCCGCGTACCAAGCGAAACGGCGAGATAAAACCGGCCTCGGGCAGTGGCTACCCGACGCGAAACTGGCATCAACCTGACAAGTCTGTGATAGGTCAAACGAGGGGCAGACCCCTTGGCAGTGTCTGCGAAGGGGTCCGTGGACTGGTGGTGAATTGGCGGGAAACGCGATCAACGAGCGGATGCCATCCGCACGAGCGCGTGACGTTGAACCCTTGTCAGCGACGTGACGCCTGCCGACAGCTCCTGGATGGCCGTTTCAAGGGCCTTGCGATCCTTCCGCGTGATTCCCGCACGCGGGAACTCATAGAGGAAGACATGGCCCACGCCGTCAGGTCCAGAGAACACCGGATCGACCCAGACCACATCCTGGCTGACCCCCACGCACGCCCATTCGTCTCGCGCCTGCACCGGATCCCGAGGAGAGGGCGACGCTTTCTGGAGAGCGGAGTCCATCTCGAGCACGATCTGATCAAGGAAGAAAAGACGCACGGCCTCGTCAAGCGCTGCGAGCTCCGGGACGACGCTGAGCCGCTTGAACAGCCCGACGCGAGCATGCCCGGCAATCATGGCGCGTGGCACCACCACGAGGCGATGAAGGGCAATGTTGAGGCGGGGCAACCCGTCCGAATACGCAACATGAGCGGCCGCTTGCATGTAGCACGGGGCCTCATTGGCAATCGCGGTCGTCACCGCACGCGTACATGACGCGTCGTACAGCGCACGCCACATCCGGCGCCGTGCGGCGCGCGTCCGCCCGAATAGGCTGAAGCGGAGTCCTGCGGCAACCCGGGCGATCGCCTCGGTCCCTTCCTGACTGGAAGCCCACCGCTTGAATGGCTCGCGCGTGATGCGGCCACGGTACTCAAGGCGACCGCGCGAGACCCGGAACCAGTTCATGTCGCCACGCGCCTTGCGAAGAATGTGCCTGCCCAAAATCGCGGATCGTCCGTGCTGTAGCGAGGGACGCCGAACGACGAACCTGTCGCAGATCAGCGAATTCTGTCGCTCGAGCATCGCTGAACGTGAGGTGGCCTGCCCGTCGACCGGGCACCGGCGCGCGCGTCTGATGCGACTGTTCTACAATCCGCTCGATGCCGGGTTATCTCTTTGGCGTGCTTGCTGCAGGCTGGGCAGCCTGGGCAGCTCCATTTTTCCTCATCAAGCGGCAGGGCGCGCGGGCGCAAACCGTCGATCGCCGGGCACGCTGGGGCATCGTCATCCAGGGTATCGGGTTCGCCATTCTCTGGATGAACAACTACGTCGCCCGTTCGCCATCCGCCTTGCGGATCGTCTTGTCGGTGTGTTTCTTGACGTTGGGTGGCGTCCTCTCGTGGACGAGCGCCCGCACCCTCGGACGGCAGTGGCGTTTCGACGCCGGGCTCAATGCAGACCATCAACTCGTGCGGTCAGGCGCCTACCGGTTCATCCGCCACCCGATTTACGCCTCGATGCTGTGCATGCTGCTCGGAACCGGCTTCCTCATCACGCCGTTTCCGGCGCTCATCGCCGCGTTGTCCTTCTTCTTGATTGGTCTCGAAATTCGCGTGCGGATCGAGGACGCGTTGCTGGCCTCGCGCTTCGGTGATGCATTTCGCGACTATCAGCGCAGAGTCCCGGCGTATCTGCCGTTCATTCGGTGAGCACCGCCGGATCCCGGATCCCGGAACGAGTCAGAACCCGTAGAGACTCTGTGGATTCTCGACCAGGATCGTCTTGCGCTCAGCGGCTGTTCCCGCCCACGTCGCGAACTGATTGAACACCCGCCCATCGTCGATCTGACGCAGCGGCGAGATCTCGGTCGGTTGCTTGCCGCTGGCGGTATCGGGATGAGGCCAGTCGGTTCCCCACAGGATTCGGCGGACGTTTGCGGCAATCAGTGGCTTCGCGAGCGACGCCATGTCGTCGAAGTCGGGCGCACGGCCGGATCCCCGATACGGCGCCGACACTTTCACGTAGGCACGACCTGTCCTGACGAGATCGAGCAAAACGTCGAAGCCGGCCTGTGACGTTCCGCCGGATGCCTGCGCCCCGCCGAAGTGATCGAACACGACCGGCACCGGCGAGGCCGCGATCTCCTTCTGCAACGCGGCGATCACCGACAGCTGCGTGTACATCTGGATATGCCACTTCCGGTTGCGAACCCGGGCCACCGCCGCGTCGAATCGCCGGCGGCCCTGTTCTGGATCGGTCTGCCCCGCCGTGGCGAGGTTGATCCGGATTCCGCGGATGCCGCTCCGATGCATCTCGTCGAGCGCGGCGTCGGATGTGGACTCGTCGATCACCGCTACGCCTCGCGCGTTGGGCCCGAGCTGACGAATCGCATCGAGGGTGCAGGCGTTGTCGGTTCCGTACACGCTGGGTTGGACGATGACGACGCGCGTGGTATGGAGAGCTCGGTGCAGGGCGCGCATCTCGGCCACCGACGCGGTTTCGGGCGTGTAGGTCCTGCCCGCCACGAAGGGGAATCGCTGCGCGTCGCCGAAGATGTGTGTGTGGCAGTCGCATGCATTCGGCGGCACGCTGAAACTCACCGGCGTCGAAGGTTGTGATGCCGACACGTCAATGCGAAGCGACCGTCGAACGGTCGCCGCGGCCGCAAGCGATGTCATGGCCAGCATCTCGCGCCTCGACAGCATGAAGTCCCTCCTGCATCACGGTGGGGCAGCGTCCAGACTCAGATGACCTACCAGGCGCCAGCCGGCTCTGCCACATTGCGGCGTGAGTAAGAAGCCCTGGCCTACTGCCCCGGATGTCCGGTCTCGTATTCATACCAGTCCTCGTGCAGCGACCACTCTCCGCACGATAGACACGACGTCCACAGCCATTGATGTTCGCAACCTGGACATCGACCTCGAGTCGAGAACGTGTTCCAGACGGTCCCGCACCCGGGAAAGAATGGCTCAGGCGTCTCGTGCGGGTGGCAACACCAACGGCTCGACGCCTCGGGGCGCCATTCGCACAACGGGCAGCGGACGCCGTGGAAGGCATCCGCTTCCACGATCCGGCTGCCGGTCAACGGAAGATTGCCGACGCGATTCGGATCCTGCAGCGCGTGTATAACGGTCGTCAGGGTTTCCATCGAAGAGATCGTACCCACGGTATCCATGAAATCGACTCTATTTCGTGCCGCGCGTCTATTTCGTCTCGTCCCAGATGACCTGCGCGTCGGCCTTGATCCGGTTCGTGCGGGCCGTGCGCTGAGCGTCAGTCGTCGGCTCGGCGTAGCCGGCATATTTCGCCGGTGTCTTCCACGTGCTCACGACATCGTCCACTGTCTTCCCCGCCTTCTTGGCGTTCTGAACGAACTTGACGAAATCGGCGAGGAATTGGGAATACAGCTTCAAGTCCGCCGGCGTGGTTGTGGTGGCATTGTGGCCGTTGATGATCGTATCCACGTTCTTGACCTTTGCCGCCTTGGCGATGGTGGCGGCATAGCCGATGCCCGTGCCACCGTTGTTCTTGTCCATGATCGGGAAATCGCGGGTGGGCATGGTGTCGCCAACGTGCATCACGCGGTAGTCACGAAAAATAACGAATGCATCGCCGCCCGTGTGCGCCGGCCCAAAGTAGCGAAGATCGATTTGCTCCTTGCCGCTGCCTATCGTCCACGTGTCTTTGAACGTCCGCTTGGGCAGCCCCCGGCCGCCATTCTTCGTGAAGATGTTTTCCGGCGGTGTGGTTTGGAGACCGTAAACCGGGCTGGCCTGTTCCATGTACTTCTTGGTGTTCTCCTGGACGATGACGTCGACCGTTGGCGGGAACTCGACGTTGCCGCTCACGTGATCCCCGTGCGTATGCGTGTTGATAATGGTCGTCACCGGCTTGTCGGTCAACGTCTTGATCTTGTCGATGATCGGCTGCCCCCATCCAGGATTCTTCGTGTCGACCACCACAACGCCATTGGCAGTGATGAAAACCGCGGTGTTCCCGCCATCGGTGCCATCCCCCCTCAGGACATAGAGGTTGTCCCTGATTTTCTGCGCCTCGAGGACCTTCGGCTTCTCCGTCGTCTGCTGGTAGGCGGCGACCGTCATCGACAACGCGCCTGCCGCCATCAACGCCCCGAGTACCACACATCTTTTCATCTCTGCCTCACCGAAAGCGCATCTTCGTTGCGCGACCTTGCGCGACAACATCTCGTCGCCAAGCGGGCCCATCATCCCACAGAACCGGAGCCGGTCGTCCACGGCTGCCTGAGCGCCACAGCCGCGATCTGGTCCGCCCTGCTCGCGAGATACACGGCGGACGCCCACATCACGAAAGCCATCGCGCCACCAAAGGTTACAAGATTCGAAGTCGGCAGCAACCCGACAAGCCCAGCCAACGAGATCATCGCGCCCGCGGAGGCGGTTGCGTAATAGGTGCGAACGTGGAACGCGCGCGCCAGCGGGATGAAATGGAGACTGACAACGAGTCCTATCCAGGGAAACACGAGATCCCGCCGGTTGAGGTGAACACACCACCAGACACCAAGAGCAACGAGCAGCGTCTGACCAATCGTGGCCCAGCGGAAGGCGGCGCGAATCCGTTCGGTCTCGCGGCGCCGAGTCGCGTCTGTGGTTCTGAGGTCTGCGATCCTGAAGCCAGATCGTCGTCGAAGCCGAGTGGCACTCACGAGCAGCGCACCCGTGATCGCCGCCTGAGTCACGATGGAAAACGTCAGAGACAGCCCTCCTGATGTCGATGCCGGCGCGACCACACCGAGACCAAACCAGAAGCACCCGGAGAGCGCGCAAACCGATACTCCACCTGAGAGCCCCCAGAGAAACTGTCTGTCGGTCATCGCACGACCTCGATGAAAGCCTGCTCGGTCAAGCTATGCCTTCATCGCGACCCTGTCGGTCGCGGCACGCCACGGCGCCGTGACACCGAGAATGATCACCGGGATCGTATTGACCAACGGGCTGCTGACGTGGCGCAGATCACGCACGTAGTCGGCCCAGTGAATGCCGGCAAAGAGTACCGTAAAGGTCAGCAGCGCAAGATGGACCGGACGCCGTTCGGCGAAATGACCCAGACACCAGAAGAACATCAGGCCGACGAAGACGAAACACGCCGCTTCCTCACGGATGAGATGAGCCGTCAGTTGCGAGTGCACGTCCGGCAGGATGATCGCCGGACGCAATAACGCGACGATGCCAGCCAGCAGCGCCAGCGTTCCAAACACGGCGTAGATTCCGCGAGCAGCACTTCTCACTTTGCCCTTTCTGCCATCTTCGGCTAGAAGCGCTCCGCAATCCTCACGATCCAGAATGCCGCTGGCATCGGTCACCTCATCCTGAATGCCCGGATCGACGGGACCGACACTACACCGATGCGGCGGCGGCCGCAGCTTCGGCATCGCGGCGCTGCTTCTCGGCAACAGTTGCGGCACCACCGGCGCCCGCAATCGACACATCCCCCAGCCGAGGCCGGGCAACTCGTTGCACCAGCGGATCTCGCCGGAGGTCGCATCAAGACGGTACAACCGTCCTTTTGAGCCGACGAACACATCAGCCCCTTCGAGCGAGATATTCACGAAGTCGGAACCCTTCAGAGCCGTGCTCCAGAGTGTCTCGCCGGTATCGCGATCGATGGCGAGCACGGTGCCTTTGATTCCGACGACAATCATGTTCGAACGGGCTGCCATACGAGTTCCTCCATCCTGCCAACCAGTACGGTCGATCACTCAGTCGATCGAATCTGCCTGAGAATCGTCGGGGTTTTTCACGAGATAGACGGCGCCCCATACGAGGGCACCGATCATTATCACGAGACCGAGGCGATGCGCACTCAGACCGATCGTCCGGTCGAAGCGCATCCAGCCGAGCGTCGCAAGCAGAGTACTCCCAGTCGTGTCCCTGCACTTCGGCGCCGGTGCGCCCGCCGAGCAGCACCAGCTGCAGCGCGCGGGCGTCCGCGATGTACGGCGCAACGTCAAGCAGGTTTTCGCCTGCCCACCACGCGCAGACGACCGCGCCGAACGGGTTCCGTTGTGTGACGAAGGCTATCGCGAGCGCCAGCGGCAGGGCAAATTGGAACAGGCTTCCGCCGAGGACGGTCATGAAGCGGCCGAATGGGAAAAAGAGTACATGGCCCGCTTCGTGAAACACCAGGTTCGGAAGATGAAGAACCGATGCGGCTGAGGTCACGCCCATCGGCGCGCGGGCAAACTGCCAGGTCCAGATGATCAAACCGAGCAACAGCCCTGCCCGCGCGAGGCGCGTCACGTCACGGAGTGGATCGCGGACGTTGGCAGAGGGGACGCGCTGTGGTGGATCCGCAGCGATGTCGGCTTCGCGCCTGATCGCACGCTGCCCATATTTCGCGAAGACGATGCCGCAGCGTGGACACTCGACCGCATCAGTCGCAACGGGCGCTGCGCACTTCGGACAGTGAGTCACCTACTTCTTCGTCACCGTCCACGTTCCCGCAACGACCTCTGCGCCATCCGCCTTGGCTCGCAACGACCACGTGCCCTTCGCGGTGTTTCCATCGAAGGTCGCGACGAGCAGGACCTCGGCCAACTCGCTTGGCGGAAAATCGTACTTCGCCGTCATCTTCTTCCCTTCGAACGAGAGTTCTTTGAAGCTCGCCTTGTATGTGGGTTCGCCTGTGACCGACACCTTTCCGGTTACCGGGCGGTCCTTGTCCTTTTCCAGCGTCAGCTCGAACCCGCCGGAGCTTCCGGATCCCTCCCAGCTCCCGGACCAGACACCGACGAACTCTTCACCGGTCGACGACGCTTCGGTTCCGCGCTGCGCCGCAATGGACGCGACGCTGACGAGAAGCACACAGACCGCTAAGCACCAAAGTCGCACAAGATCCTCCATCTAACGTCCCAAGACTGCATCCGGCTTTCGCGTCCGGATCCCGGACTCCGGATCACGGCCCCGTCAAGAACACCACTACCGCTGCCACGGATGTTTCACCGTTGGCGCGTTTACATATCGCTTCATCTCGAGCGCAAGGCTGGCGCCCGATCCGGCCGCGAGTTGCACCGTCAGCAACGGACCGTCGATCCGCGTCGTCTTGGCGCCACTCGTGACCGCAACGAGCTGATGCTCGCCGTACCCGCCTCCCTGCACGATCACGGTGCGGCGTTCCGACGGACTGAGATTCACGAGCGTCACGACGGTTCGTGCATCGGAGAGCTCCGACACGAGCGCCCCGACGTCCTCGGGCAGGCCGGCACGCCGTCGGTCGGGATCGAAGTACCGCAGCCGCGCGTTCAGCAGGCCCCCTTCGCGTCCGGGCAGCAGCGCGCCCCACATCAACTGCACCAGGGATTCGGTCGCGGCAGGATTGTAGTCGAGCATGTTGTCCGCGAGACGCTTCTGCGGCGGTGTCGTGTCACGTCGCATGGCGCTCAGCCGCTGCTGGATCGATTTGAGATCCCGTTCGAGCGCCTGTTCCGGATAGCCGGTGTTGTGTCCGTCGAGGTACGCCATCCAATCGTTGCGGCCGATCCGAGCACGATCCTCGGAACGTTGCGACCAGTACCAGACCTCCAGCGCTCCGACATTCCAGGGGGCATCACGCCACCCGTACCACCCCTCGGCGCCGTACATCGTCGGATACTGCTTCCGGCCGTCAACGTCGCGTGTATGGGAGTTGACTGCGGTAATCATCGTGCGCCAGGCATCTACGTATTTCTGATCGCCGCTGGCGAGGAGCGCGTTGTTGAATCCGACCAGGGCTCGCGGAATACGGTTGCGATCCTCACGCCGGCCAGTGACAGGATTCACCGGGCTGAAGCCCCATCCATACGCGTTCTTCCACCACTGACCCTCTGGACCGCCGATCCGTCCGTCGAGATCGACGAAGCTTGGAATGACCCCGCCGTTCTGTTTCATCCGTTCGAGCCAGGCGTCCATGTAGCCGACGATCCATCGCTTGTACTTCGCCTCGCCGGCGATCAAATACGCGTCCATGGGCAGCGTTGTCGCCACCAGGTTCAGGAAGTGATCGCCGACGACCTCGCCATATTCCTGGTAGTGGGCGAGGAATTGTTCGAAGGTGGATTCTCCGTGGAGGGCGTCGAATCCCCCGACGTCAAACGGATCGCCGACCCAATCGATAGGCGTCGCCTTTCGAAGCATGGGGCCCTTGCTGCCGTTCTCCATGCTGCGAATGATCCTGTGCACGGGATCGTAGTTTGGCGCGTCAGGATCCTCTCCCATGTAGAACCCGGCAAACCGTCGAGCGCGTGCCTGATAAGTCGGGTCTGAGGGAATCGACAGACCCATACGGTTGAAGAGCTGAAGCCCTTCTCCGTGATGCATCCAGTCCGACTGGACGATGAACTCCTTGTAGTACATGCCCTGGCGGGCAATGGGCACGTCCGTCGTTCGAGCCTCCGTGTACTGTTTGAGCAGACCGTCATGTCCCTTCAGGAACATCCGCAGGATTTCGTCGCTCGCTCCAAGCGCGTGCAGCTCGGGCCACCGGTTGAAGTTCTCAAACGCATCGTCCGGGCCGTCGTTCGCGCCCCAGCGGACAAAGCACTGCAGATATCCGCGGTCGTCGAAATACCTCGTGTAGAACTCGCGGCAGGCGGGAACGTTTTCGTCGAGGAGCTGCCGCTCGAGGCGCGCCCATTTCGGTGCGTCCATCCGTGAATCGATCACGATCGAAACGTCCCGCACCGCGGGAGCAGAGCGTCCGATGAAGGGGACCAGGCCGCAGGCACACAGCGCGACGACGATCATGCGAGTTCGCGTCATCAACACACTGCTCCGGTTGAACGTCTCAGAACCGCAACGAAACCTGGAGACCCTTTCCCGACTCCGCCAGCCACGGTGACATGCTCACTCACGACCGTTGGCTGGCTGATCTGTACACGATGCGATGTTCAAGAATAGTGCATCCATGAGCGCGCCGATGCCAGGCGTGGCGACGACCGGCACAAGAATGATCGACGCGGGTCATCCCAGCTCACTTCTCCGTTTCAGACCGGCGGCTTCGAGGGCAATGTAACGATCGTTCAAGCTTCCAGTCAGCCAGGCGAGGAGAGGTCCGAGCGCACCGCTGTATTCAACAGCAAGTGTGACTCGGCAGCCCGACGGTGTTGGCTCGATCACATGCCGGCCCGTCACCAACAAGCCGGGCCCCGTGCTGATCCAGGTGAAGCCTCTGTGCGGCTCGAGCTGGGTAACCCGCCACCTGGCGGCCGGCAATTTTGGCTGACGAACGGTCGCTCTGGTTCCAACCGCCAGCGCGCCCGGATCCAGCTTCTGAATACTCGAGATCGACGCGGTCCATTCATGCCAGCGCTCGATGTCGCTCATGATGGACCACACCCGTTCGGGCGAGGCATCGATGTCAATGGAAGTGGTGAAGGTCTTCATTCGATCTCCGTCGTCGTACGCGGGCCGCACGCCGGTGATGGATTCACGTGAACACCCAGTGCGCAACCTTCGATTCGAGATCCCAATAGATGAGCGCGACGGCTGTTACGTCGAACGCAGCATGCATCACCATCAGCGGCCACAGGCACCCCGTGATGGCGAAGATCGTGCCGAAGACGAGTCCGACGATCGCGGCCTGTTCCACTCCCGGCAGGCCCTGAACAGGATAGTGAACGATGCTGAACCAGGCGGAGGTAAGGATCACAATTACCGTCGTCGCCGCGGCGCCGCGGCCAATGAGCGCGCGGAACCTGGAAAACAAAAAGCCGCGAAAAACGGTTTCCTCTCCGAAGCCGGCACCGACCGTCACGGCGAACAGCATTCCCGGAAGAGCCGAAGGGTTGCGGGTAAGGAAATGATAAGCACTGTTGATCGGGTCGGCGCCGAGCAGGGGCATCACCAGCGCCTTCATCAGCAGCTTGAAGGCGACTCCAATTCCGATTCCCGCCAGCGTGCTCCAGACCCAGCTCGCCGGACGACGGTAGCCTATCTCGCTCCACGAGGTTCCCGACCAGTACGCCCACAGCAGTACGAGCACGGCGCTGATCCATGGTGTGATCGCCAACAGAATCACAAGCGTCGCGAGAATGCCGACGGTACCGAAGCCGCGAAGGCTCTCGGCAAATCGACGGTCACCCACGCTGTCTCATGACAGATGCGATCGAATCTGCCGATTCAGGTGATGCAGCTGCCGGCCGTGCACTCTTCTGTTTCGCCAACTCGGCGCGGAACTCATGCTCCTTGTCGCTGACAAACTTCTTGTAGCCGTCAGGATCGACGAAAGGATTCGATCCAGCCTTCGCCATCCGTGCGTACTTGGCGTCGAGATCGAAGTAGCTGCCGTGCGCGCCAAGAAAGATGTCGCAGGGCAGGGACTTCAACACCGTGAACATTCGCTGGTAGTCCTCCGCAATCGATGGGTACTGCGTGTTGTTCACGAGCTTGTAGCCCGGATTCACGTTCGGACTGCCGACAATGACGACGTTGTAGCTCTTTGCGCCGTCGCTCACCTTCATCGTCCAGGTCGTGCAACCCTTCGTGTGTCCCGGAGTCAGGTGCGCGGTCAGCACCGCATCGCCGAGCTTGACCTCGTCGCCGTCATGGAGGACTCGATCGACCTTGGTCGGCGGATACAGGTTGGCGGGCGTGTTGCCGTACTGAAAATCCGTCTTCCCCCCGGACTCGACGACCGGGACGTCGCCGTCCATCACCATGTACTTTGCGCCGGTCGCCTTGATGATGGTCGCGCTCGCCGCGTTGTGGTCCCAATGGGCATGGCTGATGAGAAGAATCTTGATGTCGCTGAATTTGAAGCCAAGCTTCTCGACGCTGGCCCGAATGAGGGGAACGTTCGCTTCCAGATCGCTGTTGATGAGGATGTGCCCCTGCGGAGTCGTGACCAGATAGTTGGCCAGCCCTTTACTGCCGACGTAGTAGAGATTCACCGCGATGCGGAAGGGTGGAAAGGGTTCGGTCCAGTCGGCGTTCTGGGCCGACGCGGGACCAGATCCGACCGACAGCACCACCATCAACGCGATCGTTGCAAGTCTCATTTCATCTCCTCAATTACTCCCGTGGGCGCCGCCGCGGCCGGCGCCTCCTCGTGATCGTCCAGCTTTGGAATGTGGGTTTCAGGCATGGAGCGAATGCTAACATTCGTCCGGCCAGAGGTGGATGCGTGCTGAGGATTCGGGCCGCCCAAACCGGTCACGATTGCGGATGAAATGCCTGTCCTTTGGCCAGCATTGCGACGATCGCCTTCATTCGCCGCTCCCTCGTCTCCGGCTTTTTTGCGGTCTGCAATCTCCAGGTGATGGCATACCGGTTCGCCTTGTTGAGCGTCTGAAAGAAGGCGGTGGCTCTTTTGTTCCTGGACAGCGCCGCGAGAAAATCACCCGGCATCTCGGAACTGCTCGGTGAGTCGTACGCCGCCGCCCATCTGCCGTCCTCGCGCGCCCGCTCGACCTCGCGCAGGCCGGCGGGCTTCATCCTGCCGGCGTCGATCAAACGCGTCGCGTGACCAACGTTGATCTTTGACCAGATGCTCTTTTTCCGTCGTGGCGTAAATTTCTGGAGCCACGACGTGTCGTCGAGCTTCTTCGCCTGACCGTCGATCCATCCGTAGCACAGCGCTTCGTCGAGCGCATCGGGGCGCGACACGGCAACGACATCCGACGATTTCTTGAAGAACATCAGCCAGATCCCGTCAGCCTTGGCGTGCTGGGTCGCCAGCCATTTTGCCCATTCCGCTCGCGAACGGCACGTGAGCATCCCCACTGACGCGGCCTTCTTTGTCGGTTTCTTCATGGTTCCCCGAAGTCGACACCGCGACCCACGCGGGCGTAGAATTGCCTCGTGGATTCCTTCAACCGGAACATCGAGGAGATCGAGAAAACACTGCGCAACGCCATCCGCGCGTTTCGCGAGCGTGTGGCCGCCCACGGGGTCCCCAGCCTGAACATCCCTCGCGTGTTCTCGACTGCCAACGACGACACTGACCTGGATGATGCGCCCGATGCGTTCGTGGGCGCGCGTCTGCGTCCACAGCGCCCGCTCGGCGGATCGGCAATTGCCTTGCCCGAGCCCGACGAAGATCTGGTGACCGTCGCCGCCGGCTCGCACCGGCGCTTGTAATCTTATCCGAGGGGCTTCACCCCTCGGCACGCCTCCGCTGAAGCTTCGGCGATGTCCGCCGTAGCCTTGGCGAAGGCGGAACTCCCCGACACGCGCTCTCGCTCCGACGGCGAATCATTTCGTCAGATCGACGATCGTGATGTCCTTGTACCACGCCTCTCCCGGCGGACCCGCGTGTATCTGCGGGCAGATGACGCCGCGAGCTTCGACCGATGGATCGGTCTCGACATAATCGACAGTCTGGACGCCATTGATCGAGAGCTGGATGTGGCTGCCCTGCGCTCGAATCAGGTACTCGTTCCATTCTGTCGGTTTGACGACCTGTTTCATCTTCTCCTGATCCGGGCCGACGAGCACCTTGTTGCGCCGCGACTCGTCGTACAACGCACCCCACCAGCCGGCTCCCATGTCCGCCTGGTAGCCCGAGACCTCGTGATTGTTCGGAATGCGTTTCGTGCGGAACTGCACACCCGCGTTGGCGGTATCGCCGCCGAGCAGCTTGAATTTCAGGCGCAGCTCGAAGTCTGCATACGTTTGCGTCGTGCACAGGAACTCGTTGCGTGCGACCTTGTCCTTCAGCGAACCGCCCACAATCGCACCATCCTCGATGCGGAAGATCGTGAGGTTCCCTTCCCAGCCTGTGAAGGTCTTGCCGTCGAAGATCGCAACCGGCTTCGGATTCTTCGTGGCCTGACTCGGCGCCGGCACGAGAGGAAGCACGGTAAGCACCGCAGCGGCCGCAACACGAATGTTCAACAGCATTCTGACCGTCCTTCTGCCTGCGAGGCGAGCAGCGTCAGCAAGGTCGCGTGCCCGAGTACAGCCAGCAACACGACTCGTGCCGCTGGCTATTTTAGACGCTACGCGTGCGGCTATGGCTTCGAGATCGTCATGAGTCCCGTGACATGCTCGAGCCGCCCCTTCCCATCGAACACGAAGACGTTGGTCCCGGTGGCGCGCTCCTGGCCGTCCGTGGACCGGGCGACGTACTCCGCGAGCACCGTCCCCTGACAGTGCCGCACGTCGCCAGTTCGCTGCATGCGGATCCCTGGCATGAAGTACTGCGCAGCGCTGATGTGGGCCACGAGATCGCCAACACCATCGGTGTGGCTGTAGCGATCGCGAAACGCCACGGTTGGAGCGGCGATCCGCGCGAGCGTACCCTCCCGGGATCCCGCGTCCGGGTCGGCCCACGCGTCGAACCAGGCGTCGACGATCTCCGCCGCGCCGGCGTTCACCGCGTCGGTCGCAATGTTCGCGAACAGGGAGAGCTGGTAGCGCCAACCCTGGACGTGTGCCGTCACGCACCTGTTCATCGGCAACTTCATGAGTCAGCCGCAACCGCGTTGCCGACCCGATCGGTTCCAATTCGATGGTGACGCGCGAGCCGCCGGGCGCAATCATCTGGCCGTCGGCGTAGCCGTAGGTGAAGACGATTCGCTCGAGAGGAACGACTTCGATGACTTCCCCGGTCGCCTCCCTGCCGCCCGGATACAGGATCTTCATCCGCCCGCCGGGCCTCGCATCGATTTCCGATCCGGCTCCCCACCAGGAGGCCCATCGCGGCGTCTCGGTCAGGAACGAAAACACGATGGCCGGTGTCGCCTGAATCACGAGGTTGCGGTCGAGTCGATGTGAAAGGGTCATCATGCGTTCCTCTCGTGCGTCAGCATACATTCGAGTCATCTCGTCCTCCGGTGTTCGTTCATTTCCGGCGATGCGCCCGGCGCTTTCGCTGAGAGCGCCTGCGCTCCGCTCCGCCCGGGCGGGGTCCGCGCCGACTCTGTTCGAGCTCCGCCGCCAGCTTCAATCTCCACAGCGCGTCGTCCCACATGCGTTCGAGCATTCGCCCGATCGGCCCGAAGGCCTCGCGCCGCGCACGGTAGAAGCGCTGCTGCCCCTCGGCGCGGCTCTCCACCAGGCCGGCATCGAGCAATACGCGTAGCTGAAGCGACACCGCGCCAAACGTCACGTCCGGCATCGCGCGCGAAATGTCGCCGGCGCTGACCTCCCGATCCCAGACCAGCCGGAGAATCTCGCGCCGACGGGGGGACGCAATCGCGGTGAGCACCGTCACTTCGGCGGCCATGTGATTATTTTAGTTATAACTAAAATATTGTCAAGACCACGGTCTTATTTGTCTTTCCCTTGTCCCTTTTCCCTTTTACCTCTCACACCCGGCCTGGCGATCTGGCGGCGGCCGGCGGTCGTACAGCCGCAGCGCGACGTGCATGTCCGGCAACCGAAACTCGCGACGAAGCGCAAGCTCACCACGGTCGACACGATTCATGACCGCTTGCCGCTGAGCCATGTAATAGCTGGTTAGGTCGAGCGCCGACGGGCCGGTCTCGAGCGGCATCATCAGCAGCACTCGGGACACGATGGCGAGATCCACTCCCCTGGCGCCCCCGATTTCAAACGGGAAACAAGACGCGCCAGACGGTGGACCCAGCTCCCAGCGCAGGAGTGCCGGCGACAGTTCGTTGCCCTGTCCGACAATCGCGAGCCGATCGTCCGGCGAGAGCTCGGTGCGGATGGAATTCAACGCGTTCCGCAGATCTTCGCTGTCCGTGTAGTTTTCAAACGCGATCGCGCGGAATCGTTCTTGAGTCACGATGTTCCTGGCGGCCGACACGCCGGCGACGAGCACGAACGGCGCGAACAGTCCGGCTGCAATCCGTCCACCGCGTGACGGTCCGAGCCATCGTCCCAACTCGCTTGCCGCCGCAAGACAGAGCAGGACGACGGTCAACAGCAGGAATCGCGGGAAGCGGGTCTGATGGATGGCGACGGCTGCGAGTTGAATCGGCACCGCGAGGATGACCCATCGCAGCGCCGGTGGCTGCTGTCGATACCTTACCGCTGCCACGATGAAAGCGATCATCACGCACACCAGGACCCATTCGCCGTAGAAGTAGGCCGTCCGAAGCGCATCCACGTAGATTGCGACGCCACCTCCGACGGTCGATTCGCCAAGCGGACGATTGATGACGAGGTTCGCAAAATCGCGGATGTGATTCGGATAGGGCGACGCCAGCCAGAGGGTGACGGGAACGACAAACCAGATGAGCAGCGGGCGAACGAGCGGATCGGCGGACGTCATGCGGGACCAGTCAATCCGGCCACGCCGATGCAAGTACCACAGCCGCGCAAGCAGGGCGTAGAGCACCACGTGGCCGCTGTTGCCGATCGTGTGCACCGAAATTCGGCGTCCGAAGAGGTGGGCGTCGAAACCTCCGGTCCGCATGACGATCAGTACGGTGACGAGGTAGACGACAATCAGCGCCACTGCCGGCGACGTCAGCGCATGACGTGCCCATCGCCAGACTTCCGCAGATCGCGCGGCCAGACTCGCGGCAGCGGTTCGTTCCAACCACTCATGGAGAAGCAGCGGCGCCGCAAGGAGAAGAAAGTAGTTGTACTTCGTGAAGAACAGGGCCGTGAGTGACACAACGAAGAGACGAGCGGCGGACGAACTGGAACTCTGTCGATATCTGGCGTAGGCCAGGAGCACGACGAGCTGCACCATGGCGCCCAGCGTCTCGGTCATGGTCACCGACGCGTAGGCAAGCAGGTACGGAGACGACATCAGGAGCGCAAGAAAGAGACTCGCTGGCAGCCAGGCCGCCTGCTTCCATTCACGCCACATCAGGGCAGTACCCACGAGACCGGTGAGGACAAATGCGGTCAGTGCGCTGCGCAGTCCGGATGTGATGCCGCCGCCGAGGACGACATAGAAGGGAATCTGGTAGATGGAAAGCACGGGGGGCCAGTAACCCTGGAGCCAGAGATCCGAGAGCAGCCGATGGAGTTGCCCGGTGACGAGAAAGTGGTAATCCATCCAGCCCGAATCGAGGTGCGTCGCCAGGTCCCACCGCGGCAGGAGCCGGCGGGCCGCGACTATTTCGATGGTCTGCTGATCAACGGCGCGGGCGATGTACGCGAGAATGCAGACGGCAATCGCCAGGAACGATCCGGCTGCCAGCCGTTGCCGCCATGCCGAACGGTCGGCCGCAACCGCCGATCTAACGGCCGCCATGCGAACAACGATTGGCGATGCGTTTCAGGCGACCCATCCCGTGGTGCCGTAGAGTCGCAGGTCGGAACGGAGTATCTTCACGCCGCCAGCGGCGGCCGTCTCCTCGTGGATTCGCCGCACCCCGGCCTCATACTCTGAGTCGGAGATCACCATCAACTGCGACGTGCTCGTGCGATGCATGAACCCGCCTGAACTCGCCTCGCTGACCGTCATCACTCGCGGCAGGTGTTGAACGAGACGCGTCTCGCAATTCGAGAAGCCGGCTTCCGCCATGAGATCGCGGATGCGCGACGCCGGCAGGTAGCGTCGGCGGTCTTCACTCAGCGCCGCAGGAAAGTAATCGTAAATCCACCATTCATCCTGATCCGTATGGGGATCGAGGCCGACGGTCAGCAGGCCGCCACCGGCGCACAGTGCTCGCCTCGCTTCGCTGAAGAAGGCGGCTGGCTCGTCGAAATGATGCAACGCGTTGACGCAATACATTCCGCCGCAGAAGGACCTGTCATAGGGGAGCGCCTCGGCTCGTCCGCGCACAAGACGGCCGCCGCCCACACCAGCGCGCGCGACTGCCAGCATCTGCGCCGAGGGATCGAGGCCGAAGACGTTCACCCCTGATGCACCGAGCCGGCGCAGCCAGTGTCCTCCACCGCACCCAACGTCGAGCACTCGCTGCCGACGCAGGTGCGGGCCTTCGACGAAGGTCACGAGTGCCTTCTCGACGCCCGTATAGTCGTTCCGCTGATACCGACTCTCATAGACATCGGCTACGCGGTCATAGTCCACTCGCTGATTCATTTTTGAGGGTGCCAGGGCGGCGGTTGCGTGTCATCTCCCGGGCTCGAACATCAGCGGACGTCGCGTGCACGCGAGCGGGCGCCGCGGGGCCGTGCGATTGGCGGTTTCGCGGGGCGCTGGCGCGGCCGCTGCTTCGCGGCAATCGATCGGATGATCAGCTGGCCTCGCCCCTGAACCGGGAGAGGCCGGTGTGCGCGGGCAATCGCCGCGGCGATGAGCGCCTCGACATCGGGGTGCGAGAGGCGATCCGCCGACTCGAGCCGGATGAACCTGGTCTGCCGGCCTGAACCAAGAAGGAGCCTCTTCGGATCGGGCAGGTTCGCGCCGTCAATGAAACAGAGGCCGACACCGTTCGCCCTGGCCGCGATCGACACGATTGCCTCGCTCGGCCGATCGGTCGGCGAGTACCCGATGACAAAGAAGTTGTAGTTGTCGTAGACCAGTTCATTGGCCGTCGGCAGCCGTTTTCGGACGGCAGACCGAACCGCGCGAATGAGGCGCTGGTCCTCAGCACCGAACTTCTCAATGAATGCCTGCAGTTGACCCTGCGCGTTGCCGGTCGGGACTCCCGCCCGAGATCTCGCGCTCATCACGTCCACTCCTCCCGCGGCTGGCCTCTCGGTCGCGACCTCGCTTAGGATACCCGAGCATGCCTCGACGGGCGACCGGCTTTGACGTCGTACGCGCGATAGGCCTCGAGCTGCCAGATGTCGAAGAGAGCACGATGTATGGCGCCCCGGCCCTGAAGGTTCGCGGCAAGCTTCTGGCGTGTATGGCCTCTCACAAGTCCGCGGAGCCCGGCTCGCTCGTGGTGAGAATTGGATTCGAGGGCCGTGACGCGCTGATTGCTGACGACCCTCGCACCTATTACGTCAAACCACACTACGAGGGATACCCCTCCGTCCTCGTACGACTCGCGCTCATCGATCGCGAAGCGCTGCGGGATCTCCTGCAGGGCGCCTGGCGCACGGTCACGGCTTCGGCCGCGACACGCCCGTCACGCGCCGCCGGCAGGCGCGCGCGGCGACCGACCCGTTGAGTGGATCAGGCTGCCTTCGCGGGTGCCCGTTGACCCGCCATCATCCTCTGGACCGTCCCGAACAGCGTGGACAAACCCCAGTACAAGCCGATGCCGGCCGCCATTTTTGACAGAACCATCGCGGTCAGGATGGCGGATGCGACCACGGCCACCGTCTGGGCCGATGAAGACGACGACCTGGTCAATGATGCACTAGAATCCGACCGGGATTTGCAAAGGGGATTCGATGAAACTAGATGCCATCATCGGAGGATTGTCTGTATCCCTCGCAGGGCTCATAGTTAATGCGCCGCCGGTCCGTTCCAGGCTGAAAACGCCAACCATGCGGGCCGTCGGAGCCGGGCTACTCGCTGCGCTTCTTGCTGTCGGAGGCGTTCTGATCGAACACCTCGTGTCCAACGCACGCTAGACGAGCCGATCGCCCAAAAGTTCATTAGACAGAATCGTTATGCAGTCCGATTTCAAAGGAGCCACTACCCCATCGCGGCCATGAGTCACCGTCAGCGCGACAGCGTGTAGGTGAACTCGTAGAAGTGCTGGCCACCTTCTATCTTGATCTGCATGGTCCCGGCAAGTCCGGTCAGCTCTTCGGATCCCGAATCTGGAACCACTCCGATCGTCAGGCTCGGCGACCCGGTCCATGCTGGCGTTGTGCTGGAAGACGAACGTGCCGCGACGCCCGGCAAGGGTTCCGCTGACACGCTCGATGGCCACATATCCGGCAGAGCCCTTCACCGCTCCCATCGCGCTTAGCATCTGTCCCTTGCTCGCCCCTTCGAGTTGGCCGGCGAAGGTCTTGTCGATTGTCATGCGCGCCACCCCGACGCCGTCTGCATACGCATCGGCGGGTTGCGGCGAGATTTTTACGTCAAACGTTCCGGTTGCGCGTGATGTCACTGGTGCCTCCGCGGAGTCCTTCCGCCTAGAGGCGGAAGCCACGATCCTTCTCTATTTTTCTTCGATGAAAGCAGCGTCGGGCAAAGCCCGAAGGTCTACGCGCTGCGCAGCGACCGGGCAATGAGACCGACACCGCCGAACAACAAACCGAGTATCACAATCGTGTTGAAAAGCGTCGTCTGGCGGAAATAGATGTCCATGTTCATCAGAATGCCGGCCAGGATGATGGCGAGACCAAGACCGGTCAGCAGCCAGCCGATGACGGACTTTCCGTTGTAGAACAGGAATCCAACGCCGACGAGCAACGGGAGCAGCGTCGGACCGAACCCGCCAAAGCGCCCGAAATTCCAGAACGACGTCGTGACCTGCACTTGATTGAGCAGCAGGTAGACACCGACGACCGCCATCGTCAATCCGATGAAGAACTGCCCGACGCCACCCGGAGTGCCGCCGGCCCCGCGCTTCTCAGGTGTTGTCTGAGTTGTGGTCACGCGGGAAGGATAGCAGACGATGGCGTTAGCGCGGCTGATTCTTGACCAGCATCGCGGGCACCAGGAGCAGCAGACCCTGGATCAGATCGCCGGCGGCCAAGTCGACTCGGTGCAACTTCAGATAGACGACTGGCGCACTGAGCAGGATCGTCACGGCCGTGAACCGCGCGAGGAACAGTCCTTCCGCCTTGCCCTTAATGATCCAGAAGAGCGCGAGAGCGGTCACGGCGGCGCGGACGATCATCGCAACGCCAAGGAACGTGAGTGGAACCTCAACGTCCGGCGACATCGTCAGGTTCAGGCCTGCCATCATGCCCGCGGGGTTTGCGATGGAGGCAAGTCCCTCGAGGCACTGCATCAGGCCGGTGAGACCGAGAAGTAACGAGCAAAACGCCGCGCACACCCTTCATGTCTAACTAACCTCTTCGCTCTGGAGGTGAACCGGCAACTCGGTCGCGCGCCGTTCGCATCACCCCACGAGACCGCCGCGCACCGTTCACATCACCCCTCGTCCCGCCGAAGGACCCGTTGGACGCGCGCTCTCAGGCCGAACGATGTTAAGCGGCCCGACGCTCCCGAATCTGGTCGAGATGGTGCCGCAGGTGACCGAGATAGTCCTGAGCCAGCGAGCCCAGTGTGATGGCTTCGTTCGCGCCAATCCGGCACGTCACGGTCGCCGAGGCATCGGGAATTCGCCGAATCACGTGCGCCAGATGAAGGTTGTAGGCCACCCACAGTTCGACCAGATCACGCCATGGCCTCGTCTGATAATCCTGTGACACCACCCAGCTGTTCTGCTCGTAGCCCGGAAACGTGAGTTCGCCGCCGAGCAGCGCTCGCACGAATCGCTGGTGATTGTTCGACGCCGAATCGATGAGATGACCCAGGATCTCCTTGACGGACCACACGTCCGGCTTCAGCTTTTTGCTCGCCACCCCATCGTCGATCGCTCGGAACTCAAGTGCCGCGGCATCAACGACACGAGCCAGGTCATTGCCCACCGATTCAAGCATTACAAGCTATCTCCTAAACCCCAAACGGGCTTTGTAAACACATACCGGCAACGCGAGCGAGCGTGCAAGGGGAGTCCAGGGGCGAAGCGCCTCGGCCATACTAGTTCTGCTGCTTCAGGTCAGCGTCCGCCTCAGCCAGGTACCATTTCCGCCCTTGTAGTGCTGCTGGTCGGCGTCTTTCCAGCTGCCCATGCCGTGCCCGCCGGCCTCGACGGTGATGATGTCGCAGCGGGCCCCGACTTTTCGCATCGCCTCGCAGAGGATCGTGGACTGTTCGTACGGAACCTGATCGTCGCGCGTGCCGTGGATGGCGAGAAACGGCGGCATGCCCTTGTGTACCGCGTAGAGCGGCGAAATCTCCTTCAGCTTCGCAAAGCTCGCGTCATCGTAGCCTTCGACGCCAAAGAACCAAATGCCGCCGCCGGTCTTCTGGTGGCCGTTGATCGACGCCATGTTGAACCGGCCGGGATAGGCCTGCCTCTGGCGGGCGACCCGCTCGTAGTCGACGGGGCCGTAGATATCGACCACCGCGGCGACTTTCGTCGCCGGCGTCTCGTGTGTCGCCGCGTAGTTCACGAGAAAGGCGCCGGCGGATTCCCCGGCCAGCACGATCTTCGCCGGATCGACCTTATAGGTACGCGCGTTTGCCTTGACCCACTTGATCGCCGCATCGACGTCTTCTCTGTGCCTCGGGAAAGCGGAACTCCGGCGCCATGCGGTAGTCGATGCTGAACCAGACGAATCCGGCATCCGCGAGCGGCTGAAACGTCGGCGCCATATTCGTCGCTCGGCTGCCGCCGTCGAATCCGCCACCGTGCACGAGAATCGCCGCCGGGAACGGTCCAGGACCGTCGGGCACGTGCACGTCCAGCAACAGCGAGTGCCCTCCAGGCTTGCCGTATTCGATGCCTTTCTGATCGGCGGGCAACATGGACACACTGACCGCGCAGATGACGATGAGGATGAGTGGTTTCATAGATGATTCAGCACGCCGGCACCCATCTGATCCCGGACCCCGGATCCCGGATCCTGCACCATGGACCCCGGCACCTCCTGCCGCAGGTTAACATTCCTGCCGCGGCGTCGTCTTTCTTCTTATGCATGGTCCGTTCAGGGCGCTCCGCCGCTCCCCCGCATTCACATACGGCGTCGTCGCCCCGCTGTCGCTCGGGTTCAGCCTCGCCATCATCACGGTTGCGGTGGTGAACGCCTACCTCATCCAGCCGTTACCCTATCCGGCGGCGGATCGCGTCTACCACGTGATGTACGCACCGCCCGGACCGTGGGAGCCTGGAGGCTTATCCGGGATGGATTGGGCCTCGGTCAGCGATGTCGTCGAGTACCCGCTCGCCTCGTCTGGCGACACATTCTTCATGACCGATGGCGCCGCGGCTCCAGCCTTGCGAGGGCGTCGAGTCACATTCGGGATGCTCGCCGGTCTGCCCATACAGCCAGTGGCCGGCCGTCTCCTGGCGGAGAACGACTTTCGCGACACCGGTGAGCCCTCAGTGCTGATCGGCTACAACCTCTGGCGGGATCGATTCGGTTCGGATCCCGCGGCGATTGGCCGGCCGCTTCGCACCGAGACCGAGGCAGGCCGCGTCGAGCAGTTCCGCATAGCCGGCGTGCTTCCGCGCGGCTTCTACATCGGCGGCGACAGCACGCAACCCATCGACGTCGTCGTGCCAATGGATCGACTCGGCGCGGCGCTATTACATGGTGCGGCTGCGACCAGGAGTGCCACCTGCTCTGGCTGAGCGACGACTGACGGAAGCGGCGCTGCGCGTTGCCACCGACGTGCCATCCGACTGGAGTGGCGTTCACCTGGAATCGGCGCACGAGCGCTATGCCGGTCGATTCCGCCCCGTGCTCGTCGGCATCACGTCGCGGCTGGCCTGCTGCTGCTCATCGCCTTCGCGAACGTCGCCGTTCTGGTCGTCTTGCGCACGGCACGTGCGTCAGAAAGAAGTTGCGCTTCGGCTCGCCCTGGGCGCCACGAACGGGCGACTGGTGCGGCTGCTCGCCACTGAAACGTGTGCGCTTCTGGTGATCTCTGCTCTCGATCGGCGTGTTCATCAGCCGCTCTGCGCCCTGAACATGATCGCGCCGTTGATCGAAGCGCAACTCGGCCGACCGGCACCCGGCGGGACCGCGTCCATCGCCGTTGACACCAACGTTCTCTTCATCGTCGGCGCTGCTGGAATCCTCGCTGCCGTCGCGTTCACGCTGCTGCCGCTCGCGTTGCTGCGGCAAGGGCGACTTGCCACGGTGTTGCAGCGGACGGCCACAACCATGACCGACGGGCATCGGCATGCGACGTCTGCGATCGACGATGCTTGTCGTCGAGGTCGCGACGACGCTACTGCTGCTCGTCGGCTGCGGTCTCATGCTCAGAAGCGTCGCGATCGATGGTGAGAACGGACCTGGGATTCGAGCCGCACCAACTGGCGCGTGCGCGCATCACACTCCGCCCCGTCGACTACGCGGACGCACGAGCGTTTACCCGCTTCTTCGAGCGGTTCATGGAGCGCGCTGACGCTGCCGGCCAACCGGTCGTCTTCAGCAGCTGGCCGCCGTTCGCGGAATTTCCGGAACACGCGATTGAAGTGGAAGGGCGTGATGGTCACATTCTGAATGCCGGATACGTCAATGTTGGGCCGAACTACTTTTCCACGCTCGGCATTCCGCTTCGCAGCGGACGTGAGATCACGGTGACCGACGTCTCCTCGTCAGCCGACGTCGCCGTCATCAGCGAGTCATTGGCGAAGCGGTTGTGGCCTGCAAATGATGCGCTGGGCATGCGAATTCGACAGGTGGAGGTCACAGCCCGAGGCCCGGAGCCTCCCGGGCCATGGCAGACCATCGTCGGTGTGGTAGCGGATGTCCGTCAGAGCTACGGCGACACCAACATGCACGACATCTACTCGCCATGGCTTCCCAGCATTCGTTTTGGATCGTTCTGGACGCGGACGCCGCGCCCGCTTGCGTCCGACTCTCGAGTCCTGCAGGCGGCCGCAAGAGAAATCGATCCGCACGCGGTCGTCAATGACCTTCGCGCCGTAGACGACGAGAACCGCGAACTCGCGGGCGCGACGTTCCTGAGCATCATGCTGGCGGGCTTCGCGGGAGTCGCCGCGACCATTGCGGTACTGGGGATCTACGGCGTGACGGCGTATTCCGTGCAGCAACGCGAACGCGAGCTGGCAATCAGAATGGCTCTCGGCGCGGGACGTGCCGCGGTCGAGAAGCTGTTGCTGCGCGAGAGCAGTGCGGTCCTGATCGCCGGACTCGTCGTTGGTCTGGGCGGTGCGTTGGCCACCGCGCGCGTGCTCGAGCACCAGGTGTTCGGAGTGCGGGCGCTCGATGTCTCGACACTCGCCGCGACCTCTGCATTGATGGCGACGACGTGGCTCGCGGCAACGTGGTGGCCGGCGCGACGTGCGGCACAAAAAGATCTGGCGGTGTCGTTGAAGGAGGCGTAACCGGCATTCGCCGCACTCGGTCGGCGCTGGAAACACTCCTCTACTTGCTTGCCAGCGCCAGATTCCCCGCCCCGAGATGGGCCCGTAGCGTGTACTTCCCGCCGCCCGACCAGGTGAACTCCTGCATCAGGCCGGATTTGGAACCGCCGAACGGCCGGGCGTCGATGTCACCGACCTTGACGGCCGCGTCGACGTGGGCATATTGGTTCGGATCGGCGACGGCGATCTGCACGTTTCCGCCGTAGCTTTCCACATCTTTATTCCCGGTGATCGCGTCCACCTTCAGCTCGCCACCGGCCAGGCGGATGACGACATCCGTGGCCGCCGGCACTTCGATGATCGCGTGGAAGTTATGCTGAGGCGCGTTCTTGATCTTCACATCCGCATGACTGCCGGTGATTGTCACGTCAACCGTCGCGGTCGTGCTGTTGGCGGCGACGCGAATGTGATTATCTGAAGCGGCGTTGATTTCATACGCTCCGCCATCGAGGTCGAAGTCGATTTTTCCGTCCGCCACGAATGCTTTGTCGGCCACCGGCGCGGTTGTTGTCACGGCCGTTTCCGCCTCAGAGCTCGGCGCCTGATGACAACCCGCCAAGCAAATGACTGTGATCGCTACGAGAGCCTCACGTAACATTGACCGCACGATTACGCCTCCATCAAAGGTTCGGCCAGGTTCTACACGGTTCTGCCCAGTTCCCAGGAGAACCCTGTAGTCAACCTTCCCTCCTGCCCTGCCCTGCGCCGGACGACATCATCTCACGTAGGCTGCGTGCCGGTCTGGTTGGTTTTGGTCAACAACCGCTGAAACTGGAACAGACCAAGATCGAAGTTCTTACATCCGCCGTCCAGCGCCAATCCGGCCATAATCTCGCCAACGACGCTGCAGAACTTGAATCCATGTCCCGAAAATCCAGCCGCAATTGACACCTCTGGATGACTCGGATGCAGATCCAGGATGAAGTGCTCATCCTGCGTATTTGAAAACAGGCACGTCTTCATCGCGATGATCGGGCCGTCGGCGTCTGGAAAGTATTTGCGTATCGCGGACACGAAGCATCCGCTCATCTCGCGGATGGCAACGGCGATCCATGTCGTCTGGATCAACGACCTCATTCAGGTGGTGATACCTGCCAATCTTGAATCCAGGAATTCCGTAGATCGGCAGTCCATAGTATTTGTCCGAATCCGTCTTGCATGTAGAACACCGGAAACGCGCCGACCTGGAATAGTTCTGGTCTCCTAGGCTGCACCCAGAGAAGCACCTGCCGCTCGGGCGTGACGTGGCCTCGCAATTCTCCAACTGCCTTCGCCGCCCACGGGCCGGCGGCGATCACCAGTCTTCGAGCCTCGTACGAGCCGCGGTCGGTGCGCACTCGCACGCGGCCTTTGGAGACGTCCCAGCTCAGCACGCGCTCTTGCGCGTGAACTTCCGCTCCCAGATTCAAAGCGGCTGACACGTGCGCGACAATCGAGCGCTCGGATAAGTACAAAGCCTCCGTCAGGTTGGTACACCGCAACCATGCGTTTCGGCAATTGAAAGGCCGGAAACCGTTTACGCACCTGCGTCGCCGTCAAAAGCTCGTGCCTCAACCGGTGTGCTTTGCAGGCAGCGATGCTGCCTTGAATAATCCAACTGTCTTCGTCGCCCGCGTCAATTCCTCCGGTTACGAAGAGCAGGCGCTCATGGACAGTCCGACCGAGTTCACGCCACAGCCGGTACGCTCGACGGAGCAGCGGTAACCTGCGCGGATCCTCCGCGTACGCCAACCTGATAATCCGATTGACGCCAAGTGACGAGCCCAGATCGTTCGGGATGTTGAATTGCTCGAGCGCCAGGACCTTTCGTCCACGGGCAGCCACATGGTAGGCAATGGCGCTTCCCATCCCGCCAACGCCGATGACGATGACGTCCCACTTCATGTCCAGATCAATGCGACCACAGCAGTGGCCTTCGCTACCCCTTCAGATACCTGTTCGGAACGTTATCGAGCGGCGGAACCGGACGGCGGGCTGCCGCCAGCGCAACGAGCAGATCGAATTCGACTGTGGACAAGCCCGCCTAGTCGTCGCCCTTCGGGAACGTGAACACGCCGAAGCGCGTGGCGAGCACTCGTCGCACGGGAGCCGGGTACGGCACGTCGGCGCCCTTGATGCTATGCCACAGCACGCGATTCAGCGCGTCCTCGTCGATGCGATCGTAACTCGCTGAAGTCCATGCGAGCCGAAATCGCCGCGCCGTAACCTTGCGGCGGATTTCTCGTCATCAAATCGGTCTCGCGGCTGCACCGCCGTGAAGCCGGAGAGATCCGGCTTCGCCATGAAGCTGTTCACCATCGGGGCCGCTGCGGCGTCGTGCTGCGTCATCGGCGGCAATCCGAGCAGCAGCTCCACGGTGCGCAGCATGCTGACCGTCGAATACATTTCGCTGTCGACGACGCCGCGCTTGACGTAGGGACTGATGACGAGGCCGGCCGTGCGATGCGAGTCGACGTGATCGGGTCCGTTCTGCGCATCATCTTCAATGATGAAAATCGCAAACTGCGGGCCAGACGCGGCTCTTCGTGATCGCTTCGACGATCTTGCCGACGGCGACGTCGTTCGAGGCGACCTGCGCTTTCGGCGTGAACGCGCCGGGCGTCGTTCCCTGCGTGTGGTTCTCGCCGAGAGACATGAACATGAAGTTCGGCACGGTGCCGTTCCGATCCATCTCCTCGAACTCTTCGACGAAGCGATCGGCGCGCATGAAGTCGCGAAGCCGCGGCGCCTCCTTCCCGGCCGGGCGCTGCTCCATCTGCGGATCCGACGTATCGCTGCTCGAACCGCGTGCTGCGCACTTCCGCGACGCCGCGACGGTTGCCCATGCCGAACGTCATCACCTTGAGGCCGTGCTGCTTCGCGAGTTCCCAGATGTAAGGCGTCGACTGATCGGAGATGCCGCCGCCGGTGACGAGCGCGCCGTGCTTCGAGTAGCTCAGCGTCCACGCGCGCTGCGTGAAATCGGTCGCGTAGGCCGACGTCGTCCAGGGCTGGCCGTCCTGCGAGACCTCGCCGCTGCAATACAGGTTGTCGAGCAGCACGAACTGCTCCGCCAGCGCGTGCTGGTTCGGCGTGACGTCGCGGCCGAACAACGTCAGGCTCGGGATCGCCGTTGCCCTGCTTGAAATCGCCGAACACCTGATCGTAGGTGCGGTTCTCCTTCATGATGAACAGCACGTGCTTGATCGGCGAGCGTCTCGCCAACCTTGGTCGGAATCACGCTGGTCGCCGCCGCTTCGGAGTTCTCGAGCAGCGTGTCGTGATAGCGCGCGTTGTCGTAGACCTGCTTCGTGTAGCTGGACAATCGATCCGCATCCGGCACGTCGACGAACGAAATCAGGCCGTTCAGCTGATTGCCGTGATGCTGGAAGCTGGGCGCCGGCGCCGTCTGATCGATCGGCCGCCTGACCAGTGTCGGTCCGGTCCCGTTGCCCTTGCCGCTGCCAACGATGATCCGCTTGCCGTCAGCGGTGGTCGCGACCATCGTCGGATACCAGCCGGTCGGCAGGAAACCGAGCGGCCGGCTCTTCTCGCGATTCTCGACGTCGATCACCGATACCGAGTTGTTATCGGCGTTCGCGACGTAGAGCCGCTTGCCATCCGGCGACAGCGCGAGCGAATTCGGTGTGCTTCCGGCCGGTGCCTTCGGACCGAGCGCGGTGCTGATCACCTCCAGCCGCTGCCGCGACTTGAGATCGAACGCGATGACGTTGTTCGTGTTGCCGCACGACACGAAGAGGCGACCGTCGCTCGTCACGACGACGATCGTTCGGATGCGGATCGGTCGCCAGCGAGCCGGCGATCTTCGGCTGAGCTCGAATCGCTGACGTCCACGATTGTGACGTTCGCGGATCCGAGATTCGCGACGTACAAGCGACTTGCCGTCTCTTCGAGAGCCGCGCTGCACTCGGATGATCGCCGACGCGCAGTCGCGCAATCGCGCGCCCGCCGCGTGTCTCGAGAATGTAGAGCTGTTGGTCCGAGTTGTTCAGCGCGTACAGAAGAGAGCCGTCCGGCGACGTGCCCAACCATGCCACGGCGGTTTGATCCTTCTGTGCGCCGTACAACGTGTAGCCGACGCGCGCTTCCTTCCAGCCGCCGTTGTCCCAGCGATCGAAGACCTGGATGTCGCTGGGCTTATAGCCTGCGCCGTTCGACACGTAGATCCGGTCGCCCTTCGGAGAAAATGCCAGGCCGCTCCACGCCTGCTCCATCTGAAACGTCGCGACTTCCTTCTCAGTCGCGAGATCGACGATGTGGAGCGCGTGATGGGTGTAGCCGGTGTTGGTGAACGCGAAGAGCTTGCCGTCGGGACTCACCTGTCCGCTGAGGATCATGTCTCCCGACGGGAGCTGACGGCCAGCTGGCGTCGTCTTCCAGCCGCTCACCAGCAGGGCGTTCGCGCCGTTCTGGCCGGGGACCGTCATCTCTTTGCCGGATGCCGGGTGCTTGATGCGGAACGGCTCGAAAGCGGTCCAGGCGGCACCCGCCAGGGCGAAGATGGTCAGGGTCAGGGCCAGGCGTTTCACTGAGTCCTCCAGTCTATGCGCGGAGAGGGTACTCCAATGAGATGACGATCGCGTGTCAAATGTACGCCCGCTACAGGCGCCGCGCGAGAGCATAGAGCAGGCAGCCGGCAGCGGTGCACAGGGCAAATGATGATGCGACAACCAGCATGCCCAGTCCCAGTCTCGTTCCGAGCAAGAGTGCCGCCGCCATTGCCAAGAGCATCGAACAAGCGAAGCTCATCGCCGCCATCGCCACCAGAAACCGCACATGCCGACCAGTCGCCCTCGTGAGCAACATCACGCTCACACCACCAACCAGCGAACCCAGCGCCACCCAGAAGTAGCGCACATCGTGGCGGGTACTGATTGCGCGAATCAGCGCAAAGGCGAAGGGCAGGGCGGCGAAAGCAACGGAGAGCGCACTCAGGCTCTTGTTCTTGATGCTGGTCGGCATTCACCCATGACCTCGCTTCGCGCGTTGTCGGGTCGTTATCATAAACACCGGGAACGTAATGCGTACACAGATTTCAGCCGAGGCGGAAGAGTCCCGCGATGAGCGCTGGCAGCGTGAGGGCACACGACAGGTCGAGACTCCGTTCGATGCCGAGCGATTTATCGAGCGCGTTGGCTTTGCCGCCTGCATGACCGACGCCCGCAGGCCGGGGCCATCGCTTTACGTCGCGGTCTGCGGCCGCCGCGACGCAATCATGCCGAGGAACGTTCAGAAAGATCCAGAGGCTTCTCACACCTGGCACCTCAAGGACGATCTCGTCCGCCGCGGCAAAGTGTATTACGGCAAGCTGGCCGGCGCGCGGGCCATGTTCATCGCCCCTCGGATGATTCCGTCTTTTCATGCCCTGTGGGGCCTGCGGCGCGCAGAGGAATCGAGACGACTGAGTCGCCCTGCCAGGGCGATCCTGCGCGTTCTTCGTCAGGAATGGGAGATGGCCACATCCGATCTCCGTGACGATGCCGGAATCAAGGACCGCAAAGTGTTCACCCGGGCGCTCGATGAACTACAGGCGGCGATGATCGTCGTGCCGAGCGAGGTGTACTATCAGCCGAAATTCACCTATGTCTGGACGTTGGCGGTTGGACGTTTTCCGGATCACTTGCGGCAACGCATGACGCGAACCGACGCGCTCCGCGAAATCGCCCGTTGTTTTCTCTCGAGTGCGGGAATGACCGTCCCCGGCGAGCTGGCGCGTGTGACCGGACTCTCGCGTCCGGACGCGGGGCTAGGAAACCATGCGCTGGTTGCCGAAGGCTTTGCGACATCGCCGGCGCGCGGCGTCTATGTGTTGTCGGCTACCCCTCCCGGCCCTTCTTCTGCGCCGCACTGGCAACCAGCTTCGCAAGAACCGTCACGTCGACGTCGGCGAGCGCGTTGATATACACGCAACCCTTCCCGGTCTTGTGCTTGCCGAGCCGCGCGAGGAGCTTCTCTGCGTTCGCCGCCGCATGCAGGCCATAAATGGTGATGGCACTCTTCCGCGAGGAGAACCCGACCAGGCACGTGTCTCCCTCCCGGCCGCTTTCGTACTGATAGTGATAACGACCGAAGCCAACGATGCTCGAACCCCACATCTTCGGAGGATGCTGAGTGGCCTTGGTCATCAACTTGGTGAGAGCCTCGCAGTCCTTGCGCCGGCGGTCGTCTTCGATCGCTGCGACGTAGCCCTGTGGCGCTCGCGGCCGTCACGGTCGTCTTGTTTTCCGCCACCATCTGCATTCCTCCAGTAGTCCGATTGGCGCGTCCAACGTCATCTGACAGAGCTTACTTGCTCGACGTCGGCTTGGAGAACAACGCCCCGTCAATCTTCACGTTGTGCTCCACTTTTGTCACCGAGATGGTGAAGTTCTGAAGCGAAGAACTGACCTTGACTCCGAAGGGAGTCTTGACGCCATCGACCTCGCGATAGTCTGAGAAGTCGCTCGTCTGCTCCACTTCGCCAACTTCCGGGAGGTCCACTTTCAGCATGACCCTGACTGGCAAATATGTTTCCGCGTCGATGAATTGACGAGCGATGGAGCCACTCTTGGGTTTGAAGATCAGCACGTAGGCGTCGCGGCCGTTGATCTTTTCCTTCGGCCCCAGTTCCACGGTCACGCCGTGCTCTTTGTAGTTCAGGAACGGATTGGGAAACACCGCATTCTTCATGTTCTCGAGCTGGTTGCCGATGATGTCGCGGTTGCCTCGCATGCTGTCGAGCACGTATCCGCTGGTCCCGTCGAACCGCTGATCGAGGGTCAGCTGACCGGCTGCGGGCGCAATCGACGACACATCGATATTCATCAGCGTCCGCACCTTGTTCGGCTGCTGATTCAGCACCTCGATGGTTCCGGGAACCTCTCCCGCTGGCGTCGACAAGGTCATCGTTCCAACCATCGATCTCGACGTCAGCTTCGCGAGTGCCGCGCGACCACCGAGCGCCGCCAGGTATTTCTCGATGACTTCGTCAGCGGTCTGCGCCGAAGCCAGGCGCGCGCAACCCAGAATCACTACCGCTGCAAAAAACTGTCTCGATGCGATCTTCATATGCGTTGTCTCCTAAATCATTGCCCCTTCGTCGCACGACTCCGCAACCACCGAATCTGCCCTCTATGGTTGATTTCATGGCCAAAGACATGAAACCACTTGAAGTAATTGTTCACCCTCTGACCGTTGCCGAATGACGCCTCCTCTTCGAGCCACCCGTCATCGCGCCGGCCCAGTTCTGCAAGTGTCTTCGTACGAACCTGCTCCAGGTTGTCCAGGTAATAACTCAGCTCGTATCCTCTAATTTCCGCTCTGGCCCGCCCGCCCAGATCGAGAGCCGCACCCCATTGCTGCCTCTCCTCCGCGTTCAGATCACGGGCATCAAACGTGGCGGCCTGATAGCCAACCTCGGCCGCCGCGATGTGCAGGAGGAGCGCGCCGACGGAGTTGCTTTGCGAGTCATGCAGGTAGTCGAGCTCGTCCACTCCCATGCTGGTGACTGCCTTGAGGGTCGTCGATCGCACGTAGTTCATCATCGATACCAGGCGCGCGACCTGCGGAGCGAAGCCAGGGATGTCGCCAATCAGAAAGAGATTCTGTTGATTCACGCCTACCTCGGTGAGGCTCAATCTACCTCTATGCTCCTCGGACACGGAAGAGCAAGCACAAGCTTGAGAGGAAGAGTATGAAGGTTGCGGGGCCAAGCCCCTTCAAGTCGCGCACCCGAACGTGCGCAAGCACCGCGCCAACGAAATAGAGCACCAGGCCTGCAGAGGCTGCCACGCCAAGTGGACGCCAAAACATGCCGCCCAGGAGGCCTATGGCCCCCGCGAACTCACATGCCGCGAGAAAGGGGAAGAACTTCAGAGGCACGCCAACCACGTCGTGAATGATCTGCGTAACCTTTGGGTCGTGTCTCACTTTCATCGTGCCCGAGGCCGCAACGATCAGCGAGGTCACTACCGCCAGCCCTGTGTAGGCGAAGGACATGGTTCGCTCCTTCAAGTGTTTCAAGCGGCTATCGTTTCGAGGCACTCGTGCCTCGGTTCCGAAGGATCATAGCTTCGCACTCGGATTGCGGTGACGCTAATATGAGCCGAAAAGCAGCGATGAAACGGCGAGTGTTCCTCAAGGACGCATCGATGGCTGCCGCAGGTCTCGCGGCCGGTCGAACCTTTCGCTTGGCTCCGCAAGCGCCGGCGGAAGACCGCCGTTCCAGGCTCGTCGTCGATCCAGTGCCGCTGTTCGAGTTGTCGCCCTACCTCTACATGCAGTTCATGGAGCCGCTTGGCGCGACCGATGGCTCGGTCGAGGCCGCGTGGGACCACGCGGCCGATCGCTGGCGCGATGACGTGCTGGCGGTGACGCGCGACCTCGCGCCGACGATGATGCGATGGGGCGGCATTTTCGTGGACTTCTATCGCTGGCGTGAAGGCGTCGGACCGCGAAACGAACGTCCGTCGATGCTCAATCTTCTCTGGGGTGGAGTCGAATCGAACCAGGTCGGCACCACGGAATTCGTCGACCTGTGCCAGACCGTCGGGGCCGAGCCACTCGTTTGCGTCAACTTCGAGTCGGACGGACGGCAGCAGTACCTGAAGGCGAAAGACAGCGTTCGCACCGCCGACGCGAAGGAAGCCGCCGCGTGGGTTGCCTACTGCAACGATCCTCGCAGTGCCGAGCGGCAGGCGCATGGAAGTGCGGCGCCGCTCGGCGTCCGCTATTGGCAGCTCGGGAACGAGACTTCCTACGACAAGAACGGATTCAACCTTGAAACCGCCGCGCGCAAGACTGTCGAGTTTGCGAAGGCCATGCGGGCGGCCGATCCGGGCATCCGTCTCATCGCGTGGGGCGACAGCGATTGGGCCGGCCGTATGGCCGAGGTCGCGGGAGAGCACGTCAACTATCTCGCATTCCATCACATGTTCGATCCGGACTCGCGCGAACGGCCGGTCCTGCGAGGGGAGTTGTACCGTCGTGATCCTGATGCGACCTGGACACAGTTGATGAACGCGTGGCAGGGGCACGACATCAAAATCCGCCGCGTCCGCGACAGCCTCGGCGGCCGCCAGATTTCGATCGCGCTGACCGAATGTCACTTCACGATTCCTGGACGGGATCGCGGCGACGTCTTGTCCACCTGGGCGGCCGGCGTGTCGTACGCCCGCATTCTCAACAATCATCAACGCCACGGAGACCTGCTCAAGATCGCCACCGCAGCCGATTTTTGCGGCACACGCTGGCAGAACAACGCCGTGATGATTCCGGTGCCTAAGGGGAGCGGCCGCGCCTACCTGCAGCCGGTTGCCCGCGTGATGCAGCTCTATCGGCATCACAGCGGAACGCATGCGATCAAGGTCAGTGGAACGCCGGAGAGCCTCGACGTCGTGGCCAGCCGGCGTGGTAACACCCTGTGTCTCCACGTGGCCAATACCCAGCGCGCCAAGCCCGTCACCGCTGTACTTCAAGTCGCCGGTAGCACGATCCGCCGAGGGCGGGTGTTCGAAATCGCCGAGGATTCGACCGTCGAGCTGTCATATTTGAATAGCGGTGATGTGATGAAGACGGTGGAGAAACCAATGAGCGCCGGCGCCGTCTGGGAGTTTCCGGCAGCGTCGGTGTCTGCCGTGGAACTGGACATCATTCCGTCGCTCTAATCCCGGCGCTCACTGCACGAAGGCCCCCGTTCTGTGCCTTTTGACGTCCAACCCATCGACTTCAACCACGCGGACCAATTCATTGGCGATTGATTCGAACCGGAGCGGGACAACATTTCATGGCGTGAACAGCTTTCGTGTCGTGGCGATCTGCCCGACGTGTCGTTGTGTGTGCTCCGCGGCATGGAACAGCAAGCCGATCACGGTCGACGGCAGTTTGGATCGTCCGACGGAACGCGCGTCGACCAGACTCGCTTCCTCGGTCGCGTGAAGTTGCTCGAGCGCGCTTTGAACGGCTGCGTCAAACGCCGAACGTAGAGTCTCGGCCGTGAGTTGCGGGTTTGGCTGCGACTCCTGCGCGAGCGACCGCAACTGCGCCTCCGACAACATCGCACCACGCGCGTACGTGAACAGACGATCGAGGCTGCCAATTGCATGCAGCACGTGGAACCCTATCGACGCCGCCGCGTTTTCAGAATGCCAGATCCGCTCGACACTCGTGTCGGTCAGCAGTCGCTCGATCTCTTCCCGGCACTGCAGCAGGCTGTGCGCGACCGGCTGCAGCAACGCAGGAACGCCTTCGACAGCGCGCCCCCTCAGCCAGACTTCCGGTTCACTCATCGCGAATCCACCTGATCGCACGCGACCTCGGCGGCAGAAGGATCAGTCATGGCATCTCGGGAGGTTTGAGCAATTCGCGAATCCAGTCGCTGGTTGCCGCGTGTCGCACTTGTGTGCCGTTTCCGTCCCGATCGGTCGGCTTGGCACCGCGCTCCAGCAGCAGTTTGATGATGCTGGCCTGCTGTTGGCGCGCCTCGGAAGAACCGCTTCCACCTCGCCCGGTGGTTTGAACGGCAAGATGCAACGGCGTCGATCCTGCGTTGTTTCGCTGCCTCGGATCGGCCCCCCCATCCAGCAGCGCGCGTACCGCTGGCAGCGATCGCGTGCGCACGGCCCTGTGCAACGGCGTCGCGCCCCCACTCTCCGCGGCCGCCGGATCAGCGCCAGCCGACAGGAGGTATTCAATCGTCTCGGCCTGGGCGTCGGGATTCCATCTGTTGGTGTCGGCCGCATAGTGAAGCGGCTCTGCCTTGCGCCGGTTTCTCGCCCGGCAGTCGGCGCCGTTGGCGATCAACAGCTCGGCTACCGGACGACGAAACGCGGCCGCAGCCATGTGCAGGGCAGTGTCCCCCGCATAGAGGTAGTGAGCGATTTCAGTGAAGAAGAAAGTCGACGCATCCCGGCGGGTCGCACCTGTGTCCGAGGACATCGTTGCCAACTCTGGACGCGCAGCCAGGCGGCTGGAGAGTTGGTCGAGGTTCCCTTCGATGACGACGCGCACGAAATCGATGAAAGCGGGAGTCATGATTCGGCTCGATTCTACTCTCGCCGATCGCAAATCACCCTACGGCAGTGACCTTTCACTGCAGCCCGGCAAGAGACTCGGCGACAGCTCTTGTCTCCTCATCGGAGAGAGCGATTGCGCCAGATCATGACAAGGTGCCAGCACGCTTGTGTCACTGCCGGACCTCGGGTGCGGGCTCGACGATCTCCAGAATACGGTCCGCCGCGATCCCTCTTAGCACCTGGACCGTGCCGCTCGGCCAGCGCACTTCGACACGTTGCACGCCGCTCGCACCGCCGAGACCGAAGTGCACGCGCCGGTCGTTTGCCGACTGATAGCTCGACGCCGTCGAACAGACGCCCGACTGCGTGCGACCCTGATCGTCGACGACGGTCACGATCGCGCCGATACCATCGCGGTTTGAACGCGTGCCGCGCAGCGACACGGTCAGCCACCGATTCGCATGGCGATCGTCGTTTCGCAGAACTGTGGGCGGGCTGTCGAGGTTGACGATGACGATGTCGATGTCGCCATCGTCATCAAGATCGGCGAAGGCGGCGCCACGTCCGGCGGCCGGCCGCGCGAAGGCCGGCCCAAGCGATGCCGACACGTCACTGAATGATGGGCCTTGATTGCGCAACATCAGTGGCGCTTGCAGATAACCGAATCCCTGCCGCGCGCCCGACACGGTATCGAGCACGTGGCCCTGGGCGACGAAGAGATCGCGACGCCCGTCGTTGTCGAAGTCGATGAACTTTGTCCCCCAGCCAGCCTTCTGCAGCGTGGCGCGTCCGACGCCGGTCGCGTGCGACGCGTACTCGAAGCGGCCGCGCCCGGCGCCGCGGAACAACGCGTAGCGCTCCAGACTGAGGGTCGTCACGATGACGTCAGGCCATCCATCGCCGTCGTAGTCCTCGACGTCGGTGCCCATGCCGGCAAACGTCCGCCCGTCATCGTCGTACGCGACGCCCGCTTCGAGCGCGACCTCGGCGAAGACTCCCGCGCCGGCATTCCTGAACAGGAACTGCGGCATGGAATCATTTGCGACGAAGAGGTCGATCCGCCCGTCGCGGTCGTAATCGTGAATCGCGACCCCGAGCGCCTTCCCCGGATGCGCCGCTATACCGCTCGACGCCGACGCATCGGTGAATGTCCCGTCGCCGTTGTTGTGGAGCAACACCCCTGATACCGGCGCGAACTGCCTGGGGTGACAGTAGGCGCGCACCGTGCTGTCGGGCGATCTGCACTCGATGTTCGATTCCCACGTCCAAGCCAGATACCGGCCGACGTACAGATCGAGGTGGCCATCGTGGTCGTAATCCACGAATGCCGCGCTGGACGACCATCCCGACACCGTCGCTCCGGCAGCCGTCGTTACATCGGTGAACGTTCCGTTGCCGTTGTTACGGAAGAGCGTGGTGCCGCCGAGACCGGTGACGAGCAGATCGACGTCCCCGTCGTTATCGTAGTCCGCAACGGCGGCGCCGAAGTCGTAACGGGTACCGCGCAATCCCGCGCGTTCGGTGACGTCTTCGAACTTCCAGCCGCCGAGGTTGCGATACAGCCGATTCCAGAAACGCGGATCGTTCTTCTCCGGCGGCCTGTTCGAGCTCGTCTGCGTGCTGATTGCCGCGCCGTTGGTGAAGAACAGATCGAGACGACCATCTCCATCAGCGTCGAAGATCGCGACACCGCCTCCCATCGTTTCAGGCAGAAACTTGACGCTCGTCTTCGACGCGGCATGGCGGAACGTGACACCAGAAGACTCGGTCACATCCGTAAACTGAGTGGGCGAAGGTGCCGCAATCAGTAGCGCCAATGCCGCGCCCGGGAATCGAAGATTCCCTCCAAAAAAGCAGCGCACGGCTACCTACGCTCCTTCGGCGCACGCGCAGTGGCAGCCTGGAACGATTTCAATTCACGGTCTGCGTCCGCGAGTCTTCCGAGCTTGCGAAAGGCTTGCGAGAGCAGATAGTGCGGCTCGGGGTAGTCGGGGTCGAGCGTGATCGCCTGCTCGAACCAGCGGACGCCCAGGTCGCTTCGCCCGGCCTGCACCAGCGCTTTTCCTGCGAGGAAAAAGTCACGGGGTTCACCCGGATTGCGCTGCGCCGCTTCGGCGGCGAGATCGAACGCCCGTTGAAAATCCCCGAGCTTGATCAGGAGGTCAGCGAAGTTGGCGTAGACGACGTCGTACTCGGGATGGTCTTTGTAAACTAGCGAGATCGCTTTCAGGTAGTGCTGCTGCGCCTGTGCCACGTCGCCGAGCGCCTCAGATGCGAGCCCGAGGTTGTCCCAAGCCTTGTAGTCCCGCGCATCCATCGCCGTCGCACGACGGAACATCTCGGCCGCTTCAGCGTGTCGACTCTGCTGGTAATAGATACGACCGAGGCTGTAGAGAATCTCCGCGTCCTTCGGCGCACGCGCCGAGGCGCGTTTAAGCGTGTCCTCGGCTTCGGCATCGCGTGCGAGAAGGTAGAGCGCCTTCGCCTTGACCTTCAAGGCGGGCACGTACTCCGGCTTCTCAGTCTGAATGCGGTCCAGAGAGGCGAGCGCGTCGGCTGGATGCCGAGCGAGCAATTGTGCCTGACCGAGCGCGAGGAGTAGCGGAGCGCTTGCACCGCATGCGGTGACGGCGTCAGCAAAGTGTGTGGCGGCCTGATCGTAGCGCCGCTCGTCGTAGGCTTGCCGTGCGAGCGTTTGCGCCAGCTGGCAGTCCTGACCAAGCGTCAGGACCGCCAGCACGACGGAGAACATCACGCGCTCAGAACGTCGCGCGCAGGCCGATCTGCAGCCGCCGCGCGCCGATGCCAATGCCGAACATCCGGCCGAAGTTCGGACTCGAAATATCGGTGTTCAGACCTCCGACTCCGGATCGATTCAGCGCGTTGATCAGATCGAGGCGGAACTCGAAGCTGTGCTGATCGCTGACACCGAAGCGCTTCATCAGCCCGAAATCCTCTGAATAAAACGCCGGACCGCGTGCATCGAGGACCACCGGCGCCGTCCCAATCCGCGTCGGGATCCCTTGGGCAGTGAGCGGCTGCGTCGCGAACGCGGCCGGGTTGAGATACGGCGTCCCGTTCACGACGTCGAGGTGCGACCCGTCGAAAATAATCGGGTCTACACCGCTCACGACGTCCGGACGGATCGGGAAGCCAGCCCCGTTCATCCGGCTGTCGAAGACGCTGATCGTCCCGCCGCTGCGATAGTTGTGGACGCCCGTCAGCGTCCAACCGCCGACGACCTGTCCGAGCACGCCCTTCACGTCCACTGCTTTGCCTGGGCCGATTGGCAGCTCGTAGATCCACGTCAGCTTGAGGAAGTGCGGGAAGTGACGGCCGCCGGTCGCGAGTCCCCACTCCTCGCCGGACGCATCCTGCGTGAGGTAATTGTCTTCGGTCTTGGACAATGTGTAGGCGGCGACCACCGCGAGGCCCTTGCTGAAGTGACGCTCGAGCGTCGTCTGCAACGAGTTGTAGCGGGTCTTGCCCCTGAAGCTGTTCTGATACTGGATGCTCGTGAACTGCGGATACGGCCGCAACGCCTGCTGCACGGTGCCGGTGAAACCGGGATACGGTAGCGGAATCCCGAGCTGCGGCTGACTCGACAGGTTGCTGAACAGCAGGTCGCCATACTGAGACAGCGCTCCGAACGGAATGCGATTAATCTCGTTGCCGTTGCCGAGATCGAGGGGCATGAACGGCAGTCGCGTGCCGTATGCGCCGATGTACGCGATGGTCGCCGAGAAATTGGCTGGCAGCTGACGGCGCAGCGTCACGTTGTAGTTGTTGTACCGTTCGCGCCTCGCCTCGTCTCCCCTGAGAACCGTCCCGACTCCCTGGTTGTTCAGTTGCGTAGGGTCGTAGTTGGGAAATACTCCGGTCAAGCCGGGATACGGTTCGCTCAAGTACATGACCGGATCCTGCGCGTTCGGCGTCGGCCGCGTGGCGCGGGTGATCGAGACGGTCGCGTTGTAGCCGGCCGAGTTCAAGGTCACGAAATTTTCACCGTCGCTGTAGGCCAGCGCCGGTCGGTTGCTCGAGCTATAACCCGCGCTGATGGCCATCTTGGGCGACGGCGCGTACGCGACGCCCAGCCGCGGCTGGATCTGGCCGTAGTAGGTGTCGATGAACGTCTTCTTGCTTTCCTTGTCGGCAAAGCGCAGTGCGCCGAGCTTGTTGCCCGCCGCGGTGTTGGGCAGCGTCAGATCGAGGTTGGTGACGTAGCCGTTCTCCTCGTACAAGCCCGGCAGAATCTGCCAGCGTACGCCCAGGTTCATCGTGAGCTTCGGCGTCACTTTGTAGTCGTCCTGCACGTAGAAGTCGTAGTTGTTCTGATAGTAGGAGTTATTGACTATCTGGACAGGCCGGCTGGACGTCTGTACAGCGCCCAGCAGGAAGCTGGCGTAGGCATGCCCGCTCTGTGTATCGAACCCCGGCAGGGTCGTTTGCGCGGAGTTGAAGTTGTAGGTTGCGGTCCCGTCGGCGCTGTCGCTTCTAAGGAAATAGAGACGGCCCTCGAAGCCGGTCTTGATGTTGTGCTTGCCCTTGACGATCGTCAGATCGTCCTGGACGATCGTGCTGCCCTCGTCGGTCGAGTTGCGGTTGAGCGATCCGTAATTGCCCAGATTTCCGAGAATCGCAGACCCGCCGAACGCAAACCGCGGGAACGTCGTATCCGGCTGATTGATCAGCCCAATCTTCGACGGCCAGCCGTAATTGAAATACACGCTGCGATTCGCGTTGCCGAACATGTTGTACCCGAAGGCGAAGTGGTGCAGCAGGTGGTCGTTGATCACCCAGTTTTCCGTAACCCGGATCAGCCAGCTCGGCGTGCTCTGCAGCTGATACAGGTTCGTCGGCTTGCCGGGCGGCACGCCGTAGCGGTTCGCGGCCGAGTTGTTGCGCTCGCGCCATTCACGGTTGAGGTAGAACGACGCCCTGTGCCTGGCGCCGATCACCTGATCGTATTTCAACGCGAACGTGTTCTGGTCGAACACCGGGCAGCAGGTCGCCAGGATCGGCTGGTTGTTGAATAGGCGATCGAGCTCCGGAACGTCCCACAGGCTCTGCTCGATCGTGTTCCGAGCCACGCGCATCCCACTGCGCGCGTGGAATCTGGTTGTTGGGGAACGGATCACGAACCACGCTGGTGCCCACGACGCGCGTCGTGCGCGGATCGTAAATCTGACCGAAACGTACAGGCCGTCCGAGCGCGTCGGTGCCGACGACCGTGCCCGATCGCGCATCACCCGTGTATACGGGATCCAACAGGCGTGAGAAGTCGCCGTTCTGGAACTCGCGGGTGGGCAGCGTCCGGAATGCCGTGGACGTCTGCTCGCGTGCGCGCGTCTTTTCGAACGTGGTGAAGAAGAAGCTGCGGTTGCGTCCGTCGAACAGCCCCGGCAGGACGATCGGCCCGCCGACCGCCACCGCACCATTCTGCTGGGTGCGCACGGGTGCGGGCTGGTTGAGCGCCTTGGCCACGAACGGCTCCGCGTCCCACTCTCCATCCATGAAATACGCCGCGCCAGATCCGTGGAACTGGTTCGTCCCGGACTTGACGACGAAGTTGGCGACTGCCGTCTGCGCGCCGCCGTACTCCGCGCCGAGCGTACCGGTCTGGAACTTGAACTCCGCGACCGCCTCCGTCGGCGGCGACATCTCGTTGTTGCTGCCACCCTGCAGGTTGCGGCCGAGCGGCATGCCTTCGATGAGAATCTCGTGGGAGTAGTTGCGGCCGCCGTTGATCGCTCCCTCGAACGTTCCACCGGTGGTACCGGGCAAGCTCGAAAAGATGAACTGCTGAATCTGCCGCTGCCCGTCGCCCACCGCGATCGGCCACGTCTGGAACTCCTTGTTCGAGACGTATTGCCCGATCTCGGCGGTGCTGGTTTCAATCACCGGCGCGTTGACCGTCACCGCCTCGGTGACCGACTCGACTTCGAGCTTGAAGTCCAGCGTCAGCGTCTGGGCGGCGTGAAGCGTGACTTGTTCGGCCTGGGCCGCCCGGAACCCGCGCGCTTCGACCCGAAGGCGGTACACGCCGTTCGGCAAGTAGGGAATGACGTAAAGGCCGGCCTCGGTCGTCGTCGCCTTCGACTCGACGTTGGTCTCCACATTGGTCGCGACCACCGTCGCACCGACGAGCACCCCGCCCGCTGAGTCGGTGACGATGCCGTTGAACTGAGAGCGTGCAACCTGCGCGTGGGCAACGTCGCTGCACAACACACCGACGACAAGAACGAGCGTCTGACAGATTCTCGTTGTCATGCTTGCCTCCCCCGACGCAAAGCACCACACTCCTTCGCTGAGCACAAAGGAGCAATTCGGTCGGAGTGCTGTGTAGCAGCTTCAGGAAGGCGTGTCAACAGACCACGCAAGGAAAAGACAAGTGCTGCGGCTGAGTTGCATTCACCTGCTGTCAACGAACGCCGATCGACCGTGTCCCTGCCGGATCACATGAATGCCGTTAGGCGCTAGATGGTCGAACCATTCGACAGCGCCATCGGGCCACCGTACCTTCACCGGCGGAACGTTCGTCCTTCCGCCGAGCCCGAAATGCACGCGCATGTCGTTCTGCGACAGATAACTGCCCCCGCTTCGGACCTCGCTCACCTGGACCGAGCCTTCTTGTTCGAGCGACACGCGCGCACCTATCGCATCGCGGTTGCCGGATTTCGCCACGAGCTTCAGCGTGATCCAGTTGTTGCCCGCTATCGTGTCGTTCCGCAGCAGCGTCGGGCGGTCGTTCATGTTGATCACGAGGACGTCGATGTCGCCGTCGTTATCGATATCCCCAAAGGCCGCGCCTCGGCTTGATTTCTCGATCAACAGCCCACCTGCGACCTCGTCGCTGACGTCACGAAAACGCCCCGTTCCAAGGTTCTTGAACAGCTGCTTGCGCTGAAGGTATTTCGTGCCCACGCCGAATCGATCGATCTGCGGGTAGACGTGGCCGTTGGCGACGAAGATATCGAGCAGGCCATCGTTGTCGAAATCGGCAAACCCGGTGCCCCAACCCAGGTACGGAAGCGACGGCGCCGCCACGTTGGCCTTGTAACTCACATCGCTGAAGAACGCATCGGCGCTGTTCTGATACAACGTGTTGTAGTCGTGCGAAAAATTCGTAACGAACACGTCGAGGCGGCCGTCGCCATCGTAGTCGGCGGCGTCGGCTCCCATGCTCGCCTGCGCCTTCCCATCGGCACTCAGCGCCAGGCCGGAAGGGAGACCGATTTCCGAAAACGTTCCGTCGCGGTTGTTTCGAAACAGAAGATTCGGGACGGAATCGTTCGCCACGAAGATGTCGGGCCAGCCGTCTCCATCCAGATCGGAAAACAACACACCAAACCCGTAGTAGCCGGGATCCACGATGCCAGCGGAGCGGGTGACGTCTGTGAAAGTTCCGTCGCCGTTGTTGCGATACAGGACGTCTGGCTCTCCGATGAGATCCCGCGGACCACACATCACGTCGATGCCGAGGTACTTGCAGTTCGATGAGGCGCCACGCTTCGGAACGGTCAGCTCGCTGAACGCCAGGTAGTTGGCCACGTACAGATCGAGGTCGCCGTCGCGATCGTAATCGCCGAAGGCGCAGTTCGTGCTCCAGCGTGGATCTCCGACACCGGCGCGAGCCGTGACATCCGTGAACGTCCCATCGCCATTGTTGTGGACGAGCACATTCGGCCCGAATGCGGTGACGTACGCATCTTGAAAGCCGTCATTGTCGTAGTCGGCGATGCACGTCCCCATTCCCCAGCCGCGTGCGCGGAGTCCGCTTGCCCGCGTCACATCGGCAAAGTGTCCTTGGCCGTCGTTCCGGAACAGCGCCATCATCTGGTCGCCGCCCTGTTTCATGTTGGGCAGCGTCGAACCGTTGACGACGAGCGCGTCAACATCGCCATCGTTGTCGTAGTCGAACAACGCCGCCCCATTCCCATTCACTTCGAGGATGTAGTCCTTCGATGGGCCGCCGCAGATGTTCAGCAGCGTGATGCCGGCCTGCTCGGCGACGTCGACGAGCCGAATCACGACACCAGAAGCCTGCGGCCATGTCGCCAGCAGCGTTGACAGTACCGCGGGAAGCAACATGTAGTGGGGCGGGGCAATAACGGTCTTCATCGTAGACTGGCACCTTACTACCAAGATCGAACAAGAGAAAGCGGAGAGCGCCGCGGCTCGACTGGGCGCAGGGGATCTACCTTGCAGATCCTTGTAGAACCCTGTTAGAACCTTGTCGACGAGGTCTGAGCCATGAAGAAAACGACAACCATCGTGTTCGTAACGGTCTTGTGCGTGGCGCATCACGCCGTCGCCCAGCAGGCGAACGTGAACCTGGACTGGAACCCGCACAAGAACACGCAGAACTTGACGCCCTATGGGGCAAACGTCGTCTCGCCCGAGGTTCGGGACGACCGCACCGTTACTTTCCGTATCAAGGCGCCGGACGCACGCTCCGTGGCTCTCACCGGCGGACCGGTGCTGCTGGCGATTGGAAAGGGCAGCAACCCGATCCCGTTCGAGAAAGGCGCCGATGGTGTGTGGACGCTGACCGTCGGTCCGCTCAAGCCAAACATGTACGTGTATCGGTTTCTCCTGGACGGCGTCGCGATCGTCGATCCCAACAACACGCTGACCGGCTTTTCCGACCAGCCGGGCTACAGCACTCTCGTGGTCCACGGCGACGGCCCGAACTACTACGACGCCAAGCCCGTGCCGCACGGAACGGTGACCCGGCTTGTGTATCACTCCGATGTGCTGAATGGCGAGCGTGAAATCTACGTCTACACGCCACCGAATTACGATCGGACTCGTCGTTACCCGGTGCTCTATTTGCTCGGTGGCAGCGGCGAGCTGGCGTCAACCTGGAACATCGACGGACGGGCCGGCTTCATTGCGGACAATCTGATCGCGGAAGGCAAGGCGCTGCCGATGATCATCGCCATGCCGAATAACCAGGTCGTGCATCGCAGCGACCCGAAGCACACCGAGCTGACGTTTCCGCTCTTCGAGAAAGAGCTTCGCGCGCACATCATTCCCCTGATCGACAAGACCTATAACACGCAGCCAGGTCCGCACGGGCGAGCCATTGCCGGCCTGTCGATGGGTGGCCGCCACGCGCAGCTGGTCGGGTTCAAGTCGCTCGATCTGTTTGCATCATTTGGCATCCTGAGCGCGGGAGATCCGGACTCCGAAAAGAGTACGCCGGCGTTTTTGAACGATCCGGCGATCAACAAGAAGGTGGATTACCTGTTCGTCGGCCTCGGCACCTACGAAAACCAGCCGACCAACCGAAGCGTCATGTTTCATCAGATTCTGGACAAGCACGGCATCGTGCACGACTATTACATCGGCGGTGATGGCGGCCACGATTGGGGCACGTGGCGTGCACACCTCAATTACATGCTGCCGAAGCTGTGGCGAGCGAAGCCGGCAGCCAAGTCAACGGCGGTGTCTGGCGCGTTGAAACTGGAGGAATGATGTTTCGGAAGATCAACACACTGGTTTGCACTGCGGCGCTTGTGGGTGCCGCGATGATCACGCTGAACGCGCAAGGCACGGCGCCGCCGCCTCAAGCCGGCGCGACCGCCAGCGCACCGTCGGACGAGCACGTCATCGCGAATCCCAACTACGTGGCGCTTCATCTGGAAGTCGAGGTGAATCGCTCTGCCGCAGACGTGTGGAAACGCATCGGCGGGTACTGTGCTATCGGCGAATGGTTTCAGGTCGCCGCAGGATGCAAGATTCTGGCAGGCACCGACGGAGAAGTCGGTGCGGTCCGTTCGATTGCGAACGAAGTCCTGGTCGGGAAGACCGACCTGTCATACACCTACACACAGCCCGTTCGTGCCGGCCGGCCCTACAACCTTTATCACGGCACGCTCGAGGCGCGGCCGGTGACGGCGACGACGTCGAAGCTTCTCTACACGCTGATGTGGGACAACTCGATGCTGACGGACGAAGCCGCGCGAGAGAAGGACAAGGCGTCGCGGACCGCCACGTTCACGCGGGCGCTCCAGAATATGAAGACGCTCGCGGAAGGCGGAAGCCTGACGCCCCGGTAAGGGACAACCACTAGAACGATGGGGATGCCGATCAGGAACGCTCGCAAGTGAAACCAGTAGCTGCGATCGCCGGCCATGCCTTCGGTGCCATGGTTAGCTTGCTGCCGGGCGGCCACCGAAGCTGATGATGTGGCCGTCCGGGTCCTCGATATAGAAGTCCTTCGTGCCCCAGGCAGTGGCGGCGAGCGGCTTGACGACCGTTACACCATTCGCGACGCACTGTTCGTAGAAGGCTTCGATCCCATCGACGCCGGCCGCCGCGTCGAGATGTTCGTTGTCGCGCCGCCAACGGCGCTCCGCCTGGTTCCTGGGCGCTTCCTTCAAGTGAACTTCCAGTCCGTCCAGATGACCAATGGCGTAGAAACCATCCCACGGCTCGCCGAAACTGAAGCCGATCTTCTGGTAATACGCGATCGAGCGATCAAGGTCGTCGACGAGGAACTGCGGAGCGAAGGAGGTCACGCGCGGCTTCATTTGAATTTGGGATTGCGATTACGGCACACGAACGAATCGCATCGTCTTGCCACCTTGTTCAAACATCAGAGCCGATATCAACCCGGTACCACGTTCGAACACCACGCGTGCCTCTTCCGTCATCGTCGGAGTAAACGTGTCTTCGCCACTGGGCATCAAGAACACACCAGGCGTGTCGTCAGGAAACGCCAGCAGTCGCCCCTCGTGAATAGTGATCAGCACTCCAGATCCGGCATCGCTCTTGTATGTGCCTGCGTAGGGTTGCAGGAGCTCGGCGTCTACCGGCGGCCAAGGCGTCAGCACGTCGGATGGAACCTCATGACCGAACGTGATCCAGAAGCCGTTCAGGTCGCGAACGATGATCTCACGCATGCCATAGAACATGTTGTGCGGACCCTCGACGATCTCGACTCGATTCTCTAGCCGATCGTAGAGGGCGTCGACATCCTGCGTGTACACGTACAAATCAACTTCTCGACGGTGACGCGTACTCAGCCCACCACCGGAGCTGAACATCACTTCACCGGTGCCAAAGGACATCAAGGCGAAGCTTTGCCCGCCGGCGTTGTCGTCGTAGGTCACCGTGACGTCGAACCCGATCTCGCGGTACCAGTCGACAGTCCGCCGCACATCCGGGACGTGGAACATCGGGACGACTTTCTTCGGCATGGTCGATCCTGACAATTATGCCGCCGAAAGCTTCGTCGGCCGCGCCCCGTGGTTCGACGGCGTCACTACTACCAGACGACAATTCGTGTCAGTGCGTGGATGAGCGCCTCGCCGGCCGGACGCTGGATCCCCTGCCCAGGCTCAATAACCAGTCTTGAAATGACTTGACCAGATCAACGGCTCCGGCACCTTCCACCACCTGCGTATGTGCGAGCCTGTCGCCCAGGCGTTGACCCTGGGGATCGACTACGATGGTCCGCGCTTCGAGGAAGATCGCGACCACGTTCGCCCCGGGCAGAAGCAGCAGAAGATTCCGTCGTGCGGACCCAGACATGGAAGCGGCGCGACCACTCATAAGGTCGATCACTACAAGACCGAACACGAGCTTCCCGACGCTCTGGCCTCCGATCGCATCTCGGAGCAGCAGATAACCAGCACTGGCTGCAAGGTACAGCGGCGAGTCGCCCGCCCAGTACCCGAGAGACAACGTGATCACAACAAGACCATCTACGAGCGCAGCGCTGAATCGCTTTCGAACGTCGGCCTTCGTGTACGGCGAAATCAGGCCTCTTGAGAAATGGGTGACGATGGACGCGTACGCGAGGGCGAATGTCACGGCGGGCAGTACGAGAATGCCCAGGAGAGTCGGAAAGCCGGTTTCCATCGACATCTTGCTCTCGTCCAGATCCGGGTATCAACTCGGAGCTTCCGCCGCCGATCCATCTCCAGGCCGGTCTTCGCCGATCCGATCGATGGTATTCATTCCCGCCATATCCAGAATCGTGATCTTTTGCCAGATCTTCCGAGAGAGGCCGCTCGTGAGCACTTCGATGTCATTCACCGCAGACAGCACAACCACGTCTTGTTGGTGCTGTGCCAGCACGGCTGCAAGCTTGCTAATCAGCGCAAGCAGCTCCGAACAATAGTCGAGATACCGCGCGACATCCGACTGCGACAGCATGCGTTCGGGCGAGGCGACCGTTGGCGTCGTTGACCTGAGCGCGAAATCCGGATCCTTCGTCAGCTGATGCATGTCGACCACGTGTGCGATGCTGCGCAGCCGATGCAACATACGCAGAGCGGTCCTCCGCTTGAATCGGTTTTCGAGCGACACGAGGAACAACAATATGAGAGAGAGAAGGATGACTTCGTTTGTTGCTGCCTCAACGCCTTGCAGGGCGTCCGCGAATCCGCCCAATCCATTCCCCGCGACTGGCACCAACTGGGCGACTGCCCAGAGCACGATGGCGCCGACGGCCATGACGGCAAGCCCAATCAGACCTCGAAGCCACCAGAGCGGACGGCGTAGCTGCCGCAACACTTCCTTGTTGGCCTCTGCCAGCTGTACCAACTCGCCTGCGACGCGACTCAGACCCGACCCCGGAAACCGCGCCTCTATCCGTCGTTTCAGCTGGGTGATTGTTGACGCAATCGAAACCGGATGCAGCTCACTGTAAGTCGGCTCAACATCGATAGTTGACATGTTGGCAACATCTCTGATCGGTCGCCTCGCCCGTCCTACTTCCGTACCTCGTGGCGAAGCGCGACCATCCCGCTGGTGTACGCCTTCACCTCCACGAGGTGCAGGGCCACATCCTTGTCGAGCCCGTCGAAGAATCGGATTCCTTCACCGATCAGGACGGGCATGATGGAATAGCGAACTTCGTCCGCGAGTCCGAGGCGAAGACATTCACCTGAGACGGCACCTCCTCCGACGAACCAAATGCTGCGGAAGGCCGGTCTCAGCCGCTCATGAACCAAGTGCGCCAGATCGCCAGAGTAGAACTCGACCGTATCCCTGGTTCTCGGCAACTCCCGACGGGTCAGGACGAACGTCGGCTTGTCGCCATACGACCAGCCGAACCCCTTGGCCTCGAAGTCTAATGCGGTCTCGTAGGTGTGCGAGCCCATGACGTAACAGTCAATCGTCTCGAGGAACTCCTTGACGAACTGCGGGGCCAGCGTCTCCCCGTCCTCGAACTCGTCCGACGTTTCGAGCCAGTCGACGCGGCCGTCCTTTCGGGCAATGAACCCGTCGAGGCTCGCCACCATGTGGATGGTTACGCAGGACTCTGTGCTCGCCACGGTCACGCCTCCACGTTGGGAGCGATAGTCGCAAATCGCCTCACACCTGCGTTTCAGCCGTGGCGGTTCCCGATCGGATCGGCCGCCGCCGGCTTGGAGCGCTGGTTAGCCAGCATTGGCAGGGGTGGATGGTGCCGGGGCTAAGCGCCGCACCCGGCGTGCAACATATTTGAAACTCTCTTGATCGGCACGCATGTACTCCACTTCGACTATTTCGCCTGGGGTCAAGGAGCGGAAGCCGGTGCCCGTATCTTCGATGTTTGAGAAATGGCACCAGATATCCCATGGATCAAGATGGTTACAGCCAATAGCTCCGTAACCCTTGTCGTCTCGCCACCACTTCACGACTCCTTGAGCAATGGCGAGCGTCCCAATTGGGTCATCGGGATCGGAGGTCGCCTCGCGTCTGATCGTGTCCGGCCGCTTGCCTATGTCCACGGATTTCCTCGGCTCCGATGAATTCGTCGCAGGACGATCCAAGTCAGCATGGTTAACCCCTCGACATCAGCGGCGTCGCGCAGCGCCGTCCGCTGCATGCTGTTGTTGACCAGCCGCCGATGCTTGGACCATGAACGGCTGGGCTTCAGCGTACGTCAGGCTTCGCCAGCACCATTCTGCCGGACCGAATCGGAACCGGCGCATCCAGGCGCGCGCGAACGCAACCTGTGCCCCAAACCCTACTACACTGACCGCAACGAGCGACGCAGGTCCGACCCGTCCCATGAGCGCTGGCCCGGGTGCGAACCCGTAGAACATCCAGATCCCAAAGGCCGTCTGGAACAGGTACCAGGTCAGCGCCATCTGCCCAATCGGAGCGAGCAGACATATCACTCGTCTCCACCTCACCACCAGAAAACCCAACGCCAGCGCCGACGCGTAGACCAATGTCAGCCCGAGCTGGCCGCCTTCGACGAGAAATCGCCGCACGAACGCCAGCGAAGGACTGTGGGTACCTGATAAGAGGCCTCCGGCGAAGATGGTGTTTCCAACCAAACCTGCGGCCGCTCCGACGACGAGCACCCTTCGCAGTAGCGTGCGATAGGCGGCAAGGTTTGCGAGGTCGAGCGTTCTTGCAACGTAGAGTCCGAGCAGAAGACGCCCAAAGATGGCCACTTGATAGCCAATCTGAGAGATGGAATTCGTCAGATACCAGTCGTACCGCCAGTTGGCCGCCAGGACTTCGCGGTAGCTTCCGGCGGAGAACGCCGCGAGCGCCATCGCGTCGAGGTCGGCGGCGGCCGGCCTGATCAGCCAAACGTCTGCTGCGGCAACGAGCGCCGGCAGCAGAACCGCGGTGATCATCGCGACGCGTAGCAGGCGGCTGGGTGCAGTCCGTACGAAGAGCGGAAGCAGTACGGCCCAGAGAGCGTAGAAACGGAGAATGTCGAAGCACCACAGGAGCCAACCGTGGATCGCTCCAATGGCGAACAGCCAGAAGATCCTTCGATAGAAGAGAGTCGTTGGCGAGTCACCTCGGCTTCGACCTCGGTTCAGAAATAGCCAGAAGCTGATGCCGAAGAGAAACGAAAAAAGACCCATGAACTTGTTTTCGATGAACAGCCGCTCGAGGAAGTAGGCCAGTGTGTCCAGAGGACCGCCGAACAAGGATGCTCGTTGCTCATTGGTCATGTAGGCGATACCCGAAAAAATCAGCAAGTTCGCGCAGAACACGCCGAAGAGGGCGAAGCCCCGGAGCGAATCGACGAACTCCAGGCGTCCCGCAGCCGATCTCGGGTCAAGAAACTCTCTCATGCGTGATGTGCCTCGAGGCTCCATCGATCGGGCCACCCTCTCGCGCTGAACCGCGACGTTCATGCCTTGTCAGCCATATCAACGTCCTGCGTCTCAGCCGAGGCCGCTGATAATCGCACTCGCCGACGCCTCACTGCAAACGCTTGTTCACCCGCAAACCAGACATCGTTGGTTGCGTTCGACGACCGGCTAAAGCAGGGAGAGCGACGTCCAAAGGTCCATGGAGGTGCAGGGGGACATCCTTGTCGAGTCCGTCGAAGAATCGGATCCCTCACCGATCATCTGAAGTCCTCACCATCTCGGCCACCAGCGACCAACCCGCCTACAGTACGACTCGTAATTCCCCTCGAAGGTCCGCCGCAATGCAGGCTCCTCGTACAACACGACAAACACGTGGCTGATGAGGAGGAACAAGCCTGCGTACCCGAGCAGCGGCAGCGATTGATAAAAGGCCGCGGCACCGGCCAAGGCAAGGCCGGCACCGAGATACATCGGGTTCCGCACCAGCCGATACGGGCCGCCGACGACCAGGCGACGAGGCGGATCGAAGGGTGCGGGAGTGCCCCGGCCGACGAAAACGAATGTGAGGATACATGTGAGCGCGAGTGTGGCACCGAAGGCTCCGAGCAGCATTCCGGCGAGTTGCCGAGCGCCGATGGCCGAGGGTTGAATGACGCCGGTTGAGGACAGGACCCGACCCGGAAGGAATACGAGGAGGAGGCCGACGAAGAGCGCCGCATACGTGGCCGCGCGAGCAAAGACGAACATCGGTGTCACTCCTGCGCCCGACGAACGTCGGTGCTGTTTCCCGCTGGATCCGTGTCCGCCGAACGCGTGCAACTGTGCCGCGGCGGCCGCCACCACGTTTCTCATTGCCTCATGCCGCGAGCGCCCGCCGTCGGTGCAGCCACCTGTTAGGAGACGGCAATCAGATATTCACTCTGGACAAGGCCGCTCGCGTATTGGCGCGTCGCGACATGCTGGAGCGAAATGTCACGCTGGAGCGGGCCAAACAATGGAATCCCGGCACCGATCAGCACGGGAACGCGTGTGAGAATGAGCCGCTGAATGAGCCCAGCCTCGAGAAACCGCTGAATCGTGATCCCACCATCGACGTAGACATGCCCGATGCCGCGCGCAGCAAGCCGTGCGACGATCTCGCCTGGAATTCCCGACATATGCTCCACCACCGCGCCAATCGGCGCGGTGGCAAGCGAGTGAGTGCTTAGCACAAACACTGGCTTCTGACCGTAGGGCCACGCGTCAAACGTCAGGACCGTGTCGTATGTCTTGCGGCCGATCACCAACGCATCTACGGTGGCCATGAACTCGGTGTAGCCGTGTGGTTCCCCACCGCCAGGCGGAAGGAAATCGAGGTCGCCGTTCTTTCGAGCGATGAAGCCGTCCAGGCTCGTGCCCACAAACACGGATGCTTTCACTGCCATATCTTCTGTTGCCGTCAGCCTCGATTGCGGAAGAGGAGACACCTAGTCGCGGATCCGAGTGAAGGCACGGTAGTCCTTGGGCGAGTTCATTCTCTTCACAGTCTTCCAGGCGCGAACGGCGGCGGCCATGCTTGCCCCGGGATTCGCAGCCCTGAAATCACTGAGGAAGTTGATGTAGCGTCCTGATGGCACGCGTCGGTACGTTGTCTGAGGACGATTGAGGCGAACGTACTCCTTCACGAGATCGCGATAAGTGATACCTATGCCGCGCATCAGTTGAGCTTCTCGCCCGCGATTGAGCCGATATCGCGCGCCGGATCGGCGCGTGAACATCGGATCCAGTTTCCGGGCTTCTCGCTCAAGAAAGGCTTTGGTCTCGCGATCGTTCGTGTAGAGGATGACGCGCCGATCGAGCCGGAGCCCACGGTCCACGTCCTTGATACCCGAGCGGGACAGGTCTCGTTTCGCCGGGCTCGTGACCCGACCATGGGTCAGGAAGTGCCGAATGACTTTCTCGAGCTCGTCCTTCCGCAGTTTGTGCGCGGCCCGCACCCCGAGAGACCGCGCAAATCTCTTGATCTCGGTGGCATACCAGTAGCCGTGATCGAACTGGCGCAGCGTCATCCCCGTCGACAGCTTGCTCATGGCTGCTGGCCGTTCCGTGCGCCGCATTCAGCGCGCGTTCCCGAACGGCATCGAGCGCCCTCAAGCCAGAGCACTCGCGCCACGACTTCCCAGGAGTGCCGACACCACAGGATTGCCATGAACAGGCTTTGGATGATTCAAGGAGGTTGGCTGCTTTGCCTCGAGCTTGACGATCGCAGCGCCGAGTGCACTCGGCGTGTCCGTGAGACCACCGAACCCTGCCGACCGCAGTTCTTCGCCGGTGACGCGCCCGACAACATCCCGCGCCCATGACGCGCAGGTATGAAAATAACGCCACGTGCTAATAGCCATCATCATTCTTGTTGCCGCGATTCCTTGCGCCGGCGTCAGGCCATAGTAGCGGCTAGCCCTCGCGACGTAGCCTCGACGATCCTCCAGGCCAATGTTGATGTCGTAGGTATCAGGATCGAACAAACCAGTCGGATCTTTGATAAACCTGTGTAGGTCGTCGAGCGAACTGGTCCAGAGACCCACGCTGACGTGACGGCCGTTTCCAAAGTGCATAGTCAGCCACGCATGTCCGGCCGTCGAATTGGCGTCGCCAATCACGTTGCTATGAACGCCTAGTATTCGGAGCATCTTCGTTTTCCGTCTGCCATATCAACGTGCAGGTTGATAGAACCGGACCGTTCAGCTTGCTCGATCCTGGCCTACCCCATCCACGGCATTCCAATGCTTGTCATTGTTGATAATAACGGCAAAGTGCGGCAGTCTTGGCTTGGGTTGCGTGTCGAGCGACGTGAAGAAGAAGTCAAGAATGCGATCGTGTCAAAGTAGACGGATCAGTTGTCGGGCTCGCACGGCTCGGTGCTGGTCCTTTCTTGTGTTGTTCGTCATGTTTGCGGTGGGACGCTACCGCGCCCTCGCGGTCCAAGACAGCTCGCAAGTGTTTCGAACTGAAGCCGTCGGCGTTGTGGTTGATGCGGTCGTTCGCGACGCGCACGGACGTTTGTTGCGGTGCCTCTCAAAGTCAGACTTCAGTGTGACTGAGGATGGCAAAGAGCAGCAGATTCAAGGATTCGAGCTCGCCGGGTCACAAGCTTGTGGAAATCCACCCTCGGACGCGAGCGAACGCAAGCCCGTGGCGATGGAGGCCACGACGCCCCCTCAGGTAACGGCAATTGTGTTCGAAGAGCTCGGACCCGACGCGCGAGCCGCCGCCTTTCGTGCCGCGCAAGTATTCGTCAGGGACCGCCGGCTCGAAACCGAGTTCGTCGGTGTCTACACGCTGGACTTCGCCATTCACACGATCGTGCCCTACACCCGAGATCAGGCTGCTCTCCTCGACGGCGTGCGTCGTGCAGCGATGCGACCCGGTTGTCCGCAGGCAGTAACGGGAATAGTCGCGAACGCCGACGCCGGGCCCTCTTGTGAGGGAGGAGGCGAAGCCAAAGTCAAAGCGACGCTCTCTGGCCTTCAGTCAGTGGTCAGGACTCTCGCGCTACTACCGGGGCGAAAGAACATTCTGCTGTTTTCAGAGGGTTTCACGATGTCGACAGCGGAAAACGCTGTCGATCGATTCGAGAATCTGATCGCCGCGTCCAATCAGCGCAGCGTAACATTCCACACGATCGACGCGGTCGGGTTACGGGCAGTCGACGGGCGACAGGCGACGCGTCAGCGCCTTTCGAAATATGTCGGTGGACAGGACGCGCCGGGAGTGCTGACCCCGGGGAAGGAGGACGCGAACGCCCTTGTGGCAATGGATCCAACTGCGGCCCTGGCGCGTTTGGCGGACGGAACGGGCGGGGAGCTCGTCGAGGACACGAACGATCTCGACGCGGCGGTGAGGCAGCTTACCGGAGAAATGCACGACTACTATCGTCTCAGCTACCGGCCGACGGACCAGATGTCCAACCGCCGTTATCGCCACATCGCCGTGAAGGTATCGGTTCCCGGCGCCGTCGTCCGGACCCGCTCAGGTTACTCGGTGGATTCCGAGCGCGGCCGAGACGCACCCGTGCTGCAACCTTCCTCCGTTGCGCCACATCTGATACTTGACAGTGCCACGACACCACACGACTTCGAGATGACGACGAGCCTCCAGAGCACCGGGCGCGAGCGTGAGGTGCGCGCGAGCGTGCCTGCAGCGGGCCTGACGTTCAGGGAGGCTGACGGACGCTTCGAAGGGGCGGTGACGATTCTTGCGCGGGCGATCGGTCAGGACAAGAAGGTGCTGGCCGCCGCGAGCGACTCGTTTGCGCTCAAAGGGCCAGGTGAAGGACTGGCCGCCGCGCGCGCGCGGACAATCCAGTTCGCCAAAGCGTTGTCCGTGAAGAACGCCCGGACAGTCGAAATCGTCGCGTACGACGTCCTCGGTCAGCGCGCATCCGTCGAACGACATGCTGTAAGCGGGCCTCGCTAGCCACGGCGAGGGAGACCGTACAAGAGAAAGGGCGGTGGTCGTCAGACCACCGCCCCCAATCAGCAATCGTCCGCCTTCGCTAAAGCTTCGGCGAGACAAGGCGAACCGCGGACTGCGAGCTATTCGATCTCGTCCCGCCCCGTGAACGCCTCTTCCGGCTCCACGAAGTACTCCATCTCGCGCTCCAGTTCGAGCTCCTCCGGCGTCGGCGGCGGTGGTGGTGGCGGTTCGTCCGCCGGGATCCGCACGTGCCGGTAATACTCGAACCCGGTGCCCGCCGGGATCAGCCGGCCCATCGTGACGTTCTCCTTCAGGCCGCGCAGATGATCGACCTTGCCGGAGATTGACGCCTCGGTGAGCACGCGCGTCGTTTCCTGGAACGACGCCGCCGAGATGAACGAGTCGGTCGAGAGCGACGCCTTCGTGATCCCGAGCAGCAGCGGCCGGCCCGTCGCCGGACGTCCGCCCGCGGCAATCACGCGCTCGTTTTCTTCCATGAACCGGAAGCGATCGACCTGCTCCTCGATCAGGAACTCGGTATCGCCCACCTCTTCGATCTTCACCCACCGCATCATCTGACGGACGATGACCTCGATGTGCTTGTCGTTGATGTTGACGCCCTGGAGTCGATAGACCTCCTGGATTTCGTTGACCAGATACGCGTGCAGCGCTTTCTCGCCAAGGACCGACAGGATGTCGTGCGGATTGCTCGGCCCGTCCATGAGCGGCTCGCCGGCGCGGACGCGGTCGCTTTCCTGGACGTTTACGTGCACGCCGCGCGGCAGCGAATACTCTCTCGGCTCGCCACCATCCTCCGGCACGATGATGATCTTGCGCTGACCCTTGACGATGCCGCCGTGGCGGACGACGCCGTCGATCTCGGAGATGATCGCGGTTTCGCGCGGCTTGCGCGCTTCGAAGAGCTCGACCACGCGCGGCAGACCGCCGGTGATGTCCTTCGTCTTCGTCGTTTCGCGCGGGATCTTGGCGAGCACTTCGCCCGCGAACACCGACTCGCCATCCTCGACCATGAGGTGCGCGTGCGACGGCATGTGGTACTTGCGCGCCACCTTGCCGTTCTTATCGCGGATCTCGATCAGCGGCTGCTTTTTCTCATCCGGCGAGTCGACCACGATCTTCCGCGACAGGCCGGTGACCTCGTCGACTTCCTCGTGATAGGTCACGTCGCTGATGAGATCCTTGTACTTCGCGACGCCCGCTTCCTCGGTGAGGATCGAGAACGTGTACGGATCCCACTCGACCAGGATCTGTCCGACTTCGACCTGCTGGCCATCGGCCACCTTGAGCCGCGCGCCGTAGACGATCGGGTAGCGCTCGCGATCGCGCCCCTTGGCGTCCTGCACGACGATCGACCCGGTGCGGTTCATGACCACGCGCTGGCCGGCGTTGGCGTTGTCCTCCCCCTTTGTCTCGACCACCTGCAGGCCCTGATAACGGACCGTGCCGGCGTGCTTCGCATCGAGCGTGGACTGCTCGCTGACTCGTGATGCCGTTCCGCCGATGTGGAACGTTCTCATCGTCAGCTGCGTGCCCGGCTCGCCGATCGACTGCGCGGCAATGACGCCGACCGCGAGACCCAGCTCGACCAGCTTGCCGGTCGAGAGGTCGCGGCCGTAGCACTTGGCGCAGACGCCGCGGCGGCTGGCGCAGGTGAGCACCGACCGGATGCGGACCTTTTCGATGCCGCCTTCCTGAATCGCCGACGCCTCTTCTTCGTCAATCGCGTCGTTGACCTGGACGATCGTGTCGCCGGTGAACGGGTCGGTGATCTTCTCGAGGGTGACCCGGCCGATGATGCGGTCGCGCAACGGCTCGATGATTTCGCCCGACTCGACGATGGCGCGCGCTTCGATACCGTCCATCGTGCCGCAGTCGATCTCGTGGATGATGACGTCCTGCGCGACATCGACCAGCCGACGGGTCAGGTAGCCCGAGTCCGCCGTCTTCAGCGCGGTGTCGGCAAGACCCTTGCGCGCGCCGTGCGTCGAGATGAAGTAATGGAGCACCGAGAGGCCTTCACGGAAGTTCGACGTGATTGGCGTCTCGATGATTTCGCCGGATGGCTTCGCCATCAGACCGCGCATGCCCGCGAGCTGGCGGATCTGCTGTTTCGATCCGCGCGCGCCGGAGTCGGCCATGATGTAAACCGGATTGAAGTTGCGCCCCGACTGGTCGAGGTCCTCCATCTCCGAGAACATCGCGTCGGCGATGCGCTCGGTGACGTCGGACCACACCGCGATGACCTTGTTGTAGCGCTCACCGTTGGTGATCGCCCCTTCGAGATACTGCCCTTCGACCTTGATGACCTCGTCGCGCGCCTTGTCGACGAGCGACGCCTTCTCCTGCGGAATGACCAGGTCGTCGATGCCGATCGACAGGCCCGACCGCGTCGCGTAGGTGAAGCCGAGGTTCTTCAGGCTGTCCAGCATCTCGACGGTTTTTTCGAGGCCGAAGTGCAGGTGGCAGTACTGCACGACCTGCTGCAGCCCCTTCTTCTTCAGGAGACCATTGACGAACGGCATCACCGACGGCACCGCCTCGTTGAAGATGACGCGTCCGACCGTCGTGTTGATCACCTTATTCTTGACTGTCTGCACTTCGGTCTGCAGCACGGCCTGATCGTCGCGCGCGACGGTCATGTCGAGCAGGTCGCCGGAGATCCGCAGCCGGATCGGCGTCAGCGTTTCCAGCTCGCCCGCTTCGAGCGCGAGCACGACGTCTTCAGCGTTGCCGAACACGCGTCCTTCGCCCTTCGCGCCGGCCCGCGCCTTGGTCAGGTAGTAGCAGCCGAGCACGATGTCCTGCGACGGAATCGCGATTGGCGCGCCGCTCGCCGGCGACAGGATGTTGTTCGAGGACATCATCAGCACCGATGCCTCGATCTGCGCTTCCGGCGCGAGCGGGATGTGCACCGCCATCTGGTCGCCGTCGAAGTCGGCGTTGAACGCGGTGCAGACGAGCGGGTGGATCCGGATCGCCTTGCCTTCGACCAGCACCGGCTCGAACGCCTGGATGCCCAGGCGGTGCAGCGTCGGCGCGCGGTTCAGGAGAACCGGATGCTCACGAATGACCTCTTCGAGCACGTCCCACACTTCCGGGCGCTGCTGCTCGACCATCTCCTTCGCCTGCTTGATCGTGGCGACCAGACCGCGCTCCTCGAGCTTGTTGTAGATGAACGGCTTGAACAGCTCGAGCGCCATCTTCTTCGGCAGGCCGCACTGGTGCAGCTTCAGCTCGGGCCCGACGACGATGACCGAGCGTCCGGAGTAGTCGACGCGCTTGCCGAGCAGGTTCTGACGGAACCGGCCCTGCTTGCCCTTGAGCGTGTCCGACAGCGACTTCAGCGGACGGTTGTTGGCGCCGCGCAGCACACGGCCGCGACGGCCGTTGTCGAACAGCGCATCGACCGCTTCCTGCAACATGCGCTTTTCGTTGCGGATGATGACGTCTGGCGCCTTCAGCTCGATCAGCTTCTTCAACCGGTTGTTACGGTTGATGACGCGGCGATAGAGATCGTTCAGGTCTGACGTCGCAAACCGGCCGCCGTCGAGCGGAACCAGCGGCCGCAGCTCGGGCGGAATCACCGGGATCACGTCGAGGATCATCCACTCCGGCTTGTTGGTCGACTTCCGGAACGAGTCCACGACCTTCAGGCGCTTGGCGTACTTCAGCTTCTTCTGCGCTGAAGGCTCGGCGCGCATCTTGTCGCGCAGCTCGGCCGCGAGCTTCTCGATGTTGACCCGCTTCAGCAACTCCTTGATCGCCTCCGCGCCCATCTGCGCGCGGAACTTCACCGGGCCGTGCTCTTCACGCGCCTTGCGATAGAGGTCTTCGGTCAGCAGCTGGTTCTGCTTCAGCTCGGTGTCGCCCGGCTCGACGACGACGTAGGCCTCGAAATAGAGGACGCGCTCGAGATCCCGCAGCGAGATGTCGAGCAGGTGACCGATGCGGCTCGGCAGCCCCTTGAAGAACCACACGTGGCTGACCGGCGTCGCCAGTGTGATGTGGCCGAGCCGTTCGCGGCGGACCTTCGCCTGCGTCACCTCGACGCCGCACTTGTCGCAGATCACCCCGCGGTGCTTCATGCGCTTGTACTTGCCGCAGAGGCACTCCCAGTCGGTGACCGGGCCGAAGATCTTGGCGCAGAACAGCCCGTCGCGTTCCGGCTTGAACGTGCGGTAGTTGATCGTCTCGGGCTTGGTCACTTCGCCGTGTGACCACGAGAGGATTTTGTCCGGGGACGCGAGGCTGATGCGGATCGCGTCGAAGTCGGACGTCAGCGAACCGCGATTGTCAAAAGATGGTCTCATTTCATTCCTTGGTGTTAGCTTCCAGCTACGGTGTTAGCTTCCAGCTACCAGCTCCCAGCTTCCAGCCGCCACTTCCGGCATCCAGCTGGAAGCTGGAAGCCGGAAGCTGGCAGCTCTCTCTATCCTTCCGTCAGCGCCGGCGTCGCTTCCTCCTCAACCGGCTCCAGCGCCGGCTTCTTCTTCGTCTTCATCAGCTCGACGTCGAGGCACAGCGCCTGCAGCTCGCGGATGAGGACGTTGAACGACTCCGGCAGTCCGGGCTGGAACGAGGCGTCGCCCTTGACGATCGCTTCGTAGATCTTCGCGCGTCCGGTCACGTCGTCGGACTTCGCGGTCAGGAGCTCCTGGAGAATGTGCGCCGCGCCGTAGGCTTCGAGCGCCCAGACTTCCATTTCTCCAAACCGCTGTCCGCCGAACTGCGCCTTGCCACCCAGCGGCTGCTGCGTGATCAGCGAGTACGGCCCGATCGATCGCGCGTGGATCTTGTCGTCGACCAGGTGCGACAGCTTCAGCATGTAGATGTAGCCGACGGTCACGTCCTGTTCGAACGCCTGACCGGTCATCCCGTCGAAGAGTTCGGTCTTGCCGCTCTTCGGCAGTCCTGCCTTCTCGAGCCAGTTCTTGATCTCGAGCTCGGTGGCGCCGTCGAAGACCGGCGTCGCGAACCAGAGACCGAGCGCATGCGCCGCCCAGCCGAGATGCGTCTCGAGGATCTGCCCGACGTTCATACGTGAGGGAACGCCCAGCGGATTGAGCACGATCTCGACCGGCGTGCCGTCCGGCAGGTAGGGCATGTCTTCTTCCGGCAGGATGCGGGCGATGACCCCCTTGTTGCCGTGCCGCCCGGCCATCTTGTCGCCGACCGACAGCTTGCGCTTCATCGCGACGTAGACCTTCACGAGCTTGATGACGCCCGGAGGCAGCTCGTCGCCGCGGCGGACCTTTTCCTTCTTCTCTTCGAACTGCTGGCGGATGACCTCCACCTGCCGTTCGGTCCGCTCTTCGAGCTCGCGCAGATCCTCTTCGAGTCGAGGATCGTCGGTCTGCACCTTCAGCCGCACGATCGCTTCGTAGGGCAGACCCTGCAGCACCTCGGCCGTCAGCGGCGTGCCTTTCTTGAGCAGGCGCTCGCGGCCGTGCTCGTCGTAGAGATCCGCCCGCGACTCCTGACTCTGCAGCATGCCGATCACGCGCTTCTTCACTTCATCGTGAAGAATGCGGATTTCGTCCTGCAGGTTCTTCTCCATCATGTCGAGCTCTTCCTGCTCGATCGCCTTGGCTCGATCGTCTTTCTCGATGCCCTTGCGGGAGAAGATCTTGACGCCGACGATGATCCCTTCGATGCCCGGCGGGCAGATGAGCGACGCGTCTCGAACGTCGCCAGCCTTTTCGCCGAAGATCGCCCGGAGCAGCTTCTCTTCCGGCGTCAGCTGGGTCTCGCCCTTCGGCGTGACCTTGCCGACCAGGATGTCGCCCGGCTTGACCGACGCCCCGATGCGGATGATGCCGCTCTCGTCGAGGTCGCGCAGGTAGCCCTCACCAACGTTCGGGATGTCCCGCGTGATTTCCTCCGGACCCAGCTTCGTGTCGCGCGCCTCGATCTCGAACTCCTCGATGTGGATCGACGTGTAGTAGTCGTCCTTCACCATCCGTTCGGACACCAGGATCGCGTCTTCGAAGTTGTAGCCGCGCCACGGCATGAACGCGACGAGCACGTTCCGTCCGAGCGCCAGCTCGCCCAGCTCCGTGCACGGACCATCCGCCAGCACCTGACCCTTGTGGACCTTCTGATCCACGCGGACGATCGGCTTCTGGCTGATGCACGTGTTCTGGTTCGAGCGCTTGAACTTCGTCATCGGGTAGATGTCGGCGCCCATCTCTCGCGAGGTCGCTTCCGTCTCCCCTTCCACGCGCACGACGATGCGCTGGCTGTCGACGTAGTCCACGGTTCCCGAGCGTCGCGCCACGACCACCGCACCCGAGTCGCGCGCGGTGATGTACTCCATGCCGGTGCCGACATAGGGCGACCGCGCCCGAAGCAGCGGCACCGCCTGCCGCTGCATGTTCGATCCCATCAAGGCGCGGTTCGCGTCGTCGTTCTCGAGGAACGGCACGAGCGAGGCCGCGACCGAGACCAGCTGCTTGGGCGAGACGTCGATGAAGTCGATCTTGTCCTTCGGCGCCAGGATGAAGTTCCCCGCCTGGCGCGCGTTGACGCGATCGGTCGTGAACTTCCCGTTGTCGTCCACCTGGGCGTTCGCCTGCGCGATGATGTACTGGTCCTCTTCCCACGCTGACAGGTAATAGGAGTAGGGCTCGAACTCGATGCCGCGTCTCCGCTTGCCCTTGCCCGCTTCGAGATCGGCGGCGGTGAACTCGTTCGCCTCGACGATGTCGCCGACCTTCCATTTCGAACCGCCGGCATTGGTGACGATGACGTAGTCGATGATTCGACCGTTCTTCACCTTCCGGTAGGGTGACTCGATGAACCCGAACTCGTTGATGCGCGCATAGCACGACAGCGACGAGATCAGGCCGATGTTCGGACCTTCCGGCGTCTCAATCGGGCAGATGCGGCCGTAGTGGGTCGGGTGCACGTCGCGCACTTCGAATCCGGCGCGCTCGCGCGACAGACCGCCAGGCCCGAGCGCCGACAGTCGGCGCTTGTGCGTGACTTCCGACAGCGGGTTGGTCTGGTCCATGAACTGCGACAGCTGCGACGACCCGAAGAACTCGCGAATCGCGGCCATGACCGGCTTCGCGTTGATCAGGTCGTGCGGCATGGCGGTCGCCATTTCCTGGTAGACCGACATCTTTTCCTTGATCGCGCGCTCCATCCGGACCAGGCCGATGCGGAACTGGTTCTCGAGCAGCTCGCCGACCGACCGCACGCGGCGGTTGCCAAGGTGATCGATGTCGTCCACGTTGGCGGGATTGCGCCGCAGCTTCAGCTGGTACTTGATCACCTCGTAGAAGTCCTGCGGGTGCAGGATTTTCTCGTCGAGCGGCGTGTTCAGCTTCAGCTTGGTGTTCAGCTTCAGCCGGCCGACGCGCGAGAAGTCGTACTTCTGCGAGTTGAAGAACATGTTCTCGAAGAGCGACCGCGAGCTGTCGAGCGTCGGCGGATCGCCCGGCCGCAGGCGGCGGTAGATCTCGATCAGCGCCTCTTCGTGGGTGTGAATCGGATCCTTCTTCAACGTCGACGACAGCACCGAGCCGATTTCGTCGCGTTCCGGGAAGAAGATCTCGAGCGTCTCGACGTTCTTTTCCTGGGCCATCGAAATCACGCGCGGCTCGACCGCCTCGTTCGACTCGAGGATGACCTCTCCGGTCGAGGGATCGACGACGTCGGTCGCGGCGAATGCGCCTTCGAGCTCGGCGTCCGACACTTCGACGAGCTCGACGCCCGCCTTCTTCATCGCCGCGATTGCGTTCGACGTGATCTTCTTGCCGGCGTGGGTGACGACTTCCGAGCCTGCCTTGATGTCCTTGGCGGCGCGCAGGCCCATCAGGCTGTCGCCCACCGTCCATTGAATCGCGCCGCCCTTGAGGTGCAGCTTGTCGACCGAGTAGAAGTTCCGGATGATCTCGTCGGCGCCGCGCAGGCCGAGGGCGCGGAGGAAGACGGTCGCGAGGAACTTCCGCTTGCGGTCGATGCGGACGTAGAGCAGGTTCTTCGTGTCGTACTCGAACTCGACCCACGATCCGCGATACGGGATGATCTGCGCGATGTAGAGCGTCTTGTCTTCCGAGTGGAAGAACGCGCCCGGCGACCGGTGGAGCTGCGAGACGATGACGCGCTCGGTGCCGTTGATGATGAACGTGCCGTTGTCGGTCATCAGCGGGATGTCGCCGAAGTAGACCTCCTGCTCCTTGATGTCGCGGATGGTCTTCACCCCGGTCTCGGGGTCCTTGTTCCAGACGACGAGGCGGATGGTGACCTTGAGCGGCACGGCGTAGGTCATGCCGCGCTCCTGGCACTCGTCGACGTCGTACTTCAGCTTGAGGCCGACGGTGTTGCCGCAGATGTCGCAGATGTCGCCGCGGGCGTCGTTCGGCTTGCCGCAGCGCGGGCACAGGACCTCGTGCTCGCCGTAGGGATCCGCCACCAGCGTATGACCGCAGTTCACACACGGCTTGCGGAGGTGATGCAACCCGGCCAGCCGGCCGCACTTGCACTCCCAGTTGCCGATCGAATACTCGATGAACTCGAGCGACGAGTTCTCGCGGAAGTCGCTGATCGGGAAGACAGACTTGAACACCGACTGCAGGCCGGCGTCCTCGCGCTCCGACGGCAGCCGGTTCATCTGCAGGAACCGCTCGTACGACTTCTTCTGGATCTCGATCAGGTTCGGGATCGGGATCGTGGTCTTAATCTTGGAGAAGTCGATGCGCTCGCGGTAGACGTTCTTGGGAAGGCTGTACACAGATAAAACCTCTGAAGTGCTGAATGACGAATGCTGAATGCTGAGTAATCTCAGCATTCAGCACTGCTACCCGGGAATTGACAGAGTCCAGATCGCGAAATTCAGCAATCAGAACTCAGCACTCAGAACTACTTAATTTCAACTTTGGCGCCGACGTCCTCGAACTTCTTCTTGATCGCGGCGGCCTCGTCCTTCGAGACGCCTTCCTTGATCGGCTTGGGCGCGCCCTCGACGAGGTCCTTGGCTTCCTTCAGCCCGAGGCTGGTGACTTCGCGGACGACCTTGATGACGTTGATCTTGTTGCTGCCCACTTCGGTGAGCGTCGCGGTGAACTCGGTCTTCTCTTCCGCCGGCGCCGCCGCGCCAGCCGCCGCGCCGCCGCCGGCCGGCATCGCCATCGGCATGGCCGCCGCCGCGGAGACGCCGAGCTCGGTTTCGAGCGCCTTCACAAGCTGCGACAGTTCGAGGACCGAGATCCCCTTGATGTAATCGACCACCTGCTGCTGATTCAATTCGGCCATTTCTCTCTCCTGATAACCCGATTGATGATTCCGTTTTTCCCTGACGCCCGTAGCGCCCGAGCTTCAGCTCGGGCGTGCCGACGAGCGGTTGTGTGCCTCCCGGACGTCCGAGCTAAAGCTCGGACGCTACGGGTGTCGCCGTCTCCGATTTCTTCTTTTCTGCCTGCACCAGAACGCTCATCAGGTCCCGTGCCGGTGCGTTCAGCACGCTCACCAGCTGGACCATCGGCGCCTGCAGCAGGAACAGCAGCTTCGCGTAAAGCTCGGGCTTGCCCGGCAGCGACGCGAGGTCAGTGACCTCCGTCGCCTTGATCGCGCGTCCCTGAACGACGGCCGCTTTGATCTGCAGCGCCGGCGCGGTCTTGGCGAACGTCGTCAACACCTTCGCGAGCGCCACTGGATCCTCGCCGCTGTAGGCGACCGCTGTGGTCCCGACGAAGAACTGGGTCAGCGGCTCGAAGGGAGTGCCTTTGATCGCGCGCGTCGCGAGCGTGTTCTTGACGACCTTGTACTTCGCCTTGACGCCGCGCACCTGACGACGCAGTTCCGTGACTTCGGGCACTTTCAGTCCCTTGTAGTCGAGGATGATCGCGCTGTCGGCGCCTTTGAAGGCCCCTTCGAGATCCTGAAGTTCGGTTTCTTTGTCCGCTCTCGTAACTGCCATTAGTGCTTCACCACTTCCGTCACGTGGCTCGTGTCAATCGTGATCCCGGGACCCATCGTCGAGGACATCGTGACGCTTTTCAGAAACTTGCCCTTCGCGGCCGACGGCTTGGCGCGGACGACGCTGTCGACGAGCGCGTGAGCGTTTTCGATCAGGTTCTGCGACGGAAAGGAGGCTTTGCCGATTGGCGCGTGGATGATGCCGGTCTTGTCGACGCGGAATTCCACCTTGCCGGCCTTGATTTCCTTCACGGCCTTCGCGATATCCGGCGTGACGGTGCCGGTTTTCGGGTTCGGCATCAAGCCGCGCGGGCCGAGGACCTTCCCGAGCTTGCCGACGGCGCGCATCATGTCGGGCGTCGCCACTACCGCATCGAAGTCGATCCAGCCGCCCTGAATCTTCTCGACGAGCTCCTCGCCGCCGACGAAGTCTGCCCCGGCCTGCTGCGCGTCCTTCTGCTTATCCGCGCCGGCAATCGCGAGCACACGCTTGGTCTTGCCCAGCCCGTGCGGCAGCACCACCGTGCCGCGGACCATCTGGTCCGCGTGCTTCGGATCGACGCCCAGGCGCATCGCGATCTCGACGGTCTCATCGAACTTCGCGAACTTCACCTTCTGCATGAGGGGGACGGCATCTTCGATCGAGTGCGGCTTGTCGGGAACCTGCTGCCGGGCAGCAGCGAACTTCTTTCCAGTCTTACGCATGTCCGGGACCTCTGTGGTTCGAGCGGGTGTTCTCAAACACCCTCCCACTGTTCGAACGACCTCGGGTTGATAGAGCGTTCAGTCAGCGTTCTTACTTGCTCGCGGGGCCCTCCGCCTCCGCGCGCTCCCAACCTCGCCGTAGCCTTGGCGAAGGCGGGCACCCCGAATCGTGAATCTCTGATTGTCGATTTCTGATTGCTGATTGAGTTCTCGAGGTTCTCATTCAGCAATCAGCAATTTCCCTATCCGATCACATCAATGCCCATCGACCGCGCCGTTCCGGCAATCGTTTTGTAGGCAGACTCGAGCGTGTCGGCGTTCAGATCGGGCATCTTCAGCTTGGCGATGTCCTCGACCTGCTTCTTCGTGACCGTTCCAACCTTCGTCTTGTTGGGTTCGTTCGAGCCCTTCGCGAGGTTCGCGGCACGCTTCAGCAGGATCGACGCCGGAGGCGTCTTGGTGATGAAGGTGTACGACCGATCCGCGAAGACCGTCACGACCACCGGGATGATCAGCCCTTCATCCTTGGAGGTTTTCGCGTTGAAGTTCTTGCAGAAGTCCATGATGTTGACGCCGTGAGGACCGAGCGCAGTCCCCACCGGCGGCGCCGGGGTGGCTTTCCCCGCCGCGATCTGGAGCTTCACCATTGCTTGTACTTTCTTCGCCATAGATGCTTGGGCTCGCTCTCAGTTGCCAGTTTCCAGTTGCCAGTTTCCGGTCAAGAAATGAACGTTCGTGAAACTGGGGACTGGGAACTGGAAACTACAGTTTCTCCACCTGCAAAAAATCCAATTCGACGGGCGTAGAACGCCCGAAGATCGTGACCATCACCTTCAGCGTGTTGCGATCGAGGTTCACCTCGTCCACCGTGCCGTTGAAGCTCGTGAACGGGCCTTCGTTGATCCGCACCTGATCGCCTTTTTCGAACGTGTACTTCGGCTTCGGCTTCTCGGCCGCGATCGTCACCTGGTGGAGGATCTGATCGACTTCCTCACGCGTGAGCGGCGTCGGCTTGGCGCCGGCGCCGACGAAGCCGGTCACCTTCGGCGTGTTCTTCACCACGTGCCACGCGTTGTCGGACATGTGCATCTCGACAAGGATGTAGCCGGGGAAGAACCGCTTCGAGCTCACGACCTTCTTGCCCGCGCGCATTTCGACGACGTCTTCGGTCGGGATCAGGATTTCGCCGATCTCGTCCTGCAGCCCGTACGCCTGCACCCGCTGGGCGAGCGACTCCGCCACTTTCTTCTCGAAGCCAGAGTACGTGTGCACGATGTACCACTGCTTCGTACGGTCATCGGTCATGGTCGTCATGCCGCTCCCAGAGTCCGGTAGATCCAGTTCACGAGTTGCGTCAGGAGCAGATCGACGCCCCACAGGTACACGCCGAAAAACACCGACGTCAGAATGACGACGACCGTGGTCGCGTAGACTTCCTTCCGGCTCGGCCAGGTGACGCGCGCCGTTTCGTTGCGCACCTCGGACAGAAACCGCCGGGACCGCCCCCACCAGCCAGTCACGCTCTCGCGCGCACGTTCACCGATGGAGTCTTTGTCGTCGTGATCCGCCATGGCCATAACTGTCTGCATTGTCTGATCGGCGGGGTCCCCTGCACCCCGCCTGGCTCACTTCGCTCCGCT